>NZ_FOWW01000020.1 GCF_900115565.1 Amycolatopsis arida | reverse complement strand
ATTCGCCGGGTGGTCATCGTGATGGTCGTCACTGAGCCCTTCCGGGTCAGGGCCACCAGCAACATCACGCCGACAGCAACTATCATGATGGCTACTGTGATGAGAATGGTTACGAGGGAATCCACGCTGTCAAGTATGCTCGATTACTCTGCAACATGAAAGACCCTGTGGGTAGATCAAGGCGTGAGCGGGCTCAGATGACTTCGATAGCTGGCGCATACGATAGATAGCGAATTGGCGGCACTGACAGATGATCGTTAACCCCGCGCCAGTGCCGCCAACGCACAAGCCTAATTATTTTTTCTCGTATCAAAGTAGATAGTAGCTGTTATGCCGACCAATAGGATTGCAAAGCTGATTACCAGTGCCATCGAGATGGTTAGAATCTCGATGGCCCCGTGAACAGTGTGGCCAAAGCGAGTATTATCATGACCGAGAACGAAATCTTGCCGGCCAAAGTGCGTGGCGGCGACCCTGGGTGGGAGCCTTTTCTTCGCTGGGGCATTAACAATCCATTCTAACATGTGAGTAACCCACCTAAACCCACCCCGATAGCTACGCCTCCAAAAAGGCGGCGAGACCGCCTGTTGCAACTGTAGCTGCCACGCCGTAGCCAACAACGGTGGCGCACTCGAGGCGGTTGCGATCCTCACCGGCCCGGGAGGGCCGGTGCTGCCCTGGATGAACAGCAAGTCTACCTCTCGCCAGCGGCCGAGAGCCTGCTCATACGGTTCCACGGGTCCCGACACGCCATGCCACTGGTTCGGAACCTCCCGGCGTGTCTCGCAGCACCACCGGTTCCCAAGGATGTGCCCAGCTTCCAAGCTCCCACCCATCGAACCTGTCTTGACATCGAGGGGACCGCCCAGCCCCGGGCGGGCGGCCGCGTTCACCTCACGCCGCTGACGTCGTCGGGGCGCTCCGCGCCCCGCTCGCGGTCTTCGCGTCCACCAGATCCCCGTGCGAGCTGGGCTTGGCACTCGGCGCGCGAACAATCGTGACCAACAGCCACACCCCAGTCGCACCAATCCCCAGCCACGCATCCATCATCTCCGCCGGGATCGGCCTCTGACGAACCGCGCAGTGAGCCGCGACCTCTGTCTCACCTGCTCCAGCAGCAGCCCCTGGACGCACGACCGGCTACTCACGAGAATCCTGCGCCGCAACCTGCGGCTGAACTGGTTCCTCGCCGCCAGCCACGCCCGCTCCGCACGCCACGCTCTGCTCGGCCGACCACCGGACAGCCTGTACTTGCAAGTAGTCGCCGACACGCAAGGCCGAGGCAGCGCTAGCGGAATCACTGTCATTGGTTGCGGCGGCTCGGGCAAGCCCGCCTCGCCGACCAGCTCGCTGCCGTGTCCGACCTACCGGTGACTCACTTGGACGGCATCTACTACGCCGACTGGCCTGAGTTGGCTAGGTGGAATTCGCCGACCGCCAGCGCGAACTGGTCGGCCGACCCCGGTGGATGGTCGAAGGCAATTACGCCAGCACCTTGCCGATTCGGCTCGCCGCCGCGGACACCGTGATCTTCCTTGACCTTCCCGCGGCCACCTGCCTCCTGGGCATCTTCCAGCGGCGCTGGCGCTACTGCCGTGGACAGCACGCCAACGACGGGGTGTTCGACCGGATCGCGATTTCGTTCGTCCGCTACAGCTGGGGCTACCGACGGATCATGCGCCCCAAGGTCCAGCGCCTCCTCACCGAGCACGGCGACCAGGCCCGCCTTACCACTGTGACAAGCCGACGTCAGAGCGCACACTTCGTACGTGGGCTCTGGGCAGTTGCGCAAGCCCAGACATGGGCGAGGGCGTTTCGTGGGCCTGCGCTGATGTCCTTGGGGCCTGGCACGCAGGTTCGGGTTTGTGGTCGGTGGTCGCCGTGCGCGTGGAGACTGCCGCGAGCACGCTCAGGGACCGCCAGCGGTATGCGTCCGGCTGTGGCCGGTGTGGCATAGTTCCACTATGGATGACGAGCCGCCGTGGGGCAGCCATCCGCTGGATGCAGTATTCAGCGGTATGTGGCGATTCGATCCTTCGCGGGACTACTACGCCCTCACGCTGGGAGCAAACCGCCGTGGGTGCCCGTTCTGGACCACGTTCTCGGAATGGGTCGGCTGGTCTGAGCGCCATCCGCGGTGGGAGATGCGCGCCGCGCGTGTAGTTGATCCCGAACGGATGCGCGACGCCTGGGAGAGGGTCGGCCAGTCTTGGGTCGCGGTGCACGACGACCTGCAGCTCGCGCTGTTCATGCGCATTGGTGGCAATGTGCTCGTCGAAAAGGAGTTCGCCGATCGCCGTCTGGCGGACAAGGTCGGCCCGAAGGAGTGCGCACCTGACGGCACGATCTTGCACGGTGGCGGGGGCTTCCTCGTCACCGAAGGTCTGGACGATGATGCGGCAGAACGCCGGGCGCCCAGCCGCAAGCTGCGCGGCCAGGTGCTCAAACGCGACGACTACCGCTGTGTCATCTGCGGCCGGCGCCCGCGGGATCACGTCGACCTCGAACTGCATGTGCACCACGTGATTCCCTGGCGCATGGGCGGACCAACGACCGAGGCAAACCTAGTTACCCTATGCGGCGCCTGTCACAAGGGCTTGAACCCCGACTACCAACCACGCGTCCGAGAATTGGCCAACCTCCCCGGCCGAGCTGCCCCGCTCGACGGCACCGAGCACCGCGCGGACGTCCAGCGCTACCGCGAACTCGCCGAACGCTTCTTCTCCTGTGACGACACGCCACCGACGCCCCAGCGCCACGAATAGGTTCCTGTCGACCAGTCACGATCTCATCCGCTCGCAGTGCGAGTACCGTCCCTACCACCATCATTCGCGGGGGACAGCGACTGGTGTCAGACCTCCACGACAGGTGGTGCCGCCTCATGCCTCCATAGCGGGACGACCAGGACGTGCTCGGTACACGACCCCACCAGCGGCGGGCGCATCACCCCACGCACATTGGCGCTCGTACAGGCCCTGCAGACAACCGGTAGGACTGGGGACGGCATCGGCTGCTACGCCCACCGGCCGGCCAACCCCAGCTCGGACCATCCGCAGGGGCGCGCCTGCGACATCATGTTCACCCCGCACAACCAGAAGGCCGTCACCGAAGGCTGGGCGATCACGAGCTGGCTCATCGCCCACCAAGCCATCTTCGGAGTGCGGTACCTGATCTGGCAAGGCCAATACTGGTCCGCCGAGGAGCCCAGCTGGGTACCCTACCGCTCCAGCGCCTACGGCTGCCCCAACCCCGCTAACCTCACCGGCTGCCACTACGACCACATCCACGTCTCGATGTATTAGGGCCGCACGCCGACCGTGTGTCGGGGTGGTTCAGGATTGACTGGTGGCTGAGCTGCTCTACCTCCCCGCGATCAACCCGCCATCGGACGTGTTGCACCATGCGATCCTGTATCGGGACCTGATCAGCACGCTGGTACCGGACGAATTCGAAGGTCACCTGTCAGATCCGGTTCGACGGGCCGCAGAAGCTGGTCTATACCGGCCCTTGCCTGCGCGAGAGACCTGGAACGACTTCTCGGTACAGCGTGACGCCTGGAACGCGGTATGGACGATGGTGGAGGGGAGAAGTGACTACATCTCCGAGAATTTCGATGTGATCAAGCAACGAATTCTGACGATGGCAAGGGCGATGTCCGATTCCCTGGGCAACGGCGAGTGCACAAGACACCCGCTGGCGACGACGGCCGAGGACACCAGTCGCAGTAACGCGGCGGCCCTGCGGGTCGACCACTTGGCCTGGCGTGGGCTGGTCGGCGAAGTGTTCGATGAGATCTGGCGATCTCGTTGCTTGTCTGACGAAGTCGACGACTGGTCTGGCACTGACGGGATGGCGTGGAGTCCGAGCATCCAGGCTGCGCTCCTAGTGGGCACAGGTTACGGCCTTGCGGCACAGGCACACCGTGACCCGGTCCGTCCACTGCTGGTGCCGCACCACGACAGGCGGGCAATTGGTGACATCGTTCAACATTGCGCCGTCGTCCCCCGAGCCGACCATCTCCTGCATCAGATTGACGTGGGCCAACTACTTCCGAATCCGGCACCCGGAGTGGATACGGCTGCATTGATCAACTTTCGCGAACGTTACGACGACGAACGTCGACGACTCGTGAATGCCGTGGAGAGGCTTATCGAGAGCTCACACTATGAACGGCCAGAGGACATCGAGGGCTCCGTCCGCCGCGACCTGAAAGAGGCAATTGCGGACATGACCAGGGCCGGGCGTGGCGTGCTGCGGGGCTGGTCACGTCGAGTGATCTCCACGGTGACTGCGGCAGGTGCCAGCACAGCAGTTGGCGGACTGGCCGGAGCACCCGTGCTCCTGACGGCCATCCTGTCGAGCGCAGGCTCGATCGCAATCAACCTGGTGACGAACCCCATTTCACAAGGCTGGCGAGATGACAAGTTCGCCAGCTACCACTATCTCTACCGTGTATGCGCTGCGCTCGACGCCGACGTACACCGTCGTCCTGAGCTGCAACAATGATCAGCTGACAACGACCCCACCTCACCTGCCCGAACCAGACCAGCCTCGTCCTGCCGCACCACCATCGCCAACATCACGGTGCGAGTCACCAGCCCATATTCACACAGGTGCGAAGTAATGGAGCACCCCCAGAAATAAGTCTCCTCCGCCAGTCGCCGGTCCCGGCCATGGCGAGCGCGGTTTCGACTGCTCAGGGCTCACCAAGGCCGCCTACGCCGCTGCCGGCATCACCCTGCCCCGCACTGCGCAAGCGCAGTGCAACGCCGGCCCGCAACTCCCCGCAGGACAACCCACCGCGTCCCGGCGACCTCGTGTTCTTCGGCACGGGCGCCGACCGAATCACCTATGTCGGAATAGCCATCTCGGCCACCAACCCGTCCAAGTCGATCCCATCGGGCGCAACCTCATCGGCAGCACTCGGCCCCACCACCACGCCCTCACCTGAGGTAAGACATCAAGGAACCGGGAGGTTCGTGTCGAACTGGATCTGGCCCTGGCATTAATCTTGATGAAACCATCGGTATCTAACGGCCAGGAACGCCATGAGTGCCGCAAGCACTGCAACGACGATGAGAGAGTAATGTGATGGCACGTCCGCAACCGCGGACAGAACGCCAAATATCAGCCCTGAAGCTAGAATTGCACAAATTGCCACAACGGTTCTACGCTTGTTCCTATTCACGATTAGCCACACCTCCATGTAATACGGGCACTTGATCGATTTCGCCTACATGAAGTATTATAGGCTGTCAATATTAGCATAGAACTGCCAGGCGATGATGTTGAGTAGGATGAGGGCCACCATTACGTCGGTTTCCCTCATCCTACTCAATGCTTTTATCTTGTTAGCGTTCTAGCCGCCGGATAGATTGATTAGCCCCCGCCCGATGCCGAATCCTAATCCGAACAGAGAGCCTCCGACCGCGCCGATGCCCGCGCCTGGGACACAGCCCGGACCGGCGCTCGACACTGCGCCCACTACGCACCCAGCGGCTGCGCCCACAGCCGCACCAACCTCCACATAGTCGGCTACGGTACCGACGAAATCACCGAGTCCATAGGCACCCGTCGGGTCCGACCGGTTGATGGGGTCGCAGTTGCTGTAGGTGTAAGGGTTGGTTTCTTGGCCGGTGGGGTCGGGTTGGGTGAAGCGGCCCCAGGTGGGGTTGTAGTAGCGGTGGCCGGTGAGGTTGAGTCCGCGGTGGAGTTGGTAGGTGCCGATCCAGCGGAAGTGGTTCTTGCCCGCGGCGGGGCCTTGGGCGTTGACGGTGCCGTAGGGGCTGTAGGTGTAGGTGGCGGCGAGTTCCCCGTTGGTGCCGAGCAGGGCGAGGACGCTGCCTTGGTAGTCGGTGATGAGGTTGTAACGGGTCCCGTCGGCGGCTTTCTGGGTGATCAACGTGCCTTTGGGGTCACGGGTGTAGCTGGTGCGCTGGCCATCGGTGGTGACCTGGGTGGTGCCCAGGGCGGTGTGGCCGAACACATGGGCGTGCGGTTGACCCCCTTCTCCGGACACCTTGGGCGCGGTGGGCGAGAGGATGGGATCATGCCTGCACCACATCCGCCGGAGTTTCGGCAGCGCGCGGTTGAGTTGGCGCGGCGGCGGGAGAAGCCGGCCGATCGCGTTGCTGCCAAGGATCTGGGAATCAGCGAGACGTTCTTGCGGAACTGGATGAGTCCCGAAAGTCCAAACATGCATACTCTCGGGACCCTCCAGCCTCAAGTTTGCTACAACTTATTTCTGTACGCAATATAGGTCATGCTCACGCTTACTCCAGCGTATCCTCCGGCTACAATAATGAGCCACGGTGCCCTATCGCGAAGAATTAGAGCCATGACGAATAACGCTATCACGATCGCAGCTTGAGGAAGGATGCTCTTCACGAGTAACTTGCGCCGTCGTCGTTCAATCATCTACCACCATCTAAATGCTCCTATGACACCGCTAGCTATACCAAGCAGACCGGCAGAGGATACTTGTCGCCGCGTGCCACCGCCAATCTGGGCACCCAGAGCGCCACCCACACCTGCGCCCATGGCACCCATTACGGCTCCGGCCGCAAAGCATGCGACAACTGTCGCAACACAGCCCGCCGTAAGAGCGCCGCCCAACAAGCCGCCCGCCGCCGCTCCAACTGTGCCACCAATCTCAACGCCTGTTAGCGCTCCGGTGGGGTCCGACTGATTAACTGGGTCGCATTGGGCGTAGGTGTAAGGGTTGGTTTCTTGTTTGGTGGGGTCGGGTTGAGTGAAGCGGCCCCAGGTGGGGTTGTAGTAGCGGTGGCCGGTGAGGTTGAGTCCGCCGTGGAGTTGGTAGGCGCCGATCCAGCGGAAGTGGTTTTTGCCCGCGACAGGGCCGTGGGCAGTGCCGCTCCGTAGGGGCTGTAGCTGCAAGTGTCGCGAGTTGCGCATCGGTACGGAGTGGGGCGGATGCGCAGCGCGCATCGCCTTTTGGTAAAAAGGAAACAAATTCCAGCGGCCGGGGAAAGTTTCCTCGGCCGCCGGAACCTTGCTCGGTTGTGATCGGTTCCTGTTCAGTCTATTACCTGAATCGAGCGATGAGAATTCCGATGACCGCTCCGATTGCAGCAAGAACAAGCACGATCCAAGCCCATCGAGCGCCGCTGAGCCCCAAGAGAACAAGGCCAATCAAGCCAACGGTTATCCCTGAGACCGTGAGCAGTAGATAGATTCGTCCAGTGTTCATATTCGTCCAGTGTTCATATCAGAAACACGCATCGATGGTAGAGAGGCCAGCGCCAAAGAAGCCGAGCCCAGCTCCTGCTATTCCCAACGACGCTGGCGTAGACAGTCCGCCACTTGAAACTGCACTTGCAATTCCTCCTGCGACCGCGAGTCCTCCACCAACGACCGAAAAGATCCCGCCGACACATGCGAGTACCGACGTACCGGTAGGGTCGGACAAGTTGATGGGATCGCATTGGGAGTAAGTGTAAGGGTTGAGTTCTTGGCCTGATGGGTCGGGTTGGGTGAAGCGGCCCCAGGTGGGGTTGTAGTAGCGGTGGCCGGTGAGGTTGAG
>NZ_FOWW01000019.1 GCF_900115565.1 Amycolatopsis arida | reverse complement strand
TCCCGTCCGGAGTGCGGGCGTACAACACCCCGTCACCGGCCGCCACGATGAGGTCGTACTGCCCCCAACCGCTCTCCACCACCCGGTGCTCCCACTGCTTCGTCGCGTGGTCGTAAGACCTCCAGTGGAGGTTGCCATCGGGCTCGATCGTGTAGATGTGACCCTTGCTGTCCGCGGTGACGCGGTTGCGGTAGGCGTCGGTGGTGTACCGCTCCCAACCGTAATCGATCACGTCGTACCACCCGCCATTAGGTCGATCCCATGCTGCGCCGTTCCAGCGGTAGCGGCGTAGTTCTCCGTTGTCTTTAGCCGCGTAAACAACACCGTCGATTGACGCAAGCGCACGTCCGCTGATCCAACCGTTTCCACCGATGTGCTGGCCGTCGATCCACGAGTCGTTGCCGTAGCGGGGCGCGGTGTGCTGGTCCAGCCACATCGTGTCGTCGGGGTGCACGGCGAAGATCGGCACCGCCGACTTGCATTCGATGTACAGGTTGGGGACGTGCTGACGCAACCACGGGTCCAGCCCGTCCACCCGCGTCTCAATGCCGCCCTGCCGAGTCTCGCTCACCTCCAGGCAGCCCTTCTGCCAGGAGGCGCTGTTAATCGCGACCAGCTCAACCGCGCCGTTCCGCTCGCGCAGCGCCGGCCCGCCCGCGTCACCCTTGCACGTGCTCGCGCCGTCCTCCCCCACCACCTCAACGGTGGTCGACGCGACGGACTGAACCCTGAACCGAGCATGCTGCAGCTTGTCCGGCACCCACACGTCCTCGGTCCGCCCGAACCCCGCGACCCGCAACACCTCCCCCTGACCAGGAGCAGTACGCGCGATCGCCGGCCGATCCACGTTCCACACGGGCTCGGCGAGCCTACCCAGCGCAACGTCCCGCTCAGGGTGCGAAACCACAGACATCACGGAGACAGACTTCCCCGCGTTCGTCGCCAGATCGGGCCTCCCAATGATCGCCTCCGCCATCGGCGACCCAGCCGCTGCCGCCTGCACCCCGTTACCGCTGAAGCAACTCCTGGCGGTGAGCACCCACTCCGGGTCGATCAGGACGCCGGTACAACCGCGGGCTCCAGAAACCTCGATCTTCGCGATGAACCCGTAGTCCACCGCCCGCGCGACACCACCACCCGCCACAGCGTGCGCCGGCGGACTGACCAACAACCCGAACATCATAACCAGCGCGGCGCCACAAACCCGCAACCCGCGAACCGTCCTACACAACAAACTGTTCCTCTTCTAGTGGAAGTACGATATCAGCGAAGGTCGTCGCGAGCGTGCTCGATGGCCCAAATCAGAACCTCTATCGGCACGGGGGCGGATTGCGGGTCAACTTCTAAGCGCACGTCTCTCCAACTCTCGCCAATTTTGCGGTAAAGAAGAAAGAACACGGGCCGTCCAGCCTCGTCTGTCGTGTGGTATTCGCACACGTACTCGTTATCAGGTTCAACCCTGACTACGTCGACTACATAATCTCCGACCTGCTTTTCCAAAATTTCGACACACCTTTCAAAAGATTCTAACCAAGGTCAATCCATAAACCCAACAAATCTGCCGTCCGCAGTGAATCTCGCACCAGTCCCGTTTGAGATCCTAATATCCCATACATCCTGATGGACTCCCTCCACCTTGCCGCGAGTCTTTGACCATCGAGATTCTTCATGGTATAGAATCTCGAAAAGCTTCAACTCGCCAACTGTATTATATCCTCTGGGGTCTCCCTTTGCTGGCGTCGGCCAAGCAGCTGCGTTCTCTCGACCTAGCTTTTTGTGCAGAGCCTTGCCCGCATAAGTATACGCTCCGCCCTTATCAGTGGGATCAATCTTGAGAGCACTCATGAAGGCACCTTCGAGACTGAACGGAGGACAGGCAGCGCTCGGGGCACGCGGAGAAGCGCAGGGGGCAGCAACTTTCCTGACAGATGAGATCTTGGCCGCCACCTCAGCCAATCGCGCCCCGGCGGATTCTGTTTGGACTGAAACAGCTTCCAGGACGGCAACTGATCTCGAAGCGACAATGCCGCCCATCGTTCCGCCGGCCACCACCGTAGACCACGAGAGCAACGCGGTTCCTTCGGGCATTGCCGAAAGGAGAATGACACCACACACCTCGGATATGGCACATGCACCACCAGCGACAACACCAAGATATAGAGCGAGCCCCTTCGCCATCGCCCCGATCAGAACACTAACCGACTCAACGACATCCAGTATCCGGTTCGTCTCGAAATCGGGGTTCAGGACATCGCGGAGGCAGTTCTCGTAACCCGGACTTCCCTGCTCATAGAGATTCAGGCAAATACTACTCCGCTGGAGAGCGAGTTCGGCAGGCCGAGTAAGTGTGTCACCCACCGAGTTGATACACTCCTCATAGCCACTGGGATCGTTGGCATGTGTGGTCCGGCATTGTTGCCCGAGCCGCAGCATGAGCTGTGAGCGCTCGTACTCGGTCTTGTTTACGGCGCGCTGCCACGCTTCGTTCGCGGCCTGGACGGCTGCCTCGGCGTCCTTGCCCGCCGCGATGGCCGACTGGTACGCGTCACGAGCGGCGGCCGAGGCCGACGAGGCATAGCCCGCTGCCTGTCTGGCCGAGACCTGAGCCCAGATGGCCGAACGGTTCGCCTGGCGAGCCGACTCGCGTGCCGCCGCGGCGGCACGACGGGCTGTGGCTGCGGATTCCGCGGCCTGACGAGCCGACTGCTCCGCGCGTACCGCCGAGTCGTGTGCCTGCCGGGCGTACCCCGCGGCCTCGTCGGCCGAGTTCTTGGCCTGCCGTGCATAGCCCGCGGCTTCCTCGGCGGCCCCCCGTGCGGTGGCGGCCGCCGCCTGGGCCTCGGCGGCATTACGCGCGGCTTCGGCCGCGGATCGAGCAGCCTGGGCCAAGTACCCGGACACCGCGGCGTCGTGGGCCGCTGCCTCCCGGTCGTGGCGGGCGGCGATGTGCTGGCCGGTTTCCAGGAACTGCCGGAGGAAGGCCGGCGGGCCGTCGAGCGCCACCTGCGCCATCGCCTTCAATTCCGGCCCGCTACTGTCGCTGGCCAGCAGCCGATTCACCTTGATCCGGTCATCGTGCCCGGCGGCGGTGTACTGCTCGGTGTCCAGGAACTTCCGGTACGCCTCGTTGGTGCCCGCGTCGAGCGCTCGTTGCGCGGCCTGCTGCACCGTGGTGCTCTCCGTACGCAACGCCTCCGACAGGACCTGGTTCACGGCGATACGGTTGTCGGTGTCGCGCCCGGGATAGTCCCGTGTCTCCAAGAACCGGCGCACGTCCGCAGCGGTCCCGGCGAGCGCCGCTTCCGCGGCCTTCTTGAATCCCTCGGTACCGGTCTTGGCAAGGCTTCTCAGCGTTTCTCGGTCATCCTGACCCGCTGCCTCGGACAGTCTGTTCTGGACATACGCGACGACTTCGGCGTCGGATCCCGCGAGAGCCGCGAGCGCGGCCGCCTGGCTCCACGGCCCTCCAGTGCTGGCCAGGCGCAGTGCGACCCGACGGCCGTTCCCGACCACGACAGCAACAGGTGCGTCCGGCGTCCGAGCCTCCGCCAAGAGTTGCGTGGTCTCGGCATCCCGCCGGGCTTCCTGTGTCGCGGCCCAGTCCACGCTCTTCTGATGGCGTGCCGCCGCCGCGTTGGCCTCGCGCGCCGCTTCACCGGCCTGCTCGGCCTGGACGGCCAACCGCTCGGCATCGGCCTGCCGGGCGGCGTCGTACACCTGGCGGGCCTGCACCACCGCATCCAGCGCCGCCTTCGCCGCGGCGGAGGCCGCGTTCGCATGCTCGGTGGACAGTCTGGCCGCATCCGCCGCGTTCCCAGCGTGCTCAGCAGCCTTGTCCGCGGCCGCCGCAGCCACCAACGCGTCTTGTGCCGCACGGTTGGCCGCGGCCCGAGCCTGGTACGCCGCATTTGCCGCCGCATTGGCGAACGCTTGCGCGGCGTTGGCCGCCCGGTTGGCGCGAGCCGCCTGGCGATTCGCGTGCGCCGCCGCCGCCCGAGCCTGCGATGCGTTCGCCCCAGCCGCTGCCGCGAAGTTCCCGGCCGCGGTGGCGGCGTTCGCCGCCGAGGCCGCATGGTTACCAGCCGAGCGGGCGGCTCCGGCAGCCGCGCTGGCCTGTTGAGCGGCATCACCCGCCGCCTGTGCGGCATCAGCCGCCCGTTGCGCCCCGGCGGCCACGTCACGGGCTGCCTGAGCGGCCTGCCGAGCGGCGGCGGCCTTCGACGCGTCCGTTGCCGCGGCCGCGGCGGCCGAGTAGGCACGCGAGGCCGCCTGGCCTGCCTTGGACGCCGCGGTAGCGGCTCGGGTAGCAGCGCTCGCCGCCACCCGGGCCGCGTGACTCGCGGCGTTCGCGGCGCTGATCGCCTCCCGTGCCGCGTATGCCGCTCGGTTCGCCGCGTCGGCGGCACGACCGGCGGCGCTGGCGGCCTCCTGCGCGTTCCCCTTCGCGCTCTCCGTGGCCTGTGCGGCGACCTCCGCCGCCTGACGGGCCAGCTCTGCCTCCTTCACTGCCCGTTCGGCGGCGTCCTTGGACAGCTTCGTCTCACGCGCAGCCTGCTCGCCCGCGTCTTTCGCCAAGGCGGCGAGTTGGGCGATGGTGGCAGTCTCCTGGTCGCGGGCTTCGGCGATCGGCCACTCCGACTCGATGAACCGGGTCAGCGCCTCGGTCGTGCCTTCGTCCAGGGCATGCTGAGCGGCCCTGCGTACCTCGGGTCCACCATCGGAAAGGATCTGGTTGACCCGGATCCGCTGGTCGTGGCCCCACGGCGTCTCCCACCCGGACTGCAGGAACTCCTGCAACGCCTCCGTGTTGCCGGCGTCCAATGCACGCTGCGCGGCTTTGCGCACCTCGGGTCCACCGCTGGCGAGCAACTGGTTGACCCGGATCCGGAGGTCATGGCCCCACGGCGTCTCCCACCCGGACTCGAGGAAGGCGCGCAGCGCGCCCTCGTCCGTGGAGTCCAGCACGCGCTGAGCGGCATCCTTCATCGCGGATCCGCCGGCCGCCAACATCCGGTTGACGCTGATCCGGTCGTCGGTCTTCGCCGCCGCTGGCTGGCCCGAACTCAAGAAGGCCTGGATGTCGGCGTCAGATCCGACCAACGCCTGTTCGGCCCGAGCCTTGACCACCGGCCCCGCCGTCCGCCAGATCATCACGACCCGTGTCCGGTCGGTCAGTGGTGTGACCTCCGGGCTCTCGGAGCCGGTCGATGATTCCGCGACCACCGGTGGTGCGATAGCCACCTGCAGGACCAACGCGATGATCAACGACAATGCGGCCGCGGCTCTACCCGAGCGCGGCCGAGATCTCCATATCTTCACCGAACTTCACACTCCCCACCGCTGTGGCGCTTGCTCGCTCGATCCCCGCTGCCTTCGATACACCGAAAGGCAAACTCCAGCTTCCTACCACAAGCACAGCAACAACCACTAACGAAGAGTTCGCCTTGGGCCAAATGGCGCACAGCGAAGTACGGCAAGCGGCCACCGCCACTAGTAGCACCCGGAAACGTTACGTGGAAACATAGGACTATCGCCACGTGCGCCACCTGTAACGAAGTCGACTATCAGGACGATGAGGCACCTGCTTCGCGATTAATCACCATTGGGAGGCACTGGTCAATCCAGATTCGAACAGGCATACTTCCAGCGCTGCCCGTCCAGTCCGGCCATTCAGGCTCCAGAGCAAACGGAGAGAGTTCATCGTGCGACAGTTGACCCGTGTCCTGATGCCGCTCGCGGTCGGCGCCGCCACCGTCGCCGTGGTGGTGGCGGCCGGACTCGCCACCGACGCAGATAGGCCGGCCCCCGTGGCTCAGCAGCAGTCCGAGCAGCAACCGGGGATCGTCGAGGACTACTCCTACCCTGGTGCCGCCAGGATCCACACCGAGTACGGCGTCATCCTCGAGTCGGGTGACGGGCACATCCTGTTCGCCGACTGCTCCACGGACCAGGGGACGGGCGTCGGACTGGTCCAAGTGCGCACGTCAGAGGGGATCGGGAAGAACGGGCAGGGTCTCATCTGCTTCCGCGTCACCGCGCCCACCGGCTATCTCACGTTGAAGATCCCCGCTGTGTACGAGATCCGCGGAGACGGGCGCACCAGCGGGGACGGGCACAAGCTACGCGCGGAGCTGAGCACCGATGGCGGCAACCGCACGGTGGTGGAGGTGAACCCGAACGGTTCCACCCCGGTTGGCGTGGGGACGGGGAAGGACCCCACGACCCTGCTCCGGCTCGAAGCTCACGGTGAGGCGTGAGGCGCTGAGATCCACGTCTCGTCCAGCTTCAGCGGAGGGCGCGCAGCGCGGCGACGATGGCCACCACGCCGCAGCGAGGAGTGCGCCCAGGCGCTTGGCCATCGCGGAGGTCGGAGACGCTGCGGAGGGGCGGGGGCTGGGTCTCGGTCAGGGATGTGCGCGCCGGCGGGCTCGGTGGTGAGCTACCGGCGCTGGCCGGCGGCGACAGCAAGTTCAGGAGTTCCTCCGCACCCGCGCGGGCACGACACCCAATCGGCGAGCGCCGCGCCAGGGAGTCATGGTGAGACGCGGTGTCCGTCGTGCCAGACTGCGCGTACCCGGCCAGCCAGGTCCTCGACGGCGAGTCCAGGTCCGTCCAGGAGCACGAGGTCGGCACGCAGGCCGGGTTCGATACGGCCGCGGTCGTGATCCAGTCGTAGGAGCCGGGCCGCTTCGCTGGTCGCCGCCTTGATCGCGCCCGCGTGGCCGAGGCCCGCGTTCGCCAGCAGTGGGAGTTCCGCCAGCAGGTCGAGGTGCGGGCGAGGGGCCATGTCGGAGCCCGCCGCGATCGGTACGCCGGCGGCGGTGGCGAGCTCGACGGATCGGCGGTGGGCCGCGATCGCCTCGTCGTCACCGGTCTGCCACAGCGGTGCCAAGGTGGGCACGTACCAGCATCCGTTCCATCGCATCGCGGAGGCGGATTGCTCGTCCAGGAACACCCCGTGCTCGATGCTGCGCGCGCCGGCGCTGGCGGCCGCGGTGACGGCGGTCGCGGTGTGCGCGTGGGCCATCACATCCCGGCCGCACCGGCGCGCTTCGTCCACCAGAGCGGCGAGTTCCGCGCCGGTGGGCCCGATGTCACGGCCCATGGTGAGCGAGCGCAGGGATCCCGATGCACCCACCTTGATCCAGTCCGCGCCCGCCCGAACCATGCGCCTTACGGCGGCTCGAGCACCGTCGGCACCGTCGAACACCGGATCGGGCAGCGACGGATCTCCCAATCTGTCCATCGCTCCGAGGTCCGGCGCCCATTCGTCACCCAGCCCCCCGCTTGGCGACAACTGCCGCAAGCTGATCAGCAGATCCGGGCCGGTGATCCACCGTCCGCGCAGCGCATGAGGCAGTCCGGCGTCGGCACCCCAGGCGTCCCGAACCGTGGTCACCCCGCGAGCGAGCAGGCGGCGAAGCACCGGCACGGCCTCGAGAACCCTGGCGCTCCGCGGAAGCGGCTCGGGACGCGGGAACGCCACGTGCGCGTGGCAGTCGATCAGACCCGGTATCAGCACCCCTCCGCCGCAGTCCACGCGGTCATCACCGTCCAGGCCCACCCCGATCGCGGTGATCCGGCCCTCCACCACGCGAACATCCACGCAGGTGATCGACCCATCATCCGGACCGACGACCCCCGCTCCCGCCAGGACCACCGCCACCATGCCCGCAAGCGTCCCACGCGTCACTGGCGGCGGGTGCACAGCACTCGCGACACTGCCGAACGTCCCGTTGGTCCGCGTCTCAGTGGGCGCGTTGACGAGAAGACCTCGTCCGGCCCTGTGCCGCACGAAGTGGCGCCGATCGGGTCAGTGCCAGCAGGCCGAGAACCCGCCTCGCGTCCGGGGCCGGAGTGGTACCCGGCCCCGGACGGCGTGGGTCACAGCAGGCGACAGCTGTCCGGTGCCGCGGTCACAACGTGCGTGCGATGCCAACCCTTGCTGAGGAGCTTGCCTCCTCTGGTCCCGGTCTCCGCCCACTTCTGCGCGTCCGGCAGGTACCGGTACCAGTACGAGGCGTCGTTGTTCCAACTCGAGCGGATGCCGTACAGGATGTCCGCGCCCGCGGACGTGATCGAGTGATACATGTCCCACGCGGCCCCGATCTGCCCGGAACGGGAGATCCAGCGCTGACCTTCGGCGTCGTAGTGGTGCCGGAACAACTTCCCGTCCGGAGTGCGGGCGTACAACACCCCGTCACCGGCCGCCACGATGAGGTCGTACTGCCCCCAACCGCT
>NZ_FOWW01000017.1 GCF_900115565.1 Amycolatopsis arida | reverse complement strand
CCCGACGCCGCTGAACCCGACGCCGCTGAACCCGACGCCGCTGAACCCGACGCCGCTGAACCCGACGCCGCTGAACCCGACGCCGCTGAACCCGATGCCACCGAGCCCGGCGCGTTCACGGCCGAGGAGGTGCCGGTGACCGGGGAGCCCGCGGGACAGGAGTCGGCGAGCGGCGAGGCCGTGGCCGAGGAACCGTCGAAAGCCCGGTCCGGCGGCGAGCCGACGCACCGCGACGCGGACCCGGCCGCGCCGGAGTACTCCGCCGCGCTGGAGCATCACGCCATTCGCGACGAGCCACCGGCGGCGCCCGAGCCGCGCCCGGAGGTCGACGCGATCACCCCGCCCCGCGGGGTGCCGCTGCCGCCGATCCGGAAGAGCCACCGCGGCTGGTTCGACGAGATGACCGACGACGACACCGAGGACCCCGCCGGCGGGGGCGACTTCGGGCCCACCGGGGAGCCGACGGAGATCCCCTACCGGTACCGGCGGTGACCGCCGTTCGTCGTGCCATGGGCGGCGCGGAGTGTCAAGCTCGAACCATGGCACGCGGCAAAGACCCGAATCCGGATCCCGGTTGGTACTACAACACCCGCACGGGCGAGGTCGAGCACCTCGAACGCTCGCGGTCGATCGACCTGCTCGGCCCCTACCCCGACGAGGCGACCGCCCGGCGGGCCCTGGAGATCGCCAGGGAACGCACCCGCCAGGCCGACGCCGAGGACGCCGAGTGGAACGGCGGGCAGTGACCGCGGGCGCAGTGGAACGGCGCGCAGTGACCGCGGGCCGGGCAGCTTAGCCCGGGTCACCGACGAACTCGCCGCCCGCGAACTCGCTGACCCGCCACTTGTCCACATCAACTCCGGCCATCCACAGATTTCCGCGACCCCGTTCCGCACTCCACCCCGCCGATAGACTGGACCTGGGACCGGCCCCCCGGGAGCGGCGGGGTACAACAAGAGCACGGCCGGCATCCCGATCGGTCAGCGAGTACGCCAAGGGGTTGGTGAGCGGGAACCGGTTGGCCAGCGGGCTGGGACGGGAGTTCTCGGAGCCCACGTGCCGTCGTCGTGCCACGAGCGGCGCGGGCGCCGGCGGAGTGCTCAGTGAGCGCCGGCCAGGTGCTCGGGGCCGGGCACGAAGTCGGGGTCCACCTGCGCGGCCAGATCCGTGCCGACCCGGTCGTTGCCCCACGCCCGCGCGTTGCGCAGGTGGAACTCCACCGCCTGCGCCTGGTAGCGCGCCCAGTCCCGCGGCGTGGCGTCCACCAGCTCCCACATCGCCCGCAGGGTCGCCAGGTTCTCCGGCTCCAGCTGGTCGATCGGCCGCGGCCGCCCCCGCTCGGCCGCCCGCACGTGACCCGACCCGGTCACCCAGCCGAGGAGGCCGTCACCGACCTCCGCGCGCAGGAAGTCCACGTCCTCGGCGTCGGCCACCTTGTTCCCCACGACCGCCAGCCGCACCCCGAAGTCCCGCGCGTAGTCGCGGTACTGGCGGTACACGCCGAGGCTGCGCCGCGTCGGCTCGCAGACCAGGAACGTCACGTCGAACCGGGTGAACAGCCCGGACGCGAACGCGTCCGCCCCCGCGGTCATGTCCATCACCACGTACTCGCCCGCGCCGTCCACGAGGTGGTTGAGCAGCAACTCCGCGGCCCCCACCTTGGCGTGGTAGCAGGCCACCCCCAGCTCGTCGTCGGCGAACTGGCCGGTCACCGCCAGCCGTACCCCGCCCACCTCACGGAAGCAGGCCGCCGAGATCGGGGTGTCGGCCATCGGCGTGAGCAGCCGCGACCCGCGGCCCGGGGGCGTGGTCTTGATCATGGCCTCCGCGCTGGGGATCCGCGGGTTGTCGCCACGCAGGTAGTCCTTGATCAACGGCAGGTGGTCGCCGAGCGTGGGCAGCGCGGCGGCCTCCTCCTCGCGGGCGCCGAGCGCGACGGCCAGGTGCTGGTTGATGTCGGCGTCGATGGCGAGCACCGGGCGGGCCGACGCGGCCAGGTACGCCGCGAACAACGACGCCAACGTCGTCTTGCCACTGCCGCCCTTGCCGACGAAGGCAACCTTCACGCGAACGCTCCCTGATTGGTATTGGTTTTCATTTCCGTCAGGCGTACCGTACACCCCGCGGGGAGGCTCACGAACGGGCTAGGGTGGCAGGGTGCACCCCGACGCGGCCAAAAGCTCCGGCGGTGACTTCGCCGCCGTGCGGGCCGAGTTCGGCCTCCCGGACGGCTTCCCGCCCGACGTGCTGGCCGAGGCGGAGGCCGTGGCCGGCGACCCGGCCGACCTGCCCGGCGGCCGGGAGGACGCCACCGACCTTCCGCTGGTGACCATCGACCCGCCCGGCGCGAAGGACCTCGACCAGGCAGTGTGCGTCGAGCGTGCCCGCGTCGGGTTCCGGGTGCACTACGCCATCGCCGATCTCGCGTCGTTCCTGCCGCCGCGTGGCGCGATCGACCGCGAGGCCCGCCGCCGCGGTCAGACGTTGTACCTGCCCGACAGCAACATCCCGCTGCACCCGCCGGAGCTGTCGGAGGGCGCGGCCAGCCTGCTGCCCGGCGAGGTCCGCCCCGCGGTGCTCTGGACGATCGAGCTCGACAGCGGCGGCGAGCCCACCGACGTCAGGGTGCGCAGGGCGTTGGTCCGGTCGGGTGCCCGGTTCGACTACGACACCGTGCAGGCCGCGCTCGACGCCGGCACCCCGCACCCGGCCGTGGCCGCGCTGCCGGAGGTGGGCCGGCTGCGCCGCGAGCTGGCCGTGCGGCGCGGCGCCGTGGAGCCTCAGCTTCCCGAGCAGGAGGTCGCGGCCGGGCCGGACGGCGGCTGGCTGCTCGCCCGCCGGCCGCGCAACGACGTCGAGGCGTGGAACGCCGAGATCTCGCTGCTCACCGGCATGGCCGCGGCCGGCATCATGCTCGAGGCCGGCGTCGGGGTGCTGCGCACGTTGCCGGACGCGGGGCCCGAGGCGGTGGCCGGGTTGCGCCGGTCGGCGCACTCGCTCGGCATCGACTGGCCCGACGGCTACGACGTCGCCGAGCTGCTCGCCGGGCTCGACCCCGACCGGCCGGAGTCGCTCGCGCTGTACGCCGACGTCACCCGGCTGCTCCGCGGCGCCGGCTACACCGCGTTCGACGGCACCGTTCCCGAGCCGGCCACCCACGCCGGGATCGGCGGCCCCTACGCCCACGTCACCGCGCCGATCCGCCGGCTCGTCGACCGGTTCGGCACCGAGGTGTGCCTCGCCGTCACCGCCGGCCGCGCCGTGCCGGAGTGGGTGCGGGCCGCGCTGGTCGAGCTGCCCGAGCTGATGAACGCCTCGGACACGCTGGCCGCGCGGGTCGCCAAGGCGTGTCTGGACCAGGTGGAGGCGTGGCTACTGGCCGAGCGGATCGGCGACACGTTCGACGCCGTGGTGCTGCGGGCCGACGCCAACCGGGCCGAGGTGCTCATCCACCATCCGCCGGTGATCGCCAAGTGCGCCGGCGGCGACGTGCGCGAGGGAGCGCGGATCAGGGTCCGGCTCACCGCGGTGGACGTGGCGAGGCGCAAGGTCGCCTTCGAACGGGTATGACCCTGGTATGCGCAGCCGAATCCAGCTTCCGCCGGAGGCCGACCGCTGGACCGAGGAGGAGCGGGAGGTCGCCCGCACGGTGCTGGCCGGGCGGGCCGCCGTGGTCAACGTCCGCCGGTCCGGCCCGCACCGGCGGCTCGTGCCGTGGCTGGTCGACGCCGACCTGGTCACCTATGTCGGGCGCGCCGGCAACCGGCACTCCTGGCCCCAGTCGAACTTCGCCAACCCGTTCGTGAAGGAGGCGAAGGTCGACCGCGCCGCGATGGTGCGGCACTACCGGGACTGGCTGGCCGATCAGCCGGAACTGCTGGGGCGGCTGCGCGCCGGTGAGCTGGCCGGGCGGGCGCTGGGCTGCTGGTGCGCGCCGGAGCCGTGCCACGCCGATGTGTTGCGGGAGTACACCGACCGGACGGAGGACGCGTGACGCGCCGAATGCTGTTCGACGACCTGGGTGAGGAGGTCCCGGTGGCGGGGGCGCCGCGGAAGGTCGTCTCGCTGGTGCCCGCGCTGACCGAGGCGGTCGCGGTGACCGCCCCGGGGCGGCTGGTGGGAGCCACCGACTACTGCACCCATCCGCCGGACCTGGACGTGCCGAGGGTCGGCGGGTCGAAGTACCCGAAGGTCGACGCCGTGATGGACCTCCGGCCGGATCTCGTGCTCGCCAACTCGGAGGAGAACCGGCCGGAGGACGTGCAGCGGTTGCGGGCCAACGGTTTCCCCGTGTGGGTGATGGAGGCGCCGGCGACCGTGCCGGCGGCCCTCGGGTCGCTGCGCCGGGTGCTGACCCAGGCGTTCGAGCTCGACGAGCCCGGCTGGCTGGTGGAGGCCGAGGAGATCTGGCGGGAGACGGAGCCGCGGTGGGCCACGGCCGTGGTGCCAGTGTGGCGCAAGCCGTGGGTGGTGCTCGGCCGGGACACCTTCGGCGGCGACGTGCTGGACCGGCTCGGGGTGGCCGGCGCCTACGCCGACCATCCCGACCGCTACCCCCGGCCGAAGCTCGACGAGTTGCGGGCCTGCTTCGCCGAGGGGCGGGCAGACCTGCTCGTGCTGCCGGACGAGCCGTACGAGTTCACCCACGACGACGGGCCCGAGGCGTTTCCCGGGGTGCCCTCCGTGCTGGTGTCCGGCCGCGACCTGACCTGGTACGGCCCGTCCCTGGTGACCGCCCACCGCGCTCTGCGGTCCGCCCTGGACGCGGTTCGGCATGGCAGGCGTGCCTGACGGGCCGGGGACGATCGCGAGCAACCCCCGCGGCCGACTGGGGAGCCCGCCGCCGCGACGGTGACGGCCCGGAACGGCCGTGGTGGGGTGGCGGCGCGGCGGGCCGGCAACCACCCAGCGCGCGGCAGGACGGCCGGCTCCCCATCCGGCAATCCGGTTGCCGCCGTGCCGCGTGACGGGGGCACCCCGGTCCAGGTCGACCTACGACCACACGTACTGGGACTGGCCGTACCGGCGGAACCCCACTCCTACGTCCGCGGTGCCACCCGCCGCGATTCGCCATCCTGAACGTCGACGCTCGGCTACGGCCGCAGCGACCACCCCGACCCCGGGACGTTGGACGTCGACGCCGCCGGGTACGCGGTGCACCAACTGGTGCGGCACCCGCGCCGCGACGCGGTGGGCCCGCCGTGGCCGGAAGATCGTGCTCAACGCGCACTCGCTCGGCGGGATCGTCGCCCGCGCGGCCCGCATGTTCCTGTTCCCCGGCACGTATCAGCCGCCGGTCGCCGACCTCGCCCCGGGGATCCCGACGCTGTCCGTGCTGGGCCGGCACGATCTGCGCTGCCGCGGGGATACCCGGGACTGCGCCACCTCGGCCGGGGCGGGGCCGTCGACGAGTTGGTCGAGCGGGCCGCGCACTCCATCAACCTCAGCCGGGGCGCGCCCGCGTTCTACGCCCGCACCTTCACCTGATTGCGCGAGGTGGGGCCGGGCTGGGGACGGAACCGGTCGGTGGCGGCGCGCAGGCCGGCGAGCACGCCGGGGTCGGTCACCGCGTGCCCGGCGTGCGGCAGGATGCTCAGCTCCGCGTCCGGCCAGGCGCGGTGCAGCTCGTACGCCGTCACCGGCGGGCAGACCACGTCGTAGCGGCCCTGCACGATGGCCCCGGGGATGCCGGCCAGCTTGCCCGCGTCGCGCAGCAGCTGGTCCGGCTCCAGCCACGCCCCGTGCGCGAAGTAGCGCAGCGCGAGCCGGGCGAACGGCACGGCGAACGCGGGCCGCGCGTATCCGGTGCGGAAGCCCTGCTGCGGCACGGCCGACACGATCGCGCCCTCCCACCCGCTCCACGCGACCGCCGCCGGCTCGCTCACCGCCGGGTCCGGGTCGAACACCAGCCGGTGGTAGCCGGCCAGCGGGTCGGCCCGGTCGGCGGCGGGCAGCGCGGCCAGAAACCGCTCCCAGTCCTCCGGGAACAGGTTCCCCGCACCGCCCCGGTAGATCCAGTCCAGTTCCCGCTGGCGCGCGGTGAACACGCCGCGCAGCACGATCTCGCTGACCCGTTCCGGATGGGTCTGCGCGTACGCCAACCCCAGCGTCGCGCCCCAGGAACCGCCGAACACCTGCCAGCGCTCGATCCGCAGGTGCTCGCGCAGCCGCTCGAGGTCGGCGACCAGGTGCCAGGTGGTGTTGCGGGACGGGTCGGCACCCGGCGCGCCGGCGGCCGGCGTGCTCCGGCCCGCGCCGCGCTGGTCGAACAGCACGATCCGGTAGGCGGCGGGGTCGAAGTGTTGACGGGTCAGCGGAGCGCTGCCGCTACCCGGCCCGCCGTGCAGCACGACGACCGGCTTGCCGTCCGGGTTGCCGGAGGTCTCCCAGTAGATCGCGATGCCGGCGTCGACCTCGAGCATGCCACGCGCGTACGGCTGGATCGGCGGGTAGAGATCGGTCACCGCACCACTCTGCCGGAACCCGCCGCACCCGGGCAGCCGGGTGCGGCGGGAACGCGCCTCAGCAGCCGCTCGTCACGGCGACGTTGCCGCCGGTGAACTCGAGCGTGCGCCCGGACGCGGCCCGCGGCACCGCGTTGCGCGGCCCGGTCAGGGTGATCCGCCGCCGGACCGGCGGAAGGGAATGCGCTTTCAACGGTTTCGGGAAAAGGCTTTCCGGAACCGGCACCGGTTCGCGGGGATGCTCGCCGACCGTCGGCTACTGGAAGGCGTGCTCAGGGGCCGGGAACTCGCCGCGCCGCACCTCGTCGGCGAACGCGGTGGCCGCCGCGGACAGCACGCCTGCCACGTCGGCGTACCGCCTGACGAACCGCGGCGCCCTGCCGCGGCGCAGCCCGGCCATGTCCTGCCACACCAGCACCTGCGCGTCGCAGTCCGGCCCGGCGCCGATGCCGACGGTCGGGATGCGCAGCTCCCCGGTGATCCGCTTGGCCACCTCGGCCGGCACCATCTCCATCACCACGGCGAACGCCCCGGCCGCCTGCAGCGCGAGCGCGTCGGCCAGCAACTCCTCTCCGGCGGCGCCACGGCCCTGCACGCGGTACCCGCCGAGGTTGTGCTCGCTCTGCGGGGTGAACCCGATGTGGCCCATCACCGGCACCCCGGCGCCGGTGATCGCCTCGACGTGCGGGGCGAACCGGCTGCCGCCCTCGAGCTTCACCGCGTGCGCCCTGCCCTCCTTCATGAACCGCACCGACGTGGCCAGCGCCTGCTCCGGCGACAGCTGGTAGGAGCCGAACGGCAGGTCGGCCACCACCAGCGCGCGGCGCACGGCCCTGGTCACGCCGCGGACCAGCGGCAGCAGCTCCTCCACCGTGACCGGCAGCGAGGTGTCGTAGCCGAACACGTTGTTCGCGGCCGAGTCGCCGACCAGCAGCACCGGGATCCCGGCCTCGTCGAACAGCTCGGCGGTGTACATGTCGTACGCGGTGAGCATCGGCCACGGCTCGCCGCGCTCCTTGAGCTCACGCAGATGGTGGATGCGGACCTTCTTGCCCGGCGCGCCGGGCGCCGCCTGGGCCGAAGGTCCGGAACCGTAGGGAGCGGCGGCCTCGCCGGGGCCGCCGTGCTGCGGGGTGGACATGTCGACCATCCTTCCCTCGAGGCCCTGTTTCCCAGGGTCCCCGGGTCCGTGGATCGTTGCACCTCGAAGCGTCGCACCGGCCCCGGCGGGGGCCAAGGTCGTGCGACCAGCTTCACACGCGACCAGACCCGAGGATGACGCGAGCGGACCCCCGGTGGGGTTGGCTGGTCGGCGGTACGCGGTCGGGAGGCAGGCAGGTGGATCAGCGGGATCAGCCGAACGGGCCGGCCCGGTGGCGGCAGCGGGCCGCCGGGGTGGTGGCCACGGTGGTGCAGGCGGCCGCGCTGCTGTCGCTGGTGCTGCTGGTGACCGGCCGGGACCACGGGGTGCTCGGGGCACTCGTCGCGGGCGCCAACCTCGCCGGCCTTCCGGTCGACGCCAACCTGTTCATCGCGCTGGTGCTCGCCGTGCTCGGCGCGGCGCTGCGCCGCCGCAAGCGGGCGGCGCTGCTCACCCTGGTGCTGTTCGAGGTCGGCAGCCTGCTGCAACTGCTGGCCGTGCACGCCACCCTGCTGCTCGACCCCGGCCTGCTGCTGCCGCACGGCGACCACCACCTGCCCGCGGCGCACGGTTGGCTGGTCGGCGCCGAGCTGCTCGCCGCCGGCCTCGCCAGCTTCCTGCTCGTCCTGCGTCCCGCGTTTCCCGCGCGGCTGGCCCCCGGCGCGTGGTGGCGTGGCCTCGCCGTGCTCACCGGTGGGCTGGCCTCGGTGGTGCTGCTCGGCTGGGCGGCCACCGCGGTGTTCCCCGGCACGCTCGGTGGCGCGGGGGAGCGGTTCGTGTGGGTGGCCAACCACGCCACCGGGGAGCTGTTCCGGCTGCGCCGGATCGTGCCCGGCCACGGCCCGGCCTGGCTGGACGTACTGCTCGACGTGCTCGCCGCGCTCGCCGGCGTGGCCGCGCTGTGGGTGTTCCTCCGCGGTGTGCGCACCCGCCGGCTGCGCACCGACGACGAGGAGCTGCGGCTGCGCGCGCTGCTGGTCGAGCACGGCGAGGACGACTCGCTCGGCTACTTCGCCACCCGCCGCGACAAGAGCGTCGTGTTCGCGCCGTCCGGCCGGGCCGCGGTTACCTACCGGGTGCTCGGCGGCACCACCGTCGCCAGCGGTGACCCGATCGGCGAGCGGGAGGCGTGGCCGCACGCCGTGCGCGCGTGGCTGGCCGAGGCCCGCCGCTACGGCTGGCTGCCCGGCGTGCTCGGTGCGAGCGAGCGCGGCGCCGGGGTCTACGCCGCGGCCGGGCTGCGGGCACTGGAGATCGGCGACGAGGCCGTGCTCGACGTCCGCGAGTTCGGCCTCACCGGACCGGAGCGCAGGGCGTTGCGCCAGGCGGTGCGGCGGATCCGCCGGGCCGGCTACACCGCCGAGGTGCGCCGGCTGGCCGAGATCCCCGCCGGTGAGCTGGCCGAGCTGTGCGAGCTGGCCCAGCGCTGGCGCGGGGAGGCGACCGAGCGCGGCTTCTCCATGGCGCTGGGCCGGCTCGGCGACCCGACCGACGTCCGCTGCGTGCTGGTCACCGCGCGCGACGCCGAGGGGCGGCCGCGCGGGCTGCTGTCGTTCGTGCCGTGGGGCCGGCGCGGCCTCTCCCTGGACCTGATGCGCCGTGACCGGGCCGCCGACAACGGTCTGACCGAGTACCTGCTCACCGAGCTGGTCGCGGCCGCGCCCCGGCTGGGCGTGCACCGCGTGTCGCTCAACTTCGCGATGTTCCGCGCGGTGTTCGCGCAAGGAGAGCGGATCGGTGCCGGCCCGGTGCTGCGGTCCTGGCGCAGGGTGCTCGGCGTGTTCTCCCGGTTCTTCCAGCTGGAGTCGTTGTACCGGGCCACCACGAAGTACGGCCCGGCGTGGGTGCCGCGCTACCTCTGCTACACCTCGGCCCGCCGGCTCCCCCGGGTCGGCCTGGTGGCCGGCACGCTGGAGGGGTTCGTCCCGGTGCGCGGCCCGCGCCGGGTGCTGCGGGCCGGGGAGGCCGCCCCGGCGTTCGCCGCCGCGGTGGCCGAGGTCGAGGACGTGCCGGCGCCGCCGATCGCCCCGCCGCGCCGGCCGGAGCAGGTTCGGGTACGGCTGGCCAAGCTCGACCGGCTGCGGGCCGCCGGCGTCGACCCCTACCCGGTGAGCTTCCCCCGTGACGTGCCGCTCGGTGAGGTCGCCGCCCGGTTCGCCGGCCTGCCGCCGGACACCGCCACCGGCGAGGTGGTCCGGGTGGCCGGCCGGGTGGTGGCGGTGCGGGACTTCGGCGGGCTGTGCTTCGCCGGCCTCCGCGACGGCACCGGCGACCTGCAGCTCATGCTCGACGCTCGCCGGCTGCCGCTGGGGCCGTGGCGCGCCGGGGTCGACCTCGGCGACCACGTCGGGGTGCGCGGGGAGGTCGTCACCTCGCGGCGCGGCGAGCTGTCCGTGCTGGTCGACGAGTGGACGGTCACCGCGAAGTGCCTGCATCCGCTGCCGGACAAGCACAAGGGGCTCACCGACCCGGAGACCCGGGTGCGCCGGCGCTACCTCGAGCTGGTCGCCGACCCGGACGCCGCCGGCCTGCTGCGGCTGCGCGGCGCGGTGGTTCGGGCGTTGCGCGAGCACCTCCACCGGAGGGGCTACCTGGAGGTGGAGACGCCGATGCTGCAGGCCGTGCACGGCGGCGCCAACGCCCGGCCGTTCGTCACCTCCAGCAACGCCTACGACCAGCGGCTCTACCTGCGGATCGCGCCCGAGCTGTACCTGAAGCGGCTGTGCGTGGCCGGGATGGACCGGGTGTACGAGCTCGGCCGCAACTTCCGCAACGAGGGCGTCGACGCCACGCACAACCCCGAGTTCACGATGCTCGAGGCCTATCAGGCCTACGCCGACTACACGACGATGCGTGAGCTGGCCGCGGACCTGGTGCGGTCCGCCGCCGAGGCCGCCTTCGGCGCGCCGGTGGTACGCCGGTCGGGGGAGGGCGAGCTGGACGTCTCCGGCCCGTGGCCGGTGGTGCCGGTGTACGACGCGGTGTCGGCGGCGCTGGGCCACCCGGTGCGGCCGGACACGCCGGCCGAGGAGCTGCGCGGCTGGTGCCGGGCCGCGAGCGTGAGCGTCGCGGGGGAGGCCGGCCACGCCGACCTGGTGCTGCAGGCGTACGAGCACCTGGTCGAACCCGCCACCGAGCGGCCCACCTTCTACACCGACTTCCCTGCCGCGGTGTCGCCGCTGACCCGGCCGCACCGGGCCGACCCCCGGCTGGCGGAACGCTGGGACCTGGTCGCGTTCGGCACGGAGGTGGGCACCGCCTACACCGAGCTGGCCGACCCGGTCGAGCAGCGCCGGCGGCTGGCCGGCCAGTCGCTGCGCGCGGCCAGCGGCGACGTCGAGGCCATGGGGCTGGACGAGGAGTTCCTGCTCGCGCTGGAGCACGGAATGCCGCCGACCGGGGGCCTCGGCCTCGGCGTCGACCGGCTGCTGATGATGCTCACCGGCGCGTCGATCCGGCGGACGGTACCGTTTCCGTTCGCCCGACCCCGGCCGTGACCGTGGGCCGCCGCGATCATCGACATTGACAGCGCCTCCCTGGCGCGTGATACATAGAGCGCCCCACTGGAACAGTCGGGTGCGCCGGGCGAGCGAGGAGCACGGTGCGGACTGAACACGGCAGGTGGAAACGGTTGGTGTCGCGCGTATGGCCGCCGCTGTCTCCCTCCGGCCGGCGCCGCGGATGAGCCGCGGCGTCCGGGCCGCCAGGGCCGTCGCGGTGACCTTGTTGCTCGTCGGCGGCCTCGGGTACTCCGCGTGGCTGCTGGAGGCCGTGCTGCCCCTCGGGTTGTCGCCGGTGCACTCCTACACCACCGAGGCGAGCGCGCTCGACCAGCCATACTCCCGGTTGTTCCGGGTGGCCGACGTCGGGTCCGGCGCCGCGTTCGTGCTGGCGGTGCCGTTCCTGCTGCGGCTGGTCCCGGCCCAGTTCTGGCCGCGAATGTCGGTGACGGCGATCGGCCTGTTCGGGATGAACCTGCTGGTCGCCGCGGCCTACCCGCTCGACTGCGCGCGCTCGGCCAGCGAGCAGTGCCGGCAGCGGATCGCCACCGACGAGGTGCCCACGGCGCACTGGGTGCACGTGGCGACCTGGACGTTCACCGTCCTGCTGTACCTGGCCAGCTGCGCCTGTGCCGAGCGGTGGTGGCCGGAGGGTTTCTGGCGGCGCGCGGCGCGGACCGCGTTCGTCCTCGTGCTGGCCAGCGCGCTGGGCATGGTCGCGCTGGAGCTGCTCGCCGGCGGCCGGTACGTCGGCCTGCTCGAGCGGTTCCAGCTGCTCACCATGGTCGCGCTGCTGGTCGTGGGCACGGCCTACCTGCTCGACTCCGCCCGGCTGCGGCACGCCGCCGGGCTGGCCTACCGACACCGGACGACGCCACCCGCGGGCCGCGGCTAGAGGTCGAAGAGGGTGGGCTCCTCGGCGCGAGCGCCCTCGATCACCAGCAGGCGCAGCTTCGTGGCCACCCCGCCGGTGGCGGAGAACCCGCCGGTGCCGCCGCCCGCGGCGAGCACCCGGTGGCACGGCACGATCGGCGCGAACGGGTTGGCGCCCAGCGCCCGCCCGACGGCACGGGCCGAGCCGGGCAGACCGAGCCGGTGCGCGATGTCGCCGTAGGTGAGCGTGGCGCCGGGCGGGATCGTGCGGGCCACCTCGTACACCCTGCGGTGGAAGTCCGGCACGCCGGTCATGTCCAGCTCGACCTCGGCGAGGTCCCGGGGCTCGCCGCCGAGCAGCGCGACCACGCCGTCGACGGCCGCGCGCACCGCCGGCGGCGGCTGCTGCTCGAGCGCGTCCGGGAAACGTCGCCGCAGCCGGGCCCGGACCGCGGCCGCGTCGCCCTCCGGCAGCTGCGCGCCGGCCACGCCCCGCTCACCCCACGCGATCCCGCACCACCCGAGCGCGGTGTCGAACACCGCGAAGCCGGTGTCGTCTCTGGTGCCTGCACTCATGGCCATACACTCAGTCGGTCCTGCCCGGCAGTTCGGCGACGAACGCCTGGCTGGGGTTCACGACCCGTACCTCTCCGCCCTCGGGTGCCGTGCTCGCGCCGATGATCCGCGCCATGCTGCCCAGGGCGAACGGGAACGCCGCGAGGATCATCACGACGAAACCGGCCACCGCCACCCCGGCGAGCGCCGGCACAGTGCCCTTCTCGGCCAGAACTCCGGCAATGAGGGAACCGGCGAACGCCAGCAGCCCGCCAAAGAACATGACACACGAGACGGTCAGCCACGCCGCCCTGGTACGAGAGCACACAGTGCACAGCGGCCAGCCCTTGACGTGCGTGACGCGTACCTTCTTCGCGTGTTGACCCAGCCGTTCGGCCGTACCGACTGCGCCGAGGACACCGACCTGACGCAGTCGACTGCCTTCGATCCGCACCTTCGACTGCAAGGCGAAGTCGGCCCGGCGCACCGCGGGCAGACCGTGACGAGCGCAGTGCGACGGAAGCCCACCGGGCCGTTCCACCAACTCCGCCGGCAGCGCGACGACGTTCGGCCGTCGCTGAGCTCCCTCGCCCACGGCCACTGAACCCATCAGGAACCACTGGCTAGTGGGCTTCCCGCCAGACGTTGGTGATCGGCAGCCGCCGGTCCCGGCCGAACGCCTTGAAGGTGATCTTGGTGCCGGGCGGGTACTGGCGCCGCTTGTACTCGGCCTTGTCCACCATCCGCACCACCCGGTCGACCACCTCCGCGGCGAACCCGGCGGCCAGCAGGTCGCCGAAGCCTCGGTCGCCCTCCACGTAGTCGTCCAGGATGTCGTCGAGCAGGGCGTAGTCCGGCAGCGAGTCGGCGTCCAGCTGGCCGGGGCGCAGCTCCGCCGACGGCGGCTTGGTGATCGAGCTCTCCGGGATCGGCGGCGTCTCCCCGCGCTTCTCCGCCTCGGCGTTGCGCCAGCGGGCCAGCTCCCACACGTGCGTCTTGAAGACGTCCTTGATCGGCGCGAACCCGCCCACCGCGTCGCCGTAGATCGTGGAGTACCCCACCGCCAGCTCGGTCTTGTTGCCGGTGGCCAGCACCAGGTGGCCGTTCAGGTTGGACAGCGCCATGAGCAGCATGCCGCGCACCCTGGCCTGGATGTTCTCCTCGGCGAGCCCGGTGCCGGCCAGCTCCAGCTGGTCGACGTAGGCGGCCACCATGTCGGCCACCGGCTCCACCCGGAAGTGGCAGCCGAGCCGCCGGGCCAGCTCGGCGGCGTCGTCGCGCGAGTGCTCCGAGGAGTACTTCGACGGCATGGACACGCCGTACACCGCGTCCGGCCCGAGCGCGTCCACGGCGAGCGCGGCGGTCAGCGAGGAGTCGATGCCGCCGGAAAGGCCGAGGATCACCGAGCGGAACCCGTTCTTGTGCGCGTAGTCGCGCAGGCCCACCACCAGCGCCGACCACACCTCGGCCTCGTCGGACAGCGGCTCACTCACCGTCGGGCCGGTCAGCGGCGCGTACGGGGGCAGCGGGTCGGCCGACAGCGTCCGCCGGCGCACTCGCAGGCCCTCGAACTCGCCCTCGCCCGCGTGCTCGCCCGCGGTGAGGTCGAGGTCGAGCACGAGCAGGTGCTCGACGAACTGCGGGGCCCGGCCGAGCAGCGTCCCGTCGGCGGCGACCACAATCGAGTCGCCGTCGAACACCAGGTCGTCCTGCCCGCCGACCATGTTCGTGTACACCAGCGGCGCGCCCGCCTCGGCGGCCCGCCGGGCCACCAGCGGCAGCCGGATGTCGTCCTTGGCCCGCTCGTACGGCGAGGCGTTCGGCGAGACGATCAGGTCCACGCCGGCCTTGCCGAGCGCGGTGACCGGCCCGCCCTCCTGCCAGATGTCCTCGCAGACCACCACGCCGACGTCCAGCCCGTGCAGCCGCACCACGTCGAGCGTGTCGCCCGGCTTGAACCAGCGCTGCTCGTCGAACACCCCGTAGTTGGGCAGGTGGTGCTTGAACTGCCGGACCACCACCTCGCCGCGGTACAGCGCGGCCACCGCGTCACGCGGGCCGACCTCGTCGGCGTCCAGGTAGCCGACGTAGGTGAGCACCTCGCCGCACCCGGCCTCGACCAGCCGGCCGGCCAGCTCCTCGACCATGGCGCGGGAGGCCGCGGTGAACGTGGCGCGCAGCGCGAGGTCCTCGACCGGATAGCCGGTCAGCGACATCTCCGGGAACACCACGACGTGGGCGCCGGCCTGCGCGGCCTTGCGGGTCCACTCGACGGTCAGGTCGGCGTTGCCGGCCAGGTCGCCCACGGTGCTGTTCACCTGGGCCAATGCGACGCGCAGTTGGGGCATGTGGTCATTCTCCCGCACCCGCGCCGCACCGTCGCGTGGCGCGCCGCACAGTGCGCGGACCGAACTCAGCGCTTCTTGCGCAGCATCCCGCGCACCTTCTTCAACGCCTGCTCGGCGTCGGAGTCGAACGGGTTGTCGTGCACCAGGTAAGTCCACGTCGACGTCGGCCGGCGCACGCCCGCGGCGGGAAGGTCGATCCCGCCCTCGGTGATCTCGACGTCGGCCAGCGTCTGCACGGACCGCTTCTCCGTCTCCGGCAGGATCTTGTGGAACTCGGGGATCGCCGCGCGGTGGAACTCGTCCAGCGGGGCCTCCCTGGCCAGCGCCCGCAGGTGGATGCTCTCCCGCACGTCGGTGAGGAACGCCAGGTGGTCGGCCCACCGCTGGTCCAGGTGGTACAGCATGATCTCCCGGCAGGCCCGCTCCAGCCGCTCGGCGTCGACCTGCTCGGCCAGCTCGGCGTAGCGTTCCGGCGCCGCCTTCTCCAGCAGCTCCGCGGCCAGCCGGGTGCGCAGCAACTCGTCGCGGTGCGCGAGCAGCTCGCGGCGCTGGTGCTCGATCAGCCGCGTGTACCGCCAGGTGTTCCGGTGGATCTCCAGGTCCACCCCCTCGGCCACCCGCTGGGCGTGCGCGATGTGCCGGTGCGCGGCCACCGCGGTGACCTCGGCGGTCTCCTCGTCGGCGGTGATGCCCTCGGGCACGTCCGGGGCGTAGCTGAGCACCAGTTCGTCGTTCAGGCTGGCGAAGAACACCGAGCTGCCCGGGTCACCCTGCCGGCCGGCCCGGCCGCGGAGCTGGTCGTCCAGCCGGCTGCTGGGGTAACGGGCGGTGCCGATGACGTGCAGCCCGCCCAGCTCGGCGACCCGCTCCCGGTCGGCGCCGTCGGCCCCGCCGAGCCGGATGTCGGTGCCCCTGCCGGCCATCTGGGTGGACACGGTGATCGCGTCGTGCTTGCCGGCCTCGGCGATGATCGCGGCCTCCTCGGCGTCGTTGCGCGCGTTGAGCACCACGCACGACAGGTCGGCCTTGGCCAGCTTCTCGGCGAGCTCCTCGGACTCGGCGACGTCCTGGGTGCCGACCAGGATCGGCCGGCCGGTCCCGTGCACCGTGCGGATCTCCTCGACGATCGCCCGCAGCTTCCGCGACGGCGACGCGTAGATCCGGTCCCGCAGGTCCTCGCGGATGTTCGGCGTGTTCGGCGGGATGACCGCGACCTCGAGCCGGTAGAACTCGCGCAGCTGCTCGGCCACCGCCACGGCCGTGCCGGTCATTCCCGCCACCTTCGGGTAGCGGGCGATCAACGCCTGCACGGTGATCGAGTCCAGGATCTCGCCGCGGTCCGACGGTGGCACCTGCTCCTTGGCCTCCACCGCGGCCTGCAGCCCGTCCGGCCAGCGCTGCAGCTCGGCCACCCTGCCCCGGGAGGCGTTGATCAGCTGCACCTTGCCGTCGCGGACCAGGTAGTCGACGTCCCTGGTGAGCAGCGCGTGCGCGTGCAGCGCCACGTTCACCGCGGCCAGCCGCTGCGGGCCGCCGTCGGCGTTCTCGCCGTAGAGGTCGATGCCGCCGAGCGACTTCTCCACCACTGACGCGCCCGCCGGGGTGAGCCACGCGTTGCGGCCGTCCGGGTCGGTCTCGTAGTGCAGCCCGTGCCGCAGCCGCCGGACGACCTTGGCCACCTCCTCGTCGACGATCCCCTCGTCGACCGAGCCGGCCATCACCAGCGGCACCCTGGCCTCGTCGACCAGCACCGAGTCGGCCTCGTCGACGATCGCCACCTCGGGCTCGGGTTGCACGAGGTCCTCCACCCGGGTGACCAACCGGTCGCGCAGCACGTCGAAGCCGATCTCGCTGACCGCGCCGTAGCAGACCGCGGACGCGTACGCCGCGCGCCGCTCCTCCTGGGTGAGCCCCGGCTCGACCCAGCCGACCGAGACGCCGAGCAGGTCGTACACCGGGCGCATCCACTCCGCGTCGCGGCGGGCGAGGTAGTCGTTGACCGAGATGACGTGGACCCGCTTGCCCTGCAGCGCGTAGCCGGCGGCGGCCAGCGCGCCGGCCAGCGTCTTGCCCTCCCCGGTGGCCATCTGCACGACGTGCCCGGTGAGCAGGCCCATCGTGCCCAGCAACTGCACGTCGAACGCCCGCTCGTCCAGCGCCCTGCGGGCGGCCTCCCGGCCCAGCGCGCACAGCTCGGTGAACTGCCGGTCGCCGAACTCCGGCTCCGCGCGCAGCGCCGCGGCGGCCTCGGTGAGCTCGGCGTCGGACAGCGTCTCCAGCTCCGGCTCGCGCTTCGCGATCGCCGGCAGCAGCGCCTCGTACCGGGTCAGCTCCGCGGTCCCCGGGCGCTGGATGATTCTGCGCAGTCGCCTGCCGACCCGCTGCATCACTGCCGCCACCCGAGCCTCCTGTCGTCTTCGCCCGTTGCCTCCCCCAACGCGGTGGTGCCGCCTCGGGGTTCCCGGAAATGCGCGTTCCCGGGGGATGGCACCATCGTGCGTGTGCCCTTCCTCGAACGCTACCGGTCCCGGATCGGTTGTCTAGCCGCCGTCGGTCTCCTCGCCGCCGGGCTGGCCGGCTGCTCGACCGGGCCGGAACCGGCGGTCGCGCCGCCGGTGACCGAGTCGCGCGGCCCTGCTGGCGAGGTGCCCGGCGAACTGGCCGAGTTCTACGGCCAGGCGCTCACCTGGGAGCCGTGCGCCCCGTACGCCACCTCGGACACCGCCCGCTCCCGCTTCCGCGGCGACGACGTGCACTGCGCCCGGCTGACGGTGCCGCTAAACTACGCGCGGCCGGAAGGGCCGACGGTCACCGTCGGCCTGCTCCGCCGCCCGGCGAGCGACCCGGACCGGCGGATCGGGTCGCTGGTGGTCAACCCGGGCGGGCCCGGCGCCTCCGGCATGGTCGCCGCCGCCTCGCTCGTCGACAGGGTGGCCGGCACGCCGCTCGGTGAGCGGTTCGACCTCGTCGGGTTCGACCCGCGCGGGGTCGGGGCGAGCGAGCCACGGGTGCGCTGTCTCACCGGCGCGGAGCGGGACGCCGACCGCGCCGACGACGGCGAGACCGACGGCTCACCGGAGGGGGTCGCCCGGCAGGAGGCCGAGGAGCGCGAGTTCGCCGCGAAGTGCGCGCAGCGCACCGAGCACGGCGCCGAGATGCTGGCCAACCTCGGCACCCGCGACGTGGCCAAGGACCTCGACGTGCTCCGCTCGGCGCTGGGTGACGAGCAGCTGACCTATCTCGGCTACTCCTACGGCACCCGGATCGGCTACACCTACGCCGAGGCCTTCCCCGGCAACGTGCGGGCGCTGGTGCTCGACGGCGCGCTCGACCCCGAGCAGGACCTCGTCGAGTCGCTGGTCGAGCAGGGCCGCGGCTTCGGCCAGGCGTTCACCGAGTTCGCCGGGTGGTGCGCCGAGCGGCAGGACTGCGCCCTCGGGTCGGACCCGGCCGGCGCCACCCGGGCCTACCAGGAGCTGGTCCGGCCGCTGATCGACAACCCGGTCGACGTCGGCGACGGGCGGAAGCTCTCGTACGAGGACGCGACCACCGGCACCATCCAGGCGCTGTACTCCGAGCAGTACTGGGAGCAGCTCAACAGCGGGCTGAACGAGCTGCGGCGCGGCCGGGCGAGCACGCTCATGGCACTCGCCGACATGTACAACGAGCGCGCCGCGGACGGCGGCTACACCACCACGCAGGACGCGTTCACCGCGATCCGCTGCGTCGACGACCCCCGGGTCACCGACAAGGCCGAGATCCTGGAGGCGCAGCGGCGCTACGCGGAGGTGGCGCCGTTCCTCGACGACGGCCGGCCGGACGGGGCGGCGCTGGACGCGTGCGCGTTCTGGCCGGTGCCGAACACCGCGCAGCCGCGGCTGCCGAACGTCGACGGTGTCCCGCCGCCGCTGGTGATCTCCACGACCGGTGACCCCGCGACGCCCTACGAGGCCGGGGTGAGCCTGGCCGAGGCGATGGATGGGGCGCTGCTCACCTTCGAGGGCACCCAGCACACCGTGTTCCTGCAGGGCAACGAGTGCGTGGACGAGGCCGGCATCGCCTACCTCGTCGACGGCACCCTCCCACCGGAGGGCACCCGCTGCCGATAGCTCACTCCGTCGGCGTGGGCGGGGGCGGCTGGTTGTGGTCGGTCAACCCCAGCTCGAGCATCACCGCGCCCTCGTTCGGCTGCCGGGGCGGCACCTGCACCCAGATCCGCATCAGGTGCCGGGTGGGCGCCTCGCTGACCCAGAACTTCACGTCGACGCCGGTGTGCACCCCCGGCACCAGCCTCGCGATCACCGGGTGCGGCAGCTCGCCGGCCACCCGGAAGGTGTCCACCCCGTTCAGCGGCTCACTGCCCTCGGTCTCCAGCCCGGTGGCGCCGGTGAGCAGCGTCCGCAGGCCCCGCTCCGGGTCCAGCAACGTGGCCGGCGCGTACCCCACCGGCACCGGCCACTCGACCCGCTGCTCCGGCTGGTCGCCGAGCCCGGTGAGCCACAGCCGCTCCCCGTCGAGCAGGAACTCGACCTCCGCCCGGTCGAGCCGCCGCTGGATGTCGGCCTCGCCGGCGGCCCGGCCGTACCGCCCGCCGTCCCTGGTCGCGGTGCCGCTGACCTCGCGCACGTCGAGCCCGGGCACGCTCCCGTTGACCTTGAAGGTGAACGACACGCTGCGCAGTTGGGTCAGCGACTCGGCCGACGCCCGCACCAGCTCGCCGGCGTCGGGCAGCGGCCCGGTGGTGTCCGGCGAGGACGTGCAGCCGCCGAGCAGCCCCAGCACGAGCACGATCCCGACGGCGATTCGGCGGCACCCCATGAGGGGTACGTTATCCGGGCGCGTCCCGCTCACCGGCGAAGGTCCGGCGGTAGGCCAGCGGTGACACGCCGATCGTCGCGCTCAGGTGCTGCCGCAGCGATGCCGCGCTGCCCAGCCCACTCTCCGCGGCGATCCGGTCCACCGGCAGGGTCGTCGTCTCCAGCAGCCGCCGGGCGTGCCGCACCCGCTGCTGGGTGAGCCACGTCCGCGGCGGCAGCCCGGTCTCCGCCCGGAACCGGCGGCTGAAGGTCCGCACGCTCATCCGCGCGTGCCGGGCCAGCGTCGCCAGGTCGAGCGGCTCGGGCAACCGGTCCAGCGCCCACGCCCTGGTCGCCGCGGTGCTGCCGTCGTCGGCCCTCGGCAGCGGCCGCTCGATGTACTGCGACTGCCCTCCCTCCCGCCAGGGCGGCACCACGCAGTAGCGCGCGGCGACGTTGGCGACCTCGCTGCCGTGGTCGCGGCGCACCACGTGCAGGCAGAGGTCGACCCCGGCGGCCAGTCCGGCCGAGGTGAGGATGTCGCCGTCGTCGACGAACAGCACGTTCTCGTCCAGCCGCACCTTCGGGTACAGCTGGCGGAACCGCTCGGCGTGCGCCCAGTGGGTGGTGGCGGGGCGGTCGTCGAGCAGGCCCGCCGCGGCCAGCACGAACGCGCCGGTGCAGATGGACATCAGCCGGGCGGTCCGCGGGATCCGGGCCAGCGCGGCGGCGACCGGCTCCGGCAGCCTGCCGTCCTGCCGTGGACCGGCCACCCGGGTCCCCGGAACGATCACCGTCTGGGCCGTCTCCAGCGCCTCGGGGCCGTGGTCGAGCCGCGCCCGGTAGCCCGCGGTGAACCGGACGGGCCGGTCGTCGACGCCGGCGACGCGCACGTCGTACAGCGGCCGGCCTTCGCGTTGGGCGGCGTGCAGGATCTGCGGCGGGATGTGCAGGTCGTAGCCGATCACCTCGCCGATGGCGAGCACGACCACCCGGTGCGGTTCGGCGGACATGGCCAGATCCTTGCACATATTGGCGAACTTGCCACTCGTGCTCGGCCGAGGAGTTGCCCAGGCTTGATCGCGTGACGACGCACCTGCACGACCCCTCCACCACGCTCCCCGCCCCCGCCTCCCGGCGCCGGCTGCACCGCGCCTGGCTGGTCGCGTTCGCCGCGTTCGTCGCGCTGGTCGGCGCCGCCGGGTTCCGCGCGGCGCCGAGCGTGCTGATCGACCCGCTGCACGCCGAGTTCGGCTGGTCCCGCGGCACCATCTCCGCCGCCGTGTCGGTCAACCTGGTGCTCTACGGGCTGATCTCCCCGTTCGCCGCCGCGCTGATGGAGCGGCTCGGCATGCGCAGGGTGGTGTCCGGCGCGCTGCTGCTGGTCGCGGCGGGCAGCGGGCTGACCGTGCTCATGTCCGCGAGCTGGCAGCTGCTGCTGTGCTGGGGCGTGCTGGTCGGGGTCGGCACCGGCTCGATGGCGCTGGCGTTCGTCGCGACGGTCACCAGCCGGTGGTTCGTCCGGCACCGCGGCCTGGTCAGCGGCGTGCTGACCGCGGCGGGCGCGGCCGGCCAGCTGGTGTTCCTGCCGCTGGTGGCCGTGCTGGCCACCGAGCACGGCTGGCGGACCGCCTCGCTGGCGGTGGCCGGAGCCGCGCTGGCCGTGGTGCCGATCGTGCTGCTGTTCCTGCGCGACGATCCGCGCGCCGCCGGCACCACCGCCTACGGGGCCGAGGCCGTGGAGCCGGCTTCGGCTTCGGCTCCGGCTCCGGTGAACGCGGGTTCCGGCGCGGCCGTCCGCGCCGTGCGGGTGCTCGGCGACGCCGTCCGGAGCCGGACGTTCTGGCTGCTCGCCGGCGGGTTCGCGATCTGCGGTGCGTCCACCAACGGGTTGATCGGGACCCACTTCGTGCCGGCCGCGCACGACCACGGCATGCCGCACACCACCGCCGCCGGCCTGCTCGCGCTCGTCGGGATCTTCGACGTCGCCGGCACGATCGCCTCCGGCTGGCTCACCGACAGGGTCGACCCGCGCAAGCTCCTCGGCGCCTACTACGTGCTGCGCGGCGCGTCGCTGCTGCTGTTGCCGCAGCTGTTCGCGCCCACCACCGAGCCGCCGATGTGGGCGTTCATCGTGTTCTACGGCCTGGACTGGGTGGCCACCGTGCCCCCGACCGTGGCGCTGTGCCGGGACCGGTTCGGCCTGGCCGGGCCGATCGTGTTCGGCTGGGTGTTCGCCTCCCACCAGGTGGGCGCGGCGGTCGCCGCGTTCGGCGCCGGGTACACCCGCGACCATCTCGGCAGCTACGACCTCGCGTGGTACGTGGCCGGCGGGCTGTGCGCCGTGGCCGCGGTCCTGTCGCTGCGGATTTCCCCCAACCGGGCGGAGCACCCGGAAACACCCCGTTAACACATCGCGCATAGGGTCGCGACCATGGATCGCCAGCAGGAGTTCGTGCTGCGCACGCTCGAGGAACGGGACATCCGGTTCGTCCGCCTGTGGTTCACCGACGTGCTCGGCTTCCTCAAATCCGTGGCCGTCGCGCCGGCCGAGCTCGAGGGCGCGTTCAGCGAGGGCATCGGGTTCGACGGCTCGGCGATCGAGGGCTTCGCCAGGGTGTACGAGTCGGACATGGTCGCCAAGCCCGACCCGGCCACCTTCCAGGTGCTGCCCTGGGAGACCCCGGAAGGCGGGCACTACTCGGCGCGGATGTTCTGCGACATCGCGATGCCCGACGGCTCGCCGTCGTGGGCGGATCCGCGGCACGTGTTGCGCCGGCAGCTGTCCAAGGCGGGGGAGGCCGGCTTCACCTGCTACGTACACCCGGAGATCGAGTTCTTCCTGCTCGCCAACCTGCCCGAGGACGGCCGCGAGCCGGAGCCCGCCGACAACGGCGGCTACTTCGACCAGGCCAGCCACGCCACGGCCACACACTTCCGCCGGCACGCGATCGAGGCGCTGGAGGCCATGGGCATCTCGGTGGAGTTCAGCCACCACGAGGGCGCGCCGGGGCAGCAGGAGATCGACCTGCGCTACGCCGACGCGCTGACCATGGCCGACAACGTGATGACCTTCCGGTACGTGGTCAAGGAGGTCGCGCTCACCCAGGGCGTGCGGGCCACGTTCATGCCCAAGCCGTTCACCAACCAGCCCGGCTCGGGGATGCACACGCACGTCTCGCTGTTCGAGGGCGACCGCAACGCCTTCTACAGCCCGGAGGACCCCTACGAGCTGTCCGACACCGGCAAGGCGTTCGTGGCCGGCCTGCTGCACCACGCGCGGGAGATCTCCGCGGTGACCAACCAGTGGGTGAACTCCTACAAGCGGCTGATCGCCGGCGGGGAGGCGCCGACCACCGTGTCCTGGGGCAGGGCCAACCGCTCCGCGCTGGTCCGGGTGCCGATGTACTCGCCGGGCAAGGCGTCCTCCCGCCGGGTGGAGATCCGCACCCTGGACTCCGCGTGCAACCCCTACCTGGCGTACTCGGTCATCCTCGCCGCCGGGCTCAAGGGCATCGAGCAGGGCTACGAGCTGCCCCCACCGGCCGAGGACAACATCTGGTCGCTGAGCGACGCCGAGCGCAAGGCGGCCGGGTACGCCCAGCTGCCGCAGAACCTCGGCGAGGCGCTGGTGGAGATGGAGCGCTCGGAGCTGTTGCCGGAGGCGCTCGGCGAGCACGTCTACGACTTCTTCCTGCGGAACAAGCGGGTGGAGTGGGACAACTACCGCAGCGCGGTGACCCCCTACGAGCTCCGCACCCTGCTGCCCGTGCTGTGACCGCCCGCGCTGTGGCGTGACGGCGGGCACGGCCGGTGCCGGCGCGACACCCGGGACCGCCGAGTGGTCGTACCGGTATCGCCTCGGGCCGAGGGGGCCGTGGTGACGTTCCCGGACCCCCGGTGAGCTGCGGATTCTCGGCTAAGGGGACCCCCCTTGTCGCCGGGATTTCGGGGGTATGTAATCTTCTCTTCGTCGCCAGGGGCGGCCGGGTCGAGCGGGTTGACACCGCGAATCGAGCCGGGTAACGTTGCTGGTCGGCCCCGAAGTGGGGCACAACCCTCCGAGTGAAGTCGAACGACTTAGGTCGTGGGTTGAGCGCCGCTCCGGGTACGAAGACTTGAGAACACATTTGTAGTGTTGTTTGAGAACTCAACAGTGTGCTAGTGAGCTTTATTTAGCCAGTAGTTTGATTTTTGCCCCTTTTTTGTGGGTTTCTTTGAGATTGATGGTTTGTGCCATTGGTCGACTCTTGAATAGCATTGTTGGAGAGTTTGATCCTGGCTCAGGACGAACGCTGGCGGCGTGCTTAACACATGCAAGTCGGACGCTGAAGCATCTTCGGGTGTGGATGAGTGGCGAACGGGTGAGTAACACGTGGGTGACCTGCCCTGCACTTTGGGATAAGCCCTGGAAACGGGGTCTAATACCGGATATGACCGTCTCCTGCATGGGGGGTGGTGGAAAGCCTTTTGGGGTGGTGTGGGATGGGCCCGCGGCCTATC
>NZ_FOWW01000016.1 GCF_900115565.1 Amycolatopsis arida | reverse complement strand
CCTCAAGGGCGCCTTCGGCGTCGCTGCGCGATTCGCTTCGCTCACCCTTGACCCGAGCCCCACCCCGCACAGGACCGGCAAGGACGAAGGGGACGAGGGAGAACCAAGGCCACGCCACGCCTCGGGGTGGTGCTGGAGGCGTCCCACGAGGCCGGGCCCCAGTTCGCGCTGTCGGCAGGGCCGGGTCGGAGGGAGAACCAAGGCGTCGCCACGCCTCGGGTGATGCTGGGGCGCCCACCCGCGCCGGCCCCACCCCTCGCGGGGTCGGCGCGGACAAGAGGACGGTGGAGAACCAAGGGGCTCACCTCTCGGGGTGATTCTGGGGGAGCGCGCCCGGACGGGCATCGCTACGGGGCCCCTGTCTCGGGCTCGGGGTGATGCTGGGGCGCCGTGCGAGGACGGGGGAGAACAAGCGGCCCCTGTCTCGGGTCCGGGTGTGCGGACTTGCTTGCCCGGGACCTGGTCACGCCGCCGTGCCCTGCCGGGGCAGGAAGGCCAGCAGTGCCTCGCCGGTCCTTTCCGGACACTCCAGGTGCGGGAAGTGCCCTACGCCGGGCAGCGCCTCGAAGCGGGAGCGCGGCCCCAGCCACGGCGCCGAGGCGCGGGCGGTGCCGGGCAGCACGCAGGGATCGACGTCGCCGTGCAGCTGCAGCACCGGCACCCGTGCCCTGCGGTCCACCGCCTCGGTGAACCGCCGGCCGTCGCCGCGGAACTGGGCCCGGAAGGCCCACCGGTAGTACTCCAGCGCGCTGTGCGCGACGCCGGGCACGAGCATCGCCGCGCGCAGGGTGCGCGCGATCGGCCCGAAGTCCGCCGAGTCCGGCCACACCGGACCGGACCATTCCCGCAGCATCCGCTCGACGGCCTCGGCCTCGCGGCGCACCAGCCGTCGTTCCGGCACCATCGGGACCTGAAAGCGGAACAGGTGTCCCAGCGCCCTGGCCTGGTTGTCGCGGCGGCGCAGCGCGGTGCGCGTCACCGCGCCGCGCAGGGCGAGCGGGTGCGCGCCGCCGAGCACGCTCACCGACTCCACCACCCTCGGGTGCAGCGCGGCGGTGGCCCACGCGAGCATCCCGCCCCAGGCGTGCCCGACCAGGTGCGCCCGCGGCTCGCCGAGGGCGCGGACCAGCCCGGCGATGTCCCCGGAGAGTGTCCAGGCGTCGTAGCCCCGGGGCGGCTTGTCCGAGTCGCCGTAGCCGCGCAGGTCCGCGGCCACCGCCCGGTAGCCCGCCTCGGCCAGCGTGAGCAGCTGGTGTCGCCATGCCCACCAGAACTCGGCGAATCCGTGCAGCAGCAGGACCAGCGGGCCGGACCCGGCCTCGGCCACGTGCAGCCGGATGCCGTTGGCGGACACGTCGCGGTGCGTCCATGGCCCGTCGATCCGCGTGGTGGACGGGTCGGGCGGGGTCACGGCCGGCTGCTGGGTGCGGGTGGTCAGCGGTGCGGCGTACCGGGCGCGGGGTAGGTGCCGGCCCGCGGCTCCGGCAGGGTCTCCTCGGCCGGCCGGCGCGGCTTGAGCGCCGCCGCGGTCTCCCGCACGCTGCTGATGGTGCGCTCGGGCGCGCGCACCTTCCTGATCTTGCGCCAGGCGAGTAGGCCGAACAGCGCCGCCACGGCCAGCATCAGCAGGAAGACGATGCCGAACGCGGCCCACCGCCACAGCCACTCGGACAGCAGCTCACCGAGGAAGAAAAAGAAGAAGAACGAGCTGTACAGCGCGATGACCAGCGCGACGGTGAGGAAAACGGTCCCCTTGAGTCCCTTCTTCACCTCACCGACGAGCTCGGACTTCGCCAGCTCCACCTCGGCCCTGACCAGTGTCGACAGGTGCTGGGTCGCGTCCCTGACCAGGGTGCCGATCGACTGGTCGCCGTCGCTCGACGCGGTTGCCTCGGACAGCGGCAGGTAAGGCACGGACCCGACGCCGTCATTGTCGTTGAGTTGGTGCTTCGGGCTGCTCACGGGGCTCATCGTGCCATGCGCCCTTCACCCCGGCGCGACGGGCGCGCGGCTACTCGTCGTCGTTCTCCGCGTGCGCCCTGCTTCGGCGGACCAGCAGTGCCGCGCCGACCAGCGACGCGACCGCCGACGTGATCAACACCGCGGCCTTGGCCTCCTCGACGAGCGGTCCGTACTCGACGAGGGCGAGCTCGGCGATGAGCAGGCTCACGGTGAAGCCGACCGCACCGAGCGTGGCCAGCGCCAGCAGGTCCAGCCAGCCCACGTTGCGGGGCAGCTTCGCCAGCCGCAGCCGCACGGCGAGCATGCTGGCGCCCACGATGCCGATGATCTTGCCGGCGAACAGGCCGGCCATCACGGCCAGCGGGATCGCGTTGCGGAAGACGTCGGCCAGCGAGTCGGCGTCGACCGCGATGCCGGCGGCGAACAGCGCGAACACCGGCACCGCCACCGCCGCCGACCAGGGCTGCAGCCGGTGCTCCAGGCGGATCGCCGGCGCCTCCTCCTCGCCCTCGTCCGGCCTGACCCTGGTCAGCAGGCCGAGCGCCACACCGGCGATGGTGGCGTGGATGCCGGCGGAGTGCACCGCCACCCAGGTGACCACCGCGAGTGGCACGTACAGCCACGGCGAGCGGACTCGCTTGTGCTGCAGCCACGCGTACAGGGCCAGTGCCGCGATCGCGACCGCGGCGGCGATCAGGTCGAAGCTCGCGGTGAACAGCACGGCGATGACGAGGATGGCGCCGAGGTCGTCGACGACGGCGAGGGAGAGCAGGAAGACCCGCGCGCTGTTGGGCAGGTTGGATCCGGTCAGCGCGAGCACGCCCAGTGCGAACGCGATGTCCGTGGCCACCGGGATGGCCCACGCCTGGTCGATGCCCGGCTCACCCCAGGCGATCGACAGCGCGATGACCGCCGGCATGACCATGCCGCCGATCGCGGCGAGGATCGGCAGCGCGGCGGCTTTCATGTTGGACAGCTCGCCGACCACGAGCTCACGCTTGAGCTCGAGGCCGACGACGAAGAAGAACAGCGCGAGCAGGCCGTCCTTGGCCCAGGTGCCGACGGTGAGGTCGAGGTGGAGGAACTCGGGGCCGATCTTGAAGTCCCGCACCGCCTGGTACACGTCGCCCAGCGGTGAGTTGGCCCACAGCAGCGCGATGGCCGTGGCGGCGAGCAGGATCATCCCGCCGGTGGTCTCCGTGCGCAGGAAGCGGGCGAACTCGGTCACGGCAGGGCGACGCGGTCCCGGTGCGTTCACAGGGGTGGCTCCTCACGACGGGTCGACGAACACTCTTGCCGACCAGACTTCCCGGCGCACCTTCACGGAATATTAGCGGCCGGCGACCTCGGTCGATGATCCATCGTGGGACTTCCCACTCCCAGCTTGCCCTCGCGCACGGAGAGTTCGGGAGCCGATACGGCGGTGCACGGGGGACGAATCCGGAGGAATTTCCCTTACTACCATCCGCCCTGCCGGGGTAACCACTCACGGCCCTACTATTCGCATCGACAACGATGTCTAGACCATGAGGACGGGCGAGTTGTGAGTACCTCCACCGAGGTCAAGCGGGACACCGGGTTCTTCGGGCACCCACGAGCGCTGGGGAACCTCTTCGGTGTCGAGATGTGGGAACGCTTCTCCTTCTACGGGATGCAGGCGATCCTCATCTACTACCTGTACTACTCGACGGCGGACGGCGGGCTCGCCCTGCCGGAGGGGACGGCGACCAGCATCGTCGGCGCCTACGGCGGGCTGGTCTACCTGTCCACGATCGTGGGAGCCTGGATTGCCGACCGGGTGATTGGTTCGGAGCGGGTGCTGTTCTACAGCGCCATCCTGATCATGTTCGGCCACATCAGCCTGGCGCTGCTGCCCGGCTTCGTGGGGGTCGGTGTCGGCCTCGGCTGCATCGCGCTGGGCAGCGGCGGGCTCAAGGCCAACGCGACGTCGCTGGTCGGCACCCTGTACTCCGAGCACGACGAGCGGCGCGACGGCGGGTTCACGATCTTCTACATGGGCGTCAACATCGGCGCCCTCCTCGGTCCGATCCTCACCGGGCTCGCCCACACGAACCTCGGGTTCCACTACGGCTTCGGCCTCGCCGCGATCGGTATGGCCCTCGGCCTGATCCAGTACTCGTTCGGCCGAAAGAACCTGGGCGGCGAGGTCAACGTGGTGCCCAACCCGCTGCCGGCGGCGCTGCGACCGCTGGTGGTCGGCGGGGTCGTGGCGGTGGTGGCCGTGATCGTGGTGCTGGTGCTGACCGGCGTGATCACCGCCGCGAACCTGTCGGACATCACGGTCGTGGTGGTGCTGGCGGCCGCCATCGGCTACTTCGCGGTGATCCTGAGCAGCAAGGGCATCACCACCGTCGAGCGCAGGCGGGTGTTCTCCTTCATCCCGATGTTCATCGCGAGCTTCGCGTTCTTCTCGCTGTTCCAGCAGCAGTTCACCGTCGTGCCGATCTACTTCGCCGAGCGGGTGGACCGGACCATCGGCGGCTGGCAGATGCCCGAGGCCTGGGTCAACTCGATCAATCCGGTGTTCATCATCCTGCTGGCCACCGTGTTCGCCGCGTTGTGGACCAAGCTCGGCAGCCGGCAGCCGTCCACGCCGATCAAGTTCGCCATGGGCACCGCGGCCATGGGTGCGTCGTTCCTGCTGTTCCTGCCGATCACCGGTGGCGAACCGAACAGCGCGCCGCTGTTCATGATCGTGGTCATCCTGCTCGGGTTCACCGTGGCCGAGCTGATGCTCTCGCCGGTGGGCCTGTCGCTGTCCACCAAGCTCGCGCCGAAGCGGTTCCGCACCCAGATGGTGGCGCTGAACTTCCTGTCCATCGCCCTGGGCACCGCGATGGCCGGCTCGCTCGCGCAGTACTACAGCGTCGACGACGAGGCCACCTACTTCGGCACGGTCGGCGGCGTGGCCGTCCTGCTGGGGCTGGCGCTCGCCGCGGCCAGCCCGTTCATTCGGAAGCTGATGAGCGGCGTCCGCTGAGGTCCTCCGCTGAGATTCTGGGCCCGGTGGGTTGGCGATCCCGGCCCACCGGGCCTTTCGACGGACTCAGCCGAGGGCGACGCCGAACGCCACGCCGACGTAGTAGGTGACCAGCATCGCCAGGCAGCCGACCCCTACGTTGCGGGCAACGGCCCTGCCCACCGGCGCCCCGCCGAGCTGGGCGCTCACCGCGCCGGTGATCGCCAGCGCGATCACGACGGCCGCGGCGCACGCCACCACCCGCACCGGCGCCGGTGGGAGCGCGATCGCCAGCAGCGGGAGCAGCGCGCCGACCGAGAACGCCGCCAGCGAGGCCCACGCCGCCGCCCACGGGCTGGTGAGGTGGTCAGGGTCGATCCGCAGCTCGGCCTCGGCGTGGGCCTGCAGCGGGTCGCGCGCGGTGAGTTCGCGGGCGACCTCGGCGGCCAGTTCGGGGGAGAGCCCCTTGTCCTGGTAGATCCGGGCGAGCTCGCGCTCCTCGGCCTGCGGCATGGTGCGCAGCTCGTGCTTCTCCAGCCGCAACATCGCCCGCTCGGTGTCCCGCTGGGTGCTCACCGAGACGTACTCGCCACCGGCCATGGACAGGGCGCCGGCGACCAGCCCCGCGACGCCGGCGGTGAGGATGGCGAACCGGTCGGTGGTCGCGCCGGCGACCCCGACCACCAGGCCGGCGACCGAGACGATCCCGTCGTTCGCGCCCAGCACGCCCGCGCGGAGCCAGTTCAGCCGATCACCGAGCGGTTCGTGATGGGGCTCGCCCTCGTGGCCGTCCGGTTGCGTGGAGTTCCGCGTGTCGGTCACCGGAGCATTGAAGCACGAATGGCGACCGGCGGCCGGGAAAGTCCGCGCGGCGCGGGTCGCGCGGCCCGCGGGAAATGCGGCACGAGCGCCCGGCCGTGGCCATGGATCCGTTGTCCTCCACCTTATCGGGAGCGGTGGCGGAATTGCCGGCCCATCCTGATCGGGTGTTTCGACCGGTGCCCGGAAACGGTTCGGGGTGGCCTTTCCGGCAGATCGCGGAAAAGCCACCCCGAGTGGTGAAGGGTCAGGCCTCGAGCTCGGCGAGGGCCTGCCGTGCCTGCTCGAGCTCGGCCTCGAGCTGCGCCACCTTCGCCTGCTGCTGCTCGCGGGCGGCGTTGATCACCTCGTCGATCGGGCCGGACAGCTCGGCGTGGAGCTCCTTGGCCGCCCTGGACACCGCGGCCGCCGGGATCTCGAGGCCGCGGGCCACCCACTTGCTGCCGTGCTTGAGCTCGGCCTGCCACTCGCCGTCGGCCGTGCCGGTGACGGTGAGGGTGAGCTCGACCGTGCGGGTCTTGCGCGCGCTGGCGCCCTTGGGGCGGCCGCGCTTGGGCTTGGCCGACTCGTCGGCCCCTTGGTCGGCCTTCTGGTTGGCCGGCGCGTTCTCGGTGGCGGCAGGGCCATCGGTCTGGTCGGTCTGCTCGGTCGGTGCGGTCTGCGGGGCCTCGGCGGTCTGCTCCCGCTCCTGCGTTGCGGAGTCCACGGTCATCGTCGGTCTCGTCTCCTTGCCGGGGTCGGTGGATTCTCCCGGCGACAGCGTAGAACAACCGTTCGATTACCACGCGTCGGGGTGGCCTCGTTGCCCGGGTGTTCCGGTTGGCGCCGGTCGGCGGCTGCTCGCCGGGAACGCCGCGGCCCGGCCGGCGAGTGGCCGACCGGGCCGCGGGCGCGGTTCGCGGGGCTACTCCTCGCTCTTGTCGCTCTGCAGACCGGCGGAGATGAGGTCCATGACCGAGGAGTCGGCCAGCGTCGTGACGTCGCCGACCTCCCGGTTCTCCGCGACGTCGCGCAGCAGCCGGCGCATGATCTTGCCGCTGCGGGTCTTCGGCAGCTCGGGCACGACCATGATCTGCCGTGGCTTGGCGATCGGGCCGATCTCCTGCGCCACGTGGTCGCGCAGCGCCCTGATCGCCTCCTCGCCCTTGGCCTGGTCCTCGGCGACATCGCCGCGCAGGATGACGAACGCGACGATCCCCTGCCCTGTCGTCGGGTCGCTGGCGCCGACCACGGCAGCCTCGGCGACCGTCGGGTGGGACACCAGCGCCGACTCGACCTCCGTGGTGGAGATGCGGTGCCCGGAGACGTTCATGACGTCGTCGACCCGGCCGAGCAGCCAGATGTCACCGTCGTCGTCGTACTTGGCGCCGTCGCCGGCGAAGTAGTAGCCCTGGTCGGCGAAGCGCGACCAGTAGGTGTCGACGTAGCGCTGCTCGTCGCCCCAGATGCCGCGCAGCATGCCCGGCCACGGCTTGTCCAGCACCAGGTAACCACCGCCGCCCCTGCCGACCTCCTGGCCGGACTCGTCGACCACCTTCGCCGAGATGCCGGGAAGCGGCCGCTGCGCCGAGCCGGGCTTCAGGCTGGTCACGCCCGGCAACGGGCTGATCATGATGCCGCCGGTCTCGGTCTGCCACCAGGTGTCGGCGATCGGCGTGCGGCCGCCACCGATGTTCTCCCGGTACCAGATCCACGCCTCCGGGTTGATCGGCTCGCCGACGCTGCCGAGCACGCGCAGGCTGGACAGGTCGTAGCGGCCCGGGATCTGCGCGCCCCACTTCATGAACGTGCGGATCAGCGTCGGCGCGATGTAGTAGACGGTGACCCCGTACTTCTGGATGATCTCGAAGTGCCGACCCTCGTGCGGGGTGTTCGGCGTGCCCTCGTACATCACCTGCGTGACGCCGTTGGCCATCGGCCCGTACACGATGTACGAGTGGCCGGTCACCCACCCGATGTCCGCGCCGCACCAGTACACATCGGACTCGGGCTTCACGTCGAAGACGTTGTGGTGCGTGTAGGCCGCCTGGGTCAGGTAGCCGCCCGAGGTGTGCAAAATCCCCTTCGGCTTACCGGTGGTGCCGGAGGTGTAGAGGATGAACAGCGGGTGCTCGGCGTCGAACGCCTCACAGGTGTGCTCGGTGGACTGCCGTTCGACCACGTCGTGCCACCACAGGTCGCGGCCCTCGGTCCACGGCACCTCCTCCTCGGTGCGCCGCACCACGAGCACGTGCTCGATGCTCGGGGTGTCCTTGGTGGCCTCGTCGGTGTTGGCCTTCATGGGCGCCGGCTTGCCGCGTCGGTACTGGCCGTCGGCGGTGATCAGCAGCTTCGCCTGCGCGTCCTCGATCCGGGACTTCAGCGCGGTGGCCGAGAAGCCGCCGAACACCACGCTGTGCGCCGCGCCGATCCGCGCGCAGGCCAGCATGGAGACCACGGCCTCGGGGATCATGGGCAGCTGGATCGCCACCCGGTCGCCGGCGCGCACGCCCAGCTCGGTCAGCGCGTTCGCCGCCTGACACACCATGTCCTTGAGCTGCGCGTAGGTGATGGTGCGGGTGTCGCCGGGCTCGCCCTCCCAGTGGATGGCCACCCGGTCGCCGTTGCCGGCCGCGACGTGCCGGTCCACGCAGTTGTGCGCCACGTTCAGCTTGCCGCCGACGAACCACTTCGCGAACGGGGCGTTCGACCAGTCCAGCACTTGCGACCAGCGGGTGTCCCAGTCCAGCCGCTCGGCCTGTTTCGTCCAGAACGCCTCCCGGTCCGCCTCGGCCTCCGCGTAGAGCTCGACCGTGGCGTTCGCCTGCGCGGTGAACTCCTCGCTCGGCGGGAACGTGCGGGTCTCGGTGAGCAGGTTGTCCAGCGTCGGGGACTGCTCTGTCATCGTCGAAGGCCTCCTGAGTCAACGCGGGGGGTGGAGCTCGCACCGGGAACGTTAGTGACGTTAGTACGGCGGCTGAAAGGTCGCACCAGCGCTTGCGACCAGGCCGGCGGCCGGCGCGACGAGCGGCCGACCAGCGTGGACACGCAAGGTGACGACTCCGCCAGTGCGGTCTCCTCCTATGCTCGCGCCTGGCGGCAACGACGGGAAGGGTGGCGCATGGCGGAGGAGCGGGAGGAGCTCACCTGGGAGCTGTTCGGCACGGCGAGCAGGGAGCTGGCTCGGCAGGTGGCCGACGACGGCTTCGCGCCCGACCTGGTGCTGTCGATCGCCCGTGGTGGGCTGTTCGTCGCCGGCGCACTCGGGTACGCACTGGACGTGAAGAACCTGCACGTGATGAACGTGGAGTTCTACACCGGCGTGGACGAGCGGCTGGACCTGCCGGTGATGCTGCCGCCGGTGCCCAACGCCGTCGACCTGACCGGGTCGACCGTGCTGGTGGCCGACGACGTCGCCGACACCGGCGCGACGCTGCGGTTGGTCCGGGACTTCTGCGCCGATCACGTGGCGGAGGTGCGCTGCGCGGTGGTGTACGAGAAGCCGCGGTCGGCGGTGAGGTGCGAGTACGTGTGGCGGCGGACCGAGAGGTGGATCAACTTCCCGTGGTCGAGCGAGCCCCCGGTCGTCCGCCGCCAGGGCCAGGTGATGGAGGCGTGAACGGCGACCTGTTGCGACCGTTGCTGGACCTCGAGGGTGTGGCCGAGGCGGCACGGGCGGCGCAGGACGCGGTGTTCTCGGTGCACCGGCTGGGGCCGAACCTGCGGGGCGGCTCGGCCACCGCGGCGGAGGCGTCGGTGCGGGCGGCCCGCGCGTCGGCCGGAATCGAGGGCGGGGACCCGGAGATCCCGGACGGCGGCGAGGTGACCGACCCGGTGCTCGCCGGGGCGCTGCGGGTGGCCGAGGCGGCGGAGTCGCTGCTGCCGGTGTGGCGACGGGCGCCGCTGCAGGCGCTCGCCCGGATGCACGTGCTGGCCGCCACGGATCTGGTGCCCGACCGGGACACCCTCGGCCGGCCGCGCTCGGCGCCGGACGGTGATCAGGTGGGCCGGCGGCTGGAGCTGCTGGCTCAGCTGGTCACCGGGGCGACCGCGGTGCCGGGGCCGGTGCTGACCGCCGTGGTGCACGGGGAGTTGCTGGCACTGCGCCCGTTCGGCACCGCCGACGGGGTGGTGGCGCGGGCGGCCGCCCGGCTGACGATGGTGGCCAGCGGGCTCGACCCGAAGGGGTTGACCGTGCCCGAGGTCGCGTGCTTCCGTCGACAGGGGCCGTACCGCGCCGCGGCGGAGGCGTTCGCCGTCGGCACCCCGGAGGGCGTGCGGGAGTGGCTGCTGTTCTGCTGCGCCGCCTTCGAGACCGGCGCCCACGAAGCCCGCAGCATCGCCGAAGCCGCCCGCTAACCCGCGTGTCCGCGCCCCATGCACATGTGTCCGCGTTCTGTGCACATGTGTCCGCGTCGCACGGCGCCGACACGTGCGCACGAAACGCGGACACGGCATCGGCTGCCACGTCCGTGCGTTGGCGCGCGTGTTCTGATCGGACCTGGCGGGGCTAGCTCGCGCGGGCCCTGGCGGTGTTCAGCGCCTCGCGCACGTGGCCGTCGCTGGCGGCCAGGGCCTCCGCGGCCAGCGCGGTGTCCACCCCGGAGAGCAGGTGCACGAGCGCGACCTTGAGGTCGCCGTCGGCCTCGGTCAGCGCGTTGGTGCAGGCCTCGGTGCTCATGCCGGTGGCCTCGCACAGGATGCGCAGGGTCCGGCCGCGCAACTTCGCGTTCGTGGCGCGCATGCTCACCATGAGGTTGGAGTACGTGCGGCCGAGCTTGACCATCGTCGCGGTGGAGAACGCGGTCAGGATGATCTTCTGCGCCGTGCCGGCCTTCATCCGGGTGGAGCCGGCGATGGCCTCCGGCCCGGTGTCCACCGCGATCAGCACGTCCAGATCCGCCGGCCGCGGCGCCTCGGGGTTGGCGGACACCAGCCCGGTGCGCGCGCCGCACTGTTTGGCCGCCTGCAGTGCGCCGAGCACGAACGGGGTCCGGCCCGACGCGGTGAGGCCGAGCACGAAGTCCCCGGCGGCCGTCGACCGCGCCATCTCCGCTGCCCCGGACGCGGCGTCGTCCTCGGCGTTCTCGACCGCGTGCCGCAGCGCGCGCTCCCCGCCGGCGTGGTGTGCCACGAACCAGTCCGGCGGCACGTTGAACGTGGGCACCAGCTCGGCCGCGTCCAGCGTCGCCAGCCGGCCCGACGTGCCCGCCCCGACGTAGTGCACCCGGTTGCCCGCCCGCAGCGCCTCGGTCGCGATGTCGACGGCGACGGTCAGCTCCGGCAGCACCGCCTGCACCGCCTCCGGCACCTGCTGGTCCTCGGCGTTGATCGCGGCGAGGATCCCCGCCGTCGACAGCTGGTCGATGTTTACGGTCCGGGGGTTGCGCCGCTCCGTCGGCGAGTCGACATGCACCACCTGGGGCGACACGGTCATGATGCGCCTCACTGTTCCACTCGGCGCCTGGTCCACGGTGTCCCCGCGACCTCGGCGCGTGCATCACCCCCGGCGGCACGCTCGCCGCCGAAGCCTTCTCGTCGCGGCCTCCGGCCGCCGATCACTTGCCCCCGTCCCGCGGCCGCCGCCGCCCGTCCGGCCGGACTCCCAGGCGGTGGCCGCCCACGGCGTCCCGCGTGGCGTCGAGCGCGCTGACCGAGGCGTCCATGTGGCGTTGCGCCACCCCGATGAACAGGCAGTCGATGACGGTGAGCTGCGCGATGCGGCTGGCGGTGGCGCCGGACCGGAACGTGGTCTCCCTGGCGGCCGTGGTGAGGACGTGGTCGGCGACCTCGGTGATCGGTGAGCGGGGGAAGTTCGTGACGGCCACCGTGGTGGCACCGTGCTCGCGGGCCACCCGCAGCGCCTCGATCGTGTCGGTGGTGGCGCCGGTGTGCGAGATGCCCACCGCGACGTCACCGGCGCCCAGCACCGCGGCGGAGGTGAGCATGATGTGCGTGTCGGACCACGCGAAGCTGATTCGCCCGATGCGGTGCAGCTTCTGCTGCAGATCGGCCGCGACGAACGCGCTCGCGCCCACGCCGTAGACGTCCACCCGCCCCGCGGCGGCCACGACGTCGATGACCTCGTCCAGCTCGGCGATGTCGAGCTGCTCGGCGGTCTCCTCGACGGCACGGGCGTCGGCGAAGCTGACCTTGCTGACCACGGCCGGCAGGTCGTCGTCCGGCGAGATGTCGCCGCCGAGGTCGCGGGACGAGCGGGCCTCCGAGCGTGCGGTGTCCGCGGCGAGCGCGATCCGCAACTGTGGGTAACCACCGACGCCGATCGCCTTGCAGAAGCGGGTCACCGTGGTCTCGCTGGTGTTGGCCGCCAGCGCCACCTCGGTGATGCTGCGCCGGGCCACCGCCGACGGGTCGTCGAGCACCACCTTGGCGACCCGTTGCTCCGCTCGGGCGAGGCCGGGCAGCAGCGAGCGGATCCGCACCAGTGGCGAGGAATCCTTGTCGTGCGCCGCCGACTCGGCGGGCTGCTCCTGGCCCGCCGAGTCCTGCTCGGCTCCGGACTCCGAGGTGCTCATCGCCGGAAATTTACTAACTGTAGGCATGTGCGACAAGGTTACCAACGCCTCTCGGGATGATCGCAACCCGACCGTGTTCCCACGTCCTGGCCGCGACGAACTGGTTGAACGGAAAGTCGCCAACCAGCTCAGCGTCGTTAACCAATCCGGGCTAACGACTCGGCAACGTGTCAGCGGTTCCGCGTCGCCCACCCTTCGGCGATCAGCGCATCCCGCCGGCGTTCGTCGTCGAGCAGGATGCCGCCCGGGCTGACTACCCGGATCCCGTCGAGGTGAACCCCGCGGCCGGTGTAGCTCCGGTCCGTCGTGTACCTCCAGCGCAGCTGGAGCTGCTCCGCGTGGGGGACGGTCGCCATCACGTGCCACCACGCGCGGTGGCCGTGCCCGGACAGCTGATCGACCTGGCCGTGCGGCGCGCCGCGGCCGAACGCCCGTACCGGGACCGGCTGCCACCCCGTCCCGTCCGTGCTGCTCTCCAGCACCAGCGGGTCGGTCGACTCCGAGTCGACGAAAGCCGAGTAACTCACCGTCACCGGTCCTCGGCGCGGGGTCAGCGGTGCCGTGGTGAGCGTCGCGGTCGTGGCGTTGCCGGCGCCGCTGAACCAGCTGTCCGCGCCCCACACCGGCCGGACGGCGAGCGCGCGGGCGAGTCCGGTCGCCCACGCCTGGCGGGCCGGGTTGATCGACCCCCACGACCGCGACGGGTGCACCCGGTTGGTGAGCAGGATGGCCACCGACCGGGACAGCGGGTCGATCACCAGTGAGGTGCCCGTGTAGCCGGTGTGCCCCGCCGTGCTCGGGGAGCTGAGCGCGCCCATGTACCACAGCTGGTCGAGCTCGAAGCCGAGCCCGTGCTCGTCGCCGGGGAACGCCTGCGTGTGGTTGGTCAGCATCGCCCGCACGGTGTCCGGCCGCAGGATCCGCTTGCCGGCATAGCTGCCGCCGTTGAGGATCGCCTGGCCGAGCACCGCGAGGTCGCGCGCGGTGGAGAACACGCCGGCGTGCCCGGCGACCCCACCCAGCGACCAGGCGTTCTCGTCGTGCACCGAGCCGCGCACCATGCCGCGCGGCGGGTTCGCCTGGAACTCGGTCGCGGCGATCCGGTCGAGCTTGCTCGCCGGGGGGTTGTAGCCGGTGTCGGTCATCCCCAGCGGCTCGGTGATCCGCTCCCGCACCACCTCGTCCAGTGTGGACCCGGTCAACCGCTCGACGAGCACGCCGAGGGTGATCAAGTTCAGGTCGGAGTACTGGTAGGCGGTGCCCGGCGCCTTCTTCGGGGCGACGTCCATGACCGCCCTGATGCGTGCCGCCCTGTCCGGCCAGTCCCGCCACAGCGGCAGGAACGGCTCCAGCCCGGAGGTGTGGGTGAGCAGCTGCTCGACGGTGATCGACTCCTTGCCGTTGACCCCGAACTCCGGCAGGTACCTGGCCACCGGCGCGGCGACGTCGAGCTCGCCCCGCTCGGCGAGCTGCATCACCGCGATCGAGGTGAACAGCTTCGAGATCGAAGCCAGGTCGAAGATCGTGTCGGGGCGCATCGGCACCTGCTGGCCGGCGGGCAGCTCGGTGCCGGCCCCGTCGGCGTAGCGCACGGCCGCGCCCGCGGTGACGGTGTCGACGACGACGCCGTCGTGGACGAGCAGGCCCACCGCCCCGGCGAAGAGCGGGTGCCCGGTGGCCGGTTCCACCCGCGTCCACTCGGCGAGCCGCCGCTCGGCGTCCCGGATCGGCGCGGGGTCGAGTCCGACCTGCTCCGGCGTGCCGGGCCGCAGCACGGTGCTCGCCGGGGCGAAGCCGTGCCGCGGCCGGTCGAACCGGCCCGCCTGTCCTTCCTCGGTGGCCATCGCGTTCGTGCTCGCTCCCGGCAGCAACAGCGCCGCGACCGACAGCAGCGCCAGGACTCCTCTACGCATAGCCATCCTGCCTCTTCGATCAGCGGTAGATCAGGTAGGGCCGGCGGCGGGCGACGAACGCGTCCAGCTCGGCGCGCCAAGAGCCGACGATCTCGTCGACGCCGGCGCCGGCGTCCACCATCGTGCGCAGCCGAGCCGAGCCGGCGAGCTTGTCGATGAAGTTGTCCGGCCGCCAGGCGAACAGGTCGGGGTGCAGCCGCCTCGCGGTGACGATCATCGCCACCGCGGTGCGGATGGCGTCGAACGACCGCGGGTCGGTGACCGTGAGCTGGACCCCGCCGCAGGTCTGCCCGGTGAACTTGCCGAACGTCGGCACGTAGTAGTTCTCCCGGAAGGCCACGCCGGGCAGCCGCTGGGCGAGCAGCTCCTCGCGCCAGCGCCAGTCCACGCCGGGCGCGCCGATCGTCTCGAACGGGCGCGTGGTGCCCCTGCCCTCGGAGAACACCGTCCCCTCGAACAGGCACGTGCCCGGGTACACCAGCGCGGTGTCGGGAGTGGGCATGTTCGGGCTCGGCGGTGTCCAGTGCAGGCCGGTGGCGGCGAAGAACATACTCCGCCGCCAGCCGCGCAGCTGGACGATCTCCAGGCTGGCCAGCCGCTTGCCGGCGTCGGCGGGCAGGAACTCGGCGTCGAAGAACCGGGCCAGCTCGCCGACGGTCATGCCGTGCTGCTGAACGATCGGCTTGCGCCCGACGCCCGAGGCGAACGCCGGGTCGAGCATCGGCCCGAAGGCCCGCCCACCGACCGGGTTGGGCCGGTCCAGCACGACGAACGACGCCCCGATCCGGGCCGCCGCCACCATGGCGGTGTACATCGACCAGATGTAGGTGTAGAAGCGCGCGCCGACGTCGGCGATGTCGAACACCACGGTGTCGACGCCCGCCTTGGTGAACATGCCGGTGAGCTTGTCGGCCGAGGCGCCGTAGGCGTCGTAGACCGGGATGCCGGTGCGCGGGTCGACGTAGTCGCCCTCCGACCCGCCGGCCTGCGCGCTGCCCCGGAAGCCGTGCTCGGGGCCGAACGCGGCCACCGGGCGGATCCCGGCGGCGACCAGCGAGTCGACGATGTGTTCGCCGCCGTGCAGCACGCCGGTGGGGTTGGACAGCACACCCACCTTGCGCCCGGCGAGCTTGCGCCAGCGCTGCGCGGCGAGGAGTTCGGCGCCGGTGAGGACCCGGCGCGGCCAGCCCTCCTCGGCGGCCGTCGCGGGCAGCGCGGACGCGGCGGCGAGGGTCGGCGCGGCCAGCGCGCTCGCGGTGAGGAAGTGTCGTCGGTTCAGTGTCATGGGTTCACCAGCTCAGACCGTGGCCGAAGGGGTAGCGGACGGTGCCGGGGTCGGTGCCGTCGGGGACGGTGACCGGCAGCTTGCCCTGGGGTGCCGCGGCGCCGGTGAGCACCTTGGCCAGCGCGGCCATGCTCACCGCGCGCCAGTCGTAGGTGGCCACCCAGGTGGGTGCGTCGACGTAGCCGGGGTCGTAGGGTTCCTGCACGGCCACCGCCACGACGGGCTTGCCGGTGCCGAGCAGCGCGGTCAGCAGGTTCCGCTGGCTGGCGCCGGTGCGGAGGTTGTTGGTCAGCACCACCACCAGGTCGGACTCCTTCGCCGCGGCCACCGCGCGCTCGATCGCCGCGCCGCTCGGGCTGGTGCCGGTGGGCAGTGCGGTCGCCGACCGCCCGAGGTGCGTGGCGAGCGCGGCCACCGGGTCGGCGGGGTAGCCGGGGTATTCGGGCCGGTTCCAGCCGGTGACCAGCACCTTGCCGGGGTTGGTCGCGGGCAGCACTCCGGCGTCGTTGCGCAGGACGGTGGGGGCGCGGTCGGTGATCCGCTGGATGGTGGCGCGGTGCTCGGCGGTGCCGACGTGTCGCGGTACGGACCGCTCGCTGGCCAGCGGCTTGACGAGGATGCCGCGCTTCCACTTGAGCTTCAGGACACGCAGTACGCTCTGGTCGATCCGCTCCTCGGACAGCCGCCCGGAGCGCACCGCGTCGAGTACACCGTTGATCGCGACGTCGAGGTCCGGCGGCATCAGCATCTGGTCGACACCGGCCTCCAGCGCCAGCACCGGGATCTCCGAGTCGGGGTGCATCTCGCGCACGCCCTGCATCTGCAGGCTGTCGGTGACGACGACACCGTCGTAGCCGAGCTCCTCCCGGAGGATGCCGGTCATGATCGGCTTGGACAGCGTGGCTGGGTTGCCGGAGGGGTCCAGGCTCGGCACGGTGATGTGCGCGGTCATGATCGAGTCGATGCCGGCCGCGATGGCCGCCTCAAAGGGCGGGAGATCGATGCGGCGCCATTCCTCCTCGGTCCGCTTGATCTCCGGCAACTCGACGTGGCTGTCGGCGGCGGCATCGCCGTGGCCGGGGAAGTGCTTGGCGGAGGCGGACACGGTCTCGGTCGGGCGCCCGCCGCCCTGCAGGCCGCGGACCTGTGCGGCGACCAGCTCGCCGGCGAGGCCGGGGTCGGCGGAGAAGGACCGGGACCCGATGATCGGGTTGAGCGGGTTGGAGTTGACGTCGGCGACCGGCGCGAAGTTCTGGTTGACGCCCATCGCGCGCAGCTCGTTGCCGTTGATCTCGGCGGCGGTCCTGGCGTTGTCCGCGCTGCGGCCGGCGCCGAGGGCCATGGCGCTCGGGTACTCGGTCGCCTGGTCGGCGATGCGGGTGACCCGGCCGCCCTCCTGGTCGATGGAGACGATCAGCGGGATGTGCGGGCGGGCGGAGAGCGCGGCGCGCTGCAGGCCGTTGGACAGCCGGGCGAGTTGAGTGGGGCTGTCGACGTTGTCGGTGCCGGAGTGGTTGAAGAAGATGACGCCGCCGACGTGGTAGCGCCGGACCACCTCCGCCGGGGTGTCGACGCCGTACTTCCGCTGGTTGCCGGGGTGGACCTCGTCGGCCGACTTGCCCCACACGTCGGCGACGAAGAGTTGGCCGACCTTCTGCTCGAGCGGCATGGCGCGCAGGATGTGCCGGGCCCACCTGTCCACGACGTGGGTGCTGGCCTGCGGGGATGGTGCGCTCACCGCGGCGGCTGGTTCCGCGGCGGCGACGCCACCGAGGGTGAGCATGCCGGTGAGGGAGGCGGCGACGGCGGTGTGCCTCCAGGGCCGGGCGTGCTCTCGACGGCCAGGATGCCGTCGAGTCCAGGGATGGGTATGGGCATGGCGGGTCCTCACGACGGCCTCCCTGTGATGACGCGGCGGTTCGGCACGCGACACTGCTCGGTTTCGAAATATCTTCACCCGGAGCAGTCGGTATTGGGAAGCTACTGACCAAGTCGGGGGTGGTCAACGGCCGTTGTGCCGTTCGGCGTAGCGAGTGGCATAACGGCTTCGTCTCACTGTTCCTGACAACGATTACCAGAGGCCGAGCCCAGCCCACCAGGCCATCAGGTCCGCCCCTGCCACCACCTCCGTCCCGCCAGCCCCGGCCACCACGCCCCAGGTACCGGCTCCCCACCCCGTCCCAGGCGTGGTCCCCACCTCGGCGGGTGGTGCGGTCCGCACCTCGTCCCAGGTGTGGTCCCACCCCGTCCCGGTGTGGTCCCCACCCCGAAGCCTGATTGTGTTGACGGTCGTCGGCACCGTGTCAAGGCGGGAAAGAGTGCCTTGACACGGCACCGCCGACCGCACAGCGGCTTCGGATCGGGGTGGGGAGGGGGAGTGGCTGGAGCTTGCAACCCGTGGGGCGGGGCGTGTCCCGACTCGGGTGTTCCCGGCCAGCGGCCTCGCGTGTGGCGGGGCCTCGACAGGATGCGAGCCGAAGGCGGGCCTCGGCGACCTGCGCGGTACTCGAAGCCCCCGTGGGCTCACAAGCAACCAGGCAACGCCCGCGCCTGGCCAACGTAGAACTCGCCGTCCCGAACGAAGCTCTCGCCGTCCCGAAACGTGGGGACTCGCACCCATGCGCGCCCACCGACCCCACGCGCGGCCCCAGCAAGCGAGCCCAGCGAGCGAAGCACCCAAGAAGACACCAACCCCAAGCACGCACACCCCGCGGCCAACACACCCACCGAGCCCACCAACCCCACGCGTGGCACCAGCGAGCGAGCCCAGCGAGCGAAGCGACCAAGGAAATCGCTGGTTCACGACCAACGCCACCAGCGCTCGCCCAGGGTGAGGAGCTCGCACCGTGGGGGGTGTGGGGGGCTCGGCCCCCCACAGCGAAACCGGGAACCGGGAAGGTGGCCCGAAGGGACACCGAACATGCGCTGGCGGCGCCCGTGACATCGCTGCCATGGGCGCCGCCTGCTCGCGCGGACTGTGCGGGTGACCAAGCGTGCAACTTGAGTCGTACCTACCTGGACTCGGCGTCCGGCGTCCCGGTACGCAGTCCCTAGACGACAAGCCTCCCGCGGCATGCTGCGCGTGGGTGCCCGACGTCCGCGCACGGAGATCTTTCGGGGTGGATCAGGCTTCTCTTCCGCCGGATCCCTGGCCGAGAAGACGTCCGCACCTCATTTCTACCTAGTGATGGCCGTCACTTCAAGGGTGAAGTGAGGTGCACCGGTACAGACTCTCGGTGTGGGTGACGGTGGCGCTCCGTGAGGTGGCGAAACCCCTGCCACGCCACGGAATCGGGCTGCTCGGGTACCGCCGTATGAGTGGTGACGTCCGCCCGGAAGGCACGCACGGTCAGGTCCCGTCGCGGTCACTCCCTGCGGCGTCGGCGGGACAGCCCGTACCAGGTGGCGCCGGCGGCCGCGACGGCGCCGACGCCCACGCCGAGGGCCACCATCGCGGGCGAGGGGGTGGGCAGTCGGCTGCGCAGCGACACCGGGTTCGAGAAGGCGAGCACCGGCCACCCGCGCTCGACCGCCGTCCTGCGCAGCGCGCGGTCCGGGTTCACGGTGTGCGGATGGCCGACGACCTCCAGCAGGGGAAGGTCCGTGCTGGAGTCGGTGTAGGCGTAGCAGCGGGCCAGGTCGTAGCCGTGCGCCAGGGCGAGCCGCTTCGCCGCGACGGCTTTCTGCTCGCCGTAGCAGTAGAACTCGACCTCCCCCGAGTACCGCCCGTCGACGACCTGCATCCGGGTGGCGACGCTGCCGGTGGCGCCGAGCATCTCGGCGATCGGGGCCACCACCTCCTCGCCGGTCGCCGACAGCACGATCACGTCGTGTCCGTCGGCCTTGTGCTTGGCGATCAGCTCGGCGGCCTCCGCGTAGACCAGCGGGTCCACCACGTCGTGCAAGGTTTCGTTGACGACCGCCCGGATCTGGGCCGGGTTCCATCCGGCGCAGAGCGCGGAGATCTGCGCGCGCATCCGCTCGGTCTTGTCGGCGTCGGCCCCGGACAGGGAGAACACCAGTTGGGCGTAGGCACTCTTCAGCGCGGCCCGCCTGTTGATGAGCCCGTGTTGGAGCAGTGGCTTGCTGAACGCCAGCGCGCTCGACGAGGCGATGATCGTCTTGTCCAGGTCGAAGAACGCCGCGACCTGCCTGCGGTCGGCGGGGTCGGCGGGCGGGTCCGCCGCCGCACGGATTGGTTCGGCCACGGCACCACAATAGGAGCGCCGGCCGGGCGGGCGGTCGGGCGGTGGAGAGATCACTGCGCGTGCTGGCTGTTGGCAGTTCCACCACAAGGTGTGGCACCTGTTCGTGGAAGCCGTTATCGAATTGTGGGTTGGATACGCGCGCTGATCCGGGTGAATCCCGAGTTACAGTTGAGAGGTCCGGCTCAGCCCGGACCGGTTCAGTCCGACCCCCCGGGGCTGAACCCACGGCGACCCCCGCTCCTCCCCCCTGGCGGGGGTCGCCCCTTTTGTTCACCCATCTGTGTGTACCCAGCAGTGGTGGTCGCGCGCCTGGGCTGGGGAGCGGACCGGGCCTAGCACAGGGTGCCGACGGTTCGCTCCACTCCGGCCTGTGCGTGCCCCGAGTTGTCCACAGGCGCCTACTTGTCCACAGCCCCGCCAACTCCGCCTTGTCCCACCCGACCCCGCCCGGTGACCGTGAAAGTCCGACCGCGATCCCGCCGGCCCCGGTCGGACGGTGGCCCGATCAGCGGGCCGCCGCACGGCAGCCGAGCCGGCGGTGGAATCCGAGGGGGAGGTCATCATGGCGCCCAGCCGCCCGCTCGTCGTGGTCCACGACGAGACCTTGCTCGACGAGGTGCTCCGTGTGGCCGCGGCCGTGGGATGCGAGCCCGAGCGCGTCCCCGACCACGTCGCCGCCGGGGCGCGATGGACCACGGCACCACTGGTGGTCATCGACGAGGATGTCCTCCGCGAAGGTGACCCGCCGCCACGGGCGCGAGGCGTGCTGCTGGTCTGCAAGGGCAGCTTGGGCACCCCGGGCTGGCAACGCGCGCTCCGGTCACGGGTGGAGCGGGTCGTCGTCCTTCCCGACGACGAGGCCGAGCTGGTCTCGGCCTTCGCCGACGTCCTCGACGGCCCGCCGCGGGCGCCGGGACGAGTCGCCGCCGTGCTCGGTGGCCGCGGTGGCGCCGGCGCCTCGGTGTTCGCGGCGGCGATGGCCGTCACCCACTGCCGTTCCGGCGGCGACTCGCTTCTCGTGGACTGCGACTCCCTTGGCGGCGGCATCGACCTGCTGCTCGGCGCCGAGGCCGCGGTAGGCCTGCGGTGGCCACAGCTACGGCTCGGCGGTGGGCGAATCGCGCTGGCCGCCCTGCGGAAGGTGCTACCGACCCAACGACACGGTCCGGGCTCCCTCGCGATGGTGTCCTGCGATCGCGGCGGCGCGGGGCCGACCGCCGCCGCGGTGGCCAGCGTGGTCGACGCGGGCCGGCGCGCGGGCCACGTCGTGGTGTGCGACGTGGCGCGGCACCTGGATCCCGCCGGCGCGGAGGCCGTCGGTCGGGCCGACCTGGTGGTCCTGATGGTGCCCGCCGAGGTGCGCGCCTGCGTGGCCGCGCGCCGGGTCCTCATGCTCCTCCACGAGCGGTCCGCGAACGTTCGCCTCGTGGTGCGAGAGCCCGGCCCGGACGGGCTGGTCGCCGAGGAGGTCGCGGAGCGGCTGGAGATCCCGCTCCTGGCTCGGCTGCGGTCGCGGCGTGGGGTGCCCCCGGCACTGGAGCGCGGCCTTCCGAACGCCCGCCGTGGTTCGCTCGCCGATGCCGCGACCGTCGCGCTGGGCGCCCTCCACCACCCGAAGGAGGTGGCGCCGGTATGACCGTGGAGTTGGTGGAACGCGTCCGGCGACGACTCGCCAGCGACGGTGGCGGGCTGGATCCGGCCGCCGTGGCCGAGGCCGTGCGTGCCGAGTCGGGCGGGGTGGCGAGCCACCTGGACGTCCTGCGGGCCCTCCGGCAGCTGCGGCGGGAGCTGGTCGGCACCGGGCCGCTCGAACCACTGCTCGCCGATCCCGCCGTGACCGACGTCCTGGTCACCGGGCCGGCCGAGGTCTGGGTGGACGGTCAGGCCGGTCTGCGTCGCACCGGCGTCACCTTCCCGGACGACGAGGCCGTACGCCGGTTCGCCCAGCGCCTGGCGTTGGCCGCCGGCCGCCGGCTGGACGACAGCCAACCGTTCGTCGACGGCTGGCTGCCAGGGTCCGGGCTCTGGGGCGGGGTGCGGCTGCACGCGGTGCTGTCGCCCGTCGCCGCGAACGGCACCTGCGTCTCGTTACGGGTGCTCCGGCCGGCGACCCACGATCTGGCGACGTTGGCCCGGCTCGGCACCGTCGACGACACGGAGACGGCCCTGCTCGAGGCCGTGGTCGCCGCCCGCCTCGCGCTGCTGGTCACCGGGGCGACCGGCTCGGGCAAGACCACCTTGCTGGCCGCCCTGCTCGGCCAGGTGCCGCCGACGGAACGGATCGTGTGCGTCGAGGACGTCGGCGAGCTGCAGCCGGCACATCCGCAGTTCGTCCGGCTCACCGCGCGCCCGGCCAACATCGAGGGCGCGGGCGAGGTGACCCTGTGCGACCTCGTCCGGCAGGCCCTCCGAATGCGACCGGACCGGCTGGTGGTCGGGGAGGTCCGCGGAAGCGAGGTGTGCGAGCTCCTGACCGCGTTGAACACGGGCCACGACGGCGGAGCCGGCACCGTGCACGCCAACTCACCGCGCGAGGTCCCGGCCCGGATGGAGGCACTGGCCGCACTGGGTGGGCTGCCGAGGGCGGCGTTGCACAGCCAGCTGGCGGCCGCCGTGCGGGTGGTGGTGCACATGTGCCGCGACCGAGACGGCGAGCGCCGGCTCGGTGAGATCGCTGTGCTGCACCGGTGCCGGTCCGGTCGGGTCGAGGTCCGTCCGGTTCGCCGGCACGGTCGCTGGACCGAGCATCGGGACGAGCTCGCGGACCTGCTCGCCGAGCGAGGAGGGCGGCTCCCATGCTGACCCACTCCGTGCTGCTGGCCGGGAGCGCACTGCTCTGCTGGCCCGAGGCCCGTGCCCGCCGCCGTCTCGCACGGCTCACGTCCGTCACGCCGGCTCACGTGCCCACCGCTCGGGTACGGCCGTTGCCGCTCGTGTTCGGGGCCGTAGCCGTGGTGGCCGTGGCGGGCGGGCCCGCCGTCGCGGCCGCGGTGGTCCTGCTGACGTTGGCGGGCTGGCTGTTCCTCCGGGCACGCTCCCGGCACCGCGCCGAGGTCTCCGCCGGCGCCACGCTCGCGGAGGCCGTTCGCGCGACGGCGGCCGAACTGCGCGCCGGCGCCCACCCGGTTCGGGCGGTCGAGGCGGCGGCCGCCGACGCGGCGTCGCCGGCTGCCGCCGTGCTCCGCTCGCTGGCCGCGACCGTACGGCTCGGCGGCGCTGTCGACGCCGACGCCATGGCCCGAGCGGACGGCGGTAAAGCACCTCGCGCGGTCGTGGAACGGCTCGCCCGGGCGTGGACCCTGGCCCATCGACATGGACTGCCGCTGGCCGACGTGCTCGACGCGGTGTGCCGGGATCTCGACACGAGCGTGCGCTTCGCCCAGCAGAGCGAGGCCCGAATGGCCGGACCGCGTACCAGCGCCGTCGTGCTGGCGGTGCTGCCGCTGGCGGGAATCGCCCTCGGCGAGGCGATGGGAGCCGAACCGCTGGGCGTGCTCACGACCACCGCCACCGGCCAGGTGCTCCTGGTCCTCGGCTGCGCATTGGTCTGCGCCGGGGTGGCATGGACCGCCTGGTTGACCGGACAGGAGCTACTCCGATGATCCACAACAACCTGAGCGTGGCACTGGTGGCCTGTGCCGTACTCACCGCGCCACCGTTCGGAGCCACCGGAGCACGTCGGCTCCGCCGGCTGTGGTCCATCGAGCCGGATCGTCGGCGGCGTCCCACCCGCTGGTCGGCCGACCGCCGATGGTTGTCGGTTCCGGTGGCCGCGGTGGCCGGCGTTCTGGTGGGTTGGCCCGCCGGGGCGGGCGTCGCGCTGGCGGCGGGGACCGTCTGCTGGCTCGTCGTCCACCGGCACGCGCGGCGTCGGGCGGAGGTCGTGATCGACCCGCTGCGGCTCGCGGCCGGGTGGGATCTGCTCGCCGCCTGCTTACGGGGCGGTCTCCCCGTTCCACGGGCCGTCCGCGCGGTCGCCAGGCTCCTGCCCGAGCCGGCCGCCACCGCGCTGGGCACGACGGCGGAACTGCTCGCGCTCGGTGCCGATCCGGCGAAGGCGTGGGCGCCGGCGGCGGCCTGCCCCGACACGTCCGCGTTGGCACGGGCGGCGAAGCGCACCGCCAGATCCGGTGCCGCACTGGCGGCGGCCGCGGTCGCCGAGGCCGGCCGGATCCGGGGCTCCACCGGGGACCGGGCCGAGGCCAGGGCGCAGCGGGCCGCCGTGCTCGTCGCCGGTCCGCTCGGGCTCTGCTTCCTCCCCGCGTTCCTCTGCCTCGGCGTGGCTCCCGTGGTGATCGGGCTCGCTGGCCAGCTCACCGTCCTGACCTGACCCGCCCGGACCGCCGCCCCAGCCGTCGGGACGCGGCCGCGCTCCTGCCGACACCGACCCATCCCGGTGACCAGTCGGCGTCCCCGACACAGCGACACCAGACCCCGTCCACCACCGGTCGTCCGACCGGCCACCTCGAGAGGACTGTCATGATCACCCGTCCCGACTTCCTTCCCCGCTCGTTCCCGCCGATGTCCGGCCGGCGGCGCCTGCCGGTCGGCGACGACGGCATGAGCACCGCCGAGTACGCACTCGGCACGCTCGCCGCCGCGGCGCTCGCAGCCCTGCTGTACGCCGTGGTCACCGGCGACTCGGTGCTCGCCGGACTGACCGCCCTCGTGCAGCGCGCGCTGTCGGTGGCGTGGTGAGCCCGCGATGCCCGTCGACCGGATCGGAACGCGGCACCGTCACCGTGGAGGCCGCCATCGGGCTGAGCGCACTCATCGCGGTGTTCGTGCTCGTCCTAGGCGCAGCGGTGGCCCTGGTCCAGAACATTCGCTGCGCCGACGCCGCTCGCGAGGCGGCCCGCCTGACCGCCAGGGGCGACCGGTCATCGGCCGCCGCGGCGGTGCGGTCCATCGCGCCGGCGGGGGCCCGGCTGGACGTTCGGGAGGACGGCCACGCGGTCCGGGTCGAGGTGGTCGCACCGGGGATCTGGCCACTACCCGGCCTGGTGCCGCGGGGAAGGGCGTACGCCGTGCTCGAGCCCCGGGTCGCCGAGCCGGGGACGGCGGGCGGAGCCGAGCATGCCGGGCCGTGACCGCCGGCGCGATGACCGGGGCTTCGCCACCGTCTGGGCGGGGAGTGCCGTCGTGGCCCTCCTCTCGGTCGGCGCGCTGGTGTGGTGGTTCGGCGCCGCCACCGCCGTCCGGCACCGGGCGACGGCCGCCGCCGACCTGGCCGCGCTGGCCGCCAGCGCGCACGCGGAGCGTGGGATCGGTGGAGCCTGTGTCCACGCTCGTGAGGTCGCCACGGAGATGGGCGTCCGGCTCGAGGACTGCCGGCTCGTCGGGTGGGACGTCCTGGTGCGGGTCGCCGCCGACCTGCCGGAGCCGTTCGCCGCCGCCGCGTCGGCGAGGGCCAGGGCCGGCCCGGTCGACCGGCGTGACCATCAGATCGGGGACCTTCGCGACGAGCGGACCGGTCGCTGACTGACCGACCGGCCGGCCGCACGGTTGCGGTACGAGCAACGGTCGGCGCCACACGGTGAGCGGTATCACGTTGGACGGATTCCGCCGATCAGCGGCACGGGCGGACCGAATCCGGACCGTTCGTTCGTGTTGAGCGCACGAACGGGCCGCGACGAACGGCACGGGAACGGCCCCGGGGCCACCGGTCGTCGACCGGGTGATCTTCGCCCGAACCGTTGACCGGGGCACGTTCACCGTCTCCGAAGCGCCGGTTGTCGACAGGGAGCTCCCGAGCTCCGGCAACCTGCCGTTTAGTCAGATGTGAGCCACCGCACGAGTTCACGCGGTGGAGACAGAGCTTCACGAGGAGGCCGAGAAAGAGATGTTGGACACGGATTGGTCGGATAGCTGGCGCGGCGCGTTCAAGATCGAACTGCGCGCCGAGGCCATCGGCCTCGCTTCGCGTGGCTGGCCCGTGCTTCCGGGCAGCTACCCCGAGGCCGACGGTTCCGCCACCTGGACCGGCCCGGTCCCCGTCCACCCGGACTGGCGCGACCGGCTGGGCGCCCACCCGCACCAGATCGCGGACTGGTGGACCGGGCGGCCGTTCAGCTTGCTGGTCGCGACCGGCCGGGTGCTGGACGCCATGGAGGTGGACGCCGACCTCGGTCGCCGGGCGGCCCGCCTACTGCGCGCCAAGGGCCAGCCCGCGCCGATCGTCGCGACGCCCGACGGTCGGTGGCTGTTCCTGACCACCGTCGCCGAGCGGCTGCCGTCGGCGCTCGCCGAGCACCAGGACGTCCGCTGGCACGGGGCCGGCAGCTTCGTTCCGCTGCCCCCGACCCCGTTCCGGCACGGCGTGGTGCACTGGCGAGTCAAGCCCGAAATCTGGGGTTGGCAGCTGCCGGCGGCTGGCGCCGTCCACGACGTGCTCGCCCGCGCGCTCGAGGGCACCGTCGCCGGGGCGGCGACGGCCGGCGCTCGGCCGCGCGTGCTCGCCGCGGAGGTGCCCGCGGCCTGAGTCACCTCGTGGTCGTGCCGGCCGTCGTGTGACGTACCGCCCCCAGCACGATGTCCAGCACGGCCACCGCCCCCGCCTTGTCCAGCGGTTCGTTGCCGTTCCCGCATTTCGGTGACTGAACGCAGGACGGGCATCCCGCCGGGCACTCGCAGGAGACGATCGCCTCCCGCGTAGCGGCCAGCCATGGGACCAACGCGGCAAAACCGCGGTCGGCGAATCCCGCGCCTCCGGGATGGCCGTCGTGCACGAACACCGTCGCCTCCCCGGTGTCCTCGTGCAACGCGGTAGACACCCCGCCGATATCCCATCGGTCGCACGTTGCAAACAGCGGTAGCAGGCCGATCGCCGCGTGCTCGGCGGCGTGCAGGGCGCCGGGGACGCGCGCCGGAACCAAACCGGCGCCCCCCGGCGCCCTGCCCTCACCGCCGCGCTCGGCGGCACAGTCGGCGACACGGAGCAGCTCGTCGCTGATCGAGTACCACACCGCGCGGGTCCGCAGCGACTGCTCCGGCAGGTCCAGCGGCACGTTGTCGAGCACCTCACCGGACGGGCGCCGCCGCAGGTAACCCACCACCTGGGAGGTCACCGCCACCTCGCCGAGGCAGACGGTCACCCCGCCGTGCCGCTCCTTTCGCACCGTGTCCAGCACCGCGATGTCGACGACCTCCCGCGGCGACGTCGTCCAGTCCGGCTCCTCCGCGTGCACCAGGGCGACACCGTGTTCGAGGTCGAGGTCGTCGACCACGTACGACGCTCCCTGGTGCAGGTACAGCGCGCCGGGATGAACGGTGCGTAACGCCGAAGCCGGGTCCACCGTGCCCAGCAGTCGTGACGTCTCGGCCTCCACCACGGCCACCTGCTCACCGCCGGACCCGCGGATGTCCACCTCGTGCTGCGGCCGATCCCGCGACGTCCAGTACCAACCGCTCGGCCGCCGGCGCAGCACCCGGTCGGCCACCAGCGCGTCCAGCACATCCCGGGCGGCCGTGCCACCGAACGCGTCGAGCTCCCCAGCGGTCAGCGGCAGCTCGGCCGCCGCGCAGGCGAGCTGCGGCGCCAGCACGTACGGGTTGCCCGGGTCGAGCACGGCCGCCTCCACCGGCCGTTCCAGCACCGCCGCCGGATGGTGCACCAGGTAGGTGTCCAGCGGGTCGTCCCGTGCCACGAACACCACCAGCGCCTCGTCACCGGACCGGCCGGCCCTGCCGGCCTGCTGCCAGAACGACGCCAACGTCCCCGGGTACCCGGCCAGCACCACCGCGTCCAGGCCGGCGATGTCCACCCCGAGCTCCAGCGCGTTCGTGGTCGCCACCCCGAGCAACGTCCCGGACTGCAGCGCGGCCTCCAGCGCCCGCCGCTCCTCCGGCAGGAAGCCGGCCCGGTAGGCGGCCACCCGCTCCGGCAGCGTGGGGTCCACTTCGGAGAGAATGCGGCGGGCGCCGAGCGCGGTCAGCTCCGCGCCCCGCCGGGAGCGGACGAACGCCAGCGACCGCGCTCCCTCGACCACCAGCTCGGCGAGGATCCGCGCGGCTTCGGCACCCGCCGACCGGCGCACCGGCGCACCATGCTCCCCGGCGAGCTCGTCGAGCAGTGGGGGCTCCCACAGCGCCACCGTCCGCGCACCCCGCGGCGAGGTGTCCCGCACCACCGGCACGCAGTCCACGCCGGACAGCCGGTGGGCGAACGCCGCCGGCTCGGCCATGGTCGCCGAGGCCAGCACGAACACCGGGTCGGCGCCGTAGTGCCGCGCCACCCGCCGCAACCGGCGCAGCAGCAACGCGACGTGCGAGCCGAACACCCCGCGGTAGCCGTGGCACTCGTCCACCACCACGTAGGCCAACTTGCGGAAGAACCGGGCCCACCGCGCATGTGCCGACAGCACCCCCCGGTGCAGCATGTCCGGGTTGGTGAACACCCAGCGGGCGTGCGCGCGTACCCAGTCGCGTTCCGCCATCGGGGTGTCCCCGTCGTAGGTCGCCGCCCTGATCGTGGGAAGGTCCACAGCGGACAGTGCGCGGAGCTGGTCGGCGCCGAGCGCCTTGGTGGGCGAGAGGTACAGCGCGCACGCCTTGCCGTCCTCGACGAGCGCCGACAGCACCGGCAGCTGGTAGGCCAGCGACTTCCCCGACGCCGTACCGGTCGAGATCACCACGTGCCGGCCCGACCACGCCAGAGACGCGGCCTCGACCTGGTGCGCCCACGGCCGCTCGACCCCACACGCGCGCACCGCGTCGACCACCGGCTCCGGTGCCCACTGTGGCCACCCGGCGAACTCGGCCTCGCGCTCGGGAAGCTCGGCCACGTGTGTCACCGGGTTGCGCTCGTCCGGAATGCCGGCTGTCACCCGCCGTAGCAGTCGCCTCGCCCGCCCGGTCCGCGTCGCCCCGGTCACGGAGCCGTCCTCGCTTCGCCGCGCCGGTCCGCGTGCCGCCTGCCCGGCCCCGGCGGAGAAGGCCGCGTTGGAGAAGGAGCCGGGAGGCGGACCGGACCGCACGCGCGGCTGTGACCACAGCGCTTCCGGTGGTGTTCGCCGCAACGGGTTCGGCGCCAGGACTTCCGCATCACCCTCACCCGATCCAGCTTCGCACACCGGGAGATCCGCCGGTCCCCGCCCGATTCCGGACCGAACAGGACCGCTCGCGAGCGAGCCTGCGAGCGAGCCATTGAACACAGCAGCCTGGCGAGTGGTGGTGACGAGTGTTGGCGAGGAGGGGTGTGAGCGAGCTTGCGAGGGAACTGTTCAACGCAGCAGCCCGGCGAACGCCGCCGACGAGCGCCAGCGAGAAGGTGGCGTGAGCGGACTCACACGTCGACCGTCCGTGCTGGTGAGGGGACGGCCTGCCGGGCCCGCACGCTGTACCAATACACTCCGGCCCAACACACCACCTGTGGTGTAGATCCCATGCCAGCGTCGGCGCGGTCGATCCACCGACCGCCCGTCGCTGACGACAGGCGACGTCTCAGGAGGACGAATGTCCCGGCATTTCCTCGCGGCGAGCTCGGCGGAGCTCTCCGGGGGTGACTACGGCATCGTGGCCGTGGTCGCCGTGGTCGCCCTGGCTGCACTCGTCATTGGCTACCTGCTGCTCAAGGAGGTGCTGGCCGCCGGCCAGGGCACCGCGAAGATGCAGGAGATCGCCAAGGCGGTGCAGGAGGGCGCGGCCGCCTATCTCAACCGGCAGCGCAAGACCCTCACGATCTTCGGTGCCATCGTGTTCGTGCTGCTGTTCGCGTTGCCCGCGGACGACTGGAACGAGCGGATCGGCCGCTCTGTCTTCTTCCTCGTGGGCGCGGCGTTCTCGTTCGGCATCGGGTATCTCGGCATGTGGCTGGCCACCCGGGCGAACGTCCGGGTCGCCGCGGCGGCGCGGGAGTCCGGTGGCCGGGAGAAGGCGATGCGGATCGCCTTCCGCACCGGTGGTGTGGTCGGCATGTTCACCGTCGGCCTCGGTTTGTTCGGCGCGTCGGTGGTGGTGCTGGTCTACACCGGGCAGGCGCCCAAGGTGCTCGAGGGCTTCGGCTTCGGCGCCGCGCTGATCGCGATGTTCATGAGGGTCGGCGGCGGCATCTTCACCAAGGCCGCCGACGTGGGAGCCGACCTGGTCGGCAAGGTCGAGCAGAACATCCCCGAGGACGACCCGCGCAACGCCGCGACGATCGCCGACAACGTGGGTGACAACGTCGGTGACTGTGCCGGCATGGCGGCCGACCTGTTCGAGTCCTACGCGGTGACCCTGGTCGCCGCGCTCATCCTGGGTAGCGCCGCGTTCGGCGCGAGCGGGGCCGGGCTGGTGTTCCCGCTGATCATCCCGGCCATCGGCGTCGTCACCGCGGTGATCGGCGTCTACATCACCCGTGCCCGCACCGGCGAGGGTGGGCTGACCACGATCAACCGCTCCTTCTACATCTCCGCGGTCATCTCGGCGGTGCTGTCGGCGATCGCGGCGTTCGTGTTCCTGCCGAGCTCGTTCGACGGCAGCGACGGCAACCCGGCCATCATCGCGACCGTCTCGGTGATCATCGGTATCGCGCTCGCCGCGGTGATCCTCAAGCTCACCGGCTACTACACCGGCACCGAGCACAAGCCGGTGAAGGACGTCGGCA
>NZ_FOWW01000015.1 GCF_900115565.1 Amycolatopsis arida | reverse complement strand
GCAATGTGTTCTCGAGTTGACTGGTACTAATAGGCCGAGGACTTGCCCACAAACATGCTTCGCGTCCACTCTACAACTCTGAAACACCACACCACACTATAAAACAGTGGGTGTGTGACAAGGTGTTTCGGTGGTCATAGCGGCAGGGCCACGCCCGGACCCATTCCGAACCCGGAAGCTAAGCCTGCCAGCGCCGATGGTACTGCACCCGAAGGGGTGTGGGAGAGTAGGACACCGCCGAACAACAACCCCACCGAACGGCCCGCTGGGCAGCCACCACGGCCCCCCAGCGGGCCGTTCGCATGTTTACCCCACGATGTGGCCGTCTACTAAAGAGTGTTGTCGCGTGCCAAGGAGGACAGGTGCCCGAGTTCGGTCGACGTGACCCCGCGGACGAGGGCGGGGCGGATCGGCCGCGCCGCGACGACTCGGGCCGGCGGGAGGACCCCGGCGGTGGTCGTTCCGGTCGGGGCGGTGAGTACCGGTCGGCCGACGACGCTCGGCGCGGCGGGCGGGGCGCCGTTCGGCGGGATTTCTCCCGGCAGGGCTCCGCTCGAGGCGACCGCGGGCGAGACCGCTGGGACGACCGGGATCGAGCTGGACGCGGGGACGACCGCCGCCAGGATCGGTACCGTTCCGATCGGCCCGGTGACGACCGGGGAACCGGCCGCTCCGAGCGCGGTCGCCCCGGTGGTGACGCCCGCGGCGACCGCCCGCGGCGGGAGCGTTCCGTTGGTTGGGATGATCGTCGCGCCGGGGGCGGAGACGACCGTCGTCGCGGCGGTTCCCGGTTGGAACGCTCCGGTGATCCGTGGCAGGACCGCCGTTCCCGTGGTGGGTATGACCGTGGTGACCGTCCTCAGCGGGGGCGCTCCGGTGACCGCTGGGATGATCGCCGCGCCGGAGGCGGTGAGGACCGTGACGACCGTGGCGGCCGTTCTCGTTCGGAGCGTTCCGGAGGTCCGTGGCGGGACCGTGGAGAGGAGCGTCGTTCCGGCGGCGGGCACGGCCGTGGTGACGCTCGCCGTTCCGGTGGCGGGGCTGACCGCGGCAATCGTGCTCAGCGCGAGCGCTCCGGTGGTGGTTGGCAGGATCGTGGGGGCGACCGTCGTGGCGGCGGGTACGACCGCGGCGGCCGTGGCCAGTCGGAGCGTTCCGGCGGCCGTTGGCAAGACCGGCCGGGCGATCGGCGCTCCTCGGGGGGCTACGACCGAGGTGACCGGCCGCGGGAGGAACGGGCCGGACGGTGGGACCGCGGTGGTCGCGACGCCGATCGCGGCGTGCGGCCCGGCGCCGAGCGTTCCGAGCGGGGGAAGGACCGGCGCGGAGGCTGGCGCGACGAACGGTCGGGCGGGTTCGACTCCGCCGGCTCTGGCCGGCCGCGAGGCGCTCGATCGGGCGACCGCTGGGACGACCGCCGTGGCGATCGGGCGCGCGGAGGACGCCAGGACGACGACCGGGAACCCCGGGGCCGTGACGACCGGGACGACCGGCGGCGCCAGGCGCGCGACCGGGAGCAGTGGGTAGGGCGGCGTGACGATCGTGCCACCCGTGGCGCGCCCGATCGCGAGGAGCGACCGCGCCGCGACCGCCGGGGCGCCGGAGCGGAGCGGCAGGGTCGCTCGGACCGGTTCGGGGAACCTACTGGTGACCGCCGGCCCCGGGACGAGCGGCGCGGGTCCGACCGCGCCGGCGAGAGCCACACCGCCGACGAGACCGGTGCCGCGACTGCTCCGGCAACGTCGGTCGAGGGGGCGGCCGAAGGGCGCACCACGGACCGTGCCGCGGTGACGGAACGGGATTGGTCGGCCCGTGCCGCCCGGGACAGCGACAGCGTCGACGAGGCCGGCGCGACGGCTGCTCCGGCAACTCCGGCCGGGGAGGCGACCGAGCAGCCCACCACGGACCGTGCCGGGGTTACCGATCACGGGCGGCTGCCCCACGTCGCCAGGCCGGCGGACACCCAGACGGCTTCCGTCGAGGAGACCCCGACGCGGCCGTTGACCACGGAAGGCGGGCCAGCCGACGAGCTGGGGCCGGCGACTCCCGACCATCCCGCGCCGATCGGCCCTGGGCGACGGCCCGAACAGCCCGAGGCCGAAGCGCCCACCGACCGCGACGAGGCCGGCGCCCCGGCCGACCGGCCTACCGGCACCGCCCCGGCCGGAGAGCCAGGGGACGTGCCGGAGCGCGACGAGCCACGCACCGTCCCCACCGCGGCTCCGGACACCGCGCCCACTCGAGACGCGACCCCGACCGAGGCCGCGCGTCGGGACGAGGACACCGCCCCGACCGACGCCGACACCCGGACCGAGGCCCCGTCGCCGGCCGCCGAGACCGCCACGCCGGGAGAAGACGTCGCGCGGTCCGAGGCCACCGCCTCAGCCGCGGACAACACACGGGCCGAGCGCAGCCTGTCGGGTGGAGAGCCGGCTGAGGTCGCCGCCGCGTCGGGAGATGCCGCGCGCTCCGGGGCCCCGTCGCCGGCCGGGGACACCAGAGCCGGGGACACCACCCCGCCCGGGGAGGTGGCGCCGGCGGCCGAGACCGCCGCGCCAGGGGACGACGTCGCGCCGTCCGAGGCTCCCGCCTCAGCCGCGGGCGCCGTGCGGGCCGGGGGCAGTCCGTCCCGCGGGGAGCCGGCTGGGAGTGACGGGCCGTCGGGAGATGTCGCGCGGCGGGAGGCCGCGGCACCGGCGGGTGAGCCCGTCCGGGCCGAGGGGACCGTCCCGCCCGATGAGGTGGTGCCGGCGGAAGCCGCCGAGCCGGGTGACCCGGCACGGCCGGAGGGCGCCGCACCGCACGGTGACGCGGCGCGGGCGGCGGAGACCACCGCGGACCGGACCGCCTGGGCCGGCGATGACGCCGCCGAGGAGGTGACACGACCCGGTGACGAGGACGGCCCGACCGTCGCCGACGGGGCCCGTGGCAGCGCGCCCGTCGAGCGGCGCGACGGCCGGCCCGAGCGCCGGCCGCGGGACCGCGCGGGACGCCGGGGCCAGCCCACCGGTGACACCGCCGACGGCGCGCCTCCCACCGAGCCGGAGCTGCCGGAGGGCATCGAGTACACCGACCTCGACGAGGAGGTCCGCCGGGAACTGCGCGGCCTGCCGAAGGACCTCGCCGAGCGCGTCGGCCGCCACCTGGTCGCCGCGGGGCAGCTCATCGACGAGGACCCCGAGACGGCCCTCGAGCACGCCCGGTACGCCAAGCGGCGCGCCTCCCGCATCCCCAGTGTCCGCGAGGCCGTCGGGCTCACCGCCTACCATGCCGGCCAGTGGGCCGAGGCGCTGTCGGAGCTGCGCGCCGTCCGCAGGATGACCCACACCGACGCCCACCTCGCGGTGATCGCCGACGCGGAACGCGCCCTCGGCCGGCCCGAGCGCGCCCTCGACATCGCCCGCGACGCCGACCTCGCCCGCCTCCCCAAGGACGTCCAGGTCGAGCTCCGCATCGTCGCCGCGGGTGCCCGCCGTGACCTCGGCCAACTCGACGCCGCCGTGGTGGCGCTGCAGGGCCCCGACCTGGAACCGGCCCGCCGCCGGGAGCCGTGGGCCGTTCGACTCTTCTACGCCTACGCCGACAACCTCGCCGCCGCTGGCCGGATTGAGGAGGCGGTGCGCTGGTTCCTGCATGCCGCCGAGGCCGACGAGTACGAGGAGACCGACGCGTCCGAGCGGACGGGCGAGCTCAGCGACGACCACGGCAGCGACCACGAAACCGGCCGTAAGAACGGCCACGAAGAACGGGACCACGGGGACGACCAGAGGTGACCTCCCCGACCGAACGGCTGCTCGACCGCCACGACGCGGTGCTGCTCGATCTCGACGGCACCGTCTATCACGGCGCCACACCCGTCCCCGGCGCGACGGACGTGCTCGACGAGCTGCGCCGCCGCGGCACGCCGCTGCGCTTCGTCACCAACAACGCGGCCAAGGCACCCGACGCGGTGACCGACCACCTCCGCGCGCTCGGCGTGCGGGCCGACCCGGCGGAGGTCAGCACCAGTGCCCAGGCCGCCGCGCGGCTGCTCGGCGACCGGCTGCCCGCCGGCGCCGTGGTGCTGGTGGTGGGCACCGACGCCCTCGCCGCCGAGGTCAAGGCGACGGGCCTCACCCCGGTCCGCGCCGCCGGTCCCGAGGTGGCCGCCGTCATCCAGGGGTACTCCAAGGAGACCGCGTGGCCGGACCTGGCCGAGGCCTGCCTCGCCATCCGTGCCGGCGCACTGTGGGTGGCCTGCAACCTCGACGCCACCGTCCCCACCGAGCGCGGCCAGCTCCCTGGCAACGGGTCCTTCGTCGCCGCGCTGCGCACCGCCACCGGGGCCGAGCCGGTCGTCGCCGGAAAGCCCGAGCCGCCGCTGTTCCGGCTGGCCGCCGACGCGGTCGGCGCCCGCGACCCGATCGTGGTCGGCGATCGGCTGGACACCGACATCGCCGGCGCGGTCGCCACCGGGTTCCCCGCGCTCGCCGTGCTGACCGGCGTGGCCACCCCCGCCGCGCTGCTCGCCGCGCCGCCCGAGCAGCGCCCCCGCTACGTCGCCGCGGACCTCACCGGGCTCACCGCTCCCGCGGCGGACCTGGAGATCGGCCCCCGGCCCGGTTGGCGGGTCGATCCCGGCACCACCGCGCTGTCCGTGGCCGCGGCCGGCGACCGGGCGGAGCCGCTCGACCTGCTCCGCGCGCTGTGCGCCGCGGCGTGGGACCACGGCGTCACCGTGGTGGAGCCGGCCGACGAACACGCGCGGGCCGCGCTGGTCGACCTGAAGGTGGGCTGATCGGATAGCGTTGGACCGTGCCCGAACACGACCACCCCGCACCACCCGCGCCACGGCCGGTGCCCGCACCGCCGCCGAGCGCACCGGACCAGCCGCAGGACATCGACCCGCGCGCCGGCATCGACGACGCGGTCGCCGCGCTGGACGACCTGGACGAGCTCCCGCTGGTCGAGCACGTCGAACGGTTCGACGCGGTCCACACCGAGCTCACCGTGGCGCTGTCCAGCATCGACAAGGTCTGACCCATGCCGCGCAGGGCGCGCCTGGACGCCGAGCTGGTGCGCCGGGGACTCGCCCGGTCGAGGGAACACGCCAGCGCACTGATCACCGAGGGCAGGGTCACCGTCCGCGGCATGGTGGCCCACAAACCGGCCACCGGCGTGGAGCCCGACGCCCCGATCGTGGTCAGGGCCGACGACGACCCCGGCTGGGCCTCCCGCGGCGCGCACAAGCTGCTCGGCGCGCTGCGCGAGTTCGAGCCGAGGGGGTTGACCGTCGCCGGGCGGCGGTGCCTCGACGCCGGCGCCTCCACCGGCGGGTTCACCGACGTGCTGCTCCGCGCGGGAGCCGCCACCGTGGTCGCCGCCGACGTCGGCCGTGGCCTGCTGGACTGGCGGCTGCGCACCGACGACCGCGTCGTCGTGCTGGACCGGACCAACGTCCGCACCCTCACCCCGGACGTCCTCGGCGGACCGGTCGACCTCGTCGTCGCCGACCTGTCGTTCATCTCCCTGCGCCTGGTGCTGCCCGCGCTCACCGCGTGCGTCGCGCCCGGCGCGGACCTCCTGCCCATGGTGAAGCCGCAGTTCGAGGTCGGCAGGGAGCGGCTGGGCGGCGGCGGGGTGGTCCGTGACCCGGAGCTGCGCGCCGCCGCCGTGCGCGACGTGCTCGCCGGAGCGGCGGAGCTGGGGCTGCGCACGCTCGGCGTGGTGGCCAGCCCGCTGCCCGGTCCGGCGGGCAACGTCGAGTACTTCGCCTGGCTGTGCCGAGACGCCGGCGGGCCCGCCGGGGACGACCTCGACCAGCTCGTCCGCACGGCCGTTGAGGAGGGACCGTCGTGACCGAGACCGCGCAGCGCGCGGTGCTGCTCGTCGTGCACCCGGACCGCGACACCACCCGCCCGGCGGCGCGCGAGGTCGCCACCCGGCTCGCGGAGGCCGGCATCGGGTTGCGGGTGGTGGACGCGGACGTGCGCGACCTGATCGGCCCGAACGGGGCGGGCGCGCCGTGCACCGTCGTCGCCCCTGACGACGACCCCGCCGCCGGCACCGAGCTGGTGCTGGTACTCGGCGGTGACGGGACCCTGCTGCGTGCCGCCGAGCTGGCCCGGCCCGCCGGTGTCGCGCTGCTCGGCGTCAACCTCGGCCGGGTCGGGTTCCTCACCGAGGCGGACTCCGACGCGCTCACCGACACCGTGCAGCGCGTGGTGGAGCGCCGGTACCGGATCGAGGAGCGGATGACCATCGACGTCACCGCGGCGGTCGACGGCCAGCTGGTCGCGCGCACCTGGGCGCTGAACGAGGCCAGCGTGGAGAAGAGCTCCCGGGAGCGCATCCTGGACGCGCTGATCGCGGTGGACGGGCGGCCGGTGTCGTCGTTCGGCTGCGACGGGGTGCTGTGCGCGACCCCCACCGGCTCCACCGCCTACGCCTTCTCCGCGGGCGGGCCGGTGATCTGGCCGGAGGTGGAGGCGCTGCTGGTGGTGCCGAGCAACGCGCACGCCATGTTCTCCCGGCCGCTGGTGGTGTCCCGCGACTCGGTGATCACCGTCGAGGTCGACCCCGACGGCTCGCCCGCCGTGCTCACCTGTGACGGGCTGCGGCACATCGACCTGCCCCGCGGCGCCAGGGTGCGGGTGGTGTCCGGCCGGGTGCCGGTGCGGCTGGCCCGGCTGTGGGACGGCCCGTTCACCGACCGGCTGGTGCACAAGTTCTCCCTGCCGGTGAAGAGCTGGCGCGAGCGGCACGCCCGCAACGGCGACTGACGGTGCCGCCGAACGGGTGACCCCTTGTCGGGTGTCCGGCGCGAACGGGCCGCTCGGTGTGGTGAGGCACGCGGGATGTCGGGTCGAGCGACTACGGTGGGGGCGTGCTGGCCGAGATGCGCATCCAGGGACTCGGAGTCATCGAGGACGCCCTGCTCGAACTGCACCCGGGGTTCACCGTGGTCACCGGGGAGACCGGTGCGGGCAAGACCATGGTCGTCACCGGGCTGCACCTGCTGTCCGGCGGCCGCGCCGAGGCGTCCAAGGTCCGCGCCGGGGCCGGGAAGGCCACGGTGGAGGGCCGGTTCGCCGGCGTCGCCGGTGAGCGGGCGTTGGAGATCATCGCCGACGCCGGCGCCGACACCGACACCGACGGCAGTGTCATCGCGCTGCGTTCGGTCGGCGCCGACGGGCGGTCCCGCGCGCACCTGGGCGGGCGCTCGGTGCCGGTGGGCGTGCTGGCCGAGCTGTCCGAGCAGCTGCTCGCCGTGCACGGGCAGAACGACCAGCTCCGGCTGCTCCGCCCGGCCGAGCAACGCGCGGTGATCGACCGGTTCGCCGGTGCCGACGTCGCCGTGCCGCTGGCGGAGTACCGGCGGGTGCGTGCGGAGTGGCTCGCCGCGGTCACCGAGCTCACCGAACGGACCACCCGGTCCCGGGAGCTCGCCCAGCAGGCCGACCTGCTGCGGCACGGCCTTGCCGAGATCGAGGCGGTCCAACCGGCGCCCGGCGAGGACGCCGAGCTCACCGAGCAGATCAAGCGGCTGGCCGCGGTCGACGAGCTGCGCACGGCCGCGGGCGCCGCGCAGGCGGCACTGTCCGGCGCGCCCGACGGCGACCCGGACGCGCCCGGCGCGCTCGGCACGGTCGGCGAGGCCCGGCGCCGCCTGTCCGGCGCCGAGGACTCCGTGCTGCGCGAGCTGGAGCCACGGCTGGCCGAGGCCGAGGCCCTGATCGCCGACGTGGGCGGCGAGCTGGCCGGCTACCTCGAGCAGCTCGACGCCGACCCGCAGCACCTGGAGCGGGTGCTCGCCCGGCAGGCCGAGCTGAAGAAGCTCACCCGCAAGTACGCCGCCGATGTGGACGGTGTGCTGGCCTGGGCCGAGGAAGCCCGGCAGCGGCTGTCCACGATGGACATCTCGGAGGAGGCGCTGGCCGAGCTCGCCGCGCGGCGCGACGCGCTGGCCGAGGAGCTGGCCGGGTTGGCGATCAGGGTGTCCGGCGCGCGGGCCATCGCCGCCACCGAGCTGGCCGAGGCGATCACCGCGGAGCTGGCCGGGCTGGCCATGGGGCAGGCCGAGATCCAGGTCACCGTGCACCGGCGACCCACCGACGAGGGTGACCCGCACGCGTTGCGGGTGCACGGCGAACTGCTGCACGCGGGACCGGATGGCGTCGACGACGTGGAGCTGCTGCTGCGGGCCCACTCCGGGGCGCCGCCGCTGCCGGTGCACAAGGCCGCCTCGGGCGGTGAGCTGTCCAGGGTGATGCTGGCCATCGAGGTGGTGCTCGCGCACGCCGACACCGTGCAGACGCTGGTGTTCGACGAGGTCGACGCGGGGGTCGGCGGTCGGGCCGCGGTGGAGATCGGCCGGCGGCTCGCCCGGCTGGCGCGCAGCCACCAGGTGCTCGTCGTCACCCACCTGCCGCAGGTCGCCGCGTTCGCCGACCGGCACCTGGTGGTGGACAAGGGCACCGCGGAGGGCGTCACCCGCAGCGGGATGCGGGTGCTCGAGCAGCATGAGCGGGTGCAGGAGCTGGCCAGGATGCTGGCCGGGATGGCCGAGACCGAGACCGGCCGGGCGCACGCCGAGGAGCTACTGGCCGCGGCCGAGGCGGACAAGCGCGCCGCCGGCGGCGCGCCGGCGGGTGAAGGCCGGCGCCGGCGACGTTGAGCCGTCGCCCGCCGGAGCGGAAAGACCAGGTCGTCTCCGGCGTGGCGAGCACGCGGCCCGGTGGCCGTTTGTCACTATCGGTGGCATGAAGCTCACCGGCTTGCTCACGCGCAACAACGAGGCGCTGCCCGGGATCACCGGAGTGGCCAGAGTGGACCGGCGCACCCGGGAGCTGCTGCGCAGGATCGGGCCGGGTGACATCGTGGTGCTCGACCAGGTGGACCTGGACCGCGCGACGGCCGACGCGCTGGTGAGCGCCGAGGTCGCCGCGGTGGTGAACGCGGCGCCGTCGATCTCCGGCCGCTTCCCCAACCTGGGCCCGGAGATCCTGGTCGGTGCCGGGATCCCGCTGGTCGACAACGTGGGGGCCGCGGTGCTCCGCATGGTCCGGGACGGCAGCCGGCTGCGGCTGCACGAGGGCTGCCTCTACGTGGGGGACCGGCAGGTCGCGTCGGGTACGGTGCAGACGCCGGACAGCGTCGCCGACCAGATGATCGAGGCGAAGGCTGGGATGTCGACGCAGCTCGAGGCGTTCTCCGCGAACACCATCGAGTTCCTCCGTCGCGAACGGACGTTGATCCTGGACGGTGTGGGCGTGCCCGAGGTGCGGGTGCCGGTCCGTGACCGGCACGTGCTGGTCGTCGCACCGGGCAAGGACCACGTCGAGGACCTGCGGCGGCTGCGCAAGTACATCGCCGAGCACCGGCCGGTGCTGGTCGGCGTCGACGCGGGCGCGGACACGCTGCGCGCGCACGGGTACCAGCCGGACATCGTGGTGGGGGACCCGTACGGGATCGATGCGGACACGCTCAAGGCCAGCGGCGAGGTGGTGGTGCCGGCCCAACCGGACGGCCACGCGCCGGGGGTGGAACGTATCCAGGACCTCGGGATCGGGGCGGTGACCTTTCCCGCGTCCGGCAACGCCGAGGACCTGGCGCTGCTGATCGCCGACGCGCACGAGGCGAGCCTGGTGATCACCGTCGGGTTCCAGGCCACGTTGCGGGAGTTCCTCGACCACGGCCGGTCCGGGTCGAACCCGTCCACTTTCCTCACCCGGTTGAAGTTGGGGACCAAGCTCGTCGACGGCAAGGCGGTCGCCACCCTGCATCGGAGCCGGGTGTCGCTCGGGGCGATCGTGTTCCTGGTGCTGGCCGCCCTCGCCGTCGTGGTCGCGGCGCTGCTGGTGTCCGACGTCGGCGTCGTCTACCTCGACTGGGCCGGGGACACCTGGCAGTCGTTCGTCATCTGGGTGAAGGGGCTCTTTCAGTGATCTCGTTGCGGTACCACATCGTGTCCGTCGCGGCGGTGTTCCTGGCGCTGGCCGTCGGCGTCGTGCTGGGTTCGACCGCCCTCAACGGCTCGCTACTGTCCGGGCTGGCCTCGGAGAAGAGCGACCTCGCGACGCAGGTGTCCACTCTGGAGAGTGAACGCAACGCGCTGGACGCCCGGTTGCGGGACGCGGACGCCTTCGCCGGTGTCGTCGGGCCCAAGGTGGTGGCCGGGCAGCTGGACCAGCGGACGGTGGTCCTGGTGACCACGCCCGACGCCGACCCGGCCCACCGGGACGCGCTGCGGCGGCTGGTGGAGCAGTCGGGCGCGGCGGTGACCGGGGAGGTGCAGCTGACCGAGGCGTTCACCGACCCGGACCGAGCCGGCCAGCTGCGCGAGGTGGTCACCCGGCTGCAGCCGGCCGGGGCACAGTTCCCGACCGCGGGCGATCCCGGGACACTGGCCGGTGCGCTGCTCGGGTCGGTGTTACTGGTGGACAAGGAGAGCGCGCGGCCGCAGTCCTCGCCCGAGGAGCTCGCCGCCGCGCTGGGCGGGCTGACCGACGGCGGTTTCGTCAAGCCGGCCGAGAACGTGAAGCCGGCGCAGCTGGCGGTGGTGCTCACCGGGGGCAAGGCCACCGGGGACGGCGCGGGGGACCGGGCGGCGATCCTGGCGAGGTTCGCCACGCAGCTCGACCGCTCGGGCGCCGGCACGGTGCTCACCGGCAACCCGGCCGCGGCGGAGGGCACCGGCGCGATCGGGGTCGCCCGCGCGGACACCGCGACCACGTCAATCCTGTCTACCGTGGACAACGTGGACAGCGCGGCCGGCCGGGTGGTCACCGTGCTGGCCCTTCGCGAACAGCTCGAGGGCGGCTCGGGTCGGTACGGTGTCGCCGGCAACGCGCAGGGCCCGGCACCCGGCGCCACCACCGACGGCAGCTGACCCGGGCGGTTCAGGCTCTGCGCGCGTGTCCGCGGTGCGTGTTCGTGCGGTCCGCGTCCCCCGCTTTCGCGAGCGTCTAGCTGTTGCGGGGTAGGACGTTGGTGACGGACGCCAGGTCGAGATGTGTATGCGTTTCGCATAGACTACCGTCGTGGAGTCAGTACTGGAAGCCGCCATCAACGAGTGGCACTCAAGCGTGAACGACGGTGACCTGGAGCGGTCGGCGAGGGCTGTCGGTGATCCAGTCGTCGTGCTGGGGCCGAAGGGCGCTGGTCCGATCACGCCCGAGCAGTTCGCGGATTGGGTGGAACGGTCGGGGATCACACTGGTCCCGCGGTCGTGGCATCCCATCAGCGACCGCCTCATGGTCGTGGAGGAGGATGCCACCTGGCCGGAGACCAAGTCCCCCACTCGGGTAGCGACGGTGTTCCGCGTGACCGGCGAGAAGGTGACTGCAGCTCTTCGCCTGGCTGATCTGAAGTCAGCTCTCGAGCTGGCCTACATCTGCCACGAGATGGCGGCCACCGAATGAGCAGCTCAGGGCCGGGACAGGTCCTGTTCGCGTTCGTCCGACACTGGTCGCGTAGGTCATCGGCCGGCGACCACAAGGGTGCCGAGCAAGGCCGGCTCGTGCTGGTCACCGAGGCTGTCCACTCCCTGGCTCGGCGAGGAATCGCGGCAACGGTCAACGCCATCGCCCATGAGATCGGCATCGACCAGAGCGGAGCATCGCGCCTGATCAAGAACGCAGCAGAGGCTGGATACCTGACCATCCAAGCATCGGAGACAGATGGTCGACGACGCCAGGCGACGGTCACCCCGTCCGGCCACACCATGCTGGAGCACGCTCATGACTGGCAAGAGCAGGTCTTCGACCGGCTGACGGAAGGCTGGAGTGAGCAGCAGCGCCGCGACTTCCAGCAAGCGATGACGGACCTGATCGACCGGTCCTACGCGTTGGACGCATGACCCACTCCAACGCCACACTCAGCGTGGAAGGGCTGGTGGACCGGGTGCCACGTGAGCAACGTCCAGCCCTCATACACCTAGCGCGAGGCGATCCAGGCGTTTCCTCTGGATGCCGTTCAGCCGGCGCTACTGAACAGGGACTCCCACGCGGTGACGAAGCCGGGGAAGGTCTTGCCCACCGTGGCCGGGTTCTCGACCCGCACGCCGGGCACCCGCAACCCCAGCACGGCACCGGCCATCACCAGCCGGTGGTCGTCATAGGTGTGGAACACGCCGCCGCGCAGCGGGGCCGGCACGATGCGCAACCCGTCGGCGGTCTCGGTCACCTGGGCACCCAACCCGGACAGTTCCGCCGCCAGCGCCGCCAGCCGATCGGTCTCGTGCCCCCGCAGGTGCGCCACCCCGCTGATCAGCGACGGCCCCTCCGCGAAGCACAGCAGCGCCGCGACCACCGGGGTCAGCTCCCCGACCTCGTGCAGGTCCAGTTCCACCGCCGGCACCGTCCCGCCGCCGGTGACCGTCAGCCCCTCGCCGTCCAGCCGCGCCTCCCCGCCGAGCTCCCGCACCAGGCTGCGCAGCCAGTCACCCGGCTGCGTGGTCTCCTCCGGCCATCCGGCCACCCGCACGCTCCCTCCGACCGCCAGCGGCGCCACCACGAACGGCGCCGCCGTGGACAGGTCGGGCTCCACCGTGTACTCGGCCCGCGCCAGCCGCCCCGGCGGGACGTGGAACTCCCGCCCGGACCGCTCCGGCGCCGCCCCGAACCGCCGTAGCAGGTCCAGTGTCATCGCGATGTGCGGCTCGCTCGGCGGCGCATCCCCGACCAGCCGCACGGTGACCCCCTCCGCGAACGCCGGCGCCGCCAGCAGCAGCGCCGACAGGAACTGGCTGGACGCCGACGAGTCCAACTCCACCGGCCCGCCGCGCAGCCCGCCCCGCCCGCGCACCGCGAACGGCGGCGCGCCCCGGCCCCCGTCGTCGATCTCCGCGCCCAGATCGACCAGCGCCCGCAGCAACGGCGCGACCGGGCGCCGGCGGATCGCCGGGTCACCGTCGAAGTGGACGGTCCTGGTCCCCAACGCGGCCAGCGCCGGTGTGAACCGGGCGACCGTGCCGGCGTTGCCCAGCGCCACCTCGACCTCCTCACCGTCACCGGGGGTGACCGGGTGCACCAGCACGCCGTCCGCGACGGCCTCGGCGCGCCCACCCAGCGCGGCGAGCGCGCCCAGCATGAGCCGGGCGTCCCGAGAGTCCAGCGGCGCCCGCACCAGCACCGGGCCGGTCGCCAGCGCGGCGAGCACGTACGCCCGGTTGGTGATCGACTTGGACCCGGGCACCCGCACCGTCGCGTTGACCGGCGCGGCCGCCATCGGTGCGGTCCAGGTGCTCTCCTGCGTGGTCGGCTGGGACACGGCGCTCACCTTCCGTCGGGTGCCCGGAGACCCGGGAACACGACACCATCGAACTATGCCGGGAAGGCTAACGAGCGCCCGGGGCGCCGTGCGATAAGGTGGAAGCCCGTGGGACTTCAGCCGCGGACAACCAAGTACGTATTCGTCACCGGGGGCGTCGCCTCCTCTCTGGGTAAGGGGCTGACGGCGTCCAGCCTGGGTCAGCTCCTCACCGCGCGTGGTCTTCGGGTCACGATGCAGAAGCTCGACCCGTACCTCAACGTCGACCCCGGGACGATGAACCCGTTCCAGCACGGCGAGGTCTTCGTCACCGAGGACGGCGCCGAGACCGACCTCGACATCGGCCACTACGAGCGCTTCCTCGACCGCAACCTCGCCGGCTCGGCCAACGTCACCACCGGCCAGGTCTACTCGGCGGTCATCGCCAAGGAACGGCGCGGCGAGTACCTCGGCGACACCGTCCAGGTGATCCCGCACATCACCGACGAGATCAAGGCGCGGATCCTCGGCCTGGCCGAGTCCGACGGCACCGGGCACCGGCCCGACGTGGTGATCACCGAGGTCGGTGGCACGGTCGGCGACATCGAGTCGCTGCCGTTCCTGGAGGCCTGCCGCCAGGTTCGGCACGACGTCGGTCGGGACAACTGCTTCTTCCTGCACGTCTCGCTGGTGCCCTACCTCGCCCCCTCCGGCGAGCTGAAGACCAAGCCCACCCAGCACTCCGTCGCGGCGCTGCGCAACATCGGCATCCAGCCCGACGCGCTCGTCTGCCGGGCCGACCGCGACCTCCCGGCCGATCTCAAGCGCAAGATCGGGCTGATGTGCGACGTGGAGACCGAGGCGGTGATCGCCTGCCCGGACGCTCCGTCCATCTACGACATCCCGAAGGTGCTGCACCGCGAGGGGCTCGACGCCTACGTGGTGCGCCGGCTCGGCCTGCCCTTCCGGGACGTTGACTGGACGGTGTGGGGCGACCTGCTCGACCGGGTGCACAACCCGGCCGAGACCGTCCGGGTGGCCGTGGTCGGCAAGTACATCGACCTGCCGGACGCCTACCTCTCGGTGACCGAGGCGCTGCGGGCCGGCGGGTTCGCCCACCGCGCCAAGGTGGAGATCGTCTGGGTGCCCTCCGACGAGGCCACCACGCCGGCCGGCGCCGCCGCCGTACTGTCCGCTGTGGACGGAATCCTGATCCCGGGTGGGTTCGGCGTGCGCGGCATCGAGGGCAAGGTGGGTGCCATCCACTTCGCCCGCACCCGTGGCATCCCGGTGCTCGGCCTGTGCCTCGGCCTGCAGTGCATGGTGATCGAGGTGGCCCGCAACCTCGCCGGACTCGCGGGCGCCAACTCCGCCGAGTTCGCCGAGGACACCCCCCACCCGGTGATCTCCACGATGGCCGACCAGCGCGACGTGGTGGCCGGCGAGCGCGACATGGGCGGCACCATGCGGCTCGGCGCCTACCCGGCCAAGCTGGTGCCCGGCTCGCAGGTCGCCACCGCCTACGGCGCCCGTGAGGTCTCCGAGCGGCACCGACACCGCTACGAGGTCAACAACGCCTATCGCAAGCGGCTCAGCGAGGCGGGCCTTTTGTTCTCCGGCACCTCACCGGACGACCGGCTGGTGGAGTTCGTCGAGCTGCCCAGGGACAAGCACGCGTTCTTCGTCGGCACGCAGGCGCACCCGGAGCTGAAGAGCCGACCCACCCGGCCGCACCCACTGTTCGACGCGTTCATCCGGGCGGTCGTGGCCTACCGCACCGCCGACCGGCTACCGGTGGAGTTGCCGGAGACGACGGTGGCCGCCAAGTGACGGGGCAGCAGCCCGGCAGGCACGAGTTCCGGGTGGCCGCCTCCACCGATGTCCACATCGGACGCGTGGTGGGCCTGCGGGTCGACGAGGTGGTGATGCCGGGCGGCGGTACCGCCCGGCGCGAGGTGGTCGAGCACCTGGGCGCCGTGGTGGTGGCCGCGGTCGACGCGGACGGCGAGATCACCCTGATCCACCAGTACCGGCACCCGATCGGCCGGCGGCTGTGGGAGTTGCCGGCGGGGCTGCTCGACCAGCCGGGGGAGGACCCGGTGGCGGCGGCCGCGCGGGAGCTGGCCGAGGAGACCGGGCTCGGTGCCCGCGAGTGGGCCACACTCGTCGACGTGGCCGCCTCGCCCGGGTTCACCGACGAGGTCGGCCGAGTCTACCTGGCCCGTGACCTCTACCCGGTGGACCGGCGCGCCATGGGTGAGGAGGAGGCCGACCTGGTGGTCCGGAAGGTGCCGCTGGCCGAGGCGGTGCGGATGGCGCTGGCCGGCGAGCTGGTCAACGCCGCGACCGTCGGCGGGGTGCTCGCCGCGCACGCCGTGCTCTCCGGCGCCGCCGAGGCACGCCCCGCGGACGCGCCGTGGCCGGACCGCCCGCGGGCCTTCGCCGCCCGGCTGGAGGCCGAGCAGGCCAGGTAGCCGGCGTGCCGTGCCTGCTTGCCGCACATTCGAAACGGCGAGATCTTCGTTCGGAAGCGCGAGCTCCACGTTGGGGAGCGACTGTCAAGGCACTCTTTCCCGCCTTGTCACGGTGCCCCCGACCGTCGACACAATCGAGCTTCGGGGTGGGGACCACAAACCCCGGGACGCCGCAATTCACACGGGATGCACCGGACTGGCGGGACCGACCGTGGCCGTAGGGTCAGCCGCGCAGCGGGCGGCCCTGCGGGTCGGTGCCGCCGTTGACCAGCAGCAGGATGCCGTCGATGAACGGCCAGATCGCGCCGACGCCGAAGGTGAAGAAGGTGACCAGCAGCTGCGCCACGGCCATTTTGGTGTGCCCGGTGTAGAACCGGCCGACCCCGAACGGCAACACGATCTGCAGCACCCCGGCGACGATCTTCGACCGTTCCGACGGCGGGCCGACCACCGCGCCCTGGCGGTATGCCGGTGGCTGGGACACCGCGGGCGGAGCCCACACCGGCGGCTGCGGCGGGAGCAGGAACGCCGGGTGCGGCGTGGGCAGATCCTCGAACAGCGTGCGCAGGTCGGCCCGGGTGTTGGCCTGGACCGCGGCGGTCACCCGGGTCTCGTACTCCTCGGTGGACAGCCGACCGTCGGCGAAGTGCTGGCCGAGGACACGGGTGGCCTCCTCGCGTTCCGCGGTCCCGATGCGCAACGTGTCCGGATCCGGTGGTGTCGCCATTCCTTCAGGTTAGCGAATGAGACCTGCCCGTCCACGCGCCGAGTTGCCTAGAGTGTGCTCGTGGCAACGGCGGTCGGCGCGACGGTGGGCGAGGTGGTCGCCGCCTATCTCGACCACCTGACCGTGGAGCGCGGCACCGCGCGCAACACCCTGGACAGCTATGCCCGCGACCTGCGCCGCTACCGCGGCTACCTGGCCACGGTGGGGGTGACCGCGTTCGCCGACATCACGCTGGAGCGGGTCGCGGCGTTCGGCGTGGCGCTGCGCGAGGGCGACGGCGAGCACCGGCCGCTGGCCGCCTCCTCCGCCGCCCGCGCGCTGGTGGCCGTCCGCGGGCTACACCGGTTCGCCCGGTCCGAGGGCATCGTCGACGACGACCCGGCGCGGGACGTGCGCCCGCCGGCGGCGGCCCGGCGGCTGCCGAAGGCGCTGCCGGTGGACGACGTGCTGCGCCTGCTGGAGGTGCCGGCCGGCGACGACGCACGCGCACTGCGCGACCGGGCCCTGCTGGAGCTGCTGTACTCCACCGGCGCCCGGATCTCCGAGGCCGTGGGGCTCGACCTGGACGACATCGACGACACCGAGCGCACCGTGCTGCTCGACGGCAAGGGAGGCAAACAGCGCCTGGTGCCGGTCGGCCGGCCCGCGGTGGCCGCGCTGCACGCGTACCTGGTGCGGGCCCGCCCCGCGCTGGCCCGGCACGGGCGGGGCAGCCCGGCGGTGTTCCTCAACGCCAGGGGTGGCCGGCTGTCCCGGCAGAGCGCGTGGCAGGTGCTCAAGACCAGTGCCGAGCGGGCCGGGATCACCGCCGCCGTCTCGCCGCACACGCTGCGGCACTCGTTCGCCACGCACCTGCTGGAGGGTGGCGCCGACGTGCGGGTGGTGCAGGAGCTGCTCGGGCACGCCTCGGTGACCACCACTCAGGTTTACACCCTGGTCACCGTGAACACCCTGCGCGAGGTCTACGCCACCGCCCACCCGCGTGCCCTCGCCTGACCGAGCGGCGCGTCGGCGCGGGCTGTCACCGCGGGTGATCGGCCGGGTGCGGCCCACCCGCGCGGCGCCCCGAACTCCGCCCAACATCACTGGTCCGGCGCTCGGCGAGCCGCTTTGCCGCTGTACGACCTGCCCACATAGGCTGCCGGCGTCAGTGCGTATTCGGCACGAGCAACAGCCGAACGAGGAGCCTTCGTCCGATGTCGACTTCCGAGCAACCGGCGGTGCCCGCCGTGGCGGGCCCGAGCGAGGCGGGTATCGCGACCGAGACCGGCCTTTCCGGGGAGTCGAGCGCGCCCGCGCGCGGCGCCAGGCGGGGCGCGCGCAACAACGGCAAACCCAGGCTCGGCCCCACCGGCCGGCCCATCCGGGAGCTGCCCGAGCCGCCACCGCTGGACAAGCACGGCCCGGCCAAGGTCGTGGCCATGTGCAACCAGAAGGGCGGCGTCGGCAAGACCACCTCGACGATCAACCTGGGCGCGGCGCTGGCCGAGTGTGGCCGCAGGGTGCTGCTGGTGGACTTCGACCCGCAGGGTGCGCTGTCGGTCGGGCTCGGCATCCAGCCGCACGAGCTGGAGCAGACCGTCTACAACGTGATCATGGAGCGGTCGGTGCAGGTCGCCGACGTCATCCGGAAGACCCGGGTGGAGGGGGTCGACCTGCTGCCGAGCAACATCGACCTGTCCGCCGCCGAGGTGCAGCTGGTGGCCGAGGTCGGCCGGGAGCACACGTTGTTGAGGGTGCTGCGCCCGGTGATGGACGACTACGACTATGTTCTGGTGGACTGCCAGCCGTCGCTCGGGCTGCTCACCGTCAACGCGTTGACCGCCGCCGACGGTGTGATCATCCCGCTGGAGTGCGAGTTCTTCAGCCTGCGCGGCGTGGCGTTGCTGATCGACACCATCGAGAAGGTGCGCGAGCGGCTCAACCCCAAACTCGATATCACCGGGATTCTCGCCACCATGTTCGATCCGAGAACCCTGCACTCGAAGGAGGTCATGGCCCGCGTGGTGGAGGCATTCGGTGACACCGTGTTCGACACGGTGATCAACCGCACCGTGCGATTCCCCGAGACCACCGTGGCCGGCGAGCCGATCACGCGGTGGGCTCCCAAGTCGGCCGGCGCGACCGCGTACCGCGCGCTGGCCCGCGAGGTGATCGCCCGGTGAGCAGGCGCGCGTCCCTACCGGGTGCGTCGGAGCTGTTCCGCCGCACCAGCAGCCCGGCCCTCGACCAACCCGACCGGTCCGCCGGCAACGGCACCGGGAGCCACGGGAACGGCGACGGTTCCGGCGACCGGAGACTGTCCAGGGTCGGCGCGGCCCCGCGCCGCGGCTCCGGGCGGCAGAAGCACGACGCCAAGATCACGGTGTACGTGTCCAGCGAGGAGCTGGTCGCGATGGAGCAGGCCCGGCTCGCGCTGCGGGCCAGCCACGAGCTGGCGGTGGACCGCGGCCGGCTGGTGCGCGAGGCCGTCGCGGTCCTGCTCGCCGACTTCGAGGAGCACGGCGAGGACTCCATCCTGGTGCAGCGGCTGCGCGCCGATGTCGACGAGCCCGGCGGGGTCGAGGAAGCCACCGGCTAGATGGAGCACCAGCCGGAGCCGGTCGCGGAGCCCGGCGCGGCGGAGCCACCGGCCGCCGAGGAGGGCTCGTCGGTCCGGTTCAAGGTCCGGCTCGCCAATTTCGAGGGCCCGTTCGACCTGCTGCTGCAGCTGATCTCCCAGCACCAGCTCGACGTCACCGAGGTGGCGCTGCACCAGGTCACCGACGACTTCATCGCCTACACACGCGCGCTGGGCGCCGAGTGGGACCTCGACGAGACCACCGAGTTCCTGGTCATCGCGGCGACCCTGCTCGACCTCAAGGCCGCGCGGCTGCTGCCGTCGGCGGAGGTGGAGGACGAGGACGACCTGGCGCTGCTGGAAGCGAGGGACCTGCTCTTCGCCAGGGTGCTGCAGTACCGTGCCTACAAGCAGGTGGCGGCGCTGTTCGGCGAGCTCGAGGCGAGCGCGCTGCGCCGCTACCCGCGGTCGGTGGCGCTCGAGGAGCGCTACGCCGGGTTGCTGCCCGAGGTGATGCTCGGCGTCGACCAGGACCGGTTCGCCGAGATCGCGCTGGCGGTGTTCCGACCGAAGCCGCCGCCCACGGTGTCGTTGGATCACCTGCACGCCGGCACGGTGTCCGTGCGCGAGCACGCGGCGGTGCTGCGGGTGCGGCTGGCCGAGCGGGGCAGTGCCAGCTTCCGGGAGTTGATCACCGACTGCGCGCACACCATCGAGGTGGTGGCCCGGTTCCTGGCGCTGCTGGATCTCTACCGCGAGTCGACGGTGGCGTTCGACCAGGCGGAGGCCTTGGCGGAGCTGCACGTCCGGTGGACGGGCGGATCCGTCGACGAGGCCACCGCGGCCGCCGAACGGGACCGGGCCGCGGTGGCGGACGACGAGGAGTACGGGTGACGAACAGCGATACCCACCGCGCCGAGCCCGACGCGGTGGACGTGGACGAGCCGGGCGGTTCCGGTCAGGACCAGGCCGAACCGCCCGCCGCGTCGGCCCCGGACCAGGGTGAGCCGGCCGACCCGGCACCGGACGCGGACACCTCACCGCCGGCGACCGGCGACCCGGCCGCTCCGTCGGAGCCGGACGAGGGCGCTCCGCCGCCGGGCACCGACGATTCCGCTGCCCCGCCGGTGCGGGACGCGGGCACCGCGCGGCCGGAGGTCGGCGAGGCGCCCGCCCCGCCGGTGCCGGACCGGGGCGAGCGGCGCGAGCCGGCCGCGCCGGACGTGGCGCCGACGTCCGGGCTCGGCGGACTGGCGGCGCTCGACGTCGACGCACCCGACGAGGACGGGGCCACCGGGGACGAGGCGATCGGGGACGAGGCGATCGGCGAGGACGACCAGGAGAACCAGGACGACCTGGTGGCGGTGGACACCGAGGGCAGTCGGCCCGACCTCACCAGGGACGCGGCACTCCGCTCGGCGCTGGAGGCGCTGCTGCTGGTGGTGGACTCCCCGGCCAGTGAGGAGTCCCTGGCCGGCGCCCTCGACCAGCCGGTGGACCGGGTCACCGAGATGCTGCGAACCATGGCCGAGGACCTGAACGACCAGGGCAGCGGCATCGACCTGCGCCGGGTCGGCGAGGGCTGGCGGTTCTTCACCCGGGACACCTACGCCCCCTTCGTGGAGAAGCTGTTGCTGGACGGGCAGCGCTCGAAGCTGACCAGGGCCGCCCTGGAGACGCTGGCGGTGATCGCCTACCGGCAGCCGGTGACCCGGTCCCGGGTGGCCGCCGTGCGGGGGGTGAACGTGGACGGGGTGATCCGCACGCTGCTGGCCCGCGGCCTCATCGAGGAGGCCGGCAGCGACCCCGAGACCGGTGGCACCCTGTACGTCACCACGGAGCTGTTCCTGGAGCGGCTGGGGCTGTCGTCGCTGAACGATCTGCCCCCGATCGCGCCACTGCTGCCGGAGGTGGACTCGATCGATGACATCTGACGGCGAGGGTGTCCGGCTGCAGAAGGTGCTCGCCAAGGCCGGGGTGGCGTCCCGGCGCGCCGCCGAGGAGCTGATCGCCCAGGGCCGGGTGAGCGTCGACGGCAGTGTCGTGCGCGAGCTCGGCCGGCGGGTCGACCCCGACCGCGTGGTGATCCACGTCGACGGCACCCGGGTCGTGGTCCGCGAGGACCTGGTGTACCTGGCACTGAACAAGCCGCGCGGCGTGCACAGCACCATGACCGACGACCAGGGCCGGCCGTGCGTCGGCGACTACGTGCGGCAGCACCTGTCGGACGGCTGCGCTCGTGTTTTCCACGTCGGCCGACTGGACGCCGACACCGAGGGCCTGCTGCTGCTCACCAACGACGGGGAGCTCGCCCACCGGCTGATGCACCCGTCGTTCCACGTCCTCAAGACCTACCTCGCCGAGGTGGAGGGCACGGTCCCGCGCGGGCTCGGCCGTCGACTACGGGCGGGGGTGCGACTCGCCGACGGCCCGGTGGTCGCCGACGAGTTCCGGGTCAAGGACAGTCGCCCCGGCCGCTCACTGGTGGAGATCGTGCTGCACGAGGGTCGCAAGCACATCGTGCGGCGGCTACTGGCCGAGGTGGGGCACCCGGTGCGCAAGCTGGTACGCACCGCCGTCGACGGCGTCCAGCTGGGCAGTGCCCGGCCGGGGAGTGTGCGGCCGCTCACCCGCGAGGAGGTCGGCGCGCTCCACCGCGCCGTCGACCTGTAGCCGGTCAGGGCGACACGCCGCTGGGCAGCGCCCGGGACCGGATCGGCCGCAACGCCCTCGCGATCGGCTCCACGACGCGGGCCGCCGTCGGGCCGAGGATCGCCATCAGCAGCACGTACGCGGTGGCCAGTGCGGCGAGCTCACCCTCGACGGCGCCGGCCGCGACCGCCAACCCGGCGATGATGATGGAGAACTCGCCGCGGGCGACGAGCGCCGCGCCGGCCCTGGCCCTGCCGAGCAGGGCGATGCCCTGCCGGCGCGCCGCCCACCAGCCGGTGCCGACCTTGGTCAGCGTCGTGACCACGGCGAGCACGATCGCCCACACCAGCACCGGCGGGATCGACCGCGGGTCGGTGTTCAGCCCGAACACGACGAAGAAGATCGCAGCGAACAGGTCGCGCAGCGGCTCCAGCAGCCGGGTGGCGTTCTCCGCGGTCGACCCGGAGATCGCGATGCCCAGCAGGAACGCGCCGACCGCCGCGGACACCTGCATCGCCGAGGCGACCCCGGCCACCAGCAGCGCCGCGCCGAACACCTTGAGCAGGAACACCTCCCGGTCGGCGCTGTCCACGACGGCGGACACGTAGCGCCCGTACCGCAGCGCGACCACCAGCACCACGGTGATGACGGCCAGCGAGATGCCGACCGCCTGCAACCCGCCGAGGAAGCTGATGCCGCCCAGCACCGCGGTGAGGATCGGCAGGTACAGCGCCATCACCAGGTCCTCGAACACCAGGATCGACAGCACCACCGGCGTCTCCCGGTTGCCCAGCCGGCCGAGGTCGCCGAGCACCTTGGCGATGATCCCGGACGACGAGATGTAGGTGACCCCGCCCATCACCAGCGCGCCGACCGGCCCCCAGCCGAGCAGCAGCGCGACCGCGGCGCCGGGCGCGGCGTTGAGCACGATGTCGACCAGCCCGGCCGTCCACGACCGCTTCATCCCGGTGACGAGCTCCGCGGCCGAGTACTCCAGGCCGAGCAGCAACAGCAGCAGCACGACGCCGATCTCGCTGGCGATCGAGGTGAACTGCCCGATGTCGCCGAGCGGGAGCAGCCCACCCTGACCGAAGGCCAGCCCGCCGAGCAGGTACAGCGGGATGGGCGACATGCCGAACCGGCTGGCCAGCCGACCCAGCGCACCGAGGGCGAAGAAGACCGCGCCGAGCTCGATCAGGACGAGTGCCGAGTGCTCCACACCTCAGCCGTTCTTGAGGATCTTGGCGGCGGCGTCGAGCCCCTCCGCCGTGCCGACCGCCACGAGCAGGTCGCCACCGGTGAAGGTGAAGTCAGGGGTGGGGGAGGGGGTGACCTGGCCGGCCCGCATCACCGCGACCACCGACGCCCCGGTGCGGGTGCGCATGGCGGTGTCGCCGAGGGTGCGGCCGTCGTAGGGCGTGCCGGACAGGATGGGCAGCTGCCGGGTGTTGATCCCCGGCAGGTCCCGCTGCTCCTCGACCAGCTGGGCGACCAGCTGCGGAGCGCCGAGCAGGTTCGCCAGCGCGCCCGCCTCGTCGGCGGTCAGCGGCAGCGACGCGGCACAGGCGTCGGGGTCGTCGGACTTCGACACGATCAGCTCGAGCTGCCCGTCCCGGTGGGTGACCACCCCGATCCGGCGGCCGTTGCGCAGCACGAAGTCCTTGCGGACCCCGATCCCCGGCAACGGGGTCACTTCGACGTTCACGCCGTCCACGATAACCGTCGCCGCCGATTACTGATCACGTCACACCCCGCCGGACGTTGCAAAACGGGCGGAGCCGGGTACTCGCCGACTCCTGGTCCGCCGAGCCCGGCGAGGCGGGCCGGCGAGACCTGACCAAGTCCGACGGGCCGGCGGGCCCGGCGAGCGGGAACGGCGGTGACCTCCGGATGCTGATCGCCATCGCGGCGCACTTCGCGATGGCGCTGGTGGTGCCGCTCCTCGCCCGGCGCTGGGGTCGCGCGGCGTTCCTCGTCGGGGCGGTGGTCCCGGCGGCGACCCTGGTGCTCGCGCTCGTCATGGCCGTGCCGCACCTGCCGCACGGCGCGCTGACCGAGTCGCTCGGGTGGGCGCCCGCGATCGGGCTGGAGCTGGTAGTCCGGCTCGACGCGCTCGCGCTGCTGATGGTGGTGCTGGTGTCCGGGGTCGGCGCCGTGGTGCTGGCCTACTTCGCCAGCTACGCCCACCCGGGCGAGCCCGGGATCGGCCGGAACGCGGCGGTGCTGCTGGTCTTCGCCGGCGCGATGCTCGGCCTGGTGCTGGCCGACAACGTGTTCGCGCTGTACGTGTGCTGGGAGCTCACCACGGTGTGCTCGTTCCTGCTGATCGGCGAGGACGGCGAGCGCCGAGCGGCGCGGCGGGCGGCCACCCAGGCGTTGCTCGTCACGGCCGCCGGGGGCCTGGCGATGCTGCTCGGGTTGATCCTGCTCGGCACCGCGGCCGGCACGTTCCGGATCTCGGCGCTGCTGGCCGACCCGCCCCGCGGTGGCGTGGTGCCGGTGGCGCTGCTGCTGGTGTTGCTTGGCGCGTTCACCAAGTCCGCGCAGATCCCGTTCCACCCGTGGTTGCCGGTGGTGATGGTGGCGCCGACGCCGGTGAGCGCCTACCTGCATGCCGCGGCGATGGTGAAGGCGGGCGTGTACCTGGTGGCCCGGCTCGCGCCGGGGTTCGCCGACCTCGCCGTGTGGTGGGTGCCGGTGGTGGTGGTCGGGCTGGGCAGCATGCTGCTCGGCGGGTACCGCGCGCTGCGCGAGCACGACCTCAAGCGGCTGCTCGCGTTCGGCACGGTGAGCCAGCTCGGCTTCCTGACCGTGCTCGCCGGCGCCGGCGGGCACGTCACGGCGGTGGCGGCGGCCGCCATGGTGCTCGCGCACGGCCTGTTCAAGTCGGCGCTGTTCCTCACCGTCGGGGTGATCGACGAGCGGGCCGGCACCCGGGACCTGCGGGAGCTGTCCGGGCTCGGCCGGCGCTGGCCGGTGCTGGCCGGCGGCGCCGCGCTCGCCGGCGCCTCGATGGCCGGCCTTCCCCCGCTGCTCGGGTTCGTGGGCAAGGAGGCCGCCTTCGAGGCGTTCAGCTCGGGCGCGGTCGTCGACGTGCTGGTGCTCGCCGGGCTCGCCGTGGGCTCGGTGCTGACCGTCGGCTACACCCTGCGGTTCCTCGTCGGCGCGTTCGGCACCCGCGCCGGGAGCGAGCCGGTGCGGGCGTCGCGACCCGGGGTGGGGTTCACCGGGCCGGTGCTGCTGCCCGCCGTGGCCGGCCTGGGGCTCGGCCTGGCACCCGGGCTGGTCGAGCCGCTGGCCGCCGGCTACGCCGCGGCCTATCCCACGGATCACCCCTACCACCTGGCGCTGTGGCACGGCTGGACGCCGACCCTGCTGTTGTCGGCCGCCGTGCTGGTCCTCGGCGCGCTGCTGTACCGGGCAGGGCGGGCGGTCGTGGCGGTGCCCCCGCTCTCGCCGGTGCGCGCCCAGCAGGGCTACCGCGGCGCGGTGCGCGGCCTGGAGTGGCTGGCCCGCGCGGTCACCGCCCGCACCCAGGTCGGCTCGCTGCCCGTCTACCTCGGGGTGATCCTGTCGGCGGTGGTGCTGGTGCCGGGTGCCGGCCTGCTGGTCGGCGCGGTGTGGCCGGACGGGGTGCGGGTCTGGGACACCCCGCTGCAACTGCCGCTGGCGCTGCTGGTCGCCCTGGCCGCGCTGACCGTGGTGCGCGCCCGGCAGCGGCTCACCGCCGTGCTGCTGACCGGGCTGGTCGGGTTCGGCATCGGCGGGCTGTTCCTGATCTACGGCGCCCCCGACCTCGCCCTCGCCCAGTTCCTGGTGGAGTCGTTGACGCTGGTGGTGTTCGTGCTGGTGCTGCGGCGCTTCCCGCGGACCTTCGGGCGGGGCCGTGCGGCGGGTGACCGGGTCCCGGTCAAGCCGCTGATCGCCGGCGCGGGTGGCGTGCTGATGGCGCTGATGGCGGTGCTGTTCTCCGGCAGCCGGCGGGAGCCGCCGGTGGCCAGTGAGGAGTACGTCGCCAGGGCCGGGGAGGAGGCAGGGGCCAGCAACGTCGTCAACGCCATCCTGGTCGACTTCCGCGCGCTGGACACCATCGGCGAGATCACCGTGCTGGCGGTGGCCGCGACCGGCGCGGCCAGCCTCGCGCTGCTGCTCCACCGCGCCCACCGGCCGGGACCGACCGACGACGAGCAGCACCCGGCCGGCGAGGAGGACCGGGCCGAGGTGCCGACGAGGGAGCGGAGGCGATGAGTGGCATCGACCGCGGCCGCGGGCCGTGGACCGAGTGGGACCAGCCGCGCGAGCGGTGGCTGTTGACCGAGGGCGACGACGCGGCCGGGCGGCCGCGCTCGCTGCTGCTCGAGGTGACCGCCCGGCTGGTGTTCCCCACCGTGCTGCTGGTGTCGGTGTACCTGGTCTTCGCCGGGCACCACCACGCCGGCGGCGGGTTCAGCGGCGGGCTCGTCGCCGGGCTCGGTTTCGTGCTGCGTTACCTGGCCGGCGGTGGCGCCGAGCTGCGCGCGGCCATGATCATCCGCCCGCCGGTGCTGATCGGGTTGGGGCTGGTGGTCACCGTGGCCGTGGCGCTGGTACCGGCGCTGCTCGGCGTTCCCGTACTGACCAGCGCCGAGTGGCACCCCCGGGTCCCGCTGCTGGGCGAGCTGAAGGTGAGCACCAACCAGCTCTTCGACATCGGGGTCTACCTGCTGATCCTCGGCGTGGTGCTGGACCTGCTGCGCACGCTCGGGGCCGGGATCGAGGCCAGGGTGCTGGAGCACGCCAGGGAGCGGGGAGCGCGATGACCATCTCGCTGACCATGGCCGTGCTGCTCGGGGTGCTCTACGCGGTCGGCTTCCACCTGCTCATGCAACGCTCGCTGATGCGGGTGGTGCTCGGCGTCGTCATCCTCGGGCACGCGGCCAACCTGCTGTTGCAGACCGCCGGCGGGCCTCCGGGCGAGCCGGTGTTCCTCGGCGTCGCCGAGCCGACCGACATGGCCGACCCGCTGCCGCAGGCGCTCGCGCTCACCGCGATCGTGATCACCTTCGGGCTCACCACGTTCCTGCTCGCGCTGTCCTACCGCGCGTGGGTGCTGCTCGGCCACGACGAGGTGCGGGACGACGTCGAGGACAGCCGGATCCGCGCGCGGGAGGAGGCCGCCCGAGCGGACGAGCTCACCGATGGCGGCGCGGACGAGGACGAGGACGACGACGAGGACAGCACTGGCACCGCCGACCCGGCTGATCGACGGGAGGGGCGCCGATGAGCCAACTCGTCGCGTTACCCGTGCTGCTGCCGCTGCTGGCGGCGGCGCTGACCCTGGTCGCCCGGCAGCTCCCCGCGGTGCAGCGGGTGCTCGGGGTGGCGGTGCTCGTCACCACCACGACCGTCGCGGCCGTCCTGCTGGTCGCGGCCGACCGAGGCGGTCCGGTGGTGCTGCGGGTCGGCGGCTACCCGCCGCCGTGGGGGATCGTGCTGGTCGCCGACCGGCTGTCGGCGTTGCTGCTGCTGGTGTCCACCGGCGTCATGCTCGCGGTGCTGCTGTACGCGATCGGCCAGCGGATCACCGACTTCGGCCGGGCCACCACGTCCACCGCGTTCCACCCGATGTACCTGGTGCTGTGCGCGGGGGTGTCGCTGGCCTACCTGACCGGCGACCTGTTCAACCTGTTCGTCGCGTTCGAGGTGATGCTCTCCGCGTCGTACGTGCTGATCACCCGACGGAGCACCGGCCCGCGGATCCGCGCGGGGATGACCTACGTGATCGTCAGCCTCACGTCGTCGCTGCTGTTCATCAGCATGGTCGCCTTGGTCTACGCCGCGACCGGGACGGTGAACCTCGCCGACCTCTCGGCGAAGGTGGCCGAGCTCTCTTCGGGCGCGCGAACCGGTCTCGGCCTGCTCGTGGTCGTGGTGTTCGGGATCAAGTCGGCACTGGTGCCGCTGCACTTCTGGCTGCCGGACAGCTACCCCACGGCACCGGCGCCGATCACCGCGGTGTTCGCCGGCCTGCTCACCAAGGTCGGCATGTACGCGCTCATTCGCACCCAGACGCTGGTCTTCCCCGGCGACACCGGCTCGGTGTTCCTGCTGGTGGTCGCGCTGGCCACGATGCTGATCGGGGTGCTCGGCGCGATCGCGCAGAACGACCTGAACCGGTTGCTGTCCTTCCTGCTGGTCAGCCACATCGGGTTCATGCTGTTCGGGCTGGCCCTGTACACCGTGGCCGGGCTGACCGGGGTGATCCTCTACATCGTCCACCACATCGTCGTGCAGGCGGCGCTGTTCCTGGTCAGCGGGCTGGTGACGCGGCACAGCGGCACCGTGTCGGTGTGCGACATGTCGGGGCTGGCCAGGGCCTACCCGCTGGTCGCGGCGCTGTTCGCGGTGCCCGCGCTGAGCCTGGCGGGCATCCCCCCGTTCTCCGGGTTCGTCGCCAAGATCACGCTGCTGCAGGCCGGGACGCAGGTCGCCACGGCGACGGCCTACCTGGTCACCGCCGGCGCCGTGCTGACCAGCCTGCTCACCCTCTACGTCATGGCGAAGGTGTGGGTCGGCGTGTTCTGGGGCCGGTCATTCACCCCGCGCCCCGACCCGGACCCGCACGACGACCTGCAGGTCGGCACCGGCGCGACCGCCCTGCCGATGGTGCTGGCCACCGGCGCGCTGGTCGCCGCGGGGGTGGCGGTCGCGGTGCTCGCCGGCCCGCTGGCCGACCTCGGCGAACGCGCCGCCACCGATTTGCTGGACCGCGGCGCGTATCGAACGGCCGTGCTCGGCGCGGGAGGTGAGTGAGGTGCGTCGTCGGTGGGTGTCGGTCGGGCTGGTGCTCTGGCTCGTGCTGGTGTGGGCGTTGCTGTGGGGCAGCGCCGACCTCGCGGTGCTGCTGGCCGGGCTGGTGGTCGCGCTGGCCGTGGTGCTGCTGTTCCCGCTGCCCACCCGGTCGCTGACCCTCGTCCGGCCGCTGCGGCTGCTGGCGCTGGCCGGCTACGTGCTGCGCGACCTGGCCACCTCCTCGGTCCGGATCTCCTGGGAGGCGCTGCGCTACGGCCCCGCGGCCAGGGCCGCGGTGGTCGCCGTGCCGGTGCTGGCCGACCGCGATCATCTCGTGGTCGCGGCGGCCAACCTGATCTCGCTCACCCCGGACTCGTTCGTGCTACAGATCGATCGCGAGCGCGGTGTGTTCTACGTGTACCTGCTCGGGGTCGACTCGGCCGAGCGGCTCGACCGGGACCGCGCCGGCGCGCTTGTGCTGCAGGTCCGGGTCGCCGGTGCGCTCGGCAGCAGGACGGAGGCCCAGGAGGCGGCGGCCAGGGCCAGAGCGCTGGCCGGCGCGGAACGGGAGAAGACATGACCGTGGTGTTCGTACTGACCTTCACCCTGCTCGCGGTGGCCGGGCTGGCGGCGCTGGTCCGGATGCTCCGCGGGCCGCGGAGCCTGGACCGGCTGCTCGCCCTCGACGTCGTGCTGGTGCTGATCGTCGCCGGCGCCGCCACCGACATGGCGAGGACCGGCCGCGGGCTGAACCTGGCGCTGCTGGTGGCGGTGGCGTTGCTCAACTTCGTCGCCTCGGTCAGCGCGGTGCGGCTGGTCGAGCGGCGGGAGCAGCACCGGTGAGCGCGGGCACCGTGGGCACCATCACGGACGTCGCCTCCGCCGTGCTGCTGCTGTCCGGCGCGCTGCTGTGCCTGGTCGGCACGGTGGGCCTGCTGCGCTTTCCGGACCTGCTCAGCCGGCTGCAGGCGGCGACCAAGCCGCAGACCCTCGGGTTGTTGCTGGTGCTCGCCGGCGCGGCGCTGCGCGTCGAGCCGCGCTACGCGGCCGGGATCGCGCTGGTCGCGCTGTTCCAGGTGATCACCGCGCCGGTGCTGGCGCAGCTGTTCGGCAGGGCCGCCTACCAGATCGGCGCGGTGGCGTGGGGGACGTTGCGCACCGACGCGCTGGCCGAACGGTTGCGGACCGAGGAGGCCGACCGGGCCGGACGCACCGGCGGGGACGGCGAGCGCCCCGCCGACCCTGCCGACTGAGGGCGGCCGGGACCCACCGGGCAGAATGGGGCGCTGCGGACAGGCAGGACCAGGCGAAGGAGAACGGCCGGTGGCGGGAGCCCTACGAGGCGTGGTCGCGTTGGACGGACCGTCCGGGACGGGGAAGACCACGGTGGCGCGGAAGCTCGCCGCCAAGCTCGGGGCGAGCTACCTCGACACCGGCGCGATGTACCGGATCGTGACGTTGGCGGTGCTGCGCGCCGGGGTCGACCCGGCCGACTCCGCGGCGGTGGCGACGGTCGCGCGGAAGGTCGAGCTGACCGTCGGCACCACCCCGCACCGTCCGCTGGCCCGGCTCGGCGACGACGACGTGGGCGTGGACATCCGCACCGACCGGGTCACCGCCGCCGTCTCCGCGGTCTCGGCGGTGCCCGAGGTGCGCCGGCTGCTGGTGGCGCGGCAGCGGGAGATCATCGCCGGGGAGCTCGCCGGCGGCGGTGGCATCGTCGTCGAGGGGCGGGACATCGGCACCGTCGTGGCCCCCGACGCGGGGCTGAAGGTGTTCCTCACCGCCGACCCCGCTGTGCGCGCGGCGCGGCGCGGTGCCCAGGACTCGGCCGCCGGCCGCGCGGCCGCCCCGGAGACCGTCAGGGCGTCGGTCGACCGGCGCGACCGGCTGGACTCCACCCGCGCCGCCTCGCCGCTGCGCCCCGCGGAGGACGCGGTGGAGGTGGACACCTCGGAGCTGACCATCGACCAGGTGCTCGTCGCGCTGTGCGAGCTGGCCAGCCGGCGCGGGCTGCTGAACTGCACGGCGGGAAGCGCGTCGTGACGCTGCCGGAGGGCGCCGACCCCCGGCTGCACGACCTGGGCCGGGTGATCGCCCGGTACGTGCTGCGACCGGCCTTCAGTGTCCGCGTGCGGGGGCTCGACCGGGTGCCGCGCACCGGGCCGGTGGTGCTGGTGGCCAACCACAGTACGCTGGTGGAGCCCCAGCTGATCTTCGGAATGCTGCCGCGCCGGTCGGTGTTCCTGGTCAAGGAGGAACTGTTCACCGGCGCGATGGGGTGGTTGCTGCGCCGGATCGGCCAGCTGTCGGTGCGCCGGGGCGAGCCCGACCGGGTGCCGCTGCTCACCGCGGTGCGGGTGCTGCGCGCCGGGGGGTTGGTCGGCGTGTTCCCGGAGGGCAGTCGCGGTGCGGGCGACGTCGCCACCGCCGAGCGCGGCGCCGCCTGGCTGGTGCGGGCGTCGGGCGCGGTGGTGCTCCCGGTCGCCGTCCGGGGAACCCTGCGGCCACCCGGCCGCGGTCGCCGGTTCCGGCCGGTGGTGGACCTGGTGGTCGGCGAGCCGTTCGGCCTCCCGGTGGGGCCGGGTCGCGCCGGGTTGGTGACGGCTACCGAGCGGCTGCGCACGGAGTTGGCGGCGCTGGTGCGCACAGTGGACGAGCAGCGCGCGACCAGCGCGCGTACTGGAGAGAAGAACGCATGACCGAGGTTGACGGCGTCGACGGCACGTGGTCCGACGAGTCGGAGTTCGCCGCGTTCGACGCGCGGGCGGCCGAGGAGGTCGCCGCCGAGGAGGAGCAGCAGGCCCAACCGGTGCTGGCGGTGGTCGGCCGGCCGAACGTCGGCAAGTCCACACTGGTCAACCGGATCCTGGGCCGGCGCGAGGCCGTGGTGCAGGACGTGCCCGGGGTGACCAGGGACAGGGTCGCCTACGACGCGCAGTGGAGCGGGCGGCGGTTCACCATGGTGGACACCGGCGGCTGGGAGCCAGGGGCCACCGGGTTGCAGGGCGCGGTGGCCGCGCAGGCGGAGTTCGCCATGACCACCGCGGACGCCGTGCTGCTGGTGGTGGACGCCACGGTCGGGGCCACCGCGACCGACGAGGCCGTGGTTAGGGTGCTGCGGCGGTCGAAGCGGCCGGTGCTGCTGGCCGCGAACAAGGTCGACGACCAGCGGCTGCTCGCCGACACCGCGGCGCTGTGGTCGCTCGGTCTCGGCGAGCCGCACCCGGTGAGCGGGCTGCACGGGCGCGGTTCCGGCGACCTGCTCGACGCGGTGATCGCGGCGCTGCCCGAGGCGCCGCGCGAGGGGGAGCGGGCGGTCGGCCCGCGCCGGGTCGCGCTGGTCGGCAAGCCCAACGTCGGCAAGTCCAGCCTGCTCAACAAGCTGGCCGGCGAGGAGCGAGCCGTGGTGGACTCGGTCGCCGGCACCACCGTGGACCCGGTGGACTCGCTGGTGGAGCTGGACGGCGAGCTCTGGCGGTTCGTCGACACCGCCGGCCTGCGCCGCAAGGTGCAGACGGCCAGCGGGGCCGAGTACTACGCGTCGCTGCGCACCAAGACGGCGATCGACGCCGCCGAGGTCGCGATCGTGCTGCTGGACGCCAGCGAGCCACTGTCCGAACAGGACCTCCGGGTGGTGAGCATGGTGGTGGACGCCGGCCGCGCGCTGGTGCTGGCGTTCAACAAGTGGGACCTGGTGGACGACGAGCGGCGCCACCAGCTCGCCAAGGAGATCGACCGTGGGCTGGTCAGGGTGCCGTGGGCGGAGCGGGTGAACGTCTCGGCGCTCACCGGCAGGGCGGTGCGCAAGCTCGCTCCCACGCTGCGGACCGCGCTGGCGTCGTGGGACCAGCGGGTGCCGACCGGTCAGCTGAACGGCTGGCTGTCCGAGCTGATCGCGGCCACCCCGCCGCCGGTGCGCGGCGGCAAGCAGCCCAAGGTGCTGTTCGCCACCCAGGCCGGCATCCGCCCGCCGACGCTGGTGCTGTTCGCCACCGGCTTCCTGGAGGCCGGCTACCGGCGGTTCATCGAGCGCAGGTTCCGCGAGCGGTTCGGGTTCACCGGGTCGCCGGTGCGGATCAACGTGCGGGTGCGGGAGAAGAAGCCGAGGGCGGCGAAGAAGTCGCGCTGAGCCCCTTTCGGGGCGCGGTGCGGACCGCCGCGGCGAGCCGGACCGCCTCGCCGAGCACGTCGTCGAGCGGGAGCCAGGTACGCCGTACACCGGGCAGCCGCTCGCGGGGTGAGTCCCTTCCGGCGCGGGCCGGCGGGGCTCACCGGACGGGCGTGCGCAGCGGCACGTCCACCAGCTCCGGTGCGCCGGCGGGGGAGCCACGGTCGATCCAGTGTGCCAGCCGCTCGGGCGCGAACAGCTCGTCGATCACCATGAACGCGGAGCCGACCAGGCCGGCCTGGTCGCTCAGCGTGGAGCGGACGATCCGCAGCTCCCGGGTGGCCAGCGGCAACGAGCGCCGGTACACCGTCTCGCGCACCGCGGCGAGCAGCAGGTCCCCGGCGCCGGCCACCCCGCCGCCGATGATCACCAGTGCCGGGTTGTAGAAGCTGACCAGGGTGGCCAGCAGGCTGCCCACCAGCCGGCCGGCGCGGGTGAGCAGCTCGACCGAGGTGCGGTCGCCGCTCTGTGCGGCCCGGGAGACGTCGGCGGCGCGGACCGTGCCGGTGGTGGCGAGCACCTCGGCGAGGAACTCGCTGCGGCCCTCCCTGGCGGCGGCGAGGCCGTCCCTGGCGAGCGCGGCGCCGCCGGCGAGCGCCTCGAGGCAGCCGATGTTGCCGCAGCGGCACACGACCTCGGGGTCGTCGGTCATCGCGGCGTGCCCGATGTCGCCGGCGCAGCCCTGGCTGCCGCGGTGCAGCTGGCCGCCGGACACCAGCCCGGCGCCGATCCCGGTGCCGATCTTGACGTAGAGGATGTCCCACTGGCCCTTGGCGGAGCCGGCGCGCAGTTCGCCGAGCGCCATCGTGTTGACCTCGTTGTCCACCCAGACGGGCGCGGAGAACCGCGCGGCGAGCCGGTCCCGCACGGGGTAGCCGTCCCACCCCGGCATGATCGGCGGGGCGCTCGGCCGGCCGGTGGCGAACTCGACCGGCCCCGGCAGCCCGATGCCGACTCCCCAGGTGGACACCTCGCCGCTGGCCGTGCCGGCCCTGACCTCGTCGAGCAGCCGGTCGTACAGCTCCTCGACATGATCGAGCACCTGGTCAGGCCCGCTGGCGATGTCGGTGGGCTCCTCGACCTGCGTGAGCACCTGCCCGGCGAGGTCGGTGACGCCGACCGCGACGCTGGTGGCGCCCAGCTCCGCGGCGAGCACCACCCCGGCGTGGGCGCGGAACCGCAGCTCGCGGGGAGCCCGGCCGCCGCTGGACGGGCCGAGCGGCCCCTCCTCCAGCAGGCCGTGCTCGGTGAGCTGGTTGACCCGCTGGGTCACCACGGTCCGGCCCAGTCCCGAGCGCCGGCCGATCTCCGGCCTCGTCCGCGCGGTGCCGGACCGGACGAGGTCCAGCACCGTCGCGAGGCTGTCGACATGGTCGGCGAGTCCAGTCTGCGGCGGCTGCACCGCAACATCATCCCCCATCGGGCGTCCGCCGCCGGTGCCACGGTCGCCCGGCGTGCCGGCCCGCTCAGTGGAGGCGGCGCAGGCCGGTCGCCTGCAGGGCGGCGAAGCCCAGCACCGCCGCGGCCTGCAGCAGGACGAGCACGGTCCCGAGCGTGGTCGGCGCGCCGACGACGACGAACAGCACGCTGTGCGCCACCCAGAGCACGTTGACGACGACCGCCGCGGTGACCGCCGCCGGGCTCAGCCGCGGCCGGGCGGCGACGAGCCAGACCGCGACCGCGTAGCCGGCGGCGAACACCCCCGCGGGCAGCGCGACCGCGGCCGGGATGCCGACCAGCGCGTCGAGCCGGCCGACGAGGACGAGCAGTAGGACGCCGAGCGCCCCGGTGGCCACGGCGTCGAGCCTCAGCACCAGGCGCAGCGTCTGCGCGCTCCCGGCGCGTCCACCGTGGTGGACGTGGTGGTCATCGGATCCTCCCTGAGTTCTGGCGTTCCGGTGTGGACTCCACCGTGCCCGCCCACCACGCACCCAGTCGATGACCCGCCAGGTAACGCGAGATCTACGTTCGCGACGGCGAGATTCGCCTTCGAGGCGCCGAGTTTCACGTTCGCGACCGCCGGTGCGGAGCGCTTCCCGCCGTTGGTAGGTGGGCGGGTCACGGACCACTCGTTATCGTGGTCCGCGGTGGGGTCGGACGAACACGGAAAGCGACGTGTCCATGCGCACACCACCTCTGCTCGGCGTGCTCACCGCCGCCCTGCTCGCGATCCTCCTCGCCGCCCCGTCCACTGCGGCCGCGGCACCACCCCCGACCACGGACGGGGACGCCCGCCCGCTGATCGTCGGCGGGCGGAACGCCACCCAGTCCTACCCGTTCATGGGCTCGCTGCAGAGCCGCTCCTGGAGCGGGCACATGTGCGGCGCCTCGCTGATCGCCCCGACCTGGGCGGTGACCGCCGCGCACTGCCTGCACGAGGGCACCGACAAGCGCCGTGTGCTGGACCCCGCGCGGTGGCAGGTCCGCGTGAACTCGCTCGACTCGGGGCAGGGCGGTGAGGTGCTGCCGGCCGCCCAGTTCATCCTGCACCCGGAGTACGTGCGCACGGTCCGGTTGATCCACGACATCGCGCTCATCCGGCTGGCCCGCCCCGCGGCCACGCCACCGATCCCGATCGCCGACGCCGCCGGGCCGGTGGGCACCCGCACCCGCATCATGGGCTGGGGCACCACCTGCCCCGACCCGAACCGGCAGGGCCCCAACTGCTTCCCCGAAACCTTGCAGGAGCTCGACACCACCATCCTCGACCCCTCGCGCTGCGAGGTGCTCAACCGCGGCTCGGAGATCTGCACCGACAGCCCCGGTGGCAACTCGGGGGTCTGCTACGGCGACTCCGGTGGGCCGCAGGTGCGGACCGTGGCCGGCCGTTGGGAGCTGATCGGCGTGGCCAGCCACCTCGGCAGCAGTCGCACCTCCACCTGCGGCCGCTACCCGTCCGGCTACGTCGACGTTCCCGCGCACCGCGACTGGATCCAGCAGCACACCGGCCGGCGCTGAGTCCGTCCGGTGCTCGCCGCGCCGGTGACCCCGCCCCGGACACCCCGGGGCGGGATCACCGGGCTGGTCGCCGCTGCCGCGAACGGCCTCGTGGTTCGCGCCCGGTGGCGGATCGGCGACTAGGCAACTCGGCGCAAACTCCGGTCCGCCCTACGTCCGTTGCTTGATGGCAGCCCGGGGGCGTCCTACCGTGAGATCCACGCGGCACCCGGGTGTGCCGCTCGCCGTCGGGGGGGGTGGATGCCGGCCGAGAACGGGTTCGCGGGCTTCGTCCTGCCACGCCGGCTGACGGTGTTCGACCTGGAGACCGCCGCCGCGCCGGTGCGGGTGTCGTTCACCGCGCGGGCGCGGCAGCGTGCGGCGCACGCGCGGGACTTCGTCACCCGCTGCCGGGCGGAGGGCCGCGCGGTCTACGGGGCCAGCACGGGGTTCGGCCCGCTGGTCGGCTTCGCCGGTCGCGGCGAGGACACCGACCAGTGCGAGAACCTGCTCTCCCACCTCACCGTCGGGCAGGGCCCGGACCTGCCGCCGGCGGTGGTCCGCGCCGCGCTGCTGGTGCGCGCGCAGTCGCTGGCGCACGGCCGGTCCGGCGCGTCGATGCGGGTGCTGGACATGCTCGCCGGCGTGCTGCGCACCACCCTCGCGCCGGCGGTGCCCCGGCTCGGCTCGCTCGGCGCCAGCGGCGACCTCGTCCCGCTCGCGCACGCCGTGCAGGTTCTGAAAGGACGGGGCCACGCCTACCTCGATACCCGCAGGATGCCGGCGGAGCAGGCGCTGCGCGCGGCCGGGCTGGAACCGGTGGAGCTCACCGGCAGGGACGCCTTGGCCCTGCTCAACGGCACCCCGCTGACGGCAGCGGCCACCGGCCTCGCGGTCGCGCAGCTCACCCGCTCGCACGCCACCGCCGTGCTGCTCACCGCGCTGCTGGCCGACGTGCTCGGCTGCGACGCGGGGTTCGCCTCGCCGCACCTGTTGGACGCCTACGGCCACCCCGACGCCGCCCGGGTCGGCGAGAGCCTGCGCGCGCACCTGCGGGGGCTGGTCCCCTCGGGCCAGCGGGCGCTGCAGGAGCCCTACAGCATCCGGTGCACCCCGCAGCTGCTCGGCGCGGTCGCGGCCAGCATCCGGCACGGCCGCGAGCTCGTCGGTCACGACCTCAACGGCGTCAGCGACAACCCGGTGTTCTTCCCCGAGCACGACCTCGTCGCGCACGGCGGCAACTTCTTCGGCCAGTCCCTCGCGTTCGTGGCCGACCTGATCGCCGTGGTGGCCGCGCAGACCGGCAACCTCGCCGAGCGGCAGCTCGACCTCCTCGTCGACCCGCACCGCAACGGCGGGCTGCCGCCGGTGCTGGCCACGGTGCCCGGTCGCCAGCACGGCGTGCAGGGCGTGCAGCTCGCCGCCACCGCCGTCGTCACCGAGATGCGCCGCGCCGCCGTTCCCGCCTCCGTGCAGACGCTGCCCACCAACCTGCACAACCAGGACGTCGTGCCGCTGGGCACGCACGCCGCGCTCACCGCGCTGGCCAACGCGGAGTCGCTGCGGATGCTGCACGGCTCGCTGGCCGTGGCCCTCCGCCAGGCCGTGCACGTCGGCGCCCGCGTGCCGACGGCCGCGCGCACCGCGGCGGCACTCGACCGGCTGGTCGCGGTGATCCCGCCGGTCGACCCCGACCGGCCGCTCGACGAGGACGTCCGGATCGCCGCCGACGAGCTGGACGCGATGGCCGGGGACATCCTCGGCGTTGACGAGGCCGTGTCCCACGATCCGTCCGAGAGGAGCGCCCCGTGAGCATCGACCTCGCCGACCTGTCCGGCTTCGTCGGCACGCACATGATCTACACCTATGCCAACGGCTGGCAGTACGAGTTGTACGTGAAGAACTCCGGCACGGTCGACTACCGCATCCACGGCGGGATGGTGGCCGGCCGGTGGGTCAAGGGCCAGCACGTCGACCTGGTCCGGCTGGACGAGGACCTGTACCGGATCTCCTGGACCGAGCCGACCGGGACGTCGGTCAGCGTCAACGCCATGCCGGCCCGGCGACGGCTGCACACGGTGATCTTCTTCCCCCGGTGGGTGCACCTGCATCCCGAGCGCACGGTGTGCTTCCAGAACGAGCACCTCGACGAGATGCTCGCCTACCGCGAGCGGGGGCCCACCTATCCGATCGACGTGGTCTCCGAGTGGGGGACGATCACCTTCCTGGAGAACCGCGGGCCCGACGACGAGTCGGTGATCTCCGTGGCTCCCGCGGACCTGCCACCCGGCTACACCGAGCGCACCGACCCGGTGTCCGCCCGCCTGGCCGCGGGGTAGCGCCGCGGATCCCCGCACCTCCGCCCGACCGCGCCTCGCCGGTCACTGAGGCGTCCCCGGCGGTGGCGGCGACTGGGGCGGGTCGTACCTGACCGTGCCCACGCAGAGCGAGCACCCCGAGCAGGCCGCCGCGCTGGCCGCCTGGCTCACCGCGCCCGAGCAGCAGCTGCGCGCGTTCGAGGCGGCCGGCACGTTCCCCAGCCAGGTCGCGGCACTGGAGTCGGTACGCCAGGGTGATCCGCGACAACGGCCTTCCGGGGTGAGGACGGTCAGTGCGATCCGGCGAAGCTGCCGGCCAGGGTGCTGTGCCGCCGTTCGGTGTCGGCGTTCATGCCGGTGATGGTGACGGTACCGCCGCGGGCGGCGTATTTGGTGGTGACGGCGTCGAGGGCGGCGACGGTGGAGGCGTCCCAGATGTGCGCGTCGGTGAGGTCGACGACGATGTTCGGTGGGTCGTTCGGGTAGTCGAACTGGAAGACCAGGTCGTTGCTGGAGGCGAAGAAGAGCTGGCCCGTCACACGGTAGATCTTCGTGCTGCCGTCGGGGTCGAGCACGCTGTCGACGGAGACCAGGTGAGCGACGCGGCGGGCGAAGGCCACGGTGGCCACGAGCACCCCGACGACGACGCCGATGGCGAGGTTGTGGGTGGCGACGGTGACGGCCACGGTGGTGATCATCACGGTCGTCTCGCTCCGGGGCATTCGGCGGAGGGTGCGCGGGCGGACGCTGTGCCAGTCGAAGGTGGCGACCGCGACCATGATCATCACCCCGACCAGCGCGGCCATGGGAATGCGGGCCACCACCTGGCCGAGCGCGACCACGAGCACGAGGAGGAACACGCCGGCGAGGAAGGTCGAGGCGCGGGTGCGGGCGCCGGACCGCACGTTGATCATGGTCTGGCCGATCATCGCGCAGCCGCCCATGCCGCCGAAGAAGCCGGTGACGATGTTGGCCACGCCCTGGCCCCAGGACTCGCGGGTCTTGTCGGAGTGGGTGTCGGTGAGGTCGTCGACGAGCTTGGCGGTCATCAGTGACTCCATCAGCCCGACCAGGGCGATGGCGAGGGAGAACGGGGCGATGACGGTCAGGGTCTGCCACGTCAGGGGCACCGCGGGGATGCCGAGCACGGGCAGGCTGTTCGGCAGCTCGCCCTGGTCGCCGACGGTGGGCACGGCGATGCCGGCGGCGACGGTCACGGCGGTGAGCGCGACGATCGCGACCAGCGGTGCGGGTACGGCCCTGGTCAGCCGGGGGAGCCCGACCATGATCGCCAGCCCGGCGGCGAGCAGGGCGTAGACGGTCCAGGGCACGCCGACCAGGTAGGGGAGCTGGGCCAGGAAGATCAGCACGGCCAGCGCGTTGACGAAGCCGACCATCACGCTGCGGGGAAGGAACCGCATGAGCCGGGCCACGCCGGCCAGTGCCAGCAGGACCTGGATGACGCCGCCGAGGACGACCGCGGCGAGCAGGTACCCCAGCCCGTGCTCGCGGGCCAGCGGGGCGACGACCAGCGCGATCGCGCCGGTGGCGGCGGAGATCATCGCCGGCCGACCGCCGGTGAGGGCGATGGTGACGGCCATGGTGAAGGACGCGAACAGCCCCACCCGGGGGTCCACCCCGGCGATGATCGAGAACGACACCGCCTCCGGGATCAGGGCCAGCGCGACGACCAGGCCGGAGAGGGCCTCGACCCGCAGCACGCGGAGGGACGACCACGCCGGACGGGCACGCAGGACGGCAGGAAGGGACATCATCCTCTTTCGGGGAAGCGCGGTGAACGGGCACGCTCACGGGAGCGACCACGGGAAGCGGGCCGGGAGCCGCGCCGGCGGGGCTCACCCGGAACGTCCCCGACCCTACCCTTACGTGAGGGAAGTGATCGGGGAATGTGATCAACGACCCGGTTCGCGGGTCCCCGTCCCCGGCGAGGTTGCTCGGAAGGCGCTCAGGACTGGGTGATCTGGATCCGGTCGGCGACCAGGAACTCCTCGTCCGCGAAGCCGGCGACCCTGCCCTCGTCGACGAGGCCGTACGGTTCGACGTAGTCGGCGTGCCGGAACTGGCGGACCGTGCCGGTGGCACGCACCGTGGTGCCCTCCCGGACGTCCTGGTTGCCCTCGGCGTAGAGCACCAGAAGTGACTCGTCACCGTACGCCTGGCCGCCGAGGACGTAGGCACGCGGGTTGATCACGTCGGTGACCGCGGCGCTCACCGTGACGGTCTCACCGACGTACTCGTTGGTGCCGAAGTAGTCGTCCTCGGTGACGTCCTCGACGTCGGCGCCGGTCTCCGGCCCCGCGGAGTCCTCGTCGCAGCCGGCGAGCACGAGCGGCAGCGCGGCCAGCACCGCTGCCGTCCCGCGCCGCCACCCCCGGGTTCGCGTGGTGGGCATGGGTGTCCCTTCCGATCCAGGCGGTCCCTTCGGTGGAGGCTTTCCCGCCGGCGTGAGCCGAAACCACGCACGCGTGCCCACGGTTGTGGGCTCCGGACAGCGGGTATCCGTGGGCCACGGAAGGAGGTCTCATGGACACCCCGCAACGGCTGGAGGCACTGGCCAGGACGAAGGCGAGCGCCCTGCGGCACGAGGTGACCGGTGACGGCGGCACCGAGCTGGGCGCCCGCTACGTGGTGAACCCGGACGAGGTGCAGTCACTGGTGGACGCCTGGCCGCAGGCGCCCCGGACCACCGCGGAACGGTTGCTGACCCGCTACGGCCCGCCGAACGAGGTCACCCCGACGAAGCTCATGTGGTACCGCAACGGCCCGTGGCGCCGCACGGTGCTGACCGCGGACGAGATCGTCCACCACTTCCCGACCACGCACACCGATTTCCTGAGCCAGTACGTCGACTACCGCGTCCCGCCGGACGCGTGCGTGGACCTGCTCCGGTTCGACGGCAGCGTCCTGATCGACCGCACGGCCGGCGAGTTGGGCGCGCGCTGCGACTCGGAGGCGATGAACATTCTCACCCTCAACCTCGCCCACGACATCGTCACCGGCGAGCGTGACGTGGCCGGAGCCAGGGAGCACTACGCCGAGACCGCGGCCGCCTACCACCTCGGGCGCCCGGCGCCCGACGCCGAGCGGCTGCGGTTCGCCGTCGAAGGCCCGACGGCGGACCCCGACGAGAACGTGATGGCCGCCGCGCTGGCCCACCGGGCCGCGGAGAAGATGAAGGGCGAGTAGCCCGCGGGACACTACGAGCGCCGCTCCTCAGCGGAGCCGGGCAGCGCCCCGTACGGGTCGGGGGAGCCACGCCGATGGACGAACGTGAGAGTGGCGCTGCTGGCCGCGAGGAGCGCCACGACCACCCCGACCGCCAACCGGTTGGTGTCCGCGGTGTCGAGCCCCGGTGGGCCCAGCACGAAAGGCAGGACCACCAGCCACGCGCCCAGCAGGACGTTCACCAGGCTGAACCAGGGCAGTGCCCGCGGCGCCGTGGTCCGCACCAGCCCGGTCACCGCGATCGCCGCGCCGAGCACGATGTCGGTCCAGTGGCTCACGTCGCTGGTCCCGACGTAGTCGAGGGCGAACGGCGACGCGGCGAGCCACACCCCGGCCAGGAACACCAGCGCGCTGGGCAGGCTGGCCACGGCCGGGTCCTCACGGGGTGCGGTGAGGGACGCGGGATCGTAGGCGAACCCTGGCCGCTCGTCGGGCCACGGCTCCCGATCGGTGTCGGCGGGGCCGGTGAGGCCGGGGTGCCGGGGGTCCGGGCGTGGTTGGTTCATCGGTCTCGACCCTGGTTCGACGGCTGGGCATGGGGTGCCGGGTCATCGGCCCGGCACTGGCGCGGTCAGCACTGGCCGCGCCACCCAGGCTCCGGCTGCCCCGGGTGCCGCGCGCCGAACCGCGTGCCGGGTCACCGTTACCCAGTCGTGACACTGGGGTCGAGGGAACGGCAACCGAGGTTGCCGTAGCCACCCCGGGGCGGGTCAGGTCCGCGCTCGCAGCCGCCGCAGCATGCGCGCGTCGGCGAAGCCCACAACGTGCGCCGCCGACTCGACGGTCGCGCCGCGGCCGATGAGGTGCTCGGCGCGCTCCACCCGGAGCGCCTGCTGATAGCGCAGCGGGGTGATCCCGGTGGCGGCGGTGAACAGCCGGGTGACGGTGCGCTCGCCGCAGCCGACCGAGCCGGCCAACTCGGCCAGCGGCAGCCGCTCGGTGAACCGGGCGTCGATGAGGTCCTGCACTCGGTGCACCACGTCGTCGAGGTGCGACCGGTGCCGCAGCATCGCGCTGGCCTGTGGCTCGTCACCGTTGCGCCGGGCGTAGCCGACCATCGCCCTGGCGACCCGCGCGGCGAGAGCCGGTCCGTGTCGGGTGGCGAGCAGGTGCAACGCCAGGTCGATGCCGCTGGCGATGCCGGCCGACGTGGCCACCCCGTCGTCGACGACGTAGAGCACGTCGCGCACCACTCGCGCCCGGGGATGCCGGGCGGCCAGCTCGTCCTGCAGCTGGTGGTGGGTGGTGCAGCGCCGGCCGTCCAGCAACCCGGCCCGGCCCAGCGCGTCCGCGCCGGCGCACACGCTGGCGACCGTGCCACCCGCCTCGTGGTGCTCCCGCAGCCGGCGCAGGGTCGCCGCGCCGAACCCGCTGGAGCCGACCAGCCGCCGGGCCCGCCAGCCGGGCACGATCACGAGGTCCTCGGGGGTCAGCCGCGGCCACTCGGTCCCGGCGTGGATCGTCAGCCCCTGCGCGGTGGGCACGTCCGGCCGCTCCGCCACGTACCGCAACGTGTAGTGGTGGCCGGCGTCGGCGGCGCCGGAGAACACCTGGGCTGGCCCGGCGAGGTCCAGCAGGTGCAGCCGGGGTGCGAGCAGGAAGGCGACGGTGGGCACGATCCGGTCAGCCTACCCGGTCAGCTCGTCGAGCCGGGCGATCGTGGCGAACCGGCCGGCGAGGGCGTACTCGGTGCGCTGGACGACGTCGGTGGCGGGCAGCGTCCGCGGGTCGGCGAGCAGCTCCGCCACCGGCCGGTCGGCGGGCGCGTCGCGGTGCGGGATGGGGAACGTGGCGGTCGCGTCGGTCACGAAGGTCACGGTGAAGCCGAGGTCGGCGGCCAGCCTGGCGGTGGTCTCGCAGCACTGCTCGGTCTGGATTCCGCACACGACGAGCTCCCGGATGCCGCGCCGGGTGAGCAGCTGCTGCAGGTTGGTGGTGGTGAAGCAGTTCCGGGACGTCTTGGTGAGGACCGGCTCGCCGGCCGCGGGGTCGAGACCCGGCATCAACCGGACGTGGCCGAGGACGGGATCGAACGCCGTGCCGGTGTCCGGCTCGGCGTGCAGCACCCACACGACCAGGTCACCGGCGGCACGGGCGGACTGCACCAGCTGGCCGGCCCGTTCGGCGATGTCCGGTGTGGACACGGTGGCCCAGCGGGGCTGCCGGCGGAAGGACTCCTGGAGGTCGATTCCGAGAAGCGCACGGTTCATGCCCGCCATCCTGCGCGGCCCTTGCGCTGGTCGGCAGGCACTGTCGGGCCGGGCGGCGGAACGATCCGGTCATGGGTGGAGAACGCCAAGGCGCTGGAGAAGGCCGGCGACGACCCCGGCGGGGTCAGTGCGCCGCGCCCAGCTCCAGCGCGAGCACCCCGCCGGCCACCAGCACCAGCCCGCCGACCTGGAGCAACGTCAGGCTCTCCCCGAGGAACAGCGCACCGGCCACCGCGACCAGCGCGACCCCCGCCGCGGCCCAGACACCGTAGGCCACCCCGACCGGCATGCCGCGCTTGAGCACCTGGGAGAGCAGGACGAACGCGGTCGCGTACCCGACCACCACGACGGCCGAGTATCCGAGCTTGCTGAAGCCCTCGGACAGCCGGAGGCTGATCGTGCCCACCACCTCGGACACGATGGCCGCGGCCAGCAACACGTAGATCATCCGATATTCCTCCACAGTAGACCGTGAACCCAGTCTAGGCCGGCCACGAAGGGCGCGGCGATGGTTGGTGTCGGCCACGGGCGGGTATCCGGGGTGCTCACTCGGCGCCGATGAGTCCCCGAGGTAGTTTGCCGGAGTGTCTGTCGGCGGCCGGGTGCGTCGCTGGGCGGTGCGCGGGCTCGCGCTGCCGTCCGGTTGCCTGCTGGCGCTCGCGTACCCCGCCGCCGGCGCGTGGTGGCTGGGGTGGGTCGGGCTGGTCCCGCTGGTGCTGCTGTCCGGACGTGCGGGCTCGTACGGCGAGGCCGCGTGGCGGAGTTCGCTCGCCGCGGTGGGGTTCTTCCTCACCCTGTTCCACTGGGTACTGCCGCACGTGGGCGTCCTGGCTCTGGTGATGGGTGCCGTCGCCGGTGTCGTGTGGGTGCCGTTCGGGCTGGCGTCGTACCGCCTGCTGCGCGAACCCTCCGCGGCACGGGTGGCCACGGCCGCGGTGGTGCTGCCGTCGGTCTGGGTCAGCGTCGAGGCGCTGCGTTCGTGGGAGCACCTGGGGGGCGCCTGGGGCCTGCTGGGGCTGACCCAGTGGCAGGTGCGGCCGGTGCTGGCCGTGGCCTCGCTCGGTGGCGTGTGGTTGCTCGGCTTCGTGTTGGTGGCGGTCAACGTCGGGCTCGCCGCCATGGTCCTTCCGGGTACCGGCCGGGCGGCGCGGTTGCTCGGGGGAGGGCTCGCCGTCGTGTTCGCCGCCTTCGCGGTCGGTTACGGGTTGCTCCGGCCGGACCCGGTGACGACCGGCAGCGTTCGCGTGGTCGGGGTGCAGCCCGGCGTCGTGCACGGTGCCGACGACCGCGTCGCCGCGCATCTGGACCTGACCCGCGGGGCCGCGGGTCGCGGGCAGGACGTGGTGGTCTGGGGGCAGAGCAGCATGCCGTTCGACCCGGCGCGCCGCCCCGATACGGTGGCCCTGCTGCGCCAGGTCGCGGCGACCGTGGGAAGCGATGTGCTGGTCAACGTCGACGCGCGAGCCACGGACGGTCGGATCCGGAAGACGACGCAGCAGTACGGGCCCGGCGGGCTGGTGAGCACGTACGAGAAGCGGCGGCTCGTTCCGTTCGGCGAGTACGTGCCGTTGCGGCCGCTGCTGGGTGAGCTGCTCCAGGACACCGGGATCGCCGAGGAGGACAGGGCCCCGGGCGAGGCGCCGGCGATACTGCGGACCGGCGGGGCACGGGTGGGCCCGCTGATCTCGTACGAGTCGATCTTTCCCGACCTGCGCCGGGAGCTCGTTCGGCTGGGCGCCGACGTCACGGTGGTCCAGGGCTCGCTCACGTCGTTCCACGGAACGTGGGCACAGCCACAACAGGCGAGTGCCGAGGCGGTCCGGGCGGTGGAGTCCGGCCGTTCCGCCGTCCTGGTGGAGCTGAGCGGCACGTCCGCGGTGTTCGACGCGCGGGGCGAGCGGCTGGCCTGGGTCCCGCCGGACGAGCACGGGATCTTCGTGGTGGATGTGCCGTTGTACGAGGAGACCACCCCCTACGTCCGATGGGGTGACTGGGTCCCGATCACCGCCGGCGCGATCACCGCGACGGGCATCGTGCTCCTGGTCGTGCTCGCACTGCTCGACCCGCGGTCGAGCTCGGTCAGCCGCCGGTGGCGGGGGAGCCGCCGGTGAACGGGCGTGGTCGTCGATCCACTGCGGTGACGGGCCTGCCGAGGAGGGCGGCCAACCGATCGAGGGGCGAGGCGTCGCCGGGGACCGGTTGCGGTGGTGCGAACGGGGCCCGGTCCGGTGGGATGTCAGCGAGCGTGCCGCGGGTGAACTCGAGTTGCCGCTCGACGACGTGGTCGGAAACCCGGAGTCGCTGGCCGGTCGCCCGAACCAGGTCCCAACCGTGCACGAGTTCCTCGACGGCGCGCAGGTGTGCCGCGATGACGCCGGGGACGGCCCCGGCGGGGACCTGGAAGACCTCGTCCAGTACGCCCGGCTGCCGGAACGCGGCGAGGAGGTCCTCGGCGGCGCCCTGGTAGGCGGTCACGGGGTCATCGCCGAGTGCGTCCCTCGTCGCGGGGTCCAGGACGCCGGGCGCGACGGCCGCCTCGCCGCGCAGGATGGCGGCGAACAGGCGGTTCCCGATGACCATGTGGTTCACCAGGTCGCGGACATCCCACTCCGGGCAGGGGGTGGACGTGCTCCACTGGTCGTGCCGGACGGTGGCGACCAGGTCGCCCACGACGGCGAGGACCGCGGTGAGATCGTCGATGGGCGTCGGGTGGATGGCGTCGCTCACTGCTGCCTTCTTCCGTGGGTTGGTGTCTCGTGCTCCCGGGGTGCTGAAGGCGCGTGTCGCGTCCTTCGCTTGGTGAGACACCGCCGGCTCCCGGAACGGAACGGTCCGGGGCCGAACGGATCCCTGCGCGGGTGGGTGCCATGGGAGGATGCGGCGGTGAGTCAGGACACACTGGACCGCGCGCGGGCGGGGGACGAGCAGGCGTTTCGCGAACTCACCGAACCGTACCGGCGCGAGCTGCGGCTGCATTGCTACCGGATCCTCGGGTCGCTGACCGATGCCGAGGACGTGCTGCAGGAGACCCTGATCGCGGCATGGCGCGGTCTGACCGGTTTCGCCGGCCGAGCATCGGTGCGGACGTGGCTGTACCGCATCGCCACCAACCGCTGCCTCAACGCGCTGCGCGAAGCCGGGCGACGTCGTCCACCCGAGCCGGTGCCCCCGTTCGACCCGCCCGAGCCCACTCGCCGCGGTGACACGACCTGGCTGCAACCGTACCCGGACACGATGCTGGATCGGGTCGCGGACCACGCGCCGGGGCCCGAAACCCGTTACCACTCCAGAGAGGCGGTCGAGCTGGCGTTCGTCGCGGCACTGCAGCACCTTCCGCCACGCCAGGCCGCCACCCTCGTGCTGCGTGACGTGCTCGGCTTCTCCACGGCGGAGGTCGCCGACATGCTGGGGACCAGCGCCACCGCGATCAAAGGCGCCCTGCAGCGCGCCCGCACCCGACTGGACCAGCGCCGCCACACCATCGATCCCGAACGTGTCCCGCTCCCGGGCTCGCCGGAGGAGCGACACCTGACCCGGCGGTTCGCCGACGCGTTCACCAGCGGCGACGTCGACGGCGTCGTCACGTTGCTGACCGACGACGCGTGGCTGGTCATGCCACCGGCGCCCCACGAGTACCACGGCCCGCCCGCGATCGCGGCCTTCCTCACCATGTTCACGACTTGGCGTGGACGCCGCCGCTTCCGGCTGACTCCCACCCGCGCCAACACGCAGCCGGCGCTCGGCTGCCATCTCACCGAGCCCGGCGGCTCGACGGCGCATCCTGCCGGGTTGCTGGTGCTGACCCTGGAGGTGGACCGGATCCGCACCGTCACGTGGTTCCTCGGCGACGATCTGCCGCGCCGCTTCGGGTTGTCCGGAACAGCTGGCTGACCGCGGCGCCACCGCCGGCCATCAATCCGGTTGAGCCGGAACCCGTGTGGCGGCCAGGATGCGTCATGGATCTTGTCGGCATGATGCCCGCGTTCGTCGTCGCGGTGGTCCTGATCTCGGCCTCGCCCGGCCCGGCGATGGCGTTGATCCTGCGCCGGGCCGCGGTACGCGGGTTCGCCGGTGCCGTCCCGACGGTGCTCGGGCTCGAGGCCGGCCTGTACCTGTGGGCGCTGTTCGCCGCCGCCGGGTTGGCGGCGAAGGTGGCCGCTTCGGAGGTCGCGTTCCTCGTGTTGCGCGTCGTCGGCGCTGGGTTCCTGTTGTACCTGGGGATCAAGGCGTGGCGTTCGGCGTGGCGCGCCCGCGGGAGCGGGGTGCTGCCGGACTCCGGTGCCGGGTCGCCGGTCGACTCGGCGAGCGGCTGGGTGAAGGCGTTCGGTGAGGGCGCGCTGGTGATGTTGGCGAACCCGAAGGCCGCCGCTTTCGTGATCGCGTTCTATCCGCAGTTCGTGCCGGCGGGGTGGCCGTTGTTCACCACGACCGCGGTGCTCGCCGTATTGCAGGTGGCCATCGAGGTGGTGCTGTACCTGACGTTGGCGGCCGTGGTCGGCCGGGCCAGCGGGTGGTTCCGCCGGTCGACGGTCCGGCGCCGGCTCGACGCGATCAGCGGCACCGTCCTCGTCGCCCTCGGGCTGCGGATGGCCACGGAGAGCCGTTGAGCGTTCGTCATTCCGTGGCGTCGGTGGTCCCGGGAAGGGGCCGCGTCCGGTCCAGGTCAACGCGAGATGTCAGCGGTGAGGAGCCGTTCGGTGCCGCCGGTAGTGCTCCCCACCTTCGTGAGCCTGAGCCAGCTGGCGCCGCCCTCTCCGATGACGCGGTGCGCCTCGGCCCCGGTGACCCGCGACGCTATTCCTGACCCGTCCACCCGAGCCCGGGCGCCACTCGAGGCGAAACACCGACCCGAGAGAGGCCGGCCCGGGCCAGGGAGTTGTCCCCGGCGGTGGTGGTAACGGCGACTTCGAGCACGTCGGTGCCGTTGATCGACCCGGCGAGCACCTCGGCGCCGGGTCCTGCCTCGATCGGCACGGACTCCTCGATCGGCACGGACTCGCCGTTGATCACCGAGACGTCCAGAGCGGCACGGCCGTCGCGCCGCCGAGGCCATCGTCCGGCACGTGGGCATCGACCAGGTCTTGGCAGAGGTGCTGCCCGAGGACAGGCTGTGCGAGGTCGTCCGGCTGCGGGAGCTGAGGGGACTCGAACCCTGACCCCTCACTGCCAGTGAGGACCGGACATGCCTCCTACCAGCGAAAACGGAGAACCCGCAGAAAAGGCGGTTCTGTTTGGTGCGGATTGTGACCGTTCGATACGGCTCGACCCGAACCCGTGCTTTAGATGCGCTCCAGACAAATTGGTGTGCGGAGACCTGGAAGGAGCGAGCTACGACGCGCGCACCCGCGACTGTCGCCGCGCTCGCTGCGTCCCGGGTTCCTGCTTCCCACAGGTTCGGCAAGGAACAGGCACGGGACAAGGGTTCTACGCGGCCACTCCTGGCGCCGATCTCTTCGTCTTCGGTGTGTAAGGGATGTCGGCGGAATCGTCCCTCCATCCCGGTCGCGACGTCGATGCCCATCCCGGCCTCAGGACCGGGCGTAGGCGTTGCGCCCGGGTGAGGCGGTGACGCCGAACGCGACGACGCTGACGGCGACCGCGAGGCTGCCCGCGGCGAACAGACGTGGGTCGGCGACCCCCTTGTCCAGACTGTGGGCGAGGTAGAACAGGGCACTCACCCCCATGGGGCCGAACCAGCCCACGAAGGTGGCGTCGCGCCAGGTCAGTCCCAGAGGGCGAGCCAGGACGAGAAGGAACGGCGGGCGGCGCAGCAGCAGAACGGCGGCGGCGAAGGCGAGGGCGGCCGGTCCGAACGCGACCCAGTCCTGCCAGGGCAGCACCGCTCCGAACACGAGGAACAGCGGTAGCACCGCATATCGGTTCACCGCCTCATCGAGGCTGTCCTGCGGGGTGCGTTCGTGTTTGCCCACCATCCGGTTGTAGGCCAGCCCGGCCACGAAGACGGCCAGCACACCGTCGGTACCGGCCAAGCGAGCGATGCCGAGGACGGCGACGGCGAGCAGCAACGTGAACACCAGCTTGGACCCGCCATCGAGATCTCGATGGCGGGTGGCCTTCTTGATCGCCCGGCCGCCCAGCACACCGGCGACGACACCGACGACCGCGCCGGCGAGTACCTCCCAGGCCAGCCTGACCACCACGTCGCCGGGTCCCGTGGCCGGCAGCACGGCGGCCACCGCGAGACCGACCAGTGGCAGCGCCAGTCCATCGTTGGCGCCACTCTCCACGGTCAGGAGTCGGCGAATGCGCGCCGGAAGGTCCCGCTCGGCGGGTTCACCGGTGACCACGGAGGCGGCCAGGACCGGGTCAGTGGGGGACAGGCAGGCTCCCACCAGTGCGGCCACAGCGATGGGTAGGCCCAGGAGCAGGGCGGCAACGCCGGTGGCGGCCGCAGCCAGCGGCATGACGACGGCCAGGAGCAACACGAGTGGGCGCACCAGGGAGGGCAGGGACGACGCGGGGAAGCGCAAGGCGGCAGCCATCACCGATCCTGCCAGTACCAGCCGTGCCCCTTCCAGCAGCAGAACGTCGCGCAGCGCATCATCGATCTCGAGCAGGCCGAGCAGTCGTGGTCCCAGCACCACGCCAAGAACGAGGGCCACCAACGGCTCGCTGAGCGGCCACCGGCGAATGTTGCGGCTGATCAGGGCGAGCAGCACACCCACCGTCCCGATGGCCGCATACACCAGATGCAGACGGTCCATCCGCCACCTCTCGCTCCTCGGACGGGTACCTGGCGGCTCCGCACCGCCGCCACACGGTGGACGCGGCCGCGCGCCAGCACCGGACACGTTAACGCCGCCGCGAGCGGCCTGCCGAGCGAACCCCGCGGCACCAGGAACGCCCCAGCCAGCCTCGAACCCTCCAGCGAGAACGAAGCGTGCCGAGGTGTCTGGTCAACGGTGGTACTGATCTTGGTCTGACACGCCGAGCGTGCGCTTGGCGGGAAGGATCGATCCTGATCGAAACGCTGGAGTCCGTGACCGAGGAATGGATCCGCGGCGGCTGGCCGAGCAGCTGCTGGCGCAGGCCAAGCAGCAGGGGATCGACCTGGTCGGCCCGAATGGGCTACTCAACCAGCTGGCGAAGAAACGTGCTCGAGACCGCGCTGGAAGCGGAGATGAGGTCGACCCGCAGATCGTGCGCAAGCGGCAAGGCCGCCTGACCGGGGTGGACGAGATCGTGCTGTCGCTGTCAGCGAAGGCGCTGACCACCGGCGAGATCCCGCGCACGTCGACGACGCCTACGTCGCCAAGGTCTCCAAGGACACCCTCCCCCGGATCACCGCCAAGGGCCGTCGCGGAGATGATCGAGTGGGCCGGCCGGCCGTGCGTTCCGGGACAGCTTCGTCGACATCGGGCAGAGGTCCTCGGTTGCGCCGCTGGTGCTGTCACGGCCGTCCAGTCCTTTGGCGCGTACGCCGTACTGGCAACGGCGTACGCGCCAGTGAGCACAGGTGTCGCAACGGCGGGATTGGCGGTCGCGGGGTGCGCGGCGGGGGTGTTGGTTTAAAATTCTCACCGAACCCAACGTACTAGAACATGGACAATCTCGATATGAGACAAACCTTATGAGTCATCCAGAACAAAACAATGCGCCACAGCCGCCACCTTCTCCGCCTCCCGGAATGTTGCTTTCTGGCATTTTTCTAGCGGCGCTGGGTTGTGCCGGGCTGGTCGCTGCGATAGGTTCTCTTGCCGGTTTCGTAGGAGAAGATAGGGTCGAGTACGGGATTTTCGGTGGAGTTCTCGCGATCGCAGGTGGCTTCGTTGGAACTCTGTTCATCGTGGCCTGGAATAGAGCGAGAAAAGGATTTCCACGAAAGAGATAGTGAGGTAACGATTGAACCAGGCGGAACGAGCGCATCAGGCAGCCGGGTCGCTGGTAATACTTCGTAGTCGGCACATTTCGATAGTTTGATTTTGGCAGAGAAGCGATCTCATCAAGCTGATCTGGGGCGTGAGTAGTAGATTGATGGTGTGACGCAACAAGGTTTGCGTCACACCATCCATGTACTGCTCGGCCCTCGCCCGCGATGGAGGGGCGTTGTGCTGTGCTGCCTGGCTGCGGCGGCTGCGGGACACTGCTCGACCATGGATCGGACGTGGGCCCGGCGGGTGGGTCCGTTCGGGGTGGTCCCGAGTGCCGGCGGTGGTGACCCAGCCGTGGTCGGTGCCCTGGGCGATGGCGGTCTTCCTGATGGCGGGTGCGCTGACCGTCGTCCTCAGTGTCAGGTTGGTGGGCTCGGGGACACCCTCGCGGATCGGGCCGGCTGGGGTGAGGCGTTCTTCGGTGCGGTGTTCTTCGGGGTGGTGACCTCCCTGTCGGGCATCGTGATGACCGGGGTCAGCGCGGAGGACGGGCAGCCGGAGCTGGCCTACAGCACGCGGTGGGCGGGATCGCGGTGCAGACGTTGGCGATCGTGGCCGCGGACGTCGCGCACCGGCGGGTGAATCTGGAGCACGCCGCGGCGTCGGGGCAGAACCTGCTGTTCGGGTGCCTGCTGATCGTGTTGCTCAGCACGGTGTTGCTGGGGTCGTTCAGCCCGGAGGCCACGGTGCTGGGTGTGGATTCGGTGTCGGTGGTGCTGGTCGGGCTCTACCTCGGCGGGTTGCGGTTGATCCGGGCCCAGCGGAAGCCGATGTGGCGGGCGGTCGCGACGCGGGAGACGCGTCCCGACGTGCCCACGGACCTCGACGCGTTCGAGTCGCGGCCGGCCGCGTCGTTGTGGCTGGAGTTCGCGGTGATCGCCGCGCTGGTGGTGGTCGGGGGCTGGGCGGTCGCTCGGGCGGCGGAGAGTCTGGTCGTGGCCATCGGGTTGAACGCGGGGTCCGTCGGTGGCGTGCTGATGGGGCTGGTCAACGCGCTGCCGGAGACCGTGGCCGCGATCGCCACGGTGCGCCGGGGAGCCCTCACACTCGCCGTCGCCGCCGTGATCGGCGGCAACTGTCTCGACGCGCTCAACCTCATCGTCGGTGGTGTCGCGTTCCGCGGGGGGAGCCTGTTTCACACCGCGGGAACCGACCAGTTGTTCCTCACCACCGCGGCGCTGCTGATGACCACCGTCCTGCTGGGCGGCCTGTTGGTGCGGCAACTCGCGGAGCGGATGCTGCGCCTGGGCTACGTCAAGATCGACGGCCAGGGCTTGTTTGGCCGCGACCGCTACGCCGCCGCGGACCGGGTGGATCGCGTCGACGGCGACACCGTGGTCCTCACCGACGGCCACTCCGCCGCCTCGTCATGAGGTGTGCTCGGCACCGGTGACGTCACATCTGCGCGATGGCGATCAGCGTGTCCCGATCCTCCATTCGGGACAGACGCTCGGACAACGGGTCGGAGTACAGCCAGTCGCGTAGCGGAGCGGCGGGGTCCTCGGGGTACCACCACAGCATCGGCTCGACACCCCGGGCGATGTCCTCGGCCCAGTGGCACGCCAGCCGGGTGATCCCCGCGTCCGCGTCGGCGCCGGTCAGCGTGTCCAGGTAGCTCAGCCAGGGTGTCAGGTCCTGGTTGGCATGAGCGGCGGCGCACACCAACGCCGCCACGTCATCCGGGCTTGTCGCCGGTCACCGCACGCCTCACCATCGTGCGGAGCGCCTCCCGCACCGCGGCCTGCTCCTCGCCCGGCCACTCGGAGAAGCGGGCGAAGTCCAGGCCACCCAACAGGAACTCCTCGGGCGAGGCCTCCAGCAGGCCGAGGATCCGCGGCGCGAACCCTCGCCACAACAGCCCGTACTGTTCCTCGGGCCAGTGGCTCGGGGCCTCGCACAGGAACGTCATCAGGAGATCGTCCGGCACCAGCGCGGGATCACCGCCGAGCAGTTCGAGCTCCGACTGCGGGTAGTAGTAGGCGCAGCCGTTGACCACACCGACGCGCGGCACGCCGGCGAAGACCTGAGCGAGATCCACGCCTGGAGACTACGGCCGACGTCCACTGGATTACCGCTCACATCGCCCCCGTTACCTTTTTCGTAGCTCCTGATCAAGGAGTCGTGGTCGCCAGGTCCGGCATGACTGATGCCCCCAGTCGCACGCATGATCCGGGGGGTGGTGTCACCGGACCTGGTGGCATCGCCGGACCGCTGATAGGGACACGGCCGCCCGCCGGGCAGGTCTCGTCGTAACGTGGTTGCCGGCCGTCGATGCCTGACCGGTGACCACCCGCGACGGACGAACGGCATGACAGATGACCAGCGGTTACCAGGTGTTTCTCGGCCTGGATGTCGGCAAGGGTGAGCACCCCGCGCCGAACTTGGCGTCGATCGTGTCCGAACACCGCTGCGCCCACTTCAGCATGGCCGGGTTGCTCCACTGGTACTGCGCGGTCATGTCGTCGCACCGCTCCAGGGTGAAACCGGCCGCGGTGACGAGGTCGGCCATCTCGTCGAGGGTCGCCATGTGCACGCTCAACCCGATGGCCTCGACCTCTCGACGCCATTCCTCGCCGCAGCTTTCGGGGGTGAGCTTGACGTAGTCGCTGACCATGATGCGACCACCGGGGCGCAGGTATCGGTGGCTACGTCGGAGTATCGTGTCCTTCTCGGGCATGTTCAGCATCGACTCGAGGAAGAGGACGGCGTCGAATGACGATTCTTCGAGCTCCATCGTGGTGGCGTCGCCGACCACGTAGCGCGCCCTGTCGTCGAGCCCCGCCTCGGCACTGAACTCGTTCGCCATGTGGATCCGGCCTTCAACGAGGTCGACCCCGGTCGCGGTGCATCCGAAGGCCTTGACCAGGAAGAGCGACGGCTGCCCCGCACCGCACCCCACCTCGAGAAGGGTGCTGGACGGACCCAGCCCGAGGGACTCGCCGATGCCGGCGGTGAGCCGGTTGGCGGCCTCCACGTAGTGGACGTCCTCGTCGCGTGATCGGAAGAGGGCACCGTGCAAGACCGGTTCCCCCAACACGGTCGCGAAGAGGTCGACGGTGAAATCGTAGAACTGTGTGTTCTGTTCCTCGGGCTGCATGGAGTTCTCCTGGTTCGCTGCCGGACGACGCGATCAATTGGTTGTCGTTGCCTGCCAAAGCCGGGGGAGCTTGGGTTCGAATCCCGGAAAGGGGCTCTCGTGGTATCTGGACTGGAACTTGGTACACCAACCGCCATTGTCGCCCCTCTAACGTCCGATTGCCACCTCTTGCCGTTTGATTGCCAGCGTGTTGTCAGCGCAGTTTCAGTACCAGCCCGGATAATCGAGGCTGGCGCCTTCGACGAACATGGGGCCACCTCGGACCGGCTGGCGGCGCGCCACGCTAAAGTAGGCATGTGGTGAACGATTTGATCTTCCTCTCAAGGATCAGTCGCTGCTTCGCGCCGATGGCGAGTGTTCGGTGAGCGACCAGAGAAGTGGGAGTGACCGAGCATCGGTCGTGAGGTCGCCGACTCGCTCGATGATGCCTATCCTGGTCGCAGCGACCGTATTGACGATCTCGACCAACAGCATGATTACGGTTCTTCTCCCCGACATCGGGCGCTCTCTTGGGTCAGGTCCGGTCGCGCTGGGCTGGACAGTGACCGGCGCTCTCCTGGGCCTCGCGATCGGATCGCCCGTGTACGGCTTCCTCGGCCTGCGTTTCGGGATCCGAGCCGTCCTCGCCGCCGGGCTCGTTGTCTTCACGGCCGGAGTCGCGATAGCGGCGGTGTCACCGAACATCACCTTCTTGATCGCAGCCCGAGGGCTCCAGGGCATCGGCGCGGGCGCCGTACCAACGTTGGCGGGATACGCCGTCGTCACGGTCGTCGAGCCGGCCCGGCGCGGAGCGGCGTTCGGGTTGCTGGGCAGTGCAACGGGCGCAGCTCAGGTCGCTGGCCCGGTCGTCGGCGGGACCCTCGGTGAGTTCGTTGGATGGCGTGGAGTGTTCACGCTGGCCGGACTGATCGCAGTCCCGCTCGCTGTCGCCAGCTTGAAGCTATTACCTCGGCGTTCGTCGACGGAGACCTCGCGCAGTATCGACGTCGCGGGCGTGGTGCTGCTGGCTGGAGCAGTGTCGGCGCTGCTCGCCGCGATCAACCTGTGGGGGCAGCCGACGGCTTCGCAGCGGCTCATCTGGACCCTTCTGGTGCTCGGTGCGGTCGCGGCACTCGGGCTAGTGTGGCGCTCGCGGACGGCTCGGGAGCCATTCATTCCACCGGCATTGCTCCGCCGTCGCGGCTACGTCCCCGCCTGCACCGTCGCCGCGGGGGCGCTAGGGGTCTCAGTCGCTGTCGAGGTCCTCATCCCCCTCCAAGTTAGTGACCTGCGTGGGCTGGAGTCGGGAGTGATCGGGTTAGTGTTGTTACCCGGGGCTGTGGTCGCCGTGGCAGTGGCAGCACCCGCTGGGCGAGTAGCCGACCGGGTGGGGAACCGTGCCGTGGCCGCGGCTGGCGTCTTGTCCATGGTTGTTGGAGTAATGGTTCTGTCCTCGACTGCGGGCAGTGGGCCCATTGTGATCGCCACTGGTATGGCGACGACGGAGCTGGGCTTCGTAGTCACTGCGGTAGCCGCGCAGAACGCGGCCGGACGATCTCTCGACGCCCAGCTGGCGAGCGTGGGCTTCGGCCTTTTCCACACTGCTCGATATCTGAGCGGCGGAATCGGCGCCGCCCTCGGCCCCGGCATCTTGGAAGCCCGCGGCAGTATCCTGCAGTCGTGGAACCCGGCTCACCACGGGGCCGGGGCCAACTATGCCGATACCCTTCTGCTGCTCGCGCCCGTTCTGCTTGTAGGGCTGACGATGACAGCGAGGATTCGACGAGACTGAGTGGTCTCCCGTAGAGGAACCACCGGGCGAGATACCGACCCGCGTTCTCACGGAGTCCTACACCCTGCACGTCTGATGAGCTTCGATCTCGTCGTTCGAGCCGGCGAGCTTTTGCCGAAACGTACAAACCGCACCAGACCTGGTTCCACCGAGTTGTGGTTGATGATCCCTCGAGCAAGTGACATCGTGATCGACCGTTTGGCTGAGCAGGCCCGCCGTGACCAGCGTAAAACGTGTCGGGTTCCAGAACGTGGCCGTCCCTGTGACCGGTAACGATCGTGGCGGCGCCGTTGAGGCATGATCGTGCGCTGTGTTGTTGCGTTTGCTCTATCTGATCTTCATTCGGCTGGGTGGCTGGCTGATGTTGCTCGGCCGTTCGTCGGCGTCGAAGGATGTCGAATTGCTGGTCCTGCGCCACGAAGTCGCCGTGCTGCGTCGAGCAAACCCGAAGCCCCACCTGCACTGGGCCGACCGAGCCGTGTTGGCCGCCCTGATCCGGCTGCTGCCCCGGACTGTGCGCGAGCACCGGCTGGTCACCCCAGGCAGCGTCCTGCGCTGGCATCGCCGACTGGTCGCGAGGAAGTGGACCTACCCGAACCGGCCCGGGCACCCGCCCATCGACCACGCCATCGTCGTGTTGATCGAGCGAATGGCCACAGAAAACCCGACGTGGGGTTACCGGAGGATCCAAGGCGAACTGCTCAAGCTTGGCCACCGGATCGGCGCTTCGACGATCCGTCGGGTCCTCGCGAGGCTGCGGATCCCTCCGGCACCAATCCGACAGACCGAGACGACCTGGCGGCAGTTCCTGCGCACCCAAGCCCCAACGATGCTGGCAGTGGACTTCTTACATGTGGACTGCGCGGTAACCCTCAAACGGATCTACGTGTTCTTCGCGCTGGAAGTTGGTCGCCGCTACGTGCGCGTTCTCGGCACAACCACGAATCCGGACGGGCAGTGGACCACACAGCAGGCCCGTAACCTCGTGATGGATCTCGGCGACCGAGCCGCCGGGTTCAGGTTCCTCATCCGCGACCGAGCCAGCCAGTTCGCCACGGCTTTCGACGCCGTTCTGGCTGACGCGGGGATTCACGTCGTGCAGATTCCCCCGGGCTGTCCCCCAGCGAACTGTTTCGCCGAAAGATTCGTGCTCACGGTCAGAACTGAGCTCACCGACCGCATGTTGATCTTCGGTGAGCGGCACCTGCGCACCGCGGTGTTCACCTATGCCCAGCACTACAACGGTCGAAGACCTCACCGGGCAAGCTCCGCCCACCAAAGCCCGACCATCCCACCCCGGATCTCAATCACGCGCGAATCAAGCGCCGGTCGGTCCTGGGCGGCCTGATCAACGAGTACGAACGCGCAGCCTAAAACCGCAGGTCAACAATGGAGGCCGACTTCTGGAACCCCACAGGCGTTGTTCAACGAGCCGGTGGGGGAGTTGTCCGTGGAGGTGTTGGACGAGTTGCAGATTGCCAGTGCCTGGCGTGACGGAGACCGTTGGGTGGGTTCCGCTGCTGCGGAGGTCGCTGGCTTGGCCATGCCGACCCGATAGGCAAGGAGAGGGAGTTACTTGTGGACCTCGTGAGCATGCAGACGGCGCTGGCCGAGTTCGTGGTTCGTCGAGACTGGCAGCAGTTCCACACGCCGAAGAACCTTGCTATGGCCCTGGCGGGGGAGGCCGGCGAACTGCTCGAACTGTTCCAGTGGCTGACACCTGAGCAAGCCGCGCAGATCATGCACACGCCGGAGCAGGCCGAGCGTGTCCGGCACGAGTTGGCCGACGTGTTGTCCTACCTCCTCCGCCTCGCTGACGTGCTCGAGGTCGACCTAGCAGCCGCACTGGGGAAAAGATTCAGCTGAACGAACAGCGCTACCCAGCCGAGCAAGCTCGCGGCCGCGCCGACAAGTACGACACCTTGGCCGGCGAGCGCCGGACCCTGGACAGCTGATACAGCTCTGCCGGCACCATCGTCCCGGACCAGCTCTCGACCCCACAGGCGCTCGACTCGACCGACAGAGCCTCGTCGCGACCCACGAACCACCGGAGCGCATCGGTGCTGGTCAACCATGCGAACCTTTGTTTGCCGGACGGCGACGGTGATCGGATCGTTACCTGCTTATGGTCTAGACCATGTTGGGAGCGCAGGCTCGCCGCCGCAGCTATAGAGTCCCTGCTCCGGGCAGCCCGGCGGTGAACACAGATGGGATGAACACAGTAAGACAAGATCAACTGCTCCCATTCGTGCTCCCAGTGACGACGAAACCCCCGGCGGTGGTGATCACCGGAGGGGGTGTGACCTGGGGAAACAGGTGGTGCGCGATACTGGGATCGAACCAGTGACCTCTACCGTGTCAACGTAGTCGGGGCCATCGCCCTGAGCTGCATAGATGGAGATCTAGCAGGTCAGGGCGGTGCGGATGAGCGTCGGTCACTACCGGCTGCTGCCGTTCAGCGCGGGTTGATCCTCCCAATTTCCTCCTAGGTTGGGCTCCCACCTCGGCCTCCTCGAGGTACGGCGGCAGTGTTTCCGAGTATGCCTTCGTGGCTCTAGTGTGGCGCTCTGCATTCATGCCGGATTCTGGTTGCGTCCAGGAGTTCGATGGCCTGGTCGTCTCTCGCTGAATGGGCAGCGGTGGTCGCGGGGAGTGGGCGGTGAGGGAGGTGCGCAGGTTCGAGTCCTCGGCAGGGCACACAGCAGATGGGAACAGCTCCGACCAGGGGGTTCTTGAGGGGACGTCTGGTCGTTGAGTACCGAGTATCGCTCGATCGGAGTAGCGGAGCAGTCCCGACTCCGCTTGCCGGTAAAGACGAGCCGACAACAGGAGGTCGCTCGTGAGCCAGCGATCTCGTCAGTGTCGAGTCAACCTCGCATGCGATCTGCGCTGCTGCCGGACCGGCTGGCAGCGGTGGAGATCGGCGAGTCCTGGCGGCACCTGGAGACCGCCAGAGCGCCGAGTACCTGTATTTCTTCTGCCGCGGCCGGCAGAAGGGTCGTGCCAAGCACCCCACGTCAACGTCACGCTCGTCGAAGACGCCATAGAGCGCCACTACGCCCCGATTCCTCCCTTCGCACTGTTGCAACCTCGTCACATTCCCAGCAGCCAGGCGTACACCGCGCCGAGCACCAGTCCATAGAGGACGTGGGTGGCGAGCACGCCGGCCGGGGTAGCGCTGCCGTAGTTCTTGGCGAACAGGCCGGGTTCCTTGAGTGCCACCGCACCACCGGTGTCACCCTTGCCCATCCGGGGATGCACCGCCGGCACGCCGGCCATCATCAGCCCGCCGAGGATCCCGTGCACGATGCCAAACAGGGCGCCGACCCACCATGCGCTGGCCGCGCTCACGTTCAGCCAAGTGAACAGCAGGGCGTAGACCGAGCCGAGGATCGCGCCACTGATCACGACCAGGTGCATGACCGCCCCGATCGCCATCGCCGCGCCACGCTTGGCGGTGAACATGGTCCCCTGCAGGTACATCATGTTCATCTCGGTCGTGCCGGCCGCCCGCATGATGGCCATCATCGCGCTCATCACCAGGCCACCGGTGAAGCCGGCGACCAACGCCGCCCAGAACTCGAACTCCATGACGCCTCCGTTCGGTTGCCGCGTCCCTTTCTCCGCCGAGGCGTGGGTGGCGCTCTACCGTCCCGACAATGGCCATTGCTCATCGGACCTCCGGCTCCGTCGTGGGTTCGAGCAGTGCCGCGTAAAGGGTCAGCCCGGGCCCGAACGCCACCGCCACGAGCGGGCCCGGCGGTGGGCCGTGACGGAGCAGTTCGCGCAGCACCAGCAGCACCGTGGCCGAGGAGCAGTTGCCGTGCTCGGCCAGCACCGCGCGGGAGGCCGCCAGCGCGGGTGGGGCCAGCCCGAGGCCGTCCTCGACGGTGTCGAGAATGCGCGGGCCGCCGGGATGCACGGCCCAGGCCCGCACGTCGGCAATGTCCAGTCCGTGGCGGGCCAGCACCTCCTTCACCAGTGGACCGATGTGCTCGGCGAGCACGTCCGGCACCTCGGGCGAGAGCCCCATGCGGAACCCGAGGTCGGTGACCTCCCAGGTCATGTGGCCGCTGCTGCCGGTATCGGTGCGGGCGGCGACGTCCACGACGCGCAGCCCGGGCGCACGAGCCTCGTCCGGGCGCAACACCAGCGCCACCGCGGCGTCACCGAACAGGGCGTGCGTGACCACCTGCTGCGCGTCGGCCGTGGCCGGTTGCAGATGCAGCGACGTCAGCTCCAGGCAGAGCAGCACCGCGGGCCGGCCGCGGGCGACCACGAAGTCGGCGACCGCGCCGAGGGCGGGCAGAGCGGCGTGGCAGCCCATGTGCCCGACGAGCAGCCGCTGGGCGTCCGGGCGCAGGCGCAGCGACGTGGCGAGCTGGATGTCCAGTCCGGGCGTGCTGTACCCGGTGCACGAGGCGACCGCGAGCATCCCGATCTCGTCCGCGCCGACGCCGGCGTCGGCCAGTGCGTCGGTGACCGCACGGTGCCCCAGCGACGGCGCCCGCTCGGCGTAGCGCCGCATCCGCTCCCCAGTCGACCAGCCGGAGACGTCCTCGGCGAACGGATCGGTCACCGAGTGCCGGCGTTGGACCCCGGCGCCGGCGAAGATCCGCTCCGCGGCCCGGCTCCCGGCGAAGTGCCCGCGAAAGTACTCCTCCCACAGCGTCCGCTGGTCGTAGGCGGCCGGCAGCGCCGCACCCAGGCCCGCGATCGACGCGGTCACCACCGCGCCACCCCGGTGTCGTGGTCGGGATCCCCGCCGAGCGCGGCCACCCCGAGCCAGTCGGCGCAGACGTCGGAGGTGGCCGGCTGCAGCGCCCCGCAGCGGGCGTCCCGGTAGAGCCGCTCCAGCGGGTGCCCGCGCCGACTCGCCGACGCGCCCGCCGCTTCCAGCAGCGAGGACGCCACCTCGGCCGCGGTGTCCCCGGCGACCAGCTTGGCGCGCCACACCCAGCGGTTGGTGTCCCCTTCTCCCGGCTGTTCGGCGACCCGGCCGGCGGCATCGGCCACGACGAGCTCCGCGGCGGACACCGCGGCATCCGCCCGGCCCAACCGGGCCCGGACGGCCGGCAGCTCGCGCAGGCCACGCTCCCGGACGTGGTCGGCGGCCGCGTCCACCGCGGCCCGTGCCACGCCGACGTACACCGCGGCGTAGGAGGCCACCAGCCACTGCGGCATCACCTGCGCCAGCAGCAACGTCAGCCCCTCCATCCCGCCGAGCAACGCCTCCGGGCCGACCTCGACGTCGAAGTGCACGTCCTGGCTCCCGGTGGCCCGCATGCCCAGGGAGTCCCAGGTCTGCTCCACCCGGACGCCGTCTCCGGCGGGGACTAGAAAGTAGGACACGCGCGGTTCCGTGGCCGCCGGATCCCGTGCTGTCACCAGGTAGGCGTCGACGTGACCGGCACCGGACACGAAAGCCTTGCTTCCGCTGATCCGATACCCCCTGCCGCTCCTGCGGTAGGTGGTGGCGGTGCGGGACAGGCGCGACCCGCTGCCGCGCTCGCTCATGGCCACCCCGTACAGCGCACCGCCGGCGGCCGCGGACAGCGCCTCGTCCCGCGTGGCGAAGAAGCTCTCCGGCGCGCCCCACGCCCGGACCAGCTCGTCAGGCGTGTGCGCCAGCGCGCCGGTCACCGAGGCGTGCATGTTGAAGATCAACGCCGTCGCGCCCGCCCCCCGGGCGAGCTCGGCGGCCACCGCCGCGTAGTCGGCGAACGACGCGCCGAACCCGCCGAGCCGGGTGGGCACCATCAGCCCGAGCAGTCCGGCCGCACGCAGATCCGCGAAGTCCGCCGCGGGAAACGCCCCCGACTCGTCGTGCGCGGCGGCCCGCCCGGCCAGCCGCGGCACCAGGTCACGGGCCAGGACAAGGGCACGCGCAGCGTCGCGCGGTCGATCGGTGAGGCGCTCCGCTACTGACAACAGATCTCCTCCGGTATGACGGGGGCCTGGGATCGCATCGAGGGCACGGCTGGGCGTCCGCCCTCGGCGACGAGTACCCGGTCACGAGGGCGCCACACCTCGACGTGACCACTGACGGGACATCGCCCCGGCTAACCGGTCGGCACTCCCGTTCCGACCAGCAGCGCGACGTCGACAACGGCCACCAGCAGCACGGCGCGAAAGGCCGCTCGGGAGCGTGGCCGCCGGCTCCGGAGCAACCCGACGGCGAGAATCCCCGCCGCGAGAGGCACCGCCGCCAGTCCCACCGGGGACGCGGCACCGGACGGGCCGAACACCAGCAGCGCCGACGCGGCCAGCACCAGCGCGGCAGCCAGCAGCTGACTCGCCCGCGGCCCCATCCGGTGCGGCAGCCCGCGCACCCCGGTCGCGGCATCGTCGGCGAGATCGGGCAGCGCGTTGACGAAGTGCGCCGCGCCCCCCAGGCACACGGCGGCGGCCACCAACCACCCCGGCGGCAGGGGCGCGCCCGGCAGTCCCAACGACACGAACACCGGCAGCAACCCGAACGACACCGCGTACGGCAGCACCGACACCACGGTGGCCTTGACCCCGAGGTCGTACGCCCACGCCGAGACCAGCGCGGCGGCGTGCGCGGCGGTGGCCGGCACACCGGAGGGCAACGACAGGACGAGGGCGGCCACGGCCGCCACCACCACACCGCCACGCACGAGGGAAGGGTCGAGCTCACCGGCCGCCACCGGCTTGCCGGCCCGCCCGACGCGCGCGTCCCGAGGCGCGTCGACCAGGTCGTTGAGCCACCCCACGGACAGCTGACCCGCGAGCACGGCCACGGCCACCGTCAGCACCGCCGCGACCGGCCGGCCCGTGCCGGCGGCCAGGCCCGTAGTGATCGCCGTCACCGCCACCGCGGGCAGCGGGTGGCACGCACGGGCCAACGCCGACGCCACCACCAGAACACGGCCCACGGGCGGCAGTGTGCCAGCCTGGACGCATGTGGACTCGCGGGGCACGGTCGCGTGATCGGGTGGTGCGCAACGATCCGGCGCTCTACGACCGGCTCGCCGACCAGTGGTGGCAACCGCGAGGCGTGTTCGCGATGCTGCACTGGCTCGCCGCCGCCCGCGGGCGGCTCGTTCCCCCGGCGCCACGACCGGACGCGGTCCTGGTGGACCTCGGGTGCGGCGCCGGGCTGCTCGCGCCGCACCTCATTGGCAAGGGCTACCGGCACGTCGGCGTGGATCTCTCCCGGAGCGCGCTGCGGCAGGCCGCCGAGCACGAGGTCCACCCCGTGCTCGCCGACGTGCTCGCCGTGCCGCTCGCCGACGGCTGCGCGGATGTCGTCGTCGCCGGCGAAATCCTCGAACACGTCCCCGACCTACCGCGCGCGGTGGCCCAGGCCTGCCGCCTGCTCCGGCCCGGCGGCGTGCTGGTGATCGACACGCTCGCGGCCACCGCGCTGTGCCGGTGGCTCGCCATCGGCCTCGCCGAGCGCCTGCCCGGTCTCGCGCCCCGGGGCGTGCACGACCCGGCGCTCCTGGTCGACCGCACCGTGCTGGTGCGGGAATGCGCCCGGCACGGCGCGCACCTCACCCTGCGCGGAATCCGACCGTCGCTGACCGACCTCCTGGCCTGGGTCACCGGCCGCCGAGCTTCGGTTCGGATGCTGCCCGTGCCCACGACAGCGGTGCTGTTCCAGGGGTACGGCCGCAAACAGAGCTGACCACTCGCCACGGGTTTACCCGCCTGCCCACCCGCTGCCACCAGGATCGATTCGTGTCACGCAGCCCTCGCAAGGGACGAATCAGCAGGGCCTCGTCGGCCAGGCAGCACGCTGACGAGGCCCGCCTCGTTCCACCGGACCCGGGACGGCGGCGGCATCGACCGCACCACCTCGATGCGGAAGCCTTCGATCGTCACTCGATCCACGTCCCACCGCGGCGCCAGGTGACCGCCGGCAACTCGCGTCGTCGAGTCCTGTTTCAGGACAGCTGGCCGAGGGCGTCCTCAACGCCTCGGTGGAAGGTCGGGTAGGCGTAGATCATCGTCCGGAGCCGGGGGTGGGGATCTCGGCGTGCACGGCCAGCGCCAGCATCCCGAGCACCTCACCGCCGTGCGGCCCCATCGAGGTCGTCCCGACCAGCACGCCGCGGCTCGCGTCCTCGACGAGCTTGATCACGCCCTCGTTGCCCGTCTTGTGCAGCCAGCCACGGGCCGTGCCGGGCACCTCCGTCGTGGCGACCCGCACCTCGACGCCGCGCTCGCGGGCCTGCGCCTCGGTCAGCCCGACCGCGCCGACCTCCGGGTCGGTGAAGGTCACCCGCGGTACCGCGTGGTACTCCGCCGGCGGGCCCTCCCGGCCGAGGATGTCCGCGACCACGATGGCGGCCTGATACATCGACACGTGGGTGAAGGCGCCCTTGCCGGTGATGTCACCGATCGCGTACACGCCGTCGGCGATGCGCAGCCGCTCGTCGGGCTCGACGAACGGACGGTCGGTGTCCACCCCGATCGTGGCCAGCCCCAGCCCGGCCAGGTTCGTCGCCCGCCCAGTGGCCACCAGCAGCCGCTCGGCGCGGAGCTCCCGGCCGGGCAAGGTCACGGTGAAGGCGGTGCCGTCGTGGCCGACCTGCTCGGCGGCGACGCCGGTGTGCGGGGCGATCCCCTCGGCGGTGAGCGCCTCGGCGAGCACCCGGGCAGCTTCGGGTTCCTCCAGCGGCAGGATGTGCTCGGCGAGCTCCACCACGCTCACCGTGGAGCCGAACCGCGCGAACGCCTGGGCGAGCTCGAGCCCGATCGCGCCGGCACCCAGCACGATCAGTGACTCCGGCACCGCCTCGGCCGCGACCGCCTCGCGGTTGGTCCAGAACGGCGTGCCGGACAGGCCCCGGATCGGCGGGACGGCCGGCTCGGTGCCGGTGTTGAGCACGATCGCCCCGTCCGCGGTGAGCTCCTGCTCGCCGGCCCGCACCATGCCGGACCCACCTGGCTCTTCCCGGCCAGCACCGGCACCCGCCGCGCCTCGGCCAACGCGTTGCCCGCGCGGATCATCATCTTGCTCGGCACACACCCGTAGTAGGGGCACTCGCCACCGACCAGGCGCGCGTCGATGCCGACCACCGACATCCCCGCCTCGGCGAGTGAACCGGCCACGGCCTCCCCGCCCGGCCCCATTCCCAGCACAACGACATCAACACGGTCCGACACGAGGACTCCTCTCGGCGAGAAAGCGGCGATTCCAGGGCTAACGCACCTCTACCGTGGCGCATCGCGCGACTGTCGGCCATGGGACAGTGCTGAGATGCCGTACGGGGCTCGGGCAGCGGTGTCATCGTGTTGACACTGCGGCGGCGCGCACCCGCCCCACGCGGTGCAATGGACAACGGCTCGGCACTGTCGCTGATGGTCCACTCCGGAGGAACTGAGATGAGCAACCGGCGCGCCAGCGCGGAACAGCCGACCGTGATCGAGTTCTACTGGCGGCCGGGCTGCCCGTTTTGCGCGGCGCTGCGGCGCCCGCTGCGCCGGAGCGGACTGCCCGTGCGCGAGATCAACATCTGGACGTCTCCCTCGGCCGCGGCCGGGGTGCGGGCGGCCGCGGGTGGTAACGAAACGGTGCCGACCGTGTTCGTCGGTGAGCACGCCATGGTCAACCCCCGTTCTCGGGAACTCGAGGCCGCGGTCCGCGAGTTCGCCCCCGCGCTGCTCGACCACGTCCGGCCGACCGAGCCGAGGCGGCGACTCTGGCCGTTCCGCCGGTGAGCGGGCCGGCGGGACCGCCGTTCGACCGCCGGACCGGGAGTCTTGGGCTCGGCCAGGGCAAGCGGGAGCCCGCCGGGTTGTGTCGGCTCGCTGACAGTCACCCACCCGGTCCCGTTTGCCGTCGCGTGGCCGGGGCATGCCGGTGGGAACCCGACGGGTTCAACTGGAAGGAGGCGGTGATGACGGTTCTCTCGGGCACCACCCGGGCACGCTCCGAGCACACGGTCCCGTGGGCGGCGCTCGGCCTGATGCTCGCCATGGCACCGCCGGTGGCGCTGATCGTGTTCGGCATCGCGGCGGAAGGCTGGGCGGCGATCAGCTGGGTCGGCGCGATCGTCTGGGGTGTCGTCGCCTCGCTGGCGTTCACGGTGTTCAGCATCATGGGCAGGGCCATGGGCATGACCAGGATGGATCTGCTCGACCTGCTGGGCAGCACCGTCGCGCGGCCGGGCAGTGGCGCCGCGCGAGCGCTCGGCCTGGCCATCCATCTCACCAACGGCGCGGTGCTGGCCGTGGCGTGGGCCTACGGCACGGCGCTGTTCGGGCTGCCCGCGAACTGGGTGACCGCGCTCGGCTGGGCGGTCGTCCTCACCGCGCTGGCGCTGCTCATGATGAGCATGATCGGTGGGGTGCACCCGGCGATGCGACGGGGCGAGCAGGACGACCCCGGCCCGGCCGCGATCAACTTCGGCCGGATGACGCCGATGGGCAGCCTGGTCGGGCACCTGGTCTACGGCCTCGTGCTCGGCCTGACCTACTCCGCGTGGCCCCTGACCTGAGCCACGGAGCATCGCAACGCACAACCTCAGGGAGAAATCCAGGTCGTGACCCGGCCCCACATCGGCGGAGGGGTCACGACCGTGTGGCTCCTCGACACGGTGTCGTCCACTCCGAGTCTCGTCGGCGCGCCGGCGCCCGGGCTGGACGATCAATTCACAGCGCGGTGGGACGAGGTGCGCCGGCGGGAGCAACGGGCATCTGTGTCGCGCGGATGAGGTAGGAGTCGGCGCCGTCGCGCACGCTTCCCCTCGGGGAGTCGGCGGTCCACTCCAGGAAGGCGATCTCGCCGGCGACGTGCTGGGTGCGGTAGCGGAACGTCGCGTCCGGGAGTCCTCGTCGAGCCGCTGGGCCAGGTGGCGAAGGCCGTCGTGGCCGTGGTAGACGCCGAGCTGGCATAGGACGACGAGGTCGCGGCTGTAGTTGCGTTGCAGGTCCTCGTTGATGGAGCCGGACTGGGCCAGGCGCAGGTGATCGGCCAGGACGTCCTCGGGGCTGCGGTCGCGAGCGGTCATCCGTTCCCTTTCGCTTGTGACCGGGTGCACGACGCCGAGCGCGCCGATGCCGAAGCCGAGCAGCCCGGTGAACAGCCCGCCGAGTGGTCCGACGACGCCTGGTCCTTGCCGCCGAGATAGTCGTAGCGGTAGGTCCGCCCATGCCGGTCCCGGTGCTCGCGATAGCCCTTTTCGCCGCTCCGGAAGGCCGGCTGCGGTGGGCTGAAGCTCGGACTGGCGTAGTAGTTGGCGCTGGACTAGCAGCACAGCGGGATGTCGGTGGCCGCCGTACGCGCATCCTCGCGCTCACCGCTGCCGGTCCGGACTGCTTGTTCGCGGGGTCTCCGGCCGGGGTGGGTGGCGGATGTACCAGGCCAGGGCCGGCATGACCGCGGCGACGAGGACCAGCAGTGCGGCCTGGGGTAGCCGGTAGGCCAGCAGCGCTCCGGCCAGCGCGGCCGGAGCGCCCAACGCGGCCGTGCGCAGCCCGAGCCGCAAGTCGATCAGACGCGCTCGGAGGAAGCCGACGAAGGAACTGCTGAAGCCGAAGATCTCGCTGATGATGCCAATCTGGATGGCCTGCACCGGGCTGAGGAGCACTCGGCCCGCCAGGGGACAGCACGGCGTAGAAGGGCGCGAACAGCAGCGAGCCCCTCCACGCCGACCAGGCAGGCCAGCACGCAGATGCCCAGCGCGATCGGCAGCAGCAGCCAGTACGCCGCCTGCACACCCCCGGCTCACTCCTGACCGGTTCCCAAGCCCGGGCCGGGCCTGCCCGGGTCGCGACCCGGGCAGCCGGGTCACCGCGTGGAGCGTGGGTCAGGCGCTGGCCATCTGCCGGCAGGACTGGGCGGCGCGGCGGCAGGCCTCGGCGCACTGGCTCATGGTCTGGTCGTCGTAGCGTTCGCACTCGGCCGCGCATGCCTCACACAGTTCCGCGCAGGCGCGGCAGAGTGCTTCGTAGTTGGCGGCGCGGGTCAGCGAAGGCAGGCAGGCCAGGCACGCCTCGGCGCAGGACAGGCACAGCCGGATGCAGGTCAGCGTCTGCGGGTCGGCCTGCCGGGTGCAGTGGTCGGCGCAGGCCTGGCAGGCCACGGCGCAGTCGCTGCACGCGTCGATGCACTCGCGGGTCTGTTGCGGAGCCAGTGTCGGACTGGTCATGGTGTTCTTCCTCGCTGTCGGTCCTGTTCGGTTCCCGCCCGCGTAGTCTGGCTTTTCCACTCGACTGGAACTTCAACCCTGCGCGCCTGATGTGGGCGGATGTTCACTCAACAGAGGACCCCGGTCGACGTGGCGAGCAGGAGCGGGATGTCGACGTCGGAGGTTTGCGGGGGGTGTGTCGGGTAAGCCTGTTGGTCGGACCGGTGAGGAGGTGCGGGTTGATGCCTGGCGACCTGCCGATCGGTGCACTGGCGGCCCGGGTCGGGGTGAACACGAAGACGATTCGGTATTACGAGCAGATCGGGCTTCTTCCTTCACCACGGCGCACGTCGGCCGGGCACCGCCGGTACGAGGTCAGCGACGCCGAGCGGGTCACGTTCATCAGGACGGCGCAGCGCTTGGGCCTCACGCTTGATGAGATCCGGCAGATCCTCCTGTTGCAGGAGGACGGCCAGCAACCCTGCGATTACGTGCGCCAGGTGCTCCGCCGGGAGGTGGCGCGCATCGACCGGCGCATCGCCGAGCTGACCGGGCTTCGCGAGCAGCTCACCACCCTCGACCGGCGTCCCCACAGCACGGCGGGAACCGGCGGGTGTATCTGCCGCGTCATCGAAGACGCTCCCGGGTTGCGCGCCGGTGCCGGTCCGCCTCGGCTCGACGTGTTCGCGGAACGAAGCCGGTGACGCTCAGCTGTGACCAGCGGGCACGCCGATTCGCAGAAGGCGACCACGGCCGGGGCCGGGGTTCGAGCGACCCCGCGCCGAACTCCGGGGCGGGTGCGGCGAGGTAGATCGGTCACGCCGGCTTCTGCCGGAGGGTGGTCTCGGCGTCGTGCCGGTCGAGGAGTCCGAGGAGGCGGCCTTCGGGGTCGGTGACGAGGATACCGTCGACATCGGCGCGGGTCATGCGCTCGACGAGGGGTTGCAGGGGTTCGTTGGCGCGGACGGTGGTCGGGCCGGGGTGCATGAGCTGCTCGGCTGGTGTGTCGGCGGTGGTTTGGTCCTGCTGGTCGAGGTAGATCATGCCGAGCACGACCTGGTGGGTGTCGACGGCGACGCAGAAGGTGCCACTGGCCCACCAACGCGCCGAGCAGGACACCAACTTCACGCACTACCAGCGCGAACACCTCCGGCGGAAGCTGAACACCGCCCGCCAGCTGCTGGCCTACCTGCGTCAGCGTGGCACCCGCCTGGCCGCCCTCACCCAACCTGCGGTGGACCGCTGGCTGGTCCGCAACCGGCCACGCCAGCACTACGCGCGCTCGTTCCTGCTGTGGGCCGCAACCAACGGCCTGGCCCCGGCCCACGTCGCGATCGGCACCTCACGCCACACCGGCGACCGGGAGATCATGAGCGACACCGACCGCGTCCTGCTCGCCGTCAAGCTGGAGACCGACGACACGCTACCGCTGGCGGATCGGGTCGCCGGCTGCCTGGTCCTGCAATACGGGCAAAGCTGCTGGCGCCTGGTCAACCTCACCACCGACGATGTCCTCGCGCATCCCGACGAGCCCGGCATCCTCGGCCTGCAACTCGGCCGCGACCCCTTGTGGCTCCGGCCCCGACTATCCGCGCTCCTGCACCAGCTCGTCACCAACCGCCGCCCGCTCGCCGGGGCGCTGCGGGACCATCCGACTCCGTTCCTGTTCCCAGGGCTGCGCCCCGACCGGCCGATAACCTCGGCCACCCTGCAGACCCGCCTGCGCAAGCTCGGCGTCCCCAGCGCCCGCACCGCCCGTAACGGCGCCTGGCTCTCGCTCGTCGGCTCAGTCCACTGGAAGATGCTCGCCGACCTGCTCGGCGTCGCCGACACCACCGCCAGCGCCTGGCACCGGGAGAACGGCGGCGACCGCGCCAGCTACGTCGCCAGCCGCCTGCGTCAAGGGCACAGCATGGCAGGCCCCGAGTAATCGGCCACCCGGTGCGCGCAGGCGGGTCCGGACGACACCGGAGCAACCGCCTCGACGTGCCCCATGTGGTCGGTTTAGACGCCGGATTCCTGGATAGCGGCTTGACCTTGCCCCGCGGGCAAGCCCCTACCTTCGGTGGCGCCGTGGGTCGGACGTGCCCGAAGTGGGCGCTGCTCGGTCCGGCACGACAGGCAGATGTTGCCGAACCGAAGGAGGTTGGTGATGGCGGTCGCGACCGTGGACGAGACGAACAAGGCGTGCCTGGATGCGTGTGCGGAGTGTCAGCAGGCGTGCGAAGCATGCGCCTACACCTGTTGCGTGAACGACGGAGAGATGGCGCAGTGCGCCCGGCTGTGCTTGGACTGCGCGGCGATCTGCGCGCTGTGTGTGACGCTGCTGGCGCGGGGCTCGCAGTGGGCGGCGCAGGTGTGCCGGCTGTGTGCGGAGATCTGCGAAGCGTGCGCGGCGGAGTGTGAGCGGTTCGACGTCGAGGCGTGCCAGGTGTGCGCGCAGGCGTGCCGCCGGTGCGCCGAGCAGTGCCGGACGATGGCCGCAGCGTGAGCACACGGGCTGTCGTCGCGTCGGACAACGCCTGACCTCCGGTTCGGGGTCAGGCGGTACCGGCGGTTTCGATGATGCGGCAGACCACGGCGTCTTCGCCGCGGCGTTGACTGTCGCGGGCAGCGCGGCGGGCCTCGACCAGGGTCCGGCGTATCGCGCGCAGATCGGAGAGCTTGCGGTCGATCTCGGCGATGTGGGCGTCGAGCAGGTTGGTGACCCGCCCGCAGGGGGTAGCGCCGCAGCGCTGTAGGTCCAGGATGTCTTTGATCTCGCCCAGGGTGAGGTCCAGCGCCTTTGCCTGGCGGATGAACCGCAGCACGTCCACGTCGTCCTGGGTGAACGTGCGGTAGCCGGCGTCGGTGCGTTGGGCCGGTGGCAGCAGACCCTTGGACTCCCACAACCGCACTGCCTTGGCGCTGACTCCGGCCGCCTCCGCGGCGGCCCCGACCGTCATCTCCATCACATGGCTCCCTCCTGAACATTCCAGCCTTGACCTTACCCCTCGGGCAAGGTTCTAGCGTGATGTCAGCGAGAGAAAGAGCAGCTCAGAAGCTGTGGAGGAGTCCGTGATGGAGTCTTGGGTGTTGCAGGTTGAGGGGATGTCGTGCAGCGGATGCGAGCAGCGAATCGGCACCGTGCTGCGCCGGGTCGAGGGCGTCTCCGGGGTCGTGGCCGACCACACGTGCGGGCGCGTCGAGGTCCGTGTCGACCCCGCCGTCACCGACCGCACCGTGCTGGTGGAACGGATCGAGGCCGCCGGCTACCACGTCGCCGAGGAGGTCTCGCGATGAGCATCGCAACCGAGGAGCGCCCCCAGTTGTGGGCGTCGGAGCCCAGCACGACGCCGGGCCACGAGCGGATCCGGGCGCGGATCGCCGGGCTGCACTGCTCGCTGTGCACCGGCACCATCGAAAAGGCCCTGGGCCGGATGGACGGCGTCGACACCGTCGCGGTCAGCCTGACCCACGAACAGGCCCTGGTCGACTACGACCCGCAGCGCGTTACGCCGGAGAAGATCCTCGGCACGCTGCGGGATGTCGGCTACGACCTGTACGACCCGCGCAAGCTGCGCCCGTTCGAGGAGGAGGAACGCGACCTCGTCCGTGAAGGCGCCCGGCTGCTGGCGGCGATCGCGGCCAGCCTGACCGCGATCGGGCTGATCGCCACCGTCACCGGGATCTGGTCGGTGCTGGTGCCCGCGTCGGTGGTGGCGCTGATGGTGCCGCTGTCCTTCGCGCTGCTGCGCCCCGCCGGGAACCTCAAGGCCCTGGTCGGGGCGGTGGCCATCGTGACGCCCGGCGTGGCGGCGCTGGTGCTGCGGGCGACCGGGGTGCTGACCGAGCCGCTGATCGGGTGGCTGGCCGGGGCCCTGGCGATCGGGGTGGTGGTCGGGGTGGCCCCGCACATCCTGCGGATGGCCTACCAGTCCGCCCGCCGCGGCATCCTCAACCAGCACGTGCTGCTGGAGGTGGGCGCGTTCGCCGGCATCGCCGGGGGCGTCATCGGCCTCACCGGACTGCTGCCCGGCTATCCGACCGCGGCGTTCTTCGCCGTGTCGGTGCTGGTGGCGAACTACCACATCTTCTCCGAATGGCTGTCACTGCTGGTCAAAACCCGGTCCAGCCAGTCGGTCAAGAAGCTGCTCGACCTGCAGCCCGACCTGGCCAGGCTCGACACTGACGGTGGCGAGGTCGACGTGCCGGTCGAGGACGTGGCGATCGGGCAACGGGTGCGGGTACGCCCCGGCGAGCGCATCCCGCTGGACGGCCGGATTCGGTCCGGTCAGTCCGCGATCGATCTGTCCCTGGTCACCGGCGAACCGGTGCCCGCGGAACGCGGGCCGGGTGACGAGGTCGTGGGTGGGTCGATCAACGGCACCGGCAGCCTGCTGATCGAGGTCACCGCCAGCCACACCGGAGGGTTCCTGGCCCAGGTGGTGCGGAATGTGGAGGATGCCCGCGCGCTCAAACCCGGCATCCTGCACCTGGTCGACCGGGTACTGCGCGTCTACACCCCCACCGTGCTGACCATCTCCGCGCTGGCCCTGCTCGGCTGGCTGGCCGGCAGCTGGGTCCTGGCCGGGGAGCCGGACGTGCGGCGGGCGGTGTTCGCCGCGCTGTCGGTGCTGGTGATGGGCTACCCCTGCGCGGTCGGGATTGCCGCGCCGCTGGCCATCGTGCGCGGCACGGGCGCCGCGGCCGACCGCGGGATCGTGATGCGCACCGGTGAGGCGTTCCAGACCTTCCGGCTGGTGCGGCGCATCGTGCTGGACAAGACCGGCACCCTCACCCAGGGGCGCCCTACCGTCCGCGCGGTCGAGGCCCTCGACGGCGACATCGACGGGCTGGTGGCGCTGGCCGCGGGGGCGGAGAGCCCGTCGGAGCACCCGCTTGCTCGTGCGGTGGTGACCGCCGCCCGCGAGCGCGGGCTGACGGTGCCCGAGGCCGAGGAGTTCGCCTCGGTCACTGGCTCCGGTGTCCGCGCCACCGTGCAGGGCCGTGACGTGCTGGTCGGCCAGCCTGCGTTCCTCATCGACAACGACCTTGATCTCACCGCCGTGACCGGGCGGGTCGACCAGTTGCAGGCCGCCGGGCACACCGTGATCGTGGTCGCCGCGGCAGGCACGGTTCAGGGGTTGATCGCGTTGGGTGACGAGGTGCGCGCAGATGCCGCCGAGGCCGTGGCGCGCATGCGGGCCGTCGGAATGGACCCGGCCCTGGTGACCGGGGACAACGAACGCGGCGCGCGTCGGGTCGCCGACCAACTCGGCATCACCAATGTGCGGGCGGGGGTTCGGCCGGAAGGCAAGGCCGAGATCGTGCGCGAGTTGCAGGCTGACGGCATCCGCGTGGCGATGGTCGGCGACGGCATCAACGACGCCCCCGCCCTGATGCAGGCCGGCGTCGGCATCGCCGCCGGCGGTGGCACCGACATCGCCGTGGAATCCGCCGACATCGTGCTGCTGCGCGACGAGGTCACCGCGGTGCTCGACGCCCGCGAGATCAGTGTCCGCTCCTACCGCCGCACCCGCACCAACGTGGGACTGGCGTTCATCTTCAACGGCATCGGTGTCCCGCTGGCCACCACCGGCCTGGTCTATCCGGTGTGGGCGATGATCGCGATGGCCGCCTCGGTCACCACCATCTTCCTCAACTCCATCGGCACCCGACCCTCCCTGCTGGTCCAGGCCATCGGCAGCGTCGGCCGGTTCCGGTGATCGCCACCGCTGACGGTCGTCTCCGATCGGCGTGGCGCCCTGGCTCAGGCTGGTTCGCGGCCCAGGAATCCCGCGCGGTGGTAGTACTCGTAGAGCCCGTCGAAGATCGGTTTGGTGACGGCGAGGGTGTGGTCGTCGTCGCCGATCATGGACAGGCCGCGCAGGATAGCGTCGAGGCCGGGGGCTTCGGGGGCGTCGTAGCGTTCGTCGTCGAGGTCGGCTTCGTGGATGATCTCGGCGATGCGCCACAGCACCGGGTCGGTGAGGTCGTGGCGGCGCAGGATGGTTTCGAAGCTGCAATCGCTGCCATGGCGGCCGAGTTCGACGCCCCGCATGTCGAACGGGGTGGCGTCCGGCGGCACCGCGGCGGGGTCGGCGACGAACACGAATTCCGCGGCCGGGTCCAGCCAGCGGCGGATGAACTAAGCGCAGGCGGCGCGGTCGATGTGGATGTTTTCGCGCGTGGCTCACTTCATGCGGTCTCCTCGGTGTGGTGGTCGGGGTGTAGGGCGTTGACGGCGGCCTCGGCGGCTTGGCGTTCGGGCGGGGGAAGTAGTCCCGGCGGTGGATGCGACGCAGCTCGGCGCGCAGTTTTCGCAGCGCCCGGCGCCGCTCCGACTCGCCGAGTGGCCGCGCCTGTTCCGCTTCGGCGAGCACGGCGCGGTACTCGGCGGCGCGTGCGGCGGCCATGGTCTGGGCAAGGCGTTCCTGGGTCACGTTGGCCGGCTGGGCCAACCACACGTCGGCCGTGCCGCCGGCGGCGTGGATGTCGTCGGCGATCCAGTCGAGGTGTTCGCGGGTACGGGCGTCGGCGGGCAGCGCGACCAGCCCGTCGCCGATCTGGGCCACACCGAGGCGTTTCACTCGCGCCACACGGTGGTGCGCGGGGTGGACGGTTCGCGGGGCATCGGTAGGACACCAATACCCACTGTCCCGCACGCGGTCCCACGCCCTGCGGCACCCGTCGTTGATCGG
>NZ_FOWW01000022.1 GCF_900115565.1 Amycolatopsis arida | reverse complement strand
ACGATGGGCGCGGATGTCATGTGTGAGTGACACGGCTTCGGCGGTGTGCTTCAGCCCCGCTACATTATCGGCGCAGGACCACTTGACCAGTGAGCTATTACGCACTCTTTCAAGGATGGCTGCTTCTAAGCCAACCTCCTGGTTGTCTCGGCAATCCCACATCCTTTCCCACTAAGCACACACTTCGGGGCCTTAGCCGGTGTTCTGGGCTGTTTCCCTCTCGACGACGAAGCTTATCCCCCGCCGTCTCACTGCCACGCTTCACACACCCGTATTCGGAGTTTGGCTGACTTCGGTAAGCTGGTAGGCCCCCTAGGCCATCCAGTAGCTCTACCCCAGATGTGAAACACGCGACGCTGCACCTAAATGCATTTCGGGGAGAACCAGCTATCACGGAGTTTGATTGGCCTTTCACCCCTACCCACAACTCATCCCCCAGGTTTTCAACCCTGGTGGGTTCGGGCCTCCACACCGTCTTACCGGCGCTTCACCCTGGCCATGGGTAGATCACCCCGCTTCGGGTCTAGACCACGCGACTCCACCGCCCTCTTCAGACTCGCTTTCGCTACGGCTACCCCACACGGGTTAACCTCGCCACGCAGCACTAACTCGCAGGCTCATTCTTCAAAAGGCACGCCATCACAACCACCAACGATCGCTCTGACGGCTTGTAGGCACACGGTTTCAGGTACTCTTTCACTCCCCTCCCGGGGTACTTTTCATCTTTCCCTCACGGTACTCGTCCGCTATCGGTCACCAGGAAGTATTTAGGCTTACCGGGTGGTCCCGGCAGATTCACAGCAAATTCCACGAGCTCGCTGCTACTCGGGAACACCACCACAACATGTGACAATGGTTTTCGCGTACGGGGCTCTCACCCACTCCGGCCTGCCATCCCAAACAGTTCCACTAACCACCACACACGCCCCCGACAGTGTCAGCTGTCGACAGGTGGGTCCCACAACCCCGCGCACACAACCCCTGACAGGTATCCCATGCACGCGGTTTAGCCTCCTCCGCTTTCGCTCGCCACTACTCACGGAATCACGGTTGTTTTCTCTTCCTACGGGTACTGAGATGTTTCACTTCCCCGCGTTCCCTCCACACGCCCTATACATTCAGACGGTGGTGACACCCCACAACGGGTGCCGGGTTACCCCATTCGGACATCCTCGGATCCCAGCTCGGTTGACAGCTCCCCGAGGCTTATCGCAGCCTCCCACGTCCTTCATCGGCTCCTGATGCCAAGACATCCACCATGTGCCCTTAACAACTTGACCACAAAGATGCTCGCATCCACTCTACAATTCTCAAACACCACACCCACAAGACCACACCACACCACGCAGTGTTGCCTCAGGACCCAACAGCGCACCAGCAAACCC
>NZ_FOWW01000013.1 GCF_900115565.1 Amycolatopsis arida | reverse complement strand
ATCTCCTTGGTGAGGTTGCCCGCCTGGTCGTATTCGAAGCGGGTCACCGCGCCCTTGCCGTCAGTGCGGGTGGCCAGGGTGCCGTTGGGTTCGTTGTAGGTGTTGACCTGCAGGTCAGCGTCCAGCCCTTCGGAGTGGATGGTGAGCAGGTTGCCCGCGTCGTCGTAGTCCCGGGTCAGCTGGTTGCCCTGCGGGTCGGTGACCGAGGTCGGCAGGTGCGGGTGCGCGGTGTCGGTGTAGCCGATCGACGTCGTAGCGCCGGTGGGCAGTTCGGTGCTGATGAGGTTGTTCAGCTCGTCGTAGCTGCGGGTGGTGTTGTTGTTCAACCCGTCGGTGGTCACGGCGACGTCACTGTTGGCGGTCCAGGTCTGCTTGCGGGAGTGGCCCAGCGCGTCGACCGCTTCGATCTGACGACCCTGGTCGTCGAACTTGTAGGTGATCTGGTGCCCGTTGGCGTCGGTCTCAACCGTTTGCCCGTCCTGATAGTCGAAGCGGGTGTTCGACGTGCCCGACCGACCCGGGATGCGCACCTCGACGACCCGGTCGGAACCGTCGTAGAGCAGGCGGGTGCGCTTGTGACCATACGACGATCATGCCGCATGAGCCCACCGACCGGCACAGCCCAGCGAAGCGGACAGCGGCCGCGACAGATCTAACCGTGAAATTCGCTACTTCTCAAAAGCCGAAAATAGAGTATTGTTCATTCATAAGCAAAGAATGAATTCTTATGAGTGCACTATTTCGGCTTGTCAAGCATTCTTTGTGGTGTGGGAGTGAATTGTCATCGCGGAAGGTCTCCCATAGTCAGATTTGATCAAGATGCGCGTTGGCACGCGTAGGAGGTCGCGCGTCCGCGAAAGGGGAGAAGGAGGGCGCAGCGCGAGCTTCCAACAACGGAAAGCCGGGGACGAGGAGACGCGATCCCGTCGCAGTCAGAGCGACCACAACCTCGCCAGTGACGCCAGGCCACCACCCACCCAGGCTGACTGTTCACATGCCTGCCGGCCACTGAGTCGGGCGAAGCATCGGTAGGGCTTACGCCTGGCGTGACCTGCCACTTCAAGCCCTTGGGGGGCTACCGCTCTAATAGGTAGCTCGACAGGACGGTCGCTGGGTAGATCACGAAGTAAGTGGGTTCCCCGAAACTTGGGTTCCTCATCCTGAACCCAAGGGTCCGCAGCCATCAGGACCAGGACTCGATGCTTGAGTTCGTGCTCAACCGAGAGTATCGCATTCGGCGACGGTGATCAGGAGTTGGGGTCGCCGTAGTAACCGGGTCGCGGTCGGGTCCGCTGGCCCCGTCTAATACATCGCCGGTCGCCGCGACCGACAGCCCGCCCACATCGATCAGTGCACGGATGAGCCGCAACTGGTGCAGATGCTCCCGGTCGTAGTGCGCCTGGTTGGGTGCCTCGAGGCGCCCTGGCGCGAGCAGCTGTTCTCGCAGATAGAACTTGATGGTCGGGATCGATACGCCGCTCGGGCGCTGAGCTCGGCGATGCGCACGGCCCACCCTCCTGTGACGGTCGGGGCGGCAGGGCTCCGGGTTATCGAGTCCGGCTTGCTGGTTACTCGATCGGCGCTTGCGCCGCGGTGGCCAGGACGTGGTCGGGTTCACCGCCAAGGCCGATGAGCAGGTTTGTCCCGAGAGGGGCCAGGACCTGGTCGGCTGCCTCGGGCAGCTGACGGAAATGGCCTGCGAGTTCGAGCGCGACGAAGCCGTGCAGCATGCTCCAGAGCTGGGCGGCGATGAGGGCCGGCTCAGCGGGCCGGATGCTCCCGGCCTGCACTGCTCGGTGGGCGGCGGCCACGAGGTGGCCGTAGGCCGCGTCGCCTGGGCCGGGCCTGCCACCCCCGTCGTCGTGGGGGGCCGGTTCGGGTCGGTGGCCGCCGGGCGCGGCGAGCCCGAACATCATGTCGTAGAGGTGGGGGTTTTCTCGGGCAGCGCGGCGGTAGGCGGCCCCCAGCCGGACGATGTCGGTGATGGGGTCCTCGGTGATCGCCACGGCGGCGAGGTGGGCCTCAAGGCGGCGGAAGCCCTCGTCGCAGACGGCGCGCAGCAGCGCGGGCATGCCGCCGAAGTAGTGGTAGACCGCCATCGTCGAGGCGCCGATCTCCCGGGCTAGGCGCCGCGCCTGCACCGCTGCTGGCCCCTCGGCGTCCAGCAGCTCGATGGCGGCCTCCACTAGCCGCGCCCGCATGTCAGCGGCCTGGTCCGTTGTAGCCACGCCCTTGCCCACCACCTATAACCGTGTTATGTTCCCTCGTGCTATAACGATGTTATAGCAGAGGAGGTGGGAGCGCGACATGGGTAACCCCTATCTGACCGGCAATTACGCCCCGGTCAGCGATGAGAAGACTCTGACCGAGCTCGAGGTGACCGGGACGATCCCGACCCACCTCGACGGGCGCTACGTGCGCAACGGCCCGAACCCGATCGGCGAGATCGACCAAGACGCCTACCACTGGTTCCTGGGCGACGGCATGGTGCACGGCGTGCGCCTGCGCGACGGGCGCGCCGAGTGGTACCGCAACCGGTGGGTCCGCTCCGAAGCCGTGGCCGCGGCCCTCGGCGAGCCGCCCCGACCCCGCGCCCGGTCGGCGGCGATCCCGGGCTTTGCCGCCAACACCAACGTCACCGCCCATGCAGGGCGGACCCTCGCGCTGGTCGAGGCGGGACCGGCGCCCTACGAGCTGACCGACGAGCTCGACACCGTCGGCCCGTGCGATTTCGACGGCACCGTTCGTGGCGGCTACGCCGCCCACCCCAAGCACGACCCGGTCACCGGGGAGATGCACGCGGTGAACTACCACTTCGGGCGCGGCAACACGGTCCAGTACTCGGTGATCGGGCTCGACGGGCGGGCCCGGCGCACGGTCGACGTCGAGGTCACCGGGAGCCCGATGATGCACGACTTCGCCCTGACCGAACGCCACGTCGTGTTCCTCGACCTGCCGGTCGTGTTCGACCCCGCCAAGGGTGCCGCGACGGCCGGGATCCCCGCCCCGCTGCGCCGCAGTGTCGAGCTCGTTCTGTCCGGGCTGATCGGGCGCGTCCGCGTGCCCGACCCGATCACGTCCCGCGTCATCGGCGCGCGCGGCGGGGCCAACGGCGACATGCCCTACAGCTGGGACGACCACTACCCGGCCCGGATCGGCGTGATGCCCCGCGACGGCGGCAGCGCCGAAGTTCGGTGGTTCGACGTCGACCCGATGTACGTCTTCCACACCGTCGGTGCCTACGACGACGGCGACACGGTGGTCGTCGACGCCGTGCGGCACCACCGGATGTTCGCCGCCGACCCGCACGGCCCGTCCGGAGAGCACCCGAGGCTGCACCGCTGGCGGCTCGACCTCCGCACCGGCCGGGTCAGCGAGACGGTACTCGACGACCGCGAGCAGGAGTTCCCGCGCGCCGACGAACGCCTCGTCGGGCGCCGACACCGCTACGCGTACACGGTCAGCGCCGCCGACCGCATCGGCGACCCGATCGGTGACGCGGTGCTGCGTCACGACCTCGACGCCGGCACCACCACCCGCCGCCGCCTCGGCACCCACGTCCAGGCAGGCGAGTTCGTGTTCGTCCCCTCCGGCGCCGACGCCGCCGAGCACGATGGCGTGCTCATGGGATTCGTCTACGACGCCGACCGTGACCGGTCCCGGCTGACGCTGCTCGACGCCGCGTCCCTGGACACCGTCGCCGAGGTCCTGCTGCCCGCCCGGGTACCGCACGGCTTCCACGGCAACTGGCTGCCCACCTGATGACCAGGGCCACTCCGACGACGGCCTCGAATCCCTCGGAGACATCCGTGACCGACATCTCTGGGACGCCGCATAGCCGATCACGCGCGATCGTGGTCGGTGCGGGCATCAGCGGGCTGCTTGCCGCTCGGGTGCTGTCCGAACAGTTCACCGAGGTCCTCGTTCTCGACCGCGACCGATTCCCCGCCACACCCGGCCACCGCAGCGGTGCACCGCAATCCCACCATGCCCACGCCCTGATGCCGCGCGGCGCGGAGATCCTCCACGAGCTGTTCCCCGAGCTGCGCGAACGGCTCGCCAGCGACGGCGCCGCCCACGTCACCACCATCGCCCAAGCCCGGTTCGTGACCCCGAAAGGTTTGCTGCCCCTGACCCAGCAGATCGAGGGCGGCGCGCTGTTCTTCAGTCGCGCCCTGCTCGAGTGGCACCTGCGTGACATCCTCTCGCACCACCCGCGGGTCGAGTTCGTCGCATCCACCGCCGTCGTAGGGCTGCTGGCTCGCGAGGACAACCGCAGCCAGGTCTGCGGGGTACAGGTACGACGCCGAGGCGGCGCCACCCAGACGGCACCCGACCCGGACACCGACGAGGCCGCCGGACCGCACGACAACCGGAGTCTCTTCGGTGACCTCATCGTCGACGCCTCGGGACGTCAGTCCCACCTCCATGCTTGGCTGACCGACCTGGGCTACGGCCCGGTCGACGAAGAAATCCTCACATCCGAGCTCTCCTACGCTTCGCGCATCTATCAGCGCCCAGGCGGCGTCCGGCAGGACTTCAAGAGCCTCGTGGTCCAGAGCCGGGCACCGGACAACCCCCGCGTCGGGTCGATCATCGAGATCGAGAACGATCGGTGGCACGTCACCCTCGGCGGGGGGAACGGGCAGCGGGTCCCCACCGACGAGGACGGCTTCCTGAGTTGGGCCCAGGCGCTGCCCGACCCGAGCGTTCACCAAGCGATCTGCAGTGCGCGGCCCGTGAGCCCGATCCGAGGCTGGCGCACCCCCACCAGCCGATGGCGACACTTCGAACACATGTCCCACCGGCCCTCCGGCCTGATCGCCATCGGCGACGCCGTGTGCTCCTTCAACCCCGTGTACGCGCAAGGCATGACCGTCGCCGCGATCCAAGCCCTCGCACTGCGCGACTGCCTGCGTCGAGAGTCCGGCCCAGTGGCATCGCTCGAACTGCGCTACCACCGTCTCGCGGCGCGTGCGATATCGAGCGCGTGGATGGTGACCACCATCGAAGACCTGCGTTGGCCTGCCGTGCGCATGCACGGCGCAGAACCGCCTCGTGGGCTGCGCACCATACGCCGCTACATCGATCTCGTGCTCAGCGTCGCCGTGCACGACAGCGCCCTCGCCAACCGGTACTTCCAAGTCATGTCCATGACATCGCCACCGACCAGCCTGTTCTCGCTCTGGGTGCTCTCCCGCCTCACCCGGCACGCCGTATGCCGGATCTTCGAGGACCTCCACCGGACGCTCACCCACATCGGCTGCCGAGCCCACACCATGCTCGACCGAGAATCAGCCTCTCGCCGAAAACCCGTGTAACACCAGGCGGCTCCCACCTAGCGAGGAGCCCACCCGCGACGCGACCACTCGCACGAGTACCAGGACGACCATAGCCCGACAGCCACCAGCGGCGACCAGGACAACGGTCACCGGACCCGTCCCGCTGGCCGAACCTTGGGTTCTCGCGGTCGTCGCAACACTGCGGCCGAGATCATGATCCACCCTCCCTTCCTCGGTCCTGGCTGCGGTTGCCGTCGTCGAGGAGGGGGTCCAGGCGGAGCGCCCGCAGCGCAGTGAGGACGAACGACCTGGAGGCCCGACGAGCGACGGTGAGAATGGGAGGCCGAGCAAGGGAGACAAGTGCAGATGACGAGGTTCTCCGACCGGATGCTGCCGGGGGTGGTGCAGACGTTCTGGGCGGCGCTGCAGCGCGGGGAGTTCATCACCGACGCTGCCGCCCAGGCCGGCACGTACCGCAAGAAGGGCACGCGCTGGGTGGCCGCCGCGGGCGGGTTCGGCCCCCGGCGCGGTCGGGACTTGCAGGGCCGCTACCTGAGCTTCGCCGAGCGCGAGGAGATCGCGTTGGCCGGTGCGCGCGGGGAGTCGATGCGTCAGATCGCCGCTCGGCTGGGGCGTAGCCCCTCGACGATCAGCCGCGAGCTGGGCCGCAACAGCCCCCTAGTAGGGGGACCGCCGGGATACGGGAGACCTCCGATCTTGCTAGCTGTCAAGCAGCGACCGGTTTCGCCGGCGTGTCGAGGACTTCCGCGAATGCCTTGGTCTCATCGTAGGTCTGGCCGGTCGTGGTCCGGCTGTAGCCGGGAGAGCGTTGACGCGGTTCTCGTACTCGCGGCGGGCCTTGCGCTGCGCCGGGGAGGTCCGGGGTGTCGTCGAGGGGTTGGCAGTGGGCCAGGAGTTGGCGGTGGAGGGCGGGCGCTGCGCTGACGCGCAGGGTGTAACCCTGGCCGCGCCGTACGGTCACGCTGTGGTCGAGCGCGGCCCGCTCGGGTGTTGTCCAGCTCGGCGGTTGCGGAGGAAGTCGGCGACCTCGAGGCACTCGTACGCAACCGGCTCTGCAACGTCGTTGGGGCGTCCTGGTGCCCGCGCTGTGCAGACTGCTGGAGGGCGCCCGCCCCGGCCGGGACGGGCGCCCTCCTGTTCAGGGGTCTGACGTGGTGGTCAGTTGCCGTGCGGGCCCGGTGCGGCGCTTCCTTTGTACTCTCCCAGGTCGGAGACCAGCTCGGCGATGTCGGGGATGTTGTCGTAGCGGCGCTGATGCAGGGCGGCGATCTTTGCGCCGACGTCCGGGTCGGGGTCGTCGGTGATGTCGAACGAGGTCATCTTGTCGATCAGCGGTAGTCCGATGCGGTCGGTGTGGAGGTGTGCGGGGTGGATGAGGTACTCCCAGTAGCGGTCGAGGTCCTCGATCGCCCAGGTGGCTCCCCACTCGTAGTCACCGCCGTAGTCGCGGCCGACGACGAAGGACGTCACGGGCGGGATCCGGCCGTGGTTGCGCAGGCTCTCGAGGGCCTCCTCGAGCTGTTGCGGTGTGACGCCGGGCTTGAGGGTGAAGCGGATGCCGTGGAGGATCATCGGTCTTTCCTTTCGTGTGGTGTTGGTTGTGATGGGTTGTCGTGGTCCGGTGGGGCGTGGGTTGGTTAGCCGACGGCGGCGCGGGCCCTACGTGTCACCCACGGTGCGAGGGCGGCGGCTGCTGCCATCGCGATCCCGGTCCAGGTGAAGGCGGCGGCGATGCCGGTGCTCTGGACGAGGGGTTGGATGACCAGTGGGGACAGGAACTGTCCGAGGAAGACGCCCGTGACCAGGCCGCTGAGGACCCGGCCGCGCTGGTCGGGGTGGGCGAGCTCGCTGAGCCGCAGGTTGAGGTTGGGTACGACGAATCCGACCCCGACGCCGCCGACGAGCAGCCCGGCCGCGATCTGGGCAACGGCCTCGGCCGTGCCGACCAGCAGCCAGCCCGCGCCGAGCAGGGCGATGCTAACCGCGGTGATCGTGGCGGGCCTCAGGCGCCGGCGCAGTGCCGGGAAGGCCAGAGCGCCGATCGCGCTGGACAGGGTGCTCCCGGCGATCACCGCGCCGGTGAGGGTGGGTCCGCTGCCGTGGCTGCTGAGCAGGAACGGCAGTTGGGTGGGTGCCATGTAGAACGCCAGCGTCGCGACCAACGCCAGCGCGTACACGCCGAGGATGCTGCCGGTCATCCTGGACCGCCGAGGACGTGAGAGGCCGGGCGCCGCGGTGCGCTCGACCGGTGGTTCCTGGCGCAGGGCGCGGATGGCGAGCGCGGCGACGCCGGCCGAGGCGAGGTAGATCCAAAACGGTGCCCGCCAGCTGACCGCGGCCAGCAGTCCGGCCAACGGCAGGAAGACGACACCGCCCAGGCCGGCGAAGGCCTGCTGCAGCCCGAGGAAGGACGCACGCCGCGGCCCGTCGAACCAGTCGGTGATCGTGGCGCTGACCGCCGTCATGATCGCGCCCACCGCGATGCCGAGCAGCGCCCTGGTGACCAGCAGCAGGTACAGGTCGGTGACGAAGAATCCGGCGGTGCCGCTGATGGCGTACAGCACGAGGCTGGAGACCAGCAGCGGACGGCGCCCCAGGCGGTCGGCGACCAGCCCGGAGACGGGGGCGCTGACGGCGATCGCGAGGGAGGTGACGGTCAGCGCGAAGCGGACGAGGAGGTCCGCGCCAGGGGTGCCGGCGAAGACCTCCCGCATCGCGGGCAGACTGGGCGAGATGATCGCCGGCGCCATGATCGTCAGCATGGCCGCCGCCAGGACCGCGCCGCGCGCCGGGCGTGAGGGCGCCCGCTGTGACGGGGCCGGCAGAGTCGAAACGGATGTCATGGGGCTCCTCTCGCGGGGATCGGCCGAGAGCGCCCGGCCGGGGGTCGGTTCCAGAGCGCGACCATGAAGGCCAGCGCGAGGGGCAGGACGGTCAGCGTGGCCGCCCAGGCGAGGCGCTCGACGCGCGGGGGCGTCGGCGTAGTCATGGCGGTCTCCTCAATCTCCAGATGTGTGTGGTCAATCACTCACTCATTGGTCCGAAAAAAATGGCCACCGGGACCAGTGGTGCGGGGGCGCTCAGCGCCACAGCATGAACAGCACCACGTCCAGAACGGCCAGCGGCGCGAGCGCGTCCAACGGGCCCCCGACGTCGCGGGTCATATCATCACCTCCTTCGGTCTGCCTCGGTACGGACGTCAGTAGTGGCGCAGACCGTCGGTCAGTGCCCGGGCCCAGGGGGCATCGACCTGGTGGGCGTCAATGGCGACCACCAGATGGCACAGCATGCCCGTGGCGAAGAACCGCTGGATATCGACCTCCGCCGCACCGGAGACGCCTCGCACGTACTCGACCAGCCGGGCGTAACCGGCGCGCACCACCTCACGGATCGCAGCCTCCGAGGCCGCCGCACACTGCGCATGCAACTGCAGCAGGAGCAGATCCCGGTCGGCGACAAGCCGAGCGTAGGCGTCGCCCATGGCATCCAGCACCTTCTCCGGTGAGCTGCCCCCGGCTGCGGCGGCGCCATCGCTCAGGCTCTCGCGAATCAGGGTGAAGCAGTGCTCGACCACCGCCGCGAACAGCGCCTCCTTGTCGGGAAACAGCCGGTAGACATAGGCCTGCGAGATGCCCGCCCGGTGGGCCACATCGGTGGTCGTGGTCCCGAAGTAGCCCCGGTCGGCGAAAGTGCTGACCGCCGTTCCAAGGACCGCCTTCTTCCGTTCGTCGGCGGTCGAGAGCTGCCGTCGGGATGCTGATGGCGCCATATGAGTAATAAACCACTCACACAATCTGTTTGTCAAGGCCCGGCTCGGAGCTCCGGTCCTTAACGTAGCTACCCGCCAGTAGAGTCCCGGAGCCCCAGGTAGCCCGATCCGCCCGGGTGCGGCGAAGCCGGGATGGGGGCTGTGATGCCGTGCCGCTGGGGCGATGTCCGCATGCCCTGGGGCTGCACCGCCTGGCCTGACTGGCCATCTCCACGACGGCGGCGTCGGCTATCCGTGGTTCCTGTCGCCCGGCACGGTGAGCTCTCGTACTGGATCTGCCGGTACTGCTGCGCCGCGCGGAGGAAACTCGCGCGCACGGCGTGCCCGCACCGCGGCTCCCGGCCGGACCGTGGGGTGTCGGGATTAGACCCTTTGAAGACAGGCAGCCCTGGCCGCGCGGATGATGGGAAAACCGCCGCCCCGATCCAATGCGATCCGTTCCGGGTTGACGACAGGGTTTGACGACAGATAGAACGGTGAACGGCCGCGACCGGCGGCTCGTCCACGCCCTCCGGCTGCAGCAGGTTCCGATAGACCTGCGCGTTCTGCTCGGTGATCGTGGTGAACGGCACCGCCACCACCGCCCGCGACTGGCCGTGCTGCCGCGCATGGTGCAGCGCGAACCCCGCCGCCGCGATCGTCTTGCCCGACCCCGTCGGCGCCGTCAACCGGAACACCCCAGGCTCCCGGGCCGCCGCCACCACCGCCGCCCGATACACCTCCGTCCGCACCCCGGCCACATCCGACGACGACGAAGGGCTTTTCGTTTGCGCCTGCTGGGCCAACCATTCCTGGCGGCGCCGCTCGAACCGGCTGACCAACACCGCCATATCCACCGGGTCCGCCACCCGAGGCTCGGCCCAGCCCCGACGAAACGCCCCGGTATCCAGATGATCAGCGTCCACCAGCGCCGAGAACACCATCCGCAACCCCAGGTCGCACAAATGCCGATCGCCCCGCCACGCCGCCGGCACCAGATCCGGACCATCCAGAATCCGCTTCGCCTCCGGCACAACCTCAAGAAACCGGGCCGTCGCCTCCGCCCACTCCGGCCTCGGATCACCATCCACGAGCTCCGACAACGCCGCCACGCTGGTCAGACCACCGTGATGACCCACCACCGCCAACGCCGCCACATCCACCCGATCCGCCAACAACCAGGCACCCAACTCCTTGTGCGGATTACCCACCGGCCTGTCGGTCCCAGCCACCCGCAACAACCCCGCCTGCCACTCCCCCCACGCCTTCCCGGCGTCGTGGAACAACCCCAGCGCCTCCGCCAACTCCCCCGCCCCGAACGGCTCCGCGAAACGCCGCGCCAGCTCAGCCGTCGACCGCAAATGCTCGGCAAGACCATGCAACTTGCCGCCACGACCACCGCCATGCGCCCACACGATGATGACAAGCTCCTTCAGAAGCGCCGGATGGAAACGCAGCGCAATCTAGAAGCAACCCCCGACACTTCCCGCCAAAACCGAGAACCTTCCCACCAAGACCACCCAAACGGACCAACACCGAGCTAAGACGCAACCCTCAGTGAAGAGCACCACGGCCCTCACGAAGATCACGAGCCGACATGGCCGCCTACGACATCCCCGATGCCGAACCCACGTCAGGCCGAGGTAACGGGGAGAACGGAAGTTACATTCTCACCAGCCCCGTAAGGCCGACGTTGCACATCAACAAGGACGGACGGAAAACCCGTCGCCGGTGTTGCAATCCTCACCGGCCGCGACGACCCCCGCATCTGACGCTGGCCGCGCTGATGGCCTGCAGGAAGCCGGGACCTACGTCGGCCCAGCCGATCAACAGCAGCGGCCCCACGGCATCGAACGCCGCCCGGCCGAACTCGCCCGCGACCAGCGGGTCCGCCACGTTCAACGCGAGGGTCACCACGCTGGCAAAGATCAGCAGCCGACGAGCCGGACGAAGCACCTCCGCGGACGCTCCGGCGAGCGCCAAGTGCCGGATACCCAGCAGCAGTCCGAGAATCGACAGGTCGACCGCGGAGGCGACGAGCGGAGCGACCCAGACGGGCACACCAAGCCGGAGAGCGAGACTGAGAACGTTGCCGAAGCCGAACAAGAACGTCAGGCCGATGACCGTCCCCATGATCACGGTGACTGACCTGACGACAACCGCCGGATCGACCGCCGGTCGTTCAGCCCCGCCGAGCTCGACCGCTGCCATCAGGCATCACCGCCCGGCGGATCCACAGGGAAGATGCCCTCGATCACGAGTCGGCCGGTAAGAATCCCCTGGTCAGACCGCCATCCTTCCGCATGGTGCCCCGCCGGGGGCACCACTGATGATCTATATGTGCTCTGACCTGCGAGAACGTGCGGTTCCTGCGGCTAGAGGGGCCAGCCAGTGTGCGAACCTTGCACTCCGTAGTGCTAAATCGAGCGCTTCGCACCAATGCGAGCTCACCGCGGCATGACAGGACGTTGGCTTCAGCAGGGCGGCCTCGGTGTCGGGCATGCCGACGACCGACGAGGTGACGATGCCCCGCGGGCTGAGTCGCGGCTGTTTCCGCCGGGAGCGGAACCAGTGTCCCCGGGTTCCTGACCGGTGCCAGGATGACGGTATGGCGGACATTCTCCCCTTCCACCAGAAGCGCACCTCCACGCCGGATCGTGAGCCGGAACCGCTGTGGCGTGAGGTGCTGGGCCAGAGCCTGCGAACGACCAGGGAGGAGCAGGGCGGCCGCCTCGTCGACATCGCGGAGCGGGCCGGTATCTCGCCGCAGTACCTGTCGGAGATCGAACGCGGTCGCAAGGAGCCCTCCAGCGAGATGATCGCCGCGGTCGCCGGTGCGCTGGGTGTCGACCTGGCCGACCTGCTCGTCGGTATCGCGGGCGATGTCCGCCAGCGCCGCGGCACGGGTCCCGCGATCGGGGGCCGCCCCGCGGGACCCGTGCTCATGGCTGCCTGAGACTGCGGTCTCAGATTCGGTGGTCGAGGACGTGATCCGCGAGCCCGTAGCCGACGGCGCCCGTCGCGTCGAACACGCGGTCCCGGTCGGTGTCGTGCCGCAGGTCCGCGACCTCGCGACCGGTGTGTGCCGAGAGGATCTCCTCCAGTTGGGTGCGCACCCGCACTACCTCGTCGGCCTGGAGAATGAGGTCCGGTATGGCGCCGCGACCCTGCGCCGCGGGCTGGTGCAGCACCACCCGGGTGTGCGGCAACACGGCGCGGTGACCGGCCTGGCCCGCGGCCAACAGCACCGCACCGGCCGCGACTGCCTGGCCGACACACGTCGTCGCGACCGGCGACTTGATGTAGCGCATGGTGTCGTACAGCGCGAGCATCGCTGACGGGTCGCCACCCTCGGAGTTGATGTACAGGTTGATCTCCTGTTCCGGGTTGTCCGCCTCCAGATGCAGCAACTGGGCGATCAACGCGTTCGCCACCCCGGAGTCGATCGCAGTGCCGAGGTAGACGATCCGCGACGACAGCAGGTGAGAGTAGACATCCATGATCCGTTCGCCACCCGCATCACGCGCGATGACATTGGGGATGGTGTAGGTGCTCATGCGCGCGCTCCCGTCGCCGAGCCGAGCCCCAGCCGGTGTGTGCGCACGGGCACAACCTGGCCGAGATCGTCGACGACGTGGTCGATGAAGCCGTACTCACGTGCCTGCCCGGTGGTGAACCAGCGGTCGTGCAACGAGTCGGCGAAGATCCGGTCGATCGGCTGACCGGTGTCCTCCGCGATGATCCCGAGCACCGTGTCCCGGGTGTGGCGCAAGTCGTCCGCCTGCACCTCCACCTCGACCGCCGATCCGCTGATCCCTGCCGAGCCCTGGTGCATCAGGATGCGGGCGTGCGGCAGGGCGAAGCGCTTGCCCGGCGTGCCCGCGGACAGCAGAAACTGCCCCGCACTGCACGCGAGCCCCAGCGCGAGCGTGGCCACGTCACACGGCACGAGCCGCATCACATCGCGGATGGCCAGCATCGCGGGCACCGAGCCACCTGGCGAGTGAATCCACATCGCGATGTCCTTCCCAGGATCCTCGCTCGCCAGGGACAGCAGTTGGGTGGCGAGCACTGTCCCGTTGTCGTCATCGAGCGCGCCGTCGAGGACCAGTACCCGCTGACTGAAAAATCGTTCTCGGAGCCGGTGATCGAACAGCGGCTGCTTCTCGTCGTTCGTCATGCTCCGACAATGCCGCCGCCCCAGCACCGTTCGCGGGGTTCTCTGCCGTGAGCAGATCAGCCCCCAGCAGACCGGGCACCTACGCTCCACCGTGGACTTCCCGGCCCAGCTGGCGACCCAGCCAGACCGCAGGAGCGGTATCCGTTGGGACGAACCTTCGCGCGTACGGGTTTCACGGTGACCGGAAGCTCGCTGACCAGGAGATTCAGGTTCGTATACTGGGTTGTTGGCTTGTGGCGTTCCAGCTTCGAGAGGTACCGGCTGGACCGGGATTCCTCGTCGTCCGTGCGCGTAAGGAGAAACTCACGGGCGCGGCAGGCTCAGGGTGAACACGGCGCCGGCCTCGTTCTGCACGTCGAGCTGGCCGCCGTGGACGAGGGCGTTCTCCCGTGCGATGGCAAGGCCGAGGCCGCTGCCTGCGGCCGTGCGGGACCGCTCGCCGCGGACGAACCTGTCGAACAGGATCGGCATCAGGTCCGCAGGCACTCCCGGGCCGGAGTCGGCGAACCGGACGGTCACCAGATCTAGCCTGGTCGCGTCGATCGTGACGGTCACCGGTTCCGCGCCGTGCCGCACGGCGTTGGCGAGCAGGTTGCAGGCGATCGTGTGCAGACGCCGCGGGTCGGCCGTCACGGTCGCGTCGCCGGTCACCTCGACATCCGCACCCCCTGCGCTGGCCTCGACCGCGTCCAGCAGCAGGGCACGCAGGTCGACCGGCTCGGGCCGGAAGTCGGCCACGCCCGCGTCGAACCGGGAGATCTCCAGCAGGTCCTCGACGAGCCTGGCCAGCCGGCGGGTCTGGGTGCCGAGCAACCGCGCGGACCTGGACCGGGCCTCCGGGTCGGCGTCCTCCAGGCTATCGACCGCCGCGACCATCGCCGTCACCGGCGTGCGCAGGTCGTGGGTGACGTCGGCGATGAACCGCCGCTGCTGCTCGATCGACTCGCCGAGCCTGCCGGCCATCGTGTTGAACGAACGGGTGAGGTCGGCGAGCTCGTCCCGCCCCCGCACCGGGAGGCGGATGTCCAGCTCTCCCTGCCCCAGCCTGCGCGCGGCGGCCGCGACCCGGCGCACCGGTCGCTGAATGCCACTCGCGGCGAGCACGGCCGCGAGCACACCGACCGTCGCGACAGCAAGGGCGATCAGCGTGAGGTCGCGCTGGAGGTTGGCGAGTTCCAGCCGCATCGGGCCGAGGTCGTAGAACTCGACGAGCACCGTGTCGTGACCCACGGCCGCGGCGAACGCCAGAACCGGAGCGCCGGCCACGACGTCCAGCACTGCGCTCGGTGTCCCACCGCGCCGCGCGTTGTCGATCAGCTCCGCCGGCACCCCGGCCACCCGGCTCAACGGCGCCGACACCGACGCGTGTACGCCGCTCAACGCCGTCATGTCGTCCACCGAGTAGCTGCCATTCGTCCGCGGCGGGTCGATGTTCGCGAATTCGTACAGCCCCCAGTCAATGCCCCGCCTGCCGCGCATGTACTCGACCACCGCGTCGAAATGGTTCATACCACGGCTGGGATCAATCCGTACGGCCCGCGCCTGGGCGACATCAGAGGTGAAGCCCGTGTTCGCCGCAGTGGTGAAGCGACCCTCAATCGTGCCAGCTTGCAGCCGATATGCGGCGAAGCCCATCCCAGCCGCCGCCGTGATCGCAATGAGCACGATCACGACGGTGATCCGGGTGCGCAGTCCCGGTCTCACGGATGCACCAGGCGATAACCGAGCCCGCGCACCGTCCGCAGGATCGACGGGTTCGCCGGATCGTCCTCGATCTTGGCGCGCAGCCTGGCCACGGTGGCGTCCACGATCCGCGAGTCACCGACGTATCCGTAGTCCCACACCAGCTTGAGCAGGACCTGCCGGCTCAGCACCTGGCCCGGATGCTTGGCGAACTCGAGGAGCAGCCGAAGTTCGGTCGCGGTGAGATGCAGCTCGGCGTCGTCCCTGGTCACCAGCATCGCGGCCAGGTCGACCGTCAGCGTGCCGATCCGCAGCGCCTGCTCATTCGTGGGCGGCGTGGTCACCACCCTGCGCAGCACGGCCTTCATCCTGGCGTCGATGATCCGCGGCTCGCACGGCTTGATCACGTAGTCATCGGCGCCGCCCTCCAGGCCGACGACCACGTCGATCGGATCACTGCGCGCGGTCAGCAGAAGCACGGGGACCATGCTCCTGGCCCGGATGCGGCGGCAGACCTCGAAGCCGTCCATGCCGGGCAACATCACGTCGAGCAGCACCACGTCAATGGCCGGGCCGGACCCGAACAACATGTCGAGCGCCTGCTCACCGGCGCCGGCCAGCTGGATCTGGTGCCCCAGCCCGCCGAGTCCCAGCGTGAGTGCCTCGGCCACTGCGTCGTCGTCCTCGACCAAGAGAACTCGCGGCATGACCGAACGATAGCGCGCCGCGCGATCTTGTCACAGAACTCGTACAGAACCCGCGCACAACCCGAACGTTGCGGTGCCACCGTATGGGCCATGCGCAGACAGATCGCCGCCGCGCTTGTCGCGGCCATCGCGTTCGTGCTGGTCGGACCGACCGGCGGCACGCCGTCACAGGCAACACCGCCCGACGACACCCCCGTGTCGGCACCGCGGAACTGGGTCACACTGATCACCGGAGACCGGGTCGCGGTGCAGGTGAGCGGAGGCCGAACCGCGCTGCGTGTGGAACCGGCGCCGCGAGCTCAGCCCGTGCCGTTCCAGCAGTTCACGCGGAACGGCGACAGTTACCTCGTGCCTGCGGACGCGGCCCGTATGGTCCAGACCGGCTTGCTGGACCGCGAACTGTTCAACGTCACCGGCCTGATCCGGCAAGGCTACGACGACGCGCACACCCCGACCGTGCCACTGCTGGTGCAGCACGCCGACGGCGCGGCGTTCACCCGCGCGGCCCCACCCGCAGGCAGCACCGTACGGCGAACACTGCCGGCCTTCGCCATGACCGCACTCGACGAGCGGAAGACCGACGCGGCCCAGTTCTGGCGCGGGCTGGTCGCCGGTCAGCAGACGAGGGCCGCCGGTGTGCGAAAGGTGTGGCTGAACGGCAGGGTGCACGCGAACCTCGACGAAAGCGTGCCGCAGATCGGCGCGCCCACGGCGTGGGAGAGCGGCCTGACCGGTCGCGGCGTGCGGGTCGCGGTGCTGGACTCGGGCGTCGACACCGACCACCCCGACCTGGTTGGCAAGGTCGACGTGAGCAAGGACTTCTCCGGCAAGGGATCCGTCGAGGACGGCAACGGGCACGGCACCCATGTGGCATCCACGATCGCCGGTTCGGGCGCGGCGTCCGAGGGCAGGTACAAGGGCGTGGCGCCGGACGCGTCACTCGCCGTGGGCAAGGTGCTCGACGACAGCGGCAGCGCCACCTTCGACGCCGTCATCGCCGGCATGGAGTGGGCGGCGGCCGAGACGGGCGCGAAGGTCGTGAACATGAGCCTCGGCGCCGACCCCGGCAGCGACGGCACGGACCCGGTGTCGGCGGCGGTCAACAGCCTGACGCGCGAGCACGGCACCCTGTTCGTCGTCTCCGCGGGCAACTTCGGACGGCCCGAGTCGGTGGGTTCGCCCGCGGCTGCGGACGCCGCGCTCGCGGTGGCCAGTGTGTCTAAACAGGACCAATTGAGCCCGTTCTCCAGCCGGGGGCCGCGCGGCGGCGACGGCGCGGTCAAGCCGGAGATCGCGGCACCGGGCGGTGGGATCGTGGCCGCGCGGCCGGCCGGGGTGGAACCGATCGGCGAGCCGGTCGGCGATGCCTACCAGAGTCTCGACGGCACGTCGATGGCGGCGCCCCACGTCGCGGGCTCGGCCGCGATCCTGGCACAGCAGCACCCGGACTGGGCCCCGGACCTGCTCAAGGACGCACTGGTGAGCAGCGCCGTCGCGATCGATGACGCCGGGCCGTTCGAGGTCGGAGCAGGCCGGGCGGACATCGCCCGCGCTACCAGCACGCCGATCATCGCGACCAGCAGCGTTTCGGCCTTCCTGCCGTGGCCGAACGAGGGCACAGAGCAGAAGCAGACAGTCACCTGGCACAACGGCGGCGCCGAGCCGGTCACCCTGGACCTGCGTGCCGACCTGCCCGGCGCCCCGGACGGGCTGCTCGAACTGTCCGCGCCGAGCGTCACCGTGCCGGCGAATGCCAGCGCGTCGGTCGAACTCACCGTGACCGCGCAGGCAGGCAAGGCGGGCACGTATTCCGGCACGCTCACCGCCGGCACGGCCGACGGGTCGATCACGACGCGCACGGCGCTGTCGGTGCGCCAGGCGGAGGAGCTGTTCGACCTCACGATCAGGACCATCGACCGCGATGGCAAGCCCGCTCCGGACGCGCGTGCTTCGGTGACGATCATCAATCTGGACACCGGTGACCTCTGGTTCGGTGGGCGGGGAACGTTCCGGTTGCCACACGGCCGGTACACCGTGAACAGCGACATCCGGACGCCTCAGCAGGGCACGGAGCTGTCGCACAGCTTCATCAGCCATCCGGAGTTCGTCCTCGACGGCGACACCACCCAGGTGCTGGATGCCCGTACCGGCCTCCGGTTCTCGGCCGAGCCGGACAACGTGGCGGCGCGTGGCGGCACACAGAGCATCCACGGCCTGAACAAGGTCCGCGACTGTGCCTGCACATACAGCTTCTTCCTCGATGTCAACCCGCGGTTCCACGAGGTGTACGCGGCCACGGTGCCCGGCACCAGATCGGCCGGGTTCGCGATGGGACTCGGGCGGCGGGCCACCGAACCCACCCTGGAACTCACCGCGAACGATGGCCAGCCGTTCGACGTCGAGGTCAACTGGCTCGAGCAAGGTCCGGCGGAGAACGTGAAGCTTCCCGTGGCGCACGGCGGTGCGGGCACGCCGGAGGACCTGGCCAAGATCGACGCCGCCGGGCGGCTGGTGGTGTTCGACGTTGCCCCCGGTACCCCTCGCGACGAGTGGTTTCGGCGCGTCGACAACATCAAGGCCGCGGGTGGAAAGCTCGCCATGCTGAGGTTTCTCGACAACGCGCCGAGCCTGGCGCAAGCCGACGACGAACAACCACCGGCGTTCGCGCTGCCCACGATGTACAGCACGCCCGGCAGCGTGACCGCGGAGCGGTTCGCGACGTACGCCAGAACAGCCGGTGCGACGGCGTCGTACGCCAACAGGCCGTTCACGGACCTCCGCTACGAACTGGCCTACGGAGTCGAGGGGCAGGTCACGACACCACAGGTGCACCGGCCGAAGACCCGTGACCTCACGGAGGTGCGTACCGCCTACCACGACAACGCCCCGGGGGCGGTCCACTTCTGGGCGGCGTGGCGGTTCTTCGGAACGACTGTTGGCAGTCTCTACCTCCAGCCCGCCGCTTCGGGGCAGGTACGAACGGAGTACTTCACCCCCGGCACCTGGGACCTGCTCTGGAGCTCTGCCCGACGTGGGGAGCTGACCGACACGCGGGAATTCGCGGCGCGAGGGCGTCATGCCATCGCCTGGAACAAGGCGGTGGCGGGTCCGTCGCTGCGTGGACTCACCATGACCTACATCGGCGAGGAACCGCGCCCATGGGCGTGGCGCAAGGACGACGTGTTCGACCTGTCGCTACCGATGTACGGCGACGCGGCAGGGCGCCCGCGTCAGTTGAGGACGGCGGACGGTGTCACCGGGTCGATCAGCCTGTACCAGGGCGGCACACTGGTGCGGACCGTTCCGGACCCGACACGGGCCACCATCCCGGTCCCGTCCGAGGATGGGGCCTACCGCCTGGTCGCCGAGAGCCACCGCGCCGACGAAAGCTGGCCACTGTGGACGAAGGTCAGCGCGGAGTGGACGTTCCACTCATCGGCGGCCGGCGACCGCAAGGCGTTGCCACTGCTGAACGCCCGGCTCGCCCCCGACGTCGACGTGCACAACAGGGCCCCGGGAAACCGGGCGTTCACGTTCCCCGCCTATGTGGAGCGGCAGGACGGCGACGCAAACGTCACCAAGTTGACGGTCGAGGTGTCCTACGACGACGGCAGCACCTGGCGGCAGGCCCGCGTACGATCCCGCGGCGATCACTGGACCGTCCTGGTCAAGCACCCGGCGACCGGCTACGCATCCCTGCGTGCCACGGCGACCGACACCGACGGCAACACCGTCCGGCAGACCGTCCTGCGGGCGTACCAGATCGGGAAGTAGGACAAACGGGACCATCCTGGCTCGCGAGTTCGCCAGGATGGTCCCGACTCAATTCGAGCCTTCACCATTATCAATACCGTGATAGACCGTCAGGAACGTTTGGCAACTTCAGACTCAAATATCTCGATGGCCGCTCGCTCACGTTCGATCAGCGCATCGTCACGCTGGCACAGTGCCGGGCCAGAGCGGCCGCGGTCAGCAGTCCGATGAGTCCTCCGCCGAGTACCAGCTGGCGCGTGAACCGCTGACCGATCCGCAGGCGGCCGAGTTGGCGCGAGCGTTCAAAGCGCTGGCGGACCCGGTCCGGCTTCGACTGCTCTTGTTGATCGCCTCCCACGCGGGCGGCGAGGTGTGTGTGCGACCTGACCGACGCCTTCGAGCCGACGGGGCCGACGATCTCCCACCATCTCAAGGTCCTGCGCGAGACGGGCCTGCTCACCAGCGAGAAGCGCGCCACCTGGGTCTACTACCGGGTGGTGCCAGACGTGCTGCAACGTTGGTCGGCGGTGCTGATGCCGGGCGAGCACACAGTGGAAGTGTCGGCGTGACCACGACCGACAGGCCGGCCTTCGCCGCGGAATCGCGCGGTCCCGGTCTCGCTGGTGGCGATCGCGGCTGGGGCCGCGACCACTGGGTGGCTGCTCTGCTTGATCGCGATCTGACCAGCGTCTTGACGCAACTGATTGGTTGCCATACTGTCGCAACCACCCAGTTGCGAAAGGAGCGTTTCGAAGATGACCACGCCCGATGACTTCACCACCGAGTTCATCGTCGACCACACGCCGGATGAGGTGTTCGCGGCGATCAACGATGTTCGTGCCTGGTTCAGTGAGACCATCACCGGCGCGTCCGCCGAGGTCGGCGATGTGTTCTCGTTCGCCGACGAGGCCATCACGTCGGGTCGGATCCGGGTCACCGACCTGGTTCCCGGCCGCCGGGTGGCCTGGCACGTCGAGGACGCCCACGACGAGTGGAACGACACCACGATGACCTTCGAGATCACCCGGGGCGAGGCCGGGACCACGCTGCGGTTCACCCACCACGGCTTGACCCCGGCCAGTGCGTGCTACCGGGCCTGCTCACAGGGCTGGACCGACTGCGTCAACACCAGCCTGCGCGCCCTGATCACCACCGGCACCGGTCAGCCCATCCCTGCGTCGGTCGCCCCGTGAACACCGTGAGCCCGAACCGGACCAGGCTGGTGCTGATCGTGCTGTTCCTCGGCACGTTCATCCTGGGGACCGCCGAACTGATCGTGCCCGGGATGTTGAACCTGATGGCCGCCGACCTGGACGTGTCGATCCCGGCGGCCGGGATGCTGGTGACCGCGAACGCGTTGGGGCTCGCGCTGGGCGGGCCGGTCCTGACCGCGTTGACGATCAGGCTTCCCAAGCGGACGATCCTGAGCGGCGCACTCAGCCTGTTCCTCGTGGCGAACCTGGTGTTGGTGCTGACGGACGACTACAGCCTGTTCCTCGTGGCGCGCGTGCTGGCGGGTGCGGCGCAGGGGTTGGCCATCGCCGCCGCGTTGGAGGTCGGCACCTCGATCGTGCCGCCGGAGCGGATGGGGCGGGCGATCGCCGTGGTCATCTCCGGATTCTCCGTGTCGGCCGCGCTGGGCGTGCCGCTGGGCACGTTGGCGGGACAGTCGTTGGGCTGGCGGGGGACGTTCATCGCGATCGTGGTGCTCGCCGCTCTGACGCTCGCCGCCGTCATCGCTGTCGTGCCGCCCGTGCCCGCCAGTGGCGGCGGTATCGGCAGTCAGGCCAGATACGCCTTCGCGCCGCGGGTGCTCGCCGTGCTCGGCTTCTGTTTCTTGATGTGCGCGGCGGAATTTGCCGCGTTGACCTACATCGTGCCGTTCCTGGAGCAGGTCACCGGCGTCTCCGGCACGTTGATCAGCGTTTTCCTGCTGGCCTACGGTGTGGCGACCGCGTTCGGCTCGTTCGGCGGCGGCCGGTTCGCCGACAGCGACGCCCCGCGTGCGCTGATCATCGGCAGCTGTGGCCTCGCGATCTCCCTGCTGGTGCTGTACCTGGCGGGCGCGATCGCGGCAGTGGTCGTGCTGGCGCTGCTCGCGATGGGGGTATTCAGCATGGGGATGGTGTCTGTGATGCAGTACCGGGTGGTGAGCCTCGCCGGTCCCGGCGCCCAGCTCGCCCAGTCACTGCCCGCGTCGTTTGCCAATCTCGGTGTCGCGCTCGGTTCGACGGCGGGTGGCATCGCGATCGGCGGCTTCTCCACCGCCGCCGCGGTGCTCACCGGTTTCGGCTTCGCCTGCGCGACCGTGGTTGTCGCCTGGGCGACCAGCTTCCTCAAGCCACCAACGGTGAGCGGACGCCCCCTCCCCGAGAAAGCGCCCGCAGCGGTCCAGACTCAGTAGACCAGGCCGAACTGGAGGAACAACACCGACTCGCCCAGATTGACCAGCATGACCCAACAGGATGCCGTCACCGTCGGCATCCCGATGCTGAGCCCCATCGCCGCGACCAAGAAGCGCGAGCGGCTGGCCGATATCCACCTCGCGTTCGGCATCGCCGTTGTTTTCACACTCGGTAGCGCGCTCCTGATCTGGCGCCGGCTGCGTGTGGAGTCGTAACCACTACCGGTTACCCTAGAGTGGTGACCGCCGAAAACGAAGGACGTAGAATGGGTATTCCTGATCGCATCGAGCGGACCATCGAGGTCGCCCACACGCCGACGAAGGTGTGGGCCGCGCTCACCACCGCCGAAGGCCTTGGCAACTGGTTCGGCGATTCCGCGACCATCGACCTGCGGCCGGGTGGCCCGGCCAAGGTGATGTGGGACGGCGGTCACGTGATCGATCTGACGGTGGAACGGGTCGAGGAACCGACCGTGTTCGGCTTCGCCTGGAAGATGCCCGGCCTGCCGGAGAACGACCCGTACCACACGCACGTCGAGTTCACCCTGGAACCGATCGCGACCGGCACCCGGCTGCGCGTGGTAGAGACCGGGTTCGCCCAAATGCCGGCGACGATCGCCAGCAATGAGTTCGACGGACACACCGATGGCTGGCCAAAGGAACTCGGCGAACTGGTCGACTACCTCGATGCCGCCTGACCAGGAGACGATCGCCGAGCAGGTCTTTACCGCGCTGTCCGATCCGAGCCGCCGCGCCATCCTGTCCGCGCTGGCGGTGGCCGGCCCGGCCACCGCGACGGATCTGGCGAATCGCCTGCCCATCACCCGGCAGGCGATCGCCAAGCATCTCGGGCTGTTGACGGAGGCCGGATTGGTCAGGGCGGAACCTGGAGAGCGGCGCCGAGTGCGGTACCACCTGCAATCGGCGCCGATGCGGGTCGCCCAACAGTTCCTCGCCGCGCTTGCCAGGGACTGGGACGGCCCGCTCAGCGCATTGAAGGACCATCTGGACCGGGACCCGGGAGCGTCGTGAGGAGCGCGAACGCCACGTAGAACTTCACGAACACGAGGACTCCTTTCCTTGTGGTGGCGCGGTGTCACGCGCGGATCTGGGCGAACGCGCGGGGTGGCAGGGCGGTGGTGGTCCAGCCGTAGAGGGTCGAACCTGGCGGGCGTGGGTGCGGCAGTAGAAATCGAAGGCGCCGCCCTGGCCGAATGGGTGGCGCGGCGGTGGCAGTAGCGCGGGGGCCGGCCGTTGCCGAACTCGGTTTGCCACGTGCACGCGCGCAGTCGGCGGCCGACCGGATCATCGACCACCTCGGCCCCAAGCTCGCCTTCCAGCCGCGTAGGCGGTTCCGCCAGGACACCGTGCTCATCGTGGACGGCACTCTCGTGCCCACCCGCGACCACAGTGGCCGAGCAGTCGAAGAACTACCGCTACTCGACCAACCACCAGGTCGTCATCGATGCCGACACCCGTCTCATCGTGGTGGTCGGCCGACCGCTGCCCGGCAGCCGCAACGACTGCCGAGCGTGGGCGGAATCCGGTGTGAGCTGGAGGCGCGGAAGCAGTCCGCGGCGGTGCCCCATCTGGACGATGCCCCGGGCCCGACGCGTTGTCGGTGGACTACCAGGCGTTGATGAGGAGCGGGGCGGTTGCAGTGACGGGTCAGGGGGTGATGGCGTACTCGGTGAAGTGGCCACAGGCGGTGAAACCGAGGCGGTGGTAGACGGGTTCTCCGTCGGCGGATGCCTGCAGCACCGCGGTCTCGTAGCCCGCGCCGCGGGCAGTGTGCAGGGTGGCCAGGGTGATGGCGCCGCCATAACCACGGCGGCGGTCAGTGGCGAGCGTGGCGATGTTGTAGATCCCGGCGACACCCGCGTGCGGGAAGACCTCGGCCGAGCAGACGGGACGGTCGTCGACGTAGCCGACCAGGTAGCGGGCGGGGCAGTCGGCGGTGAGCGCCAAGTCGGCGGCGTCGGCGAAGAACCGGCGCACCGTGGCGGCGGGCGGGTTCCAGTTCGCAGCCAGCACCGTAGCGTAGTCGGCGAGCTGCTCCGGAGTGGTTGCCAGACGGATCTCCAGGCCGTCGACGTGCGCCTCGGGGAGAGGACCGCGCAGATCCTTCCACATGCCCGTCTCGGTCTCCGACGCCTCCAGGCCGACGGCCTCAAGAGACTCGGCGAGATTGCCCGGTGTGGAGGCGGGGCCCACCCACCACGAGAAGGGGCGGCCGGTGGCGGCCAAAGTCCGGGCCGTCTCCGCGGCGCGGGTCGGGGCGGTGTCCGGGACGAAGCGGGCCGCCGCGACGATGTTGAAGGTGTCATCGGCGAGACCGCTGTCGGCGATCAGCAGGTCGCCGGTCTCGGTGACGGACGCGCCTTTCAGGTTTCGGTGCAGGTGGCAGGCATGCTCGGCGAGATTCTGCTCCATCGCGAGCGGAAGGTCGGATTCATTGATCGACGGGATATCCATTAGCTTCATGATGATCCATTCCAGCATGCCGGCTGGGGTACTCGCAGGTGCTTATTCCGTGCCTGCGAACGGGGCCGTCCAAGAGCTGCCCACTGGAGCAGGATGAGCATGTTGGCAGTGAAGGCGCGGTGTGGCGGGTCGCGCGGCGGAGTCGGTCAGTGCGCGAACCTCGTGGTTGACGCCTCGGACGCAGTCCTCACCCAGGACACCACCGTGGTCACACAACCCGTTCCGGGAGCAGGCGCGGCGGACAGCGTTGTCCCGTTCCGGCCGCCCATCAGTCAGGTCCGCCCTGCCCGTCGGATCGGCTCTGACAGGTCGAGGCATGGTTTCGGGACAACCCTTAGACGAAGATCGTCCGCGACTGCTCAAGGCAGATGCTGGCTGCGGCGTTGCAGGCCGAGGCCGCCGCCTACATCGCCGCAGCCAGCTCACGAGGTTGACGAGCACGGCCGTCGGCTGGTGGTCCGCAACGGCTACCACGCCGAACGGGAGGTGACCATGGCCGCTGGCGCGGTCCGGCGCGGTCCCGGTTCGACAGCCGCGGACCAAACGACAAGAGCGTCGACGAGGCGACCCGCGGGGGGCGGATGCGGTTCTTCTCGGCGATCCTGCCGGCCTGGGCATGCAGGTCTCCGCACGTGAGTGACGTGCTGCCGCGTCAAGGTCGATGACCAATCGGCGGGCAGGCCCGCATCGGGCGGCCCCCCAGCTGACCGATGCGGAACTGGTCACTCTGGCCGTGGCCCAGGCACTACTCGGGTTCACTTCCGAGACACCGCCCGGGGGCCACCGAGGGGGTCCGTTAGTTCGCGGAGCTTCCGTGGCGCGGGGCATATCGTGCACACCCCGGACCTGTTCGACGGGATCATCCCCGAGAGCATCGAAGCCGGCCTCGCGCTGATTCGCGAGCTCGGCGACGAGCTGGACCGGCGGGCCGACCGCGCGGTCGCCGACCTGCCTGGTGAACTGGTCTACGGGGGCTTCTCCGCGGGGAGTCGGTGGCCCAGCGCTTGGCCCAGACGCGACCGGGCGCGCTGGGCGCCTTGCTCTATGAGTCCTGCATCCCGGTCACCGGCGAGTGGGCCTTCGGGTCATGGCCCGAAGGCCCGCCGGTGCAGATCCACGGCGCTGAGGGCGACGAGTTCTTCGGCGAGGACCTCCCCGCTGCCCGCGAGCTCGTCGGGATCGCCGGACCAGAACTGGCCGAGCTCTACTCCTATCCCGCAAGCGCTCTTCGCTTCACCGACAGGACCGTCTGCACACGCTCGGACTCGACGTTGTCGACCGTGTAACCGAGCCCGGCCTGCTGGTCCACGAAATTCGAATACAGCGCCGGCGCCGACCAGAACGAGGAGCCAGCCGACGAGCACCCATCATGCGTTGCGCGCGAAGAACCTGCCCGATCGTCCCAGCACCGAGGTCGTCGCTTCGCGCTCGTCGTGTATCCGGGTCACAGCGGTGAACGTCCAATCCGTTGGTTGGCCGTGGTCTCCGCACCCTCGTCAGTCGGTCGACCTAATCGACAGCAGTGCCGCCAAGGTGGCGGTGTGCCTGCTCGTACTCGAACTGCGGGTCGGCCCCCGCGTGCAGCAGCAGCCCGTCGATGGCGGCCGAGACCACCATCGCGACACCGTTCGCGGGTAGGCCGCCGGGTAGCCGTCTTTCCTCGAGGTCGGCGCGGGCACGCTCGGCTAGTTGCCGGCGGTACTCGCGCAGATGTCCGACGAACCCGTCCCGGAGCACCTCGTCCCGGGTGGCCCTGCATCAGTGCCAGGTCATGTTGATCGTGCGTTCGAAATTGACGTACCCGATGCGCTGGAAGGCGTTCGCCATGGGAGTGTTGCCAAGGTCCGTGGCCGCCCGGATGCGCGGGACGTCTTGGGTGTTGAGGATGCGGGTGCCTTTGGTGAGGATCTCGTCGATGTAGCCGTTGCCTCGGTGCTCGGGCAGTACGGCGACGTAGCCGATGATGGGATTGTAGTCGTTGCGGGCCGGGGTGACGAACCCGACCGGCTGGCCGTCCGGCAGCGTCGCGATCCGCCACCAGTCCCGCGGGCTCCGGTAGTGCGCGAGTTCGTCTTCATAGTGTCTGACCGCCGCCTCGCGGGCGGACATGCGGGTCAGGTCGTCGCGGCTGTGCGCGTCCAGCGTCCCGTCCAGGACCAGGGTCATCAGGGCGAGGATTTCCTCGGTGTCGCGGACCGGCCGGAATACCAGACGCCCGCTCGGCTCGGGAATCGGTGTCCCGGGATGCCACTCGAAACGCAGCCGTTCGACGAACAAGTGAGCACCGGTCCGTTCCAGGACGGCTATGCGGTCCTCGACTACGCGCTTGGTCACCTCGCTTTCGCGCCAATCGGGTGGGACGCAGCGGATGTACTCGGGTGGGCGGCCTGCTGGGACTACTTCGGCCATGGCGGTCTGCAGCAGCCGCACGCCGATGTCCACGCGGTCCGCGCTGCTGTCGTCGATGTCGAAAATGTCCAGGAGGAATGGTGAGTCGTCTCCGGCATGACCCCACCAGGCGAGCCTGGCCAGCAGGTGGTCACCGCGAAGGGCGACCCACATCCATTCCGGCCTGCGACGGCCGGCGGGGAGGTCGTCGGCCAGTTCCTCGTTGAGGACGTAGGGCAGTCGGGTGAAGAGGCAGAGTTCTTCGCGCCCGGTAATCGGGCGCATGGTCAGGTCGTTCTGTTCCACGGTAAGGCACGCTCCAGGGAAGGCGCCCTGTCCGTTCCGGGGTCAGGCGTGGTCCGCGCCCCGGGAGGACACAAGCGCAGTGATCATGGGCATCATGGGCTTATCCCTCCTCTCGGTGTCGTGGCCCTCGGTCCTGTGGACCGGGGCCTGCCGCAAGATCTATCCGATCACGGTCCTCCGCGCAAACCCTTTTCCGCGATCACCGCCCCAAGCACGCCGGAGGCGCCGGGCCGGGCTCTGGTCGTGCATCAGGTCCGCATCGCCGCCGCGCACTCGGCTTCAAGGGGTTTTCGTTGGCCAGCAGGCGGACCTGCTTCTTCAGGGTGTTGTTGTCGTCGCCTACCGGGCGAGGTCTTCCTCGGTCCAGTGTGTCCGCAGATCGCGGATATGCCCGAGGAGTTCGCCGATCTGTTTCCGTTGGGCCAGGATCTCTTTGTGGGCGCCTTGAGCGCGTCCTCACCGTTCAGCGCGCGTTCTTTCCATGCTGTTTCCAGTGCGTCGTCCTCGTTCTGTCGGTCTTCGATGCGACGACCCGCGGCCCGGCTCGTCGCGCCCTCAACCAGAGCCCAGGACCTCATCCCCATCGACATCCACATCCAACTCTGGGACACCACCCCACAACTCAACAGCGACGACCCCACCCTGGCCCCACTGACCCTGCGGTGCCCCAGCGGCCACCTCGTCCTCGGCTCCCCCACCGGCGACGCCACCACCATCCCCCGGCCCAGCTGATGGAGGCGCTGGTGGCCGAGCGCCGCCCCGACCGGCCGGTACCGCCGATGGCCGGTACCGCCGCGGTCGGGGCGGTTGTGCATCTGCTGGCCACCGCCCTCGAGGAGGGCCGGGACCTGCCCTCGATGAGCGGCGTCCTGGCCGACAGCTCCTATCGTCTGCTGCCGGCCTGACGTCCCGGCCTCACTTCAGGTGCCGGGCGAAGAACCGGTTCCCGGCGTCCCCCTCGAACCGCGGGACGCCGGTGTGCCCGCCCATATTGGCGTGCAGCGTCTTCTCCTTGGAGCCGAAGGCGTCGAACAGGTCCAGGGCCAACTGCCGGTCGTTTCCTTCGTCGTCCCACTGCAGCAGGACCTGCAGCGGAATGGTGACCTGCCGGGCCTCCTCGAACATCGTGCGGGGCACGAAACTCCCGGCGAACAGAAGGGCGGCCGAGATGCGTGGCTCGACCACCGCCAGCCGGAGGCCGATGGCGATCACCCCTCCCGCGTACCCGACCGGGCCACCGATCTCGGGCAGCGAAAGGAGGGAGTCCAGGGCGGCCCGCCATTCCGGGACCGCCTTGTCGACCAGCGGGAGGACGAGCCGGTCGACGATCTCGTCGTCGACCGGCTCGCCGGCCTCCAGCGCCCGGCGCAGGTCGGCGCGGGCCTCCTCGGCGGCGGCGGAACGAGGCCGGTCACCGCTCCCGGGGAGCTCGATGGTGGCCGCGGCGAAGCCCTCCGCCGCGGAGTGCCGGGCCCGGGCCACCAGTCGGGGGTACATCTTGCGCAGTCCGCCGGGGTGGCCGAGCAGGATCAGCGGGGCCGGTACGGATGCGGGCGTCCACAGGATGCCCGGGATCTCGCCGAGGGTGAATTCGCGTTCAACGACACCGTCGTCGAGGCGCTGTTCGGAGGTGACTCGCATGGTCGTGCCTTTCGGGAGTGCTCGTGAACGGCGCTCCCGGACGACCTATCGCCCGACCGTGACCCCGGAGGGAGCACCCATGTCGATACGTTCACGGGTACCACCTCCTCGTTCTCTCGCACGGCCTCCGGAAAAGTAGCAGTGGTCGCCGCGGTCCGCCAACGGGTTTGCGCAGACTTCGTGGCCGGATGCCACGGAGACCGACGCCGTCCGTACCGCCTACCTGAACGGCCGACCCATCGCCGCCCGTGGCATCACCGGACCATTCGGCGAAGCAACGCCGGCAGCACACGTTGGTAGGCAGTGCCGAGGGCGCGCGCGACCAGTGCTGCCACCCGCGCGTCGGCGCCTACCAGTACCTGTGCCCGGCCCGCCCGCACCCCGCGGAGTATGGTCGCGGCGGCATCGGCGGGTTCGGTGCGCGCGACCACCCGGTCGAATCGTCGCAGCACCGCGGCTCGATCTTCGTCCGCGGCGTACGACCCGTTACGCATGATCGCGGTGCGAACTCCGCCAGGGTAGACACCGGTCACCACAACAGGATAGCGACCGAGCGACATTTCTTGCCGCAACGCCTCGGTGAACCCACGCACGGCGAATTTCGCGGAACAGTACGCGGCGTGCGACGGCGCCGCCACCAGACCGAACGCACTCGATACCGGAACGACGTGACCGACTCGCCCTTGATTCGTTGCGATCAGCTGGGGCAAGAATGCCTTCGCGGTGTTCACGACGCCCCAGTAGTCGACATTCATCACGTGCTCGATGTCGGTAAACTCCGAACTCAGAACACTCCCGGTGTGGATAACTCCCGCCACGGCGAAGACCGCGTCGACATGACCGAGCGTGGCGACGATCTTGTCGGCGTAGTCGGCCATCGCGTGCCGATCGGTGACGTCCACCGTGTCGGCCACGACCGCCCGCGCCCGCCGACACAGGTCACGGGTGCCCTCGACCGCAGCGGCATCACGATCCGACAGGGCCAGGACGCTGCCCTGGTCCGCGAGCGCGACGGCCAGGGCCCGACCTATGCCAGAGCCTGCCCCGGTGATCACCGCGACCCGCCCGGTGAAGTAACCCACTGTGACTCCTCCGACTCGACGCCCCGTGAACCTTTCGGCGAGAGGGGATCGCCGCCCCCGTCGCGGTTGTGGACCTTCACCTCCGTCAGAGCGGAAGCCCGTCGGGAATCCCGCCGCGTGGGTGAACTGGATCCGAAGGCGTTGCGTGCCCACCGGGGTGAACCGAACGACAGTGTAGTTGGCGCGGCGTGGCCAGCGCCTTGGCGTGTACAACGGCGTTCAACCACGAACTATCGATCCAGTACTGGACGTTGTAGAACGACGACGCCAGGTCCCGGTTGCCCGCCCGGTCGTCCCGGAACCACAGCCGCACCTCGTCAACGTTTCCTGGCGCACGGGGTGATCGCGTTGTCGAGCTGTGCGAGATCAACAGTCTCGTGCCGGGCACCGAAGTGCTGGTGGCCGCCGGCACCACCGAGCCGATCGAGGACGTCGAACGATCTTGAGACAGGATGCCGAAAGGACGGCCTTGCCTACGACGTGGCGACGGCACGAGCCGACAGCGAACGAGACAATCGAGGCGGCGGTGGCCAGGGGTGACACCGCCCGGTCACCGGACGACGGCAGGAGTCAGCGCGTTCTCGATCAGCTTCCGCGGCCTGCCGGAACCGTCCGCGGGCACGGCCCACACATCGCCGCGCAGGTTGCCGGGCAGCACGTACAGCAGCGTGTCGTCGTCGAGCCACACCGCCTGGTCGTACCGCGGCGGGGTCGTCGGGGTAGGCCGCCGCGGTCACGGTCGACCAGACGCCGAACGCGGGTGCCGCCGGCTCGGTGCCGGCGAGCCGCTCGGCGAGGACCGCGGCCACATCCGCGACCACGGGGCTGTGGAACGCGCAGGCTACCGGGATGCCCTCCGCGGCGTGCCCGGCGGCGCGCAGCGCGTCGACCGCCGCGCCGACCGCCACGGTCGGCCCGGAGATCACGCACTGGCCGGGCGCGTTGTGGTTGGCGATCACCACGGACGGATCGGTCAGCACACCGGCCACGGTGTCGGCATCGGCCTTGACCGCGGCCATCGTGCCGGGATCGCCGCCGGCGGCGGCCAGGATCGCCGCCGCCCGCGCGGTGCTCAGCTCGAGCAGCGTGCCCGTGTCGAACACACCCGCCGACCACAGTGCGGTCAGCTCGCCGTAGCTGTGCCCCGCGGCCAGATCCGGGCGCACGCCGAGGGTGCGGAGCAGGTCGTGCACGGCGGCACCGGCGATTCCGAGCGCGGGCTGCGCCACGCGGGTGTCGGTGACGGCGGCCCGCTGCCGCGCCCGGTCCCGCGCGGTGAACGCCGCGGGCGGGAACATCGCCGACACCGTCCCCGCGTCGGCCTGGTGGAGCACCCGGCGCAGCCGGGGAAAGGCGACGAAGAGGTCGGTGAGCATGCCCGGTCGCTGGCTTCCCTGCCCGGGAAACAGGAACGCGACCTTGCTGACCTCCGCCGCCGGGTCGCGGCGGTGGTGGATTCCGGCTCCGCCGGCACCGGCCCGCGCCCGCTCGAGCCGGGCGGCCAGGTCGTCGAGATCGTGCGCGACGAACGCGGCCAGCACGGGGCCTTCGGAGTCGGCGCAGCAGCCCGCCGCCAGGTCCCGCAGCGGCCACGGCCTGCCCGCGGCGTCGTTCGCGGCGATCCGCTCGGCCAGCCGGTCCATCGCCTGCCGGGCGTGCGCCGCGTCGACGCCCCGGAAGAGGAAGAGCTCGGCGGGCCACTCGTCGAGGCCGTGCGCCGGCTCCGGCGCGCCGGGGTAGCCGGCGAGCACGGCGTGGAAGTTGGTGCCACCGAAGCCGAACGCGCTCACCCCGGCCACCCGCCGCTCGGGCGGGGCCACCCACGGTCGCGCCTCGGTGTCGAAGAAGAACGGGCTGGTGTCGGCTTCCCAGAAGGGGTTCGGCTCGCGCAGGTGCAGCGTCGGCGGCCGGATCCCGGTGTGCACCGACCTGGCCGCCTTGATGAGCCCGGCCAGTCCGGCGGCGCACTTGGTGTGGCCGATCTGCGACTTGACCGAGCCCAGTGCGCACGCCGCGGGCGCGGTGCCGGCGAACAGCTCGGTGAGGGTGGCCAACTCCGTGCGGTCGCCGACGACGGTGCCGGTGCCGTGTGCCTCGACGAGCCCCACCTCGCCGGGCTCGATCCCGGCCCGGGCGTAGGCCCGGGTCAGCGCGCGGCGCTGGCCTTCCGGGCGAGGTGCGGTGAGCCCGAGCGAGCGGCCGTCGCTGGAGCCCGCGACCGCCTTGAGGACGGCGTAGATCCGGTCGCCGTCGCGCTCGGCGTCGGCGAGCCGTTTGAGCACGACGCAGGCCACACCCTCGCCGAGGGCGATCCCGTCGGCCGTGGCGTCGAACGTGCGGCAGCGGCCGGTCGGCGACAGTGCCCGCACCGAGGAGAACATCAGATAGTCGTTGATGCCGTTGTGCACGTCCGCGCCACCGCACAGCACGAGGTCGCTGCCGCCGGTGCACAGTTCCTTCGCGGCCAGGTCCACCGCGGCCAGCGAGGCGGCGCAGGCCGCGTCGACGGTGTAGTTCACCCCGCCGAGATCGAGCCGGTTGGCGATCCGCCCGGCGATCACGTTGGCGAGCACGCCGGGAAAGGAGTCCTCGGTCAGTTCGGGCAGGTGCGCGTCGAGCTCACCGGGCAGCTCGCCGTGGTAGCCCGGGTACAGCGAGCGGAAGCCGTAGGTGTTGGCCAGATCGCTGCCCGCCTCGGCGCCGAAGATCACCGAGCAGCGTTCCCGGTCGAACTCCCGGTCGGCGTACCCGGCGTCGGCCAGCGCCCGCGTGGCCACCTCCAGCGCGAGCAGCTGGACGGCCTCGATACTGCCCAGCGACGTCGGGGGGATGCCGTAGGCGAGCGCGTCGAACGGCGTCGCCGGCAGGAAACCGCCGCACGTCGACGGGGTGCGCCGCCCGGCGAGGGCCGGATCCGGGTCGTGGTAGAGCGAGGTGTCCCAGCGGTCGGGCGGGACGTCGCCGACCGCGTCGACGCCCGTCACCACCGTGCGCCAGTACGCGGCCAGGTCCTTCGACTCCGGGTACACACAGGCCATGCCGACGATCGCGATGTCGAGTGGGTCCGCCGACGGCTCGGGCCTGGCGGGCCGGGCGAGCTCGGCCGCGCGGGCGGCGAGCATCCGCTGCGCGCCGGTGGTGACGTCGGCGTGCAGGGCCGCGATCGTCGTGGTGCCGGCGCGCAGCGTGGCGACGTCGCCGATCATGAACATGCCTTCGCGGTGCTGCTCGTCCGGGCCGACCCGCTCCAGGCCGTCCGGAGTGCGGCGCAGGCCCTTGCTCGCGGCGCGCGAGTCTGCCCAGGTTGAGCCGCTCCAGCTCGGCCCACCTGTCCTGCGCGGATACCTCGTCCGCCAGCAGGCGCTCCCGGCTGCGGGTGAAGGTGTCGACATACGGACTGTCGGCGCAGCGGGTGGTGTGCCCCGGCGAGGTCTCCAGCAGGACGGTGCGGGCACAGTCCAGTGCCACCCGCTGGAACTCGGGCTGGATGGCGCCGCCGCCACCGCTTCCTCGGTGAAGAGATACGCGGTGCCCATCAGCACGCCCACCGCGGACCCGCGCGCGGCGAGCGGGGCGGCCGCGGCGACGACCATCGCCGCCGAACGCGCGTCGTGCACCCCACCGGCGAACAGCACGTGCACCGTGGCCGGATCGGCGCCCGTCTGGTCCAGGTAGGCCAGCAGCCTGCTGATCTGGGCCTCCCACAACGAGAAGCTCCCGCGCGGCCCGGCGTGCCCGCCGCATTCCCGGCCCTCGAACACGAAGCGGCGAGCCCCCTCGCGCAGGAACCGGTCGAGCAGGCCGGGTGAGGGGACGTGCAGGTGGGTGCGGACACCGGCCGCCTCCAGTGGTGCGGCCTGCGCGGGGCGGCCACCGGCGATGAGCGCGTAGGGCGGCCGGACCGCGGTGAGCGCCGCCAGCTGCGCCGCCCGCAGCTCGGGTGGGACGAAACCGAGGATCCCGGCGCCCCACGGCCGGTCGCCGAGGAGATCGGCGGTCTCGGTGAGCAGGCGCCGGGTCTGCTCACCGGTGGACAGCGCGAGCGCGAGAAACGGCAGTCCACCCTCGTCGGCCACGGCGGCCGCGAATGCCGGCTGGTCACTCACCCTGGTCATCGGTCCCTGCGCGACCGTGTCCGGCCCTCGTCGGTCCGCTGTGGACAGTTGCGCCGAGATCGCGGCGCGGACGGCCCGGATCACGCCGCCGGTGCCGCGGTGCCGATCGGCCAGCCCCGCGGCGAACGCTCCGTCCTGACCGACGGGAAGCAGGTGGGTGCGCAGGTCGCGGGCGCCGAGGCAGTCCGGGAGCCGGGTGGCGAGCTCGTCGGTCGGCAGGTCGGGCCGGACGAACACGCGGTGCCCCGCGACCACGGTCGTCTCACTGCCGTCCATCGCGCGGATGGCCGCGGCGACCGGCTCCGGCAGCCCCGCCTCGGCGGTGAGGGCCAGCTGCGTGTCGAGCACCACCCCGGCCGCACCCCCGGCGACGGCGGCCGCGGCGGTGTGCGGTCCGATCCCACCCCACGCCCACACCGGCGCGTCGACGGCCGGGTCGGCCAGCACGCGCTGCAGCAGGATGAAGGTGGTCGTCGGGCCGACCGACCCGCCGGCTTCGCACCCCTTGGCGATCACCCCGTCCGCGCCGGCCCGCACGGCGTCCAGGGCCTGCTCGGGGGTGGTGGCCTCGGCGAGCAGGCGCGTCCCGAGCCGGGCCCGCCACCGGCCGAGCCGTTCGGCGTGGTGATCACCGTGTCGACGGCTTCGGGAAGCTCGGTCGGCGGCAACGGACAGCGGGCGGACACCCGCACCCCGTACGGCCGGCGCACCTCCTCGGCCATCGCGGCGAGCGCCGCGCGGGCCCGCGCCGCGTCGTGCCCCAGGTCGAGCACACCGATGGCTCCGGAGCGGACCGCGGCCGCGGCCATTCGCGCGTTCGGTTCCGCGCACGGAGTCACCGCGATGACGAGATCGCGCCAGGCCGGCAGCGGGGCCACATCGCCCTCCTATTGGGGAATGCACCCGACGGAAATCGGTGTCGCGATCATCGGGCCGCGGGTGAAGAATGGCAGGGGACCGAATAGTGCGGCGACGCCCGCGGACGTGTCAATGCCGGTTTTCGGCTCCCGAGCGCGTCGGCCGGCTCCGCTGCGCATCGGCACCGCGGGCGCCAAAGCCCTTGTCCCGCAGGTCATCGCCGCCGCGGAGCCGCGACCGGGCACGGGCGCGCGAGCAGTTCGTATACCTTTCCGGCATGGCGACCTGCGAATGTGGCATCAACTGTTGCCCTGCCCCGGTGGGGCTTACACATTGGGCTGATGACTACCGCCCGCACTCGGCCACCCGCCCCGACCGGCCGTGGCGTCCGGATCTGGTTTCTCCGGGCGGTCGCAGCGAGGTGACCGTGTACCGGGTCCCCGAGCCGGCCACGCTCACCAGCGCCACCGTCACGCCCACCACGTTCACCCTGCGCTACCCCGACGGCCCCCGGGACGCGGAGTCCCTGCTCGTCGATCCCCGCACCAATCGGCTGTACGTGGCGAGCAAACGCGGCTCGGACGGCACGCTCTACCAGGCGCCGTCACCGCTGCGCACCGACCAGCCCAACGTCCTCACGCCGGTATCGGCCGCTCCGGCCTATGCCACCGACGGCGCCTACTCCCCCGACGGCACGTCCTACGTCCTGCGCACCGGCAAGCCGTTCGGCCCCCGACATCGCGCACGTCTACGACACGACCGGCTCGCTGCGGGCGCAGGTCACCTTGCCCAGCCAACGGCAGGGCGAGTCGGTCAACTACTACGACCACACATCGCTACTCGTCGGCTCGGAACGCGACACCCAGGTCTGGCTGGTTCACCTCCCGCCGCAGGCGACCTCCCCGGCCAGGCCGATCCCGACCGTTGCCGGTCGGCAGTGACGGCACTGAGCGTCGCCGGCCATGCCCCGTCCGGCCGGCGCGGCCTGGCGGGGTGGAACCGGTCGGGCTCGCCCGTGGCACGGTGTTCAGGAGTGGGCCCGTGCTCGACGGGTAGCCGCGCGTAGGGGTTCGCCCGCGTCGTAGAGGTGGCGCAGGACCTGGGCGTAGGAGGCCAACAGCCCGCACTGGCTGTACGAGATGCCGTGCCGAGCGCAGAACCGCTGCACAAGGGGCTGTGCTCGGCGCAGGTTGGGTCGCGGCATGCTGGGGAACAGGTGGTGTTCGATCTGGTAGTTCAGGCCGCCGAGGAGGAAGTCCACCCACCGGCCACCGATGACGTTGCGGGAGGTGAGGACCTGCTTGCGTAAGAAGTCCAGCTTCTCGTCCTTGGCCAGGATGGGCATGCCCTTGTGATTCGGGGCGAAGGAACACCCCAGGTACACACCCATCAGCCCTTGGTGCACGACGATGAACATGATCGCCTTGAGCGGGGACAGCACGAGGAACACCGCGACCAGGTAACCCGTGACGTGGGTGATCAACAGCCCGGCCTCGAGCCAGGGGGTGCCCACCTCACGGCGCAGGACGGCGCGGACGCTGGCGATGCGCAGCATCACCGCCTCGGCGAGCAGCAGCGGGAAGAACAGAGCCGCCTGATGACGGGCTATCCACCGGTACACACCGCGCTTGGTGCGAGCCTGCTCCCGGCTGAAGGCGAGCGCAGGGAGTTCGATGTCGGGGTCGTCGTCTTCGTGGTTGGGATTGGCGTGGTGCCGGTTGTGTTTGCCAACCCACCATCGATAGCTGATTCCGGTGACCGCACCGTGCAGGAGGCCGACCAGGTCATTGTGCCGACGGGATCGGAAGATCTGCCGGTGCCCGGCGTCGTGGCCGATGAACGCGAACTGGGTGAGCACCACCGCGAGGTAGGCGGCCGTGAGCAGTTGCCACCACGAGTCGCCGAGCCACACGAAGGCGCCGACGCCCGCGGCCAGCAGCACGGTGTTGACCGCGATCCTTACCGCGTAGTAGCCATAGCGCCGGCGCAGCAGGCCCGTGCGCTTGACCAGCTGGACCAGTGCCGTGAAGTCACCGCCCCGCCCCTCCCTCGATGGTGGCGCCAGGGAGCCCTCAGTAGTGGTCATCGCAGGTAGAACCCTCTCGCCAAACGGAACGTGTCTCTCATGACGTCGGCATCGCTGATCCGGTGATTCCCGGTACGGAACGAGTCAAACGTCCGTTCCGTCCTCCAACCCGCTCGGCCTGCTCCGCCGCGCCTACCAGCCGGCCTTCACCCCTGGGCGTCGCCGAACGCCCAGGCCCGCGGTGCGATCGCCGTCGCGCCCACTGACGACGACCACCAGTAGCGCACCGATGACCGCGCCAGCAGGGGTGTCGGAGGTCCCCTGGCGGTGCTCGACCTCGGTTACCGACCGGCTCGACCCAGTGCGCTCGACGCGCCCCCGCTCCCACGGCACCTCCTCAGCGAATGGGGAGCCGCTCGTGGCAAGGCCTGGAGCGCGGCACGGGCCTCGGCCGGGGAGACGGTGCCGCGTGGTCGGCGCACGGCCACGTGCGCCCGTGCCCGGCGGGCGATCTGACCGGGGTGGAAGCCACCATCGACGTCGCGTCGTGGCACGCCTCGGACCGGGAGGCGGCGACGACGTTCTTCCGCACGTCAACGCGCGATCTGCACGAGGCCGGCCACAGGGCTGGAGCCACCCAGATCACCCTGGCGTCCATCATCGGCATCGCCGTTCCATTCCGCCCGTCCGTCCAGCCACAACGATTCCACTGGTATCTTGGTGTGGTGGGCGATGACATCTGGGGCAGATTGGCTGACCAATTCGCCGATGATGCCTATGCCTCAGTGAAGGGGTACGTGCGCACCTATGTAATGCACCAGCAACTGCTGGAGCATTTGCCACCGCCTCCAGCGCCCGTGCTCGATGTCGGCGGCGGCGCGGGCCATCAATCGTTTCCGCTGGCCCAGGCCGGCTACGACGTAACATTGCTCGACCCGTCGTCGGCGATGCTGGACAAAGCTCGACAGCGACTCCAGCGGCTGCCAGCCGAGGTCCAGCGACGGGTGACGCTCTTGCCGGCCGACGGCGAGAACGCCGACGACGCGGTGAATGGTCAACGCTTCGCCGCCGTGTTGTGTCATGGCGTGCTCGGATACCAGGAGCAGCCGGGGCCGCTGGTCAACCAGTTGTGCCGGTGCGCCGCCGCCGGTGGCGTCGTCTCGATCATGACGGGCAACGCCAAGACGACGGCGGTGCGCCCGGCCTTGGAACGGCGCTGGGCCGACGCCCTGGCGGCCTTCGACGCCAGAACCGGGATCGGCGTGCTGGGAGTGCCGAGCCGAGCCGACACGGTGGAAGAACTCAGCGAGCTCATCCGGAGCCGTGGCGTGGAGCCACTGTGCTGGTACGGGGTATGGCTGTTCGTCGACTGGCTCGAGTTCAGCGGAGCCGAGTTGGACCCAAGCGATGCACAGCAGGTAGCGGCGACGGCCGCAGTCGAACTCGAAGCCAGCCGACGAGACCCCTACCGCCAACTCAGCCGCGTCTTCCATCTCGTGGGACGCAGAGGTTCGAGCTGACGGGACAACAGCGGTCAGGGCGCCGCCGGCCGAGCTGATGGCGCGCAGCCGCGCGCTCGCCGAGGACCGGGCTGGTTCTGGTCGTACTGCCGCAACCGGCGGGGCCGGGCAGCGCACGGCAGTCCATTCACCAGGTCGATGACGGCCGGTGGCGCGGCGGGCACGCCACCGGAGCCTCACCAACGACGCCGACGAGCCGATCCGGATCAGTCTGACCGCCGGTCGACGCGGCGCCGACGTCACGCCGCGGATTCCCGGGCGGGTGGTGCCGATGGTGGGGTGCGGACCAGGGCGGCGGCGAGGACGACCGCGAGTGGGAGCGTGGTGAGCGCCAGCAGGGCGGGTCGGTAGCTGGTGGCGGAGGCGCGGCCGAGCGCGACGAGCAGCGGGCCGAAGGCGGAGGCGCCGACGGTGACGGAGTGCACCACGCCGCGGATGGCGCCGAGGTGGCGCAGTCCGAAGCAGCGGGGGAAGGCGACCGCCTCCAGGGTGCGGATGCCGTTGGCGCAGGCGCCGAGCGCGACGCCGTAGAGCACGGCGGGCAGCCCGGGGCTGGCCCAGCCCGCCCCGGCGGTGGCCGCGGCGAGCAGCAGCATGGTGATCACGATCAGCACCCGGTCGGAGAAGCGGTCGGCCAACCAGCCGAGGCCGAAGGTGGCGACCAGTCCGGCGATGGTCTGCGGGAGGAACGTCGCCGCGGCCTGGGTGGGGGTGAGGCCGCGCTCGCCGAGCAGGGACACCTGGTGGAAGTTGAGGCCGGTGGTGACCAGCGCGCAGACGGCGACCCCGGCGGCCACGGCCCAGAACATGCCGGTGCGCATGGCCTGGGCCAGGGTCCAGTCCACCAGCGGCAGCGGACCGTGGTGCTCGGCGGATGTGTCGGTGGTCTCCGGGCGAGCCGGCGGGCGGCGGGGCAGGAGCAGCAGCGCCGCCGGGACCACCAGGGCCCAGACGGCGACGCCTTCCCAGATCCACACCGTCCGCCAGTCCCAGGCGGCGACGAGGCGTTCCAGCAGCACCGGGGCCAGGGAGATCCCCGCGGTGCCGATCGCGGAGCTGACCCCGATGGCGAACCCGCGGCGGCGGTGCACGTAGATGGCCACCGTGGTGGTGGCGACCAGGTTGAGCGCTCCCTGGCCGCCCACCCGGATGCCGACGAAGGCGGCGGTGAGCCCGATGATCTCGGTGGCGAGGCTGCCCGCGACGAGGATCGCGCCGAAGCAGACCGCGATGGCGGCCATGATCCGGCGGGGTCCGAAGCGGTCGATCAGGCGGCCGAGGAAGGGCATGACGAACGTGCCCGCCAGCGAACCGACGAGGTAGGCGGTGGAGACGGCGGAGCGGGAGACACCGAGGTCGTCGATGATCGGGTCGACGAACACCGACACCGCGGCGGTCTGCCCGGGTGCGGTGAGGGCGAGCGCGACGGCGGCCGCGGCCACGGCCCGGGACGTGTTCGCGCGGGCCGGTGCGGCGGGCGGCACGGTGGTGGCGTCGGAGGCGGTGCCGGTGGGCACGGCGCGGTGTCCTTTCGACGTTCGGGCGCGGCCGCTCGCGCGGCCCGAGGGGTGCGCTGGGTGTGAGGGGGGATCGCCGGCCACGAGGGCGGCGAGGGCGGCGAGGGCGGCGAGGGCGGCGAGGGCGGCGAGCCGCCCATGCGCGATGGCGTCGCCGGACGCTCACCGCGGGCGTCGGCTCCGTCCGTCACGAGCGCACGACCGGCCGACCAGATTCAGGGTAGTCCACAGAGATCACGGTGCGGAACCGGGTGAGCGGTGCCCGATAACGGGCTCCCTGCCCGATATGGGGTATTCGAGGCGGCGGAGGTTTGAGTCGACTTCGCCGTGCCGCACCGGCGCGGCGAACTCGTGCTCGAGCCGGCGGGCGCTCACCTCGAACGCAGGGACCCGAGCGTGGTGAGAAGATCGTCCGTTCCGAGCGCCGGATCACGCTCGAACAGTGCCGCGGCGACCCACATGACCGAGGATCACTCCCGCGACGATGAGCACCACGAGCCGCAGCGTCCGGTGTCGGCTTCCCTTGCCCTCGTCGTCGTTCACTGGCAGTCCCTCAGCGGCGCTCACCCTACGTCACGGCGATGGGGTTGACGGGTGCGCCGACGGCACCCGTGACGCGCAGTGGCGCCGCGGTGAGCCAGAACTCGTAGCTCCCGTCCGCGCTGCAGCTCGTGGCGAGCGCGTCCAGGTCCCACATCTCGCCGATGAACAGTCCGATGTGGGGGATCGCGACCTGGTGCAGGGGCTGGAAGGCGTCGTCGAACTCGTTGGGCCGGACCTCGAAGCCCCAGGTGTCGGTGGCGATCGCGGTGATCTCGCTGCGGTGCAGCCACCCCGCGGTCGTGAAGGACAGGCCGGGCGCGGGGCCGCCGGCGTAGTCACCCCACCCTTCGCGCCGGGCCCGCGTGAGCTGTCCCGTGCGCACGAGCACGATGTCCCCTCGGCCCACCCGGGACGTCTCCCCCTGGCGCCGGATGGTCGCGGTGAGCTGCTCCTCGGTGATGGCGAACCCGTCGGGCAGCTCGCCCTCGTCGCCGAACGCGCGGCCGACGTCGAGCAGCACTCCCCTGCCCGCGATGGCGTCGGCCACCGTCTCGATGCCGGTCACCTGATCGCCCTGGGAGGTCACGACCTCCCCCGCGGGGCGCCCGTTCCACGCGATCCCGTGGTCGAAGATGTGCCCGAGCCCGTCCCACTGCGTGGAGCACTGCAGCGGCATGCTGATCACGTCGTCGGCGCCGCCGATCCCGTGCGGGAAGCCCTGGACTCCCGCGGCCGCGTCGGTTCCCGTGTCGAGCATCGTGTGGACGGGGTTGGTGCGGCGCCGCCACCCCTTCTGCGGGCCGTGCATGTCGAACGGCTGTGACAGCGAGAACGCCACCCCGCGCCGGACGAGACCCGCGGCGTCGCGGCGCTTCGCCTCGTCGAGGAAGTTCAGGGTGCCACGCACGTCGTCGGCGCCCCAGCGACCCCAGTTGGAGCAGCGCTCGGCCATCGCCGCGATGGCGCCCTCGGGGTCGGTGCGGTCGAACGTCCCGGTCATGGCAGCTCCGTGGCCGGCGGGGCGCCCGCACCCGGCCGGTCCGCGTGCTCGGGGGCCTCGCGATCGTCGATCACGTGGCCCTCCGCGAAGGTGTCGGTGATCCAGTCGGCGATGAACACACCGACGTGCGGCAGGTGGTCGAGTCCGATGTGTTCCGCCCCGCCCTCCGCGCGGGTGAAGACCCGCAGGTCGCGCTTGGGGCTGCGCACGGCCCGCTCGTAGGAACGGTACGCGTACTCGAGCGGGATCTGCCGGTCGTTCTCGCCGTGCACGACGAGGAACGGCACGGTGATCTCGTCGACGACACCGTCGAGGTGGACGTCCTCGACCTTCTCGATGAACGTGTCGATGTCGGGCTGGCCCCAGACCCACAGCACGTGGTCCCAGTAGTGCGGAACGGGGTTCTCCCCCTCCCGTTCGAGCCTGCGCTTCTGCACCGCGCCCCAGTCGTGGTTGGCACCCCAGGCGACGCACAGCGCGAGGCGCTTCTCGAAGGCCGCGGCCCTCGGCGCGTAGTAGCCCCCGAGCGACCAGCCGACGATGCCGATCCGGCGCGCGTCGACGTCGTCCCGCCGCTCGAGGTGGTCCACGCACGCGGCGGCCCAGCCCTCGGTCGCGACGCGGGCGGTCAGGCCGCCCATCCGCAGCGCCTCACCGCTGCCCGGGCAGTCCACCATCAGCGTCGAGACACCCCGCGCCGCCAGCTCGCGCGGGAAGCCCGACAGGTACATGTGCTCCTTCGTGCTGTCCAACCCGTTCCACATCACCACGCACGGCGCGGGCCGCCCTCCAGTGGAGGCGTCGGTGAAGTAGGCGGGCAGGGTGGTGCCCTCGAACGGGACCTCCACCCTGGTGGTCGCGGGGTCGGCGAGCTCGAGCGAGCGCCGCAGCAGATCGAGGCAGCGCCGGTAGACGGCCGGGCGCTCCGGAGCGTGGGCGCTCTGCATCCGCTCGGCCTGGAGCAGGTAGTTGGTGGCCCTGCGGTACTTCTGACCCGCGCTGCGCGGGTGCCCGGCCTTTTCGTCGGCCACGGCCTGTGCCTCGAGGTCGTCGACCACGTCGGTCCAGGCGCGCAGGAACTCCGCGGTGCCCACGTCGGAGCCCCGCGCGGCGGCCTCGCGGATGGGCCGGCAGGCGCGGTCGACCTCGTCGATGAGGCCGCCGCTGTTCAACGTGGCGACCACCGCGAGGTTCCACACGTAGTTTCCGGGGAAGTACTCGAACATGTTCGTCCTTTCCGCTCACACGTCCGACCGTGCGGCGTCGCTGATCGACTTGTCTCCGCCGCGCGCGGCCATCCCGTCGGTCGCGGGGATCTCGGCGCCGGCGACGAACGTCGCGCCGGGGAGGTGACCGGGAAGCGCCCGGTCAGCGCGGCCGGGGCTCATGTCCGGCAGTCGCGGTCACGTGGCCTCACCCGCGCGGCCGGCACGGGCGGGAGATCCACCCCCGGCACGATTCGGTTGCGGATCGTGCCGATGCCCTCCACGGTCATCTCGACGACGTCACCGGGTTCCAGCGGCGGTGGGTCGGCCTCGCCGTGGCGGCCCCACCACTCCGCGAGGCAGCCGCCGTTGCCGCAGGTGCCCGAGCCCAGCACGTCCCCGGGCCGCACCACGGTGCCGCGCGAGGCGTGCGCCACCAACTCCTCGAACGGCCAGCCCATGTTGGCCAGCAGATCCTGGCCCACCTCGACGCCGTTGACGGACACCCGAAGGTCCAGCGCCAGGAAGCCGTCGCCGTCGCGGTAGGGCTCCAGCTCGTCGGCGGTGACCAGGCACGGGCCGAGCGTGGTGGCGAAGTCCTTGCCCTTGGCCGGGCCGAGGCCGACCTTCGTCTCGCGTGCCTGCAGATCGCGGGCCGACCAGTCGTTGAGGATCGTGTACCCGGCGATGTGCTCCCTGGCCCGCTCCGCGGTCAGGTCGCCGCCGGCACGGCCGATGACGGCGGCGACCTCCAACTCGAAGTCGAGCACCCGGCAGCCGGGCGGCACCGGGATGTCGTCATGCGGCCCGGTGACGGCGTAGGGGTTGCTGAAGTAGAAGGCCGGTGCCGCGTACCACTCGGGCGGCACCCCGACCGCACCGTCGACCGACCGCCGCACACCCTCGACGTGCTCCTCGAAGGCGACGAAGTCGCGAATGGACGGTGGCTCCAGCGGCGCGAGCAGCCGCAGCTCGTCGACGGGAACGCGGACCCCACCACGCGCCGCCCGGTCCCCGGCCAAGTGGAGCGAGCCGGAGCGCAGCAGATCCAGCAGCGTGGCGCCGCCGGGGATCGGGCACCATTCGTCGCCATCGAGGACACCGCACACGGCGGCTCCCCGGTACTCGGCCGTGACGAAACGCACCTCGGCCTCCTCACACCGGTGGGGCGACGAACACGCCACGGTCGGGGTCGTTGAACGACTCGGCCGCCACGAACTCGTCCATCGGATTGGCCGTCCCCCACTGGTCGGATACCTCCGGCTGGGTGAAATCGTAGAGGTGCGGGTGCCAGGTGTCCTCGTCCAGCAGCTCCAGCTCGGTGGTGTACTCCACCGTGTTGCCGTGCGGGTCCAGGAAGTAGCTGAAGGTGTTGTTGCCCGCGAGATGCCGCCCGGGTCCCCACACCTTCTTCACCCCCGCGCGGAGCAGCCGGCCGGTGCCCCGCATGTACTCGTCGATGCCGCGCATCTCGAACGAGGCGTGGTGCAACGACACGTGCGGGCCGCGCGCGACGGCGAGGCTGTGGTGCTGCGGGTTGCACCGCATGAAGTACATCGCCTCGCCGAGCTTCGGGTGGAACAGCGTGTCCGACAGCGCGAAGGCGAGGTGCCGCTCGTAGAACGCCCTGGTCCGCTCCGGGTCCGGGGAGTTGATGACGACGTGCGACAGCTTGACCGGGATGGCCTCCTTCTCCTCCACCCTGCGGTGCTGCCGCACCGCGACGTCGCACGACACCTCGACCGTCCGACCGTCGACATCGAAGAAGCGGAACCCGTAGCCCCCGCCGGGGGTCCGCAGCTTTCCTGGCTCGCTGACCAGCCGCACTCCGGCGGTGCCGAGCCGGTGCGCGAGCGCGTCGACGGACTCCTGGTCGGCCGCGCCGAACGCGATCAGGTCGAGCCGCTTCTCCTCGGCCTCGCGCAGCCGCACCACGTACTGCTCCGGCGAGCCCTCGGCGGCCAGGAACGTGATCCCGGAGTCGGCGGCGATCGGGGTGAGTCCCCACAGGTTCGTGTAGAACTCGACCTGCCTGGCGTAGTCGGGCACCGCGATGTCGAGGTGCCGCAGGTGCGTGATGAGCCGGTCGGTCATGGTGGTTCTCCTTCCTCTCAGGCGGGTTCGCTGACCATCTGGGAGATGCGGCCCAGCAGGCCGGGAACGTCACCCTCCTCGTGATCGAGCAGCCACTGTCCGAGCTGGACGGACGCCTCGACGACGGTCCTGGCTCGCGCGAAGCGGCGTTCGGTGAACTCGGCCCACAGCTCGCCCGACACGTCACCCGCGGCCAGCACCAGCTCGGCGAGCACGGCGGCGTCCTCGAGAGCCTGGGCCGCGCCCTGGGCGAGGGTCGGCGGGCAGGTGTGCGCGGCGTCGCCGATGAGCACCACCCGGCCGCGGTTCCACGGCGCGTCGAGCACGTGCGCCTCGAACCAGGTGTAGTTGATCGCCGAGGAGTCGGTCAGGTTGTCCCGAACGTCGTCCCAGGGACCGTGGTAGGCCTCGGCGAGCTCGCGCATGGCCTTCAGCGCCTCGTCCGGCGAGAGGGTGCCGCGGTCGCGCACGTCCTCGACCAGGTACGCGTACAGGGAGTCCTCGCCGGTCGGGCAGTAGCCGGCGATGTAGCAGGGTCCGTGGTAGTAGAGGTCGGTCCGGGTCACGCTCGGCGGCCGCGGCGTGAAGGCCCGCCAGATGCCCATGCCGGTGCGCCGGGTCTCCAGCTGGATGCCGAGTTGGTGGCGGGTCCGGGACCGCACGCCGTCGGCGCCCACGACCAGGTCGTAGCGGCCCGTCGTGCCGTCCGCGAAGGTCACGTCCACGCCGTCGCCGTCCTGCGCCAGCACCGCGCACGTCGTGCCGAAGCGGACCGTGGCGCCCACCTCGGCGGCGCGCTCGACGAGGATCCGCGCGAGCGTGGGCCGGTGCATGCCCAGCGTCGCCGGAAGCTCCGGACCGCCCGTGCGGACGTCGTCGAACTCGGCCAGCAGGGTTCCGTCGGGTGCGCGCAGCCCGAGCGTGTCGAAGGCGAAGCCCTCGCCGCGTGCCCGCTCCCAGACGCCGAGCCGGCGCAGCACGCGCAGGGCGTTGCCCTGCAGGGTGACACCCGAGCCCCTGGTGCTGACGTTGGGTTCGACGTCGACGAGGTCGACATTCAGGCCTCCCTCCGCCAGGAGGATCGCGGTGGCGGCCCCGGCGGCGCCGGCGCCGACCACGAGGACGTTCTGCGTTGCCATGGCGTGCTCCGGATGGTGTGGAGGAGGTGACGCGACAACAGTGCGGCACGGATCACTATCGGGGAACCGGCAATTTCCTATCGTCGCTATAGACAGCAGCTATAGTTCTGCCATGGATGTGGCCCGCCTGCGCAATCTGGACCTGAACCTGCTGCTCGCGCTGGACGCGCTGCTGGAGGAGCGCAACGTCTCCCGCGCCGCGCACCGGGTGGGGGTCAGCCAACCCAGCATGAGCGCCGCGCTCGCGCGGCTGCGCCGGCACTTCGGCGACGAGTTGCTGCAGCGCAGCGGGAATCGCTACCACCACACCGCGCTCGCCGCCCAGCTCGCCGGGCGGACCAAGGCCGCGCTCGTCGGCGTCCAGCGGGTCTTCGACGCCGCGCCGGACTTCGATCCGGCCGTCGCCGAACGCGAGTTCACCCTGATCGTCAGCGACTACGGCGCGGCCGTCCTCGGGGAGCACCTGGCCGAGCTGGTCGCGCGGCAGGCACCGAAGGTCCGCCTGCGGTTCGAGTACAACGTGCCGCAGGCCGTCGACAACATCGAGGACACGCTGCGCGCCGTGGACGGGATCGTGATGCCGCACGGCATCCTGTCGGACCTGCCGACCATCGACCTCTACGAGGACTCCTGGTCCTGCGTCGTGTCCGAGGACAACGACGTGGTCGGCGACGCGCCCACGCTCGACGACCTCGCGAACCTCCCGTGGGTGGCCACCTACCGCGGGCCGACCGCGTACACCCCGGCCGTCCGGCAGCTGCAGATGCTCGGCATCGAGCCGAACGTCCACATCGTGGTGGAGAGCTTTCTCGCGGTCCCGTTCCTCGTCAGCGGAACCTCACGGGTCGCCGTGCTGCAGACCTCGCTCGCCCGCCGGCTCGCGGTCGCCGCCGGCATCCGGGTCCTGCCGTGCCCGTGGGGCGTCGTCCCGCTGAAGGAGGCGTTCTGGTGGCACCCCCTGTACGACACCGACCCGGCCCATACCTGGCTGCGCGGAGCCCTCACCGACGCCGGCCGCGCCGTCACCGACCACTATGGATGCGCACGGTCCTGAGCGGTCAACGCCACCGTTCCGCGGGAAGGTCCACGGGACGGCCAGGCGGGGCACCCCTCGATCCGCGCATCGCGGGGTCCACCACGCCCCGCTAGGCTCGAAAATCGGACATGTCGACCCGGGAGGCACCGAGACGGGGATGGCAGCGAGCACCGTGGTGACGTGGTCGGGCCGCGACCGGGCTCGAGGCTGGACGACGGCCGCCGTGGTGTTCGCCGTGGGCGCGGTGGTGCTGCGGATCGTCGGGGTTCCGCCGGTGGACGTGCACGGGGTGCTGCACTACGTCGGCGTCATGGACCCGCTCTGCGGGGGAACCCGGGCCACCTACCTCCTGCTGGCCGGGCGGCCTGGTGCGGCGGCGGCGTACAACCCGGCGGTGTTCCCGCTCGCGGCCGCGGCGCTCGCCCTGCTCACCCGGGCCGCGGTCGGCCTGGTGACCGGTCGGTGGCTGGACGTGCGGTGGCCCCGCCCGTGGCGGCGGGTGCTGCTCGGTGCCGTCGTGCTCGCGGTGGTCGCCCTGACGGTCCGCCAGCAGCTGCACGCCGAGCTGCTGCTGTCCGGCTGGCCGGCCTGACCGGTCAACGACGTCGCTCAGGACGGGCAGTCCACCGACCCGAGCACTCCACGGCCGACCGCGGCGGCGCAGCCCGGTGCGGCGGGCGCGGACTCGCCGGGCGGACAGTAGGGCAGGTGCTGGGCGGCGAGCGCGGGTTGCCCGGCGATGGTGGCGGGCAACGCGATCGCGAGCGCGGTGAGCGCACCAGCCAGCACACCCCGCGCCCGACCCAGCGGCCGGTACGGGGTGAGCAGGCGGCGGACGCGGGCGGACGCGGCGCTGCCGGAGGCGCCGAGCCCGGCCGCCGGGACGGGCGAGCCGGCCAGCGCAAGCAGCGCCTCGGCGAGGTCGAGCCGGTCGGCGTGGCGGCCGGCGTGGTCGTCGGCGAGCATCTCCACCAGCCGGCCCACCTCGCGGGCGGCCGTCCGCAGCGGAGGCAGCGGGAAGGCGTGCTCGACCGCGCTGACCGCGCCGAGCACCAGGTGGTGACGCCCGCGCAGGTGGGCGCGCTCGTGCGCGAGCACCCCGGCCAGCTGGGCCGCGTCGAGGGTGCGCAGTGCCGCCGTGGTGAGCACCACCCGGTGCGGCCGACCGGGCACGCAGTAGGCCGCCGGCTGGTCGTGCTCGACCAGCGTGCTGCCCGTCTCCGGATGGGGACGGCCGACCAGGGCGAGGGCGTCGTGATGCCGGCGCCGCTCCCGCCGCACACCGCCCAGCACCGTGGCGGCGCTGTAGCCGAGCCGGGCCAGCACGGCGACGGCGACCAGCACCCCGGCGGTGGCCAGCACCGCGCCACCCGGCGTGGCGTACCAGGCCCGCAGTGCCATGGCACACGCGCGCAGCAACTCGCCGAGACCACGGCTGACCAGCGCGGTGGGCACCGCCAGCACCAGCGCGCCGAGCAACACCGCCAGCAGCAACGAACCCGACCACGCCAGCCACGCGGCGATCCCCAACCTGGGCGCACGGGACAACCAGCCGGCCCGCCGCAGCAGCACCGGACCGGCGACCAGCGCGAGCGCGGCGTAACCGAACAGCAGCGACGCGACGATCACGACCGCCGCCGCTTCGCCGTGACCTCACCCAGCGCCTGGCGCAGCTCCGCGACCTCGGCCGGGTCCATCTCGGAGACGAACCGCGCCAGCACCGCCGCACGGTCCGGCGTCTCGGACAGCACGTCGTCGATCAGCCGCGTGGCATAGTCCTCACGGGAGGCCAACGCCCAGTAGGAGTAGGCGCGACCGTCCTTCTCCCGCGCCAACCAACCCTTGCGGTGCAGGATGTCCATCACCGTCTGCACCGTCGTGTACGCCGGAGACCGACTCGCCCGCAACGCGTCGACCACCTCGCGCACCGTGACCCGCTCCTCGGCGGCCCACACCACGTCCATGATCGCCGCTTCGAGCTCACCAAACCGCCGCATCCGACTCCGTCCGCCTCCCACACACCAACGCCCGCCATCGTACCGACCCCACGAATCTCCTAAGGAGGCTAGTATTAGCCTGGTGTGCGAGTGGGACCAGGAGGTCGAGCTGACTCAGGACCGTCCGCGGCCCCGGAAGCGCGGACAGCAGGCGCTGATGCCCACCGGGCTCCCTGCCCACGCCGAGTGAGGAGTGTGCCGATGGCCGATCCCGGTATCCGCGCCAGCGACGCCGAGCGGGAACGTACGGTGGCGGTGTTGCGGCGGGAGGTCGGCACCGGGCGGCTGAGCCTGGACGAGTTCGCCGACCGCGCCGGTCTCGCCTACGGCGCGCGCACGGTCGCCGAGCTCGACGCCCTGACCGCCGATCTCCCCGGGCCCGCGTCTCCGTGGCTCCGGCACGCCCGTCTCCTGTCCCCACCGATGCTGGCGGGCGTCGTGCTGTTGCTCGGCCTCGCCCTGTTCGCCCTCGGAGCCCCCGTGGCCATGGGCGCCACACTCTGCCACTGACCACGTCCCAACCCGTCACGGTGCCCGGACCGCCCGTCGCCGTGCGGCGCGAGCGCGGTCGCCAGCACCGCCGCCCAGGGCACCTGGTGGGCACCCGCGTCCGAGCATCCGACCGGCTGTTCTTGCCGGGGTTTCTTGCCCCGACTGTCCGGAGGGATCGGGCCCCGGTCGTGGAAGTCCGCCGAGTTTTGGCCCCACGCTGTCCGATGTGGACACGCCCACGATGGTGTGAAGGGCGTTGATCACCCGGATGGACCCGCGACGATGTGCGCCGCAACCCACGTCGGTCGTGTCGCTGGGCAGCCGCACGCAAAGCCCACGGCGACCGCGACGGCACCCGGCTGCTGATCGAGGTCTTGCTGCAGCACCGTCACCAGGACGCCAAGTTCGTCGCCGCCGGGATCGCCGCGACGCTGGAGGCCGGGTCGACCAGCCCGGACCTAGTTGCGATCGAGTCCCGCAAGGCCGCGAAATCCCATCGCGACGCCCACCCGCTGCTCGACGACGCCGACTGCACCGAACTGGGCCTCGACACCGTGATCATGCCCGCCATCACCGACGACACCACCGACCCGAGGCTGATGCCCACGCCCAGCGAGCCGGCCGGGCCTGAGGTGATCTCCCTGCGCTCGCGGGCTCCGGAGCTGCACGAACGTCCGTTGCCGTCGCTCGCGATCTACGACTAGCTGCTCACCCGCCGCCAGAAAGGCACCACCGCATGACCACCACCCTGCCCGCCGGGCAGACCGCGCCCGGCGTCGACGGTCTCGACGCGATGCTGGATCAGGCCTGCCGCACGCTGGCGCTGCCGACGATCCGCGACCGCTATGCCGAGATCGCCGAGTCGTCGATGCGCCAGCAGGCGTCCTACCGGACCTTCCTGCTGGAACTGCTCGAAGCCGAGGTCGACCACCGCGACGAACGACGCCGCACCCGACTGGTCCGCGAGGCCAAGTTCCGACGCTCCAAGCGGATCGAGGACTTCGACTTCAGCGCGAACCCCAACGTCACCCCCCGAGATCATCATCACACTCACCGAACCTGCCTGGGTCGCCGCAGGGCAGCCGCTCTGCCTGATCGGCGACTCCGGCACCGGCAAACCCACCTGCTCGTCAGGATCGGCACCGCGATCGCCGAAGCCGGGCTGAAAGTCCGCTACATCACCACGGCGAACTCGGTCAACGAGCTCTCCGAAGCCGCCGACGAGAAACAGCTGACCAAGGTCTACGCCCGCTACGACCGCGTTGACCTGCTCTGCCTCGACGAATTCGGCTACCTCGAACTGGACAAGGCAGGCGCGAGGCTGCTGTTCCAGCTGTTCACCGACCGGGACGAACGCCGCGCCATCGCCATCGCGACCAACGCGCCCTTCTCCGAGTGGCCGAAAACCTTCACCGACCAGCGGTTCAGCCGCGCGATTGTCGACTGGATGACGTTCAAGGCCAACATCATCGAGACCGGCAGCCAGTCCTACCGCGTCCACGGCACCCAAGCCCGGCTCCGCGACCAGGCCTGAACACACAAAGGCCAGCTGCTCACGCTTTTCCCGGCGAAAGTTTGTGACCTCGCCCATTCCCGCTTGGACAATGCAGTTCGTGGTCCACCAAGGTCGATCCATGAGTCTTCGACTGGAACTGGTCACAACCGACAATGTTCTGGACGCCTGCGCGCTGAAGGTCGAACCAGAGCAAGAGGAGGTCGTCGCACCCGTCGCGGTCTCTCTCCCCGAGGCCTACACCCAACCTGGATCCGCATGGCCACGACTGGTTTATGACGGTGAACACCTTGTCGGTTTCATCATGGGAGGCTTTGATCCCGACAGCCCGGTTGACTTCTTCCGATGTGGGATCTGGCGGCTCAACATCGCAGCCGGCCGCCAAGGCGCCGGATACGGACGGTTCGCCGTCGAACAACTCTGTGCCGAGGCACGTCGCCGCGGCCAAACCCGAGTCACCGTCCTCTGGGTCCCGCAGCCGCACGGGCCCGAACAGTTCTACCTCCGGCTGGGCTTCACTCCGACCAGACAAACGTTCCACGGCCAGGTAGTCGCCGAGCGATTCCTCGACTGACGCACACTGCCATCAACACGTTGGAACCAGCAGCCCCTGGTCAAACATGAAAGGGCGGGCTGCCCACGGCGGACCACCCTGTCGGGGGCGGATCCGTGGGCACCCGGCCCACACAACCTAACCGGTCCCACCTGACGCACCTGCCAGCCCACGCGAGGCCCCCGCAAACTTCACCTATCCAGGGTGGGGCCAACCCCGCCGGACATCCGCATTCACCGGGCACCAAACCCACACCGCTCCACGCCCTGCTGGGGCCAAGACTAGGCGGACAAGTGGGGCCAGAAAGTCCCGGCAAAGACAACCGGCACGCGACGGGGTCTAGCCGGGCGGCGGGAGCGGAGTCGCGTCGCGTTCGGTGAGCATCGCGGTCATCGCCCGGGTCTCGGCGGTCTGGGCGGTGAGCATTTGCTGGGCGAGGTTGCGGACCTCGCCGAGAGCGGCGCCGCCGGTCGCGGCGTGCAGCATCGGCACGCCGCCCTGGTGGTGGCGGATCATCAGTTGCAGGAAGTAGACGTCCAGCTCGGGTCCGGACAGGGAGCGGAGCCGGTCGAGCTCGGCGGGGGTGGCCATGCCGGGCATGGTCCTGCCCGGGGCCGCGTGCCGGGCGTAGTCGTCGTGGCGCATCCACCGCATGGGCTCGTCGGGTGGCATGGCGGCGCGGGACCACAAGCCGAGCCAGCCCTGCATGCGCCCGATCTGCTCGGTCTGGCCGAGCTCGATGTCGAAGGCCAGCTGCCGGATCGCCGGGTCGTCGCTGTGGTCGCGCGCCCAGCCCGCCATCGTCACCGCCTGGCGGTGGTGCACGGTCATGTCCTGGGCGAAGCCGACGTCGACGGCGTTGGGCCGCGGGCCGGCGGCGCGGGGGTGGTCGGCGAGCAGGAGGCCACCGGTGCCGCCCACGAGTACCGCCGCGGCCAGGGCGCCGGCCAGCAGCAGCAGGCGCACCCACCGCGGAGACCTCGCGGCTGGCCCGGCCTCCGGCACGAGCGTGGTGGTACTCGGGCCGCTCATCGGGTGCCCTCGCCCGCCGGTGCGCCGGGCATGTCCTGGCCGGCGCCGGCGCCGGTCATCGGCAGGGCGTCGGGCCCGGGCGGGGTGGGGTCGAAGGGGGGCGGGTTGTCCCGGTCGAACCGGCCGGGGCCCAGCTCGCCGCAGGTCGCGCCCACCTCCGGGTGGGTGAAGCGATTGGTGCGCAACGCCGCGATGAACTGGTCGATGCGCTCGTCCCTGGCGCTGTCCAGCTTCAGCTGATGCCCCCACGACTGCAGCGAGATCGGCGCGTCGAGCGTGGGCACCGGTGACATCAGCAGGTAGTTCTCGCCCCGCACCCGGTCGCGCAGGGCGTCGAGGTCGGCGCCGGTCACCTCGTCCGGGTGGTAGGCGATCCACACCGCGCCGTGCTCCAACGAGTGGACCACGTTCTCCACCCGGATCGCCTCGTCGTAGACCACGCCGTCGCACGCCGCCCACGACTGGTCGTGCGGCCCACCGAACGGCGGGGTCGCGTCGTAGGCCACCCGCTGCCAGGCGCCCACGTGGTTGGCGCCCTCGAACTCCCGCACCACCACGCCGGGGATGCCGGTCGAGGGATCGGGGTTGGCCTCGGTGGGCGTGAACGGCTCCAACGCCGCCGCCAGCTCCCGGTTCTCGGCCGCTCGCACGTAGACATAGCCGAACACCACCGCGGCGAGCAGCACGACCACCCCGACCGCGGCGATCGTGCCCCACGGCTTGGGCCTGCTCGCCACCACCGACGCACTCCGCCGCTGCCGGCCCCTGGCACCACGTCCCACGACACACCTCCACCTGATACCTAACCTCCTTAGTAGCATAGGATTGACGCGAGTGGGGTGGGTAGGCGGGTGAACGGACCCACTGGAGCACTGCGCGGGAGGCGATGGCCGTGATGGACGGGATGATGGGCATGGGCTGGTGGATGCTGCTCTGGGGCCTGGTGGGGCTGGCGGTGCTCACCCTGGCCGTGCTCGGCATCGTCTGGCTCGTGCGCTCGCTGACCAACCGGCCGGCAGCACCGCTCGAGGACCCCGCGCGGGCCGAGCTGCGCCGACGCTACGCCGCGGGCCAGCTCGACCGGGACGAGTACCTGCGCCGACTGGACGACCTCGGCGGCTGACGCCTCCGAGCCGGCCAGGGATTCCCGCTTCGAGATCACCCCGCCGTCGCCGTCAAAACCGACTGAGGGCCGGATGCACGAGCGTGCCCTCGGCTTCCTGTCCTACCCATCGTCTTGGTTGTTCAGCGCTCGGTCCGGTTCATCGCGATCGCCACGGTGGCGCGCTTCGCGCCCCGCGACACGCTCGAACCACTGCTCCTGGTTGTTACCCAAAATTACCTACGAAGCGCCCACAAGAGGCCGTTAGGGTAACAACATGTCCACCCCGCTCTACTCGACGGAAGAGGTGGCCGAGCGGCTCGGGCTGCACGTGCGCACCGTGCGCGGCTACGTGCGCGACGGGCGGCTGCGGGCGGTCCGCATCGGGAAGCAGTACCGCATCATGCGTGCGGACCTCGAGGCGTTCGTCGGCGCACCGGTGACGGACCCACCCGACGTTCGGCGACACCGGCACGTCGACGTGTCGAGCGTCGTCGAGATCGACGCGGTCGCCCCGGAGACGGCCCACCGCGTCAGCACCCTGCTCACCGCGGTGCGCAGCCATCCTGGCGACCAGCCGCTCCGGGTGGAGACGGTCTATGACGAGGAAAGGGCACGAATGAAGATCATCATCATTGGCGGCCTGGCCGACACCAGGCAGCTCCTCGAGTACGCGCAGGCGGTGCTCGAGTCGTGATCTACAAGACCGAGGCCGGCGAGCGGGAGATCCTGCGCCGCTACGAGCACACCCTCGTGCACTGGCCCGTCCCGGCCGAGCGTCTCCGCGTCCCGACCCGTGAGGGCGACACGTTCGTCCTCGTGTGCGGCCCCCGTGACGCGCCGCCGCTCCTGCTGTTCCACGGATCGGGCTCGAACGCGACGATGTGGATGGGCGACGTTCCGGCATGGGCCCAGCACTTCCGCGTCCACGCCGTCGACATGATCGGCGAACCGGGACTCTCCGCGCCCGCGCGCCCGCCGCTGGATTCCCCTGCCTACGCCCGGTGGCTGGACGACGTTCTGGACCACCTCGGGCTCGACCGCGCCGCGGTCGTCGGGGCATCACTCGGCGGGTGGCTGGCGCTCGACTACGCGACACGGCAACCGGATCGAGTCGAGAAGCTCGCGCTGCTGTGCCCGGGTGGCGTCGGCCGCCAGAAGATCGGGTTCCTCCTCAAGGTCCTGCTGTACAAGCCGTTCGGGCGGTGGGGCACCCGCCGCTCGATCAAGGCGGTCGCGGGCGTCGACACCAGGGCGACACCGGAGGTCGCCGAGTACCTCGAGCAGACGTTCACGCACTTCCTGCCCCGCCGGGACCGGCTGCCCGTGTTCCCCGACGACGCCCTGCGAAGGCTGACCATGCCGGTGCTGGTGATCGTCGGCGGGCGCGACGCGATGTTCGACTCCTACGACACGGCCGAGCGTGTGAACCGCAGCGTGCCGCACGCGAGCGTGACCGTGCTGCCCGACGTCGGCCACGCCATCATCGGCCAGACCCAGCCGATCCTGGAGTTCCTGCGCGCCTAGCATCGGCGGCGGCCCCACCCGCCTCCCGCTGTCCCCGCGCTACCGTGGCCTTCGTTCGCGGCGCAGCTCCCGCTCGGCCTCGTCGAGCTCCGTCGGGGCCGAGCGGGCGGTGGCCGGCTGGGAATCCACGTCGGCCCAGCGGAGGAGGGCGGCGGTGGCCCGGTCACGTTCACCGGGCGGCAGGGCGGAGATGTCGGCACCGTGATTCGCGCCCGGCGCGGTGAAACGGTAGGAGTCGTGCCGGCTCGGGACGAACGGCTCCGCGCCCCACGGGTCGTTGGCACCGTAGACGAACAGCATCCGGCTGGACCGGGTGCGGACCCAGGTGTCGACGTCGATCATCGGCCACGGGTCGTGGTGGCGGCGGAGCCGGGGCGGGAGGTTCGAGTTGGGCCCGTAGAAGCTCGGTGGGTAGTGCATCAGGTGCCGCAGGTGCCGGAAGCGCAGCGAGGGCGCGCCGAGTTGGGTCGCCGCCTGGTAGTAGTACGGCGCGTAGGGCAGCACGCCCTGATCGGTGTAGAAGGACCAGTCGACCACGCGGTCGACGAACTCGTAGATCGCGTCGGTGGTGGCGGTGATGGCCGGAACGGTGGCGCAGTCGGCCTCGGTGCCGTACTGCCAGAACGCCCAAACCAGATCCAGCACCGTCATCTCGAACGCTTTGTCGACGGTGCCCAGGACCTGGTGGAAGGTCCGGTTCTCCGCGGCCGCCCACGCCTGGTACCGCTCCACGAGCTCCGGCCGGCGCCGGAGGGCCTCCCGCTGCACGTCCGCGAGCGCCCGCCGGCACGCGGGATCGCCGCCGACGCGATCGAAGAACCGGTCGTAGGCGTGGTCGGCCGGGTTGATCCGGTCGTTCGGCGCCACGTAGGCGGCGACACCGGCGACGTCGTGGGGGTAGAACCGGCGGTGGTAGACGGAGGTCATGCCGCCCTTGCTGGCGCCGGTGGAGATCCACGGCTCGCGGTAGACCCGTTTCAGCGCGCGCACGATGCGATGGTGGTCCGTGGCCGCCTGCCAGATGGTGAGATGCTCCCAGTTCGCCGGCTCCGGTCGCGACGGGGTGAAGAACCGCTGCTCGGTGGAGATCTGGTTGCCATCGACCAGCCGCGCCGGCTCGGAGCGGAACGCCCGCTCCGGCATGCCGTAGCCGGTGGTGTGCAGCACCATGGGCCGGTCGACCGACCGGTGCAGGAGTTGGAAGCGCTGCTCGAAGGTGCCGGCGGCGGGGTCGCGGTGGTCGGTCGGTTGCCGGAAGGACAGGACGAAGAACCGGTAGCCCGGCGGCGGGGTCGGCGACTCCGACACCACCGTGAGGCCCTCGATCCGCTCCAGCCGCGCGCGGATGTCGGCGCCGGCCTCGCCCGAAGCCGGCGCGGGCGCCCAGACCGCGGTCAGGCCCGCGATCAGCGTGACGACCACACCGGAGGCGACCGTTCGTCGTCGGGGGAAGGGCACGCCGTGTCCTCTCCTGTCGCACCCGGTGATCCGAGCGGCTCCGCGACGTCCCGTCCGTTCCTCACGCGGGCCAGCCGCCAACAGGGCTGGACCCGCACAGGGGAAGACGAGAGTCGGTGAAGGCTGCCCGGCAGGTTACCCCGCGCCGACCGGGATCACATCCCGCCGAACGGAGTGTCCGGGCCGGCCGCGGCGGGCGGCCGACCCGGACATCGGGATCAGCGGTGCAGGTCGAACCGGTCGAGGTTCATAACCTTGTCCCACGCGGCCACGAAGTCGCGCACGAACTTCTCCCGCGCGTCATCGCAGGCGTAGACCTCCGCCAGCGCACGGAGCTCGGAGTTCGCGCCGAAGACGAGGTCGACGCGGCTGCCGGTCCACCTGAGTTCGCCGGTGCCGCGATCGCGACCCTCGAAAGTCTCCGCCTCCGAGTCCGACCCCGCCGTCGGCTTCCACTCCGTGCCCATGTCGAGCAGGTTCACGAAGAAGTCGTTGGTCAACGACCCGGGCCTGTCAGTGAGCACACCGAGCGAGGAGCTGTCATAGTTCGTGCCCAGCGCCCGCAGCCCACCAACGAGCACCGTCATCTCCGGCGCGCTCAGCGTGAGCAGGTTCGCCCTGTCGATGAGCATGTACTCCGCCGGCAGCGGGGCGGCCTTCCCGACATAGTTACGAAACCCGTCAGCGGAAGGCTCCAGGTGCGAGAACGACTCCACGTCGGTCTGCTCCTCGGACGCGTCCGTGCGCCCCGGCGTGAACGGCACCTCGAGGTCGAGGCCCGCGTTCCGCGCGGCCTGCTCGACACCCGCGCACCCGGCGAGAACGATCAGGTCGGCGAGCGAGACCTTCTTGTCGCCGCCCTGTCCGGAGTTGAACGACTCCTGGACGCCCTCCAGCGTGCGCAGAACCTTCGCCAGCTGGGCGGGATTGTTGACCTCCCAGCTCCGCTGCGGCTCCAGCCGGATCCGCGCACCGTTGGCACCACCCCGCTTGTCGCTGCCGCGGAACGACGAGGCCGCCGCCCACGCCGTCGACACCAGCTCGGACACCGACAGGCCCGAGTCGAGGATCTGGCGCTTGAGGCTCGCGATGTCCCCGGCGTCGACGAGCTCGTGATCCACCGCGGGAACCGGGTCCTGCCAGATCAGCGTCTCGCTCGGCACCTCGGGGCCAAGGTAACGCTGGATCGGCCCCATGTCGCGGTGGGTCAACTTGAACCATGCGCGGGCGAAGGCGTCCGCGAACTCGTCCGGGTTCTCCATGAAGCGCCGGGCGATCGGCTCATAGATAGGGTCGACCCTGAGCGCGAGGTCCGTGGTGAGCATGTTCGGCGCAATCCGCTTCGACGAATCGTGGGCGTGCGGGACGGTGCCCTCACCCACGCCGTCCTTCGGCTTCCACTGCCAGCCGCCGCCCGGACCCTGGTACAGCTCCCACTCGTAGCCGAACAGGTTCTCGAAGAAGCCGTTGCTCCACCGCGTCGGCGTGCTGGTCCAGGTGACCTCCAGGCCACTGGTGATGGTGTCGGCGCCCTTGCCGGTACCGAAGCTGCTCGCCCAACCCAGACCCTGCGCCTCGAGCGGAGCGGCCTCCGGGTCGGCGCCGAGGTGGGAGTCGGGAGCCGCACCGTGGGTCTTGCCGAAGGTATGCCCACCCGCGATCAGCGCGACGGTCTCCTCGTCGTTCATCGCCATCCGGCCGAAGGTCTCGCGGATGTCGCGAGCGGCGGCGAGGGGGTCCGGCTTGCCCTCGGGGCCCTCCGGGTTCACGTAGATCAGCCCCATGTGGGTCGCGCCGAGCGGGTTCTCCAGGACCCGCTTCTCGCCGCCCGAGATGCGCAGGTCGCTCCCCAGCCAGGTGGTCTCGGGGCCCCAGTAGACGTCGTCCTCGGGCTCCCAGCCGTCCTCCCGGCCACCGGCGAAGCCGAAGGTCTCGAAGCCCATCGACTCCAGGGCGACGTTGCCGGCCAGCACCATCAGGTCGGCCCACGAGAGGTTCTTGCCGTACTTCTTCTTGACCGGCCACAGCAACCGGCGGGCCTTGTCCAGGCTCACGTTGTCCGGCCAGCTGTTCAGCGGAGCGAACCGCTGCTGGCCGGCGCCCGCGCCACCGCGGCCGTCACTCACCCGGTAGGTCCCCGCGCTGTGCCACGCCATGCGGATCATCAGCGGGCCGTAGTGGCCGAAGTCGGCGGGCCACCAGTCCTGCGACGTCGTCAGCACCTCCGCGATGTCCTGCTTCACGGCCGGCAGGTCGAGGCTGTTGAACGCCTCGGCGTAGTCGAAGTCCTCGTCCATCGGGTTGCTCACCGGCTGGTTCTTGGCGAGGATCTTCAGGTTGAGCCGGTTCGGCCACCAGTGCGTGTTGCCGATCCCCTGGGTCGGGTGCGGCAGCCGGTTGCCGTGCGCGACCGGGCAGCCGCCCGTGGCGGCACCTTCGTTGTTCTCGGACATGGAGATCCCTTCGGACGGGTTCGGGCTTTCGTTCAGGAACTGGACACGGTGGAGCAGTCGGGACACAGGCCCCAGTAGATGACCTCGGCCTCGTCGATCACGTAGCCGTGGTGGTCCGACGCGGCGAGGCACGGCGCCTCGCCGACGGCGCAGTCGACGTCGACGATGGCACCACACGACCGGCACACGAGGTGGTGGTGGTTGTCCCCCACCCGCGACTCGTAGCGCGCCACGGAGCCCGGCGGTTGGATGCGCCGTAGCAGACCCGCGGTGGTGAGCGCGCGCAGCACGTCGTAGACGGCCTGGTGGGACACCTCACCGAGATTCACGCGCACGGCACGGATGATCGAGTCCGTGTCCGCGTGCGGATGGTCGTGCACCGCGGACAGCACCGCCAGCCGAGGGCGGGTCACGCGGAGAGCCACCCCACGCAACATGCGCTCGAAGTCGGTAGTCGTGGGCACGTCCGACAGTCTGCCCTATTTTCTGGAATGAATCAAGTTTTCGTCGTCGGCGCCGAGGCGCACCAGCGCGAGGAGCCGTCGGTGCCCGGCCGCGCTCACCCCGCGGCGGCGGCCGGCTCGTCGAACAACCCGAGTTGGTGCTGGGCGGCGGCGATGTCGAGGTAGGTGTCCTTGCGGTGCACCAGGCCGTCGGCGACGGTGATGACGTCGACGCCGGTGAACTGGATTCGTTCGCCGGTGGGCTGGGCGACCCACGCGCCGAACGGCATGGGCGCGGCGAGGGTGCCGGAGATCACGCACTGGTGCACGACGAGGCCCGCGCCGAAGGACAGGCGCTCGGGGCGGAAGTGGATGTCCGGCCACACCCCGAGCAGCCCGGCGAACGCGGCGCGGACCGCGTCCCTCCCGACGACGTCGGGTGCCCCGAGCAGGTGCAGGCGGAAGGTGGTGCGCTCGGTGTGCAGCGCCATGATCGCGTCGAGGTCGTGGGCGTTCCACGCCGCGCCGTAGCGCTCGGCGAGGCTGGCGAGGCGGCCGTCATCGGTCATCGGGCGTCCCTTTCGGTGCGTGGCGGGCGCTGGCTCGGGCGAGCCAGCCAAGCAGGGCGGTCATGGCGATCAGCGCGCCGGCCTCGATCGGGCCGACGATCGCGGGCTCGGCCTCACCGATGTCGTAGAGGTGCCCGAGCGCGTGGAAGCCGTTCCACAGCGCGGCCATGACCAGCGCGAAGGTCCGCCACCGCGGCACCCGCCAGCCGAGCAGCAGTCCCAGGCCGAAGGTGGCCGCGCAGGCGGCGAAGTCACGGACGAGGTGCTCGTTGGCCGGACCGAAGTTCGCCAGGACCACCGTGAAGGAGGAGGGTGCAGGGCCGCCCACCCGGCCAACGCCACGTGGCCCCCGCCGAGGGGCAGCAGGATCCACCGCCAGCCGCGTTCGGTCACCGCGCCACCTCGCTCACCGCGCCCTCGGCGCGCAACGCCGCGCACACCTCGCCGGCGGCACGCTCCCCCGCGGTGACCGCGCCGTCCATGAACCCAATCCAGCGGGTGGCCGTCTCGGCGCCCGCCCAGTGGATCCGGCCGTGCGGCCGGCGCAGCCACGGCCCGTGTGACGTCCACGTGCCGGGCGTGAAGTAGCCCGCGTAGCAACCGCGCGTCCACTCCTCTTCGGACCACGAGCCGACCAGGAACCGTTGCGGGGTCAGCGCTTCCGCGCCAAACCACCGGGCGAAACAGGTCAGCACGGCGGCGCGGCGATCGGCGGGGGGCAGGTCGAGCAGGCGCCGGGCGTGCCCGCCGACGACGAAGCCGAGCAGGATTCCGGGGTCACCGTCCGGCGGCGAGTTGTCGAACGCGGCGCCGACCGGGCCGGTGTCCGAGGCGACCTGACCGGAGAGCCCGGTCCGCCGCCAGAACGGCTCGGCGTAGACGGCCAGACACTTCAGCGTGGTGCCCTGCGGGGTGCGAGCCAGCAGCTGTGCGCGGCCGGGTGGCAGCGCCGGTTGGTAGTCGATGCGGCTGGCCAGCATCGGGGGGGCCGTGACGACGACCCGGTGGGTCGAGACGGTCAGGCCGTCCGCGTGGACGGTGACCCGGTCGCCGTCCTGGACGATCCGCCGCACCGGGTGGCCGAGCCGGGGCGGTTCGGGCAGGCGCTCGGCGAGGAGCTCGGCGATGCGCTGGGAGCCGCCGACGAAGCGGTCCTGCTGGGCACCGGCGCGGGTGGACACCAGCCGTCGCAGGCTCTCCCCCGCGCTGATGCACGCGAGGATGTGCAGCAGGGAGACGTCGTCGGGCTCGATCGACCACACTGCGCGCACCGCCATGGTCAGCAGCGTGCGGGCCCGCGGCGAGCGCACGTGCCGGCGCAGCCACGAGCCCAGTGTCTGGCCGTCCCACCTGGCGGCGTCGGGGGCCAGCCACGGCGCCTCGGCCGGCACCCGGCGCGCCATGCGGTCGAGCGCGCGCTGCGCCCGCAGGTAGGACACCGTCGGCGTCACCCCGATCCAGGGACGCCCCACGAGCCAGCGCCGGGCCCGCCCGTTCAGCTCCAGCAGGCTGGCTCCGGTGTCGTGGGTCGCGAAGGTGGACACGCCCAACTCGGCGGCCACCCGCTGGATGGCGTACTGGCCCGGACCGGTGAACTGGCCACCGACCTCGACGATCTTGCCGTCTCCGAGGTCGGCGTTGAGGGTGCGGCCGCCGACCCGGTCGCGGGCCTCCAGCACGCGCACGTCGTGCCCGGCGGCGGCCAGCCGCGTGGCGGCGACCAGTCCCGAGATGCCGGCGCCGACCACGACGACGTCGGCGCGCTCGGTGGAGATGGCCATCAGCTGGTCCCTTCGTTCGCGGGGCGCGACCCTGACGGAGTTTTTGCAAGCATTACATGAAGTCGGGCGGATAGGCTAGCCCGGCAGGTGGCAGCGGTGCAACGCCTCGGCCTCGCCGGCCGGCGCGCCGACGGAAGGACGCGATGGATCCGCGCAAGGAGCGCACCCTGAACAAGCTGCTGCGCGCGGCGGAGGAGATCTTCGGCGAGCGGTCGGCCGACGAGGTGACCGTGGAGGAGATCGCCGAGCGCGCCGGTGTCGCCGTCGGGTCCATCTACAACCACTTCGGGTCGAAGGCCGGGCTGCACGCGGCGGTGGTCGAGCGCGCGCTGGAGGTCGACCGCGACTACATGGACCGCGCCTACCTCTCCGACGCCGGACCGCTCGAGACGATCTACGCCGCCGCCGACGAGTACCTGGCGTTCTACCTCGCCTACCCCGACTACTTCCGGATGCTGGCCTTCCCCAACTCCCCCGGGCAGTACCAGGCCGGGCACGAGCTGGCCGAGCGGCTCGCCCGCTCGGTCGACGAGCAGAACCAGCGCCTGGTCGCCGCGCTGCGCGCGGGCATCGAGGCGGGCGAGTTGCGGGCGCACGACCCGGAGCGGGTCGCCACCGTCCTGTGGGCGGCCTGGAACGGCATCATCAGCCTCGCCTGGCGTCCCGACGCGCTGCGCCGGGACGAGGCGGAGCTGCGCCGGCTGCTGGCCACCGCCACCGACGCCATCGCCAACGGCCTGCTCCCCCGCACGAGCTGACCCACTGGGCCCGCGGCCGGCATCCACGAGCAGCCCCGGCCATTCCTGCCCGAACACAGCGACGGGCGTGAGATTGACGAGCTGCGCGTGGGCGACCGGATGCTGGCGCGTGCCGGAGAGCGCGTGGCCAGCGACGGGACCATTTACGAAGGACGCTCCACTGTGGACACCCAGCGATGACCCGCTTGCCGGACGCCGCCGCCACGGTCGCCGTCGTCGAGCACGACCACGCGGTGCTCGGCGTCATCGGCATCCGCGACGATCGTGCTCAGCCTCGTCCCGCTGGCGGTGTTCGGGCTGCTCGGGCTGGCCACCGTGCTGTTCATCCACGAGCTCGCCAAGGTGTTCGTCGTCGCCAACGACGTCCGGCGCCGGGCGGGACCGGCCGGCAACCCCGGATGTGCGCTCGCGCGACCGGACCGTCCGTCCCGTGCGCGGGCCGGGCGCCGGAGTCGAGGACCCGGCGCCCGGCGAGCCAGCGGGGTCAGACCCCGGCGATCGACTGGATCCAGGACCGGTACCGCGTCACGTTGGTGTACGCGGTGATGGACCGCCGGTCGCTGGTGGAGGCCACGCCGACCTGCACGCCGTTCGACATCATCGCGCCGCCGGAGTCACCGCCGGCGGTGATGCCGTCACCGGGGCGGGCGCAGATCGCCGCGCCGCCGTAGGCGTCGCCGCAGCCGCCGCTCACCGTCAGGTTGGCGACCTTCAGGTACCGCGACTGGCAGTTGATCTCCGAACCGCACCGGGACGTGGCGCCCCAGCCGTACACCTGCACGGTCTGGCCCACGGTGACCGAGCCCGGCCCGCCGAGACGGGCGTAGGTCGCCGACACCGAGCGGTCGAGCCGGACCAGCGAGAGGTCGGAGGAATGGTTGTAGGTCTGCACGCCGTTGGCCACCGTGCCGCCGCTGGTCTGGTCGAGGCTGCCGATGCGGAACGACAGCGCGCCGCGGCTCACGCAGTGCTTCGCGGTGAGGATCCAGGTGGGCGCGATGATGGTGGCGGTGCACGTCTGCCGGCCGTTGGAGAACAGCCGCGCCGCCCACGGGGCGTTGCTCGCGTAGCTCCCGCCGATGATGTACGGCGTGGCGCCGCCGTCCGACGATGGTGGCGCGGGTGCCGCGGATCCGCTGGGGGCCATGGCGAGCAGGGAGAGCAACGCGGCCAGGAGCGCAGGGAACAGTCTGGTGATTCGCACGGTTCCTCGATTCCGAAGACACGCGATTTCTCGCGCAGGGAGTGTCTTGGTCACGAGATTCGTATCACTCGACCGGGTGAAAAGGGATATCTCAGCTCGGTCATAACACCGGTCGGATGTTTCCGCGAACCCTTGCCTGGAGCCGCCGACCTGGGCGTTCGGCCGGCGCAACCCGCCACGGCCGCGACCGGGAGTGGTGACCCGCGGGCACCGGCCCGCCCCGCGGCGAGCGGATGCGAGGTGTCGTCGACGGCCCGGACAGCTCCGCCTCACCGTCCGAGGTGGATATTCAAGTGCCGTTCGGCCGCCACCGGTCGGGTGCCGCGGCGAGTCGTGGCTCGGCGCGGCACCCCTTCGGCGAGGGCGCGGGCGCGATCGGGTGCGCGCCCCGGTCCGGCATGGTCACCGTACCCGGCGCGCGGGCGGCTCAGCCGACGCCGACGGGGTCCCTGGAGCCGATCACCGCCGGGGAGTGCCCGTTGCCGTTGCGGCCGTCGAACGGGGTGAACTCGAACCGCACCTCCCCGCGGTCGCCGCTGTCCACCACGGGAGTGATGATCCCGCCCACCCCGCCGGTGGCCAACTGGGCCAGCAGCCGCGCCAGTGCCTCGGGCGCCCGCCGCGGCTCCCGGTCGGTCTGCGCCAGCGTCCGGTGCAGGTTGGCCATGTCCCACCCCTCGGCGTTGCCGCTACCGGCCGGTACGGCGAGCGCGGCGTTGACCAGCCAGCGGGCCGGCTTGCCGGACAGCGTCGGGGTGCGGTGGCAGCTGATGCCGATCACCTGGTCGGCGCGCAGCAACCCGTCGCTCACCGTGCGTATCCAGATCCGCTCCAAGCCCATGGTTCGACTCCTCCCGCTCGACAGCCGCCGCGCTCGGGACGGGGGACCGGGTGCGCCGGCGGCCCTCCTCGTCCCGCGCTGGTCAGACTCGGGCACAGGTTATCTCGAGCGCCCACTTGATCCAATTTACATCCACCAGTGCAGATATCGTCAAGTCTCTCGTCGAGCCGCGCCCGTCCCGTGGCCCTGGCTCACCGTGCCGGCCGAGCCGGGCGTGCCGGCCGGGACGTCCAGGGCAGGGTCATCAGCGCCCACGCGCCGAGCACCAGCAGGATCTCCGGCACGAGGTACCACGGCCACGGGCCCAGCACGTCGAGCAGGGACGGTGTCTCCGGCTTGCGGTTGAGGAAGCCGAAGTTGGTGCCGGTGAGGGCGTTGAAGGCCATCGCCACGGCCGCCCAGCCGACCGAGATGGCCACCGTGCGGCGGTAGTCGGCCCACCCGGGGCGCAACCCGAGCCCCCAGGTGAGGTACACGGCCACCCACACCACGGCGTGGTGCATGCCCCAGAACACCAGGAACTCGGGGTCCGGGAAGTCCGGTCCGCGGTAGATCGGCGACACCAACGCCTGGGTGCTCAGCGCCAGGCCCCAGTAGTAGGTCAGCGCGAAGGCCCACCGGCGCGACGACCACAGCGCGTAGGCGGCGCAGACGGCGACGAGGTCGGAGATGTGCAGTGGCATCGCCTCGGCCAGGCGGGTGTCGGTGGCGACGATCGTGTGCACCAGCACCACCGCCTGCACGACCAGCACCACCGCGGCGACGACCCTGGCCACCCGCCGGCCCGTGGGCGTGTGCCCGTGGTGGCGGCCGAGCGGGACCAGCACCACGGCACCGATCGCGAAGGCGAGCAGCACCGCGGCGTGCGACCACCCGTAGGCGGAGAAGCGCTCGGCCGCGATCGTCACGCCAGGTCCGCCCCCCGGGACATCGCGGCGGCGTGGGTGAGCACGGCACGCAACGGGCCGTTCGCGGCGTCGAGCACCGCACCGCGGATGCTCTCGCCGCGCCGCGGGCCGGTCCGGCTGGCCACGGCCGTCCGATCCGCGGCGACGGTGTCGCGGGTCATGCGGTGTCCTCTCGGCGCCGGTCGGTGCGCCGATTCTGGCACAGCACGGCCAGTGCCAGTGCCCGCCGACGGCGCTGACCACCGCCACGCCGGCGGCGCGACCAGCGTCGGGGACGCGCGCGACCCCGATGGCGACGACGGCACCACCGGGCCGGCACGATGAGGGCGAGCCGCCCTGCCAGGGCAGGTCCCACACCCGCCGCGGAGGCCCGATGACAGAACTCGACACCGTCGCCCGGTTGCGGGCGGCGGGCTGTGTCTTCGCCGAGGACGAGGCCCGGCTGCTGCGCGCCGCGGCGCGGTCGCCGGCCGAGCTGGGCACGCTGGTGGACCGGCGGGTGGCCGGGCTGCCCCTGGAGCACGTCCTCGGCTGGGCCGAGTTCGCCGGCCTCCGGATCGCGGTGGCGCCGGGGGTCTTCGTCCCGCGCCGGCGTACCGAGTTCCTCGTCCACCGGGCCGCCGCGCTGGCGACCGGCCGGGCCACCGAGGTCCCGGTCGTCGTCGACCTGTGCTGCGGGTCGGGCGCGGTGGGCGCGGCGATCGCCGCGGCGCTGGGCCGGGCCGAGGTGCACGCCGTCGACATCGACCCGGCCGCGGTGCGCTGCGCCCGCCGCAACCTCGCCGGCACCGGCCACGCCTACCTCGGCGACCTCGACCACCCGCTGCCCACCGCCCTGCGCGGCCGGGTCGACGTCCTGGTGGCCAACGCCCCCTACGTTCCCACCGGCGAGCTCGGGTTCCTGCCCCCGGAGGCCCGCGTGCACGAGCCGCGGGCGGCGCTCGACGGCGGCGCGGACGGGCTGGACGTCCAGCGCAGGGTGATCGGCGCGGCGCCGCGCTGGCTGGCGCCCGGTGGCCACCTGCTGGTGGAGACCGGCCGGCACCAGGCGGCGCGAACCGCCGAGGCGTTCGCCCGGCACGGGTTGGCACCGGAGGTCACCGGGTCGGCCGAGCTGGCCGGCACCGTCGTCAGCGGGACCATGCCGGGATAGGCGGGGTCAGAGCCCGGCCCGCACGGCGAGTACCGCCAGCCGCACCCGGTTGTCGCTGCCGGTCTTGGTCATCAGGTTTGCCACGTGGGTCTTCACCGTGGTGACCCCCAGGTGCAGCCGCTCGGCGATCTCACCGTTGGACAGCCCGGCGCCGACCAGGGCGAGCACCTCCCGCTCCCGGTCGGTGAGCGCGGGCAGCGGCTCCGGCTCGGGGCCGGTGGTGTGGGAGCGCACCGCCTGCCCCACCAGCCGGCGCAGCACCCCCGGGCTGAACGGGCTATCCCCGCCGGCCGCCCTGCGGACCGCGTCCAGCAGGTCCGCCGGTGCCGCGTCCTTGACCAGGAACCCGCACGCGCCGGCGGCCAGCGCCCGGTACAGGTGCTCGTCGTCGTCGAACGTGGTGAGCACCAGCACCCGGGTCCCCGGCCGCAGCCCGAGGACCCGCTCGGTCGCGGTGATCCCGTCCATGCCCGGCATCCACAGGTCCATCAGCACCACGTCCGGCACCTCGCGCTCGACCAGCCGCACCGCCTCGTGGCCGCCCGCCGCCTCGCCCACCACGAGCAGGTCACCGGCGGACTCGCAGAGCATCCGCAACCCGGCCCGCACGAGCCGCTGGTCGTCGACGAGCAGGACGCGGATCACCGCGCCGCCTCCACCGGAGCCGGCGGTAGCACCGCCCGAACCCGCCAGCCCCGCTCCGCCGGCCCGGCCGTCAACGTCCCGCCGACCAGCTCCACCCGCTCCCGCATGCCCACCAGCCCGTGCCCGTCTCCCGGCGACACCGTCGCGCCGGCACCGTCGTCGTCGATCTCCACCGACACGGTGTCGCCGGCGTCCCGGCGCACCGCGACCCGGACCCGCGCACCGGGTCCGGCGTGCCTGAGCACGTTCGTCAATCCTTCCTGGACCACCCGCAGCACCGCCAGCCGGCGCACGGCGTCCAGTTCGGACGCCTCGGCGTCGATCTCGGCCAGCACCGGGTGGCCGGCCCGCCGGGTGCGCTCCAGCACGGCGTCCAGCGCCGGCGCCAAGTCGCCCGGCTCCACCAGCGGCACCTCCACCGACGCCGGGTCGCGCAGCACCGCCACCAGCCGGCGCAGGTCGGCCAGCGCCGAGGTGCCGGTGGCGTGCACGTCGTCGAGCACCCTGGCCACCCTGGGGTCCAGCTCCGGCACCACGTGCCGGGCCACCCCCACCCGCAGCACCAGCGACGCCACGTGGTGGGCCACCAGGTCGTGCAGCTCGCGGGCGATCGCCATCCGCTCCTCGGTGCGCGCCTGCCTGGTCTCGGTGGCCCGCCGGCGCTCGGCCGCCAGCGCCTGCTCGTGATAGGTGGCGGCCAGCTCGCGCAGCGACCGAAGGTGCCGGCCGAGCAGGATCGGCCCGCCCACCAGCAGCACCAGCCGGAGCAGGGTCGCCACCGTCCACAGTCCACCGAGCACGTCGACGAGGCCGACCAGCACCGCCCCGGCCCATGCGGAGCCGCCGACCACCACCGGCAGCGCCTCCCGACGCCGCATGGCCACCTCGACCAGCGCCACCGCGGCCAGCCCGGGAACCACGAACGAGTTCAGCGCCCCGGTGAGCGTCACGGCGGCGAACAGGGCCGACTGTCCCACCGCGACGGGCAGCGGCCACCGGCCACCGGCGACGAACAGCGCCGCCGAGGACATCGACAGCACCCAGTCCACCGCGGTCGTCGGCAGGTACGGCGAGGTGAGCAGGGTGAGCACCGCGGGCACGACGACCAGCGGGGCGAGCCGCATCGGCACGACCGGGACGCCGAAGACCCTCGGCTGGCGAGTGGTGAGCACGGTGGAAAGGTAAGTGCCGGACGCCGGGCACGCCTCCTCCCACAGCAGGAGGCCGGCTCCTCCCCGGGGCCGGTGGGCGCGGCCCGCGGACCGAGGCGGGCTGCCCGCGCCGCGGCGACAGTGGCCGCATGAACGCAAGCCAGAAGTCGCGGGACCGCCGCGTGTTCCTCGCCGCCGCGCTGCGCGGGCCGGTGACGGTCGGTGCGGTGGCGCCCAGCTCCGCCGCGCTCGCCGACGTCCTCGCCGCGGTGGCGCCCAGCACCGGGGCGCCGGTCGTGGTCGAGCTGGGCTCCGGCACCGGGGCGGTGACCGCCGCGATCCGCCGCCGGCTGCCCGCGGGTGCCCGGCAGCTCGCCGTGGAGGTCGACCCGCGCCTGGTCGAGCACCTGCGGCGGGCCCACCCCGGCGTGGAGGTGGTCCGCGGCGACGCCCGCGACCTCGGCCGGCTGCTCGCCGAGCACGGCGTGACGAGGGCCGACGCGGTGGTCAGCGGGCTGCCGTGGTCGCTGTTCGGGCCGGACGCCCAGCTCCGGATCCTCACCCAGGTGGGCGGGGTGCTCGCGCCCGGCGCCGCGTTCAGCACGTTCGGCTACCTGCACGCGGGGGCGCTCACCGGGGCCCGACGGTTCCACCGGCTGGTGCGACACGTGTTCGACGAGGTGCTGGTGAGCCAGGCGGTGTGGCGGAACCTGCCGCCGGCGCGGGTCGTCGTCTGCCGGCGGCCCCGCGGAGCAGCGTGATGGCCGAGCTGTGGGCCGGGGTGCCGGCGGTCCTCGTCCCGCTGTGCACCGCCGGGCTGGTGGTGGCCGAGTCCGGGCTGCTGTCGGCGTGGTGCTGCCGGGGCGAGCGGGCTGCTGGACACCCACGGCGGACCCGCGCGCGCTCGGCCAGTTCGTCGTCGGTGCCAGGACGCTGACCCCGCGGCTGGCCGCCGGCGTCGGCCTGCCCTGCCGCACGTTCGCCCGGCGGAGCGCGCCCTCGGCGGCGGTGTGGGGCGCCGCCGCGGTGCTGGTCGGCCACCTCTCCGGGGAGGCCTACGAGCGGGTGGGCACGGTGCTCGTGCTCGCCGGGCTGGTGGTGCTGGGGACGGTCCCGCTGCGCGGCCGGTCGGTGTCGGTCAGGGCTTGACCGCGACGCCGGCGAGGTAGCGCGACCGCGCCGGGGCGTCGCCCCACCACTCGGCCTCGGTTCCGTCCGGGCGCCACCGGACCACCCAGTCCACCCCGGGCTCGACCAGCTCCCAGTCGCCGAAGAACGCGGTGAGCTCCGCCCGGCTGCGCAGGTGCACGCGGGTGGATGTCCTGGCGTAGTTCGCGGCGACCTCGCGGGCCGAGCGCTCGTCGAGCTCGTCGAACCCATGGGTGAGCACCAGGACGCTGCCCCGCCGCACCTGGTCGCGGTAGTAGGCCAGCGCCTTCTCCGGCTCCCGCTCGGGCGGCACGAAGTGCAGGATCGCGGTCACCAGCAGGCAGGTCGGCTCGTCGGGGCGGATCACCCCGGTGTCGAGCACCTTCCGCCAGAGGTCGTGCGGCTCGAGGAAGTCCGCGTACACCGCCTTGTGCCGCTCCGGGTCGGTCGCCCCCGACTCGGCCCCGCTGAGCAGCAGGATCCGGGCGTGCGCGACGGCGATGTCCTCGTTGTCGACGTAGACCACCCGCGCACCGGCCTCCGGCGCGACCCGGTCGGCCACCTCGTGCGCCTGCCCCTGGCTGGGCAGCCCCGACCCGATGTCGACGAACTGCCGGATCCCGCGGTCCAGCGCGAACCGCACGGCCCGGCCGACGAAGGCGCGGTTGGACCGCGTCGCGTCGCGGATGTCCGGGATCTTGGCCAGCTGCTGCTCGGCGAAGACCCGGTCGATGGCGTAGTGGTGCCGGCCACCGAGCAGGTAGTCGTACACCCTGGCCGAGCTGGGCCGGTCCACCGCGGCCGGCGCCTCCCACGCGTGTTCCCCCATCGGACTCTCCCCTTGCCCGTTCGGTCACTGCTCCCCACCAGTGGACTCCCCAGTGTGCCGGGCCGGTCACCTGCTGCCTACCGGCCGACCGGACGAACCTCGCGCGACCGTCCGGCGCTCAGCGCACACCGGCCGCGGCACCGGCGAGCAGCCGCGCGGCCCGCTCCACGTCCGCCTCCCTGGTCCACCGGCCCACGGTGAGCCGCAGCGCCGAGCGGGCCCGCGCGGCGGACAGCCCCATGGCGGTCAGCACCGGCGAAGGCCGCGGATCGCCCTCGTGGCAGGCCGATCCGGTGGCCGCGGCCACCTCGGGAGTGGCGGCGAGCAGCTCGTCCCCGCCGACGCCGTCGACGCTGACGTTCAGCGTGTTCGGCAGCCGCAGCGTGGGGTGGCCGTTGAGCCGGACCCGCCCCGGGAGTGTCGCGGCCAACCGGTCGTGCAGCAGGTCGCGCGGGCGCCGCTGCCGGTGGGCCGCACCTGGGTCGGCGAGCCGGGCGGCCGCGCCGAGCGCGACGGCCAGCGCCACGTTCTCGGTGCCCGCCCGCCGGCCGCGCTCCTGCCCGCCGCCGGGGACCACCGGTTCCAACTCCAGTTTGGTTCGGACGTACAGTGCCCCGATCCCCTTGGGCGCGTACATCTTGTGCCCGGTGACGGTGAGCAGGTCGACGCCGAGCCCGCGCACCGAGACACCGATCTTGCCGGCGGTCTGCGAGGCGTCGGTGTGGAACAGCGCCCCGTGCGCGTGGGCCAGCGCGGCCAGCTCGGCGACCGGTTGCACGGTGCCGGTCTCGTTGTTGGCGTGCATGATCGAGACCAGCACGGTGTCCGGGGTCAGCGCGGTCGTCAGCTCCGCCGGGTCGACCAGGCCCGTGCCGTCCACGCCGAGGTGGGTCACCCGGACGTCGTGCCACCGGGCGAGGGCGGCGCACGCGGCCAGCACGGCCGGGTGCTCGGTCACCTGGGTGATCACGTGGCCGCGGCCGCCCCGCCCCAGCACGGCACCGACCACGGCTAGCGTGTCGGCCTCGGAGCCGCCGCTGGTGAACACGATCTCGTCCGGCGCGGCGGCGTCCACCAGCTCGGCGACCGCGGCCCGCGCGCCGGCCAGTGCGGTCGCGGCCCGCCGGCCGTGCGCGTGGCCGCTGGACGGGTTGCCGAAGTGGTCGGTCAGGTAGGGCAGGGCCGCCTCGACGACGCGGGGATCGACCGGCGTGGTGGCGTTGTGGTCGAGATAGATCGGCTCGGTGCCGGTCATGCGGTGCTCCTGTGTCCGCGCGGGTGGGTCTCGTACATGCGGGCGGCCACCACGAGGCCGGAGGCGGCGGTGAGCGCGGCGACCACCCAGACGGCCGCCCGCAGGCCCCAGAGGTCGGCGGCGACACCGGAGACGATCGCGCCGACCGCGAAGCCCCCGTCCCGCCACAGCCGGTACACACCGACGGCGCGGGCCCGCCACGCCGGATGGGCGACGTCACCGACCACGGCCAGCAGCGTCGGGTACACCAGTGCGGTGCCGGCACCCAACAGGGCCATCGCGACCGCCCACGGTGCGAACGTGCCGGCCACGGCGACGAGCCCCAGCGCGGCGGCCTGGGTGAGCATGCCCGCGGTGATCAGGTGCTTGCGGCCCCACCGATCGGACAGCGGTCCGGTGCCGAGCTGCCCGAGTCCCCACACGGCCGGGTAGAGGGCGGCCAGCACCGCCATGTCCGGCACGGTCAGCCCGCCGGCGGTGAACAGCAGTGGGAACAGCCCCATGGCGAGGCCGTCGTTGAGGTTGTTGACCATGCCGGCCTGGTTGGCCGCCGAGAGCGCGGGCTCGCGCAGGCTGGTGTGCCCGGCCACCTCCCGGCTGGTCAGCGCGGCGGACACGGCGCCGGTGGGGTGCGCGGCGGCCTCGGCGCGGGCGTGCTCCCGGGTCTCCCGCACCAGCGCCGCGGTCAGCCCGAGCCCCAGCACGGCGTAGCTGAGTCCGAGCAGGAAGGGCGCGGGGCGCAGCCCGTACCGCGCGGCCAGATAGCCGGTGGCCAGCGCGGTGAGCGCGACCGCGGCGTACCCGGCCGCCTCGTTGAGCCCCATGGCCAGACCCCGCCGCGCGGGCCCGGCCAGGTCGATCTTCATGATCACCGTGGTCGACCAGGTCAGCCCCTGGCTGACCCCGAGCAACACGTTCGCCACGACCACCCAGCCCCAGTCCGGCGCCCAGATCAGCAGCAGCGGCACCGGCACCGCGACCACCCAGCCCACCAGGAGCACGGGCCGGCGGCCCCACCGGTCGGCGAGCGCGCCGGCGGCGTAGTTGGTGGCCGCCTTGGTGACCCCGAACGCGAACACGTAGGTGAGCAGGAACGTGTAGCCGGTCAGCCCGAACTCCCGCTCGGCCAGCACCGGCAGCACGCTGCGCTCCTGCCCCAACACCCCGCCCACCAGGGCGTTGACCGCGACCAGCAGGCCGAACTGGGCGAGGTTGGCGCGCAACCCCAGCCGGGGTGGTGCCGGCCGGGACCGCACCGTCATCCGCCGACCTCGAGCGAGCGGCCGGTGGCCCGTACCCAGTCGGCGGGCCCGCCGGCCAGCACGGCCACGTTTCGGTGACCGGCCCGCTCGAGCACGCTGGCCGCGCCCATCGCCCGTTCGCCGTGCCCGCACATCACCACCACCGGCTCCCTGGGCAGCTCGCCGGTGCGCGCCGGGAGCTCGCCCAGCTCCAGGTGCCGGGCGCCGGGGACGTGGCCCGCGGCGTACTCGGCGGCCTGCCGGATGTCCAGCACGGGAGCGCGGCCCACCCGCTCGGGGCCAACCAGTGCCGTGCTGGACGTGGCGCCCCCCGCGGCGCGCCAGGCGGGCAGGCCACCGGCCAGCTCGCCGACCAGCGTGGTGTAGGCGATCTTCGCCGCGGCCCACGCGATCTCGGCGGGGTCCTGGTCGGCACCGCGCACGATCACCACGGGCACGTCGGGCGGAACGAGCCAGCCGAGCCAGGAGGCGAACGCCGGGCGCAGCGGGATCGACACCGCCCCGGGGACATGCCCGGCGGCGAACTCCGCGACCGGCCGGACGTCGACCAGCCAGGCACCCTCGGCGAGCAGTGCCCGCACCGCCGCCGGGTCCATGGTGGACAGTTCAGGGGCGCCGCCGAGCACGGCGGGGCCGCGCCGGTTCACCTCGGGTAGCCGGTGGAAGTACGGCGGGAAGCTGCCGAGCGAGCCGACCAGCGCGGCGACGAACGCGTCCTCGTCGTCGAGGCGCAGCAACGGGTTGGTCTCCTTCTCCCTGCCGATGGTGCTGGTGCGCCGGGTGTCCGGCGGCGCGGTGCAGAACGAGCCGGCGCCGTGGGTGGGCCACACCGCGACGTCGTCGGGCAGGGTGGTCAGCCGGCGCAGCGACGCGTACTGCCGGCGGGCCAGCTCCTCGGTCCGTTCCGGCGCGACCAGGTCGGTCCGCGCCGCGGCGCCGACCAGCAGCGAACCGCCGGTGAACACGCCGAGCGGCGTGCTCCCGTCGAGCAGCAGGAAGGACAGGTGCTCGTCGGTGTGCCCGGGGGTGGCCAGCGCGCGCAGCCGCAGGCCGCCGAGGTCGACCTCGTCCCCGTCGCGCAGCCCGGTGTGGGCGAACTCCCGGTGCCCCTCGGCGGAGGCCAGCACGCGGGCCCCCTCGGTCGCGGCCAGTTGCCGCGCGCCGGAGACGAAGTCGGCGTGCAGGTGGGTGTCGGCGGCGAAGGCCAGGGTCAGGCCGTGCCCGCGGGCCGCGCGCCACGCGCCGCGCAGGTCGAGGCTGACGTCGACCACCAGCGCCCTGCCGTCGCCGAGGTCCACCAGGTAGGCCGCGTTGCCCAGCCCTTCGTCCACCAGCGGGATCAGGTCCACTCCACCCATGACCGCCTCCTTCGTCTCGCTGTCGTACACTATTCTATGGATTATTGGAATATACCCGTCGTGGGAGGAACAGGTGGGTGACCGAGCGGCCAAGACGGCCCTGTTCGACCAGTTCGCCCGGGTCGGCAAGGCACTGGGCAGCGGGAAGCGCCTGGAGTTGCTGGACCTGCTCGCGCAGGGCGAGCGGACGGTGGAGTCGCTGGCCCGCGCGGCCGAGCTGAACCTGACCACCGCGTCGGCGCACCTGCGGACCCTCCGGCACGCCAACCTCGTGGCGACCCGCCGGGACGGGACGAAGGTCTACTACCGGCTCGCCGGAGTCGACGTGGCCGCGCTCTACGCGCTGGTCCGCGCGGTGGCCTGTGCCCACCTGCCCGACGCCGAGGCCGCGAAGGCCGCCTACCTGGGCCCGGACACCGAGCAGGTGGACCGGGACGAGTTGCTGCGCAGGGTCCGCGCCGGGCGGGCGCTGGTGATCGACGTCCGGCCGCGCGAGGAGTACGCGGCGGGGCACATCCCGGGCGCGGTGTCGGTACCGCTGCACGAACTGCCCGAGCGGCTCGCCGACCTGCCCGCCGACCAGGAGATCGTCGCCTACTGCCGGGGCGCCTACTGCGTGCTCGCCCACGACGCCGTCCGCCTGCTCAGCGAGCACGGCCGCCCGGCCCGCCGCCTCGCCGACGGAATGCTGGAATGGCGGCTCGCCGACCTCCCGGTCGCCACCGGCGCGCCGGGGTGAGGTCGCGATGGCCCAGCACGGCCGTGGCCCGCGAAGCTCGGCTTTGGGTGACCACCCTTGATCCTCCTTCCGGAAAGACCTGTTCGGCCGTGTCGGCCGGCCGCTTTCCGGCAGGAGGGCGCTGACCACTGGCACCGCCGACCGGGAGAGGCGCTGAGGTCGAGCGCCGGCCGTTCCGACCGGTGGTCAGCCCGGCTTGTGGTGGGTGAGCAGCCGGGTGAGTAGCCGGGTCAGGGTTCGCCTGTCCTCGGCCGACAGCGGTTCGAACAGCTCGTCCTGCACGCTGTCGAGCACCCGGTCCATGCGTCGCAAGTGCCGCTCACCCTCCTTGGTGAGGGTCACCGTGTTGCGCCTGCGGTCGTCCGGGTCCGGCCTCCGCTCGACGCAACCCTGCTCGGCCAGCTCGTTGACCGCCGCCACCACGTCGCTGCGGTCCATGCCGCACCGGCGGGCGAGCTCGGCCTGGCTCGCCGCCCCGAACTCGTGCAGCGCGGCCAGGACGCGGTAGTGGTACCCGCGCGCCCCCGCCTCGGCGAAGCCGTCGAACACCAACCGCCGGACATGCACGGCCAGCTGGGTGATCAGCCAGCTCGGCTTCGTGGCAAGGCGCGCGGGGATCTCGTCCACGCGATCACCGTACACCGTTGGCATGACCAACGACTTCTGTTACCGTTGGCTTCACCAACATTGGCGACGCCAACAATGAGGAGAATCTCATGTCCGCCTCCGACCACATCACCGACCGACTCGAGATCACCGATCTGTTCACCCGCCTCGCCCGCCTGTTGGACGAGGAACGTCACGAGCTCGCGCGGACCGTCTACGCCGACGACGTGGTGGTGCACTCGCCGCGCGGCGGGGAGCTGCGCGGAATCGACGAGGTGCTCGCGTTCCTGCGCCGGTCCCAGGTCGAGGGTGAGCGCACCCAGCACGTGCACGGTGACGTGCAGGTGAGCGTCGACGGCGAGCGGGCGGAGGCGTCGGCGAACCAGCTGGTGTACTTCTACCGCGACGGCGAGCCGCCCCACCGGAGTGGTGGCGTGCGGCTGGACTACACCGCGACGCGCACGCCCGAGGGCTGGCGGGTCCGCGAGGCCCGGATCACGCCCGCCTGGATCCGGGACCACTGACGACGGCACCCGGGCACGTCCGCTCGGCTCAGCGGGAGTGGCGGCGGGGGTGAGCACCATCTCGACCTGCCCGCGGACCAGGAGATCATCACCGACTGCCGGGGCGCCGACTGGTGCTCGCCCACGCCGCCGTCCGCCTGCTCGCCAGCCTCCCCGCCGGCTCGCCGACGGGGAGGCTGGCGTGGCGGCGGGCCGACCTGCCGTGGCCGCGGGGCGGTGCGGAAGATCCACCGCTCGGGTGAGCACGCGTGCGAGCGGGTGCCGGCGTGCCTACCGTGCGAAGGATGAACCGCGTGCTCGGCCGCCGGATGACCGCCCTGCTCGGGGCGGTCGCCCTCTCGCTCGCGGCCTGTTCCGGACCGCGACCGGCGCCGCCGCCGGAGGTTCCGCCGTCGGAGGTTCCACCGCCGACCGACGCCGCCGTGGCGAGCCCGCCCCCCGATCCCGCGGAGGTCGGCGCGAACGAGCTCGGGTTGGTTCCGGTGCTCATGTACCACCGGATCGTGCCCGAGCCCGCGTCGCCCTACGACCGCAGTCCGGCCGACTTCCGGGCCGAGCTGGAGCGGCTGGCGCGGGAGGGCTACGTGCCGGTCACGGCCGCCGACTTCGTGTCCGGCCGGATCGAGCTGCCCGCGGGTGCCCATCCCGTGGTGCTGACGTTCGACGACGGCACGGCGAGCCAGTTCGCCCTCGGCCCGGACGGGCAGCCCGCGCCGGGGACCGCGGTGGCCATCCTGCTCGAGGTCGCCCGGGACCATCCCGGGTTCACCCCGGTGGCCACGTTCTACGTCAACGCCGACCCCTTCGAGGAGCCCGGTGGCGCGCGGAGCCTGCGCTGGTTGCACGAGCACGGCTTCGAGATCGGCAATCACACGGCCGGGCACGCCAACCTGGGTCGGCTCGGCGCCGAGCAGGCGCGGCGGCAGATCGCGGAGGGTGACCGGCTGATCCGGCAGGCGGTGCCGGAGGCGGCGCCGGTGACGCTGGCGTTGCCGTTCGGGGTGCACCCGGACGATCCGGAGCTCGCGCGGCGCGGCGACTCCTACGACTACCGCGGGGTCATGCTCGTCGGGGCCAACCCAGCCCCGTCGCCGTTCGCCGCGAAGTTCGATCCGCTGCGCGTTCCCCGGATCCGGTCGCAGGGCAGCACGGGCGCGGAGGCCGAGTTCGGGTCCGCCAGCTGGCTGGACCAGTTGCCGTCGGCGCGCTACACGTCGGACGGCGACCCGGACCGGATCTCCTTTCCCCGGCGACTGGACACCGAGCTGGCCGCCGAGTTCCGCGCCAAGGCCGCGCCGTACTGACGGCCCGAGGCGGCCGCGGCGACCCCGACACCCGGCGGCCGTGTGGAGCGTCCGAGTCGGGCCCCGAGCCGACGTCGCCAGGGCGTCTCGCCAGGCTCGGCGGACGTCATGCCGCGGCCGGGCCCAGATCGGCCACATCGACGGACGGGATCCGCGCTACGCCGCGCCAGCGGTGCCCGTTCATCCAGGCGACGAGGTCGACAGTGCCCGGCGGCGGACGAACACGTGCTGGTGGAACTGGGCGAGGCTGCGCCTCCCGACGGCGGAGCGGACGCACCGCGGGTCGAGCTCGGCCCCCGGCCGCGCGCCGCCCGCCACACCACGTCGCCGACGGCTCACAGCTCGTGCGGCGTCAGCTCGGCGAGCGCGGCGACATGCCGACGGCTCTCCACGAACACGTGGCCCGGGACGCCGTACCGTCCTCCTCGGCGGCGCGATGCGACACCACGACCACGTCGCCGACCCGGACGACCGGGCCCACCACCGGCCCCTCGCCACGGTGCTCGACGCGGATCGCGCCCGCCTCCGGCCCGCCGGAGGCGGGCGAGCGTAGCCGACCGCCGCGCGGGCGCGGGCCGGGTCGCGTCGTTACGGTCGGGGCGATGCCCGCCGTTCCCCGCGCCCGGCGCCCGCCCGGAGGGCGCCTCCCGCCCGCCGCCTGGTCCGGGACCGCGCCGTGATGGCGGCCCGGCGGCGCGGGCTCCGCACCGTGCTGCGCAACCCCGGCTACCGCAGGCTGTTCGCGGCGCAGACGATCTCGCGGTGGGGCGACACGGTCACGACGGTCGCCCTGATCGTCCTCGTCTTCCGGCTGACCGGGTCCGGCCTCGGCGTCGGCGGCGTGGTGATCGCCGAGATCCTGCCCGTGCTCCTGCTCGCTCCGGTCGCCGGCGCCGTGGTGGACCGGCTGCCGCGCGTTCGGGTGATGGTGCTGGCCGACGTCGCGCGGATGCTGCTCGCCGTGGCGCTGCCGCTGGTCGACCAGCACGTGGTCACCGTCTTCGCCGTCGCGTTCGGACTGTCCGCCGGCTCGGTGTTCTTCAACCCGGCGTCGGCGTCCACGGTGCCCGCCCTCGTGGACGAGGACGAGCTGGTCGCGGCCAACAGTGGGCTGTGGTCCGCCGCGGTGGTCTCCCAGATCGCACTCGCCCCGCTGGCCGGGGCAATGGTGGCGGCGTGGGGAACGGATCCGGCCTTCTGGTTCAACGCGGCCACCTTCGCCGGCTCGGCACTCGCGCTCACCGGCCTGCGCCCGCCGCGCTCCCCGGCGGCCGTGTCCTCGGCCTCCTGGGTCGCCCGCGTGGTGGCGGGCCCCCGGCTGGTGGTTCGCGACCGACTGCTCCGACTGCTGGCCGTGGTCCAGTTGCTGGCCGCCCTCTCCGCCGGGGCGACCAGCGCCCTGCTCGTGGTGCTGGCCGAACGCCGGCTCGGCACCGGCGCGGGCGGCTTCGGCCTGCTGATGGGAGCCATCGGCGTCGGTGCCGCGCTCGGCCCGCTGCTGCTGACCGTGCTGACCGCCGACCCGCGCCGCCCGGCCCTGATCTTCGGTCCGTACCTGCTGCGCGGGCTCGTCGACCTCGTCCTGGCGGTCACCCGCAGCCTGCCCACCGCGATGGTCGCGCTCACCGCCTACGGCGTCGGCACGTCCACCGGCATGGTCACCTACCACGCGTTGCTCCAGGCCGAGGTTCCCGAGCACAGCCGTGGCAGGGTCTTCGCCGCCTTCGACCTGTTGTGGCAGACCGGGCGGCTCGCCTCGATCGGCCTCGGCGGGCTCGCCGCCGACCTCCTCGGCATCCAGGTCGTCTACGCGCTCGGCGGCGCCCTGCTGCTGCTCGCCGGCACCCTCGGGCTCGCCGGCCTACGCGGAGGTGCCGGTAGCGCCTCCCGTCGCGACGCCCGCTAGCCGGCCAACGCCTCGACGATGGCCGGGTAGGACGGCGCGTGCGCGGGCGCCTGGCCCGGCGCCGGCGAGTCCGCCACCGCGGCGATCCGCCGGCGCACGTCCGCGGTGTCGAGGGTGCCGTGCAGCATGCTGACGTAGCGCCGGCCGAGCAGCCCGAGCTCGGGGTCCCGGTCCTCCGCGTCGATCATCAGGAACGGGTTCGGCGGCATGCCCGGCAGCAGGTCCTGCCACGGCCGCCCGGCCACCGCCGCCCGCCACAGCGCGGTGCGGGCCCGGTCCTGTAGCACGACGTCGTCGAACCACGGCCGGGTCAGCTCGACCGCCGCCGCGGTGGTCCGCCGGTTCAGGTCGGCCCCACCCCCGCCGGCGGCCAGCGCCCGGGCCAGCGGCACCGCCTGGGCGAGCGCGAGCGCCATCCCGCGGCCGAACGTCGGATCGGTCACGCACACCGTGTCGCCCACCGGGAAGTACCCAACCGGGGCATCGTCGGCGAGGTCGTACAGCACGTTGCGCAGCCCGGCCATCGGCACCACCTCGCCCACCGGCGCGCAGTGCTCGGTCCACGGCCGGAACGCCGCGAACAGCGCCACCACCCGCTCGAACGCGTCCGGGTCGCGCAGCCGCTTCAGCGTCTCGTCCTCCGGCAGCCGCCCGATGTCGATGGAGAAGTAGCCGAGGTCGTGGCAGAACAGCGCCGCGCCGTAGCCCAGGCCGTCCACCACGGTCACCGACCCGTACCGCAGCGGTGGCCGCGGCACGCCGGGCCGCAGCCGGTAGAACCGCGTGTTGTAGACCTTGCCGCACTCGGCCTCGGCGACAACCCCGCGGAACGGCACCGCCAACCGCGACCGCGCCCCGGTCGCGTCGACGACGACGTCGTACTCGGCCACGCCCCGCGCCGTGCGCAGGCCGCGCACCCGCCCGCCGGCGACCTCGACGGCCTGGACCGACACCCCGGGCCGGTACCGGATCTGGTGCTCCTTGCGCAGCGCCCGGTGCAGCGCCCACTCCAGGGTGCTCCGCCGGGCCGCCATCATCACCAGATCCTCCTCCGCGCCGGGAAGGTTCCCGGAGAACGGCAGCTCCTCGATGCCGCCCGCGAGCAGGTCGCCGTGCACGTCGGGCAGGTTCTCCCGAAGCAGCCGGCGGAACAGTCCCAGGTAGACGTGCGGGTGCTGGGCCTGCGGGGTGCCGGGGCGCTGCCACTCCCCCAGCTCGGCCAGCTCGTCCGGGGGCGGGGTGTCCCGGTCGAGGAGGTCGACGTCGCGCCCCTGGCGGGCGAGCAGCAGCGCGGTGCACAGACCGGCGACGCCCGCGCCGACGACCGCGATCGGGGTGGCCATGGCTCTCCTCTCTGCCGCGGCGGGTCGGCCGCGGTCGGTCTCAACCGCGATGGCCCCGCGGCCGGTCGGCGGGCAGCGGGTTCGCCGCGGGGTCCCACTCGACCCGCAGGTGCCGCGGGCCGTGGAACGACGCGTTGGGCAGGTAGCCGAAGTCCTGCCCCTCGACCAGCCGGGCGTGCGGCAGCCGCCGGGTCAGCTCCTCGAGGATCACCCGCAGCTCCAGCCGGGCCAGCGGGGCGCCGAGGCACGCGTGGTTGCCGGTGCCGAAGGCCAGGTGCCGCTTGGCGTTCGACCGCGTGATGTCCAGCGTGTCGGGATCGGTGAAGGCGGCCTCGTCACGGTTGCCGGAGGCCATCACCAGTAGTACGGCGGCGCCGGCGGGGATGGTGACGCCGCCCACCTCGACGTCGACGCGCGCCCGCCGCCGCCAGCACAACACGGACGGCGCGAACCGCAGGCACTCCTCGACGGCGTTGGGGATGGCGGCGGGGTCCGCGCACAGCGCCGCCCACGCCGCCGGCCGGGCCAGCAGGTGCCGCAGCGCGTTGCCGGCGGCGTTGGTGGTGGTCTCGTGCGCCGCGACCAGCCCGCTCATCATCATGTTCTGCAGGTGGTTGTCGCCCACCAGCTCCGGGTCGCGCCGGTGCACGTCGATCGCGGTGGGCACCCAGCCCTCGCCGCCCTCGCGCTTGAGCCGGTCCACCAGCTCCCCGGACAGCCGCCACCAGCGGCCCACCTGCTCGGCGATCTCGACCTGGTGCTCGTCGTCGGCCCTGCCCCAGGTGAACAGGCCCATCTTGATGGCGTAGTTCCGGGCGCGGTCGATGTCCTCGTCCGGCACGCCGGTGACCAGCAGCCCGACGATGGCCGGCACGTCCCACAGCAGGTCGTCGACCAGGTCGGCGTGCCCGCGGGCGACGAACCGGTCCACGTACCGGGTCACCAGGTCCCGAACGCGCCCCTCGAGCCGAGCCACCCGCTCGGCGGCGAGCGGCGGGGCGAGCGCCCGCCGGCGGCGCCGGTGCACCGGCTCGTCCTCGTTCACCAGCACCGGCCCCGGCGCGAAGCCGTAGCGGGCGAGGCGGGCCCTGGCCGCCGCGCCGAGCGGGGTGATCGGGTCCAGCGCGTTGGCCGCGGAGAACCGGCGGTGGTCGGCGAACACCGCCCGCACGTCGGCGTACCGGGTGACCACCCAGTGGTCGAGCTCGGGGCTGTGGAAGACCGGCTCCGAATCGCGGGCCGCCCGCAGCGTGCCGGCGGGGTCGTCCTGGTACTCGGCGGTGAACGGGTCGAACCCCGCGGCCACCCCGGACACCGGGCACCGGGCGGCGCCGGCCGCCCCCGGTTGGCTGGAACTCACTCCTGGCCTCCTCACCACCCCACGCGGGACCACCCCGCCGACACCTCGCCGCGGAAATACGAAAAACAATTTTTCGGTCCGCTCGGCCGGATTCGAGGCTAACCGGCCCCCGATCGACCCGTCAAGAAACACCCGACCAGCCGAATGCGTCACCTTGACGTCATTTCTCGGCGCGTGCTAGCTTCGGACCAGCACTGCCAACCGGGCGAACACAACCGGGGAAACCCGGGAAGAAACTGGGGAACAGTACACACTGGGGAAACTGGGGTCATAACGGACATCTTCCATTCACCACTGGAATCGGTCGCGAGCCGCAACCGGCACCACGCCTGCCCTACGGCGGCTCGTTCCGGGACGGGTTCCAGGCCATCGGGCGGTGGCCAGCGCAGCTCATCGCCCTGATCGGCGACCGAAGCACGCCTCGTGGCGGGACACGCCCACGGCGGACGCACGCGGCGCCGGCAGCACACAAAGGGGTCCTGGTGAGCAATTCTGGCGCATTCCCAACGGCCGCCTCGGAACGGGGCGACCGGTTACCGGACTTCGCGGCGGCGACACAATACGCCGAAGCGAGAGTCCGTTCCATCCCATTAACCGACTGGCGCGCGCTGGGCGTATACCGCACGCCACTCGAATACTACTTGATCGGCACGTACCCACCGCTGAAGTACCTGCACGACATCGGCGCCGACGAGGTGTTCTCCGGGATCAGTCCGGCGCAGAACATCTACCTGCACATCCCCTTCTGCGAGCAGTACTGCACCTTCTGCCACTTCCACAAGGAGATCAACTCGTCGACCTCGAGGGTCGGCCGGTACGTCGACGCGCTGCGCCGGGAGATTGCCATGGCCGGCGCCGCGGTCGCCGCCGGGACGCCCGGTGGGCTGTGTGCCTCGTCGGTGTACTTCGGCGGCGGCACCCCGTCCTACCTGAGCGCCGACCAACTCGGTGCGCTGGCGAGCGACCTGTGGCGCACCGTGGCGACCACCCCGGACACCGAGATCACCTTCGAGCTGCACCCCGGCGTGGTCCGCCAGCCCGACTACGCCGACCGGCTGGACGCCATGGTCGAGGGCGGGGTGAACCGCTGGGTGTTCGGCGTGCAGTCGATGGACGAGGACGTGCTGCGCAAGCTCAACCGCGGGCACGGCAGGGCCGAGGTGTACCGGCTGCTGGAGATGCTGCGCGACCGCGGGATCGACAACGTCAACGTCGACCTGATCTTCGGCCTGCCCCGGCAGAACCTCCGCAACTGGTACGACACCATCGTCGAGCTGCTCGGCCTGGGGCTGACGAAGTTCAACATCTTCCCGCTGATGTTCAAGCGGTCCGACCCGATCACCCGGCACTACATCCGCGAGCCGGAGATCTTCCCGGACGAGCTCGACCGGCTGCGGATGCACTTCATGGCCGAGTACCTGCTGACCGCCGCCGAGTTCACCAGGGGTCCGGTCTTCTACTACGCGAAGGGGGCCGTCCACTCGCGACAGCAGGAGCGCAAGTTCGACGCGATCGAGGAGGACAACCTGGTCGGCCTCGGGGTGAGCAGCTTCGGCTACGTGGGTGGCACGCAGTACTACAACGTCTGCGACACGGGCCGCTACCTCGCCGACGTCGAGTCCGGGAACTCGCCGGTGTGGCGCGGCCACACCCTCCCCGCCGAGGAGCGGCTGCGCCGCTCGATCATGTTCGGCATCCGCTCCGGTGGTGTGGACCTCGACCACCTGGAACGCGTGTTCGGCGTCGACGGGCGCCAGCTGTTCGGCCCGCTGCTGGATCGGCTGGCCGAGCAGGACCTGGTCGACATCGACGAAAGCCGGTTCACCCTGACCGACCTCGGCTGCACGGTGGTCGACGGCATCGGGCACCTGTTCGCCAGTGACGAGGTGCTGGCCAAGGTCGCCGAGGTGAACGGGACGATCCTGACCCCGGCCGCCGACCCGCTGGACCGCTACGACTACTCCCCCATCGGCCGCATCGACGTCCCGGGCGGGATCGTCGACCACTATCGCGACCGGGCCGGCCGATGACGGCGGTGCGCGGGGTCGAGGAGTGGCGGGACATCGTCCCGTACCTGCTCGACGTCGACGGGGCGACGGCCAACCTGGCGACCGGGATGCCGCTGGCCCGTCCGGCGCTGCGGGCCGCCGTCCGGCGGGCCTACGCCGAGGCGCTCGCGCGGCCCGACGTGGACCGGCGGCTCGGCGAGTACCACGGCGTGCGCGGCGACGCCGTGCTGCGGGCCAGGATCGCCGCCCTCTACCGCGACCGCTTCGGCCTGCCGGTCACCGAGGCCGAGGTGCTGGTCGTGCCCGGGGCGCAGGCGGCGTTCCACGCGTTGTCCGAGCTGCTCGCCCGGCGGGGCCGGGCGGCGCTCCTGTTCGGCCCGGAGTACCCGGGCTACCGCACCTCCACCCAGGTCGACTACCGGATGGTGCCGTCGCGGGTGTGCGAGGTGGGCCCGCGCGAGTTCCGCTACCTGCCGCCGGCCGGCGCCGTCGACCGCGAGATCGGCGCGGTGTTCCTGTCCCGGCCCGGCAACCCCGCGGGCACCGTGGTCGACGACGACGTCCTCGCCGGGCTGGTCCGGGAGTGCGCGGCCGCCGACGCGCTGCTGGTGCTGGACAACGCCTACGCGCCACCGATCCCCGGGCTCGCCTTCCGCGAGCTGGGCCTGCCGTGGGGCGACAACGTCGTGCTGGTGCAGAGCTTCGCCAAGGCCGGGCTGGCCGGCGAGCGGCTCGGGTTCGTCCTCGCTCCCGCGCCGATCGTCGCCGAGCTGGCCGAGGTGCAGGCGCGGGTGGCCACCTTCCCCCCGCAGCTGGTGCAGGTGGTCGCCGCGACCCTGCTGGCGGACGGCCGGTTCGTGGAGCTGTGCGCGACCGAGCTGCGGGCGGCCTACCGGGAGCGGCACGAGCTGGTCGACGCCGTGCTGGCCGACCGGCTGACCGTGCCGTACCGGACGCACACCGCCGACGGCGGACAGTTCCGCTGGCTGCACCTGCCCGAGTTGCGCACCACCACCGGGGAACTGTTCCACGAGCTCGCCGACCGCGGCGTGCTGGTCGCTCCCTCGGCGCCGTTCTTCCTGCCGCGGCTGCGCGACCTCCCGCACGCCAGGGCCAGCCTGCGCCTGGGCGTCACCGCGCCGCCGGCGGCGATCGAGCGTGGCCTGACCATCCTGGCGGAGGTGCTCGCCGATGGCCGCTGAGCCGGGGCCGCGCACGGTGGCCGAGCACGTCGTCGCGTTCCTCGCGGCCGCGGACGTGCGGCACGTCTTCGGCATGCACGGCGCGAACATCGAGGACGTCTTCACCGCGATCGCCCGCGGGACCGGGACGCCGCGCGCGGTGGTCGCCAAGCACGAGTTCTCCGCCGGCGCGATGGCCTGCGGGCACGCCCGCGCCGGGGCCGGGCTCGCCGCGGTGGCGGTCACCTCCGGCGGCGGCGCGCTGAACCTGGTGCCGGCGCTGGGCGAGGCGTACGCGTCGGGGGTGCCGCTGCTCGCGCTGGTCGGCCAGCCCCCGACGACGCTGGAGGGACGCGGCGCGTTCCAGGACTCGAGCGGGCTGGCCGGTTCGCTCGACGGGGCCGCGCTGTTCGCGCGGGTCTCCCGGTTCTGCGCGCGGGTGGACAAGGCGGCCGAGCTCACCGACCTGCTGCCGACCGCGCTGGCCGCGGCGCTGGGCCCGCCCGCCGGGCCGGCGGTGCTGCTGCTGCCCAAGGACGTCCAGCGGGCCAGCGTCCCCGAGCCCGTGCCCTCCGTGACTTCCGTGACTTCCGTGACTTCCGTGACTTCCGTGCCACCGGCGCCCACCGACTCCACGTCCACCGCCCGCACGCCCGCCGCGCCGGACGAGCGCGCGGTGCGGGTCCTCGGCGCCGCCCGCGCGGCCGGGACCCCACCGCTGGTGATCGCCGGCGCCGGGGTCGTCCTGGCCGGTGCCAGGACCGAGCTGGCCGACTTCGCCGCGGCGGCGGGCGCGCTGGTCGCCGTCGAGCCGGACGCCAAGGACGCCTTCGACAACACCGACCCCCGCTTCGTCGGGGTGGCCGGCGCCAACGGGCATCCCAGCGTGGCGCACCGGCTCGCCGAGGCCGGCGTGTGTGTGCTGGTCGGCACCCGGCTGCCGCAGGTGGCCAGTGCCGGGCTGGAGGGCGCACTGACCGGCGTCACCGTGGTGTCCTTCGGCCCCGACCCGCCGTTCGTGGACGGTCGCGACGACCCGGTGATCGTGCCGGGCGACCCGGGGGTGACCCTGCCGCCGGTCACCACCCGGCTGGTCGCCGAGCACGGCCCGGCTCCGGTGCCGGCGCACCCCGGCCTGGCCCACCTTCCGCACGAACGCTCCACCGCGGACCGGATCGCGCTGCGCGAGGTGGTCGAGACCATCGCGGCCGCGGTGCCGGAGACGGCGGTGGTGGTGTCCGACGCCGGCAACACCGGCTGCGGCGTGCTGCACTTCCTGCCCGCGCCACGCGCCGGCCACTACCTGCTCGCGCTCGGGATGGGCGGCATGGGGTTCAGCTACGGCGCGGGGATCGGGGCGGCGGTGGGCACCGGCCGGCGCACCTTCGTGCTCGCCGGCGACGGGTCGTTCCTCATGCACGGCATGGAGGTGCACACCGCGGTGGAGCACGACCTCCCGGTCACCTTCGTGGTGCTCAACAACAACGGCCACGCCGCGTGCGCCTCCCGCGAGGAGCTGTTCCACGGCCTGCGCAGCCCGTACAACCGGTTCCGCCCGTGCGACATCGGCGCCGGCGCCGCCGCGCTGTTCCCGGCGCTGCCCGCGCGGACCGTGCGCGACCTGCCCGGGCTGGCGACGTTCCTGGCCGACACCGCGGCCCTGCCGGGGCCGTGCCTGGTGTCGGTGGAGACCCGGCTCGACGAGCTGCCGCCCTACCTGCCCTTCGCCGGCGTGACCCCGCCCGGCCCGACCGAGGGGACGAGTTGACCATGCGCGACACCGAGCGGCGGCTGGCCGAGATCCCCGGCCTCGTCCGGTACGAGAACGTGCCCAGGGACGAGCTGATGCGCCGGGTGGCGGCCGCGACCAGGGAGACCTACTCGCGGGAGGAGGTCTACGGCCGGTTCTGCACGCTGGAGACCCACATCGACTGCCCGCCGGAGGACGTGTTCACCTACCTGGCCGACGTGTACAGCCACGAGGAGTTCACCTACAGCGTGCGGGAGGTGGAACCGGTCGCCGACCGGCCCGGGCTGTTCACCGGGTGGGACACCGTGGGCGAGGACACCAGGATCTACATGCGGGTGGACGCGCGGCCCGAGGCGCTGACCGTCGACTACCACTCCGCCTGGGACCAGGGTGACGACCTGTGGATGGTGTACCTGTTCCGGATCGTGCCGGCCGAGGTGGTGCTCAAGCGCCCCGGCTCGGTGCTGCTGTGGACCAACTGCCACCACCCCTACTACGCGGAGAACCCCTACCCCGAGCTGGCCCCGCCGTCCCGCACCCTGTGGGTGGGCGACCTGTGGTCGCAGTTCGCGCCGGGGCACCAGGTGGAGCTGGACAACCTCAGGGCGATCCTGGAGCACCGGCACCGCAACGGCATCCCCATCGTTGCGGGGCGCACCGAGGCGGCCGCGCGATGAGGCCGGTCGGCATCGTCGACGCGGCCAGCCACCTGCCGGAGCACGAGGTGGGCCGCGAGTTCTTCGAGCGGCACGCCCGGCCCGACGATCCGCTGCTGCGCCACCCGATGTTCCGGGCGCCGGAGTTCCGCCGGTACGCGCGGCGGGACGAGACGGGTGCCGACCTCATCGAGCGCGCGATCGGCGCGCTGGCCGGCCGGCACGGCTGGGACACCGTCCGCGGCGTCGACGTGCTGCTCACCTACAACGGGCTGCCGGACGTGCCGTTCCTCGGCTCCGGGGCGGAGGTGGCCCGCCGCGCCGGGCTGCACCCGACGACCATCGTGGACGTACACAATGGACACTGCGCGGTGCTGCCGCACCTGCTCGACCTGGCCACCACGCTGCTCCAGCGCGCCGGCGCGGACAGCGCCCTGCTGTGCGTCGCGCAGACCGCCGGCCGGATCTTCACCCAACCGACCGTGCGGGTGTCGGCGCACGCCTCGGTGCCCGGCGACGGCGCCGCGGTGGTGCTGCTGCGCGCCGGCGCGCGGCCCGCGTCGCCGATCCTGGCCACCGCCGTGCATCACTACCCCGAGTACGCCCCGGACGTGGGCATCACCCTCGACGACGGCCGGCTGTACTGGGAGCCGGGCACGGCGGAGATGGACATCCGGTTCGACGGTCGCAAGGCGGAGAACGTCGTCGAGCGGGGCACGAAGATCGTGCCCGAGGTGGTCCGCGCGGCGTGCGCTGAGGCTGGCGTCGACCTCGCCGGCGTGGACCTGCTGATCACCAACCAGCCGAACCGGTTGCTGCTCCGCAACTGGGCGCGCGACCTCGGCATTCCGGCCGAACGACACTTCGACACCTTCGACCGTTACGGCAACCTCTTCGGCGCCGGCGCCCCGGTGAACCTGGACCACGCCCTGCGCGCCGGCCGGCTGCGCCCGGGGTCGCTGCTGGTGCTGGCCGGATTCGCCGGCGCCGGCGAGCTGGCCGCGGCGGCGGTGGTCCGCTGGGGCGGCGACTCCGGTGATTCCAGTGACAAAGCGGTGTGGCGAGTAGGGAGGAACGAGCATGAGCGGTGACAGCGGGAACCGGCCGACCGGGGAGTCGCGGGAGTCGGACGTGACCGGCACCGTCGCCACGGCGCTGGCCGAGGTGCTGTACCTGGACGTGAGCCAGGTGGACCTGGACGCCGGGTTCGAGACGCTCGGACTCGACTCGATCATCGCCGTGGAGTTCGTGGCGATGGTCAAGGACCGGCTGGGCGTGGCGGAGACCGTGGAGTCGCTCTACGAGCGGCAGACCCCGCGAGCGTTCGCCGAGCACGTCCGCAGGACGCTCGTCGCGCGCCGGGCCGTGTCGTGACCGGTCGGGACGAGGTGCTCGCCGTGGTGCGGGCGCAGATCCGCGCGGTGTGCCCCGAGGTCGACCCGGCGGCGATCCGGCCCGACCGGAGCATGCGCGAGCTGGGCTGCGACTCGCTGGACCGGCTCGACGTCGTGGTCGGCACGCTCGACGCGCTGGGCCTGGAGCTGCGCCCCGACACGTTCGCCGGCGTGCGGGACATCGGCGGGCTGGTCGACGCGCTGGTCGCCGAGCTGGGCCGGGCCGGAACGCCGGGAGGCCGGCGCGGATGAGCGAGCGGATCCCCGTCGGCGTCGACGCGGTCGGCGTCTACTGCGGCAGCGCCGTGGTGGACGTGGCCGAGCTGTTCGCCGCCCGCGGGCTGGACCCGGCGCGGCTGGCCAACCTCGGCATGCGGCACAAGAGCGTGGCCGCCGCGGGCGAGGACGTGGTGGCGGTGGCCGCGACCGCCGCCAGGCCGGTGGTCGACGCGCTGCCCGCCGCCGAGCGGTCCCGGATCCGCGGGGTGTTGGTCGCCACCGAGTCCGCGGTGGACCTCTCCCGCTCGGCCGCCGCCCCGGTGCACGAGCTGCTCGAGCTGCCCCGGCACTGCCGGCTGGTCGAGGTGAAGCAGGCCTGCCACGGAGGGGTGGCCGCGCTGCGGCTGGCCGCGGCGCTGGTCGCCACCGAGCCCGGCAGCACGGTGCTGGTGGTGGCCGCCGACGTCCCGGTGCCCGGCCGCGGCACCTACATGGAACCCAGCCAGGGCGTCGGCGCGGTCGCCGCGCTGGTCACCGAGCACCCGCGGCTGCTGACCCTCGACCCGGGACCGGCCGGGTGCCACGGCTACGCCGCGGCGGACTTCTTCCGCCCGGCCGCGGATGTGGACGTGATGGACACCGACCTGTCCCTGCTGTCCTACCTGGACTGCCTGGTCGGCGCGTTCACCGACTACGCCGCGCGCAACCCGGGCGCCGACCTGCTCGACTCGTTCGACCTGCTGGCCATGCACACCCCGTTCCCCGGCATGGTCCGGGGCGCGCACCGGAGCGCGCTGCGCAAGCTCACCGGCGCCGGGCCGGGCGCGGTGCCGGGCGACTTCGACCGCAGGGTCGCGCCGTCGCTGCGCCTGCCCGAGCGGGTCGGCAACATCTACTCGGCCACGACGCTGCTCGCCGTGCTCAGCGCCGTGCTGTTCGGGCCGGACGACGCCGACCGGCTGGGCGTCTTCAGCTACGGCTCCGGCTGCGCCGCCGAGTTCCTCGCCGCCCGCGTGGTCCCCGGCGCCAGGGAGCGGCTCGCCGCGCTGGGAATCGACCGCGAGCTGGCCGCCCGCACCCCGCTGCCGGTGGCCGAGTACGACGCGGCCGTGGACCGGTCGCGCGCCACCGGTTTCGGCGCTCGGGACGCCCGGCCCGAACCGGACGAGCTGGCCGGGTGGGGCGCCGGCGACCGACCGCGAGCGGTGCTCACCGGGATCCGCGACCACCGCCGGGCCTACGCCTGGCTGCCGGCCCGATGACCGCCGGCGTCGCGATCGAGCACCGCGGGGTGGTGACCCACCTGCGGCTGTGCCAACCGGGCAACGCGCTGACCGAGCCGGCGATCACCGCGCTGCTGTGCCACCTGCGGGCCGCGGAACGCGCGCCGCGCTGCCGCGCCGTGGTGCTCACCTCCACCGGGGACGCGTTCTGCTCCGGCGTCGACCTCACCGACCTCGCCGGCGATCCGGACGCGGCCGAGCGGGTGAGCGCCGCGTTCTGGGCGCTGCTGACCGCGTGGGCGGACAGCCCGCTCCTCACCGTCGCGGTCGTCGAGGGGCCGGCGACCGGCGGGGGCGTCGGACTCGCCGGCGCCGCCGACCTCGTCCTCGCCGGGCCGCGGGCGACGTTCCGGCTGACCGAGCTGGCGCTCGGGCTGGTGCCGGCGTTCATCCTGCCCTTCGTCCTGGCCCGCACCGGAGAGCACCGGCTGATGCGGCTGGCGCTGGGCGGCGCGGAGGTGGACGCCTCCGGCGCGGTCGAGCTCGGCCTCGCCGACGAGCTGGTCACCGACGCCGGCGCGGCCACCGACCGGGTCCTCCTGCTGGTCCGGCGGAGCTCCCGGCCGGCCGTCGCCGGGCTGAAGGCGTGCCGGCGGGCGCTGCGCCCGGTGCCGGCGGACTATCCCCGGCAGGCCACCGCGCTGCTCCGCCGAGCCGTCACCGATCCCGCGTTCGTCGGCAGGGTCGACGCACTGCGCCGGCAGGGGACGCGGCGATGAGCGCCACCGCGGGCCCGGTGTCGGTGCGGGTGGACCGACGGGTCGCGCTGGTCACCATGGCCGACGAGGCCGGGCGCAACGCCCTGTCCCCCACGCTGACCGCCGCGCTGCGCGCCGCGCTGGACCGGGCCGTCGCCGACCCCGCGGTGCGGGTCGTGGTGGTGACCGGGACGCCGGCGGTGTTCGCCACCGGGGCCAGCCGGGAGTACCTGCTGCGGCCGGAACGGGAGAACGTCGAGCCGGCGGTCCGCGCGTTCCTGCGCTGCCCGCTGCCCGTGGTGGCGGCGATGCGCGGGCACGCGCTGGGCGGCGGGCTGACCCAGGGCCTGTACGCGGACCTGCCGGTGCTGTCCGAACGGTCCTACTACGCCGCCAACTACCTCAACTACGGCCTCGTGCCGGAGTACGGCACGACCTGGTTGCTGCCGGCGAAGCTCGGGCCGGTGCTCGGCACGGAGCTGCTCTACACCGCGCGCGGCTACCGCGGCGCCGAGCTGCGCGACCGGGGCGCGCCGCTGCGGGTGACCGGGCACGACCGGGTGCTGCCCGAGGCGCTGGACCTCGCCCGCGGCATCGCCCGCGCGCCCCGGTCCACAGTGGAGCTGCTCAAGCAACAGCTGGCCACCCAGACCCTGGCCCGCAGCGACGCGGCCATCGCCGCGGAGTCCGGGCCGCACGAGCGGTCCTGGCACTCGGCGGAGTTCCACCGCCTGGTGCGGCGGCGGTACGGCGACGCGGAGGAGATCGCCCGATGACCACACCCCCGACCGAACCACTCGCGCTGGTGGGCATGGCCTGCCGGGTGCCCGGCGGCGCCGACCTCGCCGAGCTGTGGCGGACCCTGTCCGCGGGGCGGCCTATGTTCGGGCCGGTGCCCGAGGAGCGGCTGGCCGGCTACGCCGGGGAGACCGTCGGCCCCGGCGGGCGCACCGCCGCCCTTCTGTCCGATGTGGACTCCTTCGACGCGGAGTTCTTCGCGGTCAAGCCGCGGCTGGCCGCGTGGCTGGACCCGCAGCAGCGGCTGCTGCTGGAGACCTCGTGGCACGCCTTCGAGTGCGCGGGCATCCCGCCGAGCGACCTGGCCGGCCGGGAGGTCGGCGTGTTCGTCGCGTCGGCGACCAGCGACTTCCGCGACGCGATGGTGCGCACCGGCACCGTGGACCGGTACTCGATGGTCGGCGCGGTGGACACCTACCTGGCCAACCGGCTGTCCTACCACTACGACCTCCGTGGCCCGAGCCTGGCCGTGGACACCGCGTGCTCCAGCGGGCTGACCGCACTCGCGCTGGCCGCGGGCAGCCTGCGGGAGGGCGCGGTGGACACCGCGCTGGTCGGGGCGGTGAACGTGTGCGTCGACGGGTGGCTCTCCGGCGCGCTGGCTCACCTCGGCGCCCTGTCCCCCACCGGCCGGTGCCGGCCGTTCGCCCCGGACGCCGACGGCTACGTGCGCGGGGAGGGCGCGCTGTGCTTCGTGCTCCGCCGGCTGGCCGACGCGCTCGCCGCCGGCGACCCGGTGCTCGCCGTGGTCCGCGGCGCGGTGGTCAACCACGACGGCCGCGGCGGCGGGCCGGTGCAGACCGACGCGGCCGCGCAGGCCAGGCTGCTGCGCGGGGCGCTGGCGCGGGCCGGCCTCGAGCCGGCCGCGCTGGGCTACCTGGAGGCGCACGCGCCCGGGACCAAACTGGACGGTCGCGAGCTCGACGGCCTGCGCCGGCTCTGCGCGGAGTGGCCGGGTGGCCCGCCGGCCCGCTTCGCCGGGCCGGAGGGGCGACTGTGGATCGGGTCGGTCAAATCGGTGCTCGGCCACCTGGAGGGCGCGGCCGGTGCGGCGAGCCTGGCCAAGGCCGTGCTGATCCTGCGGCACGGGCGGATCCCGGCCAGCGCGGGCGTGCTCGCCATGGACGCCGACCTGGACGTGCGGGAGAAGCCGCCGGACCCGGCGGCGGCACCGGTGGAGTGGCCGGCGACCGGGACGCCGCGCGTGGTGGGCGTCAGCTCGTTCGGGCTCGGTGGCTCCAACGGGCACGTCGTGCTGGAGGAGGCGCCCGCGGCGGCCGACCCCGGGCGCCCCGTGGCGGCGACACTGCCGGTGCCGATCAGCGCGCCCGACGCCGCCGGGCTCGCCAGGGTCGCGGCCCGGCTCGCCGAGGCCCTCGACACGGCCGACCCGAACGACTTCCCCGGCATCGCCTGGACGCTGCAGACCGGCCGGGAGCACCTGCCCCGCCGGCGGATCGTCCCGGCCGGGTCGCTGGCCGAGTTGCGGCGGGGGCTGCGCGCGCCGGCCGACCCGGAGCCACCCGCCGAGTGCGCCGCGTGGCTGGACGGCGCGGAGGTCGACTGGCGGCGATGGTGGGACCCGCCACCGCGACGGGTGGTGCTGCCCGGTTACCCCTTCCGCCGCACCGCGTGGGGCTTCGCCCCGGGACGGCACTGATGGCCGCCCGGCGGGACGAGGTGGTGATCACCGGCGCGAGCGTGCTCACCGCCGTGGCCGACGACCTGGCGGGGTTCACCGCCGCGCTACGCGCCGGCCGGTCCGGCTTCACCGGTCCCCCGGTGGGCGCGTGGCTGCCGGACTTCTCCGTCGCCGGGTGGTCGGCCCGCCACCTTGCCGGCGACCCGGCCGCGGCCACCCGGCTGCGCGCGGCCACCCGCAGGGCCGCGCTGCCCGCCCGGACCGCCGCCTGCGTCGGCGTCGCCGCGGTCCGGCACGCCCGGCTCACCGCCTCCGATCTGGCGGAGACGGGACTCGTGGTGGCCGGCAACAACCTCGCGCTGGACTACCACGCCGGCGTGCTGCGCGCCTTCGCCGAGCGGCCGGCCAGCGTGCGGCCCTCGCACGCGCTCACCCACCTGGACACCGACGCCGTCGGCACGGTCAGTGAGGCCACCGGCGTGGCCGCGGAGGGCTGGACGGCCGGCGCCGCGTCGGCCAGCGGCACGGTGGCCGCGCTGCTCGCCGCCCGGCTGGTCGCGGCCGGCGCGCTGCCCGCCTGCCTGGTGGTCGCCCCGGTGTGTGAGCTGTCCGCCGCGGAACGCCGGGCCTTCGCCGACAGCGGCGCCATGGCCCGGTCCGCCGGCGGGGTGGACCCGGCGTCGCTGTGCCGGCCGTTCGACCGGGCCCGGCGCGGGTTCGTTCCCGGGCAGGGCGCCGCCGCGGTGGTGCTGGAACGGCCGGAGCGGGCGCGGCGCCGCGGGGTGCCGGCGCTGGCCGCCGTCGCGGGCGGCGGGCAGCGGCTGGACGCGCGGCGCGGCACCCGGCCCGACCCCGCCGGCCAGGCCGCGGCCCTGCGCGCCGCGCTGTTCGCCGCCGGTGTCGCGCCGGGCGAGGTCGACTACGTCAACGCGCACGGCACCGGCTCGGTCGAGGGTGACGCGGCCGAGGCGGCGGCGCTGGCCGAGGTGTTCGGTCGGTCCGGGCGGCCGCTGGTGAACTCGACCAAGCCGGTCACCGGGCACTGCCTGAGCGCGGCCGGGCTGGTCGAGCTGGTGGCGACCGTGCTGCAGCTGCGCGGCGGGTTCGTGCACGGCACCCCGGGGCTGCGCGACCCGCTCGACCCCGGGCTGGGCCTGGTCGGCCCGGCCGGGTGCGCCGCGACCCCGCGGGTCGCGGTCTCGCACAGCGTCGCGTTCAGCGGCATCAACGCCGCGCTCGTCCTTCGCACGTCCGAATGAGTCCCTACTGAGGAGTGAGTCATGACCGAACCTCGACACCTTCCGGCGGGCGACGGCCCGGCGGTGTGGATCGGCGACAGCCTGCACACCGTGAAGCTGACCGGCCGGGACAGCGGTGGCGCGACCAGCATGCTGGAGATCACCGTGCCGCCCGGCGAGGGACCGCCGCCGCACGCCCACGGCAACGAGGACGAGACCGTGCACGTGCTCGCCGGCCGGCTGGCGTTCCAGCTCGGGGACCGGGAGGTCGTGGCCGGGCCGGGCGACGTCGTGTTCATCCCCAGGGGCACGGTGCACGCCGTGCGCAACGTGGGCGACGAGGTGGGCCGGACGGTGACCACCTACGTTCCCGGCGGGATGGACGAGTACTTCGTCCGGGCCGGCACGCCGGCCGAGCCGGGGTCGGCGCCGCCGCCGATGACACCGGAGCGGCTGCGCGCGGCGGTGGAGCTGGCCCCGGAGTACGGGATGACCATCGCGCCGCCGCCGGGCATGGCGGGTCCCGGCGGCCCTGGCGGCACCGGTCACCCGGGCTCGGGGAGGGCCGGGAGGTGACGGCGGAGAGCGTGGCGGGTTCGGCTGGCGTGGCGTTGCTGGGGCAACTGCACGACGGGTTCGTTCGGGCGCGGGCCCTCCAGCTGGCCGCGGAGCTCGACGTCGCAGACCTGCTGGGCGACGGTGACCGTACGGCCGACGACCTCGCCGCGGCGACGGCGACGCATCCGGGGGCGCTGTACCGCCTGCTGCGGCTGCTGGCCGGGTGCGGGGTGCTCACCGAGGTGGCACCGCGCCGGTTCGCGCTGACTACGGAGGGCGGGCCGCTGCGCGGTGACCATCCGCACTCGGTGAAGGCGACGCTGCTGTCGGCGCGGTTGTTCCTGCCGGTCTACGCCGACGCGCTGCACAGCCTGCGAACGGGGGAGCCGGCGTTCCCGCGGACCTACGGGGCGCCGCTGTTCGAGTACCTGCAGGAGCATCCGGACCAGGCGACGCTGTTCCACGCGGCGATGGCCGACGCCAGCCGGCTGGAGACGGCCGCGCTGCTGGACGCGGTCGACCTCGGTGGGGCACGGCACGTGGTCGACGTGGGCGGGGGCAGCGGCACCCTGCTCGGCGCGGTGCTGCGGCGGCACCCCGGGGTCACCGGTGTGGTGCTCGACCGCCCGCACCTGGCCGAGGCGGCGCGCACCCACGCGGCGGCCGAGGGCGTGGCGGACCGGCTGACGTTCACCGGCGGGGACTTCTTCCGGGAGGTGCCCGGGGGCGGCGACGTCTACCTGCTCAAGTCGATCGTCCACGACTGGCCGGACGACGCGGCGGTGGACATCCTGCGCATCTGCCGGGCCGCGATGCCGCCCGGCGGCCGGCTGCTGCTGGTGGAGCGGGTGCTCCCCGCCGGCGACGGGGACCATCCGGGCAAGGCGATGGACTTCACGCTGCTCGTCGTGCTCGGCGGGCGGGAGCGCACCGAGGCCGAGTACGCGGCGCTGCTGTCCGCGGCCGGGCTGCGCTGCACCGGCGTGACGCCGACCGCGTGCCCGCTGAGCGTCGTCGAGGCCGTGCCGGCCTAGCGGCTCCCGCGGGCCTCGTCACCTCCTTCTCCGGTGCCTGCTGGAGTCGTGAAGTCGGATGGGAGCGTCCGCGTCGGGTGGCGCACGAGCGCATGCCCGCACCACCAACTCGCATCACCTGTCGCGCTCGCCTCACCTCACGACGATCGAACCAACGACCCACATCGGGTTTGGTGGCGGCGGCACCCGGTGGTTACCCTACTTCTCTCTCTACTCGTCCCGATCGGACCCGCGTCGATACACCAAATAGACGTAGTTCATACCGACCGACCAGAAACGTGCCCCAAACGGCGACGAAGTTCAACAACCACGGAAGTCGCTCTCGAAGAAGCGCCGCCACGGCCAGGGCAACCAACAGCAAACCAGCGTGCAGTACTCCCAACCCAACCATTGCTCGTTTCGACATCCAGTGGCTTCCCTTGGTTGAAGCGACCCCGACTCGGGCTGTGGCACCGGCGCCCGAGTCAGGGTGAAAACCATGCCGACACCAACATCACCACCACGCCGATCTCACTTCGCGAACCTATCGAAATAGACGGACAGAGTTATTCCCAAAAGTACGATAATTGCGCTCACCATCAGCACCAAAGGAGTCGCCATCACACCTAGCGATCCAGCGAGCATCACGCCGAGCGCAAGCAGGGTAGCCACCAGGAGCGAGAGCCTGCTGCGCAACGAGCGATTGACTGGACCGCGGTACCATCTCTTCTTCCGCTCAGCCAACCTTCTCACCACCTCGACACGTGACAGGCCCTCCGTATCCGGATGACTCCGCTGATCAGCAGTACCCGGGGTGTCGGCATGAACTCGCGCTCGTGCCGTCCCAGGGACCTGGTCACCCCCTACCGTTCTTCGCTCGCCTCCTGGCGCCCACGAACTCTCGGGCGAGCTCGACGAGCAACAACGCACCGAGCGGCCCGAGCGCGATGACCAGCCAGCGTACTCGCTCCCCGTAGAGGAGAGCCAGCGACAGCGCGAGCAGATAGCACGGCAAAGCGACACAGTAGAGCCAGCGGCGGCGCCGCTCCCGACGAGACCGAGAGGTGGGCATCGACACTTCCTCAGAGACCCCAGGAAACGGAATCCGCCCCCCACCGTGCCGAACGCTCCAGCGCTGAGCGCGGCGTGCGAACTTCTGATCGACTTCCTCCGCCCAGTATCGCACGCATTTCAATTGAACGTTTCAAATCAGGCGGTCCCATCCACTACGGATCCCAATCGATATTCCGCTTGTACACGAGAAGGGCAACGGTCGCCGCAGCCGGGCCAGACACTAGGAGAACCAGCCTGGTCACCTCGCTCTCAACTACGGCCGCCAAGGCAAAGCAGGCCGCCGAAGCCATGAACCAAACAACCATCCATATCCGATGTCTTGTTCTCAAGTTAAGCGTCCTCCTGCCAGGCAGCTACACTTACCGCAGCAGAGAGGCCACCAAGAGCGAAGCCCCATCCCACTCCCGGCAACGCAGCCCCTAAAATTGTTACCGCGACCGCGACCGCGACCGCGACCGTGAACGTGGTTGTGGCAAATATGTCCCTATTTGGCTCTTGTTCGAAGAAGCTTGCTCCGGTGGGGTCGCTGTTGTTGATGGGATCATTGTCGGCATAGGTGTAGGGGTTGGGCTCCTGCTTCGTCGGGTCCATTAAGTGAAGCGGGCCGGACTCGGGTTGTAGTAGCCGGTTCTGAGAGTTTGAGCTCGCGGCGGAGCTAATGAACCATATCCACGCTAATCCGGTTGCCTGGGCAGCAGTTATTGCGGACCAGGGAAGCGGAGCTGACCTTTATGGCCCAGAACTGGACTCTGTTTTGGAGGCGAACCAGAACATCGCGAACGTTCCACTGATCATGACTGTGGCGACTGCTCGGGACAGCCAACCGCGACGTCTGGGTCGGCATCCGTCGCTTCGACGACCTCCAGCGCGATCTCGGCATCTCCCGGAAGGTGCTCACCGAGCGGCTCCGCTGGCTGGTGGCGCACGGCGTGCTGGAGCGCACGGCCTACACCACCCGGCCGCCCCGCTACGAGTACGTCCTCACCCGGAAGGGCCTCGAGCTGTGCGACGTGCTGATGGCGATCACCACGTGGGGCGACCGCTGGACCGCCGGCGAGGCCGGCCCGCCCGTGCTGCTGCGGCACCGCGCCTGCGGCGAGCTGACCCACGCCGAGCTGCGCTGCGCGCGCTGCGGCGAGCGCCTGCACGCCGCGGACGTCGACGTGGAGGCCGGACCGGGCGCCGCGACGTGAGCGAGCTCGCGACACAGCAGCCCGCCGGGCGCCAGCGAGGAGGAGGCGCTATCGCCCGATAGTCCACTCAGGACAAAAGGCGTCAGACATCCGCTGACCCGGACCGGCACGCGCCCCAACTTTCGTTGGATTGACGATTCCACCCGATCGGATTATGGTCTAGACCACATCGGTACCCGGAATCGCAGCCGAAGCGGCGAGCGCCCCTCGCTCGCCCACTCGAGTGCGGCAAGGGGGAGTCATGCCCGACGATGTTCTCCTTCGCCGGCCGAGCCGGTCAGGTTCGGCACTCGCGGCGGGTGCCGGTGGTCCGTGTTCCGGAAGGGTCGCCGCCGCCCTCCGCCTCCCGTTCTCCCCCTGCGGTGGGCTCCTGGCCGTCCACGTGGGAACGGGACGTACCCACAAGGAGTTGCCATGAAGGGAAAGCGCAAGCTGGTCGCCGCGGCGGTCGGGGTGGGCATCGCTCCGCTGATCGCCACCGCCCTGCCGGGTGTGGCCAACGCGCACGGCTACGTGTCCTCCCCGCCGAGCCGGCAGGCCCAGTGCGCCCAGGGATGGGTGTCCTGCGGCCAGATCAAGTGGGAGCCACAGAGCGTCGAAGGGCCGAAGGGGCTGCGCAGCTGTAGCGGCGGCAACGCCCGGTTCGCCGAGCTCGACGACGACAACAAGGGCTGGCGGGCCACCCGGGTCGGCAGGACGGTGACCTTCACCTGGACCTTCACCGCCCGGCACCGCACCAGCAACTACGAGTACTACCTGGGCAACCAGCGGATCGCGGTGTTCAGCGGCGGCAACACCCAACCGCCGCCCACCGTCTCCCACCAGGTCAACCTCGGCGGCGTGAGCGGCCGGCAGAAGGTGCTGGCCATCTGGAACATCGCCGACACGCCCAACGCGTTCTACGCCTGCGTCGACCTCCAGGTCGGCTAGGGAAACGCCGGGTGCCCGCGCGCCACGGGCACCCGGCCGCTCCCCCTTCGGGCCACCGTGGCCACTCAGTAACCACGGTCCGGGAGGACCACCCACAGCACCAGGTAGATCAGGAACTGCGGGCCGGGCAGCAGGCAGGACACCACGAACAGCAGCCGGACGTTCCGCCGCTTCCAGCCCATCCGGTCGGCCAGCCCGGCGCACACCCCGGCGATCATCCGGCCGTCCCGCGGCCGGCTCAACGTCGTCGTACTCATGACCTCCACGATCCCCGGGCTACGGCCCAGCCGCATCGGGGACCACCCGGAGGTGTCCCGGATTTTGGCTCAGCGGTTGGCGAGCGCGGCGGCGATGTGCTCCTCCGCGGCCGACTTGTCGACACCGAGACCGGCGAGCACGCCGTCGCCGTTCTCGAACTCCAGCAGCGCGAGCAGGACGTGCTCGGTGCCGACGTAGTCGTGGCCGAGCCGCAACGCCTCGCGGAAGGTCAGCTCCAGCACCTTGCGGGACCGCGCGGTGTACGGGACCAGCCCCGGCACCTCGCCCGCCGCGGGTGGGAGCGCGGCGGTGGCGGCCGACCGCACGGCCGCCAGGTCCACGCCCTGGGCGACGAGCGCCCGCGCGCCCAGCGCCTCCGGCTCGCTGAGCAACCCCAGCACCAGGTGCGCGGGCTCGATCTCGGCGTTGCCGGCGGCGCGGGCCTCCTCCTGCGCGGCGAGCACCGCCTTCCGGGCGCGCACCGTCAACCAAAAGTGGACGATTCGGTTCGGTTCAGGTCCGCCCAGAACGCGCAGTGGCTCTGGCGCGCGACGTCGGTCGGCCGAATCCCGCCGGAGCCGATGTCCAGGGAGAGGACGTCGCCGGAGTCGCGGAACCGTGGCCAGTCGGGGGCGCCCGGCGCCGCCGGGGTGCCGGTGTGCGCGAACGACGTCCAGTACCCGACCATGGCGTCCGACAGCCGCCGCTGCGCCCCGTCGAGTGGGCCGAGCAAGTTGGGCCACAGGTAGTTCAGCTCGGTGCCGTGCTCGGCGCCCTCCTCGTAACCGGGCACGTCGACCAGCGGTGACGCGGTCCGGTCGGCGAACTGGTAGGCGTGCACGGGCACCCCGGCCGCGGCGAGCGCCCGATAGGCGTCCAGGTGCTGGCACGTCGACAACGGCGTTCCGTTGTCGCTGTACACCGTGGCCAGCGCGATCCGCGGGGACGGATACGCCTCCGCCGGGTAGCGGGCGAGCACCTCCTCCGCGGCCGCGCCGAAGTCCTCCCGGACGACCGCCGCGTACTGCTCCGCCGAGATCGGTTCCGGGAACTGGAGCGGGATGAACAGCCGCATCTCGTCGAGGGTGTTGCCGTGCATCACGGGCACCCGGTGGATCTGGCCGCGCTCGATGGCCTCCCGGGGCTGCCGCGGCAGCAGATCGTCGCCACCGGCGACCGGGACCGCGCTCATCCCCGCCGACTGGAAGCGGTCGACCAACGTGCGGGCGGGCAGGTCCCGCAGACAGTCGGCGGCCCCTGGTTCACCAGCACAGCCGAGCGCGGTGGCGAACCGTGCCGCCTCGGCCTGGGCGGCCTCCTCCGTGCGGAACGGGTCGGTGCAGCTGTAGCTCTGCGGGATCGCCTTGTGGAACAGGCCCGCCGCGGCCGGGGACACCAGGTGCGCGCAGCTGTCCAACGCACCCGCGGACTCGCCGAACAACGTCACGTTGCGCGGGTCGCCGCCGAAGAAGACGGCGTTGTGCCGCACCCAGCGCAGGGCGGCCTGCTGGTCCAGCAGTCCGTAGTTGCCCGCCTGCCGGGCCCGGTCGGCACCGGACTCGAACGCCGGGTGCGCCAGCCAGCCGAACACCCCGAGCCGGTAGTTGACCGTCACCACCACCACGTCGCCCTGGCTCGCCAGCGTCCCCGCGTCGTAAATGTGCCCGGCACCGCTGACGTTGCTGCCGCCGTGCAGCCACACCATCACCGGCAGCGGCCGGCGCGGCCGCTTCGGTGTGGTGACGTTGAGGTAGAGGCAGTCCTCGACGTAGCTCGGCACGCCGCCGACGGGCGAGGCCGGCTGCGCGCACTGGCTGCGCGGCCGGGTCGCGTCGTACACCCCCGGCCACGGCCGCGCCGGCCGCGGTGACCGCCAGCGCAGCTCACCGACGGGTGCCGCGGCGTAGGGGATGCCCTGGAAGCGGCGCACCCCGTCGTCCACCGCGCCCCGCACCAGGCCCCGGTCGGTGACCGCGATCGGGCCAGCCGGGGCGGGCTTCGCGGCCCCCGGCACGGCGCCGGCGAGCGCGGCCACCACCACGACCGCGAGGAACAGGACTGCCTTCGGACGTCTCATCTCCGCCTCCCGAGCGAGGTAAGGACGTGCGGCGGGCCCGGACTCCTCCCCTCCCTACCAGAACGCGTCGGCCGCGGGAACCGGTTTCACGCCGCCGGCCACCGGGTCTCGGTGAGTGCGACGAAGGCGCGCGCGGCCGGCGCCAGCGGCCGGCGGGGATGCACGAGGCCGACCGCGCGGGTCAGCCGGGGCCGCAGGGAACGGATCTCCGCGCGCGGCCCGAAGGCGCGGGCGGCGATGTCGCGGTACCACAGCAGCGAGGCCCCGCCGGCGAGGACAACGGTCACCCAGGCGGCCCGCTCGTCGGTCTCCACCGCCGACGCCGGCCGCACCCCGAGCATGCCGAACAGCTCCTCCAGTTCCCCGCGCCGCGGGCTGCCCCGCCGTGGGACGACGAGAGGCAGGCCGTCCAGCCGGTCGAGCGGCACCGGGTCGGGCAGGTCGGTGCCCGGCGGCGAGGCGAGCACCACCTCGTGCTCGCCGAGGTGGTGTGTGGTGACCCCGCCGTCCACCGGCAGGTCGACGAGGCCGAGCTCGGCGTCGCCGTCACGCAGGGCGCCCACCACCCGCTCCCGGGGGTCCCGACCGAGCACCTCGACCCGCGTTCCCGGATGACGCCGGGTGAAGGCGGGCACCAGCTCGCCGACCAGGTGGGCGGCCAGCGTCGGGGTGGCGACGACCCGCAGCGTCGCGGGCTTCCCTTCCCGCTCGCCGTGGGCGCCGCCGGCGATCCGGTCCACCACGTCCAGCGCGCTCCTGGCGAGCCGGACGACGCGGCGCCCCTCCGCGGTGAGCGCGGTTCCCCGTCCCGTCCGGGTGAGCAGGGTGACGCCGAGCTCCCGCTCCAGCGCGTGCACGGCACGGGACAGCGCGGGCTGCGCCACGTACAGGGCCGCCGCCGCCGCGGTGATGGTGCCGTGGTCGGCGACGGCGACCAGGTACCGCAGCTGCTGGAGCGTCATCCCCGGACGATAGCCGGCGCCGGGCCGCGGAACCAGCAGCGTTGTCCACTGTGGATCACCTGTGGATCACCGCAGCGCGGCCAGCCGGTGCCGCAGGTTCGACCGGACCTCCTCGGCGGCGGTCCAGTCGCCGTCGAGCGGCGTCACCGCGATGTGGTCGGTGGCGAGGGCGTTGTTGTCCGACCACGGCACCGGGTCCGGGCCGAGGTCGAGCTCCGGCCGCACGAGGTAGCAGTCGGCGCAGAGGTCGGTGGGCACGAAGCTCGGGCGGACGAACGCGAGCCGGCCGGTCCTGGTCACCAGTGTTCCCCTCGGCTCGGCGGCGACCGGGTAGTTGACGTTGAGGGTCACGTGGCGGGGCAGCAACGGCCGGCCGGCCGCGGTCACCCGCAGCCGCTCGACCAGCCGGACCGTGTAGGCGGCCGCGTCGGGCACCGAGCCGACCGCCGGCGGGTCGGTGGTCGGGTCGATCTCGACGCTCACCGCGACCGCCGGAATACCCAGCTCGCCGGCCATGATCGTCGCCCCGACCGTGCCCGAGTGGTTGGTCACGGCGCCGGCGTTCTGGCCGGGGTTGACGCCGGAGACCACGAGGTCGGGTGGAGCGGGCAGGACGTTGCGCACGCCGAACAGCACCGCGTCGCCCGGCGAGGCGCACACCGCCCACACGTCGGGGGCCGGCTGGGTGGCGGTGATGGTGTTCGCCGGGGTGGGCACGCCGCGGGGGTAGTTCGACACCTGCTTCGTCCCGATGCCGGACTGGTCGTCGCACGGTGCCACGACGGTGACCCGGTGGCCGGCGGCGGTCAGCGCCCGCCGGAGCGCGGCGAGCGTCGGGGCCCGGTAGCCGTCGTCGTTGGTGAGCAGGATGTCGAGGGCGGCGTCGGCTCCGGACGGCCCGGCCACGGGCGTGGCGGCCACGGCGGGGCCGGTGAGGACGCCGGCGGCGAGGACGGCCGCCGCCAGCGCGGGCACGGACGATGTCCAGCGCGAGGTCATGGGAACTCCAGGGGGAGGAAGCAGGGGCCCTCCCATCGCAACCCGCCGGCGGCGCCGTGTCCAAGTCCGGTTCGGCCTGGCCGTCATGCCGGATCGGCATGACGTCCGCTGCCCGCGGGAGACGGATGTGGTACAGCTGTGCCACGACAGTCCCGGGAGGTGTGGTGCCGAGAACGGTCGACCACGACCAGCGCCGCGCGCGGATCGCCGACGCGCTCGTCCGGCTGGCCGCGCGCGAGGGGTTGCCCGCGGTGACCATGCGGGCGGTGGCCGCCGAGGCCGGGGTGTCGCTCCGGCTGGTGCAGTACTACTTCGAGAGCAAGGGCCAGCTGATGCACGCGGCGCTGCGGCACCTCGAGCGGCGCGGCCACGAGCGGTGGCTGGCGCGGCTGGCCCGGCTGCCGGACCCGCCGCCGGCGCGCGCGTTCGTCGAGGCGCTGCTGGCCGAGGCGCTCCCGGCCGACGGCGAGCGGCGCGCCTTCCACCTGGTGTGGACCTCCTACGCGGTGCTGGCGATGACCGATCCCGAGCTGGCCGCGCAGCCCTTCGTGGAGGGGCCGAACCGGGTGGAGCGGCAGGTCGCGGACGCGCTGCGGCGGGCCGGCGCCGCCGGCGAGCTGGTCGCCGGGGCCGACCCGGCGACCGAGGCTGCCCGGCTGCTGGCGCTCAACCACGGCCTCGGCACCAGCGTGCTGGTGGGCCAGCGCACGCCCGAGGCCGCGGAGGCGGTGCTGCGCTACCACCTGGACCGGCTGTTCACCCCGCCGTCGCGGCAACCGGGGTAGCGCCGACACGCATACCGCTGTGTCCGCGCTCCATGACCACGTGTCCGCGCTCCGTGACCACGTGTTCGCGTCGTGCGGCGCGGGCACCCGTGCACGGACCGCGGACACAGGCACACGGGTGCCGCGGCCGGCTGTCGCTACCTGCGGCCGATCAGGTGCGCGCCCCAGCGGCGCCGGCGGCCGGTGCCACCGCAACGGCGGCACGGGCGCCAGTGCCGGCCGGACGGCGACCGCACCTTGCCGCCCTGGCAGCCGCCACACGCCCGGTACGGCCACATCGCCACGGTCAGCAGGTAGACGCCGGCGAGCCCCACCACCACGAGGATCGTGTTCGCGTTCATCCTTTCGAGTGTGCGCCTTCGTGCGGATGCCGGCATCGCGAATACGTGGACGTGGCGAAACCGCAACCCCTCCGTAGTTCGCGACGAACAGAGGGTGTTCGCCGGCCCGGAACCCCGCCGAGGCGCCCCGTTTCGTCGCCGGCACTCGGTACGTTCTCCCCTGTCATGTGTGCCGACCTCGCCCAACCCCGCACCGACCTCACCCGGCCCGAGGTGACCCCGAGCCTCATCGGCCGGGACCATCCGGTTGCCGTCCTGCGCGCCGAGCTCGACCGCGTGGTGGACAGCCACGGCGGGCTCGTGCTGGTCACCGGCGAGGCCGGCATCGGCAAGACGGCGCTGGTCACCGGCACCGCGGACGACGCGCGCCGGCGCGGCGCGCTGGTGCTGAGCGGATCCTGCTGGGACTCCGACAGCGCGCCGGGCTACTGGCCCTGGATGCAGGTCGCCAGGGGGCTGCGGCGGGCCGCCGACCCGGCCGAGTGGGCCGCCGTCGAGCGGTCCACCGACGGCGCGCTCGGGGTGCTGCTCGGTGAGACGGTCCACCCCGACGGCGTGGACGCCGTCGGGGGCTTCCGGCTCTTCGACGCGGTCACCACGGCGCTGGTGTCGCTGGCGCAGCGCCGGCCGGTGATGGTCGTGCTCGACGACCTGCACTGGGCCGACCCCGCCTCGCTCAAGCTGCTGGAGTTCGTCGCCCAGCACACCTGGTTCGAGCGGCTGCTGCTGATCGGCACCTACCGCGACGCGGAGGTCGAGGCGGCCGACCACCCGCTGCGCCCGCTCGTGCTCCCGCTGCTGGCGAAGGCGCGGACGGTGACCCTCACCGGGCTCGGCCCGGACGAGGTCGGCCGGCTGATCACCCGCACCGTCGGCACCGAGCCGGACCCGGACCTCGTGGCCGAGGTCCATCGCCGCACCGGGGGCAACCCCTTCTTCGTCGAGCAGACCGCCCGGCTGTGGCACAGCGGCGGGCCGGTCACCGCGGTCGCGCCGGGCGTGCGCGACGCCGTGCGGCGCCGGCTGTCCCTGCTGCCCGCCGCGGTCGCCCGGCTGCTCACGGCGGCGGCCGTGCTCGGCGGGCGGTTCCACCGCCAGGTCCTCGCGGTCACGGTGACCTCGCCGGTCGCCCAGGTGGACCGCCTGCTCGACCAGGCGGTGGCCGCCCGGCTGGTGGTGGCCGACGGCGGCGGCTGGTTCTCCTTCGCGCACGACCTCGTCCGCGAGACGCTGTACGAGACCCTCGACGAGGCCGAGCGGCGCGGCCGGCACGCCGCCGTCATCCGTGCCACGGACACCGCGCCGGACCTGGCCGACCGCCTCTTCCCCGGCGAGCTGGCCCGGCACGCCTACCTCGCCGGCCCGGACCTCGAGCCCGGCAGGGCCGCCGACCTCCTGACGGCGGCCGCCCGCGACGCCGGCGCCAGGATGGCGTTCGACGAGGCGGTCGGCCACTACCGGCGCGCGCTCGACCTGGCGGGCCCGACCGAGCCACGCCGGAGGGTGCTCGCCGCGCTCGGCCTCGCCCACGAGCTGTACCACCACCTCGAGGCGAAGGACGAGGCGTGGACCGTGCTCACCCACGCGGTGGGGGTGGCCCGGGCCGCCGGCGAGCCGGAGCTGCTCGCCAGGGTGGCGCTGACCGTGCACGGCACCGGGAACCGCGAGGACCACTCCGCGCTGAAGGCCGAGCTGGTCACCGAGGCCTACCGCGCGCTGCTGCCCGACGCCCCCACCCCGGACGGCGGCCGGTCACTCGACCAGCTCGCCCGCGACCTGACCGTCCACCTGGGCCTGCTCGCCCGGCAGGGCGGCGACGACGAGGCGCTCGGCTTCAGCCTGTGGACCCTGCACGACACCATCTGGGGGCTCGGGTCGGCGGCCGAGCGGGTGGACCTCACCCGGGAGCTGGCCGACATCGGCCGGCGCACCGGCGACGCGGAGATGGAGCAGTTCGCCACCTCGCTGCGCTGGGTGGCGCTGCTCGAGCTGGGCGACCCGGCCTACGCCGACCAGCTGCGCGCGTTCGTCGCGCTCACCGAGCGCAGCGCGCAGACCCGCATGCGCTTCGCCGCGTTGCTCGACCAGTCCATCATCGCCGCCTTCCGCGGAGAGTTCGCCGAGGCGGCCACCCTGCTGGCCCGCGGGGAGGAGGAGGTGCCCGACGATGCCGACGACATGCACTTCGCGTTCGTCCGGCACCACCTGCGCTGGGCCCGGCTGCTGCAGCAGGGCCGGTTCGCCGAGCTGGCCGAGCTGCACCGCTCCCCCGACCAGCGCCACTACCCGTTCCCCGCACTGATCGAGGGCATCACCGCCGCGCAGCGCGGCGACGCGGACACCGCGCTGCGGCACCTCGCCGCGGCGCCGCCCGGCGACCGGCCGTTCCCCGGCCCGTTCCAACCGCTGTGGCTGCGGTTCCAGGCCCAGGTCGCGGCCGCCGCCGCCGACGCCGACCTGCGCCGGCGGGCCCGGACCGCACTGGAGCCGTACGCCGGCCAGTGGATGGTCTCGCTGTACGGGTGCGACATCAGTGGACCGGTGATGCTCTGGCTGGCGCGACTCGACGCCGGCGAGCACCGGTGGGACTCCGCGGTCGACCGGTTCACCGAGGCGTACCGGTCGGCCGACCGGCTCGGCGCGCGGCCGTGGTCGGTCGAGGCCAGGCTGGGGCTGGTGGAGGCGCTGCTCGGCCGCGCCGCGGACGGCGACCTCGCCCGCGCCAGGACGCTGCTGGCCGCGGTGGAGCGGGACGCCGCCGCGCTCGACCTGCGACACGTCACCGAACGGGTCTCCCGGCTGTCGTCCGATACGGACTCACCGTTGACGAGCACCACGGCCGAAGCCGCTCCCGCCACCGAGTTCCGGTTCAGCGGTGGCGTGTGGACACTCACCTGGGCCGGCCGCACCGTGCACCTGCCCGACGCCAAGGGGCTGCGCGACCTGCACACCCTCCTCGGCCACCCCGGCGAGGACATCCCCGCCGTGCGGCTGCTCGACCCCGCGGGCGGCGAGGTCGTCGTCGCCGCCCGCCGGATGGGCGGCGACGCCGTGCTCGACGACGAGGCGAAGGCGCGGTACCGGCGCCGGCTCGCGGTGCTCGACGACGAGATCGACCGGGCGGTGGAACGGGGCGCCGACGATCGGGCCGCCGAGCTGGACCGGGAGCGCGCTGCGCTGCTGGACGAGCTGCGCACCGCCGCCGGGCTGGGCGGGCGACCCCGCCGCCTCGGCGACGAGGCGGAGCGGGCCCGCAAGGCGGTCACCGCCCGGATCAGGGACGTCCTGCGCCGCCTGGACGAGCGGCACCCCGAGTTGGCCGAGCACCTGCGGGCCAGCGTCTCCACCGGGGCGAGCTGCCGCTACGCCCCGGACGGCGGGGTCTCCTGGCGCCGGTGACGCCAGGAGACCCCGACCCCCAGAGACCCCCCCGGAGCCGGCGTCACTTCCGGTTGTAGAGCCGCATGGTCAGCGTTCCGAAGACCACCAGCAGGATCCCGCCGGACACCAGCGTCCAGGTGATCTCACCGGCGTCCGGGGTCCCGGCCATCACCCCGCGCACCGCGGCCACGAGGTGGGCGATCGGGTTGACGTCCACGAAGGACTGCAACCAGCCGGGCATGGTGCCGGGGTCGACGAAGACGTTGCTGAGGAACGTCATCGGGAACAGCACGAGCATGCTGACCCCCATCACCGACTTCTCGGTGCGCAGCAGCAGCCCGAACATCGTCCAGATCCAGGAGAACGCGAACGAGAACAGCAGCAGCAGGCCGACGCCGGCGAGCACCCCGGCCAGCCCACCGCCCGGCCGGAACCCGAGGATCAGGCCCAGGGTCAGGATCACCGCCGAGGCGATCATGTACCGCAGCATGTCCCCGAGCAGCGCCCCGACCAGCGCCGCGGGCCGCCAGATGGGCAGCGTGCGGAACCGGTCGAACACACCCTTCGCGATGTCGGTGTTCACCCCCATGCCGGTGTACATGGTGATCATCACGACGCTCATCACCAGGACCCCGGGCAGCAGGTACTGCAGGTACTGCTCCGGGGAGGAGGCGAGCGCGCCACCGAACAGGTAGGTGAACATCAACGTCATCATGATCGGGAACGCGGTGACGTCGAACAGTTGCTCGGGGACGTGCTTGATCTTCAGCACGGCCCGCCAGCCGAAGGCCACCGAGGCGGCGAGAGCGCTGGGCCGCGGCGGCTGCTCCCCCGCCGCCAGCACGGCGTCGAGGCTCTCGGCCGTGGGAACGTAGGGCGCCGCGGGGACGCGGCTGTCCTGGGTCGTCGTCGCGGTGGTCACGCCGCAACCTCCTTCGTGTCGTCACTGTCGTGGGTCGTGGCCGGGGAGTCGGTGAGGGCGAGGAACACCTCGTCCAGGCTGGGCTGCCCGAGGGAGAAGTCGTCGACGGCGACGCCCGCCCTGGTCAGCTCGGTGAGCGCGCGGGCCGCCAGCTCGGCCGCCTCGTGACCGGTCTGCTCGCCGCCGACCCTGGCGGTCAGCCGCACCGGGTCGGGGTCGCGCTGCACCGCGCCGGAGCCGTCGCCGAGGACGCGGGCGAGCACTCGCTCGGCCTCGGGCCGCTGAGCCGAATCGCGCAACCGGACCTGGACGGACCCGGCGCCCACGCTCGACTTCAGCTCGCCGGGCGTGCCCTCGGCGATCACCTTGCCGTGGTCGATCACCGCGATCCGGGACGCGAGGTGGTCGGCCTCGTCCAGGTACTGGGTGGTCAGCAGGACGGTGGTGCCCTGGGCCACGATGAGCCGCACGATGTCCCACACCTGGCTGCGACTGCGCGGGTCCAGCCCGGTGGTGGGCTCGTCGAGGAAGAGCAGGTCCGGGGTCTTGAGAATGCTGGCGGCGATGTCGATCCGCCGGCGCATCCCGCCGGAGTAGGTCTTGACCTGGCGCCCGCCGGCCTCACTCAGCCCGAAGGCCTCCAGCAGCTGCTCGGCGCGCCGGCGCGCCGCCGGTTTGCGGTGGCCGATGAGCCGGGCGAGCAGGACGAGGTTCTCCGTGCCGGTGAGGTCCTCGTCGAGGGAGGCGTACTGGCCGGTGAGGCTGACCCGGCCGCGCACGGCGTCGGCCTCCCGCAGCACGTCGTGCCCGAAGACCCTGGCCTCGCCGCCGTCGGGGCGAAGGAGGGTGGCGAGCACCCTGACGGCGGTGGTCTTGCCGGCGCCGTTGGGGCCGAGCACGCCGTACACGGTGCCCGCGGGCACCCTGAGGTCGACGCCGTCCACGGCACGGGTGCTGCCGAACGTCTTGACCAGACCCGACGTCTCGATCGCTAGGTCGGGGGTGCGGTGGTTCATTCGGGGTGTCCTTTCGGTCGCTAGGAGACGTAGGGATGAATGGCGCGCGCCGCCCGCAGCGCGCGGCCCCACCAGACGAGCTGGTCGAGCATGGCGATGACGGACCGGTGCACGTCCCCGCCGTCGCGGGGCCGGCACCGGTCGTCGACGGTGCCGTCGAGCAGGTGCAGGCACACGGCGTCGCGCATCGTCACCGTGTGCAGCTCGGTGAAGACGCCGCGCAGCTGCTCCACGGCGAACAGGCCGCCGGAGCGGCAGCCGTAGGCGACGAACCCGACCGGCTTGGCCCGCCACTCGTCGTAGCCGTAGTCGATGGCCTGCTTCAGCGAGGCGGGGAAGCTGCGGTTGTACTCCGGTGTGACGACCACGAACGCGTCGGCGGCGGCGATCCGCGCGGTGAACGCGGTCATCGCCGGCGTCGGCGTGCCCGGCAGCCGCGCCGGGAAGGCGAAGTCGACGAGGTCCACGACGCTCGGATCGACGTCGGTCCGCCGCGCCGCCCGCTCGGTGAGCCAGCCGGCGATGCTCGGCCCGACCCGGCCCTCCCGGGTGCTGCCGACGATCACCGCCACCCGCAGTGGCGCGGGGTCGATCGGGTTCGCCCGCATCGGCCCTCCTCTCGGCTCGTCGTGGCGTCACCCCTGGGGCGCCAGACGAGCCGCGGTGGTCCGCCAGATCGGATCTGGCGGACCACCGCGCGGGGAAGGTCGGCGGTGGCGGACGCGAGCCGGCGACTCAGGGCTGGCTCTCGCCCGACGGGCGGGCCGGCAGGGACCGGCTACCCTGCCGCGGCGCCAGCAGGGCGCCGAGCAGCCCACCGGCCAGCGCGGCGGCGGCACCCCAGAACAGCGTGGTGGTGATGCCGCCGAGCCCGCCGATGGCCACCGCCAGCGTGGCGAACACCGTGGTACCCACCGCGGAGGCCGTCTCCTGGGCGGTGGTCAACAGCCCGGCGAGCACACCGCTGGAACGTTCGGCGGCGCCGCGGAACACGAGAATCTGAATGGCGACGATGGCCAGGCCGAGACCGGTTCCGGCGAGCACGAGCCCGGGCAGCACCGGCCACAGGAAGCCGCCTCCGGCGCCGGCCGCGCTCACCGTGGCCGAGCCGGCGGCGATGGCGAGGCCACCGCCGAGGGTGACCAGGCCCAGGTGAGGGCTCAACCGGCCGGCGGCGGCGACCCGCCCGGACAGCGCGGTCGCGACCGTGACCGGCAGGTAGGCCAACGCACTCTGCAGCGGGGTGTAGTGCAGCGCCCGCTGCAGCAGGAACGCGAGGTGGAAGAACAGTGAGGCGAAGGAGCTCCAGATGAGCACCGTCGCGACCAGCGCTGCTACGGTGTTCCGCCTGGTCACCAGCGACAGCGGGAGCAGCGGGTGCGCGGCGCGCCGTTCGAGCAGCGCGAACGCGGCCAGCAGCGCCGCCGCCACGGCGCCACCCGCCAGGGCCTTCTCCGTGGACTGCTCGGCCCGGCTGATCGCGAACACGAGGAGGCCGATGCCGGCCGAGGCGGTGGCCGCGCCGGGGAGGTCGAACTCGGGCCAGGAGAACGACCTGGCATCCGGGGGTACCCACCGGGCGGCCCCGCCGATCAGCGCGCCGGCCAGCAGCAGCGAGGGAAGGAAGATCGCGCGCCAGCCGACCAGATCCGTCAGCGCGCCGCCGAGCACGAGCCCCGCCACCGAGCCCACCGCCGTCATCTGGCCGAACAGCGCGAAGGCGCGGCGCCGCGCCGGCCCGTCCGGCAAGAGCGTCACCAGCAGCGACAACGCGGCGGTGCCGGCCAGCGCGGCGCCACCGCCCTGCATCGCCCTGGCGGCCACCAACACCGGGGTGGCCGGCGCGGCCGCCCCGAGGCCGCTGCCGGCGGCGAGCAGGAGCAGGCCGGCGAGCAGCGGACGGCGCCGGCCGGCGAGATCGGCCACCCGCCCGGCGAGCAGCAGCAGGGCGCCCCACACCAGGGCGTAGGTGGTCACGATGAACTGGCTGTGCACCGGCGCCACGCCCATCTGCCGCTGGATCACCGGGACGGCGACGATCGGGACGTTCACGGTGAGCATCACCAGCAACTGGACGCCGGCCAGCAGGTGAACCAGACGCTGCGCCGGCCGTCCTCCGCGTTCGGTCACCCCACCACCCCGCGCTCGCCACCGGCACGACCGGCTGGCGCAGGGCGGCGACCAGGTCGCCGATCCCGTGGTCGGCGATGGTGATCTCGACGACGACGAGGGCCGGACGCAGTGTGGCGCACAGGGCGAGGGCCTCCGCCTGGTGCGCCGCCTCACCGACCACCACCATCCCGGGTTCGACGTCCACAAGGGACTTGAATCCCCGTCTGACCACCTCCTCGTCGTCAGCCAGCAGGACGCGGACCGGCCTGGCGTGGATTCCCATGCCTTCTCCCCAGCAGATCCCCGGCGTTCCCCAGGTTTACCGATCGGCGGCGGCGAAAACGCGGCCCACCGCGACTATCACCCGTACAGCGCATCTTTTGCTGCCCCAGCACTCCCGGGCGTGCCGACGTTCGGGTCATGGTGCTGAACCGACCGGCTGAGACGGTGCACCAGCCGCGATGGTCGGCGACGGCAGCGGGCCGGCTCCGCCGCGGACGAGGAGGGCGGACATGGCCGCCGGTTGGTGGGCGGCTCGGGCCCTCGGCGTGCACGGCCACGGCCAGCGTGGAGAGGATCTCGCCGCCGTGCGGCCCGATCCGCGGTGGCGGGTGGTTGGGTTCAGTGGCATCGGCCTCCTCGGCTCGTCGTGGCGTCACCCCTGGGGCGCAGACGAGCCGCGGTGGTCCGCCAGACCGGATCTGGCGCGGACCACCGCGGGAAGGTCGGAGGTGGCGGGCCGGAGCTCCCTCACACCGTGGCGTTCCTGGTCTCCGTAACCCCGGTCTCCTCGGCGAAGACGTCGGCGCAGCCCTTGCTGCAGAAGGCATACGTGGTGCCCTCGTGCTCCCGGGTGACGACCGCGTGCTCCAACGGGACGACCATGCCGCACACCGGGTCGAGACCGCGGCCCGGCGGCACCTCCCGGTCGAACCGGTCCGGCGAGTCCCGGTACGACCTGGTGATCATCTTGACGATGTCGAGCGAGCCGACCACCTCGCCGCGCACCCCGCACCCGCCCTCGGGCACGCCGACCACGTGGATCCACGCGTCCGGCTGCCGGTACAGCCGGTCGGGGTCGTCGTCCACGTCGGCGAGCACCGCGGTGAACACCCTGACGAGGTGCTCGCCCATCTGCTCCCGCCAGTCCTCGGGCACGCTGGCCCGCACCAGGTAGCGCGGCGCGGAGGCATCGGCCCGCGCGCCGCCGACGTACCAGTCCACCGGCTCGTGAAACACGACCTGCGTGATCGACCGGCCGGCCTCCATCACCTCGGCCGGCGCGTCACCGGTGTCCGGCATCAGGTCGGTCACCAGCCGCTCGCCGATGCGCCGGCGCCGCTCGTCGTCCAGTGCGCCGCGCACGGCGAAGACCTCGATGAACATCATGGCGTTCGTTTCCTCTCCCGTCGTCCGATTCCTCGCCGTCGAATCCTGCTCGCCGCGCCGTGGGATGTCGTCGTCTCGGCGAAGGCAGTGGGCGTTGGTCCCGGCGGCGCAGGGCCACCGGCGACTACTTCCGGGGAAGTACGCCAAGCGGAGAACGACATCCGCCGGTCACCCGGTTAGGGTTCCCGTTATGCGGTTCGGGGTGGGGTGGCGCCGGTACGGGGACCTCGCGCTGGCCGGCGGTGTCGCCGCCCTCGTGCTCCTCGACGGAGTGCTCGCCGCCGGGCCGCGCGCACCGCTCGACCTCGCCCTCGACAGCGGCCTGGCGCTGGCCGGCGGTCTCGTGCTGGCCGCGCGCCGGCGGGCGCCCCGAATCGTGCTGCTGGTCAGCCTGGTCTGCGTCCTCGGCTACACCGTCCGCGTGGAGCCGGGTCCGATCGCGACGGTGCCGGTGCTGGTCGCGATCTACACCGCCGTCGCCGCCGGCCACCGGGCGCTGGCGATCGCCGTGGTGCTGGCGCTCACCGTGCTCGCGGTGGCCGGTAACCTGGCCGCCGCGGGCGGCACGCTCGACGCGAAGGCCGTCCAGGACGCCATCCTGCCGGTCGGCTGGTTCGTCGTGGCCGCCGTGGCCGGCGCCGTCACCCGGCACCGCAGGGCCTACCTCGAGCAGGTCGAGCGTCGCGCCGCGGAGGCCGAGCGCACCAGGGAGGAGGTCGCGCTGCGCCGCGCCGGGGAGGAGCGGCTGCGAATCGCGCGGGAGCTGCACGACTCGCTCACCTCCAGCATCTCGGTGATCAAGGTGCAGGCGGGGGTGGCGGTGCACCTGGCCCGCAAGCGCGGCGCCGAGGTGCCCGAGGCGCTGCTCGCGGTGCGGGAGGCTGCGACCGAGGCGACCAGGGAGCTGCGCGCCACGCTGGAGGTCCTGCGCGATCCCGCCGACCGGGCAACACTCGCCGGGCTAGGCCGGCTGGCCGACCTCGTCCGGCGCTCCGTCGCCGCCGGGGTACCGGCCACCGTGACCGTCGACGGCGAGCCCCGGCCGCTGCCCGACGAGGTGGACCGGGCCGCGTACCGGATCGTGCAGGAGGCACTCACCAACGTCGGCCGGCACGCCGGGTCGGCGACGGCGACGGTGTGCCTCGGCTACGGCGCGGACACCCTGACGGTGCGGGTGGACGACGACGGGGCCGCGACCCCGGGCTCGGTCGCGGCCCCGGGCACCGGGTTGACCGGCATGCGTGAGCGAGTCGCCGCGCTCGGCGGGCGGTTGTACACCGGCGCCCGCCAGGACGGCGGGTTCACCGTGCACGCCGAGCTGCCGCTCGGGGCCTCGTCGTGATCCGCGTGCTGCTCGTCGACGACCAGCCACTCATCCGCGGTGGGTTCCGCGCGCTGCTCGACGCCGAGGACGACATCGAGGTGATCGGCGAGGCCGCGGACGGGCGAGCCGGTGTCGAGTTGGCCGCGCGGCACCGGCCGGACGTGGCGCTGGTCGACATCCAGATGCCCGTGCTCGACGGCATCGACACCACCCGGCGGATCGCCACCGACCCCGACCTCGCCGGCGTGCGCGTGGTGATCCTGACCAACTACGGGCTCGACGAGTACGTCTTCGCCGCGCTCCGGGCCGGCGCCACCGGGTTCCTGGTGAAAGACATCGAGCCGGCGGACATGGTGCAGGCGGTCCGGGTCGCGGCCCGCGGGGACGCGCTGCTCTCCCCCACCATCACCCGCAGGCTGATCGGCGAGTTCGTCGCGCGGGCGCCGCGGGCGGAGCCGGTACCGGGGCTGGACGTGCTGACCCGGCGGGAACGCGAGGTGGTGGCGCTGGTGGCACGGGGCCTGTCCAACGACGAGATCGCCGCGCACATGGTGATCAGCCCAACCACCGCGAAGACGCACGTGAGCCGGGCGATGGGCAAGCTGGGCGCCCGCGACCGCGCCCAGCTCGTGGTGTTCGCCTACGAGAGCGGCCTGGTCACCCCGCGCGGGCCGGCGAGCTGACCAGCGTCCGGCTCGTCGCGGCGGCATCCCGGCTCCTTGACATCGCACCGACGCCTCACGTACCTGCGAGCGCTCCCAGCCTCAGGATGAAGCCGCCCACTCACCGGTTCGCACGTCACACCGGCCGGCGGGCTTCACCCCCTGAACGGGTCCACCTGCACCTGAGCCGACTGAGTACGCCGCACCTCGGACGGGAGTGGGAGCGCCGCACGAGGGCTCCCACTCCCGTCCCGATCTCCGACGTTCGGACACAATGGACAGTGGGCATTTGCGCGAGGTGGCGCCGGCTTCGGTGACGGCGGCACCGATCTCGGCGCAGGGTCACGGGGTGGGTGGGGCCGCGGTGCCGAAGGGGTTGTCGACCAGGTAGCGCCACTGCCCGTCGGGGGTGCGGCGCACCACGTCGGCCGCCGTGCCGGCCATGTCGTGCGCGGTGCCGTCCCGCGCGGTGCCGCGGATCGACCAGTCCACCACGATCAGCGCCACCTCGCCGGCCACGTAGGCGTGTCGCAGCTCGGCGCGCATCGGCAGGCCCAGGGCGAGCAGCGGCTCGTAGGCGCTGGCCCGGCGCGGGCCGGTGACGAGGTGGCCGGGGAACGGGACGAGCACGCCGGCCTCGTCGTACAGCTGGTCGAGGGCGGCGGCGTCGCCGGTGTTGAAGGCGGCGGTGAACCGAGCGATGTGCTCGGCGAGAGAGTCATGCACTGTCGTCATGACTTCCACAGCCTAACCCGACCGCGTGACGCCGAGCACAGCGGGCCACGTGATCGGGGCAGCCGCTGATCCGGGCCGGTCCCTCCACCGGCGGACTCAGTGGAGCCGGCCGAGCGCGTCCTCGATCGCGCGGTGGAAGGTGGGGTAGGCGTAGATCATCGCGCGCAGCCGCTCGGTCGGGACCTCGGCGTGCACGGCCACGGCCAGCGCGGAGAGCACCTCGCCGCCGTGTGGCCCGACCGCGGTGGCGCCGACCAGCACGCCCCGCTCGGCGTCCTCGACCAGCTTGATCAACCCCTCGTTGCCGGGCCCGTGGATCCAGCCGCGGGCCGAGGTCGGCACGGTCACCGCCGCGGTGCGCACGGTGAGCCCGCGGTCCCTGGCCTGCGCCTCGGTCAGCCCGACCGCGCCGACCTCCGGATCGGTGAACGTCACTCGCGGCACGGCGTGGTACTCCGCCGGCGGCCCCGGCTCACCGAGGATGTCCCTGGCGGCGATCGCGGCCTGGTACATCGACACGTGGGTGAAGCCCCCCTTGCCGGTCATGTCACCGATCGCGTACACGCCGTCGGCCACGCGCATCCGCTCGTCCGGCTCGACGAACGGCCGGTCGGTGTCGACCCCGATGCGGGCCAGCCCCAACCCGGCGAGGTCGGTGCGCCGCCCGGTCGCCACCAGCAGCCGCTCGGCCCGTAACTCCCGGTCGGGCAACGCCACCGTGAACCCGGTGCCGTCGTGGTCCACCCGCTCGGCGCGGGCCCCGGTGTGCAGCGCGAGCCCCTCCCCGGTGAGCACCCCGGCGAGGGTGTCGCCGGCCTCCGGCTCCTCCGGCGGCAGGACCCGGTCGGCGGCCTCGACCACCGCCACCCGCGTGCCGAACCGGGCGAACGCCTGGGCCAGCTCGAGGCCGATCGCCCCGGCGCCGAGCACGACCAGCGATCGCGGCGCCTCCTCGGCCGCCACCGCCTCCCGGTTGGTCCAGAACGGGGTGCCGGCCAGCCCCGGGATCGGCGGGACCGCGGGCTCGGTGCCGCTGTTCAGCACGACCGCCCTGCGTGCGGTGAACTCCTGCTCGCCCGCCCGTACCGTGCGGGGGCCGGTGAGCATGGCCGTGCCGCGGACCAGCCGCCCGCCCGTGCCGGTGAAACGGTCCGCCGCCACCTGGTCGTTCCAGTCGTCGGTGGCCTCCGCCCTGATCCGCCGCGCGACCGGCCCGAAGTCCGGCGCCACGCTGCCGTCCCCGGCCAGCGCCGGCACCCGGCGGGCCTCGGCGAGCGCGTTCGCCGCCCGGATCATCATCTTGCTCGGCACGCACCCGTAGTACGGGCACTCGCCGCCCACCAGCCGCGACTCGACCGCCACCACCGACAGCCCGGCCTCCGCGAGGCGCCCGGCGAGCGCCTCACCGCCGGGACCCATCCCGACCACCACCACGTCCACGCTCTCTGGCATCGCAAGTCCCCTCCCTGCCGCCAGCCGGTCCGGCCCATTCTCCCGGCGAGGCCGGTCCCGGGCATCCGGAGCGGGGCGGACTACCCGGTCTTCCCGGTCGTCGCCGGGACGATGCCGTCGACCCGGAGGTCTCCAGCACCGCGAAGCGGACCTGGTCCATCCGCGCGAGCCCCTGGCGGGACCGGGCGGCCGTGAGGATGTCGTCCTCGGTGATGTGCCGCGCGTTCAGCCGGTGGGTCCACGGCCGGTCGGGACGCATGAGCTCCGCCGATTCCGGGTACGCCCTCTCTGTTCGGTGCCCTCCGAGTCGCCCGATGGAGTGAGACGTGACTGCACCTGCCAGTAAGGACAGCTTTGGCGCGCGGGATGTGCTGCGGGTTGGTGAGGCCTCGTACGAGGTGTTCCGGTTGGATCGGGTGGCGGGGTCGGAGCGGCTTCCGTACAGCTTGAAGATCCTGCTGGAGAACCTGCTGCGGACCGAGGACGGGGTGAACATCACCGCCGAGCACGTGCGGGCGCTGGCGGGGTGGGATCCGGCGGCGGATCCGTCGGTGGAGATCCAGTTCACCCCGGCGCGGGTGATCATGCAGGACTTCACCGGGGTGCCGTGCGTGGTGGA
>NZ_FOWW01000011.1 GCF_900115565.1 Amycolatopsis arida | reverse complement strand
CCCCGCCCACCCCGGGGGTCGCCGAGCCGCTCCAGCGTATCGCCGCCCGGGAAGTTGGGACGGTGCGCGCGAAATCTGTGGATCCCTTTCGGGGGATGGGAACAACTCGACGGGTGCACGGCGCCGGGTGTCGCGCCGCGGGCACATCTCGCATCCCCGCTGCGGGTGCATCCCGTGCCGGGGTTACCGCGTCATCGGGTGTTGCGGTCCGCACCTCGTCCCAGGTGTGGTCCCCACCCCGAAGCCTGATTGTGTTGACGGTCGTCGGCACCGTGTCAAGGCGGGAAAGCGTGCCTTGACACGGCACCGCCGACCGCACAGCGGCTTCGGATCGGGGTGGGGAGAGGGAGTGGCTGCAGCCTGCAACCCGTGGGGTGGGGGCGTGCCCCGACCCGGGTGGGAACAGCGGGTGCCTCCGCGCCTCATAGCGTGCCTCGACCCGGGTGGGAACGACGGATGGTGCCCCGCGCTGGGTGAGGCGCGCCTCGTCGAGGTGTTCCTCCGGAGCGGCCTCGCGTCCTGTCGGGAACCTCCGCGGGTGACGGCCGCGCCTCGGTGGAACGCGGGGTGGGTCGGTGGTGTTGCGGTCGCCGGTAGGCTCCCGCGGGTGAGCACACCCGAGGAGTCCGACGACGAGCGCCGCGCGCGGGGCCGCGCGCCCGAGCCACGGCTGCCCGGTGACCCGCCCGCCACGGTCGACCCGCCCACGCCGGTCAACGTCGCGTTCGGCCTGTGGATCGCGTCCGGGCTGGTGATGGTCATCGGCTACCTGGTGGTGCTGATGAACAAGGAAGCGGTGATCGCCGAGCTGGTCCGGCAGACCCGGGACGCGCGGATCACCGAGGAGCAGATCGCCTCCGGCACCACGACCTTCCTCTGGGCGATCTTCATCGGGGCCATGGCGTTCGCCGGGCTGTTCGCGCTGTTCGGCTACAAGGCGCGCGAGGGCACCCGCTCCGCCCGGACCGTCCTCACCGTGCTCGCCGCGGTGACGATCGTCTTCCAGTTCACCCTTTTCGGGCACCGGCTGATCGCTTCGCTGTCGGCGCTGCTGGCGATCATCGCGCTGGTGCTGATGTACCTGCCGAGCGTCCGCGACTACTTCCCCAAGGTGCCGAAGTCGCTGCCGTGAGCGAGACCGTGCTGTACGACGAGCCGGGGTCCGGCGGCGCGCCGCTGCTGTGGGGACCCGGCTTCGCGCTGGCCGGCTTCCTGCTCGAGCTGGCCCTCGGCGGGCCGACGCACGTGGTGGCGTGGGCCGTCATCGGGGTGGGCTTGTTCCTGGCCAGCGCGCTGTGGGTGTACGCCCGGCGGCGGTTCCTCTCCGTGCGGGTGACGGACATGGTCCTGTGGCAGGGGCGCGAGGCGTTGCCGGTGGAACGGATCGCCGAGGTGCGCGACGGGGACCCGCCCGCTCGGGCGAAGCCGCTCGGCGGCGGCTACACCGTGCCGCGCAAGTACCAGGAGGTCCCGCTCACCCTGGACGACGGCCGGGCGGTGCTGGCCTGGGCCCGCGACGCCGAGGCGTTGCGCGCCGCGCTCCGCCGGGCGCTGGACGCGTGGGAAAATCGCCGGCATGAGTGACGTCGCGGGGGCACCCGCCTGGCCAGGGGCCGCGCCCAACCGGGACCGGCTGCACCAGCCGTGGCGGTCGGCCGTCGCGCTGGTGGAGGTCGTGCTCGCCGCGGGGGCCGGGTGGCTGGCCACGGTGTCCTGGTCGACCGCCGTCACCCCGGTGGTCACGCGGCTCGCCGACGGCACCGAGTTGGCGTCCACCCACTACGCGGGCAACTGGGTGGCCATGGCCATCGGCCTGGGCACCCTCGCCGGCCTGCTCGTCATCGACGCCGTGCGGCAGCTCCTGCTCGCCGTCCGCGCGCCGCGCCGCTCGCGGCGCCGGCGCCACCTCAAGAAGAGGGACTGAGCCGCGTCGCCGCCAGACAGCAGCGGACGAAGTCCCGGACCGCCGGGTTCGCGTCGGCGTCCGGTGGCCACGCGACGCCGACCCTGCTGGGGCTGATGCCGGTGACCGGCCGGTAGGCGACGCCGGGCCGGGCGTAGAACCGCGCCGCGGATGCGGGGGCGAGCGCGACGCCGTAGCCGTTGGCGATGGCCTGGAGCCAGGCGTCCGGCTGGTCGGTGACCGCGCCGATCCGCGGCGGGCGGCCGTCGCGCTCGTCGGTGCCCAGCCAGTAGTCGCGCCACCAGCCGGTCTCCGCCGGCGCGGCCACGAACGGCTCGTCCGCCAGCTCCCGAAAGGCGATCTCGGCGCGGGCCGCGAGCGGGTGGGTGGCGGGCAGCGCCACCCACCGCGGCTCGGTGAGCAGCTCCTCGACGCGCAGGGTGTCCTGGCCGGGGAACGGCAACCGCAGCAGCGCGGCGTCGACCTCCCCTTCGGTCAGCCCGGCGGTCGGGTCGGACCACGTCGCCTGCCGCATGTCCACCCGCCAGCCCGGCCGGGCACGGCCGAACCTGGCGATGATGTCGGGGGTCGCCTCGTTGGCCGCGCTGGCGAGGAACCCGACGCGCAGCACCCGCGCCGCCCGGCTCGCCGCGCTCTTCGCCTTCCGCAACGCCTGGTCGCAGATCGCCAGCGGGCCCGGTGCCCGCTCGGCCAGCGCCCGCCCCGCCGCGGTGGGCGCCATTCCAGCGCGGGACCGGGTGAACAGGCGCACCCCGAGCTGGGTCTCCAGGCGGTGGATCTGCTTGGTCAGCGCCGGTTGGGAGACGAAGAGGCGCTGGGCGGCGCGGGTGAGGCTGCCCTCGTCGGCGACCGCGAGGAAGTAGCGCACCAGCCGGGTGTCGACATCCATTCCCCGAGGTTATAGGCGCAGGTATTGGACGCCAGCCGGCCGCTCGGTCAGGGTTGGGTCGTCGATCGTTCGGGCCGAGCTCGGGCCGGGTCGGAAGGGAGCGTCCGGTGTTCGCCGCCTATGTCGTCGTCACGGTGCTGACCGCGGTGGCCAATCTCGCGGCCGCCGTCGCCGACTTCGTCCGTGTCCAGTGGATCCTCGACAACATGTCCCGGTACGGGATCCCGCACTCGTGGATCCTTCCGCTGGGCGTGGCGAAGGCGGTGGGCGCGCTCGGCCTACTGGTGGGCTTCGCCGTCCCGGCGATCGGGGTCGCGGCCGCGGTGGGCCTCGTCGGGTACTTCGTCCGCGCCGTCGGCTCCGTCACGCGCGCTCGCTGCTACGCCGACCTGCGCTACCCGGCGTCGTTCCTCGTGCTGGCCGTCGCCGCGCTCGCCCTGCGCCTCGCCACGCTGTGAACCCGCGGGGCGGCCGGTGATGGCGCCGGTTCAGTCCATGATCGCGCCGCAGGTGATGTTCATCTCCGCGCCGGTGATCGACGCGGCCCGGTCCGAAGCGGCGAACGCGGTGACGTTCCCGACGTCCTCGAGGGTCGCCGCCCTGCCGAGCATGGTCGGCTCCACGAGCATCTCCACGAGCGCGTCCCGGCCCGCGAAGTCCTCGGGAACGCTCTCGGGCACGCCGCCGGTCTTCACCCCGACGACCCGGATGCCGTGCGGGCCGAGCGCGTCCATGCGCTCGGGACCACGGCTCGCCAGGTGCACCTTCGCGCCCTCGCGGGCGAAGCCGAGCGCGACCGCCCGCCCGATCGCACCGGCGCCGTACACGATCGCGTTCTTGTTCCGCAGCAGCATCTCATCCTCCCAGGTCGAGTTCTCGCCGGAACCCGGCGAGCCAGGTTCGCCACGTCGCCTGCTCCCGCGCGGCGGCCCCCGCCGGCGCTCCGTACAACCGGGCCAGCACGTTCGCCGACAGCGGTGCGCCGTCGGCCATCGGGAAGCACGAGATCGCGTACAACCCGGGGCACGGCTCGGCGGCGCGCAGCAGCACGTAGCCCTCGCTGACGTGCTCGGCCGTCCCGGCGAGGTCGGGCGCGCCCGCCGCCGTGCGGAACGCGTCCCCGGGCGCCAGTCCGGCCAGGCCGAGCGAGCCGAGCAGGACGGCGGCCGCCCGAGCCCGGTCCGGCGCGGCAAGGCCGAGGTCGACGCTCGCGTCGAGGTTCGCCACCGGCCGCCCGGCGAAGTGCCGCAGGTACGCCCGCAGGACGGTCAACGACATCCGCCAGCCTTCGGCGGCACCCTCGACGAGGTCCTCCCAGCCGTCGCCGCCGTCCCGGAAGCCGCAGACGACGCGGACGACGCAGTGGCCGCCGCGCTTCGCCTCCACGAGGAACTCGGTCGTCAGCGGCCCGGTGGCCGGCTCGACCGGCTCGTCGTAGGCGAACCGGCGCGGTGGTTCCCATGCCGTCACGACGGCGGTCACGTCGTGGCCGTAGGGCTCGCGGTGGATCACCACCGCGCCGCCCTCGCCCGGTTCGATGTCGGCCGGGAACAGCCAGGCCGCGTGCCCGGGGCCGGTGGCGATCGTGCGCCACACCGCGTCGGGCGTGCCCGGGACCTCGATCTCGTTGTTCCGGAACCGGGTGGACGGATCGGGGGATTCGGCGTCGCTCATCGGAACTCCCCACCGTCCTCTCGTGGCGCACCGGGATCGACACCCTTGGGCACGGGATGGACCGAGAGCGTCAACCGTTGCCAGCGGCCGTCCGGTGCGCGCTCGTCGTGGTACTTCGAGACCAGCCGGTTCACCGCGGTGGTGAGCTCGTCGGCGAACGCGGCCCGGTCGGCCGGCGAGCCGAACCGGATCGCGGCGTCCAACCCGAAGACCGGCAGCCGGGTGCGCCGGCGCGCGGCGTTGCGGGCCATTCCGCCGACCTCGGCGACCACGCGGGCGGCGAGTGCGACGACGTACGCGGCCGACATTCGGTCGGCCGACGGCCGCGGCGTGCTGGCCGCGGCGCCGAGCGCCTCGGGCGAGACGACGTACCCGGCGGCGGTGGCGACCAGTTGGCGTTCGGTCAGCCCGCCCCAGGCGCGGGTGGCCGCGACCTCCACCAGCCCGTGCTTCTCCAGCAGGCGCAGGTGGTAGTTGATCCGCTGCCGGGGCACGCCGAGCCGGCTCGCCAGCGCGGACGCGGAGGCCGGCTCGCGCAGCTCGGCCAGCAGCCTGGCGCGCACCGGGTCCAGCGCGGCCGCGGCCGAAGCCGGGTCCGCGATCACGTCGACGTCTCGCATGCGGTCGAGCGAACCATTGACAAATTAATTTGTCAATCGCCTCGTGCGGTGGCGCCATGGCGCGAGGCCGGCCCGGCTTTCCGCTCCGGGCCGGCCCGTGCCCGGCAGGGGTGGGCCGGTTTGCCAGACTGGAGGTCGTGACACAGCGAGTCGAGCAGTCCCAGGCATGGTTCGAGCGGGCGACCACGGTCACCCCCGGAGGGGTGAACTCGCCGGTGCGCGCCTTCAGCGCGGTGGGGGGCACGCCGCGGTTCATGGTGCGTGGCGAGGGCGCCTACCTGACCGACGCCGACGGCAGTCGCTATGTCGACCTCGTGTCGTCCTGGGGGCCGATGATCCTCGGTCACGCCCACCCGGACGTCGTCGCGGCCGTGCGCGAGGCGGCCACCTCCGGCCTGTCCTTCGGCACCCCCACCACCGGCGAGGTCGAGCTCGCCGAGGAGATCATCGCCAGGGTCGAGCCGGTGGAGCAGATCCGCCTGGTCAACTCCGGCACCGAGGCCACGATGAGCGCCATCCGCCTCGCCCGGGGCCACACCGGTCGCGGCAAGATCATCAAGTTCGCCGGCTGCTACCACGGCCACGTCGACGCCCTGCTCGCCCAGGCCGGCTCCGGCGTCGCCACCCTCGGCCTGCCCACCTCGCCCGGTGTGACCGGCGCGCAGGCCGCCGACACCATCGTCCTGCCCTACAACGACCTCGACGCCGTGCGGCGGGCCTTCGCCGAGAACCCCGACTCCATCGCCGCGATCATCACCGAGGCCGCCCCCGGCAACATGGGCGCCATCCCGCCGCGCCAGGACTTCAACGCCGGCCTGCGCGACCTCGCCCACGAGCACGGCGCCCTGCTGATCGTCGACGAGGTGATGACCGGCTTCCGCGTCTCCGCCAGCGGCTGGTTCGGCGTCGAGGCGGTGCCCGGCGACCTCTACACCTTCGGCAAGGTCATGTCCGGTGGCCTGCCCGCCGCCGCGTTCGGCGGGCGCGCCGAGGTGATGGCCCGGCTCGCCCCGAACGGCCCCGTCTACCAGGCCGGCACGCTCTCCGGCAACCCCGTCGCGGTCGCCGCCGGGCTGGCCACCCTCCGCGCCGCCGACGACGCGGTGTACCGCGCCCTCGACGCCAACTCCCAGCGACTCGGCGCGCTGCTCGGCGAGGCGCTGACCGCCGCCGGCGTCGCGCACACCGTGTCCTACGCCGGCAACCTGCTCAGCGTCTTCTTCACCGAGGCGCCGGTGCACGACTACGCCGGCGCCACCGCCGCCGAGTCCTGGCGGTTCCCCGCGTTCTTCCACGCCCTGCTCGACCACGGCGTCTACGCCCCGCCGAGCGCGTTCGAGGCGTGGTTCGTCAACGCGGCGATGGACGACGCCGCGTTCGAGACCATCGAGGCCGCCCTGCCGCACGCGGCTCGGGCGGCCGCCGCGGCGGAGAGGCCGGCGTGACCACTCGCACCATCGTTCACCTGCTCCGGCACGGCGAGGTGCACAACCCGGACGGTGTGCTCTACGGCCGGCTCGACGGCTACGGCCTGTCCGAGCGCGGCCGGCGGCAGGCACTCACCGTCGCCGAGGCCCTCGCCGGCCACGCGGTCGTGCACGTCGTCGCCTCGCCGCTGCAGCGCGCCCAGGAGACCGCCGCGCCCATCGCCGCGGCCCACCGGCTCGACGTCGCCACCGACGAGCGGCTGATCGAGGCCGCCAACGCGTTCGAGGGGCTGCGGGTCAGCGTCGGCGACGGCGCGCTGCGCCAACCCCGGCACTGGCCGAAGCTGCGCAACCCGCTGCGGCCGTCGTGGGGCGAGCCCTACGTCGAGCTCGCGCACCGGATGCTCGCCGCCGTGCACCGTGCGCGCGAGCGGGCCGCCGGCTACGAGGCGGTGTGCGTCTCGCATCAGCTGCCGATCTGGACGCTGCGCCGCTTCCTCGAGGGCCGCCGGCTGTGGCACCACCCGCGCCGCCGGCAGTGCTCGCTGGCGTCACTGACCAGCCTGGTCTTCGCCGACGAGGAGCTGGTCGACCTCGTCTACTGCGAGCCGGCCGGCGCGACGGACCCGATGGTGACCGGCGCATGAGGCGGGCTCTCGGGCTGGTGCTGGCCGTGCTGCTCGCCGGCACCGCGTGCACCACCGGCGACGACGCGGTGGCCACGGGCAGCAGCTTCGAGTTCGTCTCACCCAACGGCCAGAGCGACATCTACTACGAGGGCGCGGACCGCCAGCCGATCCCCGAGCTGGCCGGCCCTGACCTCTTCGACGAGTCCAAGCGCATCTCGGTGGCCGACTTCGCCGGCAAGGTCGTCGTGATCAACCTCTGGGGCCAGTGGTGCGGTCCGTGCCGCGCCGAGGTGCCGGAGCTGCAGGAGGTGCAGGACCGGCACGGCGACGACGTGCAGGTGCTCGGCATCGACGTCCGCGAGCCGAACCGCCAGCTGCCGCAGGACTTCCTGCGGGCCCGCGGCATCACCTACCCGTCGATCTACGACGAGTCGGGGCGGGTGTTGCTGCCCCTGTCCGGCTACCCGCGCAACATCGTGCCGTCGACGATCGTGGTGGACGAGCGGCAGCGGGTGGCCGCGGTGTTCCTGCGCCCGTTGCTGGCCGAGGACCTCGACCCGCTGATCGAGCGGCTGAAGGCCGAGTCGTAGCGTCCTTCCCGTCCCCACCGACGGTTGCGGTGGCGCGAACCCGGGTAGTGCAGGACCCAGGGACCGACAACGACAGGAGGGGCGATGAAGGAGCACGACATCGTGGCGAAGGTCCGCGAGATCGCCGGCCTGGAGGACAACGACCACGCCGCCGCCGCGACCCGCGCCACCCTGGAGGTTCTCGCCCAGCGACTGGCCGGGCGGGAACCCCACGACCTGGCCGCACAGCTGCCTCCCGCCATCGCCGAGGCGCTCCCGGACACCGGTAGTGGCGAGGAGTTCGGACTCGGGGAGTTCTACCGGCGGGTGGCCGCCGCCGAAGGTCGGGACTGCACCCTCGACGGTGCCCGAGAGCACGCGCGCGCCGTCGTCGCCGTCATCCGGCAGACCGTGACCGAGGGCGAGCTCGACGACCTGGTCGCCCAACTGCCCCAGGAGTACCGCCACGACCTGCTCGCCACCGCCCCGGTCCACGAGCAACGACGAACCTGACCGGAGCCACCGGCGCACGGAGTGCGCCCCGATCAGGCCCGCCACCGTGGTGACGGTCGGGGCACGGTGAGCCGCGTGTCTGGTCGCCGGCGACGGCTCCACGGGCACGAGGCGGCTGGCGGGGTGAGCCGCGCCACTCGCACGTCGCGGTCCTCCGGCGGCCGGTCGACTTGACGAGAACCTCATTCCTTACCCTGATCGGGTGGACACCGTGACCGAGCTGGCGACCTCAGGGCCGCTGTTGCTCGCGGCGGGGGTGGCCCTGCTGGCCGGGGCGATCTCGTTCGCCTCGCCGTGCGTGGTGCCGCTGGTTCCCGGCTACCTCGCCTACCTCGCGGCGCTGGTCGGCGCCGACGCGCCGGCCGTCGACGCCGGCGAGGAGCGCAAGAAGGGCCGCTTCGCCATGGCGGGCGCGGCCGGGCTGTTCGTGCTCGGCTTCACCGTCGTGTTCGTCGCCGGGCTGGGCAGCCTCGTCTGGCTCGCCGATGCCCTGCTCCTCAACGAGGAGTTGCTGCAACGGATCGGCGGGGTGGTCACCATCGCCATGGCGCTGGTCTTCCTCGGCTGGTTCCCGTTCCTGCAGCGGGAGGTCCGCCTCCACCGGGTGCCGCGGCACGGGCTGTGGGGCGCCCCGCTGCTCGGCGCGGTCTTCGGGCTCGGCTGGACCCCGTGCCTCGGCCCGACCCTGGCCGGGGTGATCACCCTCGCCACCGCCAGCGGCGGCAGCGCGGCCCGTGGCTTCCTGCTCCTGCTCGTCTACAGCGTCGGCCTCGGCGTGCCGTTCCTGCTGCTCGCGTTCGGCGCGGGGTGGGCGGTGCGGGCCACCGGCTGGCTGCGCCGCAACGGCGGGAAGGTGCGGATCGCCGGCGGCGCGCTGCTGCTCGTCGTCGGGGTGCTGCTGGTCACCGGCGTGTGGGGCGACTTCGTGGGCTGGCTGCGCAACGGCGTGGTCGCGGACACGGAACTGCCGCTGTGAGCACCACCTACCGCGTCACGCCGGTGCGCAGGGCGCTCGCCTTCGCCCGCAACACCTGGCGCGGACTGACCTCGATGCGCACCGCGCTCATCCTGCTGTTCCTGCTCGCGCTGGCCGCGCTGCCCGGTGCGCTGCTGCCGCAGCGGCAGCTGAACCCGCCCAAGACCGAGGAGTACATCGCCGCGCACGGCTGGTGGGGCCGGCTGCTCGACCGCCTGCAGTTCTTCGACGTCTACTCCAGCGTCTGGTTCTCCGCGATCTACCTGCTGCTGATGGTGTCGCTGGTCGGCTGCCTGACCCCGCGCACGTTCGAGTACGTCCGCGCGATGCGGGCCCGGCCGGTGCTCACCCCGCGCAACCTGTCCCGGATGCCGCACCACCGGCGGGCGATCGCCGACTCGGATCCCGACGCGGTGCTGGCCTCGACCCGGCAGCGGCTGCGCGGCTGGCGGGTGGAGCGGCGGATCGAGCCGGACGGCGCGGTCAGCCTCAGCGCCGAGCGCGGCTACCTGCGGGAGACCGGCAACCTGGTGTTCCACTTCGCCATGCTCGGGCTGATCGTGGCGTTCGCGCTGGGCAAGCTGTACTCCTACGAGGGCCAGGTCATCGTCCGCGCCGACGGGCAGGCCTTCTGCAACGCGGGGATCTACAACTACGACTCCTTCGACCCCGGGCTGCGGGTGGACGGCACCGGGCTGAACCCGTTCTGCGTCCGGGTCAACGGCTTCCGCGCCGAGTTCAGCGAGACCAACCAGCCAGTGCACTACGAGGCCGACCTGGAGTACCAGTCCGGAGCCGACCTGGAGACCGGCACCTGGCGGCCCTACGAGCTCAGGGTCAACGAGCCGCTGCGCACCGCGGGCGACCGGGTCTACCTGCTCGGGCACGGCTACGCGCCGACGTTCACGGTCACCTTCCCGGACGGCAGCGTGCGCACGCAGACGATCCAGTGGCGGCCGACGGACCAGACCACGCTGTTGTCCGAGGGGGCGACGAAGTTCGAGCCGCCGGGGATCACCGACTCGGCGGAGCGGCGGACCCGGCAGCTGGCGATCACCGGGCTGTTCGCGCCGACCAAGTTCCTGCACGGCAGCGTGCTCAGCTCGGCGGGACCCGAGCTGGCCGACCCGGCGGTGGCGGTCGACGTCCTGCGCGGGGACCTCGGCGTCGACTCCGGCCGCGGCCAGTCCATCTTCACCGTCGACCGGTCCATGGTGGACAGTGGCAGGCTGGTCCGGGTGGCCAGGGAGAACCTCGACCTCGGCGAGTCACTGACCCTCGACGACGGCACGAAGGTCGAGTTCTCCGGTGTGGAGCGGTTCGTGTCGCTGCAGGTGTCGCACGACCCCACGCAGGGCTGGGTGCTCGGCTTCGCCGTCGCGATGATGGTCGGTCTGGTGGGGTCGCTGCTGGTCAAGCGGCGCCGGCTGTGGGTACGGGTGCGTCCCGAGGCCGGTTCCGCTAATCTACGACCCGTTGTAGTAGAAGTGGCCGGTCTGGCCCGCACCGACCAGGCCGGATACGGCGAGGAGTTCACCCGACTCGCCGACCAGATCCTCGGCGCCGCGGGCACGCAGGAGAAGGTGGAGATCACCGAGAAAGGGCGCACCTGATGCCGGTCAACGAGACGCTGTCGCAGTACAGCGACTGGTCCTACACCACGGCCGTGGCCATCTACGTGGCTGCGATGGTCTTCTTCCTGGTGGAGCAGTCCTTCGGGCGCAAGGGCCGGCAGGCGGCCCAGCGGACCCGGGAGCGCAGCCGCGAGCTGGTCGGCGCGGGGGCCCCGGTGGAGACCTCGGCGACCGCGCCGGCCGGCCCGCCCCCGGCCACGCCGGCCCGCCCGATCGGCAGGGCCGAGCGGATCGGGCGGATGGGCGTGGCGCTGACCGTGCTGGCCGCGCTGCTGCACCTCGCCTCGCTCGTGCTGCGCGGGTTGGCCACCAGCCGGGTGCCGTGGGGCAACATGTACGAGTACATCTCGGCGGTCTGCCTGGTCGCGGTGGTCACCTGGCTGGTCGTGCTGCGCCGCTCGCCGGTGCGCCACCTCTCGGCGTTCGTGCTGCTGCCGGTGGTGATCCTGATGTTCGTCGGCGGCACGATGCTCTACACCGCGGCCGCACCGGTGCAGCCGGCCCTGCAGTCGTACTGGCTGGTCATCCACGTCTCGGCCGCGGCGGGGGCGTCCGGGATCTTCCTCGTGCCCGGCGTGGCCAGCATCCTGTACCTGGTCCGCACCAGCCACGACAACGACCCGGCGCGCTTCGCCCGGCTCGGTCACCGGCTCCCCGCGGCCGACGTGCTCGACCGAATCGCCTACCGCACCACCGTGTTCGCGTTCCCGGTGTTCACCTTCGGCGTGCTCTGCGGCGCGATCTGGGCGGAGTCGGCGTGGGGCCGGTTCTGGGGCTGGGACCCGAAGGAGACGGTCGCGTTCATCGCGTGGGTCATCTACGCGGCGTATCTGCACTCCCGGGCGACCGCCGGCTGGCGGGGTCGCCGGGCGGCGACCATCAACGTCCTCGGGTTCGCCGCGACCGTGTTCAACCTGTTCTTCGTCAACCTGGTCACCGTCGGGTTGCACTCCTACGCCGGGGTGGGCTGAGTTCGACCCGCGCCGCCGGTGCGGCTACCGTCGGCGGATGACGGGGAGGCGATCGGAGGAGCTGAGAGCGTGACCGGACCCAACGAGGAACCGGCTCCCGGCCACGGCGAGCACCACGAGGACCTGGCGGCCGAGGCGCCCACGCAGTGGCAGCCGGCGCCCGCCGAGGGCCCTCCTCCCGCCGAGCAGCCGGCGCTGTACACCGAGCGGAGCACCGACTCGACACCGCACCCGGCGACGAACCCGCCCCCGCCTCCGGCGACCCAGCCGGGCCGGCACGCCCCACCGGGCCCCGCCGGGCCGTACCCGGGACAGCACCCAGGACAGCAGTACGCCCCGCCCCACTACACCGAGACCACGCCGACCGGCGGGCAGTACCAGGCCGGCTACGACCCCAACCTGCCGCCGCTGGCGCCGCAGCCCGGCGCACCACAGCACGGCATGCCGCAGGGCCAGCCGTACCCGCCGCCACCGCCGATGCCCCAGCCGGGCCAGCAGCCCTACGGCCGGCACGCGCTCACCGGTGGTGCCGACCTGACCTCGGCGCACCTGGTGAAGCGGATGAAGCGGCGGCCGCAGTCCGGGTGGCGCAAGGCGGTGTACACCGTCAGCGGCGGGTTGATCAACCCGGGGGAGAGCCCCGTCGACCGGCGGCGCCGCGAGCTGATCTCCCGGGTGAACCAGCCGCTGCGCGGGTGCTACAAGATCGCGATGCTGAGCCTGAAGGGCGGTGTCGGCAAGACCACGACCACCACCACGCTCGGGTCGACGTTCGCGTCGTTGCGCGGCGACCGGGTGGTGGCCGTCGACGCCAACCCCGACCGCGGCACGCTGTCGCAGAAGATCCCGATCGAGACGACCGCCACCGTGCGGCACCTGCTGCGGGACGCGGACAAGATCACCCGCTACAGCGATGTCCGGTCCTACACGTCACAGGGGGCGAGCCGGCTGGAGATCCTCGCCAGCGAGCAGGACCCGGCGGTGTCCGAGGCGTTCTCCGAGGACGACTACCGGCGCACCATCACCCTGCTGGAGCACTTCTACAACATCGTGCTCACCGACTGCGGGACCGGGCTCATGCACTCGGCCATGAAGGGCGTGCTGGACATCGCCGACGCCCTCGTGGTGGTGTCGTCGGCGTCGGTGGACGGGGCCCGCAGCGCGTCGGCCACGTTGGACTGGCTGGACGCGCACGGCTACGGCGACCTGGTGAAACGCTCGGTAGCGGTGATCAACTCGGTGCGCCCGAAGGCCGGCTCGGTGGACCTGGACAAGCTGGCCGCGCACTTCGCGGCCCGGACCAGCGGCGTCTGCCGGATCCCGTTCGACCCGCACCTCGAGGAGGGCGCGGAGATCGAGCTGGAGCGGCTGCACCCGGACACCCGGCTGGCGCTGCTGGAGCTGGCCGCCACGGTCGCCGACGGCTTCCCGAACGACCGCCCGCTGCGCTGACGGCCCTGCCGGGGAGTGCGCGGAGGGGCTAACCGTCCTCGTTCTTCTTCCGCTTGCGCTGTTCCTCGGCGAGCTTGCGCAGGAAGTCGGGGTCGTCGTCGGGGGCGATCGGGGCCTGCCGGGAGGCCACGCCCACCCGCTCGGATCCGAACGCCCTCCACAACAGCACGGCGATGGTCAACGCGCCGATCGCGGCGAGCAAGTACAGCATGCCCGCTCCCTTCCGTCGTGGTGGGCGTTGCGTCGTACCACTGAGGTTAACCTTTTTGCCGGGATTTGGGAGCCACCGGGTCCCGGTGACACGAGTGGATACGAGTTGACACGAACGGGTCGAGCGTCCGGGCGGTCTCGCCCGTCCACTCGACCCGTCACGCTGTCGCTGCTGATCCGCTGCTGTGCCTGCAGTGTCGCTAGTGCTGCTTCGGCTCGTTCGCGTCGCTGGTGAGCTCGGCGAGGAGCTGGTTGACCTCGGCCTCGCGGAACCGGCGGTGCCCGCCCGGTGTGCGAATGGAGCCGATCCGGCCCGCGGTGGCCCAGCGGGTCACGGTCTTCGGGTCGACTCGGAACAACGCGGCGACCTCACCCGGTGTGAGCAGCCGTCCTCCCACGGTCGCTGACACTTTCCGCCTCCTTCACGGCCGAACTGGTGAACCGGGCTGGCCCAGCGCTGGGTGGCGGGCGTGCCCCCGGTGTCCAACGGCGCAATCGTGGCATCTCACCCGCCGGGTACTCGAACGGTTGTCAGAGAGTAAAGAGGTAGTAATGGGACAAACCGGGCCACTTCCCCGACCCCGGTGAACGCCATGAAGGTGGCCTTCATGGCACCCGACGCGAACATGGTGGCCTTCATGGCGTGGCTGTGGTGGGGCGGGTGGCGGGCGGGGCTCGTAGGGTTGCTCGAATGGACCACCTCGATCGCAAGATCATCGCCGAGCTGCGGGTGAACGGCAGGGCCACCTACGCCGAGCTGGGCCGGCTGGTCGGGTTGTCGCCGTCGTCGGTGCACGAGCGGGTCGGCAAGCTCGAGGCGGCCGGCGTGATCACCGGCTACCACGCGGTGGTCGACCCGCGGTCGGTCGGCCTCGGGGTCACCGCGCTCGTCGGCATCCTGCCCTCCGACACCGCGGACGACGACGAGGTCGCCGACTCCCTCGCCGAGCTGCCCGAGGTGGAGAGCTGCTACGGCGTGGCCGGCGACGACGCGTTCGTGGTGAAGGTCCGCGTTCCCACGGTCGACGAGCTCGAGCTCACCCTCGGCCGGCTGCGCCGCATCCCCGGGGTGGCGCGGACGCACACCACGGTCGTGCTGTCCACCCGGTTCGAGGGCCGGCCGAATAACAACCGGCTCGACCTGCCCGCCGGCGACCGGCGCGGCGGCGCATAGCCTTGTACCAGCCGCACCCGCCGCGCGAGGAAGGAGCGCGGCCGAACGATACGGTGGAGGGAGTGCGCGCGTGGCGCGCGGAGGAGAACGAGGCAGGTCCGACACCGTGAGTGACGCTCCGGAGAACCGCACGACGCTCGCCCGCGACCTCACGCTGTACCTGCTGGCCCGGTTCGCGCTGGTCGCCGTGGTCGCCGCCGGGCTCGTGCTGGTGAAGGTGCCGCTACTGGTCGCGCTGGCCATCGGGCTCGTCGTCGGGCTGCCGCTGGGGCTGCTGCTCCTGCGCGGCCTCAACGCCAGGGTCACCGCCGGCCTGGCGGCCCGGTTCGAGCGGAGGGCTCGGGAGCGGGCCCGGCTGCGCGCCCAGCTCCGCGGCGACGAGGTCACCACCGAGGACACCGAAGACACAGTCGACAGCGCCGACAGCGCCGACTCCGGCGACACGGCCGATTCCGGCGACACGGGCGTTTCCGGTGATGCGGGCGTTTCCGGTGATGCGGGCGATTCCGGTGATGCGGGCGATTCCGGTGATACGGGCGATTCCGGCGAGGCGGGCGATTCCGACCGCACGGCCGGCTCCGACCACACGGCCGACTCCGGCGACGTCGGGCGTGGCGGCTCGCGGTGAGCCGGCACGACGAGTGGGTCCGGGAGGCGATCCGCCGGCTCGAGGCCGACGCCAACCGCAGCGCCGACACCCACCTGCACGTCTTCCCGCTGCCCGAGGACTGGGGCATCGACCTGTACCTGAAGGACGAGTCGGTGCACCCCACCGGCTCGCTCAAGCACCGGCTGGCCCGCTCGCTGCTGCTCTACGGGCTGGTGAACGGGCAGATCGGCCCGGACACCGTGCTGATCGAGGCGTCCAGCGGGTCCACCGCGGTGTCGGAGGCGTACTTCGCGCGAATGCTGGGTCTGCGGTTCGTCACGGTGGTACCACGCACGACCAGCCCGGAGAAGATCGAGCTGATCGAGTTCTACGGCGGGCGGTGCCACTTCGTCGATCGGCCGCCGGACATGTACACCGAGGCCGAGCGTCTCGCCGCCGAATGCAACGGGCACTTCCTCGACCAGTTCACCTATGCCGAACGCGCCACCGACTGGCGGGGCAACAACAACATCGCGGAGTCGGTGTTCACCCAGATGCGCTCCGAGCGGCACCCGGTGCCCGCGTGGATCGTGGTGGGCGCCGGCACCGGCGGCACGAGCGCGACGTTCGGCCGGTACGTGCGGTACCGCCGGCACCGAACCAGGATCGCGGTGGTGGACCCGGAGAACTCGTCGTTCTACGGCGCGTGGCGGACCGGGGCGCTCGACTACACGACGGGGATGCCGTCGCGAATCGAGGGGATCGGCCGGCCGCGGGTGGAGCCGTCGTTCGTGCCGGGGGTGATCGACGAGATGTTCCAGGTGCCCGACGCGGCGTCGCTGGCGGCGATCCGGCTGCTGCGGGAGCGCACCGGACACTGGGCGGGCGGATCCACCGGCACCAACCTCTACGGCGCGTTCCGACTCGTCGCGCGGATGCGGGCGACGGGAGAGACCGGGAGCGTGGTCACCCTGGTCTGCGACGGCGGTGAGCGGTACGCGCACACCTACTACGACGACGGGTGGATCGCCGAGCGGGGGCTGAACCTCGCGCCATACCGGGCGGTGATGGAGGAGTTCCTGGCGACCGGGGACTGGCCGGAGGGCTAGGAGCGTTCCCCGGTTCCGGGCTCAGCCCTGGAGGAGTGCCGTCGCGGTGAGGGCCGCCGTGACCAGCGCCGACCACGCGAGCATGGCCATGCCGGTGTCCCGCAGCACCGGGACGAGCGCGGGCCCGGCGCCGCCGCCGATGACGGTACGCACCGGGCGGGGCAGCAGTGCCGCGGCGAGCAGGGCGAGCAGCACCGGCGGGGTGGCCACGGCCATGGCGAGCGTGACGGCGAACGGGACGGTCACCAGCGCGAGGTAGAGGCGGCGGGTGCCGGCGTCGCCGAGGCGGACCGCGAGGGTGCGCTTGCCGGCGGCGCGGTCGGTGGGGATGTCGCGCAGGTTGTTGGCGGTGAGCACGGCCGTGGAGAAGGAGCCGACCGCGACGGCGCAGCCCAGCGCCGTGGCGTTGACCGTCCCGGCCTGGACGTAGACGGTGCCGAGCACCGCGACCAGGCCGAAGAAGACGAAGACGGCGACCTCGCCGAGTCCGGCGTAGCCGTAGGGGCGGCGGCCACCGGTGTAGAACCAGGCGGCGGCGAGGCAGGCGGCGCCGGCGGCGAGCAGCCACCAGTGCCCGGTGCTGGCGACCAGGGCGAGGCCGAACAGGGCGGCGGTCCCGAGCGCGGTGAACGCGGCCGCGCGGACCGCGCCGGGGGCGGCGGCGCCGGAGCCGACCAGCCGCAGCGGGCCGACGCGGTCGGTGTCGGTGCCGCGGATGCCGTCGGAGTAGTCGTTGGCGTAGTTCACCCCGACGATCAGCGCGAGGGCGAGCAGCAGCGCGAGGAGCCACCGCCACCAGGAGAACGCGCCCAGCTGCACCGCGACGCCCGCGCCGGCGAGCACCGGCGCGACGGCGTTGGGCAGCGTGCGCGGGCGGGCACCCTCGATCCACTGCGCGACCGTCGCCATGACGATCATTCTCCGCCATGGCCGAACACCACCGACACGCGGACGGCTGGTCGTGGTTGGGCCGGGGCGGCGGGCCGCCACCCGCGCCCGGGGCGGGGTGGCGGCCGGGCCGGGAGGCCGATGGGCGGCATGGCACCGGCCGCCGGCGGGGGCGGTAAGGACAGCGACTCCGACCACCAGCGCAAGTACGTCCAGCCCAGCGACGAGCACTTCGTCCTGGTCACCGACGGCGAGAAGCCGCGCGACCCGGAGACCGGCATGGCCGTCACCCCACCCACCCTCGGCCGGCCGGGACCGGCGCCCTCCCCGACATGCGATAGCGGGACCGATCGGGCGACGGAGATCGACACCCGTCATTCCCGGGCCAGCGCCGTGCGGAGCACGGTGGCGAGGTGATCCCCGTTGCCGTCGAGCCCGCGATCCCACCGGGCGCTGACGAACCCGTCGGGTCGGCTGAGGATGGCCCCCTCGGGACCGAGGCCGGTGGCCTTCTCCCAGCGTCCGTCCACATCGGCCGGCCCGGCGACGCCGTCCAGCACGTGTGCGTGGACGGGCAGGTTCAGCCGGGTGGCCGCCGCCCGCGCCGCCCCGGCCCACGCCGTGCCGCCCGGGCCGGCGACGACCGTCCAGGCTCCGTCGACGAGGTCGACGGTGGAGCGCTCGCCCGAGCGTTCGCCCACCCACAGGTGCGGCAGCCGCACGCCGGGCTCGGCGACGAGGTCCGCGGGGTCGGCGAACAGCGGGGCCGGCGAGTCGTCAACCGGGTAGCGGTAGCCCAGCGTCACGTGCGTGGTCTCCAGCAGCGCCGCCTTCTGCTCCGGAGTGGCATAGCCCGCGCGCACGGCCAGGCGCATCGTTGCCTGCTCGACCACGCCCTGGGCCACCGGCCTGCGCTCGTGCTCATAGGTGTCCAACAGCGCCGGCCCCGCCTGGTCGGAGAGCACCGCGGCGAGCTTCCAGGCGAGGTTGTGCGCGTCCTGCACGCCGGTGTTGGCGCCGTACCCGCCCACCGGTGGGATCACGTGTGCCGCGTCGCCGACGAAGAACACCCGGCCCGCGCGGTAGCGCTCGGCCACGGTGGCTCCCATCTCCCAGGGCAGCACGCTCCGGATCGTCACCGGCACATCCGTGGTGCCCAGTGCGGCGGTCGCCAGCCGCGCGCAGCGCTCGTGGTCGTAGTCGGCCGGCGTCTCGCCCCGGTCCGGGTGGTAGGTCACGATCAGCGTGGCCTGGCCGAGGGTGTCGTCGTGGCCGAGTACGCCGCTCACCTCGGGGTTCTCGATCTGACAGATGGCGAAGCGGCGGCCGCCCAGCACCGTGGCCAGATCGGCGTTGAACAGGATGCTGAGTTGGTGTCGCAGTGCCTCCCGGCCCACCACCCCGACCGCGAGCCGGGCGCGTAGCGGGCTGCGGGCACCGTCGGCGGCGACGACGTAGTCCGCCGTGAGTGTCGTTGTCGTACCGCTGGTGCGGTCCAGGAGCACGGCACGCGCTCCGTCCTCGACCTCCGCCAGGTCGACCAGCTCGGTGGAGAAGCGTAGGTCGGCGCCCTCGTCGGCGGCCGCGGCCCGCACGATCGGCTCCAGCCGGTCCTGGCTCAACGAGATCTGCGGTGACGGGCTGAGGTGCCCGAGGTCCTCGCCGGCGGGCGACACCGTCGAGTGCAACACCTCTCCGGAGAGCGAGGTGACCTTCGCGATCAGGTTGTGGTCGGCGAAGCCGGCCGCTTCGGCCAGTACGGCGTCCTCGATGCCGAGTTCACGCCACAGCTCCATCGTGCGTGGGTACCACCCCCACGCGCGCGGGTGCACCGAGGTGCCGGGGTGCCGCTCGACGAGCGTCACCGGCACCCCGTGCCTGGCGAGGAACGCGGCCGCGGTGAGTCCGACAATCCCGCCGCCCACCACGAGCACCGAGGTTCGTGCGTCGTCCATGACCTTCCCTCCGCGAAGTCGGTTGGTCACGAGAGTCGCCGATCGTGGTGGAGACACGCTTGAAGGTCGCGCCGGTGCGCGCGCCCCAGCCGTCCTCCAGCCTTTCTCGTCTTCCGCCGCACACGCTGGACCGCGTGATGACAACGACCCGGGCGGCCGGCGATCCGATGGGACGAACCTTCTTGGGGCGCCCCCGATGGTTCGCGACCCTGTTCATGGTCGACATCTGGGAGCGGTTCAGCTTCTACGGAATGACGGCGATCCTCTACCTGTACCTCGCCGCACCCACCGAGGGCGGCGGGTTCGGCATGGACGGTGGCGCCGCGGCGGCGGTCTTCGGCCTCTACATGGCGTCGATGTTCCTCGCCGCGCTGCCCGGCGGATGGCTGGCCGACCGGGTGCTCGGCCCGCGACGTGCGGTGGCCGTCGGCGCGGTGACGATCGCGCTGGGCCACTACGCCATGGCGGTCCCGGCGCGTCCGTTCCTGTTCGTCGGGCTGGTGCTGGTCGTCACGGGCACCGGACTGGTGAAACCGGCGATCTCCTGGCTGGTGAGCCAACCCGACCGCGGCGACGCGGAACGGCGTGAGGCGACGTTCTCGCTGTTCTACATGAGCATCCAGGTCAGCGCACTGATCGCGCCGCTGGTCACCGGGTTCCTCGGCGAGCGGGTGAACTGGCACCTCGGCTTCGGAGCCGCGGCGTTGGGCATGACCTTCGGTGTGGCGCAGTACCTGGCGGGCGCGCGCCGGATGGGCGACCTGGGCGTGGCCCCGCCCGACCCGGTGGATCCGCTCGTGCTGCGGCGCGTGCTGCGGCGCACCGCGCTCTGGACCGGCGTCCCGGTCGCGTTGGTGGCGGTCGACGTGCTGAGCGGGCTGTTCGTGCCCCAGCACCTGCTGATGCTGCTCGGCCTCGCGCTGGTCGCGGTACCGGTCGTGGCCGTGTTCCGGCTGCGCCGCAACCCGGCCCTGGATGCCGGCGACCGGCGCCGGCTGCGCACCTTCGTCTGGTTGATGCTCGCCTCCGCGGTGTTCTGGGCGCTGTACGCGCAGAGCGGCTCGGTGCTCAGCGGCTTCGCCAGGGACGACATCGACAGGGTCGTGTTCGGCCTGGAAGTGCCGGCCAGCTGGTTCCAGTCCACGCACCCGCTGTTCGTGCTGTTCCTGGCACCAGTGTTCGCCTGGCTGTGGCCGCGGCTGGGCGAACGTGCCTCCGCGCCGGTGAAGTTCGGTGGTGCGCTGGTCGTCGGCGGGATCAGCTGGCTGATCCTCGGATCGGCGGTGGCCGCCGAGGTCGACCGCGTCCACATGGGCTGGTTGCTGCTGGCCTACGCGTTGCTGGCGATGGGGGAGCTGACGATCGGCCCGGTCGGGCTGGCACTGGCCGCGCGGGTGGCCCCCGAGGGCATGACCAACCGGTACCTGGGTCTGTTCTGGGTGTTCGCCGCGGTCGGGGCCGGCCTGGGTGGGCAACTCGCCCAGGCCGCCTCGGCGCTGCCCCTCGCGCAGTACTTCCTGCTGGTGGGCGTCGCCGTCGGCGCCGTGGGTTGCGTGCTGCTGGCCGTCGCGCGGTCGCTGCGCGCTGGTCTCCACGCGCCCAACAGAAGAACCGCCACTGTCCGATGAGGACCGACGAGAGGATCCTGCCGTGAACGTGACCCGACCGGTGGCGTGCCTGGGCCTGGGTGGCATGGGCGCCGGCCTCGCCGGCCTGCTCCGCGACCGTGGCGCCCCACTCACCGTCTACAACCGCACGGTGGAGCGGGTCGCACCGCTGGTCGCGCAGGGGGCGAGATCGGCGGCGACGCCGTTCGCCGCCGTCGCGGACGCCGAGGTCGTTCTGATGAGCCTGGCCGACGAGACCGCGGTCGAGGCGGTGCTGTTCGGTCCCGCCGGGGCGGCGGGCGGCATCGGTCCTGACGCCGTGCTGGTGGACACCTCGACGGTGTCGCCCAGTTACTCCCGCGACCTCAGCGCGCGACTCGCCGCCTACGGGGTACGGCGCGTGGAGGCGTGTCTGGTCGGCAACCCGTCGCAGGCCCGCACGGGGTGGCTGCAGGTGCTCGCCGCGGGCCCCGGGCCCGCCCTGGACGAGGTCGCCGACGTGCTCGCCGTGATCGGGCAGCGCGAGATCGTCCGGCTGGGCGAGATCGGCGAGGCCAGCACGATGAAGCTCGCGCTCAACACACTGCTCGGTGCCCAGCTCGTCTCCCTGGCCGAGGCCGTCAGCTACGGCGTGCGGGCCGGGATCGACCGCGACCTCATGCTCGCGACGATCGAGGGCAGCGGCTTCAGCTCACTGGTCATGGCCTTCCGCTGCGCGCTCATGCGGGAACGGCGGTACGAGCCGGCCGCGTTCCGGTCGGTGCTGATGGAGAAGGACCTCCGACTCGCCGTGCACGAGGCGAAGGAGCACGGCGTCGACATCCCGGTGACCGAGGCGGCGGCCGGGCGGTTCACCGAGCTGGTCCGCACCGGCGCCGCCGACCTCGACGCCGCCGCTGTGCTCGAACTGCAGACGCGGGACCTGGGCGGCGAGCCGGACAGCCGGTTGGTCGGCTGGCGGACGCGCTGACGAGGGCCGGGACATGGATTGCCGGGATTGTCGAACACGAAAGGGGGCACACGGTGTCCGGTGTAGTGGGCTGGGTTGACTTCTCCCGCGACCTCACGGGGTGGCGGTCGGCGGTCACCACCATGACAGGAGCACTCGCGACTCGCGGCCCGGATGGCGAAACGATGTGGGTGTCGGCGAAGGCCGCACTGGGCCACCGCCGGTTCGCGGTGCCGTCGGGCGGCGAGGAGGCCATCGCCGTGCTGGAGCGTGGCGGCGAGCCCGTGGCCGCCGCCGTCACCGGCTTCCTCACCGAGCGCGACGCGCTACGGGAGGCCCTGCGCGTGGCGGGCAGCCCCGCACCGGCCGACGCCGCCGACGCCACCCTCGTGGCACTGGCCCACCTCGCGTGGGGCCCCGACGCCGCGAGCAGGCTGGAGGGTGGCTTCGCCGCGGCCGTGTGGGACGGACGCACCGAGGAACTGGTGCTGCTGCGGGACCGGCTGGGGAACCAACCGCTGTACTACCACCAGCCCGCCGGGGGCGGGCTGCTGTTCGGCTCCGAGCGCAAGGCACTGCTGGCTCACCCGCTCGTCGACGCGCGGGTGGACGCCGACGGCCTGCGCGAGCTGTTCACCTACGCCGGAACCCCGGGGCACGGCATCCTGGTCGGCGTCCACCAGGTGCGGCCGGGGCACGTGCTGCGCTTCGGGCGCGGCGGGGTCACCGAGCAGGAGTACTGGGGGCTGCGCACCGCCGCGCACACCGACGACCTGGAGACCACCGTCGCCACGGTCCGCGAGCTGCTGGCGCGCAGTGTGCGGTCGCAGCTCGACGACGGCGACTCGGTGTGCGCGCTGCTCTCCGGCGGCATCGACTCCTCGGCGGTGGTCGCACTCGCCGGGCAGGCCCTCGCCGAGCGGGGTGCCGACCCGCTGATGACGTTCACGGTCTCGTTCCGGAACGAACGCGAGTTCCGCCCGGACGAGGTGTGGGGCACCGAGGACGCCCCGTTCGTCGCCGACGTGGTGGCCCACGTCGGTACCGAGCACAAGGACCTCGTGCTCGACACGGCGGCGATCATGGACCCGGTCGCGCGGGCGATGGCGCTGCGTGCCAAGGACGTGCCGAGCCCGCTAGGCAACATGAACACCTCACTGCTCCTGCTGTGCAGCGAGGTCGGCAGGTACGCCCGGGTGGCGCTGCTCGGCGAGATCGCCGACGCCGTCTTCGGCGGGTTCAACTGGGTGCACAACCCGGAGCTGGCGCGGGCCAGGACGTTGCCGTGGCTGGCGATGGCCCGCCACGGCGGCGGCGAGCACGGCATGGGCGGCGACCTGCTCGACCGCGACCTGCTCACCAAGCTCGACCTCAACGGCTACGCGCACGCGCAGTACGCGAACTCGATCGCCGAGGTGGAACACCTGCCCGGCGAGGACGAGCAGGAGCGGCTGATGCGCCGCATCACCTACCTGCACCTCACCCGCTGGCTGGAGACCCTGCTCCCGCACGACGAGCAGATCGGGCTGGTCGGCGGCCTGCAGACGCGGATGCCGTTCTGCGACCACCGGCTCGTGCAGTACGTCTACAACGTCCCGTGGTCGATGAAGACGTTCGACGGCAGGGAGAAGAGCCTGCTGCGCGCCGCGGTCGCCGACCTGCTGCCCGAGTCGGTCGTCAACCGGGCCAAGAGCCCCTACCCGGTGACGCAGGACCCGGCGTACGGCCACGCGCTGTGCGACGCGCTCGGTGCGCTCGTCGCCGATCCGGCCGCGCCCGCGCACGACCTCGTCGACAAGCGCGCGGTGCGGGCGCTGCTCGACGACCGGTCGGTTCTCGACAGCGGTCCGCGTGCCTGGGTGGCGCGGGCGAACGTGGAGATCGTGCTCGGCCTGGATCGCTGGCTGCGCGAGTACGGCGTTCGGACGGTGCTGTGATGAGCGACGTTCGGCAACCGGTCCTCGAACCCGGCCTCGCCGGGGCCCGCGTCCTCGTCACCGGTGGCAGCCGGGGCATCGGGCGCGCGATCTGCCGGCGCTTCGCCGCGGCCGGCGCCACGGTGGTGACCACCTACCGCGTCGACGACGACGCCGCGCGGCGGCTGCGCGGCGAGCTGGGTGAGAGCTGCCACGTGCTGCGCGCCGACGTCACTCGGCGCGCGGACCTCGACGCGCTGATGGAGCGGGTCGGTGATCTGCTCGGCGGGCTCGACGTGCTGGTCAACAACGTCGGGGTGGACGGCCACGCCCCACTCGCCGCGCTCGACACCGACGAGTGGGACCGGGTGCTCGACACCAACCTGACCGGCGCCTTCGACGTGACCAGGGCCGCCGCGCCGCTGCTGGTCGACGGCGCGTCCGTGGTCAACATCGGGGCGTCCGTCGTCATCCGCGGGCTGCCCGGCAAGGCGCACTACTGCGCGTCCAAGGCCGGGTTGACCGGGATGGGCCGCTCGCTGGCCAAGGAGCTCGGCGGGCGCGCGATCCGGGTCAACACCGTCGCGCCCGGCGTGGTGGAGACCGAGCCGGGCGCGGGCCTGCCCCCGGTGCTCTACGAGCGGCTCACCGCCTCGACCGCGCTGGGCAGGCTCGCCGACCCCGACGACGTCGCGTGCGTCGTCACCTACCTCGCGGGGCCCGCCGCCTCGTACGTGACCGGCGCGACCGTCCGGGTCGACGGCGGAATCTGATCACCCACAGGGAAAGGAAGCGACATGCCGTACGCGGCCATCACCTATCAGGTCAAGCCCGGCCACGAGGAGGAGATCGCCGACATCTTCGCCCGCTTCAAGCGCGTCGACTCGCCGATCCTGCGGGACTCCGAGGGCAACGAAGTCGGCAAGCTGCTGGGCACGGCAGTGTTCATCCACGGCGAGGTCATGGTCCGGGTCATTCACTTCGAGGGCGACGACTTCTCCGCCGTCGGCAGACACATGGCCACCCAGCAGGGCGTGCACAACGTCGAGGCCGAGCTGGCGCCGTACCTGAAGACGCCGCGCGACACGTCCACCGTGGAGGCGTTCGAGGCACACATGCGCCGCAGCGTCATGCGCTGCGTCTCCCAGCTCTCGCTCGCCGACCTGCCCGCCTCGCCCGGTTCGTGACCAGCACGCGGTCCGCCCGACGGCACCGATGAGGAGGAACCGACGTGTACGAGATGGGACTCAATCTGGACATCGTGGTGTCCGCGCTGCTGGCGATCGTGTGGACGCTGGTCGCGGTCGCGGTCACCGGGCTGGTCCACGCCACCCGGCGCCCCCGTAGGCTCCGCCGCCGATCCCGATCCGGGCTGGCGCTGGTCGCGCTGGGCACGCTCGTGGTGCTGGCGAAGCTCGGCACCACCGCGGCGCTGGGCAGCGCCGGCTGGGAGTACATGGCGGACCGGGTGCTGGTGGTGCTGCCGCCGGTCCTGCTGATCCTGGTCGCCGTCCTGCGGTCGACGGTGCCCGCGTTGCGGCGCGGCGCTCGCACGCCACGCGCGGACAGCGGGCCGATACCGGGGCACGTCGGCTACCTGCGGCCCGCCGTGGTGCTGCCGCCGTCGCTACTGGCCGTCGCGGGGCTGCTGGCGTTCTGGGCCTCCTTCGTCGCGCCCCCCGTCCCGCCCTACAGCGGCGAGTTGCTGGTGGTCTGGGGTGTGCTGGCGCTGTGGGCGATGGTGCACGCCCTGCTGCTGGCTCGCCGGAGCTCGGCATGGGCCGCGGCGCCGCCGGCGCGGGCGTGGCCGCGCCGGCTCCGCACCACCTCCGCGGTCGCCACCGCGATCGCGCTGTTCGCCGGCGTCGTCGTGGTCGCCCAGAGCTCCAGCGTGCTGCCCGGCAGCTACTCCATGCTCGACCACGGCGAGGAGATGGCCGCGGGCGCTGGCCACCACGCCGGCGGCGGGCACGGTGCGGTCGCCGTGGCGTCCGCGCGGCCCCAGCGGCAGATCAGCGTCACCGAGCTGACCGGGCCGCGCGACGAGCCACCCGACGTGCGGTACACACTGACCGCCTCGCGGACGCGCGTCCCACTCGCCTCCGGTGAGGTGTCCGAGGCCTGGACGTTCAACGGGCAGGCCCCCGGTCCGCTGCTGCGCGCGACCCAGGGCGAGCTGGTCGAGGTGACGGTGGTGAACCAGGACATCGAGGCCGGGATCACCGTGCACTGGCACGGCATCGACGTGCCCAACGCCGAGGACGGCGTGCCGGGCATGACCCAGAACGCGGTCGCTCCCGGGCAGTCGCATGTCTACCGCTTCCGGCCGCCGGACGCGGGCACGTTCTGGTACCACTCCCACCAGGTGTCGTCCGAACAGGTCGAGCGCGGCCTGTTCGGGATGTTCATCATCGACCCAGCCGACCCAGCTGACCCAGCCGACCCAGCCGACCCAGCCGACCCAGCCGACCCAGCCGGCACAGCCGAGCCGGCCGACCCGGGCGACCCGGGCGTCGTCGACATCCCGGTGATCCAGCACAGCTGGCCGGTCGGCGACCGCGCCGTGCGCGCGTTCGGTGTCGACGACAGGCTGACGCGGACGGCCGTCGCGCCCGGCACGCCGGTGCGCCTCCGGCTGCTCAACACCGACTCCGCCGCGCGCAGCTTCGCCGTGACCGGTACCCCGTTCCGGGTGACCGCCATCGACGGCACCGCGGTGAACGGGCCGTCCGAGATCCGCGACCAGTTGCTCTACCTGGGCGGCGGTGCCCGCCACCTCGTCGAGTTCACCATGCCCGACGGGCCGGTCCGCATCACCGAGACCCAGCGGCCCGACGCCGGGATGCTGCTGAGCCCGGACGGCACCGGCGAGCTCGAGCCACGGATCGACACACCGGAGTTCGACCTGTCCTCCTACGGCGAGCCCGCCCCGACCCCGTTCGGTCCCGACAGCGACTTCACCCAGAGCCACACCTACTACCTGGACAACCGGCTCGGCTTCTTCGACGGGTCCCTCGGTCTGCTGTGGACGATGAACGGAGACGTCTTCCCGCACATCCCCCCGATCACCGTCCGGGAGGGCGACACGGTACGGGTTCGCTTCGTCAACCGCAGCCACCAGGAACACCCCATGCACCTGCACGGCCACCACGCGCTCCTGCTCTCCCGCAACGGCGAGCCGGTCACCGGCAGTCCGGTGTGGCTGGATACGGTGACCGTGCCCCAAGGGGAGGACTGGGTGATCGGTTTCGTCGCCGACAACCCCGGGCTGTGGATGGACCACTGCCACAACCTCGACCACGCGGCGATCGGCATGGTCATGCACCTCACCTACGAGGGGGTGACCACCCCGTACATGGCGGGTGAGGACACTCCGAACCAACCGGAGTGACGGCACGTGACCGAGGTCGCGGGGGCCGCGGCACGGGGCGGTCACGTCGGAGGGGACCAGCGGGAGCGGGTCCCCCGGCGCGCCTGGGGCGCGCTGGCCGCGGTGCTGCTGGCCTGCTTCCTGCACCAGTTCGACCTGACGGTGATCAGCGTGGCGGTGCCGTCGCTGCAGGCGGACCTGGCCGCGTCGCCGTCGTCGGTGCAGTGGCTGGTGGCCGGCTACACACTGACGTTCGCGGTGCTGCTGGTACCCGCCGGGCGCCTCGGCGACGCGGTGGGCAGGCGGGTCCTGGTGATCGCCGGCGTCGTCGGGTTCACCCTGGCCTCGCTGGCCTGCGCGCTCGCGCCGAACGAGGGCGTGCTGGTGGCGGCCAGGGTGGCGCAGGGCGGCTCGGCGGCCCTGCTCGCGCCGCAGGTGATGCCGGTGGTCATGCTGATGTTCCCGGCCGCCCGCCGCGGCGCGGCCATGGGCGCCTTCGCCGCCTCGGTGGCGCTGGCCACCACCAGTGGCCCCCTGCTGGGCGGGCTGCTGGTCGGCGCCGACCTGTTCGGCCTCGGCTGGCGGGCGATCTTCGTGGTGAACGTGCCGGTCGGTGCGGCGGCGCTGGTGCTCGCGCTGGCCTGCCTGCCCCGCGCCGAGAACACCGGCAGGGCGGCCGACCCGGCGCTGAACGGCTGGCGGCGGGCCCGGATCGACGTGTTCAGTGTCGCGCTGGCCCTCGTCGGCCTGTTGCTGCTCATCGCGCCGCTCGTGCAGGGCCGGGAGCTGGGCTGGCCATGGTGGGCGATCGTGCTGCCGGTGGCGTCCGTGCCGGTGCTCGCCGCGCTGGTCCCGGCGCAGCGCCGCACGCTCCGCGCCGGTGGCCTGCCGTTGATCGCGCCGGAACTGTTCCAGCAGCGTGCCTACCTGGCGGGTGCCGCGGTGAACTTCCTCGTCGTCGGTGGGGTGACGGCGTTCTTCCTGGTGTTCGTGGTGTACCTGCAGGTGCCCCTCGGCCGCTCGCCCGCGGCCACCGGGCTGACGGTGGCGCCGTGGGCGCTGGCCTCGGCCGTGGCGTCGGCCGCGGCGATCCCGCTGGCCGGCCGGTTCGGCCGCCGAATGCTGGAGACCGGGGCGGTGCTCATGGTCGCGGGCATGGTGCTGCTGCTGGGTTTCGTCGTGGCGCAGGGCACGGCGCTGGACACGGCGGCCGTCGTGGTCAGCCTCGTCATCGTCGGCGTCGGCATGGGAATGCTCAGTCCGCCGCTCTACTCGATCACCCTGATGTCGATGTCACGCCAGGACATCGGCTCGGCCAGCGGCGTGTTCTCCGCGGTCGGGCAGGCGGGCGGCGCGTTCGGCGTCGCGACGGGCGGAACGATCTTCTACGGCGTCGTGGCCGGTGGCGGGCCCGACGTGGCACCCGGCGGGTGGACCGCGGCGATCGGCTGGGCACTGGTCCACCAGGTGGTCGTGTACGTGGTGGCCGTGGTGGTGCTGCGACGGTGCCTGCCCGCGGCGGGGTCAAGTGGTCCTCCACGCGCTCCCGAGCCGGGTCGATCACCGTAGGCATGAGCAGTCCGGAGTGGAGGGATGAGGAGATGTCAGGAGTCGTCGGCTGGATCGACTTCACCAGGGACCTGGTCAGGGACCGGGGCACCCTGCTCGACCTGACGGCCACACTGGCCCGCCGCGGCCCTGACGCCGAGGCGCTGTGGATCGGCGGTCCGGCCGCGCTCGGTGTTCGTGCCGTGCGGACCGGCCGCGCCGAGAGCGCGCAGCCGTTCGCGCTGACACCGGACGGTCCGGGCACACCACCCGTCGTCGCCGTGGTGGTCGGCTGGCCGCTGGGCCTTGCCGCGCTGCGCGGCCGGCTGCGCTCCGCCGGGGTCGCGGTCGCGCCCGACGCCGGTGCCGCCGAGCTCGCCGCCCGTGCCTACGTGCGGTGGGGCGCGGAGTTCGTGCCGGAGCTGGCGGGCTCGTTCGCGGTGGTGGTGTGGGACGGACGCCACCAGGAACTGCTGCTGGCCCGTGACCAGACCGGTGCGGGGCAGAACTTGTTCTACGCGCACACCGCGAGCGGGATGGTCTTCGCCTCGGAGCGCAAGACGTTGCTGGCGCATCCGGAGATCTCCGCCGTGCTCGACGTCTCCGGGCTGCGGGAGGCGATCTCCCACGCGTTGCCCGCCGGCCCGCTGTTCGCCGGGTTCTCCCAGATAGAGCCCGCGGAGATCGCCCGCTACGGCCGGTCCGGCTGGGCACGGCACCGCTACTGGCAGCTGGAGACCCGCCCGCACACCGACGATCTGGACACCACCGTCGCCACCGTGCGGGGGATCCTCGAGGACAGCGTCCGTGAGCACTTGCCCGAGGACACCAGCTCGTTGATCGTCACGCTGTCGGGCGGCATCGACTCCTCCGCCGTCGCGGCGCTGACCGCCGCCGAGATGGCCCGCCAGGGCCGCGGCGCGCTGCGTACGTTCACCGTCGACTTCGTGGACACCGAGTTCCAGGCCGATGTCATGCGGGGCAGCAAGGACGAGCCGTACGCGCGGGCGGTGGCCGAGCGGATCGGTGCCGACTACGGCCTCGTGACGCTGGAGCCCACCGACATCCTCGACCCCGTGGTGCGGGTGGGCATGCTGCGCTCGAAGGACTACCCGACCCGAATCTACGACATGGACAGCTCGCAGTACCTGTTCCTCGCGGAGGCCGCCGCCCAGGGCGGCAAGCTGGTGCTCGGCGGCGGTGCGGGAGATCAGGTGTTCCTGGGCAACAAGTTTTGCACCGATCAGGGCCTGGTGCGCTCGGGCACGTTTCCCTGGATCGCGCTGGCGCAGCGCTTCGGCGCGACCAACGGGTTCGGTACCGGGCTGCTGAGCCAGGACCTGCTGCGTGAGCTGGACTTCCCGACCTACTACCGGGACACCTACGCGACGGTGGTCGCCGGCGTGGAGCATCTACCCGAGGACGACGAGGAACGCCGCCGTGCCCGGATCAGCTCGCACCTGATGCTCAACTACTTCCGGGTGGACGGTGGCGCGTTCACCGCGGCGGGCCTCGTCGCGGGGTCGCCGATCAACCACCACCGGCTGCTGCAATACGCCTACAACATCCCGCCGGAGTTGCACACCCACGGCGGCGTCGAGAAGGGCCTGCTGCGCTCCGCCGTGGCCGACCTGCTGCCCGAGCAGGTGCTCGCGCGCAGGCAGAGCGCGACACCGGTGAGCCATCATCCGCAGTACCCGCAACGCCTGGGGGTCGAGCTGAAGGCGGTGCTGGCCAACTCGCGCTCCCCGGTACTGCCGCTCATCGACGTCTCCGCGGCCGCCGAGCTCGCGGCACAACCAGACCGGCTGGTCAGTGACCGGTTGGCCAGGGCGGACGCCGAGATGGTCCTGCAGCTCGACCTGTGGTTCGACCGGTACGGCATCACGCCCGCCTGGTGATCAGGGCCGACATTCACCCCGAAGGGCGAGACGTTGATTCACGACACGATTCTCGACACCATTGGCCGGACCCCCGTGGTCCGACTCCACCACGTCAGGGCGGCCAGCGACTCGGAGATCCTGGTCAAGTTGGAGTCGTTCAACCCCGGCGGCAGCATCAAGGACCGTGCGGCCTACGCCATGGTGCGTCAGGCCGAGCGCGACGGCGCGCTCCGGCCCGGCGGCACGATCATCGAGTCGACCTCCGGCAACCTCGGCAAGTCGCTCGCGCTGATCGGGGCCACTCGTGGCTACCGGGTCATTCTGGTGATCGACCCGAAGGCGCCTCGATCCATGGTCGAGTTCGTCACCGCGCTCGGCGCGGAGATCGACATGGTGGACACGCCCGACGAGGACGGCGGCTACCAGCGTCCTCGGGTCAACCGGGTGCGGCACCTGCTCGAGGTGATGCCGGACGCCTTCTCACCGGACCAGTACAACAACCCGGCCAACCCGCGCACGCACGCCGAGGTCACCGCCCGCGAGCTGCTCGACGACGTGCCCGAGTTCGATGTGCTGGTCACCGCGGTGAGCACGGGTGGCCACGCCAGCGGGCTCGCGCGCACGGTGAAGCAGGTACTGCCACGGGTCACGACAGTGGGAGTGGACGCACTGGGCTCCGGCGCCTTCGGCTTCCCGTTCACCGGCTACGCGATGCGCGGGCTCGGGCTGGCCTGGCCGCCGGGAAACCTGGACCAGAGCCTGGTGGACAGGGTGCATCTGGTGGCCGACCACGAGGGCATCGCGACCGCGCACCTGCTCGCCCGCCACGAAGGCGTGCTGGTCGGCGAGTCATCAGGGGCGGCGGTGTTCGCCGCGCTGCACCACGCCCACCACCACCGCGGCCGCCGGATCGTGGTCGTCGCGGCCGACGGAGGGGTGAACTATCTCGGGGAGTCCTTCGATCCGGAGTGGATGCGCGCTCGGGGCCTCACCGAGCTGATCGAGGCGGCCGGTATCACCACGCTGTACGGCCTCATCGAGGCGGCCGCCAACCCGGCCCACTCCGCCGTCGCCGTCTCCGGTTCCGCCGCGGACAGCAGGTTGGTTTCGCACTAGGTCCATCCACCCAGGGAGGACGGCCGATGACGGCCCATTTCGGACGGTTGCGCAGTCGCATGGCATCCCTCGACGTCGACGGCCTGGTGGCCACGACGATCGAGAACATCCGCTATCTCACCGGGATTTCCAGCGTGGCGCTGGAGATGTTCCCGCACACCGGCCAGTGTTTCGCGGTGGTGACCAGGGATCGGCCGGACAACCCGTGGTTCGTCTCGTCGCGCTGCGAGGCCGACCAGTTCCTCGACGCGGGTCCCGAGCTGGCCGGGGTGACCGCCTACGGCACCTTCTTCCGAGAGCCGGCCGTGGAGGGGGTCGCACTGACCCCGGCCGAGGAGCGGCTGCGCGCGGTCAACGGCGACGGGATCTCCCCGGCCACCGCGGCGGAGGCGTTGGTCGCCACGGTGCGCGCGGCCGGCTTGGCCGAGAGCCGCATCGGCGTCGACGAGGACGGGCTGCGGCCCGACGTGCTGGAGGCGCTTCGCGCCGCGCTGCCCCGCGCGGCGTTCCTCCCCGCGGCGGGGGCGATCCGGCAGGTCCGCAAGGTCAAGACCGACGCCGAGCTGGAGCTGGTGGCCCGCTCGGCCGCGGTGATGGAGACGGCGATCCGGGCCACGGTGAGCATCGCTCGCCCCGGTGTCACCGAGCGGCAGCTGGTACGCGAGTTCGAGCGAACGGTGGCCGGTGCGGGCGGGCGCTCCCGGTTCACCCTGATCAAGATCGGGCGCTCGGCCGTGGCGGGCCAGTCCGCGCCCTCCGACGAGCCGCTGCGTCGTGGCGACGCGATCTGGTTCGACGTGGGCGGCACGGTGGACGGCTACTGGTCCGACATCGCCCGGGTGCACTGTGTGGGAGAGCCTTCGCCACGGCTCGAGAAGTACTACAACGCGATGCTCGCCGGCGAGGACGCGGCGCTGGCCGCGGCCCGGCCGGGCATGACCGGCCGGGAACTGTTCGAGATCACCGTGAACGCGGTCCGCGCGGCCGGCGTGCCGCACTACCGGCGCCAGCACGTGGGGCACGGCATCGGCGTCGAGGTCTACGATCCGGTGCTGATCACCCCGGACAGCGAGGACGTCATCGAGGACGGCACGGTGGTGAACATCGAGACGCCGTACTACGAGTTCGGTCTCGGCGCCGTTCACGTGGAGGATCCGTTCGTGGTGCGAGCGGGCGGCAACGCCCTGCTCACCACTCTCGACCGTGACCTCGGCGTCGGCGAGGGGTGATCGCATGGCAACCATCGAGGAGATCCCGGCCGTTCCCCCCACCGACCCCGGCGCCCTCTCCGGAAGGCGTGCCCGCGGCCTGTTCCGAGCCGGTCTACGGGCCCACACCGCGGGCTGGGCCGCGGGCTACGCACAGGCAAACCTGGTGGCCGTGCCCCGCGAGGTGGCCTACGACCTGCTGCTGTTCGCCCAGCGTAACCCGAAAGCGGTGCCGGTCCTCGACGTCGGCGATCCGGGCGGGGTGACCACCACGCTGGCCCCGGACGCCGACCTGCGTACCGACCTGCCCGCCTACCAGGTCTGGCGCGACGGCGAGCCGGTCGACGAGATCACCGATGCCACCCCACACTGGCGCGACGACCTGGTGGCCTTCCTCGTCGGGTGCAGCTTCACCTTCGAACGCGGCCTGCTCGAGGCCGGCGTGCCCGTGCGGCACCTGGAGGAAGGCGTCAACGACCCGATGTACGTCACCACCGTGCCGTGCCGGCCGGCCGGGCGGCTGGCCGGCCCACTGGTGGTCTCCATGCGCCCCGTCCCCGCCCCGCTGGTGGCCAGGGCCGTGCAGATCACCGCGCGCTTCCCGGCGGTGCACGGCGCCCCGGTGCATGTCGGTGATCCGGCGGCGCTGGGCATTTCCGACCTCGCCGTACCCGACTTCGGCGACGCGGTCACCGTCGGCTCCGACGTGCCGATGTTCTGGGCCTGCGGGGTCACGGTCCAGGCCGTCGTCCGTGCGTCGCGACTGGAGTTCGCCATCACCCACTCACCGGGCCACATGTTCGTCACCGACACGCCCGACGCCACCTTCCAAACCTGACTCCGAAACCTGACTCCGGGCCCGCTTCGACGGGACGCGGACCCGGAGCCGCTCGCCGGTGTGGGCGCTCGCCCTCCCCGACCGAGCCCGGTCGGGGAGGGCTCACGGGCGCAGCATGTAGTTCGCCATCATCGCCACGTCCTCGTGCTCGAGGTTGTGGCAGTGGAAGACATACTTTCCGGGGTAACCGTCGAAGCGGACCAGCACCCGTGCCACGTCCCCGGGGGCGAGGTCGACCGTGTCCTTCCAACCGATGTCGGTGGGTCGTAGATCCTCCGGCTCCGGCAGCCCGATCACCTGGAACATCACCTCGTGGATGTGGATGGGGTGGTGCACGTCGCCGGAGAACTGCCACATCTCGATGTCGCCGATCTTCGGGTCGGCGTGGATGTAGTCCACCTCGAAGGGGTGATTCTCGACCAGCCAGACCATCCTGCCCTCGTCGTTGCGGTCGCCCTGGAACGAGAACTTGCGCTTGCGCACGGCCGCGTTCGGGTCGAGCTGCTCGAAGTCGCTGAGGCGCTCGGGGATCTTCGGGCTGTCCTGCGCCTGCCCGGTGACGCGAAACTCCATGACGTCGGCCATCGCGCCCTCGCCGGCATCGTTGCGCATTCGCACCGTGGTGCCCGGCGCGAAGCCGCTGAAGTCGATGACCACGTCGAAGCGCTCGGCGGGCGAGATCGCGATCTTCTCCTGCCGAACCGGCTTTCCGAGCAGCCCGCCCTCACTGCCGATCTGGATGAACGGGCCGTCGTCGGGTGCCGGGTCGAGCGAGAGCAGGTAGCGCCGCGCGTTGCACGCGTTGAGCAGTCGGAACCGGTACTTCACCGGCGCCACCTCGAGGTAGGGCCACGGGGTGCCGTTGACGAGCGTGACGTCACCGAGCACGCCTTCGGTGAACTCCTCGGTGACACCTCGCTCGCCGCGCAGTTGGGGGTCCCGGGAGGGGTACTGAAGGCTGCCGTCCTCGGCGAACGACCGGTCGGCGATCATCAGTGGGATCTCGCGATCACCGCTCGGCAACGGCAGCGCGGCTTCCTCCTCGTCGCTGTGGAGGTGCATTCCGGCGAGGCCACGCCACACGGCCGGGCCGGTGAAGTCCATCCGGTGGTCGTGGTACCAGAGCGTGGCGGCCCGCTGGTCGAGCGGGTAGTGGTACTCGAACACCTGGTCGTAGCGCGCGCCGGGATGCTCGTGCGGTGACGACCAGCCCCCCGCCGGCAGGATCATGTCGGTCGGGTAGCCGTCGAACTCGGGGGGCGTGCGGCCGCCGTGCAGGTGCGTCACGATCGGCACCGGGAGCTCGTTACGGTAACGCACCCGCACCTTGCGCCCCCGGGTGGAACGGATCGTCGGCCCGGGAAACGTCCCGTTGTAGCCCCAGATCTGGGTGCGCAGCCCCGGAAGAATCCGCGCGCTGGCGACCGAGGCGGTCACCTCGTAGAAGTCGGTGTCGCCCTCGGTCGAGTACGGCGACAGCACTTCGGGTACGGCCAGCGGGTTGGTGAACGGCTGGGGCAGCGGTGCCGTGCTGGGCAGCACCCTCCCGGTGAGGTCTTCGTTGAAATGGCCCTCATGGCCGTTCGCGTCCGATCCGGATTCCCCGTCCCCGGATCCGCCGTCTCCGGATCCGCCGTCGCAGGCGGCGAGGGCCAGGCCCGCTCCGCCGACGGTGACAAGGAAACGGCGACGCGAGTATGGCGTCGATGACCGTGAGATCCCCAATTCGTCCCTCCAGAGCACGCCCCCAGCGAGCGCGCCGATCGTAGAAAAACTTTTCCGATTGACGACTCGAACTCGGCCCACCTTACTCGTTCCGCGTGGGGCCGGCAAAGCTCGTACCGTTCATGTCCGAACTCGGGTCGTCGCGCCGATGCCCTTGCCCGCCACCGGACCCGTCCGCTACCCCTACCAGCGCGGTTTCACTACGTGTTCACCTCCAGGAGAGCCAGCACTCACCTGATCACCGAGTCGTGTTCGCGTCAAGCCACCGCGGCCCCGTGCCGGACTCTTGATCCGTTCCATTTTATGGGTCGCCGTGGTATGTTTCGAGACGATTCTCCGCATCGTCGCTTAAGTGGCCTTCTAGGTGGGCTCTAGTGCGGGCCACCAGCATGGGAGGGGAAGACCGGTCCGAAAAGCACCGGTCCGTGCCGAGAAAGGTTGACTGGGGTGCAGGCCACTAAGCGATTAATCCGTTCTGCTTTGCCCATCACATTCGCGGTAGCGATCGCGGTACCGCTGATCGCCTCGTGCTCGAGTCCGGCGCCGGCCGCGTCCGACGCCGCGGCGACGTCCTCCCGAGGTCCCGACGCGGCGGCGCGGCACGCCATCACGGTGGAGGCAGGCCAGGGCGGCCTGGACGTCACCGGCGCCGACGCGCTCACCGCGGGCCCGGCGACGTTCCAGGTCTCGACTCCGGACGAGAGGTCGCGCTGGGTGGGCTTGGTGGACCTCTCGCCGGAGGTCGACCTCGCCACGTTCCTCGCGGAGATGGGCAAGGTCTTCGTCGAGGATCCGGAGGTCTCCGTTCCCGCCGGCCAGAAGGTCACCAACATGGCGACGCTGCGCGGCGGTGTCTCGGTGAACAAGACGACACCGCTGGGCTTCTCGGTGCACCTCGCTCAAGGTACCTACCACCTGGTCGACTACTCCACCCTCGGCGAGCCGGACGCGCTCGACCGGGTACGGACGATCGAGGTGGGGCGGGCCGAGGGCGCCCCTACCGGGGCCCCGCGCGTGGACGGCGTGGTCGCCCAGTTCGGCCAGGGTGCCGAGCAGCGCTTCCTGGCGCCGGACACCGTCGCGCCGGACGCGCAACTGCTGGTGAGCAACGCGACCGGGCAGAACAACGAGGCGATCATCGCTCCGGTCAAGCCGGGTGTCACCGACGAGCAGGTGCAGGCATTCTTCGACTCGTTCGGCGGCGGGCAGCCCGCTGAGAGCCCGTTCGCCAGCGAGGAGACCTACGGACTGCTGCCCCTGGGACCTGGCCAGTCCGCGGTGCTGCGGCTGAACCTGCAGCCGGGCCGGTACGTGCTCATGTCCTGGGTCGGCGAGTACGAGACAGGGAAGTCCAACGTTCAGAACGGCATGCACCACGTGTTCACCGTGGCCTGACGAGACGTCAGGGCCACTGTCCGACTCGTCAGCGTGGATCCGAGCTCGGACAGATCAGGTTTCGCCGCCGCGGCCACCCTGCTGTGCGGTGGTGGTGTGCGGATCAGGGTCTCGGGTGCTCGTTGTGGTGCTCGCGGGACCGTTTCCTCTGGGAGGGGATCACGATGACAACCATGTCATATCGCACGATCCAGGAAGTCCTGCGGCTGGGATCGGCGTTCTGGGAAGCGAAGACGCTCCTGACGGCGGTGCAGTTGGACGTGTTCACGTCGTTGGCCGCCCAGCCGGCCACCGAAGCGGAACTGGTCGCTCGCCTGGGGCTGGCCCGGCAGGCCGGAAGCCATTTCGTGAACGGTTTGTGCCATATGGGCCTGCTCGAACGGGACGGCGAGGTACTGCGCAACTCCGCCGTCGCGGAGACCTACCTGGATTCCGCGAAGCCGAGCTTTCGCGGCGGCTGGTTCCAGATGATGAACTGGCAGTTCAACCTGTGGACGCGACTGGAGGACCTGCTGCGCTCCGGGGACCGGCAGACCCCGGAGCAGAGCGAGTTCGACTTCTACTCCGATGTGGAGGCCGTCGAGCGGTTCATGGCCTGGATGGACGCCGCGAACGCGGCGCTCGGCCCCGCACTGGCGCGCGTCCTCGACTGGTCGCGGCACCGCTCGTTCGTCGACCTCGGCGGGGCGCGCGGCAACGTCTCGGCCGAGCTGGTGAAGGCGCACCGCCACCTGCGCGGACACGTCTTCGACCTGCCCGCCGTTCGCCCCGCGTTCGACCGGCACATGGAGCGGCTCGGAATGGCCGACAAGGTGACCTTCCACGCCGGCGACTTCTTCACCGACGAGCTACCGCCCGCCGACGCCTACATCTTCGGCCACGTCCTGCACGACTGGGACTCCGAACGGTGCGGCACGCTCGTGCGGCGGGCGGCGGACGCGCTCCGACCCGGTGGCTCGCTGCTCGTCTACGACGCCATGATCGACGAATCGCGTCCCGAGACGGGGCGCAACTGGTTGCTCAGCCTGAACATGCAGCTCATCACGCCCGGTGGACGGGAGTACCCGGCGAGCGAGTGTGTGGAGTGGATGGAGCGTGCCGGCCTGACCGAGATCAGTGTGCTGCCGCTGGCGGACATGGACTCGGTCGTGACCGGCAGGAAGGCCTAGAGCCCTTCCGATACTCCAAGGTTCGCGCAGACGGCTTTCGGCACAGGGAAGAACGCCCGGTGGGAGCTCGTCGACCGGTTACGTGAACGGCCGGCCGAGCGCGGCGTGCCGTCCCCCACGTGCCTTCCGCGTGGTTGCCGCTCGTACCGGCTGAACGGTTCCCGAGCGGCCGCGTCACCAGCCACGGGGCCGCGGCGACGGATCTTCGGTCCGCGGACGGTGCTGCCCTCCAGCAGGTCAACGAGAACATCGTCCTCGGCGAGCGCGGGGTGTGAGACGGGTCAGTTCACATGGGAGAGGTAAATTCGGGATGAGGTTCAGGCTACTCGGTCCGTTCGACGTCACAGTGGGGCTAGCGTCGATAGCCCCTTCCGCACCCAAACTCAGACAGGTCCTCGCGTTGCTGGTTCTCCAGGCCGACGCCGTCACCCACGTCGACCAGTTGGTGGAGGAGCTCTGGGGCGACGCTCCACCCCGCAGCGCGTTGACCACCCTGCAGACCTACATCCACCAACTGCGCCGGCTCCTCAAGGCGTCCGAGACGTCCGACCTGCCGGGGCAGCAGGACATGTCCGACATGGACCCCGCGTCCCTGCTGGTCACCCGGGCCGGGGGCTACCTGCTCCGGCCGGGGCCCAACGACACGATCGACGTCCGCGAGTTCGAGCAGTTGGTCGCCCGTGGCCGGGAGCAGCTGGCGAACGGCGACACCGAGTCCGCGGCGGGGACACTGCGCCAGGCGCTGTCGCTCAGGCAGGGCATCGCGCTCGGCGGCGTCGTCTCCGGCAGGCACCTCTACGTGCACCTGACACGGTTGGAGGAGATGCACCGCAGCGCGCTGAGCCTGCGCATCGACACCGACATGCAGCTCGGCCGTCACCGCGAGCTGGCCAGCGAGCTGGCCGGCCTGGTCACCCAGGACCCCACGAACGAGGACTTCTCGGTGAAGTTCATGCGCGCGCTGTCCCTGGGCGGACGGCGGGTGGACGCGCTGGCGGAGTACCGGCGGTTGCGGGAGGTCCTGGTCGCGGAGCTCGGAATCGAGCCGTCCGCCGAGGCGCGGGCAATGCAGCAGTCGCTGCTCGCCGCCGACGACGCGTCCCCCGCCGTGACCGGGCAGCGGCCCGCTCACGCACCGACGATCGTGCCGGCCCAGCTACCACCCGACATCGTGCACCTGGTGGGGCGTGCAACGGAGCAGCGGGAGCTGGCAAGGCTGCTGGTGTCGCCGGAGTCGGGATCCGGACGGCACGCGGTGGCCGAGGTCACCGGCCAGCCAGGGGTGGGCAAGACCGCGCTGGCGATCCGGGTGGCACACCAGGTGCGCGACCAATTCCCGGACGGCCAGCTGTGGGCATCGCTGAGGGGCAGCAGCGACAAGCCCGCCGACCCGGGCGAGGTGCTCGCGTCGTTCCTGCGCAGCTGCGGGATCGCGAGCTCGGCGCTTCCGGAGTCGACCGAGGACCGCAGCCAGCTCTTCCGCAGCTACCTCGCCGACCGGCGCATGCTGGTGGTGCTCGACGACGTGGCCGACGCCGCGCAGCTCGCGCCGCTGCTGCCCGCGGCCGACGGCAGCACCGTGCTGGTCACCAGTACCGCGCTGGTCGATCCGGCGCACGCGTCGGCGCGCCTGGACCTCGGACCACTGGCGCACCGCGAGGCCGTGGAGCTGTTGGCACTCGTGGCCGGCGCCGAGCGCGTCCGCCGGGACCCCGCGGCGGCCGATCGGCTGGTGGAGAAGTGCGAGTGGCTGCCCGTCGCGGTGCGGGTGCTGGCCAACCGGGTGGCCGCCCGGCCGCGCTACACCCTCGCCGAGATCGAGGCATGGCTGGCCCGTGACGAGCGCAGCCTGATCGAGCTCTGGCGCACCGAGATGAACCTGATCAACCAGATCCGCACTCGTTACCAGCGGCTGCACGCACTGCAACAGCGGGTGTTCCGGCAGCTGGTGGACATGTCGTCCCGGTCGGTCAGTGTGGTCGAGGTGGCGTTGGCCGCCGGCCTTGACCGCGCTCCCGTCGAGGACGCGCTCGAGGACCTGGTCGCCGAGCACCTGGTCGTGCCGCACACCTCCGGGGAGTGCGGGAGCCTGGAGCTGCGTTACCGGCTGCACGGGCTGCTCCGGTTGACCGTCCCCGTCCTCAACCTCCAACCGGCAACCGACCCGCTACCCGGCAGGGCGGTTCTGCTGAACCGACGGCATCCCGCCACCCGGCTGGATGCGGCTCCGTGCTGCACACAGTCGCCAGGGGGCTGAGGCGCGCCGGCATCGGTGGCACCCTCTGGAACACCCGCGCGGGAGGTCCCCATTCCGCCGGCCGTACGGCCTTGGCCCGAATGGCCGGCCGGCGGTCCTCCTCGGTGTGCGCGTTCCCGCCGCTGTGTCATGCAACTGAGTCACGTAACTGAGTCAGGCAACTGATTTGTGCAACCGATCCCAGACAACTGATTCGGGCCACCGCGCCAGGCGTTCGCGCGCTTCCCGCAAGCGCTGGACTCGGTCTACAGCACCATCCGAGTCCAGCCGGGAAGCCTGAGAACCAGAAAAGCACCGCTCGTGTCTCGTCAATGGAGGGAAACGTGCATCGAACGCTCATCGTGGCGAACCTGAAACCCGGCCACGCCAACCACATCGCGGACCTTTTCGCGGAGTCCGACTCGACCGACCTGCCGAGGATGGTCGGGGTGACCAGGCGGACCCTGTTGCAGTTCCACAACCTGTACTTCCACCTGGTGGAGGCGGACGAGGACATCACGCCGAACCTCTACAAGGTGCGCGACAACGAGCTCTACCAGGAGCTCAGCACACGGCTGGCCGAGCACGTCACCCCGTACGACCCGAACTGGCGGGAGCCCAAGGACGCCATGGCGCAGCCGTTCTACATCTGGACCCCGCAGGACGGCGTACAGCGCCCGAACGGCACGAGCCCGACCGAGCTGGGCAAGTGAGGACACGATGAGTACACAGCACACCGACCGCCCGGTCGCGCCGCTTGCCGGGCCGACCGCCGTCACCAAGGTCCACGTCGACTCGGTGGCGGCCAACCGCCGGCGCGGCGGGGACATCCGCGTCATGCTCAGCCCGAAGACCGTCGGGGCGACCTCCGGATTTGGCGGAATGCTCGAGCTCGCGCCCGACGAGTTCGTCGCCGAGCACTACCACCCGTACTCCGAGGAGTTCCTCTACCTCGTCAGCGGCAGCGTGGAGATGACGATCGACGGTGCCGTCCACCGGCTGGAGCCCGGAGACTCGATCATGGTCCCGATCGGGGCCAGGCACCGCCTGGTCAACGTCGGCGAGGAGAACGCGCGCGGGGTGTTCCACCTGTCGCCGCTGGCACCGGAGCCACGGTTGGGTCACATCGACACCGAGCCGTTGCCCAACCCGGCCGAGTCCGGCCCTTCGGTCGGTGGACCATGACCGGACCGGTAGCGATCACCGGTGTCGACGTGGTCGCCCCCGGCGGCATCGGCAAGGACGCGTTCTGGGACCTGCTGTCGTCGGGTCGCACCGCGACCCGTCCGATCACCGCCTTCGACCCGTCGAGGTTCCGCTCCCGGATGGCCGCGGAGTGCGACTTCGATGCCGAGGCATGCGGGCTCACCCCGCAGGAGATCCGGCGGATGGATCGGGCCGCCCAGTTCGCCGTGGTCAGTGCCAGAGGGGCGGTGGCCGACGCCGGGCTCGACCTGCCCGCCATCCCGCCGGAGCGGATCGGGGTCAGTGTGGGTAGCGCGGTGGGCTGCACGGTCGGACTGGAGGAGGAGTACGTCGTCCTGTCCGACGGGGGCAGGAAGTGGCTGGTCGACTCCGAGTACGCGGTGCCGCACCTCTACGGGTACATGGTGCCCAGCACACTGGCGGTGGAAACCGCATGGCAGGTGGGCGCCGAGGGGCCGGTGTCGCTCACCTCGACGGGGTGCACGTCGGGCCTCGACGCGGTGGGCCACGGGGCCCAGCTCGTCGCCGAGGGGAGCGCCGACGTGGTGCTCGCCGGCGCCACCGACGCGCCCCTGTCGCCGATCACCTCGGCCTGCTTCGACGCGATCCGCGCCACCTCCTCACGCAACGACGACCCCGAGCACGCCTCGCGGCCCTTCGACGCCACCAGAGACGGGTTCGTGTTGGGTGAGGGGGCGGCGATGATGGTGCTGGAGAGCGCGGAGCGCGCCCACCGGCGCGGCGCCAGGGTCTACGGCTACCTCGCCGGATTCGCCGGGCGCAGCAACGCCTTCCACATGACCGGGCTCAAGCCGGACGGCCGCGAGATGGCCGAGGCCATCCGGGCGGCGCTGGACCAGGCCAGGGTCGACCCTGGCGACGTCGACTACGTCAACGCCCACGGATCCGGCACCAAGCAGAACGACCGGCACGAGACCGCGGCGTTCAAGCGCAGCCTCGGGCAACGGGCCTGGGAGATTCCGGTGAGCTCGGTGAAGTCGATGGTCGGGCACTCCCTGGGCGCGATCGGGTCCATCGAGGTCGCGGCGTGCGCGCTCGCGCTGCACCACCAGGTGGTGCCGCCGACGGCGAACCTGCACCACGCCGATCCGGAATGCGATCTCGACTATGTGCCGATCACCGCCCGCGATCACGCGATGGACGTGGTGCTCAGTGTCGGCAGCGGGTTCGGCGGCTTCCAGAGCGCACTGGTGATGACCCGCACGCCCGTGCCGCGTTGATCCCCAGCGCTTCTCAAGCGGGGCCGAATCCGGCTCGGGCACGATCGAGTGACAGTACACGATGGCCAAGGAGAAAGCCGTGACAGCGTTTCCGCGACCGAAAGGTCCGGCCGTCACCGGGATCGGTGTTCTCGCACCGACCGGTCTGTCCACAGCGGAGCATTGGGACTCGGTGCTCGCGGGGAAGAGCGGAATCGGCCGCATCACTCGGTTCGACCCTTCGGGATATCCGGTACAGCTGGCCGGGGAGCTCCCGGGCTTCGAGAAGGGGACCGTGCCCGGCAGGCTGGTGCCGCAGACCGACCGGTGGACCCACATCGGTCTCACCGCGGCCCAGCAGGCTCTCGCCGACGCGGGCGTCGACCCCGCGCGGCGCCCCGAGTACGAGATGGCGGTGGTGACGTCCAGCTCGTCCGGTGGCACCGAGTTCGGCCAACACGAGATGACCAAGCTCTACACCGGCGGGCCCTCCCACGTGGGCGCCTACCAGTCGATCGCCTGGTTCTACGCGGCCACCACGGGACAGATCTCGATCCTGCACGGGATGCGGGGCCCCTGCGGGGTGGTCGCCTGCGAGCAGGCCGGCGGGCTGGAGAGCCTCAGGCAGGCCGGCAGGCTGCTGAGCCAGGGGATCGGACTGGTGGTCGCGGGCGGGACCGACGGCTCGCTGTGTCCCTACGGCCTCACCGCGCAGATCGCGAACGGGATGGTCAGTGAGGCCACCGACCCCACCAAGGCCTACGCGCCCTTCGACGCCGAGGCTTCCGGCTACCTCCCTGGCGAGGGCGGCGCCATATTCGTACTGGAGGACTACGACTCCGCGCTGGCGCGTGGTGCCCCGGTGTACGGGACGGTGGCCGGTTACGGCGCGGGGTTCGACCCGCCGCCCGGCTCACCGCGCCCGCCCGCGCTCCGCCGCGTCATCGAGCTGGCGTTGGCCGACGCCGGGATCCAGGCCGCGGACATCGACGTCGTGTTCGCCGACGCGATGGGGGTGCCCGCGGCCGACCGCGCGGAGGCGCGGGCACTCACGGAGGTGTTCGGTCCACACGGGACACCGGTGACCGCGCCCAAGACGCTCACCGGCCGCCTCTACGGCGGTGGCTCGTCGCTCGACGTGGCCACCGCGCTGCTGGCGCTGCGGGACGACACGGTGCCCGCCACCGCCGCGACCAGTCAGCTCGCGCCAGGCTGCGAGGACCTGGACATCGTGCTGGGTGAGCCGCGGTGCCGGCCACTGCACACCGCGCTGGTGGTCGCGCGCGGCTACGGCGGGTTCACCGCGGCCGTCGTCCTGCGGTCATCCGGACCTGGCTCCGCACCGGTCACCGCGGAGTCCGAGCAGAAAGGGAAGAACGAATGACACAGTTCACGGCGGACGAGCTCAGAGAGATCATGGTCCGCAGTGCCGGCGAGGACGAGTCGATCGACCTCGACGGGCCGTTCCTGGACACCTCGTTCGATGATCTGGGGTACGACTCGCTCGCGGTGCTGGACATCGCGGTCCAGGTGCAACGCGCCCACGGCGTCGCCCTCGACGAGGACGACCTGCCCCAGATGTCCACCCCGCGCGACGTCCTGGACCTCGTCCGCTCGCGGCAGCGCACGGCGGGGGTGTGACGTGGCGGGACACACGGACAACTCGGTGTTCATCGACGCACCGCTCGACTTCGTCTGGAAGCGCACCAACGACATCGAGTCCTGGACCGAGCTCTACAGCGAGTACGCGGCCGCAGAGGTTCTGGAGACCAACGGGAACCGGATCGTGTTCCGGTTGACGTTGCATCCGGACGAGAACGGCGTCTCCTGGAGCTGGGTGTCGGAGCGGATTCTCGACGAGGCCGCCCACGTGACCCGCTCGACGAGGCTCGAGACCGGCCCCTTCAAGTACATGCACCTGTTCTGGGAGTACCTGGAGGAAGACGGCGGCGTGCGGCTGCGCTGGGTGCAGGACTTCGAGATGAAGCCGCAGGCGCCCCTCGACGACGCCGGGATGACGGAGCGGCTCAACCGGAACACGGCCACCCAGATGTCGCTGTTCAAGTCACGGCTGGAGGCGGAGGCGGCCGCGATGCGGCGGTCCGCCTGACCGGATCGACCGCCCCGAGTGTCGCCGCCGGCTGACCGGAAGGAGGAGATGTGGTGCTCGGACTGCTCGTCGCCACGGTGCTGACGACCAGCGGGGTGTCGGCGGGTGTGCTGGTCGGGACCGTGCTCGGCGGGATGCCGCTGCTGCGGACGCTGCCACTGGAGCGCTACGTGCACGCCCACGGCTTCTTCGCCACGCGCTACGACCCCTTCATGCCGATCTGCCTGGTGGTGACCGCGGTGGGAGACGTGGTCCTGGCCGTCGTCGCCCCGGTGCTCGCCGCCGCCGTGCTGTTCGGCGCGGGCGCCGTGGGGGCGGCCGCCGTGTCGGTCATCTCGCTGCTGCGCAACGCCCCCGTCAACCGTCGCATGGCCGCGATGGACCCGGAGAACCTGCCGGCGGACTTCGTCGACCCTCGGGACGACTGGTGCCGCTGGAACACCGTGCGCACCGCGTGCGGCGTGGCGGCGCTGCTGCTCACCGCGGCCGGCGCCGCCGTGCTCGTCGGAACATCCTGATCTACAACACTGGAGGAAGACCGTGCCAGATCTCGTGTTTCCCGCGGTGCGCGGGAAGAAGGTCCTGATCACCGGAGGTGCTCGTGGCATCGGGCGCGGCCTCGTGCTGGCGGCGGCCAGCGCCGGGGCGAACGTCGTCACCTGCTACCGCACGCCGAGCGACGCCGTGGACAGCCTGGCGATGGAGTTGAAGGAGACCGGCGGCGAACACCACGTGCTGCGGGCCGACGTCTCCGATCCCGCTCAGGCGCGGCAGCTCGTCGCCGACGCCGTGGAGCGCCTCGGCGGTCTCGACGCGGTGGTCAACAACGCGGGCACCATCAGCCACGTGCCCTATGCCGAGCTCGAGCTCGCGGAATGGCAGCGGATAGTCGACACCAACCTCACCGCCGTGCACGTCGTCATCCAGGAATCGCTCAAGCACCTCACCGAGGGGGCCTCGATCATCAGCATCGGCTCCCGCTCGTCCGAGGCGGGCATTCCGTTGCGCGCGCACTACACGGCCACGAAGGCGGCCCTGGTCGGCCTGACCAGGTCGCTGGCCAAGGAGTTCGGTCCACGCGGGATTCGCGTCAACGTCGTCGCCCCCGGAGTGATCGCCACCGAGGCGATGGACGCGATGACCGAGGAGCAGCGCACGCTGATGACCGAGCGGTACTCGGCCAAGACGGCGCTGGCCCGCCTCGGCCGGCCGGAGGAGGTCGCCGGAGCCGTGCTGTTCCTGATCAGCGACCTGTCCCGCTACGTCACGGGGGAGACCCTCAACGTCGACGGGGGGATCTCGTGAGTGACGCGCCGTTCCGAGTCATCCTCCGGATGGAGATCAAGCCCGGCATGGAGGCCGACTTCGAGCGCACCTGGCTGGAGATCGGCGACGCCGTCATCAGTCACCCGGCCAACCTCGGGCAGTGGCTGTGCCGCGGCACCGAGGACACCTCGATCTACTACATCGTGAGTGACTGGGTCGACGAGGAGTTGTTCCGGGAGTTCGAGCACAGTGACGGCCACCTGGAGCACCGTAAGAAGCTGCACCCGTTCCGGTCCGGCGGCTCCATGGACACGATGACCGTGGTGGCGCACCTTCCGGGGCAGCACCCGGGCCGGGTCGCGCCGGAACGGATCCGGGTGCTGCTGTTCCACCGGGCCGCCGACCGGGACGCGATCGCCGCGGCGTACCACCAGGTCAGCGAGGACCTGGCGGGCACGCCCGGGCTGGTGTCCAACGAGTTCCTCGGCTCGGTGCACGACTCCACCGAGTTCCTCGTCATGAGCGAGTGGACCGACCAGGCCGCGTTCGACCGCTGGGAGCAGGGCGCGAGCCACAAGGACAGCACCGCGGCGCTCCGCCCGTTCCAGGACAGCCGCCGCGAGCCGTCGTTCGGCGTCTACCGCGTGCAGGCCCGCTACTGACGCGACCCCGCCGGGAATGGGACTACCGGACGACCACGTGGCGGGCGATCGCGGGCCACCGGGCCCGCTGAACCAGGTGCCCGCCGAACACCGGCGCCCGCCGAACACCGAAGGATCGAGCGCGAGGGGATGACTGATGACCGAGGTCGTGACCGCGACCGCCGTTGACTCCGACGAGCAACCGGACTGGACCCGCTGCCAGTCCTGCGGTGAGCTGCTGTACCTGCGCCGCTTCCTGCGGGACATGTCGGTGTGCCCCGGGTGCGGCTGGCACGCACCCCTTGATCCGACCTGCCGGATCAGCCAGCTGCTCGACGAGGGATCCGGCAAGGAGGTGCCGGTCGCGGCCACCGTGCGCGACCCGCTCGGCTTCGCCGACCTGCGCAGCTACGCCGACCGCTTCGCCGAGGCGCGCCGCCGCAGCGGCGCCGAGCGCGGAGTGGTGGCGGTGCGGGGCACCATCGAGGGCCAGCCGCTGGTGCTCGCCGTCATGGACTTCCGCTTCCTCGGCGGCAGCCTCGGCAGCGCCGAGGGTGAGGCGGTCACGGCCGCGGCCGAGGCGGCGCTGGCCGATCGGGTGCCGCTGGTCATCGTCACCGCGTCGGGCGGGGCTCGGATGCAGGAGGGGATGCTGTCGCTGATGCAGATGGCGAAGACCAGCGGCGCCATCCAGCAGCTCGATGACGCCGGGCTGTTGACGGTCACGGTCCTGACCGACCCGACCTATGGCGGCGTCGCGGCGTCGTTCGCGACACTCAGCGACGTCGTGCTGGCCGAGCAGGGCGCTCGGATGGGCTTCGCGGGCCCTCGGGTGATCCAGCAGACCATCCGCCAGGAGCTGCCGCCGGGATTCCAGACCGCCGAGTTCCTGATGGAACGCGGCCTGGTCGACGGTGTCGTGCGGCGCACCGCCCTGCGCGGCGTGCTGGCCCGGCTGATCGCCGTGGCCGGGCACCGATTCGCCAGCCGCCCCGACGTGGCCGACCCCGTCGTGCGCGACGTGCGCGAGCTCTCCCCCGAGTCGCGGGAGCGCGACCCCGCCAACGTGGTGGGCCTCGCGCGGCAGTCCGGGCGGCCGACCGCGCTCGACCACGCGGAGCACTGGCTCGACGGGTTCTTCGAGCTGCACGGCGACCGGGCGGGCAACGACTGCCCCGCGATCGTCGGCGGGATCGGCTGGCTCGACGGGAAGCCGGTCGTGATGGTGGGCCACCAGAAGGGCCACACCACCGCCGACCTGATGCGCCGCAACTTCGGCATGCCCTCGCCCGCGGGCTACCGCAAGTCCGCGCGGCTGCTGCGGTTCGCCGCGAAGCTGGGGCTTCCCGTGGTCTCACTCATCGACACACCCGGTGCGCACCCGGGCCTGCAGGCCGAGGAGACGGGCCAGGCGCACGCGATAGCCGACAACCTGCGGCTGCTCAGCGGCCTGCCGGTGCCGGTGGTCGCGGTGGTCACCGGGGAGGGTGGCAGCGGCGGTGCGCTCGCGCTCGGCATCGCCGACGAGGTGTTGATGTGCGAGAACAGCATCTACTCCGTGATCAGTCCCGAAGGCTGCGCCGCGATCCTGTGGAAGCAACCGTCCGCGACCGCGGACGCGGCGAGGGCGCTGCGGCTGGACGCGGCGTCGCTGTTGGAACTGCGCGTCGTGGACGGCATCGTGCCGGAGCCACCCGGCGGCGCGCACACCGACCCGGTGGCCGCGGCGGACCTGGTGCGCCGCGCGCTCACCGCCGCCCTGAACAGGCTTGCCGGGCTCGACCCAGTGGAACTGCTGCGCGGCAGGCGGGCGCGCTTCCGCGTGTTCGGCCTGTCCACCGAGCCGGCCGAACCGACCGAGCCGCCGACCGATGTCGAGGAGTGCGGACTATGACAACACAGGACAGAGCTCTGCGAGACGCCACCGGCCAGGACTCCGGGCTGTTCGACGGTGTGGCACTGGGTTCCCTCGGCGCCGTCGAGGAGATGTGCCGCAACATCGGCAGGCTGGCCAATCTGGGCGACCGCGCCGTCCGAAGGGTGAGCATGACGGTGGGCCCCGCGAGCGTCGAGGTCGAGTGGCACGCCGATCCGACCGCGCCGGCCGGCGCCGCGGCCTCGACGCCGGGGACCGGTGCCGACGCCGAGGAGCGATCGGGCCAGGCGCCGGTCGAGGGCCACGAGATCCGCTCGCCACTCGTCGGCACCTTCTACGCCGCACCCGAGCCGGGAGCGCGGCCGTTCGTCGAGGTCGGGCAGTTCGTCACGGCTGGCCAGCAGGTCGGCATCGTGGAGGCGATGAAGCTGATGAACCCGGTGACCGCGGACGCCGAGGGACAGGTGCTGCAGATCCTGGTGGACAACGGGGAGGCGGTCGAGTTCGACCAGCCGCTTCTGCTGCTGTCCCCGGCCGAGCCGGAGTAGGCAGCCGTGTTCGACACCGTGCTCGTGGCCAACCGGGGTGAGATCGCGCTCCGGGTCCTCCGGACCTGCCAGGAGATGGGGATCCGCACGGTCGCCGTGTACTCCACCGCCGACGCCGACTCCGCCGTGGTGCGCGCGGCCGACGTCGCCGTCCAGATCGGACCGCCGCAGCCGCGTGGCAGCTACAACTCGGCGTCGGCGATCGTCGAGGCGGCACGACAAACCGGCGCACAGGCCGTCCATCCCGGCTACGGGTTCCTCTCCGAAGACCCCGACTTCGCCGAGATCTGCACCGCCAACGGACTGGTGTTCGTCGGTCCACCGCCGGACGTGATCGCCCGGCTGGGCGACAAGGCGGTGGCCAGGAAGCTGATGTCCGACGCGGGCCTGCCGCTGCTGCCCGGCAGCAGGCGGGTGGTGAACGAGCTCGGTGAGGCGCTGGCCCTCGCCGACGAGATCGGTTTCCCGGTGATCATCAAGGCGGTGGCGGGCGGCGGGGGACGCGGGATGACCGTCGTCCGTGACCGCAGGGAGCTGCCGGGGGCGTACCGGCGCACCCGGAGCACCGCGCAGGCCCTCTTCGGCAACAGCCGCGTCTACATCGAGCGATTCTGCGAGCAGGTGCGCCACGTCGAGGTGCAGGTGCTCGCCGACTCCCACGGCAACGTGCTGCATCTCGGTGAGCGGGACTGCTCGGTGCAGCGGCGCAACCAGAAGCTCGTGGAGGAAACGCCGGCGCCGGGGTTGGACCCGCGACTGCGGGCCGCGGTCGCGGACGCCGCGGTGCGTGGCGCCAGGGCCGTCGGCTACGTCGGCGCGGGCACCTTCGAGTTCCTCGTGGCCGACGGCGAGTTCTACTTCATGGAGATCAACTGCCGAATCCAGGTGGAGCACCCGGTGACCGAGATGGTCACCGGTGTCGACCTGGTCCGGGAGCAGCTGCGCGTCGCCGCCGGGGAGCCGTTGGACCTCACTCAGGACGAGATCCAGCCCCGTGGGGTGGCACTGGAGTGCCGAGTGAACGCCGAGGACCCCCTCCGGGACTTCGCCCCGACGCCGGGGCTCCTGGACGAGTTCCAGCCGCCGGCGGGCCCGTTCGTGCGCGTCGACACGCACGCCTTCCCCGGCTACCGCGTCCAGCCCCACTACGACTCGTTGCTGGCCAAGGTCATCACCTGGGCGCCGGATCGGCCCCAGGCCATCGCCAGGATGCAACGGGCGCTGCGCGAGCTCACCGTGTCGGGTGCCGGGGTGTGCAACACGGCCGACGTGCTCGGCGAGGTTCTCGCCCATCCGGACTTCCGGGCCGGCACCCACACGACCGCGCTGCTCGGCGCCATGCTCGCCGACCCGCCGGCGGCACCCGAGCGGGCGGGTTGACCCTGTCGCATCCCTGACGTCGAGGAGCAGCGCTGGTCGGGGCACGAGGCCGACTGGTTCTTCGGCGGGATGGGAGAGGTGAACCAGTCGGCCTCGTGGCTTGGGGGCGGCGCGGTCCGATCACGCCAGTCAGGTCAGGTCAGGTCAGGTCACGGTGAAGTTGGCCATCATGGCCATGTCCTCGTGCTCCAGGTTGTGGCAGTGGAACACGTAGCGGCCTCGGTAGCCGTCGAACCTGGTGAGCACCTCGCAGGTCTCGCCCGGTATCAGGTCCACGGTGTCCTTCCAGCCGCGGTCGTCCTTGCGCGGGTTCCCACCGTTGCGGGAGAGCACCTGCATGTGCACCAGGTGCAGGTGCACCGGGTGGTGCACGTCGGTGCTGAACCGCCAGATCTCGGTGTCCCCGAGTCCTGGCTCGGCCAGCGACACCTCGGGGTCGAAGACCTGGTCGTTGACCGTCCAGCGCATACCGCTGTCCTGGCTCGCGCCGTGGTGCCCCCCGTGCTGGCCCCCGCCGGGCGGGCGGGTCAGCCGGAACCTGATGTCCCGCACCGCGCTGACCTTGCCAGGGTCCAGCGGTTCGATGGTGGACAACCGCTGCGGTATCTCGGTGTCGTCCGGCTCGTGACGCACCACGTGGAACCGCATCACCTCCGCGGTGCCGCCGTCACCCAGCCGGTTGTGCATGGTGACCCTCGTGCCGACCGGTGCGGCGGAGAAGTCGACGATCACGTCGGCCCGTTCGGCCGGCGCCAGGGTGACGGTGCGCCGCTCCATCGGTTGTTCCAGCAGCCCGCCGTCGGTGCCGATCTGCACCATCGGCATTCCCAGGTCCAGCTCGTAGCGGCGCGCGTTGGACGCGTTCAGCAGCCGCAGCCGGTACCTGGTCGCGGAGACCTGGTGCTCCGGCCACGGGGCCCCGTTGACCAGGATCACGTCGCCGAGCACACCGCCCATGTAGGGCTCGGTGACCCCCGGCACCCGCCGTTCCGGAGAGATCGCCGGGTAGCGGAACTGGCCGTCGGCGTCGAACGCGCGGTCGCAGATCATCAACGGCAGCTCACGGTCGCCTCCGGGCAGCGGCAGCGCGTCCTCCTCGTCGTCGCCGATCAGGAAGAAGCCGGCCATGCCGAAGTAGACGTTCGGCGCCGTGTAGTCCATCGTGTGGTCGTGGTACCAGAGGGTGGCCGCGCGCTGGTCGAGCGGGTAGTGGTAGGTGCGCTGGCCCGTCGTGATGTCGCCGGCCATGAGGTGGTGCGGGACCTGGCCGCTCGGCGGCAGCACCACGTCGGTGGGGTAGCCGTCGCTCTCCGGGGGAGTGCGGCCGCCGTGGAGGTGGATCACCGTCTCCACGTCGAGCTCGTTGCGCAGCAGCAGGTCCAGCGGCTGCCCCCGGCGCGCCCTGATCGTGGGTGCTGGAAACGACCCGCCGTAGCTCAGGATCCTGGTGCGCCGACCGGGCAGGATCTCCCGTTCCACGGTGTGCGCGGTGAGCTCGTACCGCCCTCCGCTCGGCCGGGCCTCCGGCGGAACGGGCAACGGGCTGGCGAACTTCGGGGGTAGCGGCAGTTGGCTGGTCAACAGCGTCCCGGTCTGCCCCTTGGGGCCCGGCATCAGCAGGCCGAGCCCGCCGGTCACGCCCAGCGCGCCGATGGTCCCCGCCCCGGCGAGGAACCTCCGCCTGGACATGCTCATCGCGCACCCGCCACGGACATCTTCCCCCGGTCGGCCTTCCGCGGAGTCGGTTCCGGGTGCGGGAGCCACGCCCAGATCGCGAACCCGATTCCACCGGCGACCAGCGCCACGCCGAGCGGCAGGTGCAGGCCGAGCGCGCGGGAGTACCCGCCGACCATCTGGGTGACCTCGATCGCGAGCATCGCGACGGCCGCGGCCATCGGCCACTTGGCGCGCCTGCCCGGCCGCCACAGGGCGATCGACGCCAGGATCTGCAGGAGCGCGGCGACCATGATGAAGCTGGCCGTCGTGCGGTGAGCCGCGAGCATGGTGAACTCACCGCTGAGGAAACGACCGACGATGACCGGCTGCACGACCAGTAGCGCGGTGTGCAGGGTGACCACGCCTCGGAACACGCCGAGGCTGATTGCTTGGGCCGGGCTGGACACCAATCCCCCTAGTGAAGCGAGACTTCGACACCGGCGACGTTAACGAACGTCGGGTGCGGTGTCGTCAGCCCGGGAAACAGCACCCGTACGCGTTTCGACGTAGCCGGGGGCGCGCGCCGTACGTCCGTTGTCTGACGCCGACCCTGACGGGGCGAGCGGGACCGGCTCCGGAGGTTAGACTCGCCTGGTGCGGCAGACTGCGGGGGGAGGGCACGGGCGCCGGGCGTTCGTGGTGGACGGCGCCATCGGGCTGCTGGTGATGGTGGCGGTCGCCGCGGCGATCAACGGCAGCCTGGAGGCCCATGCCCGCAAGCCGGGACTGGTGGCCTACGCGTTCGCCGTCGGCATCGGCGCGGTGCTGCTGGTGCGCCGGAAGTATCCGGTGGTGACCCTGGTCGGCACGCTGCTGTTGCTGTTCGGCTACTACCTCCTGGGGTACTCCGCCATCGGGGTCGCCGTTCCCGCGGCCGCCGCGCTCTACTCGGCCGCGGAGTACGGGCGGTTGCGGCTGGCGATCGGTGCCGCCGTGTTCCTGGTGATCGGCTCGTCCGCGTACCGCGTGCTGGAAGGTGATGACCCGGCCTACCTGTTCGGCTACGAGCTGGTGTCCAACGTCGCGTTGCTGGCGGCGACGATCGCGCTCGCGGACAGCGTGCGGTCGCGGCGGAAGTGGCGCGCGGAGTTGGAGTTGCGCATGGCCGAGGCGGAACGGGAGCGCGAGCGGGAGCAGGCCCGAAGGCTGGAGCAGGAGCGGCTGCGGGTGGCCCGCGACCTGCACGACGTGCTGACCCACACCATCTCGGTGATCTCGTTGCACACCGACGTCGCGCGGGAGGTGTTGCGCACGGACCCGGACACCGCGGAGGACTCGCTGCGCGCGGTGCGCGCCGCGAGCAGCGACGCGGTGCGCGGATTGCAGTCCACCTTGGACCTGCTCCGGATGCGGGGCGGCGACGGCTCCGAGCCGGCCGATCGGCACCCGGTGGGTGGGCTCGACCGGCTGGACGCGATCGTCCGCTCGGCCACCGACGCCGGCCTCGACGTCAGCGTGCGCACCGAGGGGCAGCCGAGGCCGCTGCCCGTCGCCGTGGACACCGCCGCGTACTGGATCGTGCAGGAGTCGCTGACCAATGTGCTACGGCACGCCGGCGCGCGGCACGTCAGTGTCGAGTTGCGGTACGGACCCGACGAGCTGGCCGTGCGGATCGCCGACGACGGGCGGGGCGAGCGCGGCGGCCGAGCGCGGGACGGCTGGGGCATCGTCGGCATGCGAGAGCGGGCCGGCCTGGTCGGCGGTCAGCTGCGGGCAGGCGGCAACGGCGCCGGGGGATTCGTCGTGCAGGCACTGCTGCCGTTGGGGGAACGGCGGTGATCCGCGTGGTGCTGGTGGACGACCAGCCCCTGGTGCGTGCCGGGCTGCGCACCCTGCTCGAGCTCGCGCCGGACATCACCGTGGTCGCCGAGGCCGAGGACGGCGCGACCGGGTTCGACGCCGTGGCCCGGTACCGGCCCGACGTGGTGCTGATGGACGTCCGGATGCCGGGGACCGACGGACTGGTGGCCACCCGCCGGATCATGGCGGATCCTGGGCTGCGCGGGGCGCAGGTGGTGGTGCTGACCACCTTCGACAACGACGACTACCTTTTCGAGGCGATCCGGCTCGGGGCGGCCGGGTTCCTGCTGAAGGACACCTCGCCGGACGAGCTGCGCCGAGCGGTGCGTTTGGTGCACGGCGGTGACGCACTGCTCTCGCCCGCGGTCACTCGACGGGTGCTGGCCAGCGCGGCCACCGCGAACCCGACGCTGGCGCGGCATCGCCTCGACAAGCTGACCGAGCGAGAACGCGACGTGCTCCGTGCGGTCGGCACCGGTCGTTCCAACGACGAGATCGCGGCGGAGCTGTTCATCAGCTCGGCGACCGCGCGCACCCACGTCAGCCGGCTGCTCGCCAAGTTGGGTGCGCGGGACCGCGCGCAACTGGTGGTGCTGGCCTACGAGACCGGGCTCGTCGCACCCGGCCAGCAGCCGGCGGAGTGACCCTTCGGCACGCGAGCACGTCGAGACGGCGTGGCGTGGTGGGCGCCGGTGGCCGCTCGGGATCCGTTACGGGCGCAGGGCCACCGCGGCGTCGAGGTCGCCGTCCCCGGCGTCCACGATCGTGCCGAAGTGCTCGGCGGCGGCGGCGACGGCCGGGATGAGCATGCCGTGCTCAGCGGCGACCTCCACCGCCTGCCGCAGATCCTCGTGCAACATCGCGGAGGAGGCCGCCGGCTGGGTGAACCGGTTCTCGCGTAGCAACCCGATCCGGTAGGTCATGGCAGCCGAGGCGAAGTTGCTCGACGCGATGGCGCCGAGCAGCTGTTCGCGGTTCAGCCCGGCCCGCTCGCCGAAGCCCACCGCTTCGGCGAGCGACGCGAGCTGGGCACCGAGCAGCGCGTTGAACACCAGCTTCAGCGTCAGCGCCCCGCCGAGACCGCCGGCGGGGATCACGATGTCACCCCAGTGGCGCAGCAGGACCCGGCTCGCGGCGACGTGCTCGTCCTGGCCCGCCACGAGCATGCGCAGCTCGCCGGTCCTGGCCTGGTCCGGCCTGCCCAGCGGGCAGATCTCGACCCGCCGGAGACCGAGCTCGGCGAGTTCGGCGCCGAGCCGGCGGGAACCGGCGGGCGAGACCGGGGAGGTGTCCACGACGAGCGAGCCGGAGCGCAGCGCGGCGGCGGCGCCGTCGGGGCCGAACAGCGCGGACCGGACGGCGTCCTCGTCGTCGAGGCTGATCACGACGGCGTCGGCTGCCCCGACCGCGTCGGCGGGAGTGTCGGCGCGCACCGCGCCGTCGGCGACCAGTGGCTCGGCCCGCGGGGCCGCGGGATCGTGGACGACGATCCGGTGCCCGGTGTCGATCAGCCGGCCGGCGAGGCCAGCGCCCATCTCCCCGAGACCGAGGCAGGTGATGGAGGAGTACGTCATGACCGAGTGCCTTTCCTGGGAGTGCGTAGCAGGGTCTACGCCGCTGGACGGCGTCGGGCGAGCAGGCGTCGGACGCCGATGACGGCGCCGGCGAGGATGATCACCGCGTAGAGCGCGTCCGGCATCGCGCCGACCGGTGCGCCGATGCCGAACACCACGACGACGGCGCCCAGCGGCCACCACCAGCGGCGGCCGGCGGCCGCGCGGCGATCGATCAGCAGCAGGAGCAGCCCGGCCAGGACGATCGCGGCGGCGGCGAAGGGGGCGACGGCGGCCGGGACTTCCGGAACCCGTGCGTCGGGCGAGCCGGTGACGAACTCGGGAACGGTGGTGAACCAGAACTGCATGGTCCAGAACCAGGCGAACCCGAGCACCCCCAGCACGCCGGCGAGCACCGCGAGCGGGGACCTCCCCGAGGTCAGCGTCCGCCGCTCCACCAGGTCGACCATGTTGTACTGGCTGTACAGCACCGGGCGGTGGCCCAGTACGAGGGAGGGCAGGGCGGCCATCTCCAGCCCGCCGTAGCCGATGAGCCCGGACAGGGTGACCGAGAAGTCGGTGTAGAGCCGCAGGCCGATCGTGGGTGCCTCCGGCAACAGCCCCATCGGGTACGCGGCCATCGGCAGCAGCAGGATCGCGCTGCCGACGAAACCGGTCAGGCCGCCGCTCTCGCGGCCGGCCAACCACGGGCGCATCAGGGCGAGCGCGGCGACGACGACCGCGGCGACCACGACGAACCAGACGAGACCGACGACCACCTCGGTGGTGCTCAGGCCGCGCAGGATGATGAAGACCGGCAGGAAGCCGACGAGACCCGTGATGACGCGGAACACCCTGCCGACCGGGCCGGCGTGGCGGCCGATGACCGGGTCGCCGCGGTCCGCCGCACGCTCCGGATTCCCGATGGGATTCGCCTGAACCATCCATCCTCCACAGCCACCGTTGGGAGCGCCCGAGGCGCGTCGGGCACCTGAACGCCCGTCAGTCTCGGCGGCGGCGCTGGAGTATCGCGCGACGACCGGTAGAGCCCGGCGGCCGGGTGAGTTGTCCGGCGCCTCGCGGGGCCGGCTCAAGCGATCGCCTAGTGCCCGTCCAACGACCGGTTCCACCCTGGTGGGGACATCGACGGATTCCCGAGGAGCGGACATGCCGATCGCCGCGATCAGGTACGACATCAAGGCCGGGTGTGAGGAGGAGATCGCCGAGATCGTCAGCGGGTTCACCCGTCCTCGATCCTCCGTTGTGGTCGCCGACGACGGCGCCGAGGCCGCTCGCATCGTGTCGACCGCCGTGTTCATCAAGGACGACACCATGGTGCGGTTCATCGAGTACGAGGGCGACATCACCGCGGTCGCCCGGTTCATGGCGACGCAGCCGGGGGTTCAGGACTTCGAACGGCGGATCGTCCCCTACCTCGCCAGCCCGCGCGACACCGGCACGGTCGACGGGTTCGTCCGAACCTTCCAGGACAGCGTCATGCGCTGCCTCGCCCAGTTCGGTCGGAGGTGAGTGGTGCTGAGCACCGTCTTCGGCATCGTCGCGGTGATGGCCAGTGGGATCGTGGCGGGTGTGCTGTTCGCCGTCGCGATCAGCACGGTGCCCGCGTTGCTGGCGATGCCGCCCGGGCAGTACATCTACGCGCACAAGCTGCTCGGCCGGAACTGGGATCCGACGATGCCGGTGATCGTGCTGACCGCGACCGCCCTCGACGTCGTGCTGGCGATCCTCGCGCCGAACGGGCTCGGCGCGCTGCTGTTCGGTGTCGGTGCCGCCCTGCTGGTCATGGTCGCGGTGGTGTCCCACTGGTGCAACGTGCCGATCAACCGCCAACTCCGGACGCTGGACCCGGATCGAATGCCCGCCGAATGGCAGGACCCGCGCCCGCTGTGGCGGCGCTGGCACCTGCTGCGTAGCACGCTGGCCGCGCTCGCGCTCGCGCTCAACGCCTCGGCGGTCGCGCTCAGCTGAAACAGCCCACGAGGCGCCAGGGAAAGGAAGCACCAGGACCATGACCGAGACCGCGGCGGCACGCGACGAGAACCCCGTGATCGACTTCGACCCGTTCGACAGGGCCTACCGGGCCGATCCCTATCCGTACTTCCGGCGGCTGAGGGAGCTGGCCCCGATCTACCGCAGCCCGCGCGGGCACTGGCTGATCAGCAGGCACCGTGACGTCGCCGCGGTGTTCCGCGACTCCCGCTTCGGGCACGGATCCGACGAGGTGCTGGGCCAGAACAACTTCCGTCGCCCGGTGCGGGGGAGGGCGAAGCCGTTCATCCTGCTCGACCCGCCCGAGCACACCCGGCTGCGGTCGCTGGTGAACAAGGCGTTCACCCCGCGGATCGTGGAGCGGCTGACACCGCGGATCCAGCGGATCGTGGACGACCTGCTGGATCAGGTCATGCAGCACGACGAGGTCGACCTGATCGACGGGTTCGCCTACGCGCTGCCGGTGATGGTGATCAGCGAGCTGCTCGGGGTGCCGGCCGAGGACATGAACGCGGTCAAGGAGCTCTCCCACGTGGTGGCGCGCGGCGTCGACCCGGACTTCGAGCACTCGCCGGAGGAGATGAAACGGCGCGGGCAGGCTTTCGCGCAGTTCGACGAGTATTTCCGCGGCCTGCTCCGGCAGCGCCGGGAACACCCGCGCGACGACCTGCTGAGCGGGCTCGTCGCGGTGCGGGAGCGCGGCTCCACCCTCACCGAGGCCGAGATGCTCACCACCTGCATCCTGCTCTACGTCGCCGGCCACGAGACCACGATGGACTTGATCGGCAACGGTGTGTTGGCACTCCTGCGCAACCCCGAGCAGCTGCGCCGGCTGCACGACGATCCGGCGCTCGTCGCGTCCGCCGTGGAGGAGTTCCTCCGCTACGACCCACCGACCCAGCTGACCCGCCGCACCGCACTGACGGATCTGGAGCTCGACGGCCACGCGATCGCCCGCGGGGAGCAAGTGGTGTTGATGCGCGGTGCCGCCAACCGCGATCCGGAGGTCTTCGATCGGCCCGACGAACTCGACATCTCCCGTCGGGACAACCGCCACCTCGCCTTCGACGGCGGTATCCACTTCTGCCTGGGGGCACCCCTGGCCAGGCTGGAGGGCCAGATCGCCTTCGGCGCGCTGGTCCGCAGGGCACCGAACATGCGGTTGGCCACCACCGAGCTGCGCTACCGTGACAACCTGGTCATCCGTGGCCTGGTCGAACTCCCGATCCGGCCGCGCGGTTGAGTGGTACGTCCCTCCCACACCTCTCACGTCGGTGTTCTCGCGCCGAAGGGGGTCGGGTGCCTGGCCCGCGGCACCCGACCCCGCGGCGGGACCGGTCAGCAGTTGCCGGGCGCCACGCCCACCTTCACGTACGCCCGCGCCACGTACTTGCCGCTCGCCAGGCGGTACCAGAGGTTCGACGTGCCCTGCGTGCCGCTGACCGAGTCCCCGGTCACCTGGCACTCGATGCGTACCTGCGCGTGCCTGGCGGCCAGGCCCACCTGCGCCGCCGATGCGCGCGGCCCCGACCGCACGTTCAGCGGGTCGGTGGCGGTCGCGATCGTGCCCCACGGCCCCGAGCCGGTCCACTCGTAGGTCACGTTCACCCACGCGTTGTCGGACAGCTTGAGCCCGTCCCAGAACGTCCCGTCCGCCAGGTCGATCCCGGCCGGGTTCGCCACCCGACGGCCGAACTGGTCCTTCCCGCCGTTGTACCCGTCCTGGTACGCCGCCTGCGCCTGTGGCTTGCCCCTCGGCAGGTCCTTCCACATCTCGCGGTTGGCGTTCCAGTAGTCGTCCTTGGTGTTCCACGGCCCGACGTCCCACACCGGCGCCCACTCGCACCGCGAGTTCGTCGACGTGCACACCTGCACCGTGTAGTTGCCGCTGTTCCGGTTGGCCAACCCGCGTCGCGACGGCAACGCCACGAAATGGTCCCGTGGCTTGATCACGTGCCCGTTCGCGGTGGTACCACCCACCAGGCCCTCCCTGGTGGCGAAGACCCGGTACGTCTGCGCGGCCAGGATCCGCGGTGTCGCCGCGGCGCCCGGCGCGTTCCACGCCGTCACGTCGACCCGCCGCACCTCCGCCGCCCGCTCGCCGGCGACCACCAGCCGCGCCTGCACGGTCGCGCTGCTCTCCGCCAGCACCGCGGGCGCGCCCGGCACGGCCTCGGTCCACTCGGTCCACATCCCGTCGGCGCGCAGCCCGCGCACGTCCAGCGCCGCCTCGGTCCCCTCGGGCACCGTCGCGTCCACGTCCACCGCGACGGTGTTCACCGGCGCTTCCAGCCGCTTCGGGGTGAACTCGCGGATCGTGGTCGTGTCCCGTCGCCCGGCGCTGGCCGCCGTGCCGTGCGCGGCGATGCCGGCCTCCGTCCCCGGCGTGATCGACCAGGTCAGGGTTCCGCTCGCGGGCACCGCGGGGTCGGCGGCCGCGGGCGGGGCGAGCACGCCCAGCGCGATCGCCGCACCCACCCCCAGCGCCGCCCAGCCGCGGCGAGATCTTCCTCCGGTTCCACCAGCCGTCATGGTCGAACTCCTCCCACCCGGGCATCGCGGAGCGACGTCCCACCGCCGCTGCAGGGCCGCGTGCCCGTCGGCAGCAGAGCCAAATCCGCAATTCGTGGAAAGTCAACCAATTGGGTGGAAAATTAGGAAAAATATGGACAAGAGTGTGGCGATCGGATTACCGAGTGAGCGGAGATTACGCCGTTCGGCGGTGTCCTGAACGTCACCACTCGAACATCGCGCGCACGGCCACCCGATCGGGTTTACCTGGTCCCCGCGTCGGCAGTTCGCGCACGAACTCCAATCGCTTGGGCACCCCGGCCGCGCCCACCGCCGTCCGGACGGCCGCCCGCAGCTCGTCCCGCACCCGATCACCCATCGGCCCGGCCGTGCTCGCCGCCGACTCCGGCTCGTCCGTCCCGGCCGTGGTCCTCGCCGAGCTGTCGTCCGCGCGCGACTCGCCCGGCATCGTCCCCTCACCGGCTCCGCCGCCGAGGACCACGGCCGCGGCCACCGCCTCGCCCCACTCCGGGTCGGGCACTCCCACCACGCACGCCGCCAGCACCGCGGGATGTCCGGTCAACGCCCGCTCGACCTCGGCCGCCGGCACCTTCACCCCCCCGGTGTTGATCACGTCGTCGACCCGGCCGAGCACCTCCAGCCGGCCGACGGCGTCGAGGCGGCCGAGGTCGTTGGTGCGCAGCCAGCCGTCCCGGAACGTGGCCGCGGACTCGTCGGGTCGCAGCCGGTAGCCGTGCGCGAGCACCGACCCGGCGATCTCGATCCGCCCGGCGACGCCCCCGGTACCCGCTCCGGTGCCGATCCGCACCCGCACGCCGTCCAGCGGGACGCCGTCGTACACGCACCCGCTGGCCGTCTCGCTCATCCCGTACGCCGAGCGCACCCGCAGCCCGGCCCGCTCCGCCCGCGCCCGCAGCCCCGGGTCCAACCGCGCACCACCGATCACGATCGCGGCGAACCCGGCGGCCGCCCGTGTCGCCGCGGGGTCGACGAGGATGCGGGTGAGCTGGGTCGGCACGAGTGCGGTGTAGTGCGGCCCCGGCCGGGTGAGCAGCTCCCCGGCCGCCGCGGCGAACGCGGTGGGGGAGAAACCGCTGGCGAGGTCGAGCACCACCGGCTCGGTGCCGGCCAGGTGCGCGCGGACCAGCACCTGCAGGCCGCCGATGTAGTGCACGGGTGTCGCCAGGAGCCACCGGCCCGGCCCGCCGAGCCGGCGGTGCGTCGCCTCGGCCGACGCGACCAGGGCGGACGCGGCGAGCAGCACCCCCTTGGGGGTCCCGGTCGATCCCGAGGTCGGCACGACCACCGCGGTGTTCGGCTCCACCGGTCGCTCCGGTGCCATCGCCGCGCGCAGCTCGTCCCCCCGGGGGTGCCGCGCGTCGACCGGGAGCACCGCGGGCCCGCCGTCCAGCGCGTCGAGCAGCGCCCGGCGCACCCGCTCCACCGCGGCCGGGCTCCCGTCACTCGGGACAGTGATCACGGCGCTTCACCGGAGCGGACGTGATCAGTAGTAGTACGGGTAGTCCGTCCAGTCGGGCTCGCGCTTCTGCAGGAACGCGTCCCGACCCTCCACGGCCTCGTCCCGCATGTACGCCAACCGCGTGGTCTCGCCGGCGAACAGCTGCTGCCCGACCAGGCCGTCGTCCACCAGGTTGAACGCGTACTTCAGCATCCGCTGCGCGGTCGGCGACTTGCCGACGATCTCCCACCCCCAGCGCAGCGCCTCGGCCTCCAGCTCGGCGTGCGGCACCACCGCGTTCACCGCGCCCATCGCGTGCATCTGCTCCGCCGTGTAGGTGCGGCCCAGGAAGAAGATCTCCCGTGCGAGCTTCTGCCCCACGTGCCGGGCCAGGTACGCCGAGCCGTAGCCGGCGTCGAACGAGCCCACGTCGGCGTCGGTCTGCCTGAACCGGCCGTGCTCGGCCGAGGCCAGCGTGAGGTCGCACACCACGTGCAGCGAGTGCCCGCCCCCGGCGGCCCACCCGGTCACCACCGCGATCACCGGCTTCGGGATGAACCGGATCAGCCGCTGCACCTCGAGGATGTGCAGCCGCCCCGCGCGCGCCGGGTCGATGGTGTCCGACGTCTCCCCACTGGCGTACTGATAGCCCGACCGGCCGCGAATACGCTGGTCACCACCGGAGCAGAACGCCCACCCGCCGTCCCTCGGCGAAGGGCCGTTGCCGGTGAGCAGGACGCAGCCGACGTCCGAGCTCATCCGCGCGTGGTCCAGCGCGCGGTACAGCTCGTCGACGGTGTGCGGACGAAACGCGTTGCGCACCTCGGGACGGTCGAACGCGATCCGCACGACGCGCTTGCCCGAGCGCTGTTCCGTCGAGCGGTGGTAGGTGATGTCGGTGAAGTCGAATCCCTCGATCTCACTCCATTGGGCCGGGTCGAACAGCTCTGAAACGCGATCGTCGTCCACGTTTGGGAGGATAGGGCGTGTGCGCGTGGTGACCGGCATCGAGGTGGTAGGCGACCAGGACCGGGATTCGGCTGGCCGCCCGCCGAGACGTCGAGTCGGGACGGGGGAACGCCGGTGAACCCTTCCACCGCGCAGGCCCGCGTCATCGTCGACGAGCTCGTCCGCAACACCGTCTCGCACGTCGTGCTCTGCCCCGGTTCCCGCAACGCGCCGCTGTCACTGGCGCTGTACGACGCCGCCTCGGCCGGCAAGCTCCGCCTGCACGTGCGCGTCGACGAGCGCAGCGCCGCGTTCCTCGCGCTCGGCATCGCCGCGCGCACCGGGCGCCCGGTGGCGGTGGCGTGCACGTCCGGCACGGCCGCGGCCAACTTCCACCCCGCCGTGCTCGAGGCCGACCGCGCCGGCGTCCCGCTGATCGTGCTCACCGCCGACCGCCCGCCCGAGCTGCGGGCCGCCGGCGCCAACCAGGTCATCGACCAGTACGAGCTCTACGGCAACGCCGTCCGCTACTTCGACGAGCTGGCCGTCGCGGAGAACAGGGCGGGGCAGAACGCGTACTGGCGCAGCCAGGTCTGCCGGGCGTGGAACGCCGCGTACGGCGAGTGGCGGTGCGGGCCGGTGCACCTCAACGTCCCCTTCCGCGAGCCGCTCGTGCCCGACGGCACCGGCGACTGGCACGAGTCGCTGGAGGGCCGGTCGGACGGCGCGCGCTGGACCGAGCTGCCCGACTTCGGGGCCCTGCCGGCGTTCGTCGTGCCCTCGGCACGGCAGGGGTTGGTGGTGGCCTGCGACGCCGGGGTCGGCGCGGCCAGCGAGTGGGCCGAGCAGCACGGGTGGCCGGTGGTGTCGGAGACCGGCGGGCTCGGCCTCGGCGGGGCCACCGCGATCGGCGCCGGCGCGTGGCTGCTGGCCGTCGAGGAGTTCATCGCCGCGCACCGGCCCGAGCAGGTGCTGTGCATCGGCCGGCCCACGGTGTTCCGGCAGGTGCAGGCCCTGCTGTCCGCTCCCGCGGTCGAGGTGCTGCTGGTGCGGCCGGACGCCGACTGGCCAGCGCCCGCGCACAACGTCCGCCAGGTGGGGCAGTGGTTCGCCGAGCCGACCAAGCCGGCCGACCCGGAGTGGCTGGCCCGGTGGCAGCGGGCCGACGCGGCCGCCACCCGTGCGGTGCGCGAGGCGCTGGCCGCCGAGCCGTGGCCCAGCGGGTTGCGGTTGGCCGCGGAGCTGGTGGACGCCCTGCCGCCGGACGCGCTGCTGGTCGTCGGCTCGTCGAACCCCACCCGGGACGTCGCGCTGGCCGGCGGCATCCGGCCGGACGTCCTGGTGCACCGCAACCGCGGCGTCGCCGGGATCGACGGCATGGTCTCCACCGCGATGGGTGCGGCGACCGTGCACCGCGGTCCCGCCTACGCGCTGCTCGGCGACCTGACGTTCCTGCACGACGTGAACGGCCTGCTCACCGGGCCGGCCGAGCAGCGGCCGGACCTCACCATCGTGGTGCTCAACGACGACGGCGGCGGCATCTTCACCCTGCTCGAGCAGGGCGCGCCCGAGCACAGCGCCGGGTTCGAGCGAGTGTTCGGCACCCCGCACGGCGCGGACCTCGCGGCGCTGTGCGCCGGCTACCACGTGCCGCACACCAGGGTCGACTCGCTGGCCGAGCTGCGCGCGGCGCTGCGCCCCGCGCCCGGGCTGCGGGTGGTGGAGGTGCGGGTGGACCGCGGCCGGCACCGGGACCTGCACGCCCGGTTGCGCGCGGCGGTCGCGGCCGCCGTTCGGCCCGAATAGCCGGGATTCTCCCTCCATTCGGCCGGTTCCGCGACCGCCGTCCCGGGGCTAGGTTTCCGGGGGCCGGATCGTGCGAACTGGGGAGGACGTCATGCGCTCGCGAACGCGGACCGGGTTCGGTGCGGTGGCCGCCGGGCTGGCGACGGTGCTGCTGTCGACCACGGCGAGCGCGGCACCGGCGCCCGGCTCGGCCGGCGTCGGCGACCCCTACTACCCGGGTGCCGGCAACGGCGGCTACGACGTCGCGCACTACGACATCCGGCTCACCTACCAGCCGGACACCGACCGGCTGGCCGGCACCACGACGATCCTGGCGACCACGACCCAGGAGCTGTCCAGCTTCAACCTCGACTTCGGTCTGGACGTGCGGTCGGTGCGTGTGAACAACGCGCCCGCCCGGTTCGCCACCGACCCGGCCGACCCGAGCGAGCTGGTCGTCACGCCCGCCCGGCCGCTGGCCCGGGGCCAGTTCCTCGCCGTGGTGGTCACCTACGCGGACACCCCGTCGCAGGTCGAGATCGGCGGTGTCACCGCCTGGAAGAAGACGCCCGACGGCGCGCTGGCGGTGGACGAGCCGCAGATCTCCGAGTGGTGGTTCCCGGCCAACGACCACCCGACCGACAAGGCGACGTACGACGTGTCGGTGGAGGTGCCCGACGACGTGGCCGCGCTGTCCAACGGCACGCTCGTGCGCACCAGCAAGCAGCGCGCCGGCTGGACCCGGTGGAACTGGCGGAGCACCGAGCCGCAGGCCACGTACCTGACGTTGCTCGCGGTCGGCCGGTTCGAGGTGCTGCGGTCGACCACGCCGAGCGGGCAGCCGTTCGTCACGGCCTACGACCCGGCGCTGGGGCCGAGCCTGCCGGCGGCGAAGGCCAGCATCGAGCGCACGCCCGAGGTGGTCAAGGCGCTCGAGGAGTTCTTCGGCCCGTATCCCTTCGAGGCGCAGGGCGGCGTGGCGTCCACCGGGCTCGGGTTCGCCCTGGAGAACCAGACCCGCTCGGTGTACGGCCGGGGCTTCTTCCGGGCCGGGACGAACATGTCCGTGGTGGCGCACGAGAACGCGCACCAGTGGTTCGGCGACTCGGTGTCGGTCGGGTCGTGGCGGGACATCTGGCTCAACGAGGGGTTCGCCAGCTACGCGGAGTTCCTCTGGTCCGAGCACGTGGGCGAGGGCACGGCCGACGAGCTGGCCGAGTACCTCTACAACTCCTACCCGGCCGACGACGCGTTCTGGCGGGTGCCGCCCGGCGATCCCGGCGCGGAGAACCAGTTCCACGTCGCGGTGTACGACCGGGGCGCGATGGCCGTGCACGCGCTGCGCGAGGCGGTGGGGGACGAGGCGTTCTTCCGGATCCTGCGCACGTGGCTGGAGACGAAGAAGGGTGGCCACGGGACGATCCCGGAGTTCGTGGCGCTGGCCGAGCGACTGTCCGGTGTGGACCTGGACGGGCTGATCCGGACGTGGCTGTACACGCCGGCCAAGCCGGCGGTGAGCCCGAACGGGCACGGCGCGGAGGTCGCCGCCGCGCGGGCACCGCGGACCGAGCGGGGTGCGCTGGTGGAGCCGAAGTCGTACCGGCAGATCCGGGCGACGCACGAGTTGCTACACGCGCCGCACGGGCACTGAGCTCGGCGCTGGTCACCGCGCGCCGCCACTGATCTTTGTGGCGAGCTCTGTGGCGGGCGGCTCCTTCTGGCGGGCGGCGCGGCTGGGCGCTCGCCGTCGCCAGCCCAGCCCGACGGACGCTGCCTCCGGAGACCGTGGTGGGGCGCGGTGCGGCCGGCACTTGTTCTTGCCGGGCCCAGCCGCCGGAGGCTGCCGTCGGGCGGGCCTGGTGCGGCCGGGCGCTTCGTTCGCCAGGGCCAGTCGCCGGAGGCTGTTACCGGGCGTTGTCGCGGGGCGCGGGCGCGGCCGGGCGCTTGTTGCCGCCGGGCCCAGTCGCGGGAGGCTGTTGTCGCCGGGGGATGCCGTCGCGGGCTGCCGGGTGGGGCGTGCTGCCGGAGCTGCGGGCGCTGCCGTGTCGCGAACCCTGGCTGGTGCGGCTTCGGTGGCCCCGCTGTGGCGGGTGTCGCGGCTTCGCCGGGTGCTCCGCCGGTGCTGGGTATGCTCGGCGGAGTGGTGGTCGACAGGGAGCGCGCGTGGCGGCTCGCCGGGCGGGTGGTGCTCGGTGTGGCCGGAGCGCTCACATTGCTGTGCGTGGCGTTGCTGTTCGCCGCCGTGCGGAACGACCGGGCGATCGCGGCGAACCTCGGGACCGCGAACGCGCGGGTGGAGCAGGTGAACTTCGACCGGACGATCATCCGGTACGAGACGCCCGACGGCGTGGCCCACATTCCTTCCAACGGGGTGCTCTACCCGGAGGGGCTCGAGACGGGCGACCTGGTGTGGATCGAGTACGACACCACGAACCCCGAACTGGCCAGGGTCGCCGGTCGCACGGCGGTGCTCACCCTGCTACCACTGGGGACGACGATCCTGTTCACGTGGCTGGTCGCGGGGCCGGCGCTGTGGTGGATCCGCCACCGGAGGCTGTCCGGTCCGCTGCTCCCCGTCGGCGCGCTCCGCCCGAAGCGGGCGGGCGAGAACGTTCGGGAGACTCCACCGGCCAAGACCCCCGCCGACGCCTGACACCGGCAGGAAACCACCGAGCCGAACCCGAGCCCAGCACCCCGAGTTCCAGCAGCACGACGAGCCCCAGAACGACCAGACGGAACCACTGGACTGAGAACGGCCGGCGAGAGCGGCTGGGCGAGAACGGCTGGGATTGGGAACGACTGGGCGAGAACGGCCGGGCCTAAGAGCGGCTGGGCGAGAACGGCTGGGATTGGGAACGACTGGGCGAGAACGGCCGGGCCTAAGAGCGGCTGGGCGAGAACGGCTGGGATCGGGAACGACTGGGCGAGGACCACTGGGAGCGAGAACGACGGGCCCGAGAACGACCGGGCCTCGGAACAACCAGCCCCCAGTACGTACCCACCCAACCCAAGGGGGCCATCCCCGGGTTCCATTCTACCCGTGAGGCCCGACGATTCCTCCGGAAAACGCTTGCAGCACCGAACTTGTCCACAGTCGCGGGGAGCTGTGGACAAGTCCGGTGCTGACGCTCGGAATGCGCATCGAGCAGGGGGTTTGCGCGGACGAACGACGGCCGCGCGGGTTGGCTGAACGGGTTGCCGCGCAAAACCCTGGGCCCTGCTGGGCAACGTCGCTGGAGGAACACGGTTGGACCGCTCGTCGCGCGGAACCGGCGGCCAGGGTCCGCGGGCTGAGATCGCGGCGGAGTGGCGCTGTCAGGCAGGGCGGTCGACCGGCCTGCCGAGTTCAGGCGGACCCGGGCTGGCGGCCAGGGCGGCGGAAGCGAGGAGGTCGCACGGGGCTGTGGCCATGGATCGTGGGGCACCCGGCAGCGCCGCCGGCAGCGACGGTCACGCAAGGCCGCCGGGCAGGCCGGTTGCCTCGACAGACAAGCGGGCGGGAACGGTGCGCGGGACCACGGCGCCGCCGGTAGAGCGGGTCGGGCGAGGACGCGGGGCTGGCGGGTCGCACCGGCCATTGGGCGGGAACGGTGCAGGAGACTACGGCGCCGCTGGTAGAGCGGGTCGGGCGAGGCCGTGGGGCTGGCGGGTCGCACCGGCCACTGGCCGGGAACGGCGCACGGGACTACAGCGCCGCCGCGGTCTCCTGCCACCAGGAGAGGACCTCGTCGGCCACGCTGGGGGCCGCGACCAGCAGCCCGTCGGCCGGCAGGGCGCTGCCCTCGCCCCTACGGTCCAGCACCACGGCACCCGCCTCGATGGCCAGCGCCACCGACCCCGCCACGTCCCACTCGTGGTAGCTGTGCAGCACCGCCGCCGCGGCGTGGCCCAGCGCCACCTGCGCGATCGACAGCGCCGCCGAGCCCAGCACCCGCACCCCCGCGTGCGCCGCCGCCGCGCGCTCGATGAACTCGCCCATCCCCGGCCACGGCCCGCTCCGGGACAGCTCCGTGCACACGATCGCCCCCGCGGTGCTGCCCCGGTCGAGCAGCCGCACCGGCGTGCCGTTCGCCCGCGCGCCCCGTCCCCGCGCCGCCGCGTAGATCTGCGCCCGGTAGGGGTCGGCGACCACCCCAACCACCGGCCCCGAGCTGTCGATCAACGCCAGGCTGTACGCGCACCACGGCACCCCGGCCACGTAGTTCGCCGTCCCGTCCACGGGATCGACCACCCACCGGTACTCCGCGACCTCCGCGCCGACGTCGGCGCCGAACTCCTCACCGACCACCGGCACCCCGGGGAACTCCGCGGTCAGCACCCGCCGGGTGTGCCGCTCCAACGTCCGGTCGGTGTCGGTCACCCAGTCGAACGGCGAGTCCTTCACGTCCGGCCGCGCTCCGCGCCCCGCCGTCGCGGTGATCACGTCGGTCGCGTCGTTGGCCAGCCGCCCGGCCACCTCGAGCGCCCGCGACACCAACCCGGGCTCCACCGGCCGCAGCGGACGGGACGACAACACCGTCATGACACCCACACAGGCAACGAGTACGGCAAGGTCAACACATCCCCCAGCGTGGGCACGCCCGGTGACCGGAACGCGACCACGAGGTGACGTCCCGCTCGCCATCCGACAACGAGTCGTCACCCGACCGGAGGACCGGGAATCTTCGCCGAGTGTTGGCCGGCCGGTCACGCGACCGCAGCCGTGCCCGCCGGAATCGGCTGCCACAGTCCGTCACGTGCGAGTCGCGATTGTCACCGAGAGCTTCCTTCCCCAGGTGAACGGCGTGACCAACTCCGTGCTCCGGGTGGTCGAGCACCTCCGCGAGCGCGCGCACGACGTGCTCGTCGTCGCCCCCGGCGCCGGTCCGGACCGGTACCGCGACGCCCCGGTCGTCCGCATCCCCGCGGTGGAGCTGCCGGTGGTGAACTCGCTGCCGATCGGTCTGCCCACCCGCACCGTGCTCACCGCGCTGACCCGCTTCCGCCCGGACGTGGTGCACCTCGCCTCGCCGTTCGTGGTCGGCGCACGCGGCCTCGCCGCCGCCCGGCGGCTGCGGGTGCCCTCGGTCGCCGTGTACCAGACCGACGTCGCCGGGTTCGCCGCCGCGTACGGCCTCGGCCTCGGCGCCCGCGCCGCGTGGCGCTGGGTGCGCCGGCTGCACGGCAGGGCCGACCGCACCCTCGCCCCGTCCACCTCCGCCATGGCCGAGCTGCGCCGCCACGGCGTGCCGCGGGTGCACCGCTGGGGTCGCGGCGTCGACGTCGAGCGGTTCTCCCCGGCCCACGCCGACCCCGCGCTGCGCGCCCGCCTGGCGCCGCGCGGCGAGCTGCTGGTCGGCTACGTCGGCCGGCTCGCCCCGGAGAAGGAGGTCGACCGGCTGGCCGCGCTGCACGGCGTCGACGGGGTGCGGCTCGTGGTGGTCGGCGACGGCCCCGACCTCGGCGCGCTGCGCGAGCGGCTGCCCGGTGCGGTGTTCCTCGGCTCGCGGTACGGCGCCGAGCTGGCCACCGCCTACGCCAGCCTCGACGTCTTCGTGCACACCGGCCCGCACGAGACCTTCTGCCAGGCCGTGCAGGAGGCCATGGCCTCCGGGCTGCCGGTGCTGGCACCGGACGCCGGCGGGCCGCGCGACCTCGTGACGCACGGCCGCACCGGCTACCTCCTCCCGACGGACCGGGCCGCGTTCGCCGCGCACCTGGTCGCCAGGGTCGCCGAGCTGGCCGATCCCGCCGCGCGGGCCCGACTCGGCGCCAACGCCAGGGCCGCGGTGCTGGGTCGCACCTGGCCGGCGGTGTGCCAGGAGCTGCTGGGCCACTACGCGGCGGTCCGCGACCCGGCCGTCCGCGCGGCATGAGAGATGCACATCGTCCAGCTGGCCAACTTCTACGGGCCACGTTCCGGCGGGCTGCGCACCGCGCTGCACCACCTCGGCGCCGGCTACGTCGCCAGCGGCCACCGGGTGACCCTCGTCGTGCCCGGTCCCCGCGCCGCCGACGAGGCGCTGCCCACCGGGGTGCGGCGGTTGACCCTGCCCGCGCCCCGGATCCCCGGCACCGGCGGCTACCGGGCGGTGGACCCGCACCGGGTGCGGGCGCTGCTCCGCCGGCTGCGGCCGGACCGGTTGGAGGTGTCCGACCGGCTGACGCTGCGCGGCATGGGCGCCTGGGCCCGCCGGCACGGCGTGCCCGGGGTGGTGATCTCGCACGAGCGACTGGACCGGCTGCTGGAGCAGTTCCTGCTGCCCGGCCCGCTCGCCCGCCGGGTCGCCGACGTCGCCAACCGGCGGATGGCCCGCGGCTACGACACCGTCGTGTGCACGACGGCGTTCGCCCGCGCGGAGTTCGACCGGATCGCCGCGCCCAACGTGTGCCGGGTGCCGCTCGGCGTGGACCTGCGCACCTTCCGGCCGACTCTGCGGGACGGCGCGTGGCGCCGGGAGCTGGCCGCCGGCGCGGACGCGCTGATCGTCCATTGTGGTCGGCTGTCGGCGGAGAAGCACGTGGAGCGCAGCGTGGACACGGTGGCCGAGCTGACCGAGTCGGGGGTCAGGGCCCGGCTGGTCGTCGCCGGTGACGGGCCGCGCCGGCGCGCGCTGGAGCGGAGGGCCCGGGGGCTGCCGGTGACCTTCCTCGGCTTCGTCAACGACCGGGCCGCCGTGGCCCGGTTGCTGGCCAGCGCGGACGTCTCGCTCGCGCCGGGGCCGCACGAGACGTTCGGCCTCGCCGCCCTCGAGGCGCTGGCCTCGGGCACCCCGGTGGTGGTGTCGGCGTCCTCGGCGCTGCGGGAGATCGTCCGGCCGGCGTGCGGCGCGGCGGTGGACGACTCCGCGCCCGCCTTCGCCTCGGCCGTGACCGGGCTGCTGGAGCGCCCCGAGCCGGTACGCAGGGCGGCGGCACGGGCCCGCGCCGAGGAGTTCAGCTGGAGCGCCTCGGTCCGCGGCATGCTGCGGGCGCTGGACGCCGACCACGACTGTCGGTCAGCATCTGACGTGCGAGTTCGTGACCGGTAACAGGTCCGGCGGGACGAGCGCGGCGGGAGGAGCCGGTGGCCGAGCGGCGGTCGTTGACGGTCGGCGGTCGCCCGGTGCACGAGCGGCTGGCCGAGGGCCTGCCCGAGCTCACCGGTGCGGTGCTGGCGACGGTCCTGGAGCACGTGCCGGTGTACGGGGGGCTGCCCGCAGAGGAGCTCACCGGCGAGATCGCCCCGGTCACCCGGCGGATCCTGGACGTGATCGTCGACGTGCTGCGCGACCGTGAGGTGCCCGAGCCCGCCGAGCTGGACTGGCTGGCCGGCTCCGTCGCCCGCCGCGCCGAGGAGGGCGTGCCGCTGGCGGCGGTGCTGGACGCCTACTGCGTGGGCGGCCAGGAGGCATGGCGCCGGATCGGCGCGGCCGCCGGCCCGGACGACGTCGCCGACCTGCGCGCGACGGCCGATCTGCTGATCGGCTACCTCCGCGTGATGCTGGCGGTGGTGACCGAGGCCTACGTCGCCGAGCTGCGGTCGATGCAGAGCCAGGAGCAGGGGGCGCGGCAGACGCTGCTGGCCGCGTTGCTGGCCGGCGAGCCCGCCGCGGCGGCCGCGGACCGGTCCGGCCTTCGGCTGCCCCCGGAGTACGTGGTGCTGGCGCTGCGGATCGGGCCGCACCCGGACGAACAGGACGGCGCGGCCGAGCGGGTCGCGACGGTCACCGCGGCCGTGGCCGCCCGCCGCAAGGTGCGCCGGATGCTGGCCGAGCTCGAGCGGTTCGGCACCGGGCCGGCGCTGGCGCAGCTGGACCCCGGCGGCGGGCTGGTGCTCCTGCCGAGCCCGCGGAGCCTGGACGACCGCTGGCCCGACGTCCGGGCGCTGGTCGAACGGGCGGCGAGCGCCGCGGGTGCCGAGCTGACCGCCGGGGTGGCCGGCGGCGCCCCGGGCGAGGTCCCCGCCTCTGTGGCGCGGGCCAGGGAGGTCCTGGACGTCGCGCGGCGCACCGGCCGGCCGCCGGGCGCATACCGGCTGGCCGACGTGCTGCTCGACTACCAGCTCAGTCGCGGCACCCCGGCGACGCCCGCGCTGGCCGCGCTGCTGGACCCGCTCGCGATCAACGCCGACCTGTTGCCCACCCTCGAGCTGCACCTGGCCAACGAGCTGAACCGTCGGCGCACCGCGCGGATGCTGCACATCCACCCGAACACGCTGGACTACCGGTTGCGCCGGGTCACCGCGCTGACCGGGCTCGACCCCGGGCGGCCCTCGCACCTTCCGGTGCTGTTCGCGGCGCTGGCCGCCCGGCGGGCCCTGTCCTGAACACTGCTCGGTCCAGGTCGGTCCAGGTCAGTCCAGGTCGGTCCAGGTCGGTCCAGGTCAGCCCAGGTCGGCCGGGACGACGCCGGTGCGGATGCGCTGCGGGTGGTCGCCGACGTCGATCCTGGCGACCTCCTCGGCGGTGTCGAAGGAGATCACCGAGACCTGGTCGGTGCCGCTCCACGACACGTAGCAGTGCCGGCCGTCCGCGCTGCGGGTCGCCCAGTACGGCTTGGCGTCCTCGCCGCCGGGGACGAGGGTGTGCCGGAACGTGGCCCTGTCGACGATCGCGGCGTAGTCCGACATCGTGCCGGCGACGCAGAGCGTCCGGTCGGTGCCGTCCATGGCGATGCCGTGGTGCGCGGAGTCGAGCAGGTACCGCTCGCGCGGCAGGTCCGGGACGAGGTTGGGCAGCGGCGCCACCCTGGTGACCCTGTCCTCGACCATGTCGTACTCGACGAAGCCGTGGAAGAACGAGACCTGCAGGTAGAAGTAGCGCTCGTCGGCGGTGTGCGCCATCGGCCGCACGGCCGAGCTCATGTTCGGGTAGCCCGCCTCGGCCAGCTTCTTCCCCATGTCGATCCGCCGGAGCACCGTCGCGGACTCGGCGTCGACCACCTGGAAGTACCGCTGCCCCTTGGTCGAGTCCAGCGCGGGGTGGTCCAGCGGGGTGTACACGAAGCCGATGCTGGCGTGGTAGATCCGCCGGCCGTCGCGCGAGTAGTTGTTCTCGTGCGGCGAGTCGCCGCTGGGGAAGCGGCCCACCTCGGCGCCGGTGCGGGTGTCGAGCAGGTGCACGACGTTGGCGGTGGACGCCGAGACCGCGACCGTGGCGCCGTCGGGGGAGACGGCCATGTGGTCGGCGCGCTGGCCGGCCACCCGGAACCGCCAGGCGATCCCGCGATCGCGCAGGTCGACCGCGACGACGTCGCCGAAGCTGGGCCGGGAGACGATCAGCAGGCGGCCGTCGGGGGTGCTGAACATGTCGTCGACGAGCTGGTCGTGACCCTCGCCGATCAGCGTCCGGATGCCGAGGAAGTACGCCAGCCGGACCGGGTCGGTGTGGATCTCCCGCATCCGCTCGGCGCGGTCGGGGACGATGTCGATCCTGGCCAGCCGCCGGTGGTCGTCGGGGTCGATGACGTCGGCGGTGCCGTCCCAGTTGTTGCCGACGAAGACCGCGGGGCGGGTGCCGCTCGCCGGCGCGGCGGCCGTGGTGCCGGCGGGGACGGCGGTGGTCGTGGTGGCCAGTGCTATCGCCGCGACCAGCGCCGCCGGCCGGGTCCGGGCTCGCCGCATGGTGGCCTCCTCGCTCCCGCGGCTACCGATGAGTAACCGTGCTCCCAGCATGCGGGTCGGTGGTGGCGGGCGACATTGGGAGGCGACGCAGGGTTCCCGCGGCGTTGTTGTGACGGATCACAACCCCGGGGGCTCCCGGGGGTCAGTCCTGGTCCAACCAGCCCAGCACCAACCGCAGCGAGTTCGACCAGTTCCGCTCGATCGCGGCGGCGGCGCGTTCCTGGTCCCTACCGGCCAGTGCGGCGATGATCTCCTCGTGCTGAGAGGCCGACGTGCCTTCGTCGCGCACCCGCATGTAGGCGATCTCGTACCGGGACAGCCGCACCCGCAGCGCGGAGACCAGCGCGCGCAGGCTCCGGTTGGGGCAGGCGGCCATGATCCGCTCGTGGAACTCGGTGTCCAGCCGCCACCGCCGCACCGGGTCCCGGGCGGCGACCAGCGCGGCGTCCACCTCCCGCAGCGCGGCCACGTCGACCTCGCCGGGCGGCGTGCTGGTCACCGCCAGCCGTTCGAGCGTGCCCAGGACGGGGTACAGCTCCGCGGCCTCGCCCGGGCTGAGCGGCCGCACGGTGAACCCCCTGGCCGGGGTGGACTCCAGCACACCCTCGGCCTCCAGCCGCAGCAGTGCCTCGCGGACCGGGGTCCGGGACACCCCGAGCGACCGGCTCAGCGCGGCCTCGGTCACCGGCCGGCCCGGCGCCAGCTCACCCGTGGAGACCAGCTCCACGACGCGCTCGTACACGGCCGACCGCAGTGGCTCGGGGCGGCGGAGCGGCGTACTCGCGACGGGCGTCGTCGGGCCGGGTGTGCTCATGGCCGCACATCCTACCGTGCCTCGAATATCGTATACGATGTGCACATGGATATCTCCGTGGACCGCATCAAGCAGGCCGCCGCCGACATCGACCCGGTGTTCCGGGACACGCCCCAGTACGTCGATCCCGACCTCCGCGCCGCGCTCGGCCGCGACGTGCTGATCAAGAACGAGACCCTCAACCCGCTGCGCAGCTTCAAGGGCCGCGGCGCCGACTTCCGGCTCGCCGAGCTCGCGGCCACCGGGGTGAACGGCACCGTGGTGTGTGCCTCCTCCGGCAACTTCGGGCAGGGCGTCGGCTACGCCGGCCGCGCCCGAGGAATGCCGGTCGAGGTATTCGTCCCCGAGGGGGTGAACCCCGGCAAGCTGGCCAGGATGCGCGCCCTCGGCGCCACGCTGATCCACGTCCAGGGCGGTGCCGACGAGCTCAACGAGGCCGCGAGGGAACGCGGCCGGCAACCCGGCGCCGTGCTGGTGGAGGACGGTCGCGACGTGGCCGTCGCCGAGGGTGCCGGCACCATCGCCGTCGAGCTGTTCGCCACCGAGACGCCGGACCTGCTGGTGATCCCGGTCGGCGACGGATCGTTGATCACCGGTGTCGCCCGCTGGGCCCGGCACGTCGTGCCGGATGTCCGGGTCATCGGCGTGTGCAGCACCGCGGCGCCCGCCATGGCGGAGAGCTTCCGCGCCGGGAAGCCGGTCGTCCGCCCGTCCACCACGATCGCCGACGGCATCAGCATCGGCGTCCCGATTCCCGAGTCGATGTCCAGGGTGCGCGCGCTGGTCGACGACATCGTCCTGGTCACCGACGACGACCTGCGCGCCGCGATGCGGCTGGTCGCCGGGACGCTCGGCCAGTTCGTCGAGCCGGCGGGCGTCGCGGGCATCGCCGCGCTGACCCGGCACGACCTGCCGGGCCGGCGCCCCGCGACCCTGCTGACCGGCGCCAACGTGCACCCCGACCTGCTCCGGGACACGGCGCGGGCGGTGGCCGGGTAGCCGCGCCCGGCGGGTTTGCCCGGCGCGGCCGGGGCGGCGCGTCGTAATGTGACGGCCATGTCCCGCGCCAGCCTCGACAAGGACCCGCGCGAGGTCGCCGCGATGTTCGACGACGTCGCGTCCGGCTACGACCGCGCGAACTCGGTGATGACCTTCGGCTTCGACCGCCGGTGGCGGGTGACCACGGCCCGCGTGCTGGACGCCCGCCCCGGCGAGAGGGTGCTCGACCTCGCCGCCGGCACCGGGGTGTCCACGGAGGAGTACGCCCAGGGCGGAGCGTGGTGCCTCGCCGCCGACTTCTCCCTCGGCATGCTGCGCGCCGGGCGGCACCGCGGCGTGCCCATGGTCGCGGCCGACGCGCTGCGCCTGCCGTTCGCCGACGGCAGCTTCGACGCCGCGACGATCTCGCTGGGCATCCGCAACTTCGTCGACACCAGGGCCGCGCTCGAGGAGATCCGCCGGGTGGTGCGGCCCGGCGGCCGGCTGGTGATCTGCGAGGTGTCCACCCCGCCGTTCGCCCCGATCCGGCTGGTGTACCGCAGGGTCGTCCTGCGGGCGCTGACCTGGCTCGGCCGCCGCTCCTCGTCCAATCCGGACGCCTACGGCTACCTGGCCGAGTCCATGCTGGCCTGGCCGAACCAGCGGGAGTTCGCCGAGATCATCGCCTCGGCCGGCTGGGCCAACGTGGAGTGGCTGAATCTCACCTTCGGCGTCGTCGCCATCCACCGGGCGCGCAAACCCGAGGCCTGAGCGCGCGATCCCGCAGGGTGATCGGGCGCATCGTCACTGTGCGGCACGGACCGTCCACACTGCGCGATGCGCCGGCGATCATCCTCGCTGGCGCTCGGTCGATGCTCGGCGGTCGTCGCGCGGCCGGACGTACACTGACCGCCATGAGCAGCGGGCGCGCGTCCGGGCAGGACGCCGAGGTCATCGTGGTCGGTGCCGGCCCGGCGGGGTCCACCGCCGCCACCTACCTGGCCCGCGCCGGTGTCGACGTGCTGGTGCTGGAGAAGACCACCTTCCCCCGGGAGAAGGTCTGTGGCGACGGGCTCACCCCGCGCGGGGTCAAGCAGCTCATCGACCTCGGCATCGACACCAGCCGGGAGGCCGGCTGGGTGCACAGCCGCGGCCTGCGGATCATCACCGGCGAGCTCACCCTCGAGCTGGACTGGCCCGAGCTCACCAGCTACCCGCCCTATGGCGTCGCGCGCACCCGGCAGGACTTCGACGACCTGCTGGCCAGGACCGCGGTCAAGGCCGGTGCCCGGCTGCAGGAAGGCACCACGGTCACCGGCGCGCTCACCGACGAGCGCACCGGGCGGGCCGTCGGCGTGCGGGCGAAAGTCGGCGAGGGCAGACGGCCGGAGACCTATCGCGCCCCGCTCGTGCTCGCCTGCGACGGTGTGTCCGCCCGGCTCGCGCTGAGCGCGGGCATCGACAAGGACGACCGGCGGCCGATGGGCGTGGCCGTGCGCCGCTACTACCGCAGCCCTCGGCACGACGACGACTTCATCGAGGGCCACCTGGAGCTGTGGGATCGCAGCGACCCCCGCCGGCCGACGCTGCTGCCCGGCTACGGCTGGGCCTTCCCGCTCGGCGACGGCACGGTCAACGTCGGCCTCGGCATGCTGTCCACCTCGAAGGCGTTCCGCGGCACCGACTACCGCGCGCTGCTGCGCACCTGGCTGGACTCGACCCCCGAGGAGTGGGGCTACCGCGAGGAGAACGCCGTCGGCCGGATCGGCGGGGCCGGCCTGCCGATGGGTTTCAACCGCACTCCGCACTACCGCGACGGGCTGCTCCTGCTCGGCGACGCGGGCGGCATGGTGAGCCCGTTCAACGGCGAGGGCATCGCCGCCGCGATGGAGTCGGCCCAGCTCGCCGCCGAGGTCGTGGTGCAGGCGCTGGCCCGGCCGGAGGGCCCGGCCCGGGAGCGGGCGCTGCAGGGCTACCCGCGCGCGCTGAAGGAGCTGATGGGCGGCTACTACCGGCTCGGCAACCTCTTCGCGCGGGCCATCGGCAAGCCGCTGGTCATGCGTGCGGCGACCCGGTACGGCCTGCGAATCAGCCCACTTCTCCCGCTGGTCTACAAAGGACTGTCCGGGTGCTACGACGCCCGCGGCGGCGACGCGGTGGACCGGCTGATCTCCCTCGCCGCCCGCCTCACCCCCAGCGCCTGACCCCCGTCGCCCCACCGCCACCAGGAGCCTTGGTGGCACCCAACGCAACCATGGGGGCTTGGTGGCACCCAACGCGCCCCACGCGATGAAGGCCACCTTCATGGCGTGGGGCGCGATCAAGGTGGCCTTCATGGCAGGGCAGCGCGGGTGGTGGCATACCTCACAGCGCCGGATGGGGGAGCGGGTTCGACCGGGGGCCGAGTGCTTCACCGCAGGTCTTCGGCGTGCGGGCGGCGAAAGCGGGCCGGAGCGAGGCGAAAAGTTAGGTGACCCTTATACCACGGGGGATGGCGACAACGGTGTGAGTCGCGTCCTACACTGGCCCCATGCTTTGTGAACGCCTTCACAACTTCGACCGGAGGATTGTGAATGTTTTCACAAGCGCCAGACCGTCCGTCCGGGGTCAGCGGGGTGGTGAGCACCGGGTGTAAGGCTGCCCTAACACTCGGCGGTGTGATGCAGCTCCCTTAAGGTTCGGCCGAGGTTGTCGCAACACACCGCGCCCGAAGTCCGAGCTCCCAGCCACTGCGGCGCGGAAAGGAAGGCAAGACCGTGCTGACGTTCCACGCGACCGACCACCTGGCGCAGGGGGTCGCCGCGCCCGACCTCGACCTGTACCTGCCCCTGGTCGTGCTGTTCGCCCTCGCCGCGGGGTTCGCGGTGTTCTCCGTGCTGCTCGGCCCGCTGGTCGGCCCGCGCCGGCACAACAGGGCGAAGCTGCAGGCCTACGAGTGCGGCATCGAGCCCTCCCCGCAGCCCATCATGGGCGCCGGCCGGATGCCGGTCGCCTACTACGTCACCGCGATGCTGTTCATCCTGTTCGACATCGAGATGGTGTTCCTCTTCCCGTACGCCGTCACGGCCGACGCGTTGGGCCTGTGGGGGGTCGTCGCGGTGGTGCTGTTCATCGCGACCTTCTTCATCGCCGACATCTACGTGTGGCTGCGCGGCGGGCTGGACTGGAACTGAGAGGGAGGGGCTCGCCATGGGGCTGGAAGAGAAGCTGCCCAACGGGATCCTGTTGGCCAACCTCGAGAAGCTGGTCAACTGGGGCCGCAAGAACTCGCTGTGGCCGGCCACGTTCGGGCTGGCCTGCTGCGCCATCGAGATGATGACCGTCGGCGGGTCGCGCTACGACATCGCCCGCTTCGGGATGGAGCGGTTCAGCGCCACGCCGCGGCAGGCCGACCTGATGATCGTCGCCGGCAGGGTGACCCAGAAGATGGCGCCGGTGCTGCGGCAGATCTACGACCAGATGGCCGAGCCCAAGTGGGTGCTGGCCATGGGTGTGTGCGCCTCGTCCGGCGGCATGTTCAACAACTACGCCGTGGTGCAGGGCGTCGACCACGTCGTGCCGGTGGACATGTACCTGCCCGGCTGCCCGCCGCGGCCGGAGATGCTGATCGACGCCATCCTCAAGCTGCACGCCAAGATCCAGGACGAGCCGCTGGGACCGCGCCGCGCCGCGCTGAAGGCGGCCCGCGGGGAGCAGACCGAGCTCGTCCCCTCGTCGATCAAGTACGCGAAGAAGCGGTGAGCACGGATGCCTGACGAGAAGCCCGAGACCGGCGGGGAGCTGTCCAGCGCCGAGCGGCCAGGCCCGGGGCTGCGGCCCGGTGGCGCGCGGCCGGCGGAGGCGCACGCGCCGGTGGTGGCCGGCCGGGAGCGCCAGGGCATGTTCGGCGTCTCCGACGCCGGCGACACCTCCGGCTACGGCGGCCTGCGGCTGCCCGCCTACACCCCGCCCGCCTCCGAGCGGCCCTACGGCGGCTGGTTCGACGACTTCGCCGACGAGTTCTTCGCGGCGCTCGGCGAGCGGGGCATCCCGGCCGAGGCGGTCCAGCAGGTGACCGTCGACCGCGGCGAGATCACCTTCTACGTGCGCCGCGAGCACCTGGTGGAGATCTGCCGCACGTTGCGCGACGACCCGGGGCTGCGCTTCGAGCTGTGCAGCTCGGTGTCCGGTGTGGACTACGGCGTCGACGTGCCGCAGCGGCTGCACTCGGTCTACCACCTGACGTCGATGACCTACCGGCGCCGGATTCGGCTCGAGGTCACCCTCGATGTCGACGACCCGCACGTGCCGTCCGTCGTGGAGGTCTACCCGACGGCGGACTGGCAGGAGCGCGAGGCCTGGGACATGTTCGGCATCGTCTACGACGGCCACCCCGGGCTCACCCGCATCCTCATGCCGGACGACTGGGACGGGCACCCGCAGCGCAAGGACTACCCGCTGGGCGGCATCCCGGTGGAGTACAAGGGCGCGGAGATCCCGCCGCCCGATCAGCGGAGGGCGTACTCGTGAGCAGCAGCGAGAAGATCGCCGAGAAGAGCACCGGCACCGACACCACCGCCGCCGGAGCGGACAGCACCGGCGACGTCGACTACGCCGAGGCGCGGGAGACCACCGAGGGCCGCGTCTACACGGTCAGCGGCGGCGACTGGGACGACCTCCTCGAGGACGCCCAGCACGACGAGCGCCTGGTCATCAACATGGGGCCACAGCACCCGTCCACGCACGGCGTGCTCCGGCTCGTGCTGGAGATGGAGGGCGAGACCGTCACCCAGCTCCGCTCGGTCATCGGCTACCTGCACACCGGGATCGAGAAGAACTGCGAGTACCGCACCTGGACCCAGGGCGTCACCTTCGTGACGCGGATGGACTACCTCGCGCCGCTGTTCAACGAGATGGGCCACTGCCTGGCGGTGGAGAAGCTGCTCGGCCTGGAGGTGCCGCGCCGGGCACAGCTGCTCCGGGTCATGCTCATGGAGATCAACCGGATCGCCTCGCACCTGGTCTACATCGCCACCGGCGGCATGGAGCTCGGCGCCACCACGGCGATGACGCTCGGCTTCCGTGAGCGCGAGGAGGTCCTGCACCTGCTGGAGCACCTCACCGGCCTGCGGATGAACCACGCGTTCATCCGGCCCGGCGGGCTCGCCCAGGACATGCCGGCCGACTTCTCCGAGGTCGTCACCCAGTTCTGCAAGGTGATGGACGAGCGGCTGCCGCTCTACGACAAGCTGTTCACCGGCCAGCCGATCTGGCGCAACCGGCTGCAGGGCGTCGGCTACCTTCCGGTGGACGCCTGCCTCGAGCTGGGGGTCACCGGCCCGGTGCTGCGCTCCGCCGGCCTGCCGTGGGACCTGCGCAAGACCGAGCCCTACTCCTGCTACGACGAGTTCGAGTTCGACGTCCCCACCTCCACCGACGCCGACTGCTGGGCCCGCTACCTGATCCGGGTCGAGGAGATGCACCAGTCGCTGCGGATCATCAAGCAGGCGCTCAAGAAGCTCGAGCCCGGCCCGGTGATGGTGGAGGACAGGAAGGTCGCCTGGCCGGCCCAGCTGTCCGTCTCCAGCGACGGGATGGGCAACTCGCTCGAGCACGTCCGCAAGATCATGGGCCAGTCGATGGAGGCGCTGATCCATCACTTCAAGCTGGTCACCGAGGGCTTCCGGGTGCCGCCCGGCCAGGTGTACGTGCCGGTCGAGTCGCCGCGCGGTGAGCTGGGCTACCACCTGGTCTCCGACGGCGGCACCCGGCCGCTGCGCGTGCACGTGCGGGAGCCGAGCTTCGTGAACCTGCAGTCGATGCCGGCGATGGCCGAGGGCGGTCTGGTGGCCGACGTGATCGCCGCGATCGCCTCGATCGACCCCGTGATGGGGGGAGTGGACCGATGACCGACACCACGCCCACGCCCGAGCCCGGCCCGCGGCAGAGCTGGGAGACCCACGCCGCGGCCAGCGGCGACACCGACGTCGTCGCCATCTCGCCGGTGCGCGAGGAGGGCATGCTCACCGACGAGCGGCCGGACACCTCGGTGTTCGGGCCGGACGTCGTCGCCAGGGCGCGCGAGCTGATCGCCCGCTACCCGCAAAGCCGCTCGGCGCTGCTGCCGATGCTGCACCTCGTGCAGTCCGTGCAGGGCTACGTCAGCCAGGCGGGCGTCACGTTCTGCGCCGAGCAGCTCGACCTCAGCGAGGCCGAGGTCAGCGCGGTGGTCACCTTCTACACGATGTACAAGCGCAAGCCGTGCGGCGAGCACCTGGTGAGCGTGTGCACCAACACGCTGTGCGCCGCGCTCGGCGGGGACGCCATCTACCGACGGCTGGCCGAGCACCTCGGCGAGGACGGCCGGCCGGTCGGGCACGAGGAGGTCGCCGGCGCCCCCGGCGAGCCCGGCTCGATCATGCTGGAGCACGCCGAGTGCCTCGCCGCCTGCGACCTCGCACCGGTGTTGCAGGTCAACTACGAGTACTACGACAAGCAGACCCCGGACAGCGCGGTCGAGCTGGTGGACGCGCTGCGCCGGGGCGAGAAGCCGGCGCCCACCCGGGGCGCGCCGCTGACCGACTTCAAGGCTGCCGAGCTGCAGCTGGCCGGGTTCTTCCCGGAGGACGACGCGACCTACCGGGCGGCCGTCGACGGCCCGTCCCAGGCGGTGGAGACGCTGCGCGGCGCGCAGCTGGCCGCCGACCGCGGCTGGACGGCGCCCGCGATGGCCGACGACGTCCCGCTTCCCGCCCTGGACAGCAAGAAGGAGGGGCGCTGACATGGCCGACCCCATCACGCCGGTGCTCACCAAGCGCTGGCTGTCGCCGAACTCGTGGCGGCTGGAAACCTACGAGCGGCTGGAGGGCTACACCGCGCTGCGCAAGGCGCTGCGCGGCACCCCGGAGCAGCTGGTGCAGCTCGTCAAGGACGCCGGGCTGCGCGGCCGCGGCGGCGCCGGCTTCCCGGCGGGCGTGAAGTGGAGCTTCATGCCAGCCAACGAGGACAAGCCGCACTACCTCGTGATCAACGCCGACGAGGGCGAGCCGGGCACCTGCAAGGACATCCCGCTGATGATGGCCGACCCGCACTCGCTCATCGAGGGCTGCGTCATCGCCGCCTACGCGATGCGCTCGCACCACTGCTTCATCTACGTCCGCGGTGAGGCGCTGCACTGCATCCGCCGGCTGGACGGCGCGGTGCGCGAGGCCTACGCCGCCGGGTACCTGGGCAGGGACATCCTCGGCACCGGCTACGACCTCGACATCACCGTGCACGCCGGCGCCGGCGCCTACATCTGCGGCGAGGAGACCGCGCTGCTCGACTCGCTGGAGGGCCGGCGCGGCCAGCCGCGGCTCAAGCCGCCGTTCCCCGCGGCCGCCGGGCTCTACGCGGCACCGACCACGGTGAACAACGTGGAGACCATCGCCAGCGTGCCCTACATCGTCAACGGCGGCGCCGACTGGTTCCGCGAGATGGGCACCGAGAAGTCGCCCGGCCCGAAGATCTACTCGATCTCCGGGCACGTGGAGCGGCCCGGCCAGTACGAGGCGCCGTTGGGCACCACGCTGCGCGAGCTGCTCGAGCTGTGCGGTGGGATGAAGGACGGGATCCCGCTCAAGTTCTGGACCCCGGGCGGGTCGTCCACGCCGCTGTTCACCGCCGAGCACCTCGACGTGCCGCTGGACTTCGAGGGCGCGGCCGAGGCCGGGTCGATGCTCGGCACCACCGCGGTGCAGGTCTTCAACGAGACCGTGTCGGTGCCGTGGGCGGTGATGAAGTGGACGCAGTTCTACGAGCACGAGTCGTGCGGCAAGTGCACGCCGTGCCGTGAGGGCACCTACTGGCTGGCGCAGATCCTGGAGCGGATGGTCGCCGGCAGGGGCACCGAGGAGGACATCGACACCCTGCTCGACGTCTGCGACAACATCCTCGGCCGCTCGTTCTGCGCGCTCGGTGACGGCGCGGTGAGCCCGATCACCAGCGGCATCGAGTACTTCAGGGACGAGTTCCTCGCCCTGTGCGAGAAGCAACACCCGAGCAAGGCCGAGCGGACGCCGGCGCTGGCTGGAGCGAACTCATGACCATCGCACCCGACAAGCCCGAGGTCGCGGAGACTCCGGTTCCCGAGGGGCACGTCAAGCTGACCATCGACGGCGAGGAGGTCATCGCGCCGAAGGGCGAGCTGCTGATCCGCACGGCGGAGCGGCTCGGCACGGTCATTCCGCGGTTCTGCGACCACCCGCTGCTCGACCCGGCCGGCGCGTGCCGGCAGTGCCTGGTCGAGGCGGAGATGAACGGCCGGCCGATGCCGAAGCCGCAGGCGTCCTGCACGATGACCGTCGCCGACGGCATGGTGGTGAAGACGCAGCTCACCTCGCCGGTGGCGGACAAGGCCCAGCAGGGCGTGATGGAGCTGCTGCTCATCAACCACCCGCTGGACTGCCCGGTCTGCGACAAGGGCGGCGAGTGCCCGCTGCAGAACCAGGCGATGGCGCACGGCCGATCGGACTCCCGGTTCCGGGACACCAAGCGCACGTTTCCCAAGCCGCTGCCCATCTCCACGCAGGTGCTGCTGGACCGGGAGCGGTGCGTGCTGTGCCAGCGGTGCACCCGGTTCTCCGACCAGATCGCCGGTGACCCGTTCATCGACCTGCTGGAGCGGGGCGCGCACCAGCAGATCGGCACCGCGGAGACCGCCGATGTCCTGCACCAGGCCTCGCACACCAGCGCGGGCAAGCCGTTCAACAGCTACTTCTCCGGCAACACCATCCAGATCTGCCCGGTGGGTGCGCTGACCAGCGCGCAGTACCGGTTCCGCTCCCGGCCGTTCGACCTGGTGTCCACGCCGAGCATGTGCGAGCACTGCGCGTCCGGCTGCGCGCAGCGCACCGACTTCCGACGGGGCAAGGTGATGCGCCGGCTGGCCGGCAACGACCCCGAGGTCAACGAGGAGTGGAACTGCGACAAGGGCCGGTTCGCCTTCCGCTACACCACGGCGGAGGACCGGCTGCGCCGGCCGCTGGTGCGCGACGCCGCCACCGGTGAGCTGCGGGAGGCGCCGTGGACCGAGGCGCTGCGGATGGCCGCCGAGGGGCTGGCGAGGGCCCGCGACGCCAGGGGGGTCGGCGTGCTGCCCGGCGGCCGGCTCACCGTTGAGGACGCCTACGCCTACGCCAAGTTCGCCCGGGTCGCGTTGCGCACCCACGACGTCGACTTCCGGGCTCGCGCGCACTCCGCCGAGGAGCTGGACTTCCTCGCCGCCAGGGTGGTCGGCCGGACGCCGGAGGCCGGCGTGACCTACGCCGATCTGGAGACCGCGCCGGTGGTGCTGTGCGTCGCCTTCGAGCCGGAGGAGGAGTCGCCGATCGTCTTCCTCCGGCTGCGCAAGGCCGCCCGCGAGCACGGCACCAAGGTCGTCCACATCGGACAGTGGACGACGCCGGCGGTGCGGAGGACCAGCGGCGAGCTGCTCGCCTGCCCGCCCGGCGGGGAGGCCGCCGCGGTGGAGGGCATCGCGGGCCACGCCGGCGACCTCGACGAGCGGCTTCGCCAGGACGGCGCCGTGGTGCTGGTCGGCGAGCGGGCCGCCGAGGTCCCCGGCCTGTTCTCCGCGCTGCACCGGCTGGCCGAGCGCACCGGTGCCCGGCTGGCCTGGGTGCCGCGCCGGGCCGGCGAGCGCGGCGCGGTCGAGGCCGGCGCGCTGCCCACGCTGCTGCCGGGTGGCCGGGCCGTGGTCGACGCCGACGCCCGCGCCGAGGTGGAGCGCGCCTGGGACCTTCCGGCCGGTGCGCTGCCCGCCGAGCCCGGCCGGGACACCCGCGGGATCATCGCCGCGGCCGCCGCCGGCGAGCTGTCCGGTCTGCTGGTCGGCGGGGTGGACCCGGACGACCTGCCCGACCCGGAGCTGGCCCGCGCGGCGCTGTCCGGCGACACCTTCGTGGTCAGCCTGGAGCTGCGGGCCAGCGCGGTCACCCAGCATGCCGACGTGGTGCTCCCGGTCGCCGCGGTGCCGGAGAAGTCGGGCACGTTCCTCAACTGGGAGGGCCGCCGCCGCGAGTTCGCCGAGACGCTGGGCGGCACCGGCGTGCTGCCGGACTGCCGGGTGCTGGACACGCTGGGCGTCGAGATGGACGCCGACCTGTTCACCCAGACCGCGGCCGCGGCCGCCGCCGACCTCGCCCGGCTCACCCCGGCCCCCGGCGGGGTGGCCGCAGCGCCGGACGTGCCGGCCGCCGTCCGGTCGACCCCGGGGCCCGGCCAGGCGCTGCTGGCCACCTGGCGGCAGTTGCTGGACAACGGGCGGCTGCAGGACGACGAGCCGCACCTCGCCGGCACCGCCCGCCCGGTGGTGGCCAGGATGTCCGCGGCCACCGCGCGCGGGATCGGCTCGACGGTCACCGTCTCCACCGACACCGGCGCGGTGACGCTGCCGGTGGAGGTCGCCGACCTGCCCGACGGCGTGGTGTGGCTGCCGGGCAACTCCGGCGGCAGCCGGGTCCGCGCGGTGCTGGGCGCCGGGCACGGTTCCGTGGTGTCCATCGCCCCAGCCTCGACGGCGCCGGGAGGTGACCAGTGACGGCGTTCCTCGCCCAGCTCGACGAGCCGATGACCCGGGCCGAGCTGCTCGCCGACGATCCACTGTGGCTGATCCTGCTCAAGGCCGTGGTGATCCTGCTGATCGGGCCAATCATGACGGTGTTCCTCATCGTCTGGGAGCGCAAGGCGATCGGCCGGATGCAGAACCGGCCCGGCCCGAACCGGGTCGGCCCGAACGGCTACTTCCAGTCGGTCGCGGACGCGATCAAGCTGCCGTTCAAGGAGCAGGTGATCCCGGACACCGCGGACCGGAAGGTGTACTTCCTGGCGCCGGTGATCTCCGCGGTGCCCGCGCTGATCGGGCTGTCGCCCATCCCGTTCGGCCCCGAGGTGACGATCTTCGGTGAGCGGACCCTGCTGCAGTTGGTCGAGCTGCCGGTGAGCGTGCTGGTCGTGCTCGCCACCTCCGCGATCGGGGTGTACGGCATCGTGCTGGCCGGCTGGTCGTCCGGCTCGCCGTACCCGCTGCTCGGCGGGCTCCGCTCGGCCGCGCAGGTGATCTCCTACGAGATCGCGATGGGCCTGTCGATCCTCGGCGTGGTGCTCTACGCGCAGTCGCTGTCCACCGGCGAGATCGTCGCCGCGCAGCAGAGCGGCTGGTACTTCTACCTGCTGCTGCCCAGCTTCGTGATCTTCCTGATCTCCATGGTCGGCGAGACCAACCGGGCGCCGTTCGACCTCCCGGAGGCCGAGTCGGAGCTGGTCGGCGGGTTCCACACCGAGTACAGCTCGATGAAGTTCGCGATGTTCTTCCTCGCCGAGTACGTCAACATGGTGATCGTCTCGGCGTTCGCGACCACGCTGTTCCTCGGTGGCTGGATGGCGCCGTGGCCGCTGTCCACGATCGGCGACGGCGTGCTGAACACTGGCTTCTGGCCGCTGCTGTGGTTCTTCGGCAAGGTGTTCCTGCTGCTGTTCGGGTTCATCTGGCTGCGCGGCACGCTGCCCCGGTTCCGCTACGACCAGTTCATGAAGCTGGGCTGGAAGGTGCTGGTGCCGGTCGGGCTGCTGTGGTTCATGGCGATCGCCGCGATCCGCGCCATCCGCAACGACGCCGAGATCACCACCGGCCAGATCCTCATCACCGGCGGCATCGTGCTGGTGCTGCTGGTGCTGCTCACGCTGCTGCTGCCGGACAAGGAGGTCCGGGACACCGAGGCGGTGCCGGTGGTCGGCAGCGGCTACCCGCTGCCGCCGCTGGACCTGAAGGTGCCGGAGACGACCCCGCGCAGGAAGGCGCTGAAGGCCAGGGCGAGGGCCGCGGCCCGGCAACAACCCGCGGCCGTGGGCTCGGGCAGGGACTCGGGTTCGGATTCCGGCGAGGACACCGATGGCTGAGCCCGCCGACCGCGCCCGCACCGCGCAGAGCAAGGAGAGTTCCCATGGGGCTGTTTGATCCGGTCAAGGGCTTCGGAGTCACCTTCGCGAACATGTTCAAGAAGGTGGCCACCGAGGAGTACCCGGAGATCGGGGCGCCCGCGGCGCCGCGCTACCACGGCCGGCACCAGCTCAACCGGCACCCGGACGGGCTGGAGAAGTGCGTCGGCTGCGAGCTGTGCGCGTGGGCGTGCCCGGCGGACGCGATCTTCGTCGAGGGCGGCGACAACACCGACGAGGAGCGGTACTCGCCGGGGGAGCGCTACGGCAAGGACTACCAGATCAACTACCTGCGCTGCATCGGCTGCGGCCTGTGCGTGGAGGCCTGCCCGACCCGCTCCCTCACCATGATCAACTTCTACGAGCTGGCCGACGACGACCGGCAGCGGCTGATCTACACCAAGGAGGACCTGCTCGCCCCGCTGTTGCCCGGCATGGAGGCGCCGCCGCACCCGATGCGATTGGGCGACACCGAGCAGGACTACTACGTGAAGGGCCCCGAGCTCGCCCTCGACCGTGGCGTCCCGTCCGGCAGCACGGTCGAGACCTCCGCGGAGCGGGCCATGCCCACACCCACCGGCATCGTCGGGGACTCGGGGATGGCGCTGAGCGAGCCCGACCGGCGAGTGAGGTCAGAACAGTGATCGTTCCCGTACTCACCCAGGCCACCGCCGAGGCGACCGTCAGCACCGGCGAGGCCGTGGCGTTCTGGGTGCTCGGCCCGGTCGCGCTCGCCGGCGCGCTGGGCATGATCTTCTCCCGCAACGCGGTGCACTCGGTGCTCTGGCTGGCGATGACCATGCTCTCGCTGGGCGTGCTCTACATCGTCCAGCAGGCGCCGTTCCTGGGCTTCACCCAGATCATCGTCTACACCGGCGCGGTGATGATGCTGTTCCTGTTCGTGCTGATGCTGGCCGGGCGGGACAGCTCCGACTCGGTGGTCGAGGCGTTGCGCGGGCAACGGCTGGCCGCGGCCGTCCTCGGCGTCGGCATGGCCGCGCTGCTGGCCACCGGGCTCACCCGCGCGCTGGCCGACGTAACCCCGGCCACGGTGCTCGACCCCGGCGATCCCGCCGGTGGCGGCGCGACCGGCCTCGGCCGGCTGATCTTCACCGACTACCTGTTCCCGTTCGAGCTCACCGCCGCGTTGCTGATCACCGCGGCCATGGGGTCGATGGTGCTGTCGTTCACCGACCGGCACGCCAAGCGCGGCAAGCGCTCGCAGCGGGACCTGGTGGAGGCGCGCTTCCGCGGGGAGTACGAGCGGCCATCGCCCAAGCCCGGCCCCGGCGTGTTCGCCACCTCGCACTCGGTGGCCACCCCCGCACTGCTGCCGGACGGCTCGGTGGCCCCCGAGTCGCTGTCCCACCTCATCGAGTCCACCTCGGCCGCCCGGCTCGAGGCGGAGCGCCGACAGGTGGCCGGGGACGTGCCGCCGCCGGACCCGCGCGCACTGGTGGCCGGTGACCGCGGCGAGAAGGGGGAGGAGCAGCCATGACACCGACCTACTACCTGCTGCTGTCGGCGCTGCTGTTCGCCATCGGCGCGGTCGGGGTGCTGGTGCGGCGCAACGCCGTCGTCGTGTTCATGTGCATCGAGCTGATGCTCAACGCGGTGAACCTGTCGCTGGTCACGTTCTCCCGGATCAACGGCTCGATCAACGGCCAGGTGATGGCGTTCTTCGTGATGGTCGTCGCGGCCGCCGAGGTGGTCGTCGGGCTGGCGATCATCATGGCGATCTTCCGCACCCGCCGGAGCTCGTCGATCGACGACACGAACCTGCTGAAGTACTGAGGCACCGAAGGTAGGAGACCTTGATCGCATCATCGTGGCTGCTGGTCGCGTTCCCCGCGCTCGGTGCCCTCGTCCTGCTGGTCGGCGGTAGCCGGACCAACGCATGGGGGCACCTGCTCGGCTGCGCCACCGTCATCGCGTCGTTCGCCTACGGCCTCGCCATGTTCTTCGGCGGCTCGTTCGACGAGGCTCGGGACGTCACGCTGTTCTCGTGGATCCCGGTGGAGGCCCTGCAGGTCGACTTCGGCCTGCGGATCGACCCGCTGTCGATGACGTTCGTGCTGCTGATCACCGGTGTCGGGTCGCTGATCCACGTGTACTCGATCGGCTACATGGCCGACGACGACGGCCGGCGGCGCTTCTTCGGTTACCTGAACCTGTTCGTGGCCGCGATGCTGGTGCTGGTGCTCGGCGACAGCTTCGTCACCCTCTACCTCGGCTGGGAGGGCGTCGGCCTGGCGTCGTACCTGCTGATCGGCTGGTACACCGGCCGGCCGGCGGCGGCCACCGCGGCGAAGAAGGCGTTCGTGATGAACCGGGTCGGCGACGTCGGCCTCGCCATCGCGATCTTCCTGATGTGGGCCAACATCGGCAGCACGTCCTACCGCGAGGTGTTCGCCGGGATCGGCGAGCTCTCGCCCGGCCTGATCACCGCGATCGCGCTGCTGCTCCTGCTCGGCGCGGTCGGCAAGTCCGGCCAGTTCCCGCTGCAGGCGTGGTTGCCGGACGCGATGGAGGGCCCCACCCCGGTCTCCGCGCTGATCCACGCCGCGACCATGGTCACCGCCGGCGTCTACCTGGTCGCCCGGTGCGCGCCGATCTACAACCTCACCGAGACCGGCCGGCTGGTGGTCACCCTGGTCGGCGCGTTCACCCTGCTGCTCGGCGCGGTGATCGGCTGCGCCTACGACGACATCAAGAAGGTGCTGGCCTACTCCACGGTCAGCCAGATCGGGTACATGATGCTGGCCGTCGGGCTCGGCCCGTTCGGCTACGCGCTGGGCATCATGCACCTGCTCACCCACGGCTTCTTCAAGGCGGGGCTCTTCCTCGGCGCCGGCTCGGTCATGCACGGCATGAACGACGAGGTCGACATGCGCAAGTTCGGCGGCCTGTACCGGACGATGCCGATCACGTTCGCCACCTTCGGGCTCGGCTACCTGGCGATCATCGGGTTCCCGTTCCTGTCCGGGTACTACTCGAAGGACGCGATCATCGAGGCCGCGTTCGGCCAGGAGGGCTGGCGCGGCTGGGTGTTCGGCGGCGCGGCACTGCTCGGCGCCGGGATCACCGGCTTCTACATGACCCGGCTGGTGCTGATGACGTTCTTCGGCAAGCAGCGCTGGCGGGAGCTGCGCTCGGCCGACGGGCGCGAGTTCCACCCGCACGAGTCGCCGCCGGTGATGACCGTGCCGATGATGGTGCTGGCCGTCGGCTCGGTGGGCGCCGGGTTGTTCTTCGCCCAGGGCGACGCGCTGGTCAACTGGCTGGTCCCGACGCTGGGCCCGCTGGCGGAGGCCGACCACGGCGCGATCCCGCACGCGCTGGTGCCGATCCTCACGGTCGGGTTGTCCCTGGTCGGCGCGGCGATCGCGTGGCTGCTGTTCGGCCGCGGGGACGTCCCGGTGGAGCGGCCGCGACACGTGTCGGCCGTGGTTCGGGCCGCCCGCAAGGACCTGTACGGCAACGCGCTGAACGAGACGCTGGTCGCTCGGCCGGGCATCTGGCTCACCCGCTTCGCCGTGTTCCTGGACAACCGCGGCGTGGACGGCGCGGTGAACGGGATCGCCGCCATGTTCGGTGGCGGCTCCGGCCGGCTGCGCCGGCTGCAGACCGGGTTCGTCCGTTCCTACGCGCTGTCCATGCTGGCCGGCTCGTTCCTGCTCGTCGCGGCACTGCTGCTGGTGAGGTTGTAGATGACTCTGTTGCTGGTACTCATCCTGCTGCCGCTGGCCGGCGCGCTCGCGCTCACCGGGCTGCGGTCCAACGACCGGCTGGCCACGCTCGTCGCGCTCGGCGTCTCGCTGGTCGAGCTGGCCCTCGTGATCCCACTGTGGATCGGCTACGCGCCGGCCGGCGACCGCCTGCAGCAGGTGTCCACGATGGACTGGATCCCGGCGTTCGGCATCCACGTCTCGTTCGGCATGGACGGCATCGCGCTGGTGATGATCGCGGTGATCGCGCTGCTGGTGCCGATCGTGATCGGCGCGCTGCGCTCCACCGACCGGCTGCCGGAGGGCCGCACCGCCGCGTCGTTCCTGGCGCTGGTGCTGCTGCAGGAGTCGCTCACCATCGCGGTGTTCGCCGCCACCGACGTGTTCCTGTTCTACGTGCTGTTCGAGATCATGCTGATCCCGATGTACTTCCTCATCGGCAGCTACGGCGGCCCGCGCCGGCAGTACGCGGCGGTGAAGTTCTTCCTCTACTCGTTCCTCGGCGGGCTGATCATGCTGGCCTCGGCGATCGGGGCCTACACCCTGGCCGCCGACGAGCTCGGGCAGGGCACGTTCGACTGGGCCACGCTGGTCACCGTGGTGTCGGACGCCCCACTCGGCACGCAGATCTGGCTGTTCCTCGGGTTCTTCCTGGCCTTCGCCATCAAGGCCCCGCTGGTGCCGTTCCACACCTGGCTGCCGGACGCCGCCGGGCAGGCGCCGATCGGCGTGACGGTGCTGCTGGTCGGCGTGCTGGACAAGGTCGGCACGTTCGGCTTCCTGCGCTACTGCCTGCCGATGTTCCCCGACGCCAGCGCCGAGCTCGCGTCGCTGGTGCTGGTGCTCGCCGTGGCCGGGGTGATCTACGGCTCGATCCTCGCCGCGGGCCAGCGGGACCTCAAGCGGTTCATCGCCTACGTCTCGATCGCCCACTTCGGCTTCATCGCGCTGGGCATCTTCGCGTTCACCGCGCGGGCGCAGGTCGGGTCGGTGTCGTACATGCTCAACCACAGCCTCGCCACCGGCATGCTGATCCTGGTGCTCGGCATGATCGCCCAGCGCGGCGGCTCCACCCGGATCTCCGACTACGGCGGCATGGCGAAGGTGACCCCGATCCTCGGCGGGATGCTGCTGATCGCCGGGCTGTCCACGCTGTCGCTGCCCGGCACGAACTCGTTCATCAGCGAGTTCCTGGTGCTGCTGGGCTCGTTCGAGACCCGGCCGGCGTTCGCCATCGTCGCCACGGTCGGCATGGTGCTGGCCGCGGTGTACGTGCTGTGGCTCTACCAGCGGATCATGACCGGTCCGGTGCGCGGCGACGCGATGCTCGGCGCCGGCTCGGGTCCGGGGACGGCGATGGCCCCCGAGCGCGGGGCGAAGCAGGCCATCCGGGACCTGTCGGTCCGGGAGATCGCGGTGCTCGCGCCGCTGGTGGTGCTGATCATCGGGCTCGGCTTCTACCCGAAGCCCGTGCTGGACACCATCACCCCGTCGGTGCAGGCCACCATGGCTTCGGTGCAGGAAGGCAACTGACAAGATGCTCGACGTCGTACTCGCCCAGCAGCCGGGCCAGCTCGAGGCGCCCGGCATCGACTGGGCGTCGGTGCTGCCGGTGCTGATCATCCTCGGCGCGGCGTGCGTGAGCGTGCTGCTCGAGGCGTTCCTGCCCCGGCACCAGCGTTGGTCCGCGCAGGTCGCGCTGTGCCTGGCCGCGCTGGCCGGCGCCGGGGTCGCGCTCGGGGCCTACGTGAGCAGCGCGCCGGACCGAGGGTCGCTGACCTTCGGCGGCACGCTGTCGGTGGACATGCCGGCGCTGTTCCTGTGGGGCACGCTGCTGGCCCTCGCGGTGGGCGCGGTGCTGCTGATCGCCGACCGGTCGGTGGAGCCGGGTGGCGCGTTCGTCGCGCAGGCCGGGATCCGGCCGGGCACCATCCAGGACCGCGCGCAGGTCGGGTCCACCGGTATGCAGACCGAGGTGTTCCCGCTGGCGCTGTTCGCGCTCGGCGGGATGATGACCTTCACCGCGGCGAACGACCTGCTCACCATGTTCATCGCGCTCGAGGTGCTGAGCCTGCCGCTGTACCTGATGTGCGGGCTGGCCCGGCGGCGCCGGCTGCTGTCCCAGGAGGCGGCGGTCAAGTACTTCCTGCTCGGGGCGTTCGCCAGCGCGTTCTTCTTCTACGGCCTCGCGCTGCTGTACGGCTACGCGGGCTCGGTGAAGCTGGCCGACATCGCCAACGCCGCGGCCGGCACCGACCGGTCCGACGCGCTGCTGTTCGCCGGGTTCGGGCTGCTCGTCGTCGGCCTGCTGTTCAAGGGCTCGGTCGGCCCGTTCCACGCGTGGACGCCGGACGTGTACCAGGGCGCGCCGACGCCGGTGACCGCGTTCATGGCGGCGTGCACCAAGGTGGCCGCGTTCGGCGGGATCCTGCGGGTGCTCTCGGTCGGGTTCGAGTCGACCAGCTGGGAGTGGCGGGGGGTGCTGTGGGGCGTGGCGATCGTGTCGATGGCGATCGGCGCGATCCTCGGACTCACCCAGACCGACGTGAAGCGGATGATCGCCTACTCCTCGATCGCGCACGCCGGGTTCCTGCTGATCGGGGCGATCGCGATGACCGAGGACGGGCGCACGGCGACGCTGTTCTACCTGCTGGCGTACGGGTTCACCACGCTGGCGGCGTTCGGCGTGCTCAGCCTCGTGCGGGACGCCGGCGGCGAGGCCACCCACCTGTCGGCGTGGGCCGGACTGGCGAAGCGGTCGCCGCTGGTGGCCGGGGTGTTCACGTTCCTCATGCTCGCCCTCGCCGGGATCCCGCTGACCAGTGGGTTCGTCGGGAAGTTCGTGGTGTTCTCCGCGGCGCTGGCCGACGGGATGGCCCCGCTGGTGGTGATCGCGTTGGTGGCCAGCGCCGTCGCGGCGTTCTTCTACCTGCGGGTGATCGTGCTGATGTACTTCTCCGAGCCGGCGACGGACGGGCCGACGGTGAGCGTGCCGGGCGCGTTCACGACGGCGGCCATCACCCTCGGCGTCGTGGTGACCCTGCTGCTCGGCGTCGCTCCGACCTTCGCCCTCGACTGGGCCGGCGCTGGCGGCTTCTCCTTCTGACCCCCGGCGCCCGATCGGGTGTCGCGCGTGTCACCCCTTCCGCCGAACATCGGGTGGCCGAGGTACGCCGTCTACGTCGAGTGACCGTTGGCTACGGCAACGGAGTGGCCCGAGCGCAAGCCGCCACCGGACGGGAGCACTCCAACGTATCCTTCGTCCCAGGTGGCACAGGGGGTTAGGTATGACGGGCTACAAGATCACGTTGGACGAACTCGCCGCAGCGGGGAAGGCTGCTAGCAGCCTGAGTGCACAGCTCGCCGCGATCGATCTGTCCGCAGGACTGCGACGAGTGGCCGAAGCAATGCCGGGCAGCCGGGCCGCGCAGGTCGCGGCCTCGCTGGCGGCCGCCTGGAAGGCGCAGGTCGACGAACTCGGCCAACGGGCTGGCGAACATGGTGAGAAGCTGCACGAAGCGCGTGAGCACTACATCACGAACGAGGAGGCAGCGGAGGCCGACATCCGGTTCGACCGAACCGGACAGGTGAGGCCCGTCTGATGGCCAGCTACGGAGAAGTCCGTGGGTGGCGATCAGGACCACTGGATGTTGCTGAACAAGAGCTCAAGGCGTGCAGTGACCAGATGTTCAGGCTTGCCAACGAACTGCTGAGTTCAGCTAATCCCGCGGGTTGGAGCGGTGACGCGGCGGAAGAAGCCCGACACCAGCTTGCTCAGTTGAGTGACCGAATCGAGCACAAGGTGAGCGAGGTCAGCGCGGTTCGAGCGGCGCTGGTGGAGGCTGCCGATGCTGTGATGGAACTGGAACGGCTGGTCAAGGACACTGACGGCCTCGCTGAGGCTCACAGCATGGTGATCAGCGACCACGGAAGCGTGGTAGACCCAGGACCGCCCGCGGAGGTGCCGTCCGGCCAGCGGGAGGCGATCAACGAGGAGCGTCGGCGGATCAAAGCTGAACTGTTGGACGGTGTCGAGAGCGTCGTCCGTAGAGCGAACGAAATCGACGACTCGCTCGCGAAGATACTGAGCACTGCTGAACGGGGTGGAATCGGTGACGGCGGTGCTACCACCCTGGCAGCCGCGGCTGCCGCTGGCGCCGCCTTCGGGAAGCCCGAGATACCTGGACCACCTCCCGATCCGCCTACCGATCCCGGTGCCGGACCCCATGGCGTCGATCCTTGGTACACCCGCGGCGATGACGAGGCCACGAAGCTCATGGCCATCAATGCAGCAGCCCTCGCGGATTCGATAGGGTGGACGCATGCGTCGAAACACCTGATGCACTACCTCGGAAACAGCGGAGAACGGTTATCGGTAGATCCGGACGAGATGATGCGTGATGTGCCGAGGTTCGAGGCTCAGGTTCATAAGACGACAGCGGCTGAACTTCGTCGCATTTCTGATGAGGTGGCCATTGCCGGTGACTACGGCAAGCCCGTGGCATTCAGTAGCGGGTGGAAGGGCGAATACATAGCACCTGAAGGCAGCAAGGACTGGTACTATGCGCTGGGCGGTGTGCAGTACTCTGTGACAGGAGTCGCTACCGTTCATCCACCAGAGGTGCCTGGCGGCCAGCCGCGTGTCGAGGTCGACTACAAGACGCACGTCTTCGACCGGTACAACTGGGATGGTGGCAAACAGACCGAGATAGGACCGATCACCATCACGGACGAAAAGATGGCAGAGATGCACCGCGCCGGCGTTGCCCAGGAGTTCGACGTATCTGGTTCCACGGACGTAAAGCACTATTCGGGCACGTTGCCCGAGCGTGGAGAGCGGCCGGACTTTCCGGAGGCTGCGGACAGTCGATCCGGAACCAGAACCGACCCCGGGAGGTAGAGCCTTGCGCTTGAAAGTGAGGCATGTCCACCGGGAGGAGCAGCGACGGTCAGTCGGGCGCGCTACGTTGCTCTGTCTCATCGTGATCGGCTTTCTCGCGACGGTCGTCACGGCTACGGTGTCGGGATGCGGGCCACAGCGGGAGGGAGGGAGTCGGTTGCCCAGCGACGCTGACCAGGCAACGACGGACGAGGCGACTGCGGCTGAGGCCATGCGGTTCGGCGGACTCGTCCTGCCAGACTCAGCCCGGGTGCTGGGGGTTCGGCACACGGGCGGCTTGGACCGGCTCTACACACTGGCTGTCGGCCTGCCGCCAGCCGACGTCGGCGAACTGCTCGAACGGTCCGGCGTCACGGAACCACTGACGCCGGACCCCGGGCCCTTCATGACACCGATCGACGGTTTCGATCTCGGCCAGGCCCAGTCGGTGGAGACGACGGAAGACGTGCTGCCGCCGAGCGGTGACCGGAAGTCCCAGGTCTTCCGGCGGATCGCGGTCGATCGGAGTGATCCGGTGTGGGTCGTCGTGCACATCTGGTTGTTCACCACTTGACCGCCTGCCGGCGCCCGATCGGGTGTCGCGCGTGTCACCCCTTCCGCCGAGCATCGGGTGGCCGACGTGCGGGGACGTGCCGTTAGGCTTTGCCGCGAGACCGTGCACCCTGGGCCCGAAAGGCGGAGCCGACGTGTCAGTGTCGCCCGATGGCGCCTCCCCGGCGGGACGTACGTCCGTGCGGCCCGGCGGTGCCGAGCCGGCGGCGAACGCCGCGACGCCGCGCGACCAGGCCATGGACCGCCTGCGGGAGGCGGTGGGCCTGCGGATCACCGACGAGGCGCTGCTGCGCGACCTCGCCGGCGGGTTGGAGCGGGTGGAACGGCTGCTGCGCGAGGTGGTCCGCAGCGACGTCCAGGCGGTCAACGACGCCGCGTTGCACCTGGTCGAGGCGGGGGGCAAACGCTTTCGCCCGCTGTTCACCCTGCTCGCCGCGCAGTTCGGCACCGGGGGTCGGGACGCGGTGGTGACCGCCGCCGCGGCGGTCGAGCTGGTGCACCTGGCCACGCTCTACCACGACGACGTCATGGACGAGGCCACCATGCGGCGCGGCGCCCCGAGCGTCAACGCCCGGTGGGACAACACGGTGGCCATCCTCACCGGCGACTTCCTCTTCGCGCACGCCTCCCGGCTGGTGGCCGACCTCGGCACCGACGCGGCCCGGATCATCGCCGAGACGTTCGGCGAGCTGGTCACCGGGCAGATGCGGGAGACGGTCGGCCCCGGCGAGGGCGAGGACCCGGTGGCGCACTACCTCAGCGTGATCGCGCAGAAGACCGGCTCGCTGATCGCCACCGCCGGCCGGTTCGGCGGCATGTTCTCCGGCGCCCCCGCCGAGCACGTCACGGCGCTGACCCGCTTCGGTGAGATCATCGGCACCGCGTTCCAGATCTCCGACGACGTGATCGACATCGCCTCGCCCTCCACCGAGCTGGGCAAGTCGCAGGGCACCGACCTGCGGGAGGGGGTGCGGACCCTGCCGATGCTCTACGCGCTGGCGGACGACAACCGCGACTCCCGGCTGGTCGAGCTGCTGGCCGAGCCGCTGACCGACGACACACTGGTGGCGGAGGCGCTCGAGCTGTTGCGTCACTCGTCCGGGTTGGAGCGGGCGCGCACAACGCTCGCCGACTACGCTCAGCGAGCGAGAACGGAGCTGGCGACACTGCCCGACTCGCCGGCGCGGGCGGCATGTGAGTCGGTGGCCGACTATCTCGTGGCGCGCACGCGCTGAGCCGGCGCGGCGCTCCCCGCAATGGGGCGGGGCGGAAGGGAGACAGGCGCGAAGATGTCGCTGTTCGGTCAGGTTTGGCTGTGGAGTCTGGCGGCGTTCGTCCTGGGCGCGCTCCTCACCTGGGCGCTGCTGTTGAGACCGGCGCAGGCCCGCATCCTCGAGCTCGAGCGCCGGCTGGCCGCCGTGGAAGGGCGGACCCGGCCCCCGGAACCCGCGCCGACCCGGATCTCGCCCGCACCGGGGGAGCCCGACGAGTCGACTCGCCAGGCATCCGCCGCCCGGCCGGTGGACCAGGAACCGGCGGACGTGGAGCGCACCGAGATCGTGTCCCCCCAGCCGGGATGGCTGGAGCGCGACAGCCTCGCCGAGCACGGTCACGTCGACCGGGAGGAACGGGAGGCGTTGGCCGAGTACGACTGGGACGCCGACGCCCCGGTCGCGGATCTCGGCGGGGAGTACCGGCCACGGCACGCCACCGAGCCCGCCCTCGGCACCACCGGGTCGGACCGTGACACGGCCGGGTCGGAGCCGGTCGAGGAGCCGGTCGAGGAGCCCGAGCCCTTCTACCGGCCGGGCCTGCTCGACGGGGAGCCGCGGGAACCGGCCGCGGAGCGCTACCCGGCCGAGCATCCGGCCGGGTTGGGCCCCGACTTCCCCGCGGAGCCGGCCGGGTCGTCCGAGTCGTCCGAGGCGGTTGAGCCGGCCGAGCCGGAGCGGGCGGGGCCGGACAGCACCTCGGTGCTGCCCAAGCGGCAGCGCCGCGAGTCGCCACCCGGCGGGTTCGACGCGCCGCAGCCGATCCAGCCGTCGATGCGCACGGTGTCCCGTCGGGAGCCGGCCGGCGACTCCGGGGGCTCGCGCAGCGGGTCGCTGTTCGAGCCGGTGGTGCCGGCGAGTCAGGGTGGCGCGCCGGAGTACGTCGCGCCACCCCCGCCGCCGGCCCGCGCCCCCGAGTCCACCGGGCCGTCGGTGCCGTCCGGCCCGTTCGGGCCGGGGTCGGCGATGCCGCTGCCCGGTGGTGGCCGCCCGGCGCCGGACTTCACGGTGAAGGCCAGCGTCACCGCCCTGCGTTACTGCGCGGAGGGCTCACCCCAGTTCGACCGGATGGTGGCCGAGGTGTGGTTCCGCACCCCGGCCGACGCCGAGCGGGTCGGGTTCCGCCCGCTCAGCTGACCACCATCGCATCCATCACCGGAATCAGGTTCGCCTCCTCGTAGTCGAGGTGGGCCTCGACCTCGGCGGTGAGGCGTTCCACGCCGGCGAGCACCGTCGCCCGGTCGGCGGTGGTCGACGAGATGAGCTCCCGCAGCTGGTCGAGCAGGGTCTTGACCTTCTCGTGCTCCCGGCGCAGCCGAGCGAGGGGCTCGGCGAGCTCGGGGTAGCTCTCGTCGAGGGCGGGGAACAGGTGCCCGTCCTCCATCGTGTGGTGGTAGTGCAGGCCTTCGCAGAGGGTGAGGCAGTTGATCCGGAGCTGGGCGCCCAGCCCCGGGCCGGAGGTCGCGACCTCGGTGCGGATGAGCGCGAGTTCGCGGCGGAAGGCGTCGTGGATCAGCTTGAGTCCCTCGCCCGGCGAGCTGCCGTTCGGTGCCCCGCCGACCGGGTTGAGCGCGACCACCGGGATGACCCGCTCGGTTCTGGCCTGGTACTCGCCCCAGCCGGGGTCGGCCTCCACCGCGCGGGCGAAGATCCGGTCGCGTTCCTCGCCCTCGAGGACGACGGCGTCGGCCTCGACGGTGAACGGACCGGTCTCCACGGTGACCCGCGGGTTGGCGCGGATGTTGTGGTACCAGGCGGGGTGCTGCGGCGCGCCGGCCGCGGAGGCGATGACCAGCAGGCGCTCGCCCTCGTCGAGCAGGTAGCCGAGGGGGACGGTGTGCGGCTTGCCGGATCTGGCGCCGGTGGTGGTCAGCAGGAGCAGGCGGGCGTTGGCGAAGGGACCGCCGACCTGGCCCCGGTTGGCGCGGAACTCGTCGATGATCTGTTGGTTGAAGTCCATGCTGTGGTGCGTTCTCCAAGAAGTGCTGAGGCCGCGACGACGCGCGGGAAGGGTGTGAGGTGCCGACGAAATGCGGCAAGGCGCGCACGCGGAAGCGCCGCGTGCGAACAGCGTGGAAACCGTGGTGAATGGCCTACGGCGGAGATGGGCGGGCGGACCCCTGGGCCGCCCCGCGCTCACGCCGTGGCCGGGTACCTAACTCGCTCGTGGCTCGAAGCCGACCCGGCAGTCACGAGCCAACACTAGCACCACCACGGCGACGAACGTACCCGATTCGATCACCTGCCCCGAACGCCATGAAGGCCACCTTCATGGCGTTCAGGGCAATGAAGGTGGCCTTCATGGCATGGCCCGAGCGGTGTTCGGGCTCAGGTGACGGTCCAGGTGTCCTTGCCGCGGAGCAGGGCCTGCAGGTCCGGGGTCCGCGCGGCCCTGGCCTGGTCGACCTGGGCGCGGGCCAGGTCGTCGTAGGTGGGCCGGTCGACCTGGCGGAAGATGCCGAGCGGCGTGTGGTTCAGGTGCTGGTCGCCGAGCCGGGACAGCGCGAACGCGTAGCTGGTGTCGGCGATCGACGGGTCGTGGACGACCACGTCGTCCTCGCCGATCTCGCTGACCTTGGCGACCTCCAGCCCACCCCACGGGCCGCGGGTCACGCCGTACTCCTGCTCCGGCCCGAACCGGATCGGCTCGCCGGCCCGCAGCGGGATGAGCCGCTGCGCCGCCTCGTCGCTGTCCTTGAGCACGTCGAACGCGCCGTCGTTGAAGATCGGGCAGTTCTGGTAGATCTCCACGAACGCCGACCCGCGGTGTTGGGCCGCCGCGGTGAGCACCTCGGTGAGCCCCTTCTTGTCGCTGTCCAGCGCCCGCCCGACGAACGTGGCCTCGGCACCCAGCGCCAGCGACACCGGGTTGAACGGCGTGTCCAGCGACCCCATCGGGGTGGACTTGGTGACCATCCCCTGGTCGCTGGTCGGGGAGTACTGCCCCTTGGTCAGCCCGTAGATCCGGTTGTTGAACAGCAGGATCTTCAGGTTCACGTTGCGGCGCAGCGTGTGGATCAGGTGGTTGCCGCCGATGGACAGCGCGTCGCCGTCACCGGTGACGACCCACACCGACAGGTCCGGCCGGGTGGTCGCCAGCCCGGTCGCGATCGCCGGCGCGCGGCCGTGGATCGAGTGCATCCCGTAGGTGTTCATGTAGTACGGGAACCGGCTGGAGCAGCCGATCCCGGACACGAACACGATGTTCTCCCGCTTCAGCCCCAGCTGTGGGAGGAACGCCTGCACCGTGTTGAGCACGACGTAGTCGCCGCACCCCGGACACCAGCGGACCTCCTGGTCGGACTTGTAGTCCTTGGCCTTCTGCGGCTCGTCGGTGGTGGGCACACCCGCCAGTCCCCCGAGGGTGGGCAGCCCGAGATCGGTCGCCGTCACCGGCTGGCCTCCTTGGTCCGGTTGGTGATGATGTCGGTGAAGACGTGTTGTAGCTCCTCGGCCTTGAACGGCAGTCCAGCGACCTTGGTGTGCGAGTGGATGTCCACCAGGTACCGGGCCCGCAGCAGCATCGCCAGCTGCCCCAGGTTCATCTCCGGCACCACCACCGTGTCGTACCGGGCCAGCACGTCACCGAGGTTGGCCGGCAGCGGGTTGAGGTGCCGCAGGTGCGCCTGGGCGATCGCCATGCCCTGCTTGCGCACCCGCCGGCAGGCAGCGCCGATCGGGCCGTAGGTCGACCCCCAGCCCAGCGCGAGCACCCGCGCCTGCCCGCCGCTGGAGGTACCCGCAGCGCCAGCCGGGGGAGGATCGTCGACCTCGATGTCGGGCACGGTGATCCCGTCCACCTTCGCCTGGCGCAGCCGCACCATCCGGTCGTGGTTGTCCGGGTCGTAGGAGATGTTGCCCTTGCCGTCGGCCTTCTCCAGCCCGCCGATGCGGTGCTGCAGCCCCGGCGTTCCGGGCACCGCCCAGGCGCGGGCCAGCGTCTCCGGGTCGCGCACGTACGGCCAGAACTCGCCGGACCCGTCGGTGGCGTTCGGCTCCGCGGCGAACTCCACCCGCAGGTCGGGCAGGTCCTCGACGTCCGGGATCAGCCACGGCTCCGAGCCGTTGGCGATGGCGCCGTCGGACAGCAGCAGTACCGGCGTGCGATAGGTGATCGCGATCCGGGTGGCCTCCAGCGCGATGTCGAAGCAGTCGGCGGGGGTGGCCGGCGCGACCACCGGCACCGGCGACTCGCCGTTGCGGCCGAACATCGCCTGCAGCAGGTCGGCCTGTTCGGTCTTGGTCGGCAGGCCGGTGGACGGCCCGCCGCGCTGCACGTCGATGACCACCAGCGGCAGCTCGGTCATCACCCCGAGCCCGATGGTCTCGCTCTTCAGCGCCACCCCCGGCCCGGACGTGGAGGTCACGCCCAGCGCGCCGCCGTAGGACGCGCCCAGCGCGGCGCCGATCCCGGCGATCTCGTCCTCGGCCTGGAAGGTGAGCACGCCGAAGTTCTTGTGCTTGGACAGCTCGTGCAGGATGTCCGAGGCCGGGGTGATCGGGTAGGTGCCGAGCAGGATCGGCAGCCCGGCCCGCTGGCCGGCCGCCACCAGCCCGTAGGCCAGCGCGGCGTTGCCGGTGATCTGCCGGTAGGTGCCCGGCGCGAGCTTCGCCGGCGCCACCTCGAAGGTCGTGGCGAACGACTCGGTGGTCTCGCCGTAGTTCCAGCCGGCGCGGAAGGCCAGGATGTTCGCCTCGGCGATCTCCGGCCGCTTGGCGAACTTCTCCCGGAGGAACCGCTCGGTGCCCTCGGTGGGCCGGTGGTACATCCACGACAGCAGGCCGAGCGCGAACATGTTCTTGCAGCGCTCGGCGTCCTTCTTCCCCAGCCCGGTGTCGGCGAGCGCGCCCTGGGTCAGGGTCGACATGGCGACCCGGTGCACCTCGAACGCCGAGAGCGCGTCGTCGTCGAGCGGGTCGCCGGTGTAGCCCACCTTCGTCAGGTTGCGCTTGGTGAACTCGTCGGTGTTGACGATGACCGTGCCGCCGCGCGGCACGTCGGCGATGTTCGCCTTCAGCGCCGCGGGATTCATCGCCACCAGCACGTCCGGCCGGTCGCCCGGGGTCAGGATGTCGTAGTCGGCGAAGTGCACCTGGAACGACGACACGCCTGGGATGGTGCCCTGCGGGGCCCGGATCTCCGCCGGGAAGTTCGGCAGCGTGGCGAGGTCGTTGCCGAAGGCCGCGGCCTCGGAGGTGAACCGGTCGCCGGTCAACTGCATGCCGTCGCCCGAGTCGCCGGCGAACCGGATGACCACCCGGTCCAGCCGGTTCACCTCGGTGCGGCGACTCGCCGACAGCACCCCGTTGCCGTTGTTGTCACTCATGGGCAGGGGATACCTCTCTCCCGACTGACGGGCCAGTGGCGGGTGGTCGTGGGTTGGGACACTTCTCACACTGGCGCCTGTACTTCGAGATTACTTGTTGTTTCGTGCCCAAGTCGGGTCGTGTGACCCGACTTACCTGTGACTCATGGTAACAGTTAGCCGGACCGGGCGGCCGGGCACCCCGGCCGCCTGCCAACATAGAACATGTTCTCGTTTTCGGCCGTGTCGCGCACCACATCGGCACACCGGCCGGCGCCCCAGTCACCCCTCCATGGTGTCAGGTTCTGTCCGGGTTCGGCGGGCGTTCCAACAGTGTGGACAGCACGACCGTGGAGACCGTCCGGTCGACGATCTCCAGTCCGCGCACCCGCTCCAGCGCGGTCTCCAGGTGGTGGATGTCGGCGGCGCGCAGGTGCACGATCGCGTCCGCCGCGCCGGACACCGTGTAGGCCGCGACGACCTCGGGCAACGGCTCCAGTCTCGCCCGGATCCTGGCCGGCGCGACGTTGCCCCGGCAGTGCACCTCGACGAAGGCCTCGGTGCCCCAGCCCAGCGCCTCCGGGTCCACCACCGCGGTGAAGCCGCGCAGCACGCCCGTCTCGAGCAGCCGGTCCACCCGGCGCTTGACCGCCGGGGCGGACAGGCCCACCACCTTGCCGATCTCGGCGTAGCTGGAGCGCGCGTTGGCCACCAGGCACGAAATGATCCTCTGGTCGAGCGTGTTCATGCGCAATGTTTAGCACAGCAACGCGCAAGAAACAGCGATTGCTTGCGATGATCTCCGCTCTTACATTGCATTCCATGACGGCTGTTGCGACCTCCGCTGTTCGGCTGCCCACCGTTCGCCACTACCTGATGTGCCCGCCGCGGTACTTCGCGGTCGACTACGCCATCAACCCGTGGATGGACCCGAGTCGGCCGGTGGACCGCGACCGCGCCATGGCGCAGTGGGCCGAGCTGCGCGACACCTACCGCCGGTTCGGGCACACGGTCGACGAGATCGAGCCCCAGCCCGACCTTCCGGACATGGTGTTCGCCGCGAACTCCGGCACGGTCGTCGACGGCAGGGTGCTCGGCGCCCGGTTCCGCGCCCCGCAGCGCGCGGCCGAGGCCGAGCACTTCCGGCGCTGGTTCGTCGAGCACGGCTACCGCGACGTCACCATGCCCACCATGGTCAACGAGGCCGAGGGGGACTTCGCCTGGACGGGGCGACTGCTGCTGGCCGGCACCGGCTTCCGCACCGACCCCGCCGCGCACGCCGAGGCGCAGGAGGTGCTCGGGGTCCCGGTGGTGTCGCTCCAGCTCACCGACCCCCGGTACTACCACCTGGACACCGCGCTGTTCGTGCTCGCCGAGGAGACCGAGTCCGCGGCCGCGCAGGTCGCCTACTACCCGGACGCGTTCTCCCCGGGCTCGCGGCGCGTGCTCCGCAGGCTGTTCCCGGACGCCGTGCTCGGCGACGCCGCCGACGCGGAGTGCCTTGGCCTGAACGGCGTGTCCGACGGGCGCAACGTGGTGCTGCCGAAGGAGGCGACCGGCCTGGCCGAGCGGCTCGCCGACCGTGGCTTCGAACCGGTGCTGGTGGACGTCTCCGAGCTGCGCAAGGCCGGTGGCGGCCCCAAGTGCTGCACGATGGAGCTGCGCAAGTAGCCTCGCCACCCCCGCCGCCCGACCGCGGCGAAGCCTGCGTGACGCGGTGCGGCGCGGAGCTTGTGTTCGGCACGGCGAACATTGATCGTTGCGCCGCCGAATTTCGCGTGCTTACCTGGATGGCATGGGCTCGGCGGGGATGCGGCGGCGGCGCGCACGGCAGCGCACCCGGCGGCGGCTGACCGCGCTGGGCGTGGGGTTCGCGCTCGCGCTGGCCGGCACGGTCGGCTACGCGGTGCGCGCCGACACCGCCGGCGCCGCGGCCTCGGGCGGCGTGCTGCACGTGGTCACCACCACGACCTTCCTCGACGACACGGTGCGCAGGGTCGGCGGGGAGTGGGTCGACACCGTCCGGCTGATGGGGCCGGGGGTCGACCCGCACCTCTACCAGGCCAGGGCCGGCGACCTCGAGCAGATGCGCCGGGCCGACCTGGTCGTCGGCGTCGGCCTCTACCTCGAGGGCGCGATGCAGCACGTGCTCACCGACGTCGCGCGGAGCAAGCCGGTGCTGCTCGTCGGGGAGCGGCTCCCGGCCGACCGGCTGCTCGAGCCCGCCGCCGGGGCGCCCGCGGCCGAGGAGCACGACCCGCACATCTGGTTCGACCCGGCGCTGTGGGCCGAAGTGGTCGACGTCATCGCCGAGGAGCTGGCCCGGCTCGACCCTTCACACGCCGCCGGCTACCGCGAGCGGGCCGACCGGTATCGCGGCGAGGTGCTGGGCCTGCTCGACGAGGTGGCGCGGATCCTGGCGCTGGTCCCGGAGCACCGGCGGACCCTGGTGACCTCACACGACGCGTTCCGCTACTTCGGGAGGGCGTTCGGCGTGCGGGTGGTGGCGATCCAGGGCATCTCCACCGAGGAGGAGGCCACCACCGCCGACATCAGCAGGGTGGCCGACGAACTCCTCGCCAGCGGGGTACCCGCGGTGTTCGTGGAGTCGAGCGTGCCGCGGCAGACCCTGGAGGCGGTGCTGGCGGCGGTCCGGCAGCGCGGCGGCGACGTGCGGATCGGCGGCGAGTTGTTCTCCGACTCCGCCGGCGACGACGGCACGCCCGCGGGCAGCTATCTGGGGATGGTCCGGGCGAACGCGCACCGGTTGGCCGAAGGGTTGGCGTGACGTGGTGGAGACGGTGACGAGCACGACGGCCGAGCCGATCCCGGCCGTGTCCCTGCGCGGGGTGAGCGCCGGCTACGGCGGCCGGGTCGTGCTGCGCGACCTCGACCTGGACGTGCCGGCCGGGGTGCTGGCCGCGATCGTCGGGCCGAACGGGGCGGGCAAGTCCACCGCGGTGAAGGCCGCGCTGGGGCTGGTGCCCGCGGTACGCGGCCAGGTGCGGCTGCTCGGCCAGCCGTTGAAACGGGTGCGCCGCCGGGTGGCCTACGTTCCGCAGCAGGACGCGGTGACCGCCGACTTCCCGATCACCGCCGTGCAGGTGGTGGAGATGGGGCGCTACCCGCACCGCGGGTGGTTCCGCCGGCTCACCGAGGCCGACGACGCCGCGGTGGCCGCGGCGATGGACCGGGTGGGCGTCGCCGACCTCGCCGACGAGCCCCTCGACGAGCTCTCCGGCGGGCAGCGGCAGCGGGTGTTCCTGGCCAGGGCGCTGGCGCAGGAGGCCGATCTGCTGGTGCTGGACGAGCCGTTCACCGCGGTGGACGCCCGCACCGAGGCGGTGCTGCTGGACCTGCTCACCGAGCTGTGCGGGCAGGGCCGCTCGGTGGTCGCCGTGCACCACGACCTGCGGACCGTGCGGGACCGGTTCGACCACGCGGTGCTGCTCGCCGGCGGGCTGGTCGCCGACGGCCCGTGTGCCGAGGTGCTCACCCCGGAGCACCTGGAGCGCGCCTACGGGATCGCCCCGCTGTCCGGCAGGGTGCGGGCGTGATGGGCGCCCTGCTCGACGCCCTGCCCCTGTCCTACCCGGACGCCGTGGTGGTGGTCGGGACCGCGGTGCTCGGGTTCGTCGCCGGGGCGCTGGGGCCGTTCGCGGTGCTGCGACAGCGGAGCATGTTCGGCGACGCGATGAGCCACGGCACGCTGCCCGGTGTGGTGCTCGCGTTCCTGCTGACCGGGGCGAAGGTGCCGGAGGTGCTGCTGCTCGGGGGCGCGGTGTCGGCGGGGGCCGCGGCGCTGGCGATGATCGGGTTGGAGCGGGCGGGGCGGATCCGGCCGGACGCGGCAATCGGCGTGGTGCTGTCGGTGTCGCTGACCAGCGGGATCGTGTTGCTGACCTACGCCGCCGGCACGGGGGACAGCCGGCAGAGCGGGCTCAACGCGTACCTGCTCGGCCAGGCCGCGGGGATGGTCGAGCGGGACATCGTCGGAACGCTGGTGCTGGGTGGGATCACGCTGGCCGGTGTGGTGGTCTGGTTCCGGGTGCTACGCGCGGCGAGCTTCGATCCCGGCTTCAGCGCGGTCGCCGGGATCCCGGCGCGGGCGGTGGACCTGGCGAGCACGGCGATGCTGGTGGTGGCCGTGGTGCTGGGCATCCGAACCGTGGGGGCGATCCTCATGGTGGCGCTGCTGGTGGCGCCGACCGTCGCGGCGCGGCAGGTGACCAGGCGGTTGGAGACGCTGGTGCCGCTGGCGGGGGTAGTCGGAGCCGTGTCCGGCGCGGTCGGGGGAGTGCTGTCCGGGCGGGCGGAGCTGCCGGCCGGGCCGGTGATCGTGTTGCTGGCCACGGCGGTGGCGGTGGTGTCGGTGCTGGCGGCGCCGCGGCGCGGCGTGCTGGCCAGGGTGCGGCGCCGGCGGGCGGGGGCGCGGGCGTGACGCGGGCGGGGTGGTGGGTGTGAGCGGAGCTTGCGGAGCGAACCGTTGACCACAGCAGCCTTGGCGAACGCTGCCGACGAGTGCCAGCGAGGAGGGGGTGTGAGCGGAGCTTGCGGAGCGAACCGTTGAACACAGCAGCCTTGGCGAACGCCGTCGACGAGTGCCAGCGGGGAGGGGCCGTGAGCGGAGCTTGCGAAGCGAACCATTCAACACAGCAGCCTTGGCGAACGCCGCCGACGAGCGCCAGCGAGGAGGGGCCGTGAGCGCCGACGACGTGTGGATCGTGCTGATCGGCGGGTTGCTGGCGACGGCGTGCGGGGTGCTGGGCAGCTTCCTGGTGCTGCGCCGGCAGGCGTTGCTGCCGGACGCGGTGAGCCACGCGGTGCTGCCCGGGATCGTGTTGATCTTCCTGCTGTCGGGGCAGCGGTCGACGCCGCTGACTATCCTGGGCGCGACGGCGTTCGGCGTGCTGTGCGTGCTGGGGTTCGAGTGGTTGCGGCGGACCGGGGTGGTGGCCTCCGACGCGGCGCTGGCGTTGATCTTCCCGGCGCTGTTCTCGCTGGGGGTGCTGGGAATCGGGGAGTTCGCGTCCGGCGTGCACCTCGACCTCGACGCGGCGATCTACGGGGAGATCACGTTCGCGCCGCTGCGCACCGTGTTCGACACGCCGGTGCCGAAGTCGCTGGTGACCACGGGGGCGGCGGCGGTGCTGGCGGTGCTGTTCGTGGTGCTGTTCTGGCGGCCGCTGCAGGCGAGCAGCTTCGACCCGGAGTTCGCCGAGCTGTCCGGCCTGCGGGGGCGCGCGGTCGGGAGGGCATTGCTGGTGGTGGTGGCCGGGCTGGCGGTGGTCGCGTTCGACAGCGTGGGCGCGATCCTGGTGGTGACGTTCTTCGTCGTGCCGGCGGTGACGGCGCAGCTGCTCACCCGGCGGTTGAGCAGCATGCTCGTGGTGGCGGTGGCCGTGGGGTGGGTGAGCGCGTTCGCCGGGCAGCGGGCCGCGGTGGCGCTGGACACCTCGGTCGCCGGGGCGATCGGCCTGGCGGCGGTGGCGTGCTTCGCGCTGGCCCTGCTGTCCACCCGCCGCCGACGCCCGCTCCGCGGGAGCTGACCACAGCAGAGGCGCCGATGTGCGTGAAGCTCGTCGGCCCGGTGAACGTGCGGACCACCGGGCCGCTACACGGCCCGCAGGTGCCGAGTTGGGGCAAGGAACGGGTTGTCGGGCGAGTCCTCGGTGAACCCCGCACGACTCGCGATCTCGCGGTCGCTCAACCCTTTCGAGCGTAAAGTGCTGCCGATAGAAGTGACGAGTTGCGGTGTTTCGGGTGCAAGAAGATCACTGTCCGGCTCCATCGTTTTCCAACCGCGGGCGTTCATCGACCTGTAGAAAGTTGCCCTCTCGGTACTGGTCACCATGTCCAGGCTGTAGGCGCGTTCGTACAGTGCTTGCATGGACACACCCCACACACGCTTGAGGTCACGCAGACGCCCAATAGTTGCTGGGCACAGATCTGGCTTGATCACGTGGCCAGGCATCAGAAGTTCCGCCGCGAATTCATTGGCTTCGCGCTCGGGATCATCTGTTGCCAGGCCATTATGGAGCACGAGGTGCCCGAGTTCGTGGGCGAGGGTGAGGCGTTTGCGGTCCGTCGGCACCGCGTTGTTGATCAACATGATTGGATGGTCATCGATCCATTGCGACATCCCATCAATGCGAGACGTGCCGAAGTTCTCCTCCAGGACCACACAGCCGGCGGCTTCCAGCCAGCGAGTCAGGTTGCGTACGGGGCCAACCGGCATGCGCCACTGGGCTCGGACCATCAACGCGGCCTGGACCGGGGAAGTGTCAACGGGGTCAAATGTGGGCACGGTTTGTTCTGCCCGCATCGACACCTCCTCGAACAGTGTGGATATGTGCAGCCGGTACTTGTTCAGCCGGGCTTCCAGTCGGCGCCACAAGGATGCCTTCGTGGTTCGCTGGCGTCGCATATGAGCATCGACGGCCAAGGCGCCGCGGACTCTGTGGTCGCGAGTGAGAAATGCGGGCGTGACACCCAGCGTCCGGGCGAGGCGCTCGATCACCTCGGTATCGGGCATCCGAAGGTTGTTCTCATACCGCGACAGCGCCGCTTGCGTGACGTTGATCTTCTCCAGCAGATCGTCCTGAGTGAAGCCCTGCGCTCGGCGTAGAGTTTCCAGGACTTCCCCGAAGTTGTTCACAGATCGTCCTCTTCGACGTTCTCTGCCGTTTCGTACAGGTCGATCTGGGGCAGCGACGGGTCAACAGGCTCCCAGGTGAACGTGGTCGTGCCCGCCGTGCTCTCAATATCCACCACCACGGCCCACACCGTCTCCTTGTCCAGACCGTCGCGTAAGGAGATCACTGTGCTACCAATGAGCCGCTCCTCGGGGTCCCACCGGTAGCCGAACCCCAGACGGATCTCTTCGAGTCCCTCCAACGTGTCGGACTGGGTCCAGAACGCGACCGCTGCCTTGGTCGGGTACGACCGGACCTTGTCCGTCAGATCATGGCGCTTCACCCTGGCTCGGTATCGGAGTCCGACCGTCACCTCGCGTTTGTTGCCCAGATCCGTCAAGCTCACCTGGTCAACATCGGTGAGCTCGCGGCGTAGATGGGCCCACAGCCGGTCATGGATCCAGTTCGCGAGGCCTCGTTCGGAGTGGTCGGCTACCCAAGCTGCGTGTGTCAGCCGATACTCCGCCAAGTCGTCACGTGCGGCCTTCGTGGCGTCTACCAGGGCGCCGACAACCTTGTCGCCGAGGTCTCGAAGAACATCCTCCGCCGGAGGGTACGAAAACATACCAGAAAATATACCACCTTCTGATCATCCTGGGCGGGAGTTCTCCCATCCGTGTACTGCCTGACAGGAGGTTGCGGCCCGGCCGACGGAACTCAGCGGCCGAGCAGCTTCCGGACCCGGTCGGCGGACTCCTGGGCCTCGCGCAGGATGCGGTCGACGTCGGCCACCACGCGGCCGTCCCGCTTCAGCGCGCTCCCGGCCACGAACACCCACTCCACGTTGCCCGGCTGCCCGTTGAACACCAGCTGGCTCACCCAGTCCACCCGCGGCGCGAAGTTCGCCCGTCGGGTGTCGATCACCTGCAGGTCCGCCTGCTTGCCCGGGGTGAGGGAGCCGATCTCGTCCTCGAGGCCGAGCACCTCCGCGCCACCCAGCGTCGCCATCCGCAGCGCGTCCGCCGGCGTCGGGTAGCGGGTCGGGTCGTTGCTGGTGGCCCGCTGCAGTCCCACCGCCGCGCGCATGTCGTTGAACATGTCGTTGGTGTCGTTCGTGCCGCCGTCCAGCCCGAGCCCCACCTTGATCCCGCGCGCGTGCATGTCCGGCACCCGCGCCACCCCGGAGGCCAGCCGCATGTTCGACAGCGGGTTGTGCGCCACCCGCACGTCGTGCGCGGCCAGCTCGTCCAGCTCGGCGTCGGTCATCTGGATGGTGTGGTTGGTCAGCAACCCCGGCCGCAGCGCGCCGGCCTCCCGCAGCGCCTCCATCTGCCCGGTCGCCGGATCCGCCGGCGACTCGTGCAGGTGCACGTTGAGCGTCACCCCCAGCTCCCGGGCCAGCTGCTCGGCCGCGATCGTGTTCGCCAGGTTGTGCCGCGCCGGGTGCACCGCGACCTGCAGGTTCGCCAGCGGGTTCCGCTCGATCACCTCGCGCCGCACCCGCCGGATCTCCTCCAGCGTCTCCGGCTGCCGGTTGGCGGCGTAGGCGAACACGTACCGCTGCCCCGACTCCTCCAGCGCCCGCAGGTTGCCTCGCGCGAAGTCGGCGTTGAACGCGTGCGACCAGTCGGTCACCGTGGTCACCCCGGTTCCGACGCTGTCCACAGTGGACAGGCGGGCGCCGGCGTAGGCCTCCGTCCCGCTCACCGGCGAGCCGTAGAGCGGCAGCACGCACCCGGCCAGCCAGCCGTTGAGCTCCTGATCGGTCGCGCAGCCACGGATCAACGACTGCCACAGGTGGGTGTGCAGGTCGACGAACCCGGGCAGCACGATCCGGTCACGGCCGTCGATCACCCGCGCGCCCCGCCCCGCCGACTCGGCCGCGTTCTCGCCCACCGCGCGGATCCGGTCCCGCTCCAGCACCACGTCGGCGCCGGTCAGCGCGCCGAGCGGGCCCTGGCCGATGGCGGGATCCATGGTCAGCACCAGCGCGGCGTCCCGGATCACCACCACGCCGCGCCCGTCGGCGCCCGCCGCGCCGTCCGTCCCGTCCTGCGCGAACACCACCGACGCACCCAGCACGAGCGCGAGGGTGAGCGCGAAGACATCCAGAACCCGCCGCCGCTTCGGCACCCGCATGATCGACCCCCCAGCACGAAGACGGGAGTCAGTCTGCCACCACCGCGGCCAACTCGGCTACGGCCGAACGTTCCACGGCCGCGAGATCCCGCAGCCGCTGCCCGAGGTCCAGCAGCAGGGCCCTCGCCTGCCGGTCGGTGAACGGGCTTTCGGCATCGTGGTGGTCACGCAGCCGGCGCAGCTGGATGGCCGCCTCGGCGGCGTCGGCCCTGCCCGCGTCGCCGGCACGCACCCCGTCCCGCACCCGCAGCGCGAGCCCGCGCATCCAGTCGAACTCGGGCACGTCCGTGGGCAGCGCGGCCTCGGCGAGCGCGGCCCAGCGCGCGGCGACGTCCCGCCAGCGCGGCACCTGCTCCTCGAGCGCGGGCAGGGCGAGCAGCGGCGCGGCCTCGGCGAGGCCGTCGGCGAACCGGTCTCGCAGGTGGCCGCCGCCCACCCCGGCCGGCCCGACCGCGGTCCAGACCTCCAGCAGCGCGCCGACCAGCCCGCGCCGGTCGGCGAACACCGTCGGCCACCCCTTGCCCGCGCGCTCGTCGAGGAGCAGGTCGGCCCACCGCGCCCAGGACTCGTCGGCGGCCAGCCCCGCGACGCACTCGGCGAGCCCGGCCCGCACCGCACCGGCCAGCCGATCGGCGGAGACCGCGGCCGCCAGCACCGTGGTGGTCCGACCAGGACCACGTCGCGCGGCGTCGAGCACCGGGCGCTCGACGGTCAGCGGAGTCAGGTTGCGGTCGTCCAGGCACACCCGGTCACCGCCGGCCGTCGTGACCACGAGGCAGTGCGTGACGTCGCCGTCCGCCGCGTCGGCCAGGTGCCAGTGCCCGAGCCGGCAGCGGTCGGCGAGCACCAGCGCCGGCCGGCCACCGGCCAACTCGCCGGACAGCCGGCGGGCGGCACCGCGCGCGGTGACGGCACGATGCGTCCGCAGCGCCAACCGCTCTGCGGATGTCGTCAGCCACCGGTGCGGTCGGCGCCAGCTGGCGCGAAACCCCAGTATCACGCGCCGGCTGCCGTCGGGGGTGAACTCGTCGAGCCGGTAGCCCGCGGCGATGCCGCCGGCCGCGAGCAGCACCAGCGGCTCGGTGGCCGCCTCGGCGCCGGCATGGGCGAGGAGGTTGGCGACGGCGGCGGTGTCCGGCTGCCGCCCGCCACGCGGCCGGTAGCCGGACATCACGGCTCCCTCCCCCGATTCCTCGCGCCTGCTGGACTCAGCCTGTCAGAAACCCGCCACGACCACGAGGGCGTCGTGCGGCGGATGGGGGGACGAACACCTGCGGGCGTGCTGGTGCGCACGGCGACGGTCGGCGCGGCGCCGCGCAGCAGGACGGCCACCACCTTCGTCGGCGCCGCGTCGCCCAGGACGGACGTGTGATGGATGCCGGAGTCGATGACGTGCCGCCCGTCGCGGCCGGGGCCGGCCATCGCCCAGTGCGACCCTGCGCCCTCGTCGGGCACCACCGCGGCGACCCGTTGACGTCGAGAACGGACACCGCCCGGCGAGGAGTTGCTGACGTGGACCCGACCATGGCGTCGTTCATCTCCTCGACGTCCACTGTGGTCCCCAGGGAGACCGTGAGCCGTGGCCGGACACGCCGGTGTCCACGAAGGACAGCGTGCCGTCTCCGGCGGGCCCACGTGGGCGCGGCGAGAGGTGGTGGCGGTGGTCACCGCCAGCGTCCGGTTCGGGGAGTCCGTCGTTCTCCTCGCGGGTGATCTACGCCGCAGTTCGGCTCGACCCCGACGTGACGCGGGGCACTCCGCCCTGGGTGCGCTCGGCGGCGGGACACGTCCGTGACCTGGGGTTGTGCCGGCCGGAGGTTCCACCCAGGATCGGGTGGAACTCGACTCTCGCGGCCCGCGTTGACCGGGTGGACCAAGCGCGAAGGAGGTGTGCGGAGTGCACAGGCACCACAACGGGCTGAAGACCGCACTGCTGCTCGGCCTCCTCAGTGCCATCATCGTGGGGATCAGCGCGATCTTCGGCCGCACCGCGATCTTCGTCGGCCTCGTGGTCGCGTTGGCGATGAACGCCTACGCGTACTTCAACTCGGACAAGCTGGCGTTGAAGGCGATGCGGGCCCGCCCGGTGTCCGAGGCGGAGCAGCCGGCGATGTACCGGATCGTGCGGGAGCTGGCCACCTCCGCCCGGCAGCCGATGCCGCGCCTCTACGTGAGCCCCACGACGGCGCCGAACGCGTTCGCCACCGGCCGCAACCCGCGCACCGCGGCGGTGTGCTGCACCAGCGGAATCCTCGAGCTGCTGGACGAGCGGGAGCTGCGGGCCGTGCTCGGCCACGAGCTGTCGCACGTCTACAACCGGGACATCCTGATCTCCAGCGTGGCCGGCGCGCTGGCCAGCGTGGTGAGCGTCGTCGCCAACCTGGCGCTGTTCACCGGCATGTTCGGCGGCGGCAACCGCGAGGGCGCGAACCCGCTGGTGGCGCTGCTGCTGGTGCTGCTCGGCCCGATCGCGGCCGGTGTCGTGCGGATGGCGGTCAGCCGGTCGCGGGAGTACGAGGCGGACGCCTCCGGCGCCGAGCTCACCGGCGACCCGCTGGCGCTGGCTTCGGCGCTGCGCAAGCTCGAGCGGGGCACCCGCGCCGCGCCGCTGGCCCCGGAGCCACGGGTGGTGTCGCAGTCCCACCTGATGATCGCCAACCCGTTCCGACCGGGGGAGCGGCTGTCCCAGCTGTTCGCGACGCACCCGCCGATCGCCGACAGGGTGCGCCGGCTGGAGGAGATGGCCGGCCGGGGCCTGTGACCCGTGTTCGCCCTGGTCGGGGCGCGGCTCAGCCGGTGGCGCCGGCGTTGCGGGCGAGGGTCACCACGTACTCGCCGTAGCCCGACTTGGCCAGTTTGCGGCCGAGCGCGAGGCACTGGTCGGGGTCGATGTAGCCCATCCGCAGCGCCACCTCCTCCAGGCAGGCGATCCGCACGCCGGTGCGGTGCTCGATCACCTGGACGTACTGGGCGGCCTCCAGCAGCGAGTCGTGGGTTCCGGTGTCCAGCCAGGCGAAGCCGCGGCCGAGGTCGAGCAGCTTCGCCCGGCCCTGCCGCAGGTAGGCGAGGTTGACGTCGGTGATCTCCAGCTCGCCGCGCGGGGAGGGGCGCAGTCCGCGGGCGATCTCCACCACCTGGTTGTCGTAGAAGTACAGGCCGGTGATGGCCCGGTTGGACTTCGGCCGGGCCGGCTTCTCCTCGATGGACACCAACCTGCCCTCACCGTCCACTTCGCCCACCCCGTAGCGCTGCGGGTCCTTGACGGGGTAGCCGAACAGCGTGCAGCCGTCCAGAGTGGACACTTCGCGCTGGAGCCGCCTGGCGAAGTCCTGGCCGTGGAAGATGTTGTCGCCGAGGATCAGCGCGACGTCGTCGGTGCCGACGAAGTCCGCGCCGATCAGGAACGCCTCGGCCAGCCCGTTGGGGCTCGGCTGCTCGGCGTAGCTCAGCCGCAGCCCGTACTGCGTGCCGTTACCGAGCAGGCGGCGGAAGTTGGGCAGGTCGGTTGGGGTGGAGATGACCAGCACGTCGCGGATGCCGGCGAGCATCAGCACCGACAGCGGGTAGTAGATCATCGGCTTGTCGTAGACCGGGAGCAGCTGCTTCGACACCGCCTGGGTGATCGGATGCAGCCGAGTCCCGCTGCCGCCGGCCAGCACGATGCCCCGCATGCGTTGCTCCTGTCCCTCGCCCGTGTGGTCCTCCGGCCGACCACACTATCGGGGGGCCTGCCGACCCCGCTCGGGGATCAGTCCAGCGGGCCGCTGCCGGCGTACGCGCGGCACTCCCCGTCGGGGTCGGAGTCGGCGGCGATCCGCGACACGGTGCGGCCGTCGTCCACCGGCACGAGAGGGGAGCTGTGGGTCGGGCACCGGTTGTCGTAAGGACTGGGGCGGGCCGCTCGTACCGGGGCGGCCGGTCCCAGGGACCTCGCGGATGCGCCCCTCGCCGACGAGTACTCGCGAGAGAGCCGGGCCCGAGCTCCCGCCGCCACCCGACTCCTGGATGGCTGTGCGACCCAGGGGTCGGGCGGCGGGCGCAACGAAGGCCGCCCCGTCCGGTTACCGGTAGTTGGTGAACTGCAGGGCGATGCCGAAGTCCTTGTCCTTCAGCAGCGCGATGACGTCCTGCAGGTGGTCCTTCTTCTTGCCGGACACCCGGAGCTGGTCGCCCTGGATCTGCGCCTGGACGCCCTTGGGGCCCTCGTCGCGGATGTACTTGGCGATCTGCTTGGCCTTGTCCGCGGCGATGCCCTGGAGGATCTTGCCGTTAATCTTGTAGACCTTGCCGGACAGCGTGGGCTCGCCGGCGTCGAACGCCTTCAGCGAGATGCCGCGCTTGACCAGCTTCTCCTTGAAGACCTCGGCGGCGGCCTTGGCGCGCTCCTCGGTCTCCGCCTCGATGGTGACCGCCTCCTCGCCGGCCCACGCGATGGCGGCGCCGGTGCCGCGGAAGTCGAACCGGGTGGACAACTCCTTGCTCGCCTGGTTCAGCGCGTTGTCCACCTCCTGGCGGTCGACCTTGCTCACCACGTCGAAAGAGGGATCCGCCACGTGCTCACACACCTCGTCGTTCGGCCGGTCGGAACGCCCCCACCCTAGTCGGGTCGATACCCGCTGTCGGCGCCGCCATGGCATTGGGTACGCTGTCTGTCGGCCGGGCGCGCCCGGTCTCGGCGGGTTGCCCGAGCGGCCAAAGGGATCTGACTGTAAATCAGACGGCTCAGCCTTCGGGGGTTCGAATCCCTCACCCGCCACACCACCACGAACGCCCCGGTGACCTGCGCGAACAGGTCACCGGGGCGTTCGCCGTCTCCGGACCGGCTTACCTGACCTTGGCGAAGAAGGTGCGGATGTCGGCGGCCAGCGCGTCGGGCACCTCCATCGCCACGAAGTGGTCGCCCGGGTTGCCCTCCGGCCAGTACACGACGTCGTTGTCCCGCTCGGCGAGGCGGCGGAACAGGTCCGGCCCACCGCCGTAGACCCCGGTCGGCACCAGCGACTGCCCCTCCGGCCAGGAGAACTCAGTGCTCTCGTACATGAACCACGACGACGAGCCCGACGTCCCGGTGAACCAGTACACGCTGGTGTTGGTGAGCAGCAGGTCCCGGTCGATCGCGTGCTCCGGCAGCTCCACCGACGGGGTGAACTCCTGGAACTTCTGCGCCATCCACGCCAGCAGCGCCATCGGCGAGTCGTTCCAGCCGTAGGCGAACGTCCGCGGCGCCGCCCGCAGCAGTGCGTGGTGGTCCACCCCGTTGCCGGCCCACCGCATCAGCTCCTCGAACTCCGCCCGCTCGGCGTCGGTCATCGCCGCCACGTCCGCCGCGGACGGGAAGCCCAACCCGCCCTCCACGTGCACGCCGACCACCCGCTCCGGGTCGGCCTTCGCCACGGCCGGTGCGACGTACGCACCCAGATCACCGCCCTGGGAAGCCGAACCCGGGCACCGACGGCGCCACCACGTGGAACGCCTGCCGCGGGTCGCCGCCGTGGGCCCCGGGGTCGGTGAGCGGGCCGACCAGGTTCAGGTACTCGACCACCGAGTTGGGCCAGCCGTGGGTGAGCAGCAGCGGCAAACGCGTCCGGCTCCGGCGACCGCACGCGGTTCCGCTACCGGTCGGGGACGGCGTGGACAGCGCGCGGCTGGTGGAGCCGCACCGGCTGGTCGCCGACCGCCGGCGCTGGTACCTGGTCGGGTACGACGACGACCGCGGTCGCCACGCTGCATGCCCCGGCCGAGGTCGTGGCCGGCCGGATCGGCGACACCCCGGCCGACATCGAGCCGCTCGACGCCCACACCTGCCGGCTGCGCGGGCACACGGACACGCTGGAGTGGTTGGCGTTCCGGCTGACCCTGCTCGGGTGCGGGTTCGAGGTGCACGAGCCGCCGGAGCTCGCCGACTACCTGACGGCACTGGGCCACCGGGTGCTGTGCGCGGCGGAAACCCCTAGTCGGGCACGGGTGGTCGGGGCTCGCGGTTCGCGCCACTCCGGCCGGCGAGCTGGCTGCGCGAGCTCACCGGGCTCCCGGGCACATGCGACCGAGCTGGGCGGCAAGGGCCTCCGGCTCCGCCACGGTCACGGTCAGCGCGGGGTGCCGGAGCAGGCCGAACGGATCGCCGCCGCGCACCGGTTCGCCGAACTCGACGCAGACGCCGGCGTCGGCGTTCGTGCCGAAGGTCAGGCCGCGGTCGGCCAGCGACAGCCGGACGCCGACGGCCCGGAGCGCCGAGTACGGGCCGGTGACCCGCGCGTCGCGCACGTTGGCCCGTGGCGTCCGCACCAGCCAGCGCCCGAAGCGCGCCACCAACTCGGCGCCCTCGACCGCCACGTAGCAGTTGTCCGGCCGGACACCGGCCAGCCGCAGCACCGAGGCGAACCTCGGATCGAACGCGAAGCGGAAGACACTGCCGGGCACGGCCTCGGGGTTCCCCGGGCACGCGAGCCCGAACCGCCGGCGGGGTCCTCGCTTCCCGCGCCTGCGGGAGGGTGCGTGCCGAGGCCGGAGGTGAGCCGGCACACGTCCGGATTGGCCCGCCGGCCTTCGGGTACTCCGGGGCCATGGCGACCGAATCACGGGATCCCGAGCCGGACGACGTGCCGCCGGACCCGGAGCCCGAGCGGACCCCCGGGCTGGAACCCGGGGGAGGGGTGCCGCCGGGGGAGACGCCACCGGAGTCGGCGCAGGTGTCCGGGACCGCGCACCGCGAGCCGGACCAGCCGAGGTCCATGCCGGTGGTCGCGATCGTGGTGATCGCCGTGCTCGTGCTGATGGTCGCCGGATTCTTCGTCGCCTACCTCGCCAACCTCCTCTCCTGACACCCACCCCAGCCCGGGTCGCGCAGACGGTGGCTTCGGCCGACTCGTGGAATCCTGAAGGCGTGGCGATCAGCGGGAAGGGAGGTCGGTGATGCGCAAGGGGTTGCTGGCTGCGGCGGCGTTCGTGGGCGGCGCGGCGTGGATCGCGCGGGAAGTCCGACTGGCAATGGGCGGGCGGCCGCACGGCGAGCACGCGGAACGGCTGCTCCGGTCGCCCCAGTTCCGCGACGGCATGTTCCACAACACCGTCCCGCGGCAGGTCATGCCGCGCGGGACCTACCGCAAGGCCCTTCGCGAGCTGGCCTTCGACCGCACCCCCCGCCGGCCGGCCGAGCCGGTCCCCCTGGTGCGCGCCGCCACCGCGCCCAAGCCCTGCGAACCCGGCAAGGTGTACGTCACCTGGTACGGACACTCGTCGAGCCTGATCGAGCTCGACGGGGCCAGGGTGCTGCTGGACCCGGTGTGGAGTCGGCGGTGCTCGCCGGTCACGTTCCTCGGTCCCCGGCGGCTGCACGAGCCGCCCCAGGCGTTGACCGACCTGCCGGAGGTCGACGCCGTCCTCATCTCCCACGACCACTACGACCACCTCGACCTCGGCACGGTCCGGGAGCTGGTGCGCACCCAGCGCGCGCCGTTCGTGGTGCCGCTCGGCGTCGGCGCCCACCTGCGGCGGTGGCGGGTGCCGGAGGACCGGATCGTCGAGCTGGACTGGACCGAGTCGGTCGACGTCGCGGGCTTGCGGATCACCGCGGAGGCCGCGCAGCACTTCTCCGGCCGCGGCTTCGCCGGCGACCGCACGCTCTGGGCGTCGTGGGTCGTCGCCGGCCCCACCCGCCGGGTGTTCTACACCGGCGACTCGGGATACTTCGACGGCTACGTCGCCATCGGCGAGCGGCACGGACCCTTCGACGCCGCGCTCGTCCAGATCGGCGCGTACGCCCCGCACTGGCCGGACATCCACATGACGCCGGAAGAGGCCGTCACCGCCCACGTCGACGTGCGCGGCGGCCTGCTCATCCCGGTGCACTGGGCGACCTTCACGCTGGCCATGCACCCGTGGCAGGAGCCCGCCGACCGGGTGTGGCGGGAGGCGAAGGCGCAGGACGTGCCGCTCGCCGTGCCCCGCCCGGGAGAGCGGATCGACGTCGACGCCCCACCCCCCGTGGACGGGTGGTGGCAGACCCTCGCGGGGGAGCCCGCCGACGTGTAGGCACCGGCGATTCCGGATCAGGAGTCGAGGTAGCGCAGGACCGCCAGCACCCTGCGGCTGAACCCGGCGGCCTCCACCAGGTCGAGCTTGTCGAAGATCGCCCTGACGTGCTTCTCCACCGCGCTCTGGGAGAGGTGCAGCTGCCCGGCGATGCCGGCGTTGGTGTGCCCCTGCGCCATCAGCCCGAGCACCTCCCGCTCCCGCTCGGTCAGCCGGCCCAACGGGTCCGACCGCCCGTCCGGGCCAGCAGCCGGCGCACCACCTCGGGGTCGAACGCCACCCCGCCGCCGGCCACCCGCTCCAGCGCGCCGAGGAACTCCCCCACCTGGGTCACCCGGTCCTTGAGCAGGTACCCGACCCGGCCGCCGTCACCATTGACGAGCTCGGTGGCGTACCGCTTCTCCAGGTACTGCGACAGCACCAGGACCCCCACCTCCGGCCACCGCCTCCTGATCTCGAGCGCGGCGCGCAACCCCTCGTCGGTGTGGGTGGGCGGCATGCGGACGTCGGTGACCACCACGTCCGGCCGGAACGCGCTGGCCGCGTGCACGATGGCCGCGCCGTCGCCGACCGCGGCGACCACCTCGTGCCCCTCCTCGGCCAGCAGCCGGACCAGACCCTCGCGCAGCAGCGTCGAGTCCTCGGCGAGCACTACGCGCACGCGTGTCCCCCGAGCCGCACGGCTAGCGCCCGAGCGGAAGCCATGCCGCCAGCTCGGTGGGGCCACCGGCCGGGCTGGACACCCGGAGGCTGCCGTCGACCGCCCTGACCCGGCGGGCCAATCCGGACAGCCCACTGCCGGTGACGTCGGCGCCCCCTCCGCCGTCGTCCACCACCCGCACGTGCAGTCCCGTCCCGGCCGTGGCGACGGCGACCCGGATCCTCGACGGCGCCGCGTGCTTGGTCGCGTTGGCCACCCCCTCCGAGACCACGAAGTACGCGGTCGTCTCCATGGTCTCGTCCACGTCCCCGGCCTGGTAGTCCAGCTCCACCGGCACGCTCGACTGCTCCGCCAGCGACTCGAGCGCCCCGCGCAGGCCGGCCGAGTCGAGCACCGCCGGGTACACCCGCCAGGCGACGTCGCGCAGGTCCCGCAGCGCCTGCTGCGCCTCCTCGTGCGCCTGCCGCAGCAGGTTCGATCCGCTGCCTTCCTCCCGCGCCCGCCGCGCCCTGCCGATCAACATGCCCAGCGCGACCAGCCGCTGCTGCACGCCGTCGTGCAGGTCCCGTTCGATCCGCCGGCGCTCCTCGTCGACCGCCTTCACCATGTCCGCCCTGCTGACGATCACGTCGGAGAGCCGGCGCAGCACCTGCCGGGAGGCCGGCCGCAGGAAGAGCTCGGTCAACCGCCAGTCGAGCGCCACCACGCCGCGCAGGCCCTGCACCGCGAGGTACAGGAGCACGGCGCCGCCGCCGACGAGCACCAGCGGGTCGTACCAGTCCGCGCCGTCCGGATCGGCGCCGCCGCCGATCGGCCGGCCGGTGGCCACCTGCCAGGTCATCACCGCGCCGGCCGCCGCGCCGGCCAGGATCAGCAAACCGATGGCCATGCCGAGCGCGCCGACGACCGACCGCGCGAGGAGGTAGCCCAGCGCCCGGTGACCGGAGAAGTGCCGGAACCCCGCCGTGCCGAAGTGTCGGCGGATCCGCTCGCGTTCCCTGGTGGCCAGCGCGGTGGCGCCGCGGAGCACCCACTCCCGCGGCCGCGGCACGAGGAGCGCCGGCGCGCCCAGCACGGCGTACCCGAGCCCGACGACCGCGGTCAGGCAGCCGAGCGGCAGACCCGCGGCCCGCCACAGGGTCGCGCGGAACGGGCGGTGGGGCTCGGGGACGCTGACTCCCGCCGTTCGGTCGGCGACGTCGATGGCCATGTCCATGGCGTCCAGGCTAGCCAGCGGGCGACGACCGGATACTGCGGTTTTCCGCAGTTCACCGGGTGGTGTTCCGCAGGGTGCCCGCCGCGTTCGCTCCCTAGCGTCGACGGCACCGGATCCCGATTCAGGAAGGCCGTCATGACCGTCACACACATCGACAGCGCCGAGCCGATCGGCGGACTCGCCGGCTGGGCGGTCCAGCTCATGGAGTCGCTCGGCGGCCCCGGCGCCGCCGTGGTCGTCGGGCTGGACAACCTGTTCCCGCCCATCCCCAGCGAGCTGGTCCTGCCACTGGCCGGCTTCACCGCCAGCCAGGGCACGTTCAGCCTGGCCGGCGCGCTGTTCTGGACCACACTGGGCTCCGTGCTCGGTGCGCTCGTGACCTATTACCTGGGCGCGTGGCTCGGGCCCACCCGCGTCCGAGCACTGTTCGGCGGGGTTCCGCTCCTGCGGCCGGCCGACTTCGACCGCGCGGAGGCGTGGTTCCACCGGCACGGCGCGAAGGCGGTGTTCCTCGGCCGCATGGTCCCGCTGTTCCGCAGCGTGATCTCCCTGCCAGCGGGGGTCTCCCGGATGCGGATGCGGGTCTTCCTGCCGCTCACTCTGCTCGGGAGCCTGCTGTGGAACGCGATCTTCGTCGTGGCCGGGTACCTGCTCGGGGAGAGCTGGCACGTCGTCCAGGACTACGCCGGCGTGGCGCAGAAGGTCGTGATCGGCCTGGTCGTGCTGGCCGTCGCCGGGTTCGTGGTGTCCCGGCTGCGCGGCCGGGGCGGCGACGGCCGGCACGGTCACGATCCGGCGCCGCGGCGTCAGGTGCGGAACGGCCCCCGCACCTCGTAGGTGATGCCACCGCTCGACCAGCCGGAGGTTCCCCGTTGCGACGAGAAGTACAGCCGGTCACCGGCCGGGGTGAAGGCGGGGCCGCAGATCTCCGACCGGTCGTGGCCGACGATCCGCAGGAAGGGCGCCACGATGTCGTCCGGTGTGATCACGCAGATCTCCATGTTGCCCCCGTCCTCGGCGACGTACAGGTCGCCGTAGGAGGAGCCGGTGACGTTGTCCACCCCGGTCAGCGGCGGCTGACCCGGATCGACCAGCGAGTCGTCGTAGGCCAACTCGTAGGTGTCGCGGGTGAGGTCGAGCTGCCACACCCGGTTGTCCCCCTTGGTGGTGAACCACGCGGTGTCGTTGGCGTAGTGCAGCCCCTCGCCGCCGTTGAACCGCTTGGCCCCGGACACCTGCCGCCGGGTGGGGGTGGGCGAGCCGTCGGGGTCGGGCACGGTGGCCCACCGGAACGTTCCGGAGGTCGCCGAGCCGGCCACCAGCACCTGCAGGGTGCCGGCCGAGAGGTCGCCCCAGGTGGTCGGGACGAACCGGTAGAAGCAGCCGTCGGACACGTCCTCGGTGAGGTAGACGACCTTGCGTACCGGGTCGGCCGCCGCGGCCTCGTGCTTGAACCGGCCCATCGCCGGGCGGCGCACCGCCTTCGACGCGGGACCGTTCGGGTCGCACTCGTACACGTACCCGCCGTCGATCTCCTCGCAGGACAGCCAGGTGCGCCACGGCATCGCCCCGCCGGCGCAGTTCTGCCGGGTGCCGTCGAGGACGCGGTAGGCGTCGGTGATCGCGCCGGAGGCGTCGAACCGCACCGCGCCGGCGCCGCCGCCGGGAGTGATCTCGGAGTTGGACACGTAGATCCAGCCAGCCGTCGGGCCCTCGCCGTCGGCGAACACCGCGCCACCGTCCGGCGCGGCGTGCCAGGTGTAGCCGGTGCCGGCGACCCGCCGGCCGGATCGGGCGATCACCCGGCTGGTGAACCCGGCGGGTAGCTGGATGCCGTTGGCGTCCGCGGGCTGGAGCGGTCCGTACGGGCTGGGTCCGTTCTGCGCGGGCGCCGCCAGCGCGGACCGGCTCAGGGTGTTGCCGAACGCGGTGACGCCGGCGCCGATCACCGCCGCGCGCAGGAAGTTCCGCCGTTTCACGTCTGCCTCCGGTGGGGGTTCGGGAGAGCTCGTGGTGGTGAGACGGAGAGTAGGGCGCCGAGCGCGAGTTGTCGCCGTCCGGAACGGGGCAATGCGGTGAACAGATCGTGGCCCGCACCCACGAGCTTCCCGCCGGGGCGCGATGGCCGGGGTGGCGCTCGGCGTGCCGCGATCGGGTGACTTCCGGGCGTGCGAAACGTCCGGTTGCCCGACCGGCAAGGCCCGTTGTGCTGCGTTTGCCGAAGTGGACAGTGGTGCGCGGGTGATCCCGGCGGGGCGGCGAAGCCCCGCGGAGCGCGTTACGGTGAGCGGGAGGACGTCCCGGGTGCTTTTCTCTGGATGCCACGATCTGCCCTCACCCGGGGCGCCCTCCCCGCACCGGTGTTCGTACGGCTGAGCTGTCCGGGTTCCGGGCTTGGTTGTCGGGACCGGCTTCGGGTGTTCGGGGGTGTCGTTCGGGGCGGCTGAGGACTGGCGGGGCCGTTCCGATAACCCATCGCTCATCCCGTAGGCGCGATCTAGGGTTGCCCGAATGGATCTGACCACCGTTGCTGTGCCCCATACGCTCGCCCACCTGAAGCCACTGCTGCCGGCGCCCCCGGCTCGTGTCCTTGAGGTGGGCTGCGGCCGCGGTGCCCTGGCCGCTGCCCTCGCGGACCTGGGCTACAAGGTCACCGGCGTGGACCGCGACGCTGAGATGGCCGCCGCGGCCAGGGAACGTGGCGTGCCGGTCATCCAGGCCGATGTCCATGACGTCTACGGCGAGTACGACGTCGTGCTGTTCACGCGCTCCCTGCACCACGCCGAGAGTCTGGATGACATCCTGGCCCATGCGGCCACATTGCTCACCCCGGATGGGCAGGTCATCATCGAGGAGTTCGCTTGGGAGCAGGTGGACCACACCGGTGCGCATTTCCTCTACGACAACCGCGCGATGCTGGTTGCCACTGGCCTGCTCGACGCCGAACTCCCCTCCGGCGACCTGCTTGATGCCTGGGTTGGTGGTCACGACTTCCTCCACCAAGGCTCCGCCATGATCGCCGCACTGAGCCGCGTCGGCTCCGACCTGACCACGGTGGTCACGAGCATCCTGTGGCGCCTGGTCGACGGACGCGGCGGTGTCTGGATCGAGCCGGCCGCTCGCGCCGCCGATGCCGTCAACGCCATCCGCGAAGCTGAGGAACGCCGTATCGCCGCTGGCATGCTTTCCCCAGTTGGTCTGCTCGCATCCGTCCGCCGCTGAGGCCCCGTGCGTCCGACGCTGTAACCATCAACGCCCACGCTGATCAGTTGTCCCAAGAATTCGCAAAGTAGGTCCGGACAACTTGCCCGCCCGCTGTCCGGACCTACCTCGCGGACCGCAGGTCAGCGGCCAGCTCATCCGCAAAATTCGACCGGAACGGACAACCGGCTACGCCGCCTTGGCGACCGCGGCCGCCGCCGGCTCCAGCGCGAGCTCCAGCACCTCGCGCACGCTGTCCACGGGGCGCACGTCGAGCTGGTCGAGCACCTCGGCCGGGACGTCGTCGAGGTCCGGCTCGTTGCGCCGCGGGATGACCACCGTGGTGAGCCCGGCCCGGTGCGCGGCCAGCAACTTCTGCTTCACCCCGCCGATCGGCAGCACCCGGCCGGTCAGCGACACCTCACCGGTCATCGCCACCTCGGCCCGCACCAGCCGGCCGGACAGCAACGACGCCAGCGCGGTGGTCATCGTGATGCCCGCCGAGGGGCCGTCCTTCGGCACCGCGCCCGCCGGCACGTGGACGTGCACGCCGCGGTTGGCCAGGTCGCCGACCGGCAGCTCCAGCTCCGCGCCCCGCGAGCGCAGGTAGGACAGCGCGATCCGCGCCGACTCCTTCATCACGTCGCCGAGCTGCCCGGTGAGCGTGAGCCCGGTGCCGCCGGTCTCCGCGTCGGCCAGCGACGCCTCGACGTACAGGACGTCGCCCCCCGCCCCGGTCACCGCCAGCCCGGTGGCCACGCCGGGAATCGCGGTGCGCCGCGCGGTCGCCGGCAGCGCCGACTCGGGGAGGTGCCGTGGCCGCCCCAGGTAGCCGTCGAGGTCGCCGGCGTCCACGGTCACCGGCAACGCCAGCTCGTCCAGCGCCACCCGGGTGATGATCTTGCGAAGCACCTTCGCGATCGTCCGGTTCGCGTCGCGCACCCCGGCCTCCCGGGTGTACTCCGTCGCGATCCGGTGCAGCGCGGCGTCGGTGATCCGCACGTCGCCGGCGGCGAGCCCGGCCCGCTCCAGCTCCCGCGGCAACAGGTGCTCCCTGCCGATGACAACCTTCTCGTGCTCGGTGTAGCCGTCGAGGGTCACCAGCTCCATCCGGTCCAGCAGCGGCCCGGGGATCGTCTCGACGGCGTTGGCCGTCGCCAGGAACACCACGTCGGACAGGTCCAGCTCGACCTCCAGGTAGTGGTCGCGGAAGGTGTGGTTCTGCTCGGGGTCGAGCACCTCCAGCAGCGCCGCCGTGGGGTCACCCCGGTAGTCCGCGCCCACCTTGTCGATCTCGTCCAGCAGCACCACCGGGTTCATCGACCCGGCCTCCTTGATCGCCCGCACGATGCGACCCGGCAGTGCCCCGACGTAGGTGCGCCGGTGCCCGCGGATCTCCGCCTCGTCGCGGACCCCGCCCAGCGCCACGCGCACGAACGACCGGCCCATGGCCTTGGCGACCGAGGCGCCCAGCGAGGTCTTGCCCACCCCGGGTGGACCGACCAGGGCGAGCACCGTGCCGCCGCGCCGCACGCCTGGCCGGCCGCCGCCATCCGGTCCCGGCGCCGGGGCGGGGGCGGCCTCGCCGGCACCGCCCTTCCGGCCGGCCTCGGCCGTGCGCGCTCGCACGGCCAGGTGCTCGACGATCCGCTCCTTCACGTCCGCCAGCCCCGCGTGGTCGGCGTCGAGCACCCGCTGCGCCGCCGCGATGTCGGGGACGTCCGCGGTCCTGGTGTGCCACGGCAACTCCAGCACCGTGTCCAGCCACGTCCGGATCCAGCCACTCTCCGGCGACTGCTCCGTGGCCCGCTCCAGCTTGTCCACTTCGGACAGCGCAGCGGCGCGCACGTGCTCGGGAAGGTCGGCCGCCTCGACCCTGGCCCGGTAGTCGTCCCGCTCGCCGGTGCCGTCGAGCTCGCCGAGCTCCTTCCGGATCGCCTCGAGCTGGCGGCGCAGCAGGAACTCCTTCTGCTGCCGCTCCATGCCCTCGGCGACGTCCTTCAGGATGGTGTCGTTGACCTCCTGCTCGGCGAGGTACTCCCGGCTCGCCGCCAGCGCGGCCTCCAGCCGTGCGGTCACGTCGAGGGTGCGCAGCAACTCCAGCTTCCGCTCGGTGCCCAGGTACGGCGCGTACCCGGCGAGGTCGGCGATGGCCGAGGGCTCGTCGAGCCGCTGCACGGCGTCGAGCACGGACCCCGCGCCCCCGCGCCGCAGGACCTCGACGAGCACCGACCGGAACTCGGCGGCCAGCGCCCGCGCCCGCTCTCCGGCCGGTGGCTCGTCGAGCTCGGTGGCCTCCACCCAGCGGCCCTCGCCGGGACCGTCCGCGGCGCCGCCGACCGAGGCCCTTCGCGTGCCCCGCACCAGCGCGGCCGCGGCGCCGTCGGGGGCCCGGCCGACCCGCTCGACCGTCGCGACGGTGCCGACCTCGGCGAACTCGCCGCCGACCCGGGGGACCAGCAGCACCTCGGCCTTGCCGGGCGGGGTCGACCGGATGCCCGGCAGCGCGGCGGTGTCCGGGGTGCGGGCCCGCGCGGACTCGATGGCGGCCCGCGCCTCGGCGTCGGTCAGGTCGACGGGCACGACCATGCCGGGCAGCACGACGTCGTCGTCGACCGGGAGAACGGGGAGGAGCAGTGTTCGGCTCATCTGACGCTCCTGTCTGTTGAGTGCACCAGCCTCAACTTTCCGGAGCGTGGAGTTGTTTCCCGGGGCCGTTCGCCCTGAGCGAGCGCTGCCGGGGGCGTCGACGGCGGAGGAGCTGGCTGACCGGTCGGTCACCCCCGGCGATCGGATCAACCGACGTGTCACCCGGTGGTCGGCTTTCCGTACTCTTGTTGCCCCCGTATTCACCAAGAGGTGATCCCATAGTGGTCAGAATGAGGCCGAGATACGCCCACCGGGGTACAGTGAGGCCCTCGTTCGCGGCAGACGAGAGGAGGTTGCATGCCGGAGCCCTACGGCGGCCCCACCGGTTCCACGGGTTCCGCCATGGCTGCAGCCCCACCCGCGACGGATCCGTACGGTGGCCAGGTCTCCCGGGAAGCCCGTGCCGACGAGCGTCGGTTCCGGGTCTACACCATGGTCGTGCTCGCGGCCGGCATCGCCGCCGCGGTCGCCGTGTCAGCGTGGCTGCCGTTCGAGCGTGACTTCGACCTGTGGTGGATCGGCCCGCTGCTGGCGATCGCGTTCCTGCTCGCCGAGCAACTCGGCATCAACGTCGACGTGCGCAGCGGGATCTCCTGGACCATCTCGTTCACCGAGATCCCGCTCGTCATCGGCTTCTTCGTCGCGCCGTTCGAGGTGGTGCTCGCCGCGCACGTCGTCGCCGGGATCAGCACCCTGCTGGCCAGGCGGGTGTCCGGGCGAGTGCTGTACAACGCCGGCGCCTTCCTGCTCGAGATCACCAGCGCGTTCGCCGTCGCCGGCCTGGTCAAGCAGGCCATCGGCGGCGAGGGCATGCCGTGGGTGGCCGCGCTCGCCGGCACGCTGACCGCGCCGCTGGCCAGCACGTTGCTCGCGCTGGCCGCCGTCCGCGTGCTGCGCCGCCGGATGCGGGTGAGCACCGCGCTGCGGCTCACCGGCCGCATCCTCGTCGTCGGGTTCGTCAACGCCTCGGTCGGCCTGTCCGGTTACCTCGTGATCGCGCACGTGCCCGGCGCCTGGCCGCTCGTGCTCGCTGTCTTCCTCGGCCTGTCCGCGCTGTACTGGGCCTACTCCGACCTACTCCGGGAGCAGCGGGACATGGAGGCGCTCTCCGACGTCAGCCTGATGGTGGCCAGGTCGGGCCAGCAGGCCGCCGCCCGCCCGGCCAGCCGCACCGACGAGTTCGGTCCCGAGGTCGACGTCGACGAGTGGGCCACGATCGCCGAGCGGATCAAGGATCAACTCGCCGCGGGGCGGGTCGTGCTCCGGCTGCGCCTGGAACCCGACGACGCCATGCGCACCGTCGTCGTCGGCGAGTCGCTGCCGCCGGTCGAGCCACCCGCCGACGACCCGCTGCTGCGGCTGCCCGGCGCGCACGTCCGGCACTTCCGGATCACCGAGGCGAACCCGGAGGTCCGCGCCGCGCTGCTCGACCGCGGTGCCCAGGAGGCGCTGGTCGTGCCGCTGCGCAGCGCCAACCAGCTGCTCGGCGTCGTCGAGGCGCACGACCGGCTGTCCCGCTGGCGTGGCTTCGGCAAGTACGACATCCAGCTCCTCGGCACCATGGCCAGCCACCTGGCGACGTCGCTGGACAACCGCCGGCTGCTGGCCACGCTGCGGCACGACGCCTACCACGACCCGCTGACCGGCCTGCTCAACCGGCCCGGCTTCCGCCAGGTCGCCCGCGACCCGCTGCGGGAGCGGCCCGGCTCGGCGGTGCTCCGCGTCGACCTCGACGTGTTCTCCACGGTCAGCGACGCACTCGGCTACGCCTGGGCTGACCGGATGGTCATGGCCGCCGGCCGTCGGCTGCGCGACACGCTCGGCCCGGGTGTGCCGCTCGCCCGGCTGGAGGGCGCCTCGTTCGCCGTGCTGCTCGTCGACCAATCGCCGCAGCAGGCGCATTCGGTCGCCGAGCGGCTGCGCGCCGAGTTGTCCGCGCCCTACCCGGTGGACCGGCTGATGGTCGAGGCGAACGCCGTGGTCGGCTACGCGTGCACCGGCCAGGAACACGGCGACCCGGTGGATGTCGACGGGATGCTGCAGCGGGCCGACGTCGCGGTGCGGGCGACCCGGGGCGGTGAGGAGGTCCGGGCCTACGTGCCCAGCATGGGCCAGATCTTCATGCGTCGGTTCCAGCTGGTCACCCAGTTCCGGCAGTCGCTGGAGGAGGGTCAGGTCACCGTCCACTACCAGCCCAAGGTGACCCTGCCGAACCGGCAGGTGCAGGGCGTCGAGGCGCTGGTGCGCTGGCAGCATCCCGAGTTCGGCAAGCTCGACCCGGACGAGTTCGTGCCCGCCGTGGAGGCCGCCGGCCTCATCGGCGCGCTGACCTCGTTCGTGCTCGAGCAGGCGCTCCGCAGGGTGCGGAAGTGGCTCGACGAGGGGCTGCGCATCTCGGCCGCGGTCAACCTGTCCGTGCGCAACCTCGCCGACTCCGAGTTCCCGGCGAAGGTGCTCGACGCGCTGCGCCGCTTCGACGTGCCGCCCGAGCTGCTCACCTTCGAGCTGACCGAGTCCGGCGTGATGTCCGACCCGCAGCGTGCCCTGCCGATCCTGCGCGAGCTGCACTCGCTGGGGATCGTGCTGGCCGTGGACGACTTCGGTACCGGCTACTCGTCGCTGGCCTACCTGCGGCAGCTCCCGGTGGACCAGGTCAAGATCGACAAGAGCTTCGTGCTCGGCATGGGCACCGACCTCGGCGACCTCGCGGTGGTGCGGTCGATCGTCGAGCTGGGCCACTCGCCCGGGCTGACGGTGGTGGCCGAGGGGGTCGAGGAGGACATCGCCCGCGACCAGCTCGAGGCGATGGGCTGCGACGTGGCGCAGGGCTACCTGATCTCCCGGCCGCTGTCCGAGGAGCGGCTGGAGGCGTGGCTGCAGGCGCGCACCGTCCGCTCGCCCGGCCGGCACGCCGAGTCCGTCCTGGTGCTCCTGACCTGAGGCTGTGTGAAGGGGGAGCAAAGGGGACCCCCTGCAAACTCCCTTCCTCCGCCGGTGTAGCCTTGTCGAGGCTCAAGGTTGAGCCAGGCCCCAATAGCTCAGTCGGCAGAGCGTCTCCATGGTAAGGAGAAGGTCTACGGTTCGATTCCGTATTGGGGCTCGCGAGCGGGTGCGTCATGCCGGCAGAAGGCCCCGGCCTGGCTCGCTCGCTGGTGTTTCTGGGGGCGCGGCCCCCAGACCCCACCCGGGGGTACGCCCCCGGACCCCGTGGCGGGTCGGGTGAGGCGCTGGTCTCGCTGTTCCGCTACGGGAACATGGGGCGGGGTAGCTCAGGTGGTTAGAGCACACGGCTCATAATCGTGGTGTCGCGGGTTCAAGTCCCGCCCCCGCTACACTTCGTGGGTGGGCCGTGTTCGCGAAGAGCGCGAACCCTGCTCGTTCCGCAATCGCTCTGGGGGTCGAACCCCCAGGCCCCCGCCAGGGGGCAAGCCCCCTGGACCCCCCGCCGGGGTCGACTTGGTGGTCAGGTCACCTCGGGGAAACCGGTTTGTAGAGAAAGGCTTTGCCGTGGCTGCCACCGACGTGCGACCGAAGATCACGCTGGCGTGCGAGGAGTGCAAGCACCGCAACTACATCACCAAGAAGAACCGGCGCAACAACCCGGACCGCTTGGAGATGAAGAAGTTCTGCCCGAACTGCGGTACGCACCGGGTGCACAAAGAGACGCGCTGACGCGTCCCCTGGACCACGACGAGGCCGTCCCCGGAAACGGGGGCGGCCTCGTCGTCGTGCCGGCTCTCACACAGCCCGCACACCGCCGGGCGGAGTCCTGCCGGCCCCGGACCGGCCCGCCGGCGGGCCGGTCCGGGAACGTTCCCGCGCGACGGCGCGCCCTCGACGCGGCGCCCGTGGTGCTCCGGATGTCGTGCGCACCCTGGTGCGTTCGGCGCGGGTAAACAACCGACGAAAGAAGCTACCGACTCTCTGTGACTGGCCTCACCCTATCGTGTAGCCGGGGATCCCCGGTGCCGGTCACGAAATCGTGTCCGGTCAACCCACTGTGATCCAGCACGGCCTATCGGTTCGTGCGGGTCATCCCTGCGAAAGTGAGTTGCCGGTATGCGCAAGATCCGCAAGACCAGTGTCGGCAGTCCGCGCCGACATGCCGCTCGCTCCGTCGTCGCCCTGGTGGCGGGCGCGACCGCCCTGGGCTTCCTCGCCCCGACCACCGCCACCGCGGACGACGTCGCGGGCTACGCCACCGAGGTGCAGCAGGCCGCCGTCGCGGCGCTCTCGGCCAGCGAGGGCATCACCGAGGTCGCCGCCAAGCAGGTGCTGCGCAACCAGGAGACCAGCGTCTCGACGCTCGACGCCGTCACCGCCCAGCTCGGTGATCGGCACGCCGGTGGCTACCTCGACGCCGAGGGCAGGCCGGTCGTCAACGTGCTGAGCAAGGCCGCCGCCCTCGAGGCCGGTCGCTCCGGCGTGACCGCCAAGGTGGTCCGTCACTCCAACGCCGACCTCGCGGCCGCGCAGGCCGCGCTGGAGGCCGTCCCGGCCGTCACGCACACCTCCATCGGCACCGACGTGCGGGCCAACCAGATCGTGCTGACCGTGGCCGAGGCGGCCGACAGCCCGCACCTGGCCACCCTGCTCGCCACCGCCCGCAAGCTCGGCGACATCGTCCGGGTCGAGCACGTGTCCGGCGAGATGACCAAGGCCGTGTACAACGGCGAGGCGATCACCGGCGGCGGCACCCGCTGCTCGGCCGGCTTCAACGCCAACCGCGGCGGGACGAACTACGTCGTGGACGCCGGCCACTGCACCCGCGCGGTGTCGCAGTGGAACATCGGCCCCTCGGTCGGCGCCAGCTTCCCTGTCAACGACTACGGCCTGATCCGGAACACGACCGGCCACGCCCCCGGCGCGGTCACCCTGTGGAACGGCTCGTACCAGCGGATCAGCTCCGCAGCCAACGCCACCGTCGGCCAGCGGATCTGCAAGAGCGGCAGCACCACCCGGCTGACCTGTGGCTCGGTGCAGCGCACCAACGTCACGGTGAACTACCGCGAGGGCGCGGTTCACCAGATGGTGCAGACCTCCGCCGCGGTGAACCCCGGTGACTCCGGCGGCTGCCTGTTCGCCGGCAGCGTCGGCCTCGGCATCACCTCCGGCATGGGCGGTGGGAGCTCGTACTTCCAGCCCGTCGTCGAGGCGCTCAACGCCTACGGTGTCTCGCTGAACCGCTGAACCGACCCCCGTGGTCCCGAGGCCACCGCTCGCGGCAACCCTGCACCGCGAGCGGTGGCCTCCGCCGCGCCCGCCGCCCGGTAACCTGCCTGCGTGCCACTGGACCCGTCTTTCGCCGGCCGGACCTACCCGCCGACGAGCACCTACGAAGTCAGCAGGGCGAAGATCGCCGAGTTCGCCGCCGCCATCGGCGACGACAACGCGCTCTACCGGGACCCCGCCGCGGCCCGCGCGGCCGGTTACCCGGACGTGATCGCGCCGCCCACCTTCCTCACCATCATCAACGTCCCCGCGATCAACGCGGTCGTCGCCGATCCCGAACTGGGCCTCGACTACTCGCGGATGGTGCACGGCGACCAGAGCTTCCAGCACACCCGCCCGGTGCACGCCGGGGACGAGCTGGCGATCGCCACCCACATCGAGTCCGTCTCGGCCCGCGCCGGCAACGACTTCCTGACCGTGCGCGCCGACATCACCGACGCCGCGGGGAAGACGGTCTGCACCACCCGCGCGCAGCTGGTGGTTCGGGGAGAGGGAGCCTGATGGCGGTGCACGTGGGCCAGGAGCTGCCACCGTTGTCGGTGCGGGTGACCCGCGACCGGCTGGTCCGCTACGCCGGCGCGTCGCTGGACTTCAACCCCATCCACTGGAACGAGCGGTTCGCCAAGGAGGTCGGGCTTCCGGACGTCATCGCGCACGGGATGCTGACCATGGCGCTCGCCGGCCGGCTGGTCACCGACTGGCTCGGCGACCCCGGCCGGCTGCTCGAGTACGGCGTGCGGTTCACCCGCCCGGTCGTGGTGCCGGACGACGACGAGGGCGCGCTGGTCGAGATCACCGGCAGGGTCGGCGAGGTGCGTGACGACGGCACCGCCAGGGTGGACATCACCGCGAAGTTCGCCGGCCGGACCGTGCTGGGCAAGGCCGTCGCGGTCGTCCGGGCCAGCTAGCTCCGGGCCAGTCGGCTTTCGGGCCGGCTGGCGTTCGGACCGGCCAGCGGGCCGTGCGACACGACCGCTCAGGGCTCGTCGTCGAGCACCCGCAGCACGGCGTCGGCCATCCCGAGCTGGCCCTGCGCGTTCGGGTGCAGCGGCGCCGACTGGGCGGTGCGGGTCAGCCCCTCCACCCACCGGAGCCCGGGTGGCGCACACATGTCGTGGCCCACGCTCGGCCGCGCGGTGTCCACGAACTCCGCCCTATGTGATCGGGCCTGCTGGGCGAGCATGTCGTTGAGCCGGCGCAACGACTCGCGAAGGTACGCCACGTCCCGGACGCCGACCGGCAGCTCCGGCCAGCAGCCCGGCCCCTGGGCGGGCAGCACCGTCGGGTAGCCGACCACCAGCACCCGCGCCCGCGGCGCCCGCCGCTGGATCCGGTCGAGCGCGCCACCCACCCCGCGCGAGGCCGCGTCGATCGCCTCGGCGAGCCGGTCCTGGCTGCCCCGCACGTACCGGTCCCGGCACGGGGAGCGGTTCGGCTCGCTGGTGACGCATTCGTGGGCGAGCTGGACGAAGCCCACGTCGTTGCCGCCGATGCCGAGGGTGACCAGCGTGGTGTCCGCGGTCACCGCGGCCAGCTGCGGCGGGTTCACCCCCGCCGAGGTCTCCTGGTCGGTGGTCAGGTGCACCGTCGTGGCGCCACCGCAGCTGACGTCGACGAACTCGGCCGGTGCGAGCTCGGCCGCCACCAGGTGCGGGTAGTTGTTCGCCGACCGGGCACATCCCCGCGGCTCACCGGTCGGGGTGCCGGTGCCCGGCCCCGCGGTGTAGGAGTCGCCGAGCGCGACGTACCGCCCGACGCCACCGCCGGTCGGGGCGTGGTCCCGCGCGGGCGGGCCGGCACCCTCGTGCTCGCGCAGCGTGGTGCCGATCCCGACCACGGCGATGATGAGCGCCACCGCGGCGAGCCCCGCCACGACGGCTGTTCTTCTGCTGGCCAGGTCGACCGCCTACTCGGCCTCGGACAGCAACTCGCCGACCCGGGTCACCCCGGTCACGAGGTCCTCCTCGGCGAGGGCATAGGAGAACCGGAAGTAGCCGGGGGTGCCGAACGCCTCGCCCGGCACCACCGCGACCTCGGCCTCGCGCAGGATCACCTCGGCCAGCTCCACCGTGCTGGTGGGCCGCTCGCCGCGGATCTCCTTGCCCAGCAGGCGCTTCACCGAGGGGTACGCGTAGAACGCGCCCTGCGGGGTCGGGCAGTCGACGCCATGGATCTCCGACAGCATCGACACGATCCGCCGGCGGCGGGCGTCGAACGCGGCCCGCATCTCGGCGACCGCGTCCAGCGGGCCGGACACCGCGGCCAGCGCCGCCCGCTGGGCGACGTTGGCCACGTTCCCGCACAGGTGCGACTGGAAGCTCGCGGCGGCCTTCACCACGTCCTGCGGGCCGATGATCCAGCCGACCCGCCAGCCGGTCATCGACCAGGTCTTGGCGACACCGTTGAGCACCAGCGTCTGGTCGGCCAGCTCCGGCACGACCACCGGCATCGACTCGGCGTGCGCGCCGTCGTAGACGAGGTGCTCGTAGATCTCGTCGGTGACCACCCAGATGCCGTGCTCGTGGGCCCAGCGGCCGATGGCCTCGACCTGGTCGCGCGGATACACGGCGCCGGTCGGGTTCGACGGCGAGTTGAACAGCAGCACCTTCGTGCGGTCGGTGCGGGCGGCCTCCAGTTGCTCCACGGTGACCAGGTAGCCGGTCGACTCGTCCGCGGTGACCTGCACCGGAACCCCGCCGGCGAGGGTGATCGACTCGGGGTAGGTGGTCCAGTAGGGCGCGGGCAGCAGCACCTCGTCACCCGGGTCGAGCAGGGTGGCGAACGCGGAGTAGACGGCCTGCTTGCCGCCGTTGGTCACCAGCACCTGCGCGGCGTCGACGTCGTAGGCGGAGTCCCGCAACGTCTTGGCGGCGATCGCCTCGCGGAGCTCGGGCAGCCCGGCGGCGGCGGTGTAGCCGTGGTTGGCGCGGTCCCGGACGGCGGCCGCGGCGGCCTCGACGACGTAGTCGGGGGTGGGGAAGTCCGGTTGGCCGGCGCCGAACCCGATCACCGGGCGCCCCTCGGCCTTGAGCGCCTTGGCCTTCGCGTCCACGGCCAGGGTGGCCGAGGGCTTGATCGCGGCGATCCGGGCGGACACGCGGGAGACCGGGCTGCTGACGGCCGTGCCTCCGGGGGCGGAGCTTCCAGGGGTAGCCATACCTGCCATGCTGTCATGCACGTTGTCAAGGATCACAAGGGGTCCCGGGCGGGAGAACCGACGGACGTCGGCTCCTCCGGTGGGCCGCCGGGGCTCGGTTGCGGGTCCCCAGGTGGCTTGCCGTAGACTGCGGAACTTGGAACGTGTGGCGACCCGGCCCCACCTCGGGTAGTGCTCCGTGTGGGGAGGGCGGAATGCGTCCGCCGACGGCCCGGACGGGTGGTCGAAGGGGTGTAGCTCAACTGGCAGAGCAGCGGTCTCCAAAACCGCAGGTTGCAGGTTCAAGTCCTGTCACCCCTGCTACAGCGCGACCGGCGCCGCCGGTCCGCCGAGAGGCACCGGAGCGGAGGAGTAGCTCGTGAGCGAGGACGGCGAGAAGGACCAGGAGAAGGGGCCCAAGCGCCCTTCCCGTCCGGTCACCGCCGCGGCTCGGCGTGAGCGTCGTGCCTCCGCGCGTCCCGCGGGGGGCACCGGTGGCGAGGACACCGACGAGGGCAGGAAGCGCCCGGCTCCGAAGGGCAAGGCGGGGCCCGGCGCGGGCGAGCGGAAGGCGGACACCGCGGCCACCGGCAAGGGCCGGCCGACGCCGAAGCGCGGCGGCACGGGCACCAAGCAGGCCTCGTTGTTCGAGCGGCTGGTGCGCTTCCTCCGCGAGGTCTGGGCCGAGCTGCGCAAGGTCATCTGGCCGACCCGCAAGCAGATGGTCACCTACACCACCGTCGTGCTGGTGTTCGTGGCCTTCATGGTGGCGCTGGTGTTCGCGCTCGACCTCGCGTTCGGCGAGGTCGTGGCGCTGATCTTCGGCGACTGAGCCGCCGGCGTCACCACGGGCGCGCGGCAGCCCAGGCGCCGCGTACCCGACACGTGATCGACGAGAGGACGGAAAGTGACCTCCGACAACGGCTCAGGAGCCGGTCAGGACCTGACCGGCCGTTCCGACGAGCAGGCGCTCGCGGCTGCGGCCGACGGCTCCGAGCACACCGAGCCCGTGGAGGCAGCCGACGACCGCGCCGAGGAGGCCCCGGCCGACGAGAGCGGGGCCGGTGAGGGCGGCGCGGACGAGGGCGGCGCGGACGAGGGCGGCGCCGACGAGAGCGTGGCCGACGAGCCGACCGAGCCGGCCGTCGACGAGGACGACCCGGTCGCCAAGCTGCGCGCCGAGCTGGCCGGCAAGCCCGGCGAGTGGTACGTCGTGCACTCCTACGCCGGTTACGAGAACAAGGTCAAGAACAACCTCGAGACCCGGACCCAGACGCTGGACGTCGAGGACTACATCTTCCAGATCGAGGTGCCCACCGAGGAGGTCACCGAGATCAAGAACGGCCAGCGCAAGCAGGTCCAGCGCAAGGTGCTGCCCGGCTACATCCTGGTCCGGATGGAGCTCAACGACGCGTCGTGGAGCGCCGTGCGCAACACGCCCGGTGTCACCGGCTTCGTCGGGGCCACCTCCCGGCCCTCGCCGCTGAGCCTGGACGAGGTGGTCAAGTTCCTCGCCCCGCAGGTGGAGAAGGCCGCGCCGGCCAAGGCCAAGGGCGAGGCCGCCCCCGCGGAGTCGCGGCTGGGCGGACCCGCGGTCGAGGTGGACTTCGAGGTCGGCGAGTCGGTCACCGTCATGGACGGCCCCTTCGCCACGCTGCCGGCCACCATCAGCGAGGTCAACCCGGACGCGCAGAAGCTGAAGGTCCTGGTGTCGATCTTCGGCCGGGAGACGCCGGTCGAGCTGTCGTTCAACCAGGTCTCCAAGATCTGACGGGCGCGCGAGCGCCCGGAGGAGTCCCCGCGCCACGGCAGGTGCGCGGGGAAGCGACACTGAACAGGAACAGGAATGCCACCCAAGAAGAAGAAGCTCGCGGCGATCATCAAGCTGCAGATCCAGGCGGGCGCCGCGAACCCGGCGCCACCGGTGGGCCCCGCGCTGGGCCAGCACGGCGTCAACATCATGGAGTTCTGCAAGGCCTACAACGCCGCGACGGAGTCGCAGCGCGGCAACGTGGTGCCGGTCGAGATCTCCGTGTACGAGGACCGGTCCTTCGACTTCAAGCTGAAGACGCCGCCGGCGGCGAAGCTGCTGATGAAGGCCGCCGGGATCGAGAAGGGCAGCCCGGAGCCGCACAAGAACAAGGTCGCCAGGGTGACCTGGGACCAGGTGCGGGAGATTGCCGAGACGAAGAAGAGCGACCTCAACGCCCAGGACCTCGACCAGGCCGCCAAGATCATCGCGGGCACCGCCCGGTCGATGGGCATCACGGTCGAGTGACCCGGCGGGCACACCCCGCCCCATCGTGGGAGGGCCAGGCGCTGGCCCGGCACCACAGCTGATCCGCCATTCGAGAACTGAGGACAGAGTATGACCAAGCGCAGCAAGGCCTACCGCCAGGCCGCCGAGCTGATCGACCGCGCCAGGCTGTACACGCCGCTGGAGGCCGCGAAGCTCGCCAGGGAGACGAACAAGGTCAAGCTGGACGCCACCGTCGAGGTCGCCATGCGCCTCGGGGTGGACCCCCGCAAGGCCGACCAGATGGTCCGCGGCACCGTGAACCTGCCGCACGGCACCGGGAAGACCGCCCGCGTCATCGTGTTCGCCGTCGGGGAGAAGGCCGCCGAGGCCGAGGCCGCCGGCGCGGACGCGGTCGGTTCCGAGGAGTTGATCGAGCGCATCCAGGGTGGCTGGCTCGACTTCGACGCCGCGATCGCGACTCCGGACCAGATGGCGAAGGTCGGGCGGATCGCCCGCATCCTCGGCCCGCGTGGCCTGATGCCGAACCCCAAGACCGGCACCGTCACGCCGGACGTGGCCAAGGCGGTTCGGGACATCAAGGGCGGTAAGATCAACTTCCGGGTGGACAAGCAGGCCAACCTGCACCTGGTGATCGGCAAGACGTCGTTCGAGCCCGAGAAGCTGGTGGAGAACTACGCCGCCGCGCTGGACGAGATCCTGCGCGCCAAGCCGTCCGCCGCGAAGGGCCGCTACCTGAAGAAGGTGACCTTCACCACGACGATGGGCCCGGGCATCCCGGTCGACCCCGCGCGCACCCGCGACCTGCTGGCCGAGACCGCGAGCTAGGCCGAGCACCGCGACGAGAAGGGCGGTCCCGCCACGGCGGGGCCGCCCTTCGGTGTCCCCGGTGGTTCCCGGTGGCCGCTCGCGACTCCGGGAAGCCGCCGCGGCGACGACGGGACCAAACCGACCTTCACCACGTTCGACGGTGTCGACCTGCGCTACCCGATCTGGCCCGGCGCCGACGGGCGCCTCACGGTGGTGCTGCAGCACGGGCTCTTGGCCGGCACCGACGCCAGCTGGCGCGGCCCGGGCGTGCCCCGCGCTCGGCCACAGCGGCGGCTCTCGACTGGACGCACCTTACGTTTCCCGCGCGGAGACGCCGTTCGTGCAGGTCACGACGCTCGCGGGCGAACCGGCCGCTGAGCAGAGCGGTCGTCGACGGCGCCCGGTCGGCGGTTCACCCCGGTCCCGCGGCACCGGAACATGGGGTGATGCGGAGCCGACTGTGGCGGTCTGCCCGACGGGCACGGCTCGGGCGGGGGTGGCGCGCGCGGCGCGCGACGGCGCGCCTGACCCGGGCGCTGCGCTCGAGCGCGCACCGCGACGGCACGCGCACTGACGCCGCCGAGCTGCTGCTGGAGACCATGGTGTGGGCCCGTGACGAGCGGGCCCGCGCCATCGCGGTGGCGGCGGTCGACGAGGCGTGGGCGGGCGCGGGCGCTCCGCGAGACCGGATCTGGCGCGCGGTCTGGCGGCTACTGGGCCGCGCGCACTTCGGCTGGACGGTGCACCAGAACGACGACATGGTGTGGCCGCTGCTGCGGTTCCTGCTGGAGCCCGATCCCCATTCCCGGCACGTGCCGCGGGTGCGGCTGCTCGCCTGCCTGTCTCCCGAGCCAGCCTGCGAGGAGCGCCCCCGCGCCCTGGATGGTGAGCCCGAGGTCGCCCCGCTCGTGCGGCTTGCGGTCTCGGCCGAGGACGCCACCGTCCGCGAGTCCCTCTTCGACCTGCTCTGTGCCACCGACCATCCCCGACTGCTCACCGCGCTCGCCCACGCCCTGCGCGGGAGCGCTGGAGGGACGGCGGCGCTCACCGCTGACGGCTACGTCCCCGTGGCGACGACGTACGGCCTGTGGGACGACGGCGGCCAACCCCTGCCGCTGCTGCGGATCCTGCTGACCAACCCGTACCTGATCGTCCCGCCACACGTCCCGGCGCACGTTCCGGACATCGCGCTGGTGCTCATCCTGCGGGACAGGTTCGACCTGCTGCGCGAGTGCGACCAGGAGGCCCTGGCCCGCACACTGCTCGAGATGCTGGCCACCGATCACGAACCGCTCGTGGAGACCATGCCCGCGCACCTGCTGGACGGCTGCCGCCGGGCGCTGCGGGAGCTGTCCCCGGGCGCGGGCCGGGACCTGGTGTGCCAGCGGACGATCGTCGCCGACGTCGAGGCGGTCGCCGCCGCGCGGGACGCGGAATTCCTCCCCCGCGAGCCCGCGCTGGCGCCGCTGCTGCTGTACCTGACCCGGCAGTGGAAACGGTACGACGAGGCCGATCCCGACGGCGGGGCACTGGCCGCTGGCCTGTCCTCGCTGCCCCGCGACCAGGTCGGGACGGTGGTCACGCGACTGCTCGATGTCCGCCGCGTGCCCACCACGGTACGGGGGAAGGCGCGCTCGGCGCTGCGGCGCCTGCCGGCACCCCCCGAGTTCGCCTTCTTCGACGACCCGGGAAGGATCGCCAGAGACACCGTCTGTGACCACGCTATGCGAGGTAACGCGGAGGCCAGAGCCGCCGCGATCGACGCGGGGTACCTGCCGTTCGAGGAGGATCTGCACCCCGCCTTCCTGTTCCTGACCGAGCAGTGGGACGCCTACGACCGCCTCGACCCCGACGGTGCCCTCCTCCGCGACCAGCTGACCACCGAGCCGTGGCTCGGCGACCTCTCGCCACGTGCGTTTCGAAAGGTGGCCAAACGCGCTGGCCGGCCCGACCCCTGTCCGCCGCCACCGTCGCGCACCGCGTCCCGCCACGACGACGAGCGGGGCACCAGCCATCACAGCAGCCACGGGATCGGCGACTTCGGCGGGTTCGGGTCGTTCTGAGCCCGCCCTCCGATCGTGCCGCTCGCCCGTTCGCGCGGAGGTGTCACCCACCAACACAGGCCGCTGAACTGCGCGAAAGAGTACTACTAGCGTCCCGGACTCGTCGGGGACGGGCCGGATGCGTTGGGGCACTCTGTCGGGCCGGGCCGGTGCTCGGTCACCAGCCATTGGTTCTTGTGGCCCAGCTTGGTGAGGACGAACACGCCCAGCGCCGGACCTCCCTCGACGGCGTGCTCGCACGAGTCGATGGTGATGGTGTCGCCGGGCGCCATGGCGGCCACGCTGGGCGCCAACGCCGAGGGCGTGTTGAACCCCACCGAGCTGGCGTACTCGGTGGCCTTGCCCGCCTCCACCCGCTCGTGCAAGGCCATCGCCACCTGGTGGCAGTCGTCGAGGCCCATCATGTTGCGGGCGAACTGCTGCCGGGCCCGCGGGTCGAAGCGGTCGCAGACCATGTCCGGCTTCCCCTGTGCGATGTCGGTGTAGATGTAGCGGACCTGCACGTAGGGATCGTTCGCCATCAGGTTGTTCGTCTCCATCCGGCCGCCGCCGCCCTCGGTTCCGGTGGGCCCACCGCCGTCGGAGCCGAAGAAGTGGTCGTAGGCCCAGGCCAACGCCAGCACGGTGAGCAGCACGAAGATCAGCCAGCCGAGCACCTTCTTGCCCAGCCAGGTCAGCCAACGCGGGGCCCGCCTCGGCGGTGGCCCCGGGGGCAACGGCGGCGGTTGCCCCGGCGGGGGGAGGGACGGCGGCTGGTTGGGCGGGGTGACCTGGTTCGGCGCCGCCGGGTACGCCGGCTGGCGGGTCCCGCTCGGCACCAGCTCACCGCCTTGAGCACCGCCTTGAGCACCGCCCTGATGAGCACCGCCCTGATGAGCACCGCCCTGATGAGCACCGCCCTGAGGGCCGCCGCCCTGCTGGGCCTGCTGGAACCGGAGGAACTCCTGGAACTGCTGGAACTGTTGGAACTGGCGCAGCTGCTCGGGGTCCAGGTCCGAAGCCGGGGACGGCGCGGGCCCACCCGGCCGGTCCACCGCGCCGGACGTGCCGCTCGAACCGGCAATGTCGCTCGAACCGGCAATGTCGCTCGAACCGGCAGCGTCGCCCGAACCGGCAGTGCCACCCGGGCCCGGCGTGGTGCCGGGCCCCGGCTCGTCCCCGGCACCACGAGCCGGCTCGCCGCCGGCACCGGGATCAGGGGACGGCCGATCGCTCGGGTGCCGCTCGGGGTCCGGCTGCTGCTCCGCGCTGCGTTCCGCCACGTCACCCATGATGCCGGGGTGGGCACGGATCGTGGCAAGCCACCCGGTGAGCGGGGGCGGTCGCCCGGTCCGGGTCGGTCCGGGGTAGTCTTGTCGACGTTCTACCGAAGACCGCTGGTCTTCCCCGTGCCCTCGGGCCCGGGGAGCGAAGGTCCCGCACGAGACGCGGGCGGCCCGCGCAGGAGGAACGAGGCTTCTCGCCCGCGCGCGTCCGCGCGCCTGGAACGCCCCGCGCCTGCCTGCGCCGGGGCGTTTTGTCGTGTCGGGGGACCTCTCGGGCCGCCGCGGTCGACCTGCACACGACTGCACCAGAGAGGAGGCGACCATGGCGAAGCCCGACAAGGTGGCGGCCGTCGCCGAGATCGCGGACCGGTTCCGCAGCAGCTCGGCCACCGTCGTCACCGAGTACACCGGCCTCTCCGTGACCCAGCTCGGTGAGCTGCGCCGCGCTCTCGGCACCAGTGCGAAGTACCGGGTCGCGAAGAACACCCTCGTCAAGCGCGCCGCCGAGGACGCCGGCGTCGAGGGCCTCGAGGAGCTCTTCGTCGGTCCCACCGCGATCGCCTTCGTCGAGGGCGAGCCGGTGGACGCGGCGAAGGCGCTCCGGGACTTCGCGAAGGACCACGCCGCCCTGAAGATCAAGGGCGGCTACATGGACGGCCGCCCGCTCTCGGTCGACGAGATCAACCAGATCGCCGATCTCGACAGCCGGGAGGTGCTGCTGGCCAAGGCCGCGGGCGCGTTCAAGGCGAAGCTGTCCCAGGCCGCGGCGCTGTTCCAGGCGCCGGCGTCCCAGGTGGCCCGCCTCGCCGCCGCGCTCGAGGACAAGCGCAAGTCCGAGCCCGGGGCCGAAGCACCAGCCGAGAGCTGACCCACCCCATCCACCCACCCAGCCCGTAACACAGAGAGGAACGCCACCATGGCGAAGCTGAGCACTGACGAGCTGCTCGACGCGTTCAAGGAGCTGACGCTGCTCGAGCTCTCCGAGTTCGTGAAGAAGTTCGAGGAGACCTTCGACGTCACCGCCGCGGCCCCGGCCCAGGTCGTGGCCGCCGCCCCGGACAGCGGCGGTGCGGCCGCCGAGGCCGCCGAGGAGCAGGACGAGTTCGACGTCATCCTCGAGGGCGCCGGCGACAAGAAGATCCAGGTCATCAAGGTCGTCCGCGAGGTCGTCTCCGGCCTCGGCCTGAAGGAGGCCAAGGAGCTGGTCGAGGGCGCCCCGAAGCCGCTGCTGGAGAAGGTCGACAAGGAGGCCGCCGACGCCGCCAAGGACAAGCTCGAGGCGGCCGGCGCGAAGGTCACCGTCAAGTAGCTCCGCCAGCGTTTCCGCTGCTGGCGAGGGCAGGGGAAGGGGGCGGCACCCGGAGTGGGTGCCGCCCCCTTCCGCGTTCGTGGGCTAGGGTGCCCGGATCACGTCGGGTCTCGTGCCCGCGACGGTGGTGACTTCGGAAAACCGGTGAGTAACCTGTCCGGGCCCGGCTCGTTGCACCTGGTTGACGCGGTGGCGAGGCGCGTGCGCTGGCGCACGGTCACCGAGAGTGCGGCTGACGGCGATCCGACGACGACGTTGCTCCGGGAGGTGCGATGGGTGCCGAGGTGGTCATCGAGGGTTTGACCAAGTCCTTCGGTCGGCAGACCATCTGGCGGGACGTGACCCTGAACCTGCCGCCGGGCGAGGTGTCGGTCATGCTCGGGCCCTCGGGCACCGGCAAGTCGGTGTTCCTGAAGTCGATGATCGGCCTGCTCAAGCCCGACCGGGGCAAGTGCGTGGTCAACGGCGTGGACATAGTCACCTGCTCCGAGCACAAGCTCTACGAGGTGCGCAAGCTGTTCGGCGTGCTGTTCCAGGACGGCGCGCTGTTCGGCTCGATGAACCTCTACGACAACGTGGCGTTCCCGCTGCGCGAGCACACCAAGAAGTCCGAGGCCGAGATTCGCCGGATCGTGTTCGAGAAGCTCGAGATGACCGGCCTGACCGGGGCGGAGAAGAAGCTGCCCGGCGAGATCTCCGGCGGCATGCGCAAGCGCGCCGGCCTGGCCAGGGCGCTGGTGCTCGACCCGGAGATCATCCTCTGCGACGAGCCGGACTCCGGCCTCGACCCGGTGCGCACCGCGTACCTGTCCCAGCTGCTGATCGACCTCAACGCGCAGATCGACGCGACCATCCTGATCGTCACGCACAACATCAACGTCGCCCGCACGGTCCCGGACAACATCGGCATGCTCTTCCGCAAGGAGCTGGTGATGTTCGGCCCGAGGGAGGTGCTGCTGACCAGTGACGAGCCGGTGGTGGAGCAGTTCCTCAACGGCCGCCGCCTCGGCCCGATCGGGATGAGCGAGGAGAAGGACCAGGCGCAGATGGCGTTGGAGCAGGCGCACGCCGACGCCGGCCACCACGACGGCTCCTCCGAGGACGTCCGCGGCGTGGTGCCCCAGCTGCAGCCCACGCCGGGGCTGCCGGAGCGCCAGGCGGTGCGCCGCCGCAAGGACAGGGTGATGCGGATTCTGCACACCCTGCCGCCCGCCGCGCAGGAGGGCATCATCGAGTCCCTCACCCCCGAGGAACAGCAGCGCTACGGCGTCCACCCGCACATGCTCGTGGGCGCGGGCGGCCCGCAGGGCCGGCCCCCGGCCGGCCCGGTGCCCGGCCGGCACGCCGGCGAGCTGCCCACCCAGCAGGTGGCCGACCTGCCGAACTCCGGCTGGCGGGAGCCCCAGCCGCGGCCGGCCGGCGACGCGACCAGACCGGGCGGGGCGCACCGCACGCCGCCGAACGAGGCCGGTCCGCGGTGAGCGGGTCCGCGGCGCCGGGCCGCCGCGGACCGGGACCAGGCACGAGCACAGTAGGACGAGCACTCATGGGTGCGACGAAGGAACCACTCCGGATGACACGTGACATCGCCGCGCGCGCGGTCGCGCCGGCACCGTCGTCCCGCACTCGGCGGGAGCGGCCATGAGCGCGCCGGCCACCACGGTCCGGATCCCCGGCATGGGCATGCTGCGGGAGACCGGCAAGCTCTTCGCGCTCGGCCTCGACGTGGCCCGCGGCATCTTCCAGCGGCCGTTCCAGATGCGCGAGTTCATCCAGCAGGCCTGGTTCATCGCCAGCGTGACGATCCTGCCCACCGCGCTGGTCGCGATCCCGTTCGGCGCGCTGGTCGCGCTGCAGCTCGGCTCGCTGATCGTCCAGCTCGGCGCGCAGTCGTTCATCGGCGCCGCCAGCGTGCTGGCGATCATCCAGCAGGCCGCGCCGATCGTGACCGCGCTGCTCATCGCCGGCGCCGGCGGCAGCGCGATGTGTGCCGACATCGGCGCCCGCACCATCCGCGAGGAGATCGCCGCGATGGAGGTGCTCGGGGTCTCCCCGGTGCAGCGGCTGATCGTGCCGAGGGTGCTCGCCGCGATGCTCGTCGCGGTGCTGCTCAACGGCGTGGTCAGCGTCATCGGCGTGCTCGGCGGCTACTTCTTCAACGTGGTGCTCCAGGGCGGCACCCCGGGTGCCTACCTCGCCAGCTTCTCCGCGCTCGCCCAGCTGCCCGACCTGTGGATCAGCGAGATCAAGGCGTTGATCTTCGGGTTCATCGCCGGGATCGTGGCCGCCTACCGCGGGCTGAACCCGCCGCCGGGGCCGAAGGGCGTCGGGGATGCGGTGAACCAGTCCGTGGTCATCACGTTCCTGCTGCTGTTCTTCGTCAACTTCATCCTGACCCTGCTGTACCTGCAGGTCGTGCCGCCGAAGGGGAGCTGATCGTGGCCGGGTTCTCCTCGTTGTCCACCCTCGGGCAGGGTGCGCGCAGGGCCGTCGACAAGCCGCTGGGCATGCTCGACCAGCTCGGCGACCAGCTCTCCTTCTACGTCCGCGCGCTGGCCTGGGTGCCCCGCGCGGTGCGCCGGTACCTGAAGGAGACCATGCGCCTGCTCGCCGAGGTCAGCTTCGGCTCCGGCGCGCTGGCCGTGATCGGCGGCACCGTCGGCGTCATGGTCGGGCTGACCGTGTTCACCGGCATCGTGGTCGGCCTGCAGGGCTACGCCGCGCTGGACCAGATCGGCACCGCCGCGTTCGCCGGGTTCGCCTCGGCCTACATCAACACCCGGGAGATCGCGCCGCTGGTCGCCGGGCTCGCGCTGTCGGCGACCGTGGGCGCCGGGTTCACCGCGCAGCTCGGCGCGATGCGGATCTCCGAGGAGGTCGACGCGCTCGAGGTGATGGGCGTGCCGAGCCTGCCCTACCTGGTGACCACCCGGATCATCGCCGGGTTCATCGCGGTCATCCCGCTGTACATCATCGGCCTGCTGATGTCCTACCTGGGCTCACGCATCGTGACGGTGTACTTCTACGACCAGTCGGCGGGTACCTACGACCACTACTTCAACCTGTTCCTGCCACCGCAGGACGTGTTCATCTCGTTCGCGAAGGTGCTGATCTTCGCGGTGTTCATCATCCTGTCGCACTGCTACTACGGCTACCGGGCCACCGGGGGCCCGGCCGGCGTCGGCGTCGCCGTCGGTAGGGCGGTGCGCACCACGATCGTCACCGTGGCGATCGTGAACTTCTTCATCGGCTTCGCCATCTGGGGTACGACCACGACGGTGAGGATCGCCGGATGAGCACGTTGGGACGTCGCCTGCTCGGCCTCGCGTTCATCGCCGTGTTACTCGGCGGTGTCGCACTGAGCGTGGCCATGTACAACAAGGCGTTCAGCGAGTTCGTGACGGTGAAGCTGTACGCCGACAAGGTGGGCAACCAGCTCGCCGAGCAGTCCGACGTGAAGGTGCGCGGGCTCATCGTGGGCACCGTGCACGAGGTCGCGCCCACCCCGACCGGCTCGGAGCTCACCCTGCGGCTGGACCCGGCCTCGGCGAAGCTGATCCCGGAGAACGTCTCCGCCCGGTTCCTGCCGAAGACGCTGTTCGGCGAGCGGTACGTGGCGTTGCGGATCCCGGAGGACCCCGCGGAGCGCTCGTTGTCCGACGGTGACGTGATCCCGCAGGACCGCAGCTCGGCGGCGGTCGAGCTGTCCCAGGCGTTCGAGCACCTGCTGCCGGTGCTGCAGGCGGTGCAGCCGCAGAAGCTGTCCAGCACGCTCACCGCGATCTCGACGTCGTTGCAGGGCCGTGGCGAGCCGCTCGGCGAGACGCTGTCCGAGCTGGGCGGCTACCTCGGCGAACTCAACCCGCACGTACCGGCGTTGCAGGAGAACCTGCGCCAGCTCGCCACGTTCTCCGACACGCTGTCCGAGGTCGCCCCCGACCTGGTGCAGACCCTGGACAACCTGCGCACCACCTCGCGCACGATCGTCGACCAGCGGCAGAGCCTGCAAATTCTCTACTCCGACCTCACCTTCGCCGCGGACGACCTGCGCGGGTTCCTCGAAGCCAACTCGGAGAACATCATCGCGCTCGGGAAGTCGCTGCGGCCGACCGGCGAGGTGCTCGCCAAGTACGCGCCGGAGCTGCCGTGCGTGCTCGGCCAGATGGCCGAGCTGGTGCCCAAGCTCGACATCGTGTTCGGCAAGGGCACCGACAATCCCGGGCTGCACGCCACGCTCGAGATCACCAACCACCGCGGGCCGTACCAGCCGGGGCGGGACGAGCCGGAGTTCAACGACAAGCGCGGCCCGCGCTGCTACGCCATGGACGCCTACCCGGTGCCGTTCCCGCAACACCCGCCGGAGGGACCGATCAAGGACGGCAGCGAGCACCCACCGCCCGCCCGGTCGGTGAACGACGGGCTCAACCCCCCGCAGAACGCCGAGAAGGTGATGGGCGGGGGTGGTGCTCCCGTCAACCCGATGGCCGGCAACCCCGCCAACACCCCCGCCGAGCACGCGCTGCTGTCCGAGCTGCTCGGCATGCAGCTCGGGATGGCGCCGTCCGACGTGCCCGGCTGGAGCGGCCTGCTGGTCGGCCCGCTGTACCGCGGGGCGGAGGTGAACGTGCGATGAGGGGACTGCTCGGCCCGCTGGTCAAGCTGACGATCTTCATCGTCGTCACGACCCTGTTCACCGCCGTGCTCGGGATCAGCATCGCCAACCTGAACCTGAGCGACACGAAGACGTACAAGGCCCGGTTCACCGACGCGACCCTGCTGCTGCCCAACGACGACGTGCGCATCGCCGGCGTCCGGGTCGGTCAGGTCGAGGAGATCCGGATCGTCGACCGGCGCTTCGCCGAGGTGGAGTTCGCCGTCGACGCCAACCGGAGGCTGCCCGCCGGGGTCACCGCCACGATCAAGTTCCGTAACCTGGTCGGCCAGCGCTACGTCGCGCTCGAGCAGGGTGATGGCGACCCCAACCGGCTGCTCGAGCCGGGCGACACCATCCCGCTGGAGCGGACCAAGCCGGCGCTGGACCTCACCGAGCTGTTCAACGGCTTCAAGCCGCTGTTCACCGCGCTGACCCCGGACGACGTCAACACGCTCTCGTACCAGATCATCCAGGTGCTCCAGGGCGAGGGCGGCACCGTGGAGAGCCTGCTCGCGCACACCGCCTCGCTCACGACGAAGATCGCCGAGAAGGACCGGGTGATCGGCGAGGTGATCGACAACCTCAACGGTGTGCTGGACACGGTCAACGCGCGTACCCCGCAGCTGAACGACCTGATCATCCGGATGCAGCAGCTGGTGTCCGGGCTGGCCCAGGACCGCGAGCCGATCGGCGACGCGATCGAGTCACTCGGCGGGCTGGCCTCCACCACCGCCGGCCTGCTGACCGAGGCCAGGGAGCCGCTGCGCGAGGACATCGACGCGCTCGGCCAGGTGGCCCAGAACCTCAACGACCACGAGCAGGTCGTCGAGCACTTCATCCAGTTCCTGCCGGAGAAGGTGACCCGGATGTCCCGGACCGCCGACTACGGCTCGTGGTTCAACTTCTACCTCTGCTCGGCCAGCGGCAGCATCCAGATCCCCGGCCTGATGAGCAAGCCGTTCGACCTGCCGATCGCGCCGGTCACCAGGGAGAGGTGTGGCGCATGAAGTCGTTCCAGAGCCGCAACCCCATCCCGATCGCGCTGGTCGGGATCGCGGTGATCGTGCTCGGCATGATCGCCGCGCTGAACTCGGAGGACCTGCCACTGATCGGCGGCGGCACGACCTACACCGCGCACTTCAGCGAGGCCGCGGGCCTGCAGCCCGACGACGAGGTCCGGGTCGCCGGCGTCAAGGTCGGCGAGGTGCGCGGGGTCGAGCTGGAGGGCGACAAGGTGGCGGTGTCGTTCCAGGTCAAGGGCGCCTGGCTGGGCGACCGGACCAGCGCCGCGATCAAGCTGAAGACCCTGCTCGGGCAGAAGTACCTCGCGCTGGACCCGATGGGGCAGCGGGAGCTCGATCCCGGCCAGCCGATCCCGCGGGAGCGCACCGCCGCGCCCTACGACGTGTTGGAGGCCTTCCGCGGGCTCTCCCAGACCGTCGACGCGATCGACACCGACCAGCTCGCGCAGAGCTTCGACGTGCTGTCGCAGACCTTCTCCGGGACCCCGGACGACATCCGCGGCGCGCTGACCGGCCTGTCCCGGCTGTCCGACACCATCGCCTCGCGCGACGCGCAGCTGGCCGAGCTGCTGGCGAACACCCGGCAGGTCAGCCAGACCCTCGTCGACCGGGACGCCGAGATCGAGAAGCTGCTGGCCGACGGCAACCAGCTGCTCGCCGAGGTGTCCCGGCGCAAGGCGGCCATCAGCGCGCTGCTGGACGGTACCCAGCGGCTGTCCACCGAGCTGCGCGGCCTCGTCGACGACAACCAGGCCCAGCTCGACCCCGTGCTCGCGCAGCTCGACCAGCTCACCGACATGCTGCACCGCAACCAGGAGGCGCTCGGCGAGGGCATCCGCCGGTACGCGCCGTTCATCCGGCTGTTCACCAACACCATCGGCAACGGGCGCTGGTTCGACAACTACATCTGTGGGCTGCTGCTGCCGTCGGTGGGGCCGATCAACGAAGAGGGGTGCTACGCGCGATGACCGACACCCGCTTCGGACAGCAGCTCGCCCGCGGCATCGCGATCGCCTGCGTGCTCGGCCTCGTGGTGGCCGGCGCCCTGTGGTGGACGCTGAAGGACGCCAACACCAAGTCCGCCACCGCCTACTTCCCGACCGCCATCGGGCTCTACGCCGGCAACAGCGTCAAGGTGCTCGGCGTCGAGGTCGGCGAGGTCACCTCGGTCGAGCCGCAGGGCGACCGGGTGAAGGTGGAGCTGGAGTACGACCGGGCGGTGACCGTGCCGGCCGCGGCGCAGGCGGTGATCGTCGCGCCGTCGCTGGTCTCCGACCGGTACGTGCAGCTCACCCCGGCCTACACCGGCGGGCCGGTGCTGCCCGACGGCGCGCTGTTCCCGCTCGATCGCACCGCGGTGCCGCTGGAGGTCGACGACCTCTACGCCAGCCTCAGCCGGGTCAGCAAGGCGCTCGGCCCCGAGGGGGCGAACAAGGACGGCTCGCTGTCGACGCTGCTGACCACGCTGGCGGAGAACTTCGAGGGCAACGGGCAGGCGCTCAACGACACCATCACCAAGCTCGGCCAGGCCGCGGGCACGCTCTCCGGCAACTCGGAGGACCTGTTCGCCACCGTCGAGAACCTCGGCGAGTTCTCCACCACGCTGCTGCGCAGCGACGCCCAGGTCCGGCAGTTCGAGCGGCAGCTCGCCGACGTCAGCGGCTTCCTCGCCGGCGAGCGGGAGAACCTGTCCGCCACCGTGCGGCAGCTGGCCACGACGCTGGACGCGGTGCAGAAGTTCGTCGAGGACAACCGCGGCCGGGTCAGGTCCAACGTGGACAAGCTGGCCAGCGTCACCAGGGTGCTGGTGGAGCAGCGGGCCGCGCTGGCCGAGACCATGGACGTGGCGCCGGTGGCCCTCGGCAACCTGGTCAACACGTACAACGCCGCCTCGGGGACGCTGGACGCCAGGGCGGTGCTCAACGAGCTGACCCAGCCGCCGATCGCGATGATCTGCAACCTGCTCAGGCAGACCCCCGAGGCGCTGGACCTCCTCGGCGACACGTGTGCGGCCATCGCCCCGGTGCTGGACGGGCTGGTGCCGCTGCCGTCGGTGGCCCAGGTGCTCTACGCGGCGCAGCACCAGCAGCTCCCCCCGCTGCCGCTGCCGCTGGCCACCCAGCTCTACGGGACGCCGGGAGGTGGTCAATGATGGGCCTTCGACGCGCGGTCGCGGGCGTGGTGTGCGCCGCCGGCCTGCTCGGCGTGGCCGGGTGCGGCGACTTCACCGGGATCTACGACATCCCGCTGCCCGGTGGCGCCGACCTCGGCGACCACCCCTACCAGGTCACCGTCCACTTCCGCGACGTGCTCGACCTCGTGCCGCAGGCCGGGGTGAAGGTCAACGAGGTGCCGGTCGGCAGGGTGGAGCACATCGGGCTGGCCCAGGACGGCTGGACCGCCGAGGTGCGGTTGCTGGTCAACGGCGGCGTGGAGCTGCCGGCCAACGCGCTGGCCAACCTGCGCCAGTCCAGCCTGCTCGGCGAGAAGTACGTCGAGCTCGCCCCGCCGCCGCAGGGCAGGGGCGTTGGCGAGCTGGCCGACGGCGCGCTGATCCCGCTGGAGCGGACCAACCGCAACGTCGAGGTCGAGGAGGTGCTCGGCGCGCTGTCCATGCTGCTCAACGGCGGCGGGGTCGAGCAGCTCAACACGATCACCAAGGAGCTCAACAAGGCCACCCGGGGCAAGGAGGCCGACATCAAGGCGTTGCTGCGCAACTCCGAGGAGCTCATGCGCAGCCTCGACGCGCAGTCGGCCACCATCACCAGGGCGCTGGACGGGCTCAACCGGCTGTCGTCGACGCTGAACGCCCAGCGGGACCGGATCGCCGGCGCGCTGGAGGACCTCGGCCCGGGGTTCCAGGTACTCGAGGAGCAGCGCGGCCAGCTGGTGACCATGCTGCAGGCGCTGCGCGAGCTGTCCGGCGTCGCGGTCGACACCGTGCAGCGCAGCCAGGAGGACCTGGTCGCCAACCTCCGCACGCTGCTGCCCACCCTGCGCAAGCTCGCCGAGGCCGGCGCCGACCTGCCCAAGGCGCTCGAGGTGCTGCTGACGTTCCCGTTCAACGACGCCGCCGTCGAGGGCGTGAAGGGCGACTACTTCAACCTGTACGCCAAGATCGACCTCAACCTCCAGGAGATCCTCGCCAACCTGGGCCGCAGCCGGCAGAACCCACTGCAGGACGTGCTGCCGGACGAGCTGTCCGGCGGCGTGCCGGGGCGATCGCCGGACGCCCCACCGCCGCTGCCGCTGCCGGACGCCGGCGGCGGTGACCCGGCGGCGCGGGCCTCGACCGGATCCACCGGGAGCGCGCCCCCCGGTGGCCAGCCCCGGCCGCAGCAGACCGGGGTGGCCGGCATCTTGGGCGTGCTGGCGGGAGGTGCCGGCTGATGCTGATCCGCAAGACGAAGTGGCAACTGGTCGCGTTCGCGGTGATCGCGGTGGTGTCGGTGGTGTACGCGCTGATCCGGTTCACCGACGTCGAGCGGGTGTTCGGCGCCGGCGGCTACACGGTGCGGCTGCAGCTGGACGAGTCCGGCGGCATCTTCACCAACGCCGAGGTGACCTACCGCGGGTACAACATCGGCAGGGTCGGCGACCTCCGGCTCACCGCTCGCGGGCTGGAAGCCGACCTGCACATCGAGCCGGACACCCCGCCGGTGCCGGCCGACCTGCGGGCCGTCGTGGCCAACCGGTCCGCGGTGGGTGAGCAGTTCGTCGACCTGCGCCCGGTGACCGCGTCCGGCCCGTTCCTCGACGAGGGCGATGTCATCCCGGCGGAGAAGACCACCACGCCGATCCGCACCGACGAGGTCCTCGCCGACCTGGACGGCCTGGCGGCCTCGGTGCCCACCGAGGCGCTGCGCACCGTGGTCGACGAGTCCTACGACGCCTTCCGCGGCACGGGCGACGACCTGCAGGTGCTGATCGACACCGCGCGGGACTTCACCAGCACCGCGCGGGAGTACCTGCCGCAGACGGTCACCCTGCTCGACTCCGGCGGCCAGGTGCTGCGCACACAGAACGAGCTGGCCGGCTCGATGCGCTCGTTCAGCGCCGACCTGAACCGGCTCAGCGAGACGCTCCGCGACTCCGACGCCGACCTGCGGCACCTCATCGCGGTCACTCCGGAGGTGTCCCGGCAGGTCAGCGAGGTCCTCGCGGAGACGGGCCCCGGGTTGGGCGCGCTGGTGGCGAACCTGCTCACCACGGCCAACGTGATGGTGACCCGGCTGGACGGGCTTGAGCAGGTGTTCGTCACCTACCCGCTGCTCTCCGTCGGCGCGCAGACCGTGGCGCCCGGCGACGGCACCGCCCACCTCGGGCTCGCGCTGAACATGTTCGACCCGCCGCCGTGCACCAAGGGCTACCCGCGGGCCGAGGCGCAGATCGCCGGCCAGCACGGCTACCGGCCGGGCAACGAGACCACGCCACGCCAGCCGGACGAGAACGCCTACTGCGCCGAGCCGCAGGGCAGCCCGATCGCCGTGCGCGGCGCGCAGAACGCGCCGTACCACGGCGTCCCGGTGTCACCCACGCCGGAGCAGGTCGAGGCGAACCGGAACCGGCCGGCCGAGGAACTGGCCTCGTTGCGCGGCGTGCCGGGTCCGGCCGGCGGGCCCGGGCTGAGCCTCACCACCCTGCGCGACCTGCTCGCGCTACCACACTGACAGCGACCACACAACCGCCACGTACTCTGGAGAGCTATGGATTCCGACGAGCAGCGGGCCGACCGCGCGGAGACCCCCGAGGTCACCGCGGACGAGCGCCCCGCTGACACCGGCGCCGAGCACCCCGCGGACAGCGGCGCCGAGGACCGCGCGGAGGCCGGTGGTGCAGCCGGCTTCGCCGAGCCGGACGCCGTCGCGACCAAGGCCGAGCGGGACCGGAAGCTGACGAGACGGCTGGTGTTCGGCTCCGCCGCGCTCGCCGTCGCGTCGTTCCTGGCCGCCGCGCTGTTCGGCGTGCTCTGGTGGGTGGCGGAGGCCGACGACAACGTCGAGCTGGCCACCGCGCGGGACGAGGTGGTCCGGGTCGGCAGCGCCGCGGTCAAGGCGTTCACCGAGCTCGACCACAACAACCCGAAGGAGTTCTTCGACCGCTCGATGGCGGTGTCCGACGAGGAGCTCGCCAAGCAGATCGACGAGAGCCGGGAGGCCTACACCAAGGCGATGACCGAGGCGAAGACCACGGCCACCACCAAGGTGCTCGACATCGCCGTCGACGAGTTGAACCTGCACGAGGGCAAGGCCCGCTTCCTGGCCGCCATCCAGGTGGAGGTCGAGCAGGGGGACAAGACCAACACCAAGCAGATGCGCATGGAGGTCCAGATGACCCGGGTCGACCAGGGCGGCGACCAGGTGTGGAAGGTCTCCGGCATCAGCAACGTGCCCGTCGTCGGCGCCGGCCAGTGAACGAACGTCCGAGGAGTATCCGGTGACACCGTCCCGTCGCACCCCGCGTACCCCGGCCCCGGCGTCGACACGCCGCCCCAGGGTCGCCGGCCTGCGCAAGCCCGCCGCCGGCAAGGACTCCCGGCCCAGCCCGCGGCCCCGGCCCGAGCCGGCCGAGGAGCCCACCGGGCCCGCCGACCCAACAGCCGAGCGCGCCACCGAGGACACCACACCGGTCGAAGCGGCCGCGGATGCCCGGTCCACGGCGGAGCTCAACACCACCGCGGAGCCCGACACCACGGCGGAGCTCGACACCACCGCGGAGCCTGACACCACGGCGAGGCCCGACGACACCGCGGAGCCGGAGACCGTCGCGGAGCCCGAGTGGCCCACCGCGAGGACCGCGCCGGTCGAGGCCGAGCCGGACACCGAGCCGGAGGCCGGCGCCGAGGTCGGGAAGGACACCGCGACCGGGGCCGAGCCGGAGGCGCGGCCCCGGCCGAGTCCGCGACGCAAGACCCGGGACGCCGGCGTGACCAAGCCGACCAGCGAGGCCGAGGCGGCCCGAGCCGCCGGGGCCGCAGCGGGCCGACAGCGCGCGGCCGGCGGGTCGCGCCGGACGGTCACGGCGCGCTCGCCGAAGGTGCTCATCGGTGTCTTCCTCGCCGCGGCGGTGGTGTTCGCCGCGCTGGCCGTGTTCTTCCGGATCCAGGGCAGCGAGGCCGAGGCGGCCACCGCCAACAAGGCGCTGATCGACGTGGCCCGCACCGCCCAGGTGAAGCAGCAGACCAGCGAGGCGGTCGAGGCGCTGTTCTCCTACGACTACAACGACATCGCCAAGACCGAGAACGCGGCGAAGGACCTGCTGGTCACCGACGAGGTGCGGACGAAGTACGAGCAGCAGTTCGCCGAGGTCAAGCGGCTGGCGCCGGAGCAGAAGATGGTGGTGACCACCAAGGTCAGCCGCAGCGGCGTCGTGATGCTCGACGGCGACCGGGCGAAGGTGCTGCTGTTCGTCGACCAGACCTCCACCCGCACCGACGAGAACAAGACCTCGGCCGGTGGCTCGCAGCTGTCGGTGAACGCCGAGCTGCGCGACGGGAAGTGGAAGATCACCCAGATCGACACCTACAACGACATGCCACAGCCGCCGCCCGCCGAGCAGCCCGCCCCGCCGAACGGCAACTGAGCCTTCCGGGCGTGCCCGCTCCACCCGGCGGGCTCGCCCGGTGGTCCCGCGCTACCGCTCGGTGCCGCCCCGCGGGTCCTTCGGCCCGAAGACCAGGGCGAAGGTCACCGCCATGGGCAGGGCCACGCCCGCGGCCAGGCCCCAGGCGCTGCCGGTCAGTCCCTCGCTCTCGTCGCGGAAGGCGCCGAGCAGCACCGGGAACAGCAGCAGGAACACGGCCGCGCCGCGCAGGATCCGGAACACCGACCGCCGCCACCCGCTCACCGGCCGACCTCCGGCGGTGCCGATCCCCCGACCGCGGGGTCGGTCCCCTGCCGCACCTGGGTGATGAACCAGGTCGCGCCGACGACGAGCAGCGCGAACAGCAGCAGCCCCGCGCCGAACAGGCCGAGCAGCACGGCACGGTCGCGCAGCGGCAGCGCCCCGGTGAGCGTCACCTGCAACGACCCCACGGCGAACGCGATCGCCGCGGTGAACAGCGCCACCACCTCGATGGTCCGCACCGGGGTGGACTGCACGGTGCGGCGCAGCGCCGCGTTGTCCGCGACGAGCCGGTCGACCAGCTCCCGCTGCTCGGCCATCCACTCCGCCCGCCGGCGCTCGTCCCGGATGGTGTTGCGCTCGGCCAGGTACTGCTCCTGGAGCTGCTTGTGGCTGCCCCGCCGGCCGATCGCCGGCAGCAGGGCCAATGCCTCGTCGATGTCGTCCAGCGCCGCGTCGTGGTTCTCGCACATCCGGTGCCCGACCGCCAGCCGGTAGTGGAAGACGTGGTCGCCCGGGTGGCAGCGCACCGCCTCCAGCGCCCGGTCGCGCAGCAACTCGCCCTGGCCGTCGAACGGCCGGGCCACCCACAACCCGTTGAGGCACACGTCGACCACGTGCCGGGTGCGTCGCGGGTCGTGCCACGCCCGCTCGAACAGCGCCACCGCGTGCCTGCTCGTGATCGCCGTGCGGCCGAACGCGGAGAACGCCCGCAGCGCGACGAACAGGGGATCCTCCCGGTGCTCGCCGGCGGCCAGCGCCAGCAGCGAGGCGTCGAGGAACCGGTCGAGCTCGTCGAAGCCGAAGTTCGCCCGCAGCTTGCCGGCGTGGTAGAGGGCGGCGAAGTAGGCGATGTCGGCGGAGCCGTGGTCGCCGTCCATCACGGCGCCGGTCGCGGCCTCGATCTCGGTCCCGGACTCCACGCTGTCCTTGGTGACGAAGGCGTACCCGAGCGCCCACTTCTCGGCCACCTCGGTCCGCGCGTCCCCCGCCACGTGCGCGTGCAGCCACCGGGCGCACGCCGCCGCGGTGGACACCGAAGGGCGATCGAGGAACCGCCAGTACCAGTAGCGGTCGGCGCAGATGAGCAGGGCGTCGCCGGCGAAGTCGGCGGAGCGCACCTCGAACGGCGGCTCGGTGCCGTCCGCCAGCAGCTCCCTGGCGATCCGGTCGCAGACCCGGTCCAGCTCCCTGGTTCCCGCGGCCGCCGCCTCGGCCAGCTCGGTCACGATCGGTTCGGTCATGTCTCCCCTCGGTCCCCTCGTGAGGCGCGCCACGTGGCCGGCGCACGAGCCGTGATCATGGTGGTACACACGGCGCATGCGTGTCGACGTGGTCACCGCCGTGCACGCCGCCTACGCGCCCTTCCTGCCGGCCGCCTGGGCCTCGGTGCGCGCCCAGCGGCACCGGGACTGGACGTGGCTGGTGCAGGTGGACGGCCCCGCCACCGCCGTCACGGCCGCGTTGGCCGCCTGCGGCGCGGCGGACGACCCGCGGGTGCGCCTCGACGCGCACGGCACCCGGGAGGGGCCGGCGGTGGCCCGCAACATCGCGCTGGGCCGGGCCGAGGCGGACCTCGTGCAGAACCTCGACGCCGACGACGAGCTGGAGCCGGACGCGCTGACCGTCCTCGCCGCGGCGCTGCGGGAGCACCCCGACGCGGGGTTCGCCGTCGGACATGCCCGCGACCTGTTGCCGGACGGCACCCTGCGCGAGCATGCGCTCGACGTGCGACCGGGCCGGCTCGCCAGGGGCGAGCTGCTTCGAATCTGGCGCCACGACCCGCGCCGCGTTCCCGTGCACCCGGCCGGGGTGCTGTGGCGCCGCGACCTGCTGCTCCGGCTCGGCGGCTGGATGGCGCTGCGCGGGATGGAGGACACCGGCCTGCTGCTGGCCGCCTCCGCGGCCGCCGCCGGGGTCCACGTTCCCGCGGCCACCCTCCGGTACCGAAGGCACCCCGGGCAGCGGTCGACGCGCCGGGGAAAGTTCACGGGGGGGGGGTGCGCAGATCGCGCTGCTCCGGCAGCGGGCCGAGCGGCTCTCGAGCGAGCCCGTACCGGATCCGAAACCATACTGACCAGGCCGAACCCGGCGATCCGGTCCGCGCGGACTCCGCCAACCGCGTGCCACCGCGCGTGGGAGCTTGACTCCCGGACGGAGTGCGGTCACGCTTACTGCCGATGGCATCGCTCATGCGGGAGGCGAGCCGGGAGACGAGACGGTAGCGAGAGATCCGGCGTCTGGGACTGACGCTGGAACGCGGCAGGAGGCCGGGCCCCGTCCCTGTACCGGGGCGGCGACGGGAGGCCCCCTCGACAGGCGCCGTCTCAGGGGCTAGACTGCTTCTTTGCGCTGCCCACTTTCAGGCTGCCCAAACGCGGTAGCTAGGATGGTGGCACCACCGCACCCTTGACAGCACGTGTTACCAGTTGCTAACGCGGCTGCGCAACCGCTATGTCCCCGGAAGGACGCATCTTGGCAGTCTCTCCCGCGAACCAGGCCACTGCTGCGACCAACTCGGCTGTGTCTTCCACACCGTCAACGGGAGTCCCCGGAGCGCCCAAGCGGGTCTCCTTTGCGAAGATTCGCGAGCCGCTGAGCACTCCCAACCTGCTCGACATCCAGATCCGGTCGTTCGAATGGTTCACCGGCGACGAGGCGTGGTTCCAGCGCCGCGTCGAGGAAGGTGAGGAGAACCCGGTCGGCGGCCTCGAGGAGGTCCTCAACGAGATCTCCCCGATCGAGGACTTCTCGGGATCCATGTCCCTGTCCTTCTCCGACCCGCGCTTCGACGAGGTCAAGGCCTCCGTCGAGGAGTGCAAGGACAAGGACATGACCTACGCGGCGCCGCTGTTCGTCACCGCCGAGTTCGTCAACAACAACACCGGTGAGATCAAGAGCCAGACGGTCTTCATGGGCGACTTCCCGGTGATGACCGACAAGGGCACGTTCATCATCAACGGCACCGAGCGGGTCGTGGTGTCCCAGCTCGTGCGGTCGCCCGGCGTGTACTTCGACCAGTCGGTCGACAAGTCCACCGACAAGGACGTCTTCAGCGTCAAGATCATCCCGAGCCGGGGCGCGTGGCTGGAGTTCGACGTCGACAAGCGGGACACCGTCGGCGTGCGCATCGACCGCAAGCGCCGCCAGCCGGTCACCGTCCTGCTGAAGGCCCTCGGCTGGACCACCGAGGCGATCCGGGAGCGGTTCTCCTTCTCCGAGACGCTGCTGGCCACGCTGGAGAAGGACCACACCGCGGGCACCGACGAGGCGCTGCTGGACATCTACCGCAAGCTGCGTCCCGGCGAGCCGCCCACCAAGGAGAGCGCGCAGGCCCTGCTGGAGAACCTGTTCTTCAAGGACAAGCGCTACGACCTGGCCAAGGTCGGCCGCTACAAGGTCAACAAGAAGCTCGGTCTCGACGTGCCGTACGACACCGGCACGCTGACCGAGGAGGACATCGTCACCACCGTCGAGTACCTCGTCCGGCTGCACGCCGGCGAGACCAAGATGGAGGTGAAGCGCGCCGGCGGCACCGCCGAGGTGCCGGTCGAGACCGACGACATCGACCACTTCGGCAACCGGCGCATCCGCACGGTCGGCGAGCTGATCCAGAACCAGATCCGGGTCGGCCTGTCCCGCATGGAGCGCGTGGTCCGCGAGCGGATGACCACCCAGGACGTCGAGGCGATCACGCCGCAGACCCTGATCAACATCCGCCCGGTCGTGGCGGCCATCAAGGAGTTCTTCGGCACCTCGCAGCTGTCGCAGTTCATGGACCAGAACAACCCGCTGTCGGGCCTGACCCACAAGCGCCGCCTCAACGCGCTGGGCCCTGGCGGGCTGTCCCGTGAGCGCGCCGGCATGGACGTCCGCGACGTGCACCCCAGCCACTACGGCCGGATGTGCCCGATCGAGACGCCGGAAGGCCCGAACATCGGCCTCATCGGCTCGCTGTGCTCCTACGCGCGGGTCAACCCGTTCGGCTTCATCGAGACGCCGTACCGGAAGGTCGTCGAGGGCCGGGTCACCGACGAGGTGCACTACCTGACCGCCGACGAGGAGGACCGCTTCGTCAAGGCGCAGGCGAACGCGCCGATCGACGACGACGGCTACTTCGTCGAGGAGAAGGTCCTCGGCCGGCGCAAGGGCGGCGAGGTCGAGCTGATCGACCCGCTCGAGATCGACTACATGGACGTCTCGCCGCGGCAGATGGTGTCGGTCGCGACCGCGATGATCCCGTTCCTCGAGCACGACGACGCCAACCGCGCGCTGATGGGTGCGAACATGCAGCGCCAGGCGGTGCCGCTGCTGCGCAACGAGGCCCCGTTGGTGGGCACCGGCGTGGAGCTGACCGCCGCGGTGGACGCCGGTGACGTGCTGGTGGCCGAGCAGGCCGGCGTGGTCGAGGAGGTCTCCGCCGACCTGGTCACCGTCATGCACGACGACGGCAGCCGGAAGAGCTACGGGCTGTACAAGTTCCGTCGCACCAACGCCGGCACCTGCTTCAACCACCGGCCGATCGTCGCCGAGGGCGACCGGGTCGAGAAGGGCCAGGTCATCGCCGACGGGCCGTCCACCGACCACGGTGAGATGGCGCTGGGCAAGAACCTGCTCGTCGCGGTCATGCCCTGGGAGGGCCACAACTACGAGGACGCCATCGTCATCTCGCAGCGGCTGGTCCAGGACGACGTGCTCACCTCGATCCACATCGAGGAGCACGAGATCGACGCGCGGGACACCAAGCTCGGTGCCGAGGAGATCACCCGGGACATCCCGAACGTCTCCGAGGACGTGCTCGCCGACCTCGACGAGCGCGGCATCATCCGGATCGGTGCCGAGGTCCGCGACGGCGACATCCTGGTCGGGAAGGTCACGCCCAAGGGTGAGACCGAGCTGACCCCGGAGGAGCGGCTGCTCCGCGCGATCTTCGGTGAGAAGGCGCGCGAGGTCCGCGACACCTCGCTGAAGGTGCCGCACGGCGAGACCGGCAAGGTCATCGGCATCCGGGTGTTCTCCCGGGAGGACGACGACGAGCTGCCCCCCGGCGTCAACGAGTTGGTCCGGGTCTACGTCGCCAAGAAGAGCAAGATCCAGGACGGCGACAAGCTCGCCGGCCGGCACGGCAACAAGGGCGTCATCGGCAAGATCCTGCCGGTGGAGGACATGCCGTTCCTCCCCGACGGCACGCCGGTCGACGTCGTGCTGAACACCCACGGCGTGCCGCGCCGGATGAACATCGGGCAGATCCTGGAGCTGCACCTCGGCTGGCTGGCCTCGCAGGGCTGGAAGGTCGAGGGCGCGCCGGAGTGGGCGAAGGACCTCAACCCGGAGCTGCGCGACGTGGAGCCGGACACGCTCACCGCCACCCCGGTGTTCGACGGCGCCAAGGAGGAGGAGCTCATGGGGCTGCTCTCCTGCACGAGGCCGAACCGGGACGGCGACCGGCTGGTCCGCGAGGACGGCAAGGCGGTGCTGCTCGACGGCCGCACCGGCGAGCCGTTCCCGTACCCGGTCGCGGTCGGGTACATGTACATCCTGAAGCTGCACCACATGGTGGACGACAAGATCCACGCCCGGTCGACCGGACCGTACTCGATGATCACCCAGCAGCCGCTGGGCGGTAAGGCGCAGTTCGGTGGCCAGCGGTTCGGCGAGATGGAGTGCTGGGCGATGCAGGCCTACGGCGCGGCCTACACGCTCCAGGAGCTGCTCACCATCAAGTCCGACGACGTGCTCGGCCGGGTGAAGGTCTACGAGGCCATCGTCAAGGGCGACAACATGCCGTCCCCCGGCATCCCGGAGTCGTTCAAGGTGCTGCTCAAGGAGTTGCAGTCGCTGTGCCTCAACGTGGAGGTGCTCTCCAGCGACGGGGCCGCGATCGAGATGCGCGACTCCGATGACGAGGACCTCGAGCGTGCCGCCGCCAACCTCGGCATCAACCTGTCCCGCAACGAGTCCCCCTCCGTCGACGACGTGGTGCAGTAGTTGCCAGTCCAGTGACCGCCCGAAGTCAGGCCCTACCCAACGGGACCTCAGGGGACCGTGACGGTAGGCGACCAAAGGAAGCCATGAGTCGTAACTGTTGCTCAGTAACGCAACAACACCAAAATTCCGGGGAGGCGGACTAGTCCCGTGCTGGACGTTAATTTCTTCGATGAGCTCCGGATTGGCCTTGCCACCGCGGACGACATTCGACAGTGGTCCTTCGGTGAGGTGAAGAAGCCGGAGACGATCAACTACCGGACCCTGAAGCCGGAGAAGGACGGGCTCTTCTGCGAGAAGATCTTCGGTCCGACCCGGGACTGGGAGTGCTACTGCGGTAAGTACAAGAGGGTGCGCTTCAAGGGCATCATCTGCGAGCGCTGTGGTGTCGAGGTCACCCGCGCCAAGGTGCGCCGCGAGCGGATGGGCCACATCGAGCTGGCCGCCCCGGTCACCCACATCTGGTACTTCAAGGGCGTGCCCTCGCGGCTGGGCTACCTGCTCGACCTGGCCCCGAAGGACCTCGAGAAGATCATTTACTTCGCGGCCTACGTGATCACCGGCGTGAACACCGAGCTGCGGCACAACGACCTGCCCACGCTCGAGAGCGAGATCAACGTCGAGCGGAAGAACATCGAGGCCAAGCGTGACGCCGACATCGAGGCGCGGGCGCAGAAGCTCGAGGCCGACCTCGCCGAGCTCGAGGCCGAGGGCGCCAAGTCCGACGTGCGCCGCAAGGTCAAGGAGGGCGGCGAGCGGGAGATGCGCCAGCTCCGCGACCGGGCCCAGCGCGAGCTGGACCGGCTCGAGGAGGTCTGGACGACGTTCACCAAGCTCGAGCCGCGGCAGCTCATCGTCGACGAGCTGCTCTACCGCGAGCTGGTCGACCGCTACGGCGAGTACTTCACCGGTGGTATGGGCGCGGAGGCCATCCAGAAGCTGGCCACCGAGTTCGACGTCGACGCCGAGGCGGAGAACCTGCGCGAGACCATCCGCAACGGCAAGGGCCAGAAGAAGCTGCGCGCGCTCAAGCGGCTCAAGGTCGTGGCGGCGTTCCAGGCGACCGGCAACGACCCGCGTGGCATGGTGCTCGACGCCGTGCCGGTGATCCCGCCGGAGCTGCGCCCGATGGTGCAGCTCGACGGTGGCCGGTTCGCCACGTCCGACCTGAACGACCTCTACCGCCGGGTCATCAACCGGAACAACCGGTTGAAGCGGCTGATCGACCTCGGCGCGCCGGAGATCATCGTCAACAACGAGAAGCGGATGCTGCAGGAGGCCGTCGACGCGCTGTTCGACAACGGCCGCCGCGGCCGGCCGGTCACCGGCCCCGGCAACCGCCCGCTGAAGTCGCTGTCCGACCTGCTCAAGGGCAAGCAGGGCCGGTTCCGGCAGAACCTGCTCGGCAAGCGGGTCGACTACTCGGGCCGGTCGGTGATCATCGTCGGGCCGCAGCTGAAGCTGCACCAGTGCGGCCTGCCGAAGGACATGGCGCTGGAGCTGTTCAAGCCGTTCGTGATGAAGCGGCTGGTGGACCTCAACCACGCGCAGAACATCAAGTCCGCCAAGCGCATGGTCGAGCGGGCCAAGCCGCAGGTGTGGGACGTGCTGGAAGAGGTCATCGCCGGCCACCCGGTGCTGCTGAACCGGGCGCCGACGCTGCACCGCCTCGGCATCCAGGCCTTCGAGCCGCAGTTGGTCGAGGGCAAGGCCATCCAGCTGCACCCGCTGGTCTGCGAGGCGTTCAACGCGGACTTCGACGGTGACCAGATGGCCGTGCACCTGCCGCTGTCGGCGGAGGCGCAGGCCGAGGCGCGGATCCTGATGCTGTCGGCGAACAACATCCTGTCGCCGGCGTCGGGCCGCCCGCTGGCGATGCCGCGGCTGGACATGGTGACCGGCCTGTTCCACCTCACCCGGCGCATCGAGGACGCCGAGGGCGCGGGGCGTTCGTTCTCCTCGCCGGCCGAGGCGATCATGGCGCACGACCGCAAGGTGATCAGCCTGCACGCGCCGATCAAGGTGCGCGTCGCCGACCGGCAGCCGGGCAAGGAGCTGCAGGCGAAGCTGGCCGAGGACGGTTGGGAGCCGGGTCAGCCGTGGCTGGCCGAGACGACCCTCGGCCGGGTGCTGTTCAACGACCTGCTCCCGCCGGACTACCCGTTCGTCAACGAGCCGCTGCCGAAGAAGCGCCAGGCCGTGATCGTCAACGACCTGGCCGAGCGGTACTCGATGACGACCGTGGCGCAGACGCTGGACCGGCTCAAGGACGCCGGATTCCACTGGGCCACCCGGTCCGGGGTCACCGTGGCGATCTCCGACGTGCTCGTGCCGCCGGAGAAGAAGCAGATCCTCGACGAGTACGAGGCCAAGGCCGCGCAGGTGGAAAAGCGCTACCAGCGTGGTCAGCTCTCGCACGCCGAGCGGAACAACGAGCTGGTCAAGGTGTGGGCGCAGGCCACGGAGGACGTGGCCAAGGTCATGGAGGACCACTTCCCCGAGGACAACCCGATCGCGATGATCGTGAAGTCCGGGGCGGCGGGCAACATGACCCAGGTGCGGTCGCTGGCCGGCATGCGCGGTCTGGTGTCGAACCCGAAGGGTGAGTACATCCCGCGGCCGATCAAGGCGAACTTCCGCGAGGGCCTGTCGGTGGCGGAGTACTTCATCGCCACCCACGGTGCCCGGAAGGGTCTCGCCGACACCGCGCTGCGGACCGCCGACTCGGGTTACCTGACCCGGCGCCTCGTGGACGTGTCGCAGGACGTCATCGTCCGCGAGGTCGACTGCGGCACCAGCCGTGGCGTCAACATGCCGATCGCGGAGAAGGTGGCCGACGGGACGCTGCTGCGGACCGAGCACGTGGAGACCAGCGTGTACGCCAGGGCGTTGGCGGCCGACGCCGTCGACGAGAAGGGCAACGTGGTGCTCAACGCCGGGGACGACCTCGGCGACCCGGCGATCGAGAAGCTGATCGCCAGCGGGATCACCAGGGTCAAGGTGCGCAGCGTGCTCACCTGCGAGTCGGCCGTCGGGGTGTGCGCCACCTGCTACGGCCGCTCGATGGCCACCGGCAAGCTGGTGGACGTCGGCGAGGCCGTCGGCATCGTCGCCGCGCAGTCGATCGGTGAGCCGGGCACGCAGCTGACGATGCGGACGTTCCACCAGGGTGGTGTCGCCGGTGACGACATCACCACCGGTCTGCCCCGGGTCACCGAGCTGTTCGAGGCTCGGGTGCCGAAGGGCAAGGCGCCGATCGCCGACGTCGACGGCCGCGTGCGCATCGAGGAGAGCGAGCGGTACTGGAAGATCACGCTGATCCCGGACGATGGCAGCGAGGAGATCGTCTTCGACAAGCTGTCCAAGCGGCAGCGGTTGGCGATCACGCCCGAGGGGCGTCCGCTGGCCGACGGGGACCACGTGGCGGTCGGCCAGCAGCTGCTGGAGGGCACGCCGGACCCGCACGAGGTGCTGCGGGTGATGGGTCCGCGGGAGGCGCAGATGCACCTGGTGAACGAGGTGCAGAAGGTGTACCGCGCGCAGGGTGTGTCCATCCACGACAAGCACATCGAGGTCATCGTCCGGCAGATGCTGCGCCGGGTGACGATCATCGACTCCGGTTCCACGGACTTCCTCCCGGGCGAGCTGCCCGAGCGGACCAAGTTCGAGGCGACGAACCGGTCGGTGGTGGCCGAGGGCGGCGAGCCCGCCTCCGGCCGGCCGGTGCTGATGGGCATCACGAAGGCGTCGCTGACCACCGACTCGTGGCTGTCGGCGGCGTCGTTCCAGGAGACCACGCGGGTGCTCACCGACGCGGCGATCAACGGCCGCAGCGACAAGCTCGTGGGTCTGAAGGAGAACGTGATCATCGGTAAGTTGATCCCGGCCGGGACCGGCATCAACAAGTACCGGAACATCCAGGTGCAGCCGACCGAGGAGGCCAGGGTGGCGGCGTACGCCATCCCGTCCTACGACGACGGCTACTACACCCCGGATGTCTTCGGGACGGGCACCGGTGCCGCCGTTCCGCTGGACGACTACGACTTCGGCCGCGACTTCCGCTAGGCCGCAGGTCGACACGGGAGCCCCCGACCGGGTCCGGTCGGGGGCTCCCGCGCTTTCCTGCCCACCGCGCGGTCGTCCGTTCCGTCCCCGAACCGTGGCGGCCCGCGGTTCTAGCGGCCCCAGCGGGTGGCCGGGGGTGGTTCGAGTGCGCCGGCGAGCTCGCCGGCGAAGGCGCGGGCGATGTCCTCGACCTCCCACCGGTCCCGGCGCAACACCGGTTCCTTCACGGCGGGCTGGCGGACGATGTGCAGCGTCTCGCCGATGAACCGGATGAGTTGCCCGGTGATCCCCACCGACAGGTCGCTGAGCAGGTAGGTCACCAGCGGGGCGATCCGCTCGGGGGTGGCGGCCGGGCCGGAGCGCTGGTGCGCCTTCGGGTCCTCGCGCATCAGCTTCGTCCAGGCCAGCGGGCAGATCGCGTTCACCCGGATCCCGTGCTCGGCCAGGTCCACGGCCCACGAGGCGGTCATCGACGCGACCGCGCCCTTCGACGCGGAGTAGGCCGCGGCCTTCTCCTGGCCGAGCATCGAGCCGGACGCCACGTTCACGATGACCCCACCGCGCCCGGCGGCGTGCATCGCCCTGGCCGCGGCGGTGCCGCAGTACATCGAGCCGAGCACGTTGACCTCGATCACCGCCCGCAGCCGTTCGGGGTCGTCCCGCCACGGCGGCGCGTGGTGGACCACCGCGGCGTTGTTGACCAGCCCGTCGAGGCCGCCGAGCTGCGCGACGCAGCGGCCCACCATCACGCCGGCATAGTCGGGGTCGGCCACCGACCCCACATCCGCCACGGCCCGCCCGCCGGACGCCAGGATGCCCCGGGCCACCCGCTCGGCGAGCTCCCCTTCCACGTCGTTGACCAGCACTGACGCGCCCGCCCTCGCCGCGTGCTCGGCGTAGGCCCTGCCCAACCCCTGCCCCGCACCGGTGATCACCACGGCCTTGCCGTCGAGAAGTCCCATGACCCCGAGTCTGGTCGCGGTGCGGCCCTGGTGTTGGCTGGACCGCCCAGTGGCCACCCCCGTGCGCCGAGTGGGACCGCGGTGACCGGCGGTGCGCGACAGCCGGCCCGATCGTCCGCGCCGCCGCGAACCAAGCGGGACCGCCGCGCCGTGACGGTCAGTGGGGGAGCGCGTGGCGGGTCACCGGGAAGTCGAAGTAGGTGTCGGGGTACGGCTCGTCCCGGAAGGTGAAGTGCCACCACTCCTCCGGGAGGTTCCGGAAGCCGACCGCGGCGAGCGTGTCGCGCAGCAGATCCCGGTGCTCGCGCGCGGCACCGGTGATGCGGGAGTCGTCGGTGTGGGACAGCGTGTCGAAGCAGTCGAAGCCGGTGCCCATGTCGACGCTGTTGTCCGGGAAGCGCTCACCGACGGGTGCGAAGCACGGGACCAGCGGTTCGCCCGGCCGGTACGGCCGCTGCGGCCGCACCGGCAGCTTCACCAGCGTGAGGTCCACCGTGCTGCCGCGGCTGTGCCCCGACCTCTCGGCGATGTACCCCTCCTCGAATAGTCTCGACTTGTCGACATTGGGGTAGAACTCCGCCTTCATCCGCCGGTCGAACGGGTTGCGTGCCCAGCGCACGAAGTGATCCACCGCCCGCTGCGGCCGGAAGCAGTCGTAGACCTTCAGCGTGTACCCGCGGTCGAGCAGGCGCCGCTGTGCCGCCTGCAACGCCTCGGCCGCCGGCCGGGTGAGCAGGCACACCGGTTCGAGGTACCCGCGGATCCGGCGACCCACGAAGTTGTGCGGGCCGGTGTAGCGCATCTCCTCGAGGATCGTGGGCTCGACGTCGCGCAGCGCGACGAAGTCGGCCGGCGCGCGCCCGGAGGAGAGGCTCGACGACGCGGTCGCGGGCGGGGTGCCGACGGTGGTCACGGCGAGGACGGCGAGGGTGGCGGCGCAGGCCAGGCCGCGCAGCCGCCGGGCGGAAAGCCGGGTCATGCCCCTGTCTTAGCAGGCCAGCGGCCGTGAAAAAAAGCCCTTATGGTCCATTTGTGCGTCAATCGTTGACTGAGTTCCGGTGTTACTTCAGGCTTCCGGGTGTCACTCGTTCGAGTAGGTGGAGGTCTCATGTCCAGACGGATCGCGCGACTGCTCGCCGGCCTGCTGCTCGCCGTCGCGACCAGTTTCGTCGGCGCGGTGGTCACCGCCGCTCCCGCCACGGCCGACGGCTGTTACACCTGGAACCGCACCCTGTCGCAGGGCATGTCCGGCGAGGACGTGCGGCACCTGCAGATCCGGGTCTCGGGCTATCCCGGCTACGGCAACGTGCTGGCGCTCGACGGTGACTACGGCCCGGCCACGAAGGCGGCCGTCACCCGCTTCCAGCAGGCCTACGGCCTCGGCGCCGACGGCATCGCCGGGCCGGCGACGTTCGGCAAGATCTACGCCCTCCAGGACGACGACTGCACCCCGGTGAACTTCTCCTACGCGGAGCTGAACAGGTGCAACTCGACGTGGTCGGGTGGCGCGGTGTCGGCGGCCACGGCCCGCGCCAACGCGCTGGTCTCGATGTGGAAGCTGCAGGCCATGCGGCACGCGCTCGGCGACCAGGCCATCCGGGTGACCAGCGGGTTCCGCAGCCACGCGTGCAACGACGCGGTCGGCGGCGCGCCGAGCAGCCGCCACCTCTACGGCGACGCGGTCGACCTCGGCTCCGGCCCGCACTCCCTGTGCACCCTGGCCAAGCAGGCGCGCAACCACGGCTTCAACGGCATCCTCGGCCCGGGCTTCCCGGGGCACAACGACCACACCCACGTCGACCACCGCTCCAGCCGCTACTGGTCGGCCTCCAGCTGCGGCATCTGACGGCCGCGAGGTGCCCTCGGCCGGTGGCCGGGGGCACCTTCCGCGGTGGCGGCGCCTCCGGGTTCTCCGAGTGCCGGCGGCACCGCGCCTCGGCGAGGGGAACGGGTCTCAGGGACCGACCGGGGGAGTGATGGGTCGGTTCCGCCGGCCGGAGCGGATCGCCCAGGCCACCCCGCCGACGACCATCCCGACGCAGAACACGCCCACGCCGATCCGGAGCAGTGGCTCCCACCAGGAGATGATCGGCTCGTCGAAGCCGAACCACTCGATCGGGGCGAACTGGGCGTCGACAACCTCACCCTCGGTGCCGCCACCCAGGCCCGTCCGGTGGATCTCACCGTTCCGGACGTACTCGCCGGTCGCGTCCGATGAACGCCGGCGGAACCCGTGTTCGGCCACGACGCGGATGCTCACCGGCTCACCCAGCCCCAGCGCGGTGGCCGTGCCGTTGACCAGCGACAGCACGCCGTACCCGAACACCGCACCGACCAGCGCCACCCCGGCGACCACGATGGCGACCAGGCCCACGGTCAGGCCGACCGAGGAGCCCTTCGCCGGCTCCCACGGTTCGTTCATCCCGCTACCCCCATGTCCTCGCGCCGGTGAGCTGGTCGAGCGAGTGGAGCACCCGCTGTCGGGTGAGCCGGCCCTGCCAGCTCACCGAGCGCAACCCCGGTCCCTCCTGCGCGAGCGGCTCGCGCTGCTCCGGGCGACGGTTGCGAGCCCAGTCCAGGAAGTCCGGGTAGAACGCCCGCGCGTCGCCGGTGAAGGCGCGGCCCCCGCCACCGGCGTGGAAGCCGCCGAACGGCCGGGCGGAGGTGGCCACCGTGACCACCGAGTACCGCCGCACCTTCGTCGTCCAGTTCTCGTACACCGCGTCGAACGTCCTGCGCCGCACGGCGATCTCGATGCCGTGCACCGGCTGGTGGCGGTAGGTACCGAGGAACTCGCACTCCATCTCCGGCAACGAGTGCGCCCAGTCGGCCGACCCGCTGCCCGGCAGGTCCGCCGGCTGGCGTCCCCACGCCCCGCGGGTCTTGACCAGCCAGCCGTGCTCGCGGGCCAACCGGGGCAGTCGGACGTACCGGAACAGGATCGGCGCCAGCCAGCGGCCCGCGGTGAACCCGAACACCCCCACCACGATGACCAGGCCGATCACACCGCCGATGTCGAACGTCATGTTCCCTCGCTGGTCGTGCCGAGCGCCCCAGCCCGCCTCCGGGCGGCCATCCCGACCACGTCAGAAGTCGAGCTGCTCGCGGGTCCGCTCCGGCGACTGGTCCTCGCCGCCGGTGTCCCCGTACTCCTCGGCCTTCCCGGCGTTGTCGTAGTGGCCGGCCAGTGCGCCCGGCTTGACGTGGTCCTGGACGTTGTCCGTGGCGGCCCTGCCCACGGAGGGGCCGAACCCGGTGCTCACCCGCTCGCCGACCATGCCGCCGTCGGCGTTGTTCAGCCGCGCCGACCAGCTGGCCCGCCGGCCCGCCTCGGCCGCGGACTCCACCTCCAGCCTGGCCAGGCTGCTCTGCATCTTCTTGGTGTCCATGACCCGCCGGAAGTTGGTCTTCAGGTCCGACATCCAGGTCTTCAGCTTCGCCAGGATGTCCTTGATCCGGTCCAGGAGCTTGCGGAGCCTGCTCACCTGCTGGGACGCCCGTGCCCCGGTCTGCGCGGCCCGGACGCCGGTCGCCGTTCCCGCGGCGGCGGTCGACGCTCCCGCGGTGGGGATCGCGGCGGCCAGCGCCGGGATCCAGATCATGATCAACCAGGTGATGAGCTCGGTGAGCAGCGCCTTGATGAACTCCTCGATGACCGTCATGATCATGCTGGAGATCTGCAGCAGCTGGGCGATGTTGCCGGCCTCGCCGGCCACCCCGCCGATGCCCTTGCCGAACTCGGCCAGCTTCGCGGCGGCGGCCTCCGCGGCGCCGCCCTCCCACTCGGCCAGCGCCGCCACCGCGTCCTCGCCGAACTTCTGGCCGAACTCCTGCAGCCCACTGCCGATGTTGTTGAAGCTCTCCGCCGCCTCGGCCAGCGCCGGGCCGTCCCCGCTGACCATGTGGATCAGGTCCTGCAGTGGCTGCACCACGGCGAGCAGGAAGTCGAGGCCCTGGCTGACCAGCCAGCCGACGGGGTCGGTCGCGATGCCCTGCGCGGCGTCGGTACACGACTGGATGAAGCTGCCGCCGTCCGCGGCCAGCCCGCGCACCTCGCCGAACGACACGCTGCCGTCCGAAAGGGCGTCGCTGGCGCTGGTGAACGTCTTGACCGCACTACCGGCCAGCGGGATCGACTCGACGACCTTGTCGCCGTACGACTGCTTCTCCTTGAGCTGGATGTCACCCAGCGGGTCGCTCATCGTCCTCCCCCTCAGGCCCTGATCTCGCGGATGACGGTGGCGTCGAACTCCTCGACGATCTTCGCCAGCGCCTTCCGGTGCCGCTCGTCCGCCTCCTGGTACATCTCGGCCGCCTTGCCGATCTTGTCCGACGCCGATTGCAGGCCGGTCTCCACCTCGGTGAGCAGCTCCTTGAGGTCGGTCAACATGTCGGTGTACCGCTCCTTGACGAACAGCCCGACGACGCCCCAGGACTCGTTGCCGACGTCGGCCTGCCCGACCAGACCGCTGACCCGGTTCACCGCGGTTTTGTTCCCGGCGAGGTCCCGCGAGTACCTGCGCAGGGCCTCGAGCTCGACCCGGTAGCCCTCCATCAGCGGTCCTCCTCGTCGAACAGGTTCTTGAGGAACTCGTCGCCCGCGGAGCCGCCCGGGCTCGGCGGCGGCGCCGGCCGCGGCGGGGCGTCGTCGTCGGTCAGGACGCTCCGCTGGGAGTAGTCGTCGTCCGGGTGCTCCTCCCGCGCGGGCCGGCGCGCGGGTCGCTCCTCGGCCAGCCGCTCGCGCAGCTCCTCCGGGGACGTGCCGAACAGCTCGGCCTGCGTCTCCACCACCTGGTCGGTGAGGTGCATGTCACCCCCGAAGTGGCCGTCCACGATCGCGGCCTGCCGACGCGCGGCCTCGGCCACCGCCTGCTGGATGGTGAACACCACCGCGGACGACAGTGCCTGCGGCGTCTGGGCGAGTGCCTTCTCGGTGAACCGGACGTCCTTGATCGCGCCACCCGGCCCGGCGACCACGGTGACCGACCGGTCGTCCGACGTCGCGGTGGCCTCCAGCTCCGCGATCTCGCTCCGCATCTCGCCGAGGTTCGCCAGCTGGTCGTCGACCTTCCTCAGCCTCGACTGGAATCTCTCGAACTGCGCGACGAGCTGCTCGAACTCCGCCGACACTCCGCCTCCCCGGTACCGTTGGTCCTGATGCCGCCCTGCGTGAGATCCCACTCACCCCATCGTGGTCGGGCAGTGCCCAGCATGGCGTATCCGCCGTCGCCGTGGGCAGGGTTCAGGTAGACTGGACGTCGCACATCCCCCGTCCGAGCCGACTGTGCCGAGCCCGCCCCACGTCCGTCCGACGGAAACGGACCCCGAGTTGGTTCCGCCGCGAACGGGCGGGTATCTTTGACGACCGTGCCCGGCATGCGTCGGGCCGCTCCGCGTGCCATTCGGCCACGGTCGGGTGCTCCGGTAGCCGGCGGGCGCCGGGTGAAGCGGAGTCCACGGAAATCCCGATGGGAAGTTACCGGATCTCACGATCCTGACGCGGGCCGACACGCCCGACCGCGGGGGCCGGGGAACAACAGACAAGCAAGACGCGACAGAAGGCTGGTCCATTGCCCACGATCCAGCAGCTGGTCCGCAAGGGCCGCCAGGACAAGGCTGCCAAGCAGAAGACCGCGGCGCTCAAGGGGAGCCCGCAGCGGCGTGGCGTGTGCACCCGCGTGTACACCACGACGCCGAAGAAGCCGAACTCGGCGCTGCGCAAGGTCGCGCGTGTGAAGCTGACCAGCGGCATCGAGGTCACCGCTTACATTCCCGGTGAGGGCCACAACCTGCAGGAGCACTCGATGGTGCTCGTGCGTGGCGGTCGGGTGAAGGACCTGCCGGGTGTCCGTTACAAGATCATCCGCGGGTCGCTCGACACGCAGGGCGTGAAGAACCGCAAGCAGGCGCGCAGCCGGTACGGCGCGAAGAAGGAGAAGAGCTGATGCCCCGCCAACAGCGGAGTCGGCACCGAAGCGGCCGCTGCGGCCTCGAGGCAAACCCGAAGGAGAAGAGCTGATGCCCCGCAAGGGTCCGGCCCCGAAGCGGCCACTGATCTCCGACCCCGTCTACGGCTCACCGCTGGTCACCCAGCTGGTGAACAAGGTGCTGAAGGACGGCAAGCGCTCGCTGGCCGAGCGCATCGTGTACGGGGCACTGGAAGGCGCTCGCGAGAAGACCGGTACCGACCCGGTCGTCACGCTGAAGCGCGCCCTCGACAACGTGAAGCCCACCCTCGAGGTGAAGAGCCGCCGCGTCGGTGGTGCCACCTACCAGGTGCCGATCGAGGTCAAGCCCGGCCGCTCGACCACTCTTGCGCTGCGCTGGATGGTCACCTTCGCGCGGCAGCGCCGCGAGAAGACCATGATCGAGCGCCTGCAGAACGAGCTGCTCGACGCGAGCAACGGCCTCGGGGCGAGCGTGAAGCGCCGCGAGGACACCCACAAGATGGCGGAGTCGAACAAGGCGTTCGCCCACTACCGCTGGTGACCGAAGAAGTACTGCCCGGTCCGACTGATCGAGCCAATGCCGGGCCCCACGCTTGAGACAGGGGAACATTCAAGTGGCACGTGACGTGCTGACCGACCTGAACAAGGTCCGCAACATCGGCATCATGGCGCACATCGACGCCGGTAAGACCACGACGACCGAGCGGATCCTGTTCTACACCGGGATCAACTACAAGATCGGCGAGGTGCACGACGGCGCCGCGACGATGGACTGGATGGAGGAGGAGCAGAAGCGGGGGATCACCATCACCTCGGCTGCCACCACCACCTTCTGGAACGACTACCAGGTCAACATCATCGACACGCCGGGCCACGTCGACTTCACCGTCGAGGTGGAGCGGAACCTGCGCGTGCTCGACGGCGCGGTCGCCGTCTTCGACGGCAAGGAGGGCGTCGAGCCCCAGTCCGAGCAGGTCTGGCGGCAGGCGGACAAGTACGAGGTCCCCCGGATCTGCTTCGTCAACAAGATGGACAAGCTGGGCGCGGACTTCTACTTCACCGTGCGCACCATCGAGGAGCGCCTCGGCGCCCGCCCGCTGGTCATCCAGCTGCCGATCGGCGCGGAGAGCGAGTTCGAGGGCGTCGTCGACCTGGTTCGGATGAAGGCGCTGACCTGGCGCGGCGACGTCAAGAAGGGCGAGGACTACGAGGTCGAGGACATTCCGGCCGAGCTCGCCGAGAAGGCCGCCGAGTACCGCGAGAAGCTTATCGAGGCCGTCGCCGAGTCCGACGACGAGCTGATGGAGAAGTACTTCGGCGGTGAGGAGCTGACCGAGGCCGAGATCAAGGGCGGCATCCGCAAGCTCACCATCGCCCGCGAGGCCTACCCGGTGCTGGCCGGCTCCGCGTTCAAGAACAAGGGCGTGCAGCCCATGCTCGACGCGGTGATCGACTACCTGCCCTCGCCGCTGGACGTCCCGCCGGTCGAGGGGACGCTGACCGACGGCGAGACCCCGGCCAGCCGCAAGGCCTCCGTCGACGAGCCGTTCTCGGCGCTCGCGTTCAAGATCGCCGCGCACCCGTTCTTCGGGAAGCTGACCTACATCCGGGTGTACTCCGGCAAGGTCGCCTCCGGCGCCCAGGTCATCAACTCGACCAAGGAGCGCAAGGAGCGCATCGGCAAGATCTTCCAGATGCACTCCAACAAGGAGAACCCGGTCGACGAGGCCCAGGTCGGTCACATCTACGCGGTCATCGGCCTGAAGGACACCACCACTGGCGAGACCCTGTGCGATCCGCAGAACCCGATCGTGCTGGAGTCGATGACCTTCCCCGAGCCGGTCATCAAGGTGGCCATCGAGCCGAAGACCAAGGCCGACCAGGAGAAGCTCTCCACCGCGATCCAGAAGCTCGCCGAGGAGGACCCGACGTTCCGGGTCAGCCAGGACGAGGAGACCGGCCAGACGATCATCGAGGGCATGGGTGAGCTGCATCTCGAGGTGCTGGTGAACCGGATGAAGTCCGACTACAAGGTCGAGGCGAACATCGGTAAGCCGCAGGTCGCCTACCGGGAGACGATCCGGAAGACGATCGACAAGCTCGAGTACACCCACAAGAAGCAGACCGGTGGGTCGGGCCAGTTCGCCAAGGTCATCATCCGGCTGGAGCCGCTGGAGACCGCCGACGGCGCGCTGTACGAGTTCGACAACAAGGTCACCGGGGGCCGCGTCCCGAGGGAGTACATCCCCTCGGTGGACGCCGGTGCGCAGGACGCCATGCAGTACGGCGTGCTGGCCGGCTACCCGCTCGTCGGGCTGAAGCTCACCCTGCTGGACGGCGCCTACCACGAGGTCGACTCCTCGGAGATGGCGTTCAAGATCGCCGGTTCGATGGCGATGAAGGAAGCCGCCAGGAAGGCGAACCCGGTCCTGCTGGAGCCGATGATGGCGGTCGAGGTGACCACGCCCGAGGACTACATGGGCGACGTTATCGGTGACCTGAACTCCCGCCGTGGTCAGATCCAGGCCATGGAGGAGCGGTCGGGCACGCGTGTCGTGAAGGCGCTCGTCCCGCTGTCGGAGATGTTCGGGTATGTCGGCGACCTGCGGTCCCGCACCCAGGGTCGCGCGAACTACTCGATGCAGTTCGATTCCTACGCGGAAGTTCCGGCGAACGTCGCGAAGGAGATCATCGCGAAAGCGACGGGAGAGTAGTACCCCGAGCCGGCGGGCTTGGGGGGCTTCCCTAAGGTCCGCTGTCGACCAAGGAACACAAGCGCCGTTCGGCAGCCACGTCGACCGGCGAGCAAGCTCAAGAAGTCCAGGAGGACATTCCAGTGGCGAAGGCGAAGTTCGAGCGGGACAAGCCGCACGTCAACATCGGCACCATCGGTCACGTCGACCACGGGAAGACCACGCTGACCGCGGCGATCACCAAGGTGCTGCACGACAAGTACCCGGAGCTCAACGAGTCCCGGGCGTTCGACCAGATCGACAACGCGCCGGAAGAGAAGCAGCGCGGCATCACGATCAACATCTCGCACGTCGAGTACCAGACCGAGAAGCGTCACTACGCGCACGTGGACGCCCCCGGTCACGCCGACTACATCAAGAACATGATCACCGGCGCCGCCCAGATGGACGGCGCGATCCTGGTGGTCGCGGCGACCGACGGCCCGATGCCGCAGACCCGTGAGCACGTGCTGCTGGCTCGCCAGGTCGGCGTGCCCTACATCGTGGTGGCGCTGAACAAGGCCGACATGGTCGACGACGAGGAGATCCTCGAGCTGGTCGAGCTGGAGGTCCGCGAGCTGCTGTCGTCCCAGGAGTTCCCGGGCGACGACGCTCCGGTCGTCAAGGTCTCCGGCCTCAAGGCGCTCGAGGGCGACCCGAAGTGGACCGAGTCGGTACTGGAACTCATGCAGGCCGTCGACGACAACGTGCCGGACCCGGTGCGTGACCTCGACAAGCCGTTCCTGATGCCGATCGAGGACGTCTTCACGATCACCGGCCGCGGCACCGTGGTCACCGGTCGTGTCGAGCGCGGCCAGATCAACGTGAACGAAGAGGTCGAGATCGTCGGTATTCGGGAGAAGTCGACCAAGACCACGGTCACCGGCGTCGAGATGTTCCGCAAGCTGCTCGACTCGGGCCAGGCCGGCGACAACGTCGGTCTGCTGCTGCGCGGCATCAAGCGTGAGGACGTGGAGCGCGGCCAGGTCGTCGTGAAGCCCGGCACCACCACCCCGCACACCGAGTTCGAGGGCTCGGTGTACATCCTGTCCAAGGACGAGGGTGGCCGGCACACGCCGTTCTTCAACAACTACCGCCCGCAGTTCTACTTCCGCACCACCGACGTGACCGGCGTGGTGACCCTCGAGGAGGGCACCGAGATGGTCATGCCGGGCGACAACACCAACATCAAGGTCCAGCTGATCCAGCCGGTCGCGATGGACGAGGGCCTGCGCTTCGCGATTCGCGAGGGTGGCCGCACCGTCGGCGCCGGCCAGGTCACGAAGATCGTCAAGTAGCGTTTCCGAGCCCGAACCGGGAGCTCCACCCCCGGCTCGGGCTTGAAACGTGGGTGTGCGACACTGTACGGGTTGCTCGTCGCGGGGCGGCCGAATTCCACAGCGATTTCGGCCGCCCCGGCGCGAGTGGCCAGGGTTCGTGCCGGCACCGAGTTGCCTCCGGGCAGCGCGGGGCCGCTGAACCAGGGGAGGCCGGGAGCACCGGCCGCCCCGTCACGTTGACGACCTACCGGCACCGAGGACGATCCCCGGGGAACCGGTCTGCGCAGCAGGCGCGACACGCCCGACCGCGTGGACCGGAGCGAGGGTCGCTGACGTGCGGAAACGTCGGCCTTACTGGCTTGCGGGTGTGAGCCGCGGGATCGGCGTTGCGAGATAGCGGCACGAGACGACAAGGAACGAGCTGCCACCATGGCGGGACAGAAGATCCGCATCCGGCTCAAGGCCTACGACCACGAGGCGATCGACGCCAGCGCGCGCAAGATCGTCGAGACGGTCACGCGCACCGGCGCGTCCGTCGTGGGCCCGGTGCCGCTGCCCACCGAGAAGAACGTTTACTGCGTCATCCGCTCGCCGCACAAGTACAAGGACTCGCGCGAGCACTTCGAGATGCGCACGCACAAGCGTCTGATCGACATCCTCGACCCGACGCCGAAGACGGTGGACGCGCTCATGCGCATCGACCTTCCGGCCAGCGTCGACGTCAACATCCAGTAAGCGTTGGGCGAGCGGCGGAGATAAGAACTCATGTCTGACAGGCAAATGAAGGGCATTCTGGGCACCAAGCTCGGCATGACCCAGGTCTTCGACGACAAGAACCGGATCGTCCCGGTCACCGTCGTCAAGGCCGGGCCGAACGTGGTGACCCAGGTGCGCAAGAAGGAGACCGACGGCTACTCGGCCGTGCAGCTGGCCTTCGGCGCGATCGACCCGCGCAAGGTGAACAAGCCGCGCGCCGGTCACTTCGCGAAGGCCGGTGTCACGCCCCGGCGCTACCTCGCCGAGCTGCGCACCACCGACGCCGAGACCTACGAGGTCGGCCAGGAGATCACCGCCGAGGTGTTCGACGCGGGCGCCGTGGTGGACGTCACCGGCACCAGCAAGGGCAAGGGCTACGCCGGCGTGATGAAGCGGCACGGCTTCAAGGGCCAGGGCGCCAGCCACGGTAACCAGGCCAAGCACCGCGCCCCCGGCTCGATCGGCGGCTGCGCCACGCCGGGCCGGGTGTTCAAGGGCATGCGGATGGCTGGCCGGATGGGCAACAAGCGGGTCACCACCCAGGGGTTGACCGTGTACGCCGTCCGCCCCGAGGACGGCCTGCTGCTGATCAAGGGCGCGGTTCCCGGGCCCAGGGGCGGCGTGGTGTTCGTCCGCGACGCCGCGAAGGGTGGTGCGAAGGCATGACCAGTGTCGAGCTCAAGACGCCCGCCGGCGCCGCCGAGGGCACCGTCGAGCTTCCCGCCGAGATCTTCGACGTGCAGGCCAACGTGCCGCTGATGCACCAGGTCGTGGTGGCCCAGCAGGCCGCCGCCCGGCAGGGGACGCACGACACGAAGACCCGCGGTGAGGTGCGCGGTGGCGGCAAGAAGCCGTACCGGCAGAAGGGCACCGGCCGCGCCCGGCAGGGCTCGGTGCGCGCCCCGCAGTTCAGCGGCGGTGGCACCGTGCACGGGCCGACGCCGCGGAACTACAGCCAGCGGACCCCGAAGAAGATGAAGGCCGCCGCGCTGCGCGGCGCCCTCTCCGACCGGGCCCGCGCCGGCCAGGTCCACGTGGTCACCGAGTTGGTCACCGCGGAGCAGCCGTCCACCAAGGCGGCCAAGGCCGCGCTCGCCGCGGTCACGCAGGCCAAGCGCGTGCTCGTGGTCCTGCACCGCGACGACGAGCTGGGCTGGCGCTCCGCGCGCAACCTGTCCTACGTGCACCTGATCACGCCGGACCAGCTGAACACCTACGACGTGCTGGTCAACGACGACGTGGTCTTCACCAAGGCCGCGCTCGACGCGTTCCTCGCCGGCCCGGCCAGGGGCAAGGGTGTCAAGGCCTCCGCCCGGTCGAGCGAGGTCAGCGAGGTCAGCGAGGTCACGGAAGGGAGTGACGAGCGATGAGCTCGGTGGCGATCCCCGACCCGCGCGACATCCTGATCGCGCCGGTGATCTCCGAGAAGTCCTACGGGCTGCTCGAGGACCACAAGTACACGTTCCTGGTCCGCCCGGACGCCAACAAGACCCAGATCAAGATCGCGGTCGAGCAGGTGTTCGGCGTGAAGGTGGTCAGCGTGAACACGCTGAACCGGCAGGGCAAGCGCAAGCGCACCCGCTACGGGTTCGGCAAGCGCAAGGACACCAAGCGCGCTGTGGTGACGTTGTCGGCCGAGAGCAAGCCGATCGAGATCTTCGGCGGACCCGCCGCGTAAGGGACGGAAAGCTGACATGGGCATTCGCAAGTACAAGCCAACAACTCCGGGTCGCCGGGGCGCTTCCGTCTCCGACTTCACCGAGATCACCCGGTCGACGCCGGAGAAGTCGCTGCTGCGCCCGCTGCACGGCCGCGGTGGCCGCAACTCCTCCGGCCGGATCACCACCCGGCACAAGGGCGGCGGCCACAAGCGCGCGTACCGGATCATCGACTTCCGGCGCAATGACAAGGACGGCATCCCGGCCAAGGTCGCGCACATCGAGTACGACCCCAACCGGTCCGCCCGGATCGCGCTGCTGCACTACGCCGACGGCGAGAAGCGCTACATCATCGCCCCGGACAAGCTGAAGCAGGGCGACCTGGTGGAGAACGGCCCGCGGGCCGACATCAAGCCGGGCAACAACCTGCCGCTGCGCAACATCCCGGTCGGCACGGTGGTCCACGCGATCGAGCTCCGGCCCGGCGGCGGCGCGAAGATCGCCCGGTCCGCCGGCGCCCGCGTGCAGCTGGTGGCCAAGGAGGGCCCGTACGCCCAGCTGCGGATGCCCTCGGGCGAGATCCGCAACGTGGACGTGCGCAACCGCGCCACGGTTGGCGAGGTGGGCAACTCCGACCACGCCAACATCAACTGGGGCAAGGCGGGTCGCAACCGCTGGCGGGGCAAGCGCCCCACCGTCCGCGGCGTCGTGATGAACCCGGTCGACCACCCGCACGGTGGTGGTGAGGGCAAGACCTCCGGTGGTCGGCACCCGGTGAACCCGAACGGCAAGCCGGAGGGCCGTACCCGCCGCCGCAAGCCGAGCGACAAGTTGATCGTCCGCCGCCGGCGTACCGGCAAGAAGCGCTGAGCAGGGAGGTAGAAGCACATGCCGCGCAGCCTGAAAAAGGGCCCGTTCGTGGACGACCACCTGCTCAAGAAGGTGGACGCGCTCAACGAGTCGGGCAAGAAGACGGTGATCAAGACGTGGTCCCGCCGGTCCACGATCATCCCGGACATGCTCGGGCACACCATCGCCGTGCACGACGGCCGCAAGCACGTCCCGGTGTTCGTCACCGAGGCGATGGTGGGTCACAAGCTGGGCGAGTTCGCCCCGACCCGCACCTTCAAGGGTCACGTCAAGGACGACCGCAAGTCGCGCCGCCGCTGAGCGAGCGAGCCACGAGAGAGTTAGGGAATGCAGCGATGAACGCCCAGAAGGAGGCCACGGCGGAAGCCCTGCCGACGGCCGTGGCGCGGGCTCGCTTCGTCCGGTCCTCGCCGTCGAAGGTGCGCCGGGTGATCGAGCTCATCAAGGGCCGTAGCGTCGAGGAGGCCCTGGCCGTGCTCCGGTTCGCGCCGCAGTCGGCCAGCGACCCGCTGGCGAAGGTGATCGCCAGCGCCGCGGCCAACGCCGAGAACAACCTCGACCTGGACCCGGACACGCTCTGGATCAAGCACGCCTACGCCGACGAGGGCCCGACGCTCAAGCGCATCCGGCCCCGCGCGCAGGGTCGCGCCTACCGGATCCGCAAGCGGACCAGCCACATCACGGTGGAGGTCGAGTCCCGGCCCGAGGCCAAGGCGAAGGCGAAGGCGAAGACGAAGAGCAAGAAGAAGGCAGGTGGCCGGTAGTGGGCCAGAAGATCAACCCGCACGGCTTCCGGCTCGGGATCACCACGGACTGGAAGTCGCGGTGGTACGCCGACAAGCAGTACGCCGAGTACGTGGCCGAGGACGTCAAGATCCGCAAGCTCCTGTCCACGGGCATGGAGCGGGCCGGCATCTCGAAGGTGGACATCGAGCGCACCCGTGACCGGGTCCGCGTCGACATCCACACCGCTCGGCCAGGCATCGTGATCGGCCGCCGCGGCGCGGAGGCCGACCGGATCCGTGGCGCGCTGGAGAAGCTGACCAAGAAGCAGGTCCAGCTGAACATCCTCGAGGTGAAGAACCCCGAGGCGGACGCCCAGCTCGTCGCGCAGGGTGTCGCCGAGCAGCTGTCCAACCGGGTGGCGTTCCGCCGCGCGATGCGCAAGGCGATCCAGACCTCGATGCGCTCGCCGCAGGTGAAGGGCATCCGGGTGCAGTGCAGCGGACGGCTGGGCGGTGCCGAGATGTCCCGCTCGGAGCACTACCGCGACGGCCGGGTGCCGCTGCACACGCTGCGCGCGGACATCGACTACGGCTTCTTCGAGGCCAGGACGACGTTCGGCCGCATCGGCGTGAAGGTGTGGATCTACAAGGGCGACATCGTCGGTGGGCTCAAGGCCAAGGAGGCGCGGGACGCCGCCGCGGCCGCCGAGCGCGCGCCGCGCCGGGACCGCCCGTCCCGCCCGCGTCGCTCGGGCGCGTCGGGCACCACGCCCACCTCGACCGAGGCCGGTCGGGCCGCCGCCCAGGAGGCAGGACCGCGTGCCGCCGCCCAGGAGGCAGGACCGCGTGCCGCCGCCCAGGAGGCAGGACCGCGTGCCGCCGCCCAGGAGGCAGGACCCCGCGCCGCCACCCAGGAGGCGGGCACCAGGGCCCCCGGCCGCGAGGCTGGGCAGCGGGGCGGCAGCCGGGAGAACGAGATGGGTGTCGGCACCGCCGCGCAGGGCAGCGGGCGCAGCGACACGGACGACGCGACGCGCGAGGCGCCCGCCCAGGGGTCGCCGAACGCGGCCGAGAAGACGGAGGGCTGAGGCGTGCTCATCCCACGCAAGGTCAAGCACCGCAAGCAGCACTCCCCGAAGCGCTCCGGCGCCGCCAAGGGCGGCACGAAGGTGAACTTCGGCGAGTACGGCATCCAGGCGCTCGAGCACAGCTACGTGACCAACCGGCAGATCGAGTCCGCTCGTATCGCCATGACCCGGCACATCAAGCGTGGCGGGAAGATCTGGATCAACATCTTCCCGGACCGCCCGCTCACCAAGAAGCCGGCCGAGACCCGGATGGGGTCCGGTAAGGGCTCTCCCGAGTGGTGGGTGGCCAACGTCAAGCCCGGCCGGGTGATGTTCGAGATGAGCTTCCCGAACGAGGCCGTGGCCCGCGAGGCGCTCCGCCGCGCGATCCACAAGCTGCCGATGAAGTGCCGAATCGTGACCCGTGAAGGTGGTGAGTTCTGATGGCGAAAGCCGGAGGCGTCGCGGCGTCAGAACTTCGCGAGCTCTCCGCCGAGGAGCTCGTGCTGCGGCTGAAGGAGGCCAAGGAGGAGCTGTTCAACCTCCGCTTCCAGATGGCCACCGGGCAGCTGGACAACAACCGCCGCCTGCGCACGGTCCGCACGGACATCGCGCGCATCTACACGGTGATGCGTGAGCGCGAGCTCGGGTTGTCGGTCGCCCCTGACGACACGGACGAGAGTGAAGGTGCCGCATGACCGAGCCGGTGCAGAACAAGGAATCCGGCCGCAACTACCGGAAGGTCCGGGAGGGCATGGTCGTCTCGGACAAGATGGACAAGACGATCGTGGTCGAGCTCGAGGACCGCAAGAAGCACCCGCTGTACGGCAAGGTCATGCGCTCCACCAAGAAGGTGAAGGCGCACGACGAGGACAACACCGCCGGCATCGGTGACCGCGTGCTGCTGATGGAGACCCGCCCGCTGTCGGCCACGAAGCGGTGGCGGCTGGTCGAGATCCGCGAGAAGGCCAAGTAAGCAGGGGCCGTCCGGTCCCTTTTCGTTCCGCCAGGCTGGGCTCGCCCAGAACCGGCGCGACATACAGGAGTTGACGTGATCCAGCAGGAGTCGCGACTGCGAGTCGCCGACAACACGGGTGCCAAGGAGATCCTGACCATCCGCGTGCTCGGTGGCTCGGGGCGGCGCTACGCGGGCATCGGCGACATCATCGTCGCCACCGTCAAGGACGCCATCCCGGGCGCCAACGTGAAGCGTGGTGACGTGGTCAAGGCCGTCGTCGTCCGCACGAAGAAGGAGAAGCGTCGCCCCGACGGCTCCTACATCAGGTTCGACGAGAACGCCGCGGTGCTCATCAAGAACGACAACGAGCCGCGGGGCACCCGTATCTTCGGGCCGGTCGGCCGCGAGCTTCGTGACCGGAAGTTCATGAAGATCATCTCCCTCGCGCCGGAGGTGTTGTAACTGATGAAGGTGAAGAAGGGCGACACGGTCGTCGTCATTTCCGGCAAGGACAAGGGCGCGAAGGGCAAGGTCATCCAGGCCTACCCGGACCGGCAGCGGATCCTCGTCGAGGGCGTGAACCGGATCAAGAAGCACACCCGGATCACCCAGACCCAGCGGGGTGCGCAGTCCGGCGGCATCGTGACCCAGGAAGCGCCCATCCACGTGTCGAACGTGATGGTCGTCGACTCCGACGGCAAGCCGACCCGGGTGGGCTACCGCATCGGCGAGGACGGCAAGAAGGTCCGGATCTCGCGCAGGACGGGCAAGGACATCTGATGACCACCGCAGAGAAGACATACCCGACGCCGCGGTTGAAGACCCGGTACCGCGAGGAGATCGCCGGTCAGCTCCGCGAGGAGTTCGGGTACACGAACCCGCACCAGATCCCTGGCGTGGTGAAGGTCGTGGTGAACATGGGCGTCGGCGACGCCGCCCGGGACAGCAAGCTGATCGAGGGCGCCGTCCGCGACCTCGCCACGATCACCGGGCAGAAGCCCGAGATCCGCAGGGCCCGCAAGTCCATCGCGCAGTTCAAGCTGCGCGAGGGCATGCCGATCGGCGCGCGCGCCACGCTGCGCGGCGACCGGATGTGGGAGTTCCTCGACCGGCTGCTGACCATCGCCCTGCCGCGTATCCGGGACTTCCGTGGGCTGTCGCCGAAGCAGTTCGACGGCAACGGCAACTACACGTTCGGGCTCACCGAGCAGTCGATGTTCCACGAGATCAACCCGGACTCCATCGACCGTCCGCGGGGCATGGACGTCACCGTGGTCACCACCGCCACCAACGACGAGGAAGGCCGCGCGCTGCTCCGCAAGCTCGGCTTCCCGTTCAAGGAGAGCTAATGGCGAAGAAGGCGCTGATTCACAAGGCCGCGAAGAAGCCGAAGTTCAAGGTGCGCGCCTACACCCGCTGCAACCGGTGCGGGCGACCGCACTCGGTGTTCCGCAAGTTCGGCCTCTGCCGGATCTGCCTGCGGGAGATGGCGCACGCGGGTGAGCTGCCCGGTGTCAGCAAGTCCAGCTGGTAACGGCCGTAATTCTTTTCCTACCAGTTCGCCACAGGCCCCGGAGCGGGGAACCAGGGCGAGAAAGGTTGACAGGTCACCATGACGATGACCGACCCGATCGCAGACTTCCTGACACGTCTGCGCAACGCGAACTCGGCGTACCACGACGAGGTCGTGCTCCCGCACTCGAAGATCAAGGCGAACATCGCCGAGATCCTCAAGCGGGAGGGCTACATCGCGGACTACCGGGACGAGCCGGGTGAGAAGCACAAGAACCTCGTCGTGCAGCTGAAGTACGGCCCGAACCGGGAACGCAGCATCGCCGGTCTGCGCCGGGTTTCCAAGCCCGGTCTGCGGGTGTATGCGAAATCGACCGAACTGCCCAACGTCCTGGGCGGCCTTGGCATCGCGATCATCTCGACGTCGGCCGGGCTGCAGACGGACCGGCAGGCCAAGCGCAACGGCGTGGGCGGCGAAGTCCTCGCCTACGTCTGGTGAGGAAGGGGGACAACAGGCATGTCGCGTATCGGAAAGCTGCCGATTCCCGTCCCCTCCGGGGTCGAGGTGACCATCAACGGCCAGCACATCACGGTCAAGGGGCCCAAGGGCACCCTTGAGCACACGGTCGCCGAGCCGATCACCGTCGAGCGCGCCGAGGACGGCACGCTCCAGGTGAAGCGGCCCGACGACGAGCGGGAGAGCAGGGCGCTGCACGGGCTGACCCGCACCCTGGTGAACAACCTCGTCGTCGGGGTCACCGAGGGCTACCAGAAGAAGATGGAGATCCACGGCGTCGGCTACCGCGTGCAGGCCAAGGGCTCGGACCTCGAGTTCGCCCTGGGCTACAGCCACCCGGTGCGCATCGCGGCGCCGGAGGGCATCACGTTCACGGTGGAGAGCCCGACGCGGTTCTCGGTCAGCGGGATCGACAAGCAGAAGGTCGGAGAGACCGCCGCGGTGATCCGCAAGCTGCGGCGCCCGGACCCGTACAAGGGCAAGGGCCTGCGCTACGAGGGCGAGCGCATCCGGCGCAAGGTCGGAAAGACGGGTAAGTGATCATGAGCGAAACGGCAACCAAGCGCAAGCCGATCGGCAAGGACATCTCCACCCGGCGCCGCGTGGCGAAGACCCGCCGGCACTTCCGGCTCCGCAAGAAGATCAGCGGCACCCCGGAGCGGCCGCGGCTGTCGGTGAAGCGGTCCAGCCGACACATCCACGTGCAGGTGATCGACGACCTCGCCGGGCACACCCTGGCGGCGGCGTCCACCCTGGAGGCGGACGTGCGGGCGGTGGACGGCGACAAGAAGGCCAAGGCCGCCAAGGTCGGCGAGCTGATCGCCGGCCGGGCCAAGGCCGCCGGGATCACCAGCGTGGTGTTCGACCGGGGTGGCAACGACTACCACGGCCGGATCGCGGCGCTGGCGGACGCGGCCCGCGAGGCGGGGTTGGAGTTCTGAGCATGGTTAGTGGAGAGGGAAGGAAAGCCTGATGCCGGGACGTACACGGCAGTTCGGCGGCGGCCAGGGCCAGGGTGGCCCCGGCGGCGATCGCGGTGACCGCCGCGACCGCAGGGACCGTCGCGATGGTGGCCGTGGCGGGGCGGCCCAGGACAAGACCCCGCACCTCGAGCGCGTCGTCGCGATCAACCGCGTCGCCAAGGTCGTCAAGGGCGGTCGGCGGTTCAGCTTCACCGCGCTGGTGGTCGTCGGTGACGGCGACGGGCAGGTCGGCGTCGGCTACGGCAAGGCCAAGGAGGTGCCCTCGGCGATCGCCAAGGGCGTCGAGGAGGCCAAGAAGAACTTCTTCCGCGTTCCGCGCATCGCCGGCACCATCCCGCACCCGGTGCAGGGTGAGGACGCCGCGGGTGTCGTGCTGCTGCGGCCGGCCAGCGCGGGTACCGGTGTCATCGCCGGTGGCCCGGTGCGGGCCGTGCTGGAGTGCGCGGGCGTGCACGACGTGCTGTCCAAGTCGCTGGGCAGCGACAACGCGATCAACATCGTGCACGCGACCGTGAAGGCGCTGAAGGACCTGCAGCGTCCCGAGGAGGTCGCGGCGCGCCGTGGCCTTCCGCTCGAGGACGTGGCGCCGGCCCGGATGCTGCGGCAGCGTGCGGGGCAGGGGATCTGACATGGCTCAGCTGAAGGTCACCCAGATCAGGAGCACGATCGGCACCAAGCGGAACCACCGGGAGTCGCTGCGCACCCTCGGGCTGCGCAAGATCCGGCAGTCCGTGGTGCGTGAGGACACTCCCCAGGTCCGCGGCCTGATCCACACGGTCCGGCACCTGGTGACTGTGGAGGAGGTCCAGTCATGACCGCCATCAAGATCCACCACCTGCGGCCCGCGCCCGGCGCCAAGCGCGACAAGATCCGGGTCGGCCGTGGTGAGGGCTCGAAGGGCAAGACCGCGGGGCGTGGCACGAAGGGCACCAAGGCCCGCAAGAACGTGCCCGCCGGCTTCGAGGGTGGGCAGATGCCCCTCCACATGCGGCTGCCGAAGCTGCGCGGCTTCACCAACCGGTTCCGCACCGAGTACCAGCCGGTGAACGTGGGTGACATCGCCAGGGTGTTCGCCGACGGCGGCAAGGTCGGGCCGGAGGAGCTCGCCGCGCGCGGGCTGGTCCGCAAGGGCAAGCTCGTGAAGGTGCTCGGCAACGGCGATGTGGACGGCGTCAAGCTCGACGTCACCGCGGACGCCTTCTCGAAGAGCGCGAAGGAGAAGCTGGAGGCCGCTGGTGGCTCCGCCACCACGAAGTGACCCCGGCTCGGTCCACGAGCGGCCCGTCCGGCACCCGCCGGGCGGGCCACTCGTCGTTGTCGACCGCGCCGCGCCCGGCATGGCCGCGGTTGGTCGTCCCGTGACGTGGCCGGCCGCATCCGGACGTGACCGTCGTCGCAGCGGTCGCCGCGGCTCGCCGGCCCCGGTGACGGCGCGTTTCGGAGGGTCGACCGGTGCGGCCGGCGCCGACCGCACGGGCGGCCGGTTCCACGCGGTGCGACGTCCGTCGGTTTTTGGGCCATGCCCTGCGGGAGTCCGGCCAGGGGCTGTTAGAGTTCAGCGACACGCTTCGGGACACGTGTGCCCCGAAGCGTTCCTGGCTTGCCCGCCAGCGACAGTGAGTTCCCGCCGGCCGCCGTGCCGGCCAAAGCCGTTCGTCGGCTGACCGCCGACGACGTCGAGGAGGTCCCCCGCGTGCTCAGCGCCTTCCGCTCGGCCCTCGCGACGCCGGACCTGCGCAAGAAGATCCTGTTCACGCTGATGATCGTGGCCGTGTACCGGGTCGGTGCGGTCACGCCGTCGCCCGGGATCTCCTATCCCAACGTGCAGGAATGTCAGGCGCAGGTCGACGACCAAGGCATCTACTCACTGCTGAACCTGTTCAGCGGTGGGGCGCTGCTGCAGCTGTCGATCTTCGCGACCGGCATCATGCCCTACATCACGGCGAGCATCATCGTCCAGCTGCTCACCGTGGTGATTCCGCGGTTCGAGGAGCTGAAGAAGGAGGGGCAGGCCGGGCAGAGCAAGCTCACCCAGTACACCCGCTACCTCACCATCGCCCTGGCGATCCTGCAGGCCACCGGCGTGGTCGCGCTCGCCGACCGTGGCGGCCTCTTCGGTGACTGCCCCTCCCCGGTGATCCCGGACAACGACGTCTTCACGCTCGGCCTCATCGTGCTCACGATGACCGCCGGCACCGCGGTGATGATGTGGCTCGGCGAACTGATCACCGAGCGCGGAGTCGGCAACGGCATGTCCGTGCTGATCTTCCTGAACATCGCGGCCAGGATCCCGGCCGAGGGCGCCAACATCCTCAGCAGCCAGGGCGGCATGGTCTTCGCGTTCGTCTGCGTGCTGGCGCTGGCCATCATCGCCAGCGTGGTCTTCGTCGAGCAGGGCCAGCGCCGCATCCCGGTGCAGTACGCCAAGCGGATGGTCGGCCGCCGGATGTACGGCGGCACCTCCACCTACCTGCCGATCAAGGTCAACCAGGCCGGTGTCATCCCGGTGATCTTCGGGTCCTCGCTGCTGTACCTGCCCGACCTGATCAGCCGGCTGGTCGGCGACCCGAACAGTGCCTCCGGCTGGCAGGTGTTCCTCCAGCAGTACATCGTCGACCAGTCCAGCTGGATGCACATCCTGCTGTACTTCAGCCTGATCATCTTCTTCACGTACTTCTACATCACGATCACGTTCAACGTGGACGAGCGCGCGGAGGAGATGAAGAAGTTCGGCGGCTTCATCCCGGGCATCCGGCCGGGCCGGCCCACCGCGGAGTACCTGCACTTCGTGCTGAACCGGATCACCTTCCCCGGCTCCATCTACCTGGGCCTGGTGGCGATCCTGCCGAACTTCTTCCTGTCCATCACCGACGAGGGCAACAACCAGAACTTCCCGTTCGGTGGGACCGCGGTGCTGATCATGGTCGGCGTCGGGCTGGACACGATGAAGCAGATCGAGAGCCAGCTCATGCAGCGCAACTACGAAGGGTTCCTCCGATGACGCGGGTCGTTCTCGTCGGCCCGCCCGGCGCGGGCAAGGGCACGCAGGCCGTCGCGCTGTCGGAGCGGCTGGGCGTCCCGCACATCTCGACGGGGGAGCTGTTCCGCGCCCACGTCGGCGAGCGGACGCCGCTCGGCCGGGAGGCCAAGCGCTACCTCGACTCGGGCGAGTTGGTGCCGGACACGGTGACCAACGAGATGGTCCGCGAGCGGCTGGTCGAGCCGGACGCCAAGGTCGGCTTCCTGCTCGACGGCTTCCCGCGCAACACGAAGCAGGCCGAGGTGCTCGGCCAGATGCTGGCCGAGTCGGACACCTCGCTGGACGCGGTCGTCGAGCTCAAGGTGCCGGAGGACGTCCTCGTGGAGCGGCTGATGGCCCGGGGCAGGTCGGACGACACCGAGGAGGTCATCCGGCGCCGGCAGCAGGTGTACCGGTCGGAGACCGCGCCGCTGCTCGAGTACTACGACGACCTCCTCGTCACCGTCGACGGGGTGGGCAGCGTCGACGAGGTGACGGCGCGGGTGCTCGACGCCCTGCGGCGCCGGTGAGGCGGAGCGCTCCCACGTGCTGCGGTTGTTGCGTCGACATCGCATGATCGAGATCAAGAGCCGGACCGAGCTGGAGGCGATGCGCGCCGCCGGGCTCGTGGTGGCCAGGACGCTCGCGCTGGTCACCGCGGCGGCCCGGCCCGGGGTCAGCACGGCGGAACTGGACGAGCTCGCCGAGCAGACCATCCGGGACGCCGGGGCCGTGCCGTCGTTCAAGGGCTACCATGGCTTCCCCGCCTCCATCTGCGCGTCGGTGAACGAGGAGATCGTGCACGGCATCCCCTCCGCCGAGCGGCGACTGGCCGAGGGTGACCTGCTCTCCGTCGACTGTGGCGCGATCCTGGACGGCTGGCACGGCGACTCGGCGGTGACCATCGAGGTGGGCACCGTGTCCACCGCCGACCACGCGCTCTCCGCGGCGACGAGGGCGGCGATGTGGGCCGGCGTCGAGGCCGCGGTCGCGGGTGCCCGGCTGACCGACATCTCGCACGCCGTGGAGACCGCGGCCGCGCGCGAGGGCAGTGCCCATGCCGTCGAGTACGGGATGATCGCCGAGTACGGCGGGCACGGCATCGGCAGCCAGATGCACATGGAGCCGTTCCTCCCGAACGTCGGCAAGCCGGGCAAGGGGCCGCGGTTGCGGGTCGGGATGGCACTGGCGATCGAGCCGATGCTGACCTCCGGCAGTGGCGAGACCGTGGAGCTCGCGGACGGCTGGACGGTGGTCACCGCCGACGGTTCGCGAGCGGCCCACTGGGAGCACACGGTCGCGATCACCGACGAGGGCCCCTGGGTGCTCACCGCCCCGGAGGACGGCGCCTGAGCGCGCTCCTGTCCCCCGGACAGGGGAGGCGTGGCCACCCGGACGTGGGACTCGCGGTCCCGAACGTGGAACTCGCCGTCCTGGACGGGGGCTCGCGGGCCAGAGGTGGGGCCGGCGGGCGGGGACGCGTACCATGGGCCGCCCCGGTTTGGGGAGCGCGACGCGGGGTGCGTACACTGTCTAGTCGGCGTGCTCATCACGCCGATTCCATCGTGCTTGTGAATTCTCGCGGCATTGGAGTCGGGGTGACGTGCGTGCCGGCACCACCCAAGGCAAGCACTCACCGCTGCGCCGATCACACTGAGTCGAACTCGGGAAATGCGGAGGACATGGGCAAGAAGGACGGGGCGATCGAGGTCGAGGGCCGGGTGATCGAGCCGCTCCCCAACGCGATGTTTCGCGTCGAGTTGGAGAACGGCCACAAGGTCCTCGCGCACATCAGCGGCAAGATGCGGCAGCACTACATCCGCATCCTGCCGGAGGACAGGGTCGTCGTGGAGCTCTCGCCCTACGACTTGTCCCGCGGGCGCATCGTCTACCGCTACAAGTGATCACGGCGAGCAGAGCACGAGCAGGAGAGCAGGAGACGTGAAGGTCCAACCGAGCGTCAAGAAGATCTGCGACAAGTGCCAGATCGTCCGGCGACACGGCCGGATCATGGTGATCTGCGAGAACCTGCGGCACAAGCAGCGGCAGGGCTGATCACCGGCGCGCCCGCGCCACACAGTTGAAGACCTCCCCGCACCTGCCGGGTCACCTCGACCCGGTTCGCCCCCGGACTCCAGGCCGGGGCCGGGACACCAGCCGCGCGAGCGGGTGGCACGACAGGCGAGTCGGTCCCGGGACGGGTGGGGAGCAGACCTGGAGCGACACACGGAAGAAGGAGCACACGCCTCATGGCACGACTCGCTGGCGTCGACCTCCCCCGCGAGAAGCGGTTGGAGATCGCGCTCACCTACATCTACGGCATCGGCCGTACCCGCTCCAGGCAGATGATCGCCGCGACGGAGTTGAACGCGGACACCCGCGTCAAGGAACTCAGCGACGAGGACCTGGTGAAGCTGCGGGACTACATCGAGGAGAACTTCAAGGTCGAGGGTGACCTCCGCCGCGAGGTGAACGCCGACATCCGGCGGAAGATCGAGATCGGCTGCTACGAGGGCCTCCGGTGGCGCCGCGGCCTGCCGGTCCGCGGGCAGCGGACCAAGACCAACGCGCGGACCCGCAAGGGCCCGAAGAAGACGGTCGCCGGCAAGAAGAAGGCTGGCAAGAAGTGAGCGTCCGCGGGAAGAGGATCGCGCGTACCGGCGGTGTCCAGCGCCGTGCGACGTCGTGCGTGTCACCCGGGGCGCTCTACGCCCGTCCGATGGCCCTGCGCCAGCTGTACACCGACGCCGGCACGGTGATCCGGCGCGGCCAGCGGGAGGCCAGGAAGGCCGCGGCCGCCCACCACGAGAACTCGCGCTAACGAGGAGAGTCACCCCCACATGCCACCGAAGTCTCGCGCCACCGGGGCCAAGAAGGTCCGGCGCAAGGAGAAGAAGAACGTCGCGCACGGTCACGCGCACATCAAGAGCACCTTCAACAACACGATCGTCTCGATCACCGACCCGACCGGCGCGGTGATCTCCTGGGCGTCGTCCGGCCACGTCGGCTTCAAGGGCTCGCGGAAGTCCACGCCGTTCGCCGCGCAGATGGCCGCCGAGAGCGCCGCGCGCAAGGCCGCCGAGCACGGGATGAAGAAGGTCGACGTGTTCGTGAAGGGTCCCGGCTCCGGCCGGGAGACCGCGATCCGTTCGCTGCAGGCCGCCGGCCTCGAGGTCGGCACCATCCAGGACGTGACCCCGCAGCCGCACAACGGTTGCCGCCCGCCGAAGCGGCGCCGGGTCTGAGGCACGGGGAGGAGTAAGAAGACATGGCTCGTTACACCGGCCCCGCGACCCGTATCTCGCGTCGCCTGAAGGTCGACCTCATCGGTGGCGACCAGGCGTTCGAGCGTCGCCCCTACCCGCCCGGCCAGCACGGCCGTGGCCGGGTCAAGGAGAGCGAGTACCTGCTCCAGCTGCAGGAGAAGCAGAAGGCCCGGCACACTTACGGCATCCTCGAGCGGCAGTTCAGCCGCTACTACAAGGAGGCCGTCCGGCGCACCGGCAAGACCGGTGAGAACCTGCTGCAGATCCTGGAGTCCCGGCTGGACAACGTGATCTACCGGGCGGGCATCGCCCGCACCCGGCGGCAGGCGCGCCAGCTGGTCAGCCACGGCCACTTCCTGGTCAACGGGAAGAAGGTCAACATCCCCAGCTACCAGGTGTCGAAGTGGGACATCATCGACGTGCGGCCCAAGTCGCTGAAGACGCTGCCGTTCGTCGCCGCGAAGGAGTCCTTCGGCGACCGCCCGGTGCCGGCGTGGCTGCAGGTCGTCCCCTCGAACCTGCGGGTGCTGGTGCACCAGCTGCCCGAGCGCGCGCAGATCGACGTCCCGGTGCAGGAACAGCTGATCGTCGAGTTCTACTCGAAGTGATCCCCGCCCGGGCCACCCGGCCCGGCGGGATCGGGCGGCGGCGCCCGGTGCGCCGCCGCTCCGCCACCCCTTTCGGCGTCATATGGCGGGCGCCGGCAGGAAAGGAAGAAAGAACGTGCTGATTTCCCAGCGGCCGACTCTCAGCGAGGAGACGGTCAACGAGACCCGCTCCCGGTTCACCATCGAGCCGCTCGAGCCCGGGTTCGGCTACACGCTCGGCAACTCGCTGCGGCGCACGCTGCTGTCGTCCATCCCGGGCGCGGCGGTCACCAGCATCCGCATCGACGGCGTGCTGCACGAGTTCACCACGGTTCCCGGGGTGAAGGAGGACGTCACCGACATCATCCTGAACCTCAAGGAGCTGGTGATCTCGTCCGAGGAGGACGAGCCGGTCACCATGTACCTGCGCAAGCAGGGCCCCGGTGACGTCACCGCGGCGGACATCGTCCCGCCGGCCGGGGTGACCGTGCACAACCCGGACCTCCACATCGCCTCGCTGAACGGCAAGGGCAAGCTGGAGATCGAGCTGGTCGTCGAGCGCGGCCGCGGCTACGTGCCGGCCCTGCAGAACAAGCAGGCCGGCGCCGAGATCGGTCGGATCCCGGTGGACTCGATCTACTCGCCGGTGTTGAAGGTCACCTACAAGGTCGAGGCCACCCGTGTCGAGCAGCGCACCGACTTCGACAAGCTGATCCTGGACGTGGAGACGAAGCCGTCGATCACGCCGCGGGACGCGGTCGCGTCGGCCGGCAAGACGCTGGTGGAGCTGTTCGGCCTCGCCCGCGAGCTGAACGTCGACGCCGAGGGCATCGAGATCGGGCCTTCGCCGCAGGAGGCGGACACCATCGCCGCCTACGCGATGCCGATCGAGGACCTGGACCTGACGGTGCGGTCCTACAACTGCCTGAAGCGCGAGGGGATCCACACGGTCGGCGAACTGGTCTCGCGCAGCGAGGCCGACCTGCTCGACATCCGCAACTTCGGCGCCAAGTCGATCGACGAGGTGAAGCTCAAGCTCGTCGGCCTCGGCCTGTCGCTGAAGGACAGCCCGCCCGGGTTCGACCCGACGGCGGCCGCGGCCAGCTACGACGGCGAGAGCTGGTCCGAGGGCGCCACCGGTCTCTCGGACGGCACCACGGACCACGGCCACGACGATGGCCAGGACTACGCAGAGACGGAGCAGCTGTAAGGCCAGCTACGGCCCGCCCGCCCCGGGACACCCCGGCGGGCGGGCCCGGCCTCCAGCTGAACAGCTGAACGAGGAGAACCGATGCCCACCCCCACCAAGGGCCGCCGTCTCGGCGGGTCGCCGGCCCACGAGCGGTTGATGCTGGCGAACCTTGCCACGTCGCTGTTCGAGCACGGCCGCATCACCACGACCGAGGCCAAGGCCCGGAGGATGCGCCCGCTCGCCGAGAAGCTGATCACCAAGGCCAAGCGGGGTGACCTGCACAACCGGCGGGAGATCCAGCGGGTCATCCGGGACAAGGCGGTCGTGCACAAGCTGATGGCCGAGATCGGCCCGTTCTTCGCCGACCGCGACGGCGGGTACACCCGGATTGTCAAGACGATGCCGCGCAAGGGCGACAACGCCCCGATGGCGGTGATCGAGCTGGTGTCCGAGAAGACCGTCACCGCCGAGGCCGAGGCCGCTCGGAAGACGAAGTTCGCCAAGGACACGCCGAAGCCGGAGACCGAGGCCGAGGACACCACGACCGACGAGAAGGCCGAGACGGCGACCACCGAGGCGGCTGGCACGGGCGCCGCGGAGGCCGCGATCTCCCCGGCCGACGCCTCGGCCGAGGTCGAGGAGAGCTCTTCGACCGAGGAGGCCCCCTACGGCGAGGGCAGCCACGCCCCGCTGGAGGACGGCTCGCAGCCCGAGGGCTTCCCGATCAAGGGCAAGGAGAGCTCGAGGCTCTACCACACCCCGGAGAGCTCGCACTACAAGCAGACGGTCGCCGACGTGTGGTTCGCCACCACGGAGGCGGCCGAGGCGGCTGGCTTCCAGCTGCCGCCGTCGCAGCGCACCGACAACGCCGAGTCCTCCTCGTCGGAGGACGAGTCCTGACCGCTGCCGGTCTTCCGGACGAGCCCGCCACTCCCACCGGGGAGGGCGGGCTCGTCCGTCTGCGCGTCGACCTGAGCTACGACGGCACGGGCTTCTCCGGGTGGGCCAGGCAACCCGGCCGGCGCACGGTGCAGGGCGTGGTCGAGGACGCGCTAGCCAAGCAGCCGCCCGGCGCCGCGGTCGCCGGCCTGGTGGTGGCCGGCCGGACCGATGCCGGGGTGCACGCCACCGGCCAGGTCGTGCACGTCGACGTCCGCCCGCTCGACGCCGCGCCCCCCCGGCTGCCGGTGGACGACGCCGGGATTCCGGACCTCGACCGGATGCGGCACCGGTGGAACCGGTACCTGCCGGGCGACGTGCGAGTGCTCGGCGCGCGGGTCGCCCCGCCCGGGTTCGACGCCCGGTTCTCCGCGGTGCGCCGGCACTACCGCTACCAGGTGTCCGACGCCCCGTGGGGCGTCGACCCGCTGCGCCGCAGGGACACCCTCGCCTGGGGCAGGTCGCTCGACGTGGCCGCGATGAACCGGGCCGCGGAGGCACTGCTCGGGCTGCACGACTTCGCCGCGTTCTGCAAGCGCAGGGAGGGCGCCACCACGATCCGCGAGCTGCAGCGGCTGAGCTGGCGCAGGGTGGCCGACCACGTCGTGGCGGCCACCGTGTCCGCGGACGCGTTCTGCCACTCGATGGTGCGCAGCCTCGTCGGGGCGCTGCTGCTGGTCGGCGACGGCCGGCGGGACGAGGACTGGCCGGCGCGGCAGCTCGCCACCAGGACCAGGGACAGCGCCGTCGCGCCGGCGCACGGCCTCACGCTGGTCGGCGTGGACTACCCGCCGGACGCCGAGCTCGCCGCCCGCGCGGACCGCACCCGTAACATCCGTTCCCCGCACGAGACCCACTGACAGGCGTCGCCGGCCCCCATGCCATGAAGATGCCATGAAGGCCACCTTCATTGCGCTCGACGCCATGAAGGTGGCCTCCATGGCGTCGATTCCGCTCAGTCGCCGCGGCGGACCGGGCCCAGCAGCTGCTGCTCCTTCGGGGTGGTCACCAGCCGCAGCGGGCGCCACAGGTTGCGGCCCAGCGCCACCACCTGGTCGTCCTTCAGCGTGGTGAGCTGCCGCGTGAGCTGTGGCGGCAACCGCCACAGCCGGGCCGCCAGCTCGGCCTGGCCGGCCGGCAACCGCTGCATGAGCACCAGGTCGGCGGCGTTGGCCGTCGCGCCCGCCTGCGGGTGCAGGTAGGGCAGCACGTACACCGTGGTCTGCCACGGCGAGCGGGGCGGGAACAGGTCCTGCGGCGTCGGCCCGCCGTCGTGCACGACGAGCAGTGGCGCGTCCTCGGACGGCCGGGGCAGCTCCACCGGGGACAGCCGGCGGATCTGCACCAGCGGGGACGGCCGCCCGTTCGGCTGCGTGCCGGCCGCCTTCGACAGCAGCTGCCACGCCGCGGGCCGTCCGGTGGCGACGACGATCCACGCGCCCACCGCCATCGCCCGCAGCGCCACCTGCCGGGCCAGGTACAGGCCGCCGACCAGGACGATCCGGGTCGGTGCCGAGCGCAACGCCGAGATGGTCAGCGGCTCGCCCTGGAGCCCGGAGCCGAGCACGATGCCGCCCCGGTCGCCCGAGGGGCTGATGGCGTCCAGCAACGCCGGGTCGACGGTGAACTCCGGCGCGACGCCGGTGTGCTGTGTCGCGTCCCGCAGCCGTGACGTCATGCCGTCCCTCCGATCGGCAGCGTGGCGGCGAAGCCCTCGACCTGCACGCCGCGCAGCGGGGTCAGTGTCACGCCGACCCGGTCGGCCAGCGTGCCCAGCCGGTCGTCGGCGGCCTCCAGCTCCCGCGGGTTGCGCGCGCTGAGCCGGGCCACCCCGCGCAACCCGATCCTGCCGTCCTCGGTGGACGGGGAGATCGACAGCGCGACCGTGGCGGACAGCGCGCGCACGCTCGTCAACGCGTTGAGCGTGCTGGTGATCTTGCCCTTGGGCCAGCTGGTGATCGCGTAGCTGGCGTGGCCGATGCCGGCCGCCGTGACGCCGGTCCACCGCTCCTGCAGGGCCACCCTGGCGCCGGAGCCGGCCACGCCGGTGAGCTCGGCCGCCGAGATGCCGGCCCGCAGCAGCTCGTCCGGGTCGAGCGGGCGGGTCGGCACACCGCGCGACTCCAGCGCGTTGCGCACCCGGGACAGCGCGCCGATCAGCGCCCGGTGGGCACCCACGACACCGCCGCCGCGCTCCCGCACGGCGGCGGGGCACCGCTTCGGGTCCAGCCGGATCGCCACCCAGGTGGTGCGCCGGGCGGCGGCCGGCAGCGGCCCCAGCACCTCCAGGTACGAGCTCAGCGCCGGCGAGTCCGCCGGCAGCGCCGCGCTGCCCGGGTAGCAGTGCCAGATCACCTGGATCGAGTCCAGCAGCACGCCGCGGTCCTCCAGGCACGGCGCCAGCGCCGACAGTGGAAGGCTGGGCGCGCCGCCGGCCTGGGTGATCAGCGCGGGCGCCGGCTCGACGAGCAGCACCGCCGTCCACGTGCCGTCGTGCCAGGCCAGGCCGACCTGCTGTCGCTCGTGGTCGACGCCGTGCGCGACCACCAGGTCCGGCACGACCAGCCGGAGCAAATTCACCCTCGGGTCGTCCGGGCCGGTGACCGCGTCGTCCTCCGCGGTGAGGGACTCCAGGCTGGTGGGCTGCACCGGCGTGGCCACCCTGCCGTGTGACCGGAGCGTGTAGCGCGCGGTGAGCCCGGCCCACTGGGTGAACCACTGGCCCTTCCAGCGCAGGAACGCCACCAGGAGCGCGGCCAGCAGCACACCGCCGGCCACGTACAGCAGCCCGGTGTCGATCGCGAGCAGGATCAGCCCGATCGCCAGGCCGACCTCGACCACCACGACGTTGGCCACGGGCAGCGGGCCGAGCGTGGCGCCCAGGGTGCGCCGGCGGGCCGGCGGGGCGAGCCGAGGCGGGACCGGAGCGGGACCCGCGCCACCCGGTCGCGGCGGGGGTCCACCGGGACCACCAGGCCCTCCCGGGCCACCGGGGCCGCCCGGACCACCGGGACCGCCCGGGCCGCGTGGCCCCCCGGGGCCGGGTCCCCCGGGACCGCTCGGGCCGCCGGGCCCACCCCCGCGGCCGCCCGGCCCACCCGGGCCACCCGGCCGGTGTGGCGGCCCCGGCGGTCGTCCTGGCGGCGGGGACCCCGGCGGCGGGCCCGCCGGACGTGGAGGAGTGGTGACGGACATCCGCGCGTTCTCTTCCCCTCGTTGGTGCTGCCGATCTGGAGAGCCGGTCCCGGAGAGTCAAACCCTAGCCGGAGTTGGTAGAAAGCCCACACCAGACGGTCCCCGTACGACTATCCTGCGGAACCGTACCGCGACACAAAGGGCTGTAGGTCGAGAATGCCGTCAACACCGACGACGAAGTCACAGGTCCAGGCGTACCAGTTCGTCCTGCGGCGGATGCAGTCCGCGCTGGTGCGCAAGGACGCCGTGATGCTGCACGACCCGATGCGCACGCACAGCCGTGCCACGGCCGTCGGTGTGGTGCTCAGCGTGCTGGGCATGCTCGGGTTCATCATCTTCGGCCTGTTCAAGCCGGCCCCCCAGGCTCCCGGCCCCGGCAGCATCGTCATCGGCGAGCAGTCCGGATCGATGTACGTCGTGGCCGGCGAGCCGAAGAAGCTCATCCCGACCTTCAACCTCGCCTCCGCGCGGCTGCTGCTGCTGGCCCAGCAGGACCAGGCCGCCCAGGGCGGGGCCGGCGGCGGACAGAACGCCGCGCCCGCCGGCGGGCAGGTGGAGGTCGTCGAACCGCAGGTGGTGCCGGACGACCAGCTCAAGGACATCCCGAAGGGTCGCCTGCACGGCATCCCGGACGCGCCAGGACTGCTGCCGAAGAAGGAGCAGCGGATCTCCGACGACTGGGCCGTCTGCGACGAGATCGGACTCGACCACTCACTGCCCGACCCGACGAGCATCAACCAGAACGAGACCACCGTGTTCGGCGGCGTGCAGGACCTCGGCCAGGAGCTGGCGCCCGACTCCGCGCTGCTGGTCACCGCGGACAACGGGTCGACCTACCTGGTGTACCGGCAGGTGGACAACCCGAACCGGCCCAACGCCGACACCGTGCGCGCCAAGGTCGACCTCACCCAGGCGTCGGTGGTCCGGGCGCTGGGCCTGGACGTCAAGCCGCGGCACATCTCGATGGGCCTGCTCAACGCGATCCCCGAGGTGACCGAGATCAAGGCGCCCGTCATCGAGGGCGCCAACGAGAGCAGCACCTTCAACCTCAGCGGCCTGCGGGTGGGCGACGTGTTCTCCACCGTGCGCGCCGGCGCCGCCGAGGAGTACTGGGTGATCACCCGGCACGGCATCCAGCGGGTGCCGCGCGCCGTGGCCGACCTGATCCGGTTCCACCGCACCGGCCAGCCGGCCGGCATCACCCAGGTCCGCCCCGACCGGCTGCAGAACGTGCCGGTGCTGCATCCGGGGCAGCCGGGTTACCTGCCGGTGGACGACTACCCGCAGATCGTGCCGCACATCCTCGACCCCGTGCGGTATCCGGTCACCTGCCTGGGCTGGAGCCTGGTCGGCGAGGGGGCGAACCGGGACGGCCAGACCAAGGTGTACTACGGCGCGGAGCTGCCCGGCCCGAAGAACGAGCAGGGCGAGTCCGTGGCGGTGCAGGTGGGGCAGGCCAGCCCGGACGGGATGAAGGTCGACCGGTTCTACATGCGGCCCAATTTCGCCGCGGTGGTGCGCTCGGCGACCAGCAAGGAGACCTTCGACAAGGGCCCGATCCAGCTGATCTCGGACCGGGGCATCCGGTACGGGGTCAAGGACCTGCGCACGGCGCAGGCGCTCGGGCTCGGCGAGCAGAGCCCCGCCCCCGAGTCGATCATCCGGCTGCTGCCGGCGGGGGCGTCGTTGAACACCCAGGACGTGATGCGGACGTTCGACTCGGTGCCCGTCGACCCGCGGGCCGGCACGTTCCAGCCGCCGCAGCCGCAGGCCGCGGGGAACTGAGCCGGCGGCGGCAGGAACCGCCGGCCGGCGGGGCTCGTCCGAGCATGGACGACCTTGCTGATCTCGACGGGGCGGGAGGCGCGCCGGCATGGAACTCACGATCGACACGGTGGCGGTCGGCAGGTGTGCCGGCGCCATGGAACGGGCGGGGGACGACCTCGACGACGTCCGGGCGCGGCTCGACGACGGCACGGTGAGCGACGACGTGTTCGGCGCGCTCGGGGCGGAGACCGGCGCGGTGGCCGCCTACCGGGGCACGGCGGAGGCGCTGCGCGAGCGGCTGGTGGCCGGCTCCGCGGCGCTGCGCGCGGCGGCGGAGACCCTGCACGAGGTCGCACGGCGCTACCTCGACGCGGACGACGCCATGGCCGCCGACGTGGCCGGCGCCGTGCGGACCGTGCAGGTCGGGCGCCGATGAGCGGCGCCGAGGTGGACACGAACCTGTTCCGCGGGCTGCGGGTGCCGCCCGGTGCCGGCGGTGAGCCCACGCCGCCGGCCGTCCCGAGTGGCGTACCGGTGCTGACCGTGGGGTTGCCGAGGGACGGTGCGGACCTCGTCCAGGAGATCGGCCCGCACCTGGAGTACCTGACCGGCCTGGCCGCCGAGCTCGGCGAGCCGGACGTGGTGGCGGACTGCTTCCGGCCGGTGCTCGGGCGGTGGAGCGAGTTGGACGCCGAGGCCGAGCGGTGGCGGGTGGCGGCGGAGGCGGCCGGTGAGGTGGCCGCCGACGTCGGCGGGTTCCGGAGCGCTCTCGACGGTGCGTGGGAGGGCCGGGACGCGGACGCGTTCGTGGCGCACCTGGCGCGGGTCACCGCGGCCGGCACGGCGACCGCCGACGCGATGCGGGCGCTGGCCGAGGTGGTGACGACGACGGCACAGGGTCTCCGGCACGTGGTGCGGGCGCTGGCCGAGGTCCTGGTCGACGGCGCGTCGGCGGCCGCGGCGTCGGGGGTGGCCGTGACGTCCCCGCCTGGCGAGGGTGCGCTGTCGCCCGGGAGTGCGGCGCCCTCTTCCGCTGGGCCGGCCCTGCCGGCGGGCGACGCGGCGGTGGCAAGGGCGGCCCTGGGCCGGACCCGGCAGGCGGCGCGACAGCTGGTCGACACGGCACGCGACGTGCTGGCCGAGTTCGGCCGTGCCTGCGCCGAGTTGGACGGCGCCATCGAGGCCCGCCGATACCCGGCCGAGCCGCTCCGCTCCCCGGTGGGTGGCGCGGGTGCCGGGTCGGGTGCCGCCGGCGCAGTGTCGCGGGCGGCGCGGGAAGCCGGGGATGACCGCGCCGCCGACCACGGTGGCACCGCGAGCCCTGACGAGGACTCGGCCGCCGGTGACCACCTCGGTGACTCGGGGAAGCCCGGCGGCGCCGGTGCGGTCGGGGAGCGCGGCGAGGGCTCCGGTGTCGGTGCCGTGGGTGCCGGAGGTGCCGCGGGTGCTGGTGGCGCCGCGGGGCCGGGCGATGCCGGCGGGTCCGAGGGGCACGACGACGCGGATCGCGGTGGTGCGGCCTTCGGCGGTGCCGCGGGTCCTGGTGGCGCCGCGGGGTCCGAGGAGTACGGCCACGCGGACCTCGACGATCTGGTCTCGGGTGGTACCGAAGGGGCCGGAGGCCCCGGTGGTGCCGGGAGAGCCGATGGTGCCGGTGGCTCCGAGGGTGCCGGGGGAGCCGGTGGTGTCGCGGAGGTCGGCGGTGGCGGGGGCTCCAGTGCCGGACATTCCGGCGGTGGGGCCCCGGACCAGGGGCGCGAGACCGCGGCCGCTCCGCCGGCCGAGCAGGGCATCGCCGCGGTGGGTGGTGCCGTGGGTGGCGCGGCGGTCGGGGCCGCCGCGGCCAGGGCGGCCGGCACGCCGCCGATGGTGGGCGGAATGATGCCGATGATGGCCGGCGCCGGCGCCGGCCAGGGCGGTGACCGCGAACACCGCGCCAAGCAGCGCCCGCCGGCGGACCCGAAGGACCTGTTCGGCGAGCTGGGCAAGGTCGTGCCCCCGGTGCTGGGCGCCGTCCGGCCCGACGACCGGCCGAAGGACAAGTCCGACTGACGGGTGCGGAAGTCGCGGCTTGGGCTCAGACGGTGCCGCGGCGTGGAGTGGTGGGTTCCCGGCGGTTGCGGCGGATGGTGTGCACCACGAACAGGGTGACGAACAACGCCACGAGTGCCCCGCCCGCGCCGGCGAACGCCACGATCAGCGGGACGTCGCTGCCCTCGTGCCACGGCGGCATGTCCGACGGCATCCGCTCCGGCCGCGCCGGCGGCACGCCCTCCTCCGAGGGAATGGTGGCGGTCAGCGCCGCCATCGGGTTGATCACCCCGTAGCCGGTGAAGTTGTCTCGGCCCTCCCGGCCACCCGGATGCTGTGCCGTGCTGGTGATCCGGTGCATCACCTGCCGCGCGCTCAGGTGCGGGTACTTCGCCCGAACCAGCGCCACCACCCCGGACACGTACGGCGCCGCGAAGCTGGTGCCCTGGATCGGCATCGGCTCGCCGTTGCCCTCCACCATCCGGTTGGCCAGCAGGTTCGAGTTCTTCGCCGGGTCCAGCGAGATGATGTTCGTCCCGGGTGCCGCGACACTCACCCACGGCCCGTTCACGCTGAAGTCGGCGACGCTGCCGGTCTCGTCGATGGCCGCGACGGACAGCACGTCGTTCGCGAACCACGGCGGCGTGACGATGCTCCGCGGCTTGCTCGGGTCGAGCTGGTCGTTCTGCTTGCAGCTCTCCGAGGTGTTGCCGGCGGCGGCCACCACCACGATGTCGCGCTCCACCGCGTGGTGCACCGCGGCCTGCAGCCTGGCCTCGCCCTCGTTCATCGGCAGCGCGGCGTCCCGACAGTTGTTGATCGAGATGTTGATGACCCGGACACCCTCGATCTCGGTGGCCCTGGCCACCGCGTAGGCGAGCGTGGTGAGGTTGCCCGCCGCGTCCTCCTTGTTCAGCTGCCGGGTCGGCCCGTTCTGCGCGGGCCCGGTGCCGGCGCCGCCGGAACCCCGCAGCGCGTTCGGCTGGTCCCCGGAACCACCCTCCGGCGGGTTCTCCGGCTGCTGCTCACCGCCGGGCTGGCCGGGCTCGTCCTGCGCCGGCGGCTGGGCCTGGTTCTCGTCCGGAGGGCCGTAGTTCTGGCTGGACTGCCGGATCGACACGATCGTGGCATCCGGCGCGACCCCGACGAACCCGATGTTCGGGTCCCGCGGGTTGGCCGCGATGATCCCGGCCACCTCGGTTCCGTGCCCGTCGCAGTCCTCCAGCCCCGCTCCCGGGGCCACCTCCGCCACGTAGTCGCCGCCGGGCTCGACCCGACCCTGGAAGAACGGGTGTGGCGTCACCCCGGTGTCGATCACCGCGACCTTGACCCCGCCGCCCGCGCTGCCGGTGGCCGAGCGCGTCAGCTTGTGCAGCTCCTCCACCCGCAGGTACTGCTGGCCCCACGGCTTGTTCGGCAGCACCACGTTCTCGTCGAGCTCGCGTCGGGTGACGCACTCGATCTTCTTCACGTACGCCTTGTCCGGCCGCACCCCGCCGTTGCCCGGGTACATCCCCGGGTTGACCGGTGGCGGCGTCACGGCCGACCCGGTCTCCTGCGCACCGGCCGGGGACACCGGCACCCCCGGCGCGAGCACCGCCACGGTCGCGGCCAGCACCACCGCCGTGACCCTGGGGGTGCGCCGGACTCCGCTCCTCGTTGCCATTCGATGTCCGATCAGAACCGGGTGTCGAGGTGCCGCAGGGTGGAGTAGAGGTCCATCACCGCGAGCGCCAGCGGCAGCACGGTGGCGATGCAGATCGCCTCGATGATCTCCACGCTGCGCCGCATCGGCGGCGAGAACCGCTGGTTCGGGAAGATCACCCCGACCACCAGCGCGGCCGCGGCCACCAGCACCAGCGCGCCGAACACCCACATCACCCTGCCGAACGGGTCCTCGCTGAACAGCCAACCGAGCAGGATCCCGCCGGCGGACACCATTCCGGTGGTCAGCAACGCCACCGCCTGGCTGCCGTTGGCGTAGGTCCGGGCGCGCAGCAGCAGTGCCAGGGTGGCCACCACCGCGGTGATGATCCCGAACACGCTCGGCGAGGTGGCCGTGATGATCGCCGCGACCGCGGTGGTCGCGCCGCAGCCGATGAGCAGGCCGGTCATGTAGTTGTGCGCGACCATGGTCCGCCGCTCGATCGCCGAGTAGTCGGGGAACCCGGTGTCCTCCTTCAGCTCCTCGGCGTTGCCCGGCACGTTCGGCAGCGGCAGCTTGGCCAGCCAGATGGTCGCCCTCGGCAGCACGGAGATGCAGGCCAGCGACACCGCCGCGGCGCCGGCCGCGATGCCCGGTGCGGGGTGAGCGATCAGCGCGGCGAACGCGAAGGCGATCAGTCCCAACGTGCCCGCGGTCGCGGCGGCGATGAAGGTGGTGATGCCCGCGCCGATCACCATGATCGACGCCGCGGCCACCACGACCATCAGCGCGCTGCCCAGCAGCAGGCTGGGCCGGACCTCCGCGCCGGGCACGATGTGGAAGCCACTCACGAACGCCATCGGCAGGCCACCGGCCGCGGCGACCAGCACCCCGGTGGACTCCGCCTGGTACGACTTCGCCAGCACCGCGCCGAGGGCCACGCAGACGATCGCGCCGACCCCGCCGGCGATGGCCGGGGTGAGCGAGCCCCCGCCGAACAGCGGGCCGCTCATGAACAGGGCGAGCGCGGCCGCCGCCAGCGCGAGCCCGCCGGCGATGTGCCCGATCCGCTGCGCGGTCTCCTTGGTCCACGGCCGGAAGCTGTCCGGCTCGGCCTCGGCGATGGCGTCGACGACGTCGTCGTACAGGGGCGGCGGCGGGTTCTCGTTGCGCTTGCGCAGCTGCAGCAGCTCGCCGTCGACGATCCCGAGGGAGGCCAGTGTGCGGCTCGGCTCCAGCGGGCCCCCGCCCAGCTTCGCCAGCACCCAACCGCCGTGCCGGGCGCCGCCGTCCGGGGTGACCTCCTTGGCCATCTCGAGCAGCATGGGCAGCAGGTCGGCCACCGCCACATCGGCGGGCAGCGCCACGTCGATGCGGGTGCGCGGTGCCACCACCGTGACCCTGCTGAAAACCGTCGTGCCCGTCGCCACCTGCTTGCCCCCTGCCTGGAGAGAATGCTGCGGGCTACTTATACCAACGCCCGCGTGCCCATCTTCGCCCGCTGGCCAACCTGGGCGAAACCGGCCCACACCGTCGGACGCCCGCCCTAGTATTAGCGCACCGGGCGGAGCCGGGAAGGCACTTCCGGCAAACCGGCTCGGTCGGGCGCGACACCGTGCCCGCAGCCCGCCCCGCCCACCGTTCGCTAACGTTGGGCGCGGTCGACCACGCCGCCGGCCGCCGTCGCCGAGTCTGAAGAGGGGTCATTCGGTGAGCACGCTCCAGTTCAAGCGGTCGCCACGCCTTGCCGCGCCACGCCCGCCCGGCGGCGAGGTGCACCTGGAGCCGCCCCCCGAGATCCCGCGCACCATCCCCGGCAACATCCTGATGAAGCTGATGCCGGTGGTGATGGTGGTCGCCATGCTCGGCATGGTCGTCTTCATGTTCACCTCCGGCGGCGCGCTGAGCCGCAGCCCGTTCTTCCTGATGATGCCGCTGATGATGATGATGTCGATGGTGGCGATGTTCGCCGGCGGCGGCGGGCGCGGGGGCGGCCAGAAGAAGGCCGAGATGAACGAGGACCGCAAGGACTACCTGCGCTACCTCGGCCAGATGCGGGACAGGGCCCGCGAGGCGATGATCGACCAGCGCGCCGCGCTCGAGTGGGTGCACCCCGACCCGCAGGCGCTGTGGTCGCTGGCCACCAGCCGGCGGATGTGGGAGCGGCGGCAGAGCGACCAGGACTTCCTGCACCTGCGGGTGGGCCGCAGCTCGCACCGGTTGGCCACCCGGCTGGTGCCCCCGCAGACCGGGCCGGTCGACGAGCTGGAGCCGATCGCCACGCTGGCGCTGCGCCGGTTCGTCCGGGCGCACTCGATCGTGCCGGACCTGCCCACCCAGATCACCCTGCGCGGGTTCGCCGCGGTGAGCATGCAGGGCGACCGGGAGCTCACCCGCGGCCTGGCCAGGGCGATGCTCGCCCAGCTGGTCACCTTCCACAGCCCGGACGACGTCCTGCTCGCGGTCGCCACCGCCGGCAGGGTGAAGCAGGAGTGGGAGTGGGCCAAGTGGCTGCCGCACGTGCAGCACCCGACGCTGTCCGACGGCATCGGGCAGCTGCGGATGATGTCCGGCTCGCTCGCCCAGATCGAGGCGTGGCTGGACGAGGAGCTGCGCGACCGGCAGCGGTTCTCCCGCAACGCGACCCCGCCGCCGGACCAGCCGCACGTCGTCATCGTGATCGACGACGCCGAGGTCACCCGCGAGGAGCAGATCATCCTCGAGGAGGGGCTGGTCGGCGTCACGCTGATCGACCTGTCCGACTCGATCGGCAACCTCGCCGCCCGCCGCGGGCTGCGGCTGGTGGTCGAGGAGGAGCGGCTCGGCGCGCGCAGCGCCGGCGGGGTCGAGTGGTTCGGCAAGCCGGACCGGCTCAGCGTCGTCGAGGCCGAGGCGCTGGCCCGCAAGCTGTCGCCGTACCGGGTCGGCACGGCCGCGGCGGAGGCCAGCGAGGACGAGCCGCTGCTGTCCAACCCCTCGCTGCTGGAGCTGCTCGGCATCCCCGGCGACCCGATGACGTTCGAGGTGCAGCAGGCGTGGCGACCGCGGCCGATCCGCGACCGCTACCGGGTGCCGTTCGGCGTCGGCGAGTACGGCCAGCCGGTGGAGCTGGACATCAAGGAAGCGGCGATGGAGGGCATGGGCCCGCACGGCCTGTGCATCGGCGCCACCGGTTCCGGTAAGTCCGAGTTCCTCCGCACCCTGGTGCTGGGGATGATGGCCACGCACTCCTCGACCACGCTGAACTTCGTGCTGGTCGACTTCAAGGGTGGCGCGACGTTCCTCGGGCTGGACAAGGCGCCGCACGTGTCCGCGGTGATCACCAACCTGGCCGACGAGGTCACCCTGGTCGACCGGATGAAGGACGCGTTGGCCGGCGAGATGAACCGCCGCCAGGAGGCGCTGAAGAACGGCGGCAACTTCAAGAACGTCTGGGAGTACGAGAAGGCCAGGGAGAACGGCGCCGACCTGGACCCGCTGCCGGCGCTGTTCATCGTGGTCGACGAGTTCTCCGAGCTGCTGTCGGCCAAGCCGGACTTCATCGACCTGTTCGTCGCGATCGGCCGGCTGGGCCGCTCGCTGCAGATGCACATGCTGCTGGCCTCGCAGCGCCTCGAGGAGGGCAAGCTGCGCGGGCTGGACTCGCACCTGTCCTACCGGATCGGGTTGAAGACGTTCTCGGCGGCCGAGTCGCGCGCCGCGATCGGTGTACCGGACGCCTTCGAGTTGCCGTCGGTGCCCGGCGGCGGCTATCTGAAGTACGACACCTCCACACTCGTCCGGTTCAAGGCCTCCTACGTCTCCGGGCCGTACCGCCCCGCGGGGATCAAGCAGGCGGCGCCCGGCGCCGCGGTGGTGCGCGCCGACAAGCGGCCCCAGCTGTTCGTGCCCGACTTCGTGGAGCTGCCCGCCGAGCCGGAGCCCGAGCCGGAGGTGGTGGAGCAGCCGGCGCAGCCGGCACAGCCGCAGACCGAGGAGGCGGTCGAGCCCAGCGAGCTGGACGTCATCGTCAACCGGCTGGTCGGCCAGGGGCCACCGGCGCACGAGGTGTGGCTGCCGCCGCTGAACGAGCCCAACTCGCTGGACACGCTGCTGCCGAACCTGAACCCGACGGAGGACCGCGGGCTGTCCCCGGTGGGCTTCTTCGGCAACGCCAAGCTGCAGGTGCCGATCGGCATCGTGGACCGGCCGTACGAGCAGCGGCGGGATCCGTTGTGGGCGGATTTCTCGGGTGCGTCCGGTCATGGTGTGGTGGTGGGTGGTCCGCAGTCGGGCAAGTCGACGGTGTTGCGGACGTTGATCATGTCGTTGGCGTTGACCCACACGCCGGAGGAGGTGCAGTTCTACTGCGTCGATCTCGGGGGTGGCACGCTGGCCGGGTTGGCGGAGCTGCCGCATGTCGGTGGGGTGGCGGTGGCCCGGCGGGAGCCGGACAAGGCGCGGCGGATCGTGGCGGAGCTGGCGACGTTGGCCGCGGAGCGGGAGGCGCGCTTCGGTGAGCTCGGGGTGGACTCGATGGCCGACTTCCGCAACCGCAAGCGGCGCGGGGAGATCACCGCCGAGCAGGACCCGTTCGGCGACGCGTTCCTGGTGGTGGACGGGTGGCGGGCGGT
>NZ_FOWW01000002.1:857970-977250 GCF_900115565.1 Amycolatopsis arida | reverse complement strand
GAGACCGGCGCCGCCACCGTGATCCTCTCCGGCATCTCGGTGGGCTTCGAGTCCGCGGTGTTCACCGCGCTCACCATCGGTGCGGCGGTGTACGGCGCGTACCTGCTCGGCGGCGCCGTTGCCCTGTTCGCGGTGGCGTTGGCCGGCACCGGCCTGCTGACCACGGTCGGCGTGATCGTCGCGATGGACACCTTCGGCCCGGTGTCGGACAACGCGCAGGGCATCGCCGAGATGTCCGGCGACCTCAAGGAGGGTGAGGGCGTGCAGATCCTCACCGAGCTGGACGCGGTGGGCAACACCACCAAGGCCATCACCAAGGGCATCGCGATCTCCACCGCGGTGCTGGCCGCCACCGCCCTGTTCGGCTCCTACGCGGAGGCGATCGACCGGGCGCTGGACGCGGCCGGGGCAGCGGTGACCGACTCCGACACCTTCCTCTCCACGATCATGAGCCCGAACGTGCTGGTCGGCGTGCTGGTCGGGGCCTGCGTGGTGTTTTTGTTCTCCGGGCTCGCGGTCAACGCCGTGTCGCGTGCCGCCGGCGCCGTGGTGTACGAGGTGCGTCGCCAGTTCCGCGAGATCGCGGGAATCATGGAGGGCACCACCCGGCCGGAGTACGGCAAGGTGGTCGACATCGTCACCCGCGACTCGCTGCGGGAGCTGGCCACCCCCGGCCTCCTCGCGGTGTTCGCGCCGATCGCCGTCGGTTTCGGCCTCGGCACCGGTGCGCTCGCCGGCTACCTCGGCGGCGCCATCGCGGCTGGCACGCTGATGGCGGTGTTCCTCGCCAACTCCGGTGGCGCGTGGGACAACGCGAAGAAGCTGGTCGAGGACGGCCACCACGGTGGCAAGGGCTCCGAGGCCCACGCCGCCACGGTGATCGGTGACACCGTCGGTGACCCGTTCAAGGACACCGCGGGTCCGGCCATCAACCCGTTGATCAAGGTGATGAACCTGGTGTCGCTGCTCATCGCGCCGGCGATCGTGCAGTACACCGTCGGCCCGGACGCCTCGCTGGGCGTGCGGCTCACCATCTCGCTGGTGGCCGTGGCGATCATCGTCACCGCCATCGTGGTGTCCAAGCGCCGTGGAACGGCGATCTCCGACACCCCCGCCGAGGCCAAGGCCAAGGCGTGACCGAGCGCGAAGCGGTGCGCTGAACGGTTGTCGGCGCACCGTTTCGGGCGATTTCCGGCGGACTCGGGCCCGTCGCGTTGATCCGCGACGGGCCCGAGCCGTCTCCGGGCGCGGCCGATCGGTTGCCCGCGCCGACTTGCACCACTCGAGGGGATCGGTAGCGTCAGTGGCCGCCGGTGCCCGTGTTGCGTCAGGAGGTAGGAGCGTGCGGCCGCGGATGACGGTTCTCGCCGCAGTGGCCGCCGCGGGGATCGTGGGCGTCACGGGATGTGGCCAGCCGGTGGACGAGCTGGCCCCGGGACGGCCGTCCGGGTCGACCAGCCCGGAGCCGCCGCCGGAGGTCCGGCGGGAGGCCGCCACCGTCCGGTGGGCCGACGGCTACTGCCGCGCAGTGCACGAGCTGGTGCGGTCGATGGCCGACATGCCCACGGTGGACCCGAGCACGCCGCGGCGGGCGTCGCGGACCTCCGGGGAGCTGCTCGACTCCCTCGTCGACGGGCTGGACCGCACCACCAGCGCCCTCCGCGCGCTCGAGCCGGCGCCGGTGCCGGCCGGTGAGACGGTTCGGGCCGACGCGGTCGCCGACTACACCGACATCCGAAACCGAGCCGACCAGGCGCGGCGCCGGCTGGCGGCGGCCACCGACCCGGCCGCGGCCAGCGCCGCCCTCGGCGAGGCCGGCGCTCCGTTGGAGGACGTCGGCAAGCGCGGCCTGCTCGCCGGCTTCGCCGACACGCCGGAGCTGGCGCGGGCGAGCCAGCGGGCGGCCGCGTGCCAGTGGCTGGTCGAGCAGGGGCCGGAGCCGCGGTTGGGACCCCGGCGCGTGGAGCCCGCGGCGGCGCCGGCCGAACCACCACCCGGGTAGTCGTCGCCCCCGAGACTACCCTCACGTCGAACAGATGTTCTAGGCTTCGGCGGGTGGAGCAGATCTCGCTGTTCTCCGCCGAAGCGAGGCGGCCGCGGCTGGCCGACCTCGCGGGGGTGCTGTGCGGGCCCGGCCAGGTGGCCACCTTCGGGCGGACCGCCGCGCGCCTGTCCGTGGTGGTGTCCGAGGAGTGGCGGGCCCGCGCGCTGATGCGGGAGTACGCGCGCCGCGGCGTCGAGGCGGCCGTGCTCGGCACCGACTGCGGGCGGCGGCAGATCCGCACGCCGTTCCGGGTGGACCTGCTCGGCACGGCCAGCAGCTGGACCACGGAGTCCGGCAAGGCGGTGCCGCCCCGCTTCGTGCTCGACGGCGCGGTGCTGCGGCTCTGGGCCCTCGCCGCGGGCCGCGCGGTCGAGCGAGGCTACCTGCTGGCCCTCGACGAGGACGCCCCGGAGACCCACGAGCCGTTGCTCGGCGCGCTGGCCGCGATCGGGTTGCCCGGCCAGCGGGTGGGCCCGCGCCGCGGCGGCCCCGCCGTCCGGATCACCGGCCGCCGCCGGCTGGCCACCCTGCACGAGATGGTCGGCGACTCGCCCGTCGGTGCCGAACCGGCATGGCCGGCCCACGTCACCGTCCTCGCTGGCTGACCCGCGAGTCCCAGGCCAGGGACCGCGAGTTCGACGTTCGGGACGGCGAGTTCTACGTTCGGGACGGCGAGTTCTACGCTCCCGTCAGTGCCGGGACCGCGGCCGGCTTGGGCAGGTGACAGTCGGCCCGGCCCAGGTCGACCTCGCTGTGCTCGGTGACACAGCCCGCGACGCGGTAGGTCTGCTGCCCGTAGTTGATGCCCTTGCGCACCGTCACCGTGCCGTCCTCGGCCACCTCGCACGGGTTGTTGAGCGTGCACCGCTGGCCGCTCTCGTTGCCGGTGTTGTTCACCCCGACCACCTTGCCCGTCCGCCGCTCCACGATCGGCGAGCCGGAGGTGCCGCCCGTGGTCCGGCACTCGGGCGTGTAGCGCACCGAGTCGAGCCACACCCAGCGGTCCTCGTGCAGCTCGTGCACGAAGCCGTCCACCGCACAGGTGTAGGTGCGCTTCCAGTAGCCGGAGACCACGGTGATGTCGGTGCCGGCCGCCGGCCGGGCGGCGGAGAGGCGCAGCGCCGCGACGCCGTGCTCGCGCCGGATGTCCGCATAGCTGGTGTCCAGTTGGTAGAGCGCGACGTCGGTGCCGGTCATGGTCGCGTAGACCACTTTCCGGGAGTGCAGCGTGCCGAGGGTGGTCCCGTCGCCCGAGAGGAGGGTGAACGTGCGCCGCGCCGGTCGGTCGACGACGACCTCACCGGGCTCCGGGAACCCGCCTTCCAGGCAGTGGCCGTTGGTGAGCACGAGTGCGGGCGCGTCGGCGGCAGCCTCGGCGAGTCGCACCACCGCGCCGGAGCAGTTGGAGAGGGCCACGGTGCCGGCGAAGTTGGCACCGGGAGCGGCCGCGACGGGTGCCGCGATGCCGAGTGGCACGGCCACCACGCAGACCACGAGGGTGAGGAGGCGTCGGATCATGAGGGTTCCCTTCGGCGCGCCGTCCGCTCCAGTCAACCGCCGACCGGAGCAACTGGGATACCGGCATCCGGAGGGTATTCGCCCGACTACCCGCCGCCCCCGGCGGGCGCGAGGCGGCCATCACATGCTAGGTGTGGAAGAAACGCCGAACGGGTGGATGTCGATGCGGTGGGCACACGGTCCGCGCCGGTTTGCCCGACCTCGGCGTGGACGACCGGGTGCCGACGTGCACACTGGCTGGTCGAGAGTCGCCGCCGCGGGCGGCGGGAAAGAGCGGAGAGCGGACAGCGTGGCTGGATCGGCACGAACCAAGAAGACCGAGGCCGGGTCGAACGGCGCCGGCCGTCGACGGCTGGTGATCGTCGAGTCGCCGACCAAGGCCCGCAAGATCGCCCCCTACCTCGGCCGCGGATACGTGGTGGAGTCCTCCCGCGGGCACATCCGGGATCTGCCGCGCGGCGCGGCCGACGTGCCCGCCAAGTACAAGGGGCAGCCGTGGGCGCGCCTCGGCGTCGACGTGGACAACGACTTCGAGCCGCTCTACGTCGTCTCGCCGGACAAGAAGGCCACCGTCACCGAGCTGAAGAGCCTGCTCAAGGACGCCGACGAGCTCTTCCTCGCCACCGACCCCGACCGCGAGGGGGAGGCGATCGCCTGGCACCTGCTGGAGGCGCTCAAGCCCAAGGTGCCGGTGCGCAGGATGGTGTTCCACGAGGTCACCGAGCAGGCCATCCGCTCCGCCGCGGAGAGCACCCGCGACCTCGACGAGGACCTGGTCGACGCGCAGGAGACCCGGCGCATCCTGGACCGGCTCTACGGCTACGAGGTCTCGCCGGTGCTGTGGAAGAAGGTCATGCCGAAGCTCTCGGCGGGCCGGGTGCAGTCGGTGGCGACCCGGATCGTGGTCGAGCGCGAGCGGGAGCGGATGCGCTTCACCTCGGCGTCGTACTGGGACATCGCCGCCACGATGGAGGGCACGGCCGTGGGGTCCGAGGACGCGGTCGCGCCGCGGACGTTCCCCGCGCGGATGATCGCCGTGGACGGATCCCGGCTGGCCACCGGGCGCGACTTCGGGCCGGACGGCCGACTCAAGGACGCCGACCGGGACGTGCGGATCCTCGACGAGGCCGAGGCGCGCCGGCTCGCCGAGGCGCTGGACGGCCGCGAGTTCACCGTCAGCAGCGTCGAGGAGAAGCCGTACACGCGGCGGCCGTACGCGCCGTTCATGACCTCGACGTTGCAGCAGGAGGCGGGCCGCAAGCTGCGGTTCTCCTCGGAGCGCACGATGCGGATCGCGCAGCGGCTCTACGAGAACGGCTACATCACCTACATGCGCACCGACTCGACGACGCTGTCGGGAACGGCGATCGCGGCGGCCCGCCGGCAGGCCACCGAGCTGTACGGCGCGGAGTACGTGGCGGACAAGCCGCGGCAGTACAACCGCAAGGTCAAGAACGCGCAGGAGGCACACGAGGCGATCCGGCCGGCCGGCGAGAACTTCCGCACCCCCGGGCAGGTCGCCGGCGAGCTGGAGACCGACGAGTTCCGGCTCTACGAGATGATCTGGCAGCGCACCATCGCCTCGCAGATGGCCGACGCCAAGGGCACCACGATGTCGGTGCGGATCACCGGCACGGCCGGCAGCGGCGAGGAGTGCACGTTCTCCGCCTCGGGACGCACCATCACCTTCGCCGGCTTCCTCAAGGCGTACGTCGAGGCCGTGGACACCGAGGCCGGTGGCGAGGCCGACGACAAGCAGAGCCGGCTGCCCCGGCTGGAGCGCGACCAGCGGCTCTCCGCCAACGAGCTCACCGCGGAGGGGCACGCCACGTCGCCGCCGCCGCGGTACTCCGAGCCCAGCCTGGTCAGCAAGCTGGAGGAGCTAGGCATCGGCCGGCCGTCCACCTACTCCTCGATCATCAAGACCATCCAGGACCGCGGGTACGTGTGGAAGAAGGGCTCCGCGCTGGTCCCGTCCTGGGTCGCCTTCGCCGTGGTCGGCCTGCTCGAGCGGCACTTCGAGCGGCTGGTCGACTACGACTTCACCGCGGCGATGGAGGACGAGCTGGACCGCATCGCGGCCGGCGACGAGCAGCGCACCCGGTGGCTGTCCAAGTTCTACTTCGGTGGCGACATGGGCGGCGACCGGTCTGTCGGCCGGCTCGGCGGGTTGAAGAAGCTGGTCGGCACGGGTGTCGAGGACATCGACGCGCGGGAGATCAACTCCATCCCGCTGTTCGCCGACGCCGAAAGCCGGCAGGTCGTGGTCAGGGTCGGCCGGTACGGCCCCTACCTCGAGCGCGAGGTCGACGGCGCCTCGCAGCGCGCCAACCTGCCCGAGGACCTGCCGCCGGACGAGCTGACCCCCGAGGTCGCGGAGAAGCTGTTCGCGACCCCGCAGGAGGGCCGCGTGCTGGGCACCGACCCGGTCAGCGGTAACGAGATCGTGGTCAAGGAGGGCCGGTTCGGGCCGTACGTCACCGAGGTGCTGCCAGAGCCGGACGAGGACAGCAACACGTCGGGCGACGGGAAGAAGTCGGCCAAGGCGAAGAAGCCCAAGCCGCGCACGGCGTCGCTGTTCAAGTCGATGTCGATCGAGGACGTCACGCTCGAGGACGCGCTCCGACTGCTGTCGCTGCCGCGGGTGGTCGGCACGGACCCGCAGTCCGGCGACGAGATCACCGCGCAGAACGGGCGGTACGGGCCGTACCTGAAGAAGGGCACCGACTCGCGCTCGCTGACCAGCGAGGAGCAGATCTTCACGATCACCCTGGACGAGGCGCTGAAGATCTACGCGGAGCCGAAGCGGCGCGGCCGGCAGGCGGCGGCACGGCCGCCGTTGAAGGAGCTGGGCACCGACCCGGTGTCCGGCAAGCCGATGGTGGTCAAGGACGGCCGGTTCGGCCCGTACGTCACCGACGGCGAGGTCAACGCCTCGCTGCGCAAGACCGACGCCGTCGAGGCGCTGACCGACGAGCGAGCCGCCGAGCTGCTGGCGGAGAAGCGGGCCAAGGGGCCGGCGCCGAAGAAGAAGGCGGCCGCCACCCGCAAGAAGGCCCCGGCGAAGACCAAGTCGTGAGCTGGATCGGTGGGGTTCCGCGTGCCGCGGGGAACCCCACCCCTTTCCACCCGATCCAGTGACGCCGGTCGAACTCCTGTTCGACCAAACCTGTCGGTGCCCGGTTGTTCAATGTCCCCATGAACACCTCCACCGACACCGTCTTCGCCCTCGTCGACGACGTCGTCCGGCCGATCACCCAGGCGCTCCCGCGCCGACCGTCGGCACGGGAGTTCCTCGACCCCGACTTCCGGCTACCCGCGGCGTTCGACGAGCGCTCGCCACCGGTGACCGACCTGATCGCCGAGGCCGAGCACTACACGCGGTTCGTCTCCGGCATGGCCGCCATGGGGCTCGTCGACGAGGACGGCGGGATCAGCGCCGAGGCGGCCGGGATGTACCGGGCGTTCCGGGGCGGCCATGTCCGCGGCGTGGTGACCGGGGTGTTCGCGGACCGGTCGGAACCGCTGCACGTCCGGTTCTACGGCGACCGGCGGTACGCCATGGTCATGACCGTCGTCGGCGGCGAGGCGACGATGCGCACCGGCTCCCGGGGCGGGCTGCCGGAATGGGCGTTGGACGACCTTCCCGACCCGCCGCCCGGCCCCGGTGCGCCGTTCGAGATCGCCGCGGACGAGCGCGGGGTGGTCCTGGCTGGGCAGGACTCCTCCCTCGCGGCGCTGCGCTCCGCCGTCGCGCGGCGGCGGCACGGCACGGTCCTGGTGGATCTCACCGTGCGGGAGAAGGTCCTCACTGAGCATCCGCACGGCGCGTTCGCGCTGCTCGACACCGACCTCGGTCGCTATCTCGTCACCACGTCCGTCGGTCCGGACGGCCGATGGGTCCTGCGGTACGCCCCGGCCACGAGGGAGACGGCCGTGGCGTGGATCGCCCACTCGCTCGAACGACACGATCAGGGGGACTGATGGACAACATTCATCCATTGCTGTGGCAGGCCGCCGGCCCGGTGCTCGACGCGGTGCCGGAGCGGCCGTCCGTGCTCGATCTCTACTGCCCCGGCGTCACCGACGCCCAGATCCGGGAGATCCGGCCGTCGGCGGCGACGGGGCCGGACGTCGGGGGAGACCTGGCGGACGAGGTCACCGAGCACCTGAGGTGGGCCGACATGGTGGAGCGGCTCGGCTTCGGCACCCACGGGGAGCTGAACGAGACGGGCCGGTGGGTGGTCTCGCTCATGCTCCGCGGCCCGCTGCGGGTGGTCGTCAGCGGCGTGCACGTCGCTGACGGCCGGATCGACATCCGGGCCTACGGCGACGAGGACGCCGGGGTGCTGTGGAGTCGGCATCCGGACGGTAGCTGCGTGGTCGCCGGTGCCCGGTTCGAGGAGATGGCCGGGCGGATCGCCGGGTTCCTGCCGGGCTGCCCGGACGGAACCCACCCACCGGTGCGGGTCCGGGCCGACGAGTACGGCGACGTGCTGCCCACCCATCGCGCGGCCGCCGAGCTGGTCCGGCGGTTCCTCGTTCGGCCGCGCACCGCCACCGCCCTGGTCGACCTCACCGCCTTCGGGGTGCTGTGCGCCGAGTTTCCCGACCAGCCTGTGGTGGTCGTGGACAACGACCTCGGCCGGCACGTCGTGGCGTTGACCGCCGGCAGCGTCACCGGTGCGCCGGAGCTGCTGCTGGTGGGCTCCGGCGGTGACGGGTTGGCCGAATGGATCGACGCCTCCTTCGCCGAGGCGCGGGCGATGGCGGAGGCGCAGGCGCCGCCGGGGTGAGGGCCGGATTCCGGTTGTCGTGCCTCGGATCGGCCCGTGCCGACCCGAGTCGAAGGAGGTGAGCGCGGACAACACGAAGGCACCGAGGAGGGTGGGCGCCTCGGCGACCTACCCGCTGGGCCGCTCGGGTCGCTACCCTGGAACCGACCGGAACGCTAGGTATTGGGGTGGTGACGGTGGGAACCGACGGCCGAGTCGGCGCGGACGGCACACAGGCTCCGGCGCCACCGCCGGCGTACACGGACCCGCTCGCCGGGCTGGTCACCGGTGGCTCACCGACGCCGGTCGGGTTCGGCGGCTCGACGGACGACGTCGAGGTCGAGGTACCCGACCCGGTCGAGCCGGATCCGGAGGTCGTGCGCGGCATGGTCGACGCCGCGCTGGCGGGGGAGGGCGAGGGCCTGCCGGTGGGCAGGGCCCTCGATGCCTCGCGACCGGCGGCCGCGGCCGCACCGGTCACGCAGTTCCCGTCACCGGAGAACGCCGGCCTGCTCCAGCAGCAGCGGCGCTGGTCGGCTCCGCAGCGGATGCGCCAGGTGCTGACCGCGCGGCGGTCGCCGGGCGGTGGCCCATCCGCTCCTGGGCCCGAGGCCGGGCAGGACACCGGGCCGGGGCCGGGCGCGGAGACGCGGACCCCGGTGGTCCCACGGTTCGGGCGCCGGGCGGCGGCGCATCCTCGGCCGGTCGTGCGCAAGCCGTCGAACGGCTCGGCGGGGGTGGCCATGGCGGTCGTCCTGCTGGTGGTCTTCGGGCTCCTGGTCGTGCAGCTGATCTCCAGCTTCGTGAGTAGCGTCACCGGCCTGTTCAACTGACGCTCCTCCAGCTGGCGCCGTCCGCCACACTTCTGCCGGTCCCGCCGATCTCGCGGGGGCCGGTCGCGACGCGGGGTCGGCGATGGCACGGGCCGCTGCCGGCTGACTGGTCGGCCGACTGCCTGGCTGTCTGGCTCGCTGTCTGGCTGTGCAGCCTCGGTCGCCCTTTGCCGAGTCGTCCTCGCCACGGGTCGCCGTCAGGCTGGAAGGGGGCGCCACACCGGCCGCGGCGGTTGCCGGGGTCGCCTCCGCCGAGCGACTGTTGTCGGCACAACAGAAGTTCCGCCGACGCGGACCGTGCGGCTCATCCCCGACAGCAGGGGAGTTTCGCCAACCGGTGCTCCACGGAAGGCGAGGCAGGTCCGCTGGGCGGGTACACGGCCGGCCGGCGCGTCGGATCGAGCGGCCGTCGAGGAACGGGTCGGCCGAACCTTCGGGTGCGGCACGCGGCCGGGCCAGCCGCTCTCCGTGTCCGGCTCGGGATACCCTGGCTACACCATCCGGGCGACCCGGGCTGCGAGCTTTGTGGGGTGGGCGCATCAGCGAGGCCAAGCAGATGAACGGAGTAGCCGGTGTCGACGCATCGGTGGGCTCCGACGCGTCGACGGTCCACCGAGTACGACGTGTGCTGGCCATCCGCCCCTTTCGCCGGCTCTGGGGTGTCACCTACCTGTGCAGCGTCGCTGACTGGCTGTCACTGCTCGCGCTGACCGGCCTGGTCACCAAGTTCACCGAGAGCTACACGGCGCAGAACTTCGCCTTCGCCGGCGTGGTGCTGACCAACCTGCTGCCGGGGCTGCTCTTCGCCCCGCTCGGCGGGCTGCTGGCCGACCGCCTCGATCGCCGCAAGGTGATGATCGCCGCCGACCTGGTGCGCTGCGGCCTCCTGCTGTCGATCGCGTTCGTCGGCACCCCGCTGTGGCTGTTCATCGGCAACTTCCTGGTCGGCTCCGCGGCCATGATGTGGATCCCGTCCAAGGACGCCGCGGTGCCGAACCTCCTCCGCCGGCCCGACCAGGTGGAGACCGCGAACCAGCTCGGCATGGTGATGACCTACGGGCTGGCCGTGGTCACCGGCGCCGGGCTGTACTCGGTGCTGACCGGTATCCAGACCACCTTCAACCTGCCGCCCGACGTGCTCGGCCAGTTCGGCATCGCGAAGATCGTCGTGGTCGTCAACGGCCTGCTCTACCTGGCCAGCGCCCTGCTCATCGCCCGCATCCCCGAGCTGTCCCTGCGCAACGTCCACCCGGTGCCGGCCAACGGCGCGGCGCCGAAGCGGGTCGAGCCGCCGAAGCGGGACAGGGCGAAGCGGGACGAGTCCGCCGGGCGCGACGAGGACAAGTCGGGCGGGCTGCTCGGAATGGTCCGGGACGGCGCCAAGTTCGTCCGCAGCACCCCGCTGGTCCGCGGTCTGCTGATCGGGATGACCGGCGCCTTCGCCGCCGGCGGCGCGGTGATCGGCTCGGCCAAGCCCTACGCCTCCAGCCTGGGTGGTGGCGACGCCGCCTTCGGCCTGCTGTTCGTCGCCGTGTTCGTGGGCGCCGCGACCGGGCTCGCCGGCTCCCCGAAGCTCGCCCGCCGCCTTCCGCACGACCGGTTGTTCGGCATCGGGATCGTGCTCGCCGGTCTCGCGCTGATCGTGGTGGCGCTGGCGCCGCACCTGGCGGTCGCGCTCGTCGCGGTGGCGGTGGTCGGCGCGTGCGCCGGCGGGGCCTTCCTCACCGGCGTGACGATCATCGGCTCGCAAATCGACGACGCCATTCGCGGGCGGATCAACGCGATCTACCAGTCGCTGATGAAGATCATCGTGTTCGGCGCGACCGCCACCGTGCCGCTGCTGATCGGCCTGGTCCGCCCGCACGTGGTGAACGTGTGGGGCAACCCGATCACCATCGACGGCACCCGGCCGGTGTTGCTCGGCGGCGGGCTGCTGGCCGCGCTCGTCGGGCTGGTCGCGTACCGGCAGATGGACTCCCGCCGCACCGAGCCGATCCTGTCCGACCTGCGCAACGTCATCCGACGCCGGCCCCGCAGGGTCAACGGACTGCTCATCGCGGTGGAGGGTGCCACGGCCACCGACACCACCGCCCAGGCGCGCCGGCTCGCGGAGTGGCTGAGCGGCGGCCCGCGCAAGGTCGTGCTGGCCGCCGACCCCGCGCTGGACGACCACCGGCTGACCGCGCTGATCTCCGGGGCCTCGCTGTCCGGTGCCCGCGCCCAGGCCCTGGCCGCGGCCGCGGTCCGCGCCGACATCGTGGAGCGGGACGTGCGGCCGGCGCTCGACGCGGGCGCGGTCGTGGTGATGGAGCGGTTCGTCGACTCGCCGCTGGCGCACCTGTCGGCCGTGGCCGGCCTGGACGCGGAGGAGCTCGAGGGGCTCGCGGACTGGGCGACGAACCGGTTGCGTCCCGACGTGACGGTGCTGCTCGACTCCGATCCGGGAACGGCCGAGCTCGACAGCGGGTTGCCGCGCGGCCAGCAGTGGCAGGTGCAGCACCTGCTCACGGAGATGGCCGCGGCGGACCCGGACCGCTACGTCGTGGTCGACGGGGAGGGCACCGAGGACGAGGTGACGGCCAGGGTGCGGACGGCGGTGCGCGCGGTGCTGGCCGGTCGGATGGCCGGGCTGGGCCCGTCGGTCGTCCCGCCGGATGTCGCCGCCGGGCTCCCGCCCGCCGTGGACGAAAGCGGCACGCCGGAACCGATCGGCGCCAGGGCGAGCGCTTCCGGCAACGGCCAGGTGAACCGGCCGGGCGCGGGCCTCGGCCACCCGACGGCAGGCCCCGCCCAGGACGGGCCGCGCGGTGACGGCAGGGCCGCCGGCCTGGACGGGCCACGCGCCAGTGTGGTGTCGAGCGCTGGTGGGGCGGCCGGCGCGGATGAGGGCGAGGGCCCCGATGTGGTCGGGTCGCGTGTTGGCGCTAGGGCCGCCGGGTTCGGGGGGCCGGATGGCGGAGCGGCGGTGGACTCCGGCGAGGGCGGGGCGCCTGGCGCGAGTGACGGTCCCGGCGCCGCGGGCTCCGGTGCGGACGGTGGGTCGACGGGCCCGAGCGCGTCGCGTGGCGGAGCGGCGGCGGGCTCCGGCGACGGAAGGGCGGCCGCCCCGCGTGGTGCTCTCGACGTGCCAGGGTCGTCCGGCGGGGCAGCCGCTCGGAACGGGTGGGGCGACGATGCCGCCGCGGGCAGGGCGAACGGCCAGGGGGCCGGGTCGGGTGACCCGGAAGGAACGACCGCCGTCGGCTCCCCGCGGCGGAGCGGGGACCGGCCGGGCGGCAGCGGGAACGACAGCGGGAACGACAGCGGGAACGACAGCGGGAACGACACAGCGGCGGAGGGACGATGACCGCGCCCGTGTGGTCGCAACTGGTCGGCCAGGAACCGGCCGTCGAGGTGTTCTCCGCCGCCGCGGCGTCGGCCGCGGCGATCGTGGCGGGAGAGGTGGCCGAAACCGGTGCGATGACACACGCCTGGCTGCTCACCGGCCCGCCGGGCTCCGGCCGCTCGGTAGCCGCCCGGACCTTCGCCGCCGCGCTGCAGTGCGTCACCGGCGCCGGGTGCGGCCAGTGCCCCGGCTGCCGGACCGCGCTGGCCGGCACCCACGCCGACGTCCGGCTCGTGGTGCCGGAGGGCCTGTCGATCTCGGTGGCCGAGATGCGCGCGCTGGTGCAGGCCGCCGCCCGCCGCCCGACCTCCGGCCGCTGGCAGGTCGTGATCATCGAGGACGCCGACCGGTTGACGGAGGGCGCGGCGAACGCGCTGCTCAAGGCGGTGGAGGAGCCGCCGGAGCGCACGGTGTTCCTGCTGTGCGCCCCGTCCGACCATCCGGAGGACGTGTCGGTCACCATCCGCTCGCGGTGCCGCCAGGTCACCCTGCGCACCCCGCCGCCCGAGGCGATCGCCAGGGTGCTGGTCGAGCGGGACGGTGTCGCGCCGGAGCGCGCCGAGTGGGCGGCCTCCGTGTGCGGTGGCCACGTCGGCAGGGCTCGCCGGCTGTCGACCGACGAGAACGCGCGGAAGCGCCGCGACGCCGTGCTGCGGATCCCCCGCGGCCTGCGCCGGCCGGCGGACGTGTTCGCCTGCGCCGACGAGCTGATCAGGACCGCCGAGGCCGACGCCACCGAGGAGAGCAAGGTTCGCGACGAAGCCGAGCAGGAGGCGATGCGCACCGCGATGGGGGCCGGTGGCACCGGCAAGGGCGTCGCGTCGGCCAAGCGCGCCGCGGACGCCGCGGTGCGGCAGCTGGAGAAGCGGCAGAAGTCCCGCGCGACGAGGACGCAGCGGGACACGCTGGACCTGGCGCTGGTGGACCTGGCCGGGTTCTACCGCGACGTGCTGGTCACCAGGAGCGGCGCCGACGCCCGGCTGGTCCACCCGGACCACGCGGCGGAGAGCGCCGCGGCCGCCACGGAGTGGACGCCGGAGTCCACACTGCGCCGGCTGGAGGCGGTGCTGGCCTGCCGCGAGGCCATCGAGTGGAACGTCAAGCCACGGATCGCCGTGGAAGCCATGGTGACCACTCTCCGCGACGGCTAGCCCCGCCCGCGGTGTCCCCGCCCGCGGGCACAGGGGCACCCCTTTCCGGGGGGCCATGGTGGGGGTGCGGACGGGTGTCCTCGGGTGTGTGGGCTGGCCGGGGCGGGGTGGTGCCCGCGTTGTCGGGAGGTCTGTCCTTTCGGGGGGCCGTGGTGGGGGTGCGGACGGGTGCGCTCGGGTGTGTGGGCTGGCCGGGGCGGGGTGGTGCCCGCGTTGTCGGCAGGCCCGCCCCTTCCGGTGAGCAGTGGTGGGGTATGGGCGAGTTCGCGGGTCGGGTCGCTGGGCGATGGGCGATGGGCGGGATGTTGCGGGTGTGCCCGGAGCCGGGGAGCCACGGTGGGGTTCGGGTGTGTGCCCATGGGGGTGGGGCCGGTTGGGGTGGCGTGGCTCGTCGAGGATGTGCCCGCCGGGAGCCGCGGTGGCGGGGAGGACCTGTGGCGCGGCGCCATCCGTCGTGCCGGCCGCCCGGATGGCCCGGACGTTGGCCCACCGTCAGGTGGGTCGGGTCGGTTTACCCACGGCTCGGGCGCCGGGGTGCCGTTCGGAGCGGGGGTCGGCCCCGGACGGCACCCCGGCGGGCCAGGGTCAGTCCCGCGGGTGTGGCGAGGGCTTCCCGACCTCGGCGGGCGCCACCCGGCGGCGAGCGGGCAGCGCGGCCACCAGCACCACACCGACCAGCAGCATCGCCGTGCCGGTCCAGAACATCGGCACCGCCGAGTACGCCGCGCTCGTCTGCGCCAGCTTGTCCGGCACACCGGGCTGCTCACCGCCACCCGGCGGCGCAGGCTGGGTGACGAAACCGCACTGCACGCCGCCCTCCGGCGCGTACGCCCTGGCCACCTGCTCGCCGAGGGACAGCTGCGCCAGCGACGACGGTAGCTTCTTCGCCGCGTCCGGCGGGAGCGCGTCCTTCAACAGCTTGGTGGGCAGGATCTGCAGGTCGAGCATCCGCGCCGACGCCCCGAGCTGGAAGCCCTTGAACGGCTCGGTCATCTCCATCGACCGCTCGTCCAACCCGGCGATGGACAGCCGCAGCACCCCGAGGTCGAGCACGAACCCCTTGGCCGGCTCGGTCAGTGGCTTGAGCGCCTCGTCGGCCATCTCGGCCACCCCACCGATCACCGGAACCTTCTTCACCTCGTCGAACCCGGGCACGTTCTCCAGCCCGGGCAGCGGGATGCCGATCGGCACGTCCTTCGTCGGGTTGGCCGCGTCCAGCGTGAACAGCCGCTGGCCGTTGCGCTCCACCGCCAGCACCGGTGCCGTGTACTCCACGGTCGAGGTGTCCTTCGAGCCGGTCGAGGTGACCGTCAGCGTCGGCTGGCTGACCACCTTGATCGTCAGGCCGAGCGGGGTGCCCTTGAGGATGTTGACGTCGGCGACCTGCAGGGTCGAGATCGACTGCACCGCCTTGCGGTCGCTGTCCGGCAGGTCCACCAGCCGCACCGTGGATCGCGACGACAGCGTGTTCGGCAGGCTCAGCACCGAGCCGGTGCCGTCGTCGTTCGGCTTCTCGCCGCCGGAGAGCAGCCCGCCCAGCTGCGCCAGCGGACCCGGCAACTGGCCGAGACCCTCCTTCAGCTGGTCGCTGGCCTGGGTGAGCTGGCCGGCGTCCGGCATCGACGGGATGACATTGAGCAGCGAGAGGCTGGCCAGGGAGGTCGAGGCGTCGGCGATCGTGCCCACGCACGGGCCCTCCGTGGGGCTCCACCGGGCGTGCACGCTCCCGTTCAGCAGCCCCAGGTCGAGCAGCGGGTTCTTCGGCGCGTTCAACCCGCCGGTCACCGGCTCGGGGTTGTCCGGAAGCGCGGTCTGCGCCAGCGAGCCGGGTGCCTGCGGCGCATGCCCCGCGATGGACACGCCGAACGGCGAGGACTGCGCGATGGCCCGCTCGTAGGCGAGGTAGGCCTCCGAGTTGGCCTGCGCGCTGGACAGCCCCATGCCGCCCTCGAACACCGACTGCTTCGGCAGCTCCTCGCCGATCCCGGGAAGGATCGCGCTGGTCTCCACGGCCTCGGGCAGCAGGCGCAGCATGCCCAGCGCGGTGCCGGCGTCGCCGACCGCGTGGCCGAGCGGTTGCGGGTCGGGCGCCGCCGAGATCGGGGGCTGGCCTGGGTCCGTGGGCTGTGGGACCGGTGTCGTGGGGATCTGCTGCGCGAGCGCGGGTGCCGCGGACATCGCGAGCACCGCGGCCGTGATCGGCAGAGCCAACGTACGGGGCAGGCGTCCACGCGTGGGCACATGACCTCCCGAAAAGACGTGGGACCGGCCACAGGTGACCGGAGTCATAGCAGCCTAACGACGGCGGGCCGGGGAAGTGACGCCGCGCCGGGCCGCTACACTGGCTCGGGTCAGTTCGGCTGGCACGCCGCCTTAGCTCAGTCGGCCAGAGCGACGCACTCGTAATGCGTAGGTCGCGGGTTCGATTCCCGCAGGCGGCTCCCAGGTCAGGGGCACTCTCCGGAGTGCCCCTTCCGCGTCCGTGGCCCGTTTTCTTGGCCGTGTGTGGAGCGAAACGGGGCCACGACGTGGGGATCGCCGGGTTGCCGACGCGATCGGATGAGGTAGTCGGATGCGGTCTTCCGGGCGGGTGGCCTGGCCTGCCGAGTGGGGGAAGCCGAAACGCGCCAGGTGGTACCTGGCGCTCGGATGGCTGGGGTCGTGGGCGTTCATCGCCTTCGTCAGCGCGCTCGCGGTGGCTTCCAGCGAAATGGCTGGGGCCACGAAGTACCTCGTGCTGTTCGGCCTGCTGTTCGTGACCATCGTCGTCGTGGGCTGCGACAGCAGGGTGAACGTCCGCAAGCGCGGCGTCGAGCGTGTTCGGCTCGAAGCTGGCAGGGGTCTGGTGATCCCCTACTCCCGGATCGTGTTTCTCGGGTCGGCGCTCATGGTGGTTCTGATGTTCGCCGTCTTCGCCACGGCGTCCTACGAGTTCGCCACGAAGGCCGGCGACGATGTGCCGGCGCCTGCCGCGGCCGCGGTCGTGTTCGGCCTTGTCGCCGCCCTTTTCGCGGCCTACCTGTGGCAACTCGTGACGGGCCGGATCGGGCTCGGCCGCGTCACGTTGACCCCCGTCGGGATAGAGCACCGGAGCTGGGGGTACCGGTCGGAGCTCCCCTGGGACGACGTCATCGGGGTCAGCGCCCTCGGTGGTGGTGAACCCGAGATCTGGATCCGGGGACACGACCACGCTGTGCGGAAGGTCACGTTGGCCGGCCGCTGGGGTGGAACCCCGCCGCAGGGGCCTGGCATCGCCGTCCAGGCGAAGAACCTGGCCGTCGACCCGGCTCTGGTGTACTACACGGTGCGTTTCTATGCCGACCACCCGGAAGCACGTGCCGAGCTGGCCCACGAGGCATCCGTGCGCCGGGTTCGCGCGGCGCTCTACCCCTGAGCGGGGTCGCGCAGGAGAGCGGCGTTGATCGCTCGCTCCCGTGACGCGGGCCACGGGCGATCGCGGTCTTCGGCGCCGGGCTTAGGGTGACCGCCATGCCGCTGTTTTCCTTCGAGGGCGTCAGCCCCACCGTGCACCCGGAGGCGTGGATCGCCCCCACCGCGACCCTGATCGGGGACGTGACCGTCGAGAAGGGCGCCTCGGTCTGGTACGGCTCCGTCGTCCGCGCCGACTTCGGGAAGATCATCATCCGCGAGGGCGCGAACATCCAGGACAACTCCGTCGTGCACGTCAACGACGGGGTGTGCGAGATCGGCAGGAACGTCACCGTCGGCCACCAGTGCCTCGTGCACGACTGCACCGTCGGTGAGCAGGCGCTGATCGGCAACGGCTCGACCGTGCTGGACAAGGCCGAGATCGGCGCCCGCGCGCTGGTCGCCGCCGGCGCCACGGTGACCCCCAACTCCGTGGTCCCACCCGAGGTCATCGCCATGGGCAGCCCCGCCAAGAAGCACGTGCCGCTCAGCGGATCGGCCCGGCTGTGGGTCGAGCACAACGCGGAGATCTACCAGCAGCTGGCCCGCCGGCACGCCGAGGGCATCGCCCCGGTGACGGACTGATCCTTTCGGGTTTGACCCTCCAGTAACTGGAGACCTTAGCGTCCCCAGCTGTTCGAGATTTCGCACAGCCGAGGGGACGCCATGCCACCACGCGCCAAGAAGCCCACCTTCCGGACCACGTTGCAGCTCGCCGCCGGTGACGCGCCGGTCGTCGACCTCGGCAAGACGCTCGGCCAGACCGGCGTGAACCTCATCGAGGTCAAGCGCGCCTACGATGCCGCCACCGCCGCCCAGCGGGGAGACGTCGTGCCCGCGGTGGTGACGGTCTACGAGGACCGCTCGTTCGACCTGCGGCTGAAGACCCCGCCGACCGCCTTCCTCATCCGCAAGGCGCTGGGCGGCAAGGGTTCGGCCCGGCCGGGACACGACGGTGCCGGCACGCTCGACCGCGCCCAGCTCCGCGCCATCGCCGAGCGCAAGCTGCCCGACCTCAACACCGCCGACCTCGACGCCGCGATGCGCACGGTGGCCGGCACCGCCCGCTCGATGGGTGTGCGGGTGGTGGACTGAGCCGGGTCGGCCGCCCTGGGGACCCCACCCCGAAGCCGGTCGCCTCGCCGCGTTCCACCAGTCGCGCTCGACGCCCGTCCACTAGCATCGGGTCCACAGCAGCGACTGGCGCCGAAGAGGTGGAGCACCACCGGGGAGCGACGACACGGCCGGCACCGCGCGCCTGGGTGCCCTGCCGCACGGCGGCTGGCCATTTTTGCCTGGAGTAGGAACATGACGCATCAGCCCGCCCTGTCCGCGCTGTCCGCCACGGACCCGGAGATCGCCGGCCTCGTCGAGGACGAGGCCCGTCGCCAGCACGACAAGATCCGCCTGATCGCCTCGGAGAACTACGTCTCGCCGGCCGTGCTCGAGGCCACCGGCACGGTGCTGACCAACAAGTACTCCGAGGGCTACGCCGGCAAGCGTTACTACGAGGGCCAGCAGGTCGTCGACAAGGTCGAGACCCTGGCCATCGAGCGGGCGAAGGCGCTGTTCGGGGTGGACCACGCCAACGTCCAGCCCTACTCCGGCTCGCCCGCCAACCTCGCCGTCTACCTCGCCTTCGCCCAGCCCGGCGACACCATCCTCGGCATGGCGCTGCCCGACGGCGGCCACCTCACCCACGGCTGGACGGTCTCCGCCACCGGCAAGTGGTTCAACGCGGTGCGCTACGGGGTGCTAAAGGAGACCGGCCGGGTCGACCTCGACCAGGTCCGCGACCTCGCCCGCGAGCACCGGCCGAAGCTGATCTTCGCCGGCGGCACGGCCATCCCGCGCACCATCGACTTCCCGGCCTTCGCCGAGATCGCCCGCGAGGTGGGCGCCGTGCTGGTGGCCGACATCGCGCACATCGCCGGCCTGGTCGCCGGCGGCGCGCACCCCTCACCGGTCGGTCACGCCCAGGTGATCACCACGACCACCCACAAGACCCTCCGCGGCCCGCGCGGCGCGATGATCCTGACCGACGCCGAGCACGCCAAGGCCGTGGACAAGGCGGTGTTCCCCGGGCTGCAGGGCGGCCCGCACAACCACACCACCGCCGCCATCGCGGTCGCGCTGGGCGAGGCGGCCCGGCCGGGGTTCCGCGACTACGCCCACGGCGTGGTCGCCAACGCCAGGGCCCTCGCCGAGGCCCTGCTCGAGCGCGGGTTCGACCTGGTCTCCGGCGGCACCGACAACCACCTGCTGCTGGTCGACCTGACCAACAAGCGGATCGGCGGCAAGCCCGCGGCGCAGGCGCTGGACCGGGCCGGCATCGAACTGAACTACAACACCGTGCCGTTCGACCCGCGCAAGCCGTTCGACCCTTCCGGCATCCGGTTGGGCACCGCCGCCATCACCACCCGCGGCCTGCGCCCCGAGCATCAGCCGCGGATCGCGGAGTGGATTGACCGGACGGTCACCGCCGCGGCGGGGGGCGACGAGCCGGCCGTCGAGCGGGTCGCCGCCGAGGTGCGCGAGCTGCTGGCCGGCTACCCCATGCCCGGCTACACGGTCTGACGACGGCCCTGACAAGGTCCCCTGACAAGGGCTCTGACGACGGCCCCTGAGAACGGCCCCTGACGACGGTGGCCCGGCACCAGCTCGGTGCCGGGCCACGATCGTCGCCGGGGTCAGTGCTCGGCGGGTGCCTCCTCGGGCAGCGCCTCCGCCTTCAGCGCCGCCGCGCGCTCGTAGGAGCGCTTGATCTCGGTCTCGGCCTCGACCCGGCCGACCCAGTTCGAGCCCTCGACGCTCTTGGCCGGCTCCAGGTCCTTGTAGACCTGGAAGAAGTGCTCGATCTCGAGCTTGTGGAACTCGTTCAGGTGGTGGATGTCGCGGAGGTGCTCCAGTCGAGGGTCGTCGGAGGGCACGGCGATCACCTTGTCGTCCGGGCCCTTCTCGTCGGTCATCCGGAACATCCCGATCGCCCGCGCCCGGATCAGGCAACCGGGAAACGTCGGCTCCTGCACCAGCACCATCACGTCGAGCGGGTCGCCGTCCTGGCCGAGGGTGTCGTCGATGAACCCGTAGTCGGCGGGGTACTGGGTGGCGGTGAACAGCGTCCGGTCCAGTTTGATCCGCCCGGTGCGGTGATCCACCTCGTACTTGTTCCGCTCCCCCTTGGGGATTTCGATCGTGACGTCGAACTCCACGCCGTCCTCGCTGATTCGTGTTGGTGATGGGCGCGGCCCGGGCGGCGGCGCCGGACGCTGTCTGCTTGACCTCACTAGTGTGGACCACGCGAGGCCGGCGGTCGGCAGGGCCGTATGTGTGAGCTTGGCTTCGCCACCACGGACAGGCCAGCCGAGGAGGGGTGCGTGCCGGACCGGAACGACGCGGGTGACGCCGTGGAACCGCTGTGGCCCTCGGACGACCGCGACACCCAGGGCACCACGGGTGCCGGTGAGGACGGCAGCACGGACGAGCTCCCTGTGCCCAACGTCACCGCGCCCGACGCCCCGACCGGCGACTCGGCGGTGGCCCATCCCACTCCGGACGAGTCGGCGACCGTGCGGGTGCCGCTCCCCGAGCGCCCGGAGCGGCCCTCCTTCGGGGCGCGGGACTGGTTCGGCCGGCCGGTCGAGCGGCCGGACCACGACTCCCGGCAACGGCCCGGCGAGCACGCCGCGCCGTCGCCCGCGTCGCCACCGGGCCGGCCGGCGCCGCCCCCGCAACCGCAGGGCCAGGTGCCGCCCGCGGTGGCGCACGCCCCGCCCATGCGCATCGAGCCGACGGGCGAGTTGCGGCCGGCGCCGGCCACCACCGCCACCTCCCCGCACCAGCACCCCCCACAGCCGCCGCGGCCAGGACCGACGCCCGCCCCGCCGGGACCGGCTGGTCACGCCGGCCCAGGGAGTCACGCCGGCGCGGCCCACGGAGCGGGCGACCTCGAGGCAACGGCCTACCCCGAGCCGGGGGTGGCCACGCCACCCGCCGGTGGGCCGGAGTGGGACGCGGCATCGGAGACGCGGCTCCCGCCGGATCGGCACCCCGCCCCGGACCGGCATTCCGCTTCGGGAGCACCCGACCCGACCGGCCAGCAGCACGCGGCGGATCCAGCTGGAGAGCCGGACCCGCGGCAGGGAGCCGGCGTCCAGGAACCGGCCGTCCAGGAACCGGCCGTCCAGGAACGGGTCGAGCAGCGGCCACGACGCCGGCGGCGCGGCCTGTTGGTCGGCGCGCTGGCCCTGGTGCTCGTCGTCGCCGTCGGGGTGGTGCTCGCCCTGCCCGACGTGTCCAACCGGCTGGGCCTGCCGTGGGCCCCGAACGCGCCCAAGGCCGACCCGCCCGCCCCAGTCGCGGTGACCCGAGTCCTGCACGGGCCCGGATCGGACGCGCCCGCGCCCACCCCGGCCGGCGTCGCCGGGGTGCTCGACCCGCTCGCCGGCGCCCCCGCCCTCGGCACGCTCACCGGCAGGGTGGTCGACCCGGCCACCGGAAGCGTGCTGTGGGAACGCTCGCCCCACGAGGTCCGCACCCCGGCCTCCACCACCAAGGTGCTCGTCGCGGCGGCCGCGCTGCTCGCCGTCGACCACGGCCTACGGCTGCCGACCAGGGTGGTCGCCGGGGATCAGCCGGGCACCGTCGTGCTGGTCGCGGGCGGCGACGTCACCCTCTCCTCCCTGCCGAGCGGGCGGACCGGGGCCTACCCCGGCGCCGCGCACCTCGACGACCTCGTCGAGCAGGTCAGGGCGTCCGGGGCCGACGTCGACACCGTCCGGCTGGACCTGTCCGCCTTCGCCGGCCCCGAGGTGGCCTCCGGGTGGGCCCCGGAGGACGTGCCGTCCACCTACATGGCCGAGGTGCGGCCGGCGATGCTCGACGGCGGCCGCGCCGACCCGACCAACGCCAAGTCGATGCGGGTGGCCGACCCGGCGGGGCGGCTCGCCGGGGAGTTGGCCGAGCGGCTGGGCGCGCGTGCCGGCGAGCCGACCACCGCGCCGCCCGGCGCGACCGTGCTCGGCGAGGTGCGCTCGGCGCCGCTCACCGAGCTGGTCGACCAGATGTTGACCATGTCCGACAACCTCCTCGCCGACGTGATCGCCAGGCAGGTCGCCGTCGCCACCGGCAACGAGCCCTCCTTCGCGGGTGGCGCGAAGGCGACGATCGAGGTGCTCGGGGCCAACGGTTTCGACGTCAGCGGGCTCGAGCTCTCCGACGGCAGCGGGCTGTCGGTGCACAACCGCGTGTCCGCGACGTTGCTGAGCGAACTGCTGGCGGTGGCCGCCGCACCGGACGACTCCGACCCGCGGACGGCGAAGCTGCGTCCGCTGGTCGGCGGGCTTCCGGTCGCCGGCGGCAGCGGCACCCTCGCCGGCCGCTACCGCACCGACCCTTCCGACGGCGGAAGGGGCTGGGTGCGGGCGAAGACCGGCACGCTGTCCGGGGTGAACACCCTCGCCGGCGTCGTGCTCGACCGGGACGGCCGCGTGCTGGTGTTCGCGCTGATGTCCGCCGGCTCCTCGCTCGACGTCGCGCAGCCGGCGCTGGACACGATGGCGGCGGCGCTGCGGGAGTGCGGTTGTCGCTGACCGCGGGCACCGCGCCGTTGCGGGTACGGTCGGCAGGGTGAGCGTGGTGCACTCCGAGACCGAGGGCCGGCGGCCGGACCGGCCCGCCGGTCCTTCCGTGGTCGACTGGTCCCTGGCGGCGACGACCGGCGCGCTGCTCGTGCGCGGCGGGCCGGTGGTGCCGAAGGACGAGGCCGAGCGGACCGTGGTCGAGCTGCGGGACCTCACCGTCGAGGCGGAGGGCCATGTCCGCGCGCTGACCGGACTCGGCGCCGGGCTGCCGCTGCGCCCCGCCGAGGTGGTGGACCGGCCGGGCTGGATCCGCGCCGCGGCCGCCGGGCTCGACGAGCTGACCGGGCGGGCGCTGCCGAGGGCAAGCGGGCCGCTGGCGCCGCTGCTCGCCGGCGGGGCCGGGGTGCAGACCGGGCTGGTGCTGGCCTTCCTCGGCGCCAGGGTGCTCGGCCAGTACGACCCGTTCGGCGGGCCGGACCGGAACGGCCAGCTCGTGCTCGTCGCGCCGAACGTGGTCACCGCCCAGCGCGCCATGAAGGTCGACGGCCGCGACTTCCGGATGTGGGTCTGCCTGCACGAGTGCACCCACCGGCTGCAGTTCACCGCGGTCGACTGGCTGCGCGACTACTTCGCCGGCGAGGTCGCCCGATTGGTCGGGGGGCTCGCCGAGGACGATGGGCTGGGCAACCTGCTCGGCCGGCTGCCCGACGCGCTCCGGGAGGTCCGCCGCTCCGGCCGCGACACGCTGGGGCTGGCCGAGCTGCTGCGCTCCCCCGAGCAGCGCGCGGTGTTCGACCGGCTGATCGCGCTGTCCACGCTGCTGGAGGGGCACGCCGACTACGTGATGGACGCCGTCGGCCCCGCCGTCGTGCCGTCCGTGGCCACCATCCGCAGCCGGTTCACCGCCCGGCGCAGGGGCGGCGGGCTGCTCGACCGGCTGCTGCGCGGCCTGCTCGGTGTGGACGCCAAGGTCCGGCAGTACGCCCAGGGCGCGGCCTTCACCCGGCACGTCGTCGACACCGTCGGCATGGCCGGCTTCAACGCCGTGTGGACCTCGCCGAACACCCTGCCCTCGCGGGCCGAGATCACCGATCCGCAGGCCTGGGTGCGGCGCGTGCACCGGTGACCGGACCGGACCCCGCGGTCGCGCGGGTGCGCCGGTCGGTGCGTGCCTTCCTCGACGTTCCCGAGCACGCTGGGCACCTGCGCCGCGGTGAGCTCTGCGTCGCGGTCTCCGGTGGCGCCGACTCGCTGGCGTTGACCGAGGCGGCCGCGTTCACCGCCAGGAGGGCGGGGCTGCGGGTCCGGGCACTGGTCGTCGACCACGGCCTGCAGCCAGGCTCGGCCGAGGTGGCCCGCACCGCCGCCGGCACCGCCCTCTGGCTCGGCGCGAACACCGCGGAGGTGCTCCCGGTCAGCGTGCACGGGCCGGGCGGTCCCGAGGCAGCCGCTCGCGCCGCCCGCTACGCCGCGCTGCGCGGGGCGTTGCCCGCTCCGGACGCGCTCGTGCTGCTCGGGCACACCCGCGACGACCAGGCGGAGACCGTGCTGCTGGGCCTCGGCCGGGGCTCGGGGCCGCGGTCACTGGCCGGCATGCGCCCGCTGGACCCGCCGTGGGCCCGACCCCTGCTGGACGTGCCACGATCCACCACGACGGCGGCGTGCGCGGCGCTCGGCGTGCGGCCGTGGGTCGACCCGCACAACGCCGACCCCCGGTTCACCCGGGTGCGGCTGCGCACCGAGGTGCTGCCGCTGCTGGAGGACGTGCTCGCCGGCGGGGTGGCCGCGGCGCTGGCCCGCACCGCCGCGCAGCTGCGCGAGGACGGCGACGCGCTCGACGAGCTGGCCGCCGACCTGCTCGACCGGGCCCGCGCTGGTGCCGATCTCGACGTGGTGGTGCTCGAGCCGGCGCCGGCCGCGCTGCGCCGGCGGGTGCTGCGCCGGTGGCTGCTGGACGCGGGGGTCCGCGAGCTCACCGACGCGCACCTGCGGTCCGTCGACGCCCTCGTTGGCGAGTGGCGCGGCCAGGGCGGCGTGTGGCTGCCGGGCCACGTCGAGGCGCGCAGGACGCATGGCAAGCTCTGCGTTGTTCCACCCGAGCCACCCACCACCAGAGGGGACTGACCGTGTACGAAGGCGAGATCGCCTCCGTGCTCATCACCGAGCAGCAGATCAAGGACAAGGTCACTGAGCTGGCCCGGCAGGTCGCGGAGGACTACGCGGCGGAGGACGGCTCCGACCTGCTGCTGGTGGGGGTGCTCAAGGGCGCGGTGATGTTCATGACCGACTTCGCCAGGGCGCTGCCGGTGCCCGCGCAGCTGGAGTTCATGGCGGTCTCCTCGTACGGCTCGGCGACGTCCTCGTCCGGCGTGGTGCGGATCCTCAAGGACCTCGACCGCGACATCGCCGGCCGGCGGGTGCTGATCGTCGAGGACATCGTCGACTCCGGCCTGACGCTGTCCTGGCTGCTGAAGAACCTGGCCAGCCGCAACCCGGCCGCGCTGCGGGTGTGCTCGCTGCTGCGCAAGCCCGAGGCGGTGAAGGTGGACGTCCCGGTGGCCTACGTCGGGTTCGACATCCCCAACGAGTTCGTGGTCGGCTACGGCCTCGACTACGCCGAGCGGTACCGCGACCTGCCCTACATCGGCACCCTCGACCCCAAGGTGTACGCCGGCTGACGACGGCTGACGACGGCTGATGTCGGCTCCGACGACGGATCGGGAAACGGCGGGTGAACCCGCGCGGTGAACTCGTGGCCGATTCGGAACCCCTTGTCCCCCGAACGCGTCATACCGGCGCACTCGTTGCGTTAGCCTATGCGAAGACCGCGTCCGCGTGACCGGCGCGGCGCCGTTGGTGGGGACAGGGAGAGTCGAGATGGGCAACAGGAGCTTCGCGGACGCGGAAGCCTTCCGTAGCGCCGCGGTCAGCGGGCAGATCGGGGTCGACCCGGACGCGGCGCAGACGGTGTTGCGGAAGATTCGCGGCGGCAAGGACGCCGTGGAGAGTCTGCTGCGGGGCGCCGGTGCGCTCGCCGAGGCGCCGAAGCTGGGCGCGAACCCGGTCGGCCAGGCGATCTCGGCCAAGATGGCCAAGCGTGCCGCCGGGGGCGACGACGACTCCTACGCGCAGGCCCTGCGCAACCTCTACATCCAGTACGACCAGGCCGAGCAGGCGATCGTCACGGCGATGAGCCGGTACCAGGAGATCGACGACGCCAACGCCCAGCCGTTCCGGCGACACGTGTGAGACCAGGGGGATCCGAGATCATGGTCGACACCAACTACACCGACGACTCCAGCACGCCGGCCGGCGGCACCGCCGTTCCGCTCGGCGACAACTCGGCCGCCGAGACCATCGTCGAGCAGGCCCGCGGCCGGTCCGACGGCTTCCAGTACGACGACGAGCGCGCCATCGGCAGCCCGCCGAACTGGGCCGCCTACGACAGCAACGAGCTCTACCTCAGCGCGACGGTCGACAACGAGCCGGCCAGCGCCGAGGCCACCGGCCAGACGTGGCTGGGCCACGCCTCCGAGCTCGACCAGGTCGCCAACGAGCTGTACACGGCGATCTCCGAGCTGGGCGCCGCCTGGGTCGGGCAGGGCGCCGGCGCCGCGCAGGGCGCGCTGGTGGCGATCGCCAACTCCGGCTCACAGGCCGCCGAGGCCGCGCGGACCATGGGACACCGCCTCGGCCAGCAGGCCGCGGCGGCCGCCGAGTTGAAGAAGATGCCCGCGGGCAAGGAGTTCGACCCGGGTCAGGAGCTGGCCGAGATGCTGGCCGGCGGCCCCGCCGCGCTCACCCCGGACATGAAGGCCAAGTTCGACGAGTGCAACGCCGTCAAGGCGCAGCAGGTCCAGTACTTCAACGCCTTCACCAAGGCGATGTCCGAGGTCGACAACACCACGCCGAGCTTCGGCCCCGAGTCGCTCGGCCTCAAGCCGGTGGCGACCAACCCCGACGCGGTCGGCGGGTCGGTCGGCTCGGTCGGCGCGTTCGGGTTGGCCGGCGGGCACGGCATGGTGGACGGGGTCGCCGGCCGTGTCGGGGGCCAGCTGGGCGCCGTGGCGAGCGAGCACGTGGCCGCGTCCGGTGACCAGGGCGCCCCCGGTGCGGCACCCACCCCGGCCGCGCCCGGCGCCGGCAGCTCGGTCGGCGTCGGCGCGGTGGCCCCTGGCCAGGGGCCCGCCCCGAGCGGCGGCGGCAGCAACCTCGGGCTGATCGGCGGCGCCGCGCTGGGCGCCGGCCTCGGCGCCGCGGGGGCCAAGGCGCTGGCCAAGGGCAACCGGAGCGGCAGCACCAAGCAGTCGGCCGCGGAGACCGGTGCCTCGGCCAACAGCGGCCAGGGCGCCAGCGCCGCGTCGGTCACCCCGCAGGGCCAGGGTGTGGTCTCGCCCGGCGGCACCATCGGCGGCGGGCAGGTCCCGCCCTCCGGCGCGGCCCCGATGGCCCCCGGCATGGGTGCCCGCCAGGCCGAGGAGGACAAGGAGCACACGCACGCCTCCTTCCTCATCGAACCCGACCCCGACGACGCGTTCGGCGCCAACGAGGCCACTCCGCCGCCGGTGATCGGCGCGTGGACCGAGGCCGAGGACCGCTGAGGTGGCGGCGGAGTTCCTCACTCCGCTGGAGCTGGACTTCCTCTGGGAGTCGCTCGACCTCGGTGAGCCGCCGTACCCGTTCTCGGTGCGCTCGCACGGCCGCACGATGGACGAGCGGGCCCAGCTCCGCCGGCAGGTGCTGGCGGAGCTGGGCCGCCGCGGCCTCGCCGACGCGGGCGGCAGGGCCGAGCCGCGCCTCGAGGACCGGCTGGGCCTGCTCGCCCGGCCCGACCTGAGCCTGGACTCCGTGCACATCACCGCACCGGACGCCGAGCCGCTGCTCGCGGTGGCCGCGGCGGTCGGCGGGCAGGGCCTGCTGGCGGTGCAGGACGGGCGCGGCCTGCACCTGCGCGACGTCCCGGCCGACGGGCTGGCCAGTGCGATCGTCGGGCTGCTGCCGGCGGCGCCCCGGGGCACCGAGAAGTCCATCACCGTGCCGCTGGAGCAGCTGATGTCCGGCTCCGGAGCCGACTTCCTGCAGCGCCGCGGCACGGCCGACGGCAGGGCGAGCGCCGACGAGGACCGCAAGGCGTTGGCCCGGCTGCACGCCCAGCCCCGGCTGCGCGGCGGCCAGATCGGCGCGAACGCCAGGGGCCGGACCGGTGGGCGGAGCCGCTCGCCGGTGCTGAGCTGGTTCGACACCGACGCCGGCCGCTACTTCACCCAGGCCACGCGTGGCCGGGACGGCCGGGACTGGATCACCATCGCCCCCGCCGACGCGCCCACCCTCCGGCACCGGCTCGGCGAGATGCTCGCCACCGCGGCCAGGGCCACCGCCGCGCCGCTGTGATCGCCGCGCCGCTGTGATCACGACGCCGCGGTGACCGGGTGACCACCGGGCGGGGGATGCGCGGCCGGTCGAGGACTGGGTAGCGTGCGGCCTCGGGTCGGCGCGGTGGCCGGCGGCGGGTTCGGTGATGACGGGGAGGACAGTGACCGGACAGGAGTTCTTCACCCCGATCGCGTTCGACTTCCTCTGGGAGGCGATGCGGCTCGGGGAGCTTCCGTACCCACTCAAGGTGCGCTCGCACGGTGCCACCGAGGACGAGCGGGTGGCGCTGCGCAACCGCGTGCACACCGAGCTCAGGGCCCGCGGCATTCGGGACCAGCAGGGCCGGCTCGAGCCGTACGTGGACGAGTGGCTGACGCTGCTCGCCCGGCCGACGGTGAGTGTCGACGCGCTGCACATCCCCGAGTTCCAGGCGCCGCCGGTCGGGGTGCTCGCCGCCTCCGACGGCAGGAAGGCGGTGGTGGCGATCCAGGACGCCGACGGGATCTGGCTGCGCCCGATCTACCCCGAGGCGGTGGCCTCCACCGTGGTCGACCTGCTGCCCTCCGGCCCCCGCGGCACCGAGGCGTCGGCCACGCTGCCGTTGGAGGAGGCGCTGCGGGTGCCGCCGGCCAGGGCGACCGTCGGCGCCGGTCAGCCGGACGAGGAGGAGCGCGGTAAGGCCGGGCTCGGCCGCCGGCAGCCGCGACCGAGGACCGGCCTGGCCGACCGGCCGAGCGACCCGAGGCAGGCGTACGCCCAGCTCGCCGGGCAGCCGCGGCTGCGCGGCGGCCAGCTCGCCGCGAACAGCCGGAGCTCGCTCGGCGCCAGGCGCCGCTCGCCGGTGCTGGCCTGGTTCGACACCGCCACCGGCCGCTACCTCAGCCTCACCCGGCCCGGTCCGGACGGGCGTGAGTGGGTCACCGTGTCGCCCGCCGACGCCAAGACGTTGCGCACCCGGCTCGGCGAGCTGGTCGCCTCCGTCACCGACTGGCGCTGACCGGCCCGGAGCAGCGGCGAGCGGTCCGACCGGCGCTGATCCGGCCGACCGGCTGCTCCGGCCCTGAGCTGGGCGAACACCCCGGCGGGGGTCGCGCGGCGGTGGCGTCGCCGAGCGCCCGGTTCGGTCCGGCCGGCGGGACGCGACCGAAGGCTCATTGAGTCTTTGACCACCCGGTGGGAACATCGGCGAGGTACCGGCCGTTGTCCCGCAGAGGCTCACCGGGGCTCGCCGCGGCTGGACGGTACCCTGGTGGGACGGGTGCGCCCCCGAGCACCAGCAGTTGTCAACACATGCCGGCGGATGTCACATCTACCGCCTAGCCAGGGAGGGTCGAGGCCACCACGGCCGAGTCGAATGGACCGCAAGCGCCTGCTCAAGAACCCACTACTGTGGATAGTTGCGGTTCTGCTGCTCTACTTCGCCTTCAGCTCGATCTTCGACGGTGATCGTAACTACACCGAGATCCCGACGTCGCAGGCGATGGAGCAGATCCGGAGTGGCAACGTCAAGGAAGCCACTCTCGAGGACAAGGAACAGCAGCTCAAGCTCACCCTGAACACGCCGATCGAACACGACGGCAAGCAGGCCGAGCAGGTTCTCGCCAAGTTCCCCGCGGCCGCCGGCGACGACATCTACCGCGCCCTGCTCAACGCGCGCTCCGGCGAGCAGGACCTCAAGTTCGGCACCACGGTCACGCAGCAGTCGTTCGTCACCCAGCTGTTGATCTACATGATCCCGCTGGGCCTGCTGTTGCTGCTGCTGATGTGGATGATGAACAACGCCCAGGGCGGCGGCAACCGGGTGCTCAACTTCGGCAAGTCCAAGGCCAAGCAGCTGAACAAGGACATGCCGAAGACCACCTTCACCGATGTCGCCGGAGCCGACGAGGCCGTCGAGGAACTCCACGAGATCAAGGACTTCCTCCAGAACCCGGCGCGCTACCAGGCGCTCGGCGCGAAGATCCCGAAGGGCGTTCTGCTCTACGGGCCGCCCGGCACCGGTAAGACGCTGCTCGCCCGCGCGGTCGCCGGCGAGGCGGGGGTGCCGTTCTACACGATCTCCGGCTCGGACTTCGTCGAGATGTTCGTCGGTGTCGGCGCCTCCCGCGTGCGCGACCTGTTCGAGCAGGCCAAGCAGAACGCGCCGTGCATCGTGTTCGTCGACGAGATCGACGCCGTCGGCCGGCAGCGTGGCGCCGGGCTCGGCGGCGGGCACGACGAGCGCGAGCAGACGCTGAACCAGCTGCTGGTCGAGATGGACGGCTTCGACTCGCGCGGCGGCATCATCCTGATCGCCGCGACCAACCGGCCGGACATCCTCGACCCCGCCCTGCTGCGGCCGGGTCGGTTCGACCGGCAGATCCCGGTGTCCGCGCCCGACCTGCGCGGCCGCAAGGCCATCCTCGAGGTGCACGCCAAGGGCAAGCCGCTGGCTCCCGACGTCAACCTCGACACCCTCGCCAAGCGCACCGTGGGCATGTCCGGTGCCGACCTCGCCAACGTCATCAACGAGGCGGCACTGCTCACCGCCCGGCAGAACGGGCACGTGATCAACGACCACGCGCTGGAGGAGGCCGTCGACCGCGTGGTCGGTGGGCCCGCGCGCAAGAGCCGGATCATCTCCGAGAAGGAGAAGAAGATCACCGCCTACCACGAGGGCGGGCACGCCCTCGCCGCGTGGGCGATGCCCGACATCGAGCCGGTCTACAAGCTGACCATCCTGCCGCGTGGGCGCACCGGGGGGCACGCCCTGCTCGTCCCCGAGGACGACAAGGAACTGATGACCCGCTCGGAGATGATCGGGCGCCTGGTGTTCGCGATGGGCGGCCGCACGGCGGAGGAGTTGGTCTTCCACGAGCCGACCACCGGAGCCTCCGGCGACATCGAGCAGGCCACCAAGATCGCCAAGGCGATGGTCACCGAGTACGGCATGAGCCCACGGCTCGGTGCGGTGAAGTACGGCCAGGAGCACGGCGACCCGTTCCTCGGCCGCTCGGCCGGGCGCCAGCCGGACTACTCGCTCGAGGTCGCGCACGAGATCGACGAGGAGGTGCGCAAGCTCATCGAGACCGCGCACACCGAGGCGTGGGAGGTGCTCAACACCTACCGCGACGTGCTCGACGACCTCGTGATCGAACTGCTGGAGAAGGAGACGCTGCAGCGCAGGGACCTGGAGCGGATCTTCTCCGCGGTGGAGAAGCGGCCACGGATCACCACGTTCAACGACTTCGGTGAGCGGCTGCCCTCGGACAAGCCGCCGGTGAAGACGCCGCGCGAGCTGGCGATGGAGCGGGGCGAGCCGTGGCCGCCGGAGGAGGAGCGGCGGGAGCAGAAGCCGGTGCTGGAGCCGGCGCCGACCCCGGTGCGTACCGCGGCCGGTGCGGGCGACCTGCCCGCTGGGCCGCCGCGGTCGTCCGGCGGCGAGCCGCCGCAGCAGCGGCCACAGCACGGCGGCCAGCCGCAGGGTGGGCAGCCCAACCCGAACCCGTACGCGCCTCCGCCGCCGGGTGGTTACCCGAACGGCGCGCGGCCGAACGGCACCGGGAACGGTGGGTGGCCGTCGCAGCACGGCGGGCCCCAGTACGACCCGCAGTCGGGTGGGCCGTCCGGCCGGCCGGGGCCGCCGAACTACGGCGCGCCGCCGGGATGGAAGCCGGCGACCACGCCGAGCGGCCGGCCGCAGCCGTGGCGCTCGAACGTGCCCAACGCGAACCAGCCCGGTGGCGGCCCGCAGCAGCCAGAGCGGGGTCGGCCCGAGGGGCAGCACCGGCAGTCGCCCGACGATCCGGACGGTCACCATCGCCAGTGAGTTTCGGGAGAACGTCTTCGCACTCTCCGAGGAGATGATCTCGGCGCGCGCCACGGGTCGGATCTTCGACCAGGCGCGCGCCGAGAAGGCCGTGCGGGAGCTGCTGCTGGCCTGCGGTGAGGACCCGGACCGCGACGGCCTGCGCGACACCCCGGGCCGGGTGGCCCGCGCGTACCGCGAGATGTTCGCCGGCCTCTACGAGGAGCCGGACTCCGTGCTGGACAGGACCTTCGACGAGTGCCACGAGGAGCTCGTCCTGGTCACCGACATCCCGATGTTCTCGGTCTGTGAACACCACCTTCTCTCGTTCCACGGCGTGGCCCACATCGGATACATCCCGAACGACGAGGGCAAGGTCACCGGACTGTCCAAGCTGGCCCGGCTGGTCGACCTCTACGCGAGGCGCCCGCAGGTGCAGGAACGGCTCACCTCGCAGGTCGCCGACGCGTTGATGCGCAAGCTCAGGCCCCGCGGGGTGATCGTCGTCGTGGAGGCGGAGCACCTGTGCATGGCGATGCGCGGCATCCGCAAGCCCGGCGCCCGTACCACCACCTCCGCGGTCCGCGGCCTGCTGCAGACGTCGGCCTCGTCACGGGCGGAGGCGCTCGACCTGATCAAGGGCCGGCGGTGAGCAACCCGCCGGCCGACCATCGCCACCCGCAGCGGCGGCGCTCGGCCTCTCCGCTGCACCCGGACCTCCCCGAGCCCGGCCGACCCGTGGTGATGGGTGTCCTCAACGTCACGCCCGACTCCTTCTCCGACGGTGGCCGCTACCTCCACCTCGACGACGCGCTCGCCCACGCCCACGAGATGTGGCGGCGCGGCGCCGACATCATCGACGTCGGCGGCGAGTCCACCCGCCCTGGCGCGGCGCGGGTGGAAGCCGACACCGAGATCGCCAGGGTGCTGCCGGTGGTGCGCGCCCTCGCGGCGGACGGCCTGCTGCTCTCCGTCGACACCACCCGGGCCGCCGTGGCCGCCGCCGCACTGGAGGCCGGTGCCCGGGTGATCAACGACGTCTCCGGTGGCCTGGCCGACCCGGACATGGCACGGGTGGCGGCGGACTCCGGCCAGCCCTGGATCCTCATGCACTGGCGTGGGCACAGCAAGGACATGAACGCGCTCGCCAGCTACGCCGACGTGGTCGCCGAGGTGCGCGCCGAGCTGTCCGCCCGGGTCGAGGCCGCGCTGACCGCCGGCGTCGCCAATGACGCCATCGTGCTCGACCCCGGCCTCGGCTTCGCCAAGCACGCCGAGCACGACTGGACCCTGCTGCACAGCCTCGAGTCCCTGCTGGCGCTCGGCTTCCCGGTGCTGGTCGGCGCCTCCCGCAAGCGCTTCCTCGGCCGGCTGCTGGCCGACCCGGCCGGCGAGCCCCGCCCACCGGCCGGCCGCGAGGACGCCACCGCCGCCGTCTCCGCGCTGGCCGCCGCCAACGGCGCATGGGGGGTGCGGGTCCACGAGGTCGGCGCCTCGCTGGACGCGGTCGCGGTGGCCGCGGCCTGGCGGCGCGGAGGGCTGGGATGACCCCGCCCGGCGACCGCGTCACCCTCACCGGGCTGCGCGTGTTCGGCCGGCACGGCGTGTTCGACCACGAGCGGCGCGACGGTCAGGAGTTCGTCGTCGACATCACCGCCTGGCTGGACCTGGGCGCCGCGGCCGCCTCCGACGACCTCACCGAGACGCTGCACTACGGCGAGCTGGCGCAGCGCGCGGCGGCGATCGTCGGCGGCGAGCCGTGCGACCTCATCGAGACGGTCGCCGGCCGGATCGCCGACGACGCGCTCCGGGACGCGCGGGTGCGGGCCGTGGAGGTCACCGTGCACAAGCCACGCGCGCCCATCCCGCTGGACTTCGCCGACGTCGCGGTGACCGTGCACCGAACCCGGAGTCGGGATCGGAGCGGCCGGTGAGCCGCGCGGTGCTCTCGCTCGGGTCGAACCTCGGCGACCGGCACGCGTACCTGCGGCTGGCGGTGGACGGCCTGCGCGACGTGCTGGTCGCGGTGTCCGGTGTGTACGAGACCGAGCCGTGGGGCGTGCGGGACCAACCGGACTTCCTCAACGCCGTGTGCATTGTGGACGATCGCGGGCGGGATCACTGGGCCTGGTTGCGCACCGCTCAGGCGCTGGAGCGCGCGGCGGGGCGGGTGCGGGAGCAGCGGTGGGGCCCGCGCACGCTGGACGTCGACGTGGTCACCGTGGACGGCGTGCGCTCGGACCATCCCGATTTGCTGCTGCCGCATCCGGGCACGCCGCACCGGGCCACCGTGTTGGTCCCATGGCTGGAGATCGATCCGGACGCCGAGGTGCCCGGTCACGGCAGGGCCGCCGACCTGCTCGCCGCGCTGCCCCCGGCCGACCGCGCCGACGTGCGGCCCACCGATCTGTCGTTGCGGGACTGACCGGGTCAGCCGGTGCGCCGGCGGGCGCCGGAGTCCGTGGAGGACGACCCCATGGAGGACGGCCCCGTGGAGGACGGCCCCGTGGAGCGCAGTGCCGCGGCGCCGATGACGATCATGGCGACCAGCATCGGCAGCATCGCCACCCGCTCGGTCGCCCCGCTCCAGACGTGCAGTCCACCGAGGACACCGGCGAGCTGCAGCGCGGCCACCGCCATCCCGACGAACCCGAGGACACCGGCGACGACGCCGACCGTCCCGACCGGCCGGCCGGCGCGGCGCAGCGCGACCCCGAGCAGCAGGACGCCCGCGTTGCCGCCGGCCGCCGCGGCGACCGCACCGGCGAGGTGCGGGGCGATCCGCAGGTCACCCGGGTTGAGGCCGACCAGCACGACCCCCGCGCCGGCGACGGTGAGCAGCGCCGCGGCGGCCCTGGCCGGCCATCCGGCGCGCAGCGTGCCGGCGAGCAGCACCGCGCCCGCCGCGATGCACACCCCGCTGATGACGAAGGAGACGTTCATCGCCGCGTGCCACGGGGAACAGACGTGGCGGCCGCCTACCGCCCCGCACGCGGTGCTGCCGAGGTCGCTGATGTCGTTGCGGACCCAGCTGTACGGCCGCGGCCACGCCGACTGCACGACCAGGTGCAGCACGAAGAACTGGCCGAGCGCGAGCCAGGCCAGCCCGCCCGCGATGCCCTTCTTGCCCATTGGCAGCCCCATTCGCCCGCGGCGCCTTCCGGCTTCAGCGTCCCCCGCGCCGGCCGCGGTGTCGCCACCGGCGTGGCGCACCCCACGCGTGACCTCCCCCGCGTGTCCGCGCCCCATGACCGCGTGTTCGCGCTTCGTGACACCGTGTTCGCGCTTCGCGACAGTGTGTTGGCGCCCTGCGACGCCAACACGCCGACGCGGGCGGCGAACACGGCGACGGGAACGGCGAACACGCGGATGGGGATGGCGAAGACGTCAGGTGGAGTGGCGGAGGGCGTCGGCGATCCAGTGGGCCGCGTGGTGGCGTTCGGGGACCGGCGGCCAGCTGTTGATCACGGCCAGCAACCGCCAGTACCGCTCGGCGCGCTCGTCGGCCCCCGCGGTGACCCGGTCGGCCAGCTTCGTCCGGGGCATCCCCTCGTCCCAGGTGCTCGCGATCTCGTCGGCCAGCGCCCGCGCCTCCGGCGAGTCCGGCGGCAGCCCGGCGTCGACCGCCACCCGCGCCCGCTCGAGCCAGCCGAACCACTGCTCCTGTTGCTCGGCCGAAACGGCCAGCGGCTCGCCGGCGGCCCTGGCGGCCGCGTTCGTCTCGCTCATCCCCCGGATCAGCCGCCGGAAGTCCGGGTCGCGCACCAGCTCGGCGAGCTCGATCCAGGCCTCCAGCTGCTCGGGGGACGGGTCGTCCGGCAGCTCGGGCTTGGCCGAGCGCATCCACGCGTAGAACTCCCCATCGACGTCGAGCCCGGCGCTCACCTCGTCCCAGAACTCGTCGAGCAAACGTTTGCGCTCCTCGTCGGGCATCGTCGCCAGCTGGTTCATCAGCCGGACCTCCGCCGGTCCGGAACCCCGCTTGGCCACCGCCCGCAGCACCGCTCTGCGCAGTCGCAGGCGGCGGATCTGCTCGTCCAGCGCCTCGACGTGCCGCGCGGCCAGCCGGGCCACCCCGTCCTCCCGCGCCAGCGCGCGCTCGACGTCGTCGAGGCCGAGCCCGAGCTCGCGCAGGGTGCGCACGTACTCCAGCCGGGCCAGCGCCGCCGCGTCGTACAGCCGGTACCCGGCCCGGGTCCGCTCCGTGGGCGGCAGCAGCCCCGAGTCGGAGTAGAACCGGATGGTCTTCACCGACAGCCCGGTGCGCCGGGCCAGCTCGCCGATGGTGAACAGGGACGCCATCTCAACCCTTCCGGAGGTGGAGGTCCAGTATCCCGGCGCCCCGCTCGGTACGGTGGCGCCATGCACTTCACGCGGCCGCGCGAGCTCCTCGTCGCCGGTGTGGTCGGGCTCGCGGTGGCCTACCTGCTGTTCCGGGCCGCGTACTCGTCGATCCCGCGGCTGCCCACGCTGGCCGGCGGGACGCTGCTGGTGCTCGCGATCGTCGAGACCGTGCTGGCGTTCGTCATCCGCGACCGGATCCGGGACGGGCAGGTGGTGTCGGCGATCGGGGTGGCCCGCAGCGTCGCGCTGGCCAAGGCGTCGTCGCTGCTGGGCGCGCTCATGCTGGGTGCGTGGCTCGGCGTGCTCGGCTACCTCGCGCCACGGGCCGAGCGGGTCACGGCGGCGGCCGAGGACCTGCCCAGCGCGGTGGTCGGCGTGTGCTGCGCGGCGGTGCTGATCGCCGCCGCGCTCTGGCTCGAGCACTGCTGCCGCACCCCGGAGCCGCGCGACCCCGATCCCGACCGGAAGTAACCGGTCAACGCGGGGAAGCCACCGCTCGAAGTACCGACTGGGTCTCGGTCGGGTAACCAGAAGGTACGGTGTGGGGCATGACTGGCGTGGGTGACGACTCGCCGAAGGGCCACAGCCGCCTCCCGGGCAGGCCGTGGCTCGTCGTGGGTGCCGCCCTCGCCGTGGGGTCCACGCTCGCGCTGGTGCTCACCGAGGACCTGAGATGGTTGCGGCTGGGGATCATCGCCGCGCTGTGGGCCGCGTTGATCGGCGCGTTCGTCGCCGCGAGGTACCGGCGGCAGGCGCTGGTCACCGAGGACTCGGTGGCGCAGGCGCAGGAGGTCTACGAGCTCGAGCTGGAACGCGAGATCGCCGCGCGCCGGGAGTTCGAGCTGGAGGTCGAGGCGGAGACCCGGGAGCGGGTCGAGGCCGAGGCCCGTGCCGAGCTGGACGCGTTGCGGGCCGAGGTCACCGCGCTGCGGGAGAGCCTGCAGGCGCTGTTCGGTGGCGAGGTGCTCTACGAGCGGGTGGCGCTCACCGCCCAGTCCACCAGGATGCGCAAGCTGCACGAGGAGCCCCGGCTGGTCACCGCCACCGCGGAGAGCAACGGCGGCGGTGGCGGATCCGGGAAGGCACCGGCCCAGCTGCCGGCCGCGAAGGCCACGGTGGAGAACGGGGACCGGCCGACCGAGCTCATCGAGCGGATTCGGGACAGCGCGCCGGATTCCTACGGCGTGCTCCGCCGCACGCCTGAGCGCGGGGCCAACGGCGCGGCCAACCGGGACAACGGTGCGCCCGCACGGAAAGCGCCGAACGTCAACGGCGCGGGCGCGGACGGGCCCGCGCGGAACGGCACCAGCGCGGCGGCCCGAGGTGGCCCGCCGCGGGACGCACCCGCGGGTGCCGGGACGCAGCACCTTCCGCGGACCCCGGACGCGGACCCGGCGACCAGGCGGGTCACCGTCAACGAGCGGGTGGGCGCCGCCGCGAAGGTCGCCAAGGCGGCCAGCGAGGCCAGAGCCGAGGCGATGCGCCGGCAGCACCGCTCCGAGGAGGGCGCCGCCGAGCCGCGGCAGGGGGCCTCCGCGGCCACCCCGCCCCGGCGCGACCATCCCGCATCTCCCGGCCCGGCGCCCCGCGGTGAGGTGCCCCCGGCCCGGTCGGGTCCACCGCACCGGCTACCGCCGAACCCGGCGCAGCCCGGTCCGCGCACGCCCGACCAGCCACCGCAGGAGCCGACCCGGCCGGCCGTCGAGCGGCTCGCCAAGGGGCGTCCCGCGGCGAGCATGCCGCCGCCCCCGCGGAAACCCCGGCCGCAGGAGGCCGTGCCCCCCGCTCCCGCACCGGGTTTGGCCCGTTCCGGCCGGCCCGACCCCCGCGCGGCCGAGCCGCGCACCGAGATCCGGCAGCCCCCCGCCGAGGTCCGCGAGCCGCGCACGGAGATCCGCGAGCCGCGGACCGAGATCCGCGAGCCCGAGGCCGCCCGGCACGAGTCCCGCCGGCCCGAGCCTCGCCGGCCCGAGTCCCGCCGGCCCGAGCCTCGCCGGCCCGAGATCGACCGTCCGGAGCCGTCCCGCTCGGAGGTGGGCCGTGCGGAGGTTCGGGAGCCCGCCCGTCCGGAGCCACCGGTCCGGCGCGCGCCGATGCCGGTCGACGAGCCGGTCGGGGGTGTCGAGGAGTGGACGCCGTCCTGGGATTCCGGCGGGCGGCACAGCGGTGACGCCGACCACCGTGCGAGCCGGCACGCCGCCGACCGGGATCCGGAGCCCGCGCCGAACCCGACGCTGCCGGAGTCGGTGCGGGAGATGCAGCGCAGCCGCCCCGGCGGCCGGCGCCGGCGCGCCGACGACGACGAGCCGGGGCCGCTGAGCCGGCATGCCGCGGCGGAGCCGGACGGTGGTGGCCGCCGCCGCCGGCGGGAGGACGACGACGGCGCCGAGGGCGGGACGCCGTGGCAGCCCTTCGGTGGCGGCAGCCATGCCCGCCCCGACGACGAGCCGGCCGCACCGCCGCCGTCGGGGGGTCGCCGCGCCGCGGGGACGCACGCTCGCCCCGACGACGAGGGCGGCTCGCACAGCGCGGGACGGTCCGTGCGGGAGCTGCTGGCCGCGCACGGCTCGGCCCCCACACCGCGGCGCCGCCGTCGCGCCGAGGACTGACAGGTGCCATCAAGGGGGCCTTGATGGCGTTGGGCGCGATGAAGGTGGCCTTGATGGCGTTCCCACACCCGGGGCAGCGGGGCCGGGTGCGGGCATCGGGGGCGAACGGGACTGATCGTTCGGCTGTCGGCGGTCCCGGATATCGTCCCCGGCCGTGAGGGGAGCCAACGCCGACACCGAGCCGGCCCGGCTGCGCCGGCACCCGCCGCGCCGGGTCACCGTGCTGCTCCCGGTGCTCGGACTCGTGCTGGTCGCGCTGTGTGGGCTGCTGCTGTTCGGCCTCGCCACGGTCAGGGTCGGCGTGCTGGCCGTGGTCATCGGTGTCGTGGCCGCGGTGGTGCCGGTCGCGATCGTCGTGCCCGCCTTCCTCTGGATCGACCGCTGGGAGCCCGAGCCGGCACGGTTCCTGCTGATCGCCTTCGTCTGGGGTGCCTGCGTGGCCACCCTCACCGCGCTGCTGGTCAACGACACCGCGGCCGCGGTCGGCGACATGCTCCTCGGCATCGGCCACGGCGACACGTTCAGCGCCGTGGTGTCGGCGCCGCTGGTCGAGGAGGCCGTCAAGGCCGTCCCGGTGGTCGCCCTGCTCTGGTTGCGCCCTCGCGAGTTCGACGGTCTCGTGGACGGCATCGTCTACGCGGGCTTCAGCGCCGCCGGCTTCGCGTTCACCGAGAACATCTACTACTTCGGCCGGGCCTTCGCCGAGAACGGCTTCGGCGACGGCACCAGCGGCGGCGTGCTCGCCGCGTTCGTCCTGCGCGGCGTGCTCTCCCCGTTCACCCACCCGCTGTTCACCGTGCTCACCGGCATCGGGGTGGGCGTCGGCGCGCGCACGAAGGTCGCCCCGCTGAAGGTGCTCGCCCCGCTCGGCGGCTACCTCGGCGCGGTGCTGCTGCACGCGTTGTGGAACGCGGCGGCCACTCTCGGCGGCGCCACCACCTTCCTCGACGTCTACTTCCTGATCATGGTGCCGATGTTCGTCGGCGTGCTGCTGCTGGTGCTCTGGCAGCGCCGGCGCGAGCAACGCATCGTGGCGGCGGCGCTGCCGGCGATGGCCGAGGCCCGGTGGATCGCCCGCTCGGAGGTCGAGCTGCTCGCCAGCCTGCGTGGCCGGCGGCGGTGGCGTCGGCAGGCACGCCGGGAGTCCGGCCGGCGGGCCGCCCGCGCGGTGGCGGACTACCAGGCCGGCGTCACCGAGCTGGCGTTCCTGCGCCGGAACCTCCGGCTCGGGCACTCCGACAACGGCGACCGGCGCCGGCACGACGAGCTGCTCGCCGTGGTCCGCGCGACCAGGGCGGAGGCCGTGCGGCAGGCCGAGGCCGGCCGGCGAGCCGCCCGTAACGGGTGAAGCTCATCACCCGAACGACGCGGGACCGGTGCGCGCGAGCTACTCTCGCGCCGTCGTCTGGTACCCGCGACGAGGAGCGGGACTGGAACGAGCTCGGAAGCGGTGTTGCCATGCGGAGGCAGTTGCGACGTGGCGCTGCGGCGGTCGGCCTCGCCGGCCGTGCCCACCGGGCTCGTCCACCACACGTCTCCAGGGGTGCGTCGTGACCCGCCCCGCCCGCCTCGCGATCGGTGTCGTGTCCGCCGGCCGGGTGGGCAGCGTGCTCGGGGCGGCACTGGCCCGGGCGGGACACACCATCGTCGCGGCCTCCGGCATCTCGGCGGACTCGCTCCGCCGGGCCGAGCGGCTGCTGCCCGGCGTGCCGCTGCTGCCCGCCGACGAGGTGGCCCGTCGCGCCGACCTCGTCCTGCTCGCCGTTCCCGACGACGCACTGCCCGGGATCGTCCGCGGCCTGGTGGCCACCGCGTCCCTGCGCGCGGGCCAGATCGTCGTGCACACCTCCGGCGCGCACGGCATCGAGGTGCTGCGGCCGGCCGCGGAGCTGGGTGTGCTGCCGCTCGCGCTGCACCCCGTGATGACCTTCACCGGCCGGGCCGAGGACCTCGAGCGGATGGCCACCTGCTGCGTGGGTGTCACCGCCGCGGCGGGCGACGACGCCGCCTGGAACGTCGGTGAGGCGCTCACCGTCGAGATGGGCGCCGAGCCGGTGCGGGTGCCGGAGGCGGCGCGGCCGCTGTACCACGCCGCGCTCGCGCACGGCGCCAACCACCTGGTCACCCTGGTCGCCGACTGCGCGGAGCTGCTGCGCGGCTGTGACATCGACGGCGTCGGCGACGCCGAACGGCTGCTCGGCCCGCTGCTGTCGGCGGCGCTGGACAACGTGCTGCGGCACGGCGATCGCGCGCTCACCGGGCCGGTGGCGCGCGGCGACACCGGTACCGTCCGCGCCCACCTGGCCGTGCTGGCCGACCGCGCCCCCGACGTGCTGCCCAGCTACACCACGCTGGCCCGGCGCACCGTGGCCAGGGCCACCGCGTCCGGTGTACTCGGCGGCGACGCCGCGGCCGAGCTCACCGCCCTGCTCGACAACCCCGCCGACGGACGGAACCACCTGTGACCGCACCGAAGTTCACCCGCAACCAGCTCAACGTCTACCGCGCGCCGGTGGACATGGGCCGGGTCGCCGACGCGCTGCGGGCGACCTCGCGCACGGTCGCGCTGGTGCCGACCATGGGCGCGCTGCACGCCGGGCACCGGGAGCTGCTGCGCAGGGCGAAGCGGCTGCCCAACGCGGTCGTCGTCGCGTCGATCTTCGTGAATCCGCTGCAGTTCGGCGAGGGCGAGGACTTCGCGGCCTACCCGCGCACCCTCGACGCCGATCTGGACGTCCTGTCCGAGGTCGGGGTGGAGGCGGCGTTCACCCCCGGCGAGGCTGACCTCTACGCCGAGGACGCGGCGGTGACGGTGCACCCCGGTCCGCTGGGCGAGGAGCTGGAGGGGGCCGCCCGGCCCGGCCACTTCGCCGGCGTGCTGACGGTGGTGGCGAAGCTGTTCAACATCGTGCGGCCGCACTACGCGTTCTTCGGCGAGAAGGACTACCAGCAGCTGGTGCTGATCCGGCGGATGGTGCGCGACCTGGACTTCGGCACCAGGGTGATCGGCGTGCCGACCGTGCGCGAGCCCGACGGCCTGGCCCTGTCCTCGCGCAACGTCTACCTCTCGCCGGAGCAGCGCGAGCAGGCGGTGGCGCTGTCCGCGGCGCTGGTCGCCGGCGCGCACGCAGGTCCGCGGGGTGCCGAGGACGTGCTCGCCGCGGCGCGGCGTACCCTTGCGGCCCGGCCGGAGGTGGAGCTGGACTACCTGGAGCTGCGGGGAACCGACCTCGGTCCCGCGCCCGTCGACGGGGAGGCACGGTTGCTGGTCGCCGCCAGGGTGGGCGGGACCCGGCTGATCGACAACGTTCCGGTCCTGCTCGGCGCCGCCGCCGAGCGGGAGCGGGAATCAGCAGAGCCGCAGGGGCTGTCAACACCGTAGGAGTGTCCGATGTACCGCACGATGCTGAAATCCAAGATCCACAGAGCGACCGTGACGCAGGCGGACCTGCACTACGTCGGCTCGGTCACGGTGGACGAGGCGCTGATGGAGGCGGCCGACCTGCTGCCCGGCGAGCAGGTCGCGATCGTGGACGTGACCAACGGCGCGCGGTTGGAGACCTACGTCATCCCGGGTGAGCGGGACAGCGGCGTGCTCGGCATCAACGGGGCGGCGGCGCACCTGGTGCATCCCGGCGACCTGGTGATCCTGATCTCCTACGCGCAGCTCGACTCCGCGGAGGCGGCCGCCTTCCGGCCGCGGATCGTGTTCGTCGACGGGGACAACCGGATCGTCGAGAAGGGCGCCGACCCCGGCCACGCGCCGGAGGGCTCCGGCCTGGTCAGCGGCGCGCTGCCGATCGTGTCGCAGGGCGGCGAGCCGGTGAGCTTCCCGGTGGCCGAGACCGCGGACGCGGCCCGGCTGGACGCGCTGCTGCACGCGGACAGCTGAGGTGCTGCTCACCGTCGACGTCGGCAACACCAACATCGTCCTCGGGCTCTACCGCGGCCGCGGGGACGGCGCCGAGCTGGTGCGCGACTGGCGGATGCGCACCGACGCGCGGATCACCGCCGACGAGCTCTCGCTGACGATGCGCGGGTTGCTCGGCGAGCACGCCGACGAGGTGAGCGGGATCAGCGCGCTGTCGACGGTGCCGGCGGTGCTGCGCGAGCTGCGGGTGATGCTGGCCCGCTACTACCCGCACGTGCCGAGGGTGGTGGTGGAGCCCGGGGTGCGGACCGGGGTGCCGCTGCTGGTGGACAACCCGAAGGAGGTCGGCGCGGACCGGCTGGTGAACACGCTCGCCGCGCACCACCTGCACCACACCGCGTGCGTGGTCGTCGACTTCGGCACCTCGACGAACGTCGACGCCATCTCCGCGCGCGGCGAGTTCCTCGGTGGCGCGTTCGCGCCCGGGATCGAGATCTCCGTGGACGCGCTGGCCGCGCGGGCGGCGGCGCTGCGCAAGGTGGAGCTGGTGCCGCCGCGGTCGGTGATCGGCAAGAACACGGTGGAGTGCCTGCAGTCCGGGATCCTGTTCGGGTTCGCCGGCCAGGTGGACGGGTTGGTGCGGCGGATCGTCCGCGAGCTGTCCCATGACCCGGCCGACCCGGTGGCGGTGATCGCGACGGGTGGCCTCGCGCCACTGGTGATCGGCGAGTCGGAGACGATCACCGAGCACGTGCCGGACCTGACCCTGCTCGGCCTGCGGCTGGTCTACGAGCGCAACGTTCGCTGATCGATCCGCCGATGTGGGCCCGGTCACCGGCGCGGGCGCCCGGCGAATCCGGTGCGCGGGCCCGAAGTGCGGGTTCGTACGCTATGGCCCCATGACCGAGAGCCCAGTGCCCGCGAACGCGCCCGCCGACGACGACCTGCCCGAGCAGATGCGGGTCCGCCGGGAGAAGCGCGACCGCATCCTGGCCGAGGGCATCGATCCCTACCCGGTGACGGTGCCGCGCACGCACACACTGGCCGAGGTCCGCTCCGCCCACCCGGACCTGCCACCGGACACCGCGACCGGGCAGCGCGTCGGGGTCACCGGCCGGGTGATGTTCCTGCGCAACACCGGGAAGCTGTGCTTCGCGACGCTGCGCGAAGGTGACGGTACCGAGCTGCAGGCGATGCTGAGCCTGGCCAGGGTCGGCCAGGACGCGCTCGACGCGTGGAAGTCCGACGTGGACCTCGGCGACCACGTCTTCGTGGCCGGCGAGGTGATCACCTCCAAGCGCGGTGAGCTGTCGGTGCTGGCCGACTCGTGGCGGTTGACCGCCAAGTCACTGCGGCCGCTCCCGGTGGCGCACAAGGAGCTCGCCGAGGAGACCAGGGTCCGGCAGCGCTACGTCGATTTGATCCTGCGGCCCCGCGCCAGGGACACCGTGCGGATCCGCGCCGCCGTGGTGCGCGCGCTGCGCGATTCCTTCCACCGGCGGGGCTTCGTCGAGGTGGAGACCCCGATGCTGCAGACCCTGCACGGGGGCGCCGCGGCGCGACCGTTCGTCACGCATTCCAACGCGTTCGACCTCGATCTGTATCTGCGCATCGCGCCCGAGCTGTATCTCAAGCGTTGCGTGGTGGGCGGAATCGAGAAGGTCTTCGAGATCAACCGCAACTTCCGCAACGAGGGCAGTGACTCCTCGCATTCACCCGAATTCGCGATGCTGGAGTACTACGAGGCCTACAGCGACTACGACGGCATCGGGGCGCTGACCAGGGAGCTCGTGCAGGAGGCCGCCGAGGCGACGTTCGGCAGCCAGGTGGTGTCGCTCGCCGACGGCACCGAGTACGACCTGTCCGGTGAATGGTCCTCGTTGACGATGTACGGCTCGCTGTCCGAGGCGCTGGGCGAGGAGGTCACGCCGGAGACCCCGGTGGAGAAGCTGCGCTCGATCGCCGCGGCCCACGAGCTGGAGGTCGATCCGAAGCTCGGTCACGGCAAACTGGTCGAGGAGTTGTGGGAACACCTGGTCGGCGACCACCTGTATGCGCCGACATTCGTCCGGGATTTCCCGGTGGAGACCTCGCCGCTGACCCGGCAGCACCGCGACCAACCGGGTGTGGCCGAGAAGTGGGATCTCTACGTCCGGGGTGTCGAGTTGGCGACCGGGTACTCCGAGCTGGTGGACCCGGTGGTGGAGCGGCAAAGGCTGACCGAGCAGGCCCGGCTCGCCGCGGCCGGAGACGCCGAGGCCATGCGGCTCGACGAGGATTTCCTGCGTGCCCTCGAGTACGGAATGCCCCCGAGTGGGGGTGCCGGAATGGGCGTGGACCGGTTACTGATGGCGCTCACCGGGTTGGGTATCCGGGAGACCATCCTCTTCCCGCTCGTTCGGCCCGATCACGGTTCGTGACTGTTCGTGGCCGGCGACCACCCGTAACACGCACGAAGAATCACTCGCGAGTAGGGTCGGCCGGTTTAGCTCGGTGGACCGAACTACCTGCGCCACGCCTAAGGGCAATCGTGATTTGCGTTTAGTCGCGACACGATGTATTAATGTGTCCAGTCGAAGCTTCTGGCGAGGTCGCCGCGGGTGAGGTGATCTATCGTCAGTCCCACGCAGGAGGAAACACATGGCGCAGAAGGTTCTCGTCTCGCTGGTGGACGATCTGGACGGTTCCGAGGCCGAGGAGACCGTCGAGTTCGGGCTGGACGGGGTGAGCTACCAGATCGATTTGTCCGCGGAAAACGCCGAGGAACTGCGGGACGCGCTCGCCCAGTACATCGAGCACGCGCGGCGTTCGGGTGGCCGCAAGCGGTCGCCGCGAGCCGCCAAGGTGGCCGCCCGTCCGGCATCGGTCGACCGGGAGCAGAACCAGGCGATTCGGGCTTGGGCCAGGAAGAACGGTTATCAGGTCTCCGACCGCGGACGTATCCCCTCCGAGGTCGTCGAGGCGTACCACCGGAAGAACTGAATCGGGTGAATGACGGGGGGCCGCCGGTAATCAGCCGGCGGCCCCCGTCCTGTAGGCCGCCCTCGGCACGCGCCGTGCCCCGCTCGTGCCGTGTATGGGGTCGCGTAATCGTTTTCGCCCCCGTCGCGCTGTCGTGTTCCTACAAGACGCCGGACCGCGGGTGCGGTTGGATCGGCACCATGCGAACACTTCCGGAGACGCTGGAGGCCGCGGTCGGACCGTTCACCGATGTCATCGAAGCCACCGCCGCCACCGCCGCTGTCCCCGCGGACCAGCTCACGAACCCGACACCGTGTGCCGACTACGCGGTCCGCGACCTGTTGCGGCACCTTCTCTACTGGAGTCCGCGGATGGCCGCGGCCGTCCGCGGGGAGCCGCCGCTGCCGGCGGAGGGCGGCGAGGAGGGGGTCGAGCTCGGTGCGGACTGGGCCGAGCGGTTGCGGGAGCGGACCGCCGACCTCGTCGCCGCACTCGGCCGGCCCGGCGCGCTCGCCGGCACGACGACGATGGGCGGCGGCGAGCTACCCGCGGTCATGATCGGCGGGATGGCGCTGTGCGAGCTCGTCCTGCACGGCTGGGATCTCGCGGTGGCCGTCGGTGCCGGCTACCGCTGCCCGGAGCCGGTCGCCGAGGAGCTGTGCGCCGTGCTGGCCCGGATGGGCGACCAGGGCCGGGCGATGGGGGTGTTCGGCCCGGTGGTCGAGGTGCCCGCGTCGGCGCCGCCGCTGGAGCGGGCGCTGGGCCTGTCCGGTCGGGACCCGGAGTGGCGCCCGGCCGGTGTGGGCGACCGCTCGGGGCCGCTGGCCGCGCGCTGACTTCGCGCCCACCCCGCGGCGAGGACCGGGCGGCGGCGGATCCTGACGGTGCCCGGTCGGCGGCGGGGCCGGGAAGGTCAGGGCCGCGGACGAGTGCGCGGGCAGCCCGCGCACTCGTCCGCGCCGGGAAGCAGGTAGGAGAAGCAGCAGCTCTCCCTGCGCCGGGTCCACACCCGCCGACCATGCTCGTCCAGCGTGGTGCGCAGGGTGGAGGCCGACGTCAGCGGGGCGAACCGGGACTCGAGCACCAGCGTGGCGTCGGCCACCCCGGCGCCCTCGCTCTCGGCGGTGCCACCCTGCGCACCCGCCCACCACAGGCAGCTGTCCAGCGCGTCGGTGGCGCCCGCCCACAGCGTGCGCGCGCCGAGCGGGCTGATCCGCCGGTACACCGCGACGAACCGGGACACGTGCGCGACGTAGCGGGCGCGCAGCACCTCGGCGAGCGCCCGCTCGTCGGCGACGACCGTCGCCTCGGGCCGGGCCGAGCCGGGGTCGGACGGCAGGCAGTAGAAGGAGCGGCCGAGCACGGTCACCCCGTCGGGATCGGGTCGGCCCTCGGCGGCCGTGCGCACGGCCAGCTCGGCCGGCCGCAGCATCGGCACCCGCCGCTCGTGGTGCAGCAGCAGTGCCCCGGCGTACGCGGGCACCCGCAGGTACCACGACATCACGTAGCTCGCCGTGGTGCGGGCCGGCGCGCGGCCGAACTCGGCGCGCAGCCACTCGGCCAGCCGCGCCCGCCACTCGTCGAGCAGCGTCGGGTCGTCGAGCAGGTCGGCGCAACGCAGCCAGCGCCCGGCGCCGCTCCCACCGCCGATCGGCAGGTCCGCGCGGATCTCCGCCCGCTGCTGCAGCCCGGCCACCCTGGCCAGTGAGTCGGCCAGTCCGCCGGGTTCCGTGACGAGCCGGCCGGTGTGGCGAGAGTCACGGAAGGACCGGTCGACGCTCACCGCTGACCTCCCACTGGTCGGGTCGAACACTGCTCCGTTCGACTGATTAGGTTGCGCTAACCTTACCTTGGATGAGCGATGGCGCCACCAGACGACCCGATCGAGGGACGAGCGCAACAGACTCGCGTTCGCGCTGAGCGGACATCGGGGTCCCGCTGGAATCCCCCGGGTGGCGCATACGTTGTCCTGGGTGTCAGTGTGTTGGGCCAGCCAGCGGAAAAACGTCGAAACGTCCAGGTAGCGGCTGCCCGGAGGGGAAGAGCCGCCGAGCGGGTTCCGGCGTAGTGGTACGCCGACGCGACCGCATGGCTACTACAGTGGTCTTACGGTGCTGAGCTCACCCTGGTGTTCGTGGGTGAGATCGGGCCGCCGGCGCAGCAGTCGAGGGAGTGGGAATGTTCGAGAGGTTCACCGACCGCGCGAGGCGGGTGGTCGTCCTGGCCCAGGAAGAGGCCAGGATGCTCAACCACAACTACATCGGCACCGAGCACATCCTCCTGGGTCTGATCCACGAGGGTGAGGGTGTCGCCGCCAAGGCGCTCGAGTCGTTGGGTATCGCGCTGGAGGGCGTGCGACAGCAGGTCGAGGAGATCATCGGCCAGGGGCAGCAGGCCCCGAGCGGGCACATCCCCTTCACTCCGCGGGCCAAGAAGGTGCTGGAGCTGTCGCTGCGCGAGGCGCTGCAGCTCGGCCACAACTACATCGGCACCGAGCACATCCTGCTCGGGCTGATCCGCGAGGGCGAGGGCGTGGCCGCGCAGGTGCTCGTCAAGCTCGGCGCGGACCTGAACCGGGTGCGCCAGCAGGTGCTGCAGCTGCTGTCCGGCTACCAGGGCAAGGAGCCCGCCGAGGCCGCCACCGGCCGCGGCGAGGGCACCCCGTCGTCGTCGCTGGTGCTCGACCAGTTCGGCCGCAACCTCACCGCGTCGGCGCGCGAGGGCAAGCTCGACCCGGTCATCGGGCGGGGCAAGGAGATCGAGCGGGTCATGCAGGTGCTGTCCCGCCGGACCAAGAACAACCCCGTGCTGATCGGCGAGCCCGGCGTCGGCAAGACCGCCGTCGTCGAGGGGCTCGCGCAGAACATCGTCAAGGGCGAGGTCCCGGAGACGCTGAAGGACAAGCAGCTCTACACCCTCGACCTCGGCTCGCTGGTCGCCGGCTCCCGGTACCGCGGTGACTTCGAGGAACGCCTGAAGAAGGTGCTCAAGGAGATCAAGACCCGCGGCGACATCATCCTGTTCATCGACGAGCTGCACACGCTCGTCGGCGCGGGTGCCGCCGAGGGCGCGATCGACGCGGCGAGCATCCTCAAGCCGATGCTGGCCCGCGGCGAGCTGCAGACCATCGGCGCCACCACGCTCGAGGAGTACCGCAAGTACATCGAGAAGGACGCGGCGCTGGAGCGGCGCTTCCAGCCGATCCAGGTCGGCGAGCCCTCGCTGGAGCACACCATCGAGATCCTCAAGGGGCTGCGCGACCGGTACGAGGCGCACCACCGCGTCTCGATCACCGACTCGGCGCTGGTGTCGGCGGCCACCCTGGCCGACCGCTACATCAACGACCGGTTCCTGCCGGACAAGGCGATCGACCTGATCGACGAGGCGGGCGCCCGGATGCGGATCCGCCGGATGACCGCTCCGCCCGACCTGCGCGAGTTCGACGAGAAGATCGCCGACGTGCGCCGGGAGAAGGAGTCGGCGATAGACGCGCAGGACTTCGAGCGGGCTGCGCGCCTGCGGGACGAGGAGAAGACCCTCCTCGGCCAGAAGTCCGAGCGGGAGAAGCAGTGGAAGGACGGTGACCTGGACGTCGTCGCCGAGGTCGACGACGAGCAGATCGCCGAGGTTCTCGCCAACTGGACCGGCATCCCGGTGTTCAAGCTCACCGAGGAGGAGACCACCCGGCTGCTCCGCATGGAGGACGAGCTGCACAAGCGGATCATCGGCCAGGAGGACGCCGTCAAGGCCGTCTCGCAGGCGATCCGGCGGACCCGTGCCGGGCTGAAGGACCCGAAGCGCCCTTCCGGCTCGTTCATCTTCGCCGGCCCGTCCGGGGTGGGTAAGACCGAGCTGTCCAAGGCGCTGGCGAACTTCCTGTTCGGCGAGGACGACGCGCTCATCCAGATCGACATGGGTGAGTTCCACGACCGGTACACCGCCTCGCGGCTGTTCGGTGCCCCTCCGGGGTACGTCGGCTACGAGGAGGGCGGCCAGCTCACCGAGAAGGTGCGCCGCAAGCCGTTCTCCGTGGTGCTCTTCGACGAGATCGAGAAGGCGCACCAGGAGATCTACAACACGCTGCTGCAGGTGTTGGAGGACGGCCGGCTCACCGACGGCCAGGGCCGCACGGTCGACTTCAAGAACACGGTGCTGATCTTCACCTCGAACCTGGGCACCCAGGACATCTCCAAGTCCGTGAGCCTCGGCTTCTCTTCGGGCAACGAGGGCGTTGCCAAGTACGAGAAGATGAAGCAGAAGGTCAACGAGGAGATGAAGAAGCACTTCCGCCCGGAGTTCCTCAACCGGATCGACGACATCATCGTGTTCCACCAGCTGACGGAGGACCAGATCGTCGAGATGGTGGACCTGATGATCAGCCGGGTGGAGGGCCAGCTCAAGGCCAAGGACATGGCGCTGGAGCTGACCGCGAGGGCGAAGAGGCTGCTCGCCCGCCGCGGGTTCGACCCGGTGCTCGGCGCGCGGCCGCTGCGCCGGACGATCCAGCGGGAGATCGAGGACCAGCTGTCGGAGAAGATCCTGTTCGGCGACATCCAGCCGGGCCAGATCATCATCGTCGACGTCGAGGGCTGGGACGGCGAGGACGCCAAGGACGACGCGGCGCGCTTCACCTTCCGCGGCGAGCCCAAGCCGCCGACGGTGCCCGACGCCCCGCCGGTCGGCGTCGTCGCCGGTGGCGACGACAAGGGCGAGGCCACCGACTCCGAGTGACCGTGGCCGCGTGAGCGGCCGACGTTCCACGAGGCGCCCCCGGGAACCCTCCCGGGGGCGCCTTCGTGTCCGCCTCCCCTGCACGTGTGTCCGCGCTTCGTGTACGCGTGTCCGCGTCGTGGGACGCCGACACGCGCGCAGCACGCGCGGACACGGGGGCTGCTGCCGTGTCCGCGGTATCGGTACGCCTCTGGTCCGTCCGGGTGAACCCGCGAAAAGTCAGTGAGAGTTCGGCGGGTGTGTCGATCCGCGCCGCGCCCGGTCGACGTGTCAGTAGGCGACCGGCGAAGCGCCGGCGCGGACCACGAGCTACGGAGGGCAGTGACATGACCGCCATCACCACCACCCCGACCGCCACCGACCGTCCCGAGACCGTGCGGACCCGGAACCGGGAGGAGCTGGCCCGCGCGGCGACCCTCGGCGCGGTGCGGATCGTCGTGGCGTTCCTGTTCGTCTGCCACGGCCTGCAGGGGCTCGGCTTGTTCGGCGGCATCGATGGCGCGGGTGGCGCGGCACCGTTCGGCTCGTGGCCGGGTTGGTGGGCCACGATCCTCGAGGTGGTCGCCGGCGGCCTGGTGCTACTCGGCCTGGCCACCCGACCGGCGGCGATCCTGTGCTCCGGTGCAATGGCCTACGCCTACTTCGTCGTGCACCAGCCGATGGGGTTGCTACCGCTGCAGAACCTCGGCGAGCAGGCCGCGCTGTTCTCTTGGATCTTCCTGCTGATCGGCGTGTTCGGCCCTGGCGCGTTCGCCGTGGACAACCTCCTCCGGCGGCGCCGCGTCCGCTGATTCGTGTCCGTTCCACCACGTCCGCCACGCGTGACGCGCCAGCGGCGTCCGCGAACGACCCTGCGGATCGGTACCCGGTCGGGGAGACTTGGCCGGGTGCCGATCGCTGTCGAGAGGAGCGCCGGGCGCGTGCTGGTCGACGTCGTGCTGCTGGTGGTGGCCGTCCCGTTCGCCGGGCTGGTGCTGCTGCGCCTGGCCGGGATCGACGGGAACCGCCACACCGCGGCCGCGCTCGCGTTGACCCCGTACGCGGCGGTGGCCGGGCTCGTGCTCAGCGGGCTCGCCATGGCCCTGCGCCGGTGGTGGGTCGGCGCCCCGGTGCTCCTGCTGGCGGTGGTGCTGGTGCTGGTGGTGCTGCCGAGGGCGGTCCCGGCCGGCCGGCCCGATCCCGGTGGCCCGGAGCTGCGGGTGCTGTCGGCGAACCTCTTCCTCGGTCGGGCCGACCCGCGGCGGGTGGTGGAGTTGGTCCGCGAGCACGACGTGGACGTGCTCGTGCTGCTGGAGGCGCACGCGGCGGCGGTGCGCGGGTTGACCGAGGCCGGCCTGTTCACCCTGCTGCCGGAGCGGGTGCACCGCGCCGGCTCGGCGCTGCTGTCCCGGTACCCGCTGACCGAGCTGGCGCTGGCGGAGCCGTCGACGTTAGGGCAGCCGAGCGCGCGGGTGCGGTTGCCGGGCGGCACCGCGGTCGAGGTCGTCGCCGTGCACTCGCGCCCGCCGGTGGAGGCGTTCGACACCTGGCGGGCCGAGCTGGGTCGGCTGCCGGCGGCCGACCCGGACGGCCCACCGCGGATCCTCGCCGGCGACTTCAACGCGACGCTGGACCACGCCGCGCTGCGCCGGGTGCTCGCGGGGGGCTACCGGGACGCCGGTGCCGAGCGCGGCAAGGGCCTGATGCCGACCTGGCCGGGGCGGTGGTTCCCGCCACCGGTGACCATCGACCACGTGCTGGTGGATTCCCGGGTGGCGGTGCGGGAGTACCGGGTACGTCCGCTGCCCGGCGGCGACCACGACGCCGTCTACGCCCGGCTCGCGCTGCCCGCCGGCTGAGCGATCGCTCCCCAGCGTCCCCGTGGCGCCTCAGAGCATCGCGTCGAGCCGGGTGAGGGCCTCGCGGGCGCCGAGCGGGAGGGAGATGCCCCGCCCGTGCCGAACCCGCGGTTCGCGCGGGTTGATCCGGATCAGCGCGCCGTTCGCGGCACTGGCCAGCTCCGCCTGCCGGCGCACCGTGGGCACGGCCAGCCCGGCGCCGATCTCGATCACCACCAGGTCGCGCTGCGTCCGCCGCCACTCCTGCAGCGCGTCGAGCTGCCGCTGGCTGCGCCGCGGCACCCAGGTGAAGTCGCCGAACATCAGGATGTTCGGCCGGGCGAGGGCCCCGCAGTGCGGGCAGATCGGCAGCGGTGGGCGGGCGCGCATGGTGTCCGAGTCGACCGGCACCGCCACCTCGTCGGCCGGCCAGATGTCGTCGCCGCAGCCGTCGGCGCACTGCAGGTGGTGGATGGAGCCGTGCACCTCGGCGATGCCGGTGAACCCGGCCCGCTGGAACTGCCCGTCCACATTGGAGGTGAACACCCGGATCCCGCCGGCCACCCGGTCGCCCCACTCGCGCAGCAGGCGGAAGCCCTCGTGCGGCTCCGTCCCACGGTAGAGCGCCAGCCGGTGTCCGTAGAAGCCCCAGGCCAGCTCCGGGTCCCCGGCGAAGTGCTCGGGATCGGCCAGCTCGACGAACCGCAGGCCCAGCCGCGCGTACGGCGGATAGGCCCGCCAGAAGCCCTCGTCACCGCGGAAGTCGGGCAGCCCCGAGTCCACCCCCATGCCGGCGCCGGCGCACACCAGCAGCGCCTTCGCGGCACGGATCAGCTCGGCCGCTCGCTCCAGTTCCGCGGTGTGATCCCGCTCGGCGGGGTTCGGCACGGCGACGTCCTGGCCCGCGGTCATTCGTCCCGCGGGCCGCTGGCCTGCACCACCTCGAACTCCAGCAGGCTGGCCCCGGTGCCCACCGGCTTGCCGTGGCCGGCGTGGGCCTCCTTCGCCGGGCCCTCCGCCCACGCGCGGAAGTGTTCCTCGGACTCCCACTTCGTGTAGACGAAGTAGCGCTTCTCGCCGGACACCGGGCGCAGCAGCTCGAAGCCGAGGAAGCCGGGCTGGCCCTCGACGGCGTGCATCCGCGCGGCGAACCGCCGCTCCAGTTCCGGGCCGGCGCCCTCGGGCACCTCGATGGCATTGATCTTCACGACGGCCATGGGTCCCAGGGTAGCCGTCAGCCGGCCAGCGACCCGGGGAAGAGGTGCGCGTCGCCGGGCCGCGAGGTCCCGCGGAACCAGGCGTCGAGGAACTCCCGCAGGTCCTGCCCGGCGACCTCGGTGACGAACCGCTCGAAGTCCGGCCAGCTCGCGGTGCCGCCGCGATGCCGATCCACCCACTCCGGCAGCACCCGGTGGAACGCCTCCTCGCCGATCCGCCGGCGCAGCGCGTGCATGGCGAGCACGCCCTTGTCGTAGACCCCGGCGAACTCGTTGCCGGCTCCCATGTCGTACAGCTTCGCCGACCAGAACCCGGTGTCGTCGCGGGTGCGCTCCACCGCGGCCCGGTAGCGGGCGTCGAGGTCCTGGCCTCCGGTGCCCTCCGCCCACAGCCACTGCGCGTAGCTCGCCAGGCACTCGCTCAGGCAGATGTCGGCCCACGACCGCACGGTCACCGCGTTGCCGTACCACTGGTGCGCCAGCTCGTGTACGTGCGTCTCCAGGTCGGCCCACCGCGCGTACACCGGCCGGCCCTGGGTCTCCAGCGAGTAGCCGATCCGGTCGTCGAGGTAGATGCCGCCGGCGGCGTGCTGCGGGTACGGGCCGAACCGGGTGGCGAGGAACTCGAGGATCTCGCCGGTGCGGGCCGCCTCCGCGACCTTGCCCTCGGTGCCGGGGGCGAAGGCGTGCAGCACCGGGGTGCCGTCGGGCAGGGTGCCGGGTTCGAGCCGGAACCGGTCGACGGCGAGGGTGGTGAGGTAGCTGGCCACCGGTGTCGGCTCGGCCCACGAGGTGGTGGTCCAGCCGCCGGCCGTCTCGGTGCCGGCCAGCCGGCCGATCGACACCGCCGTCCAGCCCTCCGGCACCCGCGCGGTGAGGTGGAAGGTGGCCTTGTCCCGTGGCGTCTCGTTCACCGGGTACCAGAACGCGGCCGAGTGCGGCTGGCCCAGCACGAACGCGCCGCCGTCGACGCTGGGCCGCCAGCCGTTGCGGCCGAGCTGCCCGTCGTCGGTGCTCCGCGGCGTTCCCGAGTAGCGGACCCGGGTGTGGAACTCCGTCCCTTCGGCCAACGGCTCGGCCGGGGTGATCACCAGCTCGACGTCACCCTCCCTGGCGAACTCCGCGGGCCGGCCGTCCACCTCCACCGACGCGACCTCCAGCCCGCGCAGGTCCAGGTTGAACCGGCTCAACGCCTGGGTGGCTCGCGCGGTGACGACCGCGTCGCCGTCCAGCTGGTGGGTCGCCGGGTCGTAGCCGACGGTCACCGCGTAGTCGAGGGCGTCGTAGCCGCCGTTGCCGTCGTCGGGGTAGTAGGGGTCGCCGGCGCCGGGCGCGCCGGGGGAGGGCGTCCCGGGTGGCGGGGGTGGCTGCGGCGTGCAGCCGATAATGGCGGCGGCCAGCCCGCAGAGCAGGGCGGGGCCGCGGAGGCGGCGGCGCATGGACGGAGCTTAGGTGGACCGGGGTAACGGGGTTGTCGACTTCGGCGGCAGCGGGCCGCTGATCGTGGTGCTGCACGGGTTGATGGGGCGGGCCACCACGTGGTGGTCGGTGGCGCAGTGGCTGACCCGGTACGGGCACGTGGTGGGCCCGGACGCGCGGGGGCACGGACGGGCCCGCCGAGGAGGGCCATGGCGCACCGAGGACTTCGTCGACGACGTCGCCGAACTGGTCACCGAGCTCGGCGAGGGGCCGGCCGTGCTGATCGGCCACTCGATGGGCGGGCTGCACGCGTGGGCGCTCGCCGCGACCCGGCCGGACCTCGCCCGCGCCGTGGTGGTCGAGGACATGGCCCCCGACCAGCGGGGCAGGACCGTCGACGCGTGGCGGGCGTACTTCGACTCGTGGCCGGTGCCGTTCCAGTCGATCGCGCACGTGCGGCGGTTCTTCGGCGCGACCGGCGACTACTTCGCCGAGTGCGTCGAGGAGCGCGCCGACGGCTACCACCTGATCGCCGACCTGGCCGACCTGTACGAGATCGCCGCCGAGTGGGGGCGGCGCGACTACTGGGCGCTGGTGGCCGGGGTGCGGTGCCCGCTGCTGGTGATCGAGGCCGGGAACACGGCCATGCCGCCGGGGCAGCAGGCCGAGCTGGCCGCGCGGGTGCCCGGCGGCCGGCACGTCGTGGTGCCGAGCGCCGGGCACGTCGTGCACGACGACGCGCCCGAGGAGTACCGCGGCGCGGTGGAGGCGTTCCTCTCCAAGGTGCTCGGCCGCTAGCACCCCGAGCCCCGTGGCTCAGCCGTGCCATGAAGGTGGCCTTCGTGGCGTTGAAACGCGCCCCGCTCGTGGTCAGGCGTTGAGCAGCGCCTTCCAGCGGTGCGGGGTGAGGGGTTCCGGATCGCGGGTGAGCAGGGCGGCGGCGCGGCCGGCGTCGCCGCCGGAGTCGGCCGTGGTCGTGGGGGCGAGCAGGGGCCAGAGGTCGGCGCCGAGGAAGCCGCGCTCGTCGGCGTGCGCGCCGGCGTAGCAGGTGTGCCCGCCGAGGCCGTGCGCGTCGGCGAAGCGGGCCACCGCGCGCCGGGTCGTGGCGCCGAACACGCCGTCGGTGGGCACGTCGCGCGCGCCGCGGGCGCGCAGCAGGTGCTGGGCGACCAGCACGTCGCGGCCGGTGTCGCCGGGCTTGAGCAGGGGCCACTCGGCGGGCTCGGTGGCCGGAACGCCCAGCTCACGGGCGACCGCCTGGCGGAGCTCGGGCAGCCGGCGGTAGAGCACGCCGCCGGGGCACTCGGTGGAGTTGAAGTCGCGGTGCCCCTTGATGTTCATCGTCGGGATGCGGTATTGGCTGGCGATGTAGGCGACCAGCTTGACCAGCGAGTTCCACAGCGCGGGCGGCACGTCAACCTGGGTGTAGAGGCCCTCGTTCTCGATGCCGATCACCTGGCTGTTGTTGTTGGCCACGTTCGTGCCCTGCACGTGGCGGGTACCGCCGCGGAGGATCTCCAGGCTGCGGTGCCGGCCCTCGGTGATGTGGCCGCCGCGGCTGTTGGTGAACTGCTGGCCGGTGTCGATCCAGCCGCGGGTGTCCATGTGGAAGTTCTGGATGGCCCGGGAGATCCAGAAGGCGCGCTCGCGGCTGAAGTCGTCGGTGTTGCCGGGCTCCACGGTGTGGTGCACGACGATGTAGGTCGGCCGACGGTTCTCCACGGGAATCGGCGCCCGCGGCGGGCGTGCGCCCCACTCGGCGGTGCCGTAGATGCGCGGCTCGGTCACCGCGGCGGCGGCCGTGCCCGCCGGGAGTGTGCTCAGCGCGCCGACCGCGGTCACGGTGAGGCCGCCCTTGAGCAGCGCGCGTCGGTCGAAGCCGGGCCCGTTCGCCATCTCGATCTCCCTCGACGGGGGCGGGGCACGACCGGCGTCACCCGCCCAGATCGGCTGTGTTCAGTTGTGTGCAGGGGGTACAGGGAGACGGTAAACCTTCAATGTGATAAGGACAACATTTAACGGACTTTCGTCGGTGTCCGTTGGGGCTTTGCCGATCACGAGTGGGTGCGGTGAGCCGTTCCCCGCGTGGACCGGTGATCGCCCCGATCAACTCGTCGCGGGACGGACCGAGGCGAGCCGCTTGGGCATCGATGGCCGTCAGGACGTCCGCGGGGGCGTCGCGAAGCAACACGTCGGACATCGAGCACTTCCTCGACATCGCACGATGTCGCGGCCGGTGCGTCGGTCAGCGGTGCTCGCCGGGGAGGGCGAAGCGGCCGTCGGCGGTCTGCTCGACGAGGCCGTCCACCAGCAGCGAGTCCAGGCACCGGTCGCGCTGGCCGGCGCGCGACCACACGACGTCCAGCCGCTCCTTCGGCACCGGGTCCGAGGTACCGCGCAGCACGTCCAGCAGCAGCCCACGCACGTGCCGGTCGGTGCCGCCGTACCGCTGCACCGGCTTCGCCGGCCCCTCGTACGCCGGCCGGCCCGCGCGCTGCCACGCGCACGAGTCGTACACCGGGCAGTCGGCGCAGCGCGGCCCGCGCGCGGTGCACACCAGCGCGCCCAGCTCCATCAACGCGGCCGACAGCCGCGCCGCGCGGGACTCCTCGGCCGGCAGCAACGCCTCGACGTCGGCCATGTCCCTGGTCGTCGACGGCCGTCCGGCGTCCCCCGCGCCGTGCACCGCGCGGGCCACCACGCGCCGCACGTTCGTGTCCACCACCGGCGCCCGCCGCCCGTACGCGAACGCCGCCACCGCCCGCGCGGTGTAGGCGCCGATCCCCGGCAGGGCCAGCAGGGTGTCGACGTCGGCCGGCACCACGTCGTCGTGGTCACGGGCGATGGCCGCCGCGGCCGCGTGCAGCCGCAGCGCGCGCCGCGGGTAGCCGAGCTTGCCCCACGCCCGCAGCACCTCGCCCTGACTGGCCGCGGCCAGCGCGGAGGGGCGGGGCCACCGGTCCAGCCACTCCTCCCACAGCGGCACCACCCTGGCCACCGGTGTCTGCTGCAGCATGATCTCGCTGACCAGCACGCCCCACGGCGTGCAGTCCGGCCGGCGCCACGGCAGGTCGCGGCCGTGCTCGGCGAACCAGGTGAGCAGGGTGTCGGTGTCGAGCGCGGTGTCGGTCGGCATGTCGGCGCCGAGCCTACTGGGTCACCTCGCTGAGCGTGCCGACGTGGATGTCGTAGACGAAGCCGCGGACGTGCTCGGTGTGCGGCAGGTACGGGCTGCGCCGCACCCGTGCCATCGACCGCCGCACGCTGTCGTGCACGTCCCGGAAAGCCTCGATCGACCACGTCGGGCGCACCCCGCACGCCGACTCGAGCTCGTCCTTGAAGCCGTCCTCGGTGACGGTGTTCACCCCGCACCCGGTGTGCTGCACGACCATCACCTCGCGGGTGCCCAGCTTGCGCTGACTGAGCGCGAGCGAGCGGATCACGTCGTCGGTCACCACTCCGCCGGCGTTGCGCAGCACGTGTGCCTCGCCCGCCCGCAGGCCGAAGGCCTCGGGCACCAGGATCCTGGCGTCCATGCAGGTCAGGATCGCCACGTGCAGCGCGGGCTCGGCGCGGGAGCGGTCGCCGGTCACGGTGCCGGCCTCGGTGTTGCGGCGGAGCAGGTCGTCGATCGCGGTCATGGCAGGGCCTCCGGCTCGGTCGTCGGAAACGGAAACGGTGTGTCGGGTCGGGTCAGGGCCCGAACCACAGCTCCTCGGCGGTGCGCGGCGGCGCCGACGTCGTGCCGATGAGCAGCTCGGTGGTCAGCGTGATCACCCGCGGGTTCACGTGCTCGCTGGCCGCGAGCAGCAGCTTGCCAGCGGCCTTGCCCTTGTCCAGCACCGGCTGGTGCACGGTGGTCAGCCCGGCCCGCTTGGCCTCGGCGATGCCGTCGAACCCGGTGACGGTGAGGTCGGCGGGCACCCGCAGCCCGCGCCGGCCGGCTTCGGCGAGCGCGCCGAGGGCGAGGATGTCCGAGGTGCAGATCAGGGCGGTGACCCGTGGGTAGGCGTCGAGCAGCTGCCGCGCCGCCGAGGCGCCCTCGTCGACGGTGTGCTCGAAGCGCTCCACCACCGGCACGCCGTTCCAGTCGACGTCGACCGCCTCGAACGCCTTGGCCAGCGCGGCGAGCCGGGTGCGCTGCACGTGGAAGTGCGCCGACCGTTGCCGCTCGACCGGAGCGAAGTCGTCGTTGCGGTCCCGGGCCAGTCGCATGCAGAGCACACCGATCTGCCGGTGGCCGAGCTGGACGAGGTGGCTGGCCAGCTCGCTGATCGCGGCGTCGTCGTCGGGACCGACCCGGTCGACCCCGTCGACCCGCGGTTGGTCGATGATCACAGTGGGCACCGGCCGGGAGAGCACGGCGGCCAGGTGCGGGTCGTCGTCGGGCACCGAGTACACGACGAACCCGTCGACGCCGGCGCGGTGCACCGCGGCGACGTCCTCCCGCCCGGGGCTTGCCGGGACGAGGTGCAGGCCGACCCCGGCGTCCTCGCAGGCCAGCGCCAGTCCCTCGAGGACTCCGACGGCGGCGGGGTCGCGAAACGCGTAGGAGAGGTTCTCGGTGAGCAGCAGGCCCACGGCGCCGGCCTTGCGGGTGCGCAGCGAGCGGGCCACCGGGTCCGGCCCCGGGTAGCCGAGCCGGCGCGCGGTCTCCAGCACGCGGCGGCGCAGCTCGGGGGAGAGCTGGTCGGGACGGTTGTACGCGTTGGACACCGTCGTCCGCGAGACACCCAGCTCGGCGGCGAGCGACGCCAGGGTCGCCTGTCGCCTGGTTCTGATGGGCCGGCCCATGAACAAACCGTAACGGTTCAGTAGGTATTGCAGAAGCGCTACCCGTTCTTGGTCACACGACGACGGTCCGTCGCGGGCGACGGTGAAACCCGTCCACCTGATGGGGTACGCTGAATTCGACAACGGTTTCCATTATCTACCGAGCGCGACGACCCAGGAGAGTTCCCGATGACCGTGCCGATGACCGCACCGGCCCCGCGCCGCGCCCGGCGCCTGCTGTCGATTCCGCCCGCGGTCGCGGTGCTCGCGCTGGGCCTGACCGCGTGCGGTGGCGACACCGGGAGCGGGGGCGACCAGGCGGCCGACGGGACGGTGCCGGTGGTCGTGTCCACCAGCGTCTGGGGCAGTGTCGTCAGCGCCGTCGCCGGTGACGCGGCGACGGTGACGTCGATCATCAACGACCCTTCCGGCGACCCGCACTCCTACCAGGCGACCGCCCGGGACGCCGCCACGGTGCAGGGCGCGAAGCTGCTGGTCTCCAACGGTGGTGGCTACGACGACTTCTTCACCAAGCTGGCCGACCAGGCCCCGGACACGCGCAAGGTGGTGGCCGTCGAGCTCGCGCCCGCGGACGAGCAGGGGCACGCCGAGGGTGGCCACGCGGACGAAGGGCCCGCGGAGGGCGGCCACGGTCACGGCCACGAAGGGCGGAACGAGCACGTCTGGTACGACGTTGCCACCGTGCGGGCGGTCGCCGACCGGGTCGCCGCCGAGCTGGGTGAGCTGCGGCCCGAGGACGAGCAGCGGTTCACCGACAACGCCGCGGCGTTCAGCGGCCGGCTGGACGAGTTGGAGGCGCGGATCGACCGGATGGCCGCCGAGCACGCCGGCACGAAGGTCGTCGCCACCGAGCCGGTCGCGCACTACCTGCTGGAGGCGGCGCGGCTGGACGACGTCACCCCGCGCGACTTCGCCGAGGCCATCGAGGAGGAGACCGACGTCCCGGTCGCCGCGCAGGAAGCGGTCAACCAGCTGGTCGAGGGCCGGCAGGTACGCGTGGTGGTGCACAACGAGCAGACCGAGACTCCGGTGACCGAGCAGTTGGTCGCCAAGGCGGGTGCCGCCGGGATCCCGGTGGTGACCGTGACCGAGACGTTGCCCGAGGGGCAGACCGACTACATTGCCTGGATGAGCAAGCAGGTGGACGAGCTGGCCGCGGCACTGAGCGGGGCATGACCGGCGCCGCCGTCGAGCTGACCGACGCCGGGCTCCGGTTCGGCCCGCGCACGCTGTGGTCCGGGCTGAATTTGCGGGTCGAGCCCGGTGAGTTCCTGGCCGTGCTGGGGCCCAACGGCTCGGGCAAGACGAGCCTGCTGCGGGTGCTGCTCGGGCTGCAGCCGCTGTCCACCGGTCGGGTCCGGCTGGTCGGGCGGCCGCCGGGCCGGGGCAACCGCCGGGTCGGCTACGTGCCGCAGCAGCGGGCGATGGACGAGGGGCTCACCCTGCGCGGTACCGACCTGGTGGCGCTGGGCCTGGACGGGCACCGATGGGGCACCGGGTTGCGCGGGCTGGCCCGGCGGCGGCGCCGGGTGGCCGAGGCCATCGCCGCGGTCGGGGCGGAGTCCTACGCCGGCTCGCCGGTGGGGCGCCTCTCCGGCGGCGAGCAGCAGCGGCTGCGGGTGGCGCAGGCGCTGGTCGGCGAGCCGGAGGTGCTGCTCTGCGACGAGCCGTTGCTGTCGCTGGACGTCGCGCACCAGCGGGTGGTGAGCGAGCTGATCGACGCGCGGCGGCGCGAGGCGGGCACCGCGGTGCTGTTCGTGACCCACGAGATCAACCCGATCCTGCCGTTCGTGCACCGGGTGCTGTACCTGGTCAACGGGGCGTTCCGGATCGGTCCGCCGGTGGAGGTGATGACGTCGGCGACGCTGTCGGAGCTGTACGGCACGCGGGTCGAGGTGGTGCGGGTCGGCGGGCAGATCCACGTGGCCGGGGCGCAGAGCGCGCTGTGCGAGGACGACGCGCACCATCATCTGGACCAGCTGGACGAGCCCGCGGCGTGGCGGTGAGCGATGGAGGATCTGTTCGACTTCGCGGTGACCGCGGAGCTGCTCCGGTTGGACACCGTGCAGAAGGCGTTGCTGGCGGCGGCGGTGCTCGGCCTGGTGGCCGGGGTGCTGGGGCCGCTGATCGTGATGCGCCGGATGTCGTTCGCCGTGCACGGCACCGCGGAGCTGGCGTTCACCGGCGCGGCGGCGGCGCTGGTGCTGGGGCTGAGCGTGAGCTACGGGGCACTGGCCGGGGCGATCGTGGCCGCGCTGCTGCTCGGCCTGCTCGGCGGGCGGGAGTCCGACCGCGACTCGGTGATCGGGGTGATCCTGTCGTTCGGGTTGGGGTTGGGGGTGCTGCTGCTGTGGTTCTACCCCGGCCGGGCGTCGAACAAGTTCGGCATCCTGGTGGGGCAGATCGTGGCGATCGAGCCGGCCGATATCACCGCGCTGATCGTCGCGGCGGTCGTCGTGCTGGGGGTGCTGGCGGTGATCCACCGGCCGCTGCTGTTCGCCAGCGTGGACCCGGCGGTGGCGGTGGCCCGTGGGGTGCCGGTGCGGGTGCTCAGCCCGGTGTTCGCGGTGCTGGTCGGCGCGGCGACGGCGCTCGGGGTGCAGATCGTGGGGGCGCTGCTCGTGGTGGCGTTGATGGTCACCCCCGCGGCCGCGGCGGCCAGGGTGACCGCGAGCCCGTGGCGGGCGACGCTGCTGGCGGTGCTGTTCGCCGAGACGGCCGCGCTGGGCGGGATCGTGCTGTCACTCGCGCCGGAGGCGCCGGTCAGCTTCTTCGTGACGGCGATCTCGTTCACGATCTACCTCGGCTGCCGCCTGGTGGCGACCGTGCGCACCAGGCTCACCGAACGGGGCGCGCGGCCATCGCGGCCGCTACCCGCTGAATGAGCCGAAACGAGGCGCAGCCTCGCCCGCCCGACACGGCGGACTCGGCTGACACTGCAGCGAGGTCGGCGAGGCGTGCGGCCCGCCTCCTCATGACGCCGGAGTCGCAAGCTGTCACTCACATGTCATACCGCTTTCCGCAGATCAGGCCGACGTAGTGACAGGCGTGGCGGTCGGAAACATCGTGGGCTGCACAACACCCACACCTGTGGGGGTCATTGGGACGGCGGTATGGCAATTTTACTACACACAAGGTGCTCCGGCTCGTGCTTGCAGTCTGCTTGAGCACGCTCGATCGGCAGCCAGTAGATTGGATTGGTGGCCTGCAACCGTCCTCCGATGCGAACCACGTGGAACTCGGTTTCGTAGGTCCGGCCGTCCGCATAATTTCCTTGCAAGCGAAGACTGACCTCGTTAACTCCCACCTGGATCGTCTCGACAACTTCGGGTCTAGTTTTACTCGGCACCAACCCCGCTACCCGGGCTTCCTGTAGGTGAACCTCGCAGTTGCTCTTCGGGCCCAGGGCCTCACATAGGCCGCCAAAATTGCCCGTTTGCACCAGACGAACCGCCTCGTTGAGCATTGCTTCTGCCTCTTCAGGGGAGGCAGAGGCAGGCGGTTCAGGTGCGGATGTTCCGAATGAGATCCACGCGGCAACCAGTGCGGACACAACTGCCACCACACCGGCAACTCCCGTCCAAATATTTGCCCTGGTCGCCACGTGGATCCCTACTTCCATCTTAAAATCAGCTGCACTGTTTGACTAGGTTCAGCCACACCAGTTTGTCGGAACTCCCGGGGCGCAGCCCTGGATGAAGTACCCGATACTAGCGTCGATCAAGATCGTCTTATTGTACGGCGCATAGATACCGATAAGTTGAGCAGTCTCAGTGCAGCATCAGGAGGACCTGCAGCTCGCCGACGAGGAAGCCGATGACGCCGCCGACGGCGATCAGCTTCCACTCGTCCTGGCGGAAGGCTGGTCGGAGGAGGCTTTCGAACTCCGCCGGGGTGAGCCGGAGCATGCGTTCCTCCACCATGTTCGCGATGTCCATCGCCTCGGCGAGGTAGCCCTCGGCCGGTCGCAGGGTGCCGGGCAGCCGGCGCACCGCCTCGGCCGCCGCGGCGGCCTTCATCTCCCGCAGCCGGTGCCCGCCGACGGTCAGCGACACCAGCGGCTTGGCCACGTTCACCTGCGCGTCCACCTCCCTGGCCACCAACCGTTGGATCATCGCGTGCAGGCGGTCCGACCGCGGGCCGTGCAGGATGGCGTTCACCAGGTTGGGCACGGTGAGCACCTCGCCGGCGATCACCTGGCCGTACTGCCGGGCGACCTCGCGCCGCCGCCGCTGGAACTTGCCCTGCCACGTGTACCGGCCGAGCACCCGCACCGGCTCCCGCGGCACGAAGATCAGCTTGATCGCCAGCCAGTCGGTGGAGAACCCGACGAACGCGCCGAAGATCGGCATCACCCAGGGTTCCTTGGTGAGCGCCCAGACCACCGACTGCACCACGCCGAGCAGGAAGCCGAAGTAGATCCCGGTCCTGGCGATGAACGCGATCTCGGGCCGCGAGATCCCCCGAATCAGCCGCACCAGCATCCGCTTGTCCGCGGTGAGGAGCTGGACGGTCATGTGCTTGACGTCGAGCACCTCGTCCAGGTTGGTCCGCAGCTCGGCCAGCAGCTCGCGGACCAGCCGCGGGGTCGCCGCCTGGATCTGCTTGACGACCAGCTCCTGGGCCATCGCCGGCAGCGCCTCCCACAGCCGCGGGTGGTGCCGTTCCAGCACGTCCCTGGCGATGTCGTCGACGGTGCGCAGCAGCGGCTGCTCGATCTCCCTGGTGATCCGGTCGGGGTCGATCCTGGCGAGGACCTCCCGCAGGTCCAGCAGGTTGGCGGTGAGCAGGTCGGTGGCCAGCGCGGCCATCCGCCCTCCGTGCCGGGGAACCACGCCCTGCCAGCCGAGGAAGGGGCGGATGCCGACGAACTCCAGCGGGCGGAACATCATCTCGATCGCCACCCGCTTGGTGACGTAGCCGATCAGCGCCGCGACGAACGGGATCGCCGCGTACAGCGGCCAGTGCCGCGCGAGGTCGTCGAGGACGGCGTCCACAACAGACCTCCCTCCACGCGGCGGTGAGCGTACGGTATCCGCCACCCGCCCACTCCCCGTGTCCCCCCGCGTGTTCGCCGCCCACGTCGTCGTGTTTGCCGACTACGGCAGCGTGCTGGCGTCGCCCGGCGCAAACACACCGACGCGAAGCGCGAACACACCGACGCGAAGCGCGAACACGCCGGGGTCAATGGAGGAGGAGCAGGACCTGGAGCTCGCCGACGAGGCCGCCGATGACGGCGCCGACGGCGATCAGCTTCCACTCGTCCTGGCGGAAGGCCGGCCGCAGCAGCCCCTCGAACTCGAGCGGGCTGAGCTGGCGCATCCGCTCGACGATGGTGTTGCGCACGTCGAGCGCGTTGACCGCGTAGCTCTCCGCGTGGCGGATGGTCTGCGGCACCCGCTCGGCCGCCTTCTTGGCCGCGACCTGCTTCATCTCCTGGAACCGGCGCGTTCCGACGGCCATCGCGACCACCGGCTTGACCACGCTGGCCTGCGTGTCGATCGTGCGCCGGACCTCCCGGCTGATCATCTGGAACAGCCGGTCGGACTTGGGCCCGTTGAGCACGGCCTCCAGCAGGTTGGGGATGGTGATGATCTCGGTGGCGATCATGTCGCCGTAGTCGGCGGCCACCTGGTGCCGGCGCTTCTGGAACACGCCCTGCCAGGTGTAGCCGAGGAACCGCCTCGGCTCCCGCGGCAGGAAGATCATCTTGAGTGCCAGCCAGTCGGTGAACCAGCCGATCAGCAGGCCGAACGCGGGCAGCACGAGCGGCGACCGGGTGAGCGTCCACACCACCAGCTGCACGATGCCGAGGTAGAACCCGAACACGATCCCGGACCGGGCGATGAACGTCATCTCCGGCCGGGAGATGTCCCGGATCAGCCGGTTGAGCAGCGCCTTGTCGCGCACCAGGTTCGCGACGACCATGTGCTTGAGGTCGAGCACGTCCTCGATGTCGTCGGCGATCTCCCGCATGATCTTCGCGATCGCCTTCGGCGCCTCCGCCCGCACCCGGCGGAGCAGCAGTTGCTGCGCGCCGGCCGGCAGCATCTCCCACAGCCGCGGCTGGTACTGCTCCATCACCTCGCGGGTGACGTCCTCCACCACCCGCAGCAGGGGTTGCTCGATCTCCCTGGCGACCTGTTCCGGGTCGAGCCGGGCGAAGATCTCCTTCGGATCGACGAGGTTCCTGGTCAACGTCTCGGTGGCGATGGCCGCCATCCGCTCGGCGTTCGCCGGGAGCACACCCTGCCAGCCGAGGAACGGACGGATGCCGACGAACTCCAGTGGTCGGAACATCATCTCGATCGCCACCCGCTTGGTGACGTAGCCGATCAGCGCCGCGATGAACGGCATGCTGGCGTACACCGGCCAGTGCGCGTTCACATCGGCGATGATCGCGTCGACGTCCAACCCCACACCCTCCCGCGTTCGACCCCGCGCCGAACCGTATCCGCCGGGTGCCCGGCTGGGGTCGCGGGTGTGGCGCAGGTGGCACCGGGGCCGTTTGCCCAGGTGCTGGCCCGGACGCCCGCGATTCTCACTCTTGTGGGTGACGTCCGGTGGCCGGGCCGTGTGGGCGGCGTTCTACTGGGTAGTCAGTTCAGGTCCGTTTCGGATGAAGCGGGCGTGCTCCTGGCAGGGAAGGGAGAAAGGCGTGGCTTCCATCCAACTGGCGCAGATCGACTTCGGGCAGGGACTGACCAACGCCTGGAACACGATCGCCACCTTCGTTCCGAAGTTCGTGGCGTTCCTGGTCATCCTGGTGATCGGCTGGATCGTCGCCAAGGTGTTGGCCAAGGTCGTGAACAAGGTGCTGGAGAAGGTGCGGTTCGACCGGGCGGTCGAACGCGGCGGCATCAAGAAGATGCTCTCGAAGAGCAAGTACGACGCCTCGGACATCATCGCCAAGCTGGTCTACTACGCGATCCTGCTGATCACCCTGCAGATCGCGTTCGGCATCTGGGGCCCGAACCCGGTGAGCGCGCTGCTGACCGCGATCGTGGCCTGGCTGCCGCGGGCCGCCGTGGCGATCATCATCGTGGTCGTCGCCGGCGCGATCGCGAGTGCCGTGCGGGACATGGTGAGCGGCGCGCTGGGCGGCCTGTCCTACGGCCGGGTCGTCGCCACCATCGCCGCGGTGTTCATCTGGGGTCTCGGCATCATCGCCGCGCTGAACCAGATCGGCGTGGCCACCACGGTCACCACCCCGGTGCTGATCACCGTGCTGGCCACCGTCGGCGGCGTGCTCGTCGTGGGTGTCGGCGGCGGGCTGGTGCGGCCGATGCAGCAGCGCTGGGAGCGCTGGCTGGGCCGCGCCGAGCAGGAGATGCCCGAGGTGAAGGCGCAGGCCGAGGCCTACCAGCGCGGACAGGAGGACGCCGGCCGCTCCGAGCAGCCCACCGAGCGGATGCAGCAGCAGCCGAGCTACGCGTCCTCGACGGGCATGCCGGAGGGGCAGCGACCCGGCACCACCGGTGCGATGCCTCCGGGCACCGAGGGCGGGCCGAACCCGCCGCATACGGGTGGCTCCCGGTAATCCGACGACGAGCCCGGAGCACGGAGGCGGTCGGTCCCGCGCGGGCCGGCCGCCTCAGCCGTTCTCGGCGACCGGTTCCAGCGGGTCGATGTCGTCGAGCCGGTAGCGCGGGTCGTCGATGGTCGTGGCCAGCGCGCAGACACCCAGCAGCCTGGTGGTCAACCAGTCAGCCCGGACCCAGCCGGTGAGGTCGGCCGGCACGACCGGGCGCCAGCCGTTCTCCGTGGCCCGGTCCAGCAGGCCCTTGGCGTACCCGGCGAGCAGCACCACCCCGGCCACGCCGGCGGCTCCCTCCACCCCGAACGTCAGGATGTCGCGCACCGCGGCGGAGTGCTGGTCCACCGCGGCGGCCAGCCCCGGCACGGCGGCCGCGGCGGCGAGCCCGGCGGCCCCGATCTGCTCGTGGAGCCGGGCGAGGGTTCGGCGGGCGGAGAACTCCACCCGAAATGAGCCAAAAGTCGACACGGCTACACGGTACATCGGGACCCGCCGGCGACTTCTCGGTCCTCGCGGACGCGTTCGGTCACCACTTTGTCACTTTCTGTTTCAATCCGGTCCATGATCACCCGTTCACCGGTTGCCGAGTGCAGCCGAATGGCGGTATCGGAAGTGCCGTCCGGACTCACTAAGGTTGCCGGATGGCTGCTGCGGACACCGTTGAACCGGCCCCCAAAACCCCCGAGTTCGCCACCGCCTTTCGTGGCTACGACCCCCACCAGGTCAACGAGCGCGTCAAACAGCTGACCACCGAGCTCCGCGCCGCCGCGGAGAACCGCGACAAGGCCGTGGCGTCGGTCGCGGAGTTGACTAAGGCGCTGAGCCTCACCCAGCAGGAGCTGACCGAGGCCAAGGCGGCGCTGACCCGGATGGCCAGCGACCCGAGCGGCGCGCCCGCGATGACCGAGCGGGTGCAGACCATGATGCGACTCGCCGAGGAGGAGATCGCCGAGCTGCGGGACAAGGCCGCCGAGGAGGTCGCGGCCACCCGTGCCGAGGCGGACGCCTACGCCGAGCGTGTCCGGGACGAGGCCCGCGCGGAGGCGGAGCGGGTGCGGGAGGAGGCCCGCGCGGAGGTCGAGCGCCTCGGCCGGGAGGCCGAGCAGCGCCGGGAACGGCTCGACGAGGAGGCCGCGCAGCGCCGGGCGGCCGCGGAGAAGGAGACCGCGGAGACGCTGGCCGCGCGCAGGGCCGAGGCGGAGAAGGCCGCCGCCGAGCGGGAGTCCGCCGCCGAGCGAAAGGCCGCCGAGATCATCGCCGACGCCGAGCGCCGGCTCGCCGAGGCGGAGCGGAACCGGACGCAGGCGCTGGAGCTGCGGCAGAGCGTCACCGAGCGGCTGACGGCGACCAACGTGGCCGTGCGGCGGGCGATGCGCGAGTTCGGCCTGACCGGCGAGGACGGCGCCGCCGAGCCGGCGGACGGGACTTCGGCGGGGCCGAAGCCGGCCGAGGGCAAGGCGGGCAAGGCTTCGACCGGCAAGGCCTCGGACAAGGCCGGCAAGGAGGGCCAGCCGGCCTGATCCCCGCGCGGGCTCACCATAGCGCGACTTCGACCTCGGTCCGGTTGCGCAACTCCTCCACCAGGTGGTCGGGCGTGTCGGCGTCGACGATCAACAGGTCGAAGTCGGCGACCGGGGCCAGCCGGTGCAGTGCGGTGCGGGGCAACTTGCTGGAGTCCATCAGCAGCACCTTCCGCTCGCCGCTGGCCAGCATCGCGCGCTTGACCATGACGAGCTCCGGCTCCTGGTGGAAGGTCAGCTCGGTGTTCATCGCCGAGGTGGACACGAACGTGACATCCACGGTGATCCGCTCGACGGCTTCGAGGCACGGCATGCCGAGAAACGAGTCGTGGATGAAGGAGTAGTCGCCGCCGATGCAGATGAGGCGGAGGTCCTCGACGTTCTTGAGCACCTCGATGGTGCGCAGGTAGTTCGTCGCCACGGTCAGTGGCACGAGGTCGGGCAGGAGCTTGGCCAGCGCCAGCGCCGTGGTGGAGTCGTCGAGCAGCACCGACATGCCGGGCTCGACGTGGGTCATCGCCCGGCGGGCGATGGCCGCCTTGGCCTCGACGTGCGCGCCCAGCCGGTACTCGGCGTTGCTCTCGAACACCGTCGACGGCTGCGCGGACACCCCGCCGCGGAACTTGCGCAGCAGCCCGCGGCGGGCGAGCTCGTCGAGGTCGCGGTGGATGGTCATCACGCTCACGCCGGTGAGCTCGGCCAGCTCGGCGGCGGAGGCGGAGCCCTTGTGCACCACGTAGTCGGTGATCCGCTGTTGCCGGAGAGTACGAGAGCGGGCGCTGCCCCCGCTCGACGTCTCACTGCTCATCCGGCCAATATCTCACTCCCCGGCATGCCCGCGTGGGGTGAATCGCCGAACGCCGGCCCGGGGCCGCGCCCTCGACCGGAGCCGTGAGTGTCCACAGTGGTCACGTGTCGTCGCGCGGCGGCCGTGGCCGGGGTGGACTTCGAGCCGCCGACCGTCGCGTCGCCGCTGATCCGCGGGTCGAGGGGTGGGTGGGCGTGCCGAACTCACGGCAGGTGGGCAGCGCCACCGCCGACCCGCGGCGGCGTCGCGTCCGGCTCCGCCGGTACCGAACTCACCCTGTCGGTGGAACAGGCGTGGCGGATCGCCGGGGTGCGCCGGATATGGCTGCAGACGTCGGATCACGATCACCCGAACGCGCTACCGAGCTACCCGAGCCGGGGCTTCCGTCCATTCCGGACCGAAACCGGATGGCGACCTTCGGCGTCGTGATGGCTTCGGGTTGGTAACGGTGGGGCTGCGTTGGTGCCCGGTCGGGTGCAGGATGTCCGAATGGACCCAGCGGGTGAGCAGGTGTCGCCGCCGGCGGACTTCCCGGTGTACGGGCTCGACGAGCGATGGCGGGGGCCCAGGTGGTTGGACTTCTTCGAGGGCAGGCCGGGTGATCCGGTGTGGGCGGTGTGGCTGGGGCACCGCGAGGCCGAGGGCGACCACGGTGTGCGGGTGGGCACGCTGCCGCGCGAGCGGTACGACGAGGTGATGTCGCCGCGCGGTGGGGACACGCGGGTGCCGGTGGCGTTCAGCGCCGCGTTCGGGTTGGTGAACCTGACGTTGCCGGACGGGTCGGTGCCGCGGCCGGAGGGGCTGATCCCGGCGCTGGTGGAGCACGCCGAGCGGCAGGCGAAACGGCATCGCGAGTGGCCACGCGTGGCGTGGGAGGTGGACGGTCGGTGGGCCCAGGCGGCGGTCTGGTCGTTCGCCGACGCGTGGGCAGGGTTCACCGACGTGCTGGAGGACGCGTACCTGGTGGCGGTGGGGATCGGTGTGCAGCCGGAGGGGCTGCGGCTGGTTCCCGCCGCCGGCGCGGAGTACGGCGTGGACCTGGCCGCGCCACTGGATCCCGGGGAGCTCACCCTGATGCGCCGCGCGCGGCCGGAGGCGTGGCTGCCCCCGCCCCGCCGGGACGGCTACCACCCGGACCAGCTGGCCCTGCTCGCCCGCCCGGACCGCCCCTCACCCGTCCCCCGCTGAGCACTCAGAACTGGTAGTACAGGAAGGGGCTGAAGGTGCCGGTGGCGACGAGGATCGCGGCGTAGGCAAGGCCGACGGTCATCACCCCGACGCGCAGGGCCGACGCGGCCCTCGTGCGGGACGACTCCAGCAGCGGTCCCGCCACGGGATGCGCCGGCAGCGCGAACGCCACCAGCGCCAGCAACAGGATGGTCAGCCGCTGGTTGGTGACGGCCGCGTCCACCACGTCGGTGAGCCCGGTGAGATCGGGCAGCAGCATGTGCCCGAGCATGGTCAGCGCGTGGCCGAGGTCCGGTGACCGGAAGAACACCCAGCCGAACACCACCAGCACCAGCGTGAGCACCCGGCGGGTCACCCGCCGCGCGGCGTCCGTCGGGGTGCGGTCCCAGCCGAACGACCGCTCGATGATCAGCAGCGCGCCGTGGTAGAGGCCCCACACCAGGAACGTCCAGTTCGCGCCGTGCCAGAAGCCGGTCAGCACGAACACGACGCACAGGTTTCGGTACGTCTTCCCCGCACCGGCCCGGTTCCCGCCGAGCGGGATGTAGACGTAGTCGCGGAACCAGCGGGACAGCGACATGTGCCAGCGGCGCCAGAACTCGGTGATGGTGACCGACGAGTACGGCCGGGCGAAGTTCTCCGGCAGTCGGAAGCCGATCATCCTCGCCAGGCCGATCGCCATGTCCGAGTAGCCGGAGAAGTCGAAGTACAGCTGCAGCGTGTAGGTCACCGCGCCGAGCCAGGCGATGGCGAACGTCATCTCGTGGGTCGGTGTCGCGAAGCACGCGTCGGCCAGCGGCGCCAGCGAGTCCGCGATGATCGCCTTCTTGCACAGCCCCAGCGCGAACCGGGGGAACCCGGCGGCGATGTCGTCCAGCCGGTGCTGCCGGTGCTGCGGCAGCTGGTCGGCGATCTCCCGGTACCGCACGATCGGGCCGGCCGCGAGCTGGGGGAACATCGAGATGTAGGTGGCGAACGACACCGGGTCGCGCAGCGCGTACCGCTCGCCGCGGTAGATGTCCACCACGTAGGAGATGTGGTGGAAGGTGAAGAACGAGATGCCGATCGGCAGCGCCAGCTCCACGATCGGGAAGCCGCCGCCGAACAGCCCGGCGAACCACGCGATCTGCTCGGTGGCGAAGCCGGCGTACTTCCAGATCAGCAGGATCGACAGGTCGAACGCGATCACACCGATCAGCAGCCAGCGGCGCCGCCGATCCGGCCGGATGTCCCACTCGTCCGGCTGCAACCACGGGCCGGCGGCGAAGTTGACCACCATGCACAGGAGCAGCAGCAGGGTGAACGCGCCCGCGCCGCTGGCGTAGAAGATCAGGCTGCCGACCGCGACGATGCCGTTGCGCCAGCTCCGCGGCAGCACCAGCACGGCGAGCAGGACCGCCGGCATGAAGTACCACAGGAACAGTGGCGAGACGAACGACATCCTGTGCGGGCCCCCTGGACACGGATCGGCATGGTGACCCTAGCCGAGCCCATTACCTGATGGGGTGAGAAGTAGCCCGAAGTGGCCCCGCTCGCACCGCCCGCGAGCTCTACGTCCGAGACCGCGAGTTCGACGTTGGAGACCGCGAGTCCCGCGTTCGGGACCTGTGCCGGTCGAGGACGCGCGGTCTAGACTCGCCCGGCGAGCCGGCGCCGGCGGGCCACCTCGGCGAGCAGCACCCCGGCGGCCACCGACGCGTTGAGTGACTCCACGCCGGGCGCCATCGGAATCGACACGGTCACGTCGCAGGTCTCCCGCACCAGCCGGGACAGCCCGCGGCCCTCCGATCCGACGACCACCACCAGCGGGTCGGTGGCGAGCTCGAGGGAGTCGATGTCCGCCGTGCCGTCGGCGTCCAGCCCGACCAGCATCAGGCCCTCCGCCGCCCACTCCTTCAGCTGGCGGGTGAGGTTGGTCGCCACCGCCACCGGCAGCTTCGCCGCCGTGCCGGCGCTGGTCCGCCACGTCACCGCGGTCACCCCGGCGCTGCGCCGGCTGGGCAGCAGGACCCCGTGCGCGCCGAACGCGGCGGCCGACCGGATCACCGCGCCCAGGTTGCGCGGGTCGGTCACCCCGTCCAGCGCGACCAGCAGCGGCGCGTCCCCGGAGTTCCTGGCGATCTCCAGCAGCTCACCGGGGTCGGCGTACTCGAACGGCGGCACCTGCAGGCCCAACCCCTGGTGCACCGCCCGGTTGGTCCTGCGGTCCAGCTCCTCGCGCGGCACCTCCAGGATCGAGATGCCCTTGTCCGCGGCGACCCGCACGGCCTCCCGCACCCGGTCGTCGGTGTCGATGTTCAGCGCGACGTACAGGGCGGTGGCCGGAACGTCCGCGCGCAGCGCCTCCACGACCGGGTTCCGCCCGGCGATGATCTCCGGGCCCTCAACCTTGCTCTTGCGCGCCTTCTCCACCTTCTCGGCCCGCCGCGCCGCGGCCGCGGCCCTGCGCTGCGCCGGATGGCCAGGGCGCTGCTCGGCCTTGGGTGTGGGCCCCTTGCCCTCCAACGCCTTCCGGCGCTGGCCGCCGGAGCCGACCACGGCGCCCTTCTTGGTACCGGGCTTGCGTACCGCACCTCTGCGCCGGGAGTTGCCTGCCATGTCCTAGTCCCTTACTGTCCATTGCGGACCGTTGGGAGTGTCCTCCACCACGATCCCGGCCTTCAGCAGCCGGTCGCGCACCGCGTCGGCCCTGCCGAAGTCCCGCTCGGCGCGCGCTCGCTGGCGCTCCTCGAGCAGGCCGTCCACCAGCCCGGCGAGCGCCTGCCGCAGCGGCGTCTCCCGCCCACTGCCTTCCGCCCACCGCGGGTCCAGCGGGTCCACGCCGAGCACTCCGGCCATCGCCCGCACCGCCCCGGCCAGCTCGCGGGCCTTCTCGCCGTCGCCGGCGTCGAGCGCCGCGTTGCCGTCCCGCACCGCGGTGTGCAGCACCGCGAACGCCTGCGGGGTGCCGAGGTCGTCGTCGAGCGCGGCGGCGAAGTCGGCCGGCGTCCGTCCGATCCGGACCTCGCCCGCACTCGTGGTGACCCTGCGCAGGAACTGCTCGATCCGCCGGTAGCCCTGTGCCGCCTCCGACAGCGCGCCGTCGGAGTACTCGATCGTCGACCGGTAGTGCGGCTGGATCAGGTAGTAGCGCAGCTCCACCGCGCGGTAGCGGCGCAGCATCTCCGGGATCGACACCACGTTGCCCAGCGACTTCGACATCTTCTCGCCGGACAGCGTCACCCACGCGTTGTGCAGCCAGAACCGGGCGAACTCGTCGCCGGCGGCGTTCGACTGCGCGCGCTCGTTCTCGTGGTGCGGGAACACCAGGTCGACCCCGCCGCCGTGGATGTCGAACTCGCTGCCCAGGTACGTCGTGGCCATCGCCGAGCACTCCAGGTGCCACCCCGGCCGGCCGGGGCCCCACGGCGTGTCCCACGCCGGCTCGCCCGGCTTGGCCCGCTTCCACAGCGTGAAGTCGCGCGGGTCGCGCTTGCCCTCGGACTGCGTCTCGCCCTGCTGGACCTCGTCCAGCCGCTGCCCGGAGAGCGTCCCGTAACCGGGGAACGACCCGACCGCGAAGTACACGTTGCCGTCCGCGGCATAGGCGTGCCCGCGTTCGACGAGCCGCCGCATCAGCTCGACCATCTGCGGCACGTGACCGGTCGCCCGCGGGGCGACCGAGGGCGGCAGGCAGCCGAGCGCGTCGTAGGCCCCCTCGAACGCGCGCTCGTGCGTCGCCGCCCACTCCCACCACGGCCGGTCGGCCCTGGCCGCCTTGTCCAGGATCTTGTCGTCGATGTCGGTGACGTTGCGCACCAGCAGCACGTCCAGTCCTTTGTGGAGCAGCCAGCGGCGCAGCACGTCGTAGTTCAGCGCGCCCCGGACGTGGCCGATGTGCGGGACGCCCTGCACCGTGGCCCCACACACGTACATGGACGCCGTTCCACTCCGCGCGGGACGGAACTCCCGCACGCTCTTGGCCGCGGTGTCGTAGAGGTGTAGGACCACCCTAAGATGGTACGGGCCCCACCACCCGGCGGGCTCACCCGGCCGGCTCACCCGGTCGGGTCGAGTACCCCGTGGTCGCGCAGGGCGGCGAGCAGCGCGTCCGGCCGCTCGGTCGTGGGCAGCGGCTCGACCAACGCGAACGCGCAGCCGACCGCCCGCGCGCCACCGTCGGCCTCCTCGCTGTCCCCGACCATCAGGGTGTGCTCCGCGGCCACCCCGAGCCGGTCCAGCGCGGTGTGGAAGATCTCCGGCTGCGGCTTGATCGCGCCCACCTCGTAGGACAGCACGAACTCGTCGACATAGGCGTCGAGCCCACGCTGGCCGAACGCCGGCCGGATGTCGAACGCGATGTTGCTGAGCACCCCGACCGTCAGCCCCCGGCCGGCCGCGGCCTTGAGCGCGGCCTCGGTGTCCGGGTAGGGGGTCCACTGCTCGGGGTCGACCAGCCGGTCGTAGAGCGCCTTGGCCTGCTCCACCCTCGGCACCCCGGACCGGCGGAGCACCTCCAGGTACACCTTGCGGTGCAGGTCCGGGTCCAGGTCGCGGTGGTGCCAGGCGTGCAGGTACTCGTCGGACAGCTCCACCACCTGACCGACCGGCGCGGTCATCCGGCGCATCAGCTCGGCCTGCGCCTCGATGTCGAGGGGGTCGCCGTGGACGTCGGTGAGCCCGTCCAGCCAGGTCTCGTCCTGCTCCAGCCGGAACAGCGTGCCGGAGAAGTCGAACAGCACCGCGTCGATCGGGTTGGTCGTCACCTGACCAGGCTACCGATCGGAGGTGACGGTCAGTCGTCCGCGAGTGGAAGGAGCAGTGCGCTGGCGATGGCCGCCACGCCCTCGCCGCGCCCGGTCAGCCCGAGACCGTCCGTTGTGGTCCCGGTCACGCTCACCGGTCCGCCGGCCGCCGCGCCGAGCACCTCCTGCGCCTCCGCCCGGCGGGTGCCGATCCGGGGCGCGTTGCCGATCACCTGCACCACGGCGTTGCCCAGCCGGTAACCGGCGTCCTCGACGCGCCGCCGGGCCTCGGCCAGCAGCTCGGCGCCGTGCGCCCCGGCCCAGCGCGGATCCCCGGTGCCGAACACCGCCCCGAGATCGCCGAGCCCCGCGGCCGACAGCAGCGCGTCGCACAGCGCGTGCGCGGCGACGTCGCCGTCGGAGTGCCCCGCGCAGCCGTCGACACCCTCCCAGCGCAGTCCGGCGATCCAGCACGGCCGGCCCGGCTCGACGGGGTGGACGTCCACGCCCTGCCCGATCCTCACGGTGCTCCTTCGGGGTGGTCCAGCAGCGCGTCGAGCACCGCCAGGTCGAACGGGTTGGTCAGTCGGATGCCGCGGGGGTCGCCGGGCACCGTCCACGCGTCGTCGAGGTCGGTGGCCGGCAGCAGGTCCGGGCGGAACGCGTGCGGACTCTGCACCACGCGCAGCACCGCGCGGTCGTGCGTGCCCGTGACGGTACCGCCGGCGTCGACGGCCTTGATCGTGTCGGTGACCGGCTCGACCGGGACCGCGGACGGCGCGCCGCGGCGGACGGCGTCCACCACGGCACGGATCACCTCCGCCGGGACGAACGGCCGGAGCGGGTCGTGCACCAGCACGACCTCGGCGTCGGCGAGCAGCCCGGCGCTCCACGCCAGCCGCGCCGCCGTGCCCGGATCGGCGCAGTGGAGCACGTGCACGGGAGCCCCCGCGGCTCGGCTGTACGCTTCCGACCGGTCCGGCGGTGCGGCGAGCACCACCCGGTCCACGACGGCGAGCAGCCCGCGCACGGCGTGCGTCAGCACCGGCTCACCCCGGATGGGGGTGAGCACGTCCGGGCACCCGGCGGGTCGCTCGTCGACCGCGACCAGCGCGACCGCGCCACCGGTCGGGCGTGCCTTCACGTTGGCGGGTCCGTCCTCGACGGTCACCTGTTCGGGGGCATCGCCGGTGCGTGCGGTCGTGGTGCGCGGGTCAGACCGTGGCGGTTTCCAGGACCTCGTCGAGGAGCACCTCGGCCTTGCCCTCGTCGGTTCCCTCGGCGAGGGCAAGCTCGCTCACCAGTATCTGCCGCGCCTTGGCCAGCATCCGCTTCTCGCCGGCGGACAGGCCGCGGTCCTTCTCGCGCCGCCAGAGGTCGCGCACCACTTCGGCCACCTTGTTCACGTCGCCGGAGGCGAGCTTCTCGAGGTTGGCCTTGTACCGACGCGACCAGTTCGTGGGCTCGTCGGTGTGCGGAGCACGCAACACGTCGAACACGCGGTTCAGCCCGTCCTGGCCGACGACGTCACGCACGCCGACGATCTCGGCGTTGTCGGCGGGTACGCGAACCGTCAGATCGCCCTGCGCGACCTTCAGGACGAGGTACTTCTTCTCCTCGCCCTTGATCACGCGGGTCTCGATGGCTTCGATGAGTGCGGCACCGTGGTGCGGGTAGACGACGGTCTCTCCGACCTTGAAAACCATGTGTCCTCTGCCCCTTTCGCTGTTTCCAGCTTACCACGGCGCCCCGAGGCCCAACCAGTGCCCCGAGATCGTCGTCGCAGGTCAGTGGCCTGCTCGGCGCTCGAGTGGGGGTTGACAAACCGCGAATCGTCGTACTCACGCAGGTGGTGGCGAATAGCGGCGGCGATCGATTGTTGCTCCATTGTGGACCACCATGCTGGTGGGCCGGTGCGGACCGTGCCGGGGACGCGCCACCACGTGCCGGGCCCACCCGGCGGCCCGGCTACCCTTCGCGGCAGGATCGCCGTCGTCGGCGTAGTCGTGTGGGAGGGCTGAGGACCGTGAGGTTGCAGATGCGTCGCGTGCCGGGCGTGCGCCGGATGGGCTCGCTCGTGCTCGGTCTCGGTGCCGCCCTGGTCGTCGCGAGTTGCGGTGCCGGGCAGATCACCGAGACCGACACCCAGGAGCCCGCGGTCAATGGCGCGTTCGCCCAGGTGGGCTCCCTGTCGCTGCGGGACGTGATGCTCGCCTACCCGCCCGAGGTCGGCGCGGCGCACTTCTACCCGGCCGGCTCCGACGCCCCGCTCGTGCTGCGCATCGTCAACCAGGGCGGCGCGGACGACGAGCTGGTCACGGTCAGCGCCGACGCCGCCACCGACGTCACCGTCAGTGGTCAGCGGGAGGTCGTGGCCGGCAGCTACCTCGCCGTCGGGCCGACCACCGGCGAGGTAGCTGACGACCACGCGCCGGAGCCCGGCACCGCGGAGGGACACGCCGGGCAGGGCGCCGGGCAGCCGTCCACCGCTCCGTCCTCCGGCGCGCCCGAGCCCGGCTCGGCCGACCGCGCGGTGGACCAGGTCGGCCACGCGGAGATCACCCTCCGCGGGCTCACCCGCGAGATCCGACCGGGACAGACCATCGAGGTCACCTTCACCTTCCGGGACGCCGGCGCGGTCACCGTCCGCACGCCGGTCGGCGCGCCCAGCCACCCCCGTCCGGAGCCGCACGGCGAGCACGGCGAGGCCGGGGGCGGTCACTGAGCCCCGCCGGTCTGTCGGTGCCTGCGGCTACCGTCGGGCGTCATGGCGAGGAAAGGCTCCAGCTACCGGTGCGGCGAGTGCGGCTACGAGGTCGCCAAGTGGGTCGGCCGGTGCCCCGAGTGCCAGGCGTGGGGCACGGTCGAGGAACGCGGTGACGCGCGGCCCGCGGTGGCCAGGGTGGCCGCGGGCGCCCCGAGCGCGCCGGCACGACCGATCGCCGAGGTCGACGTCGAGGCCGCCAGGGCCCGCCGCACCGGGGTGTCCGAACTCGACAGGGTGCTCGGCGGCGGTCTGGTGCCCGGCGCGGTCGTGCTGCTGGCCGGCGAGCCGGGCGTCGGCAAGTCCACCCTGCTGCTCGAGGTCGCGTTCCGCTGGGCCGCGGCCGGCCACACCACGGCCGAGCAGTCCGGACCGGCCCTGTACGTCACCGGCGAGGAGTCCGCGGGCCAGGTGCGGCTGCGGGCCGAGCGCACCGGCAACGTGCACGACCGGATGTACCTCGCCGCGGAGAGCGACCTCGGGGCCGTGCTGTCCCATGTCGACACCGTCCGGCCGGGGCTGCTGATCGTCGACTCGGTCCAGACCATGGCCTCGCCGCAGGCCGAGGGGTCACCCGGCGGCGTCACCCAGGTCCGCGCGGTCACCGCGGGCCTGGTCGCGCTGGCCAAGGAACGCGGACTGCCCGTCGTGCTGGTGGGCCACGTCACCAAGGACGGCTCGGTGGCCGGGCCGCGGCTGCTGGAGCACCTGGTGGACGTGGTGCTGCACTTCGAGGGCGATCGGCACTCGACGTTGCGCATGGTGCGCGGGGTGAAGAACCGGTTCGGGCCCGCCGACGAGATCGGCTGCTTCGAGCTGCGCGACAACGGCATCGTCGGGGTGCCGGACCCGTCCGGGCTGTTCCTGAACCGGCACGCCGAGGCGGTGCCGGGCACGGCGGTGACGGTGACCGTCGAGGGCAAACGGCCGTTGCTCGCCGAGGTGCAGGCGCTGGTCGCGAAGTCGTCGCTGGCGCAGCCGCGGCGGGCGGTGAGCGGCCTGGACTCGGCCAGGGTGGGGATGATGCTCGCCGTGCTGGAGAAGCGGGGTGGGTACCGGTTCGGCGACCAGGACGTCTACACGGCCACCGTGGGCGGCATGCGGATCGTGGAGCCGGCGGTCGACCTGGCGGTGGCGCTGGCGCTGTGGTCCGGGGCCAAGGGCACCCCGCTGTCGCCGCGGCTGGTGGCGATCGGCGAGGTCGGGCTGGCGGGGGAGATCCGTCGGGTCACCGGCGTCGGCCGCCGGCTGGCCGAGGCGGTGCGGCTGGGCTTCACGCACGCCGTCGTGCCGCCGGACCCCGGACCAATGCCCGAGGGCATCCGCACCCTCGAGGTGAGCCACCTCGGCGCCGCGCTCGACGCCGTCCCCCGGGTGCCGCTCGGCTGATCCGTCGGTTTCTGTCGGACCCCCGTCCTACTCTTTCTGGTGATCTCACTCACACGGGGAGGCCGGCATGGACGTGGTACTGGGGATCGGCACGCGCAAGGGGCTGTGGCTGGCGCGCAGCCGGGACGGGAGGGCGAGCTGGGAGCTGACCGGGCCGTTGTTCCCGATCACCGATGTCAAGGCGGTGGCGATCGACACCCGGAGATCGACGCCCCGGCTGCTCGCGAGCGTGACCAGTGAACACTTCGGCCCCACGGTGGCGCTCAGCGACGACCTCGGGCGGACGTGGGAGGAGCCCGAGCACGCACCGATCGCGTTCCCCGACGACACGGACACCGCGTTGGCCGGCGTGTGGCAGCTGGTGCCGGGGCCGCCGGACGAGCCGGAGGTGGTGTACGCGGGCACCGAGCCGTCGGCGTTGTTCCGCTCGACCGACGGCGGCCGGACCTACGAGCTCGTCCGCGGGCTGTGGGAGCACCCGCACCGGACCGAGTGGACGCCCGGTGGCGGCGGCATGGCCCTGCACACGGTGTTGCCGCACCCGCGAGACGCCGAGCGGGTGACGGTCGCGATGTCCACCGGCGGCGTCTACCGCACGTCCGACGGCGGGCGCAGCTGGGCGCCGGCCAACGCCGGGGTGCGGGCGAGCTTCCTGCCGGATCCGGAGCCGGAGTTCGGCCAGTGCGTGCACAAGGTGGCGCTGCACCCGTCCCGGCCGGACCGGCTCTTCCTGCAGAACCACTTCGGGGTGTACCGCAGCGACGACGGCGGCGACCGCTGGGGGTCGATCGCCGGCGGGCTGCCGGCGGACTTCGGGTTCCCGATCGTGGTGCACCCGCACCGGCCGGACGTGGTGTACACCTTCCCGCTCACCGCGGACGTCCTGCGGTTCCCGCCCGAGGGGCGGTGCCGGGTGTACCGCAGCGAGGACGCCGGCGGCTCGTGGTCGTCGCTGACCGAGGGGCTGCCAGGGGACGGGTTCTGGTCGGCGGTGCTGCGGGACGCGATGTGCGTCGATGACGCCGACCCGGCCGGGGTGTACTTCGGCTCGCGCAGCGGCGAGGTGTGGTTCAGCCCGGACGAGGGGGAGCACTGGCGACCGGTGGCCCAACACCTGCCGGACGTGCTGTGCGTGCGCGCGGCGGTGCTGCCGTGACGGTGACCGTCCACCTGCCGGCCGTGCTGCGCGGCATGGCCGAGGGGCGGGTGGAGCTGACGGTCTCGGCGGCGACGCTGGGGCAGGCGCTGGACGCCATCGCCGCGAGCTACCCCGCCCTGGAGCGCCGGCTGCGCGACGAGCGGGGGACGTTGCGCCGCTACGTCAACTTCTACGTGGACGGCGAGGAGTGCCGCCGCCTCGCCGGCCCCGACACCCCACTCCGCGACGGAGCGGAGGTCATGGTCATCCCCTCGGTAGCCGGCGGCTGACCCGAAGCCCCTCCATGCCGCTGCCGCTCATGCGACGCCCACCGTCTGCCGCTCGAGTTAGATGACCGCGACGACACGATCTTCGCCTCGCGAGTACGGCTGACCGATGTACTTGGTGGCCACCTGGTCGACGATCGTCCAGGCCGCGTCGCCTTCGAGCCATTCGATGACGCGGCCACGGAGGATGACCGGCTGGAACGGGTTGTCGGTTGGTGTAAGGGAGAGCGCGACCCGCGGGTCACGGCGCAGGTTGCGGGCCTTGCGGGTGCTCGGGCCGGTCATGATCACGACGTGGTCGCCGTGCGTGCCGATCCAGACAGGGACGGAGTGTGGGGCGCCGTCGGGCAGGACGCTGGCGAGGTGGGCGAGCGAGGTGCCGTCGAGCACGCGGCGCACGGTGGGGTCGAGCATCGTGGTCATCTCCTGGTGTGGGTTCTGGTTGGGCTTCTGGCGGTGGTTGTCGGCGAGCGACGTGACTTCGCCGGCGACGAGGGTCATCGCCGGACCTCGTAGTGGAGGTGGGTGACGCCGGGCGCCGGGACGGCGTCGACGAGGCGGAGGCGCACGTGCTCGGGCAGCGCCTGGAAGAAGGGTCGGCCGCCGCCGAGCAGGACCGGCACCTGGTGGAGGACCATCTCGTCGACGAGCCCCGCCTTCAGCGCCTCGGTCACGACGCCGCCGCCCATGAGGCCGACGTCCTTGTCGCCGGCGGCCTCGCGGGCCGCCGCGACCGCGTCCCGGATGCCGGTGGTGACCAGGGTCTGCCGCTCGGTCATCTCCGGCACCGGCCGATGGCTGAGGACGAACAGCCGGGCCGTTGGGTGGGGGCTGCCGCCGTCGAAGCGGTCGGAATCCTCGTAGGTGTCGCGTCCCGCCACGACCGCAGCCGGGGATCCTTCCCAGCGTTCCTTCAAGAGACTCTGTGACCGCGACAGGGTTAGTTCCCTAAGGGAACCCAGGGGAGGTGCCAAGCTGGTCGACCTGCTCATGGTCATGACCGCGGAGGGGACAAACGGCTCGCGGTGAGGCCGGCCCGCGAGTGCTCTACCGCCACCACGCGTGCGGCGAGGTCAGCGGCGTCGACCCGCGTTGCGCCCACTGCGCGAGCCGATGCACGCGAACGACGTCGATCTCATCCGGGCCCGGGCACATGACTAGGCCGCGATCAGCACGATGGGTTGGCTCGCAGGTCTCCTCAAGGGCGAGAGGCTGACGCGGCGACAGGGGCCACGAAGGTAAGCGCCAAGCCCCCCTTGGCTGCGTTGAACGCAACCAAGGGGGCCTTGGTGGCAAGCGCGCGCCGGGGGAGCGCATGCCGGGGTAGGTCGCGGTGGGCCGCTCCTACTGTTGGGAGAGGAGGTAGGCGCAGCGGATCAGGCCCAGGTGCGAGTACGCCTGCGGGTGGTTGCCCAGCGAGCGCTCGGCGATCGGGTCGTACTGCTCCGGCAGCAGCCCGGTCGGGCCCGCGGCGTCCACGAGCTGCTGGAACAGCTCCTGCGCCTCGGTGCGCCGGCCGGTGAGCAGGTACGCCTCGATCATCCACGCCGCGCACAGGTGGAACCCGCCCTCGGAGCCGGGCAGGCCGTCGTCGCGCCGGTACCGGTACACGGTGGATCCGCTGCGCAGCTCCGCCTCGATCGCGGTCACCGTCGACTGGAACCGCTCGTCCTGCGGGTCCAGCAGCCCGGACAGCCCGACGAACAGCGACGCGGCGTCCAGGTCGGTGCCGTCGTAGGCGGTGGTGAACGCCTGCACCTCGGGGTTCCAGCCGTGCTGGAGCACGTCCGCGGCGATGGTGTCGCGCAGGGTGGGCCAGTTCGGCGGGATCTCCCGCCCGTACACGTCGGCGAGCTTGATCGCCCTGTCGATGGTCACCCAGCACATCACCCGCGAGTACACCCGGTGCCGCGGCACGTGCCGCTCCTCCCAGATGCCGTGGTCGGGCTCGAACCAGCGCCGGTGCACTCCCTCGGCCATCGCGCGGACCAGCTGCCAGTCCTCGTCCCGCAGCTCGCCGCGCGCCTGGGCCAGCGCCACGACCAGCTCGACCACCGGGCCGAACACGTCCAGCTGCACCTGGTGGTTGGCCAGGTTGCCGACCCGCACCGGGCGCGAGCCCTTGTACCCGGGCAGCGAGTCGATCACCGCCTCCGCGCCGAGCTGGGTGCCGGCGATGGTGTACAGCGGGTGCAGCCGCTCCGGGCCGGCCAGCGTGGCCAACACCCCGTGCAGCCACCTCAGGTAGCCCTCGGCCTCCGACAGCGAGCCGAGCGCCACCAGCTCGCGCACGGTCATCGCCGCGTCGCGGATCCAGCAGTACCGGTAGTCCCAGTTGCGCACGCCGCCGATCTCCTCCGGCAACGAGGTGGTGGCCGCGGCCAGCACGGCGCCGGTGTCGGTGTTGACGAGGCCGCGCAGGGTCAGCGCGGAGCGCGCCACCAGCTCCGGCTCCACCGCCGGCAGCTTCAGTGTCTTGGCCCACTCGCTCCAGTACGAGCCGGCCCTGGCCCTGCGGTCCAGCTCGGGCAGCTCGTGCGGGCCGAGGTCGGTGGTGCCGCAGCGCAGCTCGAGCACCACCGGCCGCTCCGCGGTGGGCTGCACCACGGCACTGGCCGTGTCGTGCAGGCCGTCGGTGCTGATCTCCCACCGCACCCCGGGCGAGCGCAGCACGAACGGCTCGGACGTGCCGAGCACGCGCAGGCCGTCGTCCTCCGGCAGCAGCCGTACCGGCACGTTGCCGAACTCGGGCCGCGGCGCGAACACCACCGACGCGGCGGCCTCCCCGGAGATCACCCGCACCAGGTCGGTGCGGTGCACCGGGCTGTCCGGCTCCAGGTAGTCGGTGACCAGCAGGCGGGACCAGCGGGTCTCCACGGTCATCGTGTTCGGCAGGTACCGCTGGCCCAGCGGCAGCCCGTTGCGCTCCGGCTTCACCGAGAAGTGGCCGGCGCTCGGGCCGCCGAGCAGGTCGGCGAACACGGCGGGCGCGTCGGGTCCGGGGTGGCACAACCAGCTGAGCCGGGCGTCCGGGGTGAGCAGTGCCACCGACCGCTCGTTGGCGAGCATGGTGAGCCGCTCGATCGGCGCGGCCTGCTCGCCGTACAGCCAGTTGCGCCGCTCCTCCAGCATGAACGCGAGCACGGTCGCGACGTCCACGGTGTCCGGCACCCGGTACTGCGCGAGGCTCTCCCCGGGGCCCACCTTGATCCCCAGGTCCGGCCCGCTGAGCCGGGCGAAGGCCTTCTCGTCGGTCACGTCGTCGCCGACGAACACCGCCGCGGTGGCGCCCACCTGGTGCCGCAGGGTGTCGAGCGCGTTGCCCTTGTCGGTCTGCACCACCGCCAGCTCGACGACTTCCTTACCCTCCGTGACGGTGACCCCGTCCCAGCGGGACGGGCCGTCGTGGACGGCGGCGAGCACCCGCTGGCCGGCGGTGCGCTCGGCCCTGCGGACGTGCACGGCGATGCTGGCCGGCTTCACCTCCAGGCTGACGCCGGGCACGTCGTCCACGATGCGCTCGAGCTCGGTCTCGACCCGCCGGTGCAGCTCCTTGGCGTGGGCGTCGAGGGCGTGCACGAAGCCGATGTCGAACTCCGAGCCGTGGCTGCCCACGAGGTGGACCTCCGCCGGGAGTCTGGAGAGCGTCGCGAGGTCACGCAGAGCGCGGCCGGAGATGACGGCGGTGGTGGTCTCGTGCAGGCCGGCGAGCGATCGCAGCGCCCCGACCGACTCCGGCAGGGGACGTGCCTCGTCGGGGTTGGCGGTGATCGGAGCCAGCGTGCCGTCGTAGTCGCAGGCGACCAGCAGGCGCGGCGTGCGGGCGATCTGCACGATCGCACGCCGCAGCTCGGCGGGCAGGGCCTCGGCGGTCAACACTCCTCCTCGGGAGCTGGGCAGGGGACGGTGAGCCTCAGGCGGACGGCTCGGCCCCCAGCGCTTCGAGGAACGAGCGCGCCCACCTGTCGACGTCGTGAGTGAGGACCTGACGACGTAAGGCGCGCATCCTACGTCGGCCCTCAGCGGGGTCGAGCGTAATGGCAGCCTCCAGAGCGTTCTTCACCCCGTCGAGGTCGTGCGGGTTGACCAGGAAAGCGCTGCTCAGCTCGGCCGCGGCGCCGGCGAACTCGGACAGCACCAGCGCGCCGCCAAGATCGTGCCGGCACGCGACGTACTCCTTGCAGACCAGGTTCATGCCGTCCCGCAGCGGGGTCACGACCATCACGTCGGCGGCGGAGTAGAACGCGGCCAGCTCGGTGCGGTTCACCGACTGGTGCAGGTAGTGCACCACCGGGTGGCCGACCCTGGCGAACTCGCCGTTGATCCGGCCGACCATCTGCTCGATCTCGCTGCGCATCCGCTGGTAGTGCTCGACCCGCTCGCGGCTGGGGGTGGCGAGCTGGACGAACGTCACGTCCTCGGGCTTGACCCTGCCCTCCTGGAGCAGCTCGTGCAGGGCCTGCAGGCGCAGGTCGATGCCCTTGGTGTAGTCGAGCCGGTCGACGCCGAGCAGCACGGTCTGCGGGTTGCCGAGCTCGCCGCGGATCTGTTTGGCCCGCTCGATGACCGGCCTGCTCCGGGCGATCGAGTCGAATCCGGCGGCGTCGATGGAGATGGGGAACGCGCCGACCCGGACCGTGCGGCCGCCGACCTGCACCATGCCCGGCCGGGAGCGCACGCCGACCGCGCCGCGGCTGGGTTCGAGGCCGATGAGCTGGCGGGCCAGCCAGAGGAAGTTCTGCGCGCCGCCGGGGCGGTGGAAGCCGACCAGGTCGGCGCCGATCAGCCCGCGGACGATCTCCGCCCGCCACGGCAGCTGCATGAACAGCTCGACCGGCGGGAACGGGATGTGCAGGAAGAAGCCGATCCGCAGGTCGGGGCGCAGCTCGCGGAGCATGCTCGGGACCAACTGCAGCTGGTAGTCCTGCACCCAGACGGTCGCGCCGTTTCCGGCCACGGCGGCGCTGGCCTCGGCGAACCGGCGGTTGACCCGGACGTAGCTCTCCCACCAGCTCCGGTCGAACACCGGCCGCTCCACCACGTCGTGGTACAGCGGCCAGAGGGTGGCGTTGGAGAAGCCCTCGTAGTAGTCGCGGACCTCGGCGGAGCTCAGCGTCACCGGGTGCAGGATGAGGCCGTCGTCGGTGAAGGCGTCGACCTCCACGTCCGGGACGCCCGGCCAGCCCACCCAGGCGCCCTTGCGGGAGCGGAGGAACGGCTCCAGCGCCGACACCAGGCCCCCGGGGCTCTGGGTCCAGCGTTGTGTGCCGTCGGGCGCGCGTTCGAGGTCCACCGGCAGCCGGTTGGCCACCACCACGAACTCCGCGGCCGTCGTGCTCTGCTCGGTAGCGTCCGCGCGCGGCATACCCCGACACTATCGCGCGCCGGCGGCCAGCGAGATGTGAGGAATTCGGCGGGGTGAAGCCGTTGGTCCGATCAGTCCAACTCAGTCCAGCCGGCGGCGGCTCGGGCGGAGCGGGCCAGCCATGCGCGGGCCGGACAGCTTGCGTTCGAGCCGGCCGAGGCCGGTGCGCACGGGCTGGGCCAGGTACTCGCCGAGGACCACGCCGGCGGCCAGCGCCAGCCCGATGGCCACCGCGGTCATCAGGGCGGTCAGGTCGCCGGTCTCGGTGAGCTCCTGCAGGCCGCGGTAGGTGGCCAGACCGGGCAGCAGCGGGGTGATCCCGGACACCGCGACCACCAGCGGAGTCACCTTCAGCCGCCGGGCGAGCACGCCGCCGCCGAGGCCCACCAGCGTGGCGGCGATGGCGGAGGCGGTGATCGCGTCGGCGTCGGCGAGGCGGAGCGCGCCGAAGGCGCCGGCGCCGACCGCGCCGGCCACGGCGGACACCAGCAGCGGGCGGAGCCGGGAGTAGGAGGCCAGCGCGAAGCAGGCGGCGGCGCCCGAGCCGGCCAGGACCACGATCGGTAGGCCCAGGGCGGTGGGGGCGTACGCCGCCGGCGACGGGGTGGCCGGCGCGTTGAACGTCGCCGCGATCTTGATGGCCAGCGCGACGCCGGTGATGAGGCCGGCGCTCATCATGACCACCTCCATCGCGCGGCCGGCCGCGGTGACGTAGTAGCCGGTGATGGCGTCTTGCACCGCCGAGACGGTGGACAGTCCGGACAGCAGCACGGTGATGGCCGCGGCGACGACGAGGGTGCGCCGTTCCAGCGGGATCAGCTGGGTGTTCACCAGTACCGTGGCCAGCAGGGTGGCGATCAGGCCTCCGGCGACCTGCTGGAAGAAGAACGGCAGGGCGAAGCGGTTCAGCAGGCGGCCGACGCGGTCGATGATCGCGGTGATGCCGAACGCGGCGAGTGCGGCCCAGCCGTTGCCGCCGAGGATGAGGGCGATGAAGGCCGCCATGCCGCCCCACGCCAACGTGGACAGCCAGCGCGGGTAGGGGTGCTTGGCGGTGTAGATGCGCTGCAGCTCGGCGGAGGCCTCCTCGGCGCTGATCCGGCCACGGGTGATCTCGCGCACCAGCATCTCGGTGTCGGAGAGGCGGGTGTAGTCGAGGCTGCGGGCGCGGACGACGCGCAGTGCCGTGACCGGGGGGACGTCCGAGCCGCGGTGGCAGGTCACGGTGATCGAGGTGAAGATGACGTCGACCTCGCAGTGCGGCATGCCGTAGGCGGAGGTGACGGCGAGGATGGTGGCGGTGACGTCGGAGGCGCCGGCGCCGCTGAGCATCTGCACCTCGCCGATGCGCAGGGCCAGGTCGAGCACGAAGTGGACGGTCGACTCGTCGGGAAGGGCGGGGCCCATCTCGACGTCGGTCTCGATGACCGGGTGCTCGCCGGTCGGGGCCTCCAGCACCTGCCAGGCACGCTGCCGGGTCTCCTTGCCGGTGCGGCGAGAAGCGGGCCGGCGCTCGTCCATCGGAGGTTCGATAATCTGCCAGGCGCGCCGGCGGTTGGCGGCCGCCTTGCCGCGCTGGCTGATCTTCATGGCGGTCGACCTCCTCGCTGCGTTCCCGAGAACCATCGAACGCACTACCCCGCCCGTTGCACCTTCGAACTAGTGTCGTCCACCACAGTCGCGGAGGCTGCTCGCGGAGGGTGTTCGCGCAGGTAGCGGGAGGTGTGCGGGGCCCTGGTGGGCCGCCGCCGGGTGGGGCTCGTCGGGCCGCCGTTACACTGGGTCCGCGCACCCGTGGCCGCGGTGGACGCGGCCGTGCCGGCATAGCTCAGCTGGTAGAGCATCTGTCTTGTAAACAGAAGGTCAGGGGTTCGAGCCCCCTTGCCGGCTCCCTTCCGACCAGCGGATTCCTGGCAGCGCCGGAGTCCCCTGGTCGGTCTGGTCCCAGTTTCCGTCTCAGTTGCCCTCGATGGGCTCGTGGCGGGCTGTTCCAGTGACGACCGCGGCGACGAACTCGCCCCTTTTCGACAACCACTGCCCGTCGGAGCGCTGTCTTTACTTTTCCTGGCAAAGTAAATGAAAACCGACCCAGGGCCGGATAAACTACCAGGTCATGAAGTGTGCTCCCCGCACGCGCGGGGATGGTCCGGTGGTATCGCCCTGGTCTCCGGCCCAGGCCTGGTGCTCCCCGCACGCGCGGGGATGGTCCCCTCACCTGGGACGTAGGTCCGGTCGTGCTGGTGTGCTCCCCGCACGCGCGGGGATGGTCCCAACTCCTCCGGCGGCATCGCCGGACGGGGGTCGTGCTCCCCGCACGCGCGGGGATGGTCCACTGGTCACCGCGGCGATCCTCACTGGCCAGGAGGTGCTCCCCGCACGCGCGGGGATGGTCCGCGGACCGGCGAGCGCCGCGGATTCCCGGTGCGGTGCTCCCCGCACGCGCGGGGATGGTCCGCAGCCGCAGCCTCCAGGAGCCCAGCAAGTTCCGTGCTCCCCGCACGCGCGGGGATGGTCCCCGCCCCTCGCGGTCGCCGTGCGCCCACTGGCGGTGCTCCCCGCACGCGCGGGGATGGTCCCCGCGCCGCGCACGCCGAGCTCGACGCGTATCTGTGCTCCCCGCACGCGCGGGGATGGTCCCAAGTTCGTGGCCGAGTCCCAGTTGATCCACACGTGCTCCCCGCACGCGCGGGGATGGTCCCATCAACTTTTCACCCGGGTCGGGTAGTTGCACGTGCTCCCCGCACGCGCGGGGATGGTCCGTCACCGCCGACCGTGTGGGCGGCCCCCACCTCGTGCTCCCCGCACGCGCGGGGATGGTCCCGCCCGAAGCTAGCAGAGGCAGACGGACCACCCGTGCTCCCCGCACGCGCGGGGATGGTCCGCACGGCTCACCGGGCCCTGGCGAGGGTGAGCAGGTGCTCCCCGCACGCGCGGGGATGGTCCAGACCGAACTTGGTCGCATCGTCGCCAAGGAAAGTGCTCCCCGCACGCGCGGGGATGGTCCCGACTGGTCTGGCCGGCTGATGAACGTCTACCGGTGCTCCCCGCACGCGCGGGGATGGTCCCGGCGCCATGGATCTACTGACGCAGCAAGGTCTGTGGCTTCCCGCACGCGCGGGGGATGGTCCGCATTTCGCCAGCAGCGCAGGTAGCTCGGCGTGGTGCTCCCCGCGCACGCGGAGGTGGTCCCAGCGGGAGGGACCCGACGCGTCAGCCGCTCGCGTGCTCCCCGCGCACGCGGGGGATGGTCCGGGGCGGGTGTAGCTGCGCGCCTCGCCCGTCGCGTGCTCCCCGCGCAGGCGGGGATGGTCCGTCACAGCGCGGAAACTAGGCCACCCCGCGTACGTGCTCCCCGTGCATGCGGGGACGGTCCCGCTTGCCGGGTACGCAGCGACGTGCCGCCGCCGGTGCTCCCCGCGCAGGGATGGGCCTAACGCGCAAGCACGTTCAGCTCGAACGTGCTTGCAAGTTAGTTGTTAGGTAGCTGACCTAAAGCTGCTCCCCGCCGCGTTCGGCGGGGCTGACCCAGTGCTTGCGAGGTAGTGGGTGTCTTCCCTGCTCATGCGGGGTATGGATCCGGCGCCATACGACGAGCTCGTACACGCGGGTAGGGGAGGTAGGAGGGTCATGGCTCGAGGGCGTGGCGGGCAGGCGGACGACAGATGGGTTGAGCAGGTCCCAGCATGCAAGTTGTGTAGGAACTTTCTTGCGGGACTAGTTGGTGCTGGTATTGGAGCCACCGTCGGGGTCAGCCTCGGGTTGGTGATGAGTGGAACGTTGCCACACCTGGCGGTGCCGTTCGGCGTCCTCGGGGGTGTCAGTTCAGCCTCTGCGGTTGCCCTGGCGGCTGCGTCTCGGCTTAAACGTCTTCTCGAGTAGGCATGGTGTTAGGCCGTTTGGGGTAACCACAGACCGGCGCGTAACGAACCGGCCGGCTGTGGAGAAAAGGAGAGTTACCAGCCTCATCTCAACTGTGGAGCGATAGCTTGGGTGACAGTCTTGCGTGGTTGTCGGCCTGGGCCAAGTCGGTTCGGAGTGAGCAGGGGGAGGTCACTCACTGGCTGCCGTTGTCGCAGCATATGGAGGACAGTGCCGCCGTCGCCAGGCGACTGGTGGAGGAGTGGGTTCCGCGGCAGGTGGTCGAGCGGATCGGCCGCGATCTTCCGGGTGGCGCCCGGAACGTTCCCGTTCTGGCCTCCTGGCTAGCTGGCATCCACGATGTCGGCAAGCTGTCGCCGGCTTTCGCCGTTCAAGTTCCGTTACTGGCGGATCGGATGCGACGGTTCGACCTGATCGCGGATCCTCGGTTCCAACACGAGCGCGATCGGCGGCAGGTCACGCATTCTCTCGTCGGGCACCTCGCGGTACGGAACTGGTTGACCGAACTGGGCCTTCCCCGCCGAGGCATCGCGACGCAGTTGGCGTCCATTGTGGGCAGTCACCACGGGGTCGCGCCGGAACGCGACCAGCTCGCCAAGGTCCGGGAGTTCTCCCACCTCGCCGGTACTGGCGCCTGGGAGACGGCCAGGTCGGACGCGCTCGCGCACGTCACCGGTTTGATCGGTGGTCCGAACGTCCTGGGCCGGTTCCGGGACGCGACGATCACCCCGCCCAGCCTCGTACTGCTCAGTGGCATCGTGATCGTCGCCGACTGGATCGCGTCGAACGCCGACCTGTTCGAGCTCGAACCGATCACCACGGCGGAACTGCCGCCGCGCCCTCCGGAAGCCACTCGTACCCGGCAGCGCCTGGAATGGGCGTGGCGCGAGCTCGACCTCCCGCCGAAATGGGCACCGGCGCCACTCGGGGCCGATCTCGATGCCGAGTTCCGGGCACGATTTCCGCGTATCTCCCGACCCCACCCCGTTCAGGTCGCCGCGGTCAAGTCCGCTCGTAATCAGCACGAGCCCGGAATCCTGGTGATCGAGGCCCCGATGGGTGTCGGCAAGACGGAGGCCGCGCTGGTGGCGGCCGAGGTTCTCGCCCAGATCTCCGGCGCCGGAGGTTGTTTCGTCGCGCTTCCCACCCGCGCTACGTCCGACGCCATGTTCGGGCGGGTCGCCGAATGGTTGCGAGCACTGCGTCAGATCCATTCCGGCGCCCCGATCGACGTCACACTCGCCCATGGCAAGGCATCCCTCAACGACAACTACCAGGGCCTCGTTCGGGCCAGATGGCTCGCGAGCATCGGCGACCATGTAAAAAACGACCACGATGACTCGATCGTGGTGCACCAGTGGCTGCGCGGGAACAAGAAGGGGTCGCTGGCCTCGTTCGTCGTCGGCACGATCGACCAGGTCCTGCTCGCCGGCCTGAAGAGCCGCCATCTGATGCTGCGGCACCTCGCGCTCGCCGGGAAGGTCGTCGTCATCGACGAGGTGCACGCCTACGACGTCTACATGTCCCAGTACCTGCACCGCGTGCTGCACTGGCTGGGCGCCTACCGCGTCCCCGTCGTCCTGCTCTCGGCCACCCTGCCGGCCGCCCGCCGCGCCGACCTCCTGCGGGCCTACTCGACCGGCCGAGGGGAACAGGTCAGCGAGCCCCGAGGGGGTATCACCTACCCCGCGATCTCCAGCTCGGCCGACCCCACTCCGCACGCCGTCCCGGACGACACCCCGCCGAAGCCGGTCGGCGTCGACCGGCTGCCCGACGACCTCGACTCACTGGTCGCCTACTTGAAGCACCACCTCGCCGACGGTGGCTGCGCGGTGGTGGTGCGCAACACCGTCCGCCGCGTGCAGGAGACCGCCGATCGGCTCGCCGAGGAGTTCGGCTCGGAGAAGACCACCGTGAACCACTCCCGGTTCCTCGCCTGCGACCGGGCCCGGCTCGACGCCGAGCTCGTCCGTCGCTTTGGTCCGCCCGGCCCGGACAACGATCGGAAGGGGCCCCACATCGTGGTCGCCTCCCAGGTCGTGGAGCAGTCCCTCGACGTCGACTTCGACCTCATGGTCACCGACCTCGCGCCGATCGACCTGGTCCTCCAGCGCCTCGGCCGCCTGCACCGGCATCCGCGCGACCGGCCCACCCCGCTACGCCAGCCACGCTGCGCGATCGTCGGCGTCGAGGACTGGCACGCCGAGCCGATCCGCGCGATTCCGCGGTCCCGCCGCGTCTACTCCGAGCACCCATTGCTGCGCGCCGCGGCGCTGCTGGCCGGCCGGTCGACCATCACCCTGCCCGACGACATCGCGCCACTGGTCCAGCGGGCCTACGGGGGCGACCCGCTGGGTCCGCCGAGCTGGCAACCGGCTCTGCTCGCCGCCGCCCGCTTGGCGGAAGCAGACGCGGCGAGGCGCCGTGAGCGGGCGAGTGCCTTCCTGCTTGACGAGCCCGGTGAGGGCGCCAGCCTCATCGGCTGGTTGAGGGCCGGCGTCGGCGACGCGGACGGTCCGCGCGGTGCGGCCCAGGTCCGGGACGGCACCGAGCCACTAGAAGTGCTGGTGGTGCGACGGGACCGCGACGGCGGCGTGCTGACACCGGACTGGATCGAGCGCTCGCCCGATCGGCAGATCCCGCTCGACCAACCGATGCCGCCAGCCCTGGCGAAGGTGATCGCCGCGTGCGCGCTCCGGCTCCCGCTCGCGCTGTCCCATGAGGGCGTGATCGACGACGTCATCAAGGAGCTCGAACGCCACTACTTCACCAGCTTCGCCACGTCACCGCTGCTGGCCGGCCACCTCGTGCTCCCGCTGGACGACGACCGGCGGGCGACCCTCCGGGCCGGTGGCGACGAGTTCCTTCTGACCTACGACCCGCGCCGGGGGCTGATCCATGACCGCCGTTGACACGACCACCTTCGACCTGGTCGAGCAGCCCTGGCTGCCCGTCCGCATGGTGAAAAAGGACGGTGCGGACGGTGCGCTCGCGGAGCTGTCTCTTGTGGACGTGTTCGCCCGCGCCCACGAGGTGGCCACGGTGTTCGGCGACCTGCCGACCCAGGACTTCGCGCTGCTGCGACTGCTGCTCGCCATCCTGCACCGGGCGCTCAACGGGCCGCGGACCGTCGACGACTGGGAGAGGCTGTGGGAGTCGGAGCGGTTGCCCGCCGACGAGATCGCCCGCTACCTCGACCAGCACCGGTCCCGGTTCGACCTGCTGCACCCGGAGACGCCGTTCTTCCAAGTCGCCGGGCTGTGCACGACGAAGGGCGAGACCTCCGAGCTGAACAAGCTCATCGCCGATGTCCCCAACGGCCGACCGTTCTTCACCACCCGGCTCGGCCCGATCCACTCGGTGAGCCTCGCCGAGGCGGCCCGCTGGTTGGTGCACTGCCAGGCGTTCGACCCGTCCGGCATCAAGTCGGGCGCGGATGGCGACGACAGGGTGAAGAACGGCAAGGGTTACCCGATCGGCGTCGGCTGGTCGGGCCGGCTCGGTGGAGTGGTTCCGCAGGCCGTCACGCTGCGCGAGACGCTGCTGCTGAACCTCATACCGGTCGAGGTCTTCCCCCGGCCGTTCGACGCGGACCTTCCCCCGTGGGAACGGAAGCCGCTCGGCCCGACCGTGCGCGAGGAAGCCGCGCCGACCGGGCCGGTGGACCTCTACACCTGGCAGAGCCGACGCATCCGGCTCGTCGCCGAGGGCGACCGGGTCACCCGGGTGTTGATCTGCAACGGCGACTCGTGCGACCCGCCGAACAGGCACCGGGTGGAGCCGCACACCCGGTGGCGGCGGAGCCAGGCGCAGCAGAAGCGCCTGGGTGAGGCCGTGGTCTACATGCCACTGGAGCACAACCCGGAACGCGCCGTGTGGCGTGGCCTGCAGTCCCTGTTGCCCGGTGCGTTCACGCCGCAGTCCAGGGAGGCGGCCAGCGGGCTGCCCGCGGGGGTGCTCGAGTGGCTGGCCACCCTCACAGACGAGGAGATCCTCGACCGGAACTTCCAGGTGCGGATCCGCGTCATCGGCATGGTCTACGGCAGCCAGAGCTCCGTCACCGACGAGGTGATCGACGACGTGCTGCCGCTGCACGCCGAACTGCTGCGGCACGGCGCTCCCCACCTCGTGGGTGTCGCGCTGTCCTGTGTGGACGCGGCTGACCAGGCGGCCAGGGCGCTGGGTCAGCTGGCGCTCAACCTCGCCCGCGCCGCGGGAAAGGTTCCGCCGAACAGTCCCGGACTGCCCGACCCGGCCGACGTCGCCGAGCGCACCCGTGCCGTGGAACTGGCCTACGCCGAGCTGGACCGGCCCTTCCGCGAGTGGCTCACCGGCCTCGGCCCGGACATCGACCCGGTGGCCGCACAGGTCGCCTGGCATCGGCGGGCCGAGCGGATCATCCGCCAACTCGCCGACGACCTGCGACGGCGCGCTCCCGAGGCCGCCTGGGTCGGCCGATGGGTCAACAACCGCCCGCTCACCGCCACGCACGCCGTCGAGTGGTTTCGGCGCGCGCTGCGCGAGGCCCTGCCCTACGCCCATGAGGACGCGAGGACGTCCGCCTGACATCGAGTTCGGAGAGTCTCGTGACAGAAGTCGCAACAGTTGGCGTGGACCGTCCCGCGCGCCACCCGGTGCACACCGTTGTCGGCGCCAGGATTCGCGCGCTGCAGCACGGTGTGCTCAAGAACCAGTCCGACAGCGTCGCGGCACTCGCCAGGCTGCGTCGGGCCGTCGGCAAGCCGACCGGTTCCGATCCCGACGTCCTGCAGTACACCCTCCATCCCGACCTCGCCGGGCCGAACCCACCCGACGGTCCCACCCAGGCGGAAACGGCCACCCATCTCGCGCTCACGCTCTACGCCGTACACCAGCAGGCGCTGAGGGAACCGATGCACCGGGAAGGTCGCGAGTTCGGGCTCGGCAGGTCCGCGCGGCGGCTGGTCGGCGGAGACGAGATCCCGGAACGGCACCCGGTGCTGCGACGGTTCCACATGCTGGGGACGTCCGCGGACCTCGACGAGCTCGCGCACCATCTCCGCGGGCTGGTCCAGCAACTGCGGACCGCCCGGATCCCGCTTGGTTACGCGACGCTCGCCGAGCAGCTGCTGTGGTGGCAGCGAGCCGCCGGCGGACCCGAGCGGGTCCGGCTGGCCTGGGGGCGCGACTTCTATTTCAGTCAGTTCAAGAAGAACGGCAACACGACATCCGAGTCCGACTCGCCCGAGGAAAGCTGAGGATCAGTGCTACGCACCATTGTGGAGGTCCACATCATCCAGACCGTCCCGCCGAGCAACATGAACCGGGACGACACCGGGAGCCCCAAGACCGCGATGTACGGCGGTCGGCGGCGGGCCAGGGTGTCCAGCCAGGCGTGGAAGCGGGCGACCCGGAACACGTTCTCCGACCTGCTGGAACCGAGCGAGTTGGGCGTGCGGACGAAGCGGGTGGTCGAGCTGCTCACCGAACGCATCGTGGAGCAGGATCCCACGCTCGGGGACCGCGCCGAGGAGCTGGCCAAGGCGGTTCTCACGGCCGCCGGCATCAAGCTCAAGAAGCCGCGGAAGGAGGGGCCGGACGAGTCCGGATACCTGCTCTTCCTCAGCGACGCGCAGGTGAGCGCTCTCGCCGAGCTGGCCGTGTCCGCGGCCCGTGCGAGCGACGGTGCGGTGAGCATCGATAAGAAGGACGCCAAGGCGCGCGCCGACCAGCGGAACTCGGTGGACGTGGCGCTGTTCGGCCGGATGGTGGCCGACGACACCGACCTCAACGTCGACGCCGCGGTGCAGGTCGCGCACGCGTTGAGCGTGCACGAGGTGAGTACCGAGTTCGACTACTACACCGCCGTCGACGACCACAAGCGCGACGATCCCGAGGAGGACGCCGGGGCCGGGATGATCGGCACGGTCGAGTTCAACTCGTCCACGATGTACCGCTACGCCACGGTGGACGTCGACCGGTTGCGGGACAACCTGGGTGACGACGAGGCCACTCGGCGCGCGGTGGAGGCGTTCGTCCGCGCGTTCGTCACCAGCATGCCCACCGGCAAGCAGAACACCTTCGCCAATCGAACCCTGCCGGACGCGGTGCTGCTCGTGGTGCGGAAGACGCAGCCGGTCAACTTCGTGGGCGCGTTCGAGGAGGCGATTCCCGATCGCGCGAACGGCGGGCGGATCGGCACGGCCGCCCGTCGGCTGGTGGCGTACGGCCGCGACGTGCACGAGACCTACGACGAGCGGCCGGTGGCGGCGTTCAGCGTCGCCGTCGGGGAGCGCGGCGCGGCACTGGCCGAGCTGGGTGACCGGGTGTCGTTCGACACCGCGGTCGGGTCGATCGGCGACCTGGTCGGGCGGCGCCTGGTCGGGTCGGCATGAGTGTGCTGGTGCTGCGGCTGGCCGCGCCGTTGCAGTCGTGGGGCACCAGCAGCCGGTTCAGCCGTCGCGGCACCGACCGCGAGCCCAGCAAGAGCGGGATCGTCGGGTTGCTCGCGGCGGCCATGGGCCGGAAGCGCACCGACTCGATCGAGGACCTCGCCGCGCTGCGAGTCGGTGTGCGGGTCGACCAGCCGGGCCGGGTCGAGCGCGACTTCCAGACCGCGCGGCCCCTCGACGGACCGCCGCTGCCGCTGTCCTACCGGTTCTACCTCGCCGACGCGGTGTTCCTCGCCGCCGTCGAGGGCGACGACGGGGTGGTCGAGGAGCTGCGGGACGCCATCCGCCGGCCGGTGTTCCCGCTCTACCTCGGCCGCCGTTCCTGCCCTCCGGCGGGGCCACTGTGGGTCGAGTTGCGTTCGGGCGGCGTTCGTGACGCGCTGGAGAGCGTGCCGTGGCAGGCATCGAAACGTGTGCGAGAAGAGCACGGCGCTCCGACGGTGGACCTCGACGTCGTGGTGGACTGCCCGCCCGACGACCCGAGGGCGATCCTGGTCCGGGACGAGCCGGTCAGCTTCGATCCGCGACATCGCCGGTACGGGTGGCGGGCGGTGATCCGGGAAGCCGTCACCGTCGAGACCCCGCCCGTCGACGCTTCACCCGACCGACATGATCCGATGGACGTCCTTCCGCGAGGTGACGGTTGATGTTCCTGAGCCGTTTCGAGTTCGACACCGCACGTCGCGCCGCGCGCGAGCTGCTGGCGTCACCACAGGCGTTGCATGCCGCCGTCGCCGCAGTGTGCTCGTCCGATCGGCCGCGGGAGTCCGGTGAGGGGCGCGTGCTGTGGCGGGTGGACCACACCACCGGCGGCACGGTGCTGTACCTGGTCAGTCCACATCGGCCGGAGCTGGACGACCTCGCCGAGGTCGCCGGGTCGACCACCCAGGGGTGGGAGGAGCCGAAACCGGCGTGGGAGACCCGCGACTACGCGCCGCTGCTCGACCGGTTGGCGGCGGGGGACCGGTGGGCGTTCCGGCTCACCGCGAACCCGGTGGTCAGCCGGCGCAAGTCGGCGGAGGCCAAGCGGTCGCAGCGGTTCGGGCACGTGACCGCCACCCACCAGACGGCGTGGCTGCTGAAGCGCATCGGCAAGCACGGCTTCGCGGTGGTGAACGGGGAGAGCGGGGAGCCGGACTTGGCGGTCCGCGGCCGCCGGACGTTGCGGTTCAGCCGGCGGGGCAGCGAGGTGGTCATCGCCACCGCGACCTTCGAGGGCGTCCTGGAGGTCACCGACCCGGCGGCACTGCGGCGCGCGCTCACCTCCGGCATCGGCCCGGCCAAGGGCTACGGCTGCGGCCTGCTCACCCTCGCCAGGGCCCGGTGAGCCGTGCCCGAGATCCCCGGCGCGCGGCCGGTGCCGCTGTCCCACCTCACCCGAGCGCAGGACCGGGTCGGGTTCCTGTACCTGGAGCACTGCGTGGTGCACCGCGACGCGAACGCGATCACGGCGCGGGACGCACGCGGCACGGTGCACATCCCCGCGGCCACGGTGGGCGCGCTGCTGCTCGGCCCGGGCACCACCGTGAGACAGCAGGCGATGGTCCTGCTGGCCGAGAGCGGGTCGACGGCCGTGTGGGTGGGTGAGCGAGGCGTCCGCTACTACGCGCACGGCCGCTCGCTGGCCCGCTCGTCCCGTCTGCTGGAGGCGCAGGCGAGGCTGGTGTCGAACCGCGAGTCACGCCTGCGGGTGGCACGCCGGATGTACGCGATGCGCTTCCCCGATGGGGACACCTCGGGGCTCACCATGCAGCAGCTGCGCGGACGGGAAGGCGCGCGGGTGCGCCGGCTGTATCGCGAGCACGCCCAGCGCACCGGCATCCCGTGGCGGCGACGCGAGTACGACCCGGGCGACTTCGCCAGCGGGAACCCGGTGAACCAGGCGCTGTCGGCCGCGAACACGAGCCTGTACGGAGTGGTCCACGCGGTAATCGTGGCGTTGGGTTGCGCGCCGGGACTGGGTTTCGTGCACACGGGACACGTGCGCTCGTTCGTCTTCGACATCGCCGACATCTACAAGGCCGACGTGACGATTCCCATCGCGTTCGAGATCGCCGCGCGGGAAGTGGCCGACATCGGGGCCGAGACCAGGCGTGCAATTCGTGACCACATGCGCGACGGTTCCTTTCTCGACCAGTGCGTCGAGGATGTCAAAACGTTGCTCGGTGAGGACGACGACGTGGTGGAGTACGGGCCGGAAGCGTTCGACGACCCCGATGTCGTGATGCTGTGGGACTACGACGGCCGCGAGGTCGCCGGCGGAGTCTCGTACGGAAGCGACGAACCGTGACCGTCATCGTGGTGGCGGCGTGCCCCGTCGGGTTGCGCGGGCACCTCACCCGCTGGCTGCTCGAGATCGCGCCCGGGGTGTTCGTCGGCACGATCAACGCACGGGTGCGGGCTCTGGTGTGGGAGCGGGTCGTGGAGATGGTCAAGTCGGGCCGGGCGATCATGGTGTACTCCGCGCGCAACGAGCAGGGCTTGGCCTTTGAGGTGCACGAGCACGAGTGGCGGCCGGTGGATTTCGAGGGCGTGCACCTGATGCTCCGGCCCAGTCCCGTGGAGGAGTCCCTGCTGAAGAACGACACCCCAAGGTCGGTCGGCTGGAGCCGCGCCAGCCGGCGCCGCCGCTTCGGCACCCGCTAGCCGGCGCCGGCACCCAGCTCTTTACTTTACACTACAAAGTAAATGAAAATCGCCTCAGGCCCGGACAAACACGCAGGTCAACAAGTGTGCTCCCCGCACGCGCGGGGATGGTCCGCAGGGGCGACCAGGCGCCCCGGTCGGCCGAGGGTGCTCCCCGCACGCGCGGGGATGGTCCGGACGGAGGAGGATGCCGGAGTACCGATCCGTAGTGCTCCCCGCACGCGCGGGGATGGTCCTGTCAGAAGGCATTGACTAGCCCTTGCTCGTAGGTGCTCCCCGCACGCGCGGGGATGGTCCGTTCAGGGTGACACCGGAATCCTGGTACACACCGTGCTCCCCGCACGCGCGGGGATGGTCCCTCCTCGGGGAACGCGATTGGGTCCGGGATCTCGTGCTCCCCGCACGCGCGGGGATGGTCCCGACAGTAAGCAAAATTACATTGACGCCGCAGAAGTGCTCCCCGCACGCGCGGGGATGGTCCCTACTTCCCTCGGTACGAGCGGCCGCCGATGGCGTGCTCCCCGCACGCGCGGGGATGGTCCCCGCCGCTGACGCGGCCGGCGCCGGGGGCGGTCAGTGCTCCCCGCACGCGCGGGGATGGTCCCACCGCCGGCGGGTCGTCGGGAGCCTGGGTGTAGTGCTCCCCGCACGCGCGGGAATGGTCGACTGGTACAACGCCCCTCGCGTGGGCGCAGTCCGGTGCTCCCCGCGGGCGCGGGGATGGTCCACTCACGGTCGTTGCGTCGCGTCGGATCGGGAGTGGAAGTTCTCTGCCTCCCCTTGGGCCGCGGGAGTGGGTTTCGTTTGCGCCAGGGAGTGGAGCGACCGTTACTGGCGGACCAGTTCGGCGGGGTCGAGCTCAACCGGGAAGGTGCAGGGAATCACGGAGCGCGCGCCAGCCGGGGCGGTCACAGTCTCGATGTACTGGCCTCGGCGCAGTTCCGAGACGACGATGTGTGGTTCCGGAGTCAGCTCGAAACGCCAGTAGAACGCGATGCCGGTGTCCGCGTAGAGCTGAGGCTTGATCAACCGGTCATGTGGCTCGCTGCCCGGTGAGACGATCTCGACCACCGCCAGCACGGTGCCGGGCGGGCATCGAGTCGGGTCGGTGGCCGCGAACTCGCGCTCGATGACGGCGATGTCCGGCACAGCCAGGCGCCCGCGGGGTGCCTCCACGTTCACCGCTTCCAGGACCTCGACGGCTGCGCCCGCCGTCAGCGCGGCCTGTTCGAGCGCGTTCGCCAGACGACGCGACGCCCGTTGATGGGGAAATCCCGGAGCCGGACTCGCGGTCAGAACACCGGGTGTGAGCAACTCGTACCGAGAGTGATCACCGGCGTCAGCGAGAGCTTCCACGTCCGCAATCGTCCACGGGCCGACGTGCTCCCCGATCGCGACACTCACAGGCTCCCTCCGTCCTCCGCCGAGCGGGGATAGTCTTTGTCGCGGGAGAGGTGGGCCGCAGCCCACCATCTCCCCGCGCTCGCGGGGACCTCGCCCACACGATATCAGGGTCGGCGTATCCGCAGGTCAAGAAGCGTGCTCCCCTTACACGCGGGGGTGGTTCGATTCGCAAGCGGGTGCTTCGGGGCAAGGAGTCGCCATCCCCACGCGTGCGGGGATGGTTCTGCTTCGCTGACAGCTGGTTCTCTGCTCCCGGCCTGGTGCTCGTCGCCTTCGATGTGATGGCTGGTTGGGCGGTCAGGGTGGGGTTCGGTTGGCTATCTGCCTTGCGGCGGTCGCCAGGGCGCGGAGTTCGAGCCATGCCTTCTCGCACTCTTTGCCGTTGCGGGTCAGGGGGACCAGGAGGCGGCGGAGGGAAGCCGGCTCGGGGCGGAGGCGGCCGCGTTCGAGCCTGCCTACCGTGTGGCGGGAGCAGCCCGCGTGCTCGGCGAGCTGGCGTTGGGTGAGGTCGGCCGCCTGGCGCAGGTGACGTAGCCGCGCGCCGACGGTGGTCGCGAGGAGGCGTCGTTCCACCGCGCAGGGTGCGTCGGCGGCCGCGAGGCCGGCGGGTGCGCGGGCCTCGTTGGCGGCCAGGTGGCGCAACCTGTTCAGCTGGCGCGTCGGCAATCCGGTCGTCCTGGTCGCTCGGAACACCATGCGCGTCGTGCGATTGTCCTCTCGTCGGATGCGCTGTCCGCTTTCCGGCACGGGTGGGACTCCTGTCCGTTTCGTCTGATGCTTTTCTCGGTTCAGAAGAAGGAGCGAGGGGAAGGGGAGACTCTGTTTGCTGAATAAGGGGTGAAGGGCTGGTGATCACAGTGTGCGCCGGCCCGGGTACTCGGGGCAAGGGTGAAGCGATGCGAATGGACGTCTCGGCTCCCGAGACGTTCACCGGAAGGCGCCCGAGGCCTCGGCGAGGCCGAGGAAGCAGCCTCGCCATCGCTTCGACTAGGGGTGACGTGGTCCACACGAGCGGGTGGGCTTCCAGGGGCGGAGCGTGCCCTGACTGCCGGCAGCGCACTCGCCGACAGGGTGTGGCGCGGAATACACCACCAGTAGAAGCGTTACGCCGCGGCGGTGTCGCGATCACGACACACATCGAGGCGACAATTCCTGGGCGCTCCGGGTAGCGTGGCGGCGCCCGACCCGAGGTCGGGCCGCTGAACCACGCACCATTGGGCTGCCGACCGGAAACGGGCGCGCCCGGTCTCGGAAAGGAAAACCATTGCGGCGCACTCTGCCGCCGATGTTTCGCGCGCTCGGAAACCGCAACTACCGCCTCTGGGCCTCGGCCGACCTCGTCTCGGTGACCGGCAGCTGGATGCAGGTGCTCGGGCTCAACTGGCTGGTCCTCGCCCGCACCGGGTCGGCGACCTCGGTCGGCATCTCGGTTCTGCTGAGCACCCTGCCGGCACTGCTGCTCGGCCCCTGGGCGGGCGCGCTCGCCGACCGCTTCCCACCACGGCGGATCATCCTGCTCGGTGAGACCGCCCACCTGCTCATCGCGCTGCTGCTCGCCGCCATGGTGTGGGCAGACCTGCCGCTCCCGGCGATCTACGCGCTCACCGCCCTGTCCGGGCTGGTGGGCACCTTCGAGGGCCCCGCGCTCGGCCGGTTCGCCGGCCAGGTCGTGCCGAGGGCCGACCTCGGCAACGCCCTCGCGCTGAACTCGATCATCAACTCCGCCGGGCGCGTCCTCGGGATGAGCGTGGCCGGTGTCCTCGCCGCCACCGCGGGCGAGCTGCCGCTGTTCCTGTGCAACGCGGCCAGCTTCCTCGCCGTGATCGCGACCATCCTGGTGATGCGCCGGGACGAGCTGCACCCGCTCGCGGTCAGCCCGCCGGACCGCGCCGGCGTCCGCCCCGGCCTCGCCTACCTGCGCGGCCACCGGCTCCTGCTGATCCTGTTCGCGCTCGGCTTCGTGCTGTCCGGCCTTGGCCGCAACTACCAGGTCACCATGGCCGCGATGACCCAGGGCCCGCTCGGCACCGGCGCCGCCGGCTACGGCGTGCTGTCCTCGGTGTTCGCGGTCGGCACGGTGCTCGGCGGCCTCGTCGCGGCCCGCGCCCGCGAGCTCACCATGCCGCTCCTGCTCGGCGCGGCGGCCGTCACCAGCGTGCTGCAGGCGGTCAGCGGTTTCGTCCCCGGCATGCTCGGCTTCGCCGCGATGATCCTGCCGATCGCCGCGGGCGCGGTGCTGATCGACACCATCAAGAGCACCCGCGTGCAACTCGACGCGGTCGAGGACATGCGGGCCCGGATGCTGTCGGTGGAGGGTGCCGTCGCGGCGGCGGCCGGCGCGGTCGGGGCGCCGCTGCTGGGCTGGCTGTGCGACGGCCTCGGCCCGCGGCCGGCGTTGCTGCTGGCCGGGCTCACCACGCTGGTGGCCACGTCCGTCGCGGCGCTGGCCCTGCGGCCGCCGCGGCCGGCCACGGCGGCCGAGCCGGTTCCGCTCGCGGTCGCCCCCGTCGCGGCGGCCTGACCAGGGGTGTGGGGCGGTCGCCCGCCCGACACCACGGCGGTCACGCCTTCCCGGCGACCTCGGCGCGCAGCCGCTCCTCCCGCGTCCGCAGCTCGGGGGTGAACTCCTCGCCGAAGTCCTCGGCCTCGACCACCTGCCGCACCTCGATCTCGAACTCGTGCTCCCCCTGCGGGCACCGCTTCACCCACTCGAGGGCCTCCTCCCAGGACTTGGCCTGGATGATCCAGAAACCGGCCACCAGGTCCCTCGTCCCGTCGAACGGCCCCTCGACGACCTTCGTCCGCCCCCTGCCGAAGGTCACCCTGGCGCCCCTCGCGCTCGCGTGCAGGCCCTCGCCCGCGAGCAGCACGCCCGCCTTCACCATCTCCTCGTTGTACCGGCCCATCGCGGCGAGCTCCGCCTCGCTGGGCATGGCCCCGGCCTCGGACTGCTCGTTCGCCTTCAGCAGCAGCATGAACCGCATGTCGTGCTCCTTCGTCACCGGCGCTGGCCCGTTCCGGCGTGCTCTGCCTACGCGTCGAGCGGGCCTCGACCGGATCGACACATCCGCCGAGCTTTTTCCAGCCGCCGCCGACCTCACCCGGCGTGCTCGCACAGGACGGCCTCGAGCAGCTCGTTCGTGATTCCCTTCCGGTACTCGCCGTCCAGGAAGTCGGCCACCATCCACACCACGAACCCGTACGCGGCCAGCTCCCCCGGACCTGGCGGTCCGTACTGGTCCCGCCACTCCACGACGTCGTGGTCCAGCAACGCCGCGGCCATCGCCCCGGCGACCATCGGGGTGAGGTCCAGCAGTTGCTCCGGCACCGTCCGGCGGTACCGACGCAGCAGCGGCGGCAGGACGGTGCTCACCGCGTCGTGCTGGTCGGGCCCGAGCACGAGGTCCTCGGCGGCCCACTCGAGCAGCACCTTCAGCAGCACCCCCATCCCGTTGAACACGCCCTGGTGCCCCACCGCCGCGTGCGCGTCCCGCAGCTCGGCGGAGAAGACGTCGATCGACTTCCCTTCGCGGTCCCCGTTGAGAATGCGCACGGTGCGCCAGGCGGTCCAAATCTCCTCGTTGCTCACTTCGATCACACGTTTCGGACGCATGACCCACAGAATAGTTCTCCGCCACCGGATTTCGCTGCTTTGCGTTGGTGGCAATTTTTTCTCCCCCTTTGCACGGTGAATCTCGTGGTCGGCGGGCTCGGGCGTACTCCGAAGGGGTGGCGCGGCATTGCCCGGCCGGCAAGAAGGCCGGCGAGAATCGGCAGCGCTGGCCCGGTTCGGGGACAGATGATCGAAAGGTCCGGTTCCTGGGTACCACCATCGGGTGGAGTTGCTGACCTGGGCCGGGCTAGCGTTGATGGCGTTCGTGGTCGTCGAGGCCGCGGTGACCGTGCTGCATCCCGACGCGGAGGGCCTCGTCGCCAGCGGCGTCCGCCGCGGCTCGTGGTGGTTGGCCACCGGGATCGGCGCCCGCTGGCCCAGGACCCGGCGCCACCTGCTGGGACTGGCCGGCCCGGTGCTCGTGACGGTCACCTTCGTCAGCTGGATCGCGCTGCTGGTGCTCGGCCTTGCCGTGGCGGCGTGGCCGCTGATGTCGGAGTTCACCGCGATCCCCGCCCTCGAGCCGCTGACCTTCGCCGACGCGGTCTACTTCGCCGGCGGCACCGTCACCGTGCTCGGCTACGGCGACGTGACCCCGGTGTCGACGGCGGCCAAGCTGCTGTCGCTGGCCGGGGCCGCGGCCGGGTTCACGATGTTCACCGGCATGGCCACCTATGTGATCGAGGTCGTCAACGGGGTGGGCGCCCGCAACCGGTTCACCCTCGCCCTGCACGACGACACCAGGACCGGCGGCGGCGCCACCCTCGTCGCCGACTGCCTCGCGGAAGGGGGCGTCGACCAGGTTCGCGACCGCTGCCGGGAGTGGGCCGGGCATCTCAGGGCGGTCGAGGAGATCGTGCACCGTTATCCGCTGGTGGCGTTCACCTACCGCTCGTACCGCACCGAGTACGATCCGGAGCCGGCGCTGCGACACGTCGCCGAGGGCGCGGTCGCCGCGCTGCTGGCCGCGGGCTACCGGCCGGCGCTGCGCCCGGCCGCCGAGGCGCTCGCGTCGGCGCTGACCAGAGTGCAGTGCACCATCGCCGACCGGTACCTGCCCGCCGACGTCCACCGCCGGCTCGCCGAACCCGAGCCCGGTGCCGACGACCGGGCGGCCGCGGCCCGGATCGACCGGATGGTGTCGGTGTCGCTGGGCGAGCCGGGGCCGTCGAGCGCCGGGGAGTCGGCGGCCGAGGTGGTGTTCCGATCCCACGTCTTCCTCGCCGGGTTGCACCGCTGGTCCCGGATGGGGGTGGCGTCGCACGAGTGGGTGGAGTGAACCGGGGTGACGTGGGGTACAGAACCCTCGATACCACCCGAACGGCGTAGTTAGCCTTACTTCGAGTTACACGCTGTGTCCCGGCGCGGGGATGGGTTCCGGGTCACAGAACGAACCGCGTGGCGGTTGCGTCCCATGCGGGGAGGGAAGGGAGAAGCCATGCAGACCGTCGAGGTGCCCGCGGACGAGGTCGGCGAGGTCGGCGAGGTCGGCACACCCATCTTCGAGGCGATCCGCCGGGAGTTCGGGCTGCCGGCGAACGAGCCGCTGACCGAGGACACCCCCGAGGAGCCCCCGGCCGGCGACTGATCGGCCGGACTCCCACCGACGCGGCCCTGAAGGCCACCCGCCGTGCGGGTGGCCTTCAGGGCGCTTTTCGTACCCACGCGGGTGGTGTCGGGCCGAGCGCCGCCCTGTCGAGCGACGCGCGGCAGACCCGGACGGACGGAGCCGTCCGGGTGATGCCGAGGCGTTCCCGCCGCCTCCGCAGTGAGCGGTGCCACAACACCCGGCCGAAAACCCTTCATCCCCGTGACAATTTCCTTTCCGGGGCCATTATCCGTGCTGCTCACGGCGTTCCCGTGGCTTGTCGCCGGCACCCCACGTCGCTAACCTACTCGTCAGTCGGTTCGGTTCTCGGAATGTGTTGACGCCGTTCACCGGGCCGGCTGTGAGAACTGCCGTACGCCCTGGACGGCCGGTGGTGGAACAGTGTGCACAACAATCACCGGCCCATATTTTCGTGCTTTCGACGAGGAGGACACGTATGTCCCGAGCGCTCTTCGCCAAAACCCGCAGGATCGCTTTGGTGGTGGCGTCGGCGTCCGTGCTGGCGCTGACCGGCGCCGTCACCGCCGCGGCCGCGCCCACGGCCACGGACGACCCGGTTCGCACCACCGGCGAGGTCAACAAGTCGCTGAACTTCTCCTGCGAGTTCCCGCTGGTCGGGCAGCGGTCGGTGACCGCGCAGATCACCGCGACCTTCCCCGACTCGGTACCCGCCGGCACCCCGATCGACGTCACCGGCTTCAACGTCGCCGTCGAGATCGACGCGGAGATCACCGACGCGATGCGGCTGGTCGGCGCCGCGACCGTGGAGGGCACCGCCGCCCCGAACGTCGACGTCGACATCAACGGCACGCCGCTGGGTGTCCGGCTGAACGGGATGCGGATCCCGTCCACGCCGGTCCCGGAGTCCGGCTCGATGACCGTGAACATCGTCGGCGAGGTCCCGAGCCTCACCGTGCAGAGCGCGGGCCAGGTCAGCTTCGCCGTCGGCGACGAGTTCTCCGGCCGGGTCACCCCGCGGCGGGCCGACGGCTCGGAGACCTCGCTGGGCACCTTCGACCTGCCCTGCACGATGGACGCGGGGCAGGACCCGTCCCTGGCCACCGTGACCGTCTCCTGAGTCCACGTGACCAGCACCGGACGGTAGAACGGGAGTTCGTTGGATGAGGTCGCCCGGAGCACGCGGCCCTGCCGCCCGCCTCGCCGTCGCCGGCCTCGGCGCCGCGCTGTCGACCACGCTGCTGGTCGCCGGCGCGGCGCACGCGGGGCCGGTCGGCAGGACGGTGAGTGGCACCTGCGGGTTCGACACCGGATCCGCCGCGGTGCGGATCGACCTCACGGTGACCCTGCCGGCCAGCGTGCCGGCGGGGTCACCGGTCACCGTCCCGCTGCTGGCCGCGGCGGTGGTCCTGCCGGCCGACCTGGTCGACACGCTCCGGGACGCCGGCGTCACCGCGGTCGGCGGCGACCTCGGCGTCGGGCTGCTCGCCCGCACCGAGGGGCCCGAGAGGGCCCCGGTGACCGTGGACCCGCGGCCGTTGCCCGAGACCGGGCTGCCGGAGTCCGGCGAGCTGCGGCTGCCGGTCGAGCTCGACGTCCCCCCGATCCCCACCGGCGACCACGGCGCCGTCACCGTCGAGCTCGAGGCCGCGGTGCCCGCACTGACCGTCCACAAGGGAGAGCGGAGTGACGATGTGGTCTGCCTGCCCGACCCGGGCCAGGCCGGCCCCCTCGGCACGGTGTCCCTCGTCGGCGGCCCCGAGCAGGCCCCGGCGCCGGAGCCGCGAACCCCGCGGGAGGCGCGACCCCAGGCCGCGCCGCCCGGCCTGCCGGCGTCGTACTGGGTGGACGGCCGCGCCCGGATCGCCCGGCTCGGCTCGGACCTGGTGCTGAAGCGGGGCCGGTTCGACTCCGTCGTCGACCTCATCAACCGCAAGATCACCGGAACGCTCGACATCCCACCGAGCCCCGGCTACTTCGTCATCTTCCGCTTCGTGCCGAACACCGCGACCGCCGAGCTCATCCCCGACGGCCCCGCCGAGGGCGAGCTCAAGCGGGTGATCCTCAACCCGCTGTCCGCCGAGGTCGACGTGACGGCGAAGCTCTTCCTCCGGCTGCGCGACGTCGAGGTGGACAAGGTGCCGGTCGGCGAGGGACCGGACTGCCGCACCGAGGCCCCGCTGGTCATCCGCCTGCAGGGCACCATCCCGCTCGTCCCCGGCAGCCCGCCGGCCGAGCTGCACACCACGTTCGACCTCCCCGAGTTCACCGGCTGCGGCGCCACCGAGGACCTCGATCCACTGCTCAACGGCCTGATCCCGGGCCCCGACAACGACCTGCGAACCACGCTCTCCGTGCGCTGCATCACCGTCTGCCCGCCCGACGAGCCGAACGCACCGACCGAGGGGAGTCGCCGGTGACCGCGCCGCCGTCGCTGGCCGAGCCGGCCGTCCGCGCCGCCACCGGGGCGGCCCGCGAGTTCGGCCGGCTGTTCACCATGGCGCTGGACGTCCTGGTGCTGATGTTCCGGCGACCCTTCCAGCCACGGGAGATCGTCCAGCAGTTCTGGTTCGTCGCCAGCGTCTCGATCCTGCCCGCCGCGCTAGTCGCCATCCCGTTCGGCGCGGTGATCACCCTGCAGCTCGGCTCGCTCACCGCGCAGATCGGCGCGGCGTCGTTCAACGGCGCGGCCAGCGTGCTCGCGGTGATCCAGCAGGCCAGCCCGATCGTCACGACGCTGGTGATCTCCGGCGCGGCCGGAAGCGCCATCTGCGCCGACCTCGGCGCCCGCACGATCCGCGAGGAGATCGCCGCCATGCAGGTGCTCGGCGTCGACCCGGTGCACCGGCTGGTGGTGCCGAGGGTGGTCGCCGCGATGCTGGCCGCGGTGCTGCTCAACGGCATGGTCAGCGTGGTCGGCGTCAGTGGCGGCTACTTCTTCAACGTCATCGTGCAGGACGGAACGCCCGGCGCGTACCTGGCCAGCTTCTCCGCGCTGGCGCAGCTGCCCGACCTGGTGGTCAGCGAGCTGAAGGCGCTGATCTTCGGCTTCCTCGCCGGGGTGGTCGCCGCGTTCCGCGGGCTCAACCCACGCGGTGGCCCGAAGGGCGTCGGCGACGTGGTGAACCAATCCGTGGTGATCACCTTCCTGCTGCTGTTCTTCGTCAACTTCGTGATCACGGCGCTGTACCTGCAGCTCGTGCCGGCGAAGGGGAGCTGAACCGTGAGCATGACCGACAGCCGACTCCGCGCGGCGGCCACCAAGCCGGGCGACGCGCTCGCCGCGTTCGGCGCGCAGTTGCTGTTCTACCTGCGCGCGCTGGGCTGGATCCCGCTCACCGTCACCCGCTACTTCCGCGAGGTCGTCCGGCTGCTGGCCGAGGTGAGCTTCGGCACCGGCGCGCTGGCCGTCATCGGCGGCACGATCGGCGTGATGGTCGGGCTGTGCGTGTTCACCGGCACGGTCGTCGGCCTGCAGGGCTTCTCCGCGCTGAACCAGATCGGCACGTCGGCCTTCGCCGGGTTCCTCTCCGCCTACGTCAACACCCGGGAGATCGCGCCGCTGGTGGCCGCGCTCGCGCTGTCGGCGACCGTGGGATCCGGGTTCACCGCGCAACTCGGCGCCATGCGGATCTCCGAGGAGATCGACGCGCTCGAGGTGATGGCCGTCCGCAGCCTGCCGTTCCTGGTGACCACCCGGATCGTCGCCGGGCTCATCGCGATCGTGCCGCTGTACGTGATCGGCCTGCTCACCTCCTACGCCGCGGCGCGCGCCACCACGGTGGTGGTCTACGGCCAGTCGGCCGGCACCTACGACCACTACTTCAACCTCTTCCTGCCCGCCGAGGACGTGGTGTGGTCGTTCGTCAAGGTGCTGGTGTTCAGCGTCGGGGTGATCCTGACCCACTGCTTCTACGGCTACCAGGCCAGCGGCGGCCCGGCCGGGGTCGGCATCGCGGTGGGCCGCGCGGTGCGCACCGCGATCGTGCTCACCAGCCTGCTCGACTTCCTGCTCAGCCTGGCGATCTGGGGCGCCACGACGACGGTGAGGATCGCCGGATGACCGGGGCCCGTGGAAGGCGGCTCGGCCACCAGCTCGCCGGAGTCGCGTTCGGACTGATCATCGTGCTGCTGTGCTGGCTGGCGATCGCGGTGTACGAGAAGAAGTTCACCACCGTCGTGCCGGTGACCCTGCAGGCCTCGCACGCCGGCAACCAGCTCGAGGCCAACGCCGACGTCAAGGTGCGCGGCCTGCGGGTCGGTGAGGTGCGGGCGGTGCGCTCCACCGGATCCGGTGCGGAGATCGAGCTCGCCCTCGACCCGGCGCACGTGCACCTGTTGCCGGCCAACGTCTCCGCGCGGCTGCTGCCCAAGTCCCTGTTCGGTCAGCGCTACATCGACCTGGTGCTGCCCGAGCACCCCGCGCCCCGCCCGCTGGCCGCCGGCGACGTGATCGGCCAGGACCGCAGCAGCACGTCCATCGAGCTGGAACGGGTGCTCGACGACCTGCTGCCGTTGCTGCAGGCGGTGCAGCCGGAGAAGCTCGCCGCCACCCTCGGCGCGCTGGCCCAGGCGCTGGACGGGCGCGGCGAGCAGATCGGCGACACCGTCGTCCGGCTGGACACCCTGCTGGCCGAGGTGAACCCGCAGCTGCCGCAGGTGCGTGCCGACATCAGCCTGCTGGCCGACGTCGCGGGCACCTACACGACCGCCGCGCCGGACATCCTGCGCGCGCTGGCCGATCTCACGGTCCCCAGCACCACCCTCGCCGAGCGGTCCGGCGACCTCACCGCGCTGATCGGAAGCGTCAACGCCGCGTCGGCGCAGCTGAGCGACTTCCTGCACGGCAACCGGGAGAACTTCGTCGCGCTGTCGGCGGCGAGCCGGACCACGCTGGAGCTGCTGGCCGAGTACGCGCCCGAGTTCCCCTGCCTGTTCCGGGCGGTGGACGAGTTCCGGCCGCGGATGGACCGCGCGTTCGGCAAGGGCACCGGCGAGCCGGGGCTGCACGTGTCGATCAGCATCGAGCCCAAACGCGACAAGTACGTACCGGGAAGGGACGACCCGAAGCCCTACCACGCGGGCGGCGGCCCGAGGTGCTACCCGGTGCCCGGCTCGGCCGGGCAGGAACGGCTGATCACCGAGCTGACCGCGCTCGCCTCGGGCACCACGCCGGCCGAGGTCGCGCCGTGGGGCGGTCTGCTGCTCGGCCCGCTGCTGCGCGGAACGGAGGTGACGCTGCGATGAGGAGCCTGGCCGGGCCGCTGGTGAAGGGCGGCGTGTTCCTGGTGACGACCGCGCTGGCGACGGTGTTGCTCGGCCTCGCCATCGCCAACACCGGAACCGGCGACGACGTCGGCTACACCGCCCGGTTCACCGACGTCACCTCGGTGAACCCCGGTGACGACGTGCGGATGGCCGGGGTGCGGATCGGGCAGGTGCACGAGGTGCGGGTGGTGGACCGCCGGCTCGCCGAGGTGCGGTTCACCGTCGCCGCCGACCGGGCGCTGACCGACGCGTCGACCGTCACCGTGCGGTACCGCAACATGATCGGGCAGCGGTACCTCGCGGTGGATCCCGGCACCGGCGGCGAGCCGCTCGCGCGCGGCGCGGTGATCCCGTTGGAGCGCACCCGGCCGGCACTGGACCTCACGGCGATGTTCGACGGGTTCCGCCCGCTGTTCCAGGCATTGGACCCGGACCAGGTCAACCAGCTCTCGTTCGAGATCGTCCAGGTCCTGCAGGGCGAGGGCGGCACGGTGGAGGAGCTGCTGCGGCACACCGCCTCCCTCACCGCGACGCTCGCCAATCGCGACCAGGTGATCGGTGAGGTGATCGGCAACCTCAACCGGGTGCTCGACACGGTGAACGCCAAGGGCGACCAGTTCGGCGAGCTGGTCACCACCGTGCACCAGCTGGTGGCGGGGCTCGCCGCCGACGCCGGCCCGATCGGCGCGGCCGTCGACGGGCTCGCCGAGCTGACCACCAGCACGGCGGGCCTGCTGGCCGAGGGGCGGCAGCCGATCCGGGACGGGATCGCCGCGCTCGACGACCTGTCCGGCAACCTCGTCGACAACACCGCCACGTTCGAACGGTTCCTGGACAACCTGCCGGTGAAGTTCGACCGGATCGGCCGACTGGTGTCCTACGGCTCCTGGATGAACTTCTACCTGTGCTCGGCCACGTCGGACGCGCCGCCCGCGCCGGGCGGCCCGCCGGTGGGCATCCCGGTGACCCAGGCGAGGTGCCAACGATGAAGCTGTTCCGCGAGCGCAACCCGATCACCGTCGGCCTGGTCGGCGCGGTGGTGCTGGCACTGGCCGGGCTGGCCACGTTCTACTCCGACGAGCTGCCGGTGATCGGCGGGGGGACCACCTACACCGCGCAGTTCGGCGAGGCCGGCGGGATCAAGCCGGACGACGAGGTGCGGGTGGCCGGCGTCAAGGTCGGCAAGGTGCTCGCGGTGGAGCTGGGCGACGACCACGTCGACGTGCGGTTCCGGGTCAAGGACACCTGGGTCGGCGACCGCACCACCGCCGCGATCCGGATCAAGACGTTGCTGGGGCAGAAGAACCTCGTGCTCGACCCGATGGGTGACGCGCCGCTGCGGCCGGGCACGCCGATCCCCGTGGAGCGCACCACCTCGCCCTACGACGTCCAGCAGGTGTTCGGCGACCTCGCGGTGACCGCGCGGCGGATCGACAGCCACCAGCTCGCCGAGAGCCTGCGCACCATGGCCGAGACCTTCTCGGCCTCCACGCCCGAGGACGTGCGCACCGCGTTGGACGGGTTGTCCGCGCTGTCCACGACGCTGGCCTCGCGCGACGACGAGCTCGCCACGCTGCTGGCCAACACCCGCGAGGTCTCCGGGACGCTGGCCCGGCGGACCGGCCAGTTCGAGGACCTGCTCCGCGACGGCGGCACCCTGCTGTCCGAACTGGACAGGCGGAGGGAGTCGATCCGGCAGTTGCTGGTGGGCACCCGGTCGCTGGCCACCGAGCTGCGCGACCTGGTCGCGGAGAACAACACCCAGCTCGGCCCGGCGCTGGACAAGCTGGAGCGGGTCACCGAGGTGTTGCAGCGCAACCAGGACGAGCTCACCGCCGGGCTGGAGCGGGTCGGCCCGTACTACCGGCTGCTCGGCAACACCGTCGGCAACGGCCGGTGGATCGACTCCTACCTGTGCGGCCTGGTGCCCTCACCGGCCGGAGAGGGCGACTGCCTGCCCCCGCGCACCGGAGGTACCCGATGACGTCCGCGATCAGGGGCAGGTGGTCCAGCAGGTGGGCGACCGTTGCCCGCTGGCTGGCGCTGGGATGCGTCGTGGTACTGCTCGCCGCCGCCGGCTACGTGCTGCTGGGCGGCACCGAACGGCACCGGGTCACCGCGTACTTCGACTCGGCCGTCGGCGTCTACCCCGGCTCGGACGTGCGGGTGCTCGGCGTCGCCGTCGGCACGATCGACGAGGTGCGGCCGGAGGGCACCAGGGTCGTCGTGACGATGCGGCTCGACTCGGACGTGCCGGTACCGGCCGACGCCAGCGCCGTGGTGGTCACCCCGAGCGTGGTCGCCGACCGGTACGTCCAGCTCACCCCGCGCTACTCCGGTGGCGAGCGGCTGGCCGACGGCGCGGTGATCCCGCTGGAGCGCACGGCGACCCCGGTGGAGCTGGACGAGCTCTACGAGAGCCTGCGCGAGATCACCACGGTGCTCGGCCCGGACGGCGCCAACGCCGACGGCGCGCTGAGCGAGATGCTGGAGCAGGGCGCGCAGGTGCTCTCCGGCAACGGCAAGCCGATGTCGGACACCCTTGCCCGGCTGGCCGAGGCGACCCGCACGCTGAGCGGCTCGCAGGAGGACCTGTTCGGCACGGTGGACAACCTGCAGGAGTTCACCGCCATGCTGGCCGGCAACGACGGCAGGGTCGAGGAGGTCACGAAGCAGCTGGCGAGCATCGCGGAGTTCCTGTCCGGTGAGCGGGAGAACTTCGCCGGCGCGTTGCGCGAGCTCACCGAGGCCATGGGCACCGTGCAGAGCTTCGTCCGGGACAATCGTGGCCGCGTCCAGTCCAACCTGGACAAGCTGGCGCAGATCTCCGGGTTGCTCGAGGCCCAGCGTGACTCGCTCGCCGAGGCGCTCGACGTCGCGCCGCTGGCGCTGGACAACCTGCTCGCCGCCTACGACGGCGAGTCGAAGCAGCTGGTCGGCCGCGGCAACCTCAACGAGTTCAGCATGGCCGAGCAGGGCCCACCCCTGCCACTACCCACTCTGGACGGTGCGGGCTGATGCGCAGGATCCTGTTGCTGGTACTGGTCGCCCTGCTCACCGCGAGCTGCGGGCCGGCTGGGATCTACGACGTGCCGCTGCCCGGCGGCGCCGACCTCGGTCCCCGGCCGTACCAGGTGCGGGCCGACTTCGTCGACGTGCTCGACCTCGTGCCGCAGTCCGGCGTGAAGGTCAACGACGTGGCCGTGGGCCAGGTGGAGCGGATCGAGCTCGCCCCCGACGGCCACACCGCGCGGGTCACCCTGGCCGTCAACGGCGACGTCGAGCTGCCGGCGAACGCGGTGGCCCGGCTGCGCCAGTCGAGCGTGCTGGGGGAGAAGTTCGTCGAGCTCGCCGCGCCACCGGGAACGCCGCACGGGCGGTTGGCCGACGGCGCGGTGATCCCCGTGCAGCGGACCAACCGGAACCCGGAGATCGAGGAGGTGTTCGGCGCGCTGGCGATGTTGCTCACCGGCGGCGGCATCGGGCAGCTGCGGACGATCACCCGCGAGCTCAACACCGCGCTCGACGGCAACGAGTCCGCGGCCCGGTCGCTGCTGACCAACCTGAACACCTTCGCCGCCGGGCTCGACCAACACCGCGGCGAGATCACCCGCGCGCTGGACGGGGTGCACCGGCTGTCCCGCACCCTGGCCGAGCGCGACCAGCAGATCGCGACCGTGCTCGACGACCTCGGCCCCGGCATCCAGGTGCTCGCCGACCAGCGGGAGCAGCTGGTGGCGATGCTCCGCTCGCTGGACGAGCTGTCCCGGGTCGCGGTCGACACGGTCAACCGCAGCAAGGACGACCTGATCGCCGACCTGCGGGCGCTGGAGCCGGTGCTGCGTCGGCTGGCCGAGGCGGGCGACCACCTGCCACAGGCCATGGAGCTGCTGCTCACCTACCCCTTCCCCGACTCCGCGCTGGACGCGATCAAGGGCGACTACCTCAACACGTTCGTGGAGCTGCACTCGCGGACGGCACGGGAAGGGGGCCGCTAGTGCTGACCAGGCGCATCCGCATCCAGATCGGGATCTTCGTGCTCGTCGCGTTGACCGGGGTGAGCTACGTCGCGGCCGAGTACGTGGGCCTGCACCGCGTCGTCGGCGGTGGTGGCTACGTCGTGCGGGCCCAGTTCACCGAGTCCGGGGGCATCTTCACCGGCGCCGAGGTGACCTACCGCGGCGTCGCCGTCGGCAGGGTCGGGCCGCTCCGGCTGATCCCGGACGGCGTCGAGGTGGACCTGAGCATCGACGCCGAGGCACCGCCGATCCCCGCCGACGTCGACGCGGCGGTGGCCAACCGCTCCGCGGTCGGCGAGCAGTACGTCGACCTCAGGCCCCGAACGGACGGCGGCCCGGTGCTCGCCGAGGGGTCGGTGATCCCGCGCGCTCGCACGGACACGCCGCCGCGGGTGGACACCGTGCTGTCCAGCTTGGACTCTCTGGTGGCCTCGGTGCCGGAGCGGGCGTTGACCACGGTGGTCGACGAGCTGTACGACGCCAGCGTCGGGGCCGGCGAGAACCTCGGCGTGCTGCTCGACGCCACCGGCAGCTTCACCGCCGCCGCCATCGACCACCTGCCGCAGAGCACGGCGCTGGTGACCGACGCCGGGACCGTGCTGGACACGCAGCGCCGGCAGTCGGCGGCCATCACGTCGTTCGGCGAGCACGCGAAGCTGCTGGCCGACCAGCTGCGCCGGTCCGACGGCGACCTGCGCGCGCTGCTGCCCGCGGTGCCGGCCGCGGCCGAGCAGGTGCGGGCGATGGTCGCGGAGAGCGGCCCCGCGCTCGGCGTGCTGATGGCGAACCTGCTGACCGTCTCCGACGTGTTCGCGGTGCGGCGCGACGGGTTGGAGCAGTTGCTGGTGACCGGGCCCGAGGTGGTGCAGGCCGGGTCGTCCATCGTCCGGGACGACGTCGCGCACCTGGGCCTGTCGCTCACCTTCTTCGATCCGCTGCCCTGCACGGAGGGCTACGACACGACCTACCGGCGCGGGCTGGACGTCTCGGTCCCGCCGCCGCTGAACACCGCGGCCCGCTGCACGCTGCCGCCAGGCAGCGCCACCGGGGTCCGCGGCTCGCAGAACGCGCCCGGCCCGCGGTGAGGGGAGGTGTGCTCCGGCCGGTTCGTCCCCCGCACAGCGTTCGGATTCGCACAGTGTTTGGAGGAGCAATGACACGAAGGAGACGCGTCGGCTTCGTGGCGAGCGCCGTGGCCGGGTTGGCCGCCGCGCTGGTCGCCGCGGCCGGCCCGGCGAGCGCGGCCGCGCCGCCGCTGGAGCTGACCTACACGGTGGCGGGCACCACGCACATCGCCAAGACCGACTCGGACGTCGAGCTGGGTCCCGGCACGTTCACCGCGGCCGTCGACGTCGCGACCGGCGATCTCACCGGGCAGCTCGACCTGCCGAAGACCACGACGACGTTCAAGGTGCTCGGGTTCGTCGAGGTCACCAGCGACGTCGAGTTCGTGCCCGCGGGCCCGGCCACCGGAAAGATCGTCAGCGGCAAGGTGAACGTCGAGACGCCGCTGAACGTGCGGTTGTCGAACGTACGCACCCTCGGTCTGCCGTTCCCGCCGGTCGGGGAGAACTGCGCGACCGGGACGCCGGTGCGGATCGCGCTGGAGTCCGGCCCCGACTTCAACCCGCTGCGCGGCGGGAAGATGAGCGGAACGTACGAGATTCCCGAATTCGCCGACTGCGGGCTCGCCACACCGCTGATCAACACGCTGGTGCCCGGCCCCGGCAACACCCTCGAGATCGACCTCGAGCTGCAGCGATGAGGTGACGGTCACCTTCGCGGCGATCACGTCGTGAAGGTGACCTTCACCGGGTGCCACGAAAGTTGTCACTCGAAAGGGTGGCGCGGCGGATTGCGCTCACTGGTCGTTGACCTTTCACCCGCGGCGGTCATATTTTACTCGGCAGTAGGTTACCCGCTTGTTCACAAGAATCACCTGCCGATACGGGGGCTGCTGTGGTGGCGAAACTGGATGAGCGGACGGCCGGCGCGGTTGCTCCGGTGCAACGAGGAAGGCCGGCGGCACGGCCGCCGGGCGCGCAGCGGGCGGCGATGCTGTGGGCCTCGTTGCCCCGCGAGCTGCGCGCCAGGTTCCGCCCGCACGCCGAGATCCTGGCCAGGCACATCCTGGCGGAGGTGCAGCGGTGCGTGCCGGAGTACGCGCGTCCGCTGGAAGGAGCGTTCGGCGCGCTCATCACCAAGGGGATCCGGAACGCGATCCTGCACGGGTTGGAGTGCATCGGCGACGACCGGGCCAAGGATCGCAGCGACTTCTTCCGCTACCTCGGGTACGTCGAGTTCCAGGAGGGTCGCGACCTCGACTGCCTGCACGCGGCGTACCGGATCGGTGGCAGGGTGGCGTGGCGCTACATCGCGGAGCTCGGGCGGGCCGGGAAGGTGCCGCCGGACGTGCTGTTCGTGTGCGCGGAGTCGCTGTTCGCGTACGTGGACGAGATGTCGGAGCTGTCGTCGGAGGGTTACCAGGCGGCGCAGGCCAGCAGCAGGGTCGGGGCGCGCGAGCGGCGCCGGCGCAAGCTGCTGCAGGTGGTGCTCTCCGGCGCGGAGACCTCGCCGCACGCGCTGTCCGGGCTGGCCGCGGCCGGGAACTGGTCGGTACCGGAGTCGCTGTCGGTGGTGGTGTTCGACAAGCCGGGCGGTGGCGCGGTGCCGATCGCGCTGCCCACCGGCGACGACGACGTGCTGGTGGACCTGAGCGGGGCCGAGCCCTGCCTGGTCACCTCCGATCCGCGGCGGCACCTGGCGGAGTTCGCGGCCGCGCCCGCGGGATGGCGGGCCGCGGTGGGGCCGCGGGTGCGGCTCGGGGACGCGCCGCTGTCGCTGAAGTGGGCGCGGCGGTCGCTGGAGCTGGCGCGGCGCGGGTTGTTCGGCGAGGGGCCGGTGGTGTGGTTCGCCGAGGAGCTGAGCTCGCTGTGGCTGCTGGCCGACGAGTTCCTGGCCGACGCGATGGCCGAGCGCTGCCTGGCGCCGCTGGCCCCGCTGACGGAGAAGCAGCGCGCGCGGTTGAGCGAGACGCTGCTCGCGTGGCTCGATTCGCGTGGCGGCGCGCCCGAGGTGGCGGCCAAGCTGCACGTCCACCCCCAGACGATCCGCAACCGCATGCACCAGCTGGAACGCCTGTTCGGCGACCGGCTCTCCTGCCCGGAGGAACGCTTCGCGATGATGGTCGCGCTGCGCGCCCAACGCCTCCTGGCCTCGGCCGGCTGACGACGCCATGAAGGTGGCCTTCATGGCGTGAGGCGGCGTGGGACTCAGCGGGCGGGGTCGTCGGGGACTTGCTTTAGCCGAGCGGTTCCGCTGACGGGGTCGGCCAAGGTTGCCGAGGGCGGCGACGATCCGAGCGCGCAACCGCCGGTACTCGGTGATGGGGCCACCCCCACGCGTGCGGGGAAGAGGACTCCGAACGAGAGTTGCCGATCAACTCCCCGAGACCACCCCGCGTGCGCGGGGAAGACTACCTCGGGCTGAACGCGAGCCAGCGCGCGCAAGGACCATCCCCGCGTGCGCGGGGAAGACGTCGACTGGAATAGGGACTGGTCGGCGCATCCGGGACCACCCCCGCGTGCGCGGGGAAGACGTTGGGGAGAACAGTCCCGGATAGGCAGGGCGGGGACCACCCCCGCCTGCGCGGGAAAGACCGTGTCCAGCGACACGCCCACCCGCTCATGATCGGACCACCCCCGCCTGCGCGGGGAAGACTGACCAGAACTCGATCCGCTTGTCACCGAGCCACGGACCACCCCCGCCTGCGCGGGGAAGACGAGTACCACCATCTCCATAACGTGCCCCGGCTGGGACCACCCCCGCGTGCGCGGGGAAGACCGTCCAGTCCGGGTCTGCCAAGTCTTCTAGGGCGGACCACCCCGCGTGCGCGGGGAAGACCTTCCCGCCGGCCGCCGGAGCCGCGGCGGATCAGGACCACCCCCGCGTGCGCGGGGAAGACGGACTGGGTCTGCACCACGTCCGCGATGACCGGGGGACCACCCCCGCGTGCGCGGGGAAGACACCGCGTTGAACAAATTCAAAGGCTTGCAGCAGGGACCACCCCCGCGTGCGCGGGGAAGACGTGGTG
>NZ_FOWW01000002.1:235159-857910 GCF_900115565.1 Amycolatopsis arida | reverse complement strand
CAGGGACCACCCCCGCGTGCGCGGGGAAGACGTGGTGACACTGTTGGTCAGCTCGGCCCGTCAGTGGACCACCCCCGCGTGCGCGGGGAAGACACTTCTTGACCTGGGGCTTTTCGGGGCGTCTGGTCGATTTTCCTTTACTTTGTCGTGGAAAGCCAGCGTGTCGGGGAACGATCGAGCGGGTGCCCGGGACCGCTGGTCTGGCTGGCCGAGCACCGGGCGTGGTCGATCAACGTGCCCCGGGCTCGGCCAGGTACCAGTGCCGCTCCCCGGCCCAGCCGAGGAACCGGCGGCCGGGGGAGCCCGGAAGGGTGCCGGTCGCGGTGAAGCGGTGGCCGGCGAGCACGCCGAGCAGCCCGTCCACGGCCGGGCCGAACCGGGCGGCCAGGCCGGCGCGGCGGACCTGGTCGGCCAGCTGGTCCGCCTGAGCCGCCTGCTCCTCTGGGGTGCAGAAGCTGAGGTAGAAGAGCGCCTGCCGCCAGGCGTACGCGGCGTTCTTCACCTGGATCAGCGCGGCGTGCCCTTCGGCGGGCTGGCCGAGCCGGCGCACCAGCCAGGCGAAGGTGCGCGTGGCCAGGTCCGGCGCGTGGTCCCCGAGCTGGTCGGCCAGGTCGAGCCCGGCCACCAGGGCGGCCAGGTTGTGGGTGGTCAGGATCTGGCTCTGCTCGAGCACGGCGCCGTTGCGGGTCACGAAGCTCCGCGACCTGCCGGCCTCGCGGGCACGCTCGGCGCACAGCTCGGTGAAGTCCTTCGCGGTCCGCTTGCCCCAGCGGACGCGCGAGCGTGGCCGCACCGTCCACAGCGACTCCGAAGGCAGGTCGTAGTAGCGCGCGTACAGCGTGCCGGCCATGGTCCGGCTCGCCACGACCGTGGCGTCCCGCCATTTGGTGGTGAAGGTGCCCATGAAGATGTCCGCGGCCACCTCCTCGACCAGCGGCAGTCGGAGCCCGGCCCGGCTGGCCAGCGCGCCGAGCTCGTGGACCAGTGGGTTGGGCAGCAGCGCGTGCGGGAACGCCGTCAGGGCCAGGAGACTGGCCTCCCGCAGCGCCCGGTGCGCGGCGGTGGCGTCGTCCAGCCGCTCGGACCGGCACGGTGCCAGCACGGACACCCAGGGCAACTCCTCGAACCGAACCTGGTGCGCCAGGTCGAGCAGCAGCAGGCCGCGGCGGCGCCGGAACGCCAGGTACGTCTGTTCGTACAGGCCGGTCAGCACCGGATCGTCGAGGCCGGCCGCGACCAGCCGGGAGGTGAGCTGGGGCAGCACGGCGGCGAGTGTCTCACCGGACGCGATGATCCCGCGGCGCACCAGCTCGTCGACCGGGGCCTCCAGCGCGCGAGCGGCCTTGCGCAGCAGGTGGTCCGGGATCGGTGTTTCCGCCGGGATCTCGTAGGTGTCCGTTTCGGACACGGGTGCGGCGATCGGGTCGAGTGAGGAGAGGCCGCCGTCGGCGGCGTGGGTGGCCAGCCGGCGGGCGAGCAGGTCGGCGAGTGCCGCGTTGGTGGGCGCGGCGACGACGCCGGCCTGGGTGGCCCGCAGTGCCGCGCGGCGCTCGGACTCCGGTGAGCCGTGCCGGGTGAGCGTGTTGGCGAGGGCCCGGCGGATCCAGCCGACCTCCCGGGCGGACAACGCGGCGCTGCCGTCCGGGCAGGACTCCAGGGCGCGGCGCAGCCGGGTGAAGTTGCCCTTCGGGTGGGCGTGCCGGCCGGTGGTCGGATGCCTCCTGGCGGTCTTCGTGTAGTCGTCGAGCCAGCGGACCCGCTGCTCCGCCCAGTCCGCGGGCCAGCGCCGGCAGGGCCAGCCGCCGCGCACCGCCCCGGTGTCGTCCAGGTAGGGAAGGTCACCCTCGACCGTGGCGCACCACAGCGCGACCAGCCGGTCGTAGCGCGGGTTCCACACGCCCAGCGTCTCGCGCATGGCCGCGACCCGCGGCGGGACCCGGACCGCGCGCAGCGATTCGACCACGGTCCCGACCGACGCCAGGCGCACGGCGGAGCCGGAGGGGCGGGGCGTCGGCGCGAACCGCGGGGTGAACCGCAGCCGGTGCATCAGCGGGCGCAGCTCGGCGACCAGGTCCAGGGCGGGTTCGGCGAGGCCCTTGTCCAGGAGCAGGACCACCACGGGGAGCGCGGCGTCCTCCGGCAGCTCCACCCGGTAGTGGCCGCGGCGCAGGGCGTCCAACAGCTCGGCCTGGCCGTCGTCGCCGAGGTACCAGAGGTTGAGCCGTTCCCGGTTGGTGCGGCCGGGGACGTCGTCGGGCAGGGTGGCCAGGCGGGCGGCCTCGTCCTCGGTCAGCGGTGCCTCGGCCAGGTAGCGGCCGGTGGCGAAACCGCCGTGCGCGACCTCGAGGGTGACCCAGGCCGGGGTGTCCGCGACCGGGGTGCGCGAGCCGACCTCGACGCGGCCGCTGGCCATCCCCTCCAGCACGTCCCGCCAGCGGCGCACCTTGGCGGCCGCCCGGTCGCGGGCCGCCGGGTCGTCGAGATCGGCGAGCCTGGCCATGGCCCGGTGGAGCTGACCGAGGGCGTAGTGGTGGGGCACGGCGGACTCCGGGTCGGGGCGGACCTGGCGGCGAGGGTCGAACTCGCGCCCTCCCGGTCCGAAGCCGGGTGCTCTGCCACTGAGCTACGCCAGGTAGTGCGGGTTGGTCCCGTCGACATGGAGGCGGGAGTCGAACCCGCGCCCTCCCGGTGAACAGCCGGGTGATCTACCGCTGATCTACTCCATGAGCGGCGCCGAGCATAGCGAGTGCGGGCCGCCCCTGTCCCCGGAATTCCGCAGCACGCGACACGGTCGGCACAACGGGACATGATCGCCCCGCACCCCCGCGCGTGCGGGGAAGACTTCAACGTCCCGGAGGCGGACCTAGCGTCTGCGGGACCACCCCCGCGTGTGCGGGGAAGAGCTGATCGACGAGATCGACGAAGCCTCCGCCACGGGACCACCCCCGCGTGTGCGGGGAAGAGCAGCTGCACGGCCAGATCACCAACGCGCGCACCGGACCACCCCCGCGTGTGCGGGGAAGAGGGCAAGCCCGGCGACACCATCCACTTCCCGAAGGGACCACCCCCGCGTGTGCGGGGAAGAGAAGTCGTGGACCCCCGATGTCCATTACCGCAATGGACCACCCCCGCGTGTGCGGGGAAGAGACTTGTTGACCAGGGGTTTTGTGCGGCTTCTGGTCGATTTTCCTTTACTTTGTCCTGGAAAGCCAGCGGGTCGGGAACTCTGCGGCGAGGGCGACACTACCGCGGTCAGTGGACGTCGTGGGAGCGGTGCGCCACTCGGGGGCCAACGCGTTCGGGGTTGGTGATCAGGGGACGTGTCCTCCGGGCCGGTCGCCTTGGCCGGTGCTCTGGTCCGCTCGTCTCGCTGAGTGCCTTCGGCCCAGGTGTTCTTCGGGCCTTCGTCGTTCGGGCCGCGGTCCGGTTCGCGGTGTCGTCCGGTCGTGTCGCTTGCTACTCGGGGGCAGGAGGGGTTCGCCGCGTGTCATGGCATGAGGTGCAGCGGGGCCAGGTGGTGGGTGGCTCGTCGCGGAGCAGCCAGCCCAGGACGCCGCAGGTGGTGATGACCACGGTGCGGCCGTCGAGCACCGACGCGAGCGGGTGGGCGGGGACCCGGTGCACCAGACGCGTCTCGCGCAGGCCCACCGCCGAGGTTCTTCCCGCTGGGATGGCAGGGCCGCGGCGCGGATGGGGCGAGGGGCGGCGGACGGGCGGCCCGCCGGCAGGAGTGGGTCCCGGGGTGGCGAGGCAGGCGGTGCACGGCGCGCCACCGATCTCCGGCAGGTTCTCCAGCACCCCCGGTGGGAAACTCATGCCGCACAACGCGACCAGCGCCGACGGAAGGGCCCCGTTGGCGGGGAGCACGACGAGGTGCGTGCAGCGCGCGGACTCGCCGGTCGCGTGTTGCGGTAACAGCCGCGCATAGATGATCGGCATCGTTGCCTCGATCCCGGACGGCAGACAGGACAAATCCGTAAATGTAGGAAAGCCAGTCTTGGCTTGCCCATCGGTGTGGCGGGAATCGCGTTCGGCGCGACCGGGTGAATTCCCGTAAGGGGTTGGCTGGGATCAGCGAGGGAGGGCGGCGATGGCTGCCGCGCGGATCTTGTGCATTGCCTCGGTGGTGGCGGCGTGGAGCTTCCGCACGCCGTCCTCATCGGCCACGATGGACAGGGTGGCGCCGATCTCACCGACGAGGAACTGGGCCTCGTCCCCCACCACGCGCACGGTGACCGGGCATGTCTCGTCGAGTTGGGCCCAGGCGTCCAGGCGTACGTCATTCATCTCGCTCCCCTTTCTCCTTCGGCCAAGGGTGGCTGTCTGCAAAGACGTAGACAAAAGGCCCTGATCGAGGGATGGTCAAACGCCGCCCGGCCCGCTTCTATTTCCCCATGCCCCCCAAATCCATCGATCCCAACACCCCACGGGCGCGGGCGCTGGCGGCGGCCCTGCGCGAGCTGCGCCTGGAGGCGAAGATCAGCGGACGGGCGCTGAGCGAGATGCTCGGCATGTCCCACAGCACCGTATCCCACTGGGAGACCGGACAACGGGTTCCCACGCTGGAGGACGTGGCGTCGGTGCTCGGCGCGCTGAAGGTGACCGGCGAGCGGCGGCGGCTGGTGCTGGACCTCGCGCGCAACGCGGCCGACCCGAACTGGCTGACCGCCGGCATGCCCGGCATCCCGCAGCAGATGGCCGGTGTGATGGAGTGCGAGCGCACGGCCACGAAGATCACCGAGTGGGCACCCATGTACGTACCCGGCCTGCTGCAGACCCCGGACTACGTCCGTGCGGTGATGAGCAGTGGACAGCGGTCGCAGCAGGAGATCGACCAGCGGGTGATGGTCCGCGTCGGTCGGCGCGAGGTCATCACCCGCCGCCGCGACCCGGTGGAGCTCCTGGCGCTGGTCGGCGAGGCCGCCATCCGGGACATGATCGGCGACGAGACCGTGATGCTCGACCAGCTGGACTTCCTGCTCCAGATGGCCGCTCGGCCGAACATCACCCTGCAGGTGGTACCGACCCGCTGCGGCTGGCATCCGGGTTTGCACGGCCCGTTCATCCTGTACGAGTTCCCCGAGGTGAGCCCGGTGCTGTACTTCGAGCACTACAGCTCCGGCGCCTTCGTGCCCGATGTCTACGACGTGCAGACACATCGGGACGCGCTCGCTAGCATCGGGAAGAAGGCGATGAACCCCGAGGACACCGCGGCGTTCATCGCGACCGTGCTGAAGGAGCGAGAATGACCACCCCGATCTGGCGGACCTCCAGCCACAGCGGCGAGAACGGTGCCTGTGTGGAGGTGGCGCTGAACGTCGAGCCGGTGCGGGTGCGTGACACCAAGGACCGTGACGGCGGCACCCAGACCTACTCCCGCCCGGCCTGGCACGCGTTCCTGACCCACCTCCGCACCCGCTGAGGAGCGAGGATGAGCACCCCGATCTGGCGGACCTCCAGCTACACCGGTCAGAACGGTGCCTGTGTGGAGGTGGCGAGCAACGTCGAGCCGGTGCGGGTGCGCGACACCAAGGACCGTGACGGTGGCGCCCAGACCTACTCCCGCCCGGCCTGGCGCGCGTTCCTGACTCACCTCCGCACCCGCTGACCCAGCTGATCAAGGGGGTGTGGCGGCGCTCGCGCCCGCTCCCGGCCTGTCTCGACGGGACAGCCCCGCTCACGCGGGGAAGACCAGGCTGGGACCAGTGGCAGGCACCATCACACGGGATTAACCCCCGCCTTCGCGGGGAGACCGGCCAGCAGGGCGAACTGGGCCATGCCGTTCGGACCACCCCCGCGTGCGCGGGGAAGATTCGCTGTACGCGTGGTCGAACAGGCCGTTGCGGGGACCACCCCCGCGTGCGCGGGGAAGATAGGAACCGCAGCAGCGCGGCGGTGCCGTAGCGGGGACCACCCCCGCGTGTGCGGGGAAGATTCCGACGTCGAGCGCGCCAGCCGGGCAGGTGTGGGACCACCCCCGCGTGTGCGGGGAAGATACTTCTTGACCTGGGGTTTTGCTCGGGTTCTGGTTGATTTTCCTTTACTTTGTGTGGGAAAGCCAGCGGGGCTGAAGCCGGGAGCATCGCGCGGGTCAGTGGAAGTCACGGGAGCGGTGATCCACCCGCATGTCCAGGGGGTGCAGGCGGTCGGCGACCAGGGTCACCACGCCCTCCGCGTTCTGCAGCAGGCCGCGGACCAGCATCGCCGGGCTGGTGCGGGCCACCGTGCGCTGCCGGGCCCACAGGCCGGCCGAGCAGACCACGTTCACCATTCCGGTCTCGTCCTCCAGATTGAGAAAGGTGATGCCGCCGGCGGTGGTGGGGCGCTGGCGATGCGTCACCGCGCCCCCGACGAGCACCCGCGTGCCGTCGGCCACCTCCGGCAACCGCGCGGTGGGCAGCGCGCCCAACTCGGTGAGCCGCTCGCGGAGGAACTCGATCGGGTAGCTCCCCGGCGAGATCCCGGTGGCCCACACGTCCGCGGCGGCCACCTCGAGCCGGGTCATCCCGGGCAGTGCCGGCGCCGCCGTGACCACCGTGCCGGGCAGGTGGCCGGGACGCGTGCGGGCCGCGGCACCGGCCGCCCACAGCGCCTGCCGCCGCTCGACACCGAAACCGTCGAAGGCCCCTGCCGTCGCCAGCGCCTCCAGTTGCGGCTCGGTCAGTCGCACCCGCCGGGCGAGGTCGGCGATCCCACGGAACGCCTCGCCGTCGTCCCGCTCGGCCACGAGCGACGCCGCCGTGTCCTCGCCGAGCCCGCGCACCCCGGCCAGCCCCAGCCGCACGGCCGGCCCACCAGTACTGTCCGAACAGGACTCCAACGTCGGGTGCGCGAGGCTGGCGTTCACGTCCGGCCCGCGCACCACCACCCCGTGCCGTCGCGCGTCGGCGACCAGCGACTGCGGTGAGTAGAACCCCATCGGCTGCGCCCGCAGCAACGCCGCGCAGAACGCCGCCGGGTGATAGTGCTTCAGGTACGCCGACGCGTACACCAGCAGCGCGAACGACATCGCGTGCGCCTCCGGGAACCCGTAGTCGGCGAACGCCCGGATCTGCTCGAAGATCCGCCCGGCCAGCTCCTCCGGCACCCCGTTCGCCACCGCGCCGGCGAAGAACCGCGCCCGCAACCGCTCCATCCTCGCCGTCGAGCGCTTGGCCCCCATCGCCCGCCGCAGCTGGTCGGCCTCGGCCGGGCTGAACCCGGCCACGTCCACCGCCATCCGCATCACCTGCTCCTGGAACAGCGGCACCCCCAACGTTCGGTCCAGCGCCCCGGCCAGCAGCGGATGCTCGTGCCGCCACTCCTCCTGCCCGTTGCGCCGCCGGATGTACGGATGCACCGACCCGCCCTGGATCGGGCCCGGCCGGATCAGCGCCACCTCCACCACCAGGTCGTAGAACTCCCGCGGCCGCAACCGGGGCAATGTGGCCAGCTGCGCCCGCGACTCCACCTGGAACACCCCAACCGCGTCGGCGCGGCAGAGCATGTCGTACACGGCCGGGTCGGCCAGGTCCAGGTCGGCGAGGTCGATCGGCACGCCCTCGTGCTCGGCCACCAGGTCGACGGCGTAGTGCAGCGCGGAGAGCATGCCCAGGCCGAGCAGGTCGAACTTGACCAGCCCCACCGACGCGCAGTCGTCCTTGTCCCACTGCAACACCGTCCGGCCGGGCATCCGCGCCCACTCCACCGGCACCACCTCCGACACCGGCCGGTCGCAGATCACCATCCCGCCCGAGTGGATGCCGAGGTGCCGAGGGGCGTCGCCGATCCGGTTGGCCAGCTCGACCACCTCCGCCGGGACGTCCGGCCCAGCCGACGCGACCGCGCCCCAGTGGTCGACCTGCTTGCTCCACGCGTCCTGCTGTCCCGGCGAGTACCCCAGCGCCTTCGCCATGTCGCGCACGGCCGAGCGAGCCCGGTAGGTGATCACGTTGGCCACCTGCGCCGCGTGGTGCCGGCCGTGCTTGCGGTAGACGTACTGGATGGCCTCCTCGCGGCGGTCGGACTCGATGTCGATGTCGATGTCCGGCGGCCCGTCCCGCTCCGGAGCGAGGAACCGCTCGAACAGCAGCCCCCAGCGCACCGGGTCGGCCTTGGTGATGCCGAGCGCGTAGCAGACCGCGGAGTTGGCCGCCGACCCCCGGCCCTGGCACAGGATCCCGGCCTCGTCGCAGAACCGCACGATGTCCCACACCACCAGGAAGTAGCCGGGGAATCCGAGCCGCTCGATGGTGTCCAGCTCGTGGTCGAGCTGCCGGTAGGCCGCCGGGTTCCCCTCCCGCGTGCCGTAGCGGCGCCGCGCGCCCGCCCAGGTCAGCTCGCGCAGGTAGCCGGCCTCGGTGTGTCCACTCGGGACGGGGAAGGGTGGCAACTTCGGCGCCACCACGTGCAACTCGAACGCGCACTCCACGCCGAGCACCGCGGCCCGCTGCACCGCGCCCGGGTACCGGGAGAACCGCGCGGCCATCTCCGCGCCCGAGCGCACGTACGCCACCGGCGCCGGCGGCAGCCACCCGGCCAGCTCCGCGACGCTGCGTCGCGCCCGCACCGCGGCCACCGCCGCCGCCAGCCGGCCGTCCTCGGGACGCGCGTAGTGCACCGCGTTCGAGGCGACCGTCGGCTGCCCGACGTCGTCGGCGATGCGGGCGAGCAGGTCGTTGCGGGTGGAGTCGAGCGGCTGGCCGTGGTCGATCAGCTCGACGAACACGTGGTGCCGGCCGAACCGGTCCACCAGCCGGCGCAGCTCCGCGGCGGCCGCGGCCGGGCCGGCGGTGGCCAGCGCCCGCCGCACCGCCCCCTTGCGGCACCCGGTGAGCACCACGACGTGCCCGCGCAGCTCCTCGACCACCTCGTCGAGGTCGTACACCGGGCGGCCCTTCTCCCCGGCGCGCAGGTGCGCGTTGCTGATCACCCGGCACAGCCGGTGGTAGCCCTCCTGCCCGCGGGCGAGGACCAGCAGGTGCTGCCCCTCCGGGTCCGGCACCCCGGACTGCGGCGCGGTCAGCCCGAGGCTCAGCTCCGCGCCGAACCCGGTGCGGATGCCCAGCTCGCGGGCGGCCTCGGCGAACCGCACCACGCCGTACATGCCGTCGTGGTCGGTGAGGGCGATGGCGTCCAGCCCGGCCTGCGCCGCCTGCTCCACCAGCGCCTCCGGCGAGCTGGCGCCGTCGAGGAAGCTGAAGTGGGAGTGCGCGTGCAGCTCGGCGTAGGGGACGCGCAGTGCCATGCCGTCGTCGGTGCGTGGCATTCGCAGCTCGGGCGGTGGGCCGGGGTAGCCCTCCCGGCGGCGGGTCCACGCGGGACTGTCGCCGCCGTCGCCGGCCGGTCGCCCGGAGAGCACTCGCTCCAGGTCACGCCACGGAAGCGCAGGGTTGTGGAACGACATCAGGGCCTTCCCGCGGTCGTGCGCCGTGGGGAAGCCGGCGTCGGTCGAACACCTGTTCGGAGTATTGCTTTCGCCCGTTCGCGCGTCAACGCGTCGGTCGTGTGACACCGGTCGCCGCCGTGACCACTCGTTCCGGCCGTTCCGGGCAGGAGGTGCGGGCCGTGGCCCCGGGTGGTGGCCGTGACGTGCCGGGCCGACCGGGTGTAGCCGGGCGCGGGACCGGGCATCCGTGGGGGCGATGGCAGTCTTGTGAGGGAGGATGTGCCCGTGTCGCGACCCCAGGACCAGCCGATCCCACCTCAGGACGTGCCGCTGTACACCACACGTGCCCCCGTGCAGGCCGTCGCCGCCGGCGCCGGCTGGTTCTTCCTCGTGCTCGGCGCCCTCGGCTTCATCCCCGGGCTGGTCACCGAGTACGAGCTCATGACCTTCCTCGGGGAGAACTCCGGCGCCCGGCTGTTCGGCGTCTTCCTGGTGTCGGTGCTGCACAACGCGCTGCACCTGGCGTACGGCGCGGCGGGGCTGCTGCTGGCCCGCCGCGCGGTTGGCGCCCGCGGCTTCCTGCTCGGTGGCGGCCTGCTGTACCTGCTGCTGGCCGGCTACGGCGCGCTGGTCGACCCGGCGTCCACGGCGAACGTCCTGCCGGTGAACGCGGCGGGCAACTGGCTGCACCTGACCTTCGGGCTGGTGATGGTCGCGCTCGGGGTGGTGTTCGGCCGGCACCTCGGCGAGACCGCCGACTGAGTCGAGTTCCGCTGACCAGGGGGCGAACCCGGTGGGCCTTGATTTGGTAACCGTGATTACCACACAATCCTCTGGTCCCGTCCCCGTGATCGACTCCGAGGTGCCGCATGTCCCGCCCCGAGACGTTGGCCGAGCTGGTGGACTGGGCCGCCGAGCGGCACGCCGGCCGGGTGGCGATGCGCTGGCCGGCCGGCGCCGACTGGCGGGAACGCAGCTATGCCGAGCTGGCCGAGGAGGTGCACGCGGTGGCGCGGGGCCTCGTCGCAGCCGGGGTCCGGCCGGGCGACCGGGTCGGCCTGCTCTGCGAGACCCGCCCGGAGTGGACGGTGTTCGACCTGGCGGTGGCCAGGGTCGGCGCGGTCTGCGTGCCGGTGTACCCGACCAACTCGGCCGAGGAGTGCGCCTGGGTGCTGTCCGACTCCGGTGCCCGGCTGCTCTTCGCCGAGACCGCCGCGCACGCGGCGACCATCGCCGGCGTGCGCGACCGGCTGCCGGAGCTGGCGACCGTCGTCACGCTGGAGCCGGCCGGCACCGAGCTGACCCTGGCGGAGCTGGTCGACCGGGGCCGGGCAGCGTCGTCGCCGGCGCTGCCCGAAGCCGCCCGCGTTCCCGACGACCCGGCCACGATCGTCTACACCTCCGGCACCACCGGCCCGCCCAAGGGCTGCGTGCTCACCCACCGCAACTGGCGGTGCTCGCTCGACGCCATCGAGCGGGTCACCACGCTGGGCGAGGGCGACACCGTCTACCTGTACCTGCCGCTGGCGCACCTGTTCGCCCGCATGGTCCAGCTCACCACGTTCGAGCTCGGTGCGACGCTGGTGTACTTCGGCGGCGACATCAGCGACGTCGTCGCCGAGCTGGGGCGGGTGCGGCCGACCCACCTGCCGTCGGTGCCGCGGCTGTTCGAGAAGGCCTACGGGCTGGTCACCGGGCGGGCGGCCGCGGCGGGCGTGCCGATCGAGCGGGTGCGGGAGCTGGTCAGGGCGGCGCTCGGCGGCAGGGTGCGCGAGGCCCTCACCGGCGCGGCGCCGATCGCCAAGGAGATCCTGGAGTTCTTCGCCGAGTGCGGGGTGCCGATCTACGAGGCGTACGGGATGACCGAGTCGACCGCGGTGATCTCGGCGAACGCGCCCGGCGCGGTCCGGTTCGGCACGGTCGGCCGACCGCTGCCCGGCATCGAGGTGCGCATCGCCGAGGACGGCGAGGTGCTGGCCCGCGGAGACAACGTGTTCGCCGGCTACCACGACGATCCCGCGGCGACCCGGGAGGCCATTGTGGACGGATGGCTGCACACCGGCGACCTCGGCGAGTTGGACGCCGACGGCTACCTGACCATCACCGGCCGGAAGAAGGACATCATCATCACTGCCGGCGGGAAGAACCTCACCCCGGCCAACCTGGAGAACGACCTGCGGCAGTCCCGGTGGATCGCGCACGCGGTGATGCTCGGCGACCGCCGGCCGTTCCCGGTCGCGCTGATCACCCTCGATCCGGAGGAGGTCCTGCCCTGGGCGCGGGAGCGCGGACTGCCCGAGGACCTCGGCGAGCTGGCCGGGCACCCGGACGTCCGGGCGCTGGTCCAGGAGGTGCTCGACACGGCCAACGCCCGGTACGCGCCGCCGGAGCGGATCCGCGACTTCGCCGTGCTCGGCACCGAGTTCAGTGTGGACGGTGGTGAGCTGACGCCCAGCCTGAAGATGCGCCGTGCCGTGGTCCGGGAGAAGTACGCCGACGTGGTCGACGCGCTCTACGCCGCGCACGCCGGGAAGTTCTGACCCGCCTAGCTCACCCGGGGGATTTTGGTAATGAGCCTTACCAGAAGTCTGGTGTGATCGGGTTCACCGTGCCAGCCTCCCGGCATGAGAACCCTGCGCCGTACGGTGTCCGCCGCCCTGCTGTCGCTGTCCCTGCTGATCGCCGCCGCACCCGCGGCCGGCGCCACCACACCACCGGGCCCACCGCTGGAGACGCCCGAGTCGCGGCTCGACGCGGCCCTGCACTGCGACGAGAGCCTCGACCACGCCACCGCCAACCCGGTGCTGTTCGTACCCGGCACCACCGCCGAGGGCGGGGAGAACTTCGCCTGGAACTACGTCGCCGTGTTGCGCGCGGAGGGGGTGCCCACGTGCTGGGTGAACTACCCGTACCGCGGCTGGCGCGACATGCAGGTCTCGTCGGAGTACGTGGTGCACGCGATCCGCACCATGCACGAGCGCAGCGGGCGCAAGGTGTCCACCGTCGGGCACAGCCAGGGTGGGCTGCACCCGGTGTGGGCGGCGCGGTTCTGGCCGGACATCCCCGCGATGCTCGACGACGTGATCAGCATGGGCAGCCCGTTCCAGGGCTCCACCATGGCCAGCCTGTACTGCGGCGTGCTCAACGCCCTCCCCACCGGGTGCCAGGAGTCGTTCTGGCAGTTCACCCGTGGCTCCCGCTGGTCGACGGCGCTCAACGCCGCGCCGCCGCCGGCCGGGCCGGCGTACACCTCGCTCTACTCCACCACCGACGAGTTCGCCACGCCCGGTCGTGAGGCGAGCGCGTTGCCCGGCGCCGCGCACGTCGGCACCCAGGACGTCTGCCCCGGCCGGTTCGGCGAGCACATCGCGCTGGTCGTCGACGCGGTGGTGTACGCGCTGGTCCGGGACGCCCTCACCCATCCCGGCCCGGCGGACCCCGCCCGTGTCGACCGCGCGGTGTGTCGCTCGGCGTTCATGCCGCTGGACTGGCCCGGGCTGGTCACCGCCGTGCCCGACCTGCTCAGCCTGCCGGTGAAGGCGTTGCTGGAGAGCCCGCCGTGGACCTGGGTGCGGGCCGAGCCCCCGCTGCGTGACTACGCCCGCTGAACGGCCGCCGGCGTTTCCATGATCACTTCGGGGCGCGTCGTTGCCCCGGACTGTCGGTGCCCTCCTGCAGACTGGCCGCCGGTTCACGTCGTGGAACGGGAGGGCAGCGCCGGGATGATGGGTCGCACGCACGCGCTCACCGGGTGGTGCGTCGGGTTGGCGCTGGCGCCGGCGATCGGTGCCGGGACGCTGGCGCAGGCGGTGGTCCTGGCCGCCACCACCGCGGGCTTCGCGCTGCTGCCCGACCTCGACCACCCCGGCGCGCGGGCGTCCCGCCTGCTCGGCCCGATCACCGGAGCGCTGTCGTGGCTGCTGCGCCGCGCGTCCGGTGCGCTGTACCAGGTCACCAAGGGTCCGCGGGACGAGCGGCGGACCGGCACCCACCGGCACCTCTCGCACACCGTGCTGTTCGCGGCCGCGCTCGGCGGTGCCACGGCGTTGGGCACCAGCGCCGGCGGGCCGTGGGCGGTGGCCGGTGTGGTGCTGCTCGGCCTGCTGCTCGCCGAGGACGCGCTCGGTGACTGGCTGCTCCCGGTCGGCGGCGCCGGGGTGGTGTGGTGGGTCTACGAGACCGGGCCGACCGCTCTCGACCAGTTGGACGCGGTGTCCGGCTGGTTGGGCGTCGCCGTGGCCGCCGGCTGCGTTACGCACTGCCTCGGCGACGCGCTCACCGAGTCGGGCTGCCCGTTCCTGTTCCCGGTACCCATCGCCGGCGAGACGTGGTACGAGATCCGGCCGCCGCGCTGGCTGCGGTTCCGCACCGGCAAGGCGGTGGAGAACCTCGTGGTGTTCCCGGCGTGCGGGGTGCTGGCGTTGCTGCTCCTGCCCGGCGTCTGGGACTTCGTGCTGAACACGGCCACGCTGGTCTTCACCGACACCGAGGTGACGGCCCAGCCGTAGACCCAAGCGGCACGGGCGGTGGGCGATCGGGGTTCGGTACACGGAGCGCTTCGCTGAGCACATCGCGCGAGCGTTACTCAGCGCGTTGGTGCCGTCGACCGTCGGTGGAGGCGCTATCGTCTCGGTATGAGCACACCGCACGCCGACGACCCGTCGCCGCGCAGGAACTCGCTGGCCCCGGGCGCCTCGCCGGCGGCGATCCGCGCCGCGTTGCTGCCCGAGGACCGCGACGCGTTCGACGATGCCTACAGTGCGGCGTTGGACGAGGCTCGCGCCAGCTTGGACCTGACCGCACTGCTGGATCTGGTGGAGTCGTGGCGACGGATCGCCGTGCTTCAGGCCGACCGGGAGAACTTCGCGCGCGTCGCGCGACGCACCGCCGAGCTGCGCACCGGTGAGCCGGTGCCCGCCGACGAACCGTTGTCGGTGACCCGCGCCAAGGCGGGACTGTAGCCGCTGGGTGTACGAGGTCACTGTTGACGAGCAGGTTCAGAACCAGCTGACCCTGCGCGGAGTCCGGTGAAATCCGCCGGACACCTCGGGACCGGTCGGGGATCATGGCGCGATGCGCGCGCTGCGGGAGCGGACCCGGGCACGCGGGTTCCGGCGGCTGGTCGTGCCGGTGCGGCCCACCGGCAAGCAGGAGTACCCGCTGGTGCCGATGGCGGACTATGTCGCCCGCCGGCGCCCCGATGGCCTGCCCGAGGATCCCTGGCTGCGCACCCACGAGCGGTTGGGGGCGCGGCTGGTGCGGATCGCGCCGCTGGCGATGACCATCACCGGCACCCTCGACCGGCGGCGGGAGTGGACCGGCCGGTCACTGGTCGACGGGGAGAACGTCGTGCCGGGCGGGATCGCGCCGGTGCTGGTGTCGCGCCCGCAGGGCGTGGGCGTCTACGTGGAGCCCAACGTCTGGCTGGAGCACCCGCTCTGAGGCTCCGGACGCCATGAAGGCCACCTTCATTGCATTGAACGCGATGAAGGTGGCCTTCATGGCACGACAGGGCGGGGTCAGCGGGCCGGGTCGACGCCGAAGCGGTCGGCGAGGTCGTCCAGCATCGCATACGCGCCCTGCAGGCTCACCGAGGTGAACCACCGAGTGTCGTCCACGTTGGACACCTCCCCGTCGAGGGTCTGCCACAGCGGGTTCGACTCGAACTGCGCGCGCGGGTCACCCTCGTCCGTGCGCGGGTCGGAGTAGGTGGAGACGAAGATGTGGTCGGCGTCCAGCTGGGTGATGTTCTCCTGGCTGAGGTTCACCGAGATCTTGTCCTGGCTGTCCGGCTGCCCCTCGGGCCGTTGCAGGCCGACGTCGGCCATCACGATCCCCGGGTAGGAGGCGCTGCTGTACAGCCGCACGGTCGGCTCGCCCTCGACGAACCGGACCAGCGACACGGTGGCGTCGCGGCCCAGCTTCGCGCGGATGTTGTCGCCGACCCGCTCGGCCCTGGCCTCGTACTCACCGATCCTGCGCTCGGCCAGCTCCTCCTTGCCCAGCGCCCTGCCGAGCAACCGGATGTTGTCCTTCCAGGTGGCGCCGGTGGTCTGGCTGAACACCGTGGGCGCCACGTTGGACAGCTCGTCGTAGATCTGTTCGTGCCGCACCTTCGCCGAGACGATCAGGTCCGGCCTGATGTCGTAGAGCTGCTCGATGTCCGGTGAGCCCAACTCGCCGATCACCCTGGCGTCCTTGGCGAACTCCTTGTCGGCCGCCGGCAGGTACTCCGGCAGCTGGTCCTCGCCGGCCGCGGGAAACCGGGTGAACGCGACGACCTTCGTCTCCAGCGCGAGCGCGGCGTCGACGTAGCTCGAGTCCAGCGCGGCCACCGTCCGCGGCCGCTGCTCGAGGGTCGTCTCGCCCATGGCGTGCTGGATGGTGCGGGGGAACCCCTCGTCGGCGGCGCCCTGGTCGACGGCCGGTTCGTCGGCGCCGCCACCGCAGGCGGTGAGGGCGAGGCAGGCCACGAGCGTGGCCGCGAACCCCGCACGCCGGAGCGGGCGCGGGCGGGCGGATCTGGACATTCGGTCTCCTCGGGTCGCTGCGCCTGCCCAACCCGTAACGGTTTGGTTAGGCTTGGCTAAGCGACCCTAGGTGGTCGGGAGCGATCGCACAATCCGGGCATTGCCCAGGTCACGTGGCGGGTAGGAACACCTGGTCAGGGTGCGGGTGGCTGAGGAAGTCGTGGTGGGAGATCTCCCAGCCGTAGGCGCCGGCGTGCCGGAAGGCCAGGACGTCACCGGCCCGGACGCGGGCCATCGGCACGTCCCTGGCCAGCACGTCCTTCGGGGTGCACAGCTCGCCGACCACGGTGACCGGCTCGGCGCGGACCTCCGGCCGGGGGAGCTCGGCCGGCCAGCCCTCGCGCGGGTGCACGGTGAACGGGTGGCTGTGCTGCCAGGACGCCGGGAGCCGGAAGTGGTGGGTGCCGCCGCGGACGAGGACGTAGTTGACGCCATGGTTGCGCTTGACGTCGAGTACCTCGGTGGCGTACACGCCGCAGCCGGCGACCAGGAACCGCCCGCACTCGAAGTCGATCTCCCGCCAGTGCTCCGGGAACGTGCGCAGCAGCGCGTCGAGGCCGTGGGTGAAGGCCGGCCAGTCGAACTGGGCGGCGAGGTCGGCGTAGTCGACCCCGATCCCGCCACCGACGTTGAGCACGGTGCAGCGCAGGCCGAACGCGCGCTCCCAGCCGAGCACCCGGTCCCGGTAGTGGGCCAGCATCGCGAGGTGGGCCTCGGCGGAGAGGTTGTTCGACAGCGAGTGCAGGTGGAAGCCGGCCAGCCGGACACCCGGCAGCGACCGGGCCGCGCCGACGGCCGCGCCCAACGCGGACTCGTCGATGCCGAACTGGGTGGGCCGGCCGGCCATCGCGATGGTCGCCGCCGGGAAGGGGCCGGCGAGGTTGACCCGGAGCAGGACGTCGACCTCGTGGCCGAGGCCGGTGGCGACCGCGGAGACCCGGTGCAGCTCGAGCACGCTCTCGACGTGCAGGCGGAGCGCGCCGGCGCGGACCGCGGCGGCGATCTCGGACTCGGTCTTGGCCGGGCCGCCGACGATCACCGGTGCCCCGGGGGCGGCCGCGCGGGCCTTGGCGAGCTCGCCGCCGGAGGCGACCTCGAAGCCGGCCACGCGGGGGGCGAGCGTGCGCAGGATCGGTGCCGCGCTGTTGGCCTTCATGGCGTAGAACATCCGGCAACGCGCCGGCAACGCGGCGACGACGGCGGAGACGTGCGCGGCGAGGGCGGCGAGGTCGTAGACGTAGGCGCACACGGGCTCGGTCCGCGGGCACCGCGCGGCGACCAGCGCGCCGATCTCGGCGTCGATCGGGGTGACCGGCTCGGTCAGGGGCACCGGAGGTCACCCCTGCCCGAGGGGGTTCGGGACCGCGTGCAGGCGCAGCTCGGTGTCGGGGAGCAGCCGGCGGGTGGTGAGCTTCTCCACGGCCACCGTGAGCTTGGTGACGTCGAACAGCGCGAACCGTTCGGCCAGCTCGGGACGGCGCTCCCGGTAGTCCCGCAGCGCTGCCCGCACCACCGCCCAGAACTCCCGCTCGGCGAACCCGTACGCCTCCGCCAGCAGGATCGCCAGCTCGCCGAGGTTGACGAAGCAGAACGCGTCCAGCAGGAAATCGGTGACCAGGTCCACGTCCCCGGTCTCCAGGAACGAGTTCCGGTTCCCGTGGTGCGCCGGCGTGCCGGCCAGCTCCGGGCAGCGCCCCGGCTCGGCCAGGTGTGCCCGGGAGAACCGCACCCCGTCGTGGAAGTCCTTCAGCGCCACCCGCGCCGGCCACCCTTCCCGGTGCACCAGCGCCATGTTCTGCGCGTGCGCCTCCAATGCCACCCCGTGCGCGCACAGCACGTGCACCAGCGGCACCACGGCGACCTCCACCAGCCGCGCCACCCACTCCCGCACGCCGTATGCCCGCAGCCACCCCTCGACGAACGGCGTGCCGTCCCGCTCCCGCGCGGTCAGCGCGGTGAACGGCGCGGCCGCCTCCCCCGGAGCCAGCTGAGCGTGCAGGCTCTCCCGCCACACGCACGCCAGCGCGCCGTACCCCTCGGCGCCACTTCCGGCGGGGGCGGCCACCGAGCTGCCCATCACCTCGCCGAGCAGGATCACCTCGTCCAGGTCGGGGTCCCCGCGGGTGATCCCGCGCAGCCACTCGGTCACCGGCGCCGCGTTGCGCACGGTGTGCGGCGCCAGCACCCTGCTGGTTGACGTGTTCACAATGGACAGTGCGAGCTTGAGGTAGGGCCGGTGCGGCGCGCTCGCGCAGGCCAGGGTGCGGACCGACTGCTGCGCGCGGAACTCGTCCGGGTCCTCGCCCAGCACCACCAGCTCACCCCGGCGCAGCCGCTCGGCGAACACCCGCCCCACCCGCTCCCGCCACTGCCACGGGTGCACCGGCAGCATCGTGTACTCCGCGGGGTCCGGGTCCCACCGCGGGCCCACCTGCCCGCGCAGGAACTCGGCCTCGCGCAGCTCCCCGGCCACCGTCACCTCGGTGACCGACCGGTGTGCGGCCAGCCACAGTGGACGGACCGGGCGGGCGAACTCCGGCCCGAACGCGAGGTTGTCCGCCAGGTCGAAGCCCACCCGTGACTTGTACGTCGGGTGGTAGCGGTGCCCGTCGGTGACCGTGGACTCCAGCGTGTCGTGGTCCGCCCCGGCGAGCACGTCGCCCCGCTCGGTCCGCGCGTACTGCGCGAGCGCGTCCTTGACCAGCGTCTCCGCCAGCTCGGCGGTGAACCGGGCCAGGTGCTCCTGGTCGGCCACCAGCGCGTCGCGCGCCTCGGTGAGGAACGCGGTGACCGACTCGGCCTCCACCCCGTCGCGCAGCACCGGATCCGGCCCCACGGCCACCCTGCCGAAGCCGAACCGCCGGCGCGCGGTGAACTCGTAGCACACCGGTCGGCCCCGCTCGTCGACACCGTCGACCGCGCACCGATCCGCGCCGGCGGGACGCGTCCGCAGCGCGCCCTCGTAGCACAGCGACTCCAGCAACTGCCGGAACACTCGCCGGCGGACGGCCACGTACTCCGGCGAAGCCAGCGCCGCCTGGACCCACCGAGCCTCCACGTCAGCCCTCCCGAAGCGGATTGGGAACGTCCACGTACCAGGGGCGCTCGCCGCGCCCGGCGAACCGGCTCAGCAGGTTCGCCTTGGCCGGCAGCGTCTCGTCGGCGAGCAGCGCCCGGCCGTAGCGGCCGGCCGCGTCGCATCCGGCCACCGCCTCGCGCGCCACCGTCCACAACCGACCCTCCGGCACCGTGCCGTACCGGCCGAGCACGTGCACCAGGTGACCGAGCTGGTTGGTCACCGCGTGGTAGCGCAGCCGCAGCCACGCCTCCTCGTCCGGGTACCGCGCCGGGCTGCCCGCGGGCAGGTCGCCGGCGCCGCGCTCGCTCACGCTCACCCCCTCCAGGTCGCGGACCAGGAACCGCGCCGGCCACCCGCCGTCGAGGCACAGCAACGAGTTCTGCACGTGCGCCTCGAAGCTCACCCCGTACCGGGCGAACACGATCAGCAGCGGCAGCAGCGAGAGGTCCAGGTACCGGCGCAACCACTCCACCGGGTCGCGCACCAGCCCGGCGAGCTCCGGCGGGCCACCGCCGGGAGGCTCCTCCAGCAGCGCCGCGAGCACCCGGGGCGCCCGCCGATCGGCGACGAACGGGTTCGCCCGGTACACCACCCCGAACTCGGCCGCGAGCGCGTCGCCCACCACCGCGGGATCCAGCGTCCGGAACCCGCTCTCCCGTAGCACGCCGAACCCCGGGAACTCCCGGCCCAGCGGCAACCGGTCGACCACCGCCGCCGCGTCCGCCGCCCTGCGAAGCTGTTCCATCGGGTTGTTCCGGACGAAGTTGGTCACCCGCACGTGCAGCGGCAGCTTCCACATCGTCGGGAAGTCGGGATCGCACACCGTGCGCACCGACGACGTCGGGTACACCGGCGCGCCGAGCGGGCCGAGCGGCACCAGGTCGAGCGCCCGCACCTCCGGCCGGTCCAGCAGGTGCCGCGCCTGCCACGGGTGCACCGGCAGCGCGGCGAACCCGGCCGGGACGTGCCGGGCGACCTCCGCCGGCACCCAGGGCCCCGGCCCAACCCGGCGCTGCGTCACCAGGCGGGGCGGGACGGCGACGTAGTGCGGCACGAACGACGCGCCCAGCTCCGGTGCGTACCGCTCGAGGTCCTCGCCGGTGAGCCCCTCGGCCGACTTGGGCGTCGGGTGGAACGGGTGGCCCAGCAGCACCCCCTGCTCGGCGTGCCGGGTCAGCGCCCGCGGGTCGTCCGCCGGGGCCGGGCGGTCCGCGCGCAGGTAGCGGGCCGACCGCTCGACGCTGTGCGCGATCTGCCCGGTCAGCTCCGCCACCCGACCCGCGGCATCCGGCACCGGCGCCCGCCGGGCCACTTCCTCGACCAGCGCGGCGACCAACTCGCGGTGACCGAGCCGGCCGCCGTCGGGCCGAAGGGCCGCGCCGTAGTCGTGCTGCCCGGTCAGTGAGCGGTGGATGACCTCGACCGCCACGTCGCCCGGCAGCCGCAGGCGGCCCACGGGCACGTCGTGCCGGCCGGTCTCCCGCAGGAACGCGTTGAGCACCCGCCGCCGCGCCGCCAGCCACGCCAGTTCCCGGGCGCCCTCGACCAGCGGGTTCGGCACCTCGCCGGTGCCGGCCGGCATGCTCACCCCGCCGCCGCGGCCCCGCCGCAGCAACGGCCCGAGCACCTGCCGGCTCGGCCACACCGGCGCGCGCAGCAGGTGCCTGGCGACGACGTCCCGCACGGAGTCGGGCGGGTCCAGTTCCGCCAGCGCCTCCGTGGTCGCCGCCAGCACCCGCGCCCACAGTGCCCGCTCGGGGACGCCGTACCGTCGGCCGAGCGCGTCGGCGATGCCGTAGAGGTTGACCTGCACCCCGAGCGTCTGCAGGTAGCCCAGCAGCGCCTCCGGCGCCTCCAGCCGCAGCGACTGCGGCGCGCCCGGCTTCACCCGGTAGCCCGGCTCCGGGATCCCGGCCGCGGCCATCCATTTCGGACACACCCGGAGGGTGTCGTGGTCGCGCAACACGAGCCGCGCCGGCCGGCCGGCCCGGACCACCACCAGCACGTTCTGGCCGTGCAGCTCGGGCAACACGCCGTGGCGCAGGAAGCCCAGCCCGACCCGGAGGAACAGCGCGGCCAGCTCGCCGAAGAAGGCCAGCGGTCTCCTGTGGAACACCGAGTCGAGGTCGGCGTTCGCGGCCAGCGCGGCCATCGGCAGGGCGAGTGCCGTCAGCGCCTCCTCCGGGAGGTGGCGCACCTGCGCGGCGAGCAGGCCGGGGCGGTCGGCGAACTCGTCGTCCGGCCCGGCATGCCAGCCGCACCAGGTGCGCTCGTCGCAGGCCAGCACCAACGCGGCCAGCGCGGGATCCCGGTCGAGCACGGTGCGCAGGGTGGCCTCGGCCAGCTCGGAGTTGGCCAGGTAGCGCGGCGGCAGCAGCCTGGTCGCGCCCAGGGTGGTGACGCCGAGCGGCAGCTTCACGTGCCGGGCCGGCGTGTCGGCGGCGATGAGCGTGCGCAGCGACGCCGTGGGGTGGAACCGGCCGAGCCCGCGGGCCAGCGGGCGCACCACACCGGCGGCGAGCTCGGCGGCGAACTCCCGCGGCAGCACGCGGTCGAACTGCCAGGGATGCACCGGCAGCGCCAGGAAACCAGGCGGCAGCCTCCTGGCCAGGCGCTCCCGGTCGGCCGGTCCGAGCAGCAGCTCGGGCAGCGCGGCCGAGCCGGGCCCGCCGCCGAGGCGCAACCGGTCGGCCCGCACGGCGACCCAGTCCAACCCGAGCGGCTCCGCCCGCGCCGTCCCGTACTCGGCGACCTCCGCCGCCGTCCACCCGGACACCGCCCGCGCGGTGGGGTGGAACGGTCGGTTGCGGGTGGCCGCCAGGTGCTCCCCGGCGCGCAGGTCCACCGGCCGTGGCGCGCCCGCCGAGCGCAGGACCTCGGCGTGCGCCACGGCGTCCCGCAGGTCGGCGCACACCTGCGCCCGGTGCGGGAACTCGGCGTCGAGCAGCTCCACCAGCCCGGCCGGGGTGAGCGGCCGGCCGTCGTGGCACACCGGCCCGCCGGTGTACCGGTACCGCTGCAGCGCGCCGCCGTCGCGCACCCGCAGCCGGAACCGGCCCACCCGGTACTCGCCGGCCTCGACGACGCCCTCGCCGAAGCCGCACAGGTTCTCCTGGATCAACGCGTCGACGAGGTCGCGCATCACCAGCTCGGCGGCGTCCATCAGGAGAGCCCAGCCACTAGTACAGGTCCAGCCAGGTGCCCACACCCTGGCGGCGGGCCCGGGTGTACACCTCCGCCGCGCAGGCGATGTCCTCCACGGCCATGCCCATCGGGTTGAGCAGGATGATCTCGTCGGCCGACTCCCGGCCGGGGCGGGTGCCGGCGAGGACCTCACCGAGCTCGGCGTGCAGCCGCTCCCGGGAGAACTTCCCTTCCAGCACGAGCTGGTTGATGACCTTCCGCTCCCGGTTGCTCTGTTCCCAGTCGTCCACCACGACCTTGTCGGCGTTGAGGAAGACGTCCCTGTGGACGTCCATGATGGACACGTTGGCGACGAAGGCGCCGGGCCGCAGCCAGGCGAACGGCAGGTACGGCCGGTCGGTGACCGTGCACGGGATCACCACGTCGCCGGCCCGCGTCGCGGCCTCCGCGCTGTCGGCCACGTGCACGGCGAGCCCCGGCCGCCGCTCGGCGGCCCGCCCGGCGAGTGCCTTCGCCGCCGCCGGGTTGGTGTCGTACAGGTGCACGCCGGCGATGTGCGGGAACCGTTGCAGCAGCGCGCGCAGCTGCGTGCTCCCGATCAACCCGCAGCCGATCAGTGTCACGTCGGTGAAGCCGGGCCTGGCCAGCCGCTCCGCCGCGAGGCAGGTGACGCCGGCGGTGCGCCACGCGCTGATCAGCGCGCCCTCGAGCACGGCCACCGGGTAGTTCGTCGTGGGGTCGTTGAGCACGATCACCGCGCTGGCCCGTTCCAGCCCGCGGACGGCTGGGTTGTCGTGCTTGCTGCCGATCCACTTCAGACCCGAGTGGTCCGGGACGTGGGCCGGCATCGCGATGATCCGGTCGGCGATGTGCCCGCCCTCGCCGGTGCGCAGGTAGGGCTTGAGCGGCTGGACGGTGCGACCCTCGGCGTGCGCGACGAGCGCGGCGCGCAGGGCGGTCACGTACAGCTCGGCGTCGGCGCCGCCCACGGCGACGATGTCCCGGCGGTTCAGGTACAGCAGGCGGGGGCTGGGTGACACGGGATGCTCCTCAGGGTGTGCGGGCGTGGCGGCGGTCGCGGGCGAGGGCCAACCAGGCGTCGTCGTAGACGAGGTCCAGGTACCGGTCGCCGCGGTCCGGCAGGATCGCCAGCACCCGGCAGGGCCGAGGCAGCCCGGGCAGGGCGCGGGCGATCGCGGTGACCACGGCACCGCTCGATCCGCCGGCGCAGATCCCCTCCGCGGACAGCAGCTCGCGGCAGCCGAGCGCGGCGTCGACGTCGTCGACGTGGACGACGTCGTCGATCTCCTCGGGCCGGCACAGCTCCGGCACTCGGCTCGCGCCGATGCCGGGCAGCTCGCGGGGCCCGGGGGCGCCGCCGAAGATCACCGAGCCCACCGCGTCGACGGCGACCACCCGCAGACCGGGGAAGCGCTCGCGCAGCCGGCGGGCGCAGCCGAGGATGCTGCCGGTGGTGCTCACCGCGGCGACGAGGTAGTCGGGCGGGTGCACCAGCTGGGCGGCCAGCTCCGCGCCGGTGCCGTGGTAGTACGCCTGCCAGTTGCGGTCGTTGGCGTACTGGTTGACCCACAGCGCGCCGGGGGTCGCGGCGAGCAACTCGTCGACCCTGCGCAGCCGCGTGCCCAGGTAGCCGCCCGTCTCGTCGGGCTCGCTGACGACGTCGATGTCCGCGCCGAGCCGGCGCAGGATCGCCAGGTTGGCGCGGGTGACCTTGGGGTCGACCACGCAGGTGAAGCGCAGGTCGTGCACCCTGGCCGCGGTGGCGAGCGCGATGCCGAAGTTGCCGGAGCTGCTCTCGACGAGGCGGGTCTCCGGCCGGATCGAGCCGTCCCGCAGCCCGCTCTCCACGATGTAGCGCGCCGAGCGGTCCTTCATGCTGCCGCTCGGGTTCATCAGCTCGAGCTTGGCGACGACCTCGACGTCGGGGTCCGGGAACAGCCGGCGCAGGGCCACCACCGGGGTGCCGCCCACGCAGTCGAGAACGGAGTCGCGCACGGATTCGACGGGTACGGGCTCGACGAGCGTGTCGGGCGCGGTCACGGCACTCCTAGGACAGCGGTCGGCGGGCAAGGTAAGTCTTACCTTAGTGCCGGGGTGACTGTAAACAACGAATCCGCCACGCGTCGTCACGTCCCCTTAGGACAGCGCGAAGAGACAGCGACATATCGACATGTCGCCTCCATCCGCTGTGTCCGCGCCTCATGCACACGTGATCGCGCCGCACGACGCGGACACCCGTGCACGGAACGCGGACACATGTGCACAGAACGCGGACACGTGTGCACGGGGCGCGGACACACGCGAGGGGGTTAGCGGACGCGGATGCCGTCGAAGGCGATCTTGGCGACGGCGTCGGCGATCTCCTCGGCTCCGGCGCCGCGGCGCGGCTTGTACCACTCGATCAGCGAGTTCACCATGCCGAACAGCAGCCGGCTGGTGATGGCCGGGTCGATGTCGGGGCGGATGTCGCCTTCGGTCTCGGCCCGCGCGACCAGGTCGGCGACCATCCGGTCGAACTCGCGGCGGCGGGCCAGCGCCGCCCGCTCCACCTTCGTGTTGCCGCGCACCCGCAGCAGCAGGGTCACGAACGACAGCTGCTCCACCAGCACCGCCACGCTGCCGCGGACCAGGTGCTCCAGCCGGTCGATCGCCCGCCCCGGCACCGACTCGGCCTCCTCGGCCACCGCGAACAGCCCGTCCAGCGCGCGGTTCACCGCCACCCGCAGCAGCTCCTGCTTGCTCGGCACGTGGTGGTAGATCGCCGACTTGGTGATGCCGAGCTTGCGGGAGAGGTCCTCCATGCTGGTGCCGTCGTAGCCGCGCTCGTTGAACAACCGCACCGCGACCTGGAGCAGCGACTCCAGGTCGTAGCCCGGCCGACCCCTGCGGGTACCGGGCCGGGACGGCGGTGCGCTGGTCATGGTCGCAGTATTTCAGGGGTGGCTAGCGGTTTTCCCGCTGGTCGACGATGCGGCGCAGCTTGCCGACCGACCGTTCCAGCGTCTCCGGGTCGGTCACCTCGACGTCCACGCTCACCCCGACGCCGTCCTTCACCCTGTCGGCCAGCTCCGCGGCCGCGGCCGGCCGGCGCTCGGCGGGGGTGTCCGCCCGCGCCTCCACCCGCACGGTCAGGTGGTCCAACCGCTCCCGCGTGGTGAGCACCAGCTGGAAGTGCGGCGACAGGCCGGTGGTGCCCAGCACCATCTCCTCGATCTGGGTGGGGAAGAGGTTCACCCCGCGCAGGATGATCATGTCGTCGGACCGCCCGGTGACCTTGGCCATCCGCCGGTGCGCCGGCCGCGCGGTGCCGGGCAGCAGCCGGGTGAGGTCGCGGGTGCGGTACCGGATGATCGGCAGTGCCTCCTTGGTCAGCGAGGTGAACACCAGCTCGCCGCTCTCGCCGTCGGCGAGCACGGTCCCCTCGATCGGGTCGATCACCTCCGGGTAGAAGTGGTCCTCCCAGATGTGCAGCCCGTCCTTGGTCTCCACGCACTCCTGCGCGACGCCGGGCCCCATCACCTCGGACAGCCCGTAGATGTCCACCGCGTCGATGCCGCCGCGCTCCTCGATCTCGGCCCGCATGGCCTCGGTCCACGGCTCGGCGCCGAAGATGCCCACCCGCAGCGAGGTCCGCCGCGGGTCGATGCCCTGCCGCTCGAACTCGTCGAGCAGGGTGAGCATGTACGACGGGGTGACCATGACGACCTCGGGCCGGAAGTCGGTGATGAGCCGCACCTGCCGCGCGGTCATCCCGCCGGACGCCGGGACCACCGTGCAGCCGAGCCGCTCGGCGCCGTAGTGCGCGCCGAGGCCGCCGGTGAACAACCCGTAGCCGTACGCCACGTGCACCATCTGTCCCGGCCGCCCACCGGCCGCCCGGATGGACCGCGCCATCACCTCCGCCCAGTTCGCCAGGTCCCGCTCGGTGTAGCCGACGACGGTCGGCTTGCCGGTGGTGCCGCTGGAGGCGTGGATCCGGCGCACCCGCTCGCGCGACACGGCGAACATGCCGAACGGGTAGGTCTGCCGGAGGTCCTCCTTGGTGGTGAACGGGAACTTCGCCAGATCCGCCAGCGAGCGGCAGTCGTCGGGGTGCACCCCGGCCTCGTCGAACTTGCGCCGGTAGTGCGGCACGTTCCGGTAGGCGTGCCGGAGTGTCCACTGCAGACGCTTCAGATGGAGGGCGCGCAGCTCGTCGCCGCCGAGCCGCTCGCCCGCGTCGAGCTCGACCGTGTCGACACCGGCGGGGGCGCTCGCCACGTCGTCGGGTGTGGTGGTCACGGTTCTTCCCTGCTTCGCTGGATGGTTCGGCTGCGGCCGCGGAACTCGGCGATCACCGTGCCGTCGCCGCGGGTCACGGTGACGTCGTAGATCCCGCTGCGGCCGTAGCGGGTGCGCTCCTCCGCCGTCGCGACGAGGTCGTCGCCGAGCCGGGCGGAGGTGACGAAGGTGATGTCGGCGCCGGCGGCCACGGTCACCGGGCCATGGCTGTTGCACGCGCAGGCGAAGGCGGTGTCGGCGAGCAGGAACACGTAGCCGCCGTGGGCGATCCCGTGCCCGTTGACCATGCTCTCGGTGACCCGCATCCTGGCCACGGCACTGCCGCCGACGGCCTCGACCAGCTCCATGCCGAGCGCGCGCGAGGCCCGGTCCGCGTCGAACATGTCGTGTGCCGCGTTGTGTACGTCGGCCGGCGGGTGGGACACCGCGTGCACCGCCTCGAATGAAACGCTTACTGACCGAATGGACGGTTGATAATGTGGACCAAGTAAAGGCAGTGCTGCAGCCGCTGTCAAGGGATTCCGTCACCCGGAGGAGAAGCCGTGCCCGAGGCGTTCCTTGTCGATGCCGTCCGTACCCCGCAGGGCCGCTACGGCGGTGCGCTGGCGGGGGTCCGGCCGGACGATCTCGCCGCGCTGGTGGTCGGCGAGGCGGTCCGCAGGGCCGCGGTGCCGCCGGACGCGGTCGACGAGGTGGTGCTCGGCGCGGCCAACCAGGCTGGTGAGGACAACCGCAACGTGGCGCGGATGGCGGTCCTGCTCGCCGGGTTGCCCGAGGAGGTGCCCGGCTACACCGTCAACCGGCTGTGCGCCAGCGGCCTCACCGCGGTGCTCTCGGCCGCGCAGGCGATCCGCGCCGGCGAGGCCGACGTCGTGGTCGCCGGCGGGGTCGAGTCGATGACCCGCGCGCCGTGGGTGATGGCCAAGCCGGGCACGCCGTGGGCGCGCCCCGGTGAGGTGGTCGACACCTCGCTCGGCTGGCGGTTCGTCAACCCCAGGTTCACCGAGGAGCCCGAGCGGAAGCTGACGCTGTCCATGGGGGAGACCGCGGAGGAGGTCGCCGCGCTGGACGGGATTGGCAGGGCCGACTCCGACGCGTTCGCGCTGCGCAGCCACCAGCGGGCGGTCGCCGCGGTGGAGGCCGGCCGGTTCGACCAGGAGATCGTGCCGGTGCCGGTCGGCGACACGGAGGTCACCGCCGACGAGGGTCCCCGGCCGGGCACCAGCCTGGACAAGCTCGGCCGGCTGCGGCCGGTGTTCCGGCGCGACGGCATCGTCACCGCCGGCTCGTCGTCCCCGCTGTCCGACGGCGCCGCGGCGGTCGTGCTGGCCAGTGCGGAGGCCGTGCGCCGGCACCGTCTCACGCCGCGGGCGCGGATCGTGGCCGGGGCGAGCGCCGGGGTCGCCCCGCGGCTGATGGGGCTCGGCCCGGTGCCGGCCACCGAGAAGCTGCTCGCCCGCACCGGCGTCGCGCTGGACGCCATCGGGGCGGTGGAGCTGAACGAGGCGTTCGCCGCGCAGAGCCTCGCGGTGATCCGCCGGCTGGGGCTGGACGAGGAGCGGGTCAACGCCGACGGCGGCGCGATCGCGCTCGGCCACCCGTTGGGCTGCTCCGGCGCCAGGCTGGTGGTCACGTTGCTGAACCGGATGGAACGGGAGGACGCCGCGCGCGGCCTCGCGACGCTGTGTGTCGGTGTGGGCCAGGGCGTCGCGGCGCTGGTGGAGGGGGTGTGAGCGGAGCTTGCGGAGCGAACCGTTGAACACAGCAGCCTTGGCGAACGCCGTCGACGAGTGCCAGCGAGGAGGGGCATGAACAGGATCGACGAGCCGATCGGGGTGATCGGCGGCGGCCGGATGGGTGCGGGCATCGCACAGGTCTTCGCCGCCATGGGCGCCGAGGTCACCGTGGTGGAGGGCGACGCGGCGGCGGCCGAGGCCGCCCGGGAGCGGATTCGCGGTGGGCTCGACCGGGCCGCCGAGCGCGGGAAGCTCACCGAGCCGGTGGCCGACGTGCTGGCCCGCGTCCGGCTGGGCACCGACCCGGCGGAGCTGCCAGCCGGCGCGGCGCTCGTCGTCGAGGCCGTGCCCGAGCGGGCCGACCTCAAGGTCGCCGTGCTCACCGCGGCGGAGCGGGCGGTGTCACCGGAGACCGTGCTGGCCACCAACACCAGCTCGCTGTCGATCGGCGAGCTGGGTGCCGCGCTGGCCTCCCCGCGGCGGTTCCTCGGCATGCACTTCTTCAACCCGGTGCCCGCGTCGAAGCTGGTGGAGCTGGTGCTGGGTGAGCGGACCGCCGACGACGTGCGCGACCGCGCGCTGGGCTGGGTGCGCGCGCTCGGCAAGACCGAGGTCGTGGTGCGCGACTCGCCGGGCTTCGCCACCAGCCGGCTGGGCGTGCTGCTCGGCCTCGAGGCCATCCGGATGCTCGAGGAGGGCGTGGCCGACGCGACGTCCATCGACACCGCGATGGAGCTGGGCTACCGGCACCCGATGGGGCCGCTGCGCTCCACCGACCTGGTCGGGCTCGACGTCCGGCTGGCCATCGCCGAGTACCTGCACCGCACGCTCGGCGAGCGGTTCGCCCCGCCGCGGCTGCTGCGGGAGAAGGTCGAGCGCGGCGAGCTGGGCCGCAAGACCGGCCGGGGCTTCCACACCTGGCCCGACTGACCCCGGCCCCCACCCCAATGCTCGCCATGAAGGTGGCCTTCATGGCATCGGGGCGGGGTGGTGAGGCTTTTCCCCGCGCGGGGTCGGGGCTACCATGACTTACTGAACGTACGGTTGGTAATTCGCCTCGCCCCCGTGACCCGAGGAGGTCGGCCCGCACCGTGTCCGCTCCGAACCCGCTCCGCAGCTACGTCTCCGGCCACTGGCACACTCCCGACGACGAGGGCACCCCGCTGCACGACGCGGTGACCGGGGAGGAGGTCGCCCGGATCTCCTCGGCCGGCATCGACATGGCCGCCGCGCTCGACCACGGCCGCACGGTCGGCGGCCCGGCGCTGCGCGAGCTGACCTTCCACCAGCGCGCCGCGCTGCTCAAGGCGCTGGCCTCCCACCTGCGCGAGCACCGGGACGAGCTGTACGCCCTGTCCGCGCGCACCGGCGCGACGACGGGCGACTCGAAGTTCGACGTCGACGGCGGGATCGGCGTGCTGTTCGGCTACTCCAGCAACAGCCGGCGGGAGCTGCCCAACGACACCGTCTACGTCGAGGGCGCCGTGGAGCCGCTGGGCAAGGGCGGCACGTTCGTCGGCCAGCACATCGCGACCCCGCTGCGCGGTGTGGCCGTGCAGATCAACGCGTTCAACTTCCCGGTCTGGGGCCCGCTGGAGAAGTTCGCCCCCGCGTTCCTCGCCGGCGTGCCCAGCCTGGTCAAGCCGGCCAGCCAGACCGCCTACCTCACCGCCCGGCTGGTGGAGCTGATCCTCGAGTCCGACCTGCTGCCGCCCGGCTCGCTGCAGCTGGTCTGCGGCGGGGTCGGCGACCTGCTCGACCACCTCACCCCGCAGGACCTGGTGTCGTTCACCGGGTCGGCGTCCACCGCCCAGCGGCTGCGCACCCACCCCGCCATCGTCCGCAACGCCTTGCGGTTCAACGCCGAGGCCGACTCGCTCAACGTCTCCGTGCTCGGCCCGGACGCCCGGCCCGGCACGGCCGAGTTCGACCTCTACGTCAAGCAGCTGGTCACCGAGATGACCGTCAAGGCTGGCCAGAAGTGCACCGCGATCCGCCGCGCGCTCGTGCCCGCGCAGTTGCTGGACGACGTGGCGCAGGCCGCCGCCGACCGGCTGGCGAAGGTCAGCGTCGGCAACCCCGCCAACCCGGACGTGCGGATGGGCGCGCTGGCCAGCCTGGAGCAGCGGGAGGAGGTGCGCCGCTCGCTCAAGGCGCTGCTGGACGCGGGCAGCGTGGTGTTCGGCGACCCCGAGCGGGTCGAGGTGGTGGACGCCGACCCGGAGCGCGGCGCGTTCGTCTCGCCGGTGCTGCTCCGCGCCGACGATCCCGGCCGCGCCGAGCCGCACGAGGTCGAGGCGTTCGGCCCGGTGTCCACTGTGCTCCCGTATACCGGGGTCGGGGAGGCGATCGAGCTCGCCGCGCGCGGCCAGGGCAGCCTGGTCGGTTCGGTGGTGACCGGGGACGCCGACTTCGCCCGTGAGGTGGTGCTGGGCGTGGCGCCGTGGCACGGTCGCCTGCTGGTGCTCGACGCCGACGACGCGAAGGAGTCCACCGGTCACGGCTCGCCGCTGCCGGCACTGGTGCACGGCGGCCCTGGCCGCGCCGGCGGTGGCGAGGAGATGGGCGGCATCCGCGGCGTGCTGCACCACATGCAGCGCACCGCGGTGCAGGCCAGCCCGACGGTGCTCGGCGCGGTCACCTCCCGCTGGGTGCCCGGCGCGCCGAGGCGGGAGGGCGAGGTGCACCCGTTCCGCAAGAGCCTCGCCGAGCTGCGGGTCGGCGACAGCGTGGTGGCCGGCCCGCGCACGGTGACCCGTGAGGACGTCGACCACTTCGCCGAGTTCACCGGCGACACGTTCTACGCGCACACCGACGAGGCCGCGGCCGCGGAGAACCCGCTGTTCGGCGGGATCGTCGCGCACGGCTACCTGGTGGTGTCGTTCGCCGCGGGGCTGTTCGTCTCGCCGGAGCCCGGCCCGGTGCTGGCCAACTACGGGCTGGAGAACCTGCGCTTCCTCACGCCGGTGAAGCCGGGTGACGCGCTCACCGTGACGCTCACCGCGAAGCAGATCACCCCGCGGGAGAACGCCGACTACGGCGAGGTCCGCTGGGACTGCGACGTGACCAATGCCGACGGTGAGTCGGTCGCCAAGTACGACGTGCTCACCCTGGTGGCCAAGGAGGCGTCATGAGCGAACATCGCGGAGCTTGCGGAGCAGCGCTCATGAAAGCCGACCGGGTGCGGGTGTCCCGCAAAGCACAGGAGGCGTCATGAGTGAACATCGCGGAGCTTGCGGAGCAGCGCTCATGAAAGCCGACCGGGTTGGGCCCCCGCTGTGGCACGCTTTTCCGCCACAGCAGGGGAGGGTGTCCCGCAAAGCACAGGAGGCGTCATGACCACGACCACGCCCCCCGAGGCCGAGCACTTCGACCGGACCATCGAGCGGGACCAGCGGATCGAGCCGCGGGACTGGATGCCCGAGGACTACCGGAGGACGCTGGTCCGGCAGGTCGCCCAGCACGCGCACTCCGAGATCATCGGCATGCAGCCGGAGGGCAACTGGATCACTCGGGCGCCGTCGCTGCGGCGCAAGGCGATCCTGCTGGCCAAGGTGCAGGACGAGGCCGGGCACGGGCTCTACCTGTACTCGGCGGCGGAGACGCTCGGCGCCGACCGCGCCGACCTCACCGCGCGGCTGATCAGCGGCCGGCAGAAGTACTCGTCGATCTTCAACTACCCGGCGCTGACCTTCGCCGACGTCGGGGTGATCGGCTGGCTGGTGGACGGCGCGGCGATCTGCAACCAGGTGCCGCTGTGCCGCAGCAGCTACGGGCCCTACGCGCGGGCGATGATCCGGATCTGCAAGGAGGAGTCGTTCCACCAGCGGCAGGGCTACGAGCTGCTGATGACGATGATGCGCGGCACCGACGCGCAGCGGCGGATGGTGCAGGACGCCACGAACCGCTGGTGGTGGCCGTCGCTGATGATGTTCGGCCCGCCCGACCACGACTCGCCGAACACCGCGCGGTCGATGGCGTGGAAGATCAAGCGGCACACGAACGACGAGCTGCGGCAGCGGTTCGTCGACATGACCGTGCCGCAGGCCGAGGCGCTCGGCGTGACGCTGCCGGACCCGGAGCTGCGGTGGAACCCGGAGCGCGGGCACTACGACTTCGGCGAGATCGACTGGGCGGAGTTCAAGCAGGTGGTCTCCGGCAACGGCCCGTGCAACGAGCAGCGGATCACGCACCGGCGGCGGGCCCACGAGGAGGGCGCCTGGGTGCGCGAGGCCGCCGCGGCCCACGCCGCGAAGCAGGCCGCCCGGACGAGGGAGGTGGCGGCATGAGCGAGACCAGGTCGGAGTGGCCGCTGTACGAGGTGTTCGTCCGCGGCAAGCGCGGGCTGAACCACGTGCACGTCGGCTCGCTGCACGCCGCCGACGACGAGATGGCCCTGCGGCACGCGCGCGACCTCTACACCCGGCGCAACGAGGGCGTGAGCATCTGGGTGGCGCGCTCGGAGCACATCACCGCGTCCAGCCCGGACGAGAAGGACTCCTTCTTCGCGCCGAGCGGCGACAAGGTGTACCGGCACCCCACCTTCTACCAGATCCCGGACAACGTTCCGCACATGTGAGCAGGCCGCACCATGAGCTTCGACAACGCCTACGAGGCGATCACCGCCGGCAACGACGACGCCCGCTGGGCGTTCGGCACCGGGTTCGCGGACCCGTTGTCCGGGGTGGACCGAGAGTTACCGTCCGAAGTGGACCGCGGCGACCTGGCGGCGTACTGCCTGATGCTGGGCGACGACGCGCTGGTGATGTCGCACCGACTCCAGGAGTGGTGCGCGGACGCCCCGGAGCTGGAGGACGAGGTGGCGCTCGCCAACATCGGCCTCGACCTGCTCGGTCAGGCCCGGCTGCTGCTGTCCAGGGCCGGGGAGGCCGAGGGCGCCGGGCGGGACGAGGACGCGCTCGCGTTCCTGCGGGACGAGGCCGAGTTCCGCAACGTGCGGCTGACCGAGCTGCCCCGCGGGGACTTCGGCGAGCTGGTCGCCCGGCTGCTGGTGTTCGCCACGTGGCGGCTGGCGCTGCTGACCCGGTTGGTCGACTCGCGCGACCGGGTGCTCGCCGCGATCGCCGCCAAGGGCGTCAAGGAGGTCACCTACCACCGCGACTACGCCGCCCAGTGGGTGGTGCGGCTCGGCGACGGCACCCCGGTGTCGCACGAGCGGGTGGCCGCCGGCCTCGCCACGGTGTGGCCGTACGTCGACGAGCTGTTCGTCCCGCACGCGGTGGAGCGGCGACTGGCCGGTGCCGGGGTCGCGGTGGACCCCGCCGAGCTGCGCGCGGAGTTCGACGACGTGCTCGCCCAGGTGCTCGGCGCGGCGACCCTGGAACGGCCGGAGCTGCCGGGCCGTCCGGGGGTGGCCGGCCGCGCCGGGCGGGACGGCGTGCACACCGAGGCGATGGGCTACCTGCTGGCCGAGCTGCAGAGCGTGGCCCGCGCCCACCCGGGGGCGACATGGTGACGACACTGAACGACGCGCGGGCGGTGGCGGAGACGGTCACCGACCCCGAGCTGCCCATGCTCACCCTCGCCGACCTCGGCGTGCTCCGGGACGTGTCCGAAGAGGACGGGACGGTGATGGTGACGATCACCCCCACCTACTCCGGATGCCCAGCACTGGAGGCCATGCGCGACGACCTCGTGCGGGCGCTGCGGGAGGCCGGGTACGAGCGGGTGGAGGTGCGCACCGCGCTGCGCCACGCGTGGAGCACCGACTGGATCACCGAGGCGGGCCGGCGCAAGCTCGCCGAGGCCGGGATCGCCCCGCCGGGGCCCGCACCGCGTCGCGCGAGCGGGCCGGTCCCGCTCACGCTGCGCCCTCCGGCCAGCCGAGTGCGCTGCCCGCGGTGCGGTTCCCCGGAGACCGAGGAAGTCTCCCGGTTCAGCGCGACGGCGTGCAAGGCGTTGCGCCGCTGCCACGCCTGCGCCGAGCCGTTCGAGCACGTGAAGGAGCTGTAGCCGATGACTGCCCCCGCCCAGGAGCGCGCGGCCGGCCGGACCCGGTTCCACAGCCTGACCGTCGCGGAGGTCTCTCGGCTGTGTGACGACGCGGTGGCCATCGCCTTCGCCGTGCCGCCGGAGCTCGCCGCGAAGTACGCCTTCCGTCCCGGCCAGTCGCTCACCCTGCGCAGGTTCGTCGAGGGGCGCGAGGAGCGCCGGTCGTACTCGCTCTGCGCCCCCGCCGGCGAGGCGCCGCGGATCGGCGTCCGCGAGGTCCCCGGCGGGCTGTTCTCCGCCTGGCTGGTGCGCGAGGTGCGGCCGGGCGACGAGATCGAGGTGGCCACCCCCACCGGGAGCTTCACCCCCGACGTCGCCGCCGGCGGACGGCACGTGCTGGTCGCGGCCGGGTCGGGGATCACGCCGGTGCTGTCGATCGCCGCGTCGCTGCTGCGCAACCCGGAGGCGCGGGTGACGCTGTTCTACGGCAACCGGCGCACCGACACGGTGATGTTCGCCGACGAGCTCGCCGACCTGAAGGACCGGTACCCGACCCGGCTGGAGCTGGTGCACGTGCTCTCCCGCGAGCCGCGCGAGGTCGAGCTGTTCACCGGCCGGATCGACGCCGACAAGCTCGCCGACCTGCTCCGCCTGGTGCCCGACCCCACCCGGGTGGACCACTGGTGGCTGTGCGGCCCGTACGGGATGGTGACCGGGGCGCGGGCGGTGCTGACCGACCACGGGGTGCCGCGCGAGCGGGTGCACCAGGAGCTGTTCTTCGTCGACGACGTGCCGCCCGAGCCGGTCAAGCACGCCGACCCGGAGATCGAGGGCGCCAGCAGCGAGGTGACCGTGGTGCTCGACGGCCGGTCCACGACCATGGCGTTGCCCCGCGACCGCTCCGTGCTGGAGGGCGCGCAGCGGTTCCGGCCGGACCTGCCGTTCGCCTGCAAGGGCGGGGTGTGCGGGACCTGCCGGGCCAGGGTGGTCGACGGCGAGGTCGCCATGCGCCGCAACTTCGCGCTGGAGGAGTCCGAGGTCGCCGCCGGGTTCGTGCTGACCTGCCAGAGCCTGCCGGTGTCGGACCGGATCACCGTCGACTACGACGCCTGACCCGCCTCCAGCTCGGCGGCCTGCCGCTCGTAGTGCTCACGATGGGCCGGGTAGTAGTCGTCGAAGTTCGGCCGCGGCTCACCTTTCGTGGCGGCGACGAGCGCGTCGAGGTAGTACTCCCACCCGGGGCCGATCTCGCCGATTCCGGTCGTGCTCTCGAGGTGCTGGGCGAAGCGGAGCTCGGTGGCGCCGGCGGACTCGTCCAGCAGCAGCTCCATCCGCCAGTGGCCAGCCTCGTCGATTATCGAGACGGCCAGCCGGCGCGGCGGCTCGCACTCGTCGATCCGCAGGTCGCACCAGGGAGCGTTGTCCTCATAGGACATCTGCACCTGGACGGTGCGGCCGGGGCCGGCCTCGCCCTTCCACGGGCCGAACCAACGAGCCGTGCGCTCCGGCTCGGTGACGCTCGCCCACACGTCGTCGATGGGCGCGCGGAAGGTGCGGGTGTGCACGACGTCGTAGCCGTCGGCGGTGCGGAGCAGCCGGCCGGTGGGGGTGGGACTCATGCGCTGTTCTCCTCTGATCTGGGGGGTTTCGGCGCGCGCTCCCGCGCGCGCCGGGTGCGGTGCACCTCGGTCTCCAGCGCGTCCAGCCGCTGGCTCCAGGCGTCCTGGTGGAGGAACTGGGCGATCCAGTCGGCGAGCTCGACCAGAGGTGCCGGGTCGAGCACGTAGACGCGTTGGCGGCCGGTGGCCTCGGCGTGCACCAGCCCGCACTCCCTGAGCACGCGCAGGTGCCGGCTGATGGCCGGCCGGCTGATCGGGAAGTGGTCGGCGATCTCGCCCGCGGTGCGCGGGCTCTCCCGCACCAGCAGGAGGATCTCCCTGCGTACGGGGTCCGCGATGGCGCTGGCCGCTTCCACGACAAAAGCGTAACACATCAGTTACGCGTTTGGGATGATCGCCCGGCGCGCACGAGAACGGCCCTGGTGCGGAACACCAGGGCCGTTCTCGTGGGGAGGGCGGGGTGTAGGGCGGGGGCGCTAGCCGAGGAAGAGCCCGACGTAGTACGCGAAGGCCGTCGGGTCCCAGGCGTTGAACAGGTCGGCGTGCGCGGTCATCGGGCCACCGCTGGCCAGTGCCACCTTCCCGCCGTCACCGATGCCGGAGTAGCCGAAGGTCAGCCGCACGCCGGGCACGGCCACCGGGTGGCTGGCCGGGCACCGGCCGCCCGAGCTGAACGCCAGGTGGGACTTGTGATCGCTCGCGTCGAGGTCCCGACCGTTCCAGCAGTCGGGGAAGTTGTAGCGGACCGTGGTGTCCTGCCACCAGCCGCAGTTGGGCACCTCGGCCGGTGAGCCGCCGACCTCGCTGCCGCCGCAGTTCCACTTGACGAGCGCGGGGTCCTGCGGGTGATGCGCGTGCGCGTCCCCGACGATCATCTTCAGCCCGAACGGGAACGGTCGGATGCCGGTCTTGCCGCGGGCCTCGTAGCTCGCCACGGCGTAGCTCGGCTTGACCGAGCGCCCGTCGACGAGGAGGTCGGGGGTCCAGTAGGCGGACAGGTCGTAGGGGGTGTCGCAGGTGGTCACCCCGGTGAAATACAGGCTCTCCGCGGTGGAGCGCGCGTCGGTGGACGGGTTGCCGAAGAAGACGTGGTGGTGCGACTTGCCCGGCTGGCCGGGGAAGACGATGGGGTCGTCGGATCTGTCGTGGCTGAACGAGCAGGTGACCTGGAACGAACGGTCGGTCTCGGCGGCGGCGCTGGGCACGCCGATCATCGAGAACGCCAGTGCGAGCAGCGCGGTCAGCGCACCGAACCGGACTGCGGTGGAACATCGGCTGTTCATGGTGCGGAGATCCTTCCTGCACTCCCGACTGCGGACGGCTGGCGATTGTTCCGACGGGCCCGGTGTGTCCGGAAGGGCCGTACGCCGAACTTCGGTGATGCGTCAGCGGAAAAACCGTGGGTTCGCGCATGCGGGTGAGCACGATCGCCGGCGACCTTCGACGACGGGAGCAGCGGCCCGGTGGGTGCGTCGACGAGCGCCGGTGTGGGGTTGACTGCCCGCGGGAGCGGCCCTTAAGGGTTGTCGCAGGGTGTTTCCCGGATGCCTCGACCGGACCGGGTTGGGACGATGGCGCCATGCGTCTCCCGCTCTCCCCGCGCGCCGTCGACGTCTGGGTCGCGGTGGCGGTCGCGGCCGGCATCGTGGCCGGGACGTGGTTCAGCGCGACGTTCGGCGGCGAGCAGGGTGAGCTCGGGCCGCTGGCCTGGGCGCTGATGCTCGGCGCGCCGGCGTTGCTGGTGCTGCGCCGGCGTTTCCCGGTGCTGGTGGCCGTGGGCACGCTGGTCGCCGCCGGGCTGTACTACCCGCTGGTCGCCCCGGACGGTCCGATCATGCTGGCCTTCGTGGTGGCGCTGTACATCGCGTCCGCCGAGGGCTACCTGGTGCCGGCGGCGATCCTGGCCGCGGTGGCGCTGCTCGCCATGGGCTACGGGGAGGTCGTCGGTGGCGTGCGGCACGTGGACAACCCCGGGATGGTCATGCTGGCCGGGTGGCTGGTCGCGACGATCGCGCTCGGCGGCGTCCGCCGGACCCGGCTGTCCTACCTGGGGGAGCTGGAACGGCGGGCCGCCACCGAGGAGCGGCTGCACATCGCCAGGGAGCTGCACGACGTGCTCGGCCACCACCTCTCGATGATCAATGTGCAGGCCGGCGCGGCGCTGCACCGGTTCGGCAAGGACCCGGCGCAGGCCGAGCGGGCGCTCGACGCGATCAAGCAGGCGAGCGGGCAGACGCTGCGCGAGTTGCGCGGCACGCTCGGGGTGCTGCGTCAAACGGAACCCGAGGGGCCGGGGCTGGCGCGGTTGGACGAGCTGTTCGAGCGGGCGCGGGCGGCGGGGCTTCGGGTGGACGCCCAGGTCGAGGGGGAGCGGGCGCCGGTGCCCGACGAGGTCGACCTGACGGCGTACCGGGTGGTGCAGGAGGCGCTGACCAACGTCGCGCGGCACGCGGAGGCCAGCACGGTGACCGTGCGGGTGCGCCACGGCCGGCGCGAGCTGCGGGTGGAGGTCGCCGACGACGGCAGGGGCGGGCAGGTGTGGCCGGGGAAGGGCCTGCCGGGGCACGGGATCCGCGGGATGGCCGAGCGGGTGCGCGCGCTCGGCGGTGAGCTGGAGGTCGGCGGCCGGCGGGGTGGCGGGTTCCGGGTGGACGCCCGGCTGCCGGTCGGGGCGGCGGTCCGGAACGGGGTGGCCGGATGATCCGGGTGCTGCTGGCCGACGACCAGACGCTGGTCCGCGCCGGTTTCCGGGCCATTCTGGACGGTGAGGACGACATCGCGGTGGTGGCCGAGGCCGCCGGCGGGGCCGACGCCTGCGGGCTCGCCCGCGAGCACCGGCCGGACGTGGTGCTGATGGACGTGCAGATGCCGGAGGTCGACGGGCTGGAGGCGACCCGGCGGATCGCGGCGGACCCGCGGTTGGCCGACGTCCGGGTGGTCATCCTCACCACCTACGACGTGGACGACTACGTCTACGGCGCGCTGCGCGCCGGGGCGAGCGGGTTCCTGGTGAAGGACACCGAGCCGGTGGAGCTGATCCACGCGGTGCGCGTGGTGGCGCGCGGGGACGCCCTGCTGGCGCCGTCGGTGACGCGGCGGCTGATCGCCGAGTTCGCCGGTCGGGTGAGTCGGCCGGCGCCGAGCCCGCGGCTGAACGCGCTGACCGACCGGGAGCGCGAGGTGATGACGCTGGTGGCGGAGGGTCTGTCGAACGACGAGATCGCCGAGCGCCTCGTTCTCTCCCCGGCCACCGCGAAGACCCACGTCAGCCGCATCATGACCAAGTTGGACGTCCGGGACCGCGCGCAACTGGTGATCATGGCCTACGAGTCGGCCATGATCACCCCCGGCTGGCTCGACTGACCCAAGGAAGCCGCGGAGCGGGCGCGGACGATTGCCTCGCGTGCCGAGGTCACGGCCGACGATGTCGTGGACGCGATCGCCGAGATCCGCGAGGCGCGCGCTTGATCGTCCTGGACACGTCGGCTCTGGTGACCTTCCTGGTCGGCGCCGACGCACTTGCGGAGAAGGTACGCACTGTCTCGATCGGCGAGCGGCTCGCCGCACCACATGCCGTCGACCTCGAGCGCGCGTCTACCCTGCGCGGCCTGGTCCTCGGTGGCAAGCTGCCCGCCGACGAGGCGCGGCGGGCGCTGGACCTGCTCGGCATTGTCAAGCTGAGGCGGTACGACCACGTACCCCTGCTGCCACGGATCTGGGAGCTGCGGCACAACATGGGGCCCTACGGCGCCGCCTACGTCGCGCTGGCCGAGTCACTCGACGCCGATCTGGTCACTCTCGACAGCAAGATCGCCCGGATCCCCGGGCTGGGCTGTACGGTTCGCGACCTCCGGGAGTGATCGCGGTCAGCTCTGGCCGTTGGCCTCGCGGAGGGTGCGCATGGCGTCGGCCAGTGCGGCGGACGCCTCGGGGCCCAGCGGGTCGAGCACCCGGTGACGCAGGATCTCGGCGCACGCCTTCCGCGCGCGGTCGGCGATGTCACGGCCGTGGTCGGTGAGTGTCACGAACGTGACCCTGCGATCGTCCGGGCTCGGCACCCGGCAGATCAGCCCCGCGGCCACCAGCCGGTCGGCCACCTTGGTGAACCCGCCGCTGGACAGCGCCGCCTCGTGGGCCAGCCGCGTCATCGGCATCCGCCGCTCCGGCGAGCGGACCAGCCGGAGCAGGATGTCGAACGACGCGGGGGCGAGCCCGAAGCGCTCGGCGATCTCGCCCATCAGCCGGTCCTGCGTGGCCAGGTAACCCTCGATCACCAGGCCCCACCAGGTCACGATCTCGTCGTCGTCGGTGTAGGGGTCGGGCACGGCGCCAGTGTACCGAAGAACTCTCGCGGGAATAAATCTTGCACGCAAGATGTCTGAGGGTTACGTTGAACCCATGAGCTCCGAACGGAGAACGGAGACGTCATGCCCTTCCAGACCAGCGGGCTGCACCACGTCACCGCCATCGGCGGCGACCCGCGGCGCAACGCCGACTTCTACCTGCGCGCCCTGGGCCTGCGCCTGGTGAAGACCACCGTCAACTTCGACGACCCCGGTACCTACCACCTCTACTACGGCGACGAGTCCGGCAGGCCGGGTACCCTGCTGACCTTCTTCCCCTGGCCCGACGCGCCCACCGGCCGCCGCGGCACCGGCCAGGCGACCACCACCGCCTTCTCCGTGCCCGCGCCCTCCATCGGCTGGTGGCGCGACCACCTCACCGCCGCCGGCGTCGACGTCGGCCCGGTGGTCGAGCGGGATGGCGAGAACGTCCTGACCTTCTCCGACCCGGACGGACTGGAGCTCGCCCTGGTGGCCCACCCGCAGGGCGATCCCCGTAGCCCGTGGGACAACGGCCACGTGCCGGCCGAGCACGCGATCCGCGGGCTGCACTCGGTGACCCTGTCGGTGACCCGCGAGGACGCGACCGCCGGCATGCTCACCGAGGACCTCGGCCTGCGGCTCGCCGGCGAGGAGGGCGACCGCTTCCGGTTCGCCGCCGGCGAGGGCGGCCCCGGCGCCACGGTCGACGTCCTGGTCACCCCCGACGCCCCACGCGGGCTGGTCGCGGCCGGCACCGTCCACCACGTCGCCTGGCGCGCCCCGGACGAGCCGACCCAGGCGGCGTGGCGGGACGAGCTGCTGGGCCGCGGGGTCGGCGTCACGTCCATTATGGACCGCCAGTACTTCCGCTCGATCTACTTCCGCGAGCCGGGTGGCACACTGCTGGAGATCGCCACCGACGAGCCGGGCTTCCAGATCGACGAGCCGCTGCTCGAGCTCGGCCGGGCGCTGAAGCTGCCACCGTGGCTGGAGCCCCACCGCGAGCAGATCGAGGCGGTGCTGCCGAAGCTGGACGTGCCCGCCGAGAACGACCTGGAACGAGCATGACCGGGCTGGAGCACCGGTTCCACGACGGCAGGCCGGACGCCCCGGTGCTGCTGCTGTTGCACGGCACCGGCGGCGGCCCGGACGACCTGGTCGGCCTCGGCACGCGGCTGAGCCCGGGCTCCCCGCTGCTCGCGCCGGCCGGTCCGGTGCGCGAGCACGGCGCCCGCCGGTGGTTCCGCCGGCACGCGGAGGGCGTGTTCGACACCGCCGACGTGATCGCGAGGGCCGGCGAGCTGGCCGAGTTCGTCCACGCCGCGCGTGACCGGTACGGGCTGGCCGGGCGGCGGCTGGTGGCCGTCGGGTTCTCCAACGGCGCCAACATCGCCGCCGCGGTGACGCTGCTGCATCCCGACGCGCTGCGCGAGGCCGTGCTGTTCGCCGCGATGTCCCCGGTGCCCGATCCGCCGCGGCACGACCTCGGCGGCTCCCGGGTGTTCCTCGCGGGCGGCGAGCGCGATCCGATGGCACCGCTGCCGTCGGCCGAGCGGCTGGTGGCCGACCTGCGGGAGCGGGGCGCCGACGTCACCATCCACCGGCATCCGGGCGGTCACCAGGTCACGCCGGACGCCGTGCACGCCGCCGCCGAGTGGCTGCGCTGAGCCTCACCCGAAGAGACGCCCAAGCTGCGGGTGTCGCTGCTCCGGCGGACAATTGGCACATGACACACGCGGAAGGCCACAAGTGGTCGCAGGCCGGTGCCGGCGGCGAGCCCGCCGCACCCGAGCCGGGCGAACCACCTCGTACCCCGGACACCACCGACGACTCCGCGGCCGCGCCGGCCCAGCGCAGCCGGATCAGCGGTGCCTGGGTCGCGGTGATCGTCGCGATGGTCGTGTTGATCGTCCTGCTGGTGTTCATCCTGCAGAACCTCAACCCGGCCACCGTGCACTTCCTCGGGCTGTCCGGCAGCCTGCCGCTCGCCGTGGCGATGTTGTTCTCCGCGATCGCCGGCGGCCTGCTGGTGGCGCTGATCGGCGGGGCGCGGATCATGCAGCTGCGCAAGGAGACCAAGGCCGCGCGACGCCAGGCGCGCTGAGTCCCGCCCGTCCACCCGCGCCGCCGGATAGCATCCGGGTCGGCGTGAGGAGGCAGGCGTGACGTCGGACGACCGGACATCCGAGGTGGGCCACCCGCGGACCGGCGACGACCCCGGGTTGACCGGGCGGGCCGGCCGGATGGCCGGCTGGGCCGCACGAACCGGCTGGTCGCTCGGTCGCCGGCTGCCCGGCGCGCGGGCGGCCGAGCGCGGGCTGCGCTCGCTGGAGCGGCTGGCGTTCACCGAGCTGCGGCGCCGGCTCGACGATGTCGACGACCCGTACCACGTCGCGCTCACCCAGGCGTCCGCGGGCGGTGAGCTGGGCGGTGCCGGGCAGGAGCCGGGCGTGGCCGTGGTACCCGCGGTCGAGCCGCTGCGGGCCGCGATGGCCGAGCTGCTCGGCCGGTCGGTGGAGCTCGGCAGGGAGCGGGCCAGGGAGTACCTGTACGCCGTGATCCTGCGGCAGCTCACCCCCGACGAGGCGCGCATCCTCGCCGCGCTGTCGGCCGGCGGCTCGTTCCCGCTGCTCGACGTGGTTGAGCGGGGCGGGCTCGGCGGCGCGGGCCGGCCGGTGGTGCGGCACGCGTCCACCGTGGGTACGGCGGCCGGGGTGTCGCTGCCCGACCACGTGCCGGTCTACGTGAGCCGGCTGATCACGTTCGGGCTGGCCGAGGCCGGTGCGGAGTCGGCGGAGCTCGCCGCGCAGTACGACATCCTGCGCACCGACGAGGTGGTCCGCAGGGCCGAGGGGATGGCCCGCCGGGCGAAGCTGGCGCGCGGCACGCTGCGGATCTCCCCGTTCGGGCTGCGCTTCTGGCAGGCCTGCGACCCGGCCGGCCCCCATCCCGCCTGACCCACGCCCGAGCGCCCACGACATCGTGTTTGCCGTTCCCGTCGCCGTGTCCGCCGTCCGCGTCGCCGGGTTGGCCGTCCACGACGCCCGTTCAGGAGGTCGCATCCGAGTGGACGGTCCGCCTTGGTTCGTACCAGGTGTCGCCGACCGGTTCACCCTCCAGGTTCCAGCTCCACGAGACGGTCGGCGTGATCCGCATGTACACCCCGGGTCCGATCACGCCGGTGCGCTCGAAGGGGTGCTCGGCGCGGCCGTAGATCCGCAGGCCCCGCGCGACGAACGGCTCGAACGACACCATGTCGTCGAAGACCAGTGACACCTTGCCGTTGCCGGCCCGAACGTTGCGGAACTTGCGGGTGCGGGTGACGCCCGAGCCGGGGCCGCCGACCCAGAAGTGGGTGCCGTCGTACTCGACCGCGACCGGGACCACGTCGGGCTGCCCCTCGGGGGAGACGGTCGCGAGGCGCGCGAGCGGTTGGCCGCGCAGGAACGCCAACTCCTGATCAGTGAACGTCATGCCGGTGACCTCCTTCGCCAGGAACTCCTCACCAGCTACACGAAGAAGGCCGGCCGGATCGACGAGCTACTTCTTCGCGGCGGACTTGGCTGCCTTCTTGAACGCGCGCACCTCGGCCAGCGAGTCCGGGCCGGTGACGTCGGCGATCGACCGGTGGGACCCCTCCTCGCCGTAGGCGCCCGCGGCCTCCCGCCACCCCTCGGGCCGGACGCCGAGTTGCTTGCCGAGCAGCGCGAGGAAGATGCGGGCCTTCTGCTCGCCGTAGCCGGGCAACGCCTTGAGCCGCTTCAGCACCCCGGGACCGTCCGGGTTGCCCCTGGTCCAGATGGCGCTGGTGTCGCCGTCGTAGTGCTCGACGACGTGCTGGGCGAGGGCCTGCACCCGCTTCGCCATCGAGGCGCCGTACCGGTGGATGGCCGGCTTGGTGACGCACAGCTCGACGAACTCGTCCGGGTCGGCCTCGGCGATCCTGGTGACGTCGAACCCGCCCATCCGCTCGGCGATCTTGCGCGGCCCCTGGAACGCGACCTCCATCGCGATCTGCTGGTCCAGCAGCATCCCGGTGAGCAGGGCGAACGGGTCCTCGCCGAGCAGCGTGTCCGTGTCGGGGTCCCCGGTGAGGTGCAGCTTGGGCGTCATGCGGACATCTTCGCACGCGCTTCCCGCCGATGTCGGCCTTCGCACGTGCTCAGGCCGGCAGGCGTTCGCGGAACCGCAGGCCCTCGGCGCGCAACTTCCGGATCTCCCCCACGGCCAGGACGGTGACGGTGGCCGGGGTCGCGAGCGTGGACAGGATGAACTGCCACGGTTGCAGTCCCGCGAGGTCCGGCTCCGGGGCACTGAGCTTGGTCCACGCGATCAGCCAGGTCGCCCCATACGCTCAACAGCGGTGCGATGAGCCGCACCAGGTCGTTGTCCTGGCGGGCGCACAACCCGTTGCGCTGGGTGAGACAGGCCACCGCGACGAAGAACGAGAGCATCCAGAGCAGGCCCAGCACCAGCATCGGGTGGGTGTCCTCGACGGCCAGCGTCACCAGTGGAACACGGAGTGCGCCCTGGCTGAGCCCGGCGACGAGGTGGTCCAGCGCGGGCGTCACGCCTGGAACCGGCAGGGCGACCACGACCAGCAGCGGCGTGCTGAACAGTCCGGTGAGGACGGGCGGGAGGGCCGCCCGCGCGGTGCGGGCGCGATGGCCGGGCCGGGCGACCGCGACCAGCACGGGGACCAGCACCACGATCGCCACCGGGGCCACGATCAGCACGACCACGCCGTCGAGCCACGAGCCGACGGACTGGAGGCGCGATATTACGATAGGTCACCGCTCGGGCGGCGGGCGTAGCGGCCCGGGCCGGTGCCGAGGTGCCGGTGGACGTGTCGGGCCGTCCCGCGGAACCGGCTCGACCTCGTGGGGATCGCCACGCACGGCCCGAAGGGCGCGGCGACAAGGTTTTCCGCGGCGCCCGGCCGCACCCGTGAGCGGGGTCTCGCCGGAAATGTTTCGGCGAATATGCGGAATTGAGGCCGGGGTCACTTTTCCCGGTGACCTCCCGATGACTTCCCGATGACGGCTGGATCACAATTCGCCGGCCGGGGGTGGACTTGGGTCCCCCGGCTGGAGGGTGGAACTCGTGACGCTCCGTCGTCACCGGGCCGCGGACCGGGTCGGTGAGATTCGCCCGCCCGTCCTCTCGCGGATCCTTCCGCTCGCCACTACCGTGAACGAGGTGACGAGCCTCCGTGCTGGTCAGGGGACTGGAGGTGGACGACCGGCGCGGCGGCCGGTCGCGCTGTGCTTATAGCACGCCGCCCGGCATGATCGCCAGGTTACTGTTGTCATTCTCACAGGTGTTTTCTCATCGTCGCTGGTGACGCGCTTGCTCCGCGTACCCAGGAGCTGAGCTGGGCAAACAGTTCTGTTAGGTTGCATTGATATGTCCGGAAAGCACATCCAGCGTGCCAACGGCGACAATGCGACGGCCGGCCACGTGGTGATCGAAAACCCTGCCAAGTCCGACGGCGCCGCACTCTGGCGAATCGCGCGCGATTCGCGAAAGCTCGACCTGAACTCGTCGTATGCCTACCTGTTGTGGTGCCAGGACTTCGCCGACACCTCGGTGGTCGCGCGGGTGGACGGCGAGCCGGTCGGGTTCGTCATCGGCTACCGCCGACCCACCGCGCTGGACGCCCTGCTGGTGTGGCAGGTCGCGGTGGACTCCTCGCAGCGGGGCCACGGGCTCGCCGGGCGGCTGCTGGACGCGCTGTTCACCCCGCTGGTGAACGGTGCCCCCGGCGGGGTGCGCTTCCTCGACACCACGATCACCCCGGACAACGAGGCATCGATCCGGCTGTTCGAGTCGTTCGCCAAGCGCTGGTCGGCCGACCTCACGCGCACCCCGCTGTTCGCCGCCGCGGACTTCCCGGACGAGCACGAGCCGGAGGACCTCTACCGGATCGGGCCGCTGGCGCCACGGGCCTCCGGCGGCTGAGTGTCCACCCCGGACATGGCGAGCACGACACGAAAGTCAGGAGACGGAGCAAGGTGAGCATCTTCGAAACGCTCGAGTCCGAAGTACGCAGCTACAGCCGTGGCTGGCCGGTCGTGTTCGACCGGGCGCAGGGCAGCTGGCTGTACGCCGAGGACGGCAAGGCCTACCTTGACTTCTTCGCCGGGGCCGGAGCGCTCAACTACGGACACAACAACCCGGCGCTGAAGCAGGCCCTCCTCGACTACATCTCCCGCGACGGCGTCACCCACGCGCTCGACATGTTCACCGTGGCGAAGCGGGACTTCCTGGAGACCCTCGACGAGGTGATCCTCAAGCCACGGTCGCTGGACTACAAGGTGATCTTCCCCGGTCCCGGCGGCGCCAACGCCGTCGAGGCCGCGCTGAAGCTGGCGCGCAAGGTGACCGGCAAGGAGTCGGTGATCAACTTCACCAACGCCTTCCACGGCATGACCCTGGGCGCGCTGTCGGTGACCGGCAACTCGATGAAGCGCGGCGGCGCCGGCATCCCGCTGGTGCACGCCACGCCGATGCCCTACGACCAGTACTTCGACGGCGCCATGCCCGACTTCCTCTACTTCGAGCGGCTGCTCGAGGACTCCGGCAGCGGGCTGAACGACCCGGCCGCCGTGATCGTGGAGAGCGTGCAGGGCGAGGGCGGCATCAACGCCGCGCGGCTGGAGTGGCTGCGGGGCCTTTCGGAACTGTGCCAGCGGCACGGCATCCTGCTGATCCTGGACGACGTGCAGATGGGCTGCGGCCGCACCGGCCCGTTCTTCAGCTTCGAGGACGCCGGCATCAAGCCGGACATCGTCTGCCTGTCCAAGTCGATCGGCGGCTACGGGCTGCCCATGGCGCTCACCCTGATCCGGCCGGACCTCGACGTGTGGGAGCCGGGTGAGCACAACGGCACCTTCCGCGGCATCAGCCCGGCCTTCGTCACCGCCACCGAGGCACTGCGCACCTACTGGCGGGACGACGAGCTGGAGAAGTCGGTTCGGGCCAAGGGCGAGCGGGTCGGTGCCGCGCTCACCGAGATCGCCGAGTCCCACTCCGGGGTGACCGCCAAGGGCCGCGGGCTCGCCCGCGGGCTGGAGTTCGGCAGCGGCGAGCTGGCCGGCAGGGTCTGCGCCGCGGCGTTCGAGCGCGGCCTGCTGATGGAGACGTCCGGCCCGGACGGTGAGGTGGCCAAGCTGCTGCCGCCACTGACCACGTCCGACAATGAGTTCGACCAGGGGCTGCAGATCATCCGCGAGTCGGTCGAGGCCGTTCTCGCCGGCTGAGGCCCCACCCGAGAGCACCGGCCTCGCGACGACCGCCGAGCATCGACCGAGCCCCCGCGAGGGAGGAGCGGAGGTGGGAGGAGTGAGGCCAAGAGGACACTGAAGGAGAGAAAGACTTGATCGTCCGCACCCTCGACGAGATCACCGGCACCGAGGCCGACATCAAGACGCCGAACTGGCGCAGCAAGCGGATCATCCTGGCGAAGGAGAAGGCCGGGTTCTCGGTGCACGAGACCACCCTCTACGCGGGCACGGTCAACGACTTCTGGTACGCCAACCACATCGAGGCCGTGTTCGTCATCGAGGGCGAGGGCGAGCTCACCGACAAGGCGACCGGTGAGACCTACCAACTCAAGCCGGGTTCGCTGTACCTGCTCAACAACCACGACAAACACCAGGTTCGCCCGAAGACCGAGATGCGGACGCTGTGCGTCTTCAACCCGCCGGTGACCGGCCGGGAGGTGCACGACGAGAACGGCGTGTACCCACTCGTGCGGGAGGAGGACGAACCGGCGCAGGGCGCCTGACCAGGGACTTCCCGGCTGACGAGAGCCCCTCCCACCACCACGGAAGGAACGGGGCAACCAACACCACGGAAGTGAACGAGGAGGCGAGCAGCTTGACGCTGACCGACACCCGAGTCGAGGACCACTACCCGACACGCATCCCGGGTGAGGGTGGGCTCATCGAGCGCACCGACCCCACGGTGTGGGGCACGGAGTCGGACGGCCCCATGGACGCGGCGACGCTGGCCGCGCACGACGCCAAGGGCTACACGATCGTCGAGGGGCTGCTTTCCCCGGCCGAGGTGCAGGGCTACTGGCAGGAACTGGTCCGGCTGTCCTCGGACGAGGAGCTGAAGGCCGACGAGCGGGTCATCACCGAGAAGGCCTCCGGTGAGGTTCGGTCCATCTTCGAGGTGCACCGGATCAGCGAGCTGATCAGCGAGTTGGTGCGCGACCCGCGGATCCTCGACCGGGCCCGGCAGATCCTCGGCTCCGAGGTCTACGTGCACCAGAGCCGGGTGAACTACATGCCCGGGTTCAAGGGCACCGGGTTCTACTGGCACTCCGACTTCGAGACCTGGCACGCCGAGGACGGCATGCCCCGGCCGAGGGCGGTGAGCTGCTCGATCGCGCTCACGGACAACTACCCGTTCAACGGCGGGCTCATGGTCATGCCGGGTTCGCAGCGGACGTTCGTGCAGTGCGTCGGCGAGACGCCGGAGGACTACTACAAGACCTCGCTCAAGGAGCAGAAGATCGGCGTGCCGAGCGAGGACGACATCACGAAGCTGGCCGCCGAGTACGGCGTCGACCAGTTCACCGGGTCGGCGGGCTCGGCACTGTGGTTCGACTCGAACATCATGCACGGGTCGGGCAACAACATCACGCCGTACCCGCGCTCGAACATCTTCCTGGTGTTCAACAGCGTGGAGAACGCGCTGGTCGAGCCGTTCGCGGCGAGCAAGGCGCGGCCGAGCTTCATCGGGAGCCGCGACTTCACACCCATCACCCGCTGACCGCGGGTCGCCAGGGGCGCGGTCGGGCCGCCGGTAGCGGTCCGACCGCGCCCTGTTATGTTGTGCCGGTCACGCGGACGCCCCCTGGCGCCCGCGCGGCCTTCGTCGTCAGCGGTGGTCCGGGTTCCTGCTCGGGGTGAGCCCCCGCGCCGCCGCCGGCGACGCACTCGGCGGCCCGTCCTGCGAGGTCGCTGACCGGCAACACCGGGTGGACCCCTGGCCAGCAGATCGGGACTGGTGGCCAGGGGCCTATCTGTTTCGTCCTGTTTGCCCCGTCGGCAACCATTCGGCCAGCCGGTGGAGATCGCTCCGAACCTCCCACGGGGACCGTCGCTTCGCGATACCGTGCCGCCATCGCTGAAGAACGACCGTGGGGGAGCGGACGTGAACGAAGGCGATCTCGACACGCCTGACGTGCGAATTCAACTTCTGGGGCCGGTGCAGCTGGTGGTCGACGGTCGGCCGGTCCCGGTGGGGGGACCGGGAGTGAGGGGGCTGCTGGCGCTGCTCGCGCGAGACGTCAACAAGGTGGTCACCCTCGACGACATCATCGACGCGCTGTGGGGGCACGACCCGCCGGCGACGGCGCGCACCATCGTGCACGGCAACGTCTCGCACCTGCGCAGGGTGCTGCGGTCCGTGTACGGCCCCACCGGTGCCGAGCGGTCCGGCGCGGTCCGGGTGCGCACCACGCCCAACGGGTACCAGCTCGCGGCCGATCCCGAACGGGTCGACGTGCACCGGGCCAGAGCGCTGCTGAACCGCGCGGCGGCCGCGGCACCGGCCCGGCGCGCCGAGCTGCTGCGGGAGGCGCTCGCACTGTGGCACGGCCGGGTGCTCGGTGGTGTCCCGCGCCCGCTGGCGGTGCCGGAGCTGGAGGAGCTGCGGCAGGCGGTGCACCGCGCGCGGGTGGACGCCGACCTCGAGCTCGGTCGGCACGCGGAGCTGATCGCCGAGCTGGCCCCGTTGGTCCGGGAGAATCCGGCGGACGAGCGGACCGTGGGCCAGCTCATGCTCGCGTTGTACCGGGCCGGCCGGCGCGCCGACGCGCTCGACGTGTACCGGCAGGTGTCCCGGCAGGTCACCGACCGGCTCGGGCTCGACCCCGGGCCGGAGCTGCGCGCGCTGCACGACCGGCTGCTGCAGGACGACCTCGCGGAGCCCGCCGGGACCGGCAGGGTGGTGCCCGCGCAGTTGCCGGCGGCGGTGCCCCGGCTCACCGGGCGGGAGGTCGAGCTGGCGTGGCTGGACCGGCTGCGCGCCGGCGCCGGCGAGGGCGGCCCCGCGGTGGGCGTGGTCACCGGCCCGCCCGGCGTCGGGAAGAGCGCGATGGTGGTGTGGTGGGCGCACCGCGCGGCCGCCGCGTTCCCGGACGGGGTGCTCTTCGCCGCGCTGCGGGGCTTCGACCCACGCCAGCCGGCGTCGCGGCCGGCGGAGGTGCTCACCCACTTCCTGACCGGGCTCGGCGTGGCCGGCCCGGACGTGCCGGAGCGACTGCCCGAGCGGCTCGCGCTGTACCGCTCGCTGCTGGCCGGGCGGAGGATGCTCGTGTTGCTGGACGACGCGAGGTCGGCCGAGCAGGTGCGGCCGCTGCTGCCGACCGGCGGCGGGTCGGTCGCGGTGGTGACCAGCAGGGCCCGGCTGGACGGGCTGGTCGCGAGCAACGCGGCCAGAGTGCGCACCCTGGACGTGCTGCCGGCCGCCGCGGCGGTGGGGATGATCGAGGAGCTGGCCGGCCCCGGCGAGGGGCGGGCGCGGTTGGCGGAGCTGTGCGGGTACCTGCCGCTGGCGTTGCGGATCGCCGGGGCGCGGCTCGCGGCCGGGCCGCACTGGGCCGCCGACGACCTGCTGGCCGAGCTGGCGAACGAGCGCACCCGGCTGGCCGCGCTCGACCTGGACGGGACCGACACCAGCGTCCGCGCCGCGCTCGACGTCTCGTGCCGGGGCCTTCCCGGCGAACTGGCCGAGACGTTGCGGGTACTCGGCGCGCTGGCCGTGGACTCGGCGGGGCCGTACCTGGTCGCCGCGGTGTGCGACATCGGCGTGCCGGAGGCCCGGCGCCGGCTGCGCGCGCTGGCGGCGCAGCACCTGCTGGCCGAGCCGCGGCGGGACGGCTTCGTCCCGCACGACCTGGTCCGGCTCTACGTTCGCGAGCTGGCGGAGGCCGAGCTCGACGCGGAGGCGCTGACCGAGGTGCTGGCGCGGTCGCTGCGGTACCACCGGGCGGTGGCCGACCGGGCGCGGCGGCGGTTGCTGCGGATCGTGGACCCGCTCGACTTCACCGACCTGTTGCCGGACGCCGCCGTGCCGCCGCTGGCCGATGTGGACCAGGCGCTGGAGTGGTTCGCCGGGGAGTGGGCGAACGTCGTGGCGACCATCCGACAGGCCATGGCGGCCGGGCGGTACGAGGAGGCGTGGCAGCTCGCCAGGGTGGCGCACACCTACCAGGTGGTGCGGTCGTGCTGGGACGAGTGGTGGGAGTTGGTCGAGCTCGGGCTGACCGCGGCACGCGAGTCGGGCAGCGCGCTCGGCCGGTGCTGGCTGTTGATCTCCCGGTGCGCGGTGGCGCTGACCTTCGGGCTGGACGAGGGCAGCCTCACCGACGCGCAGGAGGCACTGGAGATCGCCCGCGACCTCGGCGACGACCGGTTGGTGATCTCGGCGGAGATCCATCTAGGGTGCGCGCTGACCCAGTGGGAGCGCTACGACGAGGCGATCGCCAGCCTGCGGCGGGCGATCGAGGAGACCGAGCGGTTGGGCGACCTCGCGTTGCGGGGGCAGGCGTTGAACAACTGCGCGGAGGCGGAGAAGCGCTCCGGCCGGCTCGCCGAGGCGATCGGGCACCAGTTCGGCGCGTTGGAGATCGACCGAACCCTCGGCGACGACGGGTACGCGGTGGTGTCGCTGAACAACCTGGCCGAGCTGCACCTGGCGATCGGGGCACACGAGGAGGCGGAGCGGTACGCGGAGGAGGCGATCGAGCTCGCGGAGGCGCGGGGGTTCACGTTGCAGGAGGGAGTGGCCCGGCGGACGCTCGGGCGGACCCTGCGGGCGCGCGGGGACTTCGCTGGCGCGCGTGAGCAGCTCATCGTGTCGCTGGAATTACACGAACGAGTGAACCCGAAGTTGGTTGACGACATCCGGAACGAGATCTCGGAACTGCCGCCGTTCGGCACTTAGCGAACGTTTAGTGACGGCGCGGCCGTTTGGAGTACGGTCTCGAACCGGTGCCGAGGGCAGCGGTCTCGGGGGAGAGGCCGCTGTGGGAGGTGCCCGCCGCGGGTACAGGGGAGGGTCCCGCGGTTCGCGACGGATTCGCAGGGGGTCCGTCACCGCCGGCCGGCGCTCTCTTTAGGGGGAGGCGCCGGCCGGTCACTTACTTTCGGGGATCTTCGGGAGCCCCGCGGACGACGCCACTGGCCAACGCGGCGACGGGAACGGCGAACACGCGTGCATGGAACGCGGACACGCGTGCACGGAACGCGGACACGTGCGCGCAGGGCGCGGACACAGCTGCGCTGGGTTAGTCGAAGAGGCTGGTTTCGGAGCGGATCTCGAGGAGTTCGTAGACCGGGCGGCCGCGGCGGCCGTCGATGGTGGTGGTGCGGACCACGCGGAGCCGGGCGGTGACCGGGCGGTCCAGGTTGAGCTTGATCTCGTCGAGGAGGTCCGGTGCCACCGCGCCCTGGATGGTGCTCCCCGTCTCCCGCTCCAGGTAGAAGATGCGCCGCCGGGTGCGGACGCCGTCGAGCCGGCCGGTGACCGTCTCGTACCCGACGTCCTCGCGGGACTCGCGCAGGCTGCCCTGGAGGATCCTGGCCTGCTCGGTGGTCATGCTGCGGGCCATCTCCTCGCCGGTGGTGGGCGTGAGGGTCAGCCCGATGCCGGCGTTCTTGGCGACCGCGTTCACGATGTCGCTCACCGCGTTGCGCACGGTCTCCCGCTGCAGCAGCACCGCGTCCAGCGCGCCGTCATCGGAGCCGTTCACCGGCAGGAAGTCGCACAGCTCCTTCACCGCGCGCTCGGACAGCGTCTCGATGCCGTCGTGGATCAGCGCGTCGTCGGCGGAGATGTCGGGGAACCCGAAGAAGATCGTGTTGCCCGCCTGCCCGCGCTGGATCAGCGGCGCCTTCTCCCGGTCGGCGGGCTGCACCGAGGTGATCTCGCCCTGCGGGTTGCGCACGATGTGGCCGATCTTCGCGGTGGCGTCCTGCAGCGCCCTGCCGATGTCGGAGAAGGTGTACGCGTCGAGCTGGGTGGGCCCGAGCATCGACACCCGCAGCAGCGGCGAGCGGCAGGTGCGCTCGAACTTCGCGTGCGCGGCCATCGCCGAGGCCCTGGCGAGGTCGTCCAGCCAGGTGCCGCCGGGGATGCCGTCCGCGATCCGGCGGAAGCTCACCCCACCCCAGCCCTGCGCCACCTCGGGGGCCGAGCCGGTCGAGCGTCCGATCACCACGTCACCTCCACGAACCCCTTGGCGAGCCCGTCCACCGGCCCGTGCGGCCCGCGCACCGTCGACCATGCCGCCGCCCACGCCTCCTCGTCGCCCGGATGGCAGAGGAAGCCGTCCAGCAGGCCGCCGACCGGTTGCACCTGGTCGAGGTACATCACCGGCTGCTCCACGATGACCCCGCGCAGCGTGAGCAGCCCGTAGAACGCCGCCCTGGCCGGGCCGTCCAGCCGTTTGAGGCTGCCCCAGTCGTCGGGCAGCAGCAGCACGTCGACGTCGTAGGGGCCGTCCTCGTACCGGGTGGTGAACCCGCCGCTGATCCACGCCCTGCCCGTCGGGACCAGCCGGGTCACCACGCCGAGGTACCCGCTCAGCGCGCCGAACAGGTTCTCCCGCTCGTTGCGCCGTGGCGCGTCCCAGACGCACCGTTCGTACAGGTCGGACAGATCGGCCGGATGCCGCCCGGGCGGGAGAAGGTTCTCCGCTGTCCAGTGCGGGAGCGGCATTCAGCCTCCTTGCCGTGCTCGTGGCGGACGACTCCGGCCGGGAAGGGCCTGCCAGGGTGGAAGGACGCGCCAGGTGGAACGCGCACCGCGGTGGTCGAACTTATCAGCTCCGCACCTCACGGCCCGAGCCCGGCTCGCGCTCCTCGGGTCGGGTCCGGCCGCGCGGGCCGCGTTGCGAGCAGCAGCGCGGTCACCGCGGCCCCAGCGTGAACGCGACCAGCAACCAAAGCCAGATCTGCCCGAACAGCCACGGCGTCGCGACCCCTCCCGCACGGCGCCCTGGCCTCGATCTCCACCTGCGGTCGTCCTCGCCGCCGGTGCGCGGGCGACGGGCCCGCCGACCGCGACGACGGTGCCCGGCGGTGCCTCGGCCAGCAGGGCGGCGACCTCCTCGGGCGCCCTGGTGCCCTCCGGGCGAGCTCGGCCAGCCACGGCGGGGCGACGTAGCCGGACGGTAAGCCCGAATGCGCGGGTCGCGCGATCCGAGCGCGTCCGGTGGTGGGGATCAGCAGGCTTGGCCGAGGCCGCCGCCGGGCTCGGCCTCGGCGGGGGCCTCGACCAGCGGCGCCAGCGTCGGCCGCTTCGGCCGCAGCCCGTCACCCATGGACCGGCCGCGCAGCTGCCGGCCGATCCACGGCAGCAGGTGCGTCCTGGTCCACTCCAGGTCGGACCGGCGCAGGGTGATCCAGTTGGCGGGCGAGTCGGGCTCCGGCCACGGCGCGCGCCAGTCGGCCTCGGTCGGCACGCCGAGCACCTCGGCGGTGCGCAGCGCGATCCGCCGGTGCCCCTCGGCGGTGAAGTGCAGCCGGTCGTCGCTCCACACCCGCGGGTCGTGCAGCGGGTCCATCGCCCACAGGTCGACGACCTTCGCGCCGTGCCGCTCGGCGATCGCCCACAGGTGCGCGTTGTAGATCCCCACCTTGCCGCGCAGGACGCTCATCACCGACATCGACTTGGTGTCCGGGCCGGTGAAGATCACCACGGTGATGCCGGCGGCGCGCAGCGCGGCCACCGCCTGCTCGAACTGCTCGGCGACGGTGTCCACGTCGGCGCCCGGCACGATGATGTCGTTGCCGCCGGCGCACAGCGTGACGAGGTCGGGCCTGATCTCCAGGGCGATCGGGAGCTGCTCGGCCACGATCTGGCCGAGCAGTTTGCCGCGCAGCGCGAGGTTGGCGTAGCGGAACTCGGGGCGCCCTTCGGCGAGGATCTCGGCCAGCCGGTCGGCCCAGCCGCGGAAGGTGCCGTCGGGACGCAGGTCGTTCAGGCCCTCGGTGAAGCTGTCACCGAGCGCCACGTAACTGTCGAATGTGCTCACGCTGCGTCTCCTCCCAACGGCGCGTGCCAAGAAGCAGCAATCCCCTGATCAAAACCTTGAGCATGCCCCGGCCGGTCCCAGCTACGCCACCGTCGGTTTGCTCGGATGTCATAGTCTCCCTAAGTCGGTGGCCGGGGCATCCGCATTACTCACCGGGCCTTGTGGGTGTGGTCAACGTCTCGCCCGGTACCGACCTTCCGGGTGGTTTCCGGCAGGCTGGAGGTGGTGTGGAGTCCCGCCCCGACCGGGCGGACGACCCGGACGAACCGACCGCCGGCAGTGAGGAGTGGGCGTGACCGAACGGGCCGTCACCGAGTCCGCCCCTCCCCGCGAGTCGCTGGCCGCGCTGCTCGGCGGCCGGCGGGGCGCGCTGGACGCGAGCCTGCCGCCGGTGGCGTTCGTGGTGGGCTGGCTGGTCACCGACCGCTCCATCGGCTGGGGCGCCGCCGCGGCGATCGCGGTGAGCGTGCTGGTCGGCGTGCTGCGGCTGGCCAGGGGGCGCAGGATCGGCGCCGTGCTGGTCAGCCTCGCGGCCGTGGTCGCCGCCGCGCTGATCGCGCTGCACACCGGAAGGGCCGAGGACTTCTTCCTTATCCAGCTGCTGTCCAACGTGGCCAGCGCGCTGCTCTGGGCGGTGAGCATCGTGGTGCGCTGGCCGCTGCTCGGCGTCGTGGTGGGCGTGCTGCTCGGGCAGAAGGCGCGCTGGCGGCGCGACCCCGCGCTGCTGCGGGCGTACTCGCGGGCGAGCTGGGTGTGGGTGTTCCTGCAGTACACGCTGCGCGTGGTGGTGTTCGGCACGCTGTGGTGGACCGGCCAGGTGGTGGCGCTCGGCGTGGCCCGCACGGTGCTGTCGTGGCCGCTGGTCGCCGTCACGATCGCGGTGAGCGGCTGGGTGCTGCACCGGACCCTGCCGAAGGACCACCCCGGCCTGCGCCGCCCCGTCGAGCAGCGCTAGCCGGTCGCGGTCGGGTGGGGGGTGTTCTCGCCGAAGGCGTCGACGGCGGCCAGGAACGCGGCGCCGAGCACGCCGTCCACGCTGGCGCGCACGTCCAGCCCGGCGAGCTTCGCCCTGACCCTGACGCCGACCGGGCTTGCGTCCCCCAGCACGCTGCCGACCAGCACCACCGGGGTGTCCTCGCCGGGCTCCCGCGCGGCCAGCGCGTTGCCCGCGAGCAGTTCCGCGGCGCGCTCCACGATCCGGTCGGCCGCCGGGTCGCCGGCCGCCTCGGCCGCGCTCACCAGCGGCGCGAACCGGGCCAGCCGGATCGGCGGCTCGGCGTTCACCACGGTGATCAACCGGCGGAACAGGTCGTGCCGCGCGGAGTCGGTCAGCTCGGTCAGCTCGGTCGGGTCGGTGACGGCGAGCGCCTCGGCGAGCACCGCGGCCGGCAGTCCGGTGACCGGGGCGCCCCGGCCGAGCACGTCCAGCGCCGCGCGCACCGCCTCCCGGCCGAGCCAGAACGCCGAGCCCTCGTCGCCGAGCAGCCAGCCGTACCCGCCGATCGTGGCGACCATCCTGCGCTTGCGGATCCGGCCGGCGATCGAGCCGGTGCCGGCGACCACCACCGTCCCGTCCGGGGCGGAGGTGGCCGAGGCGAACGCCGCCTCCGCGTCGCCGACCACCCGGACCGGGCAGCCCATCCGCAGCCCCGCCCACGCGCGCTCGAACAGCGCGGCGACCTCGGGGTCGGTCAGCTTGCTGGCCCCGGCCATGCCCTGCACACAGGCCCGCGTCGCCGCCGGGTCCAGCCCGTCCAGCGCCCGGCCGATGGCCTCGGCGGCGTGTGCCGCGGCCTCCGCCGGCGGCACCGAGTTCGGGTTGCCCGCGCCGGACCGCCCGCGGCCCAGCACGGTCCCGTCGTCGGCGACGGCCACCGCCCTTGTCGACGTTCCGCCGGCGTCCACCCCCACGACGTGCGCCATCAGCGCGTCCTGGTGATCTTGCGCAGGCCGCGCGGGCGGTCCGGGTCGCCGCCGCGGGCCAGCGACAGGCCCAGCGCGAGCCGCTGGATCGGCAGCACCTCCAGGATCGGGGCGACCTCCTCGGCCGTCTCCAGCACCGGGACGCTCAGCGCGGCCGGCACGTCGGCGGCGGCCGAGCCGACGGCCAGCACGTCGGCGCGGCGGGCGACCACGGCGTCCAGCACGTCGTGCATGGCCGCGCCGCCGCGGCCCCTGCTGGTCACCGCGAGCACCGCGGTCTCCTCGTCGACCGCGGCCACCGGGCCGTGCAGCAGGTCGGCGCCGCTGTAGGCGCGCGCGGCGAGGTAGCTGGTCTCGGCCAGCTTCAGTGCCGCCTCGGCGGCGGTCGCGTAGGAGTAGCCCCGGCCGGTGGTGATCACCCTGTCGACGAAGCGGTAGCGGTCCACGGCGTGCTCGACGGCCTCCGCCGACCCGTCCAGCGTCCGCCGGGCCCGGTCGCCGAGGTCGCGCACGTGCTCGGCCCGGCCGCCGCGGATGGCGTCCACCAGCAGGTACAGCGCCAGCAGCGTGGCGGTGTAGGTCTTGGTCGCGGCGACCGCCTGCTCCGGCCCCGCCGCGACGTCCACGGCCAGCTCCGCCGCGCGGGTCAGCGGCGAGGACGGTGTGTTGCTCACCGCGACGGTGAGCGCGCCCTGCCTCCGGGCCGCCTCGGTGACCTCGAGCAGGTCCGGTGAGCCGCCGCTCTGGCTCACCGAGATCAGCAGGACGTCCCGCAGGTCGGGCTCCGCGCCGTAGAGGGTGGCGGTCGACGGCGACACGAGCCCGGCCGGCAGCCCGAGCAGCACCTCGATCAGGTACTTCGCGTACAGCGCGGCGTGGTCGCTGGAGCCGCGCGCGGCCAGCAGCGCGAACCGGGGCGGCCGCCGGGCGATGTGCTCGGCGACCTCCGCGATGCCGGTTCGCCGCTCGACGAGGCCGGCCAGCACCTCCGGCTGCTCGGCCACCTCCGCGCTCATGTGCGCGCCAGGGCGCTGCTCACTGCTCGTCATCTCGCTCCACTCGTTCCCGGGCCGACATTCACCCAATGAGGTCTAGACCAATGCTATCCGCTCGCCCGCTACCTGCGAAGGGTACTTTTCTCCTCGGCGTGGTCCGCGGCGACGCGGAACGCGGCATGCTGTCAGGTGAGGGCGGGGCAACGGCGCCGGCACCGCCGAAGAGAGCCGTGAGGAGTCGGTCATGTTGGAGACGTCGCCACCCGGTGCGACCGGTGGGGCCACCGGCTCGCGTACCCAGCGCGAGCCGAAGTACTGGGCACTCAAGCAGCACCTGCTCGACCTGCTGGAGGCGCTGCCGGCGGGCTCGCCCATCCCCACCGAGCGGGCACTGGCCGGCGAGTTCAACGTCTCCCGCACCACCGTGCGGCAGGCACTGGCCGACCTGACCGTCGAGGGCCGGCTGCACCGGGTACAGGGCAAGGGCACGTTCGCCGCGGAGCCGAAGCTGGCGCAGCGGCTCCAGCTGTCCTCCTACACGGAGGACATGAGGGCGCAGGGCCGCGAGCCGTCGTCCAAGCTGCTCGAGCTGGAGGAGCGGGTCGCCGAGCCGGAGCTGGCGAAGCTGCTGGGCGTTCGGGCCGGCGCCAAGGTGCTCCGGCTGCGCCGGCTGCGGCTGGCCAACGCCGAGCCGATGGCGCTGGAGACCACCCACCTGCCGATGGCCCGGTTCCGCGGCCTGCGCAAGCACCTCTCGGCGGGCGCGTCGCTGTACGCCGTGCTGCGGGACCACTACGGCGTGGAGATGGAGCGCGCCGAGGAGACCATCGAGACCGCGCTGGCCGGACCGCAGGAGGCCGAGCTGCTCGGCGCCGACGTGGGCATGCCGATGCTGCTGCTGTCCCGGCACTCCTTCGGCACCGACGGCCGGCCGGTCGAGTTCGCCCGCTCGATCTACCGCGGCGACCGGTACAAGTTCGTCACCACGCTCAACCGGCCGTGACCACGCCCGCCGCCGCGCTGCGCTGGGGCACGCCGGCGGCCCGCGGGGTGCTGGCGACCACCATCCTCGGCTCCGGGATGGCCATGCTCGACGGCACCGTGGTCACCATCGCGTTGCCGCACATCGGCGCCGAGCTGGGCGCGACGATGTCCGGGCTCCAGTGGATCATGGATGGCTACCTGCTCGCGCTGGCCGCGCTGATCCTGGTGGCCGGTGCGCTCGGGGACCGGTACGGCCGGCGGCGGGTGTTCGTGCTGGGCGTGGTGTGGTTCGGCGCGGCGTCGTTGCTGTGCGGCCTCGCGCCCACCACCGAGCTGCTGGTCGCGGCCCGGGTGCTGCAGGGCGTCGGCGGCGCGCTCCTCACCCCCGGCTCGCTGGCGATCCTGCAGGCGTCGTTCGCGCGCGCCGACCGGCCGAGGGCGATCGGCGCGTGGTCCGGCCTGTCCGGCATCGCGGCGGCGGCCGGCCCCTTCGTCGGCGGGCTGCTGGTGCAGGCCTGGTCGTGGCGGTTGGTGTTCCTGATCAACCTCCCGCTGGTCGTGCTGTGCGTCTGGCTGGCCCACCGGTTCGTCCCCGAATCGTGCGACGGCCAGCGGGGCGGGCGGCCGCACCTGCCCTCCGCCGCGCTGGGCGCGCTCGGCCTCGCCGGGCTCACCGGGGCGCTGGTCGAGGCTCCGGCGCGCGGGCTCACCGACCCGCTGGTGCCGCTCGCCGCCGTGGCCGGCGTGCTGGGCCTGGCCGCGTTCGTCCTGCGCCAGCGGAGGTTGGCCGACCCGCTGGTGCCACCCGCGCTGTTCGCCGACCGGACGTTCACCCTGGCCAACGCGCTGACGTTCGTCGTCTACGCCGCGCTGGCCGGGGTGTCGATGCTCCTGGTGCTGCAACTCCAGGTGTCGCTGGGCTACTCGCCGACCGCCGCCGGACTCGCCGGCCTGCCGATCACGCTGGTCATGCTGGCGCTCTCCGGCCGCTCCGGCGCGCTGGCCCAGCGGATCGGCCCTCGGCTCCAGCTCGTGGTGGGCCCGGTGCTGATCGCCGCCGGAATGCTGCTGTTGCTGCGGGTGGAACCCGGCGCGAGCTATGCCGGCGCGGTGCTGCCGGCGGTGCTGGTGTTCGGGCTCGGCCTGGCCACGGTGGTGGCGCCGGTGACCGCGACCGTGCTCGCCGCCGCGCCGGACCGCTTCGCCGGGGTGGCGTCAGGAGTCAACAATGCCGTGGCCCGCTCGGGCGGGCTGCTGGCGATCGCGGTGCTGCCGGCGGTGTCCGGGTTGACCGGCGCGGCCTACGCCGACCCGGCCGCGCTCACCGCGGCGTGGCGGACCAGCCTGTGGGTGTGCGCGGGCCTGGCGGTGCTCGGCGGGATGCTCGCGCTCGGCGTGCGCCGCGAGGTGCTCGGCCCGCCCGAGCCGCCCGCGAGGGAGTGCCTGCACTGCGCGGTGGAGGGGCCGCCGACTCAGCTGCGCGCCGCCGGAAGGGCCGGCCACGTCAAGCCTTCGTGAAGCCCTGTGCGTCTACAAAGGATAGTGAGGGTGGCGCGGGTCACTCCGGGGCAACGCCGGGAGCGATTGAGTCGCCTTACCCGTTGAGAGTGGGGGAGATCCCCGGGGAGTGCGAGCGGATCGGACATCATGCGCGAGGAGAACGACAGAACGGAAAGGGTGAGGAACGCGACCGCCGAGCCGGAGGAGAAGAAGAGCTCGGGACTGAAGCCGGCACAGGTGTCCGCGGCGGCGCTGGCGGCGGTGACCGCGGCGTTCCTCGCCGGGCGGCTCGGCCTGTACGGCACCGTGCTGGGCGCCGGGATCATGAGCCTGGTGACCACCATCGGCAGCGAGGTCTACCTGCGCTCGTTGCGGCGGACCAAGGAGGCGGCGGCCCGGCGGGCGAAGCTGGTGACCGCGGTGCTGATCGACCCCGACGCGCGGCAGACCAAGGTGGAGACCCTCGCCCTGGACGACCAGGACGCGGGCCGGGCCACCGGCGCGGGCGCGTCGGCCGCCGCCGCGGGTGCCGGCGAGGCGGGTGCCGCGGACGGTTCGGCCGGCGCGGTGGCCGGCGGAGCGGACGGCTCGGCCGGCGCGGCGGCCGGTGGAGCGGACGGCTCGGCCGGCGGAGCGGCCGGTGCGGATGGGTCGGATGGCGCGGGCGCCCAGGGCGGTCTCGGCGACGCGGCGGGCTCCGTCGAGGGCGCCACCGAGGGTCCACTGGAGGAGAGGGGCCCGTGGTACCGGCGGCTGCGCTGGCCGCTGATCGTCGGGACCAGCGTGCTGGCGTTCGTGATCGGCATGGTGGTGCTCACCGGGTTCGAGCTGGCCACCGGGACCTCGGTGTCCGGCGGGCAGGGCAGCACCGTGGGGCAGATCGTCCGCGGGGGCGCCGAGCAGCACGAGGAGCGGCAGCGGGAGAACCGGCAGGACGACGCTCCGAAGGACGGGACGGTCGAGCCGACTCCGACCCGGCAGCCGGGCGCACCGGGCCAGGACACGGAGTCGCCGACCGCCACGACCACGGCGCCGACGACCGGCGGCACCTCGCGCACCAAGTCCACCGCCCCGACCACCCAGCCACCCGGCGGCGCCGAGCACCCCCCCGGAACCCCCGCCCCCCAGCCCTGACCCGTCCCACGGGCCGCTGTGTCCGCGCCCTGTGCACACGTGTCCGCGCGCTGTGCACACGTGTTTGCGCTCGACGTCACCGTGTTCGCCGGCCGCGTCGCCGTGTTCGCCGGCCGTCGCAACGGGGCTGGCGGCGGGGCGGGCGGATCTCGGGCGCCGGGCGCGTTACGTCAGGGCTTCCTTCAGTGCCGCGGCGGCGGCTCGGGGGTCCTTGGCTTCGGTGATGGCCCGCACGACCACGACCCTTCCGGCGCCCGCGGCCTGCACCTCGGGCAGCCGGTCCAGGTCGATGCCGCCGATGGCGAACCAGGGCCGCGGCTCGGCCACCTCGAGGGTGAAGTCGGCGACGGCGCGTACCAGGTCGAGCCCCGGCGCGGGCCGTCCCGGCTTGGTCGGCGTCGGCCAGCACGGCCCGGCGCAGAAGTAGTCCACGCCCTCCTCGGCCGCCGCCGCGCGGGCCTGCGCCGCCGTGTGGGTGGACCGCCCGATCACCGGCCGCTCGCCCACGATCCGCCGCGCGACGTGCACCGGCAGGTCGTCCTGCCCCAGGTGCAGCACGTCGGCGTCCACGGTCAGCGCGACGTCCGCCCGGTCGTTCACCGCGAGCAACGCACCGTGCCGCGCGCACGCCTCCGCGAGCACCTCCAGGGCGGCGATCTCCTGCCGCGCCTCCAGTGGCGCCCCGCCGGTCTTGTCCCGCAGCTGGATGACGTCCACCCCGCCGGCGAGCGCGGCGTCGGCGAACTCGGCGAGGTCGCCGCGGTCCCGCCGGGCGTCCGTGCACAGATAGAGCCGGGCGTCGGCGAGCCGCCGCCGGATCTGGTCACCACTGAGGCCAGGCATGATCGCGAGGGTATCTCGCGTTCGGCCCGGGCACCGGTCAAGGGCTCACCGCAGCCCCCGGACGCGCGCCAACCGGTTCCGCCACCACACCGCCCGCTCGGGATCGGTCGGCGCGTGGGCGTCGAGCAGGGCGGGGTCCGGCGTGGGCGGCGTGCGCGGCACCGGCAGGTAGCCGTCCACCGGGCGCAGCACTTCCGCCACGACGTCCCCCGCGAGCAGCGACAGCGTGCCCAACCCGCAGGCGAACCCCAGCTCGGGCAGCGCCCCGGCCAGCGCCAGCTCCGCCGCCAGGCCGACGCTGGTCTCCAGCGCCGACGACACCACGCACGGCAGCCCGGCGGCCTCCGCCACCCGCAGCGCGCGGCGCACCCCGCCGAGCGGCGCGCACTTGAGCACCGCCACGTCCGCCGCGCCGGCCACGGCCACCCGCAGCGGATCCTCGGCCCGCCGGATCGACTCGTCGGCCGCGATCCGCACGTCCACCCGCCGGCGCACGGCGGCGAGCTCCTCCACCGTCCGGCACGGCTGCTCGACGTACTCCAACCCGCCCGCCGCCCGGTCCAGCGCGCGGATCCGGGTCGCGGCGGTCTCGACGTCCCACGCACCGTTGGCGTCCACCCGCACCGCGCCGCCGGGCCCGAGCGCGTCCCGCGCGGCCGCCACCCTGGCGAGGTCCTCGGCCAGCGAGTCCCCGTGGTCGGCGACCTTCACCTTGGCCGTGCGGCAGCCCGACCGGGCGACGATGTCGTGCGCGCGGTCCGGCCCCACGGCCGGCACCGTGCAGTTGACCGGAACGCGGTCCCGCACCGGCTCGGGCCAGCCCTCGGCGCACTGCTCGACCGCGGTGGCCAGCCACGCCGCCGCCTCCCGGTCGGCGTACTCGGGGAACGGGCAGAACTCGCCCCACCCGGCCGGCCCCTCGACCAGCATCCCCTCCCGCACGGTGATCCCGCGGAAGCGCGTGCGCAGGGGGACGGCATAGCAGCGCGCGCCGGCGAAATCGACGTGGTCGGCGGGGCTTCTCGGCTCGGTCACGGGGTGCCATTCTCCGCCGGCGAGGGGAACTCGCACTCCGCGAGGTCACCCGCTACGGTGGAGGGCGTCCGCACGGGAGCCCGCGGCACGGGCTGAGAGGGAGCTGCCGCTCCGACCGTGGAACCTGATCCGGGTCATGCCGGCGCAGGGAGCGTGATCCTGGTGACCGACAACTCGAACCTCGCCATCGTCGGCGCCGGCGTCATCGGCCTTTCCGTGGCCTGGCGCGCGGCGGCCGCGGGGCATCGGGTCACCGTCCTCGACCCGGCGCTGCGCGGCCACCCGCCGGGGTCCGCCGCGCCGCCGCCGAACGCCTCCTGGCTGGCCGGCGGCATGCTCGCCCCGGTCACCGAGGCGTGGTTCGGCGAGGAGGCGGCCCTGCGGCTGGGTGAGGAGTCGCTGCGCCGCTGGCCCGACTTCGCCGCCGACCTGCGGGCCGAGGGCCACGACCCCGGACTGGCCACCGCCGGCACCCTGGTGGTCGCGGCCGACGCCGCCGACGCCGAGCAGCTCACCGAGCTGGCCGACTATCTGGAGTCGCTCGGCCGAGCGGTCACCCGCCTGCCCGGCCGGGCGCTGCGCCGGCACGAGCCCGGCCTCGGCCCGGCGCTGCGCGGCGGCCTGCTCGTTCCCGGCGACCTCGCCGTCGACAACCGCGCGCTGCTCACCGCCATGCTCGCCGCCGGGGCCCGGCGCGGGGTCCGGTTCGTCGCCGAGGAGGTCGTCGAGGTCGGGCCCGGCCTGGTGCGCACGGACGGCGCCACCCACCGCGGCGATGTCGTGGTCCTCGCCGCCGGCGCGTGGAGCGCGCGGCTGCACCCCGAGCTCGCCCATCGGGTGCGCCCGCTCAAGGGCGAGATCCTGCGGTTGCGCGCCCGCCGCACGACCCTGCCGCCGCCGGGGCACACCGTCCGCGCGGTGGTCGAGGGCCGCCCGTGCTATCTCGTGCCGCGCGCCGGCGGCGAGCTGGTCCTCGGCGCGACGCAGTACGAGGCCGGCTTCGACACCACGGTCACCGCGCGCGGGGTGCGCGAGCTGCTGGAGTCCGCCGAGCGGGTGTTCCCGGCGATCGCCGAGTTCGAGCTGGTGGAGACCGCCGCCGGGGTGCGCGCGGGCAGTGCCGACACCCTGCCCTACATCGGTGAGCTCGCCGACGGCGTCCTCGCCGCCACCGGCCACCACCGCAACGGCCTGCTGCTGGCGCCGGTCACGGCCGACGCCGTGCTGGCCCTGCTCTCCGGCGGCGACCCGCCCCCGCACGTCGCGGCCGCACACCCCCTGCGTAGTGAAGAGAGGGTCTGAATGGAGATTCACGTCAACGGCGAGGAACGCGAGTTCGCCGACGGCAGCACGCTGGCCCAGGTGCTCGACGAGCTGGGCGCCAACCAGCGGGGCATCGCCGTGGCGGTGGACGACGAGGTGGTGCCGCGCGCCGAGTGGGCGGAGCGCTCGCTCACCCCGGGCGCGCGGCTCGAGGTGCTCACCGCGGTGCAGGGAGGGTGACATGACGGACCATCCGGATGGCGCCGACGACCTCCTGGTCATCGGCGAGCACAAGCTCCGCTCCCGGCTGATCATCGGCACCGGTGGCGCGGCGAACCTCGCCGTGCTGGAGCGGGCGCTGGTCGCCTCCGGCACCGAGCTGACCACGGTGGCGATGCGCAGGGCCGACGCCGAGGGCCGCTCCGGTGTGTTGGACCTGCTCCGCCGGCTGGGCATCCGGCTGCTGCCCAACACCGCCGGCTGCCGCAGCGCGGCCGAAGCCGTGCTCACCGCGCGGCTGGCCCGCGAGGCGCTGGAGACCGACCTGGTCAAGCTCGAGGTGCATGCCGACGAGCGCACCCTGCTGCCGGACCCGGTGGAGACGCTGGACGCGGCCGAGCAGCTGGTGGCCGACGGGTTCACCGTGCTGGTCTACACCAACGACGATCCGGTGCTCGCGCTGCGCCTGGAGGAGGTCGGCTGCGCGGCGGTGATGCCGCTCGGCTCGCCGATCGGCACCGGGCTGGGCATCCGCAACCCGCACAACATCGAGCTGATCGTCGCGCGGGCCGGGGTGCCGGTGGTGCTCGACGCCGGCATCGGCACCGCGTCCGACGCGGCGCTGGCCATGGAGCTGGGCTGCGACGCCGTGCTGCTGTCCACCGCCGTGACCCGCGCGCAGGACCCGGAGCGGATGGCGTACGCGATGCGCTCGGCCGTGGTCGGCGGCCGACTGGCCCGGGGTGCCGGGCGGGTCCCGCGCCGGTTCTGGGCACAGGCGTCGAGCCCGCCGCGGTGAGCCCGCGAGGGCGCGCCCGTATGGTTGACGGCACTTTGCGGGCCCCGGCCACCCCCGGTGGGCCCGCCGCCGATTGCCGACCGCAAGGAGCGCACGTGAACTCGTCGCCGTCGCAGGACGTGTCCGGCAGACTGTTCCTCGCCGTGGGCCGGCTGTCCCGTTCGCTGCGCCAGGCCGGTACGCCGGGGCCGGGGCACGGCGCGATCTCCGCGCTGGCGACGCTGGTCAACCACGGGCAGCTCCGGCTCGGTGACCTCGCCGCGAAGGAGGGCGTCGCCGCCGCGACGATGTCCCGGATCGTCGCCGCGCTGGTGGAGGCCGGCTACGTGCGCCGCGAGTCGGACCCGGTGGACCGGCGGGCCTGGCTGGCCACCGCGACCGAGGAGGGCGAGCGGCTGCTGTCCGGGGTGCGGTCGACCCGGGTGCAGGAGCTGGCGAGGCGGATCGACCGGCTGAGCCCGGAGCACCGGAAGGCCCTGGAGGCCGCGCTGCCCGCGCTGGAGGCCCTCCTCACCGACGACGACGCCTGAGCGGTCGCGAGGGCACGTGTGCGGCCAGGGCGGAGCGCGCCGGAAGGTGCCGGCCCCAGGGGACAGCAGCGACCCGTACCGCGCCAGTGCTGGCGGACCTGTCGCGGGCGGTGCTTCCGGTGGTCGCGTCGGCCGCGTTCACCGCCGCTTCGGGTGCACCCCCGACCCCTTCTTGGCCGGCATCGTCTTACGGGCTGGGGCTCGCCTCAAGGGCGCCTTCGGCGTCGCTGCGCGATTCGCTTCGCTCACCCTTGACCGAGCCCCACCCCGCACAGGCCGGCAAGGACGAAGGGGACGGGGGAGAACCCAGGAGGCCAACGCCTCGGGCTTCTCGCGCGCCCAGGATCCGGACGAGCGCACCCACCCGGCGCGTGCGAGGCAGAGCCAGAAGAGGACGGGAAGCTAAGCCGGCTCACCGGTCGGCTCGGAACGCTGCGAGCGCAGGGCGGCGACCTCGGAGCGCAACGCCCGCAGCTCGGCGAGGATCTCGCTGTTGGCGTCGGCCTGCACCGCGGCCTGCTTGGCCTCCTCGGCGCGCATGTCGTCGCGCAGCTGGTCCTCCATCGAGCTGACCACGACGGCGATGAACAGGTTCAGCACCGCGAAGCTCGACACCAGGATGTAGCCGACGAAGAAGATCCACGCCATCGGCGCCTCGCGCATGACGTTGTCGGCGATCTCCGGCCACGCCTCGCCGGTCATCACCTGGAACAGGGTGAACAGCGAGGTGCCGAGGTCGCCGAAGTCGTCCGGCGCGATCGGGGCGAAGAGCTTCGTCGCCATCACCCCGGCGACGAAGATGATCAACGCGAGCAGCGCGGCGATCGACGCCATCCCGGGCACGGCGGCGAGCAGCCCGGACACCACCCGGCGCATCGACGGCACCACGGAGATCAGCCGGAGGATCCGCAGCACCCGCAACGCCCGCAGCACGGCGAACGGCCCGGCGGCCGGCACCAGCGCGATGCCGACCACCACCAGGTCGAAAACGTTCCACGAGTCGCGGAAGAAGCCGCCGCGGTAGGCGTAGAACTTGAGCAGCAGCTCGACCACGAAGATCGACAGCGCCAGGTAGTCGACGGTGTGCAGCAGCTGCCCGTACCCCGTCAGCATCCGCTGGGAGGTCTCCAGCGCCAGCGTGACGGCGTTGACGATGATCACCGCGATGATGAAGTGCTGGAACCGCCGGTGCTCCACGAGCTTCCGAACCCTGTCACGCCGCGTCACGCCGCAGCCCACCCCCTCGCTCCGCTGAACCCGAACCAGCGAAATGCTATCGGGGGACAGTGAATGCTCAGCGTTGTTCGCTCGGCGGCTCCGGGGCCAGCCGCCAGAACGCCGACACCGGCCCGACCTTCGCACCCATCGGGTAGGAGTGCCGCACCGCGTTGCCGACGAACCACTTCGCGAACCGGGCGGCCTCGACCAGCGCCATGCCGCGGGCCAGCCCGGCGGTGAGCGCCGAGGCCATCGCGTCACCCGCGCCGTGGGTGTGCGGCGTGGGCCAGCGCGGCCCGGCCAACTCGACGACCTCGGTGCCGGTGTGCAGCAGGTCCACGCACTCCGGGTCGTCGACCAGGTGCCCGCTCTTCACCAGCACGGCCCGCGGGCCGAGGTCGCGCAGTGCCTCGGCGGCCGCGCGCATCCCGGCGCGGTCGGTGACCTCGACGCCGGTGAGCAGCCGCACCTCGTCCAGGTTCGGGGTGAGCACGGTGGCCCTGGGCAGCAGCTCGTCGCGCAGCGCGGCCAGCCCGCCGGCGTCGAAGAGGGGATGGCCGTGCATCGACGCGGCCACCGGGTCGACCACGAACGGGATCGCCCGGTCCCTGCCGATGTCGGCCCGGTCGCACGCCTCCGCCACCGCGGAGATGATCTCGGTGGAGGCGAGCATTCCGGTCTTGGCCGCGCCGATCGGCATGTCCGCGGCCACCGCCTCGATCTGCCCGGCCACGATCCGCGCCGGGACGTCGGCCCGGTCGTGCACGCCCAGGGTGTTCTGCACGGTCACCGCGGTCACCGCGACCAGCCCGTGCACCCCGCAGGTGAGGAAGGTGCGCAGGTCGGCCTGCAGCCCGGCCGCGCCACCGGAGTCGGAGCCGGCGATCGTCAACGCCGCCGGAGGTGCCTCGTTCGCCATGCCCTCCAGTGTCTCGCCGGGCCGGCCCGGCCCGGGGTGCTCGGCCGGGTCCCGCCGAGGGGCCGACGCCGGTCAGTCCTCCGGGGCCAGCCGCCAGAACGGCGACACCGGGCCGACACCAGCGCCGAGCGGGTAGGACTCGGCCACCGCCCGCTCGATGAACCGCTTGCCCGCCGCCGCGGCGTCCGGTACGTCGAGCCCCTTGGCCAGCCCGGCGGTGATCGCCGAGGCGAGCGTGTCGCCACCGCCGTGGGTGTGCGGGGTGTCGTACCGCGGCCCGGCCAGCTCCACGTGCTCGGTGCCGTCGGAGAGCAGGTCCACGCACCGCGGATCGGTGTGCAGGTGTCCGCCCTTGACCAGCACCCACCGCGGCCCGAGCGCGAGCAACGCCTCCGCGGCCGCGCGCTGGCTGTCCGGCCCGGTCACCTCCATCCCGGTGAGCAGCCGCACCTCGTCGAGGTTCGGGGTGACCAGGGTGGCCCGCGGGAACAGCTCGGTGCGGATCGCCTCGAGCGCGTCCGCCCGCAGCAGCGCGTCGCCGTGCATGGACGCGGCGACCGGGTCCACCACGAGCGGCGCGGTACCGTGTAGTCCGATGTGGACATTGTCGAGGGTGCTCGCCACCGCGGTGATGATCTCCGCGGTGGCGAGCATCCCGGTCTTGGCCGCGTGCACGCCCATGTCCTCGGCCACCGCCCGGATCTGGTCGGTCACCACGTCCGCAGGGATCTCGGTGAACCCCCGCACGCCCACCGAGTTCTGCACGGTCACCGCGGTGATCGCGGTCATCCCGTGCACACCGCAGGCGAAGAACGTGCGCAGGTCGGCCTGGATCCCGGCGCCGCCACCGGAGTCGGAGCCGGCGATGGTCAGCGCCGTCGGTGGGCTCGTCGTCACGGCTTCTCGACCACGGGCAGGTAGACCTTGCCGCCGCGCTCGCCGAACTCCTCGGACTTCTCCCGCATCCCGGCCTCGATCGCCTCCACGCTGGACAGTCCGTGCTCTTCGGCGTACTTCCGGACGTCCTGGGTGATCCGCATGGAGCAGAACTTCGGCCCGCACATGGAGCAGAAGTGCGCCGTCTTCGCCGGCTCGGCGGGCAGCGTCTCGTCGTGGAACGAGCGCGCGGTGTCCGGGTCCAGCGACAGGTTGAACTGGTCGGTCCAGCGGAACTCGAACCGGGCCTTGGACAGCGCGTCGTCCCACTCCTGGGCGTGCGGGTGCCCCTTGGCGAGGTCGGCGCTGTGCGCGGCGATCTTGTAGGCGATCACCCCGGCCTTCACGTCGTCGCGGTTGGGCAGGCCGAGGTGCTCCTTCGGGGTCACGTAGCACAGCATCGCCGTGCCGTACCAGCCGATCTGCGCCGCGCCGATGGCCGAGGTGATGTGGTCGTAGGCCGGCGCGATGTCCGTCGCGAGTGGACCGAGTGTGTAGAACGGTGCCTCCCCGCAGAGCTTCTCCTCCAGCTCCACGTTCTCCTTGATCTTGTGCATCGGCACGTGGCCCGGCCCCTCGATCATCACCTGCACGTCGTGCGTGCGGGCGATGGAGGTGAGCTCGCCGAGCGTCTCCAACTCGGCGAACTGGGCCCGGTCGTTGGCGTCGGCGATGGAGCCCGGCCGCAGCCCGTCGCCGAGCGAGAACGTCACGTCGTAGGAGCGCAGGATCTCGCACAGCTCCTCGAAGTGCGTGTACAGGAACGACTCCTTGTGGTGCGCCAGGCACCACGCCGCCATGATCGACCCGCCACGGGAGACGATGCCGGTGACCCGGTGCGCGGTCAGCGGCACGTACCGCAGCAGCACGCCGGCGTGCACGGTCATGTAGTCCACGCCCTGCTCGCACTGCTCGATCACGGTGTCCCGGTACGCTTCCCAGGACAGCTTCTCCGGGTCGCCGCCGACTTTCTCCAGCGCCTGGTAGATCGGCACGGTGCCGACCGGCACCGGCGAGTTGCGCAGGATCCACTCCCTGGTCTCGTGGATCCGCCTGCCGGTGGACAGGTCCATGATCGTGTCGGCGCCCCAGCGGGTGGCCCACACCATCTTGTCGACCTCTTCCTCCACGGAGGACCACACGGCCGAGTTGCCCATGTTGGCGTTGACCTTCACCAGGAAGTTCTTCCCGATGATCGCCGGCTCGCTCTCCGGGTGCCTCCGGTTGACCGGGATGACCGCGCGGCCGGCGGCCACCTCCGCCCGGACGAACTCCGGGTCCACCCGCTCGCGGGCGGCGACGAACTCCATCTCCCTGGTGACCACCCCGGCCCTGGCCCAGCCGAGCTGGGTGTTGTGCTCCCTGCCGTCGATCCAGCCGGCCCGCGTCGGAAACAGTCCCTTGTGGACGTCGATCTCCACGTCCGGATCCGTGTACGGGCCCGAGGTGTCGTACAGGTCGAGGTGCGTGCCGTCGGACAGCTCGACCCTGCGGGCCGGCACCCGAAGGCCGGACTCGGTCTGGTGGTACACCTTGCGTGACCCGGTGATCGGTCCGGTGGTCACCGTCGGGCGGATGGCGGTCGAGTCGGTCGCGGCGGAATTCTCCAGCGTCGTCAAAGACGTTCACTCCCTACGCCGGCATTATCCGGTCAGGTTCATGCGGTCGGCGGCGCCGGGTGTCCCTCAGATGGACACCAGCCGCCCTCTCAGCCCGCCAAGGCGCGAGCTCCCGCGGTGTACTGGCGGGCAGACCCCGCCAGCTCCTCGATGTTCTCCGGGCCGCGCTCCTCCCGCCTTCGCTCCTCCCTCGCCGGGGCTCGGTCGGTGCTCGCCGGTCGTCGCGCGGCCGTATTCGGCTGTGCCTCGACCATGCCACGGCACCGGCGAGACCTCAACCCTCGACCGCGCTCCCCGGCGCCACTCGGACGGGTGGGGTCAGCGCGCCGGTGGCAGCCAGCTGTTGCCGGGCACGCCCCACTTGTTGCGCTTGAGCATCCGCTTGGCCTCGCGGGCGTGCCGGCCGACCAGCCGGTCCAGATAGAGGTAGCCGTCCAGGTGATCGGTCTCGTGCTGCAGGCAGCGGGCGAAGTAGCCGGTGCCCTCCACCTCGATCGGGTTGCCCTCGAGGTCGACGCCGGTGACCTTGGCCCAGCGTGCCCTGCCGGTGGGGAACGACTCGCCGGGCGCGGACAGGCAGCCCTCCCAGTCGTCGTCGGGGTCGGGCATGGTCTCCGGGATCTCCGAGGTCTCCAGCCTCGGGTTCACCACGAGGCCCTTGTGCCGGTTGCCCTCGTCGTCAGGGCAGTCGTAGACGAACACCCGCAGGTCGACGCCGATCTGGTTGGCGGCGAGGCCGACACCCTCCGCCGCGTACATGGTCTCGAACATGTCCTCGGTGAGCGTGCGCAGCTCGTCGTCGAACCGCTCCACCTCGCGGGTGGGGGTGTGCAGCACGGGGTCACCGGCGATGCGGATGGGGTGAACGGTCACTTCGGCGAGTCTAGAAGTGGCGCCGCGGAGGGTCAGCCGGGCCCCGATTGTCGGACCCCTGTGGTTGGCTCGTGACGCGCCGGGCGCGGTCCGGGGCCGGGCCGTCCCGCCGTGATCTAATGACGCGGCGGAACAACAACCGCGCGGAACGCAGCGAGCATCGGATCGGATTGCGAGGACGCAGATGGACGCCGCGGAGTCGATGGCGCACCGCCGCAACCAGCGCCAGCCGTCTCCGCCCGCCGATCCGCCCGCCGAAGGTCTCTCCGAGCGCGAGCTGGCCATGCTCGCCTTCGAGCGGCAGTGGTGGAAGTACGCCGGCGCCAAGGAGCAGGCGATCCGCGAGATCTTCGCGATGTCGCCCACCCGGTACTACCAGGTGCTCAACCGGCTGCTCGAGAAGCAGGAGGCGATGCGCGCCGACCCGATGCTGGTCAAGCGGCTGCGCCGGTCACGGACGAGCCGGCAGCGGGTACGAGCGGCCAAGCGACTGGGGATCGAGCTGTCATGAGCACTTCCAGTGGATTCGCCGGGCTGTCCCGGCCGGCCCGCGCCGCCGGCATCGGCCTGCTGGCGGTGGCCGCCGCCGCGGCCGTGATCGGCGGGGTGACCCTGCTGACCGGCAACGGCGACGGCGAGGACACGGCCGCACCGCCGCCGCCGGCCACCACCGCGCCGCCGAGCCCGACGGAGCCGCCGGGCACCACGCCGCCGGAGCCCGAGCCGACCTCGCCCACCGACACCACCCCGCCGGAGACCTCACCGGGCGACCAGCCGGGCGAGCCCGGCACTCCGCCCGCGCCCGGGCAGCCGGGCGGGCCGCCCGGTGACGGTGCCCCGAGCGACCAGCAGGCGTCCGCCAAGTGGGTGGCCGTGCGGGTCTACAACAACAGCACGACCAAGGGCCTGGCCACGCAGGCCGCCCAGGACCTGCGCAGCCAGGGCTGGAACGTCTCCGAGGTGGGCAACTACTCGTCCGGGATCATCCCGACCACCACGGTGTACTACCGCCCCGGCACCGACGAGGAGACCGCCGCGCGGGCCATCGGCGCCGAGTTCGGCATGCGGGTCGAGCCGCGGTTCGAGGGCATCGCCGACTCCAGCCCCGGGGTGATCGTCATCATCACCAACGACTACGGCAGCACCCCCAAGGGCAAGACCGGCAAGTAACCCACCCGGTGTGTTTGCCCTTCGCGTCGCCGTGTTGGCGTTCCACGGCTCGGGTCGCCGGACGTCGGCGCGGGAATCGGGCCGGCGCGGTGCCGCCCACGGCCAACGCGCCCACGCAACCCGCGAACACGCCGCCGCAGCCTGCCGACACGCTGACGTGGGTGGCGAACACGGTGACGTGGGTGGCGAACACGCGGGTGGGTCAGGGGGTGGTGCGCCGGGCGTAGGCCTCCAGTGCGGCGAGCTGCTCCGGGTCCAGTGACGGGCGCACCGCCGTGCGGGCGGTCGCCAGGTGCTCCGCGGTGACCTCGGTCGCCTCGAGGGACTCGCGCATCGCGGTCAGCGCGGCCTCCCGGACCAGCGCGGCGCAGTCCGCCGCCGAGTACCCGTCCATCCCGGCGGCGAGCTCGTCCAGGTCCACGTCGCCGGCCAGCGGGGTGTTCCGCGCCACCGCGCGGAGGATGTCCGCCCGCGCCGAGGCGTCCGGCGGCGGCACGTACACCAGTCGTTCCAGCCGGCCGGGCCGCAGCAGCGCCGGGTCGACCAGCTCCGGCCGGTTGGTCGCGCCGAGCACCATGACCTCGCGCAGCGGCTCCACCCCGTCCAGCTCGGTGAGCAGCGCGGCCACCACTCGGTCGGCCACCCCGGAGTCGGCCGAATGGCCGCGGCGCGGCGCGAGCGCGTCGATCTCGTCGAGGAACACCAGCGCGGGCGCGGCCTCGGCGGCCCGGCGGAACAGCTCCCGCACCGCCCGCTCGGACTCGCCGACCCACTTGTCCATCAGCTCGGCGCCCTTGACCGAGAACACGTTGAGCGCGCCGGTGCCGGCCAGCGCGCGCACCAGGAACGTCTTCCCGCCGCCGGGCGGGCCGTAGAGCAGCAGGCCACGGGGCGGCGCCACGCCGAGCCGGGCGAACGAGTCGGGGTAGCGCAGCGGCCACAGCACCGCCTCGGCCAGCGACTGCTTCACCTCGGCCATGTCGCCCACGTCGTCCAGCGTCAGGCCCCCGGTGGCCAGGGTGTCCGAGGTGGACATCGAGATCGGCCGAACCGTCGCCAGCGCGTCCAGCAGGTCCCGCTGGGAGATCTTCGGCTCGGCGGCGTCCCGCTGCCGCAGCGCCGCCCGCACCGCGGCGTCCCGGCGCAGCGCGATCAGGTCGGCCGCGACGAACCCGGGGGTGCGCTCGGCGATGGCGCCGAAGTCGATCTCGTGCTCCAGCGGCACCTCGCGGAGCAGGACGCGCAGCAGCTCGGTGCGGATCCGCGCGTCCGGCAGCGGCAGCGCGAGCTCCCGGTCGAGCAGGTCGGCCGAGCGCAGCCGGGGGTCCACCGACTCGGGATGGGCGGTGGTCGCCACCACGGCCAGCCGCGGCCGCCGCATCGCCGCCCGCAGCTGGTCCAGCACCACCGTCGACACCGGGGGCGGGCTGGTCGCCGGCAGCAACGCGTCGACGTCGGTGACCAGCAGGACGGCAGGGTCCTCCCCGGCGGAGGCGCGGGCGATGGCCTCGGCCACCCGCGCGGCCGCGGCGTCCGGCTCCAGCACGGCGACCCCGGGCGCGGCCAGCGCCACCGCCCGCGCGCCCTCGGCGTGCGCGACCGAGCGCACCAGGGTGGCCTTGCCGACGCCCTCCGGCCCGGACAGCAGCACCCCGAGCCGGCCGGACGTGCCCAGCCGGACCAGCAGGTCGGGCCGGTGGAAGGAGAGGTCGAACCACTCGGCGAGGCTGCGCGCCGCGGCTTCCGCACCGGCGAGGTCGGACACCGGTGGCGGCTGCTCCTCTGGCTCGTCGACCGCGGCGGGGGCCACCGGGGCGGCCGGCCGCTCGGCGCGTACCGGCTCCGCGGGGCGGGACGCCGGTGCGCCCGCGTTCCCTGCCCCGTCGCGCCAGCTCACCACGGTCGACGGTCCCACCGCGACCGGTCCGGCCGGCTCGGTGGCGGTCACCGTGAGCAGCTCGGTGGTCCAGGTCGTGCCGATGGCGTTCGACAGCCGGCTGCGCGCGGTCGGGACGTCCGCGCCCGGCGGTGGCGCGAGGTCCTGCGGCAGCAGCGACACCGCGTCGCCCACGGTGAGCACCTTCCCGATCAACGCCAGGCGCAGCGTGGCGGGCGGCAGCGAGAGGCTCGCCAGCCGCGAGCCGGCCACCGTGACCGTACGCGCGGCGCCGACCTCGACCGGGCTCAGCACGACCTCCGCGCCCTCGGCGAGCCCCAGGTTGGACAGGGTCACGTCGTCGGCGAGCACCACGCCCGGCGCCCCGCCGGGGGCGGCCGGCGCGGCGAGCGCGGCGGTGGCGCGGGTGCCGGTCACCCGCACCGCGTCCCAGGCCCGCAGGCCCAGCGCGTCGAGCACCTCGGGATGCAGCCGGACCACGCCGCGGCGGGAGTCGAGCGCGGACGGGTTGAGCCGGACGGTCAGCGTGAGCTGCGGCGAGTTGGTCACCGGCCCACCGTAGCGAGTGGGCTCGTGGCGGGTCGGAAGGATCTTCGGTCCCGGCCGGGGCGCGACCTACCTGTCCCCACCGCGGTGCCGCAGCCCGATCCGCCGCCAGCTGCGCCGCCGCGGGCCGCGCTCGCCGGTGGCCTGCTGCATCCGCATCCGCGCCACGTGCTGGTCCTCGTACCGGGGCAGCCGCACGGCGCGCCGCGCGGCACCGGCCACCCTGCGACGCAGTGGCGGCCGCAGCCGCAGCCGGCGCTGGCTGCCGGCGCGGCGGATGGCCCTGCGCTCGCGGGCCGGCACGTCCCACGCCTCGGGGTGCCGGGCCAGCCAGCGGTAGCGGCGCATCGAGTAGGGGATGTGCGCCAGGTACAGCAGCAACGCGACGGCGAGCGCGACCATCGGGTACTGGATGATCGCCGCGGCGAGCAGGCCGACGCCCACCAACAGCGGCGCCACCGCCTTGGCCGGGGCCTTCACCGACTTCAGCGACAGCGTCGGGATGCGGCTGATCAGCAGGCCGGCGACGGCCACCGTCCAGATCCACACGACCGTCTCGCTCGACCACCAGCCGGGCCCGAACTGCTGGGTCAGCACCAGCGGTAGCAGGGCCAGCAGGCCACCGGCGGGTGCCGGGACGCCGACGAAGAACTCGCCCGCGTACGGCGGCTGCTCGGTGTCGTCGAGCAGGGTGTTGAACCGGGCCAGGCGCAGGATCATGCACACGGCGAAGATCAGCGCGGCGATCCAGCCGACCCGGTCGCCGTCGAACACCCAGACGTAGAGCACCAGCGCGGGCGCGACGCCGAACGAGATCGCGTCGGACAGCGAGTCCAGCTCGGCGCCCATCTTCGAGGTGGCGTCCAGCAGCCGGGCGATCCGCCCGTCCAGGCTGTCCAGCACCGCGGCGACCCCGATCGCGCCGATCGCGAGCATGTGGCCACCGGTGAGGGCGAACTGCACGGCGGACAAACCGGCACACACCGCGAGCACCGTGATCGCGTTCGGCAGCAACCGCACACCGGGGGTGCTCCGCGCCATCGCCATCAGCCCTCCCGGGAGGGCAGCTCGGCGAGCACCGTCTCGCCGCCGATCGTCCGCTGCCCCTCGGCGACCAGCACCCTGCTGCCCTCGGGAAGGTAGACGTCCACCCGCGAGCCGAACCGGATCAACCCGTAGGTGTCGCCGACGGTCACCTGCTCGCCCTCGGCGACCTGGCAGACGATGCGCCGCGCGACCAGCCCGGCGATCTGCACCACCACCAGCTGGTGCCCGTCCTCGGTGCGCAGCAGCACGGAGTTGCGCTCGTTGTCGTCGCTGGCCTTGTCCAGGTCGGCGGAGAGGAACCTGCCGGGCCGGTAGGCGACCCGCTCGACCACCCCGGTCGCCGGCACGCGCTGGACGTGCACGTCGAACACGGAGAGGAAGACGCTGATCCGGGTCAGCGGGATCGCGGGAAGGCCCAGCTCGGCCGGCGGGACGGCGTCCTCGATCAGCGACACCGTGCCGTCGGCGGCGGCCACCGCCAGCCCGGACCGGGGTGGCGGGACGCGGCGCGGCTCGCGGAAGAACAGCGCGGTGGCCGCGGTGCCGAGCGCGGCGAGCGTGCCCAGTCTCGGCGAGATCCGGCGCAGCAGCAGGGTGGCGGCGACGCCGCCGAGCACGAACGGCCGGCCGGCCGGGTGCATCGGTGGCACGGCCTCGCGGGCCAGCTGCAGCGCGTGGGTGAGGGAGTTGCCGGCCTGTGCCTGGTCGGCCGGGATGCCGGGCGCGTGCGGAGCGGCGCTCATCTGGTCGGAATGTCCCATATGTCGTGGTTCGCCGGGGCGAGTGCCGACCGAGGTCGATCGACTCGCTGTGGCGCCCACGCTACGCCAGTACGGGTCCGGCGCGTCCACCGGTCGGGGTGCGGCGGGCCGCGGGGCACCCGGTCCGGCCGGGCGCATCCACCCCCCGACGGCGCATGCGCCCGGCCGCGGTGCGGGGTTCGAGGGAGCGATGTTAGCGCCGTTGCGCAGGACAAATAACCCCTGGTGGGAAAACCGTTACAAACCGTGAGTTGACCGCTCAGCCGAGCAGGAGCACGTCGACCACGGTCCCCGCGGGGGCCTCCGTGGTGTCCTCCGGCAGCACGATCAGGCAGTTGGCCTGGGTGAACGCCGCCAGCAGGTGCGACCCCGGGCCGCCGCGCGGCCCGACCAGGCCGACCCTGGCGTCGGCGTCGCCCGGCCGCGGCGGCGTGTAGTGGCCGCGGCGGAACTGTCGCTTGCCCGCGGGGGAGGTCAGGTCCTCGGTGAGTCGCGCGGGCACCCTGGCCCGGTCCGGGTCGGGGTGGCCGAGCGCGGTCCGCAGGGCCGGGCGCAGGAACACCTCGAACGACACCAGCACGGCCACCGGGTTGCCGGGCAGCGCCACCACCGGCACGCCGTGCCAGCGCCCGCGGCCCTGCGGCCCGCCCGGCTGCATCCCGACCTTCGCGAACTCCACGCCCGCGCCGGTCAGCGCGTCCTTCACCACCTCGTAGGCGCCGGCGCTCACCCCGCCGGAGGTCACCACGAGGTCGACGCCGGCCAGCCTCGGCTCGACCGCGGCGCGGAAGGCCGGCACGTCGTCCGCGACGCAGCGCACCACGTCGACCCGGCAGCCGAGGCCGCGCAGCGCGGCGACGAGCATCACGCTGTTCGACTCGTAGATCTGCCCGTGCCGCAGCGGCTCGGGTGGCAGCACGAGCTCGGTGCCGGTGGACACCACGAGCACCCGCGGCGGGACCCGCACCGGCAGCCGGTCCCGGCCGATCGCCGCGGCGAGGCCGAGCTGCGCGGGGCCGAGCACCGTGCCGGCGGCCAGCGCCACGGCGCCGGGCCCGATGTCCTCCCCGGTCCGCCGCACGTGCGCCCCCGGGTCGGCGGGCGCGGAGATCCGCACCTTCTCGGTGCCTCCGTCGGTGCGTTCGACCGGCACCACGGCGTCGGCGCCGGACGGGAGCGGCGCCCCGGTCATGATCCGGTGCGCGGTGCCGGGCAGCAGCGCGGGCACGTCGGTGCGGCCGGCCGGGATGTCCGCGGCCACCGGCAGCTGCACCGGGTGCCGCTCGCCGGCCTCGACCACGTCGACCGAGCGCACCGCGTAGCCGTCCATCGCCGAGTTGTCGAACGGTGGCAGGGCCACGCCGGCCGGCACGTCCGCGGCCAGGACGAGCCCGGCGCAGTCGGCCAGCGGCCGATCCTGGGTCACCGGGCGGTCGAGCAGCGCGGTCACCTTCGCGCGGTGGTGTTCGACGGAGATCACGCGGACCATCCTCCCCCGCGTCGGCGGCCGTGCAAGACTCTCCCCGCGCGGCCCGGGGTGGGGCCGCGCCGGCACCACGGTCGAGGGGAGCGCCCATGCAGGTCCAGATCCGCCAGCAGCCGTCGTTCGCGGTGGCCCGGCTGCTGCTCGCTCCCGGCGAGCCGGCCCAGGTCGAGAAGGGCGCCATGATGGCGACCAGCTACGGGGTGGCCGTGCAGGCGAGCATGCACGGCGGCATCGGCAAGGCGTTCGGCCGGATGTTCACCGGCGAGGCGCTCACCATCTCCACCTTCACCGCGCCGCAGCAGGGCGGCTGGGTGGACGTGGCCGACAAGCTCCCCGGCGACCTGCGGGTGATCGAGCTGGACGGGCGGGTCGGCTGGATGGTCACGGCGTCCTCGTGGATCGCCTCCTCGCACGGCGTGCAGACCGAGACCCGGTTCGGCGGGATGAAGAGCGTGATGGGCGGCGAGGGCGCGTTCCTCAGCAGGGTCACCGGGCAGGGCCAGGTCGTGGTGTCCTGCTTCGGCGCGCTGGAGACGGTCACCCTCCAGCAGGGCGAGGTGATCACCGTCGACACCGGGCACGTGGTGGCGTTCGCCGAGACGGTGCAGTACCAGACCCGGAAGGTGGCCCAGGGCGTGATCCAGTCGCTGCGCAGCGGCGAGGGGCTGGTGTTCGACTTCGCCGGCCCCGGCCAGGTGATGATCCAGACGCGCAACCCGGCCGCGCTCGCGGCGTGGGTGGTCGCCCAGGTGCCCAGCCGCTGAGGAGGTCGCGCGAGGTGGAGGTGCGCACCCGGCACACGCCCGCGTTCGGGGTGGCCCGCGTCGTGCTGTCTCCCGGCGAGGCCGTGCAGGCGGACCCGGCCGCGCTGGTCGCCAACAGCTTCGGGATCACCGAGTCCCGTGCCCGCAGGGGCGGGCCCGCGGTGTTCACCGCGCCCGCCGAGGGCGGCTGGCTCGACCTCGCCCCCGGCCACCCCGGCGACGTCTACCCGCTGGAGCTGGACGGCCGGGTCGGGTGGTGCGTCGCCCGCGACGCGGTGCTCGCCCGGCCCGCGACGGTCCGCACCGACCACCCGTGGCCCGCGCTGCGTGCCCTCTTCGGCGGGGACAGCGGCTTCCTCGAGCACCACAGCGGGACCGGCTCGCTGCTGCTCGCCACGCCGGGACCGGTCGACGCGCTCACCCTCGCCGCCGGCGAGGTGATCACGGTGACCCCGGCGTTTCTGCTGGCCTACCCCGACACGGCGCAGTGCCGGCTGCGGGCGGTCGACCCGTCCGGGCCGCAGTCCGTCCGCACCGGCGAGGGCCTCGCGCTGGATTTCGCCGGCCCGGGAACGATCTTGATGCAAACGCGGCGCCGGCCGGGCTGAATTTCCGACCGAATCGACCATTGTGCGCCGCCGTTATTCCGGTAGCGTGATCGACGCTTGACGCGACGGCGGGGCCTAGTCGTCGCTTTTGGTTGCTCGCAAGGAGGACACCGTGGCAGTCGGCACGGTCAAGTGGTTCAACTCGGAAAAGGGCTACGGATTCATCGAGTCCCCGGAAGGCCCGGACGTGTTCGTGCATTACTCGGCCATCCAGGCGGATGGATTCCGCACCCTCGACGAGGGCGACCGCGTCGAGTTCGAGATCCAGGCCGGCCGCGACGGACGGACGCAGGCCGCTGACGTCCGCAAGGTCTCGTAGCCGGGTCGCCCCGCCCGCCGCGCCGACGCCGTCAGGTGCGGTGGGCGGGGTGATGGGCGGACGTTAGGCTGCGCTGCGTGGCAGGCGATGTGTCGGGGGACCTCACCGGTCGCCGGCTGGGCAACTACCGGATCGACGGGGTGCTCGGCAGGGGCGGCATGAGTGTGATGTACAAGGCCACCGACGTGCGCCTCGGACGCAAGGTGGCGCTGAAGGTGATCGGCGACCACCTCGGCACGGATGCCGAGTTCCGCGAGCGCTTCGTCGACGAGGCGCGCAACACCTCGGCCATCGACCACGCCAACGTCGTGCCGCTCTACGACTTCGGCGAGCTCGACGGGATGCTCTACATCGCGATGCGGCTCGTCGACGGCTCCGACCTGGCCAGCCTCATCGGCGGTGGGGCGATGGACCCCGACCGGGCGCTGCGGCTGCTCGACCAGGTCGCCGACGCGCTGGACACGCTGCACGCGCGCGGGCTGGTGCACCTCGACGTCAAGCCGGCCAACGTGCTGGTGACCAGTCGGGAGTCGGTCCGCGAGCACGTCTACGTCGCCGACTTCGGGCTCACCCGGCGGGGCGCCACCGGGCACCGCACCCGCGGCGGCGACTTCCTCGGCTCGCCGACCTACGCCGCTCCCGAGCACCTGCGCGGCGAGCCGCTGGACGGCCGCACCGACCAGTACGCGCTCGCCTGCGTGCTCTACGCCTGCCTCACCGGGAGCCCGCCCTACCAGGGCGACGTGCCCACGGTGATCAAGGGGCACCTCAGCGGGGAGCCGCCGCCGGTGTCGCGGCTGGTGAACCTGCCGGGGGCGGTGGACGACGTCATTCGCAGGGGGATGGCCAAGGACCCGAAGGACCGCTACCCGAGCTGCGTGGCGTTGATCGACGGGGCCCGCGAGGCGATCGCCGCCCGGTCCGGTGACCCCGCCGGCCGGCCAGGTGAGCCGCCGGTGGCCGCCGCGGTCGTGGCCGGCGGTGGGTTCGGCGGCGGGCGGGGGCAGGCGCTCCATCCACAGCAGGCACAGTGGACACAGCAGGCACAGCAGGCACAGCAGGCACAGCTTCGGCCGGCACGGCAGGGAGAGGGGACTCCGGTGCAGCCGTACGGGCAACAACCGCAGCCGGGCTACGGGCAGGGCGGCCAGCAGGGCCAGCCACAGCAGGGGTACGGGGCGCCGACACCCGGGCCGGGCACCCCGCCGCAGGGGTACGGCCCGCCGGTGCCACCCGGCGCGCCGGGGATGGGCACGCCGCCGTCCGGCATGGGCACCCCGCCGGCCGGTGGGATGCCGGGGATGCAGCCACCGGCGGGCTACGGGCCGCCGCCCGGTGACCCGATGCGGGTGCGGCCGCCGGCGCCTGCGGGCGGCGCGCCGTTCGGGCGGGAGCCACGGGGAAGCAAGATGTGGCTGCTCTGGGTGGGCCTCGCGGTGCTCGTCGTCGGCGGGGTGGTCACCGTCCTGATCCTCGCCCTCGGCGGCGACGACGAACGTGGCGGCACCCCGCCGGCCGGCAACTCTCCGGCGCCGGAGATCCCGGTGGGCGGCCCGGACGAATCGGCCACCGGCTCGCCGTCCACCTCGGCCGGCCGGCCCAACCCGCCGCCGACCTCGATCCCGGTCGTGCCGAGCCGCTGACCAGGGCCGCGCGTCCGGACGGGTCGCGCTCCTCCCGCGCCGGGACTCGGCTCGCTTGCACTCTCCCCCCGAGAGTGCTAAAACCGGCATTGGCACTCGACGCCGTCGAGTGCCAGGTGTGCGGTCGCCCGACCGCTCACCTGAAGGTCGGGACGGTGAGGCCTGGTTCGAGGAACCGAACAGGTCGTCCGTCGCGGGCACCGAGCTCGGCCGAGGACGTGTCCTGCTGCAGAGGGGTTCAGGGGGAAGCCGTCTGGACCTCCAGTCAGCGCCCAGTAACGGAGGACCACACCGCAATGGCCAAACTGATTGCGTTCGACGAGGACGCCCGCCGCGGACTCGAGCGCGGCCTCAACACCCTCGCCGAAGCCGTCAAGGTGACGCTCGGCCCCCGGGGCCGCAACGTCGTGCTCGAGAAGAAGTGGGGCGCGCCGACCATCACCAACGACGGTGTCTCCATCGCCAAGGAGATCGAGCTCGAGGACCCGTGGGAGAAGATCGGGGCGGAGCTCGTCAAGGAAGTTGCCAAGAAGACCGACGACGTCGCGGGTGACGGCACCACCACCGCCACCGTGCTCGCTCAGGCCCTGGTCAAGGAAGGCCTGCGCAACGTCGCTGCCGGCGCCGACCCGATCGCCCTCAAGCGCGGGATCGAGCAGGCCGTCGAGGCCGTCACCGAGCAGCTGCACAAGAACGCGAAGGAGGTCGAGACCAAGGAGCAGATCGCTGCCACCGCCTCGATCTCCGCGGCCGACCGCACCATCGGTGAGCTGATCGCCGAGGCGCTGGACAAGGTCGGCAAGGAAGGCGTCGTCACCGTCGAGGAGAGCCAGACCTTCGGCCTCGAGCTCGAGCTCACCGAGGGCATGCGCTTCGACAAGGGCTACATCTCCGGTTACTTCGTGACCGACCCGGAGCGTCAGGAAGCCGTCCTGGAGGACCCGTACGTCCTGCTCTACGGCTCGAAGATCTCCAACGTCAAGGACCTGGTGCCGATCCTCGAGAAGGTCATGCAGGCCGGCAAGCCGCTGCTGATCATCTCCGAGGACGTCGAGGGCGAGGCGCTGGCCACCCTGGTCGTCAACAAGATCCGCGGCACCTTCAAGTCCGTCGCCGTCAAGGCGCCCGGCTTCGGTGACCGCCGCAAGGCGATGCTGCAGGACATGGCCATCCTCACCGGTGGCCAGGTCATCACCGAGGACGTGGGTCTCAAGCTGGAGAACGCCGACATCTCGCTGCTGGGCCGGGCCCGCAAGGCCGTCATCACCAAGGACGAGACCACCATCGTCGAGGGTGCCGGCGACGCGGACCAGATCCAGGGCCGGGTCAACCAGATCCGCGCCGAGATCGAGAGCAGCGACTCCGACTACGACCGGGAGAAGCTGCAGGAGCGGCTGGCGAAGCTGGCCGGCGGCGTGGCCGTCATCAAGGCCGGTGCCGCCACCGAGGTGGAGCTGAAGGAGCGCAAGCACCGCATCGAGGACGCGGTGCGCAACGCCAAGGCCGCCGTCGAGGAGGGCATCGTCGCCGGTGGTGGCGTCGCTCTGCTGCAGGCGTCCAAGGCCGCGTTCGACAGCCTCCGGCTCGAGGGTGACGAGGCGACCGGTGCCAACATCGTCAAGCTGGCGATCGAGGCCCCGCTCAAGCAGATCGCGGTGAACAGCGGTCTCGAGGGCGGCGTCGTGGTGGAGAAGGTCAAGGGCCTGCCCGCCGGGCACGGCCTCAACGCCGCGACCGGCGAGTACGAGGACCTGGTCGAGGCCGGCGTCATCGACCCGGCCAAGGTCACCCGGTCCGCGCTGCAGAACGCCGCGTCGATCGCGGGTCTGTTCCTCACCACGGAGGCCGTGGTGGCGGACAAGCCGGAGAAGGAGAAGGCTCCGGCCGGCGACCCGTCCGGCGGCATGGGCGGCATGGACTTCTGATCCAGTAGTCCCGCACGCGACAGGGGCCCGGGCCGCACCAGCGACCCGGGCCCCTTCCCGTGTTGGCCGTTCCCGTCGCCGTGTTCGCCGTTTCCGTCGCCGTGTTGGCCGGTCGCGTCCGTGTGTTGGCCCGCAGCGTCGGCTGGGGTCAGGTTGCGTCGTCCTCCGGCATCAGGATCCAGCACACGGCGTAGACCAGCACCGGCGTGCCGACCCCGAAGATCGTCGCCGCGACGAGCAGGATGCGCAGGATCGCCGCGTCGACACCGAGCATCCGGGCCCAGCCGCCGCACACCCCGGCGATCATCCTGTCGGTCGGGCTGCGGCGCAGCTTCCTGGTTGTCGTTGTCCCCGTGGTTTCCGCTGTCTCAGTCATGACTCCATGCTCGACCGCCCGTGCCGCCGGCACCTCGGGGAGAACCCGGACTCGCCCCGGATCCGGCGACCCCGAGAGCGCGTTCCGCATCGCGCGACGGCCCCGGTGGTCGCGCCCGCTGGACAGGTCTCCTCGTCACCCGGTCGGTTCGCCTCCCGTCACCCCACCGAGGAAGGCTCCGAATGGACCTTTCGCGACGCTAACGAAAGGTTCTAGGTTTCCCCTGACCGGTGGAGTCTGGTGGGAGGAGGAACATGCGGTCTCGGGTACGAAGAGTCGGCGTGGCGTTCGGGCTGGCGGCGCTGCTGACGGTCGGCGGGCTCTCCGGGGTTCCGGGTGCCACGGCGCAGCAGCCGGCACCCGACGTCGTCTCGCTGGTCCGGGTGGACACGCCGACGACGGCGGACGTGAACCGGTTGGTCGCCACCGGCGCCGACGTGAGCGAGCACCGGCAGCCGGGCTCGATCGAGGTGTTCGCGCACGGCGCGGACGACCTGCGGCGGTTGCGCGAGGCGGGCTTCACCTACCAGGTGGTGATCCCCGACCTGGTGGCGCACACCCAGCGGGTGCTCGCCGAGGACGAGGCCCGGGCCAGGACCATGGCCCCCTCGCCGCTGCCCAGCGGGCGCAACACCTACCGCACCTACGCCGACTACGGCACCGAGCTGGCCGGACTGGTCGCCGAGCGGCCCGACCTGGTGCGGCCGATCACGCTGCCGCACAAGTCGTTGCTGGGCAAGACCGTGTCGGGCGTGGAGATCGCGCACGACGTCGCCGCCTCCGACGGCCGCCCGGTGTTCCTCCTGGTCGGCACGCACCACGCGCGCGAGTGGCCGACCGCCGAGGTGACGATGGAGTTCGCCATCGACCTGGTGCGCAACGAGGGTGTGGACCCGCGGATCACCGGGTTGCTGCGGCAGGCGCGGATCATCGTCGTTCCGGTGATCAATGTGGACGGTTACGACATCTCGCGCAGCTATATCCACGAGTACAAGCGGAAGAACTGCCGCGTGCGTGACGGTGCCGGGGCGACTCCGGCCCAGTGCGCGGACCCGGACAACGCGCAGGTCGGGGTGGACCTCAACCGCAACTACGGCGTCAACTGGGGCGGGGTGGGCGCCAGCACCAACCCGAACAGCCAGACCTACCGGGGCGCGGCGCCGTTCTCCGAGCCCGAGGTGCGCAACGTGGTGGAGCTGGTGTCGTCGCGGCAGGTCACCTCGCTGCAGAGCGTGCACAACTACGGCAGCCTGGTGCTGCGCCCGCCGCAGCAGTCGACCACGCCGCCGACCGTCGACGAGCCGGTGTACGCGGCGATCGGTGAGGCACTGGGCAAGGCGACCGGGTACCGCAGCATCCCGTCCTACCAGCTGTACGACACCAGCGGCAGCACCAGTGAGTGGGCGTACTTCACCACCGGCGCGTTCAGCTTCGAGTTCGAGCTGGGCGGGAACAACTTCCACATTCCGTACCAGCAGGGCGTGATCGACCAGTACCTCGGCATCGGGTCGGCGGAGAACGCCGACGGCGGGGTGCGGGAGGCGCTGCTGGTCCAGTACGAGGTGGCGGCCAACCGGGAGCACCACGCCGTGCTCACCGGCACCGCGCCGAAGGGAGCGCGGCTGACCGTGGAGAAGTCGTTCACCCAGTACACGGCGCCGGTGCTGCGGCCGGACGGCACCACCGGCCCGCGGCTTCCGTTCCCGAACGTGCTGACCTCGTCGATGACCGCGTCGGGCGCGTTCACCTGGGATGTCAACCCGTCGCTGCGGCCGGACCGCACGGGGCACCTCATCGCGGAGTCGTGGACGTTGCGGTGCGCGCGGCCGAACGGCAAGGTCCTGCAGGAGGTGCGGGTCATGGTCGCTCGCGGCGAGCGCGCGACGGTCGACCTGTCGGAGTGCCACCGGAAGTGGCGCCGCCGCTGAGCGGACCGGGGTGCCGCGCCAGCCGGCGCGGCACCCCGCCCCACGGCGCGGACGTTCTTGCTTCGCCGCGCCGTTTCGCCACGGTGATGTCGCACCACTGCCGACCGGGGGTCCGCGCTCAGCTGGCCGGACGGCACCCGCCCCGGCTTCGCCGAGCCCGGTGGCCACCCGAGCGCGTGGCTCCGGCTGACCGTGCGCTGGCCAGAAGGAAGACCGCCAAACGAAAGTCGTTGCCAGCTCTGTAGTTACCCCACCCGATCCCGGGGGCCGGCCCCTGTTCCAGTCTACCGGGGGTGGGGGCGTGTCAGGGGCCGTGGCGAAAGTGTGGACAACTTTGGGCTCCCACGGCTCCGTTCGCGCCGCAGGGCGGGTCGGTGTGTTCGGTGGTGCCGCAGGGCGGGTTCGGAGTGCCCGTTGGTGCCGCAGGGCGGGTCGGTGTGTTCGGTGGTGCCATGGGCGCCGCTGCCACGGGTGCCGGCGGTGTTGCGGTGTGGACGATACCGATGCTCGGTGGGCAGCCGTGCTCGTCGCCGTCAGCCGGGTGCCGGTCGACGATGAAGACGGCCCTCATGGCCTTGGCTTGCCGGCCGGGCGGAAGACCGGCTGCGGAGCGGAGTCCGGCTCGGATAGACAGAGCGGATGAAGCACAGCAGCCCCGAGTTCGCGGCCATCGCCGAGCAGGGCACGATCCTGCGTTGCCAGGTCGGGTCCGGCCTGCACGGCACGGCCGTGCGCGGCCAGGACGACCGTGACGAGATGGGCCTGTGCGTCGAGCCGCCCGAGTACGTGATCGGACTGAGGCGGTTCGAGCAGTACATCCACCGGACGCAGCCGGACGGTGTTCGGTCCGGCCCTGGCGACCTGGATCTGGTGGTCTACTCGCTGCGCAAGTGGATGCGGTTGGCGCTCACCGGGAACCCGACCGTGCTGCTGCCACTGTTCGTGCCGGACGGCGAGATCGTCGCGATCACCGAAATTGGCCGTGAGCTCCGCGCGCGATCGGAGAGGATCGTGTCCCGGCAGGCCGGCCGGCGGTTCCTCGGGTACCTCCGCGCACAGCGCGAGCGGATGCTCGGGTTGCGCGGCCGGCGGGTGAACCGGCCGGAGCTGGTCGAGGCGCACGGGTTCGACACCAAGTTCGCGATGCACATGGTGCGGCTCGGCGTGCAGGGGGTCGAGCTGCTGGAGACCGGCCGGCTCACCCTGCCGGTGCCGGAGCCGTGGCTGGGTTGGCTGCGTGACCTGCGGCAGGGCCGGATCCCGAAGACCGAGGCGCTCGACGCGGCCGGCGACTGGAGCGCCGGTTGGAGCGACTTGTCGACACGTCGCCGCTGCCCGAGCGGCCCGACCTCGATCGGGCCAACACCTGGCTGGTCGATGCCTACGAGTCGACGTGGCGCGACCGGGTCGTCGAGGGATCAGCCCTTTCGCCGGCCCGCCGGCCGACCTAGAGTCCCGGCACGGCGTGTCCCCTGTGGAACGGAGGTCGGCGGGCGATGAGGGCGAGGATCGCGGCCATCGGGCTGGTGTTGCTGGCGGCGCTCGGGGTGGGGACCGCGAGCGCCGCCGCGCCCGCCGGTGAGCAGGGGATCGGTGGCAGCCGGCTGGACCGGATCCTCCACCGCGGCGAGGTGCGGGTCTGCAGCACGGGCGACTACCGCCCGTTCACCTATCGCGACCCGGCGACCGGCGAGTGGAGCGGCATCGACATCGACATGGCCGGTGACCTGGCGACCCGGCTCGGCGTGCGGCTCACCCTGGTCCAGACCACGTGGGGCACCCTGCTCGACGACCTCGGCCGGCGCTGCGACCTGTCGGTGGGCGGGATCTCGGTGACCCTGCACCGCGCGACGCGCGCGTTCTACAGCGAGCCGTACCTGCGCGACGGCAAGACGCCGATCACCCGCTGCGAAAACGCCGACCGGCTCGCCACCCTGGAGCAGATCGACCAGCCCGGCGTCCGGGTGATCGTCAACCCTGGCGGGACGAACGAGCAGTTCGTCGGCACGCACCTCGAGCGGGCGACCATCGTCCGGCACCCGGACAACAACACCATCTTCGCCGAGATCATCGCGGGCCGAGCCGACCTGATGATCACTGACGCCGTCGAGGCGCGCTGGCAGGCCAAGCGGCTTCCGGAGCTCTGCGCCGTGCACCCGGACGAGCCGTTCACGTTCTCCGAGAAGGCCTACCTGCTGCCCCGGGGCGACACGGTGCTCCAGGAGTGGGTCGACCAGTGGCTGCACCTCGCCCGCAACGACGGCACCTACGACCGGTTCGCCCGCCCCTGGCTGGGCTGACCGGCCCGCCGCTCGCCGTCCGGCACCGGCCGGTAGCCGGCGGGCTCGGTGGTGAGCAGTCCCTCCCCCCGGCTCAGCGCGGGTAAGCGGCGGCGAAAGTCGGCGGTCCGCGCGGCGGGGAGCACGCCGACGATCCGCACGCCGGCGTCATCGGCTCCGGTCGCGCGCGGCATCCCGCCCAGGCCGGCGAGCGCGGCGAGCACGGCGCCCGCCACGTCCTCCGGCACCTCGAGCTCGAACCGGTCGACCGGCTCGTACACCCGCGTGCCGGCCTGCCGCAGTGCGCGGGTGAGCAGCAGCTCGGTCATCGTCCGGAAGTCGCCGGCGGTGCTGACCGGGCTGGCGAACCCGGACGTCGTCAGCGTGACGGCGCAGTCGGTGACCTGCCAGCCGTGTGGGCCGCCGGGAGGTGCGGTACACCGTCTCCTCGATCGCCGTCTGGAACGCGCGCGGTAGCGAGCCCAGCTCCACCTCCACCGCGAACCGGACGCCGGAGCTCGGCGGCCCCGGCTCCACCCGCAGCCCCACCGTCGCGAAGACGTCGTTGGGCCCGTGCTCGTCGATCCTGTGCACCACCTCGGCCGTGCCGGTGGGCTTCTCGACGTACACCGGCCGCGTCGGCGCGAAGTCGGCCAGGATCCCGAACTCCTCGCGCAGCCGCGTCCCGATCACCTCCTTCTGCACGTCGCCGTAGACGCGCACGGAGAGCTCCCCGGTCAGCTCGTCCATCCGCAGGCCGACCAGTGGGTCCTGTTCGGACAGTTCGCGCAGCGCGGCGTGGAGTCGGGGCCGGTGGGCGGGGTCGCGCACGGTGACCACCGTGGACAGCGACGGCGGTGGGAACGGGCGGTCGCCGCGCAGGCTCGCCGGGCTGCCGAGCGCGTCGCCGACCCGCGCTCCCGGCACACCGCGCACCATCGCGATCTCCCCGGCGGTCACGGCCTCCCGTGGGGTCGACCGGTCGGGCGTGGCGGCGTGCAACGCGGTGACCCTGCCGCGGTACTTCAGCTGGTCGCCGGCGTCATCCCGCCGGTAACCGGTGATCTCCTCGCGCACCCGCAGCGAGCCCGAGTGCAGCCGCACATAGGCGATCCGGTTCCCGGCGGCGTCCCGCTCGACCTTGAAGACGGTGGCGCTCAGCTCGTCACCGCCGGGCGCCGCCGGGACGAGGTCGTGGATCCCGTCGACCAGCTCGGGCAGGCCCAGCCCGGTGCGGGCGGAACCGAGGAACACCGGATGCACCCGCCCCGCCGCGGTCTGCCCGGTGAGGCACCGGCGCACCAGCTCGGGTGTCAGCACCGAGTCCACATAGGCCCGCAGGCAGCGGTCGTCGTGCTCGGCGAGCACCTCGCCCACCCGCGCCAGGAACGCCGGGTCGGCGAAGTCGGCCGCCCGCACCTCACCGGACTCCGCGTCGAGGTCGACCAGCGGGACCACGTCGGGGGTGAGCCGCCGCCGGAGATCGGTGAGGAGCTGGTCGACCGGCCGGGCGAGCCGGTCGACCTTGTTGACGAACACCAGTGTCGGCACGCGGAGCCGGCGCAGGGTGCGCGCGAGGATCCTGGTCTGCGCCTGAACCCCGCTGGTGGCCGAGACCACCAGGACCGCGCCGTCGAGCACGCGCAGCGCCCGCTCGACCTCGCCGACGAAGTCGGAGTGTCTCGGGGTGTCGATGATGTTGACCGTGCGGTCACCCGCGTCGAACGACACCACGCCGGAGCGAATCGTGATGCCGCGCCGACGCTCGATGTCGAGGGTGTCGGTACGGGTGTTGCCGCCGTCCACGCTGCCGAGGTCGGCGATCGCGCCCGCGTCGAACAGCAGACGCTCGGTCAGGGTCGTCTTGCCGGCGTCAACGTGCGCGAGGATCCCGATGTTGATCGTGGTCATGAACCGTCCAGGAGTGGGCTGCCGGGTGGGGTGCGGTGTGGGACGACCACCGGCGCATTCGGCAACCCCTTTCCTGGACGGACCGTGTTCGCGGCGCACGGTAGCAGCGGCCGCGGCCCGGGTCAGCCGATTTTCCCGGGGGTGTTTCGGCCTCCCTGAGCAGCGGGTATGCCGGTTCGTGGACGAGATTTGGCGAAAGGAGGGGTTATCGTGGCCGATACTCTGCAGGGCAAGCGGGTGGCCTTCGTGGTGGCGCCCGAGGGCACCGAGCAGGTCGAGCTGACCGAGCCGTGGAAGGCCGTCGAGAAGGCCGGTGGCCGGCCGGAGTTGATCTCCACCAAGTCGGGCACCGTCCAGGCGTTCAACCACCTGGACAAGGGGGACACCTTCCCGGTCGACAAGGTGGCCGGCGAGGCGTCCGTCGACGACTACGACGCGCTGGTGCTGCCGGGCGGCGTGGCCAACCCGGACATCCTGCGCACCGTGCCGGAGGCGGTCCGGTTCGTGCGGGAGTTCTTCACCCAGCGCAAGCCGGTCGCGGCGATCTGCCACGGGCCGTGGACGCTGATCGAGGCCGACGTGGTGCGCGGCCGGCGGCTGACCTCGTGGCCGAGCCTGCAGACGGATCTGCGCAACGCGGGCGCCGAGTGGGTCGACGAGGAGGTCGTGGTGGACTCCGGCTTGGTGACCAGCCGTAAGCCCGACGACCTTCCGGCTTTCTGCTCCAAGCTGGTCGAGGAGATCCGCGAGGGCAAGCATTCCGCCCAGGCGTCGAGCGTATAGCCGGCTTGCCGCTCACCTCATCCGATGCACCGCCCGCCCCATCGGGACGCCGTTCGGGGCGGGCGGCACTGCACCGTGTCACACCCGGACGAGCACCTGGTCCAGTGACTTGCGGGTGAGGTTCGGGACTTCGCAGTCGTCGGCCGGGTAGCCGACCGGGATCACCGCGAACGCCTTCTCGTTGCGTGGCCGGCCGAGGACCTCGCCGAGGAACTTCATGGGCGAGGGCGTGTGGGTGAGCGCGGCCAGGCCGGAGAGGTGGAGCGCGGTGAGCAACATGCCGACGGCGATACCCACCGACTCGTCGACGTAGTAGTGCTTGCGCCTGGCGCCGTCCTCGTCGAGGTAGTAGCGCTGCTGGAACACCACGATCAGGTGAGGGGCGTCGGTGAGGTGGGGTTTCACGTCGTCGGTGCCCAGCGGGCGCAGCGCGGCCAGCCACTCCTCGCCGAGCCGCCCCGAGTAGGAGATCCGCTCCTCGCGTTCCGCGGCCTCCCGGATCCGCCGGCGCACCTCCGGGTCGTCCACCAGCACGAACGTCCAGGGCTGCTGGTGCGCGCCGCTGGGTGCGGTGGCCGCGACCGCGATGGCATCCAGCACGGCCTGCTCGGGGACCGGGTCGGGCGAGAACATGCGCACCGTCCTGCGCTCGCTCATCCGCCGGCGCAGCTCGGCGGCCCTGGCCAGGGACTCCTCCCACGGCAGGCGCGGCGGCCGGTACGGCACGGGTTCGTAGGGCAGGCCGTGGATCGGCTTCCACCGCTGGGTTCCGTTGGTGGTGGGGTTGGGGTTGGTCACGGCGGCGAGTATGGCAACCGGGCCAGGCCGGGCAAAGGTCCGTGACCCGATTTTCGTACTCCGGTGTTCGCTCTCCGAACAGTAGTGCTCGCGGGAGCCGAGCCGCGGGGGGTGCACCGGCTCACTTGTCAGAGTCTCGTGGGGCTTGACGTCGGTGGCGTGGCCGGGCGTACGCCGTGCCGGACGTGGAAGTCGTGGTCGGCGAACCTAGAACTCGTCGTTTCGAACGTAGATCTCGTGGGTCAGCGGGTGGGGCCGATGCCGAGTTTGGTGGCCAGTGCGATGGCGTCGGTGGGGGCCTTCACCTTCGCGTCGTTGTCGAAGTAGACGTAGACGTCCCGGCGACGGCGGGGAGCGGGGGGTCCGACGGTGTGCTCGGTGCGCGGGCTCCGGCCCGCGTGCCAGCTCCTGATCTTCTCCGCCCAGGTCTCCAACGCCGCGTCGCTGTACCCGCTGGTGTAGAGCTCCTCGTCGCCGTGGAGGCGGATGTAGACGAAGTCGGCAGTCACGTCCTCCAAGTAGGTCCAGTTCCCCGCGGTGTCCGAGACCACCAGCGCGATGTCGTGTTCGCGGAGGAGGTCGACCGTCTCCGGCACCGCGAAGCTGGGGTGGCGAACCTCCAGCGCGTGCCGCAGTGGCCGGTCGTCACCGGGATCGGTGTGCGGTGCGCACGGCAGCCGTTCGTCGTGGTGCGTGGCGAGCTTGGCCGCCGCTCCGGTGCTGCGGGGCAGCAGGTCGAAGAACCCGACCAACCGGTCGACGTCGAACGGCAGCCGCGGCGGCAGCTGCCACAGCAGCGGTCCGAGCTTGTGGCCCAGCGCGAGCACACCGGACGCGAAGAAGTTCGCCAGCGGCGTCTCCACGTCGCGCAGCTGCTTCATGTGCGTGACGAACCGGGCGCCCTTCACGGCGAACAGGAATTCGTCGGGAGTGTGCTCGAACCACTGCCGATAGCGCTTGGGGCGCTGCAGCGAGTAGAACGAGCCGTTGATCTCAACAGTGCCCAGCTGCCGCGACAGGTATTCCAGCTCGCGCCGCTGCGGAAGCCCCTTCGGGTAGAACACGCCACGCCAGGGCGGGTAGCGCCACCCCGATGTGCCAACCCGGATCTCGGCCACCGCATCACCCCGCGAACGGGTTAGCCCACTCGCGGAAGGCTAAACGCCGCCGGGTGCCCACCGGAACCGCCAGCGACGCCGGCCGACGAGCTCGTTCGCGAACGCCCAGGGCTCGTCCCGCGACGGATGGTCCGGCTCGGGGCAGAACGCGAGGTGCTCCGCGGCCACCGCGAGCGCGCGGTCGGGAGTGCGGGGTGGGGCGGCCACGGACAGCTCGACCGCGCGGGGGCCGAGGGAGATCAGCACCGCGCCGAACCGGTCCTCCCAGCTGCGGAGGACGGCGGAGACACCGGCGGGGCCCTCCTCGCCGGCGGATGGCGGGCACCAGCCGAGCAGGGCGGGGACGTCCGCCGGCCGGGAGGCTCGGACGAGGCCGAGCCGGTGTGGCGCCCGCGCGGCCAGGAGCGAGCCGGTGTTACCGGCCTCGGCCAGTGGATCCGCCCGGATCCAGGCCGGCCGGGCGAGGCCGGGGAAGGCGGGGAATGCGGAGAAGGTGCCGAGGCCGTGCCGCCGCTCCCCGGCGCCCGCCCACCACCGGGCCAGTACGGCACCCGGGTCGCGGTCGATCCGGCTCGGCGCCCGTGCCGCGAACAGCTCACCCACGTTGCACTCCGGTGGGACGAGCAGTGGCCACAGCGCGGTCCGCGGCTGCGCGGCGACACCGGCGAGGAACGACCGCGGGCGGTCGAGGGGCCGGTCGGTGAGCCAGAGCTCACCGTGCCAGCGACCCGGCGGGAGATCGAGCTCGGACGCCGCGGCCGGACGGAGCGGCGCGGCGGCGATGGTTCCTGTCATGTGACCCCCTTCGTTGACGATGGGTCGAACGTTAGTTCGAGGGTCTGACAGTTCGGGGGATGCGCAGCAGCGGCGGGTACGAACCACTCGTGTGGGGGACATGGTGAGTGCCGAGCGCGGGCGTCGACGGGCGGCGGTGAGCGCGGATCGGGGCAGTAACGACACCGGTGGAGCACGGGGTGGACGTGGGCCGGCGGGGGACGTGGACGAAGGCCGACAAGGAAGGTCGTGGGCGCCGACAGTGGCTCAGGTCGGGTCGCGGCCGGTGGCAGCGTGGTGGAACGGCTCGGGTCGGGGCCGACGCCGCGACCGGGCGGCAACCTGGTGCCGCCCGCGGGCGACCGGTGACGTCGGGAGGCTCAGCGGAACGCGTCGGCGTCCACGATGCGGTAGGCGTAGCCCTGCTCGGCGAGGAAGCGCTGCCGGTGCGCGGCGTACTCGGTGTCCACGGTGTCCCGCGCGACCACCGAGTAGAAGTGCGCCTGCCGCCCGTCCCCCTTGGGGCGGAGCAGCCGGCCCAGTCGCTGGGCCTCCTCCTGTCGCGAGCCGAACGTGCCGGACACCTGGATCGCCACCGACGCCTCGGGCAGGTCGATCGAGAAGTTCGCCACCTTGGACACCACCAGGATCCGCACCTCGCCCCGGCGGAACCGGTCGTACAGCTCCTCCCGCTCCCGGTTCCGCGTCGAACCCTGGATCACCGGCGCGTCCAGTTCCGCGCCGAGCTCCTCCAGCTGGTCCAGGTACGCCCCGATCACCAGCGTCGGCTCACCGGCATGCTTGTCCACAATAGACTTGATGATCGACGTCTTCGTACCCGCGGTCGACGCCAGCCGGTAGCGCTCGTCCGGTTCCGCGGTCGCGTACGTCAGCCGCTCGTTGTCGCTGAGCGTCACCCGCACCTCGACGCACTCCGCGGGCGCGATCCAGCCCTGCGACTCGATGTCCCGCCACGGCACGTCGTACCGCTTCGGCCCGATCAGCGAGAACACGTCGCCCTCCCGGCCGTCCTCGCGCACCAGCGTCGCGGTGAGCCCCAGCCGCCGCCGGGACTGCAGGTCGGCCGTCATCCGGAACACCGGCGCCGGCAGCAGGTGCACCTCGTCGTAGACCACCAGCCCCCAGTCGCGCGAGTCGAACAGCTCCAGGTGCCTGTACTCGCCCTTGGTCTTGCGGGTGATCACCTGGTACGTCGCGATGGTGACCGGGCGGATCTCCTTGCGCTCGCCCGAGTACTCGCCGATCTCGTCCTCGGTGAGCGACGTGCGCGCCACCAGCTCGCGCTTCCACTGCCGCCCGGCGACCGTGTTGGTCACCAGGATCAACGTCGTCGCCTGGGCCCGCGCCATCGCCGCCGCGCCGACCAGCGTCTTGCCCGCCCCGCACGGCAGCACCACCACACCGGAGCCGCCGGCCCAGAACGCGTCCGCCGCCTGCCGCTGGTACTCGCGCAGCGCCCAGCCGTCCTCGGCCAGCGCCATCGGATGCGCCTCACCGTCGACGTACCCGGCGAGGTCCTCCGCCGGCCAGCCGACCTTCAGCAGCGCCTGTTTGAGCCGGCCCCGCTCGGAGGGGTGCACCACCACGGTGTCCTGGTCGATCCGGCCGCCGAGCATCGGGCTGATCTTCTTGCTCCGCAGCACCTCCTCCAGCACCGCCCGGTCCGTGGTGGACATGACCAGGCCGTGCGCGGGGTGGTTGGTGATCTGCAGCCGGCCGAACCGGGCCATCGTGTCCACGACGTCGATCAGCAGCGGCTGCGGCACCGGGAACCGGGAGAACCGGGTGAGCGCGTCGACCACCTGCTCGGCGTCGTGCCCGGCGGCGCGCGCGTTCCACAGGGCCAGCGGGGTGATTCGGTAGGTGTGCACGTGCTCGGGCGCGCGCTCGAGCTCGGCGAACGGGGCGATCGCCGTCCGCGCGTCCTCGGCGCGCTCGTGGTCGACCTCGAGCAGCACGGTCTTGTCGGACTGGACGATCAGCGGGCCATCGGTCACGCCTACCTTTATACGTGCCGCTATCGCGGCACCGCCGCCGGCAGCAGGGCCGGCACGTCGAGCCGCTCGGTGAGCAGGCCGGAGCTGTGCATCAGGTCGGCCACCCGCTGCAACCGCACGCCGTTCGGCGACACCGGGTAGTCGCCGAGTGACACCAGCGCCGCCGTGGTCTCGTCGATGTCGGCGAGCCCGGGCAGCGCGCGCCGGACCGCCACGGAGTCCGCGCCGTACCGCTGCGCCTGGCCGAGCAGCTCCCGGAACAGCTCCATCGTCCGCCGGTTGGCCTGGGCGAACGACGCGGTGGTGGCGTAGCTGGACACCGGGAAGTCCAACGTCGCCCCGCGGGCGCAGTCCACCAACACCCTGGCGCCGAACTCCTTCTGCACCTGGGTGATCTGCGGCTCCATCATCCACGCCGCGTCCACGTCGCCGTCGCGCAGCGCCGGCACCAGCTCGTCGGCGGGGAGCACCACGAACCGGATCCGCTCGGGGTCGACGCCCGAGCTGTGCAACGCCGACCTGGTCGCCAGCGTGCCGAGGTCGTCCGGCGCGTCGACGGCGATCCGGGGCGAGCGCTTCTCGTCGGGCTCGGTGTAGGTGGAGCCCGGCCAGCGCATCAGCGCCATCGTCGTGCGGCCCGCCGTGTACGCCTCGCCCTGCAACTGCAGCTCGGTGCCCTCGGCGGCGGCCTTGAACAGCGCCACGTTGCTGGCGAACGCGACGTCGAGCCGGCCGGCGGCCAGCATCGCCAGCGCCTCGTCCTGGCTCGGCTGCTCGACCAGCTCGACGCGCAGCCCGCCGCGCTGGAACAGCCCGTCAGCCACGGCCATCCGCAGCGGGGCCGTGTCGATCGCGCTGCCCACCCCGACCCGCAGGGTGTCCCGCTCCGGCGGTGCCGGCGGTGCCGGCGCGGAGCCGCCGACGAGGGCGCACCCGCTCAGCGTGACCAGGGCCATCAGGGGCGCGAGAACGAGCCGTGCCCCAGCCCTCATTCGGTGGCTCCCATGTACCGAGAGAATGTGGTTTCGTGGTGGAGCTTAGGCGGTGGCAGGCTCTACCATCGCCGGCGGGCCGATCGGGGTCGGACCGCCTTCCGGATCATTCGCCGGCTCGTTACCCTTCAGTAGGTTTCGGCACGGTGTCCGGCGGAGCGTCGTGTGGCGCGCAAGGGCGCAGCGGTTGGAGAAGGAAGCCAGGTGACCCGTCGCAATACCCGTGCCCCCGCGGGGGACGCGACGGAACCAGGGCAGGGCGCCGGCGGGCGGTGGCGGCTGCGGAACTGGCCGCTGCGCACGAAGTTGCTGGCCGTCCTGATCATCCCCACGCTGGCGCTGGTCATCCTGGTCGGCCTACGGGTCCACGGCGACCTCGACCGCGCCACCGACTTCGCCGAGGCCGCCACCAGGGTGCGGGTGGACGACCGGATCGCCGAGGTGGTGCACCACCTGCAGCGGGAGCGCGACCTGACCGTCCGCCACGTCGCCGCCGGCCGGGCCGGCGACATCGCGGAGCTGCGCGCCCAGCGCGAGCGGGTGGACGCCGCGGTCGGGGCGTTCGACCGCGAGTTCGCCGCCGCGGAGCCGAACCTGTCCGAAGGGGCCGTCGACGCGTTCCGTGCCGCGGAGGAGCGGCTCGGCCTGCTCACCGGGCTGCGGTTCACCGGAGAGCACTCCCAGGCCCCCGCCGACGCCGTGCTGCGCGGCTACAGCGGGCTGATCTCCGGGCTGCTCGACGTCGGCGACGAGGCCGCCGCCGAGTTCACCGACCGCGACCTCACCCGCACCCGGCTCGCGGTCAACGCGCTGGCCCGGCTGAAGGACGGGATGTCGGTCGAGCGGGCCGTCGTGGCCGAGGCGCTGACCCAGGGGCGGCTGTCCGACGACGGCGAGCGCGCGCTGCTCGGCACGCGGGCGGCGATGGCCGCGGCGCGCAACGACTTCGCCCAGTTGGCCACCCCGGACCAGCAGCGGATGTACGACGACACGGTGATCGGGCTCGTCGTCGACATCGGCAACGCGATGGTCGAGTCGGTGCTCGGGCTCGCGCAGGACGACCAGCCGCTGACCGGGCTCGACCCGGTGCAGTGGGACACCTCGTCGACCTACACGATCAACCTCGTCGAGCAGGTCCAGGACGGGTTGCTGGTGCAGCTGCAGCGGCGGACCGACGAGCTGGCCGGCCAGGCCCGCGAGGCGGCGATCCGCAACGCGGCGGTGGTGTTCGGCGTGCTGCTCGTCGGCGGCGTGCTGGCCGCGATCGTCGCCCGCTCGTTGCTGCGCCCGCTGCGGATGCTGCGGCGCACCGCGCTCGACGTGGCCGAGCACCGGCTGCCGGCGGCCGTCGAGGAGATCCTCGCCGATCCGGATCCCCGGCCCGAGGGCACCACCCAGCGCCGCGGTGTCTCGCCGGTGCCGGTGTTCACCCGCGAGGAGTTGGGCCAGGTCGCCCGCGCCTTCGACGCGGTGTACGGCGAGGCGGTGCGGCTGGCCGGCGAGCAGGCGATGCTGCGGGAGAACGTCAACTCGATGTTCGTCAACCTCTCCCGGCGCAGCCAGGAGCTGGTGGAGCGGCAGCTGTCCGTGCTGGACCGGATGGAGGCCGACGAACAGGACCCCGAGACGCTCGGCGGGCTGTTCGAGCTCGACCACCTGGCCACCCGGATGCGCCGCAACAGCGAGAACCTGCTGGTGCTGTCCGGGCAGGACGTCGGCGACCCGCTGCCCGGCGCGATCGCCGCCGAGGAGATCATCGGCGCCGCGCTGTCCGAGGTCGAGCACTACCAGCGGGTCGAGGTGTCCGGGACGCCGGAGCTCGCGGTGCGCGGCGAGGCGGTCAGCGACCTCGTGCACGTCGTCTCCGAGCTGCTGGAGAACGCCACCCAGTACTCGCCGGAGGCGGAGCCGGTGTTCCTGACCAGCTCGGCGACGGTGGCCGACGAGTGGCGGATCGAGATCACCGACCGGGGCGCGGGGATGCCGCTGGCCGAGATCGACAGGGCCAACGAGCGGCTGACCGAGCCGCCGCAGGTGGACGTCGAGGTGTCCCGGCGGATGGGCCTGTACGTGGTGGCCCGGCTGGCCCGACGGCACGACATCTCCGTCCGGCTGAGCCCCGCACCGGAGGGGGGCCTCACCGCGACCGTCGTCGTCCCGGCCGCGCTGGTCACCGACCCTCCACCGGTGCCACCGCCGCCCGAGCCCGAGCCGCGCGCGCCGGAGGCCACCGGGTTCGCGGAGCCGGCACCGGCTGAATGGCCGAGCGTCGAGCCCGACCCACCGCCGCAACCGCCGCAACCGCCGCTACCGCCGCTGCCCCGCCTGGCCGAGCCGCCCAAGCGGGCACCGGTGGTCGAGTGGGAGTCCCCACCGGAGTGGCCGACCGAGGACGACGACGAGGCGGTGTTCGACTTCGACGGCCCCACCGAGCGAATGCCCGCCTACCAGGCCGTGCTGTCCCAGTGGTTCGACGCCGTGGCGGCCGGCGAGCGGCCCCCGGACCCGCCGCCCACTCCGGCCACCGACACCGACGTCGCCGGGTTCACCGAAGCCGGACTGCCCAAGCGGATCCCCCGGCCGGACCGGATCCCCGCACCCGAGGACACCCCGGCGATGGACGAGGAGTGGATGGTGTCACGGGCCCCGGAGGTGGTGCGGCTGCGGATGAGCAGCCTGCAGAACGGGGTGCGGCAGGGCAGGGAGCGGGTCCGCCGGTCGGCCGTCCTCCGGTGGCCGGAGACCGAGCCGGACCAGGACCCGGCTACCGTGGGTGAGCTGGAGGACTCCGATCCGTGGGAGTCCAGCCCGCAGGAATCCACGACAGGGGGGTTCGATGGGTACCACCGTCCGTGACGCCACCCGCCGGCTGCTCCGGGAGCTCGGCCTGACCACCGTGTTCGGCAACCCCGGCACGACGGAGATCCCGTTCCTCACCGAGTGGCCCGCCGACTTCCGGTACGTGCTCGGGCTGCAGGAGTCGGTCGTGGTGGCGATGGCCGACGGCTACGCGCAGGCCGCCCGGCGACCGGTGCTGGTGAACCTGCACTCGGCCGGCGGGGTGGGGCACGCGCTGGGCCAGGTGTTCACCGCCTACCGCAACCGCACCCCGATGGTGGTGCTGGCCGGCCAGCAGGTCCGCGCGCTGCTCCCGGACGAGCCCTTCCTCGGCGCGACCGACGCCACGCTCTTCCCCCGCCCGTACGTGAAGTGGAGCTGCGAGCCGGCCCGCGCGTGGGACGTGCCGGCCGCGCTGGCCCGCGCCTACCGCGTGGCCGTGCAGCCACCGCGGGGACCGACGTTCGTGTCCGTCCCCGCCGACGACTGGGACGCCGAGACCGAGCCGCTCGTCGCGCGGCCGCCGATCGCCGGGTTCGCGCCCGACCCGGACGCGCTGGGCGAGCTGGCCGCCGCGGTGGACGCCAGCCGGCGGCCCGCCTACGTGGTGGGGCCGGCCGTCGACGCGGAGGGCGCGGTGGACGACATGGTCGCGCTCGCCGAGCGAACCCGCGCCGGGGTGTGGGCGGCGCCGATGTCGCCGCGCTGCTCGTTCCCCGAGGACCACCCGCTGTTCCTTGGTTGGCTCGCGCCGGAGCGGGTCGCGGCCACCGAGGCGCTGGCCGCGCACGACCTGGTCGTGGTGCTCGGCGCGCCGGCGTTCACCTACCACGTGTACCGCGGCGAGCCGGACCGTTCGTTGCCACCGTTGTTCCTGGTCAGCGACGACGAGCAGGTTCTGGCGCGGGCGCCGGAGGGGCGCGGGATCCGGGCCACCGTCGCCCCGACCGTCCGCTGGCTCGCCGCCGCGGTGGGCGACGGTGAGCCGGCGGACCGGCCGGCCCCCGCACCGCGCGAGCGCGCCCCGCGACCCGCGGCGGAGTCGCCGCTGACGGCGGCCCACGTCTACGCCACCCTGGCCGACCTGCTGCCCCCCGGCGCGATCCTGGTCGAGGAGACCCCCAGCCACCGGCCGGAGCTGCACGACCACCTGCCGATCACCGCGCGCGACACCGGTTTCCTCACGGTGGCCAGCGGCACCCTCGGCTACGGGCTGCCGGCGGCCGTCGGCGCCGCGCTGGCCCGGCCGGAGCGCAAGGTGGTGGCCGTGCTCGGCGACGGCTCGAGCATGTACGGCATCCAGGCACTGTGGACGGCCGCGACCGAGCACGTGCCGTTGACCTGCGTGATCCTGGACAACGCGCAGTACGCCGCGGTGCGCATCCTCGGCGAGGCGGCGGGCAGCCCGAAGGTGCCCGGTGTGGACCTCGGTGGCATCGACTTCGGTGCGCTGGCCCGCGGCATGGGCTGCGCCGCCCGCAGGGTCAGCCGACCGGAGGAGCTGGCGCCCGCGCTCACCGCCGCGCTCGCCGACCCCGCGCCGAACGTGCTGCACGTCGAGGTGGACCCGGGAGCCCGCACCCCCTACTGACCGCGGCCGGCCAACAGTGACTCTCGTGTCCGCGCGGCGCGATCACGTGTCCGCGTGCTGGGTACGCGTGTCCGCGCCGTGCGACGCGGTCACGCGTACACGGAGCGCTGACACACGTCTTGGGTCAGGGTTTGGGTTTGCTGTCGGGGCCGGTCTCGGCGAAGTCGATCACCGGGGCGCTGCGGTGGCCGAGCACGCTCGCCCCGATCAGCTTGCGCGCGGCGACGTTGCCCATCGGCATGAACGTGCCGGCCTGGGCGTCCCGCCACATCCGCTCGAAGGGCAGCGCACGGGTGTAGGACGCCCCGCCGAGCACGTCGACCAGTCGTTGCAGCACGCGCACGGCGTTGTTGCTGGCCACGTACTTCACCAGCGCGCAGCGCGCGATGCCCTCCTGCACGTCCAACTCGAACAGTCGCCGGGTGGTCACCTCGTCGGCGTGCCGGTGGACCAGCGCGCGCGAGCTCTCGACCAGGATCTGGCACTCGCCGACGGCGTCCTGGACCAGCGGGTCGCCCTGGCGGCCGCGCCGCACCACCTGCCGCGCCGCCCAGGCCACCGCCCCGGCCGCGATGCCGGTGTACACGGCCGCGAACGCCGGCATCGCCCACGCCCACACCGTCTCGAACACCCTGGCGTCGAGGTGCTTCACCGGCAGCGAGTGCACCACCTGCTCGTCGGGCACGAACACGTCGTCGAGCTCGAGGTCGTTGCTCTGGGTGGCGCGCATGCCCATCGTGTCCCACGTCTGGTGCACCCGCACGCCCGGCTGGTCCAGCGCGATCTGGCAGAGCAGCAGCCGCGGCCCGCCCTCGGCCTCCTCGTACCGTGCCGTGGTCGAGCAGTGCGTGGCCACCGCGGTGTTGGTGGCGAAGCTCTTCCGCCCGGACAGCCGGAACCCGCCGTCGACCCGGGTCGCCCTGGTCCGCGCGTCGGTCATGTCGTTGGTCAGGCCCAGCTCGCTGGTCACCGAAGCCCAGATGAGCGAGCCCTCCGCCGCCATCCGCAGCAGCTGCTCCAGCCGCGGGTTGCCGGTCCGCCGCCACACGCTGGCCCACTGGCCCAGCGGCGAGATGTGCATGGTCACCGCGAGCGCGGTGGCGCCGTCGCCCATCGCGAGCCGCTCCAGCACCGGAAGGATGTCCGGAAGGCCGGCGCCCAGCCCGCCGAGCTCGGTCGGGACGGACAGCCGCAGCAGCCCGGCGGCCCGCAGGTCCTCGTAGTTGTCGAACGGGAAGGTGTTGTTCCGGTCGTGCTCGGCGGCCCGTTCGGCGAAGGTGTCGGCGAGCTTGCCGGCGATGTCCAGCAGTTCCCGTTGCTCGGGGGTGGGCAGGCTCCGCACGGGTGTCAGCCTTTCTGTTCCGCTCTTCCGGATCGGTCGGTCTCGCTCGCGGTCGCCGCGGCCAGGTCGGTGGATCCGGCACTGTCGACCACACCGTGTGCTGGCTCGCCGCCGTGCAGCAGCCGGGCGACCTCGCCGCGCAGGGAGACGAACTTCGGCGACTCGCGGGTGTCGATCTGGTCGCGCTCGGCCGGCAGGTCCACCGGCAGGTCGGCGAGGATCGACGTCGGCGAGCGGGACAGCACGAGCACCCGGTCGCCAAGGTAGACGCTCTCGTCGATGTCGTGAGTGACCAGCAGGATGGTGCTGCCGTGCTCGGCCTGGACCCGACGCAGGAGGTCCTCCAGCTCGAACCGGGTCTGCGCGTCCACCGACGCGAACGGCTCGTCCATCAGCAGCAGCGCCGGGCGGCGGGCCAGCGCCCGCGCGATCGACACCCGCTGCTGCATGCCGCCGGACAGCTGCCACGGGTGCTTGTCGCCCGCCTCGGCGAGGCCCACCCACCCCAGCGCCTCGTGGGCCCGCTCCCGGCGCTGCGCCCGGCTCAGCCTGGTCCACCGCAGCGGGAACTCCACGTTCTGCCGTACGGTCAACCAGGGGAACAGGGAGCGGCTGTAGTCCTGGAACACCACGGCGAGGTCGTCGGGCACCCCGCGGACGAGGTCGCCGTGCAGCCGGACCTCCCCACCGGTCGGCTCGATCAGCCCGGCGACGCAGCGCAGCAGGGTCGACTTCCCGCAGCCGGAAGGGCCGACGATGCACGCGAGCTGCCCGGTCGCGACGGTGAACGACAGGTCGCGCACGGCGTGGTGCGCCGTCGGGCCGTTGCCGTAGCGGTGCTCGAGGCCGCTGACCTCCAGCATGGTTGACATGTCAGGCTCCCGTGGTCTTGGCGGTTGGCTGGTCGCGGCTCTGCTGCCAGCCGAGCACCCGGCGCTCGACGGTCAGCAGCAGCGCGTTGAGTCCGTAGCCCAGCACGCCGAGCAGCACGATCCAGGCCCACATGGCCGGGAAGTCGAACCGCTGCTGGGCGAAGATGAGCTCCTTGCCGATGCCGTTCTCCGCACCGACCATCTCCGACACCACCATCAGGATCAACGCGATCGACAGGCTCAGCCGGAGTCCGGCGAAGATCTTCGGGGACGCGGCGGGCAGCACCACGCCGAGTACCCAGTAGTGCCGTGGGGTGCCGAACGACCGCGCGGTGTCCTGCTTGACCCGATCCACCGAGCGGACCCCGTCGACGGTGTTGAGCAGGATCGGCCACAGCGCCCCGAAGACGATCGTGGTGAGCTGCATGCCGGTGCCGATGCCGAACAGCACCAGGAACACCGGGACCAGCGTGGGCGGCGGGATGGCCCTGCTGAAGGCGAAGAGCGGCCCCACGTAGTCCATCCCGGTCCGCGACCGGCCGAGCACGGTGCCGAGCCCGACCCCGAGCAGGACGGCGATCGTCCAGCCGCCGAGCGCCCTGCCGACGCTCGGCACGATGTGCTCGTACACCACGTCGGTGAGGAACAGTTGGGCCGCCGGACCGGTGAACCACATCTCCGCGGCGGCGCCGAGGATCCCGGTCGGTGGCGGGAAGTAGACGTCGCCGGCGACGCGGGTGGCGATCTCCCACAGCAACACGGCACCGAGGAACAACGACCACCGGCGGGCGAAGGCGGACAGTACGTTCACGACACCGCCTCCGTGGTGGCCACCGTGGCCGCGTGCCAGCGGAACAGCCGCCGGCCCAGCCGTTCGAGCCCTTCGTTGATCAGGTAGCCGAGCACGCCGGCCACCATCGTGCCGGCCAGCACCAGGTCCATCCGGCCGGCACCGCTGCTGGCCTCCAGGATGAAGTTGCCGAGCCCGCGGTCCGCGCCGGCGACGAACTCGGTGCTCACCACGACGATGAGCGCGATGGCCCCGGACATCCGGATCCCGGTGAAGATGAACGGCGCCGTGTGCGGCAGCGCCACCGAGGTGAGGATCCGGGCCTTGCGGGTGCCGCAGGTCCGCGCGGTGTCGATGACCAGTGGGTCGATCTCGTCGAAGGCATAGATGGTGTTGTAGAGGATCGGCCAGGTCGCGGCGTAGACCGCCAGGGTGATCTTGGCTTCCGGGCCGCCGCCGACGAGCAGGATCACCAGCGGGATCAGCGCCACCGACGGGATCGGCCTGAGGAACTCCACAATGGACCTCGTGGCCAGTCGCAGGCCGGGGATGCTGCCGAGCAGCAGCCCGGCCGGCACCGCGATGGCGGTCGCGATGCCCAGCGCGATCGCCCACGCCAGCGCGCTGGCGATCACGTCACGCAGGAACGCCTCCTGACCGAGCAGCTCGACCATCCTGGTGAGCACGACGCTCGGCGGGGGCAGGAACTTCTGCGGGACCAGACCGGCCCGGACGGCTGCCTCCCAGAGCAGGAGGAAGCCGAGCAGGCCGGCCAGGTTTCGCGTCAGCTGTCGCACGTCGGAACGTGATCAGGACGACGAAGGCTGGGCAATCATCGTCGAGGCGTCGATCTTGTTCGGGATCAGGTTGAACTCGTGCATCAGGTCGGGAACCCGCTGCAACCGGGTGGGGTCCAACTTGGACTCGAACTTCAGCAGCGTGGTCAGTGCCGCGGTGTCGGCGTCCACCTTGGCGAACTCGACCAGCAACGGCTCGATCTTGCTGCGGTCCGCGAGCGCCTCGTTGGTGGCCCGCTGCATCACCCGCTGGAAGGCGGCCACGGTCTTGGGGTTCTCGTTGGTGAACTCGGCCGTCGATCCGAAGCCCGCGGTCGGGAGGTCCTTGGTGGGGCCGGTCGCCGTGTCCACCACGGTGACGGCGCCGATGCTCTTCGCCGCCTGGGTGATGAACGGCTCGGTGAGGAACGCGGCGTCGACGTCACCGCGCTGCAGTGCCGCCGCGGTGTCCGGGAACGGGATCTCGACCCACTGGACGTCGTCGTAGCTCACCCCGTGGGTACGCATGGTCGACTTGACCAGGACCTCGATGATGGTGTTGCGCGCGGTGATGCCGATCTTCTTTCCGGCGAGGTGGTCCACCGTCTTCACCGACGAGTCGGGCAGCGCCACGATCACCGTGCTGTTGGGCGCGGCGGAGGAGGCATCGGCGACGAACTTGATGTCGGCCGCGCCCTGCGCCTGCGCCACGAAGAAGGGCGCGTAGCTGCCGTAGGCGATGTCCACCTCGCCGCTGATCAGCTTCGTGAGCGAGGCCTGCCCGCTGGGCGCGGTGACCGTCTCGACCTCGAGGCCCTCCTCGGCGAAGTAGTTCTTCTTCGTCGCCAGGTGGAACGGTGCGAGGTCGATCGTGGGCATGATCGAGAGCTTGATCTTGGACTTCTCGAGCGGCCCGCCGTTCGCCGCGGCGTCGTCGGAACCGTCGGAGCCGCCCAGCAGGCCACACCCGCTGACCGAGGCCAGCAGGGCCAGCGAGGTCGCGAGCATGCCGAGCCTGGTGCGCCGGCGCCACATGCTCTTGGTGCCGTGTCGAAGCAAAGCAACTCCTCGTGGGATGAGTTGGGACGAGGCCCGGTGGTCCGGGTCCTCCGGGGTGGACCGGAGATGCGGTGGCCCAGGAGCCCGCGGCCACTGTAGAGAATCACAACCCCTCATCACAATGCGTGCCTACCCCTGGGCCCAGGGTGTCGCCACCCGCCCGAACGAGTGGTTTGGGCTGTGCTCTAATTTACTGTCGGTTTACCCGAAGTGGGTGACCACGGGTGGGTGGTGAAGGGTGGCAGATTTAGCCAGATCCGACCAATGCCGGTTACGTCATTCGGCGGTTTCCGCTACCTTCTGTACCCACTCCGTGGTATAGACCACCACACAGCACGAAGAGAGTGACCGAATGGCCGAGTGGGCGGACACGCACCCGGTGGTGACGGGGCTCCCGCGGGCGGACCCGCACCGGGTGGGAGCTCCGGTCGACTCTGGGTTGACCTCCCCCGTGTCACGACGCAATGCTTCCGCTGAACCGAGACCGTCCGGGTGACGGCTCGCGGCAAAATGTCACGCAGGGTACGGGGATTCCCGGTGTACCACGCCGGGGTCACAGCCGGCTCGAAAAACACGATGGTGGTAGAGCGGTGCCGAGGACAGAGACCGCGGCGGTAGACGAAGTCCCCGCGGTGGAGCAGCCCGAGGGTGTGGAGCCGGCGGAGCCGGGCGGCTCCCGATGGCGGCTGCGCAACTGGCCGCTGCGGTCCAAGCTCGCGGCGGTGTTGGTGGTCCCGATGCTGACCGCACTGGTGTTCGGTGGGCTGCGCGCCGCGGACGAGTTCACCCGGTACGAGGAGTTCCACCAGACGGTGGACCAGCTCGACGTCGCCCGGCACGTGACTGCCGTGGTGGACGCGCTGCAGGCGGAGCGCTCGCTGGCGGTCGCCAAGGGCCCCACCGGCGCCCCGGACCGGGCGGCGCTGGACGCCCAGACCGCCAAGGTGGACGCCGCGGTGCGTGACCTGAGGGAGGCGGCCAACCACCTGCACACCGACGAGGCCACGCGGGAACGCTATCGGCAGGGGTTGCAGCGGCTCGACGCGCTCACCCCGCTGCGGGTCGCCGTCAACACCACGTCCTACCCGGACCTGGCCGTCTTCGTCACCTACCGCAACATCCTCGACTCGCTGATCCAGCTCGGTCGCGAGGTGAACACCGCGATCACCGATCGGGAGCTGCTCCGGCAGGGCACCACGGTCCAGGCGCTCAGCGAGGCGAAGGAGTTCGTGGCCAGGGAGAACGCCGCGCTGCAGATCGCCGCGGTGCGCGACCAGTTCCCCGCGGACCTGCTGGACCGGACCATCGCCGCGCAGGCCAGCGCCAGGGCCGCGATCGCCAACTTCGTGGCGAACGCCACACCGGAGCAGCAGCAGCTGTACTCCGACACGGTCAGCGGCGAGGAGGTCGACGCCCGCGAGCGGATCAAGGCGGCGGCCTTCGTTCGGGCCAGGGAGACCCCACCCGGGCAGGGCCGGAACAACGGCACCAACGCTGCCACCAACGCCCAGGCCAACGACACCGGCCTGGAGATCAACCAGCGGCAGCTCTCCGACGTCGGGCTCGCCGTCACCGACCGGATGCGCCAGGTGGAGAGCGAGCTGCTCGGCGACCTGCGGGCGCAGGCCCAGGGGCTCGCCGACAACGCCTACCAGGCGGCCTGGATCTTCACCGCGATCATGGCGGCCGCGCTGGTCGCCGCGCTGGTGCTGATGCTGGTGATCGCCCGCGCGCTGCTCAACCCGCTCCGGGTGCTGCGCTCCAGCGCGCTGGAGGTGGCCTACGTCCGGCTGCCGGAGACCGTCCGGCGCATCCTGGACGCTCCCGACCCGATCGAGGCCTCGCGCGGCGCCGTCGCGCCGGTCCCGGTGCGGACCCGCGAGGAGATCGGCGAGGTGGCCCGGTCGTTCGACGTCGTGCACGAGCGGGCCATCCGGATGGCCGCCGAGCAGGCGTTGCTGCGGGAGAACGTCAACGGCATCTTCGTCAACCTGTCCCGCCGCAGCCAGCGGCTGGTGGAGCGCCAGCTCGGGGTGATCGACCGGCTGGAGGCCCACGAGCAGGACCCGGACCAGCTGGCCAGCCTGTTCGAGCTGGACCACCTCGCCACCCGGCTGCGCCGCAACGGGGAGAGCCTGCTGGTGCTCTCCGGCGCCGGCCTGGCCAAGTCCGTGCCCCGACCGGTGCCCGCCGCCGACGTCATCGGTGCCGCCGTGTCGGAGATCGAGCAGTACGCGCGGGTCGAGGTGGGCGTGGTCCCCGAGGTCTCGGTGCAGGGCCTCGCCATCCACGACCTCGTGCACCTGCTCGCCGAGCTGCTCGACAACGCCACCTACTTCTCCGAGCCGGAGACCAAGGTCAGCGTCCGCGCCGTGGTCACCAGGAAGAAGGAGCTGGCGATCCAGATCACCGACCGTGGCGTCGGGATGAACGAGGACCAGATCGCCGAGGCCAACGACCGGCTCGCCAACCCGCCGGACCTCGACGTCTCGGTGACCCGGCGGATGGGCCTGTACGTGGTGGCCCGGCTGGCCAAGCGGCACGGCATCGAGGTGCGGCTGCGGGAGAACGAGGACATCGAGGGCGGCGTGATCGCCCGGATCGTGGTGCCCGCGGAGCTGCTCACCCCGCTGCCGACCCGCACCGAGCGCACTGACCCGTCCCGGCGGTTTCCGGCGGAGACCGCGGCCGAGACGTCGTCGCCGTCCCTGCCGCCGGTCGCGGCACCGGCCCTGCCGTCCACGTCGTCCGCGTCCGTCCCGGACTCGCCGCCGGCACCGACCGCGGCCGAGCCGCGGTCGCCGGAACCGGCCCCGGCCGGCGGCGGATCGAACGGTCTGGTGCCGCTCGACCAGCCGATCCGGCTGGACGACCTGGTCGGCGGGTCCGCCAGCGCGGCGGGTCCGTTCCTCAGCTCCGCGCCCGCACCGGAGCCGGAGCGGCAGTGGCCCAGCGAGGAACCGGCCGAGCCCGCCGGGATCGGTGTGCCCGCGGTGCCCGCGGTGGACCGGCAGGACCGGTCCCATCAGGAGCCGGCCCCGCCGAGCGACGCGGAGCAGACCTTCGCGCTGAGCCTGCCCAAGGAGGAGCCCCGATACGTCCCGGTGGCCGACCGGGGCGAGCCACGGCGGGACGACCAGGACGACGAGGCGAGCGCGCTCGACGACGAGGTTCCGACCCGGCGGCTGCCGATCTACCAGTCGGTGTTGTCCCGCTGGTTCAGCGAGGCGGAGGCGGAGGACGTGGTTGACAGCGACGACTCGGCCGATGCGGTGGACGCCGAGGAGCCCGCGCCGGCGGCCTCGCCGGACGTCGCCACGAGCTCGGCCGGCCTCGCGAGCGCGGCCGGCCCCGCGAGCGCGGCCGGCTGGGGCGGCGCCGAGGACAGCGGCTGGCAGGCCGCGCAGGCGCTGCTGGAGTCCAGGGCCGAGGAGATCACCCCGGCCGGGCTGCCCAAGCGGGTGCCCAACGCGTACCTGGTGCCGGGTTCGGTCCGGTCCAGCTCGGTGGACGCGTTCACCGACACCACCACGGGGCAGCCGGGGCAGGGCGCCATCGCCCGCTCGGCGGCCGCGGCGCGCAACCGGATGGCGAGCTTCCAACAGGGCTACCAGAGCGGCCGGCACGCACTGCGGGAGAGCACAATGTCGGCGCGGTCCGACGCCGTGAGCGGAAACGGCGTGGAAGGGCGTTCCGCCGACAACCGGGTGGAGGAGTGAGATGCGGCAAGCGTGGTCAGTAGCGAAAGCGATGGCCCCACGGGTGTGGGCCGGGGGAGGGACACGGTGACCAAGCCTGGTTCGACGCAGCCGAACGGGTCGAAGGCGCAGAGCGGCCCGGGCAGTTTTGCTTGGCTCCTCACGGATTTCGTGCACAGGGTGCCCGGTGCGGCGCACGCCGTCGTGGTCTCCGCGGACGGCCTGCTGCTCGCCTCGTCCCGGGGCCTGCCCAAGGACCGCGCCGACCAGCTCGCCGCGGTCGCGTCCGGCCTCACCAGCCTCGCCCGCGGCGCCGCCCAGGTGTTCGAGGGTGGCGCGGTGGCGCAGACCGTCATCGAGATGGCCAACGGCTTCCTGTTCCTGATGTCGGTGTCCGACGGCTCGTGCCTCGCCGTGCTCGGCGCGCCGGACAGCGACATCGGGCTGGTCGTGTACGAGATGACCCTGCTGGTGGACCGGGTCGGGCAGCAGTTGACCCCGGAACTGCGCGCGCAACTGCAGGGAGCGGTACGGCGATGACCCGAGCTCGGTTCGAGCACTGGTTCGAGCACTGAGGAGACGGATGTGGGCTCAGGGCGTTCGAGCGGCGATCGGTGGCTCGACGACTCCGTCGGACGGTGGCCGAACGAATCGGATCACGACTCGGGGGAAGGGCGGCGGGCGCGGCGACCCAGGTGGATCAGTGGCGAGCCGCCGGTGACCCCGCCGGTGAGGGACGACGCGGACTGGCTGCACCCGACCGGCTACGGGCAGGACCCGGCGGAGTTCGACGTCGCCGACTACCGGGACCGGCTGTTGAGCGGACCCGCCGCGGAGCTCTACGGCGTGTCCAGCGGCCGGGCCCCCGAGGAGGATCCGCTGGCCGACACCGGTGCGTTCACCGCGTTCGCCGAGCGGGCCTTCAACGCCGAGTCCCCCGTCGAGCACTCCGGCCCCGCGCTGCCGCGGCAGGCCAGCGAGGAGTACGAGGAGGGTTCCGGGCTGGTGCGGCCGTACTTCCGCACCCGCGGTCGGACCCGGCCGACCTACGACCTGGCGCTGGAGGCGCTGGTGTCGACCAGTGAGCGGGGCAGGGATCTCGACCGGGTCCGGGTGCCCGAGCACCGGTCGATCTGCGACCTGTGCCTGGACACCCGTTCGGTCGCCGAGGTCGCCGCGTTGCTGCGGCTGCCGCTCGGCGTGGTGCGGGTCCTGGTGGGAGATGTTGCTGGCCTCGGGCTGGTGCTCGTGCACTCCGCGCAATCCGCGGTGGGCGACCGGCCGAGTATCGAGTTCATGGAGAGGGTGCTCAGTGGGCTTCGGAGAATTTGACTCCGACGCGAACACGCCGGCGGCCGCGGGACCGACCTCCTCGGCCAAGATCGTGGTCGCCGGCGGGTTCGGTGTGGGCAAGACGACGCTCGTCGGGGCGGTGTCGGAGATCGACCCGTTGACCACGGAGGCTTCGATGACCGAGGCGTCCGTGTCGGTGGACGACATCTCGGCGACGCCGAACAAGGTGACCACCACGGTGGCCATGGACTTCGGCCGGATCACCCTGGACGCCGACCTGGTGCTCTACGTCTTCGGCACGCCGGGGCAGCACCGGTTCTGGTTCATGTGGGACGACCTGGCGCTGGGCGCGATCGGCGCGGTGGTGCTCGTCGACACCCGCCGGTTGGCCGACGCCTTCCCTTCGATCGACTTCTTCGAGAACCGCAAGCTGCCCTACATCGTGGCGATCAACTGCTTCGACCGGCTGCTGCACCACCAGATCGAGGACGTCCGGCACGCGCTCACCATCGCGCCGTCGGTGCCGATCATGGCGTGCGACGCGCGCGACCGCGAGTCCGCCAAGCAGGTGTTGATCACCGTCGTGCAGCACGCCATCGCGCACGACACCGCGTTGCGGGCCGGCTGACGGCGCCGCGGGGTCTCCGTTTGGGTGGGCGGGGTCTCCATCTGGGTGCGGCCGTTGGGGTGAACTCCGGCAGGTTCATACGGAAGCGGGATCACCCGGCGAAACCGGGCTTTTCGCCCGGTGCGAGACGGTCGTCGCATTTTCAACAGAATTCCCGGAACCGACCCTAGCAGCATTGCTGAGCTGGTCAAACCCCTTCGCGTGCGGCGGGGGCGCGGCGATCGGCCGCGCGCGGGGCCGCGGGGAGGCGCCGCGATGGGCGCGGTTGCGCGCACGGACAGTGGCGAAACCGGTTGGGGAGCAGGGTCGACAGCGGCCGCATGGTGAATAGTCTTGCGCCAAGGGATCCCACCAGGCAGCAGGAGGGACAGTGACGGCTTCCGCCCAGCAGTCGGGGAATTTCGGCTGGCTCATCACGGACTTCGTGCGCAGGGTTCCCGGTGCCGCGCACGCGGTGGTGGTGTCGGCCGACGGTCTCTTGCTCGCCGGGTCGGACGGGCTACCCCAGGACCGCGCGGAGCAGCTCTCCGCGGTGGCGTCCGGGTTGGTCAGCCTGACCCAGGGCGCGGCGCGCTGCTTCGAGGCCGGCAGGGTCAACCAGACAGTGGTGGAGATGGAGCGGGGGTACCTGTTCCTGATGTCGATCAGTGACGGCTCGTGCCTCGCGGTACTGGCCGCGCCGTCGTGTGACATCGGGACGGTGGCCTACGAGATGACGTTGCTGGTGGACCGGGTTGGTGAGCAGATGACGCCGGAGCTGCGGGCGCAGCTCCAGGGCGGCGTGCGTGGGTAGCCGCGGATGAGGACGCCGGGACGTGAGATGCGCCGGTCCCTGGTGCGGCCGTACGCCCGCACCAGGGGACGGACCACGCCGTGCCGGAAGCTGGAGCTGGAGACGTTGATCTCGACCAGCGAGCGCGGCCGGCACGGGCGGGCGGCGTCGGTGGCGCAGCGGCGGATCTGTGACCTGTGCGCGGAGACCCGGTCCGTGGCGGAGGTGGCGGCACACCTGGGGCTGCCGCTGGCCGTGGTGAAGGTGTTGGTGGGCGACCTCGCCGACGCCGGCATGGTGCAAATCCACGAGCCGGGCCTGGTGCTGGGGGACCGCACGTCGCGAGAGTTCATGGAACGCGTCCTGAACGGCCTGCGCGCCCTGTAGCCGTAGTGAGTGCCCGTAGTGGCCCGCCGGCCGATCGCTCGAAGACGTTGTGCGCCCCGAGCCGCGCCTCGGGTCCGAGCCCGTGCCGAGCCGCCCGCCCCTGGAAGTTGCTCGGCGCCCAGCTTGTCGCTGGTGAGGCCGTCTGGCGGGTGTGGTGGGAATCCGTGGACAACTGGGCCGAGTTCGCGCCGTGAGTGGCCCGTTGGTGCCCTGCGCTCCTCCGCCTGAGGCGGCCCGACGTGGCTCCGCGCGAGGGCGGTGAGCATGGCCGGTCCGCGGGGGCGGCCGCGGTGCGGGTCGGCCTGCTGGGCGGCCGGGATGGCTCGATCCCGGGTGAGGGCGGGGTGCGGTTCGCGGCCCCGAGGGAGGGACGACCGGCGGGACTCAGTCCTCGACCAGGGCGGCCGACGTGATGCGGTGCAGGGGATAGCGTTCGTTGTCGGTGCTCTCCAGCACACCACCGCCGACCCGGACGGGTGTCACGATCCGCTGGCTCGCCGTCCCGTGCGCGTCGACGAACCCGATCCACACCTCCCGCTGCTCCCTGGTCGCTTCGCTGAGCAACGCCAACGTCGCCGAGGTGTCCGGTCCGCCGCCGGCGGGCAACCGCGCGGTCGCCCCGCGCCGCGCGCGGGCCGCCCGGTCACCGGCCCGCAGGTGCGTCAGCACCGCCGCCAGTTGCTCCTCGCCGATCGGGCGCTGCCCCGCCACCACCGGCCGGGCCCGGCTCCGCGCTCGCGGTGGGATCCGCCGTCCGCTCGGCCGCAGATCCACCACCTGCCCGTCCGGTCCCTCCGCGGCCGGCGCGAACCCGGCCGCCCGCAGGCCGTCGAGCACCTCGGCCAGCGGGTAGGGGCTCACCAGCACGGTCGGCGCGATCCGGCGCAGGTCGAGCTCCGCCGCGGCCGGGTTGGCCAGCACCTCGGCCAGCAGCACCTCGTCGTCACACCGCAGGAACGACCCCGCGGCACCACCACGCAGCCGCCCGTGCCGCCGCGCGACGTCGTCGATCAGGTAGCTCAGCGACTGCGGCACCGGGGTGGCCGACCGCGTGCGGAACAGCTCGTGCAGCTCGTCGGCGGTGCGCCCGCCGTCCAGCGCCCGCCGCACCGACGTCTCGGTCACCCGGTACACCGTCGCGTGCCCGGCCGACTCGACGTCCGCGACCGCGGCGACCTCGGCAGCCAGCCCCGGCTCCAGCGGCCCCGGCGCGACGACGGTCAGGTCGGCCTGCACCAGCACGTGGTCGACCGGCGCCGGCAGCGCGTCGATCATCGCCTCCACCGCGCCCGGCCGGTCGTCGGCCAGCAGCGCCCTGGTCGCCGAGCTCGCCGCGCCGAGCGCCACCGCGCCCAGCGCGGCGCCCTCGGCCATGGTCCAGCGCACCACATCGTCGCGCAGCCGGCCCCCGCGCCGCGGCGCCCGCCACGCCAGCACGGCCACCAGCTCCTCGACCCCGCGGACTCCCGTGCCGGGGTCGAGGTCGGCCAACGCCCGCAACACCCGCCGCCGCCCGGCCGGCGCCAGCGGCCGGCGCAGGTCGTCGGCCAGCGGCGCGAGCGGTTTGTCCCTCGGGTCCCTGGCGCCGGCCAGCCCCGGCAACCGCGGCAGGTCCAGCCACGCCCGCGCCAGCGTCACCCAGCGCTGGGCCGGCGCGGAGGCCAGCCACGAGTCGGTCAGCGTGGTGGGCACCCACTCCGGCGAGGTCTCCTGGCTGTCGGCCACCAGCCCGGCCCCGGCGGCCAGCTCCACCAGCAGCACGGCGTGGTCCTCGGTGACCTCCAACTCCTTGGCCAGCCGGCGCACCTCGCGCACCCCCAGCCCGCCGGACTTCAGCACCGGTGGTGGCTGCGCGGACCACATCCGCAACAACGACTCGGTGCGCCGCAGGAACTCCATGGCCTCCCCGGCGGCCGCGGCGTCGACCGTCGACTGCTGGTGCGGATGGGTGGGCAGCGGCGGCTCCCGCCGGACGGCCGGCGGGAAGGCGTGCCCGCCACGCAGCGCGAGCCCCACCTCGCGGGGCAGCTCCACGGTCTGGTCGTCCCGACGGAGCAGCAGCCCGCAGGCCAGCAGCCGGCGCACCGGGCTGGGCGCGTCGGTGTCCGGGCTGTTCGGGATGTCCGCAACATCCGAGGCGTCCCGGGTACGGCCGATCGGCGGCCCCGCGGCGAGCTTGTCCAGCAGCGCGCGCTCGTCGGGGTCGAGCTCGGCCAGCAGCGCGGGCACGTCGGCCCCGGCGAGGTCCCTCCCCGGGGCGCCGAGGCCCGCGGGGAACGGCCCGAACACCTCCCTGGCCCCCGGCGGGACGCTGAGCGCGTCGTCGTCGCCCCACACCAGCGCCCTGGACCGGAGCGTGTCCAGCGCGGCGCGGGCCGCGGCCTGGTCGACACCCACCAGCTCGGCCACCGCGCCCGCCGGCACCGGTTCGGCGTCGGCGCCGGCGACCAGCAACGACTCGAGCACCGCGAGGGTGACGGTGTCCAGCGGCTCGCACGCGCGGGCGATGGAGCCGGGCGTGCCGGCGCGCGTGGCCAGGACGGTCGAGTCGGCGGGTGGCGGCGTGGCCAGGTCGCGCCGCGCGTGCAGCAGCGTGGCCAGCGCCTCGTCCGAGGCCGTGCGCAGCCAGTCAGCGAGGGAGGTCGCGGGCAGTGATCCCACGAAGTCTCACGATACCTGCCTGTCCGGCGCCCTCCGCCGATCAGGCACACTAGGGGCCGGTCAGGACACAGGCACTGACAGCGACACTCGCGGGAACTTGCGGAGGACGACGTGGCCAAGGCCGACAACGGTAAGCGGGACCGGATCGACCCCAGCTGGCCCGACGGCGAGCACCCGGTCTCGGAACTGGCCGCCGACCGGCAGGGCGCGCTGTCCCCGTACGGCGAGGTCACCTTCCCGCTGCGGGACGTGCCCTACGTGCACCCGAAGACCGAGATCAACTGGCAGCCGGAGACCGAGTAGGTTACTGGCGAGTTCTCCGCCAGGCGGCCGGTGGCGCCCGTCACGGAGATAGTGTTCTCCCCCGTCAGGAGTCCGTGTTCGATGCGGGGGTAGTGCCATGCCGGTTCCCGGTCCCGGTTACTCGATCACCGTGCGGGTCGACGCGCCACCGTCGTCGACCGCCGCCGGGGACCTCACCTCGGCGGTCGGCCGGGTCGGCGGCGTGCTCACGGCGTTCGACGTCGTGGAGTCCCACCCCGACGCGATCGTCGTCGACCTCAGCGCCAACGTGCTCTCCGCCGAGCACGCCGACGACATCACGAAGGCGCTGAACGACCTCCCGGGTGTGCGGGTCCGCAAGGTCTCCGACCGGACCTTCCTGATCCACCTCGGCGGCAAGCTCGAGGTCGCGCCGAAGATCGCCCTGCGCAACCGCGACGACCTCTCCCGCGCCTACACCCCCGGCGTGGCCAGGGTCTGCCAGGCGATCGCGGCGAACCCCGAGGACGCCCGGCGGCTGACCATCAAGCGCAACACCGTCGCCGTGGTCACCGACGGCTCGGCCGTGCTGGGCCTCGGCAACATCGGCCCGGCCGCGGCGCTGCCGGTGATGGAGGGCAAGGCCGCGCTGTTCAAGAAGTTCGCCGGCGTGGACGCCTGGCCGGTGTGCCTGGACACCCAGGACACCGAGGAGATCATCCGCACGGTGCGCGCGCTCGCGCCGGTCTACGCGGGCATCAACCTGGAGGACATCGCCGCGCCGCGTTGCTTCGAGATCGAGGCCCGGCTGCGTGAGTCGCTGGACATCCCGGTGTTCCACGACGACCAGCACGGCACCGCGATCGTGGTGGTCGGCGCGCTGCGCAACGCGCTGCGCGTGGTGGGCAAGCCCATCGAGCGGTGCAAGATCGTGGTGAGCGGGGTGGGCGCCGCCGGCTCGGCGATCATCCGGTTGCTGCTGCGGAAGAACCCGACCGACATCGTGGCCGTGGACATCAACGGCACGGTGCACCCCGGCCGGTCGGACCTCGACGACAACCTGCGCTGGGTGGCCGAGCAGACTAACCGGGACAACCTGGCCGGCACGCTGCACGAGGCGCTGGTCGGCGCCGACGTGTTCATCGGGGTGTCCGCGCCGAACCTGCTCGGCGCCGAGCACGTGGCCACCATGGCCGAGGACCCGGTGGTGTTCGCGCTGGCCAACCCCGACCCGGAGATCGATCCGCTGGAGGCGCAGAAGCACGCCGCCGTGGTCGCCACCGGGCGCAGCGACTACCCGAACCAGATCAACAACGTGCTCGCCTTTCCCGGCGTGTTCCGCGGGCTGCTCGACGCGCACGCGCACGACATCGACGACGAGATGCTGCTGGCGGCGGCCAACGCGATCGCCGACGTGGTGGACGGCGACCGGCTCAACGCCTCGTTCATCGTGCCCAGCGTGTTCGACTCCGCCGTGGCACCCGCGGTGGCCGAGGCGGTGAAGTCGGTGGCACTGCGCGAGCAGGCCACTAGTGTGGGTGCGTGACCGAACTGAGCCACCTCGACGAGGCGGGCGCGGCCCGCATGGTCGACGTCTCCGGCAAGGGCGCGACCAGGCGGGAGGCCGTGGCCACCGGCGTCGTGCGCACCACGGCCGAGGTGATCGGCCTGCTCTCCGACGGCGGCCTGCCCAAGGGTGACGCGCTGGCCACGGCGCGGATCGCCGGGATCATGGGCGCCAAGCGCACTTCCGAGCTGATCCCGCTGTGCCACCAGATCGCACTGTCCGGAGTGGACGTCGAGTTCGCGCTGGGGAAGCGCGAGGTGCGGATCACCGCGACGGCGCGGACCACCGACCGCACCGGGGTGGAGATGGAGGCGCTGACCGCCGTCGCGGTCGCCGGGCTGACCGTGCACGACATGATCAAGGCGGTGGACCCGGCCGCGACGCTGGACGGGGTGCGGCTGGAGCGCAAGGAGGGTGGCAAGGCGGGGTCCTGGCGCCGCCCCGAGGCGGGAGGACGGGCGTGAACCGCACCGCACGCGTCGTCGTGGCGTCCAACCGGGCCGCCGCCGGCGTCTACCCCGACCGCACCGGCCCGGTCATCGCGGCCTGGCTGGCCGAGCGCGGGTACGAGGTGCCCGAGCCGATCGTGGTCGGCGACGGGGAGCCGGTGGCGCGGGCGCTGCGCGAGTGCCTCGCCGCCCGGCCGGACGTGGTGATCACCACCGGGGGCACCGGTATCTCGCCGACCGACCGGACGCCGGACGTCACCGCCCCGCTGCTGGACGTGGAGCTGCCCGGCCTCGCCGACGCCGTGCGGAACGCGGGCCGGGACAAGGTGCCGACCGCCGTGCTGTCCCGCGGGCTGGCCGGGGTGGCCGGCCGGACGCTGGTGGTGAACCTCCCCGGCTCCCGCGGCGGGGTCGCCGACGGGCTGGCCGTGCTGGCCGGGGTGCTGGACCACGCGGTGGACCAACTCGCCGGTGCCGACCACCCCAGGGCCGACCACTCCCGCCCGGAGCGGACGGCCACCGAGGCCGAGCCCTCGGCCAGCGGCGAGCCAGCGTTCTCGGAGCCAGCGGTCTCGGAGACCGTGGGCGCTGAGCCGGTGTGCTCGGAGCCGGCGGGGGCGGTGCGGGTGCTGCGGGCGTGGGTGACCGAGGAGCCGCTGTCGGTGGAGGAGCACGCCGCGCTGGTGGAGGACCGGGCCGCGGGTGCGGTGGTGACTTTCGCCGGGGTGGTCCGCGACCACGATGGCGGCCGGTCGGTGCGGTCGCTGTACTACGAGGGGCACCCGAGCGCCGGTGAGGTCCTGGCCACGGTGGTGGCCGACGTGACCGCGCGGCACGCGGGGCTGCGTGCGGTGGCGGTGAGCCACCGGGTCGGTGCGCTGGAGATCGGCGACACCGCCCTCGCCTGCGCCGTGGCCGCGGACCACCGGGGCGCGGCGTTCACCGCCTGCGCGGCCCTGGTGGACGAGGTCAAGGCGCGGCTGCCGGTGTGGAAGCACCAGCAGTTCACCGACGGCACCGACGAGTGGGTCAACTCCCCCTGACGCTCGCGAAATCTACGTTCGGAACCGTGAGTTCCGCATTCGGACCGTGACCTACCGCGCTGATCGCGAGAACCGCAGGGTCGGAATCGCAGGACCCGGGCGGCTGGTCACAGTCGTGCTGGTCCGACGTGCGACGGAAGTCGACCCGAGTCGGGCCGAAACCGCCTTGACCGAGTTCCGGCACGCCGTACCGGAATGCGCGCCGTTTCGCGCCGCGCGCCGAACGCACGATCCCGAACGCGCTCTCGAAGGCTCAGCGGTAGATCTCGACGTTCCGAACGGCGATCTCTGCGTTCGGAACGTCGATCTCGGGAATGGGTGAGGGGCCCCACCACCCGGGGGATATGCGGTGGGGCCCCTCGCCGGCCTCAGGCGAAGATCACTTGGTGGCGATCTTCTGGCCGACCACGATGTAGTTGGGGTTGGAGATGTACTCCTTGTTCAACTCGTGCAGCTTCTGGTAGCCGCCCTCGACGTTGAACTTCTTGGCGATCTCGGTCAGCGTGTCGCCGGCCTCGACGGTGTAGTCACCGTTCGGGTTCGACTTGGCCACACCCGACAGCGTCGGAGCGGAGACCTTGGGCGCCGGGGCGCTCTTCCGCTTCGGGGTGCTGCTCTTCCGCTCGACCTTGGCCGAGCCCTGGGTGTTCTTGGCCTTGTAGCTGCCCGAGGCGCCGGCCTTCTTGCCGCACACCGGCCAGGCGCCGATGCCCTGGCCCTGCAGGACCCGCTCGGCGACCCGGATCTGCTCGTCGCGGGAGGCGTTGTGGGCCTTGCCGGAACCGCCGTAGGCCTTCCAGGTGCTGTCCTTGAACTGGAGACCGCCGTAGTACCCGTTGCCGGTGTTGATGCTCCAGTTGCCACCGCTCTCGCACTGCGCGATGGCATCCCAGTTGACGCTCTGCGCCTGCGCGGGGGTCGCGGCGATGGCCAACGGGGCGCCCACGGCCAGGCCCGCGACAGCGACGCGGGCGATGTGCCGAGTAGCAGCGGAGGTCTTGCGATGCTTGCCACGATAAGTCATTGCGACTCAGTCTCTCCTTCCGCGCCTACGGAGGAACTGAGCCGGACCGCGCCGGAACGCGAGACCGGACCGGCCTTGTGGGCCGGCGGACGTGACCGCCGCTCGCGCGTCGGCCGCGCCCCTCGTGTCCCTGTCCAGAAGTTTTCTCGCTCGGGGTTTGGGTCCGGGACTCCGCCGGACAGGGCTCGGCGCAACGGAATCCCGGGTCTTGCTCTGGTCGGTCGGGGCCAACCGAGAAGCGACGGTACGTAACGAAGGGCGTGATCGGAAATTTTGAGCGGCGTGACCTACATCACAGTAACAGCGCGCAACCTGGAACGATCCGGCTGTTTTCGCAGGTCAGCCGGCCGTTATCGGGCTGTTTCCTTCTCGAGATAAATCACCCAAAGTGAGGTCTGAGTCACGTCGTAAACGCGCGACTGCTCCATCGGTGCGCTACCTTGCGGGCGTGACTGCCCGCGCGGAGGAACGCCGCCAAACCGGCCAGATCGTCGGTGTTGACGTGGTCGACCTCGGCCGCGACGAGCTCCCGCCACAGGGCCGTCCTGGCCGGCCCCGGGGTGTCGGGCGTCGCCCAGAACCGCACCCGCTGACCGGCCGCGTGGGCGGTGCGCACGATCTCCCGCAGCCGCTCCCGCTCGGCCGGCGGGAACGGCCCCTCGCCGGTCCACGAGAACAGCCGGGTCCAGTTGTCCGACACCAGCGGCACCAGCCGGGCGTCGGCCCCGGGTCCGAGGTCGGTCGGGTCGACGATCCGGCCGTCGTAGAACGCCAGCCGGTACCGCTCGGCGGCCAGCACCTCCCGCGGCCGGTTCCCGGACAGCACCACGGTCACCGCACGCTCCCGCACGAGACCGTGGACGTAGGCGGTGAACAGGAAGGCGTACCGCGGGTGGCGCAGCCGCTGCCGCAGCGCGGCGTAGGTGCTCACCGCCTCGGTCTTGACGTCGACCAGCAGCTGGAACTCCGCCGGTCGCCGGTACACCCGCCCGTGGTGGGCCAGCACCCGCTGACGCAGCGGCTCCAGGTACAGCGCCTCCAGCGTGCGCTCCGGCGTCAGGTCCTCCGGGTCGTGCCCGACGAGCAGCTGGTCACCGACCAGGTGGATGTCGGCCTCGACGCTGGTGAACCCGTGGTCGAGCGCGTCCAGCAGCGGTCGCTCGTGCTCGTAGTCGTTGTGCGCGTGGGCCCGCTCCAGCGGTCGGACGGTGCCAGGAGGACGGGTCTCCGCCGTGGCGGGCGCCACGAGGGCGCCCAGCGCGGTCAGCAGCGCGAGCAGGAGCGCCGAGACGCGGCGCGGGGCGGTCATGCCGGCCAGCCTGTGCCGCGCGGGCGGACGGGACGTGAACGGCGCCTCGCGGCACGGTCACCGGCACGCGAACTCACGGGTGGTCTCCTATCCGCCGGCGAACGGGGGCAGCACGTCGAGCTCGGCGCCGTCCGGCACCGCCAGGGCGGGGTCGCGCACCGCGACGCCGTCCAGCAGGAAGCTCGCCGCGTCGAGGATGCGCGGGAGCCGGTCCGGGTGGCGCCGGCGCAGCTCGGCCACCACGTCGGCCACGGTGATCCCGGCCGGCAGTCGGAGTGCCTCCTGCTCGGTCCCCGCCGCGGCTCTTGCCGACGCGAAGAACCGCACCGTCACGGTCGTCACCTCAGCCGCCGATCGCGCTCATCGGCCGGATCGGCTGGGCGAACCCGGCCTCGTTGATCTCGTGGCCGGGCAGCTTGGCCCACATCGTGGCGCGCCACGCGTCGGCGATCTCCTCGTCCTCGGCGCCGGAGCGCAGCAGCGACCGCAGGTCCGTCTCGTCCGTGCTGAACAGGCAGGAGCGCACCGCGCCGTCGGCGGTGAGCCGGGTCCGCTCGCAGGCGGCGCAGAACGGTCGGGTGACCGACGCGATCACGCCCACCTCGTGCGGCCCGCCGTCCACCAGCCACCGCTCGGCCGGCGCGCCACCCCGCTCGGCCGGGCTCGGCGTCAGGGTGAACTCCGTGCCGAGCAGTTCGAGGATCTCCGCCGCGGTGATCATCTCCGCACGGTTCCAGCCGTGCTGGGCGTCCAGTGGCATCTGCTCGATGAACCGCAGGTGGTAGCCGTGCTCGAGGCAGAACCGCAGCAGGGGCACGGCCTGGTCCTCGTTGAGCCCGCGGATCAGCACCGCGTTGACCTTCACCGGGTCCAGCCCGGCTGCCCTGGCGGCGGCGAGCCCGGCCAGCACGTGGTCGAGCCGTTCGCGGCGGGTGATCCGGACGAACGTCTCCTCGTCGACCGCGTCCAGTGAGACGTTGATCCGGTCCAGGCCGGCGCCGGCCAGCGCGCGGGCCCGCTTGGCCAGCCCGATGCCGTTGGTGGTCATCGACAGCCGTGGTCGCGGGCGCAGCGCCGCCACGTCGGCCACCAGCCGCTCCAGGCCGGGGCGCAGGAGCGGCTCACCGCCGGTGAGCCGGATGTCGGTGACGCCGAGCCGCTGCACCGCGACGCGGAGCAGCCGGAGCAGCTCGGCGTCGGAGAGCAACTGCTCGCCGGGCGTCCACTCCAGACCCTCGGCCGGCATGCAGTAGGTGCAGCGCAGGTTGCACCGGTCGGTGAGGGACACCCGCAGGTCGGTCGCCACCCGCCCGTAGGTGTCGATGAGCGCGGGGTCGTCCGGCCGCGGGACCCGGTGGGGCGCGCGAGGGATCCGGGGTATCCCGAGGTCGACGGAGGTCACCTTCACCAGCGTAGTGCGGTAGGTCACGGCCGAACACCGCCGGCGTGCCGTGACGCCGGTCCCGTTCGCGTCGCGGGAACACGCGGGAGACCTGGCCAGTTCCGCGTTCGCGGAGTTAGGCTCCCGGATCATGCCGCAGTTTCGGTTGTCGGAGGCCGCTCGGCTGCTCGGGGTCAGCGACGACACCGTGCGCCGCTGGGTGCGGGCCGGCCGCCTGTCCGTCGCCGCCGACGCCGCGGGGCGTCAGGTGGTCGACGGCGCGGAGCTGGCTGGGTTCGCCCGCGGCTTCGCCGAGGACGCCCCCGACCCTTCCGGCGTGGGACGATCCGCCCGCAACCGCTTCGTCGGGCTGGTCACCGAGGTGGTCGCGGACACCGTGATGGCCAAGGTGGAGCTGCAGTGCGGGCCGCACCGGGTGACGTCGCTGATGACCGCGGACGCGGTGACCGAGCTGGATCTGCGGCCCGGTGTCCTCGCCGTGGCCGTGGTGAAGGCCACGCACGTCGTGGTGGAGACGCCGGGAGGCGCCCGATGAGGCGACCGGCCGCGGTCCTGCTCGCCGCCGTGCTGGTCGCCACCGGCTGCGCCGGCGCCGCGGGCGGCACCACGCTGACCGTGTTCGCCGCCGCCTCGCTGACCGAGTCGTTCGGCGCGCTGGAGCACCGCTTCGAGGCCGACCACCCCGGGGTGGACGTGCGGCTGAACCTGGGCGGCTCGGCCCGCCTCGCCCAGCAGATCGCGGAGGGCGCGCCGGCCGACGTGTTCGCCGCCGCCGACCCGGAGGCGATGCGGCGGGCCGGGGAGCGGGTGGCTGAGCCCGCGGTGTTCGCCACCAACCGGCTCACCGTCGTGGTCGCCCCGGGCAACCCGCTGGGCGTCACCGGGCTCGCCGACCTCGCCCGGCCGGACGTGACCACGGTCGTCTGCGCGCCGCGGGTGCCGTGCGGTGCCGCCGCCCAGCGGCTGGCCGCGCTGGCCGGCGCACCGCTGCGCCCGGCCAGCGAGGAGCAGGACGTCAAGGCCGTGCTGAACAAGGTCAGGGTCGGCGCCGCCGACGCGGGGTTGGTGTACGTCACCGACGCGCCCGTGGCCGCCGGCGCCGTGGACACCGTCGAGATCCCCGCCGCCGAGCGGGTGGTCAACGACTACCCGATCGCGGTGCTCCGGGACGCCCCGGCGGGGGAGCTCGCCAGGGCGTTCGTCGACCTGGTGCTCGGCCCGGTCGGCCGGGAGGAGCTCGCCGCGCGGGGCTTCGGCACGCCGTGAGCGACGCGCGCCGGTCCCGTCTGCCGTGGGTGCTGTGGGTGCCGGCGGCGCTCGCGCTCGCGCTCGTGGTGCTGCCGGTGCTGGGCCTGGTGCTGCGCACCGACCTGACCGGGCTGCCCGCACTGCTCACCGCGCCGGTGGCGCGCAACGCGCTCGAGCTGTCGCTGCTCACCGCGACCCTGTCCACGCTGTGCTGCGTGCTGCTCGGCGTGCCGCTGGCGGTGGTGCTGGCGCGGGCCCGGTTCCGCGGCGTGCGGTTGGTCCGCTCGGTCGTGCTGCTGCCGCTGGTGCTGCCGCCGGTGGTCGGCGGGCTGGCGCTGCTCTACCTGCTCGGTCGCAACGGCTTCCTCGGTTACCTGCTCGACGTGGTGGCCGGGGTGCGGGTGCCGTTCACCACGGCCGCCGTGGTCGTCGCGCAGACGTTCGTCGCGATGCCGTTCCTGGTGGTGAGCCTGGAGGGCGCGCTGCGTGGCGCGGGCGACCGCTACGAGCGGGTGGCCGCGACGCTCGGTGCCCGGCCGTGGACGGTGTTCCGCAGGGTGACCGTGCCGCTGCTGCTGCCGGCGCTGGGCTCGGGCACGGTGCTCAGCTTCGCCCGCGCGCTCGGCGAGTTCGGCGCCACGATCACCTTCGCCGGCAGCCTCGAGGGCGTCACCCGCACCCTGCCGCTGGAGGTGTACGCGCAGGCCGAGTCCGATGTGGACAGCGCGGTGGCGCTGTCGCTGCTGCTGGTCGTGGTGGCCGTGCTGGTGGTCGTCGTCGCGCGGCCGCGGGTGCTGGACGGCGGACGGGGTCGGGGGGAGCGGGCATGGGGTTGACCGCGGAGATCGAACTGACCCGACGGCACGCCGGCGGCGAGTTCCGGCTCTCCGTCGCGCTCGCCGTGCCGGCCGGCGGGGTGCTGGCGATCCTCGGCCCGAACGGCGCCGGCAAGTCCACGGTGCTCGGTTGCCTCGCCGGGCTGCTCGCGCCGGACCGGGCGGAGATCGCGCTCGGCGGGCGGGTGCTGGACGGGCCGGGCGTCCGGCTGCCGCCGGAGGCCCGCGGCGTCGGCCTGCTGGCCCAGGACCCGCTGCTGTTCCCGCACCTGTCGGTGCTGGACAACGTCGCGTTCGGACCGCGGTCGCGGGGTGCGGGCCGGGCGGCGGCCAGTGCGGTGGCCCGCCGGTGGCTTGCCGAGGTGGACGCCGCCGCGTTCGCCGACCGCCGGCCGGCGCAGCTGTCCGGCGGGCAGGCGCAGCGGGTGGCGATCGCCAGGGCGCTCGCCGGCGACCCCGGTCTGCTGCTGCTCGACGAGCCGCTCGCCGCCCTCGACGCGCACACCGCGCCGGCCGTCCGCGGGCTGCTCCGCCGGGTGCTGCGGCCGTCACCTGGCCGCGCCGCGCCGGCACCGCCGGTCGTGGTCCTGGTCACCCACGACCCGCTCGACGCGCTCGCGCTGGCCGACGAGGTGCTCGTGCTCAACGCCGGCAAAGTGGTGGAACGCGGGCCGACCCGGGAGGTGCTCGCCGCGCCGCGCACCCCGTTCACCGCGCGGGTCGCCGGGCTGAACCTCGTGCCCGGCACGGCCGTGGCCGAGGGGTTGCGCACCGGCCGCGGTGAGCTGGTGCGCGGGCTGCTCGCGGAGGACGCCGTGCTCGGCGAGCCGGCCGTCGCGGTCTTCGCGCCGGCCGCGGTCGCCGTCTACCCGCCGGATCCGGTGCCGGCCGGCAGCCCGCGCAACACCGCGCCGGCCGTGGTCGGCGCGCTGGAGCCGCAGGGCTCACTGGTTCGGCTGCACTGTGCTGGAACGACGGAACGAGCCGGAACGGAGGAACGGGTGGACGGTGCCGAGTGGACGGCCGGCCTCACCGCCGACCTCACCTCCGCCGCGGTCGCCGAGCTGGCGCTCGAGCCCGGTCGCCAGATCCGACTGGCGATCAAGGCCACCATGGTCACCGTGCACCCGGCGCCCGCCGAGGACACGAGACCAGCGGACGGCGACGGCTGAACCACGAAAATGTGGCCACAAAAATGTGATACATTACGTGGTATGGCGGACGATCACGTGGTGGGGCTGCGGGAGTTGCGGCACAGCACCGGGGAAGTGCTCGCGCGGGTGCGGCACGGCGAGACCATCGACGTCACCGAGCACGGAAAGCTGATCGCCCGAATCGTGCCGGTGCGGGACCGTCAACCGGCGCCGATCCTCACCCGGCTGGCCGACGCCGGTCGACTCCAGCGAGCGAAGCGTCCTGGGTACCGGCCCCGGATGCATCCTGGCGACGGCACCGATCTCTTGACTGATGCCCTTGCCGAGCTTCGCGCCGAGGAACGCTGGTGACCGTCTACTACGTGGACACCTCGGCGGCGATCAAACTGTTGTGGAAGGAACGGCACTCGACAGCGTTCGCCGACTTCTACGACGCGGGCGCCGCGGCCGGGTGGGTCAGTTCCGCCCTGCTGAAGATCGAGGTCATGCGTGCGGTACACCGGGCAGCGCCGATGCTGGCGCCGGACGCGCGCGACCTGCTCACCGCGTTCGACCTCATCGCGATGGACGACGACATCGTGGACGCCGCGATGAACGAGCCCAACCGCACGCTTCGCTCACTCGATGCCATCCATTTGGCGACGGCACGAGTGCTCGCCACCGAGCTGACCGGGTTGGTCACCTATGACGACCGGTTGATGACCGCGGCGGAGGAGGCGGGGCTGCCGATCGTGACACCTCGGGAGGCGTGAGGCATCCGGCGGCGTAGGGCGCCGGTAGCCCATACGCTGGGCGGCATGAGCGCGCGGTGGAGCTACCTGACCGACATGGACGGCGTCCTGGTGCGCGAGGAGCACCTGATCAAGGGTGCCGACGACTTTCTCGCCGAGCTGCGGGACAACGGGATCAAGTTCCTCGTCCTGACCAACAACTCCATCTACACCCCCCGTGACCTGCGGGCTCGGCTGCTGCGCACCGGGCTGGACGTGCCGGAGGAGGCGATCTGGACCTCGGCGCTGGCCACCGCGAAGTTCCTCGACTCGCAGCGGCCCAACGGCTCGGCGTTCGTCATCGGCGAGGCGGGGCTCACCACCGCGCTGCACGAGGCCGGGTACGTCCTCACCGACCGCGACCCGGACTACGTCGTGCTCGGCGAGACCCGCACCTACAGCTTCACCGCGATCACCAAGGCCATCCGGCTGATCGAGGCCGGCGCGAAGTTCATCGCGACCAACCCCGACCCCACCGGGCCCAGCGTCGAGGGGGTGTTGCCGGCCACCGGCTCGATCGCCGCACTGATCGAGCGGGCCACCGGGCGCTCGCCCTACTTCGTCGGCAAGCCCAACCCGCTGATGATGCGCTCGGCGCTGCGCGCGCTCGGCACGCACTCCGAGCACACCGTGATGATCGGCGACCGGATGGACACCGACGTCCACGCCGGCATCGAGGCCGGCCTGCAGACCGTGCTGGTGCTCACCGGCATCTCCACTCGAGAGTCGGCGGAGCGCTACCCGTACCGCCCCACCCTGGTGATCGACTCGGTCGCCGACCTGCTGGGCCGCACGGGTGACCCGTTCGCCACCGATCCGCCGCCACCGCTGTCCTGAGCTGGGGTTATCGTCGTAACCGTGAGTGACACCGCGCCCGCCGGGCCCGCGTACGTCGTCGGCGACGTGCACGGGCACCGGGATGAGCTCGCCGACGCCCTGCGCGAGCGCGGGCTGCTCGACGAGTCCGACGACTGGACCGGCGACGCCGCGCACCTGTGGTTCCTCGGCGACTTCGTGGACCGCGGCCCGGACGGCGTCGGCGCGATCGACCTGGTGATGCGGCTGCAGCGGCAGGCCGCCGACGCCGGTGGCGGCGTGCACACCCTGCTCGGCAACCACGAGATCCTGCTGCTCGGCACCCACCGCTTCGGCGACACCGACGTGCCGTCCGACTTCGGGCCGCGCAGCTTCGCGCGCAGTTGGGAGATCAACGGCGGCCAGCCGGCCGACCAGGAGGCCCTCACCGACGAGCACGTCGAGTGGCTCACCACTCGCCCGTTGCTCGCCCACGCCGCCGACCACCTGCTGATGCACTCCGACACCCTGGAGTACCTGCACTGGGGCGAGGACGTCGCGGAGGTCAACGCGACGGTGGCGGAGATCCTCGCCGCGGACGATCTCGAGCAGTGGTGGGACGTGTGGCGGCGGATGACCACCCGCTACGCGTTCCGCGGGCCGCGCGGGCCGGAGGCCGCCGAGGCGGTGCTGGACCAGTTCGGCGGCGAGCGGATCGTGCACGGCCACAGCGTGATCGCCGACCAGCTCGGCATCCACCCGATCCAGATCGAGCGGCCCTACCTCTACGCCGGCGGCCGGGTGCTCGGCATCGACGGCGGGTTGTTCGTCGGCGGCCCGTGTCTCGTCGTCGAGCTTCCCTGGCAGCCGGAGGACTGAGGCGCACCCGACTGAAGTCGGCAGTTCCGGCCCACCGCGACTTTCGGCGGTGTCGGGCTTTCCGTCCGCGCTGCTTTCCTCGCGGCACGTGACCACTCTCACCGAGAGGAGCTCGCCATGCCGCGAAGGATTGTCGCCACGTTCGTCCTGGCGCTGACGCTGGGCCTGGTCCAGGTCGTCGGCGGCCCGGCCGCGCTCGGCGCCACGGACGACCGGGCCGACCGGGGCACCGTCGCGGTGCGCACCCTGTACTACGACTCCAGTGGCGCCGCGGAGTTCAAGGACGCGGTCGACCAGGGGGCCCAGATCTGGAACGAGAGCGTCCGCAACGTCCGCCTGGTGAAGGGCTCGCCCGCGTCGATCCGGGTGGTCGCGGACAACGGCTGGCCGCGGGCCTACGTTCCCCGGCTCGGCTCCGGCACGATCTACATGGGCCGGCAGGCGGTGAACCAGGGCCACCACGTGGTGCGGATCGCCGCGCACGAGTTCGGCCACATCCTCGGCCTTCCCGACCGCCGCACCGGCCGGTGCGAGGACCTGATGTCCGGGGCCAGCGCCGGCACCAGCTGCACCAACCCCTACCCGAACGCGACGGAGCGCGCCCAGGTTGAGCGCAACTTCGGCGGCGGCAGCGCGGCCGAGACCTTCGGCGGCGTCTTCGTCGAGGACTCCCGGCGGATGCTGGCCGCTCACTAGAGCAGGGCCCGCACGGTGTCGGCCAGCGGGGTGGTCGGCCTGCCGAGCAGCGTCGCCAGCTCGCCCGGGGTGTCCGCGAGGCGCCCCGCGGCGACGTCGGCGTCGATCGCGACGAGCAGGTCGGCCACCTCGGCCGGCAGTCCGGCCCCGGTGAGCGCCGCCCGGTGCTCGTCGGCGGGCAGGTCCTGGTAGCGCACCTCGGTGCCGGTGATCTCGGCGACCACGGCGGCCAGCTCCGGGTAGCTCCACGCGACGTCGCCGGACAGCTCGTAGGCCCTGCCCTCGTGCCCGGTGCCGGTGAGCACCGCGACGGCGGCCGCGGCGTAGTCGGCCCGCGCGGCGCTGGCCACCCGGCCGGCGCCGGCGCTGCCGACGATGCCGCCGGTGCGCGCGGCCCGCCGGACCGGGTCGGCGTAGTTCTCCGTGTACCAGCCGTTGCGCAGGAACGTGAACGGCAGCCCGGAGTCGCGGATGATTCGTTCGGTCTCCCGGTGCTCGGGTGCCAGCGTGGCGGCTACTGGTGTCGGCGCGCAGGATGCTGGTGTAGACGAGGTGGCCGACCCCGGCCTGGCGGGCGGCCGAGACGGCGGCGCGGTGCTGTGGAACCCGCCGACCCACCTCCGAGCCGGACACGAACAGCACCTTCTCCGCGCCGGCGAACGCCGCCGGCAGGGTCTCCGGCCGGTCGTAGTCCGCCTCGCGCACGACGACGTCCAGGTCGCCGGCCTTCCCATGGGGGCGCGGCCGCGACGATCCGCTCGGCCGGGAGCCGCTCCTTCAGGCCCGCGACCACGAGCCGGCCGAGCTGCCCGGTGGCTCCGGTGACGACGATCATTTCGCTCTCCTTCGTTCACGCTGTATGGAAACCTGCACGGCCATCAGGTACTAACTTTGAGAAAGTGCAGTACTTAAGTAACTACCGTCACCGGAGGTGGTGCTGAGCGCGGGGTATCGTCGAGGGCATGAGCGCCCGAACGTTCGAAGTGCCGCCGCACCGGCCGGCGGTCTCCGCGGAGACCGTCGAGGAGGAGCACGACCGGCTGCTGTTCGACGTGTTCGCCAAGGCGTGCCCTTCGCGGCAGGTGCTGGAGCACGCCACCGGCCGGTGGGGCATCCTCGCGCTGAGCGCGCTGCTCGACGGGACCTACCGGTTCAACGCGCTGCGCCGGCGGGTGGCCGGGGTGAGCGAGAAGATGCTGGCGCAGACCCTGCAGGCGCTCGAACGGGACGGCTTCGTCCGCCGCGAGGCGCGGCCGACGATCCCGCCGCACGTCGAGTACAGCCTCACCGACCTCGGGCGGGAGGTCGCCGAGAAGCTGGTGGAGCTGATCCGGCTCACCGAGACGCGGATGCCGGAGGTGCTGGCCGCCCAGGAGTCCTACGACCGGGCGAAGGGTCGCTGACCCGGCTCACCGGGGGACGGGGACGATCTCCCTGCCCAGCGGGAGCAGGGACACCGGGACCATCTTGAAGTTGGCGATGCCCAGCGGGATTCCGATGATCGTGACGCACAGCGCGATCCCGGTGACGACGTGCCCGATCGCCAGCCAGAGGCCGGCGACCACGATCCAGATGACGTTGCCGATCACCGAGGGCGCGCCCGCGTCGGGCCGGTCGACCAGGGTGCGCCCGAACGGCCAGAGCGCGTAGTTGGCGATCCGGAACGACGCGAGCCCGAACGGGATCGTCACGATCAGCACGCAGCAGATGATCCCGGCCACCACGTAGCCGATGGCCAGCCACAGCCCGGACAGCACCAGCCAGAGCACGTTCAGGATCGCGTTCACCGGTCCATTGTGCCGGTACGCGGGGCTCAGCCCTCGTCCGGCGCGAGCGCGCCCGCGAACAGCAGGATCGAGACCAGTGCCGCCACCAGCGCGGTGGCGGCGGTGTAGTGCCGGGCGCGGGACATGCCGGGAAGCCAGCGCAACGCGGCGAACGCCACGGCCAGCACGGCGAGCCCGATCGGCACCAGCGCGCGCCAGGCCCGGTCGAACGTGTCCAGCGGCAGGAAGGAGTCCGCGCCGTACAGCGACAGGATCAGCGCCGGGACGCCGAGCCCGGCGGCCGCGGTGGCCGCGAGCACGTTGAACCGGTCCTGCGCCTCGCTGTCCTGTGCAACGGCGAAGGCCGACATGCTGGTGAGCAGGGAGTGCAGCCGGTCGACCTCCTCCGCGAGCTGCGCGTCCATCGCCTGGCAGTGCCGGATCGCGGCCCGCTGCGTCCCGAGCCAGCCAGGGCCGTCCACCGGCCGCTCGTCGCGGTCGGGTCGGGTCCGCTGGTAGGCCCCGGAGTCCCACAGCCAGATCCACAGGCCGTCGCGCACGGCCGCCTGTGCCTGGTCGCGGGCCCGCCCCGCGGCCACCGAGATCTCGATGATCTGCGCGAGCAGCGGCCGCAACGAGTCGTGGCGCCGGTTGGTCAGCAGGGCGGCGAGGCGCTGCTCGAACTCGTAGCGCAGGTCGCGCAGCCGGTACACCTCGTTGCGGGAGGACTCCGCGATCGCCTTGGTCAACAGCACCACGGCCGCGTGCGGGTCGTCGACCGGCGGGCGGCCGCTCAGCGGCAGGCCGGCGAACACGTCGGAACCGGCGACCTCGGACGGCTCCGCCTCCTGGTGCCAGCCGGCCGCCTCCGACCAGGTGGCCCACACGGCCACGGTCAGCTCCGGCTCCGCGCCCACGCGCGCGGACACCTGGGCCTGCCCGACGACGAGCCGGCGCCGGCCCGGCTCACCCACGAAGCGGAGCAGGGGCGTGGCGAGGAAGGCGTCGGCTCCGGACCGGGCGAACGCGACCGGCGGCTCGTCCCCAGAAGTCATGCCCGAAGGCTAGATCCCCTCCATCTGCAGATGTCGTTGGTCCGGACCAACTTCCTAGACTCGCGATGCCGTGACCCTGGTCACTTCACCGCGAGGAGGAGTCATGCTGGACGCGCCGGCGCCGCCCAGCTACGCGTCGGGGATCTCCGCCACCCCGCTGCTCGGCGACACCATCGGCGACAACCTCGACCGGACGGTGGCGACCTACCCGGACCGGGAGGCGCTGGTGGACTGGGCCACCGGCCGGCGGTGGACCTACCGTGAGCTCGCCGCTGAGGTCGACGCGCTCGCGCTGGGCCTGCTCGACCTCGGCATCGGCAGGGGCGACCGGGTCGGGATCTGGGCGCCCAACTGCGCCGAGTGGACGTTCACCCAGTACGCCACCGCCAAGATCGGCGCCATCCTGGTCAACATCAACCCGGCCTACCGCTCGCACGAGCTGGAGTACGTGCTCGACCAGGCGGGCATCCGGATGCTGGTGGCCGCGGAGCGGTTCAAGACCTCCGACTACGCGGCGGTGATCGAGCGGGCGCGGCCGAAGTGCGCCGCGCTGGAGCACGTGGTGCTGCTCGGCGGCGACGCCTGGGCCGGCCTGCTGGAGGCCGGGAGGGCGGCCGATCCGGGGGCGTTGCGCCGGGCGCGGGCCGGGCTGAGTGCCGACGACCCGATCAACATCCAGTACACCTCGGGCACCACGGGGTTCCCGAAGGGTGCCACGTTGAGTCACCACAACATCCTGAACAACGGGTTCTTCGTCGGTGAGCTGTGCGGCTACACCGAGGCCGACCGGGTGTGCATCCCGGTGCCCTTCTACCACTGCTTCGGGATGGTGATGGGCAACCTGGCGTGCACCAGCCATGGCGCGTGCATGGTGATCCCGGCGCCGGCGTTCGACCCGAAGGCCACCCTGTCGGCGGTGCAGGAGGAACGGTGCACCTCGCTGTACGGGGTGCCGACCATGTTCATCGCCGAGCTGGCCGAGCCCGACTTCGCCGACTACGACCTGTCCAGCCTCCGCACCGGCATCATGGCCGGCTCGCCGTGCCCGGTGGAGGTGATGAAGCAGGTGGTCGAGCGGATGGGGATGGCCGAGGTGACCATCTGCTACGGCATGACCGAGACCTCACCCGTGTCCACCCAGACCCGGGCGGACGACTCGATCGACCGGCGGGTGTCCACCGTCGGCAGGGTGCACCCGCACCTCGAGGTCAAGATCGTCGACCCGGAAACCGGGCTGACCGTGCCCCGCGGCGAGCCCGGGGAGCTGTGCACCCGCGGGTACTCGGTGATGCTCGGGTACTGGGAGCAGCCGGACAAGACAACCGAGGCAATCGACCGGGCGCGGTGGATGCACACCGGCGATCTCGGGGTGATGGACACCGAGGGCTACGTCACCATCACCGGCCGGATCAAGGACATGGTCATCCGCGGGGGCGAGAACCTCTACCCGCGGGAGATCGAGGAGTTCCTCCACACCCACCCGGACATCGTGGACGCACAGGTGGTCGGGGTGCCGGACGCCAGGTACGGCGAGGAGCTCATGGCGTGGATCCGGATGCGCGAGGGCGCCGAGCCGCTCACCGCCGAGCGGCTCCGCGAGTTCTGCACCGGCACGTTGGCCCACCACAAGATCCCGCGGTACGTGCACGTGGTCGACGAGTTCCCGATGACCGTCACCGGCAAGGTGCGCAAGGTGGAGATGCGGGAGAAGGCCATCGAGCTGCTCGGGCTGCGGGATCTGGTGAGAGCGCGGCACGCCTGACCCGCGGGCTGGGGGTGCGGGTCAGGCGTGGCCGGGCTGGGCGGTGTCGACCAAGGCCCTGGTCGACACCGGCGCCGAGACGGCGAGCTCAGCCCGGCCGCGCCGCGCCGGACGTTCCGGCACGGCAACTCCGGTCGACGTCGCCGCCGCTGACCTGGAACCACGAGAACGCCCGCGCGCAGTCGGTCGAGCCCGTGTTGCCGGTGACCGTGCTGTCCCGCAGGACCACCAGGCTCAGCGGGAACCCGCCGTTCGGCGGGGCCACCGAGTCCAGGTAGGCCGGTGCGGCGTTGATCCCCGCGCCGCCGTCGGTGGCGCTGTTGCCGGTGATCGTGGAGCCGACGATCGTCAGCGGCCCCGGCCCGCGCAGGTCGATGCCGCCGCCGCGACCGCCGAGCGAGGCCGGATGGGTGATCCGGTGCGGGTTGACCGCGCGGTTGCCCTCGATCCGGGTGCCGCGCACGGTGCCCGACCAGTCGAACCGGATGCCGCCCGCCTCGCCGGCCTCGTTGCCGGCGACGACGCTGTCCTCGATGGTCAGGTCCGAGCCGGGCAGGTTGAAGATCCCGCCGCCGTAGTCGGCCCTGTTGCCGCGGACCTCGACCCGGCGCAACGTCAACCGGGCGGAGTTCAGCACGCCGCCGCCGGCGGTGATGAACAGCAGCTCGCGTTTGCGGGTGACTCCGCCGGTGATGGTGAGGTCGCTGATCGTGGTGTTCGCCGTGGTGGTGAAGGCGCGGTCGATGCCGTTCGCGTCGACGACCGTCCGGCCGGCACCGGCGCCGGTGATCGTGGTCGGCCGGACGACGGCCAGGTTGCCGGCGGACGCGTCGGGGATCGGGGTGATCGCGAGCGCCGGGTTGGGCCGGACGGTGAGCACGAAGCGGCCTTCCGGCAGCGCGATCCGGCCGGGCCGGACGTTGCTGGCCTGCACGGCGGCGCGCAGCGTGCAGGTGCCCGCGGCGGTGCGGCACTCACCGCTGCCCCGCCGGGCCGCCGGCAGGTCGGCCGTGCTGTCCACGGTGTACACGACCTCGCCCGCGGCGGCCGGTTCGGCGGCCGCCGCGGGACCGGCCAGCGTGGCGGCACACAGCACCGCGAGGGTGAGCGGGACGGGGGTGTGCGGGCGCATCGGTGGCTCCAGTGCCGTTGGGGGGAAGCGGAACGGGGCGCTACGCGAATATCGGAAGATTGTTCAAGAAGTCCTTCCAAGATTCGTTCGGGGCTGTGCGGTTTCGGCGCCGTGCCTGTCACCGGTGTCTGTCACCCGTCTGGGACAGCGGTCACCGCGAGCCATGCCGCGGCGGGCCGCCGCGGCCTGGCGGCACCGCACTCGGTTCACCGGTGGTGGTGAGCTCCCGGCGTGTGCCCGAACGCGCGGCGGAAGACGTCGATGAACGCGCTGGTGGACGACCAGCCGCAGGAGTGGGCCACGGTGGTCACCGGCACGTTCTCGGCCAGCAGGACGAGGGCGTGGTAGAGCCGTAGCTGGGTGCGCCACTGCGGGAACGTCATCCCGAGGTCGGTCTTGAAGAGCCGGCTCAGGGTGCGGTCGCTCGCGCCGACCCGCGCGCCGAGGGCCGCGAGGGTGCGGTTGTCGGCCGGCTCGGCGTGCAGGATCGCGCACAGCGCCCGGAGCCGGGGATCGGTCGGTGTGGGCAGGTGCACGGGCTGCTGTGGTGCGGCGCGCAACTGGTCGAGCAGGACGGCGCGGAGCCGGCGCCGTTCGGGGGTCTCGTCGCGCGGGGCGCGGGTGTAGGCGAGGATCAGTTCGCGCAGCAGCGGCCCCACGGCCAGCACGCTCGGTTCGGCCAACCGCAGCGGGTTGTCGCCGACGGGCAGGCCCACCAGGTGGAGTTCGAGCTCACCGTGTGCCTGGTGCGCGTGCGCCGTCCCGGCCGGTACCCAGATGGCACGGGTGGCCGGGGCGACCCAGGAACCACGGTCGGTCGTGATCGCCAGCACTCCCCGCGCGGCGTAGACGATCTGGTGGTCGTCGTGCCGGTGCGCGTCGATGCCCGCGCCGGAGGGCAGGGTCCGAACCCGGGTCGGCGCGGCCGGTTCGTGGCGGATCTTCGTCATCGAATGGCCTTTTATCGGAAGCGCGACACGTCGTCGGGTCGCGAGCATGGCCTGGTGTCGCGGAACAAGTCGATCATCCTGCTGTCGGTCTCGCACGCCTGCGTGGACGTCTACCAGGGCGCGGTGGCCGCGCTCGTGCCGTTCTTCGTCGCCGAGCGCGCCTACGGCTACGCCGCGGCGTCGGGCATCGTGCTCGCCGCGTCGCTGCTGTCCTCGGTGGCACAGCCGCTGTTCGGCGCGCTGACCGACCGGCGGGCCATGCCGTGGCTGCTGCCGGTGAGCACGGTTCTCGGCGGGCTCGGCATCGCGCTTAGCGGCATCAGCGGATCCTACGCGCTGACGCTGGCCTTCGTGGCGCTGTCCGGCCTCGGCGTCGCCGCCTACCACCCCGAGTCCGCCCGGGTCGCCCGACTCGTCAGTGGCCACCGGCACACCGCGATGGGCTGGTTCTCCCTCGGCGGCAACCTCGGTTACGTCGCCGCGCCCATCATGGTCACCGGCGTGATGGCCGCCGGCGGGCTTCGGCTGTCCCCGCTGCTCCTCGTGCCGGCCCTCGCCGGCAGCGTGCTGTGCCTGCCCGTCCTGCGCGCGCTCGCCACGCGTGTGCGCACCGCCTCCACCACGGCCGGCACCCACGGCGGCGACGACACGGCATCGTTCCTGAGGCTGTCCCTCGCCGTGGTCTTCCGGTCCGTGGTGTTCGTCGGCCTGAGCGCGTTCATCGCGCTGCACGCCCAGCAGCGGACCGCCGGCGGCACCGCGGCGGGCGGCGCCGCGCTGTTCCTGCTCTACCTCGGTGGGGCCGTGGGCACCGTCCTGGGCAGCAGGCTGGCCATCCGCTGGGACCGGGTTTCGATCGTGCGCTGGTCGTACCTGGCCGCCACCGGCGCCCTCGCCGGTGTCGTGTTCGTCCCCGGTCCAGCCCTCTACCCGTTCGTCGTGCTGACCTCCGTCGGCCTCTACGTCCCGTTCTCGTTGCAGGTCACCCTCGCCCAGGACTACCTGCCCACGCGGGTCGGCACCGCCAGCGGCGTGACCCTCGGCCTGGCCGTCAGCGTCGGCGGCATCGCCAGCCCGCTCATCGGCACCCTCGCCGACCACACCTCCCTGCGGGTCGCACTCGTCCCACTGATCGTCCTGCCCGCCCTGAGCTGGCTCGTGATCCGCACACTGTCCGAGCCGGCCACGCCGAACCTCCCGCTGGATTCACCCAGCCCGCCGGCCCCGCGGCCGAGCCGGCGCTGGCGAGCGGCGCCTAGTCGAGGGCCTGGGTGATCTGGGCGGGGGTGAGCCGGCGGGGGCTGAGGTAGTACAGCACCGCGCCCGCGGGCAGTTCGGTGTCCCAGCTCGGGTTGACCAGCAGCCGGCCGCCGGCGCGGGCGGCGAGCAGCGTGGCGCCGTGCGAGCGGCCCAGCGCGGACTGGCAGTCGCCCACCCGGACCGGCCCGACCGACTCCGGCAGCGGTGCCGAGTAGGTGTTGGTGCCGCCGTGGGTCATCAGCTCGGCGTAGACCTCCGCGATCCCCGGCGACTTCAGCTCCTCGGTGATCATCCGTGGGGTGTGCCACTGCACGCAGCGGATCCGCTCGTTGACGTAGCCGACCAATGTCGCCTGCGCCATGTCCCGCAGCGTCACCACGACGTGCGCGCCCTCGACGATGTGGTCCACGGTGACCGCCAGCGCGAGCGCCTCGTTGTCGTCGCGGGCGTCGACCAGCACGCTGCGCGCCCGGTGCACCGCCGCCCTGCGCAGCACGTCGTGCTCGGTGAGGTTGCCCCGGACGAAGTCGACCGGCTGGTCGGGCATCGGGTGCGCGGCGACGTCCTCCCAGCCGCACAGCACCACCCGGCAGCCTCCGTCGGCGAGCAGCTCCCCGACGATCCGCTCCGTCCGGCCCGGGGTGTAGCCGAGCAACACGACGTGGTCACTGGCGTCCACGGTGATCCCACCCTGCATCCGTCGTCCCTTCGCCTGCTCGAGCACGCTGGCCAGCTTGGTGAACAGCGTCGTGAGCGTCGCGATCCCGCCGACGATCACGTACGCGCCGACGACGTGCCCGCCGCCGGTCTCCGGGAAGAAGTCGCCGTAGCCGACGGTCGCCGCGGTGACCACGAAGTACCACCAGTAGTTCTCCGGCTCGACGAGCTCGCTGCCCGGCGGCTCGGCCAGTGCCATCAGCGGCCAACTGGTGACGAACACGAACACGATCACCAGCACCGGCGTCGCCCAGCTCCGCAGGACCGTCAGGCGGGCGAGCAGCCGGGCGAGGAAGATCGGCACTGTCCCTCCTCACGCGACACGGTGACACGGCAGCGGTCAGACTAGTGCCCGCCGGCCGGCCGCATCCCCGGGTCACCCGGCTCGGGGCGTGGCTGGTCGCTGGCTGGGCGCGGAGGGATCAGCGCTCGGGTTGGGCCCCGGCCTCGGCGAACGCCCTGGCGTCTTCCTCGCCGAAGGTCTCCTCCAACTGTTCGGGCGAGTAGTCCAGGTCGATCTTCTCCACCGGCATGCCGCGGGCCGACTCGATCGCGCCGAGCCGGCGCCGCGCGCGGTCGGCGGCGTACTGTACGAACTCGGCGTTGTCCACCCCGAACGGTGGCTCCTCGAACTGCGCGTTGACCCACTCGATCATGCCCAGCGCGTGCGGGAGCAGCTCACCCATCCGCTGCTGGACCACCTCCCACAGCGAGTCGTCGGCGGCGATGTGCCGGCGGCAGGTGAAGGTGCCCCACGCCATGTGCCGGCGCTCGTCGTCGCCGATCCGCCGGACCAGCTCCTGCATCCCCGGCAGGATCCCGCGCTTCGTGCAGATCTTCTGCCACGCGTAGTACCCGGTGAGCGCGAGGCTGCCCTCGATCACGTGGTTGTAGGTCACGCTGGCGCGCACCTGGTTGACCGGGCTCGGGTCGTCGGCCAGCACGCCGAGCGACTCGGGCAGCTCCTCGTAGAACAGGGTGCGATAGTGCGGGTTCTCCGCGACGAACGGGTGCAGGTCGCCGGTCAGCCCCACCGCGTCCATCCACCGCCGGAACACCTCGGTGTGCTTGGCCTCCTCGAAGCAGAACTGGGTCAGGTACATCTCGTCGGCCAGCCGGCTCTCGGCGGCCATCGCCCGCATGAACGGCTGGATGTCCTCGGTGACCGCCTCCTCGCCCGCGATGAACTGGGCGCAGAGGAACGTGGCCGAGCGCTGCTCCTCGGCGTCGAGGGTGGCCCAGTCCTCGGCGTCGCGGTCGAAGTCGATGTCCGCGGGGTTCCAGAACTTCCGGTTGCCCTTGACGAACAGCCGCAGCGGGAACGAGTCCCAGTTCAGCCCGCCGTGGCGCAGCGAGTGGAAGCCGGTGCGGTGCGGTGTGGTGATGGCGGTCATCGGCGTGCCTCTCCGGTCGGCTCCGTACCCCGGACCTCACTGTCCGGAGTGGACGCAAAGTGGACGATGGCGGGGCCGATCACCGCGCAGACGGCGTCGGCGGCCTCGGCGGCGGTATGGGTGCGCAGCAGGAGGTGGCTGAGCGTGAGCCGCACGACGGTCTCGGCGAGCAGGTCCGCCGTCTTTCGGTCGAGGACGGGAAGGCGGGCGCGGTACCGGGTGGCGGCCTGCTCGCTGGCCGCCCGCAGGATCGGCTCGCCCCGGGTGGTGAGCAGCGGCAGCAGGTCCGCACCGGCCTCGGTGCCCAGCACGGCGGCCACCAACCGGTTCTCCCTGGCGTGCTCGACCGTGTAGCGCACCGCGGCGCGAATGCCCTCGACGAGGTCGGAGGCGTCGTCGAGGCGCTGGTGGACACCGTCGAGGAACTCGGCGGCCGTGCGCAGGCTGACCGCCTGGACGAGGGCGGCCTTGCCGCCGAACTCGTTGTAGACGGTCTGCCGGCTCACCCCCACCCTGGCCGCCACGTCGGCCATGCGCAGCCCGGCGTAGCCGTGGTCCGCCAGCAGCTCGGTGGCGGCGTCCAGCAGCTCCTCGCGCAGCGACGCTCGCGCCCGCTGCTGGAACGAGGTGCGGGTGGTGATCTCGGCCACACGACCAGCTTGACACAGGGCGGTCTTGTGTCAACCACCTGGACGAGTGGACGTCTCGTGTACAGAGCGCGTTCGCCATTCGGGACGGCCGCCACTGGCCGCGGCTACCGTGGCTGACGTGCGGATCACCATCGGGTTCGACCTGGACATGACGTTGATCGATCCGCGGCCGGGGATGGTCGCGGCGATGGACGCGCTCGCCGTGGAGAGCGGGCTCGTGCTCGACGGCGAGCACTTCGCGGCCAACCTGGGGCCGCCGCTGGACCACGTGCTGCGCGACTTCGGCGCGCCCGAGGCGCGGATCCCCGCGCTGGTCGACCGGTTCCGGGCCATCTACCCCGAGCTCGTCGTTCCGCGGACCGTCGCGCTGCCCGGTGCCGACGCCGCGGTGCGCGCCGCGCGGGCCGGCGGCGGGGCGCTGGTGGTCACCGGGAAGTACGCGCCGAACGCGGCGCTGCACCTGAGTACGCTGGGCCTCGAGGTCGACTCCCTGGTGGGTGAGCTGTGGGCGGCGGGGAAAGCGCAGGCGTTGCGGCGGCACGGCGCGGTGGTGTACGTCGGCGACCACCGCGGGGACATGCTGGGCGCGAAGGCCGCGGGTGCGCTCGCCGTGGGGGTGACCACCGGGCCGTGCGGCCGGGCGGAGCTGCTCGCCGCGGGCGCGGACGTGGTGCTGGCGTCGCTGGAGGAGTTCCCGGACTGGTTGGCCGTGGAGCTCGGCTAGGCGGTGCCGCCCTTGGCCTCGGTGTCGCCGGCGCGGCGGGCTTCCCGCACCAGCGCGATCAGGCCGAGGGCGAGGCCGGCGGGCGTGACCACCCCGGCGACGGCGCTCAGCCAGACGGGCAGGTCCTGGAAACCGGCGGCGAACAGGACGAACACCGCGACCACGGCGAGCATCCCCACGGCGAACAGCGCGATGCCGAGGCGCATCAGCACGGACTTGCGCGCGGCCCTGCCGGCGCGCTCGTGGACGGCGGATCCCATGCGGTCATTCTAGGTCGCGCGGTATCTGCTTCTCGTCACGACCTCGAGGGAGATAGGCTTGGTGGACGCGCGTCCTGGGTACGCCCTGGGGCGCGTTCGTCGTGCGGGGCCCGGCGGGCCACCGACATGGGCACAGTGAAGGAACGGTGAGGGCAGTGCCGACCGGCAAGGTCAAGTGGTACGACGCGGAGAAGGGCTTCGGCTTCGTCACCCAGGACGACGGCGAGGACGTCTACATCCGCAAGGCCGCGCTACCCCGGGGAGTGGAGGGGCTGAAGGCCGGCCAGCGGCTGGAGTTCGGGGTCGCCGACGGCCGCCGCGGGCCGCAGGCGCTGTCCGTCCGCCTGATCGACCCGCCGCCGTCGGTCGCCGAGGCGCGGCGCCGGCCCGCCGAGGAGCTGCACGGCCTCATCGAGGACATGATCAAGCTGCTGGAGATGCGGGTGCAGCCCGACCTGCGCCGGGGCCGCTACCCGGACCGCAAGCACACCAAGCGGATCGCGGAGGTCATGCGCGCCGTCGCCCGCGACCTCGACCCGTGAACCGTTGTCCGCGGTGAGTCGGGAGGACCGTGGCCCGGCTCACCGCGCCCGGATTCGAGAGCACCGATCCCGTGAAACCCATCGGTAACGACGCGTCTCGGCATGCCCTGGCTCCTCGGATGAGTCGCCAGTGGCCCTACCGGCTGACGCCACACCAGTCAGCCGTGCGACCCGGGCTCGATCCAACCGGGTTCACTCGCCTGCCGGACGAGTTGGAGGACGAGGCACTTCTGGACGACCAGCGGCACACCGCCTGACCGTCCCCGAGCCGGGACGGTCAGGCCGGCTCCACCTGGAGGGACCAGATGGCCCTGGCCACCAGCTGGGGGTTGCCCTCCTCGTCGACGATGGGATTGCCCTCCTCGTCACCGGCGAAGGCCGCGCCGAGCTGCTGCACCTCCACCACCAGCAGCTGGTCGCCGGGGCCGGCGGTCACGGTGTGGGCGTGCTGGGTGCCGGGGGAGAAGAACTCCTGCCGCACCGGCCGCGGCTCGCCGGCCGCGTCCAGGTACTGGACGTTCACCACCCACGGCGCCTCCGCGACGTCGGCCGGCACCGAGATCTGCACCGGCCGGCCGGGTCGCACCGCCAGCCGCGCCGGCTCGCCGCCCTGCTCGCACTGCCGCACCAGCGCGTCGCAGTGGATCAGCGGCTCGGTCCGGACGGTGTCGCCGTCGGCGTAGAAGGTCACCGCCGGCTCGGGCGGAGCGGAGCAACCGACCACGGCGAACGCGGCGACCCCGAGAACGGCGAGCAGCCGCGGGCGAACACGGGCGAGCGGGCGCGAGGGCATGCCGGCAAACATACCAAGGAGACTGGAGGTAGGCCGCCAACGGCGAGGTGCTGACCTGCCGAAACGGTCTACTTCCCGTCGGATTGGTATCGACCGGCACTGTACGAGCGGGCCCGGAAGCGGGAGCCAGCCGGCTCCGCCGCGGCCGCGCCCACCGGGCCGGGCCGCAGCGGACGGTCCCCACCGAGCCCCGGGATCAGCGACCCGCCCTTGCGCACCAACCACGTCTGCGCCAGCCCGAGCGCCAGCAGCACCGACACCACCAGGAACCCGATCCAGTACGTCGGCGGCAGCAGCAGCCCGACCGCTCCGCCGAAGCACCACGACATCTGCAGCACGGTCTCCGAACGGCCGAACGCCGACGCCCGCGACTCCTCCGGCAGGTCCTGCTGAATCAGCGCGTCCAGGCTCACCTTCGACAGTGCGCTCGCGGTGGCGCCGACCAGGCCGACGAGCGCGGCCGTGGCCAACCCGGCCAGGACGGCGGCCACCACCGTGGCCACCAGCGCGCCGGCGAGGCAACCGAGGATCACCTGGTCGGGCCGGCCGAAGTGCAGCCGCGACCCGAGCGCGTTGCCGAGGAACCCGCCGGCCCCGGCCGCGCCCCCGATCGCGCCGAGCATCAGCAACTGCACGAACGGGCTCTGCCCCGCGCTCTCCGTGTGCGCCTTCACCGCGAACGCGGCGAACATCATCAGGAAGCCGGTGAGCACCCGGACCGTGCCGTTGCCCCACAACCCCACGACCACGTGCCGCCCCATCGGCTGCCGGCGGCGCTTCATCCCCCGCTCGGGGTGCGCCGACAGCGACGCCGGCACCTCGCCCTCGGTCACCTCCACCCAGGACGGGATCCGCATCGCCTGCACCGCGCCGGTCACGCAGATCGCCGCGGCGAACCACAGCGCGCCGGCCGAGCCGAAGGCCCAGTTGAACCCGCTGGCGAACACCCCGAACACGCCGCCGGCGGCGAGGCCGAACACGGTCAGCCGCGCGTTGGTCTTGGACAGGGTGATCTCCGGTGGCACCACTCTCGGCGTGACCGCCGCCTTCAACACCATGAACGACCGGGACAGCACCATCTTGCCGAGCGCCGCCGGGTACAGCCCCCAGTCGTCGAAGTGCAACGCCATGAATACGCACATCAACGCCTGGCCCGCCGACGCCACGCACATCGCCAGCCGCCGGCCCCGCTGGATCCGGTCCAGCGCCGGCCCGATCACCGGCGCCACCAGCGCGAACGGCGCGATCGTGATGAGCAGGTACAGCGCGACCCTGCCGCGGCTCTCCCCGCTGGTCGCGGCGAAGAACAGCGTGTTGGCCAGTGCCACGGCCATCGCCGCGTCGCTGGCGTAGTTCAGCATCGTCGCGTAGGTGAGCGAGGTCAGCCCGGACTTGTCCGCGCCGTCGGCCTTGGTGGCGCGGTGGAAGGCGTCCACCGCCTGCCCGGTGAGCTGCCGCCCGCGCAGCGCGGCGACCCTGGTGACGGTGAGCTTCTTCGGCAGCTTCGGCACCCCGCCCCGCGGCGAGGGCGGGGACTCGAACCGCGTGGCCGACTCGGCGTCGGCCTCCGTGCCCTCGAAGAGCCTTCGCTGGTCGGTGTTGACGTAGCCGCCGGTGTCGTAGCGCTCGTACCCGGCCCGGTCCTCGCCGGCCGGCTCGCGGCGCACCGGCTGGGTCCGCCACTGGTCCGATCCCGGCGGGTAGGGCCGGGCACCCTGGCGGGGCGGGATCGGCGCGGCACCGGTGGGCGCCTCGTCCGCGGTGGGCACCCCGGGCGGGTACCGGGGCGGTGGCTCGGGCGGAGCGGGCTGCCGGTGCGACTCGGGGCCGCGCCCGCCGGCACCATCCGGAGGCGGCCCGCCGAACCTGCGCGTCGGGTGCGGGTGCGCGCCGGGCTCGGGTGTCCACTTCCGCTTGCCCTTCCGGCCGGCACGCCCCTTCCCCAGCCGGCCGAACCGGGGGCCGTCCGGTTCCGACCGTGAACCCGAGCGCATCATGCGTCAATCCTGCCGTACCGCACCTGGTTCCCGCTGGCCGCTCAGCCGGACGGGACGAGTTTCACCCGGAACATCGAGGGCCACAGCTTGCCGGTGAGCAGGAACTGGTCGGTGCCGGGCACGGCGGCGATCCCGTTGAGCACGTCCGCCTCGGCGCGCTCGTCGGGGGTGAGCAGACCGGACGCGTCGATCTCCGCGGTCACCGCGCCGCGGTCGGGGTCGATCCGCAGGATCCGGTCGCTCTGCCAGACGTTGGCGTACACCGTGTCGCCGACGCACTCCAGCTCGTTCAGCCCGCGCCGCTCCCTGCCGGCTCCATCGTCAGGACTGGCGACGGTCACCGCGCCGACCTCGGCGAACGTCCGCGGGTCGCGGAAGGTCAGCCGGGCACTGCCGTCGCTCATCACCAGGCGGTCGCGGTGCGGCTGGTGGCACAGCCCCCAGCCCTCGCCCCGGTAGGTCGCCCGGCGGCGCTCGGCGAGCGTGGCACGGTCGCGCTCGATCGCGATGCCGGCCTTCCAGGTGAGCTGCCACACGCTCGATCCGACGACCGTGATGCCCTCGCCGAACAGCGGCGGCGGCAGGTCCACCCGGACCGTGGGCTCCCCGCCGGGCGGACCGGCGCGCACCGACGAGCGGCCGACCAGGCCGGTGCCCTCGTACAGCACACCGTCGGCCAGCTCGAGGCCCTGGGTGAACGCCGCGGGGTCGTGCGCCAGCACCTCGAGCACCTCCACCCCGAGCCGCTCGACCGTGCCGGCCTCCGCGCCGAGCACGGCGTCCTGGCCCGGGACGGCGCCGCAGCCGGCCAGCACGGCGGCCACGGCGAGCAGTCCGGTGAGCACGCGCACCCGTCCAGCCTGGCACGACCGGCCTGCTGCGGCGCGGCATGGTGGGGCACAATCACTAGTCATGACCCTGCTGCTTACCCTCGACGACGGCGCCACCCGGGAGGCGCTGCTCGGCGCGGTCGAGATCGCCCGGGCGGCCGCCATGGAGGACGCCGAGCCGGGGCAGGTCGGCGACCACGTCGGCGTCGTGCCCGAGGACGCCGTCACGGTCAGTCACCTGTTCGAGGCGCGCGTTCCCGGCTACCGCGGCTGGTGCTGGTCGGTCACGGTCGCCACGGCCGGGCGGGACCACCCGGTGACGGTCAGCGAGGTCGTGCTGCTGCCCGGCCCGGACGCCGTGGTGGCGCCGAGGTGGGTGCCGTGGGAGCGTCGGGTGCGCGCCGGCGACCTCGGCGTGGGGGACATCTTCCCGGCGGAGGAGGACGACCTGCGGCTGGCGCCGGCGTACCTGATGTCCGACGACCCGCAGGTGGAGGAGGCCGCGCACGAGGTCGGCCTCGGCCGGCAGCGGGTCATGTCCCGCTACGGCCGGCTCGACGCGGCGGCCAGGTGGCGGGCGGGCGAGTACGGCCCGCGGTCGGACATGGCCCGCGCCGCACCGGACGTCTGCGGCACCTGCGGCTTCTACCTGCAGCTCGCCGGCTCGCTGCGCGCGGCGTTCGGGGTGTGCGGCAACGAGATCGCGCCCGCCGACGGTCACGTCGTGCACGTGGAGTACGGCTGCGGCGCGCACTCGGAGATCGAGGTCGAGGTGTCGTCCTCGGTGCCGGTGGCCGAGCTGGTCTACGACGACTCCCTGCTCGACATGGTCCCGATCGAAGGGTGAGCGAGCCGTTCGGCGCCGACGCCCTGCGCGCCGCGACGCTGCGGGCCTGGCGGGACTCGCCGACCCGGTTCACCGAGGACACCAACGCCGAGCGCGACCTGCGGGTCGGTGGCTACCGGGACCGGCTCTTCGTCGAGCTGGCGCAGAACGCAGCCGACGCCGCGGCGCTGGCCGGCGTGCCCGGCCGGTTGCGGGTGACGGTGGTCGACGGCGAGCTGCGGGTGGCCAACACCGGCGCGCCGCTCGACGCCGCGGGGGTCGCCTCGCTGGCCTCGCTGCGCGCGTCCGCCAAGCGGGGCGGCACGGTGGGCCGGTTCGGGGTCGGCTTCGCCGCCGTGCTCACCGTGACCAGCGCGCCGAGGATCGTGTCCGGCACCGGCGGCGTGGCGTTCTCCGCGGAGCGCACCGCCGAGGCCGTCGGGCGTGGCGGTAACGTGCCGGTGCTGCGGTTGCCCTGGCCGCTGCCGCCGGGTGAGGCGCCCGTGCCCGACGGGTACGACAGCGAGGTGCGGCTCCCGCTCGGCGCCGGGGTGGACCCGGCGGACCTGCTCGCCGAGGTCGCCCGCGAGGTGCCCGACCTGCTGCTCGCGCTGCGCTGGCTGGGCCGCGTGGAGGTCGCCGGGGCGGTGTGGACGCGCACCGAGGCCGGCGGGGTGGTGGAGCTCGCCGGCCCCGATGGCGACCGGCAGCGGTGGCTGACCGCCGAGCTGCCCGAGGGCGGGGTGTGGGCCGTGCCGGTGGACGACGGCGGCGAGCCCCGGCCCCGGACCGCCGACGTGCTGCACACCCCGACGCCGACCGACGAGCGGCTGTCGTTGCCGGCTCGGCTGCTCGCCGCGGTGCCGGTCGAGCCGACCCGCCGCAGGGCGCTGCCGGGGCCGGAGCTGACCAGGGTGCTCGAGCGCGCCGCCGCCGGCTACCCCGAGCTGGCCACCCGGCTCGCCCCGGCGCACCGGCTGGCCATGGTCCCCACCGCCGACTTCCCACTGTCCGACGTGGACGAGCAGCTGCGCGAGCTGGTGCGCCGCGCGCTGGAGACCGCCGCGTGGCTGCCGGCGGCGGACGGCGGGGAGGTGCCCGCCGGCGGCGCCGGTGTGCTGGCCGTGGACGCGCCGGAGCTGGTCGAGCAACTCGCCGGCGTGCTGCCCGGACTGCTCGCCGCACCGCTGTGCGGTCCGCGGGCGACCCGCGCGCTCGCGCCGCTCGGCGCCAGGGTCGTCGGGGCCGCGGAGCTGGTGGACGCGGTGACCGGGCTGGACCGCCCGCCGGAGTGGTGGCACCGGCTCTACACCGCGCTGCTGGACGTCGTCGAGGCGCACGGGTTCGCCGCCGGCGAGCTGGGCGCCCTGCCGGTGCCGCTGCTGGACGGGCGCACCATGCCCGGGCCGCGCGGCGCGCTGCTGCTCGCCGACCTGGACCCCGAGCTGGCCGACCGGCTGACCGAGCTGGACGTCTCCGGCCTGCGGCTGGTGCACCCCGCGGCGGCGCACCCGCTGCTGGAGCGGCTGGGCGCCGTCCGGGCCGAGGGGACCGCCCTGCTCGACGCCCCCGAGCTGCGGGAGGCGGTGCGGAGCAGCGTCGCCGACGCGCACGCCGGGGTGGACGTGCGGCCGCTGGCCGAGGTCGTGCTGCGGCTGGTTCCCGAGGTCGGCGCCGACCCCGGGCTCGGGGCGCTGGCCCTGCCGGGCGAGCACGGCTGGCGGCGCGCCGACGAGCTGGTGCTGCCCGGCGCCGTGCTGCTCGACGTGCTCGACCCCGAGGCGCTGGGCGAGGACGCGCCGCTGGACGTGCTCGCCGCGGACGTCGCCGAGCGGTGGCCGGCGACGGTGCTGGAGCGGGTCGGCGTGCTCGCCGGGTTCGCCGTGGTGGTCGACGACGACCCTGCCGAGCCCGACCACGACCTTCCGGACGAGGCGGAGTGGTGGGAAGCCGGGCCCGAGCCGCCGCGCCGGGTGCACGCGGTGCGCGACCTCGACCTGGTGGCCGACGACGCGTGGCCGGGCGCGCTGCGGCTGCTCGCCGGCGACCCGCGGACCTGGCGCGCGCTCACCGAGCCGGGCGGGCACACCGGGTGGTGGGTGGCCCGGTACGCGCTGCTCGCCGGCCGGCCGCCGCTGGAATGGCGGCTGCCCGCCGCCGAGGGGCTGGCCGGCCTGTACGATCCGGTACCCGGCCATCTCCTCGGCGGCCTGCCGGAGCCGGTGCTGCGGGCCGCCGGTGTCCGCGCGGAGCTGGCCGTGCTGGATGCCGAGGACGTCGCCGACCTGCTCGACCGGCTCGCCGACGACCGGCGGAACGTGCCGCCGGGGCTGCTCAACCGGGCGTACACCGCGCTCGCCGGCACCGGCGCCGAGCCGGAGCCGCCGGCACGGGTGCGCACCCTCGCCGGGGTGGCCGACGCCGAGGACGCCGTGGTGTTGGACGCGCCGTGGCTGCTCGGGGTGTGGCCGGCCGACCGGGTGGTGGCCGTGCCCGACATCGCGAGGGCACCCGCGCTGGCCGCGGTGCTCGACCTGCCGCTGGCCGGGGAGCGCACCGCGGGCGAGGTGACCGGCGCCGGCGAGTACGTGCCGTGGGCCGAGCTGGGCGCGGTGCGGCTGGTGGCCGAGTTGCTGGACGTGCCGCTGCCGGCCGGCGGGGTGGAGGTGCACGAGCGGCTGACCGTCAGGGTGAACGCGCGGACCCACCGGGTGAGCTGGTGGTCGGCGGACCGGGTGCACGCCGAGGACAGCGCGGCGGGCCTGGCGAGGGCGTTCGCGTGGGTCGCCGGCGTGTGGCCGCGCCGGCACGAGATCGCCGCCCTCCTCGACGACCCGGACCCCACCATCTACCTCGCCTGACCACCTCGCCTGACCCCACCCGGTTCACGCCATGAAGGCCACCTTCATTGCGTGAGCGCAATCAAGGTGGCCTTCATGGCAAGCAGTGGACCCTGGGGTGGGGCTACAGGCCGTCCTGGGCGCCGCGGGAGCCGCGCCGGGCGGCGGCGCCCTGCCAGGCCAGGACGCCCATCCCGATCACCCCGAGCGCTCCGCCGGCCAGTGCGGTCCACCGCCACACGCCGTCGACGCCGACGAGCAGCAGCACCACGAACGCGGCGAACCACACCGCGGTGCCGACGACCACCACCGGCCACATGTCGAGCAGCGACCTCGGCAGTGGCGGCGGGGGCCGCAGCCCGTCCGATCCGGACCCGTCGTTGCTCGGTTCGACCACGTCAGGGAGGCTACCCCCGGCCGAAGCGAGGAGCGAGAAGGCGGGTGACGATGGCGGAGCGGACCGGTGAGCGGAGCGGGATCGACCGGTACTTCCGGATCAGCGAGCGCGGGTCGAGCGTGTCCAGGGAGGTGCGCGGCGGGCTGGTCACGTTCGTGACCATGGCCTACATCGTCGTGCTCAACCCGCTGATCCTCGGCAGCTTCTCGGCCGACGACACCGGCGCCAAGCGGGACGCGCTGGGCGACATCCTCCCGGTCGGCCAGGTGGCCGCGGTCACCGCGCTGGTCGCCGGGGTGATGACCATCCTCATGGGAGTCGTCGCGAACTACCCGTTCGCGATGGCCGCCGGGCTGGGCATCAACGCGCTGGTGGCGGTGACCATCGCCCCGCAGATGACCTGGCCCGCGGCGATGGGCCTGGTGCTGGTCAACGGGATCGTGGTGCTGATCCTCGTGGTCACCGGGGTACGCACGATGGTGTTCAACGCGGTGCCACCCCAGCTCAAGGCGGCGATCGCGGTGGGCATCGGACTGTTCATCGCGCTGATCGGCCTCGTCGACGCCGGGTTCGTCCGGCGGGTGCCGGACGCGGCGAACACGACCGTGCCGGTCAGCCTCGGGATCAACGGCTCCATCGCCTCGTGGCCCACGGCGGTGTTCGTCGCCGGGCTGATCATCATGGCCGTACTGGTCGCGCGGAACGTCAAGGGCGCGATCCTCATCGGGGTGCTGGCCACCACGGTCCTGTCGATCGTGGTCGAGGCGATCGTCGGGGTCGGCCCCTCGCAGGGGGTGAACCCGCGCGGCTGGAACCTCGGTTACCCGGCGCTGCCCGACGACGTGGCCGACCTGCCCGACCTCTCGCTGCTCGGGCAGGTGTCGTTCGACGCGTGGACGCAGGTGCCGGCGATCACCGCGGCGCTGCTCGTGTTCACCCTGGTGCTCACCGACTTCTTCGACACCATCGGCACGATGACCGGACTGGGCAAGGAGGCCGGGCTGATCGGCAGGGACGGCCAGCTGCCGAACGTCGGCAGGACGCTGTTCGTCGACGGGGTCGGCGCGGTCGCCGGTGGGGCGGCCTCGGCCAGCTCCAACACGGTGTACATCGAGTCGGCGGCCGGGATCGCCGAGGGCGCGCGGACCGGGCTGGCGAACGTGGTCACCGGCCTGCTGTTCCTGGCGGCGATGTTCTTCACCCCGCTGTACGAGGTGGTGCCGGTGGAGGCCGCCGCGCCGGCGCTGGTGGTGGTCGGGGCGCTGATGATCCGGCAGATCACCGAGATCGACTTCGCCGACTTCTCGATCGCCCTTCCGGCGTTCCTGACCATCATCGTCATGCCGTTCACCTTCTCGATCGCCAACGGCATCGGCGTCGGCTTCATCAGCTACGTGCTGATTCGGCTGGCGACCGGGCGGGCCCGGCAGGTGCACCCGCTGATGTGGGCGGTCGCGGTGGCGTTCGTCGCGTACTTCGTGGTGGGCCCGCTGGAGTCACTGCTCGGCTGACACGTCGGTGGGGCGGGCGCCCCCGAGCACGCCCGCCCCACCCTGTCCGCACTCAGGGACGCTGGCCGACCTCGTCGACCAGGGCCAGCTCGACCAGGCTGGTCTCCGGCGAGCCGAGGTAGGCGTGCGTCTCCGGGTCGAAGATCAACTTCACGGCCGCCGGCTCACCGGCGTGGGCCCAGGCGACCCCGACCCCCGTGCGGCCCGCGGCGTCCCTGACGCCGTCCACCAGCTCGACGCCGTCCACCTTCGCCAGTGCCTCGAACACCGCGGCACGCGCCTCGGGGCTGGTCGCCGCCTCCTGGAGGACGACGTTCGCCTCCTTGGCGATCGCGTTGACGTCGTCCCGGCCCTCGGTGAGGTAGCGGTACATGGCGTCGGCGTCGGTGGGCAGGTCGGTGCGCACCGCCGGCTGCGGCTCGCATTCCTCGGTGCCGAGCACCTCGTCGCCCTTGACCATCTCCCGCCGCCCGTCCCGGCAGCCCGGCCATCGAATCTCCTCGCCGTCCCGGCGGATCAGGCCGTCCCGGGTGCCGTCGACCGACAGCCACTCCTCGGACACCGTCGTCGGGTACCGCTCCTTGATGAAGAGGAACTGGTCGGGTCGCGGGTCGACCGCGGGCAGGGTGCGGGCGGCGTCGGCGGCCTGGTGCAGCACCCGGACGGCCTCGGCGTGCGCGCTCGGTGCCGACCCGCCGAACGGGCTGATGATCGCCACGGCGGCCACCGCCGCGGCGGCGACGCCCGCGCCGACCAGGCCGAGCCGGGTGAACCGCCGGCGCGGGGCCAGCTCGTCGCGGGCCTCGGCGCTGGCCGCGGCGAGCAGCCGTTCCCGGGCCGGGGCGATCTCGGTGGGCTCGGGCAGCGGGGTGTCCTTGGTCAGCTCGCGAACCAGCTGCAGCTCATCCATGGTGGTGAACTCCTTCCCGGAGGGTGGTGGGGTGCGGGGTGTCGAGGGCCTGCCGGACCTTGCGGCGGGCGCGGTTGAGTCGGGAGCGGACGGTGCCGATCGGGATGTCCAGCGCCTCGGCGACCTCGTCGTAGGCGAGCCCCTCCCAGGCGATGAGCAGCAGGACGTCGCGGTCACCGTCGGCCAGCTCGGCCAGCGCGGTGCCGAGCAGCCGGCCCATCGCCTCGGCGGTGACCCGCGCGGCCACCCGGTCGGCGTGGCCGTCCTCGTGCCCGACGGCGGTCAGCGTGCCGAGCAGCGTGCCCTCGCGGGCCTCGGCCCGCCGGTGCCGGCTGACAAGGTTGGTGGCGATGCCGTAGAGCCACGGCCGGGCGTGCGGTCGGCGTGGGTCGTACTGCCGCCGCTTGGCGAACGCCGTGAGGAAGGTCTCCGCCAGCAGGTCGTCGGCGGTGTCCCGGCCCAGCCTGCGCACCAGGTAACGCTGGATGTGCGGGCCGTGCCGGTCGAAGAGGACGGCGAAACGGTCGGGATCGCGCAGCGACTGCGCGATCACCGCCGCGTCGTCGTCGGGTTCGGACGGGTTCATTGACCACCTTTCGACTGGGGTCGTACACCCTGTTGTCCGCGACTGGCGGGAATCGGGTTCACGCGGCTTCGTGGATCTTGACTCGAACCGAGCTCGAGCGGTGGTGAAGTTCACCCGCGAGGATGGCAGATCGTAAGTTATGCTAACGATGTGTCCGACTGTGCGCACGAGCGATCGCTGGCGAGCCGGTTGCGGCTCGCCGTGGTGCGGCTCAACCGCCGGTTGCGGGCACAGCGCACCAGCTCGGACGTCTCGTTGACGCAGATCTCGGCGATGTCCACATTGCACAAATGTGGGGCGATGACGCCGGGGCAGCTCGCTGCGAAGGAGGGCGTGCAGCCGCCGTCGATGACGCGGGTGATCGCCGCGCTCGAGGAGCTGGGGTACGTGGAGCGGCGGCCGCATCCCACCGACGGCCGGCAGGCCATCGTGGAGCTGTCCGGGCGGGGGCTGGACTACATCCACGCCACGATCTCCGCGCGCGAGGCGTGGTTGGACAAGCGGTTGGCGGAGCTGACCGACGACGAGCGCGCGGTGCTCTCCCGCGCCGCGGAGATCATCGACCGGATGGCGGAGAGCTGACGAGGAGGCGGTAACGGGGGATGCCGACGAAACCGGGCAGCGACGCGAGAGGGACACCACGACCGACCGCAACCCGGACACCGGCACCCCCGGCCGAGCCTGCCCGCGACACCGGTGCGACGACCCGGCGCGGCATGTTCTCCTCGCTGCGGGTGCGCAACTACCGGCTGTTCTTCTCCGGCCAGGTCGTCTCGAACATCGGCACCTGGATGCAGCGGATCGCCCAGGACTGGCTGGTGTTCACGCTCAGCGGCTACGACCCGGTGGCACTCGGCGTCGCGGTGGCGTTGCAGTTCACCCCGACCCTGCTGCTGTCGCTGTGGGCGGGGGTGCTCGCCGACCGGGTGGACAAGCGGCGGCTGCTGATCGCCATCCAGAGCGGGGTGGCCGGGCAGGCGGTGGTGCTGGGGCTGCTCGACGTCACCGGCGTGGTCACCCTGTGGCACGTCTACCTGCTGTGCTTCGCGCTCGGCTGTCTGTCCGCGTTGGAGGTGCCCACGCGACAGTCGTTCGTGGCGGAGATGGTCGGCAGGGACCAGGTGGCCAACGCGGTCGCGCTCAACTCGTCGATCTTCAACATGGCGCGCATCGTCGGGCCGGCGGTGGCCGGGTTCGTGATCACCTGGGTGGGCACCGGCTGGCTGTTCCTGGCCAACGCGGCGAGCACGGTGGCGGTGCTGGTCGGGCTCGCGCTGATGGACCCGGAGCGGTTGTTCCGGGCGCCCGCGGTGGGACGGGCCAAGGGGCAGCTGCGCGAGGGACTGCGGTACGTGCGGTGCCGAGCGGACCTGTCGGTGCTGATGGTGCTGGTCTTCTTCGTGAGCACGTTCGGGATCACGTTCTTCACGTCGCTGGCGATCGTGGCCGGGAACGTGTTCGGCACCAGGGCGGACGGGTACGGGTTGCTGTCCACGATGCTCGCGGTGGGAACGTTCACCGGCGCGTTGATGGCGGCGCGGCGAGGGTCGCGCGGGCGGCCGCGGCTGCGGGTGTTGCTGGTGTCCGGGTTCGGGCTCGGCGCGCTCGAGTTCGTGACCGCGTTCATGCCGACCTACCTGGCGTTCGGGATCGCGCTGGTGCCGCTGGGGTTCGCCACGATCACGTTCCTGAACACGGCCAACGCGCTGGTGCAGACCGCGGTGAGCCCGGAGATGCGGGGCAGGGTGATGGGGCTGTACGTGCTGGTGCTGATCGGTGGCAACCCGATCGGCGGGCCGATGACCGGGTGGATGGCCGACCTGTTCGGCGGCCGGTCGCCGTTCTACATCGGGGGTGCGCTCTCGGCGCTGGCCGTGGTGGTGTGCGCGGTGGTCCTGGCCCGGCGAGGTGGTGTTCGGCTGGCCCGGCGGCCGCGCGGCCAGCTCCGCGTCCTGCGGGCCCCTAGCTCAGAAGGGTGAGGCGGCCTTGCGCTCCAACTGAGGTTAGGCTAACTTAATACCTGTCCGCTTCGTGGTGGGAGCGGCAGTCAGTTCGGGAACGGACGGGGCCCCGCATCGGCAACCGATGCGGGGCCCCGTTCACTTGATGGCACCGAGGGCTGTCGGGGCTCGATCAGATGCGGATGCCCGCCCACCGGGCGAAGCCGGCGAGGGTGCCGTCCCGGTGGCGGTCCTGCTCCGCGAGCGTCACCACGGTCTCGCGCACCTGGGGGTGGTAGCGGGTCTGCAGCGGCGACGTGGGCCTCGGCGAGGAGTCAGAACACCCGCTCCCGGTCGTGGCCGGTCTGGTGGTGGGTGGCCGCGCGCAGCTCGGCGAGCAGGCCGGGCAGCTCGGCACCGAGGGTGTCCAGCGTCGCCGAGTGCCGTAACCGCGAGGCTCGCGCCACGGCGGCGGTCAACTCGGGCACCGGGCGCGGCGGTGCGCCCTCGACGGGTGGCAGCCGGTAGGCCGCGAACTCGCGCCGCAGCGCGGGAACCACGGTGTGCGAGCGGCACGCACGTGACCGCCGATCCCGACGCGTTCCTCGTCCATGCTCATCACGACGCGGGTCGGCCGTCGGTTTCGAAAGACGCCCGCCTCGTCCAGTTCCCTTCCCGTACTGTCACCGGCTGCACTGTCACCGGCTGCACTGTCACCGGGCTGGACTGTCACCGGGCTGGACTGTCACCGGGTTGGAGCAGAGCGGCCCGGGCAGAGCCCACCCTCCCAGGGGGCCACCACCAACCCGGGGATCGTCCCCCGATTTCCAGCGTATCCCGAGGGTGGGCCTCCGGAAGGGGATGCGGAAATCTGTGGACAACTCGCCGGGGCAGGCGCGACCGACAGGGCACCTGGGTCTCAACTTCACCCGGACGAGGTGGCACCACTCGCACCCGCCGTCCTGGTTCGGTCGGCTGAACCCGGGGAATCTCGACGGCCGGCTCCCAGCCCGCGCTCAGGCCCGAGGTCGGAGCTCGGGGACACGGTCCAGTTCGATGCCGAAGTGCTTCCGGTACGCCGGCAGGATCTCGTCCGGGGACAGGGTGCGCTCGGTGCGCGCGTCGCCGGTGGTCTCGATCAGCCGGTCTCCCGACAGCGTCACCCGGCCGCCGGGCACCGGCAGCGAGCACGTGAGGCGCCGCGTGAAGTGCGACTCCGGCGACGTCGCGTGGTACCAGCACGTCGGCCGGAAGTCCGCCAGCTCCCGCGGCCGCGCCTCCAGCAGGCACACCGGTCGCCCGTCGCGGCGCACCTCCAGGTCCCCGCCCGGCGCGTCCAGCACCAGGAACTCACCCTCCGGGTCGTGCTGCGACTCGACGGCCGTCATCCGCAACGGGTACCGCGCGTGCCGGCCGAACCCGACGTCCACCAGCCACGGCTCCGCCAGGTCCACCCGCAACGCCAGGTGGTCGAAGGGCGGCCCCCACCCCTCGTCGCCGTACGCCCGTGCGGCGAGCAGCGTCACCCGGAACCCCAGCGCCCGCAGCAGCTCCGCGAACGCGCCGTTCAGCTCGTAGCAGAAGCCGCCCCGGCGCCGGCGCACGATCTTGTCCACCAGCGCCTCTGACTCCAGCACGATCGGCTCGCCGAGGTGGATGCTCAGGTTCTCGAACGGCACCGACTCCAGGTGCCGGGCGTGCAGCTCGCGCAGCGCCGCCGCGTCGGGCGCCGCGGGTCGGGTCGCGCCGATGCGCGCGAGGTAGGCGTCCACGTCCATCCCCCGACCATGCCACCTCCAGCGAACTGGAGGTCAACACGAAAAATCGGGGCCTCCCGCGGTGGGAGGCCCCGATCGACGGCACGAGGAGTCAGGACAGCAGCAGGCCGTTGCCGCCCGACCGGGCGTTGTCGAAGCGCTTGGCGACCTCGTCCCAGTTGAAGACGTTCCACAGCGCCTTGACGTAGTCCGCCTTGACGTTCTTGTAGTCCAGGTAGAACGCGTGCTCCCAGACGTCCACCAGCAGGATCGGGGTGGTCGGCAGGATCAGGTTGTTGTGGTGGTCGCGCAGCTGCTGGGTGATCAGCGTCCTGCCGATCGGGTCCCAGGACAGCGCCGCCCAGCCGTTGCCCTGGATGGTCGTCGCGACCGCGGTGAACTGCGCCTTGAACTTGTCGAAGGAGCCGAACGCCTCGTCGATCGCGGCCGCCAGCTCACCGGTCGGCTTGTCCCCGCCGTTGGGCGAGAGGATCTTCCACCAGACCACGTGGTTGGCGTGCCCGGCCAGGTTGAAGGCCAGCGTGGTCTCCAGGCCGACGATGCTGCCGAAGTCGTTCGCGTCACGCGCGGCGGCGAGCTTCTCCAGCGTGTCGTTCGCGCCCTTCACGTAGGTCGCGTGGTGCTTGCTGTGGTGCAGCTCGTTGATCTCCCCCGAAATGTGCGGGGCGAGCGCGCCGTAGTCGTAGTCGAGATCCGGAAGCTCGTAGCGGGCCATCAGCCTTCCCTCTTTTTCGACGCAAGTCTTGCGGGACCAAACTTAGTCGCACCGGCACACCCGGGCGAACCCGGGAGAGATTTCGCCGAGCCGAAAAACCGAATGAGGTCTTCCGTAAGTCCGGCGAGGATCGGCCCGGTGTCACATGATCATCCTGCAAGTTGGAGCTTGGTCGAAGTCAACGCGGTGTAAGCCGCCCCACACCCGATCGGCCGTCCAGTGTGGCCGCGAGGTCGGCGAGCACCGCGATGTTCAGCTCGAACGCCAGCAGCACCTCGGCCACGATCCGCACCCGCTCGGCGGCGTCCCAGTCGGCGTTGTCCAGTCGCGACCGGTAGCGCCTGCGGAACGCGGACGGGCTGCCGAGCGCGCCGAAGTCGTAGAACAGGGCACCCGGTCCGGTGATGCCGTACGTGCGGGCGAGCAGCGACCGGACGACCTGGCCACCGGCGAGGTCGCCGAGATAGCGCGTGTAGTGGTGCGCCACGTACCCGCCGGGCCAGTCGAACGCCGCGGCCTGGATCCGCCGCACGTACTCCTCGGTGGCCGGCACCGGGCGCAGCTCGGCCCGCCAGTCGGGGCCGAGCAGGAACTCCAGGTCGCGGGTGAGCGCGGGCAGCCGGCGCAGCTCGTCGATGACGAACGGCCCGCCGACCGGGTCGTCGACCATCGCGTCGCTGGCCCGCTCAATCGCCTCGTAGATGAAGTAGTACTGGGTGGCCAGCCGGGCGTACTCGGCGAGGGTGAGCGACCCGGCGAGCAGGGCCTCCATGTACGCCGAGTGGTGGGCCCGGTCGTGCGCCTCGCGGGTCGACTCCCGCAACGCCTGGGAGAACGGGACCTGGTCGAGTGCCGGGTTCGTCGTGGGTGCCGCCATTGCGCCGCCTCCCTGACCTGCCGTGGATATGACAGCCTGTCAGAAAGAGCGTAGGCCAGATCCTTGAGTAAGGCTACCCTAATTCGAGGATTTCACCCCGACGGCGCGGAGCACGAACCGCACCGCGGCCTCCACCACCTGGTCGAGCCGGTCGGGTGGCACGTCGACGACCTGCCGGACGGCCAACGCCGCGGTGATCATCGGTACCAGGACGTCCGGGTCCTCCGGCTCGATCCGCCCTGCCCTGATGGCGGCGACGACGATCTCCCGTAGCTGCTCGGCGATCGGGTCGCCGTGCGCGGCCACCCGCTGGTAGGCGGCCGGCGCGAGCGTGCCGGCCAGCGCGCCGCCGGGGGGCAGGTGGTGCTCGGCGAGCGCGCGCAGCTGCAGCCGGACGAACGTCGCCAGCCGTTCCACCGGGTCGCCGACCGCCGCCACCGCCTCCCGCAGCCGCCGCACGTACCGGTCGGCCTCCTCCTCCACGAACGCCACCAGCAGGTGTTCCTTGTCGGTGAAGTGGTTGTAGATCGCGGTGCGGCCCACCCCCGCCTCGGCCGCCACGCCGGCCAGTGTCACCGCGTCGAACCCGCGCTCGTAGAGCTGGCGCCGCAGCGCGGCGAACACCCGCGCGCGCACCTCCTCCCGGTGTCCGGCCAGCGAGCCGCCGATGATCTTCGGCATGTGCGCACCCCTCGCGAGATCTACGTCCGAGACCACGAAATCTACGCTCGAGACGACGAGATCCACGTTCGGGATGTCGAGCGCGTCCCCGGAGGGGCCGGCAGGGCACGCCGAGCGTGGAACTCGCGGTACCGAACGTCGATCTCGCGTCAGTCGAGTGGCCAGGTGTGGACCGGGTCGCCGGTGCGGGACAGCTCGAGGTAGCGGGCGAGCATCCGGGTGAGCGCGGCCTCCCGGTCGGCGCCGCGGTCCTCCTCCGCGGCCACCACCTCGCGCTGCCAGGCCGCGCCGGTGCGCTTGGTGAGGCAGCGCTGCTCGATGACCCCGAGGTAGCGCTCGCGCGCCGCGTCGGACACATCGGACTGCCGGAGTCCCTCGTGGGCGAGCGGCAGCAGCACCCGCAGCACCAGCTCGTCCGGCGGGATCCAGCCGATGCCCGGCCAGTAGAGCTGCGCGTCGAACCCGTTGCGCGCGCCGGCGTAGAGGTTCTCCTCGGCCGCCTGGAACGACATCTGTGTCCACAACGGACGTTCGGCATCGGCCAGCGCGCGCTGCGCGCCGTAGAAGAACGCCGCGTTGGCCATGATGTCCACCACGGTCGGGCCGGCCGGCAGCACCCGGTTCTCCACCCGCAGGTGCGGCTGGTCGTCCACCACGTCGTACACCGGCCGGTTCCACCGCCACACCGTGCCGTTGTGCAGCCGCAGCTCGGTGAGCTTCGGCGCCTTGCCGGCGTCCAGCGCCTCGATCGGGTCCTCCGAGTCGGTCTCCGGCAGCAGCCCGGGGAAGTACCGGACGTTCTCCTCGAACAGGTCGAAGATCGAGGTGATCCACCGCTCGCCGAACCACACCCGTGGCCGCACCCCCTGGTTCTTCAGCTCCTCGGGCCGGGTGTCGGTGGCCTGCAGGAACAGCGGGATGCGGGTCTCGTGCCACAGCGCCCTGCGCAGCAGGAACGGCGAGTTCGCGCCCAGCGCCACCTGCACGCCGGCCAGGCACTGCGCGGCGTTCCAGTGTGGGGCGAACTCCTCGGGCGCCACCTGCAGGTGCAGCTGCACGGAGGTGCACGCCGCCTCCGGCAGGATCGACTCGGCGAGCGCGCGCAACCGCTCGGGCTTGCGCCCCGGCAGTGCCGTGCCCTCCATGGACAGCACGGTCTGCTCGCCGCGGGCGGCGAAGATCTGGTCGTTGAGCAGGGAGTAGCGGGCGCTGTTGGTCAGCCACTTCTGGTCGAAGTGGTCCTCGGTGAGCGTCGGCAGGATGCCGATCATCGCCAGCGTCGAACCGGTCTCCCGCGCCTTGGCGCCGGCCTCGTCCAGGTAACGGTGCAGCTCCCGTTCCAGCTCGAGCGCGGAGTCGCCGTCCAGCGGCCGGGGTGGCACGTTCAGTTCGATGTTGTGCTGGCTGAGCTCGGTGGTGAACGACGGGTTGTCCAGCGCCTCCAGCACGATCGCGTTGGTCATCGACGGGCGCATCGACGTGTCGACGAGGTTCAGCTCCAGCTCGAGGCCGATGTGCTTGCGCGGGAAGGAGAAGCTGCCATCGGCCAGCATCCTGGCCAGCGTGTCCAGGCAGCGCTGCACCTTGCGGCGGTACCGGCCTCGGTCCCGCGGCTCGATCGGATCCGACGACGACACGTCTTTGCCCACGGCGCATCCCCGCTTCTCGTCGGCCTCGGCTCACCGGAGGGCCTTGGCGCTGCGTTGCCCGGCGGACAACGGTTACACAGTGATGCCCATGGGGCTAGCGGCCAAACTGGTGCTCTGTGTCACTCGCACCTAACTCTGAGCAATGCCGACCCGTGTGGCGGCGGGCAGGGCGGGTGGCAGACTCGTCGCGTGGCCGAGCTGATCTTCACCGACGACGCCGGCGACCCGCGGCTGACCGACTTTCGCGACCTGACCACGGCCGACCGCCGGCCCGATCGGCCGGGCGGGCGGGGACTGGTGATCGCCGAGGGCACCGTGGTGGTGCGCCGGCTGCTGGCCTCGCGCTACCCGGTCCGGGCGGTGCTGGGCGTGCGGCGGCGCATCGACGAGCTCGCCGCCGACCTGGCCGACATGGCGGTGCCCGCCTACGTCACCTCGGCCGACACGATGGCGCGGGTCGTGGGCTTCCACCTCAACCGGGGCGTGCTGGCGGTGGCCGGCCGGCCGGAACCGCTCACCGCCGACCAGGTGGCCGCGGGCGCGCGGGTGCTCGCCGTGCTCGAAGGCGTCGGCGACCACGAGAACCTCGGCGCGCTGTTCCGCAACGCCGCCGCGCTCGGTGTGGGCGGGGTGCTGCTCGGGCCCGGCTGCTCCGACCCGCTCTACCGGCGCAGCGTGCGGGTCTCGATGGGCAACGTGCTGCGGGTGCCGTTCGCGCCGGTGCGCGAGTGGCCGGGCGGGCTCGACCGGTTGCGCGCGGACGGCGTCCGGCTCGCCGCGCTCACCCCGCGGCCGGACGCGCTGGACCTGCGCGCGTTCCGGCGGTCCGCACCGGACCGGGTGGCATTGCTGCTCGGCGCGGAGGGCCCCGGGCTGTCCCCGGCGGCGCTGGCCGCCGCCGATGTCGCGGTGCGGATCCCGATGGCCGCGGGCGTGGACTCGCTCAACGTCGCGACCGCGGCGGCGATCGCGTTCCACGAGCTGACCGGGCGTGGGTAAGTTGTCCGGAAAGGTAGGTCGAAGGGCGGGAGCCGGCGCGGTGGAGCTGCGGGTGCAGGGCGAGCGGGCGGTGCTGTCCGGCGCGGTCCGGTCCACCGGCCGCCGGCTCGACCGGGAGCTGGTTGAGGCGCTGCACGAGTGGGCGCGGGTCGCCGCCGCGGTGCGCAGGTCCGGCGCGGGACCGGACGTCGAGGCCGCCGCGGTGGTGTCCCGGCGTGGCCGGCAGCTGGCCGCTCGGGTCGCCACGGCACTGGGCCAGCCGGTGCGCTACCGGGACCCGGTGACCGATCGGCCCTCCACGGTGCCGCCGGCCGCCGGCGGCACCGCGGGCTCGCCGGAGCCGACGCCGTGGGCCACCGGGCTGGTCGTCGCGGGGTTCGCCGGCGTCGTGGTCGTGGTGGCCGTGCTCGCGCTGGCGCACACCCTGGCCGCCTCGACCAGCGGGTGGGTGGCGATCGTCGCGACCGCGGTGGTCACCGCGGGCATGGCGCCGTCGCTGTGGTTGGCGCGCGGGCTGCCGGTGGTGCGCTGGATCGTGCTCGGCGCGACCGCCGGGGTCGCGCTGTCGTGGATCGGGGTGCTCACCATCGCCTGGTGAGCGGGATCGGTCGCGTACCCCGGAACTGTCGGACCCCGCGGGACAATGCCGGCATGGCCGAGGACCCACTGGAGGCGCTGCGGCGCGTCTGCCTGGCGCTGCCCGAGACGACGGAGCGGATCAGCCACGGCGAGCCGACGTGGTTCGTCCGCGGCAAGAAGACGTTCGTGATGTACGCCGACCACCATCACGACGACCGGCTGGGCTTCTGGTGCGCCGCACCGCCGGGGGTGCAGGAGGAGATGGTGGCCGAGGACCCGGAGCGGTTCTTCCGCCCGCCCTATGTGGGGTACCGAGGGTGGCTGGGGGTGCGGCTCGACGTGGACGTCGACTGGACCGAGGTCGCCGAGATCATCACCGACGCCTACCGGCAGGTCGCGCCGAAGCGCCTGGTCGCGCAGCTAAAGAGCGCCCATCCGGACAGTGCCCATCCGGAGAGCGTCCACCCGGACAGCGCGCCACCGGACGCTCGGCGGGGTGGTCGGGCGGGGGAGGCGCGGTGACCGGTGTGGGGTGCCGGCCGAGCCGGCGGGTCAGCCGCGCTGGGAGCGCACCCCGAGCAGGACGTCCTCCCACGCGGGCACCACCGGGTGACCCTTCCTGCCCTTCACCGGACGGCCTGGCTGCTCCGGCGCCGTGCCGCGGTCCTCGCTCGGCACCTTCGGGAACTCGGTGGTGTCGTCCTCGGCGGGTTCCCGCAGCGGCGCCTCGATCACCGTCCCGTCGCCGTCGGGTTCGGCGCCCTCCTCCAGCGTGGGCTGCGCCGAGGCCGGGGCTCCAGTGGCCCCTCCAGTGGCCCCTCCGATGGCCCGCAGTGTCCGCGGGCGCTGGGCGTGCGGGTCGAGCAGCGCCTCGGCGTGCTCGTCCAGCGGAGTCACGGTGCCGCCATGCGCACCGGGGGAGAAGCACCAGTGCGCGCGCAGGTCCGACCGGCCGGCGCGCCAGCGCAGCGCGACCACCCACCGGCCGTCGTCGCCGCGCCAGGCGTCCCACTCGGCCTGCGAGTAGTCCTGGCCACGCACGCCGAACGCGTAGGCGACGACCTCGCCGAGGGTCTGCACGTCGGGGCCGTCCTCGCGCACCGGGTGCGCCTGCTGGGCCAGCTCCGCGGTACGGGACCGTTCGAGCAGCACGGGGTAGGCGAACCGCTCGACGCGGGGCATCGGCACCCCGGACGACGTGGCGACCTGCTCGACGGACTCCCCCGCCCGGATGCGGGCCTGGATCTCGCGTGGGCGCATCTGGCTCTCCAGCTCGATTTCGATCTGGCCGAGGCGAGTCACGTCACCGCGGGCGGCCGCGCGCAAACGCTCGTCGGCGGGCAGGAGGAACCGCTCGCGGCGCGCCGGGTCTTCGCACACGATGGACTTGCCGTCCTCGTGCAGCCCGACCACCCGTAGCGTCCGCATGCCCGTCCTCCCGGTTACTTCACCTTTGTGGGTGTCTACGTTAGGACGGCGCGTCGCCTTGACGTCCGAGGCGCGCCGAGCCTTCACCCATCCGATGTGATCATGACGGACGGGGCGGGGAACACGCACGCCGACACGGCGGACGTCGCCCGGTCGGGCGGCGCGCCCGGCGGCACCGCCGGGTGTGCCGTCGCTGGGTGTGCCGTCGCTGGGAGTGGCGTTGCCGGGGTGGACTCAGCCCAGCCGCTCGACGGCCCACTCCACGCAGCGGGTCAGCGCGGTCACGTCGTCCGGGTCGATCGCCGGGAACAGGCCCACCCGCAGCTGGTTGCGGCCGAGCTTGCGGTAGGGCTCCACGTCGACGATCCCGTTCGCGCGCAGCACCTTCGCCACCGCGGCGGCGTCCACCTCCTCGGCGAAGTCGACCGTGCCGACCACCTGGGAGCGCAGCTCGGGGTCGCGGACGAACGGGGTGGTGTAGCTCGTCTTCTCCGCCCACTCGTACAGCCGGGCCGAGCTCTCCGCGGTCCGCCGGGTGGCCCAGTCCAGGCCGCCGTTGCCGAGCATCCACTCGATCTGGTCGGCCAGCAGGAACAGCGTCGCCACCGCGGGCGTGTTGTAGGTCTGGTTCTTGCGCGAGTTGTCCAGCGCGGTGCTCAGCGACAGGAACTCCGGCACCCAGCGGTCGGACGCACCGATCTCGGTGACCCGGTCGAGCGCCGCGGGCGACATCAGCGCCAGCCACAGCCCGCCGTCGGAGGCGAACGACTTCTGCGGCGCGAAGTAGTACACGTCGAAGTCCTCGGCGCGCACCGGGAGACCGCCGGCGCCGGACGTGGCGTCGATGGCCACCAGCGCGCCCTCGCTGCCGGCCGGCCGGCGCACCGGAACGGCCACCCCGGTCGACGTCTCGTTGTGCGCCCACCCCACCAGGTCGGCGTCCCGCTGGTAGGTGATCTCCGGCGCGCTGCCCGGCTCGGCCTTCACCACGATGGGGTCGGCGAGGAACGGCGCGCCGGCGGTCACCGCGGCGAACTTCGCGGAGAACTCCCCGTAGGTGAAGTGCTGGGCCCGCTCCCGGACCAGGCCGAACGCCGCCGCGTCCCAGAACGCCGTCGTGCCACCGTTGCCCAGCACGACCTCGTAGCCGTCGGGCAGGGAGAACAGCGCGCCCAGCCCCTCGCGCACCCGGCCGACCAGGGACCTCACCGGCTGCTGCCGGTGAGAGGTGCCCATCAGCGCGGCACCGTCCTTCGCCAGGTTCGCGATCTGCTCGGGGCGGACCTTCGACGGTCCGCAGCCGAACCGCCCGTCGGCGGGCTTGAGCTCGGCGGGGATGGTCAACTCAGCGGCGTCGGTCATGGGGCGCAGTCTCTCAGGTGCGCCGCTCGTGGCGCTCATCCGGTGCGCCACCCGTCCTCGTCCACCCCGCCGGGGATCGGCGCGGCCGGGTCGTACGGGGTGCGGGTGAAGACGAAGGTCGCCAGGTCGAGGTGACTCGGCGTGCCGTCCGCGGCGCGGACCACGCGCAGCGTCTCGCCGGCGTAGTAGCCGTCCAGACCGACCCACTCGTCGGTGCCCGCCGGCTGGAACCGGGACGCCCGCCCGTTGCCGCTCACCGGGCCGAGGTGCAGCCAGCCGCCGGGCAGCAGCCGCAGGTGGAACGGCGCCGGTCCCCAGTGCCAGAGCCCGGTCAGCGGCAGCAGCGCCGGGTCGACCGCGCTCGGCCGCCACTCCTCGGGCAGCTTCGGCTCGTAGTCGTCGACGATCGAGATCAGGTCCACCACCAGCCCGAGGATCGCCACCCCGGACGTGGTGTTGGTCATCGCCAGCGCGCCCGTCCCGGTGCCGGTGTCGACCAGGTTGCAGGCGAGGAAGCCGGGCATCGAGCCGGTGTGCCCGGCGAGCATCCGCCCGCCCGCGCGGACGAGTTGGAGGCCGAGCCCGTACCCGGCGGTCCACTGGGGGCCGTCCTCCACGATGATGACCTCGCGCATCTCCGCGACGGTGTCCGGGTTCAGCACCTCGCCGGTGTGCCCGCCGACGAACGCGGTCCAGCGGGCGAGGTCGCGCACGGTCGACCACAGCTGCCCGGCGGGGGCCATCGCGCCGGCGTCGGGCGACGGCTCCGGCAGCAGCACGTCGGCGAACGGGTGCACCGCCCAGCCGGGCGCGTGCCGGCCCCGCGGGTGCGGGCTCGTCCTGGACATGCCGAGCGGTTCGAGCACCTCCGCCCGCAGCGCCTCCAGCCAGCCGGTGCCGCGGTGCCGGGCCACCAGCTCGCCGAGCACGCCGTAGCCGACGTTGGAGTAGTGGAACCGCCGGCCGGGCCGGTGCTTGCGCTGCTCCGCGGTGAGGGTGGCGGCCAGCGCGTCCCAGTCGCCGCCGGGGCTGCGCTCCCACCACGAGCCCGGCGACTCGGCGGTGATCCCGCCGGTGTGCGCCAGGAGCTGGGCGACCGTGCAGTCGCCGAGTGCGGTGCCCGGCACGTGCTCGCCCACCGGGTCGTTCAGGTCGACCCCGCCCTCGTCCCGCAGCCGCAGGACCATCGCGGCGACCAGGGACTTGGTGATCGACCCGAGCCGGTACTGGGTGTCGTCGTCCGGGGTCTCGCCGGTGGTGCCGTCGAGGAAGCCGCGGCTGCCCGACCAGACCAGCTCGCCGTCCCGGACGACGCCGGCGACCAGGGACGGCGCGCGGTTGGTCGACTGTTCGGTGGCGATGCGGCGGAGCAGGGCGAGCTGGGTGGTCGGCAGCATGCCGTCATTCTGCCGCCGCCGGCGCGCGCCGGCGCAGCCACCACACGATCATGCCGAGCGCGACCACGATCACCGCCAGCAGGGCCGTTCCGGCGTTCGGTGCGAACCCGTTCGCCAGCACGTAGGTCAGCGCGCCGGCGGTGAGGCAGTAGTACGTCATCGGGAAGACCGTCTTCCGGATGAGGTCGCCCTCCCGGCCGAGCAGGCCGACGGTGGCCGAGGCGGCCACGACGTTGTGCACGGTGATCATGTTGCCGGCGGCGCCGCCGACCGCCTGCCCGGCCACCACGGTCTCCGGCGGCACCCCGATCTGCTCGGCGGTGGAGAACTGGAACAGCGAGAACATCAGGTTGCTCACCGTGTTGCTGCCCGCGACGAACGCGCCCAGCGCGCCGATCCAGGGTGCCAGCAGCGGCCACGCGTCCCCGGCGAGCGTGGCGGCGCCGTCGGCCAGCGCCAGCGGCATGCTCGGGAAGCCGGCGTCGTTGAGCTCGGAGTTGATGAAGATCCGCACCAGCGGAAGCGCGAACAGCAGCGCGACGGCCGCCCCGGCGATCTGCCGGCCGGCGATCCGCCAGGACGCGGCGATCTGCGCCCTGCTCATCCGGTGCAGGCCGTAGGCGGCCACGCTGGCGACGATCAGGATGAACCCGGGCAGGTAGAACGGCTGCAGGCGCTCCGAGACCTCGGTGCCGAGGATGCCGTCGAAGTCCACCGACAGCCCGGTGAGGAACTCCTTGACCGGCTCGACCGCCCTGGTGAGCACGAGCAGCACGGCCACCAGCAGGTACGGGGCCCACGCCCGGGCGGGGTGCATCCGACGAGGGCGTTGCCCGGTCACCTCGCCGTCCGGCTCGACGTCGCCCGTCCAGCGGTCCTGCCAGCGGTGCCGCGGCGGGAAGTCCCAGGTCCGCTCGGGCAGGAACAGGCCGCGCCGGGCGGCGGTGACCACGATGGCCAGCCCGACCAGCCCGCCGAGCAGCGCCGGGAACTCGGGGCCGAGCAGGGCGGCGACCACCAGGTAGGGCACGGTCATCGCCAGGGCGGCGAACAGGGCGAACCGCCAGACCCGCAGGCCCTCGCCGAAGCGGCGGCGCTCGCCGAAGAAGCCGGTGAGCATGCAGCAGAGGAACAGCGGGATCAGCGTGCCGATGATGGCGTGCATCAGCGCGGCGTCCAGCGCGATGCGGGAGACGTACTCGGGCAGGTCCACCCCGAGCACGGAGATCCGCCGCTCCACGGCGGTGCTGCCGGCGAGGCCGTCGTTGACGCCGACGAGTATCGGGGTGCCGACCGCGCCGAAGGTGACCGGCGTGCTCTGGATGACGAGGCCGACCATGACCGCGGCCATCGCCGGGAAGCCGAGCGCGAGCAGCAGCGGCGCCACCACCGCGGCCGGCGTGCCGAAGCCCGACGCGCCCTCGATGAAGCTGCCGAACAGCCAGCCGATGATGACCGCCTGGATCCTCCGGTCCGGGCTGATGTCGGTGAACGTGGCACGGATCGACGACAGGGCACCGCTGCGGCCGAGCGTGCCGAGCAGGAGCAGGGCGCCGAACACGATGTAGAGCAGGCCGAGCGCGAGGACGAGGCCCTCGATGCCGGAGGCGGCGATCACCACCGGGTCGACCTCCCAGGCCAGCGCGGCGGTGGCGACCACGACGGCGAACCCCACCGGCATCGCGTACTTCGCCGGCCAGCGGAACCCGACCAGCAGGACGCCGATCACCAGGATGGGAGCCAGCGCGACGACGCCGCGGACGGCGAGGTTGTCCATGCCAGACGCACCCTTCCGTATCGCGGAATGTGACTTCCGCCATATCGTTAGGATGGCAAAGCATCTCAGCGGGCCCCAGCGCCGTCAAGTGCCTCCTCGTCCCTCGGAACGCCATGCAGGCCACCTTGATCGCGTCCACTGCCAGGAAGGTCCTTCATGGCAGTGGACGGTGCGGCCACACCGGGCCGCCGGGGTCGAGAGCGGCCGGTCGCGGATCGCGCCCCGCCGTCAGAAGCGGCTGATCTGGAAGACGCCGATGTCGTCGCCGGAGGTGCCCTGGCTGGGCACGGTCTGGTTCAGCGACGCCTCGACGCCGACCCAGCCGTGGAAGCCACCGTCGCTGTCGATGATCTGCATCAACGGCTTGACGTGGGAGTTGCCGGTGTAGCAGTGCTCGCCGCGGCCGTCGGCCAGCGCGGTGCGCCAGTGCCAGATGGTGTCCCTGCGGTCGGTGGCCGTGGCGTTCGCCGTGGCGAGGTAGTACTCGGTGCTGGTGGTGCGCCCGCCGAGGCAGCGCGGGCTGGAGCAGCGCTTCCAGTTCCGCATCCAGAACGGGTTGCCGGCGCCCTCGTCCAGGTAGGGGCGGCCGTTGTCGGTCTTCCACAGGTGGTAGTCGTGATCGAACTGGCCGTGGTCCTGCGCGGCGATCGTGGCCATCGAGGCGCGGGTGGACCAGCCGGCGTTGCTGCCGTAGCCGTAGCCGTGGGTGGCGCCGAAGGAGCTGCGCCGGTAGCTGAGCTGGGCCAGCTTGCCGGGGATCGGCTCGCCGACCGTCCACTCCTCCCAGCCGTTGCCGGTCCACTCGATGCGCCTCGGGCGCGGGATGGGCATCTACGAGAGCGCGACCCTGCTCGGCGCCACGGTGGGCACCTTCGCGGCCGGCCAGCTGTACCAGGCCCGTGACGGGTGGCAGTGGGCGTGCCTCGGCGCGGCGGCGCTGTTGCTGCTCGGCGCACTGGCCGTGCGCGTCGCGGTCCGCAGGGTCGGCGTGTCGGAGTACCCTGTCGAGCCCCCGGAGCCGGCCGCGGAACACACCGCGGACCAGGACCCGAAACCGCTGCCACGCGAACCGGAGTCCCCACCCGGTGACACCCCCACCCGGTCTTCGGAGAGCGGGGACGCCCGGAATGCCAGGAACGTGCGGAACTGGGTCGGGCACTGCGTGCTGTTCGTGGTCGGGCAGGGGGCGCTGGCGGTGTTCGGCTACTCCTGGCCGGTCGAGGCCGTGTTCGGCGGTCCGCACGAGGCCGAGTGGATCTGGAACTCCAGCGGCCACTGGCTGCTGAACGTCAGTCGCGTCTGGACACTCATCTGGCTCGTCGACACCGTGTGGACCTGGGGCGCCGTCCTGCTGACCCGGCGCGCCCGCCGCTGAGCGCTCACCGGCGGACCGCCGATCGTCCGGAGGGGGCGCGGCGGATGGGTTCGCGGGACCGGGGAGCCATCACTCACCCTCAGTAGTGCCCGATGACCAGCGGGAACAGTGCGCTATTGACACAATGTCTAACATGACAACATGTCTCATACGTGGGTGACGGCGCCCGACGGAGTGCGTCTGGCGGTGCGGGTCACCGGGCCCGAGGACGGTCCGGTCGTCGTGTGCGTGCACGGCTATCCCGACAACGGGTCGATGTGGGACCCCGTGGCCGCCGAGCTGGCGACGCGCCACCGCGTCGTGGTCTACGACGTCCGTGGCGCCGGCGCGTCGGACAAGCCGAGGGACCGCGCGGCCTACCGCCTCGACCGCCTGGCCGCCGACCTCGCCGCCGTCGTCGAGTCGGCCAGCCCCGACCGGCCGGCCCATCTCCTTGCCCACGACTGGGGCTCCATCCAGGCCTGGCACGCCCTCACCTCCGGCGCCCTGCCGCGGCACCGCGTCGCGTCGTACACCTCGATCTCCGGCCCCGACCTCGACTACGCCGGCGCCTGGTTCCGCGCCCAGCTCCGCCCCCACCCGCGCAAGCTCCGCGACGCGCTGCGCCAGTTCCTGCACTCCGGCTACATCGCCTTCTTCCAGCTCCCACTCGTCCCCGAGCTGTGCTGGCGCCTCGGCCTCGTCCGCCGCGTCCTCGCCGCCGTCGAGCCCGCAGCGCCGGCACCCCGCACCGACGACGGCGTGCACGGCCTCCAGCTCTACCGCGCCAACATGCTGCCCCGACTCGGCCGGCCGGCGCCGCGCACCACGCACGTCCCCGTGCAGGTGATCGCCCCGTCCCGGGACCACTACGTCAGCCCCCCGCTGCAGACCGGCATCGCCCGCTGGGTGCCGAACCTCCACGTCCGCCCGGTCACCGCCGGCCACTGGGTCACCAGGGAGAAGCCGGCACTGGTCGCCCGCGCCACGGCCGAGCTGGTCGCGCACACCGAGGGCGCCGCGGAGTCGCGTGCCCTCCACCGCACCCGAATCGGCGCGGCGAACGGCAAACGCTTCCCCGGCCGACTGGTGGTGGTCACCGGCGCGGGCAGCGGCATCGGCCGCGCCACCGCACTCGCCTTCGCCGAGCAGGGCGCCGACGTCGTGGTCACCGACATCCGCGGCGACACCGCCGAGGGCACCGCGACCCGTGTCCGGGAGCTCGGCCGCAGCGCAGCGGCGTACACCGTGGACTCCGCCGACGGTGCCCAGGTCGCCGCGCTCGCCGAGCGGGTCCGCGCCGAGCACGGCGTCCCGGACATCGTGGTGAACAACGCCGGCATCGGGTTGGGCGGGTCCTTCCTGGACACCACCGAAGAGGACTGGGAACGCGTCGTCGACGTCAACCTGTGGGGCGTGATCCACGGCTGCCGCGCCTTCGCCGCGCAGCTCGTCGAGCGCGGCGAGGGCGGGCACATCGTCAACATCGCCTCGATGGCCGCCTACACCCCGTCGAAGATCCTGCCCGCCTACTCCACGACGAAGGCCGCGGTGCTGATGCTCAGCGAGTGCCTGCGGGCCGAGCTGCACCACGAGAACATCGGCGTCACCGCCGTCTGCCCCGGCGTCGTGCACACCGACATCACCCGCACCAGCCGCTTCGTCGGGATGGACCCCGCGGAGGAGGAGCGCCGCCGGAAGGCCGTCACCCGGCTCTACGCCCGGCGCGGGTTCGGACCGGAGAAGGTGGCGAGGGACATCCTCCGCGCGGTGGAGCGCGATCGACCGATCGCACCGTCCACTCCGGAGGCCAAGGCGGCGCTGGTGCTGTCCCGGCTCACCCCGGGCATGCTGCGCGTGGTGGCCCGGATGGACCTCGCGCCCCGGTGAACGCCCCGGTCAACGCCCCGGTGATCCGCCGCGCCCCGCGGCGGATGTCCCCGCAGGCCCGCCGCGAGCACCTCATCGCCGCCGCGCTGGAGCTGTTCGGCCGGCACCGCCCCGAGCGGGTCTCGGTGGACGACGTCGTGGCCCACGCCGGCGTCTCCCGCGCGCTGTTCTACCGCTACTTCGCCAACATCGGCGAGCTGCACCTGGCCGCGCTGCGCTCGGTGACCGAGGGGCTCATCGACCGGCTGGCCCACCGCGAGCCCGGCCCGCCGCTGCACCGGCTGCGCGCCGCCCTGCGCGGGCTCATCGAGGTCGCCGAGTCCTACCGCGCCGGCTACGTGGCGCTGCTGCGCAGCGGCTCGGTCATCGCGACCTCCGAGACCGACGCCGTGGTCGACGAGGTGCGCGACCGTGCCGTCGCGGTGATCCTGACCGACGTCGGGGTCACCGAACCCGGCCCGATGCTGCTGGTGACCCTGCGCTGCTGGACCGCCGTGGTCGAGGGCGCGCTGCTGAGCTGGCTGGAGGAGGGCGTCCCGCCCCGGGCCGAGCTCGCCGGGTGGCTGGTCGACCAGCTCGTCGCCATGGTCACCGCCACCGCTGGCCACGACCCCGCGGTGGCGGACTTCGTCGCGCGGGTCGAACGGCTCGAGCGGAGCGCTCAGCGCGCGGCGACCGAGTCCCAGCCCTCGACCTCCTCGGGCTTGCGCGGCCCGGGGCCCACGTAGGTCGCCGAGGGGCGCACCAGCCGGCCGGTCCGCTTCTGCTCGAGGATGTGCGCGGCCCAGCCGGCGGTCCGCGCCGAGGTGAACATCGCCGGCATCATGTGCGGCGGCACCTCCGCGAAGTCCAGGATCACCGCGGCCCAGAACTCGACGTTGGTCTCGATCGCCCGGTCCGGCCGCCGCTCCCGCAGCTCGGCGAGCGCGGCCTGCTCCAGCGCCGCCGCGACCTCGTACCGCTCGGCGCCCAGCTCCCGGCAGGTGCGGCGGAGCACCCTGGCCCGCGGGTCCTCGGCCCGGTACACCCGGTGCCCGAAGCCCATCAGCCGCTCCTTGCGGTCGAGGATGCCCTTGACCACCGCGCGGGCGTCGCCGACCCGCTCCACCTCGGCGATCATCGGCAGCACCCTGGCCGGCGCCCCGCCGTGCAGCGGGCCGGACATCGCCCCGATCGCGCCGGACAGCGCGGCGGCGACGTCGGTGCCGGTGGAGGCGATCACCCTCGCGGTGAAGGTGGAGGCGTTGAGGCCGTGCTCGGCGGCGGACACCCAGTAGGCGTCGACGGCCTTCACGTGCGCGGGGTCCGGCTCGCCCCGCCAGCGCACCATGAACCGCTCGGTGATCGACGTCGCCTCGTCCACCCGCGACTGCGGCACCGCCGGCACCCCGAGGCCGCGGGCGGACTGCGCCACATAGGACAGCGCCATCACCGAGGCGCGGGCCAGCTGGTCACGCGCGGTCTCGTCGTCGATGTCCAGCAGTGGCTGGAATCCCCAGATGGGTGCGAGCATGGCCAGCGCCGCCTGCACGTCCACCCGTACGTCACCGGTGTGCACCGGGATGGGGAAGGACTCGGCGGGGGTGAGGCCGTTGTCGAAGCGGCCGTCGACGAGCAGCCCCCACACGTCGCCGAACGTCACCGCGCCGGCGAGGTCCTCGATGTCCACCCCGCGGTAGCGCAGGGCTCCGCCGTCCCGGTCCGGTTCGGCGATCTCCGTGCGGAAGGCGACCACGCCCTCCAGGCCAGGCCGGAATCCGTCGTCCGGCTCCGAGGTGGTCCGACCGTTCGAGACAGGCACTGACGTAGTCACCGGATCGACCTTTCGACGCGTGTTCCCTGACAGGTGTGGTCCCACATGCGAGAGGGGGACACGCACGGCGCGCCTCATCGCACGTTCGGACAAACAGTGCTCCTCTTCACCCGCGGGTAGCAATCGAAACCTGTCGTGCTTTCGGTCACGCATACCAGAGAGAGCGGAAGTAGCCGGACTGTCTCGCCGCTGTCACCCCTGGTGAGGGGCTACTTCCGGGCGGATTGTATCGACGGGCACGGGATGAGAACGATTCAGCCTGCCGGGCCATTCGAACGGCAAATCCCGCGTGAACGGCGGTCGGCACCCGCCCTGCCCCGCGGATGCCGACCGCCGTCCCCCTACTCCGCCCGCGCCCCGCAGGAGTCGACCACGGGTGCCCCGGCGAACCGCTGGCCGAGCCACTCCATCGCGATCGGCCCGCCCGCGGCCACCCCGGCGATGTGCTCGGCGAGCGGGATCGGCTGCCACCGCACCGTCGCGCCGCGGTCGCAGTAGCGGTCACGCAGGTCGCGCCCGACCCGGTACGGGATCAGCTCGTCGAGCGTGCCGTGGTAGAGGAACACCGGGGCGCTCGGCGCGTGCTGCCCGGCCCGGTTCTCGGCGAGCCGCGCCTGCCAGCGCGGGTCGTCCAGCGGATCGGGCACGGTGGTGAACTGCGCCAACCGGCCGAACGGCGCCGCCGCGCCGAGCTCCACCGTGCACGCCTCCTTCACCCGCTCGACCAGCGCGCGGCCCCGGTCGTTGAGGATCTCCTCGAACGGCACGTCCGGGTACGCCGTGGCCAACCCGGTCGCCGCGCCGATCACCAGCCCGAACGCCGGCCCGCCGTCGTTGAACTTCGCCACCTCCACGAGGTCGGCCGGCACCCCGCCGGGGGCCGCGCCGGCCACCCGCAGCTCCGGCGCGTAGCTCGGGTGCAGCTCGGCCGCGAACGCCACGGCCTGGCCGCCCTGCGAGTAGCCGAACAGCCCGACCGGCCCGTCCGCGGCAAGCCCGGCCTCGGGCACCCGCTGGGCGGCCCGAGCGGCGTCGAGCAGCGCCCTGCCCTCGGACTGGCCGGTGGCGTAGGTGTGCGTGCCGGGCGTGCCCAGGCCCTCGTAGTCGGTCAGCACCACGGCCCAGCCCCTGGTCAGGGCCTGCGCGATGAGCACGACCTCGTTCTCCGTTCCGGTGGCCAGGCGGTAGGAGGGCGCGCAGGAGTCGCCGAGGCCGTGCGTGCCGACGGCGTAGGCGACCAGTGGCCGCGGTCCGTTCGACCAGGGCACCGGCGGCACCAGCAGGATCCCGGACACGGCGTTCGGCTCGCCGGTGGCCGAGGTCGAGCGGTAGAGGAGCTGCCACGCCCGCACCGGCGCGGGCAGCACGCGCAGCGGCTCGGCGTACACGTCGACCTGCCGCTGCCGGAGCACGTCGCCGGGCGCGCCGGGCAGTGGGTCGGGCGGGACGTAGAAGGGGTCCTCGGCCGGTGGGGGCGGTGGCGGCGCGGCGGTGGCGATCGGCGCGGCGGGCGCGGCGACCAGGGCCACCGCGAGCAGCAGCGGGGCCAGGAGACGTCGGACCACGATGTCCTCCGGTGTGATGCGGGCTACAGTGGTAACTGAGATTTCCGCAATGTAGACCGAATGGCCCATTTCGGCAAGGCTGGTGACCGCATGTTCCGTCTTCTGGAGGCTCTCCCGGGTGAGCGTGGGGAGCTTGCGGAGCGGCGCTCGGGGAGCCGACCGGGTGCGGGTGTGCCGCGAGACAGACCGGGTGCGGGTGGCCCGCGAGACAGACCGGGTGCGGGTGGCCCGCGAGACACAGGGGAGGTTCGATGACCCAGCTGGGTCGGACTTACCGGGGCGTCACGGTCGACCAGCGGCGTGCCGAGCGTCGGGAACGGCTGCTGCTCGCGGCGCTCGCCGAGTTCACGTCGACCGGCTACCGGGCGACGAAGATCGCCGACCTGTGCTCCCGCGCCGGGGTGTCCACCCGCAACTTCTACGAGGAGTTCGATGGGAAGGAGCAGGTGCTGCTGGAGCTGCACGCGCGGATCAATCAGCTCGCCCTCGACCGGGTGCGGGCCGAGTTGGCGGACCTGGCCGACGCGGGCGCGCCGACCCGGATCGGCCGGCTGGTCGACGCCTTCGTCGGCGCGGTCACCACCGACCCCCGGCTGCCCCGGCTGAACTACGTCGAGGCCGTCGGGGTGAGCGCCGCGCTGGAGGCGCAGCACCAGGAGTGGGTGGGCCGATGGGCGGACTTCATCGAGGCCGAGGCCGGCCGCGCGGCGGAGGACGGTTTGGCGCCGCGGCGGGACTACCGGCTGACCGCGATCGCCGTGGTCGGCGCGGTCACCGGGCTGCTGCGCGAGTGGCAGGCGCACGACCCGCCGTACCCGGTCGCGGCCGTCGCCGAGGAGATCAAGGGCATGACGTTGGCGGCCATCACCAGGGGCGCGCCGGGGCCGCGAGCACACTGAGTGTCGGGTGTCACCGAACGAGAGGTTTCCCCGCCGCCGCCGAAGGCATACCGTCGGCTGCACGGGCCGGATCGGCCCGTCGGGGTATGCGTGGGCGGAGGTTGGCGGACGATGCCGGAAGTAGACGACGTGGCCGAGGTCGAGGACGTCACCGTACGGTTGCCCGGGATGCGCGTCTCCTACGACAGCGTGACGCTCGACGAGTCCGGGCTGGCACCGACCTGGACCGAGCAGCTCCAGGCGTGGTTGAACGACGCGATCGCCGCCGGGGCCGCCGAGCCGAACGCCATGGTCCTGGCCACCGCCGACGCCGAGGGCCGGCCCTCGTCCCGGACCGTGCTGTGCAAGGGCCTCGACGCGCGCGGCGTGGTGTTCTACACCAACTACACCTCGGCCAAGAGCCATGACCTGACGGTCACCCGGTACGCCTCGGCCACCTTCCCCTGGCTGGCCCTGCACCGGCAGGTGAACATCCGCGGCGAGGTGGAGAAGGTGGGCGCCGCCGAGACCGCCACCTACTGGGCGTCCCGGCCGCGCGGGTCGCAACTCGGCGCGTGGGCCTCCCCGCAGTCACGGGTCGTCGAGGGCCGGCGGTCGCTGGAGAACGCGCTGCACGCGGTGCAACGGCAGTTCGCCGACGTGGAGCGGGTGCCGGTGCCGCCGCACTGGGGTGGCTGGCGGATCCGGCCGGAGGTCGTCGAGTTCTGGCAGGGCCGCGAGGACCGCATGCACGACCGGCTGCGTTACGTCCGCGACGACGACGGCTGGCGGATCGAGCGGGTCGCCCCCTGACCTCACCGGCGGCCGACCCGCGGCGTCGGGAAAGTCACCTGTGAAAGGTTAGTTAGCCCCGCTAAGCTTGCCGCCGTGCGAACGGGGTCGGCGCGGCGGAGCCGCACGCTGCTCGGCTCGGTCGTCATCGACACCCGACCGCTGCGCGTCCCGGCGTTCCGCCGGCTGTGGCTGAGCTCCGTGGTGACCTCGATCGGCAGCCAGCTCACCGCGGTCGCGGTGCCCAAGCAGGTCTTCGACATCACCGGCTCCTCGGGCTACGTCGGGCTGGCCGGCGGGGTGGCCCTGGTCCCGCTGCTGGTCTTCGGGCTGTGGGGCGGGGCGATCGCCGACACCGTCGACCGGCGGACGCTGCTGCTGGTCAGCAACGTCGGCATCGCGGTCAGCGGGGCGCTGCTGTGGCTGCAGGCGTTCCTGGCGCTCGACTCGGTGGCGGTCGTGCTCCTGCTGCTGGCGGTCAACCAGGCGTTCTTCGCGGTCAACATGCCCACCCGCAACGCGGTCGTGGCGCGGCTCGTGCCCGAGCACCTGCTGCCGCCGGCCGCCGCGCTCACCGGCACGATGATGATGTTCGGCGCGGTGTTCGGCCCGCTGGCCGCCGGCGCGCTGCTCCCCGTGGTCGGTTTGTCCACTTTGTACCTCGTGGACACCGTCGCGCTGGTGCTCGTGTTGTGGGCGGTGTGGCGGCTGCCCACGATGCCGCCGCTGTCCGGGCAGGTGCGCAGGGCGGGCCTGCGCGACGTGGTCGACGGGTTCCGCTACCTGGCGGCGCGGAAGGTGCTGCTCGCCTCGTTCGTGGTCGACCTCATCGCGATGATCGCCGGGATGCCCCGCGCCCTGTTCCCCGAGATGGCCGAGCGGACCTTCGGCGATCCGCCCGGCGGTGGCGCCGCGCTCGGCTGGCTGTTCGCGGCGATCCCGATCGGCGCGCTGCTGGCCGGCCTGATGTCCGGCTGGGTGGGCAGGGTGCGCCGGCAGGGCGCCGCGGTCGTGGTGGCGGTTGGGGTGTGGGGACTCGCGGTGGTCGGCTTCGGGCTGTCCGGGTCGCTGTGGCTGGCCGTGGCGTTCCTGGCGCTCGGCGGTGCCGCCGACATGGTCAGCTCGATCTACCGGACGGCGATCCTGCAGGCGGCCACCACCGATGAGATGCGCGGCCGGCTGCAGGGCGTGTTCACCGTGGTCGTCGCGGGTGGGCCGCGGCTGGCCGACCTCACTCACGGGTGGGCCGCGGCGGGGGTGGGCACCGCGGCCGCGGCGACCGGTGGCGGCGCGCTGGTCGTGGTCCTGCTGGTGCTGGCCGTGGCGCTGCTGCCGGCGTTCTGGCGCTATCGCGCCGCGGCGGACCCCGACGACTGACTTCCGTGCCGCCCTGTCGCCGGCCTGACCGATGCGGCAGACTCTGCCGCCATGGCGGATACGACGAGCGATCGGACGGCGACCGGGCAGCCGGCACTCCGGCGGGTCATCGGGTCGAGGCTGCTGCTGTTCTTCGTGGTCGGCGACATCATCGGCACCGGGATCTACGCGCTGACCGGCGTCGTCGCCGGGCGGGTCGGCGGTGCGCTGTGGCTGCCGTTCCTGCTGGCCTTCGCGGTGGCGTTCATGACCGCGTTCAGCTACCTCGAGCTGGTTGGCAAGTACCCGAGGGCGGCGGGGGCCGCGCTGTACACGAACAAGGCGTTCCGGCGGCCGTTCCTGACCTTCCTGGTCGCGTTCGCGGTGATGTCCTCCGGGATCACCTCGGCGTCCTCGGCGGCGGTGGCGTTCGGCGGCACCTACCTGGCCGAGTTCGTCGAGCTGCCGTGGTGGCCGTGGGTGGTGCCGGTGCTGTTCATCGTCGGCCTCGGCCTGATCAACTTTCGCGGGGTGAGCGAGTCGGTCAAGACGAACTTCGTGCTCACCCTCATCGAGCTGTCCGGCCTGGCGATCATCATCGGCATCGGGGTCTGGGCCGTGCTCAACGGCAACGGTGAGCCGGGCCGGCTCACCGAGTTCAACACCGAGGACCAGACGTGGCTGGTGGCGATCTCGTCCGCGACGTCACTGGCGTTCTTCGCGATGGTCGGCTTCGAGGACTCGGTGAACATGGCCGAGGAATGCAAGGATCCGGCGCGGATCTTCCCGAAGGCCATGCTGTGGGCCATGGTCATCGCGGCCACCATCTACATTCTGGTGTCGGTGACGTCCTCGCTGCTGGTGCCGGCGGGCGAGCTGGCCGAGGCCAAGAGCGGCGCGCTGCTGAAGGTGATCGACGTCGGGGCGCCGGGCTTCCCGCGCGAGGTGTTCTCCGCGATCGGGCTGTTCGCCGTGATCAACTCGGCGCTGATCAACATGTTGATGGCCAGCCGGCTGCTCTACGGCATGGCCAACGAGCGGATCATCCCGCCGGTGTTCGGCACCGTGCACCCGTTCCGCCGCAGCCCGTGGGTGGCGATCGTGTTCACCAGCGCCATCGCCGCCGTGCTGGTGTCCACCGTGGACATCGGGGTGCTCGGCGGCACCACCGCGTTGCTGCTGCTGGCGGTGTTCGCCGTGGTCAACGTGGCGGTGCTGGTGCTGCGCAGGGAGAAGGTGGAGCACGAGCACTTCCGGGCGCCGACCGTGCTGCCCGTCGTGGCCGCGTTGTGCTGCCTCTACCTGGTGATCCCGTGGCTGTCCGGGCGCCCATGGCGGGACTACACGGTGGCGCTGATCCTGCTCGGCGTCGGCGTGGTGCTCTGGGGAGTGAACTGGTTGTTCATGCGGGCCAGCCATCGGGAGCCGCCGGAGATGCACCCGGAGAAGCTCTCCTAGCCACGTCCCCCGGCCGCCACCAGGGCCCCCTTGGTGGCACGACCGGTCATCCAGCCGGCCGGTACATTCGCGCGCATGGCGTATCGCACCGGCGAACAGTTCGAGCTCACTCGGGGCAGTGCCCGTGCCGTGGTCACCGAGATCGGGGCCGGTCTGCGCGCGTTCGAGATCGGCGGCACGCCGTACGTCGAGTCGTTCGACCCGGAGGAGTCGCCGCCGAAGGGCGCGGGCCAGGTCCTGCTGCCGTGGCCGAACCGCACCAGGGACGCGCGCTGGACCCACCGGGGTGAGCCGCAGCGGCTGGAGGTCACCGAGCCGCCGCGCGGCAACGCCATCCACGGCCTGGTGCGGCGCAAGGAGTGGCGGCTGGTCGAGCACGCCGAGTCGGCGATCACGATGACGGTCGACGTGGTGGACGAGCCGGGCTGGCCGGTGCCGCTGCACGCGGTGGTCAGCTATGACCTCGCGCCGCGCGAGCTGACCGTGACCCACGAGGTGCGCAACGAGGGCACCGAGCCGATCGGGTTCGGCGTGGGTACGCATCCGTACCTCCGGATCGGTGACGTGCCGACCGACGAGCTGACGCTCACGCTCTCCGCGACGCGGGTGCGGCCCCACCTGCCCGACGAGCAGCTGCCCTACGGCCCGGAGCAGGACGTGGCGGGCACCGGGTACGACCTGCGCGAGGGGCGGCGGGTCGGCGAGCTGGACCTGGACACGACGTTCACCGGGCTGCGAGCCGGCGCCGACGGCCGGTACCACCACCTGCTCGCGCACGCGGACACCACGGTGGACGTGTGGACCGAGCCGGCATTCGGATGGGTGCAGGTGTTCACCCCGGCGGACCTCGTCGGCCGGGGTCGCGCGGTGGCGGTCGAGCCGATGACCTGCCCCGCCGACGCGCTGAACTCCGGCACCGACCTGATCCACCTCGACCCCGGCGAGTCGTGGCGGGGCAGCTGGGGCATCCGCGTCGTCACCGGGTGATATCCGTTCCGGGGTGGTTCCCGGGTGTTGATCCGTGCAGGGTGTCCCAGCCGGGCCCGAACGTCGAACTCGCGGTCCCGAACGGAGATCTCGCCGTTCCGAACGGAGCTCTCGTGGTCGTCAGGATCGCTTGAGCTCGCGGGCGATGACCAGGCGCTGGATCTGGTTGGTGCCCTCGAAGATCTGCGGCACCTTGGCCTCGCGCATGTACCGCTCGGCCGGGAAGTCGCGGGTGTAGCCGGCGCCGCCGAGGACCTGGACGGCGTCGGTGGTCACCTTCATCGCCGCGTCGGTGGTGACCAGCTTGGCCACCGACGCCTGGCGGCGGAACGGCAGTCCGCGGTCGCGCCGGCGCGCGGCGTCGAGGTAGGTCGCCCGCGCGCTGTCCACCGCGGCGGCCATGTCGGCGAGCAGGAACTCCACGCCCTGGAAGTCGATGATCCGCCGGCCGAACTGGCTCCGCTGCCTGGCGTAGGCCACCGCCTCGTCCAGCGCGGCCTGGGCGAGCCCCACCGCACACGCGGCGATGCCCAGCCGCCCCGAGCTCAGCGCCGACAGCGCGATCCGCAGCCCCTCGCCCTCGTGCCCGATCAGCCGGTCGGCGTCCACCCGGGCGTCCGAAAAGATCATCTGCGCGGTCGTCGACGCGGTCATGCCCATCTTGCGCTCGGGCGGCGCCGCCGACAGCCCGGGCGTGTCCGCCCCCACCAGCAGGCAGCTGATGCCCCTGCTCCCGTCGGCGGTCTCCCCGGTGCGCACCATCGTGGTGTAGAAGTCGGCCTCGCCGCCGTGGGTGGTCCACGCCTTCGTGCCGTTGACCACGTAGACGTCGCCCTCCCGCCGGGCCCGGGTGGACAGCGCGGCGGCGTCCGAGCCGGCGTGCGGCTCGGACAGTGCGTACGCGCCGAGCAGGCCACCCTCCAGCATGGCCGGCAGCCACCGGTCCCGCTGCGCGTCGGTTCCGTGATGGGCCAGCGCGAAGCAGGACATGGTGTGCACGCTCAGCCCCACCCCGACCGACATCCACGCGGCCGCGATCTCCTCCAGCACCTGCAGGTAGACCTCGTAGGGCACCTCGCCGCCGCCCCAGCGCTGCGAGTAGGGCAGCCCGAGCAGCCCGGACTTGCCCAGCAGCCGGAACTGCTCGCGCGGGAACCGGCCGGCCTCCTCGTACTCGCCGGCGATCGGCGCGAGCTCCTCCCGCGCGATCTCCCTGGCGAGCGCGACGAGGTCCTCGGCCTCGGTGGTGGGTAAGAGGCGGTCGGCCGGCATGACGTCCTCCGGGGTAACAGCAGGGTTCGGTACCGAAAATGGTACTGCAGGTCCGTTCGCAGTACTATCAGCGGCGTGCGCAGGGGCTCCGCGTACGCTCGCCGCGTGCACACCGGATCCTCGCCCGCCCGGCGCCGCCCCACGGCCCGGCAGCGGGCCCTGCTCGCCGCGCTCGAGGAGCTGTTCCTCGCCGAGGGGTTCATGGCGTTCACCCTCGATGACCTCGCGGCCCGCATGCGCTGCTCGAAGTCGACCCTGTACGCGCTGGCGCCGAGCAAGGAGCAGCTCGCGGTGCGGGTGGTCGGCCACTTCTTCAAGGGCGCCACCGAGCGGATCGAGCGGCGGATCGCCGGCGTCGACGACGCCCGCGAGGTCATCGAGGTCTACCTGGCCGGAGTGTCCGAGGAGCTCAACCGGGCGTCGGCGGGTTTCATGCGCGACGTGGCGGAGTTCCCGCCGGCTCGGCAGACCTACGAGCGGAACTCGCACGCCGCCGCGGACCGCATTCGGGAGTTCATCGCCAGGGGCGTGGCCGACGGCGTGTTCCGCGACGTGCACGCCGGGCTGGTCGCGGAGATGGCCGGGGTCCTCGTCGAGGCCATCCAGACCGGCGTGGTGCGCGCCCGCACCGGCGTCTCCGACGCCGAGGCGTTCACCGCGCTGGCGGAGCTGCTGCTCGGCGGTATAGCGGTGGCTCGCCGGTGGGATAGCATCGCCGGGTGATCGTGGTGGGTGGTGAGGCGCTGGTCGACCTGGTGCCGGACGCGTTCGCTGAGATGTCCACTGTGGAGAACGGGCTCCGGCCGCTGTGGCCGCGGCTCGGTGGCGGGCCGTACAACACCGCCCTCGCGGCCGGTCGGCTGGGCGCGCCGGTCGCGTTCCTGTCCCGGCTGTCCACCGACCGGTTCGGCGACGCGCTGCTCCGTCGGCTGCACAGTTCCACAGTGGACACCTCGCTGGTGCAGCGCGGGCCCGAGCCGACGACGCTGGCGGTGGTCGCGCTGGACGACCACGGCACGGCCCGCTACACCTTCTACACCGAAGGCACCGCCGACCGGCTGGTCGCCGACCCCGGCCCGCTGCCGGCCGAGGTGTCCGCCCTGTCCCTCGGCACCCTCGGCATGGTGCTCGAACCCGGTGCCAGCACCTACGAGGTCCTGCTGCGCCGCGCGGCGGCGGCCGGCACGCTCACCGTGCTCGACCCGAACATCCGCGCCGACCTGATCGCCGACCCGCCGGCCTACCGCGCCCGCTTCGCCTCCTGGCTTCCCGACGTCGGGCTGCTCAAGCTGTCGGTCGACGACGCGGCCTGGCTGGCCGACGGGGTCGACCCGGAGGCGGCCGCACGGTCCTGGGTGGACGACGCCGGGGTGCGGGCGGTGGTGCTGACCTGGGGCGCCGGCGGCCTGTCCGTGCTGACCGCGACCGGGGTGTCGGTGCGGGTGCCGGTCGTCCCGGCCAGGGTGGTCGACACCATCGGCGCCGGCGACACCGTGCACGGCGCGTTGCTGGCCTGGCTGCACGGCCACCGCGTCGCCGACCCGGCCTCGCTCGGGGAGCGGGAGTGGCGGGCCGCGCTCCGGTTCGCCGCGCGGGCCGCCGCGATCACCGTCTCCCGCAGAGGCGCCGAACCGCCGGCGGCGGCCGAACTGGACCTCGCCCAGTGCTGATCGCCCGCCGGATCCGCTCGCGCGTGTGAACCTTGTCCCAAACGGTTAGCTGCCGGTAACCCAACGGCTGCGCGTGAGCGGCCCGGTCGACTAGCGTAGGTACGAACTCATACCCCAGCGGGGCGGTGCGCGGCGAGGGCCACTCCCTCGGCGTGCCGGCGAGGCGGCCCGCGGAACCCGAGGGCGCCGCCGTCCCGTGTGACCGTGAGAGGGACCCGTATGTCCGACGCGACAGCCGGAAAGGTCGTGCTCCGCCTGCCGACCGGCGACGAGCACGAGTTGAAGGTGGTCCAACCCGTCGAGGGCGCCCCGGGGATCGAGCTCGGGAAGCTGCTGGCCTCGACCGGCTACATCACCCTGGATCCCGGCTTCGTCAACACCGGTGCCGCGTGCTCCGCCATCACCTACATCGACGGCGAGCAGGGGATCCTGCGGTACCGGGGTTATCCGATCGAGCAGCTGGCCGAGCGCTCCACCTTCATCGAGGTCTCCTACCTCCTGATCTACGGCGAGCTGCCCACCGAGCAGCAGCTGCGCGAGTTCAGCTCGCGGGTCAACCGGCACACCCTGTTGCACGAGGACCTGAAGCGCTTCTTCGACGGCTTCCCGCGCGACGCGCACCCGATGCCGGTGCTGTCCAGCGCCGTCTCCGCGCTGTCCACCTTCTACCAGGACTCGTTGAACCCGTTCGACGAGCCGAACGTGGAGATGTCCACGATCCGGCTGCTGGCGAAGGTGCCGACGCTGGCGGCCTACGCCTACAAGAAGTCGATCGGCCAGCCGTTCCTCTACCCGGACAACTCCCTCGGCCTGGTGGAGAACTTCCTGCGGATGACCTTCGGCCTGCCCGCCGAGCCGTACGAGGTCGACCCGGACGTGGCCAAGGCGCTGGACATGCTGTTCATCCTGCACGCCGACCACGAGCAGAACTGTTCCACCTCGACGGTCCGGCTGGTCGGCTCGTCGGAGGCGAACCTGTTCGCCAGCGTCTCCGCCGGCATCCAGGCGCTGTTCGGCCCGCTGCACGGCGGGGCGAACGCGGCCGTGCTGGAGATGCTGGAGGGCATCCAGGCCGAGGGCGGCGACGTCGCCAAGTTCGTCGAGCAGGTGAAGAACAAGGAGAAGGGTGTCCGGCTGATGGGCTTCGGGCACCGCGTCTACAAGAACTACGACCCGCGCGCGAAGATCATCAAGAAGACCGCCGACGACATCCTCGGCAAGATCGGTGGCAACGACGAGTTGCTCGACATCGCCAAGCGGCTGGAGGAGACGGCGCTGTCCGACGACTACTTCGTCGAGCGCAAGCTGTACCCGAACGTCGACTTCTACACCGGGTTGATCTACCGGGCGCTGGGCTTCCCGACGAAGTACTTCACCGTGCTGTTCGCGCTGGGCCGGCTGCCCGGCTGGATCGCGCACTGGCGGGAGATGATCCAGGACCCGGCGACCAAGATCGGCCGCCCGCGGCAGATCTACGTCGGCGCCAAGGAGCGCGACTACCTCCCCATGAGCGAGCGCTGACCGGAGAACGGTCGCCCGAACGACGAAGGCCACCGGCTCGAGTGCCGGTGGCCTTCGTCGTTCCCGAGTCGTGCCGGCCCTTCAGCCCTTCAGCCCTTCAGCCCTTCAGCGCGTCGCGGAGCTTCATCCTGGCGCCGGTGTGCAGGACGGCGTTGCGGTAGACCCTTCCGGCCAGCCAGGTGAACAGCGCCACCGTGAGCAGGGTGAGCACGATGGACAGCCCGATCTGCCAGAGCGGAGCCACCCCGGTGGCGATCCGGCCCGGCATCAGCACCGGGGACAGCAGCGGGATCATCGACACGACCTCGCTCGCGGTGCTGTCCGGGTCCTGGATCAGCAGGTTCAGCCCCACGACGAAGCCGATGATCAGCACCATGGACACCGGGGTCAGCACCGACTGCGCGTCCTCCTGCCGGGACACCAGCGATCCGGCACCCGCGTAGACCGTGGCGTAGAGGAAGTAGCCGAGCAGGTACCACACGAGCCCCCACAGGATGGTCCCGACCGCGACGCCGGACAGGGTCAGCACCCCGGTCGCCGTGGCCATCACCAGCCCGGCACCGGCCAGGATCAGCAGTTGGGTGAGCCCCACGAGCCCGACGCCGAGCACCTTGCCCAGCATCAGATGCCACGGCCGCACCGTGGACAGCAGGATCTCCACCACCCGGCTGGCCTTCTCCTCCACGACGCCCTGCGCCACCAGGCTGCCGTAGGTCACGATGCTCATGTAGAGCAGGAACACCATGATCAGGCCGATCACCAGCCGTTGGCCGTTGGTGTCGTCCTCCTGCTCGAGCGGGATGACCCGCACCTGGGTGGCGGCCACGTCGGCCAGTACCTGGTCCGGGTTCACCCCGGCCTCGACCAGCTTCGCGCTCAGCACCTCGTTCCTGGCGATGCCGCCCAGCGCCGCGCGCAGTTGGTCGTCCAGGCTCTTGTCCACCACCACGGTCAGGTCCGCGGCGCTGCCGGTCACCAGTGCGTCCAGCTCACCCTCGGCGACCTGCTCCCGCCCCGCGGCCGGGTCGGCCACCGTGGTGGTCTCGACGTCGAGGCCGAACGCGTCGGCCTGCTCGCGCAGCGGCTGGGCGATGCTCGCGGCCTGCCCGGCGAGCCCGACCCGCTTGGTGTCCATCCCGCTGAACAGCGACGCCTGCAACAGGAGATAACCCGCCAGCACGACCAGGATCACCGCGGTGCCCAGGACGAACGACTTCGTGCGCAGCCGGGTGTTCAGCTCGCGCATCGCGACCAGGCGGACCGCGGCCGCCGGGGTGATCGAACGGTGGGGGGTGGTCACTGGACGGTCCCTTCGCCGGTGCGGTCGTCGGAGACGGCGCTGCGGAACAGCTCGGTGAGCGAGGAGCGGTGCCGGCGGAACTCGGTCACCGGTCCGGTGGCGAGCGCGGCCGACAGCACGACCTGGTCGTCGGCGCCGGGCTGCAGCTCCAGCTCGGTCCGGCCGCCGTTCTCGTTCAGCACCCGCACCCCGGGCACCGAGGCGGCCCAGCCGGAGGGCGCCTCCGGCGCCGCGACGGTCAGCCGGGTGTCGGCGCCGGCGGTCAGCTCGGCGACGCCGCCCACCGCCACCATCTGTCCATTCCGGATGATCCCGACCCGGTCGCACAACCGTTCCACGAGGTCGAGCTGGTGGCTGGAGAACACCACGGGGACACCGCCGGCGGCCTTCTCCCGCAGCACGTCGCTCATCACGTCGACGGCGAGCGGGTCGAGCCCGGAGAACGGCTCGTCCAGCACCAGCACCGCCGGGTCGTGCACCAGCGCGGCGGCCAGCTGCACCCGCTGCTGGTTGCCGAGGCTGAGCTTCTGCACCTCGTCACCGCGCCGCTCGGCCAGCCCGAGCCGGGCGATCCAGTGCTCGGCGCTGCGGTGTGCCTCGTTGGTGGACAGGCCGTGCAACTGGGCCAGGTAGACGAGCTGGTCCAGCACCTTCATCTTCGGGTACAGCCCGCGCTCCTCGGGCATGTACCCGATCTGCGTGCGGGTCTCGTGAGTGATCGGCTGCCCGGCGAAGCGCACCTCGCCGGCGTCGGCGGCCAGCACTCCCAGCGCGATGCGCATCGCGGTGGTCTTGCCGGCGCCGTTGCTGCCGACGAAGCCGAACAGCTCGCCGGGACGGACGTCGAAGGTGACGGCATCGAGGGCGACGATGTCGCCGTACCGCTTCGACACGTGGTCGATCTCCAGGGCACGGTCAGCCAAGGGACTCTCCTCGGGTCGCTGCCGGTGCCGGCGGCGTTCCGCGCGGCCGGGCAGCGCCTAGCATAGGGACGTTGCGCACTCTAGGGGACCGCGAGGCCGGCGCGGGCGCGTTCGACGAGGTCCCGCACGGTGTCCTCGGCCACAGCGCGATCCGCGAGGACGAGACCGAGCCGGGTCCGCCGGTCCAGCACGTCGGCGGCGTCGAGCGCGCCCTCGTGCCGCACCGCCCACACCACCTCGGCCGCGGTGACCGGGCACCCGGGGAACAGCGGCGCGGCCAGCGCCGGATCGACCTCGCCGAGCGCGGCCACCCGGGGCGCCTCGGTGCCGTACCGGGCCACCAACCGCTCCGGTGCTTCCACAGTGGACAGGGCGGCGCGGGGCGCGGCGCCGACCAGCGGCAACCGGGAGGTCCGGCACGGCCCGACGCGCAGCCCGGCCGCGGCCACCGCCGTGTCCACCGCGTCCTCGGCCATCTTCCGGTAGGTGGTGAGCTTGCCGCCGACCACGGTGATCACCCCGCTCTCGCCGGTCAGCACGGCGTGCTCGCGGGAGAGGTCGGCGCTCCTCCCGGTCCCCTCGAGCAGCGGTCGCAGCCCCGCGAAGCGGCCCAGCACGTCCCGCTCGGTCAGCGGCCGCGCGAGCACGGTCGAGGCCACCTCGAGCAGGAAGTCCACATCGGAGGGTGGGACGTCCGGGACGTCCGGGACGGGCCCCGGCAGCGGCTCGTCGGTGAGCCCGAGGTAGGTGCGTCCGTCCGGTTGCGGCAGCAGGAAGACGAACCGGTTGGTCTCGCCGGGCACCGGCGCCAGCACGGCCGTGTCGCCGAGCCCGGTCGCGTGAGTGTCCAGCACGAGGTGTGAGCCGCGGGACGGCGCCAGCCGCACCGAGGGCGCCAGCTCACCGGCCCACACGCCTGTCGCGTTGACCACCTGCCGGGCGCGCAGCTCCACCTCGTGGCCGGTCACCTCGTCGCGGGCGCGCACCCGCCGGCCGTCGGCGTCCAGCGCGCGCAGCCGGGTGAGCACCCGCGCGCCGAACGCCGCCGCGGTCCTGGCCAGCGCCACGACCAGCCGGGCGTCGTCGGTCAGCGCGCCGTCGAAGGAGAGCAGCCCGCCGCGCAGGCCGGGCCGGGCGAGGCCGGGCACCAGGGCGAGCGCCTCGGGGGCCGGCACCGAGCGCGGCCGGGGCAGCACCGCCGACGGCGTGCCGGCGAGGCGGCGCAGCGCGTCCCCGGCGTGCAGTCCCGCCGCGACGAGCGCCCGCCGAGCTCGCCCGCCGGGGACGTCGTAGCAGGGGAACAGCTGGGCCATCGGGCGGGTGAGGTGCGGGGCCGTGCGGGTCATCAGCACGCCGCGCTCCACCGCGCTCTCCCGGGCCAGCGCGACGTCGCCCTTCGCGAGGTAGCGCAGTCCGCCGTGGACCAGCTTGCTGGACCAGCGCGACGTGCCGAACGCGAGGTCGTGCGCCTCGACCAGCGCCACCGAGAGCCCGCGGGCGGCGGCGTCCAGCGCGATCCCGGCGCCGGTGACCCCGCCGCCGACGACCAGCACGTCCACCGTCTCCCCGCCGGCCAGCCGGTCGAGCTCGATCTCCCGGCGGCGGGCGTTCAGTGCCGCCGGGGTCGACGCCGGGGTCATCGGGCGGCCGGGTCGGGGCGCAGCGCGGCGTCGAGCAGGTGCCGCAGCTCGGCCAGCAGGTCCGCCTCGGCGAGGTCGGCGGTCGCCGGGCGCAGCGACAGGACGAACGACTGGGCGACCAGCAGCACCGCACGCACCTGCGTCGCCCGGTCGCCCCGCCGGATCGAGCCGTCGGCGTGGCCGGCCGCCACGTGCGCGGCGAGCACCTGCTCGGCGAGCCGCTGGGTGGCGCCGAGCCGGCGAACGACGTACGGCATGACCAGCTCGGCGTCGAGGTCGAGCACGGTGCGCATCAGCGGGTCGGCCACGAGCTCGCGGACCGCGGCCGTCGCGGTATTCACCAGGCGTTCCCTGGCGGTGGCGCCGCTGCCGCGGGCGCTGGCGGTGCGGAGCACGGCGCCGAACTCGCGGGTCATCAACGCGGCCAGGATGCTGCGCACGTCCGGGAACCGGCGGTACAGCGTCATCCGGCTGACCCTGGCGGTGCGCGCGATCTCGGTGAGGGTGGTCCTGCGGACACCGGCGGCGAGCACGCAAGTGCGCGCCGCGTCGAGCAGGACGTCGTCGGACACCCGGCTGGCCGCGGCCCGGCTCCGGACGTCGGCCAGTGCGCTGGTGCCCCGACCCGTGTGACGTTTGTCCTCCATGTGTCACACTGTAGCGGTGACCGAGATCCTTGACCACCGGCTGCGCGGGGCCTGGACACCCGAGGGCGCCGCCGCGGCACACCTTCCGGACAAGGCCGTGCGCTGGCTCACCCAGCGTATCGGCCCGCTGGGGGCGGACGCACCGGTCGCGCCCGACTCGGCGCTGGCCGTGCCGGACTCCCGGCTGCCGTCCGGCGCGCGTGCCGCGCTCGCCGGCGTGGTGGGTGCCGAGCAGGTGACCACCGACCGCGCCGAGCGGCTGGACCGCGCCGGCGGACTGTCCTATCTCGACCTGCTGCGCAGGCGGCATCCGGCGTCCGGGCTGTCCGTGCCGGACGCGGTGGTGCTGCCCGCGGACCCCGCGGAGGTGCAGCGGGTGCTCGAGGTGTGCGCCGCCCACGACGTGGGGGTCGTGCCGTTCGGCGGTGGGACGTCGGTGGTCGGCGGGGTCGCCGCGCTGCGTGGCGACAAGGCGGCGGTGGTCGCGCTGGACCTGGAGCGGCTGGACCGGCTGGTGTCGGTGGACCCCGAGTCGCGGATCGCGGTGTTGCAGGCGGGGGTGCGCGGGCCGGAGGCGGAGCGGTTGCTCGCTCCGCACGGGTTCACCCTGGGACACGTGCCGCAGTCGTTCGAGCGGGCCACGATCGGGGGGTTAGCCGCCACCCGGTCGGCGGGGCAGGCGTCGGCGGGCTACGGGCGGTTCGAGGACATGGTGACCGGGGTGCGGCTGGCCACCCCGAGCGGTGAGTGGCGGTTGGGGGTGGCGCCGGCGTCGGCGGCGGGGCCGGACCTGCGGCACCTCGCGGTGGGCAGCGAGGGCGCGCTCGGGGTGATCACCGAGGTGGCGGTGCGGGTGCGCCCGGTTCCCGGCGTGCGGCGGTTCGAGGGGTTCGTCGTGGACGGCTGGGAGCGGGCCGTGGGCGTGGTGCGCGCGCTGGCGCAGGACGGGTTGCTCGCCGACGTCACCCGCCTGTCCGACGTGGACGAGACCGGGGTGTCGCTGGCGCTGAACGCGGGTTGGAAGGCGGCGGCGCTGCGCGCCTACCTTGCGGCGCGGCGGGTGGCCGAGCCGTGCCTGCTGGTGCTCGGTTGGGACGGCCCGTCAGCGCGCGCGGTGGCCGCGCGCCGACGGGAGACGGTGCGGCGGTTGCGGGCAGCGGGGGCCGTGGCGCTGGGTGCCGGTCCCGGCGAGGCGTGGCGGCGGGGGCGGTTCTCCGGGCCGCGGCAGCGGGACGCGCTGCTCGACCTCGGGGTGTGCGTGGAGACGTTGGAGACGGCCGCGTACTGGTCGCGGTTGCCGGAGCTGTACGCGCGGGTGCGGGCGGCGCTGCGTGGCGCGTTGGCGCGGCCGGTGGTGATGTGCCACCTCTCGCACGCCTACGAGACGGGGGCGTCGCTGTACTTCACCGTGCTCGCCGCCCGGGACGGCGCCGGCCCCATCGGGCAGTGGGAGCGGGCCAAGGCGGCCGCGTGCGCCACCATCGCCGACGGTCCACTCGGGACGGTCTCGCACCACCACGGGGTGGGGGTGGACCACGCGCCGTACCTGGGTGCCGAGGTGGGTGAGGTCGGCCTTTCCGTGCTGGCGGCGGCGAAGCGGGCGGTGGACCCGACCGGGATCCTCAACCCGGGCAAGCTGCTGCGCTGACCGCCGAGTCCGCCCACGCTGCCCGTCCGACGTCGGGTCCGGCGTGGCCGCTTTCGACCACGGGGTGCCGGTGCCCGCCGGCTGCGGTGGCTCGGGCGGCGGGTTCGGCTGATGCAGTCGGGTTGCCCACCGTGATGCGCTCGCTCGGACACCTGGGTGTCGTGGTGGTGGGGTGGCAGGTTGGGCAGGTGTTGGGTCACGAAGCACCCGAGAGCAGACTCCCAACAGCGGGAGCGAGATCGGACATCGCGCGAGTACCGTCGAAGTTCGCGCGGAGAACCCCGTGAGACGCGAAGAACCCGTGAGACGCCCCGTTTAACGCGAAGAACCTGTTAGACGCGGAGAACCCCGTTCAACGCGAAGAACCCCTTGGAGCAGCCCCCACCCGCTCCGGGGGACCGGCCCCGCTTCCACCTTATCGCTGGTCGGGGTGTGCGGAAGAGGGTTCGGAGAAGTGTGGACAACTCGAGGCGTTTCAGGGGGCCGGCGGCTCCGTTCGTTCCGAGCTCCACCCGTTCGAGGGAAGCGCCGGGGTCAGCCGGTCGCGACGTGGCGGGAGCCGCTGGGTCGGGCGTACGAGTAGGGGCACGCCGCCGTCGCTCACGGGGCCGGCGGTATCGCGTGCCGCGATGGCTCGAGAGCGGCGCGTTCGGCTGGTGCGGCTGGGCTGCTCACCACGGTGCACTCGGTCATGGGTCGCCGGCGTCGTGATGGTGCGTGTGGCGAGTTGGACCGGTGCCGCACCGACCTGCTCGGTCATGGGTTGCCGGTGTCCGCGGGCGCCGGTCGGTACGAAGGCCGGTCGAGTCGGCGGTGCGGCGCGTTGCCTGCCGGAGGGCCGAAGCGTGGTGCGGCCGTCCACAGTGTCCAGTATCTCGATCACGCCGGCCTGCTCAGCGACGAAGGTCAGCCTTCGCGGTGGCGCAGGCGGGCTCCGCCGATGCGCGACACCAGCGGCACGCCCGTGACGGTGCCCGTGCCGGCCGCCGGTGTCGTGGCCAGCAGCCACGGCCAGTGGGCCGCCGGCCGCCGGCCGGTCGGTGTCAGGACGGAAGTGGGCCGGGTGGGGCGGGCGGTCTCGCGGATCCACCCGGCACCACGTCCCTCCGGGGCGCCGGTCCTGGAACAGCTAGGACCGTCGGCCCCGTCGTCGGGTGTCCCGCCGGGTGTCGTCGTCGACCTCGATGCGCTCCTTGCGCACCTGTCCGGAGACGGTCTGCTCCTCGGTGACCTGCTCGGTGCCCATCCGCACCCGCTCGACCGGCACGGACTCGGTCCGCACCACCGGCCGCTCGGCGCGCAGGGTGACCTCCCGTTCCTCCTCACCGATCTCGGCGGTGCCGGCCCGCCCGCGGTCGGCCTCACTGATCGGCTCGCGCTCGATCCGCACCTCCTCGCGGCGCACCGGCACGTTCACCTGCTGCTCGTCGGTGACCACGTACTTGCGCAGCCGCACATGGCCGGTCTCCTCCTGCTCGGTGCCCACCCGCAGGCGCTCCTCCGAGCGAACCATGGTGTCGCGCTCGTCCTCGCGGGCGGGCTGCCGTCGCCCGCCGGCCCGCGCCTGGGTCCCGGCCGGGGGTGCCCCCTGGGTGCCGGTGCGGTGCCGGCCACCCGGGGCGGTGTCCTGCCGCTCCTGCCGGGGGACCCCGCCGGGTCCGGTGGACCGGTTTCGCATGGTCATCCCGTAGTAGCGGTACAGCTCCTCGCTTTCCCTGGCGGAGAGCTGCCCGTCGGAGTCGATCCGGGGCGCGTCGGTGACCTTGCCCTTGTCGACCGCGACGTGCAGCCCCTCGTCGTCCAGCCTGGACCCGGCCAGCGGGGCGAAGCTCTCCTTCTGGCCGAACAGTCCGGTCTTGACCGTCACCCACTCTGGCTGGTGCGTGTCGTCGGCGAGGTAGACCATGCCGATCTTGCCGATCTTGTTGCCGTCCCGGTCCGTCACCTGCGTGCCGACCAGGTCCTGCGCGTGCAGTTCACGGGTCATCGCTACCGCTTCCCTTCGCTGTGCTCGTCGAGAGGTGTTCGCGGCCGCACCTCCACGATTGACCGCTGTGGACGGCGACGCAACCGGCCGAGTCACTCACAGGAGCGAATTCCGCACTGGAGCCCGCCCACACGGGCCCGGCTGGACCGTTGGCGCCCCGAGTTGTCCACAGATTCCCCGACACGCCGTCGTGCCCCCCGAACCCCGGTAGACTGGGCTCGGGGCCGGCCCCCGGGATCAGGGTGGGGGCTGGGTAAGGGCGGGATGTCGAATTCGCGCTGGTTTCGGTGCGGGTTCATGGTGCGCGTTCATGGCAAGCGTCGAACGGCGGGGCGCCGGTCAGACGAGGGTGACGTCCAAACCGTGGGTGCCGGCGGGGGTGCCGGGAAGCTCGCGCACCTCGTGCTGGGCCACCTCGGCGGCGCGCACCGGGCGTCCGGCGACCAGCAGTGGCATCCGGCGCTCCGTCGCCGCGACGTAGGCCAGCGGCGCGCCCACCACCGCCCCGTTCTCCAGGCACACCCGGCCGCCGTGCACCCGCGCCAGGTGGTAGCGCGACCCGCGCCCCTCGCAGCGGTCGAGCACGGCCACCTGCTCCGGCGTGGCCAGCCACACCGCGTGCCACTCCACCACGCCGGGCAGCGCCGCCAACGTCACCGGCCGCTGGTCGTCGCGCACCCGCTGCCCGTACGCCCACACCGCGGCCAGGTCGCGGCACTCCGCCCGCAGCACCACCACCGGCCCGGCCAACCCGAGGTTCGCCCGCAGCCAGCCGATCTTGTCGGGGCACGCGTTCGACCCGTACGCCAGCACCGGCGACCGCCCGGCGATCCCATTTGCTCCACAATGGACCAACCAGTCGTCGAGGTCGACGTCCCCGGCGCGCCAACCCCCCGGCGCGGGGCGCAGCGGGAAGCACCGGCCGTCGTGCTGGACGAACGAGCATCCGGGCCGCGCACCGGGGTACGGGTCGGCCGGGAAGTCGGTCTCGGCGAACGGCGGAGGCAGGCTCGACAACGGCATGTTCACGGGTCGACGAACGGGCGGGCTGGGCGCGTGGACCGGGTCACGGGCGGATCAGGTAGACGATCCCTCCCGGCCCACTCGCCACCTTACCGTTCGCGTCGTACCGCTTGGTTCGCTGCCAGATCGTCTCGAACTGCGCCCGCGGGTAGACGTTGCGCACACCCTCGTTCGTGTTCGAGGCCGGGTCGTTGACGATCACGTCCCCGTTCTCGGTGAACCCGACCACGACCATGATGTGCCCCGCCGTGCCGTAGCCGGCGCCGTCCAGCTCGCTGGACAGGAACGACTGCGACGTGATCACCGGGATCCCGCGGGCGATGTACTCCTCCAGTTCGGCCAGCGAGTGCAGCCGGGTGATGTGCCCGCGCAACCCGTACCGCGCCGCGTAGGCGGTGTTGAACGGCCAGTTCCCGGTGCCGCGGTAGGAGTAGTCGTAGGTGTGGCGCGCCGCGTGCGCCACCGTCGGGTCGACGTAGTCGGCGGGAAGCCAGGACAGCTCCTCCCGGCTCGGCCCACGCCCCCAGTACTCCACCACCATCTGCGTCGACGTCGGGCTGCACCAGTTCTGCCCGCCCCCGCCGTACTCCGGATACTGTCCCTTGTGGAGGTTCTGGGCGTGCCGGGGGACGGGCAGCTCGATGCCGCGGGCCCTGCCCGGCGGCGAGATCGGCACGGTGAACCGGTCGGGCACCGCCGAGACCATCGCCCCCACGGAGCGGACCGTCGGCGTGACCCGGCTGCCCGCCTCCCGGTACAGCGTCACTCGCACCTGGTAGGACCGCAGCGCCACGCCCGGCCGCGTGACGAGGGTGTCCACGCTGACGGAGGCGTGCTCGTCCCGCTGCCCGGCCACCGTCGTGCGCCGGATGTCCTCGTCGCCGTGCGCCCACTGGCCGAGCACGTACCACGCCGTCTCCGCGCCGGCCTCGGTTCGCCCCCTGGTCTCCACCTGCAACCACGTCCGCTCCGGCGTCCGCGCGTTCCACGACGCGACCAGCTCGGTCGCCCCGAACCCGTGCCGGTACTCCGGCGAGGTCCACGTCGCGTACTCGTACGTGCGGGTGGTGCCCAGTGTCGGCTCGGTGCGCTCGACGGTGCCGATTGGCCGGACCAGCCGCAGCCCGCGCGACCCGACCGACACGCCCTCCGGCGTGCCACGGGCGAAGTCCCGCGGCCACGTCCACTCCTGGTAGTCGATGGCCTCCTCACCGCCGCTCGGGTCGGCGCTCGCGGTGGGCACGACCACCGCCACCGTCGCCAGCGCCGCCACCACCGCCGTCGTGATCAGCCGTCCGCGCATGCCGCTCCAACCCTCGTCCATGGCCGCTACCGAAACGATTGGCAAGGATTTTCGCTCGCCGGAGCTGTCGTGTAAACACTTGACCCCGAAATCCGCGCGGTCAGCGCACCGCCTGCGTCTGAATGGTCTTCACCACCAGCCGCCCCGCGTCGTCGTGGACCTCGGTCTCCACCACGACCACCGCCCGGCCGGCGTGCAGCGGGCGGGCCGACGCCGTCGCGTACCCCTCCCGAACGGCGCGCAGGAAGTTCGTCTTCGACTCGATGGTCGTGGTGCCGCCCGCCCCTTCCGGCAGATTGTGGAACGCGCACACCGCGCCGGTGCTGTCGGCCAGCGCCATCAGTACGCCGCCGTGCAGCACCCCGCCCAGCGTGCACAGCGACTCCGCCCAGGCGATCCGGCCGCGCACGAGCTCGGCGGAGTTGGCGAGCACCTCGACGCCGAGTCGCTCGGTGAACGGCATGGTCCGGTGGAACAGGGCGGTGCCCTCGGTGTCGATCATGTCGGAGAGTCTGCCCCCGGGGTAGTCGCCGGTCGACTACCCGGGAGGTAAGGGCGTCACCGCAGTGGGTGGGTCAGCACGAGCTCGGCGTTGCGGTCGCCGGGCGCGCCGGCCCTCCCGGCCTCGGCGTGCAGGTCGTTGTAGGACAGCTCCCGGTAGTGCGCGGCGAGCGCCCGCGCGGCGGTGTCGGCGTAGTCGGCGGCGTAGGGCGCCTCGGCCTCGACCAGCGTGGTGAACAGCGAGAGGGTGCCGTCGGCGTTGTCGGTGACCTCGATGATCCTGGCCAGCTGCGGAAAGTCGATGTGCGAGGCGGTGTTGACCTCCCAGAAGCTCTGCCGCGGTGTCCTGCCGGTGTGCGGGATCAGCGCGTTCTGGTGGGTGTGCCCGTTCACCCAGGCCAGCACGTTCGGGAAGCGGTGCAGCAGGTCGACGAACGTCGGCCCGGTGAGCCGCGGCTCCAGCGGGTGCCGCAGGTCCGGCAGCACGTTGCCCATCGTGCCGCTGGTGTGGTGGCTGAACAGGATGAACAGCTCGTCGGTCACGTCCTGGCTGACCCTGCCGCCCCACGCCGTGTAGTACGTCGAACTGGCCCTGCGCAGCGTCCGCTCCACCCACAGGTACTGGCCGAGCCCGATGGAGCCGTCGGCGAACCCGCCGAGCGTGGTGGTGTCCAGGCTGATCCCGGTGATGCCGGGGGCGATCCGGAACGTGTAGTAGACGTCCCTGCCGTCGGCGTTGCCGTCGGTGAACCCGTGCCCCACCGGCCCTGGTCCGGTGTTGGCCGGGTCCAGGTGGGCGCGGACGAACTCCGCGGTGGTGAACGGTCGGCGCCGCTCGTCCGGGGTGACCTCGCGGACGGTCCCGGAACCGCCGAAGAGCTGGGTGACCGGGACCGACGCGCCGGGGGTGCGCAGCGCGTCGGCCAGCGCCCTGCTGGCGCCGTCGTCCTTGCCGATCACCTTGTACCGGCCGGTGTACCAGTGCTCGATGCTGGGGATGCCGGCCGGCAGGGTGCCGACCGGGGTGTCGTCGTGGTTGCCGAAGGTGCAGTACCACGGGATCCGCAGCCCGGGCGAGGTGAACGGGCTGATGGCGGCGTCGAGCAGGCCGGGCACCCGCGGGAAGCCCTTGCGGGTGTAGGCGTCGTCCAGCGCGCGGCCCGGGTTCCAGTAGTGCGCGGAGCCCGAGTCCTGCACGCCCTCGTATCGGCTGGGGTCGCCGGTGTTCGGGGTGACCGTGCCGCCGTTGAGGATGTCCAGGAACCAGGCGAGCTCGACGTGTTCGTGGTTGTCGGTGTTGTCGCCGGTGGTCATCATGAAGTCCAGCGGCCGGCCGGTGACCGGTCCGCCGGCCAGCGCGTTCACCCTGTTGACCAGCGCGGTGGTCGCCACCGGGCCGAGTGTCTCCTGTGGACGGTGTGCGGAGCCGACCAACGGGTGCAGGTACTCGAACCGCGCCGGGCACTGGGCGTCGGTGATGTGCAGGTCGGTGAACTGTGCGAACGAGGCCAGCGCGGTGCGCCGGTCGTCCCGGCCCGCGGCGGCGGGGGCGAGGTCCTCGCGCACCACCAGGGGCCAGCCCGGCCCCGCGGTGAGCCGGGAGTACGCCGGGCCCGGCGTGACCGGGGTGGCCACCGACTCCAGCGTGGTGCCCGCGGGGTCGACGGTGCGCCGGACCGACTCGCGCAGCGCCCGATCGAGCGCGTGCGCGGTCGACGTGCTCAGCAGCAGGCCGATGCCGGAGACCCCGGCGGCGGTGACGAACCCACGTCGACTCAACTCGGCCATGGCGCTCCCCGGTCACTCGATGTCCTCGGCGGTACCACGCACGGTGCCGCCCGAGGTTAGCCGAGCGGGAAACACCACGGAAGCAAAACCCGAAGAATTATCACGTTCGGCCTAACGGGAGAACGCCATGAAGGCCACCTTCATGGCGTTCGGGCGGGCTACAGGTGGGTGATGTCGAGCCTGCCCTCGGCGTGGAAGGCGCGCAGCCGCTTCTTGTCGAACTTGCCGACGCTGGTCTTGGGCACCTCCTCGACGAACGTCCAGTTCTCCGGCAGCTGCCACTTCGCGACCTTGCCGGTGAGGAACTCGCGCAGCTCCTCCGGGGTCACCCGCTGCCCCTCGCGGACCACCACGGCCACCAGCGGCCGCTCGTCCCACTTCTCGTCCGGGACGCCGATCACCGCGGCCTCCGCCACCGCCGGGTGCGCCATCACCGCGTTCTCGAGGTCCACCGAGGAGATCCACTCGCCGCCGGACTTGATCACGTCCTTGGCCCGGTCGGTGAGGGTGAGGAACCCGTCCGGGGTGATCGTGCCGACATCGCCGGTGCGCAGCCAGCCGTCGTGGAACTTCTCCGGGTCCACCGACCGGCCCCCGTGGTAGGACGCGGCGATCCACGGGCCCCGCACCTCCAGCTCTCCCACGCTGGTGCCGTCCCACGGCATCTCCCTGCCGTCGTCGCCGATCAGCCGGGCCTGCACGGACGCGGGGAACCGGCCCTGCGTGTAGCGGTACCGCCAGGCCTCCTCCCCGGTGGCCGACGCGGGCGGGCGGGCGACACTGCCCAGCGGGGACGTCTCGGTCATGCCCCACGCGTGCAACACGGGCACGTCGTGCTCCTCCTCGAAGGCGTGCATCATCGCCGGCGGCGCGGCCGACCCACCGACCACGACCTCGCGCAGGTGGGAGATGTCCTGCGGGTTGGCCTCGAGGTGCTGCAGCAGGCCCTGCCAGATGGTCGGCACCGCCGCGGCGAAGGTCGGCTTCTCCGCGGCGAGGATCTCCGCGATCGGGCCGGGCTGGAGGAACCGGTCCGGCATGACCAGCGACGTGCCCACCATGAGCGCGGCGTAGGGCAGGCCCCAGGACATCGCGTGGAACATCGGCACGATGGCCAGCGCCCTGTCGTCCTGCGCCAGCCGCATGCTGTCACTCATGCACACCTGCATGGAGTGCAGCCAGATCGAGCGGTGCGAGTAGGCGACGCCCTTCGGATCGCCGGTGGTGCCGGAGGTGTAGCACATGGCGGCCGCGGAGCGCTCGTCCACCTCGGGCCACTCGAAGGTGTCCGGCTGCCCGGCGAGCAGCTCCTCGTAGTCGTGCACCCGCACGCCCTCCGGCGCCTCCAGCGCGCCGGCGTCGCCGCCCGTCACGACGACGTGCCGGACGGTCTCCAGCCTCGGCAGCTGCTTGGCCAGCAGCGGCACCAGCGTGCCGTCCACGATGATCACGTGGTCCTCGGCGTGGTTGGCCACGTACACCAGCTGGTCGGGGAAGAGCCGGATGTTGAGGGTGTGCAGCACCGCGCCCATCGCGGGGATCGCGACGTAGGCCTCGAAGTGCTCCGCGTTGTTCCACATGAACGTGCCGACCCGCTGGTCGCCGGTCACCCCGAGGCCGCGCAGGGCGTGCGCGAGTTGGGCGGCGCGCCGGCCGACCTCGCCGAAGGTCGTGCGGCGGGAACCGGCCCCGGTCCAGGTGGCGATCTCGCTCTCCGCGTGAACGGTGCTGCCGTGCCGCAGCAGGGTCGCGAGGGACAGTTGGCCGTCCTGCATCGTGCTCAACATGGGGCAACTCCCGCGGTAGGTCGTGCGCTCGACGAGTGAACCAGGTCACGGGCGACTCTAATCGGCGCAGGCCAGGCCCGGCATGTGCACTGTGCACAACGGTGACGGAGAGTCGCTGGGCCCACCGCCACCCCCGCCATGCGGTCCGGGGTGGGGTGCGCTCCCGGCCCAGTCACCCGGGTGGGCGATCACAGCAGGTCGTGGCGTGACCCCGCCGGGTGCCCCTACCGGGTCGAACGTGCGTGTCGATTTCCCGAGTCGACCCGGGTGGCGTTTACTGGGCCCTGGTAGCGACGGCTTTACCAGCGCTTGCGTCAGCAAGCAGGGAGGCGGTTGCCGCTGAGGGCCCCGGTCGGCGCCCCGGTGGGCGTGCACCGACACGGACACCGACACCGCCGGCGCCGAGATGGGGTGGACACTGAGAAGGAAGGACTAGTGCGTTGGCTCTGCCTACGTTGACTCCGGAGCAGCGGGCGGAAGCCCTGGCCAAGGCGGCCGAGGCCCGCAAGGCGCGCTCCGAGCTGCTTGCGTCGATCAAGTCCGGCAAGCAGAGCATCGAGAAGGTGCTCCAGCGGGCCAAGGAGGACAAGACCATCGGCAAGACCAAGGTCACCCAGCTGCTCAAGGCGGTGCCCGGTCTCGGCACGGTGAAGGTGAACGCCCTGCTCGAGCAGGCCGGCATCGACCCCGACCGGCGGGCCGGCGGCCTCGGTGAGCGCCAGCGCGAAGCGCTGATCCAGGCGCTGAAGTAGGTCGTCCCGGCATCAGCCCGACCGGTCGGCCCGTGCGGGAAGCTTCCCGCACGGGCCGACCGGTCGGGCGAGCTCGCGCGGGTGCGAGGCGCGTCACTATGCGTGCCGGCGATGCTGCTGCTCCCCACCGCGGCATGCTGCACTAGTGGGTGGCGCCGCGGCCGCATGGGACATCCACCGCGGCAGCGCGGCGCCGGCGCCGTCCACGAGGTGGCGCCCGACCCGCGAGAAGGAGCTGAGGTGCCGTGACGGTGACGCACGAGCGCAGGGACACCCACCCGCTCACCCCGGAACGGCTGCTCGACTCCTACGTCGCCGGCGACTTCTTCTTCGCCACCAGGCAGCACACCATCCTCGGCATCGGCCGGCGGGAGGTGCTCACCGCCGTCGACCCGGCACGGCTGGCCGACACCGTCGCCGCTGAGCTCACCGACCTCGGCGCCCCGCTCGCCGTCGGGGTGCTGCCGTTCGACACCACCGCCAGCGGCACCAGCCCCACCCGGATCGTGGTGCCCCGGGACGTCCGGATCGCCGGCCCCGCCCACCCCGCCGCGGCCACCCTCACCCGGCGCACGGTCGGCGTGCCCATCGGCGTCCGGGCGGTACCGCACCCCGCGCGGCACGAGGAGGCCGTCGCGCGCGCCCTCACCGAGCTGCGCCACCGCGACCTGCGCAAGGTGGTGCTGGCCAGGGCGCTGGACGTCGAGTTCGCCGATCCCGTCCCCGCCGAGGCCGTCCTGCGCAACCTGGTGCGGGACAACCCTGAGGGCTACACGTACGCGGCGGGCCTTCCCGCCGGCAGGGTGCTCGTCGGCGCGACGCCGGAGCTGCTGATCTCCCGCCGCGGCACCAGGGTGTTCGCGCACCCGCACGGCGGCTCGGCGCCCCGCTCGGCGGACCCGGCCACCGACGCCGCCAACGCCGAGGCGCTGCTCGCCTCGGAGAAGGACCACGCCGAGCACGCCGTCCTGCGCGAGGCCGTGCTCGAGGCGTTGCGCCCGCTGTGCCGCTCGCTGACCGCGCCGGACACCCCGTCGTTGGCCGCCACCCCGACGATGTGGCACCTGGGCACCACCATCGCCGGTGAGCTCGTCGACCCGGACATCAGCGCGCTGCGGCTGGCCGCCGAGCTGCACCCGACGCCGGCCATCTGCGGCACGCCGACCGACACCGCGCGCGGACTGGCCAGGAGGCTGGAGCCGTTCGACCGCGGGTACTACGCCGGCGCGGTCGGCTGGGTCGACGCCGCCGGCGACGGCGAGTGGGCGGTGGCCATCCGCTGCGCCGAGGTCGCCGACCACTCGCTGCGGATGTACGCCGGCGGCGGCATCGTCGCCGCCTCCGAGCCGGCCGCGGAACTGGCCGAGACCTCGGCCAAGTTCCAGACCCTGCTCCGCGCCATGGGCCTCGACCTCGACTTCTGACCGCGAGAGCTACGTTCGCCGACGGTGAGTCCCGCGTTCGCTGACGGCGAGTTCGCCGTCGCGACCACGCGTCAGTGGCCGGGCGGGAGGGTCAGCCGCGCCACCACCGTTCGGTGACCCGCAGCTCGCCGTCGCCCAGCACGGCCACCGCGGCGCGGTAGCCCTCGCCGGGCTCGAGGTCGGCCATCCGGGTCGTGGCGGGGGAGAGCGCGGCGTCGGTCGACGCGAGCAGCGCCGCCGGCGTCCCCGGCGCCGACAGGGTCAGGCTGCGCAGCGGGATCCGCAGCCCCCGCCCCGTCGCCTTCATCACCGCCTCCTTGCGCGTCCAGTAGCTGAAGAAGGCGTCCGTCCGGTCCGCGTCGGGAAGGGCCCGCAGCGCGCCGCGCTCGGTGTCGTTCAGCGCGTAGTCGATCAGCGAGTCGTCGGCGCCGCGGGTCACGGTCTCGACGTCGAGCCCGACCGGCGCGGCCTCGGTGAGCGCCACCCCGATCCGCTCGCCGGAGTGCGAGATCGACAGCCGCAGCGACGAGCCGGGCACCCTGGGCACGCCGTGCGGCTTCCCACAGTCGTCGCAGGTGGCGTCGAACACCACCGCGGCGGGCGGCCGGCCCAGCCGCTCGCCGGCCAGCGTCTTGGCCAGCACCCGACCGGTCAGGAAGCGCCGCCGGTCGGCCTCCTGCCGGTAGCCGCGGTGGCGCTCCACCTCCTCGGCGGTCAGCAGGGCCAGGAACTCCTCGGCGTTGGGCAGTGGCGTGCTCCACCAGACCGCGCACTCGATCACGGCGTCGAACCTACGGGCAGCCCGGGGCGGGCCGCCACCACGGCCGTCCGCTACCGTGCCTACTAAGCGACCGCTTAGTATAGGAATCGTCAGGGGGGCAGTTCGTGAGGAGCCGAGCCAGATGGATTTCAGCCTGAGTGTCGAGGAGCGCGAGGTCCGCGACTGGGTGCGGACGTTCGTCCAGCGCGAGCTGGTGCCGCTCGAGCAGGAGGTGCTGCGCAGGGAGCGCGCCGGGCGGCCGGGGCTGACCCGCGACGAGCTGACCGAGCTGCAGCTCAAGGCCAAGCGGTCCGGCTTCTGGGGCGTGCAGACCCCCGAGGAGTACGGCGGGATGGGCCTGTCCGCGGTGCTGACCGCGCTGCTGGAGGTCGAGCTGGGCCGGTCCTTCGTGCCGTTCCAGTTCGGCGGCTCCGCCGACAACATCCTCTTCCACGCCAACGCTGAGCAGCGGGAGCGTTACCTGCTGCCGACCATCGCCGGTGAGCGCCGGTCCTGCTTCGCGATCACCGAGCCCGGCGCCGGCTCGGACGCCAAGGCCATCCGCACCACCGCGCGCAAGGACGGCGCGGACTGGGTCATCAACGGCGAGAAGACGTTCATCACCGGTGGCAACGAGGCCGACTTCGCCATGGTGTTCGCCATCACCGACCCGGAGAAGGGCGCCGACGGCGGGGTCACCTGCTTCCTGGTCGACCGGGACATGGGCTGGCGCTCGGAGTACATCGACACGATGGGCGAGTGGGGCCCCGCGTCACTGATCTTCGAGGACGTGCGGGTGCCGGAGCGGCAGATCCTCGGCGAGCTCGGCCAGGGCTTCGCGCTGGCGATGCAGTGGATCGGCCGCGGTCGCTACCTGCTGCCGGCGCGGGCGATCGGCGCCTGCGAGCGGCTGCTCGGCATGGCCATCGAGCACGCCAACACCCGGGAGACGTTCGGCGCTCCCATCGCCAGTCGGCAGGCCATCCAGTGGATGATCGCCGACTGCGGTGTGGAGATCGAGGCGCTGCGCTGGCTGGTGCTGCACGCCGCGTGGCAGGTGGACTCCGGAATGGACTCCCGGCACGCGCAGTCGGTGGCGAAGCTCTACGGTGGGGTGAAGGCCAACGAGATCGTCGACAGGGTGCTGCAGATCCACGGCGGCATGGGCTACACCCGGGAGCTGCCGATCGAGCGGTGGTACCGCGAGTTGCGGCTGCTGCGGATCTACGAGGGCACCGACGAGATCCAACGCCGGACGATCGCCCGCAACCTGCTCAAGGGCCACGTCAAAGTCGGCGGCGGACTCGGCTGAGCGGCCCCTCCGGCACGGACATGCCACCAAGGCCCCCTTGGTCGCGTTTGAGCGCTCCCCTACCGCGCGGGCCTCGCGGTTGTCGCGCAGCGGGCCCATCGGGGGCCTTGGTGGCGTCGAGTGCGGCGGGTGGTCAGCCGCGGTTGCGTTCCCGCTGGGCCCGCAGGGCGATCGGGACGCCCGCGAGGTCCTCCTCGTTGCAGAGCAGCTTCAGGTCGTAGTAGGGCGAACCCTCGCGGTCGTCGTAGTCGAGGTGCACGGCGAGCACGTCCACCGGCTCGCCCAGCCACGCCTGTGCCTCCCGCAGCCACGCGGCGCAGCGCTCCAGCGCCGCGGGCAGGTCGTCGTCGCGGAACTCGACCGGCCGGTAGGGCACGTCGTGCACCTGGTCCCGAGGGTTGGACGGTACCGGGAGCCCGGGTGCGAGTCCGGACTCCGTGAGCTCCAGTTGGATCGTTTCCTCAGTCACCCTTCGAGCGTCCCCCAGCGGCGCTGTCGGGGCAAGCGTTGCCGGCGTGGCGATCGCCTGTTCAGGGTCTTTCCGCCCGCGCGAGGGACTCGGTGTGGCCGAGGGCACGCAGCGCGAGCCCCGCGTAGTGCTCGGCGAGCCGATCGAGCGGGACGGCCCCGCGCGGCGAGTACCACCTGGCCACTCCGTTGCACATCTCCAGCAGCGCCAGCCTGGTCACCGCGGGGTGGTCGGTGGCGAACGCCCCGGAGCGCACCCCGTCGTCGATGGCCTCCGCCCACAACCGCTCGTAGTCGTCCCGCAGCCGGACCACCGCGCGCCGGGTCCGCGGGGACAGCGCGCGCACCTCGTTGTCCACCACCCTGGTCTCGTCCGGCTGCCGGGCGTGCGTCGTGACGTGCAGCGCGACCAGCCGGCGCAGCCGCTCCACCGGGTCGTCGACCCCGGCGACGGCCGCCGACGCTGCGGCCAGCAACCGTTCCAGCGCCTCCCGCATCAGCCCGGCGAGCAGTTCCTCCTTGGTGCCCATGTAGTGGTACAGGCTCGCCGAGGACAGCCGGGCCTCCTGCGCGACGTCGCGGATGCCGGTGCCGTGGAAACCCTTGGTGGCGAACAGCTTCAGCGCCGCGCGGCGGACGCGTTCGCGGCTGGTCGGCTCGGTGTTCACCGCCATGTGTCCTCCACCCGGTCGTAGGCGCCCACCCGGAGGTCGGTCACTCCCTTGCGCAACTCCCCCTTCGCCACCCGCTCCGACGGCGTCAGTGGCAGGGAGTCCACGTAGGTCCAGTACCGCGGCACCTTGAAGTAGGCCAGCTTGGTGGCGCAGAAGTCGGCCAGCTCCGTGGGCGGCAGCCGCTGCGCCGAGTACGCTGGCGCGAGCACCACATAGGCCTTGACCTCCTCGCCGCGCAGCTCGTCGGGCACGCCGAGCACGGCGGCCAACCGCACGCCGGGGTGCAGCAGCAGGGCCCGCTCCACCTCGTCGGCCGAGACGTTCTCACCGCTGCGCCGGATCATGTCCTTCGTCCGACCCACGTAGAACACCCTGCCGTGCTCGTCCATCCTGGCCAGGTCGCCGGTGTGGAACCAGCCGCCGCGGAACGCCCGCTCGGTCGCCGCCGGGTCGTCGTGGTAGCCGTGCATCAGGCCGGTGCCGCGCAGGAGCAGCTCCCCGGTCTCGCCACGGGGAAGGGGCCGGCCGTCGCCGTCGGCGATCAGCACCTCCCGGTGCGGCGCGGGCCGGCCGAGGCAGCCGGTGCCGACCGTCTCGTCGTGGTCGGCGGGGGACATCCGGATGTCGCCGCCGGTCTCGGTCATGCCGAACGCCTCGTACCAGGGCACCCCCCAGCGCCGTTCCAGCTCGGCGTGCAGCTCGCGTGGGATGGCCGACGCGCTGATCGCCCGCACCCGGTGCGCCCGGTCCTCCGGCGACTCGGGGGTGCGCAGCAACAGGGTGGGCATCAGACCGAGGCAGTAGAACCAGGTGACGCCGTGCTCGCGCACCTTGCCCCAGAAGGTGCTGGGGTGGAACCGGTCCAGCACCACCAGGGTCGCGCCCGCGGCCAGTCCCAGCGCGACGTTCCACTGTGGATCGATGTAGTGGAAGGGCTGCGCGGTGAGCAGCACGTCGGTGTCGTTCACCGCGGGGAACTCGGTGGCAAGGCCGCGGGCCAGCGTGGTCCAGTAGCGGTGCGGCAGCACGCAGCCCTTCGGCGCGCCGGTGGTGCCCGAGGTGTACTGGATGTTCACCGGCCGCTCGGGCACCGCGACGTGGCCGGGCACCGGCCCGGCACCGCGCAGCTCGGCGACGTCGAGCACGCGCTCCACGGCGGTCTCCGGCGCGATCCGCTCCAGCAGCGCGCGGAACTCCGGAGTGGTCACGGCGAACCGGGTGCCGGAGTGGGCCAGCACGTGCCGCCCGTCCAGCTCCCGGTAGCTCACGTTGACCGGCACCAGCACCGCGCCGAGCTTGGCCAGCGCCAGCCACATCAGCGGGAACTCCGGGACGTTGCGCAGCATGACCGCCACCCGGTCGCCGGTGGCGACGCCGATCCCGGCCAGCGCTCCGGCCAGTGCGTCGCTGCGCTCGTCGATCTCGCCGAAGGTGATCCGGGTGCCGGTCTCGTCGAACACCCAGGCGGTGCGGTCCGGCCAGGTCCGCGCCGCGCGCCGGACCAAGCTCACCAGGTCGTCGGGTATCGCCGAGCTCACCGCGCGTCCTCCGAGCGGGCCCGGAACTCGGCCGTCGAGCGGGCCACCTCCGCCGAGCGCTCGGTGATCAGCGCGTGGCTGACCTCCAGCTCCAGCGCGGCGTCCAGGGCGCCGTCGATGCCGTGGTCCAGCGCGCGCTTGGCGAGCGTGGCGGCGGCCGCGGGGCGCTCGGCGATCCGGCCCGCCCAGTCGAGCGCCCGGTCGGTCAGCTCGCCGGCCGGGACGACGTCGTTGACCAGGCCGAGGCGCAGCGCGGTGGCCGCGTCGACCCGCTCGCCGAGCAGCACCAGCTCCTTGGCCTTGAGCGGGCCGACCAGCAGCGGGAGCAGCCGGGACGCGGCGCCGGTGACGCTCAGCCCGAGCCCGACCTCGGGGAAGGCGAACACCGCGTCGTCGGCGGCCAGCACCAGGTCGCAGCCCAGCGCGAACTCCGCGCCCGCGCCGATGGCGTAGCCGTGCACCGCGGCGATCACCGGCGCGGGGCAGCCACGCAGCCGCCGGGTCACCTCCTGCAGCCGCTCGATCCGGGCCCGCGAGTCGCCGCCGGCGGCCGGCTCCTTCAGGTCGTGCCCGGCGCAGAACGCCCGCCCGTTGCCGGTGAGCACGACCGCGCGCACGCCGGGGTCGGAGCTCACGGCGTCCAGCGCCGTCAGCAGGTCGCCGACCAGCGCGGGGGAGACGGCGTTGAGCCGGTCGGGGCGGTTCAGCCGGAGCACGGCCACCCCACCCTCGGCGGTCAGCTCGACGGTGCCGGAACCGGTGGGCCCGGTGCTGTGCGGGGTTGCCTCGGTCATGCCGGCAACTCTAGACGAATCGATCGATCGATCGATAGGGTTGCTGGCATGCGGGTGGACGCCGTCTTCGAGAACGCGCAGGTCCTGGCGCCGAGTGGGCGGGAGGACGCGCTGGCCGTGCTGCACGGCCGGATCGTCGCGCTCGGCGCGGACGCGGTCGCGCTGACCGCGCGGCGCCGGGTCGACCTCGGCGGCGCGACCGTGGTGCCCGGCTTCCACGACGCGCACAACCACATGGCCTGGTTCGGCATGGCCCTGGACGAGCTGCCGCTGGACGCCGCGCACTGCGCCAGCGTGGAGGAGGTCTACGACGCCGTCGCCCGGCGGGCCGCGACCCAGCCGCCGGGCACCTGGATCGTCGGCAGCGGGTACGACCAGAACAAGCTGGCCGGCGGGCACCCCACCCGGCACGGCCTCGACCGCGCCGCGCCCGGTCACCCCGTCCGGCTCAAGCACACCTCCGGGCACATGTCCGTGGTCAACTCCGCGGTGCTCGACCAGCTCGACCTGGCGACCGTGCCGGTGGGCGGCGACGTCGTGCGCGACGAGCACGGCTCACCCACCGGGCTCCTGCGCGAGCAGGCCCAGCTGCTGCTCCGCCCGCTGATCTACCCGACGCCGATCGACACCGTGGTCAGGGCGATCGACCGGGCGAGCGCGCACTACCTCACCGAGGGCATCACCAGCGTGCAGGAGGCCGGGGTCGGCGGCGGGCTGGTCGGCGAGACGCCGTGCGAGGTGGCGGCCTATCAGCGGGCACGGGACGCGGGCGTGCTGCGGGTGCGCGGCACGCTCATGGTCGCGGCGAGCGTGCTGCACGAGGTCGAGCACGCCGACTCCGACGACGTCGCCTACTCACTGGACCTCGGGCTGCGCACCGGCTTCGGCGACGACTGGCTGCGGCTCGGCGCGGTGAAGATCTTCGCCGACGGCTCGCTCATCGGCCGGACCGCCGCCATGCACGACGACTTCGCCGGCGATCCCGGCAACCGGGGCTACTTCCAGGTGCCCGAGGACGAGCTGGCCGAGACGATCCGTCGGGCGCACGCCGCCGGCTGGCAGGTCGCCACGCACGCCATCGGTGACCGGGCGATCTCGTGCGTGCTGGACGCCTACGCCGCGGCGCTGGCCGAGCGCCCACGCGCCGACCACCGGCACCGGATCGAGCACTGCGGGGTGCTGCCACCCGGCGAGCTGCGCCGGGTCGCCGAGCTGGGGCTGGTCCCGGTGCCGCAGGGCCGGTTCGTCAACGAGATCGGCGACGGCATGCGGGCCGCGCTCGGCCCGGAACGCGAGGACTGGTGCTACCGGCTGCGCAGCTTCCTCGACGCGGGGTGCGTGCTGCCGGGCAGCTCCGACCGGCCGGTGGTGAACGGGGCACCGCTGCTCGGCATCGCCGACATGGTGCGCCGGCGCACCGCCGAGGGGCATCCGCTGGGCGCGGCCGAGCGGCTCACCCCCGCCGAGGCGCTGCGCGCGTACACCGAGGGGTCGGCGTACGCGGCGTTTCGCGAGCGCGACCTCGGCACGCTGGCCCCCGGCATGCTCGCCGACCTCGCGATCCTGTCCGCGGACCCGACCGACGAGGCGAACCTGGACACCGTGCGTGTGCTGGGCACCGTGGTCGGTGGCGAGCTGGTGTACGAAGCGAGCTGAGAGGAGGAGCCGGTGCCGGTGCGCGACGCCGAGGTCGGCGACGTCGAGGAGATCTGCGCGCTGATCGAGGAGCACGCCCGCTACGAGGGCAACGACGAGCTGGTGCTCGACCGGGGCGAGATGAAGCGTCACCTGTTCGGGCCGGACCCCAAGGCGTGGGTGCTCATCGCCGAGCCGCCCGGCGAGCCGGGCGAGGTGGCCGGGTTCGCCTTCTGCTGCTGGAACTTCTCCACATGGGAGGCCAAGCCCGGGATCTGGCTGGACGACATCTTCGTCCGGCCGCGGTACCGGCGGCACGGGCTCGGCCGGGAGCTGCTGGACGAGCTGCGCCGCCGCACGCCCGGCCGGGTCGAGTGGGACATGCAGGTGGGCAACGAGAAGGCGGCCGCGTTCTACGCCGACCTCGGCGCCGAGCAGGTGCCGGGGTGGGTGCGCTACCGCTGGCGGCCGCACGCCGGCTGAGCCCCCGGCCGGTGGCGGCGCCGTATCGTATGCGGTATGGCTGACAGCTCGAACCGCCGGTCGTCCTCCATCGAGGACTACGTCCGGGTCATCTATGGCCTCGCGGAGCGTGGTGAGCCGGTCACGAACACCTCGCTGGCCGCCCGGATGGCGGTGAGCCCGTCGTCGGCGTCGGGCATGGTGACCAAGCTCGCGCAGCAGGGGCTGGTGGAGCACGTGCCCTACCGCGGTATCGAGCTCACCGGTGAGGGGCGGCTGCTGGCCAGGTCGGTGCTGCGCCGCCACCGGCTGATCGAGTCCTACCTGGTGTCCGAGCTGGGCTACACCTGGGACGAGGTGCACGCCGAGGCCGACCAGCTCGAGCACGCCGTGTCCGACCGGCTGGTCGAGCGGATCGCGGTTAAGCTCGGCAACCCGCAGCGCGACCCGCACGGCGACCCGATCCCGGCGGCGGACGGCAGCGTGGAGGAGCTGAGCACGCACCTGCTCGACGAGCTGGAACCAGGGCAGGTGGGGGAGATCGTGCGGGTGTGGGACACCGATCCGGAGCTGCTGCGGTACCTGGCCGACCGGTCGATCGGCCTGGGGCAGCGGATCGAGGTGGTGGAGCGGCAGCCGTTCGGCGGGCCGATCGTGGTCCGCGTCGGCTCGCCGCCCGACTCGGCCACACACGCGCTGGGCAAGGAGATCGCGCAGGCGCTGTCGGTGGCCGTGCGCTGATGTGCTCCTCGCCGGCGGTTGTGCCCTGACGCGCCCGTCGCCGGCCTTGCCGTCCGCCGGTTGTCGTCGGCTTTGGCACGGTTCTCTCGCTGGTTCCGTCGCTGGTTCCGTCGCGGTGGGTCGTCGCGGGTTTGTCGTCGGCGCCCGGTTTCTCGGTGGCGGGGCTCACAGCCCGCTGCCCGTTCGGTCGCTTCCGCGTCGCTGGTGGCTGTGCTCTACTGCGTCCATCATGGAACTGAGTCTCGACCTGGCCCGGCAGGTGCTCGCCGCGCAGCCGTTCAGCGTCCTGCTCGGCACGCGGCTGGCCGCGTTCACGGCGGGGTCGGTGGCGTTGGAGCTCGACGTGCGGGACGAGCTGTTGCAGCAGAACGGTTTCCTGCACGGCGGGGTGCTCGGCTACGCCGCGGACAACGCGCTCACCTTCGCCGGCGGCAGCGTGCTCGGGCCCGCGGTGCTCACCGGCGGCTTCTCGATCAACTACCTGCGGCCGGCGCGGGGTCGGGCACTGCGGGCGGAGGCGTCGGTGGTGCACGCCAGCCGGCGGCAGGCGGTGTGCCGCTGCGATCTCACCATGCTCGACGGCGACGCGGACGCCGCACTGTGCGCGGTCGCCCAGGGCACCATCGTCAGCACCTCCCGCAGCGCTGGCTGATCGACGAGCGCGGTGTGCCGCACCGCCACGAGACCGGGTGGGTGGGACACGCCAGGCATTACCCGAGGCGTTGGTCTCCTTGGTTCTCCCCCGTAACACGGTGCCGGCCCCAGAAGGGGACGGGAAGGTGCACCCGCCGGGTCGGGGAGGATGTCCTTCTCGGGGGTTCCCGTTCGTCGGGAGGGTGAGCCGGCACGAGGAGGAGCGCGTGAGGTACCTGTTGTTGATCTGCGGTGACGAGTCGGCCGCCGCGCACGCCGACGACGGCTGCGGCGGCTGGGTCGAGGAGATGCAGCGCCGTGGGGTGCTGCTGGGCGGTGCGGGGTTGCGGCCCCCGATCGAGGCGACGACCGTGCGGGTGCGCGACGACAGCGTGTTGCTCTCCGACGGCCCGTTCGCCGAGACCAAGGAGCAGATCGGTGGGTACTGCCTGGTGGAGTGCGCCGACCTGGACGAGGCGATCGAGGTGGCCGCGAAGCACCCCGCGGCGGGCTACGGCACGATCGAGATCCGGCCGATCTGGCAGCCGTGACCGGCCCGGTCGACGCGGCACTGACCCAGGCCTTCCGCGACGAGTGGGGCCAGCTGGTCGCCACCCTGATCCGGCTCACCGGCGACTGGGACCTCGCCGAGGAGTGCGCGCAGGACGCCTTCGCGCTGGCGCTGCGGCGCTGGCCGCGCGACGGGATCCCGGACCGGCCCGGTGCGTGGCTCACCACCGCGGCCCGCAACCGCGCCGTCGACCGGCTGCGCCGGGACGCGGTGGGCGCGGCCAAGCTGCGGGAGGTCGCCGCCATGGCGGAGCTCGAAGGCACGGCGGAGCGCGGAGGCACGGCGGAGCGCGAAGGCACGGCGGGGCTCGGCGGGCCGGCGGAACGGGATGGCGGCAGCGGGGTGCCCGACGACCGCCTGCGGCTGATGTTCACCTGCTGCCACCCCGCGCTGGCGCTGGAGGCGCGGGTCGCGTTGACCCTGCGCACGCTGGCCGGGCTGAGCATCGCGGAGATCGCCCGCGCGCTGCTGGTGAGCGAGCAGACGATGGCCAAGCGGCTGGTCCGGGCCAAGCGGAAGATCCGCAACGCCGGCATCCCCTACCGGGTGCCGCCGATGCACCTGCTGCCGGAGCGCACCCCGGCGGTGCTCGCCGTGCTGTATCTGCTGTTCAACGAGGGTTACTCGGCCACGGCCGGGGCGGACCTGCTGCGCCGCGGGCTGTGCGCCGAGGCGATCCGGCTCGCCAGGGTGCTGGTCCGGCTGATGCCCGACGAGCCCGAGGCGGTGGGTCTGCTCGCGCTCATGCTGCTGCACGACGCTCGCCGGGACGCCCGGCTCGACGAGCACGGCGATCTCGTGCTCCTCGCCGACCAGGACCGCGGCCGGTGGGACGCCGCGGAGATCGCCGAGGGCACGGCCCTGCTGGAGGGCGCGCTGCGCCGCGGGCGGCCTGGGCCCTACCAGGTGCAGGCCGCGATCGCCGCCTGCCACGCCACCGCCACCGACCCGGCCGACACCGATTGGGCGCAGATCGCCGCGCTGTACGGCCAGCTCGCCCGGATGGCGCCGGCGCCGGTGGTGGAGCTGAACCGGGCGGTGGCGGTGGGCATGGCCGAGGGGCCCGCCGCCGCGCTGCGGCTGGTGGACCGGCTGGCCGAGTCCGGCGCGCTGGCCGGCTACCACCTGTTGCCGGCGACCAGGGCGGACCTGCTCCGCCGGCTCGGTCGGGGCGCCGAGGCCGCCGAGGCGTACGCCACCGCGCTCGACCTGGCGACGACCGACGCCGAGCGCCGCTACCTGCGGAAGCGGCTCGCGGAGACGGATCCGTGAGGGGTGTCCATCCGGGCCGGGCCCGTTCGTCGGTGGGGTGAGAGCTGACGGAGAGGAGTCCCATGACGGACCTCGAGGACCTGCGGGAGATCGTGCTGACGCTGCCCGCGACCACCGAGGGCACCCACTTCCGGCGCCCCGCGTACCTGGTCGACCGCCGGAGCTTCGTCGGCGTCCAGGACGACGGCCGGGTGAGCCTGACCATGGCGGCCGACCAGGTGGCCGGCGTGGTCGCCGAGGATCCGGCGGCGCTGGCGGAGGTGCGCCGCGGTGACACCCCGGTCGGGGTCACCGTCGAGCTGGCGAAGGTGGACCGGGCGCGGCTGGCGGAGCTGGTCGAGCTCTCGTGGCGGAGCAAGGCCCCTCGGCGCCTGCTGGCCGACCGGGAGGCGGGGCGACGAGCGGGGTGCGGGAGAGCTGAGAGGAGGGCGCGGTGAGACACCTTCTGTCAACCTCGGGAACCGCCACCTCAGGGGACCGTGACGCAACCCAGCCACAATTACGTGACCGAGCCGAACGCTCACTGCCCAACGTGACCAACAGGGTTGATTCCGGGGAGGCGGCACTGTGACCACTGATCTGCGGGAGGCCGTCGCCGGGGAGCGGCGGGAGCTGGCGGACCTGCTGGGCGAACTGCCCCCGGCGCGGTGGGACGCGCCGACCCTCTGCGCCGGCTGGCGGGTGCGGGAGGTGGTGGCGCACCTGACGATGCCGTTCCGGTACTCCGGGGGACGGTTCCTGCGCGAGATGGTCCGGGCGCGGGGGAACTTCCACCGGATGGCCGACCGGGCCGCCCGCCGCGACGCGGCCGCGTCGACCGCGGAGGAGCTGACCGCGTGCCTGCGGGACAACGCCCACCACCCGTGGAAGCCACCGGGTGACGGGCTGGCCGGCGCGTTGTCCCACGACGTGATCCACGGCCTGGACATCACCGTGGCGCTGGGCATCGACCGGCGCGTTCCGCAGGAGCGGCTGCGGGCCGTCCTGGGCGGGATGACGCCGAGGAAGCTCCGGTACTTCGGCGTCGACCTCGCCGGGATCCAGTTCCGCGCCGACGACCTCGACTGGACCTTCGGCTCCGGAACCCCGTTGACCGGATCCGCCCAGGACCTGCTGATGGTCCTCTGTGGACGTACGCTGCCACCGGGCCGGCTGCGCGGTGCGCCGGCCACCCGGTTCACCGTCGCCTGACCGGCGTCGCGCGTCCAGTGCTACACCGCCGTCCACCCTCCACCAGAGGAGCATCATGACCGGCACACCCCTGATCGTCTCGCTGCCGATCGCCGACCGGCGGCGCTCGTTCGCCTTCTACCAGCGTGCGTTCGGGTTCGCGGCGGTCGGCGAGCCGGCGGAGGACGGCGTCCCGGAGCCGCTGCAGCTCGCCCCGAACGATGGTGTCCGGATCATGCTCGTCCCCACCGGCGGGTTCGGCTGGGTGCTGGGCGACCGCGTCGCCGCCCCGGCCGGGACGAGCGAGTGCGTGCTCAACCTGACCGCGGGTTCCCCCGCCGAGGTGGACGAGATCGTCGAGCGCGCCACCGCGGCCGGTGCCGAGCCGGTCACCGCGCCGGGCCGGCAGCCGTGGGGCTACGCCGGAAGCCTCGCCGACCCCGACGGGCACGTCTGGATGGTCACGGCGCCCCGCTGAGTCCCGCTGAATCCCGCTGAGTACCGGTGGATGAAACGCCCTTGCGGCGATCTTTACTGACCTGTCAGTATCACTGGTGTGGCCGAGCTGAGCGCCGGTGGCGAGCGACTCCTGGACGTCGCCACCGAGGTCTTCTACGCCGAGGGCATCCGGGCCACGGGCGTGGACACCCTGGTGGCGAGGGCGGGGGTGTCCAAGCCGACGATGTACGCGCAGTTCGGGTCCAAGGAGAACCTGGTCGCCGCCGTGCTCGACCGGCGAAGGGCCCAGCGGCAGGAGGCGTTGACCCGCTTCCTCGACCGGACCGGGGCGGAGGGTGTCGAGCGGTTGCTGGCCGTGTTCGACTGGCTGGCCGAGGGTCACGGGCGGGACGGTTTCCGTGGGTGCCCCTTCACCAACGCCGCGGTCGAGCTGCCCGACCCGGATCACCCGGCGCGCCGGGTGATCTCCGCCTACAAGGAGTGGCTGCGTGGCACGTTGACCGAGCTCGCCGCCGGGGCGGAGCTGGACCGGCCGGAGGAGGTGGGCGACGCGCTGCTACTGCTCGTCGACGGTGCCAACGCCAGGGTGGTCGTCGCGGACGACCGCGCGGCCATGCGCCGGGCGAAGGCCGCGGCCACGCGGATCGTCGGACTCGACGGGGAAGGAGCGCGATGACGGACCTTGGCGCGGTGATCCAGGTGATCGCCTTCGACATCTTCGGCACCACGGTGGACTGGCACACCGGCGTCACCGAGCAGGTCGCCGCCGAGGCCCGGCGGCAGGGCGTCGACCTCGACGCGGCCCGGTTCGCCGACGATTGGCGCGGCCGCTACCTGCCCTCGATGGAGCGGGTGAACACCGGCGCGGCCGAGTGGGCCCACCTCGACGCGCTGCACCGGAAGTCGCTCGACGAGCTGCTCGCCGAGCGCGGCGTCGCCGCCGCGTTCGACGACGCCGCCCGCCGGCGGTTGGTCCACGCCTGGCACCGGCTCCCGAACTGGGACGACGCGGCCGCCGGGCTGGCCCGGCTGCGTGACCGCTACGTCGCGGCGGCGCTGTCCAACGGCGGCTTCGCGCTGCTGACCCACCTGGTGAAGGCGGCGGCCCTGCCGTTCGACTGCATCCTCTCCGCCGAGCTCGCCCACGCCTACAAGCCGGCACCCGAGCCGTACCTGACGACGGCCCGGCTGCTCGACGTCCGGCCCGACCAGGTGCTGATGGTCGCCTGCCACCGCTGGGACCTCGACGGCGCCCGCGGCGCCGGGCTGCGGACCGCGTTCGTCGAGCGACCGGGGGAGAAGGGTCCACACCGGACCGCCGACCGGGCGGAGGAGGTCACCGCCGACCTGCACGCCACCAGCTTCACCGACCTCGCCGACCGGCTCGGCTGCTGACCGCCCGCCGGCCGCGCGGCGGGACCGGGCGCCGTGGCACGAGGCGAGCTCCGCGTACGCCGAACAGAGCAACGTTCTACTCCGGATCGAAAACGCCTTCTCGGCCATCGCCGACCACCTGGGGCAACCGGCGACCTCGCCGGGGCCGGCTGTTGGCCGGCGGCGGATGTCCAGGCAGGATTCGTCCTGCTGGTTGCCGAAACCCAGCGGGACGCCGGTGCGCACGGCAGGGCCGGGTGCCGACAGGGTGAAGTGTCACGAGCGTCAACGGTGCCAGGAGGTAGCACGAATGTTGAGCCGTCGAGGTCTGCTGCTCGGCGCGGGAGCCACCGCCGGAGCGGCCCTGCTCGCCCCCGCCGCCACGGCGATGGCGAGCCCCGGCCGCGCCCTTCCGGACACGATCCCCCTTCCCGACGGCTTCCGCCCGGAGGGCATCGCCATCGGGCCCGGCCCGTACGCCTTCTTCGGCTCGCTGGACACCGGCGCGATCTACCGGGCCAACCTGCTCACCGGCAGGGGCACGGTGATTAGCCCGGGTCCCGGCACACCGTCGGTGGGGATGAAGACCGACCACCTCGGCCGGGTCTTCGTGGCCGGCGGCGCGGCCGGCGACGCGCGAGTGGTCGACGGGAGAACCGGAGAGATCCTCTCGTCCCACCGGTTCGCCGCCGAGTCCGAGTTCGTCAACGACGTCGTGCTGACCCCCGGCACGGCGTGGTTCACCAGCTCCTTCCAACCGGTGCTGCACGGACTGTGGTTGGACCGCCGCGGCCTCCCGCGCGAGGCCGTGCGGCGGCCGCTCACCGGCGACATCGAGTACCAGGAGGGGTACAACGCGAACGGCATTTCCCGGGCGCCGGACGGCCGTGGCCTGATCACCGTGCAGTACAACACCGGGCTGCTGTTCCGGGTCGACCCCGCAACCGGCGTCACCAGCACCATCGACCTCGACGGTGACCTCCTTCCCAACGGTGACGGGCTGCTGCTGTGCGGGCGGACGCTGTACGTGGTGCAGAACCGCCTCAACGTCCTCGCCGTGGTTCGCCTCGACCGGTCGGCCACGAGCGGGCGGGTGGTCGAGCGGATCACCGATCCCCGGTTCGACGTGCCGACCACGGTGGCCGCCTTCGCCGACCGGCTCTACCTGGTCAACGCGCGGTTCTCCACGCCGCCGGAGCCGACCACGCCCTACACCGCGGTGGCGATCCCGCGGCCGTAGCCGGCGCTCGCCCCGCCGTCGGCAGTGGACGGCCGCCGGCGGGGTGGGTCGCGACAGGGGCCGACAGCCGCCACCACGCCTCGTGCGTCGACCTCAGCTCGACCTGCCGTGCTCGACGTCCGCCCGGCCACTCCGGACGCCCCGATCAGCCGCAGGTTGCGCCGGTGCCGCCGGTATGCGCCGGTCCAGTCCTTGGTCCCGCTGGGAAGGGAGGGGGCGCTAGTAGCGTTCGGCGTATCGGGTGGGCGACTCGTCGAACATCTTGGTGAAGTCGTGCACGAAGTGGGCCTGGTCGGCGTAGCCGAGCTCGACCGCGAGCGCCGCCCAGTCGATCGACGCCCCCTCCTCCAGCCGCTGGGTGACCTCCCACAGCCGGTACCGGCGGATCACCCACTTCGGACCGACCCCGACGTGCTCGGCGAACAACCGCTGCAGGCCACGGACGCTCGTGCCGAGGTCGTCGGCCAGCAGGTCGACCCTGGTGATCTCCGGGCGCGCCGCGATCCGCGCGACGATCCCGGCCGCCTCGTCCGCCCGGGGATCGGGCGCGGGCAGCCGGGCGCGCAGGAACCGCTCGACCTCGGCGACGTCGGGATCGCCGGGGACACCGGGGCCGAACACCTCGGCGGCGGGAACGGTCCGGTCGGTGATCGTCGAGACGGGGGCGTCGAGGAACGGCCGGAAGCAACCGGCCCGGAAGGCCACCCCGAGGACCCGGCCACGCCCCGCCAGCACCCTGGTCTGCCGTCCACGACAGACACCCTGCACGGTCGCGGCCCCGTCGCGGAACGTCAGGTGCACGTTCGGATACGGCACGATGAGCTGGTGGTAGGGCACGCGGTAGTCCCACCGGACCATCCAGTACCGCGCGACGTAACGGGCCAGATCCGGCGCCGGCTCCGCGAAGGCGTGCCGCTGGTACCGCGTCCACGCCCCCCGCAACCCGCGAGGATCCCTGCCCACGTGCCGAGTCTAGGTCGAGGCTGTCGGGCTCCGCGGTAGGTATGGTGGACGCGACCAAAGGGTGCGATTCGTGATCACCATCGGCGAGCTCCGGCCGGACGACAGGGCCGACTGGGCGGAGCTGTTCCGGGGTTACACCCACTTCTACGGGCGTGAGCTGCCGGCCGACATCCGCGAGCGCACGTGGTGGGAGCTGCGGAACGGGGACCGGATCCACGCGCTCGCCGCTCGCCTCGACGACCGGGTGGTGGGGATCGCCCATTTCCTGGTGCATGCCAGCACCACCTCGCCGGACGTGTGCTATCTGCAGGACCTGTTCACGGCGCCGGAGGCCCGCGGAAAGGGCGTGGGGCGCGCGCTGATCCAGGCCGTCGAGCGGTTCGCCCGGGACCGCGGCTGCTCCCGGGTGTACTGGCACACCAAGGAGGACAACCGCGCCGCCCGGCGCCTCTACGACGGGGTCGCGGAGAACCACGGGTTCATCCACTACGTGATCCCCCTCTGACCCCAGGCGACCTCCGCCGGATCTCGTGTCGCCCGCGCAGCGCGGGCAGTGACGTGCGGACGCGGTCGAGCTCGCGGTGTCAGCGGCGTGTCAGCGGCGCCTCGGCGCGGCGTCAGGCCCTTTGGACACGGTGGTCCTCGTCAGTGACGAGGGGAGACTCCGATGACACCACAGAAGACCCGACCGGCCGCCGCGTCCCGCGGTGGCACCACGCCCCGACCTACCCGGCCGGCGATCGCCGCCAGCGGGTTGCGCAAGTCCTACGCTGACCACGTCGTCCTCGACGGCATCGACCTGCACGTGCCGGAGGGCACGATCTTCTCGCTGCTCGGCCCCAACGGCGCCGGCAAGACCACCACCGTGCAGATCCTGTCCACGCTCATCGGCGCCGACGCCGGCGACGTGCGTGTCGTCGGCCACGACCTGGCCACCGAGCCCGACGCGGTGCGCGCCGCGATCGGCGTCACCGGCCAGTTCTCCGCGGTCGACAACCTGCTCACCGCCGAGGAGAACCTGCGGCTGATGGCCGATCTGCGCCACCTCGACCGCCGGGAGGGTCGGCGCCGCGCGACCGAGCTGCTGGAGCGGTTCGACCTCGCCGCCGTGGCCACGAAGACCGCGGCGACGTTCTCCGGCGGCATGCGGCGGAGGCTCGACCTCGCGATGACCCTGGTCGGCGACCCGCGGCTGATCTTCCTCGACGAGCCGACCACCGGGCTCGACCCGCGCAGCCGACGCGGCATGTGGCGGATCATCCGCGAGCTGGTGGCCGGCGGCGTCACCATCTTCCTCACCACCCAGTACCTGGAGGAGGCCGACGAGCTGGCCGACCGGATCGCCGTGCTCGACTCCGGACGGCTGGTCGCCGAGGGCACCGCCGACGAGCTCAAGCGGATGGTGCCCGGCGGCCACATCCTCCTGCGGTTCCCCGGCGCCGCCGCGCTCGACGCGGCCGCCGGGATGCTCGGGGACACCGTGCGCGACGACTCGGCGCTCACCCTGCAGGTGCCCGGCGACGGCGGTGCCCGCTCGCTGCGCGCCCTGTTGGACCGGCTCGACCGCGCCGGCGTCGAGGTCGACACCCTCTCGGTGCACACCCCCGATCTCGACGACGTCTTCCTCGCCCTCACCGGCCACCCCACCGACAGCGACACCGACAGTGACACCGGCAGAGACACCGGCACTGACACCGGGAAGGACACCGACCGATGACCACCTACCCCCTGCGCGACTCGGCCACGATGTTGCGCCGCAACCTCCGGCACATGCTCCGCTACCCGTCGATGACCCTGCAGCTGGCCGGCCTGCCGGTGATCTTCCTGCTGCTGTTCGTCTACGTCTTCGGCGGCGCGCTGGGCGCCGGCATCGGTGGCCCCGGCGGTGGCCGCGCCGAGTACGTCAACTACGTCACACCGGGCATCATCCTGATCGCGGTGGCCGCCGCCGGCACCGGCACCGCGATCTCCGTCGCCATGGACATGACCGAGGGGATCGTCGCCCGGTTCCGCACCATGTCGATCAGCCGCGCCTCGGTGCTGACCGGTCACGTGCTGGGCAGCATGATCCAGACCCTGATCACCTTGGTGATCGTCGTGGGCGTGGCCCTGCTGGTGGGCTTCCGGCCCAGCGCCGACCCGGTCGGGTGGCTCGCCGCGCTCGGCCTGCTCGCCCTGGTCACCTTCGCGATCGTCTGGCTGTGCGTCGCGCTCGGCCTGGTGAGCAAGACCGTGGAGGGCGCGAGCAACCTGCCGATGCCGCTGACCCTGCTGCCGTTCCTCGGCAGCGGCTTCGTGCCCACCGACTCGATGCCGACGGTGGTACGCGTCTTCGCCGAGTACCAGCCGTTCACCCCGATCATGGAGACCCTGCGCAACCTGCTGACCGGTGGGCCGGTCGGGAACAGCGGTGCGATCGCCGTCGCCTGGTCGGTCGGCATCGCGCTGCTCGGCTACCTGTGGGCGCGCAAGCTGTACAACCGCGACCCGTCCCGGCGTTGATCCGGTCAGCCGGCCAGGTCCGGGGCGGCGAGCTCCCGGACCGTCGCCATGGTCGCGCCGTCACCGCTCCGGGCCGCCTCGGTGAACTCCGCGTCACCGAGTGCGGCCCGCGCGGCGCCGGCCACCCTGGTGGCGTCCGGATTGGACAGGTCGGGTGCGCCGCGTACCGCGACGCTCGCCGCCAGCAGCCGGGCCGCGTCGTCCGGCCGACCCTGGCGCAGCGCGGAGTCGGCGACCCCGACCAGCACCTGCGCGACCGTGGGCGCGTGCCGCGAGTTCACCGCGAGGTCGAGCGCCTCGGCCAGGTGAGCGCGGGCGGTGGGCAGGTCGCCCTCCGCCGCGGCCAGCTGCCCGCGCGAGCCGAGCAGCATCGCGCGGAACGCGGGATGCACGACGATCTCGCGCATGGCCTCCTCGGCGTGCGCCAGCGCGGACCACGCGACGCGCGGATCCCCGGCCCACCGGCTCAGCTCGGCGCCGGCGAGGGCCACACCGGCGACCGCGTCGGGCCACCCCACCCGCTCGGCGTCCCGCTCCGCTGCCCGGAGGGCCGCGGCGCTGCCCTCCGGGTCGCCGAGCACCCACTGGAGCTGGGCCTGCCGGGCGCGCATGAACGGCACGTCCTCGACCGCCCCGACCTCGGTGACCACGGCGACCGCCTCCCGGTAGAGCTCGTGCGCCGCGGCCAGGTCACCGCGCTGGGCCACGAGGTCGGCCAGCGTGGTGAGCGCGAACGAGATGCCCCACCGCTCGCCGAGCGCCCGGAAGTCGCGCAGCGCCAGCTCGGTGTCGGCCTCCGCCAGGGCCCGTGCCCGGCCGACGTTGAGCAACATGCGGGCGCGGTTCAGCCGGGCCTGGGCGCGCACCCACGGGTCCTCGTCGGACAGCAACGTGTCCAGCAAGTCCGGCGGCGGCTCCGTGCCGGCCACGGAGCCGCGCACCAGCTCCTTCAGCATGTCGAGGAACCGCAGCAGCGGGTTGTGCGGCTCGGCTTCCCCGGCCATGCGGTGTGCCTCCTCGAGCAACGTCGCCACCTCCCGCTCGTCGCCGAGCCCGGCGGTGGCGAACAGCGCGGCGATCGCGTACGCCGTGGCCCGCGCCCCGGCATCGGCCGCACCCGGCATGGCCAGTGCCCGCTCGGCCAGCTCCGCGCCCTCCGCGCGGTGCCCGCCGAGCCACCAGTACCAGCCGGCACCGGCAACGAGGCGGATGGCGGCGCGGGTGTCGCCGGCGTCGATCGCGCCGCGGGTCGCCGCGTTGATGTTGTCGTGCTCGACGTCGAGCCGGTCGAGCCACAGCAACTGCTCGGCGCGGCGCAGGTGTGGGTCGGCGGCCTCGACCAGCTCCGCGAAGAACTCGGCGTGCGCCCGCCGGATCACCGCCGACTCCCCGGCCTCGGCGAGTCGCTCCAGGCCGTACTCCTTGATCGTCTCCAGCATCCGGTACCGCGGGCCGTCATCGGCCTTGCTGTTGGCCTCGTCCGGCACCAGGAGCGACTTGTCGACCAGCGCGGTGAGCAGGTCCAGCACGTCCGCCGCGGCGACCGGACCGCCGGCGCACACCCGCTCCACGGCGGCCAGGCTCGCTCCGCCCGCGAACACCGCGAGCCGGCGCAGCAGCACCCGCTCCGGCTCGGTGAGCAGGTCCCAGCTCCAGTCCACCACGGCGCGCAGCGTGCGGTGCCGGGGCAGCGCCATCCGGCTGCCGCCGGCGAGCAGCCGGAACCGGTCGGTGAGCCGGCCGGCGAGCTGCTCGGGGCTCAGCGTGCGCAGCCGTGCCGCGGCCAGCTCGATGGCCAACGGCATCCCGTCCAGCGCGCGGCAGATCCGCACGACGGCGGGCAGGTTGCCCGGGGTGACCGTGAACCCGGGGCGGGTCGCGACGGCCCGGTCGGCGAGCAGCCGGACCGCGGCGCTCGACAGCGCCTCGGCGACCTCCGCGTCGGCGGCGGGCAGGGCGAGCGGCTCCACCGGCCACAGCGCCTCGCCGGTGAGGTTGAGCGGTTCGCGGCTGGTCGCCAGCACCCGCAGCCGGGGGCACTCGCCGAGCAGCCGGTCGACCAGCGCCGCGACGGCGTCCACCAGGTGCTCGCAGTTGTCCAGCACCAGTACCAGGTTGCGCGCCCTGAGCGCGGCGACCAGCCGGTCGACGGGGTCCGCCGAGCGGGCGAGACCGGGCAGCGCCTGGTCCCGGAGGCTCAACGCGGCGAGCACGGCCTGCGGCACGTCCGCGGCGCCGGTGACCGGTGCGAGCTCCACCAGCCACACCCCGTCGGGGCTCTGGTCGAGCAGCCGGCGGGCCACCTCCGTGGCCAGCCGGGTCTTCCCGGCGCCGCCGGGCCCGGTGAGCGTGGTCAGCCGGTGGTCGCCGACCAGCTTGCCGACCAGCACCACGTCGGCGTCCCTGCCGACGAAGCTGGTCAGCCCCGCGCGCAGGTTCGTCCTCGGGAGACTGTCCCAAGTGTCGTGTGGTGGGCTCGTCGCGGGCAGCTCGCCGCGCAGGACCGCGGTGTGCAGCGCGGACAACTCAGGCGAGGGGTCGGTGCCCAGCGCCTCGGCCAGCGCGGACCTGGCGCGCTCGTAGGCGCCGAGCGCCTCGGCCGGCCGCCCCGCCGCGCACAGCGCCCGCATGAGCGCGCCGACGAGCCGTTCCCGCAGCGGATGCTCGGCCACCAGCTGGGCCAGCTCGGTGGTCAGCTCCGCGCCCCGGCCGAGCCGGAGATCGGCCTCGACCCGGTCCTCCACGGCGGCCAACCGCAGCTCGGTCAGCCGGGCGACGGGGGCCCGGAAGGGTTCCGCCTCGGCCACGTCCAGCAACGCCGGCCCGCGCCACAGCGCCAGCGCCGCGCGCAGCGTTTCCGCCGCCTCGGCCGGGTCGGTGGCGAGCGCGTCCCGGCCGGCGGCGACGAGGCGTTCGAAGCGGGTGACGTCCACCGCGTCGGGGTCCACCGCCAGCCGGTAGCCGGCGGGGTGGGACTCGACGGCGGCGTCCGGGAGCGCCCGGCGCAGCCGGGACACCAGCGCCTGCAGGGCGTTGGCCGCGGCCGCCGGCGGGTGGTCACCCCAGATGGCGTCCACCAGCCGCGCGGCCGGGACCACCCTGCCGGGGTCGAGCGCCAGCGCGATCAGCAGCGCGCGCAGCCGGGCGCCGGCCAGCCGCACGGGCGTGCCGGCGTCGGTGTGGACCTCGAGCGGTCCCAGCATGCCGATCCGCACCCGACCGATTCTGCCCGCTGGGTGGTTCCGGCCGGCGGTCAGCCGTCGAGGAGGACCACGTCGAGCCGGGCGAGGCGGTCCGGATCGGCCACGACGTCGATCGCGGTGATCCGCCCGTCGCGGACGGTGAACGCGAACGCCACCCGTGGCGTGCCGTCCGGTGCCCACACCGCGCCGGGGGCGCCGCCGAGCAGCGCCGGCCGGGCGGCCGTGGCCCGCCCGGCGAAGGTCTCGGCCACGGTGGGCGCGCCGCGCTGCTCGACCGCGAGGGTCGGCGCGCCGCGATCGGCGCTCGCCGCGGCCCCGCGGACCGCGACCTCGTCGGCGTGGAGCACCACGTCCGGGTCGAGCACCGCCAGCAGGGCGGCGAAGTCACCGCCGCGGGAGGCGGCGAGGAAGGCGTCGACGACCTTCCGCTGCCGCGACCGGTCGCCGTCCGGGACGGCCGCGCCGCGCACCCGACGGCGGGCCCGGCTGGCGAGCTGGCGGGCCGCGGTCGGCGACCGGCCCACGATCGGGGCGATGTCGGTGAACGGTACGGCGAACATGTCGTGCAGCACGAAGGCGATCCGCTCGGCCGGGGACAGCGCGTCCAGCACCACGAGCAGTGCCGGCCCGACCGCGTCGGCCAGCAGCACGTCCCGTTCGGGGTCGGCGGCGTCCCGGTCGGTCTCGGGCACGTGGTCGTCCAGCGGGTCCTCGCGCCGTGACGTGCGGCTGCGGAGCATGTCCAGGCACACCCTGCCGACGACCGTGGTCAGCCACCCGCCGAGGTTGGTCACCTCGTCCGCGGCGGAACGGCTCAGCCGCAGCCACGCCTCCTGCACGGCGTCGTCCGCCTCGCTCGGCGAGCCGAGCATCCGGTAGGCCACCGCCCGCAGGTGGGCCCGGTGGGTCTCGAATCGCTCCGCCAACCAGTCTCGCTCGTCCACGGTCACATCCTCCCGGCTCGGGTCCCCTCATGTGACTGACGGGCACCACCCCCGTCGATGTGACACGGGACGCCGCAGGGGGGACGCGCCTCACGGTGGGGCCGTTCTCACGCCGGGTCGGGGCGCGCCCCACCCCACGGGTTGCAGGCTGCAGCCATTCCCCCTCCCCACCCCGATCCGAAGCCGCTGTGCGGTCGGCGGTGCCGTGTCAAGGCACGCTTTCCCGCCTTGACACGGTGCCGACGACCGTCAACACAATCAGGCTTCGGGGTGGGGACCCCCCGCCCGCGACGCGGCAATCCCGACACGGGATGCACCCCCAGCGGGTGTGCGGGGTGTGTCCCCGCGGCGCGGCACTCGCCGCGGTGCACCCGTCGAGTTGTCCCCATCCCCCGGTAGTGATCCACAGATTTCGCGCGCACCGTCCCAGCACTCCCGGCGGCGATACGCTGGAGCGGCTCGGCGACCCCCGGGGTGGGCGGGGTGCACCCTCCCGCGTCCCCTTCTGGGGCCGGCAGTGTCTGACGGGGTGGGACTCGCGTCAAGGGCGCCTTCGGCGTCGCTTCGCGATTCGCTTCGCTCACCCTTGACCCGAGCCCCACCCCGCACAGGACCGGCAAGGACGAAGGGGACAGGGGAGAACCAAGGCCACGCCACGCCTCGGGTGATGCTTTGGGTGGCCTGGTCCGCACCGGGCACAGGTTCGGCAGGGACGAAGGGGATGGGGGAAGACCAAGGGGACGCCACGCCTCGGATGGTGGCTGGCGCGTACCTCCTGCCCGCCGTTGGACAGGACGGGCACGGGTGAACGGGCCGGGGGAGAACCAAGGGGACGCCACGCATCGGGTGAGCCGGCCACTTCGTCCGGCCCAGTCTCCGCCACGCGGGCGCCCGCATTTCCGGTCATGGCTTCCGTTCTCCCGGCCCGGCGCCTGGTTCGGGCCGGATGAGCTTCGCCGGGGCCCGGGTCGGTCAGCTGGCCTGGCTGGCTGCCGCGGGTGCGGGGGCGTCGAGCAGTGCCGACAGCACCGGTGGGTCGGTCTTGCCCCGGCGGCGGAGCACGACGTCGGCGACGTGGGCGGTGATCCCGGCCCGGACCTCGATCGGCCCGTGCTCACCGACGAAGACATCCTGGTCCCCACCGCCGGCGTGCACCAGCACGTGCCACGTCCCCGGCGGAACCTTGTCCAAAGTGTACGGTCCGATGTGGTCGAGCGCGGTGAGCCGGACGGGCGCGCCCTCCATGATGGGGTTGCGGAACAGTCCCACGAGGACGGGTTCGACGGCCCGCGGCCCGATGACCCTGCCGGTGACCACCGGCGGCGCGCCCCGCACCGCGCCGGGCTCCGCGGGCGGAACCTGCCCCTGACGGTAGGAGCTGGGTGAGACGCCGACACTGTGGTGGAACCGCGTGCTGAAGGTGCCCACGCTGCTGTACCCGACCAGATGGCTGATGTCGGTGACGCTCAACGACGTCGCCCGCAGCAGCCGCTTGGCCTCCTCCAGCCGTAGTGCCGACAGGTAGCGGGCCGGGGAGAGCCCGGTGGTCCGCCGGAATAGCCGGCAGAAATGGAACTTGCTGAACAGCGCCGAGCGGGCCAGGTCGTCGACGGTCAACGGTTCGGCCAGCGCCCCGTGCATGGTGTCGACAGCCCGTTCCACCGCCAACACGGTCACCTTGTCCACGGCTGTCCCTCCCGCTCGGAACACGTGTCGGGCGAGGAGTCGCCGCGAGCTCCGGGCTCGTTCACCGAAGTGCACCCGATCAGGAAGGCCAGAATGGCCCGCGGCGGGACCAGGTCACCAGTGCCACGATCAGCGGTCGGGCACGAATCCCTCCCGAAAGGAACGTGAGGAACTCACCCGCGTGCTCTCGCCTCGGCGACCCAGTCCGCCAGGTCGTCGGCCACGTCGACGGGGGAGGGTTGGGCGGCGATCTCGCTCGCGACGGTCGCGGCGGCCTCGCCGTACCGCACGGTCTCCAGCAGCTCCAGGCAGGCCTTGCCGGCGGCGTCCTGGGTCAGCTCGGTGGGGAGCAGGCGGACGCCGGCTCCCCACGGACACCACCGCGGCGGCGTTGGCGAACTGGTCGTCGAAGTGCGGCAGCACGAGCTGGGGGCACCCCGCCTCGAACGCCGTCAGCGTGGAGCCCTGGCCGCCGTGGTGCACCAGGACGGCACACGCCAGCAGGGTCTGGGCCAGCGGCAGTCGCCCCCACGTGCCGGACCGCGGCCGGCAACGGTCGCCATCCCGCGGCCACCGCCTCGTCGACCGCCACGACGACCTCGACCCCCAGCCCGGCGAGCTGGTCCACGATGGACACGACAGCAGCACCGTCCGTACCGGGCAGCCGGGGCACCACCGTGCCCAGGGTCAGGCAGATCCGGGCCGGCGCCGCACGGCCCACCGACCAGCCGGGCATCCGCGCGTCCCCGTTGTACGACACGTGCCGCAGGTTCCGGTGCGCCGCGGCGTAGGGTCGGCGCAGGCTCGGCGGCCACGGGTTGAGCACCCGGTCCGGCTCCGGCAGCCTGGCGAGCCCGCGCGCCGCGAGCGCACCGGCCAGCACCTCGGCGGCGGCGGCCCGGTACTCGCCCAGCCGCGCCGCGCCCCAGTGCAGCTCCACCCGCGGCACCCCGGAGACCGCCGCGGCGATCGGCCCGGCGAACTCGGCGCGCTCGCTCACCACGAGGTCCGGCCGCCAGGACCCGACCATCCCGGTCACGCCCGGCAACGCCGCCGCGGCGATCCGCCCGAACACCCGGCCGTGCGCGTACCGCCGGGTGCCGGCGTCCCCGCTGCCGGCCGTGGCCGCGGCGAGCTCGACGAAGTCCATGGCCGGGCCGCACGGCACCACCGGCAGCCCGGATCGGCACGCCGCCGGCACGAAGGTGGCCGGAACGGCCACCAGCACGTCGTGCCCAAGGGCCCGGAACACCCAGGCGAGTGGCACCAGCGGGAAGAAGTGGCCCGGCAACGGCACGCTGGTGAGCAGCACGCGCATCCGATCACCCGGCCCGGCCTGGTCGCCTCATCACTCCAGTCTGGCCCCGCGCCGACCCGCCCGTCTTCTCGCGATCCGTGCCGGGGCGGACAGCGGCTTGCCGGGCGTCTACGTGGCCGGCAGGGGGGAAGCGCGCATGTCGAGGCGTTACGCGGCCTACCGCACCCGCACGCCGTGGTCGGTGCCGATCGAGCTGGTGCGCGTGCTGCTTCGGCGGCGGTCCATGGTGCCTGGCGGCCACATGTACGTCGGTGGCGCGCTGGTCGGGGCCGTGGCCGGCCTGCTCGGCCGGCTCGCCCTCGGCTGGCCGTGGTGGGCGGTCAAGGTGGGAGCCGCCGCCGCGGTGGTCGCGGTGGCACTGTTCTTCCTGTCCACGGCGTTCTGGGGTGGACCCGGCCACTCGGTGTCACTGTCGACGGACTTGCTGCGCACGCTGTCTCCCGGGCGGGCGCACGAACGCGAGCTGCGCCGCGTCGTGGACCTGGCCCGCACCGGTGCCCTGCCCGGCTACGGGCTGCCCCCGACCTGGACCGGACCGCGGTACCTGGCCGGATGGTCGAGCTCGCCGCGACACCGCCCGACGCCGCGGCAGTCCGCGCCGAGCTGGGCGAGGACCTGGCCTTCCGCGTCGGCGCGGTGGACGTGCCGCCGAACGGGTGGACCGGCGTGCGGATCCGGGTCGACCGGCGGCCGGTCCGGTGCGAGGTGCTCCGCGCCGGCCGGTACTGGTCCGCGTGGGCCACGCTGCCCGGGCGCACGCTGACCATGTGGGCACGGGACTTCCCGGTCGGGACCGTCGAGCTGGTCCGGTACACCGACCTGGGCCCCTACCTCGGTCGGTGAGGGGTCAGCGCAGCAGCACCGGCAGCGACTCGACCCCGTACACCACGGACACCTTCCGGAACGTCAGGTCCTCCGGCCTGTCGTGCAGGCGCATCGCGGGGAAGCGGCGCACCAGCGACGGGTAGGCGGCGCGCAGCTCCATCCTGGCCAGCTCGGCCCCGATGCACCGGTGCGCGCCGTAGCCGAAGGCGAGGTGGGGCGTGGGGCTGCGGGACGGGTCGAAGTCCTCCATCCCCGAGCCCAGGGCCCGGTCGCGGTTCGCGCCGCTGAGCGAGCAGATCACGACGTCGCCCTTGGCGATCCGCGTGCCCGCGATCTCCACGTCCTCCCTCGCGAAGCGGGGGAACGCGACCTGCACGACGGTGAGGTAGCGCAGCAGCTCCTCGACGAAGCCGTGCACGGCGGCGTCGTCGTCGCGGACCCGCTTGAACGTCTCCTCGTCCCCGAGCAGGACCAGCGCGCCGAGGGCGAGCATGCTCGCGGTGGTCTCGAAGCCGCCGGTGAGCACCCCGTCGGCGAGCCCGGCGAGCTCCCGGTCGTCGACCTGGTCGCCGTGCTCCTGGATGATCATGCCGAGCAGCCCGTCGCCCGGTACCTCCCGCTGCCGGCGCACGACGCCGAGCAGGTAGGACAGCGACTCGGAGATCGCGCCGAGCGAGGCCCCGGCTCCCCCGAACAGGTCGAACCGTGCCACGCTGAGGTGCTGGAAGGCGTCCCGCTCCTCGTAGGGGACCCCGAGCAGCTCGCAGATCACCAGCGACGGGATCGGCAGCGCGAACTCCTGCACCAGGTCGACCGGCCCGTCGACGGCGGCCATCGCGTCGAGCCGCTCGTCGACGATGGCCTGGATGCCGGGCTTGAGCCGGGACAGCCGCCGCATGGTGAACTCGGGGGTGAGCAGCCGCCGCAACCGGGTGTGCACCGGCGGGTCGGCGAAGCCGAGACCGCCGGGGTTGTCGTCCTCGCTGGCGCCGGCCTTGCCGATCAGGTTGGCGAAGTCGTTGCTGAAGCCGTTGACGTCGCCGAGCACGGCCTTGGCCTCGGCGTGGCCGGTCACCAGCCACACGTTCATCCCGAACGGCACCGGCAGCTTGCTGATCGGTGCCCGCTCCCGGAGCGCGCCCAGCTCGGGCACGGGGTCCAGCGCGTCGCGGCGCAGCGGCACCAGCGCCGAGTCGGGGAACACCCCCAGCTTCGACAGGTCGAAACCCTTCTTGCGCGCACGGACGAGATACCGGCGGGTCAGCCAGGAGGCCGCGCGCGTCCGTAACAGCCCCACGTCGCCGACGGTACCGGAACGGCCGAACAGACTTCACCCGCATGGGGTCTTGTGGGGTGTGCTTCGGAGTCGTTCGTGGCGGGTTTCGATCTTGGTGGTGGCGGTGGTCAGGACCTCGCCCGCACGGTGAACGGCGACGGCGGTGGCGTCCTCGATGGCAGGGACAGGCGGACGACCCGCGGGTTCGCCGCGTGCTGGCAGGAGTGCTGGTCCGCCTGGCGGGCGTGTGGTGGCTCGAGGTGGGGCACGCGTGGGTCGTGGGTGAAACGCGGCACATCGGGCTCGTGGTCGCGCGGGACGTCCAGCGGGGCGCGGACCCGTGTGCTCGCCGGCCGTGTCCCGGTGGCTGGTGGTGTCCGGCAACACTTCGTGATTAATGCGTCGCGGACGGTGGCACCGAGGGCACCTAGGGCACCTAGGACTTCGAGGGCTTCGCGGCCGGCGTCGCGAGCGAGGTTGGTGTGGGGATCAGGCCGCGCAGCGCGTATCGCGCGACGGCTGAATGTTGACCCGCGAGGTTCCCCGTGCCGATTGCCAGGAGTCGGCTTCGAACGCATCCGGTCGGCAATCCAGCCGGGCCGCGAGGAATTGCTCGCGCCGGCTCCGGTAACACCGGGGCGGCCGATGACGACGGTATCCACGACGCTTCGGGAGCCGCCGACGCGTGGTGACTCCACGTACACAGTTGGACGTCCAATCACCCTTTCGCGTGAACGGAAATTCCCCTTAATGTCGGCTCAAGCCACCAAGAATACTGGTCAGGCACGCAGTAGGCCGGAAAAAGTCCACCGCATTGAGTAACCCCATCGGGCGAAGGCGGGTACGCGCACTTGACGGCTCATTCAGCCGAGCAGTAACCTTCGCCACGTCGATTTTCCGCAATCGACAGAAATCCCATTCGGGAAATTCATCAGTGCCATGCGGGCACTTTGTTCGCATGGTTTCCACTAGATCCTCTGGAGTATTATTCCCATGAAGATGCGTAAGGTATTGACCGTTGGCGTGCTGTCCACCGCCGCACTGTTCGCGGGCGCCGCGCCAGCGCTCGCGAGCACGCCGGTCGAGTCGGAGGCGGCCGGCGTGACCGGCGGCATCGGGGCGCTGTGCGACTTCGGCACCTACGGGGACTTCAGCAAGCTGTGCGACCCCGCCACGCTGCTCACCCCGGCCGAGTACTGCGACTTCGGCACCTACGGCGACCTGACCGTGCTGTGCGACCCGGCCACGGCGCTCACCCTGGACAAGTACCTCGACCTCGGCACCTACGGCGACTACAGCTGGCTGCTGCGCGGCTGAGCTGAGATCCGCAGGAGCTGGGAAATGGGAAGGGTGGGCCCGCGTGTCTGACACTCACGCGGGCCCACCCTTCCATTCTACGCTCCCCTCCCATCCCGCGTCCTCCGCCCACACAGGGAATTGCCAGTGCCCGCCAGATTCGGAGGTAGCGGATGTGGTCTTGGTGACGGTGATCAGGCGGTGCGAATCTGGTTGTGGGGGTTGCGCCGGATGTGTTCGAAGCGGTTGCTGGCTCGGCGGCGGAGGGTGCGGATGTAGGTGGCGCCGGGCGTGTTCCCGGGCCAGTGATGAGTTTCCGCGCCGCCGCTGGTCAGTACCCGCGGGAGCGCCAACCCGAGCCGCTGAAGGAGGCGCCCGTGATCGACCTGAAGCCCGCGTGCCACCGGATGGCCGAGGTGCTGGCCGGTATCACCGACGACCAGCTCACCCGCCCCACGCCCTGCACCGAGTACACCGTCGGTGACCTGATCGACCACGTCGACGGCGCCGCGGTGGGGTTCACCGCCGTCGCCAGGAAGGAGGTCGGCGAGCAGGAGGATCCACCCGAGCCCACCGCGGCGAACCTCGGCCCCGGCTGGCGGGACGCCGCCCGCCGGCACGTCCGGACCCTCGGCGAGGCCTGGGACGACCCCGCGGCCTGGCGGGGCACGGCCACCGGGGCCGGCCTGGAGCTGCCCACCGAGCTCTGGGGCCGGATCGCGCTCACCGAGATGGTCGTGCACGGCTGGGACCTCGCCAGAGCCACCGGGCAGCCCTTCGACCTGCCCGAGGAGACGCTGCGGGCCTGCCTCGACCACGTGTCCGGGTTCGTCACGGAGGCCCCGCTCCCGGAGCTGTGGAACCCACCCGTCGAGGTCCCCGCCGACGCGCCGCTGCTCGACCGAGTGGTGGGCCTCGCCGGCCGCACCCCGTAGCCCAGTGCCGATGAGTGCCGATGAGTGCCGCCCGGTCGACGGTCGGTACTGGTGGAGACACTCGAACCGGTACTACCGTCGGCGCCGGGGGACGGGGAGGACGACGATGGCGGTGACATCCATGACGAGCGGAACCGAGACGGGCACGCGGCCAACCGAGCCGCGGGACGACTTCCTGCGGCAGGCGAACCCGTTCCGCAAGGAGCTGCTGGCGCACTGCTACCGGATGCTCGGCTCGGTGCACGACGCCGAGGACCTGGTGCAGGAGACCTACCTGCGGGCGTGGCGGGCCTACGACCGATTCGAGGGACGGTCGTCGCTGCGCACCTGGCTGCACCGCATCGCCACCACGGCGTGCCTGACCGCGCTGGACGGCCGAGCCCGGCGCCCGATGCCCACCGGGCTTGGCGCGCCGAGCAACGACCCGGACGAGCCGCTGGTGGAGCGGTCGGAGGTGCCGTGGCTGGAGCCGGTGCCCGACGCGCTGGTCGGCGCCGAAGGGGCCGACCCCGCCGCGGTGGTGACCGAGCGGGAGAGCATCCGGCTGGCGCTGGTCGCCGCGCTGCAGCACCTGCCGCCACGGCAGCGGGTCGTGCTGATCCTGCGGGACGTGCTGCGCTGGCGGGCCGCCGAGGTGGCCGAGCTGCTGGACACCACGGTCGCGTCGGTGAACAGCGCGTTGCAGCGGGCCCGCGCTCAGCTCGCGCAGGTGGCGCAGAATCCGGACGACGTCGTCGAGCCCAGCGCCGCCGAGCAGCGGGAGCTGCTCGAACGGTACGTCGCGGCGTTCGAACGCAAGGACGTCGCCGCCATCGTGGAGCTGTTCAAGGCCGACGCGGTGTGGGAGATGCCGCCGTACGCCGCGTACTACGTGGGCAGGGACGCCATCGCCCGCCACCTGGCGTGCCGGTGCCCGGCGGGACCGGGTGAGCTGCGGATGGTGCCGGTGGGCGCGAACGGTCAGCCGGCGTTCGCGATCTACCTGCGCGACCCGCACGACGGGACGTTCCGGGCGTTCAACATCCAGGTGCTCACCCTCGCCGGGGACGGGATCGCCCACGCCGGGGTGTTCCTCGACACCGCCCTCTTCGCGGCCTTCGGGCTCCCCGAGACGTTGCCGGACGCCCCGGCGGCCGAGCCGCGCCTGACCACAGCCTGAACGGGGGCGTCGATGACACCGCGCCGGACGGTGGCGCGGGCCGGCGGGGCCGCCCTGCTGGAGCGCGCGACCGCCTACACCCTCGGCGTCCCGCACCTGGTGCGCCCGATCGACCTCGGCCGGCCGACACCGTGCGCCGGCTGGGACGTGCACGACCTGCTGCACCACCTCCGGGACGGGCTCGCCGCGCTGTGCGAGGCGGCCGAGCTCGGCAGGGTGGACCCGCCACGGTGGGACGGCCCGGCCGCGGACCCCGCGGCCGGGCCGTCCGCGCGGAGGCCCGCCGACTGCTCGCCTCCTGGGCGGGCATGGAAGGGTCGGAGCCGGTTCGGGTGGGCCACCACCCGCTCGGCTGCGGCGTGCTGGGCGGTGCCGGGGTCGTCGAGGTCACCGTGCACGGGTGGGACCTCGCCCGGGCGTGCGGCCTCCACCGCCCGTCCCGCCCCGGCTGGCCGAGGAGCTGCTGGTGCTGTGCCCGCACCTGGTGACCGCGGCGGACCGGCCGGCCCCGTTCGCCGCACCGGTCGCCGTCCCGGCCACGGCCGACCCCGGTGACCGGCTGGTCGCCTTCCTCGGCCGCCACCCCTGACCGGTCTACCCGCCCGTCCAGAAGGTCCAGAAGCGCTGCAGGATCAGCACCACGATCAGCAGGAACCACAGCACCAGCACCAGTGAGTGGAACCGGGCCAGCGCCAGCGCCGCGGGGCGGGCGGGGCCGGTGGGCAGGTGGCCCTGCCCCGCGGTGAACAGGGTCGTGTACCAGAACATCGGGATGGTCACGACCCACACGACCATGCAGTACGGGCACAGCGCGCCGATGTCGTACAGGCTCTGCCAGATCAGCCAGTGCACGAAGACCACGCCGAGGGTGGTGCCGAGCTGCAGGCCGAGCCAGAACCAGCGGGGCGCGGCGAACCCGACCAGCAGCACCACGCCGGCGGTGACCATCACGGCGAACGCGGCGATGCCGATGAGCGGGTTCGGGAACCCGAACAGCTCCGCCTGGGGGCTGTCCATCACCGAGCCGCAGGACACCACCGGGTTGAGGCTGCAGGTGGGGACGTAGTCCGGATTCCGCAGCGTGGCGATCTTCTCGATGATCAGCGCGAACGACGCCAGCAGGCCGATCGCGCCGCCGACGACGTACAGCCAGGCCAGCCCGCGCACCCCGGTCGTCGTGCGGGCCCGCTCGGTCTCGGCCGTCGTGCTCACCGCGCCAGCGCCTCGTCGATCCGCTCGCGCAGCTGCCGGTCGACGCCCGCGTAGTCCTGCGCGGTGGGCTCGAACTTCTGGCCGTTCACGAACAGGGTCGGGGTGCCTTTCACCCCGGCCTTGTTGCCGTCGGCCTTGCCCGCCTCGATGCGCAGCCGCACGGCCGGCGACTCCATGTCGGCGTGGAACTTCTCCAGGTCGAGGCCGATCTGCTGGGCGAACCGGTCGAACGCCGCGCGGGCCCGTTGCTCGTCGTCGCCGAGGCCCTGACCGTCCGGGGCCACCGCCCAGTCGTTCCAGTTGTCGAACAGCGCGTGGTACATCTCCTGGTACTTGCCCTGCAACGCGGCCGCCTCGGCGGCGCTGGCCCCCAGCATGGCCAGTGGGTGCATGTCGAGCGGGAAGTTGCGGGTGACGAAGGTGATCCGGCCCGCGTAGTCCTGCTCGAGCTGCTTGGTCACGTTCTTGTAGTAGCCGGCGCACGCGGGGCACTGGTAGTCGAGGAACTCGACCAGGTACACGCCGGTGTCCGCGGTGGTGAGGGTGTGGCTGCCCTCGGGGCGCAACACCTCGGACGACACGCCCTCAGCCGATCCGCCGTCTCGGTTGGCCAGCAGCACCCCGCCGATCACCACGACCGCCACGACCAGCACGATCACCGTGAGGATCACGTTGGTCGAGACGCTGCTCTTCTTGGTCAGCGGGTTCTTCGTCTTCGGCATCGTGGGGCACGCACCTCGGGTGGTCGGCGGTCGGCTGTGCTCGGTGGGCGCGGCGGCGTCCACCGAGCCCATCGCCAGCGTAGCCACGGCCGCGCGGGCGCGGGCGGGCACGTCGAGTGAATCCGCGGGTGGTCACCGGCTCGGTCGCCGCAGGTCGCTGTAGCTGGGGACGGTGGTGGTGACCGGGCGGCCGGCGCGGACGTCGCGAGCGGTCTCGACCGCGGAGTGCAGTGCGTGGCGGTAGAGCAGCGAGCCGGTGCTGATCCGGCGCGCACCCAGCTCGGCGAGCTCGGCGACGGTGTGCCGGCCGGGGGCGTACAGCACGTTGAGCGGGACGTCCAGGCTCGCGGCCAGCGCGCGGATGTCGGCGGGCGCGCTCAACCCGGGGACGAAGATCCCGTCGGCGCCGGCGTCGCGGTACCGCTCGGCACGGGCGAGCGTGGTGTCCGTGGCGAGGTCGAGCCAGTGGGTGTCCACCCTGGCGTTGACGAACAGGTCCGGCACGGCCGCCTTGATCGCGGCGATGGTCTCGGCCTGCCGGCCGGGGTCGGCGAGGCCGGCGTCGCCCCGGCCGTCCTCGATGTTGATGCCGACGGCGCCGGCGGCCGCGATCTCGGCGGTGAATCCGGCCACCTCGTCCGGCTCGTCGGCGAACCCGCCCTCGACGTCGACGGTGAGCAGGCCGGGCAGGGTGCCGAGCAGCCGGGCGAGGACGAGGGTGTGGTCACGGGTGCGGGCCTCGCCGTCGGGCAGCCCGTTGGCGGCGGCGACACCGAGGCTGGTGGTGCCCACGGCCGGGAAGCCGGCGGCGAGCAGGGCGGCCGCGGACGCGTGATCCCAGGCGTTGGGCAGCACGAGCGGCTGGTCGGCGGAGTGGAGGGCGCGGAAGGTCGCGAGGCGGGACTGGGCCATGGGCTCGAGGCTAGGGCGCGGATCGTTCGGTGGTGGCCGAAGTGTCGGGAGGGCAGGATCGGGGACATGTCCGCCACCGAGCTCGCCGCGCTGGCCGGGTTGCTCGCCGACCGCACCCGGGCGGAGTTCTGCCTGGCGCTGCTCGACGGTCGGGCGTGGACGGTGGGGGAGCTGGCGGCGCGGGCGGGGGTCGCGCCGGCCACGGCGAGCGAGCACCTGGACCGGCTGGTGGCCGGCGGGCTGCTCGTCCAGCGGCGGCAGGGGCGACACCGGTACGTGTGCCTCGCCGGGCCGGAGGCCGCGGAGCTGGTCGAGACGCTGGCCGGGCAGGCCGGGACGGGGACGGCTCGCCCGCGGGGGCTGCGCGCGGCCAGGGCTTCGGCGGCGCTGGCCGGTGCCCGCACCTGCTACGACCACCTCGCCGGCCGGCTCGGCGTGGCGGTGACCGGCGCGATGGTCCGCCGCGGGTTGCTCGACCTGACCGGTGGCTGCGCGCTGACCGGAGTTGGCCTGGAGTGGCTCACTGGGCCGGTGGGGGTGGCGCCGGAACTGCTGCGGGCGACGCGGCGGCCGATGGCGCGGGTGTGCCTGGACTGGACCGAGCGGCGACCGCACCTGGCCGGCGTCGCCGGGGCGCGGCTGTGCTCGCGGGCGTTCGAGCGTGGCTGGGTCCGCCGGATCGGGTCCGGCCGCGCGGTCCGGGTGACCCCGGAAGGGGCGGCCGCGCTGGTCGACCTCCTCGGTCTGGACGCCACGGAGTGGGCCGAGGTCCGCTGAGCGGATGTTGCGCCGTCCGAGTGAGTGCTTTTTCGGGATTGAACACGCGCTGCTCCCGTAATGGTTCCGATGGAGTCCTCGAATGACTCGGTTGGAGTAGTTCCGGAGCGGGCCCTCCCTGTTGTTGGCACGCCAACAAAGGGGTTCGGTGGTTCCGCTTTCCACTCCGGCGCAGGGGGTGGTCTTCTTTCCGGAATGATCACGGAACTGGAGTGCATCCCCGGTGTTGCGTTCGTTCCGGGACGAATGTTCGCGGCACGGAAGGGTATTGACTGGCCACCTCGAGTGGGTGTTGACTTACGGCCCCGAGAGGTGACCGGTGAACGCGCGACAGGGAGGAATACGCGTCGTTCCCCGGACCTCGAATCCATTCCACATATCCGGGGGGAGGCGGCGGTCGCGGTGCCGGCGTTGTTGCTCGCCGATGATTTCTGGTTCTGCGCCCACGATGACGTGTCCGGGCGGTGCCGGCTCGGTCCGCGAGCGGTGGGGTCGGGCCTGGCGGCGGCGTTGCTGGCCGAGTTGGTTCTCGCCGGCGGCGTCGACATCGAGAACGGGGAGGTCGTGGTGGTGGAGAACCGCCCTCCCGGCGAGGACGTGGCACGCGCCGTGTTCTCCGAGGTCGCCGGCGAGCGGGAGGTGCGTGCGGTACGGGAGTGGCTGCGCTACCTCGGCCACCACGCGTACGCCAGGGTCGCCCATCGCCTGCTGCGGGCGGGACTCGTGCGCAGCCGTTCGGCGGGCTTCCTCGGAAGGTCCACTGTGTACCCACCGGTCGACGTCAACGTCGCCGCGTGGCCGAGGGCCAGACTCGGGTTGTCGGTTCCAGGGCGTCCCCGCTGGGCCGACGTACCCATCCACGACGTCGTCCTTTCCGGTCTGGTGGTGGCCACCGGCCTGTACCCGGTGGTGTTCCCGGACGCACCCGCGTCGACCCGGGACCATGTGGACGGTCTCGTCGCCCGCCTGCCGAGGCCGTTGCGCGCGCTGGTGGTCGACACCGACACCGCGATGGGGGTGGCCGTGTTGCACCACCGGATCTAGCTCAGCCCGTCACTGCGATCGAGCTCTGGAGTTGGAATGTCCTCACTGAGGGATCCGGTGCGCTCCGCCGCGCGGCCGGACGGATCGAGTGCCGTCTCCACGGCGCTGGCCGCGGATCGGCTCGGCGCGCCGGCCATCGCGATCTTCGTGATGAGCGCGGCCACCCCGTTGACGGTCGTGGCGGGGGTGGTGACCACCGGCTACGCCGAGACCGGTCTGGTGGGGGTCCCGCTGGCGTTCGCGGTCATCGCGGTGGTGCTGGCGGTGTTCAGCGTCGGGTACATCGCGATGGCCCGGCACGTCGCGCACGCCGGCGCGTTCTACGCCTACGTCAGCCGCGGGCTGTCCCGGCCGCTGGGGGTCGGTTCCGCGTGGATGGCGTTGCTGGCGTACAACGCGCTGCAGGTCGGGTTGTACGGGCTCATCGGTGCCGCCACCCAGCCGCTGCTGGCCGGCTGGTTCGGCGTCGAGCTGCCGTGGTGGGTGATCGCCCTGGCGGCGTGGGCACTCGTGGCCGCGCTCGGGCTGCAGCACGTCGACGTCAACGGCAGGGTGCTCGCCGTGCTGCTGATGGCCGAGATCGCGATCATCGCGGTGTTCGCGGTCAGCAACCTCGCCCATCCCGCCGGCGGGGTGGTGGCCGTCGACGCGCTGGCGCCCGGCACGCTGTTCGGTCCCGGCGTCGGGGCGTTGTTCGCGCTGGCGGTGCTCGGATTCGTGGGGTTCGAGGCGTCGGTGGTGTTCAGCGAGGAGGCCCGCGACCGGCGGCGGACGGTGCCGATCGCGACGTACCTGTCGGTCGCGCTGATCGGGACGCTGTACGCGGTCGCGTCCTGGGCGATGCAGGTGGCGACCGGCCCGGACCGGATCGTCGAGGCCTCCCGCACGCACGGCACGGAGTTGCTCTTCACGCTGGCGCGGTCCCAGTTGGGCGGCACGATCGCCGCGATCGGAAACGCCCTGCTGGTGACCAGCATCCTCGCCGCCGCGATCAGCTTCCACAACACCAGCTCGCGGTACATGTTCGCGCTCGGCAGGGAAAGGGTGCTGCCGGCGGCGCTGAGCAGGACGCGGTCGCGTTCCGGCGCCCCACTGGTCGGATCGCTGCTGCAGAGCGGAATCGGGCTCGCGGTGATCCTCACCTACGCCGTGGCCGGATGGGATCCCGTGGTCCGGTTGTTCTACTGGGCCGGCACGTTCGGCGGGGTGGGTGTGCTGCTGCTGATCACCGTCACGTCCGTGGCCGTGGTGGTGTTCTTCCGCCGCCATCCCGGTGCCGAGCACCCGTGGCGGCGGTGGATCGCCCCGGTGCTGGCCGGGTTGGCCCTGCTGGTGGTCAGCGGCCTGGCGCTGTCGAACCTCACCACGCTGCTCGGCGTCCCCGAGGACTCCGTGCTGCGCTGGGTGGTGCCCGGCGTCTACCTGGCCGCCGCCATGCTGGGTGTCGGGTGGGGCCTCACGCTGCGGGCCCGGCGGCCGGCCGTGTACGCGGTGATCGGGCAGGGCGCCAAGGCCACGCTCGCCGGCGAACCGGGGAGCCTCGGGAACGGAGGTCGGGATGACGCTGTCCGTTGAGATCCGCCCCGGTGGCCCTGGCGACCTCGAGATCGCCAGCCGGCTGGTCGCGGAGGCCTTCGAGCCGCTCGCGGTGTCCCGCTGGCTCGTCCCGGCCGGCCGGGACGAGCGGTTGCGCGTGTTGCGAGCGAACTTCCGCATCCATGTCGAGCACGCGCTGGCGCACGGCCATCTGGACCTGATCGACGGCGGCGCCGGCGTGGCCGTGTGGTTCCACCTGGACGGCCCGGAGCCGCCGCCCCCGCCGGCCGACTACGACGCGCGGCTGGCGCGGGCGTGCGGACCGTGGGTCGATCGGTTCCGGGCGCTGGACGCCACGTTCGAGGCGCACCACCCGCACGAGGTGGCCCACCGTCACCTGGCGTTCCTCGCGATCCACCCCTCGGTGCAGGGTCGCGGGTTGGGCGGCAGCCTGTTGCGCCAGCATCACCAGGTGCTCGACGCGACCGGGGTGGGCGCCTACCTGGAGGCCAGCAGCGAGCGCTCCCGGTCCCTGTACGAGCGGCACGGCTACCGTGCCCACGGCGCTCCGTTCACCCTCCCCGACGGCCCACCGCTGTGGCCCCTGTGGCGGGACCCGTGCCCGAGCGATGCCGGCTGAACCGCTTCGCCGACCCCCGCGACGCGGGGCGGCGAGTTGGGCGACGGACGCCGGCTCCCGTCCTGCGGCGAGGGCGTACCGCAGCTGGAGCCGGCCACCCGCGGTCACCGCGAGGTGAGCCGGATCACCGGGTGTTCCCGGTCGGGCTTGCTCTGGTACTTCGCGCACCGGACTGGGCGGCGATGCGCTGCCACGCTTGCTCACGGTCGGCGCCGGCGAGCCGGTGCGAGGTCACCGGCACGGCGTCACGGCCGGCAGTTCGATCGACGCCCGGTCGGGGTGTGCCACCAGTGATGAGGTACCAGTCCGGGTGCTGGCTCCCACCGCCCGACGCGACGATCAGCCAGGCGTCCTCGCCGTCGGCGAACCACGCCAGGGGCGTCTCCCGCGGCTGCCCGCTGCGCCGGCCCACCGTGTTCAGGATCAGCAGGTCCCTGCCCATAAACGTGCTTCGGCCACCGCGGATCTTGCGGTTCGTCCTGGCGTTCATCCCCGCTGCACCCACCGCGACAGCGACCCTGGCCCGCCGCGCCTGCCCGCCTGCTGGTTCGGTGTCCGGCTCTCGGTCATGTGCTTCCTCCCGTCGAGTGATGACCGTGAGGCTGGGAGCGGTTCGGAAGCCGGCGCTTCTCGGTTCCTGATCGGTCTGGTCCCTGATCCGACCTGGCGTGAGAGCCCGGGGGCTGCTATGTCGACGACACGTTCGGCATGAGCGCCGGATTCCCACGAGGCCAGCAGCTGTTCGACGGCAGCCTGGGCCGCGGTCGGCGCGATGACCACGTACCTGGCCGAACTGGTCACGTGCAAGCGCGCCTCGCCCGCCGACGATCTGCTGCCGACCTGGCCCACCACGACGGTGCCGCTCGCAAGGTGCGCATCGAGGGATGCGCGGGCTCCGGCTCGAGTTCGGCGAAGTCGTCCGACCGCACCACCCGCAGAACCGGCGCGCGCCCCGGTTCCGGCGGTTGCTCGGCCGCTTCCGACCTCATCACGCAGCCTCCCGATCCTCCTGAACCTCGAGCTCTCGCTGCGCCCAATCGCGTTCCATCTCCGCGACGAGGTCGCTCCACACGATCCCCCTGCCCAGCCTGCCGACCGGTTCCGGCGACGTCGGCTCGAGCGGTACCGGCACTGGGTTCGTGGTCACGAGATGGCCTTTCTGTCGTGCACGAGTGACGGCGCGCCGCCCGTCGTCTGGAACTCGCCGCCGTGGAAGACCAGCGCAGGCCCGCCCTCGCCGCGCCTGGCGTCGAGCACCTCACCGACGAAGATCGAGTGGTCCCCGCCCGCGTACACTTTGACGAGCTCACACTCCAGCCACGCCAGCGCGTCGGCGACCAGCGGGGTCCCGGTGCGCGGCCCGCGGAACCAGCCGATCGCGTCGAACTGGGCCCGCCCGCGGGGGCGCCGCCAGTCGGCGAAGTGCTTTGCCACGTCCCGCTGGTCCCCACCGAGGATCGAGACGGCGAACGAGCGCGCCGTCATGATCACCTCGTGTATGCGCGCCGCCTTGGCCACGCAGCACAGCACCAGCGGCGGTTCCAGGGACACCGAGGTGAAGGCGTTGGCGGTCATGCCGTGCCCGTCCCGGCCGCCCGCGGTGAGCACGGTGACCCCCGTGGCGAACTGCCCCATCACCTCCCGCAGCGACGCCTGTGGCGACAGCCGCGGCGGGTTGGGCAGCCGGGCCACCGGCCGACGGCCACCTGCCGCGAGACCGTTGTCCGCCACGTCAGCCTCCCGTGGTCAGCACTGCCGCATCCGACGAGTACGGGGCCAGCGCGGCCCGCAGCTCGTCCGGAACCCTCGCCGGAACGGTGTTCGTGTTCGGCCCGCGCATGCACGCGATCCGCTGCCTGCCGCGGGCGACGAGGATCTCCCCTTCCGGGTGCAGGTGCACGTAGTCGAACTCGGGAGTGGCGGCCCTGCTGTGCCACTCGATGACCTCGCGATCCATCAGGTTCCACTGGTCACGGGGCAGCACGCGGGTGCCGAGCCTGGGCCGTGGATCCACCAACCCCTTGGCCGCCAAGGCTTTGACCGCTTCCCGTACGCCGCCGCGGCTGACCTTGACCTGGGCGGCCAGCTCGGCCTCGTTCGGCAGCCGGCTACCGTGCGACAGCTCACCGGCGACGATACGACGGCCGAGCCACTCCACGACCTGGCCGTGGATGGTCCGGTGCCGGCCGAGCGGGCTCTCCACGGAATCGCTGCTACTCACCCGAGAACAATCGAATGATTCGACAGCCAAGTCAACCAATGAGCAGCAACGACGTGGCGGGGGCCGCCGGGGCAGCCGACGCCGTCGAACCCGTTCGACATGGCGTGACCGCGGCCCTGACCAGGTGCAGGCACAACCCTGGACGCTGTGGACAAATCAGCCAATGATTCGGCACAGTCCGCCACTGCCGCCGAGACGGATACGGAGTCACTCCATGAGGCCTGACACCGGCACCACGTCCCGGAGGACCGCGCTGCGGTATCTGGGGGTGCGGTCGCGCGCTGCACCAGGGCCGTCCGGCGGCGGGCGGGCTGATATGTTCGGGCGGACTCAGCGGGACGACGACGGAGCCGGAGATGCCTTCCTCCCAGTTCAGCCGGGACACCGAACTGGCGGTCGACGGGGGCTCTCCAGATCGGTACCGGGCCGCCCTCTCGGCGAGCTGGAACGCGCCGTTCCTTCCGCACGGCGGACTCACCACGGCGGTGGCCGCGCGGGCGATGGAACGCCGACTGGGACTCCCGGACCAGCCACTGCGTTCGGTGCACACCGTGTTCGTCGCCCCGGTGCCGCCGGGCGAGGTGACGGTGGACGTCACCATCCTGCGCCGAGGCAGGTCGATGAGCCAGGCGACAGCGACCCTGCGAACCGGGGACGGCAGCGTCGGACTGATCGCCACCGCCGTGTTCGGTGGCAATCGCCCCGGCTTCGCCTTCACCGACGCGACCATGCCGGAGCCCGTTCCGCCCGAGCAGTGCACGTCCTTTCGGGACAGCCCCGACAGTGTCGAGGGAATCGTTCCGGCCCCCCTGTGGGAGCAACTGGAAGGACACCTGGTGTCCGGGCATGCGCCCTGGGAAGAGTACGAGCCCAGCACCTCCGAACAGGTCTACTGGTACCGCTTCGAGGAGCCCCCGTTCCAACCGGACGGGACCCTCGACCGGCTCGCCTTCCTGGTCGTCAGCGACACCATGCTCGGTGCCGTGTCCGAACGCATGGGGACCGGTCTGCCGGTCTGGCTGGCGCCCAGCGCCGATCTCACCGTCCGGCTCTTCGGCGACACTCACAGCGAGTGGATTCTCGCCCGCAACCGCGCCCATCACGCTGGTGACGGCTACGTCTCGCTCGAGAACGAACTCTGGGACCCGCGGCAGGGCACGCTCCTCGCGCACGCGACCCAACTGGCCGTGTTCAGGTTCCCCGACAAGGACGTCACCGGCACGGTCCCGGCACCGGACTGACGGACCGCGGACCCTTGCCGGCTTTCCCACCCGGGGGGATGGCCCGCTCGGCGGTCGTGTGGGTGGGTGGACGAGCACATACTCGCCCGAGCGACGAGGCGGAGCCGCTGCGAACCGGCTCCGCCTCGTCGGCGCGACCTGTTACGGCTGGTAGTCCCGTAGCTCGTCAGTGGTTATGGTAAATGCCTTTGACGTAGCATCCGGAGCAGCCTTTGTGCTCGGTCGCGTAGATCCGGTCGTCGATGACGAGAACCGCCGAACCCGGAGCGTGCTTCCAGCTCGACCAGCCGAGGTTCGTCTTGACCCGGATCCAGGCATGCCCCTTGCACGAGCCCTGCCGCCGGTAGGTGGTCCAGACGGTCCCGGTGTCGTTGCTGTGTCCCTCGACGACACCATTGCACGCAGGGCGGTTGCTGGTGACGTAGCCGTTGTGCGCCTGCGCCGCCGGCGCCGACATCATCGCCATGTCCAGGACCGTCGAGACGAGTAGTCGGCCGGAGTGGAGCGCCGTCATCACGCACATCGGCGCGGCGCACGCCCGGTGCGAGCACGCCGTCAGGAGCGGAGGGACAGCGGCGTTGCTGACCTCGCTGGGCCCGGTGCTGCGCTGGGACCCGCCGGTGTTGTCCGCCGACTACCCCAACGACCTGGACATCCGACTCGGCGGCCGCGGGCTGCGGCTCATTCCCTCCTACTTCTGCTGGCGTTACCCCGTCGCGCTGGCCGACCCGACCCTGCCGCCGGTTCTCGTCTACGCTCGAGCACCGGCCGGACTGGATACCGCGCGTCCGCCGCGATCGGCACGACGAGACGCTGGCCGCTCTCCTCGGCGCGACCAGAGCGAGGATCCTGGCCGCGCTCGCGACCGGCCGCACCACCACCGACCTTGCCGAGCTCCTCGGGATCGCGCCCTCCTCGGCCAGTGAACACGCCCACGTCCTCCGAAACTGCTGGCTGGTGGTGAGCCAGCGGATCGGCCAACACGTGCTGCACAGCCTCACCCCCTTGGGCCACGCCCTGCGCACCCGTCAGCTGTAGCGCCGCTCGATCCGCACCATCCGGAATGTCCTCGAGCATCAGTCGAGGGCCGCGGGACCAGGATCCCGCGATCCAGGTCGACGCCGTGCCACGGCGGTGCGCCCTGGCCGTCCTCCTCGCGCATCATCGGCATCGAGTCCCCGTGTCGGCCGAGGACACGGCCGACACGGGCTCGGATGCGATGTGCCGGGCTCAGGGCTCCGGCGAGAGCGGCACCACCGGGGGCCTCGGGACCGGCGTCGGCCGGCGCCAAGCGCTCAACAGCACCCGCAGGATCACCCCGGGCCGCATCAGCGCGTCCGGTCGGTCGAGCATGCCCGCCGCCCGCATGTACGCGGTGGTGACCTTCTTGTCCCGTGTCGCGGCCGCTTGGACCAGCGCCAGGTAGCGTTGTCCCATCCGCACCTTGAGGTCGCGTTTTCCCTCCACCCCGGGGAAGCTGAGGTCGACGGTGTTCGTCATGTCCCAGGGCGGGTCGATGACCTCCTTCGCCAGGTCGCGGAAGAACTCACGCGGCTGCGGCGCGGCGCCCGAGTGCAGGTGACCGCGCAGGACCAGCGCCGAGAGGGCGGCAACGGTCATCCCCTGGGCGTACACCGGGTTGAAGCAGGTCACCGCGTCACCGACGACCAGCAGCCGATCGGGTAGCCGCGCCATTTTCTCATAGCGCCGCCGGATCGTGGTCGGGAACCGGAACGCGACCGGCTCGTCAAGCGGCTCGGCGTACTGTAGCGCCTCGTGAATGTCCGGGACCGACAGCGACTTCACGAAGGCGTAGAAGCCTTTTTGGTCGGTCGGCGGGTGGTCGCCGAGCAGGCCGTACACGGTGAGCTCGACCCGATCGTGGTCGGTCTTCGTGAAGATCGCACCGCGCGGTGACTCGGGCGAGGCGACGGGGATGATCGCCAGGTCGCCGTCCCACGGGTCGGCGTGCAGCTTGTAGTGCTGGGTGACGTAGCCGAGACCGATCTTCTTGCGTTCCTCCTCGACGCGCGGGTAGCCGAGCTCCTCCAGCCAGAGCGGCGTGCGCGAGCCGCGGCCGGTGGCGTCGACCACCAGGTCGGCCTCGATGGTCTGCGCCGCCCCGCCGCCGATCGGCTGTACCCGCACGCCGGTGACCCGGCCACGGTCCTCCGTGGTGACCAAGCCGATGATGTCCAGTTGCTCTTCGAACTTCACGTTGGGCAGCGCCTGCGTCCGCTCGCGGATATGCCGTTCCATCAGCGGGGCGGTGGCGGGCACGGCGAGGTAGCCGATGTCCTCCCGGCTGAGCGGTTTTCCATGGAAATACCAGCGGCAGTCGCCCGCGAAGTCCCCGCTGGGGCAGCCGTCGGCGATCAGCTCCTCGGTGATACCGGGGAACAGCTCCTCCATGACCACCCGGCCACGCACATGCATCGCGTTGATGTGCCGGCCCTGGGGCCGGCTGCGGCGGGGCCCGCGTGCGCCGACCAGCTCGTCGCGGTCCACGATGAACACTTCGTCATAGGCCTCGGCGAGCACCCTGGCCGTGAACAGCCCGGCGATGCTCCCGCCGAGCACGACGGCACGGCTCCCGGTTTCGTTGCCCATGTGGATCCTTTCCTTACCCAGCGAGGAATCGGGGTCAGCGGGGCGACGGGCTCGACGCCCCGTCGGCCACCGAACCGGCCGCTCACGACCTGTGAGCTGAACATGATCCTTGTGCACCAGCATCGGTCCGGCCGGATCACGGCGACGTCTCCTCGATTGCCACGCACCGCTCATGACTACCGCTGCGCCGGTAATGCGCACGTCCGGAGAACATCTGCTCCCGGCGGTGCGCCATGCTGGCCCTCCCGGAGAATGGAACGAACCTATGAGGACTGCGTACCGGACCTGCCCGATCTGCGACGCGATCTGCGGCCTGCGCCTCTCCCTCGACAACGACGGCCGCGTGACCTCCGTGCAGGGGGACGCGGCCGACCCACTGTCGCGGGGATTCCTGTGTGCCAAAGGCGCCAGCCTCGGCGCACTGGACGCCGATCCCGACCGCCTGCGCGTGCCGCTCGTCCGCAAAGGCGATGAGTGGCTGGAGGTGTCGTGGGAGGAGGCGTTCCAGACCGTCGACAGGGGACTTGGCGCGGTGATCGACGAGCACGGCAGGCAGGCATTGGCCGTCTACTTCGGCAACCCGACCTACCACACCATGGCCGGGTTCATGTACCGCACTCCGCTGACCCAGTCACTCGGCAGCCGTCACGTGTACTCGGCCGCCACCATCGACCAGATGCCGAAGCATGTCTCGTGCGGGCTCATGTTCGGCGACCCGTTCGCCGTCGCGGTTCCCGACCTCGACCGGACGGACTATCTGCTGATCCTCGGCGCCAACCCGGCCGTCTCGAACGGATCCCTGTGCGTCGCTCCCGATTTCCCGCGTCGGCTCAAGGCGATCCGGCGACGGCGCGGCAAGGTGGTGGTGGTCGACCCGAGGCGCACGCGGACCGCGGACCTGGCCGACGAGCATGTGTTCGTCCGGCCTGGCACCGACGCCTTTCTGCTGTTCGGTATCGTGCACGCGCTCTTCGCCGAGGACCTGGTCACCGTCGACGTCGAGGTCAACGGGCTGACGGAGCTGCGACGGCTGGCGGCGGACTTCACCGCGCGAGCGGTCGAAAAGGTGTGCGGCGTACCCGCCGCGGTGATCAGCCGGCTGGCCCGCGAACTGGCCGCGGCGCCGTCGGCCGCCGTCTACGGCCGGATCGGGACCTGTACGGTCGAGTTCGGCACGATCACCCAGTGGCTCGTCGACGTGATCGCCATCCTGACCGGCAACTTCGACCGACCCGGCGGGTTGATGTTCGCGAAGACGGCGCATGCCGAGATATTCCGCACCGGCGTGCCCTACACACAGGGCAACTGGCACAGCCGGGTACGCGAGCTGCCGGAGACCATGGGCGAACTGCCCGTGGCCACCCTCGCAGACGAGATCGAAACCCCGGGTGAGGGCCAGGTTCACGCGCTGGTGACCGTCGCGGGCAACCTGGCGCTGTCGGCGCCGAACGGACCGAGGCTGGCCGCCGCGTTCGGTGAGCTGGACTTCATGGTATGCGTTGATCCGTACCTGAACGAGACGACGAGACACGCCGACGTCATCCTGCCGCCGCCCCGGATCCTGCAGACCCCGCATTACGATTTCCTCGAGCAGACCATCGCCGTGCGCAACTACACCCGGTTCTCGCCGGCGATCCATCCGCTGGAACCGAACCAGCTCTCGGAAGCCGAGATCATGGCCAAGCTGGTGCTGATCCTGTCCGGATACGGCCCGGACGTTCCGCCGGCCGCGCTCGACGAGCAGGTCATCGGCGCGATCCTCGACGCGATGACGCGGATCCCGGGCTCGCCACTGGCCGGCCGGGGCGCGGCCGAGGTCCGGGACGGTCTCCGCGGCGACAGCGGACCGGAGCTGCTGCTGGACGCGTTGCTCAAATCCGGACCGTACGGGCTTTCACTGGCCCATCTTCTCGACAAGCCGAACGGCGTGGATCTGGGACCGCTGCGGCCACGGCTTCCGGAACTCGTGTGCACGGAGTCCGGGCGGGTCGAGTTGGCACCGTCCGCGCTCACCGACGACGTCGCACGGCTTCGCGAACGGCTGGCGGTGCCCGCGCCGGAGTTCGTCCTGATCGGCAGACGCCAGCTCCGCTCGAACAACAGCTGGCTGCACAACGTGCGCCCGCTCGCGGGCGGGAGCAACCGGTGCACGCTGCAGGTCAACCCAGCCGACGCCGCCAGGCTCGGCCTCGGCGGGCGGGCGCTCGTCCGGTCCGCCGCCGGCGAGGTGGAAGTGCCGGTCGAGCCCAGTGACACGATCATGCCCGGCGTGGTGAGCCTGCCGCATGGCTGGGGGCAGACCGAAGCGGCTCAACAGGTCGCGTCGGCGAAGGGCGGGGTCAACGTGAACGCGCTCACCGACGAGTCGGTCGTGGACACGCTGTCCGGCAACGCCGTGTTCAACGGAGTGCCGATCTCGATCAGGCCCTGCTGAGCTCGCGTGCCGAGGGCCGCCTTCGAACCTCGCAGGTTCGAAGGCGGCCCTCGCGCCGCTCGGGTCAGCGCAGCTCGATGCCTGCCTGGTCGGCCGCTTCCAGAAACCGGCCCTGGGAGATCGCCGCGGCGATCCGCTCGATGTCGTCGGCCATGTAGCGATCACGGTCCAGCGTGGGCACCAGCGAACGAACCGCGTCGTAGGTCGCCTTCGCTGCCGGGCTCAACCCGTCGTACCGGCCGGAGACGTCCACCGCCTGTGCCGCGGCGAGGAACTCCACGGCCAAAATCACGTTGTTGTTGCCGAGCACGCGGCGGGCATTACGGGCCGCGATCAGGCCCATGCTGACGACGTCCTGGTTGTCCCCGTTGGACGGGACACTCTGGGTGCTGGCCGGGCCGATGGTCCGGTTCTCGGCCACCAGCGCCGTCGCCGGGTACTGCGCGCCGGCGAAACCGCTGTTGAGGCCGGGCTCATCCTTCACCAGGAACTCCGGCAGGCCGTAGCTGAGGTGCCTGTTGAGCAACCGGTTGGTTCGCCGCTCCGACAGCACGCCGAGCTGGGTGAGCGCTATCGTGGTGAAGTCCATGGCGAACGCGATCGGCTGGCCATGGAAGTTCGCGCCGTGGAAGATCTCCTTGCCTTCGAAGAACAACGGGTTGTCAGTGGCCGAGTTGAGTTCGATGTCGAGCTTACGCACCGTGTGGTAGAGCGAGTCACGGACAGCGCCGAGCACCTGCGGGATACAGCGCAGTGAGTACGCCTTCTGCAGGTAGAGCTCGGTGCGCTGGACGCTGGCGCCATCCTCCTTGCGATCCTGCAACTCGCGGCGCAGATCCGCGTGCTCCACGGTCAGCTCACTGTTGTCCATCAGCGCGCGCAGGTTCGCTGCGGTGTCGATCTGGCCGGGGTGCGGGCGGGCGATGTCGTGGCCCTCCGGCTGGAAAGGACTCTTCGAGCCCCGCAGTGTCTCGACGACCAGTGCCGTGACGATCTCGGCCTGCCGCACCTGGTTCAGCGCCCGGCCGGCGACAAGTGCCCCGAGACCCGTCATCGCGGACGTGCCGTTGATCAGCGCGAGGCCCTCCTTGAACTTCAGCTCCAGCGGCTCGATGCCGTGCTCGCGCAGCACCTCGCCGGTCGCGACGCGCTTGCCGTCCCGCACGACGTAGCCCTCGCCGATGACCGTGGTCGCGATGTGCGCGAGCGGGGCCAAGTCGCCGCTGGCGCCCAGTGAACCGATCTCCGGAATGGCCGGGGTGATGCCGAGGTTCAGGTACAGCGCCAGCCGCTCGAGCACCGCGGGTCGTACCGCGGAGTAGCCCTTGGCGAGCGCGTTCAGGCGGGCGGCGAGGATCGCCCTCGCCTCGTCTTCGGCGAAGAGCGGGCCGACGCCGGCGCTGTGACTGCGGACGAGGTTGGTCTGCAACTCGGTCTCGTTCGCGGTGTCGACCAGCATGTAGATCATCTCGCCGTAGCCCGTGGTGACACCGTAGACCGGCACCCCCTCGTGCACGGTCTCCTGGAACAACTTCCGCGAGATCGCCGCCTTGGCCAACGCCTCGGGCGCCACCCGGACCAACGCGCCGTCCTCCGCCACCTGGCGAACACCGGCGATGTCGAGGTTCTCGCCGTCGATCTCAACTGTCACTGGCGTTTCCGCTGTGGTCACTCTGCTCACTCCATCAGGTTGCCGGTTATGTTCACCTTGAGTTCACGCTGCACCGCTGGTTTCCTGGCCCGCGGCTCGGCTACCCGGCCAGACGACGACGGTCCACCTTTCCCGCGACGGTGCGCGGCAGCCGTCCGGAAAGCACCTTCACCCGGATCGGAGACATCGATCGCCCGAAGCGCGCGCGCAGGTAGGAGCGCCACGCCCGCACCTCCGGCTCTTTGTGCGGCACCACATAGGCCACCAGATGGGTGGTGAGCCCATCGGCGTCGACGGTCGGGACCACCGCGCACTCCCGTACCGACTCGTGCCCGGCCAGGGCCGCCTCGACTTCGCCGAGCTCCAGCCGCACGCCGGCGACCTTGACCTGAAAATCTCGGCGCCCCCGGAACTCCAGCAGCCCGTCCGGACGCAGGCACGCCAGATCTCCGGTCCGGTAGCACCCGTCCGGGCGGAAGGCGTCGGTGCGGCCGACGCCGAAGTAGCCAGGCGTGACGTACGGGCTGCGGACGACGAGGTTTCCGGTGACACCGACCGGGCACGGCTGGTCCTGATCGTCCAGCACGAGCACCGCACGTCCAGGAATCGGCACACCGATCGGAGTTGTGTCCTGCACCTCCCCGGCGATCTCGTGCCAGGTCGCGGCGATCACCTCGGTGGGGCCGTACAGATTCACCAGCCGGGCGGCGGGCAGCGCCGAGCGCAGCCCGTTCACCAGCTCGGCCGGCAGCGCTTCACCCATCAACAGCAGGCAGCGAAGGGTGGATGGCAGCCCGGCACGCAGGAGTTCCCGCATGAAACTGGGAATCGTCTGCAGGTGCGTGATGCGCTCCTCGGCGAGCCAGCCGACCAGCTTGTCCGGGTTGGCGCGGATCCGCTCCGGCACCGGGCACAGGGTGCCACCCGAAACCAGGGTCGCGAAGACCTCGCACAGCGCGGGATCATGTTCGGGGGCCACCCATTGGGCCACCCGGGCGCCCGGACCCATCTCGAACGTGCCGCCGAGCCAGGAGGTGAACTGCGCCAAGGCCGCGTGGGTCTGGGCGACACCCTTCGGCGTGCCGGTCGAGCCGGACGTGTACGCGAAGTAGGCAGGACCGCCCGGCTCGACGGGAACGAGCGGCGCCGCGGTGGGCACGACCGTACCGAGGTCGAGAATCTTGCCGGAGAGCTCTGCTCGGTAGAACTCGGCGAACTCGTCCTCGGCACCGTCCAGCACGAGACAGGCGGGCCGGAGGTCCCGCAGTACGACGCGACCTCGTTCGCCCGTCTCGTGCGCACCGAGCCAGAGCAGCTGTGCGCCGGCCGCGAGAACACCCAGCAGCGTGGCGATCTGGCGATGCCCGGACGGTACCCGCACCGCGACCGCTTCACCGTGGAACTCCAGCAACACGGCGGCGATCGCCGACGCGAGCGCGTGGAGCTCGCCGTAGCTCACGGTGGTTCCCGCCCAGGAGACCGCGTCGTGCCCCGGCCATCGGCGGACCACGTCCCGCACGTACGGCACCACGGAGTCATTCGTCACCGGGCCATCGTCGCCGTACGCGCTCGACCGATGCGTCTCTTCGCCTGCGCTGGCGGGCTGGCGGCTCCCTTCCGGGACTGGGGATCCCGCGCAAGCCAGAAGACGCTGCCTGCCGCCGGCTCCGGAAAAGTCTTCTCTGGCCCGTCTTCGAAAGCCGTACCGCACCTCATCGGTCACCGAGGTCGTGTGCCGCATCTTCTGAAAGGACCGCGGCGATGAGCATCATCGAAGTACCCGTGTCGAGCCGGACGGTCAACCGGTTTCCGCTTGCTCTGCAACAGGAATTTCTGCGGATGTTCGACAAAGGCGACGAGGTCGGCATCTTCGGTCCTCGCTACGTCCACGTCGACGGCTGGCGGATCCGCGGCCGGGTCGACATCCGCACGCTGCAAGCGGCTCTCAACGATGTCGTGACCAGGCACGAGTCGCTGCGCACGGCGGTGGTCCGCGACCAGCAGGAGGGCTACCAGGTGGTCGCGCCGCCGAGCCCACCGCTGCTTCGGGTGCGCGAGCTCCGGGATGTGGTGGACCACGAACGCCGCATCCAGGAACTGCTCAACGAAGAGGAGTACCGGGAGTTCAGCCCACAGCGCGAGGTCCTGCTCGAGGCCACTCTCGTGCGGTTCGCCGACGACGACAACCTACTGCTGTTGACCGCGCATCACACGGCCACCGATGCCTGGTCCATGCCGTTGATCATCCGGGACCTTGCGGCCTGCTACGCCGCCCGCAAAGGACATCGGCCCGCCGCCCTTCCCGAGCCGTCGCAGTACCGAGACTATGTGGCGCACCAGCTGGCCGACTCGTCCCGCTCGCTGCGGGTAGCGCGCGAGTACTGGCGGGACAAGCTCACCGGCGCGGAGATCCTCGCTCTTCCCACGGACCAGCCCCGGTCCGCAGGCGACTGGGCCGAGGCGTCGTGGCTGCGCTTCGCCACCGAGCCGGAACGGCGGGCGGCGACCGTGCGGACCGCGGCCCGGCTGCGAAGCTCGCCGTTCATGATCCTGCTCGCCGCGTACAAGGTCATGCTTCACCGGGCCACCGGCGCGACCGACATCGTGGTGCCCACCTTCACTCCCGGCCGCAACGAGGCGATCTTCCAGAACTCCGTGGGCTCGTTCGTCAACTTCCTTCCGCTGCGCACCGACGTGTCCGGATGCCGGACCTTCAGCGACGTCGTCAAGCAGGTCCGGGTCACGTGCATGGAGGCCTACCAGCACGAGATCCCCTTGGCGCACATCCTGTCCGAAGCGCCGGACCTGATGAACCCCGCGATGCGCGATGACCGCGCGCCCTGCGTCTTCCAGGTGGTGCAGCCCCCACTACTGAAGGATCGCGAACTGATCGGGGACCTGGAGTACTCGGCGATCTGGCGCCGTGAGCTCTCCCAGCCGGTCGGCTCCTACATTCCCGACGGGATGCTGTGGTGCCTGCACCTTGGCCCCACGAACGACATCCTCGCCAACATCGCCTATAGCCGTGGTCTGTTCGACGACGATCGGGTCGAGCGGTCGGCGGCGGAGTTCATCAGTCTGCTGGGCGAACTCGCCGCCGACCCCGAAGTCCGGCTGGACCGGATCAGAACGAGCTGAGGAGCCTCGACTATGCCAGTGGTTCAGCGCCGGATGCCGAACGGCCAGGAGCTGTCGGTGGTCGATCCCGCCGAAGCGGCGTTGCTGTATCGCGAGATCTTCGTCGAGAAGTCGTATCTGCGTGACGGCTTTCCGCCGTCGCCGCCGGGAGTGGTCTTCGACATCGGCGCCAACATCGGGCTCGCGTCGCTGTTCCTCAAGAAGCAGTACCCGGACGCGTTCATTGTGGCGGTCGAGCCCGGACCCGACCCCTTCATCTCGCTGCAGAAGAACTTCGAACGGCATATTCCGGACGGGGTCGTCCACAACGTCGCCGTGGCCGGGCACAGCGGGACGGCCCGGTTCGGCTACTACCCGAAGTCGCCCGCGGAGTCCGGCCTCTATGTGGACCGCGACCGTGAGATCGAACTGGCGAAGGATCTGCTCGAACAGACCGGCGTCTCCGCGCAGGACGCCGACCGGATCTCCCGGTCGCGGCACGAGCTCTCCTTTGTCGAATGCCGAACGGTCACCCTGTCGGAACTGATCGGGGAGAGCGCGGTCGACCGGGTGGACCTGTTGAAGATCGACGTCGAAAAGGCCGAGTGCGATGTGCTGGCCGGCATCGAGCCGGGCGACTGGCCGCGCATCCAGAACGTGGTGATCGAGGTCCACGACATGGACGGCAGGCTGGAGCGAGTCTGCGGGCTGCTGCGCGCGCAGGGTTTCGACGTCGCCGCCTATCAGGAGTCCCGGCTCGTGGATACCAACATGCACAACCTGTTCGCCACCAGGCCGTGAGGAAGGACGTCGCCGCCATGTCACCCACCCCTTTGCCGCCCGAGCCCGGGCTGACCCCGGACGAGCTCGTGGCGCGGGCGGAGGCGCTTGTGCCCGCACTGGTCGAACGCCAGGCCGAGACCGAGAAACGCACGTACTACGCCGAAGACACGCACAAGTTGTTCACCGATAGCGGCTTCTACCGCATTCTGGTGCCGCGCCGGTACGGCGGCTACGAGTTCGGGCTCGACACCTTCATGCGGGTCGCCATGACGCTCGCGCGCGGCTGCCCTTCCACCGGCTGGATGTTCTGCCTCGGCGCTGGGCACGCGCTCATCGCGGCGACGATATTCGACGAGAGCGCGCAGCACGAACTGTTCCGCGATGGAAACTTCATCTGCCCGCTGGTGATCGGACCGGGCGGAACGGCGGAGCGCACGGCCGAAGGGGAGTGGCTGCTGAACGGCACCTGGTCCTATGGCTCCGGCGCTCCGTACGCGACGCATTTCGCCGGCATCGCGATCGCCTCGGGTGCCCAAGGGAACGCGCCCCATCCGGTGTTGTTCGTGGCCCCGCGCGACCGGTGGACGCGTCTGGACGACTGGGGCAACCTGCTCGGTCTCCGGGGCAGCGGCTCGCACAGCGTCACCTTCGACAACGCGACGATTCCTGATCACTTCGTGATCGAGTCGGACCTCAACTCGATCGATGTCACCTCAGGCACGCCCGGCCTGGCCTTGCATGGCAACCCGCAGTACAGCGCCGCGCCGCTCAGCGCGATGTGCATCGAGGGCGCGTCGCTCGCCGTCGGGATGGCCCAGGGTGCGCTCGATGCCTATGCCGACCTGATGCGCACCAAGACGACGCTGGGCCCGATCGTCGTCCCCCGCCTGGAGGACCCCGATTTTCAGCGGTGGTACGGCCAGGCCGCCGGTCAGATCGCCGCCGCCGAGGCGGCCACGCTGGGCGCGATCCGGAAGTGGGACGAAGCCTGTGCCCAAGGCCCGTTTACCCCGGACAAGGATCTCCGTATCGCGTTGGTCTGCCGGGAGGCGGCCGAACTCGCCTGGCGGGCCGTCGACGACATCATCTTCCCGACCGCGGGCACCTCGAGCGCGGTGCGGGCCGGGGAACGGATCGAACGCGTCTGGCGTGACATGTCCACCGGGCACAGCCACGTCGGATTCGCCGTCGTGCTCACCACGGTGGTGGCCAGGGGCCTCGCCCAGATCGAGCTCGCGGCCTGACAGCGGCTCGGCGGGCCCTTCCCTGTCTCCCCAGGGAAGGGCCCGCCTTCTTTGTGTGTGGTGGTGCCGCCTGTCCCGCGACGGCACAAGGGCCGCGTGCCCGACGTGGATCGACGTCGGGCACGCGGCCCTTCGGCGCCGGCTAGGACCCGACGTTCTCCTTGGTGGCGAGCGCCACGACGTCGCGGGTGAACGTCTCCAGGTCGGGATCCTCGAAGAGGTCGCCCATATCGACCATGACGCCGATCTCGTCCTCGATCCGCGCCACGATCCGCACCGCCGACACCGACTGCCCTTGCAGTTCGAAGAAAGTGGCGTTCTCCTGCCCGTCCGGTATCTCGAGCACGTCCGACCAGATTTCCTTGACCAGCTTCTCGATAGCCGCGGAACTGAGGCGTTGCGTCATTAACTACCTCCCGAGATCGACCAAAAGTGTTTATCTCATGGTGACACGGCCCGGCAACCACGTTCATCTTCTGGATTGCCCGGGAACCGGCAGGATAAAATAAGGAGACGCCTCGCTCAGCCAGTAAAGTCTGAGCCAGCACCAGGTCCGACGATGCCTGAGGAAAGGTGATCCATGATGTCAGGGCTGAGCCGGGTGAATGCGAGCGCCGCGGTCGACGAGGTCGTCGACATTCTCGAAGACGAAGGGTCCGTGATCATCGAGGGCTTCGTCGACGAAACAACTTTGGCAGGCCTCTGGGGCGACCTCGGCCCGTCCCTTTCCGCCACCGCTTACAGCGAGAAGGGCTACGACGGCCACCGCACCCGGCGCCTCTCCTCCCTGTTCGCCCGCACCAAGCATCTCGTCCCGGTGGTGACTCATCCGCTGTACCTGCAGCCTGCCCGGCGGATCATGCAGAAGCCCAGCCACATGTGGGTCGGCAAGTCCCGGATCGAGGTCACCCCGAGCATCCAGCTCAGCGCCACCCAGGCGATCCAGATCGACCCGGGCCAGGGCAAGCAGCCACTGCACCGGGACGATTCGCTGCACCTGCGCCGGCACCCGGGTCCCACCAGCCGGGTCCAGCTGATGCTGGCGATGAGTGAGTTCACCGCCGAGAACGGGGCGACCCTGGTCATTCCGCGTAGCCATCATTGGGACGACGAGCGCCCGCCGCGCTACTCCGAGGCCTTCTCTTCCGCGATGCCGGCGGGTTCGGTGCTCATCTGGCTGGGCGGGGTCTACCACTGCGGTGGCGCCAACACGTCCGACAAGCCACGAACCAGCCTGACCGTGTCCTTCGACCTCGGCAACCTTCGGCAGGAGGAGAACCAGTTTCTGGCCGTGCCGAGGGAGACCGTGCTTCAGCTGCCCGAAGAAGTGCGACGGCTGCTCGGCTACGACCTCTGCCCGCCCGGGGTCGGCTGGAACGAAATGCAAGACCCTTACCTGCTGCTCGAAGAGGACGAGAACCTCGCGCCGTGACCGAAGGCCCCATGGCGCCCGTGCTGCGAGTGTGCCACGTTCGCGGCCGCTTTCCGCCCAACGGGAATTCGAAAGAGGATGCGGCGTGAGCGATGTCTGGACTCGGCTCAAGTACAACTGGGGTTCCGGCACCGGCCACTGGGCCGGCGCGCACCAACGCTGGGCGAGCGCGCCGGGGCGGCGCTTTCCCGGCCGGGTGCACACCTCGGAAAATCTCTCTGTCGTGTATGAGGGATTTCCGGAGGGGCTCACCTACATCCTGCCTTATCTGCGTGACCAGCAGGCCGTCGTCGACGGCCCGGTGTCCGTCGCGGACACGGCACCGGTGACCTGGCAGGGCATTCAGCGCTCGGTGCGTGAACCCGAGGGCGACCTGCTGGTGATCGGGTGCTCGCACGAGCGCGCCCTGCGTCTGCCGCGGGCCCGGTCGGTGGTGCTGCCACTACGCCTGCACCTTCTCATCGATATCGTGGCCGACGCGGAAACCATGCACAAGACTGTCTCAAAGAATGAACGCCGTCAGTTCGCGAACCTGCGCCGCAAGCACGAATGGACCTATGAGATCGGCACCGCCGATGCCGATTTCGAGTTCTTCTACGAACGGATGCACCTACCCACCATGGCGTCGCGCTACGGCGACGAAGCCAGGAGTGCGGACCGGGACCTCGCGCTGAACGCCTTGTTCCGGCGGGGCCTCATCCTGTTCGTCAACGAGGGTGGTAAGCGGGTGGCCGGTGTGCTGTGCCGCCTGGAGGACGACGCCAAGACCGTCCGCATGCGCCTGCTGGGAGTGCTGGACGGCGACTTCACGCACTACCGGACCGGCGCCGTCAAGGCCGTGTACTACCTGACCATCGAATGGGCCGCCGACACCGGGCGAAAGCTGATCGACTTCTCGGGCGGAGACCCCTTCCCCGGCAAGGGAGTCTTTCAGTTCAAACGGCGCTTCCATCCGACCGTCGCACACGCCCGTGACCATCTTGGCGGGCGGCGGGCGTATCTGCGCGTGGTCAGGGACAGCCCGGCGGTGCGAGACCTGCTGGTGGCCACGCCCATGTTCACCGTGGACGACGACAACCGGATCGTCGCCACCCACTTCACCGATCGGTCCCGGCCTGCCTTGGCCAAGATCCGGATGGACGGGGCGGGCGTGCACGCCGCGCGAACCGTCGACCTCGACGGGTTCCTCGGCAGTACCGTCCATGCCGGACAGCTGGTCGGCAGGTAGGGCAAGGAGAAACCATGACTGCGGTAACCGTGGACACCGCGGGTGAGCTCGCCGCGGAGCTGACCCGCCAAGGCTTCGGACCGTTCTACGGCACGCCCTGCGGGATACTGGCGAAGCTGTACTCGGCGATCGAGGGCATCTGGACGGTGCCACGGGAGGACAACGCCGTCGGCATCGCGGCAGGCGCGGCGCTCGCCGGCCGATGTCCGGTGGTACTCATGCAGAACTCGGGGTTGGGCCAGTCGGTCAACGCGCTCGCGTCACTGGTCGTCCCGTACCGGCTGCCGATGCTGCTCGTCGTCAGCCTGCGCGGTGTCGGCCCCGACTCGACCCAGGAGAACCTGGTGATGGGCAGGCTGACCGAACCGTTACTGACCAATATGGGTGTGCCGTGGCTGACCCTGGACCCGGAACTCGACGTCCCGGCGCAGGTCTCGTGGGCCGCTGCCCTGGTCCGCGACCAGGGCAGGGCCGCCGCACTGCTCATCCCGCCGGCCGCGTTCGGATGGCGGCCGTGAACAAGACCGACGCGATCCGCGCGATCCTGGCGGCCACCACCGACGAGCCGACCGTGTTCACCACCGGCTACGCGTCGCGGATCGCCTGCGGCCTCGACGATCGCCCCAACCACTTCTACATGACCGGTTCCATGGGACTGGCGTCGTCGATCGGCATGGGGATCGCCCAGCAGACCGGGCGCCGGACAGTGGTGGTGGACGGCGACGGCAGCCTCCTGATGAACCCGGTCGGCCTGATGACGGCAGGTGCGCTGGACCTGCTGCCGATGATCCACGTCGTGCTCGACGACGGTAGCTACGCCTCGACCGGCGGCCAGTCCGTTCCCTCCGGCCGCGCAGATCTCTGTGCCTTGGCCGAAGCATGCGGCTATCAGCGAATCCATGACGTGGACGGATTCGACGAGCTCAGGGCACTGGTGTCCGCGGAAGTCGTCTCGTGTGCCTCGCCGGTGTTCATCCGGTGCGCACTGCGCGGGCCCGAGGCGCCCATTCCCGCGCGGGTGGCGGCCGACCTCGGCGACCACGCCCAGCGCTTCGCGGCCACCCTCCAGTGCGGCTAGAAGTGGCAGCCGACGGGACGAAGGCCCCTTCTGGAAACGTCCGGCGTTTCGCACAAGGGGCCTTCGTGATATCCACGGGGCTAGGCAGAACGATGCTGAGCGGTCAGCGCGGTCCGGCTGCTTGCTGGTGTAGACAACGAGATCGCCGACCAGCCCCGTCCCGCCGAGCTCGCCGCTGCGCTGACCGCGTGCGGCCGGCTACTTCTTCTTCGGGCGGTAGCGGAGGTCGACGATCGACCCTGACTGGCCTACCGCCACGGTTTCGAGGTCGATCCACTCGGCGCCCGGCCGTTCGAACAGCCGGACGCCGTCGCCTTTGAGCACCGGGACCAGGTGCACGAGGATCTCGTCCACCAGCCCGGCCTCGACGCACTGCCCGGCCACATCGGCGCCGCTCACCACGACATTGCGGTCCCCCGCCGCCGACCGGGCCACCGCGACGGCGTCGACCACACCCGTGGAGACGAAGATCACCGAGGAGTCTTCCACCGCGGGCGGTTCATGGGTGAGCACGACCAGCTTCCCGGTGAAAGCGCCGCCGTACACCTCTTTGTCCTCGTTCGGGCTGCTGTCGTAGGTGCGCCTTCCGGCCAGGAACGCGCCGGTGGTCGCCACCATCTCCGGGAAAGCCTCGACCGTGCCGTTGCTGTGGCCCCAGGCCCAGTCCATCTCGCCTTTGGGCCCCGAAATGAAACCGTCCATCGACATTGTCACGTGCCAGATTACTTTGCTCATCGTCGAAGCCTACTGAAATCCGCGGCGGGGCAACATTCTTGGCCCGCCGGAGAGCAATGGCGAAGAACCATCACGGTTGACCGTGTCGCGGACCGGCGGGACCGGGTCACCCAGGCCGGGCCGGCAGCCGCGACCACGGGTGTACGACCACCACGCGGGTGGCCGTACCCAGCGCGGGGATCAGATGTAGTGCGTGTTGGGCTCGAGACCGCAGAGGATCCGGCCGTAGAGCTCGAGGTTGGTGTTCGGATGCATCACGGCGTGCAGGCTGAGCACGTGGATGTCGCGGTCGATTCGCTGGATCGGCACCGTGTGGTAGACCGACGAACCGCCGCTCGCCGTCTTGAGGATGTCGACGGCCTCCTTCGCTCGCTGGACCGTCGCGCCGAGGTCGAGCCGGGCACGGCCACGCTCGGCCAGCGTCCACGGCTCCCCGGCGGTGGCCTTGGTGTCGATGAGGTCGGCCGCGCGGTAGGCGTGGAACCCCGCCTCGTCGATCCTGACGGCTGCCTCGGCGACCTGGAGGTGGGTCAGCGGGGCCTCGCTCTGGTTCTCGTAGGACGTGTAGGTGATCTTCCGGCCGGCCAGCCGGTCGAAGAACACCTCATTGGCGGCCTTCGCCAGGCCGAGCGCCGTCGCGCCGACCGTCGCGCACGCCATCGGCAGGAATGGTGACCTGTAGTGCGGGGAGTTCGCGTTCAGCGTCGACGCGTACTGCTGATTGAGCACCGGTCCCATCGGCAGGATGCGCTCGGCCGGGACGAACACGTTCTCCGCGACCGTGGTGACGCTGCCCGAGCCGCGCATCCCGGTGGTGTGCCAGTCGTCGACGATCCGCAGGTCCGAGACCGGGATGACGAGCATGACGGGTTCGAACCCACCGTCGGGGGTCGGCCGGACCGCTGCGTTGGTGTTCCAGTGGCTCTGCTGCGCGGCCGTGTTGAACGTCCACTGGCCGTTGACGACCACGCCACCGTCGGCAGGCGCCGCGACGGCCGTGGGGCTCAGGATCCCGCACACCCGGACGTTCGGGGTGGCAAAGACCTCGTCCTGCACCTCGTCGGGGAAGAGCCCGACGACCCAGGAGCTGATCGCCCAGACCGCCGCCGTCCACGAGGTGGAGCCGTCGCCGCGGGCCAGCTCGGAGAGCACGTCGACGACGGTACCGGTGTCGGCCTCGAATCCGCCGTAACGCCTGGGCACCCGCAGTTTCAGGAGGCCGGCCTCCGTCAGCGCTTCGATCGTCTCCTCCGGCAGACGCCGGTTCTCGTCCGTCCACTCAGCACGCTGCCGCAGCAGCGGCACCAGCTTCTCCGCGCGCTCGGCTAGTTCCGCGCGCGCCGGGACATCGGTGTTGGCCATCGGTTCCTCCTCGAATGGTCCGAAGCATTGGTAACGGTGCCAGCCGCGGCGCTGTCCCGCGTCTCCCGGATTGCGCCGGACCTCATTCGGCCGCACGGGTGAGAGCAAAAGCGAAGAAGTGACCCGGTGCTACGAATGCAAGGATGCCGTCACTCCCAATTCACCCGAACAGGTGAATTCTTCACCAAATCTGAGGACAAGATGAACAGAAGACAGCTGTTGCTGCTCGGCAGTATGGCGGGCGCGGTGGTGGCCGTGCCGCAACTGTTCAGCAGAACGGAAAGCGCGAATGCGATCGACGGGGCCCACCCGGGGCACCCGCCACCGCCACGAGGCGCCGCGGTAACGGCATCCACGGGGCAGGCTCCGTCCGTTGCTCCGTTCTCGGTCCGGATGCCCGTTCCGCCGGTGGCCAGGCCCGTGGCGAGCCGCCCCGACATCGACGTCTACCGGATTCCGATCCAGCGCGCTGAGGTCGACATCCTGCCGGGCTTCGCCACGTCCGCGCTGACCTTCGCCGGTCATTTCGTCGGTCCCACGATCCGGGCGCGAACCGGGCGTCGCACCTACGTCACGTTCGCCAACGACGCCGACGTGCCGACCAACATTCACCTACACGGGGGCCACGTGCCGCCGGCCAGCGACGGCCACCCGATGGACCTGATCGACCCGGGGAAGTGGCGTCATCATGACTACCCGAACCGGCAGCGCGGCGCGACACTCTGGTACCACGCGCATCCCCATCACGTGGAGGCCGAACACGTCTACCGGGGAATGCACGGCTTCTACCTGATCGAGGACCCCGCCGAGGCCGAGCTCGGTCTGCCCGGCGGCGAGTACGACGTGCCGATTCTCGTGCGGGACGCCGAGTTCGACGCCAAGGGCCAGCTGGTGCTGTGGGGACATCCGGCCAATCGGACGACCATACTGGCCAACGGCAAACCACAGCCGTACTTCCAGGTCGCCGCACGCAAGTACCGGTTCCGGTTCCTGAACGGCGCCAACGAACGGACCTTCACGCTCAGCCTCGGCGGCACGGTCATGACCCAGATCGCCTCCGACGGCGGCCTGCTGCCGGCCCCCGTGCCGAGAACGGAGTTCGCGTTCAGCCCCGGCGAACGGGTCGAGATGGTGGTGGACTTCTCCGACTACCCGCCCGGTACCCAGCTCGTCCTCACCGACGCGGCGGCCGGCCCGGTCGTGCGCTTCGACGTCACCCGGAAGGCGGCGGACAGCAGCCGGGTTCCCACGACCTTGCGCGCGCTGCCCGCACTCGGGTCCGCCACGGTCACCAGGGACGTGGTGCTGAGCTTCGATCTGACCAGCGGCAACCCCACCGGCCTTGTCAACGATAAGCCGTTCGATCCGAACCGGGTGGACTTTCAGATCAAGCGGGGCGCGACGGAGATCTGGAATGTCACCAACGGAGACGGGAACTACGGGTTTCCGCACAACTTCCACCTGCACCTCGTGCAGTTCCGGGTGCTCGACCGGGGCGGACGGCCACCGCTGCCCGGTGACGCCGGCCTCAAGGACACGGTGGCCGTCCCGCCCGGCGAGACGGTGCGGGTCCAGGCGACCTTCGCCACCGACTATCTCGGGCGGTACATGTACCACTGCCATTTCCTGGAGCACTCCTCCGTCGGCATGATGGCCCAGATGGAAATCGTGCCCTGACGCAGTGCCATGCGGCCGCCGGCAGGACGGTGAACATCGTGTCGGCGGCCATCATGCCGTCGCGGCTGGGCCGGGACCGGCTGCTCTGCACGGTGGACGGGCCGGTCGGGCATGTTCCCACGCCCGCTTCCGGGTGCGGGTATCCGCCCGGCCGGGACTCGGTGCCTGTCCGGCTCGTGCGCTGCTCACATCGACACTGTTCGCAATGCATGAGAGGTAACCAGGGTGTGGGACGGCCATCCTGGTCGGGGAACCACGTCGGCAAGGAGTCGCTGGATGAACGCGTTGCGGTACGAGAACCAGTTGCGGAGCGCGGTAGCCGAGATGGGTACGCGAGGGCGGGCAAGCGCCGACTTCGAGCCGGCCTTCGAACTACCCGAACCGACCCCGGAACTCGCGGAGTACTTCGCCGCGGCGAACCTGCGTTTCGCCGAGCTCGGCACGGCCGGCCGGACCCGGCTGACCCTGCTCGACCTGATGGGCAACCCGGCGACCCGCACGGTGAAGACCCTGGCCTCGCTGGTGATCGTCGCCCGCGCGGTGCGGCACATCAGGACGACCGGCGAACGGGTCCTGATCCTGACGCCGTCGTCCGCGAACAAGGCCACCGCGCTCCGCGACGCGGTGCTGAGGGCACGAGCCCACGGTCTCGTCCGTCACGACGAGCTACGGATCGTCACCGTCGTCCCCGACGTGGCCCGCCCCAAGCTGTGGTCGTCGGCGCTCGACGACGATCCGACCAGCCCGATGTGCGTGCTGGACCCGGCCAACCCCGAGCACGTCAAGACGGTCGCCGTCGAGGCGATGACCGGGTGCGCCGAGGATCTCTACGCGCACTGGGGAATCCGTCTCTGGCACACCCTCGACCTGGCGAACTACCAGTGCGCGGACACGGTCCGCGCGTTCGCCGAACATGCCGAGCTGCCGGCCGCGCCCGGCACCACCCGGGTGCACGCACACGCGGTGTCCAGCGCGTTCGGGCTACTCGGCCACCACTACGGCACCACGCTGCTGCCGCCGTCGGAGCCGCCGCGGTACCTCCTGGTGCAGCACCTGGCCACCCCGGACATGGTCTGCGGGCTCTACGGCATCGAGCCGCCCGAGTACCGCTTCGACCCGGTGTCCGGGCTGTTCCACCAGGACAGCGAACCGCACTATCCGGCGGTCACCTATGATCCCGCGGAGAAGCTGGAAAGCACCTTCTACACCAGGAAGCCCGTCACCTCACCCGCGATGAACGAGCTCATCCGCACCTACGGCGGCGGCGGGGTGGTCGTCTCGCTGCGTGAATGTCTCGACCGCTACGGTCAGATCGCGACCCTGCTGGCCAACGCCGGGGTCGACCTGCCCGCCGACCCGCGCTCCCTGCGCGAGTGGTCGCTGGTGCTGGCGATGACCGGGGTTCTCAACGCGATCGACCGAGGCCTGCTGGACGCCGACGAGGTCGTCGTGCACGGCTCGGGCTCCTACTCGGCAGCGGACTACACCCCGATCCCGGAGCGGTCGCTGCGACGCGTCGGCGACGCCGCGGACCTGCGCCGGGAGATCTTCACGGCGGCGGGGGCCGGGCTGCCGTCGATCAGGGTTGCCTGACGGCCGGTTCCGCGCGGACGCTCACAGGTGCGCACAGCTCCCCGGCGGGCGGGCCGCTCGCGCGCGGCTTTCCCGTGGTGTCAGACGCTGGTGTGCGTGCCGGGTGCGGTAGGCAGCTCCCGGTCCGCCGACGGTTCCGCCGTCCGCACGCCGATCAGGAGCCCGCGACCGGTGAGCCCATCGCAGCACCACCGTGCCGCCAGACCGGCGGCCTCGGCGGCGGCGAAGAACTCCTCGCGGGTGAACATGGCCACCCGGTGCCGTTCCGTCCCCGACACGATCTCGCCGTCGCGCGCGGCGACGTAGTGCATGGTGAGCTCCGACATCGAGCCATAGCTGCGAAAGACCCGGACCCGGACGAGCTTGAGATCGTCGTCCTCGATGACCACGACCGCGCTGCTGCCGTCCACCCATCTGTCTTCCACGTCGACCACGGAATCGGGCTGGATCCACGGTTCGACGATCAGGACGCCGCCGGGTTCGAGATGCCGGGCCATGCATCGCAACGCCGCTCGCATCCGGTCGACGGTGCGGACGTAGCCGATCGCGCTGTACAAGCAGGTGACGACGTCGAAGCGGCGTCCCAGGTCGAAGTCGGTCATGTCGGCCTGGGTCAGCGGGACATCCGGCAGCCGTGGCCGGGCGACCTCCAGGAGACCGCCTTCCACATCGACGCCCTCGCAGGTGAACTCGGTACGGAGGTGCTGAAGATGTCCACCCGTGCCGCACGCCACGTCGAGCAACGTCCGGGCATTCGGCCGAAGCCGGCGCACATGGCCGACGATCCGCTGCGATTCAGCGGCATAGTTCTTGTTCCGGTGAAGGCGGTCATACCAGGCCGCCGACTCAGTATACATGCTCGATATCCTGCGCGCCCCGATACCCGTGCGGCTACCCCCGTGCCAAGGAACAGCAAGCCAGAAGATGCCCGGCGACCCCAACAACGCCGAGGATGAAATGGAATGACGTCGAGGAGTGTCGGGAGGACACCGTGCGTTCGGGCACCGAAGATTCGGCAGTCGCCAGATGAGCACACGCCGAGCGAGACACCGGGGGACACCGTGACCCAACCGAATCGGACCGCGATCGGATTCGACGAAGGCAGCAACGGTGCGGCCCACTGGTTCGGCGAACTCACCCGTAGGCGAAGCGCCGGTCCGATCTCCGCCCAGCACAAGGTTCTTCCCCGATCGCTGTCGCCCGAGACGCTCGCGGTACACGCCGGCACCTACGAGGACCCCATCACGGGCAGCGTCGGAACACCGATCTTCCAGACGAGCACCTTCCTGCTCGACGATGCCAGCTACGGCGCGTTCTCCGACGGCGCGCTACGTGACGTACCGATTTACACCCGCTACGGAAACCCGTCCCAGTGGTCCGTCCAGGAGAAGATTGCCGCCCTGGAAGGTGCGGAAAGCGCCCTGGTGACCTCATCCGGAATGAGCGCCATCGCGAACACGATATACGCGCTCACCAACTCCGGAAGCCACATTATCTCCGCCTACGACGTATACGGCGGAACCTACAACCTGCTCCGTGAGGACATGCCTTCGGCCGGCCGCGAGGTCACCTTCGTCGATCCGACCGACATCGAGGCGATTCGATCCGCGGTACGGCCGGAAACGCAGGTCCTGTTCTTCGAGGCACTGACCAACCCGCTGCTCAAGGCTCCCGCGATACGCCAGATCGCCGGCATAGCCGCGGCCGCCAACGCGCTTCTCGTTGTCGACAACACCTTCCTCACGCCCGTCCTGATGCAGCCGCTGGCGCTGGGCGCCGACGTGGTCATTCACAGCGCGACGAAGTACCTCGCCGGTCACAGCGACCTGACCGCGGGCGCGGCCGCTGGGCGGCGCAAGTTCCTCGACCGGATCTGGGCCCAGACACTGCGGTTCGGCGGAACTCTGGAACCACTGTCCTGCTTCCTGCTCGAGCGGGGCATCAAGACCCTGCCCCTTCGCATCGAGAAGCAGAACGACAACGCCCGCGAGATCGCGAAGTTCCTCGCTTCGCACGAGCGGGTGGCCGAGGTGTACCACCCGGCGCTCGGTGGCGACCGGTATGCCGACCTCGAGCACGCGGACTACCGTGGCTACGGCGGGATGGTCAGCTTCGAGGTCAACGGCGGGGACGCCGCGGCACTGGCGTTCATGAGGAACCTGACGGTGCCCTACGTCGCGACGAGCCTCGGTGGCGTCGAGTCACTCGTGAGCATGCCGAGCAACACCTCGCACAGCTCGCTGACCACGCGGCAGATGTCTCTCATCGGGATCAATCCCGGGCTCGTCAGGTTCTCCGCGGGAATCGAGAACGCACGGGACCTGATCGGCGATCTTCGGCACGCACTCGACGCGCTCGACGAGGAAGGCGTGCGATGAGGAACAGCTTCAACACGGCCGGCTTCAGTGAAGTGGTACACGAAACACGCGATGATCCCGCCGAGGCCTGGTACGCCTACCAGGGAAAGGCACATTACTCCCCACGCCGCGGACTGTCCGCCCGGAACGGGCCCGCGTTGCTGGGCAGGGTCAAGTCGGCCCGTGCCTTTTCCCTGGATCTGTGCGATCCCGGGCAGGACGGCGACGAGCCGCCCGCCGCCAGCGACGAGCCGGCGCCCATCGATCTGGCGCTCACCGGCATCGCATCCTGCTCGCTGAAGACGCTGGTCGGCGGCGGAAGCGCGCGGGGCGTCGTCTTCGACACCGTCGAGATGCTGATCGAGTACGGCGCCGCCGAGGGGCGGTCGGGGCACACGGTGAACTGCCAGTTCGAGGTCGGCGGCCCGGCTGGTCACCGGCTCATCGCCGAACTGCTCGACCAGGTCCAGAACCACAGCCCCAACCACAAGACCTTGACGGCAGAGATCCCGCTGGACGTGCACTACGCGGACGGCTCAGGCCACGTGGTGCACGAGAGGCTTTCCGGTGTCGAACCCTTCGCATCCCGCCACCGGCCCGCCAGGCGCCGGGTGCGGTGGATCAGCGGCGTCCAGCTGGAGTCGTATCCGGTGCCGGCGACGGGCCCGCCCCTGCGAATCGACTCTCCGAAGCAGACGACAGGTGTCGACTGGGGACCGAATCCCCAGGAGCATCTGTTGATGGGAATGGCCTCGGACGTGGCGGCCAATCTGGGACGGCTGTCGCGCGAGCATCTCGGACGGCAGCTCAGGTGGGAGGTAGCCGCCGCGGGGGGCGTCGATATCCGGGGGCTGCTCCATGCGGATCCTGCTGCCATCGTCCATCTGCAGGACGTCGGCTGCACCATCTCGGTTCCGGGGAACCTCGAGGACGAACCAGACCTGCTCAGTATCGCGAGAACCGCTGTCGAACAGTCCGAGGTGAGCAACTTGATCTGCCGGCGCCAAGCCGTGGGTGTTTCGCTGAAACCTCCGATCTACCGGGCTCCGAGCTGGCAACGAGGCAGAGCCGCGTCCTGAACCGGTGGGTGCGGACGTGGTCGTTCTCTAGGGAGTGGTTCTCACCATGGATCGTCAGCGCTCCACCAACGTTCTCGCCATCGGCGCCGGACCCGCCAACTTGAGCTTGGCGGCACTGGCGGATCCCTTCAGCGATCTCTCCGTCGCACTGGTGGAGTCCCGGAAGTCGGTGTCGTGGCATCCGGGTCTGCTGTGGAGCAATTCGCGACTGCAGGTGAGTGGCGTGAAGGATCTCGTCAGTCTGGTGGATCCCCGCAGCCGGTTCAGCTTTCTCAACTTCCTGCACGAGAACGGGAGGCTGTACCGGCATCTCATCGCGAACGTGGACTACGTGAGCAGGAAGGAGTTCGATCAGTACTTCACGTGGGCCGCGCAGCTACTGGGCGTCTATCTCGACGAAACCGTCCAGGCCGTGGACCATGACGGCCGCGGATTCGTCGTCCGGACCGGCCGCGGGCAGTGGCACGCCGACAACCTCGTCCTCGGCGTGGGGCAGGTCCCCTCCCAGCCGGAGTGCGTCCGCGGCATCGTGAGCTCTCGCCTCTGGCACGCCTCGCGGCACCTCGACCAGGGGCTTCCGCTGTCCGGCAAACATGTTCTGCTCGTCGGCGGCGGGCAGAGCGGCGCGGAGGTGGCGCTGGACATGCTGTCCGGCAGAACGGGTCTGCCGCGACGGCTGACGTGGGTCACCGGGCGCGACGGGTTCTCACCGCTCGACGACTCGCCGTTCGCCAATGACTGGTTCAACCCCAGCTACGTCAGGTACTTCTACGAGCTGTCCAGTGAGCAGCGGTCCACCCTGCTCGGCAGGCAGCGAGCCGCCGTCTGCGGTGTCACGCGGGAACTTCTCGCGCTGGTGTACAAGCGGCTGTACGAGATCGACTACCTGACCTCCGATCAGTTCAGCCACCAGCTGCTGGCCGGCGTGGAGCTGTCGGAGCTCGCCGAGGTGTCCGGCGCGTTTCGCGGCGCACTGCTGGACACCGTCACCGGTCGCGAGCGGCCGATCCTGTGTGACGTGGTCGTTCTCGCGACCGGGTTCACGCCGCGGTTGCCGAGTTTCATGGAGCCGCTGCACGACAGGATGCCGCGCACGGACGACGGGTACCAGGTGGCGCGGGACTACCGGGTGCCGTGGGACGGCCCGGACACCAACAGGATCTACGTGCAGAACGGTGCGCGGACAAGCCACGGCGTGGCGGACCCGAACCTGAGCCTCGCGGCGTGGCGAAGCGCCACGATCATCAACAGTTTGCTCGATCGCGAATGCTACTCGCTGAAGGAAGAGGACATCACTCTTTCCCTCGACTAGTGCGGTGATCGGGAAGGGTTCGCCGGACCCGGCTTGGCGACGTTCCGGGACGGCAGCCGGCCAGGTCGGCGCCGGGTGGGACGCGGCCGGCCGGCACGGGTCAGGCCACGCTGAGTCGGTGTTCGCGCATCCAGACGTCCAGTTCCACCAGCGGGATCAGCAGGTGCGCGGTGCTGGCATGGGTCATCGTCGGTGCCCGCCGGTCGGTGAGCTCGAGGACCTTGTGCCGATCGAGCAGCTCCCACAGCGGCGAGGAGCAGTCGTCCACCATGTCCCGTGCCGCGGCGCGGATGGCGTCGTCGTGGGCCGGGTCGTGCATGGCCGGATAGGCACTTTTCGGGCGCAGGAGCACGTCTTCGGGCAGCAGGTCCGCCACCGCCATGCGGAGCAGGCTCTTCTCCCGGCCGTCGGCGATCTTCATCGACCAGGGCACGTTCCAGACGTACTCCAGCAGCCGATGGTCGCAGAAGGGCACCCGTACTTCCAGCCCAACCGCCATGCTCATCCGGTCTTTGCGGTCGAGGAGCATCGACAGCGGCCCCTGTGAGCTGAAGAACAGCACTTCGCGCATCCGCGCGTTCACCCCGTCCTCCCCGGGCAACCTGGGGACCTGCGCACGCAGGGTCGAGTACCGGTCGGCCTCCAGTTCGCCGGGGCGCAGTTCCTGTCGCACGTCCTCGGCGAGGCAGTCGGTCAGCCGCGGGGCGTCGCCGAGCCACGGGAACGTCTCGCGCCAGACGGTGCCGGGGTCGTGGAACCAGGGGTAACCACCGAAGAGCTCATCGGCGGCTTCACCGGACAGCGCGACGGTAGATCGTTCGCGGAGGGCGGCGAACATGAGATACATCGAGGCGTCGAACTGCCCGATGCTGGGCAGGTCGCGAGCCCGGCGAGCACTGGGGATCGCCTCGGCGACGTCGCCGGCCTTCAGCACGACCTCGACATGGTCGGCGCCGATGTGCCGGGCGACCATGGCCGCGTACGGTGAGTCCCGCTCGGGCCGTAGTGAGGTGGACCGGAAGTTCTCCTCCTCCCCGTCGAAGCGGACGGAGTAGGTCACCAGCGGGCCCTCTCCGGAGCGGGCCAGGCTCCGCGCGGCCAGCGCCGCGATCGCGCTGGAGTCCAGGCCGCCGGACAGCATCGCCGCCCGCGGCACGTCGGCGACCAGCTGCCGCTCGACGATGTCCTCGAGCAGCTCCCGAACGGTCCGCACGGTCGTGGCGAGGTCGTCGGTGTGCTCCCTGCTGACCAGGCGCCAGTACGGGTACTCGTAGCATCCCCGCCGGTCGATCCGCACCACATGGCCTGGCTTGACCTCGCGCAAGCCGTCGATCGGCGTCTCGCCGGGCAGGGCCAGCCGGGGGTTGAACAGGATCGGCAGGGCCTCCAGCGACAGGCTCGGGGTGAAATGGGGGTTCGCCAGCACACCCTTGGGCTCGGAGGCGAACAGCACGCCGCTCGGCCCCGGGGCGTAGTACAGCGGCTTAATGCCCAGCCGGTCCCTGGCGAGCAGCAGCTTCTCCCGGACGGAGTCCCACACCGCGAACGCGAACATCCCGTTGAGTCGCTCGACGCAGCCTGCGCCCCATTCCAGGTAGGCGCGCAGCACCACTTCGGTGTCCGATCGGGTGCTGAACCGGTGGCCCAGTTGGGTGAGATGGGCACGCAGCTCGCGGAAGTTGTACACCTCTCCGGAGTACACCAGGACCACGGGAGACCCGTCCGGCCCCACGTCGGCCGTCATCGGCTGCGCGCCACCGGCCACGTCGATCACCGCCAGTCGCCGGTGCCCGAGCGCCACGTGCGGGCTCAGCCACGTGCCCCGGTCGTCGGGACCACGGTCGGCCATCGTGTCGGTCATCGTGTCGAGGACGTCCTGCTCACGGCGAAGATCTCGAGCGAAGTCGAGCCAACCGACAATGCCACACATCAGTACGTCCCTTCCCGATCGGAGCTGCCCACGACGTGGGTGACCGCATCCTCGAACTCGCGTAGATCCCCCGCGAACACACCCTCACCGCGCGGGTAGGCCACGACGATGTCGGTGAACCCCAGTGCGGCACAACGTCCCGTCAGGTCGGCCAGCCGCTCGGGCGAACCGTACGGATCCGGCGCCACCCGGCTCAGGTTGACCAGCTTGCGCAGGCTGCCGACCGGTCTGCCCACCGCGTCGCACGCCTGCGCGAGGCGGTCGACCTGACGCCGTAGGGTGCGGAAGGCCGAGTCCTCGCCCTGTCCCCCCGGCGCACGGGCATCGCCGATGGTCACCCAGAAGTCGCCGAACTCCGCGGCCAGTCGCATGCCCTGCGGGCCCGCTGCCGCGATGGCGAGCGGAACCCGGGGCCGCTGTAGGCAGCCGGGGATCATCCGCACGTCCTGCGCCGTGAAGTGCGTGCCCGCGACCGTGGTCACCGGGTCGCGCAGCAGCCGGTCCACCAGTGTCACGAACTCGCCGAACCGCGCGGCCCGCACCGCGGGGGAGGGCTCCGCCTCGCCGAGGGCGCTGCTGTCGGGTCCCCCGGAACCCGCGCCGACGCCCAGCACGAAACGTCCCTCGCTCGACTGGTCCAGCGACATCGCCTGCCTGGCCGTGAGCACCGGGTGGCGGAAGTTCGGTGTGGTGACCAGTACGCCCAACGCCGGTGTCGTGGTGACGCAGGCCGCGGTGGCGATGGTGATCATCGCGTCGAACCAGGGCCGGTCACGCAGGGAGCGCCAGGACAGGTGGTCGAGGGTCCAGACGTGGGCGAAGCCGAGCTCCTCGACCCTGCGCCACACCTGGGCTCCGGTGCGTCCGGAATGTTCCGGCAACACCAGGGCGCCGAGCCGGACACCAGTCCCGCTCATCTCAGGCCTCGGCCAGCAGGCAGGTCCGCCTGGCCGTGACGCCACCGATCGTCGATGCCTGGTGGCCCTCGTCCGTGAAGCGCACGTAGCAGCCGGCCGCCCGCCCGCCGAGACAGAACGGGCTGACGACGGGTGTGGCGGAGATCCGGTTGATCTCGCCGGATTCGGCGAGGAGGTCCAAGGGGTACGGCTGCGTCTCGACCCGCTCCTGGACGATGAAGTCACCAGTGCGGACGGCATCCTCCACCAGGCAGGACCACACTTCGTCCGAGATCGTCCCACCGAGGAACACCTCTTCGCCGGCACAACCGGTCGCACCCTTGAGCACGAAGTCGTCCTTCCGGTCGACGAGCAGCCGCGGAAGGTGGTGTTTCGTGTCGCGCCACCACACCTCGCGATCGCCGACCACCCGGCTCCACGGGACGTACCGCCGCACCAGTTCGGTCTCGCTGCCGGTCATCCACGGCTGGCCTTCCGACAACAGCGCCAGCGTCTTCTTGGTGTGCAGGAACCACGCGCTCTGCGAGGGAACCAGCAGCAGTCCCGCGTCGAGCGCGGCCCGGACGGGGGACAGGTCGTACCCGACGGTCGCGGCGTCCTGGACGGTGAACGCCGCGATCCCCAAATGCGTTCGGAGGTTTCCCGGAAGACCGATGCCGGTGAGCAGGTCGTCGAACTCCAGCTGCGTGGCATGCACACCGTGCCGGCGCAGCGCGTTCACCTGGACGTCGAACACCCGGCTACCGGTGCCGGGCCCCCAGTCCCGGGGCGTGCCGACGATGACCGCCGACGGCGGTACGCCGAGCTCGGCGCAGGTGGTTTCGATCAGCCGGGCCTGCTGGGCGAACGCGTCGACGGCCACGAACGCCGGGCGCCCGGCCGCCTCCCGGATACGGTGCCAGGCCTGTTGGTACAGAAGGAAATGCGCCATCCCACCGAAGCCGCCGCTGACGTTGAACTCGATGAACTTCGGGCCGTCCGGGCCGATGATCACATCCGCCCGTGTCATGTCGGCACAATGCCGCAGCTCGAAGTCCTCGTCCGGCACGAACATCGGACAGTCGGCCGGGTCGATGCCCAGGGCGGCCATCCTGCCGGGTCGGTCGTCGGCCAGGTTGACCACCGCCTTGCGCAGCAGCGAAATCAGTCCCGCCGTTGCCGAAAGGAGCTCCAGGTACGAGTTCCTCGGCACGATCATCGGCTGCAATGCGATGGGGAAACCGCTGCGGGGAATCTCCCGGAACTCCTCGGCCATTATCTCGGCGATCAGCCCGGGCGCCAGCCCGATCTCCGGCGGCGTGGTGCACGCCCCCGACCACGACCTGAGTGCGGTCATACTCGCTCCCGTCCGGCTGCCCGGCCGGCCAGCGCCCAGCGCCCGGCGAAGTAGGTGCCGACACCACCGGCAATGTAGAGACCGGCGAGGACGAACCAGCCCACGACGGCCCACTCGACCAGCAGCACCGTCATGATTCCGGGAGCGAGCATCATGGCCGTGGCCTGGCCGATCCCGAACGTCCCCTGGTACTCGCCGTGCGCGTTCTCCGGAGTCAGCCCCACGGACAGTCCGAAGCCGCTGGCCACGAACAGCAGCTCACCGACCAGGTAGACCATGGTGGCGACGACGAGCACGGTGATGACCGTCGCCCCGGAACCGTGGTAGCTGCCGGCGAAGACCAGGCAGGCCGCCGCGAGCGCGAGTCCGGACCACAGCCCGAGGCGCGCGGCTCCGGGAACCGTCGCGCCCCGCCGGCTCACCCGGTTCTGGAACAACACCGTCCCCGTCGCCGAGATGCCCACGACCACGGCCCAGATCCACAGCGGAGCGTGCGTGTGGTGCGAGATCCACAGCGGTACCCCGGGGTCGATCATTCCCCAGCTCAGCGCCAGCACTCCGTGGAGGCCGGTGAGGACGAGGAACGGCCGGTCCCGCAGCACCAGGGCGCGGCGCTTGACCCTGCGGTCGGCCAGCGACTCCACGTGGGGCAACCGCAGCGCGAGCAGCATGGCGCACAGGATGTGCAGCCCGCCGTAGACCCCCAGCAAGATCAAGTATCCGGCCCTGGTGTCCAACGACAGGACGAACCCGCCGACCAGCGCGCCGACCACGACGCCGACCTGGGTGAACACCCGAGCCGTCGAAATGCTGGTCATGCGGTCCTCGCCGGTGGTGAGCCCGGAGATGACCGCGATGCGGATGCCGGGAGCCGACCGCTCGGCGGCCGTCATGATGCAGGTCGCCAGCAGGATCAGCCAGAAGTCGTGGACGACGGTGTAGGAGAGGATCGCGGCGCCTTGGATCACCCCTAGGCCGACGAGTACCTCGCGCGCTCCGATGCGGTCGGCAAGGTAGCCGAGCGGCCCGCCGACGATCATGCCCACGATGCCCGCCGCGGTGACTCCGATGCCGAACTCGGCGGTGGACAGGCCGACCGACCGGATGAAGAACATCGCCCAGCAGGTGAACCAGGCGCCCCGGCCCAGGGAGAGCACAAGCCCGACAAGGTAGATCGGCCCGACGGGTTGGTTCCACCACTCGGTGGTCGTCCAGCCGGGCCGACGTGGGGGCCGCGTGGGGAGTGGGCGAGGTGCTTCTTCCGCCACATTCGTGTCCACTGTCACCACCTCGCAGAATGGATCGCCAACTCCCCGGCCGCGGCTTGTGTCACGCGTCGAGAACGGCCTCGATGTCCAGGGCGATGGTCACCTTGTCCCCGACGACGATCTTGCTGCCGTCGACGGCCAGGCCGAAGCTGACACCGAAGTCCGACCGGCGGATCGTGGTCCGGCCTTCGAACCCGATCCGCGTCTCGCCCTGCATCCCCGTCGGGTCGATACCGAGGAAATCGAGTTCGATCTCGACCGGCCTGGTCGTCCCGTAAATGGTCAGGTCACCGGTCAGTACCCACGATTCGTCGTCCTGGCGCAGCCCGGTGCTGGCGAACTCCATCGTCGGATACTTCTCGACGTCGAAGAAGTCGGCCGAGCGCAGGTGATCGTCCCGCATGGTGATACTGGTATCGACCGACGACAGGTCGATGCTGGCGGTCACCGACGATCCCACCGGCTCCTCAGCGGTCACGATCTGCCCATTGAACTCGGTGAACCTGCCGCGCACCTTGCTCATCAGGTGTCGCACGGAAAAGCTCACCGCGGAGTGGGCGGCGTCAATGGACCATGTCCCGGCAACCCAGCCCTCGATCGCCGAGGCATTGCCCGCGGCCACAGTGGCTTCACTCATATTGTTCTCCCTTACGAAATGTGCCGCGACGTCGATCGCTGCACAGCGATCCGTTGGCGATCGTGACATCTCCCTGCCCGCCGGGTCATCTTCGGGCGTGCTGTCATGCACGATCCGACAGCGACATCGGCTGATGCCAACCACCGTCGCCGTGGACCTCCGGCGTTGCCGGGGTCGGCGACTCACGGCTTACGGGTGCGAACTCCTTCGTTGTACTCGTCCAACAGTCGCTGGGCCTCGCCCGTGGCCGCGGTGAACCGTGCGACAGGGTCGGCGCCGGCGGCCAGGACGTCATGCATGGCGTCGGTGGTGGCCATCTGGATCTTGAGGAAGTTGCCGAAGATCGCCGCCCGCGTGGCGGGGATGTCGGTGGTCGCCCGCAGCTGGTCGATCGCCACCCGGAAGTGCGGGTGCTCCTCGAACCAGCCTTCGGCGTCGAGCAACGCGATCGACTTCTCGGTGACCGGGATGAACGTGCGGTGGTTGTCGTACACGCTGGTGGCGTGCCGAGGGGAGGCCAGGTACTGCAGGAACGCGAGCGCACCGTCCGCTGTGGCCTTGTCGAGGCCGTTGGCCAGCCACCAGGACTCGCCGGCGACCTGGTTGCCGTAATGCGGTGCATGACTGTTGTAGGGCAGCCGGCCTACCTCGACGCGGAACCCACCGTCCCGGCCCGCCTGGACCGTAGGCCCGGCCTCCACCGACGAGCTGAGAACGAACGCCACCTGCTGCGTCGCGAAGGCCTCGGCGCTGCCCTGCCAGTCGAGCGGCTTTCCGGTGTAGAGGTAGTGGCCGTTCTCGTGCAGCCGCTGCCACCACGTGACGTAGGCCATCATCTCCGGGGACGCGAGGTCGACCTTCGAGGAGCGGCCGGACCGGCCGTTGTCGCTGTCGGCGAGCAGCCCGCCCTGCTGCCCGACCGACTGCTGGAAGAACCAGCCGAAGTTCGGCCAGGTGATGGCGTGCGCCGGGCCGCCGGGAAGAGCGCGGACCGCCTTGCACGCCGCATCGACCTCGTCCCACGTCCGCGGGAGCTCGGAAACGCCCGCCGCGTCGAGCAAGGTTCGGTTGGCGTAGAGCAGCGCCGTCGACGTGTTCCTCGGCATCGAAACGAGCTCGCCGCCGAAGGTGTAGTAGTTGCGGGCATTGGCCACGATGTCGTCGACGACGACCGGTTCGCCGAGGATCTCCGTACGGCCGCCGATGGCCTTCTCCAGCGACGCGAAGAGCGGCGTGCCATCCTTCGCCACGGCGTCCCTGGCCTCCTGGGTCACCGTGTACTGGTACGCGGCGATGGTGGGCGGCTCGCCTCGGTCGGCCGCCTCGGCGACCGCTGTCGGCATCGTGGGATACGCGATGCCGTGGATCTCGACCCGATACCGCGGATGGTTCCGGCTGAACTCCGCCGCCCGCTCCCGGACAGGTTCCAGCAGCTCCGGCCACAGTGGCCAGTGGTTGAGCCAGACAGTGATGACGGTCCGGTCAGCTGATTCTTCACCCATGGGTTGGCGCTCACAATTCTGAGATCATTCCCGCGCTGCCATGCGTCGAGGCGCACGGCTGTCTGGCTTACATGATCAGCGACGGCCGCCCACGGTCGCATCTTCGTTCGTGCGGTTGTCCCTGCACGGGGTTGCCGGGCGGCACTGGCACCCGTGACGCTGACACGATGGACGATTTCGACGGAAGAACCGACGTGGCGCGGGGAAGCGGGAACGGTCTGGTCGACTCGCTCACCACCGCGGGTGCCGGAAGGCCGGAACAGTACTTCTTGCGCAGCCTCTCCGCACCGGAGGACGTGGAGCTCGTCAACGGCGTGCTGGCCGACGCGTTCGGCATCGAGGGTCTGGTCGACGGTCGGCCCGAACACACCGTCTTCGAGCCTGCCCGCGACCACGTTGCCGAGTACGACGGTGAACCCGTGGCGAACCTGGGTGCGTTCACCCGTGACCTGTCCGTCCCGGGAGCGGTGCTGCCCACGACCCACGTGGCCATGGGCGCCGTTCGCCAGCTGCATCGCCGCCGGGGGCTGATGACCCGCCTCATGCATGGCCAGCTGCGCGAATCCCGGTACGTCCACCACGAGCCGCTCTCGGTGTTGTGGGCCAGCGAGGCGCGCATCTATCAGCGGTACGGCTACGGAATGGCGAGCCAGAACTCGACGTTCACGATCGACAACCGCGAGGTGCGGCTCAAGAAGGAGCCGACACTGTCCGCGGGCCGGTTGCGGGAGACGACACCCGAGCGCGTCCACGACGAGATCCGCGAGGTCTTCGAGCGGGCCCGCCCGAGCCGTCCCGGCTGGTCCAGCCGCACCGGCCCCTGGTGGACGCCGCTGGTGGAGGACCCGCCGCCGCCGTTCCGGAAGGGCTACTCGACCATGCGCGCATTGCTGTTCGACGGAACCGCCGGCGCGGAGGGCTACGCGATCTGGCGGCGTAAGCAGGACTGGAGCAGCGACATCGTCAACGGCGAGGTGCAGGTGGTCGAGCTGGTCGCGACCACGCCCGCCGCGTACGCCGCGCTCTGGCACTTCCTCCTGTCGGTGGACCTGACCCGCACCGTCAAGTGGGACTTCGCGGCCGTCGACGAGCCGTTGCGGCTGCTGGTCAACGAGCCCCGCGCCCTCCGGATGACGACAGGGGACGGCCTGTGGGCTCGCCTGGTGGATCTGCCGGCCGCGCTGTCCGCTCGCCGCTACTCCGCCCCGCTCGACCTGGTGATCGAGGTCACCGACTCCATCCTGCCCGAGAACGCCGGCCGCTGGCGGCTCACCGCGGACGACAACGACACCACCTGCGTCAGGACCGCCGGCGAGCCTGATCTGGTCTGCGACGTCGCCGACCTCGGCGCGGCGTATCTCGGCGGCACGTCGCTCGCGTCGCTGGCCGCCGCCGGGCAGGTCCGCGAGCGCCGTCCCGGTGCGCTGGCGGCCGCGAGCACGGCGTTCGGCTGGCCGGTGGCGCCGTCCGCGCTCGGCCTTTTCTGATCTGCGAAGATTTACACCGTCTCCTAGGAAGAAGAAGTGCGATGCCAGAACGCGGGCCCGGAGTGCGAGCCGGACGGAAAGAATGGCTGGGTCTTGCGGTGCTCGGCCTGCCGACACTGGTGGTCGCCTTGGACATCGGCGTGCTGTTCCTGGCGCTTCCCCATCTCAGCGCGGACTTAGGGGCGAGCGACGTCGAGCAGTTGTGGATCATGGATATCTACGGGTTCCTGATGGCCGGTTGCCTGATCACCATGGGAAATCTCGGCGATCGGATCGGTCGCCGTCGACTGCTGCTGATCGGCGTGACCTGCTTCGGCGTGCTGTCCGTAGCGGCCGCCTATTCGACCAGCCCCGAAATGCTGATCGTCTCGCGTGCGCTGATGGGAATCGCCGCTGCCACCCTGATGCCGTCGACGCTCGCGTTGATCAGCAATATGTTCCGCGACGAGGACCAGCGCAGGATCGCCATTGCCGCGTGGATGAGCTGCATGATGGTCGGCTCCGCACTCGGCCCGGTGGTGGGCGGGCTGCTCCTGGACCTGTTCTGGTGGGGTGCGGTCTTCCTCCTCGGTGTGCCGGTGGCGCTGCTGCTGGTGGTGGCCGGGCCGGTCCTGCTGCCCGAGTACCGCAACCCGAACCCGGGCAGGCTGGACTTGACCAGCGTGATCCTGTCGCTGGCCACGACCCTGCCGATCATTTACGGCGTCAAAGAGGTCGCCACCGGCCACCTCGGGTCGGCGCTCGTGCCGGTGGGGGCGATCGTCGTGGGCATCGTCTTCGGTGTGGTGCTGGTGCGGCGGCAGCTGCGCCTGCCCGACCCACTGCTGGATCTGAGGCTGTTCCGCAACCGCGCTTTCAGTGCCACTCTGGTGTCCCAGCTGGTCGCCGCCGGCATCATGGCGGGGACATTCCTGCTGGTCAGCCAGTATGTGCAGACCGTAATGGGGCTCTCCCCCGCGGAGGCGGGGCTCTGGCTGCTGCCGCTGGGCCTGTCGATCGCGGTCGGTTCCCAGCTGTCCCAGCTGCTCGTCCGGTGGATGTCGCACAAGGCCGCGATCGCCGGCGGCCTGGCGCTGAGCGCACTGGGCTTCCTGCCCATCACCCAGGTCACCCCGGCCGGAGGGTTGCTCCTTGCCGTGATCGGCGGTGCCGTGCTGCATCTGGGTACTGGCCCGCTGTTCGCGCTGGGCGCCAACCTGGTCGTCGGGTCGGTGCCGCCGGAGCGGGCGGGGTCGGCGGCGTCACTGTCGGAGACCAGTAACATTTTCGGTTCGACACTGGGGCTGGCGGTGCTGGGCACCCTCGGCGCCGCGGTCTACCGCTCCGGCATGTCGGACGTCACCGTTCCCGGGGTCTCGCCGGAGGCCGCGGACGCGGCTCGCGGCACCATCTCCGGTGCCGTGGTCACCGCACAGAACATGGCCGACGCAACGTCGCTCCTGCGCGCCGCCCGTGAGGCGTACACCACCGGTGTGCACGTGGCCGCGATCGCCGGAGCCGTCGCCTTCCTTGCCCTCGCCGCGCTCGTGCTGCGGGCCTTCACGCACCAGCGTCGGCGGCCGACCGCGGCCACCGTGGAGACCGTCGGCACGGCCTGACCGGTTGGCATCGCTGCGCGCAGTCCACGAGGGACAGTCCTCGGGCGATGCCGTCTGCCCCAGTCCCACCGGAGTCGGCGTGCTTGCCGGTGCAAGCCCGGTCCTGGGCCGTCAGACGGCGACCTGTGCCGGCGAGTTCACGCGCAGGTCGGGCAAGGCCAGCAGAACCGGTGGGTCGAAAGTCCGAGTCGGGTGCAGCTGTAGGTCGACGCCTTCGGTGATGGCGCCGGGCTGGACCGTGATCGGCCCCCGGTAGCAGGTGTACGTCGTGCCGTTCGGCTCGTCCGCGACGAGGCCGTGGGCGACCAGGTGCCAAGTTCCCTGGGGAACACGCTGCAGAAGATACGGTCCGGGAGCGTCCAGAACCGTATACGCGGCAGGCGGGCCCTCGGTGATCCGGCCGGGGAACAGGCCGACGAACACCATTCCGGGTGCCGTTTCCGGCGGGACGTGGACCTGTCCGCGCAGCGGCGCGGCCGGGGTGCCCGGGTGGATCTGCCCCGCGGGAACTCGTGGCAGGAAGCCGCGGAGCTGGCGATACCCGGAGGGTGAGACTCCCACGCTCCGGCTGAACCGTGCGCTGAAGGTACCCACACTGTTGTAGCCCACGCGGTGGCTGATGTCGGCGGCAGTCGTCGCGGTGCACAGCAGCAGCCGCTTGGCCTCGGCCAGCCGCATCGCCGACAGGAACCGCCCCGGGGACACCCCGGTGGCCTGCTGGAACACCCTCGAGAAATGGAACTTGCTGAACATCGCCGAGCGAGCCACATCGTCAACGGTGAGCTGCTCGCCGAGTTTCTCCTGCATGGTACCAATGGCTCGCTCAACGGCTCGCCGAATGATGTCGTCCATTCTGGGCGTCCTCCCCGGGCTGGCATTCGCTGTGCACATCCCTCATGACGCACATTAACGCCACGGCCGCATCTCCTGAAGTGCTTCATTCACCACCTTGCATGAATTACTGGAGGTGACGACATGAAAAATTCACGTGCCGTCGCTATGCAGCCCGGTAGAAGAAGACGGCTGCGACGACCGGCGCGAAGATCAGAGGGCAGCTCCGCTCGCCGGTGTGCGGGCAGGACGGCCGGCCGGTTCGACGGTCCGCGCGAAGCCGGACCACCGACGAGAAGAGAGAAGACGTCTGATGACCGACAACCGGCGCACTGTGGGCCAGGCGGAAGAAATCCAGCCGAAGACACGTCCCTTCACCGGCGCCGAGTACATCGAAAGCCTGCGCGACGACCGGGAGGTCTACCTGTACGGCGACCGGGTCAAGGATGTCACGACGCACGCGGCGTTCAGCAACCCAGTCCGGATGGTCGCCAGGCTATATGCGGCGCTGCACGATCCGGAGAGGCGTGGCGTGCTCACCGCGCCGACCGATACCGGCAGCGACGGGTACACCCACAAGTTCTTCACGACCTCGCGCACGGTCGACGATCTTGTCGCCGACCAGAAGGCGATCGCGGCGTGGGCGCGGATGAGCTACGGGTGGATGGGCCGCAGCCCCGACTACAAGGCTTCGTTTCTCGGCACCCTTGGGGCGAACGCCGATTTCTACCAGCCCTTCGACGACAATGCCCGGCACTGGTACAAGCTGTCGCAGGAGAAGGTCCTGTACTGGAACCATGCGATCGTGCATCCGCCGGTCGATCGGAACCGGCCTGCGGACGAGGTCGCCGACGTGTTCGTCCACGTGGAGAAGGAGACCGACAGCGGGCTCGTCGTCAGCGGGGCCAAGGTGGTCGCCACCGGGTCGGCACTGACGCACTACAACTTCATCGCCCACTACGGGCTGCCGATCAAGGACAAGGAGTTCGCCCTCGTCGCGACGGTGCCGATGTCGGCGCCGGGGCTCAAGTTGATCTGCCGCCCGTCCTACAGTGCCACGGCCGCGGTGATGGGCAGCCCGTTCGACTATCCGCTGTCCTCCCGGCTGGACGAGAACGACACCATCCTGGTGCTGGACAAGGTGCTGATCCCGTGGGAGAACGTGTTCATCTACGGGAATCTCGGAAAGGTCCAGTTGTTCACCGGGCGATCGGGGTTCCCGGAGCGGTTCACCTTCCACGGCTGCACGCGCCTTGCCGTGAAACTGGAGTTCATCGCGGGACTGCTGGCCAAAGCGCTGGAGGTCACCGGCGCCGGCGACTTCCGCGGGGTGCAGAGCCGGCTGGGCGAGGTGCTGGCCTGGCGCAACCTGTTCTGGGGCTTGTCCGACGCCGCGGCACGCAACCCGTCGCGCTGGGTGGCGGGTGCGCTGCTGCCCAACGCCGACTACGGGATGGCGTACCGCTGGTTCATGCAGATCGGATACCCGCGCATCAAGGAGATCATCGAACAGGATGTCGCGAGCGGGCTGATCTACGTCAACTCCGCCGCGGAGGACTTTCGCAACCCCGACGTGCGGCCGTATCTGGACAAGTACCTGCGCGGTTCGAACGGACATGATGCGGTCGCGCGGGTCAAGGTGATGAAGCTGTTGTGGGATGCGGTCGGCACCGAGTTCGGTGGCCGTCACGAGCTGTACGAGCGCAACTACGCCGGTAGCCATGAGAACACCAGGATCGAACTGTATTCCTCGCAGCTCGTCAGCGGGCAGGTGGACAAGTACAAGGCCTTCGCGGACGAGTGTCTCGGCGAGTACGACCTGGACGGCTGGACGGTGCCGGACCTGTCCTCGCACGACGATCTCAGGCAGTTCCGCGACGGGATGCTCAACGGGTGAGGCCGGCAAGGGCACAAGGCGTCCTGGTGGCCATGGGCAGGAACGGTAAACACAGGAAGGGTCGCGCGAATGTCCGCGGAACTGATGTTCGCCAAGATCTATCTTTGACCACGATGGAGGATGAATGATGACAGAGACCACGATCGGCTCCGCAGCGATCTCCCCGTCCGCCGGCGACCAGGACGCCGTCGCGTCCATCCCGCGTCGGGTCGTCGCGGCGTGGGCGGCGCACGACGCGGCGGCCTTCGCCGAACTGTTCACCGAACAGGGGAGCATGGTCCTCCCCGGAGTGTTTCAGAAGGGCCGCGACGAGATCCGCTCGTTCATGACGGGCGCGTTCGCCGGGCCTTACCAGAACACCCGGGTGACCGGAACACCCGTCAGCGTCGAGTTCTTCAGCGACGCGACCGCGGTGTTGATCACCGAGGGCGGCGTGCTGCACCAGGGCGAAAGCGAGGTGGCCGCCGAGCGCGCCATCCGGGCTTCCTGGGTGGTCGTCAAGGAGAACGGCCAGTGGCTCCTGGCCGCTTATCAGAACAGTCCGCGCGAGAAGCGCTGACGCACCGACGGAGCCGACGGCGGTCCACCCTCGTTGAGGAGGGACCGCCGTCGGCTTTCAGCTGCCGAACAGAACCGCAGGCCGGTTCCGTGACCGGCCTGCGGAATGTTTCGTGCGCCCGAAGGTTCGGGCAGTCGTGGCGCACGTGGTTCAGCTGGGAACGCAGCTGACCAGCCCACCGTCGATGACCAGTTCCTGCCCGGTGATGTAGCTGGAACGGGAGGAGAGGAGGAAGAGCACGGCGTCGGCGACGTCGTCGGGGCGGCCGAGGCGGCCGAGTGCCACCTGGCTCCGGAAGATCTCCCGAACCTCGTCGCTGCCGGTGATGGCCTCGAGCATCTCGGTGTGGATGTGCCCGGGAGTGACCGTGTTGACCCGGATGCCGCGCTCGGCCAGGTCGCTGGCGAGCGAGCGGGTGAGGCTCGGCAGCCCGGCTTTGCTCGCGCCGTACAGTGAGCCGGCGGCCATCCCGCGGTGTGCCGTCCACGAGGAGTTGAGCACCACGGAGCTGCCGTCCGCCAGCAATGGCAACGCTTTCTGGACGGTGAAGAACACGCCCTTGAGGTTGGTGCCGATAACTCGGTCGAAGTCGGCCTCGGAGAGTTCCGCGGTGCGCGCGGCGACACCGGTGCCTGCGTTGGCGAACACGCCGTCCAGTGTCCCGAAGCGGTCCCGGATCGCGGCGATGAGCCGGTCCAGGTCGCCGAGGTCGGACACGTCGGTGGGCGCGGTCAGGACGTGGTCCTTCCCGCCGAGCTCTTTGGCGGCCTGCTCCAGCCGCTCCGTGCTCCGGCCGGCCAGTGCCACGTTCGCGCCGGCCTCGATGAGCCGGCGGGCAGCGCCCAGGCCGATCCCGCTGCCGCCGCCGGTGATCAGTACGGTCTTACCATCGAATTCTCTCATGCGATAATTGTCACCAGCGCTCATCGAGAGGCATCTCCTCTGCTGCGACGTTTTCCCAGTTCCACGTAGCACCGCTTGGCTTTCGCTGAGTCGGCAACCGAGAAGAAGGAGCGCAGCGCCGGTCCGGCCGGATGCGATCACCGACGCGGCGCGAGACACCGCATCCGGAGCGAACCCGAAGAAGGCCGGTGTCCCGCCACCAACGCTTGATGCGCAGCGCCTGCTCCCGTCCCTCGGCCGTGGCTGCCCGACCCCGCCGCCGACCCCGCCGGGCTCGGCCCGCACGGCGGTGCGGCCCCACTGTCGACGGCGCGAGTTCGCTGCATCGGAGTGACGAGCCGATTGGGTGTGTATGTGGAGAGGGACGATGGCGAAAGTGGGTTGAGTGGTGTGGTTCCAGTGCGGGTGCACGGGGTGGCTCTCCTGCCGCCGGATGAGACACCGGTGATGTTGCTCCGGGAGACCGACGGCGAGCAGCGCTGGTTGCCGATCTCGATCGGCGCGCCCGAGGCCAAGGCCCTGATCGCGGCCCAGCAGCGGATCGAGCACGCCCGCCCGGACACGATCGAGCTGATCGGGCACGTCATCGAGGCGTTGGGGCACCGGGTCCAGCGGGTGGCGGTGACGGCCCTGCACGAGGGCGTGTTCATCGCCGACCTGATCCTCACCGACGGCGCGCGCATCTCCGCGCGGCCGAGTGACGCCGTCGCCATCGGTGTTCGTGCCGGGGTGCGCCACCACCGTCTTCGCGCTCGCCGTGCTCGCCGGCACCCCCGCCCGCCGGAGGGCGGCGGTGCCGGCGTGAAGTTCTACCTCGGAGTCCACCAGCCCATCTGGCTGACCCGCGTGCCCTACATCCCGCTCCTGGTGTCGCACCGGAGGCTCGGCCACCGCCGCCCTCTGCCCAAGGCCATCACCGACTGGGTGCTCGACTCCGGCGGGTTCACCGAACTGCACCTGCACGGGCGTTGCGCTGTCCATGAAGCGTCCAGAAGCCGTCGCCGGCGACGGTCGGTGCAGGCTTCCGGTGTTGCGAGATCGTTATTCGCGGACGCCCGCTCGGGCGGGTCGAAAGCGGTCCCTGACCGCCTGAGCGAGCGGTCAGCGGTAGCGCGCGCAGACTCTGCTGTCGATCAGATCGGCCATGTTAGAGATCAGCGTTACCGCTTCTTTGGCGAGAGCCCTCTTGATGTAGGGCTTCTGGCCTCTGTGGACGATCTTGTGGCGTCCGTCGGTGATCCGGCGCAGTTCGGTTGCGGTTGCCACCCCACTACTCTCGTCGAAGTCCTGCCAACTGATCGGGCAGCCGAGGTAGCCGAGCGCGTTAACGACCTTCTCCGGGCCTTGGAAGGACTTCGTTTCAAGCCATTCGGACAATGCGGTGCGGAACTCGTCGTGCTTGTCCTGGGTGGTTGCGGCCAGGCTGACTCGCAGGACGAGGCCAGGGTCGGCCTTGGCGATCTGGGCAAGCGCATCCTTGAGGCTTGTCGACTTCGGAGCGTGCTCCGGCACGATCTCGAGGATCAGGTCGCTGAGGTAGGCATCCAGCGCGCCCACTGCGAACACGAGGCACCGGCGCAGGAGTTCCTTCTCGTCGTTGGCGGGTTGTCCTCGGCCTCTGTCCTTGTCGAAGATGCGAAGGAACGCCTGCGATCGTTCAACGTTTGCCTCAAACACCTTGTGTGCCGTTGTTCGAGTCATCTTCGCCGTGGGGTGTGTCCTCCGTCGGTGACGTCGCGTCTGCTGACCTTGACATCGCCAGAGGGCTGGGGCCGTTAGGCAATCAGCTCGCACGTGTTATCGGTTCTGGCGGGGTTCGCCGAGCACTGTGGCGAGTTTGTCGCGGCTGCATGGCCGCCATCGCTCCGTGCTCCGCAGGGGGTCGTCAGCGCGAGGTCCTCGGGTCGTCGTCGAGCGAGACCTCGCGCGGAGGAACGACCCCGTACAGCTCGTCCGGCGTGCATTTCAGCGCGGTACACAACGCCTGCAGAGTCTCGGTCTTCATCTGGACCGGCTGGTTGTTCATCAACGCGGAGATCGACGGCAGGGACAGGTTGAAGTTGGCACGTCGGGCGAGAAGTCCGCGCAACTCTGTGCCCTTCCACACGTCGCGGGAGGCCATCACCTGCCTTAGCCGCCACCGAAGCTGCACCGCCACGCCTCCCGCATTCGCCTGTCATCGGCGCCCTGCCTGGGCGCTGGTCGTCGCTCAGTCTCCCGTATGGACGCCGGGGACCCGACGGACCTCGCGGTGTGTTCCGGCCGCTGCGACTACGCAACGCGCGAAGCGCCCACGCGTCTTAGGTTGCGCCTACGGAAATTAGAGACTGCCTTAGTCCAATGGCAGGCGACTGCCCGTCACTCCGAGCCAGAGCGGTCGACGCTCCCGGCCAATGCGGCGCCCTCCGATGGTCTGGAGTCGCGCGTGCGGGGTCTGCGCCGCCGAAGGGAACGAGAGGGGGACGTGTCCGAGCACGGCGCCAGAAAGTCGTTGGGTGAGGACTGCTCCGCCATGGCCAGCGGTCTGCTGGCTGGCGTGGAGGTGCGGCGTGATGGTGGCTGAACGACTGCGGCGGAACGAACGCTCGGGCCGTCTCGTTCCGGACGAGCCGCCGGACGTGGTGTTCGAAGTCCGGATCGCCGAAGGAGCTGAAGCCGAGCGGTTGAGGGTGGAGCAAGCACGAGTGTTGTGGGAGGTGATGGAATGGGTGGCCCAGAGGCGATCCATGCATGGGCAGGACCACGCCGCATAGATCGCACGCATCCGCTAGCGGGACCGGCCGTGCTGGCCGCGTCCTCGGTCATCCGCGTCGCCTTCGCCGGTCGCACGTCGACCTACGACCAGCAGGACCCGACGCTGTCACTGCCGCGCCAGCTGCGCAACTGCCACCACGCATTGCCCGAGAACGCCGTCATCGTGGTGCACTTCTACGACATCGAGTCTGGCCGTATGGAGCTGACGGCGCGGGGCCAAGGACACGCCCACGAGTTGCTCCAGATTCCCATTCCGCGCGATGGCGGCATTCAGGACCTCCTAGAGGAAGCCGAACGGCCCGATCGCCGCTTCGACGTCGTCATCTGCGAGGACATCTCCCGGATCGGCCGCCGCTCGTACATCTCCACCGAGATCGAGCACCGCCTAGAGAAGGCCGGCGTGCTGCTCGTCGCGGCCGACGAGCCCTTCCGGCTTGGCGAATCCGGCCGCCGGGTCAAGACCGCAATCCAGGTGCTGACTCGGCGGGTCAAGCAAGGGGTGGCCGAGTGGTATGTCACCGAGATGCTCGAAAAGAGCTGGGACGGCTTCGAGACCCACACCGAGCAGGGCTACAACGTCGGCAAACCCTGCTACGGCTACCGGGCGAAGAAGGTTCCGCACCCCGTTCCGGCCAAGCGCGCCAAGGGCATCAAGAAGACCCTCCTGGAGGTCCACCCCGTCGAGGGTGCCGTGGTCCGCGCAGCGTTCCGCTGGCGCGTGGTCGAACGGCTCGGTTACCAGACCATCGCGGATCGTCTCAACCAAGACCTCGCCACGAATCCGCCGCCGACTCCGGTCGAGGCGGACCGGGCCGTGGGGTTGTGGACCTACTCCAACGTTCGCGACATGCTCACCAACCCGAAGCACACCGGGCACATGGTGTGGAACCGGCGCGCCCGCAAGGGGGCCGGCAAGAACCGGATGAATCCGGTGTCGGAACGGGTCTGGTCACCCGAACCGGTGCACGAAGCCCTCATCGATCTGGAAACCTTCGTGCAGGCCCAACAGGTCGCCGAGCAGCGCGAACGGTCGCGACCGGGAGGCGGGACGAACAAGCATCCGCGCACGGCGCGGATCTACCGCCTTCGCAGCTACATGTGGTGCATCGAGTGCGGTCGTCGCTTCTCTGGCAAGACCGCCAAGGGCCACGGCTACATGGTGTGCGCGCCGAAGAAGGCGTACCGACCCGGCGGACACCCGCCCAGCATCTGGGTCCGCGAAGACACGCTCATCGACGGGGTGACCAGCTTCCTGGCCGCCCAGGTCTTCGGCCAGTACCGACACCAGCTCCTGGACGCCAACCTGAAGGTCCTGGACGAGACCGCCCAGCGCAAACGCGCCAACCGGATCGCTGCGATGCGCCGAACCATCAGCGAGAACGAGGCCAAGAGCAAGCGGTTGGTCCGCAGCCTCGAACTCGCCGATGACGTCGACCAGCACCTCATCCGGGACATCAACGAACGCCGGGCCGAGCTGCGCGCCGAACGCGACGAGCTCGCTCAGCGACTCGCCGAGCTGGAAGACGAGATCCACAAGGCGCCCAACCCTGCCCTGCTCGACCAACTGCCCGTCACCCAGGTCGACCTGACCGAGATGCCCGACGACCTGTCACGTCGGCTGTTCGAGGTACTCAGACTGGAGATCCGATACGACCACACCACCCGAGTGGCGACGTGCCGGGTGACCCTGACCGGCGAAACCATCCACGCCGTCAGCCGAGCAACGAACGACACGGTCGTCCCGGTGCAACGCGGACACAAAGATCAACACCGAAAGGAGCGCGAGGTGGACACGGCACCGCGTACCACCCCTGCGTCATCCTTCTGTGTAGTGCCCTCGGCAGGATTCGAACCTGCGACCTACCGCTTAGGAGGCGGACGCTCTATCCCCTGAGCTACGAGGGCCGGTCGTGCTCAGGGTACCGCTAGTCGGCGTGGTCGAATGCGGCGGGCGGCCCGCGGGGGACACGGCCGAACGGGTGGGGACAAGCGCCGCTGTCCCTCGTGTGGGTGTGTGGTTGCCGTGAACCGGCATGCTGTGGGTAGCCTTCGTTAACCACTAGCGGGTGAACCCCGCCGCACGCTCCGGAGGCATCGTTGATCAAGGTCATGTTTGCCGACGACGAGGAGCTGGTCCGATCGGGCCTGCGTGCCATGTTGTCGGGCGCACCGGACATCGAGGTCGTGGGCGAGGCCAGCGATGGCAGGTCGGCGGTCGAGACCGCGAGACGCTTCCACCCGGACGTGGCCCTGCTCGACATCAAGATGCGCTCCGCCGACGACGGCATCCGCGCGCTGCGCGCCATCCAGGCCCTGCCGGAGCCCCCGGTGGTCGCCATGCTCACCACGTTCGACATCGACGAGTACGTGAGCGCCGCCCTGCGGCTGGGGGCCAACGGCTTCCTGCTCAAGGACATCGAGCCCGCCGCGCTGCTCCGCGCCGTGCGCGACCTCGCCCGCGGCGGCGCCGTGCTGGACCCCGGCGTCGCCGCCAGGATGGTCTCCGCCCACCGCGACGAGCAGCGCGCCGCGCAACCCGCGCGCAAGCTGCTGGCCTCCCTCTCCGACCGGGAGCGCGAGGTGGTCGGTCTCATCGGACAGGGCCTTTCCAACGCCGAGATCGGCGGCAAGCTGCACCTCTCGGAGGCCACGGTCAAGGGCTACGTCTCCGCGGTGCTGTCCAAGATCGGCGCCGCCAACCGGGTCCAGGCGGCATTGCTCGCCTACCGAGGCGGGCTGATCGAATAGCACCGAACAGCGCCATGCTGCTCGCCGCGTTCGAGATGCTCGGCCTCGTGGCCTTCGCCGCCTCGGGCGCGTTCGCCGCGGTATGGGCCCGGCTCGACGTCTTCGGCGTCGTCGTGCTCGGCCTCACCACGGCGCTCGGCGGCGGGATCATCCGGGACGTCCTGCTCGGCATCACCCCGCCCACCACCCTGCGCACCTGGCCCTACCTCGCGGTCGCCGCGGCCACCGCGCTGGCGGTGTTCGCCTTCCACCCGGTGTTCGCCCGGCTGCGCAAGGCCGTGCTGCTCGCCGACGCGGTGGGCCTCGGCGTCTTCGCCACCACCGGCACCGCCATCGCCCTGGGCGCCAGCGCCCCGGTCTACACCGCGTGCCTGGTGGGCAGGACCACCGGCATCGGCGGCGGCGCCCTGCGTGACGTCCTGCTCCGGGAGATCCCGCTGGTGCTGCGCAGGGAGATCTACGCCCTCGCCGCGCTGGCCGGCGCGGTGCTGGTCGGCGCCGGCCACCTGCTGCGGCTCCCGCCGGGGCCGGTGACCGTGGTCGCGGCGGCCGTCGTGGTCACCGTGCGGGTGGTGGCGCTGTGGCGGCGCTGGAACGCCCCGGTCGCCCGCGGCACCGGCGCGCCCGCCGAGTGAACCGCCGCGTGGCTCTCAGCGCGGTCTCAGCCGGGCGGGTAACACTGTGCGCATGCGCATTCTGGTGGTCGACGACGACAGGGCGGTCCGGGAGTCCCTGCGCCGCTCGCTGGAGTTCAACGGCTACGACGTCGAGTTGGCCGGTGACGGGGCGCAGGCGCTCGACGCGATCGTCGCCCACCGCCCCGACGCCATGGTCCTCGACGTCATGATGCCCCGGCTGGACGGCCTCGAGGTGGCGCGCCGGCTCCGTAGCACCGGCGACGACCTGCCCATCTTGGTGCTCACCGCGCGGGACACCGTCTCCGACCGGGTGGCCGGGCTCGACGCCGGCGCCGACGACTACCTGCCCAAGCCGTTCGCCCTGGAGGAGCTGCTGGCCCGGCTGCGCGCGCTGCTGCGCAGGGCGGGCCCGGAGAGCCAGGCCGAGCAGGCCGAGGTGCTCTCCTTCGCCGACCTCAGCCTCGACCCCGGCACCCGGGAGGTGCGCCGCGGCGACCGGCCGATCAGCCTGACCCGCACCGAGTTCGCGCTGCTCGAGCTGTTCCTCTCCTACCCGAAGCACGTGCTCACCCGTGGCCGCATCCTCGAGGAGGTGTGGGGCTACGACTTCCCGACCTCGGGCAACGCGCTCGAGGTCTACGTCGGGTACCTGCGGCGCAAGACCGAGGCCGGCGGCGAGCCCCGGCTCATCCACACCGTGCGCGGCGTCGGCTACGTGTTGCGGGACACCCCGCCGTGACCGTTCCCGCCGTGGGACGTTCCCGGCGGTTCTCGCTGCGCAGTCGTGTCACGCTGCTGGCGGCGATCTGCGTGGCCGGCGCGGTCGGCCTGGTGTCGTTGGGCGCCTACCACACCGTCCGCACCAACCTCTACCAGCAGCTCGACGACAGCCTCGTCCAGCGCGCCGCCGCCGCGGTGGAGACCCCGCCGGTGCAGAGCCGGCTGCAGCAGATTCCCGGTGCCTTCCTGGCCAGCTCCGACATCCAGATCGGGCTGCTGAGCGCGCAGGGGACCATCACCTACCCAGGGGAGGGCGGCCAGCCGCCGTGGGGGCCGCAGGAGCTGGCCGTCGCCAGGGGCAACGCGTCGATCTCCCTGCGCACCGACCCGGCGACCGACAGCAGGGTGGTGGCACTGCCCTCCGGTGCCGGGCAGGCCATGGTGCTGGCCCAGCCGCTCGGCCCGACCAAGCGCACCTTGAACCAGCTGTCCGTGGTGCTGTTCCTGATCAGTGGCGCGGGGATCGTCGTGGCTGCGCTCGCCGGCACCGCGGTGGCCCGTGCCGGGCTTCGGCCGGTGGAGCGGCTCACCTCGGCCACCGAGCGGATCGCCCGCACCGGCGACCTGCGGCCGATCCCGGTCAGCGGTGACGACGAGCTGGCCCGACTCACGCACAGCTTCAACACCATGCTCGGCACGGTCGCCGAGTCCCGGGAGCGGCAGCGCCAGCTGGTCGCCGACGCCGGCCACGAGCTGCGCACCCCGTTGACGTCGCTGCGCACCAACCTGGAGCTGCTGCTCTCGGCCAGCCGGTCCGCCGGCCCCCGGCTGTCCGAGCGGGACCGGGCCGACATCGAGGCCGACATCCGCGGCCAGCTCGACGAGCTCACCCAGCTGATCGGCGACCTGGTGGAGCTGGCCCGGCAGGACGAGCCGCGCGCCGAGTTCGAGCGGGTGGACCTGGTCGAGGTCGTGGAGCGCGCGCTGGACCGGGCGCGGCGGCGGGCCGGCGAGATCCGGTTCGACGTGCGGCTCGAGCCGTGGGTGCTCAGCGGTGACTCCAGCGCGTTGGAGCGCGCGGTGCTGAACCTGCTAGACAACGCGGTGAAGTTCGCGCCGGACGGCTCGTCCGTCCGGGTGCGGCTGCGCCCGCTGGGCGACGGGACCGCGGTCGTGGAGGTCGCCGACTTCGGGCCGGGCATCGCGCCCGCCGACCTGCCCAAGGTCTTCGACCGCTTCTACCGCTCGTCGGAGGCCCGCACCCTGCCCGGCTCCGGCCTGGGGCTGGCGATTGTGAAGCAGGCGGCGGAGCGGCACGGCGGGGTCGTGTACGCCGGCAACGCGCCGGAGGGCGGCGCGTTGCTGACGATGCGGCTGCCCGGCATACCCGGATGAGGGGAACATGCGTTGTACCCGGGTGACGAACTACCGGATGAACACGGTTAGTCACCAACTTTTCACCCTTCGTATATCATAAGGGTGAACAGGATCGATGTTTACTCGTGTAGGATTTTGTGCAGTTGAGACTGTTCTGCGGGGACGGAGTGGGCGGTGCTGGCGCGGCAGCGGCAAGCGATCATCCTGGAGGAGACGCGGCGAACCGGGGCCGTGCGGGTGAGCGACCTGGTGGCCAGGTTGGGCGTCTCCGACATGACCGTGCGCCGCGACCTGGACGTCCTCGCCAGCCGGGGCCTGGTCGAGAAAGTCTACGGCGGCGCCACCTCGGTGGGCGGCACGAGCATCGACGAGCCGGGGTTCGAGGCCAAGTCGGTGCGCCAGCGCGCGCAGAAGGAGGCCATCGCCGAGCTGGCCGCGACCCTCGTCCGGCCCGGCACCGCGATCGGCCTCTCCGCGGGCACCACCACCTGGACCCTGGCCAGAGCGCTCGACCACGTTCCGGGGCTCACCGTCGTCACCAACTCGATCCGGGTCGCCGACGTGTTGCGGGCGGCCAACCAGCCGGACCGCACGGTCGTGCTGACCGGCGGCGTGCGCACCCCGTCCGACGCGCTGGTCGGTCCGGTCGCCGTGCACAGCCTGCGCACCCTGCACCTGGACATGGTCTTCCTCGGCGTCCACGGCATGGCGGAGGGGCCCGGGTTCACCACGCCGAACCTCACCGAGAGCGAGACCGACCGGGCGCTGGTCGAGGCCGGCCGCACGCTGGTGGTGCTCGCCGACTCCACCAAGTGGGCCACGATCGGGATCTCCACCATCGCCGAGCTGGCTGAGGCACACGTGGTGGTGACCGACGACGGCCTGCCCGACCACGCCAGGAAGGTGCTCGCCGAGCACGTGGGTGAGCTGATGGTCGCGCCGGCGCGCGGGGCCGCCCGGTCGACTCCGCGGTGCGCCGGCGACGCCGGGAACACGGAGGACGCGTGCTGAGGACCGTGCGCCGGCTCGCCGACGGGCGGGAGATCGTCTACTACGACGAGCCGGGCGCGCCGCCGCGCACGGCCGAGGACACCCGGGACCTGCCGCCGGTGACCGCGCGCTCCGAGATCCGCCGCGACCCGCTCACCGGCGAGTGGGTCGCGATGGCCGCGCACCGGCAGACCCGCACCTACAAGCCGCCGGCCGACCTGTGCCCGCTCTGCCCCACCCGTCCCGGCAAGCCCAGCGAGATCCCAGAGCCCGACTACCAGGTGGTGGTGTTCGAGAACCGCTTCCCGTCCTTCGCCGAGGACGCCGCCGGCCCCGGACCCACGGTGGACGGGTCGGGGCTGGTGCCGGTCGAGCCGGGCCGGGGCCGCTGCGAGGTGGTCTGCTTCACCAGCGAGCACGACCGCTCGTTCGCCGAGCTGAGCCCCCGGCGGGTGCGGACCGTGCTCGCCGCGTGGGCCGATCGGACCGCCGAGCTGTCCCGGCTGGCGGGGGTGGAACAGGTCTTCCCCTTCGAGAACCGGGGCGAGGAGATCGGGGTCACCCTGCATCACCCGCACGGCCAGATCTACGCCTACCCGTTCGTCACGCCGCGCACCGAGCGGATGATCGAGGTCGCCCGCGCTTACCGGGCCGAGCACGGTCGGCACGTCCTGGGCGACGTGTTGGCCGCCGAGCGGGCGTCGGGTGAGCGCGTGGTCGCCGCCGGCGAGTGCTGGACGGCGTTCGTGCCGCCGGCCGCGCGCTGGCCGGTGCAGGTGCAGCTGGTGCCGCACCGCCGGGTGGCCGATCTCGCCGAGCTGACCGAGTGGGAGCGGGCCGACTTCGCCGAGGTCTACCTCGAGGTGCTGCGTCGCTGCGACGCGCTCTACGACCGCCCGCTGCCCTACGTCGCCGGGTGGCACCAGGCGCCGGTCCGGCGCGACCGCGACCTCTGCTGGCTGCACCTGGAGCTGTTCTCCGTGCTGCGAGCCCCGGACAAGCTGAAGTATCTTGCGGGTTCGGAGTCGGGTATGGCGGTGTGGGTGAACGACGCGACACCGGAGCAGATCGCGCGGCGGCTGCGGGACACTCGGTGAAATCACCCAGTTACCCACAGGTTCGACTCAGCCCGCTCTCAGGACCGAGGCGCATGGTGAAGGCATGACCGAGAACGAGGACCGCCGGGCCGCATCGGACACGCCCGGCACACCGGAACACGGCGGCTGGCCCGCGAGCCACGACGAGCCCAGGACCCCGCCGCACGGCACGCCGGCGGTGGGCGGGCAGCCCGCCCCGAACCCGTGGTCGGCACAGGCCCAGTCCGGCTCGCCACCCCAGCCAGGCTCGGGGTATTCGGAGGCCCGGCCGGGCTCGCCGGCCCAGCCGGGCCCCGGCGACCCGTCCGGGCCGCTCTACGGCAGCGCCGTGACCGGCCACAGCGGACAGCCCGCCGGTGGGGGTTTCCCGGCGGGGAGCGCCGGCGGCGAGCACGGTGAGCGAGCGCCCGAGGGGGAGTCCCACGGTGCCCGCTCCGAGCACGGCGAGCAGGGCTCGAGCTACCCACCCGCCGGGTCCACCACGATGTTCCCCGCGCCCCCGGCGCCGAACCGGAGCCGGGCACGCGGCGGGAGTCGTGTGGTGGCCGGTGCGGCCGTGCTGGCACTGCTCGTCGGTGGCGGCGCCGGTGGCATCGCGGGCTACCTGGTGGCCGACAACAACAGCGGCGGCGGGTCGGTGGTCAACGCGCTGCACCAGCAGCCGACGGCCAAGCAGACCGCCGCGCCCCCGGAGGGCACCGTCGAGGCGGTGGCCACGAAGGTGCTGCCCAGCGTGGTGCAGCTGCAGGTGGTGGGACGCGCCGGTGCCGGCGAGGGCTCCGGCTTCGTGCTCAGCGAGGACGGCTACATCCTCACCAACAACCACGTCGTGGAGTCCGCGTCCGGCGGTGCCGGGCAGATCCAGGCGGTGTTCCAGGACGGGAAGAAGGTGCCGGCGAAGATCATCGGCCGGGATCCGACGACCGACATCGCCGTGGTCAAGGTCGACGGGGTCGGCAACCTCAAGCCGGTCGAGCTGGGCCGCTCCGACGACCTGCGGGTCGGGCAGAGCGTGGTGGCCATCGGCTCGCCGTTCGAGCTGGCCGGCACGGTCACCGCGGGCATCGTGAGCTCGCTGCACCGCCCGGTGAGCGCCGGCGGGGGGCAGGGCGACCAGACCACGGTGATGGACGCCATCCAGACCGACGCGGCGATCAACCCGGGCAACTCCGGCGGGCCGCTGGTGAACATGGCCGGGCAGGTCATCGGGATCAACTCGGCGATCTACAGCCCGCAGTCCGGGCTGCCGGGGGCGCAGTCGGAGGGGGGCAACGTCGGCATCGGGTTCGCCATCCCGATCGACCAGGCGCGCCGGACCGCCGACGACATCATCAACACCGGCAAGGCGAAGCAGACCTACATCGGCGCGCAGGTGGGCAACAGCCCCAACGGCGGCGCGGTGGTGATGGCCGTCGAGCCGGGCAGCCCCGCCGAGCAGGCCGGGCTCAAGGCCGGCGACGTGATCACCAAGATCGACGACCGCCCGGTGGACGGGGCGAACACCCTGGTCGCCGCGATCCGTACCCGGGCGCCCGACGAGCGGGTCACCCTCACCGTCGACGGCTCGCGCACCATCGAGGTGACGTTGGGCGGGCAGGACGTCGAGACCAGGTAGGACGCTCGGCCGCCTCGCGGCCGAGACCAAGCCCCGGTTCCGCTCGCCGCGGGCCGGACAGCGCACCGGGTGCGGCCGGCACCCCCTGGAACGGCCGCACCCGGTGCGTCGTGTTCCGCGTGGTCAGTACCGCTCGAGTAGCCATCGGCCCAGGGCACGCAGCCGGTCGACGAGCGCGGCCGGTTCGATGACGTCGAGGTCGAGATCCAGGTAGGCGAGCCAGCGGGCCGCCCAGTCGAGGTCGTCCGTGCCGAAGCGGAGCTCGCACTCGTCGCCGTGGTCGACGACGGTGGCGACGCTGGGGTCGACGAGCTCGCGGGCGAGGTCGGCCGACGTGTGCACCCGCACGCGGACGCGGTGCCGCCACGGCCCGTGCGCGAGCGTGTCGGCGACGAACGCGGCGGCGTCGGGCGGCGGCTCGGGAACCGGGAAGCGGGTGCCGAGCGGTTGGACGCCATCGACCCGATCGAGGGCGTAGACCTTCCATGTTCGACGTGGCGTTCCGGGGTACCCAGGCGCGCACGCCGGAGCGGGTCGGGGGGTCCGCCGGTGGCGGGCTCGGCCTGGCGATCGCGAAAGGCCTGGTGGAGGCGCACCGGGGACGGATCAGGGTGCGCAACCACGGGCCGGGGTGCCGGTTCGAGGTGCGCCTCCCGCTGGCCACCGGCTGACCCTCTCGACGCTGGCCGCCGGGCGCCCGGCCGGGCGGGCGCCGGGCTCCCGGTGTCGGGCGCGGCACGCCCGCGGGGCGGCGCCCGGGTTTCCGGTTGGAAAGTGTCGGGGCGGTGGACGCCCGCCGGGCGGGTGACAGTCCCACCCGGGCCCTCGCCGGTCGTCGCGTTCTCCCGACGATCGCCGGCTCGTTCTGGCGGGCGCGGCCCGATTGACTACGGTGGTGACCATGGAACGGAGTGCACAGCGGCTCGGCCGCGCCCTTGTGGTGATCGTCGACGACCGTGCGGCGCACGGTGAGAACGAGGAGACGTTGGGTCCGCTGATGACCGAGCTCCTCGAGGAGGCCGGCTTCATCGTCGACGGCACGGTCGTCGTGCACGCGGAGACGGTCGCCATCCGCAACGCACTCAACACGGCGGTGATCGGGGGTGCCGACCTCGTCATCACGGTCGGCGGCACCGGCGTGTCGCCCCGGGACGTGACACCGGACGCCACCGCCGGCGTGCTGGACCGCCCGATTCCCGGCATCGCCGAGGCGCTGCGCTCGTCGGGCCTCGCGGCGGGCGCGGTGGACGCCGGGATCTCCCGCGGCCTGGTCGGCGTGTCGGGCAGCACCCTGGTGGTCAACCTGGCCGGGTCACGCTCGGCCGTCCGCGACGGGATGGCCACCTTGTCCGGTCTGGTGCCGTACGTGATCGGCGAGCTGTCCGGCCTGGCCGAGGCCCAGGCCTGACCCTCGGCGGGGACCCATCCGTGGCCGACCGGCGGCGCCGCGACCAGCCGAACGCCTCCGACGAGCCCGGTGGCTCGGACGCCCCGGGCACCACCGGCGCGCCGCCCGAGAGCCACCGGCCGGACGGGGACACCACCGCGGGCACGTCCGGCACACCGAACACCGCCGGCGCGGCGCAAGGGGGTCGTGTGCCCAGCGGGCCCGTTTCCCGGAAGGCTGAGTCCCCGTGTAGGGGTGGCAAGCCGAGTGCCGCCGATCCACCGAGTGCGTCCGGCGCGTCGAGCAGGGGTGGTGCGTCGAGCGGGGGTGGTGCGTCGAGCGGGGGTGGCGCGTCGAGCGGGGGTGGTTCGCGGAGGGGTGCTGATGCTCCGAGCGGGGCTTCCGTGCCGGGTGCGGCCGATTCGCCGGTCGAGTCGGGTGCGGTGAGCGGAGAGGGTGCGCCGGGTAAGGCCGATCCGTCGAGTGGGCCTGGTGGGCCCGGCGACGGTGGTGCCGCGCGGAAGCCTGCTGGTTCCTCGCTCTCCGGTGGCGCGCCGAGCGCCGCCGATTCCCTGAGTGCGTCCGGCGCATTGAGCAGGAGTGGCGCGTCGAGTGGGGCTGATGCGTCCAGCGGCGGTGGTGTCCCGCGGCGGGCTGCTGGTTCCCCGCACGAGGGCGGCGCACCGGGTGCGGTCGGTCCGTCGGCCAGGACCGAGAGGTCAGAGGCATCGGCTCCGCCGATCGCGCGGGCGGGTCGTCGCCGCGCGGTCCGCCCGGCCGATCGCCGCCCGGCCGATCGCCGCCCGGATGATCGCCGGCTGGCCGCGGTGTTCGGCGACGTGCTGCCCGAGACCACCTCGGACGAGCGCGGCCCCCGCGACGACACTGACTCCTGGCACCTGGAGAACCGCCCGCCCCACCACGACCGCTGACGGCGGCGCCGGAAGGGGCCCCACCCCCACCCCTCCCCAACTCCTGCGATCGCGGCTTCGGCGCTGGGACGGGTGTCCCGGCGCCGGCCCGTGCGGTGACACGGGTGCAGGCCCATACCGCACCCAGCCGCTCGACGACCCATGCCACCCAGCGGTCAGCACGGTCACGTCGTCCCGGCGGAGCGCGGATGTCCTCCTCGAGCGCGGCGGTCCGCGACCCGCGGGTGGCGACGTAGCGGTACCGGCCGGGGCCGACCGGCTCCTCCACCACGCCGATCGTGCTGACCGCCGCCCGTTCCAGGGTCTCGGCCGCTCCGGCGGTGTCCCGGCGCGGCAGAGCACCTACGAGAGCGTGGTCGCCCTGTGACGCTCCAGGTCGTCGCTGTGTCGGTTTGTCGGCATTGCGGTAGTCCGGTTCGTGCCTGTCGGGATCGCCGATGTCGCGGTTGCCCGGATCTTTGCCGTGCCGGGTTCGCCGGCGTGGTGTTCGGCCAATGGGTCCTGTTGTCGGTGTTCGGCTCGTCGGGCAGTGGAACAGAACGGAGCGTGGTCTACCGCTGGCCCTGCTGCTCCCGGAGCAGGTCGCGGATCTCGGTCAGGAGCTCGATGTCGGTGGGCTCGGCCGGCCCCGGTTCCTGCCCTCGCTTGCGGCGCTGCTGCAGCTTCTTCACCGGCAGCACGATCACGAAGTACACCACCGCGGCGATGAGCAGGAAGTTGATCGCCGCGTTGATCACGCCGCCGATGTCGACGAAGGTGGCGTCGTTGCCGGCCAGGATGTTGAAGCCCAGTCCCCTCGCGGCGTCGGTGCCGCCGAGGGCGTTGATCAACGGTCGGATCAACCCGTCGGTGAATGCGGTGACGATCGCCGTGAACGCGGTTCCGATGACGACGGCGACCGCGAGGTCGACGACGTTGCCGCGCATGATGAAGTCCTTGAAGCCTTTCAGCACCGTGCCTCCTGATCCGTGGCGAACCCGTACCGACGTCCTTTGTAGAACCGTGCCTTCGGCTGGACATCCTCACCCGGCGGGCCCCGCGGCCGGCAGCCGGGCCCCCGGCCGGCGTCCCTCATCGCGCCGGCGCCACTCCGGTCCGGCTCAGCGGAGGGTGACGGCCACCGGTCGATGCAGGGACGCCGCTGCCAGCCGGCTCGCCGCCTCGGTCGGAACCGCGAGCAGCACCAGCGGGCCGGCCGTCGCGCCCAGCGGGCCTTCCCGAGGTTGAGCGTCCGGGTGAACCACGGTCAGCACGGTGGCCAGGGACGCGATCGGGTCTCGGGTGCGTTCGTCGGGACCACCGGCCACAACGTCGACCGTGGTGCCCGGGTGCAGCAATCCCGCCACTCCGCCGTCGGCGAGCCGGACCGGGACGACGGCCGCGCCGGGAGGCGCCGCATGGGGGTCCACCAGCCTGACGTCGGTGATGGGTTCGCCGGTCCGGGCAGGGCCGGCGAGCAGCCGGCCTCTCGCCGGGTCGGGCGAGTCGAGCGCGCCGGCCGGACGCATGCTCTCGGGGAGCTCGACGACCCGCAGGTCGGCGGCCGTCAGGGGGCGCCCTGGCGCCAGGTCACGCGCCGCGACGAGGGTTGGCGTGCCGACCGGCGGCGGCCGGATGGCGAGAAGGGCGGCGAGCAGAAGGAGCACGACGGCCGCCCCGCGCCGGACCACGGTGAGCGGCCGTCCTCGAACCAGCGTGCGGAGTCGCCGCCACCACCGCCGTGCCGTCTCCGTCGTGCTCCGCGTCTCCGACATCGTTGCCCTCCGCTTCCCGTGCGGGCGGGTGGTCCGCCCTCGATGGGATCGACGCTAGGAGGGGTGGGCGGGTGGGGGAACAGGAAAATCAGCGGGCTGTGGACAAGTGGGTGGTTGTGGACAACTCCCGGTCAGGAGGCCGCCGCGGACGCCGCCGGCTTGCTCGACGACGTACTGTCGGACTTGCTCGACGAGCTCGACGAGCTCGACGAGCTGGACGAACTGTCCGAGCTCTTGCTCTCACCCGACGCGGACGTGGAGGTGGTGGACTTGCCCGACTTGGTGTCGGACCGGGCGTCGGTGCGGTAGAAGCCGCTGCCCTTGAAGATCACGCCGACGGCACCGAACAGCTTGCGCAGCGGGCCCGTGCACTCCGGGCACTCGGTCAGGCTCGCGTCGGAGAACGACTGCACGGCCTCGAACTGGTGGCCGCACTCCTTGCAGGCGTACTGGTAGGTGGGCACTGGTGCTCCTTCACGCGTTGGCACTCCGACTGCGAGAGTGCTAACGCAATTCTGCGGGATCGCATTCCTCGAACGCAATCGTGGATTGGTCACAGGTGTCGTGGACGCGGCGAAGCCGGTGGCCGATGTGACCGAACCCACAGTCGAAGGATCAGTCCATCCCCGGGCGCGGCAGCGCCACCAGACCGCGGCCCGGGGTGAGGGCGGCGGTCACCCTGGCGTCGTGCGGTTCCGCCGGCAGCCGTGGCACCAGCTCGGCGTCCCGGACCACCGCCACCACCCGTGCGTCCGCTGCCGCATGCGGCAGCGACCGGTCGTAGTACCCGACACCGCGACCCAACCGGATTCCGGTCCGGTCCACCGCCAGTGCCGGCAGCAGGACCAGCTCCGCCAGGCCCAGCGCGGCCGGCCCCAACCGGGGCCCCGCGGGTTCCAGCACGCCGGGGAATCGGCTGTTGACCAGGCCGGACGTGCCGGTGTACTCCGCCCAGTCCAGTGGTCCCGGCGCGGGCGGCACCACGGGTAGCAGCACCCGGGAGCCGCGGTCGCGCAACACGTCGAGCAGGCCGATCGAGCCCGGCTCCGCGCCGAACGGCACGTAGGCGCACACCGTGCGGCCCGCGACGGCCGCCGCGGCCTCGGTCAGCGCCAACGCCTCCGCCACCCGCTGCTGCACCGACACCGCGGCCCGGTTGGCCAGCAGTCGGGTGCGCCACTCCGCCTTGCTCAACCGCTCATTGCCGCCGGGGTGCACCTCACCAGGTTAGGCTTTGCTGCCATGACGGGCGCCGTGACCAACCAGACGTTCCGAACCGCGATCGTGCCGGCCGCCGGCCTGGGAACGAGGTTCCTGCCGACCACCAAAGCCGTGCCGAAGGAGCTCCTCCCGGTGGTGGACACACCGGGCATCGAACTCGTCGCCGCCGAGGCGGCGCAGTCGGGCGCCAAACGCCTGGTGATCGTGACCTCGCCGGGCAAGGAGTCGGTCGTCGACTACTTCCGCAGCGCGCCGGAGCTGGAGCAGACCCTCGAACGCAAGGGCAAGACCGACCTGCTCGACAAGGTCCGCCGCGGACCCGGACTGCTCGACGTCGAGGTGGCCATCCAGCACCAGGCGCTCGGTCTCGGCCACGCCGTCGCACAGGCCGAGCCGAACCTGACCGACGAGGACACCAGCGTCGCCGTGCTCCTGCCCGACGACCTCGTGCTGCCCACCGGCGTGCTCGACCGGATGGCCCAGGTCCGCGCCAGGTACGGCGGCAGCGTGCTCTGCGCGTTCGACATCCCCAAGCGGGACATCTCCGCCTACGGTGTGTTCGACGTGGCCGACACCGACGACGAGGACGTCAAGCGCGTCCACGGGATGGTGGAGAAGCCGGCGCCCGAGGACGCCCCGTCCACCTTCGCCGCCGCCGGCCGCTACCTGCTCGATCGGGTGATTTTCGACGCGTTGCGCAGGATCACTCCGGGTTCCGGCGGCGAGCTGCAGCTCACCGACGCGGTCGCGTTGTTGATCGAGGAGGGCCATCCGGTGCACGTCGTGGTGCACCGGGGGGGCCGGCACGACCTGGGCAACCCGGCCGGGTTCCTGAAGGCCGCGGTCGACTTCGCGCTCGAGCACCCCGACTACGGCCCCGGCCTGCGCGCGTGGTTGGCCGAACGGCTCGGGGGGACGTCCCGCGCATGACCGAGACCGCGAGCCCCACCGTCGCCCCTGAGCCCGTCGAGTTCCGGGCCGTGGACGAGCAGATCGCCCTCGCGCTGGGCGCGGCCGTGCGCCCCCGGCCGGTGCGCGTCGCCATCTCCGAGGCGCAGGGGCTGCTGTGTGCCGAGGAGGTCGTGGCCGAGCACGCCCTGCCCGGCTTCGACCAGGCGGCGGTGGACGGCTACGCGGTGCGCAGCGTCGACGTCCGCACCGCCGGCGAGGAGCCGGTACAGCTGCCGGTGGTGGGGGAGATCGCCGCCGGGTCGCGCCAGCCCCGCCGGCTGCAGCCGGGCCAGGCCGTGCGGGTGGCCACCGGCGCGCCGCTGCCGACCTTGGCCGACGCCGTGGTGCCGCTGGCCTACACCGACGGCCACCAGGCCAAGGTGACCGTGCACCGGCGGGTGCCGTCGGCGGGCTACGTCCGGCGCACCGGTGAGGACGTGCAGATCGGTGACGTCGCGGTGCGCCGGGGCGACACGATCGGCTCCGCCCAGGTCGGCCTGCTCGCGGCGGTCGGCCGGTCGAAGGTCCTGGTGTATCCGCGGCCGCGGGTGTCGATCATCTCGGTGGGCGACGAGCTGGTGGACGTCGACCGCACCCCGTCGGTCGGCCAGGTCTACGACGTGAACTCCTACGCGCTCGCCGCCGCGGCCCGGGACGCCGGGGCCGAGGTGAGCAGGGTCGGCATCGTGTCCAGTGAGCCGAAGCGGCTGCGCGAGATCGTCGAGGGCCGGCTGCTCATGTCCGAGGTGGTCGTGGTCGCCGGCGGGGCGGGCGGCACCGCGGGCGACGAGGTGCAGGCGGCGCTGTCCGATCTCGGCGAGATCGACATGACCAGGGTCGCCATGCACCCCGGCTCGGTGCAGGGCTTCGGCCGGCTCGGCCCGGACTCGGTGCCGACGTTCCTCATCCCGGCCAACCCGATGAGCGCGCTGGTGGTGTTCGAGGTGCTGGTCCGGCCACTGATCCGGGCCGCCCGCGGCACCCGCAACCCGCACCGGCGGATGGTCGACGCCCGGCTGCTCTCCCCGGTGACCTCGACCAAGGGCCGGCGCGGGTTCCTGCGCGGCCAGCTGCTGCGTGACGAGTCCAACGGCGAGTACCTCGTGCAGCCGCTCGGCACGTCCGGCACTCACCTGCTGGCCTCCCTGGCCGAGGCGAACTGCCTGATCAACGTCGACGAGGACCTCACCGAGGTGGCCGCGGGCGAGCAGGTGAAGGTGACCTTCCTGGCCCAACGCGCGTAACGCCCATGTCGACACCGCCGCACCGCTCGGCGCACGACGTCGAGCCTCGTCACCCTGGGTGGCCAGCCCGGCTCGGTCCGTTGCGGGTCGCCGCGGGTGAGGTGGCGTTGCGGCCGGTGCGGCTGCGGGACGCGGGCGCGTGGAGCCGCATCCGCCTGCGCGACCGCGCCTACCTCGAGGAGTGGGAGCCGAACGGGCCAGGCTCCTGGGAGGAGCGCAACGGCCGGCTGGCCTGGGTGTCGCAGTGGTCGGCGCTGCGGACGCTCGCCCGCCGCGGACAGTGCCTGCCGTTCGCGATCACCGTCGACGGCGAGTTCGCCGGGCAGATCACCCTCAGCAACGTGGTCAGGGGGGCCCTGCGCTCGGCGTGGGTCGGGTATTGGGTGTCCGCCACGCTGTCCGGGCGCGGTGTGGCGACCGCGGCGGTCGCGCTGGCGGTGGACCACACCTTCGGCGCGGCATCGCTGCACCGGCTCGAGGCGACCGTCCGCCCCGAGAACGCGGCGAGCCTGCGGGTGCTGGCGAAGGCCGGGTTCCGGCAGGAAGGGCGCTTCCGGCGCTACCTCCAGGTCGCCGGGGACTGGCGGGACCACCTGTGCTTCGCGATCACGGCCGAGGAGGCGTGGGACGGCCTGGTCGCCCGGTTGGTCGCGGAGGGGCGCGCCGAAGCTCCGTGACGCCAATACCACACGCGGTGATTTTCACCTAGTTCAGCGAGGACTTTTCCGATCTCGCCCGGCGTGCCTGCGCCCCATCTGTTACTCCTGTGACTAGCGTGACTGCAGGGAGCCAACGGTCGGGGGAGGTGACGGGAGATGCCGAGCTCGTTGATCATCGTGGCGCTGGCCGCCGCGTGGCTTGTCGTCCTCGTTCCGATGATCGCGCGGAAGCGGCAGGAGATCGTGCCCACGAACGATTCCGCGTTGGCCGCCAGGGTCGTGCGCAGCGGAGGCGCGGACATCCAGCTCGGGGGGCGGGAGGAGTACGCAGTGCCCGAGAAACCGAAGCCGGACGAGCCCGCCGGCGCCGACGAGGACATGAGCGCGGCCGAGCCGTTCGAAGCCGACGAGTTCGACGACGGCTTCGACGACGACGTCGACGACCTCGACGAGGAACCCGCCGAACGGCCGGTCGACGAGACCCCGCGCGCGCGACCGACCACCGTGCCCGCGGCCGTGTCCGGCTCGGGGCGCCGGTACCGACCCGGCCGCGGCGGCTTCGACCCGGAGGCCGCCGAGATGGCCGCCCGCGCCAAGTACGCCTACCGGCAGCGGGTCGTGCTGGTCCTGCTCGCGCTGGTCATCGTCACCGCCGTCCTCGCCGGGTTCCTGTGGTCGGCGCTGTGGTGGGCCAACGGCGCCGCCGACGTCGTGCTGGTCGGCTACCTGATCTACCTCCGCCGGCAGGTGCGCATCGAGGACGAGATCCGGCAGCGGCGGCTCGCCCGGCTCAACACCGCCGCCCGGCGGCCCGCCCGCGAACCCCGCCGGGCCGAGGAGGTCGAGATCGCCGAGCGACGACGCGCGGTCGTGGGCAGCGAACGCAAGCCCGTCCCGACCTCCCGCGTGCGGCGCCAGGCCGTCGTCGTCGACATCGACGACGAGGACCCCGCCTTCCACGAGCTCGCCGAGCCGAACTACCAGCCGTACCGGCGGGCCGCGGGCGAGTAGGGACCCCCACCCCGGTGGACCCGGGAGCGCGGTTGCTATGCTGATCGCGCTTCACCCAGGGGCTGTAGCGCAGTTGGTAGCGCGTCTCGTTCGCATCGAGAAGGTCAGGGGTTCGATTCCCCTCAGCTCCACTCGCGAGCGGGCGAGGTGTGCTCGCGGAGAGCGCTCGCCTCGCTCGCTCGTCGTGTCGTCTGGGGGTGCAACCCCCAGACCCCGCCCGGGGACACGCCCCCGGACCCCCACTGCGGTTGCGCTGGCATGGTTCGCATGCTGACGCGTCAGGCCCACAGATGGCAGGCTTGTGCTCGCGGAGAGCGCGAGCCTTTTCTGTTCCGCGTGGCCTGTGGGGGCCAAGCCAAGCCCCCACACCCCAGTCGAGGGCAAGCCCCCGAACCCCCATCGGTGGTTGCGTTGTTCGAGTAAGCCCCTCCAACCTCCACCCAAGACGACATACTCGAACACCTGGCATCGGTTGATGCTGGTTCAGGTGCCAGGGCGGTGAACGGCTCGGCGAGTCGGATCGTCGCCCTTTCGTCTTCGCCGACCTCATCGCCACGCTCGTGGGGAGGGAACGCGACGATCGCGAGGTGAGGGCCTTCACCGGCGCGGTCCTCGGCGTCTTCGGGTCCGCGATCATCGACGGCGAGCTCACCGTCGATACCTACCTCGCCGCCATCGACCGCGCTCTCGACTTCCTCTCGCGAGGCATGCCGCTGACGAAGAACGTGTAGAGAGATTGTCGAGGTGACGCGATCCGAGGATGGCCGCCCCTCAGCGGGTCAGGATGGCGGTTGTGTACGCCTGAAGGGTAACGGTTTGCTCTTGCACCGTCCGTTGCGTCCTGCCGGTTGCGGTCGCATCGACGATGGGCGTCGCGATGGCGACTGCCGCCCGCGCCATCGCGACCCTGCTTGACGAAGGGCTAGTGCAGACGCGCCAAGGATCCGGGACGACCGTTCGTGAGACGCAGGAACCCAGGCGGCGCACACGGTCGACTGTCGGCCACGGACTCCCTCGGAGACGGATCGTGGCTGCGGCAATTGACCTCGCCCAGCGCGAAGGCCTCGAAGCCCTGTCGATGAGGCGTCTCGCCGGCGTTCTGGGCGTGGCTCCGATGTCGCTGTACAACTACGTCGCCGGCCGGGACGAGCTGGAGATGTTGATGATGCGAGCAGCCTTCGCGGCCAATCCCCTCCCCGATGCTCGGCCCATGGGATGGCGCACGACGATCGAGGTCGTCTACCGGCTGCAGTGGCAGCTCTACCGCACACACCGATGGCTCGCCGAAGTGCTGTCGGTGACCCGGCCTCCCCTGGCGCCCGAGGCCATGAGGTACAGCGAATGGACCCTCGAAGCGCTCGCCGAGGTCGGCTTGAAACCGGCCGAGCGGGTGCACGCCACGATCGCACTGGCCGGGCTGACCAAAGGGCTTGCCCTGGGTGCGATCGGTGAGCTCCGGGCGGAGGATGAGTCCCGCCTGCGCAACAGCCAATGGTGGCTGACGAGCGACGCGGAGGCGGCGACGGTCTTGGCGACCGGCGCGTACCCGCGCCTCTCCGAGATCGCCGACCTGGTCCCCGCAACCGGCTTGGACAGCCTCGACGAGGCGTTCCATCACCTCTCGAAAGCTACCTCAACGACTTGGCGGCCCGCGCAGCGGAACGATCCGCCGGCTGACGATCGATCGCCCTCATCGTGTGTTCCGTTCATCGAAGAGCTCGGGGAACCTGCGGTGGAGGAAGGCGTAGAAATCGACCATCTCCTGCACACGGCGGTAGACGGTGGAACCGGATCGGTAGCTCTCGATGAGTTGCTGGACTTGGTGGTTGAGTTGCCGAGCGCGTTACGGCTTGTCCTGCTTCGGCGTCGGTCGCGGTGGCGCATCGAGGTCCGGCAGCTTCCTCCACAGCGTTTGTAGCGCGCTGACCTGGTCCTCTGTGTTCGAGTAAGCTTCCCCAACGTCCACGCTGAGGCTACGCCTGCGCGCTTCCCACCAACGGGAGAATCCGGATCAAGGTCAACTGTGGCGGCGTGACCACCGGCTGGTTTTGGCCCCAGTTCCGAGCGCCAATCGCGACGGACGCGGCGGGCACCTCCTGATCGGGAGGTCCCCGCTGTTGGTGTTCCCAGACCCGCAAGGTTCGGATGGTGAGTGCGGCGCGGCCGCACGGCCTGGTAGCCAATCCGGCAGCTCGGGCGGCGCGTGGGGACTCAGGCGGTGCGAGGGCGGCTCGGGTCGCGGGGTGGGCGGCGCTGCGGGTCGGCCCCGGGACCGGCGACGGCGACTACGTCGGCCGCGGCGATCTCCCGTCCACAGTCGTCACAGCGAGCGTGCACGTGGACCGGCCCGCCACAGTCCTCGTGCTCGAACAAGATCGGCGGGCCCTGCGGCGCGGCCCAGCGGTCGCCCCACTCAGTCAGCGCCACGATCACCGTGCCAAGCTCGTGGCCCTTCTCCGTGAGCACGTACTCCCGCCCATCGCGCCGCTCCATCAGCCCGTCGGCGACGAACCCGTCCAACCGCTTGGCCAGGATGTTCGGCGCGACCCCGAGCCTGCGTTCAAAGTCGGAGAACCGGGTCATGCCGGCGAACACGGCATTGCGGATGATCAATAGGCTCCAGCGCTCGCCGACCAGTTCCAGTGCGCGAGCCGCCGAGCAGTTCTCTCGTTCGTACGTCTTGCCGAGCACGAGGTCGATGTTCCGCCTTCCGCTTGCGTGATACAAGTCCGCCCCCTAGAGTGCTTGCATCACACAAGTTAGAGTGTTCTGGAGGGGACATGGACCGACCGAAGGTCGTCAGCCGGGACGAGTGGCTGACCGCCCGCCGAGAGTTGCTGGCCAGGGAGAAGGAGCTGACTTGGGCCCTGGACGGGCTCAACGCCGACCGGCGGCGACTGCCGATGGTGCGGGTCGAGAAGGACTACCGGTTCAGCGGCCCGGACGGCGAGGTCGGGCTGTTGGACCTGTTCGATGGGCGACGCCAGCTCGTTTTGCAGCATTTCATGTTCGACCCGTCCTGGGACCGGGGCTGTGGCAGCTGCAGCGCGATGGCGGACGACCTCAGCGAGGGGGCCCGCGCCCACCTCTCCGCCCGTGACACCACGTTCGCCGCCGTCTCGCGCGCCCCGTACGCGAAGCTGGCCGCCGAGAAGCAGGCCCGAGGCTGGACCTTCCCCTGGTACTCCTCGTTCGGCAGCGACTTCAACTACGACTTCCACTTCTCGCTGAACCCGGCGGTCAGGCCGAACACCTACAACTTCCGGGGCGCGGACGAACTGGTCGCTGCCGGGCAGGCCTGGCTGGTCGACTACGTCGGCGAGCAGCCCGGCATCAGCGCCTTCCTGCGCGACGGCGACGAGGTCTTCCACACGTACGCCACCTATGGACGCGGGGTCGAGGTGATGATGCACGCCTACCGGCTGCTCGACGTCACCGTGCTGGGGCGCCAGGAGGAGTGGGAGGAGCCGAAGGGGCGAGTATCGAACCTGCACTCCGCCGACCCCAGCTTCACCGACTGACGACAGCTTCACCGACTGACGGCGGCAGGTTCCCGGCCCGAGCTTTCCGGCGAGGCTGCCGTAGTTCTCGATCAACTCGTCCCAGCCGCGTTGCTCGCGATGCCGCGACCGATGACCCGTTCGGCGCCCACCACAGCCTGCGTCACGGTCGACCAGGGGCCGCCCTGAGTCAGGGCCAGGGCCTCAGGGCCTCGCGGCGACGTCCTGCGTGCGGTCGCTCTCCCAGCACTGCACGCCCCGCAGGTCGGGCATCCGGTCGCGGGTGAACACCGGGTCCAGGCCCTGCCGGCGCTGTTCCTGGTAGTCCTTCAGCAACCGCAGTGTGAGCGCGCCCAGCGGCGCGATCGCGACCATGTTGACCACCGCCATCACGCCCATGGTGACGTCGGCGACGCTCCACACCACATCGAGCGAGGCCACCGCGCCGAGGAACAGCATCCCGGTGATCACCAGGCGCAGCGCGGTGAGCGCCTTGCGGCTGCCGGTCAGGAAGTACAGGTTCGCCTCGCTGTAGTAGAAGTTGCCGAGCACCGAGGTGAACGCCAGCAGGAAGATGATCAGCGTCAGCAGGTGCAGCGACCACGACCCCAGATTGGCCTCCAGCGCGTTCTGGGTGAGCCGCGCCCCCATCTCCTCGCCGTACACCGGGTTCGACACCAGGATGATGAACGCCGTGATCGAGCACACGATCAGCGTGTCGAAGTAGACGCCGAAGGTCTGCACGAGCCCCTGCTTCACCGGGTGGCTCACCGATGCCGTCGCGCCCGCGTTGGGCGCCGACCCCATGCCGGCCTCGTTGGAGAACAGGCCGCGCCGGATCCCCATCATGATCGCGGTGCCCACGCCGGCCGCGCCGATCTCCCGCAGCCCGAACGCCGCGCCCACGATGTCGCCCAGCACGGTCGGCACCTGCTCGATGTTCAGCACGACGACCACGATCCCCAGGATCAGGTAGATCAGCGCCATGAACGGCACGGTCATCTGCGCCACGTGCGCGATTCGCCGCACCCCGCCGAAGATCACGACGGCGACCAGCACGACCAGCGCGCCACCGACCAGCGGCGCCACCCAGCCGGCGGCCGGCTGCCCGGTCGCCGTGCTCACCGAGTTCCTGATCGCGGCGGTGATGCTGTGCGACTGCACCATGATGAACGAGAAGCCGAAGGTGAAGATGATCACCACGGCGAAGATGACGCCCATCCAGCGGGCCCGCAGCCCGTGCTGCATGTAGTACGCCGGACCGCCCCGGTAGCCGGTCTTGTCCTGGACCTTGTACAGCTGGGCCAGCGTGGACTCCACGAACGCGGCCGAGCCCATGACCATGCCCATCAACCACATCCAGAACACCGCGCCGGGCCCGCCGATCGCGATCGCGATCGCCACCCCGGCGATGTTGCCGGTCCCGACCCGCGCCGCGGCCGAGATCGCGAACGCCTGGAACGACGAGATGGCCTTCTTGCCGTCCGGCGCTCGCTCCGGCGAGCTGCCGAAGTTCCGGATCATGTCGGGCAGCAGCCGTACCTGCACCGCCCGGGACCGCACGGTGAAGTAGATGCCGACCAGCGCGAGCAGCGGAATGACCAGGTAGGTCCAGAAGACGTCGTTGACGTTGCCGATGGCCTCGTTCAGGGCGTCCATGCCGCACTCCTTCGTGGGTCAGTCGGGTCGGTCTCGTGAACCGGCGGCCCATCCTGCCACCCGCCAGGGTGAACGACACGGTCAGGGCGCGGGCAGCCGCTCACGGGGTCCGAGGATCCAGACCTGTTTGGGGTCGAGGAAGTCCACCAGCTCCACCAGCGCGTTGTGCAAGTTCGTCAGCCGCGCCAGACCGGAGCGACGGCCCGCGGCGAACCGGTCGATGTCGGTCAGCAGCGGCGCGAACCAGTGGGCGAACCTCTCCTCGGTGGTGATCCGGTGGTGGAACTCGACGAACCCGAGGCAGCGTGGTGCGTCCTCGCCCTCGATCGGCGGCCGGACCATCAGCTCGCCCAGCGCCCGCTGCTCGCCACCGAGCAGGCGGAACGCCTGGTCGCCGGGAATCGGCTCGCTCAACGCGTTCTGCACCCGGGCCAGCAACTCCACCAGCCGCCGGTTGCGCCGCGCGTTGCCCAGGTCCACGAACCGCACCTCGCGGAACAGCAGCTCGACCCAGCCCAGGTAGGCGGCCAACCGGTAGGCGCTCTCGTAGCGCACGTAGTCCCGGTGCCGCGCGGTGTCCTCCAGCAGGAACCGGTTGTCGCCGTCCTTGATCACGTTGCTCGCCCTCCACAACAGGCCCGACGCGGCCTGCAGCAGCGGGTCACGGAATCGCCTGACCAGGTGCCGGCGCTCCTCGTCCCGTTCCCCGCGCCGGCGGCGGCTCTCGAACAGCGCGCCCAGCAGCACGGTGACCACGGCGGAGGAGAACGACACGGTGGCGGCGACCAGCGAGACGGTGTTCACCGCTCGAATTCTGCCGCCGTCGTCAGTCCCGTGGTGGCGGCGGGCGCTCGGAACCGCGGGTGAGCTCGTAGGCCAGGCCCAACGCCCGGTCGATGGGTCCAGCCAGGACGGACGTGGCGGCGCTGACGGCGGGCGCCCACCACGGCGCCACGGTGGCCGGCCGGCGCACGATCGCGTCACACACCACCCTGGCCGCGTCCTCGGGGGTCAGCCCCGGCAGCCGGCGCAGTGCCGGGGTCGGCGCGCTCATCCTGGTGTGCACCAAACCCATGTACACCGTGCTCGCGGTCACCCCGTCGCCCCGCACCTCCAGCGCCATGCTGCGCATCCACACGTCGAACGCCGCCTTCGACGCCAGGTACGCGCTCCACCGCGGGGCGATCGGCAGCGGCCGCACGCCCCAGGTGGACACGCTCACCACGTGCCCGGACCGGCGCGCCCGCATCGACGGCAGCAGCCCCAGAGTGAGCCGCACCGGGCCGAGGTAGTTGACGTTGATGGTGCGCTCGAAGTCCCGCGGCCGGTCGTAGGACAGCTCCAGCGACCGGCGGATCGACTTGCCGGCGTTGTTGACCAGCACGTCCACGTGGTCGTGCTCGTCCAGCACCCGCTTCACCAGCGTGTCGACCTCGCCGCCGTCGGTCAGGTCGGTGGGGTAGGCGAACGCGCGGCCGCCCGCGGCGGTGATCCCGTCGGTCACCTGGTGCAGCCGGTCCGCGGTGCGCGCGGCGAGCAGCACGGTCGCTCCGGCGCGGGCCAGCCGGCGCGCGGTGGCCTCCCCGATGCCGAACGAGGCCCCGGTGACCAGCACCGTCCTGCCGGCCACCGCCCGCCGCAGCTCGGCGGTGCTCGTGCGGCCGAAGCCGTTGATCGCGCGGCCGAGCGTGCGCCACGCCCCGGCCGCCGCCGCGTCGTACCGCGCGGCCACACCCGTCACCAGGCCGTCCAGCCCGTCCGCCACCAGACCGCCCCCAATCCGGGATAACGCCGTAATCTGAGTGCGAAAGCTATGCCCCTGGTCGACTGGTGTCAATGATTACGATCGCTGCCATGGCCCGACTGACCCGCGCCGAGAGCCAGGCGCGTACCAGGGAGCGGTTGGTCGCCACCGCGCGCGAGCTCTTCCTGCGCGACGGCTACTCCGCGACGTCGCTGGCCAGGGTCGCCGAGGAGGCCGGCTTCTCCACCGGCGCGGTGTACTCCAACTTCCACGGCAAGAGCGAACTCGCGCTGGTCGTGCTCGACCGCATCCACGCCGAGCAGCTGGGCCGGGTCGGCGAGATCTTCACCGGGCCGGGAACCCTGGACGACAAGCTCGACACGTTCGAGAAGTGGGCCGACGAGGCGATGACCGGCGGGTGGCCCCGGCTGGAGCTGGAGTTCGCGCTCGAGGCCCGGCAGGACCCGGCGCTGGTGGGCGCGCTGGCGGAGCGCGAGCGGGCCGCCGTCGACGTGATCACCGCCGGGCTCGACCGCCAGCTCGCCGACCTCGGCCTCGGCGGCGTGGTGTCGGCGAGGTCGCTGGCCGCGGCCGTGGTCAGCCTGAGTGTCGGCATGGCCATCCAGCGGATGATCGACCCGAAGGTGTCGGTCGGCGGCATCGTCGGGCTGGTGCGCTCGGTGCTGACGTTCGCCCACCAGCGGGGAGGGACGCGGTGACCGGACACATGACGCCGGAGGAGTTCCGGGCGCACGGCCACCGGGCGGTGGACTGGATCGCCGACTACCTCGCCGGCATCGAGTCCCACCCGGTGCGCTCGCGCGTCCGGCCCGGCGAGGTGCGCTCCGCCCTGCCGGAGCACCCGCCCGAGCGGGGTGAGCCGTTCGACGCCGTGCTGGCCGACCTCGACCGGGTGCTGCTGCCCGGCGTCACGCACTGGCAGCACCCCAGCTTCTTCGCCTACTTCCCGGCCAACGCGAGCGGGCCGGGGATCCTCGGCGACCTGCTCTCCGCCGGGCTCGGCGTGCAGGGCATGGTGTGGGCGACCAGCCCGGCCTGCACCGAGCTGGAGACCGTGGTGGTGGACTGGCTGGCCGAGCTGCTCGGCCTGCCGAAGGCGTTCCGCACCGACGCCGCCGGCGGCGGGGTGATCCAGGACTCCGCGTCGAGCGCGAGCCTGGTGGCCCTCATCGCCGCGCTGCGGCGGGCCGGCGGGGGCGTGGTGGCCGACCGCGGGATCGCCGGCCACTACCGGCTGTACGTGTCGTCGCAGACCCACTCGTCCCTGGAGAAGGCCGCGCGGGTCACCGGCATCGGCGCCGCGAACGTGCGGCTGGTCGACGTCGACCCGGACACCCTGGCGATGGATTCGGCACACCTGCGCCGGCTGCTCGCCGAGGACAGGGCGGCCGGCGCGGTGCCGGCGATGGTGTGCGCCACCGTGGGCACCACCTCCACCGCGGCCGTCGACCCGGTGCCCGAGATCGGCGCGGTGTGCCGGGAGCACGGCGTGTGGCTGCACGTCGACGCCGCCTACGCCGGTGTCGCGGCGGTGTGCCCCGAGCTGCGGTGGATCGACGACGGGGTGGCCGAGTACGCCGACTCCTACGCGACCAACCCGCACAAGTGGCTGCTCACCAACTTCGACTGCACCGTGCTCTGGCTCGCCGACCGCGCGCCGATGATCGACGCGCTGTCGATCCTGCCCGAGTACCTGCGCAACCCGGCCACCACCAGCGGCGAGGTGATCGACTACCGGGACTGGCAGGTCCCGCTCGGCCGGCGGTTCCGCGCACTCAAGCTCTGGGCGGTGCTGCGCTGGTACGGCGCCGAGGGGCTGCGCGCGCACATCCGCACCGGCGTCGCGCTCGCCGCGGAGCTCGCCGAGCTGGTGGCGGCCGACCCGGCGTTCGAGCTGTGGCGGCCGCAACGGTTCGGGCTGGTCTGCTTCCGTCCACTGTGGCCCGGGTTGCCGGACGCCGAGGCCGACGCGGCGACCATGGCACTGCTGGAGTGGCTCAACGACTCCGGCGACCTGTACCTCAGCCACACCAAGGTCCCGGTCGGACACGAGAGGGTGCTGCTGCGGATGGCGATCGGCGCGCCGGCCACCGAGCGGCGACACGTCCTCGCCGCCTGGGAGCGGATCCGTGCCGGGTACGCCCTCACAGCCCGAGAACGAGGCGTGCCAGTCCGAAGTAGATGATCAGCCCGGTGGCGTCGACGAGCGTGGTGACCAACGGGGCGGAGATCACCGCGGGGTCGATGTGCAGGCGCTTGGCCAGCAGCGGCATGACGGAGCCGATGATGGCCGCCCAGCAGCAGACCAGCACGATCGCCAGCGAGACCGTGACGGCCACCGGCACGGTCACCAGCACCGCGCCGATGACGAAGCCGACCACGGCCAGCATCACGCCGAGCAGCAGCCCCACCCGGCACTCCCGCCACGCCACCCGCAGCACGTCGCCGGTGCGCACCTCGCCGACCGCCAGCGCGCGCACCACCGACGTGGCGGCCTGCGCGCCCGCGTTGCCGCCGGTGCCCACCAGCAGCGGGATGAACAGTGCGAGCGCGGTGACCTCCGCGAGCTCGGCCTCGAAGTACTGCAGCACGTTGACGGTGAGCGTCGCGGCCACGATGAGCAGCAGCAGCCACGTCGCCCGGGAGCGGGCGAGCTGGGTGACACCGACCGACATGTAGTGCCCGCTCCACGGCTGCGCCGCGGACTGCCGCGCGATGTCCTCGGTGTCGGCGGCCTCGATCACCTCGACCGCGTCGTCGATGGTGAGCAGGCCGACCACGCGGTCCTCGTTGTCGACCACGGTCAGCGCGAGCAGGTTGGCCTCCTGCATCAGCCGCGCGGCCCGCTCGGCGTCGTCCATCGTGTGCGCCCGCGGGGCGTCGTCGACGACCAGCTCGGCGACCGGCCGGTCCGGCCGGCTGAGCACCAGGTCGCGCAGGCTCACCGTGCCCAGGAAGCGGCGCTCGTCGTCGACCACCGGCAGCGTGTAGACCGTCTCGGCGGCCGCGCCCCTGGCCCGCACCACCTCCAGGGCCTGCCCCGCGGTCAGGTGCCGGCGCACGGTCACCGTCTCCGGACTGGTGTACCGGCCGACGGAGCCCTCCGGGTAGCCCAGCAGCTCCGCGGTCATCGCCCGCTCGTACGGGCTCAGCCCGGCCAGCACCCGGTGCGCGAACTTCGCCGGCGCCTCGCCGAGCAGGCGGGCCCTGTCGTCGGGGTCCATGCCCTCGACCAGGTCGCGGAAGGCCTGGTCGCGCAGGCCGGACAGCAGCTTCTGCTGGGTCGGCGGGTCCAGCTCCTCGAAGGCCACCAGCGCGCGGTCCTTGTCGAGCAGCCGCAGCAGCAGTGCCGCGTGCACCGGCTCGGCCCTGGCCATCTCGTCGGCGATCTCGTACGGGGGATGGGTGGCCAGCCACTGCTGCAGGCCGGCCACGTCGTTGTCGTCCAGCAGGTCCGCCAAGCGTGCTCCGTCCACCCCCGCAGCATCTCAGAGCGTGATCGGCAGCGATCACCGGAGCGAGCCCGCGCCCGGCGGGAGGCGGGGTCAGCGCGGACCGGCGAGGCGGAGCCGACGCCGTCGACGAGCCTCGCTCAGACGCTCTCCTGGAGCATGCCGGCCGGCCACGGCTCCAGCTCCGGCCGCTTGGGCCGGAAGCCGTCACCGGGCGAGCGGCCGACGATCCGGTTGCGGAACCGGGTGACCGCCACCGGCAGGACCTCCCGGTACAACCACTCGGCCTGGTCCCGCCACCCCGGCCGGACCGGCTCACCGGGCAGCAGCTCCGACCAGCGGCGGTCGAACGGCACCCCGAGCGTCGCCAGCACGTGCCCGGCCAACCGCCGGTGCCCGTGCGCGCTCAGGTGCAGCCGGTCGCGGCCGAAGTACCGCAGGTCGTGCGCCGCCGGGTCCGGCCACAGGTCCACCACGTGCGCGCCGTGCGCCAGCGCGGAGCGATGCACCGCGGCGTTGAGCGTGGCGATCCGCGGCAGCAGCCGACGGGCCAGCCGCAGCCGCGCGGAGAAGTCGCCCAGGGTGAACACCAGCACGGTCGGCGCGGCCTCGGTCAGCGTCCGGATCGCGGTGTCCATCCGCCGGGACACGGTGGCGGGGTCGAACCCACCGGAGAGGATGTCGTTCCCGCCGCCGAACAGCACCGCGAGGTCGGGCCGCAACCGCACGGCGGTCGGCAGCTGTTCGGTGATGATCTGCTCCAGCCGGCGCCCACGGACCGCGAGGTTGGCGTACCGCAGCCCCGGCGTGTCCACCGCCAGCCGGCTCGCCACCAGGTCGGCCCAACCGCGGTACCGGCTGCCGTCCGGATAGGGGTCGTCCAGCCCCTCGGCGCAGCTGTCCCCCACCACGACGAACCGTTCGTATCCCATTCGGCTCTCTTTCACCACGCGTTCACCCGAAGGATCTGTGTACCAAAGAACGGAGGGTGTTGCCCAGGGCGGGCGGGAGAAAGCAGAGCCGGAGATGGAGAAGCGCACGGTGGCGGAAACGGGAACGGGCGGGGCCGCTCCCGGCGACCCCGCCCGTGTCGACCTCACCCGGTCAGCGCCAGGGAACCTGCGGCGAGCGGTAGAAGTCGATGTCCCGCAGCGTCAGCCGCGGGCCGTGCTCGGCCAGCCGCTGCCGGAACGACTCCCAGTCGTGCGTCGACCAGGCCGACCAACCCAGCTCGGCGAGCGCCGGCAGCCGTGGGAACGCCATGTACTCGATGTCGTCGAGCGTGCGCAGCGTCTCCGACCACAGTGGAGCCTCGACGCCGAGCACCGCGCGCTCCGGCACGCCCTGCACGAAGGTGCCCGGGTTCCACTCGTAGGCGTCCCGCACCTCGATGAAGCCGGCCCACCGCAGGCCCAGCCGGGTGTGCTCGTTGTACTTCATGTCCAGGTACGCCTTGTTCGCCGGGGACAGCAGCACCTTGCCGCCCTGCGCGGCGAACCGGGCCACGTCGGCGTCCTCGGCGTCGGTGTCCCAGAACTGCGGCACGGCCGAGCCCGGCGGGTCCACCGTGGCGATCTCGTCCCAGCCCATGATCCGCTTGCCGTACTTGCCGACCAGCGGCATGACGCGGTCCATGAACTTGCGGTAGTCCTCGTCGCTGGTGGCGTGCGCCTCGTCGCCGCCGATGTGCAGGTACGGTCCGGGGGTCAGCTCGGCGACCTCGCGGATGACGTCCTCGACGAACCGGTAGGTGATCTCCTTGTCGATGCACAGCGAGCTGTAGCCGACCTCCATGTCGGTCCGCGGCGGCGGCGCGACGCCGTCGCAGTTGAGCTCGGCGTAGGTGGCCAGCGCCGAGTTCGTGTGCCCCGGCATGTCGATCTCCGGCACCACGGTGATGTGCCGGGACGCCGCGTACGCCACCAGGTCGCGGTACTCGGCCTTGGTCAGGTAGCCGCCGCCAACGCCGTGCACGCCGGTGCCGGGGCCGCCGCCCTCGGGCGCCAGCCGCGGCCAGCTGTCGATCTGGATCCGCCAGCCCTGGTCGTCGGTGAGGTGCAGGTGCAGGTAGTTGATCTTGTAGGCCGCGATGTGGTCGATGTAGGCCTTGACCTCGTCCGGGGTGTGGAAGTGCCGGGCGAGGTCGAGCATCGTTCCGCGGTAGGCGAACCGGGGGTGGTCGACGATCCGGCCGCCGGGGACGGTCCACAGCCGTGGCTGCGGCCGGTCCGCCTCGATCTGGGCGGGCAGCAACTGACGCAGGGTCTGCACGCCGGCGAACAGTCCGGCGCCGGTGTCGGCCCGGATCGTCACGCCGGTCCTGGTGACCTCGAGCTGGTAGCCCTGGTCACCGACCCGCGGATCGGTGCGGCCGAGCAGCAGGGAGATGCCGCCGGGCAGCGGATGCCGGCCGGACGAGAGCACCGGCAGCGGGTAGCCGGTGGCCGGGCGGAGCAGCTCGGCGAGGTAGTTCCCGACCTGGGCGGCCTCGGTCGAGCCCGGCTGGGTGCGGATGACGGTGAACGGGCTGAGCCAGAAGTCAACCCCGGGGTTCGGTTCCGCCTCGACGGGCGCGGGGATGACCGTCGCGAACCGCCCTGCGGAGTGTTCGACGGCGGGCTCGGCCGCCGCCGGGCCCGCGGTGACCGGCAGGGCCAGCGCGGGCAGACACAGGGCGACCGCGGCCAGCAGCCTGGTCAGGGGCTTGCGCTTGCGCGCGGGACTCCTTTGCACTGGGGCACCTCCGTTGGGGAAGGGCAGCAACCCGTAAAGGTATAGACCAATGTGCCGGCCGTCACATCCACCGTTCGGAGTACGACGAGCGTCGGTTTCCGGCGAGTTTCCCCCTGTCGGCGTTCCGCGAACGTTGCCCTGTTGCGCGGAATGCAATGACGGGTGAAGCGAATCGGTGAAGAAACGGCGTCGGTTCACCCCGCCACGCCATTTCCTCCCGCGCCCGGTCGGCTCCTCGTCCCGCGCAGGACGGGCCGCAGCGCGTCGAGGACGGCCAGGTCCTCGATCGTCGAGGGCACCGGCTCGTCCCGGCCGTCGGCGATGCCACGCATCGTCCTGCGGAGGATCTTGCCCGAGCGCGTCTTGGGCAGCGCCTCCACCACCGACACGTCCCGGAACGCCGCCACCGGGCCGATCTCCCTGCGCACCGCCGCCACCAGCTCCGCCCGCAGCTCCTCCTCCGCGATGTCCACACCGGACTTCAGCACCACGAGGCCGCGCGGCAGCTGCCCCTTCAGCGTGTCCCGCACGCCGATCACCGCGCACTCGGCCACCGCGGGATGCGCGGCCAGCACCGCCTCCATCGCACCGGTGGACAGCCGGTGTCCCGCCACGTTGATCACGTCATCGGTGCGGCCCATCACGAACAGGTAGCCGTCCTCGTCCCGGTACCCGGAGTCGCCGGTGAGGTAGTGGCCGGGGTAGCGGGACAGGTAGGACTCCACGTAGCGCTCGTCGTCGCGCCACAGCGTGGGCAGCGACCCCGGCGGCAGCGGCAGCCGGATGGCGATCGCCCCCTCGGTGCCGGGCGGCAGCTCCTCGCCGGCGGGGCCCAGGATCCGCACGTCCCAGCCGGGCATCGGCACGGTCGCCGAGCCGGGCTTGACCGGCAGCGGCTCGATGCCGCGCGGGTTGGCGGCGATCGGCCACCCGGTCTCGGTCTGCCACCAGTGGTCGACCACCGGCACGCCGAGCGTGCGGTGCGCCCACGTGTGGGTCTCCGGGTCCAGCCGCTCGCCGGCCAGGAACAGGGTGCGGAACGCGGACAGGTCGTACTTCGCGGTCTCCGCGGCGTCCGGGTCGACCTTCTTCACCGCCCGCAACGCCGTGGGCGCGGTGAACAGCGCGCGCACCCCGTGCTCGGCGATCACCCGCCAGAACGCGCCGGCGTCCGGGGTCCCGACCGGCTTGCCCTCGTAGAGGATCGTGGTCGCGCCCACCAGCAGCGGCGCGTACACGATGTAGGAGTGGCCGACCACCCAGCCGACGTCGGAGGCGGTCCACCAGACGTCGCCGGGGTGGATGTCGTACACCTTCTCCAGCGACCAGGCCAGCGCCACCGCGTGTCCGCCGGTGTCGCGCACCACGCCCTTGGGTCGCCCGGTGGTGCCGGAGGTGTAGAGGATGTAGAGCGGATCGGTGGCCGCGACCGGCACCGGGTCGGCCGGCTCGGCGCCGACCACCAGCTCGGCCCAGTCGAGGTCGCGCTCGCCCAGCTCGGCGCGCGCGGCCGCGCGCTGCAGCACCACCACCCGGTCCGGCTGGTGCCGGGTGCCGGCCAGCGCCTCGTCCACGATCGGCTTGTACTCGACCACCCGGTTCGGCTCGATGCCGCACGAGGCCGCGAGGATCACCTTCGGCTCGGCGTCCTCGATCCGCGCCGCCAGCTCGCGCGGCGCGAACCCGCCGAACACCACCGAGTGCACCGCCCCGATCCGCGCGCAGCCCAGCATCGCGATCACCGCCTCGGGCACCATCGGCATGTAGATGATCACCCGGTCACCCCTGCCGACGCCGAGCCCGCGCAGCGCGCCGGCGAACCGGGCCACCTCGGCGAGCAGCTCCGCGTAGGTGTACGTCCGCTTCGTCCCGGTCACCGGCGAGTCGTGGATCAGCGCCGGCTGCCCGCCCCGGCCGTCCCGGACGTGCCAGTCGAGCGCGTTGACCGTGGTGTTGAGCTCGCCGTCCGGGAACCACCGGTACAGCGGTGCGGCGCCGGCGTCCAGCGCGCGGGTGGGCCGGCGGGTCCACTCGATCCGCTCGGCCGCCGCGAGCCAGAACCCCTCCGGGTCCTCCAGGCTGCGCCGGTACTCCTCGGCATACGCACCCACGGGTACCTCCTCGTTCTCCACTGGCCTCGACCGACCTCCACCGAACTCCACCGCCCGGCGGGACGGGAGTCCCATGATGGACCGTGCCGGTGGGTGTGGCGACCAGTGGCGAAGGACCGGCCGGGCAACCCCGCCCCGGTGCGAAACGACATACTGGGAGGACGCGCCGGGCGGTGGAGGACCCGGCGCGCACCGGTGATCACGGACAGCGAAGGAGCGAGGGGTGGAGTCGTTCGCGAGCTCTCTGCTGTCCCTGGCCTACCAGCTGTTCAGCCCGGGGCTCTGCCCTGGCGACTGGGTGTGGGCCACCAGCGCCGCCGGCGTGCTGGTCGCGCTGTTCCCGGTGCTCGGCGCGGTGATCGCCGCGATCGTCCGCAAGGGCACCGGCAACCGCTACAACACCGCGACCGTGTCCGTGTTCGGCGGGCTCGGCGTGCTGTTCGTGCTGGTGCTGCCCTGGCTGGCCTTCACCGGCATCTCCAGCGTCTACCGCGCGGTGTTCAACGGCAACAGGGGCGGGCTCACCTCGGCCGAGGCCGAGCGGATGCGGGTCGAGTACTGCTTCATCGGCCAGCAGTCGGACTACCTCGGCGGCGGCCGCAACGTCTTCGAGACGCTGTTCTACTACTCGGGCGACGCGCTGGCCTACGGCTACTACCTCGGCGCGCTGGTCGGCCTGCCCGCGCTGTCCCTGCTGTTCGTGATGCTGCAGGCCAGGGCGGCCTTCCGGCGCGGGCCCGCGTGGCCGGGCCGGTTCTTCTGGCTGTCCTTCGTGGCGTTCGTGGTGTTCTCCGTGGGCGTCGAGGCCAACACCGCCGTGCACCTGTGGCTGGGCTACCTGCCGGCCGCGGTGCTCGGGCTCGTGCCGGTGTCGCTGGTCGGCCCGCCGAGTTGGGCCGCCATCAAGCGCTCCCAGCAGGAACCCGAGCGGCCGCCACCGCCGCCGGAGAAGCCGCCGCCCTACGTCCCGCCCCGGCAGGAGGAGCCGCCGCCCCCTCCTCCGCGGCAGTACCCGCCCACCTCGGTCGCCCCCGCGCCGGAGCCGCCCCCCGAGCCCGCGCCCGCGCTGGCCGCCGCGCCGGGCCCGGTGCCGCTGCCGCCGGGGTCGAGCGCGGCCGGCGGCAGCCGTTACCGCCGGGTGCGGCGGCTCGGCCACGGCGGGTTCGGCACCGTGTGGGAGGCGGTGGACAACCAGCTCGGCCGCACGGTCGCACTGAAGATCGCGCACGCCCCGGACCGGGACACCGAGGAGCGCATGGCCCGCGAGGCGCGGGCGTTGGCCGCGCTGAACCACCCCAACTGCGTGCGGGTGTACGACCTGGTCGAGGAGCCGGACGGCCTCGCGCTGGTCATGGAGTACCTCGAGGGGCAGGCGCTGGCCACCGTGGTGGACACCGTGGGGCCGCTGGACGACATCGCCGCCGGCCGGTTGTGGGCCACCATGGCGAGCGCGCTGGCGGCGGCGCACGCGCGTGGCGTGCTGCACCGCGACGTGAAGCCGTCGAACGTCATCCTCGACCCCGGCGGATTGGCGCACCTGATCGACTTCGGCATCGCCCGCAGCAAGGGCGACTCCACGATGACCGCGACCGGGATGATGATCGGCACGCCGGACTACGTGGCCCCGGAGGCCGCGACCGGGGCGCCGGCCAGCCCGGCGTCGGACGCCTGGCAGCTCGCCGCGACGGTGAGCTACGCGCTGTCCGGCGCGCCACCACGCGGCACCAGGGAGACGCCGATGGCCGCGCTGATGGCCGCCGCCCGCGCCGAGCCGCCGAGCAGACTGCCGCGGCAGAGCGTGCACGCCCGGCTGCTGGCCGCCTCCCTCGACCCGCAGCCGCGGAACCGGCCCACGCTGGACGCCGTGCGCAAGGAGGTCGAGGGCTGGCTGGCCAGGGTGGGCAAGTCGCCGGACGGCCCGGTCACCCGCGTGGTGCCCCGGGTGCGCTGACCGAGCCACGACGCCGGGCGGTCAGAACGCGTTGACTGTGAGAGCGCTCTCATGCCGAGGTGATCCGCGAAACGGAGCAATAGGCGGAATCGATGACGAGAACGGGAGGGGCGCGGATGCGCTCCCGGCCGTCGCCGGCCGTCACCGGTCAGCGCCAGGAGGGCAGCCAGAGCTCGGCCTGCCAGCGGTCCTGGGTGATCGAGTCGCCGTTGAGGATCGGCCAGAGCCACACGAAGTTGGCCACCACCAGCCCGACGTACAGTGCCACCGCGAGCAGGCCGGTGCCCCGCCGTTCCCGGCCGTGGTGCCGCCGGCCGAGTACGTGCCCGAGCGCCAGCGTCAGCCCGAGCACCAGGAACGGCGCGATTGGCGTGGCGTAGAAGAAGTACATCTGCCGGTCGAGGTTGACGAACCACGGCAGCAACCCGGCGAGGTAGCCGGCGAGCACGGCGGCGTAGCGCCAGTCGGTGCGGAACACCGCGCGCCACGCGCCCCAGGCGAGCATCGGCAGCGCCAGCCACCACAGCGCGGGGGTGCCGATGAGCATGGTGGCGCGCACGCAGCTCGACTCGCCGCAGCCCGCGGCCGCGGCGCCCTGCTCGTGGTAGTAGAGCATCGGCCGCAGCCCCATCGGCCACGTCCACGGCTTCGACTCCCACGGGTGCGGGTCGTTCTTCGGGGTGGCCAGCGACTCGTGGAACTCCAGCACGTTGACCGTGTACGCGACCAGCGAGCGCAGCGCCGCCGGCACGAACCCGAACGGGCCGGCGGGGACGTTCTCGATCTCGACGTAGTGCCGGTCCGTGGCGGTCTCGCTGGCGAACCACGCCCACCACGTGCTCAGGTACGCCAGCACGGCGACCACGCCGATGCCCCACACCGCGGGCGCGAGGTCGCGGCGCAGCATGCCCACCCACGGCCGGCGCACCCCGGCGGCGCGCCGGGCCGCGACGTCGAAGGCCACGCAGAGCAGGCCGAACGCCACGACGTAGTACACGCCCGACCACTTCACCCCGGTCGCCAGGCCGAGCAGCACCCCGGCGGCGAACCGCCACCAGCGGAAGCCCAGCCGCGGACCGTACGGCGAGTCGTCGACCCAACCGAACCGCACGCCGGCCGCCAGCCGCTGCCGGACCTGCTCGCGGTCCATCAGCAGGCAGCCGAACGCGGCGAGCACGAACAGCGTGAGGAAGATGTCGAGCATCCCCATCCGGGACTGGATGTGCAGCACGCCGTCGCAGATGGCCAGCACGCCCGCGATGGCGCCGAGCAGGGTGGAGCGGGTGAGCCGGCGGGCGATCCGGACCACCAGCACGACGATCAGCACGCCGGCGATCGCCGCGCTGAACCGCCAGCCCCAGCCGTTGTACCCGAACGCCCACTCGCCGAGCGCGATGAGCTGCTTGCCCAGCGGCGGATGCACCACCAGCTCGTAGCCGGCGTTGTCCTCGTAGCCGCCGTTGCGCAGCATCTGCCACGCCTGCGGCACGTAGTGCTTCTCGTCGAACACCGGCGCGCCGCGGTCGGTCGGGAAGCCGAGGTTCTGCAGCCGGACGAGTCCCGCGGCGAGGGCCAGCACCACCGTCACCAGCAGCGCGCGCATCCGGTCCACCGGCATCGGGGTGCCCAGCAGCGTCGCCTCCCGGTCGGTGGGCGGCGGGGCGGGGGCCTGGCCCGGGCGCACACCGTCCCCGAACGGGCGGTTCAGCACTGCGGTCACGGGCATCGATCGTAGGGGCAGTGGTGTGAGGTCAGTGGTGTGAGGTCAGCGGTGTGAGGCCGGCGTCCCCGCCGGCCGCTACCCTGGCCGGGGTTCGTGGGTCCGGAGGGTGCGCATGGTCGAGACGGCGGGTGCCGGCCGGCTGGTCCTGGCGGCCACGCCGCTGGGCGACGCCGGGGACGCCTCGGCCCGGCTGGTGCGGGCGCTGGCCGAGGCCGACGTGATCGCCGCCGAGGACACCCGCCGGCTGCGGACGCTGGCCGCGGCGCTGGGGGTGACCCCGGTGGGGCGGGTGGTGAGCTTCTACGACGACGTCGAGGCCGCGCGGCTGCCGAAGCTGCTCGACGAGCTGCGCGCCGGCCGGACCGTGCTGCTGGTCACCGACGCCGGCATGCCGAGCGTGTCCGACCCCGGCTACCGGCTGGTGGCCGCGTGCGTGGCCGAGGACCTGCCGGTGACCTGCCTGCCGGGGCCGTCGGCGGTGACCACGGCGTTGGCGCTGTCCGGGCTGCCGCCGGACCGGTTCTGCTTCGAGGGCTTCGCCCCGCGCAAGGCTGGCGAGCGGGCGCGGTGGCTGCGCGAACTGGTCGCCGAGCCGCGGACGGTGGTGTTCTTCGAGTCGCCGCACCGGCTGGCCAGCACCCTGGCCGAGGCGGCCGAGGCGTTGGGCGGGTCCCGGTGCGCCGCGGTGTGCCGCGAGCTGACCAAGACCTACGAGGAGGTGCGCCGCGGCACGCTGGCCGAGCTGGCCGAGTGGGCGGCCGGCGGGGTGCGCGGCGAGATCACCGTCGTGCTGGCCGGCGCCGCGCCGCCGAAGGTGAGCGCCGCCGACCTGGTCGGCGAGGTGCGGGCCAGGGTCGACGCGGGGGAGCGGCTCAAGACCGCCGCCGCCGAGGTGGCCTCCGCCGCCGGCGTGTCCACCAAGGAGCTGTACGACGCCGTGCTCACCGCCCGCCGCGAGTAACCCACGAGAGAGATGTTCGAGACGCGGCCGGTGAACTACCGCACGGCCCGGCCCGGCGGTACCGACTTTCGGCGGGAAGATTGTGCGGTAATCGCGGGTGCAGAGTGGACAGAGCGCGCTAGTCTTCGGTTCACCCGATCGGTTTACGAACCGATTACCGAAAGAGTGGACCGAACGCATGAGAATCCGTCGAGCCGCGGCAGCCGTCCTGATGACCGCCTCGGTCACCATCGCGCCGGCCGCGCTGGGGATCGGCGCCCAGGCCGCAGCGGCCTGCCCCGAGGTGGGCCAGGTGTACTACACCATCTCCAACGGGGCGAAGAGCTGGCTGAAGACCAACCTGCGCAGCGACTACCTGCGCGGTCCCGGCACCATCACCTACAACAAGACCACCACGTCCTCGGTGAACGCGTCGGTCTCCGGTACCACCAGCGCCGAGGCCGGCGTCGTGTTCGCCAAGGCGAGTGTGTCGCTCAGCGTGACGGTCGGGGGGAGCTACTCGAAGTCGGACTCGTGGTCCTACTCGGCCAACGTGGCCGCCGGCCAGACCAAGCGGCTGCAGCAGTACAAGGAGAGCCGCTCGTTCACCGCGAAGAAGACCCGCATCGTCGCGCCCTGCAACGTCAGGACCGACTGGACCCGCAAGTTCAACGCGCCGGTGAAGAGCCCGACCTACAAGTGGCAGCTCGACAGCTGACGCACCTCGCGGCCCGGCGCCTCCCGCGCCGGGCCGCGAGCCGCGACGCCCGACGTGGTGAGCGCGCCGTTCCGAACGCAGAAATCGTCGTCCCGCACGTAGATTTCGCGGTCCTGAACGTAGATCTCGGGGTTCAGGGGGTGGGGGGTTCGGCGAGGAGGGCGTCCAGTGGGGCGGACTTGTGGAGGCACTCCCGCCATTCGGCGGCCGGGTCCGAGTCGGCGGTGATGCCGCCGCCGACGCCCAGCGCGAGGCTGGTGCCGTGCAGCTCGAAGGTGCGGATGGCGACGTTCAGCTCCAGCCCGGCCACCGGGGAGACCATGCCGACGGCTCCGGTGTAGACACCCCGCGGCACGTGCTCCAGCTCGGCGATGAGGTCCAGCGCGCGCAGCTTCGGCGCGCCGGTCACCGACCCGGGCGGGAAGGCGGCGCGTAGCAGATCGGCGTCGGTGCGCCCCTCGGCCAGCTCTCCTTCCACTGTGGACTCCAGGTGCCATACTCCCGGTGCCGGGGTGACGGCGAGCAGCTCCGGCACCCACACGCTGCCGGTGCGGCACACCTGGCCGAGGTCGTTGCGCACCAGGTCGGTGATCATCACGTTCTCCGCGACGTCCTTCGTGGACCTGCGCAGCCGGATGGCCAGCGGGGCGTCGGCAGGACCGCGGCGCGGAAGCGTCCCCTTGATCGGGGTGGAGCGCACCCGCCGGCCGTGCCGGGCCAGGAACAGCTCGGGGGACAGCGACGCCACCGTGCCCCAGCTCCCCGCGAGGTAGGCGGCACGGCGGGGGCGCAGCCGACGCACTCCCTCGGCGAACAGCTCGGCCGGTTGCCCGTCGAACAGCGCGGTGAACCGGCTGCAGACGTTGGCCTGGAACAGCTCGCCGGCCGCGATCGCGTCGACGCACGCGCGCACGGCGGCGGCGTGCTCCGCCTCGGGCGGCCGGTGCAGCCGGGTCGGTGTCCAGCCCTTCGGGTCGGGCTCGCCGTGCCGGAGCAGGCCTTCCAGCTCCGCGGCGAGCTCCGCCGGCTCCGGGGAGCCCGGTGGCACCAGTGCCTCGAACCACCACCGGCCGTCGGCGTCGCGCACCAGCACGGTGTCGGTCCACCCCCACACCGCGTTCGGCAGCGGTGTCTTCCGCCCGGTCGGATCGGTCAGCTGGTAGGAGAGGTAGCCGACCCAGCCGCCACCGACCGCACCGTCCACAGTGTTGGACGCGGTGGCGGACATCGGGGGCAGGTCGGTCACCGCGGCGAAGGCGACGTCCGGATCGGTCACGGCGTGCGCGGGCAGTGACGGCACGAGCACCGCCCGCGCCGAGAACCACTGGCCGGTCAGCGCGGCCGGCGGGGGCAGCCCGCGGTCGCGGGCGCGCGCGTCGAGCAGGAGCAGCGCGCGCTCCACCGACACATCCGAGCGCAGCCGCCTGCGCGCCACCCGCATGCCGCCATTGTCACCCACCACTCCCACACGTGTGTCCGCGAGTCATGCACGCGCGTCCACGCCGCACGACGCGGAAACCTGTGCACAGAGCGCGGACACGCGTACACAGAGCGCGGACACGGCGGTCAGAGGAGGATGTCGGCGAGGGTGAAGGGGTAGACCAGGGCGTCGTGGCCGGGGTGGTGCTCGTGCAGGCCGAGTCGGGAGTGGAACCAACCAGGCCGGCCGGGGATGCCGTTGTGCCGGACCAGCCACAGCACCACGCCGGCGTCGGCCCACTTGTCCGGCCGCAGCCGGTGCAGCCAGTCCTCGTACTCGGCGTAGACGAGCACCGTCCCGACCCCGGCGGCCTGTCGCACCGCCTTGATCCACCCGCGGACGAACCGGTCGTCCACCCCGGGCACCCGCACGTCCAGCGCCGGCGCCAGTGCCCCCGGCGCGAACGTGCCGAGCGGAGCGGTCGTCCGGACGAAGTGCTCGGCCTGGTTGGACGCGCCGCCGGGCCGGGCGAGATGCCGGGCGCCGCAGTGCAGCCCGAGCCCCTGCGCCGCGCGGAGTTGACGCACGGCCGCGGAATCGGTCCAGTTGAGGCTCTCGGTGACCGTCACGCTGGCGAAGACCGCGCCGCTGGCGCGGACGGCGGTCCAGTCGTCCACGATTTCGGCGTGGGCCAGGTTGATTCCTCGGGCCGGATCCTCTAGGGACATTTGCGCACGAGACTAACCCGCGGGGTGGTCCCGGGCGCGGCGGAACGCGCCCGGGACCACCGAAAGAATTGCCGGCGCCGTGCGCGATGGTTCGTTCGCACGCTCCCTCACGCGTTCTCGCGCTGGAAGGTGCGCACTCCCCAGAACACGGCCAGCGCGGTCAGCGCGACCAGCACCACACTTCCGGTGAGCAGGGCGTCGGCGCCGAAGTCCCCGCGGAAGGCGGCCCGTGCGGCGTCCACCACGTGGCTGAACGGGTTGATCCGGGAGATCGCGTACAGCCAGCCCGGCGCCAGCTCGGTGGTGATCGGCAGCAGGATGCCGGACAGCAGCAACAGCGGCAGCAGCACCACGTTGAGCGTGGCCGGGAACGCGTCCTCGCTCTTCAGGGTGAGCGCCAGCGCGTAGGACGACGACGCCATCGTGACCGCCATCAGCGCCAGGAGCACCAGGCCGATGAGGATTCCGGCCAGCGGTGCGCGCAGGCCGAACACGAGCACCGCCAGCACGATCAGCACGATCGCCTGCACGACGGCCTGCAGCGCGTTGTTCAGCACCTTGCCCAGCAGCAGCGCGACCCGGCTCACCGGGGTGACCCGAAGCCGCTCGATCACGCCGGAGCGGTACTCGGCCAGCAGCCCGAACCCGACGAACGACGTGCCGAACAGCGCGACCATCACCAGCAGCGCCGGGGTGAAGATCGTCCACACGTCGCCGGGAGGGAAGCCGGGCGTGTTGGCCACCATCCACTGCAGCAGCGGCCCGAACAGCAGCAGGTACAGCAGCGGTTGCAGGATCTGGATGAACAGCCAGGCCGGGTTGCGCAGCGACAGCCGCAGGTCGCGGCGGAAGATCAGCCAGAGGTCACGCGGCATGGCCGGACTCCTCCGGAGCCTCGGGGCCCGGACCCTCCGCGTCGCGCAGGGTCCGGCCGGTCAGGGTGAGGAACACGTCGTCCAGCGTCGGCCGGTGCACCTGCACCGCCAGCATGGGGACGCCGGCCGCGTCCAGGGCCCGCAGCAACTCGGGCAGGGCCTGGTCGCCGCGCGGCACCCGGAGCCGGACCGTGCCGGGCTCGGCCGCCACCTCGTGCGCGCCGGGCAGCCGGCCGGCGACGTCCATGGCGGCGGTGGTGTGCTCGCGCGCCACGTCGACGGTCATGCCGTCCCCGGAGACCTGGGCCTTGAGCGAGTCCGGGCTGCCTCCGGCGACGATCCGGCCGTGGTCGATCACCAGGATCCGGTCGCACAGGGCGTCGGCCTCGTCGAGGTAGTGGGTGGTCAGGAACACGGTGACGCCGTGCTCGGCGCGCAGCCGGCGGATGTGCTCCCACAGGTTGGCCCGGCTCTGCGGGTCGAGCCCGGTGGTCGGCTCGTCGAGGAAGACCAGCGCGGGCTGGTGGATCAGGCCCAGCGCGATGTCCAGCCGGCGCCGCTGCCCGCCGGAGAGGGTCTTGGTGGGCCGGGCGTCGAGGTCGGCGAGGTCGAGCCGGTCGGTCAGCTCGGCGCCGCGGCGCAGGGCCTCGGCTCTGCCCAGCCCGTACAGCCGGCCCTGGAGCTCGAGCTCCTCGCCGACGGTGCACTCCGGGTGCGTGCCGCCGCCCTGCGCGACGTAGCCGATCCGCGTCCGGACCCCGAGCGGGTCGCGCAGCAGGTCGTGGCCGGCCACCGTCGCGGTGCCGGCGGTGGGGCGCAGCAGCGTGGTGAGCATGCGCAGGGTGGTGGTCTTGCCGGCGCCGTTGGGGCCGAGGAAGCCGACGAGCTCCCCCTCGGCGACGTCGAGGTCGACGCCGCGCACGGCGTTGACGGTGCGGCCACGGGCGGAGAACCGCCGCGCGAGGCCGCGAGCGGTGATCATGGGACGCCTCCTTGCTATTCAAGTTTGACTAGCGAGTGGCGCCACTGTGCCCCAGGTGAGTGGCTCCGGTCAAACCGATTAACGCGGCCCATGTGGCTCTGGTCGAACCGATTCGGCGCGGCCTCGGGTGAGCCGCTCTGGTCGAAGCGATCAGCGCGTGGGTGGTTCGTCGAACGACGGCTCCGGGTCGTCGGCCATCGCGTACTCGCCCGCGGACAGCCGCCGGAGCAGATCCTTCGTCCATCGGATGTCCGCGTCGACGTGCAGCCGCCACAGCCGGTACAGCTCGTTGACGTGCTCGGGGTGGCCCCAGTCGGTGCCGCGCTCGAGGACCATGCCGACGTTGGCCGCCTGCCCGTCCAGCTGGGTCAGCCGGTACTCGAGCAGCCCGATCGCCTGCTCGCGGGGCAGGCACGGCAGGAACGTGACCGCGGCGGACAGCTCCTCGCTGTTGGGGCTCTCGTCGACCGTCGACAACATGCGGGCGAGGCCGATCTGGAACTCGCTCTCGCCCGCCTCGGTGAGCCGGTACGCGGTGCGGTCCGGGCCGCCACCCTTCCTGCCGGTGTCCACGTGCTCGAGCAGCCCCTCGGCGGCCATCTTCTTCAGCGCGTGGTAGATCGACCCCGGCTGCACCTTGGCCCACTTGTCCGCCGACCACGACAGCAGCTCGCGGCGCACCTGGTAGCCGTGCGCCGTGCCGTACATCCGGACGACGCCGAGCACGAGCAACCGCGTCGCCGACACCCTGATCGCTCCCTCGGGGGTACTCCTGGTCGAAAGGCGGCTCCCTCGAACAAAGCAGTGGACCGCCATCCGTAGGCTAACCGGGCATGAGCACCCCTGTGTTGACCGCGGTGGCCTGGCCCTACGCCAACGGTCCCCGCCACATCGGTCACGTGTCCGGCATCGGCGTCCCCTCGGACGTGTTCGCCCGTTACCAGCGAATGGTGGGCAACCGGGTGCTCATGGTGTCCGGCAGTGACGAGCACGGCACGCCGATCCTGGTCCAGGCCGACAAGGAGGGGCTCACCCCGCGGCAGACGGCGGACAAGTACCACCGCGTGGTGGCCGAGGACCTGCGCGGGCTGGGCGTCACCTACGACCTCTACACCCGCACCACCACCGGCAACCACGCGCACGTGGTGCAGGAGATCTTCCTCGCGCTGTACCGCAACGGCTATGTCGTGCCCAAGCAGACCACCGGCGCGATCAGCCCGTCCACCGGGCGCACCCTGCCTGACCGCTACATCGAGGGCACCTGCCCCATCTGCGGCTACGACGGCGCCCGCGGCGACCAGTGCGACAACTGCGGCAACCAGCTCGACGCCGCCGAGCTGATCAACCCGCGCTCCCGGATCAACGGGGAGAAGCCGCGGTTCGTCGAGACCGAGCACCTCTTCCTCGACCTCCCGGCGTTCACCGAGTCGCTGGGCAAGTGGCTGGCCACCAAGACCGACTGGCGGCCCAACGTCCTCAACTTCACCCGCAACCTGGTCGACGACATGCGGCCCCGGCCGATCACGCGTGACCTGGACTGGGGGGTGAAGATCCCGCTGGACGGCTGGCGGGATCAGCCGCTCAAGCGGTTCTACGTCTGGTTCGACGCGGTGATCGGCTACTTCTCGGCCAGCGTCGAGTGGGCTCGCCGCTCGGGTGATCCGGACGCGTGGCAGGCGTGGTGGAACGACCCGGCCGCGCAGCTGGTGCACTTCATGGGCAAGGACAACATCACCTTCCACGCGCAGATCTGGCCGGCGCTGTTGCTCGGCCACAACGGCCAGGGCGACAAGGGCGGCGAGCCCGGCCCGTACGGCGTGCTGAACCTGCCCACCGAGATCGCGTCGAGCGAGTTCCTCACCATGAGCGGCTCGAAGTTCTCCACGTCCCGGGGAACGGTCATCTACCTGCACGACTTCCTGCGCGACTTCGGTCCGGACACCCTGCGCTACTTCATCTCCGCCGCCGGGCCCGAGACCCAGGACGTGGACTTCACCTGGGACGAGTTCGTCCGCAGGGTGAACTTCGAGCTGGCCAACGAGTGGGGCAACCTGGTCAACCGCGCGGTGTCGATGGCGCACAAGAACAACGGCGCCGTGCCCCGGCCCGCCCGGCCGAGGGAGGTCGACGAGCGGCTCAAGGAGCAGGCCCGTGCGGCGTTCGACACGGTCGGCGGACACCTGGCCCGGTCCCGGTTCCGCGCCGGCGTCAACGAGGCCATGCGGGTGGTGTCGGCGGCGAACAAGTACCTGTCCGACCAGGAGCCGTGGAAGCTCAAGGACGACCCGGAGCGGCGGGACACCGTCCTGCACACCGCGTTGCAGGTGGTCTCCGACGCCAACACGTTGCTCACCCCGTTCCTGCCGCACTCCGCGCAGAAGGTGCACGAGGCGCTGGGCGGCACCGGCGTGTGGGCCGCGCAGCCGGAGCTGAGGGAGGTCGAGGACCTCGACGTCCCCGGGCAGGTGAACCCGATCCTCACCGGGGACTACGGGGCCGAGCAGGCGCGGTGGGAGTCGCGGCCGATCGAGGTGGGCCGCCCGCTGGCCAAGCCCACCCCACTGTTCCGCAAGCTCGATCCCGAGCTGGCCGAGACCGGCCCCGAGTGGGCCCCCATCCAGACGTGAGCGGAGCTCGCGGAGCGAACCAACGCGGCAGACTGGGCGAACGCGGCCGACGAGCGCCAGCGAGGAGGGGCGTGAGGCACCTTCTGTCAACCTCGGGAACCGTCACCTCAGGGGAACGTGACACAACCCGGCCACAAGTACGTGACCGAGCCGAACGCTCACTCTCCAATGCGACCAACAGGCTCAATTCCGGGGAGGCGGCACTGTGAGCAAGCGTGAGCCGCCACCGGTGCCGGAGCGGTTGCCGGCACCGGTGGCGGACGCTCACACCCACCTCGACGCGTGCGGCGCGGCCACCGCGGCCGACGTCGCGGCGATCGCGGACAGGGCCGAGGCCGCCGGGGTGACCCGGATGGTCACCGTCGCCGACGACCTCGCCGCCGCCCGGTGGGCCGCCGAGGCGTCCACCTGGGATGCTCGGGTCTTCGCCGCCGTGGCGATCCATCCCACCCGCACCAAGGACTTCGGCCCACCGGAACAGTCCGAAGTGGAGCTCCTCGCCGCGGGGGAGCGGGTGGTGGCCGTCGGGGAGACCGGTTTGGACTACTACTGGGACTTCTCACCACCCGAGGCGCAGCAGGAGGCGTTCCGGTGGCACATCGACCTCGCCAAGCGCCTGGACAAGCCGTTGATGATCCACGACCGGGACGCCCACGAGGACGTGTTGCGGATCCTCGCCGAGGAGGGCGCGCCAGCCGACGTGATCTTCCACTGCTTCTCCGGCGACGCGGAGATCGCCCGCCGCTGCCTGGACGCCGGGTACGTGCTCTCCTTCGCCGGCACGGTGACCTTCCGCAACGCGCACGCCCTGCGCGAGGCGGCCCGCCTGGTGCCGGCCGGCCAGTACCTGGTGGAGACCGACGCGCCGTTCCTCACCCCGCACCCGTTCCGCGGCCGGCCGAACGAGCCCTACTGCGTGGCCTACACGGTCGCCGGGCTGGCCGAGTTGCGCGGCGAGTCGGTCGAGGAGGTCGCCGCGGCGGCCGAGGCGACCGCGGAGCAGGTGTTCCGGCTGCGCGGCGTGACACCGGAGTGAACACGTTGCGACAGCTGGGGAACGTGTACCGCCTACCGGAACGTGACAGCGACGCGAAGCGTGCCCGTTCGGGTGGCGGGGGGCGACGATTGGGTGTGACGAGGGTCACGTCACTCCTGGGGCGTTTGCGTAACCCCCTCGTCCTTCGTTACTGTCCCGTGATCGTGCCGACCGATGCCGGACATCCGGTCTCGGTCGGGACGCCCACAGTCACGTCAGTGCACGTCGGGGACGCGGCCCGCCCGGGTCGCGAGGGGCGCTGGCAGTGTCCTCCGTGGGAGCCGGAAGGCCCGGCGGGCGCGCACCCGCGCGGCCGGGCGAAGGCACGACCTCCTTGGGAAAGGGATCGACCCTGTGACTGGTAGTCAGTGGCATGCCGGAGCGCGCTCCGAGCCCGGCGTGCGGGACGCGGTCGGCGCGGGTACGGCGACGCTGGAACGCCCGGACGGCGGCTTCGACTTCTTCGACTACTCCCCCGAGCCGCGGGTGACCCCGCAGGACGTCCGCGCCGCGCTGGGGCCCGACGCCGACGACCTCATGGCCGAGGCCTCGGTCGACGTCGACGAGCTGATCCGGCTGATCAACGCCGAGACCACCATGCTCCCGGCGCTCCCGCTGCCGGACGAGGCGAGCCAGGACCGCGTGGCCAGGACCGCGGCGGCCGAGGCGGTCGAGGAGCCCGAGCCCGAGCTGGCCAGCGCCACCAGGACGTGGAAGCGCCGCTTCCTCAAGGGCGCCGTGCTCGCCGCGCTGATCACGCTGACCGGCGGTGGCGCCGCCGCGATGGCGATGAACAAGACCGTCACCGTGGAGGTCGACGGCGAGCGGCAGACCGTCCGCAGCTTCGGCGACACGGTCGGCGAGGTGCTGGAGGACGCCGGCCTCAGCGTCGGCGCGCACGACGCGCTGTCCCCCTCGCCGCAGACGGAGGTCGGCGACGGCGGCGTCATCAAGCTCGAGCGCGGCCGCAAGCTGAACCTGATCGTCGACGGCACGCCGCGCGATTCGTGGGTGCGGGCCACCAGCGTCGGCGACGCGCTCACCCAGCTCGGCCTGCGGGACCTCGTCCGGCAGGGCACGTGGTTCTCCGTCCCGCCGAACGGCGAGGTGCCGCTGGAGGGGATGACCCTGGAGGTCAAGACACTCAAGCACGTCACCGTCTTCGACGGCGGCAACGAGCCGCGCGAGCTGACCACCAACGCGGTCACCGCGGGGGAGCTGCTCCAGGAGCTCCACCTCACCCTCGGCCCGGAGGACGAGATCGACGGCGGGATGGACTTCAAGCTGCTCGACGGCGCCGAGGTGCACATCAGCCGCACCGGCGTGTCGGTCGTCAACGAGACCGAGACCATCGACCCGCCGGTCGAGGAGATCAAGGATCCCGACCTCGAGCAGGGCAAGCAGATCGTCGAGGAGGAGGGCACCCCCGGCGAGAAGATCGTGACCTACCGGGTCACGAAGAAGAACGACCAGGAAGTGAAGCGCGAGGAGCTCTCCGAGAAGGTCGTCAAGGAGGCCAAGCCGAAGGTCGTCCGGGTGGGCACCAAGAAGCCCGCGGTGCCGCCGATCGCCGACGGCGCGGTGTGGGACCGGCTGGCCCAGTGCGAGTCCGGCGGCAACTGGTCGATCAACACCGGCAACGGCTACTACGGCGGCCTGCAGTTCAACAAGGGCACCTGGGACGCCTACGGCGGCTCGCAGTACGCCGCGTACCCGCACCAGGCCACCCGCGAGCAGCAGATCGCCGTGGCCACCAAGCTGCGCGACGCCCGCGGCGGCTACGGCGCCTGGCCGCACTGTTCGAGCAAGCTCGGCCTGCCGCGCTGAGCCGACCGGCCCTGCCTAGGCTGGGCCGGTGACCGAACCGGCGTTGCTCGGGCCCGCCGAGATCCGCGGGCTGGCCGCGGAGTTGGACGTGCGGCCGACCAAGAAGCTCGGCCAGAACTTCGTGCACGACGCCAACACCGTGCGGCGCATCGTCGAGCTGGCCGGGGTCGGCCCCGGCGACGCGGTGCTGGAGGTCGGCCCCGGCCTCGGCTCGCTGACCCTCGGCCTGCTCGCCGCCGGGGCGCGGGTCGCCGCCGTGGAGATCGACCCCGTGCTGGCCGCCCGGCTGCCCGGCACGGTCGCCGAGCACGCGCCCGACGCGGCCGGCCGGCTCACCGTGCTGACCGCGGACGCGCTGCGGGTGCGGGCCGCCGAGCTGCCCGAACCGCCCGGCGCGCTGGTCGCCAACCTGCCGTACAACGTCGCCGTGCCGGTGGTGCTGCACCTGCTGGCCGAGCTGCCGTCGCTGGTCCGCGCGCTGGTCATGGTGCAGACCGAGGTCGCCGATCGGATGGCCGCGGGCCCCGGCAGCCGGGTGTACGGGGTGCCGAGCGTGAAGCTGGCGTGGTACGGCACGGCGCGCAAGGTGGCCGCCGTGCCGCGGTCGGTGTTCTGGCCGGTGCCCAACGTCGACTCGGCGCTGGTGGCGTTCGAGCGCGGCACGCCACCCGCCGGCGCCGACCGGGACGCCGTGTTCGCCGTGGTCGACGCGGCCTTCGCCCAGCGGCGCAAGACGCTGCGCGCCGCGCTCGCCGGGTGGGCGGGCTCGCCGGCCCACGCCGAGGAGGTGCTGCTCCGCGCCGGTGTCGACCCCCGCACCCGCGGCGAGCAGCTCACCGTCACCGACTTCGCCCGCATCGCCGCCGCCCGCTAACCGTGTCCGCGTTCCCCGCACGCGTGTCCGCGTTCCCTGTACGCGCGTCCGCGTCCTGCGACGCGAACGCCCGTACACAGGGCGCGGACACGGCGTGAGTGTGACGTGGGTCAGGGGACTTGCGCCGGGCGGTACGCTTCGGGTGTACTGCAAAGGCATCCATCCCGAGCGGCCGAGAGACCTGGCTCCGTGACGCCGCAGCAACCACCCGCTCGCGGGCAGGTGCTACCGCCAGGACCGATGGAGGACATGTGTATCGGTCACGAATGCTCACCAGGCGTCGAGTAGTCGACGAGTGCCGCCGCACCGTGAGTGCCTGTCGTCGCTCGACCTTCTCCGCCTGACAGCGCCCCTTCCGAAACCCGCCACGCCGTCCACACCGGACGGTTTCGCTCGACCTCGCGCGCCCGGGCGACCGCGGCCGCGCCACTGGCTTTGGAGCATTCGTGATCACTGTCGAGAACCTGAGCAAGACCTTCCCCGGCAAGAGCAGTCCCGTGGTGGCACTGCGCGACGTGAGCCTGGACATCGACGCCGGTTCCCTGTTCGGTGTCGTCGGCCCGGCCGCGTCCGGCAAGTCCACCCTCGCCCGGTGCCTCGCGCTGCAGGAGCGCCCCGACCGTGGGGTGGTCCGGCTGGACGGCGTCAACACCGCCGCGCTTGAGGGGCGGCGGCTGCGCGAGGTGCGCCGACAGCTGGCCGTGGTCGACCCGCGGACCCCGCTGCACGCCGAGCGGACCGTGGCCGGCAACGTGGCCGCCCCGCTGGAGCGGCTCGGGGTGGCCGGCCCCCAGCGGCGCAGCCGGGTCGGCACGCTGCTGGACCTGGTCGGCCTGACCGCGCGGGCCACGCAGCAGCCGACCGAGCTGACGCCGGGGCAGCGTCGGCGCGTCGAGGTGGCGCGGGCGCTGGCCGCGGCGCCGGCCGTGTTGCTCGCCGACGACCCCACCGGCGGTGTGTCGCCGGAGGAGGCCGGTGCCGTGCTGACCGTGCTCGATCGAGCCCGCGCCGAGCTCGGCGTGACCGTGGTGCTGGCGACGCGGGATCCCGGGGTGGTGCGCCGGGTCTGCGACGGGGTGGCCGTGTTGGAGCAGGGCACGCTCGTGGAGAGCGGGACGGTGCTCGGGCTGTTGACCGACCCGGGCAGCGCCGCGGCCCGCGCGTTGCTGCCGGCGATCGACACCCCCGCCGCGCAGGTCGCCGGTTACGACCGCGTCGTGGACGTCGTGCTGGTCGGGTTCGCCGCGGTCGGGGCGCTGCTGCCGGAGGCGGCGACCCGCTTCGGTGTGGAGGTGGCCACCATCGGCGGCGGGTTGACCCGGATCGGGGACACCCCGGTGGCCCGGTTCCGGCTCGGCCTGCGCGGCGAGCGCGCCGACGGCGCGGTGGCCTGGGTCGTCGAGCAGGGCGGCCGGGTCACCCACCAGGTGCGCGGCCCGCAGGCCGTCGTCGCCGCCTGATCCCGTCCCGCCCGCGGGCTCCGGAGCCGCTGAGCAGGCCCATGGCGACGGCGCCGGCGGCGAGCACCGCGGCGCCCCAGCCGCTGGCCACCGCGTAGCCGTGCACGGTCGCCGCGGCCGGCGGCTGGGCTGTCGGGCCCGCGCCGGCCACGGCCGCCGTCGCGCCGGCCGCGACCGTGTTCAGCACGGCGGTGCCCAGCGAGCCGCCGACCTGCTGGCACGTGGTGAGGAACGCCGACGCCACGCCGGTGTGTCGCGGGGCGACGCCGGCGGTGGCGGTGTTCATCACGGTCGGCATCGCCAGCCCCGCGCCGGCACCGACCAGCAGCATCGCCGGCAGCAGCACCCCGGCATAGGAGCTGGTCGCGGACAGCCGGGTGAGCGCGAGCAGCCCCACCGCCAGCACGAGCAGGCCGGTGAACAGCAGCGGTCGGGGCCCCACCCGGGGCACCAGCCGGCGGGTGAGCTGGGTGGACACCAGCACGTTGACCGCCACGAACGGCAGGAACGCCGCGCCGGTCGCCAGCGGGCCGTAGCCGAGCACCGCCTGCATCTGGAAGGTCAGGAACAGCAGCATCCCGAACATCCCGAACGCGGCGATCGCGATGGTGCCGAACGCGGCCGCCCTGGCCCGGTCGGCCAGCACCGCGAGCGGTAGCAGCGCGCCGCGGACTCTGGCCTGCCGCAGCACGAACCCGCCGAGCAGCACGACCGCCGCGCCGAGCAGGCCGATCACCCCGACCGGCTCGGTGCCCCGCTCGGCGAGCTGGGTCAGCCCGGTGACCAGCGCGACCGTGCCGCCCCCGCCCAGCAGCGCGCTCACCCAGTCCAGCCGGGTGTCCCGGTGCGCCTCGGCGTGCGGAAGGACCACCGCGCCGAGCACGGTCGCGACGAGCGCGACCGGCAGGTTGACGTACATGCACCACCGCCAGCCGAGGTACTCGGCGAGCGCCCCGCCCACCACCAGACCGAGCGCGGCGCCCGACAGCACGATCGCGCTGAACAGGCCGAACGCCCTGGCCCGCTCCCTTGGCTCGGTGAACATGATGGTCAGCAGCGACACCGCCGACGGGGCCAGCAGCGCGGCGAACACGCCCTGGCCCACCCTGGCGGCGACGAGCGTCTCCGGGGTGGCGGCCGCGCCGGCGACCGCCGAGGCGAGCGCGAAGCCGACCGTGCCGCCGAGCAGCGTCCGCCGCCGGCCGAGCCGGTCGGCGAGCCGCCCGCCGAACAGCAGCAGGCCACCGAAGGCGAGCGTGTAGCCGGTGATCGCCCACTGCCGGGTGGCGTCGGACATCCCGAGGTCGCGCTGGGCGGAGGGCAGCGCGATCGTCATGATCGTGACGTCGACGAGGACCAGCAGCTGGGCCATGCCGATGGCGGCGAGGCCCCACCAACGGCGGCGCTCGGCGCGCCGGTCGGCGAGTGTCGGGGCGAGCGCGGTCATGGTTCTCCTCCACCAGCGGGACGGGGCCGGGCGGTAGACTCGGACGGCGGTGAGAACTTACCGGCCGGCTAGTTAGGACGCCTGTTCGTCACGGTAGCCAAAACTAGCCGGCCGTCAAGTAAGTTCCTGCGCTCCGGAACGAGCGGTTCTCAGGAAGGACGTGGATGGCGGGTCGACGCGGCGACACCCGGGAGCGCATCCAGCGGGTGGCGCTGGAGCTGTTCGTCGAGCAGGGCTACGAGAAGACCTCGTTGCGGGAGATCGCGGAGCGGCTGGGCGTGACGAAGGCCGCCCTCTACTACCACTTCCGCACCAAGGAGGACATCGTGCACAGCCTCGTCGCCGACCTCTCCGCGGCGCTCGACGAGCTGCTCGAGTGGGCCGGGGAGCGCCCGCGGGCGCGCGAGGAGGTGTTGCGCCGCTTCGCCGCGCTCGTCGACCAGCGGTTCGGGCCGGTGATGGAGTTCGTGCAGCAGAACATGCCGGCGATGCGCGAGCTGGGGCTCAAGCACACCCTCGGCGAGAAGCTGGCGGAGCTGTTCCAGCTGATCTGCGCCGACGACGAGGATCCGGCGACGCAGTTGCGCGCCCGGCTGGCGCTGGTGGCGCTGATCCTCGGGGCCAACCCCATGTTCAGCTCCGGCCGGGTCGCGCCGCCGCCGCGGGACGTCGCCCTCGAGGTCGCGCTCGAGCTGGCCGTTCCGCGCCGATCGGGCGGTTCGGCCACGTAGGCTTGGGACCGTGCTCGCCGTCGTACCCCCGCCCGTCACCGTGAGAGTGCCAGCCAAGATCAACCTGCACCTCTCGGTCGGTGACCTGCGCGCGGACGGCTACCACGAGCTGGCCACGGTCTTCCAGGCGGTCTCGCTCACCGACGAGGTGACCGTGGCGGTGGCGGAGGAGCCCGGCGTCGAGGTGTACGGCGAGGGGCAGGACTCGGTGCCGACCGGCGCGGACAACCTGGCCTGGCGGGCCGTGCAGACGTTGGCCGCGCACGTCGGCAGGTCCGGCGGCGAGGCCGCGGTGCGAGTGGTGCTGAACAAGGGCATCCCGGTGGCCGGTGGCATGGCCGGGGGCAGCGCCGACGCCGCCGCGACACTGGTGGGGCTGGCGTCGTTGTGGCGGTTGGACATCAGCCGGGACGAGCTGGCCGATGTCGCGGCGGAGCTCGGCAGCGACGTGCCGTTCGCGCTGTACGGCGGCACCGCGCTGGGCACCGGCCGAGGGGAGCAGCTCGTGCCGGTGCTGTCCCGGCACACGTTCCACTGGGTGCTCGCGTTCGACCAGCGGGGCCTGTCGACCCCGCGGGTGTACCAGGAGCTGGACCGGCTGCGGGCGCAGGGCGACCCGCCGCGGGTGGGCTCGCACGACCCGGTGGTGGAGGCGCTCTCGTCCGGGGATCCGCGGCAGCTCGCCCTGCTGCTCGGCAACGACCTGCAGGCCGCCGCCGTGTCGCTGCGGCCGGGGCTGCGCCGCACGCTGCGGGCGGGGGTCAACGCCGGCGCGCTGGCCGGCACGGTGTCCGGCTCCGGCCCCACCTGCGCGTTCCTCTGCACCGACGCGGAGTCGGCGCTGGCGGTGGCCGCCGAGCTGGCCGGCGCGGGGGTTTGCCGGACCGTGCGGGTGGCGCACGGGCCGGTGCCGGGCGCGCGGGTGGTCGGCGGCGACGACTCGCCGCGGCCGGCACCGCCGCAGGTGCACGCCTAGTCGCCCTTCTGGATCGTCCGAAAAGGATCGTTTGTGGTCAATCTCGTCAACCTGGAGTCGGTGCACAAGTCCTACGGTGTCCGGCCGCTGCTCGACAACGTCTCGCTCGGTGTGGCGCGGGGTGAGCGGATCGGCGTGGTGGGGCTCAACGGGGGTGGCAAGACGACGCTGCTGGAGGTGCTCGCCGGGATCGCCGGGCCGGACGCGGGACGGGTGAGCTGGGCCAGCGGGCTGCGGATGGCGGTGGTGACCCAGCGTACCGAGCTGCCGGCGGGGAGCTCGGTACGTGACGCCGTGCTGTCCGGGTATGCCGCCGAGCACGAGTGGGCGGCCGACGCGCGGGTGCGGTCGATCGTCACCGGGCTCGGGGTGGTGGCGCTCGGCCTGGAGACGCCGACGGCGCAGCTGTCCGGCGGGGAGCGGCGGCGGGTCGCGCTGGCCGCGGCGCTGGTGGGTGAGCTCGACCTGCTGGTGCTGGACGAGCCGACCAACCACCTGGACGTCGAGGGGGTGCGCTGGCTGGCCGACCACCTGCGGGAGCGGAAGGTGGCCGTGGTGGTGGTGACGCACGACCGATGGTTCCTGGACACGGTGTGCCAGCGGACCTGGGAGGTCGCCGGTGGCCGGGTCGAGCAGTACGAGGGCGGGTACGCCGACTGGGTGTTCGCGCGGGCCGAGCGGGCCCGCCGGGCGGCCGACGCCGAGGAGAAGCGGCGCAACCTCGCGCGCAAGGAGTTGGCGTGGTTGCAGCGGGGTGCGAAGGCGCGGACGTCGAAGCCGCGGTACCGGGTGGAGGCGGCCGAGGCGCTGATCGCGGACGTGCCGCCGCCGCGGGACACCGTGGAGCTGATGTCGTTCGCCCGGCGGCGGCTCGGCAGGACGGTGCTGGAGCTGGAGGACGTGTCGCTGTCGGTTGGCGGGCGGTGCCTGCTGGACTCGGTGACCTGGCGGATCGGGCCGGGCGATCGGATCGGTGTCGTCGGGGTCAACGGCTCCGGCAAGAGCACGCTGCTGCGATTGCTGGCCGGTGAGGTGCGGCCGGAGAGCGGGCGGCGGGTCGAGGGCAGGACCGTGCGGCTGGCGCACCTGCGGCAGGAGCTCGAGGATCTCCCGGGGGACCGTCGGGTGCTGCAGGCGGTGGAGGACGTCGCCGGGCGGGTGGTGCTGGGCAAGCAGGAGCTGTCGGCGTCGCAGCTGGCGGAGAAGTTGGGGTTCCCGCCGGCGCGGCAGTGGACGCCGGTGGCGGACCTGTCCGGTGGCGAGCGCCGGCGGCTGCAGCTGGTGCGGCTGTTGATGGCGGAGCCGAACGTGCTGCTGCTCGACGAGCCGACCAACGACCTGGACATCGACACGTTGCAGCAGCTGGAGGACCTGCTCGACTCGTGGGCGGGAACGTTGGTGGTGGTCTCGCACGACCGGTACCTGGTGGAGCGGGTGTGCGACACGGTGGTCGCCCTGCTCGGTGACGGCCGGGTGACCCACCTGCCCGGGGGGATCGAGGAGTACCTGAGCCGGCGGGACACGCTGCCCGCTGCCGGTACGTCGGCGGCGGGCGGGTCCGCTGCCGGCGGGTCCGCTGCCGGCGGGTTCGTTGCCGGCGTGTCGGCTTCCGGGCGGGGTGGCGCCGGTGGGCGGTCCGGGACTGCCGGGCGGGCCGGCGCGGGCGAGCGAGCCGGCGCGAGCGAGCGGCGGAAGAGCGAGGCGGCCGAGCGCCGCGCGGCGGGCAAGGAGCTGGGCCGCCTCGAGCGGCGGCTGGACACGTTGCACCGGAAGGAATCGGAGCTCCACGACGCCCTGGCCGAGGCCGCCACCGACCCCGACCGCCTGATGCGACTCAACACGGAGCTGAAGGCGCTCCAGGCGGAGAAGGAGGGCGTCGAGGAGCGCTGGCTGGCGGTGTCCGAGGCGCTGGAGTAGCCGTCACGCCGCTCTGTTCCTCCCGGGGCTCTCGGGCTTCCCGCTGTCGCGATGCCAGCTCGGTGGTGGCCTGCCCGTGGCTCCGGCCCGCCACGACGATCGGCAGGACCGACAGCCCGTAACGACCGCCACGGCGCCGTCCGCCACCACTCCCACAAGGCGCCCATCCGAGTGAACTCGGGCGTGAACGGCCCGTTCACACCCCGAAAACCCCGCGAGTTGTCCACAACTTCGCGAGAACCAGCTCCTCCCCACCGATGCCGGGTAGACTGGAAGCGGGGCCGGCCCCCGGGATGGGTGGGGGCTACTCTAGAGGGGCCGCGAAGATCGAAAACGGTGCGGTGAAACCCTTGATGCGGTGAAAACCCGTGCCGTGCCGGTGAATCGGCCCGGATGGGCGCCGTCCACAGTGTAGCTCGTGGTCCACGGCCGAGCCGGCGGTAGTCAGTCGGTCGAGTCCTTTTCGGACACCGAGCGGCGCAGGGCGACGACCTCGGGGCGGATCTCGGCGGGGTCGGTGCCGTCGAGGAGCACGTGGCGCATCAGGGCCGCCACCACCCGCAGGTGCTCCGCCCCGAAGCCGCGGCGGGTGACCTCCTGGGTGCCGATCCGCAGCCCGCGCAACCCCTCCGCCACCGGCCCCTGCCCCGGCAGCCCGATCGCGCTCAGGTAGATCCCCGCCGCGGCCAGCCGGGCCGCCGCGGCCTCACCGCCGCCGCACCCGGCCGCGTCCACCGCCACGTGGTGCGACCGCGTGAACCCGCGCCCGGCCCCGGTCACCGCGAAACCCGCGTCGTGCAGCGCCTCGGCGAACGCCCGCGCGTTGCCGGCACACCGCTCCGCGTACCGGCGACCCGCGGGCGTCCCCAACTCGGCCGTCGCGATCGCCAGCGCACCGAGCCGCCCGACGTCGTAGTTGGCCAGCATCCCCGGATACGCCGCCAGCGAGATCCGCTCCGCCAACCTCTCGTCCCGCGTCACCACGCACCCGCCGGGCGGCCCGCCGTACGACTTGTACGTCGAGAACGTCACCACGTGCGCCCTCTCCGGCAGCGGCCGTTGGAACAGCCCGGTCGCCACCAGCCCCGCCACGTGCGACGCGTCGTACACCAACGTCGCCCCGACCTCGTCCACCGCCGCCCGCACCCGCGCGACGTCGTGCGGGAACAGCATCAGGCTCGCCCCGACCACCACCAGCCGCGGCCGGTGCGCGCGCAGGAACCCGGGCAGCGCCGCGTGGTCGATCCCGAGCGCCCCGGCGTCGTAGGGCAGGTCCACCACCCGCAGCCCGCGGATCCCGGCCGCCCCGTACGCGTGGTGGCTCGCGTGCCCCCCGGCGGCCTCCGGCAACACCGCGACCGTGTCCCCCGGCTCGGCGAGCGCGCGGTAGACGGCCAGGTTCGCCATCGTCGCGCTCGGCAGCCGCACCTCGGCGAACCGACCCGCCATCCGCTCGGCCACCAGCAGCGGCGCCAGCACCTCCAGCGTGTCCAGGTGGTCCAGACCGGTCTGGTACTTCTCGCCCGGCCAGCCCATGCTCGGCCGGGTGGACACGGCCGGGTCGTACGCCGCCAGCGCGGCCGAGCTCGGCACGTTGGTCCCGGCGTAGAGCACGATCCCCTCGTCGTCGAACTGCCGCCGGTGCGCGGCCAGCGCGGCCCGCACCGTCTCGGCGACCTCCGTCGGGCCGGTCCGGTTGGTGACCGCGGCGGCCACCTCCTGCAACCGACGGCGGGCCGCCGGCGCGGCCCATGGCGCGATCTCCGTCATGATCGCCAGACGATAGAGCAGCTATAGCCCCGCGGTCGATCTCGCCGACTGGTTAAGGTGAGCCCATGAGTCGGTTCGTGGAGACGATGGTCGCCTCGGCGGCCGCGGGTGGTCGGCAGCGCGGCATGGTCACCGGGGAGCCGCACGAGCCCGTCCGCCAGACCTGGGCGGAGGTGCACGAGCAGGCCCGCGGGGTCGCCGGCGGTCTCGTCGCCGGCGGGTTGGAGCCGGGCGCGGCCGTCGCGGTGCTGGCCGCCGCGCCGGCGTTGATCGCCCCCACCGTGCAGGGTGTCTGGCTGGCCGGCGGCAGCGTCACGATGCTGCACCAGCCCACCCCGCGCACCGACCTCGCCGAGTGGGCCGAGGACACCGTCCGCGTCCTCGGCATGATCGACTCCCGGCTGGTGCTGCTCGGCTCGCCGTTCGACCAGCTCGCCCCGGTGCTCACCGAGCACGGCATCCGGCACACGATGATCGACGACCTGCTCACCGCCGAGCCGATCGGCCAGCCGGTGCCGACCGGCGAGGACGACCAGGCGTTGTTACAGCTCACCAGCGGCTCCACCGCCGAGCCGAAGGCCGTCCGGATCACCCACCGCAACCTGCTCGCGAACATCACCGCGATGGTGGAGGCCGCGGAGTTCCGGTTCGACGCGGACATCATGGTGTCCTGGCTGCCCACCTTCCACGACATGGGCATGGTCGGCTTCCTGACCCTGCCGATGACCTTCGGTGTCGAGCTGGTCAAGGTCACCCCGGTGGAGTTCCTCTCCGGCCCGCTGATCTGGCCCCAGCTGATCAGCAAGTACCGCGGCACCGCCACCGCCGCGCCGAACTTCGCCTACGCCATCGTCGGGCGCCGGTTGGCCAAGGTCGACGACGACGACGCCTACGACCTGTCCAGCCTGCGCATCGCGCTCAACGGCGCAGAGCCGATCGACGAGGCCGCCGTGCGCGGCTTCACCGAGGCGGGCGCCCGGTTCGGGCTGAGGCCCGAGGCGGTGTTCCCCGCGTACGGCATGGCGGAGACGACGCTGGCGGTGTCGTTCGTGCCGGTCGGCTCGGGGCTGTCGATGGACGTGGTGGAGGCGCACGCGCTGGAGGCGGAGAACCGCGCCGTACCGGTGCCCGAGGGCGACCCGCGGCGCGGCACCGACGAGGTGCGGACGTTCGCCAAGCTCGGCCGCCCGCTGCCCGGGTTGGAGGCGCGGATCGTGGACGAGCACGGCGCCGTGCTCGGCGAGCGGGAGGTCGGGGAGATCCGGCTGCGCGGCGAGGCGGTGACCCCCGGCTACCTGACCATGGAAGGGCCACGGCCGACGCAGGACGCCGAGGGCTGGCTGGCCACCGGCGACCTGGGGTACCTGGTGGACGGGCAGCTCCTGATCTGCGGCCGGGCCAAGGACGTCATCATCATGGGCGGCCGCAACATCTACCCGACGGACATCGAGCGCGCCGCGATGTCGGTGGAGGGCGTGCGCGCCGGCAACGCCGTGGCGGTGCGGCTCGACGCGGGCACCCGGCGGGAGCGGTTCGCCGTGGTGCTGGAGTCCAAACTGGCCGGTGACGCGGAGGCGGAGCGCTCACTGGCGAAGAACGTCGCGGCCCGCGTGCGGGACGCGGTGGAGATGCGGCCGTACTCGGTGGTGGTGCTCTCGCCCGGCTCGCTGCCGAAGACGCCGTCCGGCAAGGTGCGCCGCGCCGCCACCGCCCAGCAGTACGCCGACCGCATCGCCGGCAACGCCGACTGATCGGGTTCACGTGGTTCCGCGCGATGCCGACCGGCTAGGGACGGACCCGGCGCCACAGGGGCTTGCGCACGTGGCTGTGCTCCAGCGCCGGCGCGACGTAGGCGGTGCCGTTCGCGGCGGTCGGGCCGCCGAGGCCGGTCAGGGTGCTCTCCACGAGTTGCAGGAACGCGTCCACCGCGGCCTGGTCGTAACCCCGCTTGCCCAGCGGCGCCCTGGCGAACGCGACGCTGTGCACGTCCGCGGCGGTGAGGTGGTCCTCTCCGGCGAGGGTGTCAACGACCCGGTCGAGGAACGCGTCCACCTCCGCCGGATGGTAGCCGCGGGTGCCGATGGCGGCCCGCTCGAACCGGATGTTCCGCACGTCCTCGACGGTGACTGCCATCTGCTGCTCCCGGGGATCGTCTAGCGGCGTTCGGACTCCTGCAGGTCGCGGGGGGACGCCGTGGCCTGGTCCTCCTGCCGGGCCGGCGGCACCTGGTGCGCGGTCCGGCTCATCCCGCTGCGCTGGATCAGCTCGTCCTCGACGGCGTCGAGGAACTCGTCCACCTGCTTCTCGTCGTACCCGCGCTTGCCGATGAGCGGCCGGCCGAACTCGACGTGGTGCACCTCGGCGGCGGTGAGATCGTCCTCGCCGGCCAGCGTCTTGGCGATCCGCCGGACGAAGTCGTCGACCTCGTGCTTGGCGTAGCCGCGGCGACCGATGGGTGCGGTGGCGAACTCGACGTGCGTGGCGTCGTCAGCGGTGAAGGACATCGATCGGCTCTCTCCCGGGCTCGGCTTGGTCGGCAGTGTCTTCTGGGCCGCACTCCTCCCACCTGCGCTCCTCCCTCGCCGGGGCTCGGTCGATGCCCGGTGGTCGTCGCGCGGCCTGTCCCTTGACCGCTTTCCGTCCTATCGGCCGGGAGTGCGGCCCGCCAGCCCTGACCCTGTCCTCGACTCGAACAGGGGGCAAAGTCGACGCCTTTGGGTGAGCCGACAAACACAGAGAGCGACAGTGTGGTCAGCTCGCGTGGAACGAGTTCTGCGCGGCCGCCAGGCCGTTGGTGACGAGCGCCTCGACGGCGTCGGCGCAGCGGTCGACGTTGAGCGGCAACTCCCGCCGCTCCACCGCCGAGAAGTCCTTGAGCACGTAGTCGGCGGGGTCCATCCGCCCCGGCGGGCGCCCGATCCCGAAGCGCACCCGGTAGTACTCCTTCGTGCCCAGCGACTTGCTGATCGAGCGCAGCCCGTTGTGCCCGTTCTCCCCACCGCCGAGCCGCAGCTTCAGCGCGCCGTACGGCAGGTCCAGCTCGTCGTGCACGACGGCGAGGCCCTGCGGTTCGATCTTGTAGAACCGCGCGGTGGCTGCCACGGGGCCACCGGAGAGGTTCATGAACGACCGCGGCTTGGCCAGCACCACCCTGCGCCCCGCGAGCCGGCCCTCGAGCACCTCGGCGCCGCCCTTGTGCGCCTTGAACCGGCCGCCGATCCGCGCGGCCAGCTCGTCGAGCACCAGGAAGCCGATGTTGTGCCGGTTGCCGGCGTAGCGCGGGCCAGGGTTGCCGAGGCCGACGAGCAGCACCTGCTCGCCGGCCCCCGGAAGGTCCTGCGCCACCGCCGGTTACTCGGCGTCTTCGCCGGGTTCCTCGGTCTCCGGCTTGTCCTCGACCACGCCGGCGCCCTCGGTGTCGACCGACGCCTCCATCGCGGCCTCGCTCGGGGCCTCGCTCACGGTGACGATCAGGGACTCGGGGTCGCTGATCAGCGTGGCACCACGCGGCAGGGCGACCTGGCCGGCGGTGATGTGGGTGCCGGCCTCGGCGCCCTCGACGGACACCTCGAACTGCTCGGGGATGTGCAGCGCGTCGACCTCGACCTGCAGGGCGTCGAGCTCGTGGGTCACCAGGTTGCCGGGCGCCGGGTCGCCGGTCAGCACGATCGGCACGTCCACGGTGACCTTCTCGCCGCGCTTGACGACCAGCAGGTCGACGTGCTCGATGTAGTTCTTCAGCGGGTGCACGGTGATGGTCTTGGTGAGCGCCAGCTCGGTGGCCTTCTCCGCCTTCTCCTCGGCGCCGGCGACGTTCAGGGTGAGCACGGCGTTCTGGCCGTTCTCCCTGATCAGGCGGGCGAACTCAATGGCGGGCAGCGCGAGGTGCCGCGGGTCGGTGCCGTGGCCGTAGAGCACCGCGGGGATCTTGCCGGCGCGACGGGTGCGGCGTGCGGCGCCCTTGCCGAACTCGGTGCGCGGCTCGACGGTCAGACGTACCTCGGACACGGTCTTGCTCTCCTTGCGATGGGGATCAGGCGGTGTTGCTCGTGGCTGTTGCTTGCGGCTGCCCGGCGGCGAGCTCCACAACGTGCGGTCGGCGCGTGGCGCTCAAGCCGCCGCGTCGATCACGTCGGGCACCATGTGTCACCCGCCTCGCCGAGACAACCTGCACAGTTTAATTCCCGGCGTTGCTCACCTGATCGGCGGGTTGCCCTACGGGGTTCGCTACCGGCCGCGCAGCGCCCGCACCACCGGGGCGAAGGTCTCCATCGCGGGCTCGAACACGGTCAGGTAGGAGAAGCCGAACCGCCGGCGCAGCTCGACCACCCGGTCCACCAGGTCCTGCTCGATGCGGCCGACCAGGAGCTGCGGGGCGTCCGCCAGCGTGTCCGGGTCGAGGTACGGGGCCGGTGCCGCCCAGCGGCGAAGCTCCGCGGCGGGGTCGTCGGTGATCGCGACGTGCTGGACGAGGAAGTTGAACTCGGGGTCGCGGGCGGTCCTGGCTCGGACGAATCCGACCCGTTCCGCGAGAGCGTCGGCGCCGGCGACGTCGAAGGTGCCGGGCGGGCGGCCGGGCACCTGGCGGAGCCCGGCGAACCCCACGATGTCGGCGTGCTCGGCGGCGAGGGTCAGCACGGCGTTGGAGTTGCCGGCGACCAGCAACGGTGGCGTGGGCACCGCCGACTCGGCCAGCAGCCGGGGCAGCTCGTCGAGTGCGCGGGCGAGCTGGTCGACGCGGTGCGGCAGCGGTCGCCACGGCAGCCCGGCGCCGTCGAACTCGGCCTTCATGTGCCCCGCGCCGAGGCCGAGCTCGAACCGGCCGCCGGCGAGCCGTACGGTGTCGGCGATGTCGCGGGCGAGCAGCGCCGGGGTGTAGAAGGGGACGTTCAACACCAGCGGGCCGAGGTGGACGCGCTCGGTGACCGCCGCGGCGGCGGCCAGCGCGGGGAACGGCGCGGGCGCGGTGCCCAGGTGGTCCGGCACGGTGATCGAGTCGTAGCCCAACTCCTCGGCGCGCCGGCACTTCGCGGTCCACTCGTCGCGGCCGCCGACCGACCACATGCTCACTCCGAACCGGGAACTTCCGCATGCGGGGATGCTATTCGGTGGCCCTGCGCCAGTGCACCGTTTTCGTCATGGGCGTAGGCGGTGACGGCCGGGCCACGGACAGGTTCATCTGATGCGTGGAGTCCCGGAACGGGTGACGCAGCCGGCCGGACGTCGAAGCCAGGCCGGCCTCGGCCGATCGAGGCCGACGGATGCCCGCCCTCGTCACTGGGTCCATTCTGGACAAGTGGGCTCGGCTGGCGGACGGGTCGGTATCGGTTCACCACAACGAGTTCGCGTGCCGGTGTCAGTGCGGTGAGCCGGTGTCCTCTCCCGGTCGGTCGGAGGACTCGGGCCGGCGAGGCGGCGGCGGCCGGTTGGCCATGCCGCTGAGCTGGACGCGGTCGCGGCCGGCCTTCTTGGCGCGGTAGAGAGCGGTGTCGGCGGCGAGCAGGAGGGCGTCGAGGCCGTCGATTCCGGGGGCGGGGTAGGTGGCGCCGCCGACAGAGATGGTGAGGCCGGTGACGGTCTCGCCGGTGGGCAGGTCGACGGCGATCGCGTGGACGCGGTGGCGGATGCGCTCGCCGAGCTGGTGCAGTCGGTGGTCGCCGCCGATGTCGGGCGCCACGACGCAGAACTCGTCACCACCCCAGCGACCGCAGGTGTCCTGGGCGCGGGTGGCGGCGGCGAGCTCGGTGGCGATCGCACGCAGAACCAGATCGCCGTTGGGGTGGCCGTAGGTGTCGTTGATCTCTTTGAAGTGGTCGAGGTCCACGATGAGCAGGCCGAGCGCGCCGCCGCGGACGCGCGTCGCGTCGAACAGGCTCTGCGCGACCTGTTGCCACCAGCGGACCTCGGCCAGTCCGGTCTTCGCGTCGGTGCGCGAGGCCCGCTGGTATTGGGGGAGCAGCAGGCCACGGTGCAGCGCGATCAGGGCGACCACCAACCCGGCCAGGACGAGCGGCTGGGGACCGACGAGGATCACCGCGGCGACGAGCCCGAGGCCCATCGCGCCGGCCTCGAGCAGCTGGTCGGCGAAACCGGAGAACAGCTCGGCAGCGGTCACCCGCGGGGTGGACAACGCGATGGCGGCCATGACCAGTCCCGCGTTGATGGCCCACCGCAGCACCGCGGCCGCGACTATCACGCCGAGATCGGCCAGCCCCGCCAGCGGCGCCGGGTCCGGGACACCTGGGTACTGGTGCATGCCCAGGGCGAGCACCACGACCGCGGCCTGCGTCCCGCACAGCACGGTGCCGCAGGAGAACACCCACCGGTAGGCCGGCACCGGTCGCCCCTGCGGCCAGCTCCGCCACCACGCCAGCAGGTAGGTGAGCACGACCGTTCCGCTCGCCAGCACCGGCGGCAGCACGATCACCGCGGCGAACGACACCACGGCCTTCGTGTCCACGGTCGCCACGATCGGGGAACGGTGGTACTCCCGCTGCCGCTCGATGTGCCGGGTGCCCTCGACGGCGACCACCGCGCACACGGCGAGCACCCCGAACCGCACGAGGTCGACGCTGTGCACCGGGGTCAGGAAGGCGGTGGCGGTGGTGACCGTGACCGCGACGGCGTTGATGGTGAGCACGTACACCACGACCCGGCGGGGCTGGCGCCACAACTCCCAGCCCCGAACTCGCTCGCGTGACCAACGCATCGGTCCGGACATCGCGCTCACCCGCACAAGGCCAAAACGAGTGTCCTACCGTAACCGGAACGGCACCAGCTGTCGCCGCCTCGGCGCCCGCGGCAAGTGCCGTCTCGGGACAATCACTCGAACAGCCCAACTCGAGCCGTCGCGCCGAGCCGGTCGCCCACCGGCTGCCCGAGGTGGTCGGAATGGATGGTTGGCTGTGTTTCCGCTGGGCGTGGCCGGGCCGGTGGTTTGGTTCTGCGGCTCGACGCCGGGAGCCGAGGGAGCGTCGGTCACCTTTTCTCTTCGCCAACCGTCAACACGGTGGAGAGGCCCGACATGGCGGGCCCCGTGGGACCGGCACGGGAGGGGCGGCCCTTGGACGTCTACCAGGCGGTGACGAGTCGCCGAGCTGTACGCGCGTTCACCGGCGAGCCCGTTCCGAGAGCGGTGCTCGATCGTGTCCTTTCCACGGCTGCCCACGCCCCGTCAGGGGCGAACCTCCAACCGTGGCGCAGCTACGTGTTGACCAGCGCTCCGCTGGCGGAGCTGAAGAAGCGCACGGCGGAGCGCGTCGCGGCAGGCGACCCCGGGGACGCGCGGGAGTACGAGATGTACCCGCCGCGGCTGAAGTCTCCGTACCGTGAGCGCCGGTTCGCCGCCGTCCAGCAGCGCTATGCCGCGCTCGGGATCTCCCGCGCGGACAGGCGGGCACGGAGCAGGGCGGTCGCCGCGAACTGGGACTGCTTCGGCGCCTCCACCGCCCTGTTCTGCTACGTCGACCGGGACATGGGGCCGGCCCAGTGGGCCGACGTCGGCATGTACCTGCAGACCGTCATGCTGCTGCTCCGTGCTGAAGGGCTGCACAGCTGCCCGCAGATGGCGTGGTCGGTGTACCGCCGAACCGTGGCGGACGTGATATCGCCTCCCGACGACCTCATCCTGTTCTGCGGCATGTCGATCGGATTCGAGGACACGTCCACGCCGCGACCCCGCATCGAGCGCGCCCCACTCGCCGAGACCGTCATGTTCCTCGACGGCTAGCCAGCGAGGGGAGCCGGCTCAGGCGCTGCCGTCGAAGAGGCTGGTGACGGAGCCGTCCTCGAAGACCTCCTGGATGGCCCTCGCCAGCAGGGGCGCGATCGACAGCACGGTGAGCCCGGGGAACCGCTTCTCCTCGGGGATCGGCAGCGTGTTGGTCACCACCACCTCGCGCGCCTTGCAGTTCGCCAGCCGCTCGGTGGCGGGTGGCGACAGGATCCCGTGCGTGGACGCGATCACCACGTCCGACGCGCCCTCGTCGAGCAGCGCCTCGGTGGCCTTCACGATCGTGCCGCCGGTGTCGATCATGTCGTCGATCAGCAGGCACAGCCGGCCGCGCACGTGCCCGACCACCCGGTTGGCCACCGCCTGGTTCGGCCTGTCCGGGTCCCGCGTCTTGTGGATGAACGCGATCGGTCGGTCACCGAGCTGCGCGGCCCACTTCTCGGCCAGCCGCACCCGCCCCGAGTCGGGCGACACCACGGTGATCTCGGCGTCGCCGTAGGTCGACCGGATGTGGTCGGCCAGCACGGTCTGCGCGAGCAGGTGGTCCACCGGCCCGTCGAAGAAGCCCTGGATCTGCGCGGTGTGCAGGTCGACCGTCATGATCCGGTCGGCGCCGGCGGTCTTGAACAGGTCCGCGATGAGCCGCGCCGAGATCGGCTCCCGGCCCTTGTGCTTCTTGTCCTGCCGGGCATAGGGATAGAACGGCATGATCACGGTGATTCGCTTGGCGCTGGCGCGCTTGAGCGCGTCCACCATGATCAGCTGCTCCATGATCCACTCGTTGATCGGCGTGGTGTGGCTCTGGATCACGAACGCGTCGGTGCCGCGCACGGACTCCTTGAACCGCACGAAGATCTCGCCGTTGGCGAAGTTGTGCGCGGTCTGCGGGGTGATCGTCACGTTGAGGTGCTGGGCCACCTCCTCGGCGAGTTCCGGGTGTGCCCGCCCGGAGAAGAGCATCAGGTTCTTCTTCGGCGTGCCGGACTTCGGACTCATGCTTGCGACTCCCCGTCGTTCTCGGTCTCCTCCTGCGCGGCGAGCGCGGCCTCGGCCGCCTCCGCCGCCGGGGTGCCCGGCCGCCGCCGAGCCACCCAGCCTTCGATGTTGCGCTGCGGCGCTCCGGAGACCGCCAGCGCCCCCGGTGGCACGTTCCGCCGGATGACCGTGCCGGCGCCGCTGTAGGCGCCGTCCCCCACGGTCACCGGCGCGACGAACATGTTGTCCGAGCCGGTGCGCACGTGCGAGCCGATCGTGGTGTGGTGCTTGCTCACCCCGTCGTAATTGACGAACACGCTGCTCGCGCCGATGTTGCTGTGCTCGCCGATCGTGGCATCGCCCACATAGGTCAGGTGCGGCACCTTGGTGGCCCGCCCGATGTCGGCGTTCTTCGTCTCCACGAATGTGCCGATCTTGCCGCGCTCGCCGAGCCGGGTGCCCGACCGTAGGTACGCGAAGGGGCCGACGGTGGCGCCGGCGCCGATCACGGCGTCCGCGCCGTGCGTGCGGATCACCGTGGCCCCGGCGCCGACGGTGACGTCGGTGAGCGTGCTGTCCGGGCCGATCACCGCGCCCTCGCCCACGGTCGTGGCGCCGCGCAGCTGCACGCCGGGCTCCAGCACCACGTCCCGCTCCAGCGTGACGTCGGTGTCGATCCACGTCGTGGCCGGGTCGATCACGGTCACCCCGGCCCGCTGCCAGTGCCGCACGATCCGCCGATTCAGCTCGGCGCCGAGCGCGGCGAGCTGGACGCGGTCGTTCACCCCCTCGGTGAGCCACGGGTCGTCCACCACCAGCGCGCCGACCCGCCGCCCTTCGGCCCGCGCGATGCCGAGCACGTCGGTGAGGTAGGCCTCGCCCTGCGCGTTGTCGGTGGACAGCCGGGCGAGCGCGGCGGCCAGCACCTGGGCGTCGAAGGCGTACACCCCGGAGTTGATCTCGGTGATCTCCAGCTGCTCGGGTGTGGCGTCCTTGTGCTCGACGATCCCGGTCACCGCGCCGGCGGTGTCCCGCACGATCCGGCCGTAGCCGGAGGGGTCGGGCACGACCGCGGTGAGCACGGTCACCGCGTTGTCGCTGCCGTGGTGCTCGGCCAGCAGCCCGCGGAGGGTGTCGGTGTCCAGCAGCGGCACGTCGCCGTAGCTGACCAGCACGGTGCCGGTGAGCCCCACGGGCAGCTCGGCGAGCGCGCAGGACACCGCGTGGCCGGTGCCGTTCTGCTGCTCCTGCACGGCGGTGGCGACCGGTCGGCCGAGCAGCTTGCCCACGACGTCCAGGTGCTCGGCCACCGCGGCGCGACCGTGCCCGACCACCACCACGAGGTGCTCGGGGTCCAGCCCGGCGGCGGCCCGCACGGCGTGCTCCACCAGCGGGCGGCCGGCGAGCGGGTGCAGGACCTTCGGGACGGACGAACGCATGCGGGTGCCCTCGCCCGCGGCGAGGATCAGGGTGCTGAGCGGGCCGGTCACGGCACTCCTCACAGGCTCCGGGGCTCGGTCTGGTCGGGCTGTTCGCGCTGGTCGGGCCGGCCGTGCCCGCTCTGGAGGGCGACGCCGGCGGGCGTGGCGCGAACGGCCTCGCCGGACCAGATCCTACGGGTGCTCCTCCAGCTCCCACGTGGGGTCGCCGGACGCGCCGTCCTCGGCGTACTCCGGCGGCAGGCCGTCGCCCGCCGCCGAGGTGGCCGACGCCACCTGGTTCCCGCCCCGCCGCTTCGCCTGGTACATCGCCGCGTCGGCGCGGGAGAGCACCTGCTCGGCCCGCTCGTGCGGGCGCAGCGACACCAGGCCGACCGACAGCGTCACCCCGTGGGAGAGGTGGTGCGGCAGCGACGCCACCGCGCTGACCGCGCGGCCCAGCGCCTGCTTGGCCGCCGACACCGGGGCGCCCGGCAGCAGCACGATGAACTCGTCGCCGCCGTAGCGGGCCACCAGGTCGTCCCCGCGCAGCGCGTCACGCAGCGTGCTGGCCACCACCCGCAGCACGTCGTCGCCCTCGGCGTGTGAGTGCCGGTCGTTGACGTCCTTGAACCCGTCGAGGTCGACCAGCGCCACCGCCAGCGGCTGGGCCGCGGCCGACGCGGCCAGCTCCCGCAGCCGCTCGTCGAGCGCCCTGCGGTTGGGCAGCCCGGTGAGCGGGTCCTGCAGGGCCTGCTGGGTGATGGCGCCGTGCTCGGCGGAGAGCCGCTCGTGCTCGCGGCGGGTGTTCAGCGTGGCGATCTGCGACTCGCGCAGCGACCACAGCTCGGCCTCCAGCGCCTCGACGTAGCCGGCGAGCAGTGTGGCGGCCGTGCTCTCGGTCTGGGCGGCGGCGTCCTCCTCCTGCCCGAGCTTGGCGATCTCGCGCACCAGGTTGAGCCGCATCGACGGCTGGGAGTTGTCCTCCGCCTGCCCCTGCCGCGCGGCGGCCAGCACCTCCATCGCCTCGTCCCGCCGGCCGTCCACCACCAGGCAGCGGGACAGCGCGATGGTGACGATCACGTGCTCGTGCGGCCAGCCCTGGCTGGAGTGCAGCTTGCGCAGCCGGTCGATGTGCGCGGCGCTGGGCGCGGCCAGCGCCAGCGCGGCGGCCAGGACGCCCACCTGGTCCACGGCGGCGACGCCCGGCCGGCGGGGGAACAGCGACTCGGCGAACGGCGCCTCCACCGCGATGGCCATCGAGGCCGCGGTGCGGAACTTCTCACCCGCCTCGTCGGCACGGCCGACCCGCTCCAACCGCAGGCCCCAGCCGAGCAGCATCTTCACCCGGTTGATGAGCTGCAGGGTGATCTCGTGCGGCCCCGCGCTGTCCCGCACCGCCTGGTGGGCCCGCGCGATGACCTCCTCGGCGGCCTCGTACACCCCGAGCTGGTTGAGCACGATCCAGCAGTCGATCAGCGCCGAGGACAGCAGCCGGTCCCACGCGCGGCGGCCGAGTTGGACGTCCGGTGTGGCCGAGTCGTCCAGAATGGCCAGTGCCCTGGCGATCTCGGTGAGCGCCGCATCCTCCTGGCTGGACAACACGAGCAGCCGGCCGCGCAACGCGTGCGCGTCGGCGCGGAGCAGGGCGAGGCCGTGCCGCTTGGTGTGCGCGAGCATCTCGTCCAGCCGCGGCTCGGCCTCGGCGGCCTGGCCGCGGGTGACCAGCCGGGCGAGCGCGGCGGCCCGCAGCAGCTGCGCGACGAGGATCGGCTCTCCGCGGCGCTGGGTCTCCTCGAGCAGCTCGTCCAGGGTCCCGATGATCCGCAGCTGCTCGTCGCGGTCGCTGCGCTGCACGATGGCGATGAGCTCCCGGGCGCGCCCGAGCAACCAGGCGTCGGACATGTCGCCCAGCGCCGGGCGCTGCGCCTCCCGGGACGGCGCCTCTCGCGGCTGGGCCTCCTGCGACGGGGACTCGGGCGAGGGCGCGTCAGGGGAACGGGCGTCACAGGGCTCGGTGTCCCGCGCCGCCGGGGTCTCGTCGTGCAGCCGCACCCACCCCCTCGCCGAGAGTCCGCTGGAGGAAACCTGCTCCGCCGCCAGGACTCGAACCTGGACCGTCAGAACCAAAATCTGAAGTGCTGCCAATTACACTACGGCGGATCGTGCCTGGTCAGGATAGTCACCCCGGCGGGGGGAGTGTGCCGTGGTCGCGCCTTCGCCCGACGCCGGCCGCCTGACCAGGCCGAACCTGGCTGAGAGGCCGGTCACACACCGTGCGGGTGCTCACTTCGAGGGCTCCTGGTTTCGGTCTATCGGAGCGCGGGAAACCTCCTGTAGCGTAAGTTACGGCATCGTAGGTTAGGTGACCCTCACCCGGGTCATCCGGGAAGAAGTGAGACGTATGACGGCAACCCTCGATCGCTCCTCGACCACCGGCGAGCCAGCGGACCGGAAGGGCCCGAAGCCCATCCTCGACGGACAGCGCACCAATGGAGTCCAGGTCTCGGTCTACATCGGTGTCATCGCACCGCTGGTGGCGCTCGTCGCCGCGGTGCCCTTCGCCTGGGGATGGGGGCTCACCTGGGTGGATGTCGGCCTGTTCGTCCTCTTCTACGCGCTCTCCGGGCTCGGCGTGACCGTCGGCTTCCACCGGTACTTCACCCACGGCTCGTTCAAGGCCAAGCGCTGGCTGCGGGTGGCGCTCGCCATCGCCGGCAGCATGGCCGTGCAGGGCCCGGTGATCACCTGGGTCGCCGACCACCGCCGGCACCATGCGTTCTCCGACCGGGACGGTGACCCGCACTCGCCGTGGGCGTTCGGCACCTCGCCGCTGGCCATCGCCAAGGGCTTCTGGCACGCCCACATGGGCTGGTTGTTCGAACGCGACCGCAGCAACGCCGAGCGGTTCGCACCCGATCTGCTCCGCGACCCCGCGATCGTGAAGGTGGACAAGCTGTTCTTTCTGTGGACGGCGCTCACTCTGGGATTGCCGGCACTGCTCGGCGGGTTGCTCACCTGGTCGCTGTGGGGCGCGCTGACCGCCTTCTTCTGGGCCGGCCTGGTGCGGGTGGCCTTCCTGCACCACGTCACCTGGTCGGTGAACTCGATCTGCCACATGATCGGCGAGCGCCCGTTCACCGCGCGCGACCGCTCGGCCAACTTCTGGCCGCTGGCGATCTTCTCGTTCGGTGAGTCGTGGCACAACCTGCACCACGCCGACCCGACGTCGGCCCGGCACGGCGTCAAGCGCGGCCAGATCGACATCTCCGCGCGACTGATCTGGATGTTCGAGAAGCTCGGCTGGGCGACCAACGTCCGCTGGCCCACCCCGCGCCGGCTGGCCCGCTTGGCGACCGAGTCCGGCTGAGCCGATGGGTCTAGGCTGCCGTGGTGGCGGCCAGACGGAGGGGAAAGCGCGACGCGGCCACCGGGGTGCGGCCGACCCCGGTGGCCCGCGTGCGCATGACCGGAACGGAACGCAGGCAGCAGCTGGTCCACATCGCCCGCGAGCTCTTCGCGGAGAAGGGCTTCGACGGCACCTCGATCGAGGAGATCGCGCACCGGGCCAACGTCTCGAAACCGGTGGTGTACGAGCACTTCGGTGGCAAGGAGGGCATCTACGCCGTCGTCGTGGACCGGGAGACCCAGGCGCTGCTCGACCGGATGGTGTCCAGTTTGGACGGCGGGCATCCCAGGGCGATGCTGGAGCAGGCGGCGATGGCGCTGCTCAGCTACGTGGAGGAGGAGCAGGACGGGTTCCGCATCCTCGTCCGCGACTCGCCGGTGGCCAGCGCCACCGGCACCTTCTCCACGCTGCTCAACGACATCGCCGGGCAGGTCGAGCACATCCTCGGCCGGCAGTTCGCCGCCAGGGGCTACGACGACAAGCTCGCCGCGCTCTACGCCCAGGCGCTGGTCGGCATGGTGGCGCTCACTGGCCAGTGGTGGCTGGACGCCCGCAAGCCCAAGCGCGACGAGGTGGCCGCGCACCTGGTGAACCTCGCGTGGAACGGGCTGTCCCATCTGGAGCACAAGCCGAGGCTGCGGCTGAGCTGAGCTTCCCGGTGCGCTACCCGCGGGAGCGGGCGCGGCGCCGGCTGGCGAGCACGCCGAGCCCGACCAGGACGGCGAGCGCGGTCAGCAGTGGCACGGCGCCGACCGAGTCGACCCAGTGCGCCAGTGTGGACTGCACCGCGCCAGCGACGTCGACGACCGGGTCGTCGGCCGAGCCGTCGCCGAGGAACAACCGCAGCTCGTACACCCCGTAGTAGCCGACGTAGAGGCCGGCGAGCACGAGCAGGCCGCCGCCGACCCGGTGCACGTACGGCAGCATCCGGCGGAACCCGCGGGCGGCCGAGGCGCCGACCAGCGCCACCGCCACCGCGAGCACACCGACCACCAGCGCCATCCCCGCCCCGTACACCAGGTACGCGGCCAGCCCGGTGAGCAGCGACCCGCCGCGCAGCGCGGTGCCGGTGACCGCCAGGAACGGCCCGATCGTGCAGGACAGCGACGCGATCGCGTAGGCGAGGCCGTAGCCGAACATCGAGCCGAGCCGCGCGGTGGGGGCGCCCTTGCCCGGCTTGGGCAGCAGCAGGGTGATCTCCCTGCCGGCGAGCAACCAGGCGCCGACGGCCACCATCACCACCCCGATGACCACCGTCACGATCGGGAGGTACTGCTGCACCGAGGCCGCCAGTGGGGCCACGACCAGCCCGAACGTGCCGAACACGGCGAGGAAGCCGGCGGCCATCACCGCGGTGGCGGCCAGCGCCCTGCCCACCGCGGCCGACCGCCGGCTCCGCTCGCCCTCGCCCGCGACGACGAGCGTGAGGTAGGCCGGCAGCATGGCGAACCCGCACGGGTTCACCGAGGCGACCATGCCCGCGGCGAGCGCGAAGCCGAGCGTCTCGAGGTTCATCCGGCCAGGTCGTTCACGCGCTCGGTGAGCTCCCGCGCGGACAGCTGCTGCTTGACCACGTCGACCGTCCCATCGGGACGGACGAACGCGTACGCCGGCTGGTAGGTCACGCCGAAGCGCTGCCAGATCGCGCCCTCCTCGTCGGCGACGTGCGGGAAGTCGCCGACGCCGTGCCTGCCGACGAAGTCCCGCATGGCCGGCACCTCGTCCTGGGCCGCGATGCCGACGAAGCTGACCCGGCCCGCGGTGTCCCGCGCGGCCTCGGCGACCGTGGGTGCCTCGGCGGCGCACTTCGGGCACCAGGGCGCCCAGAACCAGAGCACGGCGGCCTTGCCGGCGAGGCTCTCGCCGGTGAACTGGGTGCCGTCGAGGGTCGTGCCGGTGAACCGGAGTCGCTCGGGGACGGCGGGTTGCTCGGCCATGCCGGTCTCGTCCCGTTCGGGCATCGCGGTCTCCGACATGGTCGGCTGGCTTGCCGCGGGTGGTGCCGGGGGCGGGTCGACCTCCGTGCCGCAGCCCGCGATCGCCACCACCGCCAGCGCCGCCGCGATGGTCGCGCCGATCGAACGCACTCGCCCCATGAACCGTCCTCCTCGTCGGATCGCTCGTCGCCTCCATCTTGGGTCAACGGCGCGGTGGCGCGGGCAAGGAACACCATTACGGAGTCGTGACGTCCTGGCCGGCCGTCAGGTGAAGAAGTCTTGATTGGCTTTAGAAGGCCAGAGTGCGACACGCATGCGGCGAAGGAAGCAACGATGACGACGGGGCCGTCGAGAAACAACATCGTGCTCCACAGGGCGAGTGCCAGTAAGGCCCAGAACGTCATCCAGAGTGGCCGCCTCGGACGCATCAGGTGAAGTCCTCCGTTGTGGTGCCCGATCACACCGGGTGACGCGGAGCAGGTTGTCGTCGTCGCCGTTGGAGGTGGTGACGTAGAGGGCGCCGTCCGGGCCGCTGCGGGCGGCGCTGTCCGACCAATGGTGAACGACGGACACCTTGGCCCGAGGTAGGGCTGATTCACGGCCGCCCCTGTTGGATCGGCTGGTCGAAACAAGCAGTGGTCGTGCAACTGGAGAGGTTCCGTTGCACGACCACCACTCGCTTATGCGTTGTGCCGATGTTCAGGTACGCGTACCCGATGCTCCGTCAGTTGAAGTGGTCGTGATCCTCCTTCGATGGCCAGACCGCGACTACAATTGCTGCACAATGCGGAGAATATCAAATCGTCCATCATTTATCGCGATTTTGTCGCCTTACCACGATCAGCCCAATAAGAGCCAGTATCATACTGAGCACGCCGAAGATTATTCCCCAATATCCACTCATCCACATGCCTCCTGAGGAGGAGTATTTGCCACCGCTCCTACGATAGCGACACCGAAGCCGCCAATAGCCAGCCCCACACCGAGCGTGCTCACCGTTGTGACAGCTGTTACGAAGGTGACCATGCTAATCATGCTTCCACCTGCGACTGATATCGCGCCCAGGTTTGACTGGAGGCAAGAATTGACCGCTGCTCCTGTTGGGTCGCTGTTGTTGATGGGGTCGTTGTTGGCGTAGGTGTAGGGGTTGGGCTCCTGTTTCGTGGGGTCGGGTTGGGTGAAGCGGCCGAAGCTGGGGTTGTAGTAGCGGTGGCCGAGGAGGTGGAGGCCGCCGCGGAGTTGGTACTGGCCCAGCCAACGTAGGTGGTTGTCCTCGGCCGCGGAGCCGTTGGTGTGGACAGCGCCGTACGTGTCGTAGCGGTAGGTGGCGGCGAGGTTCCCGCCGCTGTCGAGCAGTGCCAGGACGCTGCCCTGGTGGTCGGTGATGAGGTTGTAGCGGGTGCCGTCAGCGGCTTTCTCGGTGATGAGGGTGCCGTCGGGGTCGCGGGTGTAGCTGGTTCGGTAGCCGTTGTCGATGACCTGGGTCAGCCCGAGCGCGGTCTGCTGGAAGACGTGCTGGGTGGTGACCCCGTTGTGGGTTTCGGTGATGCGGCGTCGCTGGGTTTGGTCGACGGTGTCGTAGGTGGCGTCGAAGATGCGGGTTCCGTTGAGGTAGCCCTCGAGCATCTGGTTGGTCGCGCTGTAGGTGAAGCTGCTGATCGGGTTCTGGGAGCCAACCAGGTTGCCGGCGCCGTCGAACTCGTTGACCTGGTCGCCGACCTGGGTGAACTGGTTGGCGGGGTTGATGGTGAACGTGGTGCCGGCTCGGTTGGTCATGTTGTTGGCGTTGTCGTAGCCGAACGTCACGCTGCCGGCGCGGGTGACGCGGCGGAGGCTGTCGTAGGTGTAGTTGGTGGTGACGCCGGCGATGGTGGTGGACTGGATCTGGTCGCTGTCGCTGCCGTCGCCGCGCGTGTAGGAGTAGGTCGCCGCGAACAGTTCCGTGCCGGCCGTGTTGGTCACGCGCAGGCTGGTTCGGCGGCCGGAGTTGTCGTAGCCGTTGTGCTGGGTACCGGCACCGGGGAAGGTCGTCCGCGTGCGCCGGTCGGTGTCGTCGTAGGCGAAGGTGGTGGTTTGCCCGAAGGGATCGGCCAGGGCGGTGAGCCGGTAGGCCTTGTCGTAGGTGTAGCGGGTGGTGCCGCCGCCGTCGGCGAGTGTGGTGAGGTTGCCGACCGGGTCGTAGCCGTAGGTGACCACCTCGGTGCTGGTGCCGTCGCGGCGCTCGACCCGGGTGGGCTGGCTGGCCGCGGCGGTCTTGGTCCACCGGAACGTGGTGGTCACGCCGGGCACCGCGCGCTCGGTGAGGTTGCCGATGCCGTCGTAGTCCATGGTTTGCAGAACCCGACCGTCGTGGCTGATGGCGACCACGCGGTCCAGTTTGTCGTAGGCGTAGTCGATGCGCACGCCGCGGCCGTCGGTGACGCTGGTGATCCGGGACAGGGAGTCGTAGGTGTAGCGGGTGGCGCCCATCGGCGCGGGCGGGATCTCGGCGGTGAGGTTGCCCCGTTCGTCGTACTCGAACCGGGTGGTGTGCCCGTTGCCGTTCTTCCGGGACGCCAGTGTGCCGTGCGGCTGGTGGTAGGTGTGCACCCACAGGTCGACGTCGAGGCCGTCGGAGTGGATCTTGGTGAGGTTGCCCGCGTCGTCGTACTCGCGGCTGAGCCGATTGCCCTGCGGATCGGTGACCGTCGTGGGCAGGTGCGGGTGGGCGGCGTCGGTGTAGCCGACGCTGGTGGTGGCGCCGGTGGGCAGTTGGGTGCTGATCAGGTTGTTGAGCTCGTCGTAGCGGTAGGTGGTGGAGTTGTTCAGCCCGTCGGTGGTGACGGCGATGTCGCTGTTGGCGGTCCAGGTCTGCGACCGGCTGTGCCCGAGCGCGTCGGTCGCCTTCATCTGCCGGCCCTGGCGGTCGTACTCGTAGATCGTCTGGTGGCCGTTGGCGTCGGTCCTGATGGTCTTGTCGACGTCGTAGGTGTCCTGGCTGTCGTAGTCGAAGCGCGTGCGGGCCGGGCCGTTCGGCCCCGGGGTGGCGAGCTCGGTGATACGCCCGTACTCGGTGGACATGAACTCGTAGCGTCCCCGCGAGGGGTCGGTCAATGCGAGGAGGTTGCCGGTGCCGGTGTCCCACTCCAGGGTGGTGCGGTCACCGGCGCGGTCGGTGTAGCTGGCCAACCGCCCGTCCTGGTAGGCATAGCTGGCGGCCACCGTCCCGGTCGGGTCGACGATGGCGGTGAGCCGACCACCGTCGTCGTAGCGGAAGGTCGTCACCCGGCCCTGTGAGTCCGTGATCGAGGCCAGGTCACCATTGCCGAAGTAGCGCAGCGAGTTGGTGTTGCCGTTGCGGTCGGCCTGGGACAGCAACCAACCCTCGGCGTTGAACGTCCACCGCTCGTTGGTGTTGTACCAGGTCACCTCGTAGCCGCCGTTGTCGAGCCGGCGCAACCGCGCGTCCAATCCTGGTGCCGGCCGGAAGGAGCCGTCGCCGTTCTTGTCGAACATCACGCAGTAGCCACTCGGCCCCCGCAACACCACGCCATTACTGAAACTGAGGTCGAGGTGGACATCGGCGCCCGTGGTGAGCCGCCACTTCTCGTCGAAGGCAGCCGACCGGTCGAAGCTCTCCGTGCTGTTGAACACGTGGCTCAACGACAGGTCCTGACCCGTCCCCTTGATCGTCAGGTCCCTGGCGGTGATGACCACATTGCCGTTGGCGGTGTTGACCAGCAACTCCGACCGATCGGAGATCGGAAACCGCTCCAAAGGATAATCCCGCTTTGTCCCGTAGTCGGAATTGCCACACCAATCCCGCGCCACCTCCGCATCATGCCGCTGGGCCTGCGGATTCACCTCCTGGCGCGGCGCACCCTGCGGGGGCGGACCACCCACCGGAGCCCGGTTCACCGCGTCCGGCGGTGCCCACGCCGACCCCGGAATCACCAACTCGCCCGCGCTGACCGACGCGTTCGCCGGCGGTGTGCTGACCGAAGAAATGATCAACGTCGCGACCAGTGCCGTTGACGATAATTCGCGCAGCGCACGGCCACGCAATCGACTGCGAGCCATCAGAAGCTCCCCCTGTACAATGACGCGCCCACCCCGACGAGCGCCCGTACGCCCTGGGCGTCACGGCGACGCTAGGGCAACGGTCGCGCCGGAAACAACGATCAACTAGGGGAATGCCCGAACAGACCACACCAGTCGGCGTGACCCGAGCGCACCAATCAGCCCCGCCAATCGGGCCACCACTCCGGAATTCGATCTTCCTGGGTGAGGCGTCGAGTGAAGGATCAGGCGGGGGTGACGCGGAGCAGTTTGTCGTCCTCGCCGTTGGAGGTGGTGACGTACAGGGCGCCGTCCGGGCCGCTGCGGGCGGCGCGCAGCCGGCCGAACCGGTCGTCGAACTCGGGCGGCATGGTCACCTCGGTCACCGCGCCGGCGTCGTCCAGCGTGAACAGCAACAGCTTCTGCCCGCGCAGCGCCACCATCGCCAGCCGGTTCTCCAGCGGACCCCAGTGCGACCCGGTGAGGAACGCCGTCCCGCACGGCGCCTCGGTCACCGTGCCCGAGGTCCACAGCTCGCGCACCGCGTCCGGGAACCGCTCGAGGTCGGTCATCGGCACGCGCTCGTCGTAGAAGTCGACCGTGCCGCCGCGCGAGGGGTCCCACCCGTAGTTGCCGCCGGGCCGCAGCAGGTTGAGCTCGTCGTGCGCGACCGGCCCGTGCTCGGAGGTGAACACCTGACCGGTCTCCGGGTGCACCGCGACGCCCTGCACGTTCCGGTGCCCGTACGTGTAGATCCGCTGCTCGGCCGGATGCGCCGACCCGGCGAACGGGTTGTCCGGCAGCGGCGCCCCGGTGTCCAGGTCGATCCGCAACACCTTGCCGCCCGGGCTGTGCCGGTCCTGCGGGATGGTCGGGTCGTCGGCGGTGTCCCCGGTGCCGACCAGCAGCGCCCCGTCCGCGGCGATCGTCGGCCGGCAGCCGGAGTGCCGGCCGCTGTCGTTCACCGGCAGCCCGGTCAGCGGGTTCGCCACCCGCGTCGCGCTGCGGCCGTCCGGCGCGAGGGTCCAGGTAACCAGCCGCACGTCCACCGGCTCGTCACCCTCCCGGTACGTCTGGCAGGTGGTGAACCGCCGCGTGCGCGCGAAGTCGGGGTGCACGACCATTCCCATCAGCCCGCCCTCGCCGCGGACGTGCACGTCGTCGAGGTCGGCCGCCACCTCGGTCACGGTCGCCCCGGGCGAGGTGCCGGAGATCAGTGAGATCCGCCCCGGCCGCTGGGTCACCAGCACCTGGCCGTCCGGAAGGAACCCGATGTCCCAGCCGTGCTCCAGCCCGCCGGCCACCTCCTCGACCTGCAACCCGCTGGCCGGCGCGGGGCGGGGCGTCTCGGTCGCCGGCGTCTCGGCGGCGCAGGCGGCGAGGACGAGCAGGGCGGCGACTCCCAGCAGGCGCGCACGCATGCCCCAAGGATGCGCCCGCTGGCGTCGGTTCGCCGTATGTCGCCGAACTGCGCCGTGTCACCCCAACCACTCGGAGGCCGTGACCCGGTCGGACGTAGGCTGGGGGTGCCAACCCCTGCCCGCCTCCCACGGCAGGGGCTGCCCGTGCGTGAGGGGAACTTTCGGTGACCGAGGCAAGCCTGTCCGGACTGCTGTCCGCCGTCCTGCCCGATCCCGCGCTCCGCGGCGTGGTCGAGCGGGCCGGCGCGCCCCTGCTCGAGCTGGAGGGCCCACCCGCGACCCGCCAGCTGGTGGCCGCCGCGCTGGCCGCGCCCGAGGGCGCCGGCCGGCCGGTCCTCGCGGTGACCGCCACCGGGCGCGAGGCCGACGAGCTGACCACCGCGCTGGAGAGCCTGCTCGGCCGGGACGCGGTGGCGCACTTCCCGTCCTGGGAGACCCTGCCGCACGAGCGGCTGTCCCCCCGCGCGGACACGGTCGGGCGACGCCTGGCCGTGCTGCACCAGCTCACCCGGCCGGGGCACGGCGGGCTCCGCGTCGTGGTCGCCACGGTCCGTAGCCTGATCCAGCCGATGGCGCCCGGGCTCGGCGCGCTCACCCCGATCGAGCTCAGGGTGGGCGAGGAGCAGGAGTTCGAGGGCGTGCTGGGCCGGCTGGTCGAGCTGGCCTACGCCCGCGTCGACATGGTGGAGAAGCGCGGCGAGTTCGCCGTCCGCGGCGGCATCCTCGACGTGTTCCCCCCCACCGCCGACCACCCCTACCGTGTCGAGTTCTGGGGCGACGAGGTGAGCGAGATCCGCGCGTTCGCCGTCGCCGACCAGCGGTCGCTGCCGGGCGAGATCCAGGAGTTCCTCGCGCCGCCGTGCCGCGAGCTGCTGCTCACCGAGCGGGTCAAGGCGCGGGCCCGGGAGCTGGCCGAGGCGCACGCCGCCGACGCGCACCTGGCGGAGATGCTCACCAAGCTCGCCGACGGCATCCCGTGCGAGGGGATGGAGGCGCTGATCCCGGCGCTGTGCGAGGGCGAGTTGGAACTGCTCACCGACGCCATGCCGGAGGGCACCCACGTCCTGCTGGCCGACCCCGAGAAGATCCGCGCCCGCGCGCACGACCTGGTGCGCACCGGCCAGGAGTTCCTGGAGGCGTCCTGGAACGTGGCCGGCGGGGGAGGGCAGGTGCCGATCGACCTCGGCGCGTCGGCCTACCGTGACCTCGGCGAGGTCGCCAAGCACGCGGGCGCGACGAAGCGGCCGTGGTGGACGCTGTCCCAGCTCACCAGCGAGGACGCCGACGTCTACCGGCTGCCGATCGAGGCCGCCCCGAGTTACCGCGGCGACTTCGACCGGGTGCTGACCGACCTGCGCGCGCACACCGCCGCCGGCGGCGCCGCGGTGATCGTGGTGGCCGGCGGCGGCACCGCGGACCGCACCGTCGAGCAGCTCGCCGCGGCCGAGGTGCCGGCGACGCGAGCCACCGAGGGGGTCACCGAGCCGCCGCGGGCCGGCGTGGTGACGGTGACCTGCGGCGGCATCACCGACGGGTTCGTGTCCCCGGACCGCGCGCTGGTGGTGCTCAGCGAGTCCGACGTCACCGGCCGTGGCGCCACCGCCGGACAGTCCACACGCGACCTGAACACGAAGATGCCGTCCCGGCGGCGCAACGCGGTGGACCCGCTGGCGCTCAAGGCCGGCGACTACGTGGTGCACGACCAGCACGGCATCGGCCGGTTCGTGGAGATGGTGCGGCGCACGGTCGGTGGCGCCACCCGCGAATACCTGGTGCTGGAGTACGCCTCGGCCAAGCGCGGCCACCCCGGTGACCGGTTGTTCGTGCCGACCGACCAGCTCGACCAGGTGTCCCGCTACGTCGGTGGTGAGCTGCCGACGCTGAACAAGCTGGGCGGCTCGGACTGGAAGAACACGAAGGCCAAGGCCCGCAAGGCGGTCAAGGAGATCGCCGCCGAGCTGGTGCAGCTCTACGCCGCGAGGCAGGCCGCGCCGGGGCACGCGTTCGGGCAGGACACGCCGTGGCAGCGGGAGCTGGAGGACGCGTTCCCGTTCACCGAGACCCCCGACCAGCTCGGCGCGATCGACGAGGTCAAGCGGGACATGGAGCGCGGCGTGCCGATGGACCGGGTGATCTGCGGCGACGTCGGCTACGGCAAGACCGAGATCGCGGTGCGCGCCGCGTTCAAGGCGGTCCAGGACGGCAAGCAGGTGGTGGTGCTGGTGCCCACCACGCTGCTCGCGCAACAGCACCTGAACACGTTCGCCGAGCGGATGCGCGCGTTCCCGGTGACGATCAGGGGGCTGTCCCGGTTCACCGACCCGGTCGAGGCGGAGCGCACCATCGCCGGGCTGGCCGACGGCGAGGTGGACGTCGTCATCGGCACCCACCGTCTACTCCAGACCGGGATCCGGTACAAGGACCTCGGACTTGTCATCGTGGACGAGGAGCAGCGGTTCGGGGTGGAGCACAAGGAGCACATCAAGGCGTTGCGCACGCACGTCGACGTGCTCACGATGTCGGCGACGCCGATCCCGCGGACGCTGGAGATGAGCCTGGCCGGGATCCGCGAGATGTCGACGATCCTGACGCCGCCGGAGGACCGGCACCCGATCCTCACCTACGTCGGCGCCTACGACGACAAGCAGGTCGCCGCGGCCATCCACCGAGAGTTGTTGCGCGACGGCCAGGTGTTCTACGTGCACAACCGGGTGTCGTCAATCGAGAAGGCGGCGCGGCGGCTGCGCGAGCTGGTGCCCGAGGCGCGGATCGTCACCGCGCACGGGCAGCTGAACGAGGACAAGCTGGAGAAGATCATCCAGGGGTTCTGGGAGCGCGAGTACGACGTGCTGGTGTGCACGACGATCGTGGAGACCGGGCTGGACATCTCCAACGCCAACACGTTGATCGTCGAGCGCGGCGACCTGCTCGGGCTGGCCCAGCTGCACCAGCTGCGCGGGCGGGTCGGCCGCGGCCGGGAGCGCGGGTACGCGTACTTCCTGTACCCGCCGGAGGCGCCGCTGACCGAGACCGCGCACGACCGGCTGGCGACGATCGCGCAGAACACCGAGCTGGGCTCCGGGATGGCCGTGGCGATGAAGGACCTGGAGATCCGGGGCGCCGGCAACATCCTCGGCGCGGAGCAGTCCGGGCACATCGCCGGGGTCGGCTTCGATCTCTACGTGCGGCTGGTCGGCGAGGCGGTGGACGTGTTCCGCCGACATGCCGGCGCCGAGCCGGTCGAGGACGAGACACCCACCGAGGTGCGGGTGGACCTGCCGATCGACGCGCACATCCCACACGACTACGTACCCGGGGAGCGGCTGCGGCTGGAGGCGTACCGCAAGATCGCGGCGGCGCCGGACACCGAGGGGCTGGACGCGGTGCACGACGAGTTGGTGGACCGGTACGGCCAGCCACCGGCGCCGGTGCGGCGGCTGCTGGCGGTGGCGGCGTTCAAGCACGTCTGCCGGGCGGCCGGGGTGACCGAGGTGTCCACCCAGGGCAACACGATCCGCTTCGCCCCGTTGCCCCTGGCCGACTCGCAGCTGGTGCGCCTCAAGCGGCTCTACCCGAAGGCGATGTACAAGGCGGTGACGAACACCGTGGCCGTGCCGAGGCCCACCGAGGGCCCGGCCGGTGGGCGGATCGGCGCGCCGCCCCTGCGGGACGAGGCCCTGCTCGACTGGTGCACCAAACTCCTGCAGAGCCTGGCCAAGCAGCCGGCGGCCGCCGGAGTCTCCTGACCCGCCGATCCGCCGTGTCCGCGCGCTACGAGCGCGTGTCCGCGCGTTGTGCACGCCTGTTCGCGCCGCGCGACGCGGACACGCGTACAGGGACCGCGGACACGTGTGCAGGGACCGCGGACACGTGTGCAGGGACCGCGGACACGTGTGGGTGGGGGTCAGGGGTAGGTCGGCAGGTTCAGGGCGGTGGCGGCGTCCTGGAGTACGGTGGTGATCTCGTCCGGGCCTGGCTCCCGGTCCTTCGGATGGTCGGCCAACCGCTGGTTCCGTTCGACGAAGTCGCGGATGCGGGACTCGTAGGCGGGGAACGCGACGGTGTGGTCGCCGCCGGCTCTCGCGAGCTCGCCGGCGAGGACGTACGCGCCCACGATGGCGAGGCTGGTGCCCTGCCCGGACAGCAGGGACGGGGCGTACCCCGCGTCGCCCACCAGCGCCACCCGGCCCGACGACCAGCGGTCCAGCACGATCTGGCTCACCGAGTCGAAGTAGAAGTCGTCGGCCGCCCACATCTCCTTGATCAGCCGAGGGGCCTCCCAGCCCTCGCCGGCGAAGGCCGCCTCGACGATTCGCTTCTGCGCGTCGACGTCGCGGGAGTCGTAGTCCAGCTGCGCCGACTCGAACCCCATGAGCGCGCGCACCGCGGTGTTCTCCCGCGCGCAGAACACGCCGGTCATCTTGCCCTCCGAGCGGTGGAACACCTGCCACCGGTCCAGGTCGAGGAAGTTGGAACAGCTGAACACCGCGACGTACGTGCCCAGGAACCGCAAGAAGTCCCGCTCCGGGCCGAAGGCCAGTGCCCGCACCCCGGAGTGCAGCCCGTCCGCGCCGATCACCAGGTCGACGGTCCGTGGCGCGCCGTGCGCGAACGTCACCTCCACGCCCTCGGCGGACTGGGCCAGCCCGGTGATCCGGTCGCCGAACACGTACTCGGTGCCGCCGGCGCTCGCCCGGCGCAGGATGCCCGCGAGGTCGCCACGCATGATCTCCACGTCCGGGCTGTCCAGCCGCCCACCGGTGAGGGTCTCCTCGGTGGACCGCATCAGCTCCGTGCCGCTCTCGTCTACAAAAGACATTCCTCGCATACCGGTGGCGGTGGCGCGGATCTCGTCGAGCACGCCCATCCGCTCGACGACGTCGAGGGCCACCCCGCGAATGTCGATCGCTTGCCCGCCCGGCCGCGGCGCCGGTGCCCGCTCGACCACGATCGGCCGGAAGCCGTGCCGGCGCAGCCAGTGGGCCAGCACCGGGCCGGCGACGCTGGCGCCGGAGATCAGGACGGTGGTGTCGCGCATGTCGTTCTCCCAGGTCGTTCCGCTTGACGTGTACAACGTACACAGGAGGCAGAACACCTGCTAGAGTTCTAGAACACCGGCCAGGCGTACTAGAACGCCGGCCCGCTCGCTCCCGGAGGACGGTCTGATGACCCTGCCCGACCCGCCCTACGCGCGGATCACCGCCGAGATCCGCGCGCGGATCGCCGCCGGCGAGCTCGCCCCCGGCGACCGGGTGCCCTCCGCCCGGCGGATCAGCCGCGACCACGGGGTCGCGATCGCCACCGCCACCAAGGTGCTCGCCGCGCTGCGGCGGGAAGGGTTGGTGCGCGCGGTTCCGGGCATCGGCACCGTGGTGGTGGAGCGTCCGGTTAGCTCGACCCGACCGTCCACACCGGAGCTGAGCCGGGATCGGGTGGTGCGCACGGCCATTGGGATCGCCGACGCCGAGGGGCTCGCCGGGTTGTCCATGCGCAGGATCGCCACCGAGCTGGGCGTGGTGCCGATGGCGCTGTACCGGCACGTGCCGAGCAAGGACGCGCTGGTCGCGGCGATGATCGACGTCGCGTTCGGCGTGGAGTCGCTGCCCGAGGTCGCGCCGCCGGGCTGGCGGGAGCGCCTCGAGTCGATGGCCCGCCTGGAGTGGCGGACGTTCCGCCGGCACCGGTGGCTGGCCCAGGCGATCTCGCTGACCCGGCCGCATCCGTCGCGCAACGCGCTGCTGCACACCGAGTGGGCACTGGCCGCGCTGGACGGTCGGGGAATGCACGTGCACCAGATGTTCGCGCTGCACCTGACGCTGTTCGGCTACGTGCGCGGAATCGCGGTGAACCTGGAATGGGAGGCCGAGGCCGAGGCGGACACCGGCCGGACCGGCGACCAGTGGATGGACGACCAGTTGCCGGCCTATCAAGAGCTGATCGGAAGCGGCGACTTCCCACACATGCGCCGCCTGTTCGCCGCCGGCGACTTCGACCTCGACCTGGACCAGCTGTTCGAGCTCGGCCTGCAAAGGCTGCTCGACGGTGTCGCACTGGCACTTCCACCGGAGACCGGTGACGCCCCCGCGGCCGAACAATGATCATTGTTCGTGCCGGCGCGGCAAGCCGGCACTCCTTTCGGGGATGGCAAGCGGACCTCCTTTGTGGTGAATGGCGCGCGTCCTGAACCCGTTGGCACGCCTGGCGTTCTAGCGTTGTCCCATGGCATCGAGAGAAGCGACCGCGCGGTTGCGCGAAGTCGGCAACGAGCTCCGCCGAATCCGTGAGGCGGCGAACATGACCGAGCAGGACCTCGCGGATCGGATCGGCTGCTCGGTCAGCAAGGTTTCCCGGGTGGAGACCGGGCTCAGGGGGATCGGCGAGGTGATGGCGGCGGTGTATCTCACGCACTGCAACGCCAGCAGGGAGGACATGGAACGAATCCTGAGTCTCGTTCGAGAAACCGACGGCGAATACCGACTCCAGGCCCATGGTCAGCTCCTCCCGGAGCAGCTGCGCTCGCTGATGGTGCACGAGGGCACCGCACGGTCGATCACCAGCTATGAGCCGATCGTGTTGCCGGGGCTGCTGCAGATCGAGGACTACATCCGCGAGCTGTTCCGCTGGGGAAAGCAGGTGCCAGAGAAGGAGATCGAAAACTTCATTGAGGTGCGCTGCGCTCGGCAGACACTGCTGAACCGCCGACGGCCGCTGAAGTTCACCTTCTACATTCACGAACACGCGCTCCGCTCGGTCGTGGGGAGCGCGGAACTGATGTACCGGCAGGTCGTGCACGTGCTCTCGGTCGCCAACCGCGCGCACTGCGACATTCGGGTGATCCCAGCGTCGGCAGGCCCATTCGGCGCGTTCGGCGGCGCCTTCCGGATCATGCGCTACGCCCAGTACGAACCGGTGGTGTACATCCACACGCCCAGCGCGAGTGTGTTCCTCGACGAACCGGAACACGTCGCGGCCAACCAGAAGATCGTCGGACGGCTCGCCGAAGTGGCCTTGAGTGCGGAAGAATCTCGGGAGTGGCTTGCCGAGTTGGCAAGCGAGTACTACCGAGCGGAGGTCGGCGGCGATGATCCCCCAGGAGACGAGGGACCTCACGTGGCGTAAGAGCAGCTACAGCGGGGCCGACGGGCAGAGCGACTGTGTCGAGGTTGCCTGGCGGAAGAGCAGCCATAGCGGCGCCAACGGTCAGACCGACTGCGTCGAGGTGGGATGGCAGAAGAGCACGCACAGCGGAGCCGACGGGCAGAGCAACTGCGTGGAGGTCGCGTGGCAGAAGAGCAGCCACAGTGGGGCCAACGGTCAGACCAACTGCGTGGAGGTGGCGCACGGGGTGACCGCGGTCGCGGTGCGGGACTCGAAGGCGCCCGGCGCCGGCCACCTGGAAGTGCCGCCCGCCGCGTGGCACGCCCTCCTCGCCCGGCTGTAGCCCCGGTGGCCAGCCCCGGGGGCAGCCCTGGTGGACCCGGCCCTTCGGGCCGCCGCCCTGGTCAGCCCGTTGGGTCGCCGCCCTGTTGCGGGCAGCCGGCCGGCTCTTGCCGGCGGCCGGCGGGGCTGTGAGAGGGTACCCGTTGTGATGAGGATCATCGGTCGTTCCCGGGTGCTGCTCACCGCTCGTGCCGTCGCCGTCGCCGTCGTCTCCGCGCTCGTGCTCGCCGGCTGCGGATCCGGCCCGAGCCAGGTCACGTCGGCCGCGATCGTCGGCGACCACTCGATCCCGCTCGACGCGGTGCAGAGCGAGATCCAGTGGCTGCTGGACAACGTGCCCGAGGCCCAGCAGGCTCGCGAGCAGCGCAAGTTCGACACCATCTCCCGCCAGATCGTGCAGAGCCGGATCGTCCACCACCTGCTCGGCGTCGCCACCGAGCGCGAGGGGCTGCGGGTGGACCCGCGGGAGGTGACCGAGCTGGTCGACTCGGCCGGCGGGGTCGACCAGGCCGCCCGCTCGGTGGGCGTCACGCCCGACCGGATCCGTGACGTCGCCGCCGACCAGCTCCTGCTGCAGCAGCTCGGCCAGCGCTACGTCGACCGGCTGAGCGTGGACTTCGTCGGCACGGTGATCACCCAGGAGAGCCCGGGCAACACCGCCGAGGACCAGGCCCGCGACCTCGGCGAGCGACTCGTCGCCGCCCCGGCCGCCGCCCCGCGCGTCCTGCGGGAGGCCGGTCACCAGGTGATCGACCAGCGGATGAGCCTCGCCCAGGCCATCCAGTCCAGCCCCGAGCTAGCCGGCAGCGCGCTGTTCGGCTCGGCCCCCGGCACCGTCGTGGTGATCCAGCCGAGCCGGCAGGAGTCCGGGTGGCTGGTGGCGCTGGTGAAGGACCGGCAGCTCCGCCCGGCCAACGGCGGCGGCACCCACCAGTCCGCTCGCGTGCCCGGCCTGCCCGCGCAGGCGGACCCGACGCGGCCCGATCCCCACCGGCCCGACGCGACCCGGTCCGATCCCACCCAGCCAGACCCGAGCGAGCCGGACGCGGCGCACGGTGCGCCGTCCCAGGGCGACGCCGCGCAGGCCGGCACTCGCCAGGGCGAGCCATCCCAGGGCGACCCGGCGCAGACCGACCCCGGGCAGGAGGATCCCAGCCAGGGCGGCGCGGCCGGGCAACCGAACGGCGCGCGGCAGTCCGACCCGCAGCAGCTCTACCGCGTCGGCCTGCGGATGCTCCAGCCGATCGCCGAGGAGTTGGGCGTGCGGGTGAACCCGCGCTACGGCGTGTGGGACGCGGCCGGGATGTCCGTGGTGCCCAGTGAGGAGGAGGTGACCGGGCACCTGCTGCACCCGCGTACCGTGCAGCCATGACCTCATCGCGCGCCCGCGCCACGGTGGTGCTCACCCCGGCGTCGCTGCCGGGGGTGCTGCCCGCCGCCGCGTGGCCGGTGCTGCGGGCCGCGGAGTTCGTCTACGCCGCGGCCGACCTTCCCGAGGCCACCCGCACCGCGCTGGACGCCAAGCCCGCGCCGGCGCCCGGCGAGCTGACCGGGCTGCCCGGCGTCGTGCTGGTCGCGGCCGACGCCGCCGAGCCCGGTGCCGCGGCACTGATCGCCCACGGCGCGGCCGTGGTGTCGACGCCGGTGCCGCCGCTGGTCCGGGCCGCGGAGGTGATGGACCGGCTGCGCTCGCCCGGCGGGTGCCCGTGGGACGCCGCGCAGACCCACGCCTCGCTGCGGCAGTACCTGGTCGAGGAGACCTACGAGCTGCTCGAGGCCATCGAGGAGGGCGACCGGGCCGCGCTGTGCGAGGAGCTGGGCGACGTGCTGCTGCAGGTGCTGTTCCACGCCAGGGTGGCCGCCGAGGACGCCGCCGACCCCTTCGACATCGACGAGGTGGCGCGGGCGCTGGTGGACAAGCTGGTCGGCCGGCACCCGCACGTGTTCGGCGAGGGTGAGGCCGTGCACTCCGCTGAGCACCAGCAGGCGCGCTGGGAGGAGCTCAAGCAGACGGAGAAGCAACGCGAGTCCATTCTGGACGGCGTGGCGACCGGGCAGCCGGCGGCGGCGCTGGCCGGCAAGCTCGGGCAGCGCACCGGGCGCGCCGGGCTGCCGTTCGACCTGTTCCCCGAGCCGGTGAACGAGGGCGCGAAGCTGTTCCGGCTGGCCGCGGCGGCCCGCCGGGCCGGGGTCGACCCGGAGGGCGCACTGCGCGCGGTGGCCAAGGAGTTCGCCCGCGGGGTGCGCGCCGCCGAGCGGGCCGCCCGGGCGGCCGGCATCGAGCCGGCCACCCTGGACGCCGACGGCTGGCGCCGCTACTGGCCCCGCTGACTTTCCGCCCGGGAGCGTTCAGCACGGGGGATCCCCTGCCTCCGGTGCGATGGCGGCTCTGGTGCTCGCCCTGAGCGGCCAACCCCAACCGGGTACGGATCTCCCGCGGCGAGAGCCGCAGCTCCTCCCGAAACCACCCCGGTGCTGCCCGCATACCCCCACCGCCGACCCAGGTCCCGCCGCTCCACCTCGGCCACCAGCGCGATCATCCGCACATACCGCCGCCGCAGCTCGACCTCGGCGGTCGCGCTGTGTGGCATGGGACAACGGGGTTGCGCGAGAGTACGAGATGACCTCGTGCCCGAGAAATCCACGCGTCAGAACGGGTTCAGGCGCTCGATCGGGACGCGGCGCTGCTCGGTCAGCCGCTGGGCGATCAACGAGCGGTGGAATGCCCAGCGGCGCGCTCGACACCGAGCAGCGCCGCGGTCCCTGCTCGACGGCACCAACACGATCGGCGTGCGGTCGGCGCGGTCGAGGATCTCGCTGGGTAGCGGCCGGTGTACTCGACTGCCAGCTCGCGGCGCGAGCGCTTGCCGACCCCGTGGCGGTCGTCCTCGGTCGCCGATCGTCACCATCCTGAGCACCGGAAACCACTCACCTGCAGCGGAGGCGGCGAGGTCGCATCAAGCGACGGCGGTCCCCTCGAGCTCGACCATCAGGGTGGGGATCGCCAGCCGTGTCAACCCGAGCATCGTGGTGGTCGGCGCCACCCCGGCGGCGCCCAACCGCGACGCCAGCACGCCGTAGTGCTGGAAGAGCAGATCGACGTCGGTGGTGTAGACGTTGAGCCGGACGAGGTTTCCGAGGGACATGTCGGCCTCGCCGAGAACGGCCTCCAGGTTGTCGAGGCTCAGCGCCAACTGCGCCGCCATGTCACCGGCATGTTGGGGCTTGCCGTCGCCGCTCATCGCGGTCTGCCCGGCGCAGTACAGGGTCCGGGTGCGCCCGGAGACGATCTCACCCTGGTTGTACCCCATCTCCACCGACCACGTCCACGGGTTGACCGCCGTTCGCTCCACAGCCACATCAGCTCCATTCGATTCATCGACAGTACGTACGTCCGCCGGCTCGGTAGCCGCCCATCGTTGACGCCGTGTTGAAAGCCTCCCAACGAATCACGACATCCCGTGTCGTGTATTTCGGTAGAGTTTTCGTGTGCGCGCTGACCGATTGGTCTCGCTGGTGCTGCTGCTGCGCCAGCGCGGTCGGCTGTCCGCGGCCAGGCTGGCCCGCGAGCTGGAGGTATCCACCCGCACCGTGCTGCGCGACATCGAGGCGCTGTCCGCGGCCGGCGTCCCGGTCTACGCCGAACGCGGCAGGCACGGCGGTTTCGCGTTGTTGCCCGGTTTCCAGACCGAGCTGACCGGACTGAACCACGACGAGGCGCTCGCCCTGTTGGTCGCCGGATCCCGGCGCGGCGTGCAGGTGTTCGGCCTCGGCTCGGCGCTCGCTTCCGCGATGCTCAAGGTGGTTGACGCGCTGCCCGAAGGCTATCGGGACACCGCGGCTGGCGCGGCGCAGCGATTGCTCATCGACCCGGAGACCGACCTCCTCTCGCGCCGCGTCGTCGCTGAGGAGGTGCCCGACACCATCGTGGCCGAGGTCCGGAGCGCGGTGTTCGCCGGACACAAGCTGCGCATCCACTACGCGGCCGCGGACGAGACCCCGAAGTGGCGCACGGTGGACCCGATCGGCCTGGTCACCGTACGCGACCAGGGCTACTTGCTGGCCACGAGGTCTGGCGCGGACCGCACCTACCGGCTGTCCCGGGTCTTGGCGGCCGAGGAACTCGACGAACCCGCACAGCGACCAGACCACGTCGATCTGGACCGGGCCTGGCGGGAACGCAGCACGCGGTTTCGGACCGGCGGCGACCAGGTCGCCGTGCTGGTACGGGTGAACCCGGCGCGGCGAGAGGACCTGGTGGGTACCGCGCTGGCCGTCCGCGCCGAAGAAGCCGACGCGGACGGCTGGCTGCGGCTGGAGGTGACCTTCCAGGATCCGAGACACGCCGAATGGGCGCTGTGGCAGCTCGCCACGCACGCGGAAGCCCTGGCCCCGCCGTGGTTGCGCTCCTCCCTGCGCAACCGCGCCGCGGCGATCGCCACCTGCTACGGCGCGTCATCCTGAGAGTTGTTGCCCTCCGCGGGCCGCCGCCGGCGCTGTTCGGACCGCGCCATACTGGTAGGTGTGCCAAGCGCGCCGAACGACGCGTGCGCAAGGAGCGGCGTGGCCTTGTAGCAGACGGTTATTGTCCATCGGGTTGGTCATGCGTGGGCAACGGGCGTCGCCGGTTCCAGTTTGGTCACTGGCGCGGCACCTGCCGGTGATCTTGGTGTCGCTCAGGTCGCGGTGAGCTGCCGGAGGAACCACCGGGTCAGGATGTCGTCGACCACCTTGGTCACGGGTAGCTGCGGCGCCGGTTCCAGGCCGGGTTCCTCGGCCAGCGGGTGTGCCAGGTCCGGCACCGTCGTCAGCTCGACGTCGTCCGGGCGCGCGTACCGCTCGCGCAGCGCGTCGACCAGAGCGGCCGCGTCCGTTCGGAACGCGGGGTGGTCCCGCTCGCCGCTGACGAGGAGCAGCGGCGGTTGTGCCGCAACGCCTCCGGCGACGCGGGCGACGTAGTCCAGCTCGTCGGCCGTCGTGTGGGACTCGGCGGTCCACGGGTAGGCCTGTCCGAACCCGGCCTCGATGAGCTCCACGGCGGACCGAATCCGCACCGCCGGGTTGACCAGCGCGACCGCCCTGATCGGAATCCGCCCCGTGGTCAGCACTTCCAGCGCCACGGCTCCGCCGAGCGAACCGCCGAGGACGGCGACCGGCTCGTCGTCGACCGGCAGTTGATCGCGCAGCGCGGCCAGCGCGGCCGGGAACTCATCGGCGGCCTGGGAGAGGAACGGGGCCAGGTACGCCATCAACGGGTCCTCGCGGATGAGCTCGATGACGGCGTCGACACGGCCGTCGACCATTCGCGCGCCGCACATCGGCATGCCCAGGTGCACCCGCCAGGCGGGCACCCCGGTCATGGGCAGTGCGGCCGCGAAGGCCGCGTCCGTGCGAGGCGCGTCCAGCATGTGCCAGGTCACGATCAACGGCGCGGGGCCGTCGGTGTCGCCGGCCGGTGGCAGCGCCGTGAACGGTACGCCCGCCGCGGTACCGGTAACAATTTCCATACGTCCCCCTACGGTTTCCTGGGCTGCCCGGCCAGCCTAGGCGGCTCGACGGGCCCGCGGATCCGCTTTCCGCCAACGGCGAAACCGTCCGATCACCCGTCCAGCGCACCGCCGGGGATCACCGGAGCGACGCGTCCAGCTGACGAACCAGCTCTCCGACCCGCCCACCGCCACTCGGGGCGGCCGGGTAGCGCCGCAGGACGTCGACCACGACGGGAGACGCGAGGATCCGCGACCGTGCGATGTGGTCGGCTCCGACGGCGGGGTCGGCTCCGGCGGAGAGTTCGAGCGCTCGTGCGGCATGCGCGGCCGACCCGAGGATGTGCTTGACCTGAGTGGCTTTCGCCAGGGGGTGGAGGAACGCCGCACCGGCCGCGGCGAGGGCCGCGCGCGCGGCGTCGCTCGCCGCGGCCTGTCCCGCATCGCGGGCCTCCTGAGCCGCTCGCTGTGCCGCCCACGCGCTGTCCCGGAGCGCCTTGGTCCGCTCGCCTCCGTCCGCGAACGCCCGCGCGGCGTCGATGGCGGCTCGCGGGCGCCGATCGTCAGGGCGATCACGTTCGAAGATCGCCAACGCGGGCCGCGCGCACGCCACCGCGTAGCCGGCGACCTCCCGGAGTTCGGACCGGGTGAGTTCGATCGTCGTGGAGTCGTCCGCCATGGCGTCATCCTTGCGCACAGGGCCACGCCGGAAACCACGAGCCGGCCGCGGCCGCGGTGATCCACGCGGTGTTCCGTCACTGTCCCCGTAACCTGACCGGGTGACCGCTGGTTCCTTACCCGGCTTCCTGCCGCCGCCCCGCGCGCTGGGTCGGATCGCGCTCGCGGTGGCGCTGGTGGTGGCGGGACTCGTGCTGGTCCTCACGATCGGCGTCAACCGGGACGACGAGGAGCCGCCGCCGGCCGAGCCGAGCGTGGAGGCGCCGCGCCCCGAGCCGTGGGCGGCCGCGCCCACCCCGGCGCCGGCCGCGCCGGAGGACCGGCTGGACGCGTCGGACCAGGCCGAGCTCGACGCGTGGGCCGAGCAGATGGCGACGCGCACGCGGGTGCCGGCGAGGGCGCTGGCGGCGTACGGCCGGGCGGAGATGTGGATGCGCACGGCGGCGCCGGAATGCCGACTGTCGTGGGGGACGCTCGCCGCGATCGGGCGGGTGGAGTCGCAGCACGGCCGCCTCGGTGGCGCCGAGGTGAGCGCGAACGGGGTGATCTCACCGCCGATCGTCGGCCCGCCACTGGACGGCGCACCCGGCGTGCGGGAGATCCCGGACACCGACGGCGGCCGGCTGGACGGCGACACCCGGTGGGACCGGGCGGTCGGGCCGATGCAGTTCCTGCCGGCGACGTGGGCGCGTTGGTCCGCCCGCGCCAGTCGGGACGGCGCACCACCCGACCCGCAGAACATCGACGACGCCGCCCTCACCGCCGCCCGCTACCTCTGCGCCAGCGGCGGCGACCTCGGCAGCCCCGACGGGTGGTGGACCGCGGTGCTCACCTACAACCAGTCGGTCGGCTACGCCCAGGACGTCTTCCTCGCCGCCGAGACCTACGCCACCGGCCAGTGAAGTCTCGTGGAGCTCAGCGACTCCATGCCGGAACGGCCCCGCCGACCAAGGCGGGGCCGTTCCGGCATCGGTCAGCACAGCGCCGACTCGACCGCCTTCCGCAGGTCGGCAGGGCCGCCGGCCGCGCGGTGGCCGTTGGCCACGGCGAACGCCGAGCGCCCGTCGTCCGTGGTCGCCGTGAACGAGTCGAAGCCGGGCATGTTGCCGCCATGTCCCCACGCCACGCCACCGCAGGGAAGGGAGTACTCCCTGATCCCGAGCCCGTAGGCGCCTCCGCCCGCGGGCACCGTCGAGCGCATCTCCGCGAGCAGATCCGGGCGGAGCACCTTCCCGGAGACTAGGGCGCGCACGAACCGCGTCAGGTCCGGGCCGGTGGAGACCAGCGCCCCCGCCGCACCGGCGATGCTGGGCTCGAAATCGGTCACGTCGGCGATCGGCATGCCGGGGAACGCGTGGTAGCCGCGCACGTGCGGACCTCGGATTCGCTTCTGCCCGACGTCCGGATACGTGGTCTGCCACAGCCCGTGCGGCCGGATGAGCCGGTCGGTGATCTCCGTGCCGACGCCGTTTCCGGTCACCGCCTCGACCAGCATCCCGAGCACGATGTACCCGGTGTTGGAGTACTGCCAGCCGGTGCCCGGTGGGAACAGCGGCGGATGGCTCAACCCCAGGCGCACCAGCTCCTCCGGTCGCCAGACCCGGTCGCCGGCGCTCGGGTCGGTCAGCACGTCCCGGACGTAGTCGGCCATCCCGCTGGTGTGCTGCAACAGCTGCCGCACGGTGATCTCGTGACCGTCGTACCCGTTGCCCCGCACCAACCCCGGCAGGTACTCCTCGATCGGCGCGTCCAGCCCTACCCTGCCCTCGCCGACGAGTTGCAACACCACCGCGGCGACGAACATCTTGGTGTTGCTGGCGACCCGCGCCCGGTCCCACGGGCGGATCGGCCGATGGGTGCCCAGCTTCCGGGTGCCGCTGGTGACCGTCCAGCTGCCGTGGCGGTCGCGGGCGAAGACCATCGCCCCGGGCACCCCTTGCTCGACGAAGCCGTCCACGATCGCCTTGGTGTCGGCGTGCCCGCCGCGCGGCTCCGCGGCGACCGTTCCGGCGGTCACGCACGAGACACCGACGGCCAGCGCCAACGCGCCGGCCACCAGCCGCCGAACCCTTCTCGCCCGCATCACATCGTCCCCCTTCGCTCGGTTGAGGTCACGCGGAACGTTACGGGCGAGACCGGAACTCGAACATCCGGCAGGCCACAGAGGACGGGGTGAGGACAGCCCCACCGCCGGACGAGGAAGGCCAGGAACGCTCAGGAGCTGCCGAGCGCCAGCCGGGCGCGGACCTCGCCGATGGCGTCCTGGTACTCGGGCACCGGGTTCATCGCCGAGGCCATCCGCAGTTGCCCCAGCGCCTCGACCAGCCGGCCGAGGCGCTGCAGGGTCCTGCCCAGCACGAACCGCGCGTAGTGGTCGGCCGGGTCCAGCTCCACCACCCGGCTCAACGCCGTCTCGGCCTGCCGCAACTGCGCCGAGTGGAAGTACGCCCGCCCAGCCAGCAACTGCACGCTCGGCTTGTCCGGCTCGGCCGCCAGCACCGGCTCCAGCGCCTTCAACGCGTCCAGCGGGCGCCGCCGCACCAGCTCCTCGGCCCGGCGGAACGCCCGCAGCCGATCCTCGCCGGTGTCCGGTTCCTGCTCTGTCATGGTCCTTTCGACGGTACCCGCTGATCCGCCCGGCCAACACCCTCGCTAACGCGGACACCGCGGCGCCCGATCAACCCGCAAAACGCGACAAGGGGGCTGGAGTGCGCACCGATCCGTTCGACCATCCGGACCTGCGCGACCCGGAATGGAACCGGCGGGCCGAACGCAACGCGCGCCGCGCCGCCCGACGCGCCCTCGTCCGGCGCCTCCGGCTCCCGCGTACGGCACTCCTCCTGGGCGCGGTGCTCATCGCGGTGGCCGCCGCCACCTACGCGCTGCACATCCGCGAGCCCGAGCCCCCGGCACCCCCGGAGATCGACCTTGCCCGCCCGTTCGCCGGAACTCCGGCGCAGGACTGGCCGGCCGGGGCCGACGGCATCGTGCTCCCACCCCCGCACGAGGTCGGCAGCCTCTCCGCCGACGAGGTCGCCGCCGCGCTGGAACAGGTCAGGTCGCTGCTGGTGCGCGCGCGACTGGACCGGTCGGTCGTCCAGGGCGGTGACGTCGAGCCCGTTGTCGGCCACTTCGCGCCGAGCTACCAGGACCAGGTGCGCGGCGCGTTCGCCGACCCGGGCAGGTGGCCGTCCTACTACGCCACCCGGGTCGCCCCCGGCTTCCGGCTGCTGCCCGCCGAGCCGAGGGTGAACGGCACCATGACCGCCGAGCCCGGTGAGCGGCGCGGCGAGCTGCGCGTCCGCACCGACTACGTGGTGGCCTACGCCTTCGACATCGGTGACCCGGCCGCCGCTCGGGCCCCGCTGGACATCGTCGCCGCCGAGCGCTGGGAGATCACCTACCTGCTGCGCGTCGGGGAGACCTGGTACCCGCGCAACCGCGGCATCTACCTGGAGTCCGGCCGCGGCCACGGCTACTCGATCGCCTGCGGCCCGATGGCCAGGGGACTGCTCGCCCCGGCCTACAGCGAGCCGGCCCCGCACACCCTGCCCAACCCCGGCGTTCCCGGCGAGTTCTTCGACCTGGACCGGCCCCTGCCCGGCCAGGGCACCTGTGACCTGCCGCCGACCGGTTGACCCGAGTGTGGTGGACTTGTCGGCCATGACCGATCCCGTGACGAGCGACCCCGGGCCGCGCTACCTCGGGCTGGCGCCGTACCTCTACTACGGCGACGCCACCGAGGCGGTCGAGTGGCTGACCCGGGTCTTCGGCTTCACCGAGAAGGTCCGCTACGTCGACGCCGCCGGCGCGGTGTTCCAGGCCACCCTGCTGGTCGGCGCCGCCGAGGTGCACATCACCGGCGTCGGCGCCGACTACTGGGCGGCCAAGGGCGTCGACGGGCCGGTCGGCCAGCTCAACGTGGTCTACGTCGACGACGTCGACGCCTACTACGAGCGGGTGTGCGCGGCCGTCGGCGAGCAGGCCGAGGTCAGCCGGCCACAGGACCAGCCCTACGGCGCCAGGGTGTTCTCCGTGCAGGACTGCGGCGGCAACAGCTGGTCGTTCTGGCAGCGGATCTCCGACACGGTGGAGCTGCCCTCCGGCTGGCAGGAGGTGCGGCCGGGTGACCACGGCAACGGCACCGCGCCGCCGGGCCTGCGTGCCTCCGACGGGTGACCTCGACCGGCCGCTACGCTGGTGCCGGACGTCTCTGGCACAACCCGTGAGGAGCAAGGCGTGGCGGTCATCGAGCAGGTAGGCGCGCGCGAGATCCTGGACTCGCGCGGTAACCCGACGGTCGAGGTCGAGGTCGCCCTCGACGACGGCACGCTGGCCCGTGCCGCGGTGCCGTCCGGGGCGTCCACCGGTGAGCACGAGGCCGTCGAGCTGCGCGACGGCGATGCCGGCCGCTACCTGGGCAAGGGCGTGGAGCGCGCGGTCGCCGCGGTGCTCGACGAGATCGGCCCGGACCTGGCCGGCGTCGAGGCGGTGGACCAGCGGATCGTCGACCAGAAGCTGGTCGACCTCGACGGCACGCCGGACAAGTCCCGGCTGGGCGCCAACGCGATCCTCGGCGTCTCGCTCGCCGTCGCGAAGGCCGCCGCCGACTCCGCCGAGCTGGAGCTCTTCCGCTACCTCGGCGGCCCGAACGCGCACGTGCTCCCGGTGCCGATGCTGAACATCCTCAACGGCGGCGCGCACGCCGACACCGACGTGGACATCCAGGAGTTCATGATCGCGCCGATCGGCGCCGACTCCTTCCGCGAGGCGCTGCGCTGGGGCGCCGAGGTCTACCACGCGCTGAAGTCGGTGCTGAAGGGCCGCGGGCTGGCCACCGGGCTCGGCGACGAGGGCGGCTTCGCGCCGAGCCTGGCGAACAACCGCGAGGCGCTGGACATCATCGTGACCGCCATCGAGAAGGCCGGCTACCAGCCGGGCCGCGACGTCGCGCTGGCGCTGGACGTGGCCGCGACCGAGTTCTTCGCCGACGGCGCCTACACCTTCGAGGGCACCAAGCGCAGCGCCGAGCAGCTGATCGGCTACTACACCGAGCTGGTCGACGCCTACCCGCTGGTGTCCATCGAGGACCCGCTGAGCGAGGACGACTGGGACGGCTGGGTGCGGCTGACCGCCGAGCTCGGCGAGCGGGTGCAGCTGGTCGGCGACGACCTGTTCGTCACCAACCCCGACCGGCTGGAGGAGGGCATCACCCGGCGCGCGGCCAACGCGCTGCTGGTGAAGGTCAACCAGATCGGCACGCTGTCGGAGACGCTGGACGCCGTGTCGCTGGCCACCTCCTACGGCTACAAGTGCATGATGAGCCACCGCTCCGGTGAGACCGAGGACACCACGATCGCCGACCTCGCCGTCGCCACCGGCGTCGGGCAGATCAAGACCGGCGCCCCCGCGCGCGGCGAGCGGGTGGCGAAGTACAACCAGCTGCTGCGGATCGAGGAGACCCTCGGCGACGCGGCCCGCTACGCCGGCGACCTGGCCTTCCCGAGGTTCTCCCCGGAGAGCTGACCCAGCGTGGCGGAGCGGGGCAGAGCGCGCGGCCGGCGCGCCGGGGGTCGGGCGCAGAGCTCGTCCCCCCGCCGCCCTGAGCGCACCCGCCGGGGTGGCCGCCGCGCCCGGCTCCGCCGCGGGCTGAGCGCCACCCGCGCCACCGGCGCCGCCAAGGTGCTCGGGCTGTCCACCACGCGGCGGGCGGCCCTCGCCGCGATCGTGGTGGGCGCGCTGGTGTTCACCCTCGCCGTGCCGCTGCGCACCTACCTGAGCCAGCGCTCGGAGCTGGCCGAGTACGAGCAGCGCAAGGCCGAGCTGGAGCAGCGGGTCGCGCGGCTCGAGCAGCGCAAGGCCGAGCAGAACGACCCGGCGCAGATCGAGGCCGAGGCGCGGCGGCGGCTGCGCTACGTGATGCCGGGCGAGACGCCGTACATCGTGCAGCTGCCCGAGGACAGGACGCGGGCCGAGCAGCCGCCGCCGGGGCAGCGGTCGGTACCGGAGGGCACCTGGTACGAACGGCTGTGGGACAGCGCGACCGGCCGCTGAGCCGCCTGGTTACGCTGCTCGGGTGGACAGCGACCTCGAGCCCGTGACCGAGCACGACCGGGCGGTCATCGCCGAGCAGCTCGGCCGGCCGCCGCGGGGGCTGCGGGCCGTCGCGGCACGCTGCCCGAGCGGGCATCCCGCGGTGGTACAGACCAACCCGCGGCTGGCGGACGGCACCCCGTTCCCCACGCTGTACTACCTCACCTGCCCTCGCCTGACGTCCTTGGTGGGCACACTGGAGGCGTCGGGGGTCATGCGGGAGATGACCGAGCGGCTGGCCGAGGACGCGGACCTGGCCGCGGCGTACCGGCGGGCGCACGAGTCGTACCTGGCGCAGCGGAACGCGATCGAGCCGCTGGGGCACGAGGTGACCGCGGGGGGCATGCCGGGGCGGGTGAAGTGCCTGCACGTGCACCTGGCGCACACGTTGGCCTGCGGGCCAGGGGTGAACCCGTTCGGCGACGAGACCGTGGAGCTGCTGCGGGACGAGTGGCCCGCCGGCGACTGCGCCGCGGAGTGATCCTGTCGTCCCGGTGAGCGTTCCGGCGATGGTCGGGCGCACCGCGGTACACGTGCTCGTCGGCATCGTTGCTGCGGATGGAGCAATTCCCGCCGAAATACGGTGTCGGGGCTTCGGCCGAGGCGGTACGAATGTCAGTCTGAGGGCGCTCGGCAACACGGGTTTCACATCGTGTGCCGCAACATCGGACTGCCCACGGGTGTGTTGGATCACGGGAGGCTGGGGAGTGCGGGTCTATCGAGTGCCGAAGGCAATGTCCGGCGCGGTGCGGAGATGTGGTGTCCGGCACCGGACCGGCACCGCCATGCTGGCCGGTGCGCTGGCCGTGCTGCCCACGATGCTGGTCACCGGCAGCAGCGCACAGTGGGTGAACCTCGCCGCCGGCGACGAGCCGGGCCACCCGGTCGCCGGGCTGGCGGGTGGCCTGCCCTCCGAGGCTCCCACGGTGTCGGTGAACGGCAGCCTGCCGGACTCGCCCACCCCCGCCGCGCTGCCCGCGTACCTGCCGCAGTCGGTCACCGGGCCGCTCGGCATCCCGGACACCGCGTTGGCCGCCTATCGCAGGGCGGCTGACATCATGGCCCGCGAGGCGCCGGGATGCCATCTCGACTGGGCGCTGATCGCCAGCATCGGGCGGATCGAGTCGAACCACGCGCGCGGTGGCTACGTCGACGCGAACGGCACGACGTTGGAGCCGATCCTCGGGCCGGTGCTCAACGGCGTCGGGCCGGTGGCGGCCATCCGGGACACCGACGGCGGCCGCCACGACCGGGACCCGGTGTGGGACCGCGCGGTGGGGCCGACGCAGTTCATCCCGTCGACGTGGGCGCGCTACGCCTCGGACGGCAACGGCGACGGCGTGACCGACCCGAACAACATCTTCGACGCCGCGCTGGCCACCGGGCGGTACCTGTGCTCGGGCGGACTGGACCTCGCCGACGACGCGCAGCTGCGGGCCGCGCTGTTCCGGTACAACAACTCGCAGAGCTATGTGGACACGGTGATCGCGTGGGCGCGGGCGTACCGCAGCGGGGTGGCGGCGGTGCCGAACAGCCGGGTGCCGATCGGCGTGCCGGTGAACACGACGACGGTGTCCGGTGCGCCGGCGCCGGTCCCGCCGCCGGGGCTGCCCGGCGAGTCGACGCCCGCGCCCGGCGGGCAGCCATCCACCCGGCCTGGCTCGCCGTCGAACGAGCTCCCCGCGGAGAACGGGACGAACCCGAGCAAGCCGGGCCCGAGCGACCCGACGACGCCGAGCGACCCACCTTCGACCCCGAGCGACCCACCTTCGACCCCGAGCGACCCGCCCTCGACGCCGAGCGACCCGCCCTCGACGCCGAGCGACCCGCCGCCGAGCGGTGACGATCCGTCGACCGAGCCGGGCGAGGACACCTGCGAGACGCCGACGCCGGGGGAGGAGGCCGCCACCGGGTCGGAGTCCGAGTCGGAGTCCGGGTCCGAGTCGCCAGCGCCGTGCGACCCCGAAACCGGTGAGCCCACCTCCGGGACCAACCGCTCGGACACGCCGTCCGGCGTTGAGCCCAGCAGCGGGTCGTCGACCCCCTGAGGGAACGGCGGCCGGCTAGGGTGGCGGCATGCCACGTGTTGCCGCGATCGACTGTGGGACCAACTCCATCCGGCTGCTCGTCGCCGAGCTGACGCACCGCCACGACGGCAGCGTCGACCTGCGCGACCTGCACCGCGAGATGCGCATCGTCCGGCTCGGGCAGGCGGTGGACGCCACCGGGCGGCTGGCCCCCGAGGCACTGGAGCGCACCCGCGCCGCGCTGGTCGACTACACGATCGCCGCGCGGCGCAAGGGCGTGGAGCGGGTCCGCATGGTCGCCACGTCGGCCACCCGGGACGCCGCGAACCGCGACGAGTTCTTCGCCATGACCCGCGAGGTGCTCGGCGTCGACGCCGAGGTCATCAGCGGCGACGAGGAGGCCCGGCTGTCCTTCACCGGGGCGGTCGGCGAGCAGGACCCCGACGACGGCCCGTTCCTGGTCGTCGACGTCGGCGGCGGCTCCACCGAGCTGGTGCTCGGCTCGTGGGACGGCCGCGAGGCCGACGTGCACGCGGCCCGGTCGGTGGACATCGGGTGCGTGCGGATCACCGAGCGCACCCTGCGCTCCGACCCGCCCGGGCCCGCCGAGGTCGACGCGGCCCGCGAGCTGGCCCGGCAGGTGCTGGCCGAGGCGTTCGACGCCGTCGACGTCAGCAAGGCGCGCACCTGGATCGGCGTGGCCGGCACCGTCACCACGCTGTCCGCCGTCGCGATGGAGCTGCCCGGGTACGACTCCACCCGCACCCACCTCTCCCGGTTGTCGAAGGCGGACATCGACAGCGTGGCGGAGCGGCTGCTCACCGTCGACCACGCCACCCGCGCGGCCAACCCGGTGATCCACCCCGGCCGGGTCGACGTCATCGGCGGCGGCGCGGTGATCGTGCGGGTGCTGGCCGAGGAGCTGGTCCGCCGCGGCGGACCAGCCGACCTCGTGGTCAGCGAGCACGACATCCTCGACGGCATCGCCCTGTCCCTGGCCTGACCGGTGCCCGATCAGGCCAGGGACGTGACATCGGTGGGGTGCCCGGCGAGTGGTGTGACCACCGGAGCGAGGGACCGCGGTGCGCTCAATCCTCGATCGGCGTGAACAGATCCGCGACGTCAGTAACCGAGCGCGTGAATGCCATCTTTTCTGGGTTCAAGGTTCCCGACGGCTCCATCCAGTGTTTCCACGCCGCCCGGTTCTGCCAGTTCTCCCAGTCGAAGAAGGCGTAACCATCCCCCTGCTCGATCGAGCCCGCTGGAGGTTGGGCCGGCTCGGCGCTCGCCACCGGGCTCGCCAGGAACAACGCTGCCGCCAGCAACGTCGCCGACGAGGCGATTCTCCTCATGTCTTCCCTTTCTTTCGCATGAACGATGCGATGCGGGCGGAACAGTACCGGGTCGGATACCAGGACAGTCCCCGTCGCGGACCGCGTGGCGACGGTATCCGCCGACGGAGTGACACATTCCCACCGATCGAGGGAAGGGGAAGCGGCCAGAGGTCTATCCGTCCGCAGGTCGTGGGTGCCCGCCGGCGCCGCGGGCACCCACGCCGGCCGGGTTATCGGTTGCTGGCGGTGCGGACGAACTCGGCGAGGTCGGCGCCCTGCTGGGCCCGGGACTCGTCGTGCACGTACATCATGTGTCCGGCAGGGTAGTACGCAGTGTCGAGATTGGACCGGAGTTCGCCGGGAATCGCGAGCTGGGCCAGGGTGTGCTCGGCGGCGTAGTACGGTGTCGCGCCGTCGTAGTAGCCGGACGCCACGTGCACCCTCAGATGCGGGTTGGCCCGCATCGCCGCGCTGAGCCCGTCCACGACGGACACCGCCCTGCCCTCGAAGTCCGCGTACGACCACGCCTTGTTGACGTCCATCGAGATGATCTCGTAGGGCAGGTCGTTGGCGTACTCCAACTCGGCGCGCACGTAGTGGTTGAAGCACGCCGAGTACGCGCCCAGGATGCGGGAGATCGACGCGTCGTCGCTCATCAGCTCCCGGCCGCCGTCCGGCTCCCACGTGGTGAACCGGCCGTCCATCCGACCCACCGTCAATCCGCGGTCACGCAGCAGTTCGGTGAAGAACCGCACGTGCTCGATCCTCAGGTTCACTCGATCCACATAGGACTCGGCGAGCCCGGTGAGCGTGGCCAGCCGGCGCACCACGTCGGCGCGCTCCTCGGCGGTCAGCCGCGCGCCGCGCTCCAGCGCCCACGGCAGGTCCCGCGCGGCGAACTCCTCGGCCTCGGCCAGCACGTCCGCCAGCGGCCGGTCGCCGTGCCGGCCGTGGTAGTGGGCCATCGCCGCGTACGTCGGCACGAACAGCGCGTAGGGCTGGTCGTTGCCCTCGCTAAACCGGATCTTGCCCATGTCCAGCACGGCCGAGATCAGCATCAACCCGTTCAGGTACATCCCGTGCCGATGCTGCAGGTGCGTCGCCAGCGCCGCGGCCCGCAACGTGCCGTAGGACTCGCCGGCCAGGAACTTCGGCGACAGCCAGCGGCCGTTGCGTGAGGTCCACAGCCGGATGATCTCGCCGACGGACTCCACGTCCGGGGTGAAGCCGTGGTAGTCCTTGGGTTTCTCGCCGTTGACGGCCCGGGAGTAGCCGGTCGACACCGGGTCGATGAACACCAGGTCGCTGTGCGTCAGCAGGGTGGCCGGGTTGTCGGCCAGCCGGTACGGCGGCGGCTCGGGGGAGTCCACGTCGCCGGACACCGCGCGGCGCGGGCCCAGCACACCGAGGTGCAGCCAGACGCTGGACGAGCCGGGGCCGCCGTTGAAGGCGAAGGTCACCGGCCGGGTCTCGGGATCGGTGTCGTCGAGGGTGTAGGCGGTGACGAACAACTCGGCCTTGGCCTGGTGTCCCTCGAACTTGCCGTCGGTGAGCACCTCCTGGCGCAGCACGATCCGTCCGGTCTGGGCGGTGTAGGCCAGTTCGCGCCCTTCGACGCCAATGGTGTGCTGGCTGGTGACCAGGTCGTCGGTGGGCTCGGCGGGCTTGGTCTCCGCGTCGGCTCGTGGCTGCGCGGTGTTGTTCGGCTCCGCATTGTCGTTGCGTGCTTTCTCGGGCATGCGACCAACGTAGAGGACGGGACAATGGGAGGGTGACGGTTTCGCCAGGGACGATCGACGAGCTCGACGCGGCGGTCAGCGAGTGCCGCGCCTGCCCGCGGCTGGTGGCCTGGCGCGAGCACGTGGCCGCGACCAAGCGGGCGGCGTTCGCCGACCAGACCTACTGGGGGCGCCCGGTGCCCGGCTTCGGTCCGGCGGACGCGGCGCTGGTGATCGTCGGGCTGGCGCCGGCCGCGCATGGCGGCAACCGCACCGGGCGGATGTTCACCGGTGACCGGTCGGGGGACTTCCTCTACCAGGCGCTCCACGACGTCGGGCTGGCCTCCCAGCCGACCGCCGTGCACCGCGACGACGGCCTGGAGCTCTACGGCACCCGGGTGACCGCGCCGGTGCACTGCGCGCCGCCGGACAACCGGCCCACGCCGGGGGAGCGGGACACCTGCCGGCACTGGCTGGCGGCGGAGCTGGCCCTGCTGCGGCCGACCGTGCGCGCGGTGGTGGTGCTCGGGGCGTTCGGCTGGCAGGCGCTGCTGCCGGTGCTGGCCGAGGCGGGCTGGCCGGTGCCGCGCCCGCGGCCGAAGTTCGGGCACGGCGTGCGGTACGTCCTGCCCGGCGAGCCGGCGTTGCACCTGTTCGGCAGCTACCACGTGTCGCAGCGCAACACCCAGACCGGGCTGCTCAGCATGGAGATGTTGCGGTCGGTGCTGCGCGCGGCCGGCGCGGCGGCGGGCCTGCCGGTGAGCGCGCCGAGCGGGCGGTGACCGCCTCGAGCGGGATGCCGCACATGGTTCGGGTCGAGCCGCGCCGAATCCCGTACTGAATCGTTCCGGAAGGGCCGGCGACGCAGGTCACAGCCGGTTGGGGCCCACGAGCGGCACGGAGCCGGAGGTGCGACGATACTGCCATGGCCGCAGCGAAGTCGGAACCGACCCGGATCCTGGTTCTGGGTGGTGGGTACGTCGGGCTCTACACCGCGTTGGGACTGCAGAAGATGCTCCGCGCGAACGAGGCGTCCGTCACCGTGGTGGATCCGCAGCCGCACATGACCTACCAGCCGTTCCTCCCCGAGGCGGCGGCCGGGTCCATCGAGCCGCGGCACGTGGTGGTTCCGCTGCGCCGGCTGCTCAAGCGGTGCCACGTGCTCACCGCGCGGGTGACCAGGATCGAGCACGGCCGACGCTCGGTCACCGTCGAGGCCGCCGACGGGCACGTCGAGCAGCTGTCCTACGACGTGCTGGTGGTGGCGCTCGGCTCGGTCGCCCGGATCCTGCCGATCCCGGGGCTGGCCGAGCAGGGCATCGCGTTCAAGACCATCGGCGAGGCGATCTACCTGCGTAATCACGTGCTGACCAAGCTGGACGAGGCGGCCAGCACGCTCGACCCGGAGCTGCGCAAGCGCTTGCTGACGTTCACCGTCGTCGGTGGCGGGTTCGCCGGGATCGAGGCGCTGGCCGAGCTCGAGGACATGACCCGCTTCGCGTGCCGGTACTACGAGAACATCGAGCCCGAGGACCTGCGTTGGGTGCTGGTCGAGGCGGCCGGCCGGATCCTGCCGGAGGTGCGCGAGACGCTCGGCGTGTGGACGGTCGAGCAGTTGGAGAAGCGCGGCATCGAGGTGTACCTGTCGACGGCGGCGAAGTCGTTCGAGAACGGGCACGTCGTGCTCTCCGACGGCACCGAGTTCGACAGCGACACGATCATCTGGACCGCCGGGGTGAAGGCCAACCCGGTGCTCGCGCAGTCCGACCTGCCGCTGGACAAGCGCGGCCGGGTGCAGGTGACGGCCGGGCTGCAGGTGGTCGGCCACCCGGACGTGTGGTCGGCGGGGGACAACGCGGCGGTGCCGGACCTGTCCCGCACCGAGGCCGACCCCACCGCCACCTGCCCGCCCAACGCGCAGCACGCGGTGCGGCAGGCGCGGCACCTGGCCAAGAACGTCATCCGCACGCTGCGCGGCGGCCGGCCGAAGGACTACTGCCACAAGAACGTGGGCTCGGTGGCCAGCCTCGGGGTGCACAAGGGTGTGGCGGACACGTTCAACGTCAAGGTCAAGGGCTACCCGGCGTGGGTCATGCACCGCGCCTACCACGTCAAGGCGATGCCGACGTTCAACCGCAAGGTGCGGATCACGATGGACTGGCTGCTCAGCGGCCTGTTCCGCCGCGAGGTGGTCTCCCTCGGGCAGATCAACAACCCCAAGGAAGAGTTCACCCGCGCCTCGAAGTCCTGACCTGGAGTGCCATAGGCTCACGGTGCCCCCGTAGCCCAATTGGCAGAGGCGGTCGACTTAAAATCGATTCAGTGCCGGTTCGAGCCCGGTCGGGGGCACGGACAGCACCTACACAAGTGACGCCCGCCCGCTGAGCAGGTGTTTGTCAGGGTGCTGTTGTGCTGTGGACGACGCGGTTTCGGCCGGTGTTCTTGGCGCTGTACAGGGCGCGGTCGGCGGCGTCGAGTAGTCGTCGTATGCCGGTTCCGGCGGTCGGGTACATGGCGGTGCCGATGGATACGGACAGCTCGTTGATGAGCGTGGTCGGGCCGTTGCCGTCCGGCGTGGGGAGGTCGACTTCGACGACGAGTGTGTTGACGGCGTGGCGGATGCGTTCGGCGACGGCATCGATGTCGGCGGCGGAGACGTCGGGCAGCAGCACGACGAACTCTTCGCCGCCGAATCTGCCGACGGCGTCGTTGTGGTCGCGAACGGCGTTGGTGATGGTGTTGGCGGTGGCGGTGAGGACCTGGTCGCCTGCCAGATGGCCGGCGGTGTCGTTGATCTTTTTGAAGTGATCCAGATCGATCATCAAGAGGCCGAAGCTCGAGCAAGTCCGTTCGGCGCGTGCCAGGACGCGCTCGGCGAGATCGTGCCATCCGGCGAGGCTGAAGACTCCGGTCTTGCTGTCGCGGTTGACCGCGGCCTCCAACTGTCGGACCAGGACGGCACGGTGCAGGATCAGCAGCGGTGGCAGGACCAGCAGGGCCAGGCCGGGCAGGGTGGCCAGCGCCAGTGCGTTGAGGACACCCAGGCACAGGGTGGCGAACTCCAGCGCGTTGTCCGTCCACCCGCCGGCGAGGTCGACGAGGGTTCGACCGATTGTCTGACGAGCGGGCAGCACGAGCGCGGCGTTGACGACGAAGTAGACCGTGAGCGCGACGGCGACGGCACCGGCTCCCGCCCAACCGGCGGTGACCGCCGAGTGGATGCCCGGCGTGCCCAGTGCCGTCAGCGCGAGGCCGGCCGCGTAGCAGGTGAGCACGATGACGCACGCGTTGTTCACGGTGCGGAACGCGGGCACGCGTTGCAGCCGGTACCAACTGCGCACCGCGAGATGTGCGTAGAGCAGCGCGGTCAGCACCCCGACCAGGGCCGGCGGCAGCAGCAGCACGCCAGCCACGGTCCAGACGGATGTCATGTTGATGTGCGCGGCTCCGGCCACTCGACGGCGCACCCGCTCGACCCGTCGCCCCAGTTCGGCCTGCAGAAGGCCGAGCCCGGCGAGCGCACCGAGCACCGCGACGTCGATGGCGCGCGGCGGGTGTGCTCGCCACCAGGCGATGGTGGCCAGCAGCGCGACGAGTTCGCTGGTCAGGCAGTAGGCGATGACGCGTGGCCGCTGCTCCCACAGCGCCCACCGCCGTGGCGGGACGAGGCTCTCCCGAACCGGCTCGACCGTTGCCGAGGGTTGATGTTCAACGCTCATACTCATCGTGTGCCTCCGGGCGTGGCGCCGAGCGGCGACGGGTCGACGACCCGTCCAGGGCAGAACGCGTCGTGGGGGCCGCCAGGGCACTGAAGGAAGGAGGTGCGCCGTGCGCAACCGCGACAACTAGGCCCCCCGCTGTTGCCGTTCTCAACAGCTGACCCCAGCGAACCCGCGACAGACCGACGGGAGGCGCGCGATGCGTAACCGCGACAACTGATCGCCATTACACCGCTCCCTTCACGACAGCAGGCGCCGCGCCGCGCCCTGCCCGGCTCCACGCCACCGCGATGGGCACCGCCACCAGCGCTCCAGCGGCGCCGGCGACAGCGATGGCGTGGGCCGGGCCGACCAGGTCGGCCAGCACCCCGGCCGCGAGCGCGCCAAGGCCCTGCACCGTGATCAGTCCGGACGAGTTCAGCCCGCAGCCCTGCGCGCGCTGGTCGTCGGGCAGGCGCCGGACGAACGACACCGTGCCCTGGATGTTGTAGCCGGTGGCCAGCATCCCGGACAGCGCGAACAGCACGATGGCGGGCGCCAGGCCGGGCCGCAGGACACACAGGACCAGCGGAACGCCCGCGGCGATTCCGAGCAGGCCGAGGGCTCGAACCTGTACCGGTTCGGGCACCCACCGTCCGAACACGACCGCCCCCGCCACGCTGCCGATCGGATCGGCTGCCATCAGCCAGCCGACGGCCGCCGCCCCGGCCCCGATGCTCGCCGCGAACGGCGCGGCGAGCGCCTCCGGGACGATGTAGAACCCGGCCAGCCAGTTCAACGCCAGCAGCGTGCGCAGCGCGGGGTCACGCCACACCGCCCGCGCTCCCACGGCTGTCCCGGCGGCGAACGATCGCCACCCCGACCCGAGCGGCGCGACCCTGGCCGGCGTGGGACGCCACCGTACCCCGCGCCAGATCAGGATGGCCGAGACCGCGAACGTGGCCGCGTCGATGGCCAAGCCGACCGTCGGGGTCACCACCGCGACGAGCACTCCGCCGCCCGCGAACGCGACGACCTGAACTGACTGGCTGGTGATGTTGCGGATGGCCATGCCGACCATGTACCGCTCGCCTGGCAACACGTCCGGCAACAACGCTTGTTGGGCGGCCTTGAACGGACCCGCGAACAGCGTCACCGCCGCCACCAGGATGCACAGCACCCACAAGGGCACCCCCGGAATGATCATCAGCGCGAGCAGCACCGCACGGATCACGTCGGCCGTGACCATCACCTCGCGCCGGGAACGGCGATCGCCCCAGCCGGCCAGCAGGACCCCGCCGATCAGGCTCGGCACGAACGTCAACGCGTAGGTCAGTCCGGTCAGCGCGGCGGAGTCGGTGCGTTGGAACACCAGAACCGCCAGTGCCACCCGAGCGAGTTGATCCCCCAGGACCGACAGCAGCTCCGCCAGCCACAAAGCCCGGAACTCTCGTATTCGAAGTACACCCAGAAACGACACCCGATCAGAGGCCCGCGTCACCTCTCATCCCCCCTCGCCCTCCAGTCGCCCGCCACCGCGGCCCACGACGCACCGCGTGGCGTCCGCGGTGCCCCACCACGCCCACCACGGCTGCCCGCCTCCCTACCGCCCCAACAGAGCACGGGCCGCGGAGCGCGACGGTTCGGGCCGAAGGCGCACCCATGGTCAGATCCCCGGGACCCACCATAAGTCGTCGCCGTCGTCCAGATCGAGGCCACCAGTACCGGTCCCCCCGAACGCACTAGCGGCGGTGTGTCACCGACTAACTGGCTTGCTGGTGGCGTGAGAGGGTGCGGACGGCACACCCGGACCGGCGCCCCATGCCGAAATTCGATCTCCCGATCCGACTTCATCTGTCCCCAACACGCCACCGACCACCGAGAACTGGCTCAGCCGAGTGAAGGACGGCCCAGGTCCGGCGGAAGCGTGGTGCCCGAGCTGGACCGCTCGGTGATGTGGTACGCCCACATGCGCCGCTCGGCCGTCGGCTCGACCCGTGGGGGACTCGGTGGGCGTGGCGACCGTAGCCGGCCTTCCACAGCTCGATCTTCGGGGCACGGACGGCATTCCGCGCGGTCGTCGACCCCGGCGAGGTCGACGACCAACCACCCGTCAACCGACTGAACCACCTCCCTGGACAGCCCAACTAGGGCCGGAGTGGGAGATGGCAGGAACCCACGTGCCGGGTTTCGGGAACCCGCACCGCCTTGACCAGCAGCCACGCGATGAACGACAGTTCCGCGATCGCCGCGGGGGCCATGGCGAATGGCGAGACGCTCGCGCCGAGCTCGGGGGCAAGGAAGCGCGTGAACACGTCCACCAGGTGACCTAGGCATCCGATCACCAGCAGGAAGCCCAACACCTTGGGGAAGTACCCAGACTTGACGACCAGGTAGCCCAGTGGCAGCAACCACAGGCCGAAGTACGTCTGGGCAATGAGATACCCGTCGCGGTGCATGTCGGCGAACAGCATGGTCAACTGGTCGGAACCCGCCGGGCCGAAAGCGTCGGTGTAGCCCTGGCCAGTAGCGATCGTGAGCGCCGCATGCTGGTTGAGCAGGTTCAGGCTTTGGATCGCGATGCTGACCGCGACAAGAGTGACCATCGCGGCGGCGGCCAGCTGGTGGACGTGCTTGAGCAGCAGATACAGGGCCATGCCCGTCAACAGAAAGGCAGTGGCCCCCACCAACTCGCTGACGAAGCCGACGCGGAACAGGGTGGCCGAGGTGGCGATGTTGTCGGCCGTGGCCGCTGCGTCCCCTGACTCGACGATGCGCGTGTTCACCAGCCCGGCGAAGGTGGTGAACACGGCGACGACCAGATACAGGGCCCCCGCGATCCTCGCGAGCGTCTTCGGTGCGGTCACGGTTTCGTCCTCTCTTGGTTCGCCGGGCAGGTCACCCGAACATGGCCGGAACCGGAACGCGGGTGGGACCGGGGAACCCGCGGAGCCTTCACGCTGGTCCGCCGGCGTGGGCGAGGGCCGACGGGGTCAGCCTGCCGACGATGGCGGGGGCCTCTTGGACAAGGGCGTCGTTCTCCACCGCCTCGACGATGAAACGGGCGTAGTCCACGCGACAGGTCAGATTGCTCGCGAGCACAGGGTCGCCGACGTGCAGGCTCCACACCGGCAGGCCCTGACTGGCGCCCTCCGTCAAGTCGCTGCCACGCACGACCGTCCAGCTGGTGTCACTGGCAAAGATCCTCCGGCACGCCTCCACCTGGTCGTCCACGTCCACGACACGGGCCAGCTTCGCCAGCCGCCCGAACACGGCCGCGTACAGCCTGAACTTCCGGGTGTACACGTCCTTCCCGTCACGAGTGATGTGCCAGCCGCAGGAGAACACCAAACGGGTGCCCGGACGTGCGTGGTCGAGCACAGCCTGGGCTGTTCCGGAGGCATAGTGGTTCATCCCCCACGGCACCAGCACCGTGAGCACGGCGTCGCATCCGTTCACCGCCCGCGCGATGACGGTGCGGTCGTCGGTCGCCCCGGGGATGACCGTGATTCGTCCCTCGAACTCGGCGAGCTTGGTCACGCTCTGCTCCCGGCAGACACCCACGACCTCGTACCCGCGGTCCAACGCGTGCTGCACCAGGTAACGCCCGAGCTTCCCGGACGCGCCGACGACGCACACCCTCTTCCCCGTGCCCGGCTTGTCGGCTCCGCCCACATCGGTCGATTCCATGACCCTCTCCTCAGCTCGCCGCCACCTCCCCCATTACGCTGTAAGGTACAGCCTTGCGGTGTAAGGTTGTCAAGCCGTCCAAGTAGCCCCCACAGGAGGACCACCGTGGCCACGGAGCCAGCCGGCACGCCTCGTCGCAACTCGCTCAGCAAGGAGATCGTGCTTCGCACGGCGGTCGCGCTGGCGGACGAGGCCGGCACCGGTGCGCCGAGTATGCGGAGGCTTGCCGACCGGCTCGGCGTCGAGGCCATGTCGCTGTACCACCACTTCCGCAACAAGGACGCGATCCTTGACGGCATGGTCGACGTCGTCTTCGGCGAGATCGAACTGCCATCGGACGACGTCGACTGGCGAATCGCGATGCGACGGCGGGCAGTCTCCATGCGCGACGCACTGACCCGACACCCCTGGGCGATCGGTCTGCTGGACTCACGGACAAACCCTGGCCACGCGACTCTGCGCCACCACAACGCGGTGATCGGTTGCCTACGGTCCGGAGGCTTCTCGATCACTGGTGCGGCACACGCGCTCTCGGTGCTGGACAGCTACATCTACGGGTTCACCCTCCAGGAGCTCAGCCTGCCCTTCAAACCCCCCGTCGACCTCGAGGACGTGGCGGGCTCGATCCTGGAACAGCTGCCCCGCGACGAGTTCCCACACCTCACCGAGATGATCGTCGACCGCGCCCTGAAACCTGGTTACGCGTACACCGATGAGTTCGACATTGGACTCGACCTGATCCTCGACGGACTGCAGCAACACCGCGAAAGCTGGCTGTAGCCGTGTCGTTGTCGCCGGATTCCGATCAAGAGAACAGGAACGGACAGTGCTCTCGTTCAATAGATGGTGAGGTCGCCGTATCTCGAGAGCTGGGTGGCCAGGTCGCCGGGTTCGCCGCGGAGCGTCTTGTCCAAAAATGCGGCGGTGATGTCGGCGGTGATGCGCGGGCCCTCGGTACGGCCCACCGACCCGATGAGGGCGGGAAGGGGCGGTAGGTACAGTGCCGCGTCGCTGAAGGTGAGATGCGCGGTACCGGGGACGGTGACGCGGTAGCTCGTTGTGGTGCTGACCGCGAGGTCGTGTTCGAGCCGAGGGATATAGGTGGGGTTGTCGCGTGGGGCGATGGGGTTGGTGATCCCGAGGGCCGGCTGGTGGTATGGCCGCGGGTCGGGATCGTAGGGGTGGCCGTCGATGTTGACCACGGCCGTGAACCGGGGGTCCTGGCGGGCGGCCTGCAGTGCGGCGGCACCACCCACCGAGTGCCCGGTCACCGCGACCCGATCGGTATCGAGGCGCCCGGAAAGGGGGCCGGAGATCTCGCCGCGGTCGAGCCGGCCGAGTTGGGTGCGGACGAAGCTGAGGTCAGCGGCTCGGATCGCGGTGCGACCGATGGTGTCGCGCAGGTCTTCCTCGTCGCTGCCGGTGGCGTGCACCCGGGTGTGGATGACCCGACCGTCGACGACAGTGGCGGCCGAGTCGTAGGGATGGTCCAAGCCGGCCACGACATAACCGCGGCTGGCGAGGTCTTCAGCCCAGGCGGTGTTCTGGGTACGTGGCCCGGCCAGGCCGGGTGAGAACAGCACAACCGGGAACCGTTCACCTTCGTCGATCGCCGGTGCGTCGAACACCGCGCTCGTGCGCGCGAGCCACGTCGGCGAGCAGGAAACCGGGTATGCCGAAATGTGCGGCCAGGCTGTCGAGTACCGTGCTCGCTTCGTCTTCGGTGCGTCCCATGTACGGTGCCCGTTCGACGGCGGCGGGACTCTGTTGCGCGGGATACCACAGCTGAACCACCACTGTGCGCCGGTCATCGGGCTCGGCCGTAGCGGTCTCGGCGCGATTCGGGTCGGTCCACTGCAGCGCGCTGGTACCGACCGCGTATCGGCCGGACGGCTCGGGAAACACCGGCACCGGCAGTGCCCATGCCGCTACTGGGCCCGCCGCGATCAGACCAAGGCATGCCGCCGATCCCGGCAGCGCGAGCCACCACCGCGCCCGCCACGTGACTCGGCCTGCCCTCTGCCGCAACAGCGGAACCGCGGCGAACGGGAGCGTGATCAGGGCGCCAACGAACACCGGCGCCATCGTCCAGCGCACACCGGCCTCGAGAAGCACGAGCCCGGACAGCACAACGATGACCGACGCGGCGAGTGTGAGCGGCCAGCGTGCGCGGACGGGCAACCAACGGACCAACACCAGCGCCACAGCGCCCAGCACGACGAGACACTCCAACGGTGACATCCCGAGCCCGCCGATCGTTTCCGTCATGCGACCCACCGTTGTCGAAACGCCCACGGCAGCGCATCGGTCAGCCGGCCGAGCCGTTCGGCCAGTCGGCCGTGATCCGGACACCCGCTGTCGCGGTCCCCGGCCGACTCCGGGCTGACCCGCCGCACCCGGTGCGGCGCGGCGCCGCCGACGGCCGGGCCACCCGGTCGTGATGACAGGTGCTCCGGCGGGACGGTGGCTGGAAGCTCGCGGCGTACCAGAACCCGTTCCCGGGGGCGCGACCGTTCGACCCTGCTCGAAGGACGTTGCGGCTTCTCCCGCTCGGCGTCGAGGGTGGACCCTCGAGTGGCCACGGGGACAGCGGCCTCGTGGTCGAACGGTCGCGGGCCAGGGAGAAGCAGGTGCGGGCGGAGTTCCGGCTACTGGGGCCGGTGGAGTTGCGGCTGGACCGTCGGGCGGTCGACCTCGGCCCGGCCAAACAGCGATGTGTGCTCGCCGCGTTGCTGTGGTCGTCCGGTCAACCGGTCACCGTGGAGACCCTGCTCGGTCGGGTCTGGGGTGAGCCGGCGCCGGCACGGAAGCGGGACAGCCTGTACAGCTATGTCACCCGGTTGCGATCAGTCCTCGGCCCGGCCGGCGTGCCGCTGACCAGGACCGCCGCGGGCTACCTCGCCGAGGTCGACCCCGCCCTGGTCGACCTGTGCCGCTACCGCTGCCTGGTTCGGCGGGCGCGATCCACCGGAATGGATCCGCGGTCGCGCGCGGGCCTGCTCCACGCGGCACTGTCGCTCTGGTACGGCAAGCCGCTGGGCGGGCTCCCCGGGGACTGGGCGCAGCGTGCCAGCGCCGGGCTCGTCCAGCAGCATGTCGCCCTGCTGGCGGAGTGGGCGGCACTGGAGATGTCCCACGGGACGCCGACCGGGGTGATCGAGGTGCTCGCCGACGCGCGGGTGAGCTATCCGCTCGCCGAACCACTGGTCGAGCAGCTCATGCTGGCGTTGCGGGGCACCGGCCAGGCGAGCGAGGCGCTCGGCCTGTACCGGCGGTACCGGGCTGAGCTCACGGCCGAGTTGGGGCTCGAGCCGAGCCGCCGGCTGCGGGAGCTGGAACTGCTGCTCCTGCGCGGGGACGTCCGGCCCGTGGGCCAGGGCGGTGGGGCGGAGCCGGCCCCACCGCGCTCCACCCCGCCACCGCGACCCGTTCCGTACGGGGCTGGCGGCGCGGGTCAGTGGTTGTGGTAGATGCTCCCGACCCGGCAGCTGCCGCAGCCCTTGTGTTGTGTCGCGTAGATCCGGTCGTCGATGAGGAGCACGGCCGTGCCGGGCGCGTGCTTCCAGCTCGACCAGCCGAGGTTCGTCTTGACCCTGATCCAGGCGTGTCCCTTGCAGGAACCCTGCTTGCGGTAGTGGGTCCAGATGGTCCCGGTGTCGTTGCTGTGGCCCTCCACGACACCACCGCACCCGGGGCGGTGGATGGTGATCGTGCCCCGGTGCGCGTGCGCGGCCGGCGCCGACAGCACGGTCATCCCGAGAACGACGGAGGCGAGCAGGCTGGCGGAGGCCAGCTTTCGCCCGGGGCTGGCTCGGTGTGTTCCCATCGCGTACTCCCTGTGCTTCCTGGTGTTTCGGTTCGGGAGAGCCTAGGAAGTCCACCTTGAACGGTTCTTGGCGAATTCTGGACGCGAGCCCGCGACGTCGATCCGGCGACCCGGTCGGTGCCGAACGACGCGCCCGACCGGGCCGCCTTCCTGGTTGGGTGCATACCTGGCACGACCAGCCGAGGTCGGGCCACGCGCTCCGGGCCGCGCAGGGCTTGCCGGACCGTCAGGTGCAGCTGGGACGGGCGACGGCGTCCGCGCGGCGTTCGAGGAGGATGGTGTCGTGCCAGGTGCCGTCGCGTTGGGCGATGCGTTCGCGGACGCCGACGGTGCGGTAGCCGGCGGCGTGGTGCAGGGCGATGCTGGCCCGGTTCTCGGTGAGGATGGAGGTTTGCAGGGTCCACAGTCCGGCGCGGTCGGCCTCGACGACCTGCTGGCGGATCAACGCCTTCCCCACGCCCCGGCCACGGTGGCCCTCGGCGACGTAGATCGAGCTCTCGGCGACGCCGGAGTAGCAGGCACGGGCGGACACCGGGCTCAACGCCGTCCACCCGGCGACCTCGCCGTCGATCTCGGCGATCCAGCGGTGTCCGGGTAGCCAGGTGGCGTCGAGCGTCGCGCGGCTGGGCACGGTCGTCTCGAAGGTGGCGATCCCAGTGGCGATGCCCTCGGCGTAGATCCGTCGCACCGCCGGCCAGTCCTCGGCCCGCAGCGGCCGCATGCGCACGTCCTCGGGCGGGTTCTCGGGGCAACACGGGCGGGGCGCGAGGAGTCCCATCACGGCGTCGGCGGCGTGGGGGAGCCCCGTGCAGCAGTTCTGGTTGATCCACACCCGGGTGGCGGTGCCTTCCTTGTGCAGGTGCAGGAAGCCGACGTCGGCGAGCTTGCGGATGTGGTGGGAGCAGGTGGACTGGCTGATGCCGAGCCGCTCGGTCAGCGCGCCGACGGTGATCCCGCCGGGGGCGGTGGCGACCGCGTGCAGCAGCCGCACCCTGGTCGGCTCGGCCAGACAGGCGAACCACTCGGCGTAGGTGGCGGCGTCCTGGTCGGGCAGGAGCGGCTGCGGCGCGGCGGTCGTCATGACCACCATTATCGAGCGAGGTCGATGGTTGCGTCAATCGACGACCGTCGATACATTCTCAGCACCTCTATCGAGGCACATCGATGAAAGGTGGAGCGATGAGCGAGTTGCCCGTGGCCGTGGTCGGGGCCGGTCCGGTGGGCTTGGCCGCGGCCGCCGAGCTGGTCGAGCGCGGGATCGAGCCGGTGGTGCTGGAGCGCGGATCCGAGGCGGGAGCCGCGGTCGCCGAGTGGGGTCACGTGCTGTTGTTCTCGCCGTGGTCGGAGCTGGTGGCCCCGGCCGCGGGCCGGTTGCTCGCCGCTACCGGGTGGCGGCCACCAGCCGACGAGACGTATCCGACGGGTGCGGCGTGGGCGAGCGCGTACCTGCGCCCGCTCGCCGCGGCGCTGGGTGAGCGCGTCCGGCTGGGCGCGGAGGTCGTCGGGGCGGCCCGACGTGGCCGGGACCGGGTGGTGGACGCAGGGCGGAACAGCGAGCCGTTGACCGTCCACATCCGACACCGGAACGGCCGCGAGGAACGGCTGGCGGTGCGGGCGTTGATCGACGCCTCGGGCACCTGGGGCACCCCCAATCCGCTGGGCGGTGACGGGCTGCCCGCGCTGGGTGAGCGGGCGGCGGCCGACCGCATCACCTACCGCGTACCCGATCTCGCCGAGGAAGCGACGCGCGAGCGCTACGCCGGCACGCACGTCGTGGTGGCCGGAAGCGGTCACTCGGCGCTCACCGCGCTGGTCGCGCTGGGCGGTCTCGCGGACCAGGGCACCCGGGTGAGCTGGGTGCTGCGCCGGGGAACGGTCGGGGACGCCTTCGGCGGCGGCGACGCCGACCAGTTGCCCGCCCGCGGGGCACTGGGGTCGCGGGCGAAGGAGGCCGTGACCGCCGGGCGGGTGCGGGCGGTGACCGGCTTCCGCGCCGAGGCCGTCGAGCGAGCGCCCGGCGGGCGGCTGACCCTGGTGTCCGCGCACGGCGCCCGAATCGAGGGCGTGGACGAGGTCGTGGCGCTGACCGGGTTCCGCCCCGACCTGTCCTGGCTGTCGGAGCTGCGGTTGGAGCTGGACAGCACCTTGCAGGCGCCGACGGCGCTGGCGCCGCTGATCGATCCGAACGTGCACGCGTGCGGCACCGTTTACCCGCACGGGGTGCGCGAGCTCGGCCACCCCGAGCCCGGCGTGTTCCTGGCCGGGATGAAGAGCTACGGCCGGGCGCCCACGTTCCTGGCGATGACTGGCTACGAGCAGGTACGCAGCATCGCCGCGGCGCTGGCCGGCGACCGGGCGGCCGCGGAGCGGGTCGAGCTCGTGCTGCCCGAGACCGGGGTGTGCGGCGGCACGGGTTTGCTCGAGGAACCGGACACCGCCGCGGTCGGCGGATGCTGCGCGGGGGACGTGGAGCCGCTCGCGCTGGCGGCGCCGCCGGCGGGCGGCTCACCGGGATCCTGTCCGCTCCGCTGACCGTCACCGTGGCTCTCGCCCATGGGCCGGAGCGGTATCGCCCCCGTCGGCGGCCGCTCACCGATGTTTCTCGTGCTCGCCGCACTGGCGCTGGGGGGTCCGCGCTCGCGCTGGCCAGCACACCACCCTCACCAACCGAGAGGACGTCATGAACGAGGTCATCGTCATCGGCGGCGGCCAGTCCGGCCTCGCCGCCGCTCGCGCGGCCCGCGCCCACGGCCTGACCCCGGTGATCCTGGAGGCCGGGGCGCAGCCGGCCGGGTCGTGGCCGCACTACTACGACAGCCTCACGCTGTTCTCCCCCGCCGGCTACAGCGGGATGCCCGGCGCCCCCTTCCCCGGCGACCACGAGCACTACCCCACCCGGGACGAGGTCGCGGACTACCTGCGCCGCTACGCCGCCGGTCTCGACGTCGAGATCCGCACCGGAACCCGCGTCACCGCCGTCACCACGGACGCCGGCGGGAGCTTCCTCGTCCGCACCGAGGCCGGCGAGACACTGCCCGCCGCCGCGGTGGTCGCCGCCAGCGGATCGTTCGGCAACCCCTACCTGCCGCCGCTGCCGGGCCAGGACAACTTCACCGGCCAGCTGCTGCACGTCGCCGGCTACCGCAACCCCGAGCCCTTCGCCGGGCGGCGTGTGGTGGTGGTCGGAGCCGGGAACTCCGCGGTGCAGGTCGGCCACGAGCTGGCCGGCATCGCCGAGGTCACCCTCGCCACCCGGCACCCCGTCGGCTTCGTCCCGCAACGGCACGACGGCCGCGACCTGCACTACTGGTTGCGCCACACCGGGTTCGACGACCTGCCACCGGAGTGGCTGGCCCGGCTGGTCACGACCACCCTGGTGCTGGACACCGGCGACTACCGCGACGCCGTCGAGGCCGGCCGCCTGGATCGCCGCCCGATGTTCACCGCCTTCGACGGTGAAGGGGTGGTGTGGCCGGACGGCACCCGCGAGCCGGTGGACGCCGTCCTGTTCGCCACCGGCTACCGGCCGCACCTGGACTACCTCGAACCGCTCGGCGCGCTGACCGATGGGCGCCCCCGGCACACCGGCGGCCTCTCCACCACCCACCTCGGCCTGGTGTACGTCGGGCTGGAGTTCCAGCGCTCCTTCGCCTCCAACACCCTTCGGGGGGTGTACCGGGACGCCGAGTACGTGATGCGCCCGCTCACCGCGCACGTCCGCGAGGCGGGCGCCCTGATCGCCTGACCGCCGCGCCCGGCTCAGCGGTCCTGGTCGTCGAGCAAGTCGCGAGCAGGGCGCGGTGTGCTCCGGGGCCAGGATCTCGATGCTGGAGCCGTTGGGCACGATCAGGCAGCCCGGTGGCACAGCGAGTTGCGCACGGCCAGGATCGCGGCCTGCTGCCCGGCGTGCGCCGCGGACCCGGACGCGAACACCGTCGCCGCCTTGGTCACCAGCACGCCGGAATCGCGTCCGAACCCGAGTGGTCGACCAAGTTTCAGGATCCAGAGTGGAACGGGCGCCTGATCAGACGATCTACCGCGATCACGCCGAGACCTACGCGGCGTCCTGTCAACACAGCACCCCCAACACCCACCAAGGCTGTCCCGTCATTGATCTCGTGGTTGGTGTCGCTTTCTGTGGCTGTTCGCCGCGGAGGCAGATGTTGTGCAGGTGGCGATTCCGCCGACGGTCTCGGCGAGGGCCGGCCGGCGCGGCGGTAGTCGCGCAGGATTTTCCAGCACGTCAGGTGGGAGCTCGACCCCTTGAGCCCGTCGAGCGGTCAGCCTCGCCCTGCCGACAGAGTCGTCAGCACGTGGAGCCGTGTGAGTCGCTGGACACCACGGCGGAATGGATCGAGCGCGTCCCGGTCACCGCCGACACCCCGAACGACACGGCGTCGGTGTCGCCGTTGACCGCGCTGTGGCGGCTCGTCCACGACGCGGCTTGAGTCTCGGTGTACGCCGACTTGAGTTTCACTGTGCACTGGATCGAGTACCGGTGTGCGACTGGCGACTTGCTCCAGTTGTACACACCGAGGGCGAACCCGCTCGTCTCGCGGCGTATCGGGAATGTCACGTGGGATCCCTCACTTGGTCGTGTGCGGAACCGATCCCACGACGTCGGGTAACGAGCAAGACTGCCTACCGGCAAGTCAATAAGCCGCCTTTGCGGTATTGGCGGATACTTGACTACCTGCCGCGATGGCCGTAAGTATGATCGTTGCCGGAGTAATCTGGGTCACAGCTACGAACCGGGCCGGCTGGTCCTGGGGGCACGTGGATGACGAGGCGCGGTGGCGAGGCTCCTCCCCTTCAGCCTCGCTCGGATGTCCCACCCGCGGCGGGTCGCGCCCGCTCAATGCCCCCGAATCGTTCGCGCGGGCCGAAAATCGGCGGTACCGCCTCGACGGCTGGACAACTTAATGAATGGGGGAATCCACGGCATGGACGCAAGACCTGTGGATGTTCCGGTAGAGATCAGAGGCGCACCGGTCGAGTTGGTACCGATCACCTCGCTGGTGCGCCTCGATTCGCCACGTACCCTCGGCGCGGACCTCGCACACGCCCAACTCCTCGCCCAGTCCGCTGCCGACCTGCCACCCATCCTGGTCAACCGCAGGAACATGCGGGTCATCGACGGCTGGCACCGGGTGCTGGCGGCGGAGCTGAACGGGCGGGCGGAGATCGCCGCGCGGCTGGTCGACTGCACGGACCGCGAGGCGTTCGTGCTCTCGGTCAGGATGAACGTGGCACACGGGCTGCCGCTCACGCTGGCCGAACGGACCGCCGCGGCGGAACGCATTCTCGCCAGCCACCCGCAGTGGTCGGACCGGGCCATCGCGTCGGTCACCGGACTCGCCCACAAGACGGTCGGGTCGGTTCGCCGGCGGGTGGGCGACCGGACCGCGCCGGACGGCGCGCGCAGGGGGAGGGACGGCAGGGTCCGCCCGAGGGACGCGGCGCGGGGCCGGCGCGCCGCGGCTCGGATGCTCGAGGAGCGGCCCGGCGCCTCGCTGCGGGAGATCGCCAGGGCGGTCGGCATCTCCCCGGCCACCGTCCGGGACGTCCGGGCCCGGCTGGAACGCGGCGAAGACCCGGTGCTGGCGAGCCCACGCCGATACTCGGAGTCTACTTCGGACGAATGGGAGGGTGGGGCGGGTGCCTTCCGGCCGGACGCGGGGCGGGTGTCACCGCTGTTCCCGGTGTCCCCCACCGCGTCCCCTGGACCGGAGGTGTCGACCGCCCTGCGCAACCTCCGTCAGGACCCCTCGCTGCGGTTCTCCGAGTCGGGCCGGCTGCTGCTCCGGTTGCTCGAGGCCGCCACGCTGCTGCAACGGGAGTGGTGCCGGCTGAGCGAGGCGGTTCCGGCGCACCACGCGGACGTGGTGGTCATGGTGGCCCGCAGCTGCGGCCTCACCTGGCACGCCTTCGCCACCGAGCTGGAACGGAAGGGCCGGCGCCCGCGGCAGTCGTCCGGTTGAGCGCGCCGAGCGGTCACCGCAGCAGGGTGTCGACGAGGGTGTCGGTCAACCATATCTCGTAGTCGTCGTAGGACCAGCCGGAGTCCCGGACGAGGCTGAAGCAGACGCCGACGCTCAGCAACGCCACGGCGATGTCGGTGGCCCGTGGGACGACCCTGCCGCCGTGGGCCATGGCCCGGCCGATGGCCATCTCGACGCCGAACCGGTTGCGCCGTTCCACCTCCGCCTGGGTGGCCGCGATCGCCGGGTCGACCGCGGCGCCCGCGCTGAGCATGGTCACGATGTCGCCGCAGCGTTCCCGCACCTGGCGGCTCACCGCCGCCAGCAGGCCGAGCAGCGCGACCGGATCGGTCAGCCCCGCGGACTCGGTCATCAGGTCCGGGATGCCGGCCTCGTCGTCCATCAGGTCGACCAGCCCGGTCAGCACGCCCGCCTTCGACCCGAAGTGCGCGTAGATCGTCAGCGGCGCCACCCCGGCCTCCTGCGCGTTTCGCCGGATGGGTGTCCTGGCATAGCCGTGCTCGGCGAACAGCCGGCGGGCCGCGGTGAGGATCGTGCGCAGGGTCAACGCTTCCCGGCGGTCCCGGTCATCTCGGCACTCGGCGTCCCGTACACCAAGGAGCCCGTGACGGTGTACTCGCGGGGTGCCACCAACATCGTGGCCGCGATGAGGAACCACCGCGTCTCCCGCCTGGTCTGCGTGACCTCGATGGGCGTGGAGGGGAAGAGCGCGCCCGAGGAGTCGTTGCTGTGGCGCAGGGTGATCGCCCCCATCCTGCTCACGATGGGACGCACCATCTACGCGGACATGGCGCGCATGGAGGACATCGTCCGCGGCAGTGACCTGGACTGGACGATCGTGCGCCCCGCGGGGCTCTTCGACCGCGACACCGTCACCAGCTACCGGGCGGAGCCGCGCCGGCTGGTCGGCCGGTTCACCTCGCGCGCCGACCTCGCCGACGCGCTGCTGCGCGAGGCCACCGAGAACCGGCACGTCCACCCGTGCATCGACGTCGTCACCACGGGAGAACACACCGAACTACCTCCCGGTCTTGGTGAGGGAGGCGCTGCACATCGGTAAGTGAGCGCGTTCGTCACGCGTCGGGGGCTGCTGGGGACCCGGCCGGAAGCCGGTCGAGAACATCGCGAGCGCAGTCACCCGATCGGGTGTGGCTGTGTCAGGATCGCCCCATGGACGCCCCCGACGGCACCGCCCTCGCGTGAACCCCGCGGACTCGGCGCGCTCGCTGCTCGTCGTGCCCGGTGACCGGCCCGAGCGGTTCGCCAAGGCCGCCGCGAGCGGTGCCGACGTCGTGCTGTGCGACCTTGAGGACGCGGTGGCGCCGGCCAACAGGGACGCCGCCCGCGCCGTGGTCGCCGACTGGGTCGCCCGGCACCCCGCGGCGGTCCGGATCAACGCCGCGCCCCCGGAACGAGACGCCGACCTCGCCGCGCTCGCCGGCGCGAACGGGCTGCTCGCCGTGGTGCTGCCGAAGGCGGAGGACCCCGCCGAACTGCGCGCGGTCGCCGCCCGCCTGCCGCCCACCGTGAGCCTGCACGCCATGGTCGAGACCGCCCGCGGGATCCGCGACGTCGACGCCCTCGCCGAGGCCGGCCCGCGGCGGCTCGTCTTCGGCACCGTCGACTTCGGGCTCGACGCCGGGATCCTTCCCGCCGACGCCGAGGAGCGCGAGCTGCTCTACGCCCGCTCCCGCCTCGTCATCGCCTCGCGCGCGGCCGGGCTCGCCCCTCCGGTCGACGGCGTGAGCGAGCGTGCGAGCGAGCTACTCAACACCGTTGCTCTCGACCTCGACGACTCCGCCGCGGCGGGCGCCGCGGCCCGCCGCGCCCGACACCTCGGCTTCGGCGGCAAGCTCTGCCCGCACCCCCGCCAGGTCGGCCCGGTCAACGCCGCCTTCCGGCCCACCGAGCGCGAGCTGCGCTGGGCCCGCCGGGTGCTCGACGCCGCGGCCGGTGCCGGTGCTGGTGGCGGCGGGGTGCGGGTGGACGGCGAGCTGATCGACCGGCCGCGGCTCACCCTGGCCCGCCGGCTGCTCGAGACGCACGAGGAGCACGCCGCGGCGTTAGAGTCCAGACATGACCATGACTGCGGTGGAGTTGGCGAGGTCGGTGCGCCGGGGTGACCTCGACCCGGTGCGGGTGACCGAGGAGACACTGGCCCGCATTCACGCGGCCGACGGGGTGGTGGGCGCGTTCCGCCGGGTCCGCGAGCGGGAGGCGCTGGACGAGTCCGCCGCGCTGCGCGACCGCCCGGACCTCGCCGAGCTGCCGCTGGCCGGGGTGCCGGTGGCGGTCAAGGATGTCGCCGAGATCACCGGCGAGTACGCCGCATGGGGCTCCCGGGCGTGCGCGCGCGAGCCGGCCGCCGCCGACCACGACGTGGTGCGCCGGCTGCGGGCGGCCGGCGCGGTGCTGGTCGGCATCACCCGGGTGCCGGAGCTGTGCGTGTGGCCGATGAGCGACGACCCGGACGCCGCCGCCCGAAACCCCTGGGAGCCCGGTTACACGGCCGGCGGCTCGTCCGGCGGCAGCGCCGCGGCCGTGGCCGCCGGGATGGTGCCGGTCGCGCACGGCACCGACGGGCTCGGCTCGGTGCGGTTGCCCGCCGCGATGTGCGGGCTCGTCGGGATCAAGCCCGGCGCCGGCGTGGTGCACGATCCGAACGGCGACGGCTGGTACGGGATGTCCACGCACGGCGCGCTGGCCACCACCGCCGCCGACGCCGCTCTGCTGCTCTCCGTGCTCGCCGAGCGGCCCGACCTGGCCGAGGTCGGCGAGCCGGACCGGCTGCGGGTGGCGGTGTCCACCCAGGTGCCGCTCACCAGGGCACCGGTGCCGCGCCCGCTGCGCGACGCCGTGCACCGGGTGGGCGAGCTGCTCGGCGCGGCCGGGCACGAGGTGACCGGCGACACCCCGCGTTACGGGGCCGCCGCGGCCGGCGGGCTGCTCGTCCGGTGGTTCGCCGGGACCGCCGAGCAGGCGGAGGCCTTCGACCCGATCCTGCTGCAGCCGCGCACGCGGGCGCACGTGCGGGTCGGTGACCTGGTGCGCCGGCTCGGCCTGGTGCGGGAGCGGACCGCGCTGGAGTGGACCCGCCGGGCCGAGGAGTTCTTCACCCGGCACGACGTGTTGGTCACCCCCACGCTCGCCACCCTGCCGCCGAGGGCCCGCTCGTGGCACCGGTCGAGCTGGCCGGCCAACGCGCTGCCGTCGATCGGGGTGGCCGGCTTCACCGGGCCGTGGAACCTGGCCGGCTTCCCGGCGATCTCGGTGCCCGCCGGCCGGCACCCGAACGGCCTGCCGATCGGCGTGCAGCTGGTGGCCGCACCCGGAGGGGAGAGCGTCCTGCTGGGCCTCGCCGCCCACCTCGAGACCACCAACCCCTGGCCCCGCACCGTCACCACCCCCCACTGACCCGCGTGTCCGCGCTCCCCGTACGCGTGTCCGCGGTTCGTGTACGCGTGTCCGCGGTTCGTGTACGCGTGTCCGCGCTTCCTGGACAGCGGTAGACCGCGGGCGGAGCCGGCGCAGGCGGCCAACGCGTCGTCGCGGAGGGCCAACGCGGCGACGTGGACGGCCAACACGCGGACGTGGACGGCGGACACGCGGACGTGGACGGCGGACACGCGGACGTGCACGGCGGATACGCGCGCGGGGTGCGGGGTCAGGTGTGGGCGGGGCGGGGCATGGCTGGTTGGGTCTTCTCCGAGTCCGGGTCGCCGCCGTTGCCGCTGGTGGGGGGCAGTGTCGGGGCGGCGAGCTCGGCGGCCTCGTCGTCGAGGGGCCGCAGCGCGGGCTCGGCGCGGTCGAGCAGTTCGTCGGCCTTGCGCAGCCGGCTGGCGACCTCGTCGCGGATCTTGGTCAGCCGGTCCACCACCCGGTTGGCCTCGTCGGTGCGCCGCTTCGCGTCGGCGGTCGCCTCGTCGACCAGCCGGCGGGCCTCGGCGGTCGCTTCGTCCACCAGGCGCTTGGCCTTCGCGGTGGCCTCGGCGATCCGCTTCTCGGCCTGGTTCTTGCTGGCCGTCTTCTGGTCGGCGACGTGCTTGTCCAGCGCGGCCTTCTCGGCGGCCATCTTCGCGTCGAAGTCGCGCTCGATCCGGCGGCGCTTGCCCTCCGCCTCGGCGTCCAGCGCCGCCCGCCGCCGCGCCGCCTCGGTGGTGAGCTGCTTCACCTCGGCCTTGGTGGCCTCCAGCGCCTCCTGGTGTTCCTTCTCCATGGCCTCGGCCTGCGCCTCGACCTGGCGGAGCAGCTTCGTGTAGCGCTCCCGCAGGGTGTCGGCCGCCTTGGTGGTCCGTGCCCAGTGCTCCTCGGCGGCCACCTGGGCACTGCTGACGATCTCCTCGGCCCTGGCGTTGGCGAGCTCGACCGTGCGCTGCAGCCGCTCGTCGAGGTCCTCCGGCCGCTCCGGTGGCTTCTTCAGCTCCTCGACCCGCTCGCGCAGCTTCGCCATCTCCCGCCGCGCGTTCTCCAGCTCCCGGGACAGCGTGTTGGCCTGCGCCATCGACGCGTCCCGGTCGGAGATCAGCCGTCGCAGGTGGTGCTCGACGTGCTCGACGTACTGCCGCACCTGGTTGCGGTCGAAACCGTGCCACACCTGGTCGAAGTCCCGGCGCAGGGGGACCAGCCCGTTGTCTCGCTCAGCCGCCATGTCACGACCGTACCCGGGCACCCCGTGCGATCGCCGTCAAGGAGAGCGGTATTCCCGCCCACAAAGGAAATCCTGCCCGATTGGCCGCACCCCCGCTACGCAGCGTCCCCGGTGCGCGAGTCACCAGTGGAACCCGCGGACCAGCTTCGCCAGCGCCATGGCCGCCTTGGACAGATGCCGCTCCCCGCGGCCGACCCGCAGTTCACCGGTCCCGCCGGCGGCCGTGGAGTCCGGGAACACTCGGAACCCTTGGTAGGCAACGGCATCGGTGAGCCCGGGGGTGAGCGCGTAGGCGAGCTGGATCATCCGCCCTGTCGGGGTTCCGATGTGCTTCGGCCGCTCCTCGAGCGCCCTGATCACCATGTCCGCCGCCTGTTCCGGCGACTTCGTCGGGAACGCGTCGTAGATTCTCGTCGGCCGGATCATCGGCGTGCGCACCAGTGGCATGTGGATGGTCGTGAAGGTGATCCCGTCGCCGTGCGTCTCGGTCGCCGCGATCTTGGCGAAGTAGTCCAGTGCCGCCTTGGACGCCACGTAGGCGGAGAAGCGCGGCGCGATGCCCTGCACCCCGATCGACGAGACGTTGACGATGTGCCCGAACTTGCGTGCGGACATGTGCGGCAGCAGCGCGAGGATCAGTCGCACCGCACCGAAGTAGTTGATCGCCATCGCCCGCTCGTAGTCGTGGAAGCGGTCGTAGGACAGCCTGATCGATCGGCGGATGGACCGGCCGGCGTTGTTGACCAGCATGTCCACCCGCCCGTGGTCGGCCAGCATCGCCGCGACGATCTTGCGGACGGACTCCTCGTCGGTGAGGTCGGCCGGGTACACCGACGCCTGCCCGCCGGCGGCGACGATCGCGTCGCGGACCTCCTCCAGCTCGTGCTCGCGCCGGGCCACCAGCAGCGGAATCCCGCCCTTGGCGGCCACCTCGAGCGCGGTGGCCCTCCCGATGCCCGACGAGGCGCCGGTGATCACCACCGTGCGCCCGTCCAGCTCGCCGCGCGGGCCGTGCCGGCGGGCACGGAACGGGTCGAGGTGCTCGCGCCAGTACCGCCACAGCACCGGCGCGTAGTCCTCCAGCCGGGGCACGTCGACGCCGGTGCCGGTCAGCTCCCCGCGGGTCGCCGCGGAGGAGAACACCGAGGGGAACGTCAACGTCTCGAGCAGCACCGGCGGGATGCCGAGCCGCTCCAGCACGGCGTCGCGGGCGATGGTGACGCCGGGGACGTGGTCGCTGAGCCTGGCCAGGCCGACGATGCCGGCGGAGAGCCGCTCGTCCAGCTCGACGGCGATGGTCGGCGCCCCGGCGGCACGGGCGAACGCGTTGTAGACCGCCGCCACCGGTTGCGGCTCCGGGTTGACCAGGTGGAACGTGCGCCCGTCGAGGCCCTCCCTGCTGACCAGCTCCCGCAGCGCCGCGGCCACGTAGTCGACCGGGACGATGTTGGTGTCGCCAATGTCCGGCGCGACCATCGGCAGGCTGGGCAGGGCCGCCAGCCGGCTGATGGCGCTGAACAGGTAGTACGGGCCGTCGATCTTGCCCATCTCGCCGGTCGTCGAGTGCCCGACGACCACCGCGGGCCGGTACACCCGCCACGGCACGTCGTGCTGCTCGCGGACCAGCCGCTCGGCCTCGAACTTGGTCCGGTGATAGGGCGTGACCAGCCGCTGCCCGGCGTCGAACATGTCCTCGGTGAACACGCCGGCGTAGTCACCGGCGACGGCCACCGACGACACGTGGTGCAGGCAACGGGCGCCCAGGTCGGCGGCGAGCGCGACGACCTGGCGGGTGCCCTCGACGTTGGCCTTCACGCTGGCCTCGTCGTCGGCGGTGAGGTCGTACAGCGCGGCCAGGTGCACCACGTGGTCGACCGTGCCGCGGAGCCGCTCCCGGGTGACCTCGCTCACGCCGAGCAGGGGCTCGCCGAGGTCGCCGGTGACCAGGGTGACCCGCTCCGGGTGCGGCCAGCCGGCGACCAGGTCGGCCAGCCGTTCCCGGGACGACTCGCGGACCAGCAGGGTGACCCGTTCGGTGTCGTCCCTGTCCAGCAGCAGGCTGGTGAAGTGCCGGCCGATCAGTCCGGTGGCGCCGGTCACCAGATAGTTGGGCATGCCCCTACCTCCTCGCCGCCGATCCGCACCGCGTACGGGGGCATTGTGCCCGCAGTCCATTCCAGAGCGAACGTCGCTCTCGCGGTCTGGAACGTAGCTCTCGTCGTTCCGGACGTGGATCTCGTGGTGCCGTCACGCCGGTTCGGCGATCACGACGCGGTTGTCGGCGTAGCCGGTGTTCCCGCCGAGCCAGCGGCCGCCGCAGGTGACCAGCACGATCCGGTGCGGGCCGCTCTGCGCGAACAGCTCGCCCGCCCGGTTCGGCAGCTCGTCCTTGTGCAGGGTGAGCACCTGGCTGATCCGGTAGGTCCAGGCCTTCCCGTCCGCGTCGACCACGGTCACCCGCGCGCCGACCTCGGCGTGCCACAGCTCGGCGAACGGTCCCACCCGGCCGCGCCAGTTGACGTGCCCGGCGAACACGCTGGCACCGCTGGGCGCGCCGAGGCCCGCGCCCCACCACGTGGCCTCGCCGAGGTTCTCCGGCACCGGCAGCACCGCGTTCGGCCCGACCACCTCCTTGCGCACCAGGGTGGCGGTGCCGCCGCCGGGCAGCCGGAGGGTGCCGGGCCGCTGGCCGCTCTCCGCGGCGGCCGGTGCGGGCTCCGGTTCCGGTTCCGGCTCCGGTTCCGGCGGTGCGGGCTCGGCCGGGGCCCCGGTCGCCGGCGGGGCGGGGGAGACGGCGGCGGCCGGCGCGGGTGGTGGCGGAGCGGGGCGGGCGGTGCCGGCGACGGTGTTCGCCGGCGGCACCAGCAGCGCGCCGGCCACCAGGAGCTCGACGGCGAGCAGGCTCGCCACCCCCGCCAGGAAGGCGGTGACCAGCCGCGGCCGGTCCGCCGGGGGCGGGGCATTGGGCACGGGTCCGGTCATGGGCTCGTCGCGCACCGGATCAGCGCCCGGTGAACCGCCGCCGGGCGACCCACCCCACCAGCATCGACCCGAGCAGCGCCAGCCCGCCCAGCGCGGCGAGCGCGGCGCCGGACGGCGCGGACCGGGTGGCGCTCTGCGCCATGGTCTTCGCGGTGCCCGCCGGGATCGTGCGTGGTACGTCGTTGGGCGCGTTGGCCACCTCGAGCACGAGCGTGTCGCCGGCTTCCAGCCTGCCGCACGCCGCCGGTGGGTCGGCCGGGTCGAACGCCTGGTCGTAGCCGCTCGGCGGGCTCACCTCGACGACGCAGACCTCCTGCGGCGTGCGCAGGTTCTCGACGGTGACCGTGCCGTCGGCGCCCTCGGTGATGACCACGGTCGGCTCACCGTCCGCGCCGAGCAGTGGCTGGTCGTCCTGGCCGAGCGCGGGGGAGGTCCGGTCCTCGCCGGTCAGCCGCAGCGCCACCCCGGCGATGCCGTCGCCGGTCCGGCTGTCCACCTTGGCCACCCGCACGACCCCGGGCTGGGTGCGGGCCTTGGTCACGCCCTCCGCGGTCAGCTCGCGCTCGCCGCCGGTGGACACCACGCGCTGGGTCTTCTCGTTCCGCACGGGGTGCCGCACGTAGGGCCGGTCGGCCGGAGCGGACAGCGTGGCCACGACCTTCGGTTGCTGCCCGGTCGGGACGACCCGCACGGTCGCCGTGCCGTCCTTTCCGGTGGTCACCGTGACGGGCTCGGCGGCCGGCTCGGTGTCCTCGGCGCCCTCGGCGACCCCGGTACCGAACCGGTCCGCGCTGTCCTCGGTGGACCCGCTGGCCTCGGTGTTCGCCCGCTCCACCGGGTCGGCCGGCTCGTCGCCGTCGAGGACCGCGTCGGTGAGGGTCAGGGTGATCGGCACGTCCGGCACCCCCGCGTCCCGAGCGTTGCGCACCGAGATCGTCCACTCGCCCGCGGTGCCGATGGTCTGCTCGCCCTTCGGTGGGGTCACGCTGGCCGTCCACGGGCCACGGTTGGTCTCGGCGTCGGCGCGCAGCCGCTCCACCGCGTCCTTGGCGCCCTCGGGCAGGCCGGAGAGGTGCAGCTCGACGTCGTACCCGATCTCCTCGAAACCCTTCGTCGGGTTCAGGTCGTCGTGGCCGTCCCTCGGCGCGGCGGTCCAGGAGTGCAGCAGGTGCGCCAGCGCGGCGGCCTCGTCGGCGTCGCGGGTGTCGCCGTGGCGCAGCAGCAGGTAGGAGATGTTCGCCGCGACGTCCGGGGCCAGCGGGTCTCCCCACTTGGTGAGCAGCTCGTCGCCCGGCTCGTACTCCTCGCCGGTCTTCGGCGCCTTGAACGCGAACTGCACGCAGAACACGTGCTCGTCGCGCACCACGTAGGTGCCCAGCCAGTCGGTGCTCCCGCTCCGATCCCGGTAGGTCTGCCCGGGCACCTCGTGGCCGACGCCCTCCTCGACACCGGGTGGTGGCGGCTCGGCGGCGACCGGCTGGGCCGGGGCGACCACGCCGAGTGCGCCGAGGACGGTGACGGTGAGCACGCTCAGCAGCCGGGACCGGCCGCCGATTGCGCTACCCGGGTGAGTACCGTGCCCCATCGTGTGTCGTCTCCTTCGCGCACGGGGCCCGGGTGACCGCCTCTCGCGGCCGTCCCGCGCCAGGATGACCTCGCTCACGGCTCGTGGCCCGGGAGGGTTTCCCAGGTCACCAACACTTGATCGATCACTTCCCCGACTCGACCTCGTGACCGTTCGGACACGCGACGTGAGAATGGCGGGTGGGCGGCCGCGCGGGCAATAGGCCAAGGGATTGACGTCCGGCGAGCGGTGCGGGCGACGCGCCGACCGGGCCCTGGGCCGGCGCCGGACGACGTGAGTAAAGTCGCCTTTACCGACGGGAACCGGCCGGCACGGGCGGTCGTTAACCCGAGTGCAAGTGCAGGAGATCCAGGAGGATCAGGTGCGTACCTCAAGCAACCCCGCTTTCCGCAACCTGCCCACGGCCGGTGCGGCGTACGGACAGTACGCGGGCTTCAACCAGCCGCAGGGCGGTGTGCCGGGCTACGGCGCACCACAGGCCCCTGCCGGTGCCGCCGACCGCCCCATGACGGTCGACGACGTCGTCATCAAGACCGGTGCCAGCCTCGGTGTGGCGCTGCTCACCGGCGTCATCACCGCCATCTGGGCGCAGGGCCAGATCGTCGCCGGCGCCGCGACCTCGGTCATGGTGGCGATCATCGTCCCGATGCTGGTCGGTCTCGGCCTGGCGCTGTTCATCACCTTCAAGCAGAAGGCGAGCGCCGCGCTGACGCTGGCCTACGCGGCCGTCGAGGGTGTGTTCCTCGGCGCGATCACCGGCCTCGTGGAGATGATCCCGGGGGCCGAGGGCATCGGGCTGCAGGCGATCCTGGGCACCGCCGGCGTGTTCGCCGTGATGCTGGTGGTCTACAAGACCGGCGCGGTGAAGGTCACCCCGAAGCTCACCAAGTGGATCATCGGCGCGATGGGCGGCGCGCTGATCCTGATGCTCGCCAACCTGGTGCTCGGCCTGTTCGGCGTGAACATGGGGCTGCGCGACGGCAGCACCATGGCGATCATCTTCAGCCTCGTGGTGATCGGCATCGCGGCGTTCAGCTTCCTGCTGGACTTCGACATGGCCGACCGGGCGATCCGCGAGGGCGTGCCGGCCAAGTTCGCCTGGTTCGTCGCGTTCGGTCTGATGGTCACCCTGGTGTGGCTGTACCTGGAGATCCTGCGCCTGCTCTCGTACTTCCAGGGCGAGTAGCGGGTCGACACCGAAAGGGGGCGCGCCCGGCCGGCGCGCCCCCTTCTCGTGCCGTCAGTCTCGTGCCGTCAGCGACGCGGAAGCAGCAGCGTCGCCAGCAGGAACGCGCCGGTGGCCACGACGGTGCTGGTGTAGCCCGAGGCCAGCCCGGGCAGGGCGAGCCCCTCCAGCCGGGTGACCGCCCACATCACGGTCGGCACCAGGCACAGCAGCAGGCCGAGACCGAGCACCGTCCTGGAGCGGGCGAGCAGGCCCGCGACGGCGGCGACCACCGCGAGCAGCAGCAGGAACGCGACCGAGTCGAAGTACCCGGCGGAGCCGGCCTCGCCACCGAACAGGCCGGCGATGGCCAGCTCCGACGCGTCCTGGCCGTCGGTCCACGGGCGGAGCATCCCGAGCACCGCGAACACGGCCCCGGCGAGGGTGCACAACCCGGCGAGCAACCTCATGCGCCCAATGTAGAGCCCTCCGCGCCCCGCCGACACCCGCCGAACGCGCGCGTTTTCCGGCGCTGAACGCCATGAAGGCCACCTTCATCGCGTTCATTGCCATGCAGGTGGCCTTGATGGCTTTGGTCGAAGCGGTGGTCAGCTGAGGCGCTCGAGGACCATGGCCATGCCCTGCCCGCCGCCGACGCACATCGTCTCCAGCCCGAACTGCTTGTCGTGGTGTCGCAGCGAGTTGATCAGCGTCGAGGTGATCCGGGCGCCGGTCATGCCGAACGGGTGACCCACGGCGATCGCGCCGCCGTTGACGTTCAGCCGGTCGAGGTCGATGCCGAGGTCGCGGTAGGACGGGATCACCTGCGCGGCGAACGCCTCGTTGATCTCCACCAGTTCGATGTCGTCGATCGACATCCCGGCGCGGCGCAGCGCCCGCTGGGACGCCTCCACCGGGCCGTAGCCCATGATCTCCGGCGACAGCGCGGACACCCCGGTGGACACGATCCGCGCCAGCGGAGTGATGCCCAGCTCCTTCGCCCTGGTGTCGGACATGATCACCAGCGCGGCCGCGCCGTCGTTGAGCGGGCAGCAGTTGCCGGCGGTCACCCTGCCGTCCGGGCGGAACACCGGCTTGAGCCCGGCGACACCCTCCATGGTGACCCCGGGGCGCGGGCCGTCGTCCTTGGTGACCCTGGTGCCGTCGGGCAGCGTCACCGGGGTGATGTCCTTGGCCCAGAAGCCGTCGGCGATGGCCTTCTCGGCGAGGTTCTGCGAGCGCACGCCGAACTCGTCCATCTCCTCGCGCGACACGTTCTTCAACCGGGCGAGGTTCTCCGCGGTCTGGCCCATGGCGATGTAGACGTCCGGCAGCTCGTCGCGCTCCCTCGGGTCGGTCCAGGAGTCCGCGCCCTGCTCGGCCACCGTCGCGGTGCGGGCCTCGGCGTCGGCGAACAGCGGGTTGTGCGTGTCCGGCCAGGAGTCGGCGCTGCCCTTGGCGAACCGGGACACCGTCTCCACCCCGGCGGAGACGAACACGTCACCCTCGCCGGCCTTGATGGCGTGCATGGCCATCCGGGTGGTCTGCAAGCTCGACGAGCAGTACCGGGTGACCGTGCAGCCGGGCAGGTGGTCGTAACCGAGCAGCACGGCGACCACCCTGGCCATGTTGAACCCGGACTCCCCTCCGGGTAGTCCGCAGCCGAGCATCAGGTCGTCGATGTCGGTCGGGTCGAGCTGCGGCACCCTGTCCAGCGCGGCGCGCACCATCTGCGCGGTCAGGTCGTCGGGCCGCAGGTCCACCAGCGACCCCTTGCCGGCGCGTCCGATGGGTGAGCGGGCGGCGGACACGATGACGGCTTCGGGCATGGCGGACGCTCCTTCGGGTCGGCTTCGGGTCGGCTTCGGGTCGGCACTGCGCTCTCGTGATGTCCATCGTGCCGCCTCGCGTGGTCGGGGCAAACCGGAACGCGACCAGGACCACGGGGATCCACCCGTCGCCCGGCCACCACCCCACCGAGGCGCCGCACGCCGCCGTCCGTTCTCGAAGCTACGCTGGGCGGGTGGACTACGCCGAACACATCGTCGACCTCGTGGGCGACACCCCGCTGGTCAAGCTGAACGCGCTCACCGCACACCTCGCGGACGGCCCGCTGGTGCTGGCCAAGGTGGAGTACCTCAACCCGGGCGGCAGCGTGAAGGACCGCATCGCGCTGCGGATGGTCGAGGCCGCCGAGCGCTCCGGCGAGCTCCGCCCCGGCGGCACGATCGTGGAGCCGACCTCCGGCAACACGGGTGTCGGGCTGGCGATGGTGGCCCAGCGCAAGGGCTACCGCTGCGTGTTCGTCTGCCCGGACAAGGTCAGCGAGGACAAGCGCAACGTGCTCAAGGCCTACGGCGCCGAGGTCGTGGTGTGCCCGACCGCGGTGCCGCCGGAGCACCCCGAGTCCTACTACAACGTCTCCGACCGCCTGGTCGGCGAGATCGAGGGCGCCTGGAAGCCGAACCAGTACGCCAACCCGGAGAACCCGGCGAGCCATTACCACTCCACCGGCCCCGAGGTCTGGCGGCAGACCGACGGGAGGATCACCCACTTCGTCACCGGCGTCGGCACCGGCGGCACCATCACCGGAACCGGCCGCTACCTCAAGGAGGTGTCCGAGGGGCAGGTCCGGATCGTCGGCGCCGACCCCGAGGGCTCGGTGTACTCCGGCGGGACCGGGCGGCCCTACCTGGTCGAGGGCGTCGGTGAGGACTTCTGGCCGGACACCTATGACCGGGACATCGCCGACGAGATCATCGCCATCTCCGATGCCGACTCCTTCGACGTCACCCGACGGCTGGCGCGCGAGGAGGGGCTGCTGGTCGGCGGCTCGTGCGGGATGGCGGTGGCCGCCGCGCAGCGGCTGGCCGAGCGGCTGGCGGGGGAGGGCCGCACCGACGCGGTGATCGTCGTGCTGCTGCCCGACGGTGGCCGCGGCTACCTGACCAAGGTGTTCAACGACCGCTGGATGTCCTCCTACGGCTTCCTGCCGCCGGACTCCTCCGGCGCCACCATCGGTGACGTGCTGCGCCGCAAGGACGGCTCGCTGCCCGACCTCGTGCACACCCATCCGAACGAGACGGTCGCCGAGGCCGTGGCGATCCTGCGCGAGTTCGGGGTCAGCCAGATGCCTGTGGTCAGCGCCGAGCCGCCGGTGATGGCGGCCGAGGTGGTGGGCGCGGTCAACGAGCGCGACCTGCTGGAGGCGCTGTTCACCGGCAAGGCCGCGCTCGCCGACCGGCTGGAGACGCACATGTCCCCGCCGCTGCCCACCATCGGCGCGGGAGAGCAGGTGAGCTCGGCGATGAAGGCGCTGACCAACGCCGACGGCGCACTGGTGCTGGTGGACGGCAAGCCGGCCGGCGTGGTGACCCGGCAGGATCTGCTCGCCTTCCTCGCCGGCCGCTGAGCCGGGCCGTCGAGCCGGGCCACTGAGCCGGTCCGTCGAGCCGGGCCGCTGAGTCCGCCCGTGGTGGTGGCCGAGCCGGGCGGGTCGGCAACGGGCGCGCGCCAACCGTGCGACATCGGGATGCCACTTCGGGGCGTTACGAGCGCCCGACCTGGGCATCCGATAGCGTGTGCGCGAGCTATTCCACCAGGTCCTCGTCAAGGGGGTTCAACACCCACATGAGTGCTCCGCAGCCACCCAACCAGCCTTGGGGTGGTGGTCAGCAGCCGCCACAGGGCCAGTCCGGCCCACAACAACCCCAGCAAGACAGCCCGTTCGGCTCCGCGGAGCCGACGCAGGTCGTCCAGCCCGGCCAGTCGCAATCGCAGGGCGGGCAGTTCGGCGACAGCCCGGAACCGACGCAGGTCGTGCAGCCGGCGCGGCCCGGCGAGTCCGGGTCGTCCACTGGGCAGCAGTCCGACGCGGGCGGTGGTCAGGGCGGGCAGGGCGAGAACTCCGACTCCACCCAGCTCGTGCCGCCGGACCAGCAGCCGCCGGCCATCCCGTACGCGCCCCCGCCGAGCGCGGCGGACAACCCGGCGGCGATGAACCCGCAGGGCTTCGGCCAGCAGCAGGGCGGGTTCGGTCAGCAGCCGCCCGGCCAGTTCGGTCAGCACGGCCAGTTCGGCCAGCAGGGTCCGGGGCAGCCGGGCCAGCCCGGCGGGTTCGGACAGCCGGGCTTCGGCCAGCAGCCGCCGCAGGGTCCGCCCCCGGGTCAGCCCGGCGGGTTCGGCGGCCCGCCGCCGTTCGGTGCGCCGGCCGGCCCCGGTCGCGGCGGCAACCAGCTCTTCGGCCTGATCGCCGGCGGTGCGGCGGCGTTGCTCGGCCTGATCTCGCTGATCTTCGCCTTCGTCGACCTCAGCGACATCACCAGCATCAGGAGCAGCATCCAGGGCAGCGTGCCCGGTGGGATGTCCGACGACCAGATCGACCAGGCGCTGGACAGCATCGGCATCGCCTCGGTCGGCACCCTCACCCTGTACGTCGTGCTCATCCTGATCGCGTCCGTGGTGGCACTGGCCGGTGGCGTGCTGCTCGTACTCGCCGTGCTGGGCCGCGACCCGCTCAAGAAGATCGCGCCGATCGTCACCACGGCCGGCGGGGCGCTGCTGGCGGTGTTCGGCATCCTGCTGCTCATCGGCACCACGCCCGACCGGGAGATCCCCGGCATGCCCGCGGTCGGCACGCCGGTGCTGTACCTGATCATGGGTGTGCTGGTGCTCGGCATCGGTGCCGTCGCGCTGATCCCGGCCACCGCCCGGGTCCTCGGGCTGGCCGGCGGCGGCGCCGCGGGTGGCGGCTACGGCGGTCCCGGCGGGTTCGGCCCGCCGCCCGGTGGTGGCTTCGGTCAGCCCGGCCCGTACGGCGGCCCGCCGCAGGGCCCGCCGCCCGGTGGCTTCCCGCCGCCCGGTTACGGCCAGCCCGGCGGGCACAACCCGCAGAGCGGCGGCTTCCCGCAGCCGGGGCAGCCCGGCGGATACGGCCAGCAGCCGGGTGGCTTCGGGCAGCCGGGTGGGCACAACCCGCAGAGCGGCGGCTTCCCGCAGCCGGGGCAGCCCGGCGGCTACGGCCAACCCGGCCAACCCGGTCAGCCCGGCCAGCCCGGTCAGCCCGGTCAGCCCGGCCAGCAGGGCGGGTACGGCCAGCAGCCTCCGCAGCAGTGGTGACGTCCTGAGCTTTCCTGCGGTGCCCCCGGTCGACATCGGCCGGGGGCACCGCCGTCGGAACGACCAGGCGAGGAGCACGGGAGCGCGGATGAACCATCCCCCTCCGCCGGCCGGATGGCCGGCGTACCGCGGCCGGCCACCGGGCGCCGGCGTCGCGACCACCGCCGGCGCGCTCGCGCTCGCCGTCGGTGCCCTGCTCACTCTGCGTGGCGCCGACCTGCTCGGATCCGACGCCGCGGACTGGATCCTCGGCGACGCGCGGCCGCACGCGTACCCGATCCTCCTCGGCTGCGGGTACGCCCTCGTCGCCGCTGCCCTGGTCGGGGGAGGTGCCGCGCTGCTGGCGGGGAGGGCGGGTGCCCGGTGGGTGGTCGTCGCGAGTGGTGCGGTGGTCACGGTGCTGAACCTGGTGGGGATCGTCGTGCTGCTGGCGGACGGTCCCGGGATCTTCCCCCTGTCGCTGCCCGGAGCGGAACTGGCCGAGTACTTCGAGCGCCCGGAGGCCTGGGTCTTCGGCACGCTGCTGGCGATCGTGGCGGCACTCGCCGTGGCGATGGTGGTGGCGGCCGCGTCGCCGGCCACCGTCCGGTGGTGTGCGGCTCGCCGGCGCCCGCCCGCGGGCCCGCCCCCAGGCGGCTTCCCTTCCGGCGGGCAGTCATGGGGCCACCCGCCGCAGGGGCAGCACTGGGGTCACTGGCCGCCGGCCGGACACGGCCACCCGCCGCCAGGTGCGCCGCCGCCCCGGCGGTGGTGACCGCCATTCGGCCGAGAGTGTCGAAACCACCCGCGAGCCGCGGCGTGAACCGTTACGGTGGGCCGACCCTTTCCCCGCGGTGTTGGAACGAAGGACAGGAGCGCGGATGAGCTACCCCCAGTACCCGGCGCCAAGCGGATTCCCGCCGGCGCCAGGGCAGATCGACCCGGCGCGGCCGCCCAGCGGTGGCACCGCGATCACCGCCGGCGTGCTCGCCGTGCTCGGCGGGCTCTTCGCGATCTACAGCGCGATCTCGTCGTTCACGATCGTCTCGGTGATGAAGTCCCTGCTGGCCGAGGAGGCGATCACTCCCGAGCAGCGGCGATCGCTCGAGACCGCGGTACCGGACTGGGCGCAGACCTACGGTGTCGTCTCCGGCGTCGCCCAGCTCGTGGTGGTGGCGTTGTTGATCACCGGTGGCGTGCTGCTGTTCGTGAAGAAGTCGCCGGGCCGCTGGCTGGTGGTCGCCGGCTGCGCCGCGGTGATCGTGCTGAACATCGCCAGCGTGGTCGTCGGCTCGACGCTCGCCGCCGACGTCACGTCGGCACTCCCGGGTACGTCCAGCCAGGACGCGGAGCTCGCGTCGGACATCGCCATCGGGTTCACCGTGATCTTCGCGATCATCACCTCGGTTCCGGCGATCGCGACGCTGATCCTCGCCGCGGTGCCGGCCACCGGCCGCTGGTGCGCCTACGGCAGGCAGGCCGCGGGCGGGCCGACCCAGCCGGCCCAGCCGCCCGGCTACCCGCAGTCCGGCCCGTTCCCGCAGCCGACCGGGTACGGCCAGCCCGGTGCCTACGGCCAGCTCGGCACGTACCCCGGCACGCCCCAGCCAGGGACCTCCGGGCAGCCGGGTGGTCCGGCGAGCTGACCATCCCGGCGACACGCGCTCCGCGGGCGGGCCCGGCTAAGGTGGGCGCGACCCGAACCACCGCGCGCTCGTGGGGGAGTCCGTGACCAACCCGTACGGCCACCCGGCTCATCCCGGCCAACCCGGCCCCGGTCAGGGCCACCCTGGCGCCGGCCAGGGCCATCCCGGCGGCGGCCAGGGTTATCCCAGCGCGGGGCACGGCTACGTCGCCGCTGGCCAGGGCTATCCCGCGGCCGGACCGGGCGTGGGCTACCCCGGGCCCGGTTACGGCGCCCCTGCCCACCACGGCGGGCCGCGGCGGCCCAACCCGGCGACGGCGATCCTCGCCGCCCTGCTCGGGCTGGTGGTCGCCGGACTGGCCGGTTACCTCCCGGTGTGGGTGTTCGTCGAGTTCGGGCTGGACCGGCAGGGGGGTGGCGCGCTGGCCGCGCTCGGGCTGTACCTCGGCGCCACGGTCCTCTTGCTGTTCGGATCGCTGTTGACCTTCTTCCGGGTGGTGGTCGGCGCCGTGCTGCTGATCGTCGGCGCGGTACTCGGCGTCGCCGCGGTGCTGCTGGAGCCGGTGTTGCTGGACACGGCGTACGAGCTCTACTTCGAGCTGGTGCTCGAGTGGGACAGGGTCGACGGCCTCAGCCGCATCGGCACCCTCGCGTTCGCGCCGGTGGTGTTGCTGCTGGCGGTGCTGCCGCCGACGTTCCGCTACCTGCGGCACCGCGCGCCGGCACCGACCGCGTACGGTCCGCCGCCGGCATGGCGGTGAGCGGCCGGCCGGGACCGGCCGCCCCCGCGACCGCCGTGGCCGCGGGCGTGCTGGCCCTGCTCGGTGCCCTGTTCCACCTGATCGGGGTGGTCGGTGGGGTGCTCGCGCTGTCCCGCGGCGCCACCACCGCGGCGGTGGTCGCCACGCTGGTGGGCAACGTCGTGCTGGTGGCCCTGCTCGCCGGCGGCGCACTGCTGCTGCTCACTCGCCGACCGGCCGGCCGGGTGCTGGTGGCCGCCGGCAGCGGGCTCGCCGTGCTGCTCTACGTGCTGGCGGCCGTGTTCGGCACGGCGGTCGGCGATGCCCGGCTGGTCGGCGCCGCGGTGTTGCTGCTCGGCGTCCCCGCGCTGGCGACGTTGGTCCTGGCGACCGTGCCCGCCACCGGTCGGTGGCTGGCCGAGGGCCCGGCCAGCACGTACCCCCCGCCCGGCGACGGCTGGTGACCGCCCGGCCGTAGGGTGGGCGCATGGTTGACGACCCCGCCACGCTCGGCTTCACCACCCGCGCCATCCATGTCGGGCAGGAGCCCGATCCGCGGACCGGCGCGGTGATCGTGCCGATCTACCAGACCTCGACCTACGCGCAGGACGGGGTCGGCGGCACCCGCGAGGGCGACTACGAGTACTCGCGCACCGCGAACCCCACCCGCACCGCACTGGAGGAGGCGCTGGCCGCGCTGGAGGGCGGCCGGAACTGCCTCGCCTTCGCCTCCGGGATGGCCGCCTCCGACGCCGTGCTGCGGGCCACCCTGCGCCCCGGCGACCACCTGGTGCTGGGCAACGACGTCTACGGCGGCACGTTCCGGCTGATCGACAAGGTGCTCACCCACTGGGGCGTCACCTACTCCGTCGCCGCCCTGTCCGATGTGGACGAGGTGCGGGTCGCGCTGCGCCCGGAGACCAAGCTGGTGTGGTGCGAGACGCCGACCAACCCGCTGCTCGGCGTGGCCGACATCGCGGCGCTGGCCGACGTCGCGCGGGACGGCGGCGCCCGGCTGGTGGTCGACAACACCTTCGCCACGCCGTACCTGCAGACCCCGCTGGCGCTCGGCGCGGACGTCGTGCTGCACTCCACCACCAAGTACCTCGGCGGGCACTCCGACGTGGTCGGCGGCGCGGTGGTCACCGACTCCGCCGAGCTGCGCGAGCAGCTGTTCTTCCTGCGCAACGCCGCCGGCGCGGTACCGGGCGCGTTCGACGCGTGGTTGACCCTGCGCGGGATGAAGACGTTGTCGGTGCGGATGGAGCGGCACTGCGACAACGCCGAGCGTGTGGTCGAGGCGCTGCGGGCGCATCCCAAGGTGGCCAAGGTGTACTACCCGGGCCTGGCCGAGCACCCCGGGCACGACGTGGCGGCCAAGCAGATGCGGCGGTTCGGCGGCATGGTGTCGTTCGACCACGTCGACGGCGAGGAGGCCGCGTTGGCGGCCGCGGCCAGGACGAGGCTGTTCATCCTGGCCGAGTCGCTCGGCGGCATCGAGTCGCTGATCGAGCACCCCGGCCGGATGACCCACGCCAGCGTCGTCGGGTCGCTGCTGCAGGTGCCGGCCCAGCTCCTGCGACTGTCCGTGGGCATCGAGGACGCCGCCGACCTGGTCGCCGACCTCCGCCAGGCGCTGGACCAGCGATAGCGAGCGGCTCGCGGCTGTGCCGTCGCGACCGGATCAGGGGCGGTAGTTGTGTGCGCCGCCGGCACCGGCGGGGCCGGCGGAGCTCGGCTCGCGCGGGTCGGTGTGCGGCAGCTTCGCGCCGTCGACGCAGCCGCCGACCAGCTCGACGTGGCTGTCGTGGCGGACGTACTGGCCGGGGTCGCCGCAGCCGGCCTTTTCCACCGTGTAGAACGCCGCCCCGGTCAGTGCCAGCGCCGAGGTGACCCCCACGAGCAGCGGAAACACGCCGGCGGTGCGCGAGGCGCGGATCCTGCGGGAGGTCATCCGATGCTCCTGTTCGCTGTCGGGCGGCTCGACCCCGTGCCGAACCACGATGTGTGAACGGGGTGTGCTGCCCAGCCTACCGGGTCGCGGCGCCGCGGGGGACCGAGCTTCGTCGGTATCCGCGCCGCGAACCCCTGGGCAGGGTGGCATCATCCGGGGCATGCAACTCGTCAGCGTCGACCGGATCCGCGAGGCGCGCGCCCTGCTCGCCGACGTGGTCCGCCGGACGCCCATGGAGCACGCGCGGGACCTGCGGAAGCGGCACGAAACGCCGGTTCACCTCAAGTGCGAGAACCTGCAGCGCACCGGCTCTTTCAAGATCCGCGGCGCCTACACCCGCATCCACGGGCTCGGCGAGGCCGAGCGCTCGCGCGGGGTGGTCGCGGCCAGCGCCGGCAACCACGCCCAGGGCGTCGCGCTGGCCGCCGCGCTGCTCGGGATCAAGGCCACGGTGTTCATGCCGGAGCGGGCCCCGCTGCCCAAGCTGGCCGCCACCCGCGGCTACGGCGCCGACGTCCACCTGCACGGCGAGGTGATCGAGGAGACGCTGGCCGAGGCGACCGCGTTCGCCGAGCGCACCGGCGCGGTGTTCATCCACCCGTTCGACCACCCGGACATCATCGCCGGGCAGGGCACGGTCGGGCTGGAGATCCTCGAGCAGGTCCCCGACGTCGGGACGGTGCTGGTGCCCACCGGTGGCGGTGGCCTGGTCGGCGGGGTGGCGTGCGCCGTCAAGGGGTTGCGGCCGAACGTGCGGGTGATCGGGGTGCAGGCCGAGGCCGCGGCGGCGTTCCCGCCGTCGCTGGCCGCTGGCGAGCCGGTGCGGCTCACCGACCTGCAGACGATGGCCGACGGGATCGCCGTCGGCCGGCCGGGGCCGGTGAGCTTCGCGCACGTGTCCGCGCTGGTCGACGACGTGCTGACGGTGACGGAGGAGTCGCTGTCCAGGGCGGTGCTGCTCTGCCTGGAACGGCGCAAGCTGGTGGTGGAGCCCGCGGGGGCGGCCGGTGTCGCGGCGCTGCTGGAGCACGACGGCGCGTTCACCGGACCGGTGGTCGCCGTGCTGTCCGGCGGCAACGTGGACCCGCTGCTGCTGTTGCAGATCATCCAGCACGGCATGACCGCCGGCGGGCGCTACCTGAAGCTGCGGCTGCTGGTGCCGGACCGGCCGGGCTCGCTGGCCGGGGTGCTGACCAGGGTGAGCGAACTGGGCGCGAACGTGCTGGACGTCGAGCACTCGCGGATCTCCGGCCGGCTGGCGCTGGGTGAGGTCGAGGTGGCGCTGAACCTGGAGACCCGCGGCTCGCAGCACTGCGCCGAGGTGGCCACCGAACTGCAACGCGCCGGCTTCACCGTCCTCTGACCCAACGCCTGGCTAGAGGTTGCCGCGGCGGGCCTGCTCGCGCTCGATGGCCTCGAACAGGGCCTTGAAGTTGCCCTTGCCGAAGCCCAGCGAGCCGTGCCGCTCGATCAGCTCGTAGAACACCGTCGGCCGGTCGCCGATCGGCTTGGTGAAGATCTGCAGCAGGTAGCCGTCCTCGTCCCGGTCGACGAGGATCCGGTGCTCCTTGAGCGTCTCGATCGGCACCCGCACCTCGCCGATCCGGGCGCGCAGCTCCGGGTCGTCGTAGTACGAGTCCGGGGTGACCAGGAACTCGATGCCGGCGGCCCGCATGGCCGACACCGTCGCGATGATGTCGTTGGTGGCCAGCGCGATGTGCTGGCAGCCGGGCCCGCCGTAGAACTCGAGGTACTCGTCGATCTGCGACTTCTTCTTCGCGATCGCCGGCTCGTTGAGCGGGAACTTCACCCGGTGGTTGCCGTTCGACACCACCTTGCTCATCAGCGCCGAGTACTCGGTGGCGATGTCGTCGCCGACGAACTCCGCCATGTTCACGAAGCCCATCACCCGGTGGTAGAAGTCCACCCAGTAGTCCATCTTGCCGAGCTCGACGTTGCCGACACAGTGGTCGACGGCCTGGAACAGCCGCTTCGGCGCGCCCTCGGGCCGCCGCACGGTGCCCTCCCTGGCCTGGTAGCCGGGCAGGTACGGGCCGGCGTAGCGGGAGCGGTCGACCAGCGTGTGCCGGGTCTCGCCGTAGGTGGCGATGGCGGCCAGCCGAACGGTGCCGTGCTCGTCGGAGACGTCGTGCGGCTCCTCCAGCACGGTGGCGCCCTGCGCCCTCGCGTGCGCGACGCACTTGTCCACATCGGACACCTCGAGGGCGAGGTCGACCACGCCGTCGCCGTGCCGCCGGTGGTGGTCGAGCAACGGCGAGTCGGGGCGCACCCCGCCGTTGATGACGAACCGGGCGGAGCCGGACTTGAGCACGAACGACTTGTGGTCGGTGTTGCCGGTCTCCGGGCCGGAGTAGGCGACGAGCTGCATGCCGAACGCCGCCTGGTAGAACCAGGCCGTCTGGGTCGCGTTGCCGACGACGAACACGACGGCGTCCAGCGACCTGACCGGGAACGGGTCGGTCGACGGATCGTGGTCGACGAGTCCGACGAGTTGACGCAGCTGGTCGTAGCTGACGTCGTCCATGGCACCCTGCGAGTCGATCGTGTGGGTCATGGCGGTCTCCTCCTACGGGTATGGCGGCGGTGCTCGGCGGTGAGCACAGAATGCGCTTCCCGGGGCAAGATGAGCAACCGGCTCGACAATCACTGCGCAATGTGTCTAGCGGGGATGGGTTTTCGCCAGGCAGACTGGACAGGGTGCGCAGGAGGTGGGACGGGTGACGTCACGGGTGCCGGAGGACGCGCTGGACGCGCTGGACGCGAGGCTGCTGCTGTTGCTCACCGACGCCCCCCGGCTGGGCGTGCTCGAGTGCGCGCGGCGGCTCGGTGTCGCCCGCGGCACGGTGCAGGCCCGGCTGGATCGGCTGGCCGCCAGGGGCATCCTCACCGGCTTCCCGCCGGAGTTGGACCTCGCGGCGATGGGGTACGGGCTAACCGCGTTCGCCGTGCTGGAGATCGCCCAGGGCCGGCGGGCCGAGGTGGCGAGGGCGCTGGCCGCCATCGACGAGGTGTGCGAGGTGCACGCCACCACCGGCCAGGGTGACCTGTTCGTGCGGCTGGTGGCGCGGTCCAACGACGACCTGCAGCGCGTGATCGACGAGGTCGTCGGGGTTCCCGGGGTGCGGCGGACGTCCACGTCGATCGCGCTGTCCACCCCGGTGCCGCCCCGGGTCCGGCCGCTGCTGGAGCGCGTCGCGCGATCCTGACTGACACCGCCCGATCCTGACACCGCCCGATCCTGGCACCGTTCGGTCCTGACACCACCCGGTCCCGCGCTGCCGGTTCCGGTCGGGACAATGGGGTGTGGACGAGGAGCGGGAGGCACGATGAGTCAGGACATGCCGCGCAAGCAGCGCGTGGTCAGCTGGTTCCAACGGAACCTGGTGAATCCGGTGGCGCGCCCCGTCGTGGGGCACCTGCCGGGCCAGGCGCTGCTGGAGACGACCGGCCGCCGCAGCGGGTTGCCGCGCCGGACGCCGTTGGGCGGGCGACGCGACGGTGACACGTTCTGGTTCGTCGCCGAGCACGGCACGCGGTCCCAGTACGTCCGCAACATCGTGGCCGACCCGACCGTGCGGTTGCAGCTGCGCGGCCACTGGTACACGGGGACCGCCACGCCCCTGCCCGACGACGACGCCCGCGCCCGGCTGCGGACATTGCCCACCCTCAACAGCGCGCTGGTCCGCCTGCTCGGCACCGACCCTCTCACCATCCGCGTGGACCTCGACACCTGACCAGCGCTGCCCGGCGTGTTCGCGGTTCCCGTCGCCGTGTTTGCGGTTCGCGTCCGTGTGTTTGCTGCTCGTGTCCGCGTGTTCGCGGTTGCGGTACGCGGGTGGGCCGGTGAGGTGGGGCTGGTCAGCCGGTGACGAAGTCCAGGTAGCGCTTCGCCGAGCGCTGCACCACCTCGTGGGCGTCGCGGGGAACCACGGCGTCCCACCACGCGCCGTAGATCGCCGAGAACTCGTACGGCCGCAGCATCTCCGCCGCGGCCCGCACGACGGTCGGGCGCTCTGGGATCAGGTTCGGGTAGCTGTACATGAACCCCACGTGCGCGCGGTCGGGGATGACCTGCACGATGTCGCCGCTGAGCAGCGCGCCCGCGCCACGCTCGCCGTCCGGCCAGTGCAGCACGGTGCCGCCGGCGAAGTGCACGCCGAGGTTGAGCAGCGTCAGGTCGTCGGCGAGCCGGTGGCTCGACCCGCTCCAGAACCGCACCGCGGGGTCCGGCCGACCCACCCACCGCCGGTCCTTCTCGTGCAGCAGGATCGGCGCGTCGAACGCGCGGCTCCACTCGACCATGGTGGTGTAGTAGTGCGGGTGACTGATCGCGATGGCGGAGATGCCGCCCAACTCGGTCACCCTGGTGACGGTCTCGTCGTCGAGGTAGGCGACGCAGTCCCACAGCACGTTGCCGGAGGCGGCGCGCACCAGCAGCGCGCGCTGGCCGATGGCGAACCGCGGGTCGCAGCCGACGCCGATCAGGCCCTCGCCCTGCTCCTCGATCCGCGCGGTGTGCTCGCCGGCGCGCAGGGTGGCCAGGTCGGTCCACTGCTGGCCGTGCTCCGGGACGTACTGCCGCTCGTCCTCACAGATCGGGCAGTCCGACCGTGGCGCGGCGTACTGCGTGCCACAGGTGACGCAGATCGGGTATGGGGTGTCAGTCACGGTGTCTCCCCCGGGATGAGTCTGCCGTTCACGCCGTGCCGGGCCCGATCGCCGCCCGCGACCGGGCCTGGCACGGCCGTCGGACGTCCGTCAGCCGCCGTAGGGCACCGCCTTGATGAGGGTGACCTTCTGCGTGCCGCCGTTGGGCAGCTCGTACTCCCTGGACTCGCCTTCCTTGGCGCCGAGCAGCGCGCGGCCCAGCGGCGAGTCGGGCGAGTAGACCTCCATGGGGCCCGTGCCGCCCTCCTCGCGGGTGGCGAGCAGGAACTGCTCCTCCTCGTCGTCCCCGTCGTAGCGCACGGTGAGCACCATGCCCGGCGCGGCCGTGCCGTCGTTCGCGGGCGGCTCGCCGACCTTGGCGGTGCGCAGCAGCTCCTGGAGGTGTCGGATCCGCGCCTCCTGCTGGCCCTGCTCCTCCCGGGCGGCGTGGTAGCCCCCGTTCTCCTTGAGGTCGCCCTCTTCCCGGCTGGCGTTGATCTTCGCGGCGATGACCGGACGATTCTCGATCAACTCGTCGAGCTCGTGCTTGAGCCTGTCGTAGGCATCCTGGGTCAACCAGGTCACCTTGGTGTCGCTCACGGTCACCATCTCCTCCTCGGGCCTGCCGGTCTTGGGTATACAAGCCGGCTGCCGCGCGGGCATGGCTCGCCAGCGCGGCAGACATATGGAAAAACACGGCCCGCCTGGGGCCGTGCCGATAGACCAGGATAACACGATATGCCCGGTCCCCGACGGCCACGCAATCCTTTTCCCGGCGCTGGACGCACCGTTCACCCCGTTGGCCGCTAGGGGCTTGACAGATACTCCGGAACGTCGTACGAGCAACCGAACACGTCCGCGGTGACCGGCCGCGCGATGCTGGCGATCACCGTGGTGATCGTCGTCTCACCAGGTGGGACGAGCACCTCCCGGCGGCCGCTCTCGGCGCCGCTGAGGTCACGCACCCGCACGATGCACACGCCGGGCCGGCTGGGGTCGTCACGGGTCACCTGAAGGGTGATCTCCATGGCGTTGCCCGGCCGCTCCGCGAACGCGACCCGCTGCGCCTCGATCGGCGCCGACCCGAGGTTGCGGTAGCCCACGTACGCCACGGTGGAGCCGACGGCGAGCGCGACCAGCGCCAGCACCCAGACACGCCACCCTCGGGCGGTGCGCCGGCCGGGCCGCCGGGTTGAGCCGTAGCGGCCCTCGGGCGGGGCCGCCGGGGCCGTGCCCTGGGTGGGAGCCGGACGTCCGGTGGGCAAAATCCGGGCCTCCGATCCGTCTTGTCGTACTCGTGGGGACAATGGGTGTGAACGACCTCGATGATGTCGAGTATCCGCCTCGGTGCCCGGCTGGGGGCGTGCGGGTCCGGGTACGGACGGAAGGGACCACTGGCGGTGATGGCGGAGGCTGAGCGGCCGGACACGCGGCTGCGGCTGATGGCGGTGCACGCGCACCCTGACGACGAGTCCAGCAAGGGTGCCGCCACGATGGCGAAGTACGTCGCGGAGGGCTACGACGTCATGGTGGTCACGTGCACCGGCGGCGAGGCGGGCAGCGTGCTGAACCCGGCGATGGACCGGCCCGAGGTGCGCGCGAACATGACCGAGATCCGGCGCGAGGAGATGGCGCGCGCCGCCAAGATCCTCGGCGTGCGGCACCGGTGGCTGGGGTTCGTCGACTCCGGGTTGCCCGAGGGCGACCCGCCGCCACCGCTGCCGGAGGGCTGCTTCGCGCTCCTGCCGCTGGCGGAGGCCACCGCGCCGCTGGTTCAGGCGATGCGGGAGTTCCGCCCGCACGTCGTGGTGACCTACGACGAGAACGGCGGCTACCCGCACCCGGACCACATCCGTTGCCACGAGGTCTCGGTCGCCGCGTTCGACGCCGCGGCCGACCCGGTGGCGTACCCGGAGGCGGGCGAGCCGTGGCAGCCGCTGAAGCTGTACTACTCGCACGGGTTCTCCCGGGCGAAGATGCAGGCGTTCCACGAGGCGTTGGTGGACGCCGGCATGGAGTCGCCGTACGCGGAGTGGCTGGAGAAGTGGGGCGAGGACAAGGCGGACGTGATGGAGCGGGTCACCACCCGTGTCGAGTGCGCCGACCACTTCGAGGTCCGCGACGACGCGCTGCGCGCGCACGCCACCCAGATCGACCCGAACAGCAGGTGGTTCGCCGTGCCGCTGGACGTCCAGCGCAAGCTGTGGCCGACCGAGGAGTACGAGCTGGTGCGCTCGCTGGTGGACACCACCCTGCCGGAGGACGACCTGTTCGCCGGGATCCGGGAGGAGGGTTAGCGCGCGGGCGAGCGCGCCCCCGCTGTGGTGGGCCCTGGTCGCACCGAGCATCATGGTGGGGAGCTCGCCGGTGGTTCGGGTGCGGCCGGGCGCCGGCGTCGGGTCTCGGTCCCGGGCGCCTGCCGCGGCGGGCGCCGAACACGTGAAGAAGGTGACCACATGAGCTTCGCCGTACCGGCCATCGCCGCGGTGCCGGTGACGACCGGTGCCGCCGTGCTGGCGCAGCAGCCCGGCGGCGGGGACGGCGGTGGCCAGGGTGCGGACTTCGGCAAGTCCTCGCCGCTCGGACTGCTGATCCTCATCCTGTTCCTGATCGCGGTGGCGCTGCTGGTCCGCTCGATGACCAAGCACCTCAAGCGGCTCCCGGCCAGCTTCGACGAGCCGGAGAAGCAGGACGAGCGGGACGAGGGCACGTCCACGGACACCGGTGCCCGGCAGGAGCCCGTGGAGGCGCGGGACGAGGAGAACGCCGGCGACGCCGAGGGCTCCGGCCAGGCCACGGGTGCCGCCGAGCGCGTCCCCGAGCGACACCAGCGCGACACGTAGCACCAGCGCGACCCGGAGCACCAGAGCAACACGAGCACCAGAGCAACACGAGCACCAGAGCAACACGAGCACCAGGACGAGCCGGCGACCGGCGGGCACGACTGCCCGGTCGCGCGCGGTCGCCGGGGGCGCTACAACCGCGGGTCGACGGGGTCGGACTCCAGGGCCAGCACGGCGAACACGCACTCGTGCACCCGCCACAGCGGCTCCCCGCGAGCGGCCCGCTCCAGCGCCTCCAGGCCCAGCGCGTACTCGCGCAGCGCCAGCGACCGCTTGCGGCCCAGGTCCCGCTCCCGCAGCCGCTCCAGGTGCAGCGGGTACTCCGGCCCGTAGACCAGCCGCAGGTACTCCCGGCCCCGCACCTTCACCCCCGGCTGCACCAGGCCCCGCCCGTCGCGGGTGAGGTTGGCCGCCGGCTTCACCACCATGCCCTCGCCGCCGGCCGCGGTGTGCTCCTCCCACCACCGCACCGCCGCCGCGACCTGCTCGTCGTCGCCGGTGTCGACGGTGCGCGTCGCGGTCGGCGTGAACAGCGCGGGATCGGCCGCCACCAGGCGCTCCGCCACGGAGAGGTGCCATGCGTGCGGCCGTGTCTCGAACGTCGCGCCCTCCGCGGCGAGCACCTGGAACGGTGCCAGCCGCATCCCGCGCAGCCCGGTCACCGGCCACCGGTACCGCCGGTACACCGCTCGGTAGTCGGCCACCGCCGCGGCCCTGGTGCGGGTCCGGCCGAGCAGCGCGGCCACGTCGACCCCGCGCGCGGCCGCGCCCTCCAGCGCCGTCACGGCGGCCGGCAGCACGGCCTCACCGGCCGCCCCGGCCGGCGCGTACTGGTCGGTGATCAACGCCTCGGCCTTCAGGCTCCACGGCATCAGCTCGGCGTCCAGCAGCAGCCAGCCGGTGTCCAGCTCCGCCCACAGGCCCGCGGCCTCCACCGCCGATCGCACCCGACCGAGCAGCTCCGCGGTGCGCGCCGGGTCGAGGAACGCCCGCCCGGTGCGGGTGTGCACCGCACCCGGCCCCTCGACCCCGAACCGCGCCGGCGCCACGCCGTCGTCCCGGCACACCAGCAGCACCGCGCGCGAGCCCATGTGCTTCTCCTCGCACACCACCTCGCGCACCCCGGCGGACCGGTACTCTCGCAGCGCCTCCTCCGGGTGCTCCAGGTACCCGTCGCGCTTGCTGGTGGACGCCGGCGCCATCGTCGGCGGCAGGTACAGCAGCCAGCGCGGGTCCAGCGCGAACCGGCTCATCACCTCCAGCGCGGCGGCGGACTGCTCGGCCGACACGCTGATCCGCCCGTGGTGCCGGGTGTGCAGCACCCGCTTGCCGGTCACGTCGGACAGCTCCAGCACGCCCGGCTCGCGCTCCGGCGGCCTCGCTGGCCTCAGCGGTCGCACCGGCTCGTACCAGACCCGCTCGGCCGGCACCGAGACGATCTCGCGCTCCGGGTAGCGCAGCGCGGTGAGCGTCCCGCCGAACACGCACCCGGTGTCCAGGCACAGCGTCCGGTTCACCCACTCCGCCTCCGGCATCGGCGTATGTCCGTACAGGACGGTCGCGGCGCCGCGGTAGTCGCGCGCCCACGGGTAACGCACCGGCAGCCCGTACTCGTCGGTCTCCCCGGTGGTGTCGCCGTACAGCGCGAACGCCCGCACTCGCGCCGAGGCCCTGCCGTGGTAGCGCTCCGGCAGCCCGGCGTGCGCCACCACCAGCCGGCCCCCGTCCAGCACGTAGTGGGCGAGCAGGTCGTCGCAGAACCGCTCGACCTCGGCGCGGAAGTCGGCGTCCTCGCGGGCGAGCTGGTCGAGCGACTCGGCCAGCCCGTGCTCGGTGCGCACGTCGTGGCCGCGCAGCGCGCGCACCAGCTTCTGCTCGTGGTTGCCGCACACCACGAGCGCGGCACCCTCGGCGACCATGCCCATCACCAGCCGCAGCACCCCGGGCGTGTCCGGCCCGCGGTCCACCAGGTCACCGACGAACACGGCGGTGCGCCCCGCCGGCGGCACCGCGCCGACCGGGCGACCGAGGTCGTCGCGGCGCAGCGTGTAGCCGAGCTCGCCGAGCAGCCGCTCGAGCTCGGCGCGGCAGCCGTGCACGTCGCCGATGACGTCGAAGGGCCCGGTGAGATCCCTGCGGTCGTTGCGCAGCGGCTCGACCACGACCTCCGCCTCGGCCACCTCCTGCTCGGTGCGCAGCACGTGCACCCTGCGGAAGCCCTCCTTCCGCAGCGACTTCAGCGACCGGCGCAGGCTCTCCCGCTGCCGGCGCACGACGTGCGCGCCGAAGTCGCGGTCCGGCCGGTCGGCGTTGCGCCGCACGCACACCGACTCCGGCAGGTCGAACACGATCGCGGTGGGCAGCACGTCGTGCTCCTTGGCCAGCCGCACCACCTCCGCCCGCGCCGCGCGCTGCACGTTGGTCGCGTCGATCACCGTCAGCCGGCCGGCGGCCAGGCGCTTGCCGGCGACGTGGAACAGCGCGTCGAAGGCGTCCGCGGTGGCGGACTGGTCGTTCTCGTCGTCGGCGACCAGGCCACGGAAGACGTCGCTGGACAGCACCTGCGTCGGCGCGAAGTGGGTGCGGGCGAACGTCGACTTGCCCGAGCCGGACGCGCCGACCAGCGCCACCAGCGACATGTCCGGGATCGCGAGCCTCACGGGGTCACCTCCCTCGCGGCGGTTGTCTCCCTCGAGAAGATGGCGAGCTGGGTGGGCGGGCCCACCTCGGGGTCGACCGGGCCGACCGGGCGGAACGCGACGCGGTACCCGTGCGCCTCGGCCACCCCGCGCGCCCACTCGGCGAACCGGGCGCGGTCCCACTCGAAGCGGTGGTCCTCGTGCCGGAACCCCGCCAGCCCGGGGAACCGGACGTTGTACTCGGCGTTCGGCGTGGTCACCACCACCGTGTCGGGCCGGACGGCGCCGAACACCGCGTGCTCCAGCGCCGGCAGCCGCGGCTCGTCGACGTGCTCGATCACCTCCATCAGCACCGCCGCGTCGTACCCGGCCAGCGCCGGGTCGACGTAGGTCAGCGCGGACTGGCGCAGCCGCAGCCGGGCGCGCACGGAGTCCGGCAGCCGGTCGACGTCGAGCCGGCGCTCGGCCAGCTCCAGCGCGCGCGGCGCCACGTCGACGCCGACCACCTCGGTGAACATCGGGTCGCGCAGCAGCGACCGGAGCAGCGCGCCGGCGCCGCACCCGAGGTCGACCACGCGGCGGGCGCCGGCCTCGCGCAGCGCGGCCAGCACGGCCTCCTGGCGCCGCACCCGCAGCGGTGTCTCGGACTCCTCACCGACGGCCGGCTCGGCCACCGGGTCGGGGTCGCCGGCCTCGGCCAGCCGGGACAGCGCGGTGTCGACCAGGTGGCCGCGGTGCGCGAGGTAGGTGTTCGTGACGAGCTCGCGCTCGGGGTGGTCGGGCAGCCACGCTCCGCCGGCGCGGAGCAACTTGTCGACCTCGTCCTCGCCGACCCAGTAGTGCTTGTCGCCGTCGAGCACGGGCAGCAGCACGTAGAGGTGGTTGAGCGCGTCGGCCAGCCGCTGCTCGCCGGCCAGTCGCAGGCGGACCAGCCGGGCCGCGCCCCACTCGGGGACGTGCTCGTCCAACGGCACCGGGATCGCCTCGACCCGCCAGCCGAGCGGCGCGAACAGCCGGCGGGCCAGGTCGGGGTCGCCGGGGGTCGCGGGCACGTCGAGCTCCAGCGGCAGCGGGGTGCCGGCCAGCTCGGGCCGGGCCGCGCACCGGCCGGCGCGCGCCGTGCTGAACACCGTGCGCAGCGCTACGGCCAGCAGTGAGCCGGCCGCGTACGGCCGGGAGCTGACGTACTGCCCCCACCAGCGCTGTCCCGGGCCGCGCTGGCCCGCCCCGCGCTCGGCGCGGGCCAGCGCGACCGGGTCGACCTCCACCAGCAGCGCGGCGGTGCACCGCCGCGGCGTCGCCTCCGGGAAGAAGACGTGCGCGACGCCCGCCGGCAGCTCGACCGACCGGGTGTTGTCCGGATGCTTGTGCAGCAGGAAGCCCAGGTCGGTGGCCGGCTCGCGGGTGGTGGTGATCGTCAGCAGCACGGCGCCAGTGTGCCGGAGGGGCGCGCCGGGCGCCCCCGGATTTCCCGTGCCACCCTGGGGACATGAACCGCCTGCGCGACGCGACGAGCCCGTACCTGCTCCAGCACGCCGGCAACCCGGTGGACTGGTGGCCGTGGTGCCCCGAGGCGCTGGCCGAGGCCCGGCGGCGCAACGTGCCGATCCTGCTGTCCGTCGGCTACGCGGCCTGCCACTGGTGTCACGTGATGGCGCACGAGTCGTTCGAGGACTCCGGCACCGCGGCGCTGATGAACGCGCACTTCGTCAACATCAAGGTGGACCGGGAGGAGCGCCCGGACATCGACGCGATCTACATGACCGCGACCCAGGCGATGACCGGGCAGGGCGGTTGGCCGATGACCTGCTTCCTCACCCCGGAGGGCAAGCCGTTCCACTGCGGTACCTACTACCCGCCCGAGCCCCGGCACGGCATCCCGTCGTTCCGGCAGCTGCTGGTGGCGGTGGCCGAGGCGTGGGCCGAGCGGGAGGACGAGCTGCGCGAGGGTGCCGGGCAGGTACTCGCGCACATCGCCGAGCAGACCGGCCCGCTGCCCGAGTCCGGTGTGGACGACGAGACGCTGGCCGCGGCGGTGGCGAAGCTGGCCGAGGAGGCCGACGAGCGCAACGGCGGCTTCGGCAACGCGCCCAAGTTCCCGCCGTCGATGGTGCTGGAGTTCCTGCTGCGCCATCACGAGCGCACCGGCTCCGCGACGGCATTGTCTCTTGTGGAGCAGTGCGCGGAGGCGATGGCCCGGGGCGGTATTTACGACCAGCTGGCCGGCGGGTTCGCCCGCTACTCGGTGGACGCCGGGTGGGTCGTGCCGCACTTCGAGAAGATGCTCTACGACAACGCGTTGCTGCTGCGGGCCTACGCGCACCTCGCCCGGCGGACCGGGTCGCCGCTGGCCCGGCGGGTGACCGAGGAGACCGCGGAGTTCCTGCTCCGCGACCTGCGCACTCCCGAGGGTGGCTTCGCCGCCTCACTGGACGCCGACACCGAGGGTGTCGAAGGGCTGACCTACGTGTGGACGCCGGCGCAGCTGGTCGAGGTGCTCGGGCCGGACGACGGCGCCTGGGCCGCGGAGCTGTTCGGGGTGACCGAGGAGGGCACGTTCGAGCACGGGTCGTCGACGTTGCGGCTGCTCCGCGACCCCGACGACGAGGACCGCTGGCGCCGAGTGCGGGCGGCGCTGCTGGACGCGCGCCGGCAGCGGCCGCAGCCGGCGCGGGACGACAAGGTGGTGGCAGCGTGGAACGGGTTGGCGATCACCGCGCTGGCCGAGGCCGGTGTCGCGTTCGACCGTCCGGCGTGGATCACCGCGGCGTCCGGCGCGGCGGCTCTGCTGTTCCACCGGCACCTGGTGGACGGCCGGCTGCGGCGCGGCTCGCGGGACGGGGAGGCCGGGCCCGCCGCCGGCGTGCTCGAGGACTACGCGTGCCTGGCCGAGGGGCTGCTCGCGCTGCACCAGGCCACCGGGGCGCCGCGCTGGCTGCGGGCGGCCACCGACCTGCTGGACGTGGCGCTGGACCGGTTCGCCGCGGACGTGCGAGGCGCCTACCACGACACGGCCGACGACGCCGAGGCCCTGGTGCACCGGCCGGCCGACCCCACGGACAACGCCACGCCGGCCGGGGCGTCGGCGCTGGCCGCCGCGCTGGTCGCCGCGTCGGCACTGGCCGGCGCCGAGCGGGCCGGCCGGTACCGGGACGCCGCCGAGCGGGCGGTGCGCCGGGCCGGGATGCTGGCCGCGCGGGCGCCGCGGTTCGCCGGGAACTGGCTGGCGGTGGCCGAGGCGCTGCGGGCCGGGCCGGTGCAGGTGGCCGTGGTGGGGCCGGACGCCGCGGCCCGCGCCGAGCTGCTGCACGCGGCGGCCCGGTCGGCGCACGGCGGTGCGGTGGTGCTCGGCGGGGAGCCGGCGGCCGAGGGCGTGCCGCTGCTCGCCGACCGCTCGCTGGTCGACGGTCACCCGGCGGCGTACGTGTGCCGGGGGTACGTGTGCGAGCGGCCGGTGACCAGCACCGAGGAGCTCACCGCCGCGCTCGCCGGCTGACCTCGGTGGGCGTGAGCGTCACCCCAGGTCGGGACCCTTCGCCCGCAGCTCGTCCACCGTGGACATCGCGTCGCGCAGCTCGGCCAGCCAGGACTCGGCGTGCTGCCCGACCAGCCGCACCGCCCACGCCAGCGCGTCCGACCGGGACCGCGCCACCCCGGCGTCCACCAGCGTGTCCAGCACCCGCCGCTCCGGCTGCCGGAGCCGGGTCATCACCGGCACCGACAGCGTCGTGAACAGCTCCTCGGTGTCACCGATCCGCGCGCCCCAGGCGACCTTGCGCCGGTAGCGGTGCTCGGCCTGCCGGGCGATCTCGATGCGCTGCTCCCGGGTCTCCTCGCGGAACCGGCTGATCCGCCCGGACTCGGCCGCCGCCCGCGCGGCGTCGTCGGCGAACTCCTCGGTGAGCGGCGGCAGCTCACCGACCAGCACGATCTCCTCGCGGTCCACGGTCACCTCGGGCGCGCCGGTGAACCAGCCGTCGGGCAGCCGGCCGGCGAACCACGCCGCCGCGTCGTCCGCGCTCGGCACCTCGGCCTGCTGCCGCCCGCCGCGACCTCGCCAGCCTTGTCCCATGAGCCCCTCCACCCTGATGAACATGCCTGCCTCCGCTACAGCGATTACATAATTACATCTTTTCTCACGCTACGCCCGCGCAAGGGCTCACGGAAGGGTGTTCGCGCGCCGCGAAGCGCTGCGACCGTGGTGGGGCTGATGCAGGCTGGGGTCATGGACCTGCCCCCGATGCCCGGCAAAGTGGACCCCGCCCCGCTCACCGCGGTGCTCGACGGCCGTTGGGCCGAGCTCAAGCGCGCGGTGCGCGAGCAGTTGACCGGCCGGCACTTCCGCGAGCCGATCGGCCTCGACGTCGAGGAGCACCGGGCGCTGGTGCTCGACCAGTTGCGCGAGCTGGCCACAACGGACTGGCCGCGGCTGGGGTTCGACCCCGCCCACGGCGGTGGGGGTGACGTCGGCGGGTCAGTGATGGCGTTCGAGATGCTGGCCTTCGGTGACCTGTCGCTGATGGTCAAGGCCGGGGTGCAGTGGGGCCTGTTCGGCGGCGCGGTGCAGCTGCTCGGCACCGAGCGGCACCACGAGCGCTACCTGCGCCCGATCATGGACCTCGACCTGCTCGGGTGCTTCGCGATGACGGAGACCGGGCACGGCTCGGACGTGCAGCACCTGCGCACCACGGCCACCTACGACCCGGCGACGCTGGAGTTCGTGATCGACACGCCGGAGACGTCGGCGACCAAGAACTACATCGGCAACGCGGCGCGGGACGGGCGGATGGCGGTGGTGTTCGCGCAGCTCGTCACCGGCGGTGAGGGGCGGGGCGTGCACGCGTTCCTGGTGCCGATCCGGGAGGCCGACGGCCGGCCGTCGCCGGGGGTGAGCATCGGTGACTGCGGGCCCAAGGCCGGGTTGGACGGGGTGGACAACGGGACGCTGGCGTTCCGCCGGGTGCGGGTGGCGCGCGAGGCGTTGCTGAACCGGTACGGCGACGTTGCCGAGGACGGCACGTACAGCAGCCCGATCGAGAGCGACGGGCGGCGGTTCTTCACGATGCTCGGCACGTTGATCCGGGGTCGGGTCAGCGTGGCGGGGAGCGCGTGCAGCGCGACGATGCGGGCGCTGGCGCTGGCCGTGCGGTACGGGGAGCGACGGCGGCAGTTCCGCCGGCCGGGGGAGGACGAGGAGGTGGTGATCCTCGACTACCTGGCGCACCAGCGGACGCTGTTGCCGGCGCTGGCGACGACGTACGCGGTGCACTTCGCGCAGGAGGAGCTGGTCGGCACGCTGCACGAGATCCAGTCGGCGGATGAGGTCGACGAGCGCCGTCAGCGGGAGTTGGAGGCGCGCGCGGCGGGGCTGAAGGCGGTGGCGACGTGGCACGCGACCGCGACGATCCAGGCGGCGCGGGAGGCGTGCGGTGGGGCGGGGTACCTGGCGGAGAACCTGTTGCCGGCGTTGAAGGCCGACACCGACGTGTTCACCACCTTCGAGGGTGACAACACGGTGTTGTTGCAGCTGGTGGCGAAGGGGTTGTTGACGAGTTACCAGCAGGATTTCCAGGACCTCGGGATGCTGGCGACGGCGCGGTTCGTCGCGGAGCAGTTCGTGGGGGCGGTGATCGAGCGCACCGCTGCGCGGCAGGTGATCGAGCGGCTGGTCGACGCCGGCTCGACCCGGGACGACGAGGACGCGCTGTTCGACCGGGGGTGGCAGCTGAGGCTGTTCGAGGACCGGGAGTCGCACGTGCTGGACACGTTGGCCCGCCGCCTGCGCCCCGCCGCCGACGGCGACGCGTTCGCGGTGTTCAACAACGCCCAGGACCACGTGCTGAGGGCCGGGCGGGTGCACGTCGACCGGGTGGTGCTGGAGGCTTTCGTGGCCGCCATCGAACGCTGCGACGACCCCGACGCGACGGCGCTGCTGGACCGGCTGTGTGACCTGTACGTGCTGTCCACCATCGAGGCGGACCGCGCCTGGTTCCTGGAGCACGGCCGCCTGAGCTCGACCCGCGCGAAGGCCGTGGTGGCGGCGGTCAACGCCCTGTGCCAGGAACTCCGCCCCCACGCCGAGACCCTCGTGGACGCCTTCGCCATCCCGGAGCAGTTCCTCGACGCCCCGCTACTGCATTCGGCCTGAGCAAAGACGTCCGGGTGGAATCCGCTAGGCGTACAGGGCCAGCCAGATGGCGATGTAGTGGGACGCCGCGGCGAGCACGGTGCAGGCGTGGAAGAACTCGTGGTAGCCGAACGTCTCCGGCCAGAAGTTGGGCCACCTCGTGGCGTAGAGGATGGCCCCGAGGGTGTAGAACGCGCCGCCGACCAGCAGCAGCACCAGGGCGGCCACCCCGGCGTGCCGGGCCAGCTCGGGCAGCACGAAGATCGCCACCCAGCCGAGCGCGATGTAGATCGGCACGCCGAGCCACCGCGGCGCCCCGGGCCACAGCAGCTTCAGCGCCACCCCGGCCAGCGCGCCGCCCCACACGACGCCGAGCACGACGTACCCCGTGGGCCGCGACATCGCCAGCAGGGTGAACGGCGTGTACGTCCCCGCGATGAACAGGAAGATCATCGAGTGGTCGGCGCGCTTCATCCACTGGTACGCCTTCCGGCTCCAGATCCGCCGGTGGTACAGCGCGCTCACCCCGAACACCCCGAGCACGGTGAGCCCGTAGATCGACGTCGCCAGCGCGGCCGTCCCCGACACGGTGGCCGACGCCAGCGCGACCAGGGTCGCCGCCGCGGCCACGGCGCCGAAGAACGACCAGTAGTGGATGTGCCCCCGCAACCGGGGACGGGACTCGGGACCCGGGTCCGGTCGCTTCTCGGTCGCAACGCTCACCCGACCCACGTTACGGGGCCGTAGGTTGGCCGGCCATCGAACGCGCGTGTGCTCTCCATGACGCCCCTGCGTACGCTCCCAGGCCGTGAGCCTTCGGTCCTTCCTCTCCGACGTCGTCTACAGCGTCTACGCGTGGCGACTCATCCAACAGGCCGCTGGCCGCCAACCGCGGCACATCGGCATCATGCTCGACGGCAACCGCCGCTGGGCTCGGGAAGCGGGCTTCACCGACGTCAGCGACGGCCACCGCGTCGGCGCCAAGAAGATCGCCGACTTCCTGAGCTGGTGCCGCGAGGCCGACGTCGAGATCGTCACCCTGTGGCTGCTGTCCACCGACAACCTGCGCCGCGCCTCCGACGAGGTCTCCGCCCTGCTCGAGATCATCCCGGACGTCGTCGACGAGCTCGCCCTGCCGGGCAACCCGTGGCGGCTGCGCATCGTCGGTGCGCTCGACCTGCTGCCCGAGGAGACCGCCGCCCGGCTCACCGCCGCCGCGCGCCGCACCGAGGACCGCGACGGCATGGAGGTCAACGTCGCCGTCGGCTACGGCGGCCGGCAGGAGATCGCCGACGCGGTCAGGAAGCTCCTGCTGCAGCACGCCGACGAGGGCACCTCGATTCGCGAGTTGGCCAAGATCCTGGACGTCGACCACCTCTCCGAGCACATGTACACCTCGGGCCAGCCCGACCCCGACCTGATCATCCGCACCTCGGGTGAGCAGCGGCTGTCCGGCTTCCTGCTCTGGCAGTCCGTGCACTCGGAGTTCTGGTTCACCGAGGCGTACTGGCCGGCGTTCCGCCGCGTCGACTTCCTCCGTGCGCTGCGCGACTACGCGGTCCGGCACCGCCGGTTCGGCGGCTGACCGTTCCGCGGGCTAGACTGACTGCAGAACCAGTTCGGTCAGTCAGTCGGTCGGTTGGGCGTGGACATGGGGCAGGACAAGGCGTCGCGGATTCTCGACGCGGCCGAGTCGCTGCTGGTTGGCTTCGGCTACCGCAAGGTGACGGTGGACGAGGTCGCCCGCCGCGCCGGCGTCGGCAAGGGCACGGTCTACCTGTACTGGCCCAGCAAGCAGGAGCTCTTCGCCGCGGTCCTCACCCGCGAGGCCGCCGACCTGGTCATCGAGCACCTCGCCGCGCTGCGCGCCGACCCGGCCGAGGTCCGGCTGCACCGCTCGATGCGCCGGTCGTACCTGAACGTCATGCGCCGGCCGCTGGCCAGGGCGCTCTACACCGGCGACCACCAGCTGCTCGGCGAGCTGGCCAGCACCAGCAAGATCGGCGTGCGGTTCGCCGCCGGCAAGGTCGAGAACACCGTGCGCTACCTGGACGTGCTGCACGACCACGGCCTGCTCGCCGACGACCCCGCCGCCGACCCGGCGCTGCCCTACCGGCTGTCCGCCGCGGTCGTCGGGGCATTCCACCTGGAGGGCACGCCCGCGGTGGGGGAGCTCGACCTGGCCGACAAGGCGGATGCCCTGGCCACCACGCTGCGCCGCGCCTTCGAGCCGGCCACCGAGCCGGCGCCCGCGGCGCTGGAGGCCGCGGCGGCCGAGCTGGCCGACCTCTACGAGGAGTGGTGGGGCGAGCTCACCGAGATCCTTCCCGACGGTTCGACAGGAGCGAGCGGATGAACCAGGTCAAGGTCCGGCTGGGCGACGCGATGGAGACCGCGGTGCTGACGCTCTACGGCAAGGCGCTCGACGCCCGCGACCCCCGGCCCATCCTCGGCGACACGATGGCCGCGGACGCGATCGAGCGGATCGACTACGACGTCACCCGGCTGCGGCGCGTGGAGCGGGTCGCCGCCTCCGCCGCGGCCCGCGCGAAGCACTTCGACGGCTGGACGCGGGAGTTCCTGGCCGCGCACGAGCGGGCCACCGTCGTGCACCTGGCCGCGGGCCTGGACACCCGGGTGTGGCGGATCGATCCTGGCCCCGGCGTCACCTGGTACGACGTCGACTTCCCGGAGGTGGTCGACGTGCGGGCGAAGCTGTACCCGGAGCGGGCGAACTACCGGCTGATCGGGTCGTCGGTGACCGCTTCCGAGTGGCTGGAACGGGTCCCGACCGGCGGGCCGACGCTGGTCGTGGCCGAGGGGCTGACCATGTACCTGCGGCCGGAGGAGGGCCACGCGCTGTTCCGCCGGATCGCCGACCGCTTCCCCGGCGCGGTGATCGTGTTCGACACCCACAACCGGCTGGCCGTGTGGATGGTGGGGCGGAGTTTGGCCCGCATGTTCGGCGCGCCCCTGCTCCGCTGGGGGATCGACGACCCCCGCGAGCTGGAACGGGTGCACCCACGGCTGCGCTGCCTCGACGTGGTGAACGCGCTGTCCGCGGCGGGCACCGCGCTTCCCCTCGGCGCGCGGGTCTTCGCGGCGCTCACCCGGCCCGTCCGCCCGCTGCGCGACCTCGGCCTGTACGTCCGCTACGAGGTCGCCGGCCAACCGTAGGCAGCGGCATCCGGCGGGGAACGCCGTGAGCCGCCCGATCGCGACACCCTGTCGTCCACCCTGTCCCGCCGCACCCCTTCCGGCGGCCGGCCACGGATACGCTGGACCCGCGCCGCCCCCGGGTGGGTGGGCCGTTCCCCGGGACGCGACGGGAGGTCGTGGTCGAGTTCCCGGACGTGGTGCCGGATTTCGGCGGAGCGCAATACCCCGATCGGCCGGTGTGTTGGACACGAAAAGTATCGAGACCCTAACGCGGCGTCGATCCGGTGGCCGAGAGGTGACGAATCGGGGAATCACCTGTGTGGCTGCCTGCGAGATCGTCGGTACGCAGGTAGCTTCCGAAGTGATGGTCCGTGAGCCCATGCGGGCCGTCGCGGGAGGCCCTGGTCGTGGCTGTGGTGGAACGAACGGCACCGCCGTTCGCGAAACGCGCGAGGGGGCCGGCACGCGGCCCTCGTGACCGCACGAGTTGACGCCGAGCGATCGGCGAGTGCGATTAGCCAGGGTGGTGCCCGGCCCAGCGAGTGTGGGCGTGGTGCCGCGCCCACGAGGGAGATGCCGTGACTGCGCAGCGTTCGTCCCGCAAGTCCACCCGCCGGTCGCGCGGAGTCGCCGACACGGGTTCCGACCGGCCCTGGACATACGTCCTCGACACCTCGGTCCTGCTGTCCGACCCCTGGGCGATCACCCGGTTCGCCGAGCACGCCGTGGTCCTGCCACTCGTCGTGATCAGCGAGCTCGAGGCGAAACGGCACCACCCCGAGCTGGGCTGGTTCGCCCGCGAGGCACTCCGCATGCTCGACGACCTGCGGCGCGCGCACGGCCGCCTCGACGCGCCGGTCCCGATCGGCGACCAGGGCGGAACGCTGCACGTGGAGCTCAACCACTCCGACCCCACCGTGCTGCCACCCGGCTTCCGCACCGACTCCAACGACCACCGCATCCTCGCCTGCGCGCTCAACCTCGCCGTCGAGCGCAGGGCGGTCACCCTGGTCACCAAGGACGTGCCGCTGCGGGTCAAGGCCGGCGCGGTGGGCCTGGACGCCGACGAGTACCGCGCGCACGAGGTCACCCCGTCCGGCTGGACCGGCATGGCCGACGTGGACGTGCCGCAGGAGGCCGTCGACGCGCTGTTCCACGACGGCCCGATCGACCCTGCCGACTTCGGCGTCCCCGAGGTCGCCGAGCTGCCCTGCCACACCGGGCTGCGGCTGCTCGCCGGCACGTCCAGCGCGCTGGGCCGGGTCACCCAGGACAAACGGATTCGGCTGGTCCGCGGCGACCGCGAGGCGTTCGGGCTGCACGGCCGCTCCGCCGAGCAGCGGGTGGCGCTCGACCTGCTGCTCGACCCCGACGTCGGCATCGTCTCGATGGGCGGGAGGGCCGGCACCGGCAAGTCCGCGCTCGCGCTGTGCGCCGGCCTGGAGGCGGTGCTGGAGCGCAACTCGCACCGCAAGGTCGTGGTGTTCCGGCCGGTGTACGCGGTCGGCGGCCAGGACCTCGGCTACCTGCCCGGCTCGGAGAGCGAGAAGATGCAGCCGTGGGCGCAGGCGGTCTTCGACACCCTCGGCGCGCTGGTCAGTCAGAACGTGCTCGACGAGGTGCTCGACCGCGGCATGCTCGAGGTGCTGCCGCTGACCCACATCCGCGGCCGGTCGCTGCACGACTCGTTCGTGATCGTCGACGAGGCGCAGTCGCTGGAGCGCAACGTGCTGCTCACCGTGCTGTCCCGGCTGGGCGCGGCGTCCAGGGTGGTGCTCACCCACGACGTCGGGCAGCGGGACAACCTGCGGGTCGGCCGGCACGACGGGGTGTCCGCGGTGATCGAGAAGCTCAAGGGACACCCACTGTTCGCGCACGTGACGCTCACTCGCTCCGAGCGCTCACCGATCGCGGCTCTGGTCACCGAGATGCTCGAGGACCACTGACCCGGACGCCGCGGGGCGGGCGCCGCTCGCCCCGCGGCCGATCAGTCCAGGGCGCGGCGCAGGAAGCCCTTGATGCCGATCGCGCCGAACACCACGCACGCGCCGACCAGCACCGGGATGTCCACCCACAGCGGGATCGACTCGAGCTCGCCGCCGAGCAGCAGGTGGCGCATGCCCTCGCTGGCGTAGGTGAGCGGGTTGATCGCGCACACCACCTGGAACCAGCGCAGGTGGTCCAGCCCGTGCCAGGGGAACTGGGTGGAGCCGGTGAACATCAGCGGCACCAGGACCACCGCGAACATGATGTTGATCCGCCGGGCCTCCACCAGCGTGCCGATCATCATCCCGATCGCGGCGCCGGCCAGCGACCCGAGCGCGATCAGCCCAAGCACGCCGGGCCACGCCGAGGCCGGCCAGTGCACGCCCTCCAGCAGCAGGAACCCGACCGGGATCATGAGCAGCGCCGCGACGATGCCGCGCAGCGCGCCGAACACCATCTTCTCCACCGCCACCAGCGGGATCGGGATCGGCGCCAGCAGCCGGTCCTCGATCTCCCGAGTCCAGGAGAAGTCGAGCACGAGCGGCATGGTGGTGTTCTGCAGCGCCACCATGAACCCGTTCAGCGCCACGATCCCGGGCAGCAGGATGTGCACGTACTCGTCCCGCACGAAGCCGATGCTGGTGAGCACCGTGCCGAAGATGAACAGCATGAAGAACGGCTGGATCACCACCTGCGCGACGAACGGGCCGAGCTCGCGGCCGGTGACGAACACGTCGCGCCAGAGCACGGCACCGAACGTCCGCACCGCGGTCCCGGCGCTCCCCGCCGGCTGGTCGGTCGCCTGGGTCATCGCAACTCCCGCCCGGTCAGGTGGATGAACACGTCCTCCAGGCTCGGGGTGCCGATGGACAGGTCGCTCACCCCGCAGCCCACCGCCGACGCCGAGGTCAGCACGTGCGGCAGCACCGCCGCCGGCTCGGCCGCGGTGTACAGCCGGAACCGGGCGTCCCCGCCGGCCGCGCCGTCGACGTGCTCGACCCGCTGAACACCGTCCACACCGGACAGTGCACTGGCGACGGCGTCCGGGCCGTGCCCGTTTAGGTGGATGGTGACGCTCAGCGTGGTGCTGCCGGGCAGCGAACGGGTGAGCGCCGCCGGCGAGTCCAGCGCGAGCAACGTGCCGTGGTCGACGATTCCCACCCGGTCGGACAGCTTCGCCGCCTCGTCCATGTCGTGCGTGGTGAGCACCACGGTCATCCCCTCGGCGCGCAGCTCGGCGACCCGCTCGTGCACGAACAGCCGGGCCTGCGGGTCGAGCCCGGTGGAGGGCTCGTCCAGGAACAGCACCTTCGGCCGGTGCATCAGCGCCCTGGCGATCATCACCCGCTGCGACTGTCCCCCCGAGACGAAGTCCACCCGCTCCTTCGCCTTGTCGGCAAGGCCCATCTTCTCGAGGATCTCGTCGGCCCGCCGGTTGCGCTCGGCCCTGCCCACGCCGTGGTAGATCGCGTGGAAGATCAGGTTCTGCCGGATGGTGAGCGAGCGGTCGAGGTTGTTGCGCTGCGGCACCACGGCCAGCAGCTGCCGGGCCGGGCTCGGGTGGGCCACCACGTCGACACCGTGCACGACGGCACTGCCGCTGGTCGGCAGCACCCGCGTGGTCAGCACCCCCACGGTGGTGGTCTTGCCCGCGCCGTTCGGCCCGAGCAGGCCGAACACCTCACCCCGTTTGACGGAGAAGCTCAGCCCGTCGACCGCGTTCGGGCCGCCCCGGCGGTAGCGCTTGACCAGGTCGGTCACGACGACGGCGTCATCCACGTCCCCAGGCTAGCCGCGCCGGCAAGCCGAATTCGTGATCACCAGCCCGCGGGCAGCGGTCGCCCCTCGGCGAACCCGGCGGCCGACTGCACGCCGACCACCGCGCGCTCGTGGAACTCCTCCAGCGTCCGCGCGCCCGCGTAGGTGCACGCCGAGCGCACCCCGGAGCAGATCGAGTCGAGCAGGTCCTCCACGCCGGGCCGGGCGGGGTCGAGCGCCATCCGCGACGACGAGATGCCCTCCTCGAACAGCGCCTTCCGCGCTCGGTCGAAGCTGTTGTCGGTGCGGGTGCGCGCGGTGACCGCCCGCTTCGACGCCATCCCGAAGGACTCCTTGTACGGCCGGCCCTGCTCGTCGTAGCGCAGGTCGCCGGGCGACTCGTGGGTGCCGGCGAACCACGAGCCCACCATCGCCGCCGACGCGCCGGCGGCCAGCGCCAGCGCCACGTCGCGCGGGTGCCGGATGCCGCCGTCGGCCCACACGTGCTTGCCGAGCTCGCGGGCGGCTCGCGCGCAGTCCAGCACGGCGGAGAACTGCGGGCGGCCGACGCCGGTCATCATCCGGGTGGTGCACATCGCGCCAGGGCCGACGCCGACCTTGACCACGTCCGCGCCGGCCTCGATCAGGTCGCGGGTGCCCTCGGCGGTGACGACGTTGCCGGCCACCACGGGCACGGCCGGGTTGAGCGCGCGGACCGCGCGCAGCGCGGAGATCATCTTCTCCTGGTGACCGTGCGCGGTGTCCACGACGAGGACGTCGACGCCGCCGCGCAGCAGCGCCTCGGCCTTCGCGGCGACGTCGCCGTTGACCCCGACCGCGGCGGCGATCCGCAGCCGGCCGTCGCCGTCCAGGGCCGGCGTGTAGACACCGGCGCGCAGCGCGCCGACCTGGGTGAGCACCCCGGCCAGCCGGCCCTCGGCGTCGACGCCGAGGGCGAGCCGGCCGCCGTGGGCGTGCAGCTTGTCGAACACGTCGCGCGGCGAGGTGTCGAGGTCGAAGGTGAGCACCGAGGTGTCGACGATCTCGCCGAGCCGGGCGAACCGGTCGACGCCGGAGCAGGCGGCCTCGTCGACCACGCCGACCGGGCGGCCGGTGGCGTCGATCACGACGACCGCGCCGTGCGCGCGCTTGCCGATGAGGTTGAGCGCGTCGGCCACCGCGTCACCGGGGGTGAGCACGAGCGGGGTGTCCCAGACGGGGTGGCGTTGCTTGACCCACGAGGTGATGTCGGCGACCGCGGCGGGATCGACGTCCTGGGGGAGGACCACCAGCCCGCCGCGCCGGGCGACGGTCTCGGCCATCCGGCGGCCGGCGACGGCGGTCATGTTGGCCACGACGATCGGGATGGTCGCGCCGGTGCCGTCCGCGGTGGAGAGGTCGACGTCGAATCGCGACTCCACCGCCGAACGGTTCGGCAGGAGGAACACGTCGTCGTAGGTCAGGTCGTGGGCCGGGCTGCGGCCGTCGAGAAAGCGCACGGGACGCCAGTTTACACCGAGCACACCTGGTGCTCTGCTCGCGCCACGTGCGACCGGGGCAGTTGTCCACATCACCCGTTGGTGATCCACAGATTTCCGCGCCCCCCTTCCGGAGCCCCTGTCATCGATAGACTGGAAGCGGGGCCGGCCCCCGGAGCGGGTGGGGGATGCTTAAGGCAAGGTTTGGCGAAATGATCTTGGCTCGTGGTGCTCCGCGGTGGACGGTTTCGACGATCTTGGGCCGTGCGCGGTCGTCGGCCGCCGCGGATTGAGGTGCCCGAACAACAGGGGGAAGCTCAGTACGTCGCCACGCGTAGGAGCACCGGCTCACCACGGCGCCAACCATCTCGGGACAAGGGATACCCGGCCAGGGAACGAGACCTGCCAGCACATGCCGTAGACCGGGCGATCCCGCCGGCTGGCTGCTCAACCGGCGGAATCTGAGCCGGCTACGTGCCGAGCACGAAGCCAACCTGGATACAGTGTGCCCGCCCTCGGACACTTGAACCACCACGCCAGCCTCCACATCGGGGCTGTGGCAAGGTGGTTGATCTGACCGTGGTGTTGAGCGGGGAGGTGTGCCGTGTCGGGGTCGGTGGACTGGGAGGAGTTGGCGACCGCGCTGGCGCGGATGGCCCGAGACCTGCTCGCACAGGACTCGGTGCAGAAGACCCTCGACCGCATCGTGACTCACGCGGTCGGTTTGGTCGAGGGCTGTGAGTTCGCCGGGATCCTGGTCGTGCGCAAGAAGGACTGGTCGACGCTCGCGGCCACCGACAACGTGGTCCACGCCTCCGATCGCGCCCAGGTCGAACTCCACGAAGGCCCCTGTTTCGACGCCACGGTGAACAGGCACGAGCTCTACCGGATCGGCGACATGACCTCCTCCGAACAGCGGTGGCCACGGTACGCCCCCAGAGCCCACGCACTCGGCATTGGCAGCATGATGGGCTTCCTGCTGTTCACCAACGGCACCGACAACCTCGGCGCCCTGAACATGTACTCGTCCCGCCCGAACGCGTTCACCGACCGGTCCGAACGACCCGGCTGGATACTGGCCGCACACGCCGCGGTCGCACTGTCCAGTGCCCGCACCGACGCCAATCTGCACGACGCGCTGGCCACCCGCACCGATATCGGCGAGGCCCTCGGCATCATGATGGAACGTTACAAGATCGACGAGCACGCCGCGTTCGATCTGCTCCGCCGGATCTCCCAACACCACAACACCAAGATCCGGGACCTCGCCCGCGGCATCACCACCACCGGCTACATCCCGCACATCGACAACCAGTAGGCCATCGAGGGTTCCCGCGACACCGCGTTGGAGCCATCCGCGGGCTTGGCCAGGCTTCTCCTCCGCGGCGCCGCGGCCGTGACGATCCGCGACAGCTGACTACGCGACCGAGCCAGTACGGGTGCGGCCGGGGCAGTTGTCCACATCACCCGTTGGTGATCCACAGATTTCCGCGACGCCCTCCACGCGGCCGCTGCCCCGGTAAACTGGAAGCGGGGCCGGCCCCCTGGAGTGGGCGGGGGATCACTCGGGGTGGGGGCCGCGAATGTCAAGTCACCTGGTGTGATTCTACTTCCTCGGTGTCGCGGAACCCGCCTGCTCTGTCCTGTGTGGTGAGTGGCGCGCTGGCCTGTCGTTGCGGGGGTTCGAGTGGCGCGGGGTGTCGGCATGACCTCGCGGGTAATCGCGGTGCCGCGGTGAGTTCGGCAGTGTGGGCGGCACGAAAGCCACACCAGGCCGACCCGCACCGAGCCGGAGGGACACCATGACCACCCGAGACGTCGCCGAGGAGCTGCTGGCCCGGATGGACGGCGGCACGCCCGAGCACATCGCCGAGCTGTTCGCCCCCACGGTCGACTGGCTGGCCGCCGGCTCGCCCGCCGTGTCGTGGCTGCGGCCCCGCCGGACGCGCGCCGAGGTGGCCGAGTTCTTCCGCGAGATGGCGACCTACCTGGTACCGGAGGAGCGGTCGGTCGAGCCGGGGCACTTCCTGGTGGACGGTGAACACGCGGTGGTCACCGGGCGGGTCAGCCAGACCGTCCGGTCGAACGGGCGGGCGTTCACCATCCCGTTCGCCGTGCACCTCACGGTCCGGGACGGCCTGGTCACGACGGTCCGGGACGGCCTGGTCACGCGCTACCACGTCTACGAGGACAGCTACGCCGTCGCGGAGGCGGTCGCCGCGCCGGCCGCCTGGCCGTCGTGCGTGACGCTCAGGTCGTAGGTCCGCACCTCACCGTAGTTGCCGTCGGAGCACGGCGACGACCTGCCGCAGTTGGCCTGCGTGTAGGCGCCCGCCTTGAAGTAGCCGCCGGTGAAGCTCGTCGAGATCGTGGTCTGCGGCGCGCCGTTGTAGTACGCCCTGACCTTGCCGCCACTGACCACGAACTTCGCCCGGAACTTCGTGCCCAGCACGTAGTTGTCCGTCACCAGCTTGTGGTGGGACGTGTCGCCGTTGGTGACGTAGAGCTTGCTGCCTTCCAGCCGAAACACGGAGACATCGTCGTCGGCGTCGTGGATCTGCCCGGCGACGACATGAGGCTTGTCCTTGGGCAGGGCGGTGATGGCTTGTTCGATCACCATGGTGTGCGTTCCCGAGGTCGAGGACCAACTGGCCTTCTTCGTCCCCGAGTTCGTCATCTCACGCAGCTCCGAGCGTGGATAGCTGGAACCGCTCGTGGTCACCCCGTTGACGGCGGCGCGGAACCGCACCGCGTCGCATGACGGGGTGGCGACGAACCACGGGTCGATCGAGTAGGTGGCCAGCTCCGGTTGCTCGACGTTCTTGGGGCGTTCGTTCTCCCCGATGGGCAGCCCGACGTACCAGTTCGTCAGGTTCAGCACGTCGGCCGGATAGTGACAGGTGTCGCCCCCGCCGTCGGCGCCGTGGACGGTCGTCTCGGTGATGCTGGTCCACTCGTTCGACGTGTTGCCGTGGTTGACGATCCGCAGGTACCGCCCGGAGCGGTCGGCGAAGTCGTGGTTCTCCAGCCGGGTGGTGCTCCCGCCGCTGGTCCTCCGCGCGGCGACCGTCGACCACGACGAACCGTCGTCGGACAACTGCACGTCGAACGTCGCCGTCCTGGTGTCGCCCTTGTGCCACGCGATCGACACCGAGCCGACGGTCCGGGACGAGCCGAGATCGTACCGGATCCACACCCCGTCGCCCTCGGCGGACCACCGGGTGGACAGGTTCTGTCCCGCGGCCTCGACGGCCCCATCACTCGCTCCCTCTGCTCGAACTCCCACGGACCAGGCACCTGATGGAAAGGCGCCGAGCAGCCAGTGTGACCGCCCACCGGATACCTGACACGGAATGTCCGCTTCCTGCCAGCGTCGCGGCTCCGCCATGGGCGGTCCGGCGGTGCGGTGCCGGCCGCGCCGCGCGTGCCCGACCTCGGGCCGGCCCTGCCGTGGCTCCCGTGCCGGCATCCGCCGTCGAGCTCTCTCAAACCGAGGGTTTCAAAAATACCGTCGGTATCCTACTCTGAAGTAAGTTACTGCCGAGTCGGTTCTCGCGGAGGTGGCGATGGGTGTCGCGGACGTGCTGGGCGAGCCGCTGAAGCTGGCGTGCGGAGCGGCGCTGCCGCACCGCCTGGCCAAGGCCGCGCTGAGCGAGCAGCTCGGCGACCGCCGCAACCGCCCGTCCCGCGAGCTCGTCGAGCTCTACCGCACCTGGGCCCGCGGCGGCGCCGGCCTGCTGGTCACCGGCAACGTCATGGTCGACCCCACCGCTCTCGGCGAACCACGCAACGTCGCCGTCCCGGCCGACCCCGACCCGGCGACCTTCCGCGACTGGGCGCGGTCCGTCGCCGGCACCGACGCCCAGCTCTGGGCCCAACTCAACCACCCCGGCCGGCAGAGCCCGCGCTTCCTCTCCCGCCAGCCGGTCGCACCCTCGGCCGTGCCGTTCGACAACCGCGGCATCCGCTCGGTGTTCGCCGCGCCGCGCGCCCTCACCGGCGCCGAGATCGAGGCCATCATCGACCGCTTCGCCGTCGCCGCGCGCACGCTCGTCGCCGCCGGGTTCGCCGGCGTCCAACTGCACGGCGCGCACGGCTACCTGATCTCCCAGTTCCTCTCCCCGCACACCAACCGGCGCACCGACGCCTGGGGCGGCGACCCCGTGCGCCGTCGCCGGTTCCTGCTGGAGGTCGTCGGCCGGGTGCGCGCCGAGATCGGCGACGCCGTGCCGCTGTCGGTGAAGCTCAACAGCGCCGACTTCCAGCGCGGCGGCTTCACCGAGGAGGAGTCCCTCGACGTGGTGCGCGAGCTGGGCGCCGCCGGCGTCGACCTGCTGGAAGTGTCCGGCGGCACCTACGAGAAGGCGGCGATGATGGGCGTGACCAGAACCCGCGCCAGCACCGCCAGCCGCGAGGCCTACTTCCTCGACTACGCCCGCAAGGCCCGCCAGGTCAGCGACGTCGCGCTCATGGTCACCGGTGGGTTCGCCACCGCCGAGGGCATGGCCGAGGCGCTGCGCTCCGGCGCCGTCGACGTGATCGGCCTCGGCCGACCGTTCACCGTCACCCCGGACCTGCCCGCCCGGCTGCTCCGCGGCGAGGACGTCCGCGCCGAGCGGCTGTGCCCGCGCACCGGCATCCGGCTCGCCGACAGCCTGCTGGAGATCCAGTGGCACACCCAGCAGATGCACCGGGTGGCCGCCGGCAAGCCGGTCGACCGCCGGCGCAGCGCGCTGCGGGCGCTCGTGGTGGCCGGGATCAACGACCCGGTGAACGCCTTTCGCCGAGTGCGCGGCTGAGCAGTCCGCGCAGGATTGCTCCGGAGATTTCTCTCCGCGATTATGCCGTTCTTGTGCGACGCGCAAACCCTCATCCCATTGTGGGTATAACGGCCGAGCCGGCGATGGTCGATGATTCCAGTATGAGCAATCCCAAACACGTCACCATTCGCTGCCGCCACGTCGCCGGGAGGTTGAGGGACATTCGCGAGGGCACCGGCATGACCCTCAACGATGCCGCCGACCTCCTCGGTGTCTCGATCAGCAAGATCAGCCGCATGGAGACCGGCTGCGCCACCTTGTTCGTGGACGAGGTGGCCACGCTGCTGGGCCTGTACAAGGTGGAAGCCGCGGAGCGGGAGCGTCTACTGGACCTCGTCCGCAAGAGCCAGGAGAAGAACTGGTGGGAACGGCTCCAGGGCGTTCCAGAGCCGTGGGCCAGCCTGATGGACTTTGAAACCAGGACCAGTCGAATTCAAACTTTCCAACCGCTGGTCGTGCCTGGGTTGCTCCAGACAGCGGAATACAGCCGAGAAGTGATTACTCAGATGGATCCCACCCTCTCGGAGACAGAGGTAGAAGCCCGTGTAGGAGCTCGAATGGCTCGACAGTGGCTCCTGACCAAGCCATTCGGGCCGTCCTACGTTGCGGTCCTCGATGAGAGCGTGCTGCGCCGACCGGTCGGCGACCGGCAGGTGATGGTTCAGCAACTTCGCCACCTACTTGACATGTCGGATCGGCCGAACGTCTTGCTGCGAGTGGTGCCGCAGTCAGCCGGCGCACATGCGGGCCTGCGAGGATCTTTCGTCCTGATGGAGTTCCAGGAGGCGCCGCCACTCGTCTACCTGGAAGCCCAGGGCACTCACCTCTACCTGGAGGAGCCGGAAGACGTCGGGTCGTACAAGCTCGCCTTGAGCAATATCCTGTCGATGGCCCTTGCCCCCGATGCAACGCGGGAGCTGATTGTCACCCTCCTGGACGAGGCCGGGTGATCGACATGTGAGGAGCGCCCATGCCGACCGTGGACCTGTGCAGTGCTAGTTGGCGCAAGAGTAGCCACAGTACGACTACCTCAGAGTGCGTGGAGGTGGCGTTCACCAGGGCGGCGTGGCGCAAGAGCAGCCACAGCACGGACCAGCCGGACTGCGTGGAGGTGGCGTTCAGCGGGCCGGCGGTCGGTGTGCGGGACTCGAAGAACCCGCGGGGCGGGGCGCTGGTCCTGCCGGCGGCGAGCTGGCGGGCGTTCCTGGAGCGGGTGTCCTGACCGGCACTGAATCCACCGAGGATCCCGGCCCCGCCTCCGGTCGAGGGCGGCGGGGGCGCGTCGCGGCGTGCCCGGATCCGAGCGCGGGTCCGGCCGCCGAGTTCGCCCACCAGCTCTGGGAGCTCAAGCAGTCCGCCGGCGACCCCTCCTACGACCGGATGCGTGCCGAGCTGGGCGCGCTGGCCTCGAAGTCCGCGCTGTCCGCGGCGGCGCGCGGGCGGTACCTGCCGTCGTGGGACACGACGTGGGAGTTCGTCCGGGTGCTCGCGGTCGGCCTGCTCGGCGGGGACGCCGACGCGGTGCGTCGGGAGTGGCGGGCCCGTTGGGAACGCGCCCGCGACCTCATCGAGCAGCCCCCCGCCACCGAACCCGCACCCCCGGCCACCGACACCGCCCTCCCCGAACCCACCCCGCAGCCCGAACACGCCACTCGCGGTCCCGAACGCGAAACTCGCGGTCCTGAAGGTGGATCTCGCGGTCCCGAAGGTGGATCTCGCGGTCCCGAAGGTGGATCTCGCGGTTCCGGGGGCGGGCCGTCCGTGCGGCGGCGGTGGCTCGCCGCGGCGGTGGTCGCGGTGTGCGTGCTGACCGTCGGCGCCCTGGTCGCCCTGCGCTACCTGGACCTCGCCGGCACCGGCGAGCCGGCGGCGGCGCTTCCCGAATCGAAGCGCCCGGACGGTCCAGCCGGGCCGGCCGTTCCGGGCGACGCGTCGGCGTTCGTCCGCGACGTCACCATCCCCGACGGCACCGAGGTGCCCACCGGCGCCCACTTCGTGAAGACCTGGGAGCTGCGCAACGCCGGCACCGTGCCGTGGGTCGACCGCTACCTGCGCTCCTACGGCGGCCCCGGCGGCTGCGTCTCCGCCGAGCGGGTGCCGATCCCGCCCACCCGGCCGGGCGAGACCGTGGCGATCTCGGTCGAGGTGCGCGCGCCCGACGAGCCAGGGTACTGCCAGGTCTACTGGAAGATGGTCGACGCCAAGGACCGCCTGCTGCTGCCCGGCAACCGCGGCGTCTACTACCTGGTCGAGGTCGTCGACTGACCCGTCACCCACCCCCGTCACCCACCCCGTCGTCCACCCCCGTCGCCCGCCCCGGAGCACCGGCCCGGTGCTGGCCGAGCCGATGGCCAAAGCGCTGACCTGCGGAAACTTTGGCTATCGGGCATGGACAAGTCCCCGGCCGTTGATCGTCTTCCCGATCCGGATCGGACTCCCTAGCGTCGCCAGGGTCGATTCCGACACGTCCGAGAAGGGGAGAACCGAATGGGATCTCGACGACTGACCACCCGTGCCGGCTCGGTGCTGGCGCTGGCCGTGGCGCTGCCGCTGGCGCTCGCGCCGCAGGCGTCCGCCGCGCAGAAGGTGTGCGCCGGCGGGCCGCTCATGGGGGGCAAGACCACCACGGTGAGCACGCTCGCCGACCAGAAGATCACGATCAAGGTGCACAACCACGACTACCGCGGGCTGGCGCTGTCCATCCGCGACGTGAAGTGGAAGAAGACGCTGTGGAAGGGCGTCGTCGCGCCCGGCAAGGACAAGAAGGTCAGCACGTCGGTCTTCGGTGAGCCGCCGATCGGCTACAAGATCGCGTTCGACGTCACGTCCAACCTGTCGAACAACTACACCTACGCGATCTCGTCGATCAAGTGCTACTGACCAGCGCGAACCGGAGGAATATCGACATGCGGACATTCGCCAAGATCGTCGTCACCGCCGGCGTCGCGCTGGCCGCCGGGGTGCTCCCGGTGACCGCCGCGAGCGCGCAGCCACAGGCCGCCGCCGCGCCGGTCGACCTGGTGACCAAGCACTGCGGGAAGAACACCAACTACGTCGGCTACATCCGCCGGCCCGGCAAGGACGCGCTGTGCCTGCGCCCCGGCACCCGCACCTGGGGCGGCTTCGAGATCTTCGAGTGCGCCGGCAAGGTGACCGTCTACTTCAAGGACGGCACGAAGTTCTACTGCGGCGCCGGGGTGAACTTCCCCAAGTACGGCGGCCTGGTGAAGACCGTCGCCACCCGGTAACCACCCATGCCATGAAGGCCACCTTCACCGTGCGCCGGGGTGCTCGCCACCAAGGGGGCCTTGGTGGTGTGGGGACGGGGGAGCGGGGAGGAGGGCGTGGACGGCGTCGATGGTGTCGGCGTCGGCCGTGTCCTTGTCCGGCCGGTAGCGCAGCACCCTGGCGAACCGCAGCGCGACCCCGCCCGGGTAGCGGGTGCTGGTCTGCACGCCGTCCAGCTCGATCTCCACCACCAGCTCCGGCCGCAGGTACACCGCCCCGTCGTCGCGGCGGGTGGCCAGCTCCGGGAAGCGCTCGGTCTGCCAGGTCAGCAGCTCGTCGGTGAGTCCCTTGAACGTCTTGCCGACCATGATCGGCGGGCCGCCGTCCGGGTCACGCGCGCCGAGGTGCAGGTTCGACAGGTAGCCGCGGCGCCGGCCGTGCCCCCACTCGGCGGCCAGCACCACCAGGTCCAGCGTGTGCACCGGCTTGACCTTCAGCCACGCCCGGCCCCGCCGGCCCGCCGAGTACACCGAGTCCAGCGCCTTCACCATCACCCCCTCGTGCCCGGCGTCCAGCGCGCCGGCGAGCAGGGCCTCGGGGTCGGCCGGCTCGACCTCGCCGGGGATCAGGTGCTCGCCGGCCACCCGCCGCAGCGCGGCGTTGCGCTCCCGCAGCGGCGCGTCGAGCAGGTCGGCGCCGTCGAGGTGCAGGCAGTCGAAGAAGTACGGCCGCAGCAGCAGCGCCCGCACCTGCTCCTCCCGGGTGCTGCCGAACCGCGACATCGTCTCCTGGAACGGGCGGGGCCGGCCGTCGTCGGTGAGCGCGAGCGTCTCACCGTCGAGCACCACCGAGCAGCACGGCAGCGCCCGGACCAGCTCCACCAGCTCGGTGACGTGCTCGGTGACCTCGCGCAGCGTCCTGGTGTAGACGTGCACCTCGTCGCCGTCACGGTGCACCTGGATCCTGGCACCGTCCATCTTGTACTCGACCGCCACCGCGCCGTGCTCGGCGAGCGCGTCGGCCAGCGACTCGGCGGGGGAGGCGAGCATGGGCCGGACCGGCCGGCCGAGCTGGAGCCGGAACTCGGCCAGCGCGGCGCTGCCGCCGGACATCGCCGCGCGGGCGGTGGCCGGCAGCCGGCCGGACAGCATGAACGCCCGGCGAACGGCCTCGGCCGGCACGCCGGCGGCCGCGGCGATCCCGTCGAGCATCACCCCTTCCAGCGCGCCCTGCCGAAGCTCGCCGGTGAGCAGCCGGACGAGGAAGTGCTGCTCGTCGGCGGTGGCGCGGCCGAACAGCGTGGTGAGCGTCTCCGTGCGGCGTTTCGCCGATCCCGTGCCGCTGGCCGCGGCGACCTCGCCGAGCGCGGCGTCGACCTCGCGGACGTGCAGCTCGGGTCGCGGCGCCGGGGGAACGTCCAGTGAGACGAGCGTGCGCCAGCCGGCGCCGATCCGGCCCTGGGTGGGCGCGCCGGTGAGGAACGCGACCGCCGGGGCCAGCTCGTCCGGCGAGGCCGCCCTCAGCAGCTCGGCGAGGACGGCGACCTTGGCCTTGCGCGACCGGGTCGCGGTGAGGTCGGCGGACGCGGCGACGACGTCGGCGAGGAGCATGCCGCCATCATCTCCCGGGGCGCCGACACTCGCCGGGGAACGCTTCGGGGTCGCCTGAGCACGAGCAGCACCGCGCCGAGGCACACGACCAGCCCGAGCAGGCCGAACATGGTCAGCCCCTGGCCGAACATCAGCCAGGCCAGCAGCATCGTGGTGGGCGGGGTGAGGTAGAGCAGGGTGGACACCCGGGTGACGCCCGACCGCTGCGCCACCAGCCAGTAGCAGCCGTAACCGCCGAACGTGGACAACACCACCACCCACGCGACGGCGAACCAGAACGTGCCGTTCACCGGGGGCGCGACGGTGCCGGTGGCCAGCGCGATCGCGGTGAACAGCACGGCGCTGGTGGCGCACTGGACCATCAGCGAGTCGCCGAGGGGCAGCTCGGCGCGCGTCCTCCGCTCGGCGAACGTGGCGACGACCAGGGAGAGCATCGCGCCGAACGGCAGCGCGTAGGCCAGCGGTGGGGCGGTGCCGCCGGTGAGGTCGCCGCCGACGACCAGTGCCACCCCGGCCAGCCCGACGACCAGGCCGATCCACTGGACCGAGGTGGAGCGTTCTCCGAGCAGGGGCCCGCCCAGTGCCGCGGCGACGATCGGTTGCAGCGCCGCCACCAGCGCGGCGATGCCGGCCGGCACGCCCAGCTCCGCGGAGTAGACCACGCCGACCAGGAAGCCGCCCTGGGCGAGCAGGCCGATGCCGGCGTGCGCGCCGATCTGCCGGGCGGTGAGCCGGTGACGCCGGGTGAGCCACCACCACCCGCCGATCAGCAGCGTGGCGGCCAGGAAGCGCCACATGAGCAGGGTGGCCGCGGGTGCGGTGGCGGTGCCGAGGGTCGCGCCGACGAACCCGGAGCTCCACATCAGCACGAATCCCGCGCCCGCCATGGTGTTGCCGCGCATGTCACTCCCTTCCTGGTCTCCTCGGTAAACGGACCGGTATATTTACTAGACTAGACAGGTCGGTATACTGTCAAGTGGTTGCCGGTGCTGGTCGGAGCCCTCGTGGGGTGGCGGGCTAGGCTTTCCCCGGGGCGTTGGCCGAAGGAGGGTCGGATTGGACGAGCTCACCATGACCCCGGCCGCCGAGCGGGTGCTCGAGGTCGCCGGGCGGCTGTTCTACGAGAACGGCATCCACGCCGTGGGTGTGGACACCATCGCCAGCGAGGCCGGGGTCACCAAGAAGACGCTGTACGACCGGTTCGGGTCGAAGGACACGCTGGTCGGGCACTACCTGGCGCGGCGGGACGAGCGGTGGCGCGACCACGTGGTGAGCTACGTGGAGCGGGGCAGCCGGGTGGCGCCCGCACGGCGGCTGCTGCTGGTGTTCGACGCGCTCGAGGAGTGGATCAACACCGAGAACCCGCGGGGCTGCGCGTTCGTCAACGCCCAGGCGGAGCTGACCGACGCCGGGCACCCCGGGCGCGAGGTGATCCGCGAGCAGAAGCAGTGGATGCTCGACTACCTGCGCACCCTCGCGCGGGCCGCCGGGCTGCGCAACCCGCGCCGGATCGCGACGTCGCTGCTGGTGCTGCTCGAAGGTGCCACGGTCACCGCGTCGTTCGGCGTCGTCCCCGGCGCGATCGGCAACGCCAAGGACATCGCCCGCCACCTCATCACCCAGCCCTGAGCGCATGTGTCCGCGATCTGTGATCACGTGACCGCGCCGTGCGACGCGGACACGCGTACGGGAACCGCGGACACGAAATGTGGGGAGTACCGGCCGCGCGGTGCGGCGAGTCCGTCCACTCCGTTTCCTCGGGCGGAGCGCCGTTGATGCCGCCGTCGAAGAGGTTGGCCGCCTGCTACTTCTCCTGTCCGGTCGGCGCGGTCAACCGGCGGGCTTCTCCCAGATCGAGACGTGGCGGTGGCTCTCGCTGGTGAACGGCGTCCGGGTCCACCCCTCCCACCGGTCGCGCGGTCGCAGCCCGGCGAGTCGCGCCATCAGGTCCAGCTCGGCGGGCCACACGTAGCGGAACGGGATGGACCGGTGTTCGGCGCGCCCGCCGACGATCGTGACGTAGTTCGAGCTCATCGCCTGGGTGGCGACGTCGTAGGTGTCGAACGCCCACCGCGTGGGGCTGATGTGGAACGGCACGGCGTTCTGCCCCGGCGGCAGCCGGCGCAGGGCGGGCACCCCCACCTCGATGACGAAGCAGCCACCCGGCCGCAGATGGGCGGCGGCGTTGTGGAAGCAGGCCACCTGGGCGTCCTGTGTGGTCAGATTGTTGATGGTGTTGAAGACGAGGTAGGCGACCGCGAAGGTCCCCGGCACCCGCGTCGTCGCGAAGTCGCCGATCGTCACGCCGACGGCGTCGCCGCCCGGCTTGGCGCGCAGCCGGGCCACCATGGCCCGCGACAGGTCGATGCCGTGCACCGGCACCCCGCGGCGGGCCAGCGGCAGCGCGATCCGGCCGGTGCCGACGCCGAGTTCGAGCGCCCGGCCGTCACCGGCGAGCTCGGCGAGCACGTCGACCGCCGGCTCCACCACGTCCGGCCGGAACTCCTCCGCCGCCGACTCGTCGTAGGTGGCCGCGACGTCCTCGCCGAAGTAGCCGTCTCCCTCGCGCATTCCCGGACCGTAGCGCTCCCGGCCCCGCCGCCGCGCGCGGTTTTCGGGCCGAGGTCAGGGCTCGGTGTGCCGCAGGATGGCGGGCACGACGAGGTCCCACGCCGAGCGGGGTGGCATCTGGTGACCGACGCCGTCGAGCAGGAGCAACGCGGCGCCGGCGAACTTGCCGGTCAGCGCGACCGCGTGCTCGGGTGGGAAGAGCGGGTCCTCGGTGCCGTGGATGACGAGCGTTGGCGCGGTCACCCCGTCGAGCCGGGGTGGCGGCTCGTCGCCGCCGTCGAGGAGCCAGTGGTTCTTCGCGCTCTCCGGGCTCAGGGAGCGCTCGACCACCCGGCGGGCCACCTCGCGCACGTGCGCCTCGTCGAACGAGCCCGGGCCGGCGAACGGCCGCTCGCCCTCGACGAGGTACTCGACGACCGCGTCCCGATCGGTCCAGTTCGGTTCGGGCGCCGGGTCGGCGAACACCGACTCGAGCCGGTCGGCCATCGGGGGCAGATCGTTGCCCGCGTCAATGGGGCTGGTCGACATCAGCGTCAACGTCGCGACCTGGTCGGGATGGTCGACCACATGCTGCTGCGCGATGCCGCCACCCATCGAGATCCCCACCAGGTGGGCACGGCCACCGGTGAGGGCGTCGACCAGCCCGGCCGCGTCACCGACGAGATCGTGCCCCGTGTAGCCGGGCGCCCCCGGCGGGTAGCAGACCGAGCGGCCGGTGTCGCGGTGGTCGTAGCGGACGACGAACCGGCCGTTCTCGGCCAGCCGCTGACAGAACTCGGTGTCCCACCAGTCCATCGAGCAAGTAGCACCGGAGATGAGCAGGACCGCGGCATCGCCCGGGTCGCCGAAGGTCTCGACGCACAGGTCGGCCCCGTTGGTGCGCACCATCGTCTCGGCCATGGCGCCCAACCTACGGGCACCCGTGCACCCGGTCGATGGGCGCTGGTGGCGGCTCGGTCCCGGTCACCGGCCTGCTCGGTGGCTACCCGGTCATCGCGGGCCAGGCATTGCGTTACGCCCTCGGCGGCCTGCTGCTGCTCGCCTGGGCCCGGCTGCGCGGCCGGCCACTGCCGCCACCGCGCCTCGTCGACCTGCCCGCACTGGTCGCGCCGGCCGCCGCCGGGATGATCGGCTTCCAGGCGTGCCTGCTCCACGCCCAGCGCCACGCCGAGCCCGGCCTGATCGCCGCGGTGCTCGGCGTCAGCCCGCTGGTGCTCGCCGTCGCCGGGCCACTCGCCGCGCGGCGCCGCCCGGCCGCGGCGCCCGTGCTCGGCGCGGCGCTGGCCGTCGGCGGGGTGGCGGTGATCTCCGGTGGTGGCGCCGGCAGCGGCACCGGCCTGGCGCTGGCCGTGCTGGCGATGCTGTGCGAGGCGTCGTTCACGCTGTTCGCCGTCGGGCTGGTCGCCCGGATCGGCCCGCTGGCGACGGCGACGTGGAGCTGCCTCACCGCGGCGGTCGGCGGTGCCCTGGTCGCCGCCCTCACCGGCGGCGCCGCGGTGTGGCGGCTGCCAGAGGGGCGCGAGCTCGCCGCGATCGTGGTGCTCGGCGTGCTGGTCACCGCGGTGGCGTTCGTCGGCTGGTACTTCGCGGTGGGCGTTCTCGGCGCCGACCGCGCCGGGCTGCTCATCGGGGTCATGCCGGTCGCCGGGCTGGCGGTGGCGGTGCTGCTCGGCGCGCAGGCGCTGGCGGCGCTCGACGTCGTGGGCGCGCTCCTGGTCGGCGCCGGCGTCGCGCTCGGCCTACGCGCGAAGCGCCATGAAGGCCACCTTCATGGCCGCCAACGCAATGAAGGTGGCCTTCATGGCACGCGGGTCAGCGACCGCCGCGGGCCATCCGCAGCACGTCCAGTGCCTCGTCGAGCTGCTCCTCGGTGATCGTGCCGGCGGCGACGTGGCCACGGTCCAGCACCACCTCGCGAATCGTCCTCCGCTCGGCCAGCGCCTGCTTCGCCACCGCGGCCGCCTCCTCGTAGCCCAGGTAGGCGTTGAGCGGCGTGACGATCGACGGCGAGCCCTCGGCGTACTCCCGCATCCGCTCGACGTTGGCGCTCACCCCGGCGAACACCTTGTCGGCCAGCAGCCGGGACACCGCCGCCAGCAGCCGCGCCGACTCCAGCACGTTGCGCGCGATCACCGGCAGGTTCACGTTGAGCTGGAAGTTGCCCTGGCTGCCGGCGAACGCCACCGCGGCGTCGTTGCCGACCACCTGCGCCACCACCTGCAGCGTGGCCTCCGGGATCACCGGGTTCACCTTGCCCGGCATGATCGACGACCCCGGCTGCAGGTCCGGCAGCGCCAGCTCGGCCAATCCGGTGCGCGGCCCCGAGCCCAGCCACCGCACGTCGTTGGCGATCTTGAACAGGGACACCGCCACGGTGCGCAGGTGCCCGGAGGTCTCCACGACGCTGTCCTGTGCCGCCTGCGCCTCGAAGTGGTCCCGCGCCTCGGTGAGCGGCAGGTCGGTCACCTTCGCCAGCTCCGCGGCCACCGCCGCGCCGAAGCCCTCCGGCGCGTTCAACCCGGAGCCCACCGCGGTGCCGCCGATCGGCAGCTCCCCGAGCCGGCCGAGCCCCGAGCTCAGTCGCTCGATGCCGAACCGCACCTGCGCCGCCCACGCCCTGGCCTCCTGGCCGAGGGTGATCGGCACGGCGTCCATCAGGTGGGTACGGCCGGACTTCACCACGTCCGTCCACTCCGCCGCGCGGCCCTCGATGGTGCTCGCCAGGTGGTCCAGCGCGGGGATGACGTCGCGCAGCACCGCCTCGGTCGCGGCGATGTGGATCGTCGTCGGAAACGTGTCGTTGGACGACTGCGAGGCGTTGACGTGGTCGTTCGGGTGCACATCACGGCCGAGCGTGCGACTGGCCAGCGTCGCGATCACCTCGTTGGCGTTCATGTTCGACGACGTGCCGGACCCGGTCTGGAACACGTCGATCGGGAAGTGCGCGTCGTGCCGTCCCTCGGCCACCTCGTCGGCGGCGCCGGCGATCGCCGCCGCCAGCTCACCGTCGAGCACGCCCAGTCGCGCGTTGACCCGCGCGCACGCGGCCTTGAGCAGGCCGAGCGCGCGGATCTGCGCGCGCTCCAGGCCGCGGCCGGAGATCGGGAAGTTCTCCACCGCGCGCTGGGTCTGCGCCCGGTACAGCGCGTCGGCGGGCACCCGCACCTCGCCCATCGTGTCGTGTTCGATGCGGTACTCCTGTTCAGCCATGGCGCCAGTCTCGCGCAGGCGAGCCGCCCCCGCCCGGTGGTGTGGGCCACTAGGCTCGCGGTACGACTGCCACCCACCACACTGGCGGAAGGACAACCCCATGAGCGGGCCGGACGATCTCCAGGTCGACATCGCGATCATCGGCGCGGGGCCCACCGGCCTGTTCGCCGCCTACTACGCCGGCTTCCGCGGGCTACGGATGGCGGTGATCGACTCGCTGCCCGAGGCGGGCGGTCAGGTCACCGCGATGTACCCGGAGAAGCTGATCTACGACGTGGCCGGGTTCCCGGCGATCCGCGGCCGCGACCTGGTCCGGAACCTGGTCGAGCAGGCCGACCAGTGGAAGCCCAGCTACCTGCTCGGCCGCAAGGCGGAGGGGCTGGAGACCGTCGACGACGGGTTGGCGCTCACCCTCGACGGCGGCCAGACCGTGCACGCCGGCGCGGTGCTGATCACCGCCGGCATCGGCGAGTTCACCCCGCGGCCGCTGCCCGCCGGTGAGGGCTGGCTCGGCCACGGCGTGGTGCACTTCGTGCCCGAGCTGGCCGCGCACCAGGGCCACGACGTGGTGGTCGTCGGCGGCGGTGACTCGGCGTTCGACTGGGCGCTCGCGCTGCGCCCGATCGCGTCCAGCGTCACCCTCGTGCACCGCAGGGCCCGGTTCCGCGCGGCCGAGTCGATCGTCCGGGAGGCCCGCGACCTGGGCGTCACGATCATCACCGACGCCGAGGTCACCGAGCTGCGCGGGAACGGCCGCGGCCGGCTGGTTGAGGTGGAGGTGGCGCTCAAGGACGGGCAGCGGCGGACGCTGCCGGCGCAGTCGGTGGTGGCCGCGCTGGGCTTCACCGCCGACCTGGGACCGATCGAGGACTGGGGGCTGCGGATCGACCACCGCGCCATCGCCGTGGACTCGACCATGGCGACCGGCCGGGAGCGGGTGTTCGCCGCCGGCGACGTGGCCGGCTACCCGGGCAAGGTGAAGCTGATCGCCACCGGGTTCGGCGAGGCGGCGACGGCGGTGAACAACATCGCCGTGCTGCTCGACCCCTCGGCGCACCTGTTCCCCGGCCACTCGAGCAATGTCGAGTGATCAGGCCGGGGTGATGGTCTCGTCGATCCAGTCCGTGTGGGCGACGGCCGAGGTGGCGATCGACGGCGCGGTCGCGCAGGTGCGGTCGCCGTTGCCGGGGCGGCTGGCGACGCCGAGCAGCTCCCACCGGCCGTCGACGTGCGCGAGCTGCGGCCCGCCGGAGTCGCCGTAGCAGGAGCCGCTGTCACCACCGGGGTTGTCGGTGCACAGTTCGAGCGTCGGGTCGAAGGCGTCCGTGCACCGCTCCGGGGCCACCAGCTCGGTGTCCAGCTGCCGCAGCTTCTCCGGGCTGCTGCCGCAACCCTCGGTCGGGCAGGTCTGGCCCCAGCCGAGCAGCCGGGTCGGGGTGCCGACGTCGGTGGCCGTGCCGAGCGGCACCGGCGCCGCCGACACCGGCTCGGCCAGCCGCACCAGCGCCAGGTCGTAGCCCGTGCCCTCCGGGGTGTACCGCGGGTGCCGGACGATCTCCGCCGGCGTGCGCAGCTCGCCGCCCTGGGTGCGGTTGGTGCTGCCGACCCTGGCGCGGAACGTGTCCGGCTGCCGCTGCCCGACGCAGTGCGCGGCCGTGACGAACCATTCCGGGGTCAGCAGCGAGCCGCCGCAGATGTGCCGTTGCGTGCTGAACTGCAACGACACCATGAACGGGTACTCCTGGTCGGCGTCCACCCCGCCGATGATGAGCGGCCGGACCGCGCTCGCCGGCGGCGTGACGAGCAGTGCTGCGGCGATGACCAGCACCGCGACCAGGGGGGACCTGCGCATGGGCTCAGGGAAGGGGTGGCACGACGTCGTCGTCGAGTTGGCCGTCGAAGTCGACCGACGCGTAGGCACGCAGCTTCTCCAACCGGTGGTAGCCGTCGATCAACCGCACGGTGCCGGACTTCGACCGCATCACGATCGACTGCGTGGTGGCCCCGCCGGCGCGGTAGTGCACGCCGCGCAGCAGGTCGCCGTCGGTGACGCCGGTGGCGCAGAAGAAGACGTTGTCGCCGCGCACGAGGTCGTCGGTGGTGAGGACGCGGTCGAGGTCGTGGCCGGCGGCCAGCGCCTTCTCCCGCTCGGCGTCGTCCTTCGGCCACAGCCGGCCCTGCAGCTCACCACCGAGGCACTTCATCGCGCAGGCGGCGATGATGCCCTCCGGGGTGCCGCCGATGCCCAGCAACAGGTCGACGCCGGTGGTGGGGCGGGCGGCGGCGATCGCGCCGGCGACGTCGCCGTCCGAGATGAACCGGATGCGGGCGCCCGCCTCGCGCACCTCCTTGACCAGCCGGTCGTGCCGGGGCCGGTCGAGGATGCACACGGTGACGTCGGAGACGCTGCTGTGCTTGGCCCGCGCGACCCTGCGGATGTTCTCCGCCACCGGCGCGGACAGGTCCACCGTGCCGGCCGCCTCCGGGCCCACGGCGAGCTTCTCCATGTAGAACACCGCGGACGGGTCGAACATCGCGCCGCGCTCGGCCACCGCGAGCACCGCGAGCGCGTTGGGCATGCCCTTGGACATCAGCGTGGTGCCGTCGATCGGGTCGACCGCGACGTCGCAGTCCGGCCCGTCGCCGTTGCCGACCTCCTCGCCGTTGTACAGCATGGGCGCCTCGTCCTTCTCGCCCTCGCCGATCACCACGACGCCCCGCATCGACACGGTGCCGATCAGCTGGCGCATGGCGTCCACCGCCGCGCCGTCGCCACCGTTCTTGTCACCCTTGCCGACCCAGCGGCCCGCCGCCATGGCGGCCGCTTCCGTGACCCGCACCAGCTCCATCGCGAGGTTGCGATCCGGCGCCTCACGGCGGCGGGACGGGCCGGTGGACTGGACAGCGGTCGTCATCGTCGGTTGCCTCTCAGCTCGCGGTCGCTGGCAAGCATTCTCCCAGATCGGCGGTCAGCCGCAGCTCACGCGCGACATGGCGGTGGTCACGCTCGTTCTTCCCCGTCCTCGGCGGTGTCCGTTGTTTCCTTCACGGAGGCGAGCGCGGTCTCGATGCGCTCCCTGGCGCCCTCCAGGTGCCGCTCGCACAGCTTGGCGAGCTGCTCGCCCTTCTCCCACAGGGCCAGCGACTCCTCCAGCGACAGCCCGCCCGCCTCCAGCTCGCGCACCACCTCGACGAGCTGGTCGCGGGCCTGTTCGTAGCCGAGCTCGGGGGTTTCGCTCACGGTGTCGCGCTCCGGGTGTCGTGGTGGCGTCCGACCCCGCACACTACCGCGCTGGCCATCGCGTGGTCGTATCCGACGAAGGCGCGGGCGAACTCCTGGCCGTCACCGTCGGCGATCGCGTCCTCGATGTGCCGCTGTGACTGGGCCACCCGGCGTCGGTAGGTCGCGCCGTCGGTGAACCACCAGCGAGTGCCGACGTAGAGCGAGGTCGCCTCGGACAGCTGGCGCAGCCGCGGGCCGAGCGCCCAGCGGCCGGCGGTGTCGCAACCGGCCAGCAGCGCCGTCCAGCAGTGGGTGGCCGCCGTGTCCGCCTCCTCGGCGCGGTGCCGCAGCACCAGCACCCGGCAGCGGCCCGGCTCGCCGTGCTCGGCGCGGGCCAGCCGGACCGCCGCGTCCGTGGTCAACGGGAGGAACGTGGTGCCGTGCACGGCTCTCCCTTCGCTACCGGTCGTCTCCGTCGGTTCGCTCGGCGGTCGCGTGCGCGACACCGTCGGCGACGCGGATCCGCAGCGGAGCACCCTCCGCTATCTCGGAGACCGATCGCAGTACCCGGAGGTTGCCTGCCGGGTCGCGGAACTGCACGACCGAGTAGCCGCGGGCGAGGGTGGCGGTGGGGCCGAGCGCGGTCAGCCGGGCGCGGGCGGCGGCGAGCGCGGTCTGTTCGCGGGTGAGCGTGGCCAGCACGGCGCGCCGGCCGCGCTCGACCTGGACGGCGACCTCGTCGGCGCGCCGCTGGATCGGGCCGAGCGGGTCGGCCAGCACGGGCCGGCTGCGCAGCTGGTCGAGCAGCCGGCACTGGGTGTCCACCCAGCCGTGCAGGGCGCGGCGGGCGCGGTCGCGGAGCTGGTGGACCCGCTCGGTCTCCTCCCTGACGTCCGGCACGACGCGCTTGCCCGCGTCGGTCGGGGTGGAGCAGCGCAGGTCGGCGACGTGGTCGAGCAGCGGGCTGTCGGGCTCGTGGCCGATCGCGCTGACCACCGGGGTGCGAGCGGCCGCCACGGCGCGGCAGAGCGCCTCGTCGGAGAACGGCAGCAGGTCCTCGACGCTCCCGCCGCCACGGGCGATCACGATGACGTCGATGGCAGGGTCCTTGTCCAGTGTGGACAGCGCGCGGCAGATCTGCGGGACCGCCTGCACGCCCTGGACCGCGGTGTTGACGACCTGGAAGCAGACCGCCGGCCAGCGGGCCCTGGCGTTGGCCAGCACATCGCGTTCCGCCGCCGAGGCCCGGCCGGTGATCAGGCCGATGCCCTTGGGCAGGAAGGGGAGCCGGCGCTTGCGCTCGGGGGCGAAGAGCCCCTCGGCGGCGAGCAGCCGGCGGAGCCGTTCGATGCGGGCGAGCAGCTCGCCGATGCCGACCGGGCGGATGTCGCTGGCCCGCAGGCTCAGCGTGCCGCGGCCGAGGTAGAAGGTCGGCTTGGCGAACACGACGATGCGGGCGCCCTCGCGCAGCGGCGGCTCGATCTCGCGCAGCAGCGGCGCGGGGCAGGTGACGGTCATCGAGACGTCGGCGGCGGGGTCGCGCAGGGTGAGGAACGCCGTCCCGGTGCCGGGGCGGGCGGAGATCTGGGTGACCTGGCCCTCCACCCACACCGAGCCCAGCCGGTGGATCCAGTCGGCGATCTTGCGCGCGACGGTGCGCACCGGCCACGGGTGCTCGGCGGTGGATCCCTCGCGGGGCGGCTGGCTACCGGTTTCGTTCCCGCTGTTGTTCCCGCTGTTGTTCCCGCGGGAGGCGTCGCTCGTGGTGCGGTTCGCGTGGGGTGGGGTGGTCACTGGGCGTTCGGGTCCTCTGCCGCCCTGCGCACGTTGTTGATGCGGCGGCTCAGCATGCCCACGAACGACGGCCGGTTCAGGTGGGCGCGCTCGTGGGCGAGCAGCTCCTCGAGTTGGTCGAGGGAGAACCGCCGCAGCCGGGCCCGCACCTGTGGCAGGGACAGCTCGTCGTAGTTCGGCAACCCCGCCGGCCCAACCACCTCACCAACATCGTGTTGGCCGCTTGCGTCGCCGTGTTCGCCGGCCGCGTCGCCGTGTTGGCCGCTCGCGTGGGCGCGTTTGCCGCTCGCGCCGCTGTGTTTGCCGGCCGCGTCGGCGTGCTCGCCCGGTGTGTCGCCGCGCTGACCGCGAGCGACGGCGGGGTCGGTGGTGTTCCGCTCGGCGCTGTCGAACTCGCCGTCGCGGTGCTCCTCGGCGAGAGCGCGCTCCTCGTCCGCCCACGGGTCCACCGGGAGGTCGGGCGGCTCCGGCGCCTCGACGACCGGCGTCTCGTGCCGGTGGCCGTTGTTCCCGAGGTGGTCGTGCGCCTCGTCCTCGACGCGGGGCAGCGGGACCTCGGCGTCGAGCGCGGCCGCCTCCTTGGCGGTCTCCTCGAGGGTCGCGTCGGCCGGCGAGGTGGCGCCGGGCACCGTGCCCTCCTCCCCCTTCTCACCCTTCTCGCCCTTCTCGCCCGCCCCGCCTTCCGCGACGGGGCCGGCGCCGGGCGCGGTGCCGCTGTCCGGTCGGGTCGCGCCGCTCGACGGACCTCGCTGCGCGTCGTCGTCGGAGGGAGCGAGGTCGTCGAGGTCCTCGTCGAACGTCGCCCAGCTCGGCGTCTCCTCCACGGAGCGGAGCGCGGCCAGCGCGTCGTCACCCTTGATGGCCAGCTCGGTGATCTGCTGCTGGACGCGCATCGAAGCCTGCAGGACCTGGCTGGCGACGGTCACCGGGAGTCCGATCAGCTGCCGGGGCAGGTCACGAACCCGCTCGGCGGTGGTGACGGCCAGTCCGGCGGCGACCCGCAACGGGAACGGGAGTGGCTTCATGTCCCTTAGCCTGCCGTACGTACCCCGTCCTGCCCAACCGAACGGGCTACTCGCGAGTCGTGCCGTGACCCGGCGCACACACCCTGAGCCCATTGGCGTTCGAGCATGTGCCCGTACCCTGGAGGCATGAGTGCAGCGAGTCCCGGGACCGAGCCCGCCGCCTCCGTGACCGTTCCGGCGCGGCCCACCTCCGGAGGAGGAAAGCGGGTGTTGCTGGCCAAGCCGCGCGGGTACTGCGCCGGTGTCGACCGGGCCGTGGTGGCCGTGGAGAAGGCGCTCGAGCTGTACGGGCCGCCGGTGTACGTGCGCAAGGAGATCGTGCACAACCGGCATGTGGTGGACACGCTGCGTCAGCGCGGGGTCATCTTCGTCGAGGAGACGTCCGAGGTGCCCGAGGGGGCGCTGGTGGTGTTCTCCGCGCACGGGGTGTCGCCGGCGGTGCACGAGGAGGCGAAGGCGCGCGACCTGCGCACGATCGACGCGACGTGCCCGCTGGTGACCAAGGTGCACCGGGAGGTGCGCCGGTTCGCCGGGGAGGACTACGACATCCTGCTCATCGGGCACGAGGGCCACGAGGAGGTCGAGGGGACCTCCGGCGAGGCGCCCGACCGCGTGCAGCTGGTGGACACCGCCGAGGACGTGCGGAAGGTGACGGTGCGTGACCCGTCGAAGGTGGTGTGGCTGTCGCAGACCACGCTGAGCGTGGACGAGACGATGGAGCGGGTGGACCAACTGCGCGAGCGGTTCCCCGAGATCGCCGACCCGCCGAGCGACGACATCTGTTACGCCACGTCGAACCGGCAGGTGGCGGTCAAGGCGATGGCGGCCGAGTGCGACCTGGTGCTGGTGGTGGGGTCGCGCAACTCGTCGAACTCGAAGCGGCTGGTGGAGGTCGCGCTGCAGGCCGGGGCGCGAGCGGCGCGGCTGGTCGACTACGCGCACGAGGTCGACCAGGCGTGGCTGGAGGGCGTCGAGACCGTCGGTGTGACCAGTGGCGCTTCGGTGCCCGACGTGCTGGTGATGGAGCTGCTGGAGTGGCTCGGCGAGCGCGGCTGGGGTGACGTGCAGGAGGTCACCACCGCGAACGAGAAGATCGCGTTCGCGCTGCCGCGGGAGCTGCGCGGCACCGGCGAGGGGGCGCGCAGCAGCGTCCGTTGACCCTCCTGCCTCGGTGTTCGACGGGCGTCTCCGGGTGCTCCGCCTTCGGCGGGTGCTTGCCCTGCTGAGTGCTCGGTGCGCGGTCCCGCCGAGTGGTGCCGGTCGGACTGCTAACGGGAGTGCGCGCGCGTCGCCTCCCGCTGGCGGCTGGCCCCGCTGGAGGGTAAGTGCCGGTCACACCGCACTCGCCGATGTGTGGGCCGCTTCCGTTGATCTTCGGGTGCACCCTTCCGCGCATCCCCTTCTCAGGGCGGCAGTGTCCGACCGGCAAGGACGATGGGGACGGGGAGAGAATGACGGCGGCCCCTGTGCCGGGTGATGCTGGGGGGTCCCACCCGTGCCGCCCCTCCCGCACTGGACGTCCGGGAGGGCTGGGCGGTGCTCGGTCGAGCGTCGAGCAGCCGAGCGCGCACCGGGCGGAGGAGCGGAAGCGGTCGGGCTACGTCGCCAGTCGAGCCGTCGAATCCAGGGAGCGGCAGGTCCGGAAGGGGATTGACAGGGTTCGAACCGGGCTGAAAGCGCTTCCAGGCTGGTCTGCCGCCAGCCCGCTCAGCCGCGCGGCTCCTCGTCCCAGGGGCGGCCACGGACCGGTCCGCCACCGCGGGGTCGCCGGCGTGGTGTGCCAGGGTCCCCCGCCGCGGGGTCGTCCGCGCGCGCCGGCCGGCGGGGGCGCCGTCCCTCCGGAGGCGGGTCCGCCCAGCCCTCGGACCCCCGCCGGGGGTCCGCGCCCTCGGCCCGCGGGCTCCGCCGCTGACGTGGCGCTCGCCCGGACTGGTCCCGCACAGCGCGGCCACCCGCCGCGCCGCCCGCACCCCCCGGTGCCTCGCCACGGGTGCCACCCGGCGCGCCGGCGTCGCGATTCGCGGCCCCTCGACCTCGGCGCTCACCGTCGTCCGCGCGTGGTCGGCGCGCCCCGGCCGAGCCCGCGGTGCCCTCCGCCGCACCCCTGCCGGGCACGGCCGGCCGCCCGCGACCGTCCGAGCGCTCCGCCGGGGCCACCCGGCCGTGCGGCCCGGTGCGGCGGCTCCCGCCCCGACCGGCACCGTCGCGCTCGTCGACGCCGTCACCGTCACCGCGCCCCCCGCGGAAGCGACCGCCGCGGCGCCCTTCGTCCCGCCGACCGTCGGGACGCCGTCCTTCGGCACGGCGCCCATCGGCACCGAGAACCTCCGCGTCCCGCGGCCCTCCGGGCCGGTCACGCCGGCCCACGTCGCCGCGGTCGCGGTCGTCCGCGCCGGCCGGACTCCGCCCCACCGGGCCCTTCGCGCCCTTGGACTGCGGCTTGGCCACCCGCTTGCCGGCCGAGTCCCGGACCTTCACCGGCGCGTTCGGGTCACGCTCACGGAACATCCGGTACACGCCGATGCCGACCGTCACCGCCGTCGTGATCGCCATCGCCGGGAACCCGTTGATGAGCGGCCGCCCGATGGCGAGCACCTTCGCGAGCGTGTCGCTGTTGGCCGGCAGCCCGGGCCCGAGGAGGACCATCCCCGGCACGGTGACCGCCATGACCAGCGGCGGCTGCACCATCGGCCCGAACAGGTTGCGCCGGCGGACCGCCGCGACCGCGGCCACGGCACCCAGGAAGTAGCAGACCTGGAACAACAACCCGTGGGGGTTGCCGAACTGCTGGCCCACCACGGCGCCGAGCACCGCGAGGCCGAAGGCGAGAAGCACCGCGCCCCACCACGGCAACCCGCGGCGGTCACCCGCGATGAGGCGCTGGTCCCACGGCACCGGACCGTCGGTGGCCTCCGGGTCGCGCTCGTGATCGCGAACCGCGGTCACGAGCGGACCTCGTGACCGGGCAAGGCGCGACAGCGGCTAACGGACGTGCACATAGCGGCCACCGTATCCGGTAACCGGGCACCAACGGGCACCACTCCGTAACGTACTCGGATTGCCACTCGCCGGTGTGACTTCTGCCATGCACAGGCGACGGGCCGTGTGGGGTGTGCCTCGCTGACCGGTCGGCCGCCCACTACCAGGCCACCGCTGACGGAAAACAGCAGACCAGAGGCTGTGCCGCTGAGCCGTGGACCAGTCCGTGAGCGCGTTCAGCTCCGCCGCTGGGGCGGCCAAGGCGAGGTGAACCCCTCTCCGCGCAGCGGCCCCCTTCTCGAGTCACGCTCCATTCCGAGCGCTGGTCGCCGCGACGGCCGTGAGGCGAGTATCCCGCGCCCGGCCCGCGCGGACATCAGCGCACCTCCACCCCGCGGGTCCGCAGCGCGAGCGCTCGGAGTTCGCGCCCTCACCGCCCGCGTCGAAGGCGCCTCTCCGACTCGTCCTGCTCGCGCCTGGGCGAACGGCCACCGACATGCCGCTTCTCACGAGCGTGCCCGGGATCGGGCACGGCGATTCGGCCAGGGCTCAGCTTGCCGCCATCTCGTCCCCCTTTCGGATCGGCGCGATCGGCGTCGGGCTCGCCGACACCTCGGTGAGCGGCGTGACGGCGCTGCGGAAGCTCTCCAGCGCGTCCAGCTCGCGCCGCCGCGCGGACAGGAACCGCTGGAGGTGGGTGCTCGACAGGTTCAGCGCGTCGACCGCGTTGCCGGCCGCCCGGTGCGCCATCGCCGCCCGCCCGCGCACGTTCTCCACGTCCTCCACCAGTGCCCGCTCGCTGGCGGCGAACAACGCGGCCGAGGCGATCACCGCGAACCCGGTGGGCCCGCAGAGGAACACCCGCCGGTCGAGCATCCAACGCAGCAGCTCGGGGTCGGTGTCGAGCGCCGCCACCACGGCCGCGTCCGACGGCACGAACATCACCGTGCCGTAGATCGCGTCCGCCCACCGCTCGTAGCCCTTCGCGGCGAGCTCCGCCGCGCGGGACCGGAGATGGCGGACGTGCACGCGCAACGCGTCCAACCGTTCCTCCGGATCGTCGGTCTCCACCGCCTCGGCCCAGCACGCCATGCTCGCCTTGGCGTCGACCGGAACGGTGCGGTCGCCACCGACCCGCAGCACCAGGTCCGGCTTCGCCGCGCCCCCGCCGGCGAGGTCGGTCTGCACGGTGAAGTGCAGCCCCTCACGCAGGCCGAGCGCGCGGGCCGTCTCGACCAGCACCTGCTCGCCGAGCTCGCCGCGCCCGCTGATCGACGCGAACGCCACCTCGTACCGCCGCAGCGCCGCCTGTTGTTGGTCCACCCTGGCGCGCTCGACGGCGACCTGCCGGGCCGCCGCGTCCGCCCTGCGCATGCTGTCCGTATAGAGACGCCACAGCAGGAACACCGCGACTCCCAGCAACAGCGCGACGACGACCGCCGCCGTGCCGAGCACCGTCGAACCCACCCGTTCGCTCCCTTCTCTCGTTGTCCCTCACTGGCCGGTTTGCCGCTTCGGTAGGGCCATGATGGCCGAGCCGTCCGACAGAAAGCCGCTGGCGGGAACGTCGAACACACGTTCGAGTGAAAGTGTCGGTGTGTCTGCGGTGTCCTGTCGGGATCCGGCCCTACCTTGGGCCGCGTGAGGCTCCTGCACACCTCCGACTGGCACGTCGGACGGACGTTCCACGGCACGGACCTGCTGGCCGAGCAGGCGTCCGTGCTGGCGCACCTCGCCGACCTGGTGGTCGACGAGGCGGTGGACGTCGTGCTCGTCTCCGGTGACATCTACGACCGCGCGGTGCCCTCAGCCGAGGCCGTCCGGGTGGCCACCGACGCGCTGGCCGCGCTCCGGGCCGCCGGCGCCACGCTCGTCATCACCTCCGGCAACCACGACTCGGCCGCCCGACTGGGCGCGTTCGCCGACTTCGCCGCCGCCGGCGGCCTCCACCTGCGCACGTCGGTGGCCCGGCTGGCCGACCCCGTGCTGCTCGCCGACCGGCACGGGCCCGTGGCCGTCTACGGCATTCCCTACCTGGAGCCGGATCCCGCCCGACACGCGCTCGGCGCGCCCGACGCGAGAGGGCACACCGGTGTGCTCACCGAGGCCATGCGCAGGATCCGCGCCGACCTCGCCGACCAGCCCCGGGGAACGCGGTCGGTGGTGCTCGCCCACGCCTTCGTCACCGGAGGCACACCCAGCGACTCCGAACGCACCATCTCCGTCGGCGGCGTCGAACAGGTGCCCGGCAGCGTGTTCGACGGAGTCGACTATGTCGCGCTCGGCCACCTGCACGGCCCGCAGCGGCTCGCCGACCACCTCCGCTACGCCGGCAGCCCGTTGGCGTACTCCTTCGCGGAGGCGGTGCACCGCAAGTCCGTGTGGTTGGTCGACCTCGACGACACCGGGCTGGCCGACGTCCGGCGGCACGAACTGCCCGTGCCCCGGCGCCTGGCCACCGTCAGCGGGGCCCTCGCGAACCTGCTGACCTCGCCCGAGCACGACGACCTCGCCGACTGCTACCTGTCGGTCACCCTCACCGACCGGGTGCGCCCGGTGGACGCGATGCGGCGGCTGCGCGAACGCTTCCCGCACACCGTGCACCTCGACTGGCAGCCGGAGGGCGGCACGCCGACCGTGCTGCGCTACGCCGAGGCTGTCCGCGGGCGCTCGGACGCGGAGATCGCGGCGAGCTTCCTCGCCGACTGCCGGGGCGCGGCGCCGAACCGGAGGGAGGAGGCGTTGCTGGCGGCGGCGCTCACGGCAGCCGGCAAGGCCGATCCCGAGCAGGACAGGGAGCTGAGATGAGGCTGCACCGGCTCGAGGTCCAGGCGTTCGGTCCGTACGCGGGGCGCGAGGTCGTGGACTTCGACCTGCTCGGCGCGGACGGGCTGTTCCTGATGCACGGTGACACCGGCGCGGGCAAGACGACGCTGCTCGACGCGGTGGCGTTCGCGCTGTTCGGGGCGGTGCCGGGGGCGCGCGGCCAGGTGAAGCGCCTGCGCTGCGACCTGGCCGAGGCCCACGTCGCCACCGAGGTCGCGCTCGAGCTCACCGTGCAGGGCCACCGGCTGCGGGTCGTGCGCAGCCCGGAGTACCAGCGGCCGAAGCGCCGCGGCGAGGGCACCACGACGCAGCCGGCCAAGGCGTCGCTGAGCTGGCTGGGGCCCGCGCCGCACGGCACCGCGGCCGACGGCCTCACCCGCGTCGACGAGGTGTCCCGCACCGTGCAGCGGCTCGTCGGGATGAGCGCCGACCAGTTCTTCCAGGTGGTGCTGCTGCCCCAGGGCGAGTTCGCCCGCTTCCTGCGCGCCGAGACCACCGAACGGGAGCAATTGCTGGAACGGCTGTTCGGCACCCGGCGGTTCGCCGATGTCGAGCGCTGGTTCCGGGAACGGCGCACGGCCCGCGGCCGCGAGCTGGACCAGGCGCGGCAGGCGGTCCGCGAGTGGCGGGCTCGGCTGGCCCAGGCGGCCGGGGAGGAATTACCCGAGGACGCCGGCACCGAGTGGGTGGCCGAGCTCCGGAGAGGGGCCGCCAGCGCCGTCGCCGAGGCTCGGGAGGACGAGCGTCGAGCCCGCACCGCGGCCGAGCACGCCGAGCGGGAGCTGGAGCGGCGCCGCACCCTGGCCGAGCGGGTGCGACGGGTCCGCGCCGCGCACGCCCAACTCGCCACGCTCGCCGAGCAGGCCGAAGCGCGGGGCGAGTGGGCCGCCCGGCTGGCCGCGGGGCGCCGCGCCGAGACCGTCACCGGCGTGGCGGCCGAGGCCGACCGGCAGGCCGATCGGGTACGCCAGGCCCTGGCCATCGAGACGAAATGCCGCCGCGCCGCGGTCGCGGCCGGCGTGTCCGAGGTCGACGCACTCGCCGTGGACCTGCGGGCGCGCGCGGGCGAGCTGCGGGAGGAGGCCGGCGCGCTGGCCGGGCTGGTCGCGGAGGCCGAGCAACAGCGGCGGGACCGCGTCCGGCTGGAGCGACTCGCGGAGAGTGCCACCTACGCCACCACCGAGGCGGAGGCGCTGGGGGAGAAGCTGCGTGGCATCCCCGAACGGATTCGCCACCTGCGAACCGAGCGGGACGAGACCGCCGACGCCGCGGCGCGACTGGAGCCCCTGCGCACCCGGGAACGGGAGACGGCCGCGCTGCTGGCCGACTCGCGCACGGAGCCCGAGCTGCGACTCGCCGCCGACCGGGCCGCCGACGCCGAGCGGGCGGCGGTCGAGGCACACCAGCTCGCCCGGGAACGGCTGCTCGACCTCCGCGAGCGGCGGCTCGCCGGGATGGCCGCCGAGCTGGCCGCGCGGCTGAGCCCGGGCACCCCGTGCCCGGTGTGCGGCGGCGCCGAGCACCCTGCCCCCGCCACCGCCGCGTCCGGCTCGGTCGGGGAGGCGGAGGAGCGCGCGGTCGCGGAGCGCGAGCGGGCCGCGGACGAGCGGCGGCAGCAGGCCGTCGCCGCCCGGCACCGGGCCGACGCCGCGCTCGCCACCCTGCGGGAACGCCTGGGCGGCCGAACCCCCGATGAGCTCGCCGAGACCGCAGCCGAGCTGCGGGCGGAGATCGACCGGCTGGCCGAACGCGCGGAGCGGAGGGCGCGACTCGACCAGTCGCTGCGCGCGGCCGAGGCGGAGGTCGAGGAGCTGACCGCGCAACGGGCCGACGCCGAGCGCGCCGTCGCCTCCGCCGAGGCCGAGCGCACCGCGCTGGCCGAGCGGGTCGAGGACCGGGCACGCCGGCTGGACGCCGCCCGCGGCGAGCACGCTGACGTCGCCGAGCGTCGCGACCACCTGCTCGCCGTGGTTCGGGCGCTGGAGGAGCTCGCCGAGGCACGCACCGCGCGCGCCGCCGCCGAGGACCGGCTCGCCGAGTGCCGGGCCGCCGTGACCGAGGCCCTCGACCGGGCTGGCTTCTCCGAGGTGGAGTCCGCGCGGGCCGCCGCGCTCGACGCCACCGCCGCCGCCGAGTTGGAGCGGGCCCTCGCCGACGCCAACGCCGCCGAGGCCGCCGCTCGGGCCACCCTGGCCGAGCCGGACCTGGCCGAGGTCTCGCCGGACACCGGGGTGGACGTCGAGTCGGCGCGGCAGGAGCACGCGCGGCTGCGCGCCGAGGCCGAGGCCGCGGTGGCCACGCTGCACGCCGCCGCCCGCCGGGAGCGGGACCTGGGCGAGCTGGCCGAGCGGTTCACCGCGGCCGTGGCCGAGCTACGGCCGGCCGAGGAGGAGTTCGCCGAGCTCGACGCACTCACCGACGTGGTCAACGGGCGAGGCCAGAACAGCCGGCGGATGTCACTGCGCTCGTACGTGCTCGCGGCACGGTTGGAGGAGGTGGCGGTCGCCGCCACGGCCCGGCTGCGCACGATGAGCATGGGTCGGTACTCCTTCGTGCACTCCGACGCGGCGGGAGCCCGCGGCACCCGCGGTGGGCTCGGCCTCGACGTCCTGGACGACTACTCGGGCGCGGTCCGCCCCGCCAAGACCCTCTCCGGCGGCGAGTCGTTCCTCGCCTCGCTCGCGCTGGCGCTCGGGCTCGCCGACGTCGTGGCCGCGGAGACCGGCGGGACGCTGCTGGACACGCTGTTCATCGACGAGGGGTTCGGCACGCTCGACGCCGAGACGCTGGACACCGTGATGAACGTGCTCGACGAACTGCGCGCCGGGGGCCGGATCGTCGGGCTGGTCTCGCACGTCGAGGAGCTGCGGCAGCGCATCCCGACCCGACTGCGGGTGCGCAAGTCGCGTACCGGCTCCACCCTGGCGGTGACGGCATGACCGTCCGGACGGCCCGCGGCCCGCCCCCCCGGAACCGGTGCGTTCCGACGTGCCGGGGGCCTGGATCGCTCCGCTCACGCCGCCGCTCCGGTCGACCGAGCCTCGTGGTCGAGCAACCAGCGCTTGACGTCCAGACCCCAGCGGAAGCCGCCCAGCGCCCCGCCCACCCGCACGACGCGATGACAGGGCACGAACAGCGCGGCCGCGTTGCGCGCGCAGGCCGCGGCCGCGGCACGCACCGCCGCCGGGCGACCGGCCAGCTCGGCGAAGGACGTGTAGGTCACCGGCTCGCCCGCGGGGACCGTCCGGAGCACCTCCCACGCCCGCTGGAGGAACTCTCCGGAGCGTTGACGGACCGGGACGTCGTCGACCGCGTCGAGCTCACCGGCGTGGTACCGGCGCACCGCGACGCTCACCGGGCCGAGGTCGCCCACCCGGCGGTACGTCGTCGCCGCCAGCGACGGCGCGATCTGGGGAGTGAGCTGGTCGAGCTCCGCCGTCCAACCGGACGCCAGCACGGCGCCGTCTCCGGCCAGCACGGCGGTGAACGGGCCGATCGGAGTGTCCATCGTGGACCAGTGTACGAGGTTCATGCTGTTCTTCCCGTCGAGTCGGCTCCGGCGCTCGCGCACCAGAGGTACCTGCCCGCATAGGAGCGCCACGGCCGCCAGGCCTGCGCTCGCGGGCCGAGTTGATCGGAGGTGATGCCCACTGCCGCCGCACCACGGCGCAGTGCCAGGTCGCCGGCCAGCAGCACGTCCGGCGCGCCGAGCACCCGCATGAGCACGTAGTCGGCGGTCCACGGGCCGATGCCCGGCGCCGCGAGCAGCTCCGCCCGCAGCTCGTCGGCGTCCCGGCCGACGTGCACGTCGAGCTCGCCCCCGGCGAGCAGCCCCGCGACGGCGCGGATCGCCTCGACCCTGCGTCGTGGACCGCGGAGCAGCTCGCCGGCGTGCTCGGCGACCGCCGCCGGGGTGGGGAACAGGAGGTCGGGATCGTCCTCGTCGCCGGGCGGCAGCCGCTCGCCCAGCTCGGCGGCGAGCCGGGCGATCGCGGTCCGGGCGGCCGCCACCGACACCTGCTGGCCGAGCATCGCCCGCAACACCAGCTCGGGACCGTCCACGGCGCCGGGTACCCGGATGCCCGGGGTGGTCGTCACGAGTGGCGCGAGGGCCGGGTCGGTGCGCAGCGTCGCGATGATCGCGACCGGGTCGGCGTCGAGGTCGAGCAGCCGGCGCACCCTGGCGACGGCGCTGCCCAGGTCACGCACGTCGTGCAGCCGCAGGTCGCAGCGCACGTGGCCGTCCGCGGGGGTGAGTCGCACGACGCCGGTGCCGTGCGGCAGCCGGAGAGTGCGTGCGTAGCTCACCGCGGTGTCGAGAGACGCGGTGTCGGGAGGCGCGGTGCCGTGAGCTGTGGTGCCCTCAGCCGTGTCGCTCTGGGCCGAGACGTGCTCGACCCCGGGCACCGCTCGCTCGGCCAGGAACCGGAGGGCGCCGGCGGCGTCGAACGGCGCGCGGAACGGGAGCCGCAGGGTGAGCCGGGTGCCGGTGCTGGCCGCGGCGGCCGGCGGTCCAGCGCGCCGGCGCGCGGCCGTCGCGGCGGCGCGCAGCCGCGACGGCGTGGTGGCGAAGACCTCGCGGATCGTGTCGTTGAACTGGCGGACGCTGGAGAAGCCAGCGGCGAACGCGACGTCGGTGAGCGGCAGCTCGGACATCTCGATGAGCAGCCTGGCCGAATGCGCCCGGTGCGCGCGGGCCAGCGCGAGCGGTCCGGCGCCGAGCTCCGCGGTGAGTACCCGGCCCAGCTGTCGCTCCGAGTAGCCGAGCCGCTGGGCCAGCCCGGGCACGCCCTCGCGCTCCACGACGCCGTCGGAGATCAGCCGCATCGCCCTGGCGGCCAGGTCGGCGCGTACGTTCCACTCCGGAGACCCCGGCACGGCGTCGGGGAGGCAGCGCCGACACGCGCGGTAACCGGACGCCTGCGCGGCGGCCGAGGTGGGGAAGAACCGCACGTTCTCCGCCTTCGGGGTCAAGGCGGGGCAGGACGGCCGGCAGTAGATGCCGGTGGTGCGCACGGCCGTGATGAACTGGCCGTCGAAGCGCGAGTCCCGGGACATGACGGCCCGGTAGCAGCGCTCGGTGTCGCGCCAGACGCCGTGCCGTTCGGTCGCTCCGACGATCCGGTGGGCCGTCGCACTCGGGCGAACGGTGGTGGGTCGGGCAGTGGGGCTCATCGCCATGGGGCCCATCCTGCCAGCGGCGACACCACCCGACTGGCGGAAATCCGACACGAGCGTGGGCCACGGTGGCCGGCCGGTTCACGCTGCGGGCCGCGAGTGCCACCGGTAGTGTCTCGGGGCATGAGGACCTCGGTGCGGAAGCGTTCCCTGCGGGTGCTCGCGGCCACCGTCGCGGCGGCCGGTGTGCTCGGGTTCACCGGAGCCTGCGACGACACCTCGCCCGGTGGTGGCGAGGACGGCGGAACCCAGCAGGAGGACGGCAACCAGCAGGACGGCGGCGACAACGAGGACGGCGGTGACGGGGGCGACGGCGGCTACGGCGGCTGACCGGGGGCGAGTGCCCGGCACGTAGACTGCCGGTCCGTGAGTCTCACCCTCGGCATCGTCGGCCTGCCCAACGTCGGCAAGTCCACCCTGTTCAACGCACTGACCCGTAACGACGCGCTCGCCGCGAACTACCCGTTCGCGACCATCGAGCCGAACGTCGGGGTGGTACCGCTGCCCGACCCGCGGCTGGGCAAGCTCGCCGAGATCTTCGACTCGGCGAAGGTCGTGCCCGCCGTGGTGTCCTTCGTGGACATCGCGGGGATCGTGAAGGGTGCCTCCGAGGGGGCGGGCCTCGGGAACAAGTTCCTCGCCAACATCCGCGAGGCGAACGCGATCTGCCAGGTGATCCGGGTGTTCGACGATCCGGACGTGGTGCACGTCGAGGGCAAGATCGACCCCCTGTCCGACATCGAGACGATCAACACCGAGCTGATCCTCGCCGACCTGCAGACGTTGGAGAAGGCGCTGCCTCGGCTGGAGAAGGAGGCGCGGACCAGGAAGGAGCACCGGCCCGCGCTGGAGAACGCGCAGCACGCCAAGGCGATTTTGGACTCCGGCCGGACCCTGTTCGCCGCGCAGGGCGAGGTCGACCTGCCGGCGCTGCGGGAGCTGAACCTGCTCACCACCAAGCCGTTCCTGTACGTGTTCAACGCGGACGAGGGCGTGCTCACCGACAAGGACCGGCGCGCGGAGCTGACCGAGCTGGTCGCCCCGGCCGACGCGGTGTTCCTCGACGCGAAGGTCGAGGCCGAGCTGCTCGAGCTGGACGACGAGGAGTCGGTGCGGGAGCTGCTGGAGTCGGTCGGGCAGGAGGAGCCCGGCCTCTACGCGCTGACCCGCGCCGGGTTCCACACCCTCGGGCTGCAGACCTACCTCACCGCGGGGCCGAAGGAGGCCAGGGCCTGGACCATCCCGAAGGGTGCCACCGCGCCCCAGGCCGCCGGCGTCATCCACAGCGACTTCGAGCGCGGCTTCATCAAGGCCGAGGTGGTCTCCTTCGACGATCTGGTCGAGGCCGGCTCGATGGCCGCCGCCAGGGCCGCCGGCAAGGTGCGGATGGAGGGCAAGGACTACGTCATGGCCGACGGCGACGTGGTCGAGTTCCGCTTCAACGTGTGACCCTGGCTCGTTCGACCTGATCGCGGCGGTCGCTGCCGCCCCGAGCGTTTGGTGATGCGATGCGAGTGGCCACCGCGCAGCTTCCCGGCGGCGACGGCGGCGACGGCGGCGACGACAGCGACGACAGCGACGACAGGGTGTTCACCACCGGCGACGCGGTGATCGTGCTGGACGGCGCGTCCGCGTTCCTGCCCGTGCCGGTCCCCGCGGCCACCTACGCCGACGTGCTCGGGAAGCGGTTGCGCGACCTGCTCAACGCCGGTCCCGACCGCGGGCTCCGCGACGTGCTCGCCGACGGCATCGCCCACACCGCCACCGTGCTGGGCCTGTCCCCGGGCGACTCGCCCTCCAGCACGGTGACCATCGTCCGGCAGCGCGACGACGACGTGGACGTCCTCATCCTCGGTGACAACCTGGTCGTCCTGCCCGACGAGGTCCTCACCGACGACCGGATGGACCAGCTCGACCTCCCGCCCCGGCGGAGGTACCGGGAGCGTCTCGCGGACGGCCACGGCTACGACGAGGAGCACCAGGCCACGGTCCGCGAGCAGCAGGTCCAGCAGGCCGAGCGCCGCAACCGGCCCGGCGGCTACTGGATCGCCGAAGCCGATCCCGCCGCCGCCGAGCACGCCATCCTGACCCGCCGCCCCGTGCGGGAGGCCCCGTGGGCCGTCCTCGCGACCGACGGCGCCTACAACACGATGGACTACCTGGGCCTGGACGACTGGACCGTGCTCGCCCACGCCGACGCCACCGACCTCGCGGACGCCCTGCGTCAGTGCGACACCTGGGAAGCCCACGGCGACCCCACCGGGCAGGCCCTGCCCCGTCCCAAGCGCCACGACGACAAGACCCTCGCCGCCGTCCTCTTCGGCCCCGATCCGTACGGCCGCTGACGGAGTTCCGGTTCGCGTGTTCGGCGCGCCCGAGGCCGTCCCGCGGTGAGCCCTGCTCGGCGAGCAGCCCGTGGAACGCGACACGACCTCGCTCCTCGCGCGGAGCGCGTGCCGGATGGGGGCGGGAGGCGCGGGGTCAGCCGTCGCCGAGGAGGTCGCGGTTGCGGGCGGTGAACCAGAGCACCCCGCCGGCGATGCCGACCATCATCAGGAACGCGACGGCGCCGACCAGCACGGCCTGGAGCTCGCCGGTACCGGCCGGTGCGGCGCGCCGCTGGGGCTCGCCCACCGACTCCGCGGCGGCCGCCACCTCTCCCGCGTGCACCGCGGCGGCGGCCGGGTCCGGTGCGGTGGCGGCCGACATCACCCCCACGCCGAGCAGGACGGCGACCACCACCCCGAGCGCGGACAGCAACGCGACCACCAAACCGGGCCGGCCACGGCGCGGCAGCACGGACCGAAGCCCCTGAAGCCACTGACGTGCGCGCGGGACCAGCCCGGTGAGGTAGGTGGAACCCGACGACGCCCGCGAGCCGGCGGCGACAGGCGGGCCGGCGGGCGCGGGTGAACCGCCGAGAAGCCGCGCGCCACTGGGCGTGAGGGGCCTGAGGGGCGTGAGGGGCGTGAGGGGCTCGAGGGGGACAGCGGAGAAACCTGCCCATGTGGGTGACACGGGCTTGGCGCTGGACGGCCAGCGGGAACTGCCGTCCCACCCGGCCGGCAGAGTGCGGCTGACCTGGACGGTGCCGGGCGCCGGTTGGGGAGTGGCGTGGCGGGCGAGTGGTGCTCCGTGCACCCCGCCGGCCGAGCGGGGATGGTGGAACGAGCTGGCCGGCCGGGATGCGGACGCCCGCGCGCCCGGGCCGGTGTCCTCCATGCCCGTGATGGTGCGGTGGGTGGGTGGCCCGTAGGGCATGCCGGTCGGGTGGGGGTGGCGGAACGAGCTGGGCAGCCGGGGTGCGGACGCGGGCGTGCCCGGGCCGGAACTCGTCGTGCCCGAGACGGTGGCGGCGCCGCGGGCGGGGAGCCCGGAAGGCCTGCCGGCCGGACGCGGGCGCTCGCACGACATGGGCCATGATGGTGCAGGCGACGTCCCCGGCCCCGATCCCGACACGGGTGCGGGTGGGGGAACGGCTCCGGACCTGGAGTCCCGAACACCCGACTCCGGAACACCGGCGGCAAGGCTCATGGTGCGCTCCCTCCCTCGAACGACTCCGCTCGAGGAACGCACGAGCACCGGCCGAACGTTGCCGCCGTCGCCGAGATCACACCGGAAGGGTGAGAGCGCCCGCGGTACTCCCCCTCCTCGGCGGGGTTGGCCAGGACTGTGCCGAAGGGTTCGCTCGCACCCTCCCTCACACCGCGGCGACCACCCCGTTGATCTCGGTGGCCAGTGACACGTCCTTCGCGGTGATGCCGCCCGCCGAGTGGGTGCTCAGCCGGAACGTCAGCGTGCGCCAGCGGATGTCGATGTCCGGATGGTGGTTCTCGCTCTCCGCGATCTCCGCCACGCGGTTCACCACCTGGATCGCCGTGGGGAAGTCGGGCAGCTCGACCGCCCGCTCCAGCGCCCCGTCGACTCGCCGCCACTCCGGCAGGTGGCCGAGCGCCTTGCCGATCTCTTCGTCGTTGAGTAGTTCCGCCATACCACCATGGTCGTACGGCAGCCGGTACGCTGCAGCCCTGCCACGGGAGTCCGGCCCGGCCGGGCTGAGAGGCGGGCAGCCGGCCCGCGACCGTTCGCACCTGATCCGGATCATGCCGGCGCAGGGAGGCCGTGACCTCCCTTCCGGCGGGAACAAGGAGCGTCATGAAGCACAGGGGTCTCCGCGCGGCCGCCGCACTGGGCACCGCCGCCGCCCTCAGCACCGCCTGCACCCTCTTCGCCGGCGACGACCGCGGCGAGGGCGGCCCGACCACGGTCACTCTGGCCACCCACAACTCCTGGGTCGCCCCGCAGGAGGTGCTCGACGCCTTCGCCCAGCGCTCCGGCATCCGCATCGAGGTCCGCAAGGAGGGCGACGCCGGCGAGCTGACCAACAAGCTGGTCCTCACCAAGGCCAACCCCATCGCCGACGTCGCCTACGGCGTCGACTCCACTTTCGCCTCCCGCGCCCTCGCCGAGGGCGTCTTCGTCCCCTACACCAGCCCCGAGGCCGACCGCGGCCCCCAGCGCTACGCCATCGACCCGCAGCACCGCCTGTCCGCGGTGGACGTCGGCGACGTCTGCGTCAACATCGACCTGACCTGGTTCGCCGAGCGGAACGTCCCCGAGCCGCGGACCTACGCCGACCTCGCCGACCCCACCTACCGCGACCTCCTCGTGGTGCAGCACCCCGCCACCTCCTCACCCGGCCTCGCCTTCCTCCTCGGCACCGTCGCCGAGTTCGGCGAGGACGGCTGGCAGGACTACTGGACCCGGTTGAAGGACAACGGCGTCGAGGTGGTCAGCGGCTGGGAGGAGGCCTACACCCAGGAGTTCTCCGGCTCCTCCGGCGAGGGCCCGCGCCCGATCGTGGTCTCCTACGCCTCCTCCCCGGCCGCCGAGCTCGGCCAGGACGGCACCCCGCGCACCGAGGCCCTGCTCGACACCTGCTACCGCCAGGTCGAGTACGCCGGCGTGCTCGCCGGCGGCCCTCGCCAGGACGCCGCCGGCAGGGTCGTCGACTTCCTGCTCTCCCAGGAGTTCCAGGCCACCGTCGCGCCGAACATGTACGTCTACCCGACCCGGCAGGGCGTCGAGCTGCCCGCCGGCTGGGCCGAGGTCGCCCCGCTGCCAGAGGACCCGAGGTCGCTGCCGAGCGAGCAGGTCCAGGCCAACCGGGAGCGGTGGATCGATCAGTGGCGCGCCCTGCTCGGCTGAGCGCCGCGCCGGCCGGCGGGGCCACCGTCCCGGCGTTGCTGGCCCTGCTGCCGCTGGGCTTCGTCGCCGTCTTCTTCGCCTGGCCGGTGCTGGCGATCCTCGGCCTCGGCTTCTCCGCCGGCGGCGTCGCCGAGACGCTCGCCGAGGCGCGGACCTGGCAGCTCGCCGCCTTCACCGTCGGCCAGGCCGCCGCGGCCACCACGGTGGCCCTGCTGGCCGGCCTGCCGGTGGCGTTCCTGCTGGCCAGGGCGAGACTCCCCGGCCTCGCCGCGATCCGGGTGTTCGTCCTGCTGCCGTTCGTGCTGCCGACGGTGGTGGTCGGCCTCGCCTTCCGCGCGCTGTGGCCGGGCGGTGGCGTGGCCTCGATCGTGCTGGCCAACGCCTTCTTCAACGTCGCCGTGGTGGCGCGTACGGTCGGCGGGTTGTGGACCCACCTCGACCGCCGCCTCGAGGACGCCGCCAGGGCGCTCGGCGCGTCCCGGTGGCGGGCCTTCCGCGCGGTCACCCTGCCCGCGCTGGCCCCGGCGATCGCCTCGTCGGCCGCCGTGGTGTTCCTGTTCTGCGCCACCAGCTTCGGCGTGGTGCTGATGCTCGGCGGCGCCCGCTACCGCACCCTGGAGACCGAGATCTACCTGCGCACGGTGCAGCTGCTCGACCTCCCCGGCGCGGCGGCCCTGTCGCTGGTGCAACTCACCGCCGTGGTCGCCGCGCTCGCCGCCGGCGCGGTGGCCCGCCGCCGCCGGGAGGGCGTGCTCCGGCTGCGGGCCGGCACCGAGACCGCACGCCGCCCCGAGGGCCCCGAGTGGTGGGTGGTGGGCGCCGCGTTCGCCGTGCTCGCCCTGCTGCTCACCCCGATCCTGGCGCTGGTCCACCGGTCGCTGTCCACCCCGGACGGGTGGAGCCTCGCCGGCTTCCGGGCGCTGGCCGGCCACGGCCACGACGGCACGCTCGCGGTGTCCGGGTGGGACGCCGTGCTCACCTCGCTGCGCACCGCCACCGACGCGACCCTGCTGGCGATGACCGTCGGCGTGCTCGCCGCGGTGGTGCTGGTGGCGCTGCGCCGCGCGCCCGGCCGGGCCGCCCACGGCATGGGCGAGACGATGGACGCCGTGCTGATGCTGCCGCTCGGCGTCTCCGCGGTCACCGTCGGCTTCGGCTACCTCGTCACCCTCGACGCGCTGCCCGGCGACCTGCGCACCTCGCCGCTGCTGGTCCCGTTCGCCCAGGCGCTGGTCATCATCCCGCTGGTGGTGCGGATCGTGCTGCCCGTGCTGCGCTCGGTGGACGAGCGGCTCCGCCAGGCCGCCGCGACGCTCGGCGCCCGGCCGCTTCGGGTGTGGCGGGAGGTCGACCTGCCGCTCACCGCGCGCTCGCTGGTCGCGGCCGGCGCGTTCGGCTACGTCGTCGCGCTCGGCGAGTTCGGCGCCACCAGCTTCCTCGCCCGGCCGGACGCGCCGACCCTGCCGGTGGCCATCGCGACCCTGATCGGCCGGCCCGGCGTGCTGAACACCCAGCTCGCCTACGCCGCGTGCGTGCTGCTGATGCTGGTCACCGGGCTGGTGGTGGTCGCCATCGAGTGGTTGCGCGGCGCGCGCTCGGTGGGGGAGTTCTAGATGGCGCTGCTCGTCGACGGGCTCACCGTCCGCTACGGCCGGGTCACCGCCGTGGCCGACGCCCGGTTGGAGATCGCCGACGGGGAGGTGCTCGCGCTGCTCGGCCCGTCCGGCTCCGGCAAGTCCACCCTGCTCAGGGCGATCACCGGCCTCGAGCCCGGCGCGGAGGGCGCGGTGCGCTGGGACGGCGCCGACCTCTCCGGCGTGCCCGTGCACCGGCGCGGCTTCGGCCTCGTGTTCCAGGACGGCCAGCTCTTCCCGCACCGCGACGTCGCCGGCAACATCGCGTTCGGGCCGCGGATGCACGGCGTCCCGCGGGAGGCCCGCGCGGCCAGGGTCGCCGAGCTGCTCGACCTCGTGGGCCTGCGCGGCTACGAGCACCGCGGGGTCACCGAGCTCTCCGGCGGCGAGGCGCAGCGGGTCGCACTGGCCCGCGCGCTCGCCCCGCGCCCCCGCCTGCTGCTGCTCGACGAGCCGCTGTCCGGGCTCGACGCCGAGCTGCGCGAGCAGCTCGCCCTCGACCTCGCCGAGCTGCTGCGTGCCGCCAAGGTCACCACCCTGCTGGTGACCCACGACCAGGAGGAGGCGTTCACCCTCGCCGACCGGGTGGCCGTCCTGGACGCCGGGCGGATCCGCCAGGTGGGCGGGGTGCACGAGGTGTGGACCCACCCGGTCGACGACCGGGTCGCCCGGTTCCTCGGCGTCACCACGATCCTCGAGGCGCGGGTGGCCGGCGGTCGGGCGCGGTGCGCGCTCGGCGAGGTTCCGCTGCCCGGGCGGCCGGACGGGGTGGTCCGGCTCGGGCTGCGGCCCGCCGCGCTCCGGCTGGCCGGCACCGGGGTGCCGGGCGAGGTGGTGGCGCGGGCCCACCGGCGCGACCACGCCCGGCTGCGGGTGCGGCTGGCCAGCCCGCCCGGCACCGTGGACGCCCTGGACACAGGGGACACGGTGGACGCCGTCGCCCCGGCGGCCACGACGGCGCACCCCGGGGACGAGGTGCGCCTCGTCCTCGACCCCGGGGGAGTGGCGGTGATCAGCCGTCCTTCGTGACCACCCTGGCGTAGGCCAGCGACAGGGCGATCACGACGTAGCTGGCCGCCCGCAGCGCGCCCTCGGTGAGCGACCCGGTCGGCATCGGGTCGCGCAGGACGTCGGCCAGCGTCTCCCGCCACGACTCGGTCAGCAGGAACGGGTGCAGCCAGCTCAGCGCGTCGAGCGTGCCGAGCAGGGTGAACACGACCACCCCGCCGAGCACCGACGCCAGCACGACCATCGGGTGGTCGGTGCACGCCGAGATCGCCAGCGCCACCGCGCCGACCGCGGCCAGTTGCAGCGTCACCCACAGCACCGCCAGCCCGATCCGGGCCAGCGCCGAGCCGAAGTCGAGCGCGCCGCCGGAGAGGGTGAACAAGGCGTCCGTGCCGTTGATCGCCAGGCCGGTGAGCAGCGCCGACATGGCCACCGCCAGCACCGCCGCCAGCGCGAACACCACCACCCCGAACGCCTTCACGGCCAGCAACCGCCCCCGGCTCACCGGCGCGAGCAGCCACCCACGCAGCGTGCTGTGCGCGGACTCACCGGCCAGCGCGTCGCCCCCGGCCATCGCCACCGCGAGCGGCAGCAGCAGGCCCAGGGTCAGCGTGAGCGTGGCGATCGGCAGCACGAACGCGTTCGCGGCGACCGCCGCCAGCAGCGCGGCGCCCTCGCCCCCGTCTCCGGCACCCGCGCCGGGCGAGTCCACCAGGGTGAGCCCGATCCCGACCGCGACCGGGATCACGGCGAGCACTCCGAGCACGGCCAGCGTCCGCGGTCGGCGGAAGATCCAGCGCAGCTCGGCACCGAGCAGCCGGCCGAGCGGCGCGCGGGACGGCGCGACCTCGACCTCCACCTGGTTCATCGTCGCGACGCTCATACCCCCGCCTCCCCGTCCTCGGGCACGCTGTCCGGCTCCGGTTGGGTGAGCCGGGCGAACAGGTCCTCGAGCCCGGTGCGCGCCCGGTTCGCCTCGTGGACCGCCACGCCGGCCCGCACCAGCGTCTCCAGCACCTCCGGTGGCGTGGTGGCGGTGAGGTCCACCCGCACTCCCTCCGGGGTGAGTCGGCTGGTGATCCGCCGCTCCCGCAACGCGTTCACCGCGGCGGCGCCGTCCGGTGTGGACACCAGCAGCGCCGGATTGCCGGAGTCCAGCAGCTCGGCGAGCTCGCCCTGCGCCACCACGGTGCCGCCGTGCAGCACGGCGACGTGCGTGCAGGTGGCCTCCACCTCGGCCAGCAGGTGCGAGGACACCAGCACGGTGACCCCGGCGGAGTGCAGCTCGGCGATGATCTCCCTGACCTCCCGGGTGCCGGCCGGGTCGAGCCCGTTGGTCGGCTCGTCCAGCACCACCATCCGGCGCGGCACGAGCAACGCCGCGGCCAGCCCGAGCCGCTGCTTCATGCCCAGGGAGTACCCGCGGTAGCGCCGCCCGGCCGCGCCGGTCAGCCCCACCCGCTCCAGCGCGTCCCGCACCGCGCCGGCGATCTTCGCCCGGGACAGCCGCGGCTCGGCCGCCGCCAGCCGCAGCAAATTCTCCCGGCCGGACAGGAACGGGTGGAAGCCGGGACCCTCCACCAGCGCGCCGACATCGGGCAACGCCCTGCCGGCCTCGTCGGGCATGGTGTGCCCGAGCAGCTGCGCCTCCCCCTCGGTGGGGCGCACCAGCCCGAGCAGCATGCGGATCGTGGTGGTCTTGCCCGAGCCGTTGGGGCCGAGCATCCCGAGGACGGACCCCTCCGGGACGTCCAGGTCCACGCCGTCGACCGCCACCGTGCTCCCGTACACCTTGCGCAACCCCCTGGTCCGCGCGGCCAGCCGGGCGGGCGTGGCCGCCCCCGCCGTAGCGGGAACGGCCACGCCACTGGCGTCGAGCGCGGTGCTCACCGCTGCTCCAGCGCCTGCATCAGCACCTGCTCCGGGACGGCGCCGGCGGCGATCCGGCCGTCGCTGGTGAGCAGCGCGGCGCCGACCTTCGTGGTCACCACGTGGCCGGTGCCGAACGCCCCGCTGACCGGTCGACCGACCCGGGCCACCAGGCCGGACACGTCCGTCTCGCCGGTCCCGCCGGGCACCGCCGCGGGCAGCTCGGTGACCAGGACGGTGTCCCAGCCCTCGCCGACCAGCCGCGGCTCGACGCCGGTGGGCCGCTCGCCGTGCTCGCGGTTGGCCTGCTCCTCGGTGACGGTCGCGCCGGGCGGCGGGGTGAAGGTGAACCACTCGGCCGGCTGTGGGCCGAACTCGACGTCGGTGAACCCGACCCGCAACGCCGGCTCGGTGGTGCCGTTGGTCAGCACCGAGAGCCGCAACGGGACCCGCCGCTCGGCGTCCACCGCCACCCGCACCTCGCGCAGCATCGTGCGCTCGGTCGGCTTCGGGGTGAGGACCAGCTCGTAGGCGGCCCGGTCGGCGACCGTGGCGGTGCCGTCGACGCTGACCGTGCTGCTCTCCCGCACCTGGCCCAGCAGGTCGGTGGCGAGCGCGGTCGGGTCGGCATCCCGCGCGGCCTGGTGTCCCTTGCCCTTCTCGCCGGCTGGCAGTGCCGTCCGCACCACGGAGTTGTCCGTCGAGTCGTACCGCCACAGCGTCGTGCCGTCGTGCACGATCGTCTTCTCGCCGGTGTCCTGGCGCAGCGCGACCCGGCCCCGACCCTCGCCGTCGGTGAACACCTGGGCCGAGTCGATGTCGAGCTCGGACAGCCCGGGCACGGCCGGAATGCCGAGGTCGTCGTCCACCTCGACCGTGCCGGTGAGCGCGGGCGGCTCGGCCCGCAGCACCGACTCGACCAGCTCCTCGGCGCTCACTGCGGGCAGCTCCGGGGCGTCCTTCGCACCCGCCGGCCACGCGATGGCCCCCAGACCGACCGCGCCCAGCACGGTTCCGGCCACCGCGACCGCGGCGGCTCTCCTCTTCGGATTCACGTCTGTCCCTCCCTGCGTCGGCCCGGCACCAGTGTCCTTCGGCACCGGGGGCTTGCGTCACCAACACTGCGCCGTGGGCCCTGAGATGGTGCTGAGAGCGGCGCCGCGACTGAGAGTCCGCTGAGAGCACGGGCGGCGGGAGGCCGGGGAAGGCATATTGAGACCCGTGCAACCGCGAGTTCTGGTGGTCGACGACGAGCCCGGCGTGCGCAAGGCGCTGCAGCGCGGCCTGCGGGCCGAGGGCATGGACGTCGTCACCGCCGCCGACGGGCCGAGCGCGCTGCGGCTGGCGCAGACCGGGTCGTTCGACGTCCTGCTGCTGGACATCATGCTGCCCGGGCTGTCCGGTTACCGGGTGCTGCAGCAACTGCGCGCCGAGGGCGTGACGACGCCGGTGCTGCTGGTCTCCGCCAAGGACGGCGAGATCGACCAGGCCGACGGTCTCGACCTCGGCGCCGACGGCTACCTGGTGAAGCCGTTCTCGTTCGTGGTGCTGGTGGCGCAGGTGCGGGCCGTGCTGCGCAGGGGAGAGTCCGCGCGGGGCACGACGACTCTGCGCGTCGGCGACCTCGTGGTGGACCGCGGGCGGCGCGCCGTGCACTGGCGGGACGAGCCGGTGCCGCTCAGCCCGCGCGAGTTCGCGCTGCTGGACGTGCTGGTCGGCCGTGCCGGCACCGTGGTGACCAAGGACGAGCTGCTGCGCGCCGTGTGGGGTGACGAGCAGGCCGCCACCCGCAACGTCGTCGAGGTCTACGTCGGGTACGTGCGCAGGAAGCTGGACGCGGTGGGTGCGGGTGACATCGTGCGCACCGTCCGCGGCCACGGCTACCTGGCGTCGGTCGGGCCGGGGTGACCCGCCTCGGCCGGTGGTGGCCGCGCCGCAGCCTGCGGTTCCGGATCACGTCCATCGCGGTCACCATCACGCTCGCGTTCCTGGTGGGGCTCGCCGTGGTCGGCGGCCGGCAGCTCGGCCCGCTGCTGATCCAGTCGGTGGACGAGGAGCTGCGCGCGGCGGTGGTGCCGGCGGCCGCGCGAGTGGCGGCCGGGCAGCGACCGGAGGGGCCGCTGGTGCGGGTGCTGGACACCGCCGGCACCCCGGTGGACGGCGGCCCGGCCACCGGGTTGGGCCCGCGGGAGGTCAGCGCCGTCAAGGCCGGGCTGGCGGTACGCAGCGAGCGGCCCGACGGCCCGGCGTGGCGCTGGCTGGGCACCGTGGTGTCCGCCCCCGACGGCGCGCAACGGCTGGTGGTGGCCGGCGCGCCGATGGTCGGCTTCACCGCGGCCACCGCCGACGGCTTCCACTGGCTGCTCGTGGTGGCGCTGGTGAGCGCGCTGGTCGCGGCCCTGGCGACCTGGTTGGGCGTGGGCTCGGCGCTGCGCCCGGTGGACCGGATGCGCCGCTCGGTGCGCGGGCTGCCGCCGGGACGGCGGCTGCCGCTGCCCGACTCCCGGGACGAGCTGCGCGAGCTGGCCGTGGAGTTCAACCAGCTGCTCGCGCGGCAGGAGGAGGCGAGCGGGCGGCTGCGCCGGTTCACCGGTGACGCGGCGCACGAGCTGCGCTCGCCGGTCGCGTCGATCCGGGTGCAGGCCGAGGTCGCCGTGGCCAACCCCGACCCCGAGCTGGCGCAGGAGACGCTCGCCGACATCCTGGCCGAGGCCGAGCGGCTGTCCGCCCTGCTCGACGGGCTGCTCGCGCTGGCCCGGGCGGACGCGGGGGAGCTGCCGTCGGCCGAGCCGGTCGAGCTGGTCACCGAGGCACACGCGGCGGTGGCCCGGCTGCCGGCGGACGCGCCCGCCGCGCGGGTCAGCGGTGCCGTGCCGCGGGCGTGGGCGTGGGCCACCCAGGGCGAGGTGGAGCTCGTGCTGAACAACCTGCTGCGCAACGCGTGCCGGTATGCCGGGTCGCAGATCGTGGTGTCGGTGCTGGCCTCCCGGTCGACGGCGCGGGTGGTGGTGGACGACGACGGGCCCGGTGTCGCGCCCGAGCACCGCGACCGGGTGTTCGACCGGTTCTACCGGGTGGGCGACGACCGGGCGCGCATCTCCGGCGGCACCGGCCTCGGCCTGGCGATGGTCGCCGAGGCCGTGCGCCGGCGGGGCGGCCGGGTCACCGTCGGCGAGTCCCCCGAGGGCGGCGCCCGCTTCCAGGCCATCTGGCCCACCGCCCCCACCTAACCGCTGTGTCCGCCGTCTGTGCACACGTGTCCGCGTCGCAGGGCGCTGTCACGTGGGCGCATCGCGCGGACACGGCAGTGCCTGTCGTGTCCGCGTCGTGCGACGCGATCACGTGTGCACAACGCGCGGACACGGCGGGTAGGTTGGGCGGTCGTGGGGTCTCGGGTGATCGTGGGGGCGGCGGTGGTGCGGGGTGGGACGTTGCTGGCGCAGCAGCGGGCTTACCCGGAGGAGGCCGCGGGACGCTGGGAGCTGCCCGGTGGCGGGGTGGAGCCCGGCGAGTCCGAAGTGGACGCGCTGCGCCGGGAGTGCCGGGAGGAGCTCGGTGTCGCCGTGTGGGTCGGCGCGCGGGTGGGCCCCGACGTGACCCTGCCCGGTGGCGCGGTGCTGCGGGTGTTCGCCGCCCGGCTCGACGACGCCGGCGGCGCCGCTCCCGAGCCGCGGGCGGTGGAGCACCGGGCGGTGCGGTGGCTGCGGCGGGACGACGTGCCCGCCGTGGACTGGCTGCCCGCCGACCGCGCGCTGGTGCCGTGGTTGCGGGAGCTGCTCACCGGCGATCCCCGAGGCTGACTCGCCCCCGCAGGGCACCGGACCGGCCGCTCGAGGTGCCTACCGTGTGCGGGTGGGCACGGCCTCGAGCCTGACGGCAGGGCCGCGGAGCTGGCCCCTCCGCTGGCCGCGATCCGCGGGGTGCCCCTACCCGCCGGCGCCGACCAGGCGCAGGGCCGCGTCCACGCGGTGGGAGCCGCGCTCGGCGGCGCGGGCGGCGCCGGCCTTGCGGACCCTGGCCAGCTCCGCCGGGTCGGCCAGCAGCTCCCGAGCCCCCTCCCGCACCGGCCGCAGCGTCTCCACCACCGCCTCGGCCACCGCGTCCTTCAACTCGGCGTACGACCCGAACCGGGCCGCCACCTCCTCCGGGGCCTCACCGGTACACGCCGCCAGGATCTCCAGGAGGTTGGCCGATCCCGGGCGCTGCGGGTCGTAGGCCACTTCGGTCGCGGTGTCGGTCACCGCCCTCCGGACCTTGCGTCGGACCTGGTCCGGCTCGTCCAGCACGAACACCACGCCGGCCGAGTCTCCCGCCGACTTGGACATCTTCCGCCGCGGGTCGGCCAGGTCGCGCACCCGCGCCCCGGCCACCGGCAACACCGCGCGCGGCATCGCGAAGACCTCGCCGTAGGTGGTGTTGAATCGCCGGGCCAACGCCCTGGCCAGCTCGACGTGCTGGCGCTGGTCCTCGCCGACCGGCACGTCGGTGGCGCCCTGCAGCAGGATGTCCGCCGCCATCAGCACCGGGTAGGTGAGCAGGCTCAACCGGACCCCGGCCCTGCCCTTCGCCTTCTCCTTGAACTGGATCATCCGCGCCGCCTCGCCGTAGCTGCACGTGCACTCCAGCACCCACGTCAGCGCGCCCAGCTCGCGGGCGAGGTCGGACTGCACGAAGATCGACTCCGCCGGCACCCCGGCCGCCACCAGCACCGCGAGCTGCTCGGCGGCCAGCGCCCGCAGCCGTGCCGGGTTGTGCGCCGTGGTCATGGCGTGCAGGTCGGAGACGAAGTACAGGTCGTCGGGCCCCCCGTCGGCCGCCCACCGCCGGATCGCACCGAGGTAGTTGCCGAGCTGGACGTGGCCGGACGGGGTGATGCCGGAGAGCCGGGTCATGGCTTGCCTTCCTGCGTCGTGCGGGTGGCGCCACCCGCGGAAGGCCTCGCGCACGACGAAGGCCGCCCGTCGGGCGGCCTTCGTGGACGTGGTCAGCGCACAGCGTCGGGGCCGCCGGAGGGCGGCCACCACTGGGTGAGACGAGCGCGCACGCCCCCACCTTAGCCGAAACGCCATGAAGGTGGCCTTCCTGGCGGCAGTGCCACCAAGGGGGTTGGTGGCGTTGGTCACCGGGGGTGGGGCTTTGTCCGGGAGCGTCCTCGTTCGGGCGAAACGCGGGTCAACGCTGTGCATCAACGCCGGCGTGAACAGCGTTCACCGGATTCGCGCGGGACTACCGTTGAACCATGCATGTCGTCCTGGTGAACTACACGGCGCCCCTGCAGGAGATCGACTACGCACTGCCCGACCACGCGGAATGGCTGGCGAAGCACTACGAGTGCGGCCACTTCCTGGCGTCTGGCCGGCGCACCCCGCGCACCGGCGGGGTGATCATCGCCCGACCGATGTCCCGGGGGAAGCTGGACGCCATCCTCGCCACCGACCCGTTCGCGGTGCGCCACCTCGCCCAGTACGAGGTGATCGAGTTCTCCGCCACCCGCACGGCACCGGAGCTGCGTGCGCTGAACGAGGCCATCCCGCGGTAGGCGAACGGCCGTGCTCGACCCGGTGGGTTCGCTCAGGCCGCGAGCTTCGCCTTGGCCTTCTGGGCCTTCTTCAACGCGCGCACCGGGCACTTCTTGCATCGCGGCTTCGACCGGCAGCACTTCTTCTTGACCTTGCCGGCCTTCATCAACCTGCGCACGACCTCCTTGGGGTCGCGCGTCGGGTCTCCGCCGTGCTTCTTGCCCACACCACACTCCACATCGGGGCCGCCGCGGCCAGGGACGACAGGACCTTTTAGGTTAGGCGAACCTATCCTTGATCGCGGTGTGGCACTCGGCACAGCCCCACACCCAGTATGCTGGGTGAGGCCGTACTCGGCCGTTCCGGCATCGCTGCCGCGCCGAGTTCCCCGGTCGCCCTTCGACTGTTTCCACCCACAGGAGCTCACGCGTGCCCACAGCCACTGCCGAGAAGGTCCGCACGGACCTCCGAAACATCGCGATCGTGGCGCACGTCGACCACGGCAAGACCACCCTCGTCGACGCGATGCTGCGCCAGTCCGGCGCGTTCGCCGAGCGTGCCGAGCTGGTCGACCGGGTGATGGACTCCGGCGAGCTGGAGCGGGAGAAGGGCATCACCATCCTGGCGAAGAACACCGCCATCCGCCGGCGGACGCCCGACGGCCCGGTCACGATCAACGTCATCGACACGCCCGGCCACGCCGACTTCGGCGGCGAGGTCGAGCGCGGCCTCGCCATGGTCGACGGGGTGGTGCTGCTGGTCGACGCGAGCGAGGGCCCGCTGCCGCAGACCCGCTTCGTGCTGCGCAAGACGCTGGAGGCCGGCCTGCCGGTCCTGCTCGTGGTGAACAAGGTGGACCGCCCGGACGCCCGCATCGCCGAGGTGGTCGAGGAGACCCACGACCTGCTGCTGGACCTCGCCGGGGACATCGAGGACGCCGACCTCGACGCCGTGCTCGACCTGCCCGTGGTCTACGCCTCGGCCCGCGCCGGCAGGGCCGACCTCGAGCGTCCCGCCGACGGCGCGCTGCCGGCCAGCGAGAACCTCGACCCGCTGTTCGACACCCTGCTGCGGCACGTCCCGCCGCCGACCGCCGACCCCGACGCGCCGCTGCGCGCGCTGGTCACCAACCTCGACGCGTCCAGCTTCCTCGGCCGGATCGCGCTGATCCGCATCGCCGCCGGCCGACTGCGCAAGGGCCAGACCGTGGCGTGGCTGCGCGCCGACGGAAGTGCTCAGCAGGTCCGGGTGTCCGAGCTGCTGGTCACCGAGGCGCTCACCAGGGTGCCGGCGCAGGAGGCCAGCGCGGGCGACCTCGTCGCCATCGCCGGCATCCCGGACATCACCATCGGCGACACCCTCGCCGACCCCGAGGCGCCCGAGGCGCTGCCCAGGATCACCGTGGACGAGCCGGCGATCTCGATGACGATCGGCGTCAACACCTCCCCGCTGGCCGGCCGCAACGGCGGCGACAAGCTCACCGCCCGGCTGGTCAAGGCCCGGCTCGACCAGGAGCTGGTCGGCAACGTCAGCATCCGCGTGCTGCCCACCGACCGGCCGGACACCTGGGAGGTGCAGGGTCGCGGCGAGCTGGCGCTGGCGATCCTGGTCGAGCAGATGCGCCGGGAGGGCTTCGAGCTCACCGTCGGCAAGCCACAGGTCGTCACCCGCACCATCGACGGCGTGCTGCACGAGCCCTACGAGCGGCTCATCATCGACGCCCCCGAGGAGCACCTGGGCGCGATCACCCAGCTGCTGGCCGCGCGCAAGGGCAAGATGGAGCACATGGGCGGGCACGGCACCGGCCGGATCAAGCTCGAGTACGTGCTGCCGGCGCGTGGCCTGATCGGCTTCCGCACCGACTTCCTCACCGAGACCCGCGGCACCGGCATCGCCAACCACGTCTTCGAGGGCTACTTCCCGTGGGCCGGCGAGATCCGTACCCGGCACAGCGGGTCCCTGGTCGCCGACCGCTCCGGCCCGGTCACCGGGTACGCGATGCTCCAGCTCGCCGACCGCGGCACGTTCTTCGTCGAGCCGGGCGCCGAAGTGTACGAGGGCATGGTCGTCGGCGAGAACCCGCGCGCCGAGGACCTGGACATCAACATCACCAAGGAGAAGAAGCTGACCAACGTGCGCTCGTCCACCGGCGACGAGCTCGAGCGCCTGGCCCGGCCGCGCAAGCTCGGCCTGGAGGAGGCGCTGGAGTTCTGCTCGGTCGACGAATGCGTCGAGGTGGGCCCCACGGCCATTCGGGTGCGCAAGGTGATCCTGGACGTCAACCAGCGGGCCAAGGCACGGTCGCGGGCCAGGAACCGGGACGCCAACGCCTGACCCGCCCCCGTCCCCGCGCTGGCGACCCGCGGCCGAGACGGAACCGGAAGGGCCCACCGAACGTCCGCCGGGTGGCGGTTCCCCCATCCGGGAGGCGGCGGGCACGGCCGGTCTGGCAATCTCGGAGGCTTGGGGGTGGGGTGCGTGCGACCATGGCGGGTCCAGGGGTGGGCTCGGGACGGGCAGGAAGGACGACACGTGCGGGGGACAGGCGCGCGGACAGCCGGTTCGGTACTGGCGGCCGTGCTGGTGCTGGTCCTCGCCGCGTGCAGCAACACACCGCCACCCCCCACCACGCCCACCCCGGTGGCCGAGTCCACGACCACGCCGCCGGACAACACCTCGCAGATCGTGGTCGGGGTCGACGACGTGGCCGGCGGCTACAACCCGCACGCCATCGCCGACTCCTCCACCGTCACCTCCGCGCTGGCCCAGCTGCTGCTGCCCTCGGTGTTCGTTCCCGGTGAGGACGGCTCGCCGGTGCTGAACGAGACCGTGATGCGCTCGGCCGAGGTGGTCCGGCAGGAACCGTTCACCGTCGCCTACGCCATCCGCCCGGACGCGTCGTGGTCCGACGGCGCCCCGATCGCGGTGGAGGACTTCGACTACCTGGCCCAGGCGATGAGGACCGAGCCAGGCGTCGTCGCGCCCGCCGGCTACCGGCTGATCTCCGGCATCCAGCCGAGCGAGGGCGGCAAACGGGTCGAGGTCACCTTCAGCAAGCCCTACCCCGGTTGGCGCACGCTGTTCGGCGATCTCCTGCCCGCCCACCTGCTGAAGGACGCTCCCGGCGGCTGGGGTGGCGCGCTCGCCGACAGCTTCCCCGCCTACGGGGGTCCCTTCGCCATCAAGACGCTGGACCTGGCCCGCGGCGAGATCGTGCTGGAGCGCAACGAGCGGTACTGGGAGAAGCCGGCCGCGATCGAGCGGATCGTGCTCCGTGGCTCCGACCAGGCGAACATGGTCGGCGCGCTGCGCAGCGGCACCGTCCAGTTCACCATCGCCCGCACCGACGCCACCGGCCTCGACCTGTTCGGCCGGCTCGGGCCGTCGGTGCAGCTGCACACCCTGGCCAGGCCGCGGCTGGCCAGCGTCCTGCTCCGCCCGATCGGCGGCGCGCTGGCCGACGACCAGGTGCGCGCCGGCATCGCCGCGCTGATCGACCGGGACCGGCTGATCGAGGAGGGCGCCGCCGGCGGGCCTTCGGCGACGCTGCGGGCCGACGCGCTGGTGCTCCCGCCCTCGGATCCCGAATACTCCGCGACCATTCCCGCCTCCGGCCCGCCGGCGGCGCCCGCCCCGGAGCGGGCCCGGGAGCTGCTGACCGCCGCCGGCTACACCAAGGAAGCCGGGACGTGGAGCCGGGACGGCAAGGCGCTGTCCGTGGTGCTGGCCGCGCCCGGCGACCAGGAGCCCTACGCCCGCATCGCCAAGGAGTTGCAGCGGCAGCTCGTCGCGGCCGGGGTGGGCGTGCGGACGGTGACCCCGCAGCCGCGCGAGCTGTTCGCCAACCTGCTGGCGATGCCGGCGACGCCCGGGGCGGACGAGCGGCCCGGCACCGGTGGCAGCGTCGGGGTGGACATCGCCGTGGTGCCCCTGCCCACCGGCGGCGACGCCGCCTCGACCCTGGCGTCGACCTTCGGCTGCCCGGTCGAGCGGGAGGGCCAGTCGGGGCCGGTGGCGCCGGCGAACCCGGCCGCGTTCTGCGTGCGCGGCCTGCAGCCCAGCATCGACGCCGTCCTGACCGGAGCGCGACCGCTGGCTGACGGGCTCGCCGAGCTGGAGCCCGAGCTGTGGCGGCAGAGCGTGGTGCTTCCGCTGTTCCAGCTCGCCGACACGCTGGCGATCGGGCAGGGAGTCCTCGGCGTCACGCCGGGCCCGCCGCTGGTCGGGCCGTTCGGATCCGCCGTCGACTGGACCCGCGGCGGGGCCCGCTGACCGTCGTCACCGTTTGGTCACGATTGCCGGCTTCGATGTGACCGCCGGGACGCCCGGCCCTATAGCGTCCGCGACAACGCGTCGGCGTACCCCGGCGCGTGCGGTCCAGGTGCAGGAGGGCACGTCTGATGAGGAGAGCAACGGTCTCCGCGGTCTCGCTGCTGGCGACGGCGACGCTCGCGCTGAGCGCGTGCGGTGGCGGGGACGACGGCGGTGGTCCGGACACCGGTGGGAACACCGACGTCAAGAGCATGGCGACCGGGAAGGCCCAGGACGCGGAGCGGTTCCGGCTGGCCGAGGTTGGCTCGTTCGACCAGGTCACGGTCGCGATCGACGAGGGGTACTCCGGGTACAACAACGAGACCCCGGACACCAACACCTCGTACAACACGTTCGTGCTGGTGTCCGTGCTGGCCGGCGCGCACATGTACGACGGCAACAACAAGGTGCTGCTGAACGCCGACGTGATGGAGTCGGTGACGGTCACCTCCCCGGACCCGCAGGTCGTGGAGTGGAAGATCAAGCCGGGCGTCACGTGGTCGGACGGCGGCACGTGGGACTGCGACGACTTCTACCTGGCCTGGCTGGCCCGGACCGGCACGATCGAGTCGTTCGTCGCCGCCGAGACGCAGGGTTACGACCTGGTGGGCGAGGCGTCGTGCACGGACGACCTGACCTTCGAGGCGCGGTTCCGGGAGCCGTACCTGGACTACCGCAGCATGTTCGAGCCCGCCCACGTGCTGCCGGCCCACGTGCTGGAGCAGCAGACCGGCGTCGCCGACATCACCGCGTTGAAACCGGGCGGCGACGCCGAGGCGCTGGCCAAGGCCGGTGACTTCTGGACCCAGGAGTGGAAGGGCTTCAACCCGGACACCATGCCCGGCTCCGGCCCCTACCGGATCACCGCGTTCGACCAGAACTCCAAGACGGTGACGTTGGAGAAGAACCCGAACTGGATCGGCGCCAAGGGCGGCCCGAACAAGATCATCATCCGACCCATCCCGGACACCAAGGCCATGGCCACCGCCCTGCAGAACGGCGAGGTGGACGTGATCGGCTCGGTGCAGCCGGACGCCACCGCCGCGGCCACCCTGCGCGGTCTCACCGCGCAGGGCGTCCTCTACGGCTCGGCGTCCCGGCTGTCCTTCGAGCACCTGGACCTGAACTTCAACCGGCTGTTCGCCGACGAGGCCGCCCGCAGGGCGTTCTTCCAGCTGGTCAACCGGCAGGAGATCGCCGAGAAGCTGATCAAGCCGGTGCAGGACGACGCCCAGCCGCTGAACAGCCTCATCTACTTCCCGGGCGAGGAGGGCTTCGTCGACAACTACAGCGACAAGGTCAACCAGGGCGTCGAGGCCGCGGCCAGGACGCTCGAGGAGGGCGGCTGGGCCAGGGGTGCCGACGGGATCTTCGCCAAGGACGGCCAGCGCTTCTCGGTGCGGATCTCGCACAACCAGAACGCCCGGCGCAGCCAGACGGTGGAAATCATTCAGGCACAGGCGCGTAACGCGGGCATGGAGATCCTGGACGACACGGACCCGAACTTCCTGAAGGGCCGGTTAGACAAGGGTGACTACGACATCGCCCTGTTCGGCTGGTCGTCGGCTCCGTTCAAGGTCGCCACACAAGCGATTTACTCGACGGGTGGCGGGTCGAACTACCAAGGACTGTCCGACCCGCGGATCGACGAGGCGCTCCAGAAGGCCGTCTCGGCGACCGACCGGGCGACGGCGGTGAAGGCCTACCAGGAGGCGGACCGGCTGATCGCCGAGCGGTACGCGTCGTTGCCGCTGTTCCAGACTCCCTCGATGTGGGGATTCCGCGGTATCGACCGGGTGTACATGCAGTCCTACCTCGGCCCGCTGTGGAACGTGGGCGAGTGGGAGCGCACCAGCTGACGGTCCTCGCGCAGCACCGCGGCCGCGGCACCCCCCGGGTGCTGCGGCCGCGGCGCGTCGGCCGAACGGTCGGTCGGTAAGTGTCCGGCTGATCTCGCTCGGTAACCGCTGTTGACTCGCTGACCACTCGCAAGTCACCCTTTGGTCACAATCGCCCCGCAAATAGTGACCGGGAGTGCTCGGACTTCTTAGCGTCCTCCGGCAGTGCGCCAACTGAGTGTGACTTGGCGTGTCATAGGCTCTGGCGTATCTGCTGGAGCGGTGTGGGTCCACGGTCCGACCTCAAGGACCCAGTGCTAGGAGGGCACACGTACATGAGGAGATCAAAGGCTGTCTCCGCCCTGTCGCTCGTCGCTGGTTCCGCGCTCCTGCTGAGCGCCTGCGGTGGCGGTGGCGACAACGGCGGCGACCCGAACACCGGCTCGAGCGCCGATGTCAAAAGCATGGCGACGGGCAAGGCCCAGGAGGGCGACACCTTCAAGCTCGCCGAGGCCGAGTCGTTCGACCAGGCCATCGTGGGCATCGACGAGGGCTACTCGGCGTACAACAACAAGACGCCGGACACCCACAGCTCGTACAACAACTACGTGCTCACCGCGGTGCTGGCCGCCCCGTTCGTGCTCGACGGCAACAACAAGGTGCTGCTCAACACCGACGTGATGGAGTCGGTGACGGTCACCTCCCAGGACCCGCAGGTCGTCGAGTGGAAGATCAAGCCGGGCGTGCAGTGGTCCGACGGCGGCACGTGGGACTGCGACGACTTCTACCTCGGCTGGCTGTCGCACAGCGGCAAGGCGGAGTCGTTCACCTCGGCGTCGACCACCGGCTACGACCTCGTCGACCAGGCCGTCTGCAAGGACGACCTGACCTTCGAGAACACCTTCAGCGAGCCCTACCTGGACTACAAGGGCATGTACATGGACCAGATGCTCATGCCGGCGCACGTGCTGGAGGAGCAAACCGGCATCGCCGACATCACGGCCCTCAAGCCGGGCGGGGACGCCGACGCGCTGGCCAAGGCCGGCGAGTTCTGGAACACGCAGTGGAAGGGCTTCAAGCCGGACATCATGCCCGGCTCGGCGGCCTATCGGATCACGGCGTTCGACGAGAACTCCAAGACGGTGACGCTGGAGAAGAACCCGAACTGGATCGGCGCCAAGGGTGGCCCGAACAAGGTCATCGTCAAGCCGTTCCCGGACACCAAGGCAATGGCCACGGCATTGCAGAACGGCGAGATCGACGTCATGGCGTCCACCCAGCCGGACGCGACGGCGGCCTCGACGCTGAAGAACCTGGCCTCGCAGGGGGTCGTCTACGGTTCGGCGGAGCAGCTGACCTTCGAGCACCTCGACCTGAACTTCAACCGGCTGTTCGCCGACGACGCCGCCCGCAAGGCGTTCTTCGCGGTGGTCAACCGGGAGGAGATCGTCAACAAGCTGCTCAAGCCGGTCCAGGAGGACGCGCAGCCGCTGAACAGCATCGTGTTCTTCAACGGTGAGCCCGGCTTCCAGGACAACTACAGCGACAAGGTCAACAAGGGGGCCGAGGAGGCCGCCAAGATCCTCGAGGAGGGCGGCTGGACCAAGGGCCCGGACGGCATCTACGCCAAGGACGGCCAGCGGTTCTCGGTGCAGATCTCGCACAACCAGAACGCGCGGCGCAGCCAGACCGTGGAGATCATCCAGGCGCAGGCGACCCGGGCGGGCATGGAGATCCTCGACGACACCGACCCGAACTTCCTCAAGGGCCGGGTCGACAAGGGCGACTACGACATCGCCCTGTTCGGCTGGTCGGCGCAGCCGTTCAAGGCGGAGCAGCGGGCCATCTACATCACCGGCGGCAACCAGAACTGGCAGGGCCTGTCCGACCCGCGGATCGACGAGGCGTTCAACAAGGCCGTCTCGGCGACCGACGAGGACGCGGCGCGCCAGCACTACCAGGCGGCCGACAAGGCGATCGCGGACAACTACGCGACGCTGCCGCTGTTCCAGACCCCGTCCATGTGGGCGTTCCGGGGTATCGACCGCGTGTACATGCAGTCGTACAACGGCGCGCTGTGGAACGTGGGTGAGTGGGAGCGGACGAGCTAGGACGTAGCTCGTCCTTCCCCCGAACAGAACACGAGGAATTCCGTACTTCCGGAGGGGTTCGGGCCGGGCCATCAGCCCGGCGCCGGACCCCTCCGGAGGTAGCTGTTGACCGTGGGCCGACCGCCGCTACGGTGGACGACCGGGTGAGGGCGGCACACCAGCCCGAGCCCGGATGAGGAGCAAACCGTTGAACCTGGTTCTCTACGTACTTCGCCGAGTGGCGATCTTCCTTCCGCTGCTGTTCATCGCCACCTTCCTGACCTTCCTGATGGTCGCGGGTGCCGGTGACCCGCTGGCGGAGCTGTACAGCCTGCCGGGGGTGAGCCCGGAGGCGATCGCCGCCACCGCGCACGAGCTGGGGCTGGACAAGCCGCTCGTGCCGCGTTACTTCGACTGGTTGGGCGGCTTCCTGACCGGGGACTGGGGCATCTCGATCGCCCAGGGCTCGGCGATGCAGGAAGTGCAGCCCAAGGTGATGAGCGCCTACTGGGTGACCTTCAAGCTGATCATCGGCGCCGAGATCGTCGCGATCGTCCTCGGCGTGGCGGTGGGCGTGCTGGCCGCCATCAAGCAGTACTCCATCATCGACTACATCGCCACGACGCTGGCGTTCCTGCTGTTCTCGATGCCGATCTTCTGCGTGGCGATCGTGCTCAAGTTCTACGCGATCGAGCTGAACAGCGTGGTGCGCGACCTCGGGCTGAGCGACTGGCTGGGCAACCCCTGGCTGCGCACCACCAGCCCGGAGAACCTGCGTGCCGACGGCGTCGGCGAGTTCGTCGTCAACTACGTCGGCGCCTACCTGCTGCCGACGCTGGCCATCGCGGCCATCAGCTTCGCCGCGTACAGCCGCTTCCAGCGCGCGTCCATGCTGGAGACGATGAACATGGACTACGTGCGCACCGCGCGGGCGAAGGGCCTCTCGTCGTCCCGGGTCATCTTCCGGCACGCGTTCCGCAACGCGTTGATCCCGGTGACCACCCTGTTCTCGGTGAACTTCGCCGCGGTGCTCACCGGCGCGGTGATCACCGAGCGGGTGTTCAACTGGAACGGGATGGGCACGATCCTGGTCGAGGCGGTGAGCAAGAACGACCCCCAGGTGATGATGGGCTGGATCGTGCTCGTGGCCGTGACCGTGGTGACCTTCAACCTGATCGCCGACCTGATGTACGGCATCCTGGACCCGAGGATTCGCGTTGGCTGACATGAACTCGTTGCTCGCCGGGGCCACCAGCAGCGGCCACCCGGCGGGACCGGACGATGAGACCCCCGAGAAGGCGCTGCCGAAGCCGCGCAGCCAGGGCCAGCTCGTCCTGCGCAAGTTCCTGCACCACAAGCTGGCGATGGGCAGCCTCGGCGTACTGGTGCTGCTCGTGCTCGCGGTCGTGCTCCTGCCGTTGTTCTGGCCGTACAGCCACGAGGAGACGGTCGGCGGCTTCCTGCCGCCCTCGGCCGAGCATCCGCTGGGCACCACGCAGGTGGGCAAGGACATGGTGGCCCAGGTGTTGCGCGGCACCCAGTACTCGCTGGCGATCGCGCTCACCGTGTCGGTCCTGGCGACGCTGGTCGGCGTGGTGTTCGGCGCGCTGGCCGGCTACCTGCGCGGCACCACCGACTCGGCCGTCTCCCGGCTCACCGACCTGTTCCTGATCGTCCCGCAGATCGCCGCGGCGGCCATCCTGGTCAAGGTGTTCAGCGGGAGCTGGTACGTGGTGGCGCTGGTGCTGGCCTCGTTCGCCTGGATGCAGATCGCCAGGATCACCCGTGCCGAGACGATGTCGCTGTCGCAGCGGGAGTTCATCGAGGCGGCCCGCGCCGCCGGCGCCGGCACCGGGCGGATCATCTTCAAGCACCTGGTGCCGAACATGGTCGGCAGCATCACGGTGAACGCCACGCTCGCGGTGGCGCAGGCCGTGCTGGCCGAGGCGGCGCTGTCGTTCATCGGCCTCGGCGTGCAGCTGCCGGACACCTCGCTCGGCCGGATCATCGAGGAGAACTACGCCCAGCTCTACGAACGGCCCGCGTTGTTCTGGGGCCCGTTCCTCGTGCTGGTGCTGATCTCGCTGACCATCAACTTCATCGGTGACGGCCTGCGGGACGCCTTCGACCCGCGCCAGCGCCGCATGAAGGCCTGACGCTTACCCGGGTGAACGCCATGAAGGCCACCTTCATCGCGCTCAACGCGATGAAGGTGGCCTTCATGGCAGGTCCGGCCGGAGTGTGGTTCAGTCGGCGACCGGGGCGAGGCGGCCGGCTTCCCAGGCGCGGCGGCGCTCGGCCTGCAGGATCGGGTCGGCCACCGGCGCCGCGGACAGCAGCCGCCGGGTGTAGTCCTCCTTCGGCGCGTGCAGCACCTCGTCCCGGGTGCCCACCTCGACCAGCTTGCCGTGCTGCATCACCGCGACCCGGTCGGCCAGCAGGTCGACCACCGCCAGGTCGTGGCTGATGAACAGGCACGCGAACCGCAGCGTCTGCTGCAGGTCCAGGAACAGGTCGAGCACCCGAGCCTGCACCGACACGTCCAGCGCCGAGGTCGGCTCGTCGGCGATGAGCAGCTTCGGGTCGAGCGCCAGCGCGCGGGCGATCGACACCCGCTGCCGCTGCCCGCCGGAGAGCTCGTGCGGGTAGCGGTTGCGGTAGTGGCCGGACAGCTCCACCTTGTCCAGCAGCGCCGTGACCCGCTCGTCCAGCGCCTTGCCCGAGGAGAGCACCTTGTGCAGCACCAGCGGCTCGGCGATCGACTCGCCGATGGTCATCTTCGGGTCCAGAGTGGACGCTGGGTCCTGGAACACGATGGAGAAGTACCGGCGCAGCGGCCGCAGCTCCTTGTGTGAGAGCCGGGTGATGTCCCTGCCGGCGATCGACACGGTGCCCTCGGTGGGGTCGAGCAGCCGGATCGCGCAGCGACCCACGGTGGACTTGCCGGAGCCGGACTCGCCGACGAGGCCGAGGATCTCGCCCTTGTCGATGTGCAGCGAGACGCCGTCCACCGCGCGGTTCTTACCCTGCCCGCGCCGGCCGGGGAACTCCAGCACCAGGTCCTTGATCTCCAGTGCCGGCGCGTCGGCCTCCAGCCGCGCCGCCAGCTCGGCGTCGTCCAGCCGGACGTCCTCGACGACCTTGGCCGCCGCCACCCGCTCGAGGGCCTCGCCCTCCAGCAGCCGGCGGCCCTCCGGCCGCTGACCCAGTACCGGCACCGCGGCCAGCAGCTTGCGGGTGTACTCCTCCCGCGGGTTGGCGAACAGCTCCCGCACCGGCGCCTGCTCCACGATCTCGCCCTGGTACATCACCACGACCCGGTCGGCGAGGTCGGCCACCACGCCCATGTCGTGGGTGATCAGCACGATGGCGGTGTTCAGCTGGTCGCGCAGCTCGCGCAGCAGGCCGAGGATCTCCGCCTGGACGGTGACGTCCAGCGCGGTGGTCGGCTCGTCGGCGATGATGACCTTCGGGTCGCAGGCGATCGCCATGGCGATCACCACCCGCTGCCGCAGCCCACCGGAGAGCTGGTGCGGGTACTGCCGGAACCGCTGCTCCGGGTCCGGGATGCCGACCATCTCGAGCAGCTCCACGGCCCGCTTGTCCGCGGCGGCCCTGGACAGGTCCTGGTGGGTCTGCAGCGCCTCGCGCAGCTGCCAGCCCACCGTGTAGACCGGGTTCAGCGCGGTCATCGGCTCCTGGAAGATCATCGCGATCTCGTTGCCGCGGATCCTGCGCAGCTGCTTGTCCGCCATCTGGCCGAGATCGAGCTCGCCGAGCCGGCGCTCGCCCTCGATGTCGCTCGTCTTCGGCAGCAGGCCGAGCACCGACATCGAGGTCACCGACTTGCCCGAGCCCGACTCGCCCACGACCGCGACGATCTCGCCGGGCGCCACGTCGAAGCCGATGCCCTTGACCGCGTCGACGATCCCGTCCTCGGTCCGGAACGAGATGCGCAGGTCGGCGATGGACAGGACGGAACCCGACGTGCCGGCGAGGTTCGCCGTTGTTGCTTCAGTGCTCACCACATGCCCTTCGTGGGGGTACTAGACGTCACCGCAGGTAGACGGCACTCGCGCGAGGATAACCGAGGCGCCGCCGGCTGTGGTCACGACGAAGGAACTAATCTGCAGCCGTGACCTCCGCAGGATCCCGCAGGCTACTCCTCGTGCACGCCCACCCCGACGACGAGACCATCGCCACGGGCGGCACGATCGCGCGGTACGCCGCCGAGGGCGTGCGAGTGACGCTGGTGACCTGCACGCTCGGCGAGGAGGGCGAGATCATCCCGCCCGAGCTGGCGCGGCTCGGCCCCGCGGAGGCCGACCAGCTCGGCGGCTACCGCGCCGGAGAGCTGGCCGCTGCGGGCGCCGCGCTGGGCGTGACCGACCAGCGCTACCTCGGCGGGATCGGCCGGTGGCGTGACTCCGGGATGGCCGGCACGCCGAGCATCGAGCACCCGCGGGCGTTCGTCCAGGGCTCCCAGCCCGAGCAGGTCGCGCAGCTCGCCGAGATCCTGGCCGAGGTGCGGCCGCAGGTGGTGGTCACCTACGACGAGTTCGGCGGCTACGGCCACCCCGACCACATCCGCGCCCACGAGATCACCATGGCGGCGGCCGACGAGTGCGACGTGCCGCGAGTGTTCCACGTGGTGCAGCCGGCGACGGCGCTCGCCGAGGGGCTCGCCGCGCTGCGCGACCGGCCGGACGTGCCGTTCCGGGTGCCGGCCGCCGGTGAGCTGCCGGCCGTGCCGGACGCACGGGTCACCACGGCCGTCGACATCGGTGCCCACCTTGACGCGAAGGTCGCCGCGCTGCGGGCGCACGCCACCCAGGTCAGCGTGCCCGAGCCGGCTACCTGCTTCGCGCTGTCCAACGGCATCGCCCAGCCGCTGCTGGACACCGAGTACTACGTTGTCGCCGCACGTGAGCGCGGTCGGGCTGGGGACATCGAGCAGGGCGTCGAGCGGGACCTCTTCGCCGGCCTCGACCGATGACCGCTTCCGGTGCCGTCCGGTTCGCGCTGCTCGCGCTGCTGGTGCTCGACGCCGTCCTGCTGTCCACGCTCGAGCTGCTCTACCTGCCGCTGCGGCTGGACGGGCTGATCCTGCCCCGGCTCGGCGACGTGCCCTTCCCGGTCACCGTGGTGCTGGCGGCGCTGACCACGCCGCTGCTGGTCACCTCGGCCGCGCGGCTGGTTCATCCGCGCGCCGCGATTGTTCCGCTCGCGGTGTGGGTAGTGACCGTGCTGTCCGTCGGGCTGCTCGGCCCCGGCGGCGACCTGGTGCTGCTCGCCGACTGGCGCACGCTGCTCCTGCTCGCCGGCGGGGTGCTCCCGGCGGCGGTGGCGCTGGGCGGCACGCTCGGCAGGGCCCGCGCCAGGACGGCAGGAGGCGGGCATGGCCGATGATCGTGAAGTTGGTCGTGTCTGCCGACCGGGTGCGGGTGTCCCGCAAGGCGCAGGAGGCGAGGATGGCTGAGGTGATCTCCGACGCCCAGGTGGTGGCGGTGCTTCGCCCCTTCGTGCGGGCGACCGGGCCGCTGCTCGACGCGCTGCGCGAGGCCGAGCCGCTCGGCCTGCGGTCCACCCGGCGGCGGCGTGCCGGGCAGAGGGATGCCGAGAGCGGTGGCGTCCAGGACGGGGACGGCGCGGCCGAGCTCGCCGCGGTGCCGCGCGCGCGGCGGTGGTGGTTGGTCCGCCGGCTCAGGGCGGTCAGGGTGCCGGGCACCCAGGCGTGGACCCGGATGACCCCGGATCAGCGCACCCGCTGGTGGGTCAACCGGGTGGGCCGGTTCACCTCCCTGCTCACCGCCGTGCCCGGCCTCGGTGGCGTGCTGGCCGACCGGCTGCCGATCCAGGACGCCGTGGGCGCGGCCAGCCAGGGGCTGCTGCTCTGCGCCATCGCCGGGGAGTACGGCGTGGTCGACACCGGCGACCGGGTGCGGCTGCTGGCCTGGGTGCTGTTCCAGCGCGACGTCGACCCCGCGCTGGCCGCGGGAAGGGCCGCCGAGCACGACCGCGCGGCGGAGGACGCCGAGACCGCCCAGCTCACCGAGGAGGTGGCCGAGGCCGAGCGCCGGCACGGCAAACTCACCCTCAAGGCGGCCGCGCGGACCCTGTGGCGGCTGGGCCGTTCCCTGCTGGCCTTCCCCGGCGAGCTGGAGAAGCGGCCGCGCGGGCGCTTCTACCACCGGTTGTTCGGGATGCTGCCGGTGGTCGGCATGCTCGCCGACTACCTCGGCGAGCGCTCGGCGCTCAAGCGGTTGGCCCGGCGGGCCTGCCGGTGGCTGGAGCGGCGGGGCGCGCTGTCCGGGCCGGCTTCCTGATCCGCTCTGATCAGCGCCAGAACATGAAGGCAGTCTGCCCGACCGCCGCGGCCTGCTCGTCGCCGCCCACGGCGCCGAAGACCAGGAAGGAGAGGTCGAAGAACAGCTCGCGGACCGTGGGCACGGCGATGATCAGGGCGAACAGCACCAGCGGCGCCCACGGGCGGGCCTTCGCGCCCAGCTCGCGGGCCTGCGGCGACAGGTAGGGCTCGAGCGCGCCGTAGCCGTCCAGGCCGGGCACCGGCAGGATGTTCAGCACGAACGCGATGATCTGCAGCATCGCCAGGTAGGAGAGTCCGACCGCGAGCCCGTACGGCATGGGCACGAGCACGACCACCGCGGTGAGGGCGGCGCCGAGGGCCAGGTTGGTCAGCGGGCCGGCGAGCGACACCCAGGACGCCACCGACCGGTTGCGCAGCGCCCAATGGTTGATCCACACCGCGCCGCCGGGCAGCGGGATCCCGCCGATCGCCAGGATCAGCAGCGGCAACACGAGGGACAGCACCGGGTCGGTGTAGCGGCGGATGTCCATCGTGAGGTAGCCCTTGGCGGCCACCTCGTGGTCGCCGCCGCGGTAGGCCACGACGGCGTGCCCGAACTCGTGCAGGGTCAGCGACGCCGCCCAGCCGCCGATCACCAGCAGCACGATGCCCAGCGTGCCGAGCAGCTGGTGGTCGAGCGAGATCGGCAGCGTCTCACCGCCGAAGTCGACCACCGGAAACGGGGCCTGGACGGCCGCCAGGATGCCGCCGACCGCGGTCACGGCCAGAATGAGGAAGAACAGGGGACTGGGACGCACTGCGGATCGTTGCACGCCCACAGTCTTCCTTACGGCTCTCCGGTCACGCGATCGTGTTCGGCGGGCCGTGCGGGTGGGCTGGGTGACACCCGTCGTACAGCTGTTGTGAAGTTCCCGGCGTGTCCGCTTGCGCACGGGCGGCGAAGTATCCCCCAAACTTGCGACTCGGCTTGACCTGGCCGCATGACACGGGTGTAATCACATTGATGTCATTCGGCGCCGCACAGGGGGGCGTCGGTGGTGTCCACCCGGTACGGGGACGGCGGCGGACCACTCCGCGCGCAGGCCGGTCGGGTGCCGAAGTTCCGGATGATCGAGCGCCGGGTGATCGCGAGTCGTGCCGGTGCCCATCGTTCAACACCGCCAGCCTGGGGAGTGCGTGGAAGCGAGGAGGCGGACGTGCGGTTAGCAGCAGATGGAAGGGAATGGGGGCGCGTCATGGATTCCGGCGAACACCCGGAGGAGGAGCTGGGCGTTCTGCCGGACCTGTTCGACGCGGAGGAGCCGCCGGAGTGGCAGGACCGCGCGCTGTGCGCGCAGACCGACCCCGAGGCGTTCTTCCCGGAGAAGGGCGGGTCGACCCGCGAGGCCAAGCGGATCTGCCAGGGCTGCGAGGTCAAGGACGAGTGCCTCGAGTACGCCCTGGCGCACGACGAACGCTTCGGCATCTGGGGCGGACTGTCCGAACGCGAGCGTCGGAAGCTGAAGAAGCGGGCCGGCTGAGCCGGATCGGCCCGCCCGGCCGGAAGAGGGGTCCGGCGGAGAGGGCCGCGCCGTGCCGAGCGTGGACGCCGTGCCTGAGGTGGACGCCTCGGGCGGGCATCTCGGCTGGACCTCGAATGGACACAGTGGAGGGTGCGGTGTCCGGCGGGGTGGCGCGCTCCGGTGCGGATGACCGGCGCGCGGGTGACCCGGGAGCGACCCGCCCGGGAGCGACCCGACTGAGCGGTGACACCGCGTCGTAGGCTGGGCCCACCCCAACCGTTCCGCGCTCGTTCCTGGAGGGGTTCTTGCCCCGCACCCCCACACCACCGCTGCGCACCGCGCCCGTGCTGGCGATCCTCGTGTGTCACAACGGCGAAGCCTGGCTCCCGCTCGCGCTGTCGGCGCTGCGCCGCGGCACGATCCGGCCGCGGCACGTCCTGGCCGTGGACACCGGCTCCACCGACCGCACACCCGAGCTGCTGGCCGAGGCGGTCCGCGGCGCCGCGGTCGACAGCATCACGGTCGAAAGCACGGCCGTCGAGGACACCGTGGTCGAGAACGCCGTGGCCGAGGCCACCGCAATCGAGGCCACCGCAATCGAGGACGCGGTAGTCGAGGGCACCGCGGTCGAGGGTGTGGCGGCCGCTCGGGAAGATGCCGGCGGCGGGCGGGCCGAGCCGGTCCTGTCCGGGGTGCTGACCCTGCCGGCCGGCACCGGGTTCGGCGCGGCGGTCGCGGCGGCCGTCGCGCACGCGGAGGAGCGCTGGGGCGACCCCGGCACCTGGCTGTGGGTGCTGCACGACGACTGCGCCCCGGAGCCGGACTGCCTCGACATCCTGCTCAGGGCCGCCGAGGCCGCGCCGTCGGCCGCCGTGCTCGGCCCGCTCGGCGTCGACTGGGCCGACCCGCGGCTGATCGTCTCGGCCGGGTTGTCCACCGACGCGTCCGGGCACCGCCGGCACGTCGCCACCGGCGAGGGCGAGCGCGGCGCCGCACCCGAGCAGAGCACCGAGGTGCTCGCCGTGCCCAGCGCGGGCGCGCTGATCCGTCGAGGGCTGTGGACCTGGCTCGACGGTTTCGACCCGGCGCTGCCGCTGCTGCGCGAGGACCTCGACTTCGGCTGGCGGGCCAACGCCGCCGGCGCGCTCGTGCTCTCGGTGCCGCTGGCCCGGGTGCGGCACGCCCGCGCGGCGAGCCGGGGCCTGCGCGCGACCGCCGCGTTGCCGGGCTCGTTGGCCGCCGCCGACCGGGCCCACGGCCTGCGCACCTTTCTGGTGAACTGCTCGACCCTGTCGTTCCTGCTGGGTGTCCCCCGGCTGGTGGTGCTGTCCGTGCTGCGCGGGCTCGGCTTCGCCGTGCTGCGCGACGCCACCAGGGCCCGTGCGGAGTTCGCCGCCGCCGGCTACCTGCTCTCCGGCAGGGCGAAGCTGCGGGCCGCCCGCTCCGTCCGGCGGGCCGCCGGCACCGGTCCTGGCGGGCCCGTGCGCGGGCTGTTCACCAGCAGGCTCGCCCGGCTGCGGGCCGCGGTTCGGCGCGGGGTGGTGCACCTGGTGCGCCGCGGGGTGGCCAGCGAGGCCGCGCTGGGCCGGCTCCCGGCCGAGGTGGTCGAGGGCGCCAGCACCGCCGCGTGGATCCCGCCGGAGGCGATGGCCGGCCGCGGCCCGCGGGCACGTCCGGTGGGACCGGAGGCCCTGCCCGCGGGCGCCGTCCGGGGCGGAGGGCGAGGCGGGGTGCGCGGCCTCGGCCTGCGCCGGCCGGGTGGTGTGGTGGCGGTCGCCCTCCCGGACCGCGCGGCGCGGGACCACCCCGCGGAGCGGGAGCCCGCCGGCGAAGCCGTGCCGCGCCCCTCACCGGGCCGGCGCGTCGACCGCGAGCTGGTGTTCGTCGAGGTTGACCGCCGCAGGGTGCTCGCGGCCACGGTGTTCGCCCCGCCGGTGGTGCTCACCGTGGTGCTCACCGCGCTCGCGCTGGTCGTGCACGCCGGGCGGCTCGGCCTCGACCTCGCCGGTGGCCGGCTGCTGCCGGTCGGCGACCTCGGCCAGGTGTGGTCCACCTACCTCGCCGCGTGGCACCCGGTGGCGGGGGGCACGGCCGCGGCGGCGCCGGTCACGCTGGCCGTCCTCGGCGTGCTCGGGGCCCCGCTCGCGCCGCTCGGCGGACCCGCCGCCGCCGTCGCGCTACTGCTGATCACCGACGCCCCGCTGGCCGCGCTGGTGGCCTACGCCGCCACCCGGCGGCTGCGGGTGCGCCGCTGGGTACGCGCCGGCGCGGCCGCGGCCTACGGGCTGCTGCCAGTCGCGACCGCGGCGGTCGCCCAGGGCCGGCTGGACGTCGTGGTGGTGCACATCCTGCTGCCCGCCCTCGTCGCCCTGCTGGCCGCGGTGCTCACCAGGGCGGACCGGCGCTGGCTGAGCACGGCGGCGCTGTGCGCGATCGTGCTGGCCCTGGTCGGGGCGTTCTCTCCGCAGGTGCACGCGCTGGCGCTGCTCGGGCTCGCCGGCGGGTTCGTGGTGCTGCCGGGCTCCGGCCGGCTGCCCCGGCGGATCGCCGCGATCGCGATCACCGTGCTGCTGCCGCTGGCGTTGCTGCTGCCGTGGCTGCCCGCGGTGCTGGCCCATCCGGCGCTGCTGGCGCACGGCCTCTCCGGCGCCGACCCGGTGCCGCCGGCACCCGCCGAGCTGGTGGGGCTCGACCCCGGCGGCCCCGGCGCGCAGCCGCTGGGCGTGTTGCTGGTGGTGGCCGCGCTGGTCGCGCTGGTGCTGCGGCCGAGCCGGCGGGCGCTGCCCGGACTCGGGGTGGTGGCGCTGGGCGCCGCGGGGGTCGTCGCCACCCGGCTGGTGACCATCCCGCCGGCGGGGGGCGGCGAGCCGGTGCCGGGCGACCCCGCGGTGCCGCTGCTGGTGGTCGCGGCCGGGCTACTGCTGGTCGTGCTCGGCGCCGTGACCACCGACCCGACCACCGGCCCCGTCACCGCTCCGGTGCCGGCGCTGCTGCCGAGGATCGCCGCCGCCGGCGGGGTCGCGGTGCTGGTCGCACTGGTCGCCGGGGCCGCGGTGAGCGCGCGGTCCGGCCCGCTGCGCGCCGACGGTGGCCTCGAGCTCGCGTCCTCGCTCACCCGCGAGCTCACCGAGACCGGCCGGTCCGTGCTCGTGCTCGGCGGGCCCGGCGAGTCGGTGCGCCAGGTCGCCGGCCGGCTACCCCGCCACGGCGACGACGCGCTGGTCCCGGTGGCCGGCAGCACCGAGCGGCTCGCCGCCTGGCGGCGTGGCCTGCTGGCCGGGTCCCGGGAGGCGGTGACCGCCGCGGCCGCCGCCGGCGTGCTGCTCGTCGTGCTGCCGCCGGGGCAGGGCGCGGAGCGGCTGCGGCAGGCCGCGCCGGACCTCGTGGCCGGTGCGCCACCCACCGACGACGGCCGGGAGGTCGTCCGGCTGTTGCCCACCGGCGGCCCGGTGACGCTGATCGCGCCGGAGCAGGCCCGGCGTGCCGTCAGCGGGCAGCCGCCGAGCGGGGACCTGCGGGGCGGCACCTCGGTCGCCCCGGTGGATGCCGAGCTGCCGACCGTGCGGGTGCGGGTGTCCGACGGGCCGGCCGGCCGGCTGCTGGTGCTCGCGGCCAACGTCGAGCCGGGCTGGCGGGCCACCGTCGACGGCCGGCGCGAGCCGATCGTGCCGGCCTGGGGGCACCTGGTCTCCGTGGCGGTGCCGACCCGGCAGTCGGAGGTGGTGGTGGAGTACCCGGGCACCTGGCACGGCGTGCTGCTGCTCGGGCAGCTCGCCGCGGTGCTGTTCGCCGCGCTCACCGCCGTGCCGGCGCGCGGTGGCACGGCGAGGCCGGGGCGGCCCAGCGCCGGCGGGTCCTAGCCGCCACCAACCGTCACCAGGTCCAGCGCGACCTCGGCGAGCTCCGTTTCCCGCCCAGTCCCTGCCTGGTCCTAGTCAGCCCTGCTCAGCCGCCCTCGATGATGTCCGGGTCGACGCCGAGGTAGCCGGCGACCTGCTCGACCAGCACGTCGTGCACCAGCTCGGCCAGCTCGGCGGCGTCCTTGGCCCTGGCCTCCAGCGGCCGCCGGTACAGCACGATCCGCGCGCGGGTGGGCAGGCCCGCCCGGTCCACCCCCGCCGGCACCAGCCGGGACAGCGGCACCGCCCCGTCGTGCAGCACGCCCTCCGCGGCCGCGTCGCCCCTGCGCACCTCGGGCACGTCGTCCACCGCGACGTCCAGCTTCGTCAACTCGTGCCGCCAGCGCGCCTCGATCGGCTCCAGGGCGTCCAGCACGAGCGCGTCGAACCGCTCGGCCCGGCTCGCCGCGGCGGGCAGCGACGCTGGGTACAGCGGTCCGCGCAGCCCGCGGCCGTGCCGGTCGCGCCGCAACCGGTACCGCCGCCGGGATCCACGAGCCATCGCCACGAACGGAAAGGGTACGCGGGGTGCGCCCACCGGCGCCGGGGGCGGTGCGTGCCCACGCCGTACCCACGCTGGCGCCCTCGCGGGTGCCCACTGGGCCGGGCGGAGCAACCCCGCCGCGTGGCACGGTGCGAGTCGGTGTGTTATCGGTGCGCCTGCGCCACCCGCGGCGCCGGACCGGCTATCGTGATCAACCGTGCCGAGCGTAAGGAAGTGTTCGCGGACGGGTTGCCTCGAGCCCGCCGTTGCCACGCTGACCTACGCCTACAGCGATTCGACCGCTGTGGTCGGGCCACTGGCTACGGCGTCGGAACCACACTCCTACGACCTGTGCGAGGAGCACGCGCTGCGCCTCACCGCCCCGAAGGGCTGGGAGGTCGTGCGCCACGAGGGCGGGTTCGCCGCGCCCGAGCCGTCCAGCGACGAGCTCACCGCGCTGGCCGAGGCGGTCCGCGAGGCCGGCCGGCCGGACCGCCCCGCCACGCAGGCGGAGCCGGAGGCGCCCTCGGGCCGCCGCGGTCACCTGCGCGTGCTGCCCGGCCGCACCTGAGCACCGTCCGCCGGTAGGCTTCCCCGCGTCGGATGGAAAGCCACCAACGAGACAGTGCGGGGAGCGGGCGTGTCGGACCTGTCGGGGATCGTGAAGGCCTACGACATTCGCGGGGTCGTCGGTGAGCAGCTCGACGCCGACGTCGTCCGGGACTTCGGGGCGGCGTTCGCGCTGCTGATCAAGCCGGACTCGCCGTCGGTGGTGGTCGGTCACGACATGCGCGAGTCCTCCCCGGGGCTGGCCCGCGCGTTCGCCGATGGCGTCACCTCGCAGGGTCTCGACGTGGTGTCGATCGGCCTGGCCAGCACGGACATGCTCTACTTCGCGTCCGGGTCGCTGAACATGCCGGGCGCGATGTTCACCGCCAGCCACAACCCGGCGAAGTACAACGGCATCAAGCTGTGCCGCTCCGGCGCCGCGCCCGTCGGGCAGGACTCCGGGCTCGCCGAGATCCGGGACACCGTGGAGCAGGGCGTGCCGCCGTTCGCCGGCCAGCCCGGCACGGTCACCGAGCGGGACGTGCTCGCCGACTACGCGGCCTACCTGCGCGAGCTGGTGGACCTCTCGGCCAGCCGGCCGCTGAAGGTCGTCGTCGACGCCGGCAACGGCATGGGCGGGCACACCGTGCCGAAGGTCTTCGAGCGACTCCCGATCGAGATCGTGCCGCTGTACTTCGAGCTGGACGGCAACTTCCCCAATCACGAGGCCAACCCGCTCGACCCGGCCAACCTGGTGGACGTGCAGGCCAAGGTGCGCGAGGTCGGCGCCGACGCCGGGCTGGCCTTCGACGGCGACGCCGACCGCTGCTTCGTGGTCGACGAGAACGGCGACCCGGTGCCGCCGAGCGCGGTCACCGCGCTGGTCGCCGTGCGCGAGCTGCGCAAGGAGCCCGGCGGCACGATCATCCACAACCTGATCACGTCGAAGGCCGTGCCGGAGATCGTGGCCGAGCACGGCGGGAAGCCGGTGCGCACCCGCGTCGGCCACTCGTTCATCAAGGAGAAGATGGCCGAGACCGGCGCCATCTTCGGCGGCGAGCACTCCGCGCACTACTACTTCCGGGACTTCTGGCGGGCCGACACCGGTATGCTTGCCGCATTGCACGTGCTCGCCGCGCTGGGCGAGCACGACGGCACCCTGTCGGACCTGACCGCCGAGTTCACCCGGTACGCCGCGTCCGGCGAGATCAACTCGACGGTGGACGACCAGGTCGCCCGCATGCTCGCCGTGAAGGACGCCTTCGCGGGGCGCAGCGGGGTGGTGATCGACGAGCTGGACGGCCTCACCGTCGACCTCGATGAGGCGGGCTGGTTCAACCTGCGGCCGTCCAACACCGAGCCGCTGCTCCGGTTGAACATCGAGGCGCCGACGGAGGCGCGGGTGACGGCGCTGGCCGACGAGGTGCTGGCGATCGTGCGTGGGTGAGTCGGCCGAGCCGCCCGCGGCACCGGGGATCACCTCGGTTGCATGGCAGTAACGGGCAGTTTATCCCGTGCCCCGGGATGGTATGGAGGAACGATGGCTGTCACTCTCGACGAGCAGTTGCTGGAGATCCTCGCGTGTCCTTCCGAGGACCACGCGCCCCTGCGCGTCGGGACCCCGAGTGACCCCCAGGCCGACGCGCTCACCTGCACCTCGTGCGGTCGGGTGTTCCCGGTCCGTGACGGGATCCCGGTGTTGCTCCTGGACGAGGCGGAGGGTGGCCCAACGGAGCCCGAGGCACAGCGGGATGGTCCCCGTGGCGATGGTGCTTGACGACTCCCTGCTCGACGACCCGGTGCGGCTGGCCGAGGCGGACGTGGCGGGCACGCTGCGCGCGGCCGCGATGGCCGGCGCCCAGGTCCGGGCCACCGCCGAGACCGCCGCCGAGGTCGAGCTCGTCGACCGGCTCGACCTGGGCCGGCCGCGGGCGATGGTGCTGGTGTCCCGGCCCGGGGTCAGCCGGGGCGCGTTGCATCTGCTGGCCGCCCTGCTCGGCCCCGCGTGCCCGGTGCCGCTGGTCCTGTCCGACGTGGTGCCGAGCTGGATCGGGGCGCTGGACGTGGTACTGGCGCATACCGACGACGGGGGCGACCACGAGCTCGCCACCTCCCTGGAGCGGGCCGCCCGCTACGGCGCCACCGTGGTCCTCTCCGCCCCGCCGGACGGTCCGATCGCCTCCGCGGTGGCGGGCCGCGGACTGCTGCTCGCGCCGCGGGTGCCGGTGCCGCCCGAGCTGACGTTCCCCCGCGCGCTGGCCGCCGGGCTGCTCACCGCGAACGCGCTGGGCCTGCTGGTCGCCGACGTCGAGGCGCTGGCCGACCACCTCGACGGCGAGGCCGAACGCTGCCACCCCGGGCACGAGTCGTTCACCAACCCGGCGAAGTCGCTGGCGCTGCGGCTGGCCGAGCGCACCCCACTGCTGTGGGGGCTGGATCCGCTCGCCACCGCGGTGGCCGAGCACGCGGCCCACGCCTTCGCCGCCCACGCCGGGCGAGTCTGCGACGCCGCCGACCACCGCCAGGCCATGGCCCGGTCCGCGCTGCTGCACGCGGCGATGACCGCCGGCGGCGAGCGCGACATCTTCGCCGACCCGGAGGACCAGCCCGCCGGGGGCGGGTTCCCGCCGCGGGTGCTGCTGCTCGCCGTGCGCGCCGGCTCGGCCGCTGACGCCGCCCGGTACCGGGCCGAGGAGCTGCTGCCGGGCGCCGACGTGGTCGCCCCGGCGGAGGAGATCGACGCGGACGAGGTCGGTCGCGCCGCGGTCCTCGCGCTGCGCTGCGAGCTGGCCGCCGTGTACCTCGGCCTGGCCGCGGGGACCATCGGGGGAGCCGGCCGGTTCACGTCCGCCACGGCGTGAGGCGTCGGCAACGAGGTGCCGGGCGGGCAAGGCGTCCGGCGAAGGGTATGAGGTGAGACGTGGAGCTACTGCGCAACGCCGTGCGGCCGTACGCGTGGGGGTCCCGCACCACCATTCCGGAGCTGCTCGGGCGACCGGTCCCGGCGCCGCACCCGGAGGCGGAGCTGTGGATGGGCGCCCACCCGGGTGACCCGTCCAGGGTGGTGGGCGCCGACGGGGTGGAGCGCAGCCTGCTCGACCTGGTCACCGCCGACCCGGTCGGCCAGCTCGGCGACCGGTGCGCGCGGCGGTGGGGTGACCGGCTGCCGTTCCTGCTGAAGATCCTGGCCGCCGAGGAGCCGCTGTCGATGCAGGCGCACCCCTCGGCCGAGCAGGCGGCGGAGGGATACGCGCGGGAGGAGGCCGCCGGCATCCCGCGGGACGCGCCCAACCGGAACTACCCCGACCCGACGGCCAAGCCCGAGCTGGTCTGCGCGCTCACCGAGTTCCACGCGCTGGCCGGGTTCCGCGACCCGGACCGTACGGTGAAGCTGCTGCGGGCGGTGGAGACGCCGGGGCTGACCAAGTACACCGAGCTGCTCGCCGGGCAGCCCGACCCCGACGGCATGCGGGCGCTGTTCACCACCTGGATCACCCTGCCGCAGCCCGCGCTGGACGAGCTGCTGCCGGAGGTGCTGGAGGCGTGCGTGCGGCACGTCAAGGACCGCGGTGAGTTCGACCTCGAGTGCCGCACGGTGCTGGAGCTGGGCGAGACGCACCCGCGCGACGCCGGGGTGCTGGCGGCGCTGCTGCTGAACCGGCTGACCCTGCACGCCGGGGAGGCGATCTACCTCCCGGCCGGCAACCTGCACCTCTACCTGCACGGCACCGCGGTGGAGATCCTCGCCAACTCGGACAACATCCTGCGTTGCGGGCTCACCCCGAAGCACGTCGACGTGCCCGAGCTGCTGCGCGTGGTGAACTTCGCCTGCGGCGACATGCCGGTGCTGCGTGGGCACGCCGAGGGGCGGATGGCCGTGTACCGCACCGACGCGCCCGAGTTCGAGCTGTCCCGCGCCGAGTGGGCCGCGGGCGAGCGGGACGAGCTCACCCTGAGCTGCGCCGGGCCGCAGATCCTGTTGTGCACCGCGGGCGAGCTGCTGGTGTGCGCGGAGGACGGCCGCGAGCTCGTGCTGCGTCGGGGCGAGTCGATGTGGCTGGCCGCGGCCGACCCCGCGGTGCGGGTGTGTCCCGCGGGCGGCGAGCCGGCCTGCCTGTTCCGCGCCACGCCCGGCGTGAGCGAGCGTGCGAGCGAACGATTCAACGCAGCAGCCCGGCGAACGCCGCTGACGAGCGTCAGCGAGGAGGGGGTGTGAGCGAGCGTGCGAGCGAACGATTCGACACAGTGAGCCGGTAGCGGTCGTGCCCGAGCGGTCCCGGTTGCGGGCGGACTGTGCCCGCTGCGCCGCGCTGTGCTGCGTGGCGCCGACGTTCGCGGCGTCGGCCGACTTCGCGATCGACAAGCCGGCCGGGCGGCCGTGCCCGAACCTGCTCGCCGACTTCCGCTGCGGCGTGCACGACGGCCTGCGCGAGCGTGGCTTCCCCGGCTGCGCGGTGTTCGACTGCTTCGGGGCGGGGCAGCACGTCACCCAGGTGACCTTCGGCGGCCGGAGCTGGCGGGACGACCCCGCGGTGGCCGGGGAGATGTTCCGGGTGTTCGGCGTGCAGCGGCAGCTGCACGAGCTGCTCTGGTACCTGGACGAGGCGTTGGACCTGGTCGGGGACGGCGCGTTGGCCGACGAGCTGCGAGCCGTTCGCGCGGAGACCGAGCGGCTGGTCGCGGCGTCGCCCGCCGAGCTGGCCGAGGTCGACCCGGCCGCGCGTCGGCGACAGGTGGGCCCGCTGCTGGCCAGGGTGAGCGCCGCCGTGCGCTCCGCCGGCGGTCCCGACCACACCGGCGCCGACCTGGTGGGCGCCCGGCTGCGGGGCGCGGACCTGCGGGACGCCGGGTTGCGGGGCGCCTATCTGCTCGGTGCCGACCTGCGCGGCGCGGACCTGCGCGGGGCCGACCTCCTCGGCGCGGACCTGCGGGCGGCCGACCTGCGGGGCACGCGGCTGGCCGGCGCGCTGTTCCTCACCCAGCCGCAGCTCGCCGCCGCCCGCGGTGACGCGGCCACCACGATCCCCGCCGCGCTGACCCGCCCCGAGCACTGGACCGGGCCGGCGTCCCCGGCCACGCCCGCTCCGCCCGGCACCCGGCGCCGCTCCAGCCGCGGTGGCAACCCGAGCCGCGGCCGACGGCCCCGCCGCCGCTCCTGACCCGCCCGGCTCCGGCCCGCGTGCCGCCGGTGCGCGCATCAAGGGGCCTGGGTGGCGGGAACGCCATGAAGGCCACCTTGCTGGCGTCGAGTGCGATGATGGTGGCCTTGATGGCCTTGATGGCGCTGAGGTGGAGACCTCTAAGCTGCACGCGACCATTGCGGCAAACCGGCGCTCGGCGGCACGGGCGCCCGAACTTCAGGTGGGGGACGGCGTGGCGGCGAGTGGTGGAACCAAGGCGATCATGGCGGCCCTGCTGGCCAACGCGGGGATCGCGGTGGCCAAGTTCGTCGGCTTCCTGATCACCGGGTCGTCGTCGATGCTGGCCGAGTCGGTGCACTCGGTCGCCGACACGTCCAACCAGGGCCTGCTCCTGCTCGGCCAGAAGACCGCCAAGCGCGAGGCCACCCGCGAGCACCCCTTCGGCTACGGGCGCGACCGCTACTTCTACGCGTTCGTCGTCGCGTTGCTGCTGTTCACCCTCGGCTCGGTGTTCGCGCTCTACGAGGGCATCCACAAGATCCAGCACCCGGAGTCACTCACCACCCCGATCGTCGCGGTGATCATCCTGGTGGTCGCGATCGTCCTGGAGACGTTCAGCTTCCGCACCGCCATCCGGGAATCCCGGCTGGTCAAGGGTGACGCCACCTGGTGGGGCTTCGTCCGCCAGTCCAAGTCGCCCGAGCTGCCGGTCGTGCTGCTGGAGGACGCCGGCGCGCTGTTCGGCCTGGTGTTCGCGCTGATCGGCGTCGGCCTGGCGGTGCTCACCGGCGACCCGATCTGGGACGGCGTGGGCACGGTCATGATCGGCGTGCTGCTCGGGGTCATCGCCATCGTGCTGATCATCGAGATGAAGAGCCTGCTGATCGGCGAGGGCTCCGGCGAGCAGGAGCTGCGCACCATCGTCGACGAGCTCGCCGCCAAGGACGACGTGCGCAGGGTCATTCACATTCGCACCCAGTACATCGGCCCCGACGAGCTGCTGGTGGCCGCCAAGCTCGAGCTGGCCCCCGGGCTGGCCACCGCGGAGATCGCCCGCGCCATCGACGCCGCCGAGAGCCGGGTGCGGGCGAAGGTGCCGGCCGCGCGGCTGATGTACCTGGAGCCCGACCTCTACCGGGAATCACTGGCCCGGGAATGATTCACCCGGCCGGGTGGGCTTCCGTCGTGACTACCGCTAGGGTGGCCGGCGGCCCTGAGATCCAGGTCACCCGAGGAGGTCGACGTTGCCCGGAACGGGTTTGTGGCGCACGAAATCGGTCGAACAGTCCATAGCGGACACCGACGAGCCGGACACCAAGCTACGCAGGAACCTGAGCGCGTGGGACCTGGCCGTCTTCGGTGTCGCCGTCATGATCGGTGCGGGGATCTTCACCCTCACCGCGCGGGTCGCCGGCGACCTGTCCGGGCCGTCCGTCGCGCTGGCGTTCGTCTTCGCCGGCGTCGCGTGCGCGCTGGCCGCGCTGTGCTACGCGGAGTTCGCCTCGACGGTGCCGGTGGCCGGTAGCGCCTACACCTACTCCTACGCCACGTTCGGCGAGTTCCTCGCCTGGATCATCGGCTGGGACCTGATCCTCGAGTTCTCCGTCGCCGCCGCGGCCGTCGCCAAGGGATGGTCGGTCTACCTGCAGACCGTGCTGCGGTACGTGTTCGGCGAGGACATCGCCACCAGCGCGGAGATCCTCGGCGTCACCGTGGACTGGGGCTCGCTGCTGCTGGTGGTCGTGCTGGCCACGATCCTCACCATGGGCACCAAGCTGTCCTCGCGGTTCAGCCTGGTGATCACCGCGATCAAGGTGGTCATCGTGTTGCTCGTGATCGTGTTGGGCATCGCCTACATCAACCCGGACAACTACACGCCGTTCGTCCCGCCGGCCGCGGAGGGCGCCGAGGCCGGTGGCGGGCTGGAGCAGTCGCTGCTGTCGGCGATCTTCGGCAGCGAGGGCAGCGTGTACGGCGGCTTCGGCCTGCTGGCCGGCGCCTCGATCGTGTTCTTCGCGTTCATCGGCTTCGACATCGTCGCCACCACCGCCGAGGAGACCCGCAACCCGCAGCGCAACGTGCCCCGCGGGATCCTCGGCTCGCTGGCCATCGTCACCGTGCTCTACGTCGCGACCGCGCTGGTGGTCGCCGGCATGGTCCCGTACCAGCAACTGGCCACCGACGCCGAGCCGGAGGGCCGCAAGACGTTGGCCACCGCGTTCTCCTTCCACGGGGTGGACTGGGCGGCCAACGTCATCTCGATCGGTGCGCTGGCCGGGCTGACCACCGTGGTCATGGTGCTGCTGCTCGGCCAGCAGCGGGTGCTCTTCGCGATGTCCCGGGACGGGCTGCTGCCCCGCCCGCTGGCGAAGACCGGCAAGCACGGCACTCCCGTGCGGGTCAACGTCCTGGTCGCCGTCGTCGTCGCCGTCGCGGCCACCTTCTTCGACGCCGGCAGGCTCGAGGAGATGGTGAACGTCGGCACCCTGTTCGCGTTCATCCTGGTCTCCGCCGGCGTGCTGATGCTCCGCCGGAAGCGGCCGGACCTGCGGCGCGGGTTCCGGGTGCCGCTGGTGCCGCTCGTGCCGATCCTGGCGATCGCCGCGTGCGCCTGGCTGATGATCAACCTGACCGTGCTCACCTGGCTGCGGTTCCTGGCTTGGATGGCGCTCGGCGTGATCCTCTACTTCGCCTACGGCCGGCGGCACGCGCTGCTCGGGAAGCGCCAGCGGGACGGCGTCACCGAGACAGCGCCGCCGGTGGTCGAGGGCGATTCGAAGGAGACGCCGGACCGGCTGAACTGACCCTCCGGAGTGGACCCGGTCGAGCCGGCCCCCGGGCTCGACCGGGTCACCGCCGGGCCTCGAATCTGTTACTGATCAACGGACAGTGTCACCAGCTCCCCCTGATGGGGTAGGTTCCAGGCGCCCGTTCGCCCGCTGGTGGCACTGTCCGTTGTGGTTCGCTCCACGGCCGGTACGCCACGGGCCTCGGCATCCCCCGAAACCCACGTTCCATCCAGGAGTGTCCCCATGAGCCTTGCCCGGAGATCCGCGCGGACCGTCCTCGCCGCCCTGCCGCTCGCCCTCGCGGTCCTGCTTCCCACCGCGGGAACGGCGCACGCGACGTTCACCGAGGACGACCGCGCGACCCGGCACGAGGGCAACGTCGACGGCGGCCAGAAGGACGCGTGCGAGCGCGCCGGGCTCGCCGGGCAGCCGGTGGAGCTGCCGGAGTCCACCCTCCACGGTGAGGAGAACCGTTTCCTCGACATCACCGCCGTGCCCGACGGCGTCACCGTCACCGGCATCGTGGTGAAGGGCGGCGACGCCTACAACGTGTACGAGCCGGGTGAGCGCGGCCTGCCGGAGACTCCGCCGTGGACGGAGCTGCGGGCTCCGCTGAACAAGGGTGGCAAGATCCCGGCGATCAGCCACTGGTTCGTCTGCGCCACCACCACACCGGACACCAGCACCACGCCGCCGACCAGCGCGACGGCCACCCCGCCGACCGAGCCGTCGACGCCGGGGGAGACCTCGAGCAGCGCCCCATCGTCGAGCACGACCACGTCCACGCCGCCGGCCGGCGCCACCACGACGACCACCCCGGCGGCCGTCGCCGTGGAGGACACCGACAACCTGGCCTCCACCGGCTTCGACAGCGGCTGGCTGATCTGGGTCGGCGCCCTACTGGTGCTGGGCGGCGCCACCGTTCTCGTCCTGCTGCGCCTCCGCCGCGGCCAGGCCTGACGAGTCGCCTTCCTGGCGGGGCGGGTCTCCCAGGCAGATGTCGCCGAACAGGGGGACCTGCTCCGCCACCGGGCGGGGCACCCGGCCGGGTTGCTCCAGCCCGGCGGCCATCGCCACCGCGCGGTCCCACTCCGGGTCGACCACGTAGTCCGCGTTCTCGCGCACCCCGGCCACCCAGCGCCGGCCGACCACCGGCCCGCGCATCGGGTCGGGCAGCCAGTGGTCGCCGCCGAGCACCAGCGCGCCGGTCGGCGACCGGGAGGCCGGGGCCAGCGGGCCGACGTGCCCGTCCGGCAGGTACCCGATGCCGAGCAGCCGGCCGGCGACCACCTGGTGCCGCCAGGTGGTCGCCCCGCCGCCGAACGTGTCGGTACCCCGGCACAGCCCGCGCCAACGGCCGGCGAGCGAGCCGTACACCGCGGCCAGCGTCTCGGGCGGCAGCACCGCGGGGAACGCCCGCTGGTAGCCCCACTGCAGCGGTGCGCCCGCGGTGACCACCCCGACCCGCTCCCGGTCCGCCGGCGGGAGGTCGGCCACCAGCCGGCCGGCCGCGATCACCGCGAGCAGGCCGCCGATGTGGTACCCGGCGAGCACCACCCGGGTGTGCGGGTCGGCGAGGTGCTCGCGGGCCCGCGCGGCCAGCTCCGGCATCACCTTCAGCGCGTACGACGGCGGCACCACCGGGTGCGCGGCGCGCGGCCAGAACGACACCAGGTCGGCGAAGGCGCCCAGGTGCCGGTCGCGCTCAGGGCTGGTCGCCGCGGTGTACACCACGCGCAGCAGCCCCGCGGCGAGACCGCCGAGCGCCGCGACCCCCACCCCGTACAGCGGGTCCAGCCAGGACGGCACCGTGCCGACCCCGAGCCGCACCAGCAGCAGCACCCCCGCGCCGGCGGCCATCGCCAGCGCCACGGCGAGCACGACGCGGTGCAGGTACTTGCGCTCCCAGCTCGCCCGTGCCCACGCGGTGGCCGCCTCCCGCCGCTCCCGCTCGCCGGTCTGCAGCATCCGCACCACCTCGGGGATGCCGCGGCGGCGCCGGCGCAGCGGCACGGCGACGGCGAACCCGATCGCGCCGAGCACCACGGCCAGCACCAGCCCCGCGCCCCAGAGCACCATGATCAGCGCGTAGCTCTGTGGTAGCCGGATGTCCGGCCCGCCGACCAGGTGCCGCAACGCCACCGCGAGCCCGGCGCCGAACCCGCCACCGAGCAGCGCGGCCAGGAGCAGCACGGGGGCGGCGAGCCATCCGCCGGCCCACGGCCGCAGTCGGTGCGGCAGGGACCGCCACGCCGGCCGGGCCAGCAGCGCCGCGGGCACCAGCAGCACGGCGAACAGCACGCACACCAGAACCAGCGCGGCGCCGACGCCCTCCACGGTGCCGTCGGTGCCCGGCAACGCGGTCGGCAGCGGGGTGGCGAGCACGGCCGCGACCAGCACGAGCGCCACCGCCACGGCGAGCAGCAGCGCGCGGGCCACCCGGCCGAACAGTCGCTCCAGGCAGACGGCCGCGGCCAGCACCGACAGCCCGACCAGGACCAGCGCGACGGCCCAGGCGACCCTGCCGACCATCGCGGCCGGTGGGTGCGCCGGCCCGCCGAGCAGCATCAGCGCGAGGGTGCCCAGCGCGGCGACGGTGTGCACGCAGCGCAGCAGCGGGATGCCCCGCGCGGCGCGCAGCTCGTCGCCCGGAAGCGCGGGCCCGGGCCGCGGGGCGCCCTCGTCGACCGTCACCGCCCACCTGGTGCCCGAGGCCCGGTGCAGCACGAGCACCAGCGCCAGCAGTGGCAGCACCCCGACCGCGGTGCGCACCGGCTCCAGCTCCCGCAGCTGCGGCGGCGCGACGTCGAGGCAGCCGGACGTCCTGGCGAGGCACTGGCCGGCCAGCAGGTCCAGGCTCACCACCGCGAGCTGGCTGACCAGCAGCATCGTCAGCAGCAGGCCGGCGACCCGGAGCAGCAGCCGGCACGCCTCGCCCACCACCGCGGCGGTCCTGCCGCGGAGGGTGGCCGGCGCGGGCACCGGCGGCAGCATCCAGAACGCCACGTTGGCCAGCGAGAACGGGAACAGCAGCGCCCACGCGGCCTTGCCGACCCCGCCGGTCATCCCGCTCCAGAGGTAGCCCTCCAGCGTGCGGGGCAGGGCCCGGCCGAGGGCCTGCAGCACCGGTCCCGGCGCCGGGCGGCGCAGCCGGTCGGCGGGTCGGATGATCCGCCCGACGCCGTCACCGGCGACGTCCACGGTGCCGGCCGAGTCCAGCAGCGCCTCGCCGCTGGTGCCGGCCAGGCCCGGGACGCGCAACTCCACGACGCGGGTGTCGGGTCCCGGGATCGGCACCGCTGGCGCTCCTTTCGGTTGCCGTGGGCCACCAGTGTCGGCGCGCTCACTGTCTCGAACGGGGATCGAGCGGACAACGGTACTGTTTGGGTGACGTCGAGTCTGGGAGGAAATGCCTGATGACCCCCGAAAGCGTTGCCAAACGCCACGAGACCCGCAACGGTGTCGAGTTCGCGGTGGCCGACCTGGAGGCGGCCGAGTTCGGCCGGAAGGAGATCCGGCTGGCCGAGCACGAGATGCCCGGGTTGATGGCGTTGCGCCGGGAGTACGCGGAGGTCTATCCGCTGCGTGGGGCACGGATCTCGGGCTCGCTGCACATGACCGTGCAGACCGCGGTGCTGATCGAGACGCTGGTGGCGCTCGGCGCCGAGGTCCGCTGGTGCTCGTGCAACATCTTCTCCACCCAGGACCACGCCGCGGCGGCCGTGGTGGTCGGGCCGAACGGCACCCCGGAGAAACCGCGGGGTGTCCCGGTGTTCGCCTGGAAGGGCGAGACGCTGGAGGAGTACTGGTGGTGCACCGAGCGGATGCTCACCTGGGACGACGGTGGCGTTGCTGGCCCGAACATGATCCTCGACGACGGTGGCGACGCGACGCTGCTGGTGCACAAGGGCACGCAGTACGAGAAGGCCGGCGTGGTGCCCGACCCCGCCGACGACGACCCCGACGAGTGGAAGGTCGTGCTCGGCCTGCTGCGCGAGTCGCTGGCCGCCGACGCCGGCAAGTGGACCCGGATCGGTGCGGGCATCCGTGGCGTCACCGAGGAGACCACCACCGGCGTGCTGCGGCTGTACCAGCTGGCCGCCGCCGGTGAGCTGCTGTTCCCGGCGATCAACGTCAACGACTCGGTGACCAAGTCGAAGTTCGACAACCGGTACGGCATCCGGCACTCGCTGATCGACGGCATCAACCGGGGCACCGACGTGCTGATCGGCGGCAAGTGCGCGGTGGTGTGCGGCTACGGCGACGTGGGCAAGGGCGCGGCGGAGTCGCTGCGCGGCCAGGGCGCCAGGGTGATCATCGCCGAGATCGACCCGATCTGCGCGCTGCAGGCGATGATGGACGGCTACCAGGTCAAGACGCTGGAGTCGGCCCTGCCCGAGGCGGACATCGTGATCACCACGACCGGGAACAAGGACGTGGTGATGGTCGACCACATGGCCCGGATGAAGCACCAGACGATCGTCGGCAACATCGGGCACTTCGACAACGAGATCGACATGGCCGGGCTCGCCCGGTACCCCGGAGTCCGGCGGATCACCATCAAGCCACAGGTCGACGAATGGGTGTTCCCGGACGGGCACTCGATCATCGTGCTCTCCGAGGGGCGCCTGCTGAACCTCGGCAACGCCACCGGGCACCCGTCGTTCGTGATGTCGAACAGCTTCTCCAACCAGGTCATCGCCCAGATCGAGCTGTTCACCAAGCACGAGGAGTACGACAAGGAGGTGTACCGGCTGCCGAAGAAGCTCGACGAGAAGGTGGCCCGCATCCACCTCGAGGCCCTCGGCGGCGAGCTCACCAAGCTGACCAAGGAGCAGGCCGAGTACATCGACGTCGACGTGGAGGGCCCCTTCAAGTCCGAGCACTACCGGTACTGAGCGGCGGTACCGGGCGGTCGGTGGGCCAGCGGCTCCCGCCTCCACGTCCGGGTGAAACCCGGCCCGACTCGACCGCTCGCGCCGCCCGAGCACCCGACGTTGTCCACATCTTCCCGCAACGCCTCCACGGCCTCCTGCCCAGCGATAGACTGGACTCGGGGATGGCCCCCAGGGTGCGGTGGGTTACGAGGTGGGGGTTTCGCTCCCGCGACGGGGTTCGCCAGGGGGCCTCCGACCGTTCGCCAGCGGGACCCCGACCGGCGCCGGAGCGGGGTACGTGACCATCGAGGCCACGCCGCCGAGCGCCCCGTAGGGTGGGCGGCGTGGGGCGACTGGTGGTGATCGAGGGCCTGGACGGCGCCGGCAAGCACACCCTGGCCGCCGCGTTGACCGCGGCGCTGGAGGCCGGCGGTGCGCGGGTGACTCGGCTGGCGTTCCCGCGCTACGGCCGCAGCGTCTACGCCGACCTCGTCCGGGAGGCGCTGCACGGCGAGCACGGCGACCTCGCCGCCTCGGTGTACGGCATGGGCCTGCTCTACGCGCTGGACCGCAGGGCCGCGGCCGACGAGATCCGCGCCGGCCTGCGCGAGCACGACGTGGTGCTGCTCGACCGGTACGTGGCCTCCAACGCCGCCTACCAGGCCGCCCGGCTGCACCAGGACGCCGACGGGCCGGTCGTGGCCTGGGTGCGGGCGTTGGAGCTGGACCGCTTCGGTCTCCCGGTGCCCGACGCCCACCTCCTGCTCCGCGTGCCGCCGGAGGTCGCCGCCGCCAGGGCCGACCGCCGCGCGGTCGCCGACACCGACCGCCGGAAGGACGCCTTCGAGTCCGACACCGACCTGCAGGTGCGCTGCGCCAAGGTGTACGACGAGCTGGCCCAGCGGCAGTGGGTGGCGCCGTGGCACGCGGTGGACGGCGTGGCCGACGTCGACCCCGTCGCGCTGGCCGCCCGGCTGGGCTGAGCACCCGCGGGACTGCGCCAACCGGGCGAGTCCAGGGCGGTGTATGACCGGGTCGTGCGCGCCGGACGTGCGCACAATGCGAATATGTGGTCATGAAGGCACGTGTGCTGGTCGTCGACGACGACCCTGCTCTGGCGGAGATGCTCACCATCGTGCTGCGTGGGGAGGGGTTCGACACCGCGGTGGTGGCGGACGGCTCCCGGGCGTTGCCCGCGCTGCGTGAGCTCAAGCCCGACCTGGTGCTGCTCGACCTGATGCTGCCCGGGATGAACGGGATCGACGTCTGCAAGGCCATCCGCGCCGAGTCCGGCGTGCCGATCGTCATGCTCACGGCGAAGAGCGACACCGTGGACATCGTGCTCGGCCTCGAGTCGGGTGCCGACGACTACGTGGTCAAGCCGTTCAAACCGAAGGAGCTGGTGGCCAGGGTCAGGGCCCGGCTGCGGCGCACCGAGTCCGAGCCCGCCGAGACGCTGTCCATCGGCGACCTCACCATCGACGTGCCCGGCCACGAGGTCACCCGGGACGGCAAGTCCATCCCGCTCACCCCGCTGGAGTTCGACCTCCTGGTGGCGCTGGCCCGCAAGCCCCGGCAGGTGTTCACCCGCGAGGTGCTGCTGGAGCAGGTGTGGGGCTACCGGCACGCGGCCGACACCCGGCTGGTGAACGTGCACGTCCAGCGGCTGCGGTCCAAGGTCGAGAAGGACCCCGAGCATCCCGAGGTGGTGCTCACCGTGCGCGGCGTGGGGTACAAAGCGGGTCCACCGTGACCGTCGCCGACCCCGTCGACGCCGGGAGGGCGGGCCGAGGATGAGGCGACGCCTGGCCGCGCTGGGTCCACGCGTGGTCGAGCTCGCCCAGCGTGTGGCCACCTTCTGTCGGCAGCGCGCCGTCGTGTTCGGCGAGGCGTGGCGGACCTCGCTGCAGTTCCGGGTCACCGTGTCGACGCTGGCGCTGTCCTCGGCGGTGGTGTTCGTGCTCGGCATGGTGCTGCAGAACCAGATCACCGACCGGCTGCTGGACACCAAGCAGCGGGCCGCGGTGGCGCAGACCCGGGCCGTGGTCGGCATCGGCGAGCGGGAGTTGGCGAGCATCGACGCCGACCCGAACGCGCTCGAGGACAAGCTCAAGAACGCGCTCAAGACGATCACCAGCAGCTCGGTCGCCTCGCAGGATCTCGGTGCGTCCGCGGCCGGCGCGTTCGAGCCGGTGCTCGCCGCCGGCGGCCCGGACCGGCCGACCGAGGACACCATCCACGCCGGTCCGTACCAGCACGTGCCGCCGCCGCTGCGCAAGTTCGTCGAGGCGGGGCAGACCGCGTGGCAGATCCACACCGTCGGCCCCGAGCACGCGCGGGACACCTACCTCATCGTCGGCGCGCCGGTGAACACCATCCGGCCGGTGCAGCTGTACCTGCTCTTCCCGCTGTCCACCGAGCAGAACACGGTCACCACCGTGCAGAACACGCTGCTGGTCGGTGGCCTGGTGCTGTTGCTGCTGCTGGCCGGCATCACCAACCTGGTCACCCGGCAGGTCGTGCGGCCGGTGCGGCAGGCGGCCGCCGCCGCCGAGCGCTTCGCCGGCGGCGACCTCGACCAGCGGCTCACCGTCCTCGGCGAGGACGACCTGTCGAAGCTGGCCGTGTCGTACAACGAGATGGCCGCGAGCATCCAGCGGCAGATCCGCCAGTTGGAGGAGTTCGGCCAGCTGCAGCGCCGGTTCACCTCGGACGTCTCGCACGAGCTGCGCACGCCGCTGACCACCGTGCGGATGGCGGCCGACGTGCTGCACGCCTCGCGCGAGCAGTTCCCGGCCGGCCTCGCCCGGTCGACCGAGCTGCTGGTGGACGAGCTGGACCGGTTCGAGGCCCTGCTCGGCGACCTGCTGGAAATCAGCCGGCTGGACGCCGGCGTCGAGGAGCTGGCCGCCGAGGTGATCGACGTGCGACCGGTCGCCGAGCGGGCCGTCGAGCAGGTGCGGGTGATCGCCGGCACCGCGGGCAGCACGATCGAGGTCGAGCTGCCCGACGAGCAGGTGACCGCCGAGGTCGACGCCCGCAGGGTGGAGCGGATCCTGCGCAACCTGCTGGCCAACGCCGTCGACCACAGCGAGGGCGAGCCGGTCCGGCTGGTCGTGGCGGCCAACGACACCGCGGTGGCGATGGCCGTCCGCGACTACGGTGTCGGCCTGCGCCAGGGCGAGGCCGAGCTGGTGTTCAACCGGTTCTGGCGAGCCGACCCCTCCCGGAACCGGCGCACCGGCGGCACCGGGCTGGGGCTGGCGATCAGCCACGAGGACGCCCGGCTGCACGGTGGCATGCTGGAGGCGTGGGGCGAGCCGGACCGCGGCGCGTGCTTCCGGTTGACCCTGCCGTGCCGGCAGGGCGAGCCGATCGGGGAGAGCCCGGTCGGGCTGCCGCCGGACCCGCCGCCACCCGCGCCCGAGGGTCCCGGCCGGTGGGTGGAGCCCGAGACACCCGTCGGGCCGGGCGCACCGGAACCCCAGGTCGAACACGAGGAGGTCGGGTGAGTCGCGCCGGAGCCCGAGGAATGCGCGCGGTACTGGCCGTGCTCGCGGGGCTCACGCTCGTCACGGGCTGCGCCACGGTGCCGGCCGAGTCGCAGCCCGAGGTCGTCACCGGGGAGCGGCTCGGGCAGATGGCGCCGGACATCCCGGAGCCGGCCAAGGACCTCGACGTGCTCACCCTGGTCCGTGACTTCGTGCGGGCCAGTGCCCGGTCGACCAACGACTACGCCACCGCCCGGGTGTACCTGGACAGCGACGCGCGCAAGATGTGGCGGCCGGCCAAGGGCGTCACCGTGATCGAGGACAAGTTCGACACCGTGTACGCCGTCGGCGAGGAGCAGCCGGCGGACCCGAACGAGCAGGTCGTGGTGCTGCGCGGGGTGCAGGTGGGCCGGCTCGGGCAGGACAGCGCGTTCATCCCCACCCGGGACGTGTTCCAGCAGCAGTTCCGGGTGCGCCGGCAGGCCGACGGGCAGTGGCGCATCGTCGACCCGCCGACCAACGTGGTGGTCACCGAGAGCGACTTCGGCGAGAACTACCTGCGGGTGCCGCTGTACTTCGTGGCGCCGGAGCCGGTCACGCTCGTGCCCGATCTGCGGTACGTGCCGAAGCGGCCGCAGTCCGGGCTGCCGGATCGGGTGGTGGACCTGCTGCTGTCCGGCCCTTCGCAGGGGCTCGCCGGCGCGGTGCGCAACCCGCTCGGTGACGACGTGCGGACCGAAGGCAACGTCACCGTGGTGGCCGACGGCGCGCTGGTGGTGCCGTTGAAGGGTGTGCAGGGCCGGAGCAAGGAGGACAAGGAGCTCATCGCGGCGCAGATCGTGCGGTCGCTGCAGCCGGTGACGAGCAGCCGGATCCGGTTGCTCTCCGACGGCACGTCGCTGGTGAGCGGGCAGCCCGAGTGGCGGCCGAGCGACCTGCCCGCCTACGACGCGCTCACCGTGCCCAGTTCCGACCTGCCCGGGCTGGTCAGCGTCAGTGGCCGGATCCGGTCGCTGGCCGACGGAACGCCGATCCACGGTCCGGCCGGCGCCGGGGTGTACCCGGTGGAGACCGCGGCGCAGTCGATCGACGGGCAGCAGCTGGCGATCGTCGAGCGGGTGGACGGCAGGGCCCGGTTGCGGATCGGGGACCTCGGTCGGGAGGCCGTGTCGGTGGACCTGACCGGCGACTCGCTGACCCGGCCGAGCTGGCGGCCGTCGGCGGGTGCCGGCACGCCGTCCGGTGAGGTGTGGACCGTGCGGGACGGTGGCCAGGTGGTGCGGGTGCTGCGGACACCGGCCGGGGGGTGGGTGTCGCAGACGGTGAGCGCCACCGAGGTCACCGCGCTGGGGACGATCACCGCGCTGCGGCTGTCCCGGGACGGCACCCGCGCGGCGGTGGTCGCCGGCGGGCAGCTGGTGGTGGCGTCGGTGATCCGCACCCCCGACTCGGTGAACCTGCGCTCGCCGCGGATCCTGCAGCCGAGCCGGCTGACCGGTGTGGTCGACGTCGACTGGGCCACCCAGGACACGTTGGTGGTCGCCACCTCGACCACCGCGCTGCCGGTGGCCAGGGTGCCGGTGGACGGGCTGCGGATGGACAAGTTCAACAGCTCGAACCTCACCCCGCCGGTGCACGCGGTGACCGCGGCGCCCAGCCGCGCGGTGGTGGTGGCCGACTCGATCGGCCTGTGGACCGCCAACGACATCGGCGAGGTGTGGCGCCCGCACGACTTCCCGCAGGGCCCCGAGGCCCGCCCCTTCTACCCCGGCTGAGTCCCGGGCGCCGCTCGGCTGCCGATCGGCCGCGGAGGTCGCTCGGCGTCCACGGTCGTTCGGGTGCCGCTCGGCGGTTGCCGGGGTGTCGTCCGGTGGTTGCTGGGGTGTGTCGTCCGGCGGTCGTTCTGGTGCCGTCCGGTGGTTGATCGGGTGTCGCCCGGCGGTCGCTCAGGTATCGCCCCGGGCGGGCGCAGGCCGCCCGAGACGGGAGAATCAACCCCCGGAACGCGTGATCGAAGGCCGTCGACGAAGCCCCAACCCCCAGTAAGCATCCCCCACCCTGAACCCGGGGGCCGGCCCCACGTCCATTCTACCGCTGGTCAGGGCGGTGGAGGGGCGTCGCGCGAAGTTGTGGACAACTTCGGGGGTTCGGGCGCAGCCAATGGTTCTCTCGGGTCGGTTTTCGCCCGTTCGTGGCTCGCTGCCAGCCGTGGTCGGCGCCTGTCGCTGGGCAGGGTTCGCCGGCTCGTCGTGGTGAGGTGCCGGCGGCTCGTCGTCGGGCGGTGTCGGCGGCCGATGCGCGGCCGGGCCGCCGTCGCGGCCGGCGGTTCGATCGACGCTCTCTCACCGTCGGTGGTCGGTGGGATCGTCGGGTGCGAGTTGGCGGAACCGTGCGATGTGTGCCCCGGCGACCGCTCCGGGCCGGCGTCCGATGTGTGCCCCGGCCACCGCTCCGGGCCGGCGTCCGATCGACCACCACGCCACCGACGGAGCCGCCGAGCCCGGGTCGGTGGGATCGCCGGGTGCGAGGCGGCGGAACTGTCCGACCCGGGCGCCACACTGGCCGGCATGTCCCATTCGCTGCGCCTACCCGCGGTCGGCCGGGCGGTGCTGGACCTCGTGCTGCCGGCGACCTGCGCCGGCTGCGGCGCCCCCGGCGCGGCCTGCTGCGCCGGATGCGCCGCGGTGTGGACGTCGGTGCTGCCCGTGGCCAGGAGCGCCCTCGGCCCGCGGCCCCCGGCGTACGCACTGGCCCGGTACCGCGGGGTGGCCCGGCGGCTGGTGCTCGCGCACAAGGAGCGTGGCCGCCGGGACCTCGCCGCGCCGCTGGGGGCCGCGCTCGCCGCCGCCCTCCCGTACCTCCCCGGTGCGCGACCGGACACCGCCGGGGTGTGGTGGCTGGTCCCGGCGCCCTCCCGCCGCTCGGCGGCGCGGATGCGCGGCGGGTCGCACGTGCGCGCGCTGGCCGTCGCGGCCGCCCGCCGGCTGCCGGCGGCGCGGGTCGCGGCCGGCCTGCGGCTGGCCCCCGGCGTGCGCGACGCGGTGGGCCTCGACCACCGGCAACGCGCGGCCAACCTCGCCGGGCGGGTGCGCCTGATCCCCACCCGGCTGCCGCCCCCGGGCACGCCGGTGGTCCTGCTGGACGACGTGCTCACCACCGGCGCGACGGTGACCGCGTGCCGGCAGGCGCTCGCCACCGGCGGGCTGACGGTCACCGCGGTGCTCACGCTGACCGTGGCCGGATGACGTTCTCGCCCGCGGTCGCCGCGATTGCTCTCGCACGTCCACCGTGCTCACGCGGTCCGTGCCCGGCAGGTCGGTCGTCCGCCGACACCGCGGTGTTCGTGCTGACCGTGGGCGGGTGACTGCCGCACCCACTTCATCACTCGTCCGAGTGGTCCTGGGCCGGGAACCATTCGGTCGCGCCCGTCCGTTGACCCGACATGAGATCGCCCGTGGCGTTGCCCCGAACGGCAGACCACCCCACCGGGGTGGCGGATCTCCGGAGCGCGGCTCTCACCGACCGGTTGCTTCCCGATCGCCGAATGCTCCATCCGCGTGAAGCTCTCGCCCGCGGATTGCTCCGATCGGTCCACGTCGACCGAATGGTCACGAATCGGACACTGCGTTCCGTGACCGCGGTTTACCGCTTGACATCCCCCGCCTCGGGGGCTGTATTTCCTGGCAGGAGCGGGCTAACGTGCTCCGCTATCAGCTGTCCCGGTTGGCAGGGAGGTGAGAAGCCGATGTCCCTGACGCCGGAGGAGCGCTGAGGTCGCGCCCGGTCGGCGCGCACGAGACGTCGTGTCGCGGCGCCGGGTCACTCATCGCCTGTGTCCGGGCCCCGGTTCACCGCCGAATCCGCGGAAACCGGCGCCAAGGTCCCCGCTTTCACCGGCGTCCCAGTGAACAAACGTCTCGCAGACATTTCGCGAGGGAGGTCGTGTATGGACATCGTTGTCAAGGGTCGCAACGTCGAGGTGCCCGATCACTACCGGGAGCACGTCAGCGACAAGCTGTCCCGGCTGGAGCGCTACGACCGGAAGGTGATCCGGTACGACGTGGAGCTGTTCCACGAGCCCAACCGCCGCCAGTCGAAGAGCTGCCAGCGGGTCGAGATCACCGGCAAGGGCAAGGGCCCGGTCGTGCGGGCGGAGGCCTCCGCCGGCGACTTCTACGCCGCGCTCGACGCCGCGGTGAACAAGCTGGAGAACCGCCTTCGCCGGATGCACGACCGGCGGCGGGTGCACTACGGGCGACGCTGCCCCGAATCGGTCGCCGAGGCGACCTCCGTCCCCGGTGCCGCCGCGATGGCCGCCGGCGGGTCCACGGCCAACGGTCGCGCCCCCGCCTCGGGCACGGCCGTGCTGGACGCTCCACGCGCGGAGCCGCCCGTGGACGAGCTGACGGCAGGGGACATCGAGCTGCCGGGGCAGCGCTGGGACGACGGTGTGACCGACCACCAACCCGGCCGCATCGTTCGCGAGAAGCAACATTCCGCGGAACCCATGACCATCGACCAGGCTCTCTACGAGATGGAGCTGGTCGGACACGACTTCTACCTGTACAACGACGCCGAGGCCGGCCGGCCGAGCGTGGTGTACCGGAGGAAAGGCTTCGACTACGGCGTGATCAGGCTCGGCTGATACCCCGACCGTGGCGGCCCGCACGCGCTGGCGTGCGGGCCGCTGCCATGCGCACTACCTACGGTGCGTGCACGGGAGCGGGCGGGTTCCCTACGATGGTGGCAACGTGTGTCGCAGGACCAGTGCGCGGCATGCTGCCCGTCCGCCTACGTCCTCCCCCGCAACCGGTGGGGGAGCGTAGCGTGGACCGGAGTCGGACTAGAGACACAGTGAGGTCGACCGGATGGTTTTGAACCGCCTGCTCCGCGCGGGCGAGGGCAAGATGGTGAAGCGGCTGCGCGGCATCGCCGACCACATCAACACCCTCGAAGACGACGTCAAGGACCTTTCGGACGCCGAGCTGCGGGCCAAGACCGACGAGTTCCGCAAGCGGCACGCCGACGGGGAGTCCCTTGACGACCTGCTGCCCGAGGCGTTCGCCGTGGGCAGGGAGGCCGCCTGGCGAGTGCTCGGCCAACGGCACTTCGACGTGCAGCTGATGGGCGGCGCGGCGTTGCACCTCGGCCAGGTCGCCGAGATGAAGACCGGTGAGGGCAAGACGCTCACCAGCGTGCTGCCGGCCTACCTCAACGCGCTGTCCGGCAAGGGCGTGCACCTCGTCACCACCAACGACTACCTGGCCAGGCGTGACGCAGAGTGGATGGGCCGCATCCACCGCTTCCTCGGCATCGAGGTCGGGGTCATCCTGGCCGACATGCCGCCGGACGCGCGTCGGGAGGCCTACAACGCCGACATCACCTACGGCACGAACAACGAGTTCGGCTTCGACTACCTGCGCGACAACATGGCGTGGAGTCTGGCCGACTGTGTGCAGCGCGGGCACAACTACGCGATCGTGGACGAGGTCGACTCGATCCTCATCGACGAGGCCAGGACGCCGCTGATCATCTCCGGTCCAGCCGACCAGTCGTCCCGCTGGTACACCGAGTTCGCCCGGATGGCGCCGCTGATGAAGCGGGACGTGCACTACGAGGTGGACGAGCGCAAGCGCGCCGTCGGCGTCACCGAGAAGGGCGTGGAGCTCGTCGAGGACCAACTCGGCATCGACAACCTCTACGAGGCGGCGAACACCCCGCTGGTCGGGTACCTGAACAACGCGCTCAAGGCCAAGGAGCTCTACAAGAAGGACAAGGAGTACATCGTCCGCAACGGCGAGGTGCTGATCGTCGACGAGTTCACCGGCCGCATCCTGGCCGGTCGCCGGTTCAACGAGGGCATGCACCAGGCGATCGAGGCCAAGGAAGGCGTCGAGATCAAGGCCGAGAACCAGACGCTGGCCACGATCACGCTGCAGAACTTCTTCCGGCTCTACGACAAGCTCTCGGGGATGACCGGTACCGCCGAGACCGAGGCGGCCGAGTTCCACCAGACCTACAAGCTGGGTGTGGTGCCGATCCCGACGAACATGCCGATGATCCGCACCGACCAGCCGGACCTGATCTACAAGACCGAGCCGGCCAAGTTCGAGGCGGTCGCCGAGGACATCGCCGAACGGCACGAGAAGGGCCAGCCGGTGCTGGTCGGCACCACGAGCGTGGAGAAGTCGGAGTACCTGTCGAAGCTGCTGCTGAAGCGCGGCGTCCCGCACGAGGTGCTCAACGCCAAGCACCACCACCGGGAGGCGTTGATCATCGCCAAGGCGGGCCGGAAGGGCGCCGTCACGGTGGCCACCAACATGGCCGGTCGCGGTACCGACATCGTGCTCGGCGGCAACCCGGACATCATCGCCGACGAGGTGCTGCGCGAGCGCGGGCTGGACCCGGTGGAGAACTCGGCCGAGTACGAGGCGGCGTGGCCACGGGTGCTCGAGGAGGTCAAGGCCGAGGTCAAGGCCGAGGCCGAGGAGGTCAAGGAAGCCGGCGGGCTGTACGTGCTCGGCACCGAGCGGCACGAGTCCCGGCGGATCGACAACCAGCTGCGCGGCCGGTCCGGCCGGCAGGGTGACCCCGGTGAGTCGCGGTTCTACCTGTCCCTCGGCGACGACCTGATGCGCCGGTTCAACGCGGCGCTGGTCGAGCGGGTCATGACCACCATGCGGCTGCCGGACGATGTGCCGATCGAGCACAAGATGGTCTCGCGCGCGATCAAGAGCGCGCAGACGCAGGTCGAGCAGCAGAACATGGAGATTCGCAAGAACGTCCTCAAGTACGACGAGGTGATGAACCTCCAGCGCAAGGTGATCTACACCGAGCGCCGCCGTGTGCTCGAGGGCGAGGACCTGCGCGAGCAGATCGAGCACATGCTGCGTGACGTCGTCGTGGCCTATGTGGACGGTGCGACGGCCGAGGGCTACGCCGAGGACTGGGACCACGAGAAGCTGTGGACGGCGTTGAAGACGCTGTACCCGGTGGGGATCGAGTGGGAGGACCTGGTCGAGGGCGACGAGGACCTCGACGCCGAGCGCCTCAAGGAAGCGCTGGTGGAGGACGCGCAGCGGGCCTACGACCAGCGCGAGGCGGAGATCGACGGCAAGGTCGGCGAGGGCGCCATGCGGCAGCTGGAGCGGCAGGTCGTGCTGTCGGTGCTGGACCGCAAGTGGCGCGAGCACCTCTACGAGATGGACTACCTCAAGGAGGGCATCGGGCTGCGCGCGATGGCGCAGCGCGACCCGCTGGTCGAGTACCAGCGGGAGGGCTTCGACATGTTCAACGCCATGTTGGAGTCGCTCAAGGAGGAAGCGGTCGGGTTCCTGTTCAACCTGCAGGTGGAGCGGGAGGAGCCGGCGGCCGCACCGGCCGCCGCCGCGCCGACGGCCGTGCCCGTGGAAACCGGCAACGGGCGGCACGCGCGGCCCACGCCGCCGCAGCCCGTGCCGTCGCCGTCGCCGGCCGCCCGGGAGGGCGGTGACGGCGAGGCGGTGCCCACGGCGCTGCGCGGCAAGGGCCTCGGCCAGGACGGCCCGCAGCGGGGGCTGACCTACTCGGGTCCCGCGGAGGGCGGCGGTGTCGCGCAGCGCGGCGGCGCCGCCGAGGCCACCGGGGACGGTGCCGGGTCCGGTGGCGGCACCCGCCGGGAGCGTCGCGCGGCCGCGCGCGCACAGGCCAAGAAGAACAAGAAGACCCGCCGCTAGCGCGAGCCGAGCCGGCCTCGGCGGTGGCGGTGGTGTGCTGCGGTCGTTCTCGCTGGTGGTGTGCCCGAGAAGGTGCGCCGCTGGCGTGAGCCGGGCCGGCCTCGGCAGCGGGACCGCCGACGTGCTCGTCGCCGGCGCGCCGCCGTCAGCGGCGCGCACCGGCTCCGAGCACGTACGGTCGGCCATGCGGGCCGCTTCATGCGTCCGGCGCCCCCACCACGGCCTCGCCGTGGCCGCGGCAGGGGGCAGGGTGACCTGCACAGCGCCGACGCTCTCCGCCCGGTCCGTCATGGCGCACAGGGGCCGCGGTGGCGTTCGTGCCGTTCCATGGGACTCGACCCGGCAGCCGTCCCCGCCACGGCACCGTCAGGGGCGGAACCGACGCGGTGGTCGGGACTCCACCAGGCCGAACCAGGTGCAGCGCCAGCCCCGGTCTCCCGTGGCCTCGAAGCGGGTGGCCAGCGCGAGCGCCCTGCCCGCCGCGGAGATCCGGCCGCACACCTCCAGGCTCCCCGGTGCCGGGCGGGTCAGGTGCAGGGACCGCAGTGTGTAGCGCACCGTGCCCGTGCGCGCTCGCGCCGCGAGGCGGAGGTACAGCGTGTTCGCCAGCAGCGGACGCAGCTGCTCCACCGGCCGGCTGCCCCCGTACACCTCGAGGATCAGCGCCAGCACCGCCCCCACTCGCTGGCGGCTCGGCGTGTGGTGAGCGCGGTCCTCCCGCGCCGCCGCGCCGCCCCGCAGCGCGGATCGCTTCGATGCCGTCGCGCGGCCTGGTGCCGCGGTTCGGTCTGGTGGCGCCGTCCGGTCCGGTGGCGTCGCGTGGCCCCGCGTGGCCGCCCGGCTCGCCAGCGCTGGCCGGTCCGGTGTCCCCGGCCGGCCCGGTGCCGCGGACCAGTCCGCTGGTGTCGGCTGACCCGGTCCGCCGCGCTGGCTCGGCATCGTGGCCCTGCCCGCCGTTCCGGGCGGCGGCGCCGTCCGACTCGATGCGGCGGGGTCGGTCCGTGCCCGTCCCGGTGCGGCCACCGCGGCCGCCAGCCCCGCGTCGGGTACGTCCGTGCCGGGCCCTGCCGCCCGCGTCGCGGCCCCCTGCCCCCGGCGGCTGTGACCGGCGACGCTTACCGTGTCCCGGCCCTGCCGCCGCGGGTCGCATCCGTCCCACCGTCGCACCGTCTCCGGCGCCCGCTGCCCGCTCATCCTCGACTCCCCTCCGAACGGCTCCTGCGGCCGTCCCCCGCGGGAAGGAGAGGTCGGGTGCCACCGGCGTCGGTCGCGCTGCACCACCGCCGGTGAAATCGGCCCGTCGCGACCGGGCCACCGGCACACCCGCGCTCCGAGCCGCGACCCGGGTCACCCCCGGACCTCCGGCTGATCCGAGGACACCAGCCGGCGGCCGAGGCCCACGACCACCCGAGCATCGGGGACACGGTCTCACCTCGGCACCCGGAGGCCCGGCTGCGCCGGCGAGGGACCCCCTGCCCGGCACGCCGGCGTGCCCTCAACCGCCCCGGCGGACCAGCTCGAAGCACAGCACGGCCGCCGCCGCGGAGACGTTCAGCGACTCGACCTCCCCCGGCATCGGAATCGTCAACCACCCGGCGACCAGCTCGCGCACCTCCGGGCCGACCCCGACGCTCTCCCCGCCGAGCACGAACGCCGCCCGCCGGGGCAACTCGGCGGTGAACACCGACGTCCCCTCGGCCGCACCCAGCCCGAACAGCGCGTAACCGGCCGCCACCAGCCGCTCCGCCGCCTCGAGCGCCGTCCCGCAGCGCAGCACCGGCGTCCGGAACGCCACCCCGGCCGACGCCTTCACCACGAGCGGGTCGAGCGCCGCCACCCCACGCCGAGGCACCACCACCCCCGGCACGCCGGCCGCGGTCGCGGTGCGCAGGATCATCCCGACGTTCGCCGGCGTGGTGATGCCGTCGAGCACGAGCACCCGCGCCGGCGGCCGGGCCGCCGACAGCGCGGCGGCCAGCGGGCGCATCCGCGGCGCCACCACGTCGGCGAGCACTCCCTGGTCCTGCTTGCCGTTGCCGGCGAGCACCTTCACCCGATGCGCGCTGGCCCGCCGCACCGGCACCCCCGCCGCGCGGGCCGCGCGCTGGATCTCCGCGACCGCCGGGCCGCGCGCCGTGTCGGCCAGCACCACCTTGTCCACCGTCAGCCCGGGGTCGACCAGTGCCTCGAGCACCGGCTTGCGGCCGTAGACGGTGAGGAACCGGTCCTTCGGCGACACCTCGCTACGATCACCCACGGCGGCAAGTCTGGCACCTGTGTCAGGATCGGAGCATGTTCGACCGCCTCTCCGCGCTGGATGCGTCGTTCCTGTACATGGAAGACGCGGCGACACCGATGCACGTCGGCGGTGTCGCCGTCTTCGAGCGGCCGCGGGAAGGCTTCGGCTACGAGGACTTCCTCGCCCTGGTAGGCCAGCGGCTGTCGTACCTGCCCCGGTACCGGCAGCGGGTGCTGCCGGTACCCGGCCACCTGGCCCGCCCGGTCTGGGCGGACGATGTGGACTTCGACCTGAACTACCACGTCCGCCGCTCGGCGCTGCCCGCGCCCGGCACCGACCGCCAGCTGTTCGACCTGGTCGCCCGCCTGATGTCGCGCCCGCTGGACAAGGAGCGACCGCTGTGGGAGGCCTACTTCGTCGAGGGGCTCGCCGGCGACAGGGTGGCGCTGGTGACCAAGACCCACCAGTCGGTGGTGGACGGCATCGGCACCATCGAGCTCGGCCAGCTCATCCTGGACGCCCAGCCGCAGGAGCGCGTGCCCTTCGAGGACACCTGGACGCCGCGGCACCGGCCGAGCAGGGCGCAGCTCGTGCTCGACGCGGTCACCGAGGCGGTGCAGCGCCCGGGTGAGCTGGTGGAGAACGTCCGCGCCGCCGCGCAGGACGCCGCGGCCACGGCAGGGAAGGTGGCCGGCACGGTCGGCGACCTCGCGTCCGCGCTGCGGACCATGGTCCGGCCCGCGCCCAGCGGCCCGCTCAACGTGCCCGTCTCCGGTGGCCGGGTCTTCGCGGTGGTCCGCACCCGGTTAGAGGACTACCGGCGGATCCGCGCCCGGCACGGCGGCACGGTGAACGACGTCGTGCTCACCGCCGTCACCGGCGCGCTGCGCGAGTGGCTGCTCTCCCGCGGGATGGAGCTCACCGCCGACGGCACCGTCCGCGCGCTGGTCCCGCTGGCCGTCCGGGACGCCGAGCTCGCCGAGTTCTCCCCGGCCGCGCTGATCGGCAACGAGGTGATCGCCCACCTGGTGGATCTCCCGGTCGGCGAGCCCGACCCGGTGCTCCGGCTGCAACACGTCGGCCACGCCATGGCCGAGCACGTCGCGTCGGGCCGCTCGGTCGGCGCCCGCGCGCTGTTGCGAGTCGGCGGCTTCGCCCCGGCCACGCTGCACTCGCTGGGCGCCAGGACGGCCGGCTCGCTGTCCGGGCGGATCTTCAACCTGCTGGTCACCAACTCGCCGGGCCCGCAGCGGCCGCTGTACGCCGGCTCGGCGCGGATGATCGAGATGTTCCCGGTGATGCCGCTGGTGCGCAACCAGGCGCTGGCCATCGGCGTCACCTCGTACGCCGGCGGCGTCTACTTCGGACTCAACGGTGACCGGAAAGCGGTCTCCGACGTGGACGTGCTCGCCGGCATGATCGCGGAGTCGCTGGCGGAGCTGGGCGAGGTCCGTGCCGCCTGGTGAACCCGACCCGCCAGCGGAAAGGAAGAGCTCGTGAGGGTCTATCTGCCGGCCACCGTCGGCACGTTGCGCCAGCTCGTCGCCGACGAGGTGTTCACGCCGGTCAACGGCACCGGCTTCGCGCTGACCCCCGCTCTGCGGGAGTCCTACACCAGCGGTGACACCGAGGAGCTGGAGTACGCCGCGCTGCTCGAGGCCGCCCGCGCGTCGCTGCGGCTGATCGCCGCCGAGGACGGCGCCGAGCCGGCCCGGCGGGTGGTGGTGTCCGCCGACGTCGGGGACTCCGCCGCCACGCTGCGTCCGGACCTGGACAGCGCCGCCGTCCGGGTGTCCGGCCCGGTGTCGCTGGCCGACATCGTGGCGGTGCACGTCGACACCGCGGAGGCCGAGCCGGCGGTGCGGGCCGCCGCGGACGTGGTGGACGCGGCCGACCTCGGCGACCCGGATGCCGAGTTCGCCATCGGCGAGACCGAGGACCACCAGCTCGCCTGGTACGCCACCCAGGAGCTGCCGTTCCTGCTCGACCTGATGTAGTTCCGCGCGCCGAGTGTCAGGATGGGGGGCGGACACCAGCCCACGAGGCAGGCCCGAGGAGGCGATGCAGACATGGATGCCGTCACGTCCGTGCCCACCCCGGTCAACGAGCCGGTGCACAGCTACGCGACCGGAACCACCGAGCGCGAGTCGCTGCAGCGCCGGCTGGCCGAGCTCGCGGCGGAGAAGCACGAGCTGCCGCAGACCATCGGCGGCCGCCGCCGGTTCGCCGGCGGGGAGACCTTCGACGTGGTGCAACCGCACGACCACGCGCACGTGCTCGGCGTGTCGGCCCAGGCGACCGACGAGGACGTCGCCGACGCGGTCGCGGCCGCCAAGCAGGCCGCGCCCGGGTGGCGCGAGCTGCCCTTCGACGAGCGCGCCGCGGTCTTCCTGCGCGCGGCGGAGCTGATCTCCGGGCCGTACCGGGACACCCTGAACGCGGCCACCATGCTCGGCCAGTCCAAGTCGGTGCAGCAGGCGGAGATCGACGCCGCCTGCGAGCTGATCGACTTCCTGCGGTTCAACGCGCACTACGCCCGGCGAATCCTCGCCGAGCAGCCGAACTCGGTGCCGGGAGCCTGGAACCGGATGGAGTACCGGCCGCTGGACGGGTTCGTCGTGGCGATCACCCCGTTCAACTTCACCGCGATCGCCGGCAACCTGCCCACCGCGCCGGCGCTGATGGGCAACACCGTGGTGTGGAAGCCCACGCCCAGCCAGCAGCTCGCCGCGCACTACACGATGCAGGTGCTGGAGGAGGCCGGGCTGCCGCCGGGCGTGATCAACATGGTCACCGGCGACGGGCACGCGGTGAGCAGGGTCGCGCTGGCCGACAGCGGGTTCGGCGGGTTGCACTTCACCGGGTCCACCACCACGTTCAAGCTGCTGTGGCGCACGATCACCGAGCACCTGGACACCTACGGCGGCTACCCGCGGATCGTGGGGGAGACCGGCGGCAAGGACTTCGTGGTGGCGCACCCCTCGGCGAACCCGGACAAGCTGGTCACCGCGCTGGTCCGCGGCGCGTTCGAGTACCAGGGGCAGAAGTGCTCGGCGGTCTCGCGAGCCTACCTGCCGCGGTCGCTGTGGGACGGCGGCCTGCGCGAGCGGCTCGCCGACGTCACCCGTTCCGTGAAGTACGGCGACATCTCCGACTTCTCGCTGTTCGGCGGCGCGGTGATCAACGCGAGGGCGTTCGCCAAGCACCGCGACGCGCTGTCCGGCGTGGACGGTGACCCGGCGCTGAGCGTGCTCGTCGGCGGGCACTGCGACGACAGCGTCGGCTGGTTCGTGGAGCCGACGGTGCTGCTGTCCGACGACCCCGGCCACACCATGTTCCGCACCGAGTACTTCGGTCCGATCATGGCGGTGCACGTGTACCCGGACGCCGACCACGAGCGGATCCTGGAGGTCGTGGACAGCTCGGCGCCCTACGCGCTGACCGGCGCGGTGTTCGCCGACGACCGGCGGGCGATCGAGCGGGCGCACCGGGCGCTGCGGTTCACCGCCGGCAACTTCTACCTCAACGACAAGCCGACCGGTTCGGTCGTCGGGCAGCAGCCGTTCGGCGGCTCCCGGGCCTCGGGCACCAACGACAAGGCGGGGTCGATGTTCAACCTGCTCCGCTGGACGAGCCCGCGGTCGATCAAGGAGACCTTCGACGCGCCGACCGACATCCGCTACCCCCACATGGGCTGAGACGTGGGCTGAGACATGGGCTGAGACATGGGTTGAGGCGGGCGTCGGCCCCGGCACGCCGCGGAGGGCGTGCCGGGGCCGGCCGGCTCAGCTGGCCATGAGCTGGTCGGCGGGCGGTGCCTCGATGGTCACCGGCTCGCCGTGCCCGGTGTGCTTCTCCGAGGACTTCATCGACGAGGAGCCGCCGACACCCTCGGTCTCCAACTGCAGCGGCAGGTGGTCCGGCGTCGTCCACATCGTGCCGCGCAGCTCGGTGGCGCCGTCCTTGACCAGCTCCTCCATCGTCTCCTTCTCGCTCTTCGGGGCGCTCGCGGCGTACGTGGCCAGATCGACGACGAAGTCGTACCTGACGGCCGGCCGGCCGTCCAGCTCGGTCACCTCGCTGCCGGTGATCCGGCCGGCGTCGCCGAACGCGGTGTCCAACTCGGCGACCTGCTCCCGCATGCCCGCGAGCATCTCGGCCATGTCCCGCATGTCCTCGTCCGTGGAGTCGGGGTCGACCTTCATCCAGGGCGTGCTCGGGTCGGGGGCCTGCCCTTCCGGCAGCCGGAGGTAGGACTCACCGGGCAGCGTGACGAACCGGAGGTCCGAGCCCTGGACGACCATTTCCATGTCGAACGACAGCTCGTCGCCGTCGACCCGGTACACACCGTTCATCGTGGTGCCGCGCATGCCCGGCGCGTCCAGGGTCATGGCGAGCCTGCCGGTGCCCGAGTTCATGAACCGCTCGTGGGTGAGCCGGTTCAGCTCGGCGAAATCGGTCAGTGGTTTCGGTGTCTCGCTGGTCGGCGACGGACTGGCCGGCGGTGCCGATGGGGTGGGCTCGCTGCCGCAGGCGGTGAGGGCGAGCACGGCGGCCGCGGTGACCAGGGCACCGGCGAGCCGGGGACGTGAGCGCATGGTGACTCCTTGCGAGAGGGCCTGGATGAGTGACCGGCGCCACCGCGAGAAGTTTCGACACCGCCGTTCGGCATGTTGTTCGCTCCACCGCGCCCGGCGTTACACCACCAGACGCGACGACGGCGCTCCCGGTGAGTCCGGGAGCGCCGTCGAGGTGGGTCAGTCGGAGCGAGGGCTGCTTCAGCGCTCGGTCACCTGGTCGGCCGGCGGCGCCTCGATGGTCACCGGTGCGCCCCAGTCGGTGTACTTCATGGTCATCTTGCCGGTCTGCCCCGCCTGGCCCGCGGCCTCCATCATCTTCGACATGTCCATGACCACCTGCACCGGCAGCTGGTCGCCGTTCAGCCAGAGCTCCATCGGGATGGTGCCGATCTGCTCCATCGCCTGACGGCCCTCCGCGGAGTCGAGCATGGGGTTGGCCTGGCCCTGCTTCTCCATCATCTTCACGGCGTCGACCTCGATCACGTAGTGCGTGGTCGGCTGCCCGTCGAGCTGGGCCTGCTCGCTCTTGACGATCTTGCCGCCGGCCTCCTGGATCATGTCCAACGTCTTGGCCGGGTCGTTCTGCCCGAGCGACTGGCGAACGCTCTGCGACATCGGGTCGTCGCCGTCGAGGGAGGTCTTGATCCACGGCTTCATGCCTTCGGGGGCCGAGCCCTCCGGCATCTTCATGTACAGGGCATTGTCGACGAGCCGCACCTCCATCGACTGCCCGCCCATGCCCATCGTCATGGACATCGCCGGGTTCTCCCCCACGAACCGGCCCTGGCCGGAGCCGGACGCCTTCTGGCCGGCCATGTCCATCTCGAAGGTGAACCTCGCCGACTGGCTCTTCTGGGTCTGGGCCGTCGCCGCCTGGGCCAGCTCCTGGATCGAGGCGAACATCGTCGCGCCGCCGCCCTGCGCCGGGTTGTCGATCGGGGTGGCCGAGCCACCGTCCTTGCCACCACATCCGGCGAGCGCGATGACCAGCGCGACACCGGCGGCCGTCAGGGCCGTCCTACGCATGCGAACCTGCTTTCCTCTCGTCGTGCGACCTCTCCACACGAAGGTGTTCGTCGCCGAAATCTACCGCAGGTTCTCACGTCGGGTCCCCGGTTTCGGCATCCACGCCCGCCCGCGACGCCAGCAGTCGGCGCAGCGACTCCAACCGGCTCGGCCGGGCCTGCCCGGCGGCCACCACGTCGTCGAGCACGCAGTCCGGGTCCTCCGGCGGGCCGAGGTGCCCGCAGCCCGGCGGGCACTCCTCCGCCGGCGCGGCGAACTCGGGGAACGCCGCCACGATGTCGTCCGGCGTGACGTGCGCGAGCCCGAACGACCGAATCCCCGGGGTGTCGACCACCCAGCCGCCGCCGGGCAGTGGCAGGGCGACCGCGCTGACCGAGGTGTGCCGCCCCTTGCCGACCGCGCTCACCTCGGCGGTGCGCAGCCCGGCGTCCGGCACCAGCCGGTTCACCAGTGTCGACTTGCCGACACCGGAGTGGCCGACCAGCGCGGACACCCGGCCGCGCAGCCGCTCGGCGAGCTCGGGGGAGTCCTGGTCGTAGCGGGTGACCACCCAGGGCACGTCCAGGTCGGCGTACTGGGCGAGCAACTCGTCCGGGCTGGCGAGGTCGGCCTTCGTCAGGCACAGCACCGGCTCCAACCCACCGGTGTAGCAGGCCACCAGGCAGCGGTCGACGAACCCGGTGCGCGGCGGCGGGTCGGCCAGCGCGGTGACGATGAGCAGCTGCTCGGCGTTGGCGACGGCCACCCGCTCGAAGGGGTCGGTGTCGTCGGCGGTGCGGCGCAGCACGCTCGACCGGTCCTCCACCCGCACGATCCTGGCCAGGGTGTCCGGCTGGCCGCTGACGTCGCCGACCAGGCCCACCACGTCGCCGACCACCACCGGCGTCCGGCCCAGCTCGCGCGCCCGCATGGCGACGACCAGCCGCTCCGGGTCGGAGTCCAGCGCGCAGGTCCAGCGGCCCCTGTCCACGCCGACGACCATGGCGGGCCGGGCGTCGGCGTGCGCGGGACGGCGTTTGCTGCGGGGCCGCGACCCCCTGCCGGGGCGGACCCTGACGTCGGACTCGTCGAGGCTGCGCCAGTCCCTGCGGGCCAAACCGTGCTCGCCTCCCTGCCGTTCTGCGTTGCCATGGTGTTCGGCGGACAGCACCGATGATCCCCCATCCCACCGGTGCCGGTCGCGCGACTCCTGCCGTGCGGTCCCGTCCCGCGGCTCGGGGCGTGGCGGGCTGCCGGCTGTCGGTCACCTGCATAAGGTGAGGGAAGGACGCCCAGAAGGAGGACTGCGATGTGCGGTCGCTACGCCGCGACCAAGGACCCCGCCAAGCTCGCCGCGGAGTTCGACGCGGTCGACGCCACCGAGGGGCAAGCCGGCACCCCTGACTACAACAAGGCGCCGACCAGGAACGCGGTCACCGTGGTACAGCGGCACCCGCGGGACGCCGAGGGGAAGGTCCTCGAGGAGGAGCCGGCCGTGCGCAGCCTGCGGGTGATGCGCTGGGGATTGGTGCCGTTCTGGGCCAAGGATCCGGCCATCGGCAACCGGATGATCAACACCAGGGCGGAGACGGCGACGGAGAAGCCGGCGTTCCGCAAGGCGCTGGCCCGCCGCCGCTGCCTGGTTCCCGCCGACGGCTGGTACGAGTGGCGGGCGACCGGGGAGAAGAAGGCGCCGAAGGAGCCGTTCTACACGACCCGCCGGGACGGCTCCTCGCTGGCGTTCGCCGGAATCTGGGAGAGCTGGCGGGACCCGAAGAGCGACGACCAGGACACCGAGCCGCTCGTCACCTTCTCGGTGCTCACCACCGACGCCGTCGGCCAGCTCGCCGACATCCACGACCGGATGCCGCTGCTGCTGCCCCGGGACCGCTGGGACGCGTGGCTCGACCCGGACAACGCCGACGCCACCGACCTGCTCGCGCCGCCGCCACTCGACGTGGTGGACGCGCTCGAGCTGCGCCCGGTGTCGACCAAGGTGAACAACGTGCGCAACAACGGGCCGGAGCTGCTCGAGCGGGTCGAGCCGGAGCCGGTCGCGCTCGACGGGGCCCCCGCCGAGGACACCCTGTTCGACGTGCCGGGGCGATGACCCGCGCGACGATCGACACCGCGTACGGCCCGGCCCGGGCCGAGCTGCACTGCGCCGAGGAGGGCTCCGCCGCGCTGCTGCTCGGGCACGGCGCCGGCGGCGGGCTCGCCGCCCCCGACCTGGTCGCCGCGACGAGGGCCGCGCAGGCCGCCGGGGTGCACGTGGCGCTGGTCGAGCAGCCGTACCGGGTGGCCGGCCGGCGGGCACCGGCACCGGCCAAGCAGCTCGACGAGGCGTGGCTGACCGTGGCCGAGGAGCTGGGCGGGCGGTGGTTCGCCGACCTCCCGCTGGTGTTCGCCGGGCGCTCCTCCGGTGCCAGGGTGGCCTGCCGCACGGCCGCGCCCGGCCAGGCCGTCGCCGTGCTCTGCCTGGCCTTCCCGGTGCATCCGCCGGGCCGGCCGGACCGGTCGCGGCAACCGGAGCTGGACGCCGTGGAGGTGCCCACCCTCGTCGTCCAGGGCGACCGCGACCCGTTCGGCCGGCCGGCGGCGGGCCGGCACCACGAGGTCGTCGTGGTGCCGGGCGACCACAGCCTCGAGGCCGACCTCGACGCCGTGCACCGCGCGGTCGCGGAGTGGCTGCCCCGGGTGCTGCGCCCGCTGCTGTAGCCACCCGACGGCGCACCGGTGTCGCCGGCGGTGTGCCAGCCCGCCGCGGCGTTCCGCCCGACCCTCGCCGACCGGGCGGCGGCCGTCCCCCCTTTGCGGTCGGAGCTCGCTCACTCCCTGGCGGGAACTCGGGCGGCGATGTCGGCCACGGTGGCGCCGGACAGCGCGACCAGGTCGGCGGGGGCCAGCTCGACCTCCAGCCCGCGCCGACCGGCCGAGCAGTACACCGTGGGGAACCGTGTCGCCGAGGAGTGCACCACCACCGGCAGGCGGGACTTCTGGCCGAGCGGGGAGATGCCGCCCACGACGTAGCCGGTGGCGCGCTGCGCGGCGGCCGGGTCGGCCAGCCTGGCCTTCTTGCCACCCACCGCGGCGGCGAGCGCCTTGAGATCCAGCTGCGCGGTGATCGGCACCACACCCACGGTGAGCCGGCCGTCCACTTCGGCCACCAGCGTCTTGAACACCCGGTCCGGATCGAGGCCGAGCGCCTCGGCGGCCTCCGTCCCGTAGGACTCGTGCCGCGGGTCGTGCTCGTAGGCGTGCAGCGTGTGCGCCACCTTCCGCTTCGCCAGCAGTGCCGTCGCTGGCGTGCCCTTGCCTGCCATGGGCCGAATCCTAGGACGGCCCCGCGCGGCGGCGCGCGGGAATTCCCGGCCGAGGTCACGCGTTGGAACGCCACGTGCTGGCCACCCTCGAACCCACCGAGCTCCGTCCCGACCGCGGCGACGCGCGGTCTGCATCGGGGGGCGTATCCTCGGAACTGTCGTATGCGCACCCGACCACGCGCGCGCCCCGCCGCGTGGGCACGCCGGGCGCCGACACCCGCGATCGGGAAGGGAACGGTTTGCCGAGCACGCAGGATCCCGCGGAGACCACGGACGAGACCGCCGAGGAACGCGCCGAGCGCTTCGAACGGGACGCGATGCCCCTGCTGGACCAGCTGTACTCGGCCGCCCTGCGGATGACCCGCAACCCGGCCGATGCCGAGGACCTGGTGCAGGAGACGTACCTGAAGGCCTACGCCGCGTTCTCCTCGTTCAGGGCGGGCACCAACCTCAAGGCGTGGCTGTACCGGATCCTCACCAACACCTACATCAACAGCTACCGGAAGCGGCAGCGCCAGCCCGTGCAGCAGCCGACCGAGGAGATCACCGACTGGCAGCTCGCGAAGGCGGAGAGCCACACCTCGACCGGCCTGCGCTCGGCCGAGGTGGAGGCGATGGACAAGCTGCCGGACTCCGACGTCAAGGCCGCGTTGCAGCAGCTGCCCGAGGACTTCCGGCTGGCGGTGTACCTCGCCGACGTCGAAGGCTTCGCCTACAAGGAAATCGCCGAGATCATGGACACGCCGATCGGCACTGTCATGTCCCGCCTGCACCGCGGGCGGGGCCAGCTCCGCACGTTGCTCGCCGACGTGGCCCGTGACCGTGGCTTCGTCCGTTCGGCCCAACAGGAGGTGGCTGGGCGATGAGCGGCTGCGGGGACTCCGACAAGGTGAACTGTGACGAGGCGCTGGCCGAGATCTACCTGCTGCTGGACAAGGAGTGCAGTCCGGACCACGAGGCCGAGCTTCGTCGGCACCTCGAGCGCTGCCCACCGTGCCTGGAGCAGTACGGCATCGACGAGCAGATCAAGCAGCTGCTGGCCCGCAAGTGTGGCGGGGAGCACGCGCCGGAAGACCTGAGGCGCCGGCTGCGTGCCACCATCCGCAAGACGGTCGAGCAGCGCCGCGACCTGACCGTCGAGCGCACCGAGATCAGCATCGAGCAGCGCACGGACTAGCACCACGCGAAAGGACCCCGGCGCCGTGGCGGTACCGGGGTCCTCGCGAGCTGCCGAGCCTGGCTCAGGCGTTGGGCTTCTTGCCGTGGTTGGCGCCGCGCTTCTTGCGGTCGCGACGCTTGCGGGCTCGCTTCGACATCTCTCACTCCTCGGGTTCGGGTCGTCCGGTCGACCGGTGGCCGGTGCGCACACGGCCCGGAGCACGGCGGCGCCCGTGGCGCACCGCCCGCGGACCGGGACGGCGCTCGGGCTACCGTCCTAGTGTGTCATGGGCGCCGGCACGCGCGGTGCCGGGAGGGGATGGAGTCCGAGGTGTCCACACTCGCTGAGCTGCTCGCCGAGCACACCGGTCTCTCCGGTGAGGCGGCCGACCACCTGCAGCTGGTGGTGGCGGAGTGGCAGCTGCTCGCCGACCTGTCGTTCGCGGACTTCCTGCTCTGGGTGCCGGTCGACAGTGCCGCCGACGGCGAGGGCGACTTCGTCTGCGTCGCGCAGGCCCGGCCGACCACGGCGCCCACCGCGCACCCCGAGGACGTCGTCGGGACCCGGTTCACCACCGAGGACCACCCGCAGCTCGCCAGGGCGATCCGCGAGGTCCGGATCTGCCGGGAGGAGGACCCGCACTGGTACCTGGACCTGCCGATGCGGCGGGAGGCCATTCCGGTCGCCTTCCGCGACCAGGTCATCGCCGTGCTGAGCCGGGAGACCAACCTGGCCGCGCCGCGGGTGCCCAGTCCGCTGGAGATCGCCTACCTGGGCAGCGCCGCCGATCTCTGCCAGATGGTGGCCGACGGCACGTTCCCCGGCACCGGCACCACCACGGACGTGCACACCAGCCCACGGGTGGGGGACGGCCTCATCCGGCTCGACTCGGCCGGATCGGTGGTGTTCGCCAGCCCCAACGGGCAGTCGGCCTACCACCGGATGGGGCACGAGTCCGACCTCGTCGGGGTCCGGCTGGCGCCACTGACCCGGTCGCTGGTCCGGGACCCGTTCGACGCCACCGAGGTGTCCCACCGGATCCTCGACGCGCTGGCCGGCAAGCCGACCAACCGGATCGAGGTGGACAGCCGGCGCGGCGCGGTGGTGCTGTTCCGCGCGTTGCCGTTGCGGCCCGCGGGGCAGCCGGCCGGCGCGCTGGTGCTCGTCCGCGACGTCACCGAGGTCAAGCGGCGGGACCGGGCGCTGCTGTCGAAGGACGCCACCATCCGGGAGATCCACCACCGGGTGAAGAACAACCTGCAGACCGTGGCCGCGCTGCTCCGGCTGCAGTCCCGCCGCACGTCCAGCCCCGAGGCCCGGCAGGCGCTGGAGGAGTCGGTGCGGCGGGTCGCGTCGATCGCGCTGGTGCACGAGGCGCTGTCGATGTCGGTGGACGAGCGGGTCGACCTGGACAAGCTGCTGGACAACGTACTGCCGATGGTCGGCGAGGTGGCCACCGCGGAGTCGCAGGTGTCGCTGCGGCGGACCGGGTCGTTCGGTGTGGTGTCTGCCGAGATCGCGACGCCGCTGGTGATGGTGATCACCGAGCTGGTGCAGAACGCGCTCGGGCACGCCTTTCCGGACAGCCGGCCCGGCAAGGTGGAGATCGTCGTGGAGCGCTCCGCACGGCGGATGGACGTGCTGATCCGGGACAACGGCCGCGGGCTGCCGTCGGGGTTCTCGCTGGAACGCGCCGAGGGGCTGGGGTTGCAGATCGTGCGTACTCTCGTGGAGTCCGAACTGCGCGGATCCCTGTCGCTGCGCGGCATCGCGCCCTCCCCCACCGTCCCAAGCGGACAGGGCGGCGAGCAGGATACAGTGGACACCGTGCGGCGGCAGGGCGGCACCGAGGCGGCCCTGCGCATCCCCCTCAGCCGAGCCTTCCGCTGACCCCCGGAGCTCTACCTTCGCCGCCCCCGAGTTCGACGCTCAAACCTCGTGTTTGCCGCTCGCGTCGGCGTGTTCGCCGTCCACGTTGGTGGGCTGGCCGGAGGTGGAGACGTTCGAGGGTCGGCACCGCATCGGTGCCGACCCTCGAACGTATTCCGCGGGAGGACTTGCCGTTTCCGGCAGAAGTCACTGGGTGTTTCCGGGGTGCCCTGCCGTACCCGGCGCATCGGGTGCTGGAGTCCGGTGCCGGTCGGCGGGCGTGATGTTGTGTCAGGCGTTGGAACGGGTACCGATGTGCGCGCGACGCCGCTTGAGGGCGCGACGCTCGTCCTCGCTCATGCCGCCCCACACGCCGGCGTCCTGACCACTGGCCAAGGCCCAGGCCAGGCAGTCCGACGCGACGGTGCAGCGGTGGCACACGGCCTTCGCCTGGGCGATCTGCGAGAGCGCGGGACCGCTGGTTCCCACGGGGAAGAACAGCTCGGGGTCCTCGTCTCGGCAGGCTGCGCGGTGGCGCCAGTCCATTTCTGTGAGCTCCTTCGAGGGGGCGCGGCACGCCGCGCCACAGTCGTCATGGCGGTCGTTTTTGGGGTGCTTGTGAATGCTTTCACGAAGCAGAGAGTTCGACAAGGGTTTTCCGGAGATCGGTGAGTCAGCTCACCCGCCCGAGCTACCGTCCTGACCAGCGGTTTCCGCCCGAAATGCGCCACCCGTCGGAAGGAGTGATGCGGTGAGCGGAGCGTCTCCGTCGACGAACGGCAACCGTGAGTTTGCCGCGAGCGATCAACGGGATGCCCTCGACCGTCAGAGCACGACCCTGAGCGCGTTGGGCACGCTGACGAACTCCACGCCGGTGCGCTGACCGACGAGATCCCCGTCGACCTGGAAGTTCACCGGTTCGGGGGAATCGACCCGCACGATGGGCATGTCGTCGTGCCGGACCAGGCGGCGGCCCCGGTGCCGGCCATTGGCCCGCAACGCCTGCCGAAGGTGCCGGAGCACGGTGGGCAGCGCGAGGCCGCGCAGCGCGAACACGCCGAGTCCGGTGTCGAACGAGCATTCGGTGTTGAGGTGCACCGGCCGGGAGCCGAGGTAGCTCCACGGATCCGTGTTGGAGACGAACACCGTGCGCACCGTCACCGGCTCCGCGCCGGGCACCCGTACGGTCAGCGGTGGTCGGCCCGCCGGGGGACGCAGATAGCACGCCACGGCCATCCGCAGGTACAGCGACGGCCCGGTGCGCTTGCCACGGCGCCGGTCGACGCCGGCCACCACGTCGGCGTCCCAACCCAGTCCGGCGTTGAAGGTGAACCAGCGGCCGTCGGCGAGTCCGAGCCCGACCCGGCGACTCCGGTGCTCCTCGATGGCGTGCAGCAGCCGGTAGGTGGCCTCCACCGGGTCGCGAGGCAGGCCGAGCGCGCGGGCGAACACGTTCGCCGAGCCGCCGGGCACGACCCCGAGCATGGGTACGGTGTCGGCGACGCCCGGCCGGCCGCCGATGCCCGCGAGCAACCCGTTGACGACCTCATTCACCGTGCCGTCGCCGCCGTGGGCGACCACCAGGTCGATGTCGTCGCCGGCCGCGGCCGTGGCGACGGCCATCGCGTGGCCGCGGTGCTCGGTCTCCACCACGTCCAGCTTCAGCTGGCTGGCCAGCGCGTGGGCGAGCACGTCACGACCCCCCGCGGTGGTCGCGGTCGCCTGCGGGTTCACCACGAGGACTGCGCGCATTACTCGAGAGTAAGTGACCGGGCGCCCCGATCGGGTGGCGCTGGGAAACTCGTCACGTCGAACCCGCCGGCCGAGACGGTGTCTTCCACCGGCGCAGCGCCCGATCGGGGAGGCGTCCGATCCGGGGAAGTGGGCGTTGGGCGAAAGCCCGGCCCGCGACCGGTGCCGGCACGCCACCGGTCGTGATCCGTCCGCGCGCGTGAGGGATGTGTCGACTCCTGCCCGTACCTGCCGGTTGCCCTCCGTTCGTCCAGCGACCTTCCGCTGTCGTGACAAGTGCACCCGGGCCGACCGCCCGCTCGTCGACGACTGTTCAGATCATGACTCGTGGAAGGCCGCGGGCCAACGGCCGACCGGGTGGCATACGATCGAAACCGTTCACACACGGTCACTCGGAGGCCGTGCGTCCAGCGTTCGAGGAAGGCCAGCAGGGGTGCCGCTCGTCGACAGGATCTCGCCGGCGCCGCGCGAGGTACGCGTCGCCGGGGCGCTCACCGCGCTGCCCGGGCTCGCCGCGCTCGCCCTCGCCGTGTTGCTGCTGGTGACGGCCCTGCGGGGGCAGTCGACGGTGGGCGGCGACATCTACGCCGAGGTGGCCTACTACGCGCTGCTCGCCGCCGGGGTGCTCGCCTGCGCGGGTGGCCTGCTGCTCGGCAGGACGTGGGCCCGCTCGCCGGCCGTGGTGCTGGCGCTGGTGGTGGTCGGGGTCGGCTGGTACGCCACCGGCCCCTCGGCGCGGCCCGAGTTCGGCGTGCCGCTGATGGCCGCCGGAGTGCTGGTCGTCGTGCTGCTCTTCCGCCGCCCCTCCCGGGCCTGGGCGCTCGGGATGCGGGAGGGTGAGTCGGAGGAGGAGGCCGCTCGGCGCGGCGGGTACGCCGGTCGCGTGGAGGCCAGGGAACGCGACGAGCGACGCGACGCCGGCTAGCCGCACGGGCTGTCCGTGTCCCCGGACGTCGGGATCGCGGTCGGTCAGCAGCCGCGTTCGGCGAGCTGGCACTCGCGGGGCGCCCGCTCGTACTCGGCGAGCTCGTGCACGAGCCCGACCACCGCCTCCACATCGGACTCCCGTACTCGGTGGACGCGCTCGTCGGTCACGGCTGTCCTCTCCTGCTCGGCTGGGTCCGGAAGGGCGGGGGGACGTTGAGGTGTCGCAGCTGCGGCCGGCCGCGCTCGTGACCGAGCGCGCTGACGCTCGCCGGCGCGAGGCCGAAGTGGACGCCGGCGCCCGGGGGCAGGCCGAGCCAGCGGGCGACGAGCACCCTGCCGAAGTGGCCGTGCCCGACCAGGACGACGTCCCCTTCCGGCAGTGTCGCGGCGACCCGGTCGAGCACCCGGTCGGCCCGATCGGCGACCTGCTCGGGGCCCTCCCCTCCGGGGCTCGGGTGGGTCCAGACGGTCCAGCCCGGCACCGTCCGGCGGATGTCGGCGGTGGTGATGCCCTCGTACTCGCCGTAGTCCCACTCGGCGAGGTCCTCGGTGGTCTCGGTCACCCGAAGCCCGGCCAGCTCCGCGGTGTGCAGGGCGCGCCGCCGCGGGCTGGTGAGGACGAGCGCGGGGGCGGCGTCGCCGCGCAGCGCCGCCAACGTGGTGGCGGCGGCGCGGGCCTGCTCCCGCCCGGCCCCGGTCAGCGGGATGTCGGTGCGGCCGGTGTGCCGGCCGGTGGCCGACCACTCGGTCTCACCGTGCCGGAGCAGGTACAGGACGTGCGCCACGTTGCGAATATAGCCGCCCCTCTGGTTGGCTACCGATCAGTAACATTCGGCCGGGAACGGAGTGTGCACGATGGCGGAGAACCCGACCTTCGCGATGTGGCGACGGCTGTCCGGCAAACCGGGAGGGCGGCAGCTGTTCTCCGCCGCGCTGTGCCTCCGGGTGCCCTACTTCCGCACCGTGCTGCCCTCGGTGCGGGAGCTGCGGCCGGGGCGGTGCGTGGTGCGCGCGCCCAAGTGGTGGGGCGTGTACAACCACATCCGCACCTTCCACGCCATCGCCGCGTGCAACCTCGCCGAGATCGCCATGGGCATGCTCGCCGAGGCGACCGTGCCGCCCACCCATCGCTGGCTGCCCAAGGGCATGACGGTGCGCTACGTGGCCAAGGCCGAGACCTCGCTCACCGCGGTGGCCGAGCTGCCGGCGATCCCCGAGTTCGGTGACGAGGGCGTCGACCTCGACGTCCCGGTCACCATCACGGACACGGCCGGCACGCCGGTGGTGACCGGGACCATCACCATCTGGGTGACCCGCAAGAAGGAGCGCGCTCAGGCGTAGGGCCGCAGGCCGACGAGGGTCACCTGGCGCAGGCTGTTCCGGCCGCTCGGCGAGGGCAGCCCGAGCCGGTGGTCGAGCAGCCGGGCCAGCGGCCCACAGCCGGTCGTCGCGGGCAGCGCCAGGCGCTCGTCGACCGACCGGAAGCGCAGCACCGGCGGGTCCGGCGAGAGCAGCTCGGTCTCGCCCACCTGCTGGATCTCCGAGTGCACCGGCTCGACCTCGCTGCCGATCGCGCAGCTCGCTCCCGGCAGCGGGCCGCGGACGGTGAAGGCGAGGTCGATCTCGCCCTTGCGCTCGTCGTTGCTCTCGAAGTCGGAGTGGCCCGCATACCGCGGCCGCAGGGTGACCCCGGGCAGCCAGGGGACGGGGCTGGGCTCGGCCACCAGCGAGCCGAAGACCTGGGCGTAGCGGCCGTCCAGCCGGCCCTCGGCGAAGGTCAGCCGCATCGCCCGCAGCGGCACCTCGCGGCGGCTGATGCGCAGCGTGCCGGTGGACACCAGCACCTCGCAGCGCCAGCGGGCCGGGTCGGCGCCGGCGGGCAGCGTGGGGCAGTCGGTGAAGTCGAACTCGGGAAGGGGACTCGCGGCCGCCGGGGCGGCGGTCAGCGCGAGGGCGCTGGCCACCGCGGCGAGTCCGGCGGCGAGGTGGTGGGCACGGGGTCTCCTGGGCGTTACGGTCATTCCGGCAGGGTGTCCGGTTCCGGGACCGCGCACATCCGGGAAGCTCCCGAGGGGCGTCCCGGATCTTCCCGAGCCGTTGAGCCGGATGGGTGAAGTAGACGGCTTTGGTAGAACATGTTTCAATTTCGTGCTTGTGCCGGCGCCGTCCGCGCAAAACGCTCGCCGCATGCCCGCCGCCGTGTCGCCCTCCGCCCTGTCCCGCCGCCGGTTCCTCGGCCTCGCCGCGCTCAACTCCGCCGCGGCGCTCGGCCTGACCACGATCGGCACCACTCCCACCGCGGAAGCCACCGACCGCGAGTTTGTCCCGGCCCTCGTGGTCGGCACCGGCTACGGTGCCGCGGTCACCGCGTTGCGGCTGGGCGAGGCCGGCGTCCCCACCCTCGTGCTCGAGATGGGGCGGCTGTGGAACACGCGGGGCCCGGACGGCCGGATCTTCTGCGACATGCTCCAGCCGGACCGCCGCTCGACGTGGCTCAGGACCCGCACGCAGGCGCCGTTGGCGACCTTCCTCTGGGCCGACGTCAACCGCGACGTCGAGCGCTACACCGGCGTGCTCGACCGCGTCGACCACGGCGAGATGTCGGTCTACGTCGGCCGTGGCGTCGGCGGCGGGTCGCTGGTCAACGGCGCCATGGCGGTGACCCCGAAACGCGGCTACCTCGCCGAGGTCCTGCCCGGGATCGACGTCGACGAGCTGTACCGCACGTACTTCCCCAGGGCCAGCGCGATGCTGGGGGTCAACCACGTCGACCCGGCGTGGTTCGAGACGTGCGAGGTGTACCGGTACGCCAGGGTGTCCCGCACGCACGCGCACCGGACCGGGCTGCGCACCACGTTCGTGCCGAGCGTGTACGACTTCGACCACATGCGGCGCGAGGAGGCCGGCGAGGTGCCCCGCTCCGCGCTGGCCGCCGAGGTCATCTACGGCAACAACCACGGCAAGAGGTCGCTGGACCAGACCTACCTGGCGGCCGCGCTGGGCACGGGCAACGTGACGATCCGCACCCTGCACCAGGTGCACTCCATCGAGCGCGAGCCGGACGGCACCTACGTGCTGACCGTGCGGCTGCTCGACGACGTCGGCGCGGTGCTCGGCACCCGGCGGATCGGCACGCGTCACCTGTTCCTCGGCGCCGGCAGCCTCGGCTCCACCGAGCTGCTGCTGCGGGCCAGGGAGACCGGCGCGCTGCCCGCGCTGAGCGCGGAGGTCGGGCACGGCTGGGGGACCAACGGCAACGTCATGCTGGGCAGGGCCAACCACATGTGGGACACCACCGGCGCCACCCAGTCCGGGATGCCGGCGCTGGGCATCGACGCGTGGGACGATCCGGCGCACCCGGTGTTCGCCGAGGTCGCGCCGCTGCCGGCGGGCACGGAGACGTGGGTGAGCGTCTACCTGGCGATCACCAGGAACCCGGAGCGCGGCCACTTCACCTACGACGCCGCCAGCGACTCGGCCCGGCTGCGCTGGACCGCGGCGCAGGGCCAGCCCTCGATCGACATGGCGAAGGCCCTGTTCGACAAGGTCAACCGGGCGAACGGGACGATCTACCGCTCCGAACTGTTCGGCGACACCCGTGAGTTCGAGAACCGGTTCACCTACCACCCGCTCGGCGGGGTCGTGCTGGGCAGGGCCACCGACGGATACGGCCGGGTCCGCGGCTACGACCGGCTCTACGTCACCGACGGCGCGCTCGTGCCGGGCAACGTCGGGGTGAACCCGTTCCTGACCATCACCGCGCTGGCCGAGCGCAACATCGAGCGGGTGCTGGCCGAGGACCTGCTCACCCCGCCCTGAGCTTCTCGTAGTGCGTGACGCACGCCTCGTAGTCCGGCAGGATCCCGGTGGTGAGCGCCTCGGCCAGCGTGGGCGCCTTCACGTCCTTCTCGGACAGCACGGGGGTCAGCTCGGCCGGCCACGGCAGGTCGAGCTCGGGGTCCAGCGGGTTGATCCCGTGCTCGATGGCGGGGTTGTACGGCATCGAGCACAGGTAGGACATGACCGTGTCGTCCTCCAGTGCCAGGAAGGCGTGGCCGAGTCCCTCGGCCAGGTACACCGCGCGGAACTCGGTGTCGTCCAGGCGTACCGCTTCCCACCGCCCGAACGTGGGTGAGCCGACCCGCACGTCCAGCACGACGTCGAGCAGCGCACCGCGGGGACAGTAGAGGTACTTCGCCTGGCCCGGCGGCGTCTCCGCGAAGTGGACACCGCGGATGGTGCCGCGGACCGACCGGCTGTGGTTGCTCTGGGCCAGCCGCAGCGGGTGGCCCACGGCCTCGACGAGTGCCGCCTCCTGGAATGGCGCGACGAAAACTCCGCGGTGGTCGGGAAAGGTACGGGGACGGAACTCGTAGGCGTCCCGTACGGCCAGCTCGCGCACATCCATGGCGGACACCCTATCCAGGACCAAACAAGCCGGATGGACGTCTTGGGAAAGGGTGCTCGGGAAGCCTCTCGTGTGACGTGAACCGCACCGAGGCATCGCATCCCGATGCCGGCCTGTCACACTGGTACAACCGCCGCGTTCGCGGTCACGCCGCACCAGGCCATCGACGGACGCCCTCGCCGGCGGACGGTGCTACCGCACCGCCCCGCCCCGCTGGAGGAGCCCTGATCGTCGGGGCCGGCGACGTCTTCCGACGTCGTGCCGGCTCCGCTGTAAGTTCCGGAGAAATCAAGTGTCTTATGCTCGAGTCACGAGGCCGGTCGCCGATGCTGGAACCGTGACGGAAACGACGACGGGAATCGCGATGAACGACCAGGCCAGTAAGGACGCCACCGGCACCGGGTCGGTCGCGGGGGACACCCCGGTGACCGACGAGGAGATCTTCCGCGGGCACGAGGGCGGCAAGCTCTCCGCGGCGGCCACCCGGCCCATCGCGCAGCCGAGGGACCTGTCGGTCGCCTACACCCCCGGCGTGGCCAAGGTGAGCCGCGCCATCGCCGAGGACGCCGCGCTCGCCGAGCGCTACACCTGGGCGGCCCGGCTGGTGGTCGTGGTCAGCGACGGCACGGCGGTCCTGGGCCTCGGCGACATCGGCGCCAGCGCCTCCCTCCCCGTGATGGAGGGCAAGTCCGTGCTGTTCAAGACGTTCGCCGGGCTGGACTCGATCCCGCTCGTGCTGGACACCACCGACGTGGACGAGATCGTCGAGACCCTGGTGCGGCTGCGGCCGTCGTTCGGTGCCGTCAACCTCGAGGACGTCTCCGCGCCGCGCTGCTTCGAGCTGGAGGACAAGCTCAAGGAGGCGCTGGACTGCCCGGTCATGCACGACGACCAGCACGGCACCGCCATCGTCACGCTCGCCGCGCTGCGCGGTGCCAACCTGGTGCTCGGCCGCAGCATGGCCGACCAGCGGGTGGTCATCTCCGGCGCCGGCGCGGCCGGGGTGGCCTGCGCCAGGATCCTGCGGGCGGCCGGCGTCGGCGATGTGGTGCTGCTCGACTCCAAGGGCATCATCCACGCCGGCCGGGGCCACCTGAACCCGATCAAGGCGGAGCTCGCCGAGAGCACCAACACGCACGGCCTGCGCGGCGGGCTGGCCGACGCGCTGAAGGGCGCGGACGTGTTCCTCGGGCTGTCCGGCTCGACCATCGACGAGACGCTGCTGGAGAGCATGGCGGACGACGCCATCGTGTTCGCACTGTCCAACCCGGACCCCGAGGTGCACCCGGACGTGGCGGCGAAGTACGCCAAGGTGGTGGCCACCGGACGCAGCGACTTCCCGAACCAGATCAACAACGTGCTGGCCTTCCCGGGCGTGTTCCGCGGCGCGCTGGACGCGGGGGCGCGGGCGATCACCGAGCGGATGAAGATCGCGGCCGCCGACGCCATCGTGGCGGTCGCGAGCGATGATCTCGCCGCCGACCGGATCGTGCCCAGCCCGCTCGACCCGCGGGTGGCGCCCGCGGTGGCCGCGGCCGTGGCGGAGGCCGCCGTCGCCGACGCGGTCACCGGCTGAGCCCGGTCGGCGGGGCGCCGGCCACTACGACGTGGCGGCCAGCAGCTCGGCGATCCGGTGCCGGGGCAGGTCGAGCAGCCGCAGGTCGGCGACGTCCGGCACCAGCTCGGTGGCACGCTGCCTGGCCGCGTTCCTGGTGAGCGCGCCGGTCGCGGCGAGCGCCTCGCGCAGCGTGTTGCCGAGCTTGCCGTGCGCCCGCGTCCACACCGAGGAGAGCGCGCCCGCCGGAGCGGCCTCGGCGAGCACCACGGCGTGCGTGCCGTCCGGGGTGCTGCGCAGCAACCGGAGCCGGTACTTCGGCGCCACCAGCCGGCGCAGCTCGGCCTGGGCGGCGGCGTCGGCGAGGTCGGGGTGCCGGTTGGGCACCAGCACGGCCAGCCGGTCGGCGTTCACCGCGAGCAGCGCCCGCAGCAGCCAGGGCCCGGGGTCGGTGCCGAGGTCGAGTGCCACGGCCGGCGCGGCGACCGGCGCCGACCAGTCCGCCCGGCGGCGCACCACCTCACGACCGTCGGCGAGCTCGGTGACCGCGTCCATCAGCCCGGCCGGGCTCGCGGCCGCCTCCACCGACTGGGGCCCGTGCGTGTAGATCCCGGCGTCGTCCTTGCTCCTGTCCTTGCTCCTGCCCTTGCCCCTGCCCCGGCCCGGGCGGCCGGTGGGCTGGCAGACGTAGAGGTCGGCCGCGCCGCCGATGGCCTGCGCGCCGGTGTAGCGGTGGAAGCCGGGGAGGATGGCCGCGAAGACCAGGCCCAGCTCGGCCAGCGCCCGCTGCACCTTGGCGCCGAGCGCCGGATGCCGCGGGCTGTACCCGTAGGCCAGCAGCAGGTGCCCCCTGGCCGGCTCGGCGAGGCACTCGACGCCCCGCGCGGCGAACAGGCCCATGCCCTCCGGCGTGTACGGCGGGTCGCTGAACACCAGGTCGGCGCCGCCGGCGATCGCGGGCGGCAGCCCGATCCGCAGGTCGGCGTGCACGGTGCGGACGGAACGGTCGGTGCGCCGGTCGACGTACTCCAGCACCCGGTCGTCGACGTCCACCACGGTCAGCCGCGCCTCGGGGCGCAGCGCCCGTACCGCGAGCGAGGTCAGGTCGTGGTCGCCGAGGAAGACCAGCCGCGTGTTCCGCAGGTCGTACCGCTCGTCCAGCCACCGGGCGCGGCGGACCACGGTCTCCGGGGTGGCCGGCACGTGGTCCAGCGCCGGCAGCGGGGGCGGCGCGGCGGCGATCCATCCGGCCACGGTGTCCGGGTCCGGCGGCGGCGCCGGCGGCACCTGGTACCGCTCGTAGGCCGGCGCCACGGACGGCCGCAACCGCACCCGGTCGCCGTCGCGGTCGAGGTCGCCGTCCAGCGCGGCCAGCAGCTCCTGCACGCTGCGGCGGGGCGCGGCCGTCTCCAGGACCAGGGCGTCGAGGTCCCACCACCCGGCGGCCAGCCTGGCCAGCGCCAGGCGCAGCGGGTGGGTGGCGACGCCGTGCGCGGCGAACAACTCGTCGAGCGGGTGCACCCGGCCGAGCCTAGATCCTGGGACATCCCGCTCGTTGTCGGTGGCGTGGGTTACGGTCGGGCGGCGTGCGGCGAGGGGAGCTGGATGTGGGAATCGAGTTCGCGGGCGTGACCAAGCGGTATCCGAACGGGACCGTGGCGGTGGACGACCTGAGTCTCACCGTGCCGGACGGCACGATCACCGTACTGGTGGGGCCGTCCGGCTGCGGCAAGACGACCTCGCTGCGGATGATCAACCGGATGGTCGAGCCGACCTCGGGCCGGATCCTGCTCGACGGCACCGACGTCGCCACCCAGGACCCGGCACTGCTGCGCCGGGGGATCGGCTACGTCATCCAGCACGCCGGGCTCTTTCCACATCGGACGGTGCTGCACAACGTGGCCACGGTGCCGCTGCTGCTCGGCTGGAGCCGGGCGCGCGCGAGGGAGCGGGCGAAGGAGCTCCTGGAGACCGTCGGCCTCTCCGCCGAGCTCGGCGCCCGGTACCCGGCCCAGCTCTCCGGCGGCCAGCAGCAACGGGTCGGGGTGGCGCGGGCGCTCGCCGCGGACCCGCCGGTGCTGCTCATGGACGAGCCGTTCTCCGCGGTGGACCCGGTGGTCCGCGAGGGGTTGCAGGACGAGCTGCTCCGGCTGCAGTCGCGGCTCGGCAAGACGATCGTGTTCGTCACCCACGACATCGACGAGGCGGTGCGGCTCGGCGACCGGGTGGCCATACTGCGGGTCGGCGGCGCGCTGGCCCAGTACGGCACGCCCGCCGACGTGCTGCGGCACCCGGTGGACGACTTCGTCGCCGGGTTCGTCGGCCGCGACCGCGGCTACCGCGGCCTGTCGTTCCTGTCCGCCGAGCGGGTGCGGATCGACGAGGTGCCGACCGTGCCGCTGGGCGACGTGCCGGGCGGGCCCACGGAAGGGTGGCTGCTGGCGGTGAACGCGGCCGGCGAGCCCCGCGGCTGGCTCCCACCGGGTTCCACTGTGGACGAGAAGCTGACCGAGGGGCATCTGGTCGCGGGCGGCTCGCTCTACCAGCGTGGGGCGCCCATCCGCGGCGCGCTGGACGCCGCGCTGTCCTCGCCGTCCGGTTTGGGCGTGGTGGTGGACGCCGGCGGCGAGGTGATCGGCGCGGTGACCGCGCGGCAGGTGCTGGACGTGATCGAGAACCATCCCGAGGGAGTGGCCCATGGGTAGCGTCCTCGACGAGCTGGGTGACTACCTCGGCAGCGCGAACAACCGGGCGCAGCTGTGGGACGCCCTGCTGGAGCACCTGTATCTGGCGCTGCTGCCGTTGCTGCTCGGCGTGCTCGCCGCGGTCGCGGCCGGGTGGCTGGGCATCCGGTTCCGACCGGCCCGCAAGGCGCTGCTGGTCGGCGCGAACGTGCTGTACACGATCCCGTCGCTGGCGCTGTTCGTGGTGATCCCCGGCATCATCGGGACGAAGATCCTGAACAGCGTCAACGTGGTGCTGGCGCTGACCCTCTACACCGCGGCGTTGCTGGTGCGCCCGGTGCTCGACGCGCTCGACGCCGTGCCGTCGCCCGTGGTCGCGGCGGCCACCGCGATGGGGTACCGACCGGCGCGCCGGTTCCTCGGCGTGGAGCTGCCGCTGGCCGTGCCGGTGCTCACCGCCGGCGTGCGGGTGGCGTCGGTGAGCAACATCAGCCTGGTCAGCGTCGGCGCGCTGATCGGCATCGGCGGGCTGGGCGTGCTGTTCACCGACGGCTTCCAGCGCGAGTACTTCGCCCCGATCGTCGTCGGGATCGTGCTCACCCTCGTGCTGGCGCTGGTGATGGACGTCCTGCTGGTGCTGCTGCGCCGGCTGCTGACCCCGTGGCAGCGGCCCGCGCCGGTGACGGGAGGTGCGGCGTGATCGCGGATCTGTGGGGGTGGCTGTCCGACCCGGCGAACTGGCAGGGCGTCGACGGTGTGCCGTGGCGGGTGCTGCAACACCTCGGGTACGTGCTGTCGGCGCTGGTGATCGCGGTGCTGATCGCGGTGCCGGTGGGGCTGTTCGTCGGGCACACCGGCCGCGGCGGCCTGGTGCTGGTGGGTTTCGGCAACTCCGTCCGCGCGTTGCCGACGCTGGGCCTGGTCACCTTCCTGTTCCTGCTGCTCACCGACAGCGAGGCCGCCGCGCTGGTCGGGCTCGTGGTGCTGGCGGTGCCGTCCGTGCTGGCCGGCACCTACGCCGGGGTGCAGGCCACCGAGGACCGGGTGGTCGACGCGGCCGAGGGGATGGGGATGACCGGGCGGCAGCGGCTCTGGCAGGTCGAGGTGCCGATCGCGCTGCCGCTGGTGCTCGGCGGGGTGCGCAACGCGACGCTGCAACTGGTGGCCACCGCGGCGGTGGCCGCGTACATCGGGCTGGGTGGGCTCGGCCGGTACGTGCTCGACGGGCTGGCGATCCTCGACTACGGCGAGGTGGCGGCCGGGGCGGTGTTGACCGCTCTGCTCGCCGTCGTGCTCGACCTGGTGTTCGCCGGGTTGCAACGGGCCGCCGTGCCGCGCGGCGTGCGGCTCGCCACGGCGGCCCAACGTCCGACGGCCTCGGGAGGTGTGGCGTGAGGCTCGGTGTGGTGGCCGTGGTACTGCTGCTCCTGGCGGCGTGCGCGAACCCGCTGGAGGGTGGTGCCGAGGGGGTGTCCGGCGGGGAGATCGTCATCGGGTCCTCGGACGTGGGGGAGTCGCTGCTGCTGGCGCACATCTACGCCGGGACCCTGCGGCACGCCGGCGCGGAGAACGTGACCGTACGGCCGCCGGTCGGTGGCCGCGAGGTGGTGGTGAAGGCGCTGCGGGACAGGTCGCTGTCGCTGGTGCCGGAGTACAGCGGGAACCTGCTCCGCTACTTCGATCCGGACACCACGGCCACCACACCCGAGGAGGTGTACGCCGAGCTGCGGCGGGTGCTGCCGGAGCGGTTCCAGGTGCTCGAGCCCGCGCCCGCGCAGGACACCGACGTCCTGGTGATCCGCCCGGAGCTGGCGGCGCAGGGCATCTCCACCATCTCCGAGCTCGCGCCGCGGTGTCCCGAGCTGGTGTTCGGCGGCCCCGGGCAGTGGGCCGACCGGTGGAAGGAGAAGATCGACCAGGTGTACGGCTGCCGGTTCCGGGAGATCCGGGTGACCGACACGGGCGGGCCGGTGACGGTGGCGGCGCTGCGCTCCGGCGAGATCGACGTGGCCGACCTGTTCAGCACCTCGGCGACCATCGAGAGCAACGGGTTCGTGCCGCTGGTCGACGACCGGAACATGTTCCCGGCGCAGAACATCGTGCCGCTGGCCGCTCGGGGGACGCTGGGCGAGCGCGAGGTGCGCGCGCTCGACGAGTTGTCCGCCGTGCTCACCACCGAGAAGCTCACCCGGCTCAACGTCGAGTTCACCGAGCTGAAGCGCAACCCGTTGGACATCGCCGAGGATTTCCTCCGGGAGAACGGGTTGCTCGCGGCGAGTTACTGAATTGTTGTAGTGGGTTCGTTTCCGCCGGGGTCGGACTGGCAAGAATTGGTTGCGATGGCATCTCGCGGGGGCGTTGTCGACCTGCGAAAGTCGGAAGTTCCGCCCGCAAAAAAACCGACTTTCGTCGTGGTCCGATCGGGTGGAAATTCTTTGCGTACTGCTCCGCATGGACTCAGTAACAACCACCCCTGGTAGCGCCCGCGCGGCAAAAGGGTGCTCGTGACCTGCACTGATGCGGTCCAGCGAGTGACGGCGGCGGCCTACCGCGTCTCCGGCGAAGTTGCAAGGTCTTCCTTCGGGGGATTTTCCGACTTACGCTGTCGCGCAGCGTTCGTCAGGACGCGTTTCCACCCCTAGTGGTCAGGCGGCTCGAGCACATGGGCTGTTGGACTCACCCTGCCTAGGAGGAATGAACCCGTGCGGGACAATGTGAACGGCAAACGGATGAGACTCGCCGGTCTCGGTGTGGGCGCGGCGGTCGCCGCGCTGACCGTGCTGGGCGGCAACGTCGCGCAGGCGCAGGAAGGTGCGATCCTGGGCGCCGGCGCCGCCGACGCGATCAAGGACAGCTACATCGTCGTGCTCAAGGACGAGATGTCGGCGCAGTCGGTGACCGGCGTCGCGCGGACGGTGGCCCAGCGGCACGGCGGCACGGTGCAGCGGACCTACGCGAGCGCGCTGCGCGGGTTCTCCGCGACGATGAGTGAGCGGCAGGCCAGGCGGGCGGCGGCCGACCCGGCCGTGGCCTACGTGGAGCAGGACCGGGTGGTGCGGCTGAGCGCTGACCAGCTCAACCCGCCGTCCTGGGGGTTGGACCGGGTGGATCAGCGGGACCTGCCGCTGGACAGGAAGTACGGCTACGCCACCACGGCCTCGAACGTGAGTGCCTACATCATCGACACCGGTGTGATGACGTCGCACAACGACTTCGGCGGTAGGGCGAGAAACGGCTACGACTTCATCGACAACGATTCCGTGGCCAACGACTGCAACGGGCACGGCACGCACGTCGCCGGCACGGTCGGCGGCGCCGCGCACGGCGTGGCCAAGGGCGTCACGCTGTACGGCGTGCGGGTGCTGAACTGCAGCGGCTCCGGCAGCTACTCGGGCGTGATCGCCGGGATCGACTGGGTGACCCGCAACGCGGTGAAGCCGGCCGTGGCGAACATGAGCCTGGGCGGTGGCGCGTCCACCTCGGTCGACGACGCCGTGCGGCGCTCGATCGCGTCCGGCGTGACGTACGCGCTCGCGGCGGGCAACGACAACGGCGCCAACGCCTGCAACGTGTCACCGGCCCGGACCCAGGAGGCCATCACCGTCGGCTCGACCACCAGCTCCGACTCGCGGTCGAGCTTCTCCAACATCGGGCCCTGCCTGGACATCTTCGCGCCGGGGTCGAGCATCACATCGGCGTGGATCGGTGGGAACACCGCGACCAGGACGATCAGTGGTACGTCGATGGCCACGCCGCACGTGGCCGGTGCCGCGGCACTGCACCTCGCGGCGAACCCGTCGGCGTCGCCGCAGCGGGTACGCGACGCGCTGGTGAACAACGGGACGAAGAACAAGGTCGGCAACGCCGGTTCGGGGTCGCCGAACGTGCTGCTGTACACCGGGGGCGGGAGCACGCCGCCGGACCCGGACCCGGGTGCGTGCGCGTCGGTGACGAACAACTCGCGGGTGGACATTCCGGACGCCGGGTCGGCGGTGACCAGCCCGGTGACGGTGGGCAACTGCAACCGCGCGGCGGCGGCGAGCGCGAAGGTGGAGGTGCACATCAAGCACAGCTACCGCGGTGACCTGGTGATCGACCTGGTCGCGCCGGACGGCAGCAGCTACCGGTTGAAGAACGCGAGCAACGACTCGGCGGACAACGTCGACGCGACGTACACGGTGGACGTCTCCGGTGAGCAGGCGAACGGGACGTGGAACCTGCGGGTGCAGGACGTGTACCGGTACGACGTCGGCTACCTGGAGTCGTGGACCTTCACCCCGTGACCCGGCGGGTGGCTCCACTCGCCACCGGCTCGGCTGAGCTGAACCGCAGGGCCGTCGACCCCGGTCTCCCCGGGGCCGGCGGCCCTGCCGTCGCGCCGTACGGGCGGGACTCCTCGGCCTCGAGAGCGGAGGGGTGCCCGGCCTCCGGCGCAGCCGAGCGGAGCCAGCCCGACGGCTTCGCGGCGTTCCTGCCATGGTGGTTCGCCGTTCGCCGCGACCTTCGGTTCTCCTGCTACCGGAGGCGCCGGGAGCGACGAATCTGATGGGCGTTGTCGCCGGATCGTGCTGCCGCGGGGGCGTGCACCTGCGGTGATGGATGCTGTGGCGGCTGGGCCGGGGGAGGTGTTGCCGCGGCTGAGCGTCGCTGGCGGCTCGTCGGTCTCTCACCGAGCGAAGGGACGTGGACCGGCAGGTGCGCGCGAGGATGTGACGTGCGTGCCTGCCGGCTGCTCGGTTCGTGGCTCCTGCTTTCCCGCCTGGTCGAGCATGCGCTCGCCCCGGGGTTTGGCGCTGACCGCGCCGCGGCTGCGCCGCCGGGTGTGTCGGCCTCGTGTCTCGTCGATCGCCGCGGTTGGCGTCTGTCGGAGGGGCCCGCTGGCGCGTGAACCGGTGCCGCTGGCTAGTCCTGGTCGGGCCAGACCACGGCCTGGGCGGCGACGACCCGGTCGCCGGTGCTGGTGAGCGCCGGCGAGCCGTGCAGCCGGTAGCCGAGGTCGAGGGCTTCGCTGACCCGGCGGCAGAACGTCTCGTCGTCGGGGCCGGTGAGCAGGCGGTAGCGGGGCAGGCCGTGCGGTGGTGCGCTCATGCCGGCGGTATCCCGCGGTCAGTCCCGGCGCGGTTTCGTCTCGCCGATGACGGGTGGGGTGGTCTTGCCGAGGCCGTCGGTGCCGAAGTACTCGTTGGGGTTCTCCTCCTGCAGGTACTCGGCGCGCTTGTGGTCCTTGTCCTCGTCCTTGTTGCCACGGCCGGCGGCGGGACCGCCGGCGCCCATCGGGCCGGTCGACTTGGAGCCGGCGGCGGCCTGCGCGCCGCGGGCGATCTCGTTCGGGCCGCGGCCGGGTTCGCCCAGCCCGGAGCCCTTGCCACCGGCGAGTGGCGGGCCGCCGGGTCCGCGTCCGATCGGAGTTCCCTTGCCGCCGGCGCCGCCTCCCGCGACGCGGCCGCCCGCGCCACCCCGCCCACCGGCCGAGCCGGAGACGAACTTCCCAGCGCGGTTGGCGAAGCTGCCCCGGTTGGGCGTGCCGCGCGTGGTCTCGGAGCCGAGCCGCCCCAGGTTGCTACCGCCCGGGGGCATGGCACCCAAAGCACCGAGGTTGGCCGCCGGCACCCGCGGCACCCCACCCCCGCCCGGCGGGTTACCCACCGGCGGGCCACCCGCGTGCACGGGCCCGGCCCCGCTGCTGGTGCCTGGCGCGGGCGTACCTCCGGTGGGCACGGGCGTACCGGGAGCGCCGCCGACCGGGATGGAAGGACCGCCGCTGAAACCAGCCGCCCGGGTCCCCATATCGCCGCTCGGCACGGTGGCCGTCGAGCCGTCGAGGCTGGGCGGCGGCGCGAAGGTCGGCTGCGTGGACGCGGTGCTGTAGAAGGCTTGGTCCCTGGCCGTGAGTACCGCGGCGGCGTGCTCGTGGGCTTCTTGTTGCTTGCGGGCCTCCGTCTCCGCGGTCTGCAGCAGTACGGCCCCCGCGTAGACGTCGCCGTTGGTGAAGGCTTCGTTGGCCTGGTTCATCGTGGCTTCGACGCTGCGGCCGGACGGTTCGGGCATGTTGTTCTTCGCCACGACCACGGCCGCCGACTGCTGGGAGAGCCGGTTGGCCGCCAGATGTGTCGCGTCGCCCGCGCTGTCCGACCAGTCCGCCAGCTGTTTGAAGAAGGTGAAGGCGGCCTCGGCACCCTCACCCTGCCAGGCGGCTTCCTCCTTGGCGGCGGCTTGCCGGAACCCCTCGGCGAGTTCCTTCTGTGCGTTCCCGAGGTCGTTGGCGATCATGCCCTGCTCGTCGACGGCGCCCGGGTCCACCCCGTCGTGCACGTACCGGTACAGCTCCTCGTGCGGCCTGCTCCGGTAGTCGATGACCGGGGGTTCCGCGCCGGGCCGGAACTCCTGGCCCGCCATCAGCCGGTCGCGCTCGGCCTGGGCGTACTGCCCGGCGACCCGTTCGGGATCGAACACGGAGAACTGCCCGAGAGGGCTCCCGGCCGTCTCGTTGAAGACCTGAGCCTCGTACTTCCGAGGCACGTAGTTCTGCTCTTCACCCACGGCGTCTTCTCCCTACCGAGCCTCGGGCAACTTCGGCTCCAGCTCTTCGGCATAGCGACGGGCCTCGGCGCACGCGTCCAGATCCGAGCTGCCCACTGGAGATACGGTAACCATCGCTCGGGCGTGTTGGTCTACTTCCAGGGCGACGGCGCATCCTGTACCGATGTTCGTAGGAGTTTGCAAGGCCTTTCGGCCGTTGATTTTCAGCTCAACGGCATCCGGGCTTCTTTTGGCCAGCTCGGCAATTCCTTGAGTACTGTCGAGCGCGAGACCAATTCCTCCGTACTCAAGCTTGCTTGCCACGCATTCGTTGCGAGCGGTCTTGTTTTCTCCCGGGTTGAAGCCCTGGTCATCAAGTAGGTCGTCTATCACCCGGCAGGCGTTCAGTCCGGCGAAGACATCATTGCCTGGTGCCGTTGTACTATGCTCGATGGGGATGGGAACCGCGCTGCCGTTCTCTGTGGGAGAGCACGCGGAGATCACCGTGCAAGCTGTGAGCACGACGCCGGCGATTTGCCGCCTTGATGCTGTGGTCACTGGTTTCCGTCCATCAGTGGCCCAAGTCGTAGGGCAGATTCCTCGTCAGCCATCTGGTAGTTCTTCTTTGCCGCTTCTATGGCGTGACGAACGTCGCCCAGGCCTTCCTGAAATGTTCTGAAAGTCGGGACAAGTGACCGGTCATCCGAATCCAAAGCCAGCAGTACTTGCTGAGAAACTTGCTGTGCGTATTTGTCATTCCCCAATTTTGGGGTCTGTACGAGGTTCCATAGCCTGGGATCAATTGAGGCTACCTTCTCCTCGGCTGTCTTGATGGCGGAGAATAAGGCTTCGCCCATTTCTTCGCTTACGGCCCACTTTCCAGCCTTGGCTTGGGCGAGGATGTTCTTCGCGCCGTCGGCGAAGTTGTTGACCTTGTCGGGCTCGAGTCCCTCGGCGAGCACGTTCTGCAGGAACGAGTTCCCAGAGTCTCCGTCAGCGCCCACCCCTGCACCTCCTGGACATCCTTGGCGCGGTCACCGGCCGCGCACCCACGGTATCAATGACGCGACACCCTGTCCCGGGTTTCCGGCTGCTCATGATGCCAGCACCGCGTTGAACCGTTCCCGCAGCCACTGGGCCAGCCTGGTGTTGTCCGCGGGCACGTAGCTGCGCCGCTGGCTTCCGTCGGGGAGGTCCTCGGTGATGATGAAGAACCGCCCGTCGGAGGTGTCGATCCAGGTCATGGCGCCCAGTGCGTGCTCGGTGGCGCGGCGCAGGCCGGTGCCCGGCTCGCGAGCGGTACAGGCCATCATCCCGTAGCGCAGGACCGGGGCGGTGAGGAAGTGTTCGGCGCCTCGGACATCGGCCGGTTCCTCGGTCACCGGTAGCGGCTCGGCCTCGTCGTCCGGCCGCCGCGAGGGCGGTGCCGTGGTCGTGGTCACCGGTCGGACCCGCAGGGCGGGCCAGTCGGGCAGGAAGCCCACCATGGCCGCCACCACCTGCTCCGGCCGCAGCCGCTCGATGATCAGGGTCTCCCCTTCCTGCCTCGACATGAACCCGAGGTCGTTTCGCCAGCCGCCTCGGTAGAGGTACCGCGCCCCGGTGTCCAGCACCGAGGCGAGCTGGGTCAGCAGCATCTCCGGATCGGCCCACGCCGTGAGCAGGTCCTCGTCGTGGAGGGCCTCCGCGTCCGCGAGCCCGCTCTCCCTGAGCCGCTTCCACGTGCGTTGCCGCTGCTCGGCGCGTTCCGGGAACGTGGAACTCGCGTAGGGGATCTCGTAGGGGAAGACGAAGCGGGGGAGGCCAAGATCCTCGATGAGGATGTCCATCTCCGCCAGGTGCGCGCTGAACGACGCCGCCAACGTGAACCCCCTACCGTCCTGCCACGACTCGTCCACGGTAGCGCAACGGGCTGTGAGCACGGTGTGACGATGTGGTCAGCCGCGCAGGGCGCTGATGAACGCGGCCCAGCCGCCCCGGCTGACGCTCAGCGTCGGGCCGGGCACGTGGTCCTTGCTGTCTCGCACCCGGACCGTTCCCGCAGTGAACTTCACCTCGAGACAGGACGAGTTGTTCGCGCTGAACGACGACTTGTACCACTCAGTCCGCGGCCCTGTGGGTACGGTCTCGCGGCGCGTCATACCCTCATTCTAGCTTCTTGGCGGCCTGCCGAATCAGGTCCACGCTCTCCTGCTGGCTCAGCGCCGACTTGCACACCTCGGCGTAGGCGAGGCTGTACTCACGCACTGTGAGGTCGTCCTCGATCAGCTCGGTCGACGTGACCGTCTCCTGCCACACAAGAGTGCCAAGGAAGCTGGAGGGGAACGTCATCAGATTGAAGCTCGATCCGCCCATGGCGTGATGGCCGGTGGCGGTGAAGGGGACGATCCGCAGGTCCAGGGTGTCCGCATGGGTGTCCACCAAATCGAGCAGGTGTCGTAGCTGGTCGGCCAGCACGGCCGGCCCACCGACCTGCTGGTGGATGGTCGACTCGCTCATCACCGCGGTGAGCTGCAGCGGCTCCTCCCCGGTGAGCCGGCGCTGGCGGATCATCCGCGCCCGTACCCTTCGGTCGACCTCGGCCAGCCGGACGTTGGGGCTACCCGCCTCGATGATCGCCCGCGCGTAGTCCTCCGTCTGCAGCAGGCCGTTCATCAGGCCGTTGTCGAACGCCCGCACCGACTCGGCGCCGTGCTCCAGACCGAACATCCGCAGCAGTTCCTCGCTGAACAGCGCGGAGAACTGGCTCCACCAACCGCGCAGCCCCGCGGCCTCGCGCAGGGCCCGCAGCTCCACCGCCTCGTCGGCGTCCACCTCGTAGACCCGGATCAGCGCGTCGAGCTTGTCCATCGGCAGCTTCTTCTTGCCGTGCTCGACCGCGCTCAGGAACTGCACTGACATCCCGAGGTTCTTCACCACAACGGAGCTGCGCAGGCCCAGCAGCTCCCGCTTGGCGCGCAGCCGGCTGCCCAGCTCCCAACTGGCGACGGTGGGGGACGACGGCACGAGGCTCCTTCCGGGACGCGGAACGTCTGAATGCTAACGGGAGAGCGGCTCGAGATTCCGCACTCTTTCGTGTGATTGACTCGGTTAATCAACCCGCTCATGCTACTGGAAGAGGTTAATCAACCGAGTTGAAACGAGCAAGGAGAAGCATGTCCACCACTGCACCCGGCAGCCTGTTCCTGGCCGAGGATCCACGGGCCCTCGTGGCCTGGGGCACCACCGACTACTACATCGGCCGCGCCCACCTCGTCCCGCGCGGCCGGGCCGCCGGGCTGTGCTCGATGCCGGTGGACGAGCACTGGCGGCATCGCCCACCCGGCCATCGCCCCTGCCCGGAGTGCGCCATCACCTGGGTCAACGAACTCTTCCCCCTCCCAAGTTCTGCCGCCCGGCTCGACCAGTCGGCATGAGGAGGGGAGCCATCCGTGTCCCGCCGTGTCCTGGTGACCGTCGTCGTTACGCTGGCGGCCGTGGCCGCGCTCGGTGCCGTGCTCGGCACGGCCCTGCTGCTCGGCCGCCCCGACCCGGCGCGCTGGGCACCGTTCACCGTCTTCGCCCAGCCCTCCAGCCACCCGATGCCGTCGCCTGACCGGCCCCGGGCCGAGCCGACGGATACCCGACCCGGACCGGAAACCCGCCCGGCGGAGATCGACCAGGTGCGGCGCCTGGGGATCGCGTTGCAGTCCAACCTCAACTACAAGAACGTCGACGGGCTGCTGCAGTTCGTGTGCGAGGACGGCCACCGCGGCGGCGCCGCCCGCGCCGACCTGCTCCGGCACTGGCCCGCCCTGGATCCCGCGCACCCGGAGCACCGGGTGAAGGTCCACTTCGCGGAAGGGCGGGTCACCCCCGCCGAACCCGACGGTTACCACGTGCTGTTCACCGGGACCGGCGGCGGCTCCACGGTACGGCTCGTGTTCACGGTCCACGTCGACGGTGGGACCGCGCGGTGGTGCGGCGTCGCCGCGGGCAGCTGAACGCCACGCCACCCGAATGAGCACCGGCCCGGGTGCTCCGGTGGAGCACCCGGGCCGGTTCAGCTCACCAGACTCAGCCCAGTGCCCTGTCGATGATCGCCTTCTGCTCCACCTCGTGCACCTTCGACGAGCCGGCCGAAGGGGCCGCCATCGGGCGGCGCGCCGCCACCTGCAGCTCGGCGAACACGTCCGGGAACTTACGCGGCAGGTGCAACCCGAAGAACGGCCACGCGCCCTGGTTCTCCGGCTCCTCCTGCGCCCACATGATCTCCCTCGCGTTCGCGTAGCGCTCCACCGCCGCGAGCAGCTTCTTCTTCGGCAGCGGGTAGTACTGCTCGACCCGCACCAGCGCGACGTCGTCGACGCCCCGCTTCTCCCGCTCGGCCGCCAGCTCCCAGTACAACTTGCCCGAGGTCAGCAGCACCTTCCGCACCGTGCCGGGGTCGACCTCGGCGTCGTCGATCACCGAGAGGAACTTCGACTGGTCGGTGAACTCCTCGACCGACGACTTCACGTTCTTGTCCCGCAGCAGCCGCTTCGGGGTGAACACCACCAGCGGCCGGTTCACCCCGTCCAGCGCGTGCCGTCGCAGCAGGTGGAAGTAGTTCGCCGGCGTCGACGGCACCGACACCGTCATCGACCCTTCGGCGCACAGCTGCAGGAACCGCTCGATCCGGCCGGACGTGTGGTCAGGGCCCTGCCCCTCGTGCCCGTGCGGCAGCAGCAGCACCACGTCGGACCGCTGCCCCCACTTGGCCTCACCCGACGAGATGTACTCGTCGATGATCGTCTGTGCGCCGTTGACGAAGTCGCCGAACTGCGCCTCCCACATCACCAGCGACTCGGGGTTGGCCACCGAGTAGCCGTACTCGAACCCGACCGCCGCGTACTCCGACAGCGCCGAGTCGTAGATCATCACCCGGCCCTGGTGCTCGGCCAGGTGCTGCAGCGGCGAGTACTCCTGCCCGGTCTTCCGGTCGATCAGCACCGAGTGCCGCTGGGTGAACGTGCCGCGCCGGGAGTCCTGCCCGGACAGCCGCACCAGCCGACCCTCCATCGCCAGCGACCCGAACGCGAGCAGCTCGCCGAACGCCCAGTCGATCCCACCCTCGCGGGACATCTTGTACCGGCGCTCCAGCACCGGCTTCACCCGTGGGTGCGGGGTGAAGCCCTCGGGCAGCTGTACGAACGCGTCGCCGATCCGCTCCACCACCCCGTGGGAGACCGCGGTGGGCACCTTGGCCGGGACCTGTTGCTCCTCCTCCACCGAGGGGCTGGCCTTCACCGGGTGCTTCTCCAGCTCGCGCACCTCGTTGAACACGTGCTCGAGCTGGCTGGAGAAGTCGCGCAGCGCGGCCTCGGCCTCCTCCATGGAGATGTCCCCGCGGCCGATCAGCGACTCGGTGTAGGTCTTCCGGACACTGCGCTTGGTGTCGATGATGTCGTACATCGCCGGCTGCGTCATCGAAGGGTCGTCGCCCTCGTTGTGGCCCCGGCGCCGGTAGCAGATCATGTCGATGACGACGTCCTTGTTGAACGCCTGGCGGTAGTCGACCGCCAGCTGCGCCACCCAGAACGCCGCCTCCGGGTCGTCGCCGTTGACGTGGAACACCGGCGCGCCGATCATCTTCGCCACGTCGGTGGCGTACTGGGTCGACCGCGCGTTCTCCGGCGCCGTGGTGAAGCCCACCTGGTTGTTGATGATCACCTGCACGGTGCCACCGGTGCGGTAGCCGCGCAGCAGCGCCAGGTTCAGCGTCTCGGCGACGACGCCCTGCCCGGCGAACGCGGCGTCGCCGTGCAGCAGGATCGGCAGCACGGTGAAGCCCTCGCCGCCCTTGTCCAGGATGTCCTGCTTGGCCCGCACGATGCCCTCGAGCACCGGGTTGACCGCCTCCAGGTGCGACGGGTTCGCGGTCAGCGACACCTTCGTCTCACCGTCGCCGAACATCCGGAAGTACTTGCCCTCGGCGCCCAGGTGGTACTTGACGTCACCGGAGCCGTGCGCCTGGCCGGGGTCGAGGTTGCCCTCGAACTCCTGGAAGATCTGCGAGATCGGCTTGCCGACGATGTTGGCCAGCACGTTCAGCCGGCCGCGGTGCGGCATCCCGATCACGACCTCGTCCAGCTCGTGCTCGGCCGCCTTGTCCAGCACGGTGTCCAGCAGCGGGATCACCGTCTCGCCGCCTTCCAGCGAGAACCGCTTCTGCCCGACGTACTTCGTCTGCAGGAACGTCTCGAACGCCTCGGCCGCGTTGAGCTTGGACAGGATGTACTTCTGCACGGCCGGGTCTGGCTTGGCGTGCGGGATCTCGACCCGGTCCTGGATCCAGCGGCGCTCGTCCGGGTCGAGGATGTGGGTGTACTCGATGCCGACGGTGCGGCAGTACGAGTCGCGCAGCACACCGAGCACGTCCCGCAGCTTCATCCGCTGCTGCCCGGCGAACCCGCCGACCGCGAACTCGCGGTCGAGGTCCCACAGGGTCAGGCCGTGGGACAGGATGTCCAGATCCTCGTGCCGCCGCTGCCGGTAGTTCAGCGGGTCGGTGTCGGCCATCAGGTGGCCGCGCATCCGGTAGGCGTCGATCAGCTCGAGCACCCGGGCGGTCTTGTCGATCTCCCCCTCGGGGATGTCCTCGACCCAGCGCACCGGCTCGTAGGGCAGCCGCAGCGAGGTGAAGATGTCGTCGTAGAAGCCGTCCTCGCCGAGCAGCAACTGGTGGATCCGCTTGAGGAACTCGCCGGACTCCGCGCCCTGGATGATCCGGTGGTCGTAGGTCGAGGTCAGCGTCATGATCTTGCTGACCCCGAGCCCGACCAGGGTCTGCTCGCTGGTGCCCTCGAAGTGCGCCGGGTACTGCATGGCGCCGACGCCGATGATGGCGCCCTGGCCGGCCTGCAGCCGGGGCACGGAGTGGTTGGTGCCGATGCCGCCGGGATTGGTCAGCGAGATCGTGGTGCCGGCGAAGTCGTCGGCGGTGAGCTTGTTGTTGCGGGCCTTCTTGACGATCTCCTCGTAGGCCTGCCAGAACTGCAGGAACGTCATGTCCTCGCAGTTCTTGATCGACGCCACCACCAGCGAGCGGGAACCGTCCTTGCCCTTCATGTCGATGGCGAGGCCGAGGTTGACGTGCTCGGGCGTCACCGCGTGCGGCTTGCCGTCGATCAGGGCGTAGTACCGGTTCATGTTCGGGAAGTCGTGCAACGCCCGCACCATCGCGTACCCGATGAGGTGGGTGAAGGAGATCTTTCCGCCCCGGGTCCGCTTCAGGTGGTTGTTGATCACGATCCGGTTGTCCGCCATCAGCTTGGCCGGCACCGCGCGCACACTGGTCGCGGTTGGCACGGTCAGCGAGGCGTCCATGTTCTTGGCGATGGCCGCGGCGGCGCCACGCAGCGGCTTCGACTCCGGCTGGGCCTTCTCCTCGGCCCTGGGCTGGGCGGGGCGCTCCGTCCTCGGCGCCTTCGCGGCCGGTGCCGCCGCCGGCTTGCTGGCCGCGCGCTGCTCGGCGGCGGACCTGGCCTTGGCCTCCTGCCCCGCGCTCGCCGGCTTCGCCGGTTGCGGCGCGCGCGTCGGTGCCTGGCCGTTGCTCGAGCCGCCCGCCGGCTCGGTGGGGGTAGCGGTGGATGACTGGGTCGACCGGGCAGCCTGCGTCGGCTTGAAGTCGGCGAAGAAGTCATGCCAGGCGGCATCTACGGACGAGGGGTCGGCGAGGAACTTGTCGTACATCTCCTCGACGAGCCACTCGTTGGGGCCGAACTGTGACGCAGGACTGCTGCTGCTGGACACGGCAGAGACTCGCCTCTATCCATTCTCGATCTCGTGGTCTGGGTACTGCAGCGCCGCCGGATGCGCCGAGCCAGCCGTGACCACGGCCAGTGGTTCCCGACGGCAGGGGCGCCGCCGAGTCGCGGGCCCACCACTCGCCTCGAGCAACTCGTCACCTGTGGCCTGAACTTGTCCGACTACGCGCCTACCAGGCTAACCCCCTCGCGTAGCGCCATGTGAGCGAACTGGCGCGAGCGGAGCCGCCGGTCGTTGGGATTTCTCACTGAATCGATTCTGACCAGGCGTGCTGCTCGCGCTCCGCGGTCGCGGATGGGCCAGTCGGGTAGGCCTTGCCGGAAGCGCGCCACCCGCGTGCGGCCGTGCGCCAGGGTGGGAACCGGCGCGCCTCGCGCGCCGTCTGTCCCTGGGACGAAAGGGGGCCGCCGTGGCCGATCTCGACGACGTCGAGCGCATGGTGCGGAACTGGGAGCGGGGCGCCGCCGAGACGGCCGAGCGCTACCAGCGGATGCAGCAGCAGGTGGAGCAGATCTCGATCACCGAGTCGGTCGCCTCGGGTGCGGTGAGCGTGACGGTCGGGCACAACGGCCTGCCCACCGACGTCAGGATGACCGACGCCGTGCGCGCGATGAGCCCGGACGAGATCGCCGCCAACGTGCTGCGCGCGATGCGCAGGGCGCAGTCCCGGTACCCGGAGCGGCTGCGGGAGATCACCGCGGCCACGGTCGGCGACGACGACACCACCCGGCACCTCGTCGCCACCGCCTACGAGCAGTTCCCCAGCCCACCGGAGGAGGACGAGCCGGCCGCGCCGGAGCCGTCCGGCCGCGAGCTCCGGGTGGAGACCGAGGCCGACGAGCAGGAGGCACCGCCCCGGCCGCCCCGGCCGCCGCGGACCGCCCCACCCGGCCCGGAGCAGGGGCAGCGGGGACAGGACCGGCGCCGCCCCCAACGGTCCGATGACGACGACGAGGACTTCGGCGACCAGTCGTTCCTGCGGCGGGACTGAGGACGGGACTGAGGACGGGACTGAGGACGGGACTGAGGACGGGACTGAGTAGGGCGCCACCACTGGAGGGGTAGGGATGGGCAACGGGCAGGGCTTCGAGATCCTCGAGGACGAGCTGCGGACGCACGCCGGCAAGGTCGAGGGCCTCGCCGAGCGGCTGCGCACGGCGGTGCAGGCCGCGCAGCAGGTGACCATGGACAACAGTGCCTACGGGGTCATCTGCCAGCCCTTCGCGCTGCTGCTCGACCCGTTCGAGCAGATGGGCGTGCGGGTGCTGCGGCAGGGGGCCGAGTCGGTCGGCGACGGCGCGGGCAAGGTGCGCGACGCCGCCACCGAGTACGCCGCCAGGGAGGACGACACCGCCGCGGCCATCACCAAAACCGGGGGTGCGCCGTAATGCCCGAGGGGAACCCGCTCGTCGCGCAGCCGCGGTCGCAGACCACCGCGGTGACCGGCATCGGGATCGCCGAGTCCGCGGCCGACCTGGCCAACGGGGTGGCCGACGGCAGCTGGGTGGAGGCCGGCCTCGGCGTGGTCGGCGTCGGCCTCGAGGTGCTGTCGATGGTAATCGACCCCATCGGCACCCTGCTCCAGTACGGCGTGTCGTGGTTGATCGAGCACGTCCAGCCGCTGAAGGAGGCGCTGGACTGGCTGGCCGGCGACCCGCCGGTGATCCAGTCGTTCTCCGAGACCTGGGCCAACGTGGCCGCCGAGGTGAACACCGTGGCCGGCGACCTGGCCAACGAGGTCGACGCGGGTACCTCCGGCTGGCGGGGCGACGCCGCGGACGCCTACCGGCAGGCCGGCGCCGAGCAGGCCGACGCGCTGGCCGGTGCGGCCACGCTGGCCGACGGCATCTCCACCGGCGTGATGATCATGGGTACGGTGGTGGCCGCCGTGCGCGAGCTGGTCCGCGACCTGGTGGCCGAGCTGGTCGGCAAGCTGATCACCTGGGCGCTCGAGGCGGCGGCGACGCTGGGCTTCGCGACCCCGGCGATCGCGGTGCAGGCCACCGCGGCCATCACCAAGGCGGTGAACCGGATCTCGGAGTTCATCCGCAAGCTGCTGAAGACGATCTCCAACGTCACGCCGCGGATCCGGAAGATCGTCGACAAGCTCGGCGAGATCATAAAGAAGCTGGCCAAACTCGCCCGCCGCGCCGGCGGTGGCGGCGGCACGACGCCGTCGGCGGCGCCCAGCGGGCCGAAGGTCGACGCGCCGACCGTCCGCACGCCGGACGGCGGCACCACCCCGTCCTCGGCGACCACGCCGTCGTCGACCCCCGACGCGCCCACCACACCGTCCGGCACCCGCTCCCCGGACACCCCCGGCCCGACCAGGTCACCGGACGGCACCAGCCCGTCCGGCACCGGCCCGGACTCGCCGCCCGGCGGGCGGAGCCCCGACGGCACCCAGCGGTCGTCGGCAGGGTCGAGCACCCCGAGCCGCCCGGACAACCCGCACGACACGAAGACCCCGGAGGGCTCGCGCAACACCTGCAACGACCCGATCGACATCGCCACCGGCGAGGTGGTGGCGGGGCAGGTCGACGTCGAGTTGCCCGGCGTGCTTCCGCTGGTGCTGCGCCGGACGCACGTGTCCTCCTACCGGGTCGGCCGGAGCTTCGGCCGGTCCTGGGCGTCCACACTGGACCAGCGGTTGGAGTTCGACGACCAGGGCGTGGTGTACGTCGCCGAGGACGGCATGCTGCTGGTGTACCCGGCCACGACCAACACCGAGGCGGTGCTGCCGCGGGTGGGTCCGCGGTGGCCGCTGTGCCGGACCGCCGAGGGGTACACGATCACCCGGCGGGACAGCGGCCAGACCCTGCACTTCCCCGCGGGGCCGACCGAGGCGCCGCTGACCGCGGTCGGCGACCGCAACGGAAACCGGATCGACTTCGACCGGGATTCCGAGGGAATGGTCGCTTCGGTCCGGCACAGCGGCGGCTACCGGATCGACGTGGACATCGCCGGCTCCCGGGTCAGGGAGCTCCGGTTGCGCGGTGCGAGCGGGCCGGACGTCCCGCTCGTCCGCTTCGGATACGACGACGCCGGCCATCTCACCGAGGTCCGCAACTCGTCCAACCGGCCCATGCGGTTCTCCTACGACACCGCCGGGCGGCTCACCCAGTGGACCGACCGCAACGGCGAGTGGTACCGCTACTTCTACGACGCCGACGGACGCTGCATCGCCAACCAGGGCTCCGGGGGCTTCCTGAACGGCACGTTCTCCTACGAGCGGGAGAACCTGGTCACCCGGTTCACCGACGCGCTCGGGCACACCACCATCTACCAGCTGAACGCCGCGAACCAGGTCGTCGCGGAGACGGACCCGCTCGGCAACACCACTCGGCAGGAGTGGGACGAGCTCGACCGGCTGTGCTCCCGGACCGATCCGCTCGGTCGCACCACCCGGTTCGACTACGACGACGCCGGTGACCTCGTCGCCATCGTCCGGCCGGACGGCAGCCGCACCGAGGTGGAGTACACCGAGGACGGGTCGCCGACCGTCGTCGTCGACCCGGACGGCGGAACGTGGCACCGGGAGCACGACGAGCGTGGCAACGTCGTCGCCGTCACCGATCCGGCGGGCGCGGTCACCCGCTACGACTACGACGAGCTCGGCCGGGTCCGGCGGGTGACCGACGCGCTGGGCAACGTCCGCGAGGTCGTCACCGACGCCGCCGGGCTGCCGATCGCGGTCACCGACTCGCTCGGCGCCACGACGCGGTACGACCGCGACCAGTTCGGCCGGATCGTCGCGGTCACCGACCCGATGGGCGGGGTGACCCGGTTCTCCTGGACCGTCGAGGGCCGGCTGCTCTCGCGGACCAGGCCGGACGGCGGCACCGAAAGGTGGCGGTACGACGGCGAAGGCAACCAGATCGAGCACGTCGACGTGCTGGGCCGGGCCTTCCGGTCCGAGACGACGCACTTCGACCTCCCCGCGACGCAGACCAGGCCCGACGGCTCGCGCACCACGTTCACCTACGACGCCGACCTCCGCGTGGTCGCCGTCGACGACGCCGCGGGACTGTCCTGGCGCTACACCTACGACGCCGCGGGACGGCTGGTGCGGGAGACCGACTCGTCCGGCCGCGAACTGCGCTACACCTACGACGCGGCGGGGCAGCTCGTCGAACGGGTCAACGGCGCGGGGCAGGTCACCCGGTTCCACTACGACGAGCTCGGCAACCTGGTGCGGCGGGAGTCGGCCGACACCACCGCCGAGTTTCGCTACGACCCGATCGGCCGGATGGTGCGGGCGGTCAACGGTGCCGCCGACGTCGAGTTCCACCGAGACCCCGTGGGCCGTGTCCTGGTGGAGACGATCAACGGCAGGGCGGTCCGGTCCACCTACGACGCCGTCGGGCGCCGGGTCCGCCGGGTCACCCCGACCGGGTCCGTGAGCGGTTGGGACTACGACGGCAACGGCAGGCACGTGACGCTGCGCACCGCCGGCCGCACGATGATGTTCGGCTTCGACGCGGCCGGCCGCGAGGTCGAGCGCCTGCTGGACACGGGGACGGTTCTGGCGCAGTCCTGGGACGCCAACCACCGGCTCGTCGCGCAGACGGTGTCGACCGTCGCCAACCGCGGCCCGAAATCCCACCGGGCGAGCCTGGTCCAGCACCGCGAGTACCGCTACCACGCGGACGGGCAACTCGCCCTCGTCGCGGACCAGTTGGCCGGCACCCGGCGCTTCGAGCTCGATCGGCTCGGTCGGGTGAGCGCGGTGGCCGGGCAGGGCTGGCGGGAGCGCTACGCCTACGACGCCGTGGGGAACACCGTGCTGGCGAGCTGGCCGGGCGCGGAGGAATCGCAGGGTGAGCGTGAGTACGCCGGCACGATGGTCCGCAGGGCGGGGCGCGTGCACTACCGACGTGACGCCCAGGGAAGGATCACGGTTCGGCAGAAGCGGCGGCTCTCCGCGAAGCCCGACACGTGGCACTACACCTGGGACTCCGAGGACCGGCTGGTCGCCGTGGTCACCCCGGACGGCAGCCGGTGGCGCTACTCCTACGACGCGCTCGGTCGCCGGGTCGGCAAGGAGCGGCTCGGACCCGACGGCACGGTGCTGGAGGCGGTGCACTTCGTCTGGGACGGCATCCAGCTGGCCGAGCAGATCGACACCGGCGGTCGGGCGACGACGTGGAACTTCGAGCCGGAGACGTTCCGGCCGCTGGCCCAGGTCGAGCGGGTGCGCTCCGCGGAGCTGCCGCAGGAGTGGGTGGACGAGCAGTTCTACTCGATCGTCACCGACCTGATCGGCACGCCCACGGAGCTGCTGTACGAGAACGGCGAGATCGCCTGGACCCAGCGGACCACGGTGTGGGGCAAGGCGCTCGCCCGGCTGGACTACACCGCGTCCACGCCGTTGCGGTTCCCCGGGCAGTACCACGATCCGGAGACCGGGCTCAACTACAACTTCCAGCGGTACTACGACCCGGAGATCGGGCAGTACGTCAGTCCGGACCCGCTCGGCGCCGCACCGGGACCCAACCCGTACGGCTACGCGCCGAATCCGCTGGTGGAGGCCGACCCGCTCGGGTTGTCCCCGTGCCCGCGCGAGCAGATCGACAACTACCGCGAGCGGAACCAGGTCGGCAAGAGCAAGAACATCGCGATCGCCCGCTACGAGATCGACGGGGTCTCGGGCGAGTCGATCGGGGTCAGCGGCAAGCACCAGTATCCCGGCTCGGTGCCGATGCCCGAGTCGTCGAGGTTCGATCCCGGGTGGAAGCAGGCCGACTCGGAGTGGAAGATGCTGGAGGACATCGCGAAGAACCTCGACCCCTCCGCCAAGGGCAGGATCCACATCTACTCGGAGCGGCCGGTGTGCGACCCTTGCCAGGGCGTCATCCGCCAGTTCCGGGAGGCGTTCCCGAACATCGAGGTGACCTATTCGGACTATGGGCGTTGACCCGGGAGGACCACCGGTGCCGGACACGGTCGATGACGTCGTCGAGCATCTCGTGTCGTTGGGGTTGGCCGCCAGGGAGGACCTGGTGCCGTGCTCGGCGACCGAGATCGAGGAGATCCGAGCGGTCCAGCGGGTGCCGGCCCTGCCCGGGCAGTACGTGGACTTCCTCCGGACGATGGGCCGGTCCGCGGGCCGGTTCCTCCGCGGCAGCGACTTCTTCTACCCTCAGCTCGTCGAGCTGGTCGAGGAGGCCCGCGACCTGCTGGCGGAGAACGACGTCGCGCACCTGATGCTCCCTGGATCGGTGGTCGTCGGCCTGCACCAGGGCTATCAGGTGTACTGGATGGAGCCGGGGGAGCCGTCCGGGCGGGTGCACTGGTACGACGAGGGTGAGGAGTCGGTGACCCGGAGCTGGCCGTCGCTGGTGGACTTCCTGGTGGCACAGGCCGACGAGCAGAAGCGGGTCATCGACACCTACCGGTTGTAGGCGTTGTCGGCGCCGTCAGGAGCCGAGGCGCCAGAGATGGGCGTAGTGGCCCTCGGCGGCCAGCAGCTCGGCGTGGCCCCCCTGCTCGACCACCCGGCCGTGGTCGAGCACCACGATCCGGTCCGCGCGGGCGGCCGTGGCCAGCCGGTGGGCGACCACGAACGTCGTGCGGCGGCGGGTGACGTGCTCGGTGGCCCGCAGCACCGCCGCCTCGGTCGCCGGATCCAGCGCCGCGGTCGCCTCGTCCAGCAGGAGCACGTCCGGGTCCATCAGCTCCGCCCTGGCCAGCGCCACCAGCTGCCGCTGCCCCGCCGACAGCGAGCGGCCCCGCTCGCCGACCGGCTGGTGGAACCCCGCCGGCAGCGCGGCCACCGCGTCGAGCGCGCCCACCGCCCGCACGGCGGCCTCCACCTCGGCGTCACTCGCCGAGGGCCGGCCGTACCGCACGTTGTCGGCCACCGTGCCGGAGAACAGGTGCGCCTCCTGCGGCACCACCCCCAGCCGGCCGCGCAGCGCCGCGAGGTCGTAGTCCCGCACGTCCACTCCGTCGATTCGCACCGCGCCACCGGTCACGTCGTAGAACCGGGCCACCAGCTTCACCGCGGTCGACTTCCCGGCGCCGGTCGCCCCCACCAGCGCCACCGTGCTCCTCGCCGGCACCTCCAGGCACACGTCGCGCAGCGCCGGCTCCTCGGTGCCCGGGTAGCGGAAGTCGACGTGGTCGAACACCACGTCCCCGCGGAGCCGCCCGCGCACCGGCACCGGGTCCGCCGCCGGTGGCACCGACGTCGGCGTGCGCAGCAGGTCGCCGATCCGGCGCAGCCCCACCTTCGCCTGCTGGTAGCCGTCGAACACCGAGGACAGCTGCTGGATCGGGGAGAAGAACAGCCCGAGGTAGAGCAGGAACGCCAGCAGCACACCCGGCGACAGCGTGCCGCCCGCCACCCGGTGTGCCCCGGCGACCAGCACGATCGCCTCCGCGACCCCGGACAGCAGCGCCACGAACGGGAAGTAGGTCGCGACGTAGCGCTGCGCGCGCAACCGGGAGCGCCGGTAGGCGTCGCTGCGCGAGGCGAACGCCGCGGCCGACCGCTCCTCCCGGGTGTAGGCCTGCGCCACCCGCAGCCCGCTGATGTTCTCCTGCATGTCCGCGTTCACCGCGCTGACCCGCTCCCGTGCCTCGGTGTACGCGGCGGAGGCCAGCCGGCGGAAGATCACCGTCGCCACGACCAGCACCGGCAACACGGCCAGCGCGTACAGGGCCAGCGCCGGGTCGGTGACCAGCAGCGCGACCCCGATGCCGGCGATGGTCAGCACGCTCACCACGGCGGTGGCCAGCCCGGTCTGCAGGAACGTGGACAGCGCGTCCACGTCGGTGGTCATCCGGGTCATGATCCGCCCGGACAGCTCCCGCTCGTAGTAGTCCAGACCCAGCCGCTGCAGGTGCGCGTAGCTGCGCACCCGCAACAGGTACAGCACCGACTCGCCGGCCCGCGCGGTGAGCCGGGTCTGCGCGGCGATCACCAACCAGTCGGCGGCGATCACCGCCGCGCCGATCCCCGCGGCGATCCACACCGCCGACACCGCGCCCGCGGTCACTCCGGAGTCCACCCCGTACCGGTACAACGAGGGCAGCGCGATGGTGGCGAGCGCGTCGACGCCGACCAGCGCCACCACGGCGACCAGCAGGCCCCGCACCGGGCGCAGCAGCCGGGCGAGCCGGAACGCGGGGTCGGGTGCCGCCGGGTCGACGCCGGGCAGCTCCGGGGCGTCGGTGGCCGGCGGGAGGGCCCGCACCCCGGCGAGCAGCTCGGGCGTCGGCGGCACCTCGGCGGACGCGCGGGGCCCGCCCGAACCCTGCGGCGTGGTGGCCGGCGCGCGCTGGGCCGCCGACTCGGCCAGCTCGGCGACGTCGTCCCGGCCGCCGACCTCCGGCCACAGCTCCGGTGTCACACCGTCCCGCGCCGGGCCGGCGGTGCGGGGCGGCGCGTGCCGCGTGTCGAGCGTGTCGTCGGCGATCAGCTCCCGGAACAGCGCGCAGCGCCCGGTGAGCTCCTCGGCGGTGCCGACGTCCACGACCCGGCCGGCGTCGAGCACCGCGATCCGGTCGGCCAGCGCGAGCGTCGATCTGCGATGCGCGATCAGCAGCGTCGTCCGAGTCGCGGTGACCGCGCGCAGGGTGTCGTGGATCGCCGCCTCGGTCGCCGTGTCCACCGCCGACGTCGCGTCGTCGAGCACCAGGATCCGCGGGTCGGTGATCAGCGCGCGGGCCAGGCCGAGCCGCTGCCGCTGCCCGCCGGACAGGGTCAGCCCGCGTTCGCCGACCGCGGTGTCGTAGCCGTCCGGGAGGCGGGTGATGAACTCGTGCGCCTCGGCCGCCTTCGCGGCGGCGATCACCTCCTCGTCGGTGGCGTCCGGCCGGCCGTAGGCGATGTTGTCGCGCACCGACGCGGAGAAGAGGAACGCCTCCTCGAACACCACGCCGATGGCCCGGCGCAGCTCGGCCAGCCGGTATCCGCGGATGTCCACGGCCGCGCCGGGCGGGCCGATCCGTACCGTCCCGGCGTGCGGGTCGTAGAACCGGGGCAGCAGCAGCGACACCGTCGACTTGCCGGAGCCCGCGGTGCCCACCAGCGCGAGCGTCTCGCCGGGCCGGGCGCGCAGCGACAGGCCGTCGAGCACCGGCTCGGCCCGGGTGTAGCCGAACCGCACGCCCGACAGCTCGACCTCCAGCGGCCCCTCCGGCAGCGGCCGCGCCTCCGGTCGGTCGCGCACCTCGGGCTGGGCGTCGATCAGCTCGTACACCCGCTCCGCGCCGGCGCGGGTGAGCTGCGCCTGTACGACGAGGCTGGCGAGCATCCGAGAAGGACCGACGAGGGCGGTGACGTAGGTGGCGAAGGCCAGGAACGTGCCGAGCGAGATCTCCCCGCGCAGCGCGAGCAGCCCGCCGAGGCCGAGCACCGCGACCTGGCCGGCGGCCGGCAACGCGGACGTGGTGGCCGTCGGCACCGCGGACAGCCTCGCCGCGCGCAGCCGCTCGGCGAACAGCCGGTGGGCCGTCCCGGACAGCCTGCTCACCTCGCGGGTCTCCTGGCCGAAGCCCTTGACCACCCGCACGCCGGTGACGGTCTCCTCGACGTGCTGGGCGAGGTCGGCCGCGCGCTGCTGGGCCGACCAGGTGGCCGGGAAGAGCCGCCGCCGGCTCACCGCGACGACGATGCCGATGGCGGGTGCCACCACCAGCGCGATCAGTGTCAACGCGGGCGAGAGCACGAGCATCACGCCGAGCGCGAGCAGCGCGAAGATCAGCGAGCCCGCGGACAGCGGTACCTGCATCAGGATGCCGGTGATGAGCTGCAGGTCGGTGATCGCCCGCGCGGCGATCTGCCCGGTGCGCAGCGCGTCCTGCTTGCCGCCGTCCAGCCGGGAGACCGCGCCGAACACCGAGCGGCGCAGGTCGTGCTGCACGTCCAGGGCGAGCCGGCCGCCGAGGTAGCGGCGGGCGAACGCGCCGCCGAAGGTCAGCAGCTGCAGCCCCACCAGCGCGAGGGCGAGCCAGCCCAGCCGCGCCGTCCGCCCGGCCACGGCGTCGTCCACCGCGACCTTCACCAGCAGCGGGGTGGCGGCCTGCAGCCCCACCCCGACGACGGCGGCGGCCAGCGACAGCACCACGAGCGCCGGGTGCCGCCAGCAGGCCGCGACCAACCGGCGGATCCAGCCGGTCCGGACCGGCGGAGTGGCCGGCGGGGCCGGATCGGCGGAGTGGTCGGCGGGTGCCTCGCGGGGCCGCGCCGGAACGGGGCTCGCCTTGATCACGAGCCCAGGTTAGGCGCGGTGTCCGACAGCGGCGGGTCTCAGGTGATGTCCCTGCGCTGGTTGGCGGCCCAGCCGGCGACGAAGAACACCATGGTCCAGCAGAAGAACACCAGCGCCGAAGCCCACCACGAGAACACCCCCGGCGCGCCCGCGGCCATCTGCAGGCCGTACTGCTCCCACGTCTCCACCGCGCCCGGCAGGTTCAGCGTGTCGATGCCGAAGGCGTCCGCGGCGATCCCGCCGACGATGCCGTTGGCCGTGCCGTTGGGCAGGATCCCGCCGAGCACGGTCGTGGTGTCCCAGAGCATGAGCACCAGCACGTTCTCGACCGCGAGGAAGTAGATCAGCAGCAGCACCACGGCGAGCGTCACCTTGTTGAGCACCGCGCCGAACCCGATGCCGAACAGCGTCACCAGCACCGAGACCAGCACCGTGCCGCCGAACGCGCCCAGCCACTGCGGGCCGGTCGGCAGGCCCTCGGAGTCCACGGTGATCAGCGTGGCCAGCGCGGACACGCCGAAGCTCAGGACACCGTAGAGCGTGCCCCACACCAGGTAGGCGATCATCTTCGCGCTCAGCGCGGACACCCGGTTCGGCGCGGTGAGGAACGTCGTGGTGATCGTCCTGCTGTGGTACTCGCCGGCGAGGGCGAAGACGCCGAAGATCAGCGGGACGAGCGTGGCGATGTTCACGCCGTGCGCGATCGACAGCAGGCCCACCGGGAAGGCGTCCGGGTCGAGCCCGACCGCGCGGGCGAGCTCGCCGGCGGTGCCGCTGCCGATGTAGCCGACGAAGTCGTTGGTGATCCTGCCCCAGACGAAGGAGAACCCGAAGGACAGCACCACCAGCGGGATGATCAGCACCCACCACGTGTGCAGGCTCAGCGTCTTGCGGAACTCCGCCCTGATCAGCCGGCCCATCAGCCCTGTCCTCCCCAACCCTGCTGGCCCGTCACGCCCGGATGCTGCTGGTACCCCGGCGGTGGGCCCCAGCCGGGTGGTGGCTGCGGCTGGCCAGGGGCCGGTGGCGGCGCCCAGCCCGGGGCGGGCGGGGAGCTGGTGAGCTGGAAGAACATACGCTCCAGGTCGGCCGCCTCCTCGTGCAGGCCGTAGATCGCCACACCCGCCCGCAGGGCGACGTCGCCCACCCGCCGCGGGGTCGCGCCGGTCAGCACCAGCCCGCCGTCCGGGGTGGATTGGATGTCCGACACGCCGTCCTCCCGCAGCGCCATGGCCAGCGCGGCGGCGTCTGCGGGGCGCACCACCACGCGGGCCTGCTGGGCGTCGCGGAGGTGGTCCACCCTGCCCTGGTACATGGTCTGGCCGCGGTTGATGATGACGACCTGGTCGATGGTCTGCTCGACCTCGGCCAGCAGGTGGCTGGAGACCAGGACCGTGCGGCCCTCGCTGGCGTAGGACCGCAGGAAGGTGCGCAGCCAGGCGATGCCCTCCGGGTCCAGACCGTTGGCCGGCTCGTCCAGCACGAGGACCTGCGGGTCGCCGAGCAGGGCCGTGGCCAGCGCCAGCCGCTGCCGCATGCCCAGCGAGTACTCGCCGGCGCGGCGGGTCGCCGCCGGGGTCAGGCCGACGAGGCCGAGCACCTGATCCACCCGCTGGTCCGGCACGCCGATCGCGGCCGCGTAGACCCGCAGGTGGTCGCGCGCCGCGCGGCGCGGGTGGAAGCCCTCGTTCTCCAGCACCGCCCCGACCACCCTGGCCGGGTTGCCGAGCTGGTCGTGCGTGCGGCCGTTGATCGTGGCGGTGCCCGCCGTCGGGGTCACCAGCCCGAGCAGCATCCGCAGGGTGGTGGTCTTGCCCGCGCCGTTGGGGCCGAGGAAGCCGGTCACCGATCCGGGCTCCACCGCGAAGCTCAGGTTCTGCACGGCCATGACCGGCCCGAACCGCTTGGTGAGGTCGTGCACCGCTATCCGGCCACTGCCGTCGTGCATTCCGCTCCCTACGCCGTGTCGTCACGTGCTCGTGGGCGTCATCCTGCCGCACCACACCGTTGGACCGATCGGGTACACCGGTCGTTCCCGCGTGTCGCGGGGGCGATCTCGCTCACCCTCCCGACCCGGAAAACTCACGCGGGACAGCCTCGAAGGCGATTAATCTTCCTGTCGGGGCGAGCCCGTGACATGGGACTTTGTCGGGTCGAGCAATCCGCTCGGCCCGCTGAGGCAAAAAAATTGCAACGACTTGCCCACCCCGGCGCGCGAAATCTCCGGAGACGCCCTAAGCTAGTACCCGGCGGCCCGCTCCCAGTGACCCCCAGGCTGGTTGAGCGGGCCGCCCCTTCCTTCCTGTTCGGTGTCGCTTCGCGCCACCTTCCCGGTTCCTTGTTTCGCTGTGGGGGGCCGAGCCCCCCACACCCCCCACGGTGCGAGCTCCTCGCCTTGGGCGAGCGCTGGTGGCGTTGGTCGTGGACCAGCGATGCGGGGGGTGCCATGTCTGTCGGGCGCTTCGCTCGCTGGCGCTCGCTCGCTGGGTCACCTGTGGGGTTGGTGGGCGCCTTGTGGGTGAGGGTGCGTTTGGCTGGGGCTGGCTCTGGGACTTCTGGGGCGCTTCGCTCGCTGGCGCTCGCTCGCTGGGGCCTCGCGGCGGGGGCCGTGGGCGGCCGGGCGTGAGGGGCCTGGCTCGAGAGCGCGAGCGCTTCGTTCGGGAGCGCGAGTTACGCGTTTGGGACGGCGAGGTCTGCTTTCGGGGGGCGTTGCTTGCGAGCCCACGGCGGTCTCGAGTATCGCGTGGGTAGCCAAAGGCCACCTTCGGCTCGCGTCCTGCCAAGGTCCCCACCCCGTCAGGACGCGAGGTTGCTGCCCGGGGAACACAGCCTCGGCGGGGTGCGCCTCACTCAGCGGTGGGGGCGTTAGCCGTTCCATCCCGGGTCGGGGCACGCCCTCAGACGTGGCCGGCCCCCGTTCCACCCGGCTCGCGGTACGTCCCCGTAGGCGCGGGGGCATCAGCCATTCCCCCTCCCCACCCCGATCCGAAGCCGCCTTGCGGGCGGGGGTGCCGTGTCAAGGCACGCTTTCCCGCCTTGACACGGCACCGACGACCGTCAACACAATTCAGCTTCGGGGTGGGGACCCAACCACCCGCGACGGGGCAACCCCGCCGCAGGGTGCACCCGCAGCGGCCCGTCGAGTTGTCCACATCGCTCGAAACCATCCACAGATTTCGCGCGTGGCGGGTTCCGCGGCCGTCCGCCGATACGCTGGACCGGCCGCCCGCCCCCGGGGTGGGCGGGGTCTGGTCCAGTGGTGAGCGGCCGGGGGGTCAGGCCGTGGTCAGCAGGCGGCGGGTTTCGGCCAGGAGTTCTACCTGGTGGAACCAGTCGTCGCCTCGGCAGAGGGCGACTACCTCTGTCGCACCCGCGGCGGCCAGAGCGGTGATCCGGTCGGCGGCCGCGGCTGGGCCGCCGGTGAGCAGGGTGCGCAACGCCTCGTCCTCGGACATCCCGTAGCCCGCCAGCGACCGTGCCTCGGCCTCGATCCGCTCCCGCGGTACGTCACCGAGCACCGCGACCACCCCGGCGGTGACCTCGGGCGCCGGCCGGTCGAGCTCCGCGGCCCGCTCGGCGAGCCGGCGGGCGCCGTCGGCGATCACGGCCTCGTCGGTGAACGCGGGGTACCACCCGTGGCCGAACCGCAGCGCCCGGCGCAGCGCGGCCCGGCCACCGCCGACCAACACCGGCGGGAGCGGGGCGCCCGGCTCCAGGGTGACCTTCCTGTCGTCCAGCACCGTGGGTTCGCCGCGGACCAGGCCGGGCAGCACCTCCAGCGCGGCGTCGGTGCGCGGGCCACGCTCGGCGAACGGCACCCCGGCCGCGTGCCAGCCGATGTCGCCGTGCACGTCACCGCCGACCCCGACGCCGAGCACCACCCGGCCACCGGAGAGGTGCTGCAGCGTGGCGACCTGCTTCGCCGCCCAGGCCACCGGCCGCAGCGCCAGCACGAGCACCCCGAAGCCGACCCGGATCCGCTCGGTCGCGGCCGCGGCGGCGGTGAGCACCATCGTCGCGTCCAGCTTCGGCCGCACCGCGACGAGATGGTCGCCGGTCCACACCGAGTCCAGCCCGCGGCGCTCCGCGTGCCGGGCGGCGGCGGCCACCTCACGCCCGGCGTCGGCACCGAACGGCGGCAGCACCACGCCGATCCGCACGCCCGCCATCACGCCACCTCCAGCAGGGTCTTCCCGACGGTGGCCCTGGCCTCGATCGCGGCGTGCGCGTCGGCCGCCCGCGCCAGCGGGAACCGTTGCCCGATCACCGGGCGCAGCCGGCCCGCGGCCGCCTCCGCCAGCGCGTGCTCCGTGTAGCGGCGTACCGCGGCCGGATCCACCGGCGGCCCCGAGGTCACGGTGATCCCACGCTCCGCGGCCGCCTCCGCCGGCACGTCCGCCCAGCTGCCGCTGGCCAGCCCGAAGCCGACGAACCGGCCCCCGCGGTCGAGCAGGCCGAAGGCGACCCGTCCGGTCTCCCCGCCGACCCCGTCGAACACGACGTCCACCCCGCCGACCGCGGCCCGGACCCGCTCCGGCCAGTCCGGTTGGCGGTAGTCGACAACCAGCTCCGCACCGAGCTCCCTGGCCAGCGCCACCTTCCGCTCGCCACCGGCCGCCGCGACCACCCTGGCGCCGGCCGTCGCGGCCAGCTGCACGAGGAGACTGCCCACGCCACCCGCGGCGGCCTCGACGAGCACCCGTTCCCCCGGTCGCGGTCGCGCGGCGTCCACCATCATCGCGGCCGTCCGCCCGTCGGCGAGCAGCGCGACCGCGGCGTCGAGGGCGAGCTCCTCCGGCACCACGAAGAGCCCCTCGGCCGGCACCGCGACTCGCTGGGCGTAGCCGCCGGATCCTCCGGTGGCCGTCACCACCCGTCGGCCCACCCAGTCGGGGTCGACATCGGGGCCGAGGGCGCTGACCACCCCTCCCACTCCGTTGCCGGGAACCACCGGCGGCGTGCCGGTGAACGGTCCCCGGCCGCTCGCGCGGAACTGGGTCTCGACGAAGGTGATGTTCGCGAACACCACCTCGACCAGCGCCTGTCCCGCGGCGGGGGCCGGGTCCGGAGCCTCGCCCTCGACGAGCACCTCGGGCCCGCCGAACCGGGTCAACCACACGGCACGCATGCCTGCTCCTACTCCTCGTGTACGTGGTGGACCCAGCCTCGTACCTCCAGTTGAGGAGAGGTCAAGGCTTGTCGTGCGAGACCTATCCGAAGGGCGCAAGATTGTCGGGGCGGCACGATGACACCGCCGTCCGGGTGGTTCACCGTGGGCAACAACACCCCACCAGCCCCAGAGCGTCGCGAACCCGTCAGGAGACCATCGTGCGTATCGCCGTCCCCCGTGAGACCAAGAAACACGAGTACCGGGTCGCGCTGACGCCGGCCGGAGTGCACGAGCTGACCCAGCGTGGCCACGACGTCTTCGTCGAGACCGATGCCGGCATCGGGTCGGCGATCTCGGACGAGGAGTACATCGCGGCCGGGGCCAAGGTGCTCGCCAGCGCCGAGGACACCTGGGCCGAGGGCGAGCTGGTGCTGAAGGTCAAGGAGCCCATCGAGCCGGAGTACCGGTTCCTGCGCTCCGGCCAGGTGCTGTTCACCTACCTGCACCTGGCCGCCGACCGGCCGCTGACCGAGGCGCTGCTGGCCGCGGGCACGACCGCGATCGCATACGAGACGGTGCAGCTGCCGGACGGGTCGTTGCCGCTGCTGGCGCCGATGTCCGAGGTGGCCGGCCGGCTCGCCGCGCAGGTGGGGGCGCACTCGCTGATGAAGCCGAGCGGTGGCCGCGGGGTGCTGCCCGGCGGGATCCCGGGGGTGCACCCGGCGCGCGTGGTGGTGATCGGTGGTGGCGTCGCGGGGTTGAACGCCGCGCGGATCGCCCTCGGTCTCGGGTCCGACGTGGAGGTGCTGGACACCAACGTCGACCGGCTGCGGCAGATCGACCACGACTTCGGTGGGCGGATCCGGACGGTCACCTCGAACGCGTTCGCACTGGAGCAGGCCGTGCTGGAGGCCGACCTGGTGGTCGGCGCGGTGCTGGTGCCCGGGGCGAAGGCACCGAGGCTGGTGTCCAGTGAGTTGGTCTCCCGGATGCGGCAGGGCAGCGTGCTGGTGGACATCTCCATCGACCAGGGCGGCTGCTTCGCCGACTCGCGGCCGACCACGCACGACGCGCCGACCTACGAGGTGCACGGTTCGGTGTTCTACTGCGTGGCGAACATGCCGGGCGCCGTGCCGCGGACGTCGACGTACGGGCTGACCAACGTGACGCTGCCGTACGTCGTGCAGCTCGCCGACCACGGCTGGACCGCGGCGCTGCGCGCGGACGACAGCCTCGCCAAGGGGCTGAACACCCACGCGGGCCGGCTGACCAACGAGCCGGTCGCCGTCGCCCACGACATGTCCCACACCCCGGTCGAGCTCTGACCCACCGAAGGGCTTCGCCTGGTTTGTCGAGAGCGGCACCTGGCCGCCGGAAGCAAGCCAGGCAAGGCACTGGTTGAGAGGCGGGTCCGGCACGCGGCAGGGGTGCGTGCCCGATGCCTCAAGTTGGGGCCCGGGTCGGTAAGGGCACGCGAAGCACCCTCGAGGCGTGGCACCGCCTTGGTCCTCGCCGCCTCCTTCGCCGGAGCCGCCCCACCTGGCCGAGGCTGGCCGTGGAGCTCCCCACATCGCCCGAAGTGTGGCGACCCCTTGGTTCTCCCCCGTCCCCTTCGTCCTTGCCGGCTTTGACGCGAGCCCCAGCCCGTAACACACTGCCGGCTCCAGAAGGGGACGGCGACGGTGCACCCCTTCCATCCTGGGGAGGGTGCGTCCTCTCGGGTCCCCATCCCGAAGCCGGATTGTGTTGACGGCTTCGGATCGGGATGGGGAGGGGGAGTGGCTGGTGCCCCCACGCTTGGTGGGGGGCTCAGAGCCGGATGAGGTGGGGAGTGGATGGTGCCCCCACGCTGGTGTGTGGCGCCTGGAGCCGGACGGGATCTGGGGGAGGGGAATGATTGCTCCCTTCCGGTCGTGCCCCCCTGCCATGGGGGCGTGCCCGAGCCGGAACTCGCGGGTCGGAACGTGAGACTCGCGCTCCCGGGCGTGAGCTCGCGGTGTCAGCGCCAGTGGAGGGCGATGAGCTGCGTGAGCAGCGCGAGCCGCACGTCCGGGTCGTCGAGGTTCACGCCGGTCAGCTCGAGCAGCCGGCGCATCCGGTACCGCAACGTGTTCGGGTGGATCCGCAGGGTCCGGGCCGCCCTCCGCGGATCGCCGGGGTGCCGCAGCCACTGGTACAGGGTGTCGACGTACTCCGTCCGTTGTGTCCGGTCGTGCGCGCGCAGCCGGTCGAGCGGGCCGAGCGCCGTGACGTCCGCCCCCGCGGCCGCCGTCGCCGCGCGGTGCAGCACCAGCGCGGTCCACACGTCGTCGTGGGTGACCACCGGGCCGGGGACGAGGCCGGCCCGCAACAACCCCAGCGCCTCCTCGGCCTCCGCCCGCGAGCGGGCCAGCGCGTCGATCTCCCCCGCCGACCCCGCGGCCGCGCGCACCTCGGGGATCGACCCCAGCGCCGCGCGCAGCTCCGGCCAGTCGCCCTGCCCGCCCGCCTCCGGCACGACCGCGTACAGCAGGCCGCCGAGCTCGGTGGCCACCGGTCGGCGCCCGATGCCGTGCGAGATCCGTTCGAGCAGGGCCAGCCGCAGCCCCTCACCGTCGGTGACGTCACGGCCGTCGCCGCGCGCCGTGTCGACGGCGACCACCCGGTGCGGCCCCTCGGCGAGGTCGAGCTCGGCGAGCGCCGCCCGCGGACCGGCCTTGCCCTGCAGCACCGCCCGCAGCAGCTCGGCCGACGCGCGGCGCTGCGCGTCGGCGTGCGCCCTGCGCCGCAGCAGGTGCAGCGCGACCACCGGTGCGGCATCGGCGAACGCGGCCGCGCGCTCGTCGGACACCGGCCCGGACACCACCGCCCACATCGAGCCGAGCAGCTCCCCGCCCATCCGGATCGGCACGATCAGCCGGGGCAGCGTGCCGTCCTGCTGGGCCGGGACGAAGATCGTCTGCCGGCCCCGGGACAGCTCGCGGAACACCCCGCGGGAGCGGAACCGGGCGAGCACGTCGTCGGGAATCCGACGGCCCATGATGGTGGAGACCCGCGCCGGGTCGGTGAGGTCCTGCCGCGCCGAGTAGGCCAGCACCCGCGAGTTGGTGTCCTCGATGGTCACCGGCGCGTCCACCACCGAGGCCACCGCGTCGGCCAGCCGGAACAGGTCGCTCGCGCCGGGGTCGCCCCCGTTCTCCAGGGTCTCCGACTCGTCGGCGATCGCGTCGAGCACCGTGCGCAGCAGCCACACCAGCTGCGCCCACGACGTGCCGGCGTGCACCTCGACCAGGCCGATCCCGGTGGAGCGGGCCGCGCGGCGGATCGCCGGACGGCCGGGCAGCGGCGGCTTCAGCAGCACCGCCGCCGCGGCGCGCTGGCCGCTGTGCCGGATCAGCTCGACCGCCTCGGCGGGATCGGTGGTCGCGACCCCGAGCACCAGGTCACCGGCGGCGAGGTGGCCACGACCACCCGGCTCGGCGATCACCACGTCGGCGACCGTGGGGCAGTGCTCGGGCAGGTGCACCACGTGCAGCAGGGTGGGGCCGACCCGGTCGACGACGGCGCGCACCGAACCCATCGCTCAGGCTTCCGGAGTGCGCGCGTCGATGTCGTCGGGCGTGTACTGCTCGCGCTTGGTGGTCAGCGCCCACCGGTAGCCCTCGGGATCGACGATCCGGCCGTACCGCTCGCCGAAGAACATCTCGGTCACCGGCGCCTCGATCCTGGCACCGGCGAAGGCGGCGCGGCGAGCCAGGTCGTCCGGGTCGGCGGTCTCCAGCACGAGCAGCATCGGGCAGCCGCCCACGGTGGCCGCGGAGAGCGCGTCGAGGCGGGGGATCTCCTCGCTGAGCAGCAGCCGGGCGTCGCCGACGGCGAGCTCGACGAACAGGACGGTGCCGTCGGGAAGGACGTTGCGGAACACCTCCACGGCGCCGAACGCCGCGCGGTAGAAGGCCAGCGCCCCCGGCACGTCCCGGACGAACAGGTGCGGCACCAGGCCGATCGGGCGGCTCCGGGGCCGGGTCGTCATGCCGTGTCCCTTCGCGCCTCGGGCAGCAGCCCGGCGGCCGCGGCGGCCGCGGCCAGCCGGTCCACCAGCTCGGCTTCCCGGCGGGCCACCTCCCACCCCAGCCGGGTGAGCCGGTAGTAGCGCCGGCGGGCATCGTGCGGCTCGTCGGCGCGTTCCTCGGGGGCCTCCTCGACCAGCCCGTCGGCGGCGAGCCGGGCCAGCGTCCGGTACAGCGTGCCTGGTCCGAGTTGGACGGCGCCGTCGGTGATCTCGCCGACGAACCCCATGATCGCGTAGCCGTGCGCGCGGCCACGGGCCAGTGCGAGCAGCACCTGGAACGCCGCGGGGGTGACCGCAGGGGGGGTGCCGTCCGCCATGTGCCGAGAATACACTCCGACTTCGTTGTATCCGAAGTGGATATATCGAACACGGAGGGATGAGCCATGCCGATCCGGGGTGTCAGCAAGGCCGTCATCGGGGTCCGGGACCAGGACCGCGCCAAGCGGTTCTGGACCGAGACCATCGGCTTCGAGGTCGCCACCGACGTCCCCTACGACGACCAGGGCAACCGCTGGCTGGAGGTGACCACCGCGGACAGGGAGACGGTGCTGGTGCTCAGCGCCGATCCCGACGACCGGGTCAACTTCGCCACCCGCGACGACCTGCCCACGGCCAACTTCTTCTTCTACGCCGACGACGTGGAGCGGACCTACCGCGAGCTGTCCGCGAAGGGCGTGGAGTTTCCGGCCAAGCCCACCAGGCAGCCCTGGGGCTGGTGGGCGATGTTCCTCGACTCCGAGGGCAACCGGTACGCGCTGCAGCAACGGGACTGATCACGACCCACTCCCGCGAGTGGGGACCGGGTCGGACGGCGCCCCGCTGGCGGTTGGCGCCGCCGGCGGCTGCCTCGCCCGGCGGTGCGCACCCTCGCGGCCGTCGGAGCTCTCGTCGTCCAGTGCCGGATGGCTCGAGCAGCGGGACAAGATGTCCATTATGGACAATGAGACCGAGTGCCGCCGCCCTGGTCGAGGAGTCGCGCCGCCGGCTACTCGGCCAGTGCCTCGGCGATCCAGGGGGCCACCGAAAGGCCGCGGTCAAGGCACTCGACGGACAGCCGGACCGTCCAGCGAAGGGCCTGCAGGACGAGACTGTCCACCTCGTCCGGCGCCGCGTTGGCCAGCGCGATCTCCACCTGCTCCGCGGCCGCCTCGGTGTTGCCGTGCACCTCAGCCAGCAGGGTGCGCACGGCGGTTCGCACCGGCGGGTCGGCCTGGTCGATCGACACCTCCTCGCCGGCCTCGTCGAAGACCTGCACCTTCACCGGTGCGCTGCCACCGTCGCCGAGGGTGGCCACCATCGCGCTGCACTCGCCGAACAGCAGCAGCATGAGCGCCCTGGTCTCGGCGAGCGCGTCGGCCGGGTCGGCGATGCTGGGGATGAGGTGGGCGAGCGCGTCGTCGTCGCGGCCGAGCCGCAGGGCCACCAGTGCGCGCTGCGCCTTCTCGACCAGCCGATGCCGCTCGTCCTCGCTCCGGTTGGGCTGCACGTGCCTATCAAACACCAGGCGCCGCACCGGTGGGATACGTGCGCCGGGGTGAAGATCACCCAGGCGGGTGGGCGGGCTGGGCTACCCCGCTGCCCGGAGGGCACCGAGCGCGAGTCGGGTCAGCCACTCGGCGAGCTCGGTGTCCGGCAGATGGCGGTTGTGCGGCGTGGAGTTGATCAGCCCGAACACGGCGTGTGCCGCCGAGCGGGCGTGTGCCTCGTCCACCCGGGGGATGGCGGCCCGGATCACGGTCACCCACACCTCGACGTACTGGCGTTGCAGCGCGCGCACCTGCTTGCGGTCGGCGTCGGTGAGATTGGCGAGGTTGCGTTCCTGCACGGTGATCAGCGCCGGATGGGTCAGCGCGAAGTCCACGTGGAAGCGCACCAACTCGGCCAGCACGTCCGGCGGGTCACCGGCCCGCTCGGCGAGCTCCGTGCCGCCCTCGAGCAGGAACCGGCTGATCGAACCGAGCATCTCCCCGAGCATCGCGTCCTTGCTGCGGAAGTGCCGGTACAGCGCGGGTCCGGAGATGCCGACGGCCGCGCCGATGTCGTCGATGCCCACCCCGTGGAAGCCGTGCCGGGCGAACAACTCGGCCGCGGCCGCGAGGATCTGCTCCCTGCGGCTGGCCTTCTCGCCGTTCACGAGCGGGGTCGGGGTCACCGCCCCAGTCTAGTCGGCCAGGTTAGCGATGACTAACATCATTGCTTTCCGCTGCCTGGACAGGTGGGTTAACCGTCGCTAACATCCCGCGGGGAGTTAACGGCTGCTAACCTGGATTCGTTCCACCGGCGCATCAGGAGGAGGCGGGCATGCCACCAGGTGGACCGGCCGACATGCCGGTGCTCACCAGCTCGGTCGATCCGCGGGGTGAGGCCTTCGCGCGCAACGCCACCGCGCACGCCGAGCTCGTCGAGGACCTGCGCAAGCGGTTGGCCGTCGCGCGGCAGGGCGGGCCGGAGAAGGCGCGAACCCGGCACGTCGAGCGCGGCAAGCTGCTGCCGAGGGACCGGGTGGACGCGCTGCTCGACCCGGGATCGCCCTTCCTCGAGCTCTCCCCGCTGGCCGCCACCGGGCTCTACGACGACGAGGCGCCCAGCGCGGGCATCATCACCGGGGTCGGCAGGGTGTCCGGCCGTGAGTGCGTCGTGGTCGCCAACGACGCCACGGTCAAGGGCGGCACCTACTACCCGATGACCGTCAAGAAGCACCTGCGCGCGCAGGAGGTGGCGCTGCACAACAACCTGCCGTGCGCCTACCTCGTCGACTCCGGCGGCGCGTTCCTGCCGAGGCAGGACGAGGTGTTCCCGGACCGCGAGCACTTCGGCCGGATCTTCTACAACCAGGCCACCATGTCCGCCCGCGGCATCCCGCAGATCGCCGCGGTGCTCGGCTCGTGCACCGCCGGCGGCGCCTACGTCCCGGCGATGAGCGACGAGGCGGTGATCGTGCGCGACCAGGGCACGATCTTCCTCGGCGGGCCGCCGCTGGTGAAGGCCGCCACCGGCGAGGTCGTCACCGCCGAGGAGCTCGGCGGCGGGGACGTGCACGCCCGCTCCTCCGGAGTCACCGATCATCTCGCCACGGACGACGCGCACGCGCTGCGCATCGTCCGGTCCATCGTCGGCACGCTCGGCCCCCGCCCGCCGCGGCCGTGGGAGGTGCTGCCCACCGAGCCGCCGGCCGTCGACCCCGCCGAGCTGTACGGTGCGGTGCCCACCGACCCGCGCACCCCCTACGACGTGCGCGAGGTGATCGCCAGGATCACCGACGGCAGCAGGTTCGCCGAGTTCAAGAAGGAGTACGGCACCACACTGGTCACCGGCTTCGCCCGGATCCACGGCCACCCGGTGGGCATCATCGCCAACAACGGCGTGCTGTTCGCCGAGTCCGCCATGAAGGGCGCGCACTTCATCGAGCTGTGCGACCGGCGCTCGGTGCCGCTGCTGTTCCTGCAGAACATCACCGGCTTCATGGTCGGCAAGGCCTACGAGGCGGGTGGCATCGCCAAGCACGGCGCCAAGATGGTCACCGCGGTGGCCTGCGCCAGGGTGCCGAAGCTGACCGTGATCATCGGCGGCTCGTTCGGCGCCGGCAACTACTCGATGTGCGGCCGCGCGTACTCGCCCCGCTTCCTCTGGATGTGGCCGAACGCCCGGATCTCGGTGATGGGCGGTGAGCAGGCCGCTTCGGTGCTGGCCACCGTCCGCCGGGACGCGGTCGAGGCCCGCGGCGGCACCTGGTCGGCCGAGGAGGAAGAGGCGTTCAAGGAGCCCATCCGAACCCAGTACGAGGAGCAGGGCAACCCGTACTACTCGACGGCGCGGCTGTGGGACGACGGCGTGATCGACCCGGCGGACACCCGTCAGGTGGTCGGGCTCGCGCTGTCCGCGGCGGCCAACGCGCCGCTGGAACCGGTCGGCTACGGCGTTTTCCGGATGTGAGGCATGTTCGACACAGTTCTGGTCGCCAACCGCGGTGAGATCGCCGTCCGCGTCATCCGCACGTTGCGCCGGCTCGGCGTGCGCTCGGTCGCCGTCTACAGCGACGCCGACGCCGACGCGCGGCACGTGCGGGAGGCCGACGTCGCCGTCCGGATCGGGCCGGCCGAGGCCGCGCGCAGCTACCTCGACATCGCCGCCGTGGTGCGTGCGGCGGTGGACACCGGGGCCCAGGCGGTGCACCCCGGCTACGGGTTCCTCGCCGAGAACGCCGCGTTCGCCCGTGCCTGCGCCGAGGCCGGGCTGGCGTTCGTCGGCCCGCCGGATGCGGCGATCGAGGCCATGGGCGACAAGATCCGGGCCAAGGCCACGGTGTCCGCGGCCGGCGTCCCCGTGGTGCCAGGAAGGTCCGATGTGGACGCCGACGACCCTGGCGCGCTCGCCGCCGCGGCGGCCGAGGTGGGGTACCCGGTACTGCTCAAGCCCTCAGCCGGCGGTGGCGGCAAGGGGATGCGGCTGGTCGAGCGGCCCGAGGAGCTCGCCGGCGCGGTGGAGTCGGCCCGCAGGGAGGCCAGGGCCGCCTTCGGCGACGACCGGCTGCTGCTGGAGCGGTTCGTCACCGCGCCGCGGCATATCGAGATCCAGGTGCTCGCCGACACCCACGGCACGGTGCTGCACCTCGGCGAGCGGGAGTGCAGCCTGCAGCGGCGGCACCAGAAGATCATCGAGGAGGCGCCCTCGGTGCTGCTCGACGACGCCGCACGGGCCCGGATGGGCGCGGCGGCAGCGGACGCCGCCCGCTCGGTGGGCTACGTCGGCGCCGGCACGGTCGAGTTCATCGTCTCGGCGCACGACCCCGACGAGTTCTTCTTCATGGAGATGAACACCCGACTCCAGGTCGAGCACCCGGTCACCGAGCTGGTCACCGGCATGGACCTGGTGGAGTGGCAGCTGCGCGTCGCGGCCGGCGAGCCGCTCGCCCTCCGCCAGGAGGACGTCCGGCTCACCGGGCACGCGGTCGAGGCCAGGGTCTACGCCGAGGACCCCGCCCGCGGGTTCGTGCCCACCGGCGGCACCGTGCTCGCGGTCGGCGAGCCGGTCGCCGAGCACGTGCGGGTGGACTCGGGGCTGCGCGCGGGCACCGCCGTGGGCTCGCACTACGACCCGATGCTGGCCAAGGTCATCGCGTGGGGACCGGATCGGGACGCCGCGCTGCACCGGCTCGACCACGCGCTCGGCGAGACCGCCGTGCTCGGCGTGCCCACGAACGTGCCGTTCCTGCGCGCGCTGCTCGCCGACGACGAGGTGCGCGCGGGCCGGCTGGACACCGGGTTGGTCGAGCGGCGGCTGGACCAGTTGGTGCGCGTCGAGGTCCCGGCGGAGTTCTTCGTCGCCGCCGCGCTGGACCGGCTGCTGTCGCTGAGCCCGACCGGGCCGGTGGTGGACCCGTGGGACGTGCCCAGCGGGTGGCGGCTCGGCGGGCCGGGCGGAGTGACGTTCCGGCTGCGATCCGGCGACACCGAGGCGATGGTGCGGGTCGAGGGCCTGCCCGGCGACGCCACGGTGACCGTCGACGACGCCGAGCCCGTGCCGGTCGCGGCCCGCTGGACGGACTCCCGCGCCGGGCTCGAGCTGCGCTACGCCGGGGAGCTGCGCCGGTTCCGCCGGACCAGCGCCCCCGACGGCACGCTCTGGTTGGCCCGCAACGGCTTCTGCCTCCCGGTCGGGGAGCGGCCGAACCTGCTGGCCACCTCCGGCGAGTCGGCCGCGGCGGGCCCGGTCACCAGCCCGATGCCGGGCACCGTGCTCGTGGTGAAGGTCGCCGAGGGCGACGTGGTGCGCGCCGGCGCCCCGCTGCTCGTCGTGGAGGCGATGAAGATGGAGCACACCATCACCGCGCCGGTGGACGGCGTGGTCGCCGAGCTGCACGTCCGGGCCGGCCAACAGGTCGCGCTGGACGAACCCCTTGCTCTGGTCACCCCCGAGGAGACACCGTGATCGACTTCAGGCTGGACGACGAGTACGAGGCACTGCGCAAGACCGTCCACGACTTCGCGCAGAACGAGGTGGCGCCGGTGATCGGCGGCTTCTACGAGCGGGAGGAGTTCCCGTACGACCTCGTCGCGCGGATGGGCCGGATGGGCCTGTTCGGCCTGCCGTTCCCCGAGGAGTACGGCGGCATGGGCGGCGACTACTTCGCGCTGTGCCTCGCGCTGGAGGAACTGGCTCGGGTGGACTCCTCGGTGGCGATCACCCTGGAGGCCGGGGTGTCGCTCGGCGCCATGCCGATCTACCGGTTCGGTACCGCCGAGCAGAAGGAGCGGTGGCTGCCCGCGCTGTGCGCCGGCGAGGCGCTGGGCGCGTTCGGCCTGACCGAGCCCGGTGGCGGGTCGGACGCCGGGGCCACCCGCACCACGGCGAAGCTCGTCGACGGTGGGGGACACTGGGTGATCAACGGCAGCAAGTCGTTCATCACCAACTCGGGCACCGACATCACCCGGCTGGTCACCGTCACCGCGGTGACCGGGACCAAGCCCGACGGCGGCAAGGAGATCTCCACGATCATCGTGCCGTCCGGAACGCCCGGGTTCACCGTCGCGCCCAAGTACTCGAAGGTCGGGTGGAACGCCTCGGACACCCACGAGCTGTCGTTCGACGACTGCCGGGTGCCGGAGGAGAACCTGCTCGGTTCCCGCGGCCGCGGCTACGCCCAGTTCCTGTCCATTCTGGACGAGGGAAGGGTGGCGATCGCCGCGTTGAGCGTCGGGCTGGCCCAGGGCTGCGTCGACGAGTGCCTGCGCTACGTCGACGAGCGGGAGGCGTTCGGCCGCAGGATCGGTGAGTACCAGGCCATCCAGTTCAAGGTCGCGGACATGGAGACCAGGGCGCACACCGCGCGGCTGGCGTACTACGCGGCGGCGGCGAAGATGCTGCGCGGCGAGCCGTTCAAGAAGGAGGCGGCCATCGCCAAGCTGGTCTCCTCCAACGCGGCGATGGACAACGCCCGCGACGCGACCCAGATCTTCGGCGGCTACGGCTTCATGAACGAGTTCCCGGTGGGCCGCTTCTACCGGGACGCCAAGATCCTGGAGATCGGCGAGGGCACCAGCGAGGTGCAGCGGATGCTGATCGCCAGGGAGCTCGGCCTGCGGTCCTGACCGGGGATCCCCGGCGTCAGGGCTGTCACGGGGCCCTGGTGCCGGCCACGATCTGGGTGACGCCGGCGTAGTCCTCGGTGATCTCGGTGAAGCCGCGGTCGCGCAGCTTCGCGGCGATCTCCCCGCGGTCGAACATCCGCATGCCGGTGGTCGCGCCGAGGAGGGTGATCGCCGCCCGCGCCGGCGGCCAGCCGTGCCGGGCACTGGTGAACAGGGCCAGCCGGCCGCCCGGCTCGAGGGTGCTGGTGAACGAGTCGAGCGCGGCGTCGGGGTCGGCGAACAGGTGCAGCGCGGCGAAGCAGCAGAGCCCCTGCACGGAGGCGGGGCGGAGCGGCAGGGTGACGGCGTCGGCGCGGACGTAGGCCACCGACTCCGGCTGCGGCTCGGCGGCGACCGCCTTGGCCAGCATCTGGCGGGAGCCGTCGAGCCCGATCGCGAGGCCCTCGGCGCCGACCGCCTCGCCGAACGCGCGGGTGAACCGGCCGGTGCCGCACGCGACGTCCAGCACGGTCCGGCCGGGGCGCGGCCGCAGCAGGTCGACGGCCAGTGCGACCTCGCGCTCCATGCTCGGCCCGCGCAGCCCCTTGGCGACGCGGCCGAGCGCGGGGCGCCAGTACCGCTCGTAGACCATCGGCACCGCCGTGGTGCGCATCAGCCGCTGGGCCAGTCCGGTGGAAGGGCCGGCCTGCTCGGCACCGCCGAGGAGGTCGACGTAGCCGTGCGCGAGGTCCGGCTCGGACACCGGTTCGGTCAGCAGGTCCAGGAGCCGCTCGCGGGCTTTCGGGCTGGTCGGCACGTCTGCTCCTCCTTCCGCCGTCCCCAGTATGCCCCGGCGCGGCCGTCCCTTCCTCCGGTGACCGACCCGCCCGTTCGCGCCGGCTCGCACGGGTCCGAGGTGCCCGTTCGCGCGGTTTCCGGGACCGGGTGGTCCCTTCGTTCCCACTGTTCCTGGTCCTCGTCGCCACCCCGCCCTAGCGTCGGACACCACCACGACCGGAGGGGAGTCCAGAAATGACGAGGTCCACCGTGAGCAGATCCGACACGCTGGTCCACTGTGTCGCTGTCGCTGGCCGGTGCGGATCGGCCGCCCCGCGCGGGCCGGCCGCCGCGGGGGGAGCGCTTTCGTGGGGACGCGGCGCGGCGGGAGCAGGGCCGTGACCGCGCCGCTGACCGAGCACGCCGGCATCGTCACCGATGTCACCGCTCGCGGCCCGTTCGACCTCGCCGCGAGCGCCGGGTTTCTCGACGACGTGCCGCCGCCCGCCCGCGATCCCGCGGTGGACGGGCTGGCGCTGGCCTTCCCGGTCGACGGCCGCTGGGTGCCGGCCGGGGTGCTGGTGCGCCAGCGCGCCCCGGGTCCGGTGCGGATCGAGGTGAGCGCGCCACCGGACGTCGTGCCCGCCGCGACCGTGCAGGCCGGGCGCATCCTGTCCCTGGACGTCGACGGCGGTGACTTCGCCGCCGTGGCGGAGGCGGACCCGGTGCTCGACGGGCTGTACCGGCGGTGGCCGGGGATGCGCCCGGTGCTGTTCGCCTCGCCCTACGAGGCGGCGTGCTGGGCGATCATGGCCAACCGGATGGGCGGCGGCTACGCCACGGCGGTCAAGCAGCGGATCGCCCGCCGGCACGGGCCGAGGGTGCGGGTGGGGACGGCGGTGCTGTGCGCCTTCCCCGCGCCCGGGGTCCTCGCCGAGGTCGACGGGGTGGCCGGGCTGCCGGAGCGGAAGGTCGAGTGGCTGCGGGCGATCGCGCTGGCGGCCCGGTCCGGCGAGCTGGACGCGGAGCGGCTGCGCGGGATGGAGGCCGAGGAGGCGCTGTGGCGGCTGCGGCAGCTGCCCGGGGTGGGGCCGCACTCGGCGCAGCTGGTGCTGGGCCGGGGCGCGGGCCACCCGGACGTCTTCCCGCGCGACGACTGGCGGTTGCGCGTGGCGATGGCGCGCCGGTACGGCGTGGGCCCTGCGGACGTGCCCGCGCTGGAGCGCCTCGCCGAGCGGTGGCGCCCGTACCGCGGCTGGGCGGCGCACCTGGTGCGCCTCGCCGACGACACCCCCGAGCCGGTGGGCCCGACCGCCCGCGGGGGAGGCTGACGTGACCAGCCGGCGGTGCGGCCGCGCCGGGACGCACCATGACGCGGTTGCCCGTGCCGCCCGACCAGCACGACCACCCCCGCGCGTGCGGGGAAGACTTACCGCGAGCCCGCACCGGCGCGCTTGGTGACGGGACTACCCCCGCGCGTGTGGGGAAGACCGGCGTCGCTGCTGGTCGGTGACGCGCCCCGCCGGACCACCCCCGCGGGTGCGGGGAAGACTTCGGGCAGCAGACCCGCAAGCTCGGCGTCGGGGGACCACCCCCGCGGGTGCGGGGAAGACTTCGTATCGAGCGCTGCGCGGACGAAGCAGTCCGGACCACCCCCGCGGGTGCGGGGAAGACCCCAGTCGTCGTACCGGGGCCTGGACACCTACGGGACCACCCCCGCGGGTGCGGGGAAGACATGAACACCACCGTGTTGTACGTGCTCGGCGGGGGACCACCCCCGCGGGTGCGGGGAAGACACTTCGTGACCTGCGGGTTTCCGCGCCCCGAGGCCGGTTTTCATTTACTTTGTGGCGCAGAGTCTAGCGGGTCGGCGTGCCGGCGGCGACGGATCGGCCGTCGGTGTCCGGGGCGCCAGGCATCGTCGCCCCGCGGGGGTGCCTACTTCGAACGAAAGGGGGTCGTGATGAGCTGATCAGGTGGAGCTGACCGACGCGATCGGAATCTGGCGGCTGTTCGACACCCAGGCGCCACCGCCGCCGGCGGTGGCGCTCGTCGCCGGGGTGGCGGCGCTCGCCCTGGTGCTGGCCCGCCGGCCGTGGCGGCTCGCCCGGCACGTGATCACCATCGTGCACGAGGCGGGGCACGCCCTGCTCGCCGTGCTCAGCGGCCGGCGGCTGCGCGGCATCCGGCTGCACTCGGACACCTCCGGCGTCACCGTGTCCCGCGGCAAGCCGACCGGTCCCGGGATGGTGCTCACCACGTTCGCCGGCTACCCGGCGCCCGCGCTGCTCGGGGTGGCGTTCGCCAGCCTCCTCGCCGCCGGCCGGATGGCCGCACTGCTGACCATCGCGGCCGTGCTGCTGCTCGGCGTGCTGGTGATGGTGCGCAACGCCTACGGGGTGTTCGCGGTGGTGACCGTGGCCGCGGTGCTCGCCGTGGTCGCACTGGTCGCCCCGCCCGGCGTGCAGGGCGTGTTCGTCTACCTGATGACGTGGTTCCTGCTGTTCGGCGCGGTCCGGCCGGTCTTCGAGCTGCAGGCCAAGCGCCGCCGCGGCGCCGCCCGCGACTCCGACGCCGACCAGCTGGCCCGCCTCACCGGGATGCCGGCGCTGCTGTGGGTGCTGATCCTCGGGGTGCTGGCGGTCTGCTGCCTCGTCGTCGGGACGGTGCTGCTCCTCGAGCCCGTGGCCGCCCTGACCGCCTGAACGGGTGGCGCGATCCGTGCGGCACACTGATGGCCCGGGAAGAACGCGGGTGAGAAGGGCGAGTGCCGTGACGGACGAGGTGGCGAAGGCGGTTCGGGAGTGCGCGCTCGCGGCGAGGCGGGCGGCGCCGTCGCTCGCCGCGGCGGACGGCGCCGCCGTCGACGCGGCGCTCACGGGCATGGCCGACCGGCTGCTCGCCGAGCGCGCGGCCGTGCTCGACGCGAACGCGGCCGACATCGCCAAGGCCAGGGACGAGGGCATGAGCGCCGGCCTGCTGGACCGGCTCACCGTCACCGACGCCCGACTCACCGGAATGGCCGAGCAGCTGCGGCTGCTCGCCGGCGCCCCGCATCCGGAGCGGGAGATCCCGCTGTCCAGCCCGGCCGAAGGGCTGCGGCTGGTGGAGCGCCGACGCCCGGTCGGGGTGATCGGGGCCAACTACGAAGCCCGACCCAACGTGACCGTGGACGTCGCCTCGCAGCTGGTCAAGTCGCGCAACGCCGGGGTGCTGCGCACCGGCTCGGCGGCGCTGGGCTCGGCGCAACGGCTGCTGGAGAAGGTCGTCGTCCCGGCGCTGGCCGAGGCCGGCATCGACGCCGACGTGGTGCAGCTGGTGCCGCGGGCCGAGCGCGAGGCCGCCGCGGCGCTGGTGGGCCAGCCGGACCTGGTGCCGCTGGTGATCCTGCGCGGCAGCGGGGAGAGCACCCGGTCGCTGGCGGCCGAGGCCGCCCGGCACGGGGTGCGCACGCTCGCGCACGCCGACGGTGGTGGGGTGCTGTACCTGGCCGAGGACGCCGACCAGGGCAGGGTGCGCACGCTGGTCGTCGACAGCCTGGACCGGCTCGGGGTGTGCAACCGGCTGAACCTGCTGCTGATCCACGCCGCGGCCTACGACCGGCTGTGGCCGGTGGTGGCGGACGCGCTCGCCGAGCGGGACGTGCGGCCGTCGCTGCCCCCGCACGACCATCCGATCGGCTACGAGTGGGCGCTCGACGCCGACCGGGAGGCCACCGTGACCGTGGCCCCGGTGGACGGCCTGCGCGAGGCCGCCGCGATCGCGAACGAGCGAACCTCCGGCCTCGCGGCCGGGATCGCCACCGAGGATCCCGCCACGGCGGCCGAGTTCTTCGACGCCTACGAGGGCACCGGCGTGTTCTGGAACGCGCCGACCCGCCTGCTCGACGGCTTCAAGCTGTTCGGCGTGCCGGAGACCGGGATCAACCTGGACAGGGTCCCCGGCCCCCGTGGCCCCGTCACCTACACCGACCTCTACGTCCGCCAGTACGCCGTCCTCCCCGCCAACCTCTGACCCACCCGACGCGAGTCCCACGTCCGGAACGGCGAGATCGACATTCGGGACCTCGAGCCCTACGGTGCGGACGGCGAAATCCACGGTGGGACGGGGAGTTCCCGTCGAGGCTCGCGGGCGACCGCGGCCGCCGGCCATGCCCACGGCGGTAGGTCCGCCGAACCGGGGAGCGATGGAGCCCGGGGGAGGGCCAGGAGGTCAATCGGAATCGTCGGGGCGGCGGCGCGGGGAGCCCGGAGGTGGCGTCGGCCGGATCAGGCCGAGCAGTTCGGCCGCGAGTTGCTGACCGGACTCGAACGCCCCGCCCGCACTCCCGGAATCCTCGCGCCCCGACCGCGCTGACCGCCGCGCGCGGCGCAGTGCCGCCGGCCGCAGCCGGTGGTAGCCGCGGACCGCCGCTGGTCGCCGGCTCCGCAGCTCGAACGCCGGCTCGTCGGCCAGCGCGGTGGCCATGTCCCGGTCCACCAGGATGGTGCCCGGTCGCGCCAGTGACGTCAGCCGCGCGGCGACGTTCACCACCGACCCGTACACGTCGCCGAACCGGCTCAGCACCCGCCCGCACGCCAACCCCGCCCGTACCTCCGGCAGCTCGGCGTCCGCGGCGGTCCGCTCGGTCAGCGCCAGCGCGATCTCCGCCCCCTCCACCGCGGAATCGGCCACGAACAGCACCTCGTCGCCGATCATCTTGACCACCCGCCCGCGGTGCTCGGCCACCACCTCGGTCGCCAGCGTCTCGAACCGGTCCAGCACCCGGCTCAGCTCCGCCTCCCCGATCCGTCGGGTCAGCCGCGTGTAGCCGACCATGTCTACGAAGCCCACCACCTCGGTACGGCTCTGCAGGTCCTCGTCCGGGCTGGCCAGCGCCCGCCCGGCGTACGCCGCCAGGTGCCGCCGCCAGACGTAGTTCTGCACCCGCTCCAGCTCCGGCAGCAGCTGATCCACCAGCCGCGCGATCTGCCGCTCGTTCCGTCCGAGCTCCTGGTTCTCGGTGATCAGCTCCCACAGCAGGTGCACCTGCCACTCCGCCAGCCGGGAGAGGTGCTGGCCGAGCGCCCTGGTCACCGACGTCTCCACCGACTCGTCGATCAACCCGGCGCGGACCAGGCCGTCGGCGATCCGCACCGCCTCGATGTCGGCGTCGGTGAACACCACCTCGTCGTCACCGACGGTGGCGAACCCCAGCGCGCGCCACAGCCGTCGGGTGCGCTCCTCCGGCACCCCGGCCTTCGCCGCGACCTGCAGCCGAGTGTGCTTGCGCCGTCCACCCAGCAGGATCCGCTCCAACCGCCGCTGCAGGGCACCGGCGGCGGGATCGGCCGAGTCCCCGTTCACGCCCCCTCCTCGCCCGGCAACTCACGTGGTGTGCACGATGAGCACGTCCACACCGGACTTGCGGGCCACCTCCGACGGCACCGACCCCAGGATGCGCCCGGCCAGCGTGTTCAGCCCGCGGTTGCCGACCACCAGCAGGTCGGCCGACCGCTCGGCGACCACCTCGCGCAGCGCCTCCACCGGCTCGCCGAGCACCGGCGCGGTCTCGATCCTCGTCGCGCCCGCTCGCGCGGCGCGGTCCCTGGCCGTTTGCAACGTGTCCTCGGCCGGCGCCGAGCCCACCACCTGGTAGGCCTCGTCCTTCAGCACGTCCTGGGCCTTCTCCACGTCCTGCCGGCTGGCGGGGTAGTAGGCGCAGGCGATGACGAGGGTCGCGCCGGAGTCGGCGACCACCTTCGCCGCGCGGTCCACGGCGGCGAACGACGAGTCCGAGCCATCGGTGCCAACGACCACGGTCTGATAGGCGGCCATCCGGATCCTCCTGCGAAGCGTACTCGGCGGTAGCGACGGTGTTCCTCGCAGAGATTAGCGGGCCGGAGGCCCGGGCGCAGGCCCCACCTACTCGCGAGTTGGTTTCCGTCCTCGCTGCTTGCCCGCGGTGGCCGGCTCGCTCCGCCGCCCACCGGAGCTCGCCGGCTCGCGTCGCTGCCCGCCGATGGCGCGCTCGGCCGGTGCCGCCTGACCCAGCAGCTGCTCCGCCTCGGCGAGCACCGAGCGGGCGGCCTGCACCTGCTCGGCGATGCTCGTCCGCAGCGCGCGCAGCGCCTTCACCCGCTCTGTCGCGTGGTTGACCCTGCGGTTGGCCTCCTCGGTGGCCTCCCGCACCCTGCGGTTCGCCTCGTCGGTCGCCTCGGCGATGCGGGCGTTGGCCTCGCTGATCGAACTCTGCTTGCGCTGGTTGGCTTCGGCGACCGATTTCCGCCGGCGGCGCTCGATCTCCTCCCGCGCCGTGGTCTCCTCCTCGGCGACCTTGGCTCGGATCGCCTTGGCCTCCTCGGTGGCCTCGCGCACCCGCCGCTCAGCCTCGGCCTTGCTGGTGGCCTCCTGCTCGGCGAGCACCCGCATGGCCTCGGTGCGCCGCGCGGCCATCGCGATCTCGAAGTCCTCCTCGACCTGGGTGCGCCGCTGCTCGGCCTCCTCGTCGAGCCGGTCCCGCTCGGCCTTGGCCTTGCTGACGATCTCCTCGGCCTCGGCGCGGGCTTCGGCCAGCACCTTGCGGTGCTCGGCCTCCATCTCCTTGCGCCGCTCGGACAGCTCGGTCAACAGCTCCTCGTAGCGGGCCCGCATGGCGCTGGCGTCACTCTCCGCCTTCGCCCGGATGTGCCCGGCCTCGGCCTCCGCGCGGGCCCTGGTGTCGGCGGCCTCGTCCTGCGCCAGCCGCAGCATCCGCTGCAGCCGCTCGGACAGCCCCTCCAACGTCGTCGGCGGCTGCGCCAGCCGCTCGACCTGGCCGCGCAGGTCGTCGATCTCGCCACGGGCGATCTCGAGCTGCCGGGCGAGGTCGCCGGCCTGCGACACGGCCGCGTCTCGGTCGGCGGCGAGCATCTTGAGGTCGGCGTCCAGCCGTTCGAGATGCTCGTCCACCTGCGCCCGGTTGTATCCGCGCTTCTCGAAGTCGAAACCGGCACCCAGGGGTACGAGCTCGCGTTCCTCGCCAAGGCTCATGCGTCCCACCCTAGCCGCAGACGGGGTCGCGCCGGAGCCGACTCAGGCTCCGCGGAAGCGATTGATCGCCGCGTGGTGCCGGTCGCGCAGCTCACGGTCGCGCACCCCGAGCCCCTCCTCCGGCGCCAGGCACAGCACGCCCACCTTGCCCTGGTGGGCGTTGCGGTGCACGTCCAGCGCGGCCTGCCCGGTCTCGGTCAGCGGGTAGGCCCGGGACAGCGTCGGATGGACGTGTCCCTTGGCTACCAGCCGGTTGGCCTCCCACGACTCCCGGTAGTTCGCGAAGTGCGAGCCGATGATCCGCTTCAGGTTCATCCACAGGTACCGGTTGTCGTACTGGTGCAGGTATCCCGATGTCGACGCGCAGGTGACCACCGTCCCGCCCTTGCGCGCCGCGTACACCGACGCGCCGAAGGTCTCCCGGCCGGGGTGCTCGAACACGATGTCCGGGTCCTCGCCGCCGGTGAGCTCCCGGATGCGGGCGCCGAACCGCTGCCACTCCTTGGGGTCCTGGGTGTGCTCGTCCTTCCAGAACCGGTAGCCCTCGGCCACCCGATCGATGACCAGCTCGGCACCCATCCGCCGGCAGATCTCCGCCTTCTCCGGACTGGACACCACGCAGACCGGGATGGCGCCGCCGTTCAGCGCGTACTGGGTGGCGTAGGAGCCGAGCCCGCCCGAGGCACCCCAGATCAGCACCACGTCGCCCTGCTTCAGGTCGGCCCCGTTCCGCGAGACCAGCTGCCGGTAGGCGGTGGAGTTCACCAGGCCGGGGCACGCGGCCTCCTCCCAGGTGAGGTGCGTCGGCTTGGGCATGAGCTGGTTGGCCTTCACCAGCGCCAGCTCGGCCAGCCCGCCGAAGTTCGTCTCGAACCCCCAGATGCGCTGCTCGCTGTCGAGCATCGTGTCGTTGTGCCCGTCCGGCCCCTCCAGCTCGACCGAGAGGCAGTGCGCCACCACCTCCTGCCCCGGCCGCCAGGTGTGCACCCCCGGCCCGGTCCGCAGCACGACGCCGGCGAGGTCGGAGCCGACGACGTGGTAGGGCAGGTCGTGCCGCTTCGCCAGCGGGGAGAGCCGCCCGTAGCGCCGCAGGAACGCGAACGTGGGCAGCGGCTCGAAGATCGACGTCCACACCGTGTTGTAGTTGATCGCGCTGGCCATCACTGCCACCAGCGCCTCGCCGGGGCCCAGCTCCGGCGTGGGCACCTCGTCGACGTGCAGCGCCTCGCGCGGGTCCTTGTCCCTGGTCGGCAGCCCGGCGAACATCTCCGTCTCGTCGGCGTGCACGGTGACGCCGCGGTAGCTCTCCGGGACGGGCAGCGACGCGAGCGCGTCGAGGTTGTCGGTCAGCACGGCGTGCTGGATCTCGCGGAGCGGGTGCTGCGCCATCGGTGCCTCCGGGGTGGTCGCGGCCAGAGCAGAGAAACTACTGGCGAGTAACCGGTTGCACAACGAGATGGGACGGGCGGCACCCGGACGGGTCAGCCGCCGCCGCGGTGGGTACCCGGGTCGTGGGTCCCCGCCGGCGCGCCTCGCGCCCCTGGACCGCCCCGCCGGTGGCGCGGGAACGGCGTCGACGGAGGGATCCCCTGGTTGGCTGGCTGGCCGACCAACGTCTTGACCGGCCGGCCAACCAAGGAGCAAAATGGCAGGTGGAAGCACTGTAGGAGTGCTTACCGGAGTGTTCGTCTCGGAGGTGATGACGATGCGCGAGACCTCGGCACGTCCCTGGACCAGGCCGCACGACTGGGCAGAGGTCGTACTCGGTGTCGTGGCGGTGCTGTCCCCGCTGTGGTTGACGACCAGCACGGCCGCGATGTGGACGCTGATCGTGCTCGGTGCACTGGTCGCGATCGACGGCCTGGTGTCGCTGGCGATGCCGGGGATGGTCTACGGCGAGGGTATCCAGATCGTGCTGGGCGCCCTACTCTTCATCTCGCCGTGGGTCATGGGCTACGCGGAGCTGACCGGCGCGGCCTGGACGTCGTGGGTCATCGGCGTGCTGACCGTGATCGCCGGTGCCGCCGCCCTCCCGGTCGCCAACGCGGTGCACCGTCGGACGGCTGGTTCGCACTGAGGCGACGACCCGTCGAAACTGTCGACATCGGGCCCACGACGGCGACGTTGTGGGCCCGTATGCACGTGAAGGGGTACCGAGGTGAGGCGGTCGAAGGCCACGAAGGCTGGGAAGCCTGCGAAGGCTGGCAGGGCCGCGAGGCGGCAGGAGTCGGACGCGTCCGCGCGCGAGCGCATCCTCGTCGCCGCGGAGGAGCTGTTCGCCGAGGCCGGCTTCGAGGCCACTCCCACCTCCAGGATCGCCGAGCGGGCCGGCGTGCCCAAGGGGTTGGTGCACTACTACTTCCGCCGCAAGTCCGACCTGCTGACCGCGCTGGTGGACCGGCTGCCCGACGAGCGGATCGAGACCTCCCGGGTGGTGGTCCCCGGCGACATCGCCGAGAGCCTGCGCCGGCTGGTCGCCGAGCTCGACCGGCGGCTGTCGGCCTCCCGGATGCTCTCGCACCTGCTCTGGCGGGAGGCCGACACCCACCGTGCGGTGCGGGACGCGTTGCAGGCCCGGTACGAGGTGCTGGTGCACCAGGTCCGCTCGGTGATCGTGGCGGCGGCGGGTGGCGCGGCGGCGGGCGGCCTCGCCCTCGCCGACGTGGACAGCGCCTCCGCGTTGCTCGCGCTGGCGGTGAGTTACCGGCACTCGATGGCTCGGCACACCGACGACGACGCGCTGGACGAGATGGAGCGGGAGCTGAGCTTCATCGCCGGCGCGCTCACCGCGAAGGCGGCGCCGGTTACTCAGTGACCTGGTCGTTCGCCGGCGGGCTCCACGAGCTCGACCAGCACGCCGCCGGCGTCCTTGGGGTGCACGAAGTTCACCCTGCTGTTCGCCGTACCGCGCCGTGCCTCCGGGTAGATCAGCCGGATTCCCCTGGCGCGCAACGCCTCCGCCGCGGCGTCGACGTCGGTGACCCGGTAGGCCAGCTGCTGCAGGCCGGGGCCCCTGGTGTCGAGGAACTTGGCGATCGTCGAGTCCGGGCGCAGCGGCGCGAGCAGCTGGACGGCCGGCCCGGCGTCGTCGCCGGGGGCGTGCAGCATGGCCTCGCGCACCCCCTGCTCCTCGTTGACCTCGACATGGGTGGCCCGCAGCCCGAACGTGTCGGCGTAGAAGGTGATCGCGGCGTCGAGGTCGGCGACGGCGACGCCGACGTGGTCGATCGTGGTGACGAACGGCTGCAGCGCGTCATTCATGCGACGAGAGGATAGGTCGTTCCCGGCGCGCTGACCCGTGCGCCCGCTCACAGTGCTCGATTCAGTTCGAACGCACCGGCGGTATCGTTGTCCGGAAGGTCCGCGCCACGAGCTTGGGAGGCCAGTGTGTCCGGTTCGGTGATCCTGGGTGCCGCCCGTACCCCGATCGGTCGCCTGCTGGGGTCGTTGAAGGACTTCTCCGGAGCGCAGCTCGGCGGGTTCGCCATCCGGGCGGCGCTGGAGCGGGCCGGTGTCGCACCCGAGAAGGTGCAGTACACGATCATGGGCCAGGTGCTCACCGCCGGTGCGGGACAGATCCCGGCGCGGCAGGCCGCGGTGGCCGCCGGCATCCCGATGGACGTGCCCGCGCTGACCGTCAACAAGGTGTGCCTGTCCGGGCTCGACGCCATCGCGCTGGCCGACCAGCTCATCCGCGCCGGCGAGTTCGACCTCGTGGTGGCCGGCGGGCAGGAGTCGATGACCCAGGCCCCGCACCTGCTGCCGAAGTCGCGCGCGGGGTTCAAGTACGGCGACACCACGCTAATCGACCACATGGCCTACGACGGCCTCTTCTGCGCGTTCGACCAGGTGGCGATGGGTGCCTCCACGGAGAAGCACAACGCGCGCCACGGGCTCACCCGGCGGGAGCAGGACGAGTTCGCCGCCCGGTCGCACGCCCGCGCCGCCGCGGCCATCGAGGCCGGCCGGTTCGCCGACGAGCTGGTGGAGATCGAGATCCCGCGGCGCAAGGGTGATCCGGTCGTCTTCGGCGCCGACGAGGGCGTGCGGGTCGACACCACGGTCGACGTCCTCGCGAAGCTGCGCCCGGCGTTCGCCGCCGACGGCACCATCACCGCCGGCTCGTCCTCGCAGATTTCCGACGGGGCGGCGGCGGTCGTCGTCGCCAGCAGGGCCAAGGCGGAGGAGCTGGGCATCGCGCCACTCGCCGAGATCGGCGCGCACGGCGTGGTCGCCGGCCCGGACGCCAGCCTGCACGAGCAGCCGGCCAACGCGATCAAGGCGGCGCTGGCCAAGGCGAAGCTGGACGTCGACGCGCTCGACCTGGTGGAGATCAACGAGGCGTTCGCCGCGGTCGGACTGGTGTCCACCCGGCAGCTCGGCGTCGACCCGGAGAAGGTGAACGTCAACGGCGGCGCGATCGCGCTGGGCCACCCGATCGGCGCTTCCGGGGCGCGGCTGGCCGTGCACCTCGTGCACGAGCTGCGCCGGCGCGGTGGCGGGCTCGGCGCGGCGGCGCTGTGCGGCGGCGGTGGTCAGGGCGACGCGCTGCTGCTCAGGGTGCCGAAGAGCTGAGCGCGTGCCGGCCGCGGTCGACGTCGGTGAGCTCGTCGAGCGGGCCCGGCGGGGGCAACCGAGGGCCATCGCCCGGCTGCTCTCCCTGGTCGAGGACGGCCACCCCCAGTTGCGGGAGATCGCCGCGGCGCTGACGCCGCACACCGGCCACGCGCGGGTGATCGGACTGACGGGGCCGCCCGGGGTCGGCAAGTCGACGTCGACGTCCATGCTCGTCTCCGCGCTGCGGCGGGCGGGCCGGCGGGTCGGGGTGCTCGCCGTCGACCCGTCCTCGCCGTTCTCCGGTGGCGCGCTGCTCGGCGACCGGATCCGGATGACCGAGCACGCCGTGGACGCCGGCGTGTTCATCCGCTCGATGGCCACCCGAGGCCACCTCGGCGGGCTGTCCGTGGCGACGCCGCAGGCGCTGCGCGTGCTGGACGGCGCGGGGTTCGACGACGTGCTCATCGAGACCGTCGGGGTTGGACAGTCCGAGATAGACATAGTCCGGCTGGCGGACACCACGGTGCTCCTGCTGGCGCCGGGGATGGGCGACGGCGTCCAGGCGGCGAAGGCGGGCGTGCTGGAGGTCGCCGACGTGTTCGTGGTGAACAAGGCCGACCGGGACGGCGCGGACGCCACGGTGCGCGAGCTGCGCCAGGCGGTCGCGTTCGGGCATCGCGAGGCGGGTGGACCTCCGTGGCGCCAGCCCATCGTCCGCACGGTGGCCTCCCGCGGCGAGGGCGCAGGCGACGTGCTGCGCGCGCTCGACGAGCACGCCGAGTGGCTGGCCGACAGTGGCGAGTCGCGCCGACGGCGGGCGGCCCGCGCGGTGGGGGAGATCGAGGCGATCGCGCTGCACCGGTTGCGCGGCGAGCTGGCCGGAGTCGGCGGGGGCCGGCTGACCGAGCTGGCCGAGCGGGTGGTGGACCGCGCGGTGGACCCGTTCACCGCCGCCGACGAGCTGCTCACCAACCTCCACACCACCTGACCCGCGTGTCCGCCGTTCCGGTCGCTGTCGTTGTCGTGGCCGCACTCCTCCCGCCTGCGCTCCTCCCTCGCGGGCGCTCGGTCGATGCTCGGCGGTCGTCGCGCGGCGGT
>NZ_FOWW01000002.1:98099-235109 GCF_900115565.1 Amycolatopsis arida | reverse complement strand
GGCCGCACTCCTCCCGCCTGCGCTCCTCCCTCGCGGGCGCTCGGTCGATGCTCGGCGGTCGTCGCGCGGCGGTTGACGTCGCCCGCGGCCAACGCACCGACGTGGGCGGCGAACACGCCGTGGGTCAGGTGAGGCCGAGGTCGGCGAGGGTGGCCAGCAGGGCCCGCACGGTGGGGGCGAAGGCGTGCTCGGCGGGGTGGGCGTAGCCGACGACGATGCCGCGGCGGTCCGGCCGCGGCCGCATCCAGTGCCGGCCGAGCACCTCCACCGCCAGCGACCGCCGGGTCGCCGCCGCCTGGACCTCCTCCTCGGTCGGACCGCCGGCGGGCAACGGGAGCACGAGGTGCAGGCCGGCGGAGATGCCGGTGGGACGCAGCGCCTCCGGCAGGGCCGCCAGCAGTCGGTCGCGGCGGGATCGGTAGGCCGCGCGGCGACGGCGCACGTGCAGGTCGTAGGCGCCGGAGTCGAGCAGCTCGGCGAGCACGAGCTGCTCCAGCGCCGGAGCGCGCCAGCCGGTGCCGGCCATGGCCGCCAGCACCGGGTCGACGAGGTCGCGCGGCAGCACCAGCCAGGACAACCGCAGCGCCGGCGCGAGCGTCTTGCTCGCCGTGCCCGCGTAGACCACCCGCTCCGGGGCGAGCGCCTGCAGCGCCCCCACCGGCTGCCGGTCGAACCGGAACTCGCCGTCGTAGTCGTCCTCCACCACGACCCCGCCGGAGCCGGTGGCCCACCGGACCAGCTCGGCCCGGCGCGCCGGCGCCAGCGTGTGACCCAGCGGGTACTGGTGCGCGGGTGTCACCACCGCCGCGGGAGCGTCCAGTTCGGACAGCTCGGCCACCAGCACACCGTCGGCGTCCACCCCGGCGCCGGTGACCCGCAGCCCGGCCGTTGCGGCGACGTCGCGGAAGATCGGAAGCGAGGGGTCCTCGAAGGCGATCTCGCCTGCGCCCCGCTCGCGCAGCACGGTGGCCAGCAACGAGACGGCGTGCGCGTGGCCGCCGCACACGACGGTCCGCTCCGGGTCGGCGAGCACGCCCCTGCTGCGGGCGAGGTAGCGGGCCAGCGCCGCGCGGAGCTCGGCGGTGCCGCGGACGTCGGGGTAGTCGAACGCGCTCGGCGGCGCCGTCTGCAGCACCCGGCGGGTCGCCGAGGCCCACAGCGCTCGCGGGAAGGACGAGAAGTCGGGCCGGCCGGGCAGCAGGGTCCAGCGTGGCGCGGGCGGGGTGCGCGCTGGGTGGGGCGGTGAACTGGGTGGCGCCCCGGTGGTGGCCACCCTCGTCACGCTGCCCTGCTGGGTGCGCAGGTAGCCCTCGGCCGCCAACTGCTCGTAGACCTTGGTGACCGTGCCCCTGGCCACGCCGAGGTCCTGGGCGAGCGCCCGAGTGGACGGCAGTGCCGTGCCGTGCGGGAGCCGGTTGGAGCGGACCGCCGCGCGCAGCGCCTCGGCGAGCCCGGGCCAGCCGGTGGACCGGTCCCAGTCCAGGTGGAGGTCGGAACTGGACCACGATTTCGCCATGACACTGGACCATACCCGTGGACCAGTCCGCGACTAGCATGATCATCATGAGCACCCGAATCCAACTCACCGCCGCGCTGCCGGACGCCTACCGAACCTTGCTCACCCTGCATCAGGGCGTCGAGAAGGCGGCCGCCGACGCCGGTCTCGACCAACGGCTGATCGAGCTGGTCAAGATCCGCGCGTCCCAGCTCAACGGGTGCGCGTACTGCGTCGACCTGCACGCCCGCGACGCCCGCCGGCTCGGCGAGACCGAGCGTCGGATCTTCCTGCTGAGCACGTGGTGGGAGACCGACCTCTACACCGAGCAGGAGCGGGCCGCACTGGCGCTGACCGAGGCGATGACCCGGCTTTCGGAGCGCCAGGACGTTCCGGACGACGTGTACGAGCGGGCCCTCGCGGTGTTCACCGAGGCGCAGTACGTGGCGGTGGCGTGGGCGGCGACCGTGATCAACGCCTTCAACCGGCTCGGTGTCACCAGCCACAAGCCGCTCCCGCGGAACCCGGCGTGAGCGCCTCGGAGAGGGCGGCCCTGCTGCGTGCGCTGCACCTGCCGGGCCGGCCGCTGGTGCTGCCGAACGCGTGGGATGCCGACTCCGCTCGACTGGTGGCCGAGGCCGGCTTCCCGGTGGTCGCGACGAGCTCGGCGGCGGTCGCGGCCGTGCTCGGCCACCCCGACGGGGAACAGGCACCGTTCGCGGAGATGTTCGACGCCGCGGCGCGGATCGCTCGGGCCGTGGACGTGCCGGTGACGGTGGACGCCGAGGCCGGCTACGGCCTTGCTCCGGCCGAGCTGGCGGACCGGCTGCTGGCGGCCGGCGCGGCCGGCTGCAACGTGGAGGACACCGACGGCACGCGGGGGGCCCGGCGCGAGCCCGAGGCGCAGGCCGAGCTGTTGGCCGGCCTGCGGGCCCATGCCGGTGACGCGCTGGTGGTCAACGCCCGGATCGACGATTTCCTCGGCGTTGCGGACGGGGACGAGCGGGCCGTGCTGCCCGCGGCGGTCGAGCGTGCGCGGCGCTACCTCGACGCCGGCGCCGACTGCGTGTATCCGATCCACGTCCGCTCCGCCGAGGTGCTGGCGGAGTTCGTCGCCGCGGTCGCGCCGGCGCCGGTGAACACCACCTATCTGCCCGGGAGTCCCGGCCTCCCCGCGCTCGCCGAACTGGGGGTGGCGCGGGTCTCGCTGGGAGCCGGGCTGTGGCGGGCCGGCCGGGCGTGGCTGACCGCCACGCTCGCCGGCATCGCCGCCGGTGAACCGCCGTACTGACTGGCCCGGAAATTCGTCCTATCATTGGTTATCTATGTGGAAAGTGTCCCTGAGGGATTGGCGATCGTCCACGAGTTCAGTAGCTGATTGGAAACAAACACAACCTGTTCTGGACCACTTCCCTTGTTGACAGGATTCCCCCGATTATTCATCCGACTGGCCTAGCGCTTCGCCTGGATTGCAGGTAACACCCTCTTGGAGCTTCCCGATTAATCTCGTAAGAGGCCGCGGAAGTCGGACTTCGGATGGGCCGCGCTGCGCCCCGCCGATTTTCCCGCCTCCTCGACTGGTCCATTACCAGGGAGTGGGAAATGACGAGAACACGACGACGACGGATGCCGCGGATGGGAGTGGCCGGCACCGCGACGGTGTCGGCGTTCGTCCTCGCGGCCGGGTTGGCCGTGGTGGCCGGCGGCACGGTGGGTGGCAACACGACGCTCGGCACGGGTGATATCTCCTGCGGCGGCAGCGCGCCGGTGACCGTGACGTCGGACGGCGCCGACGGCGTCACCGGTGGCCGCGGGACGTCGAGCGGGTGCTGGACCGGTCGGGCAGCATGCGGGGCCAGCCGTTCGCCAACCTGAAGGGACGGGAGCGACCTGCGGGGCATCGGGGCCGAACGGCACGGCGAGGGACACCTACGGTTACGACAAGGCCGGAAACATGACGTCCCGCGACGTCGCCGGCTCACCACGGCAGCTGGAGTGGGACGCGGCGGGCCGTACCGCGAAGGTCAGGGAGCACGACGGTAGCGAGTCCCGGTACCGCCACGACGCCGACGGCGAGCGGCTGATCAAGCGCGAGTCCGGCACCACCACGCCGTACCTGGACGGTATGGAGTTGGTGTTGCAGAACACCACCAAGGAGGTGACCGCCGAGCGGTACTACTCCCACGGTGGGCGGAACATCGCCGTGCGGACGTCCGGTGAGGACGGTGGCCGGACTCGTTGTGACGACGAGTCCGGCCCGGCTCTCCGTGTATGCGCGGGGCGGCCGGGCCGCCCGCGCTGCTCAGCACTGTTGCTTGTAGAAGTACTGCTCGTTGGCGTCCATGTTGTCCTGGGTGATGGCGTGCAGGTCGGCGGTGATGTGGCGTTGCACGGGCTTGCCCTCGACGGCCGCGACCGCCTGCTCGACGCCCTGCCGGCCGATGGCGGCTGGGTCCTGGGCGATCAGCGCCTGGAACTCACCGCGCCGCAGGCCCTCCACCTCGGACGGGCTCGCGTCGAAGCCGACCAGGTTGACCTCGCCCACCTTGCCCACGTTGCGCAGCCCGGTGGCGGCGCCCTCGCCGGTGTTCAGGTTGGTGGCGAAGATGCCCACCAGGTCCGGATGCGCGGAAACCGCCGCGGTCACCTTCGACGCCGCCTCCGCCGGCTCGTTCTGGGTGAACTGCACGCCGATCGACGTCAGGTTCGGGTGGTTGCGCAACTCCTCCTCGAAGCCCGCCGCCCGCTCGTTCGTCGTCGACGTGCCGGCGATCGTGTCCAGCACCAGCACCGATCCCTGCCGGTCGCCGACCAGCTCGGCCAGCGTCTGCGCCGCCAGCCGGCCGCCCTCGGTGTTGTTCGACGTCACCGTCGACACCGCCACCGACTCGTCGGCCAGCGACGTGTCCACCTCGACGATCGTGCTGCCCCTGCTCTTCACCTGCTCGATCGGCGCCTTCATCGCGTTCTCGTCGGTCGGCGCGATGATCAGCGCCGCCGGCGGGTCGTTCACCAGCGCGTTGACCTTCTCGGTCTGCAACGTGGCGTCGAACTTCGCCGGCGCCTGCGCGGTGAGCTCGTACCCGGCCTGCCGCGCCGCGTCCTTCGCCCCGCACTCCAGTGAGATGTAGAACGGCTCGTTCTGCGTGCCGTTGATCAACATCAGGTTCTTGTTCCCGGACAGATCGGCCGGCTCCCCGCCGGTGTCACCCACCTGCCCGCCGCACGCCGCCAGCAGCGCGGCGCCGGCCAGCGCCGAGCCCGCGATCACCCATGCTCGTCTCATCGTTCACTCTCCTCGTCGACGTCGTTGTCGAGCCGCTCCGGGAGCTAGCGGCTGTTGCGCGCCCGCCGGCGCTGCTGGTCGAACCACACCGCGGCGATCAGCACCGCGCCCAGCGCGATCTGCTGCCAGAAGTCCTGGATCCCGACGATGTTGAAGCCCTTCGTCAGCACCGCGGGAATGAAGACACCGATCACCGTGCCGATCATCGAGCCCACCCCGCCGAAGAGGCTGGTGCCGCCGAGCACCACCGCCGAGATCGCGTCCAGGTTGTCCATCGTGTGCGCCGCGATGGTCGTCGAGTTGTAGTACGCCAGCGACATGAACCCGGCGATCCCCGCGAGGAACCCGGTCAGCAGGTACACCAGCAGCAGGTGCCGGGTCACCGCGATGCCCGAGCGCCGGGCCGCCTCGCGGTTCGACCCGATCGCGTAGGTGTACCGGCCGAATCGCGTCGTGTGCAGCAGCCACCCGCCGATCGCGGTGATCACCACGGCGACCAGGACGATGTTCGGCACGACCCCCAGTGACGTGCCGTAGCCCAGCGTCCGGTTCAGCGCCGTGGGCACGGTGTTGATGTCCGACCCGTTGTTGAGCAGGTTCGCCGCCCCCAGCGCCGCGCCCATCGTGCCCAGCGTGACGATCAGTGGCGGGATCCGCGCCAGCGCGATCAACATGCCGTTGACCAGTCCCCACACCCCGCCGGCGAGGACCCCGGCCACCATCCCCACGGTGATCACGCCCCAGCCCGCGGCCGACGCGTTCCCGCCGGGGCTCAGCCCCTCCATCGTCTTGGCCGCCACCATCCCGGAGAAGATCAGCACCGAGCCCACCGACAGGTCGATGCCCGAGGTGATGATCACGAACGTCATGCCCACCGCGAGCACCAGCAGCACCGACGTCTCGATCAGCAGCAGCTGGGCGTTCTGGAAGGTGGGGAACGTCTCCGGCCGCAGCAGGCTGAACACGACCAGCAGCGCGACCAGCACCAGGAAGATCCAGAACGTGTTGCTCGACACCAGCCGGGCGCGCAGCGGGCGCGCCGACCCGATGCCGGGCAGACCGTCCACCGCCGGCGTCTCCCTGGTGGTCGTCACGTCGGTTCCTCCTGCGTCAGCGCCCCGGTCATCGCGGCGACGAGGTCCTCCAGCCGGGTGCCGGCGGCGGTGAACCGGGCCACCCGGCTGCCCAGCCGCAGCACCTCGACGCGGTCGGCCACCGACAGCACCTCCGGCATGTTGTGGCTGATCAGCACCACCGCGATGCCCTCGTCGCGGACCCGCCGGACGACGTCGAGCACCCGCTCGCGCTGCACCACGCCCAGCGCCGCGGTGGGCTCGTCCATGAACACCACCCTGCTGGCCCACACCACCGACCTGGCCACCGCCACGCTCTGCCGCTGCCCACCGGACAGCGCGCCGATCGGCACGTCCGTGCTCTGCAGCGTCACCCCGAGCCGGCGGAACTCCTCCACCGCCCGCCGGCGCATCTCGGCCTTGTCCAGCATCCCGAGCCGGCCGAGCACGCCGCGGCGGACGATCTCCCGGCCGAGGTAGAGGTTCGCGGCCGGGTCGAGGTCCGGCGCCACGGCCAGGTCCTGGTACACCGTCTCGATCCCGAGTCGGCGCGCGGTGGTCGGCGAGTCCAGCTCGACCTCGGTGCCCTCCAGCCGGATCCGCCCGGCGTCGGGCCGCTCCGCGCCGGAGAGGCACTTGACCAGAGTGGACTTGCCGGCGCCGTTGTCACCGATCAGCGCGGTCACCTCGCCGGCCCGCGCCTGGAACGAGGCGCCGCGCAGCGCCTCCACCGAGCCGTAGTGCTTCACCAGGCCCTCGGCCTCGAGCAGGACGTCGCCGGTCATCGACCACCCCTCCGCCCGGGTGCCGGCGGCCGGCACCGGACCGCGGTCAGCGCACCGGCGAGCTCCAGCTCGCCGGCGGCGTGGGGAACCACCACCGTGTCGCCCCTGGCCAGGTCGAGCCCGCCGTCGCGCTCGGTGCGCAGCGTGCCGGCCCCGTCGAGCACCACCAGCACGATGAACGAAGGGTCAAGCACCAGCACCGGGTCGGGCCGGAGCTGGTCGGCCCGGAAGTAGGGCGCCGAGCCCGCGGCCAGCAGGTCCACGGTGGAGCCTTCGGCGCCCGCGGTGTGCCGGACCAGGGTGGCCAGCCGCTCGGCGTCCCACCCCGAGGTGTCCAGCGCCTCGATCGCCGTGTCGAAGCCGAGGCCGAGGTGGCCCCGGTCGGGGTCGTCGAGGAAGTCCCGCCACTCCAGCGTCAGCGAGAAGTCGGTGGGCTGCTGCAGCTCCACCACGAACACTCCGGCACCGATCGCGTGCGGCAGCCCGGCCGGGATGTACACCGTGTCCCCCGGCCGGACGGTGAAGGTGTTCAACGCGTCGAGCATCGCCGGCGCGTCCTGCTCGCGCACCCACTCGTGGACGGTCTCCGGGCGCTGCGGCTCGCGGAAGCCGGCGTGCACCCGCGGGTCGTCGCCATGGGTGCCGACCACGATCCAGGCCTCGGTCTTGCCGAAGTGCGAGTCGAAGTGCCGGCGGGCGAAGGTGTCCGGCGGGTGGAAGTGCACCGGCAGCCGCTGCCCGGCGTCGAGCAGCTTCACCAGCAGCGCGGTGGAGTCGGCGAAGGTCGCCACGTGCTCGGCGCCCAGCCAGCCCTCCGGGTCGGCGCGCACCGCGTCGCGCAGCCAGCGCCCGTCGGGCAGCCGGGTCAGGCCGTGGGTGTCCTGGCCGAACATCGTGGTGGTCGAGGCGACCCAGTCCTCGGGGCCGAACTCGCGGGCGGTCGCGTCGACCCCGCGCAGCGCGGCGATGGCCGCGCCACCGCGGTAGAACTGCGGCGGCTGGTTCGCCGGCAGCCGGATCGGCGCGAGCGGCCTGGTCACGCTAGTCACGCGGCGGCACCTCACCGGAACCTCGGGGGACGAGACGCACGGGAAGGACCACCTTTCTCGGAGTTGACTGGTCGCCCTGCACGCGAGCGAAGAGCAGCTCGGCGGCCGCCTCGCCGAGCGCGCTGACGTCGTGCGCGATGACGCTGACCGGGGGGTCGAGCAGGTCGGCCAGCTCGAAGTCGTCGAACCCGACCAGCGCGGGGCGGGGCGACTCGGCGGTGGCCAGCGCGCGCAGCAGGTGCACGGTGACCCGGTTGTTGCCGGCGACCACCGCCGTGGCGCCGTGGCGCAGCACGATGTGCGCGGCGGCGGCGACGTCGCGCTCGGTCGGGGTGCCCATGATCACCAGGCGCTCGTCGAAGGGGATGCCGGCACGGGCGCAGCCCTCCCGGAAACCGCGCAGCCGCTCGGCGGCGGTGAAGATGTCCGGGCTGTCGGCGAGGAAGGCGATCCGCCGGTGGCCGAAGGAGGCCAGGTGGGTGACCGCGGCGACGGTGCCGCCGATGTTGTCCACCAGGACGGTGTCGGCGACGATGTCGCCGGCGGGGCGGTCGATGAACACCATTGGGGTACCCGCGCGCATCTCGGGCACCAGGTAGCCGTGCCGCATCCCGGCGGGGACGATGAGGATGCCGTCCACCCGGCGCGCGCAGAACTCCAGGGCCAGCTCGCGCTCGCGGTCACGGTTCTCGTCGGACGAGCCGGTGAGCACCTGCCGGCCGAACGCGGCGGCGACGCGCTCCACCGCGCGGTTGAGCTCGGAGTAGAACGGGTTGCCGACGTCCTCGACGATCAGCCCGACGGTGCCCGTGCTGGACCCGCGGCGCAGATTGCGGGCACCCACGTTCCGACGGAAGCCGAGCTGCTCGATCGCGGCGATCACCCGCTCCGCCGTCTCCGGATGCACGGCCGGCTCGTCGTTGACCACCCGGGAGACCGTCTTGATGCTCACCCCGGCCAGCTTGGCGACGTCGCTCATCGTGGCCCGGCGGGTGCCGCCGCGGCCGCCCGAGCTTCCCTGACCTCCCGGCCTGTCCTGGGCGCCCGGCCATCCCGGCGCCCCTGGGGCACCGGGATGGCCGGAGCCCCGGGTGCCGCGGCTCGGGTTGGCCGACCCGGTCGGGTCGGGGGAGTCGCTCGACCCCTCGGCACCGGAGGGCGACAACGTTGTCATAGTGGCGGACATTGCACACGAGCGTGCTGGGGGTGTCAACGTCGGGGCTGCTCGGAAGCCGGACGTTTTGCCCTTTCGTTATCGCCACCGCGGCGCCGCTGCGGATGGTGACGGAGGGGGCGTGAGATGTGACGAGGTTGCCGGGAGGAGTTGCCGGGAGCGGGCGAGCGGGACGGGCTCGGGCCCGGTCGTCGTCGCACCCGCGCGGGGCCGGTCGGCAGGGCCGAGTAATGCCGGGGCGGGGTCGGGGGAGGGCGCGGTTGGCGCCGCGGTGAGCGCGGTGGCGACGGTGGGTTGGCGGGGCGCGACGCGGGGGTGCTCCGGCTACCGCGCGGCTCGCTGGCACGGGGCGCGACTTGGGCGAGGGGTGGATGGTGCCAGTCTGATCGCCCGGTGCGGAAAGGCGCGGTGGCGTCCGTTGCCGCGCGAGGCGGAGCGAGCCGGCCACGGGCGACGAGACCGTGTCCGCTGCCGGTCTACTGGCGCCCGACTGACGCGGTTCCCCGTCACCGGGCGGTCGGCTGCTCGGATGGGGGATGGGCGCGGAATCGGGGGGCGTTCACCGCGGGGGGTGCCGGTGGGGACCGGGGGTTCAGCGACCCGCGACCGGGCGGCGCCGGCGGGTGAGGGACACCAGGACGGCACCGCTACCCATCAGGCCGAATCCGACCAGTAGGAGCACCTCGGCTTCTGCCCCGGTCCGGGCGAGACCGGTCGCCGGTGCCCGGCCGACGCCCGCGGTGACCCGGGGAAGCACCAGCGGTGCCCTGATGCCGCCGCTGGACGAGACGGGAAGGTCTCGTGCGCCAGGGCTCGCGGGAGCAGTGGGGGTGCCGGGAGTCCCGGGGTTGTCCGGGGCGTCCGGCGTCCCCGGGTTGTCGGGGGTGTTGGGTGCGTCGGGGTTGTCCGGACTCCCGGGGTTGTCCGGGTTGTCGGGAGTCCCCGGGGCGTCCGGGGTGTTGGGAGTCCCCGGGTTGTCGGGCGCTCCGGGGTTGTCGGGATTGTCAGGAGTGTCTGGGCTTCCCGGGTTGTCGGGAGTCCCCGGGTTGTTCGGCTTATCCGGGCTCCCGGGATTGTCGGGGTTGTCCGGGCTCCCGGGGTTGTCCGGCGTCCCGGGGTTGTCGGGGTTGTTGGGAGTCCCCGGGTTGTCGGGGTTGTCCGGCGTCCCGGGGTTGTTGGGGTTGTCCGGCGTCCCGGGGTTGTCGGGGTTGTCCGGCGTCCCGGGGTTGTTGGGGTTGTCCGGCGTCCCGGGGTTGTTGGGGTTGTCCGGCGTCCCGGGGTTGTTGGGGTTGTCCGGCGTCCCGGGGTTGTCGGGGTTGTCCGGCGTCCCGGGGTTGTTGGGGTTGTCCGGCGTCCCGGGGTTGTCGGGGTTGTTGGGAGTCCCCGGGTTGTCGGGGTTGTCCGGGCTCCCGGGGTTGTCGGGGGCGTCCGGCGTACCGGGGTTGTCCGGGACGTCGGGAGTCCCGGGGTTGTCGGGCGTGTCCGGTGTGTCGGGCTTGTCCGGGCTACCCGGCTCGTCGGGACACGGCCCGTCCGGCCCGTCCGAGCCGCCGGGGCCACCCGGTGGTGGGACCGGCTCGTCGGGCCGGCACGGCTGCCCGGGGCACTCGTCATCCACACCGGGCTCATCGCCGCCGGGGTACTCCCCCGCCGGCTCCGTGGGGTTCGGGCACGCGCCGCAGGGCGGCCCGCCGACCGCGCCCTTCCCCACGCGGTCCGCCGCCCGTGCCGCGATCGACCCGGGCCCGACCGGGACGGACGCGTCGGCACCGGGCGCGGAAAGGGCCGCCAGCGAGGCCGGCGGCCCGTCCGGATGGCCGGGGGCTTCGCGCCCCAGGCTGCTCCCGTCCGTCGACCCGCCGCCCGGACCGGTCTCCGCCGCGGCCCACGTCGGCAGGAACAGGGACATCACCACCACCGCGGAGGCGGTGAGCACTCCCACCGCCGTTCGGCCATTTGTCGTAGTCATAGGCCGTCCTCCTTTCGTCCGTTCGGAGTATCGCCCAATGTGATCACCGTTACAACTGATACCCGCCGTGCTGGTGAGGGCCGTCACGCTCCACACTGGAATCGCGACGTCCGACAGCGCCGTTGACGTCAACGGGCACCGTTGTCGGACGTTTCGTGTGTGAGGCGCGAGGAGGAAGCGTGGCGAACAAGGCCGCCGTCGTGTTCCGGGTGGTTGCCGTGGCCGAGGCGTTTTCCTGGGCCGGGCTGCTGGTCGGGATGTTCTTCAAGTACGTCGTGGATCTCGGCGAGGGCGGCGTGCCGGTGCTGGGCATGGTGCACGGGATCATCTTCGTGCTCTACGTCGCCGTGACGCTCGCGGTGTTCCGGCCGCTCGCGTGGCGACCGAAGACGCTCGTGCTGGCACTGCTGGCGAGCGTGCCACCGCTGTTCACCTGGATCTTCGAGAAGTGGGCGCTGCGCTCCGGCAAGCTGGACGGCCCGCGGCGGCGGGCGCAGGGCGGCGTCAACCTCTTCGTCCGGGAGCCGGCGCGCGCCTGAGCGCTACTCGCGGAAGTCGCCGGCCGCCCTGCGGACCCGGGTGAGCAGCTCGGTGAGCTGGGCCGTCTGCCGGGGCGTGAGCCCGCGCAGGCCGAAGTCGATGTCGACGACCGCCTTGGTCGCGGCCTCCCGCCTGGCCCTGCCGTCGGCGGTGATCTCGACCAGCGTGGTACGCCGGTCGGTGGGATGCGGCAGCCGCTTGACCAGCCCGTCCTTCTCCAGCCGGTCCACGATGTTGGTCACGCTGGTCGGGTGCAGCTGCAGCCGCTCGCCCATCACCCGCATCGGCAGGCTCGCGCTGCGCGCGAACGTCAGTAGCACCAGCGCCTCGTAGCGAGCGAAGGTGAGCCCGTGCGGCTTCAGCGCGTTGTCCACTGCGGACTGGATGATCTGCTGGACCCGCATCACGCTGGTGACGGCCGCCATCGTGCCCGAGGGGCCGATGCGCTCCTCCCACAGCTGCGCCGCGCGGGCGATCGGGTCGAACGGCAGCGGACGGTTCATGCTCACCGAAGCTACCAGCGGGTACCCGCAGGCAGGGCACGGGTGGCGCCGATCGGCCGCCCCCGAACCACGCGCTCCACCCCTAGGGTGGGCGGCACACGCCAGCCCGGAGCGAGGGAGCGGCCCATGATCGTGGCATTCAGTGTCAGCCCGTCGGCGACCAGCGCGGACGGTGGGGTGAGCGAGGCGGTGGCCCGCGCGGTGAAGGTCGTGCGCGAGTCCGGCCTGCCGAACTCGACGAACGCCATGTTCACCAACGTCGAGGGGTCCTGGGACGAGGTGATGGACGTCGTCAGGCGCGCCGTCGAGGCCGCGGGGGACGGCGCGGCCAGGGTGTCGCTGGTGCTCAAGGCGGACATCCGCCCCGGCTACGACACCGGGCAGCTCGACGCGAAGGTCGAGCGGCTCGAGCGGCACCTGGGCTGACCGGCCGCGGGTGACCTTCACCGCGTTGCCCGACGTGCGGCCACCTGCGGTGAAGCATCGGCGAGACCGTGCCAGGATGGGAAGCGTGACACAGCCACGCGGATCAGCAGCCAACACAGCGGCCATGTCCGCCGCGCTCTCCGGCGCGGTCGACCTGTCCGCGCTCAAGGCCAGGGCCGAGGCGGCGCGACAGCAGCAGGGCGGCAGCGGCGGCCAGGCGGCCGGCGGCGCGCCGAAGGGCGACGCGGTGATCGACGTCACCGAGGCCACGTTCCAGGCCGAGGTCGTCGAGCGCTCGTTGCAGACGCTCGTCGTCGTCGACCTCTGGGCCGAGTGGTGCGGCCCGTGCAAGCAGCTCAGCCCGGTGCTGGAGCGCCTCGCCGCGGAGGCGAACGGCGCCTGGGTCCTCGCCAAGATCGACGTCGACGCCAACCCGCGCGTCTCGCAGCTGTTCGGGGTGCAGTCCATCCCGACCGTGGTCGCCATCGCCGGTGGCCAGCCGGTGGACGCCTTCTCCGGGGCGCTGCCGGAGCCGCAGATCCGGCAGTGGTTGACCTCGCTGCTCGACGCGCTGCGCGACCGGCTGCCGGGCATCCGGGCTGCGGAGCAGGCCGACGGGGAGGAGGCCGGGCCGGCGGAGGACCCCCGGTTCACCGAGGCCGAGGCCGCGTTCGACCGGGGTGACTTCGCCGCCGCCGAGGCCGCCTACCAGCGCATCCTGGACGCCGAGCCGGGCAACGAGCAGGCGAGGGCGGCACTGGCGCAGGTGCGGTTCGCCGCGCGGGCCAGCCGGATCGACCCCGACGCGATCGCGAGGGCCGAGGCCGACCCGAGTGACCTGGACGCCCAGTTCGCCGCCGCCGACCACGAGGTGGCCCAGCGCCGCGTCGAGGACGGCTTCGCCCGGCTGATCGCGGCGGTGCGGCGCACCTCCGGCGAGGACCGCAACCGGGCGCGCGAGCACCTGATCGGGCTGTTCGACCTGTTCGACCCCGCCGACGAGCGGGTGGCCAAGGCTCGCCGCGACCTCGCCTCCGCCCTGTACTAGCGCTCCCGGTGGGGCGGGCCCTCCCGCCCCACCGGGGTCAGCCGTAGTCGGCGCTGCAGGGCGACGATCCCTCGAGGTAGCCGGTGCGCAGCGCGGCCACCCTGGCGAAGCCGTTGGCCACGCGGTTGCCGTTGACGTCGGCGGCGATGAGGCTGCGCGGCTGCAGCAGCTCGGCGATCGCCTCGTCCAGGTCGCCGGGCGAGAGCCGCAGCGTGTTGCCCTCCCGGTTGGTCGCGCCGGCCCACGCGCCGACCAGGCACGCCGTGCGCAGCCCGGCGTTGGCGTTGTCCAGCGAGGCGCCGACCCCCTTCTGGATGCCCTGCGCGTACCGGGAGGCGATCTCGGCGAACGCCGCGAAGTCGCCGATCCCGGTGGTCGGCTGGCCCTCGAACTCCGCCTCCCGGTCCACCGGCTGACCCAGTTGCGCCAGCGCGGCGAGGTCGATGGTCACGGTGTTGGTGTCCGGGCAGTACGACGCCGGCGGTGTGCTCGGGCCGTTCGGGCAGGCGCCCGCGCCGGCGACGATCTCCGGAGGCTGCGCCCCCGACCGGGCGAAGGCCTGGTCCAGGCTCCGCTTCAGGTGCCCGATCACGGTCTGGTCGATCCGGGTGTCGCCCCTGCCCTTGTCCTCGGGGTGGAACGGCTGCTCGGTGATCCGAGCGTCCACGTCGGCCTGGTCGATCGCCGCGCAGTCCTTCGGCCCCTTCTCGAAGCCGAGCTGGAACGCGTAGGTTCGGTCGAACGCGGTGCCGTGCGCGCCGCGGTCCCGGGCCGACTGGCCGGCCTGGTCGCGGATGAAGAACAGCGACGCGAGCACCTGGTTGAGGCCCTCGGACGTGGACACCGCGAAGTGGGGGCTCCTGCCCTCGGCCATCCAGCGGAAGTAGGCGCCGGTGAAGCAGTCCGCCTGCTGCTCCTTCACGATCGTCTTGGTCGACCGGTCGATGCCCGCCTTCTCACCGAGCCGGTACTGGATGGCGTGGCCGAACTCGTGCCCGAGCACGGTGACGATCGCCATCGGGCCGAACCGCTCGTGCAGCAGCGGCAGCAGCATCCCGCGGTCCCATGCCACGAGGTCCTCGGGCGGGCAGTAGAACGCGTTCATCGCGGCGTCCTTCGTGGACGTCCCGCACACCTCGACGTCGTCGGAGCGCGGGTCGTAGGACAGCAGCGTCTCCACCGGCTCGAACGGCTGCTGGAAGTCGGCGGGGAGGTGCTCGGTCCAGTACGCGCTGACGTCCGCGATCGCCGCGACGGCGATCTGGTCCTCCGCGCCGTCGGTGGCGCCGCGCACGTCGAGGTCGGGTCGCGGCGCGTCCGGCTTGAGCCCGCTCTCGAAGTGCGTCACCGGCAACCCGGCCACGTCGCCCACGGTGCGCGGCTGGCCACCGGTGTCCCCGCCACACGCCGCGCCGCCGGCGAGCGCCACCACGGCCAGTACGCCGACCAGCGCCGAGCGCCGCCCCGCAGAGATCATGTCCCTCGCTCCCGCTTCCCCACCGTCTCGGACGAGCAGCACCCTACCCAGCGCCGGCCGGGGTCGTACGGGGTTCGGCGGTTCTCAGCCGAGACCACACGCGCCCGCCCCGCCGAGCACGCCCTCGCGGAACGTCGCGACCCGCTCGAACCCGGCGCCGATCACGCCGCCGTGGGCGTCCCGCGCCGGGTAGTCATAGCCGAGCAGCACCTGCACCGCCTCGTCCAGGTCGCCCGGTGAGACGGTGAAGTCCCGCCGCGGACGCAGCAGCGAGCCGGTGTAGGCGCCGGCGAGGCAGAGCACGGCGCGCTGGGCGTCCGGCCCGGCCACCGGCCGGCCGGTCGCGTGCAGCACGCCGAGCGCGTAGCGGCTGGCCAGCAGCACGCCGGTGCCGTAGTCGCCGACGCCCGCGTGGATGTCCGCCACCATGCCCTCCGGCCACACCCGCACGCCCTCGCCGGGGCAGAACGCCACCGCGCCCTGCGCGCCGGCCAGGCAGCCGGGCGCCGCGTCGACGGCCTCCACCGGCGGTGGTGACCAGCCGGTCCCGGCGTCGCGGAGCACCTCGGTGAAGTAGTCGCCGAGGTCCCGCGCCATCGCGGGCAGCAGCTCGGGCAGCGGCAGGTTGCCGCCGCGCTCGAGGTCGTCGGCGCTGGTGAAGGCCCGCTGGGTGAACTCGCGGTTGTCCGCGGTGATCCGCGCGCACGTCGCCGCGCCGGCGGCGTAGCCGTCCAGGAACGCCGACACGCGGTCGAACGCGCCGCCGTGCGCGCCGGCGTCCCGGTCGTCGGTGCCCACCGGGTCGCGGAACGTCACCAGCGCGCGCAGGGTCGGGTCCAGCTGTGCGGGCGAGAGCCGCAGGTGCTCCGCGCTGCCGTCGGCGACCCAGCGCAGGAACGCGCCGGCGTAGCAGTCGGCCATCGCCTCGATCACGATCGTCGGCTGCCGGGCGCCGGTGACCCCGGCGCGGTGCTGCACCGCGTGCCCCATCTCGTGCGCGAGCACCATGGTCACCGCGGGGGCGCCGTAGCGCTCGGCGAGCACCGGCAGCAGCGCGGCCCGGTCCCACACCACGACGTCCTCGGCCGGGCAGTAGTAGGCGTTGCCGGTGATCAGGGCGGCGGAGTCGGTGCACGGCGGCGCCTCCGCCCGGGGATCGGCGGTGTCCACGGAGACGAACCCGCCGGCCAGCTCCCGCCACGGCTGGCCGAACACCTCCGGGTAGTGCCGCCGCCAGAACGCCTCGACGTCGGCGACGGCCGTCGCGGCCAGCCGGTCGATGGCGCCGTCGTCGCCGCCCCGCACGAAACCGGGGTCGACCAGCGACACCGTGCTCTCCCGGATCGTGTCCGCCACGATCGAGCCGCTCGGCGCCGCCCTGCCGGCGACGGAGGCGCAGCCGGCGGCCAGCGCGGCGCACGCCAGCATCGCGGTGATCGCCGTCCCGGCCCGGTTGCCCACCCGCTCATTGTGCGCGACGCCGGCCCACGCGGAGTTGATCGGCGGGCTATGGTCGCTGTCCATGAGAGCTGTCCGCCGGTTCACCGTGCACGCGAGCCTGCCGGAGCCGCTGGCCGGGCTGGGCGCGCTGGCCACCAACCTGCGGTGGACGTGGCACCCGCCGACTCGCGACCTGTTCGCGTCGATCGACGACGTGCTGTTCCGCCGGCTCAAGGACCCGCTGCGGATGCTCACCACCGTCGCCCCCGAGCGGCTGGAGGAGCTGGCCGCCGACGCGGACTTCCTCGACCGCACCCGCGCCGCCACCGAGGACCTCCAGCGCTACCTCACCGAGCCGCGCTGGTACCAGCGCAGGGCCGCTGGCGAGGAGTACGGCCGGCTGCCGGAGGCGGTGGCGTACTTCTCGATGGAGTACGGGGTCACCGAGGCGCTGCCGAACTACTCGGGCGGGCTGGGCGTGCTCGCCGCGGACCACCTCAAGGCGGCGTCCGACCTCGGGGTGTCGATGATCGGCGTCGGGCCGCTGTACCGGGCCGGCTACTTCCGCCAGTCGCTGTCGCTGGACGGCTGGCAGGTCGAGCACTACCCGGTGATCGACCCGAGCGGGCTGCCGCTGGAGCTGCTCACCGAGCCGGACGGCGAGCCGGTGCTGGTCGGCGTCGCGATGCCCGGCGGTCGGGACCTGCGTGCGCAGATCTGGATGGCGCGGGTCGGCCGGATTCCGTTGCTGCTGCTGGACACCGATGTGGACGGCAACGACGAGGACCTGCGCCGGGTCACCGACCGGCTCTACGGCGGCGACGCCGACCACCGGATCCGGCAGGAGATCCTCGCCGGGATCGGCGGGGTGCGGGCGGTGCGCCGGTACTGCGCGCTCACCGGGCACCCGCGGCCGGAGGTGTTCCACACCAACGAGGGGCACGCCGGGTTCCTCGGCCTGGAGCGGATGCGGGAGATCCTCGCCGCGGACGGGCTGGAGTTCGACGAGGCGCTGTCCGCGGTGCGGGCGGGCACGGTGTTCACCACGCACACCCCCGTGTCGGCGGGGATCGACCGGTTCCCGGCGGACCTGGTGCACCGCTACTTCGGGGATGGCCGGCTGCTGCCCGGCGTCGACGTGCGCCGGGTGCTGGGGCTCGGGGCGGAGGACAACCCGGGCATGTTCAACATGGCGCACATGGGGCTGCGGCTGGCGCAGCGGGCCAACGGCGTGTCCAAACTGCATGGTCGGGTGTCGCGGCGGATCTTCGCGCGGCTGTGGCCGGGGTTCGACGACGACGAGGTGCCGATCTCGTCGGTGACCAACGGGGTGCACGGGCCGACGTGGGTGGCGCGGGAGATGACCGCGCTGCTCGGCGGCAACGACGAGGAGTGGGGGCACGACGGGGCGCCGAGCGCCCGGGACAGGGTGACCGACCAGCAGCTGTGGGACCTGCGCCGGGACCTGCGCAGCAAGCTGGTGGCCGAGGTGCGCCGTCGGGTGCGCGAGGCGTGGCTGCAGCGCGGGGCGTCGGCGCTGGAGCTGGGCTGGACCACGTCGGTGTTCGACCCGGACGTGCTGACCGTCGGCTTCGCCCGGCGGGTGCCGACGTACAAGCGGCTGACCCTGATGCTGCGCGACCCGGACCGGCTGCGCGCGCTGCTGCTGGACGACGACCGGCCGATCCAGGTGGTGGTGGCCGGCAAGTCGCACCCCGCCGACGAGGGCGGCAAGCAGCTGATCCAGCAGATCGTGCGGTTCGTCGACGATCCCGCCGTGCGGCACCGGATCGTGTTCCTGCCCGACTACGACATGGCGATGGCCCGCTACCTCTACCGGGGGTGCGACGTGTGGCTGAACAACCCGACGCGGCCGCTGGAGGCGTGCGGCACGTCGGGGATGAAGTCGGCGCTCAACGGCGGGCTGAACCTGTCCATTCGGGACGGTTGGTGGGACGAGTGCTACGACGGCAGCAACGGGTGGGCGATTCCGACCGCGGACGGGGTGACCGACCCGCTGCTGCGCGACGACCTGGAGGCGGCGGCGCTGTACGAGCTGCTCGGGCAGCAGGTGGCGCCGCTGTTCTACGACCGGGGGCCGGACGGCGTGCCCGAGGGATGGATGTCGATGGTGTGGCACACCCTGGAGACGCTCGGGCCGCGGGTGCAGGCGTCGCGGATGGTGCGGGAGTACGTCGAGTCGTACTACCTGCCGGCGGCGACCATGGTGGAGGCGGCGATCCGGGATGGTTACGCCGGGGCGCGGGACCTCGCCCGGTACCGGACGAGGCTGCACCCGCACTGGCGCAAGGTGCGCGTGTTCGACACCGAGCTGCTGGTCGACTCGCCCGACTCGCTGGTGGTGGGCAAGGAGGTCCAGGTGCGGGCGCGGATCGACCTCGCCGGACTCGAACCGTCCGATGTGGAGGTCCAGGCGGTGGTCGGCAGGGTGGGTGACGTAGACGAGCTGGAGGATCCGGTGACGGTGCCGATGACGCCGACCGAGATCGGGGAGTTCCGCGGCTCCGTGGTGCTGCCCCGCGCGGGCGCGCTCGGCTACACGGTGCGCGTCCTGCCCCGGCACGGCCTGCTCGCCAGCCCCGCCGAGCTGGGCAAGGTCGTGCTCCCGTAGCTGTCCTCGCTCTCGTGGTGCCCGTTGCTCCGGTGGCGCCCGTTGCTCCGGTAGCGCCCGTAGCTGCGGTGGCTCCGGTAGCGACGAGGCCTGGCGGATGAGCTCAGGAGTGCCGGGAAGGAAGCTGTGCCTCCACCGTCGGCCGCCCGGCTCCCATGCCGGCGAGGCCGTTGAGTGGAGCGGCACCACGTTCCACTGGTTGCCGACGCGAGTGGCGGCCGGCCGTCGGTCCCGCGGGCCGGCTTGAGTTGTCCGCTCGGGTGGTGGCGTCGGTCCCGCGGGCTGGCTCGAGTTGTCCGCTCGGGTGGTGGCGTCGGTCCCGCAGCTCGGCTCGAGTTGTCCACATCACCCATTGGTGATCCACAGATTCTCCCGGCACCCTTCCGCGAGCTCGAACACCGATAAAATGGACATGGGCGCGTCCCCCATGGGGCGGGTGGGCGTCGAGTGGTGTCGGGGCTGAATGGTCCACTCGGTGCGTGCTGGTGGCGGTCCGGGCGGCGGTCCGGGCGGCGGCCCGGGCGGCGGTCGCTCGTGAGATCAGGGGATCGGTGGGGTGCCGCCGGGTCGGGTGGGGAGGCCGGCGGCGCGCCAGGCGCGGAACCCGCCGATCAGGTCGGTGGCCCGCCGCAGCCCCAACTCGCGGAGGATGGCGGCCGCCAGGCTGGAGGCGTAGCCCTCGTTGCACACCACGACCACCACCCGGTCCTCCCGCACCTGGGGCAGCCGGTGTGGGCTCGACGGGTCCAGCCGCCACTCCAGGTGGATCCGCTCCACCGGCACCGCACCCGGGATCTCGCCCTCGGCGACCCGGTCGGCCACCGGCCGGATGTCCACCACCAGTGCCCCCTCGTCCCGCAGCCGCACGAGATCGGCCGGCGCCACCCGATCCAGAGTGGACCGAGTGGCGGCCAGCAGGTCGTCGACGGCGCTCACCGGGGCAGCACCACCGGCACCGGCGGCGGCTCGGCGGGCACATCCGCCAGTGACGAGTACTCCCGGGTCCGCACCAGCGGCGGCGAGTACGCGTGCACGCTCGCCGCCGGCGCCGCGAACGTGTTGCCCACCCGGTGCGCCCGCCCCGGCCCGAACCCGATCGGCCGCCCCGCGGCGTGCACGCGCTGCCGGATCGGCCCACCGGGATAGCGGTACTCCTCGGTGAGCTCACCCTGCAACACGGTGAACGCCCCGGCCGCACCGCCGTGGTCGTGTGGCGCGGTCCGCTGCCCCGGCAACCACGACAGCAGCCACACCTCCACCCCGTCGGTCAGCGCGAGCCGCGCCCACCAGCGCCGCTCGGCGTCGAACCGGAGCAGCCGGCGCAGCGGGGTGGCCAGCTCGGCGGCCGCGGTCCCGGTCAGCTCGGCCAGCTCCTTGGGCGTCCACAGTAGACGTCCTGGGTGGAGGAGTCGCTCGGGCAGCGCGCTGGCGAGTCGGGGATGGATCTCGAGCGGGGCAGGGGTGATCGACGTGGTCATGGGATACTCCGGAAAGGTCGTGCGAACGGTGTCGAGGGGACTACCGCTCGCGACACCGCGCCGAGGCGACCAGCAGGAGGTCCACGACGCGGTCGCGCCAGAACCCACCCTGCGTGCGACGCGGCCGTACGGAGATCACGATTCGGATGCTGCCACAGCTGGCGCGCCCGGCGACCCCGCTCCCATCTCGTGGACGGGCGCCGCGAGCGCCACCGGACCCGGGGGCGTGGTGACGCGGTCGGCGGCGGTCGGGACAATGGCCCCGTGAGCGAGCCGACCCAGCCCAGCCAGACGCAGCCCAGCGACCCCGCCGACCTCGCCGATCTCGTGGTGCACATGGCGGGGGTCGGCGTGCGGCGCGGCGGCAACGCCTTGCTCGCCGACCTCGACTGGTCGGTCGAGCTCGACGAGCGGTGGGTGGTGCTCGGGCCGAACGGCGCCGGCAAGACCACGCTGCTCCGGCTCGCCGCGGCCGAGCTGCACCCCACCACCGGCACCGTCCATCTGCTCGGCGAGCGGCTCGGCCGGGTGGACGTGTTCGAGCTGCGCCCCCGGATCGGCTTCACCTCGGCGGCGATCAACGGCCGGGTACCGCCCGACGAGCGGGTCCGCGACGTCGTGGTCAGCGCCGGCTACGCCGTGCTCGGTCGCTGGCGCGAACGGTACGACAGCATGGACACCGAGCGGGCCGACGAGCTGCTCGGCGCGCTCGGCATCAAGCACCTCGCCACCCGCACGTTCGGCACCCTGTCCGAGGGCGAGCGCAAGCGCACCCTGATCGCCCGCGCGCTGATGACCGACCCGGAGATGCTGCTGCTCGACGAGCCGGCCGCCGGTCTCGACCTCGGTGGCCGGGAGGACCTGGTCGCCCGGCTGGCCACACTGGCGCAGGACCCCGACGCGCCGGCGATGGTGCTGGTCACCCACCACGTGGAGGAGATCCCGCCCGGGTTCACCCACGCCCTGCTGCTCGCCGAGGGCCGCGCGGTGGCCGCCGGGCTCGTCGACGACGTGCTGACCAGCGAGAACCTGTCCCGCACCTTCGGGCAGGACCTGCTGCTCGAGCGCTCCGGCGAGCGCTTCTTCGCCCGGCGTCGCTGACCCCACCTCTACTGACCGGTAGCCTGCAGGGGTCCGACGTAGGCGGTGCGTGAGGAGGAACGCGTGGGCGAGTTCGTACGGCTCGAGGTCGAGGCCGGGGTGGGCACGATCCGGTTGGACCGTCCACCGGTGAACGCACTGAACAACCAGGTGCAGGCCGAGCTGGCCGAGGTGGCCAGGGAGGCCGGTGAGCGGGCCGACGTGCGCGCGGTGGTCCTCTACGGCGGCCAGAAGACCTTCGCCGGCGGCGCCGACATCAAGGAGATGGCCGACCGGAGTTATGTCGAGATGTCGACGTTCGGCGCCGACCTGTCCGCCTCGCTGAGCGTCGTCGCGGAGCTTCCGAAGCCCACGGTCGCCGCGATCACCGGCTACGCCCTCGGTGGCGGCCTCGAGCTCGCGTTGACCGCCGACCGGCGGGTCGCCGGGGACAACGTCAAGGTCGGCCAGCCGGAGATCCAGCTGGGGATCATCCCCGGCGCCGGCGGCACGCAGCGGCTGGCTCGGCTGATCGGCCCGAGCAAGGCCAAGGACCTGGTCTTCACCGGCCGGTTCGTGGAGGCCGAGGAGGCACTCGCGCTCGGCATCGTCGACCAGGTGGTGGCGCCGGACGACGTGTACACCACCGCCCACGCCTGGGCGGCGCAGTTCGCCAACGGCCCGGCCGTGGCGCTCAGGGCGGCGAAGGCGGCCATCGACGGCGGCCTCGACGTCGACCTGCGCACCGGGCTCAAGCTGGAGACCACCCTGTTCACCAGCCTGTGGGCCACCGAGGACCAGGAGACCGGGATGCGGTCGTTCATCGAGAACGGCCCCGGTAAGGCCACCTTCCAGGGCCGGTGACCGAGCGATGACGTCGACCACCGGCCGGCCCGGGGCGAGTGAGGCGGACATGACGGAGAGCGCGGCCACACCGGTGCCACCCGTGGACCCGGCGCCCAACCCGCACGCCACGGCCGAGCAGGTGCGGGCGGCCTACGCCGACCCGAAGCTGGCCAACGTGCTCTACCACGACTGGGAGGCCGGCACCTACGACGAGAAGTGGTCGATCTCCTACGACGAGCGCTGCATCTCCTACGCCAGGGACGTCTTCACCGCCGTCGCCGGCACCGAGGGCCAGCCGTACCCGACGGCGATGGAGCTGGGCAGCGGCACCGGCTTCTTCTTGCTCAACCTGATGCAGGCCGGCGTGATCGAGCGCGGCTCGGTCACCGACCTCTCGCCGGGCATGGTCGAGGTGGCGCTGCGCAACGCCCGGCGACTCGGCCTCGACGTGGACGGCAGGGTCGCCGACGCCGAGCGGATCCCGTACCCGGACGGCAGCTTCGACCTCGTCGTCGGCCACGCCGTGCTGCACCACATCCCGGACGTGCCGGCCGCCTTCCGCGAGGTGCTGCGGGTGCTCAAGCCCGGCGGGCGGTTCGTGTTCTGCGGCGAGCCCACGAAGATCGGCGACCGCTACGCCCGCCGGCTCGGCCAGGCCACCTGGTGGCTCACCACCAATCTCACCCGACTGCCGGCGCTGCGGTCGTGGCGGCGGCCGCAGGAGGAGCTCGACGAGTCCTCCCGCGCGGCGGCGCTGGAGGCCGTGGTGGACCTGCACACGTTCGACCCGACGGACCTGGAACGTACCGCGCGCCGTGCCGGCGCCCGGGACGTGCGGGCGGTTACCGAGGAGTTCGCCGCGGCGCTGGTGGGCTGGCCTATCCGCACGTTCGAGGCGGCCGTCCCATCGGAGAAGCTGACCCTGGCGTGGCGGCTGTTCGCGTACAAGGCGTGGCTGCGACTGTCCGCGGTGGACCGGAAGCTGCTCGTCAGGGTGCTGCCCCGCGAGCTGTTCTACAACGTGATGATCACCGGGGTGAAGCCGGCCAACGGGGGTCGCTGAGCGGTTGGGCTACCGGTTCACCCTGGCCGACGTCGCGTTCCTGCGCTCGCCCGCGGGAGCCGGGGCGCTCGCCGCGTGTGCCGACCTGCCGTTGACCGGCGCGAGCCGGATCGCCGACGTCGCGGCGGCCCGCCGGATCGCCGGTGCCGAGCACGCGGCGGCCGTGCTGGAGACCGTGCTGCTCCGCCGCGCCGCCGCGGTCAAGCTGGACGGGGCGCGGGAGTGGCTGTACACGGCGGACGCGCTGCAGCAGGCCACGCCGACGCCCGTGGCCGCGCACCGGGCGCAACGGCTGGCCGGCCGGGTGGTGCACGACGTGACCTGCTCGATCGGCGCCGACCTGGTCGCGCTGGCGCGCACCTGCGGCCGCTGCCTCGGCTCCGACCTGGACGCCGTGCGGTTGGCGATGGCCCGGTACAACCTCGCGGCCGCCGGGGTGGCGCCGGCGCTGGTGCGGGCGGACGCCCTGCGACCGGTGTCCCGGGACGGCGTCGTGGTGGCCGACCCGGCTCGCCGGGACGCCGCCGGCCGGCGCACCTGGCGACCGGCCGACTTCGCGCCCCCGCTGGACGCGCTGGTCGCCGCCTACCCGGGGCGCGACCTGGTGGTGAAGTGCGCGCCGGGGATCGACCCCTCGGTGGTGCCGTGGGTGGACGAGCTGGAGCTGGTGTCGCTGGACGGGCAGGTGCGGGAGGCGTGCCTGTGGCGCGGCTCGGTGGCGACGGTGTCCCGGCGGGCGACCGTGCTGCGCCCGGACGGCACCGCGTGGACGGTGACCGACGCCGAACCGGACGACATCGGGGTGGGTGAGCCGGGGGAGTGGATCGTCGACCCGGACGGCGCGGTGGTGCGGGCCGGGCTGGTGCGACACTACGGGGCGCGGCACGGGCTGTGGCAGCTCGACGAGCGGATCGCCTACCTGACCGGTGACGCGCCGCCGCCCGGGGTGCGGGCGTTCCGGGTGCTCGACTTCGGCGGCTACTCGGAGAAGAGCCTGCGGGACACGCTGCGCCGGTTCGACGTGGGCAGGGTGGAGATCCTGGTGCGCGGGCTGGACGTGGATCCCAACGCGCTGCGCCGCCGGTTGAAGCCGCGCGGCGCGGGGGAGGCGAGCGTGGTGCTGACCAGGGTCGGTCGCCGCCCCGTGGCCTTTCTCTGCCGAGCCGAACGCACCCCCGGCTAGCCGCGCGGCCGCTCCAGGGAAACGCATCCCGGCGATGGACGTCACACCAAGCACCCGCCGCTCCCGCACTGACTGAGGCACTGAGGCACGCCCCACGAGACGCGGGGCCATCATCCATTCCCCTCCCCACCCCGATCCGAAGCCGCTGTGCCCGTCAACACACTTGGGCTTCGGGGTGGGGATCCAATCACCCGAAGTAGACAGACCAGTCACCGGTGCCGGTGGAAGAAGGGGCCGACTCGCCGAGCGCTACCGTGGGGCCGCCGGCTCCTCACCCGACCCGGGATAGCAGGCCAGCACCAGCTTGACCAGGTCGCCGTCCGGGTCGCCGTAGCGGGCCAGCAGCTGCTGCACGCTGGCCCGCAGCTCGTCGAGGAACGCCTGGCGCCGCGAACGCGGCACCCGCACCTCCCTGGCCAACCCGAGCGCGGGCAGCTCCCGACCGTCCTGTCCGAGCGCGGCCAGCTCCGCCGGGATGTCCTCCACGAGGTCGAGCACGGTGCCCACGCCCATCTCGCCGGCCACCCGCTCCCCGCCGATCGCCCCGACCACCTTCGGCGACAGCCAGTACGACCGCGCGCTGGCCTGGTACACGCCCTCGTTGACGCCGCGGACCCGGCGCTCGCCGACCTGGGCCACCAGCCCGGCGCCCAGCATCCGTTTGACGTGGTAGTAGACGCGCTGCGGGCTCTGTTCCAGCCGCTCGCCCACCTCCCGGCACGAGCGCGGCTCGGCGAGCTGCCGCAGCACCCGCACCCGCTGTGGTTTGAACAGCGTCTCGGCCTGCTCGATCCGGTCGAGGCAGAGCAGGTCCCTCATCGGGTTCCCCGCTCCCGGCCGCCGTCCTTCGTGATCACGTGTCCTCCCCAGCAGTCCCCAGTGAACTCCCGACCAGTGGAACGCGGCCGCGTACAAGATCCGTACAAAGGCGATTTTGTTACCATCGTTCTGGTTTTGCCGGTTACGCAAGGAGGTGGGACGGTGGGCTGGACGCTGCCCGAGGAGTTCGTGACGTCCGGTGACGTGGTGCGCTGGGCCCGGTTCGGTGCCGGACCGCCGGTGGTGCTGCTGCACGGCACCCCGTTCTCGTCGCTGGTCTGGCGGGACGTCGCGGCGGCACTGGCCGGCACGCACGAGGTGTTCGTGTGGGACATGCCCGGCTACGGGCGGTCGACGATGCGGCCGGAGCAGGACGTGTCGCTGGCCAGGCAGGCCGAGGTCTTCACCGCGCTGCTGGCGCACTGGGAGCTGACCGCGCCGTCGGTGGTCGCCCACGACTTCGGCGGCGCGGTGGCGCTGCGGGCCACCCTGCTGCACGGCGCGACCTACCGCCGGCTCGCGCTGGTGGACCCGGTCGCCCTGCGGCCGTGGGGCAGCGAGTTCTTCCGCCTGGTCCGCGAGCACGCCGCGGTGTTCGAGCGGCTGCCGCCCGACCTGCACCGGGCACTGGTCCGGGAGTACGTGCGGTCGGCCGCGCACCGCGGCTGGCGGCCGGAGACGCTGGACGCCCTGGTCGAGCCGTGGCTCGGGCCGGAGGGGCAGCCGGCGTTCTACCGGCAGGTCGCCCAGGCCGACCAGCGGTACACCGACGAGGTGCAGGATCGCTACGGCGAGCTGGACCTTCCGGTGCTGGTGTGCTGGGGCGCCGAGGACACCTGGATCCCGGCGGCGAAGGGGCGCGAGCTCGCCGCCGCGATCCCCGGCGCCGAGCTGCGGCTCATCCCGGCGGCCGGGCACCTGGTGCAGGAGGACGCCCCGGCCCGGCTCACCGCGGAGCTGGTCGCGTTCCTCCGCGCGGGCTGACCGCTCAGCCGTCCCGCTCGCTGGGCTCCAGCCAGGTGGTGGACACCCGGCCGGCGTCGTGGATGCACACCATGTCCAGCCGGTCCGGCCCGATCGCGGTGTACCGGTGCGGGGTGCCGGTGGTCACCACCACGATGTCGCCGGGGCCGAGCTCGGCCTGCTGGCCGTTGGCGTCGAGGTGCACCCGCCCGGACCGGACCACCCAGGTCTCCGGGTAGGGGTGGCGGTGCAACGCCACGGTGTCACCGGGCTCGGCGTCGACGGCGAAGAACGAGACGCCGGCTCCGTACGCCTCGCCCTCGAACCGGATGGTGTCCTCGAGGCCGAGGTTCGGGATGAGGTGCAGCATCGGCCCAGGATAGTCACGTGCCACCGGGGCAAGCCCGTCCTCCGATCGGGTCCCATGCTGACCGAGGCGGGCGCTGGTCCGGGAGTACGGTCGTCGACGCGGCTCCCGGCGCCGAGCTGCGGCGCGTCCCGGCGGACGGGCACCGGTGCAGGAGGACGCGCCGGCTCACCGCGGGCTGACCGAGTTCCCGCGCCCGGATCGTCGACTCGTCCCGGTCGGCGTCCCGTCCACCCCGAGAACGTGTTCATGGAGTGCCCGCCACGCGGAGACTGAGAATTCGCACGGCGACGATTGCCAGCGAGACCCGCGCCCGGTTGAGCGGAGCTTTGGTGAACATTTTTCCGTGACCTGGGTCGGAAAATTGCTGACGGTTTCTCTCCCCGGTGGGACGCACCTGTGCCCGCGGCCCTTTAGCTGACCACTCCCTTGACTGGTGGCGGGCAACCGAAGGGCCGCGGGGGCCGGCGAACAGGGGTTCCGGGCCGCCGCCCACCGACGGAATCCGGAGTCAGACGACGGTCACTGCCTTCAGCAGGCCGAACACCGTCTTCATGCCGTCCGGCGACACGCATTCCCGCGTGTCGGCGGTGGAGGTGTAGCTCAGGACCAGGATGTGACCGGCGTAGGCGCCGCTCTCCACCCGAATGCGGACGCTCACTTCCTTGGAGGCGCCGTCGATCACGAGGTTGATCACCTCGCCGTGGCTCTTCGCCGCGACGGTCCCGCTCTCGTCGCGGAGCCAGTGGATCTCGGCGGTGCCGGTGGTGTTGGCGTTGACCGTGCAGGCCAGGTTGCCCTCACCGGACAGGCTCTTCAGGAAGAACTTGGTCGCGCCGTTCGCCGCGGCCGTGCAGGTGCTGTAGGTCTGCGAGCTTCCGCTGAACTTGGTGGGCTTCGGAACCAGGTCCAGTCCGGGATTGGTGGAGTCGCCCGGCTGGTGGAAGGTGTACTTGTCGGTTCCGCCGCTGCACACCGGTGGAACGTCCACCTGTTGGGCGCCGGTGTCCGCCTGCGCGTTGCCCGTGACCACGAGGGACGACAGGGCCGCGAGCAGACCCACCGCGGCAATACGTAACTTCGTCCAGACATCTCTTCGCTCGGATGACATGAGATTGGTCCTTTCTTTTCATTGCCCTGGTTCGAAAACCATTGCGACCACACTGGCCATTTAATGGCCTGACCGACATTAAGATCGTCCCATCGCGAGGGCAACCCCGGACACCCGTTTGGCTCATTCCGGGTAAGTCCCGCCACGGTCAATGTGACTGGCCCTCACTTTTTGGTGGGCGACAATCACCCCATTAGGCCATCGCTGAGGGAAATGTCCAACATCATCCCAGGTATACGCCTGAAATGATCACCAGAAATGTTTCATGCCAGCCGTGAGGAGTTCTACGCCGGGAAGCCGAGCTTCAGCCCCGACCACGGCACGAAGGTCCGCTAGCAACGGCTGGGTGGTGCGGCAGATCCTCGCCCGCGCCCGTTCACCCCTCCTCGGGCAGCAGCCCGGCGTCGTGCACCAGTAGCGCGATCTGCACCCGGTTGTTCAGGCCGAGCTTGGTGAGGATGCTCGACACGTGCGTCTTGACCGTCGGCACGCCGAGGTGCAGCACCGCGCCGATGTCGGCGTTGGACCGGCCCTGCCCGACGGCGACGGCGACGTCGCGTTCCCGGTCGTTGAGCGGGGCCAGCCGCTGCCGGGCGCGCCGCCGCCGCTCGTCCTGACCGCTCTCGGCGACCCTGGCGATGAGCCGCCGGGTCACCGCGGGGGAGAGCACCGGCTGCCCCCGCGCGACCTGGCGGATCGCGGTCACGATCTCCTCGGGCGGCGTGTCCTTGAGGACGAACCCGGCGGCACCGGCGCGCAGCGCCCGCAGGATGTGCTCGTCGGCGTCGAACGTGGTCAGCACGATGACCTCGGGCGCGGGCCGGTGGGCGCGCAGCGCCTCGGTGGCGGCCAGGCCGTCCATTGCGGGCATTCGGATGTCCATCAGCACCACGTCCGGCGCGTGCTGGTCGACCAGCGGCAGCACCTCGGTGCCGTCGCCGGCCGCGCCGAGCACCCGGATGTCCGGGGCGCCACCGAGCATCATCGTCAGCCCGGCCCGGACCAGCGGGTCGTCGTCGACGACGAGCACGCCGACCGTTCCCGGCTCGTCGGGTGTCATACCGGCCACGGTAGCCGGGCCGCGAGCCGCCACCCGCCGGTGGCGGTGGTGCCGTGCTCCAACCGGCCGCCGGCCAGCGCGGCCCGCTCGGCCAGTCCGACCAGCCCCTGGCCGGGTGACGTGTCGGGGGTGGGAGGGGCCGGAGGCGGGCCGTTCTCGACCTCCACGGTCAGCTCCCGGCCCGGCATGCCGGCGAGCCGCACGGACACGGCGGCACCGGGCGCGTGCTTGCGGACGTTGGTCAGCGCCTCCTGGACGACGCGGTAGGCGGTGCGGCCGGTCCCTTCCGGCGGCGCGGCGTCGTCGAGGTCGTCACGCAGCTCCACCCCCGTCCCGGCCCGCTCCGCCTCGCCGAGGAGCCGCGGCAGGTCGGCGAGGGTGGGTTGGGGCAGCTCGCCGACCGGCGCGCGCAGCACGCCGATGACCTCGCGCAGGTCCTGCAGGGCCTGGTGGGCGCACTTCCGGATCACCGCGGCCGCGCTGGCGACGTCCTCGGCGGGGGCGTGCGGGTGGTACTCCAGCGCGCCGGCGTGGACGCTCAGCAGGGACAGCCGGTGGCCGAGCACGTCGTGCATCTCCCTGGCGATGGCCTCCCTGGTGCGGTGCTGGGCCTGCTCGGCCCGCAGCCGGGCTTCCGTCTCGGCCCTGGCGGCGCGGTCGCGTAGCGAGAGCACGAGCTGGCGGCGGTGGTGGATCACCAGTCCCCAGCCGACCGCGGCGCCCTGGACCGCGACGCCCAGCACCCACAGCAGCGCGGGGGACTCCCCCGGCTCCGGCCGGATCAGGACGTAGCCCAGCGCCGCGAGCACGCTCAACGTGTAGACGGCCAGCGTGGTGCGCGGCGGCCGGTGCACGGCGACGGTGAACAGGGCCACCAGCATCGCGCCGGCCACCAACTCGGCGAAGGTCGACACGACCACCAGCGCCACGGCCAGCCCCACCGGCCAGCGCCGGCGCAGCCACAGCGCGGCGCACCCCAGCGCGCCGACGATCTGGTCGAGGTCGAACAGCCACGCCGGCTCGGGCAGGTGCCCCGCCTGGAGCCGGGCGTCGCTCATCAGCACGCCGTAGAGCACGGCCAGCAGGAACAGGCCGATGTCCACCAGCCAGTCCCGTAGGCCGGGCCGGGAGCGGCGGGTGGTCGGAACCTCCATGCCCGCAGAACCTACGCACGCCTCGCCGCTCGCGCGCGGGGATCGGCGCCGGGCGATACCGAAGTCGCGGTCGGCGATACCTTGGTCGGCTCCGCCACCGCGAACGGGCGACCTTCGTCACCGAAACGGGTGCCGGTGACCGATCCGCGCCCGCCGGCACGCCGTTTAGCGTCGCCGGCATGCGTTCGGCAACTCAGCTGGTCGGGTTCGTCCTGCTCGTCATGGGCGTCAGCGGGACCATCGACCGCCTGGCCTACCAACCGATCATGGGTTCGGTCCTCAACGTCCTCAACCGGCAGGTGTTCCCGCGAGTGGACGTCCTGCAGGGCTACGAGGTGTTCGCCAACCTGAGCGTCGCCGTGCTGGGTGTCGTCCTGCTGGTCGCCGCGGAGCGGAGCTCGTCGGCATGACCGCCCGGCTGCTGCCCGCGCTCGGGCTGGTCCTGCTCGCCCCGCTGGTGGGTGAGTACCTGCTCGGCAACGTGCCGATCACCGAGCTGCCGGCGCTGCCGCTCCTCGCGCCGCTCTACGGCGGTGGGGCGCTGCTCATCCGTGAGGTGGCCCGGCGGACCGGGCGGGGCTGGCCCGCGATGCTCGTCCTCGGGCTCGCCTACGGGCTGCCGCAGGCCGGCCTGATCGACTGGTCGCTGTTCGCCCCGCCGGTCCTGGCGGGGGCCGAGCCCGGTCCGGCCGCCACACACCTGCCCGCGCTGGGCCTGAACGCCGCCGACGCGTTGTCCTTCGTCGTCGGGCACGCGGTGTGGAGCATCGGCGTGCCCATCGCGATCGTCGAGGCGTGGATGCCCGAGCGCGCCGAGACCCCGTGGTTGGGCCGCGCGGGGACGGCCGGCGCGGCCGGGCTGTACCTGATCGGCGCCGCGGTGATCCTGGTGTGGGCGTGGAACCAGGGAACCGTGCACGCCCCGGCGGCGGGGGTGGCCACGGTCGCCGTGGTCGCGGCCGGGCTCGTCGCCGGCGCACTGGCCGTCCCGCGCCGGCGGCGGTCGATCTCCGCCCGTCCGGCCCCGCGCCCGTGGCTGGTCGGGGTGCTGGCGTTCGTGGTGTCCGGGGTGTTCTTCCTGCGCGACGAGACCTGGCCGGGGGTGGCGCTCGGGGTGGTGCTGGCCGGTGTGTCCGCCGTCGTGGTGCTGTTCTGGTCGCGCCGGCCCGGCTGGGGAATCCGGCACCGGCTGGCCCTCGCCGGGGGCGCCCTGCTGACCTACGCGTGGGGCGGCTTCGTGCTCACGACGCTGCTCGGCCGGGCGCAGCCCGTGCACCTCGCCGGCAACGCGGTGCTGGCCGCGGCCGCGATCGGCCTGCTCGTCCTCACCGTGCGCCGGAGTCGTGCCGCGGCAGGGTGAGCCGGAACGCGCAGCCGTCACCGGCGGGCCGGGACCGGGGTCGGCGAGCACGGCGGCCTCCTCGGACGGTGGGGCGGGGTCGTCCTGGCCGTGCACCAGCGCGGCCTCGGCGTGCCGGTCGGCGCGGGCGGCCTCCCGGCGCAGCCGGTCGATCGCCCTGTTTCGGGCGGTGGTGATGACCAAGCCCGTCGGGCTCGGTGGCAGCCCGCCGGCCGGCCACCGACGGCACGGGGCGGTCCGGCCGGGTCACCGCCATCGGCGTGTTCGAGCACGGGTCGCTGGTTCGGGCCGGGTCGGTCGGTTCCGGCCGGATCGCCCAGGTGTGGGGGCTCGACGGCGTGCGGATCGGCGACGCCGTCGGCATCCCGCCGCCGGCCGCGGGCAGGCACTTCGCACCGCCGACGCTGGAGACGGTCGTCGTGCCCCGCCGGCCGGCCGACCGGGCGGCGCTGCACGCCGCGCTCACCCGGCTCGCCGAGCAGGACCCGTTGATCAACCTGCGGCAGGACGACGTCCGGCGGGAGATCGCGGTGTCGCTCTACGGCGAGGTGCAGAAGGAGGTCATCCAGGCGACGCTGGCCGGCGAGTTCGGGGTGGACGTCACCTTCCGCGAGACCACGACGATCTGCGTCGAGCGACCGGTGGGCACCGGGGAGGCGGTGGAGACGATCGGCGCCGACGGCAACCCGTTCCTCGCCACCGTCGGGCTGCGGGTCGACCCGGCGCCGCCGGGCGCGGGGGTGGAGTTCCGGGTGGGCGTCGAGCTCGGCGCGTTGCCGCTGGCGTTCGTCCGCGCGGTCGAGGAGACGGTCCGGGGCACGCTCCGGCAGGGCCTGCACGGTTGGGAGGTCGTGGACTGCGTGGTGACCATGACGCACTCCGGGTACTGGGCGCGGCAGAGCCACTCCCACGGAGTATTCGACAAGAGCATGTCGAGCACCGCCGGCGACTTCCGCCACCTCGCCCCGCTGGTGCTGACGAGCGCGCTGCGCCGGGCCGGTACCAGGGTGGAGGAGCCGATCCACCGGGTCCGGCTCGACGTTCCGGCGGACACGGTTGGGCCCGTCGCGCGCGAGCTGGCGCGGCTCGGCGGGGCGGCGCACGCCACGACCGGGCGCGGGACGGAGGCCCGGATCGAGGGGGAGCTGCCCGCGGTCAGGGTGCACGATTTGCGCCGCCGGCTTCCCTCGCTGACCCACGGCGAGGGCGTGCTGGACGCCGATTTCCGTTGTCACCGCCCGGTTCGTGGCACGCCGCCGAGCCGCCCGCGGACCGACCACGATCCGCTCGACCGCGCGGGGTACCTGCTGCGGGTCCAGCGCCGGCTCACCTCGTGAGGTCGGCGTGGCCGTGTCCACCGTGGCTGTGCCCACTTTGTCGATGTCCACTTTGTCGATGTCCACTGTCGAGGAGAAGGAGGACGCCGTGACCGAACCCGGACCGCGCCTGGGGGTGCGGGTTCCCCGTGAGCTGCCGGCCGCGCGGCTGGTCGAGCTGGCCAGGCGGGCCGAACGCACCGGGCTGGACGAGGTGTGGGTGGTCGAGGACTGCTTCTACGCCGGGGCGCTGAGCACCGCGGCGACCGTGCTGGCCGCCACCCACCGGGTCACCGTCGGGATCGGCGTGCTGCCCGCGGTCGCCAGGAACCCGGCCATCGCGGCCATGGAGCTCGCCGCGCTGGCGGAGCTGCACCCCGGCCGGCTGGTCACCGGGTTCGGGCACGGGGTGCCGTCGTGGATGCGGCAGATCGGGGCCTACCCGGCCTCGCCGTTGGCGGCGTTGGAGGAGACGCTGGTCGCGGTCCGGCGGCTGCTGGCCGGGGAGCGGGTGTCGACGGAAGGCCGGTACGTCCGGCTCGACGGCGTCGAGCTGGAGTTCCCGCCGGCGGTGGTGCCGCCGGTGCTGGCCGGGGTGCGCGGGCCGAAGTCACTGGCCGTGTCGGGCCGGGCCGCCGACGGGACCGTGCTCGCCGAGCCGGCGGCGCCGGAGTACGTGCGGGCGGCGCTGGAGGCCGTCGAGCGCGGGCGGAGCGGACCGGACGTGCCCGCGCGGCACACGCTCGTGACGTACAACTGGCTGGCGCTGGACGACGACCCGGCCCGCGCCCGCTCACGGGCGCGGGCCGACGTGGCCGCGTCGCTCTCGCCCGGCGCCGCGCCGCACCTGCGGCCGCTGCCGTTCGGCGCCGAGCTGCTGGACCTGCTCCAGCCCGGCGGCGAGACGGTGTCTCCGGAGCGACTGCGTCCTGAGTGGATCGACCAGCTCGCGGTGTGCGGGAACCTGGACCGGTGTGTCGCCAGGGTGCGTGAGCTGCACGCCGTGGGCAGCGACAGCGTGGTGCTGCTGCCGCTGCTCGTCGAACCGGAGGACGTGGCCGTCACGGCGGCCGGCCGGATCGCCACCGCCCTGCGGAACACCGGGACCTGACGACGACACCCTCCCCAACGACCGGTGCACCGCCGCCCACCGTGTTCGCCGCTCCGGTCGCCGTGTTGGCCGTTCCCGTCGGTGGGTTGGCTGGTGGCGTCGGGCTGGTGGTGCCTGGGGTGCGGGCGGGCGCGGGTGCTCGGGGCGGGTCCGAGAGCTGAGCGGACCTGCTGGTGGTTCGCGGGCGGGGTGCACCTGCCTGGGGTGGTTTGTAGGTGGTTGGGCCCAGGAACGGTTCCGGATGGGTGATTCCTACCCACGGGTCGTCTTGCTTGGGTGGTCGCCACGGAATCACCCATCCGGCTCGGATTCGGTGGTCGCCTCGGGGAGGTGGTGTGGTTTGGGGTTGAGGTGGGGATGTGGTGTTGCGGTGGGTGAGGTGGTTGCCGTCGTGGGCTTGGGAGGGATTGGCTGCCGAGGGAGAGCGAGTTGGGCAGTTGGGCACGCAGGGGAGAGTTGGGCAGGTAGGGAACAGAGTTGGCCAGGCAGTGGGAGTTGGGCTGCTCGGAAGCAAAGAGGGTGGATCGTCGCCGTGATGTCGCGGTTTCCCGCTACCGAGGGCCGGTGCCGTGCCGTGGGCCGGGTGCCTCGGCACCGCCGGCTGGGTCAGTCGCCGGGAGTGCTGGCCCGCTGGCCACCACCGGAGCCGAGCCTGGCACAACCGGCCCGACAGCACCCACTACTCGCCGGGTGGCCGCATCGGGACTACCAGGTAGGTCAGGTCCACCTCGTCCTCGTCGGGGCCAGCGGTGAGCACGGTGGGGCGCAGGCCCTCCTGGAAGCCCATCCGCACCGACCGTCCGGCGAACGGACGGAGCGCGTCCAGGAGGTACCGCGCCTGGTAGACGGTCGTGCCGTGGTGGCCGGACACCGTCGCCTTCACCGTCTCCTCCGACTCGCCCGCCTGCGGGTCGTTGCCGCGCACCCGCAGCTCGCCGTCGGCCGCCGCCAGGGTCACGGTGCCGTGCGGCCCGCCGTAGGGGGCGGCCCTGCGCACGGCGGCGGCCACCGTGTCGGCGTCCACGTCGGCGGTGCCGGCCACCACCGACTCCAGCAGCCGGCGGGCCCGGTCGTCCGGGAAGGGCATGGCCAGCAGCGCCGTGCTGAACGAGTCGGTTGCCCAGGTCAGCCCGACCCGGTCCGGGTCGGCGTGTAGTGCGACGGTCTCTCCGCGACCCACCTGCTTGGCGACGTCGGCCAGCACTCCGGCGGGGGCCAGCAGGTCGAGCCGGGAGGCGTTCGGCTCGGGTCGCCACGGCAGCTCCGCCATGGCCATCCGGTAGCGGTCGGTCGCCAGCAGGACGAGTCGGTCGCCCTCGGCCCACAGCCGCAGGCCGGTGAAGATCGGCAGCGTGCCGTCGCGGGACGCGGTGGGCGCCACGGCCAGCACGGCCCGGCGCCACGCCTCCCCACGCACGCTTCCGGTGACCGGCGGCGGGGCCGGCACACCGGGATGGGCGTCGGTGTCCAGCAGCGGCAGCGCGAACCGCGCGGTGGGGGTGCGGACCGCCAGCCGTGGCCCCTCGACCACCAGCCGCACCTGGTCGGCGTCCAGCGCGCGCAGCGTCTCCGCCAGTGGCTTGGCCGCCACCAGCGCCCGCCCCTCGGCGTGCACCAGCGCCGTGCGGGTCAGCCGGAGGCCGTGCTCCCGGTCGCTGCCGGCGAGCACCACGCCGTGCGCGTCGGCGGTGAGCAGCACGCCGCCGAGCACCGGGTTGGGCACCCGGCCGGGCAGCAGCGCGGCCACCTGGGCGGTGGTGGTCGCGAGTGTGGCGGTGGTGGCGGTGAGGTCCATGGTGGGACGGTACCGGGAACCACCGACGGGAACGCGGCAGTCGGGAAGGTCAGACGTCCGCCAGCGTGGGCGTGTCCCGGGTGGTCAGCTCGCGGAACGCGGCCTCGGTGGGCGAGCCGGGTGGCGCGGTGTAGATCACCAGGCGCTGGTCGGTGTCGGCGATGTGCAGCATCTGGCAGTCCAGCTCCAGCGGCCCCACCGTGGGGTGCACGATGTGCTTCACCATGCTCCGGCGCACCTGGACGTGGTGCTCGTTCCACATCTCGGTGAACCGGGCCGATGTCGCGGTCAGCTCGGTGACCAGCTCGGCGATCCCGCGGTCGCCGGGGTAGCGGGCCATCGCCGCGCGCAGGTCGGCGACCGTGGCCATGGCGAACCCGACCGATGCCGGGGAGTCCCAGTGCGGGTCGTCGTCGGGCCGGCGGAAGATCACCCTGATGACGTTGCGCTCCGCGCCCGGCGCGGCCGGATCGCCGAGGAAGTGCGTGGCCAGCCGGTTCCATGCCAGCAGCTCGTAGGTCGCGTCCAGCACGTACGCCGGGTTCGGCAGGGTCGCCAGCAGGTGACGGATGCCGGCGGGCACCTCACGGCTCGGGCCCGCGGTCGGCGGCGGTGCCTCCCCAGCGACGCGGAACAGGTACTCGCGCTCGTCGGCGGTGAGCAGGAGCGCGCGGGCCAGCGCGGCGAGCACCTGCCGGGAGGGGCGCGCGCCGCGGGCCTGCTCGAGCCGGACGTAGTAGTCCACGGAGATCCCGGCGAGCTGGGCCACCTCCTGCCGCCGCAACCCGGGCGTCCGGCGCCGGCCGACGTCGGGAAGGCCCACGTCGGCCGGCCGGAGCCGCGCGCGCCGCGCGCGGAGGAACTTGGCCGCCTCGTCCCGGTTCGCCGCACCCATGGCTCCAGGATGCCGCACGCGGGCTCCGCCGGGGTGGTACCGCCGGTACCAGGCTGGGCACGCTCTCCCATGGGCGGCGCGCGGGGGGAAGCCTGGGGGTATGGACACCATCGTGTTGATCACTGGGGCGAACAAGGGGATCGGGTTCGCCGCCGCGCGGCTGCTCGGCGAGCGGGGCGCCACCGTGCTGCTCGGCGCGCGCGACGCCGAGCGGGGCGCGAAGGCCGAGGCGGAGCTGCGGGCCGGCGACGTCGACGCCAGGCACGTGCCGCTGGACGTGACCGACGACGACTCGGTCGCGGCGGCCGCGGCGCGGGTAAGCGAGGAGTTCGGCCGGCTGGACGTGCTGGTCAACAACGCCGGGATCGCCCGTGTCGAGGGCCAACCGGGCGCGGCCGCTCGCGAGGTGCTGCGGGAGGTGTTCGACACCAACGTCTTCGGGCTCGTCGCGGTCACTGACGCGTTCCTACCGGCGCTGCGGAAGGCGCCGGCGGCGCGGATCGTCATCGTCTCCAGCGAGGTCGGCTCGATGACGACCATGCTGGACCGAAAGAGTCCGTTGTGGACGATGGACACCGTTCCTTACCCCGCGTCGAAGGCCGCGGTCAACATGGTCACCGCGATGTACGCCAAGCGGCTGTGGGAGACCCCGATCACGGTGAACGCCGCGAACCCCGGCTACTGCGCGACGACCTCAATGGCCACAGCGGCTTCCGCACGGCCGAGCAGGGCGCGCGGGTGGTGGTCGAGCTGGCCACCCTCGGCGCGGACGGTCCCACCGGTGTGCTGTGGGGACCACCGTTCGTGCCGGACGGTGACCCGGAGTCGGTGGTGCTGCCCTGGTGAACCTTGGGGCTGTGCGGCCCCTCAGTGTGGCAGCCTTGGCCTCGGCGCGCCGGACCCGACCGGCGCCGGGGTGAGGAGGCGTGATGGCTGGTGCGCGGGACGACTTCCTGGCGGCGGCCCGGTCGGCGGCCGGGCTGCTCCGCGAGCCGGCGGTGGCCGTCGCCTGGCGCGAGCCGAGTGCCCTGCCGGGGTTCGGTGTGGCCGGCCTTGCCGGGCACCTGGCCTACCAGGTGCTGACGGTCGCCAGCGCGCTGGCCGACCCGGTGCCGGAGGAGCCGACGCTCTCCCTGCTGGAGCACTACGACCGGGCGAAGTGGGTCGACGCCGACCTCGACGACGAGGTCAACGTGCGGATCCGGCAGGGCGGCGAGCACGTGGCCGCTCCCGGCGCGGCGGCGCTGGCCGATCGGGTGGACGCGACCGTGTCGGAGCTGACCGACGCGTTGGCGACGGCACCGGAGCGACCGGTGCGGATCCCGCTGTGGGGGCCGTGGTCGCTGATGCTCGAGGACCTGCTGGTCACCCGGCTGATGGAGCTCGCGGTGCACTCGGACGACCTGGCGGTGAGCGTCGGGGTGACGACGCCCGAGCTCCCACCGGGCGCCGTGGAGACGGTGGTCGACCTGCTGTCCCGCCTGGCGGTGCGCCGCCACGGCCCGACGGCCGTCCTGCGCGCGCTCAGCCGCGCCGAACGCGCCCCGAGCACCATCGCCGCCTTCTGAAGCACGTCCGGCTCAACCCCCTGACGGCGCACGAAGTCGAGCACGTGGTGGTCGACCCGCTCGGGCCTGGCTCGCCGACGGCCCGCGGCTAACGGCGCCGGTGCTCGGCGCGTGGCGGCGGCTGGTCGCCAGCGATGGGCGGGTGCGGATCGAGGCGCTGGCCGGCGAGGTCGGCTGGTCCCGGCAGCACCTGGCCGCCCGCTTCCGGGCACAGGTCGGGCTGTCGCCCAAGGTCGTGGCGCGGATCGCCCGGCTCCACCGCGCGGTGACGTTGCTGACCAGCCCCACTCCGCCGCCGTGGTCGGCCGTCGCGCAACTCCGCGGCTACGCCGACCAGGCGCACCTCAACCGGGACTTCCGCGCGCTGACCGGCAGCACCCCGGCCGAGTACGTTCCCACCCGGCCGCTGCCGTTCACCGTCGTCGGCTCCCGGTGAGTGGAAGCTCAGCGCTTCTCGACCACGTACTCCGGCCGGCCCGGCTTCCAGACGGTGATCTTCAGGTGGTCGCCGCCGACCTCGACCGACGACGCGCCGGTCAGCTCGGCCGCGTAGAAATGGTCGAACTCCCGGCCGCGGAGGTCGAAGCCGGTCTCGGCGAACAGCGCCTCGGCGAAGCGCTGGTGCAGCGCGGTGTCCCGCACGTCGCGCGCCACGCCCCACAGCTTCGCGTCGCCGTCCTTGACCTCGGTGTCGACCGTGGCGGTGTGCAGGCAGAACCGCGGGTCACGGGCCAGGTCGCGGAACTTCGCGGTGTCCGGCATGCCGATCAGCCACAACCGGTCCTCGAAGAACCGCGGCTCCATCGGGCTGATCCGGGGCGAGCCGTCCTGGCGGACCGTGGCCAGGAAGCACAGGTTCCCGGTGGCGGCGTGCCGGCGGGTGAAGGTGGCGGCGATCCGTGGCGCGGCCGCGGCGAACTCGGTCCACATCGTCATGCCGCCGACGGTAGCCGGGAACCCCGTCAGGTCATGGCGGGGTTTGCCGCCGAGTGCGCGCCTTTCCGCGCGGCGCCCCTCCTGGTTCACTGGGCGCCTCCGACGGGATAAGGAGCCCCCATGTCCTACGTCGCCGACCCTCCGGTGGACGCCTACCTCGCGGCGCTGCCCGCCTGGCAACAGGAGATCTGCCAGCGGGTCCGCGAGCTGGTGCACGCCGCCGACCCCGAGGTCACCGAGACGATCAAGCGGACCGTCCAGCCCTACTTCGTGCTGGACGGCAACGTCTGCGCGCTGCTCGCCGCGAAGAACCACGTCAACGTGTTCCTCTACGACGGCGGCATCGTGCCCGACCCCGAGGGCATCATCACCGACGGCCACGACAACAAGACCGCCCGCAGGGTGGCCTTCCGTGCGGGCGAGCCGATCAACGAGCCGGCGCTGCTCGCGATGTTCCGCCAGATCATCGCCGACAACCGCGCCGGTGGCTGGCGCACGCTCAGGGCGCGCGGCGAGACCTCGGGGTGACCCGGCGCTCAGGTCCTGGCGCGGGTGATCCGCGCCGTCGCCGTGGCGGTGGCGAGTAGCCGGCCGTCCGGGTTGAGCAGCGCTCCCTCCAGGAACGCGGTCGAGCCGGTGCGGTGCACCACCCGGCCCCGGCCCCGCAGCGGGCCGGGCACGGCCGGCCGGAGGTAGCTGACCTTCAGCTCGAGGGTGAGCGCGACCTCGTCCGGTGCCAGGCCGGCGACGAGCGCCGGCGAGAGCGTGTCGTCCAGCATCGCCGCGAGGTAGCCGCCGTGCACGGTTCCCCACCCGTTGACGAAGTCGTCGCGCGCGGTGAACGACACCTCGATCTCGCCGCTCTCCGGGGAGACCGACTCCAGCGTCCAGCCGAGGGTCCGCGCCGCCGGCGGCATCGGCACCCTTCCCGCCACGATGTCCCAGAACGGGCCGGTCCGGGGCGTCGAGTCCTCGCTCATACCGAGAGTGTCCCAGCCGGGACCGACACGGCGCGGCTCCCCGCTGACGCGGTGTGCGCGCAGCCGCTGGCGTCGGCGGGGAGGTAGACGACGAGCCGGTGCTCGTCCGTGCCGGGCAGCGGGAGGCTCTCGTAGGCGAGGCGCAGCGTGTCGCCGCTCGGAAGCCGCCACCGCTCGGTCCCCGTCCAGGCCGGCAGGACGGCGGAGGCCGCGAACCGCCGGGTGAACTCGCCGCCCGCGGTGACGGACAGCTCCTCGGCGAGGGCGACCGCCGCGCGCTCGCCGAGGTCGGCCGCGGCCCGCAGCGCGGCGGCCCACTCGTCCGCCACCCGGTCCCACTCGGGGAACGCGGTGTGCGCCCGGGAATCGGCGAACACGAAGCGCGCGAGGTTGGCCGGTTCGTCGTCGAGCAGCCCGACCGGCGCGGCGAGCGCGGAGAAGCCGGCGTTGAACGCCAGCACGTCACCCGCCGGGTCGGTGACGAACGCCGGCGTGTCGCCGAGCCGGTCGAGCAGCGCCCGCACGCCCGCGCGCACGGAGCGCGCCGGCGCCGCCGCCTGCGCGCACACCGCGCCGGTGGCGGCCTTGACCAGGCGGTACAGGTGCACGCGCTCGTCGGGGGAGAGGCGGAGGGCGTCGGCGAGCGCGCCGAGCACCTGGCCGGACGGGCTGCGGTCGCGGCCGCGCTCGAGGCGGGTCAGGTACTCGACGCTGATCCCCGCGAGGTCGGCCAGTTCCGCGCGGCGCAGGCCGGGGACGCGCCGGCGGGGTCCTTCCGGGAGCCCGACCTCGGCGGGGGTGATCGCCTCCCGCCGGGCGCGCAGGAAACCGCCGAGCGCGTTGTCGCTCATGATCGGCAGTCTAGGCGGAAGGGGGCCCTGGCACGGCCTCCCTCCGGCGAACCGAACCGGCCAGGCTGGCGACATGACATCGATCCACGGAACTCCCGGCCGCTCGCGGAAGGGGGCCTGAGCATGCGTTACCGGCTCTTCGGCAACACCGGCCTGCGGGTCTCCGAGCTCCTCCTCGGCACCATGGTGCTCGACGATCGTCGCGAGTGCCGCCGCATCATCGACGCCTACGCCGACGCCGGCGGCAACGTCCTCGACACCGCTTCGGCCTACGGCGACGGCGAGAGCATGCTCGGCGAGGTCGTCGAGCGGCGCGACCGGTTCGTCATCGCCACCAAGTACACCCTGTCGCGCGACGCGGCCGATCCGAACGCGTCGGGCAACCACCGCAAGAACCTGCGGCTGTCGCTGGAGCGGAGCCTGCGCCGGCTGCGCACCGACCACGTCGACATCTACTGGGTGCACATCTGGGATCGGCACACCCCGATCGAGGAGACCATGCGCGCGCTGGACGACGCCGTGCGCGCGGGCAAGGTGCTGTACGTGGGGATCTCCGACGCGCCGGCGTGGGTGGTCGTCCGCGCGAACACGCTGGCCGAGTGGCGCGACTGGACGCCGTTCGCCGGGCTGCAGGTGCCGTACAACCTGCTGCGCCGGGACGTCGAGCGGGAGCTGCTGCCGATGGCCGAGGCGCTGGGGATGAGCGTGGCGGCGTGGGCGCCGCTGGCCTCGGGGGTGCTGTCCGGCGCCCCGGAGGAGCGGCGCCGGGTCGACGCGGCGGCGCTCACCCCGCGGGAGCGCGCGGCGGCGCGAGCCGTCCGGGACGTCACCGACGAGCTGGGCGCGCGCCCGGCGCAGGTGGCGATCGCGTGGACACGTGCCAGGTCCCACGCGGTGCTGCCACTGGTCGGCGCGAGCAGCACCGAGCAGGTGGTCGAGAACGTGGGCGCCGTCGAGCTCACCCTGCCCGACGACGCGGTCCGGCGGCTGGAGGCGGCGGTGGAGTTCGAGCCCGGCTTCCCCGGTGACTTCATCGCGGAGTGCGAGACCAACCCCTTCGTGTTCGGCGACACCGCGACCCGCGTCGACGGCCGCGGCCCGGGCTGAACCGCCGGTTCGTCGAGCCTTCCGAGGCGTTCCTCTGTCAGCTGGCCACCTGGTGGAGGAACGCCTCGGCGAGCGCGCCGAGCTGGTCGGTGCGCCAGACTAGCGCGTAGTCGAAGCTGGGCTCGCCCGCGAGGGGCACGCAGGTCAGCCCGGGGCGTGGGTAGAGGTGCTCGACCTGGGCGCCGACGACGGCGACGCCGGAGCCGGAGGTGACATAGGCCAGGATCTCCCGGAAACCGGGCAGGGTGACGATCTCCACCGCCGAACGCGCGGCGGGCAGGTGGTGGTCGACCCAGTACTCCGGGAGGTTCTGGGCGAACAGGACGGTCCGGCCGACGAGGTCGTCGGTCGACACGGGGCACGCCGGACCAGCGGATGGTCGGTGGGGACGGCGAGCATCGCGGCCTCGGACAGCAGCACGGGCCCGACCGTGAGGTCCGGTTCGTCGACGGGCAGCGGCAGCACGGACACGTCGACCTCAACCCTGCGCAGTGGCCCACACAGGTCGGCCAACGCCGTCTCGCGGATGCTCGTCCGACACCCCGGAGTCCGCTCGCGGAACGTCTCGGTCAGCTCCACGACACAGCGGGCCACGGCCGCGGACATGTAGCCGACGCGCAGCTCTCCGGTGATGCCGTGGCCGGCGGCCGTCGCCCGCGCTGTCGCGGCCTGGACCCGTGCGTAGGCCGGGCGCAGGTCGTCGAGGAGTTGCCGGCCCAGCGGGGTCAGCTCCACCCGGCGAGTGGTGCGGGTGAACAGCGGCGCGCCGAACCGGCGCTCCAGCTTCTTGATCGTCTGGCTGACCGATGCCGGGGCGATGTGCAGGCGCCGCGCCGTGCGGGCGAAGTGCAGTTCGTCGGCCAGGGCGAGGAACACCTCGATGTCCTGCCGTTCCAACCCCCGCATTCGTGGCCCCGCATTCTTCAGCCCGCGCGAACAATTGTGACAGATCTCGTCGTTGATCAGCCGCTCACCGTTCATCCTGGCTGGGCCGGACCACATCGAGCGATCTGGAGGACCGAATGACGGACTGGCGACGCGGTGACGTGGTCGTGGACATGTCGATGTCCCTGGACGGGTACGTGACCGCTGCGGGGACCGATCTCGAGCACGGCCTGGTCGACGTGCTCGTCCCGCACGTCGCGCCGGTCGTGCTCGGCGGCGGAACGCCGTTGTTCCCGCACGCCACGGCGGCACGACACGAGCTGGAGTTGATCGACTCGGTGCCGACCCCGGCCGCCGTGCACCTGACCTACCGCGTGCGCGGGTGATCACCGTGTGGGACACCGTGCCGCGGCTGCTCGCCGAGCACCACTATCTGGTGCTCGGGACCGCCGACGCCGAGGGCCGCCCGTGGGTCACTCCCGTGTTCTACGCGGCCGACGGAACGCGGCGCCTGCTCTGGGTGTCGGCGCCCGGCAGCCGGCACTCGCGCAACATCGCCGCCCGGCCGGCGGTCGCGATCACGATCTTCGACTCCCACGCGCCGATCGGCGGTGCCGAGGCCCTCTACCTGGAGGCGACCGCCGGCCCGCTCGGCGATCGCGGCCGGACGGCGGCCCTCGCCCTGCTCAACGCCCGCCTGCCGCGTGATCGCCGGCTCCGGCCCGGCACGGTCGAACCGCCCGGCCCCCTGCGGATCTACCAGGCCGAGGTCACCCAACACTTCGTGCTCATCCGGGGCGGAGACACCCGTTTCGACAACGTCACGGACACGCGGCTGGCCGTCGCGCCCCCGTGACCGGTCCGGCGACGCACGCAGCGACCGCTACCGGTGCTCCTCGGCGCGGAGGCGGCGTGCCCGCAGGACGGTGTCGTGCGTGTGGGGTGTGACCGTGGGATTGGTGCGCGGTCGGGTCTCGTCGACCTGAACGACCCAGCCGTCGTCGAGGAGTCGAGCGACGTCACCGGGCTGGTCGTAGTCGTCCGATGTGGAGCCGTTGCCGTCCTGGTGCGGGAGGTCGGCGGGGGCGTGGCCGACGAAGAGCAGGGTGCCGCCGGGGGCGACGGCGTCCAGCAGGCGGCGTAACGCGGCGTGGTGCGGTTGGCGGGGGAGCGGAAAGTACTGGACGTTCACCAGGTCGAACGCGCCGGCCGGTGGTGGCGTTGTGGTCAGGTCGCCGCACAGCCATGCCACGCGACCGGCGACGTCCGTGGCCGCGGCGGCGGCGCGGCGAAGCGCGACCCGGGAGATGTCCACCGCGGTGACCCGCCAGCCGCGCTGGGCGAGCCAGAGCGCGTCGGCGCCCTCGCCGCATCCGACGTCGAGTGCCTGCCCCGGCGGCAGGTCGGCGACCTCGGTGACCAGTGCGCCGTTGGGTGCGCCGCTGAACAGCTGGTCACGGCTGCCGTACCGCTCGTCCCAGAAAACCCGCGTGTCCATGTGCCCTGCCTCGGTGGTCGGGGAGTTACCGCTGCCCACCCTGCGCCTTTCGCTCAGTGGTTGACAAAGGTCCTTGCCAGAACCGCAAAGCTGGCCGGGGTCAGAGCTGGGCGAACCAGTCGCGGACGGCGGTCACTCCGCCGGCGCCGAGGGCGACCATGAGGGCGACGCGGGCCTGGGTGGGGCCGAGGCCGCGGGCGCCGATGGCGCCGACCTTGGTGGCGAGGCCGGTCCCGGCGTGGGTGTCGTCGAGGGCCGCCGGGGCAGTGCGGGCGCGGGAGGCGAGGACGATCGGGATGTCCCATTCGGTGAGCTCGCCGATGGTGGTGAACAGCTCGACGGGGACGTTTCCCGCTCCGGTTCCTTCGAGCACGATGCCGCGCGCGCCCGCGTCGGCCGCGGTGGTGAGCAGCGCCGGTGGAACGCCGGGGTAGGTCTTGATCAGCGCGACGTCGGACTCCGGTGCCCCCTCGACGGGTGCTGGCCGGGCCGGCGGGGCCGCGGTGATGGTGACGCGGCCGGCGCGGGTCACGTGCCCGAGTGGCGGGTGCGGTGCCGAGGAGAACGCCGACGCGCCGCTGATGTCGGCCAGGCTCGCCCAGCGGGCGGCGTGCAGTCGCCGGTCGAAGCACACGAGGGCGCCGAGCCCGCGGGTGGCGGGGTCGGCGGCCGCGGTGATGGCCGAAGCCAGGTTGGCCGGGCCGTCGGCGGCGGGGTCGTCCAGGCAGCGGGTGGCGCCGGTGAACACGATCCCGCCACGGGTGGCGGCGGGGCCCGCCATCAAATCGGTGAGGAAGGCGGTCTCCTCGAGAGTGTCGACCCCGTGGGCGACGACGACGCCGTCGAACCCGTCGTCCACCAGTGCGGCGCGAACCCGGCGGGCCAGTGCGAGCATCGTGGCCGGGGAGGTGTCCCAGCTCGGCTCGGCCATGACGTCCTCGCCCCGCACGTCCACCGTGGGGAGGTGCGCCGCCACGGCGGCGAGCAGCTCGGTCGCCGTCGCGATCGCGGGCCGGCCGGAGTGCTGGCGGTGGGCGATCGTGTCGCCCGTGGACACCAGGAGCACGCGTGCCATCACGCCGCTCCCAGCGTGGTGACCACCAGCATCGCGGTCAGCAGGGCGACCCAGGCCGACCACAGGAGGCGTCGCACGACGGATTCCATCATGGACGTCTCAGTTCTCGGTGGTCAGGCCGGCGTGCCGCTCCAGCCGCTCGAGGCGGGCGAGGACGGGGCGCAGCTCCCTGCGGACGGCGGTGGCGATCGTGGCCGCCGCGTCCGCCGGGGGCGTGGCGCCCGGTTGGGCGCGGAGGTGGGCGTAGCCGGTGAGCGCGGCCACGACCGTCCGGCGGGCGGCGCGCAGGTCGACGCCCAGCTCGCGCAGGACCTGCCCGGCGGTTCCGTCGGGTTCGCCGACCAGACCGAGCAGGAGGTGCTCGCACCCGACGTAGTTGTGCCCCAGCGCGAGGGCCTCGGTCACGGTCAGCTCCAGCGCGTTGGCCGCGGGTCCGCTGAACCGTGTCGCCGGTGGACCGTCCGGGCTCTCCGGCGAGGTGGGCGAGGCGTTGGCCAGCGCTCGTGCCACGTGATCGGGGTCGGTCTCCATCGCGTGCAGCACCCGCAGCGCGAGGTTGGTCCCTTCGGCGAGCATCCCGTGCAGCAGGTGCTCCGTGCCGACGCCGGCGGCACCGCTCGCCCGCGCCCGCTCGATCGCCAGCCTGATCACGGTGCGGGTGCGTTCGGTGAACTGGGAGAGCTGGGCCGTCGGGTCGTCGGTCTCCAGGTCGCCCAGCACGGTCGCCCGGATCGCGCTCACCCACCGCACCGACTGCTCCAGCGCCCGCTGGCAGATCGCCGAGACCGGCACGCCGGTCGACTTCACCCCTTCGGCCAGCTCGTCGGGCAGGTAGACGTTGATCTTCGGCACCGGGCCGCTCCTCGCACCAGTCGAACTCGATCTACCCCCTTTCATAACCCCACAAGGGGTTAGTGTCAAGGAAGGGTTGGTCGGTGGGCCGTAGGGAGTAGCGGTGGCTCCGGCCGCGCCGAGCGACGCCACCGGCACTCAGCGGCACAGGGTGGTCTCGCGCTCCATGTGCGACAGCTTCTCGGGATTGCGCACGGCGTAGAGCCCGGTGACGAGGCCGTCGTCGACGCGCACCGCCAGGACGGTGTCGATCTCGCCGCTCTGCCGGAGGATCAGCGCCGGGTAGCCGTTGACCTGTGCCGGCCGCAGCGACGCCGAGGCCGGGATCCTGCCCAGCCCGGCGGCCAGCAGGCGGGCCACCTTGTCGGCTCCCACGATGGGCCGCGGGACGGCCTGCTTGACTCCGCCACCGTCGCCGAGCAGGACGACATCCGGCGCGAGGATGTCGAGCAGGCCCTGCAGGTCGCCCGTCTCGACCGCCCGCTGGAACGCCTCGATCGCGCCCCGGGTCTCGGCCGCGGAGACGACCCCGCGTGGCCGGCGCGCCGCGACGTGGGCCCGCGCCCGGTGCGCGATCTGGCGGACCGCGGCAGGGCTCTTGTCGACGGCTTCCGCGATCTCGTCGTAGGCCAGGGCGAACACCTCGCGCAGCACGAACACCGCCCGCTCGGTCGGCGGAAGCGTCTCCAGCACCAGCAGCATCGCCATCGAGACGCTGTCCGCCAGCTCGACGTCCTCGGCCACGTCGGGCGCGGTGAGCAGCGGCTCCGGCAACCAGGGGCCGACGTAGGACTCCTTGCGGCGGTCGAGCGTGCGCAGCCGGACGAGCGCCTGGCGGGTGGTGATCCGGACCAGGTACGCACGCGGGGCCCGTACGGTGTCGAGATCGATTCCGGCCCACCGCAGCCAGGTCTCCTGCAGGACGTCCTCCGCGTCGGCGGCCGAGCCGAGCATCTCGTAGGCGACGGTGAACAGCAGGTTGCGGTGGGCGAGGAACGCCTCGGTGGCGGGGTCCGCGCGGTCGTCCCGGCGCGTGCTCCCGCCGCGATCGTCGGGTGCGGTCCGCGGCGTGCCGGCCATGGGTGGCTCCTCTCCACTCTCGACTGGGTCACCCACCAGACACCGGAGCCCGCCGTCGTGTGACACCGCCGACCGTAGTCAATCCTTGTCACCCGCTGCTCATGTGACACCGGGCCGGCCTCGGATGTCACCACCGGGCGCCGCCGGGTTGTGGTGCCCGTCACGTAGCCGCGCTGTCACAAGGTTCGGGTCGCCGGCATCTCGTGTTCGTCCAGTGCGGCAGCACCCAACACCACGAGCGAGGACGAAACCATGGAAGCCCGACTCAACCTGTTCGACAACGAGATCGCCACGAAGTTCGCCAAACGGTTCCTCAACGCCGGCCTGGTGATCGACGAGTCGCCACTGCCGAAGGCCACCCAGGAGCTGGTCAAGATCCGGGCCAGCCAGATCAACGGCTGTGGCCTCTGCACCGACATGCACACCAAGGAGGCCGCGGCCGCCGGGGAGACCCCGGTCCGGCTCAACCTGGTCGCCGCCTGGCGCGAGGCCACGGTGTTCACCGAGGCCGAGCGGGCGGCGCTGGCGCTCACCGAGGAGGGCACCCGGATCGCCGACATCCACCACGGCGTGTCCGACGAGACCTGGTCCCAGGTACGCGAGCACTACGACGACGACCAGCTCGCCGCGCTGGTGTCCCTGGTCGCCCTGATCAACGCGGCCAACCGGCTCAACGTCATCGTGCGCAACCCGGCGGGTTCCTACGAGCCCGGAATGTTCGCCAGCATGACAAGCTGATCGGCCGGCGAACCCGGCCCGGACCAGGACCATTCGATCTGGTCCGGGCCCGCGCATCTCCGGACCCTGCTACGCCGCTCCCGGAACGCGTGGCCGAACCGCGGCAGGGCCGGATCGGCGTGCGTGGCGCGTCATCACCTCGAGGGGAGCTTGTTGGTCCACATCGGACGCGAAAGGTCAGGAGCACCAGCTCCCTGCCACCTTCACCATACAGCGCACCGGGGGTCTTGCGGCAAGACCCGGGTCGTGCCGCAGAATCTCCGGCCGGGCCAGGGCCTGGGGAATCAGGGATTCGTGACGTTTATGTGCTCGCGGATGCGCATTGCCGGATCGCGGAGCAACTGGCCGAAAGGTGACTTGTCGAACGAGGGGGGTTTCATGATCGACGTGATCATTGCCGGCGGCGGACCGACCGGGCTGATGCTGGCCAGCGAGTTGCGGCTGCACGGTGTGCACGTGCTCGTGCTGGAGAAGGAGGCGGAGCCGACCAGGCAGGTCCGTGCGCTCGGCCTGCACGTGCGTAGTGTCGAGGTGATGGACCAGCGCGGTCTGCTGGAGCGGTTCCTCGCGCACGGCCAGCGGTACGCGCTCAGCGGCTATCCGCACAACTTCGCCGGCATCGACAAGCCGTGGCCGGACCGGCTGGACACCGCGCATTCCTACCTCCTCGGCATCCCGCAGCCCACGACCGAGCGCCTCCTGGCCGAGCGCGCCACCGAACTCGGCGCCGAGATCCGGCGCGGCTGCGAACTGGTCGGGCTGAGCCAGGACGCCGACGGGGTGACCGTCGAGCTGGCCAGTGGGGGCACCCCCGCCAATGAGGGCGTAGCCGATGGGGGTCCCCCCGGCAGTGGGGGCGTAGCCGCCGCAGGAGAGGGAGGCACGCGGCTGCGCTCGCACTACCTCGTGGGCTGTGACGGCGGCCGCAGCACGGTGCGCACGCTGCTCGGCGTCGGCTTCCCCGGCGAGCCGCCCAGAGTCGAGTGGCTGCGGGGCGAGATGGAGGTGGCCGTGCCACCGGAGGAACTGGCCGCCGTGGTGGCCGAAGTCCGCGAGACTCACAAGGGGTTCGGCGTCGGCCCTTCCGGGGACGGGGTGTTCGGCGTCGTCGTGCCCGCGGAGGGGGTGGCCGAGAACCGCTCGATCCCACCGACCCTCGAGGAGGTCAAGCGACAGCTGCGGGCCTTCGCCGGCACCGACTTCGGCGTGCACTCACCGCGCTGGCTGTCCCGTTTCGGTGACGCCACCCGGCTGGCCGAGCGCTACCGGGTCGGCCAGGTGCTGCTGGCCGGCGACGCGGCGCACGTCCACCCACCGCTGGGCGGGCAGGGCCTCAACCTCGGCATCCAGGACGCGTTCAACCTCGGCTGGAAACTGGCCGCCGAGGTCAACGGCTGGGCCCCGGAAGGGCTGCTGGACAGCTACCACACCGAACGCCACCCGGTGGCCGCCGACGTGCTGGACAACACCCGCGCGCAGACCGAGCTGATGTCCACCGAGCCGGGTCCCCGGGCCGTGCGCCGGCTGCTCTCGGAACTGATGGACTTCGAGGAGGTGAACCGGTACCTGATCGAGAAGATCACCGCGATCGGGGTCCGCTACGACCTCGGTGCGGGGCATGACCTGCTCGGCCGGCGGATGCGGGACGTGGGGCTGAAGCGGGGCCGCCTCTACGAGCGGATGCACGGCGGCCGCGGACTGCTGCTCGACCAGACCGGCCGGCTCTCGGTGGCGAGGTGGGCGAATCGGGTCGACCACGTCGTCGACGTCAGCGAGGAACTGGACGTGCCCGCCGTGCTGCTCCGGCCGGACGGCCATGTGGCGTGGGCGGGTGACGATCAGCAGGATCTGCTCGACCAGTTGCCTCGGTGGTTCGGCGCCGCCGCCGACTGAGCTCGTCTCGAGAACGGTGGCTGGGCGTTCGCTCGGCGGAGGCGTTCGGTTGCCTGGACGCGGACGGCGGCACCGGGCACCCGGGTGCCGCCTCCGGCCGCCCTGCTCGACGCGCGGGTCCACGATGAGGAGGGCCGGTCCGCGCTGTCCTGACCCAATTCCCTCGACAGGACGGTCCGGTGCTGCCACAGTGCCCGAATGAAGGACCTCGGCCCGACCGAGCTCCGGCTGATGCAGGGCCTGGCCCAACAGGTGACCGCACTGCGGCCGGAACTGTTGAACGCCGACGCGACCGTCGGTGAACTGGCCTGGGGCTGGGGCAAGGATGTCGACGCGCTCAGCCAGTTCTGGCGGCACCGGCTCTGGTTTGTCGACGGCCGGCTGGCCGCGTGGGCGTGGGTGTATCTGCCCTATCGGGTCCCGCGCGGCGATGGGAAGTTCCTCGAGGTCGAGGCGGCCAACCTGATCTGGCAGGTGCATCCGGACCGGCCGGAGCTGCTGACCGAGATCCTGGACTGGTACGACGACGTGGCGGGCGACGTCGACCGGTTGCTGACGGTACAGGACGCGGACGTCCAGGCGCGCGCCAGCGTCGCCGCGCACGGCTACGCGTTCGACGCGGAAACCGGTTCGGACAACGGGTCCTGGGTGCAGCTCAACGTGCGGGAGCTGGCCGACCTGCCGGACCCGGTGCCGCCCACGGGTTTCCGATTCCTGGTGGCCGAGGACGTCTCGGTAGCGGACGCGGTCAAGGCGCATCGGGACGCGTGGTATCCGTCCAGCCTCACCGAGGCGGCGTTCGAGCGGGTCCGGCGGACCTGGCCGTATCGCGCCGATCTGCATGTGCTGATCGAGGCACCGGACGGCACGCTCGCCGCGACCGCGATTGTCTGGCTGGACGATGTGACGCGAACCGCTGAATTCGAGCCGGTTGGCACGCACCGGGAGTTCCGGCGACGGGGATTGGGTACCGCGTTGCAGCTGTACGGTATGCGGCGGGCCAGGGCTGCCGGCGCGCACCGCATGCTGGTCGCCTGTCTCGGCGCGCCGGCGCATCCGGCCGCCAGGAACATGTACTACGGCGTCGGCTTTCGCCAGTTGTCCCGGGACCTGCCGCAGATCAAGGTCGCGAGAACTCGAGAAGACAGCGTTGGTCGGTCAGCTCGGTGACGGTGTCGAGGGCCAGTCCGTGTGCCGAGGCGAGCGTGCGGAACTCGTCGATCCGGCGCTCGTGGCCGCCGTGGATCACGAGCATGGCCAGGTCCATCTCGGTGGTGGCTCGCTGTCCTCCGACTGGTTCGATGACGAGGACGCGGCCGGTTGGGTGGGCGGCCTCGACGCATCGGGCGAGGATGCGGTGGGCGTGCTCGTCGTCCCAGTCGTGGAGGATGTCGACCAACAAGTAGGCGTCCGCCCCTGCCGGGAGCGGGTCGAAGAAGCTGCCCGCGGTTACTTCGGTTCGGTCGTCGAGGTTGTGCGCGCTGAAAGTGTTTCTGGCGTCGGCCGCGGTGGGTGGGAGATCGACGAGATGGCCGTGCATCGGAGGGTGGGCTGTCAGGATCGCGGCGAGCAGGGTGCCTCGGCCACCGCCGACGTCGACGATGGTGGAGAACTGGGACCAGTCGAAGTTGGCGACGATCCGCGGGATCTGCTCGTGGAACCGCAGGGTCATCTGCCGGTCGAACGACTTCCGCAGGTGCGGATGTTCGGCGAGGTCGGCCCAGAAGTCCTGGCCGTAGCGGCGTGGGTAGGCCGCCTGGCCGGTGGCGATGCTGTGGGCGAGTTCGACAAAGGCTAGTTCGGCGCGGCCGGCAGCGGAATCCAGACGCAGGAGGATGTTGGTGAAGCCATGGTCGGCATCGGCGCAGAGGTTCGCTCCGTACTCGGTGGTCCGGTAGCCGGTGGATGTCCGCTCCATGACACCGAGGGTCGTGAGGTGACCCAGCAGGAGATCGAGAGCGACCGGTGAAACGTCGAGTTCGACCGCGAGTCGATCCGCGGCGGCGCCGCCGCCGAGGAGCCGGTCCGGCAGGCCCAGGGTCACCGCGACCCGCAACGCCATCGGCGTCGCCAGCCCGGCCCTGCGCCGGAGCGCGTCCGCGTCGTTGTCGTTGTGTCCCACGAAGACGCACTGTGGCATGCCTGTGAACCGAGATCGGTCCTGCCCCTGAATCGGTTGCGGGCGGCGAGGGCGGCGCCGCGGGCGTGACGGAGGTGGACGGGCAGGTGTGTGCGCAGGGCCCGGCGGATCGCGGCCATGGCCAAGTCGACTGTGTCGGGTATCACGCCGGCCTCGGGTCACGGACGGTCGGGCAGCTTGCATCTGGTGGTTGTCAGCAGCCGGTGGAGGAAGGCGGAACGATGAGCGCACAGCACGAAGCAGGCACGACCGTGCACCGCGTGGTGATCCTGGGTGCGGGTTACGCGGGCATGGCCGCGGCGATCCAGCTCGCGGCGCGGGTCAAGCGGCGCGAGGACGTGCGGGTGACCCTGGTGAACGCGCAGGAGCGGTTCACCGAGCGGTTGCGGCTGCCCATGACGGCGACCGGGCAGCAGCTTGCCGAGCTGGACATTCCGGAACTGCTGGAGGGCACGGGTGTGCGGTTCGTGCGCGGCTGGGTGACGGCGGTGGACGCGGACGCGAAGACGGTGCGGATCGACGACGACCGGGTCCTGCACTACGACACGCTGGTGTACGGGTTGGGCAGCGCGGCCGATACGGCGGCCGTGCCGGGTGTCGAGGATCACGCTTACACCTTGAACAGCGCACAGGACGCCGAGGTGCTGGCCGACCGGCTGGCGCGGCTGGGCAGCGGCACCGTGGTGGTCGCCGGCAGCGGGCTGACTGGCGTCGAGTCGGCCGCGGAGATCGCCGAGCGACACCCGGAGCTGAACGTCGTGTTGCTGGGCCGACGTGAACCCGGTGCGGCCATGAACCCGAAGGCCAAGGCGTATCTTCAGGCCGCGCTCGACCGGCTGGGCGTCCAGGTGCGCAGCGGGGTCGAGGTGGTGAAGGTGCTGCCCGATACGGTCGAGCTGGTGGGCGGGGAAACGGTCGCTGCCGATGTGGTCCTGTGGACCAGCGGTATGCGGGTGTCGCCGCTGGCGGCCGCCGCCGGGTTGACCGTCGACGAGCGCGGCCGCGTCGTCACCGACGACGCGCTGCGGTCGGTGTCGCACCCGGAGGTGTACGCGGTGGGGGACGCGGCCGCGATCCGCCAGGGCTACGGCGTCATGCACGGCACCTGCCAGGGCGGCATGCCGACCGGTGTGCACGCCGCGTTGTCGATCGTCCGCGCGTTGCGGGGCAAGCAGCCCAAGCCGTTCCGCTTCGGCTACTACCACACGCCGGTGAGCCTGGGCCGTGACGACGCGGTGGTGCAGTTCACCCGCCCCGACGACAGCCCTCGCCGCACCCATCTGACCGGACGCTTGGCGGCCCGGTATAAGGAGATGGTGACCGCTTCGCCCTGGCCGACCTTCGGCCGCATGAAGAAGATGCCCACCTCGGGCGCGGTCTGGCCCCGAGGCGGCCGCTTCACGCGGGTCCGGGATGCGCGGTGACCCGGCCTTCTGTCGACCGCGACCAGCAGGTGTTCCACCAGCATCGGAACCTGCTGTTCTCAGTGGCCTACCGCGTCCTCGGCACCGCGGCCGACGCCGAGGACGCGGTCCAGGACGCCTGGATCAGGTGGTCGGCCGCCGACCGCTCGCAGGTGGCCGATCCCAAGGCGTATCTGACGCGTATCGTGTCGAACCTGGCGCTGGAACGACTACGCTCCACCCGGCCCAAGCGGGAGACCTATGTGGGACCGTGGCTTCCGGAGCCCATCCTCACCGGCGGGGACGCCGCCGAGACCGCTCTGGACGCGGAGTCGGTGTCGATGGCGATGCTGGTGGTGCTGGAGACGTTGAGCCCGCTCGAGCGCGCGGTGTTCGTGCTGAAGGAGGTCTTCGACTTCAGCCATGCCGAGATCGCGGAGGCGGTGGAGCGTTCCGAAGTCGCGGTGCGGCAGGCCGCGCACCGCGCTCGTAAGCACGTGCGGGCCCAGCGGCCGCGCTTCACCGCCGACCGCTCACGGCAGCGCAAGGTCACCGAGCGGTTCTTCGCCGCGGCGACCGGTGGTGACGTCAACGCCTTGATGGAGTTGCTGTCGCCGGACGTCACACTGTGGACCGACGGGGGAGGCAAGGTCCGCCAGGCCATGCGTCCGGTCGTGGGCGCACAAACGGTGGCCGCCTGGTTCGCAGCCATCGGCACCGTCACCTACCAGGGCGTCAAGCCCGCCGACATGAACGCCGAACTCGTCGAGATCAACGGCGGGCCCGGCATGGTGTTCAGCGGACCGGACCGCGTGATCGCCACCGTCACCTTCGACTTCGACGCCGAGGGCCGCATCATCGCCATCCACAACATGGCCAACCCGGACAAACTCCAGGCCGTCACCGACGGCACCGCTCACGACATCAGGACGCGGTGAGCCTGCCGACGAGGAGCTCTTCTGTCCGGCAGAAGAGCTCCTCGTCGGCAGCACGGGCGGGAAGGTCGTCAGCCGGCCGGCCGCGGAGGGTAAGCACAGGCCACGGGATCGCCAACCCGGACGAACTCGCCCACCTGACCGAACTTCCGCCGAACTCGAGCAAATTCCCGTCCGGTACTCAACTCCACCCGGAAACGCCGGGGAACAGCAGTGAGATCCGTTGGCGTCGGTGCGGGTGAGGGTCGCGGCGCCGGTGCCGTGCTCGCGCCGGGTGTGGAGCAGGGCGCTGGTCCACGCCGGTCGGCCCAGCTCAGCGGCACGCCGACGGATCACGCGGCTTCCCGGGGAAACGCCGTCGGCCGGCGAGAATGAGACAGCATTCCACCGTGGCCAATGTCGCATCAGGTGCGGTAGTGGTCAGTGAACTGGTGGAGTAGCAGTATTCGAACCGTGCTGTGTTCGTCGACATCTTGGCCGGTAGTCATGGGCAGTCCACGTCAGGTCGACGACTTGCGCACTCGGGGGTCACGACCGCGCTGGTGGATGGTCGGCGAGTTCGGCGTTATCGGCAGGTGTTACCTGCCCGATGACGCACGCTGCCGGCGGGTCGAGGTCGAGCATCTCGGTTCGGAGGCGCTCGAACCCAGCCTCGGTAAGCTGGCCTGCCAACTCCTTGGCCGCCGCCGCCGAAGTGGCCGCGGTGGCACCGGGACAGCGGGGCTGGGACACCACAGCGATGCGCCCGCCGGGCCGCAACAGCCGGGCGAGTTCGCGTAGCCGGGCGGTTGGGTCGGGCCACATGCCGACTGTGTTGACTGCCAGCGCGGCGTCGAACGGCCCGTCGCTGATCGACAGCTTCTCGACCGGCAGGTGCATCAGGCGTACCCGCCCGGCCCGGATGGCGGCCCTGTTGCGGCGGCGGGCCTGGCGGATCATGACCTGCGAGTGGTCGACGCCGACCACCAAGCCCCGGGACGCTCGGGTGACGAGGGCGGAGATGGCCACGCCCGGACCGCAGCCGAGTTCGATGACGCGGTCGGTCGGCTGGACGTCGAGAAGCCGTACCGCCCAGCGGCTGCGCGCCACGTTCGACGAGCGCCGGCCCATGATCCAGCCGGCGACGTGCCCGACGGCTCCGGTCGGCTGGTGGAACTGTGCCAGCCCGCCGCGAGGACCCCACCATTGCAGGATGCGACCCAGCACCCTCTCCTTGATCTTCATGAGGTGAGCCAAGCACTTCGAGTACGCTTGAAGTCAATGTCTGCTACCGAGCGCACCCCGGCTTCGTCGACCACGCCGACGTCGTTGTCCATTGGTGAACTGTCCGAACGCACCGGCGTGCCGACAAGCGCGCTGCGTTACTACGACGAACTCGGCTTGGTGCGGCCGGCGGCGCGGGCGGCGGGACGACGGCGCTATGCCGCGTCGGCAGTGAGGGACGTCACCTTGATCCTCTTCTTCCGCGGGGTCGGATTCTCGCTGGCGGAGATCGGGCGCTTCCTCGCAGGCGAGCGCCAAAGCCGACAGGAGATGATCGATCACAAGTTGGCCGAGCTGGCCGAGCAGCAACACCGTATCGAGGTGGCCCGCACCGCACTCGAACACGGTCGGCAATGCCCGGCCAGCGATCCCATGAAGTGCTCCCGATTCTGGTTGATCATCGAAGGGCGACAGCGTGGCCTCTCACTGGAAGAAAGCCACGCGCGAGCGCACTGACCGACCTCTCACCGATCCCAACGCGAACCTACGGCGATATGTCGATCGCCCAGACGTCGGGTCGTGCTCGTCAACGGTCCATGGTGCGTCAGCCAGGCGTGGGGAAGGTGCTTGCGACAGCATTCCACCGTGGCCAATGTCGCATCAGGTGCGGTAGTGGTCAGTGGGCTGGGCGGCCGGCGCCGGCGTAGTCGTCGTTCGGTTTGCGGTAGGGGTGGACCTGCACGGCCTGGCCGAAGGTGGGCGCGTCGACCATCTGCTGGTTGCCGATGTAGAGGCCGACGTGGTGGATCTTCGTCGCGGGGTTGCCGTAGAAGACGAGGTCGCCCAGCCGCGGCTCCTCGTCCGGCGGGACCAGCGGCACGCTGTTGTACTGCCAGTGCGCCGTGCGCAGCAGCTCGATCCCGGCGCTGGCGTAGGCCGCCGTGGTGAGCCCGGAGCAGTCGAAGCCCGCGTCCCCCTTCTCCTGGCCGTTGCCGCCCCAGACGTAGGGCAGCCCGATCTTGTCGATGGCGAACGACACCGCGCGCAGGGCCGCCGGGTTCGGCGGCTCCGGGTTCTGCCCCACCGTCCCGTACACGTTCGCCGTGGCCAGCACCCGGTGCAGGAACAGCGGCGCCGGGTGCAGCGTCGCCACCCCGGCCAACCAGTCGTCGCCCCTGGCGAGGTCGCGGCCCTCGGCGCACAGCGCGTGCCCGGCGGCCAGTGCGGCGTCGTCGATGTCCTGCACGTCCGGCTCACCACCCGACGCGCCGCGCCCCCACCGCTGCCACACCGCGGGCGACAGCTGCAGCGGTCCCGCCGACCCGCGGACCGAGATCGTGGCTCCGGAGAAGTCCTTCATCTCCACCGTGCCGATCGGGTCGCCGGGCCGGCCATCCTCGTCGAGCTCGCCGCCGACCCTGCCGTGGTCGGTGGTGATCTTGCCGAGCCCGGCGAGTGTCACCCACGACAGGTGGCAGTCCGGCATCTCCTCGCCCAGCGCGACCGTCGCGCCGGCGTAGGCGTGCATCGCCCGCCGCGGGATGTCCAGCCACTCCGCGACCTCGTCCACCCACGCCTCGAACCGCGGCCCTTCCTCCTTCCGGGGAACCTCCGACGGCGCGGCCGGCGCGGTGGTCACCGGGGCCGGCGGCTGGTGGGCGGCCGGCGTCGACGACGGTTCCGGCGGGGCCGGCGCCAGCCGCTGCGCGACCAGGAACGCCCCCGCCACGACCACCACGGTCAGCAGCGAGAACAGCAGCCTTCGGCGCGCCCCGGGCGCCCGCGAAGCCGGCTCCGCGTCCCGTTCCTCGGTCATCGGACCCCACCGCCCGCGATCCGGTCCAGCACGAACGCGCGCAACTCGTCGAGGTCGGTGTCCACGGCCACCTCCACCTCGACCGCGGCCCGCTCGCCGTCCACCCGCTCGCGCAGCTCCGGCCGGCGCTGGTCGGCCAGCGTGGCGCCCCGGCCGGGGCCGAATCCGCAGTCGACCTCCACGGGGTAGGCCTCGGTGCGCAGGATCCCGGGCCGGACGGCCTCGGCCATGGCGACCGCGTCGTGCAGCACGAGCCCGGGCCAACCCAGCGCGTGCCGGTAGTACTCGACGTAGTCCGGGGTGAGGCCGTGCAGGGCGGCACCCAGCGGGCCGGACTCGGCCAGTCCTCGCAGCCACTCCTCGTCCACCGCGCAACGGTACGTGAGGTCCATCGGCACCAGCACGCACGGCACCTCGCCGCCGGCCAGCACCCGGTGCGCGGCCTCCGGGTCGCTCCAGATGTTGAACTCGGCGGCGGCCGTGGTGTTGCCGCCGGCCAGCGCGCCACCCATGATCACCACCCTGGCGATCTTCTCCCGCAGTTCGGAGTGGGCGGCCAGCAGCGTGGCGATGTTGGTCAGCGGCCCGATGGGCACGAGCGTCACCGGCTCGTCGGCGGCGGCCAGCAGCGTCGCCAGCAGTCCCACCGCGCCGGTGGGCTCCAGGTCGCGGGCCGGCTCGGGCAGCGTGCCGGCCCGCCCGGACAGCCCGTCGGCACCGTGCGCGTACCGGGCGCGGTGCGGCTGCGGGTGCACCAGCGGGCGTTGCGCGCCCGCGGCGATCGGGACGTCGGTGCGCTTGCACAGTGCCAGCAGGCGCTGGGCGTTGCGGGTGGTGGCCGACAGCGGGACGTTGCCGAACACGGTGGTCACCCCGAGCAGGTCGACGTCGTCGCTCAGCGCGGCGAGCGCGATCGCGAAGGCGTCGTCCACGCCGGGGTCGGTGTCGATGATCAGCTTCATCCGTGCCGCTCCCTCAGCTTCAATCGTTCCGCCCGACAGGTTACGGTCACCGCTATGACGTCGATGTGGGGTTCACCCGTGCTGTCCCGGGTCCAGGCGTGGCGGCGCACCCGCCGCGACCCCCAGCAGGCGCGCTTCCTGACCGTCGACTCGCTGCGCTGGGTGCTGCGCCACCGCGCGTACACGCCCTGGTACCTGGTGCGATACTGGCGCCTGCTGAGGTTCCGCCTCGCCAACCCGCACGTCGTGCTGCGCGGCCTGGTGTTCCTCGGCAAGAACGTGGAGATCCACTGCCGGCCCGGCTACGGCCGGTTGGAGATCGGTCGCTGGGTGCACATCGGCGACGGCAACGCCATCCGCTGCCACGAGGGCTCGCTGCGGATCGGCGACAAGGCGGTGTTCGGCCGGCAGAACGTGGTCAACTGCTACCTCGACATCGAGCTGGGCTCCGCGGCGCTGGTCGCCGACTGGGTCTACATCTGCGACTTCGACCACGTCACCACCGACATCACCCTCCCCATCAAGGACCAGGGCATCGTGAAGGCGCCGGTGCGGATCGGCCCGGACACCTGGATCGGCACGAAGGTGTCGGTGCTGCGCGGCACCCGGGTCGGCCGGGGCTGCGTGCTCGGCGCGCACGCCGTGGTGCGTGGCGACATCCCCGACTACGCCATCGCCGTCGGCTCGCCAGCGCGGGTGGTGCGCGACCGCAAGGCCGACTACGAGGCCGACGCGGCCCGCCGGGAGGCGGTGCGGGACATGGCACGCAAGGCGTCCTGGGCGCTGCAGCGGGCGCTGGGCGAGTCCTGACCGCGGGGACGACCGGAAAGGACCGGAAAGAATGCCGCTTCCGCCGCGGACCGTTTGTTGATATAAGTAACTTTCGCCGGTGGGCCCGCCGGGAGCGGTGGGTTGAGTAGCTACTCCACAAGGACTTTCCCTGCGTTGGAGGAGTGAGTGTGTCCCCACTGAGACGACCCCTGCGCGCCGTGCTCGCCGGCGCCGCCGTGCTGGCACTGGTCACCACTGGCAGCATCACCGCACCCGCGGCCGCGCGGCCGGCTGACCGGACCGAGCCGCCCGCCTACTCCGCCCAGCTCGATCGGGCCCAGCCGGAGGACGCCGCGTTCCTCGCCGCCAAGGAGTGCAGCGAGGAGCCCCGCGACCTGCCGATTCACCAGTTCACCGACCACCGGGAGCTGGGCATCGAGCTGGACCGGATCGAGCGGGTCAGTGGCGGCACCGTCGACGTCGAGCAGGTCGGCCGGAGCAACCGCGGCCGGGAGATCTGGTCGGCGCGAGTCGGCACCGGGCGCAAGGCGGTGCTGATCACCAGCGAGATCCACGGCAACGAGAAGACCGGCACCGACGCCATCCTCGACCTGCTGAGCTGGCTGGGGACGAGCGAGTCGGCCAAGGCGAAGCGGTGGCGCGAGGCGCTCACCATCGTGGCCATCCCGAAGATGAACCCGGACGGCGCCGAGCTCGACCGCAGGGGCAACGACCTGACCTGGCAGGAGGTCACCGCCCGCTACCCGCAGCTGCGCGGCAGCCAGCCGGCGTGGAACTACTACACCGGGACGCGGCAGGGCGACGACTACTCCACCCGGCCCGGGTTCGACGTCAACCGCGACTACAACCCCGACCTGACCTACACGCCGCGCCGGGAGGACTTCCCCGGCAGCTCCGACCAGCCGGGCTGGTACATCACCCCGGAGTCGAAGGTGGTGCGCGACGTCTACCGCGGCCTGGCCGCGGAGTTCGGCGAGGTCGACACCTACGTGGACCTGCACCACCAGGGCGCGTGCTACGTGATGCCGGACGATCCCGACGAGTTCGTCACGTTGTCGATCTCCGGCAAGTTCGTGTCCGACCCGGCCACCACGCCCGGCCTGGAGAAGTACGCGCCGAAGTACGACCTCGACTACTCGAAGCGGCTGAACGTGGCGGTCTACAACGCGCTGCAGGGCAAGGCCAACGACCGGCCGATCTTCGGCAACGTCACGCTCTACCCGCAGGACCTGCACCTGCCGGGCACCGGGCTGGGCAGCTTCGCGCTCAACGGCAGCGGCACCGTGCTGTTCGAGGTGCGCGGGCAGACCCAGTCGCTGGGCCAGAAGTACCGGGCGGTGCTCACCCGCGCCGTCTACATCGGGCTCGACGGGATGCTCTCCGCGGTGGCCAGCGGCCGGGTGAACCAGCTCGACCCCGCCGCCTACGACGCGATCCCGCCGCGCGGCCCGAACATCGGCACCGGTGACGACGCCGACGCCCAGCGGTCGCGCATCACCCTCCTGGAGAACTGACCCCGCGACCTCGACGCGGGTGCCCAACGCCATGAAGGCCACCTTGGTCGCGTTCAACGCGATCACGGTGGCCTTCATGGCATCACTCGGCGGTGCGGTGGGGCGGCGGCTCAGTCCTCCTTGGGAACGGCCGGGTAGGGCACGAAGGTGCTGGCGTTCTCGTCGACGGTGAGCTGCTTGCCGATCGTCGGGAACGCCCGCTGCGGGCACGCCGGCCGCTCGCAGACCTTGCAGCCCATGCCGATCGGCGTGGCGGCGGCCTTGTCGTCGAGGTCGAGCCCGGTCGAGTACACCAGCCGCCGGGCGTGCCGCAGCTCGCAGCCGAGCCCGACGCTGAACATCTTGCCCGGGCTGCCGTAGCCGCCGATGTTGCGGGAGACGGTCCTGGCCACCCAGAAGTAGGTCTTCCCGTCCGGCAGGCTGGCCACCTGGGTGAGGATCTTGCCGGGTGAGGTGAACGCCTCGTAGATGTTCCACAGCGGGCACGCGCCGCCGACCCGGGAGAAGTGGAAGCCGGCCGCCGACTGCCGCTTCGACATGTTGCCCGCCCGGTCCACCCGGACGAACGAGAACGGCACGCCGCGCAGCTTCGGCCGTTGCAGGGTCGACAGGCGGTGGCAGACCGTCTCGAATCCGACGCCGAAGTGGTCGCAGAGCCGCTCGATGTCGTAGCGGAAGCCCTCCGCGGTGGAGTGGAACGCCCGGTAGGGCAGGATCAGCGCGCCCGCGAAGTAGTTCGCCAGCCCCACCCTGGCCAGCGACCGGGCGGCCGGCCCGGAGAACGCCCACGAGTCGGCCAGCTCGGTGATCAGGTCGTCGTACTCCAGCACCGCGATCTGCGAGGCCAGCCGGAACGCCTGCTGCCCGATCCGCAGGCTCGGCGCCAGCCGCAGGGTCTTCGTGTCCGGCTCGTACCGGTGCTGCTCGCCGGCGGTCTCGTCGATGCCCTCGCTGGTCACGTGCACGCCGTAGTGCTCGACCAGCCGCTCGCGCAGCCGGTTGCGCACCTCGCCCCGGCGAAGGCCGATCATGCTGGCCATCCGCTCGGCACGCTCGTCGAGCTCGGCGACGTAGTTCTCCCGCTCGTAGAAGAAGTCGCGCACCTCCTCGTGCGGCAGCGGCGCGGCCGGGCTGCCGTGCAGCCCCATGCCGTTCTCGGTGGTCAGCGCCGCGGTCTGCTCGACCGCGCTGCGGTAGCGCCGGTGCAGCTTCACCAGCGCCTGCGCGACGGTCGGCAGGTTGCCCGCCAGCTCGTTGATCTCGCTGCTGGAGACGTCCACACCGACCGCCTCGTCGAGCAGCGCCTCCCGGACGTCGGCCACCAGCCGCGCGGTGTCGTTGTTGGCGAAGAACTCCGCGTCGACGCCGAACGCCTCGGTGATGCGCAGCAGGACCGGGACGGTCAGCGGGCGGGTGTTGTGCTCGATCTGGTTGAGGTAGCTGGGTGAGATCTCGAGCAGTCGGGCGAGGTCGGCCTGGCTCATCCTCCGGCTCTCCCGCAGGTGTCGCAGCCGGGCCCCGGCGAAGGTCTTGTCCATGTTGGCCGTCCAGTCCGAAGGTCTTCCGGTTCGGTACCGATCAAGCGGACCGTTTCCCCGGGCTTTGCGAAGTAGTCGTTCGCAAGCTTCACAAGATGCTAAAGAAACTTAGCACAAGTTGGCAAGTTGGACATCTGGCGGTGTTTTCGCAGGACATGCCATGGTGAGGGTAAGCAAGCGAGGAATCGCAACGTTCGCAAAGTTGGAGAGCGACCCATGGCAGACAAGGCCGGCAACCTGGAGCAGGCAGCAGCGGAGCTCGCGAAGAAGTGGGAGACCGACCCCCGCTGGGCGGGTGTCGAGCGGTCCTACTCGGCGGCCGACGTGATTCGGCTGCGGGGCAGCGTGGTCGAGGAGCACACGCTGGCCCGTCGTGGCGCCGAGAAGCTGTGGAAGCTGCTGCACACCGAGGACTACATCCACGCGCTGGGCGCGCTGACCGGCAACCAGGCCGTCCAGCAGGTGCGGGCCGGGCTCAGGGCGATCTACCTGTCCGGCTGGCAGGTGGCGGCCGACGCCAACCTCGCCGGGCAGACCTACCCGGACCAGAGCCTGTACCCGGCCAACTCGGTGCCGGCCGTGGTGCGCCGGATCAACAACGCGCTGGGTCGCGCCGACCAGATCACCTGGGCCGAGGGCAACACCGACATCGACTGGTTCGCCCCGATCGTCGCCGACGCCGAGGCCGGCTTCGGTGGCCCGCTCAACGCGTTCGAGCTGATGAAGGGCATGATCGCCGCCGGCGCCGCGGGCGTGCACTGGGAGGACCAGCTCGCGTCCGAGAAGAAGTGCGGCCACCTCGGCGGCAAGGTGCTGATCCCGACCAAGCAGCACGAGCGCACGCTGAACGCGGCCCGGCTCGCCGCCGACGTGCTCGACGTGCCGTCGCTGATCGTCGCCCGCACCGACGCGCAGGCCGCGACGCTGATCACCAGCGACGTCGACGAGCGCGACCGGAAGTACATCACCGGCGAGCGCACCTCGGAGGGCTTCCACAAGGTGCGCAACGGCATCGAGCCGTGCATCGACCGCGGCCTCGCCTACGCGAAGTACGCCGACCTGCTGTGGATGGAGACCTCCGAGCCCGACCTCGAGGTCGCCAGGACGTTCGCCGAGGCCATCAAGGCGAAGTACCCGGACCAGCTGCTGGCCTACAACTGCTCGCCGTCGTTCAACTGGAAGAAGCACCTGGACGACGCGACCATCGCGAAGTTCCAGCGCGAGCTCGGCCACATGGGCTACAAGTTCCAGTTCATCACGCTGGCCGGCTTCCACGCGCTGAACTACTCGATGTTCGACCTGGCCAAGGGCTACGCGTCCGACGGCATGACCGCCTACGTCGACCTGCAGGAGCGCGAGTTCGCCGCCGAGGAGCGCGGCTACACCGCGACCAAGCACCAGCGCGAGGTCGGCACCGGGTGGTTCGACCTGGTGAGCACCGCGCTGAACCCGGAGAGCTCCACCACGGCGCTCAAGGGCTCGACAGAGGAAGCGCAGTTCTGACCCCTCCGGGAGGTGGCCCGGCCTGACCGGGCCACCTCCCCACCCCACCCAGCCTCTGGAGGACGAGATGGCTGACCCGCTCAACCGCATCTTCGCCACCGCCGGCCGCCCCGAGGTGGCCGGTCCGCAGGGCGACCGGTTCGACGAGATCCTCACCCCGGCGGCCCTCGACTTCGTGGCCCGGCTGGACAACGCGTTCGCCGGCCGCCGACGGGAGCTGCTGGACGCCCGCCGGCTCCGCCGGGAACGGCTGAGCACCGGCGAGGAGACGCTGGACTTCCTGCCGGAGACCCGGGCCATCCGGGAGGACGACACCTGGCGGGTGGCCGGCGCGGCACCCGGGCTGGAGGACCGCAGGGTCGAGATCACCGGCCCGACCGACCGGAAGATGACGGTCAACGCGCTGAACTCCGGCGCCAGGGTGTGGCTGGCCGACTTCGAGGACGCCCTCTCCCCGACCTGGCACAACGTCATCGGCGGGCAGCTCAACCTCTACGACGCGATCCGCCGCAACATCGACTTCACCACCGAGGGCGGCAAGCGGTACCGGATCGGCGAGCACCCGGCGACCATCGTCGTCCGACCCCGGGGTTGGCACCTGGTGGAGAAGCACATCCGGATCGACGGCCGGCCGGTGTCGGCCAGTCTGGTGGACTTCGGGCTGTACTTCTTCCACAACGCCCGGCAGCTGCTGGCCCGCGGCAGCGGACCGTACTTCTACCTGCCGAAGCTGGAGAGCCACCACGAGGCGCGGCTGTGGAACGACGTGTTCCGCCTCGCGCAGCAGGAGCTGGGCATCCCCCGGGGCACCATCCGCGCCACGGTGCTCGTCGAGACCGTCACCGCGGCGTTCGAGATGGACGAGATCCTCTACGAGCTGCGCGAGCACGCGGCCGGGCTGAACGCCGGCCGGTGGGACTACATCTTCAGCGTCATCAAGAACTTCGGCGAGCGCGGCGCGGACTTCGTCCTGCCGGACCGCGCGCAGGTCACCATGACCGTGCCGTTCATGCGGGCCTACACCGAGCTGCTGGTGCGCACCTGCCACCGGCGCGGCGCCCACGCGATCGGCGGGATGGCGGCGTTCATCCCGAGCCGTGACCCCGAGGCCAACGCGACCGCGCTGGAGAAGGTGCGGGAGGACAAGGAGCGGGAGGCCAGGGACGGCTTCGACGGCTCCTGGGTCGCCCACCCGGGCCTGGTGGACGTCTGCCGGGAGGTGTTCGACCGGGTGCTCGGCGACCGGCCGAACCAGCTCGACAGGCTGCGCGAGGACGTCGTGGTCGGCGCCGCGGACCTGCTCGACGTGGCCAGCGCCGGCGGTGAGGTGACCGAGCAGGGGCTGCGCGCGAACATCAACGTGGCGCTGCGCTACGTCGACTCCTGGCTGCGCGGCACCGGTGCCGCGTCGATCAGCCCGCCCTTCACCCCGCCCGCCACCCCCCTTCAGCGGCTTTCCCTCATGGAGGACGCCGCGACCGCCGAGATCGCCCGTTGCCAGGTGTGGCAGTGGGTCCGCAACGGCACCAAGCTGGCGGACGGCACCGCGATCGTTCCCGAGCTGGTCCACCAGTTGCTCGACGAGGAGCTGGCGGCGGTGCGGGCCGACCTGGGCCATGACCACCGGCTGGACGACGCGCGGAAGATCTTCGTGGAGACCGCGCTGGGGGAGAGGTTGCCGAGCTTCTTCACCACCGGTGCCTACGCCCGCTACCTGACCGAGCCCGCCGGCTCCGGAGGCACGGCACAGCCCGCCGGCTCGTGAGCAGGGTTCCGGTCTCCCTTTCCTCCTGACGGGGGAGACCGGCCACGCTGGTCTGGCAGCGTGACAGCGGGGCTGACCGGGACACTCGGTCGGCCCCGCTGTGCTGTCGACGCCGCCGACCGTTCTCCGCTCACCGAAGGAGGCCCGGGATGGCACGACCCCTCGCTGCCCGTTCTTCGAGGAGACCGCACGGCAGAAGGTGTTGGCCGCCGAGGACGCGGGGAACACTCGGAACCCCGAGCGGATCGTGCTGGCCGACACGGAGGTTTCGCCAGCTGCGGATCGTCGGACCCGCCGGGCGGAGGAGCGCGCGTTGCTCCGGTCGGTCCACCGAGCCGGCGCCCCTGGCGCAATTCGCGGGAATGAGTAGGTATACCTACTGAACTACTAGTTGTTTCTGGCGGCCCGACCAACGATGCTGACGCATGCGGATCTCCCCTGCATCCGAGGAGCCTGGATATGAGAGCACGCTTTGTTCTTGCCCTGCTCGCTGCGTTCGGTCTGGTCTTCGGCGCCGCCGCCCCCGCGGTGGCCGCCGGCCCGGAAACGGCCGTCTCGACCGGCGTCGAGTGCCTGAGGTGCCCGCTGTAGCCGGTCAGATGTCGAAGGCGTTGCCGGTGGCGATCTTGGGGCGACCCAGGATCGTCGGCTCGCCGACTCGCGCGCGGCGGTAGACCGCCGCGGTGGCCGCGGCGATGCGGCCCCAGTCGAAGTCGGCGGCCAGGCGGGACTGTGCGGCCAGCGCCCGCCTACCGGCGGCGTCGGCGTCGGCGAGCACGGCGTCGACCGCGCTGACGATCCCGGCCACGTCGCCCGGCTGGAACGCCAGGCCCGTCTGCCCGTCGATCACGACCTCCCCCAGGCCGCCCGCGGTCGAGGCGATCAGCGGCGCCTTCGCCGCCGCGGCCTCCAGCGCGACGATCCCGAACGGCTCGTACCTGCTCGGCAGCACCACGGCGTCCGCGGCGGCGAGCACCGCCCGCAGGTCGCGGTCCGAGAGGTGGCCGACGAAGTCCACCGCGCGGCGCAGCCGCAGCCGCCGCGCCTGCTCCACCAGCTCGTCGAGGTGGCGGCCCTTGCCGGCCACAACCAGCCGGGTGCCCGGGTGCCGGCGCCGGATCCTGGGCATCGCGGCGAGCAGGTCCTGCACGCCCTTCTCCCACTCCAGCCGGCCGAAGAACAGCAGCAGTGGCGCCTTCGCCGGGCTGTGCACGGCGCGGGCGCGGGTGATCTCCTCCTCGGGTACCCGCCAGCCGCGCTCCTCGATGCCGTTGTGGATCACGGTGATCTCGGCGAGGTCGATCTCGAACAGGTGCGCCACCTCCCGGCGCATCGCCTCCGAGCAGGTGATCAGCTCGTCCGCCCTGTTGGCCAGCCACCACTCCACGGAGTGCACCTGCTGGTTCAGCGGGTGGGACAGCCAGCCGGAGTGCCGGCCGGCCTCGGTGGCGTGGATCGTGCCGACCAGCGGGACCCTGGCGGCGTCGGCGAGCGCGATCGCCGGGTGGGTCACCAGCCAGTCGTGCGCGTGCACCACGTCCGGCCGCCAGGTGCGCAGCAACTCGGTGCCGGCGCGGACCATGGCGTGCCCCATGGCGAGCGTCCAGGCGACGAGGTCGCGCTCGAACGTCACGTGCATCGGGTCCTCGGCGACCCGGATGATCCGCACGCCCTCGACCACTCGATCGGTGGTGGGGTGGGTCTCCGCGTCGGTGCCCGCGACGTGCCGGCACAGCACGACGACGTCGTGGCCGGCGTGGACGAGGTGGCGGGCCAGCGCGTGGACGTGCCGGGCCAGTCCGCCGACGACTACCGGCGGGTACTCCCAGGACAGCATCAACACGCGCATGGTCCGTCGATCCTCGCACCCCGCGCCCGCACCACCGCCATGGCGTCCCTCACGCCGGAACGATCTGGTGCGTACTGTTGGATTGTGTCGAGTGCCGTTGGATCTTCGCCTGTGCCGTCGCCACTGCCGTCGCCACTGCGGACGCCCTGGGCCGACCAGGTCGACCCCGACGCCGTGCTGCCCGAGCATCCCCGGCCGCAGCTGTACCGGCCGCGGTGGCGCTCGCTCAACGGGTGGTGGGAGTACACCGGCGGCGCCGAGCGGTACAGGGGGCGGATCCTGGTGCCGTTCCCGCCCGAGTCGGCGCTGTCCGGCGTGGGCCGCCGGGACGAGGTGATGTGGTACCGGAGGACGTTCGAGGTCCCCGACGGCTGGCGGGACGGGCGGGTGCTGCTGCACTTCGGCGCGGTCGACCAGCGGGCCGCGGTGTGGGTGAACCACCAGTTGGTCGCCGAGCACGAGGGCGGGTACACGGCGTTCGACGCGGACGTGACCGGCGTGCTGCGCGCCGGTGGCGAGCAGGAGCTGGTGGTGCGGGCCGAGGACGTCGGCAACCGGGGCACGTTCCCGGTGGGCAAGCAGGCGCTGCGGCCCGGCGGGATCCTCTACACCGGGGCGTCCGGGATCTGGCAGCCCGTGTGGTTGGAGACGGTCGGACCGGCGTACGTGGCCGCGCTGGACCCGGTCACCGACCTCGCCGGGTTCGCGGTGACGCCGCGGGTCGTCGGGAAGGGCGCGTCCTCGGTCGACGTGGTGGTGCGCGCCGGCGACACGGAGGTGGCCAGGGCGAGCGCGCCGGTGGGCCGGCGGGTGCGCGTCGACGTGCCGGACCCGCGGCCGTGGAGCCCGGACGACCCGTTCCGGTACGACCTCACCGTGCGGCTGCTCGACGCGGACGGGCGGGTGCTGGACGAGGTGGCCAGCCACGTCGGGCTGCGCACCGTCTCGCTGGTCGACGACGAGCGGGGCCGGCCGCGGATCGCGCTGAACGGGCGGGTCACGGTCCTGCACGGGCCGCTCGACCAGGGGTACTGGCCGGACGGGATCTACACCGCCCCCACCGACGAGGCGCTGCGATTCGACCTGGAGCGGGCGAAGGCCTTGGGGTTCAACTGCGTGCGCAAGCACGTCAAGGTGGAGCCCGCGCGGTGGTACGACTGGGCCGAGCGGATCGGGCTGCTGGTGTGGCAGGACATGCCGTCGCTGCCGGTGCTGCTGGACAACCCGCCGGGGCCGCAGGCGCCGCCGGTGGCCGAGGCCCGCCGGCACTTCGAGGCGGAGTTGCTGGAGATGGTGGCGCGGCTGCGCTGGTGCACCGCGATCGTCGGGTGGGTTCCGTTCAACGAGGGGTGGGGCGAGTACGACACCGCGCGGATCGCGGGGCTGGTCAAGGCCGCCGATCCGACCCGGCTGGTGATCGCCGACAGCGGGGTGAACTGCTGCCACTCGCAGCCCGACTCCGGTGCCGGGGACGTGTACGACGACCACACCTACGTCGGGCCGGGGCGGCCGGAGGCGCGCGACCACCGCGCGGTGCTCGACGGCGAGTACGGCGGGCTCGGGCTGGTCGTCGCGGGGCACGTGTGGCCGGGGGAGCCGATGGCCTACGAGATGTGCGCGAGCAGGGCGGAGCTGACCCGGCGGTACGTCGAGGTGAGCGCCGAGGTGGCCCGGCTCGTCCCGGAGCTCGGTCTCTCCGGCGCGATCTACACGCAGCTCACCGACGTGGAGACCGAGGTGAACGGCCTGCTCACCTACGACCGCCGAGTCCTCAAGGTGGACCCGGAAGCCGTAGCCGACCACAACCGCGCCGTCATCACCACGCCCCCCTGACCCGACAGCACACGTGTCCGCCCTCTGTGCACACGTGTCCGCCGTCTGTGCGCATGTGTCCGCCGTCTGTGCGCATGTGTCCGCCGTCTGTGCGCATGTGTCCGCCGTCTGTGCGCACGTGTCCGCCGTTCCCGTCGCCGTGTTCGCCGCTCGCGTCGCTGCCGGGTGAGCCGCCGCGCGATCCCGCCGTGGAACTCGGGGTTCCGAGTGTCGAGTTCGCGCTCTCGAACGTAGATCTCGTGGGTCAGAGGTCGCGGGCGTCCAGCTGGCCGAACGGGCCGTCCTCCGTGTGGAGCTCGGCGGCGCGGCGGCGCGCCGCGTCGGGGTCGGCGGAGAGCAACGCGACCAGCTCGTCGAACCGGTCGGTGTGGACGCGGGCCCGGCGGCGGGCGTAGTCGGCCGCCGAGTCCTTGGTGACCATGAACGCCCAGTCGCTGGACAGGGCCAGCATCGCCTCGCGCAGTGCCTGGTCGCGCACGGGGTCGCGGGTCTCGGTCCGCACGTGCGCGGCGAGCAGCCGCTCCTGCAACGCCGTGTTGTCGGCCACCATGTCCGCGACCTGGGCGCCATCCCACACCCGCCAGTCCTTGCCCGACCCCCACGACGACGCGGGCAGGTCCACCGGCGGACCCAGGTGCCCCGCGGCCAGCGCGCCGCGGAGCGTGGTCACCCGCACGCCAGCCTCCGGCAGCGCGCGCAGCACCCCCTCCAGCCACGCCGGCCCCTCGTGCCACCAGTGCCCGAACAGCTCCGTGTCGTACGCCGCCACCACCAGCCCCGGCCGGCCGTGCCGGTCCCGCAGCGACCGCAGCCGGGTCACCACCGTGTCGACGAAGTCCTTGACGTGCAGCCGCAGCGTGTCGGCGGCCAGCGCCGGGTCATAGGGCGCCTTGTCGGCGGGCGCCACCTGCTTGCCGGTGACCCGCGACGGCTTGAGGCCCACCTCGTGCGCCCACGTGTGGAAGTCCCGGTACGCGGCGTGCCCCGGGTACCCGGCCTTCGGCGACCACACCCGGTAGGTCACCTCCAGGTCCCGCCCGAAGCACACCACGTCGGACGACCCGACCGGCCGCGCCGCGGCGGTGTCCCCGCGCAGCGACGGCCCGTCCACCAGGAACCGTCGCACGCCCGCCGCCGCGTAGCCGTCCTCCATCCCCGGCGCGTACCCGCACTCCGGCGCCCAGATCCCCGCGGGGCGGTGCCCGATCCGCAGCGCCGTGTCGGCCAGCCCGCCGCGCAGCGCGAACGCCCGCACCCCCTCGTCCAGCAGGGGCTGGAACGGGTGCGCCAGCGGTCCGCCGAGCAGCTCGACCACCTCGGCGTCGACCAGCCCGCGCAGGATCGGCGAGAAGCCGTGCCGCCACCGTGTCTCGAAGTCGGCCAGCGCCGCCTCCGCGGTTCGGTGCTCCCGCGCCGCGAGGTCGCGCAGCAGCTCCGGCCCGCCGCGCCACAGCGTGCCCGCGTGCTGCGCGCGCAGCCGCCACGTGCCCAGCCACTCGTGGAACGTGCGCAGGCAGTACGGGTCGTCGAGCTGCGCGGCCAGCACCGGCGTCACGCCGAGGGTGAGCACGTCGCGCCGGCCTTCGGCGGCGAATCGGCGGAGCAGGTCGACCACCGGCAGGTACGAGTGCGCCCACGCCTGGTACAGCCACTCCTCGCCGACCGGCCACGAGCCGTGGTGCGCCAGCCAGGGCAGGTGGCTGTGCAGCACCAGACAGAAGGTGCCCTCGGAGCCGCCGCTCACCGGGCCACCGCCACCAGGTCCAGGCTCTCGTCAAGGTCCGCATCGGACACCACGAAGCCGTCGGCGCGAATGGCCTCGACGTCGGTGAGCAGGTCGGCCGGCCACTCGGCCTGCCCCGGCAGCTGCCCTAGCACCACGTCCAGCTGCGCGGCGATGATCGAGCCGCCGTGGCGCTCGTCCAGCGCGCGCACCGCGGGGCCGTGGTGCAGCCCAGCCAGCCGCTCGACGGTGAAGCCGGCCGCACCCAGCAGCTCGGCCAGCTCGACGGGGGCGAGCTCGCGGGTGTGGTAGGGGTTGAGCGGGGTGTCGCTGTCCGGCGTGAAGGTGAGTCGGTTCGGTGTGGTGACCAGCAGTCGCCCGCCCGGGCGGAGCACCCGTCGGCACTCGCGGAGGAACCCGGCCTGGTCCCAGAGGTGCTCGATCACCTGGAAGTTGGCGACCACGTCGACCGCGCCGGTCGCCACCGGCAGGAACGCGAGGTTGCCGCGCACCACGTCCACCTCCGGGTAACACCGGGCGACGTGCTCGGCCGTCGGCGGGTCATAGTCCAGGGCCAGCACCCGCGCGGCGTGCCGGGCGATCAGCCCCGCGCCGTAGCCCTCCCCGCAGCCGGCCTCGAGCACGGTCGCCCCGGCGCAGTAGGGCAGCAGCGCCAGGTAAGCGGCCTCGTGCCGGCGGAACCAGTAGTTCTCCTCGGGCACACCCGGGACGGTGCGCTCCCCGGTCAGGTGCAGGGCCTCGGCCCGGCCGGCCGCGCCGGTGGGTGGCGTGTTCACGCCCCGACCCTAACCGGCCGGTAACCCACCCTCCCGCCGGCGTCGGGCGCGCCCGAGGCCGCCCTGGGCACGTTGGGTGGGTATCGAAGACCGCCCTTGGGCGCGGTGCGTGTACCCAAGGCACCGTACGTGCGGTGGGCCTCAGGCCGCCGGGGGTGGGGTGGGGCCGCCGCCGCGGCCGCGGCGGGTGTCGTTCACCCGGCGGCGCACCTTGTCGAGCGCGTCCTTGGCCTGCTGGCGGGTCCGCGGGTCGTTGGCCATCCGCTTGGCCTGGGCGATCGCCCGGCGCCCCGCCGGGCTGCTGGCGAATCGGGCGATCTTGCCGAACAGTGCCATCGTCAGTCCTCCTGGCCGCCGGTGTCGTCGCGATCGTCAACGTCCCGCGGATCGGTCGAGTTCCCTGTCAGCCCGGATGGGAGATCGTGATGCTGAGTGCCCCGGGGCCGACGTGGGCGCCGATCACCGTGCTGGCCCGCACCAGCATGATGTCGTGCAGCGCCGGCAGCCGGGCCCGGAGCTGCTGGACCAGGGACATCTCCCGCTGGGAGGGGGTGGCGCAGGAGATCGCGACGTCCACCGGTCGCCCCGCGGCCCGCTCGACGGCGAGGTCGGTGAGCTTGGCGAGCGCCCGCTTCGTCCCGGGCACCCTGGCCAGCGGCGCCACCTCGCCGCCCCGCACGGTGAGCAGCGGCTTGACCGACAGCGCGGTGCCGAGCAGCGCGGCGGCGGCGCCGATCCGGCCGCCACGGCGCAGGTACTCCAGGGTGTCGACGTAGAGCAGCTCGCTGCTGCCGGAGAACCGGCGCTCGGCCGCCTCGATCACCCGCCGGGTGTGCCCGCCGGCCGCGGCGGCCCTGGCGGCGGACAGCGCGGCGAACCCGAGGCTCATCCCGGTGGTCCCGCTGTCCAGCACGTGCACGGGCACGCTGACCTGCCGCGCCGCCGCCCTGGCCACGTCCACCGTCGCCGACATGCGACCAGAGATGTGCAGGCTGACGACGGCGTCGGCGCCCTGGCTGGCCGCCTGCTGGTAGGTCCAGAAGAAGGCGCCCTGGTCGGGTGGCGCGGTGGACACCGGCTCCCCGGCCCGCAGCGCGTCGATGATCCGCGCCCGGTCGTACCGGTTCTCGTCGTCGAGCCGCTCGCCCAGCCGGAGCTGGACCTGCACCATGCCGATCCCCCACTGCGCGGCCAACTGGTCCGGCAGGCAGGCGGTCGAGTCGGTGATCACGGCAACGGGCACAGGCCGGAGGTTAACGCCTTCGCACCCGGTAGAAGTAGCGACGTGCGACCGAATGGTGGATGACCCCCACCGAAAGTAGCGATCCCGCGGGCGTCCGAGAAGAATCGGGACTATAGTCCCACTAACTGGCGAATCCAGGTGAATGGCGTCACCTCGCCACGCCACCGTGGCGAAACCGGCCTAAGCTACCGGCCAGTAGAGCCCAGCCGAGCGCTCCAGCCATCGGGAGGTCGAGCAAGCCCCATGACCAACATCGTTGTCCTGGTCAAGCAGGTGCCGGACACCTACTCGGAGCGCAAGCTCTCGAGCGGTGACCACACCCTGGACCGCGAGTCCGCCGACGCCGTCCTCGACGAGATCAACGAGAAGGCCGTCGAGGAGGCGCTGAAGATCAAGGAAGCCGGCGAGGGCGAGGTCACCGTGATCTCGATGGGCCCGGACCGCGCGACCGACGCGATCCGCAAGGCGCTGTCCATGGGCGCCGACAAGGCCGTCCACGTGTCCGACGAGGCACTGCACGGCTCCGACATCGTGGCCACCGCCAAGGTGCTGGCCGCCGCCATCGGCAGGGTCGAGGGCGTTGACCTGGTCATCGCCGGCAACGAGGCCTCCGACGGCCGGGGCGGCGCGGTGCCGGCGATGGTCGCCGAGCTGCTGGGCCTCCCGCAGCTGACCCACGTGCGGTCGCTGACCGTCGAGGGCACGACCGTCAAGGCCGACCGGGAGACCGACGACGGCATCACGCATCTGGAGGCCGACCTGCCCGCGGTGGTGAGCGTCGGCGAGAAGATCAACGAGCCGCGGTACCCGTCGTTCAAGGGCATCATGGCCGCCAAGAAGAAGCCGGTCGAGACGGTGACGATCGCCGACCTCGGCGTCGACGCCGGCGAGGTGGGCCTGGACGACGCGTGGACGAGCGTGCTGGAGGCGGCCCCGAAGCCGCCGCGGCAGGCCGGTCAGCGCGTCGAGGACGAGGGCGACGGCGGCGCGAAGGTCGCCGAGTACCTGGTCGGCCAGAAGCTCATCTGACGACGGCGGCAGCGAGAAGGAGACAACGGACATGGCTGAGGTACTGGTTCTCGTCGACCACGTCGACGGCGAGCTCAAGAAGGTCACCCTCGAGCTGCTGACCGCGGCGCGGGCCCTGGGGGAGCCCTCCGCGGTGGTCGTCGGCGCGCCCGGCACGGCCGGGAAGGTGAAGGAGTCGCTGGCCGCCCACGGCGCGGCGAAGGTGTACGTCGCCGAGTCCGAGGACGCCGGCAAGTACCTGGTGACACCGAAGGTCGACGCGCTGGCCACCCTGGTGGAGCAGGTGTCCCCGGCGGCGGTGCTGGTGGCCGCGTCGGCCGAGGGCAAGGAGGTGTCCGGGCGGTTGGCCGTCCGGGTCGGCTCCGGCCTGCTCTACGACGCGGTGGAGGTCGGTTCCGACGGCACCACCGGGCAGTCGATCTTCGGTGGCGCGTTCTCGGTGAAGTCCAAGGTGACGAAGGGTTTCCCGATCATCTCGGTCCGGCCGGGCAGCGTGGAGGCCGAGCAGGCCGAGGGCGCCGCGGCGGAGGAGACCGTGCAGCTGCCGGCGGTGGACCCGGCGAAGGCGGCGCGGATCACCGGTGTCGAGCCGGTGGTCGGCGGCGACCGTCCGGAGCTGACCGAGGCGTCGGTCGTGGTCTCCGGTGGCCGCGGGGTCGGCTCCGCGGAGAAGTTCGAGGTCGTGGAGAAGCTGGCCGACGCGCTCGGCGCGGCCGTGGGCGCCTCGCGGGCCGCGGTGGACTCCGGCTATTACCCGGCCCAGTTCCAGGTGGGGCAGACCGGCAAGACGGTGTCGCCGCAGCTGTACATCGCGCTGGGCATCTCCGGCGCGATCCAGCACCGGGCCGGGATGCAGACGTCGAAGACGATCGTCGCGGTGAACAAAGACCCGGAGGCGCCGATCTTCGAGATCGCCGACTTCGGCGTGGTGGGCGACCTGTTCAAGGTCGCGCCGCAACTCACCGACGAGGTGGTTAAGCGCAAGGGCTGAGTGCCCGGACACGTGCCCGGCCCGGCGGCCTCGCGGCTGCCGGGCCGGGCACGTTCGGGTGATCAGCGCAGCCGGTCGAGGTCCAACCGCACGGCGAACGGCTCGGTGGTGGTGAAGGCGCCGGTGAACGTCCCGCTGTCGAGGTAGCCGAACTCCTCGGTGCGGTGGCAGGCGGTCAGCGTCACCGGGTCGGCGAGGTCGACGATCCAGTAGTGGGGAATGTTGGCGTCGGCGTACTCCGAGCGCTTGACGTGGTAGTCGGTCCGCCGCGATCCGGGCGAGACGATCTCCATGACCACCACGGTCTCGGACGCTCGCAGTAGTCCACCCTCCCGGTCCACGCGATCCAGGGCGTCCTTCCGAACGATCACGAGGTCGGGTCGGCGCGAGAACCCGGGTTGATTCGGTGCCACCAGCTCCAAATCGAGATCGACATCCTGGACGATGTCGAGATCTTCGGGCAGTTGCTGGTCGAGCTGGGTGAACAAGCGGCCGGACGCACGGTTGTGGCGGGGTGCCGGGCTCGGCGACATCAGCAGGCGGCCTTCCACGAGCTCGGTGTAGCCGGTCTCGACCTCACCGAGGGCCGCGTACTCGGCGATCGTCAGCAGATGGCTCGGCGGCTCGGGCAGAGTGCTCACGGCAAGCTCCTTCACGTCGGCTCCAGTATCCCATTCGACGCTCGCCACGAACGGGTCTGCCACACCGCCGATCGTGCTGGACCGGCAAACCGGGCGTTAACGGACTGTGCATCCAGCGCTCACCGGATCGCACTCTCCGTGGTCCCGAAACGGCCGGTAGACCTAGCAGCATGACGCGGTCCCAACTGCTCGTCAGCACCGATCGGGCCGGTGCCGAGCCCTCCGCGGGTGCGCCCCGGTACTCCCTGCTCGTGGCCTACGACAACGACGAGGTGGTGGCCGCGCAGCGGCTGCGCCACCAGGTGTTCGCCGAGGAGATGGGCGCGACGCTGCACTCGCCGCGCCCCGGCCTGGACGCCGACGCCTTCGACGAGTTCTGCGACCACCTCGTGGTCCGCGACGACGACAGCGGCGCCATCGTCGGCACCTACCGCATGCTGCCGCCCGAGCGCGCCGCCGCGGCGGGCCGGCTCTACGCCGACACCGAGTTCGACCTCACCGCGCTGGCCGGGTTGCGGCCGTCGCTGGTGGAGACCGGACGCTCGTGCGTGCACCCCGACCACCGCACCGGCGCCGTGGTCGGCCTGGTGTGGGCCGGGATCGCCCGGTACATGCTGCTGTCCGGGCACCGCTACCTCGCCGGCTGCGCGTCCGTGCCGCTCACCGACGGCGGCGCGCTCGCCGCTGGCGTGTGGGACACCGTGCGGACGAAGCACTTCGCGCCGCCGGACCAGCGGGTCGCGCCGCTGCACCCGTGGGACCCCACCAACGTCGTCCGGCAGCCGCGAACGGCACTGCCCCCACTGCTCAAGGGATATCTGCGGCTCGGCGCCGTGGTGTGCGGACCGCCGGCGCACGACCCGGAGTTCGGGGTGGCCGACTTCTTCGTGCTGCTCGACCTGCCCACCGTCGACCAGCGCTACCTGAAGTTCTTCCTCGGGACGGCGACGTGACCGCGCACCCCTGGATGCCGGTGTCGCCGTGCGGCCCGGCCTGCCTGACCGGCGACTCCCCGGGGGTGGGAGCGCTGCGCGGGGTGCTGCGGGTCGGCGCCGCGCTCGGCGTGCTGCTGGCGGCACTCGCCCTCGCCCCGCTGCTGGTCGCGCTTCCGTCCCGGCCACGGGAGCGGGCCGTGCGGGCGATCTTCGCCGCGCTGCTGCGCGCGTTCGGTGTCCGGCTGGTCGTGCACGGCGACGCGGAGCTGCGGGACACCCCGCCCGGCCGCGGCGCGCTCGTGGTGAACAACCACATCTCGTGGCTGGACATCGTGGCGGTCAACGCGATCCGCCCGATGCGCGCGCTGGCCAAGCGCGAGATCGCCGGATGGCCGGTGCTGGGCGGCCTGGTCACCCGGTCGGGCGCGGTGTTCCTGGACCGGGAGCGGTTGTCCACCCTGCCGGCCACCGTCGCCCAACTGGCCGCGGCGCTGCGCGCCGGCTCGCTGGTCAGCGTCACCCCGGAGGGCACCACGTGGTGCGGCCTCGCCTCCGGGCGGTTCCGCGGCGCCACCTTCCAGGCGGCGATCGACGGCGGGGTGCCGGTGCGGCCGCTGGCGCTGCGCTACCGGCTGGCCGACGGCAGGGAGACGACCCGGCCGGCGTTCGTCGGCCCGGAGACGCTGGTCGACTCGGTGCGCCGGGTGGCCCGGCTGCGCGGGCTGGTGCTCGAGGTGTTCGTCTGCCCGGAGATCGCCCCCGGCCGCGCCGCCGACCGCCGCGAGCTGGCCGCGCTGGCCGAGTCCGCCGTGCACTCCGCACTGGGCACCGTGCAGACCCCCACCCGCCCCCGTCCCTCCCGCGCCAGTGTCCGCGTTTCCTGACCGCGTGTTCGACATTCCCGTCCGGAGGCCGTACCCGGAACGCGGGCACGTGTGCACAGAGCGCGGACACACGTGCACAGGGCGCGGACACGGTGGTCAGGGGGGGAACAGTGATCTCGCGATGATCTCCCGTTGGATCTCGGAGGCGCCCTCGTAGATGCGGGGGGCGCGCACCTCCCGGTAGAGGTGCTCCAGCGGGTGGCCCCGCTCCAGCGCCCGCGCGCCGTGCACCTGGATCGCCACGTCCACGGCGTGCTGGGCGGTCTCGGTGGCGTACAGCTTCGCCATCGCGGCCGCCGCGGACACGTCGGGTGCCCCGGTGTCGTAGGCGGTGGCCGCCGCGCGGACCAGCAACGCCGCCGCGCGGACCCGGGTGGCCACGTCGGCGAGCTGGTGTGACACGCCCTGGAACTCGCGCAGCGCGCGGCCGAACGCGCGGCGGGACGCCGCGTGCGCCACGGCCGCGTCCAGCGCCGCCCGTGCCATCCCCACCGCGAACGCCCCCACGCTCGGCCGGAACAGGTCCAACGTGGACATCGCCACCCGCATCCCGCCGTCGACCTCGCCGAGCACGTTGCCGGCCGGCACGGACACGTCGGCGAAGCGCAGCCGGCCGATCGGGTGCGGCGCCAGCATCGCCAGCCGCTCGCCGGACAGGCCGGGGCTGGCCGCCGGCACGGCGAACGCGGTGATGCCCCGCGCGCCGGCGCCCGGTGTGGTGCGGGCGAACACCGAGTACACGTCGGCGTCCGGGGCGTTGGAGATGTACACCTTCTCGCCGGTGAGCCGGAACCCGTCGCCGTCGCGGACCGCGGCGAGCTCCAGCGCCGCGACGTCCGACCCCGCGGCCGGCTCGGTCAGCGCGAAGCCGGCTACGGCGCTGCCGTCGAGCACCCGGGGCATCCACTCCTCGACCACCTCCGGCCGCCCCGCGGCCAGGATCGGCCGGCCGCCCAGGCCCTGCAGCGCCAGCGCGGTCTCCGCCTCGGTGCAGTGCAGGGCGAGCCCCTCCCGCAGCAGGCACAGGTCCATGGCGGTGCCCGCGGTGCCCACCTTCGCCAGCAGCCCGTGCTCGGCCAGCGCGGCGAGCAGCGGCCGGTTCACCGCGCCGGGCTCCCCGGCCCGGGCCAGCGGCACCAGCTCCCGGCCGACCCGCTCGGCGCGCGCGAGCAGCTCCTCCGACCCGCTCACCGGACCGCTCATGTGACCGCCGTCGCTGGCGTCCGCCGACGCCGACGTGGTCACGGGACCACCGCCGTGCCCAGCAGCTCCACCCTGGCGTCCGGGTCGAACAGCTCGGCCACGCCGAACAGCGCCACGGCCGGGTAGTGCCGGCCGAAGTGCCGACGCCACACCGCGCCCAGCTCGCCCAGCGCCGCCCGATAGGCCGGCACGTCGGTGACGTGGATCAGCAGCGACACCAGGTGCTCCGGCCGCCCCCCGGCGGCGCGCAGCGCGGCCACCACGTTGCCGGCCGCGACGTCGAACTGCTCCACCACGGTGTCGCCGCGGATCGCCCCGTCCGGTCCCTGCGCGGTCTGCCCGCCCAGGTACACCGTCCGGCCCGGGGCCGCGACCACCGCGTGCGCGAAGCCCACCGGCGCGGCCAACCCCGGGGCCACCACCACCTCGTGCACCGGCGCCTCCCCGGTCACTTGCCGGTCCACTTCGGACTCCGGCCGGCCGACCACGCGCGGTGGAACTCGCGGTGGTCCTCGCCGGTCATCAGCAGCGCCTGGGTGATCGCCTCCAGCTCCACCGCGCTGCCCAGGTCCATGTCCAGCTCGCGGGTGAGCAGCACCTTGGTGGCCGAGTAGGCGCTCCACGGTCCCTCGGCGAGTCGGCGGGCCAGCGCGGCGGCGGCCTCGCCCAGCTCGGCGTCGTCCACCACCCGGTTCGCCAGCCCGATCCGCTCGGCCCGCTCGGCGTCGATCGAGTCGCCGAGCATGAGCAACTCGGTGGCGTGGGCGAGGCCGACCAGCCGGGGCAGCAGGTACGCCGAGCCCATGTCCGCGCCGGCCAGGCCCACCCTGGTGAACAGGAAGGCGAACGTCGCCGAGCGGGCGAGCAGCCGGAAGTCGCTGGCCAGGGCGAGCACCGAGCCGGCGCCGGCGGCGATGCCGTTCACCGCGGCGATGACCGGCAGCGGGGACTCGCGCAGCGCCTTCACCACCGCGCCGGTCATCCGGGTGAACTCCAGCAGCTCCGCGGACGTCATGTCCTGCAGCTCGCCGATGATCTCCTCGACGTCGCCGCCGGAGCAGAACCCGCGCCCGCGCCCGGTGAGCACGAGCACCCTGGCGTCGCCGCGGTGCGGCAGCTCGGCGAGCAGGTCCCGCAGGTCGGCGTAGGTGTCGAAGGTGAGCGCGTTGAGCCGGTCGGGCCGGGACAGGGTCACCGTCGCCACCCCGTCGGCGAGGGAGAGGTCGAAGTTGCGCCAGTGCTCGGTGAAGCCGGGCGACGCGCGGAACGGACTCATGTCTGGATGCCACCTCCGTCGAGAACCAGCGTCTGGCCGTTGATCGCCCCGGCCTCCGGTGCGGCGAGGAACGCCACGGCGAACGCGACCTCCTCGGGCTCGAGCAGTCGGCCGAGCGGCGCGGCCGCGGCCAGCGCGGCCTCGGCCTCCGCGGGGTCGCGGCCCGTGCGCCGGGCGATCCGGTCGACCGACTCGCGGGTCATGTCGGTGCGCACGAAGGCGGGGCACACCGCGTTCGCCGTCACCCCGGTCCCGGCCACCTCGGCGGCCACCGCCCGGATCAGCCCCACCGCGGCGTGCTTGGCCGCGGTGTAGCCGGCGGTGTAGCGGTAGCCGACGTGCCCGGCGGTGGACGCGACGGTGACGATCCGCCCGCGGTCCCGCGCGCGCATCCCGGGCAGCACGGCGCGGGTGCACAGGAACGCGCCGGTGGCGTTGACCGCGAGCTGCCGTTGCCACTCGGCGAGGTCGGTGCGCTCCACCGGCGCGCTGGACGCCACGCCGGCGTTGTTCACCAGCACGTCCACCGGGCCGGCCGTGGCGAAGTACTCGGCGACCCGGTCGGCGTCGGTGACGTCGCACTCGGACCGGCCGGGGGCGAGCACCCGGTCGCCGGCCGCGGTGAACCGCGCGGCGACCGCGGCCCCGATGCCCCGGGTGCCGCCGGTGACCGCCACCAGTCGCCCGGTCATCCTTCCACCCGCTCGCGCAGGGCCCGCCGGTCGAGCTTGCCGTTCGCGGTGCGCGGCAGCGCGTCGACGAACCGGAACCGCCGTGGCCGCTTGTGCCCGGCAAGCCGCTCCCGCACGTGCGCCTCCAGCTCGTCGGCGTCGACTGTGGACCCGGGGCGGCGCACCACGTAGGCCCACGGCCGGACGAGGCCGGCCTCGCGCACGCCCACCACCGCGCACTCCAGCACGTCCGGGTGGCCGACCAGGCAGTGCTCGATCTCGCTCGGCGCCACGAAGACACCGCCGACCTTGAGCAGGTCGTCGGCGCGACCGTGGTGCGCGAAGTGGCCGTCGGTGTCGCGGGAGAACAGATCGCCGGTGCGCAGCGTGTCGCCGCGGAACGTGGCCGCCGACTTCTCCGGCGCGCCGTGGTACCCGCGAGCGACGGTCGGGCCGGTGACCTCCAGGACCCCGATCTCGCCGTTTGGCACCTCGGTCCCGGACTCGTCCACGACCCGTGCGGTGTAGCCGGGCACCGGGACGCCGACGGTGCCGTGCCGCACGGCGCCGGGACGGTTGGACAGGTAGATGTGGTAGGCCTCGGACGAGCCGATGCCGTCCAGCACCTCCACCCCGAACGTGGCGTCCCACCGGCGGTGCAACTCGGCCGGCAGCGCCTCGCCGGCGGACGTGCAGAGTCGCACGCAGCCGAGGTCGGCGGTGGCCGCCCGCGGGGAGGCGAGCATGGCGCTCATCATCGTCGGCACGTTCACCAGGATCGTCGGTCGGTACCGGGCGATCAGGTCGAACAGCAGCTCCGGCGTGCTGCGCTCGGCGAAGACCACCCCGGCCGCGCCGACCCCGAACGGGAACATCGCCACCAGGTCGCGCGCGTAGCCGAAGAACAGCTTCGGCACGCCGAGCACGACGTCGTCGGGGCGCAGGTCGAGGACGCCCCGGGCGTAGCGGAGGTAGCTCTCCACCGGACTGCGGGCGGGGTGCACGCACGCCTTGGGCGCGCCGGTGCTGCCGGTGGTGAACTTCCAGATCACCACGTCGTCGCCGGTCAGTGGCTCCGGCTCGGCCCCGTCGCCGGCCCCGGCCTCGAGCGTGGCCAGCGAGTGCTCGCCCTCCCGCAGCTCCGCCTCCGGCACGCCGGCGGCCAGCAGCACCGCCCGCCGTCCCGGCGGCCGGTCGGCCAGCGCGCGGCGCACGGGGTCGAGGGTGACGACGTCCACCAGCACGACGCGTGCCTCGGTGTAGCCGAGGAAGTAGGCGTAGTCCTCCGGGCGCAGGAAGGTGTAGACCTCGGCGGTGACCGCGCCGACCCGCTGCGCGCCGTACCACGCGGCGACGAAGTCCACGCCGTCGCTCAGCGCGAGCAGCACCCGCTCGCCCCTGCCGGCGCCGAGCCCACGCAGCACGTCCCCGATCCGTGCTGCCCGCGCGGCCAGCTCCGCGTAACTGACGGTGGCATCGCCGGTGCTGTCGACGCAGTACAGCGCGGTGCGGTCGCCGCGGCCCTCGGCGACCATGCGGTCCAGGAAGTATGCGGTCAGGTTCACGGGCTGCCCTCGACCAGCGCGCGGATGGTATCGACGAGCAGCTCGGCGAGCGTGTCGAAGGTGGCCGACCCCTCCTCGCCGGTGGCCTCGGCGGGCGCGCCGCAGTACGCCCGGTTCATCCCGAGCGCGCGGAAGCTCCGCCGGCCGTCGGCCATCGCCGCGGGCAGGTTCACCGCGACCCGGGGCAGCGTTCGCATCGTCGCGCGGTCCACCAGCTCCGGCCGCTCGGCCAGCACCAGCGACGTCTCGTACCGGCCGGCATGGCACTCGCCGGCGCGGAACTCGGCGGTGAGCCGTGCGGCGTAATGCCGGCGGACCAGGTCCAGGTGGCCGAGCCGGACCCCGCGCGCCGACTCCACGGTGCGCACCGCGCGGCGCAGGGTCGCCACGTGCTCGGGCTCGAAGTGGTTGTTGACCAGCACGATCCGGGGCAGCCCCTGGTCGACCAGCCCAAGGCACACCTCGGTGACCAGCGCGTGCAGCGCCTCCTCCCCGACGCCGACCGTCCCGGGGAACTCCGCGGCGTACCGGGTCACGCCGTAGGGCAGCGCGGGCAGGATCAGCACCCGCAGGCCGGGATCACCGGTGCACCGGGCGGCGACACGCTCGCACAGCGCGGTCGAGATCAGCGCGTCGGTGCCGAGCGGGGCGTGCGGGCCGTGCGGCTCCACGGCACCGATCGGCAGGAGCAGCACCGGCACCCGGTCGTCGTCGCGCAGCGCGGCGACCTGCGGTGAGGTGAGGTCGGCGAAGTAGGTCACGATCCCTCCTCGGGGAAGTCCACGAGGCACAGGTCGGCGCGGCCGGCGGCGACGACGGTGTTCACCTGGTCGGGCGTGGTGAGGTACCCGCCGACCAGGGTGGGCACCCCGGCCTCGGTGCGCACCCGATCGCTGAGCGTGGTGAGGAAGCCACGCCGATACACCGGCCGGCACTCGGCGACGGTCTGCCCGGCCTCGACGTGCACCAGGTCGGCGCCGCCCGCGGCGAGCTCCGCGGCGATCCGCACGCCCTCGTCGGTGCTCACCCCGCCCGGCGCCCAGTCGGTGACGCTCAGCCGAACGGCGGTCACCGGGCAGGCCCCGCGCACCGCGGCGAGCACGGACAGCGGGAAGCGCAGCCGGTTCTCCAGCGGCCCGCCGAACTCGTCGGTGCGGTGGTTGGCCAGCGGGGACAGGAAGCTGGCCAGCAGGCCGCCGTGCGCGCAGTCCAGCACGAGCACGTCGAACCCGGCGCTGGCGGCGCGGGCGGCGGCCGCGGCGAAGTCGGCCCGTACCCGGTCCAGGTCGGCGGCGGACGCCTCGCGCGGCACCGCCGTGCCGGGCCCGTAGGGCAGTGCCGAGGCGGACACCAGTGGCCACGCCTGGTCCGCGGGCAGCGGCACGTCCACCCCGGACCGGGCGGGTCGCACGGCGCCGCGCCGGCCCGCGTGCGCCAGCCGGACCCCGGCGCGTGCCCCCGCGCCGTGCGCCGCGGCCACCGCCGCGGCCCATTCGTCGTCCATCGTGGACGCCTCCGGTGAGGTGCGGCCCTCCTTGCTCACCGCGACCGGCCCGGCCAGCACCAGCCCGGCGCCGCCGCCGGCCGCGGCGGTCAGCTCGGCCGGTGTGTGGGCGGTGCGCACCACCCGGTTGCCGATCTCGACGTTCCCGAGGCGCAGCGGCACGAACATTGGTGGCGGGGCGAACTGCGGCGCGCCGGCGAACGCGGCGTCGGCGCCCCGGACGAAGTCGGGGTCGCGGACGGTGAGGTTGGCATGGCTGATCCGGCCGCTGCGGGTGAGCAGATTCGTGGCGAACTGGTACGGCGGAAGGTGGCCGTGCCGGCCGACCCTGGCGAAGTAGCCGGCGCTCTCCGCGGCGGCGCGCTGGAACCGCTCCACCACCGGCTGCCGCTCCGACTCGTACTCGACCAGCGCCCGCGCGACGGCGTCGGGGGTGTGCCCGTGCCGGACGACCGCGTTGGCCAGCGCCACGGCGTCCTCCATCGCCAGCTTGGTGCCGGAGCCGATGGTGAAGTGCGCGGTGTGCGCGGCGTCGCCGAGCAACACCACGTTGCCGTGGTGCCACGTGCGATTGCGGACCCGGGGGAAGCTCAGCCATGTCGAGCGGTTGGACAGCAGCCGGTGGCCGGCGAGGTCTGCGGCGAAGAGCCGCTCGCAGTACGCGATGCTCTCCTCCTCGGTCATCTCCGCCAGCCCCGCGCGGCGCCAGGTGTCCTCCGGCGCCTCGACGATGAAGGTGCTCGAGTGCTCGTCGAACGGGTAGGCGTGCACCTGGAACATGCCGTGCTCGGTGGGCACGAAGATGAACCGGAACGCGTCGAACACCAGGTCCGTGCCGTACCAGACGTACTTGCACCCCTGCAGGACGACCGAGGTGCCGAACACCTCCTCGGCGCCGCGCCGCACGACGCTGTGCACCCCGTCGGCGCCCACCACCAGGTCGCCGTCCAGCTCGGCCGGGTCGCCGACCTCGGTGCCGAAACGCAGCTCCACGCCGAGGTCGGCGCAGCGGCGCTGGAGGATGTCCAGCAGGCGGGTGCGGGCGATCGCGGAGAAGCCGTGGCCGCGGCAGCGCAGCAGCCGGCCGGCGAAGGAGATGTCCACCGTGTCCCAGCGGGCGAAGGTGTCGGTGATCTCCAGGTAGGTCGGATAGTCGGCGTCGCGCAGCGCGCCGAGGGTCTCCTCGGAGAACACCACGCCCCAGCCGAAGGTGGCGTCCGGCGGGTTGCGCTCGACCACGGTGATCTCGTGCCCGGCGCCGGACCTGGCCAGCAGGATCGCCAGGTACAGCCCCGCCGGCCCCGCGCCGAGCACCGAGATCCTCATCCCAGCACCTCGGCCAGTCTGTCCACTTCGGACGGATCGGGCACGGTGGGCAGCAGGACCAGCGTGTCGCAGCCGGCCTCGGTGTAGCCGCGCACGAAGTCCCGCACCGCGCGTCGGGTGGTGAGCAGCGCGGCGGCGATCCGCTCGGCGAACGGCCCGGTGAAGGCGTAGTAGTCGCGCAGGTAGGCCGCGCCGCGGTCCGGGTCGCCGAGGGCGAAGTAGCCCTGGCCCCACAGCCGCGGCGCACCGGGCCGGCCCAGGTCGTGCCACGCCGCCCTGGCTCGGTCGGCGGCGGAGGCGAACGCCCGCGGCGGGCCGCCGCCGTGCGCGTAGCCGTCGGCGTAGCGGGCCATCCGGGCGAACGCCGGACCGCTCGCGCCACCGACGAGGAGCTCGGGACCGTCGTCGCGGGCCCGCAGATCCGCCAGCTGCGCGGACAACCGCTCGCCGCGGCCCGGCCACTCCCGCTCGGCCGCGGCGTAGTCGTCCTCCCGCGCGCCGACGGCGAGGCCGAGGGTCAGCCGGCCGCCGGAGAGCGCCTGCACCGAGTCCACCTGCTTGGCCAGCAGGCCGGCGCCGCGCAGCGGGCCGATCGCGATCATCGTCGCCAGCCGGATCCGGGTGGTGAGCACGGCCGCGGCGGACAGCGCGGCGAACGGCTCGATGCCCGGGTAGGCCAGCCGGTCGAGCACCCCCAGGGTGCCGAACGGCCCGGCCTCGGCGCGGCGGGCCCACTCGGCCAGCGCGGCGCCGTCCGTGTCCGGTGTGGTGTTCGGCAGCCCTATTCCGACGTCCACCCGCATCAAGCTACACCCGAGAGGCCCGGGGTGTATACAGTAAGACGATGGATCCGTTCGAGCCGGCGCCGCAGGAGCTCGTGGTGACGTTGCTCGGCGGCTACGTCCGGCCACGCGACCGCCGGACCGTGTGGTCCGGCGGGCTGGTCGCGCTGCTCGGCGAGCTCGGCTTCTCGGCCGGCGCGGCCAGGATCGCGCTGGGCCGGCTGGTCCGCAGGGGCCTGCTCGACCGGCACCGGGACGGGCGGCTGGTGCACCTCGGGTTGACCCCGCGGGCCGTGGCGCTGCTGGAGGACGGTGACCGGCGGATCTTCTCGTTCGGCAGGGCCGGCCCGGCGCCCGGCGAGTGGACGATGCTCTGGCACGGCATCCCGGAAGGGCATCGGCACGCCAGGGAGCGGCTGGTGCGCCGGCTGCGCTTCCTCGGCTTCGGCACCCTCGGCGACGGCACCTGGATCGCCCCGCGCGACCGGGTCGCCGAGGTGACCGCGCTGCTCGACGAGCTGGGCGTGCGCGAGCACGCCGGTCTGCTGCGCGGCCGGCCGGTCGCCGACGTCGGCTCGGTGGTGGCCAGGGCGTGGGACCTGGCCGGCCTCGCCCGCCGCTACGCCGAGTTCGTCGACCGGTTCGCCGGGTCCGCCGTGGCCCCCGACCGGCTCTCCGACGCCAGGGCGTTCGAGGTGCGCACCCGACTGGTGCACGCCTTCCGGCAGTTTCCCGTGCTGGACCCCGAGCTGCCGGCCGACCTCGTGTCACCGCCGCCCCGCAGGGCCGAGGCGGTCGCGCTCTTCTCCGACCTCTACGGTGCGCTGGCCGAGCCCGCCCAGCGCCACTTCGACCGCGCCGTCTCGATATCGACATCCCAGCGCCGTCCCCCTGCCGTCCCAGCGAGGTGACCCGATCCGTGAGCGACGAACACTCCTCCCTGACGTACAGCTCCTACCTGGCGCTCGACGAGGTGCTCGGCGCCCAGCGGCCGCGCTCCGCCGAGCACGACGAGATGCTGTTCATCGTCATCCACCAGGTCTACGAGCTGTGGTTCAAGCAGATGCTGCACGAGCTCGCCCATCTGCAGCGCCGGTTCGAGGCGGGCGACACCCCGCACTCGCTGCGCACGTTGCGCCGGATCCTCACCGTGCTGAAGGTCGCCGTCGCGCAGATCGACGTGTTGGAGACCATGACCCCGTCGCAGTTCACCAGCTTCCGCAGCCGGCTCGCGGCGGCGAGCGGCTTCGAGTCGGCGCAGTTCCGGGAGTTGGAGGCGGTGCTCGGCCGCCGCGAGGCGCGGGTGTTCACGCACTACCCCGAGGGCAGCCCGGCCAGGGACCGGATCGCGGCGGCGATGGAGCGGCCGTCGCTGTACGACTCGTTCCTGGCCTACCTGGCCGAGCACGGCTACCCGGTGCCACTGGACCGGGACGTGTGCGCGCCGCTGGAGCCCTCGCCCCGGGTGCAGGAGATCCTGCTGCGGGTCTACGCCGACGATGCCGGCCCGGCGTCGGTGTGCGAGCGGCTGGTGGACCTCGACGAGGGCATGCAGGAGTGGCGGTACCGGCACGTGAAGATGGTCGAGCGGACCATCGGCGACAAGAGCGGCACCGGTGGTTCCTCCGGCGCCGCCTACCTGCGGACCACGCTGCTGCGGCCGGCGTTCCCGGACCTGTGGGCCGTGCGGAGCGCGCTGTGATCGCCTCGGTGTCGCTGGCGGACCTGCGCCGCACGCCCAACGCGCTGGCCCGGCACTACACGCGGTTCCGGGTCGCCGAGCGGCCGCTGCTCACCGGGCACTCGCACCAGGCGTGGCCGGACGTGGCGGTCGAAGGCCAGCTGGAGGCGTTCACCGACGCCGCCACCGAGGTGGACGGCAAGTGGGCGAGGGCGTTTGCCAAGGCCGAGGAGGTGCGGGCCGGCTACCGGCGGCTGCTCGACGACGACGCGCCCCTCGCGCTCGGTGCCAGCACGCACGACCTGTTGGTGCGCCTGCTGTCCGCGCTCGACCTGCGCCGGCGGCCGCGGCTGGTGACCACCGACGGCGAGTTCCACAGCCTGCGCCGCCAGCTGGCCCGGCTGGCCGAGGAGGGCGTCGAGGTGGTGCGGGTGCCGGCCGAGCCGGTGGGCACCCTCGCCGAGCGGCTGGCCGCGGCGGTGGACGGGCGGACCAGCGCGGTGCTGGTGTCGCGGGTGCTGTTCGCCACCGCGCGGATCGTCCCCGACCTGGGCACGCTGGCGAGGACGTGCGCGGACCGGGACGTGGAGCTGGTGGTGGACGCCTACCACGCGCTCGGGGTGCTGCCGACGCCCGTGCCGCGGCTCGGCCTGGACACCGCGTGGGTGCTCGCCGGCGGGTACAAGTACCTGCAGCTCGGGGAGGGCAACTGCGTGCTGCGGATGCCGCCGCACGCCGAGCGGCTGCGGCCGGTGGTGACCGGGTGGTTCGCCGAGTTCGGATCGCTGTCCGGCGCGCCCGGCGAGCGGGTCGGCTACGCGCCGGGCGGGGACCGGTTCGCCGGCGCGACCTACGACCCGACCAGCCACTACCGAGCGGCCCGGGTGTTCGGCTTCTTCACCGAGCACGGGCTCACCCCGGAGTTCCTGCGCGCGGTGTCCCAGCACCAGGTGGGCCTGCTGGCGGCGGCGTTCGACGCGCTGGACCTGCCGGAGCAGGAGGTGCGCCGGGACCGGTCGGTGCCGCTGACCGAGGTGGCCGGGTTCCTGGCGCTGCGCTGCCGGGACGCCGAGCGGCTGCGCGCCGGGCTGGCCGAGCGCGGCGTCTCCGTCGACTGCCGCGGGGAGTACCTGCGGTTCGGTCCGGCGCCGTACCTGTCCGACGCCCAGCTCGAGGCGGCGATGGCCGCGCTGGGCGAGGTGGTCCGCGACCGCTCGGAACGAGCGCGATCTTGACGTCGCCGCTCCGCGCGCCGAAGCTCTGCTGATCACTCGCCGAGCGAAGGGAGTGGCGGATGACCCGGAACGATGGATTCAGCCGGGTGCTGGGCAGGCTGGACGTGCTCGCGATCGCCTTCGGCGCGATGATCGGCTTCGGCTGGATCGTGCTCACCGGCGGCTTCCTGGAGGACGCCGGCAGCCTCGGCGCCGCGCTGGCCTTCGTGCTCGGCGGCGTCGTCGTCGGGCTGGTCGGGCTCACCTACGCCGAGCTGGTGTCGGCCATGCCGGCCGCCGGCGGCGAGCACAACTACGTCCTGCGCGGGCTCGGCGCCCGCCCCGCCTTCGTCACGTCCTGGACCCTGGTCCTCGGCTACGTCTCGGTGGTCGCGTTCGAGGCGGTGGCCCTGCCGCAGACCCTGCTGTACCTGGTGCCCGAGCTGCCCGCCGGCCGGCTGTGGTCGGTCGCCGGCTACGACGTCTACGCCACCTGGGCGCTGGTCGGCATCGCCGGCGCCGTGATCATCACCGCGCTGAACTACGTCGGGGTGCGCCCGGCCGCGGTGTTCCAGACCATCGCGGTGCTGTTCCTGGTCGCCGTCGGGGTGCTGCTGCTCACCGGTTCGCTCACCGGCGGTGCGGCCGCCAACCTGGAGCCGCTGTTCTCCGGCGGCCTGTCCGGGATGCTGCTCGTGCTGGTCGCCACGCCCTTCCTGTTCGTCGGCTTCGACGTGATCCCGCAGTCGGCGGGCGAGATCAACCTGCCGCCGCGCCGGATCGGCACGCTGCTGGTGGTCTCGGTGGCGCTCGCCGTGACCTGGTACGTGCTGATCATGCTGACCGTCGGCTCCGGGCTCGGCCGGGACGAGGTCGCCGCCGCCGAGCTGCCCACCGCCGACGCGATGACCGCGCTCTGGGACACCAGGGTGATGGGCACGGTCCTGGTGGTCGGCGGCATCGCCGGCATCCTGACCAGCTGGAACGGCTTCATGATCGGGGCGAGCCGGCTGGTGTTCGCGATGGCCTCCTCGGGCATGCTGCCGCGCTGGTTCGCCAAGGTGCACCCGCGGTACGGCACGCCGAGCAACGCCGTGCTGTTCATCGGCCTGCTGTCGGTGCTCGCGCCGCTGTTCGGCCGACAGATGCTGGTCTGGTTGGTGGACGCGGGCAGCCTGAGCATCGTCGTGGCCTACCTGCTGGTCGCGGTCACCTTCCTGGTGCTGCGCCGCCGCGAGCCGGACATGCCGCGGCCGTTCCGGGTGCGCGCGGGGTGGCCGGTTGGCGTGTTGGCCGCGCTGCTCAGCCTGGGCACCGCCGTGCTGTTCCTGCCCGGCCTGCCCGCCCAGCTGATCTGGCCCTACGAGTGGGTGATCGTCGGGGCGTGGTGGCTGGTCGGCGTCGTGCTGGTGCTGCGCCTGCCCAGGGTGGGCGCCGGCGCGGACGCCGAGGAGCGGCTCCTGCTCGCGACCCGGCGCGCTCCCCGCTGACCACGGGACCCATCCCCGAACGCGGATCTCGCCGTCCGGACCGTGGAACTCGCGGTCCCGAGCGTGGATCTCGGGGCCGGTGCGGGTTCCACGCGCGGAACCCGCACCGGCCCCGGCTTCGTCCTCGCGCCGCGCTCAGGCCGCGGGATGGGCGGCCGCGAGGACGGCCCGCCCCGCCGCCGTCAGCTGTGCCGGAGCCGTGCTTCCGGCACCCTCGGGCGGGGCGGGTTCGATGAGGCCGTCGCGCAACAACAGGTGCGCGGTGAACTGATCGCTGCAGGCGATCCCGTCGACGAGCAGGCGGGTCTCCCCACCCCCGGCGATGCGTACCCTCCCGGCCGCCACGGCCCGGAGGATCGCCAGCCCGCGCCCGGACGGAACCGGCGCGGCAACCTGCTGCAGTGTTGTAGACATCGTGATTCCTCGCAGGTACCCCTGGGTCGGAGCCCCCATCTCCGGATCAAGCCCAGCCCGCAGGGGTGTCGGTGACTTTCGGTGAAAATCTTGCCTCATCCGCGAGTGTGACGGTCATCTCAATCGGCCATAACACTCGTGGTGTCGGCGCAGCGTCGTCGCCCGGGCACTCCGCGTGCCCTTCGTGGCTCCAGCCGTCACCCGACCTGGCCGTGCTCGGCCCACCAGCGCTCGTAGCTGGGGTTGCGGTCCACCAGCCGCAGGTACGCCTCCGCCGCGCACCGGCGCATCAGCTCCGGGTCCACCGGGCACGCCGGCGACCAGACCAGCTCCATGCGCAGGGTGAGGGGGTCGCCCAGCAGCGGCCGTACGACGATCCCCCTGCCCTCCTGCGAGGTGGCCTGCGCCAGGCTGATGCATCGCCCGCTGGTGAGGAACCCGCGCGCGGTGCTCACGTCGCTCACCTCGTGCGCGATCACCGGCTCGAACCCGGCGTCCCGGCACGCCGCGCGCAGGAACGCGGCGCCACCGAAGTCCTCCTGTGGGTCCACCAGCCACTGCTCGTCGGCCAGCTCGGCGAGGTCGACCACCTCCTTGCCGGCCAGCGGGTGCTGCTCGGACAGCGCCACGAACACCGGCTCCACCGGCACGATCACCGACCGCCGGACCCCCTCCGGCAGGGGGATCTCGAAGCCGGAGATCTGGGCGACCATCGCCGCGTCGAGCCGTCCCGCCTGCACCAGGCCGAGCAGCGCGGCCACCGACGCCTCGGTGTGCGCGTGCACCTCGAGCGTGTGCTCGGCGGCGTCGACGAGGCGGGACACCGTGGTCGGCAGCAGCGGGCCCGGCACGCTGCCGAGGCGCAGCTCGGTCGGTTCGTCGCCGCTCGCGGCCGGTGGCTGGTGCAGCCGGAGGTCGGCCATCTCGGCGAGCACCGCGCGCGCCTTGGCGAGCACCGTGCGGCCGAACGGGGTGGGCTGAACGCCGTTGCGGGAGCGCTCGAACAGCGGCGAGCCGAGCGCGCTCTCGATGCGGCGCAGCTGGGCGGTGAGGGACGGTTGGGAGACGCCGAGGACCGAGGCCGCCCGGGTGATGCTCCCGTGGTCGGCGACGGTGGTCAGGATCTTGAGATGCCTGATCTCCAGTTCCATAGCGCCCATCCTATGGAAAGGTGAGATGGTCGTCACACGGAGTGCGACCGCCGAGCGGCGACCGGCGCCGGCGGGCACGGGCACGCGATCATCACGAAGGCGCACCTCGTCGGCGAACCACCGTGGCGTGCGGGCGCCGGGGGCCCTAGGTTCTGCAGCAGCGGCCGCCATCGCGGGAACGACCTTCCCGGCGCCGCCGACGAAAACCGACCACCGGCCGGCCCGCGCCCACAAGTCGCGAGCCGGGGTTGACAAAGGAGTCACCACCGTGACCGAAGGTGTGTTCGGCCGCGACAGCGGCCATGAGCAGGTTGTGTTCTGCCACGACGCCCAGTCCGGGCTGAAGGCGATCATCGCGGTGTACTCGACCGCGCTCGGGCCCGCGCTCGGCGGCACCCGGTTCTACCCCTACGCCTCGGAGAGCGAGGCGCTCCACGACGTGCTGGCGCTGTCCAAGGGCATGGCGTACAAGAACGCGCTGGCCGGTCTCGACCTCGGTGGCGGCAAGGCCGTGATCATCGGTGACCCGGACACCGACAAGTCCGAGGCGCTGCTGCGCGCCTACGGGCGGTTCGTGCAGTCCCTCGGCGGCCGCTACATCACCGCCTGCGACGTGGGCACCTACGTGCGGGACATGGACGTCCTGGCCAAGGAGTGCCGGTTCGTCACCGGCCGCTCGACCGACCTCGGCGGGGCCGGCGACTCCTCCGTGCTCACCGCCTACGGCGTGTTCCAGGGCATGCGGGCCTCGGCCGAACACACCTGGGGCAGCCCGGACCTGGCCGGCCGCCGGGTCGGCGTGGCCGGGGTCGGCAAGGTCGGCCACATCCTGGTCGGGCATCTGGTGGACGCCGGCGCCGAGGTGGTGATCAGCGACGTCGCCGAGCGGGCCATCGAGCGGGCCACGACGGCGTACCCGGGGATCGAGGTGGTGGCCGACGCCGACGCCCTCATCCGGGCCGACCTGGACGTCTTCGCGCCGTGCGCGCTGGGTGGCGTGCTCGACGACGAGACCGTCGACGTGCTGCGAACGAAGGTGGTCTGCGGTGCGGCGAACAACCAGCTCGCGCACGCCGGCATCGAGAAGCGGCTCGCCGACCGCGGGATCCTGTTCGCGCCCGACTACCTGGTGAACGCCGGCGGGGTGATCCAGGTCAGCGACGAGCTGCACGGCTTCGACTTCGAGCGCGCCAAGCGCAGGGTGAACTCGATCTACGAGGCCACGAAGGCGGTGTTCGCGCTGGCCGCCGACGAGGGCGTACCGCCGGTGACGGCCGCCGACCGGCTGGCCGAGCGGCGGATGGCCGAGGTCGGCCGGCTGCGGTCGATCCTCACCACGGTGTGAGCCGCCGGTCACCGGCACGGGACGCCACCCGCGGGTGAGGTCCCGTGCCGGTGCCGGTCAGCCGCTCTTGCGGCGGAAGTTGCGCTTGTGCCCCGCGGGGCCGTGCGCGTGGGTGACCTTCGGACCGATGTCGGTGTGCGCGGCGCCGGCCTTCGCGCTGGCCTGCTTGCGTTCCAGTGCCTCGCGGAACCGGCGCTTGACGTCGTCCTCCGGGGCGCCGTCGTCGTCGGTGGGTGGTGCTGCTTCGGTCATGCGAGCCTCCGGGGAGCGCCGAGTACCTACCGCCAGCCTGGCAGGAGATCGCCGGCCGGGCCACTCCGTTTCCCGTCGATGTTTCCCGTCGCCGTGGGCGGTAGCACGATCCGCCCGCCACGCCCGTCCCGCCCGCCGAGCCCCGCGTTCCCGGCGGGAGGGGTGGGCGGCGACGGTGGGTTACTCGCCGTCGCCGCCGCAGACGATCTTCGGCTGCGGGTTGTACCGCACGGTGCGGTTCTCCCGGCGGATCTCCCTGCCGGTGTTCACGTCCTTGATGATCCGGGTGTCGGTGACCGTGAAGCCCGGTGCGCCGTTGCTCGGGTGGCAGTTGGTCGGCGGTCCCTGCTTCGTGGGCGGGTCGGTGAAGTTGTGCCGCTCCCCGGTCACCGACTCCACGGTGTACCGCTTCGTGCCCCACAGCTTCACCGTGATCGACGACGGCGTCCAGATCGTCTGGATGGCCACGCCGGTCTGGGAGTCGTTGGTGAACTTCAGGTCGATCACGCTCGCGCCGCTGTGGCTCTGGAACACCGTCGCCTCCCGCGCGGCGGGGTAGCGGCTGATGTAGTAGCTGTGCTCCTTGTGCCCGGCGTCCTTCATGCCGGCGAAGTAGGCCGCGTTGTACAGCGTGGTGGCGAACTGGGAGATGCCGCCGCCGACCTCCCTGCCGGGTGCGCCGTCCTTGATCACGCCGGCCTCCACGTAGCCCTGCGCGGTGCCGCGCGGGCCGGTGAAGCCGTTCAGGCTGAAGGTCTCGCTCGGCTTGACGATCGCGCCGTTGACCTTCTGCGCCACCACCCGGATGTTGACCCCGGAGTCCGGCGCGAACCCGCCGGTGGTGAACTCGCCGATCACTTCGTTGATGCCGAGTTGGTTGGCTTCCTCGGTGGTGATGTCGGCCGGCTTCTTCTCGTACTGCGCGACCAGCTCGCGGTTGTCCGTCCGCTTGAGCACCTCCATCATGGGCGCCAGCGTGGTGTCCCACTTGATCTTGTTGCCGTCCTCGGACGGCTGCACGGTGGGCCGGCCGCCCTCGAAGACGATCTGGGCGTCCTTGCCCTCCTTCTCGGTGGACGCGAGCTCGGGACCCACCCCTTCGACGATCTTGTCCTGGTTGATCTTCGGCACCAGCGCGCCGTGCTCGTCGACCTCGAAGCTCAACCCGGCGGCGATCTCCGCGGGCTCGAGCGTGCCGTCCTTGCCCTCGCCCTTGACCACCACCGGCGCGGACACCGCCGGCTTGGCGAAATCCTCCAGCGCGGCGCGCACCGCCTCGGGCGTGGTGCGCACCGGGGTCACGGTCACCGGCAGCTCCAACCGCTCATCGGACGCCCAGTGCGCCAGCACCACCTGGGTGGCGCCCTCGGCGTCGAGTTGCTGCCCCTGCTCCGGGTCGACCGGGATCGGGGTGGCGCCCTCGAAGCGGATCGTGCCCTCCACCGGTTCGCGGTCGACCTTCGCGTGCAGGTCGTCCATCGCGTTCCGCAGCTGGTTGGGCTCGGCCGCGGTCACCACGCCCACCTCACGCATGGTGAAGAACGAGAACAGCCGGGTGAACGGGTTCAACGGCTGGTCGCCGGCCTGCTCCACGGTGCCGGCCCAGTCCAGTTTCAGGCCCGCCTGCCCGGGGTCGAGCGTGTCCTCGACGTCGCCGGCGCGGAACGGCACCGGCTGGGACAGCCGCGGCTCGAGCTGGTCGCGCAGCTCCCGCTCGGCGCTGGCCTTGCTCATGCCGCCGACGTCGACCCCGGCGACGGTGACGCCCCGCGGCACGCTGCCCTGACTGACCAGCAGGTCGACGCCGTAGAGCAGGGCCAGCACGCCGAACGCCGCGGCACCGATCAGCGCCGGCCGCCGCCAGCGGGGCCGCGCCGCCGGCTCACCCGGCTCGCCCGCGTCGGCGGGGGCATTCGGCTCTCCCGGTGGCACCGGTCCGTTCCCGGCCGGCCCGCCGGGGAACGGACCGGGGTGGAACTGCTCGGTGGGCTCGGGCCCGCCGAGTCGGGCGTGGGTCTCGGTGGGCGCGTCCTCGTGGCTCGTCGACGCGGTGCCGTCGGTCGCGCCGGGAAGGACGTGGCGGTCGGTCACGACGTTCGGGATCCGGAGCTGGTCGGTGGCCCCCTCCGGGAGCGGGCGCCGGACCGTGTGTTGCTCGTCCAGGCTCCCGGAGACGGCCTCGTCGAGGTCTCCGCCGACGTTCCCGTCGAGCCTGCCGTCGACGTTGTCCCGAACGCTGTCCTGGGCGTTGCCGTCGATCGTGCCGGCACTCCTGCCGTCAACCGTGCCGTCGAGCTTGCCGGTGACGGCCGGCAGCACATCCGTGTTGTCGATGTGCGATTCGGGCCACTGGTGGTCCTGTGGCAAGACAAACCCTCCACGTCCGCTGGCGACGAGTCGGCGGGACTCCAGACGTCAAGATACGCACCGGTGAAAGGGGCGCCTCGACTCGCCCTACCGGGGGAAGGAGAGCTCGGTCCACCAGTGCTTTTCGGGGTTCCGACCGGAGTGGCGCCGGCGGTGTTCGCATCCGGCGCGACATTGCGGTTCGATCTCATCTCGTTCAGTAGGCTTGTCCGGCATGCGCCTGCTCATCATCGCCGACACGCACGTGCCGAAGCGGGCCCGGCGGCTGCCGGACCAGGTGTGGCGTGAGGTCGCCGACGCCGACGTGGTGGTCCACGCCGGCGACTGGGTCGACGTCGGGCTGCTCGACGAGCTGGCGGCCCGCTCCCGCCGGTTGGTCGGGGTGTACGGCAACAACGACGGGCCCGAGCTGCGCGCCCGGCTGCCGGAGGTGGCGCGGGTCGAGCTGGCCGGGCTGCGGCTGGCCGTGGTGCACGAGACCGGGCCGGCCAAGGGGCGCGAGCAGCGCTGTGCGCGGGACTTCCCGGACACCGACGTGCTGGTCTTCGGGCACAGCCACATTCCGTGGGACAGCGTGACCGGCACCGGGTTGCGGCTGCTCAACCCGGGCTCGCCGACCGACCGGCGGCGCCAGCCGCACTGCACCTACCTCACCGCCCGGATCACCGACGGTGAGCTCACCGACGTCGAGTTGCACGCGCTGCCGCGCCCTGCCGGCTAACCTCGGGCCATGGACCCGGCACGCGCGCTGGAGCGGATCGCCTTCCACCTGGAGCGGTCCGGCGCGCCCACCTACCGCGTGCAGGCCTTCCGGCGGGCCGCGGCGGTGGTGCGCCGGCTGCCCGACGGCGAGCTGGAGCGGCGGGCGGCGGCCGGCACGCTGACCGAGCTGGGCGGAATCGGCAGGACGACGGCGGCGGCGATCACCGACGCGATGGCCGGGCGAGACCCCGAGTACCTGCGCAGGCTGGTGGAGGGCGGCGCGCCGGAGCTGCCGGACGGCGGGGCGTTGCGGGCAGCGCTGCGCGGCGACTGCCACACCCACTCCGACTGGTCGGACGGCGGCAGCCCGGTGCCGGTGATGGCCGAGGCCGCCCGCGAGCTCGGGCACGAGTGGATGGTGCTCACCGACCACTCGCCGCGGCTCACCGTGGCCAACGGGCTGTCCGCGGCGCGGCTGCGCGAGCAGCTGCGGCTGGTCGCGCGGCTGAACGAGGAGGTGGCGCCGTTCCGGATCCTCACCGGCATCGAGGTGGACATCCTGCCCGACGGCCGGCTCGACCAGGATCTTGAGCTGCTGGCCCAGCTGGACGTCGTGGTCGCCAGCGTGCACTCGAAGCTGCGGATGCCGAAGGCGGAGATGACCGCGCGCATGCTCGCCGCCGTGCGCGACCCGCTGGTGGACGTGCTGGGGCACTGCACGGGCCGGCTGGTGACCGGGCGCGGGCGCCCGGAGTCCGAGTTCGACGCGGAGAAGGTGTTCCGGGCCTGCCGCGAGCACGGGGTCGCCGTGGAGATCAACTCGCGCCCGGAACGGCTGGACCCGCCGCGGCGGCTGCTCCGCCTCGCGGTGGAGATCGGCTGCCGGTTCGCCATCGACACCGACGCGCACGCCCCCGGCCAGCTCGCCTGGCAGCCCTACGGGTGCGTGCGTGCCACCGAGTGCGGGGTCCGGCCGCGGGACGTGGTCAACACGATGACCGCCGACGACCTCCTGGCCTGGGCGTCGCGCTAGAGGGCCTTCTCGTACCAGTGCTCCGCATAGGGGGCGTGGGAGTAGGCGGGGATCTCCACGTAGCCGTGGCGGATGTAGAGCGCCGTGCGACGACCGCCGAGCATCGACCGAGCGCCAGCGAGGGAGGAGCGGAGGCGGGAGGAGTGCGGCCAGAGGATGCGGCTCGGATCGGGTGTTCCAGGCGCACCACCCTGGCGCCGAGCGCGCGGGCGGCGCCTGCGGCCGCCCGGAGCGGTGCCGGGCCGCCGCCGGATGCCGCGCGCGGCCGGCTCGACGTACATCCTGGTCAGCTCGGTGGCACCGGCGCCGCGCACGCGGACCCCGACGCGGCCCCGCACCTCGCCGCCGCCCGGACCGTCGTGGTCGCCCGGTACGGTGCCGGGATGGTGGCCGAGCAGGAACAACCCGGTCGGGAGCACGAGGTCGTCACTCGGGTCCTCGGCGAGCGCCGCGTCGACCTCGGCCGCGGTGGCGGAACGGCCGTCGTAGCTGCTCGCGACGTCGACGAAGTAGCGGCCGCCGCGCGACGACCGCCGAGCATCGACCGAGCGCCGGTGAGGGAGGAGCGCGGCCAACAGGTGGAGCACGGCGACGGCGTCCGGGTCGTCCATCGGGGCCACCCTGATCGTCCAGGGGTTCACCCGGCCGTCCTCACCGAGCTGTCCAACGGATTTCAGGTCTCCCGGGGCTGCCGCGGGGTGGCGAGCAGCCGGAGCACGTCGGGGAGTACGCCGACCGGGACGTCCGGGTCGATGGCGCGCTGCACGCCGAGGCCGATGCCCATCCCGAGCAGTGCCGCGGCGCAGTCGGGCGCCGGCAGCGGCAGCGTGAGGTCGAACCGCGCGGCGTGCGCCTCCACCAGCTCCGCGATCCGTGCCCGCACCGCGGCCGCCCTGCTGGCCAGCTCGCGCCGCACCACCGGGTCGTGCCGGGCGTTGGTCGCGAACTCCACCTCGAGCGCGGTCCATTCCTCGTCGCCGATGCTGCGCTCGGCCCAGGCGCGCAGCGCGGCGAGCGTCCCGTCGAGGGTGCCGGCGCCGGCCAGCGCCGTCGCCAGCTCCTCGGCCTGCTCGGCGTGGATGGCGTCGAGCACGGCGAGGCACAGCTCGTTCTTGCCGCGGAAGTTCGAGTACACCGCGCCCTTGGAGAAGCCGGCGGCGTCGGCGACCTTCTCCAGTGACGTGGCGGCGTAGCCGTCGCGCAGGAACAGCTCCCGCGCGGTGGCGAGGAGTCGCTGCCGGGTCCTGGCCTGGCTCTCCGCCCTGGTCGGTCGGGGCATGGTCGCCCACTCTAGCCGCGGTATCCCGATACCGCCGGTCTTCGGATCGCCGGCCGCTGTTGACACCCCGACTCCCACCAGCCGATAGTGGACTCCGAGTAACAGATACCGGCGGTATGTGGCCGCCAGGATGGCACGAGGGAAGGCGGCGCGATGCGCGACTTCGGCGGCAAGGTGGCCGTGATCACCGGGGCCGGCTCGGGAATCGGCAGGGCGCTCGCGCTCGAGCTGGCCGGCCGTGGCGCCCGGCTGGCGCTCTCGGACGTGCACGAGGAACGGGTCGCCGACACCGCGGCGCACTGCGAGAAGGCCGGCGCGGACGTGCGGTCCTACCCACTCGACGTCGCCGACCGGGCCGCGGTGCTCGCGCACGCCGACGAGGTCGCGCGGGACTTCGGCCGGGTGAACCTGGTGGTGAACAACGCCGGCGTCGCGCTGACCGCCACGGTCGAGGAGATGACCTGGGAGCAGCTCGACTGGCTGCTGGGCATCAACCTGGGGGGCGTGCTGCACGGCACCAAGGCGTTCCTGCCGCACCTGATCGCCTCCGGCGAGGGGCACCTGGTGAACCTGTCGAGCGTCTTCGGGTTCATCGGCGTGCCCACGCAGAGCGCCTACAACGCCGCCAAGTTCGCCGTGCGCGGATTCACCGAGGCGCTGCGCCAGGAGATGCTGAGCGAGCGGCGGCCGGTCGGGGTGAGCTGCGTGCACCCCGGCGGCATCCGGACCAACATCGCCAGGGACGCTCGCGGCCTGGAGGGCGCCGACGCCGAGCGCGCGGCGCGGTTGTTCGACCGGATCGCGCGGACCAGCCCGGAGGTCGCGGCGCGGACGATCGTGCGCGGCGTCGAGCGCAACCGCGCGCGCATCCTCATCGGCCCGGACGCCTACGTCATCGACGCGCTGCCCCGGGTGCTCGGCGCCGGCTACCAGCGGCTGATCGCCCTCGCCACCCGCCGCGTGCTGCCCTGATCCGCAGGGCACCCGGACGCCACGAAGGCCGTGCCGCGCCGCGACGGGGACACCGCTCCGGTCGAGTGGAGGCGGTGACAATGGGGTGGGCGCGATCACCCACGCCAGCACCCGGGCGGAGAACGCGGCGAGCGTCACACCCCGGGCCGGCGCCGCCGCGGGATCGGGCCGGGTGAGCCGGGGTCGCCGGCGTCCTGGCGGCCACCGAGCCGAGCCTCACCAGCACGTTCGACCGGCGGACCGGTGCCACCGGGCTACCCACCGGTAGACCGAATCGCCGGCCGGCCGCCACCGCCGCCACCACCAGCCGAACGGGCGCGGAGTGATCCTGGCAGCCGGTGCGCGGCCGGTGGAGCGGTGACGGCTACGATCCCCCTAGCCGCCGCTCGCGCGGGCCACCGGCCCCGGGGGCGACACCGAACGACCACCACAAGGTTGACTGCAGGAGGCAGGAGTGACGGCCGTAGCCCCCAAGCCGATCGCCACGCGGCCCTACCCAGCGCGCGAGTCGGTGAAGGGTTCGTACCTGCTGCGGTTGTTCCGCACCACGGACCACAAGCAGATCGGCATCATGTACCTGGTCACGTCGCTCGCCTTCTTCATGGCGGGCGGCGCGATGGCGATGCTGATCCGTACCGAGCTGGCCCGCCCCGGCCAGCAGTTCCTCTCCGCGGAGCAGTACAACCAGCTGTTCACCATGCACGGCACGGTGATGCTGCTGCTGTACGCCACCCCGATCCTGTTCGGCTTCGCGAACTTCGTGCTGCCCCTGCAGATCGGCTCGCCGGACGTGGCGTTCCCGCGGCTGAACGCCTTCTCCTACTGGCTGTACCTGTTCGGCGGCCTGATCGTGATGGCTGGCTTCCTCACCCCGGGCGGCGCGGCCGACTTCGGCTGGTTCGCCTACACCCCGCTGTCCGACGCGATCCACTCCCCGGGCGTCGGCGCCGACATGTGGATCTCCGGGCTGGTGGTGTCCGGTCTCGGCACGATCCTCGGCGCGGTCAACATGGTCACCACGGTGGTCTGCCTGCGCGCCCCCGGCATGACCATGTACCGGATGCCGATCTTCACCTGGAACATCCTGGTGACCAGCATCCTGGTGCTGCTGGCGTTCCCGATCCTCACCGCCGCGCTGATGGGCCTGCTCGCCGACCGGCACCTCGGGGCGCACGTGTTCGACCCGGCCAACGGCGGCGTGATCCTGTGGCAGCACCTGTTCTGGTTCTTCGGCCACCCCGAGGTCTACATCGTCGCGCTGCCGTTCTTCGGCATCGCCAGCGAGATCATCCCGGTGTTCAGCCGCAAGCCGATCTTCGGCTACAAGACCCTGGTCTGGGCGACGCTCGGCATCGCGGCGCTGTCGGTGGCCGTGTGGGCGCACCACATGTATGCGACCGGCGCCGTGCTGCTGCCGTTCTTCGCCTTCATGACCTTCCTGATCGCGGTGCCCACCGGCGTGAAGTTCTTCAACTGGATCGGCACCATGTGGAAGGGGCAGCTGTCCTTCGAGACGCCGATGCTGTTCACCATCGGCTTCCTGGTCACCTTCCTCTTCGGTGGCCTGTCCGGTGTGCTGCTGGCCGCGCCGGCCATCGACTTCCACGTGTCCGACAGCTATTTCGTGGTCGCCCACTTCCACTACGTGCTCTACGGCACGATCGTGTTCGCCACCTTCGCCGGGATCTACTTCTGGTTCCCGAAGATCACCGGCCGGATGATGGACGAGCCGCTGGGCAAGCTGCACTTCTGGACCACGTTCATCGGCTTCCACGGCACGTTCCTCGTGCAGCACTGGCTGGGCAACGAGGGCATGCCCCGGCGCTACGCCGACTACCTCGCCAGCGACGGGTTCACCACGCTGAACACGATCTCCACGATCGGCGCCTACATCCTCGGCGCGTCGACGCTGCCGTTCTTCTGGAACGCGTTCAAGAGCTACCGCTACGGCGAGGTCGTCACGGTCGACGACCCGTGGGGCTACGGCAACTCGCTCGAGTGGGCCACGTCCTGCCCGCCGCCGCGGCACAACTTCACCGAGCTGCCCCGGATCCGCTCCGAGCGGCCGGCGTTCGAGCTGCACTACCCGCACATGGTCGAGCGGATGCACGGCGAGGGCCACATCACCTTCACCGGTAAGCCGCGTGCGCACCCGGAGGCCCGGCGCGCGCCGTCCGAGGCGCTCACCCAGGCCGTCATCCCCGGCGACCACGACAGGGACAACTCGAGCGAGCGATGAGCACTCCGGATCGGCCGTCGGCGACGCCCGTTCTGATCACGACGACCGGCCCGGACAAGCCCGGCGTCTCGTCGGTGCTCTTCGCGGCGCTGACCCGGCACGGCGTCGAGGTGCTCGACGTCGAGCAGGTGGTGATCCGCGACCAGCTGGTGCTGGGCGTGCTGGTGGCCGTGGCCAGCGACCCCGAGGCGCTGCAGGAGGCCGTTGAGCAGGCCATGGCCACCGTCGGGATGCAGGTGGAGGTGCGGATCGGCCCCGCGATCGGGGCCCAGCCGTTCGCTCCCGGCAGCCGCGGCTCCACCCACGTGCTCGTGGTGCTCGGCCGGCCGCTCACCGCGCGCGGGTTCGCCGAGGTGGCCCGCCGGCTCGCCGCGCTGAACGCCAACATCGACGCCATCCGCAGCGTCGCCGACTACCCGGTGACCGGGCTCGAGATGCATGTCTCGGTCGCCGCCGACACCACGGAGGCCGACGGCGAGCTGCGCTCGGTGATCGCCGACGTGGCCGCGGAGGTCGGGCTGGACCTGGCGGTCGAGCGAGCCGGCCTCGCCCGGCGGGCCAAGCGGCTGGTGGTGTTCGACGTGGACTCGACCCTGGTGCAGGGCGAGGTGATCGAGATGCTCGGCGCCCACGCCGGCGTCGAGGCGGAGATCCGGCAGGTCACCGAGGCCGCCATGCGCGGGGAGCTGAACTTCACGGAGTCGCTGGAGCACCGGGTGGCGCTGCTGAAGGGCCTGCCGGAGTCGGCGCTGGACGAGGTCGCCGCGACGCTGGAGCTGACCCCGGGCGCGCGGACCACCGTGCGCACCCTCAAGCGGTTGGGCTTCCGCTGCGGGGTGGTCTCCGGTGGGTTCACCCGGGTCATCGATCGGCTGGTCGCCGACCTCGGCCTGGACTTCGCCGCGGCCAACGAACTGGAGATCGTGGACGGCCGGCTCACCGGCAGGGTCGTCGGGCCGGTGGTCGACCGGCCGGGCAAGGCCGCCGCGCTGCGCCGGTTCGCCGCCGAGTACGGCATCCCGCTGGCGCAGTGCGTGGCGGTGGGCGACGGCGCCAACGACATCGACATGCTCGCCACCGCGGGGATGGGTGTGGCGTTCAACGCCAAGCCGGCGCTGCGCGAGGTGGCCGACACCGCGCTGTCCCACCCCTACCTCGACGCCGTGCTGTTCGTGCTCGGTGTCACCAGGGCCGAGGTGGAGGCCGCCGACGCCGCCGACGGCCTCGACCTCACCCGCCCGTGAGCGGCGCCACCGGCGGGAACGGCCAACGCGCTGACGCCCCCGGTTAACCCAGCGACGCCAACGGCCAACACGGTGACGGGAACGGCCAACACCGCGACGCCAGCCGCCAACACGGTGACGGGAACGGCGAACACGCGCGGGCGGATGGTGTGCTCGACCCGCTGGCCGCCCGGTACGCGTCGTGGCTGCGGTTGCCCGCGCCGGCGACCGTCGAGACCGCCGACACCGCCGACGTGCGCGTCATGCCGGTGGTGCTGCGGCTGGAGCGGGCCGAGCCGCCGGCGCGGACCGCGGTGCTGGAGGCGGCCGCGGCCGCGGCGGTCGCGGTGTGCCTGGACGAGCGGGCCGCCGAGGGCGGCGAATGGCACGAGCCGGTGGCGGCGTGGCTGCGCGGCCGGATCCGGAAGGTGGCCCGCCGGGCGCGCGGGGCGCACTGGCGCGCGGTCCAGGACCTGCCGGGCGTGACGGTCGCGGTGGGCGGGGCCGAGGCGCGGGCGCTGGTGCCGGGCCGGGTAACCGACACTCCGAAGGAGGTGTCCCGGTTGCAGATCTCCGGCAGCGAGCTGCCGGCCGACGAGCCGGGACCGGTGTCGGACGGCGTGCCGTTGCTGCTGCTCAACCCCCGGGTTCCGATGACCGTCGGCAAGGCCGCCGCGCAGGTCGGGCACGCGACGATGATCCTGGCCGCGCTGCTCGACACCGGCCGGCGCGCGGAGTGGGCCGGCCGGGATTTCCGCTGCGCGGTGCGCACCCCGACGCCCGCGGAGTGGGCGGCGCTGCACCCTGGCGCCGAGCCGGAGCGGGCGTGGCGGGAGCGCGGCGTGGTCGCCGTGCGGGACGCGGGCTACACCGAGGTCGCCCCCGGCACGGTCACCGTCCTCGCCCGCTGGCGCTGACCGCCACCCCGTGTTCGCCGTTCCGGTCGCCGTGCTCGCCCCGGCGTCACCGCGTTGGCCCGCCCCGTCGTGCCTTCCGAGGTGACGCAGCCCGATCTCGTCGTCGCCGCGATGGCGCTCCGGATGGAGCTGACGGTCCCGCACCACGACGGAGACTTCGACCTGGTCGCGCACGTGACCGGGCAGCCCGTGCGGTGGATCGTGGAGCGGGACACCGTCGACCGACTCCGGTGGTTCGGGTACTGGGCGACGGAGGCAGCGGCGCGGTGCGCGTGGTCAGGTGGTGGTCTGGCCCGCGCTCCACACGACGTAGGCCTCGTCGGCGTCGGTGGTCATCGCCTCGACGAACTTGTCGTGGTCGAAGCCGGGCAGCCGCTGCAGCCGTTCGAGCAGCGCGTCGGCGGCCGGGTCGCCGCTGGGCACCGCCGTGCCGGACCCGTCCGGGCCGGCCAGCATGAAGAAGACGTCCTCCTTCCACGGCCCCTCCGGGATCACCCGGATCACCACCGTGGTCAGCTCGGCCCAGGTGACGGACTCCTCGCTGCCGTCGGCCAAGCGGCGCCGCACACCGGTGTCGTCGACACTGACCATGCGGGACCGCGCGCTCGATGAGTCTTGGGACAACAACCTCTCCCTCAGCTCGTGGCGTTCTGTCCACCGTAGTGGGCAGGGGCCGCGCTCACCCGGTCGGGGCGGCCGCGTCGAGCCGGCGCAACGCGTCCCGCGCGACCCGCGGATCGACCGTCGGCCAGAACGGCGGCAGCGACGCGCGCAGGAACCCGGCGTAGCGGGCCGTGGTCAGCCGGGAGTCCAGCACCGCCACCACGCCCCGGTCGGTGGTGGTGCGGTGCAGCCGGCCGATGCCCTGCGCCAGCAGCAGCGCGGCGTGCGTGGCGGCCACGGTGAGGAACCCGTTGCCACCCCGTGCCTCCACCGCGCGCTGCCGCGCCGAGGACACCGGGTCGTCCGGCCGGGGGAACGGCAACCGGTCCACCACGACCAGCTGCAGCGACGGCCCCGGCACGTCGACGCCCTGCCACAACGACAGCGTCCCGAACAGGCACGTGCGCGGCTGCTCGGCGAACGTCCGCACCAGCAACGCCGTGCTGTCCTCGCCCTGGCACAGGATCGGGTGCTCCACCCGGCCGCGCAGCTCCTCGGTGGCCTGCTTGGCCGCGCGCATCGACGAGAACAGCCCGAGGGTGCGCCCGCCGGCGGCGTCGATCAGCTCGGCCAGCTCGGCCAGCGTCGCGGCACCGAGCCCGTCCCGGCCGGGCGGCGGCAGGTGCCGAGCGACGTAGAGGATGCCGTTGCGGCGGTAGTCGAACGGGGAGCCGACGTCGAGCCCGGTCCACCGCGGCTCGGACGTGTCGCTCGGTGGTGCCTTCTCGGTCGCCGTCGCGGAGGGCACCGGAGCAACCGGAGTCGTTTCCCGCCGCGGCGGGAGGCCCCACTGCCGGGCCAGCGTGTCGAACGTGCCGCCGAGGGTCAGGGTGGCCGACGTCAGCACGGTGGTGGTGGCGCCGAAGACCCGCTCGCGCAGCAGGCCGGCCACCGACAGCGGTGCGACCCGCAACGCCGGCGGGCGCGGCGCGGCCCCGTACTGGTCGCCGCTGCGCCACACCACGTCGCGCTGGTCGGCCTGGTCCGGCTCGTGCGCGTCCAGCATCCGGACCGTCGTGTCGTGCACCTCCTCCAGCAGCGAGCGGGCCAGCCGGCGCGCGGTGGCCTCGTCCACGTCCTCCTTGCGCTCGGAGCCGAGCGCGGTCAGGCAGGCGTGCGCGGCGTCGCGCACCGCGGTGAGCGATCCGGCCAGCGGCGCCGGCAGGGCGTCCAGCCGCCCGGCCGGCACGTCGTCCAGCACGAGGGCGAGGCCCTCGCCGGCCTCCATCAGCCGGTCGGCGATCTCGGCGTCGATCAACTTGCCGCAGCGCCGGGTGGCGACCGAGACCATCGCCGCGGTCAGCTCCGCGGTGGCCACCGACGTGACCCGGTCGACCAGCTCGTGCGCCTCGTCGATGATCACCACGTCGTGCTCGGGCAGCACCTGATAGCCCTGCAACGCGTCGATCGCCAGCAGCGCGTGGTTGGTCACCACCACGTCGGCGCGGCCGGCCTCGGCGCGGGCCCGCTCCGCGAAGCAGTCGGTGCCGACCGGGCAGCGGGCGACGCCGAGGCACTCCTTCGCGGTGACCGACACCTGGCGCCACGCCTGGTCGGTCACCCCGGGCACGAGCTCGTCGCGGTCGCCGGTCTCGGTGTCCGAGGACCACTCGTGCAGCCGGCGGACCTCCTTGCCCAGCCGGGACACCGCGAACGGGTCGAACAGCGCGGTGTCCTCCGGCTCCTCCGGCGCGCCGGTGTCCAACCGGTGCAGGCAGAGGTAGTTGCGCCGGCCCTTGAGGATGGCGAACGTGGGCTCCCGGCCCAGCGGCTTCCGCAGTGCCGTGGCCAGCCGGGGCAGGTCGCGGTCGACGAGCTGGCGCTGCAGCGCGATGGTGGCCGTGGAGACCACGACGGTGGCCTCCCGCTCCACCGCGTGTCGGATGGCCGGCACGAGGTAGGCCAACGACTTTCCGGTGCCGGTGCCCGCCTGCACGGCGAGGTGCTCCCCGGTGCGGATGGCGCGGTCGACCGCCTCGGCCATCCGCACCTGTCCCTCGCGCTCGGTGCCGCCCACCGCCGCCACCGCGTGCTCCAGCAACGCGCGGACGGTGGGGAGTTCGGTGAGTGCGGGCACGGGAGGAGACGGTACCGGGCAGGTCCGTCAGAGCGGCCCGGCGCCCGTGCCCGGTTCAGCCCTCCCGGCGGAACCGGCGGACCAGTGCCCAGGTGGCCGGCAGCAGGCCGGCGGCGACCGCGATCTTCAGCGCGTCGCCGACCAGGAACGGCAGCACGCCCTTGGCCAGGCCGCCGGTGAGGTCGAGCGAGGCGGTGGCCATCAGCCACGGCACGCCGACCGCGTAGATCACCAGGTTGCCCAGGGCCATCGTGCCGGCGGTGCGCAGTGGCGTGCGGTCGCCGCCACGTCCGGCGAGCGCGCCGACCAGTGCGGCGGCGAACACGAAGCCGACGACGTAGCCCGCGCTCGCGCCGAACAGCCCGGCACTGCCGCCGTTGAACCACGGCACCCCGGCCGCGCCGGCGACCAGGTACAGCAGCAGGGCCGCGCCGCCGCGCCGCCATCCCAGCGCCGCGCCCACCAGCAGCGCGGCGAAGGTCTGCCCGGTCATCGGCACCGGGCTGCCCGGCACCGGCAGTACCACCTGGGCGGCCAGCCCGGTCAGGGCCGCGCCGGCGACGACGAGCGTGATGTCCCGGGCGAGCGCGCCCGGCACCAGGTCGGCGAGGACGGGCTTGCGGGTGGCGAGGGACAGCGTGGACACGAGAGACCTCCAGTGGACGTTCTGCGCTGCGTGCGCAACGTAGCGCGGCGCGATCCAGGACGGCTCGGACGAGTCGGATTTCTCACGGTCACGATCCACTCGTCCGGGTGGGATGAGCCGCCGCGGGTCAGGTTCGGCGCGCCGGCCACCGATGTCGACCGTGGAATGTTCTACCCGCCTGGCGAGGAGTACCGAATGTCGAACGTCCGGAGCACGATGACCCGCGCCGCGGTGGTGGCCGCGCTGGCCGGTGGCATGGTGGGCACGCCGGTTCCCGCGCGGGCGGCCGCCGCCCCGGTGGCCTCCGGTGCGCTGGGCAGCGTCGACGTGGTGGTGGGCGGGCAGGCCGCACCGCAGGAGCCGGTCTCCCGGTGCGCGGTCGACGGTCGGACGCGGAACTCGTCGGACGGGACGTTGGTCGGCCGGCACACCAGCTACGGGCGGGGCGAGACCACGTGCGGCCGGGACGCCGAGGGCACCGCGTTCGCCCGGGTCAGCGGACAGCGGTTCGAGACGACCGTGCTGCGGCGGTTCGGCGGGCCGACGCTCACGGTGGGCACGTACTCCGCGCGGTGCGACACCACCGGCACCGGCAGCGCCGGCGGCATCGAGCTGGGTGGGGTGTCCGGGTTCACGGTGCCGAGGGACATCCCCACCAACCACGCGATCCTCGTGCCGGGCCGGGCCGCTGGCGACCCCCCGATGGCGAGGATCGTGGTGAACGAGCTGGTGGTGCCCACCCCGGCCGACGGCAGCATGACCACGAACACCGTGCGCATCACCCTCTTCCCGGAGGGCGGCCCGGCCAGCGGCGACATCGTGGTCGGCTCGGCCAGCTGCGACCCGTACCCGTAGCGCCGCCGGTGGCGGCGCCTCCCGGGGGAACCGGGAGACGCCGCCACCGAACGGGTCAGCCGAAGCTGATCGGCGTGGTGGCGGCCGTCGACTCCGTGTCGACGGCGACGACGAAGCACTCCTCCTTCGAGCAGTCCACCGCCCCGCCGGGGTTGCCGTTGCCGTCCACCCCGTCGAACGTCATCCGGAGGGTGAGCTGGGTGGTGAACGCGCCGTTGCCGTCGGTCGTCACCTGGCTGGCGTCGGCGGCGTTGCAGCTGCCGAGCCCGGCGTCACCCACGCCGCACTCCGCGACGCGCAGGGTGGACCCGGCGGCGAAACCGGACCCGCTCACCGTGATGGTCTGGCCCGGTGCCAGCCCGGTGTTCGGGTCAGCGCTGACGGTCGCCGCCGCGGCCATGGCCGGGGCCATTCCGGCCAGCGTCATCCCCGCGCCGATCGCGACGACCGCCGCCGCCTTGCGCAAGCGAGTGTTGGAACCCATTTCGCAGTCAACTCCAAACCGTTCGACTACAATTTCCTCGTGCCGTGGCCAGTGGTCATCCACGGATAGCGGCAGTCGGTGAAACTGCCGACGTCGCCGTTGCCGCGAATCGGGCACACCGGTCCGCGACATCGTCGTTCGTCGTTGATTTCCCCAGTTCGAGACCGTGTTGTCCACCCAGTGTTCGTGGTCCGCCGCTCTTGGTCAGCTTTCGTTTCGGTTACCGGAGCCGGCGATGGCCACGAGTCCACTGTAGCGATCCGGCGAAGAGCCGTGAAGGGCTGAATCGACGTTCTGCTCAGGCCATTCGGGTGATCTTCATCCGCCCACCGCTCGGTCGGGTGCTATTGCGCTCACTCCCAGTGAGTCTCGCGACCCGAAGAATCGAAATCGGTCGGCGGGCCCGGTTCAATCGGCCACTCGAGGCGTGCTCGAGGGATCGGTATGCGACCGTCCTGACCGCGGAAAGGTGCCGAGCCGCGCGATGTCGTAGCCGCCGGGACAGCCCCGGACGTTGGACGACTCGCGGGGGAACCTGGGCTCGGAACGGGGCGGCAGCAGCCGGACGAGTCGCGCCCGTGCCCGGAGCGTGGCGGTGGTGGCGGCCTGCTCAACCCGGCCCGGCCGCGGGAAGTCGAACGCCGCGAGCAGGCCGTCGTCGAGCAGTGCGTACACCACCCGCCGTACCACCGGGGCCGGCAGGTACCGGAACGGCCGGAACGTCGCGAGCAGGTCGAGGGTCGCGTCCGCCACCTCCCGCCCGCCCCGATCGAACCGGAAGTGGACCCGCTCGTGCTCGTCCAGCAGCAGGGCGAACTCCTGGTGGGTCGCCGGGATGTCGCGGATGCCCATGCGCCGGCCCAACGCCCGGTAGAAGTTCGCCATCGCGACCCGTTCCGCCTCGGCGAGCGGGCGCCAGCCGAAGCGGTCGATCCACCGGATCGGGCACACGACGAAGGTGGCGAGCACGTACCGCATGTCGGCGTTGCCGATGGGGTACGCGCCGTGCATCTGGTTCATCCGGCGGATCGCGGTCCGCCCGGGCCGGCTGTCCATTCCGTGCTCGATCACCGCGTCGAGAATCAGCGTGGTGTCGTCGTACCGTTTCTGCGCGCGCCGGGTGAACTCGCCGGTCCGGGCGAGCAGCCCGCCGATGCTGGGCACCGCATAGGTGCGGAACAGCGCGAGGCTGAGGGCCTGCGTGGTGTCCCAGGGAAACTCCAGCGTCGTGGTGATCCGGTAGATCCGTTCGAAGTCCCGGGCGGGGTCAAGCGCCAGGATCCGCCGGAGCGTGGCATACCTGCGCACTCGAACCCTCCTCGACGGGTCGCACGGAGATGGCACCGGTCGGGCAGTTGCCGGCGCACTCCACGGCCAGCTCGGCGGCCTCGCCGGACACCACCCGCCGCAGGATCACGACGGTGCCGTCGTCGTCGGTCTGGTCGAACAGCGCGGGCCCCACCAGGGCGCACATCCCGGCGCCCGCGCAGCGCCCGGTGTCGGCCTCGATCCGCAACCACATGTCACCAGGTGACCGGCAATGCCGTCACGCCGTACACGATCGCCCCGTCCCGCATGGGGACCTCCTCCGCCGGCACCGCCAGCCGCAGGTCGGGAAGTCGCTGGAACAGCGTGCGGAAGCCGATTCGCATTTCGGCCCTGGCCAGCTGCTGGGCCACGCACTGGTGCACTCCGAAGCCGAACGCCACGTTGCCGGTCGCCGGTCGCCGGATGTCGAGGACGTCCGGGTCGGTGAACCGGGCCGGGTCGCGGTTGGCCGCCGGCAGCGAGACGGTGACCGTCTGCCCGGCGCGGATCGTCGTGCCGGCCAGCTCCACGTCCTCCAGCGCGGCCCGGGAGATGCCGAACTGGATCACCGTCAGATAGCGCAGCAGCTCCTCCACCGCGCCCTCGGTCAGGTCGAGGTCGGCCCGCAGCGCGGCGAGCTGGTCGGGGTGGGTGAGCAGGGTGTACGTGCCCAGCGCCAGCATGTTGGCGGTCGTCTCGTGCCCCGCGGTGAACAGCTGGAACGCGATCGCGGTGATCTCGACGTCGCTGAGCTCGTCGAGCGCGATCAGCCCGGAGACCAGGTCGTCCTCCGGCTCCCGCTTCTTGCGCTGCACCACCTCGGCGAGGAACTCGAAGATCTTCGCGAAGCAGTCCTTGACCTCCTCCGCGCTCGAGTCGGTGCGCAGCATCCTCTCCGACACCGGCCGGATCGTCTGCCACTCCGCGTACGGGATGCCGAGCAGGTCGCAGATCACCAGCGACGGCAGCGGTGAGGCGAACGCCGGCACCAGGTCGGCCTCCGTGCCCGTGGCGCGCATCTGGTCGACCAGCATGTTCGCGGTCTCCGCGATCTGCGGCTCGAGCTGGCGCATCCGCCGCACGTTCAACTCACCGGTGAGCAGCTTGCGGTACCGGGTGTGCTCGGGTGGGTCCATGCCGACGAACATCCCGGGGACGTCCTCCTCCGGTGGCTGCCCGTCGCCCAGCACCAGGTGCACGGCCGAGTGCCGCAGCTCCGGTCGCGAGCTGAACCGGTTGTCCTGCAGCACGGCGCGGGCCAGCTCGTAGCTGGTGACGAGCCAGCCGATGTGCCCGTCGACGTAGGTCAGCGGGGCCACCGGGCAGCGCTGCCGCAGCTCGGCCAGCTCCGGCGGTGGGTCCAGCACGCTCCGCCGGGTGATCGGCAGCCGCATCGGCGAGTCCGTGTCGATGGTCATCTCTTCTCCTCCGGGTGCCACTCCGCGGCCTGCCGCAGGAGCTCGGCCCCGCGCTCGGTGATCCGGGTGCGTTGCTGGTCGGTCAGGTAGCCGGCCGGGGTGACCAGGTCCACGCTGAGCCGGCCGAGGTAGGAGCTCACGACGTAGAGCAGCAGCCCCGGCAGGGTAATGGTCTGGAACCCGCGGAAGTCGGTGACGTCGAGCCCGGCGGGGGACTCGAACGGGGGCAGGGCACCGAGGTTGGACACGACGTAGTCCACCGGCTCGTCGTCCGGCGTGGCGAACCGCCGGGAGTCGAGCAGGGTGGCGAACGGCTCGCCGGCGGCGAGGCTGGCCTCGAGTTGGGCGCCGACGTCCTTGCCGACGGCGACCGGGTCCGCGCCCCTGGCCACCATGACCCTGGTGTTGATCCCGCTGAGGACGTTGGTCGACTCGATGGCCGGAACGGGCGGGGTCACCCGCCCGCGGAGGTCGGCCGGCGAGCCGCAGACCACCCGCACCGGCTCGTCGCCCGGGGTCAGCTCCTCCCGGCAGGCCACCAGCAGGCAGCCGCTGACCAGTGCGTGCACCGACAGCCCCGCGGTCCTGGCCCGGCCGGTCAGCCGGGCGGTCTCGTCCGGGTCGAGCCGGACCCGGTCGGCGACCACCGGCTGCGCCGGGACGGCGCCGGCGGCCGCCGCCAGCGCGTGGGTGGCCTCCACCGCGGCGTCGTCCCAGCCGGGCGGCTTGGCCCAGCCCCGCGCGAAGAGCAGCTCCTCCGCCGGCGGCGGCAGCTCGTGCCGGACCCGGCCGGCCGGCGGCTGCCCGCGCACCACCGCGGTGTAGTGCCGCCAGAGCCGGCCGAACTGGGCGACCCCGGAGCCGGCGTCGGCGATCGCGTGGTGCAGGACGAGCACCACGTGGTGCAGCTCGTCGCCGCGCAGCACGGTGAGCCGGGCCAGTCCCCGGTCCGGGTCCAGCGGCCGCACCAGCTCGTCCAGGTAGGACCCCTGACCGGGGCGCAGGATGCTGACGTCGGGTGGGCCCTGGTCGGCGACACGGAAGCGGAAGCCGGACCCTGTCCGCCCGATCCGGGCGCGCAGCAGCGGCGCCTCGGCGCACAGCGCGTCGAACGCGCGGGTCATCGCCTCCACGTCGAGCTGTCCCCGGCTCACCACCGAGTAGGTTCCCGACCACCCCATGGCGGCGTGGAACGCCTCGCTGGGGGCCAGTGGACGTTCCGTGGTCATCTGCCACCCCCTTCGCTCGATTTTCCGTCCGTTGTGGACACCAAACGGGCGGCCCGCTCGCGCAGCACGAACTTCCGCACCTTCCCGGTGGGGGTCACCGGCAGCTCGGCGGCGCTGGTGAGCAGCACGTGCCGGGGCACCTTGAACCGGGCGAGGCCGCGTCGGCAGGCCGCGACGGCCTCCTCCGCGGTCACCTCGGCGCCGGGTTCGGGCACGATCCACGCCACGCCCACCTCGCCCCACCGCTCGTCGGGCACGCCCACCACGTGCGCCTGGCTGATCCCGGGCTGGCGGGTGAGCAGCTCCTCGACCTCCTTCGGCATCACCAGCTCGCCGCCGGTCTTGTAGAGGTCCCCGCTGCGGCCGGTGAGCACCACGTTGCCGTCCGGGCGGACCCGGCCGAGGTCGCCGGAGCGCACCCAACCGTCCCGCAGCACGGCCGCCGTCTCCTCCGGCTCGTCCCAGTAGCCCCGCATCACCGTCGGTCCGCGGCAGGCCAGCTCGCCCTCGCCGCCCGGTGGCAGGTCGGCCCCGCTCATCGGGTCGACCGTCTTGTACTCGACCAGCCGGCCGGTCCCGTCACCCAGCCCCGCCGCCCCGGCGAGCTTGATCCGCCCGACGGTGCTGGCCACGACGTCCAGCGGGTCCTCCGGCCGGCTCATCGTGGTCGCGCCGCCGAACTCGGTCATCCCGTAGCCGGTGACGATCTCCGTGACCCCCAACTCGGCCCGGACCCGTTCCCACAGCCAGGCCGGCGCGGGCGCCGCGCCGGACAGGATCGCCTGCAGGGAGGACAGGTCGTACTTCTCCCGGCCGGGACACTCCAGCAGGGCCACCGTCATGGTCGGCACGCAGAGGACGTCCTCGGCGCGGTGCCGCTCGACGCCGGCCAGGTAGGCGTCCGGGTCGAACCGCGGCTGCGGAATGATCGCGCCACCCACGAACAGCGCCGCGAGGAAGCCCTCGACCAGGCCGAACATGTGGTAGCAGGGCAGCGAGAACAGAATCCGCCGCCCGTCGGCGAACCCGCGGGTGAGGGCGCTGGCGTAGGCGTCGCGCTGGGTCGCGTCGTGCGAGACCATCACGCCCTTGGGCGTGCCGGTGGTGCCGGAGGTGTACAGGATGTCGCCGACGTCGTCGCCGGACACCCGCACCGCCGTGGTGGCCCCGGCGTACCGGTCGCCCAACTCGGCGAGACCGGCCACGGTGGTCACCCCGTCCAGTGGCCGCGCCGCCGGCGGCTCGGTGGGCAGCACCACCACGGCGCGCAGCGACGGCAGGCTCGGCGACCGGCCGTCCCGCCACCCCGGCGCGATCTCGTCCAGCATCGCCAGGTGGTCGAGATCCCGGTAACCGGACATCGTCACCAGCACGCGGCAGCGCGACTGGCGGAGCACGTAGCCCAGCTCCGCGGACCGGTACAGGAAGTTCAGCGGCACCGCGACCGCGCCGGCCCGGGAGATCGCCACCTTCAGCGGCACGAACTCGGGGTGGTTGGCCATCACCATCGCCACCCGGTCGCCGGGGCGGACGCCGAGAGCCCAGAGCCCGTCGGCCAGCCGGACGGACCAGTCGACGACGTCGCGGTAGCGCAACGTGATCTCGTCGGTGATCACCAGCGGCCGGTCGGGGTGCTCCGCGCGCACCGCGTCGACCCGCTCGTGCAGCGCCATCGGCCGCCAGGTCCGGTACCGCGCCCGCAGCCGTGCGCGCCGCTCGGCGATGGGTTCCATCCCGGTGTCCATCCCGGTGTCCATCCCGCGCCCGCCGGCTCAGGAACCGGTGGGCGCGGTCCAGGTCACCGGCAGCGCGGTCAGCCCGCGGAACACGAACCCGCCCGGCTGGTGGCTGAGCTGGTGCCCTTCGGCGATCGCGAGGTCGGGCAGGTGCTCGACCAGCGTCTCGAACGCGATCGTCGCCTCCATCCTGGCCAGCGGGGCTCCGATGCAGAAGTGGATGCCGTGGCCGAAGGCATGGTGCCGCGGTGGGCCCTGCCGGTCGAGCCGGAAGCTGTCGGGATCGTCCACCCACCCCGGGTCCCGGCCGGCGGCGGCGATCATCGCCTGCACGCGGCAGTGTGCGGGGATGTCGACCCCGCCGAGCCGCACGTCCTCGGTGGTGAAGCGGGGGGTGCCCTGCACCGACGAGTCGAACCGCAGGCCCTCCTCGACGGCGGCCGGGATGAGCCCGCGGTCGGTCGCCACGGCCTCCCACAGAGTTCGCTCGGACAGCAGGTTCGCGGCGGTGTTCGCGATCAGGTTGGTGGTGGTCTCGTGCCCCGCGGCGAGCATCACCCGCATCGCGACGATCACGTCGTCCACCGTGCACACCGGCTCTTTCTCCCTGGTCGCCGCGGCGAGGTGGGAGAGCAGGTCGTCGGTCGGGTTGCGGGTTCGCTCGGCGATCAGGTTCCGGAAGTAGGACTCGTACTCGACGACCGTCTTCGCGCTGGCCAGTTGCTGCTCCGGCTCCAGTGGCAGCACCTGCAGGCCGAGCCAGGCGTTGTTCCACGCCTTCACCATCGCGTGGTCCTGCGCCGGCACGCCGATGATGTCGCAGATGACGGTCATCGGCAGGGGGTAGGCGAACTGGGTCAGCAGGTCGGCGTGGCCGTCGGCGGCGAACCCGCGGACCAGCCGCTCGGCCAGTGCCCGGATGCCCGGCTCCCTCCGGCGCAGTTCCCGGGGGGTGAACGCCTCGCTCACCAGCGAGCGGAACGCGCTGTGCTCCGGTGGCTCCACATTGAACAGTGCGACCCGGAAGAACAGCGAGTCCTCCAGCACGGCCTGGGTCTCCGGGGTGAACGGGAAGGCACCGTCGAGGTTCTTCCTGCTGGTGAACCGGTCGTGGTCGCGCAGCAGCGTGGTCGTCTCGGTGCGACCGGTGACCACGTAGAAGCCGGGGCCGGCCTCGACAACCGGCGCGGTCTGCCGAACCGCGGCGTAGGCGTCGTACGGGTTCTCGACGAACCCGGGGGACTGGGGGTCGAGTCGCGCGGCGACCGTGGTGGTCGCGGCGTTCTGGTCGGGCATGTCGGTGTCCTGTCGGTGCTCGTCGGTGCTCGATCGGTGGTCCTCACCCGGCGGGGGTGGCGACCATCGGCATCGAGCTGGGGTTGATGGTGGCCCAGGGCATCTCGCGCACCCTGGTGCCGGGCGCAGGGCGCAGCCGCCAGCGCCGGACGATCTCGGTGAGTACCACGGTCATCATCGCCCAGGCGAAGTGCTCGCCGATGCAGTGCCGGGGACCGCCGCCGAACGGCGTGTAGGTGCCGCGGGGCAGGTTCGTGGCCGGCGTGGTGAGCCACCGGTCGGGGTCGAAGCGCATCGGGTCGGGGAAGTGCGCCGGATCGCGGAAGACGGCGTAGGGGCTGTAGAACAGCTCCGCGCCGGCCCTGAGACAGCCGCCGCCGATCGGGACCTCGGTGGTGGTCCGGCGCGAGATGACCATGATCGGCTGGCGCAGCCGCAGCACCTCCTGCAGCACCCGCCGGCAGTACGGCAGCTTCGACACGTCGGCGAACGTGCACCGCCGGTCGCCGAGCACGTCGCCCACCTCGTCCATCACCCGGCGCTCGACCTCGGGATGGCGGGCCAGCTCGTGGAACATCCAGGTCATGGCGGTGGCCGCGGTCTCCGAGCCGGCCATGGTGACCGCCACGATCTGGTCGCAGATCTCGTCCTCGGTCATCGGCTGGCCGGTCCGCTCGTCGCGAGCGGCGAGCAGCATGGACAGCATGTCGGTGCCGTCGGTGACACCGTCCTGGTAGGACAGCATGACCCTGTGGATGGCGGCGCGGAGCCGGGCGTGCGCCGTGTCGAAGCGGCGGTTCATCGGCAGCGGGAGCCTCGCCAGCACGTCGCCCGGGTCCAGGGTGCGCACCATGATCGCCTTCAGCACGTCGGGCAGCAGCTCGGCCAGCTCGCGTGCGGTGTCGGCGGCGATGCCGGCGCCGAACATGGTCCGGGCCAGGATGCACAGCGTGATGGTGTGCATCTCCTTGTCGACCGCGAGCGTCTGCCCCGCCCGCCAGTCCCGGATCCGCTCCTCGACCACCGCGTGCATCACGTCGGTGTAGCCGGTGAGCTGGGTGCGGTGGAACGCCGGCTTGATCATCGCCAGCTGCCGCCGGTGCTCGGCGCCCTGGGCCAGCACCACGCCGTTGCCGGCCAGCGGGCGGACCTTGTCGTAGAACCGCCCCTTGTCGAAGTTGTCCCTGCGGTCCACCAGCATGGTGTTGATCAGGTCGGGCGCGGTGAGGAACAGCGTGGACATCGGGCCGAGGTCCACCCGCACGATGTCGGCCTGCCGCTGCAGCGAGCACAGGAACCGCAGCGGGTTGCGCAGGACGGCCAGCGTGTGCCCCACCCCGGGCAGCCGCCCGGCGGCGACCGCGAACGTGGCGGTCCTCGGTGGCCCGTCCTGGCCGGCGACGGTCGCGGTCATCGGGCCAGGCTCCAGTAGGGACGGTCGCTGAACTCGGTCCGGTCGGCGTGCAAGGTGACGATCCCGGACCGCACGTTGTTCCAGACGTGCCCGATCCCGTTGTACCGCGAGGTCAGGTAGGACCACTGCAGGTTGCCGGCCATCATGTGCCACAGCGCGTCGAGGTAGGCGCGCACGTCCGCCCGGCCGCCCAACTCGCCGGACTCCAGTCGTCGCCGTGCGGCCATGAAGTCGGTGCGCCTGCCCTCGATGACGGTGAACAGCCGGTCCACCGCGTCCTGCAGCTCCAACCCCTCGCTCAGCCGCAGTACCGCCAGCGCGTTGACGTAGTCGTCCATCGCGCACTCGGCGCGGAAGGAGAACAGGTCGTTGGTGAGCATGATGTGCTCGAGCGCGATGTCGACGATCTCCCGCAGCTCGCCGTGCCGCGTGAGGTCCTCGGTGAGGTCGATGCCGAGGCCGTACTCACCGAGGACGAAGTACATTCCCATCCCGACACTGTCCCTGCGCACCTTGAGGTAGGTGTCGTAGTCGAAGACCATGCCGTCGCTGCGCGAGGTGATCTCGGCGACGCAGCCGGACAGGAAACGCCGTACCTCGGCCATGAACCGGTCCCACACCGGCTCGGGGAACCCGACCCGCATGTCCCGCCACAGCTCCCCGAGCACCCTGCCCCACTCGAAGTCGGGCCCGACGGCCCTGTCGTCGAGGATGTTCACCACCCGGTGGAAGAGCTCCTTGGCCGCGTCCGGGTCCTTCCCGATCTTGGTCCGGTCCACCATCGCGTTGTCGAACACCGAGAGGTACTCGGTGTACCTGCAGAGGTTGAGCAGCCGGTCCTCGTCGGCGGTGGGCAGCACGTAACAGGTCCACAGCGCCGCCCCCTCCTCGATCAGGGCGTCCATCTCCGCCTGATCGGCCATGGCGAACCGCATGTTCGCGCGGACCCAGGTCTCGCAGCTCCGCCGGATCCGGTCGCTCGCCGGGTGCCGGCGTGCCGGCAGCAGGTAGGGGAACTCGGGGAGGTAGAAGGTGCTCCCCGGGGTGTACGCGGCGGGGATGGCCGCTGTGCTCTGCACTGTCGACATGGCAACGGTCCTCGGTCGGCGGGCGGAAGGGTCGGGCGTCGGGCGCACCGCCCCCGGTGGCGGGGGAGGTTCGTCACCTCGTGCGCTTGACGACGGTCATCGGCAGTGGGCCCGGCACCAGCGCGCCCATCGCGACCGGGGGAACCGGGGCGTTGCTCACCGGCCGCAGCGTCCACCGCGCGAGCATCGTGGCCAGTACGGCCTGGATCTCGGTCCAGGCGAAGGACTCGCCGATGCAGTTGCGCACGCCGGCGCCGAACGGGGTGAACGCGGAGCGGGGGACCTGCTTGGCGCGCTCACCCTTCCAGCGGTCCGGATCGAACCTCTCCGGGTCGTCGTAAACCTTCGGGTCGTGGTGGATGGCGTGGATGGAGTAGAACACCTGGGTCCGCGCCGGCAGCAGGTGGCCGCCGATCTCGACCTCCTCGGCGGTCCGTCGGCCCAGCGCCCACACCGGCGGGTACAGCCGCAGCGACTCGTGCACGACCCGCCGGGTGTACTCCAGTTTCGGCAGGCCCTTCGCGGTCACCACCCCGTCGGGGAACACCTCGTCGACCTCGGCCTGGATTCGCTCCTGCACGTCCGGGTGCTTCCCGAGCAGGTAGCACGTCCAGCCCATCGCGCTGGGCGTGGTCTCCGAGCCGGCGGTCAGCAGCGTCATGAACTCCTCGTGGATCTGCTTGTCCGTCATCAGCTCGTTGCCCTCGTCGCGCGAGGTGAACAGCAGGGCCATGAGGTCGTTGCTCGGCTTGATGTCGCGGGCGCGGTAGTCGGCGACGATGCGGGTGCCGATCGCGCGCAGCCGCGCGACGGCGGCGTGGAACTCCTTGCTCGACCGGGTGGGCACCAGGTCCAGCAGCGCGGGCGGGATGGCGGCGCGCCGCTCGACGCCGGAGATCACCGTCGGCATCGACCGATAGACCTCGGCGATGTCCTGCTCGGCCATGTCCGTGCTGAACAGTGCCTTGATCACGATGCGCACCGCCAGCTCGTAGAACATGTTGTACATCGTGACCTGCTGGCCGTCCTCCCAGCCGCCGAAGACGTCCTCGGCGGCCGAGCGCATGATGTCCAGGTAGGACGCGATGTTGGTGTGGTGGAAGGCCGGCTGCATGATGCGCCGCTGGCGCCGGTGGAAGTCCCCCTCGGACAGCAGGATCCCGTTGCCCAGCAGCGGCCGGGCGCGGTCGAACTGCATGCCCTTGTCGAAGCTCTTGGCCTTGCGGACCAGGATGTCGTAGAGCATCTCGTGGTCGCTGACCAGGTACGCCAGCTTCGGGCCGAGCCAGAGTTTGACGATCGGTCCCTGCGCGCTGGCCTTCTGGAAGAACTCGAGCGGGTTCTTCCACATGGAGTAGGCGTGCCCGATGAGCGGCAGCCTGCCGGGCACCTGAGGAATGGCCGCTGGTTCGGCAACGGCGGTCATGCGGACTCCTTGCGGTCGTCGTTCGGGTTCGCCGCCGCGCACCGGTGGCGGTTCGGGATCTTCTCGGGCAGGACTCACTCGACCAAAAGGCAGGCCACCCATTCACGATGGCGTGGCCGACCGCGCCGAGACCGGCCACGAGGCCGTTCCCGGGAAACGATAGGACTGTTTCAGGAAGTCACGTGTGCATACCGGCATCCGATGCCGGTGGTCGGATCACTGGATTTCGGACAAAAACTCCACGGTGGCTGGGCGACCGTACTCGCCAGTAGCCGTGACGCCATCATCGAACGGTGTCACCCCCAGGTAACCGCCCGCCTCACCCCAGGTGGCGGGACTGCGGGCGATCGTAGCAGGCAGTCCGTGGGCGGTCCAGTGGCGCGAAACGGGTGAGGGAATTCAACCGTTCGGATCAGTCGGAACTTTCGAGCCACCGTCGTGTCACCGCCAGCGGGCAGGTACGCGGACCTGCTTGACAGGTCGACCGCCTTCGGCAAGCATCGATCGCACTGGGTGGAACGTATGGGGGCAGGGCGGCGCTCGCTCGTCCCGGTTGTTTGCAGGAAGGATTTCGGTCAACTTCGCGCGGTTTCCGCGGTTTCCGTGTGCCTGGGACAGGTGTCGATCGCGTCGGTACCGGTCGGCGTTTTCCGTGCCCTGCCGCGCACCGTGGAAACCTACTCGTGTGAGCGCGCGATTGGTGCGGTCGGGGCAGCGGGCGAACGCGCTCGGACGGCGGGATGTCGGGCGGCCCTTCCGGTTCGCCGGTGGGCGAGGCCCGGCGTGTGGGTGCTGGGGAGAGGTGTCGAGTGATGCCAGGACGGGACCGGCGGAACGCCGGCGAGGATCGGCGCGGGGGCGCGGTGGGCGCCGATGCCGCGTCCGGGCCGCGCGGGCCGCTGGGGGCCGTCGAAGGGCCGGTCGACCTGCGGGCGCTGCCCGCGGCCCTGTTACCCGAGTTCGCCGAGGAAATCCGCACGTTCCTCGTGGACACGGTCACCCGCACCGGCGGGCACCTCGGGTCGAACCTCGGCATGGTGGAGCTGACCATCGCGCTGCACCGGGTCTTCGACTCGCCGCGCGACGTGGTGCTGTTCGACACCGGGCACCAGGCGTACGTGCACAAGCTGCTCACCGGGCGCCGGCGGGAGTTCGCCACCCTGCGGCAGCGCGGCGGGCTGTCCGGCTACCCGAGCGCGGCGGAGTCTCCGCACGACCGGATCGAGAACTCCCACGCGTCCACCGCGCTGTCCTATGCCGACGGATTGGCGAGGGCGTTCAGCCTGCGCGGGACCACCGACCGACGGGTGGTGGCGGTGATTGGCGACGGGGCGCTGACCGGTGGCCTCGCCTGGGAGGCGCTGAACAACCTGGGTGCCGGTCCGCAGCGTCCGGTGGTGGTCGTGCTGAACGACAACGGCCGTTCCTACGACCCCACCGTCGGCGCGCTCGGCCGGCACCTCGCCGGCCTGAGGGCGGGAGCGGGGCGGGCGTCCTCCGTGTTCGCCGAACTCGGCCTCGGCTACCTCGGCCCGGTCGACGGGCACGACATCGCCGCCGTCGAGGACGCGCTGCGGAGGGCCGTGCGGTGGCGGCGCCCGGTGGTCGTGCACTGCGTGACGCGGAAGGGAAAGGGCTTCCCACCCGCGGAGGCCGACGAGGCCGACTGTCTGCACGCGGTCGGCCCGGCGGCCCCGGCGGCCACGCGGGCGTCCGCGGCCGAGCCTCCCTCCTGGACCTCCGTCTTCGGGCAGGAGCTGCGGGCCATCGGCGCCGAGCGGCCGGACGTGGTGTGCCTGACGGCCGCGATGCTGCGCCCCACTGGGCTGCTCCCGTTCGCCGAAACCTACCCGGACCGGGTGATCGACGTGGGCCTGGCCGAGCAACACGCCGTGGCCGGCGCCGCCGGGCTGGCGATGGGCGGGCTGCATCCCGTGGTGGCCGTGTACGCGACGTTCCTCAACCGCGCGTTCGACCAGGTGCTGATGGACGTCGCGCTGCACCGGCTGCCGGTGACCTTCGTGCTCGACCGGGCGGGCGTGACCGGTCCGGACGGAGCCAGCCACCACGGCATGTGGGACCTGTCGCTGCTGGCCCTCGTTCCCGGGCTGCGGTTGGCCGCGCCGCGCGACGCCGGCACGCTGCGCGAGCTGCTCCGGGAGGCGGTCGCGGTCGACTCCGGACCGACCGCGGTGCGGTTCCCGAAGGGCACCACGGGGCCGGACGTCCCCGCCCGGTACCGCCGTGGCCGCTGCGACGTGCTCCTCGACCCGCCCGACCCCGACGTGCTCCTGGTGGCAGTCGGCCCGCTCGCGCCGGCCTGCCTCGCGGCGGCGGCCGAGCTGCGCCGGCAGGGCATCGCCGCGACGGTGGTGGACCCCCGGTGGGTGCACCCGCTGGACCCCTCGCTGCTCGAGTTGGCCGCCGCACACCGGCTGGTGATCACGGTCGAGGACAACACCGGGACCGGCGGGGTCGGCGCGCGGCTGGCGCAGGCCGCCGCCGGCGAGCAGGGCGCGCCGCGGGTCCGTTGCCTGGCCCTCCCCGGCGAGTTCCTCCCGCACGGCGGCCGCGGTGAGCTGCTGGACGAGCACGGGCTGACCGCGTCCGCGATCGCCGCCGCGGTGCGCCAGCACCTGCCCGCGATCCGCCTCGCCGAACCGGGCACCGTGCTCGCGGAGCGGTCCGTGCCGTGACGACCGACAACCCCTGGAGGTGACGCACATGACCGCGTCGACGGCGTCGGGTCGGCGCTCGCCCGGCCCGCGTGTCCCCGCCCCGGCCGAGCTGCGCGACCGGGTGGACCGCGAGCTCGCCGAGTTCCTCGACCGTGGCGAGCCGGAGTTCACCAGCCCGCCCGCGCTGCACGAGGTCTTCCGGCTACTGCGCCGATTCGTGCTGGGCGGCGGCAAGCGCATCCGCCCGCTGTTCTGCTACTGGGGCTGGCGCGGTGCCGGCGGCGCCGACTGCGCCGAGATCGTCCGGGCCGCCGCGGCGCTGGAGCTGTTCCAGGCGTTCGCGCTGATGCACGACGACATCATGGACGGCAGCGAGCTGCGCCGGGGCGAGCCCGCGTTGCACCGCGCGCTGACCGACCTGCACGCCCGGCACGCCTGGCGCGGCCGCGAGGCGCACTTCGGGATGAGCGTGGCGATCCTCTGCGGCGACCTCTGCCTGTCCTATTCGGACGAGATGCTGCACGGGTGCGGGCTGCCCGACCGGCGGGTGCGGGCCGCCCAGGAGCTGGTCCACCGGATGCGCACCGAGGTGATGATCGGGCAGAACCTCGACCTGCTGGACCAGGCCACCGGCGGGACGCTGGAGGGCGCCCTCACCATCATCCGGTTCAAGGCTGCCAAGTACACGATCGAGCGGCCGCTGCAGATCGGCGCGGTGCTCGCCGGGGCGGGCCCGGAGCTGCTGGCGGCCTACTCGGACTTCGCCATCCCGCTCGGCGAGGCGTTCCAGCTCCGCGACGACGTGCTCGGCGTGTTCGGCGACTCGGCGGTCACCGGCAAGCCCACGCTCGACGACCTGCGCGAGGGCAAGCCCACGGTACTGATCGCGCTGGCCCGGCAGCGGGTGTCCGCGGCGCAGGCCGCCCAGCTGGCCGAGCTGCACGGCAACGACCGGCTCGACGAGGAGGGCGCCGCCACCCTGCGGTCGATCATCGCGGCCACCGGTGCGCTGACGGCCGTGGAGGACATGATCAGGGAACGCCACGAGCGCGCCCTCGCCGCCGCGGCGGCGATCCCGGTGCCCGACGAGGTGCGGCGGGCCCTGCTCGACCTCGCCGCGGCGGCCACGGTGAGGTCGTCGTGACCGGTCCGCGGCGGGTGTTGCTGGCCAGCCCGCGCGGCTTCTGCGCGGGCGTGGACCGGGCGGTGGAGACGGTGGAGCGGGCGCTGGCCGAGCACGGGCCGCCGGTGTACGTGCGCAAGGAGATCGTGCACAACCGGCATGTGGTGGACACGCTGCGTCAGCGCGGGGTCATCTTCGTCGAGGAGACGTCCGAGGTGCCCGAGGGGGCGCTGGTGGTGTTCTCCGCGCACGGGGTGTCGCCGGCGGTGCACGAGGAGGCGAAGGCGCGCGACCTGCGCACGATCGACGCGACGTGCCCGCTGGTGACCAAGGTGCACCGCGAGGCGCGACGGTACGCCGAGCAGGACTACGACATCCTGCTCATCGGGCACGAGGGCCACGAGGAGGTCGAGGGCACCCAGGGCGAGGCGCCGGAGCACGTGCGGCTGGTGGACACCGCCGAGGACGCCGAGACCGTGCCGGTGCGGGACCCGTCGAGGGTGGTGTGGCTGTCGCAGACCACGCTGAGCGTGGACGAGACCATGGAGCGGGTCGAGCAGCTCCGCCGGCGCTTCCCCGAGCTGCACAGCCCACCCAGCGACGACATCTGCTACGCCACGCAGAACCGGCAGGTGGCGGTCAAGGCGATGGCGCCGGAATGCGACCTGGTGCTGGTGGTGGGCTCGGCGAACTCGTCCAACTCGCGCCGGCTGGTGGAGGTCGCCCTGCAGGCCGGCGCCCGGTCGGCGTACCTGGTCGACCACGCGGGGGAGATCGACCCGGGCTGGCTGGCCGGCGCGGGCACGGTCGGGGTCAGCAGCGGCGCGTCGGTGCCGGAGATCCTGGTCCGCGGGGTGCTCGATCACCTGGCCGCCGCCGGATGGACCGACGTCTCCGAGGTCACCACCGCCGAGGAAACCTTCCGCTTCGCGTTGCCGCGCGAGTCCGATGCTGTGGGGGAGGCGACTCGATGGGCGCCGCAGGCTCGCGGGCGACGGCCCGGGTCCTGACCCCGCTGGCGTCCGTTCTCCGGTGGGCGTGGGACGAGGCCCGGCTCAGCTACTCCTTCATCCGCAACGACGTCTGGACCACGGTCATCCCGGCGACCGCGTTCGTCGTCGCCGCCGCGCGGCACTCCGGGGTGGACGGAGCCGCGCTGCTCACGGCGTTCGGCAAGGGCGCGCTGTACTTCTGGCTGTTCATCTACGGATTCACCCTGACCAACCAGCTCTTCGGGATCGAGGAGGACCGGGTCAACAAGCCGTACCGCCCGCTGGTCGCCGGGCAGTGCAGCCACCGGGGTGCGCGGGTCCGCGCGGCACTCGTGCTGGTGGCGTTCCCCCTCGTCGGCTGGTGGTTGGGCGTGCTGCCCTGGGCGCTGCTGTGGGAGGGGAGCTACCTGCTGAGCACCGTCGCGCGCTGGGAGCGGCACTGGCTGTGGAAGAACCTCTCCATCGGCGTCGGCGTGCTCAGCCAACTCGCCGCGGCGTGGCAGATGGTCGCGCCGATCGGTCCGCTGGCGTGGCGATGGATCGGCACCCTCGCCGTGGTCGTGCTGGTCCTCATCCCGCTGCAGGACCTGCGCGACATCGACGGCGACGTGGTCAACGGGCGCACCACGTTCCCGGTCGCGTTCGGGCAGCCGGCCACCCGCTACTACCTGGCGGTTGGGTTCGGCTGCCTCCCCGTGGCCACCCATCTCCTGCTGTTCGGGTCGGGCACGCCGCCGGTCGCGCCACTGGTGGACGCCGCGCTCGCGGTGCTGAGCTGGTGGATCGCCGTGCGGGTCCTCACCAGGCGCTCGCCCCGCGAGGACCATCGCACGCAGCGCCGGTTCGAGCAGTGGTACACGATCGCGCTCGCCTCGGCCATCCTGGTGCTCTGACGGAAGGTCAGCGGCAGTGGCGGCGGATCTCCGCCGGCCAGCCCCGCGGGTCGTCGCCGTGCATCGAGCGCACCGCGTGGGACCACCGCTCGATCCCGAAGCCGGTGCACCCGGAGTGCACCGGCGCCCCGGCCGCGTCGACCACCCCGAAGGCGTGGGACAGGCTGTCCCGGACGTTGTTGAACGAGGCCACCGCGAAGGTCTCCCCGCCGGGCAGCTCCGCGACCAGCTCGTACTTCGCATGGGAGAGCAGCTGGAACTGCCGCATCGGGGTGTCCTCGGCGAAGTAGAAGGGGTCGCTGGCGGTCTCCAGCCGGCCGCGCAGCCCCAGCTCGGTGAACAGCTCCCACACGGTGTCCATCAGCGACGCCCGGATCCGCTCCACGTAGCCGGGGTCTCCCAGGTAGACGATCTCGCGCATGGTGAAGCTGGGCACCCGGTGCGCGCTCAGCCGCCAGGACGCCTCGTGCCGGAAGCACTGCCCGATCACGGTGACGGCGAGCGGGTCGCGCACCTCCGTGTCGGCATGTTCGGCGTAGGTGTGCATGCACAGCGCCGGGGTGAGCAGGTAGCCGCTCAGCCGGCTCAGCGGCGCGGGGTCGTTCCCCGCCCGCACCCGTGCCAGCAGCGCGCGCTCGTGTGGCAGCTCGCTGACCAGGTACGCGTTCTGCGGGAAGAGCGCCAGGTACCGGCACCGGTCGATCACCGCGCGCTCGATCACCGCGGGGTAGGCCCGCTCGATGGCCCCTTCGGCCCGGCAGAGGTCGAGGAACAGCAGGTCGAGCGCCCGGTGCAGGACGGGGTCCAGCCGGGCGGGCGCGCTGGTGCCGGGCTCGGCGGGGTCGGTGCGGCGGACCACGCGCTGCCCGCGCAGCCGCTCGCCGGCGACCTCGTCGGCCAGCTCGTCCAGCACGGCCAGATCCGCGACGCGGTCGGCGTCGATGTCGACGACGAGCTCCCGCGGCTCGGCACCCGGCTCGATCGCGTGGATGCCCTCGACGCTGTACGTGAGCCGGTCGGCCACGAGTTTGGTCTGGTGGGCCGCGAAGCCCTCCGGCATCCGGTGCACGTACCGCACCACACCGTTGTTCTCACCGTTCACGCCCAACCCCCAGATGTCGGCTGTTCCATGTTAGGTCACGGCGAGGGCTCGGTGGTCGATCTTCCCGTTCGTCGTCACCGGAAGCCGGTCGTGCCGGACGAACCGGTGCGGCACCATGTACCGCGGCAGGTGGGTCACGCAGTGCCGGCGCAGCGCCTCCTCCGTCACCTCGCCCGCCGCTTGCACGTGGGCGACGAGCCCGGCGCCGTCCGCGGTCAGCACGCACGCGGCCTGTACGACACCCGGATGGCGGGCGAGGTGGAGCTCCACCTCGCCCGGCTCGACCCGGTTGCCGAGCACCTTGACCCGCCGGTCCCGGCGCCCGGCGAAGTACAGGTCGCCCCGCTCGTCCCGGACGACGAGGTCGCCGGAGCGGAACGCGGTGTCGGCGGGACCGCCCGGCGGGCCGGGCACCAGCGCGTCCGCCGTGGCCGCCGGGTCGCGCCAGTAGCCGCGGAACAGGCCGGGGCCGGCGAGGTAGCACTCGCCGATCGCGTGCGGCTCGGTCACCGCGCGCCCGGATTCGTCCACAATGGCCATGCGCAGGCCCGGGATCGCGGTGCCGCCGCACGGGGCGCGGCCGCGCCACTCGGGCACCGGATCGGGCAGGACCTTGTACGTGCACGCGATGGACTCGGACTGGCCGAAGACGTGCACCAGGCGCAGTCCCGGTCGGCCGGCGCGCAGGGCGCGGAACCCGGACGCCGGGAAGTCCTCGCCGCCGCAGACCACCGTGCGCAGCGGAGTGCTCCGGAGCAGGTGGGCGGCCTCGGCGGCGAGTATCGCGCGCCACACCGACGGCACGCCGTTGACCTGGGTGACCCCGTGCCTGGCCAGGTACCGGACGAACCCGCGGGGCTGGTGGGTGAGCAGGCTCGGAACCTGGACGAGGCAGCCGCCGGCGCCCAACGCCATGCCGAGGTCGAACAGCGCGAAGTCGAACTGCAGTGGCGCCGGGCTGCCCAACCGCACGCCGGGTTCGACACCGATTCCGGCGAACCCCCGCCAGCAGGTGACCACCGCCCGGTGGGTCATGGTGATGCCCTTCGGCTCGCCGGTGGAGCCGGAGGTGAACACGACGTAGGCGACGTCGTCGGGGGTGGGGGCCCTGGCCGGGCCGCGCGGGACGACGGGGTCGCCGAGGTCCAGCCCTCCGGAGACCAGCCGCTCCGCGGTGATCCAGGCACGGGGCTCCACGCGGGCGCGCAGCCGGTGTTTGCGGGCGGGCGGCAGCTCCGGACCAACCGGGACGAACACGACGCCGAGCCGGGCCGTGGCGATCATCAGGGCGACCGCCTCCGGCGTCGGGGCGAACTCCAGCACCACGAGGTCGCCGGCGCGCAACCCGTGCCGGTGCAGGTCCGCCGCATAGCGCAGGACCCGTTCGCGCAGCTGCCCGTGGGTCCAGCTCGCGCGCGGTGAGACGATCGCCGGATCGGTCGGCGCCATCGCGGAATGCGCGAGCAGGTAGTCGTGGAACGTCGCCGCCCCTTGCACCGGTTCAGTCTACCAAGTACCGTTCGGGGAAAGTGTGGGAAACGGCACGCTGGGGGAGTTTGCCGCGGATGACCGAAATCGTCGACCGGGCCGAGTTCGAGCGCCGGTTCAAGAAGTTCGTCGGTGAGCTCAAGCCCGGGTTCGACACGGATTCGATCGCCCCCGGGGACAATCTCTTCGACCTGGGCGCACTGGATTCGCTGAGCATGACCAGGGTGGTCATCTTCCTCGAGGACCTGCTCGGTGCGGAGATCGACCTGGAAACGGCGACCATCGATGCGTTCTCCAGCATCGACGTCATGTATTCGCGGTTCATCGAGCCGAAATGAGGCCACTGGATTTTCTCGGTCGGGACTTCGAGCGCGATCCCTGGCCGAGCTACGCCCGGCTGCGGCGCGAACAGCCGGTGTGGTGGGCGGCCGAGATCGGGATGTTCTGCGTGAGCCGGCACCGGGACGTGCGGGCGTGCCTCGCCGGTGCCGACTTCACTGTGCGCTACCCGTTCCGGGTGAGCCGGCAGGTGTTCGGGGAGACCCTGCTCGACCTCGACGGTCCGCGGCACGCCCGTCAGCGGGCCCTGCTGGCGGCGCTGCTGGCCGGTCGGCTCGGCAACCGGGGCTTCCGGGCCGCCGCCGCGGGCGTGCTGCCCGGGGTGCTGGACGGGCTCGGCGAGGGCGCGGCCGTCGAGTTCGTCGCCGATGTCGCCGCCCGGGTCCCGCTGCTGGTCACCACCGAGTTCGTCGGTGTTCCGCCGGGTGACCACGACTTCGTCGTCACGCGGGTCGCCCACCTGTTGCGGCATCTCGACGGCAGCCGGGGCGGGTACGCCGCCGCCAGCCACACCCGGACCGAGCTCGCCGGCTACCTGGCGGACCTGCTCGCCGGGCGCCCGCCGGCCGGATCGCTGCTGCGCGCGCTGGCCGGATGTGACCTCCCGCGGGAGGAGGCCGTGTCGCTCACCCTGCTCACGCTCGCCGCCGGGGCGCGGACGTCGACCGCGCTGCTGGCCAACGCGATGGTGTGCCTGCTGCGGTTCCCCATGTGGCGGGACCGGATCGCCCGCCGGCCGGCGCTGCTGCGCCCCTTCCTGCGCGAGGTGTTGCGGTACGAGCCGCCGCAGCACGACACCGTGCGGTTCGCCGCCAGGGACACCATCCTCGCCGGGGTGGGGCTGCCCGAGGGCGCTCCGGTGAAGGTGTTGCTGGCCAGCGCCAACCGGGACGAGGAGGTGTTCCCCGCCGCGGCGGCCTTCGACCCCAAACGGAGCCAGGCGGCGAGCGTGAGCTTCGGGCACGGCGCGCACGCCTGCCCCGGCAGCGGGTATGCGCTCGGTCTCGCCGAGGACGTCCTCGGCCGGTTCCTGGCCCGGTTTCCCGCCGCCCGATCCCCTGGCGGAGGCGTGCCCCCGGTGGCGGGCGGGACCTTCCGCCAGCCGGTGCGGCTGCCGTTGCTGCTCTGAGCCGACCGCCGCGCGTCGCCGGCCTTCCGGTTTCCCGGTCAGCCCAGGAAGTCCGCCACCGTCCCGGCGACCTCGCCGGCCTGGGCCCGGCCGGCGCGCGCGGCGGGCGCGCCGGCGGTGGGGTCGAGCAGGTTCGCCCGGATGTGGTCGCCGGTGTCGAGGTCGGGCTCCACCACGAGCACCTCGCACCCGTCGGCGCGCAGCTGCTTCATCGCCCGCCGCAGGGACACACCCATCCAGAGGGAGGGGGCGTGCACGCCGCACGGCGAGAGCACCACCACCCGCTCGAAGCCCGTCACCAGGTCGAGGTTCTCGTTCGATCGCGTGCCCGCGTCCATGTACGTCCGGTCGCCCAGCGGGACCGCGGGCCACACCCCGGGGATCGCGCAGCTCGCCGCCACGACGTCGGCCAGCGGGAGGTCGGGGGCCCGCTCCAGGATTCGCGGCTCGCCGCTCTCGGTGTCCACCGCGACCATTCCCACCCGTTGCTCGGGCCAGGTGTCGGCGGGCAACTCGGCGGCGATCAGCGCGCGGAACTCGTCCGCGGGCAGCGGCTGCTCCCGCCGGGCCAGCTCACCCATCCGGCGCCGCATCTCGGTGCCGTCCCGCGCGCCGTCCACCGCCAGGGTGAGCCGCCGGTCCAGCTCGGGCACGTCGATCTGCATCGTCCGCTTCATGGCCGGCGAGCCAGGACCGCACTGGCGGTCGTACAGGTCGGTCAGCCGGGTATCGCCACCGAGCGCCGCGGCCACGATGGCGCCGCTCGAGGTGCCGACGACGAAGTCGAAGCCTCCCGGATCGACGCCGGCCTCCGCCAGCCCCACCAGTAGTCCCGCTTCCCAGGCGACACCCGACATTCCCCCGGCGCCCAGGACCAACGCCCGGCCAGCCATGACGACCTCCGCGACTTCACCCCAGTACGCCGCCCGGCGGCGCGGGCGGCCGTGGCCGTGACCCTAGCACGCCGAGCGCGTGTCAGTGCCGGGCGAACCCGGCCGCCGCGGTGACGAAGCCCTCGGCCCTCGCGGCCAGCGCGTCCACGTCCCCACCGGCCAGCGCGTCACCCAGCAGCGACGTCGCGACGGCCACCGCCACCGCGCCGGCGGCGAGGTACTCGGCCACGTCCGCGCACCGCACGCCCCCGGTCGGCACGAGCGGGACGTCGGGCAGCGGGGCGCGCACCGCGCGCACGTAGTCCACCCCGCCCACCGCCGACACCGGGAACACCTTCACCGCGGCCGCGCCGAGCCGCCACGCCTGGTCGATCTCCGTCGGGGTCAGCGCGCCGGCCAGCACCGGAAGGCCGCGCTCGTCCGCCCTGGCCAGCACGTCGGGCCGCACGGTCGGGGTGACCAGGAAGTCGGCGCCCGCGTCGGCCGCGGTGTCGACGTCCGCGGGGACCCGTACGCTGCCGGCGCCGACCTTCGCATCGGGCGGCAGCTCGCGCCTGACGTCGGCCAGCGCCCCGACCGCGCCCGGCGTGGTGAGGGCGACCTCGAGCAGCCGCACCCCCGAGGAGTAGAGGACCGCCGCTCTGTCGGGTACGTGCTCGGCCGTGTCGCCGCGCAGGATGACCACCAGGCGGTACCGGTCCAGCCACTGCTTCACCGAAACCACTGCCTCACTCTGACCACTGCCTCACCGGGACCACTGCCTCACGATGACGTCACCACCGACCTCACCCCGCCGTCACGAGGCGACCCTGGGCGTGCCCACCAGCTCCACCCCGGCCGACCGCAGCTCCGCCAGCGCCGTGTCCACGGTGGACCGGGAGACGCCGGCGGTGAGGTCGAGCAGTACCCGGGTGGTGAAGCCGGCGCGGGCGGCGTCCAGCGCGGTGGCCCGCACGCAGTGGTCGGTGGCGATGCCGACGAGATCGACCGTGTCGACGCTGCGCTCGCGCAGCCAGTCGGCGAGGCCCTCGCCGGTGCCGGTGTGGCCCTCGAAGCCGGAGTAGCCGTCGCTGTACTGGCCCTTGGAGAACACGGACCGCACCGGGCCGACGTCCAGTTCGGGGTGGAACGACGAGCCGGGGCTGCCGGCGACGCAGTGCGGTGGCCACGACCGCACGAAGTCCGGCCGCTCGCTGAAGTGCGCCCCGGGGTCGATGTGGTAGTCCCGGGTCGCCACCACGTACGGGTAGTCGCTCTCGGCGAGGTGGGCGGAGATGTCGGCGGCGGTCGCGGCGCCCCCGGCGACGGCCAGCGCCCCGCCCTCGCAGAAGTCGTTCTGCACGTCCACCACGATCAGTGCGGTAGCCATCTCGCGACCTTCCGTTCTCGTCAGCGGAACACCGTCGGGATCGCGGGCTCGCCGGAGGAGAGCTTCAGTCCCTCCCACGGCAGGCTCACCAGTGCCCGGCGCAGGCGTTGCCTTCCGTCATCCAGGGTGGGCAGGTCGTCGACGATTTGTCCACTCCGCATCAGCGGGATCTGCAGCTCCCGGTCGTGCGGGCCGCGCTCGGGCGGCTCACCGGCGCGGTGGATCACCTCCTCCAGCGCGGTGCCGGTCTCCTTGTGCCGGCGCAGCGCGGCCTTGCGGCCGCCGCGGGACTCCTTGTACGCGCTGCGCTTGGCCACCGGCCGGCCGTCGACCTCGACCAGCTTGTAGACCATGCCCGCGGTCGGCGCGCCGGAGCCGGTCACCACGGAGGTGCCCACCCCGTAGGCGTCCACCGGCTCCGCTCGCAGCGCGGCGATCGCGTACTCGTCGAGGTCGCCGGACACGATGATTCGGGTGTCCTTCGCGCCCAGCGCGTCGAGCTGCTCCCTGGCCCTGCGGGCCAGCGGGCCGACGTCGCCGGAGTCGATGCGGATCGCGCCCAGCTCGGCGCCGGCGACCCGGACCGCGGCCTCGATCCCGGCGGTGATGTCGTAGGTGTCCACCAGCAGTGTGGTGTCCGCGCCGAGCTTGCGCACCTGCGCCCGGAACGCCTCCTCCTCGTCGTCGTGCAGCAGCATGAACGCGTGCGCGACGGTGCCGCGGGTGGGGATGCCGTACCGGCGGCCGGCCTCCAGGTTCGAGGTGGCGGCGAAGCCGGCGAGGTACGCGGCGCGCGCGGCGGCCACCGCGGCGTGCTCGTGGGTGCGCCGGCCACCCATCTCGATGATCGGCCGGCTGTTGGCGGCACCGGTCATCCGCGCGGCGGCCGAGGCGATCGCGCTGTCGTGGTTGAGGATCGACAGCGCCAGGGTCTCCAGCACCACGGCCTCGGCGAAGGTGCCGCGCACGGTGAGCACCGGGGAGCCAGGGAAGTACAGCTCTCCCTCGGGGTAGCCGTCGATCTCGCCGGAGAAGGAGTAGTCGGCCAGCCACGCCAGGGTGTCCGCGCCGACGACGGCGGTGGCCTCCAGCTGGGCCAGCTCGGCGTCGGTGAACCGGAAGTCGGTGATGGCCGACAGCAACCGCTCGGTGCCGGCGACCACGCCGTAGCGGCGGCCGTCGGGAAGCCGGCGGGCGAAGACCTCGAACACGCACGTGCGGTCGCCGGTGCCGTCGGCCAGCGCGCTGGCCAGCATGGTGAGCTCGTAGTGGTCGGTGAGCAGGGCCGTGCTCGGCGCGGCGGGATCGACAACCATGCGGCAGAGCCTAGGCGGTTACCCGCGACGATGATCCCATCACTCACACGGTCGCCCTGCCGCGCCACACCCGGTGCGGTCCGTGACACCATGGGGATATGACCACGCCTGTCGAGGCCGAACAGACACTCGGTGCCGATGTGGGTGCCGAGGACAGACCGTGGCAGACGATCGTGTGGAACGACCCGGTGAACCTGATGTCGTACGTTACCTACGTGTTCCAGAAGATCTTCGGGTACAGCCGGGAGCACGCCACCAAGTTGATGCTCGACGTGCACCACAAGGGAAAGGCCGCGGTGTCCTCCGGTACCAAGGAGAAGGTGGAGGGCGACGTCGCGAAGCTGCACGCCGCGGGGCTGTGGGCCACGATGGAGCAGCCGTGAGGAGCTGGCGCCGCAAGGGAGCCAGGGTCGTCGCCGGCTTCGAGCAGCAGGAGGCCGCCGTGCTGCGTGGCCTGGTCAGCCAGGTCGACGACATGCTGCGCGCGCGGGCCGAGGAGGCGCCGCAGGACGAGCTGGCCGAGCTGACCGGGATCCGTACCGGCCCCTCGGAGTCGCCGAACGACCCGGTGCTGTCCCGGCTGCTGCCCGACTTCCACCGGCTCGACCCGGACAACCCGACGAAGGAGGCGCTGGACTCGGCGGCCGCGCTGCGCTCCCTGCACGAGCCCGAGGTGCTGACGGCGAAGATCGGGGTCGCGGAGGTGCTGCTGCGCACGCTGCCGCCCTCCGGCGGGGACGTCAAGCTCAGCCTCGAGGAGGCCGACGCGTGGCTGTCGACGCTCAACGACGTCCGGCTGGCGCTGGGCACCGCGTTGGACGTCACCGAGGACATGCCCGACGAGCTGCCCGAGGACGACCCGCGGGCCCCGCACCTCGGCGTGTACCACTGGCTGACCTGGGTGCAGGAAAGCCTGGTGCAGGCGCTGGCCGAGTAGCCGATGACCGGGCCCCACAACGCGATCACCGACGTGCCGGGGGTGCTGGTCGGCCACCACCACCGGCTCGGGGACGGCTGGGCCAGCGGCACCACGGTGGTGCTGGTGCCGGACGAGGCCACCGGCGCGGTCGACCAGCGTGGTGGTGCGCCCGGCACCCGGGAGACCAACCTGCTCGAGCCGGAGAACCTGGTGCAGCGGGTCAACGCGGTGTGCCTTTCCGGCGGCAGCGCCTACGGCCTGGCCGCGGCCGACGGGGTGGTGCGCTGGCTGGGCGAGCGGCGGCTCGGTTACCCGGTGGGGGCCGAGCCGCACGAGGTGGTGCCGATCGTGCCGGCCGCCGTGCTGTTCGACCTGCCGCGCAGCGCGTGGGGCAACCGCCCGGACGCGGCCTTCGGCCACGCCGCCTGTGCCGCCGCCACCGATGGTCCGGTGGCGCAGGGCAACGTGGGTGCCGGCGCGGGGGCGCGGATCGGCTCGCTCAAGGGTGGCATCGGTACGGCCAGCGAGGTGGACGGCGGGGGCGTGGTCGGCGCGATCGCGGCGGTGAACGCGGCCGGGGAGGCGGTGGACTACGGGACCGGGATGCCGTTCGCGGCCGACCACGAGGTCGGCGGCGAGTTCGGCGTGCCGGCGTGGCCGCGGCGCGCGGCCGAGCGGCCGGTGGTCACCGCGCCGGAGCTGAACACCACGATCGGTGTGGTGGCGGTGGACGCGGCGCTGTCGAAGGCGGAGTGCCGGCGGCTGGCGGTGGCCGCGCAGGACGGGTTGGCCCGTGCGGTGCGGCCGGCGCACACGATGTTCGACGGGGACACGGTGTTCGCGCTGGCGACCGGGCGGAGGGAGCTGCCGGAGGCGCGCGGCCGGATCGGCCCGGCCGCCCGCGCGGCGGCGCTGGACGCGCTCTGCGCCGCGGCGGCCAGGGTGTTCGCCCGCGCCATGGTGCACGGCCTGCTGGCCGCGCGGGCCGCCGCGGGCCTGCGCGCCTACCGCGACCTCTGGCCCGAGGCGTTCGAGGAGCGCTGACGCCGGAGCGGCACTGACGTGGCTCGTCTCACTGTGTGAACAGCCGATGTCCAACCCGTAAGATGTGCGGCGTGCTTCGCATCCGCCGTGACCTCGTCGACGCGATCGTCGCGCACGCCCGCAGGGACCACCCGGACGAGGCCTGCGGCGTGATCGCCGGCCCCGAGGGCAGTGACCGGCCGGAGCGGTTCATCCCGATGCTCAACGCCGCCCGCTCGCCGACGTTCTACGAGTTCGACTCCGGCGACCTGCTGAAGCTCTACCGCGAGATGGACGCGAACGGCGAGGTGCCGGTGGTCATCTACCACTCGCACACGGCGACTGAGGCGTACCCTTCCCGCACCGACATCTCGCTCGCCCAGGAGCCGGACGCCCACTACGTCCTGGTCTCCACCCGCGACCCGCACGAGCACGAGTTCCGCTCGTACCGCATCGTCGACGGCGTGGTCACCGAGGAGTCCGTCGAGATCCTGGAGTCGTACATGTTCGCCCACACCGGGCGGGACGACACGCCCGACGCGTGACACCCGCCGGGAATACCAGGGTGTTCCCGAACGTCTGCCCTCAGCAGAACCCGGCCCGAACCAGCGGAGGTAGATCCATGGCCGTCACCGTTTCGATCCCCACCATCCTGCGTACGCACACCGGCGGCCAGAAGTCCGTCGAGGCCAACGGCAGCACCGTGCTCGAGGTCATCGACGACATCGAGGCCCGGCACGGCGGCCTGAAGGCCCGCCTGGTCAAGGACGAGAAGCTGCACCGCTTCGTCAACGTCTACGTCAACGACGAGGACGTGCGCTTCGCCGGCGGCCTGGACGCCAAGGTCCAGGACGGCGACAACGTGACCATCCTGCCCGCGGTGGCCGGCGGGTCCCGCTGAGCCCATGGCCCGTTACGAGTCGCTGCTCGACGCGCTCGGCGGCACCCCGCTGGTCGGCCTGCCCCGGCTGTCGCCGACGCCCGACGTCCGGCTCTGGGCCAAGCTCGAGGACCGCAACCCCACCGGCTCGATCAAGGACCGCCCCGCGCTGGCGATGATCGAGGCCGCCGAGCGGGACGGCCGGCTGCGCCGCGGCGCCACCATCCTCGAGCCGACGTCCGGCAACACGGGCATCTCGCTGGCCATGGCCGCCAAGCTCAAGGGCTACGGCCTGATCTGCGTGATGCCGGAGAACACCTCGGCCGAGCGCCGGCAGTTGCTGCAGGCCTACGGCGCGCGCATCGTGTTCTCCCCGGCCGCCGGCGGGTCCAACGAGGCCGTCCGCAGGGCCAAGGAGCTGGCCGAGGCCAACCCGGACTGGGTGATGCTCTACCAGTACGGCAACCCGGCCAACGCCGACGCGCACTACTCCGGTACCGGTCCCGAGCTGCTCGAGGACCTGCCGACGCTGACGCACTTCGTCGGCGGACTCGGCACCACCGGCACCCTCGTCGGCGTCGGGCGCTACCTGCACGAGCACAAGCCGGACGCGAAGATCATCGCGGCCGAGCCGCGGTACGGCGAGCTGGTGTACGGACTGCGCAACCTCGACGAGGGCTTCGTGCCCGAGCTGTACGACCCCGACGTGCTCGACGGCCGGTACTCGGTGGGCGCCTACGACGCGCTGCGCCGCACCCGCCAGCTGCTCGAGCACGAGGGCATCTTCGCCGGCATCTCCACCGGCGCGGTGCTGCACGCCGCGCTGGCCGTCGCCGAGAAGGCCGCGGCACGGGGCGAGCCGGCGGACGTGGCGTTCGTGGTGGCCGACGCCGGCTGGAAGTACCTGTCCACCGGCGCCTACAGCGGCACCCTGGACGAGGCGGCCGAGCGGCTGGACGGCCAGCTCTGGGCGTGACGCCCGGTGGCCCAGGGACGATCTCCGGGTTTTCACCGGAAGCCCCGGTGTGGTCGCGGGCCTAACCTGGAGTCCGTGAGCGAGCCTGCGAGCGCACCATGGAACACAGTGGTCCGGCGAACGTCGCCGACGAGTGCCAGCGAGGAGGGGTCCGCGAGCGAGCGTGCGAGCTCGCCGTTCAACACAG
>NZ_FOWW01000002.1:0-98089 GCF_900115565.1 Amycolatopsis arida | reverse complement strand
AACACAGTGGTCCGGCGAACGTCGCCGACGAGTGCCAGCGAGGAGGGGTCCGCGAGCGAGCGTGCGAGCTCGCCGTTCAACACAGCAGTCCGGCGAACGCCGCCGACGAGCGCCAGCGAGGAGGGGGCGTGAGTACCTTGCCTGCACCTTCGCCGAAACCCACCACGAGCCCGGGCAAGCGCATCCTGCCACCGAACCCGAAGGCGGCCGCGGTCGTCGCGCTCGGCTTCACCGTGTTGCTGTACCTGGTCGAGCTCGTCGACGTCGTGTTGCCGGCCGACCTGGACCAGGGCGGCATCGTCGCCCGCAGCCTCGGCGGGCTGGACGGCATCGCGTGGGCGCCGCTGCTGCACGACGGCTGGGGCCACCTGCTGAGCAACACCGTCGCGGTGCTGGTGTTCGCGTTCCTGGCGATGGCCGGCGGCATCGGGCAGTGGGTGACCGTGACCGCGGTGATCTGGGTGCTCGGCGGGCTCGGCGTGTGGCTCACCGCGCCGGGGAACGCGGTGACCGTGGGTGCCTCCGGGCTCGCCTTCGGCTGGTTGGCGTTCCTGCTGGTCCGCGGGCTGTTCAACCGCAGCGCCAGGCAGCTGGCGCTGGCCGCGGTGCTGTTCGTGATCTGGGGCGGGATGCTGTGGGGCGTGCTGCCGAGCAGCCCGAACGTCTCGTGGCAGGGGCACCTGTTCGGCGCGCTGGCCGGGGTGCTCGCCGCGTGGCTGGTCGGCAGGGCGGATCGAGCGAGGGCCGCGCGCCGGCCGGCGGGCCCCGCGGTCGGCGGGTAACGTCGCTCCCTCCTGTCGATCTCGGGAGGAGGGACCGTGAACGTCGAGCACCTCATCCAGGCGGTCGGCACGGCGGTCGAGGTGGCCGGGGTGGTGGTCATCGTCGTCGGCGCGCTGGTGGCCACCGCCGTGTTCGGCTACCGCGTCACCCGCGGCGAGCGGTCGGGCGGGCTCTACCGCGGGTACCGGCAGAGCCTGGGCAGGGCGATCCTGCTCGGCCTGGAGTTCCTGGTGGCCGGGGACATCATCGGCACCGTGGCGGTCGACCCGAGTCTGCAGAGCGTCGGCGTCCTCGCCGCGATCGTGCTCGTGCGGACCTTCCTCAGTTTCTCGCTGGAGGTCGAGCTCGAGGGCCGCTGGCCGTGGCAGAAGCCACGCGGCGCGCGCCACAACGCCGGCGGCGCCGCGGTGACCGACCGGTAGTCTCGCGGTCGTGACCCCAGACCGGGACGCTCCGATCGGCGTGTTCGACTCCGGAGTGGGTGGGCTCACCGTGGCCCGCGCCATCCTCGACCAGCTCCCCGGCGAGCGGTTGCGCTACGTCGGGGACACCGCGCACAACCCGTACGGCCCGCTGCCCATCGCCAGGGCCAGGGAGCTCGCCCTGGGCGCGCTCGACGACCTTGTGACCGGCGGGGTGAAGGCTCTGGTCATCGCCTGCAACACGGCGTCGGCGGCGTGCCTGCGTGACGCCCGCGAGCGCTACCCGGTGCCGGTGGTGGAGGTGGTGCTGCCGGCGGTGCGCAGGGCGGTGGCGGCGACCCGGTCCGGGCGGATCGGGGTGATCGGCACCGAGGGCACCATCCGTTCCCGCGCGTACGAGGACGCCTTCGCCGCGGCCAGGGACGCGCGGGTCACCAGCGTGGCCTGCCCGCGGTTCGTCGACTTCGTCGAGCGCGGCGTCACCTCCGGCCGGCAGGTGCTCGGCCTCGCCCAGGGCTACCTGGAGCCGCTGCTGCGCGCCGAGGTGGACACGCTGGTGCTCGGCTGCACGCACTACCCGATGCTGACCGGGGTGCTGCAGATCGTGATGGGTCAGGAGGTGACGCTGGTCTCCAGCGCGGAGGAGACCGCGAAGGACGTGGTCCGCGTGCTCACCGACCTCGACCTGCTCAGCGCCCGCGCGGAGCCGCCGCGGCACGAGTTCGTCGCCACCGGCTCGGCGGAGCCGTTCACCCGGCTGGCCCGGCGGTTCATGGGGCTGGCCCACGTCTCGGCGGAGTCCGCCGCTGATCCACATACCAAGGAGACCGAAAGTAAGCGGACTGTGGCAACGTACTGACCTGGCCGAACAGCTTGCTTTCGGTCGGATTGGTATCTACCAGCGCTGTAAGGTGTCGGCGTGCGAATGACCATCCTCGGCTGCGCGGGCAGCGTTCCCGGCCCGCGCACGGCGGCGTCGGGTTACCTCCTCGAGGTCGACGGCTTCGTGCTCGGGCTCGAGCTCGGCAACGGCACGCTGGCCGAGCTGCAAGGGGTGCGCAGCCCCTTCGACCTGGACGCGCTGCTGCTGTCGCACCTGCACCCGGATCACTGCGCGGACTTCAGCGCGCTGACCGTGCTCCGCCGCTACCATCCCGCGGCGCCGTACCCCGAGCGGCCGCGCCGGCTGCCGGTCTACGCGCCGGCCGAGGCGCCGGAGCGGCTGGCCAACGCCTACGCGCCGCACGAGGCGGAGCGGCTGGAGACGGATCTCTCCGACGTCTACGACTTCCACCCGCTGGGGCGCGGTCCGGTGCGGGTCGGCCCGGTCGAGCTGACGGCGTTCTCGATGGACCACCCCACGGAAGCGTGGGGCCTGCGGATGCGGTGGCGGGACGGGACGCTGGCCTACACCGGCGACACCGGGCCGTGCGCCGCGCTGGACGAGCTGGCGGCCGGTGCCGACGTGCTGCTGTGCGAGGCGACCTGGACCGACGCGCCGGACCGGCCGCGCGGGGTGCACCTGTCGGGTCGGCAGGCGGGGGAGCTGGCCTGCCGGGCCGGGGCCCGGCGCCTGCTGCTCACCCACATCGCGCCGTGGACCGACCGGGCGGCCGTGCTCGCCGAGGCGCGGGCGGGGTTCCCCGCCGCCGAGCTCGTCGAGCAGGGGGCGGTCTACGAGTTCTGAGCCGCCGGAGTCGCCGGTGGCGGGTGTCGTCGGCGGGTGTCACCACCGGGCTCTAGAGTGCAGGCGTGGTGAGAAAAGACGGCAGGAACGACGACGAGCTCCGCGAGGTGCGGATCACCCGGGGGTACCAGAAGTGGCCGGCCGGGTCGGTGCTGGTGGAGTTCGGCAACACGCGAGTGCTGTGCGCGGCGAGTGTCACCGAGGGGGTGCCGCGGTGGCGGGCCGGGTCGGGGCTCGGGTGGGTCACCGCCGAGTACGCGATGCTGCCCTCCGCCACGAACACGCGCGGCGACCGGGAGTCGGTGAAGGGCCGGATCGGCGGGCGGACGCACGAGATCAGCCGGTTGATCGGGCGGTCGCTGCGGGCGTGCATCGACCTGGCCGCGCTGGGGGAGAACACGATCGTGATCGACTGCGACGTGATCCAGGCCGACGGCGGCACCCGCACCGCCGCGATCACCGGTGCCTATGTGGCGCTGGCCGACGCGGTGACCTGGCTGGCGGCGGCGGGGCGGCTGGCCGATCCGCAGCCGCTGTCGACCGGGGTGGCCGCGGTGAGTGTCGGCGTGGTGGACGGCAGGGTGCGGCTCGACCTGCCGTACGAGGAGGACTCGCGGGCGGAGGTGGACGCCAATGTGGTGGTCACCGACGTGGGCACGCTGATCGAGGTGCAGGGCACCGGCGAGGGCGCCACCTTCACGCGGTCTACTTTGGACAAGATGCTGGACATGGCGCTGGCCGGGTGCGCGGAACTGTCCCGCAGGCAGAGCGAGGCGCTGGCGGCGCCGTACCCGGGTGAGTTGCCGAGCCCGCCGGCGACCGGGAAGAAGGCGAAGGGCAAGTGACGCGGCTTCTCCTCGCGACCCGCAACGCCAAGAAGCTCGCCGAGCTGCGGCGGATCCTGGAGCGGGCCGGGGTCTCCGGGGTGGCCGTGGTGGGCCTTGCCGACGTACCGGAGTTCCCCGAGGCCCCCGAGACGGGCGCGACCTTCGAGGAGAACGCGCTGGCCAAGGCCCGCGACGCGGCGAAGGCCACCGGCCTGCCCGCCGTGGCCGACGACTCGGGGCTGGCGGTGGACGCGCTGAACGGGATGCCCGGGGTGCTGTCCGCCCGGTGGGCCGGCCGCCACGGCGACGACCGCGCGAACCTGGAGCTGGTGCTCGGCCAGCTCGCCGACGTGCCCGACGAGCGCCGCGGCGCCGCCTTCGTGTGCGCCGCGGCGCTGGTCACCCCGAGCGGTGCGGAGACGGTGGTGCGCGGCGAGTGGCGTGGCACCCTCACCCGCGAGCCGCGCGGCACCCACGGCTTCGGCTACGACCCGATCTTCGTCCCCGAGGGCGAGACGCGGACCTCGGCCGAGCTCACCCCGGAGGAGAAGGACGCCGCCTCCCACCGCGGCCGCGCCCTCCGCGCCCTTCTGCCCTGTCTGGAAGAGCTGACGATCTGATCCTCGCCTCCGGTCCGACGTCCTCCAGCCCGACGTACTCCTGACGGGAACCGAGCGTCACGGCAAGGCTCTTCCCGGACAACGGGCGGTCGCCCACGGCCAGCAGCGCCGCTTCCCCCTCGTTGTCCGGCAGCGCGGCGAACCGTTGCCCGATCCCGGTGGCGAGCTGCGTGGCCACCTGCAGCCCGAGCCGGTGGACCGGCGTGTCCAGGTCGGCTCGCCGCAGCGGGCCCTTCAGCTCGTCGGCGGCCAGCTCGGCCAGAGTGGCCGTCCGGACGAACGTCGCGCGGCGTCGTTGCGGCCAGGACCGCGGCGGAGGTGGCGATGGTCGACCCCAGCTCGAGCGCGGCCCTCGGTCCCGGTGATGGCGGCCTCCCCTGATCTCGCGTGCGGCGGATCGTGCCCGCACGCCGCGGTCCGGGGCAAGCCGGCAGCCGGGTGAAGGCCGCGTGGCGAGTCGAGCCGGGCGACGGAGGTTCGCTGGGTCAGGCGATCGAGAGGTCCTTCAACAGTTTCGCGACGTGGCCGGTGGCGCGCACGTTGTACAGCGCCTTGACGATCGTGCCCTCCGGGTCGACCACGAACGTCGACCGGATCACACCCTGGACCACGCGGCCGTAGTTCTTCTTCTCCCCGTAGGCGCCCCACTCGGTGAGCACCTTCTTGTCGGGGTCGGACAGCAGCGGGAAGCTCAGCCCCTCGGCCTCGGCGAACTTCGCCAGCTTCTCCGGCTTGTCCGGCGAGATCCCCAGCACCTCGTAGTCCGCGCCGGCCAGCTCGCCGAGGTTGTCCCGGAAGTCGCACGCCTGCTTGGTGCACCCCGGCGTCCCGGCCGCCGGGTAGAAGTACACCACCACCGACCGGCCACGGAAGTCCGACAGCGAGACCTCGTTGCCGGTGCTGTCCGGCAGGGTGAAGTCGGGTGCGGGGTCGCCGGGGGAGAGCCGCTTCTGCTCGGTCATGCCGTCACCCTAGCGAGCGGGTCCGACAGGGCGGGCCGACAGGTCACGCCGAGCCGACGTACACCGCCGTGTCCTCGCTGCCCGGCTCCGGCCGCACCGTCACGCTCAGCGGCGCCGGCTCCGGCGGCACCGCGAACGCCAGGTTCACCCGCACGTTGCGTTGCGGCGGTACGTCACGGTCGGCGTCGACGATCCCGTTGAACCCCTGCGTCGCGTCGACCACCTGCTTGGCCGGCACGTCGTTCACCGCGGCCCGCACCACGAGGTCCGACAACCGGTACGGCTGCGGCCCGTCGTTGTAGATCGAGACCTCGAACGCGACCGCCCGTTCCGATTGCGGATAGGCGGTGTCGCTGGGGCGGAACATCTTCGGCGTGGACACCACCACCGTCACCCCCGAGTCGAAACGGTGGTCCCGGCCGAACTCCAGCGTGCCGGGGACGGTCCGCTCCATCCGCACCCCGCCCACGGCGCTCGTCGGTGCGTCCATGCTGGTGGGAGCGCCGCACGCGGTGACGGCCAGCAGTGCGCACCCCACCAAGGTGACGCTACGGCGTCGAGGTGCCACTGCGCTACTCCGTTTGCTGTAAGCCATTTGGTCCGTTCGGTGGCGGTAGTCGCCCGACGGGTTCCACTCTGGCCGGGTCCGCGCGCGTGGGCGAGGAAGATCCGCGGGTTGAGGCGGAGCTGGTGTCCCGCCGTGTCCGACCCGTGATAGTCGGAGCACTGGCGGTGATGCCAATCACTCGAATTGGTTACCGTACAGGGAGAAGCGCCCGCGACGAGCGGTCACACGGCGAGCGCGAAGAACAGGATGAACACCCCGAGCCCGGCCAGCCACGCCACGATGAGCCAGCCGAAGTCGCGCCACGGGTCGACCGTGCGGTTGTCCTCGCCCGGCACGTAGACGCCACGCATCTCGAACCAGTCCGCCCAGTGCACCAGCCACCGCAGCGGGTTGCGTGTCGGCATCCGTTCGACCTCCCGCGATCAGCCTTCACCGTACGACTCGCGGGCGGGGGGTCAAGCCGGGTGGCCGGAGGCGGGGATCGGGGTGAGGTCGTCGGACTCCGCCGCCTCCGGCCGGTGCCGGGCCCGCCCGCCCCGGGGCGGCGGCGGGCCCGATGCCCCTCAGCCGGCCAGCGAGTACACCGCGTGGGCGATCACGTCGGTGTGTCGGTCCAGCGCGGTGCTGCTGATGTTGCTGGTGGTGTCACACGACCGGTGGTAGCACCGGTCGAACGGCGCGCCCGCCGTGCCGCCCCACTTCCGCGCCTGCGCCGAGGACTTGTAGCCCTCCGCGCCGCTGAACGTGCCGCCCACCGGGATGCCGGCCCTGGCGAACGACGCGTGGTCGGACCGGCCGCCCACGCTGGTCAACTCGATCGGCACGCCCTCGGCCTGGAACCCGGCCCGCAGCGCGTTCTCCAGGGTGGCCGAGCCGGACGGCTGGCCGGACGCGGAGTACACGAAGTACCCGGGGTTCGGCGAGCCGATCATGTCGAAGTTCAGGTAGCCCCTGATCCGGCTCCGCTCGGTGCTGGTCAGGCTGTTGACGTAGTAGCGGGAGCCGACCAGGCCCAGCTCTTCGGCCCCCCACCAGCCGAAGCGCAGTTGCCGGTTCGGCCGCAGGCCCTCCCTGGACACGGTCAGCGCGACCTCGAGCAGCCCCGCCGAGCCCGACCCGTTGTCGTTGATGCCGGGACCCGCGGTGACGCTGTCCAGGTGGCCGCCGGCCATCAGCACGTTGTTCGGGTCGCCGTAGGGCCAGTCGGCGATCAGGTTGTAGCCGCGGTACCCGTTGTAGGTGAACTCCTGGATCCGCGTCCGGTACCCGGCGGCGTCGAGCCGGCCCTTGACGTAGTCGACCGAGGCGCGGTAGCCGGGCCGGCCGTGTGCCCGGTTGCCGCCGTTGCGGGACGCGGCCTGCTGCAACGCGTTCAGGTGTGCCTGGATGTTGGCGACCGGGATGTCCGGCGGGGCCAGCGCGGTCGGCGCGGCGGTGGCCGGTGCGGACGCGAGCGACGCCGCGGTGAGCAGGGCGGCGACCATCGCGGGGAGCGCGGCGCGTGGGTGGCGCAGCTTCATGGTGGGAACTCCTTCGGCAGGGCGAGATCCGTCACCATGAGCGTCGCGGGTGGCGTCGGGCCGAAACAATAAGGGCAACGGTAGGTAGCCCACGCAATTCACCGGCCATCGGTGGTAGAACTTGCGTGCAACGTTGAACGCAACCCGGGGAGTCGCCGGTGCCGGAGCAGTTGAGACCCCAACGACGGAGCCGCCGGGTCGCGATGGCCCCCGACGAGGTCGACGCCTATCTCGCCGAGCAGCGGACCTGCCGGGTGGCGACCACCAGCGAGCAGGGTCCGCACGTCACGGCGCTGTGGTTCGTGTGGCACGACCGGGCCGTGTGGCTGTACTCGATCACCGACAGCCAGCGGTGGGTGGACCTGAACCGGGACCCGCGGGTCGCCGTGCTGGTCGACTCCGGGCACGACTACCTCGAGCTGCGCGGGGTGGAGATCACCGGCACCGCGGAGGTCGTCGGCGAGGTCCCGCGAACCGGTGCGGACCAGCCGGAGCTGGCCGAGCCGGAGGCGCTCTTCGCGCGGAAGTACTTCGACCTCGACGCGATGCCCTACGACGGCCGGCACGCGTGGTTGAAGGTGACGCCGAACAAGATCGCCAGCTGGGACTTCCGCAAGATGCGCGGCTGACCGGGAGGGGCCTCAGCTCCGGTCGCGCCACGCGGGGTGGTCGATGCCCCAGTAGCGCAGCGCCCCGGCGATGAAGTCGGCGCCGAGACGGTTGGCCGCGTCGGCGTTGCCGGCGACGCGGGTGGGCCGGTCGTCCGGCGGGTCGACCACGCGGTCGCGCTCGGCGGCGGGATGGGTCCAGTGCCCGCCGCACCCGTTCGGGCAGGGCAGCTCGAGCGTGCGCAGGCCGTGCGGCGGGCAGGGCTGCTGCCAGGTCATCGTTCCGCTGCCATGGCACAGCTCGCAGTCACGTGCCGGGGACCTGCCCGAGCCCGCCGCAGTTACCACACGGATCCTTCCGGTTGGGCGCCAGCCCGGACCCGTGGCACCGGGGGCACTCCACCATGTCGTAGTGCATCGTCACACCTCTGTCGCGTCTCGGGAAGTGGTAGCGGGGAAGCCCGATCGTGACCAGGCGTTCACCCAGGGTGGATACCGATACGACGTCCGCGATCGTTACCGATCCCGGCGCTCCTGTTTACGCGGGAGGACCGCGGGACACCGAGGCTGCCGTGGCACTCGCCCACCCGCGCGACGCGGCCACCGTGGCACACCGGAAGATGCGTCACTGACTGTCACCACTGATGACCTTCTCACTCGCTCGGTGAGCCTGGCGGGCGAGAAGGGTGCTGACGCGAATGGGGGCCAGGCGAGTGGGGTAGGACCCGCTCATGGTTCGACACTCTCTGTTCACCGCCCTGGTCACCAGCGCGGGGGCGCTCGCCACGGCGGCGGCGCTCGCCGCCTGTGGAGGCCCCGACAACGACCAACAGGGCGACGCCGACGGCGTCCCGACTCCGACGGCGGGGGTGACCTCGCCCCCGTCGCCCACGACCACCACGGCCGGGGAGCAGGCCGGCGGGGCGGCCGAGATGGCGGCCGCCGCCCGGACAGCGGCGGCCGCGGTGCCCAACGGCAGGGTCTTCGACATCGAGCACGAGACGAGGAGCGGCAACCAGCGGGTCTGGGAGGTGAAGGTGGCCTCCGACGGCCGGGAGTACGAAGTGGACGTGTCCGAGGACGGCGCCGAGGTGCTGCGCAAGCACGAGAGCGCCGACCCCGACGACGACATCCAGAAGCTCGACGCGGCTCAGATCGACGCCGCCCGCGCGGCTGAGCTGGGTGGGCAGCAGGACAGTGGACGGCTGACCGAGCTGGAGATCGATCAACTCCACGACGGCACGGTGGTGTGGCAGCTCGAGTTCACCGCGCAGGACGACGAGCGTCGGGAGACCTACCTCGACGCGAAGACCGGGGATGTCGTCAGGACCGAGTAGCCGCCCGCTGGCGAAGTCCTCCTTCCCGGCCGAGCCGCCGGGGAGGAAACCGCGGACAGGTGAGGTGCGCTGCGCTGCGTGGGCCCGGTGAGACTCGAACTCACACTGGCATGGACCTAAACCATGTGCCTCTGCCGATTGGGCTACGGGCCCGCCCTGCCAGAGCTTAGCCGCCGGCGTGGGTCGCCGTGTCGGGTGAGTGCGGCGGCCGCCGGCGGGTCCTCTACGGTGGGCGTCCTAGGAGCGGTAACCGTGCGGCCTTGGTGAAGGCCGGTTGTGGCGAGGAGGACACGTGGCCCGCGATCCGGAGACCATCGAGCGTGAGATCGAGCGGGCGAGGGACGCACTGGCGTCCACGCTGGACGAGCTGACGGTGAAGGCCAACCCGAAGCGGCTCGCCGACGACGCGAAGGTGAGCGTGCAGGCGAAGCTCGCCGAACCGAAGATCAAGTATTCGCTGCTCGGCGCGGGCGTGCTGGTCGGGCTGCTCCTGCTGCGCAAGCTGCTTCGCTGAGCCGCTCGCCCCGAACGGATCCGCCGACCGCTCCCGGAGAAGGGGAATCCGCGAGTGGAGTGGCCGGGGCGGGAGAGCGGCCGGTCTCGGCGCGCGCTGATCCGCGGCTCAGCGCGCCGCCGCGGCGGTACCGGGCATCCGCGTCGTGGGCGTGGCCTGGGCCGGAGCCTTGCCGGCCTCCTCGGGAGTCCTGCTGAGCTCCTTGGTCGGCACGGTGGGCTTGGTGGACTTCGTCTCGCGCACCACCACCGTCGGATTCGGCGCCGTCGGTGCGGCGGCCGGCGCCGGGGCGGGCTCGGCGGTCGTCCTGGCCAGTCGCGCGCTCATGTAGGCGGCGGTGAACTCCAGCGCGCTCCCGTTGAGCAGGTGCACCACGGTGGTGGCGGTGCCCTCCGGGGCCAGCTTCTCCACGAGCTGGTCGGCCCGGTCCCGCGCGGCGATGATGCCCGGCGCCCGCGCGGTGAGCTCCTTGCCCAGACCCGCCACGGTGATCGACCAGTCCTCGTCGTCCTGCCGGTACGTCGCCACGATCGGCTGCACCATCGGTCTCACCCCTCCCGCTCTCGGCATGTTCCACAGTGGTAGACCGAGCCACCGCCGTGCCATGACGCTCGTTACGGACGGCCCCGATCGGGTGGCACCCGTCTGGGTTCGTCGTTGAATTCTGTATCGGAATGATCGCGGCAGCAATACGACAATGTGTCAAAGATTACGCTGCGTAGGGCATACGGAGAGTAGCTCACCCGCGAGCGCGGTCCCGGAGCCCGTCCCACAGGATCCGCATGACGTGGTCGGTGACCACGTCCGGCGCGACGTCGTGCCGCTCGCACCAGAGGGCCAGCCGCTCGCAGGCGCCCACCACGAACTCCGCCGCCGCCTCCACCTGCAGCGGCGCGTCGGCCTCGAAGTATCCGCTCATCAGCGCCGCGATCAGGTCGGTTTGCTGGCGCCGGGTCTCCTCGATCTCGTCGGCCGCCGGGGTGCCGGCCAGCGACATCTCGGTACGCAGTAGTGACCACGCCTCGCGGTGCTCCCGCATGAACGCGAAGTAGGCGTGCAGCCCCCTGCGCATCGCCTCCTCGGCGGAACCGGCGCCCACCACCGCGTGTTCGGTCACGGTGCGTAGCTCCGCGCGTGCCTGCCGGATGCAGGCGAGCAGCAGCCCTTCCTTGGAGTTGAAGTACTCGTAGAGCATCGGCTTGGAGACCCCGACCCGCTCGGCGATCTCGTCCATCGACGCCGCCGCGTAGCCCCGCTCCGCGAAGACCGCCACGGCGACGTCGATCATCTGCCGCTCCCGCTCGGCCCTCGGCATCCGCCGGCGGCGGGGCTCGGGGGTGCCGCGGGAGTCCCTCGATGTCACCGTCACGAAACTGAGTCTACCGGAAGTAACCTACTCGCAGTAAGATGGACTTCGAGTAACAGGAATCCAGACCTTGGAGGACGGGTATGGGCAAGCGCACCGAAGTCGGTGTCGTCATCGTCGGGACGGGCTTCTCCGGCCTCGGCATGGCGATCAAGCTGCGCAAGGAGGGCCGCGACGACTTCGTCATCCTGGAGAAGGCGCACGACGTGGGCGGCACCTGGCGGGACAACACCTACCCCGGTTGCGCCTGCGACATCCAGTCGCACATGTACTCGTTCTCCTTCGAGCAGAACCCCGACTGGACCAGGTCCTTCTCCCCACAACGGGAGATCTGGGACTACCTGCGCCGGGTGGCGGAGAAGTACGACCTGTACCGGTTCGTCCGGTTCGGCCAGGAGATGACCGGTGCGCGCTGGGACGCCGACGAGGGTCGGTGGCACGTGAGCACCCGGTCCGGCGACGAGTTCGTCGGCCAGTTCCTCGTCTCCGGTGTCGGTGCCCTGCACGTCCCGCAGACCCCGCGGCTGCCCGGCATCGAGCGCTTCCAGGGCAGGGCGTTCCACTCGGCCGAGTGGGACCACGACTTCGACCTGCGCGGCAAGCGTGTCGCGGTGATCGGCACCGGGGCCAGCGCCATCCAGTTCGTCCCGCAGATCGCGAAGGACGTCGACCGGCTGACCGTGTTCCAGCGCACCCCGCCGTGGATCATGCCCAAGCCCGACCACGCCATGCCCGGGTGGGCCCGGACGCTGTTCCACCGCGTGCCCGGGGTCCAGCGGCTGTACCGGCACCTCCTGTACTGGCTGCTCGAGGTCCGGGCGATCGGCTTCAACGGCCACCCCGGCATGATGAAGCTCGCCCAGCTGGTCGCCAAGCGGCACATCGCCAAGCAGGTCCGGGACCCGGAGGTGCGCCGCAAGATCACCCCCGACTACACGATGGGCTGCAAGCGGGTGCTGATCTCCAACGACTACTACCCCGCCCTGAACCGCGACAACGTCGAGCTGGTCACCGACGGCGTCGCCGAGGTGCGGGAGCACGCCGTGGTGGACGCCGCCGGCGTCGAGCACGAGGTGGACGCGATCATCTTCGGCACCGGCTTCCACGTCACCGACGCCTTCGACGGGCTGGACATCCTCGGCCAGGACGGGCGCGACCTCAGCAAGGAGTGGGCGACGCACGGGATGCGGACCCACCTGGGGATCACCGTGTCCGGCTACCCGAACCTGTTCTTCCTGCTCGGTCCGAACACCGGGCTCGGCCACAACTCCGTGGTGTTCATGATCGAGTCGCAGGTCCGCTACGTCGCCGAGGCCATCCGCTACGTCGAGGACAACGACGCCGCGGCGATCGACGTGCGGGCCGACACGCAGGCCCAGTTCAACGCCGACATCCAGCGCAAGCTCGAGAAGGGTATCTGGACCCAGGGCGGCTGCAAGAGCTGGTACCTGGACGCGATGGGTGTCAACCGCACGATCTGGCCGGGCTTCACCTGGCGGTACTGGCAGCGCACCCGGCGGCTGGAGCCGGCCGACTTCGAGCTGATCGGGCGCGCTCCTGCCCGGTCCCGACGCTCCGAGCCGACCCTCGCGAAGCTGAGCGCCTGACGGGCGAGGGCAGCCGCCCACCGCGGACGGGAGCGGCCGGCACGGCGACGGGAGCGGCCAACACGGTGACGTGGCGCGCGGACACGCGGGCGCGGGGCGCGGACACGGCGGGGTGGCGGCGTGTCCGCGTTCTGGGGTCAGGTGTCCGCGGTGCCCGTCCGGGCGGGTGGGTCGCCGTCGTCGTCGGCGTGGCCGGAGAGCCGGCGCAGGCGGGGGAGCAGTTCGCTGGTGGCCACCCCGCACAGCTCGGCGAGCCAGTCGATCGCGGCGAGGTCGAGCTGGACGGCCAGGGACAGCACGCCGGCCTGCCGCAGCCGGTCCTGCGCCCAGCGGCGCAGCGGGAGCAGCTCGGGCTGGCGGTCGGCGACCACGGCGGCCAGGTCCAGCCGCAGCCGGCCGGGCTCCTCGGCGAACACCCGGCGGTGCACCCTGGCGAGCAGGTCCTGCGGGGTTTCCCCCATCGCGAGGCACAGCTCGGCGAGCCGGACCACCGAGCACTGCCGGGTGCCCAGCTCGTACGTGGCCAACGTCTGCAGCGAGATGTCGCTCTGCAGGCGCTCGTTCAGTTCCTTCCGGGTCCAGCCGCGCCGCTTGCGAAGCTCGCGCAGCTCTTCGCCGAGAGCACGTTGGTAGGCGTCCCCGTCGATCTGCACTCGTCGTCCCCTGCCTGCACCACGCGGCGTACCGCGCTGCCAGCGCAGCGCGGCAGGCTGCCCGCGACTCACCTTCACGTGGATGAAAGGCGCTGGGTCGCGGGTCCTTACGCGGGTTTGCCGGACTGTTTCCGAGCGGACGGCGATATGGGCCGAATGGAGTAACGTCCGGTCCGGCCCAGGTGGTAGCGGTCCTGCTCCGACTGGCCTCAGTTCACGCAGACGACGCCGTCGGCGGTGATCGGCTGCTCCTCCTCGGGTGGCGGGGCCGACTGTGCCGGCGGTGCGGCGGCGATCCGGTCGGTCGTCCGGTTCGTGGTGTCCGAGCTCGCGTAGTCGGTACCGAGCAGGACCACCGCGTGGCCGGCGGGCACGGACCGGTCCTCCTCCACCTCCGGGTTGCCGTCGAGGGCGTCGGCCACCTTCCGGCCCGCCGCCTGCGCGCCCGGCGGGACCCGCACCACGGTGCTCGTGCGCGACGTGGCGTTGCCGATCGCCCCCTCGGTGAAGCCCTGCTCGGCCAGCGACCGGGACACCCCGGCGGCCAGACCGGTGCGCCCGGAGGCGTTGCGGACGTCCACGGTGATCTCGGCGTTGTCCGGGCCGGCGTCGGCCGGCTGGGTCGGTCCGGTCGAGCCCTGCACGAACGCCATGACCTGCTTGGGGTCCACCTGGACCGCCTCGCCGTCCTCGGGGGTGCTGTACTCCGAGTTCACCACCGGGATGGTGCGGAACTCGATCTGCCCCGCGGTGAGGCCCTTCATCTGCTCGGCGAAGGCGAGGATGTCCCAGCCCTGGTTGAGCACCACCGACTTCTGCACCGCCTTGACCAGGTCGTTGAGCTTGCCGGGATCGCTCAAGGTGCCGGCGGACAGGATCTTCCTGGCCAGCCCGGCCATGAACACCTGCTGGCGGACCACCCGGTCGAGGTCGCCGCGGAGCAGGCCGTGCCGCTGCCGGACGAACGCCAGTGCCTCGAAACCGGAGACGGTCTGCGGGCCGGCCGTGAAGTTCGCGCCGGAGTACGGGTCCTTGGTGGGCCGCTTGAGGCAGACGTCGACCCCGCCGATCGCCTGGGTGATCTCGTAGAAGCCGAGGAGGTTGATCGAGGCGTAGTTGTCGATCGTGGAGCCGGTGAGCCGCTCCACGGTGGCGATGAGCGTCTTGGCGCCCTCCTGGTTGCCGCGTACCTCCAGCTCCTTGGGGTCGGTCACCCCCTTCTCCTGCAGCTCCGCGCGGGCTTCCAGCTTCCCCCGCGCGTAGGCGGAGTTGATCTTGTGCTTGCCGTGGCCGGGAATGTCGACGTAGGAGTCGCGGGGCAGCGAGAACGCGACGGCCTTGCTGCCATCGTTGGGGATGTGCACGAAGATCAACGTGTCGGTGTTCAGCTCGCCGTCGGCGACGCCCGCGCGCAGCTTGGCGAGCATGTCCTCGGGAAGCGGGTTGCCCTGCGCGTCGGTCCGGCTGTCCATGCCGACCAGCAGGATGTCCCTGGCGCCGTCCGCCGGCTTGTCGCCGCCACCCTCGGCCCCGATGACGTCCGTCATGGTCAGGCCGGTGACCAGGCCCTGCATCGCCGCCCACGCATAGCCGGTGACGCTCATCACCAGCACGGACGCCATGGTCAGCGCGATCTTCACGCCGCGGCCGGGTCCCCGCCGGCGGGCGGGTGGTGGCTGCGGGCGGCGCGGGCGGGGTGGGTCCCCGGCGGCGGGCCGACGGACCGTCGGCGCGTCGGCGGAAGGGCGATCGACCGGAGGACGCGGCCGGGAGCCCGTCGCGCGGGCCCCGGCGGAGCGTGCGGAACCGGGTGGCGGAGTATGCCGGGCCGGGGCCGGTCGACCGACCCCGGACTCCTGCCACGGCCTCGCGGGACGACGGTCCCCGCGACCGTTCCGCGGCGGGTACTCCACGCCGGCAGCTCCCTTCGTCCGTGCTCGACACCCGCGCCCTGGCCGTGGGCACGGGTGTGTCACTCCTCCATCCCGGTGACGTCCGACGATCGGTCCGGGTTGTCCACAGCGTGGCACAACGGCGCTCGGGCGTGGTCGACAACACCCGAAGCGGGGACGTCGAGCGCCTCACCCGCCCGTTCTCGCCGGCACCGTCGCCGGCGTCGGCATCGGGGCCGACCGGGCGCCGAGCACCGTGGCGAGCACCGCCGCGGCGGCGAACAGCGCCGTCGCGCCGTGCACGGCCAGGCCCAGCGGGTCGACCGCCGGCCCCGCCGTCGCGGCCAGCACCGGCGGCACGCAGGCGAGCGCGGTCAGCACCCACGTGACCGGCGCCGCGCTCGCCCCGGTGCGCACCGTCTGCAGCAGGGACACGCCCAGTAGCAGGTGCAGCAGGCTCTGGATGGGGTCGAGCGACAGGCCCAGCAACACCGACGGCTCCGGATCCGCGCCGAGGCTGGTGAGCGCGAGGCCGAACACGCCCACCATGGCGTAGCCGATCCCGAGCCCGGCCGCCGCGCGGCTGAGCGGCGCGCCGAGCCGGCCCGCACCGGGGGCAACGGGGCGCGGGCCGCTGTGCCCCACGCCGTGCCGCTCGAACCACCAGAAGACCAGCGCCGCCGGCCCGGCCAGCAGCGCCAGCGCCACCACCGACCGCGGTTGGAACAGCCAGGCCACGCCGTGCCCGAGCCGGTCGGGGAAGTAGACCACCGCGATGAGCAGCAGCATCGCGGTGAGGAAGCCGAGGTAGAGGCTCATCGGCGCGCGCAGCGCGAACGCCACCGCGCGGGTCGCGCCGGGCCGGTGGGCCAGCCCCGCGAGCGGCCGGGCGAGCAGCGCGAGCGCGCCGAGCTGGGTCAGCCCCAGCAGCAGCACCGCCCCGGCGGGGGCGGCGAACACCGGCGCCGCGCCCGGGGTGCCGAGCAGGAGCGGCGGCACTCCTCCGGACCAGGCCAGTGCCGCCAGGCCCGCCGCGGCGGCGCCGCCGAGCGGCACCAGCAGCCGGCGGGGCAGCCGCCCGTCGGCGTGGGCGAAGGCCAGCTGCTGGGCAAGCAGGGCCAGGCCGAGCGCGCCGACGTAGCGGGCGGCCGGGGTGCCGCCGACCAGCTCGGCGCCCGCCACGACGCCGAGCGTGCCCAGCAGCGTCGGCCAGCGGGCGCGGCGGTGCAGCGCCAGCATCACCGGGGTCAGCGCGACGGTCAGCAGGTACATCCCGAGCAGCCACAGCGGGTGCAGGGCGATCCGCATCGCCGCCGCGGTGGTGCCGGCCGGGATGCCGAGCAGCTCCAGCGCCACCGGCACGGCGAACGCCACGACGGCGAAGACCAGCGCCGGCCGGAGCAGCCAGCTCGCCCGGTGCGCCAGGTACTCGCGGTAGCCGCCGCCGGCGCGCACCTCGGCCCGCCACCCCGCGGCGTTGGCGTGGCCGCCGGCGAAGAAGAACACGAAGCCGAGCTGCGCGAGCCAGGTGAGCGGCCACAGTGTCGCCTCGCCGGCGCCGGCCCACCGGGCCAGCGCGACCACCGACTCGCCGAGCATCAGCACCACGATGCCGCCCACCCCGAGCAGCGCCCAGCGGCTCACCGGCCGTGGCGCGGGTCGCGGGTGGGGTGCTCGGCGCGGGGTCTGCCGGCGCACGTGCAGCCAGCCGCGCAGCCGGAAGGTGAGCAGGAAGCCGATCATGGCCAGGCCGCACAGCATCGGCGCGATCGGCTGGCCGACCGGTGGGCCCCAGCGCTGGTGCCAGGAGTTCACCACCAGCCCGGCGGAGTACAGCGACGCCACGGCCCGGCAGAGGTCGGGGGAGCCCCGCGGGTTGAGTCCGCACGTCGCGTGCATGTCCGCCGACAACCGGTCGTCCAGCGCCTCTCGCAGCTCGGGGGCCAGCGGTGTGCCCTTCGCCGCGGCGTAGCGGAGCAGGTCGTAGCCCAGGTCGTGGGACCGGCACGGCACGGCGTAGTCCCAGCGCGTGTCGTCGTCGCCCCACGGCGCCGAGCACCCCCCGTCGGCGTGCACCGCCCGCACGGTGCCGTCCCTAGCCGGCTCCCGGCCCGGCCGCACCCCGGTGACCTCGGTGAAGTCCGCCGGCAGCAGGTCGAGCGCGGTGGTCCGCGGTCCCGGCGTGAGCAGGGCCCGCACGGCCTGTTCGGCCTGCGCCACGTCGCCGTCGAGCGGGACCCTCGGGGACGGCGCCGGCCGGGATGCCACGAAGCCGAACCCGATCACCGCCAGCACCAGCAGGAGCAGCCACGCCGACGTCCACAACGGACGGCGTGGGGGCAGGGGCGGACGGTTCATGCTCTCCAGGCTCTCAGTGCTGCTCGGGCGACGGCATGGGGGCAACCCCCGAGCCGACCTGCGGAGAACCGCAGTCCCGGTGGGCGCTCACGGACCGTGCCGACAGGCCCGGCCGGCCCCCGGTTCGGGTGACGATAGTGGGCACGGCCGGCCAGTGTGCCCACCACGCCGCAACGCGCCGCCACCCGGGTGGGGCGAAGCGTCCTCGTCAGGGTGATGCTCAGCCGTGGGCGACGGGTCTGGTGTCGGTCACTGCCGGTCCGCGCCGTTGTTCGATCCGGTGTGGATCCGCCGCTCCGCGGCCATCCGCACCTGGTTGCGGCCCTTCTCCTTGGCCTCGTACACGGCGGCGTCGGCGGCCTGGAGCAGGGTGTTCAGTGTGTCGGCGTGCCGGGGGTACACGGCGACGCCGATCGAGGTGGTGCGCCCGGCGATGATCGTTTGGCCGCCACGCTTGTCGGTGGTGACGATTCGCAGTGCCGCGATCGCACGTCGCACCCGCTCGGCCGCCGCGTCGGCCGCCGCCTGGTCGGTGTCGGGCAGCAGCACGAGGAACTCCTCGCCGCCGAACCGGCCGACCACGTCGGTGGGTCGGGTCACCTCTCCCAGTGCCTGCGCGACGACGCGCAGCACGTCGTCACCGGCGGGGTGACCGAACGTGTCGTTGATCCACTTGAAGTGGTCGAGGTCGATCATCAGCAACGCCAGCTCGTCGTCGGACTTGCTGGCCCGACCCAGCGCCCGCTCGGCGAGCTCGGTCCAGCCCCGCATGTTGAGCGTGCCGGTCTTGGGATCGGTGCGGACGTCGTCCTGCAACTGGTCGAGCTCCGCGAGGCGGTTGAACACCACGGTCACCACGGCCATGATCGCGACCGCCGGCGGCACGGTCACCAGCAGGATGGCGGTCACCGCGCCCAACCCGATGGTGATGGCCTCGAGCAGGTTGTCGGCCTTGTTCCCGAGCACGTTGCGCACCGTCGGGGTCGAGGTCGCGCCCAGCGCGAGAATTCCGCTGACGTAGCCGATCTGCACCGCCTCGAACACCACGCCGGCCACCACGAGCGCGGCGAAGTCCTGGATCGGGTCGGTGCCGAACGCTCCCCACCCGTCCGGGCCGACCGCCTCGAACGTCAGGTGCGCCAGCACCACGGACACGCCGTGGGTGATCGACGAGAACACGAAGTTGTGCGCCGGCCGCCGGGCGATGAACCAGTGCTGCACCCGGATCAACGCCACGAGCAGCAGCGTCAGCGGGATCGGCAGCACCACCGCGGCGGAGAAGGTCCACACGGCGGTCAAGTCGATCAGGACCGTCCTGGTCCGGTTGCGGCGCCGTTCCTCCTGCCGCTGGGTGAGCTGGATGTGCGCGGTGGCGCCGACCGCCAGGATGGCGAACCTCAGCCAGTCGCCGGTACCGGGCAGCGGGGAGTGCCACAACGCGACCGCGAACACCGCGAGCGCGAGGGCCTCCATGACGAGCAGGAAGACGATGACCCGCCGAGGGCGGTGCCACAGTGCCCAGGAGCGCGGGTGGTAGGCGCGTGCGTTCGCGCGGTCGTCATCGGTACTGCGGGTCCCGCCGTCGACGGGAGGAGTGGTCGCCGGTGGATGGGGCAGGTCGGGCCGCGGAGCGGGCCGGTCGCTCGTGGACGGCCGGCGGGGAGGTACCGATGGCACTTGGTCACCTCCTCGTTGTCCGCGGCACGGCGATGAGTAATCTGTCCGGTACCGGGTGAAGCGGGCATTCGTTTTCCGTGACAGGTATCATCCCACTCCATCAGATGTTCCGGGTAGGCGAGGACATCGACGGGGTCGGTGACCTCCGATGATCTCCGAGTCCAATCCGCAAGCGACGATCGGAGGTGTTTCTGGTGTCGAGCCGCGACTTCTGATCCGGCAGGTGAGTACGTCCCCGTTCGTTTTGGTAGCAGAGAGGTGGCATCCGATGTCCAGCCGTGACTTCTGAGCAGCTCATGGGTGAAGAGGGTTTCACATTCGTCCCCGAGGAGGTGACCCAGCGTGTCGAGCCGTGACTTCTGAGCCTTCGTCGTCCGACCGTCCGACCGTCCGACGAGCTGAAGCGGAGGTGAGCCACCGTGTCGAGCCGTGACTTCTGAGCCGTCCCGACCGTCCCGAGCACCCGTGCCGGACCCCGAGAGGAGCCAGCCGATGTCCAGCCGTGACTTCTGATCAACTTCGTCCGTGTTCGATTGTTTTCGACCGCACCGGGAGGTGAGCCGTCGTGTCGAGCCGCGACTTCTGAACCGCTCGAGTTGTTGACCCGTCGACAGCACCTGAATGGGAGGTGAGCCTCCATGTCGAGCCGTGACTTCTGAGCCGTCCCGACCGTCCCGAGCACCCGTGCCGGACCCCGAGAGGAGCCAGCCGATGTCCAGCCGTGACTTCTGATCAACTTCGTCCGTGTTCGATTGTTTTCGACCGCACCGGGAGGTGAGCCGTCGTGTCGAGCCGCGACTTCTGAACCGCTCGAGTTGTTGACCCGTCGACAGCACCCGAATGGGAGGTGAACCTCCATGTCGAGCCGTGACTTCTGATCGCCGTGCCAACGCCTCGAAAAGAGGCGGTGACTCCCTTGCCTCGGTACCGGTAACGCACCGGAACTCGCTCGCGCGTCAATGGGCGGGCAACGGTGCGCCAACACCGCCCGCTCGGACCCGCGCCCACGACAACGCGACCGGGATGCCGAGCGCCACACCCGCCACGCCGGCGAGCGCGATGGTCACGGAGGCGGAGCCGACGAGCTCCGCCACCACACCGCCCAGCGCCACCCCGATGCCCTGCGCCACGCGCAGCCCGGTGCGGTACAGCCCGCCGGCGCCACCCCGCAACTCGTTGGGCACCCAGGTGATGAACGTGGCGCCGACGGTGATGATGTACGCACCGGTCGCGCCGGCCAGTGCCAGCAGCAGGAGCGCGTAGGGCAGGCTCGGCTCCAGGGCGAACGCGACCAGGGTGGCCGCGGACGCGATCGCCAGCACCCCCATCGCCCGCCTTCGGTTCTCACCCGACACGAACCGCGAGAGCACGAAGACCCCGACGATGAACCCGAGCGGGTCGGCGGCCAGCAGCCAGCCGACCGCGGTGGGTGGCGCGTCGATCTGGTCGGCCAGCGGCGCGGCCAGCCCTTCCGGGATCACCGCCAACCCGACCAGCCAGGAAAGCGCCAGCAGCACCCGCAGCCGGCGTTGCCCGAACACCCAGCGGATCGCACCGAACCACGGCTCACCCGCGGCGCCCGCGGCCGGGCGCCAGGCGACGCGGCGCCACACCAGCAGCGCGCTGACTCCGAAGGTGAGGGCGTCCAGCGCGAGTGCGGCCGAGCCGCCGAGCTGGAGCACCAGGAAGCCGCCACTGGCCAGCCCGACGAGCATCGCGATGTTGGTGGTGATGCCGCGCACGTCCTGGCTGCGCAGGTAACGCTCGTCGTCGGTGAAGACCTCGCGGGTGAGAGCGTTCTGCGCGGCGTTGGCCGGCGCCCCGGCCAGTCGTGCCAGCACGAGCAGCCCGCCCACCAGTAGCAGCGGGGTGCCGGGGATGGCCATCAGGCCGACGAGCACGGCCTGCGCCGCGGCGCAGGCGACGAGCACGGTGCGCCGCGGAAACCGGTCGGCCAGCTGGGCCAGCCCGAGCCCGCCGGCCAACGCGGGCAGGAACGTCAGTGCGTAGACCAGCGCGGCCCACAGCGCCGACTCGGTGCGTTGGTACACCATGATCGCGAGCGCGACCGTCGTGAGATGGTCGCCGAAGACCGACTGGGCCTCCGCGATCCACAGCGCCCTGAACTCGGTGTTCCGGAGCGGTGAGGACGTCCTCGGCGCCGTTCGCGTGCTCACCGGCCCATCATCCGTTCCCCCTCGCCCGAGCCGTCCCGTGGAGTGCGCGCTGCGGATGGTCCTGGGGATCGCCCCCGAACACCCGACGACCGCGCAACGTTTCTGACAACGTTCAGTATGCCGCCGGCTACGCGTAGGCAAACAGCGATCCATCGGGAATCGGATCAACGGACGCCCAGACTGGGCCACAAGGACGCCACCGAAGGTCTGATCGGTGGCGCGGAGGGACCCGGACCGGGCCCCGCCGGGCCCGGGGGCAGGGTCGACTCGCCGAGCAGTATGCCCCGGCCGATCAAACGTCACTCGTTCGGCGCAAGGTTTGCACCATTCGTCGCCGTCGGGGGTACTCCGGTCGGTGACTGGCCAACACTGTCTGCAGGCCAGCGGCAGTGGGTGGACACCCGGCTGCGTCGGGGCTGGCCGGTGGGAGACGATCATGAACATGCTGGATGGCAGGGCCGTGGTGGTGACCGGCGCCGGGCGGGGACTGGGCGAGGCGTTCGCCGTGCACCTGGCCCAGGCCGGGGCCGCCGTGGTGGTCAACGACGTGGAGGCCGACCTCGCCGAGCGGGTGGCGGCCGGCATCCGGGTGCACGGGGGCCGTGCGGTGTCGAGCGGGCACACCGTGACCGAGCCCGACCAGGCGGAGGCGATCGTCGCGCTGTGCCGGAGCGAGTTCGGCGGCATCGACGGCCTGGTGAACAACGCCGGGCTCAACTACGAGGCGTTGCCCTGGGAGGAGGGGCCCGACCAGGTGCGGGAACTGGTCGGGGTCAACCTGCTCGGGGTGATCTACACCGGGACCGCCGCCGCGCGGGCGATGGTCGACCAGGGCCGGGGCGGGGCCATCGTGAACATCTCGTCCGGGGCGTCACTCGGCCAGCGCAAGCTCGGTACCTACGCGGCGACCAAGGGCGCGGTGGCGTCGCTGACCTATTCCTGGGCGCTGGACATGGAGGAGGTCGGCATCCGGGTCAACGCGGTGTGCCCGCTGGCGCACACCAGGATGGTGTGGCAGTCGGAGCGGTCGCTGCGCAACTGCCCGCCGGACCGCACGCCGTCCCGGATCGCCCCGCTGGTGCTGTACCTGCTCAGCGACCGGGCGCGGGGCATCACCGGGCAGCTGGTCCGGTGCAACGGTCCGCAGCTGCACCTCGTGGGCCAGCCCTACTTCAAGGCGCCGATCCTGGAACGCTCCGCCTGGGACACCGACAGCATCCAGCGGGCGTTCGACGAGGTGTTCAGCGCCCACCTCGAGCCCTACGGCCTGGAGAAGCGGGTGCCGCCGCGGCTGCGCAAGTGGACGGAGGGCGCCGCCTGACCGTGGTCACCCGTCAGTGGGCTCGTACAGCGCCTCGATCAGCGGCTCGTAGCGCTGGTTGATGATCCGGCGCTTGAGCTTGAGCGTGGGGGTCACCTCGCCACTCTCCGGCGTCCAGGTCCTCGGCACCACGTGGTAGCGCTTGACCTGCTCGGCCCGGGACAGCCTGGCGTTGGCGGCGGCGACCGCGCGCTCGATCTCCGCGCGCACCTCGGGGTGGTCGGCGAGGGTGGCGATGTCCGGTGCCTCGATGCCCCGGTTCCCCGCCCATGCGGGCGCCATCTCGTCGTCGAGCACGAGCAACGCCGTGACGTACGGGCGGTTGTCGCCGATCGCGACCGCCTGGCCGATCAGCGGGTGCTCCTTGAGCAGCCCCTCGATCCGGCTGGGCGCGATGTTCTTCCCGCCGGAGGTGATGATCAGTTCCTTCTTGCGGTCGGTGATGGTGACGTAGCCGTCCTGGTCGATGGCGCCGATGTCGCCGGTGGCCAGCCAGCCGTCGGCGTCGGTCGCCGGCTCGATCGAGCCGTCCTCCCGCAGGTAGCCGAGGAACACGATGGGCCCGCGGACGAGCAACTCGCCGTCCTCGGCGACGCGCACCTCGACGCCGTCGAACGGGCGGCCGACCGTGCCGGCCTTGAACGCGCCGGCGGTGTTCGCGGTGACCGCGCCGGTGGTCTCCGACAACCCCCACACCTCGTGGATCTCGATGCCCAGCCCGGCGAGGAAGTAGAGCACTTCGACCGGCAGCGCGGCGGCGCCGCTGGCGGCGAGCAGCAGCTGGTCGAGGCCGAGCAGCTGGCGGACCGGGGCGAGGACGGCGCGGTCGGCCTCCTCGATCCGGCGGGCGAGGTCGGCCGGCACCTCCTTGCCGTCGCTGCGCAGCTTGTAGCCCTGCTGTAGCAGCTGGTTGGCCTCGAGCAGCGCGTCGCGGCGGTCCTCGGGGACGCCGGCGAGCATGTTCTTCAGGCCGGCGGCCATCTTCTCCCAGACCCGTGGCACGCCGAAGAAGGTCTGCGGGCGCACCGTGCCGAGCGCGCCGACCACGCTCGTCGGGTCGGCGAGGGTGTGCACGTGGCCGGCGATGATGATCGGGATGTAGATCGACAGCTCCCGCTCGGCGATGTGCGCCAGCGGCAGGTAGGCGATGTTGCGCAGGTGCATGGGCAGGCCGTGGCGCTGGTGCACGACGTAGCCCTCGTAGATCGCGCCGTGGTGGGAGAGCACCACGCCCTTGGGGTCGCCGGTGGTACCCGAGGTGTAGATCATCGACAGCGGGTCGTCCGGCTTGATCTGGGCGGTCCACCGCTCGAACGTGTCCGGGTCGGCGGTGTGCAGCTCGGCGCCCCTGGCCCTGACGTCGGCGAGGCTGACGAACCGGTCGTCGCCGGGCGGGACGGCGTCGGCCTCCATCACCACGACGCGGCGCAGGTCGGGCAGGTCGTCCAGCACCGGCAGCCAGCGCTCCAGCTCACGGGTGCCCTCGAGCACGGCCACCGGGGTGGCGCTGTGCCGGGCGACGTAGGCGATCTGCTCGCTGCTGAGGGTGGCGTAGGCGGTGCAGGACAGGACGGAGAGGTGGGTGGCGGCCAGGTCGGCGACGAAGTGCTCGGGGCGGCTGCTCGCCATGATCAGCATGCGCTGGCCCGCGTGCAGCCCGAGGTCGGCGAGGCCGCGGGCGACGGCGGCGATCTCGGTGCGCAGCTCGCCCCAGGTCAGGGTGGGTTGCCCGGCGGCGTCCAGCGACGTGAGGGCGGGCAGGTCGGCGAACTCGGTGGCGTTGCGACGCAGCAGGCTCGGGATCGTCTGGCCTTCGGCAGCGTTGGCGGCGGACTGCGGGCTGGTCAACACTGGCCTCCTCGGGTCGTGACCTCCGCCACTCTAAGCGCTGGTCGGCGAATCAGGAAGACGTCGGAGCGGCGCGGGGACGCCGGCGGGAAGTCCACAGTGGAGCATCGAGGGGACGAAAGGGGACGACAAAGGTCCCCACGCGCGGAGCCGCGTGGGGACCTCGTTGGGGGTGCGCCATCAGGGACTCGAACCCCGAACCCGCTGATTAAGAGTCAGCTGCTCTGCCAGTTGAGCTAATGGCGCGGACCTGCCGCTTCGCGCTGTGCTCGGCGACGGGAAAACACTAGCACGGGCTGTTCGGCGCTCGTGTCGCGGCCCCCTCGGCCGGACTCGGTACGGGGTGGACGCGACTTCACCGTACTCGCACACAGCGTGCCACGATTCGGGCACACTGTAGGCGCAAACGGGTGGTGTCGAACACGAACGGTGGTTTTCCATGCGAGGTCGGGGCGGGTTGCGGACCCGGGTGCCGGTGCTCGTGCTGGCCGGTGGGCTGCTGCTCGCCGGGTGCAGCGGCACGGGGGAGACGCCGGCACCGCCCGAATCGCGGACCCCGCCACCGCCGAGGCCCGTGTCGCTGAGCCTCTCGCCGGCCGACGGCGCCGACGCCTTCGCTCCGGGCGAGCCGGTGAAGGTCGCCGCGGAGAACGGCACGCTCGCCGAGGTGGCGCTGGTCGGCGCGGACGGGACCGAGGTGTCCGGGGAGCGCGCGGCGGACGGCGCGAAGTGGACGACCACCGAGAAGCTCGGCTACGGCAAGACGTACACGTTGACCGCGTCGGCGAAGGGCGCGGACGGCAAGCTGGTGGAGGCCGCGTCGACGTTCACCACGGCGACGCCGAAGCGGCGGGTCTCGGTGTCGGTGAACGTGCAGGACGGGGAGACGGTCGGCGTGGGGATGCCGATCGTCTTCATGTTCAGTGGCAACGTCGCGGACAAGGACGCCGCGGAGCGGGCACTGCGGGTGACCGCCGAGCCGGCGACCGAGGGCGCGTTTCACTGGTTCAGTGACAAGTGGGTGACGTGGCGGCCGAAGGAGTACTGGAAGCCGGGCACCAAGGTCACGGTGGACGCCGGCATCTACGGGCGGGACCTCGGCAACGGCACGTTCGGCAGGGAGGACCGCTCGGCGAGCTTCACCATCGGCGACAAGCTGGTCGCGGTGGCCGACGGCAGCACCTTCCAGATGACCGTGTCGATCAACGACGAGGTGGTCAGGGAGATGCCGCTGTCGATGGGCAAGCGGTCGAGCACCACGCCGACCGGCACGTACACGGTGATGAGCGAGCACGTCGGCTACACGTTGGACTCGGGCACGTACGGTGTCCCGGCGGACTCGCCGGCCGGCTACCGGACCTGGGTGAAGTACGCCGTCCGGCTGTCCAACAGCGGGATCTTCTACCACTCGGCGCCGTGGTCGGTCGGCGACCAGGGACGGCGCAACGTGAGCCACGGGTGCCTGAACCTGTCGGTGGAGAACGCCGGGTGGTTGATGGAGACGTCGAAGCGCGGCGACATCGTCGTGGTCCGGAACTCGGGCGGCCGCGAACTCGAGCCCACCGACGGCTGGAGCGTGTGGCAGATGCCCTGGGACGAGTGGAAGTCCGGCGGCAAGAAGAAGTAGCCCCCGCACGCCGCCCCGATCAACCACCCGGCCCGCCGCACCGCTGGCCCCGACCCCGCCCACCCCGGGGGGCCGCCGAGCCGCTCCAGCGTATCGCCGCCGGGGGTGTTGGGACGGTGGGCGCGAAATCTGTGGATCCCTTTCGTGGGATGGGGACAACTCGACGGGTGCGCGGCGGCGTGTGCCGCGCCGGGAGAGTCCTCCTCGCGCGCCCGCTGGGGGTGCATCCCGTGTCGGGGTTGCCGCGTCGCGGGTGGTGTGGTCCCCACCCCGAAGCCCTGATTGTGTTGACGGTCGTCGGCACCGTGTCAAGGCGGGAAAGAGTGCCTTGACACGGCGCCCCCGCCCGCAAGGCGGCTTCGGATCGGGGTGGGGAGGGGAATGGCTGATGGCCCCGCGCCTGGTGGGGCGTGCCGCGAGCCGGGTGGGAACGACGGACGGTGCGCCACGCCTGATGGGCGTGCCCCGAGCCCGGGATGGAACGGCTGAAGCTCCGATGCTGGGTGAGGCGCATCCCGCCGAGCCACCTTGGGCTCGCAAACAGCGCGCCTCAACGTAGACCTCGCCGTCCCGAACATAGATTTCGCCGTCCCGAACGTGAAACTCGCGCCCCCGAACGAAGAGCCCGCACTCCTCGAACCAACGGCCTCACGCCCAGCCACCTACCACACCCGCCGCGCGGCCCCAGCGAGCGAGCGCAGCGAGCAAAGCGCCCCAGAAGTCCCAGAGCCAGCCCCAGCCAGACGCACCCTCACCCACAAGGCGCCCACCAACCCCCACAGGTGACCCAGCGAGCGAGCGCCAGCGAGCGAAGCGCCCGACAGACATGGCACCCCCCGCATCGCTGGTCCACGACCAACGCCACCAGCGCTCGCCCAAGGCGAGGAGCTCGCACCGTGGGGGGTGTGGGGGGCTCGGCCCCCCACAGCGAGGACGAACCCCAGGGAGCGAAGCCGTGCCCGGCGAATAGGGGCACCCATGGGGTGAGTGACGGGACTTGAACCCGCGACATCCTGGACCACAACCAGGTGCTCTACCAGCTGAGCTACACCCACCATGCGAGGCGGTGACCGCCTCGGCTGCAATATCGTAGCGTGTGGCCGTGGGGGACTCGCACCGGGTTATCGAACGCCGAGGACCTCGGTGGCGACGGCCTTGGCCTGTTCGCTGGTCGGGCCGGGTTGGGGGACGAAGGCGGTACGGCGGTAGTACTCGAGCTCGCCGATGGACTCCTTGATGTCGGCGAGCGCGCGGTGGGCAAGGCCCTTCTCCGGCTTGGCGTAGTAGATGCGCGGGTACCAGCGGCGCACCAGCTCCTTGACCGAGGACACGTCGACCATCCGGTAGTGCAGGTGCGCGTCGAGGGCGGGCATGTCCCTGGCGATGAAGCCCCGGTCAGTGGCGATGGAGTTGCCGGCCAGCGGTGCCGTTCGGGGCTCGGGGACGTAGCGGCGGACGTGGTCGAGCACCTGGCGCTCGGCGTCGGCGAGGGTGATCCGGGAGCGGCGCACCTCGTCGGTGAGCCCGGAGCGGGCGTGCATGTCCCGCACCACGTCAGTCATGCCGCCGAGCGCCGCGTCGTCGGCGTGGATGACCAGGTCAAGGCCGTCGCCGAGGATGGTGAGTTGGGAGTCGGTCACCAGGACGGCGATCTCGATCAGCACGTCCTTGGCGAGGTCGAGCCCCGTCATCTCGCAGTCGATCCAGACAAGACGATCGTTCACCAGCGGAACCATAGCCGGGCCCGGCCGGCTCGGCGCCGGGACGTGCCGTGAGCGGCCGAACACCGCGGGCGGTGCCGAGGCGCGGGACGCCCCGCGGCGGTGGGCCTTGGTTCTTTCCCGGGCCTCCTTCGTCCCAGCCCGTAAGACACTGCCGGCCAAGAAGGGGACGGGGGTGCACCCGGAGGACGGGGGAATGTGGCGCTGCTCCACCGGGCACATCGCGGCGTCGTCCAAGGCTACCCTGGTGAGGAGATGACGTACCTGGACCACGCGGCGACCACTCCGATGGTGCCGGAAGCCGTCGCGGCGATGAGCGAGGCGCTGTCCACCGTGGGCAACGCCTCCTCCCTGCACTCCTCGGGCCGTCGGGCACGGCGCGTGGTCGAGGAGGCGCGCGAGACGATCGCCGCCGCGCTCGGTGCCCAGCCGTCCGAGGTGGTGTTCACCGGCGGCGGCACGGAGAGCGACAACCTCGCGGTGAAGGGCATCTTCTGGGCCCGGCGGGCGGAGGATCCCGCGCGGCGCCGGGTGCTGGCCAGCGCGGTGGAGCACCACGCGGTGCTCGACACCGTGCGGTGGCTGGGCGACCACGCTGGCGCCGAGGTCACCTGGATCGAGGTCGACCGGCACGGCCGGGTGCGGCCGGACGCCCTGCGCGCCGCGCTGGGCCCCGACCCCTCGGATGTGGCGTTGGTCACCGTGATGTGGGCCAACAACGAGGTGGGCACCGTGAACCCGGTGCCCGAGCTCGCGGCGGTCTGCGCCGAGCACGAGATCCCGCTGCACACCGACGCGGTGCAGGCCGTCGGCGCCCTCGACGTCGACTTCGCCGCCAGCGGCGTCAGCGCGCTGACGCTGACCGGGCACAAGGTCGGCGGCCCGTACGGGGTGGGCACACTGCTGCTCGGCCGGGACGTGCCGTGCGCCCCGCTGCTGCACGGCGGTGGGCAGGAACGCAACGTGCGCTCCGGCACCCTCGACGTGCCGAGCATCACCGCGCTCGCGGCGGCGGTCGAGTCCGTGGTGGCCGGTCGCGCCGGCGAGGCTCCCCGGGTGGCGGCGCTGCGGGACGAGCTGGTCGCCGCGGTGCTGCGGGAGGTGCCGGACGCGCGGCTCAATGGCTCGCCGCCCGACGACGTCCTCGACAGGGGCACGCCGGGCCGACTGCCCGGCGTCGCGCACTTCACCTTCCCCGGCTGCGCCGGCGACAGCCTGCTGATGCTGCTGGACGCCAAGGGGATCGAGTGCTCCACGGGCTCGGCCTGCACGGCCGGGGTGGCCGAGCCGAGCCACGTCCTGCTGGCCATGGGCGCGGACGCGGCGTCGGCCCGCGGGTCGCTCCGGTTCTCGCTCGGTCACACGTCCACTTCGGACGACGTGGCGGCGCTGGCCGGGGAGATCGGCGCGGTGGTGGCCAGGGCCAGGCAGGCGGGGCTGGCCGGAATGCGCAAGCAGAAGCAGGAGGTGTGACGCGGATGCGGGTGCTGGCCGCGATGAGCGGGGGAGTGGACTCCGCGGTCGCCGCCGCGCGCGCGGTGGACGCCGGGCACGACGTCGTCGGGGTGCACCTGGCGCTGTCGGCGCGACCGGGCACGCTGCGCACCGGGTCGCGGGGCTGCTGCACGATCGAGGACTCGCGGGACGCTCGCAGGGCGGCTGACCTCCTCGGCATTCCGTTCTACGTCTGGGACTTCGCCGAGCGGTTCACCGAGGAGGTCGTGGAGACCTTCGTCGGCGAGTACGCCGCGGGCCGGACGCCGAACCCGTGCGTCACCTGCAACGAGAAGATCAAGTTCGCGGCGCTGCTGGAGAAGGCCGTCGCGCTCGGCTTCGACGCGGTGTGCACCGGTCACTACGCCCGACTGTCCGTCGTGGACGGTGTACCGGAGCTGCGGCGCGCGGCCGACGAGGGCAAGGACCAGTCCTATGTGCTCGCCTCGCTGACCGCGGAGCAGCTGCGGCACTCGCTGTTCCCACTGGGCGACTCGGTGAAGCGGGACGTGCGGGCCGAGGCCGACCGGCGCGGGCTGGCCGTGGCGAACAAGCCGGACAGCCACGACATCTGCTTCATCCCGAACGGTGACACCCGCGGCTTCCTGGAGTCGCGGCTCGGGCAGCGGCCGGGTGAGCTGGTCGACGCCGAGACCGGCGCGGTGCTCGGCCGGCACACCGGCGTGCACGGTTTCACCGTGGGCCAGCGCAAGGGGTTGGGCATCGAGGCGCCCGCCCCGGACGGCCGGCCCCGGTACGTGCTGGGTCTGGAGCCGGTGTCCGGCACCGTCCGGGTGGGCCCGGCCGAGCGGCTCGGGGTGCGGGAGATCACCGCCGACCGTCCGGTGTGGCCCGGCGCGCCGCTGGACGGTCCGGTGGAGTGCGTGGTGCAGGTGCGCGCGCACGGCGGCACCGCACCGGCCGTGGCCGAGCTGGTGGGCGGCGAGGTGCGGATCGCGCCGCGCGAGCCGCTGCGCGGGGTCGCGCCGGGCCAGGTCGCGGTGCTCTACCGGCCGGACGCCGCCGGTGACCTCGTGCTGGGCAGCGCGAAGATCCGCGCCACCGACTCTTAGCGCCTCACAGGGCGAGCCTGAACCCGGTGTGCGTGGGCGCGAAGCCCAGCCGCCGGTAGAACCGGTGCGCGTCGGTGCGCGAGGCGTCCGAGGTGAGCTGCACCAGGGCGCACCCGCGGCGGCGACCCTGCCCGATCGCCCACTGGACGAGCGCCGCCCCGATGCCGCGGCCCCGGTGCGCGGCGTGCACCCGCACCGCCTCGATCTGCCCGCGCGGCGCGCCGCATCGGGCCAGGCCCGGGATGACGGCGAACTGCAGCGTGCCCACCACCCGGCCGCCGAGGTCGGCCACCACCAGGTGCTGGTTCGGGTCGGCGTCGACGGCGGCGAACGCCCGCCGGTACGGCGCGAGGTCGTCCGGCCGCTCGCGGGTCGCGCCGAGCGGGTCGTCGGCGAGCATGGCCACGATGGCCGGGACGTCGTCGGGCCGCGCGGCACGGATGGTGGTCTCGTCCATGCCGGAAGTATCGCGCGCTCAGCGCCGTGGCACGGACGCCTTGAGCTCGACGGCGGGGTAGATCACGTGCCAGCCGTTGCCGACCGGGCAGGCGAAGGACACCAGCCTCCGCTCGGACTTGGTGACGAAGCGATCCGCGGTCCGCTCGTCCGGGAAGCACGCCCGCTGGTCGCAGTGGCAGCAACGCGAGGCGGTGCTGTAACACCAGTCGATCATCGTCGCCGTCCTTCGTCCCTCGGATCTGACGCAGCGTACTCCGCGCTGACCCACGGTGACCGGCCGCGGGTGGGCAGCCTCCGACACGGGCCGGCGAACGTCGACAGGGCCACCCCCCGCGCGGTTAGTGTTGATCTCACCGGGGGACGGCAACGGCGCCACGGGAGGCTCGATGAACACCGCCCTGATCCGGTCCAGCACCGTCGCGGACGTCCTGCGGCGCAGCGCCGCCCGCGTGCCCCGCAGGGTCGCGCTCCGCTTCGCCGACCGGGAGTGGACCTACGCCGAGCTGGACGCCGCGGTCAGCCGGGCCGCCGCGCACCTGCTGGGCCTGGGCCTGCGCCAGGGCGACCGGGTCGCCGCCTACGGCCGGAACTCCGACGGCTACCTGATCGGCTTCCTCGCCTGTGCCCGCGCGGGCCTGGTGCACGTGCCGGTCAACTACAACCTCACCGGCGCCGAGCTGGCCTACCTCGTGGAGCAGTCCGGCAGCACGGTCGCGCTGGTGGACCCCGACCTGCGCGACGCGGTCGACGCGCTCGCCGGGGACCTCCGGCTGCGGCACGTGCTGCCGTTGCAGGACGACGCCGACTCGCTGCTCGCCGTCGCCGGCGCCGGCGACGTGCCGGAGCTGGACGTCGAGGTGGCCGACACCGATCTCGCCCAGCTGCTCTACACCTCCGGCACCACGTCCCGCCCCAAGGGCGCGATGATGACCCACCGCGCGCTGGTGCACGAGTACCTCTCGTGCATCGTCGGGCTGGACCTCACCGAGCACGACGAGCCGCTGCACGTCATGCCGCTCTACCACAGCGCGCAGATGCACGTGTTCCTCCTGCCGTGGCTGGCCGTGGGGGCCACCAACCGGCTGCTCGAGGTGCCCGATCCCGGGGAGATCCTGCGCCGGATCGCCGAGGAGAGGCACCGGGCGTTCTTCGCCGCCCCCACGCTGTGGGTGGCGCTGGCCAACCACCCCGACTTCGCCCGGCTGGACCTCGGCGCGCTGCGCAAGGCCTACTACGGTGCCTCGATCATGCCCGGCCCGGTGCTGGAGAAGCTCCGCGCGGCGATGCCGGAGCTGGGGTTCTACAACTGCTTCGGGCAGTCGGAGATCGGGCCGCTGGCCACGATCCTGCGGCCGGAGGAGCACGCCGAGCGGCCGGACTCAGCGGGTCGCGCCGTGCTGTTCGTCGAACTGCGGGTGGTGGACTCCTCCGGCGCCGACGTCCCGCCCGGCGGGATGGGTGAGGTCGTCTACCGGTCGCCGCAGTTGGCCGTCGGCTACTGGGACAAGCCGGAGGAGACCGCGGAGGCGTTCCGGGACGGCTGGTTCCACTCCGGCGACCTGGTGCGGATCGACGAGGAGGGCTACCTCTCCGTCGTCGACCGGATCAAGGACGTGATCAACACCGGTGGGGTGCTGGTCGCCTCGCGGGAGGTCGAGGACGCGCTGTACACGCACCCGGCAGTGGCCGAGGTCGCGGTGGTCGGGCTGCCCGACGAGAAGTGGATCGAGGCGGTCACCGCCGTGGTGGTGGCCAAGTCGGCGGTCACCGCCGACGAGCTGATCGCGCACGCGCGGGAGCGGCTGTCGGGGTTCAAGGTGCCCAAGGCCGTGCGCTTCGTCGACGACCTGCCGCGCAACGCCTCCGGCAAGATCCTCAAGCGCGAGCTGCGCGACCGCTTCGGCGGCTGACCCGCGAGGCCACCTTCCCGGCTTCGCGTCGGCCGGGTCAGCTCGGGGTGTAGTGGCGCACGCCGTCGAGCTCGGTCATCGCCAGCCGGTCCTCGGCCACCAGCAGGTCGAGGTGGGACTTGGTCTCGATCACCGCGAGCATGCGGTTGAACAGGTCCAACTCGGGCAGCCGGCGCCCGCGCCGGGTCCAGGTCAGCTCGTGTGCCGCGGCGAACGCGGTGCGGGACCCGGCGGCGACGGCCCGCGCGGTGAGCTCGAGCCGGCGGTCATGGTGCGCCAGCAGCTCGTCGACCCGGCTATGCGCGCTGCCGGTCACCGGGCCGTGCGCGGGCAGCAGCCGCCGGTCGGGCATGGTCCGCACCCGGCGCAGCGAGTCGAGGAAGTCCCGCAGCGGCAGCTCCACCGGCTCGGGCTCGAACCCGATCGACGGCGTGATGTGCGGCAGCACGTGGTCGCCGGAGAAGAGCAGCCCGGCGGCGCCGTCGACGAACACGACGTGGCCCGCGGTGTGCCCGGGGGTGTGCACCACCTCGAGCCTCCGGCCGGACGGCACGGTCCGCGGCCCCTCGGCGAGCCACTCGTCCGGCGGGTCGTACAGCTCGGCGGTGTGCCGAGGGCCGGTCCCGAAAGTGGCCCGCAGCTCGTCGGCCATCGGCTCGGCGCCGCACCGGCGCAGCAGTGCGGCCTGCGCGCCGAACATCGTCCGCGCGGCCGACGACGAGGCCCGCACCGACGCCTTCTCGAACTCGCCGAGGGTGACCCGGCAGCCGAACTCCCGGCGCAGCGTCACGGCCTGCGTGTAGTGGTCGCCGTGCATGTGGGTGACCAACACTTCCCGGACGTCGGCGAGCTCGCCGCCGAGTGCGGCGAGGCCGGCGCGCAGTGCCTCCCTGGCCTCCGGGGTGGCCCATCCGGCGTCCACCAGTGCGATCCCGGATCCGCCGGTGATCGCGTACACGTTCACGGCGCGCAGCCCGGCGTCCGGGATCGGCAGCGGGATCCGGTACACGTCCGGCGCGACCTCGTAGGTGCCCGGCTCGGCCCAGTGGCGGGTGCTGTCCTCGGCAAGCGGTTCCACGATGACCTCGTCGTCCTCGTCCTCGTCCTCGGCCGGGCGCCTCCGGTCCGGCTCGTCCGATTCGACCAGGGATCGGGCGTGGGCAGGAGGTCGATGAGACGTGGGTCACGCACAGACCGCCCGGTATCCCACGATCCGGCACCCCGGCCGGTTACCCGCGCGCGATCCTCCCGCCACCGGGACAATCGATTACCCGGCATTGGCGCGCCGCCCCGGAAAATGGCTCGAGAATACCCTTTCCTTTAATCATTCTTTGCCGACCTCAGTAAATTTTGACGCTGCGCCGTACGTCACAGTTTTCTTGTTAGTCGGCGCGGTTACCGGGGAGTACAAATTGGCGTGTGGCTGGTTTTCCTCTCGAGCCCGACCCGGCCGACATGCTTGACATCGGCCGGGCGGCACTGCAGCTCGTCACCGACATGGTCGGCGCGTTCCCGGACGCGCCGGCATCGACGTTCCGCCCCTGGGCGGACCGGTACTCCCTCATCGCCGAGCCGCCCGCCGAGCACGGGCGTGACCTCGCCACGGCGCTCGCGCTGTTCCGCGACGCCGCCGGCGAGGGTCTGGAGACGGCGGGCCCGCGGTACTTCGGCTACGTCCCCTCCGGCGGCCTCTACACCTCGGCCGTGGCCGAGCTGCTGGTCCGCGCGCTCAACCGGTCCACGGGGCTGGCCGGGTTCTCCCCGGCGCTGGTCGCGATGGAGGACGGCGTCATCCGCTGGCTGTGCGGGGAGTTCGGGCTCCCGGCCGGCGCCGGCGGGATCATCACCACCGGCGGCTCCACGGCGCACCTGTCCGCGCTGGTCGCCGCCCGGCACGACCGGCTCGGCGAGACCTTCGCCGACGGCACCCTCTACGCCACGGCGCACACGCACTACTCGGTGGCCAAGGCGGCCAGGATCGCCGGCTTCCCCGCATCCGCCGTGCGCACCGTGCCGACCGACGCCCGGCTGCGGATGGATCCCGCGGCGCTGGCCGCCATGATCGCCGCCGACCGGGACCGTGGGGCGCGACCGTTCCTGGTGGTGGCCAACGCCGGAACCACCAGCACCGGCACGGTGGACCCGCTGCCCGAGGTCGGCGGGGTCGCCGCCAGGGAGGGTCTGTGGTTCCACGTCGACGCCGCGTACGGCGGCTTCTTCCAGCTCACCGAGCGGGGCAGGGCGGTGCTGCGCGGCATCGAGGCGGCCGACTCGCTGGTCGTGGACCCGCACAAGTCGCTGTTCGCGCCCTACGGCACGGGCATGTTGCTGGTCCGCGACCCCGGCGTGCTGCGCGCCGCGCACGCCGACACCGGTGCCTACCTGCAGGACCTGCCGGCGCCGCCGGTACCGCACTACGCCGACCACGGCCCCGAGCTCACCCGGGAATGCCGCGGGCTGCGGCTGTGGCTGCCGCTGTGGCTGCACGGGGTCGGCGCTTTCCGCGCGGCACTCGACGAGAAACTGGACCTCGCCCGGTTCGCGTATTCCGAGCTGACCGCGCGCGGTGCTTTCGAATGCCCGTACCCGCCGCAGTTGTCGACGGTCTGCTTCGCGCTCGCCGGTGCCGGTGGTGCCGCCGATGACGCCAACCACCGGTTGCTGGACGAGGTCAACGCCGAGGGCCGGATCTACCTTTCCGGCACCACTGTCGAAGGGCGGTACCTGCTCCGGCTGTGCGTGCTCTCCCACCGCTCGCACGCCGAGCACGTCCGGGAGGCGCTGGCGGTGCTGCACGAGCGGGCGCCCCGTCCGGTGCTGACCCCGTTGAGCGTGTGACCCGGCGATGACCACACTGTCGGTGTGCGCGAACAGACCTGGCCGCCCGGCGCGGCGACCGGCATCGGGTCGATGCCCGGCACCGACCCGGCCGAGACCGCCGCGATCGTCCTCGGTGAGCTGCCCGACCTGCCGTTCCTGCCCGAGCTGCCGGCCCGCGGCGTCGGCGCCGACCTGCTCGGCCGCACCGCCGCGATGCTGGTGGACCTGGCCGTCGACGTGGTGCCCTCCGGCTACCGGGTCACCGCGAAGCCCGGCCACGACCACCGCAGGGCGGTCGACCTGCTGCGCTGGGACCTCGACGCGCTCGACGACGCCCGGCAGCGCGCCGGCGCCACCCCACCGGTGATCAAGACCCAGGTGGCCGGCCCGTGGACGCTGGCCGCCGGGATCGAGCTGCCCCGCGGGCACCGGGTGCTCACCGACCGCGGCGCCGTGCGCGAGTTCACCGAGTCGCTGGTCGAGGGCCTCGGCCGGCACGTCGCCGAGCTCGCCCAGCGGACCGGCGCGAGGGTGGTGGTGCAGCTCGACGAGCCCACGCTGCCCGAGGTGCTCGCCGGTGCGCTGCCCACGCCGTCCGGTTACGAGACCGTGCCGGCGGTCCCCGAGCCCGAGGCGCGGGACCTGCTGGCCGGGGTGGTCACCGCGGCCGAGCGCGCCACCGGTCAGCCGGTGGTGGTGCACTGCTGCGCGCCCCGGCCGCCGGTGGCGCTGCTCCGCTCGGCAGGGGCCGGGGCGCTCGCCCTCGATGCCAGGACGCTCGACGGCGCGCCGGGCGGCCTCCTCGACCAGCTCGGCGAGGCGTGGGACGCCGGTGTCGTGCTGCTGCTCGGCCTGCTGCCGGGCGAGACGCCGGAAGGGGAGTGGCCCACCCTGCGCGACGCGGCAGGGCCGGCGCTGCGGCTGGTCGACCGGCTCGGCTTCGCCCGGTCGATCCTGGCCGAGCGGGCGATGCCCACCACCGCGTGCGGCCTCGCCGGTGCGAGCCCGGAGTGGACGCGCCGGGCGCTGGCGCTCACCCGCGATCTGGGCACGGCGTTCGTGGAGCCGCCGGAAGGCTGGTAGCAAGGGAGGATGCGGTTCCTCCACCGACTTCGCCGGCGCGGTCGCGCCGGCTCCGCCCGCGACGACCACCCCGTGGATCCACGCACCCCGTGGCCGCGGCAGGCGGTGCCGGCCGACCCCGCGGCCGCCGCGGCCGCGTTCTGGCGCCGCTGGACCGAGCTGCTGCCGCGGATCAGCGCGGCGCTCGGGGACCGGGAGCCGCAGCGCGTCGAGCACGAGCTGTGCCGGGCGGTGGCGCTGGTGCATCCCGGCCTGCACTTCTCCCTGGAGCGCGGGCAGCGGGCGATCTACGCGCTGGTCGTCACCGGCCAGGAGGACCCGGCGCTGCGGCCCTACACCGACGCGTGGAAGGCCGCCGCCCCGCCGGAGGACGCCATCTGGGAGTACCACGACTCGGTGCCACCGGTGCCCGACCCCACCGGCGTGACGGTGAACCTGGGCGACATCCGCGTCGCGCTCGCCGACGTGCGGGTGGTGGCTCAGGTCGACCCGGTCGAGGCGGTGGTCGACGTCGCGGTCCACCACCCGGCGCTCGCGCGACTGGCCGAGCCGGCGCGGACGACGATGACGTTCCTGCCGCTGGACGCCACGCTCGGTGAGCGGATGGCCGCCGAGCGGTTGCGCCGGGTGGAGACGGCCGAGCACGAGCCGGCGGGGACCATCTCGCTGCTGGAGCTGCGCGAGCTGGTCCGCGGACTGGCCGACGGCCCCGCGCCGCCGCCGGGCGAGAATGTCGGCGGCGCGCACTAGGCTTACCCGCCGTGAGCAGCGAAGAGCTTCCGCCAGACCAGGTACCCGCGGACGCGGCGCAGGACATCGGTGACGTTCCGGCCGATGTCCGGGACCGGCACGCCGCCCTCGCCGAGGAGGTCCGGGCGCACCAGTTCCGCTACTACGTCCTGGACGCGCCGACCATCTCCGACGGCGAGTTCGACGAGCTGTTCCGGCGGTTGCAGGAGCTGGAGGCCGACTACCCGGGCCTGGCCACGCCGGAGTCGCCGACGCAGCAGGTGGGCGGCGGATTCTCCACCGAGTTCACCGCGCACGACCACCTGGAGCGGATGCTCAGCCTGGACAACGCCTTCTCCACGGACGAGCTGCTGGCCTGGGTGGAGCGGGTGGAACGCGAGGTCGGGTCCGGCACCCAGTACCTGTGCGAGCTGAAGATCGACGGGCTGGCGATCAACCTGCTCTACGAGAAGGGCCGGCTTACCAGGGCGCTCACCCGGGGTGACGGTCGCACCGGCGAGGACGTCACGCTCAACGTCCGCACCCTGGAGGAGGTGCCCGAACAGCTCACCGGCAGCCCGGAGTTCGGCATCCCGGACCTCGTCGAGGTGCGCGGCGAGGTGTTCTTCCGCCCGGAGGACTTCCTCGAGCTGAACGCGCGGCTGGTCGAGGCCGGCAAGCCGCCGTTCGCCAACCCGCGTAACACCGCGGCGGGGTCGCTGCGGCAGAAGGACCCGCGGGTCACCAAGAGCCGCAAGCTCCGGCTGATCTGCCACGGGCTCGGCAAGCGAGTGGGCTTCGAGCCGCGGCGGCAGTCGGAGTCCTACCGCGCGCTGGCCGCGTGGGGCCTGCCGGTGCCCCGGCACAGCAAGGTCGTCGACACCGCCGACGCCCTGCTCGAGTTCGCCGCGTACTGGGGTGAGCACCGGCACGACGCCGAGCACGAGATCGACGGTGTGGTGGTCAAGGTCGACCAGGTGTCGCTGCAGCGGCGGCTGGGCAGCACCTCCCGCGCGCCGCGGTGGGCGATCGCGTTCAAGTACCCGCCGGAGGAGGCCACCACCACGCTGAAAGACATCCAGGTGAACGTGGGCCGCACCGGCCGGGTGACGCCGTTCGCGGTGATGGAGCCGGTGAAGGTGGCCGGGTCGACGGTCGCGATGGCCACCCTGCACAACGCGCAGGAGGTCAAGCGCAAGGGTGTGCTGATCGGCGACCGCGTGGTCATCCGCAAGGCCGGCGACGTGATTCCGGAGGTGCTCGGCCCGGTGGTGGACGCGCGCACCGGCGTCGAGCGCGAGTTCGTCATGCCCACCCACTGCCCGGAGTGCGGCACCGAGCTGGCCTACGAGAAGGAGGGCGACGCCGACATCCGCTGCCCCAACTCGCGGTCCTGCCCCGCGCAGCTGCGGGAGCGGCTGTTTCACCTCGCCGGCCGGGGCGCGCTGGACATCGAGGGGCTCGGCTACGAGGCGGCGACCGCGCTGCTGGAGTCCGGGGTGATCACCGACGAGGGTGACCTCTTCGACCTCGACGCCGACCGGTTGCTCGAGGTGCCGCTGTTCCGCACCAAGGCCGGTGAGCTCTCCGCGAACGGGCGCAAGCTGCTGGTCAACCTGGACACCGCCAAGGACAGTCCGTTGTGGAGGGTCTTGGTGGCGTTGAGCATCCGGCACGTCGGGCCGACCGCGGCGCAGGCGCTGGCGAGGGAGTTCGGTTCGCTGGACCGGATCGAGGCCGCCTCCGAGCAGGAGCTGTCCGACGTGGACGGGGTGGGGCCGACCATCGCCCGCGCGGTGCGGGAGTGGTTCGGCCACGACTGGCACCGCGAGGTGGTGGCGAAGTGGCGCCGGGCCGGGATGCGGATGGCCGAGGAGCGCGACGAGTCGATCCCACGTCACCTGGAGGGACTGTCCATCGTGGTCACCGGCTCGCTGAACGACTTCTCCCGGGACGAGGCCAAGGAGGCGATCATGGCCCGCGGCGGCAAGGCCGCGGGATCGGTGTCGAAGAAGACGGCGTTCGTCGTGGCCGGCGACGCCCCGGGGTCGAAGTACGACAAGGCGGTACAGCTGAAGGTGCCCATCCTCGACGAGGCGGGCTTCCGGGTCCTGCTCGACCGCGGTCCCGACGCCGCGGCCGAGCTCGCCCTGACCCCGGACGACGGCGCGGACGAGCCCGCCGGGACGTGAGTCGCGAACGCAGCCGGGACTAGCGCCACTAGCGCCGGCGCCGGCGGAGGAGCAGCAGGGTCGCGGCGATCGCGAGCACGAGCCCACCGAGCAGGGCCGGCGCCACACCGAGGTGGCGGAGCACCCACTCGACCAGCCGCCGGCTGCGCGAAGTGGGGTCGGCCAGCACGATCGCGGTGAACGCGACGGCGAGCGCGCCGGCGCCGCCGAGCAGCCATCTCCCGGGCCGGGTGCCGAGCCCGGCCCGGCGGCGGATCACCCTTCCGGCCCGGACGATCCGGCCCACCCGCAGCACGCGCAGCGCGCCGAGGGACAGGAGCAGCCGGAGCACCTGGGCCGGCCCGACCACGAACACCACGGCGGGGACCGCCACGACGAGCACCGCCAGCTTCCACCGGTGCCGGCTCAGCCAGGACGGCACGTTCCGGCTGAGCCAGAGCAGCACGAGCGACTCGCCGGCGAGCACGACCAGTGACGCCCAGTTGAGCACCCGGCCCACGTCGGCCGCCGGTCCCTCGGCCGTGGTCAGGAACACGGCGGGAACGGACACCAGCGCCGCGAGCAGGACCGGAACGGTCAGGCGGGCCTCGAGCCGCTCGGCACGGGTGTCCCCCACGGACCGGTCGGGTTCGCTCATCGCCACCCGATGCTAGATGCCGCGGAACACGGCGGAGGTGACACGGCTCGCCGCGCGGGAAACGGAAGTGCTTCGACGGGCACCGGTCGGGTACCGTGCGGCTCATGTCGAGCCCCGAGGCGTTCACGGTGGGGGCTTTCGGTCACGCCGTCAGCCCCCTGAACCACTGAGTTCGTCGTTCTACCGTCCGCCGCGTCCGCGGCCGGACGGGTGCGCCCGTGGGTGCTGACCGCGGTGACGAGACGCCTCTTTCTCGCGCTTCTCCTCACCTCGGAGCCACTCGATGCCTCTCGCGCTCTACCTGCTCGCCATGGCGGTCTTCGCCATGGGTACCTTGGAGTTCATGCTCGCCGGCCTCGTGCCGGACCTCGCCTCGGACCTCGACGTGACCGTCGGGGCAGCGGGCACGCTCACGTCGGCGTTCGCGATCGGAATGATCGTCGGCGCCCCGTTGATGGCCGCGCTCGCCCGCAATCGGCCCGGACGATCCAGCCTCCTCGGGTTCGTCCTCGTGTTCTCGGCGGCCCACGCCATCGGCGCCGCCGCCTCGAGCTTCCCGGTCCTGTTCGCGACCCGCGTGGTCGCGGCCGTCGCGAACGCGGGGTTTCTCGCCGTGGCGCTGGCGACCGCCGCCACGCTGGTCCCTCCCGGCGCGAAGGGGCGCGCGCTCGCCGTGCTGCTGTCGGGCACGACGCTGGCCACGGTCGCCGGGGTCCCCGGCGGCTCGGTTCTGGGCACGGTGCTCGGGTGGCGGGCGACGTTCTGGGCCGTCGCCGTCCTCTGCCTGCCCGCGGCCGTCGGCATCCTCCGCGGGATCCCGGCGCGCCCGGTCCGGGAAGGCGAAACGGGCGGGCCGGCGCTGCGATCGGAGCTCGCTCAGCTCGGGCGGCCACGGCTGATCCTGGTCATGCTGCTCGGCGCGCTGGTGAACGCGGCGACCTTCGGAAGCTTCACCTTTCTCGCCCCCGTCGTGACCGGCACCGCCGGGCTGGGCGAGCTGTGGATCTCCGTCGTTCTGGTGCTCTTCGGCGCCGGTTCCTTCGCCGGTGTCACCCTCGCCGGACGGCTGTCCGACCAGCGCCCCGGCCTGGTCATCGCGGTCGGCGGTCCACTGCTGCTCGCCGGCTGGTTGGCCCTGGCCGTGCTGGCCGAGGAGCCGGCCGCTCTGCTCGTCCTCGTGTTCGGGCAGGGCGCGCTGTCGTTCGCGGTGGGCGGCACGCTGATCACCCGGGTGCTGTACGAGGCGGCGGGAGCCCCCACCATGGCCGGGTCGTACGCGACCGCGGCACTCAACGTCGGTGCCGCCGTCGGGCCGCTCATCGCCGCGAGCACACTCGGCACCGTGGCGGGGGACCTCGGGCCCCTCTGGGCGAGCGGACTCCTCGTCGCGGTCGCACTGGTCGCCGCCTTCCCCCTGCGCGGTGTGATCGCGGACGGCCGGCGCGACCAGGTGCTTCGGTGACGGCGGGAGACGCTCCGGCCGCCTCGCGAGTGCTGGACGTAGGCGCGGGTGCGGTGGTCGGTGGCTACGGGGGTGATGACTCGGCCGAAGTGGTCCCGCCCGTGTCGAGCAGCTCCCGCGGGACGGGGAGCGGTGGCCAGGTCCCCCCGCCCGGGTCGAGTCCGGCGGCGGGCCGGCCGGTCATGCCAAGGTCGCGCGGCGCAGACCGGGGGCGGCCAGCACCGTGCCGGCTGCTACCGCGGCCAGGCCCGCGTGCACGCCGAGCATCGCCGCGGTCCCCAGCCGACCGACGAGCAGACCGCTGAGCAGGTTGCCCAGGGGCACGGCTCCGAACGACATGAGCGCGAACACCGACATGACCCGGCCGCGCACTTCCGGTGCCGCGGCGCGCTGCAGCAACGAGACGAGCACCAGCCCGCACTGGGCGCCGAGCGCTCCCAGAAGCGCGTAGCCGCCGAGGGCGACCGGCAGTGCCGTCCCGCCCGTGACGGCGGTCGGGTCGTCCGGCACCGTCAGCGCCAGCGCGCCGAACACCGCGCCCAGTGCGGCCGTGCTGGCGACCAGCATCGCCCCGGCCGGCCGCCTGACCGGCCAGGCGAGGCTCAGCAGGAAGGACGCGGTGGTGCCCACGGTGAAGGCGGTGAGCAGCAGTCCGGCGCCGGTCGGGCCGCCACCCATGCCGTCCGACACCAGCACCAGGCCGATGTTCACGGGGCCAGCCAAGGCCAGTTCGACGAGCAGGTCCGCGAGCACGAGCACACGCAGGAGCGGATGGCGGGCCACGTGGGTCAGACCTTCGGTGAGCTGGCCGAGCAGGCCCCGCGGGGCCCTGGCGGCCGTCGCCTCGGCGGGCGGCGACCCGTCGGCGGCATCGGCGGCATCGGCGGCATCGGCGGTGGAGTGTCGGTGCCCACGGCGGATCCACACCAGCACCACGGCTGAGACGAGGAAGCTGACCGCGTTGCCCACGGCGACCAGCGCGGCGCCGCCGAGTGTGATGAGCCCGGCCCCCACCGGGCCCCCGCGGCCTGTCCCGCGCGCAGTCCGATCATGTACAAGGCGTTGCCTCGAACCAGGTGGCGCGGCGGCAGCAGCAGGGGCGCAGCGCACCCGAGGCCGGTATGAACAATGCCCCCACCAGGGACAACACGGTGGCCGCCACGGTGAGCACCACTACCGAGGGCCCGGTGAGAACCACCACGACGGCCGCGGCGACCATCACGACCGCCCGCAGGAGATCGGCGTGCACCATGACCCGTGCCGGGCCGAACCGGTCGGCCAGCACTCCGCCGCCGAGCAGCGCGACCAGCCGGGGCAGCCCGGACAACGCGAGCAGGCCACCCGCGGCGGCCGGTCCGGCTTGTTCGGTCAGAGCAGTGGTCAGGGCGATGACCCACGCCGCGTCGCCCAGGGTCGACAGCCCCGTGGAGCCGACGAAACCGAGATAGCTCGCCGACAGCGGGCGGCGGCGGTCGGGGTCGACCCCTGGGGCGCCGGCCCGCTCGACGGCGGGCTGGCGCCCAGCCCTGCCACGAGCCTCGTCCGGTTCAGAGGTCATGTGCCGTTCCTTCGTCGTCGGTCGTCGCCCACCCATCGACCAGTCAGGCGGTCACGGCAGCGTGCCGGCGGCGGGGTCCTCGTCGACGGCGAGCAGGGCCGCACGGCCCAGACCGACGGCCGTCGCCCCCATGGCCAGGCGGGTCGTCGCGCGACGACCCTCCCACATCCGGCCGGAGGCCAGCAGGCTGCGCCCTCCGAGCGCGGGACCGCCGCGCCCGCGATACGCCGGAGGCATTCCGCGAGGGGCAGACCCACCCCCACACCTCGGCGTCGGCGTCCTCGGTGCTCTGCTGGACGACAACCCCACCGAGCCCGTTCAGAACGCGTCGCGGTAGGCGATCAGCTGGTCCAGAAGCGCCCGGCCGTCCGACGGATCGTCGGTGGAGTCGGCCGTCGTGGTCAGGTGCCCGTAGCCGTGCACCGGCACCACGTTCTCCCCGACGACCATCGGGATGCCGAGGCTCCTATGCGGGCACGGCGCCAACGTCCGGTGCGTGCGGCTGAGCGACTTCCGGCCAAGGCCGCAGATCCCGTTCAGGACACCACGGTCAGTCAGGCGATGGGCCAAGACCTCACCGGGAGACGCTCATCCACATCCTCACTGTCAGCCGAGGTCGGCGAGCTTGCGCTCCAGCAACGCCCGCTCGCGCTCGTTGCCGCACAGCCCCACCGCGCGCTCCAGTTCGCGGCGCGCCTCGACGCCGCGGCCCAGGCGGGTGAGCAGCTCCCCGCGCACGCTCGGCAGCAGGTGCGAGGTCGACAGCGCCTTGGCGGCCACCAACTCGTCCACGATCGGCAGCGCCGCGGCCGGCCCCTGCGCCATGGAGACCGCCACCGCCCGGTTGAGGTCAACCACCGGTGACGGCGCGAGCCGGCCGAGCGCCTCGTAGAGGAGCACGACGCGCTCCCAGTTCGTCGCCTCGACGGACGCGGCGACGGCATGGCACTCGGCGATCGCCGCCTGCAGGCCGTAGGCGCCCAGGCCCCGGCCGGCCCGCTCGACGCGGGCCAGGGCGGCCCGTCCCCTGCGGATCGCGGCGCGGTCCCAGCGGCGGCGGTCCTGGTGCTCCAGCAGCACCGGCTCGCCGTCCGGCCCGGTGCGCGCGGGGAACCGCGCCGCGGTCAGCTCGAGCAGCGCCAGCAGGCCGTGGACCTCGGGCTCGTTCGGCACCAGCCGGGCCAGCACCCGAGCGAGGCGCTGTGCCTCGCCCGCGAGGTCGAACCGGATCAGATCGCCACCCGAGCTGGCCGAGGATCCCTCCGTGAAGATCAGGTAGATCACGTTGAGCACCGACCCGAGCCGTTCGGTCCGCTCCGCGGCCGGCGGCAGCTCGAACGGCACCCTGGCCGCTCCGAGGGTCTTCTTCGCCCTGGTGATCCTGGCCTGCACGGTGGCGGTCGGGACGAGAAAGGCCCTGGCGATCTCGTCGCTGGTCAGGCCGCCGACCACGCGCAGGGTGAGCGCGACCCGCGCCTCCCGGGACAGCACGGGATGGCAGGAGATGAACATCAACGCGAGCACGTCGTCGTCGATCTGGTCCGGGTCCCACAGCACGTCCTCGGCTTCCCTCGCCGGATCGGCGGGCGCACTCCCCGCGGTGGCGCCGCCCTCGCCCAGGTCGTGGGCGAGGGCGGCGTACCGCTCGTCGAGGGCGGAGCGCCGGCGGAAGGCGTCGATGGCGCGGCGCCGGCCGACGGTGAGCAGCCACCCCGCGGGGTTGCGGGGCGTGCCGTCGCGTGGCCAGGTGACGAGCGCCTCGGCCAGCGCCTCCTGCGCCAGATCCTCGGCGAGCGCGAAGTCGCCGGTGTAGCGCGCCAGCGCGCCGACGATCCGCGCGGACTCGATCCGCCAGACGGCGGCGACGGCCTCCCGGCCTCCCACGTCGGTCATCTCCCGCCCGTTCCGCTCACAGCTGGCCGGTGGCCTCGCGCCAGGCCCGCTCCTTCTGGATCCACTCGTTGTCCTGCGGGAACTCGTCGATCGAGGTGACCCGGCGAATCTCGGTCTTCAAGCCCGGCCCCTTCATCGGCGCCCGCTTCGCCCACTCCACGGCCTCCTCCTTGGAGGCGACGTTGAGGATCCAGAAGCCGTTGAACAGCTCCTTGGTCTCACCGTACGGGCCGTCCGTGACCACCGGCGGCTCGGACGAGTAGTCCACGACCACGCCCTCCGCGGCGTCGTCGAGCCCCTCGGCGGCGACCAGCACGCCGGCCCGGATCATCTCGTCGTTGAAGCGGCCCATCGACTCGATGATCTCGTTGAAGTCGACGTCCTTGAACCCCTCGAACGCCTCGTCGGTGGCGCGCATGATCAGCATGTACTTCATGGTTGTCGTCTCTCCTCCGTGGTGCGGGTCCCTCTCGAACCCTCTCATCCCTGGGTCGAACGGCGGGTGGCGTGGATCGACAGCGTCCCGAAATTTCTTTGGAGAGACTTCGGCGAGGGGTGAGTGGCGGCCGGTGAGGGAGCGAACGCCCTGGTCAACTGCTCAGCACGACGGCCACGATGCCGGCGAGGTGCGCCAGCCGGGCCACCTCGGCGGCGCGGAACATCGGCCCGCCGGGCCGGCCCACCAGCAGCGCCTTGTCCGGCTTGCCCAGCGGTGTCGCGGCCAGCTCGGTGCCCAGCTCCTGCCACGTGTCGGGCACCCACGTGTCCTCGCCGTCCAGCACGGTGGCCCGCTCCAGCGGCAGCCACGGCAGCTCGTCCAGCGGCGCCTCGGGCGCGGCGGTGGAGGCGGCCAGCCGGTGCACCTCGTCCCCGGTGTGCCGGACCACCAGCGACCACCCCGCCCGGATGATCTTCGGCACGCCCTCGGCGAGGACCTCCAGCCCGCGCGCCGGGTGCGCGGCGATCTCCTCCACCAGCTCGAGCTCGCGGTGGGTGTCCAGCACCCCTGCGTACGGCCGCACGGCGTCGACCTCGACGCCCTCCACGCTCTCCGCCGCGGTGATCAGCGCGTCGGGCAACCGCCCGGAGGGCAGCTCCACCACCAGGTCGTCCACGGCGATCCCACCGCCGCGCTCCACCACGTCGACGCTGAGGATGTCCGCGCCGACGGTGCCGAGTGCCGTGGCCACCGCACCGAGGGTCCCCGGGCTGTCCGGGAGCTGCACCCGGATCAGGAAGGACAACGCGAAACCCCTCTCGGGTTGGAGCTCCAGCCTCGCCGTGGAGCGCACTCGTGCCGGTCGACGATTGTGACAGACCGGCCCGCGAGTACGGCCTGCCGTCCGCGTAGCGAGATCAGGTTGTGCCCTTCATCCGCGCCGGCCCGGCCGCCCTGCCCGCGCAAACCCGATCGAGTGCGCCGCATCCGTCCCCATAGAATTGCCCCTTCGAACGCGTTCGAACCAGAACCCGAGCAGGACCCGACAAGAACCCTGGGAGACACCCGCGTGTCCACGATTTCCCGCGACGAGGTCGCACACCTCGCCAGACTCGCCAGGTTGGCCGTCACCGACGACGAGCTGGACACGTTCGCCGGCCAGCTCGACCAGATCCTGGACGCGGTGGCCAAGGTGGGCGAGGTCGCCGGCGAGGACGTCCCACCCACCTCGCACGCCGTGCCGCTGACCAACGTGTTCCGCGCCGACGAGGTGCGCCCGGGGTTGACCCAGCAGCAGGCCCTCTCCGGTGCCCCGGCCGCCGAGGACGGGCGCTTCCGGGTGCCCAGGATCCTTGGGGAGGACGCGTGAGCGACCTCGTCCACCTGACCGCCGCCGACCTCGCGGCGCGGATCCACGCCCGCGAGGTCTCCGCCGAGGAGGTCACCGCCGCCCACCTCGACCGCATCGCCGAGGTCGACGACGCCGTGCACGCGTTCCTGCACGTCGACGCCGAGGGCGCGCGGGCGGCCGCCCGCGCCGTCGACGCCGACCTCGACGCCGGCCGCCCCCCGGCCTCCCCGCTGGCCGGCGTGCCGCTGGCGCTCAAGGACGTGTTCGCCACCAAGGACATGCCCACCACCTGCGGCTCCCGCACCCTGGAGAGCTGGCGGCCGCCCTACGATGCCACCGTCACCCGACGGCTCCGCGAGGCCGGCGTGGTGATCCTCGGCAAGACGAACATGGACGAGTTCGCCATGGGCTCGTCCACCGAGAACTCCGCGTTCGGCCCGACTCACAACCCGTGGGACCACGCCCGCATCCCGGGTGGCTCCGGCGGCGGGTCCTCCGCCTCGCTGGCCGCCTTCGAGGCGGCGCTGGCCGTCGGCACCGACACCGGCGGCTCGATCCGCCAGCCCGGCGCCGTCACCGGCACGGTCGGGGTGAAGCCGACCTACGGCGGCGTGTCCCGGTACGGCCTGGTGGCGTTCTCCTCGTCACTGGACCAGGGCGGGCCGTGCGCCCGCACGGTGCTCGACGCGGCACTGCTGCACGAGGTGATCGCCGGGCACGACCCGCTCGACTCCACCTCGATCGACGCGCCGGTGCCGCCGGTGGTCGCCGCCGCCAGGGAGGGAGCCGCGGGCGATCTGTCCGGGGTCCGCGTCGGCGTCGTCCGGGAGCTCTCCGGCCATGCCGCCTCCGCGGGACGGAGTGCGTCGGCGGGTGGCGACGGGTACCAGCCCGGCGTGCTGCGCTCGTTCGAGGCCGCGGTGGAGCAGTTGCGGGCGCTCGGCGCCGAGGTCGTCGAGGTCTCCTGCCCGCACTTCACCTACGCGTTGCCGGCCTACTACCTCATCGCGCCGAGCGAGTGCTCGTCCAACCTCGCCCGGTTCGACGCCATGCGTTACGGGCTGCGGGTGGGTGACGACGGCACCCGCAGCGCCGAGGAGGTCATGTCGCTCACCCGCGAGGCCGGCTTCGGCGCCGAGGTCAAGCGGCGGATCATGCTCGGCACCTACGCGCTGTCGTCCGGGTACTACGACGCCTACTACGGCTCGGCGCAGAAGGTCCGCACCCTCATTCGGCAGGACTTCGACGCCGCGTTCGAGCGGGTCGACGTGCTCGTCTCGCCCACGACGCCGACCACCGCGTTCAAGATCGGCGAGCGGGTGGACGACCCGATGGCGATGTACCTCGCCGACCTGTGCACGATCCCGGCGAACCTGGCCGGCAACGCCGCGATGAGCGTGCCGAGCGGCCTCGCCGACGAGGACGGCCTTCCGGTCGGCCTGCAGATCATGGTGCCGGCGCTGGCCGACGACCGGCTGTACCGGGTGGGCGCGGCCTACGAGGCGGCCAGGGACGCCGCCGCCGGTGGGTCGCTGGTCCACCGCGTTCCGGAGCTGAAGGGAGTCCGGGCATGACCGCCGCGGCCGAGCTGATGGACTACGACGAGGTGGTCGCGCGCTTCGACCCGGTGCTCGGGCTCGAGGTGCACGTGGAGCTGTCCACGGCGACCAAGATGTTCTGCGGCTGCCCCAACCTGTTCGGCGGGGAGCCCAACACCCACGTCTGCCCGACGTGTCTCGGCCTGCCCGGGTCGCTGCCGGTGGTCAACGCCACGGCGGTGGAGTCGGTCGTCCGGATCGGGCTGGCGCTGAACTGCCGGATCGCGCCGTGGTGCCGGTTCGCCCGGAAGAACTACTTCTACCCGGACATGCCGAAGAACTTCCAGACGTCACAGTACGACGAGCCGATCGCCTTCGACGGCTTCCTCGACGTCGTGCTCGACGACGGCGAGGTGGTCCGGGTCGGCATCGAGCGGGCGCACATGGAGGAGGACACCGGCAAGTCGTTGCACGTCGGCGGCGCCACCGGGCGGATCCACGGCGCCGAGCACTCGTTGCTGGACTACAACAGGGCGGGCGTGCCGCTGATCGAGATCGTCACCAAGCCGATCGCCGGCACCGGCGCCAGGGCGCCCGAGGTGGCCCGCGCCTACGTCACCGCGCTGCGCGAGCTGATGCGCGCGCTCGACGTCTCCGACGTGCGGATGGACCAGGGCTCACTGCGGTGCGACGCGAACGTCTCGCTGATGCCCAAGGGGGCCGCCGAGTTCGGCACCCGCACCGAGACCAAGAACGTCAACTCGTTGCGCAGCGTGGAGCGCGCGGTGCGGTACGAGATGACCCGGCAGGCCGCGGTGCTCGCCGGTGGCGGCCGGGTGGTGCAGGAGACCCGGCACTTCCAGGAGTCCGACGGCACCACCTCGCCGGGCCGGACCAAGGAGACCGCCGAGGACTACCGGTATTTCCCCGAGCCGGACCTGCCGCCGATCGCGCCGTCCGCGGACTGGGTGGAGCGGCTGCGGACCACGCTGCCGGAGATGCCGGCGCAGCGGAGGCGACGGATCCAGACCGAGTGGCGGCTCACCGACGAGGAGCTGCGCGACCTGTTCAACTCCGGTGCCGTCGATCTCGTGCAGGCCACGGTGGACGCCGGCGCCAAGCCCGGCGAGGCCCGGAGCTGGTGGGTGAACTTCCTGGCCCAGGAGGCCAACACGCGCGGCGTGGAGCTGGCCGCGCTGCCGATCGAGCCGCGGCAGGTGGCCAGGGTGATCGAGCTGGTCGACTCCGGCGAGCTGACCAACAAGCTGGCCCGCGAGGTGGTGCGGGGCGTGCTGGCTGGTGAGGGCGAGCCGGACGACGTGGTGGCCGCGCGCGGCCTGAAGGTGGTGTCCGACGACTCGGCGCTGCTCGCCGCGGTGGACGAGGCGCTCGCCGCGCAGCCGGACGTCGCGGACAAGATCCGCGGCGGCAAGGTGCAGGCCGCCGGGGCGGTCGTCGGCGCGGTCATGAAGGCGACCAAGGGCCAGGCCGACGCCAAGCGGGTCCGCGAGCTGATCCTGGAACGGGTCAACGGGTGACGGCGGCTCGGCGCCGCGCGGACGGTGCGTCGGCGTGGGCCGGCTCGCGGAGGTGAGGCGGCGCGAGTGGCTCGGCCTCGCCGCCGGGCTGCTCGCGGTGGCGGCGCTGTTCCCGCCGTGGACCACGCTGGGCTCGAGCCTCCCGGAGACCGCCGCGGCGCTGGCCGAACTGCCGGCCGACGAGGTCACCCGGAGCGTGTGGGAGGCGGGGCCGCTGGCGTGGTTCCCACCACTGCTGCTCGCGCTCGCCGGTGCCGCGGTGGTCGTGCTCGGCCAGCGGCCGTCGGTGCGCCGGGCGGGGTTGCCGCACCTGTGGCTGGTCGCCGCGGCGGTCGCGCTGGCCCTGCTCGTGCTGGGCTGGTTGACCATGGAGTGGCGGTACGACGTCGACCGGCGGGAGCTGTTGCGCGAGCTCGGGGTGAGCGTGCGCGCGGGTGCGGGGCGGTGGCTGGCCGTGGTCGCCGGGGTGGTGTCGGGCATCGCCGCGGTGCTGGACGTCCGAGCGGTGCGCCGAACCCCGCCGGCGCGGCGCCCTGGATCGGTCTAGACATCTCCTGGACGTGGCCGGCGTCACCTGGATAAGCTGCGCCAATGGCAGAGGTGGCATACCAGAAGGCATCACGCGTCTACTCCGGCTCGCCGCCGGTCCGCGCGGTGGACGGGCTGGATCTCGAGGTCGACGACGGCGAGTTCCTGGTGCTGGTCGGGCCTTCCGGGTCGGGCAAGTCCACGGCGCTGCGGATGTTGGCCGGGTTGGAGGACGTCGACGAGGGCGGCATCTCCATCGGGGGCAAGGACGTGACGACGGTGCCGCCGAAGGCACGGGACATCGCGATGGTGTTCCAGTCCTACGCGCTGTACCCGCACATGACCGTCGCGGAGAACATGGGCTTCGCGCTGAAGCTGCGGCGGATGCCGAAGGCGCAGATCCGGCAGCGGGTGGCCGAGGCGGCCGAGCTGCTGGACCTGACGAAGTACCTGGACCGCAAGCCGAAGGCGCTCTCCGGCGGGCAGCGGCAGCGGGTGGCGATGGGGCGGGCCATCGTGCGCGAGCCGGCGGTGTTCCTGATGGACGAGCCGCTGTCGAACCTGGACGCGAAGCTGCGGGTGGAGACGCGGGCGAACATCGCGGCGCTGCAGCGGCGGCTGGGCACGACCACCATCTACGTCACGCACGACCAGGTGGAGGCCATGACCATGGGGCACCGGGTCGCGGTGCTCAAGGACGGGGTGCTGCAGCAGTGCGACACGCCGCGAGCGCTGTACGACCGGCCGGCGAACGCGTTCGTCGCCGGGTTCATCGGCTCGCCGGCGATGAACCTCAAGACCGTGCCGCTGGCCGAGGGCGGTGCTCAGCTGGACGGGCTGACCGTGCCGGTGCCGCGGATCGCGAGCGCCGATGCCGGCGGGCTGGCCCAGGTGACCCTGGGGATCCGGCCCGAGTCGCTGCGCCCGGTCGGGGCCGGTGAGCCGGGGATGGACCTGCGGGTCGAGTTGGTCGAGGAGCTCGGCGCGGACGCGCTGGTGCACGGCACCGTGCGCGTGAGCGGCGAGGACGAGCGGTTCGTGGTCCGGATGGACGGGCGGGTGCCGCCGTCGCTGGGCGACACCCTTCAGGTGACCGTGCGTGACCCGGACGAGGTGCACCTGTTCCACCCGGAGAGCGGAGAGCGCCTGGCCGCCTGACCGCGCACCCGCGTGGGGTTGCGTTCCACGTCACCGTGTTGGCGTCGCACGCGGCCAACACGGTGACGTGAGCGGCGAACACGGCGACGTGAGGGGCGAACACGCCGAGAGAGTGCGCCCGCCGGTCCGAAGCCCGGGCCTCAGTCGCGGCCGCCGCCGGGGACGTTCTGCTGGCGGCTGATCACGACCACCCTGTCGTCGCTGGAGACGGGGTCCCCGCCGTCCTTGTTCGCGGTCCCCACGAGCGCCAGGTCCGGGGTGACCGGCGAGATGCCGGTGAGCCGCCCGTACCCGGCGTTGTTCCGGCCGTCCATGCTGACCACCGGCTTGCCGTTCGCCGTGCCGTCCCCGGTCACCGGCACGTTCTGCAGGTTCCCGTCACCGGTCGCCGCCACGGCCACGACGTCACCCCAGTCCACGCACCCGGCGACCCCCGGTCGCTCCGGCCACGACCACACCGGCACGACGTCCCCGCCGGTCGGCACCCGGTGCAGCACGTCCTTGCCGGGCGCCCGGTCGGTCACCCACAACCGCTGGCCGTCGGCGGCCGCGCACAGCCCACCCGGTGCGTGCAACCCGCGGGCCAGCACCCGCGAGCCGGCCGTCGGGTTGCCCTTCGCCGGCTCCCCCGAGGTGTCGATCCGCAGCACCTTCCCGGCCAGTGAACCGGGATCGGCCGCCGCCTCGGGGTCGCCCGCGTCACCGGTCGCCACCAGCAGCGCGCCGTCCGGCCCGGTCAGCAACGCTCCGCGGTTGCCGCTCGCTGCCTTGGGAATTCCGGTGAGCACCGGCTTCGGCGGCTGCCCCTGGGCGAACCGCACCACCCGGTTGTCCGTCGTCGTCGTGACGTAGGCGAACACCAGCCGGTCCTCGGCGTAGCTCGGCGACAGCGCGAGCCCGGTCAACCCGCCGTCACCGGCGGCGTCGACCTCCAACCGGGCGATCTCGGTCTGCTCGACGCCGCCACCCTGCCCCCGGCCGACCAGCATCACCCGCCCGCTGCGCCGCTCGCCGGCCAGCGCCGTCAGCCGCGTGCCGTCACCGGGCAGCGCGGCCACCGCCGACACGGTGTCCAGGCAGGTCGCGATCACCGCCCTGTCGAAGTCGGTGCACCCGTCCGGCGGCGGCACCGAGTTGGGCGCACCGCCCGGTCGGCCCGGCGAGGGCCCGCTGCCGCCCACCTCGGGCAGCTCCGGCTGCGGCCCCGCCGGCGCGGTCAGCTCGGGCGCCGGCTCGAACGTCTGCCCGGCCACCGGGTCGTCGAACCTCGCGCACCCGGACAGCAGCAGCCCACCGCAGGCCACCAACGCCAGCGGTCGGCCGAGAACAGCACGGACGCCCACGTCCCCGAGCGTAGGTGGCCTGCCGTGAGCCGCGGGTGAGTACACCCTGCGCAGGGAACACGGTTACCGTGGTGATCATGACGGTAACGGTGCTGGTGCCCGACGACGACGGCGTGGCCGTGCTGTCCGAGGTCGCCGGGGTGCGCCCGGTGCGCTACACCTGGGACACGCCGCTGCCGCCCGAGGCGGCCGAGGCGGAGGTGCTGATCCCCGGCTTCTCCCGCCCACCGGCCGCGGACGAGCTCGTCGCCCGGCTGCCGCAGCTCAAGCTCATCCAGCTGCTGTCCGCCGGCGCCGAGGACTGGATCGGCAGGGTCCCCGACGGCGTCCTGCTGTCCACCTGCCGCGGCGCGCACGGTGGCAGCACCGCCGAGTGGGTGGTCGCGACACTGCTGCTGGTCTACCGGGAGCTGCGCGAGTTCTCCGCCGCGCAGGCCGGTCGGCGGTGGAGCAAGCGGACCACCGACACCTTGCAGGGCAAGCGGATCCTGGTCGTCGGGGCGGGCGATCTCGGCAACCAGCTCCGCCGCCGGCTCGAGCCGTTCGATGCCAGGATCACGATGGTCGGCCTGTCCGCCCGGAACGATGTGCACGGCGTCGACGAGCTGCCCGAGCTGCTCGCCGAGCACGACGCGGTGGTCCTCATGGTGCCGCTCACCTCGCGCACCAAGGGCATGGTGGACGCGAAGTTCCTCGCCGCGATGCCCGACGGCGCGATCCTGGTCAACGCCGCCCGCGGCCAGGTGGTGGACACCGACGCGCTGCTCGCCGAGCTGAACAGCGGGCGGCTGCGGGCCGCGCTCGACGTCACCGAGCCGGAACCGCTGCCCCGGGACCATCCACTCTGGACGGCGCCGGGCCTGGTGCTGACCCCGCACGTGGCCGGTGCCGCCCGCGGGCTGCAGCGCCGCTCCTACGCGGTCGCGGCCGCCGAGATCGAGCGCTACGTCAACGGCGAGCTACCGAACAACCTGGTGCACGGCGAGTACTGATTCACCCGAAAGAGGTACCATACGAACTGGGTCTGCCGGTGCCGCCCGCGATGCCCTACTCTGCGCGCGTGAACACTTCAGACGATGAGGTGACCAACCGTTCCTCCAGTGACCAGGCCGGGGCCCACTCCGCCGACACGCAGCGCACGGACATCCTCGCCGGTGTCGACGACACTCCGTCGGACCGGGACCGCGACGCCACCCGATGGCACGGCGGGCTCGACTTCGGGCTGCTGATCCTGCGCGTGGTGCTGGGCGGCACGATGTTCGCCCACGGGCTGCAGAAGCTGTTCGGCGCCTTCGACGGGCCCGGCATCGGCGGGTTCGCCCAGGCGTTGAGCGGCCCCTTCGGCTACAGCGGCAACACCACGCTGCTGTCCTGGATCACCGCGTTGTCCGAGACGCTCGGCGGGCTGCTGCTCGTGCTCGGCCTCTTCACCCCGCTCGGTGCCGCCGCGATCCTCGGTGTCGCGGCGAACGTCGTGTACGTGAAGTGGGCCAACGGCTTTTTCATGGGCAACAACGGCTTCGAGTACGAGCTGCTGATCGGTACGGTCGCGCTTGCGCTGCTGTTCACCGGGGCGGGCCGGATCTCGGTGGACAAGAACACGCCGTGGCGGCGCAGGCCGATGCCGTTCGCGCTGCTCGGGCTGCTGCTCGCGGCGGCGGCGTCGGTCGTCGTGCTCGTGGTCTTCCGCTGACCGGCTTTCGCTGACCGGGTCGCCGGCCGTCCGGCCGGCGACCCGGTCAGCGGTTGGGGTCGCGCACCGCCCCGGTGTCGGCCGAGGTCGCCATGCGGGCGTAGGCACGCAGCGCCGCGGTCACCGGGCGCTGCCGCGCGACCGGCTGCCACGGCCGCTCGCTGGCTTCCATCTTCGCCCGCCGCTCGGCGAGCGCGTCCGGGTCGACGAGCAGCTCCAGCCGGCGCTCGCGCACGTCGATCAGGATCTGGTCGCCGTCCTCGACCAGGCCGATGGCGCCACCGGCGGCCGCCTCCGGCGAGATGTGGCCCACCGAGATCCCGGAGGAGCCGCCGGAGAAGCGCCCGTCGGTGATCAGCGCGCACGTCCCGCCCAGCCCGGCGCCCTTGAGGAACGCCGTCGGGTGCAGCATCTCCTGCATCCCCGGCCCGCCGGCCGGTCCCTCGTACCGCACCACCAGCACGTCGCCGGGTCGGATCCTGCGGCCCTCCCCGGTGCCGAGGATGACCGACACCGCCTCCTCCTGGCTCTCCACGACCCGCGCCGGGCCCGAGAACCGCCACAGCGACTCGTCGATGCCCGCCGACTTGATCACCGCGCCGTTCTCCGCGAGGTTGCCGCGCAGCACGGCGAGCCCGCCGTCGGCGGTGTAGGCGTGCGCCACGTCCCGGACGCACCCCACCACCGGGTCAGTATCCAGTTCGGACCAACGGTTGGTGGTGGAGAACGCCTCGGTGGTGCGCACCCCGCCGGGCGCGGCGGAGAACAGCTCGACCGCGTGGGGAGACGCGGACCCGCCGCGAATGTCCCACGTGGACAGCCACTCGGCCAGGCTGGCGGCGTGCACGGCGTGCACGTCGGCGTGCAGCAGCCCGGCCCGGTGCAGCTCCCCCAGGATGGCGGGGATGCCGCCGGCCCGGTGCACGTCCTCCATGTGGTAGTCGGAGTTCGGCGCCACTTTGGACAGGCACGGCACGCGCCGGCCGATCCGGTCGATGTCGTCGATGGTGAAGTCGACCTCGCCCTCCTGCGCGGCGGCGAGGATGTGCAGCACGGTGTTCGTCGAGCCGCCCATCGCCATGTCGAGTGCCATGGCGTTCTCGAACGCCTTCCTGCTCGCGATCGAGCGGGGCAGCGCGCGCTCGTCGTCCTCGCCGTACCACCGCCGGCACAGCTCGACCACCGTGCTGCCGGCCTCGCGGAACAGCTCCCGCCGGGCGGCGTGGGTGGCCAGTGTGGACCCGTTGCCGGGCAGGGAGAGCCCGAGCGCCTCGGTGAGGCAGTTCATCGAGTTGGCGGTGAACATGCCCGAGCAGGAGCCGCAGGTGGGGCACGCGGAGCGCTCCACGACGGCGAGCCCTTCGTCGTCCACGGCGGAGTTGGCCGACGCCGAGATCGCGGTGATCAGGTCGGTGGGCGCGTGCGCCACGCCGTCCACCACCACGGCCTTGCCGGCCTCCATCGGCCCGCCGGAGACGAACACCGTCGGGATGTTCAGCCGCATCGCGGCGTTGAGCATCCCCGGCGTGATCTTGTCGCAGTTGGAGATGCACACCAGCGCGTCGGCCTGGTGCGCGTTGACCATGTACTCCACCGAGTCGGCGATGATCTCCCTGGAGGGCAGCGAGTACAGCATGCCGCTGTGTCCCATGGCGATGCCGTCGTCCACGGCGATGGTGTGGAACTCGCGGGCCACCCCGCCGGCCTCGCGCACCGCCTCCGCCACGATGTCCCCGAGGTCCTTGAGGTGCACGTGGCCGGGGACGAACTGGGTGTAGGAGTTGGCGATCGCCACGATCGGCTTGCCGAAGTCGCCGTCGGTCAGGCCGGTGGCGCGCCACAGCGAGCGCGCGCCGGCGGCGTTGCGGCCGTGGGTGGTGGTGCGGGAGCGCAGTGCGGGCAAGGCTCCTCCGGGAACTGTTCGGGTGCTGGTCCGCCTTCCTGGCCGGATCGAGGCGTTTCGGCTCGACGGCGCGGGCGGCGGGGAACGGGCGGCCGGCGCGGGGTGTGCGGGATCGGCCTGCGGCGGTACCGCGAGCCTACTCCTCGCGCTCCCCGGACTCGGTCCGCCCGGTGTCCGACCCGGCGCCGGGCATGTCGTCGGTGAGTCCCGTGGGGTCGGGCAGCCGGCCCCCGCTGATCAGCGAGAGCACCGGAAGGTGCCGGGGCCGGACCGAGGGCAGGGTGACCTCGCGGCCGTCGGTGGCCACCGCGCGGACCCTGCCGCGCCGGGCCAGCGCCAGGCCCTTCAGCTCCGACCAGGCCAGCTCCTGCCGGCCGAAGGCGGTCCGGACGGTGAGCCCACTCGGGGTGGCCGTCGTCCGACTGCGCAGGATCCACCAGGCCAGCCCGATCGGCACGAGGAGCAGCACCTGCAGCCCGGCCAGCGCGAAAGCGGCCGGGATCACGCACACGGTCAGCAGCGCCACGGCGAGCATCGCGATCGCCGGGATGCGGAACACGGCCTTCCGCTGCTTGGCGGGTACCGGCTCCTCCGGCCGTTCCCGCTGCTCGGGCTTCTCGTCCACGACGTCCTCCTGCACTCGTCGATGGTGCACCGGCCCGGACCGGCGGTCGCACGCGGGTACCTCGTTGGTGTCCAACATGCGGGAGCGCGATCCCGCAGAGTTGACACTCCGGACGGCGACCGATTACCGTCGTGCCCGTGACACCGCAGACCGGCCTCGTACTTCCCGAGCGCGTCGACGCTTAGGGAAGCTGCCGCTGCGTCGACGCGCGACCCTCGTGCGACCTTTTCGGTCGGCGGGGGTTTTTTGTTGCCCGACCACCGACCCTCCAGACCCACGAGGCAGAACCGATGACAAGCGCCACCTCGCGATCGGACGCGAACGCCGGGCCGAAACCGCCCGGCAAGGTCCCGGCCGCGTCGCCAAGCCAGCTCGGAGCCAGGCCCAAGCCCGCCCCGCCCGCCGGCACCCCCGTCCGGGTGACCGGTGCCCAGTCGCTCGTGCGCTCGCTCGAGGCCGTGGGCGTCGAGGTCGTCTTCGGCATTCCCGGTGGCACCATCCTGCCCGCCTACGACCCGCTGCTGGACTCGACGAAGGTGCGGCACGTCCTGGTCCGGCACGAGCAGGGCGCGGGGCACGCGGCCACCGGGTACGCGCAGGCCACCGGCAAGGTCGGGGTGTGCATGGCCACCTCGGGCCCGGGCGCGACGAACCTGGTGACCCCGCTGGCCGACGCCAACATGGACTCCGTGCCGGTGGTCGCGATCACCGGGCAGCAGACCAGGGCGCTGATCGGCACGGACGCGTTCCAGGAAGCCGACATCTGCGGCATCACCATGCCGATCACCAAGCACAACTTCCTGGTCACCGATCCCGCGGACATCCCGAGGGTGATCGCCGAGGCGTTCCACCTGGCCGAGTCCGGCCGGCCCGGCCCGGTCCTGGTGGACATCCCGAAGGACGTGCTGCAGGAGGCGACGTCGTTCGCCTGGCCGCCGGAGATGCGGCTGCCCGGCTACCGGCCGACGCTGCGCCCGCACGGCAAGCAGGTGCGCGAGGCCGCCCGGCTGATCGCCAGGGCCCGCCGGCCGGTGCTCTACGTCGGCGGCGGGGTGATCAAGGCGCGCGCCTCAATCCAGCTGCGCGAGCTGGCCGAGCTCACCGGCATTCCGGTGGTCACCACGCTCATGGCCAGGGGTGCGTTCCCCGACTCGCATCGCCAGCACCTCGGCATGCCCGGCATGCACGGGTCGGTGGCGGCGGTCGCCGCGATGCAGCGGGCCGACCTGCTGGTCGCGCTCGGCGCCCGGTTCGACGACCGGGTCACCGGGAAGCTGTCGTCGTTCGCGCCGGACGCGACCGTGGTGCACGCCGACATCGACCCGGCGGAGATCTCCAAGAACCGCAAGGCCGACGTGCCGATCGTCGGGGACTGCGCGGAGATCATCACCGAGCTGATCGACGCGGTGAAGGCGGAGACCGAGCAGTCCGGGCCGCCGGAGCTGACGCCGTGGTGGACGCAGATCGACGCGTGGCGCACCACCTTCCCGGCCGGCTACGAATGGCCGGAGGACGGGTCGCTGTCGCCGCAGTACGTGATCGAGCGGATCGGCGCGTTGGTCGGGCCGGACGCGATCTACACCGCGGGCGTCGGGCAGCACCAGATGTGGGCGGCGCAGTTCATCGCCTACGAGAAGCCCGGCACCTGGATCAACTCCGGCGGCCTCGGGACGATGGGCTTCGCGGTGCCGGCCGCGATGGGCGCGCAGTTCGGCCACCCGGACAAGCAGGTGTGGGCGATCGACGGCGACGGCTGCTTCCAGATGACCAACCAGGAGTTGGCGACCTGCGCCATCGAGGGCGCGCCGATCAAGGTCGCGGTGATCAACAACGGCAACCTCGGCATGGTCCGGCAGTGGCAGAACCTCTTCTACGCCGAGCGCTACTCCAACACCGACCTCGGTACGCACAAGCACCGGATCCCGGACTTCACGCTGCTCGCCGAGGCACTGGGCTGCGCGGGGCTGCGCTGCGAGACCAAGGACGAGGTCGACGAGGTGATCCGGCGCGCGATGGAGATCGACGACCGGCCCGTGGTGATCGACTTCGTGGTCGGCAAGGACGCTCAGGTCTGGCCGATGGTCGCGGCGGGCACGAGCAACGACGAGATCATGGCCGCCCGTGGCATCCGCCCGCTGTTCGACGAGGATGAGATCTAGACATGTCGACACACACGCTGAGCGTCCTGGTGGAGAACGTCCCCGGCGTGCTCGCCCGGGTCTCCGGCCTGTTCTCCCGCCGCGGGTTCAACATCGAGTCCCTCGCCGTGGGGCCGACCGAGAACCCCGAGGTGTCCCGGATGACGATCGTGGTCGCCGTCGAGGAACTCCCGCTGGAGCAGGTGACCAAGCAGCTCAACAAGCTGGTGAACGTCATCAAGATCGTTGAGCTGGACCCGGCCAGCTCGGTGCAGCGCGAGCTGCTGCTGGTCAAGGTCAGGGCGGACGCCACCGTGCGCAGTCAGGTGCTCGAGACCGTCCAGCTGTTCCGGGCCAAGGTGGTCGACGTGTCCCCGGAGGCGCTGACCATCGAGGCGACGGGGACCGCCGACAAGATCAACGCGCTGCTGCGCATGCTGGAGCCCTACGGCGTGCGTGAGCTGGTGCAGTCCGGCATGGTCGCGGTCGGCCGGGGCGCCCGGTCGATCACCGCCAGCGGGACGCGCTGAGGCGGCGCGCCACCGTTCCCGCCCATCGAAACCGAAAGGAAGTAACCACCCCTCATGCCAGCCGAAATCTTCTACGACGACGACGCCGACCTCGGCCTCGTCCAGGCCCGCAAGGTGGCCGTCATCGGATACGGCAGCCAGGGCCACGCGCACGCCCTGAGCCTGCGCGACTCCGGGGTCGACGTCCGCATCGGGCTGCCGGAAGGGTCGAAGTCCCGGGTCAAGGCCGAGGAGGAGGGGCTGCCGGTCCGCACCGTCGCCGAGGCCGCCGCCGAGGCCGACGTGATCATGATCCTGGCGCCGGACACCGCGCAGCGGCACATCTACGCCGAGCACATCGCGCCCAACCTCGAGTCCGGCAACGCGCTGTTCTTCGGGCACGGCTTCAACATCCGCTACGACCTGATCAAGCCGCCATCCGATGTGGACGTCATCATGGTGGCGCCGAAGGGGCCGGGGCACCTGGTGCGCCGCCAGTTCGTCGACGGCAAGGGCGTACCGGCGCTGGTCGCGGTGGAGCAGGACGCCACCGGCGAGGCGCTGGCGCTGGGCCTTTCCTACGCCAAGGGCATCGGCGGCACCAGGGCCGGGGTCATCAGGACGACGTTCACCGAGGAGACCGAGACCGACCTCTTCGGCGAGCAGGCCGTGCTCTGCGGTGGTGCCACGGCGCTGGTGCAGGCCGGCTTCGAGACGCTCACCGAGGCCGGCTACGCCCCCGAGGTGGCGTACTTCGAGTGCCTGCACGAACTGAAGCTCATCGTCGACCTGATGTACGAGGGCGGCATCGCCCGGATGCGGTACTCGATCTCGGACACGGCCGAGTACGGCGACCTCACCCGCGGCCCTCGAGTGATCAACGACCAGGTGAAGGCCGAGATGAGGAGGATCCTCGGCGAGATCCAGGACGGCACGTTCGCCAGGGAGTGGGTCGGCGAGGACGAGGCCGGCCGACCCAACTACCGCGCGTTGCAGGAGAAGGGCGCGGCGCACCCGATCGAGGAGGTCGGCGGGAAGCTGCGCGGCCTGATGTCCTGGGTGGACCGCCCGATCACCGAGACCGCCTGATCGTTCGCCCCACCCGCCATGAAGGCCACCGTCAGCGCGCTCGGTGGCCTTCATGGCATGCGGGGGGTGGGTCTTGGTGGTGGGGTGGTGGGGTGGATACGGTGGGTCACATGAGCGAGCAACCCGCCCGGCCGGTCGACGACAAGGCCCACATCCGGCACGAGTTGGACCTGAGCAAGGCCGAGTGGCAGCGCGCCGAGCCCGAGGGGGAAACCCTCGAGGACGCCGTCGAGTACGCGTTCGTGCCGCACACCGACGGCGTTACCTACGTCGCCATGCGCAAGTCCTCCGAGCCCGACGGCGTGGTGCTGGTGTTCACCCCCGCCGAGTGGGACGCCTTCCTCGCCGGCGTTCGGGACGGCGAGTTCGACGAACCCTGGTGACACTCGGCGGGTGGGTCCCGCGCTCCGGCCACCCCGCCGTCAGGCGGTCCAGCCACCGTCCACGGCGATGGTCGCGCCGGTGACGTAGCTGCCATCGGGACCGGCCAGGTACGCGACGGTCGCCGCGATCTCGGCCGGGCGGGCGTAGCGGCCGAGGGCGGTGCCGGCCCGCTGGTGGTCGGCACCCGGCCCGTCCGCCGGGTTCATGTCGGTGTCCACCGGACCGGGGTGCACCACGTTCGCCGTGATGCCACGGTCCCCGAGCTCCCGCGCGAGGCCCCTGGTCATCCCGGTCAGCGCCGTCTTGCTCAGCGCGTAGAGCGCGACGCCGGGACCCGGGGTCCGCTCGCCGACGCAGCTGCCGATGCTGATGATCCGCCCGGCCTCACCCATGTGCCGTGTCGCGGCCTGCGCCGCCACCAGCGGGGCCCGCACGTTGACCGCGAGGGCGCGGTCGATGTCGGCGACCGCCAGCGATCCGAGCGGCCCCAGTATGCCCACGCCGGCGTTGTTCACCAGGATGTCCAGCCGGCCGAACTCCGCCGCGGCCGTCTCCACCGCCTCGGCGACGGCGGTGGGGTCACCGCTGTCGGCGCGGACGGCCAACGCCCGCTTGCCGCGGGCCTCGACCGCCGCCACCACGGTGCCCGCGGCGTCGGCGCTGTGCTGGTAGGTGATCACCACGTCGGCCCCGTGCTCGGCGAGGCGGAGCGCGATCGCCGCGCCGATCCCCCTGCTGCCACCGGTCACCACTGCCACCTTGCCGTCGAGCTCCCCGGTCATCGCGATCTCCCTGTCGTCTCGGTATGACGTGACGTTCACGGGATCGATCCAAGCCGGGGCGCCCGCGCCTCGCCGGCACCTTTCGGACATCTAGTTAAACACTCAACAACTCAGCGCTGGCAGGGTTGCCGAAGTGCTCGGCCCAGCTGGCCGGCGTTCCGTCGTGGAGCTCGTCCCGCACGGTCGGGTCCGCTCCGGCGGCCAGCAGCAGCCGGATCACCGGCAGCGCGTCGTTCTGCGCGGCCAGGTGCAGCGCCGTCACCCCGAGCCCGTGCGTCGGCCCGCCGAACGTGCCCCGGCGGTTCGGGTCCGCGCCGAGCTCGAGCAGCCGCCGCACCGCGCCGACGCGGCCGCACGCCGCCGCCCACACCAGCGCGGTGCCCCGGTAGACGTCCGCCTCGACCCGGGCGCCCCGCCGCACCAGGAGGTCCACCGCGTCGGGCCGGTCGTTGCGGGCCGCCCAGGTCAACGCCTCGTCCCTGACCTCCGCCGGATCGTCCGAGGGGCGCCAGGCGGGGAAACCGCTGTGCGGCCGGTAGAAGCCACGGTGCGCCCCGGCCTCCGGGGTCAGCCGCCCGTCCGGCGCCACCAGCCGCTCGATCATCTCCACCCGGCCGAGGCCGGCGGCGACCCGTAGGTTGCCCGGGTGCGTCCCGTGCTCGGCCAGCAACTCGGCGGCCTCCCGGTGCCCCCAGAACAGCGCGACGACCAGCGGGGTGCCGCCGTCACCCCGCGCCGAGGCGGCCATCGGCGCACCCGCCTCGATCATCGGCAGGGCCAGCGCGGGCCGGCCCGCGTAGGCGGCCCCGTGCAGGGCGGTCCAGCCGTGGTCGTTGGCGTGGGCCGGGTCGGCGCCGCGGCCCAGCAGGAGCCGGACCAGCCGCTCGTCGCAGGTGGCCGTGGCCATCCCCAGCAGGTCGTTGCCGTTGGTGCCGCTGGCCGTGACCAGCTCCGGAAACCGGTCGAGCAGCTCGGCGAGCCCGTCCACGTCGTGTGCCTCGACTGCCCGGTAGGCCCGGGCGAACGGCTCCCCGCCGGTGGCCAGCCCGGCCACGTGGCGGCGCAGCTCGGCCCACGACGCGAAGCCGTGCTGCCCGGCGACCACGGCACGGGCGCCGGCCCTGGTCAGCGGTGCCTCCGCGGCGGCGAACGCGGCGAGCGCCTCCGCCGTACCGTCCTCGGCCGAGGCCAGCAGGCCGACGGCCCGCTCGGCGTAGTAGTCGAGATCGGCACGGTAGGCGTGCCGCAGCGCCGGCCCGAACCGCTCCAACCGCTCCACATAGGATCGCAACCGGGCCCAACTCGGGAAGCCGTGCTCGCGGGCGATCACCAGCTGGGCCTCGGCGAGCTTCGGCACCTCCGCCGGCCGGCGGTGGTGCGCGGCGATCCGGCGCAGCGCGGCGACATCCCCCGCGCGGGCGGCGCGCAGGAGCTCCTTGGCGCGCTTGCGCAGCTGCTCGAGACTGGCGGCGGTGGGTAGTGACATGACCACTTCCTTCCCGTCACGCCCGTGGTCCGCGAGCACCGGGCGGGAAAGAAGGGTGGTGCCTGGTCGAGGAGAACGGGGTGGGCTCGGCCCTTCCCGCGGACGGGACGCGGCCCCGGCCGCGCGGGTGCGAGCATACCGGGCGCCCGTTCGGGTGGCCACCGCGCGGACTAAACTGCGGCGGGTCCGGGCACATCGTCGTGACCGGTCGGCGTGGGTGAGGGTGTGTTCTTCCGGCCGGTCGAGGTGGCCGGCCCCGGCGCCGGCACCCGAGCATCGACGGCCTTCCTCGCCGCCACCGGCGGGCTCGGCCCCCTCGCCGCCAATGACCCCGTGATCGCAGTGGAGCCGCAATCGTGACCGTGCCCAGCAAACCGGTGGTACTCATCGCCGAGAAGCTCGCCCCTTCCGTGCTCAGCGTGCTCGGCGAGGAGGTCGAGGTCCGGCACGTGGACGGCACGGACCGTTCCGCGCTGCTGTCCGCGGTGCGCGACGCCGACGCGCTGCTCGTCCGCTCGGCCACCAAGGTCGACGCCGAGGTGCTCGGTGCCACGAGCCGGCTCAAGGTGGTCGCGCGGGCCGGCGTGGGGCTGGACAACGTGGACGTGCCGGCCGCCACCGCGCGCGGCGTGCTCGTGGTCAACGCGCCCACCTCGAACATCGTGTCGGCCGCCGAGCACGCGGTCGCGCTGCTGCTCGCGGTGGCCCGCCGGGTTCCGGCCGCCGACCAGAGCCTGCGCGGCGGGGAGTGGAAGCGCAGCGCCTACGCCGGCGTCGAGCTGCAGGGCAAGACGGTGGGTGTGGTCGGGCTCGGCAAGATCGGTCAGCTGTTCGCCCAGCGGTTGGCCGGGTTCGGCACCACGATCATCGCCTACGACCCGTACGTCTCGGCGCAGCGTGCCGCGCAGCTCGGCATCGAGCTGGTCGACCTCGACGAGCTGCTCGCCCGCGCCGACTTCATCTCCATCCACCTGCCGAAGACCCCGGAGACCAAGGGGCTGATCGACGCCGCCGCGCTGGCGAGGACCAAGCCCGGCGTGATCATCGTCAACGCCGCTCGTGGCGGCCTGGTCGACGAGGTCGCGCTGGCCAAGGCGATCGCCGAGGGGCACGTCGGCGGCGCCGGGGTCGACGTGTTCGAGACCGAGCCGACGACGTCGAGCCCGCTGTTCGAGCTGCCCAACGTCGTGGTGACGCCGCACCTGGGCGCCTCCACCGCCGAGGCGCAGGACCGGGCCGGCACCGACGTGGCCTTCTCGGTGCTGCTCGCGCTGCGCGGTGACTTCGTACCCGACGCGGTGAACGTGGCCGGTGGCGGCACCGTGGGCGAGGAGGTGCGGCCGTACCTGCCGCTCGCCCAGAAGCTCGGCACCGTGCTGTCGGCGTTCAGCGCCAGCGCGCCCGCGTCGATCACCGTCGTGGTCCGCGGCGAGCTGTCCACCGAGGACGTCAGCGTGCTGCCGCTGGCCGCGCTGCGCGGCGCGTTCTCCGGGGTGGTCGAGGACCAGGTCACGTTCGTGAACGCGCCGCGGCTGGCCGAGGAGCTCGGCGTGGGCGTGGAGCTGGTCACCGAGCCGGAGAGCCGCAACTACCGCAGTGAGGTGACCGTGCGCGCGGTGCACGCCGACGGCACCACGCTGTCGGTGTCCGGCGCGGTCACCGGCAAGGACGAGGTGCAGAAGCTGATCGAGGTCAACGGTCGGCACTTCGATCTGCGCGCCGAGGGCCACCTGCTGTTGCTGGAGTATCCGGACCGGCCGGGGATCATGGGCCGGGTCGGCACCCTGCTCGGCGAGGCGGGCATCAACATCGAGGCCGCGCAGATCAGCCAGACCACCGACCGGACCGACGCGGTCATGCTGCTCCGGGTGGACCGGGCGGTGGACGCGCACATGCTCGAGCCGATCGGTGCCTCGGTGGGCGCTCGGACCATCCGCGCGGTCACGTTCGGGTGACCTGCCGCCCCTGTCGCCTCCATAGTGGAGTCCCGGGACCCGTGCCCGGGACTCCACCGGCCGCGCCGCCGCCCCGACCGGTGCTCCGGCGGTGGCCGCCGGAGCACCGCGTTCGGGCCGCATCGCCCGGTTGGCGCAACCCTCGGGCACCAAACTGACACTTTTGGGTGTCTCGGACCGCGGGATGATCCGGCGTAAGGGTGGTGCTGCTTCGGTGGGTCGTCGACGGCCGGTAACCTGCCGTGGCTGGAGTTTGTGGCAGATGGGGCATCCGGAACTCCGGTCCCCGATCGACGGAGGTGTGTGGATGCGGCTCGCGGTGATCCCCGGTGACGGGATCGGGCCCGAAGTGGTCACCGAGGCGCTCAAGGTGCTCGGTGAGGTAGCGCCGAGCGCGGAGATCACCAACTATGACCTCGGCGCCGCCAGGTGGCATGCCACCGGCGAGCTGCTTCCCGAATCGGTGCTGAGCGAGCTCCGCCAGCACGACGCGATCCTGCTCGGCGCGGTCGGCGATCCGACGGTGCCCAGCGGCATCCTCGAGCGCGGCCTGCTGCTGCGGCTTCGGTTCGAGCTGGACCACCACGTGAACCTGCGGCCGGCCCGGCTCTACCCGGGCGTGCGCGGCCCGCTGGCCGAGCCCGGCGAGGTCGACATGGTGGTGGTCCGGGAGGGCACCGAGGGCCCCTACGCCGGCAACGGTGGTCTGCTGCGCAAGGACACCGAGCACGAGATCGCGACCGAGGTGAGCGTCAACACCGCCTTCGGGGTCCGCAGGGTGGTCACCGACGCGTTCCAGCGCGCCCAGGCCCGGCCGCGCAGGCATCTCACCCTGGTGCACAAGACCAACGTGCTGGAGTACGCCGGCTCGCTGTGGTCGCGCATCGTGGAGGAGGTCTCGCTCGAGCACCCGGACGTGACCGTCGCCTACTCCCACGTGGACGCCGCCACCATCCACCTGGTGACCGATCCGTCCCGGTTCGACGTGATGGTGACCGACAACCTGTTCGGCGACATCATCACCGACCTCGCCGCCGCGGTGACCGGTGGCATCGGCCTCGCCGCCAGCGGCAACCTGGACATCACCCGGCGCAACCCGAGCATGTTCGAGCCGGTGCACGGCAGCGCGCCGGACATCGCCGGGCAGAACCAGGCCGACCCGACCGCCGCGGTGCTCTCGGTGTCGCTGCTGCTCGACCACCTCGGGCAGAAGGAGGCCGCGCGGCGGATCGAGGCGTCGGTGGCCTTCGACCTCGCCACCCGTGACCAGTCCTCGCCGGGCACCACCCAGGCCATCGGCGACCGGCTGGCCGCGCTGGTGTCGTCCAACGCCCGCCCGGTCGCCTGACCCGATCCCCTCACCGGACCGGCTTGCCACCAGGGCCTCCGTTGGGCCCCGCCGCGCGACCACGGCGAAGCCCGCGCGGTGGGGGAGCGTTGTGTGTGCACGGCGACGCGCTGCGTCTCCGTTCGGGTGGTGGGAGACGGGTGGGCACCACCAAGGGGGCCTGGGTGGCCATGAGGGCGGCCAGTGGGGCGTGCCCGGATCGTGGGAAGTTCCGCCCAGGCCGTGGAAGGCCGGGAGGGGGTGTGGCATGATGCGGCACATGACTTCCTTTGCCGTGATCATTATCGGCGGGCGCGCCGGGTAGAGCCTCCAGCTCCCGGCGCGCAGACCTCTCGCATCCGCGGGGGGTCTTTTTGTTTGGCAGGCGAACCCACCACCAGGAGAGACCCGTGAACCGCACGGAACCCGTCGACACCCCGCTCGGCGACGACTTCCACCTCTACGACACGACGCTGCGGGACGGAGCTCAGCGGGAGGGCATCTCCTACTCGGTGACCGACAAGCTCGCCGTCGCCCGCCTGCTGGACGAGCTGGGGGTGGGCTTCATCGAGGGCGGCTGGCCCGGCGCGCTGCCCAAGGACACCGAGTTCTTCGCCCGCGCCGCGACCGGCGAGCTCGCGCTCAAGCACGCGGTACTGGTCGCGTTCGGCGCGACCCGCAGGGCGGACACCGCGGCCGCCGCGGATCCGCAGGTGCGGGCGCTGCTGGACTCGCGCGCCCCGGTGGTGACGCTGGTGGCCAAATCGGACCGCCGGCACATCGAGCGCGCGCTGCGGGTGGACGTCGCCGAGGCCTGCGCCATGGTCCGCGACACCGTCGCCTTCCTCGTCGGCGAGGGCCGGCGGGTCTTCCTCGACGCCGAGCACTTCTTCGACGGCTACGCCTTCGACCCGGACACCGCGCTGCGCGTGCTCGACGCGGCCGGGCAGGCCGGTGCCGACGTCCTGGTGCTGTGCGACACCAACGGCGGGCAGCTGCCGCTGCAACTGGCCGACACCGTGCGCGACGTCGCCGCGCGCACGGGACTGCGCCTCGGCATCCACTGCCAGGACGACACCGCGTGCGCGGTCGCCAACAGCGTCGCGGCCGTGCAGGCCGGCGCGACACACGTGCAGTGCACCGCGAACGGCTACGGCGAGCGGGCCGGCAACGCCGACCTGTTCGCCGTGGCGGGGAACCTGGTGACCAAGCTCGGCATGCCGGTGCTCCCCACCGGGGGCGCCGCCGAGCTCACCCGCGTCTCCCATGCCCTTGCCGAGATCGCCAACCTCGCCCCCGACACCCACCAGGCCTACGTCGGGGCGTCGGCCTTCGCCCACAAGGCGGGGTTGCACGCGAGCGCGATCAAGGTGGATCCGTTGCTGTACAACCACATCGATCCGGCCACCGTCGGCAACGACATGCGGGTGCTGGTCACCGAGATGGCCGGCAGGGCGAGCCTCGAGCTCAAGGGACGTGAGCTCGGGGTCGACCTCGCCGGCCAACCCGAGGCGCTCACCAGCGCCGTGCGGAAGGTGAAGCGGTTGGAGGCCGAGGGCTGGTCCTTCGAGGCCGCCGACGCCTCGCTCGAGCTGCTGCTGCGCCGGGAGGTGGTCGGGCCGGACCGGGACGTGCTGGACGAGCCGCCGTTCGTGCTGGAGTCCTACCGGGTGGTGCTCGACCACCGCGCGGACGGCGCGGTCACCTCGGAGGCGACGGTCAAGGTGCACGTCGCCGGGCAGCGGGTGATCGCCACCGCCGAGGGCAACGGACCGGTGCACGCGCTGGACGCCGCGCTGCGCAGCGCGCTGTCCCCCCATCTGTCGTGGTTGGACAGCGTGGAGCTGTCCGACTACAAGGTGCGCATCCTGGCGGGCCACCCCGGGACCGACGCGGTGACCCGGGTGCTCGTCGAGTCCTCCGACGGCGAGCGGGAGTGGACCACGGTGGGCGTGCACGAGAACATCGTGGAGGCGAGCTGGCTGGCCCTGTGCGACGCGCTGGTGCACAAGAGCCTGCGCACCCCGCGTGTGTAGATTCGGGTCCATGCGATTGGCACGAGTGGCACATTCCGGTGGCGTCGCGTTCGCCGCGGTCGAGGGCGACGGCCCCGACGCCCAGGTCCTGGAGATCGCCGAGCACCCCTTCGGCCAGCCCAACTTCACCGGCAAGCGCTGGCCGCTGGCCGACGTCCGGCTGCTCGCCCCGATCCTGCCGACGAAGGTGGTCGCGGTCGGCCGCAACTACGCGGCGCACGCCGGCGAGTTCGGCAACGAGGTCCCGGCCGAGCCGATGATCTTCCTCAAGCCGTCGACCAGCGTGACCGGGCCCAACGCCGCGATCAAGCTGCCGCCCAGCTCGAACCGGGTGGACTTCGAGGGCGAGCTGGCCGTGGTGATCGGCCAGCCGGTGCGGAACGTGACTGCGGCGCAGGCGCCCGGGGCGATCCTCGGCTACACGGTGGCCAACGACGTCACCGCCAGGGACCAGCAGAAGGCGGACGGCCAGTGGGGCAGGGCGAAGGGCTACGACAGCTTCTGCCCACTCGGACCGTGGATCGAGACCGCGGTCGACCCGAGCGACCTGGCGCTGCGCACCGAGCTGGACGGCGAGGTCAGGCAGGACGCCCGCACCTCGGCGATCGTGCACAAGATCCCCGAGCTGGTCGAGTTCGTCTCCGGGGTGATGACCCTGCTGCCCGGCGACGTCATCCTCACCGGCACCCCCGAGGGAGTCGGTCCGATGGCCGTCGGACAGACCGTGTCGGTCACGATCGAGGGAATCGGCACGCTCAGCAACCCGGTGGGGGCCGCCTAGCGAACGCGGGCGCGCGCTCGGGTCGGACGCCCACCCCGATCAGGTAGGCCGGCACGAAGCTGAGCTTCGGCACGGCACCGAGCAGGCGCACCAGCGGCCGCGGCGGGCCCTCCCTGCGGCCGGCCATCACCGGCTCGACGATCACCCGGTGCAGCAGCCGCTGCAGGCCCTGCACGGCGACCGTCGGCAGCCACCGTCGCCTGTGGACCTTCGCGAGGTCCGCGCCGGTGAGCCGGCCCGCGCGCAGCGGCTCGGCGAGCAGGTGCGCCGCGGCCACCGCGTCCTGCACCGCCAGGTTGATGCCCACCCCGCCGAGCGGCGACATCGCGTGTGCCGCGTCGCCGAGACACAGCACCCCGTCGGCGTGCCACCGGCGGAGCCGGTTCATCCGGACGTCCAGGTGTTTGACGTCGTCCATCGACTCCAGGGCGTCCACCCGGTCGGCCAGCGCCGGCATCAGCCGCGCGATCCGGGCCCGAAACGAGGCGATCCCCTCGGCGCGCAGCCCGGCGTCGGCACCCTTCGCGCCGATGTAGGCGATCTGGTAGTAGCCCTCGCGCGGGATCACCACGGCGAACTGCCGGTTCCGCATGGCCGGCATGAGCATCCCGGCCGGGTCGCTCTCCCGCCGGGGAAGCCGGAACCACCACACGTCGAACGGCACCGGTGCCTCCTTCGGCCGCAGCCCGGACCGCCGCCGGACCAGCGACCACCGGCCGTCGGCGCCGACGGTCAGGTCGGCGCGCAGCTCGCCCTCGGTGCCGTCGCGGGTCCGACAGCGCACCCCGCGCACCGCGCCGCGCTCCCGGAGCAGGTCGGTGACCTCGGTGTTCATCCGCAGCGTGAAGGTCGGCTCCGCGCGGGCCGCGTCGGCCAGCAGGTCCAGGAAGTCCCACTGCGGCACCATCGCGATGTACGGGTGCGGCACGTCGAGCCGGCGCAGGTCGCCCACCACCAGCTCGCCGCCGTCGGGCATCGGGAAGGTCACCTTGTCGAGCCTGCTCTGCGGCAGCGCGGCGAACCTCTTGCCGAGGCCCAGCTCGTCCAGGAGGTCGATGGTCGTCGGGTGCACCGTGTCGCCGCGGAAGTCGCGCAGGAAGTCGGCGTGTTTCTCGAGGACGGTCACCTCGACGCCGGCCCTGGCCAGCAGCAGGCCGAGCACCATGCCGGCCGGTCCACCCCCGGCGACGACGCAGGTCGTGCGCTCGCTCATCGTGGTCTCCCACAGTTTTCATCCTGTGTTGAATAAATACACCATGCCCGCCCAGTGACCTCCGGTCAAGCGGATAGGCTGATCGAGCCATGACTGAGACGCCCACCGAAGTTCGCGCCCGCTTCTGCCCCTCGCCGACCGGAACCCCGCACGTGGGGCTGATCCGCACGGCGCTGTTCAACTGGGCCTTCGCCCGCCATCATGGCGGGACGCTCGTGTTCCGGATCGAGGACACCGACGCCGCGCGCGACACCGAGGAGTCGTACCGGTCGTTGCTGGAGGCGCTGCGCTGGCTCGGCCTGGACTGGGACGAGGGCCCCGAGGTCGGCGGGGAGTACGGGCCGTACCGGCAGAGCCTGCGCCGCGAGATCTACGCCGACGTCGCCGCGCGGCTGCTCGAGGCGGGCGAGCTGTACGAGGCGTTCTCCACCAACGAGGAGGTCGAGGCGCGGCGCCGGGCCGCCGGTCAGGACCCGAAGCTGGGCTACGACAACGCCGACCGCGACCTCACCGAGGAGCGGAAGGCGGCCTTCCGCGCGGAGGGGCGCAGCCCGGTGCTGCGGCTGCGCATGCCGGACGAGGACCTCGGGTGGACCGACCTGGTGCGCGGCGAGATCAGCTTCCCGGCCGGCAGCATCCCCGACCCCGTGCTGGTGCGGGCCAACGGCGACCCGCTGTACACCCTGACCAACCCGGTCGACGACGCGCTCATGCGGATCACCCACGTGCTGCGCGGCGAGGACCTGTTGCCCTCGACCCCCCGGCAGGTCGCCCTGTACCGGGCGCTGCGCCGGATCGGCGTCGCCGACTTCGTGCCCGAGTTCGGCCACCTCCCCTACGTGCTGGGGGAGGGCAACAAGAAACTGTCCAAACGAGACCCCTCTTCGAATCTTTTTCACCTTCGTGACCGCGGGTTCGTCCGCGAGGGACTGCTGAACTACCTGGCCCTGCTCGGCTGGTCCATCGCCGACGACCGCGACGTCTTCGGGGTGGACGAGCTGGTCGAGGCGTTCGAGATCAGTCGGGTGAGCGCCAACCCCGCCCGGTTCGACCTGAAGAAGGCCGAGGCGATCAACGCCACGCACATCCGCGCGCTGGACACCGCCGACTTCGTCGAGCGGGTCACGCCCCACCTCACCGCCGCCGGGGTGCTGCCCGTCGAGCCCAGCGCGAACCAGCTCGCGACGCTGCGCGCGATCGCGCCGCTGGTGCAGGAGCGGGTCACCGTGCTCTCCGACGCCGTCGAGATGCTCCGCTTCCTGTTCGCCGACGAGGATTCCTTCGCCCCGGAAGAATCTTCCGCCGCCAAGGCGCTCGGTCCCGACGCCGAGGCCGTGCTGCGCGCCGCCATCGAGGCACTCGAGGCGCTCTCGAGTTGGGAGACCGCCACCATCGAGCAGGCGCTCAAGACCGCGCTCGTCGACGGGTTGGGACTCAAGCCCCGCAAGGCTTTCGCCCCCGTCCGGGTGGCGGTGACCGGGCGCACGGTGTCCCCGCCGCTGTACGAGTCGATGGAGCTGCTCGGCCGGGACCGGTCCCTCGGACGGCTGCGTCGCGCCCTGCCGGGCAACTGAGCGTAGACCTCACGCACCGAAAGAGAGCAGCCGTAATCACCTCGTCAGTCGAATCGGTACGGCCAAAAGTGCCCTAGCCTCGCTGGGTGGAATTTGCGCTCGCCTCCCCGACAGCACCGCAAACCGTCGACACCCGGCTCGAGCCACCCGGACCATGGAGTCCCCCCGTCCTCCGCCTGGTCTGCCTCGACATCGACGACACGTTGATCGACTTCACCGCCGCGGGACGCCGCGCGCTGGCCGCGTTGATCGGCAGGACCGACATGTGGCCCCTCTGGGAGCGCATCACCGACGAGCACGTCGCCAGGGTCGTCGCCGGCGAGCTCGACTACGCCGACATGCACCCCCGGCGCACCCGCTGCTTCCTCGAGGAGCTCGGGGTGTACGCCGAGCTCGCCGACGTGCTCGCCTTCGAGTCCCGTCGCAAGGAGCTGCTCCGCCGGTCCTGGCGGCTGTTCGACGACGTGCTGCCCTGCCTCGACTGGCTCCAGGCCGCCGGCGTCCAGCTCGCCGCCGTGACCAACGCCTCCGGCGTCCACCAGCGGGCGAAGCTCGCCGACCTCGGCCTCGCCCGGTTCTTCGACTACGTCGCCATCGCCGGCGAGCTGGGCGTGGCCAAACCCGATCCGGTGATGTTCCACACGGTGTGCCTCGCGCTCGGCTGCGCTCCGTCCGAAGCCGCCCACGTCGGCGACAAACTGGACACCGACGCCGTCGGCGCCCGCGACGCCGGGCTCGGTGGCATCTGGCTCGACCGCGCCGGCACCCCCGGTGACCTGCCCACCGGCGTCCACGCGATCCACAGCCTCGCCGAGCTTCCCGAGCTGCTGGTCTGCGAGTTCGCCAGGGTCGGCGTGCCCGCGCCGCGCTGAGCTCGGGGGCGGCTGACCGCCCCCGGACGGGGTGGTCTAGTATTTCCATCCGGCGGTGCCGCTCCGGAAGCTCACCAGAACGGTGTCACCGTTGGGGTATGGTGTAATCGGCAGCACGACTGATTCTGGTTCAGTTAGTCTAGGTTCGAGTCCTGGTACCCCAGCTGCGGAGGGCGCAACCGCCTCTGGTAAGTTCTCTCTCGCAACAAAGGCAAGTCACCACGACAAGCCCCCGTCGTCTAGCGGCCTAGGACGCCGGCCTCTCACGCCGGTAGCGTGGGTTCGAATCCCATCGGGGGTACGTAAGAGCTGGGAGAGCCCCGTCTGCGGAAAGCGCAGACGGGGCTCTTCCGTTGTGTCCTGTGGGGGCCAAGCCCCCACACCCCCTGCCGGGGGCACACCCCCGGACCCCCATCCTGTGGTCCCGTTCGGTGGGCGCGAGTTCCACGCCCGGGTTGACTGACCCGCGCCGGGAAGCTGTGTCCGCGATCTGTGTACACGTGTCCGCCGTCTGTGTACGCGTGTCCGCGGTCTGTGTACGCGTGTCCGCGGTCTGTGTTCGGGTGTTTGCCGTTTGCGGCGTCGTGTTTGCCGCGTCCGCGTCGCGTGCTGCCCGCTGGGGCGTGCAGCCGGGCTGGGGGCGGGGGCTAGAGGCGTTCTTGTAGGGCCTCGGCGGCGGCCAGTAGGTCGGCGGCCCACCTGCCGCCGGGCTTGCGGCCGATCCGCTCCACCGGGCCCGACACCGACACCGCCGCGATCACCGTCCCACCGGAGTCCCGCACCGGGGCGGACACGCTCGCCACGCCCGGCTCCCGCTCCGCCACGCTCTGCGCCCACCCTCGCCGGCGCACCTCCAGCAACGTCCGCTCTCCGTACACCGCGTCCACCAGGAGCGCCCGCTGCGTGTGCGGATCCGCCCACGCGGCCAGCACCTTCGCGCCCGACCCCGCCGTCATCGGCAGCCGCGCCCCCACCGGCACCGTGTCCCGCAGCCCGCTCGGCGGCTCCGCGGTGGACACACACACCCGCTGCATCCCGTCCCGCCGGTACAGCTGCACGCTCTCCCCGGTGATGTCCCGCAGCTTCGGCAACACCGCGCTCGCCGCGTCGAGCAACGGGTCCGTCGTCCCCCCGGCCAGCTCCGCCAACGCCGCGCCCGGCCGCCACCGGCCGTCCGCGCCCCGCCGTAGCAACCGGTGCACCTCGAGCCCCACCGCGAGCCGGTGCGCGGTCGCCCTCGGCAGGCCCGTCCGGGTACACAGCTCCGCGAGCCCGCACGGATCCTCCGCGACGGCATGCAACACCGCCACCGCCTTGTCCAGGACACCGATACCGCTGTGCTGGTTCGTCGAGCTATGCTGTCTCACGAAGCGATACTATATTCCCGAACTTTGGGAAGTCCAGATCTTGGGACGAACCTCGGCCCGGTCCAGGGCGCCCGTTCGTCGCGACAACCCGAACGATCCCGAGAGGAGCCCTGATGGCCACCACCCAGGGCCGCACGTTGGCGGAGAAGGTGTGGGACGCGCACACGGTGCGCCGCGGGAAGGGCGACGAGCCCGACCTGCTCTACATCGACCTGCACCTCATCCACGAGGTCACCAGCCCGCAGGCGTTCGACGGGCTGCGGCTGGCCGGCCGGCGCGTGCGCCGCCCCGACCTCACGATCGCCACCGAGGACCACAACGTCCCCACCGTCGACATCGAGCTGCCGATCGCCGACCCCGTCTCGCGCACCCAGGTGGAGACGCTGCGTCGCAACTGCGCCGAGTTCGGTGTCCGGCTGCACCCCATGGGCGACGCGGAGCAGGGCATCGTGCACGTCATCGGCCCGCAGCTCGGCCTGACCCAGCCGGGGATGACCGTGGTGTGCGGCGACAGCCACACCTCGACCCACGGCGCGTTCGGCGCGATGGCGTTCGGCATCGGTACCTCCGAGGTCGAGCACGTGCTCGCCACCCAGACCCTGCCGCTGCGCCCGTTCAGGACCATGGCGATCAACGTCGACGGCCGGCTGCGGCCCGGCGTCACCGCCAAGGACGTCATCCTCGCGGTCATCGCCAAGATCGGCACCGGCGGCGGGCAGGGCTACGTCCTGGAGTACCGGGGCAGCGCGATCGAGTCGTTGTCGATGGAGGCCCGGATGACGATCTGCAACATGTCCATCGAGGCGGGCGCCCGCGCCGGCATGATCGCCCCCGACGAGGTCACCTTCGCCTACATCAAGGACCGCCCGCACGCCCCTTCGGGCACCGAATGGGACGCCGCGCTGGTCGCGTGGCGCGAGCTGCGCACCGACGACGACGCCCGGTTCGACGCCGAGGTGCACCTGGACGCCGGCGCGCTGACCCCGTTCGTGACCTGGGGCACCAACCCCGGGCAGGGACTGCCGCTCGGCGAGCGGGTGCCCGACCCCGCCGACATCCCCGACGAGACCGAGCGGCTGGCCGCCGAGAAGGCCCTGTCCTATATGGATCTGAAGCCGGGCACGCCGCTGCGGGACGTCGCGGTCGACACCGTCTTCCTCGGCTCGTGCACGAACGGCCGGATCGAGGACCTGCGCGCGGCGGCCGAGGTGCTGCGCGGACGCAGGGTCGCCGACGGCGTCCGGATGCTCGTCGTCCCCGGGTCGATGCGGGTCCGCCAGTCGGCCGAGGCCGAGGGCCTGGACAAGGTCTTCACCGAGGCCGGTGCCGAGTGGCGGCAGGCCGGCTGCTCGATGTGCCTCGGCATGAACCCCGACCAGCTGAGGCCGGGCGAGCGCAGCGCCTCCACCTCCAACCGCAACTTCGAGGGCCGGCAGGGCAAGGGCGGGCGCACCCACCTCGTGTCGCCGCTCGTGGCGGCCGCCACGGCGGTGCGCGGCACGCTCTCCTCGCCCGACGACCTGACCTGAGCCGACCGTCCAGCCACCCCCACGAGGAGTTCACCCCATGGAGCCGTTCACCACACACACCGGCGTCGGCGTCCCGCTGCGCAGGTCCAACGTGGACACCGATCAGATCATCCCGGCGGTCTACCTCAAGCGGGTCAGCCGGACCGGGTTCGAGGACGGACTGTTCGCCGCCTGGCGCTCCGACGAGCACTTCGTGCTCAACCAGGAGCCGTTCCGCCGGGGCACCGTGCTCGTCGCCGGCCCCGACTTCGGCACCGGCTCGTCCCGCGAGCACGCCGTCTGGGCCCTGATGAACTACGGCTTCCGGGTCGTCATCTCGTCCCGGTTCGCCGACATCTTCCGGGGCAACTCGGGCAAGCAGGGCCTGCTGGCCGCCCAGTGCGAGCAGTCCGACGTCGAGCTGCTGTGGAAGATCCTGGAGAACGAGCCCGGCACGGAGGTCACCGTGGACCTCGCCGAGAAGACCGTCAGGGTCAAGGACTTCGTCACCTCCTTCGCCATCGACGACTACACCCGCTGGCGACTGCTGGAGGGCCTCGACGACATCGCCCTCACCCTGCGACACGCGGACGCGATCGACGCGTTCGAGACCACCCGGCCGAGCTGGCTTCCGGTGACCACCCCCGCCCCCGGCACCACCGGAACCCCGGTTCGTACCGGCGGGTAGGGACAAGGATTCCCTGCTCAGCAAGGAATTCCGGGCCCGCCCACCGGCCGCGAGCCCCACACCGGACGGCACCCCGGGACCGCCCCGGGGCATCCCTCGGGAGGCGGAAGATCCGCCTCCGGCAAGGAAAACTTCCGCGTGCCGTTTGGAATTTGTGCGCCATTGGTAATACCGTGTGCGCAAGTCGGCCGACGTGGCCGTGGGACAAGTAGTTCTTCGTGGAGGACTGGGATGGCCAACAAGGCCCAGCTGATCGAGGCGCTGTCGGAGCGCCTGGGCGACAAAAAGGTTGCGTCGGAAGCGGTCGACGGCCTCGTCGACATCATCATCCGGACGGTCAACAAGGGCGAGAAGGTGAACATCACCGGATTCGGGGTGTTCGAGAAGCGGGCGCGGGCCGCCCGCACGGCGCGCAACCCGCGCACCGGTGAGACCGTGAAGGTCAAGAAGACCAACGTGCCGGCGTTCCGCGCCGGGACCACCTTCAAGGACGTGGTGAGCGGCGCGAAGAAGCTGCCGAAGGCGACCGCCACGAAGCGGTCCACGGCCGCCTCGCGTAGCACCGGCACCACGGCGTCGCGCGGCACCAGCACGCGCACCGCCGCGAGCCGGGCGACGGCGAGCCGTCCGAGCACGACTCGCAGCACCACCACCCGCACTCGTGCCACCAGCACGACTCGGGGTACCACCGCGAGCCGTACGGCGAAGGCCGCCCCGAGGTCGACGACCAAGACCGCGACCAAGGCGGCGCCGAAGACCGCGGCGAAGACCACCGCGGCCAAGAAGACGACCGCCAAGGCGGCACCGAAGACCGCGGCCAAGAGCACCGCGGCCAAGTCGACGGCGAAGAAGACGACCTCCGCCGCCAAGAAGAAGAAGTAGCGACCCGACCCGCTACTCGGGGGGCCCCCGCGTGCCGCGCGGGGGCCCCACCGCGTTCAGAAGCCTTCCGTTCCGCACGGGGTCCACTGTCGAGCCGTGGCGCCCCACCCGGCGACGCGGCCGGCCAACACGGCGGTTCCTGCCGTGTCCGCGCTCCACGATCGGGTAATCCCGCCGCACGGCGCGGACACCCGTACACAGACCGCGGACACACGTACACAGGCCGCGGACACATCGTCGCGGGGTCGCGTCCGTCGGACCCGGGGGTTGTCAGGGGCGGGCGGGGACGGGGGACGGGAGGGGGCTGGGGAAGTAGGACGCGTCCACCAGTCGGGGGCCCTCCGGGGTCTGCCGGAAGGACAGCAACCACACGGAGCCCTTCTTGCTCGCCACCGGCTTGCCGGCCGTTCCCGGCTTGGCGGCGGGCAGCGCCACGCCGTCCCGCTCGGCCAGGGTGGCGACGACGTCCGGGATCACCCCGCCCTGGCTGCACACCACCGGCGTGCCGCCGTCGGCGACGATCGCGAGCAGCCGGGCCACCCCGAGCACCGGGTCCTTCCAGTACCCCTCCTCGCCGAGCAACGGCTCGTGCCGGATCTCCACGCCGAGGTCCTCCGCGACGCCCCGCACGGTCTGCACGCACCGCAGCCGCGGCGCGGCGAACACCCGGTCAGGCTCGAACGGCCGCACCAGCACGCGCAGCGCCGCCGCCTGCCGGAGCCCGGCGTCGGACAGCGGCCGCAGGTCGTCGTCGCCGGTCCACTCCTCCCGTTTGCCGGCCTTGGCGTGCCGCACCAGCAGCAGGGTGGTCAGCTCGGCGGGCAGCGCGCGGAACGCCCGCAGCACGGCCACGTCGCCGGCGTGCGTCAGCGCCGCGTCCGCCCGGTCGGCCGGCAGCCAGCGCAGCTCGTCGACCTCCTCGTTGGGCGTGAACCTCCCGCCGCCGGACCGCGCGGCGAAGTAGTCCACCGTCTTGCGGGCATCGGCGACGTCGTACTCCACGCGCCACAGGTAGCGGCCCAGCACCGCGCGGAAGCCGGTCTCCTCCGCCACCTCGCGCGCCGCCGCCACCGGCGCCGTCTCGCCGGGATCCAGCTTGCCCTTGGGCAGTGACCAGTCGTCGTAGCGCGGCCGGTGCACCACCGCCACCTCGGGGCCGCCCGCCGCGGGCCGCCACAGCACCGCGCCGGCCGCGCGGACCTCCGGCCGGGAACCGCCGCCGGTCATCCGGCCGCCCTGTGCTTGGCGATCAGCTCGACCTGGTGGTCGCGCACCGTCGAGCCGTCCGCTGGGGACGGTGCCCACTCACCGGTGGCGGTGAGCACCCAGCACCGGGTGGCCGGGTCGAGTGCGGAGTCGAACACCTCGTCCAGCTGCGCGGCGAGGTTCGGGTGTTTCACCCGAACCATGGCCTCGACCCGCCGGTCCAGGTTGCGGTGCATCAGGTCCGCGCTGCCGATCCAGTAGCTGTTGCCGCCACGGAAGTGGAACACCCTCGAGTGCTCCAGGAACCGGCCCAGGATCGAGCGCACCCGGATGTTCTCGCTCAGTCCCGGCACGCCCGGCTTGAGCGAGCAGATGCCGCGCACCACGATGTCGACTCCGACGCCGGCGAGCGACGCGTGGTAGAGCGCGTCGATGATCTGCTCGTCGACCAGCGAGTTGCACTTGATCCGGATGCCGGCCGGTGTCCCCGCCGCCGCGTGCGCCATCTCCTCGGAGATCAGCCGGAGGATGCCGCGGCGGATGCCGTTGGGTGAGGTGAGGATGTTGCGGTAGGTGTCCTGCCGGGAGTAGCCGGTCAGGACGTTGAACAGGTCGGTCAGGTCGGCCCCGATGGCCGGGTCGGCGGTCAGCAGTCCCATGTCCTCGTACAGCCGGGCGGTCTTCGGGTTGTAGTTGCCGGTGCCGATGTGGCAGTAGCGGCGGATGGTCGAGCCCTCCTGCCGCACCACCATGGCCACCTTGCAGTGCGTCTTCAACCCGACCAGCCCGTAGACCACGTGCACCCCAGCCCGCTCCAGGGTGCGCGCCCAGGCGATGTTGGCCTGCTCGTCGAACCTGGCCTTGATCTCCACCAGCGCCACCACCTGCTTGCCGGAGTGCGCGGCGTCGATCAGCGCGTCCACGACCGGCGAGTCGCCCGAGGTGCGGTACAGCGTCTGCTTGATCGCCAGCACCTTGTCGTCGGCCGCGGCCTGCTCGATGAACCGTTGCACGCTGGTGGAGAACGAGTCGTACGGGTGGTGCACCAGCACGTCGCCCTCCCGCAGGGTGGCGAACACGCTCTTCGGCGTCTCCCGCTCGCCGAAAGCCGGGTGGGTGGCCGGCACGAACGGCGGGTCCTTCAGCTCCTTGCGGTCCACCGCGCTCAGCTGGTGCAGGCAGCCCAGGTCGAGCAGCCCGGGCACCGCCACCACGTCGTGCGGGTCGACCTCCAGCTCGCGCAGCAGCAGCTCGAGCATGTGCTCGCTCATGTCCGGCGCGACCTCCAGCCGCACGGGTGGGCCGAACCGGCGCTGCGCCAGCTCGCGTTCCAGCGCCTGCAGCAGGTCCTCGTCGCGATCCTCCTCGACCTCGAAGTCGGCGTTGCGGGTGACCCGGAAGACGTGGTGCTCGGTGACCTCCATGCCGGTGAACAGATCGCCGAGGTGCGCGGCGATCAGCTCCTCCAGCGGCAGGAACGTGGCGGTCTCGCTCTGCCGCTGCTGCTCGATCCGGATCAGCCGCGGCACGTTGTTCGGCACCTTCACCCTGGCGAACCGCTCGGTGCCGCCGGCGGGGTCGCGCACGGTCACCGCGAGGTTGAGCGACAGGCCGGAGATGTAGGGGAACGGGTGCGCCGGGTCCACCGCCAGCGGGGTGAGCACCGGGAAGATCTGCTCGGTGAAGAACGCCGAGAGCCGGACCTGGTCGGCCGGATCCAAATCGGACCAGCAGACGATCCGGATCCCCTCGGCGGCCAGCGCCGGCCGGACGTGCCCCTCGAACGCCTCGGTCAGCCGCTCCACCAGGTCCTGGTTGCGCTTGGCGATGTAGGCCAGCTGCTCCCGCGGGGTCAGCCCGTCGGCGCTGCGCACGGACAGCCCGGTCTCGTGTCGGCGCTTCAGCCCGGCCACCCGGACCATGTAGAACTCGTCCAGATTGGACGAGAAGATGGCGAGGAACTTCGCCCGCTCGAGCAGTGGCTGGGAGGCGTCCTCGGCCAGCGCGAGCACCCTGGTGTTGAAGTCCTGCCAGGACAGCTCGCGGTTGAAGTACCGGTCGTCGGGCAGGGTGTCGGCGCCGGGGGTGGCGGCGGTCACCGCGGGCGGCGCCGACGGCACGGCGTGGATCTCCTGGGCGCGGCCGTTGCCCACGGTGGTCCGCCGGGTGTCGCCCGGGGTGGACCTTGGTGGTGCTGGGGAGCTCTCGTCGCTGGTCACGTGCCCATTGTTCCGCACACCGGCCGCCCGCCGCCCGTGTCGAGGAGGACCGCGGGTGAAATCACCCGCCACTCGCTGCCGGGGGTGGTGTCCATCACGTCAGGCCGCCCTCGGCACGCCCAGCAACGCGGCGGTGTGCCGGCCGAGGCCGAGCGCGCGGGCGTGGTCGAGGTCGCCGGGGGTGTCCACGTCGCCGCGTAGCGACGGCGCGTCGAGGCCGAGCGGCACGGCTCCCGACGCGGCGTGCGCGTCCGCCGACCCCGCGCCGAACCGCGGGTCCAGCGGGCCGCCGGGCGCGGAGACCAGCAGGGTGGTGCCGGTGCCGTGCCGGTCGGCGGTGAACGCCCTGCGGCCGTCGGCCTCACCGAGCGCTGCCGCCAGCTCGGCTGGCCGCAGCGCCGGCAGGTCGGCCTGCAGCGCCGCGATCACGCCGGCGGGGTCGTCGCCGCGCAGCACCGCCGCGCCGTGCCGCAGCGCCCCGTTCAGGCCGGCCGTGCCCGGCTCCGCGACCAACTCCACGTCGAGGTCGCGCAGGTCGGCCAGCTCGGCGGGGTCGGTGGCGACGACCACCACCCTGCGCACCCCCGGCGCGGTGACGGCCGCGGTGAGCGTGTCGGCGGCCAGCGCCAGCACCAGCGCGGCGTGCTCGACCGCGCTGGTGCTGGCGCTGACGCCGCGCAGCCGCGACTTGCCGGCGTGCGGCGGCTTCAACGGCACGATCAGGTCCACCTCGCGAGCCACGCCCCCATCTTTACCGAAACCGTCGCGGCCGCGCCCGCGACTTCGAGCACCCCCTGTTTGGCCCGCGCGACGCCGCGGGGGAGGATCGCCCACTGAGGCGCGGGGCGAGGCGTCGACCACCGGCGAACCAGCGGGCGAGCGACACGGAGGAGGAGCGTTGGCCGATCGGGAGAAGGGCGGCTTCTGGGTGGGCGCCGCCGCGGTGCTGTTCTACCCGCTGAGTTGGATGGGGCGGCGGGTGTACCGGGGCGGCGAGCGGATCCCCCGGCAGGGGCCCGCGCTGCTGGTGCTCAACCACGTGTCCCATCTCGACCCCGCCGTGGACGCGGTGTTCGTGCACCAGCACAAGCGGGTACCGCGGTTCCTGGCGAAGGACAGCGTGGCCCGCGCCCCGATCTTCCGCCGGATCTTCCTCGGCTCCGGCGGCATCCCGGTGTACCGGGGCACGTCGAAGGCCGGGGACAGCCTGCGCGCGGCGCACCAGGCGCTGCGCGAGGGCAAGATGGTGGTCATCTACCCCGAGGGCACCATCACCAGGGACCCGACGGGCTGGCCGAAGCGCTCCTACACGGGCGTGGCCCGGCTGGCGCTGGAGAACGACGTCCCGGTGATCCCGATCGCCCGCTGGGGCACCGAGCGGATCTGGAACGGTTACGACAAGAAGTTCCGCCCGCTGCCGCGCAAGACGGTGGTGCACTCGGTCGGTGACCCGATCGACCTCTCCGCCTACCGGGGCGGGCCGGTGGGCGGCGGCACGCTGCGCGAGGTGACCGACCTGATCATGGACGAGGTGGTGCGGCTGCTGGCCGAGATCCGCGGCGAGCAGCCGCCGGCCGACCGGCCCCGCGCCGTCGGCGGGGACTGAAGCGATGGCGGACCTGCAGCGCATCGCCGTGCTCGGCGCGGGCTCGTGGGGCACGACGTTCGCCAAGGTGCTCGCCGACGCCGGCAGGGAGGTGACCCTGTGGGCACGGCGGCCGGAGGTGGCCGAGGAGATCCGGGACGCCCACACCAACAGCGCCTACCTGACCGGGGTGCGGCTGCCGGAGCGGCTGACCGCCACCACCGACCCCGCCGCCGCGCTGGCCGGGGCCGACGCGGTGGTGCTGGCCGTGCCGAGCCAGAGCCTGCGGGCCAACCTCGCCGGCTGGCGCGAGCTGCTCCCCCCCGGCGCGCCGCTGGTCAGCCTCGCCAAGGGGGTGGAACTGGGCACGCTGAAGCGGATGAGCGAGGTCGTCGCCGAGGTCGCCGGCGTGCCCGACGAGCAGGTCGTGGTCGTCTCCGGGCCGAACCTGGCGCGGGAGATCGCCCAGGAGCAGCCCTCGGCGGCGGTGGTGGCGTGCGCCGACCACGACCGCGCGGTGCTGGTCCAGCGGGCCTGTTCCAGCCGCTACTTCCGGCCCTACACCAACACCGACGTGGTGGGCTGCGAACTGGGCGGGGCGTGCAAGAACGTCATCGCGCTCAGCTGCGGCATGGCCGTGGGCCTCGGGTTCGGCACGAACACGGTCGCGACGCTCATCACCCGCGGCCTGGCCGAGATGGCCCGGCTGGGCAGCAAGCTCGGAGCCGACCCGCTCACCTTCGCCGGGCTGGCCGGCGTGGGGGACCTGGTGGCGACGTGCACGTCGGCGCTGTCCCGTAACCGGACCTTCGGCGAGCGGCTCGGCCGGGGTGAGACGGTGGCCCAGGCGCAGCGGGCGGCCGGCGGCCAGGTGGCCGAGGGCGTGATGTCCTGCTCGTCCATCCGGGCACTCGCCGGCGGCCTCGGTGTCGACATGCCGATCACCGACGCGATGTACCGGGTGTGCCACGAGGGCGCGGACCCGCGGCGGCTGGGTGCGGAGCTGCTCGGCCGGCAGCGCAAACACGAGTGGTCCTGACCGCCCACCTGGTGGAACCGGTTTGACCACTCCGCCGGCGAGCTGGTTTCCTGTTCGCTGTGTTGACGCCTGGTTACCCGCAGCGGCGAGGTCACATCGACCTGCGCCGGGTCGCCAGCGCGCTGTGTCCCTGTCGGTGATCCACCCCAGCCCGACCAGTTCCCGATCACCCCAGAGGACACCACCATGTTCGCCGTTCCGGCCAACACCGTCGCCGTCGCCGAGAACCCCGCCCTGCGCCACCCGGTCCGGGTCGCGCTGGCCCACGCCGCCGACCGGGCCAGCTGGGCCCACCTGCTCCGCTACGACCCCGAGCGCCGCTTCGCCGTGCTGGTCTCCCGCACCGAGGCCGGCGAGGTGTGGTTGATGAGCTGGCTGCCCGGCCAGGGCACCGGCCTGCACGACCACGGCAGGGTGGACGGCGCGTTCACCGTGGTCAGCGGCGAGCTGTCCGAGCTGGTGGTGCGCCGCACCACCGAGGGGCGGGTGCGGGAGAGCCGCCGCGTGCTGGCGGCAGGGCAGTCCCGGGTGTTCGGACCGGGCTACGTGCACGAGGTGCGCAACGACGGCGTGGACCCCGCGGTGAGCCTGCACGTCTACCGCGCCGGCGGGCGCACGCTGCGGCCCTACGCGCTCGACCCGCTGGACGGCCCGGTGCCCCGCTGAGCGCGGCCGGTCACGTGGGCCGGCACGGGCATGCCCTCCGGAAGGTCGGGGTTGGGCACCGGGTCGCCGAAGGCGGTGCGCACCGGCAGCACCCCGGCCCACGCGGTGCCGGCCGCGATGTCCTCTGGCTCGTCGCCGGCCGCGCCGGCCCGGGCCTTCACCGACGCCTCGGCCAGATCCAGCGCGAGCACCGTGACGGCGGCGAGCTCCTTGGCGTTGACGTCGCGGGCGTGCTCCCAGGAGCCGGGGGCGAGGTGGTCGGTGAGCACCCGCAGCCCGTGCAGCTTCTCGGTCCTGCCGGTGACGACCCGCGACCGGCCGTAGATCACCGCGCTGCGGTAGTTCATCGAGTGCGCGTTGACCGACCGGGCGTAGACGATCCCGTCCAGCAGGGTGACGGTCACGCACACCTCGGCGGGGTCGGTGCCGCCCGCCGCGCGCAGGCTCCGCGCGCCGGTGGAGCCGTGCAGGTACAGGGTGTCGCCGTCGCGGCCGTAGGCGGTGGGCAGCACGACCGGGGTGCCGTCGAGCACCAGCCCGAGGTGGCAGACCAGCGCCTCGTCCAGGATGTCGTACAGCGCCGCACGGTCGGTGGCGGCCCGCTCGCGCCTGCGGCCCAGCCGGGTACGGGATGTCGGCGACAGCGCCGTCAGCGCCGTCAGCGCCGTCAGCGTCGACTGTTCCGTCAACGGCGGAGCGGTCGGTTCGGTCGCGCGCTCCTCGGTCACGAGCTCCTCGGTCATGCGTTTCAGCGTCGCCGGGAGGAGTGGCATCATGGAATGGCCACCATCGTAGAATCCTGAAAGGCCACTCTCGGGGAGGTCGGCATGGCGAAGCCCGCGGGCACGGCGAAGCCGATCGGTGCGGCGCGGGCCGACACCGCGCTGCCGGTGCGCCTGGACCGCGTGTCCGGTGTACCGCTGGCCGTGCAGCTGGCCGACGCCCTGCGCGACGCCGCGGCCAACGGCCACCTCCGCGGCGGTGATCGGCTGCCCTCCACCCGCGCGCTGGCCAGCCGGCTCGGGGTGAGCCGAACGGTCACCTCGGCCGCCTACGAGCAGCTGCACGCCGAGGGCTGGATCGCCGGCCGGCACGGCTCGGGCACCTACGTCACCACCTCCCCGCCGGCCGGCCGGCCCGAGCGCCGCGCGGTGGTCGAGCCCGAGGACTCCACACCGGACCTGCTCGAGCTGACCCTCGGCCAGCCGTGGGCGGAGGGGCTGGACCGCGCCGCGTGGCGCCGGGCGTGGCGGGCCGCAGCCGACGCGCCGCCGCTGTCCACCGCGCAGCGGGCCGGGCTGCCCGAGTACCGCGCGGTGGTCGCCGAGCACCTGCTGCGGCACCGCGGCCTGGACACCGGGGCCGACTCGGTGCTGGCCACCGGCGGCACCACGGCGGCCGTCGTGGAGCTCGCCAACGCGATGCTGCGGCACGGCGACCTGGTGGCCGTCGAGGAACCGGGGTACCAGCGCGCCGTGCACGCGTTCCGCTCGGCCGGCGTGCGGGTGGCGCCGGTGGCGGTGGACGGGGAGGGGCTGCGGCCGGACGCGCTACCGCCGGGGGTGCGGGCGGTGTACTGCTCGCCGGCGCACCAGTACCCGATGGGCGGGCGGATGAGCGCCGCGCGCAGGGTCGAGCTGGTGGAGCGCGCGCGGGCGGGGCGGTTCCTGCTGGTCGAGGACGACTACGACGGTGAGCTGCGGTTCGACGTCGCCCCGCTGCCGCTGCTGGCCGCGCTCGCCCCGGACGTGGTGGCCCACCTCGGCACCACCAGCAAGATCCTCACCCCCACGCTGGGCGCGGGCTGGATGGTGGCGCCACCGGCGGTGACCTCGGTCGTGCTGGAGTACCGCGACCGCACCGGGACGCGGCCCGCGCCGGCCGGGCAGCGGGTGTTGGTCGAGCTGGCCCGGCACGGCGATCTCGGTCGGCACCTGCGCAAGCTGCGCAGGGAGCTGTCCGAGCGGAGGACGATGCTCACCAGCGCACTGCGGGCCGCGCGGATTCCGGTACTCGGCGACGACGCGGGGGCGCACCTGGTGGTGCCGCTGCCGTCGGCCGGGGCCGAGCGGGAGCTGGTCGCCGCCGGGCGGGAGCGGGGCATCCTGCTCGACGGCCTGTGCCGGCACTTCGCCGGGGAGCCCACCGCGCACGGCATCGCGATCGGGTACTCGGGGTGCGGCAGGAAGGCACTGCGGGACGCGCTCGACGTGCTGGTCGAGCTGCTGGGCGGTGCGGGCGCCGGTACGCCGCTCGGCGCGGGCGGCGGGAGCGGACCGAGCGCCCGGTAGGGTGACCGGCCATGAGCGCACGGAAGACCCGAGTGGCGGTCGTCTTCGGCGGCCGCAGCAGCGAGCACACGATCTCGTGCGTCTCCGCGGGCAGCGTCCTGGCGAACCTGGACCGCGAGCGGTTCGAGGTCGTGCCGATCGGCATCACGCCGGAGGGTCGCTGGGTGGCCGGCACCGACGACCCGGAGGCGTTGCGGATCCGCGGGCGGGAGCTGCCCACGGTGTCCGCGGGGGCGGAGCTGGTGCTCACCGGCGACCCCACCCGGCGCGAGCTGGTGAGCCTGGCGCCGGAGACCCGCGGCGCGACACTGGCCGGGGTGGACGTGGTGTTCCCGTTGCTGCACGGCGCCTTCGGCGAGGACGGCACGATCCAGGGGATGCTCGAGCTCGCCGGGATCCCCTACGTCGGGGCCGGTGTGCTGGCCAGTGCCGCCGCGATGGACAAGGAGTACGCCAAGAAGCTGCTCGCCGCCGAGGGGCTCCCGGTGGGCCGCTACGCCACCGTCCGGCGTGGACAGTCCACCCCGGGGGAGGACGACCGGGAGCGGTTGGGCCTACCGGTGTTCGTCAAGCCGGCGCGGGCCGGGTCGTCGGTGGGGATCAGCCGGGTGACCGACTGGGCCGACCTGGACGAGGCCATCGCGCTGGCCCGGCGGACCGACCCGAAGGTCCTCGTGGAGGCCGCGGTGGTGGGCCGCGAGGTGGAGTGCGGGGTGCTGGAGTTCCCGGACGGCCGGGTGGAGGCCTCGCTGCCGGCGGAGATCCGAGTGTCGGCCGAGCACGGCGAGGGATGGTACGACTTCGAGGCCAAGTACCTGGACGACCGGCTGGAGCTCGACATTCCGGCCAAACTGGACGACGAGGTGGTCGAGCGGTTGCGGGCGACGGCCGTGCGGGCGTTCACGGCGCTGGACTGCCAGGGACTGGCCAGGGTGGACTTCTTCGTCGGTGCCGGCGGCGAGCTGACCGTCAACGAGGTCAACACCATGCCCGGCTTCACCACGACCTCGGTGTACCCCAAGGTTTGGGCGGTGACCGGAGTGGACTATTCGACCCTGCTGAGCACCCTGATCGACACGGCCGTCGCCCGAGGCACCGGGCTGCGCTGACCCCGCCGCGGTCGGCTTCGCTCGGCGGTGCCGCCCGCCGTCGGCGAAGGTCAGCGCGACCGGACAGGTCGTCGAGGGTCACCTGGAGGCCGGCGTCGCGTGCGATCTGGACGATCGCGGGAAGGGCGTCCAGGGTGTCGGCGGGCCGGAGCGGGGCCGGGCCGGAGTTCGGGGTGCGCGGCATGGCGACCGCGATCGGCAGGATCACCGTCGCCGTTCCCCGTCGCCGGCCGTGGTGTCGCCGTGGCCGGAGCGGCCCGGGACAGCCAGGGAGTGCTCGGGTGATTCGTGCTGGCCTCGCCCGGTCTCGCGCTGACGGCGGGCTTCCAAGGCTGGTTTCGTCCCGCTGCCGCCAGGTCAGCCGGTGCGGACGGGAACCGGGAGCAGGGTCGCGGTCACCGCGTCGGAGACCTGTTGCAGCGGCCCGGTCCCGGCGCCCTCGGGCACGGTGAGTGCCACGTAGACCTCCCGGTCGACGACGTACCAGGTGGCCGCGCCCTCGCCGGGTACCTGCAGCCACCGCACGCCGTTGATCTCGCGCAGCGTGGCGTTCGGCACCAGCTCCGGCGGGCGGGCCAGTCCGCAGCGCAGCACCACCGGGTCGTTGCGCCCCCAGGCCACGGTCGCCGGCGGCGCCGGCTCGGCCAGCGTCCGCCGGTCCAGCGGGGTGCCGGCCGAGGTGAGCTGCTCGGGCAGGGCCTGGATCAGCTCGCCACACTCCGGCGCGGCGGCCTGCGGCGCCGGCACGGGCACCAGCGGCAGCGGGCCAGGATCGCCGGCGACCGGGTCCTCGGTGCCACCGGTCAGCAGGCCGAGCACCGCGACGCCCACGGCGAGCGCCACCGCCAGCACCGCGGCCACGACGATCAGCACCCGCGGCGGGGCTCCGCTCTCTCTGTCGGCGCTCTCGCTGTTGGCGCTCTCGCTGTTGGCGCTCTCGCTGTCGACGCTGTCCTTGCCGGCGCCGTCCTTGCCGCCGGTGGCACGGCCGGGGCCGGCGGGGTCGGTTTCGGTGGGTTCCGTCACGGCTCCACTACAGCACGCGCTACAGGTGCACCACCGGGCAGGTCAGCGTCCGGGTGATTCCCTCCACGTTCTGCACCTTCGCCACCACGAGCTGGCCCAGCTGGTCCACATTGTCCGCGGCCGCGCGCACGATGACGTCGTACGGCCCGGTCACGTCCTCCGAACTGGTGACGCCCGGGATGGTGGCGATCTCGGCGGCCACGGTCGCGGCCTTGCCGACCTCGGTCTGGATCAGGATGTACGCGTGAACCACGGCGCGCCCCTTCGTCTCGATGGATGTGCTCGGTGTTTCATGGGCCGCATAGGACGATAGCCCGCAGGAACTTACCGCGGCCAGGCAAACATCGGGGATCCGACTGTCGGTGATCGAAGGTGGAGGCGTGTCGACGCAGAACAGGACAGAGCACGGCGAACCCGGCCGGGACACGGTCGCCGGGGTTGGCGAGTTCGGGCTGATCCGGGCCATCACCGAGGGCCGCGTCCAGCCGCCGACGACGCTGCTCGGCCCCGGCGACGACGCCGCGGTGGTGGCCGCGCCGGACGGGCGTACCGTCGCCACGACCGACGTCCTCGTCCAGGGCGTGCACTTCCGCACCGACTGGTCCACTCCCGAGCACGTCGGCCGCAAGGCGGTGGCGGTGAACCTGGCCGACATCGCCGCGATGGGCGCCACGCCCACGTCGGTGCTGGTCGGCCTCGCCTGCCCGCCGGAGACGCCCACCGAGCTGGTCACCGGCCTCACCGCGGGCATGTGGGCGGAGGCCGCGCGGGCCAGGGTGGGCATCGTCGGCGGCGACATGGTGCGCGCGGACCAGATCGTGGTGAGCGTCACCGCGCTCGGTGACCTCGGCGGGCGCGCCCCGGTGACCCGCTCCGGCGCCCGCCCCGGGCACGTCCTCGCGGTCTGCGGCCGGCTCGGCTGGGCCGCGGCCGGGCTCGCCGTGCTGGGCCGCGGCTTCCGCTCCCCGGTCGGCGTCGTGAACGCCCAGCGCTACCCGGAGCCGCCCTACGCGGCCGGCCCCGCCGCGGCGGTCGCCGGCGCCACCGCGATGATCGACGTGTCCGACGGGCTGCTGGCCGACCTGGGGCACATCGCGAAGGCCTCGGACGTCGGACTGGACGTGCTGACCGACCGGCTGCGGGTGGACCAGCGGCTGGTCGAGGTCGGCTCCGCGCTCGGCGCCGACCCGCTGCACTGGGTGCTCACCGGCGGGGAGGACCACGCGCTGGCCGCCACCTTCCCGTCCTACGCCGACCTGCCGGAGGGCTGGTACCAGATCGGCACGGTGCTCATGCCGGACACCGGGGTCACCGTCGACGGCCGCCCCTACGAGGGCCCGGCCGGCTGGGAGCACTGGCGCTAGCCACTCGGACGCGGCCGGCCGTTCGGCTACCGTGCGGTCGTGGAGATCCGTGTGGTGCCCTACGACGACCCCGACGCGGCCAAGCTGATGGCCGAGGTGCAGCAGGAGTACGTGGTGCGCTACGGCGGCCCCGACGAGACCCCGGTGGACCCCGCCGACTTCGCCCCGCCGCGCGGGTTGTTCCTCGTCGGGTACGCCGGCGGCGTGCCGGTCGCGTGCGGCGGATGGCGGGCGCACGACGGCCCCGAGCCGGAGTTCCGGCAGGGCGACGCCGAGCTCAAGCGGATGTACGTCGTGCCGGAGGCCCGCGGCCGCGGTCACGCCAGGGCGATGCTGGCCGAGCTGGAGCGCACCGCCAGGGCGGCCGGCCGGCTCCGGACCGTGCTGGAGACCGGCACGGCCCAGCCCGAGGCGTTGGCCCTCTACACCTCGTCCGGCTACACCCCGATCCCCAATTTCGGGGTGTACCGGTGCGAGCCGCTGAGCCGCTGCTTCGGCAAGTCACTGGTGGGCTGACGTCGCCGAGGTCTCCCTGACCCGACGCCCGGCCCGGTGCGATCCCGGTCACTGCTAGAGTCGCGGGCCGTGACCGCACGACCGCTGCACGAGATCGTCGAGGCAGGCTGGGCGAAGGCCCTCGAACCGGTGGCCGACCGGATCGCCGCGATGGGCGACTTCCTGCGGGCGGAGATCGCCGCGGGGCGCCGTTACCTTCCCGCGGGCGACCACGTGCTCCGGGCGTTCCAGCAGCCCTTCGACGACGTGCGGGTGCTCATCGTCGGTCAGGACCCCTACCCGACGCCGGGCCACCCCATCGGGCTGTGCTTCGCGGTGGCGCCCGACGTCCGGCCGCTGCCGAAGAGCCTGGTGAACATCTTCAAGGAGTACTGCGACGACCTCGGCCACCCGCCGCCCAGCAACGGCGACCTGACGCCGTGGACCGAGCAGGGCGTGCTGCTGCTGAACCGAGCGCTGACCGTCCGCCCCGGCGCGCCGAACTCCCACCAGGGCAAGGGCTGGGAGGAGGTCACCGACCAGGCCATCCGCGCGCTCGCCGCCCGCGGCGGCCCGCTCGTGGCGATCCTGTGGGGCAGCAACGCCCGCAGACTCAAGCCGCTGCTCGGCGAGGTGCCGTGCGTCGAGTCGGTGCACCCCAGCCCGCTGTCGGCGCACAACGGGTTCTTCGGCTCGCGGCCGTTCAGCCGGGCCAACGAACTGCTCGAACGCCAGGGCGCCCAACCGGTGGACTGGAAGCTGCCCTGAGCCGGAGGATGGTCCGGTGACGGACCTCGCGCTGTACTACCCCTACATCCACGTGCGCGACGACGCCTGGCTCAAGGCCGCGGCGCTGTACTGGCCGCGGCTCGGCCGGCTGGCGCCCCGGAACTGGCCTCGCTACGACTCGGAGGTCGCGCGGGCACTGAACGGCGAGCTGGGCTTCCTGGTGAACGTCGACCCGCGGCTCTACGCGCCGGGAGTGTCGGCGGCGTTCCAGGAGCTCCTGCGGCGCGACCTCGACGCGCTGCGGGCGCGATACGCGCTACCGCCCGAGTGTCGCCCGTCCCGGGGCGGCGACGCCGACGCCTACTTCGCGGCCGCACCGCCGATCTTCCCGGATGGGTCCAGCCTGGAGTGGCTGCACCTGGACAAGGTGAGCCAAGGGCTGGTGCGCGACCTCGTCGCGGCGGGACTCGCCGTCGAGGAGTGGGGCCACCCGTTCCACCAGAGCGTCCTGTTCCCGCCAGGAGACGGTCCGAGCCCCGTGGTCGAGTCCGTGCAGTGGCTGGGCATGCATCCCGCGCTGGTGCGGGTCTACAGCGTGGCGCTGGCCGACGCGGTGGCCGAGGCCAACCGGATGCGGCCGGTCACCGACCAGGACGACGTGTACGGCGCGCTCAGCGGGTGGACCGTGGACGAGCTGGCGGCCGTGCTGCTCGCCGACGAGGCAGGTGGGGACGGTGGCAAGGCCCCGCCACGGCCGGACGCCGAGGCGGTCGCGGCGAGCTATGCGGTACTCGCGGTGCGGACCGTGGTGCCGAAGGGGCTCGAGCACGTGCCGGTGAAGAAGGTGATCAAGGCGCGGCGCGCGCTGGCGGGGGAGTTCCACGCGTTCCGGGCGCATCTGGAGGCGCTGGCGCCCGTGTTCGCCGAGCTGGCGGAGATCCCCGATCCGGCGGTGCTGCGGGCCCGGTTGGAGCTGCTGGTCGAGCGGGAGCTGACCCTGCCTACCGCCGATCTGGAGCGGGCGCTGACCCAGCTCGGGCTGGAGCCGGCGAAGGGTGTGCTGAGCCTGAGCTCGCCGCAGCTGCCCGCGCTGGCCGGCGCGGCGTTGACCGCCGCGGGGCTGCCGCCGGTGGTCGGCCAGGCCGGGCACGTCGCGGCGCAGTTGGTGGGCGCGACGGCTGGCACGCGGCGCTCAAGTGCCCAGCAGCGGCGCACCGCCGCGGGCTACCTGCTGGGCCTGCGGGAGCGGTTGGAGCCGCGCGGCGTGGTGGACCGCTTCCGCCGCCTGCTCACCCGCGCCTGACCCCGCCCAGACAAAAAGCCCGCCAGGGACCAAAACCTGGCGGGCTTGGGGTCGGGTAACCCGACCTACCGGAGATCACCGCTCGAGTCTCAGCGGCTGGGGGTCCAGGGGGCTTGCCCCCTGGCGGGGGTGTGGGGGTTCGACCCCCACGGGACACTTGATGCGGGCCAGTGGTGAGCGTGTTCCGCGAACACACCTCACCCGAGGGTTCGCATCAACCGCGGACGACCTTGCCGGCCTTGAGGCACGAGGTGCAGACGTTCATCCGCTTGCGCTGGGACAGGCCGACCTTGGCGTGGACGGTCTGGATGTTCGGGTTCCACCGGCGGCTGGTGCGCCGGTGGGAGTGCGAGACCGACTTGCCGAAGCCCGGCCCCTTGCCACAGACGTCGCACACGGCAGCCACGTCGAACACTCCTCGAAAGATCAGGGAAAACGAACAGGCCCGACGGCGCCGGGCAGCCAGAACAGGGTAACCGGTGCGGCCGGCGTGGGGTGCGGTGGGGTCGCCGGGGGCCGTTACGCTGCCGGGAGTCCCTCGACAGGCGTGACGCGCGGATGGGGTGGTGCTGGCGTGGACGCGGCGGCGGTGACGGCGTGGGCCGCGGCGTGCGTGCGGATCCTCGAGGACCTCCGGGACGAGATCGACGGGATCAACGTCTACCCGGTCGCCGACTCCGACACCGGCTCCAACCTGTTGCACACGCTCTCCGGCGCGCACGCCGAGCTGGCGGCGACCGAGCTGGCCGGTGCGGGGCCGGCGCTGGGCGTGCTGGCCAGGGGCGCCGTGCGCGCCGCCCGGGGCAACTCCGGGGTGATCATCTCCCAGGTGCTGCGTGGGCTGGCCGACTCGGCCGGCGATCGGGCCGAGCTCGACGGGCCCGCGCTCGCGGCGGCGCTGCTCAGGGCCGACCGGGCCGCGGCGGAGGCGGTGGCCCACCCGATGCCCGGCACGATGCTCACCGTGCTGCACGCGGCCGCCGCGGCGGTGGACGGCCACACCGGTGACGTGCCCGAGGTGGCCCGCGCGGCGGCGTCGGCGGCCGCCGCGGCGCTGCCCGAGACGCCCTGGCAGCTTCCCGTCCTGGCCGCCGCCGGAGTGGTGGACGCCGGTGCGCGCGGCGTGGTCGCGGTGCTCGACGCGCTGGTCGCGGTGGTCACCGGGCACCCGGTCGAGTCGGGGCGGACCACCGCGGCGGCCGGCTGCGCGCCCCGACAGGCGCCACCGGCACCGTCGCGTCCGGTGGACGCGTGGGAGGTCATGTACCTGCTGGACGGCGTCGCCGAGGACGCACTGCCGGCGCTGCGCGCGGCGCTGTCCGATCTCGGCGACAGCGTGACGGTGGCCGGGGACGGCGCGGGCAGCCACGCCGTCCACGTGCACTGCGGCGACATCGGCGCGGCGATCGAGGCCGGGCTCGTCGCCGGACGCCCGCACCGGATCCGGGTGGAGCCGCTGTTCAGCCCGCCGCTGGTGGAGGAGACCACGGCCGGGGCGAGCCGGGCCAGCCGGGCCAGCCGAGCCGTCGTGGCCGTGGTGCGCGGCACCGGGCTGGCCGAGCTGATCCGGGCGGAGGACGTGCCGGTGCTCGCCGTGCCCGCGGGCGCCGCGCCGAGCATCGAGGAGTTGCTGGGGCTGATCGGCGAGACCGGCGCCGCGCACGTTACCGTCCTGCCCGGTGACGCGGAGCTCACCGAGGCGGCCGACCGGATCGCCGATCACCCGGTGCTCGCCGACCGCGACGTCGTGGTGGTGCCGTGCGTTTCGCCGGTGCAGGTGCTGGCCGCGCTGGCCGTGCACGACGCCACCCGGCGCACCAGCGACGACGTGGTGGCGATGGCGGAGGCCGCGGCGGCCACCCGGCGCGGCGAGCTGCGGATCGCCAGTGGGGAGGCGATCACCTGGGTCGGGCGGGTGCACGCCGGAGACGTCGTCGGGCTGGTGGACGGCGAGGTGGTGCTCATCGAGCCGGGGCACGCCGACCTGCTGGGCCCGGCGACGGCCGTGCTGAACCGGATGCTGGACCTGGGCGGCGAGCTGGTCACCGTGCTGGTCGGGGCGGCGGCGCCGGCGGACACCGCGGACGTTCTCGCCGAGCGCCTGCGTGCCGAGCGACCGGAGGTCGAACTGGTGTGCTATCCCAGTGGGCAGGCCGACACGGTGCTGTTGATCGGGGTGGAGTGAATGAGCGGGCTGCGGGACGGGCTGACGCCGCTGGTCGGCGCGAAGACCGCCAAGGCGCTGTCGTCCGCGCTCGGCATCGAGACGGTCGGGGACCTGCTGCGGCACTACCCGCGCCGCTACGCCGAGCGCGGCGAGCTGACCGACATCGCCGGGCTGGAGGTCGGCGAGCACGCGACCGTCATGGCCCGGATCGAGCACGTCAGCAAGCGAAGGATGCGCTCGCGGCACGGCACGATCCTGGAGATGACGATCACCGACGGCCACCGGCGGCTGTCCTGCGCGTTCTTCAACCAGGCGTGGCGGGAGAAGGAGCTGCGGCCGGGCCGCACCGGGCTGTTCGCCGGGAAGGTCAACGCCTTTCGCAACACCCTCCAGCTGGCCAACCCCGAGTACGAGCTGATCGACCCGGACGCCGATCCGTCCTCGGTGGACAGCTTCCTGGCCGAGATCATCCCGGTGTACCCGGCGGCACAGGGCATGCCGTCGTGGTCGATCGCCCGCGCCGTGCAGCAGGTGCTGGCGACGTTCGAGCCGGGGGAGGACCCGCTGCCGGGGTGGCTGCGCGAGCGGTACCACCTGGTCGACCTCGACACCGCGCTGCGCGCCGTCCACCGGCCGGAGAGCTGGGCCGCGCTGGAGACGGCCCGCCAGCGGCTGAAGTGGGACGAGGCCATCGCCATCCAGCTCATCTTCGCGCAGCGCCGGCACTCGGCCCTGTCCCGGCCCGCGCCGGCGTGCCCGCCGAAGGCCGGGGGCGTCGCGGAGGCGTTCGAGGCGCGGCTGCCGTTCGAGCTGACCGCGGGGCAGCGGGAGGTCGGCGCGGCGATCGCCGCGGACCTGTCCGACGAGCACCCGATGAACCGGCTGCTGCAGGGCGAGGTGGGCAGCGGCAAGACGGTGGTGGCGCTGCGGGCGATGCTGCAGGTGGTCGACGCCGGCCGGCAGGCGGCGATGCTGGCGCCGACCGAGGTGCTCGCCGCGCAGCACGCCCGGTCGCTGCGCGAGATGCTCGGTGACCTCGCGCGGGCCGGCGAGCTGGGCGCGCCCGAGGTGGCCACCCGGGTGACCCTGCTGACCGGCTCGATGTCGGCGAAGGAGCGCAAGCAGTCCCTCCTGGACGCGGCCAGTGGCGCGGCCGGCATCGTGGTCGGCACGCACGCGCTGATCCAGGACACCGTGTCGTTCGCCGACCTGGGGCTGGTGGTGGTCGACGAGCAGCACCGGTTCGGGGTGGAGCAGCGGGACGCGTTGCGGACCCGCGGGGCGGACTCGACCAGCCCGCACGTGCTGGTGATGACGGCGACGCCGATCCCGCGCACGGTCGCCATGAGCGTCTACGGCGACCTCGAGGTCTCCGCGCTGCGCGAGCTGCCGGTCGGCCGGTCGCCGATCGGCACGACGGTGGTGCCGGTGGCCGAGAAGCCGGCGTGGCTGGACCGGGTGTGGCAGCGGGTGACCGAGGAGGTCCGCGCCGGGCACCAGGCGTACGTCGTGTGCCCGCGGATCGGCGACGAGCCGCCGTCGGACAGGACCGACCGGCGCCCGCCGATCGCGGTGCTGGAGCTGGCGCCGGAGCTGGCCGAGGGGCCGCTCGCCGGGTTGCGGGTCGGGGTGCTGCACGGCCGGCTGCCCGCCGACGAGAAGGACGCGGTGATGCGCGCGTTCACCGCGGGCGAGCTGGACGTGCTGGTGGCCACCACGGTGATCGAGGTCGGGGTGAACGTGCCGAACGCCACCGCGATGGTGATCATGGACGCCGACCGGTTCGGGGTGAGCCAGCTGCACCAGCTCCGCGGCCGGGTCGGGCGCGGTGACGTGCCGGGGGTGTGCCTGCTGGTCACCGAGGCGCTAGACGGTACCACCACGCGGCAGCGGCTGGCCGCCGTGGAGTCCACACTGGACGGTTTCGAGCTGTCCCGGTTGGACCTCGAGCTGCGCAGGGAGGGCGACATCCTCGGCGCGGCGCAGTCGGGCCGCAAGTCCGGGCTGCGGCTGCTGTCGCTGCTGCGGGACGAGGACCTGATCGCGCGGGCCAGGGAGAGCGCGCAGCGCGTCGTGGCCGACGACCCCGACCTGGCCGAGCACCCCGGGCTGGCCCGGCTGGTCGACGACGTGGTGGACGCCGAGCGCGCCGAGTACCTGGAGAAGGCTTAGGCCGGTCAGCACGGTGACCTGGCCGCGTCCGACCTCGGCGGTCACGGTGGTGCTGGCCTTGGCGACGCTGGCCGCGGCAAGGGCGGATACGGCACGCGCTTCCGGTACTCAGCCTGCGATCTCACGACATGACCGCAACCATGGTTGCATCTGGATGCCGACTGAGGGAGATGGTAGTCATGGCGCAGGTGAGCCTGGCTCGGCTGCTCGCGGCGATGGGGGTGGCCGTGCTTGTGGCGGGGTGCTCCGGCGATCCAGGAGATTCCGGTGCGGGAGATTCGGCGGCGCCACCGGCTCACCAGTCCAACGCGCGCGGGGGGCCGGTCGCGGAACCGGTGACCACCCAGGACAGCGATTGGGAGGGTGTGGCCGAGGCGTTGGGCCGCAGCGGCACACTGTCGAACGGCACGGTGTACCGGGTCGGTTTCCCCCGTCGGGACCTTTCCGTGACAAGTAAGGACGTGGCCGTCACACCGGGCCTGGCACTGGGTTCCTACGTCGTTTTCGCCCGTTATCCGGACGGGCAGACGATGATGATGGGTGATCTGGTGGTCACCGAGGACGAGTTGCCGCGGGTGACCGACGCCTTGCACGCGAACGGTATCG
>NZ_FOWW01000003.1 GCF_900115565.1 Amycolatopsis arida | reverse complement strand
GTTCGGGACGATGAGTTCCGCATTAAGGCGGGGCGGCATTTCTTGATCGCTTTGCTCGCTGCGCTCGCTCGCTGGTACCACCTGCGGGGTGGGTTGGGCGCGCTGGGCACGTTTCGTGGTGTGTCACCTTCGGTGTTGGTCGCCTTGGTTCTTCCCCGTCCCCTTCGTCCTTGCCGGCTTTGGCGGGGTGGGGCTCGGGTCCAGGGTGAGCGAAGCGAATCGCGCAGCGACGCCGAAGGCGCCCTTGAGGCGAGCCCCACCCCGTCAGACACTGCCGGCCCCAGAAGGGGAAAGGGACGGTGCACCCCGCCCACCCGCGAGGAGGATGCGCCCGCCCAGCCGCGGGGAGGGTGCGGCCCCGCCCACCCCGGGGGGTGGTGGCCCGCTCCAGCGTATCGCCGCCCGGGGTGCTGGGACGGTGCGCGCGAAATCTGTGGATCCCTTTCGGGGGATGGGGACAACTCCACCCGCCGGCACTCCCGCCAGTTGCAAGAGGTGCAACGGGGATTTGCGGGGAGCGCGCGGGATTGCACCGCTCGGCCCAACGCTTGCGCCGACGTGCGGAAGATCACCGCGTGCTCGTTCCGCCACTTAGTGGTCTACACCAATTCGTGAGGTGGGTGGCACTCACGTCAGCGACCGCGGTCCGATCCAGTGGGAGCCGCAGAGCGTCGAGGGACCGAAGGGCTTCCCGACGCGGGGGCCGCTGGACGGCCGGCTCCGCGCGGCCAACCACCCGGCGTTCGCGCCGCTGGATGACCAGAGCAAGCCGTGGCCGAAGACGAACGTCGTAGCGCACGGTCTCAGGTCGTTTCCACCTTGAAGGGGTCGTGCTCGGCGAGGAACTTCTCCAGCCGGGCCTGGTCGACGCGGCTGACCAGGTTCCGGTCCTCCTGGCGGTCGCGGACGCACTTGGCGAGCGTGAAGGCCGAGGTGACCGTGTAGAGCAGGCCGAGCGCGAAGAACGCCCGCACCCAGCCGTTCACCGGCAGGTATACGATCGCCACGCACACGGCCACCAGGGCGACCCCGAAGGAGATCGCGGCCTGGACGAAGAACGCGGTGGTTCCCGGCGACGCCGGCTTCACTGGCATGTCCATACCGAGCAGCATCGACCACCGGCACCCCGGCCGTCTTGAGTATCGCTACTCAAGCCGAGGTGGGACCACTACGCGACTCCCGGCACCTCGCTGTGACCCAAACCACCAACCGGTGCTGGCCACAGCGATGACTCTGCCCGGCTCGCGCGGTCTTCATCATCGACAGAACAGGAGGAACCACATGAGCCAGCTTCTCAGGGTCCAGAACTTCAACGTCACGCGAGACGGATTCGGTGCCGGCGAGAACCAGAGCCTCGAGCGACCGTTCGGCGACGCCGACCCTGGTGCCATGTTCGCCTGGGCCGGCGCCACGGCGAGCTGGCCGGCGCGCACCGATTCCGGCGGAAGCCGCGGCCTCGACGACTACTTCACGCGCGACTTCACCCGCAACATCGGCGCCGAGATCATGGGGCGCAACAAGTTCGGCCCGCAGCGGGGCCCCTGGCGCGATCACGACTGGCGCGGCTGGTGGGGTGACGAGCCCCCGTTCCACACCCCGGTGTTCGTGCTGACACACCACCCGCGGCCGTCGTTCACCCTTGCCGACACCACGTTCCATTTCGTCGACACCGACCCCGCATCGGTCCTCGATCAGGCGCGGGAGGCCGCGCAGGGCAAGGATGTCCGGCTCGGCGGCGGGGCCACCACCATCCGACAGTTCCTCGACGCCGACCTCGTCGACACCATGCACGTGGCGGTCTCGCCGGTGGAACTCGGATCCGGGTCGCGGCTCTGGGAGTCACCCGACGAGCTGCGTGACCGTTTCCACCTCGAGGTCGTACCCAGCCCGAGCGGTGTGGTGCACCACCTGTTCTGGCGAAAATGATCAGGCCACCGGCCCGGACGGTTCCGCTGCCGCCGGCGTGCTCGGCCGCCCGGCCCCGCGGCCGACTCGGTGCAAAGGGCTCGACGCGGGGAAGGACCGGCGGGTGACGTCAGGGTCGGGCGACGTCCGACCCTCAACCCTGCTCGGTCACACCCAGCCCGACGGGGCAGGAGACGCCCGTGCCGCCCAGGCCGCAGTAGCCGTTCGGCACCTTGTGCAGGTACTGCTGGTGGTACTCCTCGGCGTAGTAGAAGTCCTGCAGCGGGGCGATCTCGGTGGTGATCTGATCGTGCCCGGCGGCTCGCAGCGCCGCCTGGAACGACTCCCGCGAGGCCACGGCCTGCTCGCGCTGCTCCTCGTCGGTCCAGTAGATCGCCGAGCGGTACTGCGAGCCGACGTCGTTGCCCTGCCGCATGCCCTGCGTCGGGTCGTGCCCCTCCCAGAACACCTTCAGCAGCTCCGGGTAACCCAGCTGCTTCGGGTCGAACACCACCAGGACCACCTCGGCATGCCCGGTCCGGCCGGTACACACCTCGTCATAGGTGGGATTCGGGGTGTGGCCGCCGGCGTAGCCGACCGCGGTCGAGTGGACCCCGGGGGTCTGCCAGAACAACCGCTCGGCGCCCCAGAAGCACCCCATCCCGAAGACGGCCGTGCGCATGCCCTCGGGGAACGGTGGCCGGATCCGGCGATCGGGATACACCGCGTGGTACTCGGGAACGCGGAGCGGCTCGTCCCGGCCGGGAAGGGCCTCCTCCGCCGGCACCGGGCGCGTCTTGTCTCGACCCATCCATGACATACCCCAACTGTACGCAGGTCGGCTATTCGTCCACCCCACGTCGGCCGGCGCAATACCCTGTACGGGCGCCGCTGGGGCACACTGGCTTGAGACGAGCGGGGGTCCGCCATGGGTTGGCAGGAAGAGCTGCGCCGACTGGACGCCGAACTGGCCGAGGGGAGCATCACCCACGAGCAGCACCGACGGCTCCGAGACGAGCTCCTCGCGGCGGCTTCGGGCGGCGGGACCGCGTCGCCGGTCGCCCAGCCGCTCCATCGCATCAACTTCGATGGGCCGTGGCGCAGCACCAATCCGGGCTTGGCCCCGCAACCGACCCAGGAACCGCCGCCGGTCGAGTCCACGTCCGCGGCGCTGCTGGCCAGCGGTCGCCCCACCACCGCACCGAGTCCCGCCGACGACCGCCCGACCGAGATCCTGCGCTATCCCCGCCCGTTCCCGCCGCCGGCCGCCGCTCGGCCGCCGCTCGGGCCACCACCACCGGGATTCCACCACCCCGCGGGACCACGACCGTACCCGGCGCCCGGAGGACCCCCATCACCCCAGAACCGCACCAAGCCGACGTGGTTGTTCCTCGCACTCGGGGTGCTGCTCGTCCTCGCGCTCGTCGTCGGAGCCACCTGGTGGCTGAGCAACGGCACCAACGCACCCGACGGTGGCGGTCCCGGCGAGGCGCAGGCCGCCGCGCCGAAACGGCCGGACCTCGAGTCCCGGCTGCCGGCACTGCCCGGCGCGGCCGACGCCAACAGCTCGATCATGTCGGTGGAGAAGGGCGCCGAACTGGACCTCTACCCGATCCAGGCCGTCCCGGTGTTCCAGCAACACGGCGCCACCGAGGTCGCCTACCGCGGTGCGCACGACAGCGAGGACCACGGCTACTTCGTGCTCGCGATGCCCACCTCGAGCCCGGCCGATGCCAGGCAGGTGGTGGACTACCTCTTCCGCGGTGCGCTCTCGGGTGGGTTCACCGCCGAAGCGGATGGTGCGACGGTCACCGGAACCAAGCGTGATCGCCGCATGCGCGGCACGTGGTACGCGTCCGGCGCCGTGGCGGTGACCATCTGGGTCTCCCAGCCCTCCACCGAGGACGAAACCGTCCTGCGGGAACGGTTCGACAACACGGTCACGGCGCTGCGTAACGCTCTGCCGGCTCAGTAGCGCCGGCCTTGACGCGCTCGCCCGGTCCAGCCTCGCGCTCGGTGTTCGTCGGCTTCCGCCGCGGGGTGCGCAGATACCGCCGCCAGCGTTGGGTCGGCTTCTCCACCAGGTTCCACGACAACAGACCCATGCCGTAGGCCAGCGGAATGGCGAGTGCCGTCAGCACCCACGGATCGCGGACACCGGCTTCGGCGAGCACCTGCTGGATCAGAAACCCCCACAGGTAGGTCCCGTAGCTTCCGGCCACCCACTCCCAGCTGCGTTCCCACCTCTTCGGCCAGCGATGCGCCACGGTGACGGCGCCGTAGGCGGCCGCCAGTGCGAGCAGATAGTGCCCCATCGGTTCCGCCCGCAACAACAACCACGCGAACATCAGAGCCGCTGCCAGCGACCACCGAAGCGGAATCCGGTCGCGGAACTCGTAGAGCAGCATGCCCAGCGAGAACGGCATCATGAAATAGGCGGCCGACTCGGTGGGTACCGAGAGAATCGAGCGAACCGACTCGGTCGAGTCCAGGACGAGATTGATGACGATCAGGCCGACGACGACGATCGGCAGCACGATCGAGCGAGAGACCTTCAGCATCGCCAGCAGACCCAGAACGAAGACCAGTGAATAGCCGACGACCTCCAGCGGGAGCGTCCAGATCGCACCGTTGACCGAATACGGATAAGGGTTGGTTTCGAACACTCCGGGTAGCCGATGCTGCAGCAACAGGATCAGCGAGGTGCCGACGAGGTAACGCCAGGTCTGCGGATGTGTCCAGTAGTCGACCTGCGTCCAGGACGTGTACAGCGGGCCCACGACCAGAACGGTCGCCACCGTGACGACGAACAACGGGGGAAGGAGTCGCAGGAGCCGCCGTGCCCAGAACCGCCACCACGACGGGTCCCGGCGCCAACTCGCGCTGATCTGGTATCCACTCATCGCGAACACCACGGCCAAGGCCAACTCGCCGGGAGAGACTTGCCAGGCTCCGGGGAAAATCGTAGCCCCGCGATACCAGGCAAGGCCGGCACTGTGATTGAGAATGACCAGGAAAGCAGCAGCCAACCGCAGCCAGGCGAATCCGAGATTGGGGTTCGCATATGCGCTGTCCCGCACGTTCGGCGAAAGCTGGACGCGACGCATCATGCGCTCCCCGAACACCCCCGGATGGACGATCCCCTGCGCTGGTCAGGCAGCTCAGCTTACGCATCGGCCCCGGTAGCGTCCACCTGTTCCGGGGCAACCGCCGGCTACGTCACTCCTGACGAGATCGGTGGCCGAGTGGCCGTGGTGCGAGCCGGCACCGGTGAGGGCCTGCGGAGGAAGCGCCGCAGCCGCTGTGTCGGCACCTCGACGAAGCGCCACGAGACCAGACCGCAGAGATAGGCGGCCGGCAGGGCGAGCGCGATCAATACCCATTCGTTCCGCACACCCGCCATGATGATCAGCTGCTGCACCGGGAACGCCCAGATGTACATTCCATAACTTCCGTAGACCCACCGCGCCCCTGGATACAACCGCTCCGGCCAGTGATGCGCGAGCACAATGGCGCCGTAGGAGGCCATCACGGCCAGCACGTACCGGTCGGCCACGGTCAGGTGCAGCGGCACCCAGGCGACCGCCAGCAGGCCGGCCACCCATGGCCGGAGCGGGAGCCACCCGCGGTAGAGCCGCATCGCCATCCCCAGCAGGAACGGCACCACGAACGACACCAGTGAGCCGATCGGGACGGACAGCCAGGAACCGGCGTTGCCGGCATACCCGAACGTGGCCTGGCAGAAGCTGTCGAGCACGAAGGCCACGCCGATCAGCGGGAACACGATGAACCGGCTCACACCGAGGGCGAGCACGAGCCCGACGGCCAGGACGAGCGCGTACCCGACGAACTCCATCGGCAGGGTCCACAGGGACCCGTTCACCGAATGTGGGTACGGACTGTCGACGAACACCCCGGCAGGTCGTGTTGCAGCAGGAGCAGCAAGCTACTTCCCACGAGATGGCGCCAGGTCTGCGGATGAGACCAGTACGCCTGGTCGGATTACGTGCTGACCAGTGATCCGATCACGAACACGGTGACCAGCAACACGAATCACAGCGGCGGAAGAATGCGCAACAAACGGCGGGCGCAGTACCGCCACCAGTTCGGATCCCGCTCCCAGCTGTCGGTGATCTGATAGCCGCTCATCGCGAAGAACGCCAGTAGGGCGATATGGCCGGATGACGCGTTTCAGCCTTCCGGAAGAATCGTCAACCGCTCCGGGCGCACGAGCGGCACACTGTGGTCGATCACGACGAGGCTCACGCCGATCAAGCGCAGCCACGCGAAGCCGACGTTGAGGTCGCGGTACGTCCACCGTCCCGACGGCCGCCGCACATCGAGCTGTCCCGCAGCCATTCCCGCGCCCTGCTTCCCGACCTTGGATCAGTCGGCAGTTTCGGCGCACAGATCCAGCAACCTACGCAGTGTCTCCCGCGCCTGTTCCGGGCCGAACTGACGTTCCACGGCGCTCCGTCCGGACTCGGACAACCGGATCCACAGCTCGTCGTCGCCCAGCAACCGGACGATGTGGGAGGCCAATCCCTCGGCGCTGTCGGCGACCAACACGTCCGTCCCGTCGTCGAGGTGCATACCCTCCGTGGCCACGGACGTGGCCACCACCGGCACGCCGTGCGCCAGGCTCTCCCCCACCTTGCCCTTCACCCCGGCGCCGTACCGCAGGGGCGCCACCACCACGCGGGCGTCGCGGTAGCGGGCCGCCAGGTCCGGTACCCACCCGTGGCACCGCACCCCGTCGCGGGCCAGGGCCTGCACCTCCGCCGGAGGGTTACTGCCGACGATGTGCGCCTCGGCCTCCGGGTGGCGCTTCCACACCAACGGCATGACCTCCGTGGCCAACCATGTCGCGGCGTCCCGGTTCGGCAGGTGGTCGAAGCTCCCGACGAACAACACCCCCGAGCGCCCGTCGGGTCGCCGGAGTCCGGCCAACGGCGGGTGCACATTGGACAGCACTTCGACCTTCGCACCGGGAACGAGCTCCCCGAGGACGGCACGCTCGACGTCGGACACGGTGAGTGTCAGGTCGACGGTGCGCACGAGTCCGAGCTCCATCTCACGCAGCACCTCCGCCCGCCGGCGCAGGCTGTCCTCCTCGGCCTTGTCGCCGAGGTCGGCCGCGAGGTCGGCCTGCCTGCCGAGGCGGACGAAGTGCAGGTCGACCGTGTCGTAGGCGACCACACAGTTCGGCGCGTACTGGCGTACCGGCTCCAGCACCTGCCACGCGACCTGCGGCCGCGACAGTATCGCCAGAGTCAGTTCCGGCCCGGCCGAACGGAGAAACTCCAGCTGCCGGCCGGCGTCGGCGACGACGGTGACGCCGATCTGGTGCAGCCACCCCGTGTAGCGCTCCGGCACGGCGTGGTTCATCGGGAAGAGCACCACCCGCTGGTCCATACCCACCAGCAGCTCCAGCAGCCGGGCCATCCGCACCGAGCCCGAGTCCTCGTCGGTGCGTGGCACCTGGTGATCGACGACCAGCACGATCCCGCCCCGATGGCCGGCACGGGTGCGGTGGCGGGCCAGCCAGACGTTGCGCTCACTGGCCTCCGGCCGGTGGTCGGCCAGGTGCCGTGCCCACTTCGCCACGAATGTGGCCCGATTGATCTCCTGGTAGCGCTTCAACCCCGACGAGGTGTCCGTCCCGTTGGAGACGCCCTCGTGGTGCACGACGACGGACGCCGGTTGCACGAGCGTGCGCATCCCGGCGGCACGCACGGCGAACGCGAGATCAGTGTCCTCGTAGTAGGCGGGTGCGTACCGGGCGTCGAAGCCGCCGACGCGATCGAAGACCTCCCGGCGAACGAGGATGGCCGCCCCCGAGCAGTAGTCCACGTCCCGTACCGTCTGGAAATGCGGCTCGTCGGCCGGCTCGCCGCGCCCGTAGTTCCACCCCGTGCCGTCGGACCAGATGATGCCGCCGCACTCCTGGAGCCTGCCGTCGGGATAGACGAGCTTGGCGCCGACGAGCCCGACATCCGGTCGGGTGTCCAGGGTGTCCACCAGGTTGTCGAGCCAGCCCGGCCGCACCTCGGTGTCGTTGTTCAGGAACATCAGCAGCTCTCCGCGCGCATGCTCCGCGCCGAGGTTGCACGCGCCGACGAACCCCAGGTTGCGCGGCGCGCGGACCAGTCGCACGCCCGGGCACCGCGCCACCCGGTCGGCGGCGTCGTCCGGCGAGGCGTCGTCCACGACGACGACCTCGAACGGCGTCGTCGGCAGGTTCGTCTCGATCGATGCCAGGCACCGACGGGTGTACTCCCACTTGCCGTACGTGGGGATGACGACGCTGACGATCGGCTGCTCGCTCGTCGTGACGGCCACCGGGCCGGACGTCTCCGGCGCGGCCGGCGGCACGCCCGCCTGGCGGCCCATCAGGACCTCGTAGGCGTCCCGCCGCCGGGTGCCCCTCGGCGCGACCCGCTCCACCGTCGTGCGATACCTGCCGACCAGTCGCTGGGCGAGCGCGGACTGTTCCGCCCGCAGCTTCGCGTTCTCGGTGGCCAGCTGGTCGATTCCACGACGAAGATCGGCATTGGTCTCCGACAACCACCGCAACCGCGCCGTGTCGTGCTCCGCCTTCCCGGACAACCGCGCCAGCTCCGCGATGACCCGCTCCTGCTCGGCCCGGGCCTGGCGCACCGCACGGTCGCGTTCCGCGGCCGCCGAGGCCACCCGCCGCTCGGCCTCGGCCGTGGCCGACGCGGCACGCTCACGGCTGGCGCGAAGCTCCTCCTCCAGCCGATGCACCACGTCCTGCAGCTGGCGCACCTCCGCCAGCCTGGTCTGCTCGGCCGCCGCCTTGCGCGCCATGGTCATGCCCTCGTCGAGCATCACCGACACTGGCGGGACCTCGACCGGCTCGTCGGAGGCGACACCCAGCAGATAGGTGTGCGGGGCTTGGTCACCGGCCGTCCACTCGTCCGCTGACCGCCGCCGCAGCGTGCGCACCTCGGACCGGCCGCCATGGCCACCGTCGTGGATCAGCGAACCGACGGCCACCGTCTGCCGGAGCAACCGAACGTGTCCGAACCGCGCGGCGAGCAGGTCGCGGAACTCGTCCTCACGCAGTTCGTGGACGTGGTACTGGTTGTCGTTGCCGTGCTCGTGGGTGTAGATCGTGATGTCGGGGGTGCTGCACAGGAACACACCACCTGGCGCCAGCCGGTTGGTCACGAGCTCCATGACCTGGTCCTGCTCGGCGACGTGTTCGATGGCCTCGAAGCAGGTGATGAGGTCGAAGGGGGCCTCACCGGCAAGGGTGTCCGGGTCGGTGATGGAACCGACGTCGAACCTGAGTTTGTCCAGCGGATACCGCTGCCGGGCATGCCGTACCGACTCGGGATCGATGTCGACGCCGAGGACCCGCTCGGCGACCGTGGCGAGCATCGCGCTGCCGTATCCCTCGCCGCTGGCGAGGTCGAGCACGCGCCTACCCTCCGCCAGGCGCAGCGCGAACGCGTACCGGTGGTAGTGCTCGTAGATGACCTGCACGTCGTCGGTCCACGGCACGCACCGTTCACCGGTCCACTCGATGAGCCGCTCACCAGGCTTGTCCGTGCTCATGCCGAGGAGAGTAACGGCTGAGTGCCCATGCTCATGAGCGGACCGGATAATGCCGACATGGACTTCGAGGCGGTCAAGAAGCAGGCGCTGGAGTACCGCGAGGAGCTGCTCGCGACGAAGGCGGCCCTCGCGCCGACCGACTTCGGCTGGTACCCGTACGACACGATGGCCAACGTCTTCCACCTCGACGCCCTGCTGAGCGGCCCGAACCGGGAGGTCCTCGACGAGGTCGCCGGTGGGCCGGTGGCCGACATCGGGGGCGCCGACGGCGACTTCGGCTTCTTCCTCGAGCAGCGGCTCGGCTGCGACGTCGACCTGATCGACCACGGGCCGACGAACTTCAACCAGCTGCGCGGTGCCGAACGTCTCCGGACGGAGCTGGGTTCCCGGCTCGGCATCCACGAGACAGACCTGGACACGCAGTTCCGGCTACCGCGCGATCACTACCGGGCGGTGTTCTTCCTCGGCATCCTCTACCACCTGAAGAACCCGTACTACGTCCTCGAGCTGCTGGCCCGGCACGCCGACCTGTGCTTCCTGTCCACGCGCGTGGCCCAGCTGACGCCAGATCACGGCACCCGCCTGGCCGGGTCGCCGGTGGCCTACCTGGTGCACCCCACGGAGACCAACAACGACCCGACGAACTTCTGGATCTTCTCCACCGCCGGCCTCCACCGGCTCCTGGAGCGCACCGGCTGGGAGGTGGTCGACTTCACCACGGTCGGGTGCACGGAGGACTCCGATCCCGCCAGTCCGGACCGCGACGAGCGCGCCTTCGCGCTGCTGCGCAGCACGCGAAGTGCCGGCGCGGCGACGCGCTAGTCGACTAGGTTGAGCCGTGTGACAGCCCCGCCGCCCCTCTCGCCGCCACCCGGCGGTCGCCTACCGGCCACCCCGGAGGCCTGGCTGCCACGTGAGCACACCCTCTACCGCCCGCGGCACAGCAGGCGCCAGCGCACGGCGCTCGTGTGCGCGTTCGTCTTCTTCCTGACGCCCACGCTGGCCTTCGTGTTCGGCGCGCGGCCGCAGGCCTTCGAGAACCGCGCGTTGCGGGACTTCCCTTCACCGGCGGCGGGCTGGGGCTTCTTCACCGAGCTCTCCGGCTGGGCCACCGACCACCTCACGCTCCGGAGGGCCGGCGTGCAGGCCGCCGAGGGGATCAGCACCGCGCTGTTCGGCGACCCCCCTGGCAGTGCGCACCCCGCGCCGAGTGGCCCCGCGGGCGTCAACACCGGACCACCGCCGCAGGACGCGGACGGACCCACGGGTGAGGAGCGCAGGGCCGCCTACCCGGTGGTGATCTCCGGCAAGGACGGTTGGCTGTACCTCGGCCAGGACGTCAGCTACAAGTGCCGGCCGGTCCAGGACCTCGACCAGGTGATCGGCGTCCTGCAGCGGCTCCGCGCCGTCGTGGAGTCCTCCGGCCGCCGGTTCGAACTGGTCGTCGCCCCGGACAAGTCGACCGCCGCACCGCAGTTCCTCCCCGACGACTTCGCGGGCAAGACGTGCGCACGGCGGCAGTCGGACCGCTTCTGGCAGCGAATGACCACCGAGGTCGGCATCGTCGACGTGCGTGCCGGCCTGCAGGAGGCCGCGCGCCGGGTGAACCGCCCGATCTACGACGCCGTCGACACCCACTGGTCCTACGAAGGTGGGCTGGTGATGACCCGCGCCCTCGCCGAGCGGCTGCGTCCCGGCGTGACCAGCACCTGGAAGGTGTCACCCACCGGGCAGCGCTCCTGGCCGGCCGACATCCCGCCACTGGTCGGTCGGTCCGCGACTCGCGATCTGACCGGGTACGCGCTGGCCCCGGACGGAAGGCAGGACCGGACCAGCTATGTGGCCAGCGACTTCCGGATGCCGCTGTCCCTCGAGCAGTCCCGCCCCGCGGGAACCACCGGCACGGTCGGCGCCAGTGTCGGCATGATCGCCGACTCCTTCTCCCAGTTCGCTACCCCGTTCCTGGCCGCCACGTTCCAGGACCTGACGATCGTGCATCCGGAGACCGTCGCCGACGACCCCGCCGGCAGCGCGGCCGAGCTCCTGCGCGACCGTGACGTCGTCGTGGTCGAACTGGCCGAACGCCACCTCGTGGGTGGTGCCAGCCCGCTACTGCGCACCGAGGTCATCGACCAGATCGGCCGTGTTCTCGCCACTCACCCTCGGTGACGAGGTTCGGACGTCGAAGGGTCACCGCCGCACGCGGCCGAACCGGGACCCGGTAGGTTACAAGTAGGTAGTGGCCTACGACGTCTGACCGGCAGCCGTGCACAATGTGCGGGGTCCGACGGCGGGTTCGGCGGGTGGGGTGGTCAGCCGACCCCGAGCGCCGGAATCTCGTTCGTTGTCGGTTCGACACCACTGGGTCGGAGACTGTCCCGAAGGGGGTGCCAGGGTGGCCTGGCAGGAGGAGCTGCGGAAGCTGGACGAGGATCTCGCGTCCGGCAATCTGAGCGCGGACGAGTACCGCGCCCGCCGAGATCAGATCCTGTCCTCCGCCGTGGCGTCGGGCGGGCAGCAGGATCAGCCGCAGTCGTCCGGCCAGGCGGAGTCGACGCAGATCATCTCCCCGGTGAATCAGCAGTCCCAACAGCCGCAGCAGCCGCAACAGCCGCAGGGCCCGTCGGCGGAGGCCACCCAGTTCGTTCGCAACGACCCCGGCGCGGAACGGACCCAGGTCGTCCAGGGGTGGCAGGCTCACCAGTCTCCGGCGTCGTCACCGCCCCACGGGTTCCAGCAACCGCAGGCCTCACCACCACACGGGTTCCAGCAGCCACCGCAGGCGCAGCAACCGTGGAACGCACCCCACGAGGACGTCTCGCCGCCGTGGGGCGGCTCCGACCTGCCGCCCATCTCCTCCTCGTCGGTCTCCGAGTGGCCGCAGCAGGGCCCGGAGTCATTCACCGCCGAGCCGCCGTCCGGCAAGGGCAAGAAGGTGCTCCTCACGGTGCTGGCCGTTGTACTCGTCGCCGGCATCGGGGTGGCGGTCTGGGCGCTGTTCATCCGTAACGGCTCCGAGGACCAGTTGCCGCCGGTGACGCAGCCGACCAGCGAGCCGACCCAGCAGGCACCGACCCAGCAACCGCTGCCGGAGCCACCCGCGGCGAAGCCGGAACCGGCGGACAACGCGTCCGCGCTGGTCGACCCGCCCGGTTCGATCCGGGCCGGTGGCGGCACGTTCCAGATGGACCGGCTGGCGGACAGCAAGCTGTTGCCCGAGCCCGTGGTCCGCGCCCTCGAGGAGGGCGGCATGACCGAAGGCCTGCTGAAGCCGACCTCGCAGGACGGCACGACGATCGGCCTCTTCGCCCTCCAGGTGCGTGACGAGAGCGCGGCGAGGGCGGTGGCCCGCGAGTACGCCACGGTCCAGCAGCAGGGTGGCATTCCGGCCAACCGTGACCTGTCGATGCAGGGCGTGCCGGTGTTCAGCAATGCCGCCAGTGCTTCGACCAGCGTGTTCCGCGCGGTCTACGTGCTGTACGACCGGGTGATCATCGTCGAGTGCTACGGGCCGGATCGGCCGACCGTGCAGCAGACGTTCGTGGGATTGCTCAGCAACCAGGTGGAGTACGCGCCGCCGAGTGTCCGCACGTCCTGAGCCCATCCGTCGAACGGGTGAGATCGGGCGTGTCGGGGCACCGGGTGCGGGGTGGGACGTCTTCCGGGCGGAGCATCGAGCCCGGGAAGGAGGCGTCATGCTCCTGGAGATCGCCCTCGTGGGTGTTGTCGGCATCGTGTTCGTGGTGCGGTTGGCGATGAACCTCCGGCACCGCTGACCGCCCGCCGTGGGGCGGCGCTCAGGACGTCGCCCGGTCCAGTGGCAGCACGGCGCGCACCTGGAAGCCGCCCTCGTCGGTGACCCCGGCCTCGACGCCGCCGCCCAGCGCCTCCGCGCGCTCCCGCATCCCGCGCAGCCCGTTACCGATCCGCGGCGGCGACGCGCCCATCCCGTCGTCGCGCACCACCAGCTCGAACCGGCCGCCCGGCCGGCGGAAGTGCACGTCCACGACGCTCGGCGAGTTCGCGTGCCGCACCACGTTCGTCAGCGACTCCTGCAGGATCCGGTACGCCGCGCCGTCGACCGCCCTCGGCAGCTGGCCGGGCCGGCCGTGCACCCGCACGTCCAGCCCGGCGGACTGGGCGTGGTCGAACAGCTCCCCCATCTGCGCCAACCCCGGCAACACCGCCGCACCGGCACCCGAGCGCAGCACCGCCAGCGTCGACCGCAGGTCGCTCAGCGCCACGGCGCTGGCCGCCTTGATGTTCCGCAGCGCCTCCTTGGTTTGCTCCGGCTGCCGGTCGGCCACGTGCGCCGCCATCCCGGCCTGCACGTTGATCATCGCCAGGTTGTGCGACACCACGTCGTGCACCTCGCGCGCGATCCGCAGCCGCTCCTCCTCGGCCAGCCGGCGGGTGTGCTCGGCCTCCCGCTCCCGCGCGGCGCGGGCGGCCGCCTCGCGGGCCCGCAGCGCGGCGCCGATCGCCAGCACCGCCGCCGCGGCGGCGACGGCCACCGCCAGGAACGCGTCCGGCACCCAGTCGCCCCGGTGCACACCGTCGACGAGGTACAGCGCGAGCAGCAGCACGCCCGCGGCGATCGTCCCGACCACCGGCCCGCGCACCCTGCCGAGCAGGAACAACGCGAACCCGGGCAGCGCGATCACCGGCCCCTCGGGGTACGGCGTCCAGTGGTAGGCCAGCGCGACCGCCGCGCTCGCCGCGAACGCCGGCACCGGGAACCGCCGGGCGAACGGCAGCGGCAGGGCGGCCGCGACGAGCCAGCCGTATCCCGGCAGGTCGAGCGGCCGCGCTGCGGGCTGGCCCCGCGCGGCCACGGTGGTGCCGACCAGCACGAACGCGGCCAGCGCCACCACGCCGACCAGGTCCGTCACGTGCCGTCGAGCCGCGAACACGCCGAACAAGCTACTCCGCGCGGCTACCGGGCGGATCCGTTCCCGAGCGGCTCTTTGGTTACGCCGCCGGCCGGACGACCGCGCCCACCGGCCCCGCGGCGGTGCCCGCGCGGCGGGAGACGACCCGCAGCACCGCGACACCGAGCAGGATCCCGCCGAGGCACCGGGCGCCCTGGACGACCAGGTGGGCCGCCGTGGGTCCGCGGAACACCTCGGCCATGGCCGTGGTCGTGACCAGGCTCCAGAACCCCCAGGCGAACATCGCGGCCTCGCCGGTCCAGCCCGCGGCGAGTGCCCAGCGCGACCCGGTCCGCCCACGCGCCGCGGCGAGCAGGCCGGCGACGGCGGCCAGGGCGAGCAGGCCGTCGACCGCGTTCACCGCGTGCTGGCCGAGCCCGCGCGGGACGTCGACCCCGACCGGCACGCCGAGCGCCCACGCCAGGTGGGTGACCGCGGCGACCACCCCGAGCACGGCCGCGACCGCGCCGGTCCCGCCGAGCGGCACGGCCCCGAGTCGGGTGGAGAACAGCGCCGCCCAGCGCACCCTGGCGTACAGCGCGAAGGCCGTGAGCAGGGTGACGCCCTGCCACGCGAAGCTGGCGTAGACCAGCGGGGTCACCCACGGTTCCAGCGCGGGGCCGGTGGTCTCCTCGGTCGGGAGCGCGAAGTCGACGCCGATCAGCGGGCCGGCCAGCGCGATCGGCGCCAGGAAGCCGGTACCCACCCAGATCGGGAAGACCAGCGGCCAGGCCGGTGCCCGGCCCCGCCGGTCATGGGTGAACGTCAGTGCGAGCAGGATCGCGACGAGGTCCATGCCGCCGGTGAACGCGTTGGCCGCGTACATCATCGGACCGTCGACGAGGTCGGGGTCGGCCAGCCCGAGCGGGTGGCCGGTCAGCCAGGCGAGCTTGAGGGTCAGGTACGGCAGAGTGCCGAGGATCGCGGCGTAGCCGACGGCGACCCGGAGCGGGCCGGGCCGGTCGGATCGGGGTTGCTGGGTCATGGGTCCAGCGTCGCCGGCGGGCGTGGCCGGCGACTCCCGCTCGGGTCCGGTTCGCCTCCCTCCGGAGAGGGAGCCCGGTCAGGACGTCGAGGGGCGACGCCGGGGGCCGTGTTGGCTCCGCTGACGACGACGGCCACGCGCTCGCCGGGCTCGGGCCGGTAGGCGCCGCCGAGCAGGGCGGCGACCCCGACCGCGGCGGCGGGCTCGGCGACCAGCCGGGCGGCGGCCCACAGCGCGTGCTGCGCCTCCCGGATGGCCGGATCGTCGACCAGCACGACGCCACTCACGTGGGCCTGGGTGATGGGGAACACCAGCTCACCGATCCGGCGCGGGGCCAGCGCGTCGGCCGCGACGCTGCCGGTGGGGGCGTCGGTCGGCGCGCCGTGCGCCCGTGCGGTGGCGAGGGTGGGCGCGCCGGTGGGCTCGACGCCGACCACCCGGACCGAGCCGGCGAAGGATGTGGCGATCCCACCGATCAGCCCGCCGCCGCCGACCGGGACCAGCACGGTGTCCAGCTCGGGCACCTGCTCGGCCAGCTCGAGCCCGACGCTGCCCTGGCCGAGTAGCGTCTCCCGCTGGTCGAACGCGTGCACGCCCAGCGCCCCGGACTCGGCCGTCCAGGCCTGCGCGGCGGCCAGCGCGTCGGCGTAGCGGTCCCCGCCCACGACCAGGTGCGCCCCGAGCGCGCGGATCCGTTCGATCTTGGCGGGGGCGGAGATGGTGGGCACGTAGATCCGCGCGGGCACCCCGAGCCGGTGGGCGGCGTAGGCGACGGCCACGCCATGGTTGCCGCCGGAGGCCGCGACCACGCCGGCCGGCGGCACGTCGCGGAGCAGGAGGTTCGCGAAGGCGCCGCGCACCTTGAACGAGCCGGCGCGCTGTAGCTGCTCCAGCTTGAGCGCCAACCGGAAATCCGCGGTGATCCCCAGGTCGGTCGGGTCGAGCGCCAGCACCGGGGTGCGCCGCACGTGCGGGCGGATCACCTCGGCGGTGCGCCGGACGTCCTCCGGGGTGGGCAGGTCGGCCCGGACGGCATCGGGTGCGTCCGCGCTCACCTGTTCGATCCGGTTTCCTCGAGCACCGCGGTGGCGTCGACCTCGATCGGCGTGTTCTGCGGGAGTACCGCCACGCCGACGGCGGCGCGGGCGTGTTCCCCGGCCGGGCCCAGCACGTCGAGCAGCAGCCGGGAGGCGCCGTCGGCGACCCGCGGCTGCTCGGTGAACGCCGGGTCGGAGGCTACGAAGACGGTGATCTTGACCAGCCGGGCCACCGCGTCCAGCGAGCCGGCGGCGGCGTGCAGCTGGGCGAGCACGTTCAGCGCGCATGCCCTGGCCGCTTCCTGTCCGGTGGCGAGGTCGACCTCCGCGCCGAGACGCCCGGTGGCGACCAGCCCGCCGTCCCTGGTGGCGATCTGGCCCGAGACGTACACGGTGGCGCCGGCGCGGACGTAGGGCTGGAACGCGGCGACCGCCGCGGGCGGCTCGGGCAGGGTCAGGCCGAGCCGGGCGAGCCGTTCCTCGGTGGGGGAGGTGGTCATGTCGTTCTCCTGTGCGATCGGGTTCACCATGCACCGCCGAGCAGCCGCTTCGCCTCGGCGATGCGTTCCTCGTCGCGCTGGTAGAACACCCACTGCTTGATCTTCTTGCCGCGAACGAGCCCGGCCCGGCTGAGCACCTTCAGGTGCTCGCCGCAAGTGGGTTGGCTCACTCCGAGCTTCTCGGCGATGAACAGCGAGCACACCCCGTCCCGGACCAGGTCGCCGTCGCGCTGCGGCGGGAAGTGCGCCACGGGGTCGCGGAGCCACTCCAGCACGAGCAGCCGCTTCTCGTTGGCGAGTGCCCTGAGCAGGTCAGCGTCCAGCACGAAGGAATTATGGCAAATAGCTAATCGCCTGTGTAGAGTTCCTGCGCCGCGCGGGCGAGGCGAAGGATGCCGGCCCGGGTCCTCGCCTCGCCCAGTTCCGGTAGGACGGCCGCCAGGTGTTCGGCCGCCAGCGCGGCGAGCAGGGCGTGCGCGGTGTGCTCGGGGTCGGGGGTGCCGTCGAGCAGGAGCACCAGGTGGCGGTGCCAGAACCGGTAGGCCCGATGCGGTACCGCGCGCCCGGCGAGGCGGTCTCGGACATCCGGACCAGCGGCAGGTGCTCCAGAGCGGGCCGAACGGCAAACCCGACCAGCCGAGAAGCGAACCCGCTGGTCGGCAAGGCCTGCGTGTCCCGGCGATCGCGTGTGTCGCACGCACCGGCAACCCGACCACTAGTTGTCCACATCGCTCCCAGCTGTCCACAGATTTCGCGCGAACCCCCTCGGCCCTCCGACCGCCGATAAACTGGACACGGGGACGGCCCCCAGTAGGGGTGGGTGGGTCGTACTTGGCGGGCGTTGATGGGCGAAATGCCCGAATTGGCCCCTCGGTTGCTCCGGATTGGTCCGGTTTTCGCGGAGCGCTCCACAGCCGTCGCCGTCCTCGGTGATCTTCCAGCCATCGTCGCCGGTGATCTTCCAGCCGCGTCCTCGTGACCTTCCGTGGCCGTCGTCCTCGGTCACTCGGGTCGATGACGTCGGCCTCATCGGCCGCTGGCTCCTCACCGGTTCCTGGCCGGTGACCGGTTCGCCCGGGCCCTTCTCGATCGTGCTGAGCTCCCGCGCTCCTCGAAGGGGCTCGACCGCGACCCTGCCCCCAGGGGTCGGCCTGCTTGCCGATTGTCCAAGCCATCTCGGGCGACGGCCTCGCATTCCGCCGGTGTCCACGAATTCGACGCCCGAGTCAGGGAGCCAGGCGTACGCGCAGGCCGGAGAGGGCGGCCGTGCCGGTCAACTCGTCGACGAAGCCCTCGTCGGTCACGTCGTTCACGCTGACCCCAGCGTGCTCGGCGGCCACCCGCAGCCGCGTGCCGCGCCGGTGGTGGCCCCAGCCGTGCGGCAGGCTCACCACGCCGGGCATGATCGCGTCGGTGACCTCCACCGGCACCCGGATCGACCCGGTCGCCGAGGACAGCGTCGCCGGCTGGCCGTCGGCCACCCCGTGCCGCCGGGCGTCGTCGGGGTGCACCAGTAGCGTGCACCGCGGCTTCCCCTTCACCAGCCGCTCGCTGTTGTGCAGCCACGAGTTGTTGCTGCGCAGCTGCCGCCGGCCGATCAGCACCAGCTCGTCCCGCCGCGGCGCGCGGTCGAGCAGCCGGCGCAGCCGCGGCAGGTCGTCGAGGTAGACCCGCGGCGCGAGGTCGACCGTCCTGTCCCTCGTCGCCAACCGCCCCGGCAGCCGCCGCTCCAACGGTCCGAGGTCGACGCCGTGCGGCTCCCGCTTCAGCCGGCCCAGCGACAACCCCTTCCGCAGCCTGCGCAGCCCGTACGGCCCAGTGCGCAACCCGATCTCCAGCATCGCCTCGGGCCCGACTCCGCCGAGGAACCGCGCCGGCGCGCCACCACCGAGGACGCGGGTGGCCAGCTCCAGCACGATCTCCCAGTCGTGCCGTTGCTCCCGCCCGCGCGGGAACACCGCCGGGGAGTACTTCGCGACGTTGCGCACCGCGTAGTTCGTCAGCGCGAGCTCGTAGTGGGACCGCTCCAGCGGGCCGGTCGGCGGCAGGATCACGTCGGCGTGCCGGGTCGTCTCGTTGAGGTAGGGGTCGATGGCGACCATGAAGTCCAGCTCGGTGAGCGCCCGCTCCAGCCGGGTCCCGTTGGGCGCGGAGAGCACCGGGTTGCCGGCCGAGGTGATCAACGCGCGCACCTGCCCCTCCCCCGGTGTCTCGATCTCCTCGGCGAGCACCGCCACCGGCAGCTCACCGCCGAACTCCGGCAGCCCGCGCGCCCGGCTCCGGTACGCACCGAAGCTCCCGGCGTGCCCGGCCCTGGCGGCGAGCGGGAGGGTGTCGATCGCCGGGGTGGTGAACATGGCGCCGCCGGGCTCGTCGAGGTGCCCGGTGAGCGCGTTCACCACCACGACCAGCCACGCGGACAGCCCACCGAACTCCTGCGTGCACACCCCGACCCGGCCGTACACCGCGGCCCGTTCGGTGCGGGCCAGCCGCCGGGCGAGCTCGGTCACCCGCTCGGCGGCGACACCGGTGACCGGTGCCGTGCGCTCCGGCGGGTAGTCGGCGGCCGCCGCGCGCAGGGTGTCCAGCCCGCGCAGGTGCGGCGTGAGCCGGCCCGGCGCCACCAGCCCCTCGGCGAACAGCACCTGGACCAGTGACAGCAACAGCAGCGCGTCGGTGCCGGGCCGGATGAACAGGTGCTCGCCGGCGAGCGCCGCGGTCTCGGTGCGCCGCGGGTCCACCAGCACGACCTCGCCGCCGCGGGCGCGGATGGCCTTGAGCCGGGCCCGCACGTTCGGCGCGGTCATGATGCTGCCGTTGGACACCGCCGGGTTGCCGCCGAGGCAGACCAGCAGGTCGGTGCGGTCGATGTCGGGCACCGGCATGAGCAGCTGGTGCCCGAAGAGCTGCAGCGCCGCGAGCATGTGCGGTAGCTGGTCGACCGACGTGGCCGAGTAGAGGTTGCGGGTGCCGAGGCCGCGGAAGAACGCCTGGCCGTAGGTCACCAGGCCGAGGTTGTGCGCGCTCGGGTTGCCCTGGTACACGGCCAGCGCGTGCTTGCCGTACCGGGTCCGCACGTCCCTGATCCGCCGGGCCACCAGGTCGAACGCCTCGTCCCAGCCCGCCGCGCGCCACTCCAGACCGTGCCGGACCAGCGGGGTGCGCAGCCGGTCGGGGTCGTGGTGCAGGTCGGCGAGGGCCGTGGCCTTCGGGCAGATGTAGCCACGGGAGAAGGGGTCCCGCTCGTCACCCCGGATGTCGACGACCCGGTTGGCGTCCACCGTCACCGCGATGCCGCAGGTCGCCTCGCAGAGCGTGCAGCTGTGGTAGTGCGTGGTGGTGGTCACCCTTCTGACCGTAGGGCACCTTGTTGACAGGGCGCCAGTGGAAGGAAGTTGGCGCGGCACCCGTCGGAGAACCCCCACCCCGAACGACGATGGGGATGTGCACGACGGTGATGCGACACGGCCGCGGCCGGCCGGCGGGTGAGCCGGGTGGGCGAGCCACGGGTGGAGCGGGACCCGGAGTTCGCGCTGCTGGAGATCTACGAGGCGGCGCTGCCCGAGGTCTACGGCTACCTGCTGTCCCGATGCGGGAACCGATCCCTGGCCGAGGAGCTGACCTCGGAGACGTTCCTCGGCGCCGTCGGCGCGGCCCGCAAGCCCGGCGCGGGTCCGGTGACCGTGCCGTGGCTGATCGGTGTCGCCCGGCACAAGCTGGCCGACCACTGGCGGCGCCGGGAGCGGGAGGAACGCGGGCTGAAGCTGGTGCACGACGCCGCCCCGGAGGCGGTCGACCCGTGGGAGGCCGAGCTCGACGCGTTGCGCGCCCGCCAGGTGCTCGCCCAGCTGGGGCCGCACCACCGGGCCGCACTCACCCTGCGCTACGTCGACGGGCTCCCCGTGCCCGAGGTCGCCGAGCACCTCGGCCGCACCGTGCACGCCACGGAGGCGCTGCTGGTGCGGGCCCGCGCGGCGTTCCGGGCCGCCTACGAGGACACCCACGCCGGCGAGGAGGGAGGGCCGCGATGACCGATCCGCTGGAAGCCCTCCGCCGGCCGCATCACCCGATCGAACCGGATCCGGAGTTCGCCGCGACGCTCCGCGAGCGGCTGCGGCGCGAGATCCTGACGAAAGGTGGAGCCGACATGACCACGACCGAGGCGCCCGCGCGCGCCGAGTACCACTCGCTCGTCCCGTATCTCGCGGTGCCCGACGCCCACCGGGCGATCGAGTTCTACGAGGAGGTGTTCGGGGCCACCCGCCGCGGTGACCCGGTGGTGATGCCGGACGGCCGGATCGGCCACGCCGAGCTGGCCATCGGTGACGCCGTGCTGATGCTGGCCGAGGAGTTCCCGGAGATCGAGCACGTGGCGGCCACCGCCGGCGGCGCGTCCATCCGGGTGGAGGTGTCCGACGTCGACACCGCGGTCGAGCGGGCCGCCGCCCGGGGCGGGCGCGTGGTGGTGTCGCCGCGCGACGAGGGACACGGCCGGCAGGCCAACATCACCGACCCGTTCGGGCAGCGCTGGCTGGTCGCGCAGGCCCCACGCCACTCGTCCGCCGGCCACCCGACGCCCCAGCACGGCGAGGCCGCGTACTTCACCTTCACCGTTCCCGACGACGAGACGGCCAAGGCGTTCTACGGCGCCGTCCTGGGCTGGCGGTTCTCCCCGGGGACCGTGCCGCGGGCCTGGTCCGCGGCGGGCACCGGCCTGCCGGACGCCGGCGTGTGGGGCGGCCAGGACTACCGCGGCTGGAAGCTGATGTACGCGGTGGACGACCTGGACGCCGCCGTCGAGCGGGTACGCGAGCACGGCGGCCGGGTGCGCGAGGTGAAGCGGGAGCCGTACGGCCGCACCGCGGACTGTGTCGACGACCAGGGAGTGGAGTTCTGGCTGTGGCAGACGTGAGCGAGCTCGCGAGCGAACCGTTCGACGCAGGACCGTTCGACACAACAGCCCGGCGAACGCCGCAGACGAGTGCCAACGAGGAGGGGACGTGAAGTACGAGAACTGGCTGCACGGGTTGTGGAACACCGACCCGGCCGAGCTGGAACGGCTCGCGCCCGACGTGGTGTCGGCCGACTTCATCGGTCACTGGCCGGGCCGGACGGTGCACGGGCCGGCCGAGCTGGCCGAGGTGATCCGGCAGGGCCGCGCGATGGTCGACGACATGCGGTTCGAGATCGTCGTGGGCCCGGTGGCGCAGGGTGACCTGGTGGCCGCGCGGTGGGTCGGCCGGGGCCGCTACGAGGGTCGGCCGGTCGAGTTCCACGGCCACGACCTGCTCAGGGTGGCCGGTGACCGGTTCGTCGAGTACTGGGTGATCGCCGAGGACCCCACCGCCGGCTGAGCGCTTCCCATGCATGGCGTTGGTCGGTGCGGTCAGCGGGGGGCCATGCGCAGCGCGCCGTCGAGCCGGATGACCTCGCCGTTGAGGTAGTCGTGCTCGACGATGTCCACGGCGAGCTGGGCGTACTCGTCCGGCCGGCCGAGGCGCTGCGGGAACGGGACGCCGGCGGCCAACCCGGCGCGGAACTCCTCGGTGACGCCGGCCAGCATCGGGGTGTCGATGATCCCGGGCGCGATGGTCATCACCCGGATGCCGTGCCGGGCGAGGTCCCGCGCGGCGGGCAGGGTCATGCCGACCACGCCGCCCTTGGACGCGGCGTAGGCGATCTGCCCGATCTGGCCGTCGAACGCGGCCACCGAGGCGGTGTTGATCACGACGCCGCGCTGGTCGTCGGTGAGCGGGTCGGTCTTGGCGATGGCGTCGGCGGCCAGCCGCATGACGTTGAAGGTGCCGAGCGTGTTCACCTCGAGCACCTTGCGGAACAGCTCGAGGTCGTGCGGGCCGTTCTTGGACAGGATCCGCCCAGCCCAGCCGACGCCCGCGCAGTTCACCACGATCCGCAGCGGCACGCCGGCGCCGGCTGCCTGCTCCACCGCGGCCCTGACCTGCTCCTCGCTGGTCACGTCCGCCTCGACGTAGGTCACGCCGTCGACCTGCTCCGCCTTCTCGATCGACGCGGCGAGGTCGAGCGCGAAGACCTTGCCGCCCTTGGCCGCCAGTGCCTTGACGGTGGCACCACCGAGACCGGACGCACCTCCGGTGACGACCGCCGCGGTGTCCTGGATCTGCATGTTTCTGCGGCTCCTTCCTCGAACTGGGGCCGGAATGGGGCCATCCGGTTTGGGCACAGGTTAACGCCCGTTCGCATGCGCGCGACGGGTGTGCCTCGTCACCCGTCGTGCGCACCCGTTGTTCCTGAGTACGCGGTGGTGTTTCGTCCCGTTCGCGCGGTGGTCAACTGTGGCTGCGACGGTCACCGCATGGGCACAGCGCGGATCGCGGTGGTGGGCACGGGCTACGTCGGACTGACCACGGGCGCCTGCCTCGCCGCCCTCGGCCACCGGGTGACCTGTGTGGACGTGGACGAGGTCAAGGTCGCGCGGCTGTCCGCCGGCAGGGTGGACATCCTGGAGCCGGGGCTGCCCGAGCTGGTGGTCGAGGGGCTCGCCGCCGGCCGGCTGTCGTTCGTCGTCGGCGCCAGGGCGGCGGTGGCCAACGCCGAGGGCGTGTTCCTGTGCGTGCCGACGCCGATGGGCGCGGGCGGCGGGGCCGACCTGCGCGCGGTGGAGGCGGTGGTGGCCGAGGTCGGGGACGCCCTGCCGGCCGGGTGTGCGGTGATCACCAAGTCGACCGTGCCGGTGGGCACCGCCGAGCGCATCGCCGGGCTACTCGACCGGGACGACGTCGCGGTGGTGGCGAACCCGGAGTTCCTCCGCGAGGGCAGCGCGGTGGCCGACTTCCTCGGGCCGGACCGGATCGTCGTCGGCTCGGCCGACCCCGCGGCCGCGCGGTGGGTGGCCGGGCTGTACCGGGACCTTGGCGCGCCGACCGTGCTGACCGACGCGGCGAGCGCGGAGCTGGTGAAGTACGCGGCGAACTGCTTCCTCGCGATGAAGCTGTCCTATGTGAACGCCGTCGCCGAGCTGTGCGAGCGGCTGGGCGCCGACGTCGCCGCGGTGACCGAGGGGATGGGCCACGACCGGCGGATCGGTCGGACGTTCCTGGCGCCGGGGCCGGGTTGGGGCGGGTCGTGCCTGCCGAAGGACACCAGCGCGCTGCTGCGGATCGCCGAGTCCGTGGGGTTCGACTTCGGCCTGCTGAGCGCGACCGTGGCGGAGAACATCGCACAGCGCGACCGGGTGATTGCCAAGATCGCCGCGGCGGCCGGCGGCTCGCTGGCCGGCACGCGGATCGGGCTGCTCGGGCTGGCGTTCAAGGCGGGCACCAACGACCTGCGCGACTCGCCCGCGCTGTCGGTGGCGTCGGTACTGTGCGCGCACGGCGCCGTGGTCACCGCTCACGACCCCGCGGTCGCCGAGCCGCTGCCCGGGATGGCCGTGGTCGGCGATCCCTACCGGGTGGCCGAGCGGGCCGACGTCGTCGTGGTGCTCACCGAGTGGCCGGAGTTCGCCGCGCTGGACTGGGCGGCGATGGCGGCGCGGATGGCCGGCGACACGGTGGTGGACACCCGGAACCTGCTCGACCCGGACACGGTGCTCGCGGCGGGACTGAGCTGGACGGGTGTTGGGCGGCCCCGGCAGCGGCGCCTGGCCACGGCATGACCGGGTGGGACCTCGGGAGTTCGGTACTCCCGAAGTCTGTTAGTTGAGCGAACGAAACAAAAGGCCGTACCCTTGCCGCGTGTTCACGACGAGACCGGAGCTCATCGGCACGCACGGGATGGTGGCGTCCACGCACTGGCTGGCGTCGGCGGCCGGGATGGCCGTGCTCGAGACCGGGGGCAACGCGTTCGACGCGGCCGTGGCGGCGGGGTTCGTCCTGCAGGTCGCCGAGCCGCACCTGAACGGACCGGCCGGCCAGGTCCCGGCGATCTTCGTGACGGCGGCCGACCACACGCCGCGGGTGCTGTGCGGGCAGGGCGTGGCGCCGGCGGCCGCGACCGCGGAGCGCTTCGCCGACCTCAATCTCGACCTGATCCCGGGCAGCGGCCTGCTGTCGGCGACCGTGCCCGGCGCATGGGACGCCTGGCTGCTCCTGTTGCGGGACCACGGCACCAAGCGGCTGCGGGACGTGCTCGGCTACGCGATCTCGTACGCGTGGCAGGGCGTGCCGGTGGTGCCGCGGATGACGGCGACGATCGAGTCGGTGGCGGACCTGTTCGCCCGGCACTGGCCGACGTCGGCGGAACTGTGGTTGCCCGGCGGCGAGCCGCCCGAGCCGGGGTCGCCGCACCGGAACCGGGCGCTGGCCCGTACCTGGCAGCGGCTGCTCGCGGAGGCCGAGACGGTGTCCGGTCGGGAGGAGCAGATCGACGCGGCGCGGCGGGCGTGGTCGCACGGGTTCGTCGCGGAGGCGATCGACGGCTTCGCCCGGCAGGCGTTCCGGGACGACTCCGGGCGCGACCACGCCGGGTTGCTCACCGGGCAGGACCTGGCGGAATGGTCGGCAGGCTACGAGGACGCGGTGATCACCGATCTCGGCGGGTGGAGCCTGGCGAAGTGCGGGGCGTGGACGCAGGGGCCGGTGCTGGCCCAGCAGTTGCTGATGCTGCGCGGCTTCGCCGACGAGATGTCCTATGTGGATGGTGTGCCGACGGCGCGGACGGTGCACCTGGCGGTCGAGTGCGCGAAGCTGGCCTTCGCCGACCGGGAAGCGTGGTACGGCGACGTGGACGTGCCGCTGGACCTGTTGCTGTCCGAGGAGTACGCCGAGCGGCGGCGCGCGCTGGTGGGGGCCGAGGCGAGCGCGGAGTTGCGGCCGGGTGGGCCGGACCCGCGGTTGCCGCGGGTGCTGGAGCGGACGCGGGGCACGGAGCCGGTGTCGGGGGCGCTCGGGGAGCCGACGGTCGGTCGGGCCGGGGAGACCCGCGGTGACACCGTGCACATCGATGTCGTGGACGCCCAGGGGAACATGATCTCGGCGACGCCGTCCGGTGGGTGGTTGCAGTCCAGCCCGACGATCCCCGAGCTGGGGTTCTGCCTGGACTCGCGGGCGCAGATGTTCTGGCTGGAGCAGGGGTTGCCGAACTCGCTGGCGCCGGGGAAGCGGCCGCGGATCACGCTGTCGCCGTCGATGGCGCTGCGCGACGGCGAGCCCAGGATCGCGTTCGGCACGCCCGGCGGGGACCAGCAGGACCAGTGGCAGGTGTGCTTCTGGTTGGCGCACGTGCTCGGCGGGCTGAACCTGCAGGGCGCGATCGATTCGCCGGCGTGGCACACCACGGCGTTCCCGAGCTCGTTCTACCCGCGGTCCTGGTTGCCGCGGCAGGTGGTGGTCGAGTCCCGCCTCGGCGCGACGGCGATCGCCGAGCTGCGCGAGCGCGGGCACGACGTGGTGGACGCCGGGCCGTGGGCACTGGGACGGCTGTCGGCGGTGTCCCGCGACCCGGCCACCGGCCTCCTCCGCGCCGCGGCCAACGCGCGCGGCATGCAGGGCTACGCCGTGGGCCGCTGAGACGGCTCGGTCCGCGAGACCTGCCCCGGAGTCGCGGATCGCCCTGTCACAGGGTGGGACCGGTCAGGTTTGGGGTGCCCGCGAGCACGGTCAACGGCCCGTCCTGGCCGGGACTGGGCCCGTTGGGCACACCGAGCACCACCCGAGACAGAGCTCGCCTTGGGGCTTCTTCCCCCGTCCCTTTCGCCCGTGCCGACCCCGCACAGGCTGGGGGCCTGGGCGGCCCGTGGAGCGCCAGGCAGCACCCCGGAACAGGGCCCGCCGTGAGGTCCTTCCCTCCCGACCGTGTCGCCCCGTGCCCGGTCCCGGTGCGAGCGGGGGCCTGGCCGGGTGGAGCGCCAGGCATCCCTTGTGGAGCTGGGGGCCCGGGCCGGGTGGAACGCCAGGCATCCCCCGTGGAGCTGGGGCCGGGCCGGGTGGAGCGGCAGGCCCACCCGAGGCGTGGCGTGGCCTTGGTTTGCCCCCGTCCCCTTCGTCCGTGCCGGTCCTGTGCGGGGTGGGACTCGGGTCCAGGGTGAGCGAAGCGAATCGCGCAGCGACGCCGAAGGCGCCCTGGGCCCGAGCCCCACCCCGTCAGACACTGCCGGCTCTCAGAAGGGGACGCGGGACGGTGCACCCCGCCCAGCCGCGGGGAGGATGCGGCCCCGCCCACCCCGGGGTCGCCGAGCCGCTCCAGCATATCGCCGCCAGGGAGGTGGGGACGGGGTGCGCGAAATCTGTGGATCACTACCGGGGGATGGGGACAACCCGACAGGTGCACGGCGGCGGGTGCCGCGCCGCCGGGCGCGCCACGCGGGCCCGCGGGCCCGCGGGCCCGCAGGGGGTGCATCCCGTGTCGGGGTTGCCGGGTCGCGGGTGGTGGGTCCCCACCCCGAAGCCCTGATTGTGTTGACGGTCGTCGGCACCGTGTCAAGGCGGGAAAGCGTGCCTTGACACGGCACCGCCGACCGCACAGCGGCTTCGGATCGGGGTGGGGAGGGGGAATGGCTGCAGCCTGCAACCCGTGGTGAGGCGCGCCCCGACCCGGAGTCGGGACAGCGGGTGCCCCCGCGCTTAGTGAGGCGTGCCCGACCCGGCGTGGAACGGCTGGAGCCTTGCCGCGAGGAGGCGCCGCGTCGCATTGAGCTCCCCAGGCAGCAGCCTCGCGTCCTGGCCGAGACCTCGACAGAACACGAGGACCACGATGGCCTTCGGTACCGCACAGATACCCAAGGTCATCTTCGGCTCCCACCCGGCACCCGCGCCCCCAAACGTCGAACTCATTCCTCGGGCGCGGTGGGGACGAGCCGTCCCCACCTCAGAGGTCGGCCATGAACGGGGCCTCGGACATGGCCGGGCCGCTCATCCAGGTCCGCAGGGCGCGAGTGGCCCGCACGTCGTCCTCGTTGTAGCGCAGCAGGCGCTCGCGCTGCCCCGGGTCGGGTATCCCGCCGTCCATGCCCACCGCGGCCCGGTACCAGCGCATCGAGGCCTCCCCACCCGCCTCGGGGTCGCGCCACCGGAAACCGGCCACCGGGGCCACCACCTTGAGCCCCTTGCCCTGGGCGCACAGGAACTGGTCGGAGACGCACTGGAACAGGTCCACCCACGCCTCCGACTCCACGAACTCCGTCACCTCGGCCCGGCCTGGCACGCCCGGCATCCCGGCGAACCGCTCCACCGAGCCGAACAGCCAGCGGTTCTCCGCCAGCGCGTTGTAGCAGTACGCGCGGAACGTCAACCCCACCGCGGCGGCCCGCGCCCGCACCTCCCGCAGCCACGCCCAGAACTCGGCGAACGACCGCGCCTCGTCGGGGGTCGGCAGCGGCTCCCAGGTCGCGAACGCCCGGTACCCCCGCGGCATCCCGATGTCCACCCCGCTGAGCAGGCACCCCCACAGGTACGCACCCGCGTCGCCGAAGCTCTCCATGTCGATGTCCACCTCGACGTCGGCGCGTGGCACCACCACCTCCGGCACCCTGCGCACCACCGCCAGGTCCGCCAGCCACGCCCTGGCCAACGCCACCGCGTCGGCGAACGGCCCGCCCGTCCACGGCACCGGCGGCTCGGTCTCCGAGCCGAGCGCGGCCAGCGCGTCCACCGTCGCGATCCCGGCCTTGCGCAGCTCCGCCGCGTCCTCGCCGCGGACCACCAGGCTCACGTCGCGGGCCCGCATCAGCTCCGCCTCGCAGGTCGACCACCACGGGCACCGCCGGCACTCCAGCACCCGGGACGGCTCGGCCAGCGGCGCCGCCCGCCCCGCGGCCGCCCGCGCCACCGCGAGCCGGTCGGCGAACCGCGTGTCGTACTCCTCCAGCGCCGTCCGCCCGCCCGGCCACGTCGGCGCCGTCAGGTCGTGCCAGAGCACCACGTCGGCGTCCAACCCGATCACCCCACCCAGCGCCCGGCCCGGCTCGGCGTGCCCCGCCGCCTCCAGCAGCCGCCGAACGTGCGCCAGCCGCAGCTGGTCCCGCGGCTGGGAGCGCACCTTCCGCTCCGGGTCGACGGCCGCGTTGCCGGGGTCCAGATCGGTCAGCGCGGTGGTGATCGCGCCCTCGCCCCGGTCGGTGATTCGGTGCCGCACCACCAGCACCGGCAGGTAGCCCGCGCCGGTGTGCACCAGCAGCTCCACCCCACCGCGCCGGCCGGCCGCCCGGTCCGCGGGCAGTGTCGCGCCCCACACGAACGGCACGCCCTCGGCCAGTGCACGCTCGGTGAGCCACACCCAATCCGTCGCCGGCAGCTCCGCGGGCACGGTCACCCAGCGTCCCGGGTTGGCGGCCCGAAGCCGGTCGGCGATCGCCGCCCGGTGTGCCGCCGCGTCGGCGATCCGCTGCTCGATCGTCGGGTCCGGCGGCGGCAGCTCGACCTTTCGCATCGCCGGGTCGTGCTCGAGATGCACCCGACGCCGGCAGCGCGTCACGACACCGGCGTCCAGCAGCACCTCCGACAGCACTTCCGAGCTCACGTCCTCACTCTACGAGTCGGGTACGACACCGACGTGCTCGCCAGTGGCGCGACCAGTAAGTTCGTCCCCGACACGCACCGCTGGCACACGGAGGTGGACACGGATGGCGCGCAAGGCCGCTGGGCAGCCCCGGGAGAAGCGGACCCCGGAGAAGCGGGCCCGCAGCGCCCTGCGGGTGGCCAAGGTGCTCGGGCCCGCGGTGATCCCCGTGGTGGCCCCGCTCGCGGTGCACGCCGCGGCCGCCGCGCGGGAGACGTACGACCGCTTCCAGGCCCGCCGGCTGGGCGTCGACGTCGACCGGCTGCCCGAGTTCAGCGGCCACGGCGCGGCGCTGCACGCGCGGATCGCCGGGCTCGCCGACGGCCTCGACGAGCTGGCCGCGGCCCCGCGGGCGACGGCCGGTGACACCGAGTTCGCCGGCGCGGCCAGGGAGCGGCTGGCGCCGCTGGCCGCGTCGGTGCGGGCCGCCGAGCGGATGCCGGCCATCCGGCGCAAGGCCGCGCACCGAGCGGTGGCCGCCGAGCTGGACCGGCTCGAGTCCGAGCTGCTGCGCCACCTCGGGGTGAACCCGAACGGCGGTTGAGCGGTGGGCTAAGCCACTTCTACCGTTTCCCCCGAGTGACCAGGAGGTCACCAACCGGGGAGGAACCCCATGTCGTCCACTGTGCGGCCCCGCGCGCGCACCCGCGCCGCGGCGGCCGTGGCCGTCACGACCACCGCCCTGCTCACCACGGGCATGGCCGACGCCGGCGGCACCGCGAACGGTGTCTTCCGCTTCGACCAGCGCTTCGAACTGGTGAACCCGCGGCTGAACCACTGCCACGGCCTGCCACCCATCCCGTCCTACGCGGCCCGGATCGAGAACCGGACCGACGCCAGGGCCTGGCTCTACCCCGAGCCGGGCTGCGCGGGGAGCGTGGTCGTCATGCCGCCGGACAGCACCGCGTTCGGTCCGGCCAGGTCCGTGCGGTTCACCCGCTGACGACCCCGCCCGCCCACCGGCGGTGGCTCCCGCAACCCGGCGGTCGTGGTGGGACGCGCGGGTCCCATACCCTTGCCTGGTGAGCAGACCCGTCGAGTGGCACCGCCCCTCACGCCGCGTGCGTGGCACGCTGCTCGCCGGCGCCGCGGCCGTGCTCGCGGTCACGGCACACGCGGCCGCCGATGGTGGCCTGCCGAACCTCTCGCTCACCCTGCTGCTCACCGCGCTGATCGGGTGGACGGCGACCGCGCTGGCCGACCAGGCCCGCGGCGCGCCGGGCATCCTCGCCGTGCTCGGCTGCGCGCAGCTGCTGATGCACCTCGTGCTCACCGAGCTGGCCAACCACCACACCGGCACGAGTGGTGGTCCCGGCATGCTCGCCTCGCACGCGGGTGCCACCCTGCTCACCGCGCTCTTGCTGGCCCGCGCCGAGGCACTGCTGCTCGTCGTGGCGGCGAGCGCGCGCCGGTTGCTGCCGGTGGCGTGGCACCCGGCGCCCGTCCCGGCCGGCCCGGTGCCCCGCCCGGTTCCGGTGCCCACCGGCGAGACCCCGGTGGTGTCGGTGGTGCTGCGGCGGGTGTGCGGCCGGCGTGGGCCCCCGCGGCGCTCCTGAACCGCGTTTCCCCGCCGGCGGCGAGCCCGCCGGCTCCCCCTTCACGTTCAGGAGCGAACTCTTCATGTCGACAAACCGATTCCTTCGGCGGGCCGGTGTGCTGTCGGCCGCCGTCGCGACGGCCGGCCTGCTCACCACCGGCGTCGCCGCCGCGCACGTCACCGCCAACGTCTACGGCAAGCAGCCGGCGCAGGGCGGCTACGGGGCCATCGTGCTCAGGGTCCCCAACGAGAAGGCCGACGCCGGCACCGTCAAGCTCGAGGTCACCCTCCCCACCGAGTACGCGCTGAGCTCGGTGCGCACCAAGCCGGTGCCCGGCTGGACGGCGGACGTGGCCAAGACCACCCTGTCCGAGCCGGTGCGCAACGGCCGTGGCGCCGAGGTCACCGAGGTGGCCACCAAGATCACCTGGACCGCGCAGGGCGACACCAGGATCGCGGGCAACGACGAGTACCAGGAGTTCCCGTTCACCGCGGGCCCGCTGCCCACCAACGTCGACACCCTGGTGCTGCCGGCCGCGCAGACCTATGACAACGGCGACGTGGTGAACTGGGACGCGCCGCCGCCGGCCGAGGGCGCCGAGGAGCCCGAGCACCCGGCCCCGGTCGTCGAGCTCGCCCCGGCCTCGGAGGCCGGGCACGGCACGGGCAAGCCGGACGAGCACGACACCACCGACCAGGCCGCGGCCGACGCGGACGACGACACCGCCCGCTGGCTCGGCGGTGCCGGCCTCGCGGTCGGCGCGCTGGGCCTCGGCGTCGGCGTGGGCGCCCTGCTGAGGGCGCGCAAGGCCACCTCGGCCGTGAAGGAGGAGCGGTGAGGCGCCTGCTGGCCACGGCCGTGCTGGTCGCGTTCGCCCTGGTCGGCTCGGCGGGCCCGGCGCTGGCGCACAACGTGTTGATCTCCTCTGACCCCGCCGACGGGGCGACGGTGGAGACCGGGCCGGAGAGGATCACCCTCACCTTCGACCAGTACGTGCAGGACGCCGGGACCAACGAGGTCGCGCTGACCGGCCCGGACGGCGGCCAGTGGGCCGAGGGACCGATCGAGGTGAAGGGCAACGTCGTGACCGCGCCGGTGCGCCCGCTCGGCCCGGCCGGCGAGTACACGATCGGGTTCCGGATCCTGTCCGCCGACGGGCACCCGGTGGCCGAGCGGCTCACCTTCACCCTGACCCAGCCGGGCACCGGCACCCCCGCGGCGGCCGGCACCACCGCCCAGGCCCCCCAGACCGGCACCGCCGCGCCGGCGCCCGCCGGCGACGACGGGTCCGGCGGCGGGGTCCCGGTGTGGGTGTGGATCGCCGGCGCCGTGGTGCTGCTCGGGGTGGGGCTCACCCTCGCCCTGCGCCTCGGCGGCGGCCCGGCGGACTCGGGGAAGGACTCGTGACCGGGAACGGGAAGCGGCGATGACCCGGACCGAGACCACCTCGCCCTTCCGCTACGGCCCCCTGCTGTCCGTGCTGGTCGCGGCGGTGGTCGGGGTGCTGGTCGGCGTCGCGCTCACCGCGACGGCGCCGATCCCCGGCGTGGCGAACCCCGGCGAGGTGGTCTCGGTCGCCATCCCGCTCGTGCGCGTGCTGCTCGACGTCGCCGCGGTGGCCACCGTCGGGCTCGCGCTGCTGTCGGTGCTGGTCGGCTACGACCGGCCGAAGCTCAGCGAGCCGGTGCTGCGCAGGGCCCGGCGGGCCGCGGTGGTGTCCGCGCTGGTCTGGTCGGTGTCCGCGCTGGTCGCGCTGATCCTGCAGACCGCGGAGTTCCGGCCGCAGGCCCGCACCGTCGGGCTGGGCGACGTGCGGGACTATGTGGCGACCGTCGGCGCCGGCAAGGCGCTGCTGATCGTCGCGGTGCTGGCGCTCACGCACGCGGTACTCGGCGTGCTCGCCGTGCGGCACGGCGAGAAGGTGCCGGCCGAGGTCCGGGTGGGGCTGGGGCTCTTCGCGCTGCTGCCGCTGCCGGTGACCGGGCACGCGTCGAACTGGGCGTACCACGACTACACGATGATCTCGATGGAGCTGCACGTGATGAGCGCCGTCGCGTGGACCGGCGGACTGGGCGCCATGGCCGTGCTGCTGGTCGGCAACCGCACGCTGCTCGCGCACGCGTTGCCCCGGTTCTCCAAGCTCGCCACGCTGTGCCTGCTGCTGGCCGCCGGCACCGGGCTGTTCAACGGCGTCGTCGAAATCGCGCTCAACCCGACGATCGACTTCTGGACCGGGCTGCTCACCACTCCCTACGGGCAGCTCGTGCTGCTCAAGACCGCCTGCGTCGGCGTCATCGCGCTGCTCGGCGCCCAGCTGCGCTGGCGCCTGCTGCCGCGGATCGTGCGCCACCAGCCCACGGCGCTGGCCGCGTGGGCGACCGCCGAGCTGGCCGTGATGGGCCTGGCATTCGGGTTTGCCGTGGTGCTGACCCGCGCACCGGTCTTCTGACCCACCGCGAAACGTAACGTCCGTTGCACCGTTCGAGTGAAGGGCTACCGCTGACGAGGCGATCGGCTCGGCCGAAATGTGACTCTCCGTCCGGGCGCTACCGCCAAACGACGAACGGTCAGATCCCGTCGCCGAATGCCAGCGTGTCCATCAGCGGTAGCGCTGCCACCGCGTCCCCGTGCGGCCGGCACGGAAGTCGTCCAACCGGCGCACCAGCTCCGGGCGCACCTCCGGATGGCTGCGCAGGATCGGCAGCACGCTGGTGGTCAGCTTGAGCTCGCGCGCGGCCCGCAGCACCGGGAAGCCGGGCCACGTCGTCACGTCGAAGCCGTAAGCCTCGGCGAGCATCCGGTACCGCTCGGGAGGGTCGCCGAACCGCTCCCGCCCCACGGCCAGCGGTGTGAGATCCCACTCCGGTGGGCCCACACAGGAGGAGTCGAAGTCGCACAGCACCGGGCCCTCCGGTCCCACGATCACGTTGCCGGGGTGCGCGTCGCCGTGGACGAGCGCCGTGGGCAGCGGGAAGTCGAGGGTGCGCAGCGCGGCGTCCACCTCGGCGCACCGGTCCAGCAGGAACCGGCGGTCGGCAGGGTCGAGCTCCTCGGCGTCGGCGACCCTGGCCCGCACGTCGTCCAGCGGCGCCCAGGCACCGATGCCCTCCGGTGGCGGCAGCCGGTGGACCTGGCGGAGCAGGTGCGCCAGGTCGACGGGGGTGGCGCCGCGCGCGGCGTCCGGCACCCGCTCCCACACGGTGACGACGTGCTCGCCGACGTGCAGCGGCTGGCACAGGCCGGGCAGCAGCCGGATGGCCGGGACGCCGCACCGCGCGAAGTACTCGGCCACCGCGACCACCTTGCGGGCGCGGTGCCGCAACGCGCGGTTGCCGACGATCCGGACGATCACCGGCGCGGTGGCCAGCGAGTACACGGCGTTGTTGGTGAACCGCAGCAGGGTGGCGCCGCGCGCGTCGAGGCCGAGGAGCGCGCACGTGTCCCCCAACGCCCGGTCCAGTTTGTCCCTGGTGAACCGGCCGTCCAGGGCCGTGTCCGAAATCGCCGCCCCCGAAACTCCTCCCGACTACGCCGCGAAGATGGAGCCCATCCGTTCCAGCAGGCCACGCGCGTCGGGGTTGTTCCGCCGCCGCTCCGCCTCCTGCCGCAACGGCTCCATCCGGTCCTTGATCCGGGCCGACTTCAGCCCTTCCGCCACGTCCAGCGCCTTGCCGCCCACCTTGGCGCCGTGGTCGATGTCGCCGTCGAGCAGGTGGTTGGTGGCCAGTGCGCTGAGGTTGAACGTCTTGCTGCGCGCCATGTCGTCGCCGTAGGACTCGACGGCCCTGGTCAGCGCCGGGATCGCATACCTGGTGTGGGCGACGTCCACCTTCTGCGCGAGCACGGTGTGCACCGTGCCGACCATCGCGTAGACGTCGGTCTCGGTGAAGAACTGCACCCACGACTCGGCGTTGGCGAGGTCGGCCCGAGCGAACTCGTCCCTGGCCCGGTTCAGCAGCTTGATGGCCTGGTCCTCGTTGTGCATCATCGCGTACGCCCAGGCCTCGTTGGCGCAGAGCACGGCCACCGCCAGCTCCGAGCCGGACTCCTGGGCCGCGATCTGGCCGAGCTGGAACAGCTTGAGCGCGTCGTTGGGCGCATCCTGGTGCAGGTACACCCGGCCCATCCGGTACAGCACGTTGGCCACCAGCGGGTGGTTCTCCCCCTGTTTGGCCAGGTCGAGGGCGTGGGCGAAGTGGCTGCGCGCGGCGTCGTACAGACCGGTGTCGAACGAGGTCCACCCGGCGAGGCTGTGCAGGTCGGCCAGTGCCACGTAGAGCCGGGACTTCACCACGTCGGTGCCACTCGCCTGGAGCATCTGCTGGCCCCAGGACAGCTGGGCGACGACAGCGTCCCGGCAGAAACCGCCGCCGTACTGGTAGTCGAGCGCACGCAGCGCCCGGGTCGCCGCTTCCACCTGCCGGACGTCGGTCATCCCGATGCGTCCCGGTGCGGGCGTCCTCGCCGGGCTCGCCGTCCAGGCCTCCGAGGCCGGCCCGAAGACCGCGGCCCCCATCGTGACCTGGGCGGCGTGCGCGAGGAACTTCCGCCGTTTCACCGACTCGTCCTCCTCAGCCTGCTGACCGCCGGCGACGCCGGCGACCTGTACCGCCGTGGTCTCGTCGTAGGCGAGACCCATGTATCCCCTGGGAATACCCAGGCCGTCGGCGATACGCGCCAGCACGTCGTACGCCATGACCTGGCGACCCTTGAGGATCTCCGACACCTCGGACTGCGACTGGCCGGTCATCGCGGCGATCTGGCGCTGCGAGATGCCGTGCATCCGCAGCAGGCGGTAGACCGTGCTGATGTCGCGGGCCGCCAGCGCGTCGCGCATCTCCCGGGCCTCCCACGCGTTGGGCTTCACGGGATGGCTCTGCCGGTCGATGGTGACCGGGCTGGCTGGGCTGTCGTCCATGTGCGCACCCCTCGCGGTCCGTTGGGCGTCATCAGCAGCGTAGGCACACCTATTCAACCCTGTGAAACGCCGTTTGTAGAGTCTGATCGGCAGGGCCGAACTCCGCCGACCGCTCACCGTGGAAGTCACGCCGGTCGCCGCTGTGCCACCCACCGGACCTTCTTTCCACCTTCATTTCGGCGCAATGTAGTTCTCGGTTCCGCGTGAGCGAGTCGACACCCAGCGCGATCACGGAGTGCGACCGGCTCCCGGAACCGCCGATGTAGTCGCTGCGAGGTTGCTTCGACAGAAGCGGAGGGAGTCGTGGGATTCGTGGACTCGGGCACCGCTGGTCGTGCTGCGACCGTCACGAGTTCCGTGCGGACGTTCGAAGGGCACCGCGCCAACGGGCGTGCCGTGCCGCCGCGGACTCCGGCCGCCCGTTCGGAGCCCCGCGCGGGCACCCGCCGGTACGAGAAGGGCCAGCCGGTGTGGCGGGTGCAGTGCGGCGACCTCATCAGCCGGGAACGCTGCGTGACCGTGTTCGTCGACGACGACGAGGTGGTCCTGGTCGGACCGCCCGGTGAGACGGCGCGCCTGACCGCCGACCAGCTCGGCGATCTCAGGGCAGCGCTCAACGAAGCCGCCAAGCTGGCGGAAAGGTAACGGTGAGTCCAGGTGGATCAGATCCTCGGGCAGGTTCTCCGCAACGCGGTGTGGGAACGCCTCGACATGCTGTCCGACCTCGCCAACCGCGCCGACGCTCCCTCGCTGGTGTCCGTGGCCCGGTCCGAGCTGCCCCGGTTGACCGAGGGCTGGCGGGCCATGCTGCGCGCGCACGAGCCGGACGAGCGTGGGGACTGCCCCACGTGCTCGACACGGTGGCACCGCTGCAAGGCGCCGTGCTCGGTGTGGCAGGTCGCGCACGAGCACCTCGTCGCCGGTGGGCTCGCCCCGCAGCAGGAGCTGCGCCGGAGGGGTCGCCGGCACCGGGCGAGCGTGCCCGCGCAGGCGACCCGGTCGGCTGCGCGGGACCCGATGCCGCAGGGCCGGGCGGCGCAGGGCCGGCACGCGCTGCGACACCTTCCGGCTACCCCCTAGACCTCCCCGGTCCCCGCCCCCCGGACGGTTGGAGTCCGGCCTGTCTCGACAACCCCCCGTAGTCGAGGCCGGGCTTCCGCCAGGCCGGCGGTTGGTTCATCCGTACCCCCCGAGCGGGTGAGCCAGCCGCCGGTTTCCCCGTCGCTAGTATTAATGGAATAATCGAAAAATTAGCGCCCTATCCCTAGCGGACGGCTCAATCGGCCGCTATGTTGGCGAGCAGGCCGCTGGCTGGGGAAAGGCTGATGTGATGCTCCCCGCCCCCGTGAGCGGCCCCGATACTCCGCGGGCCGGTGCCGTTGCACTCCCCCTCCCCCGACCGGCACCGGCCCGCGGACTCCATGCCAGCCACAGCTGGTTGTCCACATCGCACCCGACCTGTGGACACTCGGGTTCGCGCCGTCCGGAACCGCCCGGTCTCCCGTCAGCCTGGTCCGATCAGCCAGGTACGGCGCCGGTCGCCGGCATCACGGGACGGACCGCACGCGGCTGATCAGCGCTCCGACCGCGAGGGTGACCACGGCCGATGTCGCGTACAGCGCCGCGTACCCACCCAGGTGGGCCAGCACCAGCGTCGCGATCAACGGGGTGATCACCTGGGGCAGCGAGTTGGCGATGTTGACGATGCCGAGGTCCTTCGCCCTGGCGGAGGCCGCCGGCAACACCTGGGTCAGCAGCGCCAACCCCACCGCGGCGTACACCCCGAACCCGAGGCCGAGGACGACCGCCGCCGCCATCGTCATCGGCCAGGTCGGCCAGACCACCAGCAACGCCGCCGCCGCGCCCATCAACACCACCGCCACGTACACGTAGGGCTTGCGTCGCCCGGCGCGGTCGGACAGCCGCCCGGTCACCGTGGCGCCCACCACCACCGCCGCCGCGTACAGCAGCATCGCGACGAGCAGGCCACCGTCCGGATCGGGCAGCCGCACGACGTCGGTGAGGAAGAACAGCAGGTACATCACGCCGAGTGCGTTGCCCACCTGGGTACAGAAGTGCCCCAGCCATGCCCACGCGAAGTCCGGATGCCGGCGCGGCGACACCCACAGCCCGCGCAGCGCGTCGCCGAGCCGCTCGTCCGGACGTAGGGGCCATGGCAACACCACGTCCGCGGTGCCGGTGGTGAAGGCGACCGCGCCGGCGACCACGGCCACCGCGCAGGCGAGGTAGCCCGCGCCGACACCGGCCAGCAACGTCGTCACCACCACGGTGCCGACGAGTATCCCGGCGACCTGCGTGACACCGACGACCCCGGCGACGCTCGCCCGCTGACGCAGCGGCACATGGTCGGGCAACGCGGCCGTCAACGCGGCGAGCGTGGCGTTGAGCCCGCCCTGGACGAGGCACCAGCCGAGCGTCATGACGGCGATGTTCGGCGCGTTCGCCAGCACGACGAACCCAGCTGAACCGGTCACCGCCCCGCCGAGGGTCCACGGATGCCGCCGGCCGAACCGGGACGTGGTGCGGTCGGAGGCGAGGCCCGCCAGCGGGGTGGCCGCGGCGGCGACCAGCGCGCCCACCCCGGTGACGATGCCGAAGACGAGCTCCTTGTCCGCGGCGGCCAGCAGCGCGGCCTGTTTGGGCAGCAGCACCTGGATCGGGGTGATGAGCGCGAACCACAGGCCGACGTTGGCGAGGAACAGCAGCGAGATCCAGCCACCCCGCACCGGAGTCACCGGCGCGGCGAACGGGTCGGCCGCCTTGGCGTCACGCACGGGGCCGGACCAGGTCGCGGTACCAGAAGTAGGAGTCCTTCGGCGTGCGCCGCAGGGTGGCGTAGTCGACGTGGACCAGGCCGAACCGCGGCGCGTATCCCTTGGACCATTCGAAGTTGTCCAGCAGGGACCAGACGAAGTAGCCGCGCACGTCGACCCCGGCGTCCATCGCGGCCCGCAGGGCCGTGAGGTGTGCGGCGAGGAACTCGACGCGCTCCCGATCGCGCACCCTGCCGTCGGCGTCGACCTCGTCGGCGAAGCCGCACCCGTTCTCGGTGACGTACACCGGCGGCAGTGCCTCGCCGTAACGGTCCCGCATGCCGACCAGCAGCTCGCGGAGACCATCGGGGACGATCGGCGAGTCGTTGGTGGTGCGCGGATAGCCGGAGACCGGCCGGAGCTCGAACGGCAACGGGTTGTCCGGGCCGGGCGCCGCGACCGCCTGCGGTTCGTAGTAGTTGACGCCGTAGAAGTCGAGCGGCTGGGCGATCGTCGGCAGGTCGTCGGCGAACCGGTCGGGCAGGTGCGCGGCCAGCTCGTCGGGGTAGCCGCCGAGCAGCACCGGATCGGCGAACAGCCGGTTGAGCAGGGCGTCCAGCCAGCGCGCCGCGTCGAGGTCGGTGTCGCCGAGCGGCCAGATCGGACTGTGGTTGTTGGCGGTGCCGACCCTGGCCGCGCCCGCCGCGCGCAGCGCCTGGACGGCCCGGCCGTGGGCCAGGTTCTGGTGGTGCGCGGTCGGAATGGCGTCGAGCAGCAACGTCCTGCCCGGCGCGTACTCGCCGATGCCGTAGCCGTAGATCGACATGACCATCGGCTCGTTGAGCGGGATCCACAGGCGCACCCGGTCGGCGAAGCGCTCGCCGAGGATCGCGGCATAGTCGGCGAACCGCTCGGCGGTGTCCCGCGCGAGCCAGCCGCCGGCGTCCTCGATCGGTTGGGGCGTGTCCCAGTGGTAGAGCGTGGCGACCGGGGCGATGCCGGCGGCGCACACGGCGTCGAGGAGGCGGTCGTAGAAGTCGAGACCGGCCGGGTTCGGGCGGCCCGTGCCGGCGGGTTGGATCCGCGGCCAGGCGAACGACATGCGGTAGGCGCCGACGCCGAGCTCGGCCAGCAGCGTCACGTCCTCGCGGTAGCGGTGGTAGTGGTCGGTGGCCACGTCCGCGTGCTCACCCCGAGCGATCCTGCCCGGTGTCGCGGTGAAGGTGTCCCAGATCGAGGTGCCCCGACCGCCTTCGCGGGTGGCGCCCTCGATCTGGAAGGCCGAGGTCGACACGCCCCAGAGGAAGTAGGGCGGGAAAGCGGGTATGTCCACAGGAGAGCCTCACCGTTCGGGGCAAAATATGAAAAGTTCTCAGATGTTAACGGTTACCTAGACCGAGGGGAAGTGTGTTGGCGCGCTAAAGTCGCTGATCAGCACAGGAGGAGTCTCACGTGTCCGACACCCAGGCCGCGAAACCACCATCGCGCGCGGCAAAGCCCGAAGCCACCCCGCTTCGGCGGCAGCCCGTTCAGCAGCGCAGCGCGAGACGGGTGGAGCGGATGCTCGACGCGAGCGCCGAGTTGATCGAGGAGATGGGTTACGACGCGCTGACGACGACGCTGATCGCCAAGCGGGCCGGTGTCGCGGTCGGGTCGCTGTACCAGTTCTTCCCGGACAAGCGGGCCGTGGTGCAGGCCATGACGCAGCGGAACCTGGAGAAGTTCATGGCCGCGGTGGGTGAGCGGCTGGCGACGGTGGACCACCAGCACTGGTGGGACGTCGTGGACTCGCTGCTGGACATCTACCTGCGGATGCACCGGGAGGTGCCCGGGTTCTCGAAGGTGCACTTCGGCGACGTGGTGGACATGCGGCTGCTCGACGAGCAGCGGGACAACAACCGTGTGGTGGCCGACTCGCTGATCCACCTGCTGACCACCCGGTTGGGGCTGCCCGAGGAGCAGATCGCGCTGCCGATCGCGGTCGCCGTGGAGACCGCGGACGCGCTGCTCAACCTGGCGTTCCGCCGCGCCGCGGACGGCGACCCCGAGGTGGTGGCCGAGACGAAGTACCTGCTCAAGGGCTACCTGGCCGGCCGCCTGGGTGAGTAACTCTCCCGGCGCGGTTACCCCGAAATTCGCCCGCGACCAGCATGGAAGCAGGTTGTCCACGGGCGAGGCCCGGTGTGGACAACTCCGCCGATCGGTGCTCGTGTCGCTGTGCGGATGGAAAAGTTCGCGCGGGGAACGCAGCGCGGTGGTGAGGGCGGTCACCTCATTGTGTGACCACTGTTAGCGAGCAGTCGAGGGAGGGCCAAGCCCTGAACGGCCTCCGCGACGACGGTGGGCCGTCGGGCACGGCCCGCCCACGGACACCGACCTTTGGCGGCGCGCCGCCGGTGGAGACGAGCCGGCGTTTGCCGAGCTGTTCCGGGCGGCACGCCGAAGCCGTCTGGAACCATGCCTATCGACTCACCGGGTCCTGGGCCACCGCGGAGGACCTCACCTCCACGACCTTTCTCACCGCCTGGCGCCGCCGTGGCGATTTCACTCTTGTGCGCGACAGTGCGCGCCCGTGGCTCTACGCCGTCGTCGGCAACCTGGCCCGTACACATCATCGGAGCGAGCGGCGGTTCGGTCGGGTGCTCCGGCATGTCGCCCACGCCGACGTGGAGGACGCCCACGCCGACGCGGTCACCGAACGGTTGTCCGGCGAGGACCGCCTCCACCGGGTGCTCGCCGCGGTTCGCCGGCTGCCCCGAGCCGAGCGGCAGGTCACCGAACTCTGCCTGCTCGGTGACCTCTCCACGGCCGATGCCGCGGCGGCCCTCTCGGTCGCCGAGTCCACCGTGCGCGCCCACATCTCCCGAGCCCGTACCCGGCTCCGGACCATGCTGGAGGAATCGTGACCGAGTTCGATGACGCAGGCCTGCCCCCACGCCGCGAGCTCCCCCCGCAGGTCGCCGACCGGATCTACGCCAGCGTGCGTGCCGGCATGCCCACCCCGCAGCGCGCCCGGTCGCGCGCCCCGCTGACCGTCGCCGCGGCCGTGGTTCTCCTCGCCGGTGGGGCGGTTGCCGTCAACACCGGGGTCGATCACGTCCCCGCGGCGACCGAGGACACCGCCACCCTGGACCGCTGCTGGTCCGCCATCGAGCAGAGCGGCAGGACCGCGGAGTTTCCCGACCGCGGCTCCTGGCAGCAGCTGTTCCAGGAGCAGTTGGAAGCCACGACGATGACCGCCATCCGCGCCGGCACGAGGACGGTGTTCTGCGAGACCTCGCTGACCACGGTGTCGGTGTCCGCGCCGATCGACTCCCTCGAGTCCGAGGGCGATGACCGGGTCCGTGGCCTGCTGACCACGCCGGCCGGCACGGTTGTCGTCGCCGGGCGCGACATCGAGGACATGGACGTGCGGACCCGTGACCGCGTTCTCACCTACGACGACGGTCCCGATGCCTACGAGACGGCCCTGATGTCGGCGGCGCGGGACGGTGTCTTCGTCGGCAGCCTGGCGACCAACGACCTGACCCGCGTCGACCTGGTGGCCCAACCGGACTCGCGGAGTGGCTTGCAGGACACCAGTTCTCCGCCCGTCCCGATCGCCCCGCCGCCACCGGCCGTGTTCGTGGAGGACGTGGCGGCACAGGCCACGTACACCACCGAGGAGGAGCTGGCTCTGATGGAGTGCCTCCACCGGCCGGGCAACGGCGGCGGGCCGGTGATCGACGCGCCGACGTGGCAGGCCGGCGCTCTCCTCGACTACGAGATCTCCACCGAGGATCACCGAACAACCCGGACACGGACCGTCCTCGCGGTCAACGCGCGAGGCACCATGAGCTGCCAGCTCAACCCGATCTGGGGCATCAGCTACTTCCCGAGCCCGAGCGACCCACCCGACAACCCGATCAGGGTCCTGTCCTCCGAGAGCCGCTCACCCGGAATGGCGCTTTCCGGAGACATCGACGAGGGCGTCACCACGCTCGCGATCAGCGTGCAGGGCCGGACGGTGACGACGGAGGTGCGCAACCGGACCTTCGCCGTCTTCCTTCCCGACGCCATGGGCTCGGTGCCGGAACTCGTCCAGCGGAAGGCGATCACGGCCACCGCCTACGACGCCGAAGGCGAAATCGTGTTCCAGGGCCCGCTCCAACACTGAGAGCTTGCCGCGGCGCCTGCTCGGCCCGCACCGAGCTGTTCCCCTGGGTGATGCGACGGCGGCGGGCAGGGCCGAGCGCACGCTTCGTGCTCGATCTGACACGAGGGGAGAGCTCTTCGCTAACCTCACTGTGGCCAGCAACCGCAACGGTGGGGGTGGCAGGTGCCCGGGTCAGGCAGGCGGCGAGAGCGCCGGCTCCCGTCGACCCACGGGTCGGCCCCGCCGCCCACTCCGCGGTGCGGTACACCGGCCCGGAGGCCGGGAACCTCGGTCGATCCCACTCGGCCCGCGGCGACGGTCCTTCCGTCCGGACCATTACGCCACTCGACTCCGCACAGCGACGCCGACCGCCAACACAGCGACGCCGACCGCGAACACGGCGACGCCGACCGCGAACACGGCGACCGGAACGGCGACCACGGCGGGGGGCTGGTGCGGTGGCTGGGCTCGGCGGAGGCGTCGGGGCAAGCCTCGGCACCGGCCGGCCTGAGGCGCCGACCGAGCATCCCCGGGCGGATGTCGTTCCGCTCAGCCGAAGTTCTTGCCCTCACCCCGGTAGGTGGGCACCGCGCGGGCCGACCCGTCGGCCGCGACCAGGTGGTACTCGTCGAACCGTTCGGCCAGCTCGCCGGCCTTCGCGGGGCGCAGCCACACCCGGTCCCCGATCCGCAGCCCCGCCGCGGGCCGGCCGGTCACCGGCGTCTGTACCTCCCCGGCGCCCTCCGCCCCGAGCAGCCGCAGCCCCTCCGGCCGGAACGGCGCCGGCAGCCGCGACGCGCTCGGCGGCCCCGACGCGACATACCCGCCCGCGAACAACGTCGCGATCCGCCGCGCCGGCTTGTGCACCACCGGCAACGCGAACACCAGCGCCGGCCGCGGCCGGAACCGCGTGTACCGGTCGAACAACGTCGACCCGATCAGCCCCGATCCGGCCGCGATCTCCGTCACCGCCGGGTCCGCCCGCGTGCTCTCCACGCTGCCGGTCCCACCGCCGTTGACGAACTCCAGCTCGGCCACCGCTCGCACGGCCCGCACCACCGCGCCCCGGCGCCGGGCCAGCTCGGCCGCCGACCGACGCTGCATCCAGCGCACCACGCCGCCCAACGGCCCCCCACCGCCGTCGGGCACCCCGGCGATCTGCCCCTCGTACGCCATCACCCCCACCAGCCGGAACCCGCGCCGCGCCACCACGGCCCGCGCCAGCTCGCCCGCCTGCCGCGGGGTGAACACCGGCGACCGTCGCGTCCCCACGTGCGCCCCGGGCAGCGGCCGCCACGACGCGTCCAGCTCCAGGCACACCCGCAGCTCCGGATGACCCGCCCCCAGCGCCGCGGCCGCCACGTCCAGGTGCTCCGTCGAGTTGACCATCAGCGTGATCGCCCGCCGGGCCCGCTCGTCCGCCGCCAGCGCCCGCAGCGCGCCCGCGTCGACCGAGGGATACGCCACCAGGACATCATCGCTGGTTCCTCGCTCGACCAGCCACAGCGCCTCACGCAGCGAGTACGCCATCACCCCGGCGAAGCCCGGCCTGGACAGCACCCGCTCCAGCAGCTCCCGGCAGCGCACCGACTTGCTCACCACCCGGATCGGCCGCCCGCCGGCACGCCGCACGAGGTCGTCGGCGTTGGCGTCGAACGCGTTCAGGTCGACGACCGCCAGCGGCGGGTCGACGTCCGTGGTGGCCAGCTCGTAGGCCGTCTGGAGCAGTGCGGGCACGAGACGTACGGTACGGCAAGAATCCTTGAAACGCGAATCCTATTCACTTATCGTGTCCGCACACCACACACGAGACAGCAGGTGACCGGATGACAGCGTGGACCAACTGGGCGGGTACCGCGACCGCGAAGCCTCGCCGGGTGCACACCCCACGCAGCGTCGCCGAGATCGCCAGGGCGGTCACCGACGCCGCCGTCGAAGGGCGGCGGATTCGCGCCCGCGGCAGCGGGCACTCCTTCTCCCCGATCGCCGTCGCCGACTCCGACGCGATCGACCTGTCGCAGTGGACCGGCGTCGCCAGCGCGGACGTCGACGCCGGCCTGGTGACCGTCCGCGCGGGCACCACCCTGCACACCCTCAATGCCGAACTGGACCGGCTCGGGCTGGCGATGACCAACCTCGGTGACATCGACGCGCAGACCATCGCCGGCGCGGTGTCCACCGGCACGCACGGCACCGGCGCCCGCTTCGGCGGGCTGGCCACCCAGATCGCGGCGCTGGAGTTGGTCCTCGCCGACGGCACGGTGGTGCAGTGCTCCGCCGACCGGCGCCCCGAGCTGTTCGCCGCCGCCAGGGTCGGCCTCGGGGCCCTCGGGGTCATCAGCACGGTGACGCTGCGCTGCGAGCCGGCGTACCTGCTGGCCGCCGAGGAACGGCCGGAGCCGCTGGACCAGGTGGTGGAGCGGTTCGACGAGTACGCCGACGGCAACGACCACTTCGAGTTCTACTGGCTGCCCTACGGTCGTAATGCCCTGGTCAAGCGCAACAACCGGCTACCGGCGGACAGCTCGCCCAGCCCACTGTCGCCGGTACGCCGCTTCGTCGAGTACGGATTGGTGGAGAACGTGGCACTCGGCGCGGTCGGCGGGATCTGCCGCACGGTGCCACGGCTGACCCGCCCGCTCGGCCGGCTGGCCTCGGCCGTGCTGTCCACACGGGAGTACAGCGACCGCTCGCACCGGGTGTTCGTTACCCGCAGGGCGGTGCGCTTCGTCGAGTCGGAGTTCGCCGTCCCCAGGGCGGCGCTACCCGAGGTCTTCCGGGAGCTGCGCGCGCTCGTGCCGCGGCTGGAGAGCCCGGTCGCGTTCCCGGTCGAGGTTCGGGTGGCCGCCGCCGACGACATCTGGCTGTCCACCGCGTACGGCCGGGACTCCGTTTACATCGCCGTGCACAACTTCGTCGGCATGCCGTACCGGGAGTACTTCGCGGCGTTCGCCAGCATCGCCGGCGCGGTGGGCGGCCGGCCGCACTGGGGCAAGATGCACGACCTCGACGCGGCCGCGCTGCGCGAGCGCTACCCCCGGTTCGACGACTTCCTCCGGATGCGGGACCAGGTCGACCCGAACCGGGTCTTCGGTAACCCCCACCTGGACCACGTGCTCGGCGAGTAGCCCCTCACAGTCGGCCGAGTGCCTCGTCGATCGGGGTGTTCCCGCTGGTCAGTTCCAGGGTGCGGCGCACGGTGACGGACTCGTCGGCGACCACGGCCATCAGCACGGCGGCCACGTCGTCGCGGGGCACCTCCCCGGGCTCGACGTGCTCGGTCAGGTGCACCATGCCGGTGCCCGGCTCGTCGGTGAGCCGCCCGGGGCGCAGGATCGTCCACTCCAGATCGCGGGAGCGCAGGTCCGCCTCGGCCGCCGCCTTCGCCCGCAGGTACGCCGCGAACACCTCGTCGGTGGCCGGGTCGTCGGCGCGGTCCAGGCCCATCGCGCTGACCTGCACGTGCCGGCGGACGCCGGCCCGCTCGGCCGCGTCGGCGAACAGCACGGCGGCGGCGTGGTCCACGGTCTCCTTGCGGGCCAACCCGCTGCCCGGGCCTGCGCCGGCGGCGAACACCGCGACGTCGGCGCCGTCGAGCACCTCGGCCACCTCGTCGACCGTGGTCGCCTCGAGATCCACCACCGCGGGCTCGGCGCTGACGTCGCGCAGCTCGGCCGCGTGCTCGACGTTGCGGATGATGCCGACCGCGACGTCACCGTTGGCGGCCAACAACTTCTCCAGCCGGAGCGCGATCTTCCCGTGACCGCCGGCAATCACCACACGCATGGGCCCAACCCTAGGCCAGCGGCGTTCAGGCGGCAGCGAGCAACTGCTCGTAGACCATCTCGTTCACCCAGCGGGACACCGAGTCCTCCGGCAGCAGGACCCGCTCGTTGCGCCCGGAGAGGTCGAGGTCGACGATCGCGTTCTCGTCGGCGGTGACCACCGCCAGGCCGTAGGTGCGGGCCCGGGGCAGGCAGTTGTCCACATAGTCCTCGGTGAGCACGGCGGCCGACGGCAGCACCATCGCGGCCTCGCCGTAGCGGGCGAACGGAACCACGGCGGCCATGCCGGTGCGCCAGTGCCGGGCGACCGCGAGCACGCCGACGATCTCGGCCGCCCGCGCGGGCGCGGTACCGGCCAGCTCGGGCCACACCCAGGTGGACACGCTCGCCCGGTCGGTCACCGGCGGCATCCCCATGGCGATGCGCTCGGCGTGCACGTCGGTGCACAGCCGGGCGACCACGAACACGGGCCGGCCGAGCATGGTCATCGGGAGCACGTCGCCGTCCCAACCGAGCTGCGCGGCGGCCGCCACGGCCAGCTCGTCGACACCGGCCGGCAGCGCCAGCGGCGGAAGGACGTGGCCGGGTAGTGACCGGGTGTCGCCCGCGCCGCCGGTGACCGTGGTCTGCCCAGGTGTAACCGCCACGAGGTCCGCCTCCTTCTGCCGTTGCCGTTCGACCGGTTGTCCGGGGACGTCGGGTGCCTCGTGAAAAGAGGCACATGAACCTGAGTACCAGCCGGGCGGGCGGGAAGCGCTGGGGAGAAGAAGCACCTGCGATCGGCGGCACTCAACGGTCGGTGACCGGTCGGTGGGCGGTCATCGGACTTCAGCCCGACCGTGCCGCCGTACGGGTGAGGGTGAGGCGAACGGCACTACGGTGCGAACGGCCACCACACGAGCGACCTCGCCGTTCACCACGGCAGCCTCGGCGAACTCCGCCGAACTCCACCAAACGCCGCCGACGAGCGCCGGGAAGGAGGGCGTGAGTTACGCCGCAGCGGTCGGGACGGCGCCGCACTAGGGTCAGCCGCACGTGACCGGCCAGTAGCCATGGAGGCTCGATGCGCTCGCCGAAGGACTTCTTCGCGCCACTCGCCGTGGGTGCGCCCGACCCGGTGCGGGAGATCCCGAACCCGCCCTCGCGGATGATCCACTTCTTCGACCCGAGCAACCCGAAGATGGCCGCGAAGGTCCCGGACCTCGCGCCGAAGGTCGACGTCCTGCTCGGCAACCTCGAGGACGGGGTGACCGCCGACCGCAAGGAGGAGGCCCGCGCCGGCCTGGTGCGCATCGCCAGGGACACCGACTTCGGACGGACCCAGCTGTGGACGCGGGTCAACTCCTTCGACTCGCCCTGGGCCCTGGACGACCTCATCACCCTCGTGACCGAGATCGGCGACAAGCTCGACGTGATCATGGTGCCGAAGGTCGAGGGGGCGCGGGACATCCACTACGTCGACCGGCTGCTCGCCCAGCTCGAGGCGCGCGTCGGACTGCGCCGCCCGCTGCTGGTGCACGCCATCCTGGAGACGGCCGGCGGGGTGGCCAACGTCGAGGAGATCGCCGGGGCCAGCCCGCGCATGCAGGGGATCTCGCTCGGCCCCGCCGACCTCGCCGCGAGCCGTCGGATGAAGACGACCCGGGTCGGCGGCGGTCACCCCGGCTACCTGGTGCGGGCCGACCCGGTCGGCGACGACCCGCACGCCGGCCGCACCACCTACCAGCAGGACCTGTGGCACTACACCGTGGCCAGGATGGTCGACGCGTGCGTGGCGCACGGGATCCTGCCCTACTACGGGCCGTTCGGCGACATCCGCGACGTGGTGGCCTGCGAGGACCAGTTCCGCAACGCCTACCTGCTCGGCTGCGTCGGGGCATGGAGCCTGCACCCGGCGCAGATCGACATCGCCAGGAAGGTGTTCTCCCCCGCGCCGACGGAGGTGGCCTGGGCGCGGAGGGTGATCGCCGCGATGGGCGACGGCACCGGCGCCGTGATGCTCGACGGGAAGATGCAGGACGACGCCACGGTGAAGCAGTGCAGGGTGGTGGCCGAGCTGGCCGACGCGCTGGCCGAGCGCGACCCCGAGCTGGCCGAGGCCTATGCCGTTTCAGCCGCCGCGACCGAGGAGGCACGCGCCGAATGACGACGATCAGGCCACGCCGCTCCGTGCTGTACATGCCCGGGGCGAACGAGCGCGCGCTGGAGAAGGCCAGGACGCTGCCGGCCGACGCGGTGATCCTCGACCTCGAGGACGCGGTGGCCCCGGACGCGAAGGAGCAGGCCCGCGAGCGGGTGTGCGCCGCCGCCGCGTCCGGGGCCTACGGGCGACGCGAGGTGACCATCCGGGTCAACGCGGTGGACACCGAGTGGCACGACGCCGACCTGCACGCGGCCGCGCAGGCGGGGCCGGACGCGGTGGTGGTGCCGAAGGTGGGCTCGGCCAGGGAGGTGCACGAGCTTGAGCGCGCGCTCGAGCTGCACGGGGCGCCGGAGCGCACGGCGATCTGGGCGATGGTGGAGACCCCGGCGGCGATGCTGCGCGCTGAGGAGATCGCCGGCGCCAGCGAGCGGCTCACCGTGCTGGTGATGGGCACCAACGACCTGGCCAAGGAGTTGCACGCCGAGTTCGTGCCCGGCCGGGCACCGCTGCTCGGCGGGCTGTCGCTGTGCCTGCTCGCCGCGCGGGCCACCGGCAAGGCCATCCTCGACGGCGTCTACAACGACGTGTCCGACCTCGCCGGCTTCGAGGCGGAGTGCGTGCAGGGCCGGCAGTTCGGCTTCGACGGCAAGACGCTGATCCACCCCAGCCAGCTCGAGCCGTGCAACCGGGTGTTCGCGCCCTCGGCCGAGGAGGTGGCCCGGTCCCGCCAGATCATCGAGGCGTTCGAGCAGGCGAAGGCCGAGGGCCGCGGGGTGGCGACGGTCCACGGTCGGATGATCGAGAACCTGCACGTCGACAACGCCCGCCGGATCCTCGCGCTGGCGGACGCCATCGAGTCCGCCGGCGAGTGAGCTCGCCGGTCGACGCGCGAGCGCCGGCGGAGGTCAGAGGGTGGGCTTGGCGCGGAAGCGCACCAGTGCCCGCTCGGCGGCCTCGGCGATGTCCGGGTCCGGGTGGGCCACCGCGAACACCCGGAGCAGCTCGGCGGTGCCCGGGTGCCCGGTGGTGAGGACCTGGTCGAGGAAGTCGAGCTGGGCGCTGGCCGGCAGGGCGGCGAACGCCACCACCGCGTCCTCCCCGTCCCGCCGCACGCCGCTCAGCACCGCGTCGACCTTGGTGTAGCGCCGTTCCCGCTCGGTGAGCGCCTCCTCGGGCAGGACGTGGGCGTTGACCAGCCACGCCGCGGCGGAAGGGCCGGCGGTGGAGTGGTCGCGCAGCGCGGCGACCGCGTCGGTGCCGGCCGTGCCACAGCGGTCGAGGATGCGGTAGGCCATCACCCGGTGCCCGAGGTCGTCGGTTCGGCGCGCCAGCGCGGTCAGCTCCTCGATCGCGATGGCCTGGTCGCGGGCGCGCAGCCACGCGTCGATCCCCCGCTCGAACAGCTCGGGGCGGAGCGGCGCGAGCCGGGCGACCAGCACCTCCGCGGTCTCCCGCGCGAGGTCGTCCAGCCCGATCACCGGCAGCCCGGCCTGCCCGAGCAGCTCGCGGACGGCGTAGGCGCCGAGCGGGAGGAGCAGCATCTCCGCGCCGCCGGCCCGCACGTCGAGCAGCCCGAACTCGGCGAGCCGGTGGACGCCGGCGGTGACCCTCGACATGCCGCCCTTCGGCACCCCGTCGACCCGGCGCAGCATCTCCTCCAGCCGGTCCACGGTGAGCGAGCCGCCCGCGGAGTACACGGAGACGAGCACGGCGTGGTGCATCTCGGTCTCGATCCGCACGGCCTCCCGGCCGCGGAACCGCTGCCGGTCGACGACGATCTTGTCCACGGCCCGGCGCCACAACCAGAACGGCTGGTGGAGCACCGGGGCGGCCGAGCGGACCCGGTACAGCCGGCCCTTGCGGGCGCGGACCAGCCAGAGCGCCTTCGCCAGCAGGACGGTGTCCCGCAGCTGGGCCGGGTCGGCCAGCTCCGGAAGGCGGGCCAGCTCGGCCGCCACGGCCGGGGCCAGGTCGCCGCGCGGGGTGAGCGCGCAGCCGTCGTCCCAGTCGACCCACTCGACGAACCGGCGCAGCCGGATGACCACGGGGCACCGTGCGGCGTCGTCGCCGAGCTCCTCCCACTCCTGGACGGCCATGACCGGTGGCGGCGGGTTCCACGCGACGGAAGGGTCGCCGGCGGTGCGGCGCCGCTCGACGGTGGCGAGCACCTCGGGGTCGACGTCGGTCGCGCCGATCCGTACCTGGGCCATGAACCGCTCGGCGGCGTCCGGGTCGGTCGGGTCGACGCCGTGCTGCGCCATGGTCGTGGCCCAGAACTTGCTGACGCCGAAGTTGCGCGGGTCGGCCATCGCGGCGGTGAACTCCGGGGCGACCTCGTCGAGGGCGCGGTGCAGCTGGGGCAGCGGGTCGCTGCGCTCGTCGAGCAGGTCGGCGTCGCCGAGGTAGTCCAGCAGCGCGGCGACGGTGGCCAGCACGTGCGTGGGCGGCTCGGCGAGCAGGATCAGCTTGCGCGGAAACCAGACGAGCACGGTGTCGCGGAGCCGGTCGATGGTCCAGCGGCCGAGCAGGCCGTCGCGGTTGAACCGGAAGTCCAGCGCCGCCTGCGCGACGAGCAGGTCGGCGGGCCGACCAAGGGTGTTGGCCCAGGAGACGAAGTGCTCCAGCAGCCGGTCCCGGGCGCGGACGAACTCGGCCCGGCTCGCGCCCGCGTACACCATTCGCATCCGGTCATGGTGACACCGTGGCCGGGTGGGTGTCGCCAGGCTCGCTGGCGTTCGGGCCAGTGCCGCCCGATCCGCTGAACGCTTGCCACGGTGGCAAGCACGGCAAGCACGGCAAGCACGGCAAGCCGGAATTCCGGCCGCGGCGCGGCGTTGCACCTGACGTGACTCCCACGGTGCCGGTGCCGCTGTCCGTCCTCGACCGCGCGAGCGTGCGGCGGGGGCAGGATCCGGGTGCGGCGATCCGGGACACCGTCCGGTTCGCCCGGCGGGTCGAGGAGCTCGGTTACCACCGGTTCTGGGTGGCCGAGCACCACAGCGTGCCCGGGGTCGCCGGGTCGGCGCCGACGGTGCTCGCGGCGGCGGTGGCCGGGGCGACCTCACGGATCCGGGTGGGAACCGGCGGGGTGATGCTGCCCAACCACCAGCCGCTGGTGGTGGCCGAGCAGTTCGGGGTGTTGGAGTCGCTGCATCCGGGGCGAATCGACATGGGGCTCGGACGCTCGGTCGGGTTCACCGGCGGGGTGCGCGGGGCGCTGGGGCGGGACCGGGACGCCGCGGAGCGGTTCGGCGAGCAGGTGCGCGAGCTGCTCGGGTACTTCAGCGGGGATCAGCGGGTGCATCCCGGGGTGCACGGCGTCCCCGCGGAGGGACGGCGGGTGCCGGCGTTCGTGCTGGCCACCGGGGCCGGGGCGGATCTGGCGGCGGAGCTCGGGCTGGCGCTGGTGATCGCGCCGGTGGGCGGGGTCGCGCGGATGGCGGAGCGGGTGGCGCGGTACCGGTCGACGTTCCGGCCGTCGACGATGTGGCCGTGCCCGTACGTCGTGGTCGCGCTGACCGTGGCGGTGGGCGGGAGCGCGGCGGAGGCCCGCCGGCTGCTGCTGCCCGAGGCGTGGTCGACGGTGTACTCGCGGACCCGGGGCGTGTTCCCGCCGCTGGAGCCCGCGGAGGACGTGCTGGCCCGGCGGCTGACCGGCAAGGAGCGCACCCTGCTCGACGAGGCCCTGCGCGACCAGGTGTACGGCACGGAGGCCGAGGTGGCGGCGCGACTGGCCGACCTCGTGGACCGGACGGGCGCCGACGAGCTGCTGGTCACCATGAGCACCCACGACAGGGCCGAGATGCTGGACTCCTACACCCGCCTGGCCCGGCTGGCCAGCGCCGAGCCGAAGGTCCCGAACTGCTGACCGGGCGACAAGCGCCTTCAGTGCGTCCGAATCATCCTCTTCAGCTCCTCCGGTGTCAGCCACGGTTTGCCTCGGTGAACCATCCGGTGGCAGTTCGCACAGATCAACATGAGGTCGTCGAGGCGGGTGGTCGTCTGCCCTGACGCATGCAGGGGCAAGATGTGGTGGCATTCGATATACCTCGCGCCATGGGGACCGTAGGTCGCCTCGAAATCGAATCCGCATGCCTCGCAGGCAAGGGAACCGTGCTGGGATAGATGAGCGCGGATCTTCTTCTCACGTAGTCTCGGGTTACGTTCCCGGGCAAAGTGCCGACGTGCGAGTAGCCGGCCTTCGACGGCTTCCGCGACTTCCTCGTCATCATCCCAACCAACCGCAGTGGCATCGAACGAGCCCGAGCGGATGCCGGACCTGATGGCGTCGGCCGCGGCTGCCATCTCCTTCGGCTGGTCCAAGAAGTTCTGGAGGACCTCCCGGTCGAGCGCCCCGCCATGCGTTCGCTTACCGCGGTAGTCAGGGTGGTTCGTGGCGATGTCTGCTGTCTTCCGAGAGACGCCATTGATGTTCCGGAACTTGGGTCCGCGGACCCCGGCGGGATGCAGCGGCATGTGCTGGAGCAGTGAGGACAGCTCCGCGACCCGTGGGTCGGTTTGCAGCAACCAACGCCATCCATTCTGGCGGACGAGATCACAGGCAAGGATGACCTCGTCGCGAACCCAGGCAGGCGCCCTCGTCGCAGTCATCGCCATATGCTCCTCGGCGTGCTGCTCATCTCCGCGTCGGGGGGTAGGTCGGCCAGGGGTGTGGGGGTGGGCGGAGGTGTTCGAAGGCGGCGGCCAGGCGGAGGACGCCGACGTCGTCGAAACGGCGGCCGGCGATCTGGAGGCCGATCGGCAGTCCGTCGGCCGTGTAGCCGCAGTTGATCGACACGGCGGGTTGGCCGGACATGTTGTACGGCACGGTGAACACGATGTGCTCGAACGGGCGGGCCGGGTCGTTGGTGGGGGACGCCCACTCCGCCGGCGGCGGGCCGACCGGGCACACCGGCGAGAGCACGAAGTCGAACGGCCGGCACGCCGCCAGCGCCGCCACGCTCAGCGCGTCCAGCTGCGCGAACCCGCGGTACACGTCCACCCCGGACAGGCCCTCGGCGCCGCGGATCCACTCGGCGATGTACGGCAGGATCCGCTCCCGGCGCTCCGCCGGGAGGGCGGCGACCTCCACCAGCGCCCTGGTCCGCCAGAACCGGTCCAGCCCGTCCAGCATCTCCCTGCTGACGAACGGCTCGACCGGCTCCACCACCGCCCCCGCCTTCTCCAGCAGCCGCGCCGCCTCGACCACCGCCGCCCGAATCTCCGGCTCCACCGCCAGCCCCTCCCCGGGCTCCAGTTGCAGGCCGATCCGCGCCCCTGCCACGTCCAGCTCCGGCGACCCCCACGGCAGCTCCGCCGGCGGCAGGCTCAGGTGGTCCCGCTCGTCCGGTCTGGCCAGCACCTCCATCAGCAATGCCGCGTCGGCCACGTCACGGGTCATCGGCCCGGCCACCCGCCCGGGGAACGGCGGGTGCACCGGCACCCTGCCGAAGCTCGGCTTCAGCCCCACCAGCCCGCACCACCCCGCGGGCAACCGGATCGACCCGCCGATGTCGGTGCCCACGTGCAACGGCCCGTATCCGGCCGCGGCGGCCGCCGCCGCGCCGGCGCTCGACCCGCCCGGCGTGCGCGTCGGGTCCCACGGGTTCCGCGCGCACGGGTGCAGGCTCGACAACCCCGAGGTGAGCATCCCGTAGTCCGGCATCGTCGTCTTGCCCAGCACCACCCCGCCCGACTCGCGCAGCCGCGCCGCCGCCGGTGCGTCGGCCGGCGCGGGCACCAGCTCGGTCGCCGCCGTGCCGAGCGGCACCGGTGTGGCTCGCGTCGCGATGTTCTCCTTGAGCGTCAGCGGGATCCCGTCCACCGGGCCGAGCGGCCGCCCTGCCCGCCACCGCTGCTCCGCGGCCCGCGCGGCGGCCCGCGCTCCCTCCGGGTCGTACACGTACAGCGCGCGCAGCGTGGGCTCGAGCGCGTCGACCCGGGCGAGCACCGCCTCGGTCACCTCCACCGGAGACAGCTCACCCTTCCGGTACGCGTCCCGCAGCTCGACCGCACCGAGCGTGACGATGTCGACCATGCTCCCTCCCAACCAACTACGACGCCGGCGGGTCGTACCGGCCGTCGATCGCGGTCCAGCCACCGTCCACGGCGAGCACCGCGCCGGTGACGAAACTCGCCGCGTCCGACGCCAGGTACACCACCGCGCCGGCCAGCTCCTCGGCCCGCGCCCACCGGCCGAGCGCGCTCTTGCTCGCGTACGCCCGGTACCACTCCGGGTCCGCCTTGATCTGCGCGGTCAGCGGCGTCTCCACCACGCCGGGCGCGATCGCGTTGACCCGCACCCCCGCCGGGCCGAACTCCGCGGCGGCCGTGCGCAGCAGCTGCACCAGCCCGGCCTTCGTCGCCGCGTACACGCCCTGCCCCGGCTCGACCGTGGTCGCCCGGATCGACGAGAACGCGATGATCGAGCCACCGCCGCGGGCCACCATCGGCGCGCCGAAGGCCCGCACGACGTCGAACGTCGCGCCGAGGTTGAGCGACACCACCCGGTCGAACTCGGCCCTGTCGTAGTCCAGCAACCGCTTGCGCACGTTGGTCGCCGCGGTCAGCACGAGGACGTCCACCTCGCCCAGCTCGGCCGCGGCCCGCTCGACGGCCGCGGTGTCCAGCAGGTCGACCCCGTACGCCTCGGCCCCCGACCCGGTCAGCTCCGCGGTCCGCTCCGCCGCGCCGAGGTCCCGGTCCGCGCACACCACGGCGGCGCCGTGCGCGGCCAGCGCCAGCGCCGACTCCCGCCCGATGCCGCTGCCGGCCCCGAGCACCACGGCCCGCCGGCCTTCCAACCGGAACAGGTCCGCGTATCCGCTCACACCCCCTCCTCGCTGGCGCTCGTCGGCGGCGTTCGCCAAGGCTGCTGTGTTGGATGGTTCGCTCCGCAAGCTCCGCTCACGGCCGGATCACCGCCATCCGCGTCACGGTCAGCTCCTCGATGGCGAACCGCGGGCCCTCCCTGCCGATGCCGGAGTCCTTCACCCCGCCGTAGGGCATGGTGTCCGACCGGAATCCCGGCACCTCGTTCACCACGACGCCGCCGACCTCCAGCCGGTCCACGGCGTGCAGCGCGGTCCGCAGCGAGCCAGTGAACACGCTCGCGTGCAGCCCGTACCTGGACGCGTTGACCTGCTCGAAGGCGGTGTCCACATCGGACACGGTGCGCAGGCACACGACCGGGCCGAACACCTCCTCTTCCCAGCACGGCGTGCCGTCCGGCACGTCGGCGAGCACCGTCGGCCGCACCACCGTGCCCTCGGTGCCCCCACCGCCGAGCATCCGCGCGCCGGCCGCGACCGCGGCCTCGACCCACGCCAGCACCCGCTCGGTGGCCCGCCGGTCGATCAGCGCCGACACCCGAGTGCCGGGGTCGCGCGGGTCGCCGACGGTGACCTCGCCCAGCCGGGCCAGCAGCCGCTCGGTGAACGCGGCGGCGACCTCCTCGACGACCAGCACCCGCTGCACCGAGATGCACGCCTGCCCCGAGGCGTAGAACCCGCCGCGCAGCACGGCGTCCACCGCGGCGTCCAGGTCGGCGTCGGGGGCGACGACCAGCGCGGCGTTGGACCCCAGCTCCAGCAACGTCCGGCGCGGCGCGGCGTCGCGGGCGATGCGGTGCCCCACGGCGGCCGACCCGGTGAACGACACCGCGCCCACCCTCGGGTCGGTGACCAGCGCGGCGCCCACGTCCGCGTCGCCGGTGACCAGCTGCACCATCGCCGCGGGGGCGTGGGCCTCGGCGGCGCACAGCCGCAGCAGGTGCACCAGCCACAGCGTCGCCAGCGGTGTCGCCGGTGCCGGCTTGCACACCACCGGGCAGCCCGCGGCGACCGCCGGTGCGATCTTGTGCGAGGCCAGCAGCAGCGGATAGTTGAACCCCGCGATCCCCACGACGACGCCGATCGGCCGCCGGGTCCAGAACCCGAGCAGCCCGTCGCCGGCGGGCAGCAGGTCCAGCGGCACGGTCTCGCCGTGCGGCCGGGCGACCTCCTCGGCGGCCGCCTCCCAGGTCACCAGCGTGCGGGCCACCTCGACCCGACAGTCGGCGAGCGGCTTGCCGGTCTCCAGCACGAGCAGGTGCTCGAGCTCCTCCCGCCGCTCGGCGAGTGCCTCCCGCACGCCGGTCAGCACGGCCCTGCGCACCCGGGACGGCAGCGCGGCGACCCGTGAGCGAACCGCCACCGCCGCGTCCACGGCCGCGGTGGCCTGCTCGGCCGTGCCCACCGGGGCGGGCGCGACGACGCCGCCGTCGTATGGGAACAGCACCGGCTCGGTGCGCTCGGCCGGCAGCCAGCCGGGCCCGACGGGCAGGCCGGCCGGATAGGGCGGGTCGAACATGCTCAGGCTTCCTCCGGTACGGCCAGCGCCCGGCGCAGGCTCGGGGCGGCCGCGATCAGCTCGCGGGTGTAGGGGTGCTCCGGCGCGTCGTAGACCCGGTCGACCGGACCGAGCTCGACGATCTCGCCGCGGCGCAGCACGGCCGCGGTGTCGCAGACGTGCCGCACCACGGCCAGGTCGTGCGAGACGAACAGCAGGGTGAGCGCGAACCTGTCCACCAGCTCGGCCAGCAGGTCGAGGATCTGCGCGCGGACCAGCACGTCGAGCGCGCTGACCGCCTCGTCGGCGATGAGCACGTCGGGCCGGGGCGCGAGCGCGCGGGCGATCGAGATCCGCTGCCGCTGCCCGCCGGAGAACTGGTGCGGGTAGCGGTCGCCGGCGTCGGCGGGCAGGCCCACCGCGTCGAGCAGCTCGCGCACCCGCTCCCGCCGGTCCGGCGCGCGGCCCAGCGGCTCGGCGACGATGTCCCGCACCCTCATTCGCGGGTCGAGCGAGCCCATCGGGTCCTGGAAGACGATCTGCAGTCGCTCGCGCAGGAAGCCGAGCCGGCGCTCGGGCAGGTGGTCGATCCGCCGCCCCTCGAACGAGATCGTGCCGGAGGTCGGCCGGTCGAGCGCGGCCAGCAGCCGGACCAGGGTGGACTTGCCGGACCCGGACTCGCCGACGATGCCCAGCCGCTGCCCCCTGGCGACGTCGAACGACACCCCGCGCAGCGCCACCACCTCCGGTCGTGGCCCGCGCAGCGACGTGCGGGGCCGCCGGTAGGTCCGCCACAGGTCGCGCACCTCGATCACGCGCTCACCTCCAGGTCGGACGCGGCCAGCAGCCGCCGGGTGTACTCGTGCTCCGGCGCGCCGAGCACCCGCCGGGTGGGGCCGGACTCGACGATGCGGCCCTCGTACATCACCAGCACCCGCTCGCACACGGTGGCGACCACGGCGAGGTCGTGCGTGATGAACAGCAGCGCGGTGCCCCGCTCGCGGGTGGCCGCGAGGATGAGTTCCAGGATCCGCGCCTGCACGGTGACGTCCAGCGCGGTGGTCGGCTCGTCACAGATCAGCAGCGCGGGGTCGTTGGCCAGCGCGATGGCGAGCAGCACCCGCTGCCGCTGGCCGCCGGAGAGCTGGTGCGGGTAGGCCCGCGCGGTGCGCTCCGGGTCGGGCAGCCGGACCGAGTCGAGCAGGTCGACCGCGGCCCGCCACGCCGCCCGGCGGTTCGGCCGGGTGCCGTGCAGCAGCATCACCTCGGCGACCTGCCGGCCCACCCGCATCGCCGGGTTGAGCGCGGTCATCGGCTCCTGGAACACCATGCCCATCTTCCTCCCGCGCAGCCGGGACAGCCGGGCCTCGGCGGCACCGACCAGTTCCTCGCCGGCGAGGGTGACCGAACCGGTGGCGGTGAGCTCCTCCGGCAGCAGTCCCATGACCGCCGCCGCGGTGAGCGACTTGCCCGACCCGGACTCGCCGATCAACCCGACCCGCTCGCCGGGACCAACCGTGAGGTCGACGTCGCGCACCAGCCGGGTGTCCCCGACGGACACGTCCAGGCCGCGCGCCTCCAGCACGGGCGTGGTCATCGGCGGGCCTCCAGTCGAGGGTCGAACCGGTCGCGCAACCCGTCGCCGAGGAGGTTGAACCCCAGCACGGCGATCGCGATCGCGGCGCCGGGCACCAGCGCGAGCCGGGCGTCCACGGCCAGCAGCTCCTGCGACTCCTGCAGCATCCGGCCCCACGACGGTGTGGGCGGGCTGGTGCCGAAGCCGAGGAACGACAGCGCCGCCTCGGCCAGCACGGCGATCGCGAACGACACCGACGACTGCACGATCACCAGCCCGGCGATGTTCGGCAGGACGTGCCGCACCGCGATGTGCGGGCGGGACCGGCCGGCGGCCCGCGCGGCGAGCACGTACTCGGTGCTCATCACCTGCATCGTGCCGGACCGGGCGATCCGGGCGAACGCCGGCACGGTCGCGATCCCGATGGCGACCATCGCGGTGAGCGTGCTCGCGCCGTACACCGCGCCGAACATGATCGCCAGCAGCAGCGCGGGGAACGCGAGCACGAGGTCGTTGGCCCGCATCACCAGCTCGCCCGGCCAGCCGCCGACCATGCCGGCGAGGATGCCGAGCGGGGTGCCGACCAGCGCCGCGATGCCGACCGCGACGATGCCGACGTACAGCGTGGTCCGCGCACCCACCATGAGTTGGCTGGCGAGGTCGCGGCCGAACTTGTCGGTACCGAGCACGTGCTCGCCGGTCGGGCCGAGCAGCCGCACGCTGGCGTCGACCAGCAACGGGTCGTGCGGCGTCCAGACGAACGACACCAGCGCGGCCAGCACCACCAAGCCGACCAGCACCGCGCCGACGACCAGACTCGCCGAGGACGTCGACCGGGTGCGCCCGCGAACGGGGGTGAGGGTGGCCATCTCAGGACCTCCGCAGCCGAGGGTCGAGCACCGCGTACGCCACGTCGACCAGGAAGTTCACCAGCAGCACGCCGACCACCAGCACCAGCACGATGCTCTGCACGGCGAGCAGGTCGCGGGCGGCGACGGAGTCGAGCAGCATGCTGCCCAGCCCCGGCAGCACGAACACCCGCTCCACCACGACCGCGCCGACGAGCAGCGTCGCCAGCTGCAGCCCGAGCACGGTGACCACCGGCACCGCGGCGTTGCGCAGCCCGTGCCGCAGCAACGCCGGCAGCGGTCGCAACCCCTTGGCCCGCGCGGTACGCAGGTAGTCCTCGCGCCGCACGTCGAGCACCGCGGAACGAACGTAGCGGGTCAGCACCGCGCCCTGCACCAGCCCGAGCGACAGCGCCGGCAGCGCCAGCCCGCGCAGCCACTCCACCGGGTCCACCACCGGCGGGGTCCACCCGCCGGACGGCAGCCAGCCCAGCCGCACCGCGAAGACCTGCACCAGGACGATCCCGGCCAGGAACGCCGGCACCGCGACGCCGAGCTGGCTGGCGCCGGAGATCACGGCGCCGCTGACCCGGCGGTGGCGCACCGCGGCGAGCGTGCCGAGCGGCACGGCGACCAGCACCGCGACCAGCATCCCGGCGCCGACCAACCACAGCGTCACCCCGAGCCGGTCGACCAGCTGCGGCCCGATGGCCTCCCTGGTCACGTACGAGCGGCCGAAGTCGCCACCGAGCACGTTGCCCATCCAGTCCAGGTACTGGGTGACCAGCGGCCGGTCGATGCCGAACTCCTGCCGGGTCCGCTCGACCAGCTCCGGGGTCGCGTTCACGCCCAACGCCACCTGCGCGGGGTCGCCGGGCAGCACCGCCATGAACAGGAACACCAGCACCGAGGCGACCAGCACGCTGGCCACGAAGATCGCCGCGCGCCGAACGATCGCTACCGCCATGCCGCCTCCCCGGCAGGGAGTCCGTGCGGGGTGATGCCTACCGCCGTCGCGGAAGGACGTACGTCGGCGGTGCCCGCCGCCGCCTCCTCGGTGCGGAGTACGTCGGCGGGCCTCATCGGGCGCGCCCCAGCCCGGTCAGGTCGAACGACTCGCTCACCTGGTTCGGGGTCAGCCCGGTGACCTTCTTCTTCGCCGCCACCACGTTCGGGAACAGGAACAGCCAGTTGGCCGCGGCGTCCTCGGTGATCGTCCTGGCCACCTCCCGCATCGCCGCGACCTGCTCCCGCCTGGTCCCGGTGTCGGCCGCGGCGAGCAGGTCGCGCACCCGCGGGTTGTCGTAGCCCCAGTAGTAGCTCGGCCGGCCGAACGTCGTGATGTCCCGCGCCTCGACGTGCTGGATGATCGACAGGTCGTAGTCGTGGTCGGTGAACACCTGCTGCAGCCACACGGCCGGGAAGTCCAGCGGCTCGATCGCCACGGTCACCCCCACCTTGCCCAGCTCGGAGGCCACCACCTGGGCCGCCGACACGGCGTACGGCAGGTTCGGGACGCGCAACCGCAGCGTCGGGGTCGGCTGACCGGCCTCGGCGAGCAACGCCCGCGCCCGGCCAGGGTCGTACGGGTAGTGCCCGGAGAGGTCCTCGTACCACGGGTCGGTGGGCGGGACCATGCTGCCGATCAACGTGCCGCGCCCGGCCCACGCGGTGGTCAGCAGCGCCTCCCGGTTCACGGCGAGGGTGAGCGCGCGGCGCACCCGCACGTCGTCCAGCGGCGGGCGGGCGTTGTTGTAGGCGAGCACGACCTCACCGTTCGTGGTGCCCTGCAGCACGGTGAACCGGGTGTCCCGCTCGAACTGGGGGATCGCGTCCGGCGCGGTGATCGAGGAGATCACGTCGATGCCGTTGCTCAGCAGGGCATTGCTCATCGCGGTGGGGTCCTTGTAGTACTTCAGGACCACCGTCCGGTACTCCGGCGCCCTGCCCCAGTAGTCCGGGTTGGCGCGCAGCACGATCGAGTCGCCGCGCCGCCGCTGCGCCACCTCGTAGGGTCCGGTCCCGACCGGCGAGTTGGCGAGGTCGGCCACGCCGGTGGGGCTGAACATGGCGCCCACCCTGCCGGCCATGTCGAACAGCCAGGCGTTGCTGGGCCTGCTCAGCACCACCCTGGCGTGCGTGGGGCCGACCACCTCGACGTGGTCCACGACGTCCATTTTGGACTTCAGCGACACCGTCCACTCGGACTTCACCCGCTCGACGGAGAACTTCACGTCCTCGGCGGTGAACGGAGCGCCGTTGCCGAACCGGACGCCCTCCCGCAGCTGGAAGTCGTACACCGTGCGGTCGGCGTTGACCGTCCAGGACTCGGCCAGCAGTGGAACGATCTCGGCGTTCGCGTCGAGCTTCACCAGGCCCTCGTAGACGTTGTAGAGCAGCGCCTGCGGGATGGCGGCGCCGTCGGTGGTGGTGAAGTCGAGGTTCTGCGGCTCGGCGGTGAACCCGACCGCGAGGGTGTCCTCGCCGCCACCCACGGCGGCGGTCGACCCCGCCGTGCACGCCGTTCCGGTGAGCCCGGCCGACATGGCAAGGACCAGCGCGAGGGTTGTTCGCCGCAGTCGGCCGCGCATAGGCACCCCAGGTTAGTATGCTGGTCGGACCAGTGGCCTAGGTTTGCACCCGGCGTGATGTAGGTCAAGGGGTATCGGCGAGGGAGGCGGATCCGGTGCGGTTCGAACCCGTGGCGCCGGTACGCGCCTACGAGCGCGTCGTGGAGCAGATCGAGCAGGCCGTGCTGAGCGGGCGGCTGGCCCCCGGCGCGCGGTTGCCCAGCGAGCGGGACCTGATGGCCCAGTTCGGGGTCAGCCGGTCGACCGTGCGCGAGGCACTACGGGTGCTGCAGGCCGGCGCGGTGATCCGGTCGAGGGCCGGCGACCCGCGCGGCCCGGAGGTGCTCCCGCCGTCCCCGGCGACGCTCGAGAAGTCGATGCGCCGGCTGGCCCGCGCCGAGCACCTCGGGCTGGCCGAGCTGCTGCAGTTCCGGATGCAGCTGGAGGGGTCGGCGTTCCTGCTCGCGGCGCGACTACGCACGGCCGAGCAGCTCGCCGAGATGGAGATCGCGCTGGCGGCGATGCGCACGCACGTCGACGACGACTACACCGCCTTCAGCGAGGCGGACGTGGCGTTCCACGAGGCCGTGGCGCGGGCCACCCAGAATTCGCTGATCGTGGTGTGCGGCCAGGTGGTGCGCGGCGTGGTGCTGGAGCTGATCGAGGACAAGCTGGCGCACGCCGACGACCGCCGCGCGCTGATGCGGGCGTCGCTGGCGCACCACACCGAGGTCCTGCGCGCGGTGCGCGACCAGGACGGGCCGCTGGCCTGCCGGCTGGCCCGTCGCGCGTTGTACGACTACTACGCCGAGTACGTGCCGGCCGAGCGACGAGCCATGCTCGAACCGTTACTGGACCAGCACTGAGCGCCACTACCCTGGAGAGATGGAGCGGAGCGGCGTCGGGCTGTGCCTTTCCGGCGGCGGCTACCGGGCGATGCTCTTCCACACCGGCGTGCTGTGGCGGCTCAACGAGCTGGGTCAGCTGCCCCGGCTGGCGGTGATCTCCAGCGTGTCCAGCGGCGCCATCGCCGCCGGCGTGCTCGCCCACGCCTGGCCCGACCTGGAGTTCCGGCACGGGGTGGCGGTGGCGTTCCAGGAGCGGGTGGTGCGGCCGGTGCGGGCGTTGGCCGGGGTGAACATCGACGCGCGGGCGGTGCTGCGCGGCCTGGCGCGGCCGTGGCGCAGCGTCGGCGAGGAGGTGGCCGCGTCGCTGCGCCGGCACCTGTTCGGCCGGCGGATGCTGGCCGAGCTGCCGGAGTCGCCGCGGTTCGTGTTCACCGCGACGAACCTGCGCACCGGGGCGCTGTGGCGGTTCTCCGGCGCGGCGATGGGCGATCCGGATTCCGGGCCGCTGCCGCCGGTGGTGTCGCTGGCCACGGCCGTCGCGGCGTCCTCGGCGTTCCCGCCGTTCCTGTCCCCCGTGGTGCTGCGGCACGGCGGACGCGGGGTGGTGCTCTCCGACGGCGGCGTGTTCGACAACCTCGCGCTCGACCCGGCCACCGAGTGCTGCGCGACCGTGCTGGTGAGTGACGGCGGGCGGCGGATCCGGCGGCTGCGCCGGGTGCCCCGGGACTGGCCGCGGCACGTGCTGCGCGCGGTGGACGTGGTGGACAACCAGGTGCGCAGCCTGCGCAAGCGGGCGCTGCTGGCGTCCTACGACCGCGGGGACTTCCGCGGCGCGTACTGGGGCACCTACCGGGACATCGCCGACTTCGGCCTGCCGGACGCCCTGCCCGCGCCGGCCGAGCGGACCCTGGCGCTGGCCGAGCTGCCGACCCGGTTGCACCACGTCCCGCCGACCGTCCAGGAACGACTGATCAACTGGGGCTACGCGGTGTGCGACGCCGGGATGCGCCGCTGGGTGCTGCCGGGCGCCGCGTCACCGCGGGACTTCCCGTACCCCACGGCCGGGGTGGGCTGACCCGGGACACGGGTCGGGCCCGGGACCACTCCCCCTGGAGGCGGCCCCGGGCCCGTGCTTCATCCGCGCGCCCGCGGTCGGTGTGTCCGCGCCCTGGGTACGGGTGTCCGCGCCGTGCGACGCGGACACGTGGTCAGGGAACGCGGACACGGGGTCAGGGAACGCGGACACGGGGTCAGGGAACGCGGACACGGGTGGGACCGGCGGCCGGCGCCGGTCCCACCCGTCCGGATCAGGCGGTGCCGCGGCGGCGGCGCACCAGCAGCAGGGTCACCGCGCCCGCGCCGAGCAGGCCGGCGCCGATCAGCAGCGGGGTGAGCGCGGAGAACCCGGTCTGCGCCAGGTCGTCCTGGTCGGCCTGCGGCCGCACCGGCGCCTCCGTGGTCGGCGGCGTGGTCGGCCCGGCCGGGGCGGTCTCCGGCGGCGTGGTGCCGGGCGTCTCCGGCTTGGCGGTCCAGGAGCCCTTCGCGCCCGCGGTCAACTTCGACTTGTCCGACTTCGCGACGATCATTGACTGAGCCTTGTGCTCGTCGGAGTAGCCCTTCATCACGAACAGCCGGCCGGTGTCGAGATGGGCGCTGCCCTTCAGCTCGAAGGCGCCCCCGCCGGCGGCGGCGTCATCCGACACGTCGAAGTAGAGCTCGGTGCCGTCCTTGATGTCCTCCGGCGCGATCTCCTTGCCGTCGGCGTCGGTGATCTCGACGCCTTCCGGCAGCTCGGTGACCAGCTCGTTGATCTGGCCGGTGGTCCGCACGGTGAACGGCCCGACCCGGCTGCCGGCCTTGCCCTCGGCCTTCGCCGGGCTGACCTCCAGCGCCGGTGTCGGCTGCTCGCCGACGCCCTTGTTCTCGACACCGGTCAGGTAGTCGTAGAGGGACTTCACGTCCGCGGCCGACTCGTCCGGCGCGGCCACCTTCTTGAGGTCCTTGCCGTCACTGAAGTGCCAGACCGCGGCCTGCGTGCCGGTGATGGCTTCCTTCTGGTCCAGCCCGCCGGTGAACGAGATGCCCTCGTCGGTCAGCTTCTTCTCGAGGTCGGCCAGCTCGATGGCCGGGTAGCTGTGGTGCAGCACCCAGTTGATCTTGTCGCGGTTCTTGTGGAACGGCGACTCCTTGTCGGGGAAGCCGTCCCACGGCCGCTCGATCATGTCCACATCGGTCAAGGCGTCGACGTGAACCTGGATGCAGTAGGTGACCAGCTTCTCACCACCGTCCAGCTTGATGCTGAAGAGCTTCGTCGGAGCACCACCGTCCGTGAAGGCGACCCCGTAGCCCTCCGCGTGGGCCTTCTTCTCGACCCGTCCCTTCGCACTCTCGGCGGTGGCGGGCAGGGCGCCACACATCACCACCATCGACGCGCCGAGAACGGCGGCGCCGGTCCGTTGGAGGAGTCTCTTACCGCGCATGTGTCTCCTTAAGACGTCCGAACTGCGTTCCCGCAAGGTCCGTGCGGTGCCGCCGCCGGTCGTGCACGTGCGGGCGGAGCTAGCACCGTCGAGCTGAAAGCACACCCAGTCGAGCGAGCCGGAGCATACACAGGGCAACAAACGGCCCAAAAACCACTCCCCCTTATGGAGAAAAAGCCCTAATCGGGGGACATGTCTCTACGTCGGGTAGTAAACCGCGACCCCGATCCAGTGGCTTGCCGTCGTCCCGCCCGGCCGCGGAACAGCCCGTTCCACGACAACCATGGCGGCCTTACTCCGTTCGGAGCATCCAATTCGGACTACTTTTCCGCGGGCGCTCGAACCCGGCGTCAACCGACCCGGTCGAGGGCGGCGGCCAGGTCGCGCCACAGGTCGGCCGGATCCTCCAGGCCCACGCTGAACCGGACCAGCCCGGCCGGGACGTGCGCGTCCCCGGCCAGCGCGGCCCGGCGCTCGACGCAGCTCTCCACGCCGCCGAGGCTGGTGGCGTGCCGGATCAACGTCAGCCCCGCGCACACGCGGTCGGCCGCCGCGGCGTCGGCCAGTTCGAAGGCGACCATGGTGCCCTCGCCGGGATACCGCACGACGCGCACCGCCGGGTGCTCGGCGAGCCGCTCGGCCAGCAGGGCCGCGCTACGACCGGCCTCCGCCAGGCGCACCGGCAGGGTGCGCAGGCCACGCAGCGCCAGCCACGCCTCGAGCGCGCCCGGGGTGGCGCCGCCGCGGGTGCGGGCCGCGCGCAGCTCGCCGGCGAGGGCGGGGTCGGCGGTGACGGTGAGTCCGAGCAGCAGGTCACTGTGCCCGCCGATGAGCTTCGTGGCGCTGTGCACCACGACGTCGGCGCCGAGCGACAGCGGGCGGCGGCCAAGCGGGGTGGCGAAGGTGTTGTCCACCACCACCCGGGGGCGGCGCGGCCGGGCGGCCGCGGCGGCGGTGATCGCGGGGATGTCGACGAGGTCCAGCGTCGGATTGGTCGGCGACTCTAACCACACCAGGTCGACGCGTTCGGTGGCGGCCACCCACGCGGCGGTGTTGGTGGGCGCGATCCGTTCGACCCGCAGCCGGCCGGCGCGCTCGGCGTGGTCGAGCACGGCGCGGGTGCCGGCGTAGCTGAACGTCGGCACCGCGACCACGGCACCGACCGGCAGGACGTCCAGCACGGCGGAGAGCGTGGCCAGTCCCGACGCGAACGCGGTGGCGTGCCCGCCTTCGAGCGCGCCGATCGCCTCCTCCAGCGCCGCCCACGTCGGCGTGCCGTCCTCCCGCGAGTAGGCGCGTTCGCCGCCGGCGGCGAACGTGCTCGCCGGCACGATCGGGACGTTCAGCGGCTCCCCCGCTCGCTGCGGCCGGCCGGCCGCCACGGCGCGGGTGCGGAGGGACCAGTCGTCGTGCACGGGTCCACGGTAGACGGCCGGCCGCGGGCGCTCAGGAGACGTCGACCAGGTCGACGACGAACACCAGCGTCTCGCCCGGCTTGATCACGTCGCCGACGCCACGGTCGCCGTACGCGAGGTGCGGTGGGATCACCAGTTGGCGGCGGCCGCCGACGCGCATGCCGGTCACACCCTGGTCCCAACCGGGGATGACCCGGCCGGCGCCGAGCGGGAAAGGCAGCGGCTGGCCGCGGTTGTAGGAGGCGTCGAACTCCTCACCGGTGGAGAGCGAGACCCCGACGTAGTGCACGCTGACCGTGGCGCCCGGGTGGGCCTCGGGGCCGTCGCCGACGGTGAGGTCGGTGACCCGCAGGTCGGTCGGTGGCGGGCCGTCCGGCAGGTCGACCTCGGGCTTGTCGGCGGGCATGCGCGCTCCTCGTGCGGTGGTCGTCGGGTGGCCGATGGTCGGCTCGGTGATGTCGGTGATGCCGGTGATGTCGGTGGGGTGTCGGGTCGAGCCCACCGTAACCAACCACGCCCGGCCGCGCCCGGTCACCGCAGCAGCGTGTCGACCTCGGCCAGCAGCTCGCACTGCCGCATCCAGTCCGGACCGTCGAGCGCCACCAGGATCCGCTCGGCGCCGGCCTCGACGTAGGCGGCGAAACGCTCGGCCACCGCGGGCGGGTCGCCGGACACCACGACGCTCGCCGCCTCATCCGGCGTCATCCCGTGGTGACCGACCAGGTCGCGTAGCACGTCGTCCTGTGTGGACGGCGGACCGAAGGTGGTGTGCACCCCGACCGTGATGGTCGGCGCCGCCCTGCCGTCGGCGAGCTCGCGGAGCCGGCGGGCGCCGCGGGCGACCGCGGCGGGCGTGGTCAGCGAGGGCAGCCACCCGTCGCCGAACCGGACCACCCGGCGCAACACGGCCTCCGATCCGCCGCCACCCACCAGGATCGGTGGCCGGGTCGCGCCGGGCGCCAGCTCGACACCGACCCCGCCGACGTCGGTGCGGGCCCCGGACACCAGGCCCGGCAACAGCGCGAGCGCGGCGTCCGTGCGACGGCCACGCTCGCCGGGCGGCACGCCGCTGGCCCGCCAGAACGGGGACTCCGGGAAGCCGCCCACGCCGACCCCGAGGACGACCCGATCCGCGGACACGTGCTGCAGCGTCGCCAGCTGCGCGGCCAGTAGCGGGACCGGACGCAGCGGGAGTACGAGCACGCCGAACCCGAGCCGGACCCGGCTGGTGGCGCCGGCGGCCGCGGCGAGGACGACCACGCTCTCCAGCGACGGCGTGCCGTCGCCGATGATCACGTCGGACGCCCAGGCGGACTCGAGGCCGAGCCGTTCGACGTGCCGGGCGCCGGCGACGACGGCACGGGGATCCGGCTGGTCCAGGGAGGGCAGGGCGACTCCGATCCGCACGTTCATGCCCCCAGCGTGCGACCTCCAGCCAGCTCGAGGTCAACCCGCCGCGCGCAGGGGTGCGCCGGCCCGGTGGAGGTGGCCCAGTGCCTCCGCCCAGGACCGCAGCAACCCCGTCTCGTGGTAGCGCAGGCTCAGCTCGGCGCAGTACCCGCGAACGATCGGCCGGGCGCGGCGCAGGTGCGGTGTCGGCAGGTGCGGGAACAGGTGGTGCTCGATCTGGTAGTTGAGTCCACCCATGGCGACGTCGACGAACCGGCTCCCGCGCACGTTGCGGGAGGTGAGCACCTGACGGCGCAGGAAGTCCAGCTTCTGGCCGGGCTCGATCATCGACATGCCCTTGTGCCCCGGGGCGAAGATCGATCCCATGTAGACACCCCACAGCCCTTGGTGCACCGCGAGGAACACGAGCGCCTTGCCCGGTGAGAGCACCAGGAACAGCGCACCGAGGTAGCCGACCACGTGGAGCAGCAGCAGCGTGGCCTCCAGCCCGCGGCGCCTCATCGTCGGGCGGAACAGCGCGCGCACGCTCGAGTAGTGCAGGTTCAGCCCTTCCAACGTGAGCAGCGGGAAGAACAGGAACGCCTGCCAGCGGCCGAGGAACCGGGGCAGGCCCCGGCTGGCCCGGGCCTGGTCGGTGGACCACACGAGAACGTCCGGCTCGACGTCGGGGTCGAGGTCGGCGTGGTTCGGGTTGGCGTGGTTCGGGTTGGCGTGGTGCCGGGTGTGCTTGTCCATCCACCAGCCGTAGCTCATCCCGATACCCAGGTTCCCGGCGAGCCGGCCGGTGATCCCGCTGGGCCGGCGGGTGCGGAACACCTGCCGGTGCGCCAGGTCGTGCGCGACCAGCGCGATCTGTCCGAACAGGACGGCGAAGAACACCGCGAGCAGGAGCTGCCACCAGCTGTCGCCCAGCGCGGCGAAGGCAACCCAACCGCCGGCGAACAGCGTGGCGACGAGGCCGAGCCGGACGACGTAGTAGCCGGGCCGCCGGTCGAACAGCCCGGCGGCGGAGACCCGCCGGGTGAGCTCGGCGAAGTCGCTGCCGGTCCGTGGTGGGGTGGGCGCGGGCGGCGCCCGGTCGATGATCGTCATACCTGCCGAGTCTGCTGCCCCGCGGTGTTCCCGGTAATCCCGCCGACCCCCGACTCGTGTTCTGGTGATCCACAATCGGCCGGTAGGGCCGACCCCCCCCCCCACCCGGGTAGGCCAACCGAGGGACAGAACGCGAATAGTCTTCACGAATTGCCGTACTCGTCGGTAATGTGCTCGGCGCCACAATCGGCCGAAGGAGGCGCCGGTATGCGAGTCCGCCCGCCCGCCCTGATCGCGACCGCCGTGCTCGTCACGGGCATGGTGCTGACCCTTCCGGTGCCCGCCGCCGAGCCGGCACCCCTTCCGGCGGTGACCGACTACTGCGGCGGCCAGTGCGCCGACATCCTGCCGCCGGGCCAGAACGGCAACGCCACCCTCGCCGAGATCCTCGCCCACCGCACGCTCGGCACCCGACCCCGGCACGCCGCCGACCAGCTCGGCAAGTACGCGGCGCTCGCCGACCACCACCGCGGACTGACCACCGGCACGATCTCCCGGTTCTTCAACGACGCGTCCTTCGGCGTGCCGCCCGAGCAGGTGGAGAGCCGGGTCTCGCCGCGGGCCGACGTGACGATCATCCGGGACAGGACCACCGGGGTGCCGCACGTCTTCGGCACCACCCGGTCCGGCACCACGTTCGGCGCCGGGTACGCCGCCGCGCAGGACCGGCTGTGGCTGATGGACATCATGCGCCGCGTCGGGCGCGGCCAGCTCACGCCGTTCGCCGGTGGCGCCGACGCCAACCGGAGCCTGGAGCAGCGGTTCTTCAGCGCCGCGCCGTACACCGAGGAGGAGCTGCGCCAGCAGATCGACACGGTCGCCCGCTCCGGCCCGCGCGGCGCGCAGGGCCTCGCCGACGCGCGGTCCTATGTGGAAGGCATCAACACCTACATCCGGCAGGCACACCGGGGCCGCTACTTCCCGGGCGAGTACGTGCTCACCGGGCACGTCGACGCGATCACCAACGCCGGCAGGATCGACCCGTTCACCCTCACCGACCTGGTGGTGCTGGCGTCCGTGGTCGGCGCGCAGTTCGGCGGCGGCGGTGGCGGCGAGGTGCGGGCGGCCATCGCCAAGCTGGCCGTCCAGGAGCGCTACGGGCTCGCGCGCGGCGAGGAGGTGTGGCGGAGCCTGCGCGCCGAGGACGACCCGGAGGCCGTGCGCACCCTGCACGACGGGCAACGCTTCCCGTACGGGAGGACGCCGGCGAACGCGCGGGGCCGGGCCATGCCCGAGCCGGGGTCGGTGACGCCGCAGCAGTTGGTGTTCGACCGCACCGGATCGGCGGCCGGCTCCGCCGCGCCGGAGCGGGTGCCCGCGCCGGAGGAGCTGGAGCCGGCGCGCGGCATGTTCACCGACGGCGTGCTCCCGGCCAACCTGCTCGAGCAGCGGCACGGGATGTCCAACGCGCTGGTCGTGTCCGGCCGGCATTCCGAGAGCGGCCACCCGGTGGCGGTGTTCGGCCCGCAGACGGGGTACTTCGCACCGCAACTGCTGATGTTGCAGGAGCTGCAGGGGCCGGGGATCAGCGCGCGCGGTGCGTCGTTCGCCGGGTTGAGCTTCTACGTGCTGCTCGGCCGCGGCCAGGACTACGCGTGGAGCGCGACGACGTCGGCGCAGGACATCATCGACACCTACGCCGTCGAGCTGTGCGAGCCGAGCGGGGCGCCGGCGACGAAGGAGTCGAACGCCTACCGGTTCCGCGGCGAGTGCCGGCCGATGGACGTCGTGGAGCGGCGGAACGCGTGGCGACCCAGCGTGGCCGACCCGACACCGGCCGGGTCCTACACGCTGCGCGGCTTCCGGACCGTCTACGGTCCGGTGACCCATCGCGCGGTGGTCGACGGGAAGCCGGTGGCCTACGCCGCGCTGCGCTCGACCTTCCTGCACGAGGTGGACTCGCTGCTCGGGTTCCAGGAGTTCAACGACCCGGACGCGATCCGCTCGGCGCAGGACTTCCAACGGGCCGCGGCGAAGGTGAACTTCACGTTCAACTGGTTCTACGCCGACGCTGACGACACCGCGTACTTCAACTCCGGGGCGAACCCGCGGCGCTCGCCGGTGGTGGACCCGAGCATGCCGATCCGGGGCGACGCCGGATTCGACTGGCGGGGCTGGAACCCGGAGGGGAACGTGGCGGAGTACACCCCGTTCGCCGAGCACCCGAGGTCGGTGAACCAGGACTACTACATCAGCTGGAACAACGCGCAGGCGCTGGAGTACGCGGCGGCCGGGTACGAGAAGTCGTCGGTGCACCGGGGTGATCTGCTCGACCGGCGGGTGCGGGAGCTCGTCGCCGATGGCGGCAAGGTGAACCGCGGGGAGCTGACCAGCGCGATGGCCGAGGCGGGGCTGGCGGACCTGCGGGTCGAGCAGGTGCTGCCCGAGCTGCTGCGGGTGATCGACACGGCGCCGACCTCGGAGCCGGCGGTGGCCACGCTGCGGGCGTGGGCCGCGGCGGGCGGGCTGCGGCAGGAGACGCGACCGGGCAGCCAAGAATATGCCCACGCCGAGGCGATCAAGATCATGGACGCGTGGTGGCCGCTGCTGGTGCGCGCGCAGTTCGAGCCGGGGATGGGCAGTGCGGCCTTCGACGCGATGGTCGGGGTGCTGCAGATCAACGAGTCGCCGTCGGGGTTCCAGAACGAGGTGCCGGGCAAGCGGGTCGGGCAGCCGCACCAGGGGTCGGCGTACCAGGCCGGTTGGTGGGGGTACGTGCACAAGGACGTGCGGGCGCTGCTCGGCGATCCGGTGCGCGGACCGCTGGGCGCCCGGTTCTGCGGCGGCGGTGACCTCGAGCGGTGCCGGCAGGTGTTGCTGGACACGCTGCGCCAGGCGGTGGCGCAGCCGATCGCCGAGGTCTACCCCGGCGACGCCGACTGCGCGGCGGGCGACCAGTGGTGCGCGGACTCCCTGGTGCACCGCCCGCTGGGCGGCATCACCCACGACAAGATCAGCACCCAGAACCGCCCCACGTTCCAGCAGGTGGTGGAGTTCCCCAGCCGCCGCTGACCGAGACGGAGGCAGGAAGCCGCCGCCCCACGCGGGCGGCGGCACCAGGGATCACGGCCCACGCGAGAACCAGTGGCGAACCCGACACGGGAAGCCCCCGAGCAGTGGTCCCCTCGGTTCTGCCGTTGCCCAGCTCGTGCCAGCCCGGCACGGGCTAACCGAGGGGCACGCCAAGCGCCACCCGAGACAAGGGCCGCCTGGTTCCCCGACCAGCCCCAGCGGGGCCCCGAGTAGAGTGCGACGCTCGCGTGAGCGCAGTCACAAGGGGGCCACTGTGAGCACCACACGATCACACACCCGGGCGGAGCACTCTCGGCGTGCGGTGTCCGCGGCCGTGGGGCTGGCGCGTGCCCATGGTCTCCGAGTCGAGGAGCCGGTGGTGCTCGCCGATCTGTTCTCGCTGATGGTTCACCTCCGGCCGGCGCCGGTGGTGGCGCGGGTGGCGACCCGTATGCCGAGGCTGCGTTCGCCCATCGCGGACTGGCTCCGGCTGGAGATCGACGTCACGGCGTTCCTGGCGGGGCAGGGCGCGCCGGTGGTGGCGCCGAGTTCGGAGCTGCCGCCGGGACCACACGAGGCGGACGGCTTCGCGGTCAGCTTCTGGCGCTATCTCGAGCCGGACCCCGACCGCTGCCGACGGTGTGGCGATGCTGCCCGACCTGCACGCCGCCCTGCGGACCTACCCGGGTGAGCTCCCGCTGGTCGCCGGGCACGACATCCGGCGTGGCATGGAGCTGCTCGCCGCGTCCGGCGAGCGGGAGTTCCTGAGCGCGGCGGAGGTCGACCTGCTGCACGCGTCGGCCGAGCGGTTGGCCCCGTTCCTGGCCGCGCCGGGTGGTGACGTGCGGCCGTTGCACGGCGACGCCCACCCGGGGAACCTGGTCGCCACCCGGGCCGGCCTGGTGTGGATCGACTTCGAGGACGTGTGCCGCGGGCCGATGGAGTGGGACCTCGCCTCGATGATGGACGCCGGCGCCGAGGTGCGGCATCTGGATCCGGACCCGGAGCTGCTCGCCCGGTGCCGGCAGCTCCGCGCCCTCCAGGTGGCCCTGGCCCTGACCACCTTCTACGACGACTTCGGCGACACCGAAGGCTGGGACCCCGGCCTCCGCCACTTCCTCACCACCCTGGCCACCTCCCCAGCCTGACCCCCGCTGCCCTGAGCTGGGCCGACAGTGTCTGACGGGGTGGAATTCTCGGCGTCCCCATCCCGAAGCCTCGGGATGCTTGGTCTCCCCACCCCGAAGCCGTGATTGTGTTGACGGTCGGCGGCACCGTGTCAAGCCGGGAAAGAGTGGCTTGACACGGCACCCCCGACCGCAAAGCGGCTTCGGATCGGGGTGGGGGGAGGGATGGCTGTTGCCCCCTGCCCCCTTGTCGCCATGGCTGCCGGCAGCCAGGCCGCACCCGGGGCCCCACCGTCCCCACGGGTGGCACCAGCAAGCGAGCGCCAGCGAGCGAAGCGCCCATGAGACGACGCACCCGCACCTTGCTGGTTCACGACCAAACGTCACCAGCGCCCGCCAAGGCGAGGAGCTCGCACCGTGGGGGGTGTGGGGGGCTCGGCCCCCCACAGCGAAACGGGAAACCGGGAAGGTGGGCGCGACAGCGCCACCGAACAGGGTGGGCGAGGAGGGAGTTGAACCCTCACGTCCTTCCGGACACACGGACCTGAACCGTGCGCGTCTGCCATTCCGCCACTCGCCCTGAGCAACTGCGACAGCCAGGTCAGCGTAGCAGGTGGGCCGGGCGGGTTTCGCCCGCCCCCGTGTTGAACGGTCCGTATCCAGATACGATCTATTGCGGAAGCACACGTGCAGGACGAAGGAGATGTTCCCCGTGGGCCGCGTTCAGCGCTTCGACCGGCGGCTGGAGGGCATCGTGGGGAACACCTTCGCGCGGATGTTCGGTGGCAACGTCGTCACGCAGGAAGTGGCGCAGGCGCTGGAGCGTGAGAGTGAGGACAACGTTCGCGAGCTGGCTGGCGGCCGGCTGCTCGCCCCCAACCACTACATCGTCTCGCTGGGGCCCGCTGACCACGACCGGATGGCGGGGGACGAGCAGCGCGTCACCATGGTCCTCGCCGACGCCGTGGCGGAGCATCTCGCCGAGCACGGTTGGGACACCTATGGTGACGTCGTAGTTTCGCTCGAGCGCAACGAGGCGCTGCATACTGGACAGTTCAGGACCCGCTCGACCGTCGATCCCGACGTCACCGCACACGACGCCGGCAGCCGACCGCGGTCAGCACGAACCAGCGACGCAGGAGACCGACCAATGAGCCAGCCCCCCGGCTACGGCCAATACGACCAGGGTGACCCGTACGGCCAGCAGGGCCAGTACGGCTACGGACAGCAGGGCCAGCCCGGGTACGACCAAGGCTATGGCCAGCCGGGCGGCCAGCCTGGTTACGACCAGGGCTACGGTCAACCGGGTTACGACCAGGGCTACGGCCAGCAGCCCGGGTACGACCAGGGCTATGGCCAGCCGGGCTACGACCAGGGCTACGGGCAGCCGGGTTACGACCAGGGCTACGGCCAGCAGCCCGGGTACGACCAGGGCTACGGCCAGCAGCCCGGGTACGACCAGGGCTATGGCCAGCCGGGCTACGACCAGGGCTATGGCCAGCCCGCCGGCCAGCCGCCGGGGTACGACCAGGGCTATGCGCCCCCGCCGCCGCCGAGCCCGCCGGCCGGCTACCCGGCGCAGCAGCCACCGCCGGACCCGTACGCCCAGCAGGGTTACGCCCCGCCCGGGGTGCCGGGCGGCAACCGGCAGCTCGCCGCGACGCTGCAGCTCGACGACGGGTCGAACCGCACGTACACCCTGAAGCAGGGTGGCAACGTGGTGGGCCGTGGCCAGGACGCGGACTTCCGGCTGCCGGACACCGGGGTGTCCCGCCGGCACCTGGAGATCACCTGGGACGGGCAGAGCGCGACGCTGGCCGACATCGGGTCCACCAACGGCACCACGGTGAACGGCACGCCGGTGCAGACGTGGCAACTCGCCGACGGCGACGTGATCCGGGTCGGGCACTCGTCCCTGGTGTTCCGCACGCAGGGCTGACGGGCCTCGCCGGCGGCTCAACCCATGTCCTTGCCGGCGGTAAGCACCAGCCCACGGACGGACACAGGGGCACCGGGAACGGCCGCCGACCACCGGCGGGGTGGGGAGCGCGGACGGAAGAAGTACGGCGCGGACCACCGTGCCGGAGCGACGCACGACCGAGGTGGGGACCACACTGCGGGTACCGGGTGGCGCGTTCCGGCGATCCCGCACGGCTCGGCTGCGGGCCTCCCGCATAATGGCGACCACGCGGGGGACCCGCGGCGAACACGCGCCGCGGGCTGGGCGCGAAGAGGCGGGAGCTGACACAACAGGTGCCGGAACTGGTTGTTCAACTCACCAGAGTAGGTTTCCTCGTCCTGCTCTGGCTGTTCGTGCTGGCCGCGTTGCGCGTGGTCCGCTCTGACCTGTACGCGGCCTCGGGCCTGCGCGTCGCGATTCCGTCGTTCCGCCGCAACAAGAAGGAGGCAAGGCCGCGCAGCGGGCGCAAGACCCCGCGCCAGCTCGTCGTCACCCACGGCGCGCTGGCCGGCACGCGCATCGCGCTGGACGGCCGGCCGATCCTGATCGGTCGCGCGGACGACTCCACCTTGGTGCTGGACGACGACTACGCTTCCACCCGGCACGCCCGATTGTCGTTGCGCGGCGACGATTGGTATGTCGAAGACCTGGGCTCGACGAACGGGACCTACCTCGATCGGGCTAAGGTCACTGCACCCCTCCGAGTCCCGCTCGGCGTCCCCATCCGGATCGGCAAGACGGTGATCGAGCTTCGCCCATGACTCTCGTCCTCCGCTACGCGGCCCGCAGCGACCGGGGCCTGGTGCGCTCCAGCAACCAGGACTCGGTGTACGCCGGCCCCCGCCTGCTCGCCCTCGCCGACGGCATGGGTGGTCACGCCGCCGGAGAGGTGGCCAGCAAGGTGGTCATCGCCTCGCTCGCCCCACTCGACGACGACGAGCCCGGTGACGACCTGCTGTCCCAGCTGCGCGAGGCGGTCGCCCAGGGCAACGCGGCCATCGCCGAGCTCGTCGCCAACGACCCCGACCTCGACGGCATGGGCACCACGCTCACCGCCGTGCTGTTCTCCGGCACCCGGCTCGGCCTGGTGCACGTCGGCGACTCCCGGGCCTACCTCTACCGCAACGGCCAGCTGAGCCAGATCACCCGGGACGACAGCTTCGTCAACGAGCTGCTCGAGCAGGGCCGGATCACCGAGGAGGAAGCGGCCACCCACCCGCAGCGCTCGCTGCTGCTCAAGGCGCTGACCGGGCACGAGGTCGAGCCGCACCTGACCGTGCGGGAGGCCCGCGCCGGCGACCGGTACCTGCTGTGCTCGGACGGGCTGTCCGGGATGGTGAGCAACGAGACGCTGGCCGAGGCGATCCAGATCCCCGACCCGCAGGACTGCGCGGACCGGATGATCGAGCTGGCACTCAAGGGCGGCGGCACCGACAACGTCACGGTGATCGTGGCCGACGTGGTGGACGTCGACTTCGGCGAGGACGCGCCGATCGTCGGTGGCGCCGCGGGCGACGGCACCGACGAGCAACACCAGGGCGACTCCCCCGCCGCCAGGGCGAGGGCACTCACCGCGCCGCCACCGCCACCGCAGCGGGTGGAGCCGGCGGAACCGGGGTTCGACCCAAAAGTCAAACGCCGTAAGCGGATACGGCTGCTGGTCGCGCTGGGTCTGGCGCTGATCCTGCTGGCCGCTGCGGCGATCGCGACCCGCTACTTCGTGCTCCACCAGTACTACGTCGGCGAGGGCGGCGACGGTGAGGTGGTCATCTACCAGGGCGTGCCCGGCAGCCTCCTGGGCTTCGACCTGCACCGCCAGGCCGAGGGCTCGTGCCCACCCGAGGCGGCGCTGTGCGACCCGCTGCGGCTGACCGACCTGCAGCAGGACGCGCGGGCGGCGGTGGCCAACGGGGTGAAGCGGGACAACCTGCAGGAAGCCCGTCGCTATATCGACATGCTGCGCCGAAACAACGTGCTGGACTACTGCGACCCGCCGCAGCAGTCGACCGAACAGACCGAACCGACCGAGCAAACGGACCCGACCGACCCGCCGCCCCCGGAGGGTGACCAGGCGGCCGAGCCCCCGCAGCGCGGCCAGCCCGGGGTGGACTGCCGCCCCCGACCAGGACAGCCGACCACGGGTGGTCGCTGATGGGTCAGCCCGTCCCGAGCGCCCCGGCCGGTCAGTACTCCACCAACCCGCCGCGGCAGTTTCCCAAGCGGCGCGGCACCGAGCTGATGATGTTGGCGTTCGCCGCGTTCATCGTGACCATCGCGCTGGTGCTGGTCGACGCCAACCAGGAGCAGGAGCTCACCTGGGCGATCTTCTGGTACGGACTCGCCTACCTGACGATCTTCACGGTGGCCCACCTCGCGGTGCGCCGCTGGGCGCCCTACGCCGACCCGCTGATCCTGCCCTCGGTCGCGCTGCTCAACGGCATCGGCCTGGTGATGATCTACCGGATCGACTCCGCGCGGGCGGAGCGGGCGGCGTCGCTCGGCCGCGACTTCTCCCCGGACGCCCCCACCCAGGTGATCTGGACCGTCCTCGCGCTCGCGTTGTTCCTCGCGGTGCTGATCGTCGTGCCCGACCACCGGGCGCTCACCCGCTACGCCTACATCTCCGGCCTGGTCGGGATCGTCGCGCTGGCCCTGCCCGCACTGCTGCCCCGGTCGCTGTCCGAGGTCAACGGTGCCAAGGTGTGGATCAAGCTCGGCTTCGCGTCCATCCAGCCGGGTGAGTTCGCGAAGATCCTGCTGATGATCTTCTTCGCGTCGTTCCTGGTGTCCAAGCGCGAGCTGTTCACCGTGGCCGGCAAGCGGGTGCTGGGCGTGGAGCTGCCGCGGGCCCGCGACCTCGGACCCATCCTGATCGCCGCGGCGGCCTGCCTCGGCATCCTCGTCTTCGAGAAGGACCTCGGCACCTCGCTGCTGTTCTTCGGCGTCGTGCTGATGATGCTGTACGTGGCGACCGAGCGGGTCATCTGGGTGGTGCTCGGGCTCGGGTTGTTCCTCGGCGGCGCGCTGATCGCCTACAACCTGTTCACCCACGTGCAGCAGCGGGTGGCGAACTGGATCGACCCGCTGGCGACATACGACGAGCCCGGCGGCGGATACCAGATCGCGCAGGGCCTGTTCGGGCTCGGTACCGGCGGGCTCGGTGGCACCGGGCTCGGCGCGGGGCGGCCGGAGATGGTGCCCGAGGCGCACACCGACTTCATCACCGCCGCCATCGGCGAGGAGCTGGGCCTGATCGGGCTGTCCGCGCTGCTCATGGTGTACCTGATCCTGGCCACCCGCGGGATGCGCAGCGCGCTGGCGGTGCGGGACACGTTCGGCAAGCTGCTCGGCGGCGGCCTGTCGTTCACCATCGTCATGCAGGTGTTCGTCATCGTCGGCGGCGTCACCAAGCTGATCCCGATGACCGGCATCACCACGCCGTTCCTGTCCTACGGCGGGTCGTCGCTGCTGGCCAACTACATCCTGGTCGCGCTGCTGCTGCGGATCTCCGACGCGGCTCGGCGACCGCAGCCACCGGCGAAGCCGCGGCCGCAGCAGCAGGCGCCACTGGCCGAGGCGCACACCGTGATGGTGCAGCGCCCCTCGAACACGAACTCGCCGCATTCGGGTCCGATGCAAGCGGGTCCGATGCAAGCGGGCCCACCGGAGGCGGGTCCGGCGCAAGGGGGTCCCCGATGAACACACCGTTGCGCAAGGTCGGCGTCGCCATGCTGGTCATGGTGACGTTGCTGCTGGTCAACGCCACCTACATCCAAGTGGTGAAGGCCGACGACTACCGCTCCGACGGGCACAACAGCCGGGTGCTGCTGGACGAGTACTCGCGGCAGCGTGGGACGATCGCCGCGTCCGAGTCCGGCCAGGTGCTGGCCGCGGTCGAGTCGACCGACGACAAGTTCAAGTTCCTCCGCACCTACCCCGGCGGCGCGACGTACGCGCCGGTCACCGGGTTCTACTCGATTCGCTATGGCGCTCACGGACTGGAACGCGCCATGGACGAGGTCCTCAACGGATCCGATCCCCGGCTGTTCGTCCGCCGGCTCTCCGACATGATCACCGGCAGGGATCCGCGCGGCGGCAATGTCCGGGTGTCCATCCGGCCGTCGGTGCAGGAGGCCGCGTACAACGCGATGACGCGCCGCGGCTACAAGGGTGCCGTGGTGGCGCTGGACCCGAAGACCGGCGACATCCTGGCCATGGTCTCCACCCCGTCGTACGACCCGAACCGGCTCGCCTCGCACGACGGCAAGGAGCAGGAAACGGCCTGGACGGAGCTCAACAAGAACCCGAACAAGCCGATGCTGAACCGGGCGATTCAGGAGACCTACCCTCCGGGATCGACGTTCAAGCTGGTGGTCACCGCCGCCGCGCTGGAGAACGGCGCCGGCCCGGACACCCCGGTCACCAACGCCGCGGAGGTGCAACTGCCCGGCACCAGGGGCGCCGACCTGGAGAACTTCGGGCACCAAACCTGCCCGGGCAGCACGCTCAAGGACGCGCTGGCGTACTCGTGTAACACCGCCTATGCCGAACTGGCCGCGAGCCTGGGCAAGGAGAAGTTGACCGAGACCGCGGCGAACTTCGGCATCGGCCAGACCGACCTGTACATCCCGATGCGGGTGGCCACGTCGGTGCTCGGCCCGATGTCCAGCCCCGCCGAGCTGTACCAAACCGGCATCGGCCAGCGCGACGTGCGGCTCACCCCGCTGCAGGACGCGCTGCTCTCGGCGACGATCGCCAACGGCGGGGTGGCGATGAAGCCGCGGTTGGTGAAGTCGCTGCTCGCCCAGGACATGTCGGAGATGGAGGAGTTCCGGCCGGAGGAGCTCACCGGTGATCCGGCGATGTCGCGGGCCAACGCGACGATCCTCACCGACATGATGATCGCCTCCGAGGCCAACACCAAGGGCGGCGGCAAGCGCGCCGACCTGAAGATCGCCTCCAAGACCGGGACCGCCGAGCACGGCACCGACCCGAAGGCGACGCCGCCGCACGCGTGGTACACCGCGTTCGCGCCGGCCGACGACCCCAAGGTCGCCATCGCGGTGATCGTCGAGTCCGGCGGCAACCGTGGCCTCGCGGCGACCGGTGGCACCGTGGCCGCCGAGGTGGGCCGCGCCACGATCGCCGCCGCGCTCGGGGGAGGTTAGCCGGATGCTCTCCTCGGGGCAGCTGCTCGCCGACCGCTACCGCCTGGCCAACCGGATCGCCGTCGGAGGGATGGGCGAGGTCTGGGCGGCCGACGACACCCGGTTGGACCGGACGGTCGCGGTGAAGGTGCTCAAGGCGGAGCTGTCCGGCGACGCGGAGTTCCTGCACCGCTTCCGCACCGAGGCCCGCACCACGGCGTCGCTGAACCATCCGGGGATCGCCGGGGTGCACGACTACGGCGAGACGGTCGAGCCGGGCACGCGGTCGGCCGACGGGTCGGGTGAGCCGCAGCACATCGCCTACCTGGTGATGGAGCTGGTGGCCGGCGAGCCGCTGGCCGGCATCCTGGCCCGCGAGGGCCGGCTGTCCGCCGACCGCACGCTGGACGTCCTGGAGCAGGCCGGGCACGCGCTGCAGGCGGCGCACGAGCGCGGGCTGGTGCACCGCGACGTCAAGCCGGGCAACATCCTGGTCACCCCGACCGGGCAGGTGAAGATCACCGACTTCGGTGTCGCCAAGGCCGCCGACGCGGTGCCGGTGACCCGCTCGGGCATGGTGATGGGCACCGCCCACTACATCGCACCCGAGCAGGCTCTCGGGCACGACGCCGAGCCGACCAGCGACGTGTACTCGCTGGCAGTGTGCGGGTACGAGTGCCTCGCCGGGCACCGGCCGTTCCTCTCCGAGAACGCCGTGACGGTGGCGATGATGCACATTCGCGACCTCCCGCCGCCGCTGCCGCCGGACGTGCCGCCGCACGCCCGCGCGGTGATCGAGGCGACCCTGGTGAAGGACCCGCGCCAGCGCTACCGCAACGGCGGCGAGTTCGCCGCGGCGGTGGCCGCGGTGCGGGCCGGCCGGCCGCTGCCCGCCCCCGTGGGGCTCGCCGCGTCCCACGCGCCCCGGTACCCGCCGGTGTCCCCCGCCCCGATGGCTCCGGTGGGTCCCGGCTCGCACCCGACGCTCCAGCCGGTCACCCCGCCCGGCTCCGGCCCGTTGCCGCACCCGGGTGTCGCCCCGCCGCCGCCCCGCCGCCGCGGGCACGTCGCGCTGTGGGTGGTGCTCACGCTGGTCATCGTGCTGCTGGTCGTGGGGCTGGCGCTGGTGCTGCCGGCGCTGCTGCGGGCCGACGACTCCGGCGATGGGCCGACCAGGGGTGGCGAGGTGGGCTTCACTCCGGCACCGGAGCAGAATTACCCGCCGGGCGCGCCCGAACGGGATGAGACGGACTCCACCGGCACCGAGGACAACTGGTGGGACGGCCGGGAGCGTCAACCAGGAAACGACGGTGGACAGGGCATGATGGGCACCGGCGTGCCCGGCGGTGGCGGCACAGTAGGAAGGCCCGAACCGGTACCAGGCGCGGACGCGCCGGCCGTGGGCGAGTGAGGCGAGAATACGTGGATGAAATGGGACGGCACGGAGCGATGAGCGCACCCAGACTGCTCTCCAACCGCTACGAGCTGGGCGACACGCTCGGCTACGGCGGCATGTCCGAGGTCCACCACGGGCACGACGTCCGGCTAGGCCGTGAGGTCGCCGTCAAGATCCTCCGTGCCGACCTGGCCCGCGACCCACAGTTCCAGGAACGGTTCCGGCGGGAGGCGCAGAACGCGGCGGCGCTGAACCACCCGGCGATCGTCGCGGTCTACGACACGGGCGAGACGCAGACCGAGTACGGCCCGTTGCCCTACATCGTGATGGAGTACGTCGAGGGCCGCACGCTGCGGGACATCGTCAAGACCGAGGGTCCGATGTCGCAGAAGCGGGCCATGGAGGTCATGGCCGACGTCTGCGCGGCGCTGGACTTCTCGCACCGGCACGGCATCGTGCACCGGGACGTCAAGCCGGCCAACGTCATGATCACCAAGAACGGCGCGGTCAAGGTGATGGACTTCGGCATCGCCAGGGCCATGCACGACGGCCAGTCGGCGATGACCCAGACCGCGGCCGTGATCGGCACCGCGCAGTACCTGTCGCCGGAGCAGGCGCGCGGCGAGTCGGTGGACGCGCGCAGCGACGTCTACGCCGCCGGGTGCGTGCTCTACGAGCTGGTCACCGGGGAGCCGCCGTTCACCGGTGACTCGCCCGTGGCGGTGGCCTACCAGCACGTGCGGGAGGACCCGCAGCCGCCGTCGGCGATCAACCCGGCGGTGTCGCCGGAGCTGGACGCGGTGGTGCTCAAGGCGCTGGCCAAGGGGCCGGCCAACCGCTACCAGTCGGCCGCCGAGATGCGCTCGGACCTGGTGCGTACCCTGTCCGGGCAGCGGCCGTCGGCGCCGATGGTGATGAGCGACGACGAGCGCACCCAGGTGCTGAACACCGGGCAGCAGGCGGCGTTCGACGACTACGACCCCGACGCGTACGCCGCCGAGGAGGACGAGCGGCGGCGACGCAAGCGGCGCAACGTGCTGATCGCCGCGGCCGTTGGCGCGGTGGTGCTGGCGATCGCGCTGGTCATGCTGCTCACCGACGTGTTCAAGGGCTCCGGCGACGAGGTGCCGATGCCCGGGGTGGTCGGGCTGCGCGTCCAGGAGGCGAAGGAAGTGCTCCGGGAGAACCAGTTGGAGAACTTCGACGAGGAGCCGGTGTTCTGCTACCCGACTCCGCAGCAGCCCCAGCCGGCGTGCAACGGGGACCAGATCGACAAGGTGGTGAGCACCGATCCCGAGCAGGGCGAGCTGGTGCGCACCTCCCAGCAGGTCGTGCTGCGGGTCGGCAAGGGGCCGCAGCAGGTCGTCGTTCCCGACCTGGCCGGGAAGACAAGGGCCGAGGCCGAGCAGCTGCTCAACGACAAGGGACTGCTGCTCAACTCGAACGTCGCCGAGGTCGAGGTGCAGGATCCGGACCTGTTCGGCAAGGTGGTCGAGCAGGACCCGCCATCGGGCTCGCCGATCGAGCAGGGCCGGACGGTCAGCATCAAGGTCGGCAAGACGTTGGACATGGCGTCGGTGCCCAACGTCGAGGGCAAGCCCTACGACCAGGCCCGCAGCACGCTGCGGGACGCCGGGTTCGAGGTGCAGCGCAAGGACGTCGACTCCGACAAGCCGGAGGGCCAGGTGGTGCGCCAGCAGCCGAACGGCGGGCTGGCCCCGAAGGGCAGCACGGTGGTGCTCGAGGTGTCCAACGGGTCGCAGCAGGAGATCACGATGCCGGACCTGGTCGGGATGACCGAGGACCAGGCGCTGGCCGCGCTGCGCGACCGCGGGTGGTCCGGGCAGGTGGAGACCCGCAAGGAAGAGGTCTCCGACCCCGACGACGCGGGGCGGGTCACGAACACCAACCCGTCAAAGGGCAGCAAGATCACCAAGAAGCAGAAGGTGGTGCTCTACATCGGCGAGTCCGACAAGGAGACCACGAGCCCGGGCGGCGGCATCATCGGAGGCCGCGGCAACGGCTGAGCATTGGCTTCCCGCGGAGGGCCGGCGCTGGCGATCAGCGCCGGCCCTTCGGCTTGTGCGCCGCGAGGTCTACACGATCATCTCCGAGTCTCCGCGAGCCGGCCGTCCGAGGTCGGCCCGCGCGGCTGTCCGGCGGTGCGGGCGATCATCGCCGCGGGCGCCGACACCCAGCGCGATGAGGCCCTCCTGAAGCTCCTCTTCGGCGATGCCGTGCGCGGGTTGGATCGGCTCGGGCGGTGAACCTGAACGGTGTCCTCGGAAAACGGCGCCGGCCCGGGCGACTCACCATCGCCCGGGCCGGCGCCGTCCCTGGTCAGCTGGTCGTCGGGGCGTTCCAGTCGACCAGCTGCACGATGACGCCGTTCGGGTCGCGCACCTGGAAGGCACGCTCGCCCCATTCCTCGTCGGTGAGCGGCATGGTGATCTCGACCCCCTCGTTGCGCAGGCGGGCCAGCTCGCCCTCCAGGTCCGTCACGGTGAAGGCCAGGATCAGGCCGCCCGCGTGGTCGTCGCGCTGGTCGGCGGGCAGGCTGGCCAGACCGCGGCGAAGGAAGACGACGTTCATCCCGACGTCGTCCCTGGTCAGTGACGCGAAGCCGGCCGCGGCCATCTCCTCGCGGAACCCGAAGTGCCGCTTCAGGAACTCGCTGGACGCGGGGACGTCCTCGACGTTCAGGCACACGGCGGACGCGGTGATCTGCAAGTGCACTCCCGGAGCTCGGGCCGCCGGAGCGGCTTCTCTGTACGGAGTACAATGTACAAAGTACGGACACGGATGGCAAGCGGGATTCGGCGAGGTGGACGGTGACGGGCGGCACTCGAAAGGCCGGGCGACGACGCGGGGAGAATGCCCCCGTGCCCACCGAACGCAGTGGGGCCGGCGACCCGGCCCGCACCCTCGAACTGCTCTGGCGCGACCCCGCCGACCAGCCCCGGCACGGTCCCCGCCAGGGGCTGACCGTCGATGCCGTGGTGGACGCCGCCATCCGGATCGCCGACGCCGACGGGCTGGAGACGGTGACCATGCGCCGGGTCGCCCAGGAGCTGGGCGTCGCCCCGATGACGCTCTACACCTACGTTCCGGGCAAGGCCGAGCTGCTGGACCTCATGCTCGACACGGTGTACCGGCGGATGCCGCGCACCGACACCACCGGCCGGCCGTGGCGGGAGCGGCTGGAGACCGTCGCCGAGGAGAACCGGACGCTGTTCGAGGCACACCCGTGGGCCGCGGCGATCTCCACCGGCCGACCACCCCTCGGCCCCGGCGCCATCGCCAAGTACGAGCACGAGCTGTCCGCGCTCGACGGGCTCGGCCTCGACGACGTCGAGATGGACGCCGCACTGACCCACCTGCTCACCTTCGTGCAGTCCTGCGCCCGCGCCGCCGCCGAGGCCGCGAGCGCCCGGCAGGACAGCGCGATGACCGACGAGCAGTGGTGGGTCGCCAACGCGCCCGTGCTGGCCAGGGTGCTCGACGGGACGCGCTACCCGCTGGCCAGCCGGGTCGGGTCGGCGGCCGGCGGCACGCACGGCGGCGCGCAGAGCGCGAGTCACATGTACCGGTTCGGGCTGCCGCTCGTGCTCGACGGCCTCGCCGCGTTGATCGAGAGCCGACAGCTGTGACCGAGAACAACTCCCACCGAACCGGCCGACTTCGCCAAACCGCCACACCGGACTGCCCCGACCCTCTAGCGTTCCAGGTGGCCTCCACGGGCCGGCCTTCGCACGACAGCACGAGCGGAGGGCACAACAGGAGGGAGAACGTCATGAGGCGCGGAATCCGGATCGCCGCCAAGGGCCTGGTCGCGGCAGGGGTCGCCGCCGCCGCGATCGTGGTGCCGCAGGGCGCCGCGAGCGCGGCCCCCAGCTGCACGAGCGACCTGTGCCTGTGGTTCGGTACCAACTACACCGGCACCAAGACGACCGCGGGGTACTTCGACAAGAACACCCACTGCTACTTCGACGGGCACTACAACTCGGCGATCAGCCGCACCGGCTACCGCATCCGGATGTACAGCGGGTCCAACTGCAACGGCCCGTCGTTCATCCTCAGCCCGGGGCAGAAGCTGCCGAGGACCAAGTTCGTCGTGCACAGCTTCAAGCGGGCCTGAGGCTCGACGGACGACTCGGGCCCGCCGGGCGCGCCCCGCCCGGCGGGCCTACCCGCGCCGGTGGGACACCACGGTCACGGCCAGCACGCTGAGCACCAGCGCGACCGCCGACGCGGCGAGCCCGACCAGCACCGACCCCGCGGGGTCGGCGTTCCCGCCCAGCTCCCGGAGCATCGGGTTCACCAGCGGCACCTGCCGCACCAGCAGCACCACCAGCAACGCCGCGAGCGCCACCAGCACCGAGTAACCGCGCCGCGGCACCAGCAGCCGCGAGCTCGGCAGCCCGACCGCGACACCCACCGCGGCACACGCGACGTGCGCCAGCGCCCCGAACCCGGCGACCGGCCACGTCACGCCCTCCCGACGCACCAGCATCCACGCCGCGGACACCGCGGCGAGCGCCACGCAGCACACCAACACGGCGGCCGCCACCCCGACGACCGGCGCCGCCCCGCGACGCGCGGCGCTCGCCGTGACCAGCCGCTGCACCGGGTCCTCGGCGTCGACCAGCGCCACCGTCAACCAGCACGCCACCACCGCCAGGATCGCCGCGGTGACCGCGAACTCCGGCAGCGCCGGTGCCACGCCGTCGTCGTAGAGCATCGCCACCACCACCAGGTACAGCAGCACCGGCGGCACGTATCGCTGCGAGTGCCCGAGCAGCGCCAGCTGGTAGCGGATCACGCCAGCGCCACCTCCGCCTCCCGGCGCACCGCGTGCACCGAGCACCCGCGGCGCAGCGCGACGAGCAGCAGCGCGTCGCAGCGGGCCGCCGGAACGGTGAGCTCGACGAGCCCGTCCCGGTCCCGCGCGGCCAGCACCCCCGGCTCGGCCTGCCAGGCGTCGGCCGCGGTCGCCGCGAGCAGGATGCGCGCCAGCGGCCCCTCACTCGGCTCGACGTCAACGGGAACCAGCCGGCCGCCGGTCAGTCGGACCGTCGTGGTCGCCAGGCCCGCCGCGACCTCCGGCCGGTGCTCGGTGAACACCACGGCCGCGCCGCGGTCCCGAGCCTCGGCCACCAGCTCGCCGAACACCGCGTGCGCGTCCGGGTCGAGCCCGGAGAACGGCTCGTCCACCACCAGCAGCTCGGGGTCGGCGAGGAGCGCCTGGACCAGCCCGACCTTCTGCGCGTTGCCCTTGGACAGCTCGCGCAGCGGCGTGCTGGCGCCACCGGCGAGGGCGAGGCGGTCGAGCAGCGGCAGTGCCCGCGCCGTCGTCTCCGCGGTGGACAGGCCGCGGATCCGGCCCAGGTGCCGCAGGTAGGCCAGAGCCTTCATCCGGGTGCCGGCCGGGAAGCGGTCGGGCAGGTAGCCGGTGACCGGGCGGCCGCGGACCACGCCGGTCGAGGGCCGGGACAGCCGGGCGACGATCCGCAGCAGGGTGGACTTGCCGGAGCCGTTGCCGCCGATCACCGCGACGACCTCGCCGGCGTGCAGCGCGAGGTCGACGCCGGTGAGCACCGGCGGTCGTCCCGGGTACCGCTTGCCGACCCCGTACAGTCCCAGCACCACGGTCACGCCGCCGCGGCCCTCTGCAGCGCGCGGGTGGCCGCCTCGAGCTCGCCCACCGTCGACTCGGCGACGGGGTGGCCGGCCACGGCCATCCAGTTGGCCAGCATCCGGTGGCCACCCTCGGTGAGCACCGACTCGGGGTGGAACTGCACGCCCTCGATCGGCAGCTCGCGGTGCCGCATCCCCATCACCACGCCGGACTCGGTGTGCGCGGTGACCTCGAACGCGGCCGGAATGGTGTCCGGCAGCACGGTCAGCGAGTGGTACCGGGTCGCGGTGAACGGGCTCGGCAGGCCGGCGAGCACGCCCGCGCCCTGGTGGTGCACCTGGCTGGTCTTGCCGTGCAACAGCTCGTGCGCCCGGTCGACGACCGAGCCGTACACCGCGCCGATCGCCTGGTGCCCGAGGCACACTCCGAGCATCGGGGTCCGCGTGGTGGCGCACCGCCGGACGACGTCCATGCTCGCCCCCGCGCGCTCCGGCGTCCCCGGGCCGGGGGACACCAGCACGCCGTCGAACTCCGCCACCCTGTCGAGGTCCACGACGTCGTTGCGCCACACCGTGCAGTCGGCCCCGAGTTGGGCCAGGTACTGCACCAGGTTGTAGACGAAGCTGTCGTAGTTGTCGACGACGAGTACGCGCATGCCGCCAGCCTAGCCGTTCCGCCGGCCGGGCAGGGCCGCTACAACATCGACCTCGGTCGAGGTCAACACCGCGCTCACATGCTGGATCGTACCGCACGTCACAGTGAAAGTTAGGCGACCCTTACCTTAGCGTGGAGGGCTGGGACCAGACCCCGACCTGACCCCGAGCCGAAGAGGTGGGTATGAGCGGCCCCAGCACCAGGCCACTGCGGGTGGCGATCGTCGGCGCCGGACCGGCCGGCATCTACGCCGCCGACATCCTGGCCAAGTCCGACGCCGACGTGAGCGTCGACCTGTTCGAGCGCATGCCCGCGCCGTTCGGCCTGATCCGCTACGGCGTGGCGCCCGACCACCCCCGGATCAAGGGCATCGTGCGGGCCCTGCACAAGGTGCTCGACAAGCCCGGCATCCGGCTGCTCGGCAACATCGACTACGGCACCGACCTCAAGCTCGACGACCTGCGGCAGTTCTACGACGCGGTGATCTTCGCGACCGGCGCCGCCGCCGACCGCGCGCTGGACGTCCCCGGCATCGACCTGCCGGGCAGCCACGGCGCCGCCGACTTCGTCTCCTGGTACGACGGCCACCCCGACGTGCCGCGCACCTGGCCGCTGGACGCGCGCAGCGTCGCGGTGCTGGGCGCCGGCAACGTCGCGCTCGACGTCGCCCGCGTCCTCGCCAAGACCGCCGACGAGCTGCGCGACACCGAGATCCCGCCGAACGTCTACGAAGGGCTGCGCGCCAGCAGGGTCACCGACGTGCACGTGTTCGGCCGCCGCGGGCCCGCCCAGGCCAAGTTCACCCCGCTCGAGCTGCGCGAGCTGGACCACTCGCCGAACGTCGAGGTGATCGTCGACCCGGAGGACATCGAGTTCGACGAGGGCTCGATGGCCGCGATCCGCGGTTCCAAGCAGGTCGACATGGTGGTGAAGACCCTGCAGGAGTGGGCCATCCGCGACCCCGGTGACCGGCCGCGGCGGCTGCACCTGCACTTCTTCCACACCCCGGTGACGGTGCTCGGCGAGGACCGGGTGACCGGCCTGCGCACGGAGCGGACCGAGCTCACCGGCGACGGGAACGTGCGCGGCACCGGCCGGTACCACGACTGGGACGTCCAGGCGGTGTACCGCGCGGTCGGCTACCTGTCGTCGGCGCTGGCCGAGATCCCGTTCGACCACCGCAGCGGCACCGTGCCGAACGAGGCCGGCCGGGTGCTGGACCTCGACCAGGAGCGGGTGCCCGGCACCTACGTCACCGGCTGGATCAAGCGCGGGCCGGTCGGCCTGATCGGGCACACCAAGGGCGACGCCGCCGAGACGATCGGCTGCCTGCTCGAGGACGCGCCCCGCCTGGCTCCGGCGGCCCAGCCCGACCCCGACGCCGTGCTGGAGTTCCTCGCCGAGCGGGGCGTCCCGTTCACCACGTGGACCGGGTGGGGCCGGCTCGACGCGCACGAGCGGGCACTCGGCGCCGCGGAGGGCAGGGAACGGCGGAAGATCGTCGAGCGCGACGAGATGGTGCGGGTCTCCCGCGGCGAGTGACCTCCCGGCTCCTGTGCGGCCAAGTCGGTAAAGATCATCGTTTCCACTTGTGGCCGGCCGCCTCCGTGCAGTAGCCAGGAAGGACGGCCGGCACGGCCGTACCGGCACAAGGTCACAGGAGGTTCGATGTCGCTCGATGTTTCGCCCGCCCTGCTGGAGAAGGCCGAGCGGGGCGAGGTGGACGACGCCGAGTTCGTCGCCTGCGTGCGGGACTCGCTGCCCTACGCCTGGGACGTGATCACCTCGATGATCGCCGACCTCGAGGGTTCCGCGGACGGCTTCGCCGACCACGAGACGCCGCCGCCGAGCGAGGCCGAGCGGGGCCAGCTGCTGCGGGCGCTGGCCTCCGACGCCATCCGCGGCGGGCTGGAACGGCACTTCGGGGTCAGGCTGGCGTTCCAGAACTGCCACCGGGTGGCGGCGTTCCGTCCGGGCGAGGTGACCGGCGAGCGCTACCGGGCCTTCGTCTCGCCGCGCGGCCAGCTGCTCAACCAGAGCCCGGAGCTGCGGGACTGCTGACCGGATCCGGCAGCGCGCGCAGCGCCGGCAGCACCTCGGCGCCGATGCTTGCGGTGTCGGCCAGCGTGGCCCCTCGCACCGCGCGGAGCCGCTCCACGCGGTCGGCCGGGGAGCCCATGGGAGATCGCGCGAAGCCGGTCGGTATAGCTCACCGGGTCGCGCCGGGCGCGGGGCCGGCCGTCCACGGTGACGTGGGCGGCCAACCCTTCGGCCAGCCAGCCGGCCGGAGACCTGGAAGATCCCCGAACCGGGCCGGTCACTCCACCGCGACCTCGTTGAACGGCAGCATCGGCTCCACCCACGGGAACACGACGAACATCAGCAGCGCCACCACACCCACCACCAGCGCGGCGGCCAGCACGACGCGCATCGGCACCGGGCCCGGCAGGTGCCGCCAGATCCACCCGTACATCAGGCCTCCCCGATCTTCTTCAGCAGGTCGGCGTAGGTGGCGCCGGGCTCCTTGCGGAACTCGTTGGTCAGCACCGAGTGGATGATCATTCGTTCCTTGTCGGAGAACTGCGGGTGGCAGGTGGTGAGCGTGAGCAGCGCGGCCTGGTCGGCCTTGGGCCGGACGTCCACCGGCTGGTACGGCACCGGCGCGACGGCGTCGCCGCGGGAGGGCAGCACGATCCGGCGGCCATAGGTCTCGCCGTAGTCGCCGCCGCCGGGGGCGTTCGGGTCGCGCAGCGTCGGCACGCCGGCGCACTTCGGGTCGCGGCCCTTGCCGGTGGCCCAGCCCCCGATCTCGTCCTTCATCGGCAGCACCCGGTAGACGAAGAAGCTGTCCAGCGTCTCCACGACGATCGCGTCGCAGGACTCGAGCAGGTCGAGGTCGTTGAACGGCGCGCCCTTGCCGACCCGGTGGCCGGCCACCCCGACGTTGCCGGGCTCGCCGGGCATCGCCGTGCCCTTGTAGTGGCCGGGGCCGACCTCCAGCGCGGCCGAGTCCACGCCCTCCTGGATGGTGAACTCGTAGTCCGCGCCGAACGACGGGATGTAGAGCCGGGCGAACGCCTCGCCGTCCATCGGGGCGCCGTGCAGCTGCCGCTGCTGGGCCCAGTCGTCGGCGAGCTGGGCGCTCGCGGCGCGCTGCTTCTCCGCCGACATCCAGTTGGTGACGTAGAGCTCGTAGACCACGAACAGCAGCACCACCAGGCCGGTGGTGATGAGCAGCTCGCCGACGGTGCGGACGGCCGCCCTGGCCTTCCCGCCACCCGCGGGCGGTGGGCTCCCGCCGGCGCTCCTGGCCGGGGGACGGCGACCTCCGGGGGGCGGTCCCCCGCCGGGCCGGCGGCGGTCACCCCCGGGCGCGGCCTTCACCGGGCGCATCACGATCGTGTCGGCCGTCGGGTCGACGGTGTCCGGGCCGATGTAGCGCCGGTTCCCCGGCTGACCGCGTGTGGCCACGCCAGCTCCTCTCGAGCGTCGGCTGGTGTCACATTCCGGTGCCGAGCAGGGCTCGGCCCGGTTCTTGTGCGCCGTCAGTTACGTTAACGTGTGGGGAGGACGGTGGTTGCGTCAGCATGCCCGACCGCCGCACCCAGACCGCGCCCCACAGCACGTGAGGACTCCGATGCCCAAGTCCAAGGTCCGCAAGAAGACGGCCTACACGCCGCCGGCCGATCGCCGCACCCCCGTCAAGGTCCGCGCGGCCGGCCCGTCCCACCCCGTCTACAAGGGTGTGATGTTCGGGCTGATGCTGCTCGGCCTGGCGTGGCTCGTGGTGAACTACCTCGCCGGCGACAAGATCCCGTTCATGCTCGAGCTGGGCAACTGGAACTTCGCGATCGGCTTCGTGCTGATGATCTCCGGCCTGATGATGACGATGCGCTGGCGGTGACCGCCCGGTCACCGGTTGGGCCGAACGGCGGATTGACACCGAATTACATCACTGTGACTCATCCCCATTGTGGATAAGCCCTGTGGATAACCCCAGATATAGTTGGGCGCCCCAGCGGGCGCTGGTCCTCACCGGGTGGCTGCTGGCCGCCGTCGCGGCCGCGGCCACCGTGGTGATGGCGCGCACCGCCGACCGCGCCGGTGCGCTGCTGCTCGGGGTGGCCGCCCTCGCGCTGGTGCTCGCCGCCGCGCACGGCACCCTGGTCCGGCCCCGGCTCACCGCCGACGCCGGGGGCCTGCGGGTGCGCACCCTCGGCGGGACGCGGCGGCTGGACTGGCCGCGGGCGCGGTTCCGGCTGGCGACCACCCGCCGGCTCGGCCGCGACGTCACCGTGCTCGAGGTCGAGGCCGACGAGCTGGTGGTGCTGGGCCGGATCGAGCTCGGCACGGACCCGCGCGACGTGCTGGACGTCCTCGCCGAGCTGCGCGCCAGGGCCTACTGAGCGGCCACCCGGCCCACTACCTGGCGCCGGGCACGCACACGGCCTCGTTGCCGCGGAACCCGCAGACCATGTCCGCGAGCTGCGCGTCGCGCAGGAACACCAGGCCGACCAGCGCGACGGCGATCAGCGCCACCGCGCCGAACTGCAGCGCGGCTCGGTTCCCCTCCGGCGCGTAGAGCATGGCCACCATGATCACCGCGCCGACGACGAACCCGCCGAGGTGGCCGAGCCACGAGATGTTCGGGACCGAGAACGTGATCACCAGATTCAGCCCGATCACCATGAGGATGGCCGTCGGGTTGAGCCGCAGCCGCAGCACGGCCACCAGGATGGCGCCGAGCAGGCCGTAGATCGCGCCGGAGGCCCCCACGGTCGGCTGCAGCGGGAACCCGAACAGCTGCACCGCGACCGAGCCGCCGAGCAGCGAGACGAAGTAGAGGGCGAGGAACCGCACCTTGCCGAGCAGCAGCTCGAGGTCCCGGCCGAGGATGAGCAGGGCGAACATGTTCATCACGATGTGCAGCAGCCCGTAGTGCAGGAAGCCGCCGGTGAGCAGCCGCCACCACTCGCCGTACTCGGCGACGAACCACGGCACCAGCGCGCCGTCCTGGTACAGCGCCGAGGTGTTGCGCATCGGGTCCTGCGCCTGCACCGCGGTGAACACGTACACCAGCACGTTGAGCGCGATGAGCACCGGCGTGACGACCACGCTGGACGACGCCCGCGCCCCGGCCGGCGTCCGCGCTCCGTACCCGGCGCGCCGGTACCGCACCTGCTGGGCCCGCTGCTGCTCGCGGGCGGCGTGCACGCAGTCGACGCACTGGTGGCCCACCGACGCCTCGCGCAGGCACTCGGGGCACGCCGGCCGGTCACAGCGGACGCAGCGCAGGCCGGTCCGCCGGTTCGGATGCCACCAGCACGCGGGCAGCGCCTCCTGCTGGTGCGCGGACTCCGGGGGCGGCGGAAACGGTGGTTGGCTCACGATGCCTCCAGTGTCTTGCGGGACACCCGCACCCGGTCGGCTCTCATGAGCGCTGCTCCGCAAGCTCCACCATCGTCGCTCATGAAGCCTCCAACCTACCGCGCCTCCACCTCTCAGGAACGCTCGACGGTGACCCGCTCGATGACGACGTCGTTCAGCGGCCGGTCGGCCGGGCCCGTCGCGGTGCGCGCGATCGCGTCGACGACGTTGCGCGACTCCTGGTCGGCCACCTCGCCGAAGATCGTGTGCTTGAAGTTCAGGTGCGTGGTCGGCACGACGGTGATGAAGAACTGCGAGCCGTTGGTCGCCGGGCCCGCGTTGGCCATCGCCAGCAGGTAGGGGCGGTTGAACTGCAGCTCGGGGTGGAACTCGTCGTCGAACTGGTACCCGGGGCCGCCGCGGCCGGTGCCGGTGGGGTCACCGCCCTGGATCATGAACCCGTCGATGACCCGGTGGAAGATCGAGCCGTCGTAGAACGGGCCGGAGCGCTCCCCCTTCGCGTTCGGCTGCGTGTACTCCTTGGTGCCCTCGGCGAGGCCGACGAAGTTGGCGACCGTCTTGGGAGCGTGGTCGGGGAAGAGGCGGAGGCGGATGTCGCCCTGGTTCGTGTGCAGGGTGGCCGTCACCTTCGCTCCTACGAGGGGTTGATTGCTGTCAGTCACGCGCTTCATCGTGCCATCCGCAGCGGAAACCGCCGGAAAGGGGCAGGATAGGTTACGGACACAGGCACAATAAGGAAACGATTGACGAGGTGAAGGCCATGACTCGTGCTCCGGATCAGGTGGGCGAGCCGGCGAAGGCGGGGCTGCACGGGCTGCGCGCCCGGGCCACGGAGGCGCGCAAGGTCGGCGCCGACGTGACCGAGCAGGTCGCGGCGGCCGCCGAGCACTCGCTCGCCGAGGGCGCCGAGGTCGCCCGCAAGGCCACCCGCCGGACCCGGCGCAAGCTCGCCAAGCAGGCCAAGCGGGCCCGCAAGGACCTGGCCAAGAACGCGCGGAACGCGCGGAAGGTGGCCGCGGAGCGCGGCGCCGAGCTGCGCAAGCCGGGCCGCAAGGCGAAGAAGGCCGCGATCAAGGCGGCGAAGGCGACGGGCGAGTCCAAGCGCAAGGGCAAGCGGGACTTCAAGCACGCGAAGAAGGACTTCAAGGCCGCGCTGGCCGAGGCGAAGGTCGCCGCGAAGGGCGAGAAGAAGCGGCGGAAGTGGCCGTGGGTGCTCGGCATCGGCGCGCTCGTCGCCGGCGTCGCCTACGCCATGCGGGCCAAGCCCACCCCGCCGCCGGCGCCCACGCCACCGCGGAACACCGAGACCCAGCGGCCCGCGCCGGTCAGGTCGGCGTCGTCTGGGTCTTCGACGTCGTCAGGGTCTTCGGCGTCGTCGGCCAAGTCCGGGTCGACGACGCCGGCCGGCGGCACGAAGTCGAACGGTGGGGACAAGCAGTCCGGTTCGTCGGCGAAGCAGTCCCAGTCGTCGGCCGAGTCCGGCGGCGGCGGCGGGAAGGCGTCGCCGGGATCGCCCGCCGGCGACAAGAAGAGCTGACGGCCTGGTTCCGGAAGGCGACCGGGTGGCGGGGCCTCGACCGGTTCGGGTCGGGGCCCCGCCGCTCGTCGGGCGCGATGCGGGGGTGTCCCCGCTGGCGTCCCCGGGAACGAGAAGGGCCGAGGCGCACCCGGCGCCCCGGCCCTTCGTCCTGCTTGTCGTCCTCGCCGTGCTCAGGCGGTGGCGGCGTGCTTGTCGATCAGCTTGCCGAGCCGCGGCAGCGCCTCCTCGACGTTCTTCTTGCCCTGCGGGCGGAGCTTGCCGTAGACCTTCTTGATGCTGTCCCGGCTGCTCTTCTCCGCGCGGGCGTCGGTCACGGCGAGCAGCGCGTCGGCCGCCTCGTCCGAGCGCCCGGCCAGGTAGGCGCCGAAGTCCGTGCCGCCGCTGGCCTTGTAGTCGGCGTAGAACGGCTCCAGCGCCGCCGCGAACTCGTCGAGCAGGCTGTCCACGGCCGAGCCGATGATGCCCGGCTTGACCTTCTTGACCGCGGCGTAGCCGGTCTTCACGACCGTGCCGGAGACGCCGCTCTTGTCCGAGACCTCTTCGTCGACCAGGGTCTGCAGGTCGGTCACGACGGCCGGACGCCTGCTGGAGTCGAGCAGGATTTCCTTGAGGGTTTCAGCCACGGATTTCTATCCTTCTTCACCTAGAGATCGGACGGTGCGGATTACTCGCATGGGGGTCACGCTGGGCTGTCACGCCCTCGCGTGCCGCACAGGGTAGTACAAGATCAACTTGCCGCTGATCCAGCTAGATCTTCAACGCGGAGATGGCCTCGGTGGCGACCTCGCGGGCCTTGACACTCTGCTGCTGGTTGGTGGTCACGACCACCGCGGCACCGCCCTTGGCCACCGCGTACACGGCTCCTTCCTCGGTCTTCTGGTAGCCGCCCTGCCATCCCGGCGGCTCATCGGCGGGGTTGGCCGTGTCGACCGGTGCCGCGTGGTCGACCAAAGCCCTGGCCACGCCGGGCTCGCCGACGTAGACCCGCACGGTCAGCTGCACCGAGCCGTCCGGGCGGTAGAAGAAGCACGTGGGGTGCGGCTCGTCGGCCGACGTCCGCACGTTCCCCACCCGCTGCCCGTTGGCCTGGCCGACGAAGTCGGCGGTCAGGTACGGGCACGGGCCGTCGGCCACCGGTTCCGGGTCGGGCGGAAGCTGCGGTGGGGCGGCGGTCCGCGGTGGCTCCGGCGCGGGCGGCGGGTTCTCGGTCGGCGTGCACGCGGCCAGCAGGCCGGCGACGGCCACGGCGGGGAGGGAGAGTCGGCGCAGCACGCGGGCAGTTAACCAGATCCGGCACCCGCCACCGCGACGGCGTGCCCTCGTGCGCGTGGTCGGCCGGCGCCCGCCCTCGCACCTTTCCGTCCACTGGAGACATACGGCGCGGTGGACGGCCGGGGGGCACCGCGTGCCCGGCCATAACACCGCCGAGGGCGCTGGTCATAGCCCGACGAAAGTCCGGTGCCGGCTTCCCGACTTCTGACGGTTGTTACCCAGCTCACCCGAGCCGCACCCTGATGTCACCACATTCGGTGACATTTGGAGAGCGCTATGTTCACGAAACGTCGCGTCCTCGGCGCCGTCGCGGCGGCGGCCGGGGTACTCCTGCTCGCGACGATGGCCTCCCCGGCGGGGGCACAGACTCCGGACCGCGGCACGCCGACCCGGGGCGTGTACACCGTGCCGGCCGGCGACGCCGCCGCGCGGACCGTGGTGGCCGGCAGCGGGGTCGACGTGCTCGGCCTGCGCGAGGGCGCGCTGACCATCGTGGCGACCCCGGAGCAGGCCAGGAGCCTGCGGGCCCGCGGCTTCACGCTGGACCAGGTCGGCGACTTCGACGCGATGCTGGCCGAACGCAGCGGCGGCGCCGGCACGTCCGCGGTGACGGCCGACTTCCCGCCGGGCGACGAGGCGTACCACACCTACGCCGAGATGACCCAGGTGTTGCGGCGGGCCGCGCAGAGCTACCCGAACCTGGCGCGGACGAGCAGCGTGGGCCGGTCCTACGAGGGCCGCGAGCTGCCCATCATCAAGATCAGCGACAACGTGGCGCAGGACGAGGCCGAGCCGGAGGTGCTGTTCACCTGCAACCAGCACGCCCGCGAGCACCTCACCACCGAGATGTGCATCCGGATCGTCAACCGCTTCACCCAGGGCTACGCGACCGACCCGGCGATCAAGCAGCTCGTGGACACCCGGGAGATCTGGGTGATCCCGCAGGTCAACCCGGACGGGTCGGAGTACGACATCGCCGGCGGCCGGTACAAGGGCTGGCGGAAGAACCGGCAGGGATACGGCACCGACCCGAACCGCAACTGGGGCTACAAGTGGGGTTGCTGCGGCGGCTCCAGCGGCAGCCCGACCAGTGACACCTACCGCGGCACGGCACCGTTCTCCGCACCGGAGACCCGGGCGGTGTCGAACTTCGTGAACTCGCGGGTGGTCGGCGGCACGCAGCAGATCAAGGCGCACATCGACTTCCACACGTACTCGGAGCTGGTGCTCTGGCCGTACGGCTACACCTACGCCGACACCGCGCCCGGCCTCGACCAGACGCAGGCCCGCCGGTTCCAGGACGTCGGCCGGCAGATGGCGGCGACCAACAACTACCGGCCACAGCAGTCCAGCGACCTGTACATCACCGACGGCTCGGTGAACGACTGGATGTGGGCCCAGCACAAGATCCTGAGCTACACCTTCGAGATGTACCCGCGCAGCGCCAGCGGCATCGGCGGCTTCTACCCGCCGGCGTCGGTCATCCCGCGGGAGACGGCACGCAACGACCGCGCCGTCGACATCCTGCTCCGCGCGGCGGGCTGACCCGGGGGTCGTGGGCGGGGCGGCCGGTCAGTCCGGCCGCCCCGCCGTCACGCGCTGCCGGTGCAGCGCCAGGAACCCGGCGAACGCCAGCACCGCGGCCAGCGCGGCCGCGCAGAGTCGGAACCAGTGCGCGGTCTGGAACTCCGTGGCGACCTGCTGGAGGTAGGCGGCGGAGTGCACGGCGGTGCCCTCGAACATGATCTCGTTGCGCTCCCACATGTAGAGCATCGAGAGCAGGAAGTCCCCCAGCGCGACGGAGGCGACGCCGCCGAGGAAGCGGTACCGCGCGGCGCGGGTCCGCCACCCGAGGACGACCGCGAGCACCCCGGTGAGCAGGGTGGCGGTACCGATGACCGGGAAGACGTCCCCGGGGTTGGTCACCGCGAGGAAGTCGGTCGTGGTCCGCAGGGACCGTGGCACGTCGTGGAAGATGTTCGGGTAGAGCAGCACCGTCTCGGTCAGCAGCGAGCCGAGGAGCAGCAGCGCCGCCCAGAGGTGGGCGACTCCGGCGAGGAAGCCGAGCTGCCGGATGTTCACGCGTCCCCCTTCCGGCGGAGCCGGGCGTCGACCGCCGGCACCGCGACCGCGCCCACCACCGCCAGGACGAAGGGCAGGGCGCGGAGGATCCACACGAACGGGCCGGGGGAATCGGTGAGCTGGGCGGTCAGTAGTCCGAAGGCCGCGGCCAGCGCCTCACCTCCGACGAATCCCCCCAGAAGGCCCACCACCGCTAATGCCGCAGCACGCACGGCGAACCACCTTTCGTACCAATCGGAACGGATCCGCTGAGCGCGAATCCGTGGTGAACCCAGGCTGTGGGAGAACCGGTGGACGGGGCGTCGGCCCGCGGTGGACACCGCGGGTACCGCGACAGTGGTGTGCCGCGGTACGCGGGTACGTCGCTGGTTGCGGGGCCAACCATCGGCTAGCGCCGATTTTCGTTACGTCAAGCCTCTGTGCTCTATCTCTCCGGGAACCTTGTTCAGGTTACCTCACCCGATCGAGTTAAATGGGCGGCGCCTCACAGTGAGGCAACACCCTCGATCGGGTGTCTTCGTTACTTTCCAGGGGAACTTCTGTGAAAAGATCTTGGGGTCTGTCGACCCGTGCCGCCGTTCTCGGCGCGGCGATCACGCTGACCATGGGGCCCGTGGCGCTCGCCAACCCGGCCGAGCCGGAGACGAGCGAGGTCGCGCCCCCGGCGTCGTCCGCGCCCGCCGACGTGACCACCCCGCCGTCGAGTGAGCCGTCGGAGCCGGGTGAGCCGTCGGAGCCCGGCGAGCCGTCGGAGCCCGGCGAGCCGAGTGAGCCCGGGCAGCCGAGTGAACCCGGGCAGCCAGGGGAACCGGGCCAGCCCGGTGAGCCGGGTGAGCCGGGTGAGCCGGGCCAGCCCGGGGAGCCAGGCGAGCCTGGAGAGCCGGGGGACCCCGGTGAGGAGGGTCCGACCGTCGACGACGAGGCGATGTTCGTCTCCTCGGAGAAGGTGCGCCGCGGCGAGGAGATCTACTTCGCCTTCATCTGCGTGTCCGGTGAGGTGGGCGGCCTGACCTCCACCGCGATCACCGAGTTCTCGGAGATCTTCCAGGACGAGGAGTACGACTGGCTGTTCCTCGCCGGCGGTGTGGTCCGCGAGGACGCCGAGTTCGGCCAGCACACGGCGTCGGTCCAGTGCGGGGGCAAGACACTGTCGGTCACGTTCGTCGTGACCGGTGAGCCACCCGTTCAGGCGCAGCTGCCGCGGACCGCGGACGAGGTGCGCGAGAACGTCGTGATCCGGCCGAAGGGCAAGCACGAGACCGGCGGCGGCGCCACCGCGACGCTGGTCGGCTGAGGGCTGGCGGGTGCGCGCACTGTCGCTCGCCCGGGGCGGCCGCGGTGTCGTGGCCGCCCTGCTGGCGTCGCTGATGCTGGTGGCCGGTTGCGGGGCGGAGCCCGCCGCGCCGGCCGCGCCGGCCGGGGAGCGGCCGGCGTCCGTGCAGAAGGCGCCGGACGGCCGGGTCAAGCCGGTCGGCATCCGCATCCCCAAGATCGGCGCGGAGTCGACGCTGATCGAGGTGGGGGTGGGACGCAACCTGCAGATCGAGGTGCCGCCGGTGGACCAGCCGATGCAGGCCGCGTGGTACCGCCTCGCGGAGGTGCCGGGTGAGCCCGGGCCGGCGATCATCCTCGGTCACGTGGACGGCCGGCAGAAGCCGGGGATCTTCTTCCGGCTGCACGAGCTGAGCCCCGGTGACGAGATCTTCGTCGAGCGGGCGGACGGCACCACGCTGCGGTTCGTCGCCGAGCGCAAGGAGCAGGTGCCGAAGGAGCAGTTCCCGGAGGAGGCCGTGTACGGCGAGACCGATGCCTCCGAGCTGCGCCTGATCACCTGCGGCGGCGCGTTCGACCAGGAGGAGCACAGCTACACGGACAACGTGATCGTGTACGCCCACCTGGCGGCGTAGGAACGAGGTGAGGAGGGTGCGAGCGGCGAGCTCGCACCCTCCTGCCGTCGGTGTGGCCCACCGGCCACCGAACAGGACTCGGGTGGGGCTGGTGCGGCACGATTCTTCAGTGCTGGCCGAAGACCCCGAGATCACGACCCGGCCGGTGCCCACCCGACGCCTGACGAACGAGCCGGGCGCTACGCGGGCCGGACTGGTTGCCTCAGGATGGTTCTGAGCTTGGCGGGCGCGGTTCTCCTCGCGTCACTGAGGTAGATCTCGTGATGGTCGCCGTTGAAGGTGAGACCGTGCTCGGGCAGGTAGTGGTTGTGGAGGCGCTCCAGGATCGGAGTCTCGTCGTCGTAGGAGCCGATGTGCAGGATCTGCACACAAGTCCCTTCGATGAGAGTGAGCAGCCGAATGTCCGCGAGGGCGGGGTTGTCCTTCTTCTTCGCGACGCCGTCGACAGCGGCCCTGACCATGTCTTCGGTGATCCAGTCCGGCTGGCTGATCATCATGGTCCAGTCCCAGCTGTCCTTGCGGCGGGCGGTGAACGCGGTGGGGTCGTCCGCTCGCCACAGTCCTTCCAACGGGCCGATCGCGAAGTCCCGACCCAGGGTCTTCTTGCTGGCGAACTTCAGTGTGTACGCCACCCCGTACAGGGCTTCGACCGCGTTCGCGTACGCGGGTGATGTGTTCGGATCACCGCTGCCGTCCACGGCGATGTACCGGAACTCGGGCACATCGACGACGGTGAAATCCTTCGACGGCGGTGAGTAGAGCTCTCTGTGGATCTTCTTGACGTCGTGCTTGTCCACGGTTGCCTCCCGCATGAGCGCGCAAAGAGTAGTTTCGGTCCAGTCGGCGTCGGCCGTGAGCATGGCCTCGCTGCAGTCGATAATCGCGGAGGCGGGATGGAACCGTGCCGAGCACTACGCCACTCACGCCAGCCGCACGACCAGCGCCACAACTCGCGGCCTCTGAGCAGGTGGCGCGGTGGCACTCGAACGCTAACCTCAGCGCACACGGACCCTGATGAGCTTCAACAGCGCTCCGCGTGTTCACTACAGAGCGTGATTGGCAGCAGTTCCACACGCCGAAGAACCTGGTGATGGCGCTCTCTGGTGAGTCCGGCGAGCTCCTCGAACTCTTCCAGTAGCTGACACCGAGCGAGTCTCACCAGGTGATACGCGATCCAGCATCGGCCCAGCGTGTCCGCCACGAGATGGCGGATGGGCTGGCTTACCTACTACGTCTTGCGGACGTGCTCGACGTGGACTTTTTGTCGGCCCCTAGCTGAGAAGATCGTCATCAACGAGGAGAAGTACCCGGCCAACCTGTCCAGAGGGCATGCCCGGAAGTACAACCAACTCAAGCTGGAGGAGATGTGAGGGTAGCGCTACATCCCGCCATCGAGGCCGCCTGAGGGGCCAACTGACGGGAGCCGGACTGTCACACAGCGGCGTGAGCACCCAGCTCTAAAAGAACATCTCGTCGAAATCGCGGGCGACTCCTGGGAATCGGCGGAAGCAAACTACCGCGAGCCCTCCTGGTCGGAGCACACATCAAGAAGCGTTCCTTCTGCTCAGAGCATGAGCGCAAAGACTTCGACAATATTGGCATGCTCGCGTGCCTTTTAGGCTGCGACGGCCTCTTCGAACGAGGATACATCGCCGTGGACCAAGGCGGTGAGATCCTGGTCAGCGATATGGTCGAAACAGCTCCCGGTGTCGCACAATTCGTGAATGATCGGATCAAAGGTCGAACGAGTTCATGATGGACCAAGGATCGAGAGAAGTACTACGCTTGGCATCGCGACCATGTTTTCGTCAAGCTCCATAAGGTTACAAGCGATGTGCCTGTGGGTGGCTGAGGCGGACGTCGCCCGGATTCCGCGGGGGCCGGCTTCATGTACCGCCGCGCGTACGTCTCGTACGTCTCGCGGGTGCTGTCCTCGACCTCGATCGTCTTCAGCCACTCGTCGATGGCAACGGCGAGCGTGGCCTTCGTCTTCGCGTACCGGGCCGCGTCGACCTTCGCGCGGAGCTTGGTGAGGATCCGCTCCGCTTCCTTCTCGTCGGTCGGCGACTCCGTGAGATACCGGCGCCGGCCGGTCAGCGGTCCATGCCGGCGTACACCTTGGCGCGCGACGAGTTACGGCGCCGCTCGATGGAGAGCATGCGGTTTCGCGCCGGAACGTCGCGCCACACGTCAGAGAATACTCGCACCCACCGTGATCCCCACTACGATCACCGAGTGGTGGGCATCACGGGCGAAAGCGCTGCTCGGAAGGGGTGGGCCGGACGCGTCAGCATGCGAACCATGCCAGCGCAACCACGGTGGGGGTCCGGGGGCGTGCCCCCGGGCGGGGTCTGGGGCTGCGCCCCCAGAAGACACGACGAGCGAGCAAGGCGAGCGCTCTCCGCGAGCACACCTCGCCCACTCGCGAGTGGAGCTGAGGGGAATCGAACCCCTGACCCCCGCCTTGCAAAGGCGGTGCTCTACCAATTGAGCTACAGCCCCGGGCGCGGGCTAACTGGGCCCGCGGGAGATCAGTTGTTGCTGGGCGCGTCGGTGGAGTCGGCCTTCGCCGGGGTGCTTCCGTTCGGCGAGACACCACCCAGCGACTGCCCGGTCGGCGCGGTGGCCTCGCGCCAAAGGTCGGCCTCGGCCTTGGCGTCCTTGTTGCGCTTGACCACGAACAGCACACCACCGGCCACGACCGCGAGCGCCAACAGCTTCTTCACCGGAAGCCCCTCCTCCAACGACGTGTCAGCTTGCTCCCGCGATGCTACTGCACTCCGGCGCTCCCAGGTTTATCCGGTACGCCACCGGGTAGGCGCAGAGAGAGCCCCTCGAGGCGAGGAGAGGAGCAATCGTGGCGAATCGTGACGAGCAGCAGGAAGGCATCAAGGGCGCGGTCGAGGACATCAAGGGCCGCGTCAAGGAAGCCGCCGGCACTGCCTTCGGCAACGACCAGATGGAGCGCGAAGGCGAGGCCCAGCAGAAGAAGGCCGACGCCCAGCAGACCGTGGCCGAGAAGGAGGCCGAGGCCCGCCGCGCGGAGCAGGAAGCCTCCGCGGCCGAGGCCCGCGAGCGCTCCCAGCAGTAGCGAGCCGGCGGGAATACGTGCTCCGGGAGGGCGTCGGCCGGTGAGCAGGTCCGGCCGGCGCCCCCGCGGTTCCACGTGGAACCGTCAGCCGATCCGCCCCGCGGTGTGCTCCGCCAGCCGCCGTACGTTGTCGATCCGCCCGCAACCCGCGTCCAGGTGGGCCCGTCGAGATCTCCGGAACGCCAGGCCCAACCGCTCCCGCTCGACGGCCGGCAGTGTGGTCCTGGCATCGCTGAGCAGCGTCTGCTCCTCCTCGTCCGTGTGGTGCTCGACCACCCGCACCAGCTCGGCGAGCGCGTCCTCGTATGCCCGCCCGGTCAGGTCCTCGACCTCCAGGAACGCCAGCAGCGCCTGGTTGATCTCGGCGTGCTCCTCCTCCCCGTGGTCGACCTCGTGCTCCGTGGCGGCATCCGCCCGCAACGTCGGGTAGACCTCGTCCTCCTCGGCCTCGGCATGCGCCACGAGCAGCGCCGCGAGTTCGGCACGTAGGGCGGCCCGGTCCGCGGCAGCGTCCCGCAGGTCCCGCATGAGCTTCCCGAAGGTGCGGTGATCGGCGAGGATCATCTCGACCACGTCATCTCCCACGGCGCCCTCCCGGTGCTGGCGGTTCGGTCAGTAGCTCAGCTTCCGACCTGCCCGCCGGGGAGGCAACCGAATCCGCCGGGAACCACCCGCCTGCCGGGCACCGAGGCCGAACGGGCACCGGCGACCACGGCGGTTCACACCTGCCGGCGCGGCGGGTTCGGCGGCACCTCCGGGTCCTCGGTCGGGTAGAGCTGGCCGCTCCGCCGGGTCGGCTCGGTCGGCGGCGCCGTCGGGTCGGCTCGCCCCGGTGCCTGCCGCGCCGCCGGGTTGGTGCTCGCGTGCGGCACGGGCGGCTGGTTCGCCGCCGGGTACCCCGCCAGCGGATTCGCGGCGTCCCGTCGGGGCCCCTGCCGGACGAGACCGAGCAGGCCGAGCAGACCGACCAGGCCCAGCAGGCCCCACAGCCCGGCGTTCCCCTCGTCGTTCCCCTCCTGGGCGACCGCCACGGCCTCCGCGGGCGCGGCGCCGAGGAGCAGGACGACACCGGGCAGGGCGACACCCGACACGAGCCATCGGCGCGTCCTTCGCGACATGATTCCTCCCGAGCTCGCCATTTCCCGGAGCCCGTCTCCGGGGCCGACAGAGGTGATACCCGGTCGGGCGGCCAAACCTCCCGACCGGGCGCGACAACCACCTGGTCGGGCGACGGCTACGGCTCCAGATCCACGGCGGCGCGGAACGAGCCGTCCATGTGGAACGGGGTGGACTCGTGCTCATGGGTGATCCGCCAGTCGCCGTCCACCAGCCGCAACCCGACCGTGATGCGGTACCAGAGGGTGAAGGCGTCCGCGGCACCACGCGGGGTGGCGGTGAGCCGGGCAAGGCCGTGGCAGAAGGCGACGTCATCCCCCGCCGTCACCGTCAGGTCCCGGAACTCGACGTCCACCGGCCCGGCGAAACCGGCCAGCCAGTTCGCCACCCGGTTGGGGTCGCACACCTCGTCCGCCGGACGCCGCAGCGGCGGGGCGAGGTCGCACACCACGGCGTCCGGCGCGTACTGGGCGACCACCCGCTCGGCGTCCCCGGCCCGCAGTGCGGCCGCCCGCTCGGCCATGAGCTGCTGGACCCGCGTCTCGTGGGTCGTGCTGGTGCTGGTCATGGTGTTCTCCCTTCCCGGATGGCGCCACGGTGGGCGCCTTCTCGTCCGGGACGTCGAAGCCGAGGAGCTGGCTTCGACGTCCCGGACGTAAGAGACTCCGATCGACAGGAGGCACCGATGAAGTACCTGATCATGCTGTACGGCAATCCTGAGTTCCAGGCCGTCTGGGACGAGTGGTCCGAGGCGCAGCGCGCGGAGGCCGTGCGGTTCCACGCCCAACTCGACGAGGACCTGGCGGCGTCGGGTGAGCTCGTCGTGTCCGAGGCGCTCGCCGATCCGACCCAGGGCAAGCGGGTGAGCGTGCGCAACGGCGGGACCACCGCGACCGACGGTCCCTTTCCGGAGGTCAAGGAGCACCTGGCCGGCTTCTACCTGGTCGACTGCGAGAGCATGGATCGGGCGGTCGAGTACGCCGCCCGGTTGCCGGAGGCCACGTACGGCATGGTCGAGGTGCGCCCGATCCTCGATCTCGGCACGTTGGGCCTGTGACCCGTCCCGCCGAGTTGGAGGACCTGCTGCGGGATCTGGCGCCGCGGGTCCTCGGCGCGCTCGTGCGCCGCTACGGCGACTTCGACCTGTGCGAGGACGCCGTGCAGGAGGCCCTGCTGGCGGCCGCGGTGCAGTGGCCGGCGGAGGGTATGCCGGACAACCCGAAGGGATGGTTGATCACCGCGGCCGCCCGCCGGCGGATCGAGCTGTGGCGCGCCGAGTCGGCGCGGCGGCGCCGCGAGGAGACCGTGGTGGCGCTGGCGCCGCCGGATCCCGAGCCGGTGCCCGCCGTCGACGACACGTTGACCCTGCTGCTGTTGTGCTGCCACCCGGCCCTGACCCCGACGTCGCAGGTGGCGCTGACGCTGCGCGCGGTCGGCGGGCTGACCACCGCGGAGATCGCCAGGGCCTTCCTGGTTCCGGAGGCGACCATCGGGCAGCGGATCAGCAGGGCCAAGCAGCGGATCAGGGCGGCCGGCGCCGAGTTCCGGAGGCCGACGCCCGCCGAGCTGGACGCGCGGCTGCCCGCGGTGCTGCACGTGCTGTACCTGATCTTCAACGAGGGGTACACCGCCAGCTCCGGGCCGGCGTTGCACCGGGTCGATCTCACCACCGAGGCCACGCGCCTGGCTCGGCAGCTGCACGAGCGGCTACCGGACGACGGCGAGGTCGCCGGGTTGCTCGCGCTGATGTTGCTCACCGACGCCCGCCGGCCGGCCAGGACCCGGCCGGACGGGGCGCTGGTGCCGCTGGCCGAGCAGGACCGCCGGCGGTGGAACGTGGACGCGATCGCCGAGGGGGTGGCGATCATCAGTCGGACCCTGCCGTCGGCACGGATCGGGCCGTACCAGGTGCAGGCCGCGATCGCGGCGGTGCACGACGGGGCCGCGCGGGCGGAGGACACGGACTGGCGGCAGATCCTCGGGCTGTACCACGTGCTGGACGTGCTCGCACCGGGCCCGATGGTGACGTTGAACCGGATCGTGGCGCACGCGATGGTGCACGGGCCGCGGGCCGGGTTGGCGCGGCTGACCGAGGCGGAGGTGGATCCGCCGCTCGCCGGGCACCACCGGTTGGCGGCGGTGCGCGCGCACCTGCTCGACCTGGCCGGTGAGCGGCAGGAGGCGCGGCGACACTACGAGGAGGCGGCGCGCCACACCCTCAGCCTCCCCGAACAGCGCTACCTCCGCGCTCGAGCCGCCATCCTGGCGGAACCGACGGATGGCTCCAATGGCTGAGCACCAAGCTGCGCACCCGCACCGGATTCATCTCACTGCCCGACCCCACTCGGCTCCACGGAAGCGGCTGGGTTGCTCAGCCGTCCCGACTACTTACCCGTTCACGCAACCGTGGATCGATCTCGTCGAAGAAGGACGACTTGCCGCGCGTGTAGTCGTCGTAGTCTGGATCGCCCGCGTGCTTCACGGCCAGGGTCCGCTTGAGTAGTTCGTAACGGTGCGCTTGGTCGGGGTGCTGCCGCAGCCAGTCTCGGAAATGGACGACGAACGCGGCAAACGGCGAGTCGATCCGGCGGATGTGCAGGATGGCGGCCTGGTCGGGTGCGTGGAACAGCCGCTTCTCGTACAGCACGGCATCGGTGCGGTCACCGGGCCGTGGAGTGTCGTGGTGCACCCCAGGCGAGTCCGGCCGGGCGCCAGGTGCGGGGACGAAGCCGGTAGGCGCGAGAAGGCCGGCGAGGTCGGCCAGGCTCGGCAGCGACGGCATGCGGACCTGTAGGTCCACGATGGGTTTCGCAGCGAGGCCTGGAACCGCCGTGGACCCGATGTGGTCGTAGTCGAACCGGTCGGAGCCTTGGAGGCAGCCGAAGGCACCGCCAATCTTCGACAGGAGCCGCTCGGCTCGGACCGGCCAGTCGACGTTGTAGTCAACGATGGCAGCAGCCGGCACACCCCCAAGCTAACAGCCAGCACGTAACGCAGCCTCTCATCGCGTAGCGAGCGGGAGGTGCTGGTGACGAGGGTGGGCCCGGCAGCCAGTGAGGCAGTGAGGCCGGCCACGCCGCGCGGAACGTGGCCAGGCCAGCTGGTGTGGTGTAGGCACTGTCGAAGAACCGCACCTGGTCCTCACCCCGAAGCCCGAGTGTGCAAGCGCCTTCGGATCGGGATGGGGAGGAGGAATGGCTGAAGCCTGCACCCCGTGATGAACCGCCGCCCGCCGAGCCGTGTTCCTCGAAGCAGCAGCCACGCGTCCCACCGTGGGCGAGCCCCTCAAACAAGACGCGAGCCCACGCCCCCAACGTAGAACTCGCACCCCCGAAGGAAGACCTCGCGGTCCGAGCGTAGGTTCCGCCCCCAGAGCGCCCACCCACCCCACGGGTGACCCCAGCGAGCGAGCACAGCGAGCGAAGCGCCCAAGAAGGCGCCAAGGCCAAGCACGCACACCCCCGCAGCCAACACACCCGGCGAGCCCACCGACCCCGGGCGTGGCCCCAGCGAGCGAGCGCCAGCGAGCGAAGCGACCAAGGGAACCGCTGGTTCACGACCAACGTCACCAGCGCTCGCCCAAGGTGAGGAGCTCGCACCGTGGGGGGTGTGGGGGGCTCGGCCCCCCACAGCGAAACAAGGACTTGGGAAGGTGGCGCGACAGCGCCACCGAACAAGCAACCGGAAGTGGGCCCAGGAGGACTTGAACCTCCGACCTCTTCGTTATCAGCGAAGCGCTCTAACCGCCTGAGCTATGGGCCCGGAACGGTGACAAGGTTACCGGATGGCGTGGCGGGGGTCGTCACCGGGTTACTCGCGTTCGGAGAGGGTGACCTCCAGGCCGCCGGCGAGGTCGGCGGACACGTTGTAGATGAACGCGCTGACCGTGGCCAGCGCCGAGATGAGCACGATGTTGATGGCGCCGACGACCGCGGCGATGCTGAACACGCGGCCGACGCTGATCAGCGGATCGCCGGTGGCCTCCGGGCCCTCCCCCTGGACCAGGGAGGTGTAGGTGCCGTTCAGCTTGTCCCACACGCCCATGCCGTCGAGCACGGTGTACAGCACGCCGACGGCGACCAACCAGATGAAGAACAACGCGACGCCCAGCACGAGCGACAGCTTCAGCACCGACCACGGGTCGAACCGCTTGATCTGCAGGTTCGCCCGGCGCGGGCCGCGGCCGGGGCGGCGCAACGCGGACGGCGTGGCCCTGCCCTTGAGCCCGGCACCGGGTCGTTGCGTCGACTCGTCGCGGCCGGTGGGCGGGGCGCCGCCGAACAGCCGGTTCGCCGCGGTGCCGGTGACCACCGGCTGCTCGACCCGCGTCGTGGCCTCCGGGTCACCCTGCCCGGGGTAGCCCGCGGCACCCTCGGTGGGCAGCTGCCCGGCCGACCACCGGTCGCCGTAGCCGTCGACGCGGGTCTGCTCCTCCGGCTCGGCCTCCGGCACACCGTTTCCACTGTCCTTGGCCACCCGCTGCCAGGGCGGCGTGTCCGCCCCGGTCGCGGCGCGCGGCTCGGAGTTGTCAGGTGGTGTCACGCGTCAGTCCCCTACCGGCTCACTGCTTCGGCGTCTCGTCTTCACCTTCGACGACGTTCGAGGGCTCGTCGGCGTTGCGCGCCACGGCGAGGAGCGTGGTGCCCTCGTCGAGGTTCATCAGCCGAACTCCCTTGGTCTGCCGCCCTGCCTTGCGCACCTGCTTCGCCGCGGTGCGGATGACACCGCCGCTGGAGGTGATCGCGTACAGCTCGTCGTCCTCGTCGACGATGAGCGCACCCACCAGCCTGCCACGTTTCCGGTCGTGCTGAAGGGTCAGTACGCCCTTGCCGCCGCGGCCCTGCACCGGGTAGTCCTCGATCGGCGTGCGCTTGGCGTACCCGCGGTCGGTGGCGACCAGCAGGTAGGTGTTCGCCTTGACCACGCCGACGGCCAGCAGCTCGTCGCCGTCGTTGAACCGCATCCCGAGCACCCCGGACGTGGCCCGGCCCATCGGCCGCAGCGTCTCGTCGGAGGCGTGGAAGCGGATCGACTGGCCATCCGCCGACACCAGCAGCAGGTCGTCGTCCGCGGACGCCAGCACCGCGCCGACCAGCTCGTCACCCTCGCGCAGGTTCACCCCGATCAGCCCGCCGGACCGGCTGGAGTCGAACTCGGCCAGTCGGGTCTTCTTGACCAGGCCCCGCTTGGTGGCCAGCACCAGGTACGGCGCCACCTCGTAGTTCTTGATCTGGATGACACTGGCGATGTGCTCGTCCGGCTGGAACGCCAGCAGGTTCGCCACGTGCTGGCCGCGGGCGTTGCGGTTGGCCTCGGGCAGGTCGTAGGCCTTCGCCCGGTACACCCGGCCCTTGTTGGTGAAGAACAGGATCCAGTCGTGCGTGGAGCACACGAAGAAGTGCTGCACGATGTCGTCCTGCTTGAGGGTCGCGCCCTGCACTCCCTTGCCGCCGCGCTTCTGCGACCGGTACAGGTCGGTCTTGGTCCGCTTCGCGTAGCCGGTGCGGGTGATGGTCACCACCACGTCCTCGACCGCGATGAGGTCCTCGACCGACACCTCGCCGCCGAACGGGATGATCTTGGTGCGCCGCTCGTCGCCGTACTTGTCGACGATCTCGCTCAGCTCGTCGCGGACGATCGTGCGCTGCCGCTCGGGCTTGTCCAGGATGTCCTTGTAGTCGGCGATCTCCGCCTCGAGCTTGGCGAGGTCGTCGACGATCTTCTGCCGCTCCAGCGCGGCGAGCCGGCGCAGCTGCATGTCCAGGATCGCGGTGGCCTGGATCTCGTCGATGTCGAGGAGCTCCATCAGGCCGGGGCGGGCCTCGTCGGCCGACGGCGAGCGCCGGATCAGCGCGATGACCTCGTCGAGGTGGTCGAGCGCCTTGACCAGGCCGCGCAGGACGTGGGCGCGTTCCTCGGCCTTGCGCAGCCGGTACCGGGTGCGCCGGACGATGACCTCGATCTGGTGCTTCACGTAGTGCCGCACCAGCTGGTCCAGCCGCAGCGTCCGCGGCACCTGGTCGACCAGGGCCAGCATGTTGACGCCGAAGTTGTACTGCAGCTGGGTGTGTTTGTAGAGGTTGTTCAGCACGACCTTGGCCACCGCGTCCCGCTTCAGCGTGATCACGATGCGCATGCCGCTGCGGCTGTTGCTCTCGTCGGCGATGTCGGCGATGCCGGTGATCTTGCCGTCGCGGTGCAGCGCGGCGATGCTCTCCACCAGGTTGTCCGGGTTGACCTGGTACGGCAGCTCGGTGACGACCAGGGTGGTGCGTCCCTTGACGTCCTCCTCGACCTCGATCACCGCGCGCATCCGGATGGAGCCGCGGCCGGTGCGGTAGGCCTCCTCGATGCCGGAGGTGCCGAGGATGAGGCCCTTGGTCGGGAAGTCCGGTCCCTTGATCCGCTGCAGCAGCGCGGCGAGCAGCTCGTCGTCGCTGGCCCCGGGGTTGTCCAGCGCCCAGACGACGCCGTCGGCGACCTCGCGCAGGTTGTGCGGCGGGATGTTGGTCGCCATCCCGACCGCGATCCCGGAGCCACCGTTGACCAGCAGGTTCGGGATGCGGCTCGGCAGGACGTCCGGCTCCTGGGTGCGGCCGTCGTAGTTGTCCGAGAAGTCGACGGTCTCCTCGTCGATGTCCCGCAGCATCTCCATGGCCAGCGGGTCGAGGCGGCACTCGGTGTACCGCATCGCGGCGGCCGGGTCGTTGCCCGGGGACCCGAAGTTGCCCTGGCCGTCGATCAGCGGGTACCGCAACGACCACCGCTGGGCCAGCCGCACCAGCGCGTCGTAGATGGCCGAGTCACCGTGCGGGTGGTAGTTGCCCATCACGTCGCCGACCACGCGCGAGCACTTGTTGTACCCGCGGTCGGGCCGGAACCCCGAGTCGTACATCGAGTACAGGACCCGGCGGTGGACCGGCTTGAGCCCGTCGCGCACGTCCGGCAGCGCCCGGGACACGATCACGCTCATCGCGTAGTCGATGTAGGAGCGCTGCATCTCCTGCTGGATGTCGACCGGTTCGACGCGGTCGTGATCCGGCGGCAAGGTTTCGGTCATCTCGTCCTTCTCGGGGAAAGAGTGCTGGGCGAGCGGGGCGGGGAGCGGGCTGGGTCAGACGTCCAGGAAGCGGACGTCCTTGGCGTTGCGGGTGATGAACGACCGGCGGGCTTCGACGTCCTCCCCCATCAGCACGGAGAACAGCTCGTCGGCGGTGGCCGCGTCGTCCAGGGTGACCTGCAGCAGCACCCGGTTCGCGGGGTCCATGGTGGTCTCCCACAGCTCCTCGGCGTTCATCTCGCCGAGACCCTTGTACCGCTGGATCGCGTCGTCCTTCGGCAGCTTCTTGCCGGCCTTCACACCGGCCTCGAGCAGCCCGTCGCGCTCCCGGTCGGTGTAGGCGTACTCCGGCTCCGCCCGCGGCCACTTGATCTTGTACAGCGGCGGTTGGGCGAGGTAGACGTGCCCGTGCTCGATCAGCGGCCGCATGAACCGGAACAGCAGCGTGAGCAACAGCGTTCGGATGTGCTGGCCGTCGACGTCGGCGTCGGCCATCAGCACGATCTTGTGGTAACGCAGCTTGTTGATGTCGAACTCGTCGTGGATGCCGGTGCCCAGCGCGGTGATCAGCGACTGGACCTCGTTGTTCTTGAGGACCTTGTCGATCCGCGCCTTCTCCACATTGATGATCTTGCCGCGGATCGGCAGGATCGCCTGGAACATCGAGTCGCGGCCCTCCTTGGCCGAGCCGCCCGCGGAGTCGCCCTCGACGATGTAGAGCTCGCACTCCTCCGGGTTGGTGGAGCGGCAGTCCTTGAGCTTGCCGGGCAGGCCGCCGATGTCCAGCGCGCCCTTGCGGCGGACCAGGTCACGGGCCTTGCGGGCGGCCAGCCGGGCCTGCGCGCTGGACACCGCCTTGTTGATGATCGTCCTGGCCTCGCTGGGGTTGCGCTCGAACCAGTCCGCCAACCACTCGTTGCACTTGGTCTGCACGAACGACTTCGCCTCGCTGTTGCCCAGCTTGGTCTTGGTCTGCCCCTCGAACTGCGGCTCGGCCAGCTTCACCGAGACGATCGCCGCGAGGCCCTCCCGCACGTCGTCGCCGGTGAGGTTGGCTTCCTTCTCCTTGAGCAGCTTCTTGTCCCGGGCGTAGGCGTTCACCACGCGGGTCAGCGCGGCGCGGAAGCCCTCCTCGTGCGTGCCGCCCTCGTGGGTGTTGATCGTGTTGGCGAAGGTGTAGACCGACGGCGTGAAGCCGTTGTTCCACTGCATCGCCACCTCGACGTGCATCCCGTCGCCCTCGGACTCGAACGAGATGACGCTCTTGTGGATCGGCTCCCTGCTGCCGTTGATGTGCCGGACGAAGTCCTCGAGCCCACCGGGGTAGTAGTAGGTGCGCTCCGCGACGTAGGCCTTCTTGCCCTCGGCGTCCTCGGTCTCCTCACCCTCGGCGACCTCCCGCTCGTCGTACAGCACGATGGTGAGGCCCTTGTTCAGAAACGCCATCTCCTGCAGCCGCCGCGCGATGGTCTCGGCGCTGTAGTGGGTGGTCTCGAAGATGTCCGGGTCGGCCCAGAAGGTGACGCTGGTGCCGGTGCGGTCGGTGGGACCACGGTCGATCAGCTCGCCGGGCTTGGACCGGTCGTAGTGCTGGGTCCAGATCCTGCCGCCGTAGTGGATCTCCGCGTCGAGCGCCGTGGACAGCGCGTTCACCACGGACACGCCCACGCCATGCAGGCCGCCGGAGACCGCGTAGGACTCGCTGTCGAACTTGCCGCCCGCGTGCAGTTGGGTGAGCACGATCTCCAGGGTCGGCTTGCGATGGACCGGGTGCATGTCCACCGGGATGCCCCGGCCGTCGTCGACCACCCGGACCCCGCCGTCGGCCATCAGGGTGACCTCGACCCTCGTCGCGTACCCCGCCATGGCCTCGTCGACCGAGTTGTCAACGACTTCCTGGACCAGGTGATGCAGGCCACGTTCACCGGTGGAGCCGATGTACATGCCCGGGCGCTTCCGGACCGCTTCCAGGCCCTCGAGCACGGTGATGGAGGACGCGCTGTACTCGTTCTTCTTGGCTGCCACCGGCCTGCTTTCTCCTCGTCTCGCCCAAGTGGGGACGCTCACTGCCTCCATCGTACTTGGCCACGTCCGCTCACATGCACCAAGGACCCGGCTGATTTGCTCACAGAGCCACGAACGCGAACATACCCGCGTTCGACCGCCTCGGAGTCGAACGACAGGCTTCTTTGGGCCAATGTCGCGGTTGCCGTCCCTCGTGCCGGGAGTGGCCGGGCAGGGGTCAGCCGTAGGTGTCGCGCGGACCGCGGCCGGAGATGTGCCGCGGCCCCTTGCGCCAGCTCGGCGCGGTCGGCCCCTGGATCCGCATCCGCCGTACCACGCCGTTGCCCACCGCTCCGGCGATCTTCACCAGCAGCTGGCCCTGCAGCAACCGCAGCTGGGTCGCCCATGCGGTGGAACTGGCCCGGACGGTCAACTCGCCGTCCCGCAGCGCCACCGGCTGCGCGTGCTCGGCGACCTCGGCGCCGACCAGCCGGGCCCAGTGCCCGAACACGTGGCCGTGGGCGAGCTGCCCGTTCCAACCGCGCTCGACCGCCAGCCGGGAGGCGAGCCGGCCCAGCGGCTGCGGATCACGCGCGTCAACGCCGGCACCGGACCACCGCCGCCGGCGCGGGTCCTGCCGCAGCACGGACGACCCGGTGCCGCCGGCCCGTGCCGGGCGCCGCACCCCGGGCTCGGCGCCGCGAGCCCGCGCCTTCTCCCTGGCCGCCTCCAGCGCGGCCTTGGCGAGGTCTCGCCCACGCGCGCCCTGGCCGGGAGGCTGTGGACCCACCGGGGACCCCGGCTCCTCGTTCGGCCCAGCGGGGGTGTTACGCTCGGTGCCCTCCTGGGGTTCCTCGGGCTGGCGATTACGCTGCCGAGGCGAACGAACACCCTCTTTTGGCCCCGTGGTTACCCGCGGCGATAACTCTTTCACCGTGTTATCCACACTATCCACAGGGTTGTCCCCAGATTGGTGAGAACTGGGTGTGCGCGCGGTCACCCCCCGTGCCCTTCTCGATCCCGGCCGGTCAGCCACGTCGCACCCCTTCCGCCGACACCTGGTAGCGCACCCCGTCGAGCTCGGTCGGTACGTCCTCGTCCACCGCCGCCGTCACCAGCACCTGCTCGGCGCCGGCAGCGACCTCGGCCAGCCGCGCCCTTCGCCGCTTGTCCAGCTCGGCGAACACGTCGTCGAGCAGCAGCACCGGCTCCCCGGACTCGGCCCGCAACAGCTCGTAGGATCCCAGCCGCAGGGCGAGCGCGAACGACCACGACTCGCCGTGGCTGGCGTAACCCTTCGCCGGCGCCTCGCCGAGCGTCAGCTCCAACTCGTCCCGATGTGGTCCCACCAGGCTCACCCCGCGCTCCAGGTCCGCCTCGCGCGACGCGCCGAGCGCGGTGCGGAGGATCTCCGCGAGCCGGTCGACGTCGGCCCGCTCGCCGCCGGCCACCCCGTACTCCGCGGGGAGCGCCGCGCCGAGGCTGGAACGGTAGCCGATCGTGGCCGGCACGGAGTCCGGAGCGACGCCGGCATAGGCCGCGGCGGTGTGCGGACCGAGGTCGGCGACCAGGTCCAGCCGGCCGACGAGCAGCTGCGCGCCGGCGGCGGCGAGGTGGTTGTCCCACACGTCCAGTGTGGACAGCGCGTACGGGTCGTCGCGGCCGCCACGCCGTTTGCCCGCGGTCTTCAGCAGGGCGTTGCGCTGCCGGAGCACCTTCTCGTAGTCGGTCCGCACCCCGGCGAACCGCGGCGCCCGCTGCACCAGCAGCTCGTCGAGGAACCGCCGCCGCTCGCCGGGGTCGCCGCGCACCAGCGCCAGGTCCTCCGGCGCGAACAGCACGGTGCGCAGGATGCCGAGCACGTCCCGCGGCCGGCCGACCGCGCCACGGTTGACCCTCGCCCGGTTGGCCCGGCCCGGCGCGATCTCCAGCTCGACGGTGAGCTCCCGCCCCTCGTTGACCACCGCGGCGCGCACCAGTGCCCGATCACAGCCGTGCCGGACCAGCGGGGTGTCGGTGGCCACCCGGTGCGACCCGAGCGTGGACAGGTAGCCGATCGCCTCGAGCAAATTCGTCTTGCCGCGGCCGTTCGGCCCCACCATGACGGTCGGGCCGGGCGTCAGCGGCAGGTCGAGCAGCTCCCACGAGCGGAAGTCGGTGACCTGCAGATGCCGTAGGTACATGGCTCACCGGCCGCACCGGTGGCACGTGGCCAGCACCGCCAACTACTCGCCGACCTTCCGCACGGCGTGGCCGCCGAACTGGTTGCGCAGCGCGGCGACCGCGCGCATCGCCGCGGAGTCCTCCTGCCGGGAGGCGAACCGGGCGAACAGCGCGGCGGAGATGACCGGCGCCGGCACCGAGTTGTTGATCGCCTCCTCGAGGGTCCACCGGCCCTCGCCGGAGTCCTCGACGTAACCCTCGAGGTCGTCCAGCTCGGGGTCCTCGTCGAGCGCGCGCACCAGGAGCTCGAGCAGCCACGAGCGGACCACGGTGCCGCGCTGCCAGCCCTTGATCACCTGGGGCACGTTGTCGACCATCTTCGCGGCCTCGAGCAGCTCGAACCCTTCGGCGTAGGCCTGCATCAGGCCGTACTCGATGCCGTTGTGCACCATCTTCGCGTAGTGCCCCGCGCCCACCGAGCCGGCGTGCGAGAAGCCCTCCTCCCGCGGCCCCTCCGGGCGGAGCGCGTCGAAGATCGGCATGGCCCTGGCGACGTCGGACTCGGCGCCGCCGACCATCAGACCGTAGCCGTTCTCCCGGCCCCACACCCCGCCGGACACACCGACGTCGAGGTAGCCGATCCCCTTGGCGGCGAGCAGCTCCGCGTTGATCTTGTCGTCGGTGAACTTGGAGTTGCCACCGTCGATGAGCAGGTCGCCCTCGCGCAGCAGCTCGCTGAACTCGACGACCGTCTGCCGGGTGGGCTCGCCGGCCGGCACCATGACCCACACGATCCGCGGCGAATCCAGCCGGTCCACCAGCTCGGCCAACGATCCGGTGTCGCTCACCTCGGGGTTGCGGTCGTAGCCGACCACCTCGTGCCCGGCGGCGCGCAGCCGCTCGCGCATGTTGAACCCCATCTTGCCGAGGCCGACAAGTCCCAGCTGCACCATCAAGACTCCCCTGTGTCGATTGGCCTCTGTTGGTCGGTCTGACCGCGGCCGACCGGTGTGTTCGGCGTCCTTGTCCGGAGCGATGCCGGGGTCAGCCCGGCAGGCGCACCGGCATCAGCAGGTAGAGGTACCCGGGCACGACCTGTCCCTCGGCGTCCGCCGGCTTGATCAGCGCCGGGCGGTTCGGCGTGGTGAAGGTGAGCTCGGCGCGGTCGGAGTGCAGCGCGCCCAGCCCGTCGACGAGGTACCCGGGGTTGAACGCGATCGTGACCGGCTCGCCCTCGTAGTCCACCGGCAGCTCCTCCTCGGCGCTGCCCTCGTCGTCGCCGCCGGCGGAGAGCCGCAGCGAGGCGTCGCCGAACTCCAGCCGCACCTGCGTGCCCCGCTCGGCCACCAGCGAAACGCGCTTGATCGACTCGGTGAGCGCCGACACGTCCAGGACCGCGCGCGAGGTGTGCTGCGCGGGCAGCAGCTGGCGATAGGGCGGGAACTCGGCGTCGAGCAGCCGGGTGGTGGTGTACCGGCCGGAGCCGGACAGGCCGAGCAGGCCCTCGCCGCTGGCCAGCGCGACCCGCACGGTGGACCCGCTGGTGCCGAGCGACTTCGCCGCGTCGGCGAGGGTGCGGGCGGGCACCAGCACCGCGGCGTCGGTGAGGTTCTCGGCGGGCTGCCAGGTGAACTCGCGCATGGCGAGCCGGAAGCGGTCGGTGGCGACGAGGGTGAGCGTGTCGCCGGAGATCTCCAGGCGCATGCCGGTGAGCATGGGCAGCGTGTCGTCGCGGCCGGCGGCGACGGCGACCTGGGTCACCGCCTGGCCGAAGGCCTCGCCGGCCACCTCGCCGGCGAGCGCGGGTTGGGCCGGCAGCTGCGGGTAGTCCTCCACCGGCATGGTCGGGAGGCTGAACCGGGCACTGCCGCAGGTGATCGTGGCGCGGGCGCCGTCGACGGCGATCTCCACCGGCTGGGCGGGCAGCGCCTTGGTGATGTCGGCCAGCAGCCGGCCGGAGACGAGGGTGCGGCCGCCGTCGGCGATCGTGGCCGGGACGCCGACGGTGGCGGAGACCTCGTAGTCGAATCCCGACACGGTGAGCGCGTCGCCGTCACCGTCGTCCCCGGCGTCGAGCAGCACGCCGCCGAGCACGGGCACCGGCGGCCTGGACGGCAGGCTGCGAGCGACCCAGGCCACGGCGTCGGCAAGCCCGTCCCGCTCGACGCGGATCTTCATGTGCCCATCCTTTCGACGGCCGAGCCGTTGGGCTCGAAAGATCGACAAACGGCCGGGCCCGTGGTCGGGCGGCCGTGGGCGGTGAGGCGGACGGGCCCCGACCGCGACGGCGCCGCCGGCGGCGGCCCCGGTGTGTGGACTTCCACGTTAGAGCGTGACCCGCCAGCCCGTCATCCGGGCCTCGCGATCGACTTGTCGGCTTCTGTCCGCTCGGCGTTCACGTGTCCCCAACCTCGCGTCCCCGCTGTTTTTCTTTTTTCTTCTTCGAAGAAGAGCTTTCCAGTGACAGTAGTAAGGGCTGTGGGTTGTGTGGACAGGTGGCGTCCGCGCTGCTCCGAGCGGGCGGCCGGCTGTGGACACCGGTGGTGGCGGTTCGGTGGACAGCTGACCGCCCCCGTGGAGAACTTCTGGCGACCCACAGGCCGTCCACACTTCTCCACGGCTGTCCACACGTCTGTCCCCAGCTGTGGGTCGACCTGTACCCAGGGCGTCCACGGGCTTGTGGCGCCTGGGATTCCCTCTGCGGAGGGACACGGCGACGCGAAGCGTCTCCGTTTGGGCGGTGGGTGGGCGACGGGTGGGCGAGCCGAAACGCCGAACGTGGCGCGGATCTCTGCGGCGCGCGGCGCGTTTTCCTTGCCAGACCGGCACTTCCGGCCTTCGCTCGATGCCGAGTGGGCGTGCCGGCGGGGCTTCGAACGCACCAGGCAAGGGCACACGCGGCGACGGTGGCACCGCTCGAGACGGCACTCACATAGATAAGGAGAAGAGAGGTGAGCCCGGCTCGGGCGTCGGCACTCACTCGCTGGGGCGGGCGATCGCGCCGGACATCGAGTGCCGAGGGTGCCGGTGAGGCTGGACAACATCGCCCTGGACGGCTCAGCCCGACCTGTTACTCCGCGCGTGAGGCGAGCACTGAACGGCACGCCTCGAACGGCGCTACTGGCGGGCGCGCTGCTTGATCCGGGAGGTCAGCTCCTGCACCTGGTCGTAGATGCGGCGCCGCTCGGCCATCTCCTTGCGGATCTTCTTGTCCGCGTGCATGACCGTGGTGTGGTCGCGGCCGCCGAAGGTCTGGCCGATCCGCGGCAGTGACATGTCGGTGAGCTCGCGGCACAGGTACATCGCGATCTGCCGGGCGGTGGCCAACGCCTTCGTCTTGCCCGGTCCGCACAGGTCCTCCATCGTCACGTCGAAGAACTCGGCGGTGACGCCCATGATCGTCGGCGCGCTGATCTCCGGCGCCTGCGAGTCGGGGATCAGGTCGCGCAGCACGATCTCGGCGAGCCCGACGTCCACCGGCTGCTGGTTCAGCGACGCGAACGCCGTCACCCGGATCAGCGCGCCCTCGAGCTCCCGGATGTTCGCCTCGATCCGCGCCGCGATGAACTCCAGCACCTCACCGGGCACGGCGAGCCGGTCCTGTGCGGCCTTCTTCCGCAGGATCGCGATGCGGGTCTCCAGCTCCGGCGGCTGGATGTCGGTGATCAACCCCCACTCGAACCGCGTGCGCAGCCGGTCCTCCAGCGTCTCCAACCGCTTCGGCGGGCGGTCGGAGGACACCACGATCTGCTTGTTCGCGTTGTGCAACGTGTTGAAGGTGTGGAAGAACTCCTCCTGGGTCCCTTCCTTGCCCTCCAGGAACTGGATGTCGTCGACCAGCAGGATGTCGATGTCGCGGTAGCGCCGCTGGAACGCGACCTTCCGGTCGTCGCGCAGCGAGTTGATGAAGTCGTTGGTGAACTCCTCGGTCGACACGTACCGGACGCGCATCCCGGGGAACAACCGCTGGGCGTAGTGGCCGACGGCGTGCAGCAGGTGCGTCTTGCCGAGCCCGGACTCCCCCCAGATGAACAGCGGGTTGTAGGCCCGTGACGGCGCCTCCGCCACCGCGACCGCCGCGGCGTGGGCGAACCGGTTGGACGCGCCGATGACGAACGTGTCGAAGGTGTACTTCTCGTTCAGCCGGGTCTTCGAGGTCTGTGGCTGCGCCGGCGCGGTGTAGGGCTGGCCGGCGATCGGTTGACCGGAGAACGTCGGCCAGATCTCGTGCACCGTGGCCAGCGCCTCGCCCTCCTCGTCGACCTCCTCCTCACCGTCGTCGGTGGTGTCGGCGCCGGGCATCGGCGGACCCGATGCCGGCATCGGGGCCCGCGGCGGCATGGCCGGGTGCTGCGCCTTGTGCTGCAGCACGGTGCGCTCCCCGTCCAACACCCCACTCGCCGGCAGCGGCGGCGCGGGCAGGTCGAGTCGCCCATCGTTGCCGGCTTCCACTCGGCTGGGGGACGGCGAGTACCGACCGGGTGTAGTTGTCGTGGTCGCTCCACTGGTGCCCGCGCCCTCGGTGGAGTCGACCTTGACGGCCAGCGACACGGCACGGCCGAGGCGGCGGGACAGCGCGTCGGTGATCGGGTCGCGCAGCGCGCGCTCGATCGCCTCCTTCGCGAAGTCGCTCGGCGCCGCGAGCAGCGCGGTGCCGTCGAGCAGACCGATCGGGCGGGTCACGCGCATCCACGCGCGCTGCTGCGGGGACAGTGTGCCGTCCGAGAGCTCGCGGACGACCTGCTCCCAGACGACGGCCAGGTTCATCTGGTGCTCGGACACCTGCTCCCCTCCCCTCAACGACTTCCGCGGACCCACCTGCGTCGACGTCGACGGTCGGGTCGGCAGGTCGCCCGGACACCCGCGCAGCAGGTATCCACATGGTTGTCCACATCTGTGCACTAATGTACGGCGTTCGAGCGGACGCCCTGACGTGACCTGTGGATAGACGGACGCCGGCCGGAGTCTCCCACTGTCCCGCCGAGCGACCGGGCGCGGGCACCCACCACGTATCCGGAGAAGGGGCACGCTAACAAGCCCCGCGTCCTGCCACAAGCCGTCCTGCGCGGCAAGGATTCCATGACATACGGCGTGTTGCCATTCGAGTGCTCCGAGGTGTCCTCCGAGGGGGACGGCGGTGGTTGCGCTGCGCGACACAGGGGCCGGTTTCAGTGTCACCGGGCCGGGTGCGTACCCTCGTAAGGTCTGCCGCCGACGGCGGGTCCGTTTCGCGTGCCCACGTCTTGCGAACATTGCGACTCGCTCGCGTGCCCGGATGCGCCTGTCAGGTAGGAGACACCACAGACCGACGTGCCGTGCGCACGACACGCCCGGCGACGGGCGTTGACGTCGAGACCAGGAGAGCTGAGCCGTGAGCAAGCGCACCTACCAGCCGAACAACCGCCGACGCGCGCGGACCCACGGGTTCCGGCTGCGGATGCGTACCCGGGCCGGACGCGCCATCCTCGCCGCCCGCCGCCGTAAGGGCCGCGCGCGGCTCTCCGCCTGATTGGCGTTCGACCGCGGGGCGCGGAGTGCTTCCCGCCAGCGCTCGCCTGAGGCGGAGTGAGGAGTTCCGCACGGTGATGCGAGGCGGCGCCCGGGCCGGGCGCCGCCGCCTCGTGCTGCACGCGCTTCCGGCCCCGGACACCAAGGCGGGTTTCGTGGTGAGCAAGGCCGTGGGCAACTCGGTGGTCCGGCACCGGGTGACTCGCCGGCTCCGGCACCTGGTCCGCGCCCGCCTCGGAACCCTGACCCGGGACAGCGCGTTGGTAGTACGGGCCTTACCGGCCGCGGCCACCGCCAGCAGCGCGGAGCTCGGCGCGGACCTCGACGCGGCGCTGCGCCGGCTGGGGCTGCTGCCGGCGCGCTCCGCCGGCGGTCCCGACGACTCCCGGCGCGTCGACGTCGGCACGGACAACGGACCATCGGTGTGAAGGACGAGCAGGCGACCGACGGCAGGGTCGGTACCCAGGGACCGCCGGGCGCGGCCCGGCCCGGGCCCGTGGCATGGGTGCTGCTGCTCCCGCTCCGGTTCTACCGCAGGTTCATCTCCCCCTATCTCCCCCCGAGCTGCCGGTTCCACCCCAGCTGCAGTACGTATGCGGTGCAGGCGCTGACCAGGTTCGGCGCCGCCCGCGGGTCGTATCTCGCGCTACGCCGGTTGCTGCGCTGCGGTCCGTGGACCTCGCCAGGCCGCGACCCGGTGCCGGAGACGTTCTCCTTCCGTCACCGCCCTCAGAGACCTGGTACATCTACCGAGGAGTAGCTCAGTGCTCGACTTCATCTACTACCCTGTGTCGTTCATCCTCTGGTGTTGGCACAAGGTCTTCGGGTTCGTCTTCGGCGAGGCCAGCGCGATCTCCTGGATCCTGGGGATCATCTTCCTGACGTTCACGGTCCGCGGCATCATGTTCAAGCCGTTCGTGAACCAGGTGCGGTCCATGAAGAAGATGCAGGACTTCGCACCCGAGATCAAGAAGATCCAGAAGAAGTACGGCAACGACCGGCAGCGCCAGGCGATGGAGATGCAGAAGCTCCAGCGCGAGCACGGCGTCAATCCCCTGGGCAGCTGTCTGCCGATGCTGCTGCAGATCCCGGTGTTCATCGGGCTGAACTGGGTGCTGCGGAACTTCCAGGCGGGTCGGGACAAGAACTACTTCTTCGACGCCGGAGGCGTCGAGTCCTACGTCAACGCGAAGATCTTCGGGGTCAACCTCGGTGACGCCATCCACCACGCGTCCATGATGGGCGGGACCGGCCAGAGTGGATGGCACTGGGACGTGGCGCCGGTGGCGGTTCCGCTGATGATCGTCGCCAGCATCGCGACGCACTTCACCGCGCGGCATTCGGTCGCCCGCCAGAACCCGGCCTCCGCGACGCAGCAGACCGCGGTGATGAACAAGCTGACGCTGTGGATCTTCCCGGCCGGCGTGCTGATCTTCGGTGCGTTCTTCCCGATCGGTCTGCTGCTCTACTGGCTGGCGAACAACGGCTGGACCCTGATGCAGCAGCGGCTGGTCTACACCAAGATCGACAAGGAAGAAGAGGCCAAGAAGGCGGAGGCGATGGAGAAGCGCACCGCCCTGGGCCCGAAGCCCGGCCAGAAGCCCCAGCCCGGCCAGAAGCCCCAGCCGGGCCAGAAGCCGAGCAAGCCGCAGGCCGGCCAGAAGCCCAAGGCGGGTCAGAAGCCCGCGCCGCAGTCGGGCCAGTCGGGTCAGTCGGCCCAGCAGAAGAAGCCGGGCGGCGCGCCGAACGGCCAGCGTGCCGGTGACGGCGGCGCGCCGAAGAACGGCAGCGCGAGCAAGGGCGGTAGTGGCACCAAGGGTGGTGGTGCGTGGGCGAAGAACGGGGGCGCCCTGCGCGGTTCCACCAACCAAGGCAAGAAGGCGCCGGGACGTAAGCGTCGCTGACGCCCCCGGGCCTGGGAGAGGAGAAACATGTCGGAGACGGTCGAGGCGGTCGACGCCGAACGGGACGAGGCAGTGACGGAACCAGCGGACACTGCCGGCGCGGACGAGGAGGTCGAGACGTCGGCGACGGACTCGGAGGACCTGTTGGTCCGGGAGGGCGACATCGCCGGGGACTACCTGGAGCGCCTGCTGGACCTGCTGGACTACGACGGTGACATCGACCTGGACGTGGAGGCTGGCCGGGCGGTGGTCAGCATCGACGGCGGGGACGACCTGGAGAAGCTGGTGGGCCCGCGGGGTAGCGTCCTGGAGGCGCTGCAGGAGCTCACCCGGCTCGCCGTGCAGCAGGAGACTGGAACGCGCAGCCGCTTGATGCTCGACATCGCCGGGTGGCGGGCGGCGCGCCGGGAGGAGTTGCGGGAGCTCGGGCGCTCGACGGCGGAGACGGTGCTGTCCACCGGTGAGCGGGTGCGGCTGCAGCCGATGAGCCCGTTCGAGCGCAAGGTGGTGCACGACGCCGTGGCGTCGATCGACGGCGTGCACAGCGAGAGCGAGGGCGAGGACCCGAAGCGGCGCGTGGTGGTGTTCCCGCAGTCGTAGCGGATCGGATCGCGTTGACGGGAAGCGCGGCCTACCGGAACTCCGGTGGGCCGCGCTTCGTCGTTCCGGCGCGTTTCACGTGAAACCGGCACCCGGTGTCCGCTCACGCAGTGGAGTTGTCCACACTTGCGGTCTGTCGCCCGGAATTGCGGCGCTCTTCCGGGACAATCGGACGCAGTCGGTTTCACGTGAAACTCGCGCGACCGCCGCCTCGGGCCGGCGGTCGCGACCCTCGACCGAGACGCGAGGAGTGATTGGTGGCCTTGGACGACGTCGACACCGCCGCCCCGCCGGCGGCGAGCGCCGTGTTCGGCGCGCGCCTTCCGCTGGCCGAGCGGTACGTCGACCTGCTCGCCCGGCACGGCGTCGAGCGGGGACTGATCGGGCCTCGCGAGGTCGACCGGCTGTGGGATCGGCACGTGCTGAACTCGGCCGTGCTGAGCGAGCGGGTACCGGTGAACGCGCGCGTGGTGGACGTGGGCTCCGGCGCCGGCCTTCCCGGTGTGCCGCTGGCGATTGCTCGCCCCGACCTCGATATCGTTCTCCTGGAGCCGATGGCGCGCCGGGTGGACTGGTTGGCCGAGGTGGCGGCGACGCTGGACCTCTCGGTCGTCGTTCTGCGTGGCCGGGCCGAGGAGCGCGCCGTTCGGAGCCGCCTCGCGGGAGCGGACGTCGTGACGGCTCGTGCCGTCGCTCCCCTGGCCCGCCTCGCGATGTGGTGCCTTCCGTTGCTCCGCCCGTCTGGTGTCCTGCTGGCGTTGAAGGGTGCGACCGCCGCGGAGGAAGTGGCCCGGGATCGGGACGCCGTCCGCCGTGTCGGTGGCTCCACTCCGACCGTGCTGCGGTGCGGGACGGACCTTCTCGTCACGCCCACCACCGTGGTCGAGATTCATCGGGTGGGGCACCGCAAGCAGAAGGAGCGATGAATGTTCCACGTGAAACCGCGCGCCTGCCGCGCGACCGAGACACCCCGACTAAGGAGGCGTAGCGCCCGGTGAATTTCCCATCCCCGCAGGACTCGCTGAGCACGAGCCACGACCTGGGCTGGACACCGATCGCGGAAGAGGCGGAACGCGCGGCGCGCGTTCTGCACCCGGACTACCAGCTTCCCCGCCCGAGGCGTCGCCGCGTCCTGACGGTCGCGAATCAGAAGGGCGGGGTCGGCAAGACGACCAGCGCGGTGAACCTCGCCGCCGGCTTGGCGCTGCACGGCCTCAAGACGCTCGTCATCGACCTCGACCCGCAGGGCAACGCGAGCACCGCGCTCAACGTGGAGCACCGCTCCGGCACCCCCTCGGTCTACGAGATGTTGCTCGGCGAGGTGTCGCTGGTGGATGCCGCGGCGGTCAGTGAGCAGTCCCCCAATCTGCTCTGCGTGCCGGCGACGATCGACCTCGCCGGCTCGGAGATCGAGCTGGTGTCCATGCAGTCCCGGGAGGCGCGGCTCAAGGAGGCGCTCTCCGATCACGCCCTCGACCAGCTCGGCGTCGACTACGTCTTCGTCGACTGCCCGCCGTCACTCGGCCTGCTCACGGTGAACGCGCTCGTGGCGGCGCGTGAGGTACTGATCCCCATCCAGTGCGAGTACTACGCGCTGGAGGGTCTCGGGCAGCTGCTCAGCAACATCGAGCTCGTCCAGCAACACCTCAACCGCGAGCTGTCGGTGTCGACCATCCTGCTCACCATGTACGACGGCAGGACCAAGCTCGCCGACCAGGTGACCCAGGAGGTCCGCCGGCACTTCGGTGAGGTCGTCCTGAAGACGGTGATCCCACGGAGCGTGAAGGTGTCGGAGGCCCCCGGCTACGGGCAGACCGTGTTGGCCTACGACCCGGGCTCCCGGGGCGCGATGAGCTATCTCGACGCCGCCCGTGAGGTGGCGGAGCGTGGTGCGGCGGAGAACCAGGAGGGCCGAGGATGAGCGAACGCAGGGGCGGCCTCGGGCGGGGATTGGCGGCGTTGATCCCCACCGGACCGGTGAACGGTGAGGGGGTCGCGAAGGCGGAGGTCCCGCTGGGAGCGGCGACGCGGGCCGGGGACAAGGAGCGGTTCGCGGCCAACGGCGAGGTGAAGCCTGACGGCGGCGAGGTGGCCGGCGCGGTCTACCGCGAGGTGCCGGTCGCCGCCATCAAGCCGAATCCCAGGCAGCCCCGGCAGGTCTTCGACGAGGAGGCGCTCGCCGAGCTGGAGCACTCGATCCGCGAGTTCGGCCTCATGCAGCCGATCGTCGTCCGGCAGCTGCCCGACGACGAGTACGAGCTGGTCATGGGCGAGCGGCGGTTGCGGGCCGCGCAGCAGGCCGGGCTCACCGAGATCCCGGCGATCGTGCGGCAGACCGCCGACGAGGCGATGCTGCGCGACGCCCTGCTGGAGAACATCCACCGGGTGCAGCTGAACCCGCTCGAGGAGGCGGCCGCCTACCAGCAGCTGTTGGACGAGTTCGAGGTGACGCACGAGGAGCTGGCCGCCAGGATCGGCCGGAGTCGGCCGGTCATCACCAACACCATCCGGCTGCTGAGGCTCCCGCTTCCCGTGCAACGCCGGGTGGCGGCGGGCGTGCTGTCCGCCGGACATGCCAGGGCGCTGCTCTCGCTCGACTCACCGGAGGCTCAGGAGGAGCTCGCCGCGCGGATCGTCGCCGAAGGGTTGTCCGTCCGGGCCACCGAGGAGGCGGTGACCCTCAGCAAGGGGGAGACCAAACCGAAGGCCAAGGCCGCCACCCGCAAACCCGTCCAGGCGCCGGGGTTGCAGGACCTCGCCGAGCGGCTCTCCGACACGTTCGACACCCGGGTGAAGGTCGACCTCGGCCGGCGGAAGGGGCGGATCGTGGTCGAGTTCGGCTCGGTCGACGATCTGGAGCGGATCGTGGCGATCATGGACCCGAAGCAGACAAATCGGACAGTAAATATCGAGGAGTGATCACACCGGGCCGTTTCGTCACGGTGATGATTGCTCCGCGCTCCGTCCTGGTGACCACTGGTAGTCGGCTGGGGATCTCGGGACGACGTGTCGATATGGCGGCTTCTCGTTCGACGGGACGGTAGCGGGGCCGCGAGCCGCTCCGCCAACCGGAAAGGAGAGCTGCCGTATGCGCTTCATCGTCCTGAGGAAGGCCGACGAGCGGACCGAGGCCGGCGAACCGCCCGAGCCCGAGCTTCTCGCCGCCATGACCGAGTACCAGTCGGAGATGGCGCGTGCCGGCGTGCTGCGGGCCGGCGCGGGGTTGAAGCCGAGCTCGGCCGGGATCCGGATCAAGTTCTCCCGCGGGAGGCCGACGGTGCTCGACGGTCCGTTCACGGAGACGAAGGAACTGATCGCCGGGTTCTCGGTCATCGAGGTCGAGTCCGAGGACGAGGCGATCGAGTGGCTTCGGCGGTGGCCGACGCTCGACGGCGGGGGTGAGGTCGAGCTGGAGCTCCGGCCGCTGTACGAGGTCGACGACTTCGGGCCGGCGGTCACCCCGGAGTTCCGGGAACTGCTCGACCAGCTGTGGGCGGGGACCGAGTCCGCGACGTAGTGGTGGCTCGGCGTGCGCCGCCGGCTCGATCGGCTAGTTGCCCCGACGCAGGGCGCGGACGACAAGGTCGGCGAACACCGCGCCGAGCGACGTGCCGGAGGCCTCGACCGCCATCGGGACCGTCGACGTCTCCGTCAGTCCGGGCGACAGGTTGACCTCGAGGAAGTACACCGTCCCGTCCGCGGCGACCACCGCGTCGGTCCGGGAGATGTCCCGCAGCCCCAGCACCCGGTGGGCGCCGACGGCGAGCTCCGCGACCGACTTCGCCGCGGACGGGTCCAGCCGGGCCGGGGTGAAGAAGTCGGTCAGCCCGGCGGTGTACCGGGCGGTGTAGTCGTACACGCCGCTCTCCGGCACGATCTCCACCGCGGGCAGTGCCTCGGGGCCGCCCTCCCTCTCGACGACCGTCACGGCCACCTCGACCCCCTCGACGAACCGCTCGGCGAGCACGGTGTCGCCGTAGGCGAAGCAGCCCACCATCGCGGCCGGCAGCTCGGCCGCGTCCCGCACCACCTGCGTGCCGAGCGCGGAGCCACCCTGGTCCGGCTTCAGGATCAGCGGGAGGCCGAGCCGGTCGACCATGGCGTCCAGCACCGCCTGCGCGCCGAGCTCACGGAACGTGCTGTGCGGCAGCACCACCCACTCCGGGGTGGGGAAGTCCGCCTGCGCCACGAGCGCCTTGGCAGTCGGCTTGTCCCACGCCCGCCGGCAGCCTTGCGACGTGGTGCCGACGTAGGGCACGCCCAACATCTCCAGCACGGTCTGCACCGAGCCGTTCTCGCCCTCGCCGCCGTGCAGCGCCACCACCGCCGCGTCGGGCCGGTGGTCGCGCAGGCGGCCGAGCAGCTCGGCGTCGGTGTCCCACTCCTCGACGGTGAGCCCGACGCCGCGCAGTGCCGCGGACAACCGGCGACCTGAGCGCAGGGACACGTCGCGCTCGTGGGACAGCCCGCCGGCGAGCACGGCAACGGTACGTTCGGTCACCCCGACAACTCCTTCGACGAACGGTCGACCGTCCACTGAGGACGGCGTGGGTCAGGCGGTGTCCGGCGAAGGGAACTGCGGCCCGGACACCGCGCGCGGGTGCACGCTACCGAAGGTCCTGACCAGGTCCATTTCGGACTCCAGCACACCGGCGAGCCGGCGCACCCCCTCGCGGATCCGCTCCGGCGTGGGGTAGCAGTACGACAGCCGCATCTGCCGGCTGCCCAGCCCGTCGGCGTAGAAGCCGGTGCCCGAGGCGTAGGCGACCCTGGCGGTGACGGCGCGCGGGAGCATGGCCTTGGTGTCGATGCCCTCCGGCACGGTGACCCAGACGTAGAAGCCGCCGTCCGGGCGGGTCCAGCTGCAGCCGGGCGGCAGGTGCTGCTCGAGCGCGCCGAGGATGGCGTCGCGGCGTTCCCGGTAGTTCTCCCGGAACTTCTTGATCTGGCCTTTCCAGTCGTGCGTGGCGAGGTAGCGCGACACCACGAGCTGGTTGAACGTCGGCGGGCACAGCGTGGCCGACTCGGCCGCCAGCACCAGCTTCTCCCGCACCGCGTGCGGCGCGAGGACCCAGCCGACGCGGAGCCCGGAGGCGAACGTCTTGGAGAACGACCCGAGGTAGACGACGTTGTCCGGGTCGGTCGAGCGCAGCGCCGGGTAGGTCTGGCCGTCGAAGCCGAGCAGACCGTACGGGTTGTCCTCGACCACGAGCACCCCGTGCCGCGCGCAGATCTCCAGAATCTCCGCCCGCCGCCGCACGGCGAGGGTGACGCCGGCAGGGTTGTGGAAGTTCGGGATCGTGTAGAGGAACTTGACCCGGCGACCCTCGCTCTTCACCCGAATGATCGCCTCGTCGAGCGTGGCCGGCACCAGCCCGTCGTCGTCCATGGCGACGTGCACGACCTGGGCCTGGTATGCGGCGAACGAGCCGAGCGCGCCCACGTACGACGGCCCCTCGGCGATCACCACGTCACCGGGGTCGCAGAACAGCCGGGTGACCATGTCCAGGCCCATCTGGGAGCCGACGGTCACCACGATGTCGTCCGGGTGGGCCGAGATGCCCTCGAGCGCCATCACCTCGCAGATCTGCTCGCGCAGCACCGGCACGCCGTGCGCGGAGCCGTACTGCAGCGCGACCAGGCCGTCCTCCGCGACGAGCTCGGCGACCTGCGTGGACAGCGAGTCCAGCGGCAGCGCGGCCAGGTTGGGCATGCCCCCGGCGAGCGAGACGACCTCCGGCCGGCTGGCCACCGCGAACAACGCCCGAATCTCGGACGCCGTCATGCCGGCCGTGCGGGAGGCGTAGCGGTCGAGGTGCGGGTCGAGGTTGGAGTGGCCGGCCTGGTGCGCGGGGGCGCCAGGCCGTGGTTCGAGCGGTCCAGGGGCAGTCATGGGCACTTCGCAGGCTGTCGGGTGGCGCTCTACCGGCCGGTAGATCCATCGAGTGTAACGGGGGCCTCGAAGGGGCTCCCGCTCTTTCGACGCTTCTCACACCGGCCTATCCTCGACTTGGGTCGTTCGCCTGTGTCGCGGTCCCGCCTGTCCGCGGGTGGTCGCCGGGCGAGTTCACGCTCGCGCAAATCGAACCAAGCCGGGGAGGACGGGTGTCGCGACGCGTTGTGGGCGTCACGCTGGACAACCTGGAGCAGCTGCCGCGGCACTGCCGGCGATGCGTGTACTGGGAGCTCGCCCCGCACCTGCGGGTGCAGGCGGAGGAGTTCGGCGAGACCGAGGTCGAGAAGGAGGCCTGGGTGTCGGCCGTCCTGCTCGAGTGGGGATCGTGCGGACGGATCATCTACAGCCAGAGCCTGCCGATCGGGTTCGTGCTGTACGCCCCGCCGAGCGCGGTGCCGAGGGCGGCGGCGTTCCCCACGTCCCCGCCGAGCGCGGACGCGGTGCTGCTGACCTCGTTCCACGTGCTGCCGGAGTTCCGCGGCGGGGGGATCGGCCGGGTGCTGGTGCAGGCGGTGGCCAAGGACCTGACCCGGCGCGGGGTGCGGGCGATCGAGGCGTTCGGCGACACCGAGCCGGAGACCGAGTCCGACGAGCACCGGTGCGTGCTGCCGGCGGCGTTCCTGCGAAGCGTCGGGTTCAAGACCGTCCGGCCGCATCCCCGCTGGCCGCGACTGCGGTTGGAGTTGCGCTCGGCGATCTCCTGGAAGGAGGACGTCGAGGCGGCGCTGGAGAAACTGCTCGGCCAGGTGACGGTGAGCGTCACGACCGCGGAGCCGAGCGGGGCGCGGCTGTAGCCGGCTCCTCCCGGGTGAGCACCTGGCGGAGGATGCCGATCCACCACACGAACGTGAAGGCGATGACCGTCGGGTTCTTCACGAAGAGCAGCACGGCCAGGTAGGTGGGCCGGGCCGGCTCCGGCAGCAGGGCGCCGACCAGCCGCTCGGCCACGACGTCGAAGGTCAGGAACGCCAGCGAGAGCAGGCCGGCCTGGATCAGCTGGCTCGGCCAGTGCGCCCGCCAGAACTCGGTGGCGTTCGCCCAGGTGGGCCGCCGGCCGGCCATGGCCAGTCGCCAGAGCAGCAGGAGCAGGACGAGCCGGGTGCCGGTGACCACGATCTCCGAGCCCAGTGCCAGGGCATGTGGCAGGTGCTCGCCCCAGCGGACGGTGAGGAGCCGCTGCACCGAGGGCACCAGCGAGAGCCCGGCGATGAGCGGGAGATGCCGGCGGTAGCACCGCCAGGCCCAGCGGGGCACGTCGAGTGCCAGGCGTAGTTCGTCGCGCGGTGTCGTCTCGGCCATCGCCAACACTCCTCAGGCTAGTTTAGTTCACTATAATAAAATTTCCCGCCTGGTAAAGTGACCGCGTGCGAAACAGCGAGGTGTCGGGCGCGGAACTGGGCCGCGAGCTGAGCACCGCGGTGGTGATGTTTCACGAGGCGATGGGCGCCCGGCTCGGGGTGAGCGCCGGCGACCAGCGTGCGCTGGCGGTCATCGCCCGGAACGGACCGCTGTCGGCCGGCCAACTGGCCGAGGAGGTTGGGCTGACGCCGGGCGCGGTGACCGGGATGGTCGACCGGCTGGAACGGGCCGGCCTGGTCCGCAGGGAGCCGGATCTCGCCGACCGTCGCCGGGTGCTGATCAGCGTGACCGAGGCGGAGGCGGACACCAGAGCGGAGGCGTTCGGCCCGCTGGCCGCGGCGATGGCCGAACTGGTCGACGGCTACACCGAGCACGAGCGGCGGGTGATCGCGGACTACGTGACCCGCACCGTCGAGGTGCTCCGCGCCCAGACCCAGCGCCTCACCGGTCAACCAGCCGACTAGGACCTGTCGCGTTGGGTCGCGCCGTCGGTCTTCGGTCGGGACTCCCTTCGAGCCCTGCGCCGCGGTGCTCGACCGGACCGGCCGACTCGGCGATCACGGGGGGTGTCAACTCCCGGTGAGGTCGCGGCCAGGAACCCCGAGCTGTCCACATCACCCGTTGGTGATCCACAGATTGTCGAGCCACCCTTCCGCGACCCCTACCATCGATAGACTGGCAGCGGGGCCGGCCCCCGGAGCGGGTGGGGGATGCTCGGGGGTGGTTTCGGGTTTGTCAAGCCCCGGATGTGTTGGTCTTCCGCAGCCGCAGCCGCAGCCGCAGCCAGGCACGCAGCCACAGCCACTGCCAGGCGCGCAGCAGCCGCGGGTCATTTGTGCTACATGGGCCGATGCCCAGGGGCCGCACTCGAGAGGCGCCGTGGTGGCGGGTCGATCGCCGGAAGGGGAAGACAGCGGCCGGGAGAAGAGCGACCAGGCTACTCGGCCTTGGCGAGCTCGTGGGCCAGCACGTCGGCGAAGGTGAAGGTGCCCGTCGGCTGGTCGTTCTCGCCCAGCAGGTAGAGCCGCTTGACGGCGACGAGGATCCCCTCGGCCACGACGTCCCGGAACGCCGGGTCGGACAGCCGTTGCCGGTCACCGGGGTTGGTCAGGTACCCGATCTCCACCCGTACGGCCGGGCACCGGGTCAACCGCAGAATCTCCCACGTCTTCGGGTGCGTCCGGCAGTCCAACAGCCCGGTCCGCACGGCCAGCTCCCGCTGGATGAACCCGGCGAGCAGCTCACCGACGGTGGACGTCGTGCCGTAACCGTTGCCGAAGTGGAAGCTCGCCACCCCCTGCGCGAGCGGCGAGGCGTTCCGGTCGCAGTGCAACGACAGGAAGAGGTCGGCACCCGCTTCATTGGCGAACGCCGCCCGGTCGGCCTCCGCCGGGCACTGCCGCGGCCCCCGGGAGATCAACGCCTCCATCCCGGTCGCCTTCATCCGGCCTTCCAACCGCCGGGCGAGGTCCCAGGCGATGTCGGCCTCCCGCACGCCCTGCACCGCGATCCCCGGGTCCGGCCCCCCGTGCCCGGGGTCGATCACGATCCGCTTGCCCCGCAGCCGTGGCCCCGCCCGGCGCACCTGCTCCTGCTCCCGCAGGAACACCGGCCGACCACCGCGCGCCCGCGGCGAGAGCTGCCGCAGCGCGCGCACCACTCCCGGCCCGCAGATCCCGTCCACGACCAGCCCGTAGTCCCGCTGGAAGTTCCGCAACCCGCGCTCGGTTTGTGGCCCGAACACGCCGTCCGGCCGGCCCACGTCGTACCCCAGCTCGGTCAGCCGGTCCTGCAGCGCGAACACGTCGTCCCCGTGCACCGGCGACGACACCAGGTACGCCAGCGGGCGGCTGCCCAGGTGGTAGCTCGCCCCCCGCAGCGCCCGGTAGGTCGCGGGCCCCACCACCCCGTCGGTGATCAGGCCGCGCCGCTGCTGGAACGCGCGCACCGCCTGCTCCATCCCGAGGTCGAAGTGCGCGTGGCGGCCGTGACCGTTACCGTTCTCGGCCGGGAGCAGATCCAGTGCGGCGAGGACCGACTTGATCTCGGCGACGTCCGGTCCGGCGTCGCCGCGGCGGAGTACCCGCATGCACTCCTCGCTCTTCCTCGGGCACCGGGAACGGTGCTCGCTGCTGGGCAGTTGTCCGCTGGGAGGTCCGCTGGGCGAATGTCCCAGGATCTCTATTGTGCCCTGTGAACTCTCGGTGAGCGCGCAGGGCCGGTTGGTACGTCACTCCACGTCACGGCCTTCTGGCCGTGTACCGGAAGTGATCACTTCCGTCGTGCCGGTCACACGACACGACCCGGGAGCCACGTAGTAGACGCACGCCCCCGGGTCGCGGTTGCCTCGACGGACCGAACGGTCCGCGCGAACGGACTAGCCCAGTACGTCCGCCAGGTCCGACAGCAGCGCCGCCTTCGGCTTCGCGCCCACGATCTGCTTCACCGGCTTGCCGCCCTTGAACAGGATCAAGGTCGGTACCGACATCACCTGGTAGTCCCGCGCCGCGTTCGGGTTCTCGTCGATGTCCAGCTTGGCGACGGTCAGCTTGTCCTTGTGCTCGGAGGCGATCTCCTCGAGCACCGGTGCCACCATCCGGCACGGGCCGCACCACGTGGCCCAGAAGTCGACGAGCACCGGCTTGTCGCTGGTCAGCACGTCGTCGGCGAAGCTGGCGTCGGTCACCTTGACCGTGTCGGTCATGTTCTCTCCTGTCGGTAGGACAACTCTTACGAACTCAGTTCGCCGGTGCCGCGGCGTACCCGCCGCCGACCAGCTCGGGTGCCTCGTGCGCCTGCTCGACGCCCACGTGCTCGGCGAGCCAGCGCTCGGCGTCGATCGCCGCGGCGCAGCCGGAGCCCGCCGCGGTGATCGCCTGCCGGTAGGTGTGGTCCACCAGGTCACCCGAGGCGAACACGCCGGGAAGGTTGGTGTGCGAGCTGGGCGCCTTGGTGAGCACGTAGCCGGCGTCGTCGAGGTCCACCTGCCCGCGCACCAGCTCGCTGCGCGGGTCGTGCCCGATCGCGACGAAGAAGCCGGTGACGTCGAGCCGGGACTCCTCGCCGGTGACGGTGTCCCGCACGGTCAGCCCGCTCACCTTGTCCTCCCCGAGCACCTCGGTGATCTGGGAGTTCAGCCGCCAGCGGATCTTCTCGTTCGCCCGGGCCCGCTCGAGCATGATCTTGGAGGCGCGGAACTCCTCCCTGCGGTGCACGATCGTCACGCTGCGGGCGAACTTGGTGAGGAACGTGGCCTCCTCCATCGCCGAGTCACCCCCGCCGACCACGGCGATGTCCTGGTCGCGGAAGAAGAACCCGTCGCAGGTGGCGCACGACGACACGCCGCGGCCGAGCAGCCGCTGCTCCCCTGGCACGTGCAGGTACCGGGCCGCCGCGCCCATGGCGAGGACCACCGCGCGCGCCGCGTAGCGCTTGCCGTTCACCGTGGCGTACTTGACGTCACCGGTGAGCTCCAGCTCCTCGACGTCCTCCGCGCGCAGCTCGGCGCCGAACCGCTCGGCCTGGGCGCGCATCTGCTCCATCAGGTCCGGCCCCTGGATGCCGTCGCGGAAGCCCGGGTAGTTCTCCACCTCGGTGGTGGTCATCAGCGCGCCACCGAACTGCGAGCCCTCGAACACCAGCGGTTCCAGCTGGGCACGCGCCGCGTACACGGCCGCCGTGTACCCGGCGGGACCCGACCCCACGATGATCAGGTTCCGAACGTCTTCCGCAACCACCCGATGACCTCCGCTCGTTCCGCCCTGCGTACCAGGCTCAACACGATCGTAGGTGCGGGTGTTCCCGGCCCGCCGCGACCCGCGGGTGCCGGGCGGGGCCCTCAGCCGCCCTGCCGCCCGACGGTCTCGTCCAGCAGCAGACCGGGGTTGTCCGGTCCGCAGTCCGGGGCCAGCGCCACCAGCCGGAACTGGGCGAACTGCCCGGTGGTGAGCAACACCACGACGGCAGGATCGCCGTCGATGGTGGCCGGCCGGATGCCCGCGGGCTTGACGTCCGGGTCGATGCCGTTGGCGGCCAGGCACGCGTCCAACCGCTCCTCGGTGCCGAGCGGGCCGAAGTCGCGCACTTCGTTGATCTCACCGATGGCGGTGTTGAGATTGTCCCGGCGCAGCGACACGGGCGGCTCGTCGGTGTCCGGTCCCGGCGCCGCGCCCGGGAGGTTCCCGTTGTCCGGCCCGCCGTTGCCGGCGCCGGGGACGAGGATCGCCACCGCGGCCACCGCCGCGGCGGCCGCGGTGAGCAGGCCGCCGCCGAGTCCCATCAGCCGCCGGCGCCGCCGGCGTGTCGCGTCGAGCGACACCACCGGCGCGATGCCGGGTTCCCCGCCACGGCTCTCCCCGGCGCGTCGGCGGGACTCCTCCGCCAGCGCCGCGTCGATTCGCCCGGCCACCCGCGCCGGCATCGGCGGTGCCGGCGCCGCGCCCAGCTCGGCGAGGTCCGCACGGGTCGCCTCCAGGGCCTCGAGCACCGCCCGCGCCTCGGGGTCGGCCTCGACCCGCGGCCACAACCGGGCCGCCTCGGCGTCGTCCAGCGCCCCCGCGTGCAGGTCGGCGAGCACGTCGACAGACCAGGGCGGGCCCACGTCCCCGCTGCCCCCCCGACGCTCGTCCGTCATCGTCCCTCCCCGTCCCGTAGCGGGTGCGGTCCCGGCCGCGTGCGCCCCGCCGCTCCCTGCCCGGCCGCGCCGCGCGGCGCGCCGCCGCGTTTGCTTTCGGAAGTTGGGACGCCACCGGGCGCATCCGGGTTCCGCAGATGGCCGAGAAGCTTCGCGAGTTTCACCCGCCCCCGCGCGCAGCGGCTCTTCACCGTTCCCTCGGCGATGCCGAGCATGCTCGCCGTCTCGGCGACCGAGTATCCCTCCACGTCCACCAACACGATCGGGGCACGCTGGTCCTCGGGGAGCTGGTCCAGCGCCTCGCGGACCAGCAGCTTCGTCTCCCGCTCGGCCATCGAGTCGCGGGGCACCGCGGGCTCGGCGGGGCCGGCGTCCGGCAGCGGCACGGTCGGCCGGGCCTGCCGCCGACGCATCCGGTCGAGGCAGGCGTTCACCACGATCCGGTGCAGCCACGTGGTGACCTGGGACTCGGCCCGAAAGTTGGCCGCGGCGCGGAACGCGGAGATGAACGCGTCCTGCAGCGCGTCGGCGGCCTCCTCCGGATCACGCAGCGTCCGCAACGCGACCGCCCACATCCGGTCGCGGTGTCTGCGGACCAGTTCGCTGAACGCGTGGGGGTCGCCGGCGGCGTGTGCCGCGATGAGATCGGCGTCCGAGGATGCGGCTGCGGTCACCCGGAAGAGACTACTAACTCCCGCACGGGAGTTACTGCGCCGGTAGATGTCGATCCGACCGGACGTAGCCGTCGCCACTGATGACGGCGGCAAGGCGGTTCAGCTGCTTCCGGTCTTCTCGGCGTGCTGCCCCGCGATCCGTCAGGTCGCGGGGATGAAGGTCAGCTCGCCGATCTCGGAGACGTGCTTCGCGCCGTCCTCGGAGAGCTTGGTGATCCAGATGATGACGTACTGCGACTGCGTCGGCTGGACCAGCGACAGCTCGGTGTTCGGTCCGGTCAACTCGCCGGAGGCGACCACGCGGGTGTCGGACAGCGGCGGGTTGGCGCTGTCGGCCACCCGAACCTCGACGGCCGTGCCCGGGCTGTCGGCGTCGATCCGCACCTTCGACAGGTTGATCGGCTCGTCGAACCGCGCGGCCAGGCCCACCCCGGGCTTCAGCGCGGGAAGCTGCTGCTGGTACTGATCCGTGCGCCACACCGTGCCGGGGTCGCCGTCGATGGCGTTCTTCGCCCTGGCGACGTTGTCGCCCCTGCCCTCGGGGTTGTAGACCTTCACCTCGGCCGGTCGGACCGGCTCGCCGAGCGTGGGGGCCGGCGGCTCCTGGGGATCCTCCTGCGGAGGCGCCTGGCTCTCGCTGCTGGGCCGGGCCAGGTTCACCGCCGGTCCGCTCGCCGACGGGTTGTCCTGGAAGAAGCTGATGGCCATCATGCCGAGCCACGCGAGGATGCCCACCGCGGCGACCACCAGCACGGTGACGCCGAGGGCGAGCTTGCGGCGCCGGGCGGCGTCGCGTACAGGCTTCTTGGTGGTCCACACCCCGCCGTCCGGGTCGACCCGGTCCTCCACCGCCTCGATGAGCTGGGTGCGCTCCTCCGCCTCGGCGATCTGCTCGAGCATCCGGAGGATGGCCGACGCGGTCCGGATGGCGTCCTGGCCTCCGTCCTCGATGGTGCGGCTGGCCAGCGACGAAAGCTCGGCGGGGACGTTCGGCTGCAGCGAGCGGGCGGGCACCACGCGGCCGTTCGGCGAGCGGGGCGCGGCGGGGATCGCCGGCGGCCCACCCGGCAGCGCCCATCTGCCGGTGAGCAGCAGGTACAGCACGCCGCCGAGGGCCTTGACGTCGTCCCGCAGGGTGGCGTCGGGCAGCGGGCCGGGGAAGGCCAGCCGCAGCCGGCCGTCCGGGGTGAGGCGCAGTCGCTGCGGGTGGTCGATGCCGAGGACCAGCCCGGCCTGGTGCGCGCTCTCCACCGCCTCGGCCAGCGCCTGCACCATCCGCACCGCCGTGCCCGGCGGCACCGGGCGCTCGGCGACGAGGTCGACGAGGTCACTGCCCTTGGTCCACTCGGCGACCACGATGCCGAGCAGCCCCTCGCTGGAGGAGATGCCGTTGCCGAGGCTGAGCACGTCGAGCACCCTGGCGACGCCGCCGTGGTGGGAGGTGCCGGACTGGAGCTGCGCGGCGTGCGTGGCCCGGTCGAGGGTGCGCCGGGCCTGCCGGGCCGCCTCCGCGTCGGCCGGGTCACCGACCAGCATGGTGAGCGCCACGTCCCGGCGCAGTTGGCCGTCCCGGGCCCGCCACAGGTGCGCGCCGGCACGCTCGTCGATGCCGAACTGCGCGAGCAGCCGATAACGGCCGTCCCCGACGACCCCTCCGGGCGCCAGCGAACCGCCGCGAGCGCGAATGCTCACCCGGACCGCCCCCCTCCCTGCTCGCCGTGCTCGCTGCGTCTGGTGTTCACCGCACTCTCCCGCGTGTCCGACACCCGAGGGTACGCCGAACTCGTCACCCAAGTGTGGTCCGCGTGCTCCGGTCACGCGCGCCGAAGCAGCCCGGTGACCCGTTTCGTGAGCGGGGCGAGCTCGTCCACCCTGAGCGCGATGAGTACCCCGAACGACACGGCGATGCCGACCGTGCCCTGCAGGACCAGCCGGATCCACGCCTGCGGGACCGGGCCGACCGCGTCCGGCACCAGCAGCCCCACCAGCCACGCGGCGAGGACGCCGAGCCCGCTGGCGACGACGGTGAACAGGATGACGCCGATCACCCGCCGGCTGCGCAGGTTGCCGAGCTGTACCCACAGCCACACCTGGCCGAGCACCGCGCCCACCACGAAGACCAGTGAGTTGACCATCATCACGCCGAGCACGACGTTGACCGGGTCCAGGGTGGCGGCGGCCAGGTAGAGCAGCGGGATCTTCACCGCCGTCATCACGACCATGATCAGCGTGGGGGTGCGGGAGTCCTTCATCGCGTAGAACACCCGCATCTGCAGCATCACCAGCGCGTACGGCAAGAGTCCGAACGCCGAGATGGCCAGCGTCTGGCCGAGCCGCTCGGCCTTGGCGAACTCCACCTCACCGAAGCTGAACAGCGCGATGCCGATCGAGGTGCCGGCCACCGCCATCACCGCCGAGATCGGCAGCAGGGTCAGCGTGGTCAGCCGGGACGCGTAGGACAGGTCGCCGACCAGCCGGCGCGTGTCGCCGTCGGCCGCGGCCCTGCTCATTCGTGGCATGACCGCGGTGAGCAGCGAGACGCCGATCACCCCGTAGGGCAGCTGGAACAGCAGCCAGGCGTTGGAGTATGTGGTGATGCCACCCTCGTCGCCGCCGCTGAGCACCCGGGTGTTGATCACCATGCCGACCTGGCTGACCACGACGTAGCCGAGGATCCAGGCGGCCAGCCCGCCGAACTCCTTGAGCCGCTCGTCGATGCCCCACCGCCAGCGGAACCGGAACCCCGAGCGGCGCAGCGCCGGGAACAGGAACAGCGCCTGCGCCACCATCGCGGTCAGCACGCCGAGGCCGAGCACCAGGATCTTGGGTTGGCTCATGTAGTTCGGGTTCAGCGTCGGGTCGCCGGGCACCAGGGCGTAGAGGCCGATGGTGACGAAGATGACCAGGTTGTTGACCACCGGCGCCCACTGCGCCGGCCCGAAGATCTGCTTGGCGTTGAGGATCGCCGAGAGCACCGCGAACAGCCCGTAGAAGAGCAGGCCCGGCAGCAGCAGGTAGGCGAACGCCGTGGCCATCTCCTGGTTGGCGTTGCCGCTGTCGGACATCAGCAGCCCGGTGAGCAGCGGCGCGCACATCGTCGACACCACGGTGCCGACCAGCAGCACGGTCACCGCCATGGTGAGCAGCCGCTGGGTGTACGCCTCGCCGCCGTCCTCGTCGTCCTGCGAGCGCACCAGCAGCGGCACCACGACGCTGGTGAGCACCCCGCCGAGCAGCAGCTCGTTGATGATGAGCGGCAGCGTGTTGGCGACGGTGAAGGAGTCGTAGACCACACTGATGCCGGCCACCCAGGCCAGCATCACCTTCCAGGCGAAGCCGGTGATCCGGCTGGTCAGCGTCGCGATGGCCATCCGGCCGCTGGCCTTGACCAGCGATGGCGCCTTCGCGCCGCCCGGCTCGGCCTTGGGCTTGCGTTCCGGCTCGAGGCCCACCGCCGGCAGCCGGTCGCCGATCGGCTCGGACGGCCGGGGAGCGTCCAGGATGCGCGGCAGCATCCGGGTGGCGAACTCGTCGTACGGCCGGAGCATGTCCGGGTCGGCCGCCGGCCAGCGCACCCCGGGCGGCACGCCCCGGTCCCGCGGGATGAAGGTGGTGGCGTCGGGCTCCCGCCGCTCCTGCTCCCACGGCCGCACCGGCGCCGGCCGGCGCGGCTGACCCCGCCGGGGTTCGCGGCGGGGCGGTTGCCGCCCCGCCGGCTGCCGGGCGGGCGGTGGGGGTGCGGGTGGGGGCGCCTGTGGGGGCCGGGGCGGCTGTGCCGGTGGTGGCTGCCGGCGGGTGCGGGCGGGGTCGCGGGGGACCCTGCGTCCGTCGACCTCGGGCGGCGGCCGGCGGTCCGGCCGCGGTGGCGGCGGTTGGTCCGGGCGCGGCGCGCGACGTGGGGGGCGGGACGGCGCGGGAGGCACCGGTGGAGGGGGCTGCCCCGCGGGCGGCGGTCCGGACCGCGGCGGTTGGGCCCCGGTAGGTGGGGAACCGGCCGGTGGGGGCACCGGCCGTGCGGGGGGCGGGGCCTCGGCGGGACGCCCGGCGCGCTCGGGTCGCGAAGGCTGCGCTTCACGCTCCGGTCGCGAAGCGGGTCCTCTGTCCAAGGCGTGCCCCATCGTCGGCGGTCGTCGCGGCGTGTCCTCTCGGTCCTCGTGGCCGCGGTGCTTGCTGTCGACCCAGCGTAATCGGCTTGGCGGGGGCGGGGGGTGCGCACGGCGCGATCGCGCGGTCGGTCACACCGACCGGTTGGCCGGTCACCCGCGCTCCGGCGCGCCGCTCCTGGCGGCCCGGACCCTGCGGTAGATCCGCCGCGCGGACAGCAGCAACAGCGCGCCGCCGGCGGCGATGGTCACCACCAGCGTCACCACGCCGTACTCGGTGGAGCGGAGGTCGAAGCGCGCCGGAGTGCCCAGCTCGGTGCCGGACGGCGTGGTCAGCGACACGTAGACGTTGAACCGCCCTGCCCGCAGGGCCTCGGTGTGGATGCGCTGGTTGATCGCGCTGTCGGCCGGCACGGTGACGTCGCCGATCTCCTCGGGGCGCAGCCCGGTGCTGTTCGTCAGGGTGATGCGCACCGTCATCACCACCGGTAGCGAGCTGCTGATCGACACCGGGATCGGCGACGCGCCCGAGGCCAGCGAGTACGGCTGGCCGGGGCTGACCACCGTGACCCGCCGGCGCAGTTCGTCCACCTGCGCGCGGGCGGTGCCGACCGCCTCACCGCGCGCATGGGCCGGCCACGCCGGCAGGGATGTCGCTGTCGCCCGGATCAACCCGTTGCGCAGCGGTCGGAGCACTTCGGCCGGCTGCACCTGCGCCGTCGGGTCCACCGACATCGCGCTGCCGACGTCGGCGATCGTGGTGTTCAGCTCGGTCAACGCGCTGACGGCGTCGCCCGGCAGCTCGGCGTTGGTCTCCGGGCTGGCGTAGCCCATCGTCGCGGTCCCGGAGGCGTCGCCGGCCATCAGCTGCTGCAGCGACGTGGGCGCCAGCCGACCGGACGAGGTGAGCTGGTCGAGCGCGTCCAGTAGCGTGGCCAGCTCGGCGGTGGGGGCGCTCCACCGGTGTGGCGGCGCGATCAGCACCGGGTCGCCGCCCCGCCGCTGGTCGAGCCCGCCCCGGAAGGCCAGCACCGCCACCGCGTTCTGCACGGCCACATCCGGCTCGTCGGCCGGGGTCAACGCCACCGGGTCGCGGGGCGCGCCCGCGGCCCGCCCGGCGAGCGAGCGGGCGACCAGGGTGTCGTACGGCACCGCGCGCACCGCGGAGGCGGCGAGCTCGACCGTGCCGGTGGCCTTGGTGTTCGCCTGCAGCCGGGCCGCGTCGGTGATCACCGTGACGACGCCGGCCTCGCTGACCTTCGCCAGCGTCGCCTCGTCCAGCGTGCCGGTCGGCCAGAGCACGCCCTCCTGCGGCTGCATGTTCAGCACCCGCTGCACAGTGGGCGCGCCGCCGACCGCGGTGGCGGTGAGGCCGGCGAACCCGGGATCCGTCGCCGGGATCCGGGACAGCGCGGTGAGGTCGGCGTCGGCGAACGGAATCTGGACGACGCACCGGCCCTTCACCAGTTGCCGCAGCGACTCCAACCACCGCGCCGCGGTGGCGGCCCCGCGGCCCTCGACGTCGCCGGTGGGGGTGCGCACCAGGTAGCCGCGGGTCATGGCCTCGACGGTCTCCAGCAGGTCCGGGTCGACCGCGAAGCACAGCGAACCGAAGATCCTGCTGTCGTCCCTGGCGCCCTCGGCGGCCGCGACCAGCGCGTCGAGCCGGCCGCCGGGCGCGAGGTCGGCGGCCAGCTGGTCGTCGGAGAGTACGACCGGCGCGTTGTAGGGGGCGGACACCACCCGGGGTCGGGTGTCGGCGATCGGCCAGAGCATCGCCACCGGGGTGGGTTGCTCCGGCCGCGGCTCCGCGCCGCCGCCGGGGACACCGGGGATCCCGAGCACCGGGACGAGCATGGTCAGCGCCGCCAGTCGGGCCGGCCCGCCATAGTCCGGCGTGCCGTTGACGTTGATCAACAGCGGGTACACCCCCGCCGCGGCGACCCGCAGCCCGTCCTGTGCGCCGTTGTTGACCGGCACGGTGAGCGTCAGCGGGGCGCTCTGCCCCGGCTCCAGCGCGGGGGCCACCTCGACGAACCGGGTCATCGCCGCGTCGGCGGGGGGCACCTCGGCCATCGTCTCGGCCAGCCGGCGGTCGCTGGTCTGCCGCTCGCCCAGCTGCAGCCGCGCCTTGAGGTCGGTGATCCTCCGGTCGCCGACGTTGGCGACGGTGCCGATGACGGTGATCCGCTCGGTGTCCGCGGTGATCATCCGCGGGGTCATCCTGTCGATGTCCATCCGCAACCGGTTCGGCGTGCCGGGAAGCTGCTGCGCGGAGGCGCCGGCGGCGAACAGCGCCTGTGCCGCCACGAACAGCAGCGCCAGTGCCAGCGCGGCCAGGCTGGACATCGATCGGGGGGAGATCACCGCACCCGCCCCGCCCTTCGGCGCGTCGGTGCCGTCCGGTACACCGGCCTCACTCGGCCACTTCCTCGATCTCCGCCGCGAACAGCTCGCGGGCCCTGCGCACGAGCTTGCGCTCGTCGGCGTACGCGAGCCGCTCCTCCAGCTCGGCCAACGGCACCCAGGCCACCTCGGTCACCTCGACGTCCTCGTCGGACAGCTCGCCGCCCCACGCCTCCAGCAGGAAGTGGTGCACGGTCTTGTGCACCCTGCGGCGCTCGGCGACGAACCAGTAGTCGATCGTGCCGAGGGGCTGCAGCACGTGCGCGGAAATCCCGGTCTCCTCCTTCACCTCGCGCACCGCGGTCTGCTCGGTGGTCTCGCCGTCCTCGATGTGTCCCTTGGGCAGTGACCACAGCAGCCGGCCCTGCCGGTCCAGCCTGCCGATCAGCACCGCGCTGGTGCGCTCGGGGTCCACCACGAGGCCGCCGGCCGACGTCTCGTCGACCGTGGTCAGCCTCCTCCTGCGCCGGCGCCGGGACCGGCGTCCCGGCTTGGCGCCACCGGAGCGACCGGCCGATCCAGACATGCTGCGATGCTAGAGCAAACGGCCACGCCGGTACGCTGGCTTCTCGTGTCCGTGTTGATCAGCCCGTGTAGTAAGTACACCCCGTCCCCGGTGGGTTTCCCGTGAACGAGCGCAGCGAAGGCGACATTCCCGCCCGCCGCGGCAATGGCTCGAACGGCTCGAACGGCGCGAGCAGCTCGGGCGGTTCGAGCGGATCGGGAACCGAGGAGCGGGCTCGGCGGGCGCAGCGGATCGCGGTGGCGGAGCTGATGCGGGTCGCGCCGGTGGCCGACGAGCTGGCCGCCCGGTTCACCGCCGCCGGGCACCAGCTCTACCTGGTCGGCGGCAGCGTGCGCGACGCGTTGCTGGGCCGGCTGGTGACCGCGGAGCCCGGCGCGGCCGGCGAGCGTGGCGAGCAGGGCGAGGGCAAGCCGGTCGCCGACCTGGACTTCACTACCGACGCCCGGCCGGAGCAGGTGCAGGGGCTGCTGGCGAATTGGGCGGACGCGGTGTGGGACGTCGGGATCGCGTTCGGCACGGTGGGCGCGACCAAGGGCGGCATCCAGTTGGAGATCACCACGTTCCGCGCCGATTCCTACGACCGGGTGAGCCGCAATCCCGAGGTGACCTTCGGCGACACGATCGAGGGTGACCTCGTCCGCCGCGACTTCACCGCCAACGCGATGGCCATCGACCTGTCGACCAAGCGGTTCATCGACCCGTTCGACGGGCTGCGCGCGGTGGCCGACCGCGTGCTGGACACCCCGGCCACCCCGCAGGAGTCGTTCGCCGACGACCCGCTGCGGATGCTGCGCGCCGCCCGGTTCGCCGCACAGTTGGAGTTCCGGCCCGCGCCGCGGGTGGTGGCGGCGATGACCGAGATGGCCGGCGAGATCCGGCGGATCACCGCGGAGCGGGTGCAGGCCGAGCTGACCAAGCTGATGCTGGGCGTGCGGCCGAGGGCCGGCATCGAGCTGATGGTGCGCACCGGTCTGGCCGACCACGTGCTGCCCGAGGTGCCCGGCATGCGGCTGGCGATCGACGAGCACCACCAGCACAAGGACGTCTACGAGCACTCGTTGACCGTGCTGGAGCAGGCGATCGACCTGGAGACCCGGCACGAGCCGACCTCCGGTCCCGACCTGGTGCTGCGGCTGGCGGCGCTGCTGCACGACATCGGCAAGCCGGCCACCCGGCGGTTCGAGAAGGGCGGCGGGGTGAGCTTCCACCACCACGAGGTGGTGGGTGCCAAGATGACCCGCAAGCGTTTGCGCGCGCTGAAGTACAGCAAGGACGTGGTGGAGCAGGTGGCCCAGCTGGTGTTCCTGCACCTGCGCTTCCACGGCTACGGCAAGGGAGAGTGGACCGACTCGGCCGTGCGCCGGTACGTCACCGACGCCGGCGACCTGCTGCCCCGGCTGCACAAGCTGGTCCGCGCCGACTGCACCACCCGCAACCGGCGCAAGGCGATCGCGCTGCGGCGCAACTACGACGACCTGGAGGCCAGGATCGCCAGGATCGCCGCGGAGGAGGACCTCGCCAGGGTGCGCCCCGACCTCAACGGCGAGCAGATCATGGAGCTGCTCGGGCTGGAACCGGGCCCGCTGGTCGGCAAGGCGTGGAAGCACCTGAAGGAGCTGCGGTTGGACCGCGGCCCGCTGGGATACGACGAGGCGGTGGCCGAGCTGCGCAAGTGGGCGGCCGAGCAGGGCATCACGCCGCCGGACGAGTCCGGGGACTGACCTGGCCGTCCGGGTCGGGGCCTTCGGCTCCTGCTCGGCTCCTGGCCGGGCTTTGGTCGAGTTCGCCGTGAACGCTGGGTCCTGCCGCGTCGCTGACGGATACTCGCGTCCATGTCCGCGCATCCCGGGCCCCACTTCCTGTTCACGTTGCTGCGTGGCGGCGCGCCGGCGGTCGCCACCGCGCCGGCCGAGCTGGGCGACACCGAGGGCACCGGCGGCAGGGACGACCCTGACGGTGACGCGAACGCCCTGCGCGCGCTGCGCCGCATCCAGCGGGTGGAAGGCCCGGCCACGCGGGACGACCTGCTGCTGCGCGCCGCCCGGTTCGTGGCGCTGATCCCGCTGGCCTACCGGATCCTCGCGGTGCCGGGCGCGGTCCTCGCGTTCCTCTCCACCGGGCCACGGGCGGGCGTCGCGGTGGTGCTGGCGGTCGCCGGCTGCTCGGTGCTGCTCAGCGGCTACGGGGTGGGCTGGCTGCTGCGGGCCCGGTTCCGCGGGCGCACCGCCGCCCGGTTGCTGGGCCTGGACGTCGTCTTCGCCGTGCTGGCGCACCTCGCGGTGGCGGCGGCGGTGCCCCCGGCCGGGCTGCCCGCGGCCGCCGTTGTGCCCGGCAAGCACCTGCTCGGCGCGATCGCGCTGCTCACGCTCGTGCTCGGAGTGGGATACGGGGCCACGCTGGTGCTGGTCACGCTGCCGCTGCGGGTCGCCATGGAGTGGGTGAGCGTCGGCCGACTCGACCCCGCCGCCGCGGTGGACGGGCTCGGCACCACCGTTGGCGTGCTGGTCACCGCCACCGGCGCGCTGCTGCTGGCCGGGCTCGGCACCAGGCTGGCGCTCGCCCACGGCATCACCAGGGGCCGTCAGGTCGAGCGGGCGGCCCAGCACCGCCGGCTGCACGACACAGTGCTGCAGACGCTCGAGGCGATGCCGTTGCAGACCGACATCGAGAAGCTGCACCGGATGGCGCGGACCCAGGCCACCGAGCTACGGGCGGCGATCGAGGCGGACTCCACCGGTAGCGCCCGCCCGCTCAGCGAGAAGCTGACCGCGCTCGCCGCGGAGATGGCCCGGCACGGGCTGCGCACCCAGCTCGTGATCGCCGACCTGACCGGTGGGACAAGAGAGACAGGAGAGACAGGAGAGACACTGCCGGAGGCGCGCCAGGCGGCGGTGCGGGACGCCGTGCGGGAGGCGCTGCGCAACACCATCAAGCACGCGGGCACGGACGAGGTGCTGGTGCGGGTGGAGGAGCGAGACGGCGGGATCGCCACGATCATCCGCGACCACGGCACCGGTTTCAACCCGGCACGGCGCCCCGCGGGCTACGGCATCAGCGAGTCGATCGTCGGCCGGCTGGCCGAGGTCGGGGGCAGCGCGACCGTCGAGTCCGCACCCGGCAGCGGCACCCGCGTCACCCTCTGGGTCCCCCGCTGACCGGACGCGCCACCAAGGCTCCCTTGATGGCGCCGACCCGTCTCCCCCACCACCCGAACGCCAGACGCCGCGCGTCACGGTGCTTGCTCGACGCTCCCCTACCGGGCGGGCTCCGCCATCGCCGCGCAGCGGGGCCCGACGGTGGCCTTGGTGGCGGTCAGGTGAGGCGTTCCACCGCACCGGTCTCGATGTGGTGGCCGACCGCCCTGGGGAGCAGGTAGGCCACCGCGCCGCCAGGCATGCCGCCCCACGGCAGGGTGATGCCGGTGAGCACGCGCAGCGGCCGCCGCACCCGGTATCCGTGCCGGTCGAGCTCCCGGGCCTGGGACAGCGACGTCTCGGCGAACCGGGTCCCCTCGGGGTGGGCGAGGTTGCCCGCCTCGGTGCCGAACCGGACCAGTGCCGTGCCGGGCGGCAGGGTCACCATCCGCTTGCCGCGGTAGAGGGTGAGCGGCGGCTCCCCGCGCAGCGGCAACACCGGCCAGTCGGTGGCATGCGCGGCCGGCTCGGCGGTCTCGGCCTCCTCCGGTGGCGCGGCCCGTCCCGGGTAGAGCAGCAGGGTGCCCAGCAACGCGCGGGCGGCCGGCTCGATTCGCGGAAAGTGCTGCGCGTCGACGAGCGCGCCGTCCATCGTGCGGCCCACCTCCCAGCCCCGCTCGGTCCGGCGCAGCGACCAGGCCCCCTCGGCCGCCGCACCGATCCGGTAGGCGCTCTCCGGGACACCGTGCTCGGCGAGCCGGCGGCGCAGGGTGGCCAGCACGTCGGCGGCCCGCAGGTTCGCGGGCGGCTCGCCGCCCCGCTCGATCACCGGCTGCGCGCCGGTCTCCGGCAGGTCGGCCGGCGACTGCGGCGGGTGTGGCCGGCCGAGGATCTCCGCCTCGGCGGTGGCGCGCAGGGTGGCGTCGACGTACGGCGGTCGGTGCTGGTTGGCCCGGATGTGCTCGAGCAGCTCCGGCTCCGGCGGCAGCCCGTACCTGCGCAGGTAGTGCGGTACCGCGGCGGGCCAGATCCAGGTGCCGTCGGTGTGGAAGGCGTCCGGTACGTCCGGCGGGTTCGCCGGGGCGAAGATGTCCGGCAGGGTGCCCGGCCGGGTCAACGCGATCGGCGCCCGGTACAGGTAGCCGAGCACCGCCCGAACCTCGTCCGGCGGCAGCGGCTGCCGGTTCACCACCGGTGGTTCACCGTCGGTGTGCGCGTCGACGACGCGGGCCTGGCGCAGCATCACGTCCAGCGGCAGCCCGGCGCGGGCGGCCAGCCAGCGCGGCACCTGCTTGCGGTCGCGGGGGTAGTGCTCCAGCTCCGCGTCGTACGCGCGCGGGCCGGCCCGGCCGTCCGCGCCGGGTGGGAGCCGCCAGTGCGGTTCGGACTCGGTGTCGAAGTCGAAGTCGAAGTTGGCCGACGAGTCGAGCGTGTACGTGCCCTGGAACCAGGTGCCGGTGCTCGGCTGGTACATCGCGGCGCGCAGCCGGCCGAAGAGCTGACCGAGCTCGGGCGGCGCGGGCAGCGACACGACGGCGTCGTCGGCCACGGCCCGCACCTCGAGCTCCGCGTAGTCACCGACCTGGCGGAACTGGGCGGCCACCCGCTGCCACCCGCTGGGCAGCGTGCCGACCATCGTCCGCCCGATCGCGCGCAGCAGGGCACGGGTGTCGCCCTCGCCGGGCTCCGGCCGCGGCGCGGCGGCCGGGGCGAGGTCGTGCCGCTCCTGCCAGAGGGCGGTGATGCTCTCCGGGTCGGACGTCGTGGTGGTGAGGTCGGTGAGGCCGAGCTGGCGGGCCACGGCCTCGTCCTGGCCGGTCCAGTTCAGCGTCAGCACGCCCTCGGTGGACCGCGGGGCGATCCGGAACACCTCGTCGTCGAAGAGGCACAGGGTGTGCAGGCTGAACAGTGAGGTGACGGCGCTCTCCGGGACCACCTTCGCGGGGCTGCCGGCCACCTCGGTGTCGAACTCCTCGGGTGCGTCGCCGGCCGGCGCGGTGAGCAGGACCGTGCCGTCGGCGGTGGACCGCTGCGCGCGGCACACCCGGCCGTTCCAGACCGCGTACAGGGCGTCCGGGCGGTCGGCCACCTCGACTCGGTACCGCACGCGTGTCTCCCCCTTCGTCCCCGGAACTTGACGGAAACCAAACCTACCGTGCCGCTGGTCGCCGACGGACCGGAAGCACCGGCGAGGGTCGGTCGCCCGCCGGCACATCAACAGGTGACGGGAGGGCGCGGGCAGATACACCCGATCGGACGAGCGCGAGAAACGCGCGAAGTGTGTTGGCCGGCGCACTTGGTCGCCTCTCGGCGGCATGGCGCAGTGTGGCTCCAGCCGAACGGTATTCCACAAAGGCATTTCTCTAGTGGGCCCGGGGGACACGGAGTGCGCCGGCCAACCTGTGCAACGGGTGAGGGGCGGCGGATGTTCCCGAGGCGCGGTGGGATCATGGGTGAGTGCGAGCGGACGCCGAGGTTGAGCCGGGAACACTGCTGGTCGCTGCCCCCACGATGTTCGACCCCAACTTCCGCCGAACAGTGGTGTTCGTGATCGACCACCGCGAGGAGGGCACCCTCGGTGTCGTGCTGAACCGGCCGAGCGACGTGCCGGTGGGCGACGTGCTGCCGAACTGGGGGCCGCACGTGGTGGAGCCGCAGGCGGTGTTCGTCGGCGGGCCGGTGGAGAAGAAGACCGCGCTGTGCCTCGCCGCGCTGCGCACCGGGGAGCGCGCCGCGGACGTGCCCGGGGTCATCGCCGTGCGCGGCCCGGTGGCGCTGGTCGACCTGGACGCCGACCCCGACCTGCTGGAGTCGAAGGTGCGCGGGATGCGCGTGTTCGCCGGCTACGCCGGCTGGGACGCGGGGCAACTGGCCGGCGAGATCGAGCGCGGCGACTGGCTCATCGTGCCCGCGCTCCCCAGCGACGTGCTGGCCACCCCGAAACGCGACCTGTGGGGCCAGGTGCTCCGCCGCCAGGGCGTGCCCACCGCCCTGCTGGCCACCCACCCCGGAGACCTGCAACGCAACTGAGTCATTGCGGGGGGCGACCCCCGCAAAACCCCACGGTGCGAGCTCCGCACCATGGGCGAGCGCTGGTGACGTCGGTCGTGAACCAGCGCGGTGCCGGGAGTGCCCCGCCTGCCTAGGCGCTGCACCAAGCGGATCAGCCGCGGGCCGCCGCCCCGGCACCGCAGCCGCCGGAGGAGCAGGCGCAGCCGCCGCACGCCGACGACGGAGCCGGCTCCGGGACGGCCAGCGCGGCCTGGTGACCGAGGAGCCCACCACCGGCGACCAGTGCCAACATCCCGACCAGACCCACCGCGACCGCGATGACCAGCCCGACCGTGTCGGGCATCAGCAGCCCGGCCAGCCCACCGAGGATGCCGATGCCGCCGGCGGCCATCGTGGGCAGGCCGGCGACCTTGTTCGCCACCCGGAACGCCTCGTCACCGCGCAGGGTGGCGGCGGTTCGTACGCCGGCGCCGCGGTCCCGGGGCAGCCGCTCCCGCCAGCCGAGATAACCGCCCCAACCGACGAGGACGCCGAGCAGGACGGGGAGGAGCGCGAGCACGAACACGTGGCCAGGATAGCCGGCCGGCCGGCGCCGACCCGACCCGGAAGTAGCAAGGGCGACCCGCCGCCACTCGGCGGGCGGGAGTGGACCGGTGGGCGGGAGTGGGCCAACAGTGACCCGCCGGAAACCCGGGCGTCACCCTGGTGCGCTGTGCTGCGCCCATGTCCCGCCCAGCGCCCCGCCCCATGTCCCGTCCGAGGCCCCGCTCCCTGTGTCGAACCCGGCACCGTCTCCTGCCGTCCGTGCTGGCCGCCGTGCTCGCGATCGGTCTGCTCCCGGCCGCGCCCGCCGTGGCCGACCCCGCACAGGGCGTCCGGCTGATCGGCGTCCGGACCCTGCCGCACGGCCTCGACTTCGCCGGCACCACCGTCGGGGGACTGTCCGGCATCGACCGCGACCCGCGCACCGGCGAGTACGTCCTCGTCTCCGACGACCGCTCGCGGCACCAGCCGGCGCGCTTCTACACCGCCCGCATCGACGTGACCGCCGACGCGCTCGGGCCGGTCGAGCTCACCGGCACCTCCCCGCTCACCCGCCCCGACGGCACGCCCTACCCGCCGCTGTCGGTGGACCCCGAGGACCTGCGGGTGGACCCGTGGACAGGGCGGTACTACTGGTCGCAGGAGGGCGAGCGGACCGCGGAGGTCCTCGCCCATCCCTCGGTGCGCGAGGCCACCCGCACGGGCGGTTACGTGTGGGACCTGCCCATCCCGGCGACCAACCGGATGACGCCGGATGCCGGCCCTCGGCGCAACCTCGGACCGGAGGGGTTGACCTTCGCGGCGTTCGGCACGTTGGTGGTGAGCGCGCTGGAGGGACCGCTGCTGCAGGACGGGCCGGAGGCCACCACCGAGCGCGGCGCGCTGTCCCGGGTCACCGTGCAGGGTCGGTCCGGCCCGGTGCTCGCCCAGTTCGCGTACCCGATGGAGCCGCTGTTCGCCGCGCCCGTGCCGCCCGACGGATTCGCCACCACCGGTGTCTCGGCGATCCTCGCCGCGCACCCCGCCGACCCGACCCGCTTCCTGGTGCTGGAGCGGTCGTTCGTCACCGGCGCCGGCAACCGCGTGCGGATCTTCCTGGCCGACACGGCGGGCGCGACGAACGTGCTCGGGATGCGCGCGCTCACCGACGACGTCCGACCGATGCGCAAGCGGCTGCTGGTCGACCTCGCCGACCTGCCACTGGACACCGACAACATCGAGGGCATGACGTGGGGACCGCGGCCGCGGTCCGGGGAGCGGACGCTCCTGCTGGTCAGTGACGACAACTTCGCGCCGACCCAGGTGACCCAGGTCGTGGCGCTGGCCGTGGCGAAAGCGGCAGTGCCGAGAACGGCTGGGACGCGGCGGCTACCATGAGTGGGATGAACGCGGTCGGCCTGCTCCTTACCCGGCCGCGCTGACCCACCACCGGTCAGCGCGGCGACCCCTCACGCCCTCGGGCATGGGGGGTCGTTGCCGTTCAGGGCACGGACGGAAGCGACGGAGCGGGCGAACACGGAGGATCGGCGATGAGCGAGACAACCGAAGGCACTCCCGCGTACCGGTACGACGCGGAGTTGGCCGGGCAGATCGAGCTGCGCTGGCAGGCACACTGGGCCGACCACGGCACGTACCACGCGCCGAACCCCGTTGGCGCGCTCGCCGCCACGGACGAGCGGATCCCCTCGGACAAGCTGTTCGTGCAGGACATGTTCCCGTACCCCTCCGGGGCGGGCCTGCACGTCGGGCATCCGCTGGGCTTCATCGGCACCGACGTCTTCGCCCGCTACCACCGGATGACCGGTCGCAACGTGCTGCACACCATGGGATTCGACGCGTTCGGCCTGCCCGCCGAGCAGTACGCCGTGCAGACCGGCACCCACCCACGGACCACGACCGAGGCCAACATCCAGCGGTATCTGAGCCAGATCCGCCGGCTGGGGCTGGGCCACGACGAGCGGCGCCGGATCGCCACCACCGACGTCGACTACTACCGCTGGACCCAGTGGATCTTCCTGCAGATCTTCAACTCCTACTACGACGAGAAGCTGGACAAGGCCCGGCCGATCGCCGAGCTGGAGAAGGAGTACGCACAGGGCAGGCGCGCCACCCCGGACGGCCGCGGCTGGTGCGAGCTGACCCGCGTGGAGCAGCGCAGGATCATCGACTCGCACCGACTGGTCTACATCTCCGAGGCCCCGGTGAACTGGGCCCCCGGCCTGGGCACCGTGGTGGCCAACGAGGAGGTGACCCCGGACGGTCGCACCGAGCGCGGCAACTTCCCGGTGTTCCGCCGCAACCTGCGGCAGTGGATGATGCGGATCACCGCCTACGCCGACCGGCTGCTGGACGACCTGGACCTGCTGGACTGGCCGGAGCAGATCAAGTCGATGCAGCGCAACTGGATCGGCCGCTCCTACGGCGCGCTGGTCCGGTTCGCGTGCGGCGACGAGACGGTGGAGGTGTTCACCACCCGCCCGGACACCCTGTTCGGCAACGTCGGCGTGGTGCTGGCGCCGGAACACCCGTTGGTGGACAGGTTGACCGCGCCGGAGTGGCCCGCCGATGTCGACGAGCGCTGGAAGGGCGGAGCCGCCACCCCGGCCGAAGCCGTCGCCGCCTACCGCAGGGCCACCGCGCAGAAGTCCGAGCTGGACCGCCAGGAGGCCCGGAAGAAGACGGGGGTGTTCACGGGCACGTACGCCACGAACCCTGTCAACGGCGCGCGGGTTCCGGTGTTCGTCGCGGACTACGTGCTGATGGGCTACGGCACCGGCGCGATCGGGATCGCGCCGGGTGAGGATCAGCGCGACTGGGACTTCGCGACCGAGTACGGGCTGCCGATCGTGCGGACCGTGCGGCCGGACGACGGCTTCGACGGCGAGGCCTTCACCGGCGACGGACCGTCCGTCAACTCGAGCCGGGACGACGGGTTCAGCCTGGACGGGATGTACATCGCCGAGGCCAAGAAGACGATCACCGAGTGGCTGGAGGAGCACGGCAAAGGCCACGGCACCGTGCAGTACAAGCTGCGCGACTGGCTGTTCGCCCGGCAGCGTTACTGGGGCGAGCCGTTCCCGATCGTCTACGACGAGGACGGCCTGCCGATCCCGCTGCCCGAGGACCAGCTGCCGGTCGAGCTGCCCGAGGTCGACGACTACTCGCCGCGGACGTTCGACCCCGAGGACGCCGACGCCGAGCCGTCGCCGCCGCTGTCGAAGGCCACCGACTGGGTCGAGGTGACGCTGGACCTGGGGGACGGGCCGAAGAAGTACCGCAGGGACACCAACGTGATGCCGCAGTGGGCGGGGTCGTGCTGGTACCAGCTGCGCTACGTCGACCCGGAGAACGGCGAGCGGTTCGTCGACCCGGAGAACGAGCGGTACTGGATGGGCCCGCGGCCGGCCGAGCACGGCGCGAACGACCCCGGTGGCATCGACCTGTACGTCGGCGGGGTGGAGCACGCCGTGCTGCACCTGCTGTACTCGCGGTTCTGGCACAAGGTGCTGTACGACCTGGGCCACGTCTCGTCGAAGGAGCCCTACCGCCGACTGTTCAACCAGGGCTACATCCAGGCCTACGCCTACACCGACGCGCGCGGCGTCTACGTGCCGGTCGAGGAGGTCGAGGAGCGGGACGGGAAGTTCTACCACCGCGGCGAGGAGGTGAAGCAGGAGTACGGGAAGATGGGCAAGAGCCTGAAGAACGTCGTCACCCCGGACGAGATGGCCGCCAACTACGGGGCCGACACGTTCCGGTTCTACGAGATGGCGATGGGCCCGCTGGAGGTCTCCCGGCCGTGGGCCACCAAGGACGTCGTGGGTGCGCACCGCTTCCTGCAGCGCGTGTGGCGGCTGGTGGTGGACGAGCGGAGCGGTGAGCCCAGGGTGTCCGACGCCGAGCCCACCGACGCCGACCTGCGCCTGCTGCACCGGACCATCGCCGGGGTTCGCGAGGACTTCGCCAACCTGCGGTTCAACACGGCCGGCGCGAAGCTGATCGAGCTGAACAACCACCTCACCAAGACCTACGGCGCGGCGGCGGCGACCCCCCGGGCGCTGGCCGAGCCGCTGGTGCTGATGCTGGCACCGCTGTGCCCGCACGTCGCCGAGGAGCTGTGGCAGCGGCTGGGCCACCCGACGTCGCTGGCGCACGGGCCGTTCCCGGTGCCCGACGAGCGATACCTGGTCGAGGAGACCGTGGAGTACCCGATCCAGGTCAACGGCAAGGTGCGGTCGCGGATGACGGTGCCGGCCGAGGCCGACACCGACGCGGTGCGCTCGGCGGCGCTGGCCGACGAGAAGATCGCCGCGCTGCTGGACGGCGCCGAGCCGCGGAAGGTGATCGTGGTGCCCGGCCGCCTGGTGAACGTCGTGAAGTGAGGCGTCAGGAGAGCCGCAGTCCGATCTCCCTGGCCAGGTCGGCCAGCAGGGCGTCGAACAGCGCGTCCGGCTTGGTCACCGGGATGGGGTAGTTACCGAACACCTCGAGCGTGACGTGCCCGTAGAGCCGGGCCCAGAACTGGATCATCAGGTACGTCGTGCCGAGGTCGAGCCGGTCCGCCGGCACGGTCGGGCCGGACCGGTTCACCATGGCCAGCAGCTCGTCCCGATAGGCGGCGAGGTCCTCGCGCAGCTCGGCGGGCACCACGTCCTCGCCGGGCATCATCAGCTCGTGTTTCGCCAGCACCTCGCCGGCCGCGGCGAGGAAGATCCGGCCGAACGGCTCGGTCACCCGCTTCAGCGTTGCCACGCTGCCCTCGGCGGAGCCGACGCCGCCGGTCGGGGAGGCGAACACCAGGGTGAACTCCTGGGTGTGGGTGAGTGCCCATCGGCGGAAGCCCCTGCAGATCGCGAACAGCTGCACCGGGCCGTCGTCGCGCAGCTCGGCCAGCTCGGCGCCGAGGTCGGAGATCACGTCGAGCCGGAGCTGCTCGATCAGGTCGTCGCGGGAGGCGTAGTACCGGTACAGCGCGGGTGCGGTGATGCCCAGCTCGCGGGCGATGGCGCGCAGGGTCACCGCTTCGGGGCCGCGCTCGACGAGCAGGCTCCGCGCGGTGCGCCGGATGTCCTGCTCGGTCGCGGTGCGCTCCCTGGCCCTGCGGCTGGTCTTCTCCATGCCGGCAACCCCTGTCCTGCCTGCCGTCCCCGGACCAGGCGCAGTCTAGGTGGTCGGCCGGGCCAGCACGCGGGACAGCGGGCGGAGCAGGCCCAGCGCGGCGAGCACCAGCGCCAGCCCGATCAGGGCGTGCACCAGCCACGCCCCGGCGAGCGTCGGGCCACCCCACGACTCGGCGTGGTCGGTGTCGGCGTTCCAGAACAGGCCGTAGGTGGCCACCCGGGCGACCAGGTACCAGACCAGCAGGGACAGCAGGAAGACCGGCACGCTCACCAGGAGCCGGAGCGGCCGGCGGCGGCCGCGGGCCACCGCGGTGACGGGCGCGGCCAGGCCGCGCCACGCCCGCGCCCAGTCGGCGCGACCGAGCGGGATCGGTGGGAACTTCGACATGCCCCAACGCTAGGAGCTCGCCGCCCACGCGGGTATCGGGACAGTGCCGGATCCTGGGCTCGGGGACCACACCTACGGGACCCTGCTTTCGGAACCGTGCCTTCGGAACCCTGCCTCGGGTCGCGCTCTCGGTTCGCGACCTCGGCGGGGACACCCCGCCGAGCGGGACGGGCGCCGCCGGCACCGATCACTCGGGGGGCTACGTGACCGATGCCGGCGACCCGATGCTCGACCGGTGGTCCGGGGACCTGGGCCGAACAACACCGGCGCGCGAACGCACCGGCGTGACTGGAAGAGCCCTCCTGCCCTTCGACGTGACGGCTCCGTTCCGGATCCACCCCGATCGAGTGAACCTCGGCGCGGGGCCGGCGGTTCCCGGGCAGGCTCCCCTGATTGTCGCATCGAAGCGGCGGAAAGTTACAAAGTTCTTCACATACGCATACACACAGCGCCGAGGACACCACCGGACGTGCGCATTTCCGCTCGTGGCAGGGTGGAGCCATGACTGCTGAGGTGCTGGTGGTCGGCTCGGCGAACGCCGACCTCGTCGTCGCCGCCGACCGTCGACCCGGTGGTGGGGAGACCGTGCTCGGCGGTGACACCAGGGTGCTGCCCGGCGGCAAGGGCGCGAACACGGCGGTGGCCGCCGCGCGGCTGGGGGCCGACGTCGCACTGGTCGGTGCCGTCGGTGACGACCCGCACGGTCGGCTGCTGCTCGACTCGCTGCGCTCCGCCGGGGTGCGCACGGAGCTGGTGCGCACGGTGGACCGGCCAACCGGAGCCGCCTACATCACCGTGACGCCCGACGGGGAGAACTCGATCCTGGTCTCCCCCGGCGCGAACGCCGCGCTGCGGCCGGCCGACATCGACCCGGCCGGGGCGAAGGTGGTGGCGGTGTCGATGGAAGTCCCGCTGCCGACGGTCGAGCACGCGGTCACGGCGGCCGCCGCGGCCGGTGCGCGCGTGGTCCTCAACCTGTCCCCGGTGACCGAGCTGGCTGTGACAACCCTGACCACCCCGACCACCCTGGCGGGGGTGGACTTGCTGCTGGTCAACGAGCACGAGGCCGCCCTGCTGCTCGGGGCGGAGGATCCCGCGAATATCGATCCCGCCGGGTTGCTCGACCGTGGCCCCCGGTCCGCCGTGGTGACGCTCGGCGCCCGCGGCGCGCTCCTGGTCACCGAGGACGGGCCGCTCGAGGTGCCGGCGCCGCGGGTGGAGGCCGTGGACACCACCGGTGCCGGCGACGCCTTCGCCGGCGCGCTCGCCACGGCGCTCGCCACGGCCCTCGACACCGGGACCGAGCAGGACCACGTCGTCGAGTTGCGCCGGGCCATCGAGTGGGCCGCTCGGGTGGCGGCGCTCTCGGTGACCCGCTCCGGCGCGCAGCCGTCCTACCCGACCGCCGACGAGGTGGCCCGGTGGTCACCGCCCGACACGGGAGCTATGGTCTAGACCATGTCGAACAGGCAGCTGTCCGGAGTCGCCGTGAGCCCCGGCAGGGCGAGCGGTCCCGTGGTCCGTGTCGCCGAACCGCTCGGGGAGCCCGCCAGCGGCCCACCCCCGACCGAGCCGGAGGCCGAGGCCGCCCGCATCGCCCCCGCCGCGCGGGTCGTCGCCGACCGGCTCGAGCAGCTCGCCGGGAAGGCCACCGGTGAGGCCGCGGCGATCCTGCAGACCACCGCGGCGATGGCCGCCGACCCGGCGCTGGTCGCCGAGGCCGAGCGGCTGGTCACCGCCGAGCGGCTGCCCGCGGCGCGCGCCGTGTACGAGGCGGCGGCCGGCTTCGCGCAGCAGCTCGTCGCCGCCGGCGGCTACCTGGCGGAGCGGGTGCGTGACGTGGAGGACGTCCGCGACCGGCTGGTCGCCGAGTTGCGGGGGATGGCCCCGCCCGGCGTGCCCGAGCTGGGCCGGCCGAGCGTGCTGGTCGCCCGTGACCTCGCACCGGCCGACACCGCCGGTCTCGACCCGGCCAAGGTGCTCGCCCTCGTCACCGAGGAGGGCGGCCCGACCAGCCACACCGCCATCCTGGCCCGCTCGCTGGGCATCCCGGCGGTCGTCGCGGTGCGCGGGCTGCTGGCGCTCGGCGCCCCGGCGCTCGTGGTCGACGGCGACACGGGCATGGTCGAGGTGGCCGACCCGGACGCCCCGGTGGTGGCCCCGCGGGCGCGCGCGGCGGTGGAGTGGTCCGGCGAGGGCGTCACGGCCGACGGCCACGGGGTGAAGGTGCTCGGCAACGTCGGCGCGCCGTCGGACGCACACGCGGCCGTCGACGCCGGGGCCGAGGGGGTGGGCCTGTTCCGCACCGAGTTCTGCTATCTCGACGCGGCCACCGAGCCTTCCGTCGAGCGGCAGCGGGCGGCCTACGCGGAGGTGCTGGCCCCGTTCCGCGGCAAGCCGGTGATCGTGCGGACCCTGGACGCGGGCGCCGACAAGCCGCTGGCGTTCCTCGCGCCGGAGCCCGAGCCGAATCCCGCGCTCGGCGTGCGGGGCCTACGGGTCGCCGTGGACCGGCCGGACGTGCTGGACCGACAGCTCGCCGCCATCGCCGGCGCCGCCGCCGACTCGGGCGCCGAGGTGTCGGTGATGGCGCCGATGGTGGCCACCGCCGAGGAGGCGGCCTGGTTCGCCGAGCGGGTGCGCGCGGCGAGGCTGGAGCGGTCCGGGGTGATGATCGAGGTGCCCGCGGCCGCGCTGGCCGCGCGGGAGATCCTGGCCGCCGTCGACTTCGTCTCGATCGGTACCAACGACCTGGCGCAGTACACGTTCGCCGCCGACCGGCAGGTCGGCGCGGTCGCGGCGCTGAACGACCCGTGGCAGCCGGCGTTGTTGCGGCTGGTGGCGATGGTCGGCGAGGCGGCGCGGGCCGCCGGCAAGCCGGCCGGGGTGTGCGGCGAGGCGGCGGCCGACCCTCGGCTGGCCGTGGTGCTCACCGGGCTGGGGATCAGCAGCCTGTCGATGAACGCGGCCGCGGTGCGCGCCGTGGGTGCCGCGTTGGCCGCCGTGACCTACGACGACTGCGTCCGCGCGGCACGGGCGGCGGTGGACGCGCCCGACCCGGCGGCCGCACGGGCGGCGGTCAGCAACATCCGTGCTGACCGAACAGGCCCCGCCGGTTCCTGATGGTCACGGTGCCGCCCTGGACGCGGCCGGTGAGCACGAAGCGCGGGGTGCCGGCCCTGCCGTTGGTGCCGGTCTTGTCGTCGAGCGTGGACCACTTGAGCTCGCCGACGCCGTTGGTGTCGACCACCCCTGACGGCGGGACCACGATGCTCACCGAGCCCCACTTGACGTCCAGCTCGAGGTGCACCACCGGGCTGGTCAGCTCGGCCTCGGAGAAGTCCAGCTTGGTCTGGCCGTACTTGTTACGGACGAGCAGCTCGGCGGGCACCACCCAGCGGCCCTGCCGGGCGATCGTGGAGCCCTTGCCCTGCAGCACCATCCGCTCTCCCGACCCCACCGGAGAGGGCGCCGCCGAGTAACCCGGCGTCGGTGCCGGCGCGTCGGCGTGCACCAGGCCCGGCAGGTCGATCAGCACCGTGTTCAGCTCGCCGCGGGTGCGGGCGGCCAGCGCGACGTCGGTGCGCTCGGTGAACTCGTCGAGGTCGAGCAGCCCGCGGCCGATCGCCTTCTGCAGCAGCCCGATGACGTGTTCCCGCTCGCGGTCGGAGACCCGCAGGTTGCGTTGTCGCCGCACCTCCGGATCCATCGGTTCGGCGCTCGCCGCGGTCTCGGCAGGTGCGGGCTCGGCGGACGTGGACATGGTCGGCGCCGGATCGGCGTTCCCGGCGGCGTCCGGCTCGTCGGGTTCCGCCGACTCCGCCGACTCCGGTGACTCCGGCGACTCCGGCGACTCGGTGGTCGGGGAGCCGGGTGGTGCCGGCGTTCCGGCCTCGGCCGGCGCGGAGCCGGCCACCGGGACCTCCACCGGTGCGGCCGTCCGCGCCGGCGGGACTTCCGCCGAAGGCACTTCCGCCGGCGCCTGCTCGACCGGCCGCTCCTCCGGTGCCTCGACCGGGGACTGCTCGCCGCGCTGTTGCTCGCTCACGGGCCGAGCGTACGACCGCCGGAGTTGTCCCGAATCCGGGAGATTCCCGGACCGGACCCGGAACCGGGTGCCAGGGGCGGTCCCACCGCCAGTCGAGTGCCGTGCACAACTGCAGGCGCACCGAGAGCGGCTCCGGATGCTCCGCGCCCGGCACCCGCGCGTAGCCGGCGAGCAGCGGCCCAGCAGCCGCACGACCTCCTCCCGGTCGCCGGACTCGCCGACGAGCCGGGCGTGCACCGCTCACTGCGCGCCCGTCCGGCCCGGTCACCTCGCCGGCGACCTCCGAGCGGCGATGCCGCGGCTACACCGAGAGGCCGCCGGCGTGCACCGCCGCCGGTCCGCCGGCGCCGGGCGCGACCACCAACGTGTCGGCGAGCATGTCCAGCTCCCCCGGACGCGGCGTCCGCGACTCGACGCGCGCCCCGCCGGAAGGTCCCGGAGCGGCCGGTCGCGGCGAGGCGAGCTCCTCGACGTCCCGGCCGGCGAACACCCTGATCCGGGCACTCGCCCCGGTCACTTGTCCAGCCCGTGCTCGATCGCGTAGCGGGCCAGCTCGACCCGGTTGTGCAGCTGCAGCTTCCGCAGGGTGGACTGCACGTGGTTCTCCACGGTCCGGTGCGAGATCACCAGCCGCTCGGCGATCTGCCGCGCGGTGAGTCCCTTCGCCACCAGGCGCAGCACCTCCGTCTCCCGCTCGGTGAGCCGGGGCGGCTCGCCCTCGTCCGGTGCGTCGGCCATCCGCCGGTACTCGCCCAGCACCAGCCCGGCCAGCCCGGGGGTGAACACCGGGTCGCCCGCGGCGGTGCGCCGGACCGCGTCGACCAGCTCCTGTGCCGAGGCCGACTTCACCAGGTACCCCGACGCGCCCGCCTTGACAGCCTCCAGCACGTCGTTGTGCTCCCCGCTGGCCGAGAGCACGAGCACCCGGGTGTTCGGCAGGTCCGCCGTGATCGACCGGGTGGCCGCCACCCCCGAGCCGCCGGTCTCGCCGAGGTTGAGGTCCATCAGCACGACGTCCGGCCGCACCGCGCGGGCGATGCGCACGGCGGCCGCGCCGTCGGGCGCGGTGGCGCGTACGTCGAAGCCGTTCTCGGCGAGGTCGCGGGCCACGCCGTCCCGCCAGATCGGATGGTCGTCGACGACCATCACCGAGATCGGGGTCTCGGTCATCGCGCTGCCCTCCTCGTCTCGCCCCGGCCTCGTCCGCCGGCCACCGGTCCCCGTTCAGTCGCGGCGCGGGAAACGGCCGTTCCGCGCGCCCACCCCGCGTTTCGACACCCGCATCTCCCACTCGGTTCCCGCGCCCGGCGCGGTCTCCAGGGAGATGGTGCCACCCAGCGCGGCGACCCTGCCCCGAATCGACTTCGTCACCCCCAGATGGCCCTGTTCCGCGGCGTCGGCGAGGCGGCCATCGGGGATGCCGGGGCCGTCGTCCCGCACGGTCACCACCACCTCGTCGCCGAGGTCCTCGAGCAGCACCCATGCCCGCGCGTCGGGCCCGGCGTGTTGCTCGACGTTGGTCAGTGCCTCCCGCACGGCCGCGGCCAGCTCGGTGACCACGTGCGCCGGCAGCCGCACCTCGCCGGCGGGGCTGGACACCTGCACCCGGGACGTGGCCTGCACCTGCAGCGCGGCGCGCAGGTCGGCGGTGTCGCCGCTGCTGGTTCCCGCCGGCTCGGTGCTGACCAGCGACCGCAGCGCGATCTCCTGCTCGCCGGCCAACCGGGCGAGCTCGGCGGCCTCCCCGCCGATCTCCGCGCCGCGCCGGCGCACCCGGGCCAGCACCTGCAGGACGCTGTCGTGAATCGAGCGGGCCAGCCGCTCCCGTTCCGCGGTGGCCGCCTCGGTGCGCATGGCCTGCGCCAGCGCGGCCTGGGATCGACGCGCGGTGGTGGCGGTCAGCCCGATCAGCAGGCCGCTCGCGGTGAGCAGCACGCCGTCCCGTGCCACGTCGAGGTCCACGCCCTGGCGGGCGAACCCGGTGGCCACCGCGACCACCAGCCCGGCCAGCACCCCGCCCACGGCACCGAACCGCACTCCGGCCGCGATCGGCGCCACCGCGGCCCAGACGGTGGTGATCAGCGGGTGGAAGGCGGCGTACTGCGCCGGCGACAGCACCCACGGCGAGGTGAGCATCAGCGCGCAGGTCACCACGACGTCGGCGACCACCAGCCCGGCCCAGCGCAGCCCCTGCCGGGCGTAGAGGAGCGAGGTGACCACGGTCCACCCGGCCATGACGCCGATCACCGTCCAGGCCAGCCACGGGCGCGCGTAGCCGGTGGCGTGGCCGGCGACGGTGCCGGCGGCGAAGACGAGCGTGACGATCCGCAGCGCGATGGTTCCCCACCACAGCGGCGTCGCCGGGTCGCGCCGGAGCGGGTCCACGCCCGTCATGCCTTGTCGGCCGGCGCGTCGCCGACGGCGTCCTCCGGGGCAGCAGTATCCGGGGTGTCCGGGGCGTCCCCGGCCGACTCGGCGTTGGGCCGCGCGTCCTGGTCCCGCAGGACGTCCACTTCGGACGGGTCGGGATCCCGCTCGTTCACCAGCGAGCGGATCCCGGCGTTGAGGACGGCCAGCAGGGGCACGGAGAGCAACGCGCCGGCGATCCCGGCCGCGACGAGGCCGGCGGCGATGGCCAGCACCACCGCGAGCGGGTGCAGTTGCACCGCCCTGCCGAGCAGCAGCGGCTGCAGCACATGACTCTCCAGTTGCTGCACGCCGATCACGATGGCGAGGACGATCAGCGCGGTGATGAAACCGTTGGTGACCAGCGCGACCAGCACCGCGACCGCGCCGGCGATCACGGCACCGATGATCGGCACGAACGCGCCGAGGAACACCAGCGTGGCCAGCGGCACCACCAGCGGCACACCGACGATCCACAGGCCGACGCCGATGCCGACCGCGTCCACCACCGCCACCAGCGCGGTGGCCCGGACGTAGCTGACCAGCGAGGCGAACCCGCGCCGCCCGGCGACGTCGACCCGGTCGCGCACCTGGCGCGGAGCGCCGCGCACCAGGAACGCCCAGATCAGCTCACCTCCGGAGAGGAAGAAGATCAGGATGAACAGCACCAGCGCGAAGCCGGTGAGGACCGAGCCCACGGTGCCCGCGGTGGTGATCGCGGTGTCGGTGAGCGCGGCCTGGTTCTCCTGCAGCACGTTGATCGTCTGGTCGATGAAGTCCTGGATCTGGTCGTGCCGCAGGTGCAGCGGTCCGTTGACCAGCCAGTCCCTGATCTGCACCAGGCTTTCGTTGAGTTGCTGGGTCAGCGCGGGCAGGCCGGCGGTGAACTGCACGATCACGAACGTGAGCAGCCCGCCCACCACGCCGAGCCCGGCGACGAGGACGATCCCGGTGGCCAGACTGCGGGGCAGCCGCACTCGCACCAGCCGCTGCACGGCCGGCGCCATCAGCGCGGTCAGCAGCAGCGCGATCGACAGCGGGATGACCAGCATGGACAGGTATCCGACGAGCCAGATGACGACGTACAGGGCGGCGACGACCACCAGGAACCGCCAGGCGAGCGCGGCGCTGATGCGCAGCCCCCTCGGGATCAGCCCGGCGACATCCGTTGAGGTGCCTGGGTTCTCGGTGCCGCCCGGTGCGGTTCCACGCGGTCCGGCGGCGCGGCCCGACGTCTCGCGATCGCTCACGGCCACACCGTAGCGGGCCAGGCCGACATGGGCGGCGCGGATCCGAGCCAGGGCACCGCCGCACAGGACACCCGAGGGCCGATCGACACGTTCCGGGCGGCGGGCGGCCGGTGAGGGGACGCTCGCTGCGTCGATCACCGAACGTCATGTTCGAGAACACGCAGTGTTCTTCACACGATCGAGCGGTCAAGTGGCGCGAGGGATGCGCGCTGCCGGCGAGGTCTGCCAATCTCCTGGTACCCCAGCGAAATGTGCCGCGGCGCGTGCGGTCCGCGGCTCGGGTTTTCGGCCTCGCGCCTCGACGTCGACGTCACGCGGGGCTTGGGGGCTTTGGTCTCGACAGGGATACGGATGTCCGCGCATCCGGTTCCGGCCAGGACTTCGGGAGAACGGTGGACACGGTGGCGGAAACCAAGGAGCGACGCGCGCCGCGCGCCGGTCGTTGGTGTGCCCGACTCCTCGTCGCCGTCGGTGGTGCCCTCGCTGGCACCGCCGTCGCCTGGGTCCTCGCCGGCACCGCCGCCACCGCCGCGGACACCGTCCCCGCCGCCACCCCGTCTGTCCACAGTGCACGAGCCGACCACGACACCGAGCCCGTCCGCCGCGCGGAGACTCCGTCGCCCGAGGAGACGCGGCGGCACGCCCGCGAGCGGTCGGTCGAGCGCGCGCCCTCCGCGGAGGTCGTCGAGGCCAGGTGGTCCGCCCGGAACGGCTCCGCCCGGAACGGCGGGGACGGACCGGCCCGCGGGGCCGACCGGTCGCGCATCGCCGCCGTCACCAACGCGGCCGTGCTCGGCCTGCGGGACGTCGGCGCGGTCGCCCATGCCGCCGCCGACGACGAGGTCCGGGTGGAGCGCCGTCCGGCCCGCCGGGTCGCCGTGGACCAGGAGGCCGTCGACGAGTTCCGCACCGCGGTTCACGGACTCACCGACCGCGCGGTGCTCCGGCCGGTCAGGGACACAGCCGACTCACTGGAGCACATGGTGCGCCAGCCCCAGGACGCCCCGGAGGTCATCGCGCGCGCGGTCGCCCGGCCGGCCGAGCTCGGTACGGAGGTGTGGGGATTCCTGCGCCCGGACCGGGCCGCCGGCCTGCTCCCCGCGGTCCGCCTGCCCGAGTTGCCCACGGAACTCGGCAGGCCGGGCGACGGGACCGCCTCGCCGGTCGTGCCCCCGCAGCCCGTGCCACCGGCTGATCACACGGAAGTCTTCACGGTCAAGGTTCCCGCCACCACCCACCACGTGCTGGGTGCCGTGGCCGATCCTCGGTACGCGGACTTCGCCCCACGGCGCCTCGGCGGCGACCGTGACACCGGTGCACCGGTGCAGCCGGTGCGCCTTCCCCTGGCTCCGCCGACCGTGCCCGCCGCCCCCGGCGGGACGACCGGCGGTGGCCACCTCGACGGCCTGATGCTCGGCGATGTCGCCGGTGCGTTGGCCGCTGTCGACGGCACCGTGATCGGCACCGTCCGGTCCGGTGTGCGGCACCTGCCGCTGACCCCGGGTTCCCAGCCCGGCGTCACGCCCGACTGAAGTTCCACCCTCGCGGGTTAGCCGACGCGCCCTGCCGGTCCTCTTCCCCGGCCGCGCGTCCTCGTGGCTCTCCCGTTCCTCCCCCTGTGACACGCGTCGACGCGTGTCCGCCCCATCGAGTGCTCCACGCCTTCAGCAGTGTGGGCTCCGTGGAACACCTCGAAAGACCCGTAAGGGAATTCAACGAAAAGGAGATCTGCACATGCAGACCTGGGCGAAGCGCGGGTTACAGACCGCGCTGGTCACGGGTGGCTTGTTGATGCTCGGTACGGGTATCGCCTCCGCTGACGAGAAGGTCGATCCGGACGCTCCCCTCAGCCCGGTGGACCTGAGTCTCGGCATCCCGATCCAGTTCCACGACAACGCTGTCGGAACCCCACTGGGACAGGCGAACCTGCCGGGGCACGAGCAGGACATCAGCACCAAGTCGGTCACCCAGCCAGTGCACGAAGCCACCGGAAAGACCAAGGTCGGCGAGATTGTTTCGACGGTCCCACTCGAGACCTCCGGAATCGCCGAACACCTGCCCTCCGGCGGTTCCTTCGAACCGACCGACGACATTCTGAAGGGCAACAAGCTCGACGGCGACATCGTCGCCCCGATCCAAGTCTGTGGCAACGTCATCAGCGTCGTCGGCGACGCCGCCGTCGACGGCAGCGACTGCCGCCAGGCCTACCACAGTCACGACGACACGGTCACCGAAGGCCACCACTCGGGTACCGCCGGTAACGCGCTCGTGTTCGACTGGGCATTGCCCGTCCAGGTCTCGGGCAACGCCGGCGGTCTGGTGGGCGGCAGTGGCTACACCCACGGAACGGCCAGCCAGGAGGTGACCGAGACCGGCAACATCTCGACGAGCGGTACCGGGTCCGCCGCCTCCGGCAACGTTCTCGCGGGCCAGTTCGCCACCCCGATCCAGATCACCGGTAACGCCGGCTCGTGGATCCTGGCCAACGCTTACAGCGACTACACCGCCGCCACCGCGGGCGAGTCGGGCGGCTGGATCTACACCAACGGAGACGGCGGCAGTGTCTCCGGCAACGTCGTGGGCGCGCCGGTCGCGTTGCCGTTGCGCCTCAACGGCAACGCCGCCAGTGCCTGGGGCTCCGACGCCGACTCGGTCTCCTGCGCCTCCGCCGAGGCCGAGGCCGGCACCGCGAAGAAGCCGGGGATCAACAACGTCCCGAGCTACATCCAGACCGGTGGGAAGAACGCTTTCGTCGCGGGCAACATCGCCCAGCCGCAGGGCGCGGTGACCGGGAACATCGCCGGTGTCGCCGCGTCCTGGATCGGCAACGCCTCCACCGGCCACGTGTTGGGCTCGGCCGGGTCGCACGGCTGGTCCTCCGGTGCGGCCGAGGCGGGTGGGCAGTCCAGCACCACGGGCGTCAAGTCGATGGGCAGCGGAAACCTCGCCGACGTTCCGATCGCGTTGCCCGTCGAGGCCTGCGGTGTCGGTGGCAGCTACATCGGCAACGCGCATGCCGCGCACGACTGCAACACCGTCGCGGTGGTCGGCAGTGACACCTACACCAACGGCAACGAGTCGTTCATCGGCGGCAACGGGGCACACCTGCCGCTGGCACTGGCCGGCGAGACCTTCGGCGTCGGCGTCTCGCACATCGGCAACGCCTCCGGCGTCTCGCACGAGGCGAAGCACGTGCAGGCCGGTGGCTACAACGGCACCCTCGGCGACGACTCGACGCTGGGAGGCAATCTCGTCGGGGTTCCGGCGGCCGTGCCCGTCGAGATGTTCGGTGTGGGTGCCTCCTACCTCGGTCAGGGCACCGGCGAGGCCACCGAGGTGAAGCGGATCAAGGCCGGCGACAAGATCAACACCGCGGACGACGACGGCTTCGGCAGCTCCAATCTGCTCGCCGCCCCGCTGTCGATCCCGGCCCAGGTGTTCGGCGTCGGACTCTCACACCTCGGGCGGGGCACCGGCTCGGCGGTGGCCGACACCATCACCGAAGCCGGTGGCGACGCCATCGCCAATGGCAGCGAGGCCGGCCTCGCCGGCAACATCGGGCATGTGCCGGTGGCGGCACCACTGCAGGCACACGGGCTCGGTGGGTCACTCGTCGGGACCGCCTCGGGTGAGGGCGACAACCTCACCGACGCGATCGCGGGTGGGAACGCCGACACCGACGGCGTGAACGGCGCGATGGCGGGCAATATCCTCGCGGCGCCGGTCGCTGGTGCGGGTACCGTCTCCAACGCGTCGGCCGGCCTCGGCGCCCTGGTGTCCGGCAAGGGCACCAATGACGTCGTGGCCGCCGCCGGTGGCGACAGCATCACCAACGGTGCGGGCGGCGACCTGGCCGGCAACGTCATCAGCGCGCAGGGCATGCCCGTCGCGCAGGCGTTCGGGGACGCGGTCGCGGTGGTGGCGAAGGCGACCGGTGAGGGCCGGAACCTGACCGACGTGACCTCGGGTGGGGACATCACCACCTCGGGCGTCGACGGTGGTTTCTCCGGCAACATCTTCGACCTGCCGCTGGCCGCGGTAGCGCAGTTCTTCGGAAACTCGGTCGCCATCGCCGGGCTCGCGGACGCGGTGGGGCACAACGTCACCACGGGCAAGGTCAGTGGGATCACCACGACGAGCCAACCTGACCTGAGCACCTTCACTGGCATCGACACCCAGACACCGGTAGTCATTGTGGCGCAGGTCTGGAACCTGCCGATCGAGGTGTTGGGCGAGGCGACGAGCCAGGCCAGCAACCTGACCACCATCACGGTCGACAATCAGGAGCCGCGGCTCGATCCGCCAGTCACCGGCTCCGAGCTGCCGATCGACGGGCTGCCCTCGCTGCCCGTCGCCGACCTGCCCCTCACCGGCGGGGTGCGCGGTCTGCACCGGGTGGACCTGCCGGGGCTGGCCGGGCCGGCCGAGCGGTCCGAGCTGCCGGGGGTGAGCGGCCTGCCGCTGGACGCGCTCACCCCGGCCGAGGACGTGCTGCCACGGCTCGACCTCGGAACCCTGCCGTCGTTGGACTCGGTCAAGGTGATGCCGCAAGCCGAGGTGCCGGCGCTCGCCCAGCTGGACAACAACCCGACGAGCCTGTTCCAGGCGGTGCTCGACGGCCTCGGTGGCGGTTCCCACCTCCGGTAGGAGCCGCCGCGGACTCGGTGAGCCGAGACCACGATGCCGATGTGAACGGGCCCGGGAGCGAGACGCTTCCGGGCCCGTTCCTGTTCGTCGGCTCCGGCACGGCGGCGCGGATGGAGACCCTTCCCGCTGGGTCGGATGGCGCGGGCGACATCGCGCGGCTTCAGTCAAGTTGCAGCGAACGCTTGGACAAGCCGTACCAGTAGCCGTCGATGACCGACCGTACGGAGCCGCCCCCGGCGCCGAGCGCGACGAACAGCGGCGCGAAGTGCTCGGTACGCGGGTGCGCGACCGCGGCGGCCGGGGCCTTGTGCTCGAAGTCGAGGAGGGCGTCGAGGTCACCGGCGGCGAGCACCTCGGCGCCCCAGTGGTCGAACTCGGCCGACCAGGTGGGCGGCTCGCCGTCGGGCTCCTGGACGGTCCGCATCGCGCTCAGGTTGTGCGTGAAGAATCCACTGCCGACGATCAACACCCCCTCGTCGCGCAGCGGGGCGAGCCGCCGGCCGAACCGGAGCAGCCGCCGCGGGTCGAGCGAGGGCATGGAGATCTGCAGCACCGGCACGTCGGCGGCCGGGAACATCTCCATCAGCGGGACGTAGGCGCCGTGGTCGAGCCCGCGGTCGGGTGCCTCGTGCACCGGGTGCCCGCCGGTGCCGAGCAGCCGGCGCACCTTCTCGGCAAGCTCCGGAGCGCCCGGCGCGGAGTAGGTCACCTCGTAGTAGCGCTCGGGGAAGCCCCAGAAGTCGTACACCAGCGGCACGGTCGTGGTGGCCCCGATGGTGACCGGCGCCTCCTCCCAGTGGGCCGACACCACGAGGACCGCGGTCGGCCTGGGGAGATGCGCCGACCACGTGGCCAGCTGGCGGGTCCAGGTGGGGTCGTCGGCCAGTGGCGGGGCGCCGTGGCTGAGGTAGAGCACCGGCACCCGAGACGCGGCCGTCATGACGACTCCAATCGATTGAAACTTCAACTACTAGCATAGGGTGTCCCGGCCTCGGGCGGTATTCCCTGTTCGGCCGCCATCCGTTCGAGGTTGTCCGCCATCCGGCGGAGCGTGGCGACCATGTCGGCGTACTGTCGCTGACTGATGCCCTCGACCGTCCGCTTCCGGTAGTTGGCGATGGCCCCGCGGGCGCGCGCGTGTTCCTGCCTGCCCGCGGGAGTCGGGACGATCCGCCCTTCGGTGTCGGTGCCCAGCCAGCCACGGGTGGTGAGGTCGGCGAGGGCGGTGTCCAGAGTGGGTGGCTCGGCGGTGTGGAAGGGGGCGAGCCGGTCGGCGAGCTCGGCCGGGGCGATGGGCGCGGTCTCGGTGACCGCGTTCAGCGCCTGCCAGTGCCGGCGGGTCAGTCGCTGGTCCGCCAGCCGTACGGTCATGGTCGACTCGAGCAGCTCGTGCACGTGGCGCGGCCAGTAGCCGATCGGCCTGTCCGGTGATGTGTCCATGGCGCCCCGCCTTGAATGCATTCTGGCAACTACATGTAATATTACATGGGATTGGGGAGGTGGGACAGTGCTGAACGGGGACCCGGTGAACCAGGTCGAGCGGGCGATGGTGGCGCTCCGGCGGAGTCAGGGCCGGCGGCGGCTGGCCCGGATGGCGAAGGAACGCGGCGGCCCGCGGCTGGACCCGACGTTGTTCGCCGTGCTCGACGCCGTGGAGGAGCACGAGGAGGGCGGGTGCACGGTCGGCGTGGTGGCGGAGGCCATGAGCGTCGACCAGCCGAGGGCGAGCCGCCTCGTGTCCAGGGCGGTGACCGAGGGGCTGCTCCGCAGGGCCGCCGACCAGCGCGACGGCCGGCGGACCCTGCTCGAGCTCACCCCCACCGGCCGCCGCCATCTCGACGAACTGCATGCCTTCCGGCGGTCGGTGTTCGCCGAGGCTATGGCCGACTGGTCGGCCGACGACCGCGCCCGCTTCGCCGACCTCCTCACCCGCTTCGCCCGCGCCTACACCACCCTCCCCTGACCCCGCCCCGAAACGCCGCGTCCACGCGTCCGCGTTCTACGTCCGCGTGTTTGCCGCTCCCGTCACCGTGTTCGCCGTTCGCGTCAGCGCGTTGGCCGGGGACGACGGTGCTGGCCCCGGCTCCGCGGCAGTGTGCGGCCGTGGGCACACCGCCGGCCCACGAATCACCGCTCGTGGCAGCTCGACCTCGTGATCCTGAAGCGGGCCAGGTTCTCCTCGGTGGCCCACCGGCGGAAGCCGGCTTTCTCCAGCACGCGGACGGAGGCCGGGTTCGACAGCTCCACGGTGGCGAACACGGTACGGACACCGGTCACTGTGAGGGCGAACTCGGCGAGAGCCCGGGCGGCCTCGGGGGCGTAGCCCCGGCCGTGACGGGAAGCCACGATGCCGTATCCAATTTCGAGGGTCCCCTCGCTGGGCGGCCAGAACAGGCCTGTCGAGCCCACTACCAGATCGCTGTCGCGCTCGATGATCAGCCGGTGGCCGTGTGCACCGAGCCATGCAGGATTCTGGTCGAAGAGGCCCGCGACGACGCGATCACCTTCAGCGGGGAAGTCGTCGGCCCAGTGGACCGACCTGGTGTTGCCGAGGACCGCGGTGGCCTCGGCCATGGTCCATGGCCGAAGAACAAGGCGGTCGGTGGTCAGCCGAGCACGGGCTGATGAAGAAGAGGAAGTCACGTGTCATCCCTGGTCGTTGGAACGACCGGACCGCGCTCTGCTAACGCGCGGACCGGACAAGGGCATGCTGAAGACGGCCGACGGCGGCCATAATCATCAACCTCCCTGTCCTGTGCTCACGCGCCTCTCGCGGTGGCGTGACGGTAACAACGTCTCCCCGGCTGGGGCAAAGCGTTTCCGGTCGGAGGCGGACGTCCGGATCGCGTTGCCGAGGAACCGACCATGGGTCCCGTTCGCGACCAGAAACCCGAACGGGTGGACCCTCCGACCAGGAGCCTCAGATCGAGGGCCGTTCGGCCCACCGCTTGGCCACCGTTCGTGAGATTCGGCCACGTAATCTGAGACCCTACATCCGCGCGGGTCAGCCCTGGGCCAGGTCGGCGAAGCGGCTGTAGTGCAGCTGGTGCGCCACCACGATCGTGCTGGTGGGACCGGCACGGTGCTTGGCCACGATCAGGTCGGCCTCGCCGGCGCGTGGGTCGTCGCGCTCCCATGCGTCGGGGCGGTTGATCAGCAGCACGATGTCGGCGTCCTGCTCCAGCGAGCCCGACTCCCGCAGGTCCGACAGCATCGGCCGCTTGTCGGTGCGCTGCTCCGGCCCGCGGTTCAGCTGGCTGATCGCCACCACCGGCACCTCGAGCTCCTTCGCCAGCAGCTTCAGCTGCCGGGAGAACTCCGAGACCTCCTGCTGCCGCGACTCCACCCGCTTGCCCGACGTCATCAGCTGCATGTAGTCGACGACGATCAGCTTGAGGTCGTTGCGCTGCTTCAGCCGCCGCGCCTTGGCTCGGATCTCCATCATCGTCATGTTCGGCGAGTCGTCGATGAACAGCGGAGCCTCGCTGATCTCGCTCATCCGCCGTGCCAGCCGCGTCCAATCGTCGTCGGACATGCGGCCGCTGCGCATGTCCTGCAGCCGGATCCGCGCCTCCGCCGACAGCATGCGCATCACGATCTCGGTGCGGCTCATCTCCAGGGAGAAGATCACGCTGGTCATGCCGTGCCTGATCGAGCACGACCGGGCGAAGTCGAGCCCGAGCGTCGACTTACCGACACCGGGTCGGGCAGCGACGATGACCATCTGACCGGGGTGCAGCCCGTTGGTGACCTCGTCCAGGTCGATGAACCCGGTGGGCACGCCCTGTGCGGTGCCGCCGCGGGAGGCGATCGCGTCGATCTCGTCCATGGTCGGCTGGAGCAGCTCCTCCAGCGCGATGTAGTCCTCGCTCGTGCGCCGCTCGGTGACCTCGTAGATCGCGGCCTGGGCGCGGTCGACCACCTCGTTGATGTCGCTGCGGTCGTTGGCGTTCGCCCCGTAGCCGTACTGGACGATCCTGGTACCGGCCTCGACCAGCCGCCGCAGGATGGCCTTCTCGGCGACGATCTCCGCGTAGTAGGCGGCGTTGGCCGCCGTGGGCACGGTGGCGATCAGGGTGTGCAGGTACGGCGCCCCACCGACGCGGCCGAGCTCACCCCTGCGCTCGAGCTCGGCCGACACGGTGATCGGGTCGGCCGGCTCGCCACGCCCGTAGAGGTCGAGGACGCAGTCGTAGACGGCCTGGTGCGCGGGGCGGTAGAAGTCGCCGGGCCGAAGCACCTCGACCACGTCGGCGATGGCATCCTTCGACAGCAACATGCCGCCCAGGACGGACTGCTCGGCGGCGATGTCCTGCGGCGGCTGGCGCTCGAACTCGGCCGGCGGGCCGGGCTCGGACGACGCGAACGCGGGACCGCGGTCGTCGGTGATCGCCACCGGTGCAGGCACCTCCCTCGCTCATCGAACACTCGTTCGAGGATATCGGATCAGGGGACGGGGGTCGGGTCGGCGCGCCCGGCGTTTCGCGGGGTTCTCGGCGGCTCGTCGGGCGCGGGCGCCGGTGGGGGCACCACCGGTTCGGCGGCACGCTAAGGCCCTTGAACAGAGGTAGGCAAACCGGCTTGGGGACCGTCCTGTGGACAGGCTGTGGATGGCTGCCCTCAACGAGCCACAAGCTCCTCGAACCCTGTGGACAACCTGGGGACAAGGATATTCGCCAAGAAGAAACGCGCAGGTCAGACTATGTGTATGAGCTGTGGGTAACTTTTCTCGGTGTTGCCTCGGCGTGTCGCCGGGAAGCTGTGTTCGGCGTGTCGCGGGGATGGCTGTGCCCCCGTCGGAGGGCTGCCTGTGGATGAATGTCACGGAGGGTGGACGGCCCGCTCGTTGCGCCGATCGGCTCACCGCGAGAGGGGACACGACACGCCCGGCGACGACCACGGAGAGCAGACGCGAACGCGGTGTCCCGCTGTCGGCCGGGTGACCGTCCCGGCGGGCACCGAACACACGGCCGTCATCGCTCGGCGGCGAAAGCGGCGCTCGTGCCCACGGCTCCGGACAGCACCGGTCGGGTCCGGCGGGCGGGCGGCTCGTCCCGCGTGCCCAGCGCGCGGCAGCGGTCAGCCGCCCAGGCGGCCGCGCGCGCCGCGCAGCCGGTCGGCGAGGAGTTGGGGCGTGGCCGGGGTGAACACGATCATCGGCTCCCCGCTGCCCGGCCGCTCCTCGGTCAACCAGCGGCCCTCGACCGTGTCGATGTAGTTCACCGGCCGGTCCACCCGCTGCCGGCTGCCGCCGCGGGTTCGCGCGGCCGCGTAGAGGGCTCCACCGCCCAGCCGGCGCAGCCCGAGGATGCGCCGCAGTTCCTCGACGGCCCGACCGCCCGCGCTGGGCGTCCCGCTGCGCAGCACGGCGTACCCGTCGTCGTCGGGGTGGCGGGCCGCCCGTGACCCGGTCGCCTCGCTCTTCGGTACGGACAGCGGCTGGCCCTTACCCGGCGCGAGCCCGGGGAGCTGCGCCACGAAGTTCTCCAGCAACTCGTTCGGCCGCACGGAGACCAGCACGATCCCCTCGTGGTCGGTGTTGCGGGCCAGCACGAACCCTTCCCCGCCCGCGCTCCCGGCCAGCACCGTGTAGTTGAGCGGCTGGCCCTCGTAGCCACCCTGGATCCAGGCGTAGAACTCCACCTCCGGCCGCGCGACCGCGTCCAGCGTGGCCCGCAACCCCGGGTCGACACCGCGCGGACCGAGCAGACCGTACCCGGCCAGTTCCGCGTTGGCCCGCTCGTCCTGCGCCCGGCGTGCCTCGTCGCTGAGCCACGTCGGTGTGCTCGCCAGCACGGTGTGCGGCTCGGCGCCGTGACGCCGGATCAGGTTGAGCAGGGTGCCGGTCGTCAACGTGACCTGCTTGTCCAGCACCGTGGGTCCTCGTTCTCCGTTCGAATCGGGCGCGGACGGCGCGCCCCACCCGTCACCGTCCGGCCGGCAGCGGCCGCGACGGTGGCCCGCAGCGAGACCTTACTCGCCGATCACTGGCGGCGCGGTCAGTTCGTCGGTGCCGAACAGGGAGTTCGGGTCCTCCTCGATGAGGAACTTCGTCTGGTGCTCCTCGTCCTCGGAACCCTTGCCGCGGCCACCGGCACCACCCATGGGCATGCCGCCCATCATGCCGGCACCGCGGCCTCCACCGATCGCGCCGGCCGCCGCCGCGCCCCCGCGCAGCGCACCGGCACCCGACCCGGGCGCACCGGTGCCGGAGCTCGCGCCCGGAGCCGCGGCACCGCTGCCGCCACCCGGGCCGAAGCCGCCCGCGCCACCCGGCACGAACCCGCCGGCACCACCGATGCCGCCGGAACCGGTGCCACCGCCGGTGCCGCCACCGCCGCCGGGTGGGAACCCGCCGGTGGCGCTGGGGATGTCGACCGACGGCACCTTGCCGGGCTGGTATGAGGCCGCGTCGGTGCCGTCGTTCCACCCCGGGTAGTCCCCGCCGGGCCGGTAGCTCCCCGGCGGCACTCCGCCGGGCTGGTAGCCACCGGGCGGCGTCCCACCGGGCTGGTAACCCCCGGGTGGGGTGCCTCCCGGCTGGTAGCCCCCCGGCGGTACCCCACCGGGCTGGTAGCCCCCCGGCGGCACGCCGCCGGGTTGGTTCCCACCGGGCGGCGTGCCCCCGGGTGGGAACCCGTTCCCGGGCCGGTCCCCCGTGCCGGGCGGCTGCCTCGTGTCGCCCCTGCCCTTGTCGCCGCCGTCGGGGTCCACCTCGATGTCGCCGAACTCGCCGTCGACCGCCTTGTACGTCGGCATGGTCTTGGCGTTCTCCTGACTGGAGGTGAAGTACGCGTTGAAGGCGTCGACGTTGACCTGCGCCTTGGTGTTGTAGTCCTTGATCGCCCGGTCGGTGTCGGTCTCCCACGGCGTGACGGTGTTCAGGAAGCCGCTCTCCGGCGGCTTCGGCGGCACCTCCTGCACCTTGCTCCGCACCGTGGTGAACGCCGTGTTCTGGCCCTCCAGCGCCGTGCTGGTGGAGCCGAGGTTCGTCTGGGAGTCCTCCATCCAGATCTTGAGCGGATGGGCACCCGAGTTCACCGCCGATCCGGCATCGCCCTGCCACGCGGCGTCCATCGCCTTGCTGAGCTGGCGGATCTTCTCCATCCGGGTCTCGTAGCGCCCCTTCAGCGTCTCGGCCGACTGGTGGCCGTCCTGGATGGAGCCGGCGCCGGGACCGGACGTGATCTGCTGCCAGATCTGGTAGGCGTCGATCGTCCGCTCGCCGTGCTGGGACTGGTGCTCGTCGGCGTGCTCCTGCGTCGCCGCTCCGTAGGCGGCGGCCCCGGCCACGATCGGCACGAGAAAGAACGGCATGGCAGTCAACCCCCCAGGGTGTCGATCACGGCTCGCCCGGTCCGCTCCGCCACCGGGCACGGTGCGGTCACGTCCGGTCCTTCGTCGAGCTGGGTCTGGATGGAGGTGACGACCTGGTCGGTGACGCCGATCCACAGCGCGCAGCGCCCGTCGTCGCGGCGGTCGAGCTCGGAGGCGAACACCGCCGGGTACCCGCCGATGGTCACCTCGTCGAAGTACTCCTGCTCGTTCCGCTGGTCATAGATGTCGCCGAGGCCGTTGGGGTTCGACCTGAACGCGGAGACAGCGATCGTGTTCTCCGGCTGCGCGGTCTGCCGCCAGACGCACTCCTTCTCGCCGGTGGCGGTGTCGCGCTCGCGCTCCTTCTCCAGACCCAGCTCGGCGAGCTGTCCGTCGGTGACCAGACCGCACGGGTCGGTGACCAGCGGTTGCGGGTCCAGCGGGTCGGCCACCTTCGGCGCCGATCCGGAGCCGCCGTTCTGCCCGCCCGTGGTGGTGGTCGTCGGGCCGGGCCCGGCGGTCGGCGTACCGCCCTCCGTGCCACCGCACGCGGCGAGCAGGCCCGCGGTGGCCAGCACGGCGGCGCCGAGGCCGAGCGCCCGCAGCGTCCTCATGCCTGCCCCGCTCCCGTCGCCCGGATGTCCGCCTCGGCGTTCTCTTCGGTCGTCGCGGTGGCCTTCTTGGCGTTCTTCAGCGCGTCGAGGTACTGCTGGACGTACTTGCGCATGCGGTCGGACTGCTCGAGGAACGCCTTGCCCGAGGGGTTGGCGCGGGAGACGAAGTCGCCGCTGGCGAACTCCCGGCCGGGGGCCTTGACCTTCGCGAGGCTCTCCGCGTCGCGCTCGTCGGCCTCGAGGTCGGCCAGCAGGTCCTCCCACTGCTGGATGATGCCGTCGATCTGCGTCTCGTCGAACCGGTACCCGCCGGACGCGCCTCCCCCGGGCATCGGCGCCCCACCCGCCGCGGCCTTGCCGACGAGCACCGCCGGCATCGCCGGCATCGCCGGCATCCTGTCGATGGGTCCTGTCATGCGCTGTAGGTCCCCTTCACTCCCCATGGACGCACCCCGGCTCGAGCCGCTCTGGAGTGCGGGTCAAGTTTCCTGGTGGCCGGGACGCGCCGTCAAGCAGCCACATCGCTATCGACGCGCGGGGTGACGAGCCGGTTCCCCGAACGAGAACGGGGCCGCTCCTCGGTTGAGGAACGGCCCCGGTGCCACGACCCGATCGGCTACTTCGTCGCGGTGACCTCGAGCTGGACGTCGGCCCGCACGTCCGGGTGCAGCCGGGCGGTGACCTGGTGCCGGCCCAGCGTCTTGATGTGCTCGCGCAGCTCGATGACCCGCTTGTCGAGCTGCGGCCCACCGGCGGACTTGATCGCGTTCACCACGTCGGTCGCGGTGACCGAGCCGAACAGCTTCTTCGAGCCCTCGGCGGCCTTGGCCGACAGCGGAACCGCGCCGAGACCCTCGAGCGTCGCCTTGATCTCCTTGGCGTGGTCGAGGTCGCGGATCCGCTTGGACTCCTGGGTCCTGCGGATCGTCTGCACGTTCTTCTCGGCGCCCTTGGTGGCCCGGATGGCGTAGCCCCGCGGCAACAGGTAGTTGCGCGCGTAGCCGTCCTTGACCTCGACGATGTCGCCAGGACCACCGAGGTTCGCCACGTCGGTGGTCAGGATGATCTTCGCCATGGAACTCCCCCCTTTCTAGCGAGCGGTCGAGGTGTAGGGCAACAGCGCCATCTCGCGGGCGTTCTTGACCGCGGTGGCCACGTCGCGCTGGTGCTGGCTGCAGTTCCCGGTGACCCGGCGGGCCCGGATCTTGCCGCGGTCGGAGATGTACTTCCGCAGCAGGTTGGTGTCCTTGTAGTCGATCAGTTCCGCACGGCCCTTCCTGGCGTCCTTGCAGAAGACGCAGACCTTCTTCTTGGGCTTGCGAATGGGTGGCTTGGCCACGGTGTACTCCTGGGGAAAGAACGATCAGTGGTTGTCTTAGAAGGGAGGCTCGTCGGCGAAGCCGCCGCCGGCCGAGCTGCCGCTCGCCGCCGGCGCGGAGCCCCACGGGTCGTCGGCGGGCGCCCCGCCGCCACCGCCGTAGCCGCCGCCACCACCGCTGCCGCGGCTGACCTTGTTCACCTTGGCGGTGGCATACCGCAGCGAGGGGCCGATCTCGTCGACCTCGAGCTCGACCACGGTGCGCTTCTCGCCTTCCTTGGTCTCGAACGAACGCTGCTTGAGCCGGCCCTGCACGATGACGCGGGCGCCCCTGGTCAGCGACTCCGCGACGTTCTCGGCGGCCTGCCGCCAGATGTTGCAGCGCAGGAACAGCGCCTCGCCGTCCTTCCACTCGCCGGACTGCCGGTCGAAGATGCGCGGGGTGGACGCGACGGTGAAGTTCGCGACCGCGGCGCCGGACGGGGTGAACCGCAGCTCGGGGTCGGCGGTCAGGTTCCCGACGACGGTGATGACGGTGTCTCCAGCCATGGTCGTCGCCTCAGACCTTGGCCCTACGGGCCACTCGGGAACCGGGACGCGGGGCCTCGCGGCGCACGACCTTGGTGCGCAGCACGGTCTCCTGCAGGGACAGCTGCCGGTCGAGCTCCTTCACCGCGTCGGGCGTGGTGTTGAGGTCGAGGACGGCGTAGATCCCCTCGGCGTTCTTCTTGATCTCGTAGGACAACCGCCGGCGGCCCCACACGTCAACCTTCTCGACGCTGCCGCCGGAGTTGCGGATCACCTTCAGGAAGTTCTCCAGCGTCGGGGCGACCGTGCGCTCGTCGAGGCTGGGATCCAGGATGACCATTACCTCGTAATGGCGTGACACAACCACTCACCTCCTATGGGCTTCGCGGCCACGGACGGTCCGTGGCAGGAGGGTTTGCCAGCGAGCCAGTCTACGGGTCGCTACACGCGGCGGAGCACCCAGGTCCGGACGAGCGCCGCGGTGACCCCGGCCAGCGCGACCACGGCGAGCAGCATGGGCAGCTGCACGTCGTTCGGCGACTCGCCGGCGGCCAACGGGTCGGCGTTGCCGGCGTTGCGGATGTCGGCCGTGCCGTCGGCGGTGCCCTGGTCGGCGCCGAGGATGCCGAACTCGGGCGTGCCCTGCCCGGGGACACCGCTGGACGGCGGGTAGCGCAGCTCGGGCGGGACCGCGACGCCGGCGGAGGCGGTGGGGATGCCGGAGTAGTCCCGCTGCGGCGCGCGGGCGTCGCCGGTGCCGGAGAGCGGGGTGGCGCCGGGGGCCGGGGTGCCGCCGTGGGTGCCCGCCGTGCCGCCCTGCTGCGGTGGGGTGGGCTGGCTCGACGGCTCGGCCTTGGCCCGGAGGGTCAGCCCGCACAGGCCGGAGACCTTGCTCTTGATGTGCTCGAGGGTGTCCTTCTTGACGCCGGTGAGGTCGACCCACGGCCCGAGGCCGTCGCCGTCGTCCTTCTCCAGCCGGGTGCCGACGATCTTGGCGACCTGGGCGCCGCTGAACGCGCCGTCACCCGCGCCGGGAATGGTGCCCGCGGGGATCACGCCTTCGCGGTTGACCTTGTTGGCGAGCTTGTCCGGGTCGACACCGTTGAGGAAGCGGGCCTTCTCCTTGGCCGCGGCGCGGACGATGTCGGCGACCGGCGCGGAGTCGACCGCCACGGCCTCACCCGCGGGGCCGATGACGGTGCCGGAACAGGAGCCGGCGAGGGTGGTGGCCGCGGCGGTGCCGCCGCCAAGCAGAGAGAAGCCGGTCACCGCGGCCGCGATCGCCGTGGCGGTGAGCACGTTGCGCGAAGTCCGGGTCACCGAGCCGCGAGCTGACCGCCGAGTTCGTGTTGGCACGCGTGGGGTCCTTCCGCATCCGTCGCGAGGGCAGGGAGGTTCGCGAGGTGTAACGAGTCGCGCCGGCACAGGATACGGGTTCCCGCGACGCGAGCGACCGCCGTCGATCCGATACGCCCGGTACGTCGAACCCGGCCCGAAACTCGTCGCCGGCTCCCCCAATGTAGACCCCACCCTGAACCCCGGGGGGCCGTCCCCAGCCCAGTCTACCTGGGATCGGGGGCTGCCATCGGGTCTCCGGAAATCTGTGGACAGATGCGGCGTTCTGGTGGGGCGAACGGGCCGTTCGGGACGGTTGGGCGGTGCGAATGGTGCGAATGGTGCGAATGTGCGATCGAGCCGTTCGGACGGTGGGGACGGGTGGCTCGGTGCGTGCGGCCGCACTGACGGGGCTCGTTCAGGGAGGGATCGCGGCAGCGCGGACCGGGTCGATCGGCGCACACGTGGTGCTGACGGGACCCGCTCGGGAGCGCGGCGGTGGGGATGACGGATCGGGGCGCCCGGGTGGTCCGGACGGGGTCGATTCGACGCAAGCGGTCGCGCTGGCGGGCCCGTTCGGGAGGGAACGCGGCGGCGCGGACGGCCCGTTCGGGGATGCAACGGTGTGGACGGGCCGGCTCCGGCTGGGGTGGTCGGCCCAGCCGATTCGGTTGTTTCGTCAGTGACCGCTTCGACTCCGCCGTTCTCGTGGGCGGCCGCGCGACGCCCTCAACGGGCCGGACTTGGTGGGGTGCTCGATCACGGGCCCGACGCCTTGATGGTGGCGTACTCGGTCAGCTCGCGGTGGCCTTGCGTAGCACCCAGGTGCGCACCAGCGCGGCGGACACCCCGGACAGCGCGAGCACGGCGAGCAGCATCGGCAGGTTCCCGCGATCACCGCTGCCGCCGCCGGGCAGTGCCTCCGCCCTGCCGGCGTTGCGCACCCCGTCGTCCGGCGGCGCGTCGGCGGCCCCGAGGATGCCGAACTCCGGCGCGTACCCCGGCACCTGCCCGCCGTAGCGCACCCCTGGCGACGGCGCGAACAGGCCGGCGGTCGCTATCGGGATGCCCGAGTAGTTCCGCATCGCCGCGTAGCCGCTGCCGAAGCTCGTCGGCAGGTAGGTGAACCCGGGCAGCGCGGCACCCCCGACCACCGGGCTGTTCGACTCCGGAACCGGCGGCGGCGCTCCGCTCTCCCTCCCGGGCGGGCCGCCACCCGTGCGGCCCGGCTCGTCGCCGGGGCTCTCCGGCGCCGGCTCGGGCCCGCTCCGCTGCGGTGGCGATCCGCCGGTGATGTTCCCGGCGGCTCCCGTCGCACCGCTCACGCCCTGGTTGATCGCGCTCGCGGCCGGCTCACCGACCACCGGCACCGGCTTGACCACCGTGTCCACCACGGTGACGGTCACCCGGCACACCTGGCCGAGCAGGGCGTTGATGGTGCCGGTCAGCACGGACGTGGCCTCGGTGACGACGCCGAGGTCGAGCGGCAGCCCGAGCAGCGGGGTGGTTCCGTACACGCGGTCACCCGGGTTCGCGGTCACCGAGCCGCCGCACGGCACGTGCTTGGTCTCGGCCACGGCCGTACCCGGCATCGCCAGCGCGGCCGACCCGGCCAGCACGAACGCGGCGGCTCCGACGGCCGCCGTTCTGCGGTGTCGCCCTTGCATACGCTGGCCCTCCCGCGTCGATCCTCGTCGGAGTACAACGACGCTAACCCACGTCGGTGACGGGGTGACCGGCGCTTTCGGGTGGATTCGCGGCGGAGCCCGCTACTCCCCGTGCTCAGGCGGGAGCGCGGCGACGCAACCAGGTGCGGGCCAGCAGCGCGCCCACCAGCACGACGGCCAGCACCGCGAGCAGCAGCGGCGGCCGCGCCGGCGCCGACGACTCCGGCAGTGCCTTCGCGGTGCCGGAGTTCTCAGCGACGACGTCCGGCACCGTCCCCGGCCGCGGAACGCCCAGGTCAGGCGCCTTCACCGGCGGTGCGACGGGCCCGATCCGGGCGCCGAGCGGACCGAGCTCCTGGAGCAGGCGGCCGCGAACCGTGGCCAGCAGGGCGGCAAGTCCACCAGCGCCCACCAGCCCGAAACGCGGGAAGCTCGGCGTCTCCGACCTCTCCGGCTCTACTGGCTTGCCTGGCTCCCCCGGCTTGCCCGGCTTGCCCGGCTTCCCCGGCTTGCTCGGCTTCCCCGGTCCGGGGGCACCCGGGCCGGGCGGGGTCGGACCGGGCTCGCCACCGTCGTCCTTGCCGAGCAACGAGGACGTCACGCCGCTGAGCCCGTTGCCCAGGTCCCGCGCGCCGGTGCAGCCCGCGGTGGCGACGTCGTTCACCCCGGCCACCTTGTTCACGCCCAGGGCGTCCACGGCCTCGGCCACCGGCAGCCCGACCGTCGGGGCATCCTGCTCGCCCGCACTGCTCAGGCCAACGGTGAGCTCGCCGGGCCGGCCCACCGGAGCGCCGGCGTCGAGCGTCAACGGGGCACCGTCCTCGTCGTGCACGGTCGCGGCGCAGTCGCCGCGCAGCGCGTCACCGCCGGCCGCGGCGATGCCCGGGCAGGCCACCAGCAGTGCCAGTGCTCCGGAGATCGCGATGGCGGAGCAGGGCCAACGCCGCTGTCGAGCAGTCCCCATGAACAGTGCCCTTCCCCGGTGAAGTGTCGCCTGTGAGGTTCCGGTGAGATGCTTCCGGACGCGGCCACCGTACTGGATGGCCGTGCGCCGACCTCCCCGGGCCCGCCGGTACCCTCGCCGAATGCTGATCGGCGCTCATGTGCGCGACGACGACCCGCTGGCCGCCGCCAGGGAACGCGGCGCGGACGCGGTGCAGTTCTTCCTCTGCGACCCGCAGACGTGGAAGGCGCCGCCCCGGCACGCGCTGGCCGACGAGCTGGCGGCGGCGGACGTGGACGTCTACATCCACTCGCCGTACCTGGTGAACGTCGCCTCGCTGAACAACCGCATCCGCATTCCGTCCCGCAAGACGCTCGCCCAGCACATCAGCGGTGCCGCGGAGGTCGGCGCGAAGGGCGTCGTCGTGCACGGCGGGCACGTCCGCCAGGGGGAGGACCCGGAGGCGGGCATCGCGAACTGGCGCAAGCTGTTCGAGCGCCAGGCCGAGCAGGGCGGATTCGCGGTGCCGCTGCTGATCGAGAACACCGCATCGGGTGACAACGCGATGGCCAGGAGTCTGGACATGCTGGCCCGGCTGTGGGACGCCGTCGGCGAGTTCGGCCCCGGCTTCTGCCTGGACACCTGCCACGCCTTCGCCGCGGGGTGGGAGCTCGACGGTGTGGTGGACCGGGTCAGGGCCATCACCGGCCGGATCGACCTGGTGCACCTGAACAACTCGCGGGATCCGTTCGGCTCGGCCCGCGACCGGCACGCCAACGTCGTCGGCGGCGACGGCACGATCGCGGCGGAGGCGCTGGCCGAGGTCGCCGCCGCGGCCGGCGCGCCGGTGATCGTCGAGACCCCGGCGGAGGGGCAGGCGAAGGACATCGAGTTCCTGCGCGGCAGGGCGTAGCGCGAGGCTCGCGATGCCGGACACGCTCGCCTCGGCACGCACCCGCGTCGTGCCGGTCGTGCTGGTGCTGCTGTGCGGGCTGACCCTCCTGCTCGGCTTCGCGAACAAGGACCGTTGCACCGGCCCGGAGTTCGACGAGCGGGGCCGCAGCACCCCGGGCTACGCCGAGCGCACCTTCGCCGACGCGTGCTACTCGGACATCCAGTTCCTCTGGCTCGGCCGGCACATCGACCGGCACACCTTCCCCTACGTGCACGGCGAGCTGGTGGACGGCCAGCTGGTCGGCGGCGCGCTGGAGTACCCGGTGCTCACCGGGCTGCTCATGTGGACGGCGGGGCACTTCGCCAGCACCGACGCGGGGTTCCTGCTGGCGTCGGCCCTGCTGCTGGCCCCGTTCGGCCTGCTCGCCGCCTGGTTGCTGGGCCGGCTCAGCGGGTGGCGGGCGCTGCTGTGGGCGGTCGGCCCGCCGCTGGTGCTCTACGCCTTCCACAACTGGGACCTGCCGGCCGTGGCCGCGACCGTCGCCGCGTTCGCCGTCGTGTTCCTCGGCCGTGGGACGCTGCGGACCCGCGGGACGTGGGCGGCCGTCCTGCTCGGGCTCGGCTTCGCGCTCAAGGTCTACCCGGCGATGTTCGTCCTGCCGCTGGCGGCCTACGTCCTCACCGGTGGTCCCGACGGCCGGCACGGGTGGGATCCACGGGGCGCGCTGCGGGTGGTGGGCGCCGCCGTGGGAACGGCCGCGGTGGTGAACCTGCCGTTCGCGCTCGCCGGATTTCCCGGTTGGTGGGCGTCGTTCCGGTTCCAGGCCGAGCGCAAGGTCGACGTCACCACGAACTCGATCTGGTACTGGGGCTTCCGGCCGATCTCGGAGGGAGACAACGAGGGCTTCCAGCGCCTGGTCGGGGTGCTCTCGCCAGCACTCGTGCTCGCCGCGTTCGGCGTGGCGCTCGCTGTTGGCTGGCACCGCTACCGGCGGGAGGGCTCGTTCCCGCTGCTGGGTGTGTCGGCCGCGATGCTGTGCGGGTTCCTCCTGCTGCACAAGGTCCACTCGCCGCAGTACACGCTGTGGCTGCTGCCGATGTTCGTCCTGCTGCGGGTGCGCTGGGGCTGGGTGCTCGGCTACCTCCTCGCCGACCTGGCACTGGGCATCGGGATCTTCCACTGGTACGGGTTGCTCGCCAGCGGTGGCGCGGCGATCTACGAGGGTTTCACCGCGCAGGCGGTGATGATCGGGGTGTGGGGCAGGGCAGCGCTGCTGGCCGGGTTGTTCGTGGCGTTCCTGTCCGCCCGCCCGGCCGTGCCGGTGAGCTCCCTCCGGGACGTCCACGCCGTGCCGGACGGTCTCGACCCGCGGTGACGTCGGCGCCGGGACCATCCTCGAGTCGCCGGGGCTCGGCTGGCCGCGGCCCGGCTGACGTGCTGGCTCAGCCCGCCGGGCCGCCGGGTGGCGCTGCCCCCACCAACGGGTCGGGTCGGGCGGGAGCACGCTTCCCCCCGCCCGCTCGCTTCCGTGCTCGGAGCACCCGGACGTCTAGCGCGCGGTCCAGCACGCCGCCCAGCGGGTCGTCGTCGCCGCCCCGCCGCACCAGGTCCTCCGCCGGTCGGAGGATCTCCCGCACCACCAGGACGCACAGCCCGATCACCGCGAGGTCCCGCAGGACGACGGCGCCGAGGAACCAGCCCTCGGGCAGGCCACGGTTGTCGGTGCCCAGGTAGTAGAACATCCGCGGCGCCCACACCAGTGCGTCGATCACCATCCACCCGAGCAGCAGCCGCCAGCGCGGGATGGCCAGCGCCGCCAGTGGCACCAACCACAGCGAGTACTGCGGGCTCCACACCTTGTTGGTCAGCAGGAACACCGCGACCACCAGGAAGCACAGCTGCGCCAGCCGGGGTCGCACCGGCGCGGCGAGCGCGAGGTAGGCGATCCCGGCGCAGCCGAGCAGGAACAGGCCGCCGCTCACCGTGTTCAACCACACCGGGGTCTGCCCGCGTACCAGCTCACCGTCGAAGCCCGTCCACCCCGTGAAGTAGGAGACCACGTTGTAGAGCGAGTCGGGGTCCATGCCGCGCTGCGAGTTGAGCCGGAAGAACTCCGCCCAGCCCTCCCGCAGGTACACGATGAACGGCAGGTTCACCGCCGCCCACGCACCCGCCGCGGTGGCGGTCGTGGTGACCCACGCCCGCAGCTTGCCCGCCCGCACGCACAGCACCAGCAGGGGCCCGAGCAGGAACAGCGGGTACAGCTTCACCGCGGCGCCCAGCCCGAACAGCAGTCCGGCCAACCCGTGTCGCCGCCGGGACCAGGCCAGCAGCCCGGTGGCGGCCAGCGCGGTCGACAGCGTGTCGAAGTTGGTGAACGCGTGCACCATCACCAGCGGTGAGGCGGCGACGATCGCGGCGTCCCACGGCCGGCGGGGCGAGGATCTGGTCACCGCCCACACGGTGAGCAGCCACGCCAGCGCCAGGAACAGGGCGGTGATGTCGAAGTAGACCACCACCGGCAGCGCGCCCGGTAGCCAGCCGGTGTCGGCGAGGTCCACCCAGGCGTGGGTGAGCTTGGCGTTGACCCACTGGAACAACCCGGTGAGCACCGGGTACTCCATGTACCGGACCTGCTCGCTCGGCTCGCCCTCGTTCTCCACCCAGCTCGTCGCGTACGGGAAGGTGTCCGGCTCGTCCAGCCGCTCGGCGCCGTACAGCGGCACGATGTCGGAGTAGCACAGCGCGACGTACGGCCGTCCCGACCGCCAGTCGAGCTCCACCTGCCCGTCCCCGGTGGTGTACTGCTGGATGCACGCGGCCTTGCCGAACCACCCGACGGTGAGCGCCAGCACCGCCAGCAGCAGCGCGACCCGCAGTGGGGACCAGAACCAGTGCCGGCCGACCACCGCGTGCTCGCCGAGCGGGCCACCGATCGGTCGGGTGAGCGCCGCGGCGAACGGGTCCGTCCGGCTGGGGATCACCCGTTGGTCGGCGTCCAGGGACACCGGCTCGGCCGAGGGGCGGATGGGCGGTTCGGACGAGCGTGGCACGCGCGGCAGCCTAGTCGGCCCGCTGTCAAGCCGCCTTCAGGTGGAGACCGGACGAGCGGCGGCCGGGCCCACGGCGCGTGGGCCCGGCCGTGGTCACTGCTCGCCGGTGGGTCGGGGTAACAGCCCGATCCCCGAGTCCGGCGGCTCCTGCGTCCGGGTCGGCCAGCCCGGTGGCCGGCGGGGCGTGCTCGTCCGGTCCGAGGGGTCCGGCTTGTCCGACGGTTCGGAGCTGGTCGTCGGCTCGGTGGACGACGTGGTCGACGTATCCGCGGTCCTGGTCCGGGTCTGCCTGGTCGACTGCTGCTTCTGCACCGGCTTGCCGATCAGCTTGACGTCGGGGAACTTCTCCTTCGGCTTGCCCTGGAGGTAGGCGTCCATGAACTTCTTCCAGATCTCTCCGGGCAGGCCGCTGCCGTAGATCCGCTTCCCGCTGGCGGTCTTGATCGGCTTGTTGTAGCCGGTGCCCACCCACACCGACGTCGAGACCGAGGGCGTGTAGCCGACCATCCACGCCTGCGCGTTGTCGTCGGAGACCTTGCCCTTACCGGGGTCGTACTGGTGGGTGCCGGTCTTGCCGGCGCAGTCCCTGCCGTCCGCGCAGTCCAGCCTGGAATGGGGCAGCACCGGTTCCAGCGCCTTGGTGACGTTGCCGGCGATCTGCTTGTTCTTCTCCGGGTCACTGGCGTTGAACGCCGGCCGCTCCTCCACCGGGGTCTCGAACACCAGCGTGCCGTCGGACTCCTCGACCTTCGTCACGAAGTGCTGCTCGCGATAGACGCCGTTGGCGGCGAAGGTGGCGTAGGCGCTGGCCATGTTGGCCGGGGTGACGTGGATGGTCCCACCGCCGATGGAGATGTTGCCGTCCGGGTTGGCCATGGTCGGCTTGCCGTCGACCTCCTCCGGGATGCCGGCCGCCTTGGCCGCGTCCACCACGCCCTGCACGCCGACGTCGTTGAGCACCATGTCGTAGAACACGGTGTTGATCGACCGCTCCATCGCCTCGGCGACGGTGCACCGGGGACACTGCTGGTTCTCCGAGTTGCGCACCACGGTGTCGCCGAACTTCCGCGGCGAGCTGCCGTCGTACACCTCGCCGAGGCCCTTGTTCCGCTGCAGCAGGGCCACCAGGTCGAACGGCTTGAACGACGATCCGGGGTTGCGCTGGGCGTCGGCCCAGTCCGTCTCGTCGACCTTGGGGACGTTCGGCCCGCCGTAGTAGGCGAGCACCCCGCCGGTCTTGGGGTCCACCGCGACCAGCGCCTCCCTGAGCTCGTCGGGCTCGCCCTTCATCACGTCGTTGACGGCCTTCTCGGCGAGCTCCTGCGCCTTCTTGTCGATCGTGGTGTAGACCTTGTAGCCGCCGGACTGGATCCGCTCCTCCGGGTAGCCGCGGCGCTCCAGCTCCTCCATGACCCGCTGCTTGACGAACGCCGCCGGACCGGTGAGCGTCTCCGGGCGGCTCTGCTCCAGCGGGATCATCTCCGGGAACTGCGCGCTGTCCCGTTCGGCCTTGGACAGCCAACCGTTGGCCACCATGCGGTCCAGCGCGGTGTTCCAGCGCTTCTCGGCCACCTCGCGGTTCTCCGACCGGCCCGGCTGCTGGATCAGCCCGGCGAGCAGCGCGGCCTCGGAGAAGTCCAGCTCCTTGGCCGACTTGCCGTAGTAGGCGCGCGCCGCGGTCTCGACGCCGTACGCGCCGCGTCCGAAGTAGATGGTGTTCAGGTAGGCGGTGATGATGTCCCGCTTGTCCTGCTCGTTGTTCATCTTGAAGGCCTTGACCAGCTCCAGGGCCTTCCGGGTGATCGTGTAGTCGTCGTCACCGGTGGACACCTTGATGTACTGCTGGCTGATCGTGGAGCCACCACCGACGCCGTCGGTGACCTGGTTCCACACCGCGCGCATCAGGCCGGTGATGTCGAAGCCGGGGTTGGTCTCGAACGTGTTGTCCTCGGTGGCGTAGACCGCTTTCTTGACGACGTCGGGGATGTCCTCGGACTTGAGCAGGATGCGGTTGCCGCCTGGTGGGACGTCCTTGCCCATCTCCGTCCCGTCGCCGTAGAAGTAGGTCACCACCTTGTTCTGCTGCGCGGCGACCTGCTCCGGGGTGGGCACGTCCACCAGGAAGTACGCGATGGTGAACGCCAGCGCCGGCAGCACGAAGAACAGCCCGACCATCGCGTAGAGCGTGCGCCGGATCCGCTGCCAGCGCCGCTTCTTGCGCTGTGCCGGGGTCAGCGGTGGCGTGTCGCCCTCCCCGGTGCCGGGCTCGTCGAAGTCCTCGTCCGCGTAGTCCGTGGGGTCCCCGTACCCGGGCTCGGCGAACCGTTGCTCGTCCTCGTTCGGCCAGCCCGCACCGCTCCCGGTGCCGTTGTACGTGGTGCCGTTGTGCGTGTGGTGGGTGAGCAACTCGGGCTCGCGGTCGGTGGGACCCACCGGACCACCGACCATGCCGGTGGGCTGCTCCGCGGGGTGGCGGCGGCCGGGTGGGGGCGGCACCGGGCGCCGGGCGCCGGGCGGGTGGCCCTGCCTGGGGCCGGGCGCGCCGGGCGCGCCCGGTGGTCGGGTACCCGGCGGCGGCCCGGGGCGCTGGCCGGGATGACCGCCAGGAGGGGGCAGCGGGCGACCCGGTGGCGGGACGGGTCGCCGGGTGAGGTCGGGGTCGCCCCCGCCGGGCCAGCGCGGCGCCTCGTCCCCGGTCGGCCACTGCGGCTGGGCCGGCGGCACCGGACGGGCCCCGCGCGGCGGCCGTGGTGGCTGCGGCGGTCGCGGTGCTCGTGGCGGTTCGTCCCCGCTCGGCCAGCGGGGGGCACCTTCGTCACCGGCCGGCCACGGGTGGTTCCGGCCGTCGCCGGGGTCCTGCTCCGGCCAGCGACGATTGTGGTGGTCGTTCACGGGTGGGCCTCCCAGACCGGCGTCCGGTTCGTCTCCGAGGTCGCCGTTCCGTGCTCGCTGACTGCCAGGTGCGCGCTCACCGGCTCGCGGTCCGGCGCGGGCGCGGTTGCGGGTCTCCGGTCCCCAGGACGTACGACTGCACCAGGTGGTTCCAGCTGCACGACCGGCATACCTCCACGACATAGACGGTGAACTCGGCGAAGAGGTTGGCCATTCGCTCGAGTTCCTCGGGCGTGCGGGCCGAGCCGGCCGCGTGCCGGAGCTCGTCACCGTAGACCCAGGAGACCAGGGTCACCGCCTCCTTGCGGCACAGCGGACAGCTCGCGTCGCTGGGTTGGCCGTGGAACTTCGCCGCCCTGAGCAGGTACGGGCTGGCGTCGCAGACGTCCATCGTGCTCACCCGCCCCGAGTAGACCTCGGCGAGCAGGGCACGGCGCTGCAACGCGTAGTCGACGACCTGCCGCTGGTTTCGCACCACAACAGAGTACGTGCTGCGGATGTGCCCGCGATGGCCCGTTCTGCCTAGTGACCGACGACACGAGCGGGACACGCCGACGGTCTCATAACTGTCTGGTTACGTTTCGGGGTGCCTTGGGTATCTCATCGGGTGATCGGCAGCGTTAGATGCACCACTTCGATGTATCGGCTCGATATAATGGCTCGGTAGGTTGACGGTCGTGCCCGCTCCTACCGCCTCCGTCCCCGCTCCCCCGGTCGACGGGGTGTGGTGGTCGACCGGCGGTACGACCGCGGTAACCGCCGGCGGCGCCGCTTGTTCCCGGAAGGGGGTGCATCGTGCTGGAGTTCGCCATCCTCGGGCTGCTGCACGAGGCGCCCATGCACGGTTACGTGCTGCGCAAGCGGCTGCACGAGACGCTGGGCATGTTCCGCACGTTCTCGTACGGCTCGCTGTACCCGACGCTGCGTCGGCTGCAGCGGGCCGGATGGATCGTCGAGGAACCGGACGGAGTCGGCGCGGGCGAGAGCGATCCGGGCCGGTCGACGGCGACCGGCCGGGCCCCGGCCAGGAACGGCTGGGGACGTCGGGCCAGGCGGGTCTACAAGCTCACCGCCGAAGGGAAGGAGCGGTTCGCCGAGCTGCTCGCCGACGCCGGGCCGCAGACCTGGGACGACGAGGGCTTCGGCGTGCACCTGACGTTCTTCTCCCGGACACCGGCCGACGTCAGGATGCGCATCCTGGAGGGGCGACGCCGCCGGGTGGAGGAACGCCGCGAAGGCATCCGCGCCGCCATGGCCAGGGCCGAGGAGAGGATCGACCGCTACACCCGCGAGCTGCACCGACTCGGGCTGGAGACCAGTGAGCGGGAGGTGCGCTGGCTCAACGAGCTGATCGCGCACGAGCAAGCCGAGCAACGCGGTCAGCAGTCGAGACCGGCCGCGGCTCGGGAGGACCTACGACGGAATCACGAGTGAGGAGAACCGGCATGGGCGAGAACCGCCGCAAGGTGCGGGTGGCCATCGTCGGCGTTGGCAACTGCGCGGCATCCCTGGTGCAGGGCGTCCAGTACTACCGCGACGCCGACCCTGACTCGCGCGTGCCCGGCTTGATGCACGTGCGGTTCGGCGAGTACCACGTGGGCGACATCGAGTTCGTCGCCGCGTTCGACGTGGACGCCAAGAAGGTCGGTCGCGACCTCTCCGAGGCCATCGTGGCCAGCGAGAACAACACCATCAAGATCGCGGAGGTGCCGCCGCTCGGGGTGACCGTTCAGCGCGGGCACACCTACGACGGGCTCGGCCGGTTCTACCGGGAGACGATCGAGGAGGCCGACGAGCAGCCGGTGGACGTCGTCGCCGCGTTGCGCGAGGCGAAGGCGGACGTGCTCGTCTCCTACCTGCCGGTGGGCTCCGAGGAGGCCGACAAGTTCTACGCGCAGGCGGCGATCGACGCGAACGTCGCGTTCGTCAACGCGCTGCCGGTGTTCATCGCCTCCGACCCGGAGTGGGCGGCCAGGTTCGAGCGGGCCGGGGTGCCGATCGTCGGTGACGACATCAAGTCCCAGGTCGGCGCGACCATCACCCACCGGGTGCTGGCGAAGCTGTTCGAGGACCGCGGAGTCCAGCTCGACCGCACCATGCAGCTGAACGTGGGCGGCAACATGGACTTCCTGAACATGAAGGAGCTCGAGCGGCTGGAGTCCAAGAAGCTGTCGAAGACGCAGGCGGTGACGTCGCAGGTCGACCGGGAACTCGGCAAGGGCAACGTCCACATCGGACCTTCGGACTACGTGGCGTGGCTCGACGACCGGAAGTGGGCCTATGTCCGGCTGGAGGGTCGCGCGTTCGGTGACGTGCCGCTCAACCTGGAGTACAAGCTGGAGGTCTGGGACTCGCCGAACTCCGCGGGGATCATCATCGACGCGGTGCGCGCGGCGAAGATCGCCAAGGACCGGGGCATCGGCGGGCCGATCCTGTCGGCGTCGTCGTACTTCATGAAGTCGCCGCCGGTGCAGTACTCGGACTCGGAGGCTCGGGACGCGGTGGAGAAGTTCATCCACGGCGAGGTGGACCGCTGACGGCCGGGTGCCGATGACCTGTTGCGGCCGCCGTGGGGAGTTCCGCCCCACGGCGGCCGCTTTCCGTGCCAGGCTGGGTTGGTGACCGGTCGACGTCTCCCCCTGGTGCTGGCCCTGGGTCTGGTGCTCGTCGCGGTGGTCGCCGGGGCCTGGGTGTGGGGTGGTGAGCGGCGGGTACGCGGCGCGGCCGGCCCGATTCCCTGCCCGCGCGAAGTGGTGGTCTCCTTCCGGACCGACGCCGACATGTTCGCCGGGGCCGAGCGGGTCGCCGGGATCGTGGACGTCGAGTCGGTGGCCACCGAGACCCAGCAGCAGGCGTACGAGCGGTTTCGGGAGATCTTCAAGGACCGCCCCGACCTGCTGGAGATCGCGCGCCCGGAGGCGCTGCCGGCGTCGATCACGGTGTTGCCGACGGTGAGCGCGGACCGGGACGGGCTGGTGGCCGCGCTGCGCGCACAGCTGCCGATGGCCGACGAGGTCGACGCGCTCGACTGCTTCTGGGCACCGGCCCCGCCGACCTGAGCGCTGTCGTAACGGCGACCTCGCGCACCGCTCCACTCGACTCGCCCCGCGCCCGACACCCCGCGCACGTCCCCCGACACCCTCGCACGTCCCCCGACGCGCGAACCCGCGCCCGGTCCGCCGATGCCCGAAACCCGCGCCCGGTTCCCCGAGGACGGCTCGGCACAGGCCCCAGAACCAACCCGGCTGGAGAGCCCACACGAACGAAGGACCGACACGCGGCTTGACAAACCCGCCAAACCCCCATAGCAGTACCCGCCCACCCATCGGGGGCCGGTGCCCTCGTCCAGTTTATCGCTTCTGGGGGTGCTGAACGGGGTGTGCGGAAATCTGTGGATCACTACTGGGTGATGTGAACAACTCGGCCTGGCGGACTGGTGGCACTGGGAGTTCCCGTGGGGGTAGCGGATTCGCGGGCGGCTGGCGGGTAGCCGGGTCGACGGGCGGGCGCCCGGAGTCGGGCGGGCCGAGCCGGCACCCGGCGGGTGGAGGTGGAGGGCCGCTGGATGGGCCGGCGGCTGGAGACGGTGCCCGGTGAGTCCGTGGGCACAGGGGTTGCTCGGTGGGCAGGGCCGGCCGCGGTGGCACCTCGCCGGGTGGACGGTTCAGCGAGCGCCCGGTGAGTCGAGGGAGTCCGGCGGGCCGGCAGACGTCGGACGCGCCGAGGCTGGCGGCGGTCGCACCGCGGCGAGTCGGCTGCGCCGACCCGGTGCGCCCGCCGTGAGTGGAAACCCGCCGCGGGGCGGGCCGCTGGCTGGCACCCGCCGTGAGCCGGATTACGTCGCCTCCTCCCGAGGATATTGCTTAGCATTGCTAAGCGAATGCGGAGTGCGGAGTAGGGAGGGTGCCGATGAGTGCGACCGGGTTGCTCACCGTGGTGAAGGGGCAACCCCGGCAGGTGTGGATCACGGCGTTCGCCGCGGTGATCGCGTTCATGGGAATCGGCCTGGTCGACCCGATCCTGCTGTCCATCGCCGAGGGGCTGCACGCCGCGCCGTCGCAGGTGACCCTGCTGTTCTCCGCCTACCTCGGCGTCCAGGTCGTGGCGATGCTGGTCACCGGCGCCGCCAGCGCCCGGTTCGGCGCGAAGCGCACCGTCCTACTCGGACTGTCGCTGATCGTGGTGGCCACCGCGCTGTGCGCCGCGGCCGGCTCGATTGACCAGCTCGTCGGGCTGCGCGCGGTGTGGGGCCTCGGCAACGCCTTCTTCATCGCCACCGCGCTGTCGGTGATCGTCGGCGCGGCCACCGGCGGCCAGGCCGGCGCGATCCTGCTCTACGAGGCCGCGCTCGGCCTCGGGCTCTCCGTCGGCCCGCTGCTCGGCGCCGTGCTCGGCAGCGTCTCCTGGCGGGGTCCTTTCCTCGGCACCGCGGTGCTGATGGCCGCAGCCCTCCTGCTCTGTGCGGTGTTCCTGCGCACCGACGCGCACCGCCCCCGCCCCGGCGTCCGGTTGCTCGACCCGTTGCGGGCCCTCGGCCACGTCGGCCTGCTCCGCACCTCGATCGGCTCGGCGCTCTACACCGCGGCGTTCTTCGCCGTCCTGGCCTGGTCGCCGTTCGTGCTCGGATGGGGCGCGCTCGCCGTCGGCGCGGTGTTCTTCGGCTGGGGCCTCTGCGTCGCCGTCGCCGGGGTGGTGCTCGCGCCTCGGCTGGCCGCCCGCCTCGGTGCGCGGCACGCCACGGTGCTGGCCGTCCTCGGTTACGCGGCGCTCCTGGCGTTGATGACCGTGCCGAGCACGCCGGTCCTGGTGGCCGGGATCGTCGTGAGCGGCTTGGTGTCCGGGCTGCTCAACACCCTGTTCACCGGCACCGCCATGTCGATCAGCCCGGCGCCGCGCCCGGTCGCCAGCGCCGGCTACAACTTCTGCCGCTGGCTCGGCGGGGCGCTGGCCGCGACCCTGGTCGGGCACGTGGCCGAGTGGTTCGGCTCCGCCAGGGCACCGTTCCTCGTCGCGGCGGTGCTGTGCGTGCTCGCCGGCGCCCTGCTCGCCGTCCGGCACCGGGCATCGGACCCGCACGCCGTGCCGCCCGGCGCCGCGCTGGTCGGCGAGGAACTCTGAGGTTAACTTTTGGCGAACAGCGGGTTCCCTTTCGGTGGTTCCTCCGCTTAGTGTCAGGGCCCCGAACCGAGCCGCCGGAGGTCCGCGTTGTCCCGCCGACTGCTTCCCCTGCTCACCACCCGCCGCGCCGCCGTCACCTGCGAGTACCGCTGCGGCGACGCCTGCTTCCATGAAGCGCCGAACACCTCGGCCAACCCCTACTTCGGCGACATCGTCGGCGAGGTGATCTCCCGCCGTGGCGCGCTGCGGGCCGGCGCGGTGGTGGCGCTGTCCGGTGGCGCGCTGGCCGCCACGAACGGGCTCGCCACACCTGGCGCCGCCGCCCGGCCGAGCGCCCACCCACCGAAGCCCGCGCCGGGCACCGACTTCACCCGGGTGACGCCCAACCTCCTCGACGAGGTGGTGGTGCCCGAGGGCTACGAGCAGGCCGTGGTGATCCGCTGGGGCGACCCGGTGCTGCCCGGCGCCCCGGAGTTCGACTTCGACGACCAGACCGCCACCGCGCAGGAGCGGCAGTTCGGCTTCAACTGCGACTTCGCCGCAATCCTGCCGCTGGACCCGCTCGGGCTCACCGGGCTGCTGGTGACCAACCACGAGTACACCAGCGAGAAGTACATGTTCCGCGGCTACGACCCGGACAACCCCACCGAGGAGCAGGTTCGCATCGCCTGGGCCGCGCACGGCCTGAGCGTGGTGATGATCGCCAGGCCGATGCACTCCGGCCGGTACACGCCGCGGATGTCGTGGTTCAACCGGCGGATCACGCTCACCACGCCGTTCCGGATGACCGGCCCGGCCGCGGGCAGCGACCTGCTGAAGACCCCGGCCGACCCGACCGGAACCCACGTCCTGGGCACGATGAACAACTGCGCCGGCGGGGTGACGCCCTGGGGGACGATCCTGTCCGGCGAGGAGAACTTCAACCAGTACTACGCCAACGCCGACGCGGTGACCGACCCGGTGCGGCGCGCCAGGCTCGCCCGCTACGGCGTGCGGGGCGGCGCGACGACTCGCAAGTGGGAGCGGTTCGACCCGCGCTGGGACGTGGCGCGACACCCGAACGAGGCCAACCGGTTCGGCTGGGTGGTGGAGATCGACCCGCACGACCCGCACTCCACCCCGGTCAAGCACACCGCGCTCGGCCGGTTCAAGCACGAGTGCGCCAACGTGCGGGTCACCCCGGACGGCCGGGTGGTCGCCTACTCCGGCGACGACGAGCGCTTCGAGTACATCTACAAGTTCGTCTCCGACCGCCGGATGAAGCGGGGCCACGGGCGCGCCGCCCGCCGACACAACATGACGCTGCTCGACTCCGGCACGCTCTACGTCGCGCGGCTCACCGGCGACTCGCCGGCGGCCGAGATCGACGGCTCCGGGCGGCTCCCGAGCGACGGTGAGTTCGACGGCACCGGCGAGTGGATCCCGCTGGTCAGCGGTGACACGTCCTTTGTGGACGGGATGACCGCCGAGGAGGTCTACGTCTTCACCCGCGAGGCGGCGGACAAGGTGGGCGCGACCAAGATGGACCGGCCCGAGGACATCGAGCCGCACCCGCGCACCGGGCGGGTGTACTGCGCGCTGACCAACAACACGCAGCGCGGCCCCGGTGGCAGGGCGATGGCCGACGAGGCGAACCCGCGGCACGAGAACCGGCACGGCCAGGTTCTCGAGTTCGAGGAGGAGCGCGGAGACGCCCTGGCGCTGCGGTTCACCTGGCGGCTGTTGCTCGTCTGCGGCGACCCGGCCTCCCCCGACACCTACTTCGCCGGCTTCCCGAAGGACCAGGTCAGCCCGATCAGCAGCCCGGACAACGTGGCGTTCGACCGGCACGGCAACCTGTGGATCTCCACCGACTCCGGCGAGGTTCTCGGCATCAACGACGGGCTCTACGTCGTGCCACTGGAGGGCCGCAGCCGCGGGCACCTCAAGCTGTTCCTCACCGTGCCACGCGGGGCCGAGGCCTGCGGGCCGGTCATCGGGGACAAGGTGGTCACCGTGTGCGTGCAGCACCCGGGCGAGCTGGACGGCGCCAGCGCGGACGACCCGGCCTCGCACTGGCCGGACGGCGGCGACACCCCGCCGCGGCCGTCGGTGGTGGCCGTGTGGAAGCCGGGGCGGTGGGGGCTGGCCGACATCGGGTCGTGACCTCGGGGCTGCCGTTCGCGCGCTGTTCACCTGGACTTCCGGAGGCCATCTCTTAGCCGACCTAACGTCTCGGTCGTTCCCCTGACTGAGTGACCTGGAGGCGACGTGTCCTTCGAGCCCCGGCGGCTGCTGCCCTTGTCGACATCCCACCCCGGTGGCCGATCCGCGGTCACCTGCGAGTACCGCTGCGGCAACGCGTGCGCCCACCCCGCACCCAACACCTCGGACAACGCCTACTTCGGCGACGTGGTGAAGGACGTGGTGTCCCGGCGCGGCGCGCTGCGGGCCGCCGCGGTGCTCGGCGCGACCGCGACCGGGTTCGCCGCGCTGTCCGGTACCGCCGCCGCCACAGCTGAGAGGACTCTGCCGGTCGCCACCACCGGCCGCCATGGCCGTCCCGGCCGCACCGTGCCGGGCACCGACTTCGAGCCGGTGGCGCCGAACACCGCCGACGCCGTCGTGGTGCCGGAGGGTTACGAGCAGGCCGTGGTGATCCGCTGGGGCGACCCGGTGCTGCCCGGCGCGCCCCGGTTCGACTTCCGCCGGCAGACCGTGGCCGCGCAGGAGCGGCAGTTCGGCTACAACAACGACTTCGTCGGGCTGATCCCGCAGGACGGGCTGGGCCTGCGCAACCTGCTGGTGGTCAACCACGAGTACACCACCGAGACGCACATGTTCCCGGCCGACCAGTACGACCCGGAGAACCCCACCGAGGAGCAGGTGCGGATCGCGTGGGCCGCGCACGGGATGAGCGTGGTGCAGGCGCTGCGCGACCCGCGCGGCGGGCTGCGCGTGGTGCCGAGCTGGTACAACCGGCGGATCACCATCACCACGGAGTTCGAGTTGCGCGGACCGGCCGCGGGCAGCGACCTGCTCAGGACCTCGGCCGACCCGACCGGCCGGAAGGCGCTCGGCACGCAGAACAACTGCGCCGGCGGGGTGACCCCGTGGGGCACGGTGCTGTCCGGCGAGGAGAACTTCAACCAGTACTTCGCCAACGCCGACGCGGTGACCGACCCGGTGCGGCGGGAGCGGCTGGCCCGCTACGGCCTGCGCGGCGGGGGGAGCCGTCGCAGGTGGGAGCGGTTCGACCCGCGCTGGGACGTCGCCAAGGAGCCCAACGAGTCCAACCGGTTCGGCTGGGTGGTGGAGATCGACCCGCACGACCCGCACTCCACCCCGGTCAAGCACACCGCGCTCGGCCGGTTCAAGCACGAGGCCGCCAACGTCACGATCCAGCCCGACGGCAGGGTGGCGGTGTACTCCGGCGACGACGAGCGCTTCGACTACATCTACAAGTACGTCTCCAAGGGCAGGTACAAGAAGGGCACCAGCGCACGGGCTCGCCGGCACAACATGGGCCTGCTCGACGACGGCACGCTCTACGTCGCCCGGTTCACCGGGAACTCGCCCGCCGGGGAGATCGACGGCTCCGGCCGGCTGCCGAGCGACGGGGAGTTCGACGGCACCGGCGAGTGGATCCCGCTGGCCAGTGGCAACAGGTCCTTTGTAGACGGTATGAGCGCCGAGGAGGTGTACGTCTTCACTCGCCTCGCCGCGGACCGGGTCGGCGCCACGAAGATGGACCGGCCCGAGGACATCGAGGTCAACCCGGTGAACGGGCGGATCTACGCGGCGCTGACGAACAACACCGACCGCGGCAAGGCCGGCAAGGCGGCCGCCGACGAGGCCAACCCGCGCACCGGCAACCGCAACGGACACGTGATCGAGTGGGAGGAGACCGGGGAGACGACGTTCTCCTGGCGGGTGCTGCTGGTCTGCGGCGACCCGGCCGCGGCGGACACCTACTTCGGCGGCTTCCCGAAGGACCAGGTGTCGCCGATCTCGTGCCCGGACAACGTGGCGTTCGACGGGTACGGCAACCTGTGGATCTCCACGGACGGCAACACGCTCGGCTCCAACGACGGCCTGTTCTCCGTGCCGGTCGAAGGGCCCGAGCGCGGCCACGTGAAGCAGTTCCTCACCGTGCCGATCGGGGCGGAGGCGTGCGGTCCGGTGGTGACCGAGGACCTCGTGCTGGTCGCGGTGCAGCATCCCGGCGAGGACGCGCCCAGCTCGGCCGAGCCCGTGTCGCACTGGCCGGACGGCGGCGACGCGCAGCCGCGGCCGTCGGTGGTCGCGGTGTGGAAGAAGGGTCGCTTCGGCCGCCCGGGCAAGATCGGCCGCTGACCGCTACGGCGGGAACGGCGCGGCGAGGCGCGCGTGTTGCGGCTCGCGCGGGACGGGTCGCGCGGCGGCGTCGGCGCTCGGGTGGGGACGTGGTCCCCTCGGTACCGGGCTGCCGGCGCCACCGCCGCGCCCGGGGTAGACCAGCAGCCCGTGCGCGGGGTCGGGGACGGCGTCCAGCGCCGCCAGCACCGCGGGCAGTGACCGGAAGGCGTCCCGCCGTTCGTCGTCGTCGAACTCCAGTTCCAGCACCACGCCCCAACGGTGCTCGTGCCAGTCCCACCGCACGGCGCCGTGGGTGACCGCGGCCTCGGTGAGCGCGTCGCCGTGCGCTCGGCGCCATGCGCTCGCCGGGACCTCGGCGTCGAACACCTCCAGGGTGAGCCAGTGGTCCATGCCTCGACCGTACGCCGGCCATGTGACCCGTGTCACTCGTCGGGGTGTCTCGATGGGCCCGTGGCGGCACTTCTACCGTGGAGCCATGGCTGCTCAACCCGGATCCGAACCCGCCACGGCCGAGCGACCGCTCGCGCTGGCCACCGGCGCCTCGCGCGGTATCGGCGCCGCGGTCGCCACCGCGCTCCAGCCCACCCACCGGCTCCTGCTCGGTGGGCGGGACGCCGGTGCGCTCGCCGCGCGCACCGCAAAACTGCCCGGCGCACGGGCGTGGCCGGTGGACGTGACCGACCCCGCGGCGCTGCGAGCCGCGGTGGCCGAGATCGAGCGGTTGGACGTGCTGGTGCACTCCGCCGGGGTGGCCGAGTTGGGCACGGTCGAGGAGGCCGCGCCGTCGGCGTGGCGGCGCAACCTCGAGGTGAACCTGCTCGCGGTGGTGGAGCTGACCCGACTGCTGCTGCCCGCGCTGCGCGCCGCTCGGGGCCACGTCGTGGTGATCAACTCCGGCGGCGGGCGGAACGCGCGGCCCGGCTGGGGGCCGTACGCGGCGAGCAAGTTCGCGGTGCGCGGGTTCGCCGACGCGCTGCGCGCCGAGGAGGAGCCGAACGGGCTGCGGGTCACGTCGGTGTACCCGGGTCGTACGGACACGGAGATGCAGCGGGCGGTCGTGGCCGGCGAGGGCGGCGAGTACGACCCGAGGCGTTTCCTCCGCCCGGAGTCGGTGGCCGCCGCGGTGCGCACCGCCGTGCTGGCCACCCCCGACGCGCACCTCACCGAGCTGATCCTCCGCCCCACCCTCTGAGTCAGCGGCCGGGCCGGTACCTCCCGCGGCAGCCACCACTCTCGAGCCAGCGGCGGCATCATCCCGGCCGCTCGGGGCCCCACGGGCGTCGCCATGCTCCGCGTACTGCTCACTGCGCCACGCCCGCGGGGGCGTGCTCCGCGTACTGCTCACTGCGCGGCCACTCCGGCCCGCTCGGCGCCCCACGCGCGGGGGCGTGCTCCGCGTACTGCTCACCGCGAGGCCGTTCCGGCCCACTTGGCGAGGCTCGCGTCGTCCTGCTGCCAGCGCCCCCACAGGACGCGGACCCGTACCCACAGCCGCCAGGAACGAAACTCGCGCTTCACAAAGATTTGCCAGACCCCACTTAAGCATCCCCCACCCGCTCCGGGGGCCGGCCCCGCTTCCAGTCTACCGATGGTAGGGGCAGTGGAGGGGGGTCGCGGAAATCTGTGGATACCTTTCGGGTGATGTGGACAACTTGCCTTCGCGGCGGCACACGTCTGACCCGAACGGCCCACACGGCGGCGAACGCCAGCACGGCGACCACAACACCGACGGCGACCGGGACGGCCGGTACAGCGACGGAAACGGCCGACAGGCGACCGGAACGGCAAACGCGCTGACGGGAACAACCATCGCGGCGACGGCAACAGCCAACACGGTGACGCGAACGGCGAACACGGTGACGCGAACGGCGAACACGGCGACGGAACAACCAACGCGGCGACGGGAACGGCCAACGCGGCGACGGGAACGGCGAACACGGCGACGGGAACGGCGAACACGGCGACGGGAAGGGCGAACACGGCGACGGGAGCGGTGAACGCGCGGGGAGTCAGCCGCGGAGTCGCGTCGCCGCTTCGGCGACGGCGGCCTGGGTGGCGCGGCGGTCCACCCTGGTCGGCTCGCCGCCGGCGACCACCTGCTCACCGGCGACCCACACGTCGCGCACCCGGCGCGAGCCCGCCGCCCAGACCAGGTTGGCCAGCAACTGCTCGTCCGGCACGTCCAGCCCGGTGGCGAACGCTGGGTCGTCGACGTCGACGTGCACGAGGTCGGCCCACCGCCCCGGCTCGAGCGCGCCGAGGTCGTCCCGGCCCAGTGCGGCCGCACCGCCGCGGGTGGCCAGCAGCAGCGCGTCCGCCGCGGTCAGCGCCGTGCAGTCCGACGCGGACAGCCGGGCGAGCAGGGCGGCGAGCTGCGCCTCCTGCCACAGGTCGAGGTCGTCGTTGCTGGCCGGGCCGTCGGTGCCCAGCCCGACCGCAACCGCCGCGGCGCGCAACTCGGCCAGCCGGGCGGTACCGGAGGCGAGCTTCGCGTTCGACCCGGGGCAGTGCGCCACCCCGGCGCCGTGCGCGGCCAGCAGCACGATGTCCTCATCGGACAGATGCACGGCGTGCGCCGCGATCACCCGGCCGTCCAGCATCCCGATCTCGGCCAGCAGCCGCGGCACCGACCCGTACTCCGCGCGCTGCGCCGCGTCCTCGGCGGCCGCCTCGGCGACGTGGATCTGCACCAGCGCGCCCCGCGCGACCGCCGACTCGGTGATCGCCCGCAGCGCCTTCTCCGGCAGCATGTACGCCGAGTGTGGCCCGTACCCGAGCTCGATCCGCTGACCCGGCCCGAACCGCAGCCCATCGGCGTCGATCCACCGGTCGACCGCGGTGGTCATCGCCCGCCAGTCCGTGGCCGGCAGCTCGATGATCGGCGCGCCGAGCAGTACCCGAGCCCCAGTGGTCAGCACCGCGTCGGCGAGCTGCTCACCGTGGAAGTACATCTCCGCGCTGGTGGTGACGCCGTGCCGGAGCATCTCCACCGAGCCCAGCATCATCCCGGTCCGCACGTCGTCCGGGCGCAGTCGGGCCTCGGCCGGCCAGATCACCTCGTGCAGCCAGCGCAGCAGCGGCAGGTCGCCGCCCTGCCCGCGGAACAGCACCATCGGGCTGTGCGCGTGCGCGTTCACCAGGCCGGGCAGCAGGATGCCGGGCAGCGCGGTCACCGGCCCCTCGAACGGGGGCGCCCCGGCGGCCGGCCCGCAGTGGGCGATCCGGCCCGCGGCGTCGACATCGACGACCCCGTCGCGCAGCACGGAACAGGACGGGTCGGCGGGCAGGACGACGGGAGCGGTGAACCGGCGGGGTGCCATGCTCCTATTCCATCAGACCCGAGCGCCAGGCCCAGGCGGCGGTCTCCACCCGGTTGCGCGCCCCGATCTTGGCCTGCGCCGACGCCAGGTGGGTCTTCACCGTGGACAGCGACAGGAACAGCTCGGCGCCGATCTCGGTGTTGGTGAGCCCCCGCGCGGCGGCCTTCACCACGTCCACCTCGCGCGGGGTGAGCGGCTCGGCGGGCTGCTCGACGTCCCGCTTCACGGCGCCGCCGTCGAAGTGCCTCAGCAGCCGGACCGTGATCTGCGGCGACACCAGCGCGTCACCCCGGTGCGCCGCCCGCACCGCCTCCACCAGCAGCGCGGGGCCGGCGTCCTTGAGCAGGAAGCCGCTGGCTCCGTTGCGCAGCGCGGTGTGCACGTACTCGTCCAGGTCGAACGTGGTCACCACGACCACCTTGATCGGGTCGGTCACGTCCGGCCCGGCGAGCTGCCTGGTCACCTCGAGGCCGTCCATGCCGGGCATCCGGATGTCCAGCAGGCAGACGTCCGGGCGCAGCTCCCGCGCCCTGCGCACCGCGTCGACGCCGTTCGGCACGTCGGCGACCACCTCGATGTCGTCCTGGGCGTCCAGGATCATCCGGAAGCCGATCCGCACCATGTCCTGGTCGTCGGCGATCAGTACCCGGATCATTCGTCTCCCTCGAGTGGCAGCCGGGCCTCCACGACCCAGCCGCCGTCCGGCGCCCGCCCGGCGGTCAACCGGCCGTGCAGCAGCTCGACCCGCTCGCGCATGCCGACCAAACCGTATCCACCGTCGCGCCAGCCGCCGTCGTCTCCCCCGGGCCGCGGGCCGGAGGCCCGACCGTCGTCGGCCACCCGCAGATACAGCTCGCCGTCGACCACCCGTGCCGACACCGTGGCCCGGGTCGCGCCGTGCGCGTGCTTGCCGACGTTGGTCAGCGACTCCTGCACCAGCCGCAGCGCCGAGCGGGCCACCTCGTGCGGCAGATCCTTCGGCAGGTCGAGCTCGACATCGGTGGGCACGCCGTGGTTGGCGGTCTCCACCAGCCGGCGCAGGTCCGCGGCGAGGTCGGTGGTCGCCTGCTCGCTGAACTCGCTGTTGCCGGCCGGCGCGTCACCCCGCATGCTGCGCACCAACCGGCGCATCGCGACCATCGCCTCGGTGCCGGCTGTCTCGATCCGGCCGAGGGCGTCCACCACCACCCGCGGGTCGCGCTCGGCCAGCATCTTCGCCGCCTGCGCCTGCACCACGATCCCGGTGACATGGTGGGCCACCACGTCGTGCAGCTCCCTGGCCAGCGCCATCCGCTCGGCGGTCTGCGCGTCGTGCACCGCGGTCCGCAGCGCCTGATTGCGCTGGGTGTCCCTGGAGCGCAGGTACAGCCCGGAGGCCACGGCGATGCCGAGCATCAGCAGGGCCATCACGAACAGCTGGCGCAGCTCGGACAGCATCCTGAGCGGGTCGTCGTAGCGCAGGACGAACGCCGTGGCGACCACCGCGACCGCGGCGCTGAGCAGGCCGATCACCGGCCACGCCCGGGCCGGCCGCTCGGTCCGGACCAGGAAGCCGGCGACGATCATGCCGGCGGCGACCTGGGTGAGCGTCAGCCCACCCACCATCGCGTTGTAGCGGTGGCCCACCTGGAACAACAGCCCGGACACGAGCACGACACCGGCCAGCGCCACCCCGGCGACCACCGGGCGGCGGGTGGCGAGCACCGCCAGCACGGCCGCCGCGACGGAGAAGGTGATGATCGGCGCGACGTAGGGGCCCCGGTCGAGCGTGGCCGCCAGCTCGAAGAACAGCAGCAGGGACAGCGCGCCGACGAGCGCCCAGTGCTGGGTGAGCACCTCCATGACCGGGCCGGATCGCGCGCGCCGCCGCACCGGGCCGCGGCCGGAGAGGCCGGCGACGACGGCCACGGCCAGGATGGTCCCGCCGAGCAGCAACGTCTGCATCAGCTCGTCGCCGCCCGCCGACCCCAGCGGTGCCCGGCCGGCCACCGCGATGAGCGCCGCCACGACCAGCGACGAGACGGCGGCGAACGCGATGCCGCCCGATGCGTCGCGGGCGCAGAAGTAGACGAGCACGAACCCGGCGACCGTCTCGGCGAACGAGATGTGGGTGAGCAACGTCGAGTACGGCGCCGCCTCGCTCAGCCGGATCAGCACCGACGAGGTGACCAGCACGCCGGCGCCGGCGAACGCCGAGACGGCCGGTTCCCGGCGGGCCCACAGGCCGCACGCCGTCATGCCGAGGATGCCCGGGAGCATGATCAGGTCCGTTCCGCGCGGGCCGAGCGAGTCGACGCTCGCCGCCGCGATGATCACCACGTCGGCCAGCAGCGCCGAGAGCAGGACGACGCCGGGCAAACCGATGCGGTGCAGGACGTCCGCCGCGGTCCGGCGGGCAGGTGGTACCTCGGGCACGTAGCGACGGTAGAGGATCCCGCGGCGCTCGCACTTTGGCCGACCAGCCACCCGTCGGTCGGCCGATCGGCCGATCCGGGCGCTCCGACGCTGGCCGTCCGTACGACGCGCCCCACCGCCCCGACCGGCCAGTGTGCTCGGCGAGGAAACGCGAACGACGCAAGGAGACGACTCGTGCATCCGCACACCACGGATCTGCCCCGGCCGGCCGGCACGGCCGCGCCGGTGCTCTCCGGACGAGGACTGGCGAAGCGTTACGGCGACCAGCACGCACTGGCCGGAGTGGACATCGACGTCCGGGCGGGCGACGCGGTCGCGATCGTGGGCCCGTCCGGTTCCGGCAAGACCACCTTGTTGCACGTGCTGGCGGGGATCGTCCGGGCCGACGCGGGCGCGATCCACCTCGGTGGGACCAGGATCGACCAGCTCGGCGAGACCCGGCGCAGCGAGCTGCGGCGCACCGAGTTCGGGTTCGTGTTCCAGTCCGGAATGCTGGTCGCGGAGCTGACCGCGGAGGAGAACGCCGCGCTGCCGCTGCTGCTCGGCGGGGCGAGCCGGCGCGCCGCGCTGACCGCGGCCAGGGAGTGGCTGGACCGGCTCGGCCTGCGCGGCAAGGAGCGGCGCCGGCCGGGTGAGCTCTCCGGTGGCGAGGCGCAGCGGGTGGCGATCGCGCGGTCGCTGGCGCACCGGCCGAAGGTGATCTTCGCCGACGAGCCCACCGGCGCGCTGGACAGTCGCACCGGGCGGGACACGATGGGTGCGCTGCTCGCCGCGGCCGCCGAGACCGGCGCCGCGGTGCTCGTGGTGACGCACGACCGGGAGCTGGCCGACTCCGTGCCGAGCCGGGTCGCCATTCGGGACGGTCGGATCGACACCGTGGGAGCCGCCGCGTGACCGCCTTCGGACTCGCGCTGCGGGTGCTGCGGGTGGACCGCAGGACCCGCACCTCGACGATCCTCACCGCCGTCGGCGTGGCGGTGGCGACCGGGCTGGTGCTGCTGCTGGTCGGGTTGCCGTTCGCCACCCAGGCCAGGGCGGAGCGGGCGTCGTGGCAGCAGCCGAACCACGCCGTGGCCCCCGACGCGGCCGGGGCGCCGCTGCTGCTCGCCAGCAGCGGCGACTACACCGGCACGGACAAGATCACCCGGGTGGACGTGGCCGTCACCGGCGACCCGGCCGCGCTGCGGCTGCCACCGGGCGTGCCGCGGCTGCCGGGGCCGGGCGAGGTGCTGCTCTCCCCCGCGCTGTTCGAGAAGGTCCGGACGTCGCCGGCCGCGCAGCTCGGCGACCGGTTCGGCCCCAACATCGTGGGCACGATCGGGTCGGACGGGTTGCGGTATCCCGAGCAGCTGGTCGCGCTCGTCGGCCACGCTCCCGGGGAGATGACCGCCACCGCGGTCCCGATGACCGGCTTCGACCTCGGCGATGGCCAGGTGGACCCACTGCTCCAACTGCTCGCCGGGGTCGGCGTCGTGGTGCTGCTGGTGCCCAGCCTGGTGCTGGTCGCCTCGGCCGCCCGGCTGACCGCCGCCCGCCGGGAACGCCGGCTGGCCGCGCTGCGGCTGTCCGGCGCCACCCCCGGCCAGGTCACCGCGATGGTCGCCGCGGAGACGACGATCGCCGCGGCCGGCGGCGCGCTGCTCGGGCTCGCGGTGAGCCCGCTGCTGTTCCGGCTCGCGGCGCTGGTGCCATGGGACGGCGGCACCTGGCAGCCGGGCGACTTCGTGCTGCCGATCGGGCTGAGCGCGGTGATCGTGGTCGCGATGCCGCTGCTCGTGCTGCTCGCCGCGGTGCTCGGGCTGCGGCGGGTCGTCACCTCCCCGCTCAGCGCGACCGGTGGCCACTCGCGCAAGCCGTTGCACTGGTGGCGGCTGCTCGTGCTGCCGGCGGCCGGGCTGTTCTTCTTCTACGTGATCACCACGGCCGACGAGGGCGGCGGCCTGCTGCTGGTGTTCCTGGCGTTGGCGTTCGTCGTCGGCTCGGCCGCCGTCGTCGGGCCGTGGATCACCTCGGCGATCGGCGGGCTGTTCGTCCGCGGCTGGCGCCGGCCGGCGGTGCTGCTGGCCGGGCGGCGGCTGCGGGACGACCCGCGCGGCGCCTACCGGTCCTCGGCCGGGGTGGTGCTGGCGGTGTTCGCCGGGTCGATGGCGCTGACCCTGCTGCCGAGCTTCGAGGCCATGGCCGGCGGCGGCCGGTCGTTCGAGGACTCGGTGCTCTACGTGGAGACCGACGCCGAGGGGGCGGAGCGGGTGCTGGCCGGCGCCAACGCCGAGCTCGCCCGCTACGGCCAGGTGGAGCGCGCGGTCGCCGTCGGCATGGTGTACCTGGTGGACGCCGCCGGCTCGACCCGGTCGGCGCTGGTGGCCGGCTGCGCGGTCGCCGACGAGCTGACCCGGTTCGACATGGCCGGCGCCTGCGCGGGTGGGCCGGCGATCTACAGCGACCAGCGGGTCAACACCAGCGGGTTGGGAATCGAGACCGGTCCCGGTTCCCCGACCACGCCGCTGCCCGCCGGCGTGCCGTTCCGTCCGGTGGTCGCCACCGACGGCGACGTCTCCGGCTCGATCGTGGTCGACCCGGCGGTGCTGCCGGCCGGGGTGGTGCCGGAGCGGGTGACCGTGGCGGTGCCGACCACGCCGGAGAACCGGGAGGTGGTGCGCACCGCACTGGTCGGCGCGGCGGGCGGAGCCCAGGTGGAGAGCCGGGAGCTGCGGTTGGAGGGGCAGCAGACCCAGCTCGCCGACCTGCGCCGGGTCACGGTGATCGGGTTGGTGGCGGCCGCGGTGCTCGCGGGGTGCAGCGCGGCCATCGCCACGGCCGGATCGGTGATGGACCGGCGGCGCACGTTCGGGGCGCTGATCGCCGCCGGTACTCCGGTGCGGGTGCTGGCCAGGGCGTTGCGCGCGGAGGCGGCGATGCCGGCGCTGGTGGCCACGGTCGGGGCCGGCGCCGCCGGGGTGTTCGTCGCCGTCGGGCTGCTGTCCCTGATCGACCGGGACGGGGTGGTGCTCAGTCCGTGGAGCCTGGCGCCGGTCGTGCTCGGGATCGGGGTGGCCGCGCTCGCCGCGTCGGTGTGCCGGCCCGCGCTGCGGCGGGTGCAGGCCGAGCCGCTGGCCGACGAGTAACCGGGGGTGCGTGCCCGCCGCCCTCCGTCGGGGGGAGGACGGCGGGCGTGGCTCGGCCGATCGGCGGGGGAGGAATGGCCGGTCGGCCGGGGTGGGCCGGCCGCCCGGCCGATTCGCTGACCTGCGGGGATGCCGCAGGCTGGACTCAGCGGGTCGCGCCGGGCGGCCCGGGGTTCCGGGAGGATGTCATGGGGATCATCGAGACGATCGGGGTCGCGGCGGGCGTGGTCGTGCTGCTGCTCGCGGCGGTCGCGCCGGCGCTGGTCGAGCTGAACGACCGGGCGTCGGGGCCGGTGCGCCGGACCGTGAGTGGTCGGAGTGGTCGGGCCGCCGGTCAGCGCGTCCCGACAGCGGCTTGGCCGGCCTGAGGAATCCGTTCGAAGATGAGGTCGCGGCTGATCCGGCCCTCCTCGCGGGCCCGCCGCTCGAACTTCGTCACGGGGCGCCAGGGTGGCCGCGGCGCCCAGTCGGGGAAGCGGTTGCACAGCAGGGGCTCCGCCGAGCACACCTCGAGCATCTGCTCGGCGTAGTTCTCCCAGTCGGTGGCCAGGTGGAGGGCGCCGCCGGGCGCGATCCGGGAGGCCACCAGCGCGACGAAGCTCGGCTGGACGAGCCGCCGCTTGTGGTGGCGCTTCTTCGGCCACGGATCCGGGAAGAAGATCCGCACGCCGGCGAGGGTCGCGGGGGCGACGTGCTCGGTGAGCAGCACGACGGCGTCGCCGTGCAGCAGCCGCAGGTTGCGCAGCCCGAGCTTGTCGGCGCGGAGCATCAGCTGGCCGAGGCCGGCCTTGTAGACCTCCACGGCGACGTAGTTGACCTCCGGTTCGGCGGCGGCCAGCTCGGCGGTGGTCTCACCCATTCCGGAGCCGATTTCCAACAGCACCGGCGCCGGGCGGCCGAACCAGGCGGCGAAGTCGATCGGGCCGGGGTCCAGTTCGGACACCGAGCGGCCGAGCTCCGGCCAGTGCCGCGACCAGGCCCGCTCCTGCCCGACGGTCATCCGGCCGCCACGCTGCACGTAGCTGACCACGCTGCGCAGCCGAGGTTGCCGTTCACTCTCCACGACGGGCCAGCCTAGCGGCCGGTCACCGGCCGGTCAGCGCACGGCTTCGAACTCGCCCAGCCGGGCCCGCAGCCCGGCCAGCCCGGCGACCGCGATCGGCTGCGGGGCCGGTCCACTGTGTGCGGGCAGCACGTCGATCCAGCCGGTGTGCCGGTCGGTGGTGAGCAGGGTCGTGGGGATGCGGAGGGCCCTGGGTCCGCCCTCCGAGGGGAGGAACTCCCAGTAGCCGGACTCACCGTCGGCGGCCCATGGCACGAACTCCCACCCGGGGCGACGGCCGAGCAGCTGGGCGATCCGATCCTCGATCCGGAAACCATCCTCTCTGGACGGCAGGGTGCCGGCCGCCACGGCCCGCAGCCACCACGGGGAGGGCACCGGCTCGCCCTCGGCGCACGCGGCGCGGTAGAGCGCGAGCACCTGCTGCTCGGGCGCGCGGTGCACCCAGGCGCGGCGCAGCTCCGCGGGTTTGCCGGCGGAGGTGACCACCCGCGGCAGCTCGATGGCGTTCGACCACTCCAGGCCCGGCATGGCTTCCAACCGGGGTGGGGCCACGGCTCGGGGGGCGGGGGTCCGCGGGGTGGGTACGTCACCGATCTCGACCACCGTCAAGGGTCACCTCCAAGGGGTGCGTGACGGGTGTAGCTCCATAGCACCTGGTCAGCGGCGCCCCGTCCGTTGGCTGTGAGGGACGCCATAGTTGGTTAACGTCGTCTTAATGCGCCTGACTGTGTTGCGACACACGCCGCCGGGCCGCGTAATACATCGGTTACCGACGACGTTTCGTTACAAGGGGTTGTCTGTGCGTGACTGACGCCCGCGCGGCTGGGGCCTGGGCGGGGACAGTGGAGCGCCAGGCATCACCCGGGGCGTGGCGTGGCCTTGGTTTGCCCCCGTCCCCTTCGTCCGTGCCGGTCCTGTGCGGGGTGGGGCTCGGGTCAAGGGTGAGCGAAGCGAATCGCGCAGCGACGCCGAAGGCGCCCTTGACGCGAGCCCCACCCCGTCAGACACTGCCGGCTTCCCAGAAGGGGACGCGGGAGGGTGCCCCCCGCCCACCCCGCGCGGAGGTGCGGCCCCGCCCACCCCGGGGTCGCCGAGCCGCTCCAGCGTATCGCCGCCCGGAGTGCTGGGACGGGGTGCGCGAAATCTGTGGATCCCTTTCGGGGGATGGGGACAACTCGACGGGTTCACGGCGGGGTGTGTCGCGCCGCGGGGCACACCCCGCATACCCGCTGGGGGTGCATCCCGTGTCGGGGTTGCCGGGTCGCGGGTGGTGGGTCCCCACCCCGAAGCCTGATTGTGTTGACGGTCGTCGGCACCGTGTCAAGGCGGGAAAGAGTGCCTTGACACGGCACCGCCGACCGCACAGCGGCTTCGGATCGGGGTGGGGAAGGGGATGGGTGTTGCCCCTTGCCTAGTGGGGCGTGCCTCGAGCCGGGTGGGGAAGGCTGCTGCCCCGCGCGTGGTGAGGCGTGCCCTGAGCCGGCGTGGAACGGCCGGTACCCCGCGCCTGGTAAGGCGTGCCCGAGCCGGCATGGAATGGCGGGTGCCCCGCGCCTGGGTGAGGCGCGCCTCGAGCCGGGCGTAACCGACGGGTGGCGCGCCACGCCTGAGGGGCTCGGTGCTTGGGACATGAACTGGCCGGCCCTGGGGGCCGGCAGGGCGAGGCCCGGGTCGCCCCCCGAAGGCGACCCGGGCCTCTCTTTCTCCCCTTTGCGTCCGGCGGGTCCGTGGCCCCGAATCCGCGGTGCCCGCCGGCTCTCCCTGTGGTGGTCGTTCTCGCGACGGTCAGGCGTCGCGCTTGTTGGCGGTCGTGAGCGCGATCACGAGCATGACCAGCGCGAAGCCGGCGAAGTACGCCAGCGCCCAGCCCGCGCTCAGCGCGGAGGTGGACACCGGCGGCCCCTCCCCGCCGGCGCCCGCCATGCCGCCGGTGAGGAACTTGTCGGCCACGTTGAACGGCAGCCACTTGTGGATGTCGTCGCCGACGTTGGGGATCAGCTGCACCAGGCTCTCGGCGGCCAGGGTGTAGATCAGCAGGATGGAGATCGCCCCGGCGCTGTGCCGGACGAGGATGCCCACCGCGACGGCGATCACGGCGGTCAGCGCGTACACCGGGCCGACGCCGGCGACGTTGGTCCACTCGGCGACGGTGTTCAGCGCGAGGTCGTCCTGCGGGCGGATCACGTTCGCCAGCGCCCACGATCCGAACGCCGCGATCTCACCGAGCGCCAGCGCCAGCAGCGCGACCACCCCGGTCTTGGCCAGCAGCGCCGCCGTGCGGTTGGGCACGGCCTGGAAGGTGGTGCGGATGGTGCCGAACCGGTACTCCGTGGTCACCGCGAGCGCGGCCAGCACCATCACCACGGCCAGCCCGAAGCTGTACCCGAACTGGGTGACCCGCACGGTGATCGGGATCTCGTCGCCGGCCGTGCCGACGATCAGCGCGGCGAACCCGATGGTGACCGCCAGGGTGACCGCCGAGCACCACCACGGCGATCGGGTGGTGAACAACTTGATGCGTTCGACAGCGAGCAGTGTCATGGTCGTCTCGAATCCTTGGGGTGAAGTCGGGTGGTGGTCAGCGAACGTCCTGGCCGGCGAGGGCGTGCCGCGCCTCGGCCTCCAGCGCCGCGTGGTACTCGACCGAGTCGCCGGTGATCTGCATGAAGGCCTGCTCCAGCGAGCCCTGCTGCGGACTCAGCTCGTGCAGCACGACCCCGTGGTTGGCCGCCGTCTCGCCGATCTTCTCGCTCTCCATTCCGGACACGATGAGCCCGTCGCCCTCGATGTCGACGGTCGCGCTGGCCTGCGCGAGCAGCGCGCGCAGCTTGTCCAGCTGCGGGGTCCGTACCTTCACCGTGCTCTCCGCGGCGCGGGCGACGAACTCCTCGGTGCTGCTCTGCGTGATGAGTCGACCCTTGCCGATCACCACGAGCTCGCTGGCGGTGAGCGCCATCTCGGAGAGCAGGTGGCTGGAGACGAACACCGTGCGGCCCTCGTCGGCCAGCCGGTGCATGAACTTGCGGATCCAGAGGATGCCCTCCGGGTCCAGGCCGTTCACCGGCTCGTCGAACAGCAGCACCTCCGGGTCGCCGAGCAGGGCGCCGGCGATGCCCAGCCGCTGGGACATCCCGAGCGAGAAACCGCCGGCGCGCTTGCCGGCCACCGCGGTCAACCCGACGATGTCCAACACCTCGTCGACCCGGCGGGCCGGGATCTTGTTGGACTTCGCCATCCACATCAGGTGGGCCCGCGCGGAGCGGTTGGGGTGCACCCACTTGGCGTCGAGCAGGGCGCCGACCGTCCGGAGTGGATGGTGCAGCTCGGTGTACCGCTTGCCGCCGACGGTGACCTGGCCCGCGGTGGGGTTGTCCAGGCCGAGGATCATCCGCATGGTGGTGGACTTGCCCGCACCGTTCGGGCCGAGGAAGCCGGTGACCCGGCCGGGCTCGACGCTGAAGGACAGGTCGTCGACCGCGAGCGTCTTGCCGTACCGTTTGGTGAGGCCTTTCGCCTCGATCATCATTCCTCCTCGGGTCCTGCCCACCGGACGTGAACGTGTCGTTCCACGCTGTTCTTCGGCCGGTCGGCGTCAGTTCGTGCTGCAGTGCGCTGGGTTCGCGGTGGATTCCGCCAGCGCCCGGCCCTTTCGCGACGTCAACCATGCTTCCCGAACCGTCCGTCCCGCCGCGTCATCCTCGAGACCGAGATCGCCGCCCGACTGCGGTAGTAGGTTCGCGCGTGCCGGGCGTCCCTGGCGATCGGTGATGACCCTGAATCCACCCTGAACCCCGACCCCGGGGAACGGCTACGGGAACCTTCCGTCCCGTGTGGAGCGCCTGGGTCAGGCTCGCCGTGGCCGGTAGCGGGTGGCGAGGATGCCGGAGCGGTAGGCCGTGGCCTCGACGAGCTCGAGGTGGAGATCACCATCGGTGGGGAAGAGGGTGCGGCCGGTGCCGATGGCGACCGGGCACACCCGCAACTGGAGCTCGTCGACCAGCCTCGCGGCCAGCAGTGACCGGGCCAGCGTCAGGCTGCCCCATACCAGGATGTCCTTGCCCGGCTGCTGTTTGAGCGCGGTGACCTCGTCCACCGGGTTGCCGTGGACCACCCGCGCCTCGGGCCATTCGCCCCACGGAGCGTGGGTGAGGCCGGTGGAGAACACGATCTTGGGAACGGTGTTCACCACGTGGGCGACCGGCTCGTCCTTCGCCGTGGGCCAGTAGTCCACGAACAGCCGGTACGTCGCTGCGCCGAGCAGGACCGTGTCGACGTCGGCCAGGAGTCGGAGATTGTCCTGGTCCACCTCGCCGTAGTCGGCGACCGTGTCGAAGAAGTCGAGGCCGCCGTCGCGCCCGGCGACGAACCCGTCGACGGTGACCAGCTCCTGCACGATCAGGTTCCGCATGTCGCTCCCCCTCGGTGGATGGCGGGTACGCGGCAAGGGTGCCGTCCGGCTACGACGGTTTCGGCGAACCGCTCAGTCGGTCCGCGGCGGAAGCGGCAACGGGAGGGCGGGCAACCCGTCGATGCTCGTGCCGTTGTGCGGCTTGCCGGCGCAGTACTCGGTGAACTCGGCGTCGCTCTTGCGGCCGAAGTGCTCGGCGTGCAGGGTCCGTTCGCCCTGGTAGTCGAGCAGTGGCACGGCGAAGCCGCAGCTGTCGCTGACCAGCGTGGCGGTGATCGCGATGATCGCCCGCACACCGGGGCCGTCCACGGCGGCGAAGTGGCCGATCAGCTCGGCCCAGCGGGGGTCGTCGCGGAACACCGGCGTGCCGGTGCCGTGCACGCGCAGGATCCTCGGCGGGCCGGCGAAGGCACACCACATCAGCGTGATGCGACCGTTCTCCCGCAGGTGCGCGAGGGTTTCGGCGTGGCTGCCGCCGAAGTCCAGGTAGGCGAGCGTCCGCTGGTCCAGCACGGCCAGCGACCCGGAGCGGCCCTTCGGTGAGAGGTTCACGTGCCCTTCGGCGGACAGCGGCGCCGTCGCCACGAAGAACACCGGTTGCTCGGTGATGAACGACCGCAGCCGCGGCGTGATGCCGTCGTAGGTCTTCCCCATGCCCGCAGTATCCACCGCTGGTCGCCCGGATCGAGCCGGTCGTCGGCACGGCTCAGCGTTGAGGCCGGCCCTGGTCGAACACCTTGCGGAGGCGGGCGGGGGCCTTGCGGCGCCAGGCCTCGGTGACCAGCTCGGCGAGCTGGTCGGGGTCCACCCGCTCCAGGTCGACCAGGATGGCTCCGTAGCCGTCGTAGTGCGGGGTGGTGTAGAACGCCGGGTCCCCGGAGGAGAGCAGGGCCTCCTTCTCGTCCAGCCCGCACATCAGCACCAACCCGCCCTCCGCCTCGGTGCGCAACCGGGCGAAGCTCTTGCCGGCCACCTTCAGCGACGGCGTCCGGAACCACGTCGACTCCTCGACCTCCGGCAGCGCGCCGGCGATCGCGAGCACGTCCTCCCAGGTGGGCATGCCGGCAATTGTCGCAGGGAACACCGGTGCGAGAACACCGAACGCCGCGGGCCGCCCGGCACCCGGCCGGACGGCCCGCGGCACGCCGGGCGCCGACCACTCCGGCCGGCGCCCAGGACTACGGCAGCACGGTGATCCGGTCCGCCGGCGGCGGCGACACCCCGGGGTTCGCGGCGAAGTACGCCAGCAGGGCGTCGAGGTCCACCGGTCCGCCGGTGACGTTCGTGCCCTTGGTCAGCTCGGTGAACCCGTCCCCGCCGCCGGCGAGGAAGTTGTTCACCGTCACCCGGTACTCGGCCGCGGGATCCACCGGTGTCCCCGCCACCCGCAGGTCCGACACCTTCGACCCGACCGGCGCCGATGTCGAGTAGGCGTACCGCAGCGTCGACGAGATCTGCAGGATGCGCGGCCCACCCGGCTGCCACTGCTGCTCCAGCACCGCCTTCAGCTGCGCGCCGGTCAGCGTGATCGTCTGCAGGATGTTCCCGAACGGCTGCACGGTGAACGCCTCGCCGTAGGTCACCACCCCGTCGCCCTCGCCGCGCTCCGACGACGCGTACACCAGGTCCGCGCGGATCCCGCCCGGGTTGGTCATCGCGACCCGCGCCCCGTTGCCGGTGGTGGCGGCGAGCTGCGCGTCGGCGATGACCGACCCCAACGGCGACTCGCCGGACGCGGCGCCGGCGCGCGGCAGGTCCGCGGTGATCGTCCCGACCGGCCGGTCGGCGATCGGCCCTGACTTGGCCTTCGCCTCCTCGACCAGCCGCTCCACCCGGGCCTCCGCCGGCACGTCCCTGGTCACGATCTCGTTGCGCGCCGTGGTCGCGGCCCGCACGACGTCCCGGCTCCGCCGGTCGATCCGCAGGTCGACCACCGACAGCAGCCGGCCGAACGACGCACCCTGCAGCACGGGCCGCGGGTTGCCCGCAGGGTCGACGATCGAGCAGCTGTACTGCTGGTGGCTGTGCCCGGTGAAGATGGCGTCCACCTCGGGCGACACCGCCTCGGCGATCCGGGTGGCCGGCCCCGGCGTCACCCGGCAGTCGTCCGGCCCGCCGCCCTCGGTGTTGTCGCCCTGGTGCAGCAGCACCACCTGCGCGCGCACCCCCCACGACGCCAGCAGCCGCGCGGTGCGGTCGATGGCCTCGACCTCGTCGCCGAACCTCAGCCCCTCGATCGCCTCCGGCGTGACCACCGTCGGCAGATCCTCCAGTGTGGCGCCGATGATCCCGATCGGCACCCCGCCGGCCAGCTCGACGGTGAACGGCAGCACGGCCGGCGCGCCGTTGTCGAAGTACACGTTGGCGCCGAGGAACGGGAACCGCGCGCCGCGAAACCGGTCACGGAACTGGCAGCCGTCCTCGGGGTGGCAGCCGCCGAACTGCATGCGGCGCAGCTCGGCGTAGCCCTCGTCGAACTCGTGGTTGCCCACCACGTGCGCGCGCACCCCGAGCTGGTTGAGGAACTCGATCGTCGGCTCGTCGTGGAACAGGGCGGAGATGATCGGCGACGCGCCGATGCTGTCGCCCGCGGACACCACGACGGAGTGCCGTGCCTCCTTCCGCAGCCGCTCGACGTGGGTGGCGAGGTAGGCGGCGCCACCGGCGTCGACGGTCGAGCCGTCGGGCAGCCGGATCCGCCCGGACGAGCCAGCCGGCGGCTCGAGGTTGCCGTGCAGGTCGTTGAAGCCGATCAGCCGCACGTCGACGGTGGGCGCGGGCGCCGCGCTCGCCTGGGTACCGCCGAGCGTCAGCGCCGCCAACGCGGCGGCCACGATCGCGACGGCGCGCCGGAGCCGGGTGGACGTGGTCATGGTTCCTCCGCATCTGACGCCCGCTACCCCCGCGGGCGTCGGCGGTGGAGTCTGCCCGCTGCCGGTTCCGGGGACCAGGGTGTTCCGGTGTCCGATAGGCAACCGTGGCCTTGCGTCCGGTTGACCGCCGCCGTTCGGCCATCGGCCAGCTGGCCGATGCGCGCGGCCAGCGGTGACCCTTCGACCGAGCCGACGCGGCCGCTACCAGTCATAACGTCGCGGTATGACTGGTATGACCCGGGCACAGGCGATCGCGCTCGAGTACGGACTCATCGGCTTCCTCGCGGTGTGGGGCACGGTGCTCGTCCCGCAGCTGCTGCTCCAGCACGCACGGTACGGCCGCGTCCGGCCGCGTGGCCTGATCGTCTCGGGGCTGGTGACGCTGTACGCCTGCCTGGCGGTGGCGGTGGTGTTGCTGCCACTGCCCGGCCCCGGAACGTCGCCGCTGCCCCAGCCGGTGCAGCTCGTGCCGTTGCGGTGGGTGGCCGACGTGGCGCGGGAGGCCGGACGCTACGGGGACCCGCTGGCCACCTCGGCGTTGCAGCAGCTGGCGATGAACGTGCTGCTGTTCGTGCCGCTCGGGATCATCGCGAGGACCCTGCTGCGTCGCGGGGCGCGGGGCACTCTGCTGCTCGGGTTCGCCGCGTCGCTCGCGATCGAGGTCACCCAGCTCACCGGCAACTTCGGCATGGTGCGGCCCTACCGGATCTTCGACGTGGACGACCTGATGTCCAACACCACGGGCGCGCTGCTCGGCTGGGTGCTCGCGACGCTCTACCTGCTGCTGCGCCGCGGCGCGAGCACGGCGCGGGACGTCAGCGCCAGGGATACCGTTCCGGTGCCGACAGCCGTGGCGGCTCCTCGCCGAGTCGGGCCAACCGTGCCCGCCTACGCAGCGCCGCTCGCCGCTCGGCCCGCCGGTCCTCCCGCGCGACCGTGGCCGCCGCGGCGATGAGCAGCAGCAGGACGAGACCGATGACCACCACCAGCTCGGGAATCTGCACGCGGCCCCCTTGCCACCGTTCCTTGGCTGCGCCGGCGTTGTGCGGCGGATCACACAGGGTACGCGGAATCCGGCCGAATTGGCCACCCCGGGGGCGGGCGCCGCTGAGCGGGACAGGACGAGGTTGCCGGGGCCGGGCAGACTTGGCCGGGTGGCATACCGACCGACCAAGGCCGAGCTCGCGGCGGCGCACGGCCGGACCATCGAGGACGTGATCGCGCCCGGGTTGCGCGTGCTGTTCTGCGGCATCAACCCGGGCCTGTACTCCGGCGCGACCGGCCACCACTTCGCCCGGCCCGGCAACCGGTTCTGGCCGGCACTGCACGCCGCCGGCTTCACGCCGCGTGTGCTGCGCCCCGGCGAGCAGCACGAGTTGCTCCGCTACGGCCTCGGCGTCACCAACCTGGTGGCCAGGGCCACCGCGCGCGCCGACGAGCTCACCTCGGACGAGCTGCGCGCCGGCGGTGCCGCGCTGGCCGCGAAGGTCGCCCGGTACCGCCCCGCCTGGCTGGCCGTGGTGGGGATCACCGCCTACCGCACCGCCTTCGGCCAGCCGAAGGCCGACGTCGGCCCGCGGGACGAGCGAATCGGCGGCGCGCCGGTGTGGGTGTTGCCGAATCCCAGCGGACTGAACGCACACTGGACGCCGACCACCCTGGCGGAGGAGTTCCGTCGCCTGCGCGAGGCGGCTTGTTAACTCTCGGTGTTAACAAAACATCAGGAGTTTACCCACAACCCACCCGGTTGGGGGATTCTTCGTCACGGACCTCATGAATGCCCGTCAAAAGTGTCACGGGCCGGAGGACGCTCGGTCCCAGGGGAGACGGCCGGGCACCGGCCGGCGGGACGGGCGTGGGACGTCGGCCACGCCGACCCACCCAGCCCGGCTGTGCGGAGGGACGGAGAGCGAATGGTGCAGGGTATCGGCACGAACAGAGGTCAGCCCGGGGTGCCGCAGCCGGGGCCGCGGCAGCTCGGTGTCGCGGCCGTCGAGGCGGCCCCGATCTTCCGCGAGGGGCTGTGCGCGGTCGTGCACCGGGCTCCCGGCCTGCACTGGCTGGGCCACGCGAGCACGCATCATTCGTCACTCCAGATGTGTGAACAACTACGCCCCGATGTGGTGCTCGTCGACTCCGGTCTCGACCCGCGGGGCCACCTGGTCCGGTTGCTCGCCGCCGGTGAGTCGACCGCGCCCACCGTCGTCGTGCTGGTCCGCGACGCCCAGCGCAGCGCCCGCTACCTCGGGGACGTCTTCGCCGCCGGTGCGCATGCCGCGCTGCCCCGCTCCGCGGAGCCGCGGCGGCTGGCCGAGGGCATCCACCGCGCCCACACCGACCGTCGCTTCGTCGACCCGTCGCTGACCGCGCTGGCCACGGTGGGATCGACCCGCCCCGGCGCCGGGCCCGTGGCGCGACCGCGACTGCCGCTGTCCCGCCGCGAGTACCAGGTCCTCCAGTTGCTGGCCGAGGGCATGGAGAACTCGGCGATCGCGAAGACGCTCTACCTGTCCGTGGAGACGGTCCGCACCCACGTCAAGAGCATCCTCCGCAAGCTCCCCGCCCGGGACCGCACGCACGCGGTCGCCGTGGCGTTCCGCTCCGGCATCCTCGTCGTCCACCCCGAGGACAGCGCCGGCGGCACCGGCACCGGCAGCACCGGCAGCACCGGCAACGCGGGCAACACGGGCGACACCGCCGGCGACGCCGGTCCGCGATCCGCCGGCCCCGGGCCAGCCGCCGCCTGGGCCCGCGCCCTGGAGTGATCTGGCTCACCCCAGATGTGTGCACGTCACGTCACAAACGTGCACGAACGCCTTGCCGCCGGTTACCGACAGGTAATATCCTGATGTTACCGGCCAGTAGGGGAACCACGTGCCCAGCCGGACACCCGAACACGACGGAGACGACATGGGCCACTACAAGAGCAATGTGCGTGACCTGGAGTTCAACCTCTTCGAGATGCTGAACGTCCAGGACCGCCTCGGCAAGGGCGTGCTGGAGGAGTCCGACGAGGACACCGCGCGTGGTGCGCTGGCCGAGCTGAACAACCTGGCGGTCGGCCCGCTGGCCGAGTCCTTCGCCGACGCCGACCGCAACCCGCCGGTGTACGACCCCAAGACGTTCTCGGTGACCCTGCCCGAGTCGTTCAAGAAGAACTACCAGCAGCTGTGGGACGGCGAGTGGTGGCGGCTGGGCCTGCCCAACCACCTCGGCGGCCTCGGCCTCCCGCCCACCGTCCAGTGGGCCGCCGCGGAGCTGATCCTCGGCGCGAACCCGGCGCTGTTCATGTACCTGGCCGGGCCGAACTTCGCGATGATCCTCGACCGCAACGGGACTGAGGAGCAGAAGCGCTGGGGGCGCATCATGATCGACCGCGCGTGGGGCGCCACCATGGTGCTCACCGAGCCGGACGCCGGCTCCGACGTGGGCGCCGGCCGCACCAAGGCGATCCTGCAGGAGGACGGCTCCTGGCACCTCGAGGGTGTGAAGCGGTTCATCACGTCGGCCGAGCAGGACATGACCGAGAACATCATGCACCTGGTGCTGGCCCGTCCCGAGGGGCCGGGCATCGAGCCGAAGCCGGGCACCAAGGGCCTGTCGCTGTTCCTGGTGCCGAAGTTCCACTTCGACTCCGAGACCGGTGAGCTCGGCGAGCGCAACGGCGCCTTCGTGACCAACGTCGAGCACAAGATGGGCATCAAGGTGTCCACCACCTGCGAGCTGACCTTCGGCCAGCACGGCATCCCGGCGAAGGGCTGGCTGCTCGGCGACGTGCACGACGGCATCGCGCAGATGTTCCAGGTCATCGAGTACGCCCGGATGATGGTCGGCACCAAGGCCATCGCCACGCTGTCCACCGGCTACCTCAACGCGCTGGAGTTCGCCAAGGAGCGCGTGCAGGGCCCGGACCTGACCCGGATGACCGACAAGACCGCGCCGAAGGTGACCATCACCTACCACCCGGACGTGCGGCGCTCGCTGATGCTGCAGAAGGCCTACGCCGAGGGCCTGCGCGCGGTCTACCTGTACACCGCGTCGTTCCAGGACCAGGTGTGGACCCAGGAGGGTGACGAGAAGTCGCTCGACCTCGCCGAGCGGGTCAACGACCTGTTGCTGCCGATCGTGAAGGGCGTCGGCTCCGAGCGCGCCACCGAGCAGCTGGTGCAGTCCCTGCAGACCCTGGGCGGCTCCGGCTTCCTGCAGGACTACCCGATCGAGCAGTACATCCGCGACGCCAAGATCGACTCGCTGTACGAGGGCACCACGGCGATCCAGTCGATGGACTTCTTCTTCCGGAAGATCGTTCGGGACAAGGGCCAGGCGCTGGGGTACGTCGCCGGGGAGATCACCAGGTTCATCGAGTCCGAGGCCGGCAACGGCCGGCTCAAGGCCGAGCGCGCGCTGCTCAAGCAGGCCCTCGAGGACACCCAGGGCATGCTCGGCGCGATGATCGGCTTCCTGACCTCGGCGCAGGAGGACCCGAAGAACGTCTACAAGGTCGGCCAGCACACCGTGCGGCTGCTGATGTCCGCGGGCGACCTGCTGGTCGGCTGGCAGCTGCTCAGGCAGGCCGAGGTCGCGCTGGCCAAGCTGGACGCCGGCGCCTCGGCCAGGGACGTGCCGTTCTACCAGGGCAAGATCGCGGTCGCGTCGTTCTTCGCCAAGACCGTGCTCCCGGAGCTCACCGCCCGGCGGGCCATCGTCGAGGCGGCGGACAACGACCTGATGGAGCTCGACGAGAGCGCGTTCTGACGTTCTGACCCGACACCACGAGCTCCGTCATCCCGCGGCGGTGCCGCGAAGCCCCCCGCTGGCGATGTCCAGCGGGGGGCTTCGCCGTTCCGGCCGCAGGTGGTCCGCGTCGGAAAAGGGCGGCGAAAACGGCTTGGCCGCGGTCGGATACTCGGAAGTGTGATGATCACCGAGCCGGCCCGCCTCGGCACGACGACGCTGCCCGACGGCCGCGCCCTGGGCTGGGCGGAGTGGGGCCCGCCCGGCGGCCGTCCCGTCGTGCTCTGCCCTGGGGCGGGCACGAGCCGGTCACTCGGGTTCGGTGCCGGCGTCCTCGCCGACCTCGGGATACGGCTGGTGTCCGTGGACCGGCCCGGTCTCGGCGCCTCCGACCCCGCGCCCGGCCGCACCCTCGACGACTGGGCGGCCGACGTCCGCCACCTCGCGCGGGCGCGAGGGCTCGGCGCACCGGCCGTGGTCGGGTACTCCCAGGGCGTGCCGTTCGCGCTGGCGTGCGCCGCCCGCGGCGTGGCGGCGGCCGCCGCCGTGGTGTGCGGTGACGAGCTGGCCGACCCGCGACTGGCGGACAGGTTGGACGCCGAGGTGCGCGGCCTGGTCGAGCTGGCGGCGGCCGACCCCGCCCGCGCCGAGGCGGTGTTCGCCGAGTTCGGCGACGCCGAGCGGCTGGAGGAGATGATCGTGGCCGGCAGCTCCGAGGTGGACCGGGCGGTCTACACCGAACCCGGCTTCGCCCGCGCCTTCCGCCGGGCGCTGGCCGAGGGGTTCCGGCAGGGGCCGGCCGGCTACGCGCGGGACACGCTGTTGAGCATGCGCCGGTGGCCGTTCGACCCCGCGCAGGTCACCGTGCCGGTTGACCTGTGGTACGGCCGGCTCGACGCGAGCCCGGTGCACTCGCCGGATCTCGGCGCCACCCTCGCCGCCCGGATGCCGGCGGCGCGGCGGCACGTGGTGGACACCGCCGGCGGCGCACTGCTCTGGACGCACGCGGTGGACGTGCTGCGAACGGTGCACGTCCGGCTGTACTGAGCGGTGGCCTACCCCACGCGGCGTTTCGTTTCTCTCTCCCGGAGGTACTTCCCCAGCGAACACCGGCCGGTCACCGGAGGGTCGGCCGGACACCACCCATAGGGAGAGATGATGACTGTCACCGGAATCATCACCGCGCTCGTGGTCGGCCTCATCATTGGCGTCCTGGGGCGGTTGGTGGCTCCAGGAAAGCAGAACATCCCGATCTGGCTGACCATCGTCGTGGGCATCGTGGCCGCGCTGATCGGCACGGCCATCGCGCGCGGCCTCGGCTACGCCGACACCGCCGGCTTCGACTGGCTGGAGCTGATCACCCAGATCGTGCTGGCCGGGCTCGGCGTCACGCTGGCCGCCGGCATGTACGGTCGCCGCTCGGTCTCGAGGTAGCCGTCCCCCGCGGGAGTTCACCCGGTGGCGGGAATGAACGAGCGGTCCGCCGGAGACAGTGCCACCCTGCGACATCCGGGACATCCGGTTCCGACGAGCTCGAGGAGACGAAGTGCTTGGTGGAATCTGGGGCATCATCACGGCGATCGTGGTCGGCCTGATCCTTGGTGTCATCGGCCGGCTGCTGGCTCCGGGTGACCAGAAGATCCCCCTGTGGCTGACGATCGTGGTCGGTGTCATCGCCGCGTTCATCGGCAACTGGCTGGCCGGCGTGGTCGGCGTCGAGGACACCCCCGGCATTGACTGGTGGCGGCACGCCTTCCAGGTCGGCGCCGCGGTGCTCGGTGTGCTCGCCGCCGCGGCGGTGTACCCGAAGGTGGCCGGCGGCCGGTCGGCCAGCAGGACCTGACCGAACAACCGCATATCGGACGGTGGGGCCGGGGCGCGTCGCGCGCCCCGGCCCCACCGCCGTCCTTCGGATCTCTCCGTCCGCCGTGCTCGATCACAGTGCTCGATCACACTGACCGGATGATGTGGACGGACAGCTCACCGCCGGAACGCGGCGCAGGCCACCGCGACATAGGCCGGTTCCGGCGCCCGCCAGGCCACCGCGGCCCACCGGTCGTCGGTGACCTGCGTGCCGTCCGGACCCACGCAGCCGTACTTCTCCCCGACCACGTAGGGCGCGCAGGGCGCCGCGCCCGGCTCGGCGTGGCCGCACGTGGTGTAGTTGACGCAGCTCAGCGTGACCAGGATCGGTGCCGACGTGCCGGCCGCGGCGCGGACGTTCAGCTTGCAGCCGTTGTTCTCGGTCGCGTGCACCAGTGCCGGCTCGGCGGCGCCGTCGCTGGACGGGTCGGCGGCGGCCGTGGCGGGAACACCAGCGAGGACGGCCAGCGCCGCCGCGACGACGAAGAAGCGTTTGGGCGAAAGGGTTGTCACCGAACCTCCGAAGCGGGTGACCAGCGGGACACCTCGAACGTAGCGGCCCGGGGAGCGTCACGGTCAGTACCCGACCGGCTGGCGCCTCGTCACTGTCAGCACACGAGCATCGGCTTCGGGCCGTACCGGACGCTCCTCGTCTCCCGGCGCACCTCCGCGCCGGACTCGAGGTCGTAGAGCACCCTCGTGTCCGAGGTGGTGAACCCCGGCGTGCCGAGGGAGGGCCGGCAGTTGTCCGGCGGGCCGCGCCGCACCGGGGGTGGCTCGAAGCCGCTGCGCTCCCCGGTCGCGCTCTCCACCCGGTAGCGCTTGGTACCCCAGATCCGCACGGTGACCGAGCCGCCGTCGGCGAACGCCTGGATCGCCACCCCGGTCGGGGCGTCGTTGGTGAACGCCATGTCGACCCGGGAGCCGTCCTCGTCCAGCGACCGCGCGTCCCGCCCCACCGGGTAGCGGTCGAAGTAGTAGGGATGCTCGGTGTGCCCGGCGTCCTTCAGGCCGGCGAAGTACATCGCGTTGTAGAGCGTGGTGGTGAACTGCCCGACCCCACCGCCGATCACCAGCGGGCCGGTGCCGTCCTCGTGCAGCGGCGCCACCACGTAGCCCTGTGAGGCGGTGCGCGGGCCGGTGTGCCCGTCGAGACTGAACGTGTCGCCCGGCCGCACGATCGTGCCGGTCACCTGCTCGGCGAGCACGGCGACGTTGTGCGCCACCTCGCCCACCATGCCGGTGGTGGTGAACTCGCCGACGACCTCGTGGATGCCGAGCGCGTGCGCCTCCTCGGTGGTGACCTCCGGCTGGCGGGTGGCGTAGACCACCGGCAGCTCGCGCGCCTCCGCGCGGGTGGCGACCTCGAAGAACGGTGCGAGGGTCCTGGCCCAGTCGATGACGCGACCCTCGGTGGAGGGCTCCACGGTCGGCCGGTCGCCGGTGAACACGACCTTCGCGTTCACCCCCTTCCGCTCGGTCTCCGCGAGCTGGGGAGCCAGCGCCTCGCGCAGCGGGGACTGCTCGACCTTCACCTGGAGCCCGCCGTCGCCGGCGGGGGCGAACCGCAGCGCGTTCGCGACGTCCCGCGGCCGGAGCACCCCGTCGGTCCCGTCGCCGTGGACCACGACCGGCTCGGCCACCGCCGGCCGGACGATCCGGTCCAGCGCGGCGTGCACACCGGCGAGGGTGACCTTGGGCGGGGTGGTCGACAGCGGCAGCTCGACCACGGGTGCGCCGAGCCACTCCTCGTCGATCCGCCGGGCGGCCCCCTCGACGTCGGTGAGCTCCTGGGCCTGCCGGGGCTCGATGGCGAACGCCGACACCTCGCCGTCGGTGCCGGGGATCGTCGTGAAGCCGATGCCGCCCTCGGTCATCGGATGGTTGAGCCGAGACTCGGCGAGCTCGTGGACCGCCCGGGTCAGCATCGGCCAGCGCGTGCTGGTCACCACGCCCACCTCGCGGGTGGTGAAGAAGGACCACAGCCGGGTGAGCGGGCTGAGCGGCTGGCTGCCGGCGCGCTGCACGGTGCCGTGCCAGTCGAGGCCGAGCCCGGCGGTCACCGGGTCGAGCTGTGTGGTGACGTCGCCGCCGCGGATAATCACCGGCTCGATCAGCCGGGGCTCCAGCTCGCGGCGCAGGGTCTGCTCGGCGTCCGCGCGCTTCATCCCGCCGACCGCCACCCCGGCGACGGTGACCCCGCGCGGGACGCGGCCCACGCTGAGCAGGAGGTCGGCGGTGTAGAGCACGGCGAGCAGGGCGAGGGTGCCTCCGGCGATCATCAGCGCCACACCGACCCCGCGACGCAGCCGCCGGGTGGGGGTGGCCGGAGGCGGAGCGACGCCGCTGCCGGCCGCCATGAGCTCGTCGACCAGCTCCGGGTCGTCGGCCTGTTCGGTGTCGGCCTGTTCGGTGTCGGGTTGCTCGATGCCGGGTTGCTCGATGCCGGGTGCGGTCATCTCGTCGGCATCCGGGATCGCCGGGACGACCGAGGTCTCCACGGCGTCCGGGATGACGACGGTGTCCTCGTGGTCCGGGTCGACCGTGACCTCTGGGACGCGGGTGGTGTCCGGGCCGCTCGTCTCGCCCCGGATGTCCGCCAGGGCTGGACCGTGCACCGGCCCCGGGGTGTGCGCGGTGGCCGGGCCGGCCTCGGTACCCGCGGTGTTCTCGGTGCCCGGGTCGGCCGTCCCGCCCGGAGCGTCCGGCGCGCTCGGGTAGTCCCGGGAGTAGGGAGTCAGGCCGTCGGTGGTGCCGGGTGGCTGGGCGTGCAGGGTCACCGCGGCCTGGTCGGCGGGTTCGGAGTCCTGCTCCGGCCAGTCGTGTTCGTCGGCCACTCGCCCCTCCCGAACCGGGTGTTACAAGTACAGCCCCGTGCCGTGCTCGGTGCGCTCGGTCGCCAGCGCGTGGATGTCCCGTTCCCGCATCACCAGGTACCCCGCACCGTGGATCTCCACCTCGAACTGGTCCTCCGGGTTGAAGAGCACCCGGTCTCCCACCTTCACGTTGCGCACATTATTGCCCACCCCCAGTACATCGCCCCACGTGAGTCGGCGAGCCACTTGCGCGGTCGCCGGGATCACGATGCCGCCGCTGCTGCGCCTCTCCCCCTCGTCGGTCGGCGTGCGGACCAGAACCCGGTCGTGCAGCATCTGGATCTCGAGCTTCACGTCCGTTCCGGCTGTCTCTTCGTTGTCGGGCACAGCCGCCATGGTAACCGTCGCCTTTCTCGGGTCCGGCCGTCACGAGCCCGCCATCACGAGCTCCAGCACCGGGGCGCCGCCGGGCTCGATCCGCACCGGTACGCCCCAGTCCTGCCTGGTCACCCGGCATGCCGGGTGCTCGGCGGTGACGTCGCAGCTGGCCGCCTGCGCGACGACCTGCAGCACGCCCTCGCGGACGTCACCGGCGAGCCGGAGCCGGCGGGTCAGCTCGGTGCCGCCGCCCGCGCCCTCGACCAGCAGCTCGGGCGGTGCCGCGGTCACCTCCAGCCGGGTCGCCGGCCCGTAGCGGTCGTCCAGCTTCTCGCCCGGCGGCGGCACGAAGACCACGGTGAGGTCGAGCTCGCCAGGGGCGAGCACGGTTGGCGGGCGCCGCACGACCTGCCGTTGCCCGTCGATCACGGCGGTGTCGCCGGTGGGCACCGGGCGGATTTGGTGCGCGGCCGACTCGACTACGAGCAGCTCGCCGTCGCGCACCACCAGCCCGCTGGGCTCCGCCAGGTCGCGGGCGAGGGTGTTGACGGTGTTGGTGGCGGGGTCGTACCGGCGAACGGCGCCGTTGTAGGTGTCGGCGATCGCGACCGAGCCGTCCGGCAGCACGGCGACGCCGAGCGGGTGCTGCAGCAGCGCCGCGTCCGCGGGCCCGTCGGCGTGGCCGAAGGTGAACAGGTCCGTGCCGACGGCGGTGTGCACGGTGAACCCGCCCTGGGCACCGTCGCCCGGCCGCATCCAGCGCAGTGCGGAGGTCTCGGCGTCGACCAGCCAGAGCCGGTCGTCGGTCGCCGCCAGGCCCGACGTCTGGGCGAAGAACGCACTGCCGGCGGCGCCGTCGCGCAGACCCTCGACGGTCGTGCCGGCGAACCGGGCGACCGTGTCGGCGACGGGGTCGAAGAGGCCGAGGGTGTGGTTGCCGGCCATGGCGACCACCACGCCGCCGGCGGGCTGCCACCAGGCGACGTCCCAGGGACTGGTGAGGTCGACGTCGCGGGCGGGGCCGGCGTCCGGTCCGGTACGCCACTGCCGGCCGGTCCCGGCGACCGTGGTGACGGTGCCGGTGGCCAGGTCGATCCCGCGCAGCCGGTGGCCGGCGGTGTCGGCCACCACCACCGAGTAGCCGACCCGGACGGCCACCTCCGGTGGGAGCACGGCGATGCCGGACGGCTCGGCGAAGCGGGGAGCGAGGCCGTCGGTGTCGCCCCGGGTGCCGTCGCCGAAGGCGCGGAGCACGGTCCGGCCGTCGGCGGCCAGCTCGACGACGCGGTGGTGACCGGTGTCGGCGACCAGCAGGGTGCCCTCGGCGGTGGGCACGGCCTTGCTCGGGAAGCGCAGCTCGGTGCTGTCGTCCCGGGTGGCGACGTACGGGCTCCCGCCCCTGCGGAGTGTCCCGCGGCGCTCGTGCTCGGCGACCAGCTCGGTGATCACCCGGCGCAGCGCGTCGGCGTGGCCCTCGCCGGCGGCGACGTGCACGACGTAGCCCTCGGGGTCGACGAGCACGAGAGTGGGCCAGGCCTTGACGGCGTACTGCTGCCAGGTGGTGAGGTCGGGGTCGTTGAGCACCGGGTGGTGCACGTCGTGCCGGCGCACCGCGGCGTCGATCGCCGCGGCCTCGCCCTCGTGGCGGAACTTCGGCGAGTGCACCCCGATGGTGACCAGGACGTCGGCGAACTCGCGCTCGAGCGGGCGCAGCTCGTCCAGCGCGTGCAGGCAGTTGATGCAGCCCGAGGTCCAGAAGTCGAGCAGGACGATCCGGCCGCGCAACTCGGCGAGCCGGAGCGGGCGGCCGCCGGTGTTGAGCCAACGGTCGCCGGTGAGCTCGGGGGCGCGTACTCGGGCGGAGGGTCGTACAGGTCGGACGGTAGCCACGTCCCGACTCAACCAACCGGGTGCGCCGGCTGTTCCGCTCGGCTCAGCTGTTGGGGGCGACGCCGGTGGCCTCGGGGGTCTTGGTCACCGTCTTCTCGATGTCGTAGATCTTGTCGACCGTGCCGGTCCGGTCGGGGGCGCCCGGCCGCTGGGCGGTGCAGCCGACCAGGGTGGCGGTGAGGCAGCCGGCCGTCGCGAGGACGGCGAGGGAACGCATCAGTCGCATGTGTGGAAGGCCCGTGCTCTCTACGTGGTCGCTGGGTGGAAGTCGGCGGTGACGTGCCGTGACAGGACGTAGATCGCGGGGGCCGGGAAAACCGTTACCGCGCTCGCGCGGATTCCACTCGCTCTTTCAGGCGACGCAGGGTGGTGGTGATGTTGTGCTGGTTCTGCTCGGCACGGCGCCAGACGCCGGTGGCCGTGGAGGTGAGCACCTTCAACCAGGCGGGGCGGCGTTCCCAGGTGCTCTCGGTCACCCCGCAGCCGTCCGAAGTGGACCGGATGTCGTACTGCCAGCGGGAGACGGGCAGCCGGGCGAAGGTGACGTCGAAGGCGAAGCGCACGCCGGGCTCGGCGTCGGTGATGGTGGCGACGGTGCTCCACCGGCGTGCCCCGCGACGGTTGCGGCCGCGGAACCGGGCGCCCACCCGCGGCGTGCTGGCGTCGCCGAGCCAGCGGAAGCTGGAGTACTCGTCGGCGAGGTCCGCCATCGCCCCGGGATCGCTGACGATCCGGTACACCTCGTCGGCCGAGGCGCCGATCTCGATCGTGCCACTGGCACTGGGCTGACCCAGAGTCATCTCGCTCTCCTCGCAGTCGACATACCAACAGTACGGTATGCGTCGAGCCGGACAGGTCGCCGTCGTGCGCCACGTCCATCCCGCGCGGAAACACTTGTCCACAGGCCCGCCGGAGTGTGGACAACTCCTGGAAGAAAGCGCTTTCCGGCAAAGCCTCTCGGATACCCTCGATACACTGGAAGCGGGGCCGCCCCCAAGGTGCGGGTGGGGGGTGGGGTACCTGGGCGGCGCGTGTCGGCTTTTTCGGAATTGTCGGCTTCCTTGGCATCCCTGCCGCAGGGGCGAACGTTGGCGCATCCTGGGACGTGGTGCTACCGCGGGGCCGAGCGGTCAGCTGTTGCGGCGCAGCGTCCGGGTCACGCCGGCGGCCACCGTGGTCGCCAGGACCCACCCCATCGCGGTGAACCCGACGGCGACCCACTTGTCCGCGCCGCCCATGTACCACCGGCCCTTGTTGCCGAAGTCGACGATCGGCACCAGCAGGTCGACGGTGTAGAGCACCGGGTTCCACTCCAGCCCGGTGTCGTCCTCGTTGACCACGCACCGCTCGTTGTCGATGGCGTGCAGCCGGTCGTCCCGCACGCAGTCGTCCGAGCCGAGGCCGAACCACAGGCTCCCCGCGACCAGCAGCATCAGCAGCCACGCGAGCGCGCGCACCGGCCGGTAGCCGTAACCCACCATCCACCGCTGCAGCCAACTCCACAGCCGCACGCCGGGCCCGAGAAAGCGGTAGCCCCGCGCCAGCGACTCGTACCGGTACTGCTGCTTGCGGAGCAGCACCGTGTCGGCGTGCTCCTCGTTGCCGCACGCGCGGAGCATGCTGGCCAGCTGGTCGTACGGCCCCGGCCGGTAACCACCCATCGCCTGGCCGAGCAGCTCGATGCGCCGGTCGATGATGCTGTCGCCGCCGAGCGGCACCGACTCGGACAGCGCGTCGTACCGGAAGTCCTCCAACTCGATGCCGTCGCGGGCGCGCCACAGCTCCTCGTTGTCGGTCAGCGTGCCGCACCGCGCACCGCCCAGCAGTACCCGGCCGCGCGGCGGCTCGGCGAGCGTGAGCACGAACTCGTCGGCGGTCACCCCGCCCGCGTCGAGCGCGATCCGGTGGGCGTCGGTCGAGGTCAGCACCGCCCCATCGAGGCCCACCCGCCGCCCGACGGTGGCGCCATCCATCGTCACCCCGCCCTCGGCGTGGAACGCCCGCTCCCGGTAGGCGTTCATCGCCACGTCCCGGCCGACCCGCACCGTGCGCAGGTCGACGGAGTAGCTGCTGGAGCTCAACGTGAACGGCTCGCTGAGCTGCGTGCCCTGCAGGACGATGCTGCCGCCGACGTCCAGGCCCTGCAGCCGCAGCGTGCCGGTCAGCGTCGTGTTGATCAGGTGCAGGTTTCCGGTGATCCGGGAGCGGCGGGCGGACAGGACGTCCCGGTCGGGGTGCCGCAGCCGAGCGTTCCAGGCGAGCACGTTGCCGCCGATGGTCACGTCGGCCAGCCGCAGCATGCCGTCGACCCGCAAACCGGTGGCCTGCACGTCACCGTTGATCTCGGTGCCGTCGAGGTGCAGCGCGCGGTCGTAGTAGGGCTCCACCTCCCCGCGACGGACCCTGATCCGCGCCCCGGCGAGCCGCAGCGACCCGCCGATGTGCGCGTTGACCATGCGGATCGTGCCGACGACGTCGAGCTGGTCGGACAGCTCGACGTTGCCGTCCACCCGGAGCCGGTCGGCGATCAGCGCCGGTCGGGGGTCGACGTACGGGTCCCCGGTGGTCCAGGCGTCGACGCAGATCGGTCCGGTCTGGTCGACCTCGAGCTTGGCGCCGCGCAGCACGATGTCACTGTCGACCTTCGCGCTGGGCAGGAAGAGCACGCCGTTGGCGGAGAACGGGCGGCTCTCGGGCTCCCGGCTGTAGGTGTCGATCTCGCAGAGCAGGCTGCCCCCGATGTGCACGCCGTTGCCGTTGAGCGCGAAGCCGTCGGGGTTGTGCAGCGTGGCTCCGGAAAGGTTGACGTTACCGCCGGCGCGCAGGCCGGGGATGCGAACCTCGCCGACGGCTTCCAGGCGGTAGGCCAGCAGCGCGCCGGTGACGACCAGGCGGTCGGCCTGGACGGCCTTGGCGCGGGGGTGCTCGATGCGGGTGCGGGTGAGGATGAGCGAGCCCTCGATGACGGCGTCGGTGAGGTTCACCGCGGCGTCCGGCACTCCACGGTCGACGTCGCGGGCGCGACGGACGGTGGTCTCGTTGTCGACGCGACCGCTGTCGTCCACCTCCACCCAGCTGCGGATGAGCCGGACGTCGTTGCGGCTGCGAAGGTTGCGGGCCTTGAGCCCGGGCAGCCAGCACTGGCGGAAGACCAGGCCGAGGAGATTCGCCTCGCGGACGTCCGGCGGGTGCTCGAAGCGGCAGCGTTCGAAGCGGAAGAGGAAGCGCAGGTCGGCGGCGCGCAGGTCGAGCCTTCCAATGATGTAGGCGTCCTCGACATGCACGATCGGCGCGTTGGTGGACTGCTTGCGCCAGCGGAGCAGGCCGCCGGGGCCGGGTTCGAGCAGGGGGCGCAGCAGGTCGGCGGCGTCGACCTCAAAGGCCGGGTCGGGGTCGGGCCGGAACGGGTCGAACCGGGGGCGGGACGACTCGGTGAGGACGGCGGGCGCGTCGTCGGGGTCCCCCGCCTCGCGGCCACCGCGAAGAAAGGGCATGTCGGTCTCCTCCGCTTCGGTGCACCCGGCGCTCCCAGCGAAGCCGATCATGAACAGCGTTCGCAAGCGACCTGACGGAGTAGTGGCCGGGTGTATCGGCTGCGGTACTGAGACGGTCACCCTACGCGTTCGGTTCCTTTCGGAACGGCTATTTGCGGGGCGTTGCCTGTGGCAGAATCGGCCCCTGCAACGGACGGTGAGCCGTTGAACACGCGTGGCGCGGGGGTGCCACGGGAACGACGTGCGAGGGAGGGCATGCTCGTGGGAGGCGAACCAGCGCCCGGGGGTGGCGTGGAGGTCGTCGAGGGAAAGGCGGCGCCGGACTACGCGGCTCTGGGTGCCGCCCAGGCGAAGATCGACTTCGGGTCCGCCTCGGCCGGCGGCGCCTGGGAGTTCGACCCGGACGCCATGGACAGCGTCATCCGCTATCTCGAAGACGTGATACGTAACGACATTCTGCGGTTGGAACGGGATGCAGGCTACGTGACCGGGATCGATCCACCCGGCCACGAGCTGGTGAGCGAGTCGTACGTAGCGGATGCGAACCGGTCTGGTGAGTCCTGGAAAGGAGTCTTTGAGCAGAACAGGACTTTCTTGACTGCCTACATAGACACGCTAAAAGAAGTTCGAGATGCCTATTCGCGCCAGGATGAGGCGGCATTGGAGGCATTGCGGGGAAAGGCTGGCGATGCGTCCTAGAGCCCTTGTCGTTGGCGTTTCGTTTGTCGCTCTCACCGTGGCGGGCGCGTGTGACCGTGGAGGCACGAGTGGTACGGCGTCACCGGCGCCGCCTACGTCCGGAATCGATGGCGATGCTCCACAGCATGGTGCGCCCCTGGTTGCCAATCCGCTGAACACTGCCCAGGTCGAGGCTGCTCCCTGCGACTTCGTACCCAAGGAGCAACTTGAAGCAGTAGGGCTTCAGGTGGAAAGCTTGCGTAGCGACAGCGCCGCGCAGAGAAGTACTACGTGTGATATTTTTCTGGATCGTACGAGCAGTATCAGCGCAGGATTGAACAGTGAAGACTTCGCCGGCGGGCTCGATACCCTGTATGAGAAACATGCGCAGGGGAAGATCCCGCTTTTCACACCGGTGCCGGAAATTGCAGGTTACCCTGCGGTGGTCTATCGAACCACTGCGCCAAAGAGTGACGGCCGCTGCTCGCTGGCCGTAGGGGTTCGGAATGACCAGCAGTATCTTTTCATCGGCATCATAGATCCCGGTAGCCCGCATTATGCGAATCCTTGTGGGGCAGTGACGAAGGTGGCGGAATTAGCGGTCCAGCGGCTGAAGGAGGTGCAGTGACATGGCCTACTCGGGTGCGGAGATCTTCTGGCTCATGAACGCCAACGCCGCGACCACGGAGAAGCTCGACGCCGCACAGCAGGCCTCGCACCGGTTGGAGGTCACCCACCAGCAGATGGCGGTTACGCTCGGGCGCGGGCAGATGGAGCTGCTCCAGTTCTGGAAGGGCGGCGGTGCGGAGTCCGCCTCCGCCGGGCTCGTTCCGCTGATCGAGACCAGTGTCGACGCGGCCGCGAAGCTGCAGGCCGCGCGGGAGTCGATGTACGAGCAGAACTCGGCCTTCCACGAGACCCGTGGTGCGTTGCGCCCGCTCGAGACCGAGCGTCCGCAGTTCGACTTCAACGACGTGGTGCTCGGCAATCCGGTCGAGGTGGCCACGCGGTGGGTGGCGGACAACCAGAACAACATCGCGCGGTACGAGGCCTACTCCGCGGCCACCGAGGCCAATCGCTCCCGGCTGGCCTTCGACTACCAACCGGCCGGCCTCGCGCCCGGCGGCAGCGTCGACACGACCACACCGGCCAGTTCCGTCGACCACCCCGGTGGCACCTCGCCGAACGTGCGTGGTGGCAGTGCCTACGACGGCCCGACCACCACGAGCGGCTACCGTGGCGGCACGGGTGGTGCCGTCGCGCCTCCGCCGCAGGTCAACGCCCCCGCGCCAACCCCGCAACCGCAGGCGCCGGCCGCCACTTGGACCTCGCCGACCCGGCAGCCCGGCGACGCCACCGCCCCGTCGCGGACCGCGCCGCCGCCACGCACCCCGGGCGGTGGCACCGGCTACCGGCCGCCTCCCGGCCAGGGAGGCACTCCCCCGCCGCGCCCGAACCCCGGCTTCGGCCCCGGGTACGGACCGACCGGTGGTGGCACGGGCACCTCGCCCGGTCCGCGCACCGGCGGGTACGGCCCGACCGGTGGCGCGCCACGCGCGGGTGGCGGTGGGTACGGTGCCGCGCCCGGTCGCGGCTTCGGCCCGATCGGCGGCAATCCAGGAGCACCCGGCGCCCCGCCCGCCCCCGGCCGCGGCTCCGGCGTGGGGATGCCCGGCGAACCCGGTGCCGCCCGTCCGGGCGCCGCGGGCGCACCGGGTGCGACCGGCCGCGGCGGCGCTCCGATGGGTGCCCCGATGGGCGCGGCCGGGGGAGGTCGCGGCAAGGGCGCGGAGGACGAGGAGCACCAGCGCAAGATCCAGGTGCCCGGCGAGGACCCGGAGCAGGTCTTTCGCGGCCAGCTCGGCAAGACCACGCCACCCACGATCGGGGGCTGAGCACGGCTCGACCCGGTAGCGGGTCGGTGGAGGGGGGACATGCTGCACGACCACGTCGAGATCAGCCTCCGCACGTACAAGGCGATGCTGGAGGAGCACAACCTCGGCGAACCACACATCACGCTCGCCGGCGGGGAGAAGTGGTACCCGCCCGACGAGCGCCGGCGGCTGCGCGAGGACGCCAACGCCGAGCTGGAGAAGCTCGGCCTCGCCCAACGCGGCCGGATCACCGCCGACTTCCTCGACACCGTGCAGGTTCTGCAACGCCCCGGCACCGAGTACTTCACCTGGGCCAGCATCAACGGCACCAACATCACCGTGCGTACCGCCCGCAGCGGCAGGGAGGGGGTGCTCGCCATCGCCAACGACGACACCCTCTTCCTCTGGCCAGCCGAACCGGAGCGCGCCCCCGAGGTCCTCGCCCGCCAGCTGCCGGACACCCCGCCCGCGCGGGTGCACTCGATGTCCTGCGCCGCGGCGGACTACGAGGCGTTGCGGGCCGGCGAGTCCCCGTCCGACGGCGGCAGCGCCCGCGACGCGCGGCAGATCGTCCGCTGGCTCACCGCGCCGCGCGTACACGTCGGCCACCTCTACGCCGCCGTCCGCGACTCCGCCGGCACCCGGCGGCTCACCAGCAGACCGCCGTTCTGGATCGACACGGAACACGGTCGTCTCGTCGGCGGCGTGGACGGCGCGGGGTGGCTCACCGTCGCCGGGGCGACCGAGCAGGACATCGCGGACCGGCTGCGCCGGTTGGAGGCGGAGCTGCGCGACCGGTAGCACGGTCAGCTCCTCGGGAGCAGCGCGACCAGGTCGGTGGCCAGCCGGACCACCCGGTCCCGCAGGGCCTCGGCCGGTGCGTCGCCGACGTGCCGGAGGTCGATCAGCACATTGCCCGTCCGGGTGGTGACCCGGACCGCGCCCTCCTCGAGCTTCAGCGCCGCCTCGTCCGCGCCGCGGACGCTCACCGCCCGGAACCGCTCCGGCGGGATCAGCCCGTCCCGGAACATCCGCCCGGCCAGGTCCACCGACGACCCGCCAGCCGACCGCACCGCGTCGGCGGACAGCGTGAGCGTCGCGGTGAAGTCCGGATTGCACACCGCCAGCCGCAGCGAGTGCGGGGTGCTCCGCGGGCTGGAGAGGGGGCGAGCCGGCCCGCCGAGCAGTTCGGTCACCCGGTCGGCGGTGAGCACCGAGGCCAGGTTCGGCAGCCGGTCCAGCTCTCCGACCGGTCGTTGCGTGCTCGGTGGCGGCATGCTGGGCGGGCCCGACGCCCGCGGCGCTTCCTCGCCGCCGCAACCCGACAGCACGACGGCCAGCGCGCCGACCAGCACGACCACCCTCACAACACCCTCCCCGGAATCCACAGCGCGCTGGCCGGGCGGACGGCCAGCCGGGGCGCACCCGGCGCGCCGTGCGGCGGCAGGGCGAGCAGCTCGGCGATCACGTCGGCGACGGAGCCGGTGGTCTGCCACAGCGGGGCGCGGCCGGCCATGCCGTAGTCCTCCGCGCGGTACCGCGCGCCCACGGCCTCGTCCGGACCCAGTACCAGGTAGGTGTCCACGGCACCGGCTCGCCAGCGCTGCCCGTGGATCGCGGCCACCTCGCCGTTCCGGCGCAGATGCACGAACCGGAACCCGCGCTGGCAGGTTCGCGCGATCGCAGCGAGGTGTCCCTGGCTCTCGTCGTCCATGGGAAGAAATCTAAACTAGAATTTCTAGTTACACATCCACCCAATAGGATGACGCATGCCCGATCCAACTTGCGGGAAGATGGCCGCATGAGTGGCACTGACCCCGGCCCTGTCGTCCAGCGGATCCTTCTCGGCGCGGAGCTGCGCGACGCCCGCGAGGCGGCGGGCCTCTCCACGGCCGACGCGACGAAGGCGCTCGGCTGGTATGCGGGCAAGTTGTCCAAGATCGAGCAGGGTGACGCCAAGGTGACCGACAAGGACCTGGCCAAGGCGATCAAGGTCTACGGGATCGTGGACGACCGCGCCGGCCGGCTGCGGGAGCTCGCGGTCGAGGCGCGGCGCAGGCTACCGCCGGCGCGGGTGCCCGACTGGGCGGTCAAGTACGTCAACCTCCTGGCCGCAGCCCACGAGGTGAAGATCTTCAACATCGACGTCATTCCCGGAACGTTGCAGACGTACGACTATGCCTACGCGCTGTTGGCGGAGGCGGTGATGTTCTCGCCAGCCGAGCTGGACCGGATGGCCGAGGAGCGAGCCGCGCGTGCCGAGCGCTTCTTGTCTGGCGAGGCTCGGCTCTGGCTCGTTCTCGACGAAGCCGCGTTGTACCGGCAAATCGGCGGTCCGAAGGTGCTGCGCAAGCAGTTGGAGCGGGTGAAAGAGTTGGCGGCTCGGCCGAACATCACCGTGCAGGTGATCCCCTTCGATGGAGGTGCTCACGCCTCCCACGGTGTGGCTTTCACCATCGTCAATCTCTTCGAAGGTAGGCCCGGCATCGTCTACGTCGAGAGCCTGACCGGCTCGGACTACCTGGGGCGAGAACACACCCGCGCCTACAACCTGGCGTATGACAAACTACGGGTAGCCGCGCTGAGCGAGCGGCAGACGATCGACCTGGTTGTCCGGAGGATCGCCGAGTTGTAGTAGGAGGTCGCCGCCGATGATGCCCGTCTTGGAGAGCATCAGTTGGCGGAAGTCCTCCTACAGCGGCGGTGGCGAGAACTGCGTCGAAGTCGCGCCGGTTCCCAGCCCGGGATCCATGCGAAAGTCCTCGCAGAGCGATGGTGCTGAGAACTGCGTGGAAGTCGCGGGGGTGCCCGACCCGCGAAGCGTGCGGAAGCCTTCTCATAGCGACAGCGGGGAGGCTTGCGTGGAGGTCGGGCGGGCCACCGGCCAGTGGGCGGTGCGGGACGGCAAGCTTGGCGACGCCAGCCCGCTGCTCGTCCTCTCCGAGCCGTCCTTCGTGGCGCTGCTCGACCACCTTCGCTGAACCACCCACGCGGCCCGAACCACCCAGGCGACCCCGTACGAAAGCCGCGCTCGATACCACATCAAGCCTCAGCGCGCCACCGACCACCCCCGCCCAAGGCCGAGTTGTCCACATCACCCATCAGTGATCCACAGATTTCCGCGACCCCCGTCCCGCGCCCCGAGAGTCGATAGGCTGGAAGCGGGGCCGGTCCCCCGGAGAGGGCGGGGGAGGGTCTAGAGAGGCCTAAATCGTGGATTTGTCGATATTTCGGTCCGGGGTGGGGTCGGGTTGGCCGATCTCGGGGGTCGAGCCTACGAGTTCTGTCCGACGGTGAGGGCGGATCCGCGCTTCGCGGCGACGGCTCGGGGTGTCCGTGGCCGGCGACGATCCCGTCTTGTCGGTGTCGCTCGGTAGCCTCCCGGTGAGCAGGGAGGGGACGACATGATCACCGTGTCCGGCTGGGTCGAGGTGGATCCGGCTGAGCGGGACGGGTACCTGGCCGGATGCCGCGCCGTCGTGGAGCAGGCTCGCCGTGCGCCGGGGTGCCTCGACTTCGCCCTGTCGCCCGATCTGCTCGAACCCGGCCGGATCAACGTGTACGAGCGGTGGGACTCCGACGAGCACCTCGAGCGGTTCCGCGGATCGGGTCCGGCACCGGAACAGAGCGCCGCGATCCGCGACGCCCAGGTGGCCCGTTACCGGATCTCCGCCACGGAAGCCGCGTAGTCAGGCCGTCCGGAGCCCGAGAACGGCCCGGCCACCGAGCCCGCCGGATCCGGCGCGACCCGGGCCCGTCAGCCCCGTGCGGGCGGGCGGGCCGCGGTCGAGCCACGCACCAGCAGCTCCGGGGCGAACAGGTACTCCCCGCTGGGTGGAGCCACCCCGCGGGTCTCCTCCAGCAGAGTCCGTACGGCGGCCGTCGCCATCGCCGGCACCGGCTGCCGGATCGTGGTCAGCGGCGGGTCGGTGAACGCGATCAGCAGCGAGTCGTCGAAGCCCACCACCGAGAAGTCCCTCGGCACCGCGAGCCCCCGCCGCCGCGCCACCCGGATCGCGCCGAGCGCCATCAGGTCGCTCCCGCACACCACCGCCGTGCAGCCCCGCTCCAGCAGCGCCCACCCCGCCGAGTGGCCGCCCTCCACCGAGAACAGCGAGTGCACCACCAGCCGGTCGGCCTCCTCGGCCCCCACCACCGGCTCCATCAGCCGCCGGAACGCCGCCGCCTTCCGCTGCGCCGGCACGAACCGGTCCGGTCCCACCGCCAACCCGATCCGCTCGTGCCCCAGCTCCCGCAGGTGACCGATCGCCAGCTCCACCGCCGCGCCGTCGTCGGTCGAGAAGAACGGCGCCCGCACCCCCGGCGCGTACCCGTTGAGGAACACCATCGGCATCCCCCGCTCGACCAGCCGCACGTACCGGTCGTGGCTGGCGGTGGTGTCGGAGTGCGCCCCGGACACGAACACGATGCCAGCCACGCCCCGCCCGGTCAGCGCCTCGACGAACTCGTCCTCGCTCGCCCCGCCCGGCGTGTGCGTGCACAGCACCGACGTGTACCCGTGCATCGCCAGCGTCCGCTCGATCACCTGCGCGAACGCCGGGAAGATCGGGTTGTCCAATTCCGGGATGATGAGCCCGATCAACCCCGCGCTGCGCTGCCGCGCCCGCGCCGGCCGCTCGTAGCCCAGCAGGTCCATCGCGGTGAGCACCGCCTGCCGGGTCGCCGCCGCCACCCCCGCCTTGCCGTTCAGCACCCTGCTGACCGTCGCCTCGCTCACCCCCGCCCGCTCGGCGATGTCGGCGAGGCGCACGGCCTGCTCGGCGTGCTGCTGGGTCATGCGGTGCTCTCCGGTGCGGCGGTCGTCCACCAGGCAGCGCTGTCCGGCGGCATGGTCACGTGGTCCCCGGCGACGGCGAACTCGCTCCGCGGGGCACTGGTCAACACTAGCTCGCCGGCCACCGGCACCGGCACCGCCGACGAGCCGAAGTTGACCACGCACACGAACCCGGGCCCCCGCTCGAACACCAGCAGGTCCGGCCCCAGATCCCGCCAGCGCAGCTCCCCACGCGGGCCCAACCCCCGTCGAAGCCGCAGCGCCGCCCGGTACAGCGCCAGCGTCGAGTCGGGGTCGGCCTCCTGCGCCTCGGCGGTCACCCCCGCCCACGACGCCGGCTGCGGCAACCACGTCGACGGGCCCGTCGTGAACCCGAACGGTGGCGCCTCCCCCGACCACGGCAGCGGCACCCGGCAGCCGTCCCGCCCGCGGTCGGTGCGCCCGGACCGCTCCCACTTCGGGTCCACGAGCACCTCGTCCGGCAGGTCGGTCACCTCCGGCAGCCCCAGCTCCTCACCCTGGTACACGTACACCGACCCGGGCAGCGCGAAGGTGAGCAGCGCCGCCGCCCGCGCCCGGCGCAGCCCCACCTCCCCGCCGCCGAACCGGGTGACGTGCCGCTCGATGTCGTGGTTGGACAGCACCCACGTGCTCGGCGCGTCGACCTCCGCCACGGCGGCGAGCGACTCGTCGACCACCCGCCGGAAGTCCGCGGCCGACCAGCCCGCCTTCACGTAGTGGAAGTTGAACGCCTGGTGCAGCTCGTCCCGGCGCAGGTACAGCGCGCGGCGGTGCGCGTTCGGCACCCACGCCTCGGCCACCCCGATCCGCCCACCCGGATAGGAGTCGAGGATCTTCCGCCACGACCGGTAGATCTCGTGCACGCCGTCCTGGTCGAAGTAGGGCAGCGGGGCCACGCCCTCGAGCTCGATCTGCCGGGGCCGGCCGACGTCCGGCAGCCCCGGTGCCTTGACCAGCCCGTGCGCGACGTCGATCCGGAACCCGTCCACCCCGCGGTCCAGCCAGAACCGCAGGACGTCCTCGAACTCGGCGCGCACCTCCGGGTTCTCCCAGTTCAGGTCCGGCTGCGCGGCGTCGAACAGGTGCAGGTACCACTGCCCGTCCGCCACCCGGGTCCACGCCGGTCCGCCGAACACCGACTCCCAGTCGTTCGGCGGCCGCTCGCCGTTCGGCCCGCGCCCGTCGCGGAACACGTACCGCTCCCTGGCCGCGCAGCCCGGGCCCTCGGCCAGCGCCGCCGCGAACCACGGGTGCTGGTCGGAGGTGTGGTTCGGCACCACGTCGACCAGCACTCGCAACCCGGCCGCGTGCGCGTCGGCGATCAGTCCTTCCATGTCGGCCAACGTGCCGAACAGCGGGTCGACGTCCCGGTAGTCGGCCACGTCGTAGCCCCCGTCGGCCTGCGGCGAGGGGTAGAACGGCGTCAGCCACAGGGCGTCCACCCCGAGCGACGCGATGTGGCCGAGGCGGGCGCGCACCCCGGGGAGGTCCCCGATGCCGTTGCCGGTGCTGTCGGCGAAGCTGCGCACGTACACCTGGTAGATCACCGCGTCGCGCCACCACTGCTGTGTCATCGATTCCTCTCGCTTGCTCTCAACCCTTGACGCCGCCGGCGGTGAGGCCGGCGACCAGATGGCGCTGGACGAGGAAGAACACCACCGCCGCCGGCACCATCACCAGCACCGAGCTCGCGGTGAGCAGCCCCCACTCCGAGGTCCAGTCGCTGACGAAGGTCGCCATCCCCACCGGCAGCGGGTAGCGGTCCTCGCTCTGCATGAACACGCTGGCGAACGCCACCTCGCCCCACGCCGTGATGAACGAGTAGAAGACGGTCACCGCGATCCCCGGCCGGGACAGCGGCACGATCAACCGCCAGAACGTGCCGAACGGGCTGAGCCCGTCGATCCGGCCGGCCTCGTCGATCGACACCGGGATGGTGTCGAAGTACCCCTTGAGCATCCACGCGCAGTACGGCACGGCGACCGTGCACTGCGCGAGGATCAGCCCGCCGTAGGTGTTCAGCAGACCCAGGTCGGCCAGCACGTTGTACAGCGGCACGATCAGCACCGCCGCCGGGAACATCTGCACCACCAGGAACATCCACATCAGCGGCCGGTGCCCGGGGAACCGCATCCGTGACGCCGCGTAGCCCGCGGTGGCCGCGATGAGCACCGCCAGCAGCGTGGTGCCGCCGGCCACGATCAACGAGTTCGCGAACCACCGCCCGAACTGCGTGTCGACCAGCACCTGCCGGTAGTTCTCCAGGCCCAGCGCGCCGAGGCTGCCGGGGCGGGCCCAGGTGTCCCGGTCGGTCTTCACCGACGTCAGCACCACCCACGCCACCGGGAACACCGCGGCGACGCTGGCCCCGACCAGCAGCACGTGCAGCGCGGTCGAGCGGAGTGGGCTACGTACCGGGGTCCTGGCCGCCGTCATCCGAACACCTCGTTCGCGGTGCGGGCCAGCCAGCGTCGGTAGAAGAAGGCGAACACGATCAGCATCGAGGCGATGATCGCGCCGTAGGTCGCCGCGCCGGCGTAGTCGCGGATGCCCTGGAACGCCTGGTAGTAGGCCTCGGTGACCAGGATGTCGGTGGCTCCGCCCGGTCCGCCGCCGGTGAGCAACGCGATCACCGGGAACTGGTTGAACGTCCAGATCGTGCCGAGCAGGATCACCGTGCCGGACACCGGGCGCAGGCCGGGCAGCGTCACCGCGCGGAACCGCTGCCACGGGGTGGCCCCGTCCATCTCGGCGGCCTCGTACAACTCCCTCGGCACGGTCTGCAGGCCGCCGAGCAGCGCGACCATCATGAACGGCACGCCGAGCCAGACGTTCACCATGATCACCGAGACCTTGGCCGCCAGCGGCTGGCCGAGCCAGTCCACGCCGGGAACGCCGACCATGCCGAGCACGGCGTTGAGCAGGCCGCCCTCGTTGTTGAGGATCAGCCGCCAGCCGAACGCCGCGACGAACGGCGGCACCGCCCACGGCAGGATGAGCAGCATCCGGTACAGGGTGCGCCCGCGCAGCGCGCGGTTGAGCAGCACCGCCAGCCCGAGCCCGAGCGAGTAGTGCAGGGTTACGCAGATGACCGTCCACTGCAGTGTCCACAGCAGCCGCGGGTAGAAGGTGCCGTCGGCGCCGGAGAGCACCTCGATGTAGTTGCGCAGCCCGACGAACTCGTAGGTCGCCGGGATCTCGTTGACCCCGATCGTGCCGCCGCTGTTCATCTCCGTGGCGTTGGTCAGCGACAGGAAGACGCCCCTGGCCAGGGGGTACAGCACGAGCACGGCGAGCACCAGCACCACGGGAGCCACCATCGCCCAGGCGTAGTAGTGCCGGCCGAAGAAGCCGGCGAGGCGGCGGCGCCGGGGCGGGGTGCGCGGCGGGGTCGGCGGCGGCCCCAGCGGTGCCGCCGCGGTGCCCGGGGCGGTCGGCGTGGTCGGCGTGGAGGTCACCGGGTACTCCTTCCCGACCGCCGGGTGGCCCGTACGGACCACCCGGCGGTGCACAGTGGAGCCGTCGGAGCCGTCGGAGTCATCAGGAGTCGAATCCCGGCACCGCGTCGGCGGCCTTGCGCTGCGCCTGGCCCAGCGCGTCCGGCACGCTGGCCTGGCCGCCGAGGATCTGCTGGTAGAACGGGGTGAACAGGTCGTAGAGGTCGCCGGCACCCGGTGCGCCCGGGCGCGGCTCGGCGCCCCGCAGCGGCTCCTGGAACGCGGTGATGGTCGAGTTGCCGGCCACCTCCGGGGTGTCATACACCGACTGGCGGGTCGGCATGGTGTTGTTCTGCTCGGCGACGTAGCGCTGGCTCTCCGCCGAGTTCACGAACTCGACGAACAGGAGCGCGGCGGCCACGTTCGGCGACCCGGCGTAGACCACCAGGTTGTGCCCGCCGACCGGGCCGCCCTGCCCGTGCGGGCCGGCCGGCACCGGGGCGACCCCGAGGTTCGCCGGGTCGGTGAACGCCTGGCCGGTCAGGTAGTCGGCCACCGACCACGGGCCGTTGAGCACCATGCTCGCGGTGCCGCTCTTGAACGCGTTCTGCATGTTGGTGTAGCCGTTGGCGCTGGTGTCGGTGGTCACCGCGCCCGCGGCCATCAGGTCCTGGACGGTGGCGATCGCCTTCCGCACCGGCTCGCTGTCCAGGGTGATCCGCTTGCCGGCCATGTCGACGTAGTCGCCGCCCTCGCCGTAGACGAACGGCAGCAGGTAGTAGGAGTCGGCGTGCAGGAACAGGCCGGTGCCGCCCGGGTTGGCGTCCTTCAACCGGAGCGCCACGGTCCTCAGCTCGTCCCAGGTGCGCGGCGGCTCGGTGATCCCGGCCTTCGCGAAGTGCTCCTCGTTGTACATCAGCCCGAGCGTGTCGGTGACCTGCGGGACGCCGTAGGTCCTGCCGTCCAGCTTGGTGCTCTCGGCCGCGACCGGGAGGTAGTCCTCGGCGCCGGCCAGCGCGGGGGTGCCGTCCAGCGGGTACAGGTAGCCGAGCTTGGCGAAGGTGGGGGTCCAGCCGATGTCGGCGCGCATCACGTCCGGCGCGCCGTTGCCGTTCTGCGCGGCCGTGCGGAACTTGTCGTCGGCGCCGTCGAACGGCACGTTGGCGTACTCGACGTCGATCTTCGGGTACTTCTCCTCGAACCGGCGGACCAGTTCACGGAAGGCGGGCGCCTCGTTGGTCGCGTCCGAGGTGTCCCACCAGGTGATGGTGCCGGAGACGGTGTTCGGGTCGGCCGCGGCGGCACCCGGATCGGTGTCGACGCCACCCCCGCCGCAGGCGGCGAGGGTGAGCGCGGCGGTGGCGAGCAGGGCGGCGACGGTGCTGCCTCGGTTCATGGGCACTCCTGGGTGGGGACCATCCGGGGAATGCCGGGAACAGTAGGCCAGCTCCGCAACCTCTTGCAAGAGATTGCAGAAACTTTCTACGCGCCTGCTGAGTGCGTGCCAAGGCCCCCGTGGTCGCGTTCAGTGCGACCACGGGGGCCTTGTGGAGCGCGGCGGGTACGGCTCGCGAGTCGGTGGGGTGGGTCAGCCCTGGGCGTGGATCGGGTTGAGGACGCGGGACAGGAAGGACTTCGTGCGCTCCTCCCGTGGGTCGCCGATCACCTGGGTCGGCGCGCCCTGCTCGACCACCACGCCCTCGTCCATGAACAGCACCTTGTCGGCCACCTCGCGGGCGAACTGCATCTCGTGGGTCACCACGAGCATCGTCATGCCTTCCTCGGCGAGCTGGCGCATCACGCTCAGCACGTCGCCGACCAGCTCGGGATCCAGCGCCGAGGTCGGCTCGTCGAACAGCATGACCTGGGGGTCCATCGACAGCGACCGAGCGATCGCCGCGCGCTGCTGCTGGCCGCCGGAGAGCTGCGCGGGCAGCGACCCCGCCTTCTCGGCGAGTCCCACCCGCTCCAGGTTCTCCCGCGCGACCCGCTCGGCCTCGGCCTTGCCGCGCTTGAGCACCTTCCGCTGCGCGATCGTCAGGTTCTCCAGCACGGTCAGGTGGGCGAACAGGTTGAACGACTGGAACACCATCCCGATGCCCTGGCGGGCGCGGTCGATGTCGACGTCCGGGTCGGTGATCTCGAACCCGTTGACCACGATCGTCCCGCTGTTCGGCACCTCCAGCAGGTTCACGCAGCGCAGCAGCGTCGACTTGCCCGAGCCGGACGGCCCGATGACGCAGACGACCTCGCCGCGGCGCACGCTCAGGTCGATGCCCCTGAGCACCTCCAGCTGGCCGAACGCCTTGTGCAGGTCGGTGATCTCGACGATCACCTCGTTGGTGGCCTGGTTCACGCCGTCACCTTCAACCCTTGGTCCTGCTTGCGGCCGGTCCTGCCCTCGAGGTACCGCGAGAGGTACCCGAGCGGGATCGTGATGATCAGGTAGCAGAGCCCAGCGATCAGCAACGGCGTCATCGACTGCGTCGTGTTCAGCCCCTCCCGGCCGAACTTCGCCAGCTCGAAGTCCTCCCGGAGCAGGCCGAGCAGGTACACCAGCGACGAGTCCTTGGTCAGCAGGATCAGCTCGTTGGTCAGCGGCGGCAGGATGATCCGGAACGCCTGCGGGATCACGATGGTGGCCATCGTCCGCCCCGAGGACATGCCGAGCGAGCGGGCGGCCTCGATCTGCCCCTTCGGCACCGCCTGGATGCCGGCACGCAACGTCTCGGCGATGTAGGCCGAGCCGACCAGGCCCAGCGAGATCGCCACCGTGGAGTAGATGTCGAACCGGATGTTGAACGCCAACGGCACGCCGAAGCCGAACGCGATGAACACCAGCAGCGCCGGCACGCCGCGGAAGAACTCGATGTAGGCGGTGGCGATCCACCGGTACGGCCCCACCGTCGACAGCTTCATCAGGGCCAGCACGAGGCCGATCGCCAGCCCGAGGCCGAAGCCGAGCACGGTGTAGATGGCCGTGTTGACCAGCGCGACGGTGAAGATCTCCGGGATCTGCGCCGACGCGGCGTCCAGGTTGAAGAACTGTTGCCTGATCGTCGTCCAGTCGGCCGCGAACGCCAGTGCCAGGATCACCAGCACCAGCACCGCGTACTGCACGCCGCGGACCACTTGGGCGCGTTTGCGCCGGGACATCGCCATGAAGGGGTCTCCTCGAGAAATGGCCGGCCTCGGCCGCCGGCCGGGGTGGGGTGGCACCCGGACCGGCGGCCGAGACGTACTACTTGCTCTCCGGCTTCTTACCGAACCACTTCTCGTAGATCTGGTCGTAGGTGCCGTCGCTCTTCGCCTTCGCCAGCACCTCGTTGATCTTGGCGAGCAGCGCGCCGTTGCCCTTGCGCACCGCGATGCCGTACTCCTCGCCGGTCTCGAACTCCTCGGTGACCTCGGTGTCCGGGTTCTGCTTCACGAAGTCGTAGAGCACGCTGTTGTCGTTGATCGCCGCGTCGACCTGCCCGGTCTTCACCGCGGTCTGCATCAGCGCGAGGTCCTCGAACTGCCGGATCTCGTAGCCGTGCTCGTCCTTGTGCTCGGTCGCGTAGTCCTCACCCGTGGTGCCCAGCTGCACACCCAACGTCTTGCCGCCGAGGTCGTGCAGCCCGGTGATGCCGGAACCCGTGCGCACCAGCAGCGCCTGGTTGGCGTCGAAGTAGCCGTTGGAGAAGTCCATCACCTTCTTGCGCTCCTCGTTGATGGTGATGGCCGCCGCCGCGAGGTCGCACTGCCCGGTCTCGAAGGAAGCGCCGGACTCGATGCCCTCGAACGAGGTGTCGAAGATCTCCTGCTCGACGCCCAGGTCCTCGGCGACGAGGTCGACGATGTCGACGTCGAAGCCCACGGTCTTGCCGTCCTGCTTGAACTGGAAGGGCGGGTACGGCAGGTGGGTGCAGGTGACCAGCTTGCCCGGCTTCATCAGGTTGATCTCGCCGCCGGCCTCCGTGTCGCCGCCGGTGTTGACCTTCTCGGCACAGCCCGCCGCGGTGGCGGCCAGGGCCAGCGCGGGCAGCAGGGTGAGCAGCCTGCGGGTGGATCGTCGTGCCACGATGTCACTCCTCGTAGTCCAGCCAGGTCGAGTGCCCGCATCCTGCCATCTCTCGACCGTGGTGCCCAGCATCGCCGCGTCACAAGGCCGTTGCGACCCGCCCTGCTGGGTGGTTTCCCTGGCAACCTGGCGCTGCCGCGCTGAGCGCGTCTCGCCTGGCTACCCTTCGTCACGTGTCCCGTGTAGTGCCGTTGTGTTGGCGAGCATCGTTCGATGTCCGTTGACCAGCCCGGCCCGGAGATGGCGCTCGTGCGTTATCTCCGAGCGCGCGGGTTCACAGTCGAAGCGGGGGAGCGGCCCGGCGACTATCGGGTGACCGCATACGACGGCGAACCGATGCCGCTTCGGCCCCGGCTGAGCCTGCCCGACGACCTGCTGACCGAGTACCTGGACGAGATGGGTGACGACCCGGCGGTCACTGGCGGGCTGGGCGCGTTGTCGTTGACCGAGGTCCATCTGGAGGAGGCCCTGACGGCAGGGGTCGGCGAGAACCGGACGACCGCCGTGGGGGTGCGGCGGGTCATCAGCGGAGAAGTGGAGTTCTTCTGGCACCGTCGAGCCCCGTCGGAACCACTGAACTCCGAGGCTCCATCCGCTGACCTGGAATGGCGTGCCGATCGGCCGCGGTAACCGGCGACCCACCTCGCCACGACCAGCAGGGCGATTACGCTCCCGCGCATGAGCGCCCGCTGGGCCCCGCGCCTGCTGCACGGCCTCGCGGTCGTTCCCGTGCTGCTGGCCGCCGTCCAGGCGGCTCGCGCGCCGCGGGCGCACCTGCTGCTCGACTACTGGCACGTGCTGGCCGAGGTCACCGACGACACCGGCCGGCTGCTGCCGGCGATGCTGCTCGACTACCACCTCGACCAGCCGTTCGTGGTTCCCTCGCTGCTGTTCTGGGTCGACGCGGCCCTGCTCGGCGCGGACAACCGCGTGCTCACCCTGCTCACCGTCGCCCTGCTGGCCGGCACCGTGCTGCTGCTGCGCGGGATGCTGCCGGCCGACCTCGGTCCAGCCCGCCGGGCGGCGCTCACCGCGGCACTGGCGTTCCTCCTGCTCGCGCCGCACGCCGCCGAGCTGTGGCTGCAGTCGACCAACGGCATCAGCTGGGTGCCCGCGCTGTCCGGCACGGTGCTCGCGGTGTTCCTGGCCCACCGCGACCGGTTCTGGTCCGCGCTCGCCGCCGCCGGGCTCGCCGTCCTGTGCTTCGGTGCCGCGTTGCCGGCGTTCTTCCTCGTCGCGACGGTCGCGTGGCTGCGCGGCGCACCCTCGTGGCGAGTGGTCACCGCGGCGACGCTCGGTGTGCTGGTGGTCGGTGGCTGGCTGCTGACCCGCCCCGAGGGCGACCACGCGCTCGCCACCTCGGCGGCCGAACCCGACCGGCGGCTGGCCGCGTTCCTCGCCGTGCTCGGCGCGCCGTGGTCGCCCGGCCCCGCCCCGGTCGCGGTGCTCGCCGGCACCGTCGTGGCTGGCCTCGCGGTCCTGGCCCTCGCCCGGGGGATGACGGATCGGACCCGGCGGCCCGAGCTGGCCGGGTGGGTGGGCGTCGTCGGTTACGCACTGGCGCTGGCGGCGCTGGTCGCGCTCGGCCGGACCACCGCGGGCGAGGTCGGGGTGAACGTGGGCACGATCAGCCGGTACGCGGTGGTCGGCGGGCTGGCCGCCGGTGCGCTGCTGGTGCTCGGCGTGCTGCACCGGCCGCGAGCCCGGCACGTCGCGCCCCTGGTGCTGCTGCCCGCGGTGCTCGCCTTCACGCTCGGTATCGACAAAGCGATCGAGGTGCGCTCCGGGTACGACGGGTTGGGCGTGGTGCCGGTCGCCCTGCGGGTGGCCGCCCCCGCCGCGCTGCGCGAGGTGAGCGTCGAGCCCGCGGTCGTGCCGGCCGCGCGGGCGCTCGGCGCCTACCCGTTCACCACCGACTTCACCCTCGGCTGCGCCGGTCGGGAGCTCGGTGACCGGATCGACGTCGCCGGCCTGCCCTCCGCTGGCGGGACGGTCGACACCGTACCCGTGCGCGGCGACACGCTGCTGTCCGGCTGGGCGGTGGTGGTCGGCGCGCCGGTCGACTGCGTGCTGGTCGTCGACGAGCGGGGCACGGTCAGCGGCGGCGGCATCACCGGCGTGGCCCGGTCGGACGCCGGCGCCGCCGCGGGCGGGGTCGGCGACGCCGGGTTCCGGGCGGTCGCCGCGCCCGCCGCGCCGCGCGTGATCGTCGTCGTGGCCCGTGGCGGCGCGCTGTACCGGGTGCCGCCGGCCCCCGGCTGACCGCCCGGTGCGTCACCGCGGGTGGCCGGTGAGCGACCATGTGGCCCATGAACGCCAACGCCGCGCTGCAGCTGCCGCCGTCGGGGCGTCGCGCCCGCAGCGGCCGGGCCAGGACCAACGGCCGGCCCGGCGCGCAGTTCGACGGGTACCTCGCGCCGAGCCGCCCGCACCCCGGCGCCTACGACGAGATGTTCGACGCCGAGGGGAAGGTCCGCCCGCCGTACCGCACGCTGTACGAGTCGATCGCCAGCCTCGGCATCGGCGACCTCAACGCGCGGGCCGAGGCGCTGGACCGCGCGCTGGTCGACCAGGGCATCACGTTCTCGCTGTCCGGGCACGAGCGGCCGATCCCGCTCGACCTGGTACCCAGGGTGATCGCCGCGGCCGAGTGGTCCCGGCTGGAACGCGGCGTGGTGCAGCGGGTCCGCGCGCTGGAGGCGTTCCTCGCCGACGTCTACGGCGAGGCGCAGATCCTGCGCGACCGGGTGCTGCCCCGCCGGCTGATCACCTCGTGCCGGCACTTCCACCGGGAGGCGTTCGGCGTCAACCCGCCCAACGGCGTGCGCATCCACGTCGCCGGCATCGACCTGGTGCGTGACGACGAGGGCACCTTCCGGGTGCTGGAGGACAACCTGCGCAACCCGTCCGGGGTGTCGTACGTGATGGAGAACCGGCGGACGATGACCAGGGTGTTCCCCGACCTGTTCGCCAAGCACCGGGTGCGCCCCGTCGGCGACTACCCGGCGCACCTGCTGCGGGCGCTGCGCGCGGCGGCCGCGCCCAACGTCGCCGACCCGGTGGTCGTGGTCCTCACTCCCGGCGTGCACAACTCGGCGTACTTCGAGCACTCGCTGCTCGCCCGGCTCATGGGCGTGGAGCTGGTCGAGGGCAGGGACATGTTCTGCCGGGACAACGTGGTGTACCTGCGCACCACCGAGGGTGAGCTGCCGGTGGACGTGATCTACCGCAGGATCGACGACACCTTCCTCGACCCCGTCCACTTCCGCCCCGACTCGGTGCTCGGCGTGGCCGGCGTGCTCAACGCGGCCCGCGCCGGCAACGTGGTGATCGCCAACGCCGTGGGCAACGGCGTCGGCGACGACAAGCTGGTCTACACGTACGTGCCGGAGATGATCCGGTACTACCTCGACGAGAAGCCGGTGCTGCCCAATGTGGACACCTACCGGTGCTGGCTGCCGGACGAGCTGGACCACGTGCTCGCCCACCTCGACGAGCTGGTGATCAAGCCGGTGGAGGGCTCCGGCGGCTACGGCATCGTGTTCGGGCCGCAGGCCAGCGCCAAGGAGCTGGCGAACCTGCGCCGCAGGATCAGGGCCGACCGGCGCGGCTGGATCGCCCAGCCGGTGGTGCAGCTGTCCACCGTGCCGTCCAAGGTGGACGGCCAGCTCGTGCCACGACACGTCGACCTGCGCCCGTTCGCGGTCAACGACGGCAAGGAGGTCTTCGTGCAGCCCGGCGGGCTGACCAGGGTCGCGCTGCCCGAGGGCAGCCTCGTGGTGAACTCCTCGCAGGGCGGAGGGTCGAAGGACACCTGGGTGCTCGCCGCCCGCTCGTCCTCCGCGGAGCGGGAGCTGGCCTCGCCCGCGCTCGCCCCCGGCTCCAAGGTGGACGGGCTGGCCGCGGAGCAGGGCCCCGAGCTGACCACCCTCCAGCAGCTACAACAGCAGCAGTCCTAGCGAGGAGGCGCCGATGCTGGCCCGCAACGCCGAGTCCCTGTTCTGGATCGGCCGGTACGTGGAGCGTGCCGACGACACCGCGCGCATCCTCGACGTGTCGGTGCACCAGCTGCTGGAGGACGCCAGCGTCGACCCCGACTTCGCGAGCCGGCAGCTGCTCGCGGTGCTCGGCCTCGCCCCGGACGCTCCGGGCGAGCTGGACGTGTGGCGGCTGACCGAGCTGGTGGCCTACGCGAAGGACAACGCCGGCTCGATCGTCGGCTCGATCAACGCGGCGCGGGAGAACACCCGGGGCGCCCGTGAGGTGGTGTCCACCGAGCTGTGGGAGTGCCTGAACGCGACCTGGAACGCGGTGCCCGAGCGGCAGCGCTACGCCCGGAGGGTCGGCCCGCACTCGTTCCTCGTGTTCGTCGAGGAGCGCGCCGCGATGTTCGCCGGACTCGCCGACTCCACGATGAGCCGCGACGAGGGCTGGCTGTTCCTGGTGCTCGGCCGCTCGATCGAGCGGGCCGACATGGTGCTGCGGCTGCTGCTGTCCAGGGTGCACGACCCGGCGTCCTCGCCCGGCTGGGTCACGGTGCTGCGCGCCGCCGGCGCCCAGGACACCTACCTGCGCACCTACCGCGGCGCGCTGGACGCCGCGCGGGTGGTGCAGTTCCTGTTGCGCGACGCGCTGTTCCCGCGCTCGGTGTTCCACGCGCTGCGGCAGGCCGAGGACTGCCTCGATCAGCTGGACCGGCGGCGCACCAATGTGCGGACCAACGAGAAGGCCGAGGCGCTGCGCCAGCTCGGCAGGGCCCGCAGCGAGCTGGAGTTCCTCCGGCCGTCCGATCTGCTCGACGAGCTGCCCCGGCGGCTCGGCGGGTTGCAGAGCACGATCCGGGAGATCGGGGAGGCCGTGTCGGTGCAGTACTTCCATTCGGCCCCGTGGGTGGCCTGGCGCGGCGCGGAGGTGTCGTTGTGACGGAGACCTTGTCCACCGCCGCGTCGCCGGCGCCGCCGCCGGACCGGGGCTGGCAGCTGCGCGTGGTGCACAGCACCGGCTACCACTACGCGTCGCCGGCCACCCAGTCGTACAACGAGGCCAGGCTGACCCCGCGGTCGGACCGCCGGCAGGACGTGCTGGCGACCAGGATCGAGACCACCCCGGCCACCCGCGCCTACCGGTACACCGACTACTGGGGCACCGAGGTCACGTCGTTCGACCTGCACGCGCCGCACATCGAGTTCACCGTGGTGGCCACGTCGGTGGTGGAGACCGTCGAGGCGGTGCCGCCGGTGCGCGAGGCCACCTGGAAGGACCTGCGCTCCGAGCCGGTGCTCGACGAGCACGACGAGTTCCTGCGGCCGACGAAGTACACGCCGCGGGACCGGGAGCTGGCGACGGTGGCCCGGCGGCTGCGGAAGGGCAACGACCCGACCGACACCGTGCTGGCCGTCGCCGGGTGGGTGCACGAGCAGCTCACCTACCGGCCCGGCAGCACCGGGGTGCACAGCACGGCGACCGACGCGTGGCGGGCCAGGGAAGGAGTGTGCCAGGACTACGCGCACGTCACGCTGGTCATGCTGCGGGCGATCGGCATCCCGGCCCGGTACGTCTCCGGCTACCTGCACACCCGCCCGGACGCCGCGCTCGGTGAGACGGTGGCCGGTGAGAGCCACGCCTGGGTGGACGTGTGGACCGGCGGCTGGTGGGCGTACGACCCGACCAACGCGATGCTGGTCGGCCCCCGCCACGTGTGGGTCGCCACCGGCCGCGACTACGCCGACGTGGCCCCGCTAAAGGGCATCTTCACCGGCGGTGCCGGCTCCACTCTCGACGTCTCCGTCCAACTCACCCGCCTGGCCTGACGTCACCGGCGGCGGAGGAGGAGCCAGCACAGATAGCCGCCGCCGAGGGCGCCGGTCACCACGCCCACCGGGAGCAGCGACGCCGGCAGCAGCCGCTGGCCGACGAAGTCCGCGGCCAGCATCAGCAGCGCCCCCAGCACGGCCGACGGCACCAGGTTCGGCCCGGGCAGCCGGGTCAGCCGGCGCACGATCTGCGGCGCGGCCAGCGCGACGAACGGCACCGGCCCCGCGGTCGCCGTGGCCACCGCGGTGAGCGCGATGGCAAGGCCGAACAGCGCCGGCCGCACCTGGTGCACCGGCACCCCGACACCCACCGCGGTCTCCTCGCCCAGCTCCAGCATCCCCAGCGGCCGGCGCAGCACCAGCAGCGCGGGCACCAGCACCAGCATCGCGGCGGCCAGCGGCACCAGATGTCCCCAGCTCCGCCCGGCGAGGTTGCCGACCAGCCAGGTGGCCGCCTTGCCGGCGTCCTCGATCCGCGCCCGGGTGAGCAGGTACGCGTTGACCCCGGCCAGCACCGTGGCGATCCCGACCCCGATCAGCACCAACCGGTTGCTGTGCAGGCCCCGCCACCCACACAGCGCGCCGACCAGCAGTGCGGTGCCCAACCCGCCGGCGAGCGCACCACCGGCCGTGGCCAGCGCGCCGGCGCCGAACACCAGGATGGCGAGCAACCCGCCGGTGGCCGAGCCGACGGTGAACCCGATGATGTCGGGGCTGCCCAGCGGGTTGCGGGTCAGCGTCTGGAACACCGTGCCGGCCAACCCGAGCGCCGCGCCGATCAGCACCGCCACCAGCACCCTGGGCAGCCGCTGCTCGGTGACCACCAGGTACTCGAACTTGGTGCCCTGCCCGAGCAGGGTGCGCACCACCGTCCCCGGCGACAGCGCCAGATCGCCGGTGCCGATGACCAGCACCGCGAGCGCGGCGATGCCCAGCACCAGCCCGCCGACCACGGCACCGGCCCGCCGGGAGACCCCTGCCGGCGCGCTCACAGCCGCAACCTCCGGACGAGGTACACGAACGCGAGGCCGCCCACGACGTCGGTGACCACGCCGACCTCCAGCTCACCGGGACTGCCGAGCACCCGGCCGAGCACGTCGCAGCCGAGCAGCAGCACCGGTGCGAGCAGCACGGACAGCCCCAACACCCAGCGCTCGTCCTGGCCGACCAACCCGCGTACCAGGTGCGGCACCATCAGCCCGACGAACGCGATCGGCCCGCACGCCGCGGTCGCCGCCCCGCAGAGCAGCCCGACGACCACCATGCTCGCCAGCCGCACCAGCCGGGGGTTCGCGCCGAGCCCGTGGGCGGCGGCGTCGCCCAGCGCGACCGCGTTGAGCGATCGACCGAGCAGCAGCGCGCCGAGCAGGCCGGCGGCGAAGAACGGCAGCAGGCCGTCGAGCGCGGCGAGGTCCCGGTTGGCCAGCGACCCGACCAGCCAGAACCGCATCCGGTCGAGCGCGTGGGTGTTGATCACCTGCATGCCCTGGGTGACCCCGACACACAGGGCCTGTACGGCCACCCCGGCCAGCGCCAGCCGCACCGGGCTGCGGCCGCCGCCGATCGCGTACACCAGCGCGGTGCCGGCCACCGCGCCGGCGAAGGCGAACCAGACCAACCCGTCCGGCGCGGTGAGCCCGAGCGCGGCGTTGGCCAGCGCGTTCGCCGCCGCGGCTCCGTAGTTCACCCCGAGCAGCCCGGGGTCGGCGATCGGGTTGCGGGTGACCGCCTGCATGAGCGCGCCGGCCAGGCCGAGCGCGGCGCCGACCAGCACGCCGAGCAGCGTGCGCGGCAGCCGGCTGTCCCGCACCACCACGTCGTCGTAGCGACCGTCGTAGGCGAACAGCGCGTGCAGCACCGCGTCGAGGCCGAGCCGGTTCGCACCGAGCGCGACGGACAGCAGGAGGACCGCCACCAGCGCCACGACCGCGCCGAGCAGCACGAGCGGGCGCCGGGTGCGCGCGGGCGCTGCGGCGATCATCACCATGGCGGACACGGTAAGGCAAGGCTAGCCTTACGGGCTATGGTCGCTCGATCGATGCCACGGAGATCACTCAGCCGCCGCGGGTTCCTCGGCGGGATGGCCGCCCTCGGCCTCGTCGGCGGGCTCGCCGCCTGCGGCTACCGGGAGGAGGCCCCGTCCGGGACCGGCGCCACCTGGACCTACACCGACGACCGCGGCCGGGTGCTCGACGGGCCGCGGCCCACCCGGATCGTGGCACAGGTGACCGCCGCCGCGGCACTGTGGGAGTTCGGCGTCCGCCCGGTCGGGATCTTCGGCCCGGCCACGCTGCCCGACGGGCGGCCCACCTCGCAGGCCGGTGCGGTGGACGTGGCGTCGGTGACCTCCCTGGGCAACGTGTGGGGCGAGTTCGACTTCGACGCCTACGTCGGGCTGCGGCCGGAGCTGCTGGTCAGCGTCGTCTACCAGAACGACGAGCTGTGGTACGTCCCGGCCGAGCAGGTGGACCAGGTGGAGCGTGCCGCGCCGACCGTGGGGGTGAACCTCGCCGGGGTGCCGATGCTCGACGCGATCGGCGAGTTCGCCGACCTCGCCGCGGCGCTCGGCGCCGACGTCCAGACTCCCGCGGTGACCGACGCGAAGGCCGCGTTCGAGCGGGCCGACCAGGAGTTCGCCGCGGTGGTGCGCGAGCGGCTGTCCGGTCAGCGGGTGCTGGTCACCTCGGCCACCCAGGACCACCTCTACGTCGGCGAGCCCAACGCCTTCCCCTCCGTGAAGCACCTGATGCAGCGGGGCATGCCGTTGGTGGTCCCGGAGCAGACCACCGACAGCGGCTACTGGGAGGCGCTGAGCTGGGAGAACGCCGGCAAGTACCCGGTCGACGTGATCCTGCTGGACTCCCGGGAGGGCAACCTGCAGGCCGACGACCTCGCCGCGTTCCCCACCTGGGCGCGGCTGCCGGCCGTGCGCGCCGGCCGGGTGATCAGCTGGAACATGGAGCTGCCGTTCAGCTACCGCGCGCTGGCCACCGAGCTCACCCACCTCACCGACCACCTCCGCACCTGACCCCCCGGCGTGTTCGGCCCTCCCGTCACCGTGTTTGCGCTCCACGTCGCCGTGTTGGCGTCGCACGGCGCGAACACGGGGACACAGCCGGCGAACACGCGGGCACGGGGCGCGGACACGGGTGTGCGCGGTGCGGGTCAGCCGCGGGCGTGAGCGTGCAGGATGTGCGCCACCGCCTCGGTGACCCGCTGGGCGTGCGGCACGTGCAGCCACTCGTCGGGCACGTGCGCGTTGGAGTCCGGGCCGAGCGCGCCGGTGACCAGGAACTGTGCCGCCGGGTACCTCTCGGCGAGCAGGCCCATGAACGGGATCGAGCCGCCGAGGCCGATGCTGCGGCTCGGCGCGCCGAACACCTGGTCGCTCACCCGCTGCAGCGCCGCGCTCAGCCACGGCGCGCTGTCCGGCGCGTTCCACCCGTTCGCGTGCTCCACCCCGGTCAACTCCACGGTCGCGCCGTAGGGCACGTCGCTGCTGAGCGCCTTCTCGATGGCGGTCAGCGCGGCGGCGGAGTCGGCGGTGGGGGGTAGCCGGAAGCTCAGCGCGAGCGTGGTCGAGGTCCGCAGCACGTTGCCGGCGTGCGCGGGCTCGGGCAGCCCGGCCGCGCCGATCACCGAAAGCGTGGGCCGCCAGCTGTTGTTCAGCAGCAGCTCCACGTCGTCCTCGTTGACCGGCCGGGTGCTGCCGTGCCGTGGGAACGCCCCGGCGAGCGCGCCCGGTGCCGCCGCGGCACTGGCCGCGGCCTCCGCGCGACGGTTCTCCGGGATGTCCACGGTGCACTCGTTGATCAGGATCCGCCCGGTCGCCGGGTCCTCCACCCGGTCGAGCAGGGAGCGCAGGATCCGGAACGAGTCGGGCACCACCCCACTGGCCAGCCCGGAGTGCTGGGCCGACTCGAGCACCCGCACGGTGACCCGCACCTGGGCCATCCCACGCAGGCTGGTGGTCAGCCACAGCCGCTCGTAGTCGTTGCCGCCCGAGTCCAGGCACACCACGAAGCTCACCGGGCCGAGCCGCTCGCCGAGGTGGGCCAGGTATGCCGGCAGGTCCGGGCTGCCCGACTCCTCGCCGGTCTCCAGCAGCACCACCGCGCGCGCGTGCCCGCCGCCGGCCGCGCGCACCGCCTCCAGCGCCGCGGTGGCGGCGTACCCGGCGTAGCCGTCGTCGGCCGAGCCCCGGCCGTACAGCCGGTCGCCACGCAGCACCGGCGTCCACGGGCCGAGCCCGTCCGACCAGCCGCCGACCGGGGGCTGCTTGTCCAGGTGCCCGTACAGCAGCACGGTGCCCCGGTCCTCCGCGCCCGGCGTGGCGGGCACGTCGAGCAGCAGCACCGGGCTGCGCCCCTCCAGCCGCACCACGTCGACCTCGGCACCGGGGATGTCCCGTGCGCTCAGCCAGCGGCGCACGTGCTCGACGGCCGCGTCGAGGTGGCCGGAGCGCTGCCACTCGGTGTCGAAGACCGGCGAGAGGGCGGGGATCTCCACCAGGCCGGACAGGCTGGGCAGGACATCGTTCGCCCACAGCCCACGGACGGTCTCGTGCACGACGTTCTGATCCAGGTACTGGTCCACGTTCTGCTCCACACCGTCATCCTGCCACCCTGCCCGCGCGGTCCACCGTGTCGCTGCGACACTGCGGGCCGTGCGGGTGCTGGTGGTCGAGGACGAGGCGGTGATCGCCGACGCCGTCGCCGAAGGGCTGCGTCGGCACGCGATGGCGGTCGACGTCTGCTACGACGGCGCGGCGGCACTGGAGCGGGTCGGTGTCCACCGGTACGACGTGGTGGTGCTGGACCGCGATCTCCCCGGGGTGCCCGGCGACGAGGTGTGCCGGCGGGTGGTCGACGCGGGCGCGGAGACCCGGGTGCTCATGCTCACCGCGGCGGCCGGGATCCGGGACAAGGTCGACGGGCTCGGCCTCGGTGCCGACGACTACCTCACCAAGCCCTTCGCGTTCGCCGAGCTGGTCGCCAGGGTGCAGGCGCTGGGCCGGCGGGCGCGACCCGCGCTGCCGCCGGTGCTGGAACGTGCCGGGGTGCGGCTCGACCTGCCCCGGCACTCGGCGTCCCGGGACGGCCGGCTGCTGCGGCTCTCGCCCAAGGAGTTCGCGGTGCTGGAGGTGTTGCTGCGGGCCGACGGCGCGGTGGTGAGCGCGGAGCAGCTGCTGGAGAAGGCGTGGGACGAGCACGCCGACCCGTTCACCAACTCGGTGCGGGTGACGGTCGGGACGCTGCGTCGCAAGCTGGGCGAGCCGCCGGTGATCGAGACCGTGGTCGGTGCCGGTTACCGGTTCGTCGGCTGACCGACCGGTAGCCGAACCCGCACGGTCAGCCCGCCCGCACCGGCGTTCGGTGCCGCCTCGATCGTGCCGCCGTGCGCGGTGGTGATCGAGCGGGCGATGGCGAGGCCGAGCCCCGCACCGCCCCGGTGCGCGGTCCGGTCGGCGCCTCCGCGACGGAACGGCTCGAACAGCACGGGCACCAGCTCCGCCGGTACCCACTCGCCCGTGTTGCGCACGGTCAGCAGCCCGTCCGCGGAGAGGGCGACGTCCAGCCGGCCGCCGGGCGTGTTGTGCAGGATCGCGTTGCGGACCAGATTGGTCACCAGCCGTTCCAGCAGCACCGGCTCCCCCGGCACCACACACCGCTCGATGTGGACGGTCGCCCTCACGTCGTGCCGCGCGGCCAGGTCGCCGTGGGAGTCGACCACTCGCCGCACCAGCTCGTCCAGCCGCACCGGCTCGGTGCCGGCGAGTCTGCGGTCGGCCTCCACCAGGGTGAGCAGGCCCTCGACCAGGCCCTCGGTGCGCTCGTTGACGGCCAGCAGGGTCGTGCCGACCCGGCGCAGGTCAGTGCTCGCGGCGGGGTCCTCCAGCGCCACCTCGAGCAGCGCGCGTTGCGCGGCCAGCGGGGTGCGCAGCTCGTGCGAGGCGTTGGCGGCGAACCGGCGCTGGGCGTCGTAGCCGGCGGCGAGTCGGTCCAGCATGTCGTCGATGGCCAGCGCCAGCTCGTCCAGTTCCCGGGGCGCCCGCTCGAGCCGGACCCGCCGGCCGAGGTCCGGTGGCGCGCAGCGGCGCACCGCCGCGGTGACCGTGCCCAGCGGTCGCAGCATGCCGCGAAGCAGGAGCCAGCAGCCGGCGGCGACCAGCGGGGCGAGCGCGAGCAGGCCGAGCACCGGCCACCACGAGTCGAGACGGTCGGGATCGAGGTAGTACAGCCGCAGCATGCGGACGCTGTCGGAGATGGTCGGCGAGCCGCGCAGGACGTACAGCCCGAAGGCTCCGACGAGGACACCGCCGGCGAAGACGGCACCGCACAGCAGGGCGATCCGGCCGCGCAACGACGGCGCCGGCGAGCTCTGCCCGGACCTGGTCATGCCGGGACCGTAGCCGTCCCCCGCGGTTCCGCCAGCCGGCGGCCGTGCCGAATGGCCGGTCGCTCCACCCAGCGGTACAGCGCGCAGGCCATGCCCAGCGCGAACAGCGACACCGCGACGGCCTGGACCGTGCTCGGCCCGGGGATCACCGTGCTCACCGCGGACGCGGCCATCGACTGGCTGAGGTAGAGCGAGTACGAGCGCCGGCCGAGGAACACCATCGGACGGCTCTCCAGCGCCCGGCGCACCGGTCCGGGCGCGACGACCGCCACCAGCAGCAGCGCCACCGCGACCGCGTAGACCGGGACGATCGCCCGCCAGCCGCCGCCGAGGGCGTCCCGCAGCGGCACGATCGTGAGCTGGAGCGCCACGAATCCCAGCGCGACCAGCACCGCCACGGCCGGCCGGGTCAGCGGCCGCAGCACCGCGAACCCACGTGGCTGGTGCAGCACCAGCGCGAGCAGGCAGCCGGCGAGAATCGACGCGTAGTGCAGGGTGAGCGAGCTCCACCGGGCGCCGACCAGCAGGACCGCGATCCCCGCGAGCACCAGGCCGAGCCGGAGGGTGAAGCGCCGGGCCACGGCCGCGGTGAGCAGGAGCAGCGCCGGCCAGGCGAGGTAGAACTTCTCCTCCACCCCGAGCGACCAGGAAACGCCGAACGGCGTGTTGTAGTCGACCAGCTCGTTGCCGAAAACCAGGTACAGCGGGAGGGCGTCGGCCAGCCGGCTGTCGGTGAGGTTGCCCCCGATCGACACGAAAACCACGGTCAGCCCGAGCAGCAGGAAATACACCGGCAGAATGCGGAAAACCCGGCGCAGGTAGAACGCGCGCAGCCGGATCCGGCCGAGGTCCCGCTCCTCCCGCAGCAACAGGGTGGTGATGAGGAAGCCGGACAGGGTGAAGAACAACTGCACCCCGATCCAGCCCTGCAACCGGTCCCATGTGGGGCCGCCGAAGTGGAAGAACACCACGGCCAGTGCCGCGAGGGCGCGCAACCCGTCCAGCCCCGGCAGCCGGGGCATGGCCAGGTAGGCGGAGTGGTCGAGCCGCCCGATCGGGTGGCTTCCGGCCCGGCCGGAACGTGGCGCGTCCACCATGTGCTCGTTCTATCGAGCGGAGCGGCTCGGCCGGGTAAACGTCTTCTTTATCGATCCTTTAGGTCAACCGCCGAGGCTTACCGTTGGCGCGGGTTCCGGGCAGGTCACGGTTCGGCAGCGCTATTGATCACTGCCGGCACGGCGACTACCTTCACTACCCACCGTGATCCGGATCACTGTTGTTTGAGGCGGTTTGCTCGGTTCGACGACGAACGGGGACAACGCTGTGTCAGCACCGAAGACGGCGCGGGCGACGCCGATGCTGTCCGTGAGCAACCTCGAGGTGGTCTACGAGGACGTCGTGCTCGTGCTGCGCGGCGTGAGCCTGGACGTGCCCACCGGCTCGATCGTGGCGCTGCTCGGTGCCAACGGCGCGGGCAAGACCACGCTGCTCCGCGCGGTCACCGGCCTGCTGATGCCGCACCGCGGCCGGATCACCAAGGGCACCGTGCGGGTCGACGGCACCGACATCACCGGCGCCGACCCCGCCGACGTCGTCCGCCTCGGCATCGCGCAGGTGATGGAGGGCCGGCGGATCTTCGCCGAGATCACCGTCGACGAGAACCTGCGGGCCGGTGCGTACACCCGGCGGTCCCGGGCCGAGGTGCGCGAGTCCTACGCCAGGGTGCTGGACCTGTTCCCGGTGCTGGCGCGCCGCCGGCGCTCCGTCGCCGGATACCTCTCCGGTGGCGAGCAGCAGATGCTCGCGATCGGCAGGGCGTTGATGGCGGCACCCCGGCTGCTGCTGCTCGACGAGCCCTCGCTGGGACTGGCCCCCAAGCTCGTCGAGCAGGTGCGCGACATCGTCGTGCAGATCAACCGCCAGGGCACGAGCGTGCTGCTGGTCGAGCAGAACGCCGTGATGGCGCTGTCCATCGCCGGCTCCGGATACGTGCTGGAGACCGGCAAGGTCGTCAAGGACGGCCCGAGCGCGGAGCTGCTCGCCGACGAGGACATTCGCGAGTTCTACCTGGGCGCGACCGCCGAGGAGGGCCGCCGGTCGCTGGCCGAGGTCAAGAGCTACCGGAGGAAGAAGCGATGGAGCGCCTGACCGAGGTGCCCAGCCGCGCCTCACCCGACTCGGCAACCGCCACGCCGCTGCTCGACGTGCGGGACCTGACCCTGCGCTTCGGCGGCGTCACCGCGCTCGACGGGGTGAGCTTCTCCGTCTGTGGGAGTGAGCTGTTCGCGGTGATCGGGCCGAACGGCGCCGGCAAGACGTCGATCTTCAACTGCCTCAACGGTGTCTACCGCCCGCAGTCCGGCAGCATCGAGCTCGGCGGGGAGTCGCTGGTGGGCCGCCCGCCCGCGGCGATCGCGGCGCTGGGCGTGGCCCGCACCTTCCAGAACCTCGGGCTGTTCGGGCACCTGTCGCTGGTCGACAACCTGATGCTGGGCCGACACCACCTGATGCGCACCGGGTTCCTGTCCGGGATGGTGTGGTGGGGCCGCGCCCGGCGGGAGGAGATCGAGCATCGGGCGGCGGTCGAGGAGATCATCGAGCTGCTCGAGCTGGAGCCGTACCGGGCGATGCCGGCCGGGATGCTGCCCTACGGCGTGGCCAAGCGGGCCGAGCTGGGTCGGGCGCTGGCGATGCGCCCCCGGTTGCTGCTGCTCGACGAGCCGGTGGCCGGGATGAACCTCGAGGAGACCGAGGACATGGCCCGCTACCTGCTCGAGGTCCGCCGCGACCTGGGCGTGGCGATGATCCTGGTGGAGCACGACATGCGGCTGGTGATGGACCTGGCCGACCGCGTGCTGGCGCTCGACTTCGGCGTCGCCATCGCCACCGGCCCACCCGAGCGCATCCAGCGGGACCCCAAGGTGATCGAGGCATACCTGGGAGGCTTCGTGAGCGACAGTGCCCTTTCCCACGCCCTTCCCCACACCCTTTCCCACGCCTTTCCCCACGATCACGAAGGCCGACGGGGTGCGGGTGACCCGCGGGACACCGGGGGCGCGTCATGACGGCCGTCGCCGCGCCACCCACGGTGGACACACTCCCGGCCCGGCTGCTCGAGCTGGCCGAGCGGCGTGGCGGGGATGTCGCGCTGCGGCGGAAGCACCGCGGTCGCTGGCGCGAGTGGACCTGGGCGGAGTACGCGGGGCGGGTGGCCAGGGTGGCCGCCGGGCTGCGCGCGCTCGGCGTCGGGGCGGGCGACCGGGTGGCGATCCACAGTGAGAACCGGCCGGAGTGGGTGATCGCCGACCTGGCGATCCAGGGGCTCGGCGCGCAGTGCGTCGGCGTGTACCCAACCTCCCCGGAGATGGAGGTGGAGTACCTGCTCGGGCACTCCCGCAGCAGGGTGCTCATCGCCGAGGACGAGGAGCAGCTCGACAAGGCGCTCGCCGTGCGGGAGCGACTGCCCGAGCTGACCCACCTCGTGGTGGTCGACCCGCGCGGGGTGCGGCTGGACGGCGTGCCGGGGCTGCTCACCTTCGCCGACCTGGAGCGGCTCGGTGACGTCGAAGGGGCCGAGCGCGAGTACGCGGCGTCGGTGGCGCGGCTGGACCCGGAGGAGACCGCGATCCTGGTCTACACATCCGGCACGACCGGGCCCCCGAAGGGCGCGATGATCTCGCACGCCAACCTGGTGGCCTCGGCGCGGGTGTTCGTCGAGGCGCTAGGCGGCGAGCCGGACGACGAGGTGCTCAGCTACCTGCCGCTGTGCCACATCGCCGAGCGGCTGATCTCGGTGGTGGATGCCGTGTGGGCCGGGTCGGTGGTCAACTTCGGCGAGGGCGGGCCGTCGTTCCAGCAGGACCTGCGCGACGTGCAGCCGACGGTGTTCCTCGGCGTGCCGCGGGTGTGGGAGAAGATGCTGGCGGCGGTGCAGATCCGGATGGCCGACGCGTCCCGGCTCAAGCGGGCGGTGTACCGGGCGTGCCTGCGGCAGGGGCGGCGGATCGCGCCGCGGCGGATGACCGGCCGCGCGACGCCGACCGACCGGCTCGTGCTCGCGGTGTGCGAGGCGCTGGTGTTCCGGCCGCTGCGGGAGAAGCTCGGCATGGTGCGGGTACGGGTCGCGGTCAGTGGGGCGGCGCCGATCGCACCGCAGGTGCTGGAGTACCTGTGGGCCATCGGGGTGCCGGTGCGGGAGGGGTACGGGCAGACCGAGAACACGGCGATCTGCACGCTCACCCCGGCCGGTGACGTGCGGCTGGGCGCGGTCGGGGTGCCGCTGCCCGGGGTGGAGCTGCGGATCGCGCCGGACGGGGAGATCCTCACCCGGTCGACCGGGGTGTTCCAGGGCTACCTGAACGACTCGGAGGCCACCGCGGCGACGGTCGACGCGGACGGGTGGCTGCACACCGGCGACGTCGGCGAGCTCGACGCCGACGGCTTCCTGCGGATCACCGACCGGAAGAAGGACATCATCATCACCGCGGGCGGCAAGAACGTCTCGCCGTCGGAGATCGAGAACCGACTCAAGGTGTCGCCGTACATCCGGGAGGCGGTGGTGGTCGGCGACCGGCGGAAGTACCTGACCGCGTTGGTCGGCATCGAGCAGGACACCGTGGGCGACTGGGCCACTCGGCGCGGCCTCGCGTACACGACGTACGCGGACCTGGCGGGCAAGCCGGAGGTGCGCAGCCTGGTGCAGAGCGTGGTCACCGAGGTGAACCGGGAGCTGGCCGCGGTGGAGCACGTCAAGCGCTTCACGTTGCTGGACAAGGAGCTGGACCACGAGGACGGCGAGCTGACCGCCACCCAGAAGGTCAAGCGAAGGGCGATCGCCGAACGCTTCGCCGACGAGATCGAGGCGATGTACCGATGAGCCCGGCACCGATGAGCCCGGCCTCGACGGCTGGTGCGCCCAACCGGACGACCGAGCCACCGCCCGGGCCGCCGCGGGTCGCGCTCCGGGTGCCCAGGGCACGGGTCGTGGGGGCGCGGAAGGCGGTGTGGCTGACTGGGGCGCGGGTCGTGGTGGCGCGGGTCGCGTTGCGGGTGGTCGGGGTCGTCGTGGCGCGGAAGGCGGTGCGCGTGACGGCAGCGCCCCGTCGGCCGGCCGGGAAGACGATCCGAACGGAGGAGCTGCCGACCCGGCGCGGGCGGAAGGTTGAACAGCCGACTGGTGCGGGTGTTGACGCGCGGGTTGGTGAGGAGGGTGGGCCGCCGGTCGGTGCGGGTGTTGACCCGTTGACCGGTGAGGTTGCGCTGCTGGCGGGTACGGGTGTTGACGCGCGGGTTGGTGAGGAGGTCGAGCCGCCCGTCGGTGCGGGTGTTGACCTGTTGGCTGGTGAGATTGGGCTGCTGGCACATACGGGTGTTGAGGTGCTGGCGGGTGAGGAGGGTGGGCCGTCGGCCGGTGCGGATATCGAGGCGCTGGCCGAGCAGGAGGTCGCGCCCACCGACACCCCGGCCCTCCGAATTGTCCACATCGGTCTCGGTTGTCCACAGATTTCGCGAGTGCCCCCTTGCGCACCCCCATCCCCGGTAGACTGGAGCTGGGACGGCCCCCTTGGGATGGGCGGGCGCACCCCACCGCGCGCGCGAGGAAATCGCGAACCGAATGGGGCTTTCGCGGCGGCAGCGCCCCACTCACACCCAGCGTACGAGACTCGCGGGGCCAACCCGGTTCGTGTGGCCCGCTCGATTCCGGCGGCTCTCGTCGTTTCCGATGGCGGCTCATGTCGCGGAACTCACCAGGTACGTGGCGTTCACCAGGTTCGCGGGATTCACCGAGTAGGTGAACCGCACGAGGTTCGTGGCGCCCATCGAGTTCGCGGAGTTCACGGGGTTCGTGGCCACCGGGATGGCGGAGGTAACAGGGTTCGGGGAGCGCTCCGGGGTGGCGGGGCTCGCGCGGTCCATCAGGTTTGTGGAGCTTGTGGTGTTCGCGGCGCCCGTCGGGATGGCGGAGATCACGGGGTTCGAGGAGCGCTCCGGGGTGGCGGGGCTCGCGCGGTCCATCAAACTTGTGGAGCTTGCGGGGTTCGCGGCGCCGGTTCGGTTCGCGGAGCTCGCGTGGTTCGCCGAGTCCGCCAGGCGTGCGGAGCTCAGTGGGCTGGTGCCGCGCTCCGGGTGCGCGGGGTTCGTGGAGCGCGCCGGCATTACGGAAGCCAGCAGGTTCGCGGTACTCACCACGCTCACGGAAGCCACCGGGTTCGCCAGGCTCGCGAAGGTCATCACGTTCACGGAGGCCGCCAGGGTCGCCGGAGCGAGTGGCTCCGCCGTGCGCGGCACCAGGGCGCCCGAGCCGGCGGCGCCGGGCTCTCCCCCTGGGTGGTGGCGACGTGATCACGTTTCTGCAGAACTGCTTCGCGGGGCTGGCGCTCGGCTCCACCTACGCCCTGGTCGCGCTCGGGTTCGTGGTGATCTACAAGTCCACCGGCGTGATCAACTTTGCCCAGGGCGGGCTGCTCGCGCTCGGCGCCTACCTCGGCTACACCTTCGCCGACACCCTGGCGCTCGCCTTCGGCCTCGCCGTCGTGCTGGGGTGCGCGGCCGCCGCGCTGGTCGGTGCCGGCTTCGAGCGCATCGTGCTGCGCCGGATGGTCGGCCAGCCCCCGTTCGCGGTCATCATGATCACCATCGGGCTGCTGTTCGTCCTCGAGCCGCTGATCACCGCGGTGTGGGGCTTCGAGCACCGCCAGGTGCCCAACCCGTGGAACATCCGGACCGTCGAGGCCGGCGGGCTGGTCTTCGGCGTCCGGGACCTGTGGACCATCGGCCTCACCGCCGCGGCCGTCGTTGCGTTCTTCCTCTTCTTCCGGTTCAGCTCCCTCGGCCTGGCCATGCGGGTCACCGCCTTCGACCCGGAGGCCGCGCTCGCGCAGGGCATCAGCGCCCGCCGCGTCTACGCGATCTCCTGGGCCATCGCCGCCGCGCTGGCCGCGCTCGCCGGCATCACCATGGCCGCCGGCCCCGGCGGGCTCTCCCCCTCGATCGGGTTCATCGCGCTCGCCGCGTTCCCGGCGATGATCCTCGGCGGTCTCGACTCCCCCGCCGGCGCCGTCCTCGGTGGACTGATCATCGGCCTCGCCGAGGCGCTCACCCGCGGCTACCAGGACGAGCTGTTCTCCTGGGCCGGCGACAACGTCTCGGTGATCGTGCCGTACCTGCTGATGATCGTGATCCTGCTGATCCGACCGTACGGCCTGCTGGGCACCAAGGAAGTGAGGCGGATCTGATGGCACGACCGCACCGCAACCTGGTCCGCTCCTACGCCACCGAGCTACGCCTGTTCGGCGGCCCGTGGGCCAGGGCCGGCCTGGTCGCGATGGTCGCCGGCTTCCTGGTCCTGCCCGCGGTGGTGCGGGACGACTTCTGGCTGTCGGTGCTCGTCTACGTCGGCATCACCGCGGTCGGCGCGATCGGGCTGAACCTGCTCACCGGCTACTGTGGACAGATCTCGCTCGGCCACGCGTTCTTCATCGGCGCCGGCGCCTACGTCACCGCCAGGGTCGGTGGCGACCTCGACCTCCCGCTGCCGCTGTGGCTGCTCGCCGCGGCGCTCACCGGCGCCGTGCTCGGCGGCCTGATCGGCCCGTTCGCGCTGCGGCTGCGCGGCCACTACCTGGCGATCGTCACCCTCGGCCTGATCTTCGTCGGCGAGCACCTGTGGCGGAACCTCACCGGCCTCACCGGGGGCAACTCCGGCACCTCGGTCACCGCGCCGGCGACCCTCGGCCCGGTCGACTTCTCCGCGCTGACCATCGCCGGCGAGAGCTACTCGCGCAACCAGGGCTGGTTCTGGCTGGTCTGGGGGCTGGTCGGGCTGGTCGCGCTGCTGGCGAAGAACCTGGTGCGCACCCGCCCCGGCCGCGCCCTGCAGGCCGTCCGCGACCGCGACCAGGCCGCCGAGGTGATCGGCGTGCGGGCCGGCCGCTACAAGATCGGCGCGTTCGTGCTCTCCAGCGCCATCGCGTCCACGGCCGGTGCGCTGTTCGGGGCCTACCAGCAGTTCGTCAGCCCTGACGAGTGGAACCTGCTGCTGTCCATCCAGTACATCGCGATCGTGATCGTCGGCGGTCTGGGCACCGTGTTCGGCTCCGTCCTCGGCGCGATCTTCGTCGGCGCGCTGCCCGCGCTGATCGACCGGTACAGCGCGGCCATCCCCGGCGTGCGAACCAGCGTCGGCGGCGACGGCCTCATCAGCGTCTTCGCCCTCAACCAGGCGATCTTCGGCCTGCTCATCGTCCTGTTCCTGGTGCTGGAACCACGCGGGCTGGCCGGCATCTGGCTGCGGGTCAAGAACTACTTCAAGGCCTGGCCCTTCTCCTACTAGTCCTACGAGCGGCAAGGAGCGTCACCATGCAGGTGCAACGATCTCGACTCGCGGCGGTGCTCGCCGCGGCGGCGCTGGTCGCCGCCGGCTGCGGTGGCGCCGGCGACAACGGCGGGTCCGACGGTGGCGAGGCCGGCGCGCCCGCGGCCACCCCCGGCTTCGACGGCACCACCATCAAGCTCGGCGTGCTCAGCCCGCTGTCCGGTCCGATCGCCGTGATCGGCCAACCGCTGACCTCCGGCAACAAGGTGTGGTTCGACCACGTCAACGCCCAGGGCGGCATCGCCGGCAAGTACAAGGTGGAGCTGCTGCAGGAGGACACCCAGTACAAGTCCGACGTCACCGTACAGCAGTACAACAAGATCAAGGGCGACGTCGTGGCGTTCACCCAGGTGCTCGGCACCGCGCCGACCCTCGCCGTGCTACCGCAGCTGCGCGCCGACAACGTCCTCGCCGCGCCGGCCTCGCTCGACGCCCTGTGGGTGCGGGAGGACCACCTGCTGCCGGTCGGCGCTCCGTACCAGATCCAGGCGATCAACGCGATGGACCACTACCTCGGCGAGGGCGGCGGCGGCACGCGGTCGCGGATCTGCACGATGGTGCAGGACGACGTGTACGGCGAGGCCGGCCAGCAGGGCATCGACTTCGCCGCGGAGAGGTACGGCTTCACCGTCACCAACACCCAGCGGTTCAAGGTCAACACGGAGAACTACGCCGGGCAGATCGGCGCGCTCGCCGGCGCCGGCTGCGAGATGGTGTTCCTCACCGCCACGCCCACCGACGCGGGCAAGATCTGGGGCACCGCGGCACAGGCCCGGTTCACGCCGAAGTGGTACGCGCAGTCGCCGAGCTGGGTCGGCGCGCTGGCGCAGTCGCCGGTGGCGCCCTACCTGGAGCAGAACGTGATCATCGCCAGCGAGGGCACCGAGTGGGGCGACGAGTCGGTGCCGGGCATGAGGGACATGGTCGACCGGGTGGCGGAGTTCGCGCCGCAGCAGCAGCCGGACTTCTACTTCGCGTTCGGCTACAACCAGGGCCGGGCGATGACCGCGGTGCTGGAGAAGGCCGTCGAGCTCGGCGACCTCTCCCGGCAGGGCATCCTCGAGGCGTCGAAGCAGCTCGGCGTGGTCAGCTTCGACGGGCTCACCGGCGACTACACCTACGGTCCCGCCGAGCAGCGCAACCCACCGCGCTCGACCACCCTGTTCCGGGTCGACCCGGCCAAGCCGTTCGGCCTGGCCACGCTGAAGTACGGCGTCACCTCGTCGGCCGCGCAGGAGTTCCAGTTCCGCAAGGCCGACAACTGACGACCCGGCCGGCGCCGGGAGCCGTCAACACGCCGACGCGAGCCGCGAACACGGTGACGGGAGCGGCGAACACGGCGGGTCAGCCGGGTGCGGTGGCGTGCGCGTGCAGCAGGTGCGCCACCGCCTCGGTGACCCGCGCGGTCTGCTCCAGGTGCAACCACTCGTCGGGCACGTGGGCGTTGTTCCCCGGTCCGCGCGGGCCGGTGACCACGAACTGCGCGTCCGGGTAGGCCCGCGCGAACAACCCGAGGAACGGGATTGAGCCACCCAGCCCGATGGCCTGCCACGGGCGGCCGAACACGTCCGCGCCCACGGTGTCCAGCGCGGAGCGCAACCACGGCGCCATCGGCGGCGCGTTCCACCCGTCGGCGGCCTCCGGCCGGGCGATCCGCACGTCGGCGTCGAACGGCACGTCCGTGGTCAGCGCCCGCTCGACGGCCCGCAGCGCGGCGCCGGCGTCGACCGTCGGCGGCAGCCGGAAGCTGAGCTTCAGCGTGGTGGCCGGGCGCAGCACGTTGCCGGCGTCGGCCACCGGTGGCAGCCCGTCGGCGCCGGTCACCGACAGCGTCGGCCGCCAGGTGTTGTTCAGGATCAGCTGCACGGGGTCGTCGTCGACCAGCCGCACGCCGTCCACCAATGGCAGCGGCGCCGGCCGGTACCCGCGGGCCACCGCCGCGCGCACCTCGGCCAGCCGCTCCGCCGGCACCTCGGTGGCCAGCTCGGGCAGCAGGATCCGCCCGGTGCGCGGGTCCTCGATCCGGTCGAGCAGCTCCCGCAACACCCGGAACGAGCTGGCCACCAGGCCGCTGGCGTGCCCCGAGTGCACGCCGGTCTCCAGCACCCGCACGGTGACGTCGAGGAACGCGATGCCGCGCAGCGAGGTGGCCAGCCACAGCGCGTCGTAGTCGCCGCCGGCGGTGTTCAGGCACACCACCAGCCCCACCGGGCCGATCCGCTCGGCCAGGTGGTCGAGGTACGCGGCGAGGTCCGGGCTGCCGGACTCCTCGCCCGTCTCGAGCAGCACGACCGTCCGGGCGTGCCGGCCGCCGGCCGCGTGCAGGGCGGCCAGCGCGGTCGCCGCCGCGTACCCGGCGTAGCCGTCGTCGCCGGCGCCTCGGCCGTAGAGCCGGCCGTCGCGGACCACCGGTGTCCACGGTCCCAGGCCCGGTGACCACTCACCGGCCGCGGGCTGCTTGTCCAGGTGCCCGTAGACCACCACGGTCTCCGCACCCGTGGTCCCGGCCGCCGGCACGTCCAGCAGGAGCAGCGGGGTGCGGCCGGGGAGCTCGACGACCTCGGTGGTCGCGCCCGGCAGCGGCCGCTCGTCCAGCCACGTCCGCACGTGCGTCACGGCGTCGTGCAGGTGCCGGGTGGTCGCCCAGCGCACGTCGAACGCCGGGGACAGCGCGGGGATCGCCACGAAATGGGAGAGGCTGCGCAGCGCGTCGCCGGCCCACAGGTGCCGGACCGTCTCGCGCACGGCTCGCTGGTCCATGCCCCGATCTTGACACGCATTCGCTGTGTCTCACGTCACACTAGCGCGAGATCGCGCGCCCGCCCGGGCCGCTCCGGCGCTCGGGGTCGGCCACGAACGGGCTGGTCGCGTGGTGCGCGCGAGGGGCCTACCTTCGGCATCCCCACCATCGGGCTCCCTAGCGTTTCCGCAGCTCAGCAACCCTGCGCGGACAACAAATCGGCTTCGAGGACTCACGACACCCGGGGATTTCATGCCAGGATGTGCGCGTGAACCGTCACCGCCGACGGTGACCCCAGCGCTCGGACCCGGTGCGCGGGTGGCCGCCGGCGAGTCGTGGTGGCCGCCACAAGCGGCCGCGCGGCATCGACCCGAGGAGACAAGCGCATGTCGTCCCCCGAACAGTGGACGCGCCCGGAGCCTGGCGCCGGACCAGCCGCCACCGCGGCGGAACCGACTCCGGAACAGGTGAAAGCGGGTTTGCGAGCAACGACCGAAGGTGGTCCCGAACTCACCCAGCTGCTCACCCCCGAGGGCGAGCGAGTGCCCTCGGAGCAGTTCGACCCGTACGTGGCCGACGTCGACATCGACGTCCTGTGCGGCCTCTACCGCGACATGGTGCTGGTGCGCCGCGGTGATCGGGAGGCCAACCACATGCAGCGGCAGGGCCAGCTCGGCATCTGGGTCCCGCTGCTCGGCCAGGAGGCCGCCCAGATCGGCTCCGGCAGGGCGCTGAAGCCCGGGGACATGGCCTTCCCCAGCTACCGCGAGCACGGCGTCGCCTTCACCCGCGGCGTCGACTTCAAGGAGCTGCTCGGCATCTTCCGGTGCACCGACCAGAGCGGCTGGGACTTCCAGCGCCACGGCTTCCACCCGTACACGATCGTCATCGGCAACCAGGTCCTCAACGCCACCGGCTACGCCATGGGGCAGAAGTTCGAGGGCAAGGTAGGAAACACCGACGGTGACGGCCGGCCTTCGAGCACCGACGAGGCCACGATCGTCTACTTCGGCGACGGCGCCACCAGCCAGGGCGACGTGCACGAGGGCTTCGTGTGGGCGGCGGTGTACGACGCGCCGGTGGTGTTCTTCTGCCAGAACAACCAGTGGGCGATCTCCGAGCCGACCGAGCGCCAGTCGCGCCTGCCGCTGTACCAGCGGGCCCGCGGCTACGGCTTCCCCGGCATCCGGGTGGACGGCAACGACGTCCTCGGCTGCCTCGCGGTCACCCGGTGGGCGCTGGAGGAGTGCCGGCACGGCAACGGCCCGGTGCTGATCGAGGCGTTCACCTACCGGATGGACGCGCACACCACCACCGACGACCCCACCCGCTACCGGCTCTCCGACGAGCTGGAGGAGTGGAAGCTCAAGGACCCGATCGAGCGGGTGCGGGCGCACCTGACCCGGCGGCACGGCATCGAGCAGGACTTCTTCGACCAGGTGCAGGCCGACGCCGACGCGTTCGCCGCCGAGCTGCGGGACTTCTGCTTCAACATGCCCGATCCACCGCCCGAGCGGATCTTCTCCAACGTCTACGCCGAGCCCTCGCCGGTGCTCGACGCGCAGCGCGAGGAGTACCTGGCCTACCTCGGCGGTTTCGTAGAGGCGGGTGAGCGATGATGGCGGCACCGACGAAGGCGGTCGCGGACAGCGCGACCTCGAGCGTGCAGACCCTGACCATCGGCAAGGCCCTCAACCTCGGCCTGCGGGCGGCGATGGAGGCCGACGACAAGGTCATCGTGATGGGCGAGGACGTCGGCAAGCTCGGCGGCGTCTTCCGGATCACCGACGGCCTGCAGAAGGACTTCGGCGAGCAGCGCGTGCTGGACACCCCGCTGGCCGAGTCCGGCATCATCGGCACCGCCGTGGGTTTGGCCGTGCGCGGGTTCCGCCCGGTGTGCGAGATCCAGTTCGAGGGGTTCATCTTCCCCGGGTTCGACCAGATCTCCAGCCAGCTCGCCAAGCTGCACTACCGGACGCAGGGCGGCGTGAAGGTGCCGGTCGTCGTGCGGGTGCCGTTCGGCGGCGGGATCGGCGCGGTGGAGCACCACTCCGAGTCGCCGGAGTCGCTGTTCGCGCACATCGGCGGGCTCAAGGTGGTGTCCTGCTCGAACCCCGCCGACGCGTACTGGATGATCCAGCAGGCCATCCGGTGCGACGACCCGGTGCTGTTCTTCGAGCCGAAGCGGCTCTACCACTCGGGCGCGGTGAAGGCGCCGGTGGACACCGCCGCCGCGCCCGACCCGCTGTTCGCGTCCAGGGTGGTACGGCAGGCGCGGGGCGCGCGGGCCACGGTGGTGGCGTACGGCCCCTCGATGAAGGTGTGCCTCGACGCCGCGACCGCGGCGGCCGAGGAGGGCATCGAGCTCGACGTGATCGACCTGCGCACGCTCTCCCCACTGGACCTGGATCCGGTGTTCGAGTCGGTGCGGCGCACCGGCCGGCTGATCGCGGTGAGCGAGGCCCCCGCGGAGTCCTCGATCACCTCGGAGATCGCCGCGCGGGTGCAGCAGGAGTGCTTCTACTCGCTGGAGGCGCCGGTGCTGCGGGTGACCGGGTTCGACACCCCGTACCCGCCGAGCAAGCTCGAGGAGCACTACCTGCCGGACCTCGACCGGATCCTGCACGCCGTCGACCGCGCGCTGGACTGGTGAGGGGGACCGATGCCTGACTACAAGCAGTTTCCCCTCGCCGACACCGCGGAGGGGCTGACCGAGGCCGAGATCCTCAACTGGCACGTGCAGCCGGGCGACGAGGTGCAGGTCAACCAGATCGTGGTCGAGGTCGAGACCGCGAAGGCGGCCGTCGAGCTGCCGATCCCGTGGTCCGGGGTGGTCACCGAGCTGCACGCGGAGCCGGGACAGACGGTCGAGGTCGGCGCGCCGCTGCTGACCCTCGACATCGACCCGCGGGGGAAGGCGCCGGCCGCCGGCGGGGCGAACGGCTCGGCGCCGGCCGCTCCGTCCACTTCGGAAACGGCAGAGGCGCCAGCCGAGGAGGAGATGAAGCCGCTGGTCGGCTACGGCTCCAAGAAGGCGGCGGCGAAGCGCCGGCCGCGCAAGCCGGCCGCCGCCACCGCCTCGGACGGGCCGTCGGGGGCGGTCAACGCGCCGCCCAAGGCGCCGGAACCGCCGGCGCCGGCGGCTCCGGCGCCCGCGACGAACGGGACGGCCCCGGCGGGCGGGTACGTGCCGCTGGCCAAGCCGCCGGTGCGCAAGCTCGCCAAGGAGCTCGGGGTCGACCTGCGGGACCTGGCCCAGCGGGTGGACGGCGTGATCACCCGGGAGGACGTCCAGCGGGCGGCCGAGGGCGCGGCCCCCGAGCCGGCCGCCGCGGAGCCGGTCGCCGAGCCGGTCCTCGACCCGGCCGCCCGGGAGCGCCGGGTGCCGGTCAAGGGCGTGCGGAAGGCGACCGCGACGGCGATGGTGCAGAGCGCGTTCAGCGCACCGCACGTCACCGAGTTCCTCACCGTCGACGTCACGCCGATGATGGAGATGCGGGAGCGGCTCAAGCGGAGCCCGGCCTTCGCCGGGGTGCGGCTCACCCCGCTGGCGTTCGCGGCCAAGGCGGTGTGCCTGGCGGTGAAGCGGACGCCGGACGTCAACGCCGAGTGGGACGAGGACACGGGCGAGATCGTCTACAAGGACTACGTGCACCTCGGCATCGCCGCGGCCACACCGCGTGGGCTGATCGTGCCGAAGATCCGCGACGCGGACTCGATGTCGCTGGTCGAGCTGGCCCGCGCGCTGGACGAGCTCACCACCACCGCGCGTGAGGGGAAGACTCCGCCGGGCGACATGGTCAACGGCACGATCACGATCACCAACGTCGGCGTGTTCGGGGTGGACACCGGGACGCCGATCATCAACCCGGGTGAGACGGCGATCCTGGCGTTCGGCGCGATCCGGGACACCCCGTGGGTGGTGGACGGCGAGATCACGGTGCGCAAGGTGCTGCAGCTGGCGCTGAGCTTCGACCACCGGGTCGTTGACGGCCAGCAGGGCTCGCAGTTCCTCGCCGACGTCGGCGCGCTGCTCGCCGACCCGTCGGTGGCGTTCACCTTCTGACCGGTCGCGGTTGCCGGGTCAGGGCGAACGATGCCTTGACCCGGCACCCCCGGCCGGGTGTCACGGCTTCGGATCGGGGTGGAGGGAGCGCGGGTGAGTTGATGCCGTGCTCGCCACGCGAGGCGGAGCTGTGCCTGGCCGCGCCGCGGGGCTGATCCCTGCGGTGGCCGGCCGAGGATCGGCAGGCCGTCCCGTGCTCACTCGCTGTCGGCGATGCGGACCATGCCCGCGATCGTCGCGAGGTAGGCCGCGTTGTCCGGCCCCAGGTAGATCGCCGCGTAGTGGTTGTTCCACTGGACGCCCGTGCCGGTGAGCCGCTGGTAGACGGTGCGGCCGGTGCGCAGGTCGATCGCCGTGAAGTACCAGGCCGCGATGCCCACGCGGTTCGCCGGCTTGGTGTAGACGTAGAGCAGCCCGGAGGCCAGCGAGGCCTTCGGCACCGACGTCGGCGCCACCTCCTCGCTGCGCCACGCCGACGAGCAACCGTCGCCATGGATGTCCACCTTCTCGATGCCCGGCGCGGTGGTGTTGCCGAGCAACGTCGAGGCCGGGCCGGTGTAGCCGTAGTTGTTCTCCACGATCACCGAGCGGCCCACCGCCACCATGCTGTTCTCGGTGGCGCTGGACCCTGGGGGCAGCACGGGTGTACGGCAGCTGGCCGGCCGTCCACCGTCGGCGCGGCCGCGGGGGTAGACGAGCACGTTCATCCGTGGCTCGGCGTTGTCGGTGATCGCCACCAGATCCGCGCCGATGAGGGTTGGCGTGGTGCCCGACCCCTGCGAGAGCTGCCCCGGCTTGACCCGGCTGCCCCGGTCGTACGGCCGCCGCCAGCTGACCACCGGCGCGCCGTCCGCTCCCGCGTCGAAGCGGTACAGCGCGTGGTCGGACACGACGAACACCCCGCCGGTCTCGTCGACGGCGAACGAGTTGGCGATGCGCTCGCCGGGCAGCCGGTGCACCCGCGCGATTCCGGTGTCCGGGGCGATGGTGCCGACGCCACCGCCGCCGGTGACGAACCAGATCCGGCCCGACCAGTCGGGGTTCAACGCGATCAGGCAGTCGTCGGCGGGGAGGTGCTCGGCCAGGTCGTGGCGGCGCTGCTCGGCGAACCCCGGTGCCGACGTCTGCGCGATGACCCTGACCTGCCCGTTCGTGGTGGCCACCACCGCACGGTCGGCATCGTCCAGGTAGAAGTAGGCGCCACCGCAGACATCGGTCAGCGGGGACTGCCCTGGCCGCGGCCGGGGCGGCGGCAGGTCGTAGGTCGCGAGCACGCGCAACGTCCGCCGCTCGATGAGCTTGAGCTGCCGGTCGAGCAGGCCCCCGCACAGCGCGACGATCCGGCCGGCCGCGTCGAACGTCTGAGTCGCGCACTCCTGGATGCCGTAGGTGGCCGAGGTGACCCGAGGGTCGCGACCCAGCGGGCCCGGTGTTTCGTAGGCATCGGTGGCATAGGCGTCGTTGTGCATGTTGCTGCTGCCGTTGGGCGCCATGAACGGGTGCCGCGGCACGGGAAAGCCGGGGTAGGGCCGTGCCGTGGCCGGCGCGCCCACGAACGCGGGCACGAGCGGGTCGCCCGGCCCCGGCGGAATCGGCACGACGAGCGACGCGGACGCGGCCGGGGCGCCGCCCAGCACCATGGCGCCCACGACCGCCAGCACCAGGAGCGACCTCGTCGACGCCATCGTCGACTCCTCTCCGCCGCGGTGTAGACAGTTGGTCACACAGGTAACCAACTGTCTACACTGCTGTCAATGAGCAGTTTCCAGGACACCCGCCCTCGGGGGCGGGACGAGGTCATGTCCGCGGTGGAGCGGGCGACCGTGGAGTTGCTGGCCGAGCGGGGCCCGGCGGCGGTCTCCATCCGCGACATCGCCCAACGAGCCGAGATCAACCACGCCCTGGTGCACCGGCACTTCGGCACCAAGGACGAGCTGTTGCGGACGGTGCTGCGCAGGCGGTCGCGAGCGATCGGCGAGGCCGCGGCGACACTGCCGGAGCTCGGGGTGCCCGCGGCCCTGCGGCTGCTCGACCAGTACCCGTACTACTGGCGGGCGCTGGCCAGAACCGTGCTCGACACGCCGGATCTCTTCGGCCGCCCCGACGCGCCCGGCGAGTCCGGCGAGCCCGCCGAGCCCCACGGACCCGGCCACCCCGGTGAGCTCGGCGAACCCACCGGCTTCCCGGCCGCGGCGATGTTCCTCGACCTGCTCGCGGGCGGCGAGCCGGCCGAAGGGCACCGCGAGGCGGCGGCGGTCACCGGGGCGCTGGTGCTGGGCTGGCTGCTGTTCGGCGACCACCTGGCCCGGGCCGTCGGCCTGCCGGACGCCGAGGGGTTGCGGTCGCGCGTCTCCGCCGCGGCCGAGCAGCTGATCGGCCGGCGGCCGCCCGTGGAACGATCCGGCCCGCCGCGGCGTTGACATGGACATGGCTGTCGTGTCGCTGCTCTACGTCGTCGCCGAGGTGGCCGCCGTGTGGGCCGTCGGCTCGGCCGTCGGCGTGCTGGCGACCATCGGCCTGCTGCTCGCCGGCGCGTTCGTCGGCTCGTGGCTGGCCCGCCGCGAGGGCGGCAAGGCGGCCCGCGCGTTCCTCGCCGCCGCCGGCGCGGGGCGGCCCGCGCACGCCGAGCTCACCGACGGCATGCTGGTCGCCTTCGGTGGTGTGCTGATCCTGCTGCCCGGCTTCGTCAGCGACGTCGCCGGCCTGCTCCTCCTGCTGCCGCCCACCCGGGCCGTGATCCGCCGGGCCTGGCTGCGCCGGCTGGCCCGCCGCGCGCCGCTGACCCAGCCGGGCGCGCACCCCGGCACTCATCCCGGCACTCACCCCGGCGTCATCGTGGTGGACAGCGAGGTCGTCAACACCGACCGCGAGCCGCGGCCGGCGTCCCGGCCGGTCATCGACCCGCACTGAGCCCGGGCGGTCCCGGCGCTTCAGCCGGGTAGGTCGAAGTAGCCGATCAGCCGTACCACCGGCGCGTACTCGCCCTTGACCTTCACCTTCCCGGTCACGAACATCGCCGCGACCGGCACGCAGCCGGTGGCCATCCGGATGAAGTCGTCCGCCGCGACGGTGACGGTCGTGTCCGGCGTGCAGCCCAGCTCCGCGCCGGACACGCACGTGCCTTCCTCGATCACCGTTTGGAACCGCTCGTACTCGTCCCCGTCCCCGACCGGGAACCGCCACGCCACCACCAGGTCGACGTGCCGCGCCCGCTCGGGCACGAACAGCTCCGTCATCCGGCGGAACACCTCGTCGAGGAACACCGCGCGCAGCTCCGGATGCTCGGCCAGCGCCCGGATGTGCTCCTTCGGCGCCCGCCGCACGATGTCGACCAGCACCTCCGTGGACAGCGCGCCGATCTCCACCCCCGCCCCCGCCGTGCCCAGCATGCGCAGCGTCTCCAGGAGCTGGACGAACTGCGCCGGGGTCAGCGCCGCCACGTCGATCCGCCGGGCGAACGCGTTGACCGGGTGCTCCTCCTCTGGCGCGGGCCGAACGGGCTCGGGTTGGGCCGGCGGCCGTACCACCCGCAGTCGGCGCCGCGCGCCCCTTCCCGCCGCGGGCACGCTCAGCCCTTCTCGGGAAGGTCGAAGAAGCCGAGCAGCCCGGCGGCGAACGCCAGGTCCCCGCGCACCCTGATCCGCCCGGTCACGAACAGGACGACCGGGGTGGCCCCGCCGGTGAGCAGCGCGCCGAGGTCGCCGGGGTCGAGCGTGACGGTGACCCGGCGCCGCGGCTCGCGGAGGTCCCTGCCGACCGTGCACCGGCCGTCGCGGATGACCATCTCGTACCGGTCGAAGCCGCCGTCCCCGGTGCCGCCGGGAAATCGCCAGCACACCGCCGCGTCCACGGCCGCCGCCCGGCCGGGCCGCAGCCGCGCCGCCATCCGGTCGAACAACGCGTCCAGCAGCCGGGTCCGGGACTCCGCCGGGGTATCCGGCTCCCTGGCGAGGACATCGAGTCGAGCGACGAGATCGGTCGTGCCGGTGCCGGCCTGCTCGGTCATGGGCGACCCTCTCTCCCTACTCGCGCGTAAGGTTACGTGCGAGTAGAAGGCCCGGCAAGCGTGCCGAAATCCCACCCCTCGGCAACGAACCTGTAGCGTTCAAGAGAACAGGAGGTATGCGTGTCGGAGGAAGTGCAGCGCGCGCCCGAACGGGCCAAGCGCCTACCGCGAGCGGTGCGCGAACGGCAGATTCTGGACGCGGCGGTCCAGGTGTTCTCGCGCTACGGCTACCACTCGGCGTCGATGGACGAGATCTCCGAGGTCGCCGGGGTGTCCAAGCCGATGATCTACACGTATCTGGGGTCCAAGGAAGACCTGTTCGCGCACTGCATCCGCCGCGAGGCCACCCGCCTGCTGGAGGCGGTGCAGGCCGGCGTGCAGCCGGACGTGCCGCCGGACATGCAGCTCTGGCACGGCCTGCGCTCGTTCTACCGGTTCGTCGCCGACTACCGCGAGTCGTGGACGGTGCTGCACCGGCAGGCGCTCGTCGTCGGCGGCTCGTTCGCCGAGGAGATCACCGCGATGCGCGGCAGGGCCATCGAGCTGGTCGCCGCGCTGGTCGTCTCCGCCGGCAGTCGAAAGGGATTGGCCTCGCAGGTGGAGAAGTCGGGCGAGGGCTTGGCCGCGGCGCTCGTCGGCGCCGCCGAGTCGCTGGCCGACTGGTGGTTGGACCACAGCGAGGTCACCGACGGCGTGCTCGCGTCCTGGCTGATGAACCTGGTGTGGCTGGGCTTCAACGACCTCGTCGAGGGCGAGGTCTGGAAGCCGCGGCAGTAGCCGCTACCCGGCGGTGATCGTCGCGTCGAGGTGCGGCTTGGGTCGCCGCGCGTCCCACAGCTCCGCGGCCCACCCCTCCTCGGTGCGCCACGACGTGAACGCCACCTTCGCCGGCAGGAACACCGGCAGCTTGAACCGCACGTCGATGGTGAACGCCTCCGGCAGCCGGCCCTCGAACGCGGCCAGGCAGCGTGCCTTGGTCCACATGCCGTGCGCGATCGCCGAGCGGAAGCCGAACAGCCGCGCGGTCAGCGGGTGCAGGTGGATCGGGTTGCGGTCACCGGAGACCTCGGCGTAGCGGCGGCCGATGTCGCCGGGCACCCGCCAGATCGCGCTCGGCGCCGGCGGGGCGAGTTGCTCCCTGGCCCCCTTCGACCGGTCCCCGCCCGAGCCCCCGCCCCGCCGCAGGTACGTGCTCACGTCCGTCCAAATCGGATCGTGGTGCTCGGCGGAGGCGTTCGGCACGAGCTCACTGACGACGTCGAACTGGGTGCCCTTCTCGTGCGGGCGCAGGTTCTCCGCACGAACCCGCAGGGTGAACGGCTCGTCGAGGCGCACCGGCCGGGTCTGGGTGATCCGGTTGGCGACGTGCACCATGCCCAGCACCGGGAAGGGGAAGTCCTTCTCCGTCATCAGCGCCATCTGCAGCGGGAACGCCAGGATGTGCTGGTAGGTCGCGGGCAGCTCGTCGGTCAGCCGGAAGCCGCACACCTGGTTGTAGGCGGCGAGCTGCGCCGGGTCCACCACGACGTCGCCGCGCACGTACTCGGTGGCGGGCAGCGCGCCGCCGGCTTCGCGACCACCCGTCCGCAACCCACCGAGCAGCGCCTTGGGATACAGCGCCGACAGCCGCGGCGCCGAGTGCAGTTCCTTGACGGCCATGACCCTCACGCTCCGATCAGCGCCTGGCCGCACACCCGCACGACGTTGCCGTTGACCGCGGCCGACGCCGGGTTGGCGTACCAGGCGATGGTCTCGGCCACGTCCACCGGGAGGCCACCCTGGGTCAGGCTGGACATCCGCCGGCCGGCCTCCCGGATGAACAGCGGCACGGCGGCGGTCATCTTCGTCTCGATGAAGCCCGGTGCCACCGCGTTGATGGTGCCGCCGCGCTCCGCGAGCGTCGGCGCGCCGTCGTTCACCATGCCGATCACGCCCGCCTTGCTGGTGGCGTAGTTGGTCTGGCCCACGTTGCCGGCGATGCCGGCGATCGAGGACACCCCGACGATCCGGCCGTTGTCGCGCAGCACCTTGTCCGCCAGCAGCTTGTCGTTCACCGCGAGCTGCGCGACCAGGTTCACGGTGAGCACGGCCGACCAGGCACTCTCGGTGAGGTTGGCGAGCGTCTTGTCCCGGGTGATGCCGGCGTTGTGCACCACCACGTCCACCCCGCCGTGGCGCTCGGTGAGGTAGCCGGCGAGGCGGTCCGGCGCGTCCGGGGCGGTGATGTCGAGCTGCAGCGCTGAGCCGCCGACGTCGTTGGTTACCTTGGCCAGGTCGGCGCCCTGCGCCGGAATGTCCAGCGCGACGACGTGCGCGCCGTCCCTGGCCAGCACCCTGGCGATGGCCGCGCCGATGCCCCGGGACGCGCCGGTGACCAGCGCGATCCTGCCGGCCAGCGGCCGGTCCCAGCTCTCCGGCGCGGAGGAGGTCTTGCCGTGCGTGCCGATCCGGATCACCTGGCCGTCGACGAACGCGGACTTGGCGGAGAGCAGGAAGCGCATGGTGGACTCGGTGGCCTCCTCGGCGCCCCTGGCCACGTAGACCAGCTGGGACGTGGCACCGCGCTTGAGCTCCTTGCCGACCGAGCGGGTGAAGCCCTCCAGCGCGCGCTGCGCGATCCGTTCCCGGCCCTCAACGTGCTCCGGCGGCGTGCCGAGCACCACCACCCGGCCGGACGCGCCCACCTTCCTGATCACCGGGGAGAAGAAACGGTGCAGCTCGCGCAGGTCCGCGGGGTCGGTGATGCCGCTGGCGTCGAACACGAGCGCGCCGTACCGCTGGTCGTCGACCGGCGCGGTGAGCACCTCGATCCCCGCGGCGTCGAGCTGGGTGCGCAGCGGCTTCTCCAGCCGCCCGTTCGGCGCGGCGCCCAGGAGTGCGGGACCATCGAGGGGAGGCTGACCCGGTTGGTAGCGGCGCAGCGTGGGCGGGTTGGGTAGGCCCAGTTTGGGTACCACGAACCTGCCGATCGGTGTCTTGGTGAACTTCTGGTACCTGTCCGCCATGGCAGAGCCTCCAGGGTCATCGCGCCTCGCCGCGTGGGCGTCACCGTTCAGCCTAACCTACTCGCGGGTAGGTTACACTGTCACCGCGGGTGACATCATGGACGAGTAGCCATTGGGCGCTGGAGGAAAACATGAGCGCAGCTGAGAAGCCGGCGAGCGGTCGGGCTCGCTCGGGCAAGAGCACGGCCAAGAGCACCAGCGCGGCCAAGAGCACTGGCAGGGCGCGCTCCGGCGTCCGGAAGGTCGCCATCGTCGGCGCCAACCGGATCCCGTTCGCCCGCTCGAACGGCCCCTACGCCAACGCGTCCAATCAGGACATGCTCACCGCCGCGCTGGACGGCCTGGTGAGCCGGTTCTCGCTGCAGGGTGAGCGGATTGGCGAGGTGGCCGCCGGCGCGGTGCTCAAGCACGCCAGGGACTTCAACCTCGCCAGGGAGTGCGTGCTGGGCAGCCGGCTGGCGCCGGAGACGCCGGCGTCCGACGTGCAGATGGCGTGTGGCACCGGGTTGCAGGCGATCGTCAACGTGGCCAACAAGATCGCCCTCGGGCAGCTCGACTCGGCGATCGCCGGCGGGGTGGACACCACCAGCGACGCGCCGCTCGCGGTGAACGACGAGCTGCGCCGGCTGCTGGTGCGGCTCAACGCCGCGAAGTCGTTCGGCGAGCGGCTCAAGCTGCTCGCCAAGGTCCGGCCGGGGCACATCGTGCCGGACATCCCGCGCAACGCCGAGCCGCGTACCGGGCTGTCGATGGGCGAGCACGCCTCGATCACCGCGCGCGAGTGGGGCATCGGCCGCGAGGAGCAGGACGAGTTCGCCGCCACCAGTCACCAGCGGCTGGCCGCGGCCTACGAGCGCGGCTTCTTCGACGACCTGCTCACCCCGTACCTCGGGTTGACCAGGGACCAAAACCTGCGGCCGGACACCTCGGCGGAGAAGCTGGCAAAGCTCAAGCCGGCGTTCGGCGGGCCGGAGGGCACGATGACCGCCGGCAACTCCACACCGTTGACCGACGGCGCCTCGACCGTGCTGCTGGTTACCGAGGAGTGGGCCAAGGAGCGGCGGCTGCCGGTGCTGGCGTACCTGACGTTCGCGCAGACCGCCGCGGTCGACTACGTGCACGGCGACGAGGGCCTGCTGATGGCGCCCGCCTACGCGGTGCCGCGGATGCTCGGTCGGGCCGGGCTGTCCCTGCAGGACTTCGACTTCTACGAGATCCACGAGGCGTTCGCCTCCCAGGTCCTGGCCACGCTCAAGGCGTGGGAGGACGCGGACTTCGCCAAGGAGCGGCTCGGCCTGGACGCCCCGCTCGGCTCGATCGACAGGGCGAAGCTCAACGTCAACGGCTCGTCGATCGCCGCGGGGCACCCGTTCGCCGCGACCGGAGGGCGGATCGTGGCGACGTTGGCCAAGCTGCTGAACGAGAAGGGCTCCGGCCGCGGGCTGATCTCCGTGTGCGCCGCCGGCGGCCAGGGCGTCACGGCCATCCTCGAGCGGTAGCGCCGCCGGTCTGCCATGCCATGAAGGCCACCTTCGTTGCGTCGAGCGCGGTGAAGGTGGCCTTCATGGCGTCGGGGGTTCGCTTGTCGGTAAATCTTGCGACTTTGTCGGTGACTACTCCTAGCATCGGAGCCAGTAGTCCGAACAGGGGAGCAAGATGTCCGAATCCGACAGAACCGTCGCTGTGCGTACACAAGGCTTGGTCAAGACGTACGGTTCCACCCGCGCGCTCGACGGGATCGACCTGACCATCCATGCCGGCAAGGTGCTCGGCCTGCTCGGCCCCAACGGCGCCGGGAAGACCACCACCGTGCGCATCCTCACCACGCTGCTGAAGCCGGACTCCGGCCAGGCGTGGGTGGCCGGGCACGACGTGCTGGCCGAGCCCGACGCGGTCCGCCGCTCGATCGGCCTTTCCGGGCAGTACGCCGCGGTGGACGAGAACCTCACCGGGTTCGAGAACCTCTACATGGTCGGCCGGCTGTACGGCAAGCGGCGCGCGGCCGCCAGGCAGCGGGCCCGCGAGCTGCTCGCCCGGTTCCGCCTCGAGGAGGCCGCGGACCGGCCGGCGAAGGGCTATTCCGGCGGCATGCGCCGGCGGCTCGACCTCGCCGGCGCGCTGGTGGCCGAGCCGACGGTGGTGGTGCTCGACGAGCCGACCACCGGGCTGGACCCGCGCGGCCGGATCGAGACCTGGGAGGTCATCAAGGAGCTGGTCGCCGACGGCACCACCGTCCTGCTCACCACGCAGTACCTGGAGGAGGCCGACCAGCTCGCCGACGACATCGTGGTGATCGACAAGGGTCGGGTCATCGCGCAGGGCACCGCCGACCAGCTCAAGGGCCAGATCGGCGGGGAGCGGCTGGAGTTGGTCGTGGTGTCGGCCGAGGACCTGGCCGACACCGCGTGGGTGCTCGCCGAGGTGGGCTCCGGCGAGCCGAACGTCGACGAGCACACCCGGCGGGTGGACGTGCTGGTGGACACCGGACCGAAGGCGCTGGTCGAGGCGCTGCGCCGGCTCGACGCGCGGAGCGTCGCGGTGCAGGACGTGGCACTGCACCGGCCCACGCTCGACGACGTGTTCCTGGCGCTCACCGGGCACGGCGCCGAGGAGAAGCCGGAGGTGGCGGCGTGAACGGGGTGCTGCGGACCTTCTCCGACAGCGGAGTGGTCACCTGGCGCAACCTGATGAACGTGCGTCGCAACCCGGAGTGGCTGCTCGGCGCGACGCTGTTCCCGATCATGTTCGTGCTGATGTTCGCCTACGTGTTCGGCGGCGCCATCGGCGGACCCGGCGGCGACAGCGCGCAGTACCGGGAGTTCCTGATCGCCGGCATCTTCGCGCAGACCGTCGCGTTCAACTCCTCGTACACGGTGGTCGGCTTCGCCAGTGACCTGCAGCGGGGCATCATCGACCGGTTCCGGTCGCTGCCGATGTCGCGGTTCGCGGTGATCGTCGGGCGGACCACCGCCGACCAGGTGCTGAGCCTCATCGTGCTGGTCGTGATGACCGTGTGCGGGTTGCTGATCGGCTGGCGGATCCGGGGCAGTGTGTTCGACGCGGTGCTGGGTTATCTGGTGATCCTGATGTTCGCGTTCGCGTTGTCCTGGGTCGGCGCCTACATCGGGCTGGTGGCGCGCAGCGTGGAGGTGGCCAACAGCGCGGGACTGATGTGGATGTTCCCGCTGACGTTCATCTCCTCGGCGTTCGTGCCGCAGGAGAGCCTGCCCGGGGTGCTCAACACCATCGCCGACTGGAACCCGTTCACCGCGGCGGTGAACGCGACGCGGGACCTGTTCGGCAACAACGCACCGGCGGGCTTCCCCGAGCCGACCGGCTGGCCGGCGGAGAACGCCGCGCTGTACGCGGTCCTCAGCTGCGTGGTGATCATCGCGATCTTCGCGCCGCTGGCCGCCGCCCGCTACCGCAAGGTCGCCAGCAAGTAACCGGCCGCCCGGACCGCGAGTTCGACGTTCAGGACGGCGAGTTCGACGCGTTCGGGACGGCGAGTTGGACGTGCGGCACCCCGGCGATCCGTGGCCCGTGGAGCACGGACCGTGGATCGCCGGGGCGCCCCGCCGGCGTCAGTGCGGCAGCGCCGACTCCAGCGTCTTGGACGCCCGGCCGGCCAGCATGCCCGCCTTCGTCCCGGCCCGCACGCGGGTGTCGTGCACGGTCTCCAGCGCGGCCTCACGGGTGTCGTGCACGCGCTTGCCCGCCTTCCGCGCGGCCCGGCGGGCCCGCCAGCCGAGCGAAGGTCGACCTCCCGTGTCGCCGGCGGCCAGCAGCAGCCCGCCGGCCAGCCCGGCGTTCTTCAGGAAGTGGATCAGCTGCTCCTGCTTGCGCGCCTCGTCCTTCTCCTCCCAGAACGCGTGCGAGGCCGCGGTGGTCGGCACCAGGCTGCCGAGCAGCAGCAGCGCGGACAGCCGGGGGAGTTTGCCGAACGCCAGCGCGGTACCGGCGCCGATCTTCACCGCCGCGTCGAGCTTCACCAGGGAGACCGGGTCGGTGGGCACCGAGGCCGGCAGTGCGTCGGCCTTGGCGCGCACCGTTCGGTCGAGGAACGGCTTGGCGGCCTGCGCGTGCCCCTCGGCGTTGCGCAGCGCGTTGATCCCGCCAGAGATGAAGATGGCCGCGAGCAGTGGACGTGCCACTCGACGCAGAATCACGGTCGTCGCCCTCCTCCTTGGTCGAACACTCGTGGCGAACTACCCATTCGCGGCGCACTTCACGCATCGAGCGCTTTCTACGTCTGTCTAGTTTTGATGCTAGAAATCTGTAGAGAGTGTTAGCGGCGGAGCGGGTACGACCGGGGCAGGCGGAAGCCGCGCTCCTCGGCCACCTCGCGCAGCCGGTCCGGGTAGTCGGTGATGATCCCGTCCACCCCGTCGTCGATCAGCTTGTGCATGGTGGCCTTGTCGTTGATCGTCCACGGGACGACCCGCAGCCCGGCCCGGTGTGCCTCGTCGACCAGCGCTTTGGTGGTGAACGGGACGTAGTCGGGGTCGGTGACGCTGCCACCCTGCGGGTTGCCGTGCACCGGCGACAGCGCGCTGGCCCCGAACGTGCGGACCGCGCGCACCGGGCTGCCGTCGAAGTCGTCGATGTCGAGCCCGCCCAGCCACGGCGACTTCCCCGGCTGGCCGACCTGGAGGAACTCGGGCTGGGTCAGGGCCACCGTCCTCAGCCACGGCGCGGTGCGGCGCATGAGCATCAGCGCGCCCCAGTCGAAGCTCTGGATGGTGGTGTTGTGCGCGAACCCGGAGCGGGTCACCTCCCACGCCGCGCGGCGGACGAACTGCTCCCGCGGCGCCGTCTCGTGTGGCGCGGCCGCCTCCACCTTCGTCTCGACGTTGAACCGGATGCCCCACGCGTGGTGCCGGCGCGCCAGGTCGAACACCTCGGCCAGCGTGGGCATCGTCGCGCCCGGCGAGAGCTGCTGGTCGGGGTGGTTCGGCAGCCGCTGCGAGCCGCAGTCCATCGTCCGCACCTGGGCGAACGTGAGGTTCTTGACGTACTTGCCGGCGTAGGGGAACTCGGGGTCGTCCGGGAACGCGGGCGCGGTGTCGGCGCACTTGGCCGGGTTGATCCTGCGGTCGTGGGTGACGACGTCCCGGCCGTCCTCGGTGATCTGGATGTCCAGCTCGAGTGTGGTCACGCCGAGCTCCATGGCACGACTGAACGCGGCGAGGGTGCTCTCGACGGTGAGGCCGAGGCCGCCGCGGTGGGCCTGGATGTCGAACTCGGGTCGGGGTTTCGCCTGCGCGGTGCCGAGGCCGGAGCCGAGCAGGCCGACGGTGATCGCGAGCGCCGTCGCGGTGCGGAGAAGTGAGCGCATCCCCGAAGGCTTCCACGGTCGGGTGAAGAACAGAAGACGCCGGCTTGACCTTGACGCTGCGTCAACTTCTACGGTGGACATCACCGACGAGATCGGGGGAGGCAGTCGCGCATGTCGAAGGAGTGGTCGATCCAGGAGGTCGCCCGTTCGGCCGGGACGACCAGCCGGACGTTGCGGCACTACGACGAACTCGGGCTGCTCCGGCCCAGCCGGGTGGGGCACAACGGCTACCGCTACTACGACCAGGGCTGCCTGGTGCGGTTGCAGCGGATCCTGCTGCTCCGCGAGTTGGGTCTCGGCCTTCCCACGATCGCGCAGATCCTGGACGGGGAGCGGGACACGGCGGCGGCGCTGCGTACCCACCTGAAGCTGCTCGAGCAGGAGCGGGAGCGGATCGGGCGGCAGATCGAGTCGGTGCGAACGACGTTGCGCAAGACGGAAGGAGGTGAGGAACTCATGGCGGACGAGGTGTTCGACGGGTTCGACCACACGAAGTACGAGCAGGAGGTGACCGAGCGCTGGGGTCGCGAGGCGTACGAGCGGGGCGACCGCTGGTGGCGCTCGCTCGGCGACGCCGAGAAGAAGGCGTTCCAGCAGGACCAGCTGGACATCGCGCGGGACTTCGCGCGGGCGCACCAGGAGGGCAAGGCCGCGGACAGCGACGAGGTCCAGGCGATCGCCCGACGCCAGTACGACTGGATCACGGTCGGCTGGCAGGGTGCGCGGCCGAACGCGGAGCAGTTCGCGGGCCTGGGCCAGATGTACGTGGACGATCCCAGGTTCACCGCGAACTACGACCGGCACGGTGAAGGCACGGCCGCCTTCATCCGCGACGCGATGAAGGTCTACGCGGAACGGAACCTCTGATTCGGGCCGATCCGGTGGGCGGGGCTGCAGACCCGCCCACCACTTCTCATGGAGGCGCTGGCGCCGCTGTGTCGATCGGTCACCCAGCCACCACCCTGCCGAGGTTCCCGGTAGTGCTGCTCGGGGAACGCACCCTCGGCGGGCGCGGGCGCCGCACCAAGCGCGGCCCGGCCGTTCCCACGCCGGGTCGGGGCGCGCCCCACCCCGCGGGTTGCAAGCTCCAGCCATTCCCCTCCCCACCCCGATCCGAAGCCGCCTTGCGGTCGGCGGTGCCGTGTCAAGGCACGCTTTCCCGCCTTGACACCGTGCCGACGACCGTCGACACGATCGGGCTTCGGGGTGGGCCCAACACCCGAAGCCCGCCTCTCGCGGGTTCGTTCCAGGCGGGCCCTCGGGGTCCTGGCGCACAGGCCGGTGCCCTGCTCTGGCGGCGAACCGCTCGTAGCCGTGAGCCGCGACACGCCCTACCGGTTTCTGCACCAATATCGGGTCCAAGCTAGAGAAGCCAATAGATTGACATGATGGATCCGGTCCGCAACCCGTTCGCGCCCGGTGCCGGTCAGCGGCCGCCCGAGCTCGCCGGGCGGGAGCGCGAGCTGACGGCCTTCGAGGTGGTGCTGGAACGCGTCGCGCGGGGGCGGCCGGAGCGCAGTCTCGTGCTCACCGGCCTGCGCGGCGTCGGCAAGACCGTTCTGCTCGGTGAGCTGCGCTCGATGGCGCTGCGTCGCGGCTGGGGCGCCGGCAAGATCGAGGCCCGGCCCGACGCCGACCTGCGCCGCCCGCTGTCGGCGGCGTTGCACCGGGCCGTCCGGGACCTCGCGGTGAAGCACCGTGCCCCCGACCGGGTCGACGACGTGCTCGCGGTGCTCAAGGCCTTCGCCCTCCGCGCCAACAAGTCCGACGCCAAGCTGCGGGACCGCTGGCAACCCGGCATCGACGTGCCCGCGGCCACCGGCCGCGCCGACTCCGGCGACATCGAGATCGACCTCGTCGAGCTGTTCACCGACGTGGCCGAACTCGCCGCCGACGTCGGCACCGGCGTCGCGCTGCTGATCGACGAGATCCAGGACCTCCGCCCGCCGGACGTGTCCGCCCTGTGCGCCGCCTGCCACGAGCTGTCGCAGTCCGGCGCGCCGCTCGTGGTGGTCGGCGCGGGGCTGCCACACGTGCCCGCCGTGCTCTCGGCGTCGAAGTCGTACTCCGAGCGGCTGTTCCGCTATGCCCGCATCGATCGGCTGGAGCGCGCCGAGGCCGACCGGGCCATCCTCGCCCCGGTGGAGCGCGAGGGCGCCGGGATCGCACCGGCCGCGCTCGACGCGCTGTTCGCGGCCTCCGGCGGCTATCCCTACTTCATCCAGGCCTATGCCAAGGCCGCGTGGGACGCCGCTCCCGCCGACCCGATCACGGACGAGGACGTGCGGGTCGCCGCCCCTGAGGCCGAGTCCGAGCTGGCGGTCGGCTTCTTCGGCTCCCGCTACGAGCGGGCCACCCCGGCGGAACGCGAGTACCTGCTGGCCATGGCCGAGCTGACCCAGGGCCGCGACGAGAGCGCCGGCACCTCGGACGTCGCCGTCTTCCTCGGCCGGAAGCCGTCGTCGCTGTCGCCCGCGCGGGACAGCCTGATGAAGAAGGGCCTGGTGTACTCCGCCGAGCGGGGGCACATCGCGTTCACCGTGCCGCACTTCGGCAACTACCTGCTCAGCCGCACCGAGGACTGACGCACCGGCGCCGGGTGTGAACGAGTGCCAGGGCCTCCCGGCGCCCGCCCGACCTGGGGTGCTCTTCGGCGCGTCGGGGCGATGGTGGGCAACCCCGCCCGAGCGCCCCTCCCGATGTCCTGACTTCCGGGGCTACCGCCTTCTAGCGCTGTCTAGGGTTTTTCCGATAGTCGTCCCGACACGGACTGGCGTTACCGAAACGTGACCAGCACCACGAAGAAGCTCTTGAGATTACCCGCAGGTTGCCGGAGATTCATCGGCAAGTGGGCTAGTTCACCGGAGAATCGGTGGAGACTTTGTGAAAAAAGGTGCATACTGGAGGGGCAAGGTCGTCGTGGGACTGTCGAGGGAGTGCTGAACTATGCCGAACATCGCCGCCAAGCTTCGAGCTCGTCGCGCCGAGGCGCGGACCCGCCGGGCGCTGAACCGCGCGATCGACAACGCCGCCACCGCCACCATGCGGCAGGAGCTGATCGCGATCGCGCAGGCTCGGCAGAACCACCTGCGCTGACGGCGGACCTGGGCCCCAAGATTCACCCAAAAGAGTGATGTAGGACACAGTAGGCGCGGGGTGTAACGCGACCGCGGGTCGCGTCGATACCCCGGATGACCCCGTGATGCTGGCGGACCCCCGACCTGGCAGCATCACGGGGTTTCCACGTTTCCCGGCCCTCTTCCAGCGCGTCCCCCCTCGCGGCCTCCTGAGAAGGTCGTGCTTCACCCCCTCTGCCCATACCATTGACTGAGTCAACGAATCAGTTGGAGTGGTCAATGGAGACACGGAGCGAGCGGGTCGCCCGCGTGCGGCGGTTCAACCGGTTCTACACCGAGCTGATCGGCGTCCTCGACGAAGGACTGCACGGCAGCAGGTTCTCCCTCACCGAGGCGCGGGTGCTCTACGAGCTGGCCCAGGAAGGGGTCCGGGAGGTTGCCGACCTGCGCAAACGCCTGGACCTCGACGCCGGGTACACCAGCCGGCTGCTCGCCCGGCTGGAGTCGCGCGGCCTCGTCGTCCGCGAACGCTCCGACAGCGACGCCCGCCGGCAGGTCGTCACGATCACCGACGTCGGCCGCGTCGAGCAGGCCGTGCTGGAGCGGCGCGCCGAGGAGGACTTCGGCGACCTGCTCGGCCGGCTTCCCGAAGACGACCAGCGGCGCCTGCTCGGCGCGATGGACACCATCACCCGGCTGCTCGACGAACCGCGCCGGGACGCCCCGCTGGTGCTCCGCCCGCCGCGGCCCGGCGACCTCGGCTGGATCGTGCACCGCAACGGCGTCCGGTACGCCCAGGAGTACGGCTGGGGCGCGCCCTACGAGGCACTGGTCGCCAGTGTCGCCGCCGACTTCCTGGACAACTGGGACGACCCGAGGCAGGCCGGCTGGATCGCCGAGCTCGACGGCGAGCCGGTCGGAGCCGTGCTCTGCACGCGCGGCTCCGCCCCGGACACCGCCAAGCTCCGGCTGCTCCTGGTCGAGCCGAGGGCCCGGGGTCGCGGGGTGGGTCGCCGGCTGGTCGAGGAATGCGTCGCGTTCGCCCGCGGTGCCGGCTACGCGGCCATCGAGCTGTGGACCAACGACGTGCTCACCGCGGCGCGGCGGATCTACCAGGCGGTCGGGTTCGAGCTGGTCGACCGCGAGCCGCATGACCGCTGGGGGCAGGGCCTGGTCGGCGAGACCTGGCGGATGCGGCTCTAGGCCGGCGCGCGTCGGCGGGCACCCGGCCGGTGCGCAAGCCGTTCAGTCCGCGCCGCGGCCGGTGCGCCGCTGCAGCTCGTCGATCAGCTTGGACGCCTCCACCTTGGTCAGCCCCTCGGGCACCTCCTCGCCGGCCTCCTGGGCGAGCGTGTGCAGGTAGGACTCCTGCGGCCCGGTCATCGGCTCGTCGCCGGTGACCCAGTCCTCGGGATCCTTCTCCGGCCGGGGCGTCACGTCGTCCGTGTCGGGGGAATCGGCCATCCGTCCTCCTTTCTCGACCACCAGTTCGACGGTAGCCGGCACCTCCGACAGTCGCACGGTCAGCGGCCCATGCCGTAGAACTCGGGGTTGGGGCGCAGCGCCGTCAGGTGCGCGAGCCGGTTCGACATGGCGAACAGCGCGGTGATGGCCCCGACGTCCCAGATCTCGTCGTCGGTCAACCCCGCCGCCCGGGCGTCACGCAGGTGCTCCTCGCCGAACCGGGCCGAGTCGCGGGTCAGCGCCAGCGCGAGGTCCACGATCGCCCGCTGCCGCGTGTCCAGCTCCACCTGCCACGGGTTGCTCGACACCCGGTCGGCCAACTCGGGGTCCTTCGACCGGATTCGCAGGATGGCGCCGTGCGCCACCACGCAGTACGTGCAGTGGTTCGCCCCGGAGGTGGCGACCACGACCAGCTCCCGCTCGGCCTTGCTCAGCCCTTCGGCGCGGTCCATCAGCGCGTCGTGGTAGTCGAGGAACGCCCGCAGCTCGGCCGGCCGGTGGCCGAGCGCGCGGAAGATGTTCGGCACGAAGCCGGACTTCTCCGCGATCACCCCGATCCGTTCCCGCAGGTCCTCCGGCAGCTCCTCCGGCTCCACCACCCCGAACCGGCTCACCCGTTCGTCCATGACCCCACGCTAGCGCTCCGGGCCCGGTTCGGGGGCCAGTCGCCCGGCCGGTGCACGGTGACCTTCCGCCGGCCCGTGCTGGTCACGCCGTCGGCCCGCGGCATCCGGAACGCCCCGCCGACGACCGCCCGGGACGCCGAGGCGAGCCCCGCGATGTCCTGCTTGATGTCACTGGGCTTGATGTCACGGGGCCGCAGCCGCGGCCCGGCCAGCCGCCGGATGTCCGCGGCGTGCCGGCCCCGGCGCAGCCGCTCGAGCTCGTCGAGCAGGTCCGTGGACGGATCGGGCATAGAGTCGCGGTAGTCGTGTCGATTCCGGCCGCCGCCGTTCGTCTCCGTGGCGTCCGATCGACCCGAGGAGGGATTCAGATGCCCCAGTACGTGGGATTCCTGCGCAACGACCGCACGGTGGTCGCCGACCTGGGCCCGGACGAGATGCAGCGGACGCTGGAGCGGTACCTGGCGTGGAGCGAGGAGCTCGAGAAGGCCGGCACGCTGCTGACCGGTGGCGGCCTGTCGCGCGGCGGGCGGGTGTTGCGCGCCGAGGGTGCCGAGCTGGTGTCCACCGACGGGCCGCACACCGAGGCGAAGGAGATCGTCGGCGGGTTCCTGGTGATCGAGGCAGCCGACCTCGACCAGGCGGAGAAGATCTTCGGCACCCACCCGCACCTGCGGTTCGGCCCGATCGAGGTGCGCAAGATCGGCGAGCGCGGCTGCGAGGACTGAGGATCGCGATGCCGTCGGTAGCTCAGCCGACTGGAGTGGTGGAGCACCTGTTCCGGCACAGCTCCGGTCGGCTGATCGCGACGTTGGCCCGCCTCCTCGGCCCGGACCGGCTGGACCTGGCCGAGGAGGCGGTCGCGGACGCGCTCGAGCAGGCGTTGCGCACGTGGCCGCACAGCGGGGTGCCGAACAACCCGCGTGGATGGCTGTTCCGCGCGGCCCGCAACCGGGCCGTCGACCTGTTGCGCCGGGAGCGGTCGCTGCGGGACAAGCTGCCCGCGCTGGTCGAGCTGGACCACGCCGCGCTCGACGGCGACTCCGGCCAGGACGACGAGTTGGCCATGATGCTGCTGTGCTGCCATCCCGACCTCCCGGTGCCGGCGCAGGTCGCGCTGACGTTGCGCACGGTGGGCGGGCTCGGGGTGCGGGAGATCGCGGCGGCGTTGCTCACCAAGCCGGCGACCGTGGCGCAGCGGCTGACCAGGGCGAAGCGGTGGTTGCGGAACTCGGGGCAGCCGCTGGAGCTGCCGCCGCCGGAGGCCGTGCCGGCGCGGGTGGACACCGTGCTGTCGGTGCTGTACCTGCTGTTCAACGAGGGCTACGGCGCCACGTCCGGGGAAGCCGCGGTGCGCGCGGAGCTGTGCGGCGAGGCGATCCGGCTGTCCCGCCTGCTGCTCACCGACCGGCGGACCGATGTGCCGAGGGCCAGGGCATTGCTGGCGCTGATGCTGCTGCAGGCGAGCCGGTTGCCCGCGCGGGTGGACGAGCGCGGTGACCTGCTGCTGTTCGACGAGCAGGACCGCGGGCGGTGGGACCGGTCGATGATCGCGGAGGGGACGCGCATGTTCGCCGCCGCGTGCGTGGGCGCCGAGCGGTCGGCCTACCACGTGGAGGCGGCGATCGCGTTGTGCCACGCGGCGGCGGAGAAGCCGGGGGACACCGACTGGCCGCGGATTGTGGAGCTCTACGACCAACTGTTGACGCTGCGGCCGTCGCCGGTGACCCGGTTGAACCGGGCGATCGCACTGGCCATGGTGGACGGTCCGGAGGCGGGGATCGCCGAGCTGGAGCGGCTCGGGGCGGAGCCGCGGCTGCGGGAGTACCCGCAGCTCCCGGCTGCGTTGGGGGCGCTGTGGTCGCGCGCCGGCCGACCGGACCTCGCGGCCGAGCACTACCGGCGGGCGTTGGAGCTGCCGGTGTCGGCGCCGCAGCACCGGTTCCTGCGCCGGCGGCTGGCGGAGTGCGGGTAGCCGTGCGGCCGGAACCCGGCGAGGTCCTGCACTTCTCCGAGGACCCGACGATCACGCGGTTCGTGCCGCACGTGGCGGCGACCGCGCGGCAGCGGGACGCGTACGTGTGGGCGGTGGACGCGGCGCGGGCGCCGGCCTACTGGTTCCCGCGGCAGTGTCCGAGGGTGCTGGCGTGGCTGACGCTGGCGAGTGATCCGTCGGATCGGGAGCGAATTCTCGGCCCGGGTGGTGGGGAGCGGGTGCACGCGATCGAGTACCGGTGGCTGGACCGGCTGCGCACGGCGCGGCTGTTCGCGTACCGGTTGCCGGCCGAGCCGTTCACCCCGTTCGGGTCGCCGGAGCCTTCCGCGCACGTGGCGACCGAGCCGGTGACGCCGCTCGGCCCACCCGAGCCGGTGGGCGACCTGCTCCGGTCACACGAGGAAGCGGACATCCAGCTGCGTGTGCTGCCGAACCTGTGGTCGTTCTGGGACGCGGTGGTCGCCAGCACCCTGGGGTTCAGCGGCATCCGCCTTCGCAACGCCCAACCCCGCTGGGGCGAAGGAGCGTCGCCACCGCTTGGCCCCATCGGGTGAAAGCGCTTCAGTCGCGGCATTCCGCCTGGTAGTCGTGCATCCCCCACCCGTTCCCGGGGGGCGGCCCTGTGTCCAGTCTATCGGTGCGGGGAGGCGCGTGGGGGGGCCACGGGAAACTGTGGACAGCTGGGGGCGGTGGGAGCGCGCCAATGGAGCTCTCGGGTCTGATGTCCCTCCGATGGGTTACCCAGTCGCATTCCGCCGTCCCCGGGCCCGGGTCAGTGCGCGCCGATCGGGCGGAGGCTCTTGTCGTGCTCGTCGACGTGGTAGTCGGGCCCGTTGGTGTCGTCGACGCCGTTGAACGCCTTGAACCGCCGCGCGACCAGGGTCACCGCCACGGCCACCAGCAGGTTCGCCACCAACGCCACGATCCCCACGTAGATCTGCACCTGCGACCCGGCGAACGGCTCCCACCCGAGGATGCTCAGCTTCTCCAGCGCCAGTGCCGAGCCACCGAAGTGCTCCTTCCCGGCCACCGGGTTCGGGATCGTGTACAGCAGGTACAGCCCCCACGCCATCCCGACCGTCCACCCGGCGATCAGCCCCCACCGGTGCAGCCACCGCGTGTACAGCGCGATCGCCACGGCCGGCAGCGTCTGCAGGATGATCACCCCGCCGATGAGCTGCAGGTCGATCGCGTACTGCGGGTCGATGAACACGATGAACGCCACCGCGCCGAACTTCACCACCAGCGAGGCCAGCTTCGCCTGCTTGGCCTCGTCCCGCGGCGTGGCGTCGCGCCGGATGAACTCCTTGTACACGTTGCGCGTCCACAGGTTCGCCGCGGCGATCGACATGATCGCCGCCGGCACCAGCGCGCCGATCCCGATGGCCGCGTAGGCCAGCCCCGCGAACCACGACGGGAACATGTCGCTGAACAGCTTTGGCACGATCGTGTTGCCGTCCGGCCTCCCGGTCGCGTTGTTCGTGATCGCCTGCGTCCCCGCGGCGATCGCGGCGAACCCGAGCAGCGCCAGCAACCCGAGCAGCACCGAGTACGCCGGCAGCGCGGACATGTTGCGCTTGAGCACGTCCCGGCCGCGCGACGCGAGCACCCCGGTGGCCGCGTGCGGGTACAGGAACAGCGCCAGCGCCGAGCCCAGCGCCAGCGTGGCGTACTGCAACTGGTTGTTCGGGCCGAGCAGCACGCCGTCCGCCGGCGACGGCGTGGCCTCGAACTTCGCCCGCGCCGCGCCGAAGATCTCGCTCCACCCGCCGAGCCTGATCGGCAGGTAGATCACCGCCACCAGGATCACGACGTAGATCAGCACGTCCTTGACGAACGCGATCAGCGCCGGCGCCCGCAGCCCCGACTGGTACGTGTACAACGCGAGGATCACGAACGCGATGAGCAGCGGCAGGTGCCCGAGGAACCCGGCCCCGTTGAAGCCCATCGTGCGCAGTACCGCCTCGAGGCCGACGAGCTGCAGCGCGATGTACGGCATCGTCGCCACGATGCCGGTGATCGCCACCAGCGTCGCCAGCACGGTCGAGCCGTACCGCCCGCGCACGAAGTCGGCCGGGGTGACGTAGCCGCGCGCCCGGGACACCGACCACAACCGCAGCAGCGGCAGGAACACCAGCGGGTACGCGATCACCGTGTACGGCATGGCGAAGAACCCCATGGCGCCCGCGCCGAACAACAGCGCCGGCACCGCGACGAAGGTGTAGGCCGTGTACAGGTCACCGCCGATCAGGAACCAGGTGATCCACGAGCCGAACTTCCGCCCGCCGAGCCCCCACTCGTCCAGGTGGTCCAGCGTCGCCGCCCTCCGCCATCGGGACGCGACGAACCCCAGCACGGTGACCAGCAGGAACAGCGCGCCGAAGACGATGAGCTCGATCCACTGCATTACCGGTCGCTCCCCTCGTCCAGCTCGTCGACGTCCCGCGGCGCGCCTCGCGCCGGCACCGAGGGCTTCCTCCGGGTCATCCGGTACACGGTCGCCGTGCACACCACGCCGACGGCGATGCCGACGAACTGGAACCAGTAGAAGAACGGCATGCCGAACAGGACTGGGTCCACCCGGTTGTACAGCGGGGTGAGCAGGATCCAGAACGGGAGGATCAGCAGGAGGTTCCACGGGCTGAGGACCAGCCCGCTCACCCTCCGGTCGGCCTTGCCAGCGGACATGCGCCTCGCCTTTCACTCGTACCTGCGGCGCGGGGGCAGGCGTAGACCCTAAGTCCTCGGTACGGTCTCGTCACGCGGGTCGGGTATCGATTCGATCAGGGTGGTCCGGGGTGGGCGGTTCCGGGCCGGTAGCGTCAGCGCGGGGGTGGCGATGGGCAGGCGGAAGGGCTTCACGCTGGTCGCGGCCGCGGTGCTGACCGTGACCGGCACGAGCGCGTGCACCACGGAGGTTCCGGGCACGGCCGTGCCCGGCGCCGCGCCACCGAGCACGGCCAGCCGGCCGACCGGCCAAGCCGGTCCGGACCCGCGGCCCGCGCCGGGCCAGTGCGTGACGCCGCCGCGGAACACCACGGTGCTCGACTGCGCCCAACCGCACACCGTGGAGATCGTCAAGGCCGGCATGCTGGACGCCGACGTGCGGAAGGAGCGGGTGGAGATCTTCCGTGCCGTGTTGCCGGAGTGCCGCGCCGAGGTGGGCAGCTACCTCGGCAACACCGGCTACGACGCCACCACGCTGGGTGCCTGGCTGCTCTGGGCCGGCGAGGAGGACTGGCAGCGCGGTGACCGGTGGTACCGGTGCGGGGTGGCCCAGCTCGACGCGGACGGCGAGCCCGAGTCGCGAACCGGGTCGGTGCAGGGTGCGCTCGCCGGTGCCGGCCTGTACGACTTCCAGCTCTGCTCCGCCGAGCTGCCGTCCCGCAGTCGGGTACGGCAGGTGCCGTGCGATGGGCCGCACGTCGGCGAGGCGATCGGGGTGGTGCCGATGGGCCAGCCGAGTGACCCGGTGCCGACCAGGGAGGCGTTCGAGGCGGAGGCCCGTCCGCGGTGCACCGAGATGGTGCACACCTATCTCGGCGCGCAGCGTGACGACGTGTTCGCCTCGTGGCGCTGGCCGGACGAGTCGTCCTGGCGGGAGGGCTTCACCAACGTGGTCTGCTACGCCGAGACGGCCGAGCCGGTGACCCGCCCGTTGCGCGGGATCGGTGACGCCCCACTACCGCGGTAGGAGATCACCCCGTTGGCCGACGAAGGAGTGTTGCCCATCCCGTGGTCACCGGTTATCAATGACCGGTCCCGGGCCGTGGGCCCGGAAGATCGACGACGAGGGACGACTACATGAATCGACTGCGCCGCGCCGTGGGGATCCCGGCGATGGCGGGCCTGATGCTGGCCGGGACCCTTCCGGCCGTCGCGGAGCAGCCCGCGGAGGCAGGGCGGAAGCCCGCCGAACTGAACTCCACCGGCATCCCCGCCCGGTACGCCAACCAGGCCCTCGACTGGCACCCCTGCACCTCGGATGAGTTGCCCAGCCCACCGCCGCCCGGCGCCGAGGGCATCGAGTGCGCGACGTTCGCCACCCCGCGCAACTGGGACCGTCCCGACGACCGGATCGACCTCACCATCGCGGTCAGCCGGCTCAGGGCGACCGGCGGCGAGGCGACCGCGAGCGTCCTCACCAACCCCGGCGGCCCCGGCGCGCCGGGGCGCGGGTTCCCAGCGCGGCTGCGCAACCAGCACAAGCTGCGGGAGCACCAGGACATCATTGGTTTCGACTCGCGGGGCACCGGGAAGAGCTCGAACATCACCTGCGGCGGCGCGATCGGCACCGGCAGCTCGCTCGACCCGCGGGACCGCGACCGGCCCAACCTCAACCTGATCCTGGACGCCACCCGCTACACCGCGCACTCCTGTCAGGTGAAGTCGGGGGAGCTCGGCCCGCTGATCAACACCTACCAGACCGTTCGGGACATCGACCTGCTCCGGGTGCTGCTGGGCCGGGACAGGATCAACTGGGTGGGTTACTCGGCCGGGACGTGGATGGGCGCGCACTACGCGACCACGTTCCCGGAGCGGACCGGCCGGTTCGTGCTCGACTCGGCCACCGAATTCACCACGAGGTGGCAGAAGTCGTTCGACTGGCAGCCGATGGGCTTCGAGCGCCGCTGGCGGCAGGACTTCCTGCCGTGGATGGCGAAGTACGACTCGGTCTACCACTTCGGCACGACCGGTGAGGAGGCCCGGCAGAGCTACGAGCGGCTGCGCGCCGCGCTCGGCGTGCGCCCGGTGGAGCTCGACGGCGAGCGGGTCGGGCCCAACGAGCTGGACTCCCAGATCGCCGGCGCGCTGTACAACAAGCGGGCCTTCCCCGGCCTCGCCGAGACGCTGGTGAACCTGCGCACGCTGGTCGAGGGTTACGCGACCGCCGAGCAGCGGGCCGCGGCGGCCGAGCGGGTGCGGGCGGCGAACGTCAGCGACAGCGGGGTGACCGGGCCGCAGCCGCTGAGGGTGCCCACCGACTACGACGACGCCTTCGACGCGAGCTTCTGGACCATCCCCTGTAATGAGGGTCCGTGGTTCGGCAACCGAAGCTCGGTGGTCAGGCAGTCGGAGCGGTTGGGCCGGCAGTACCCGTTGTTGGGCTGGGGGTGGCTGATCCAACCGTGCGTCTTCTGGAAGCACAAGCCGATCGAGCTGCCGGTGGTGGACGGCAGGGGTGTGCCGCCGGTGCTGATCGTGCAGTCGGTGCACGACCCAGCGACGCCGATCGAGGGCGCGCGGCGGGCGCACCGGGCCTTCGCGAACTCGCGGATGTTGACCATCACCGATGAGGGAGACCACGGGATCTACGCCGGTGGCAACGCGTGCGCCGACGATGTCGTGGAGCGCTTCCTGGTGGACGGCGTCGTGCCCGACGACACGAGTTGCCCGGGCATGCCGCTGCCGGTGCCGCCCGGCGCCTGACGTTCGCCCAGGTCCCGCCGGCCGCCCACCCCGGCCGGCGGGGCTTCTCGCTGCTCCTGGGCGTCAGGCCGGTGGCGTGACCGCGGCCAGCACGCGGTCGCGGTCGTTGAGGTAGGGGTGGCCGGCCAGCGGGGTGTCGAAGCCGGTCAGCAGCCGCCGGAGGTGGTCTCGTTCGTCGGCGTCCAGCGGGAACGGTCGAGCGGTGAGGTGCGCGGCGAGCTCGTCGGCGAGCTCCTCCCACTCCCCGGACCAGTGCAGTTCGCGGTAGTGCGCGAGATCGGCGGCGTCGAGCCGGTCGGCGAGGCTGTCGAGCAGCGCGGCCGCGAAGTGGCCGACGCCCCCGGCGACGAGGTCGGCCAGGGTCGGGTTGGCGGGGTCGGCCGCGGTGTCCGGGTTGCGGGTGACCCCGGGACCGCCGGTGGGGTAGGCGGTGAAGACCTCCCCCGCCGCGTCGAGCAGGACCACGACGTCGACGCCGTCGCGCGTCCCCGCCGTGCGCCACCGCCCGTTGGGCAGCCGGCGCGGCCGCTCGTCGGGGCGCTTGGCGACGTCGAGGATCGTCGCCATGATGCGGTCCCGGTCCCAGCTCGCCGGGAACTCACTCGTTCCACGCCGCCCCGTCCCCGGCGCGTGCCCGCCACCCATCAGTACACTCCCGTGCTTCCGAACTCACGCCTCGTCATTGGCTACAACAAGCCTTCCCAGATATTCTTCGGGCTTCAATGTGAAGGGCACAAACTTGTCTGGATCGAAATGTTTCACCATTCTCGAGATGAGTGCGTACTCTGGATTGGATATCCTGACTCGATCCTCTATCAGTGATTCCAGCACGGTCTCGGTGAGGAGGTCCCACTCGCCATGACCCCAGTAGTTGTCCGCTTCGTTCCAGCGCTGTTCGGACAAGCGGCCCTTCAGTCGGTCCAGTAGCTCTCGCGACCGCTGGTCGAACTCGTCGTAATCCATATGCTTCTCACTTCACCTGCGGTCGTACGCCTGGGCCGGAGACTGGCCATGCCGTTCTGATCGTGCCGTCAGGGTTCACTATCACTTCGATGAGCACGCCATCCCTCGTCCCCGTCGCCTTCCATCGGCCGTGATGATTCGGCTCGATGGAGTCAGGGTTTCGAGCAACACTCTCGATTTTCGAGATGGTTGTCTCGTCCGTCCATCCTGCAGGAAAATGGCTCTTCTTGTTGTTGCTTCCTGCTCGATGGCCACCGCCGGTCTTGTCCCCGTCAAGAATATGCGTCACCCGCTCCGGGGGGATGTGGATCTGGTCCGGTCGGGGGTGCGGGCCGTGCACCTGGTTCCACTTGCCGGCGAGCTCGCCGCCGACCACGTCCTTGACCTCGCTCAACGTCGTGGCTTCCGAGCCACCGGGACCACCGGACGCGGTGAAGCGGCCGAGCGCGTCCAGGTGGCGGCTTGGCAGCAGTTCGACCGCTTCCTCGATCCGGGTGAGGTACCGGTCGTCGGGCAGGACGTCGAGCCCGACCGCGAGTGCGGCGGCGACTACCGCCGCGGTTCGGGACAGCCCGCGCGTCAGGAACGTGTCCAGCACGGCGGTGAACGGTTCGATCGATTCCAGCACCGCGCCTGCCAGCGCGACCGCGTCCTCCACCCGTGCCCGCTGCCACTCGATCGCCATCGCCAGTGAGCGGCACGCGGACGACATCGCCTGCACCGCCGCGTACGTGCGGTCGAACGGCGCGTCCTGCGCGCAGATGTCACCACTGCACAGGCCGGACCAGTAGTCACGGATGACGCTGAAGACCGCTCCGCTGTTGTTGTCGACCATGGCGAGCACGTCCTGCGTCGCCGCGGTGTTCGCGTCGGCGAGCGCCCGAGCCAGGGCGCTCCAGGTGTCCGCCGCCGCGTGCAGCCGCTCCTCCCACGCGTTCGGCCAGTACCTCGTGACCTCGTCGGGAACAACGGCTTCCTTGCCCGGTCCACCGGTGGTGGGCGGCCAGGTCAGCACGTAGTCCACCTTGACCCCGGGAAACGGGATCCGGTCCACCGGCCCACCGCCGGAGGCCTCCTCCGCCTCGGCGAACGTGTTCCCGGTGTCCTTCAGCGCCATCGACACGTCGCCGAGGACGCTCACCACCTCGGCCACCGCGTCGGCGACCGGTCCCCGGCAGACGTCGTAGCCGTCCCGCCACCGGGCCAGGCACGAGTCGGGACCGGCCATCCCGGTGATGCCGCGCAGCTCTGCCGACGCCACCTCGACCGCGTCGAGCAAGCGCGCCTGAATGTCGGCGATCTCCCGCACCGTCAGCCGCACGTCGTCGAGAGCGATCTCGAAGTCACCAGCATCCGAGCCACCGACGGCGCCACCGCCGCCCCACAGCCGCACCGCCGAGCCCGCGGCCCGGCCGTAGTTGTCCTGGATCGTGGTAGAACGCTGACGGACCTGGCGCAGCACGTCCCGCAGCTCGTCGGCCGCGCTCAGCCACTCCGCGCGTCGCTGCTCGTAAGCCTGGGACGCCTCGCCGTCCCAGGTGGCGCGCAACGGGGCGACGGCCTCGTCCAGCTGGACGAGCAGCTCGTCCCACACACCGCCGACACCACCCAGTGCGTCGTGCTGCTCCCGCAACGCGCCGAACGAGACCTTGATGAAGGCCACCCCCACGTCCCCTCACGTTCGGCGGATCTCCCGATGCCGACGGTAACAGTGGGGTGCACCACGGGCATCCGCTGAGCGGTGGAGACCAAGGGCGTTCGCACGGCAGCGAGGCCGTCGCGGGTCAATCGGCTGGCGGTGCCGCGCCGGCGGACGGTGCCGTGACGGGGGACTGCGCAGGCGGGCGGGCGTGGGCGCTCTCCGCGGTCGGCGGGACGGGGGCTCCGACCGTGTGACCCGGGGTGCCCGGTCGCGGGTCGACCGGGGCCGGCGGCCGCGCCGTCGAGCGGGTCGGGTAAGGCGTGGGGGAGCCCACCGGGGCCGAGGGCGGCTGCTCCGGCGCCGGTGCCCGCGACGGCGGTTCCGGTTCGGGTGACGTCGGGCCGACCACGGACCCGCCGGGGCCGGCCGGCACCTGCGCACCGCCGGTTCCGAACCGGGTGGCGGCGCCGATCAACACCACAACCACCGCGGTGGCCAGCGCCGTCGCGGCGATGGCCATCCTCCGGCCGCGCCGGCGGACCCTGGCTCCGGTGCGGATGATCTCGTCAGCGTCGAGCCGCAACGGTGGCCCGGCCGCGTCCAGCTCGGCGAACAGCGCGCGGATGTCGTCGTCCCGCATGGCCGTCACCTCCTCGTCTCACCGGTCATGGCCGACTCACCGAACTGTGGGAACTGTGGGCCCAACAGCCGGCGCAACGCCACCAGCCCCCGCGCGGCCTGGCTCTTCACCGTCCCCGTCGAGCAGCCCAGCACCGCGGCCGTCTCCTCGACGCCGAGGTCCTCCCAGTACCGCAACACCAGCACCGCCCGCTGTTTCGGTGGCACCGCGGCCAGCGCGGCGGACAGCACCATCCGCGCGCCGGTGTCGCCGCCGGCCGCGGCCGGCAGCTCCGGCGGCTCCCCGGTCAGCTGCTCGCGCCGCCGCCACAGCCGCCGGTTCTCGGCCAGGAAGGTGCGCACCACGACGCGCCGCGCGTAAGCGTCGAGCGCGTCGTGGCGGCTCAGCCGTGGCCAGGCCACGTACAGCTTCACCAGCGCCGTCTGCGCGATGTCCTCGGCGCGATGCCAGTCACCGCACAGCAGGTACGCCGTCGAGCGCAGCATGTGCGCCCGCGCGGCGAAGTACTGGCTGAACTCGCCGTCCCACGGCGATCGGGCAGGGGCCACCGTCAGGGGTGCCCGCCGGCGGGGATGTCGGTGGGCACACCGGTGACCGCCGGTCGCGGCGCCGCCGGCGTGGTCTCCGGCGGTCGCGGCGCCGCCGGCGTGGTCTCCGGCGGCTGGGGTGCGGGGGGTTGCACCGTTGCCGGTGGCTGGGGTGCGGGGGGTTGCCCCGTTGCGGGTGGCTGGGGTGCGGGGGGTTGCACCGTTGCCGGTGGCTGGGGTGCGGGGGGTTGCACCGTTGCCGGTGGCTGGGGTGCGGGAGGTTGCACCGTCGCCGGTGGCTCGGGCGGGGTCATCGCGTTGGCCACCAGCGGGACTCCCACTCCGGCCGCGACCACCACGGCCACCGCCGACACGATCAGTCGGGTACGCATACCGCTCCCTGCTCTCGGGGCACCGCCGCGGGTCGACGGTGCCTGGCACGGGTACACATGCCTCGAGCCGCGTCCCGGGTTGCATCCGATGCCGGCGAGTTTGGTCCACAGCCTGTGAACAGGTTCGTCCACAGGCTGTGGACAACGAGCTGTGGATGAACCCCGACCGGTACCATCGGCACCATGGTCCGAGTCCCGTTGAGCGAGGCCGAGCGCGCCCGCGGCGAGCGGCTCGGTGCCGCGCTGCGCGCGGCCCGCGGCCCCCGCAGCATGGTCGACGTCGCGGCGGAGGCCGGCATCTCGGTGGAGACCCTGCGCAAGATCGAGACCGGCCGGATTCCCACCCCGGCCTTCTTCACCGTCACCGCGGTGGCGGAGGCGGTCGGGCTCGGACTCGACGAGCTGGTGTCGGCTGTGGACAGCCCTGTCGACGACGCCGCCGGCGCCGCCGGTCCGGCGCACCGTTGCCGAGCCGTTTCCTAATGCCCGGTTAATTTCCGCTTTGCCCGCTTTCTGCGAGGTGTGCGTCGGGTTACGTTGCCTGCCATGTCGAGCGAAGTGAGTCACAGTGAGGTGACCGCACCGCCGCCCGTGGGGTGGCGGGCGCGGCTGCGGCAGGTCGGTCCCGGCATCATGGCGGCGGCCACCGGCGTCGGCGCGGGCGACCTGGTCGCCACGATGGTCGCCGGCGCCCGGTTCGGCTACGTGCTGCTGTGGGCGGTGATCGTGGGCACGATCTTCAAGATCGTGCTGGCCGAGGCGGTCGGTCGCTGGCATCTGACGTCCGGGCGAACGCTGCTGGCAGGCTGGCGCACGCTGGGCCGGTGGGTGCTGGTGTACTTCGGCGTCTACGCCGTGATCTGGGGCTTCGTCTACGGCGCCACCGCCATGTCGGCCTCCGGGCTGCCGCTGAACGCGCTGTTCCCGGAGATCTCGGTGCGGTACTGGGCCATCCTGTGCGGCCTGCTCGGGTTCGTGCTGGTGTGGTTCAGCCGGTACGCGCTGATCGAGAAGGTCATGACGGTGTTCGTCGGCGTCATGTTCGTGACGGTCGTCGGCACCGCGATCCTGGTCGCGCCGAACCTGCTGGAGGTCGGCAAGGGTTTCGTCCCGAGGCTCCCGGACGGGTCGTTCGTCTACGTTCTCGGGCTGATCGGCGGCGTGGGCGGCACGATCACCATGGCCGCGTACGGCTACTGGACGATGGCGAAGGGCTGGCGCTCGGCGCGCTGGCTGTCGATGATGCGGCTGGACAACGCGGTCGGCTACGTCACCACCGGCATCTTCGTGGTGGCGATGTTGATCGTGGGGTCGGAGATCCTGCTGGGCGAGAAGATCGTCGGCGGTGACAAGGGCCTGCTGATGCTGGGCGACACGCTGGCCGCGGACTACGGCCAGTGGGCGCGGATCCCGTTCCTGATCGGGTTCTTCGCCGTGGCGTTCAGCTCGCTGGTCGGCGTGTGGAACGGGGTGAGCCTGCTCTTCGCGGACTGGTGGCGCACCTGGCGGCTGCCGGCCTCCGCGCCGGAGGAGAGCTTCGAGGACTACGAGCGCAAGGCCGGGCTGCGCAGCACGGCGTACCGCGGTTACGTGCTGTGGCTGACGTTCCCGCCGATGGCGCTGCTCTTCCTCGATCGGCCGTTCCAGCTCACCGTGACCTACGGCGTGCTCGGCGCGCTGTTCATGCCGTTCCTCGCCGGGACGCTGCTGGTGCTGCTGAACTCCCGCCGGGTGCCGGCGGAGTACCGGTCCCGCTGGCTGTCCAACGGACTGCTGACGATCTGCCTGATCATGTTCGCCTACCTCGCGGTGAACGAGATCGTCGAGCTGTTCTAGTCAGCAGCCGCGGTGTCGGGCCGCCGAGCGACCGGCGGCCCGACACCGCGGCGACGCGAGACCGCCAGGTGGCGCGGTGCACACCGAACCCTTGACAAGCTGAGAAGCGGCGCCTACGGCAGAACCCACCCACCCTTCGGGGGCCGGCGCCCTGTTCCAGTTTATCGCCTGTGGGGGCGCCAAACGGGGTGTGCCGAAATCTGTGGATCACTACCGGGTGATGTGGACAGATCACGTCGGCGTGTTCGCCGCTCCCGCCACCGTGTTCGCCGTTCCCGTACGCGTGTTGGCCGTTCCCGTACGCGTGTTGGCCGTTCCCGTCAGGTGAGCGGTCGATCCGCTAGAACAGCACGCACCAGGCGGTGAGGACGGCGGCGACGACCAGCGCGGGCCAGCCGAAGGGCAGCACGGCCAGCAGCAACACCCCGACGATCCCCAGGTCGGGACCGCGCACCGCCTGCGCCGCCAGGCCCACCGGCAGCTGCCCCAGCGGAGTGTCGGTGGCGCCGACGTTCGCGTAGTTCAGCGGCCGCCGCGTCGCCGCGCGCAGCACGGTGCCGGCGGCCAGCGGCACCGCCAGCCACGCCGTGCCGGCCAACGGCGCACCCAGCGCCGCCACCACGACCCCGAGCACGAGGGCCCACCCGGCGGCGAGCGCCCCGATCACCACGGCGAACCGCACCCGCAGCGCCCGGTCCGACCCGTCCACCCACCGCCGCAGCCCCGGCGACCGCCACAGCTCGCCGAGCCCGCCGCCGAACGGCATCAGCGCAGCGAACCCGCCGAGCGCCACCAGCACCGCGTCCGGCAGTCCGGGCAACGCCACGTGCGCCACCCCCACGGTGACCGCGACCAGCACCGCCGGCCCGACGTACCGCGCCCGGCCGAGCACTCCCAGCCACGCCAGCCGCACCACCGTCGCCCCGCGCAGCGATCGGCCGCCCACCGGCCGCGCGGCGGGCAACATGAGCATCGGGTCGAGGAACGTCACCGCGACGGCCCGGACGACCCGTTCGGCCCAGCCGTCCACCAGCCGCTGCCGCCCGGCTCGCACCGCCACCGGCACCCGCAGCGGCGACCACGGCCACCCGACCCCGGCGGCGGCCAGCAGCACCGGCACCGCCCCGGCGACGAGCAGCGCCGCACCCGCGTGCCACGCCACCGGCGGCAGCGTGTTCACCGCGGCCAGCAGCGCCCCGACGTAGCCGATCGCGAGCAGCCGTGCCGACCACATCCGCCACAGCCGACCGGACACCGTCCGCACCCGGTCGCCGTCGGCGAAGTCCAGCCAGGTCAGCGCGGCCGGTTCGGCCCACACGAAGCTCCGCCGCAGCAGCGACACCGAGCCGAGCGCCCAGGCCGCCATCACCAGCCCGAGCACCGCACCCGCCGGCACCGCCGACCCGGCCAGCAGCAGGTCGCGCCAGAAGTCGAGCCGGTGGAACGCGGTGATCAGGATCCCAACGGCGAACAGCGCCACCAGCGTCGGTGTGTCACCGGTGAAGATCCCGGCGAACCACGGCCGCCCGGGAAGCCGGGCGCTCACGGCCCCTCCCCGCCGGGCCGCGCTCCGCCGGATGGGGGGTCCGCGAACGCACGCGTGCTCGCCGGCCGGGTGCGCGATGCCGCCGCGGTCATGGCGGGACCGCTCACGTCAGGTCGAGCACGTGGTCTGCCGAGTCGAGCAGCGGCGGGTGGTGGGTGGCCAGCACCACCGCGGCCCCGCCGGCCACCGCCCTGCCCACCAGCGTGTCCAGCCACTTCTTGCCCGCCGCGTCGAGCGCGCGCTCCGGCTCGTCCAGCAGCAGCACGTCGAACGGGCGCGCGGTGGCGCCGAGCAGCAGCAGCCGGCGCCGCTGCCCCGCGGAGAACGACCCGGCGGTCACCTGGGCCCGCTCGGCCAGCCCCGCGTCGGCGAGCAACTCGGCGGGGTCGTCCGACATGTCGCCGAACGACCCGGCCAGCAGCTCCAGGTGCTGCACCGGGGTGAGCTCGGCGAAGAAGTCCGCGTCGTCCAGCAGCACGGACACCCGCCGGCGGAAGTCCCGGTCCCGCTCGTCCGGCCGCCGGTCGGCCACCCGCGCCGTGCCCTCGGTCGGTACCTGCATGCCGTAGAGGCAGCGCAGCAGGGTTGACTTGCCGCTCCCGTTGGGCCCGACCAGCGCGAGACACTCTCCGGCGGCCAACCGAAGGTCGAGTCCCCGGAACAGCCACTCGTCCCCCACGCGGACGCCAAGACCGTCCACCTCGATCACCCGACCGAGGCTACCGAAACGGCGCCTACCACGTCCGGACACGGCGAAGGGCCCGGTACCGGAGTGGTCCGGCACCGGGCCCCTCGGTCACACTCAGCCGAGGCGCTGGCGGAGGGCCTCCAGCTCGTCACGCAGGGTCGACGGGACCCTGCCGTCGATCTTGGCGAACCACTCCTCGATCAGCGGGAGCTCCTGGCGCCACTCGTCGGCGTCCACCGCGAGCGCGGCCTCGACGTCGGACTTCGGCTCCTCGATGCCGGCCAGGTCGAGGTCGTCGGCGGTGGGCACGAAGCCGATCGGGGTCTCCCGCGCGCCGGCCTTGCCCTCGATCCGCTCGACGATCCACTTGAGTACCCGGGAGTTCTCCCCGAAGCCCGGCCACAGGAAGCGCCCCGGGCGCGGGTGTCCCGCATCAGTCTCAGCGTCGCCGCGACGGAACCAGTTGACGTAGAAGACCCGCGGCAGCTTGGCGCCGTCGGCGTTCTTGCCGAGCTCCAGCCAGTGCTTCAGGTAGTCACCCACGTGGTAGCCGAGGAACGGCAGCATGGCCATCGGGTCGCGGCGCACCTCGCCGACCTTGCCGGCGGCCGCCGCGGTCTTCTCCGACGACATCGTGGCGCCCATGAACACGCCGTGCTCCCAGCTGCGCGCCTCGTTCACCAGCGGGACGGTGGTGGCCCTGCGGCCGCCGAACAGGATCGCCGAGATCGGCACGCCCTTCGGGTCGTCCCACTCGGGCGCGAGGATCGGGCACTGCGCCATCGGGGTGCAGTACCGCGAGTTCGGGTGCGCGGCCGGCTCGCCGGGCTCCGGCGTCCAGTCCTGCTTCTTCCACGACGTGGCGTGCGCCGGCTCGTTCTCCATGCCTTCCCACCACACGTCGCCGTCGTCGGTGAGCGCGACGTTGGTGAAGACGGAGTTGCCCTGCTCGATCGTGCGCATGGCGACCGGGTTGGTCTTCCAGTTGGTGCCGGGCGCGACGCCGAAGAAGCCGAACTCCGGGTTCACCGCGTACAGCCGGCCGTCCTCGCCGAACCGCATCCACGCGATGTCGTCGCCGAGGGTCTCCACCCGCCAGCCGGGAATGGTGGGCTGCAGCATCGCGAGGTTGGTCTTGCCGCAGGCGCTGGGGAACGCGGCGGCGACGTAGTACGCCTTGTTCTCCGGCGAGATGAGCTTGAGGATCAGCATGTGCTCGGCGAGCCAGCCCTCGTCGCGGGCCATCACCGAGGCGATCCGCAGCGAGTAGCACTTCTTGCCGAGCAGCGAGTTGCCGCCGTAGCCGGAGCCGTAGCTCCAGATCATCCGCTCCTCGGGAAAGTGGGTGATGTACTTGGTGTCGTTGCACGGCCACGGCACGTCCTGCTGGCCGGGCTCGAGCGGGGCACCCACGGAGTGCAGCGCGGGCACGAACGGGCGCTCGGTGCCGTCCGGGGCGACGAACTTCTCCAGCGCCTTCGTGCCCATCCGGGTCATCACCCGCATCGAGGCGACGACGTAGGCGAAGTCGGTGATCTCGATCCCGAGCTTCGGGTTGTCGTCGCCGAGCGGGCCCATGCAGAACGGGATGACGTACATCGTCCGGCCCCGCATACAGCCCCGGTAGAGCTCGGTCATGGTGGCCTTCATCTCGTCCGGATGGACCCAGTTGTTGGTCGGCCCGGCGTCCTCCTCGCGCCGCGAGCAGATGAAGGTGCGCTCCTCGACGCGGGCGACGTCGCTGGGGTCGGAGGCGGCCCAGTACGAGTTCGGCTTGGCCTTCAGCGGCACGAACGTGCCGTTGGCGACCAGCTCGGCGTTGATCCGCTCGGCCTCCTCGTCGGACCCGTCGACCCACACCACTCGGTCCGGTGTGGTCAGCTCAGCGACCTCCCGCACCCAGGACAGCACCCCGCTGTGTGTGGTCGGCGCGGCGTCCAGTCCGGGAATGGCAACTGCAGTCATCTCTTCTCCTGACTCCGACGACGAGAGCCCACACCGAACCGAAGTTCGGCGCGGGCTCCCTTGCCGGCGACCGAATGGCTGACGCACACCGGGGCGGCCGGCGTGCTGTTGTCTGGGGATTTCCCGAGAGTAGCGGGGTCAACCACCGGCAACCGAGCCCTGACCTGTCGGTTCTCTCACAAGAACGATAAGGGAATCGATTCAGTTGTCGCTGGATCGGCGTATCGGGGAAGGGTTTCCGGCGGGCGTGGCGGGGTCATTTCCGAGCGCGCGCGGGTACGCGACGACAGCCGGCGGACAACGGAAGGGCCCGGCGCCACCCGCGCCGGGCCCTCACTTGTGTGTTCGTTGTGCTTTACGGCGCTCGTCGCGTGCCGTTGTCGGGGTCGGAAGCTCAGTTCTGGCTGATCCACTGCCCGGTGACCGAGTCGATCTTCGCGACCCCCTCCACGGTGTCCGTGCCGCCGCCCCAGGCGGAGTCGGAGGTGTCGCCGGCGTCGCCCACCGCACGGCTGGTGCTGTCGACCTCGGTCCACTGGCCGTCGCCGGTGTGCTCGTAGGTGGTCGCCTGGCCGCTCGGGTCGATGACCACCGCGACGTCGGCGTCCCCGTCGCCGTCCACGTCGGTGAACCCGATGGTGTTCCCCGCGTCGTCCTGCGCCACCGCGGTGTCGTCGACGCCGTCGTGGTTGGTGTCCACCGTGGCCGGCCCGACCTCGACCTCGCCGTTCGGCAACTCGGCGGTCATGCCGCCCTGCGAGCCGGTCTGGCTCTCCCCGGAGTCGCCGGTCGAGCCGGGGTCGACCGCCACCCAGTCGCCGGTGGACTCGTCGTACGCGGCGTGCGTGACCACCTCGCCGTCGGCGTCGAGCTGGATGTACTGGTCGGCGTCCCCGTCGCCGTCCTCGTCGACGAACGCCTGGGTGGTGCCGTCGGCGTGCTCGATCACCGCGGTGTCCCGCACCCCGTCCTCGTCGATGTCGAGGTTCACCTCGGCGGTGTACTCCTCGCCGTCGACGGTGACGGTCAGCTCATCCTGGCTGCCGGTCGTGCCGGTGGTGTCCGTTCCGCCGCTCTCGTCGACCCACACTGCGAACTCCCCCTCTGGTTGCCGGCCGTCGTGCCGGGAGGTCAGGGCTGGTGCCGTCTGCAGGGTTGAGACTCACCGTAGGCCCGTTCGGTTCCGCGGCACAACAGAGTCCCTGTCGGGACCGGCGGGATCAGCCCCGGTCACGCAGGGCGCGGATCCGGGCGAGGAAGGACTCCGCCCGCTCCCGGCCCTCGGTGACGTCCTTGATCCGCCTGTTCACCAGCGCGAGCTGGCGGGACCGCTCCTGCGTGCCCATCTTGATCGTCTTGTCGATGTCCTTCAGCTCCGCCTCGATGGCCTCGATCCGCCGGCTCAGCGCGTCGTCGAGGGCCAGCGACAGCTGCTGCTCGGCCTCGATCAGCTGCTCGGCCACGAGCTGGTCCAGCGTCGAGCGGGCGTCCGCGATCGACTCGACCAGCCACTGCTTGAGGTGCTGCTTGTCGGCGGCGTGCCGGCGGGTGCGGGCCATCCACCAGCCGGCGCCGAGCCCGATCACGATGGTCACCGGCAGCACCACGGTGAGCGGGTTGACCAGGGCGAGCCCGGCCAGCGGCGCCGCGGCCAGCTTGCCGGCGCCGATCCCGCCGGACATGCCCATGAACACCAGCAGCTTGTCCTCGGCGGTGGGCGGCCGCCGGTCCGGCGGCCGCAGCACCACCGGCGGTCCCCCGGCCCTGGCGAACTGCGCGCGGAGCACGTCGAGCTCCTCCGCGGAGAACAGCTCCGCCAGCACCGCGTCGGTCACCTGGTTCAACCGGTGCGCGAGCAGTGCCGAGATCCGCTGCGACACGGCCTGCAGCGTGGCGTCCACCTGCCGGGGCAGCTCGGCGAGCTGCTCACGGGTGGCCGCGTCGATCCGCTGCCGGAAGTACGACTGGGCGTCCCGCATCTGCCGGCTGGCCTCGTGGCCCATCTCCACCCTGGTGCGCTGCACCTCGCCGCGCAGCCGCACCTGCCAACCGCGGGTGGACGACCGGCGCTCGGCGGTGAGCTGGTCGCGCCGGGCCCGCAGCGCCTCGGCCTCGGCCGCGCCCGCGGACAGCGCCCGCCGCTCGGCCTGCAGTTTCGCGTTCTGCTCGCCGAGCGCGCTGGCCAGCGCGCGCAGCGTGTTCGCCTCGGCCAGCATCGCCGACCGGCCGACCAGCAGCTCCTGCAGCGCCGTCTGCAGCTCGGCGACCCCCGACTTCTCCCGCAGCATCGCCGCGGCCTGCTCGTTCGGGGCCCTGGCCGCCAGCTCGAACATCCGCGCGGACACCGGGTGGAACGGCGCGTCGGCGAACCGGGGCGCGTGCTCGCCGAGCAACTCCCGGTCCGCCTCGAGGATCTCCCGCCAGCCGCGGAACTGGTCGGTCTTGGACAGCGCGAACAGCACGGTCTCCACCCGCTCGGCCATCTCCCGCAGGAACCGCAGCTCGCTCGCGGTGAACGGGGACGAGGCGTCCACCACGAACAGCAGCGCGGTGGCGTTCGCCGCGGCCTCCATCGCCAGCTCGGCGTGCGCGGCCTCCAGCCCCCCGACGCCCGGGGTGTCCACCACGGTGAGCCGTTCCAGCAGCGGCACCGGGCCGGCGACCTCGACGTGGCGCGGCGGCAGCTGGCCCTCCGGCAGCTCGTGCCCCGCGGACACCCAGCGGACCAGTTCGTCCGGCTCGATCGCCACCGGGGCGAGCTGCCCGGGGTAGCAGGCCTGCGCCGCCCACTCTCCGGCGTGCGTGAAGACCAGGTAGGTGCCGGTGGCGACGTCCGCGTCCACGGGGGACAGGTTGGGCGTGGCGAGCAGGGCGTTGACCAGCGAGCTCTTGCCGCGGTTGGTCTCGCCGACCACCACCACCGACGGGTTCTTCGGTCGGGACCGGCGCTGGTCGTCCACCCACTTCGCGGCGTGCGGGTCCAGCTCGCGCAGCAACGACAGCAGCGCCTCCCGTGCCTGCTTCACCTGCGCCGGCAGGCTCGGCCCGCCGCCGAGCGAGGATGCCGTCACCGCCCCACCTGCTTCCTGGCCCTTCCGTCGCGCGAGCCGGACTCTACCGGCGCGGCGCTCAGCGGCGGGTGTACACGGTGACAACCGGGGCGCGCAGCAGCCGGTCGCGGTCCACGAAGCCGACCACCTCGGTCTCCGCGACCGTGCCCTCGAGGGTGACGTCGTCGGTGGGCACCGCGCCGCCCGCCTCGTGGACGGCGGGGTCGAAGCGCTGGCCGTCCGGCCGCAGTGCGGTCACCCCGACCGCGGCGAGGCCCTGCTCCAGCCGCTCGGCGACACCGCCGCTGCGGGCGCGGTCCATGGCGTAGAGGCACAGCTGGATCAGGGCGCGGCGGTCGGCGAGCGCCTGTTCCAACTCGGTCGGCGCGGCCGTGGTCACGGGCTCCACGTCCGGCTTCGACGCGGCCGGCACCGGCCCGGTTCCGCCGTCCGCCTCGGCGATGACATCGGCCGCGATCCGACCGGTCGGGTCGTCGGTGCCGCCCGCGTCGGCGCACTCGGTTCCCTCGGTACCTTCGGCCTGGTCGTCCTCGCCCTTGCGAAACCACGCCATCGTCACCCTCCTCGGCCGGGACTCTGCCGCAGTTGCTGCCAGATCAGGAAGTACGCGCGGTGCACGACGTGCGCGACGCGGCTCTGCGCCGGGGTCGCACCGAACGACGCGAACGAGCGCCACCACCCGGCCCGTTCCAGCGCGTGCGCCGCCAGGTCGGCCCTGTTCGCGCCGGGCATGCCGAGCTGGGCGCCCACGTCGGCGTTGCTGCCCACCCTGAGCACCTCCTCGGCGAGGTCGTCCGGCATGTCCACCGCGCCGGCGGCCACCAGGGTGAGCGCCTCGAGCAGGCGGAGCTGGTGCGCCTCCGGCTTGGCCAGCAACACCTCGATGGCGTCGTGCACCCGCTGGCGCTCCGCCGGGTCGCCGGAGGCGTGCGCGAGCGCGGTGACCGACGCCAGCGCGGCGGCCGCCTTGATGCCGTCGGCGCGGGCGGCGAACACGACGTCGAGCCGGGAGCGCACCGCCGCGAGCCCGGAGGCCTCCAGCAGCGTCCGGCGCAGCGCGCCCGCGGTGATGTCCGGGTCGGCGCGGATGGCGTCCACCGCGCACCGCACGCCGTGGAGGTCGAGCTTCTCCAGCAGCCGCAGCCGAATCCCACTGGGGACCTCGCACTCCCAGCTGGTGAAGATGTCGGCCGAGATCAGCATGGTCTCCAGCACGTCGTCGTCCAGTGTGGACAGCTGGCGGAGGGCGTCGGCGTCGGCGGAGGTGAAGTTGCCCGACTCGGCCGACTCCGCGAGCAGGCCGATCACCGGCAGCACGTCGGCCACCCGTGGCTTGAGCAGCGCGGCCTGCTTCTCGGCCAGCAGTGTCGCGGCCCTCCACACGTCGCCGTCGGCGCCCTGCACCGACTCCGGGGCGATGGTGTCGGCCTTGTTCAGCACGGCGATCGCGTTCACCGGCCCGGCCTCGCGGCTCGCGGTGGCGGCGGTGAACGCGGCCAGCGCCTGCTGGTCGTCGGCGCGGATGCCCTGGGTGACGACGTACAGCACGGCCTCGGCGCCGGCGACGGCGTTGCGCGAGGTCTCGTCCAGCTCGTCGGTGTCCCCGGGGCCTTCCGGCTGTTCCCGCTCGGGGGCGCCGAGCAGCTGCTCCGTCCGGGACACCGACGCGGCGTCCAGCGACCCCAGACCCGGGGTGTCGATCACCGTCATGTGCTGCAGCACGGCGTTGGTCAGGTAGGCCTCGAGGTGCGACACCAGCTCGATGTCCACGCCAAGCTCGGCCGGGATCATGCCGTCCGCGGCGAACGGCAGCACCTGCTTGCGGCCGTCGGTGAACACCACCTCGATCCGGTCCACCGTGCCGTACTGGAAGCGGGTGACCAGCCGGGTGCACTCGCCGACGTCGGTGGGCGCCACCCGCCGCCCGATCAGGGCGTTGACCAGTGTGGACTTGCCGGACTTGATCCGCCCGGCCACGGCGACCTGCAGCGGCGCGTCGAGCCGGCGGAGCACCTCGGCGAACCCGGCGGCGGTGCGCGCGGAGACCTGCGGCTGCAGCCGGCGGCAGAGGTTGGCCACCGAGGTCGACAGCGGGCCGGCGAGCCGCCGCTGCTCCGTCGGTGCCGTCACGCCGCCCTCCCCTTCCGGTGCCGCCACGAGCGCTGCCCGGAATCGTGCCACGCGTCATTCCCGGGTCGCATCGAAGGTGCTACCGCTGGGCGACGCGGATCCGCTCGCGCCGCGCCTACTGTTGTCGGGTGCGGCGGCTCAGCTTGTGGATGCGGGCGCATCCGGTGGTCGGGGACAGCCTGATCGCGGTGCACCTCCTGCTCATGGACCTGACCATCCTGGTCGCCGCGCGGTTCGATCCGACAGGGGCCATGCCACCGTGGTACGTCGCGGTTCCCGTCGACATCGCGGTGGTGCTGCCGGTGGTGTTCCGCCGGAAGCACCCGTTGTGGGCGGGATACGCGGCGCTGCTCACCGGCGCGGTGCACGCCGCGCTGGAGCTCGGCTTCGCCAGCGTGTTCACCAGTGGCATCGCCGTCTACAGCGTCGTCGTGTACGCGCGCCGGCGGCCGGCGGCGCTGTTCGTCACGGTGGTGCTCGTCGTGAGCGCGGTGCACCTGCTGCTGCAGTTCCGCGAAGACTGGCTGGCCCTGGCGATTTCCACCGTGCTGCTGATCGCGTTCTGCTGGCTGCTCGGCGAGTTCGTCGGCGCGCGGCGGGCCTACCAGGCGGAGGTCGAGGCGCGGCTGCACCTGCTGGAGACCGAGCGGGACCAGGCGACCCGGATCGCGGTGGCGGAGGAGCGCGGCCGGATCGCCCGCGAGTTGCACGACGTGGTGGCGCACGCGGTGAGCGTGATCGTGGTGCAGGCCGACGGCGCGTCGTACACGCTGCGCAGCGACCCCGACGTGGCCGAACGCGCGGTGCGGACGATCTCGGCGACCGGGCGGGCGGCGCTGGCCGAGCTGCGCCGGCTGCTGGAGGTGCTGCGTGACGACGGCTCGGGGGACTCCGGCGGGCAGCCGCGGGTGCCGCAGCCGGGCGCGGACGCGCTGGCCGAGCTGGCCGACCGGGTGCGCGCGGCCGGCCTCCCGGTGCGGCTGGACGTGGACGGTGACCTCGGCGACCTGCCGGCCGGGGTGTCGCTGGGCATCTACCGGATCGTGCAGGAGTCGCTCACCAACACGCTGAAACACGCCGGGCGGGACGCCGCGACGACCGTGCGGGTGTGCCGTCGCGACGACGTGGTGGAGGTGGACGTCAGCGACGACGGCGCGGGCCGGGCGCGGGCGCTGGTGCCGGAGGGAGCGACCGCGGTGCCGGGCGGGAACGGGTTGATCGGGATGCGCGAGCGGGCGAACGTGCTGGGCGGGACGTTGGACGTCGGGCCGGCGCCGGGTGGGGGCTGGCGGGTGCGGGCGAGTTTGCCGCTTGTCAAGGAGACCGAAAGTTGGCACCGCACGGCGACGGACTGATCCGACCCCAACGGCCGACTTTCGGTCGGATTGGCATCTACCAACACTGTAGGTTGGCGCCGTGATCTCCGTGGTGCTCGTCGACGACCAGGAGCTGATGCGCGTCGGCTTCCGCATGGTGCTGGGCGCGCAGTCCGACATCGAGGTGGCGGGCGAGGCCGGCGACGGGGCGCAGGCGGTGGAGCTGGCCGAGCGGCTGCGGCCGAACGTCGTGCTGATGGACGTGCGGATGCCGGTGCTGGACGGGGTGGAGGCCACCAAGCGGATCGTCGCCGCCGGCACCTCCCGAGTGCTGGTGATGACGACGTTCGACCTGGACGAGTACGTGTACGCGGCGCTGCAGGGCGGGGCGAGCGGGTTCCTGCTGAAGGACACGCCGCCGGACCACCTGGTGACGGCGCTGCGGTCGGTGGCGGCCGGGGACGCGGTGGTGTCGCCGAGCGTGACCCGGCGGCTGCTGGACCGGTTCATCGGCAGCGGGGGGCCGCCGGTGCGCGACGCGGCGGTGCTCGACGTGCTGACCGACCGGGAGCGCGAGGTGCTGGTCCTGATCGCGAAGGGGCTGTCGAACCTGGAGATCGCCGGGAAGCTGTTCCTCTCCGAGGCGACGGTGAAGACGCACGTGGGGCGGATCCTGTCGAAGCTGGCGCTGCGGGACCGGGTGCAGGCGGTGGTGTTGGCCTACGAGACGGGGTTGGCCCGGCCGGGCGCGCGGTGAATATCGGTTGCCGGCGGCGGTAGCGTGCGGGCGTGAGCGAGCGTGCGAGCGAACCCTTCGACACGGCAGGCTCGGCGAACGCCGCTGACGAGCGCCAGCGAGGAGGGGGCGTGAGCGAGCGTGCGAGCGAACCCTTCGACACGGCAGCCTCGGCGAACGCCGCTGACAAGCGCCAGCGAGGAGGGGGCGCTCGCAACGGTGTGCGGTTGGTGCGCGGCGCCGAGCTGTCGGACGTCGCCGAGTACGCCTACGCCGCAGTGGTCGAGGCGCCCGCGCGGTTCGTGTTCGCCGCGGGCGCGTGCCCGCTGGACGAGAACGGCGCGACGGTGGCCGTGGGGGACTACGCCGGCCAGGCCCGGCAGGTGATGGCGAACCTGCGGACCGCGCTGCGCGAGGCGGGGGCGGAGCTGACCGACGTGGTGAAGACGACGGTGTTCGTGGTTTCCGCGAAGCAGGACGACCTGGTGGCGGCCTGGGAGGTGGTCCGCGACGCGTTCGGCGACCACGACCCGCCCAGCACGCTGCTCGGCGTCGCCGCCCTGGGCTACGACGACCAGCTCGTCGAGGTCGAGGCCATCGCCGTCACCCGCTCACAGCCACGTCTCTCGGAGGGCACATGGTGACAGGGGAGCTCGTCCGGCTGCGGCCGCTCGAACCGGAGGACGCCGACGCCTTCTGGCGCTGGCACAACGACCCGGACGTGGTCCGGTGGCTGGTGGCCGACTACGACGAGTCGCTGGCGCAGATCCGCCGGCGGTTCGCCGAGCGCGGGCCGAACACGTACTCGAACGTGGCGTTCGGCATCGAGACCCTCGCCGAGGGCAGGCTGATCGGCAGCTGCACGCTGCGGGACGCGTCGCCGGAGACGGCGCGGGCCTGGTTCGACCTCTACATCGGTGAGAAGGACCACTGGGGCGGCGGGTTCGGCACCGACGCGACGCGGACACTGTGCCGGTACGGGTTCGAGATGATGCGGCTGCACTCGATCGCGCTGTGGGTGGTCGCGGAGAACGCGGCGGCCGTGCGGGCCTACGAGAAGGTCGGGTTCCGGGTGGACGGCCGGCACCGGGAGTCCTTCCGCGGCGCGGGCCGCTGGCACGACGAACTCCTGATGAGCCTCCTGGAAGGGGAACTCACCTGACCTCCGGCCCTCGTAAACCGGGGCGCCCGCCCTGGGTGACGACGACCAGTTCCTCGAGCCGAGGCGGCCGCCGTCACCCAGAGTGAGCATTGGCTGTGAGGTTGGCGACTAGAAATCCCTGTCGGTGCGTGCCATTCGCTGCCCCCTTTCCGTTGTCGGCACGAGTCAGCCTGCCGTGGATGAAGCAGCGGTGCCAGCCACCAAACCGGGCTGCGCTGGCTACGCGGCGTCACCGTTTGGCGCGCCGGTTCCGACCTTCAGGCGGAGGTGCCGAGCCGATCAACCGGGGCGCGGCGAGGACCCAGTCGGTCGGGAGGAGGAAGTCCGGCCAGGTGATCCACTCGTGCGGCCAGTCCGATGCCCCCTGGTGCCGGCGGCGCAGCCGAAGTCGGGGCGCGACCCGTCCCGAAGCGGCGGTTGTGTCGTTACCGGCCGCGATAGCTGTCGCGACGATGGCCGAGGTCGATCACCACCACGAGCAGACGGTCGTCTTCGATCGTGTAGATCACGCGGTAGTCGCCAGCTCTGACCCGGTAGGCACCGGAAAGGCCCTGCAGGGCGATCGCGCCATGTGGTCGTGGATCTTCGGCGAGCTGGTCGATGCGATGTTGGAGGCGCCGCCTGATCGGCTTGTCGAGTTTGGCGAGCGCCCTCAAGGCGCTACGGGTGATCTCGATTCGGTAGGTCACTGATCAGCGGCCTCGGACTCCAACAGCGCGACCGCTTCGTCCCAGGGGATCGTGGGTTCCCCGGCCTGCAGGACCTCATTCGCCCTGCGTGACCAGTACGCGTCCTCGAGCTCGTCCAGCCGCTCGGCGACATCCGCGGGGACGATGGCGCCCACTCGCCGGCCGTGTCGGGTCAGGTAGACGACGCCTCCGTCCCGGACGTCGGTGTCGAGCAGCGCGGGGAGTTGCCCGCGTGCCTCCGTCACGGGAATCTCGCGATCGGGCATGGCACTCATGTACATAATGTACATCTAGTACATTATGCGGGCAAATGTGGCCGGCTACGTCCGGGTTCCCGTCAGCCGGCTTGACAGGACTGGGTGTGCCGGGCGAACCAGGTGACCCACGTGCGTTGCCACGGGGTCTCGACGGCCCGCTTGTCGTGGTGGGCGCGGACCCAGGTGACGGCTTCCTCCGGCGGCAGCCCGGTCGCCGTGGCGAGGCAGGCCAGCACGGTCCCGGTGCGGCCGATCCCGCCGTGGCAGGCGACCTCCACCGCGGCGCCGGCGCGGGCGAGGTCGAGCAGCCCGACGATGCGGGTCGCGGCGAGGGCCCAGTCGGTCGGCAGGAGGAAGTCCGGCCAGGTGATCCACTCGTGCGGCCAGTCCAGCGCCCCCTGGTGTCGGCGGCGCAGCCGGGCCGAGCCGAGGTAGAGGCCGAAGTCGGGGCGCGGCCCGCCGGGTACCGGGCGGCCCAGCCCGCGGCCGCGGACCATCGTGCCGTCGGGCAGGGCGATCGCGCCGACCAGAGTTCCTTCCATACTGGGATTCTCCCTCGCTCCATGCCGGGCTTCGATAGCGTGCCCGGCGTGACCGACTTCCTCGCCCGCACCCGCGCCTCGTACGACACCCTCGCCGCCGACTACACCGACTGGATCACCGACGAGCTGGCCGCCAGGCCGCTCGACCGGGCGTTGCTCACGGCGTTCGCCGAGCTGGTCCGAGCCGGCGACGGTGGGCCGGTCGCCGACATCGGCTGCGGTCCCGGTCGGATGAGCGCGTTCCTGCACGACCTCGGGGTGGACGTGTTCGGGATCGACCTGTCGCCCCGGATGGTGGCGATCGCCCGGCGGTTGTACCCGGACCTGCGGTTCGCCGAGGGGTCGATGACCGAGCTGGCCCTGCGCGACGGCTCGCTGGGCGGAATCGTGGCATGGTACTCGGTGATCCACGTGCCGGAGGAGGAGCTTCCGCGGGTCTTCGTCGAGTTCCACCGGGTGCTGGCGCCAGGAGGGTACCTGCAGCTCGCGTTCCAGGCGGGCGACGAGGTGGCGCACTGGACGGAGGTCGCGGGCCACACCATCTCGCTCGACTTCCACCGCCGGCAGCCGGACCGCGTCACGGAGCTGTTGCGCCGAGCGGGGTTCGAGGTCCGCACCCGCACGCTGCGCGAACCCGACGACGACGGGCGATTCCCGGAGAGCACGCCGCAGGCGTACCTGCTGGCCCGCAAGCAAACCGAGGAGCGGCCGTAGTCTCGGTCGCATGGACGTAAACGGTGTCGTCGCGATCCTCGTCATCCTGGCCATCTTCGGCTTCGTCCTGAACGGCCTGGTGTGGGTGGCGGCACAGGTCCGGCGACGCGGTGCCGGCATCGGCTTCCTGGGCCCCTTCGACGAGATCTGGCACCCGGCCGGCTACCGGGCCCGCCTCGACATCGAGATCCAGGCCGAGCACCGCGCCCCGGCCCCCTCCCCCGGCGACCCCCCGACCGATGCCGAGCGTCGGTGACCCGGGTGCGGTAGCTCCGATCTGGCGGTGCGCTCGTCAGCACGTCGGACACCACGGGCCTTCAGAACGGGACGGGGCGCGCCCCGCCCACCCCGGGGGTCGGCGGCCGCTCCAGCGTATCGGCGCCCGGGAGGTTGCGACGGTGCCCGCGAAATCCGTGGATCCCTTTCGGGGGATGGGAACAACCGACGGGTGCACAGCGTCGTGTGCTGCGCCGGGAGGGTCCTCCTCGCGTACCCGCTGCGGGTGCATCCCGTGCCGGGGTTGTCGTGTCGTCGGGGAGTGTGGTCCCCACCCCGAAACCTGATTGTGTTGACGGTCGTCGGCACCGTGTCAAGGCGGGAAAGCGTGCCTTGACACGGCACCGCCGACCGCACAGCGGCTTCGGATCGGGTGGGGAGGGGGAATGGATGACGGCCCTTGTCCCATGGACGTGCCTCAGCCCGGGTGGCTGAGGTGCAGCCTTCCGGAACGAGGCGCACTCTCGAATCGGGCGATGATCCCTGGACCTCCGCGCCTGCGGGGGCCTGTCCCGCCCGAGACCCCACCCCGCGCACCGCTGCCGCCGGCCCCGCCAGGACACCGCGCCGCCGCGGTGGCCTGAGAAGCACCAAGGCCCAGGTCCACAGTAGACATCTGCTGACCTGGGCCTTCGTCTGAAGAGCGGATGACGGGAATCGAACCCGCGTTCTCAGCTTGGGAAGCTGATGTTCTACCATTGAACTACATCCGCAGCGCGACGCCAGCATACTAGACCGCTCGGCGCGGCCGCGCGGCACCCTTGACGCCACCCCTCCCAAGTGACAACACTTGTTGTCGACTCCCCTGTGAGGCCGAGGTGAGCGGCATGTCGAACCAGCCCTTGGCGGATCCGGAGCTCTTCCGACACGGCGGGCTCCGGCTGGCCGCCCGGTTCCTGATCCCCGACGACGTCCCCCGTCGCGTCCACGTCGACGAGCGCCAACTCCGCCGCCTCCGCGAGTTCGCCGAGGTCCAGGACCCGCTCGCCGACGACCTCGTCGCCGCGAGGGTCGACCGCGCGCTCTTCGAACAGGCCCTCACCGAGGGCATCGACGCCGTCGACGACCCGCCACCGCGGCTGGCCGCCTTCTGCCGCGCCGTCGAGGCCACCCCGTACTGGGTCGACCCGGTCCGCCTCGACCGCGGCGCCCGCGCCATCACCCGCGCCGGCCTGCTCGGCCTCTTCCCGCTCGGCGACATGTCCCTCATGGGCGGCTACCTCGCCTCCCGCGCGACGAAGTCGCTCGTCGGCACGGGCGCCATCGAGTACGACGCCACCCGACGCCTCGTCGAGACCGCCACCTGGTGGATCCACGTCACCACCCCCGGCGCGCTCCGCCCCGGCGCCCTCGGCTACGCCTCCGCCCTGCGCGTCCGCGTCGTCCACGCCCACGTCCGCGCCGCGATGAACCGCCGCGACGACTGGGACTACGCCGCATGGGACCGCCCGGTCAACCAGGTCCAGACCGCCGGCACCCTGCTCCTCTTCTCCCTGGTCTACGTCCTCGGCACCCAGCTGCTCGGCATCCGCTACACCGCTCGCGAGCGCGCCGACATCCTGCACCTCTGGCGCTACGTCGGCTGGCTCCTCGGCGTCGCCGACGAGCTGCTGCCGGCCACCGAGGTCGACGCGTGGCGCCTGCTCTGGCTGCTCGCCGCCACCGAGTTCATCCCGGACGCCGACTCCCGCCGCCTCGCCGCCGCGCTGCTGCGCTCCCACGCCGCGGTCGGCGAGGGCCGCGGCGCGCTCGGCAAGGTGCTGTCGCACGTCTCGGTCCGCGTCCACTCCTCGATCAGCCGCCTGGTGCTCGGCAAGGCCAACGCGGACTACCTGGGCCTTCCCAACGACCGCGTGGCCCAGGCCGCGGTGCTCACCGCCGCCGCGGCCAACTTCGCCGCCGAGACCGTGCGCCGCCGCGTGCCCGGCGCCACCGCGCTGCAGGAGCGCCTCGGCCGCGCCGGCCGCCACCACTACGTCGCCCACCTCGGCCGGATCTTCCACCCCGACACCACCTACGCGCGGCACATGCGCGGCACGCCCTCGACCGCCGCCTGACCCGCGTGGTTAGGGTGTCCGGGTGCTGCTCAGTGACCGGGACCTCCGCAACGAGCTCGACTCCGGGCGTCTCGGGGTGGATCCGTTCAGCCCCAAGGCGCTGCAACCGTCCAGCATCGACATCAGGCTCGACCGCTTCTTCCGGGTGTTCGACAACACCAAGTACACCCACATCGACCCCTCCCTTCAGCAGGACGAGCTGACGTCGCTGGTCGAGAAGGAGGGCGACGAGGACCCGTTCGTGCTGCACCCCGGCGAGTTCGTGCTGGGCTCCACCTACGAGCTGGTGACCCTGCCCGACGACCTCGCCGGCCGGCTCGAGGGCAAGTCGTCGCTCGGCCGGCTCGGCCTGCTCACCCACTCCACCGCGGGCTTCATCGACCCCGGATTCTCCGGCCACATCACCCTGGAGCTGTCCAACGTCGCCAACCTCCCGATCACCCTGTGGCCGGGCATGAAGATCGGCCAGCTCTGCCTGTTCCGGCTCACCAGCGCGGCCGAGCACCCCTATGGCTCGTCCCATGCGGGGTCGCGTTACCAGGGCCAGCGCGGACCCACGCAGAGCCGCGCCCACCTCAACTTCGACCGCGTGGACACCCGCCGCCGGTAACGCCACGACGGCGGAGCGCGCGGGGGCGAGCTTCGAGCACGCGAACGTCTCGCCTGTTTGGTTCTTTTGGGCTGCCGAAATAGGATCGGGGCGTGTCCAGCGAGCGCGCGAAGCTGATCGAGCAGGTCCTGAGCGGCGGCCGCGAGCTGTCCACGGCGACGGTCATGTTCCACACCGCCATCGCCGAGCGGGTCGGGCTGTCGCCGGTGGAGATGAAGACGGCCGACTACCTGGAGCGCCTCGGCCCGCTCACCCCGAAGGAGCTCGTCGAGCACTCCGGGCTGGCGCCCGCGTCCGTCACGGCGCTGATCGACCGGTTGGAGCGCAAGGGCTTCGTCCGGCGCCGCCCGCACCCCGCCGACCGGCGCCGGGTGCTCGTCGAGCTGGCCCCGCGCCCGGTGGACGAGTCGCCGTGGGAGTTCCTCATCGCGCGGCTCACCGACGTGTGCAAGCGGTTCTCCGACGACGAGTTGCGGGCGATCGTCCAGTTCCTCGACTTGGCCACCCGGCACACCCATGACTCGGCGGCGCGGATCACCGAGTCCCCGAAAGAGGGTTGATCGCCCCGAGGTGATCAACGGAAAGTACCGAGGACGGGTTCTCAGCCTCACCCGTTAGTGGTAATTTACGGCACCGTGTCCGCTCCGAGACGGAATCGTAAGCCGTTGCTGGTGGCGCTGAGTGTGCTGGTCGGCGTCGCGCTCGCGGCCAGCAGCCAGCTCGTCCTGCGGGACTGGCCCTCCGACCACCCGGACCTCGCCGGGGCGCCCACCCTCGCCGCGTCCCTGCCTCGGGGCGGGGCGTTCGGCGCGGGAGAGGAGCCGGCCGGCGCCGGTGTCGACGGCGGTGGCAGCGCCGTGACCACCCCGCCGACCTCGGACACCGACGATCCGGAGGGCACCGCCGACCCGGCCGAGACCACCACCACGGAGGCCGAGGAGACGTCCGGCGAGTCGGCGCCGTCCGGCACCTCGACCGGCACCCCGGCTGGTGCCGCGCCGCGCGGCGACACGACCAGCGAGCCGCGTCGCGCGCCGGCACCGCCCCCCAGCAGCGACCCGCCGGCGCGTTCCGGTTCCCACGCCGACCGAGTGGTGGAGCTGGTGAACCAGGCCAGGTCCTCGGCCGGTTGCGGTTCGCTGCGCGTCGACGCCCGGCTGACGAAGGCCGCGCAGGGCCACAGTGACGACATGTCCGCCCGCGGCTACTTCTCGCACACCACACCCGAGGGCGTCACGTTCGCCGAGCGCGTCCGCGCGGCCGGCTACCCGCGACCGGGTGGGGAGAACATCGCCAGGGGCGCGCGGAGCGCCGAGCAGGTCATGCGGATGTGGATGAGCTCCGACGGCCACCGGCGGAACATCCTCAACTGCTCGTTCCGGGCCATCGGCGTCGGCGTCACCACCGCCGGCTGGTACTGGACCCAGAACTTCGGCTACTAGGGTGCCGGCTGTTCGGTCGACGCCCGGGACGTCGCGCGCCGGTGCGCCGGGAAGCGCACCACGTTGTCGGCTCGCGTCTCGGCGGACCCGCTCCGGGCGACCTTGCGCGGCAACTCGTCACTCCTCGCGTACTGCCGGAGGACGGTGAGCGCGAGCTCCTCCGACCAGCCCGCGTCCTGGGCGAGCCGCTCGGTGTTCGGCCCCGCGCCGTAGGCGATCTCGGCGAGTTTGCGGAAGCCGCGGGGCTTCTCCTCCGGCACGAATCCCGGTTCCTGCCGGTTCCAGCCACGCTTGCTGAGCTGCTTGTACAGGCTGAGCGACCGGTCGGCGTCGATCACGCCGAGCTCCCGGGCTCGGCGGACCAGTGCCTTGACCGAGACGCCCCACCGGGTCTTCACCATGGTCAGGCTGTTGAGCGTCGGGTTGCTCGGCAGGGCGGTGACGATGCTGTCCCTCGGGGTGAGGAGCTCGGCCGCGAACGCGTCGGCCTCGGCTTCGATCTCCCTGCCGGCCTGCCCCGGACGGTGCAGCACGAGGTGCCCGAGTTCGTGGGCGACGGTGAACCGCACCCGGTCGGCGGGGACACCCGTCATCAGCCCGATGATCGGGGTGTCCCCGTGCCAGGCGCTGAAACCGTCCATCGTGGACAGCGTGATCGGCAGTCCCAGCACGCGGACGCCGAGACGTTCCACGGCGAGGACGAGGTACGGCAGGGGTTCCCGCTGGTTGAAGCCCAGCAGGTGGCGGACCCGGCGGGCCGCGTCGGCCGGGCCCTCGCCGTCCTCCCTGCTCAGTCGGGTGGGGAGGGCGGCGGCGGTCTCGGTGAGCCGCTGGTACTCCTCGTTGACCAGGTTGGCCCATTCGAGCGCCACGGAACGGTCCCGCTGGGACACCCGGCTCCGGGCCCGGAACTGTGGCGACAGGGCCTGGAGCGGCGCCGCCGGGGCGCGTCGCAGGCAGTCGCTGGTGACGCCGAGCTCGACGGCGAGCATCTGCTCGAGCTCGGCGTCGCAGCGCGCCTCGTCCTTCTCGATCCGGGAGACGCGGTCCTGGGTCGTCAGCACCCGGTGGGCGAGTTCGGCCTGCGTCATCCCGTGCATGAGACGGAGCCGCCGAACCCGTTGCCCGTAGATCATCCCGTGTCTTCTTCCCAGAGCGTCGACTGTCGTGGCGCCGGCCGGAGCTCGTCCAGGTCGGCGGCGCTGAACGTGGCCATCTCCCGGCGCAGCGGGCCGGCCCACTCGTACCGGAGGTTATCCCGCCGGTGGTCGCCGCCGAGGGGGCGCACCAGGGTCATGGCGGGGTCCAGCACACCATGGTCCTCCGACCACAGCAACAGCAGGTTGTCCGTGGGCAACCCGGGCAGATCGAGCACGGGTTCCTGCCGCCAGAACTGCCGCTGCCGCCGCGATTGCGGGAGCGGGATCTCGTGCTCGACAGGATCCGACCTGACCTTGCGCATCTTGCGCACCCAGATCACCACGTTCTCGTACGGCACCAGCAGTCCGGACATGGACAGCAGTGGGCGGTCTCCCTTCGGATGCCGCGCGATCAGGCCAGCTCGGTACAGCCGGTCGAGCACCTTCCGGCGTGCCACGGTCGGGAAGAAGTGGGCGTCGTCCTGGCGCTGGTACTCCTCGTCAGCGTGGTACCGGACGGCGTGTTCCAAGCCCTCCGACACAGCGTCGAACAGCTGGGGAATGACGGGTTGAAGGGCCTCGACGGCCTGCCGGTAGCTCACCATGCGGCATATTATGGCGCGGCTTTTCACCTCCGGTTGGGCTTCCACGGGGCGTGTCGCGCGCCGGGTGAAGCAGGGCCGGCTCAGTCGAACTCGCCGTGCCTGCCGGCGCCGGCGGCGAAGCGCTGCGCGCCGGCGAGGCTGTCGGCCGACAGCGACACCAGCCCGTGCCGGAACTCGTTCCCCAGCGCCGTCCGCTCGTCCAGCCCGTCCTGCTCCAGCACCGACAACCGGTCCCGGCGCAGGCAGGTCTGCGGGAAGCGAGCCAGCTCGGCGGCCAGCTCCTCGGCCGCCTGCCGCGCCCCGCCCTTCGGCACCACGCGGTTGACCAGCCCCATCTCCAGCGCCTCGGCGGCGGACACCGGCCGCCCGGTGAGGATCAGGTCCAGTGCGCGGCCGGTGCCGATCAGCCGGGGCAGCCGCACCGTGCCGCCGTCGATGAGCGGCACCCCCCACCGGCGGCAGAACACGCCGAGCACGGCGTCGTCCTCGGCCACCCGCAGGTCGCACCAGATCGCCAGCTCCAGCCCGCCGGCCACGGCGTGCCCGGGAATCGCGGCGATCACCGGCTTGCCCAGCCGCAGCCGGCTCGGCCCCATCGGCCCGTCGCCGTCCTCGGCCAGCCGGTTGCCGTCCGGGGTGCCGACGGCCTTGAGGTCGGCACCGGCGCAGAACGTGCCGCCCTCGCCCCAGAGCACCGCCACGGCGGCCGTGTCGTCGGCGTCGAACTCGCGAAACGCCGCCGCCAGCGCCGCGGCCGTCGAGCCGTCGACGGCGTTGCGCCGCTCCGGCCGCGACAGGATCACCGTGGTGACGGCTCCTTCGCGCTCCACCCGAACGGACATCGTCACTCCTTCCGCCGCGAGCCGTAGTCGCCGAAGGGCGCGTCGCGCTCGCGCACGGCCTGCCGGAACCCGGCCTCCATCGCCCTGCCGACGAACGCCCGCCCCTCCTTCGTGTGCCGGGCGACGCCGTCGAGAAACGTGCCGAGCGTCCGGGACGAGGCGAAACCCATGTTCTCCACGGTCTGGTTGCACAACAGCTTCAGCATCTCCAGCTGGTTGCCGGGCAGCATGGCCATCCGCCTGGCGAGGCCGAACGCGTGCTCGGTCAGTCGGTCGTCCGGCACGCACTCGCCGATCAGCCCGATCTCCGCGGCCGTGCGCGCCGGGATCTCGTCGCCGGTGAGCAGGTAGCGCTTGGCCTTCTCGAAGCCCATCCGGTACACCCACATCGCCGTGGTCGGGGTGCCCCACACGCGGGAAGGCGGGTAGCCGAACACCGCGTTCTCCGCCGCGACGACGAGGTCGGCGCACAGCACCATGTCGGTCCCGCCGGCGACGCACCAGCCCTGCACCGCGGCGATGGTGGGCTTCGCCGCGTACCACAGCTTCAGGTAGGTGTCGACGAAGCTGGACATCACCCGGTAGTCCATCGCCGAGTCCCAGTCCGACTCCGCGGTGGCCTGGAACTCGGTCGACCAGTCCAGCCCGTAGCCCGCGCAGAACGCCGGCCCGTCGGCGCGCAGCAGCATCACCCGCACCTCGGGGTCGGCGTCGGCCTCGTCGATCGCCGCGGCCAGCGCGTCGCGCAGCTCCGGGGTGATCGTGTTGTACCGCTCCGGTCGGGCCAGGACGATCGACCGCACCCCGTCGGCGGTCTCCGTGCGGATCGGCCCGCTCACCGGTCCACCCGAGCCCTGTCGACGATCGCCGCCGTGTCCATGCCGGCGGGCAGGGTGCCGAACACCAGACCGGTGTCCCCGCCGAGCCGGGTGGCGCAGAAGGCGTCGGCGACGGCCGGTTCGCCGTGCCGCACCAGCAGCGACCCCTGCAGCACCAGCGCGAACTGCTCCACCACCCGACGGGCCCGGTACTGGATGTCGGCGAGGTCGGTCAGCTCCTTGCGCAGCCGGGCGACCGCGTCGTCCAGCCGCGCGTCGGCGCCGGCGACTCGGTCGACCTCGGAGAAGAACGCCTCGACCGACTCCGGCTGCTTCGCCATCGCGCGCAAGGCGTCCAGCGCGGCCACGTTGCCCGACCCCTCCCAGATCGACGCGAGCGGCGCCTCCCGGTACAGCCGTGGCATGCCGGACTCCTCGACGTAGCCGTTGCCGCCGAGGCACTCCAACGCCTCGGCGGCGTGCGCCGGGCCGCGCTTGCACACCCAGTACTTGGTCACCGCGAGCCCGAGCCGGCGGAACGGCTCCTCCGACCGGTCACCGGCGTCGGCCCGGTCGCTCGCGCCGGCCAGTCGCAGGGCCACCGTGGTGGCGGCCTCGGCCTCGACCACCAGGTCGGCCAGGACGTTCGCCATCAGTGGCTGGTCGACCAGCCGGTCGCCGAAGGCCCTGCGGTGGGTCGCGTGGTGCACCGCCTGCACCGCGCCCCAGCGCATGCCGGCCGCGCTGCCGATCGCGCAGTCCAGCCGGGTGTTGTTGACCATCTCGATGATGGTCCGCACACCGCGGCCCTCCTCGCCGACGAGCCAGCCGAGCGCGCCGTCGTACTCGATCTCCGCCGAGGCGTTGGACCGGTTGCCCAGCTTGTCCTTGAGCCGCTGCAGCCGGATCCGGTTGCGGGTGCCGTCCGGCAGCACGCGGGGCAGCAGGAAGCAGGACAGGCCGCCGGGCGCCTTGGCGAGGGTGAGGAACACGTCGGACATCGGCGCCGAGGTGAACCACTTGTGCCCGGTGATGACGTAGGCGCCCTCGGCGGTGGGCTCGGCGGTGGTGGTGTTGGCGCGCACGTCCGAGCCACCCTGCTTCTCGGTCATCGACATGCCCGCGATGAGCCCGCGCTTGCCGCTCGGCTCGCGCAGCCCGTAGTCGTACTCCGGGGCGGCGAGCAGCGGCTCGTACCGCTCGGCCAGCTCCGGGTTGTGTCGCAGTGCCGGCACGGCCGCGTAGGTCATCGAGATCGGGCACATGTGCCCCGGCTCGACCTGCATCCAGACGTAGGCCTTGGCCGCCCTGGCGACGTGCGCGCCGGGCCGGTCGTCCCGCCACGGCGCCGCGTGGATCCCGTTGCCGACGGCCACCCGCATCAACTCGTGCCAGTACGGGTGGAACTCGACCTCGTCGACGCGGTGCCCGTAGCGGTCGTGGGTGCGCAGCACCGGTGGGTTCTCGTTGGCCACCCTGCCCCAGTCCTGCGCCCGCTGGGTGCCGGCGAGCCGGCCGAGCTCGCGCAGCTCCGGCTCGGCCCACCCGGCGCCCTCCCGGTGCAGGCCGGCGAGCAGGGCGGGGTCGGCGGCGAGGTCGTGGTCGACCAGCGGCGGCACCTGGTTGGTGACCTCGTGGGTGTCAGGCATCGGGACCTCCTAGGGCGCGCAGCGTGAACCTGCACAGCGTGGGGATGGCATCGGTGTCGGCGCTCTCCGCGGTGAGCGGGCCGATCAGCACCTCGGCCGCGGCGCCGACCAGCGCGGCGGCGGTGATGTGGGCGTCCTGTGCGGGCAGCACGCCCGCGGCGACGCCGTCGGCGATCCGGGTGGCGACGATGTCGCGGAACGCCTTGCGGAACCGCAGGCGCTCCACTTCGACCGGCGCGTCGACCGGCTCGGCGAGCAGCGCGTAGGCCAGCCGCGGGGCCTTCAGCGCGCGGTTGGCGAAGGTCTCGATGACCGCGAGGATCCGCTCGGGGATGGCGCCGGGCCGCCGCGAGGCCGCGTCGACAGCGGCCACCTCCCGGCTCACCACCTCCCGGAACAGCTCGGCGACCAGCTCGGCCTTGCCGGGGAAGTGCTTGTAGACGCTGCCGGTGGCGACGCCCGCTCTGGTGGCGACCGCGGCCACGGAGCAGCCGGCGTAGCCGTGCTCGGCGAGCTGCTCGATGGCGGCGTCGAGGATCGCCACCCGCTGGCCGTCCAGCCGGGCCTGCACCTTCGGTGTGCGACGATAGGGCATGGCAAGAAGTGAAGCATTGATTCATTGCTTCACACAAGAGCCGTTCTCGAGGGCGGCCGCGCCTACCGGCGCAGGCGGTCCGCCTGGTCGTGCAGTGCCCGCAGGGCGGTGGAGACCGCCGGGGAGGTCCCGGTGCCCCGTCGGACGGCGGTGACCAGCTTGCGGGCCGGGATGGCGGGCCCGGTGATCGGTAGCCGCGCCACGTGGCGGTTGGTCTGCAGCCCGGCGATCCTCGGCACCATCGCGATGCCCAGTCCCTGCTCGACCAGCGCCGCGGCGGCGCGAATGTCGCCGATGTGGTGCGCGGCGGCGGGAGTGAACCCGGCCGCGCTGCACGCGGCGAGCACGTGTTGCCGGGAGGCGCACGGCGGGGTGGGCACGATCCACCGCTCGGTGGCCAGCTCGACCAGCTCCACGGAGGTCCTACCGGCCAGCGGATGGTCGGCGGCGACCATCAGGTCGAACGGGTCGTCGAGCAGGGGGTGCTGCTCGAACCGTGGGTCGGTCGTCGCCGGGCCGTCCGCGACGGCTTCGAGCACGGCGAGTTCGGCGCCGCCGTCGAAGAGCAGGTCGACGCAGTCGCTGACCTCGCCCTCGTGCATCTCGACGGTGAGCCCCGGGTGCTCGGCGTGCAGCCGCGCGGCCGTCGGGGCCAGGACGGCGGCGATGGCCGTCGGGAAGCTCGCCATGCGCAGCACGCCGGTGGGGCTGCCGTCGCACGCGCGCAGCTCGGTCTCGGCCTGGCGCCAGCGCTCCTCGATGGCGTGGGCGTGGGTGAGCAGCGCCCGCGCGGCGGAGGTCAGCCGCACCCGGCGGCCCTGCGGTTCGAGCAGGGTCACCCCGAGCTCGCGGCCGAGTTGGCGGACCTGCTGGGAGGCCGCCGACGGGGTGAGGTGCAGCGACTGGGCGGCCGCGGTGACCGTGCCGTAGTGGGCCACCGCGCGCAGCACGTGGAGCCGGCGTAGATCGATCATGTAGCCGATTCTTCACGATGAAGTCCAGAAATCCAACCTGGACCTGGATGATTTACGCCCGCACCCTGGAGACATGATCCAGCTGACGAGCAACTGCCCCTACTGCGGATGGCCGGACGCGGAGCCGTTCCGGGTCGTGTCCCGGCACCGGACGGCCGAGGGAGAGACGGTGTGGACCCGCTGCGGCTGCGGGTCCTCCCAGGTGCGTTCCGTGGACGAGACCGGGATGCACATCATGGCCCGCAGCCGCCCGCCGCAAGCCTGCCCCGCGGGCCATTGAGCACGGAGAAGGCCGCCTCGCGGGTCGGCGAGGCGGCCTTCCCCGTGTCGAGGAGATGCCGACGTCTCCTCGGTGGCCTGGGGGTGCCGCTGGACCCCTGTCGGTCGGCACGTCGGCGCGGCCGTCCTGCACGCGATTGGGCACAAGCGGTGGCCGTCGCGACGGATCAGGGCTCCAGGAGCTCGATCGGGTCGAACGACAGGGCGAACGGCCGCTCGATTCGGAAGCTCTCACCCGCCATGGCCGACGCGAGAGGTCGGTACTCGGTGCCCTTCAGCTCGTACAGATGCACTTCCGCGGTGTTGAGCCGCCGCATGATCTCCACCCGCATGTAGTAGGGAATGCCGGCGGCGGCGGCCAGGGTGGGCTTGTCCAACCGGTCTCGCCGGCGTGACGATGGCGAGACCAGCTCGACCGGCATCAGCACCTTCTCGGCCGGAAAAGCGGAACAGGGGCCCGCCTCCGCCCGCCGCTGACGCGGGAAGGCCACCTCGCCCGCGTCGATCGCGCGCGAGGTGGCCTTCCGTTGTCGAGTGGCTACTTCTCCTCTTCGGCCTGTGGGGTGCCGCTGGGCACCGTGTCGGTCGGCACGTCGGCGCGGCCGTCGGCCTCCGCCTCGCCGCCGATCTCGGCCGGGCCGTCCTCCACCGAGGGCGCCCCGGCCGCCACGGCGACCGGCTGCCGCGGCGCCCGCTTGACCGCCGACAGCAACAGCTGCGACACGTCGACCACCTCGACGTTCTCGCTGGCCTTGCCGTCGTTCTGCCGCGCGGTCACGCCGTCGGTGAGCATCACCCGGCAGAACGGGCACCCGGTGGCGATCTTCGACGGCGCGGTGCCGAGCGCCTCGTCCACGCGCTCGACGTTGATCCGCTTGCCGATCTTCTCCTCCATCCACATCCGCGCCCCGCCGGCGCCACAGCAGAAGGAGCGGTCGGCGTGCCGCGGCATCTCGCGGAACTGCGCGCCGGAGGCACCCACCAGCTCGCGCGGCGCCTCGTAGATCTTGTTGTGCCGCCCCAGGTAGCACGGGTCGTGGTAGGTGACGTCGTCGGCGATCGGCGCCACCGGCACCAGCCGCTTCTCCCGCACCAGGCGGTTGAGCAGCTGGGTGTGGTGCACCACCTGGTAGGTCCCACCCAGCTCGGGGTACTCGTTGGCCAGCGTGTTGAAGCAGTGCGCGCAGGTCACCACGATCTTGCGCTCGCGCGCCGGTCGGTCCTCGAACACCGAGTTCAGCACCTCGACGTTCTGCTGCGCGAGCATCTGGAAGAGGAACTCGTTGCCGGCCCGCCGCGCCGGGTCGCCGGAGCAGGTCTCCTCCGGCCCGAGCACGACGTACTTCACCCCGGCGATGTGCAGCAGCTCGGCCACCGCGCGGGTGGTCTTCTTGGCTCGGTCCTCGAACGCGCCCGCGCAGCCGACCCAGAACAGGTACTCGGCGTCGCCCAGCTCACCGTCGAAGACCGGGACCTCGAAGTCCAGGTCGTCGGCCCAGGCCAGCCGGTCCTTGGCGTTCTGCCCCCACGGGTTGCCCTTGTTCTCCAGGTTCTTGAACATCCCGTTCAGCTCGGTCGGGAAGTTCGACTCGATCATCACCTGGTACCGGCGCATGTCGACGATGTGGTCGACGTGCTCGATGTCCACCGGGCACTGCTCGACGCACGCGCCGCACGTCGTGCACGACCACAGCACCTCGGGGTCGATCACCCCGTTCTCCTCGGGCCCGCCCACCAGCGGGCGCTCGGCCTCGGCCAGCGCGAGCACGTCGATCCCGGCGTGCGGGTCGTCGCCGGTGAGGCCGACCTCCTCGCCGGTCATGTCCTTCTTCCCGCCGGCCAGCAGGTACGGCGCCTTGGCGTAGGCGTGGTCCCGCAGCTGGGTGATCACCAGCTTGGGAGACAGTGGCTTGCCGGTGTTCCACGCCGGGCACTGCGACTGGCAGCGCCCGCACTCGGTGCAGGTGGTGAAGTCCAGCCAGCCCTTCCAGCTGAAGTCCTCGACCCTGCCGGCACCGAAGACGTCCTTCTCCGGGTCGGCCTCCTCGAAGTCGATGGGCTCGCCGCCGCTCATCATCGGCTTGAGCTTGCCCAGTGCGGGGCCGCCGTCGGCCTCCCGCTTGAAGTAGATGTTGAAGAACGCGGTGAACCGGTGCCACGCGACGCCCATGTTGATGTTCGAGGCGATCACGATGACCCACACCATCGCGCTGACGATCTTGAAGAACGCGAACAGCGACACCGCGGCGTAGCTGGCCGGCAGCACCCCGCCGAGCAGGTGGGTGACCGGCGCCGCCCACGCCGGCACGTCGAGCATCCCGGACGACTGCTTGAACGCCCGCAGCCCCACGATGCCGACGCCCTCGAGGATCACCACCGCCTCGACGAAGTACGCCTGCCAGAAGTTCGAGCCGGCGAACCGCGACTGCCGCTCGGCCCGGCGCGGGTGGTTCAGCTGCCGGATGATCACCAGCGCGACACCCGCGACGATCGTGGCCAGGCCGAGGAACTCCACCACCAGGTTCCACAGCGCCCACCCACCGATGATCGGGAAGTGGAACGGCGGGTAGAACACCTCGCCGTAGGCCTCGAGGACGCTGAGCGACAGACCGATGAAGCCGACCATCACCAGCCAGTGCGCGATGCCCACGTGGGTGAGCTTCAGCATCTTCGTGTGCAGCCCGATCTCCTTCAGCATGGTGCCGAAGCGGGCGCCGAACGGGCCCTTGCGGCTGCCGTCCGGCTGGCCGAGCCGGATGGAGCGGAGCATGTGGCGGACGGTGCGCGTCACCATGACCACGGCGACGGCGGTGAGCAGCACGCTGATCACGCCGAGCGTGATCTCCAGAGCGCCCATGATCGGGGCCTTTCCGTTCGGGGCTTCGCGGTGGTGTTCGGGAGCCTAACCCGTCCTACTGATGAGTAACCGATGAGCGAAGCCTAAGTCCCCCTGATGTGGTGCACGACTCGGCAACTACTGGGACGATCGTTCCGGTAATCTGGCTCGGATGAAGCCACAGCCGGACGGGCGCCGGGTCCGCGGGGAGAAGCGCCGCGCCGAGATCATCGCCGCCACGCTCCGGGTGATCGAGCGGGACGGCGTGGCCGGCGTGACGCACCGGACGGTGGCCAGGGAGGCCGGCGTGCCGACCACCTCCACCACCTACCACTTCGCCGACCTCGACGACCTGCTCATCGCCACGCTCATCAGCTGCGCCAGGGACATGGCCACCGAGGTCTACTGGATGATCGACCGGGCCCGCTCGCGCGGCAGCGGCGGCGCCGCCGAGGTGGCCAACCTGCTGGCCGAGGCACTCGGCCCGCGCCGGGGCCGGACGATGGCCGAGTACGAGCTGTACCTGCTGGCCTCGCGCCGGCCCGAGCTGCGCCCCGCCGCCCGCCGCTGGCTGGACGTGCTGACCTCGATGGTGCGGCACGACGACGAGGTGGCCTTCCGGGTGTTCCTCGCCGGCATCGACGGGCTGCTGATCCAGGGCCTGATCGACGACGAGCCGCCGACCGCCGAGGAGCTGCGCCCGGTGGTGGACTACCTCCTCCGCCCCCGCTGACCCGCCGCCTCGCTCCGGTGTTCCAGTGCTGCCGGAGGCTGGGAGCGAGGCCGACCCGCGCGGCCCCGCGACCGCGCGGGCCCGGCGGCTCAGCCCTTGTTCTCGTAGACCGGCACGAGCAGCGCCCTGGCCAGGGTGTGCCCGAACATGTTGAAGCCGAGGAACGCCGGTGTCGCGTCGGCGTCGACGTCCAGCGTGTCGACATCGAGGGCGTGCACCGCGAAGAAGTACCGGTGCGGGCCGTGCCCCGGCGGCGGCGCGGCGCCGAGGAACTGGCGGACCCCGCCGTCTCCCCTGAGGGTGACCGCACCCTCGGGCAACCCGGAGCCGCTCGCGTCGCCGGCGCCGGACGGCAGCTCGGTGACCGACGCGGGGATGTCGAACACCGCCCAGTGCCAGAAGCCGCTCGCGGTGGGCGCGTCCGGGTCGAAACAGGTCACCGCGAAGCTCTTGGTGTCGGCCGGGAAGCCCTCCCACGCCAGGTGCGGCGAGCGGTCCTCCCCTCCGGCCCCGAAGATGCCGGAGAGCTGCGCCGTCGGCAGCGTCTCCCCGTCGGCGACGTCGTTGCTGCGCAGCGTGAAGCTGGGCACCGGGGGCAGGAAGTCGTAGGGGTTGGGTGCCTGGGCCATCGATCCTCCTGTCGACTGGCGAAAGCGTGCGCGGCCAAGGCTAGTGCGGCCGGACTCCCGACCGGGCAACAGGCGGACCGCCGGGAGGGTAGGGGAAGCCTCAGGGAGGAATGGGGGGTTCGCCCTGATGCCCTGGCCACGGCCGGGCCTTAGCGTTCGCGGCGGTGGAAAGTTGAGCGGAGGGGACGAAGCCGATGGGAAGGGCCGGGCTGGCGATCGGCGGGGTGGCGATGATCGGGCTGGGGGCGGCCCTCGCGTTCGGGTGGGTCTGGCCCTCCACGGCCGAGGCCACCGCGACGGTGTCGGAGCCGTTCGGCCGGGTGGCGATCGACAACGGCTCCGGCGAGGTCGCGATCCGCGCCGCGGACGTGCCCAGTGCCAGGGTCACCACGCGGTTCTCCTACCGGTTCGGCCGGCCGGACACCTCCTACGAGGTGCGCGAGGGCGAGTTGCGGCTCGGCGACTGCGGCCGGTGGTGCTCGGTGGACTACGACGTCGAGGTGCCCCGCGGCACGAAGATCGCTGGTCGGCTCGGCTCCGGCGAGCTCATCGCCGAGGGCGTCGCGGAGGTGGACGTCGAGGCGTCCTCCGGCGAGCTGACCCTGCGCGACGTCGCCGGACCGGTCCGGGCGCGGCTCAGCTCGGGGGACCTCGCCGGGACGGGCCTGCGTGGCCCGGTGGACGTGCGGGCCTCGTCCGGCGAGGTGCGGCTGGAGGTGACCGAGCCGGTCGACGTGCGGGTGCGGACCAGCAGCGGGGACATCGAGGCGGCCGTGCCCGACGTGCCCTACCGGGTCGAGGGGGCGTCCCGCGACGAGGACCGGCGCATCGACGTGGTGCACGACCCGGCCGCGCCGCGGGTGCTCCGGCTGGACGCCTCCAGCGGCGAGATCCGCGCGCACACCCGCTGATCAGCGGGAATGACACGGGAGCGGGGACATCCATGGGGACGACGGAACGCCGGGTGCTGGCCGGTCCCAGTGACGCCTATCGGGTGAACGTCGAGGCGAACGCGGGGCCCAGGTGCCGAAGGCGGGGTACGTGCTGGAGCTCTAGGCGTCGGCGGGAGATGTGACCGTGCGCACAGCAACCTGCCGGTCGGACTCGGGAACACCGACGGACTCCCCAGCGTTGTCCGCACAGGAATGTTGAGTGATCCCGGCTCAAGTCTGGTTTGACGGGTCGGGGAGGCTCGGGCTAGAACTTGAGCTGAGTGCGCTCAACACAGACGTGACAACGCAAACGTGACAACACAGACGTGACAGTGCGGCTGGACGCAGCTGGACGCAGACATAGGAGGGACCAGCAATGGCGCGAGCGGTCGGCATCGACCTCGGGACGACCAACTCGGTCGTCGCCGTCCTGGAGGGCGGCGAACCGACGGTCATCGCCAACTCGGAAGGTTCGCGGACGACGCCGTCCGTCGTCGCCTTCGCCAAGAACGGCGAGGTGCTGGTGGGTCAGCCCGCGAAGAACCAGGCGGTGACCAACGTCGACCGGACGATCCGGTCGGTGAAGCGGCACATGGGCACCGACTGGAAGACCGAGATCGACGGCAAGCACTACACCCCGCAGGAGATCAGCGCGCGGGTGCTGATGAAGCTCAAGCGGGACGCCGAGTCCTACCTGGGTGAGGAGATCACCGACGCGGTGATCACCGTCCCCGCCTACTTCGAGGACGCCCAGCGGCAGGCCACCAAGGAGGCCGGGCAGATCGCCGGGCTGAACGTGCTGCGGATCGTCAACGAGCCCACCGCGGCGGCGCTGGCCTACGGCCTGGACAAGGGCGAGAAGGAGCAGACCATCCTGGTCTTCGACCTCGGTGGCGGCACCTTCGACGTCTCGCTACTGGAGATCGGTGAGGGCGTCGTCGAGGTTCGGGCGACCAGCGGCGACAACCACCTCGGCGGTGACGACTGGGACCAGCGCATCGTCGACTGGCTGGTGGACAAGTTCAAGGCGTCGCACGGCATCGACCTGACCAAGGACCGGATGGCGCTGCAGCGCATCAAGGAGGCCGCGGAGAAGGCCAAGATCGAGCTGTCCAGCTCCACCACGGCCAACATCAACCTGCCCTACATCACGGTCGACGCGGACAAGAACCCGCTGTTCCTGGACGAGACGCTGTCCCGCGCGGAGTTCCAGCGGATCACCTCCGACCTGCTCGACCGGACCAAGGCGCCGTTCAACAACGTCATTCGCGACGCCAGCATCTCGGTCGGCGACATCGACCACGTGGTGCTCGTCGGCGGGTCGACCCGGATGCCCGCGGTGGCCGACCTGGTGAAGGAGCTCACCGGCGGCAAGGAGCCGAACAAGGGTGTGAACCCGGACGAGGTCGTCGCGGTCGGCGCGGCGCTGCAGGCCGGTGTGCTCAAGGGCGAGGTGAAGGACGTCCTGCTGCTCGACGTGACCCCGCTGTCGTTGGGCATCGAGACCAAGGGCGGCGTGTTCACCAAGCTCATCGAGCGCAACACCACGATCCCGACCAAGCGCTCGGAGATCTTCTCCACCGCCGACGACAACCAGCCGTCGGTGATGATCCAGGTGTTCCAGGGTGAGCGGGAGATCGCCGCGCACAACAAGAAGCTCGGCAGCTTCGAGCTGACCGGCATCCCACCGGCACCGCGGGGCGTGCCGCAGATCGAGGTCACCTTCGACATCGACGCCAACGGCATCGTGCACGTGACCGCAAAGGACCTGGGCACCGGCAAGGAGCAGTCCATCAAGATCACCGGCGGTTCTGCCCTCCCGAAGGAGGACATCGACCGGATGGTCAAGGACGCCGAGGCCCACGCGGAGGAGGACCGCAAGCGCCGCGAGGAGGCCGAGACCCGCAACCAGGCCGAGACGCTGGTCTACCAGACCGAGAAGTTCGTCAAGGACAACGACGAGAAGCTGCCCGAGGAGCTCAAGGGCAAGGTCAAGTCGGCCATCGAGGAGGCGAACGAGGCCCTCAAGGGCAGCGACACCGGCCGGATCAAGGAGTCCATGGAGAAGCTGAACTCCGCCTCGCAGGAGCTGGCCACCGCGCTGTACGCGAACACCGGCGCGCAGGCCGGTGCCGAGGGAGCCACCGGTGCGGGTGCCGCTGGCGGGGCCGCCGGTGGTGACACCGGCTCGGGCAAGGCCGACGACGTGGTGGACGCCGAGATCGTGGACGAGGACGAGAAGAAGTGACCGAGGTGAATCGCGAGAACTCGGCCGGAAACGAAACGGAGGAGCCGCGAGTCGTGGTCCGGGACCGTCGCAAGATCGACCCGGAGACCGGGGAGCTGCGCCGGCCGGCGTCGGAGGAGGAGGCCCAGGAGGTGCCGCCGGTCATGGGCACCGGCGGCCCCTCCACCGGCCCCTCCGCCGGAGAGTCCACTGTGGACGACGCGGTGGCCCCGGCGTCGGACGTCGAGCAGCAGCTCGCCGAGCGCACCGCCGACCTGCAGCGGGTGCAGGCCGAGTACGCCAACTACCGCAAGCGGGTCGAGCGGGACCGGGAGCTGGTCGCCCATGCCGGCAAGGCGTCGGTGGTCAACGACCTGCTGCCGCTGCTCGACGACCTGGAGCGGGCCGAGGCGCACGGCGACCTCACCGGCGCGTTCAAGGCGGTCGCCGACAAGCTGGTGACCGCGCTGGAGCGGGCCGGGCTCGAGTCGTTCGGCAAGGAGGGCGACCCCTTCGACCCGAGCGTGCACGAGGCCGTGCAGCACAGCACCTCGGCGGACGTGTCCGGGCCGACGGTGACCTCGGTGCTGCGGCGCGGCTACCAGTTCGGCGACCGGGTGCTGCGCCCGGCGCTGGTCGGGGTGACCGACCACGAGCCGGCCGGACCGGAGGACCGCCCGGTGGGCGGCGAGCTGCCCGTCGAGGACGTGGTCGGGCAGCGGTCCGATGAGCAGGCACAACAGTAGGAAACGGTCAGCGCGAAGGGAGGGGACGTCCGATGAGCGCGAGAGAGTGGATCGGCAAGGACTTCTATCGTGAGTTGGGCGTCTCCTCCGACGCGACCCAGGAGGAGATCAAGAAGGCGTACCGGAAGCTGGCCAGGGAGAACCACCCGGACGCCAACCCGGGCAACGCCGAGGCGGAGAAGAAGTTCAAGGCCGTGTCGGAGGCCTACGGTGTGCTGTCCGACCCGGCCAAGCGCAAGGAGTACGACGAGGCCCGCCAGCTGTTCGGCGGCGGCGGCGGGCCGGGCGGCTTCGGCTTCCCCGGCGGCGCCGGTGCCCCCGGCGGCTTCGACTTCGGCGACATCTTCGCCGGCGCCGGGCAGGCCGGTGGCGGGCTCGGCGGGCTGGGCGACATGCTCGGCAACCTGTTCGGCCGCCGTGCCGGTGCCGGTGCCGCCGGCGCCCGCGCGCAACGGGGCGCGGACGTGGAGACCGACGTGCGGATCGACTTCGCCGAGTCGGTGCGCGGCGCCACCCTCCCACTGCGCCTTTCCAGCCCGGCCACCTGCGCCACCTGCGGCGGCAGCGGCGCGAAGCCGGGCACGTCGCCGCGGGTGTGCCTCACCTGCGGCGGCGCGGGGTTGGTCAGCCGCAGCCAGGGCGCGTTCGCGTTCTCCGAGCCGTGCCGCGACTGCCGCGGCCGCGGGTCCATCGTGGACGACCCATGTCCCGAGTGCCTCGGCGAGGGGGTCAGCACCCGGACCAGGACGCTGAACGTGCGCGTCCCGCCGGGCGTGGAGGACGGGCAGCGGATCCGGCTGGCCGGGCAGGGCGAGCCGGGCCGGGGCGGCGCGTCGTCCGGCGACCTGTACGTGCGGGTGCACGTGGCACCGCACCCGGTGTTCGGCCGGTCCGGCAACGACATCACGATCACCGTTCCGGTGGAGTTCACCGAGCTGGTGCTCGGCAACACGATCACCGTGCCGACCCTGGACGGCAAGGTCTCGGTGAAGGTGCCGGCCGGCACCGCGAACGCCCGGACCCTGCGGGTGCGCGGCAAGGGCGTGCACAAGCGCGACGGCACCCGGGGCGACCTGCTGGTCACCCTGCAGGTCGTGATTCCCGGCAACCTGAACGGCAAGGCCAGGGCCGCGCTGGAGAGCTACCGCGACGCGGTGGCTGACGAGGATCCGCGGCCCCACATCACGGCGATGGTGCGGGAGCGAGGTGGGTGATGCTCGGAGCGGGACTGCCGGGTGGGCTGCCCCACGGGGCGGACGAGGACACCCCGATGTTCGTGATCTCGGTGGCCGCGCAGCTGTCCGGCCTGCACGCGCAGACGCTGCGGTCGTACGACCGGCTGGGTCTGGTCTCCCCAGGCCGCACCGCCGGCGGCGGGCGGCGGTACTCCATGCGGGACATCGCGATGCTGCGCGAGGTGCAGCGGCTCTCCCAGGAGGAGGGCGTGAACCTGGCCGGCATCAAGCGGATCATCGACCTGGAGAACGAGGTCGAGGCGTTGCGCGCCAGGGTCGCCGAGCTGACCGAGGAGCTGGCCAGCGCCTACGCCGCCGCCGAGCAGGCCGCCGCGGCGGTGCACGCCTCGTACCGCAGGGAGCTGGTGCCGGTGCGCCGGCAGCAGCAGGCGCTCGTGGTGTGGCGGCCGCACCGCCGCTGAACGGCTGGCCCGCACTCCGGACTCGTGCCCGCGCGCCGGCCTCGCCGGCGGGTCAGCCGGTGGCCGCGGCGAGGCAGCCGGCGAGCCGGGCAAGGCCGGCCTCGATCCGGGCGGTGTCGATCGCGCCGTAGCCGAGGACCAGGCCGGGTCGGGGCGCCGCGGCGCAGTACCGGCCCAGCGGCTCGACCGCCACGCCGGCCCGCGCGGCGCCGGCGACCACCTCGCCCACGTCGACGGCCACGCCGTCGGCGATCCGGGCGCACACGGGCGACCCGGCGGCCGACGGCACGACCCGCGGCCACCGGGCGAGGTCCCGGCGCGGCAGCGCACGGATCCGGTCCCTGCGCTCGGCGTACACCCGGGTCGCCCTGCGCACGTGCCGGTCAACCGCCCCTCGTCGAGGAAGCGGGCCAGCGCCGCCGGGTCGCCGTGCCAGTCGGCGAGCTGCCTGGTCCGCAGCAGCGCCGGCCGCACCGACGCCGGCGCGACGAGGAAGCCCATCCGCAGCGCCGGCAGCAACGTCTTCGAGAACGATCCGACGCAGATCACCCGCCCGGCCCGGTCCAGGCTCTGCAACGGCTCCAGCGGCCGTCCGGAGAAGCGAAACCCGGTGTCGTAGTCGTCCTCCACGATCACCCCGCCGCGCCGCTCGGCCCAGCCGAGCAGCTGGGCGCGCCGCCGCGGGGACATCGGCACGCCCCGTCGTCGCCGCGCTGGTGCTGCCGGCCGTGCCGCCGGTGCCCGCCCGGCCCGGCGAGCCGGCGCTGGCGGTGCCGCGCGACCGGCCGTACACCCTGCTCACCCTGCTCGACACGGTGATGCTGCGCTACATGCCGCTGCTCAGCCTGGTGCTGCCACTGTGGATCGCGCGGCACACCGCGGCACCGGCCTGGTTGGTGGCGCGGTGAGCTGGCGCAGGCCGCGGGGTCCTGGGAGCCGAGCTTCGGCCTGGCGCCGGCCGACCGGCACGGCCAGTACCAGGGGTTCTCCGGGATGGGTGTCGCGATCGCCAGGATGGTCGGCCCGCTGCCGCTCACCACGCCGGTGCTGGGCGGCGGCACGGCCGGCTGGCTCGTCCTCGGTGGACTGTTCCTCGCGGTCGGTGCGGCGCCCGGGCCGGCCGCGCTGGGCCGAGCGGACCCGGCCGCGCCCGGCGGCCGCGCGGGGAACCGGTCAGGACAGGTGCTCGCCGAAGAACGCCAGCACCCGGCGCCAGGCGTCCTCACTGGACTCGTGGTGGTAGCCGAACCCGGAGACCCTGGCGAGCACGTTGAGCGGTCCGAACGGCAGGTGGTTGGCGAAGCTGTGCCCGGCGTCCGGGTACTCCTTGACGTCGTGCGGGACGTCCCGCTCGCGCAGCGCGTCCTCCAGCTGGGCCGCCGCGCCGCGCAGCGTGGGGTCCTTCCGGCCGAAGCTGGCCACCACCGGGCACGCACCGTCCAGAAGGGACAGGTCGTTCGGCAGCTGCCCGTAGTACGGCGCGGACGCGGCGAACTCCCGGGACGCCGCGGCGAGCGCGAAGCCGCCGCCCATGCAGAAGCCCACCACGCCGACCTTGCCGGTGCAGTCGGCCCGCCCGGCGAGCATCGACCGAGCCCCTGGCGAGGGAGGAGCGGAGCCGGGAGGAGTGCGGCCCATCAGGCACTGCCGCGCGGCGTCGAGGTCGTCGAACGCCCGGCCGTGCCCGGCCATGAGCTGCTGGAACACAGCCTTGACGCAGCGCAACCGCCCGCCCCTGGAGTACAGGTCGGGTACGATCGCCAGGTACCCGGCCCCGGCGAAGCGGTCGGCGATGTTCCGGATGTCCTGGCCGAGCCCCAGCGCGTCGTGCACGACGACGACCCCTGGCCAGGGGCCGCTGCCCTCGGGCTGGGCGAGGTAGCCGTCGATCGCGCCGTCCTGGGTGGGAATCCGCGTCCGCACGTGCGGGATCCTACCGGCCAGTAGCTATCGGAGCCAGTGTTCAGTCCACCGTGAAGGGGTCGTAACAGATCTGGTCCAGCGCGGTGCCGGCGACGAGCATGCGGGACACCGTCGCCCGGATCATCGCCGGTGAGCCGGACACCAGCACGTCGTGACCAGGCCAGGCGCCGTGCCGGGTCACCGCCTCGGCCAGGGTGCCGTGCTCGCAGCCCGGCAGCCCGGCACCGCGCTCCACGACGGGCACCACGGTCAGCCAGGGGTTGGCGGAGGCGAGGAGCCGGAGCTGCTCCAGGTCGTAGAGGTCCTCGCGGGTCTGCCCGCCGTAGAACAGCGTCACCTTCGGGTTCTCGCCCCACCGCGCCAGGTCGTCCAGGATCGCCCGAAGCGGCGCGACCCCGGTGCCGCCGGCGACCATCAGCACGTCGCTGCCCTTCTCCCGGTTCACCGCCATCCGGCCCATCGGCGGGCCGACCCGCCACACGTCGCCGCTCTGCGTGTGGCTCACGATCGCCCGCGACACCCAGCCGCCGTCGACCGCCCGGACGTGGAACTCCAGCGACCCGTCCTCCCGCGGCGCGTTGGCCGGCGAGAGGTAACGCCACAGCCGGGGCCGTTGCGGCACCTCGACGCTCAGGTACTGGCCGGGCTGGTACGGCACCGGCTGCTCGGGCTCCACCCGCACCAGCGCGATGTCCCAGCTGAGCCGGCGGTGCTCGGCCACCGTCGCGTGCCAGAACGGTGGATTGTCATCGGCCGCCGCGGCGTCCTGCATGGCTCGGGCGATGACCGTGTACGCCTCCGCCCAGGCCCGCTCCACCTCCGGCGTCCACGCGGTGCCGAGGTGCCGCTTCAGCGCCGCGAGCAGCGCGGTGCCGACGGCCTCGTAGTGCTTGGGCAGCACGCCGAACTTCCGGTGGTCGCGGCCGAGCTGGCGGAGGAACGGGACCAGGTCGTCGGGCCGGTCGACCATCTGCACGATGTGCACCAGCGCGCGGACCAGCCGGCCGCGCTGGACCTCCATGTTGATCGGGAAGAAGTCGCGGGTGGCCGGCGCGAGGGTGAAGAGCATGCCGTAGAAGAACTGCGAGATCTCCGCGATGTAAGGCTCGGCCATGGCCCAGGTCTCGCGGATGAGCCGCACCATCGCGGTGACGGCGGGTGGTGGCTCTCGCGGCACGGCGTAGCGCGGGACGGGGCTGACGGCTTCTGCTGTCATCGCTCTCCGGTCCCGTGTCGCTCCGTTCGGGGCGTGGCCACGCGTTCGGCCCAACGCGCGTGGGCCACCTGGCCGGCCGCTCCGCCCGTCGTCCGATTATTCACGAACGGGTGAGGGTGGTCGTTTGTCCAGCGTAGGCCGGTCAAGCGGCCACCGCGAATCTTGAAAGTTCATGAATACTCCACCCTCCGGACGGCGCACTCTGCAACGATATGTTGCTCACCGCTCGGGCGGTAGCCGCTGCTCAGGTTGTCCGTGCGAGTTGCTCCGGACGGGTGGTGCCGGAGTCGCGGAGGAGTGACCCCGCTCACCGCGCCGTGGTTCTTCGCTGCCGTCGCGCGGACGGAGCGTGACGAGCTCACCCTCGCGCGTCGGGCCGGCCCGAACAGGTGGGCGAGGAGTCGGGTCGGCCGGGTGGGACGACAGGGGCCGGAAAAGAGTAGGGCCCGAGTGCCCACGCACGTACGCGGGCACCCGGGCCGAGGGGTCGTTCGGACTACTTGGTGACTTCTTCGTCCGCGGTCTTCCGGATCTCGCCGCTGCGCAGCTTCTCCCGGAAGTTCTGTGCCTCGCGCTTGACCACCGGCACCAGGATGTAGAGGCCGATGATGTTGAACAGCGCGAGCATGAACAGGACGGCGTCGGCGAAGTCGATCACGGTGCCGAGGGTGAGCACCGAGCCGGCGACGATGAACGCCAGGAAGACCGCCTGGTAGACCCGCTCGCTGGTCTTCGACTTGCCGAACAGGAAGGTCCACGCCTTCTGCCCGTAGTAGCTCCAGGTGATCAGCGTGGACAGCGCGAACAGCGCCACCGCCACGGTGAGCACGTAGGGGAACCACGGCAGCACGGTCGCGAACGAGTTCGAGGTCACGGTCACGCCGTCCGGCACCTCGCCGCCGGCGAAGACGCTCGCCTTGGCGTCGGTCCAGAACTGGGTCCGCGCGATGATGATGGTCAGCGCGGTCATGGTGCAGATGACCACGGTGTCGATGAACGGCTCGAGCAGCGCCACGTAGCCCTCGGTCACCGGGTGCCGGGTCTTCACCGCCGAGTGCGCGATCGGCGCCGAGCCGAGACCGGCCTCGTTGGAGAACGCCGCCCGCTGGAAGCCGACGATCAACGCGCCGATGGCACCGCCGGTGACGCCCTCCGCGGTGAACGCGCCGGAGATGATCTCGCCGAAGGCCGCCGGCACGTCGGTGATGTTCACCAGGATGACGATGAGGCACGCGGCGATGTAGACGAGCGCCATCGACGGCACCAGCCGGCTGGTCACCTTGCCGATCGCCTTGATGCCGCCGATGATCACCGAACCGACCACCAGGGCCAGGATGATGCCGAAGATCAGCGCGGCGCCGTCGCTGCCGAGGAAACCGTCGTCGCCACCGGTGATGTCCCGCGCCTGGGCGAACGTCTGGTTTGCCTGGAACATGTTGCCGCCGGACAGCGCGAAGAACAGGATCATGATCGCGGCGAGCACGGCGAGGACCTTGCCCAGCACGCGGCCGAATCCGTTCGGGATCCGCTCGGCGAGCCCTTTGCGCAGGTAGTGCATCGGGCCGCCGGACACGGTGCCGTCCGCGTGGTATTCGCGATACTTCACGCCGAGGGTGCACTCGACGAACTTCGTGCACATGCCGAGCAGGCCGGCGACGATCATCCAGAAGGTCGCGCCGGCGCCGCCGATGGTCACCGCGACACCGACACCGGCGATGTTGCCGAGCCCGACGGTGCCGGACACCGCCGAGCTCAGTGCCTGGAAATGGGTGATCTCGCCCGGGTCGTCCTTGCGGCTGTACTTCCCGCGCACCAGTTCCAGCGCCAGCTTGAAGTTCCGGAACTGGACGAACCCGAAGTACAGGGTGAAGAAGGTCGCCGCGATGACGAGCCAGGCGACGATCCACTTGAACGTGATGCCGAAGAGGGTGATCTCGCCGAGCACCACGTCGCCGAGCCAGGCGGACAACGGGGTGAAGAAGCTGTTGATCCATGCCTCGATGGAGGCGAGGGTGCCGCTCTCCGCGGCGAGGACATGGGTGGCGGTATCCGGTGGTGAGCTCGTGGCCGCCCACGCGGCAGTAACGCTCGAGATGCTAGACATGGTTGGGTAGTGCACCGAAAACGGTGGGGGAACACAAGAGTTTCCGGCAATCTCGTTACCTGTTCGAGCGTACCGGTCTTTTTCGGCCGGTCCTTCTCCACCTTTCGTGTCCGCGCTGGCACCGTCCGTGTCCATCCGCGGATCCGCTACCGGCGAAAACCCTGGCTTGAGTGGAACAGACTCAACTTTCCTGACGTTGTGCATAGCGACGGCAGGTACGAGACCCTGTTCGCAGCACCGCGGACGACGTGCGGACGACGTGAGGTGAGGGGATGGACGCTTTCAACCCGACCACGAAGACCCAGCAGGCCATCTCGTCGGCGGCGCAGGCCGCGACGATGGCGGGCAACCCGGAGATCTCCGCGGCCCACCTGCTCGGCGCCCTGCTCGCCCAGAGTGACGGGCTCGCCCAGCCGCTGCTGACCGCGGTCGGGGCCGATCCCGAGCAGGTGCACAAGGAGCTCGACCCGATCATCCAGGGGCTGCCCGCGGCCACCGGGGCGACGGTGTCGAGCCCGCAGTTCAACGCGCAGGCGGTCAAGTCACTGACCTTCGCCCAGAAGCTCGCCACCGAGCTCGGCGACGAGTACGTCTCCACCGAGCACGTGCTGGTCGGCCTGGCGAAGGAGGGCGGCGAGGTGGCCGCCCTGCTCCAGCGGCACGGCGCCACCCCGGACGCGCTGCGCGAGGCGTTCACCGAGGTGCGCGGCTCGGCGCGGGTCACCAGCCCCGACCCCGAGGGCACCTACCAGGCGCTGGACAAGTACGGCGTGGACCTCACCGCCCGCGCCCGCGCCGGCGAGCTCGACCCGGTGATCGGCCGGGACACCGAGATCCGCAGGGTGGTGCAGGTGCTGTCCCGGCGGACCAAGAACAACCCGGTGCTGATCGGCGAGCCCGGCGTCGGCAAGACGGCCATCGTCGAGGGCCTCGCCCAGCGGATCGTGGCCGGCGACGTGCCCGAGTCGCTGCGCGGCAAGCGGGTGGTCGCGCTCGACCTCGGCTCGATGGTCGCCGGCGCGAAGTACCGCGGCGAGTTCGAGGAGCGGCTCAAGGCCGTGCTCAAGGAGATCACCGAGTCGGCCGGCCAGGTCATCACGTTCATCGACGAGCTGCACACCATCGTGGGCGCGGGCGCCACCGGCGAGGGCGCCATGGACGCCGGCAACATGATCAAACCGATGCTCGCCCGCGGTGAGCTGCGCATGGTCGGCGCGACCACGCTCGACGAGTACCGCGAGCGCATCGAGAAGGACGCCGCGCTGGAACGGCGCTTCCAGCAGGTGCTGGTCGGCGAGCCCTCGGTGGAGGACACCATCGGCATCCTGCGCGGCCTCAAGGAGCGCTACGAGGTGCACCACGGCGTGCGGATCACCGACGCCGCGCTGGTCGCCGCCGCCACGCTGTCCGACCGCTACATCACCGCCCGCTTCCTCCCCGACAAGGCCATCGACCTGGTCGACGAGGCCGCGTCCCGGCTGCGGATGGAGATCGACTCCCGGCCGGTGGAGATCGACGAGGTCGAGCGGGCCGTGCGCCGGATGGAGATCGAGGAGATGGCGCTGGCCAAGGAGGACGACCCCGCCTCCAAGGAGCGGCTCGCCTCGCTGCGCGCCGAGCTGGCCGAGAAGCGCGAGCAGTTGCACCAGCTCACCGCGCGCTGGCAGAACGAGAAGGGCTCCATCGAGCGGGTGCGCCAGCTCAAGGAGCAGCTGGAGCAGCTGCGCGGCGAGGCCGATCGGGCCGAGCGCGACGGCGACCTCGGCCGGGCCGCCGAGCTGCGCTACGGCCGGATCCCTTCGCTGGAGAAGGAGCTCGAGGCGGCGACGAAGGCCACCGAGGCTCCCGAGTCCGGGGGCGAGGTCATGCTCAAGGAGGAGGTCGGCGCGGACGACGTCGCCGACGTGGTGAGCGCGTGGACCGGCATCCCGGCCGGCCGGCTGCTGGAGGGCGAGACCGGCAAGCTGCTCCGGATGGAGGAGGAGCTGAGCCGGCGCGTGGTCGGCCAGGAAGAGGCGGTCGAGGCCGTGTCCGACGCGGTGCGCCGCAGCAGGGCCGGCGTCGCCGACCCCGATCGGCCCACCGGGTCGTTCCTGTTCCTCGGCCCCACCGGCGTGGGCAAGACCGAGCTGGCCAAGGCGCTGGCCGAGTTCCTCTTCGACGACGAGCGGGCGATGACCCGCATCGACATGAGCGAGTACAGCGAGAAGCACAGCGTGGCGCGTCTCGTGGGCGCCCCGCCCGGTTACGTGGGCTACGACCAGGGCGGCCAGCTCACCGAGTCGGTGCGCCGCCGGCCCTACACGGTGGTGCTGCTCGACGAGGTGGAGAAGGCCCACCCGGACGTGTTCGACGTGCTGCTGCAGGTGCTCGACGACGGCCGGCTCACCGACGGCCAGGGGCGCACCGTGGACTTCCGCAACACGATCCTGGTGCTCACCTCCAACCTCGGCTCACAGGCCATCGCCGACGCGGCGCTGGACGAGCGGCAGCGCAAGGACGCCGTGCTCGGCGTGGTGCAGCGGCACTTCAAGCCGGAGTTCCTCAACCGGCTCGACGACATCGTCGTGTTCCACGCGCTGGACACCGAGCAGCTCGCGTCCATCGTGGACATCCAGGTGGGGCGGCTGGCCGAGCGGCTGGCGCAACGCCGGCTCACCCTGGACGTCACCCCGGCTGCCAGGGAGTGGCTGGCGATCAACGGGTTCGACCCGATCTACGGTGCCCGGCCGCTGCGCCGGCTGGTGCAGTCGGCGATCGGCGACCAGCTCGCGCGGAAGCTGCTGGCCGGCGAGATCCGGGACGGCGACACCGTGCGGGTCGACCTGCCCGAGCTGGACACCGGCGGCGGCCTCAGCGTCATCCGCGCGGAGTAGCCGCCGAAGCCATGAAGCCACCTTCATCGCGCTGAACGCGACGAAGGTGGCCTTCATGGCATGAGAGCTGCCTTCGGCTGGTTGGCTGTCGCCGAGTCGCGGCACCTGAACGAGTGACTCCGACACGGCCCGCTGATCTTGGTGTCGAACCGCCGGGGGATACCCTGAGTGCGTGGGTATTCCAGCGTGGATCTGGTTCGTCATCGCGGCCGTCGCACTGGTGGCGGGGCTGGCGTTGCTCGCCGTCGACCGTGCCAAGGAGGGATCCCGCAACCGGGAGCGAGCCCGGTGGGCCGACCTGCGCGGATGGCAGTTCGTCGAGGAGGACGAGCGGCTGCCGCAACAGTGGTCCGGCGGCGCCATCGGGTACTTCGGCGCGGAGGCCGCGGTCAACGTGGTGGCCGGCTCCACGTTCACCTCGGACGGGCGGCGCTCGGTGTTCGTGTTCGACATCGAGGCCGACGGGGTGATCCCCGCGGTGATCGTGGCGGTGCGGTGCAACCGGCAGCACGCGGTGCTGCTCGAGCTGTGGCTGGCCAGCGTGCCGTTCCAGCGCGCGGAGATGCCCGAGCTGCTCGGCCCGGTCGGCCAGCGCTACGCGTTCGCCGACGACATCAACGGCGCCCGCGGCATGATCACCCAGGAGCTGGTCGACGCGGCCGACGCGCTCGGCGGCGACGTCGGCGTGGTCTGGCTGGAGGGCGAGTGGGTGCTGGCCAGCGTCGCCCCCAACGCCGGGCCGTCCCGGCTGGAGCGGCTGCTGCGCGACCTCGGTGAGATCGCCGACGTCGTGGACCCCTTCGACGACGAGGACGTCGCCCCCGGCCGGCACTGGCGGCCGAGCGAGCCGAGGGTGGCCGAGGACGACGAGCTCGGCACCCGCCAGCACCCTTTCTGACCGTGTCCGCGCCCTACGTACACGTGTCCGCGCTCTGTGTACGCGTGTTTGCGTCGTGCGGCGCGGACACGTGTTCACAACGCGCGGACACGGCGGTGCCGGGGGCGTGGGTCACAGGTCGCCGAGGTCGAGGGTGCCGCGGAACGAGCCGCGCCCGTCCTGCTCGAAGGGAATGGGCTTGCCGAGGCCCGGGTTGGTCGCCGTCAGGTCGAGGTAGCGGGCGACCGTCTGGTGGGTCTCGTGGCCGTTGCGGCCCACGGCGAGGCCCCGGGCATAGGCGTCCGGCACCTCGACGGTGTCGTCACCGCCGCCGGGATCGCCTCCGTCCATTCCCGCCGCGAAGCCGCTTAGGAACCAGAGGTAGTCGCTGCCGCCGTGTGCATCGCTCATAGGAGGTCGTCCTGCGTCGAGGGCCGCCACCCCGGGTCGCCCCCGGGCACCTCCCTACGGTTTACCCGAGCACGCTGGGTCACCTACACGAGGGAGGGGTTGGGTACTGTCGGTACATGCCGACCGCAGTGATCACCGGAGCGACCGCCGGGATCGGCGCCGAGTTCGCCAGCACGCTCGCCGCCGAGGGATACGACGTGGTGCTGGTGGCCCGCGACGAGCGCCGCCTCACCGAGCTGGGCACGACGCTGACCGAGCGCCACGGGGTCCGCGCCGAGCCGTTGCCAGCCGACCTCGCCACCGTCGACGGCAGGGCCACCGTCGAGCGGCGACTCGCCGACCGGGACCGGCCGATCGACATGCTGGTCAACAACGCCGGGCTCGGCCTCGCCGGCGAGCTCTGGACCGCGGACGTGGCCGACTTGCAGGCCCAGCTCGACGTCAACGTCACCGCCGTGCTCCGGCTCACCAGGGCCGTGCTGCCGGTGATGCTGGAGCGCGGCCGCGGGGACATCGTCAACGTTTCCAGCGTGGCCGGCTTCTTCTCCGGCCGCGGCTCCACCTACACCGCGAGCAAGAGCTGGGTGACGTCGTTCTCGGTGGGCATCGCCGGCGGACTGGCCGGCACCGGCGTACGGATGATGGCGCTCTGCCCCGGCTTCACCCACACGGAGTTCCACCAGCGGGCCGGCCTGGACAAGCCCGGGCCGAAGGCGTTCTGGCTCACCCCGCGCCGGGTGGTCCGCGAGGGGCTGGCGGACCTGCGTCGCGGGAAGGTGATCTCCGTCCCCAGCCCACAGTACAAGCTGGTCGTGGCGGTGGGCCGGCTGCTGCCGCACGGGCTGGTGCACCGGCTCGGTGCCCGCGTCGCCGGCCGCGGCCGCACCTGACCGGCGGCTCCCCTCGGCCGCTCTCCCGGCCGCGCCGTGTGCCAGACTCCCAGCCGTGGCGCACCCCGGGTTGGATCAGACGGCCAAGCTCGAGCTGGCCAGGTTGGTGACCGAGCTCTCCGTCGTGCACGGCAGGGTCACGCTCGCCTCCGGGAAGGAGGCCGACTACTACATCGACCTGCGCCGGGCCACGCTGCACCACGCCGCGGCGCCGCTGATCGGCCGGCTGCTGCGCCAGCTCACCGCCGACTGGGACTACGTGGCGGTCGGCGGGCTCACCCTCGGCGCCGATCCCGTGGCCACGGCCATGCTGCACTCGGCGGCGGCCGACGGGATGGTGCTCGACGCGTTCGTGGTGCGCAAGTCGGTCAAGGAGCACGGCATGCAGCGCCGCATCGAGGGCATGGAGGTGGCCGGCCAGCGGGTGCTCGCCGTCGAGGACACCTCCACCACGGGTGGCAGCGTGCTCACCGCGGTCGAGGCGCTGTACGAGGCCGACGCCACGGTCGTCGGGGTGGCCACGGTCGTCGACCGGGACACCGGCGCGCGGGAGGTCATCGAGAAGGAGGGCCTGCCCTACCGCTACCTGCTCGACCTGGACGACCTCGGCCTCAGCTGATCCCCGCTCGGCCTCGCCTGACCGGGTGCTGTTCACCGCGCCGGCGTGACATACCCGCCCTTCCGCGTGTCCCAGCCCGCGGGAGGAGCGATGACGACCTCGGTGCGGGTGGACGGCGTGACGCTGGTGAGCAGCGCCAGGGACGGCGACGTGCGGGCGTACGAGCGGCTCGTGCTGCGCTACCAGGGCCCGATCTACCGGCTGGGGCTGCGGATGCTCGGCAACCGGGGCGACGCCGAGGACGTCACCCAGTACGTCTTCCTCACCGCGTGGTCGGTGTCGGCGAGGCCGGGGAGAGCCTCGCCGAGGTCGAACTCGCCCTCGCGGTGACCTACCGCGGCGAGTCGCTGGAGGAGGCGCTGCGCGAGGTGCGCCAGTGGGTCGACGCGGCCGCGGCGGGGCGGATCGGGACGCGGCTGGTCAGGGTGGACATCGCAGGGGTCGGGGAGGGAACCGACGCATGACGGCGACCGAGGCCGCCGCGGTCGGCCGGGGCGGTGCGGCGCCGGGTGCGCGCCGCGCTGGTCGAGCGCACCGGGCTGGCGGTCACCGAGGGCCGCGTGTCCATGCTCGACATCCAGGTGGCCCGGTGACGCTGGTCGTTACCGCGCTCCCACCGCCGCCGCGGCTGCGTGCGGCCGCCGACACCGTGCGCGCCGTGCTGGCCGACACTGCGTGGGCGGGCGCGCGGGTGCGGCTGGAGGTCACCGACGTCGACGGCGGCGCGTGCCCACTCGGGTGAGCGCTGTCACACGATCCGGTCGTGACGTGCTCCCCGGCGCGGCGCCCTTCCCGGTAGTGGGCAGTAAAGCCCGTGAGGAGCAACCACTTCACGAGGGAGACCCCGATGACCAACGCGACCGCGGAGAAGACCGTCAACAAGGCCACCGGTGAGGGCGACGGCGCGCTGGTGACCAAGCAGGGCGTGACGCACATCGCCGACACGGTCGTCCAGAAGATCGCCGGCCTCGCCGCGCGCGAGGTGAGCGGCGTGCACGCCCTCGGCGGCGGCGCCGCCAGGGCGTTCGGTGCGCTGCGCGAGCGGATCCCCGGCGCCAGCGCGAGCGCGGGGCAGGGCGTGTCGGTGGAGGTCGGCGAGAAGCAGGCCGCCGTGGACCTGCAGATCCTGGTCGAGTACGGAGTGAGCATCGCCGACCTCGCCCGCTCGGTGCGCAAGAACGTCATCCGCGCGATCGAGCAGATGACCGGCCTCGAGGTGGTCGAGGTCAACATCAACGTCAACGACGTGCACATCCCCGGCGAGGACGACGAGTCCGAGTCGAACGACCGCGTGCGGTGATCGGCCGCGCCTCCGCGGCCGCTGGCCGGTCGCGACGAGCACAGGAGGAACCATGAACGCCACACCGCTGGGTCTCGTCGCCGGGCTCGCGCTCGGCTTCGCCGTCGCGTTCGGTGGGTTCGGCGCGTTCGTCGTCGTGCTGGTCCTCGGCGCGCTCGGCCTGCTGGTCGGCCGCTGGCTGGACGGCGAGCTGGACCTGTCCGCGCTCGTCGGCTCGGCGCGGGACCGGGGGCGGCGATGACGGCGGTCGCGCTGGACGCCGGGCTCGCCGACCGTGGGCGCACCACCCTCGAACCGAAGGCCGTGGAGCGGCTCGCCGCGCACGCCCTGTCCGAAGTGGCCGGCGTGCGTGGTGTGGCCCGCCGAGTGCTGGGCGTGACCGTGGGCGAGGGGGACTCGGCGCCCAGGGTCAGCGCCAGGGTCGACGGCGACGACGCCACGCTGGACGTTCGGCTCGCGGTGGCCTACCCCGCGTCGGTTGCCGCGACCACCGAGCGGGCTCGGGCGCACCTGGTGCGAAGGGTCGGTGAGCTGACCGGGCTGGCGGTGCGGCGGATCGACGTGGAGGTCGCCGTGCTGCGGCGGGACGCCCCCGTCGGAAGGCGGGTGCGGTGATCCGCCGGCCGCGCCGTGCCGTCCCGGCGGCGCTGGTGGCGGTGGCCGTGCTGGCCGGTGCGGTGGTCGTCGCCGTCTCGGCCGTCCAGCTAATGCTCGACCGGCCACCGCTGGTCGATTACGACGCCGTGGCGAGCGCCCTGCACGGCACCCACTGGAACGAGTGGCCGGTCGCCGTCGCCGGCGGCGTGGTCGGGTTGCTCGGGCTGGCGCTGGTGCTGGCCGCGGTGCTGCCGGGCCGGCCGGTGGTGCTGCCGCTGGCCACCCCGGAGGGGGTCGAGGCCGACGCCGGGGCCACCCGGCGCGGCCTGCGGGCGAGCCTGCACGACGCGGTGGCCGCGGTGGACGGGGTGGCCGCCGCGCGGGTGCGGCTGCGGCCGAGGAAGGTCGCCGTGCGGGTGCGCACGAACCGTGCGCGGGACGAGGGCCTCGCCGAGGCCGTGCGGGACGCCGTCGAGCGGCGGCTGGACCAGATCGACTTCGCGGTTCGACCGAGGCCGCGGGTACGGGTGAGGAGCGCTCGATGAACACCAGCTCGAACCGGCCGGCGCGGCTGAACCGCGCGTTGCTCGCGCTGCTCGGGGTGCTGCTGCTGGCGGCCGGCGCGTTCGCGGTGGCCACGCACGCCGGGTGGCTGCGGCTGCTCGACCCGGCGGCGCCGCTGGTTCCCGGCACCGGGCGGCCGCCGGCGTGGGTGCCCTACGTGGTGGCGGCGGGCGCGGTGTTGCTCGGCCTGCTGGCGTTGCGGTGGCTGGTCGCCCAGGCGGTACGGCGGCCGCGAACGGAGACCTGGGAGCTGCGCCAGGAGCGGGGCGTGACCCGGCTCGACCCGGGTGTGGTGGTCGAGCCGCTGGTGGAGGAGATCGAGTCCATCCGCGGGGTGCACGACGCGTCGGCCACGCTCGCCGGTGGTCGGGACGCGCCGGAGCTGCACCTGGCGGTGGGCGCCGAGCGGGACGCCGACCTGGTCGCCATCCGGCGCAGGATCGAGGAGGACGCGCTGCCCCGGCTGCGGCAGGCGCTCGACCTGGACGGGCTACCCGCGGCGGTGGAGTTCCGCCTCACCGGCAGCCGCGGCCCCCGAGCCGTGTGACCTCGCGCTGCCGGTCGTCGTGGTGTTGGGCTTGGTGCTGCTTGGCCTGGTGTTCCTGCTCGTGATCGGGTCGGTGTCGGCTGGGGTGTTCGAGTGGTGTGATTTCGGGTTGCTGGGTGGTGTTGGGCTTGGTGCTGCTTGGCCTGGTGTTCCTGCTCGTGATCGGGTCGGTGTCGGCTGGGTCCTCGAGTCGTGTGCCCTCGCGCTGCTGGCCCAGTGCTGTCCGGCCCGGAGTCCCGTCCACCACCGGCCGGTACACCAGCTGGATTGACGTGAGGCAACGGTCCCGGTTACCTCGACCCTCGCGAGCATGGGTTCGTGAGGCGATGACCCTGCCCGAGCCGGCGAGCCTCGGTGTGTGACACCGCCGCCCCACTCCCCGTCTCCATCGGCGGCCACCCGCCGCCCGCCACCACGACGAAGCACCTGCATCGCCCCACGTGACCCGCCCCCATCCAGCGCACGACCCACCGCCACCGCCTATCCCGGGATGGTCGACTGGCAGGCCAACCATGGCTGTGCCGCGCTCTGACCAAGCCCCGCACGCGCGCGACACCTCGGGGACATCCCCCACCCTCTCCGGGGGCTGGCCCCACCTCCAGTATATCGGTGGCTACTGACAGTTCTGCCGGTAAGCGCTTTCGCCCAGCCCGTTGTCCACATCGCGCACTTCCTGTGGACAACTCGTCTCCGGGCTCCTGCTCTGGCAACTCGGCTCCGGGCTCTTGATCCTTCGTCCGACTGGTGCCGGGCGTGTCTCGACCGCCGGCGGATCCCGTGCACGGCCGCCGCACCGCGGTCTCCTCGTGCCGCATTCTTCTCCCCTCAGGAGTGGGGTTCAGGGCGGTTCGGTGGCGGAGCCCGCCGCGGTCACCCTCTGCCGCGGTCCCTCCTGACCTGCTCTTTCCTGATAATTCGCGCTTCTTTGTCCCTCCTTCGGAGTACCGTGGGCGTGAAGCTGGGGTGAAGGGGGCTCGGAGGGGAGCGCACGGTGGCGGGGTTTCTGGCGGGCGTGACCGCGGCGGTGCACTTCGCCGCGCTGCTCTACATCGGTCTCGGCGGGTTCCTCGCCTGGCGGTGGCCGAGAAGCATCTTCGTGCACGTGTTCTTCGCGGCGTGGGGCTTCCTGGTGCTGGCGCTGCCGCTGCCGTGCCCGCTCACCGTCGCCGAGGACCACCTGCGCGGCCTGCAGGGGCTCGGCCCGCTGCCCGGCGGGTTCAACGAGTACTACATCTACGACGTGATCGTGCCGCGCGAACTGCTGCCGGTGGCCGGCGTCGTCGCGGTGGGGGTGCTGGCGGTCTCGTACGTGGGCGCCTACCAGCGGTGGCGCAGCCGGCAGGACCAGGACGTGCCGCGACGCCGGGTCCGGGCCTGCTGAGCCGCTGGCTATCGTCTTCGGCGTGAGCGAGCTTGCGAGTGAACCATTCAACACAGCAGCCTGGGCGAACGCGGCCGACGAGCGCTAGCGAGGAGGGCGTGAGCGACGAGACCGGGCCAACCGAGTGGGTCCCCGCCGGCGGCGAGGTGGGCGTCGGTCCCTGGGCGGGGCCGTGGCCCGACGACGAGCGCTACGACCCGGAGCTGCTCCGCCACGGCGACCGGCGCAACGTCGTGGACGGCTACCGGTACTGGCGTCGGGAGGCGATCGTGTCCGATCTGGACCGCCGCCGGCACCCTTTCCACATCGCGATCGAGAACTTCCAACACGACCACAACATCGGCACCGTGGTGCGCACCGCAAACGCGTTCGCCGCGGCGGCGGTGCACATCGTGGGGCGGCGCCGGTGGAACCGACGGGGCGCGATGGTCACCGACCGCTACCAGCACCTGAGGCACCACCCGGATGTCACCTCACTGGCGGAGTTCGCCGTGGCGGAGGGGCTGGCCGTCGTTGCGGTGGACAACCTGCCCGGCGCGCGGCCGATCGAGACCACCGAGCTGCCCCGGGAGTGCGTGCTGTTGTTCGGACAGGAGGGCCCCGGCCTCACCACGGAGGCCGCCCGCGTGGCGACGCTCGTCGTGTCGATCGCCCAGTTCGGCTCCACCCGCTCGATCAACGCCGGCGTCGCCGCCGGCATCGTGATGCACACCTGGATCCGGCAGCACGCAGACCTGACCCAGTCCTGGTAACCCCGAGAAGCCACCTTCGGGCCGGACGCGTCCGCGTTCCGCGCACGCGTGTTCGCCGCCCGCGTCGCTGTGTTTGCCGCCCGCGGCGGCGGGTTGGCCGTTCGGGGCGCAGGATGGGCGGTATGACGTGGGCGGAGCGGGCCGGCCGGGCCGAGGCGGCCGTCGCCGAGCGGCACCTGCGCCGGCTGTGGGGTTTGCCCGGGACGGTCCTCGGCCGGAGCGGCTGGCCGCCGACTCCCGGCGAACTGTGGCACCGGCCGTGGAACTACTGGTGGCAGGCGCATCTGCTGGACTGCCTCGTCGACGCCGAGCTCCGCGCCCCCGCCGCGGATCGTCGACGGACGATCCGCCGGCTGGCCCGGTCCGTGTGGTTGCGCAACCGGTGCGGATGGCGCAACGACTACTTCGACGACATGGCGTGGCTGGCGCTAGCGTTGCAGCGCGCCGGCGCGGTGACCGGCAGGCGGTGGCGGGCGGCGCTGCGGGTGCTCCTGGACGAGCTACGCGGGGCGTGGACGCCGGACGCGGGGGGTGGCATCTGGTGGCGGCGCGGGGACGACTTCAAGAACGCGCCGGCCAACGGGCCGGCGGCCATCGCCCACGCGCGCGCCGGCGAGCTCGACCGGGCCGCCGCGATCCTGGGGTGGCTGGAGGCGACCCTGGTCGATCCCGTGACCGGCCTGGTGTGGGACGGCGTGCGCGCCGGCAGCGGGGAGCTGGAGCGGCAGGTCTACACGTACTGCCAAGGCGTCTTCCTCGGCGCTTGCCTCGAACTGTCCGGAGTGGACGGTTCGGCGGTGGGAAGGGCGGAGCGGACGGTCGTCGCCGTGGCGGGGCATTGTGCCCCCGGTGGTGTGCTGCGCGGTCAGGACGGGGGCGACGGTGGGCTGTTCGCCGGGATCCTCGCGCGGTACCTGGCGCTGGCCGTGCCGCGACTGCCCGACCCGGCGGCGGCGACGGCCCGGGAGCTGGTGCTCGGCTCGGCGGAGGCGTGCTGGTCCGGGGCGACCGACGCGCCGGGCGGGCCGCTGTTCGGCGCGGAGTGGGCGGAGCCGGCGCCGTCACTGCCCGCGGTGGCCACCGACCCCGCCAGGGACCTCTCCGTGCAGGTCGGCGCGTGGATGCTCCTGGAAGCGGCCGCCACCATGACCCGCGGTTGAGCGGCCGCGACGACGTGGCGCGCTGAAGCTGAAGGGCGCCTACGCTGGCGCCCCGCCGATGACCTGCGGCTGAGCGGCCGCGGCGCCCTGGCACGTGGCGGTTCGGTCGCGCCTCGCGCTCGTCGCCGTGCCCACCCGATGGCGAGCTTCAGCGAGTCGACAAAGCGATCGGGCAGATCGTTGGTGCGGTGGTTGTTGCCGGATGAACCTCCCCAGCGAGGCACGGCACCGATGGGGCGTTCGGCCGGAACGAACTGTGCGGTACGACCAACCCGCCGGCGCGCCCCGCCCACCAGCGCCGGCCCACCTCGGCGGCGTTGAACCCCACGCACAACCGTCCACATCGATCCCATCCATCCACAGATTCCGTCGCCCCCCGTTTCCACGCCCCACCCCGGATAGACTGGAACTGGGACCCGGAACCCCGGAGTGGGTGGGGCCGTCCCCACCGGTGGCCGACAATCGTGACGAGATTTCGCGTTCTCCGGTGCCCGGTGCCCGGTGCCCGGTGCCCGGTGCCCGGTGCCCGGTGCCCGGCAGTCGGCGGTCGGCGGTCGGTGGTCGGCGGTCTTGCTTCGCGGCGTGTTCCAGTGAGCTCGCTGCCCAGGAGCGTGGGTTCAGCGGCCCTGGGTTCAGCGGCCCTGGTTCCGGCGACCTTGGTGCGCGATGGCTTGGTGAGCGGTGGCGCTGGTGCGTGACGGTCGACGTTCGAGGCGCGCCGTGGACGGAGTTCGGCTCGGGTGACGACCGCTCGGTTCCGTGCCGGTCGGGGCTCAACCCAGGAGTGGCTGAGCCGTAGCGGTCGAGCGGGTCGGGAGAACGCGCACGGCCTCAGCAGCCGCAGGAAGCGGCGCACAGCAGGCGGGGCGCGAGGCGGACGGCCCTCGGCGGCCGCTCGGGGTGGGCGATCCGCGCCAGGAGCAAATCCACCGCCCGCCGGCCGATCTCGGTGACCGGCGGCGCCATCACGGTCACGTCCCGGGTCCACGTCAGCTCCCCGTACCCGACCACGGGGAAGTCCGGCAACCCCCGCCGGTGCAGCTCGTACCGCGCCCCGACCATCATCGTCTGCCCGGCCACCACCAGCGCCGTCGGCGCGGCCGGTCGGTCGAGCAGCTGCCCCACCGCCTCGGCCGCCCCGCCCGCGGTGCACTTCCCGCACGCCACCAGGTCCGCGTTCCACCGCAGCCCCGCCTGCGCCATCCCGAGCCGGAACCCCAACGCGCGCTCGTCCTCCGTGGCCACTCCCGGCAGCCCGGCGACGAACCCGATCCGCCGGTGCCCGTGCTCGGCCAGGTGCCGCACCAGCTCCCCGGTCGCGTCGATGTTCTCCGCGCCCACCTGGTCCACGTCACCTCGCGCGGACATCCGGTCCACCAGCACCGTCGGCGTCCCCAGCTGCACCAGCTCGTTGATCACTCCGTCGTCCCCCGCGGTCGGGGTGAGCAGCAGCCCGTCGATGCCCTGCGCCAGCAGGGCGCGCACCGCCGCCCGCTCGTCCGCGACCCGGTGCCCGGTGTCGGTGCACGTCACCGCGCAGCCCGCCGCGGCGGCCGACTGCTCGATCGCATGCCGCAGGTCAGCCGAGTACGGAGTGGTGTCCATCGCCATCGCCAGTCCGAACCGATGGGTGACGGGTGCCCCCCACAGGGGGAACACGTCCGACAGTGCGGTCATCTTCCTCGGCCCTCGGTACTCGTTGCGATATCGCGCCCGACCGCGATCGCGCGGCCGGGGCGGCCTCTTTCGTGAAGCGGTCGACGAGAGACGGTAGCCCCGATTCGAGTGACATCCTGCCGGGTAAAGCGTAGATCGTGCCAGATTCAACTAATTGGGTGACATTTCGGACGGGAGCGCCGGCGGGCACCCGCACGACTCCCGGTGCCGCAACGCCGGCGGCAGTCGCACCGTCTCCGGCTCCCGCTCGGGGTCGGCGATCCGGGCGAGCAGCAGCCGCACCGCGCGCCGCCCGATCTCCTCCACCGGCTGGGCCATCGTTGTCAGCGGCGGATCCACCAGGTCGGCCCACTCCACGTCGTCGTAGCCGACGACCGCGAGGTCCCGCCCCACCCGCAGCCCGCGCCGCCGCGCCTCGTGCAGCACCCCGACCATCATCACGTCGTTGGCCACCACCACGCCCGACGGCGGGTCGGGCAGGTCGAGCAACGCCGCCAGCGCGGCCGCCCCGCCGTCGCGCGCGGAGTGCCCGCAGGCCACCAACTCGGCCGCCCAGCTCCGCCCGCCGCGCCCCAGCCCGAGCCGGTACCCGAGCACCCGCTCCTCGCTGGTGGTCAGTCCCGGCGCCCCGGACACCAGCCCGATCCGCCGGTGCCCGAGCCGCGCGAGGTGCTCGGTCAGCGCCGACGTGGCCTGGATGTTCTCCGCGCCCACCTGGTCGACGTCGGTCCGCGTGGTGAGCCGGTCGACCAGCACCACCGGCATTCCCAGCGACACCAGCTCGCTGATCACGGCGCCGTCGCCGGGCGCGGGGGTGAGCAGCAGCCCCTCCACCCGGCGCGCCCGCAGCGCGCGCACCGTCGCCTGCTCGGTGGTGACCGTCTCGTGCGTGTCGGCCAGCAACACCGTGTACCCGGCCGCCGCGGCCTCCCGCTCGATGGCCTGCATCAGCACCGCGAAGTACGGGTTGGCCAGCAGCGAGATGGCCACGCCGATCGACCGGGTGCCCCCGGTGACCAGCGAGCGGGCGATGACGTCGCCGGTGTACCCGGTCCGCTCGATCGCCGCGAGCACGGCCGCCCTGGTCTCCGGTGCGACCCCGCGCGTCCCGTTCACCACGTGCGAGACCGTGGTGATCGAGACACCGGCCAGCTCCGCGATGTCCCGCTGGGTCGGTCGGGACGATCGGGACCGTGGCACGGAGCACCTCCACCAGCGACAGCGCAAGCGTTTGCGCAAACGATTGCGGGCGCAGCATAGCCGGAGCTACCGTCCCCGACATCCTTGACCGATCCTCGTCGCGGAGGACGTGATGCGAATCCGGGGTCTGGCCATCGGCGCCGTCCTGCTGACGGTGCTCGGCACGGGCTGCACGGTCGAGCGGCACTGGGGCGGCAGCACCGGCGCCGGGGACGGTCCGGTCACGATCGGGCTGGTCACCAAGACCGACACCAATCCCTTCTTCATCTCCCTGCGAGACGCCGCGAGTGCCGCCGCGGCCGCGCACGGCGCGGAGCTCACCGCGCTCGCCGGCCAGTTCGACGGCGACAACGACGGCCAGGTGCGCGCCATCGAGAACCTGATGCAGCGAGGCGTGGACACCATCCTGATCACCCCGAGCTCGTCGACCGGCGTGCTCGACGCGATCGACCGGGCGCGCGGGGCCGGCATCCTGGTCCTCGCGCTGGACACCGCCACCGAGCCGGCCGACGCGGTCGACGCCACGATCGCCACCAACAACCTCGAGGCCGGCCGCAAGCAGGGTGCCTACGTCAGGGCCGCCCTCGGCGCGACCCCGGCCAGGTTGTTCATGATCGACGGAACGCCCGGAAGCACCGTCGACACGTTCCGGCACAACGGCTTCCTGGAGGGCATCGGGCTCACCGACGGCGACCCGGCGATCCGCGGCAGGGAGCCGGCCAACGGGGACCAGCACACCGCCCAGCAGAAGGTGGAGAACCTGCTGCAGCGAACCACCGACGTCAACGCCGTGTACACGATGAACGAGCCGACCGCTCGTGGCGCGCACGCCGCGCTGCGCGGGCGCGGGTTGACCGACCAGGTGGTGATGGGCTCGATCGACGGTGGTTGCGAGGGCGTGCGCAACGTGCGGGACGGGATGTTCGACGCCACGGTGATGCAGTTCCCGGCGAAGATGGCCGAGCAGGGCGTCGCCGCGGCGGTGGAGTACGGGCGGACCGGCGCCAAGCCGTCCGGCTTCATCGACACGGGATCGGTGGTGATCACCGACCGGCCCGTGCCGGGGGTGGAGAGCCAGGACACCGCGTGGGGGCTCGAGCACTGCTGGGGGGACGCGTGACCACGACCACCACCCTCGAGGACCGGCCGAGCGTCGGCGAGTTCTTCCTGCGCGCGCCGGCGGTCGGCCCGGCGCTGGCGCTGCTCGCCGCGATCGTCGTCTTCTCACTGTCCACCGACACGTTCCTCAACCTCGACAACCTGTCGCTGGTGGTGCAGCAGTCCCTGGTGATCGGCACGCTGGCGCTGGGGCAGACGCTGATCATCCTCACCGCCGGCATCGACCTCGCCAATGCCGCGGCCATGGTGCTCGCGACGCTGATCATGGCCAAGCTCGCCGCCGGCGGCACGAGCGGACTCTTCGCGCTGCTGGTCGGAATCGCGGCGGCCGTGGTGATCGGCGCGGTGGTGGGGTCGCTGGTGACGCGGGTGCGGCTGCCCCCGTTCATCGTCACGCTGGGCATGCTCACGATCCTCGCCGCGGCGGGCCGCATCTACGCCGGCGGCGAGGCGGTGCCGGTGGCCGACGAGCTGCTCACCTGGTTGGGCACGCGGCGCTATCTGTTCGGCGGCATCGAGGTCACCTACGGGATGACGCTCGCGCTGCTGATGTACCTGGGCATGTGGTACGCGCTCACCCGCACGGCGTGGGGCAAGCACGTCTACGCGGTGGGCAACGCGCCGGAGTCGGCGCGGCTGTCCGGCATCAAGGTCAAGCGCACCGTGCTGTCGGTCTACGTCGTCGCCGGCCTCGTCTACGGCATCGCCGCGTGGCAGGCGCTCGGCCGGGTGCCCAACGCGGACCCGAACGCCTACCAGCTCGGCAACCTGGAGTCGATCACGGCGGTGGTGCTCGGCGGCACCAGCCTGTTCGGCGGCCGCGGCTCCGTGCTGGGCACGATGATGGGGGCGCTGATCGTGGCGGTGCTGCGCTCCGGGCTGACCCAGCTCGGCGTGGACGCGCTGTACCAGGACGTCGCCACCGGCGCGTTGGTGATCGCCGCGGTGGCGCTCGACCGGTTCGCGAGGAGGACGTCGTGACCGAAACGGACCCGCCCGAGCCCGTGCTGTCCGCCCGTGGGCTGGTCAAGCGCTACGGCCGGGTGACCGCCCTCGACGGCGCCGACTTCGACCTACTGCCCGGTGAGGTGCTCGCCGTGGTCGGCGACAACGGCGCCGGCAAGTCGAGCCTGATCAAGGCGCTGTCCGGGGCGCTGGTGCCGGACGCGGGGGAAGTCCGGGTGGACGGCCGCGCGGTGCACTTCCGCGGCCCGCTGGACGCGCGCCGGTTCGGGATCGAGACGGTGTACCAGGATCTGGCGGTGGCCCCGGCGCTGGACATCGCGTCGAACATGTTCCTCGGCAGGGAGCGGCGGCGCGGGGGGCCGTTCGGCCGGTGGTTCCGCACGCTGGACGCCGGGCGGATGCGCGCGGAGGCGCAGCGCGTGCTGGACGAGCTCGGCATCAAGGTCAAGTCGATCACCCAGCCGGTGGAGACGCTGTCCGGCGGGCAACGGCAGGGCGTCGCGGTGGCCCGCGCCGCGGCGTTCGGCAGCAAGGCGGTGATCATGGACGAGCCGACCGCGGCGCTGGGTGTGGCCGAGGCGGGCAAGGTGCTGGCGCTGATCGACCGGATCCGCGGCCGCGGCCTGCCGGTGGTGCTGATCAGCCACAACATGCCGCACGTGTTCGAGATCGCCGACCGGATCCACGTGCACCGGCTGGGCCGCCGGGTCGCCGTGGTCTCGCCGCGGACGCACACCATGAACCAGGTGGTTGGCCTGATCACCGGTGCGCTCCGGCTCACCGAGGACGGCACCGTGGAGGAGGTGGCCTCCGCGGTCCACACCGGACTGTCGCCATGAGCGTGCTGCTGGCCGGACTGTGCACTGTGGACGTCGTGCAGCGGGTGGTCGAGCTGCCGGCGCCCGGGGAGAAGGCGCAGTCCACGTCGGTGGCGGTGGCGGCGGGTGGGCCGGCGACCAACGCGGCGGTGACGGTGGCCGCGCTGGGCGAGCGGGCGCGGTTGCTGACCGTGCTCGGCGCGCACCCGCTCGCCGGACTGGCCCGCGCCGACCTCGACGCGTGCGGCGTCACCGTGGTCGACGCCGCGCCGGACCACCCGGACCCGCCCGCGGTGAGCGCGGTCGCCGTGCGCGAGCGGGACGGCGAGCGGACCGTGGTGTCGCACAACGCCGCGGCGATGCCGGCGGTGCGGGTCCGGCCGGACCTGGACGGAGTGCGGGCGGTGCTGGTCGACGGGCACCACCCGGATCTCGCGCTGGCCGTGGCCGAGGCGGCGCGGGCCAGTGGCCTGCCGGTCGTGCTCGACGCGGGCAGCTGGAAGCCGGTGCTCGCCCGGCTGCTGCCACTGGTCGACATCGCGGCCTGCTCGGCGCACTTCACCGCGCCCGACGGTGCGCTGGACGCGGTGCCGACGGTGATCACCACCGCGGGGCCGGAGCCGGTGCGCTGGCGCACGGCCACCGGCGCGGGCGAGGTGCCGGTGCCGGCCGTCGAGGCGCGCGACACCCTGGCGGCGGGAGACGTGTGGCATGGTGCCCTGGTCGCTGGGGTGTCGCGGCTGCCGGTGCCGGAGCTGATCGCGTTCGCCAACGAGGTGGCCGCGGAGCGGGTGCGGCACGTCGGGCCGAGAAGTTGGATCCGCCCGGTCCGGGCGAGGATGGGAGTGAGATGACGTCCTTCGACGACCTGCTGCGCAGGGCGGAAGCGCTGGCCGCCAAGGAAAGGCGCACGGTGCTCGGCATCGTCGGCGCGCCCGCGTCGGGGAAGACGACGTTGGCCTGGCGGATCGCCGAGGGCCTCGGGACCAGGACGGCGGTGGTGGGCATGGACGGCTTCCACCTGGCGCAGGTGGAGCTGGCCCGGCTCGGCCGGACCGACCGCAAGGGCGCGCCGGACACCTTCGACGCGCACGGCTACGTACACCTGGTGCGCCGGCTGCGCGAGGGCACCGAGACGGTGTACGCGCCGGAGTTCCGCCGGGAGATCGAGGAGCCGATCGCCGGCGCGGTGCCGGTGCCGCCCGAGGTGCAGGTGGTCATCACCGAGGGCAACTATCTGCTGCTGGACACCGAGCCGTGGAGCCGGCTGCGGTCGCTGCTCGACGAGGTGTGGTACCTGGCCCCGGACGAGGAGGAACGGTTGGAGCGGCTGGTCACCCGGCACCGGCACTACGGGCGCTCGCTGGTGGAGGCGCAGCAGCGGGCGCTGGGGTCCGACCAACGCAACGCCGACCTGATCGCCACCACCGCCGAGCGGGCGGACCTGGTGGTGACCGACATGCAACTGGCGAACTTCTCGCTGTGACCGAGGTCCTGATCGTCACCGGCGGCGGCAGGGGAATCGGCGCCGCGGTGTGCGAGCTCGCGGCGGCGCGCGGGTACGCGGTGGTGGTGAACTACGCCGCCGACGCGGCCGCCGCGTGGTCGGTGGTCGCGCGGGTATGCGAGCGGGGCGGCCGGGCGGTCGCGGTACGCGCCGACGTGTCCGGTGAGGACGACGTGCGGGCGCTGTTCGCCGCGGCCGCGGAGCTGGGGCCGCTCACCGGGCTGGTGAACAACGCGGCGATCACCGGCGACACCCCGGGCCGGCTCGACGAGCAGGCGGTGGGGACGGTGCGCCGGGTGCTCGACGTGAACGTGGTCGGGGTGTTCCTGTGCGCGCGGGAGGCGGTGCGGCTGATGTCCACCCGGTACGGAGGCGCCGGTGGGGCGATCGTGAACGTGTCGTCGACCGCGGCGCGCACCGGCTCGGCCGGGGAGTGGGTGCACTACGCGGCGAGCAAGGCGGCTGTGGAGACGTTGACCGTGGGGCTGGCGCACGAGGTGGCCCGGGAGGGCGTGCGGGTCAACGCGGTCGCGCCGGGGACGGTGGAGACCGGGCTGCACGCGGCGGCCGGGATGCCGGACCGGCCGCGCCGGCTGGCGCCGTCGATCCCGCTCGGCCGCGCCGGCCGCCCGGAGGAGATCGCCGAGGCGGTGTTGTGGCTGCTGTCCGACGCGGCGTCGTACGCCGTCGGCAGTGTCCTCACCGTCGGTGGGGGCCGGTAGGGCTGGCTCGGGTTGCCGGCCGTGTGGTTCAGCTGTCGCTGGGGTCGGTAGGGCTGGCTCGCGTTGGCGGTGGGTCGGGTGGCTTGGCCGTCCGCGAGGTCGGTGGGGCTGGTTCGGGCTGGCGGTGGCCGCGCGGTTCAGCTGTCGTCGGGGCTCGGTAGGGCCGGGTCGCGTTGGCGGTACGTCGTGTGCTTTGGCCGTCGGTGGGGCTGGGTCGCGCAGCGGTGGGCGGTGTGGCTTGCCGCCGACGGGGCCGGAGGGCTGGGTCAGGCGCCAGTGGGCCGGGTGGTCCAGCCGTAGGTGGGGGCCGGTAGCGCGGGAGGCGCTGCCGGTCGGGACGTGCGACTCCGCGGCGTGGTGCCCGAAGTTCCCCTGAGCGTCCCGAGGTTCACCGAGGTAGGTGACGGCCGGGGTACGTGAGAGCCGGGCCGCGAGGCCGTCCAGCAGGGAACTCCCGCCGCTTCCATGCCGTCCACAGGGCTCGCCCGATGTGGACAGCGCCCCCGCGGCAAGCGCTTCCCGCCGATCTCGTCACCACCGGCCGATAAACTGAACCCAGGGGCCACACCCCCCGATGGGAGGGTGGGCTCGGCGGGGGGTCGGTTCGGTCAGCGGGGGCGTTCGCTCTGGGCGGAGACGCGGAGTTGCCGTCGTGGCAGCGGTGTTCGTGCTGGTGGTGCTCGGTTCGGCTCCTCGGTCGGCGCCAGGGACCGTTGTCAAAGGGACCGTTGTCGAGGGACCGCGGTCGAGCGGCGTTGGCAGCTGCTCCCTGCCGATTCCGGCGACGGCGCTCCCGGCGGGGACTTCGATGGGCTGCTGCCACTGAAGCGGGCGAACGGGGTGGGGTGGCGTGGCACGGTCCCGGACACCCTACTGAGCGGCTGGGCTCTGCCGGTGGAACGGCTCCCGGGGACCACTGCCGGCGAAGCGTGAGAACGGGGGCCGCTGCGCCCGGGATCCCGTTGAGCGGCCGTGATCGCGACGGGCGACGCGCGCGGGGGCCGAGCCGGCCCGGGTGATCGAGCCGAGGTGGCCTCGCCCACACACCGAGATATTTCGCTTGCGCAACCAACCATCTCGGCGCATCCTTGCGGTAGGCAACTAGTTGTACCCGTCAATTAAGACATTGCCTACCCAAAGCTCCGAACCCACCGAAAGCGCCACCATGACTCCTGCCACCACGGGTCTCGCCCACTTCACCGAGGCCGAGCTGGCCACCGCCGACGAGCTCGGTCACCAGCTCGTCCGCCTCATGCGGCTGATGACCAAGGCCAAGGCCCAGGTGGCCAAGCGCGGCCCGGACGGCCTCGAGCGCGCGGCCTTCGCGATCCTCTTCACCCTGATCCACGAAGGCCCCCAGCGCACCGGCCAGCTCGCCGAGACCCTGCACTCCGACATCTCCACGATCAGCCGGCAGAGCAGCGCCCTCGTCCAGCACGGCCTGGTCGAGCGCCACGCCGACCCGGAGGACGGCAGGGCCAGCCTGCTCGCCCCCACCCCGGAGGGGATCCGCGTCTTCGAGGAGAACCGCCAGCTCCGCAACCGCTGGTTGGCCACCCTCCTCGCCGACTGGCCGGACGCCGACCGCCGAACCCTCACCGTCCTGATCGACCGGTTCAACTCCGGCATCGAGGCGCGCAGCCCCGAGCTGGCCGCGCCGGGCACCAACCAGCACTGCAAGGGGGACCACCAAGCGTGAGCAGCACCACCACCACATCGGTCGCCGGCAGCCCGCCGGCGCCCCGGCCCGCGGACGTCGCGGCACCGAACCTCACCCACCGGCAGATCGTCGTCATCCTGATCGGGCTGATGACGGGCATGTTCCTCGCCGCGCTCGACCAGACCATCGTCGGCACCGCCATCCGCACCATCGCCGACGACCTCAACGGCCTGAGCCTGCAGGCGTGGATCACCACCGCCTACCTGATCACCGCCACGATCGCCACGCCGATCTACGGCAAGCTCTCCGACATCTACGGGCGCAAGCCGTTCTATCTCGCCGCCATCACGATCTTCGTGCTCGGCTCGGTGGCCGCCTCCTTCGCCCAGTCGATGTACCAGCTGGCCGCCTTCCGGGCGATCCAGGGCCTCGGCGCCGGCGGGCTGATGTCACTCGCGCTGACCATCCTCGGCGACATCGTCCCGCCCCGGGAACGCGCCCGCTACCAGGGCTTCTTCCTCGCCGTGTTCGGCACGTCCACGGTGCTCGGCCCGGTGCTCGGCGGCTTCTTCGCCGGCATGGACTCCTTCCTCACCGTCGAGGGCTGGCGCTGGGTGTTCCTGGTGAACGTCCCGCTCGGCGCGATCGCCCTGTTCGTCGTCGCCAAGGTGCTCAACGTCCCGCACGAACGCCACGACCACCGCATCGACTGGTGGGGCGGACTCGCCCTGGTCATCTGCCTGGTGCCGCTGCTGCTCATCGCCGAGCAGGGCCGCGAGTGGGGCTGGGGCTCCGACCGCGCGCTGATCTGCTACGGCATCGGCGCGGTCGGCCTGGTGCTGTTCCTCGCCATCGAGGCCCGCATGCGGGACGCGGCGCTGATCCCGCTGCGGTTGTTCCGCAACTCCACGTTCAGCTTCGCCATCCTCGGCGGTGTCATCGTCGGTGTCGCGATGTTCGGCACGATCATGCTGATCCCGCAGTACCTGCAGATCGTCCAGGGCTACACCCCCACCGAGTCCGGCCTGCTGATGCTGCCGCTCATGGTCGGCATCATGTCCGCCTCGGTGATCTCCGGGCAGGTCACCGGCCGCACCGGCCGCTACAAGGTCTTCCCGCTGGTCGGCACCGCGCTGATGACCGTCGGCATGCTGTTGTTCGCGCAGGTCGAGTGGAACAGCCCGATCTGGCAGCCGCTGCTGTTCATGCTGGTGATCGGCCTCGGCCTCGGCGGCTGCATGCAGACCCTGATCATCGCCGTGCAGAACGCCGGCCCGCGCCGCGACATGGGCGTGTCCACGGCGTCGGCCACGTTCTTCCGGCAGATCGGCGGCACGATCGGCACGGCGGTGTTCCTGTCGATCCTGTTCAGCACGCTCACCGGCAACATCGGGCGCGCCTTCGCCGACGCGGGCCTCCCGGCCGGCGCGATGAACGCCAGCGGCGACATCATGCAGGACTCGTCGTTCCTCAACGACCTGCCCACCGAGGTCGCCAAGCCGTTCCTCATCGGCTTCACCGAGTCGGTGACCACGGTGTTCTACATCGGCGCCGGGGTCGCGGCACTGGCGTTCGTGGTGCTGTGGTTCATGCGGGAGATCCCGCTGGCCGCCACCGGCCCGGCCGCCCCGGTCGAGGGTGCCGAGGCACTGCTCGACGAGGACGGGACGGCCGGGACCGAGAACACCGACGGGGTCGGGACCGGGCGGCACTGGGCCCCTTCCGGCAACGGTGACCGCCCCTCGGCGAACGGGCACGGCGACCACCAGCCCGCCACCGGCACCCCGATCACCGGCCACGTCCGTCGGCAGGACGGCGCCCCGGTGCCCCGCGCCGCGCTGACCCTCATCGACCAGCACGGCCGGCAGGTCGGCCGCGGCTTCGGGCGGGCCGACGGCACGTACCGGCTCACCGCCCCCGGCTCCGGCGGTTACGTGCTGATCGTGGCCGCCGCCGGGCACCAGCCGGAGGCGTCCAGCGTCACCATCGCCGGCCAGCCGGCCACGGTGGACCTCACGCTCACCGGCTCGGGCGAGGTGACGGGCACGGTCCGCAAGGCCGGCTCCGGTGAGCCGTTGGCCGACGTCACCGTCACCCTCACCGACGAGCGCGGCGAGGTGACCTCGGCCCAGGTCACCGACCCGTCCGGCCGGTACACCTTCTCCGGTGTCAACGCGGGCGGCTACACCCTGGTGGCCAGCGGTACCGCGCTGCGGCCGGTGGCCGTGCCGCTCACCCTGGCCGACGGCGCGGTGCTCCGGCACGACCTGGAGCTCACCGGCGCGGTGCGGCTCACCGGGGTCGCCCGCACCGGCGACCGGGTGGTGCCCGACGCCAGGGTCACCGTGCTCGACGCCGGCGGCACCGTGGCCGCGGTGACCACCACTGACGAGTCCGGCCGGTACCAGGTCGACGACCTGCCCGAGGGCGCGTACACCGTGGTGGCCAGCGGTTATCCGCCGGCGACGAGCCGCGTGGAGCTGGCCGCCGGCGAGGTGGCGCACGACGTCCGCCTCGGGTACGACCAGGCACTGGACGAGCTCGGCATCGGAGGTCCGCGGGCGTGAGCGAGGAGGGACTGGGCGGCCGGATCCGCTCCACCGACGGCTTCCCGGTCGGGCACGCCGTGTTGACGGTGACCGACCCGGCCGGGAAGCAGGTCGCCAGGGTGCCGGCCGACGCCGCGGGCGTGGTCGCCGGCCAGCCCGGTACGTCACTGCCGCCGGGTGCCTACACCGCGGTGGTGACCGCGCCCGGCTACCTGCCGGTCGCCCGCACCGCGCTGATCCGCGCCGACGGCGGCGGCTCGCTCGGCGATGTGGTCCTCGAACCGGCCGCGGGCGCCCTCCCCCTCCCGCCGGCGGGGCCGTGGGTGATCGACCCCGCGCACTCCTCGGTGGTGACCACCGCCCGCCACCTCGGCATCTCGAGCATCAAGGCCCGGTTCACCGGTGTGTCCGGCCGGATCGAGGTGGCCCGGCCGCCGGAGCGGTCGTCGGTGCTCGCGACCATCGAGGCCGCCACGATCGACACCGGCGTCGCGATGCGCGACGACCACCTGCGCTCGTCGGACTTCCTGGACGTCGCGGCGTACCCGTGGATCGAGTTCGCCAGCACCGGGCTGCGCCGGGAGGGCACCGACACCTGGACGCTGAGCGGGGAGCTGACCCTGCACGGGCAGCGGCGGCACGTGGAGCTGGACCTGCGCTACGGCGGCGTCGGACCGGACCCGTGGGGCGGGGTCCGCGCCGCCTTCTCCGCCGAGACGCTGCTGCACCGGCAGGACTTCGCGATCAACTACAACGCGATGGTGCGCGCCGGCGTCGCGGCGGTCGGCACCACCGTGCGGGTGGAGCTGGACATCCAGGCGGTGCGGGGCGAGCACCTCCCGGAGCCGCCCGGCTAGCGGTTTTCGTCGGTGCTCCCTGCCATCCTCGCGGTGTGGAGCTGCAGCTGACGGTCGACTGCGCCGACCCCGGACGGATGGTGGCCTTCTGGGCCGAGGCGCTACGGGAACTGGGGTATGTGCCCGAGCCCCCGCCGAGCGGGTTCGCCACGTGGCGGGCGTACTGGCAGGCCGTGGGGGTGCCGCCGGAGGAGCTACCACCGGGCACCGGGGAGGCGCCGGAGTCACTCGTCGACCCGACCGGCCGGTGGCCGCGGATCTGGTTCCAGCAGGTGCCGGAGCCCAAGGTGACGAAGAACCGAATGCACTTGGACCTGAAAATGGGTGGCGGCCGCGACGTCCCTCTGGCCGAGCGCACCCGGCGGGTCGACACGGCGGTGGAGCGGCTGACCGCGGCCGGCGCCACCGTCCTGCGGACCATGGACGAGCCGGGCCGCGACTACTATTGCGTGGTGCTGCGAGACCCGGAGGGCACCGAGTTCTGCGTCGGCTGACCCGGCCGGCAACGGTGGGTATCCGAACCAGATTCGCCACCGGGCGGACAGCGCCCGTTCGGGCGACGTAGGCTCGCGGTCGTGACTGCGACGCACGCCACCGCCGCGACGGCGGGGCTCGGGCTGGGCTGGCTGGAGACGGCCGGCCCGCTGCTGGTGTGGGTCATCGTGCTGAGCTTCGTGTTCGTCGAGTGCGCGCTGATCGTCGGCCTGTTCCTGCCCGGCGACTCGCTGCTGTTCGGCGCCGGCGTGGTGCTCGCCCAACACGGTGCGGACGGCCACGCCTGGGGACTGTCGGTGGCGGCGCTGGTCGTCGCGATCGTCGGCAACCAGGTCGGCTACTACATCGGCCGGCACACCGGCACCCGGTTCATCGCGCGGCGCGGCGGGCGGGTGCTCAACCGGCAGAACCTGGAACGGGCCAGGGCGTTCCTCGACCGCAAGGGCTTCCTGGCGATCGTCGCGGCCCGGTGGATCCCCTGGGTGCGCACGCTGGCGCCGTTGATCGCCGGCGCGGCGCGGATGGACCCGCGCCGGTTCATGCTCGCCACCGCGGCCGGCGGGCTGCTGTGGGTGCCCACGCTGGTGCTGCTCGGCTACTACGGCGCCGGCCTGCTCGACGTGCTGCCCTGGCTGAAGACCGGGCTGGTCTGGGGCAGCGTGGTGTTCTTCGTGGTCGGCACGGCCTACGGCTGGTGGCGCTACCGGCAGGAGATGCGCCGCCCGGTGGACGACACGGCGGACGTGCTCGCCCGCCCCGCCGAGGCATCCGCCCCGTAGCCGCCGGGAGCGCCGCTCAGCTGGCCGCGTCGGCCCACACCTCGAGCTGGATGCCGTCGGGGTCGCGGAACACGACGACCTTCGAGCCGGGCATGCTGCGGGAGGGCTTCGCCGGGGTGAACGTCACCCCGTAGTCGGCCAGCCGTTGCTCCCACTGCCGCAGCTCGGCGGGCGACTCGACCTTGAACGCCACGTGGTCGAGTCCGGTGTGCCGCTCGTCGAACCCCGGCCGCTCGGTGTCCGGGTGCTGCACCAGCACCAGCGTGAAGCCGCCGGGGGCCCGCAGGAACACCTTGCGGATCCCGGTCTCCTCGTCCTCGCGGCGGGTGAACTCCTCGAGCTCCAGCACCCGCACGTACCAGGGGACGCTGCGGTCGACGTCGGTCACGGTCAGCGCCAGATGGTGCACGATCCTGACTGGGGTCATGCGATCCGTCGTCCTTTCACCCCCGTCCGGGTCCCATCCAAGCGCCCGGCCCCGCTCCACTGTCACCCGGCCCCCGTACGGCCGCACGACGACTGTCGAGCATCGACCGAGCGCCAGCGAGGGAGGAGCGGAGGCGGGAGGAGTGTGGCCATGGGCGGAGGCGGGAGGAGTGTGGCCAAGAGGACGAGACGCGGTGACCCACAAGCTGTGGATAACCCTGCTGTTGTCCACAGCCTCCTGTGGACAACTCTGGGGACGGTATGACTCGTTCAGCCGGCGAGGAGTTGCCGGACCATGTCCTCCAGCCGGTCGGCCACGAGATCCGGCCGGGTGAGCGGCGCGAGATGGTCGGTGACCTCCCGGCGCACCAGCCAGCCCCGCCGCGCCGCCTGCTCGGCCGTCTGCGCGTACGGCTCGCTGAGCAACAGGTACCCGTGCCTGCGCTGGAGCGGCTCGGCCACCGCGGGGGCGGGCTCCTCGAAGTAGGTCAACGGCATCCTGGGCAACTCGGCGACGAACCGTTCCCGCAGCGCCGGGTCGGGCAGCAGCCGCTCCAGCGTCCCCCGCGGCAGCCACTCGTTCCACGGCGGCAGCCGCGCCCCTTCGGTCAGCTCGAGCAGCCGCTCCCGCAGCTCGGCCGGCGCGGTGTCGAACCAGCTCACCCCCGGGTGGGGCAGCAGGGCGTCCACGAAGACCATTGCCGGGACGTCCCCCACCACCTGCGCGACGGCGGGCAGCAGCGCGCCCGCCCCACTGTGCCCGACCAGCACGGCGGGCCCCGTGACGTCCGCGGCGGCCGCGCTGGCCAGCCCCCGGTGCGTCGCCGGTGCGTCGAGCAGGCTCGGCACCACCACCTGGTGGCTGCGGCGCCGCAACCGCTCCGCCACCTGCTGCCAGATCAACGGCCCCACCAGCGGGCTGTGGACGAGGACGAGCGTGGGCACCGGCGGATTCTGTCACACGGGAATGGTCGATCGATCTGCTTCGTTGCAGCGGACGACGCCGCGACGAGGAGGTCGAGTGATGGCAGCGCACCAGTCGGAGCAAGCTCTGTACGACCTAGTGGCCGGCAGCATGATCGGGGTGCTGGCGACCATCCGGCGGGACGGCCGCCCCCAGCTCTCCAACGTGGTGCACGCCTACGACCGGGACGCCGGCGTCATCCGGGTGTCGATCACCGACACCAGGGCCAAGACCCGGAACCTGCGCCGCGACCCGCGGGCCAGCCTGCACGTCAGCGGCAACGGCGGCTGGTCGTACGCGGTCGCCGAGGGCACGGCCGAGCTGACCCCGGTGGCCACCGCGCCGGACGACGCCGTGGTCGAGGAACTCGTCGAGCTGTACCGGACGTTGCAGGGCGAGCACCCGGACTGGGCCGACTACCGCGCCGCGATGGTGCGGGAGCAGCGGCTGGTGCTCCGCCTGCGCGTCGAGCGCGTCTACGGCATGGCCGGCTGACGCCCACCGGCGAACACACCGACGCAGAGGGCGAACACGCGGGGTGGGAAGTGTCAGGTGGGGGCGCCGATGCGATGGAGCACCTCGGTGAGGTTGTCCATGATCGACTCGCTCGGCTCGTCCAGCGCCGCGCGCAGGTACAGGCCGTCGCCGAGGGCCAGGACCAGCTCCACGGCCAGCGGGTCGGTCAGCTGCCGGCCGAGCAGCTCCCGCCACTGGCCGGTGCAGGCCGCGACCGCCGCGCGCACCTCCGGCTCGGTCATCAGCCGGATGATGGCGAGGCTGGTGCGGTGCAGCGGCCGATCCTCGGTGACGTCGCTGACCGACGAGCGCAGGTAGTACCGCGCCACGCCCTCCGGCGCGGCGGTGGCGCGCTCGATGTCCGCCTCGTTCAGCGCGCGCAGCCGGTCCAGCAGGCCGTGGAGCAGCGCCTCCTTCGACCCGAAGTGGTACAGCAGCCCGCCCTTGGACACCCCTGATCTGGCCGCGACCGCGTCCAGCGTCACGGCCGCGGGGCCGTGCTCGACGAGGAGCTCCTCGTAGGCGTCCAGGATGCGCTCGCGGGCGGACGGCTTCGGCATGGCTTTGACTATACCGTCCGGACGGTCTACCCTCGGCAGAGGGCGGAAACTGTACCGTCTGGACTGTTTAGTCAAGGGGAGCTTCCATGGTGGCCTCGGCTCACCGCCGCTGGGTCGCGCTCGCGGTGCTGGTCCTGCCGGTGCTGCTGATCAGCGTCGACATGACCGTGCTCGGCTTCGCGTTGCCCTACCTCGCCGCCGACCTGGCGCCGACCAGCGCGCAACAGCTGTGGATCGTCGACATCTACTCGTTCCTGCTCGCCGGCCTGCTCGTGCTGATGGGCACCCTCGGCGACCGGATCGGCCGCCGGCGGCTGCTGCTCGCCGGCGCGGCGGCGTTCGGCGCCGCCTCCGCGCTGGCCGCCTGGGCGCCGAGCGCGGAGCTGCTGATCGTGGCCCGCGCCCTGCTGGGGATCGGCGGTGCCACGCTGATGCCCTCGACGCTCGCCCTCATCCGCGGCGTCTTCCTCGACCCGCGCGAGCGCCGGGTCGCGATCGCGGTGTGGAGCGCGGGCTTCGCTGGTGGCATGGCACTCGGCCCGGTGCTCGGCGGCTGGCTGCTCGAGCACTTCTGGTGGGGCTCGGTGTTCCTGATCAACGTGCCGGTGATGGTCCTGCTGCTGGTGCTCGGCCCGGCGCTGTTGCCCGAGGCCCGCGATCCGCGGCCCGGCCGGTTCGACCCGCTGTCCGCGCTGCTCGCACTGGCGACGATGCTGCCGTTGGTCTATGGGCTCAAGAAGGTCGCCGCGGACGGGCTCACCGCCACCGCGGTGGTGGCCGTGGTCGCCGGGCTCGTGCTGGGCTGGGTGTTCGTGCACCGGCAGCGCACCCTCGCCGAGCCGATGCTCGACCTCGGGCTGTTCGGTCACCGGGCGTTCAGCGTCTCGGTGGTGACCAACGTGCTCGGCGTGTTCGCCCTGGCCGGGGTGATGTTCCTGGTGCCGCAGTACCTCCAGCTGGTGCTCGGGCTGCGGCCCATGGTGGCCGGGCTGTGGATGCTCCCGGCGACGGTGGCCGGCGTCGCCGGCGCGCTGCTCGCCGCCCGGCTGGCCCGGCGGTTCCCGTCCTCCCGGATCATCGCCATCGGGCTGCTGCTGGCGGCGGCCGGGTACGCCGCGCTGACCCAGCTCGGCGTCCACTCCGGACTGGCCGTGCTCACCGTGTCGTTCGTGTTGATCGGCGGCGGGATCGCGCTGGCGGAGACGCTCACCAACGATCTGATCATCTCGGTCGCGCCGCCCGCGCGGGCCGGTGCCGCGTCGGCGATCTCCGAGACCGGCTACGAGCTCGGCGGCGCCCTCGGCATCGCGGTGCTGGGCAGCGCGGCGACCTGGGTCTACCGGACCGGGCTCGGCACCCCCGGCGGGGTGCCGGCCGAGGCGGTCGGCGCGGCCAGGGAGACCATGGCGGGCGCGGTGGCCGCGGCCCACGAGCTGCCCGGCCCGCTCGCCGAGGCGCTGCTCGCGCCGGCCGGCGCGGCGTTCGTGCACGGCCTGCGGATCACCGCGGTGTTCGGGGCCGTGATCCTGCTCTATGCCGGGGTGCAGGCGGCGCTGTTGCTACGACCCGCGCGGATGGCCCGCGTCCCCGCCTGAGTAACGTGGGCCGTGTCCCAGCGGCTCGAGGACTCCGAAGGCGGGCGATGGCCAGGTCAGTCGGCACCCATCTGTTCAACGCGTTCCGTGGCGGGCTCATCGGCACCGCCGAGGTCGTCCCCGGGGTGAGTGGCGGCACGGTGGCGCTGGTCGTCGGCATCTACGACGACCTGATCATCTCGGCCGGCCATCTGGTCAGCGGGCTGCGCGCCGCGGTGACCGACCTGCCCCGGGGCCGCGGATCCGGCCGGGCGAAGGCCGAGTTCGCTCTGGTGCGCTGGCCGGTCGTGCTGGCCGCGCTGGCCGGGATGGCGGTGGCCGTGCTCACCGCGGCGAGGCTGCTCTCCCCGTTGGTCAAGGAGCACCCGGAGCCGTCGTACGCGGTGTTCTTCGGTCTGGTGCTGGCGTCGCTGTGGGTGCCCTACTCCGGGTCCGGCGAGCGGTGGCGGACAGGGCACTATCTGCTCGCGCTGGCGGTCGCCGTGGTGGTGTTCGTGCTCACCGGGCTGCCGCCGGCCCAGGTCGACCCGAACCCGCTGATCGTGCTGGCCGCCGCGGCCGTGGCGATCTGCGCGCTGGTGCTGCCCGGGGTGTCCGGCTCGTTCATCCTGCTCACCCTCGGGCTGTACACGGCCACGATGGACGCGGTCAACGCGCGTGACCTCGGCTATCTCGGCACCTTCGCGCTCGGGGCGCTGCTCGGGCTGGCGTTCTTCGTGAAGCTGCTGCAGTGGCTGCTGGAGCGGCACCACCACCTGACGCTGGTGGTGATGACCGGGCTGCTGCTCGGGTCGTTGCGCGCGCTGTGGCCGTGGCAGGACGAGCAGCGAACGCTGCTCGCCCCCGGCGACAACGCACCGATGATCTTCGGGCTGATGGCGCTCGGGTTCGCGGTCGTGGTGGCCGCGCTGCTGCTGGAGCGGCGGACCAAGCGGCGGCGGACCGAGGAGAGCGGCCGGTTCGCGGGGACGCTGTCCGGCTGACCTGCCCCTACGGGCCCCTGCCGCGACTACCGTGGTGCCCATGAGCGGCATGAGCACTGAGGCCCTGCTGGACCGGCTCCGCGCCGACCTCGGCAAGGACGCGGTCCGCACGGATCCTGACATCACCGGCAGCTACGCGCGCGACATGATGCCGTTGGCGCCGTCCGGCCAACCGCTGGCGGTGGTGCTGCCCGAGGACGTCACGGGTGTGCGGGCGACCGTGCGGGCGTGCGCCGAGGCGAAGGTGCCGATCGTGCCGCGCGGCGCCGGCAGCGGGCTGTCCGGCGCGGCGAACGCGATCGACGGTTGCGTGGTGCTGGTGCTCACCAAGCTGAACGAGATCGTCGAGGTCGACCCGGGCAACCGGCTCGCCGTGGTGCAGCCCGGCGTGGTGAACCTCGACCTGCGCGACGCCGTGGAGAAGCACGGGCTGTTCTATCCGCCCGACCCGTCCAGCTACGACTGGTGCACCATCGGCGGCAACCTCTCCACCAATGCCGGCGGGTTGTGCTGCGTGAAGTACGGCGTGACCACCGACTCGGTGCTCGGCCTCGAGGTGGTGCTCGCCGACGGATCGCTGCTGCGCACCGGCCGGCGCACGGTGAAGGGTGTCGCCGGCTACGACCTGGCGCGGCTGTTCGTCGGCAGCGAGGGCACCCTCGGTGTGATCACCCAGGCCACGTTGGCGCTCAAGCCGCTGCCGCAGGCGCCCGGCACGCTGGTCGCCGGCTTCCCCAGCACGGCCGCGGCCGGCTCCGCGGTGGCGCGGGTGGTCCGCGAGGGCCTGGTGCCGTCGCTGATGGAGATCATGGACGCGACGTCGATCAAGGCCGCCGAGGCGTACCTGAAGACCGACATCGGCGCCGGCTCCGGCTGCGAGGCGCTGCTGCTGTGCCAGTCGGACTCGGGTGGCGAGGTCGCCCGGCGGGAGTTGGCCGCGCTCGAGCAGATCTGCCAGGACTGCGGGGCGGACATGACCTACGCCACCGACGACCTCGCCGAGGGCAACATGCTGCTCCAGGCCCGCCGGGTGGTGCTCACCGCGCTGGAGCTGTACGGCACCTGGCTCACCGATGACGTGTGCGTGCCGCGCACGCGGATCGCCGACCTGATCTCCGGCTGCCGGCGGATCAGCGACGAGGTGGGCCTGCGGATCGCCGTGGTCGGGCACGCCGGCGACGGCAACATGCACCCGACGATCGTCTACGACCCCGCCTCGGAGGACGAGTTCGCCCGCGCCCGCCGCGCGTTCGACGAGATCCTGGAGGTCGGGCTCGCGCTCGGCGGCACGGTGACCGGCGAGCACGGCGTCGGCAAGATCAAGCGCGAGTGGCTGGAGCGGGAGATCGGCCCGGTGGGCATGCGGGTGCACCGGCAGATCAAGGCCGCGCTCGACCCGGACAACATCTTCAACCCGGGCTCGATGTTCTCGATGTAGGTCTTCGGGGATCGTGAGTTCGACGTTCGGGCGGCGAGTTCGTCTTTCGGGGCGGCTCGTCGCGGCTGGCGGCTGGCGGCTGGCGGCCGTGGCGGTCAGTGGAGGCTGAGCAGGCCGACCACCGAGCCGGCGGCGAGGCCGAGCAGCACGGCCAGCAGCAGGATCCACCCCACCGGCAGGGGTCCGCCGGCCGGCCGCGCCGGCTGCTCGACGGTCGCCGCCTCCGGTGGTGGCTCGGCCATGGCCGGAGGGGTGGTCGCCTCGAGCGCGGCGCGCTCGCGTTCCAGCGAGCCGGGCTCGGCACCGGAGAGCAGGCCGTAGCTGGCCGGCACCTCGGCCCCCTCGCCGGTGACCACGGCCGACCCGTTCGGCTCGGCCGGGGCCGCCGGTTCCGGCCCACTCGCACCCGCCGCTCCACCGGGCCCGGCCGCGCCCACCGGAAGGCTCGACCGGTGGGAATCGCCGACGCCGCCCGCCGCGTCCGGCGACGCTGGGGGTTTTCCGTGAGTGGGCTTTCCACCAGTAAGTTTCCCGACAGTGGGTTTCCCGACGGGGGCCTTCCCGGCGGTCGCGTCCTCGGCGCCGCCCGCACCGTCGGCGCCGTCGTCGGTCATTCCGGGCACGTCGCGGGCCACGCTCCTCGCCGGGTCGGCAGGCGCGGAGCGGGCCTGGGCGCGCAGCGCCTCGGCCAGCAGGCGCTCCGGGTCCGCGTCGTCACTCACTCCCGCAGCGTAGCGCCCCGTTCGGCGGGGTCCGGTGGACGCAGCAGCGGGCCGAACCGGTCGGCCAGCCACGCCGCGAGCGCCTCGCTCATCGACCGCGCCAGCGACGCCGCCACCGCGGACTGCGCCAGCGGCCGCAGCCGCTTGGCGTGTTCGGTCAACGCGGGCACCTCCTCCGCGGTGGGCGTCCACCCCTCCCGGTCGGGCAGCACGTGGTCGTCGACCATCCGGAGGAACAGCGCGGCCAGCTCGTCGGTGTGCTGGCGCATCCGCTCGGCGATGTCCAGCACGGCCGGCATCGGCACGCCGGCGGCCAGCAGCTCCCGCCCGGCCTGCAGCAGCCGCGGGCTGCGCACCAGCACGTCGTCGTCCTCCGGCTCCAGCACCCCCAGCTTGCACAGCCGCTCGACGAGCTCCGCGCCGCCGAGCTCGCGCGCCACGTCGTCCCGGCCGAGCCGCTGTGGCACCTCGTCGGTCCACGGCTGGGTGAGCACCTCCTCGAGCCCCAGCACGTCGGCGAGGTCGCGGCCGGACTCCCAGGCTGAGATCATCTCCCGGATCTGCGCGAAGGTGTACCCGCGGCGGAGCATCCCGAGGACCAGCCGGAGCCGGGCGAGGTGTGCCTCGGTGTACACCGCGACCCGGCCGCGCCGCAGCGGTGGTGGCAGCAGCCCTCGGTCCTGGTACACCCGGACGTTGCCCACCGTGGTGCCGGCCACACGCGCCAGCTCGTCGACCCGGTACTCGGTCACGGCCCCAGAGTTCATCAGGAGTGCAGTCTAGGAGCCCACCCCGACACCCGGGGAGCCCATGATCGTTCTTGCTTCTGACCTGCTGATCCGATCGCCTACCCGATGGCCCCGCGCCGGGCGTACACCTCGATCTCGATCCTCGTCCGCGGATCGGCGAGTCCGCACACCAGCGTCGTGGCGGCCGGTCGGACCTCCCCGAAGTACCGGCGCAGGACCGTCGCCTGGCGCGGGGACGACGACCCCCTGGTCGCGAACCTCCTGGCCACGATGGGCAAGGCGCCGGGTGGTTCCTAGTCGCCCACGCCGGGGACCCACTCGCCGCGGCGCAGCACCCGGCGCGGGCACAGGTCGTCGTCGAGCACCACCAGGTCGGCGTCCAGCCCCTCGCGCAGCGCGCCGGTCCGGTCGGCGATGCCGAGCAGCTCCGCCGGCCGGCCCGAGGTGGCCCGCACCGCCTCGGCGATGTCCAGCCCGGCGCCGCGCACCAGGTTGCGGAAGGCCACGTCCATGGTGAGCGTGCTCCCGGCCAGCGAGCCGTTGCTGGCCAGCGTCGCCACCCCCTCCCGAACGTCGACCTCGAGCGTGCCCAGGTTGTAGGTGCCGTCCGCGGCGTCGGTGGCCGACATCGCGTCGGTGATCAGCACGGTGCGGCCGGCGCCGGCGCACCGCGCGGCCAGCCGCAGCACGGTCGGGTGGACGTGCACGAGGTCGCAGATCAGCTCGATGGTCACCCGCTCGTCGTCGAGCAGCGCGCCGATCGGGCCGGGCTCGCGGTGGTGCAGCGGGCGCATCCCGTTGAACAGGTGGGTCGCCACCGTCGCGCCGGCCTCGATGGCTGGGCGGATCTGCTCGTCGACGCCGTCGGTGTGCCCGACCGCGGCGATCACCCCGGACTCGCTGAGCTGGCGGACCGCCTTGATCCCGCCGGGCAGCTCCGGCGCGAGCGTCATCATCCTGACGTGTCCGCGGCCGGCGTGCAGCAGCGCGTCGACGGTGTCGGTGTCCGGCTCGCGCAGCGCGCCCGGGTCGTGCGCGCCACAGCGGGAGCGGGCGATGAACGGCCCCTCCAGGTGGATGCCGGCCAGCTCGCCGTCCTCCACCAGCTCGCGCAGCGCGGCCATCTGGTCGGTGAGCACCGGCACCGGGTCGGAGACCAGGCTCGCCAGCATCGTGGTGGTGCCGTGCCGGCGGTGCGCGGCGATCGCCGTGGCCGCCTCGGCCGGGTCGGCCGCGGAGAACGAGCCGCCCCCACCACCATGGCAGTGGGTGTCGACGAACCCGGGCACGACCAGCGCCCCGGCCACGTCGACCTGCCGGCCGGCGGGCGCGGGGCCGCCACCGACCCCGGCGATCCTCCCGCCGGCGACCGCGACCCAGCCCGGGGCGACACCGTCCGGGCCGGCGATCCGGCCGCCCGTGACCACGAAGTTCTCGGCACTCACCATGCCATCATATTGGTCCAGACCAGGGTGTTGGCAACCAACCTATGTACCCGTTATCTCGTAACTCGGTTACCAGTTAGCGGTTGTTCTCCCGCATGACCTTCTGCAGCGCCTCCAGCGCCCGGCTCGCGGTGGACTTGACGGTGCCCTTGGAGATCCCCGCCGCCTCGGAGATCTCGGCCTCGGACAGCCCGCCGTAGTACCGCAGCACCAGCACCTCCCGCTGCCGCGGTGGCAGCTTGGCCAGTGCGTTCACCACCGACTGGTGCTCGGTGGACAGCATCGCCAGGCTCTCCGCCGAGCGCGCGTTCACCGCGTGCGGCGGGACGTACTCGCGCGCGGTCCGGCGCCGCCGCAGCACGCTGCGCGAGCCGTTGACCACGGCCGTGCGCAGGTAGCCGACGGCGGCCGCGGCGTCGCGCAGCTTGCCCCAGTTGCGGTGCAGCCCGGTGAACGCCTCCTGCACCACGTCCTCCGCGGTCGCCGGCTCGTCGACCAGCAGGATGGCCAGCCGGACCAGGCGCATCCGGTGCGTCCGGTAGAGGTCCTCGAGGGTGAGCGGCGCCTCCTGACGGGGCGGTCGGGCCGGCGCGTCCAACGTGCGCAGGTGGCCGAGCGTCCGTTCCACGCTGCTTTCCGCGCTGCCCTGCATCGCTACCCCGTCTCCTCCTGTGACCGTGCCCCCGACCGGCACCCACGTGCGATCAGCGTATCGGGTTGGATGGGGTTCGCGGACGCCGCCGAACGAGGTCGGTGCGACCCGCGGAACCGATATCGGGAGGGTGCATGGCCTGGTTCATCGTGGAGTTCCGGTACGTGCCGGAGAGTTTCGCCGAGGTCCGGCCGCGGCACCGGGAGTACCTCCGCGGGCTCGCCGAGCGGGGCGCGGTGGGCGTCGCCGGCCCGCTCGCCGACGGCACCGGCGGCGTCGCGCTGTTCCAGGCCGAGGACCGGGCCGAGCTGCAGCGGATCATCGACGCCGATCCCTACCACGTCGAGGGCGTGATCACCGACCGCACGGTACGCGAGTTCACCCCGCTGCTCGGGTCGTGGCTGTCCGGCGCCTGACGTTCAGGAGTCCCCGGTGGCGGCCCGGCCCCCGGGTCCGGTGACCGCGGCCGCGCGGGCGCCTCGCTCGGCGATGTCGGCCAGCGCGGCCCGGTCGGCCGCCGGCACCCCCTGGAACCGGCCGCTGAGCTCGACGATCGGCGGCAGGAACGACCGGATCAACTTCAGCGCGCCGACCCAGCGCGGCACGTGGATCGTGCGGGCGCGGCGGGCGATCCCGGCCTCGAGGAGGTCGAGCGCGACCTCCAGCGGGTAGGTCCTGCCGAGCAGCCCCGGCATCCCGGTGCGCAGCTTGCCGAACACGGGGTGCGCGTCCGCGCTCTCCACCAGGTCGGTGCGGATCCAGGTGGGATGCGCCACCCCGACCCGCACGCCGAGGTGGGCCAGCTCGGCCCGCAGGCTGTTGGAGAACGCCTCGACGCCGGCCTTGGCCGCCGCGTAGTTCGCCATGCCGGGCGCGTGCGCGATCGCGGCGAGCGAGGAGATCGCCAACAGGTAGCCCCGGCGCTCCAGCACGTGCGGCATGGTCACCCGGAACGTCCGCCACACGCCGAGCAGGTCCACCTCGATCACCTTCTCGAAGGCGACCGGGTCGACCGAGCGGACGAACCCGGTGGTGGCAATGCCGGCGTTGGCCACCACGACGTCGATCCCGCTGAAGTGCTCGACCACCTCGGCCGTGGCCCGCTCCAGATCGGTCCAGCTGGTGACGTCGGCGGTCCAGGACCGCGCGGCCGGGCCGATGCGGGCGGCCACCTTCTCCTGTTCCTCGGCCTCCAGCCCGACCAGCGCGACCTTCGCCCCGTGACCGGCCAGCCGTTCGGCCAGCCCGGCGCCGATGCCCCGAGCCGCGCCCGTGATCAGCACCACCTTGCCCGCGACCGTCCTCACCATCGCCGCCTCCTCGTCCCGCCTTCGCCGCCGGTCCGTGGTGGACGGTAGCTCAACCTACCGCCGGTAGGCTACTGGTCGGTAGGGAATTGTGGCGGGGATCGGTGGGTTGCCACCGGCATGGTGAACCTGGGAAAGATCGGAATCTGGCTGCCCGCCTTCCCCGGCTACGGGCTCACGCCCGAGCTGGCCGCCGAGGCGGAGCGGCTCGGCTACGGCACGGTCTGGGTCGGCGGGTCCCCGTCCGGTGACCTGCGGCTGGTGGAGGAGCTGCTCGACGCGACCGGCTCGATCGCGGTCGCGACCGGCATCGTCAACATGTGGTCCGACGGCGCGGCCACCGTCGCCGAGTCCTACCACCGGATCGCCGCCCGCCACCCGGACCGTTTCCTGCTCGGCGTCGGCATCGGTCATCCCGAGGCGACCGCGACCTACCAGCGCCCCTACGACAGGATCGTCTCCTACCTCGACGAGCTCGACGCCGCGGGCGTGCCGGTGGCCGGCAGGGCACTGGCCGCGCTCGGCCCGAAGGTGCTCGCCCTCGCCGGCGAGCGGACCGCGGGCGCGCACCCGTACCTCACCACGCCGGAGCACACCCGCCGCGCCCGGGAGATCCTCGGCACCGGCCCGCTGCTCGCCCCGGAGCAGAAGGTCGTGCTGGAGACCGACCCGGCGAAGGCCAGGGAGCTCGCCAGGCCGGCGGTCCGCGACCCGTACCTGTCCCTGCGCAACTACCAGCGCAACCTGCGCTGGCTGGGCTACAGCGACGCCGACCTCGCCGATGGCGGCAGCGACCGGCTGGTCGACGACCTGGTGGTGCACGGCGACGCGGCGACCGTCGCCGCCGGGGTGCGGGCCCACCTGGACGCCGGCGCCGACCACGTGGCCGTCCAGGTGGTGGTCGGCGCCGGGGGCGGCGACCCGCTCCCCGGGTACCGCGCGCTGGCGGAGGTGTTGCTGGGTTCCTGACCGTTCCCGGCCTCCCCGTAGCGAGCATGTGTGCCTTCGCCCGGCCTCGTAGGATGCCGGGCGAAGGCCGTTTTCCGCCCGCTTCCGCAAGGAGGAGCACCGATGCCCATCGCCACCCCCGAGGTCTACGCGGAAATGCTGGACCGGGCCAAGGAAGGCGAGTTCGCGTACCCGGCCATCAACGTGACCTCGTCGGAGACGTTGAACGCCGCGCTGCGCGGCTTCGCCGAGGCGGAGAGCGACGGGATCATCCAGTTCTCCACCGGCGGCGCCGAGTTCGCGTCGGGGCAGAAGGTCAAGGACATGGTCACCGGGGCCCGCGCGCTGGCGGAGTTCGCGCACGTCGTGGCGGAGAAGTACCCGATCAACGTGGCGCTGCACACCGACCACTGCCCGAAGGACAAGCTCGACGGCTTCGTCCGGCCGCTGATCGCGCTGTCCCAGGAGCGGGTGAACCGCGGCGAGAACCCGCTGTTCCAGTCGCACATGTGGGACGGCTCGGCGATCGACCTCGAGGAGAACCTGGAGATCGCCGCCGAGCTGCTGGACAGGGCGGCCGCCGCGAAGATCATCCTCGAGGTGGAGATCGGCGTCGTCGGCGGTGAGGAGGACGGCGTCGCCCACGACATCAACGAGAAGCTCTACACCGCCGAGGGCGACTTCGTCCGCACGGTGGAGACCCTCGGTGCCGGCGAGAAGGGCCGCTACCTGCTGGCCGCGACGTTCGGCAACGTGCACGGCGTCTACAAGCCGGGCAACGTCAAGCTGCGCCCGGAGGTGCTCAAGGGCGGGCAGCGGGTCGCCACGGAGAAGCTCGGCCTTCCCGAGGGCTCGAAGCCGTTCCAGCTGGTCTTCCACGGCGGGTCCGGCTCGCTGCTGGAGGAGATCCACGAGGCGGTGTCCTACGGCGTGGTGAAGATGAACGTCGACACCGACACGCAGTACGCCTTCACTCGCCCGATCGCCGACCACATGTTCAAGAACTACGACGGCGTGCTGAAGATCGACGGCGAGGTCGGCAACAAGAAGGTCTACGACCCGCGCAGCTACATGAAGGTCGCCGAGGGCTCGATGGCCAAGCGGGTCGTCGAGGCCGCCGAGGCCCTCAAGTCCGCCGGCACGAAGATGAGCTGAGCCGGTCCGTACCGTGCCATGAAGGCCACCTTCATCGCGTTCAGTGCGATGAAGATGGCCTTCATGGCGTTCGGGCTGACCAGCGGCGGCTGAGTGGGCCGGCGGCCGTCCAGAGGGCCGCGGTGCCGGCCAGCACCACGGCGGCCGTCCAGTACGCCACCGGGGGCGCGGTCTCCGTCGGCGCGTCACCGAGCAGCCACGGCCGCAGCTGGGCCTGCGTCCACAGCGCGCCGTAGCCGAACGCGGTGACCAGCACCGCCGCCGCCCCCGCGGTTGCCGTGGCCCGCCCGCGACCGACCCGCCACGCGACGTCCACCGCCAGGCCCACGAACACCAGGTAGAACGGCACGGTCGAGGTCGGGAAGTCGGCCCACGTCAGCAGCGGCCAGATCAGCGCGCGGTACGCGACGTAGCCGGCGGCGACCGTCGTCGCGGTCCACGCCCTGCCGACCGTGTACCGGGCCGCGCCGAGGATCAGCGCCATCACGCCGATGCCCCACAGCGGGTACACCCAGTCCCCGATCGGCAGCGCGAAGTGGATCACCGCCTCGCGGTCCACCGCGCGCCCGATGTCCTGGGCGGCGAACTCCAGCAGCGACGGCTCGGCGTAGGGCTCTCCGCGCTCCCAGGAGCGGAGCTCGAGGATGCCGTACTCCTGCTGCCCGTTCGGGAAGAACGCGTTCTCCAGGAAGAACATCCACAGCGCGGTGAGTGTCCACGCGCGTACCGGGCCGGGCGGGGCGATCTTCCGCCACCCGTCGATCGCGCCGAGGATCATGATCGCGGTGCCCAGGTAGAGCAGGCCGTGCGTGGCGCTCCACGCGGTGAGGTCCAGCCCGCTGACCCGGTGGTTGATCACGTCCAGCGGCGCGGCGACGAGGAACATCACGGTGCCGGCCTGCATCAGCCGCAGCGAGCGGCGGTCGCAGGCCATGCCGGTGAACGAGTGGATCGCCACCAGCACGCACACCATGACCGTGCCGACCGAGTTCAGCAGGTGCGGCGGGGCGAGGTCGTCGCGCAGCCACTTGAAGTGCCACGACATGTCCCACGACGAGCCCAGCACCTTGAACAGCAACGCCACCAGCCAGGTGCGGTAGCAGTACCGCACCACCCACTCCGGCGTCTCCCGGCCCGGCTCCCCGCGCTCCCAGTGCCGCCGGAAGAACAGCCTGGTCTTCGCGACCGGACCGCGCGGCACGTCGATGTCGTCGAGCGCCCCGGTCGGCGGCTGGGGCGGAACGGGTGAAAGGGGCGCGACCTGGCTCACCGCGACATCCTCTCCCGAATGTCTCGCCCGGTGGGCCGAATCCCGGAAAAGGGGAGGAAAAGCCAGGGTTCACCCGTAAGGGGTCGCGGGTTGCCTCGCGGGGGCGGCGCGCGGCAAGGTGTCCGCGATGATGCCCAAACGTGTGGTCGCCGCCGTGCTGGTCGCCGCGCTCGTGCTGCTGGGGGCGAGCACCGTGCTGGCCGTGCTGCTGTAATGGCCGCATGACCGACGCCAACCTGCTGGGTGGCCCCGCGCCGACCCACCTGCCCGACCGACCCGACGCCCAGGCCGCCCTCGACGCCGGGACCGACCCGGCCGAGGTCGCCGCCGAGCACCCCGACTTCAGCGAGGCGTGGGCGGCGCTGGCCGAGCGGGCCCTCGCCGCGGGCGAGATCGTCGCCGCCTACGCCTACGCCCGCACCGGCTACCACCGTGGTCTGGACCAGCTGCGCCGCGCCGGGTGGAAGGGCCACGGGCCGGTGCCCTGGCGGCACCGGCCGAACCAGGGGTTCCTGCGCTCGCTCGCGGTGCTCGGCAAGGCCGCCGGCCGGATCGGCGAGACCGAGGAGTACGAGCGTTGCCGGCAGTTCCTCGCCGACTCCGACCCCGCGGCGGCGGAGGCCACCGGGCTGACGTGAGCCGACCGGGTGCGGCGCCCCGCGCGGGGCGCCGCACCCGGGTCAGCTCAGAATTTTCCGCAGTTGCTCGGCGCCGGCAGGCCGGCGAACCGGCCCTCCAGCCAGGCGAACATCTCCGGGAAGGCGCGGATCGCGCCGCCGACGTGGGTCGGCACCAGCGAGCTGCTCAGCTGCACGGTCACGCCCTTGGCGCACCAGTCGAGTGCCATCCGCCGGCCCTGGTCGTAGGGCACGATGTCGTCCAGCTTGCTGTGCACCACCAGCGTCGGCACGGTGGGCCGGCGCTCGCCGATCCGCTGCTCGGCCACCCGCGACGCGTACGGCTCCTCGTCGAGGTAGGCCTCGAGCGGGCGGCCGTCCTTGGTCAGCGTGGTCGACTTGGTGAACGCGTAGTCGATGATCGCCTGCGGCGTGCACTTGGGAATGATCTCCTCCGCCATCCGCCGGCCCTTCTCGTTGAGCAGGTCCATGATGTTCAGCTCCGGGTAGGCGTAGTCGAGGCTGTGCAGCGCGTACCCGATGAAGCCGGCGGCGTAGTGGCCGTCCAGGTTCCTCGCCATGACGGCGAGATCGGCCGGCGGGGCGCCGGCGTAGGCGCCCTTCAGCTCCAGCTCGGGGGCGTACTCGGGGTGCAGCTCGGCGGCCGACGCCGAGGCGCCGCCGCCCTGCGAGTAGCCGACCACCGCGACCGGGCCGGCGTCCGGCAGGTTCGCCTCGGCCAGCCGCTGCGCCGCGCGCACCGCGTCGAGCAGCGCGTGCCCCTCGGCCGCCCGGTTGACGTAGGTGTGCATGCCCGGGGTGCCCAGGCCCTCGTAGTCGGTGACCACGACGCCGTAGCCGCGCTTGAGCAGGCCGTCGATGAACGGGCCCTCGTACTCGAGGCCCGCGGCCAGTGCCTTGGACGGCGCGCAGTTGTCGCCGATCCCCTGGGTACCCGGGGCGTAGCCGATGATCGGGCGGGGCCCGGCGCCGATCCACGGGACGTGCGGGGTGAGCACCACCCCGGTCACCGGGATCGGCCGGTCGTGCGTGTCGGTGCTGCGGTACATGATCCGCCGCACCTCGGCCGGCGCGGGCAGCAGCTTGAGCGGGTCCAGGTAGAACTCGGACGGCTCGTGCTTGATGAGGTCGCCGTTGCGGCCAGGGGGCAGCGGTGAGGGCGGGTCGTAGAAGTCGTCGGCCGCGCTGGCGACCTCGGTCGCGGGTTCGGCGGCGACCGGTGTGGTGGTGGCGGTCAGCACGGCGAGACTGGCCGTGCCGGCGAGCAGGATGGCGAGGGTCCGGCGAAGCCGACCGGGTGGGCGCATACTCGCTCCTCGGGAGGGAAGGTTTCCGACAGCAGTGTCGGAAAAGTATGCGAGTGAGGTGACACACAATGTCAACCCACTTCCGTCGGGGGCCGGGGCGCCCCCGGAAGGTTCCGGCGGAGGAGCAGCGAGCATCCCTGCTGGTCGCGGCGCGTGAGGTGTTCGCGACCCAGGGCTCGACGGCCGCGACCGTCGAGCAGATCGCTCGTACGGCGGGGCTAACCCGGCAGAGCGTGTACGAGCACTTCGGTGACAAGTCGGCGCTGTTCGCCGCGGTGGTCGCGGAGGTCGAGGAGCTCGCCGTCGACTGGATCGGGGCGCGGGCGCGGGACGGCACCGAGGATCTGCGGGCGTGGGCGCGGAGCAACTTCGCGGCGATGTTCGAGTTCGTCGCCGAGCACCCGGCGGCGTTGCCCGTGCTGCAGGAGGCCGAGCGCGCCGGCGACCCGGCACTGAGCCGGGTGCGGGCCCGGCTGGCCCGGCTCTACACCGAGGCGAGCCGGCGGCGTTGGGCGGAGCACGGCATCGAGCCCGGCCGCACCGACGTCGCGCTGGTGACGATGTCCATGGCGATGGCCGAGGCGCTGGTGAACCAGGCGTGGGAGGCCGAGCCGCCGCCCCGGGAGGCGCTGATCGACCTGCTCACCGAGTTCACCATCGGCGGCGTCCAACGCCTCCGCGAGCACGGCGCCGACATCCTCACCCGCCTCACCTGACCCAGTGGCCTGGCGCTCCCGCATGTTCGCTCGCGTCGCTGTGTTCGCCGCTCGCGTCGCCGCGTTGGCCCTGCGCGTCGGGTCAGGCCAGGCCGCGGACGAGGCGGAGCGGCTCGGTGTGCTTGTACCAGGTCCAGCGCGACATCGGCCGCGGGTAGGGCACGCCGTCGGACACCGGCGTCACCGGCACGCAGCCGAGCTGCACCGCCCGGCCCGTGTACGTGATCTGCCGCCGGAACAGCAGCCCCCGGCTCACCCGCACCACCAGCCCCGGGCCGCCGCCAGCCGAGTGCGGGTCGGGCTCCACCTCGATCCGCCGGGCGAGGCCGCGCAGCGCGACCTCGTCGTCGCAGTACGCCACACCGCGCACCGGGCCGAGCACACCCCGGCCGACGAGCACCCCGCCGGCGTCGTCCCGGATCAGCGGGACCGGGTCCACCTCGCCGCCGAGCGCGAGGGCCAGCGCGTGGCGCGGGTCACCCGGAAGGCCCCACAGCGCGGCCACCGCCGAGGACCGCTCGGTCGGGACGTAGCCCACGGTGGTGTCGGCCAGCCGGTCCCGGCGCAGCAGGCGGAGCACCACGGCCGCGAAATCGGCGTCGGTGCCCACGACCACCAGGTGCGCGGCGGCGTCGTCGGTCAGCAGCGGGTCCACATCGGTCTTGCCCGGCCGCGCCGGGAGCCGCTCGACCCGCACGCCCTCGACCTCCGGCAGCTCGGGTGTGTCCGGCCCGCAGGCCAGCACCAGTCCGCGCACTCCGACCGCCTCCGTTACAGTCATGCACCGGCATTTCCCAGCGCCGCGGTTGTCCTCCCGGACGCCCGTACCCGACTTGTCGCCGAACATCCTGGAGTGTCACATGCCGGCCATTGTGCTCATCGGTGCCCAATGGGGAGACGAAGGCAAGGGCAAGGCCACCGACCTGCTCGGCGACCGCGTGCAGTGGGTGGTCCGATACCAGGGTGGCAACAACGCGGGGCACACCGTGGTGCTGCCCGACGGGCAGGACTTCGCCCTGCACCTCATCCCGTCGGGGATCCTCACCCCCGGCGTGACGAACGTGATCGGCAACGGCGTGGTGGTGGATCCCGGCGTGCTGCTCGACGAGCTCGACGGGCTGGAGCAGCGCGGCGTCGACACCGAGCGGTTGCTGATCTCCGCCGACGCGCACCTGATCATGCCGTACCACGTGGCCATCGACAAAGTGACCGAGCGCTACCTCGGCGCCAAGAAGATCGGCACCACCGGGCGCGGCATCGGCCCGTGCTACCAGGACAAGATCGCCAGGGTCGGCGTGCGCGTGCAGGACCTGCTGGACGAGAAGATCCTGCGGCAGAAGGTCGAGGCGGCGCTGGAGTTCAAGAACCAGGTCCTGGTGAAGGTCTACAACCGCAAGGCGCTGGACCCCGACCAGGTGGCCGACGAGGTGCTCGCCGCGGGCGAGCGGTTCGCGCACCGGATCGCCGACGCCCGGCTGCTGCTCAACCAGGCGGTGGAGCGCGGGGAGACCGTGCTGCTGGAGGGCTCCCAGGGCACCCTGCTCGACGTCGACCACGGCACGTACCCGTTCGTCACGTCGTCCAACCCCACCTCCGGCGGTGCCGCCGTGGGCTCCGGGATCGGGCCGGGCCGGATCACCACCGTGCTGGGCATCCTCAAGGCCTACACCACCCGGGTCGGCTCGGGTCCGTTCCCGACGGAGCTGCACGACGAGTCCGGTGAGAACCTGCGCAAGGCCGGCGGCGAGTTCGGTGTCACCACCGGCCGTTCCCGGCGGACCGGCTGGTTCGACGCGGTGATCGCCCGCTACGCGGTGCGGGTCAACGGCATCACCGACTACTTCCTCACCAAGCTGGACGTGCTGTCCGGGTTGGAGCGGGTGCCGGTGTGCGTGGCGTACGAAGTGGACGGTTTCCGCACCGAGGACATGCCGATGACGCAGACCGACGTGCACCACGCCACGCCGATCTACGAGGAGCTGCCGGGCTGGTGGGAGGACATCAGCCAGTGCCGCACGTTCGACGAGCTGCCGGCCAACGCGCGGGCCTACGTGGAGCGGATCGAGGAGCTGTCCGGCGCGCGGGTGTCGGCGATCGGGGTCGGCCCCGGCCGGGAGCAGACCATCGTCCGCCACGAGTTCCTGTAGCCGGCCGGTCTCGCACGACGTCGCCGGATCTCCCCGCCGAGCCACCGCACCTCGAGACGATCCGGAGCGCGTACCGAGCCACGGCATCCCGGGACGGCCCTGAGCGCGTCACCGAGCCACGGCACCTCCAGCAGGCTCAGACTCAGCCGGCCCGGAGCACCACGGCCGGAACGACCACACCGGAGCGAACGGTCCACTCGCGCGGACCGTGGACCAGCGCGGGGCCCACCCTCCCGGGGTACGGCGCCCCTGAGTCCAGTCTATCGGCGCGGGGGTCTCGCGAAGGACACTCGCGAAATCTGTGGATCACCAATGGGTGATGTGGACAATTCGGCGGACTCGTCCATCCCCTGGTGTCGGGCACTGACCCCGGATCCGGGGATCCGGGGTGTCGGGTCCTGGCTGGCGCCGGGTGCTGGCGCCGGGTGCTGGCGCCGGGCTCCGGTGTCGGGCTCCGGTGTCGGGCGCGCCTGGCGTCGGGGCCCGGGTGCCGGGCGCCGCCACCGCCGTACGGCAGCGCCCGGCGACCGGTTCACCCTCGGGCGCCGGCCCCCACGGGGGCGCGCCGCGCGGCGCGGGCCTCCACCGCGATGTCCGGATGGTCGGCGAACACCCCGTCGATGCCGGTGGCCAGGAACACCTCGAGCTCGCCGAGGATGTCCCCCCACGCCCCCGGCTCCGTCGACGAGCGGAAGTCCGCCGGCAGGAACGCGTTCTCCGCGCGGAAGGTCCACGGGTGCACGACCAGCCGGTGCCGGTGGGCGTCGCGCACCAGCGACGTCGGCTCGGTCAGGTACCCGCCGGCGTCCCGCGGGATGATCCGGTCCTTGGCCGGGCCGATGCCGCGCGCGTAGGTCGCGATCTCGGCGAGCCCCTCCGGGGTCACCAGGTCGTCGTAGGTTCGCGGGTCACCGCCCACGACGAAGTCGTACGGCGCCCCGCTGGAGCCGATCAGCTGCACCAACGGCACCCGCAGGCTCCGCCGCAACTTCTCGAGATTGCCCACCTCGAACGACTGCACGTACACCTTCGCGCCCGGCCGGTTCAGCCCGTTGCGGGTCAGCGTCCGCACCAGCGCCGGCTCCAGCGGCAGCCCCTGCCGCCGGAAGTACGTCGGGTGCTTGGTCTCCGGGTAGATGCCGATGTCCCGGCGCAGCTCCCGGGACAGCCGCCGGCTCAGGTCGATGACCTCCTGCAGGGTCGGCACCTCGTACCGGCCGTCGTAGATCGTGTTGTTCGGCCGCAGCTGCGGAATCCGCTCCTTCGCCCGCAGCGTCTTCAGCTCGGCGAGGGTGAAGTCCTCGGCGAACCACCCGGTGACCTCCTCGCCGTCCACCGACTTGGTGGTCTTGCGGTCGGCGAACTCCGGCCGGTCGGCGACGTCGGTGGTGCCGCCGATCTCCGGCTCGTGCCGCGCCACCAGCACACCGTCCTTGGTGATCACCAGGTCCGGCTCGATGTAGTCGGCGCCCATCCGCGCCGCCAGCTCGTAGGCGGCGAGGGTGTGCTCCGGCCGGTAGCCGGACGCGCCCCGGTGCCCGATCACCACCGCCTCGCGGTGTCCCCGGTCGGCGACCGTGGGGCTCTCCTGCGCGTGGACCGGACCCGGGGCGACCACCGCCATGGCGAGCACGGTGAGCCCGGACAGGGTCAGCCCGGTCAGCCGTCTGTGCACTGTCGATACCTCCTGGCGAGGAGCGGACCTGATCCGCGACACGGTAACCGCTTCCGGTGACCCGCCCGCAAACTCGGCGGGAACTTCTCCGGGGCTACCCTTGGCGCGTGCGTGTCCTGGTTATCGGCTCCGGCGCCCGTGAGCATGCCCTCGTCCTCGCCGCGTCCTCCGACCCCGCGCTGACCGCGCTGGGTTGCGCGCCCGGCAACGCCGGCATCGCGGCGCTGGCCGAGCAGCTCGCGGTGGACGTCACCGACCCGGCCTCGGTCGCCGAGCTGGCCCGCGGCTGGAAGGCCGACCTGGTGGTCGTCGGCCCGGAGGTGCCGCTGGTCGCGGGCGCCGCCGACGCCGTGCGGGCCGCCGGGATCGCCTGCTTCGGCCCTTCCGCCGAGGCCGCCAGGATCGAGGGCTCGAAGGCGTTCGCCAAGGACGTGATGGCCGCCGCGAAGGTCCCCACCGCGCACAGCGAGGTGGTGGACAACCCCGCCCACCTCGACGCCGCGCTCGGCCGGTTCGGCCCCACCTGGGTGGTCAAGGACGACGGCCTCGCCGCGGGCAAGGGCGTCGTCGTCACCGCGGACGTCGAGCTGGCCCGCAAACACGCCATGACCCTGCTGGACGGCGGCCACCCGGTACTGCTGGAGTCCTTCCTGGACGGTCCGGAGGCGTCGCTGTTCTGCCTGGTGGACGGCACCACGGTGGTGCCGCTGCTGCCGGCGCAGGACTTCAAACGGATCGGCGACGGCGACACCGGGCCGAACACCGGCGGCATGGGCGCCTACGCCCCGCTGCCCTGGGCGCCGCCCGGGTTGGTCGACGACATCGTGCGGACCATCGTGCAGCCGGTGGTCGACGAGCTCGCCGCCCGCGACACCCCGTTCTCCGGCCTGCTCTACGCCGGGATCGCGCTGACCTCCGCCGGCCCGCAGGTGATCGAGTTCAACTGCCGGTTCGGCGATCCCGAGACCCAGGCCGTGCTGGCGCTGCTGCGCACCCCGCTGGCCGGGCTGCTGCACGCCGCCGCCACCGGCCGGCTCGCCGAGCACCCGCCGCTGGAGTGGGCCGAGGGCGCCGCGGTCACCGTGGTGCTGGCCGCCGACGGCTACCCGAACGTGCCGCGTACCGGGGACGTCATCACCGGCTCCGACGCCGAGGGCGTGCTGCACGCCGGCACCCGGCGGCGCGACGACGGCGCCGTGGTCTCGTCCGGAGGGCGGGTGCTGTCCGTGGTCGGCACCGGACCCGACCTGGCGGCCGCGCGTGAGCAGGCGTACGAGCGGCTGGGCAGGGTGCACCTGCCCGGCGCGCACCACCGAAAGGACATCGCGCTGCGCGCGGTGCGCGGCGAGGTCACCATCCCGCACTGACCCGGGAACCGGCGAGCGGCATTCTTCGTCGAATCTCAGGCCGTCGTTACCCGCACGTTGGTAGCCTGCGGGGAGAGATCGCCCGGCTACCAACCGCAACCGGGGGTGCGCACATGTCCCAGAACGCCGAGTCGCAGGCCGAGCACGGCGGCTCCAGCGCGCCGGTCCCGTTCCCGCTGGGCGGTGCCGTGCCGGAGGCGCCGGCCGTCCGCGACATCCAGGTCGACCCGGGCCGGGTGCTCGACGTCGCCAAGGTCATCGAGGAGCAGGCCAACGCGCTGCAGGACCGGCTGCGGGCCCAGCTCGGCGCGCTGCGCGTCGAGCCGCCGTCGGAGGACATCGTCAGCGTGCACGCGGTCCAGGCGTGGAACGCGATCACCGTGGACGGCGAGCAGTCGTACGAGAGCAGGGTCAGGGCCTACCTCGAGGGCCTACGGGAGCTGGTCGCCCAGCTCCGTGCGGCGAGCGAGCAGTACACGGCCAGCGAGCGGGAGAAGGCGGAGAGCTTCGGTGACCGGCAGTTGCCCTCCCGCTAACGGGATGCTGCTCGTGGTGCTGGCCGCGGCCCTCGCCGGGTGCGGGGGGCCGGAGGGTGGGCGTGCCGTGCCGGCGCCGGGGGCCCGGCAGCCGGCCGAGCTGCCACCTCGCCCGCGGGAGTTGCCGGTGCGCGGCGCGGACCCGTGCGCGCTGCTCACTGAGCGGCAGCTCGACGAGTTGGGCGTGAACAGCCGGCCGCGTCGGGACGGCGCCGCGTGCTCGTTCGACGCCGACCGCGCCGAGCCGTTCCACTCCTACGTCGTCGAGGTCATCGGGGACGCGGACGTGCGGGCGTGGCTCGACGGCGATCGGGCCAGCGCGACGGTGGCCACCGAGTCGGGCGAGGTCGTCGGCTTCCCCGCGGTCACCCGGTACCGCCCGGGCGGCCGGGCCGCGGACTGCGAGGTGCTGGTCGGCGTCGCGGACGGGCAGACGCTGCGCACCCAGGCGTACCCGATCAGCGCCGGCGCGTTCGACCAGCGGCAGCTGTGCGCGCGGGCCGAGCGGGCGGCGGCGATGGCGGTGGCGACGCTGGCGGGCGAGGGCTGAGGGACAAGGGCTGAGGGACAAGGGCACGGAGCACGAGTAGGAAGCGGTGAGTGACGTGGACGGCGCGATGGTGAGCGGCACCGAGATCGCGACGCTGATCGACCGGATCCGTGAGCACCGGTTCGACGGCTACGACAACATCCGCCTCGCCGACGAGGTGGACCGCTTCCGCGCGGGCCGGGGCACCGGCGGGATCATCGCGGCCGTCGACGCGCTGAAGGCCGTCGGCGAGGCGCTCGCCGACACCGAGCGCACGCTCCGCGAGGAGCTGGCCAAGCTCGGGGTGGAGTGGCAGAGCGAGGCCGGTGAGCGGGCCGGCGCGGCGGTCAACCGGGAGGCCGGCTTCTCCGCGGTGGCCAAGGAGAGGGTCGACCACGCCGCGGAGATGCTCTTCGCGCAGGCCGCCGCGTTCAGCAGGACGTTGCACAAGCTGCCCGAGGCGCAGACGCTGCGGGACGGGGCCGGCGGCTACGACCTCGCCGACACCGCGCTCAGCCTGATCGGCTACGAGACGGACAACGCCCGCAAGGTGCGGGCCGGGCGGGAGGCCCGGCAGCAGGCGCTGGCCGCGCTCAACGCCTACGCTGCGGAGAGCGCGCAGCACCTGGCCGGGAGCGAGCCGATCGCCCCGCCGGAGGCGCTGCGGATGACCGAGGGGCCGCGGCTGCCCGAGGTGGTCAACGCCGGTGGCGGCCCGGTGCCCACGGATCGGCCCGCCGGCACCACGGCGGCGAGCGCACCGGCCCAGCCGGCCGCGTCGACCACGCCACCGCCTCCGCCGCTGCCCGGCCGCGCCCCGGTCGCCGACGCGCCGACCCCGGCCTTCGGGGTGCCCGTCCGGCCGGCCACGTCGCCGGCCCGGCACAGCGGTTCCGAGCCCGGCTCCCGTGCCACGACGCCCAGCTCCGCGCCCCGGTCGACCGGTCCTTCCGGTGCGCCCGGCTCCGGTGCGGTGCCTCCGTCGGGTGGCGGGGCGACGGCCACCCCCGGCGGCGCCGCGACACCGGGTCCGGCCGCGCCGGGGACCGGCGGACCCGGGGCGGTCGCGCCTGGTCCCGGTGCCGGCGCGGCCCCGGTCGGCGGTGCCGGCATCGGGACAGGCGCGCGGGCCGGCGGCGAGGCCGCCGGGCGGGTCGGTGGTGGTGAGCCCGGCGGGCGGGCCGGCGGCGGTACCGGGGCTCCGCCCGCGGCCGGTGGGCTGGTCGGCAAGGTCGGCGCCCCCGGTGGTGGTGGCGAGCCGGCCCTCGGCAAGGGCCGGTCGTTCGGGTCGGCGCCGCAGGCCCCCGCCGTGGGGCCGGGCTCCGGGAGCGTGTTCACGCCACCGGCGCCGAAGACCGGGGGGAACCTGGGCGCCGACATCGGCGCGGGGGTCACCGCGCTGGGTGCCGGCGGGGTGGCCGGCGCGCTGAGCGGCGAGGGCGAGCGGCGCGGCCGCGGCGTCGGGCGCAGCGCCCCGCTCGCGGCCCGCTCGCCACAGCAGCTGCCGGTCGGTGACCTGCCGGAGGAGGAGGCGCGGCTGGCGCGCAACTCCGAGAAGCTCAACCCGAAGCGCGACGGCGGGCAGGGTGGCGTGCTGGAGCGGGCCGCGCCGCGGGACGACGACCCCGACGGCGGGCACGTCCGCAAGTACGGCGTGGACGACGCGGACCTGTTCACCGACCAGCGGGAGGTGGCCCCCGACGTGATCGGCGAGGGCCGCCCCGACGGGCACCGTTGATGGGCGCACCGCACGGCAGCCTCGTGCTGTCCGCACTCGAGTTCGACATGCTCTGGGAGGTCGAGCGGTTGCCCGAGCGACATCCCGCGCTGGACGTGCTCAGCCCGGGTGTCACGCACAGCGAGCGGGCCGCGCTGGTGGAGCGGGCGTGGCGGTCGCTGGCCGACCGCGGCCTCGCCCGGGGGCGGAAGGCGTCCGCCGAGGTGGTGGACATGCTGAACCTGTTCGCCCACCCGCTGGTCGGGATCGACGTGTGGGTGTGGGCCGACCGGGAGATCAGGGGCCTCGCCGTGAGTGTGGGCAGGGAGGCGCTGCTCGGCGTCGTGGACGGGGACGAGGTGTGGCTCATTCCGGCGCGGGACAGCGCGCTGCCGGAGGCGGCGGTGTCCGTGGCCGGTGAGCTGCCGGCCGGGGTGGGGCAGTCGGTGAGCGTGCCGTACGGCGTGTTGCGCGCGGCCGACGCCGAGGCCCGCGGTGACGCGAAAGCGCTGGTCACCGCCCTGGAGGACCGTGGCGTCGTGCTGTGGCAGGCGCAGGAGCTGGCCGGGATGCTGGTCGGCATGGTGGCCCGCGGGCAGGTCGGCGTGGAGCGGCAGCCGCGAAGCGGGCAGACCCGGCGGGCCGAGCGGGTGGTGGCCTTCCACGACACCGACGCGGGCCGGTACCTGTTCGCCGTGGAGCGTTCCCCCGACGGCGACGAGTGGGCGACCATCACCCCGGCGGACAACCACCTGCTCGCCCAGCGGGTGTGGGAGCTGCTCGACGAGCGCTGAGCCCGCCTTTCGTCGGATGTTCGGCGAACCCGACTCCTCGATCCGGCTCCGGTTGGTACCGTCCCGATGACGTGCAGTGAATGCCAAGGGGAGGGGCAGGATCGTGCCTGACTTCACTGTGGACATCGGTGGATTGGACGCGCTCGGCAAGGATCTGGACCGCACCGGGGAGAACATCGACACGGCGACGAAACGACTCGCTGACCTCGGACCGGAGGACCTCGGACCGGACGTGCTGGACGAGGCGTGCGCCGACTTCCGGGACGACTGGTCGGGCGGCCTGGAGGAGCTGCGCGAGGCGGTCGAAGGAATCAAGGGTGGGTTGATCGAGGCGAAGAACGCCTACGCCGAGTTGGAGGAGGCGTTGCGGCAGAACCTGCGGAAGATGGCCGACGCGCTGGTCGCGGAAGGGAACGCTCGGTGAGCGACGCGGACTTCCCGGCGCTCGGCTTCGACCCGGCGCGCGGCGACGTCGGTCGGGTTCGGGAGATCGCCACGGAGCTGAGCGGCACCGGCCGGTACGCCGGCGAGGCGTACGACGTACTCAGGTCCATTCAGGACAAAAGGGATGTTTGGACGGGCGACGCGGCCACCGCGTTCGTCGAGAAGCTCGGTGAGCTGCCCGGCTTCCTCGAGGGCGCTCGTGACTCGATGACGTCGGCCGGCAGTGCGCTGTCCATCTGGGCCGACCGGCTGGAGGCGCACCAGCGGCGGGCCCGTGAGCTGGAGGAGCGGGCGCGGAAGGCGATCGCCGCCGCCGAGCAGGCCGACGTGGCCGCCCGGCAGGCGAGCGCGGTGGCCAACCGGCCGATCGCCTACGACGCCAACGATCCCGCCGCGGCTCAGGCGGCGGAGCGGCGGGCGCAGGCCAACGCCACGGCGGCGGCCGACGCCAACCGCGCCGCGGGTGCCGCGTGGGCCAATGTGGAGGACCTCCGCCGGGAGGCGGAGAACCTGCGGCACCGCTGGGAGGACGACGCGCGGATCTGCGCGGAGGCGCTGAACGAGGCCGCCGGCGGCGCCCCGGACTCCGGCCTCTTCGACGACATCGGTGACTTCGTCAACGACGCGGGCGAGTGGCTGGCGGAGAACCTGGGCGACATCGCCGGCATCGTCTCGGCGATCGCCGGCGTGCTGGCGTTCATCCCGGTGCTGACCCCCATCATGGCCCCGATCGCCCTCGGCACCGGCGCGCTGGCCCTGGCCGCCCACGGCACGGAGATGATCGTCGAGGGCAAATGGGACGACCCCATGGCCTGGGCCGAGCTCGGCGGTGACCTCGTGGGCCTCGTGCCCGGCCTCGGCGCCGCGACCGACGGAGTAGCTACCGCGATGCGGGTTGCTTCCGGAGCGGAGAAGACGATCGACGTCACCAGGGTAGGGCTGTCCGGGATGGCCGAGACCGCCAGCGAGGCCATCTACACGGGCGCCAAGGTCTTCGGAGACGACATGGCCAAACCGAGCATGGCAGCACAGTGGGTGGCGCAGAAGGCCATGGGCGCGAACCCACTGATCGACACCGCTGAGATGTCGGCGATGACCGCGAATGTCGCGAAGGCGCTCGAAGGCGGTGCGAATGTGTCCCTCCAGATCCCACAGGGCATCGCGTTGGCGGACAGCGGTCCGGAGGCCACCGCGGCGAAGGATGCCACCACCGTGGCCGGCGGCGTTCTCGGCACCATTTCCGGGATCAGTGACCACGTGCTGAAAGGGAAGATGATCCCGTGAGCAGGCTGGCTGTTCTGGACGATGCGGCCCGACCCAGCGGAATACCGCTTCGGTTCACCGTGCCCGAGCAGCTCCGGGAGATCCCACTCGAGGAGGAGCCGGGGCAGCGGATACGGCGCACCTACGAGTCGCTCGCCACGGGTTTGCGCGGCCTGAGCGACGAGCAACGCTTGCGGATGGTGCTCGTGCAGGAGTTGGTCTTGGGCAAACTGCTGCGCGAAGGCGCCGTGTACGTCGCCAACTGTGTGGCTCGGTCGGAAGTCGAGCCGACCCGGTTGACAGCAGGGCAATTCAGTATCCTGGTCAAGGAGGCGAAGCTGCACGGCGATCGCCCGCTGCTGGCTGTTGCTCGTGGGCTGGCCTCACCTGGCGAACCACGCGAGATCGTGCTCAATGAGTACCCTGCCGGCGAGGCACTGGTCATCGGGGAAGAAGTTCTCGTTGAGCTGCCACCAATGGCCGGCGGCTATCCCGTCGTCCGACGACAGCGGGTGCGCCAGGCGCAGATCGTGTTCGCGTTTCCCGACCGCCGACGCGTCGCGATCCTCGCGGTCTCCACGCAGGACCTGCCGGACTGGGACGGTTACTTGCGAATTCTGAACGACCTCGCTCACAGTGTGTCGTTCGACCCGCCGGGCGGTTCCCCGCTCTCGCGGAGGTTGGACGGTCTGGGCTGATGGAGGGAACGGCGAAGTGATCGTACTTGTCGGGAGCGTCGTGATGGCCGCGCTCGTGGCGTGGCTCGCCATCAGCTTTCTGCGGTCGAGGTTTCAGAGCGTGGAGGCGGCGGCGGAGCAGGTGCGCAAGCAGCTCTACGGGCGCAGCGTGAACGGAGACGAGGTCGACGTGCTGTTGTGGTCCACTTACCCGCTCTCAGAGCACATGATCAAGAAGTTGGGCCAGGACGAAGGGTTCACCTACCGGGGCCGATGGACCCGAGGTGGTGCTGCCACGGCACGGTTCGCCCGCCCACGGCAGCCGAAGCGGAAGCTGTCGATCGATGTCTGAGGAACTCGCGCGAGAGATCGCCCTGTGGTTCATCATCCCGGCCACCCTGGGTATTGCCGTGCTCCTGGTCGCTCCCTTCGTCAAGCTCTTCGGGACCCTTCTCGGCGTGCCGCAGAGAAGACGGCGCAAGCAGTTGGCGGGGTTGGAGCGGGTGCGGGTGGCGGCGCGTGGGCGCGACCTGGAGATCGACTGGATGCGGTTCAAGGAGCTGTCCGACGGCGAGTTGCGGGCGGCGCTGGGCAAGCACGGGTGGCGTTATGTCGGCGAGGAGCTCGGTCGGAAGCAGTGGTTGCTGCGGTTCACGTACGCGCCGGCCGATGCCGTGGGGTCGGACGCGCACCTCCGCCTCCGCGAGGAGCTGGCCGGTGCGACCCTGGGCGTGGACGGGACTTACCTGCTGGACACCGAGCGGTACGCCGATCTCGAGCTGCCGGAGATCAAGCAGGCGGTGAACTCCGCAGGGTGGCTGGTCGCGGGCTTGGAGGACGGCGGCAGCCGGCCGCGGCTGCGGTTGACCAGGCAGGGGACGACCGTGTTGCGGGGACCGGGGATCTCGTTCGTGCAGGGGGATTCGCCGGCGCGGTTACGGAAGGTGCCGGCCGTGGTGGCGCGGGCGGCGGAGATCCAGCGGGAGCGGGGGTTCGATCCGCTGTCCAGCGCGGAGTGGAATCGGGTGCGGGAGCGGCATCGGTTCTGGGAGAAGCGGTTCAACCGGCAGGTGTTGCTGGCCACCTTCTACACCATCGTGGGCGGCGTGCTGCTGGCCGCGTTCTTCGCCACGCGGAAGGCCGAGTGGGACGAGGGCTCCACGTACGTGATCCTCGGCATTCCGGTGGTGCTGCTCCTGCTCGCCGGCCTGGCGAGCTACAAGGCGACCCGGATCCGCCGCCGCCGGCAGGCCGACATCGGCGACTTCCTCGCCGCCTACCAGGAGCTCGACCAGCTCGCCCGGCGCGGCTAGCGCCGCACGTACGGCGGCAACCGCACGCCGAGGGCGTCGTGCACCGCCGCCTGCTCGCCGTCGATGAGGGCCTGCACCGCCGGCGGCCACGCGGCGTAACCGTGCCGGCGGGTCCGGAGGAACCGGAGGATCTGGCCCGGCGTCGGCCGGTGCGCCGGATTCTTGGCCAGGCACGGCTCGGCGATGTGCCGCACCTCCGGCGGCACGCGGTGCAGGTCCGGGTGGACGTGCACCACGTTGTACAGCGTCTGCGGCGTGGACGCCCCGACGAACGGGCTCCGCCCGGTGGCGGCCATGACCAGCAGCGCGCCGAGCGAGAACACGTCGCTGGCCGGCGACAGTGGCCGGCTCTCCGCCTGCTCCGGCGACATGAACCCGGGCGACCCCACCACGGTGCCGGCCATCGTCAGCTCCACCTGCCCCTCGACGGCGCGGGCGATCCCGAAGTCGATCACCCGCGGCCCGTCGTCGGCCAGCAGCACGTTGCTCGGCTTGAGATCGCGATGGATGAGCCCCGCCCGGTGGATCTCGGCGAGCGCCGCGGCGAGTCCGGCGGCCAGCACGCACACCGACGCCACCGGCAGCGATCCCGCGGCCGCCACCGCCCGCCGCAGCGACGGCCCGGCCACGAACACCGACGCCAGCCACGGCAGCTCCGCGTCCAGGTCGGCGTCCACCACCGCCGCGGTGTACTCCCCCGCCACCATCCGCGACGCCTCCACCTCGCGCCGGAACCGGGCACGGAACGTGCCGTCGTGCGCGTAGCCCGGATGCACCTGCTTGATCGCGACCAGCCGCCCGTCCGGCGCGACCCCGAGCAGAACGCGCCCCATACCGCCCTCGCCGAGCGTGGCGAGCAACCGGTAGCGACCGATGTACCCGGCATCGGACGGTGCGAGTGGCTTCATCGGATCCCCCGTTTCCCGGTGACGGATGTTACCGAGCGTGGCCGGGGTCGGCGATTCGGGGAAAGCTTCATCCACGGCCGGAAACCCCGCCGCGGGGATGGGTGAAGTCGTACAGTATCCGCGGGGGAACCGCCGGTACACCGGCGGCGTCCCACTCGGCGACAGCCGTGCTGTGCGAAGGGGATGACGGGCGTGCCGAAGTACGAGATCGACGCGATTCGCTCGCTGGTGTCGGCGGCGCAGGCCAACGCGGGAGGCGTGGGGCAGATCGCCGACGGCCTTCCGAAGAACCTCGACGACACCGCGTTCGGCGGGATGGCGGCCTCCCGGGAGCTGTCCACCGGCGTCGGCGGGTTCATCGGCTCGATGTCCGAGCAGTTCAGCCGGGGAGAGATGCTGCTCAACGAGGCCGCCAGGGCGCTGGACCGGATCGCGCAGCGGCTCGAGGACCAGGAGCACGAGTACGGCGCTGCGGTGACGCCACGAGAGGGTGCACGGTGACCGACAGCTCGGGGGCGACCGCGATCGCCGACCTCGCGAAGCTGCCCGGCCCGGGCGGCGACCGGCTCGGCGGGCTGTACGGCCGAGTCGAGAAGATCAACAGCGGGGTGGCGACCGAGGCCGCCGGCGAGTTCCGCACCGCCGCCACCAGCGCGGGCGACCGCGGCAGGGCGGTGCGCGACGCGGTCGAGGGCGTCCGGGGCAAGTGGCAGGGCGAGGCGGCCGACGCGTTCATCGGCTACATGGACCGCTACACCAAGGCCGGCGACGACGTCCGGGACGCGTTGCTCGAGGCGGCCACGTCGATGGACGGCGTGGCCGAGTGCCTGCGGGAGCTGAAGGAGTCGGTCGACAAGGCGCTGTCGGACGCCTACACCGAGGCCAAGGGCATCGACGAGCAGGCCAAGCGAGACATCGCCGCGGCGGAGGAGGCCCGCCGCTCCAACCCGGACGCCGGCCCCGACCCCGCGGCCATCCGCGCGGAGGCCGACCGGAAGATCAAGGAGGTCCGAGACGGCGTCGAGAAGAAGGTCGAGCAGCTGCTGGAGCAGGCGGAAGCCGAGCTCACCAAGTTGATGGGCGGGATCAAGGTCGACCTCGACGGCGACGGCTTCTGTGGGATCCAACCGCCCGGCGGCGGCACCGAGCCGGCCGCGGTGAGCCACGTGGGTTCCGAGGGCCGCGCGGCACCGACCGTCTCCGGCGGAGGCGGAGGCGGTGGCGGTGGTGGTGGCGGCGGTGCCCCGGGTGGGGGCGGCGCGGTGGGCGGCCTCGGCCCGAGCGGTGGCCCGCCGAGCAGCGGCCCGCCGCCCGGCAACGTGGAGCAGTGGATCCGCGAGGCCATTCGCATCCTGCAGGCCAACGGCGTCCCCGTCACCGAAGCCGACATCCAGAAGATCTGGACCATCATCGAGAAGGAATCCGGCGGGAATCCACACGCCATCAACCTCTGGGATTCCAATGCCGCGAAGGGAATTCCGTCCAAGGGGTTGATGCAGTGCATCGACCCGACGTTCCAGGCGCACAAGCTGCCGGGCCACGACGACATCTACAACCCGGTGGACAACATCATCGCCGGCGTGCGGTACACCTTCTCCCGATACGGTGGCTTCGACGGGCACCCCGGCCTGAAGTCCATGGCCGCCGGCGGCGGCTACCAGGGCTACTGACCCGGTTCGGCCCTGGTGGCCACCAGCGCGGGGATGTCGATCCGCAGGCTGAACGGCACGGAGGTGACCAGTTCACCGGCGAGTGCCGGTTCCTCCACGTAGCCTTCGTCGGGCGCTCCACTATGGAAGACCGTGATCGACGGCGCGGGTGGGTCCAGGTCGACGAGCCAGTAGTGCGGGATACCCGCCTCGGCGTATTCGAAGGGTTTGAGCCGGGTGTCGACGTTGCGCGAGCCTGGCGAGATGACCTCGACCGCGAGGAGCACGTCCGCCGCCGTCAGCCGAGCCTCAGGGCCGTCGACCCGGGTGACCACGAGGTCGGGAACCCGCACGATGGCGGGGTCTTCCGCGCGGACCACCACCTCCATGTCCGGCAGGCACTCCCACCCGGCCGGCAGCTGGTCGTGCAGTTGACGGGACAGCCGCAGCACGGCCCGCTGGTGCCGCCGGACGGCGCGAGGAGACACGACGAGGACGCCTTCCTGGAGCTCGTAACGGTAGGAGTTGTCCTCCGGAAGCGCGATGAACTCGTCCAGCGTCATCAGCCGCCCGGTGCGGTGCAAGGGCATGGCCATGGTCGTTCGTTCCTCGCCTCACGGCAGCTATGTGACAGTACTGCCACAGTACTGCGTTCGCCGGCACCTCGTTGGCCACGGCGCGCGGTGGTGGCGGCCTAGAGTGCACCGCATGGACGCCTCGTTCCCCGGGCCGGCGCGACGGGCCGACGTCGCCCCTTTCCACGTCATGGACGTGCTCTCGGCCGCGAAGGCCCGCCAGCACACCCACGGCGACGTCGTCGCGCTGTGCGCGGGCCAGCCGACCGCCCGCGCGCCCCGCCCGGTGCTCGAGGCCGCGGAGAAGGCGCTGCGCGACGGCGACCTCGGCTACACCGTCCAGCTCGGCATTCCCGAGCTGCGCGCCGCCATCGCCGGCCACTACGAGCGCTGGTACGGCCTCGACGTCACCGACCAGGACGTCATCGTCACCACCGGCTCCTCCGGCGGCTTCCTGCTCGGCTTCCTCGCCGCGTTCGACCCCGGCGCCAGGGTCGCCATGGCCCGCCCCGGCTACCCGGCCTACCGCAACCTCCTCGCCGCCCTCGGCTGTGAGGTCGTCGAGTTCGCCACCGACGAGACCACCCGCTTCCAGCCGACCACCGACCTGCTCGACGAGCTCGGCCCGCTCGACGGCCTCGTCGTGGCCAGCCCGAGCAACCCCACCGGCACCGTGCTCCCGCAGGGCGAGCTCGCCGCCATCGCCGGCTGGTGCGCGGCTCGCGGCGTCCAGCTCGTCAGCGACGAGATCTACCACGGCATCACCTACGACACCGGCGCCGGCTGCGCCTGGCAGAGCTCCCGCGACGCGATCGTCCTCGGCTCGTTCTCCAAGTACTTCGCGATGACCGGCTGGCGGCTCGGTTGGATGCTCGTCCCCCGCCGGCTGCACCGCGCCGTCGACGTGCTCACCGGCAACGTCAACATCTGCCCGCCGACGCTGGCCCAGCACGCCGCGGTGGCCGCGTTCACCCCCGAGTCCTACGCCGAGCTGGACGGCCACGTCGCGCACTACCGCGCCAACCGCGACCGCCTGGTCGAGGGCCTGCGCGGCATCGGCCTCGACAGGGTCGCCCCGGTCGACGGCGCCTTCTACGCCTACGCCGACGTGTCCGCGCACACCCGCGACAGCCTCAGCTGGTGCCAGCGCCTGCTCGCCGACACCGGCCTCGCCATCACCCCGGGCATCGACTTCGACCCCGTCGACGGTGGCCGTTTCGTCCGGTTCTCCTTCGCCGGCGCCGCGGCCGACCTCGACGAGGGCGTGCGCCGCCTTGGCCACTGGCTCCGAGCAGCGGACCAATCCGAACATCGGTCCGGGTAACCCCTATTTCTCCCTGAACCTTCCCGCGGGCACGGGCGTTCCGGCCGCGGACCTGGGAGCCTGGCGGTAGCGCTCGAGAGAAAGGCAGCGACATGTTCTGGAAGATCGTCGGCGTACTGATCGTCGTGTGGCTCGCGTTCACCGTGATCGGCGCCGTGGTCAAGGGCCTGTTCTGGCTCGCGGTGATCGGCGGCGTGCTGTTCCTGGGCACCGCGGCCTACGGCGCGATCAAGGGCAGGGACGAGACCAAGCGGCTGCGCTCGTGACCGAGTAACCCGAGTCGCCCGGGTCAGGGTTTGCGGGCCACCCCGCCGAGCATGGTGAAGTTGACGTCGGTCAGCGGGCGCCAGCGGGGACCATCCGGCCACCACTCGTGCAGGTAGGCCAGCCCCGGCTCGACCAGGTCGAGGCCGTCGAAGAACGACTCGATGTCCGCGCGGCTCCGGAACACGCTGTCCCCCACGGTCTCGGCGTACACCTGCCGCAGCTGCGCGGCGAGCTTGCCGCGCGGTCCACCGTCGCCGGGGTCGAACTGGTGGGTCAGCACCACGTACGACCCCGGCGCCAGCGCGTCCACGTAGCCGGCCAACACGGCCCTGGCGTCGGCGAGGTCCGGGATGTAGTGCAGGGTCGCGCACTGCAGCAGCCCGAGTGGCCGGTCCAGCTCGAGGTGCGTGGTGATCACCGGATCGGCGAGAAGTTCCGCCGGTCGGGTGAGGTCGGCGGCGAGGAAGTAGGTGCGGTCGTTCTCCTCGAGCGTCGCCCGCGCGTGCGCCTGCACCGCCGGGTCGATGTCGACGTACACCACCCTCGCGTCACCGTTGTTGCGCTGGGCCACCTGGTGGGTGTTCTCGATGGTCGGCAGGCCCGAGCCGAGGTCGAGGAACTGGTCGATGCCGATCCGGTGGGCGAGGAACCGCACCACCCGCCGCTGCCACTGCCGGTGCTCCCGCACCAGGTCACGGATCTCGGGGGCGATCTGCTCCAGCCGGCGGACCACCTGCCGGTCGACCTCGTAGTGGTCCTTGCCGCCGAGCATCGCGTCGTAGAGCCGGGCGACGCTGGGCTTGGTCATGTCGTGCCGCAACGCCCTCCCTCGGGCGCTGGACAACCCATCGGTCTCCGACATCGACACCCACCAGAGCAGCCGGCAACGGACGCGGTCAGCTTAAGGCATTCCCACCCGGTTGCCGACGCTCGGTAGTCAGTTCAGACCAACGAGTGCCCGCGCCGACGCGGCGCCCGGCCACCGTTCGGCCCGCAGCCCGGCGGTCCGCGCGCCGGCCACGTTCTCCGGGCGGTCGTCGAGGAACAGGCAGTCGGGCGCGGCGGCACCGATCCGGTCCACCAACAGGTCGAAGATCGCCCTGTCCGGCTTGGCCAGCCCGACGTCGGCGGAGAACACGAGCTCCCGGAAGTGCCGGGCCCAGTCCTGCCGCTCGGCGAACCGGGCGAACGACACCGGCGCGTTGGACAGCAGCGCCAGCCGCCGCCCCGCGCCGGCCAGCTCGTCGAGCAGGTCGAGCGTGTCCGGGTCGGTGTGCGACCACCCGGCGACGTCCAGCTCGGTCAGCTCCGCCGCGGTGGCGGGGTCGACGGTCACGCCGACCGCGTCGCCGATGGCTCGCCAGTACACCAGGTCGTCCATGCCCCGGTCGTAGGCGTTCCGGCGCGCCCAGTACGCCCGCTCGACGTCGGGCAGCGGCGCGCCGAGCCGGGCCGCCAGGTCGGGCAGCGCCGTGGTCGGCCCGCAGATCACCTCGCCGTAGTCGAAGACCAGCCAGCCGTTCCCGGTCATTCCGCTCCCGCCTTGATCCGCCGCAGCGCCTCGTCGACGGCCTCGGTCGGCACGTCGCGATGCGTCACGAACCGCACCTTGTCACCCATCGGTAGCGCCAGGATGCCCATCGACCGCAGCGACGCCAACGCGGTGGGCACGTCCGGCACCTCGGCCAGCACGATGTTGGTCTCCGGGCGCACGGCGGCCCAGCCCAGGTCCACCAGGCCGGCGGCCAGCCGCGCGGCGTTGTCGTGGTCCCGGCCCAGCTGGCCGATCCGGTCGAGGGCGAGCAGGCACGCCGCGGCGAGCACCCCGCCCTGCCGCACGCCGCCGCCGAGCATCTGCCGCACCCGTCGGGCCCGCTCGATCAGCTCCTCGCCGCCGGCGAGCACCGACCCGACCGGCGCGCCCAGCGCCTTGCTGAAGCAGGCCGACACCGTGTCCACGCCCACGGTCAACGCGGCCGGCGGCAGGTCGAGCGCCACCGCGGCGTGCCACAACCGGGCGCCGTCGAGGTGCACCCGCAGGCCGGCGTCCTTCGCCGTGGCGACCAGCTGGGCGTGCTCGTCGGGCGGGGTCACCGCGCCGCCCGCGGCGTTGTGCGTGTTCTCCAGGCAGAGCAGGGTGGTGCGCAGCACGTAGTAGGGCGGGTCGGCCGGGCCGATCGCGGCACGCAGCGCGCCGGCGGAGGGCCGGCCGGGTCCGGCGTCGTGCTCCAGTGGCGCCGGCATGCCGCCGGCCAGCCACGCCGCCGACCCGAGCTCGTTGGCCAGCACGTGCGCCTCCCGCGGGGCGAGGAAGCGGTCGCCCCTGGTCAGGTGCAGGCTCAGCGCGATGATGTTGGCCATCGTGCCGCTCGGGGTCCACAGCGCGGCCGGCATGCCGAGCACGGCCGCGGCCCGCTCCTCGAGCCGGCGCATGGTCGGGTCGGTGTCGATGACGTTGTCACCCACCTCGGCCGCGGCCATCGCCGCCCGCATGGCCTTGTCGGGCCGGGTGACGGTGTCGGACCGGAAGTCGATCGGCGAGCTCTCTCCGGAGGTCACGGTTCGATCACATCACACGGGTCGCGCCCGGTTCAACGGTTGTGCCGGCCGGCTCGGGGGTGCCGATCGGCGGCGCTGTGCAACCCTGGGAGCCACCCGTTCCGTCTCTGTGAGCGGGCCGCGGAACGACCGCCGAGCATCGACCGAGCCCCGGCGAGGGAGGAGCGCAGGCGGGAGGAACGTGGCCAGCGGACGCGGACAACCCACCGAGCGGAGAGCCCACCGCGTGGACCAGCGCGACGAGCAGGAGTTCGCGGAGTACTTCGCCGCCAGGCGCGACGCCGTGCGGCGGACCGCGTTCATGCTCTGCGGTGACTGGCACCGCGCGGACGACCTCGCGCAGACGGCGTTCGTCGCGCTGCACCGACGGTGGCGGAGGATCCGCGACCGGGCGGCCCTCGACGCCTACGTGCGCACGACGCTGGTGCGGGCGGCGATCGACGAGTCGCGCCGGCCGTGGCGAAGGGAGCGACAGACGGACGAGATACCCGAGCCGGCACCGGACGGCGCCCGGCTCGACGATTTGGTGGCCACCCGGCACGACCTGCTCGCCGGGTTGCGCAAGGTGCCGCCCCGGCAGCGGGCGGTGCTGGTGCTGCGGTACTTCGAGGGGCTCGACGTCGCCGGGGTGGCCGAGGCGCTGGGGTGCAGCGAAGGCAACGTGAAGAGCCAGACCGCTCGGGGGCTGGCGAACCTGCGTGAGGTGCTCAAGGAGGTGCGGACCCATGGATGACTCGCGTGACCAGCGGTTGGCCGCACTGTTCCGGGATGCGCCCGGCGAGCCGCCCCCGCCGACCTTCACCGCGGACGACGTCGCCGCGCGGTCCCGCCGGCTGGCCGCCCGCCGCCGGGCGCGGCTGGCCGCGGCCTGCGCGGCCAGCGTGTTCGTGCTCGCCGGCGGGATGGTCGGTGTTCTGGTAAACATGGATCGATCCGGTGACAACGCCGCGGGTGGCGCCAGCGACGTGGTGACCGGACCGTCGGAAGCAACCGCGTTCGGCGCGCCGGAGCAACCCGAGCCGCCGCCCGAGCGTCTACCCGGTACGGCGGCGCCAGACTTCCCCGATTCCTCGCCCAAGCAGGGGGGCGAAGGATCGCGGGAGGGCAGCACCTTCGGGTGCGACCGAGGTGACCGGGAGCTCGCCATCGCCCTCGCTGACGAGCTTCCGGTCACCGCCCCCGCCGAGCCGGAGCCGGGCCGGGTCTGTGCCCCTGGTTGGCGGTCGGCGGCCTTCCCGGCGAGCGAAGGGCCGCGGCAGGGGCAGCTCTCCGTCACCGTGGTCCCGCCGGGCAGCGCGATCCAGCTGGCCGGCCAGCCCGAGGGCACCCGCATCGCGGAGGCCCGCACCCCGGCCGGCGGCACCGTCGTGGTGCTCAGCGTGCCCGCCCCGGACAGCCCCGCTGCCCCCTTCGCCGGCGAGCTGGAGCGCGTCGCCGGCGCCCTCGCCGCCAGGTTCTGAGGCGGCTGGGCTGGCAGGATGGCTGGTCATGACGTCAGCCAGTACGCCGAAGGGCGAGCGCCGGCGGGCCGCGCTGGTCGAGGCCGCCGCCGAGTTGCTCGGTGAGGGCGGATTCGACGCGGTCCGGCACCGGGCGGTCGCCGAGCGCGCCGGGCTGCCGCTGGCCTCCACCACGTACTACTTCAGTTCCTTGGACGAGCTGGTCACCGCGGCCGTCGAGCACCAGGCGCGGGCCGAGCTGGAACAGGGTCGGCGTTGCCTGGCCGACCTGTCCAGCCGGGACCGGGATGTGGCCGCGCTGGTGGACCTCGTGCTGGAGCCGCTGCTGGGCCCGCAGCACCCGGACCGGGAGGCCGACGCGGAGGCCGTGCTGCTGCGCTACGAGCGGCTGGTCGCCACCGGCCGCCGCCCCTACCTGCGCCCGCTGATGCGCGAGCTCAACGCCGAGCTGCGCGAGCTGCTGACGGAGATCTTCGCCCGCTCCGGCTCCCCGCTGACCCCCGACGAGCTGGAACGGCTGATCGCCCTGGTCGACGGCGCCGTGGTCAACGCACTGATCGCGGTCGACCCCAACCCGAGATCCGCCGCCGCCCGGATGCTGCGGGACGCGTTGCGGTAGCGGACTTGCCCACAGCCCTCCGCGAATGTGGACAACTCCCTTGGTGAAAGCGCTTCCCGGCGGAATCGTCAGGCCCCACCGGTAGAATGGAAGCCGGGGATGGCCCCCTCGGGTTGGGTGGGTACGTACTGGGGGCTCGCCCCGGTGAGCCTCGCGGCTTCGGACGCCCCCGTCCTTCCCCAGCGGAAGCGCCGGATCTTTCCACCCCAGAAGTTGTTCCCTTGGTTCTCCCCGTCCCCTCGTCCTTGCCGGCCCGTAACACAATGCCGGCCAAGAAGGGGGCGGGGTGCACCCGAAGTGACGAGGTTCGACCCCGAGATCGGTCCCCGCATTCACCGCACCGGGGTGCGCACCGGTCCACCCCGGACGGCCCGTTTAGGCTCGCGGCGTGAGTGAGAAGCCGCGCATCCCGAACGTCCTCGCCGCCCGGTACGCGTCGGCGGAGCTGGCCGAGCTGTGGTCCCCGGAGCACAAGGTCCGCCTGGAGCGCGAGCTGTGGCTGGCGGTGCTGCGGGCCCAGCGGGAGCTGGGCGTGGCCGTGCCGGACGGGGTGGTCGAGGACTACGCGCGCGTGCTCGACCGGGTCGACCTGGCCGCGATCGCCGAGCGGGAGCGGGTCACCCGGCACGACGTGAAGGCCCGCATCGAGGAGTTCAACGCCCTCGCCGGGCACGAGCACGTGCACAAGGGGATGACCTCGCGCGACCTCACCGAGAACGTCGAGCAGCTCCAGGTGCGCCGCTCGCTGGAGCTGGTCCGCGGCCGGGTGGTGGCCGTGCTGGTCCGGCTCGCCGCGCTGGCCGCCGAGCACGCCGACCTGGTGATGGCGGGCCGCTCGCACAACGTCGCCGCGCAGGCCACCACGCTCGGCAAGCGGTTCGCCACCGTGGCCGACGAGCTGCTGGTGGCGTTCGAGCGGCTGGAGGACCTGATCGCGCGCTACCCGCTGCGCGGCGTCAAGGGGCCGGTCGGCACCGCGCAGGACATGCTCGACCTGCTCGGCGACGAGTCCACCCTGGACCTGCTCGAGGCGAAGGTCGCCGAGCACCTCGGGTTCGACCGGGTGCTCACCAGCGTCGGCCAGGTGTACCCGCGCTCGCTCGACTTCGACGTGCTGTCCACTCTCGTCCAGGTGGCCGCCGCGCCGTCGAACCTGGCCACCACGATCCGGCTGATGGCCGGGCACGAGCTGGTCACCGAGGGCTTCCGGCCCGGCCAGGTGGGGTCGTCGGCGATGCCGCACAAGATGAACACCCGGTCCTGCGAGCGGGTCAACGGGCTGGCCGTGGTGCTGCGCGGCCACCTGTCGATGGTCGGCGAGCTGGCCGGCGACCAGTGGAACGAGGGCGACGTGTCCGACTCGGTGGTCCGCAGGGTCGCGCTGCCGGACGCGTTCTTCGCGCTGGACGGGCTGCTCGAGACGTTCCTCACGGTGCTCGCCGAGTTCGGCGCGTTCCCCGCCGTCGTCGACCGCGAGCTGGGCCGCTACCTGCCGTTCCTGGCCACCACCAAGGTGCTGATGGCCGCGGTGCGCGCCGGGGTGGGTCGGGAGACCGCGCACGAGGCGATCAAGGAGCACGCGGTGGCCGTGGCCCTGGCGATGCGGGAACGGGGGCAGGCCGACAACGACCTGCTCGACCGGCTCGCCGCCGACGACCGCATCCCGCTCGACCGGGCCGCGCTCGACCGGCTGCTCGCGGACCGGCTGTCGTTCACCGGCACCGCCGGCCGCCAGGTGGACGCCGTGGTGCGCAGGGTGGAGGAGATCCGCAAGCGCTTCCCCGAGGCCGCCGACTACGTCCCCGCACCGATCCTCTGAATCCCCGAGATCTACGTTCGAGACGCCGAGATGGGCGTTCGGGACCGCGATTCGACGTTCCGGCGTTCACGGCGCTCGAGCCGCCCCGGCACCGGCGGATAGGGTGAACGCCGTGGTCGCCCGCGTCGCTCAGCTCGTCTACTACCCGGTCAAGGGGTGTGCCGGCACACCCGTGCCCGCCGCCGAGGTGACCCCGGCCGGCCTCCGGAACGACCGCGGGTTCATGGTGGTGGCCGAGGACGGCGGGTTCCGCAGCCAGCGCCGGCACCCCGCCCTCGCCACCGTGCGGCCGACCCTCACCGAGGACGGCACCCGGCTGGTCCTGCGCGCCCCCGGCCGCGCGGACCTCGACCTCCCCGTCGCCGAGGACGGCCCGCGGCGGGCGGTGTCGGTGTTCCGCTGGGACGGCAAGGGCGTCGACCAGGGCGACGCCGCGGCCGAGTGGTTCGGCGCCCTGCTCGGCGCGCCGTCCCGGCTGGTCCGCGTGCCGCCCGACCACCAGCGGGAGACCACCGGCGCCACCCCGGGCACCGCCGGGTTCGCCGACAGCGACGCGCTGCTCGTCGTCGGCGAGTCGTCGCTGGACCTGCTCAACGAGCGGATCGCCGCGGCCGGGGGGCAGCCCGTGCCGGTGGACCGGTTCCGGCCCAACGTCGTCGTCGGCGGTTGGGACGAGCCGCACACCGAGGACCGGATCCGGCGCGCGGAGATCGGCGACGTCGAGCTGGCCTACTCCCGGGAGTGCGTGCGCTGCGCGGTGCCGACCGTGGACCAGGAGACCGGGACGCGCAGCGGGCCGGAGCCGGTGCGCACCCTCGCCACGTACCGGCGGGCTCCGGAGGGCGGGGTGACGTTCGGCGCCAAGCTGGCCGTCCTCCGCGCCGGCCGGATCGCCGTCGGCGACGAGGTGCGGGTCGTCGAGTGGGCGTGACGCCCCTCTCGTTCAGCATCTGGGAACGACTGGATCACGGGCTGGACGTCTGGAAGCATCATCGGTGTGCGGACGAGAGCGCGGATCGCTGACCCGAGGCTGGTCACCGGGCCCGTCCTGCTCGTCGACCCCGTGCCGCTCGTCGAGCGCCGGCATGTCGACCTGTTGCGGGTCAACTCGGCACTGTGCCGCCTTTTCTGAGCCGCTGACGTAACCGTTCCAGCGGCCTTCCGGCTCCCGACCCAGCCACCGCCGTGGCCGCGATCGCCGCGCGGCCGGCCCGACCCCCGAGGTCAGCTCCCATGCACACGCTCCTGCTCTTCGGATTGGCCGGCTTCCTCGCCCAGCTCGTCGACGGCTCGCTCGGGATGGCGTTCGGCGTCACCGCGACCACCACGCTGGTCGCCGTGGGCACCGCGCCCGCGGTGGCCTCCGCCGCGGTGCACCTCGCCGAGGTGGGGACCTCGCTGGCCTCGGGGGTGTCGCACTGGCGGTTCCGCAACATCGACTGGCGCACGGTCGGCATCCTCGCCCTGCCCGGCGCGGCCGGCGCGGTGCTCGGCGCGTACGTGCTGACCTCGCTGACCACCACGTCCGCGGCGGTGTGGATCACCACGGTCCTGCTGGTCCTCGGGCTGTACGTGCTGATCCGGTTCGCGTTCCTCAAGCTGGGCAAGTTGATCACCACCAAGCGGCCCGGCGCGCGGTTCCTCGGCCCGCTCGGCCTGGTCGCCGGGTTCGTCGACGCCAGCGGCGGCGGGGGCTGGGGCCCGGTGGCCACCACGACGCTCCTGTCGTCGGGCCGGCTGGAGCCGCGCAAGGTGGTCGGCTCGGTGGACACCGCGGAGTTCATCGTCGCGCTGGCCGCCAGCATCGGCTTCTTCTTCACGCTGTCCCAGCAGCACCAGCTCAACTACACGGTCGTGGCCGGGCTGATGATCGGCGGCGTGCTGGCCGCGCCGCTCGCGGCGTGGCTGGTCCGCCGGATGCCGCCGCGGGTGCTCGGCGCCGCCGCCGGCGGGCTGATCGTGTTCACCAACGCCCGCACACTGCTGCGCGCCGCCGAGGCGGGCACGGCCCTCACCGTGACCTGCTACGTGGCGATCGTCGCGCTGTGGGCCGCCGGTCTGGTCGCGGCGATCCGCTCGGTGCGGGAGGAGCGGCGGGTCAACGCCCTGGCCGGGGAGAGCGACGCCCCGGCGACGTCCCGGGCGGCGGTCGGCTCCTGAGCGCCCGTAGGGTGCTCGGCGTGCGACTCGCCGACTACCCGCAGATCGCCGCCGGCAAGGTGCGCGAGCTCTACGCCGTGGACGACGACCACCTGCTGCTCGTCGCGTCCGACCGGATCTCCGCCTACGACTTCGTGCTGGACACCCCGATCCCGGACAAGGGCAGGGTGCTCACCGCGATGAGCGTGTTCTGGTTCGAGCTGCTCGCCGACCTGCTGCCGAACCACCTGGTGGCCTACGGTGCCTCCGACGATCCCCGCATCCCGGCCGAGGTGCGCGGGCGGGCGCTGCTGGTGCGCCGGCTGGAGATGCTGCCGGTGGAGTGCGTGGCCCGCGGCTACCTGGCCGGCTCCGGTTTCGCCGACTACCGGCGCACCGGCGCCGTCTGCGGGGTGGCGCTGCCGCCCGGGCTGGCCGAGGCGGACCGGCTGCCGGAGCCGATCTTCACCCCGGCGACGAAGGCCGAGCTGGGCGCGCACGACGAGAACGTGAGCCTCGCCGAGGTGGCCGCGACCGTCGGGGCGGAGCGCGCGGAGCGGCTGCGTGAGCTCACCCTGCGGGTGTACGCGCGGGGCGCCGAGCACGCCGCCGGCCGCGGGATCATCCTGGCCGACACGAAGTTCGAGTTCGGTGTCGACCCCTCCGGTACGCTGGTGCTGGCCGACGAGGTCCTCACCCCCGACTCGTCCCGCTACTGGCCGGCCGACGAGTACCGGCCGGGCCGGCCGCAGCCGTCGTTCGACAAGCAGTACGTGCGGGACTGGCTCACCGGGCCCGACTCCGGCTGGGACCGGTCCGCCGGCACCCCGCCGCCCCCGCTGCCCGACGACGTGGTGGCCGCCACCCGGGACCGCTACGTCGAGGCGTACGAGCGGATCACCGGCCGCTCGCTGGCCGACTGGCCCGGCTGAGCCACCCCACCCGCGCTGCCCGCCGCCCGCGTCCGGTCGGCGAATTTCGTCCGGTCGTCACGTCGGCGCAAGGGCCCGGTCACCCGCGTCCGTCCTACTGGGCTGGTGGTCGCACACCTGCTCGTCTCGCTGTCCGGGATCACCGACCGGGCGCTGCCCCGCTGTGTCGAGCTCGCCGCCGAGCTGGATCGCCGGGCGGTGCCACTGTCCATGCTGTTCGTCCCCCGCGACGGTGCCGACCCGGCGACCGGATGGATGCGCGCCCGCGCCGGCCGGGGCGACGACGTGCTGCTGCACGGGTACGACCACCGGGTCGCCCCCAGCCACCAGGCGGTGCGGCTCGGGCGCAGGGCGGAGTTCGCCGCGTTGCCCGCGCACGAGGCCCGGCTGCGGCTGATCGCCGCGACCGCCGTACTGGACCGGGCCGGCCTGCGCGCCGACGGCTTCGCGCCGCCCCGCTGGCTGGTCTCCCGGGGCACCCTGGCGGCGCTGCGCGAGCACGGGTTCGCGCTGTGCGCCGACCTGTCCGCGGTGCGCGACCTGCGGACCGGGGTGGTGCACCGGGCGAGGGTGCACGGGTTCGGCAGCACGCGACAGCTCACCGAGACCGTGCGCTGCTTCGCGCTGGTGCTGGTCGCCGCTCGGGCCGCCCGGCGCGGCGGGCTGGTGCGGCTCGGCGTCGACGCGGCGGACCTGGCCTACCCGAGCCGGCGGCAGGCGTTCCTGGACGCGGTGGACGCCGCGCTGGAGGCCGGCGCGGTCGGGGCGACGTACTCGGCGGTACCGGCTACGGCGACGCCGGCTCGCTCTTCGGCAGCACCCTGACCTCGGTGCCCTCCGGCGCGAGGTTGGTGAACAGCCCGTAGTGCATGGCCGGGTTGGCCAGCACGGCCTCGTGGATCGGCACCGCCAGCCGCGGGCGGACCGCGCGCAGGTAGTCGACCGCCTCGGCGGCCTTCAGCCAGGGCGCGGCGGTGGGCAGGCCGAGCACGTCGATCTCCTGCTCGGGGACGAAGAACGAGTCGCCGGGGTGGAAGAAGGCACCGCCGTCGAGGAGGTAGCCCACGTTCGGCACCACCGGGATGTCGGCGTGGATGGTGGCGTGCTGACCGCCCACCGCGTTGATCTTGGTGCCGCCGAAGGTGAAGGCGTCGCCGGGTTGGGCGGTGCGGGCGGCCAGGCCGAGCTTGGCCACCGTCTCGGCGGAGCCGGGGTCGGTGATGAGCTGCGCTTCCGGGTTGGCGGCGAGCAGCGTGGGCAGCTTCTCGGCGTCGATGTGGTCGTAGTGCTGGTGGGTGATCAGCACGGCGTCGAGGTCGCGCTCGCCCTCGAACCCGGAGGAGAACGCGCCGGGATCGACCAGGATCCGGGCGCCGTCGGTCTCGAGCAGCACACACGAGTGTCCGAAATGGACGATACGCATCGGCGTTCTCCCTGCGTGACGCGGTGTCGACGCTCAGCCTACTGCTCGGTGAGGGCGTCGCCAAGGTGCGTGCGGGAGTACCGCACGCGACGCCCCCTCCGGGTGGTGGTCAGCAGTCCCGCCGCGCGCAGCGCGGTGAGGTGCTCCGACACCGTGCCGGCCGCGAGCCCCAGCCGGTGGGCCAGCTCGGTCGTGGTCGCCGGCTCGGCCGCACCAAGGCGGCCAGCAGGGCCGCCTTGGTGCGGCCGACCACGGCGGCCAGCGCGGCCGGGGCGGGCCGGTCGTACTCCCACACCGCGGCGGCGCCCCGAGCCGGGTAGACCAGCGCCGGCTGCCACGGCGGCATCGTGATGACCCCGAGCTGCGGCCAGGCGAACACACTCGGCAGGAGCAACAGGCCCCGCTCGTCCAGCTCGACCCGTTCGCGCGCGGCGATGTCCACCAGCACGGCCCGCTCGCCGGGCCGCACCCGCGGGTGGATGCCGGCGAGCGCCGCGCGCAGGCCGCCCTCCGCGAGCCGAGTGGAGCGGTGCTCGATGTCGGCGAGCAGCACCTGGTGGATCCGCGGCCAGTGCGGCGCCACCAGGGTGGTCCAGGCCAGCTCCAGCTGGTCGGCGAGCAGGTCGCGGGCGCGGGCCGGGTCGTCGGGCAGCGGGCCGAGGTCGGCGTCGACCAGCGCCAGCTCCGCGGCCACCTGGTCCGGCGGGGTATGCCGGATCGCGGCGAACTGGGCCTCCGCCGTCGTCCGCGGCCCCTCGGGGGGTGGGCTGAGGAAGTCGGTGATGTAGCGCGGTGCGCCGAGGACACTGGCGAGCTCGGGGATCTCCAGGTCGTGAACGGTGTGGCCGGCGTGGTCGGCCAGCCACGGCAGGTGGGTGGGGTGGTCGCGCACACCGAGCGCGACCCGCACCGCGCCGAGCGCCTCCTCCAGCGGCGACACGGCGAACCGCACCCGCTGGGCACCCGCCGCGGTGAGCACCAACTCGATCACGTGTACCTCCCTTCACCCCGGACCGACCTCCGCACCCGTCTCTCCCGTCTCACCCGCCCCAGCAGCGCCACCAAGGGGGCCTTGGTGACGTGTCGCTCCAGCATGTTCGCCGTTCCCGTCGCTGTGTTTGTCGGCTGCGGCGGTGTGTTTGCTGTTCGTGTCGGTGTCCGTGGTGCGTCGGATGGTGGGGACACTGCTTGGGGTGGGTCCGTAGGTGGCTGGGTTCAGAAACGGTTCCGGACGGGTGGTTCCTACCCACGGGTCGTCTTGCTTGGGTGGTCGCCACGGAATCACCCGTCCGGCTCGGAATCGGCGGTCACCTCGGGGAGGTGGGGGCTATGGGGTGCCTGTTGAGGGGCGGCCGCGGTGGGTGGGTGGGTGGGTGGTCGCCTTCACGGCTGGCGTGGAAGGGGTCTTCGTGACCGCTGGACAGGCTTGCTGGCCCGGCTTGGCCTGGAAGGGCCTTTCCTTGGTTGCTTCCGGCTTGGCGCGGAAGGGTGCTTCCGGGCTGCTGGGTAGGGCCGCTTCCGGCCTCTGAGGAAGGGCGCTCCCGGCCTCCCGTGTAGGGCGGTTGGACCGACCTCGGGTGTGCTGGCTTCGCTCCTGGCCTGCGAATTCGGTTCTGGCCGAATCATTGTCGCGGTCACCGCCGGAGCCACGAGCGTGGTGGCCATGCGTGGAGTCGTTTCTTCCCCCGACCGGCCGGTGACCCTCCTCCGGCACGTTGGGTACTGGCGCTGGTCGGCCGGTGTCCAGTCGGCCCGGCTGCCGTCGGCGATGGCGCCACTGGCGTTCACGTTGCTGGCCACCGCGCTCACCGGGTCCTACCGGCTCGGCGGCGTGCTGATGGCGGTGTTCGTGGTCGCCGAGATCGCCGGCGCGGTGCCGGCCGGCCGGCTGCTCGACCGGATCGGTTCGGCCCGCGGTCTCGTGCTGCTGCTGGTCGCCGCGGCCGGTGCGATCGCGGCGCTGGCCACGGCCGCGGCGGCGGGCGCCGCACCGGCCGTGCTGGTGGTGCTGGTGATCGTGCCGGGGCTGGTGGCCGGTGGGCTGTCCGGCGGCTTCCGGAGCCTGCTCGCCGGCACCGTCGACGGCGCGCTGCTGCCCAGGGCGGTCGCGGTCGACGCGATGATCCTCGAGGGGGTGCTGCTCGCCGGGCCCGCCGTCGTGGTGCTGCTGGGGTCCACGCACGCGCTGGCCCCGGTGGCCGGCATGGCCGTCGCGTTCCTGTTGGCCGCCGCACTGGTCCCGCGGGTGCGCGGCACCTCGTCGCCGGCACCGGCCGGGGCCCCGGCACGGCTGCCGCTGCGCGCCGCGCTCGGGTGGCTGGCCTGCCTGTTCGTCATCGGGCACCTGCTCGCGTCCATCGAGGTCGCGGCGCTCCCGCTGGCGCTCCGGCTCGGTGCCCCGGAGAGCGCCGCCGCCGTGGTGATCGCCGTGCTGTGCGGGGCGAGCGTCCTCGGCGGGGCGCTGTTCGCCTGGCGCGGCCGACCGACGGCCGGCGCGGCCAGGATCTTCCTCGGCTGCTTCGTCACCGGCGGACTGCTGGTCGCGGTCGACCTCGGCTGGCCGGGGCTGCTCGCCGGCGTGGCGCTGGTCGGCGGGTGCACCGGGCCGCTGCTCACCACCGCGTCGGTGCGGCTGCAGGCACTCCTGCCGGAATGCCGGCGGGCGGAGGGCTTCTCGGTCGCGTTCGTGGTCCAGGGCACCGGGTTCGCGCTCGGCTCACTGAGCGTAGGCCTGCTGCCGCTGTGGGCGGGCCCGGCGCTCGGCGCGGGCAGCGCGGCATTCGTCTGCGCCCTGCTCGCTGGGAGAAGAAGGCCCGCCGACGCTGTTGGCAGATCGCCAGCAGCGCTCTAGGCTTGGTCTAGTCTTGGTCGCAGCAGCCGAGCCGAGGGAGCGTGCCCATGACCACCGCGCAGACCCAGCAGCCCACCGAGCGCCAGGCGGAGGCCCGGGAGACCTTCGACTCGCTGAATCCGGCCACCGACGAGGTCGTGGGCACCTATCCGGTGCACACCGCCGAGGACGTCGAGGCGGCCGTCGCGCGGGCACGCACGGCGGCGGGCTGGTGGAACGACCTCGGCTTCGCCGGCAGGGCCGAACGGCTGCGCCGGTGGAAGGGCGTGCTGGCCCGCCGGCTGGCCCAGCTGTGCCAGGTCGTGCACGAGGAGACCGGCAAGCCGCACGCCGACGCCCAGCTGGAAGCGGTGCTGGCCATCGAGCACATCGCGTGGGCGGCCAAGCACGCCCGCAAGGTGCTCGGCTCGCAGCGCCGCTCGCCCGGCCTGCTGCTGTCCAACCAGGTGGCGACGGTCGAGTACCAGCCGCTCGGCGTGGTCGGGGTGATCGGGCCGTGGAACTACCCGGTGTACACCCCGCTCGGCTCGGTGAGCTACGCGCTGGCCGCCGGCAACGCCGTGGTGTTCAAGCCCAGCGAGTACACCCCGGGCGTGGGCAGGTGGCTGGTCGACGCCTTCCGCGAGGTGGTGCCCGAGCATCCGGTGCTGCAGCTGGTCACCGGGTTCGGCGCGACCGGCGCCGCGCTCGTCCGCTCCGGCGTGGACAAGATCGCCTTCACCGGCTCGGCGGCCACCGGCAAGAAGATCATGGCCGCGGCCGCCGAGACCCTCACCCCGGTGCTCATCGAGGGCGGCGGCAAGGACCCGGTGCTGGTCGACGAGGACGCCGACCTGGAGGCCGCCGCCGACGCCACGGTGTGGGGCGCGTTCTCCAACTCCGGCCAGACCTGTGTCGGGGTGGAGCGGGTGTACGTGCACGAGAAGGTCTACGACGAGTTCGTGGCGAAGGTGGTGGCCAGGGCCGAGGAGGTGCGGCCCGGCTCGCACCCCGGCGCGCACTACGGGCCGGTGACCATGCCCGCGCAGCTCGACGTCATCCGGCGGCACATCACCGACGCGCTCACCCGCGGCGGCCGCGCGCTGGTCGGCGGGAAGAACGCGGTCGGCGACCGGTACGTCCAGCCGACCGTGCTGGTCGACGTGCCGGAGGACTCGGTCGCCGTACGCGAGGAGACCTTCGGCCCGACGGTCACCATCGGCAAGGTCGCGGACATGGACGAGGCGGTCGAGAAGGCCAACGACTCCACCTACGGGCTCGGCTCGACGGTGTTCGCCAAGCGGCGCGCGATGGAGCTGGCCCGCCGGCTGCGCACCGGGCAGACGGCGATCAACGCGCCGCTGTCGTTCGCCGGGATCGCGTCGCTGCCCTTCGGTGGCGTCGGCGACTCCGGCTTCGGCCGCATCCACGGCCCGGAGGGGCTGCGCGAGTTCGCCCGGCCGAAGGCGATCGCCCGGCAGCGCTTCGCCGCGCCGCTGAAGCTCACCACCTTCTCCCGCACCGAGAAGACCGACGCACTGGTCGCCAAGCTCACCGCCATCCTCCACGGCAAACGCTGACCCCGCACCCGTGTCCGCGCTCCGTGCACCCGTGTCCGCGTTCCCTGCACGGGTGTCCGCGTCGTACGGCGCCGACACGCGCGCATATCGCGCTGACACGACAGTTGCTGTCGTGTCAGGCGGTCTTGGCCGGTGCTCGGCCGCGGATCAGGTCGGCGGCCTTCTCCGCGACCATGATCGTCGGGGCGTTGGTGTTGCCGCGCGGCACCACGGGCATCACCGAGGCGTCCACCACGCGCAGCCCCTCCACGCCGCGCACCCGCAGGTCCGGGTCCACCACCGCCTGCTCACCGCTGCCCATCGCGCACGTTCCCACCGGGTGGTACAGCGTCTGCGTGTGCCGCCGGACGTGCTCGGTCAGTGCCTCGCTGTCGGGATCGGACCAGTCGAGGTCGGTCCGGTCGGGCAGGAACGGCCGGTCGAGGTAGCGCGCCAGCGGCCCGCTCCGGCCGATCTCCATCAGCATCCGCAGCCCGGCCAGCGTCGCGTCCAGGTCCACCGGGTCGGTGTAGTACGCGGGGTCGATCTCCGGCCGCCACAGCGGATGCGCCGACCGCAGCCGCAGCCGCCCCCGGCTGGCGACGTCCACCAGCGTCGTCGCCGAGGTGAACCCCGGCACCGACGGCTCCCGGAACCCGTTGTCATAGAACAGAGTCGGCGCCACGTGGAACTGCATGTCCGGCGCTGGTAGACCATCCCGTGTGGACAGGAAGCCGCCGGCCTCGCCCACGTTGGAGGCCAGTGGCCCGCGCCGGGTGGCCTTCCACCGCAGCATCCCGAACGGGGTCGCCGAGTCGACCAGGTCGCTGGTGTCCCTGGTCGACCAGATCACCGGCGCGGCCGGGTGGTCGTGCAGGTTGTCACCGACACCCGGCAGGTGCGCCACGACGTCGATCCCGTGCTCCCGCAGGTGCTCGGCCGGTCCGATGCCGGAGAGCATCAGCAGCTGCGGCGAGTTGATCGCGCCGCCGCACAGCAGCACCTCGGCGTCGGCGTGCACGGTGCGCTCCTCGCCGGCGTCCAGGTAGGACACGCCGTCCGCTCGTGTCCCGCGCAGCACCACCCGGGTGGCCTGGGCTCGCGTGCGCACGGTGAGGTTCGGCCGGTCGAGCGCCGGCCGCAGGTAGGCGTCCGCGGTGGACCACCGGCGGCCGTTCCGGCAGGTCACCTGGTAGTACCCGGCACCCTCCTGCGACTCGCCGTTGAAGTCCTCGGTGCGCTTCATCCCCCACGCGCCGGCCGACTCCACCCAGGCGTGGGACAGCTCGTGGGTGAACACCCGGTCCTCCACCCGCAGCGGCCCGGACGTGCCGTGCAGCGGCTCACCCAGGCGGGTGTTGCCCTCGGCACGCGCGAAGTACGGCAGCACGTCGGCGAATCCCCAGCCGGTCGCGCCGTGCGCATCGCGCCAGCCGTCGTAGTCGGCCCGGTTTCCGCGAATGTAGATCATGGCGTTGATCGACGAGCACCCGCCGAGGACCTTGCCGCGTGGCCAGTACGCCGGCCGGTCCAGGTGCTTCTGCGGCACGGTCTCGTAGCACCAGTCCCACTGCGTGCGGAACAGCGCGGGGAACGCCGCCGGGATGCGGAACTCGTCGGCGGTGTCCTCGCCGCCCGCCTCCAGCAGCAGCACCCGCGCCGCGGGGTCCTCGCTCAGCCGGTTCGCCAAGACGCACCCGGCGCTGCCCGCGCCGACGATGACGTAGTCCCAGCTCTCCCGATCGGCCACGCCGCCTCCCGGTGTCGATACAGCACCTCGTTGACAGTCCTATTGGCACAGCGCCAACATCTTCCGGTGTCCATCCTGCTCGATTACGGCATTACGGGGAAGTGGTACGCCCATTTGTCCCCCGATCGCCCCAACTTCCCCGCCGCACGCAACGGCCCCGCGTCAACGTCCGTCTTCCGGGTGTGACCCACGTGGCAGCTCCGAACACGAGCCCGCGACCCGCGGGCGGATGGGAGGCCCTCATGGGGACGCTGCGCAGCAACACCAGCACGAAGACCGGCAGGGCGGCAGGAGTGCTCGCCGGCGCGGTCGCGATCGCCGCGGCCGGTCTCGCCGCCGCACCGGCGGCCTCGGCGGAGACCACCGGGGCGCCGTGTGGCCCGAAGGCGGCGGCCTGCGTCGACCTCAGCGCCAAGCGCGCCTGGTTGATGTCCGACGGGAAGGTCACCTACGGGCCGGTGCCGATGTCGGCCGGCAAGCCCGGCTACCGAACCCCGCCCGGCACCTTCGCCGTGACCTGGAAGAACAAGGACCACTGGAGCAAGGCCTACGACGCGCCGATGCCCTACGCCGTGTTCTTCACCAAGAACGGCATCGCCTTCCACGAGGGCGACATCAGCCGGGAGTCGCACGGCTGCGTGCGGTTGCGGCACGAGGCCGCGAAGACGTTCTTCGCCGAGCTGCAGCCGGGCGAGGTGGTCCAGGTCGTCCGGTGACACCAGTCCGGTGACACCGGTCCGCTGAACACCGGCCGGCGGGGCCGAGGGGCGTCGGGGGCTCCTCGGCCCCGCCAGCGCCGGCTCGGTTACCCTCGAAAGGTATCGCCTACCTGCACGGACGAGGAGCACCCTGCCGTGGCCCGAGTCGTCGTCGACGTCATGCCCAAGCCGGAGATCCTGGACCCGCAAGGCCAGGCCGTCGCCGGCGCGCTGCCCCGCCTGGGCTTCTCCGGGGTGACCCAGGTCCGCCAGGGCAAGCGCTTCGAGCTCGAGGTCGACGACTCCGTCGACGACGAGACGCTCGCCAAGATCGCCGAGGGCCTGCTGGCCAACCCGGTGATCGAGGACTGGACCGTGCGGAGGCTGGACCGATGAGGATCGGCGTCATCACCTTCCCCGGCACCCTCGACGACGTCGACGCCGCCCGCGCGGTCCGCTACGCCGACGCCGAGCCGGTGTCGTTGTGGCACGCCGATCCCGACCTCGAGGGCGTCGACGCGGTGGTCGTCCCCGGCGGCTTCTCCTACGGCGACTACCTGCGCTGCGGCGCGATCGCCCGGTTCGCCCCGGTGATGACGTCGGTGGTCGAGGCCGCCGGCAGGGGCATGCCGGTGCTGGGCATCTGCAACGGCTTCCAGATCCTCTGCGAGGCCGGCCTGCTGCCCGGCGCGCTGGTCCGCAACGAGGGGCTGCACTTCGTCTGCCGGGACCAGTGGCTGCGGGTGGAGAACAACCGCACGGCGTGGAGCACCCGGTTCGACGAGGGCGCGGAGATCCTCGTCCCGGTCAAGAACATCGACGGTTGCTACGTCGCCGACCAGGCCACCCTCGACCTGCTCGAGGGCGAGGGCAGGGTGGTGTTCCGCTACGTGGACGGCAACCCGAACGGCTCGCGCAACGACATCGCCGGCATCCGCAGCGCGAACGGGCGCGTCGTGGGCCTGATGCCGCACCCCGAGCACGCCATCGACGCGCTCACCGGACCCTCCGACGACGGGCTCGGCCTGTTCTACTCCGTGCTCGACGCGCTGTCGCCGCTGGCCACCCCGGCCTGAGCCGGCAAACCGAGCAGCGGGGGCAGCTTCGGCCACCCCGGGCAGCAGGTGGGTGTGCGGCACCCGGCCGAGCTCGGCGATGCCATGGCCGCCGGTGAGCACGCCGACCACATGCCGGCGCCGGCGTTGCCGCCGGCCCGCAGGTCGCGTTCGGTGTCCCCGGGGACCACCACGGCCGCGACGTCGGTCACGCCGGTGCGGGCTCAGCCGCGGGCCGGGGTGCCGTCCGCGCCGGCGGCCAAGACCAGCCTCGCGTACGAGCCGCCGGCGGCCAGCAACTCGGTGTGGCCGCCCAGCTCGGTGATCCGGCCGTCCTCCATCACGACGACCCGGTCGGCGGCGGCCGCGGTGTGCAGCCGGTGCGCGATCGCGATCACCGTGCGCCCGGCGAGCACCCGGCTCAGCGACCGTTCCAGCGCCCGCGCCGACCCGGTGTCCAGCAGGGACGTGGCCTCGTCCAGCACCAGGGTGTGCGGGTCGGCCAGCACCACGCGGGCCAACGCGAGCTGCTGGGCCACCGCCGCCGGCACGGCGGTCGCGCCGGCGCCGAGCGTGGTGTCCAGCCCGTCCGGCAGCGCCCGCGCCCAGTCGGCCGCGCCGACCGCGGCCAGCGCGTCGAGCAGCTCCTCGTCGCCTCGCTCACCCGTCACCAGGCCGCCGCCCCCCACGGAGGCGGTGCGCGCCGCCGTGTCTCCCGTGCCCGTGGGCAGGATCAGGTTGTCCCGCAGCGTCCCGGCGAACACGTGGTGCTCCTGGGTGAGCAGCAGCACCTCGCCCCGCAACACGTCGTCCGGCAGCTCGGACACCTCGGCGCCGCCGATGGTGACCGATCCCGACGTCGGCGCGGCGACGCCGGCCAGCAGCCGACCGAGGGTCGACTTGCCGGCACCGGAGGGCCCGACGATCGCCAGCCGCTCGCCGCGCGCGACGGTCAGGTCGATGCCGTGCAGCACCTCGCGGCCCGGTGAGTACGCGAAGTGCGCGTTCCGCACCACCAGCGGCGCGCCGGCGTCGACCGGCCTTGTGGCCGCCACGGGTCGCGGCGCGGCGCGCACGCCGAGCACCCGGCGCAGCGCCGTCCCCGACACCTGCAGGTCCTCGACCCACCACAGCAGCTCGTCCAGTGGCTCGGCCAGCAGCTGCGCGTAGAGCACCATGGTGGTCACCGTGCCCAGCTCGACCTCGCCCTGGCTGCACGCCCAGCCGCCGAGCAGCAGCATCGCCGCCACCGGAAGGGCGTGCGACAGCTCCAGCCACGGCGCCCACAGCACCTGCAGCCGGCGCAGCCCGCGCTCGCCGCGCACCGCCTCCTGCAGCGTCTCCTCGCCCTCGGCCAGCCGCCGCCGGGTGAGCCCGAGCGCCTCGACCGTGCGCGCGCCCTCCACGGTCTCGTGGAACCGGGACTGCACCCGCGCCCAGCTGTCCAGCATCCGCTCGATCGTCTTCGGCACCCGGCGCCAGAACCACCGGGTCGGGAAGTACAGCACCGGCACCGAGACCAGCAGGCCCAGCGCCAGCAGCGGGGAGGTGAGCAGCATCGCGGTCACCGTGAGCAGCACGGTGACCAGCGCGGCCAGGATCTCGGGCACGGCATGGCGCACCGCGTGGTCGATCCGGTCGACGTCCGAGGTGGCCCGGCTGAGCAGGTCACCGGTGCCGGCCGCCTCCACGGTGCCCAGCGGCAGCCGCAGCGCCTCGCCGACGAACTGCTCGCGCGTCCTGGCGAGCACCTTCTCGCCGAGCATCCCGGTGCGCAGCCACGCCTGCCGCTCCAACACGGCCTGCACCACCAGGATCACCACGAACGCCGCGGCCAGCGCGTCGACGCCGAACGGGCCCGACCCGGTGGCCACCCGGTCCACCAGCAGGCCGAGGATCTGCGGCCCGGCCAGCCCGGCCACGGTGCCGAGCACGAACAGGCCGACCACCCAGACGAAGTCGCGCCGGTCGGCGCGCAGCGTGCGCCGGCCCCACGCGCGAGCCTGCGCGGCGGTGGCCAGCGGCAGCCTCACCTGCACGACGGCACCTCCCGCACGGTCTCGTCCGCGACCGCGGCCCACAGCGGACTCTGGCTGAACACGACGGTCGTCCTCCCCGTGCGCAGCGTCGCGACGCGCTCGGTGATCCTGGCCTCGGTGTGCGCGTCGACGGCCGAGGTCGGCTCGTCGAGCAGCAGCACGTCGGCGTCCAGTGCCAGCGCGCGGGCCAGATTCAGCCGCTGGCGCTGCCCGCCGGACACCTCGCGGCCACGCTCGCCGATCAGCTCGTCCAGCCCGTTCGGCAGCGCCGCGACGATGTCGTCGGCGTCGGCCGCGGTGAGCGCCGCCTCGATGTCCACTCCGGACTCCCGTGGCGGGGTGAGCTGCTCCCGCAGCACGCCGGAGAACCACACGTCCTGGTTGTGCGCGTACACCACGCGCTCGCGCAGCTCGGCCAGCGCCACCCGGTCGGCCGGCACGCCGGACACCAGCACCGGCTGGCCGGGCTCGGGGTCGGTGAACCGGGCCAGCCGTTCGGCCAGCGCCTCGGCGGCGGCGCCCGGCAGGTCCACGACGGTGAGCTTGCCGGCCACCGCGGTGATGCCGGTGGTCGTGTCGTGCAGCTCCAGCGGACCCTGCGGCAGCGGCACCGGCCGCTCCGGCTCGGCCAGCCCCGGCCGCATCCGCAGCACCTTGGTCGCCTTCGTGGCCGCGACGAACGAGCTGGTGATGGCCGACGCGGCCTCGGTCACCGTGGTCACCGGGATGACCAGGAACGCCGAGGCGCCGTAGAACGTCACCAGCTCGCCGACGCTGATCGTGCCGGCCAGCGCCAGCCGCGCGCCGAGCCAGGTGATCGCCACGGTCACCAGTCCCGGCAGCAGCACCTCGGCGCCGGCCAGCCAGGACTCGCTGCGGGACACCTCCACCCCGGCGTGGCGGGCCCGCTGGCTGGCCGCGCGGAACCGGTCGAGGAACCGCCGCTCGCCGCCGATCCCGCGGAGCACCCGCAGGCCGGACACGATGTCCGCGCCCAGCGAGTTCACCTCGGACAGCTCCTCGCGCTGGACCTCCCGCCTCCGGTGCAGCAGCCGCACCAGCGGGCCCATGCCCAGCACGGCCAGCGGGACGCCGGCGACGGCGATGCCGGCGAGCAGTGGCGAGATGGTCAGCAGCGCCCCGCCGACCACCAGGAACGCCACCACCGAGCCGAGCAGCCGGCCGGCGATCTCGAAGGCGTTGCCGACGTGGTTGATGTCGGACGAGGAGATCGCCATCACCTCACCGGTGCGGGCCTGCTCGCGCAGCGCCGCACCGAGCCGGGTGACCTTCCGCGCGACCAGCCGCTGGGTGCCGGCGGCGCCGTGCATCCACATGCCGTGCCCGAGGAACTCGAGCAGGCCGCCGAAGAACGCCTGCGCGACGCCGAGCGCCACGACCAGCCCGGCCAGCGCGAGCAGCGTGCCGCGGTCGCCGCCGGCGATGCCGAGGTCCACCGCGGTGCCGACCACCAGCGGCAGCAGCGCCCCCGGGACCAGCCACGACACGCCCATCACCGCGGCGCCGACCAGCAGCCACGGCCGCGCCCGGAGCAGGGCCAACAGGAAGCGCGCCGGGGTGATCGGCTCGGCCAGGCGCGGTTCCGGGGCCGGGTAGGGCTTGGAGGTCACGAGCGGTAAAAGTATTCTTCTCCGGTTGGGCCGGGCGAACGATTTTCCCGCGCCAGGTCCTCTACCTGCGCCGAAGGCGCCGGACGCCCTCCCTTACCCTTGACCTGTGGCGAATCCTCAGGTGGACGTTCCGGTCATCGACAGCACGGCCCACGCCGCGGCGACGCCGGACCTCCCACAGCCCTATCTCGAACTCGGGCTCTCCGCCGACGAGTACGCGCGGATCCGGGAGATCCTGGGCCGGCGGCCGACCGAGGCCGAGCTGGCCATGTACTCGGTGATGTGGAGCGAGCACTGCTCGTACAAGTCGTCGAAGAGGCACCTGGCCTACTTCGGCGAGACGGCCACGCCGAAGATGCAGGAGAAGATGCTGGCCGGCATCGGCGAGAACGCCGGTGTGGTGGACATCGGCGAGGGCTGGGCCGTCACGTTCAAGGTGGAGAGCCACAACCATCCGTCCTATGTGGAGCCCTACCAGGGCGCGGCGACCGGGGTCGGCGGCATCGTCCGGGACATCCTCGCCATGGGCGCTCGCCCGCTCGCGGTGGCCGACCCGCTGCGCTTCGGGCCGGCCGACGCGCCGGACACCCGCAGGGTGCTGCCCGGCGTGGTCGCCGGCATCGGCGGCTACGGCAACTGCCTCGGCCTGCCCAACATCGGCGGCGAGGTGGTGTTCCACCCGAGCTATGCCGGGAACCCGCTGGTGAACGCGCTGTGCGTGGGCGCGATGCGGGTGGAGGACCTGCACCTGGCGCACGCCTCCGGCACCGGCAACAAGATCATCCTCTTCGGCGCGCGGACCGGGCTGGACGGCATCGGTGGGGTGTCCGTGCTCGCCAGCGACACGTTCTCCGGCGACGAGACCAGCGCCGGCCGCAAGAAGTTGCCGAGCGTGCAGGTGGGCGACCCGTTCACCGAGAAGGTGCTCATCGAGTGCTGCCTCGAGCTGTTCGCGAAGAAGCTCGTGGTCGGCATCCAGGACCTCGGCGGCGCCGGGTTGTCCTGTGCCACCTCCGAGCTGGCCGCCGCCGGTGACGGCGGGATGTCCGTGGACCTGGACCGGGTGCCGCTGCGGGCCGAGGGGATGACCGCGGCGGAGATCCTCGCCAGCGAGTCGCAGGAGCGGATGTGCGCCGTGGTCCGTCCGTCCGATGTGGACGAGTTCATGGCGGTGTGCGCGAAGTGGGACGTGCTGGCCACGGAGATCGGTGAGGTCACCGACGGCGACCGGCTGGTGATCAGCTGGCACGGGGAGACCGTGGTGGACGTGCCGCCGCGCACGGTGGCGCACCAGGGGCCGGTGTACGACCGGCCGGTCGTCCGGCCCGACTTCCAGGACCGGCTGCAGGCGTCGACCAGCCGGGACCTGCCTCGGCCGGGCACGCCGGAGGAGCTGCGGGAGACGCTGCTGCGGCTGGTGTCGTCGCCGAACCTGGCGTCGAAGGAGTGGGTGACCTCGCAGTACGACCGCTACGTGCGGGGCAACACGGTGCTCGCCCAGCCGTCCGACGCGGGGATGATCCGGATCGACGAGGAGACCGGGCGCGGGGTGGCGGTGTCCACCGACTGCAACAGCCGGTTCGTCTACCTCGATCCGTACGAGGGCACCAGGCTGGCGCTGGCCGAGGCGTACCGGAACGTGGCCACCGGCGGCGCGACCCCGGTGGCGGTCACGAACTGCCTCAACTTCGGCGCGCCCACCGACCCTGGTGTGATGTGGCAGTTCGAGCGGGCGGTGCACGGCCTCGCCGACGGGTGCGCGGAGCTGGGCATCCCGGTGACCGGCGGGAACGTGAGCTTCTTCAACCAGACCGGGGACACGGCGATCCTGCCGACGCCGGTGGTCGGCGTGCTCGGCGTGATCGACGACGTGCGCCGGCGGATCCCCACCGGCATCGGCGCGGAGGCCGGCGAGACGCTGCTGCTGCTCGGCGAGACCCGCGACGAGCTGGACGGCTCGGTGTGGGCCGAGGTCGTGCACGGGCACCTCGGCGGGCGGCCGCCGAAGGTGGACCTGGCCAGGGAGCGGCTGCTCGCGGAGATCCTGGTGGCCGGGTCACGGGACGGAATGCTGTCGGCCGCGCACGACCTCGCCGACGGCGGGCTCGCGCAGGCTCTGGTGGAGGCGGTGCTGGTCGGCGACTGTGGGGCGCGGGTGCTGTTGGACCCGGACATGGACCCGTTCGTGCAGCTGTTCAGCGAGTCCGCCGGGCGGGTGCTGGTGGCCGTGCCGCGCACCGAGGAGCTGCGGTTCACCGAGATGTGCACGGCGCGCGGGCTGCCGTGGCGGAAGACCGGCGTGGTCGACCCGGAGTCCGGCGCGCTGGAGATCCAGGGCGTGGCCACCTTCGGCCTGGACGAGCTGCGCACCGCCTGGGAGAGCACCCTCCCCGCCCTGTTCGACTGACGTCCACGCTCCGCGCACATGTGTCCGCGGCCTGTGCACATGTGTCCGCGGCCTGTGCACAGGTGTCCGCGCTCCGCGAACGGGTGCTGCCCACTCCGCCTCGCCCGGCGGGGTCAGCTCGAACGTCACCGTGCCCTCCAGCACGTGCGCGTAGATCGCGGCCACCGCCGGCAGGTCGGCCAGGTCAGAGGTCAGAACGCGATCACGACACCGATGCAGAAACCTTCGCCGTCGATGTCGTCCCCCATGAGGGTGCCGGTGATCGACTCGCCGCCCGCCTCACCGGACAGCGTGGCCGTCGCGATCATCCTGCTGCCGCTCACCTCGGTGATCTGGACCTTCGCCGACTTCGAGATCAGGTCGTCGACGTCGCTCTCGTTCAGCGATCGGTCGTCGGCGCAGATGGTGGCCATGGCGTCGGACTTCGAGCCGTTGTTGATCGCCTCGGCCCACTTCTCGAACGCGGCCTTCGCGTCGCTGGTGTCGCCGCTCGGCATGGACGGCATCGACGTCCGGGACGACCCCGGCGTCGAGGACTTCGTGGTCGGCGCCGGTGCGTTCCCACCGGCGGTGGTCCAGTTCTGCCAGCACCACTTGCTGTCGGCGCTCCTGAGCTCGCCAACCACCTGGGTGGGCGAGCCGGCGATGGTGATGTCCAGATTGGCGGTCGCCGAGGTGTCCGACACCTGCTTGACCTCGCCGAGCCGCGCGTCGCTGGTCGCGCCGATGTTCTGGATCGCCTGGTCGACGTCCCGGTCGGCGTTGCCGCACTTGAGCGCGTTCAACGCCGCCTTGTCCTTGGCGTTGATCCCGTCGATGATCTGCTGCGCGACCTGCTGCGGGCCACCGTCCTTGCCCTCATCGTCGCTCAGCAGGAACCCGGGCGCGACGAACGCCGTCACCGCGAACGCGACCAGCACCACGCCCACCGCGGACAGCGCGATCCACAGCCCGGCCCTGCCCTTCTTCGGCGGCTCGCCACCGGGGCCGTACTGGCCGGGCTGTGGGTAGCCGCCGTACTGACCGTACCCGCCGTACCCCTGCTGCCCGTACCCCTGCTGGCCGTACGGCTGCGTGTACTGCTGGCCGTAGCCGCCGGCCTGCGGATCCTGCTGTGGGACACCGCCGGACTGCGGGTAGCCGCCCTGCCCGTACGGGTCGGGCTGCTGACCGTACGGGGGCTGGGGTGGGTAGGTCATGACCGTTCCTCCATAAGCTCGCGCTCCAGCGTTGCGACGCGGGCACGGAGGCAACGGTTCCTCCCCGCGCGTTGCCGGTGGCGGCATTGTGCCGGGTCGGCGGGGACACACGAAAGTGGCTCTCGCCCGATGGGGTTCGGGCGAGAGCCACCTCACTCGGGGCTCAGCCGGTGGCCAGCACCTTCAGCCGGTCGTACGCGCCGTTGAAGGTGTTCTGGTCGATCGGCGACGACGTGTACTGCCAGAAGGTGTAGAAGCCCCAGCCGTAGGGCAGCGACCCCACCGAGGAGCTGTACCGCGCGACCCACAGCGGCACCGTGCCGCCGAAGTTCTGCGAGGTGCCCACGCACTGGTTCCACCAACTGGTGGACGTGTAGATCACCGGCCACCGTCCGGTGCGGGCGTGGTAGGTGTCGTGGAAGTCCCGGATCCACGCGCCCATGGCCGCCTGGCTCTTGCCGTAGCAGGTCGAGCCGTACGGGTTGTACTCCATGTCCAGCGCGCCGGGAAGGGTCTTGCCGTCCCGCGACCACCCGCCGCCGTTGTTCACGAAGTAGTTGGCTTGTACCGCGCCCGACGACCGGTCCGGCAGCGCGAAGTGGTACGAGCCGCGGATCATTCCGATGTTGTAGGAGCCGTTGTACTGCTGGGTGAAGTATGGGTTCTTGTACCCGGTGCCCTCGGTCGCCTTGACGTAGGCGAACCGCTTGCCCTGGTTCCACCAGTACTGCCAGTCGACGTTCTTCTGCCAGCCGCTCACGTCGATGCCCGGGACGCTGGCCTGCACGTTGACGTCGTCCCCCTGGATGGCCGCGGCCTTGCTCTCCGGGGTGGAGTGGTCACCCTCGACCCGCTTGATCTGCGAGCCGATCGGGTGGTCGTACGCGCGGACGTACTCGTCCACGGTCATGCCGTCGATGGTGGGTGGGGACGCGGTGGCCGGCGCCAGCGAGCCGAGCAGGAGCACGCTGGCCGACACGGCCGTGACGGCGCCGAGCAGGCGACGGCCTCTTCTTCGTGAAGCGGACATGGCAGGGATTCCCTTCAGCACTCTTTACCCTCGCGTGGACGGCCTACGGCAGGTAGCCGTCCGAGCTCCGATTGTGAGGGACAAAAGTGGCTTTTGTCACTAGTTGGCGTGAAAGATCCTTTAGGAGTGGGTGATTCACCGGTGTGTCCCCTTGACAACAAGATCGAAAAAAGGGGGGTCGAGGTTCACCCCTGCGCCAGCGCGGCCAGCCGCTCATGGGCGCCGTTGAAGTAGTTCTGGTCGCCGGGCAGCGCGCCACGGTCGGCGAACTGCCAGATGGTGTGCGTCGGCCAGCCGGCCGGCAGCGGCCCGATCTCCGGGGCGTACCTGGCCAGCCACAGCGGATTGGTCGCGCCGAACTCCGCGCTGTCGCCGGTGCACTTCCGCCACCAGCTCGTGCTGGTGTAGATCGTCGGATGCCGGCCGGTGCGGGCGTGGTAGGTGTCGGAGAAGTCCCGGATCCAGCCGACCATGGCCCCCGGGTCCTTGCCGTAGCAGGCCTCGCCGTACGGGTTGTACTCCATGTCCAGCGCGCCGGGCAGCGTGCGACCGTCGGCCGACCACCCGCCGCCGTGGTCGACGAAGTAGCGCGCCTGCTCGGCGCCACCGGAGATGTCGGGGCGACCGAAGTGGTAGGCGCCGCGGATCATCCCCTCGGCGAACGAACCGTCGTACTGCTGGGCGAACCGCTTGCTGACGAACCCGGTGCCCTCGGTCGCCTTGATGTAGACGAACTTCGCGCCCGCTCCCACGGCCGCCGGCCAGTCGACGTCGCCCTGCCACCCGCTGACGTCGTGGCCGAGCGTCTGCCCGGGCATGGCGTACCGCGGCGGGCCGTGCACACCCTCGTGCCGGGCGATCTGCGAGCCGGCATGGCGCTGCTCGGCGCCGGCGTAGCGCGGGTCGGGCTCCGCCGCGGCCGTGCCGGCGCCGAGGCCGGCGGCGGCGCCGAGCAGCGTGGTCGAGGCGGCCACGGCGACGGCGGTTCGGGTGCTACGCAACAGCCTCTTCACGGCGGTCATCAACTGACTCCCCACTCCCGTACCACATCCTCCTCAGGCGTCACACGATGCCTGGCCAGGACGGGGTTCGCGAGCGGGTGTCACCCGGCCGAGTGGGGGATGGGCGAGGTCAGCGCTCCTCGGCGAGCGCGCGGACCAGGTGCTCCGCCGGGACCACCGCCGTCACGATGTCGTGTGGGTTGACCGCCACCGGGTGCCCGGCGAGCAGCTCGACCAGGTCCCGGCCGAGCACGGCTCGGGCGTGCGGCCAGTCCTTGGGCACCAGCGACTTCGAGGTGTAGGCCGGCACGAGCACCCGGCCCTCGGTGTCGTGGAAGCCGATGACCGTGCGCTGCACCGGCGACATGGCGTAGACGAACAGCGTGGCGTCGAGGATGACCCGGGGCAGGTCCTCCGGCGGCCGGTGCTTCGTGCGGACCAGCTGCAGCAGCCGCTCGAGGTCGTTGTTCGGCTCCGGGAAGCCCAACGCCTTGGGGGAGGGTCGGTAGCGGTCGTTGGGATGGAAGTCCTCGACGATGTCGCCGTCGGCGTTGACCGGGTAGGCGCCGACCACCGCCCACGACGGCACGCGACCGTTGGGATCGAAGGCCTCGTCGATGACGTAGAGCCAGCTGTTCGGGTTGGCCCTGGCGTTCGCCCGCATCTCGCGGGTGATCTTCGGTTTCCGCGCGGACCCGGGCTTGGGTATCAGCCGGTCCGCCTCGTCCCGCTGCGCCATGTTGGTCCCCACGTTGGTCGCGTCGCCAGTGTTGCCGGCGACATCCTAGTGTTTGGCCATGATCGCATCGCGCTCGGTCGACCCCGGTGAGTTACGTGCCGCCGTCGCTCGGGTGGCGGGATGGCTGCGGGGCGAGGAGCCTCAGCCACCCCGCGCCGAGCTGGCCGCCGCGGTGCGGTTGAGCCTGCGCACGCTGGCGGCCGACGCGCCCGGTCGCAGCGTCGAGGTGCGGGTGCCGCCGTTCGCCGCCGTGCAGTGCGTCGAGGGGCCCCGGCACACCCGGGGGACACCGCCCAACGTCGTGGAGACGGATCCGCGCACCTGGCTCGAGCTGGCCACCGGGCTCGTCGACTGGCCGGCGGCGGTCGCCGCGGGAAGGGTCAGCGCGTCGGGTACCCGCGCCGACCTCTCCCGCTGGCTGCCGGTCCTGCGACCGTGACGCCGCCCGTGGGGTCGGCCGATGCGGTCAGGGCTTGCGCGCGACACCGCCCGCGATGCAGTACTGCACCTGGTTGAGCGGCTTGAGCCGCGGGCCGTCCGGCCACCAGTCCGCGCAGAGGACCAGCCCCGGCTCGACCATCTCCAGCCCGCAGAACAGCTCCTCGAGTTCCGCCTTGGTGCGGAACTTGCCGCTGCCCATGGGGCTGTGCAGGAACATGTGCTCCATCTTGCGGGCGACCGTGCTGTGCTCGTTCTCCGGATCGAGGAAGTGGCTGATCGCGATGTAGGAGCCCGACGGCAGCGCGTCGACGTACTCCTGCATGATGTCGGCCGGGTTCCGCTCGCCGGTGTAGTGGTGCAGCGTGCCCAGTTGCAGCAGGGCGATGGGCTCGGAGAAGTCGAGGTGCCTGCGCACCACCGGGTCCTTGAGCACGCTCGGCGGGTTGAAGATGTCGGCGTCGGAGAAGTGCGTGAGCTCGTTCTCCACCAGCAGCGCCCTGCCGTGCGCGATCACGACGGGGTCGTTGTCCACGTAGACGACGGTGGACTCCGGCTGGATCCGTTGCACGACCTGGTGGGTGTTCTCCGCGGTGGGCAGGCCCGAGCCGCAGTCGAGGTACTGCGTGATCCCGGTCTGCTCGGCGAGGAACCGGGAGGCCCGGATCAGGAAGCCGCGGTTCTCGGTGGCGAGGTCCTGTGCCTCGGGTGCGGCCTTCTGGACGCCCCGTAGCACCTCGCGGTCGATCTCGTAGTTGTCCTTGCCGTTGAGGAAGGCGTCGTAGACGCGCGCGATGCTGGCCCTGGTGGGGTCGACGCCGACGGGTGGCTTGGGGTCGGACCGGGTCGGAGTGCCGGGCATGGTGAGCCTCACAGTATGACGTGGCGGACAGCTGCGAACCCGACTTAGGGTAAGGGGTCGGACTCGACCGGTAAACGGTGGTCGCGAGAGGATCAGCGGCGACGGCACCGAGGGTAATCGGGACGGATCGTATTGTTGAAGTTTGGAGTATAGTGCTTCTGCGCAACGTTTGCAGCGACGGTACGCGGCGAGGAAGAGGAAGCACACGATGACCACGGGCGGCGCCGATCTTGGTGGCGGTCCCACCGCGCGTCGGATCGTCCTCGGGTCCCAGTTACGCAGGCTCCGTGAGCAGGCCGCCATCTCGCGCGCCGACGCCGGCTACCAGATCCGCGCGTCGGAGTCGAAGATCAGCCGGATGGAGCTCGGCCGGGTCGGGTTCAAGGAGCGCGACGTCTCCGACCTGCTGACCATGTACGGCGTCTCCGATCCGAAAGAGCGCGCCGTGTACCTGGACATGGTCAAGGAGTCCAACCAGGCCGGCTGGTGGCAGCGCTACAGCGACCTGACGCCGAAGTGGTTCGACGCCTACCTCGGGCTGGAGGAGGCCGCGGACCGGATCCAGACCTACGAGCTGCAGTTCGTGCCGGGCCTGCTGCAGACCGAGGACTACGCCAGGGCGGTCGCCAGCCACGGGATGCCGGACAAGTCGAACGACGACGTCGAGCGCAGGGTGGCGATGCGGATGCGCCGGCAGAAGGTGCTGGCGAGGCCCAACGCGCCGCGGCTCTGGGTGGTCGTCGACGAGTCGGTGATCCGCCGGCCGATCGGTGGGTGCCGGGTGCACCGGGAGCAGATCGACAAGCTGCTCGAGCTGACGTCGCTGCCGCACATCACGCTGCAGTACGTGCCGTACGAGCAGAGTGGCTACGCGGCGGAGGGTGCCTTCACCCTGCTCCGGTTCGCCGCGCCGGAGCTGCCGAACATCGCCTACGTCGAGCACCTGACCGGGGCGGTGTACGTGGAGAAGCCCGAGGACATCGAGGTCTACAGCCGAGCGCTGGACCGCCTCGCGGTCGACGCCGAGACGCCGGACCGCACCCGGCAGTGGCTGACGAAGGTGCGCGCGGAGGTCTGACGCCCGCCTCCGACGGCAGGGTGGGAGGCGCCTTCGGTGGCGCTGTGCCCGAACGGCGGCCACGCCGAGCGGCGGCCCGATTGTGGGTGCCACCCGGTTGAGGCTGCCACCGCTTCGGCCACCGCTTCGGCCACCGCTTCGGCCGACGGCTGCCGCGCTGAACGGCCGCCGCCTTGAACACCCGCCGCGCCGAACGGCCGCGGTGCTGAAGCGCTCCGGCCAACGGCTCGCCGCGCCGAACGGCCCGCCGCCTTGAACACCGCTCCGGCCAACGGCTTGCCGCGCTGAACGGCCGCCGTGTCGAACCACGGTTCCATCGGGCGTTCCCTGCACCGAACGCCCGGTGCAGGGAACGCCCGCCGCATTGAGCGTCCGCCGCGTCGAGCGCTCGGCGCAGGGAACGTCCGCCGCATCGAGTGCCCGCCGCATCGAGCCCCGCCGCACCGAGCGCCCGGCACATCGAAGGTCCGCCGCGTCGGGCCCCGTCGCGGGGAACGTGCGCCGCACCGAACGCCTGCCGCACCGAACGCCCGCTGGTCGAGCGTCCGGCGTGGGGAAACTCCGCCGCGGTGAAAGACGCTTCGCCGAATCCCGCCGCGTCGAACTGCTGCCGCGAACCCGCGACCGCGAACCACTGCCGCGTCGAACGGCCGCCTCACCAAAGGCCCACCCTCCAGGGGGCCACCACCCGCCTGGGGTTCGATCCCCTGACTTCCAGCCTAGAGGTGCGCTCTGACGGAACCAGGTGGAAAGCGCTTTCCCGCAGGCGGTTGTCCACATCGGCCCAGGTCTGTGGACAACTCGGGGAGACGCCTCGCACCCGCCGAAATCCCAGTTCCACGTGCCGGCCTGGTGCTGGGCCACCGCCTGGCGAGTTCCGGCAGCCTGCCGGCTCCGGCGGGTCGCGTACGGCATGTCGGCCACGGGTCGGGAATGCGCACGGACTGCGCGGACCATGGGTCGGGGTCCGCATGGGCTACTGGTCACGGGTCGCGGGTGCGTACCGACTACGGGTCGAGGGTGCCTACCGACCACGGGTTGCGGGTCCGTACCGGCTGCCGGCTGAGCCGGGGCTGCGCAGGGACTGCCGGTTGGGCCGGGCTGCGCATGGGTGCTGGTCGCGGGCCGGATAGCGCAACCGGGCCGCGCATGGACTGCTGATCACGGGCCGGGTACCGCCCCGGGGCTGCCGGCTGGCTCTGCCTTGCCAATGGTGCGCCCCCGGGCTGCCGGCTGGCTCTGCCTTGCCAATAGTGGCAGCGGTGGGATTGCCGCTTGTGGCACTCCCGGGGCCGGTTCGGGAGATGGGCCACGGCGGCCGGCGCGGTCCCGGCGCTCCGGGGAGTGCCGGCACGCGGCCCGCACCACGAGGTGCTCCAGGGCGAACCAGCAGATCAGGAGCGATTCGGCCGGGATCCCGACACACGCACACGGGCCCGGGAGCGACCCGGCCAGAAGGTCGGGGAAGTGCGAAGCCCGTCAGCTTAAGTCAAGGCGTTGCGCTGCCAAGTCACCCACTCAGGCGAAGATTCGGCGAAAGTTTGCTGCACGTGCATTCACACGCGCACCGGCACGTGCTACGTTCTGTGCACGACCAGATGCACGTGCAGATGCATCCCCCAGTGGTGAAGTCGGGAAGGTGGGGATCGATCATGGAGCAGGTTCACAACGGAGTGTCGGCCGAACTGTTGACCGACGCGGCCTGGCGCAAGAGCCGGCACAGCGGTGCCGTCGGCAACTGTGTCGAGGTGGCCCCGCTCGGCGACGGCCGGGTGGCGGTGCGCAACTCGCGCTTCCCCACCGGTCCCGCCCTGATCTACACGCGGGAGGAGATGGCGGCCTTCCTCGCGGGTGCGAAGGACGGCGAGTTCGATGACGTCCTCTCCTGAGCAACGCGCCGTCGACACCGAGACCGCGCTGCGCCGGCTGATCGACCGCGGCTACCGGTTCGTGCACCCGCGCGACGCGCGGGGCGAGGTGGTCGCGGTGGTCGGGATCCGGGCCCACGGCTCGGTGATCGACATGGTTCGGCTCGAGGCCGAGGACGACGTGATCGCCATGCGGATGCCCGGCGACGAGGCCGACGTGCTGGAACCGAAGACGGTGCTCTGGCGGTCGAGCGGCGATCTCCGGCGGGTGGTCGGCGAGCTGCTGTCCCTCGGGGACGACGAGTACGCGGTCAGCAGGGGACACTCCAGCGGTTGCTGGGTCCCGGACGACGCCGGGCGGTCGAAATTTCTCGTAGTCACCGCGTGACCAACTGAATCTTCAGGACCGTGGGCCCCGGCACCTCGCCGGGGCCCACGGCCGTCTCCACCCACCGCGAGATCTCCGTTCGGGACATCGAAATCTACGCTCGAGACCGCGAGTTCCACGCTCGCGGCGCCCCCTTCGGCGCCCGATTCACCGCGCGCGGGCCGCACTCGCGCGGGCATGAACGCTTCGAGGGCTGCGTGGTGAGCGGTGGTGAGCGGTGGTGAGCGCTTCGCGGTGAGCACCGTCTCGATGTGGCGCGCGGGGGCGGTCCGGCGTCCTTCGGCGTCTACACTTCAGAGGTAGGCCACCCCCGTCTTGCCAGGGAGCTTTGCGGTGCATCCCGACCAGCCCACCGGACCCGCCGCGCCTCACCAGCCCGACGACCCCGCCCACACCGATCCCGAGCCGCGCGAGGAGTGCGGCGTGTTCGGCGTGTGGGCGCCGGGCGAGGAGGTCGCGAAACTGTCCTACTACGGGTTGTACGCGTTGCAACACCGTGGCCAGGAGGCCGCCGGCATCTCGGTGTCCGACGGCAGCCAGATCGTGGTGTTCAAGGACCTGGGGCTGGTCAGCCAGGTGTTCGACGAGCAGGTGCTCTCCTCGCTGCAGGGGCACATCGCGGTCGGGCACTGCCGCTACTCCACGACCGGAGGCGGCAGCTGGGAGAACGCCCAACCCACGTTCCGTACCACCGCCGCCGGCTCCGGCCTCGCCCTCGGGCACAACGGCAACCTGGTGAACACCGCCGAGCTGCACGAGCGGGCCAGGGAGCTCGGGGTGATCGACAGGCGGGGCGCCACCACCGACTCCGACCTCGTCTGCGGGCTGCTCGCCGCGGCCGCCGCCGACAAGGGCATCGAGGCCGCCGCCACCGAGCTGCTGCCCACCCTCCGCGGCGCGTTCTGCCTGGTCTTCGCCGACGAGACCACCCTCTACGCCGCCCGCGACCCGCACGGTGTGCGGCCGCTGGTGCTCGGCCGGCTCGAGCGCGGCTGGGTGGTGGCCAGCGAGACGGCCGCGCTGGACATCGTCGGCGCGTCGTTCGTCCGCGAGGTCGAGCCCGGCGAGCTGCTGGCCATCGACGCCGAGGGGCTGCGCTCCTCGCGGTTCGCCGGACCGGAGCCGAAGGGCTGCGTGTTCGAGTACGTCTACCTCGCCCGGCCCGACACCACCATCGCCGGCCGCAGCGTCCACGCCACGCGGGTGGAGATCGGCCGCCGGCTCGCCGAGGAGCACCCGGTGGAGGCCGACCTGGTGATCCCGGTGCCCGAGTCCGGTACCCCGGCGGCGATCGGCTACGCGCAGGCCTCCGGCATCCCCTACGGCTCGGGGCTGGTGAAGAACGCCTACGTCGGGCGCACCTTCATCCAGCCGTCGCAGACCATCCGGCAGCTCGGCATCCGGCTCAAGCTCAATCCGTTGCGCGACGTGATCCGCGGCAAGCGGCTGGTGGTGGTGGACGACTCCATCGTGCGCGGCAACACCCAGCGCGCGCTGGTGCGGATGCTGCGCGAGTCCGGAGCGTTGGAGGTGCACGTGCGGATCGCCTCGCCGCCGGTGCGCTGGCCGTGCTTCTACGGCATCGACTTCGCCTCCCGCGCCGAGCTGATCGCCAACGGCCTCGACCTGGAGGGGGTGCGCCGCTCGATCGGCGCCGACTCGTTGGGCTACGTCTCGCTGGACGGCCTGGTCGCCGCGTCCGAGCAGCCCCGGTCCCGGCTGTGCGCGGCGTGCTTCGACGGCGAGTACCCGATCCCGCTGCCCGACGACGCGCTGATCGGCAAGCACCTGCTGGAAGGGTTGGAGGGCGCCGGGAACGCGGTGACGGCTCCGGTCTCCCGGATGTCGGTCCCGCCGGCCGGGTACGGTGCCGAGGACGCCGTGCGGCGTCCCTAGCCCGACCAGAGCTCCCTGGCAGATGACAGAGTCGAGGATGGAGTCCGCTTCGTGAGCGAGTCCGCCAGCGCCACCTACGCCGCCGCCGGTGTGGACATCGAGGCCGGTGACCAGGCCGTCGAGCTGCTCCGGCCGCACGCGGAGCGGGCGTCCCGGCCCGAGGTGCTGGGTGGCGTCGGCGGGTTCGCCGGGCTGTTCCAGCTGAAGCTGGACCGGTGGAAGGAGCCGGTGCTGGCGTCCTCCACCGACGGCGTCGGCACGAAGATCGCCGTGGCGCAGGCGCTGGACAAGCACGACACGGTGGGCGTCGACCTGGTGGCGATGGTCGTCGACGACCTCGTGGTCACCGGGGCCGAGCCGCTGTTCCTGCAGGACTACATCGCGGTCGGCAAGGTGCTGCCGAGCAAGATCGAGGCGCTGGTTGCCGGCATCGCCGAGGGATGCGTCCAGGCGGGGTGCGCGCTGCTCGGCGGGGAGACCGCGGAGCACCCCGGGATGATGGGCGAGCACGACTACGACCTGTCGGCCACCGGGGTCGGCGTGGTCGAGGCGGCGGCGCTGCTCGGCCCCGAGCGAGTGCGGCCGAGCGACGTGGTGATCGCGATGGGGTCGTCGGGGTTGCACTCCAACGGGTACTCGCTGGCCCGGCACGTGCTGTTGGACATCGCGCGGATGCCGCTGGACGGGCACGTCGAGGAGTTGGGCCGAACGCTCGGCGAGGAGCTGCTCGAACCGACCCGGATCTACGCCAGGGACTGCCTCGCGCTCGCCGCCGAGGCGGAGGTGCGCACGTTCGCGCACGTCACCGGCGGTGGTCTCGTGGCGAACCTGGCGCGGGTGATGCCCCGTGGTCTGGTGGCGACGCTGGAGCGCGGCACGTGGACCCCGGCGCCGGTCTTCGCGCTGATCGCGCAGATCGGCAGGGTGGCGGCCGTCGAGATGGAGAAGACGTTCAACATGGGCGTGGGCATGGTGGCCGTGGTGGCGCCGGAGGACGTCGACCGGGCGCTGGCGGTGCTCACCGCGCGGCACATCCCGGCGTGGGTGCTGGGCGACGTGCGCCCGGCCGACGACCCCGACGGCCCGCGGGCCGTGCTCGACGGCCACCACCCGCGCTTCTAGCCGGGCGGCCGCCGCCACGCCAGGACGAGCAGCGCGGCCGGAATCACGACGAGCAGGACCAGAAAGCCCGTCTGGGAGATGACCTCCGCCGGGGTGAAGCCCTCCAGGTGGGTGGTGTGGAACACGAAATGCGGCACCGCGAAGGCCAGGTTGGCGGCCAGCGCGGTGTACACGAGGCGGCGCTCCATGGCGACGGCCGCGACCGCGAGCACGAGCGCGTTGCCGACGGTCAGCGCACCGACGTCGCGCAGGAGGTGCTCGTTGTACGGCGGCAGCAGGTCGACCCAGGGGAAGTAGTCGAAGAACGCCTTTGGCAGCAGGAGCTGGGTGAGTCCGGCCAGCCCGTAGGCCACGGCGAGGAAGGCCAGCCCCGGCCGCAGCCAGCCTCGCGCCGTCATCGCTGCCCCCGGTAGGAGCCGAGCGGCGCCGGGTGCGCGGCGAGGTGATCCTCGAAGGTGATCGTGCCGACCGCGCGGTCCGGCGCGAGATGCCCACCGGCGCGGTAGGCGCGGAAGACCCGTCCGGGCAGCCGGACCGGGAGCAGCGGGCGCCGGCGGCCGGTGGCCCGGAGGAACACCGCGGCGAGGTCCCGGGCCGCACGGACCCGCGGCCCGGCCACGTCCGGGGCTCGGCCGGCCGGTTCGCCGGTGGCGAGCTCGGCCAGCCGGTCGGCCACCTCGCCGACGTCGACCGGCTGGAAGCACAGGTCGGGCACCGGCAGGACCGGCAGCGGGGCCGCCTTGGCGAACAGGGTTCGGAGCAGGTCGTGGAACTGCGTGGCGCGCAGGATCGTGTACGGGAGGCCGGACCCCGCGATGACCCGTTCCGCCGCGAGCTTGCCCTGGTAGTAGGGCAGCGGGACGCGGTCGACGCCGACGATGGAGACGTACACCAGGTGCGCCGTCCCGGCCCGCCTGGCCGCCTCGACCAGCCGCTCGGCCAGCCGGGGCTCGCCGCGCCGGCTGACCGCCGTGGCGCAGTGGACAACCCCGTCCGCGGTGCCCAGGTCGGCGGTCGCCCATGCGTACCGGCCGCCCTCGCCGGCCGGCCGCGGGCGCCGGCTCAGCACCCGCACGTCCTGTCCTTCGGTCACCAGCCGCTCGATTACCCGCCGGCCGAGCAGCCCGGTCCCACCCGTCACCACGATCACGGGCGCCTCCTTTCGGTCACGCCCCTACGAACCGGACGGGCCCGCGGAACGTGACAGCTGCCGGGACAGGAACCGCAACTTCTCCGGGTTGGCGACGATCCGCAGCGCGGCGACGCGCCCTTCGGCCAGCTCCGGGACCAGCACCCCGACCACCGTCCCGCCGGCCCAGCCGACCGCCGCGGGGCAGCCGTTGACCTCGGTGATCTCGAGCGCGATGCCGGCCCCGAACCGGGTCACCGCACCGGCGAGGTACCGGGCGACCCGCTCGCGGCCGAGGATCGGGCGGCGCGCGGTGCCCACCCGGCCGCCGCCGTCGGCCCACGACGTCGCGTCGGCTGCCAGCATCCGCTCCAGCGCGGGGACGTCGCCGTCGCGGGCCGCCGCCAGGAACCGCTCGACCAGCCGGGTCGCGTCCGCGCGGTCGACGTCGAACCGTGGCCCGTCCGCCCGGAGCCGCTGGCGGGCCCGCCGGTGCAGCTGCCGGCAGTGGGCCTCGGACAGCTCCAGGATCTCGGCGATGTCGCGGTGCGGGTGGCCGAACGCCTCGCGCAGCACGAACACCGCCCGCTCGGCCGGGGTGAGCCGTTCCAGCAGCGTCAGGAACGCCAGCGACACGGACTCCCGCTGCTCGGCGGTCTCCACCGGGCCGAGTGCGTCGCCGGTGGTCAGCACCGGCTCCGGCAACCACGGGCCGACGTAGCGCTCGCGGCGGGCGCGCGCCGAGGTCAGCCGGTTGAGCGCGAGGTTGGTGACCACCTTGGCCAGCCAGGCGGACGGCCGGTCGACCACGTGGTCCGCGCCGTTCCACCGGAGGAAGGCGTCCTGCACGACGTCCTCCGCCTCGTGGGCCGAACCGAGCAGCCGGTAGGCCAGGCCGAACAGTCGTGGCCGTTCCGCTTCGAACGTGGCGAAGGCGTCGCTGGGCATGCCCCAGTCTGCGTCACCGGCGCTCGGCCGGACCGCTCGCCTCGGCGATCGAGAACGCCCACGCCAGCCGATGATCGGTGGTGACCAGAGGTACGCGCGGCCGGGCCGCGAGCTCGACGTGGAGCGCGTCGACCAGGCGAAGGTCGGCCCGTCGCGCCCAGGCGCCGGACACCAGCTCGACGACGGGTGCCGGGTGAGCGGGATGGCCACCAGCCATCCACACATGACGCACACCACCAGGTTCCGTTGCTGCCGCGATCGGCGGGGACAATGGGGGTTGATGGACGGCGTTCGGGTGAGCTCGCGGGTGGTGATTCCCGCCGGGGAGTTGCGGGAGCGGTTCTCCCGTTCCTCCGGGCCCGGTGGGCAGGGGGTGAACACCACCGACTCGCGGGTGGAGCTGTCGTTCGACGTCGCGGGCTCGCCGTCGCTGCCGGAGGAGCTCCGGGAGCGGGTACTGCGTCGGCTGTCCGGCCGGCTGGTCGACGGGGTGCTCACCGTGGTGGCGAGCGAGCACCGCGCGCAGCTGGCCAACCGGGAGGCCGCCAGGGAGCGCCTGGCCGCCGTGCTGCGCACCGCGATGGCGCCGCCGCCCCCGAAACGCCGGCCGACCAAGCCCAGTCGCGGCGCCAAGGAGCGTCGCCTGGCCGCGAAGAAGCACCGGTCCGAGGTGAAGCGAGCGCGTCGCCGCCTCGAGGACTGATCTCCGGTGTCCGGAGGTTGCCGTTCGGCGGGCCGCGATCCCTGCCGAACGGCAGGGCGAACGCGTGCCTTTCGGCCGAGGTCCGCCGCCCGGTGCCCGCCGTAGCGTCGCGTCCATGCAGGAATACGCGTGGTCTCCGGATGTCCCGGACGTTCCCGACCTCAGTGCCGAGTGGTACCTCGACCTCGCGGGGCTCGGTGCGGCGAGCCCGGAGCCGCTGCGGGCGTTCGTGGCGTTCGCGACCGAGGCGGTGCTCGGCGTGTTCGCGGTGCTGTTCGTCGTGCTGTGGTGGCGCGCCCGGTCGGGTGGGGTCGCGGTGATGGCCCGCGCCGTGCTGGCACCGGTGGTGACGGTGCTCGCCTACGCGGTGAGCGAGACGGTCAAGGGGCTGTGGGAGCAGGACCGGCCGTGCCGCGTGCTCGGCGACGTCGCCACGGCCGTGGCCTGCCCGGAGCTCGGTGACTGGTCGTTCCCCAGCAACCACGCGACGATCGCCGGCGCCGCGGCCGTCGCGGTGCTCTGGTCGAGCCGGGCCCTCGGCGGGTTCGCCGCCGGCGTGGCGGTGCTCGCCGCCGCGTCCAGGGTCGTCGCCGGCGTGCACTACCCGCACGACGTGCTGGCGGGCCTCCTGCTCGGCGCGGTGGTCGCGGCGAGCCTGCCGGTGGCGGCCCGCATACTGGCCCCGGCCGTCTCCCGGCTGCGGGGAACCACCGCCGGCGGCGCGCTCCTGGGGCACGGTCCTTGGGAGCACGACGGGCCGACCGTCGTACCGCCCCGAGCCGGAAGTGAACGACCGATGCCGACCGCCCGCGCGATGGCCCTGTGGGCCGGTACCGCGCTGCCGGTCGTCCTGGCCGCGCTCACCACGCGGCCCGGCCGGCTGGCGCCCTGGGAGGCGGCGGGGTACCTGGTGGTGCTCGCGGTGGCGGTGCTGGTGGTCCGGCGTCGACCGGCGGGGGCGCTGGTGCTGATCACCGCGGCGTGGCAGGTCGGCTTCCTCTCCCGTGCGGAGTCGGACAGCGCACTGGGGCTGCTGACCCTGGCCCAGGGGCTCGTCGCGCTGGGTTTCCTGGCCGGCCGGCACGCCGCCGCGCCGCAGCGGGGTGTCGTGGTCCTGGTCGTCGCCATGGCCGGCGCGGTGGTCGGAGCGCTCGTCGCGACCGGCGGGGCGGACACCGTGCTGGCCACCCTCGCCGGCACCGCGCTGTTCGCCGTCGTGCCCTGGTCGGTCGGGCGGTACCGGCGCCGGTTCGCGGAGCTGGTCCGGGCCGGGTGGGACCGCGCCGAGTGGTTGGAGCGGGAGGCCGAGCAGGCCCGGATGCGGGAACGCACCCGACTCGCCGCCGAGATGCACGATCTGGTGGGGCACGAGCTGGCGCGGGCGGCGTTGCGGGTCGGCGCGCTGGAGGTCGCTCCCACGTTGCCGGCGGAGCACCGCGACGCGGCCAGGGCGGCCAGGTCCGGCGTCACCGCGGCGGCCGAACGGCTGGCCGACGTGGTCCGGTTGCTGCGCGCCGAGCTGGACGAGCCGGTCGAGACGGTGGCGGAGGTCGTCGAGCGGGCCCGCCGGTCCGGGTTGCGGGCGGAGCTGGCCGGCGACGTCGATGAGGCTCCGGCGGATCCGGTGATCGCCCGCACCGTGCATCGCGTGGTCACCGAGGCGATCACGAACGCGGTCAAGCACGCCCCTGGCGCCGCGGTCACGGTACGGCTCGCCCGCTCGGCCGGCGGTCTCGATCTCGTGGTCCGCAACGGCCCCGCCGCGGAGCCCCCGCGGGACGTCGTGGGCGGCGGGAACGGGCTGGTCGGGCTGGCCGAGCGCGTGACGCTCGTCGGTGGCCGGTTCGCCGCCGAGCCCCGCGCGGACGGCGGCTTCGAGGTCACCGCGCACCTGCCGGCCAGAGCGGTCACCGCGGCCGCCCCCGCGCTGGTGACCCGCGAGCGGCGCCGGCGGGTGGAGCGACAGGTGCGGCACAGCGCGCGGCGAACCGTGCTGCTGACCCTCGGGGTGTCCGCCGGCATCGTCGTCAGCGCACTCGGGTACCGCGTCTTCGACGCGGCGACCTCGGTGCTCGCGCCCGCCGACTACGCGCGGCTGCGTCTCGGCCAGCCCGAGTCCGAGGTGGCCGCCGTGCTGCCCGTGCACACTCGGGTGGACGCGCCGGGCGGTGTGCCGCCCGCGCCGCCCCGGTCGAGCTGCCGGTACTACAGCACCCACCCGAACCCGTTCGACGGGCGCCGCGACGACCTCTACCGGCTGTGTTTCCGGGACGGGCGGCTGGTGGACAAGGCCCTGCTCGTCCGCGACCCGTGACCGCCGGCGATGATGCGGGCATGATCCGCGTGGTGCTCGCCGACGACGAGACGGTCGTGCGCATGGGGGTCCGCGCGGTGCTGGCCGCGGCGGACGACGTCGAGGTCGTCGGCGAGGCGGGCACCGGTCGGGAGGCGGTGGACCTGGTGCTGGCCCACCGGCCGGACGTGGCCGTGCTCGACATCCGCATGCCGGAGCTCGACGGGCTGGACGCGGCCGCGGAGCTCCGTCGGCTGACCACCGCGACGGCCGTGCTGGTCCTCACGACGTTCGCCGACGACGCCTACATCTCCCGCGCGCTCGGGGAAGGGGCGAGCGGGTTCGTGCTGAAGACCGGGGACCCGCACGACATCATCGCCGGGGTGCGCGCGGTGGCGGCCGGTGCCGCCTACCTCTCGCCGGCGGTCGCCCGGCGGGTGGTGGACCAGCTGGCCGGTGCCGGGCCGCGGCCGCGCGCGGTGGAGCGGGTCGGTGGGCTGACCGGCCGGGAGCGCGAGGTGCTCGGGCTGGTCGGCGCCGGTCTGTCCAACGCGGAGATCGCCAGGCGGCTGCACGTGGTGGAGGGCACCGTGAAGGTGTACGTCTCCACCGTCCTCGAGCGACTCGACGTCCGCAACCGGGTGCAGGCGGCCATCGTCGCCCACGAGGCCGGTCTCATCCCACCGGAGCTTCGCGCCTGATCGTTCCGGCGGGTGTTGCCCGCGCGGGTGCGGTGGCAGGTCAGGGGTGCTCGGGGAGGAGCTTCGGCAACAAGGCCCGCAGGGTTCGGAACACGCGCTGCCGTACCCGGCTTCGGGTGTCGGGGTTGCGGTCCTGCGTGCGGCTGTCCTCACCGATCGGTTTCCGCGCGGTGAGTTTCCTGCGACAGGAGGCGGGACCGTTCCAGCGCGACTTTCTGTCGTCCGTGTGGGTGTTGCGTTGCCCCGGCCGCAGGTGCGTTGCGGGCGCTGCCGGTGCGGGTGCGCTGGTCGGGCGAGGAGGAGCGAGCCGCGGTGTTGCCGCCGGGGCAACGCCGGCCAGGCGCGGCGCGGAAGCACCCGATCCGGCGCTTGCGTGCCGGGAGGGCAAGTGCTTCTCGGGGGTGAGCCTCGTCCTGGCTGGTGAGCGGCGAGAAGGTAGCGGGTGGCGTTGCCGGGTGGGCAAGCTCGACCAAGGGGTGGCCGGAGGAGTACCGGATCGAGCGCGTGCCTGCCGGAGAGGCAAGTGCTTGCCGGACCCTGCCTGGCCGTTCTCCCTCGTCGAGTACCAGGAGGTGGTCGCTACGCGTTGCCTGGTGGGCAAGACCGACCAGGCGGAGTCGGAGGGGTATCGGATCGGGGTGCTTGCGTGCCAGGGCGGCAACCGCTTGTCGGGCGTGTCTCGTCGTTCTCGCTGCTGGGGCGCGAAGAGGCGGTCGCTGACGTTGCCGGGCGGGCAAGGCCGCCACTCGGACGCGGCTCACATCCTGGTGGGTGGTTGCTTGCCTGTCGGGCAAGTGCATTCGCTGGCCCACTCGCGTTCGGAGCAGGTGAGCGGGCGGAACCGTGCCGATGGACTTGCCCGATGCGCAACTCGGCACGCGGGGCACCAGCACCGAGCCCGCTGAGGTGCCCGGCACGTGCGCCCTGGTGGGTGTTGCGTTGCCCCCGGTGCATGTGCCCGCGGCACCGCCGAGTACGGAAGCCCTGGTCCGGCCGGACGGCGTGGCCCGGAACGTTGCCACCTGGGCAACACCGATCAGGCGCGGCGAAACAGCTGCCGCGGCACGCCGATGTGGACCACCCCGCGCTGGAGCTCGTCGCCGAACCCCGGGCACACCGTTAGGGTGCGGCAGGTGACCGCCACCAGCCCCGTGCCCCCGGACGACAGCTACCTCCGCGCGCTCACCGCCGAGACCGCCGACGCCGTGCGGCGCGCCCAACCCCTCACCTCGGACCACCGCGGCGCCCCCGACGACCTGCGCGACCGGGTCACCGCCGAGGTCGCCGCGCGCCGGGACGAGCTGGTCGCGCTCAGCCGCGACCTGCACGCCCACCCGGAGACCGGCTTCACCGAGCACCGCTCGGCCGGTGCCGTCGCGACGCTGCTCGCCGCGCACGGCCACCCCGCGCGGGTGGGCGTCGGCGGGCTGGACACCGCGCTGCGGGTCACGGCCGGCACGTCCGGCCCGCACGTCGCGGTCCTCGCCGAGTACGACGCGCTGCCCGGCGTCGGCCACGGCTGTGGGCACAACATCATCTGCGCCACCGCGGTTGGCGCGTTCCTCGGCGTCGCGCCCGTGCTGGACCGGCTCGGCGGCCGGATCTCGCTCGTCGGCACGCCGGCGGAGGAGGGCGGCGGCGGCAAGGAGACCCTCGCCAGGGCCGGTGTGTTCGACGACGTCGACGCCGTGCTCATGCTCCACCCGTTCGGCCACGACATCGCGCTGCACCCGTTCCTCGGCCGCCGCCAGCTCGAGATGATCTTCACCGGGGTCACCGCGCACTCCGCCGCCCAGCCGTTCATGGGACGCAACGCGCTCGACGCCGCGGTCGCCGCCTACCAGGGCGTGGCCGCGCTGCGCCAGCACCTCCCGCCCGGCGACCGGGTGCACGGCGTCTTCACCGACGGCGGCTCGCGGGCCAACATGGTGCCCGACCGCGCCGCGCTCTTGTTCTACGTCCGCTCGATGCGCCCGGAGACGCTGCGCGACCTCGCCGAGCGGATGGCCGCCGTCGCCCGCGGCGCCGCGCAGGCCGCCGGCTGCGGGGTGGAGTTGGTGTGGGACGAGCAGCCGGCCTACCTGCCGATCCGGTTCAACACCACGCTCGCCGCCCGGTGGACGGTCAACCAGCGGGTGTGTGGCCGCGCGCCGCTGCCGCCCGGGGTGGTGCCGGACTTCATCACCGGCTCGACGGACCTCGGGAACCTGTCCTACCGGCTGCCGGCCATCCACCCGATGATCGCGGTCTCCGAGCCCACGGTCGCCCTGCACACCGCCGAGTTCGCCGCCGCAGCGGGGTCGCCCGCCGGCGACCGGGCGGTGGCCGACGGCGCGCTCGGCCTGGCGCTCACCGCCGCGGACTACCTCGCCGACGCCGACCTGCGCGCCGCGACGCACGAGGAGTTCGCCGCCGCCGGCGGACCGCTGGACGTGCCGACCTTCTTCGAGTCGGACGGCACGAGCTAGAGGTTCAGCACGAGCGTGGCGACGTTCAGCAGGAGGAAGGCGTTCGCCAGTCCGAACTGGACGGAGTAGTCGCCGGCCAGCAGGTGGGTGTGGACGGCGCGGACGAAGAACAGGACGAGACCGACGGCCGCGGCCGTGCCGACCAGCAGGACGCCGAGGAGCCCGGCCAGCAGGCCGGCGGCGCCCGCCGTCTTGAGCGTGCCGATCGGGAAGGTCAGCCACGACTCGGGCACGCCGGCCCTGGCCATCGCCGGACGAATCGGGCCGAAGTGGAACAGCGCCACGACGCCGGAGAAGCCGTTGGCGGCGACGGCCAGCGCGGTGACGACGGTAGAGACGGTGGCCATGGCGGCCCCTTCGGCCGGTGGGCGGCACGGTGCCGGACGGCCCTGGTCTGGTCGCCACGGGCCGTTGGGACCGTTATGGTTATCGTGGAGGCCAGATAATATGATGAGCATATTATATGGGTCTCAGCTCAGGAAGGCTCGGTGCGGGCCGCCGGCGCCGGCGCTCGGCCGTCGCCGTGAAGCAGTCCCTGCGGGAGCTGCGGAACCAGCTGTCGCTGCTCCACCACCAGGTCGGCGGTCACCTGGGGCTGAAGGACGTGGACCTGGACTGCCTCGAACTGCTCGCCCGGCACGGGCCGCTCGGGCCGACTGCCCTCGCTCGCCGGGCGGGGGTGCATCCGGCGACCCTCACCGGCATCCTCGACCGGCTCGAACGCCATGGGTGGGTGGTTCGCGAGCGCACGCCCGGCGCGGCCGATCGTCGGGCGATCGCCGTGCGCGCCGTTCCCGGCCGCACCACCGAGCTGTTCCGGCTCTACTCGGGGATGAGCGCCGCGCTGGACGAGATCTGCGCCGGATACACGGAGGCCGAGCTGGAGCTGCTGGCCGGTTTCCTGCGGCGCACCGCCGCCGCCGGGCGGGACGCCACGGAGGAGCTCGCCGCGCTCCGCGGGCGGGGAGGGTGACGGGCGGTCACCGGCGGCCGGCGGGGTCGTGCATGGCGGCCGTCGTGTCGGCGCCGGAACGGACATCGTTGCGGCGCCGTCGGCCGGACCGGCGCTCGATCACCACACGTCGCCGCGACGCCAGTCGCAGGTGATCGGGGCGGTGAGGTCGAGGTTCGCGCTGGCCGGGGTGGTGAGCACGAGGATGGCGCCGTCCTCCTCCGGCGTGGCCACCCTGCCGCTCGGGGTGTCCACAGAGGATTCGCCAAACCAGACCTGCCAGCCGTGCCGCTGGTAGAAGCCGTCGATCTCGGTGCCGTCGGACAGGGCACCCAGCTCGTACTCGCGGCGGATGTGCTTGTTCACCTCCACCAGCACGTTGCCGGCGAAGCCGCGGCGGCGGTGCTCGGGGTGGGTGGCCATGGCCTCGACGTAGCCGGTGCGGAGCTTCCGGCCGCCGGTGCGCAGGACGCGGGGCACCACCGAGGCGTGGGACACCGGGATGCCGCGCTCGTAGCGCAGCACGTGCCAGCCGCCGAGAACGTGTTCCCAGTCCTCGTCGGCGAAGTCGTCGTCGTAACACTCGAGCAGCAGCCGGCGGATGGCGTGGAGCTCGGACTCGGTGAGTTCGTTCGACCGAACGGTGCGGATCACGTTTCCATTGTGCCGTTGTCGAACCGGACGAGGCGAGCCTCCGCGATACGTTGTTGGCTCACCAGCAGGCGTTGCGCGGAGTCGGCCCGCCAGATCGTCCGGTTCTCCGGGTCGTAGAAAATCGCGCCGCCGTACTCGGGCTCCCATTCCATGCCCCAGCCGCACACCACGTCGAGGGGTCGGCCATGGTGTAGGCCGTAGATCGCGAACAGTCGTGGCCGGTCCTCCCGGACGTGCTGGGCGAGCGTGTGCAGGCACAACTCGCGGCTGAGTGAACTGTGGTCGGTCGTCACCGTTGCCTCCCCGTGGACCTAGGGCGGAGCACGATGGCACGTTGCCATAGGTGACAGCAAGTCCCACGTTTGTGGCATTGAGTTACCGAGATCGCCGGCCGAAGGATTGGGCATGCCACAAATCGAGAGCACGAGTGTGCGATCCAGACAGGTCTCCACGATCCTCCGCCAGTTGCGGGAGAAGTCCGGGAAGACGGCGGCCGAGGTCGCCCGGGCGCTGGGCATGTCCGCCAGCAAGCTGAGCCGCATCGAGACGGGCCATCGGGGGCTGCGCATCAGTGACGTGGCGGCCCTGCTGGGCTACTACAAGGTGTCCGAGGCGCGCCGCGAGGAGATCCTCGACATCGTGCGCAAGGCCGACGAGCAGGGCTGGTGGCTCAGCCAGGGCACCGGCCTGCCCGAGGTGTGGAAGGAACTCGTCGACTTCGAGTCGCGGGCCACCCGGATCCAGAACTACGAGCTGGCGTTCATCCCGGGACTGTTGCAAACCGACGAGTACACGGCGGCCGTGGTCCAGGGCATCAACCAGGCCATCACTGACGCCGAGCTGAGCAAGTTGGTGGCATCCCGGATGGCGCGCCAGTCGGTGCTGCGAAGGCGGAACTTACAGTTCCTGGCGGTGATCGACGAGAGCGCCTTGCACCGGGCAATCGGTGAGGAGGGGGTGATGCGCCGCCAGCTCCGGCATTTGATCGATATGGCCGAGCGGCCCAACATCACGATCCGGGTGGTGCCGCTGTCCGCAGGGGCGCACGCGGGACTACGCGGCCCATTCGCGATCCTGGACTTCGAGGAGGAGCCCAGCATCGCCTACGTGGAGAATCACGGAACGTGCCTGTTCTTGGAGGAGAAGGATGACCTCGCCGGCTACCGCGTGGCGCTGAACAATATACTGAAGGAGGCCCTGAGCCCCGCGAAGTCGGTCGAACTGATCACTGGCTTGGCGGGCAGAACCTGATCCCTGAGGAGCACGCGCCATGGACACGAGTGACCTCGGCTCTGTCACCTGGTGCAAGAGCTCCTACAGCAGCGACCAAGCCAACTGCGTCGAGGTGGCGTTTGCCTCTGGCGCTTGGGGCAAGAGCTCGTACAGCAGTGCGGATGGTCCTGCTTGTGTCGAGGTGGCGGTGACCGAAAAGGTCGTGGGCGTGCGGGACTCCAAGGACCCCGGGGGCGGCGTGCTGGTGGTCCGCGCCGCCGCGTGGCGTCAGTTCCTGGTGGCGCTCAGCCGCTGAGTCGGGAGCGGGCGGACGGCGAGGACCACGAGGAAGGCCACCGCGGCCAGCACGTAGCTCGATCCGAGCAGGTGCTGCCACCACGTCCAGCGCATCTCGACGTCGCCGGTCTGCGGCAGGTGCGCGTGCGGCCCGACCACGAACACGAGCGCCGCCACCGCCAGCGCCACGCGCACCGCCGTCCCGGCCCGCGCCGCCACCGGCGCCAGCACCAGCGCCGCCGGCACCACCCACACCCAGTGGTGTGACCAGCTCACCGGCGAGGCCAGCAGCCCCCACACGGCGACCACCAGCAACGCCACCACGTCGGACCGCGCCCGCCGGGCCGCGACCCATGCCACCGCGCCGGACGCGGCCACCAGCCCGATCCACAGCACCGACTCCGCCGGGGTGTCGGCCACGAACCGGTGCAGCACGCCGCGGAAGCACTGGTTGAACGCGTACGCCAGCCCGCCGATCCGCTCGGGGTCGAGCAGCGAGTCGAACCAGTACGTCACCGTGTCCGACGGCGCGAGCGCGAGCCCCAGCAGGCCGAACCCGACGAACGACCCGACCGCGACCACCGCCGCCCGGTACTGCCGGCGGACCAGGAAGAACAGCACGAACACCGCCGGCGTCAGCTTCACCGCCGCGGCCAGCCCGATCAGCAGCCCGCGCGGCCACCGGGTGCGGGGCAGCAGGCAGTCGAGCGTGACCAGGGCCATCAGGATCAGATTGACCTGACCGAAGCCGACCGTCTGCCGCACCGGCTCGAACGCGAACCACGCCGCGGTGACCGCGCACGCCACCACGACGGCCCGGCTGGTCCGCCCGTGCAACCGCCCGGCGACGACCAGCGCGGTCGCCAGCAGCGCCAGGACGCTGACGAGGGTGAGCACCGCCTTGGCCACCTGCCACGGCAGCAGCGACATCGGCGCGAACAGGATCGCCGCGAACGGCGGATACGTGAACGGCAGTCGCATTCCCGGCACGAGGTCCGGGAAGCGCTCCGAGTACAGCCCGACACCGTGCAGCCACGCGTAGCCGCCGGTGCGGTAGACGTGCAGGTCCAGGAACCCGCCGAAGAGCACCACGAACGCCGGGACGGTCGCCACCAGCGAGGCCAGTGAGAGCCGGATCCACCGCAGGTGCCGCGCCCGGTCCTCCACGGGCACGGCGACACCACGCCGCTCCAGCACGGCCAAGTCCTTGAGCACGTCGGGCCACCCCAGCACGCCATCGACCACCAGCCCCGACGACCCCTGCCATGCGGCGACGGCGACGCCGCACGGTGCGGGCGCGTCGAGCGCGACCACGGGGTCCGGTGGCATTTACCGGGGCATGGTAGCCGGGGCGGCGCGGCTCACCGGCGCCGTGGTGGCCCCACCCCAGGTCGGGCCGGCCTCAGCAGGCTGGAGCCGGCGCTCCTGGGGGCTGGCTCCGGCTCAACCCCGCCAGTGGTACTGGCGCTCGGGGCGGCCGGTGCCGCCGTAGCGCAGTCGCACCTCCGCCTGCCCGGTGCCGACGAAGTGCTCCAGGTACCGCCGCGCGCTCGGCCGGGACAGCTCGGTGACCCGCGCGCACTCGCTGGCCGACAACCCGTCCGGATGCGCCCGCAGCGCCTCCCGCACCAGCTCCGCGGTCTGCTCGGTGAGCCCCTTCGGCAACACCCCGGCCGTCCGCGGCCGGGCGCCGAACACCGCGTCCACGTCCCGCTGCCCGGCCACCTCCCGCGCGGAGAGCCGGTTCAGCTTCTCGTGCATCGACCCGAAGTGCTCGAGCTGCTCGCGCAGCGCCGCCTGGGAGAACGGCTTGATCAGGTAGTGCAGCGCGCCGCCGCGCAGCGCGCCTCGGATGGTGTCCACGTCCCGCGCCGCGGTGATCACCATGACGTCGGTGTCGACGGTGGCCGGATCGGCGCGCAGCTCCCTGAGCACCGCGATGCCGTCGAGGTCGGGCAGGTAGATGTCCAGCAGCACCAGGTCGGGCCGCAGGTCACGGACCGCCCGCACCACGTCGGCGCCGGTGTGCGCGACGCCGACCACGGTGAACCCCGGCGTCCGCGCCACGTATCCACTGTGGACCTTGGCGACCATGAAGTCGTCGTCCACCACGAGCACCCGGATCACCGCGCGGCCCCCGCCCGCGCGTACGGCAGCACCGCCGTGAAGACCGCCCCGAGGCACTTCCCACCGTCGAGGGGCGCGTCCAACCCAGCCCCGAGGCGCTCTTTCCCGTCGAAGGGCCCCGGGCCGCCGTGCGGCTCGGAGCACTCGGCGTTGTGCACCCGCACCGTCCCGCCGCGCCGCCGGCAGATCTGCCGGGTGATGGCCAGCCCGAGCCCGCGCGGCCCACCGTCCTCCGCGGCCTTCGTGGTGAACCCGTGGGCGAACACCTCGGTGACGATCTCCGGCGCCACCCCGGGGCCGGAGTCGCGCACCACCACCGACACCTCGGCGTCGGTCTGCCGGATCTCCACCTCGATCCAGTCGCCGGAGCCGTCCCGGGAGCCGCCGCCCAGCGCGCGCAGCGCGTCCAGCGCGTTGTCCACCAGGTTGCCGACCACGGTCACCAGGTCCGCCGACAGCCGCTCGTCCACCGCCGCCAGCCGGCTGCCCTCGGTCAGCCGCAGCCCGACACCCTGCTCGGCGGCCAGGCTGGCCTTGGCGATCAGCAGCGCGGCCACCGCCGGGTCCTCGATCCGGCCGGTCACCTGGTCGTGCCACTCGCCGTGCGCCCTGCTGACCAGGTCGACGTAGTTGCGCACCTCGGCGTACTCGCCCAGCTCGATCAGCCCGGCGATGGTGTGCAGCCGGTTGGTGAACTCGTGCGCCTGCGCGCGCAGCGTGTCGGTGGCCCGCGAGTTCGCCGCCAGCTCCTCGCGCAGCGCGACCAGCTCGGTGCGGTCCCGCAGGGTCACCACCGCGCCGATCACCCGACCGTCCCGAGAGATCGGCATCCGGTTCATCACCAGCACCCTGCCGGCGCGCAGCACGATCTGGTCGGTGCCGTGCGCCCGCCCGGTGAGCACGTCGCGCAGCCGCTCGTTCAGGTCCAGCTCGGTGACCTGCGCGCCGACGCTGTCCCCCGGCAGCGCGAGCAGCTCCCGCGCCTTGTCGTTGACCAGGGTGATCCGGTGGTGCTCGTCGAGCGCGAGCACGCCCTCCTTGATGCCGTGCAGCAACGCTTCCCGGTGCTCCACCAGCCCGGTGATCTCCCTCGGCTCCAGCCCGAGCGTCTGCCGCTTCACCCGCCAGGTGACCAGCACCGATCCGGCCACGCCGATCACCGTCGCGATGCCGAGCAGGGCCAGCGCGTTGCCCGGCGAGTTGGCGATGCCCTCGAAGAACCCCGGCTGCTCCGTGCCGGCCGCGACGATCCCGATGATCCGGCCGCCGTCGCCGATCACCGGCACGTGCGCCACTAGGTAGCCGTCCACCTCACCGACCCACGCGCGCCCCTGCTCCACCGTGCTCGCGCCGAGCGGCAGCTCACCGCGCAGTTGCCGCGGGTCGGGCGAGGTGAGCACCCGGCGGTCCGGCGCGGCGATGATCACCGAGTCGGCGCCGGAGAGGCTGCGCGCGCTCTCCGCGAAGATCGGCAGCGGGTCGCGGTTCACCGGATCGGCCAGGCTGACCCGCACGCCGGGGGTGGCGGCGACGTTCTCCGCGACCGACAGCAGCCGCCGGCCCTCGGTGTCGGCGAAGCTCTTGCCGGTCTGGATCACCGAGAACGTCACCACGCAGCCGAGCAGGGCGAACACGATCGCGAGTTGCCAGCCGAGCAGCTGCCGGGCCAGTGAGCCCCGACCACCCACGCCGCACCTCCCGCGTCACGTCGAACGTCCCACTATGACACTTTCGTCGCGGACCGGATCGTGACCACAAAGAACACAAGTGCGCAAAAGGCGCGCAAGCGAGACACGGCCGCACGAGCCGGGCAGCATTCTGCGACCAGCCGGCCCCCGCGGCCGGCGGCACATCCACGAGCACACCGAGGTGCGTCGAATGAGGAACCCGAGAACCTGGCTCGCGGTGCTGGGTGCGGCATTGCTGGTGCTGCTGGTGCCGCCGCTGGTCTCCGCGGGAGGTGACGAGGACACCGGCAGCCAGATCCGCGGCCTGCGGTTCATGGTGCCCAACTCGCCCGGCGGCGGCTACGACCTCACCGCCCGCAACGCGGCGAAGGCCATCGAGGACGCCGAGCTCAACGGCAACGTCGAGGTGTTCAACCTGCCCGGCGCCGGCGGCACCGTCGGCCTCGGTCGGCTGGTCAACGAGCGCGGCAACGGCAAGCTGGCCATGTCGATGGGGCTGGGCGTGGTCGGCTCGGTCTACACGAACTCCTCCCCGGCGTCGCTGGCCGACACCACGCCGATCGCCCGGCTCACCGAGGAGGCCGACATCGTCGTGGTCGGCAAGGACTCGCCGTACCAGGACATCGGCCAGCTGGTCGAGGCGTGGCGGGCCGACCCGGGCGCGGTGCAGGTGGGCGGCGGCTCCTCGCCAGGAGGGCCCGACCATCTCGCCCCGATGCTGATGGCCGAGGCCGTCGGGATCGCCCCAACCGACGTCAACTACGTGCAGTACGACGGTGGCGGCGAGCTGATGGCGTCGGTGCTCGGCGGCGAGGTTGCCTTCGGGGTGTCCGGCATCGGCGAGACCCGCGACCAGATCGCCGCCGGCGAGCTGCGTCCGCTCGCGGTGACCAGCCCGGAGCGCGTGCCCGGCATCGACGCGCCCACGCTGCGGGAGTCCGGGGTGGATGTCAGCTTCACGAACTGGCGCGGTGTCGTCGCGCCGCCCGGGCTGAGCGACAAGGACCGGGAGAAGCTGGTCACCCTGTTCACCCGGATGCAGGAGACCCCCCAGTGGCAGGAGGCGCTGCGGCTCAATGGCTGGACGCCGGCGTTCCTGCCCGGCGAGGAGTTCGGCGCGTTCCTGGCCGCGGAGAACGACAGGGTCGCGTCGGTGCTGAAGGAGTTGGGGCTGGCATGAGCGCGCGAATGGCCACACTGGAGTCACCGGAGCCATCGAAAAGGCGAGAGGGCGGCGCCACCGGCTGGCGGTCGAGGGCCGAGCTGGGCATCTGCGTGCTGCTGTTCGCGCTGGGCGTGCTGGTGCTCACCGACGCGCTGACCATGCCCACCGACTTCACCCAACGCGGCCCGATCGGCCCGAAGGCCATGCCCGTGGTGGTGGGGTCGCTGCTGCTCCTGGTGTCGGTGCTGCTGGCCCGCGACGTGCTGCGCGGCGGGCGCGGCGCGGCCGAGGCCGGGGAGGACGTCGACCTCCGGACGCCGACCGACTGGCGGACGGTGTTGCTGCTGGCCGGGGCGTTCCTCGCCAACGCGGCGCTGATCGACCTCGTCGGCTTCCCGATCTCGTCGGCGGTGCTGTTCTGGGGCGCCTGCTACGCGCTCGGCAGCCGCAACCTCGTCCGTGACCCGCTGGTCGCCGCGGTGGTCGCGGTGCTCACCTGGGTGCTCTTCAACGAGCTGCTCGGCGTGCCGCTGCCCGGTGGGCCGCTGATGGAGGTGCTCTAGATGGATCTCTCCCTGCTCGTCGAGGGCTTCGGCACCGCGCTGACCCCGCAGAACCTGCTCTTCGCCGCGATCGGCGTCATCCTCGGCACCGCGATCGGCGTGCTGCCCGGGATCGGCCCGGCGATGGCGGTGGCCCTGCTGCTGCCGATGACCTTCGGGCTCGACGCCACCAGCGCGTTCATCATGTTCGCCGGCATCTACTACGGCGGCATGTTCGGCGGCTCCACCACGTCGATCCTGCTGAACACGCCGGGGGAGAGCGCCTCGGTGGTCACCGCCATCGAGGGCAACCCGATGGCCAAGCGGGGCCGGGGCGCGCAGGCACTGGCCGCGGCGGCGATCGGCAACTTCGTCGGCGGCATGATCGGCACGCTGGCGCTGGTGCTGCTCGCGCCGACGGTCGCCCGGTTCGCGGTGGACCTCGGCGCCGCGGACTACTTCGCGGTCATGGTGCTGGCGTTCATCGCGGTGACCTCGGTGCTGGGTCGGTCCCGGCTGCGCGGGGTCGCGTCGCTGCTGCTCGGGCTCACCATCGGGCTGGTTGGCCTGGACGAGATGACCGGGCAGTCGCGGTTGACGTTCGGCTCGCTGCACCTGTCCGACGGCATCGACATCGTGATCGTCGCCGTGGGGCTGTTCGCGGTGGGCGAGTCGCTGTGGGTGGCCGCGCACCTGCGGCACCGGCACGACCGGCCGATCCCGGTGGGGCAGCCGTGGCTCGGCCGCGCCGACCTGCGGCGCACGTGGAAGCCGTGGCTGCGCGGGCCGCTGATCGGGTTCCCGTTCGGCGCGATCCCGGCCGGCGGCGCGGAGATCCCGACGTTCCTGTCCTACGTCACCGAGAAGCGGCTGTCCCGGCGCAGGGACGACTGGGGTAAGGGCGCCATCGAGGGCGTGGCCGGGCCGGAGTCGACGGCGAGCGCGTCCGCGGCCGGCACGCTCGTCACGATGCTGACGCTGGGCCTGCCGACCACGGCGGTGGCCGCGGTGATGCTCGCGGCGTTCCGGCAGTACGGCATCCAGCCGGGGCCGCTGCTGTTCCAGAACGAGGCCGGGCTGGTGTGGGCGCTGATCGCGAGCCTGTTCGTCGGGCTGGTGCTGCTGCTGGTGATCAACCTGCCGCTGGCGCCGCTGTGGGCGAAGCTGCTCCACATCCCGCGGCCGTACCTGTACGCGGGCATCCTGTTCTTCGCCAGCGTCGGCGCCTACGCGGTGGGCGGTGAGGTGCTCGACCTGCTGCTGCTGTTCGTGATCGGGTTGCTCGGGTTCGCCATGCGGCGGTTCGGGCTGCCGGTGCTGCCGGCGATCATCGGGGTGATCCTCGGCCCGGCCGCCGAGCAGAACATGCGCCGGGCGCTGCAGATCAGCGACGGCGACCTCGTCGGCCTGGTGAGCTCACCGTTCGCGGTGGTGGTGTACGTGGTGGTGGCGGTGATCCTGGCGTGGCCCCTGCTGCGCCGCGTCGTCCGCAGCCGGACCCCCGACAGCCCGGACCGGGAACACGCCGACGCCTGAGCGAAGGCACGAAAGGCCACCCGCCCCGGCCACGTCCGGACGGGTGGCCCTCATTCAGGTTCCGCGCGGCCGACCGGTGTGGTCGGTCGTCGTCAGCCGCAGCTGGTTGGCGAGCAGGGCGGCCTGAACGCGGTTGTCCAGCCGCAGCTTCGTCAACCCTCGGGAGACGTAGGTCTTGACCGTCGACACGCTCATGTGCAGGCGCTCGGCGATCTCCGCGTTGTCCAGGCCGAGGCCGACCTGACCGAGTACCTCGCGCTCGCGTTCGCTGAGCAGGTGGAGCCGGTTGGCGGCATCCGGGAAGGCGGTCGACGCGGCGTCGCCGCCCGAGATGCGGGTGAGGATGCGCCTGCTGAGCTCGGTGTTCACCACCGAGGCTCCACCGTTCACCGCGCGGATCGCGCTCATCAACTCTCTCGGCGTGAGCTGCTTGAGCAGGAACCCGTCCGCACCCGACGTCAGCGCGTCGATCATGAGCTGGTCGTCGTTGAAGGTGGTCAGCGCCAACACGAGCGGTGGCGCGGGGTCCTTCTTCAGCTGCGCGGTGGCGGTCACGCCGTCCACCCGGGGCATCCGCAGGTCCATCAGCACCACGTCGGGCCGGCGCTCGCGGCAGACCGCGACCGCGTCGGCGCCGTCAGCCGCCTCACCGACCACCTCGATGTCCTCCGCGGACTCCAGGATCGCCCTCGTTCCGGCGCGGATCAGGGCCTGGTCGTCGACGACAACCACCCGGATCATCTTCCGATGGTCCCACGCGCTCCTCGGCGTCGCGACCGCGTGGCCACCGCGGCAGCTCGGCGCGCAACACGAAACGGGCGGCGTCGGCCGAGGGCGCGGCGGTGAGCACGCCGCCTTCCCGCACCACCTCCTCGGTGAGCAGCCGGAGGCCGCGGCCGGTTCCGGGGAGGGACGCCTGGTCCTCCGGAGCGAGCGGGTTGGTCACCGTCAGCAGCACCTCGTCGGCCGCGCACCTGAGCTCGATGTCGGCCCGCGGCACGCTGGTGTGCCGCAGCACGTTCGTCAGCGCCTCCCGGACGATGCGGTAGCACAGGTCCTCGGTCGTCCCGTCGCCCATCTCGACCGGGGGCTCGACGGCCGAGTAGGTCACCTCGACGCCGAGCGACCGGTAGTCCCGGACCAGCTCCTCGATGTCCCCGATCCCGAACCGCGGGACGCCGCCGTTCGTCTCCTCGGCCGCCGTGGACAGCACGTCGAGCACCTCCCCGAGCTGCTCGATGGTTTTCCGGCCGACGCTCACGATCAGCTCGCAGCGCTGCGTGATCGACCCGGTGGCCGCGGGGTCGACGCTGATCGCGCCCGCCATGCTCACCATCACGCTGACGTGGTGGCCGACCCCGTCGTGCATCATCGAGGCCAGGCGGGCTCGTTCGGCCAGGCCGCGCTCCCTGAGCGTGCTCTCCCGGAGCCGTTGCTGCCGTTCCGCCGCCTGCGCGGCGTGCTGTTCCCGCTCGATCGACGCTTCCTCGAGGCTGTTCTTCGCCAGGCCCATGACGAAGGGGGCCACCGCGGCCAGCGACCAGTAGACCAGCCCGTTGATCCCGCCGGCGGGCAGGCTGCCCTCGAACTCGAGCAGGCGACCGGGAGCGGTGATCGGCGCGAAGAACGCCTGGTGCGCGGGCCAGGCCAGCAGCACCGCCACGCTCACGGCGGCCGGCGCCCAGCGCCGTCGCCTGGTCACCGAGTAGGTCATCACGTAGAGCGAGTAGGGCAGGTCCGTTGCCACGAACGTGCCGCACGCGACCACCGTGGCCAGCCAGTCGTGCTCCCGCCGCCACAGTCCGACCACGGTCGCGCACAGCGCCGTGATCACGGCGAAGAGGGGGAGGGATGACGCCGGCGACGTGCGGTGGAGGCCGGTCAGCAGCCCGACCACGGCGGGGCCGGCGATCACCAACGCCGCCATGACGTTGCGGTGTCGCCGTGACCGGAAAAGGCGCTGCCAGCCCTCCACCACCCGCACCATGGAATCAGCTCGGTGGGGGCCCGGCGACTCGCGTGACACGACTGGGTGGCCCCGCTGGTGCCGTCAAGTGTCAACCAGGGACCACAGGAACGCGGGACCTGTCACCGCGGGACGACGCGGGTCCACGCCCGTCCGAGGTGTGCTCGAGGCACCAACTTCGCACGACCCAAGGAGAAGGTGATGACCGCAATCCTGCAGCACGCCGAGCGGCCGATCGTTCCCGCGGCCTCGACCTCGGCGACGGTAGCCACGCCGCCTCGCCCCGGCGGTATCGCGCTGGTCCTCGGGACGGGGCCGGAGATCATCAAGCTCGCCCCGATCATCCGCGAGCTCGGTGACATGGCCAGGGTGGTGCGCACCGGGCGGCGCTTCCCCCAGGGGATCTCCGAGGTGTTCTTCGCCGAGCACGGGCTCACCGACCCGCGGAGCCGCCTCGACCTCGGCGCCGACGCCCGGGCGGGTCGGATCGCCCTCGCGCTGGAGCGGCTGGACCAACTGTTCGCCGCCGACCGCCCGGACGTGGTGCTCGTGCGGGGCGCGACCGACACCGCGCTCGCCGGCGCGCTCGCGGCCCACTCGAACGGGATCCCGCTGGTGCACGTGGAGGCCGGGCTGCGGTGCCACGACCTCGACCTTCCCGAGGAGCACAACCGGGTTCTGGTGGACCGGGTCTCCGACGTGCTGTGCGCCTCGACCCAGGGCAACGTCGGCAACCTCAGGGCCGAGGGACTCGACGGCCGGGACATCCGGCTGACCGGCGACACGACCGTCGAGGCCGTGCACCATCGGCTCATGCCCGAGCGGGCCAGGCTGAACCTGCTGCGGAAGTGGGGTCTGGAGACCGACGGGTACGTGCTGGCCACCCTCGATCGGTCGGAGAACGTCGACGACGAGGAGGCGCTGTTCGCGATCATGAGCCACCTCGCCGAGGTCGCCGACGCGGGCTATCCGGTCGTGCTGCCCGCGCCCCCGCGCACCAGGGCGGCGGCGATCCGCGCGGGGGTCCTGACGGCGCGGATGGGCGTGCGCGTGGTGAACCCGCTCTGGCACTCCGAGTTTCTCGCGCTGGCCCGGCACGCCGCGCTGCTGGTCTCCGACTCCGGCGCGGTGCAGGAGGAGGCGACGGTGCTGAAGCGACCGATCCTGGTGGTCCGGCGGTCGACGGAGCGTCCGGAGGTGCTGCGGGAGTTCGGCGCGCTGGTCGGGCCACGCGACGACATCGCCGGGGTCGCGCTGAGCTGGCTCGCCGACGGCGAGGACCGTCGCGCCGGGCTCGCGGACCTGCCGTGCCCGTTCGGGGACGGGCACAGCAGCGAGCGCATCGCCGACGCCGTCCGCCACCTGGCCCTGGTGGCGGCCCGGTAGCGCCGGGCGAGGTTGGTGAGACGCTCGGTGGGCCGCGCCCGGCCGAGCGTCTCGCCCGGCTCTTGCTCGGCTCTTGCTCGGTTCCTGCTCGGCGATGCCCACGAGTTCGGCCTGGTTCCGGGCCGGGGCATCAGGGTGTCAGCGGGCGGCGAGGTGGGCGGCCTGGGCGAGGAGGCGTTGCAGGTGCAGGCCGCGGCGGATGTCGCAGGGGTGGGTGCGGGTGCCGCTGGCGACCATGGCGGCGAAGTCGTCCACGAGGGCGGTGTAGGCCTCCGCCGGCTCGGAGCGCCCGGCCAGCGCGCGGAAGCCCCGCTCGCCGTACACCGCGAACTCCACCACCGTGGGCCGCACCGGCAGCCGCAGCGACATGCTCGCCGTGCTGGTCGCGCCGCCGGCGTGGCCGAGCATCAGGTGCCACAGGTCGTCGGGGCTCCGGTGCGCGGCGAGCACCTCGGTGATCTCGCCGAGCGCGGCGTCCAGCAGGTCCAGCACGTGCGGCCCGATGTCGGCCAGCGCCCCGTCCTCCTGCCGCCACGCCGAGTTGCCGTACTTCTCGCCGAGCAGCGCCCCGGACAGCCACCGCGCGCTGGCGCCGCGCCAACCGCCCGCCTCGGCCAGCCCCACCAGCCACTCCCGCGTCCGCAGGCCGAACCGCAGGGTCAGCACCACCAGCGCGACCACGTCGGCCTCGTCGACCGCGGCGGCCAGCTCCTCGGCCCCCGCGACGTCGGCCGCGACCGGCTTCTCCAGGATCAGGTGCTTGCCGGCGCGCGCCGCCCGGACCGCCAGCTCGGCCTGCGCCCGCGGGGGCACCGCGAACGCCACCGCGTCCACCTGGTCCAGCAGCTCGGCGAAGCTCGCGCACGGCGTCGCGGCATAGGGCTCGGCCAGTTCCCTGGCCACCTCCGGCCGCCGGGTCCACACCGCGGCGAGCCGGGTGCCCGGATGCTCGGTGAGGCCGGGGGCGTGGATGGAGGTGGCCCACGGGCCGCCGCCCACCAGCCCGACCCGCAACTGCTCGACCACCTGCCCACTCGTTGGCTCAACCATCGCCGGGCAGCCTAGAGCCTGCCGGAACGACCGGTCCGCCGGGCGGGGCCGCTAGTCGTAGCTGTGGAACCCGCGGCCGGTCTTCTTGCCGAGCAGCCCGGCGTCGACCATCCGCAGCAGCAGCGGCGGCGGCGAGTACAGCGGCTCCTTGAACTCGGCGTACATCGAGTCCGCGATGGCCTTGATGGTGTCCAGGCCGATCAGGTCGGACAGCCGCAGCGGCCCCATCGGGTGCGCGGTGCCCAACTCCATGCCCCTGTCGATGTCCTCGGCGGAGGCGAACCCGGACTCCAGCATCCGGATAGCCGAGAGCAGGTACGGCACCAGCAGCGCGTTCACGACGAACCCGGCCCGGTCCTGCGAGCGGATCACCGTCTTGCCGAGCGCGGTGGTGACGTGCTCGTCGGCCCTGCGGGCGGTCTCGGCGTCGGTCAGCAGCGACGGCACCAGCTCCACCAGCGGCAGCACCGGCACCGGGTTGAAGAAGTGGATGCCGATGACCTGTTTCGGCCGCTCGGTCGCCATCCCCAGCTTCATGATCGGGATGGACGAGGTGTTCGAGGCGAGGATCGCGTCCGGCCGGGTGACCACCTTGTCCAGCGCGCGGAACACCTCGACCTTGGCCTGCTCCTGCTCGAGCACGGCCTCGATCACGAGGTCGCGGTCGGCGAACGCGTCCAACTCGGTGGAGAAGGTGATCCGGCCGAGCGCGGCGTCGGCGTCCTCGGTGGACAGCTTGCCGCTGCGCACCCCGCGCCGCAGGGACTTCTCGATCCGTGCCCTGCCCGCGTCCAGCGCCGGCTGGTTGACCTCGGTGACCGCCACGTCCAGGCCGGCCCTGGCGTGCACCTCGGCGATGCCCGAGCCCATCAGCCCGGCACCGACCACGCCCACTCGCTGAATGTCCGCCACTGCGCTCTCCCGTTCAGGCTCTCCCGTTCAGACACTGCCCGTCGCGGAACCGCCGCCGGCTCCGCCGTTCGGTGACCACTCCGCGGGAGCGGGCACCCCGCGCACCGGGGTGGGCGACCGCGTGCTCGCTTCCGGGCCACCGTCCGCCCGCCGTTACCGGTACGCGCGTGACTCGAGGGTGGGCTCCGGGTCGTCCCCGCTGCCCACCCTCGAGATCAGCACGTGCCTCAACGTCGGTAGTCGTCGTACCCGTCGTCGTACGGGTCGTCGCCGTACCGCTGGTCGTCCTCGCTCTTGTCGTTCGAGGAGTTACTCGACAGCTCACGCTGCAAGGCCTCGAAATCGGTGGCGGGAGTGCTGTACTTGAGCTCCCGGGCCACTTTCGTCTGCTTGGCCTTGGCTCGGCCGCGCCCCATGGCTCGACCCCCTCGCACAGGGGCGGGGCGGCCGGGGGAATCGGCGGCCCCGCGTCGTCTCGACAACTATTTCCTGTTCACACCGTACCGTGTCCGGGGGGTCAAATGCGATGCGGCACGGTGTGCCGGAGCCGACAGTGCCGCGCCCGTGCCGTGCTCCATCCCGGTGCTGGTGGGGCGGCCGGTGCTTGCGAACCGGCACGTGCGTGCCACGATTCTCCCGTGCTCCGTCCGTTCGTGGCCTACCTCCGGGTGTACGAGCCGCTGCCCGCGTTCGGCGACCCGCCGGACGAACTCCTCGCCAAGGCCGTCGGGTCGGCCGAGCTCACCCGAGCCGCCGCCGGCGAGCGCGAGCACCTGATGTGGCTTCGATCACAGCTGACCGTGCCGCCCCGGCTGCTGCCCGCCGAGTTGGCCGACGGCACCGCCGCGCCGAGCACCACCACCGACGTGCTGGTGCTCGACCCGGCCGAGGTGCCGGTGGACGACGGCGACGTCGTCGGCCCCGGCCCGCTGGTCTGCCCGCTGGAACTGCGCGCCCGGTCGGCGGCCGCGCTGGTCGGCTTCCTCGCCGAGGCCCACCCGGCGCTGCGCACCGCGGTGCTCGACGCCGCGGGGGTGGCCCCGGAGACGGTGCGCTCCCGCGCGTCCGCGGCGGTCTCCGGGCTGCGCCGCGGGGCCATGCACGTCCTGTCCACCACCTGGACGGTGCCGTTGCCGTGGTTCGCCCTCGTCGACCCCGAGCAGCGGCGCCTCGTGCTCGGCTCCGGCCCGGACGACCCGGCGCGGGAGTTGTCCTGGCGGGCCACGATCGGCGACGCGCGGCGCCGGGCGACCGAGGCGCGGGAGCTGGTCGAGGCCACCATCGGCGAGTCGGGTCCGAGCCGGGTGCTGGCCGAGACGCAGCGCTGGCTGGAGCACTTCCACCCTGGCTCGGCCGTCGAGCTGGACTACGGCGGGCTGGTGCAGCTCATCTCCGACCCGGTGCTGGACACCGACACCTCCGCCGAGGAGGTCCACCGCATCCTGGACGCGCTGCGCGAGGGCAACGTCGAGGAGTTGGCCGAGCTGTTCCAGGACCTGCGCGACTACTGGGGCGAGCTGGCGTCCAGGGAGCGCTGGAACTGAGCGGTCGGGCGCAGCTCGCCCACCGGCCGGCCGCCGCCGAGCACCTCACCGCGGCGCAACCCGTCCAGCACGGACCTCGCGGCCTCGTTGTCCGGCAGCGCGCCGAGCCGCTCGAGCACCGTGACCAGCAGCGTCGACCGGGGGCGCGCCGCCCCGTCGCTGACCTTGAGCGCCACCGCCGTGCCGTCCGGCAACGCCATCGCGTGCACGCCCTCCGCGCCACCCTTCACCAGCAGGCCGTCGACGGTGAGCATCAGCAGGGTGTCCTCCCGGCCGGTGCCGGCGACCAGCCACGGGTGGGCCCGCATCGCGTCGGCGACCCGCCGCTCCGGGCCGTCCTCGGCGCCGACCAGGCGGCCGAACGCCCTGGCCAGCCCGGTGAGCGAGTAGGCGAACAGCGGTGCCGCGCAGCCGTCGACCCCGGTGGCGGCGATCGGCTCACCGGTGCGCTCCACCACCGTCTCGGCGATGACCCGCTGCAGCTCGTGCTTGGGGTCGATGTAGTCCTCGCATGCCCAGCGGCGCTGCCGGCAGGTGGCCAGCATCGCGGCATGCTTGCCGGAGCAGTTCATCGCCGCCCGCCGCCGGTCGGGCCAGTGTCGCACCGCCCGCAGCCGGCTCTCCTCGTGCAGCGGATAGTCCGGCGGGCACAGCAGGTCGGCCTCGGCGAGGCCGTGCCGGCTCAGCAGCACCAGCGCGCGGTCGACGTGGCCGGGCTCGCCGTTGTGCGAGGCGCAGGCCAGCGCGAGGTCGGCGTCGTCGATCTCCAGCCCGGCCCGCAGCATGCCCAGCGCCTGCAGCGGCTTGTTCGACGAGCGGGGGTAGACGGGTGAGTCGACGTCGCCGGCGGCGAACCGCACGGAGCCGTCGGGCGCGGTGATCACCAGCGCGCCGTGGTGCACGCTTTCCACGAACCCGGAGCGGACGACCTCGATGAGTGCGGGGTTGTTCACTGGGGTTCCGCTAGTCCTTTCCCGTTCGGCCGCGCTCGCGGCTGATCAACTCGTCCACGGACGCCGTGCCCTGGGCGTACCTCGCGGCGATCTCGGCGTTGATGGTGTCGACCACGTGCTGCACCTCGCGCCGCCGGGCGGACACCGACAGCTCCTGCTCGCGGTAGGTCTCCAGCGCCCCGGCCAGCCGCTCGTCCGACAGCGCGGTGACGTCGGAGAGGTCGGCGTCGCCGACCAGCGCCTCCGCCTGCCGTCGGTGCTCGCCGGCGCGGGAGGGCTCCAGCGGGTGGTGCCGGCCGGAGCCGGTGGCCGGGCCGAGCGCGTTGCCGGCGAGGATCGCGGCGAGCTGGTCGACCACGCTGCCGCCGTCGCCGGCCGCCCGCCGGGCCTGCTCGGCCCGCACGATGTCGATCCGCGCGTGCAGCAGCCGGCGCAGGTAGGACAGGTCGGTCTCCTCCTGCGCGGCCTCGTTGCGGCGCTCTCTCAGCGTCGTCAGCGCGAGCTCACCGAGGTCGCGCACGTAGTCGGGATCGAGGACACGGTCGATGCGGCGGCGCCCGCCGGGCCGGACTTCGATCACGCCACCATCCTGCTCTACATCGGTCAAGCACGCCAGGTCCGGTCGTCGGCCTCACCATGGACGTGAGGACCGTCGCACTCCTGCCACCGAGGCCCCCGTGGCTGCGCTGAACGCCATCAAGGTGGCCTTCATGGCGGTCACCCTCGTAGGCGCTGCACCGCCTCGCGGCCGGGGGCGGGGGCCTCGGCCGGCACCGAGTCGGGGTCGACGGCGGCCTGCACCACCCGGTCGTCCACGCCGGCCAGCAGCTCGGCGTCCACCGGTGCCGACCGCTTCAGCAACGCCAGCGCGACCGGGCCCAGCTCGTGGTGCTGCACCACGCTCCCGACCCGGCCCACGGTCCGCTCGCCCAGCCGCACCGGGTCGCCCGGCTCGGGGGTGATCTCCGGCGATCCGTCGAGGTGCAGCAGCACCAGGCGGCGTGGCGGCCGGCCCACGTTGTGCACCTTCGCCACGGTCTCCTGGCCCCGATAGCAGCCCTTCGCCACGTGCGCCGCGCTGCCGATCCAGTTCATCTCGTGCGGGATCGTGCGGTCGTCGGTGTCCAGCCCCAGCCGGGGCCGCAGCGACTCCACCCGCAGCGCCTCGAACGTCCAGCTGCCGGCCGGTCGCGCGCCCGCGCCGGTGAGGCGCTGCCACCAGCTCGGCAGCTCGTCCCGCGGCACCAGCAGGTCCACGGCGTGCCGGCCGGGCCACGGCATCCGCCGGGCCAGCCCGCCGCCGGGCAGCACCGTCACCCGGTACGGCTCCGCGCCGAGGTCGACCGCGAGCCCCGCCAGCACCGCGTCGACCTCCGGGCCGAGCAGGGTGAGCACGGCGAGCTCACCGGTGGCGTCGTGGATCTCCACATCGGACCAGAACTTCATCGCCGCGAGGTAGTCCACCAGCGACTGCCTGCCGCCCTTCGGCAGCGCGCTGGTGGCCTCCGCCCCCGGCAGCGTGTCCAGGTACACCACGCCGTCGAGGTGGGCCAGCACCATGTGCGCGTCGATCCGGCCGTGGCTGTCCAGCACCAGCGCCTCGGTGCCGGCGCCGTCGGGCAGCTCGGTGACGTGCTGGGAGAGCACCAGGTGCAGCCAGGACAGCCGCTCCGGCCCGCGCACGGTGATCACCTCGCGGTCCGACCGGTCCACCACGGCCACCGAGCGGGCCGCGGTGCGCTGCTCGGCGAACGGGTCGCCCCAGTGCCACGGCACGCCAATCTCCGGGTGGCCCTCGGGCGCGGCGACCGCGCCAGGCAGTTGCAGCAGCGGCGACTGGTAGGTCATACCGTCGATCGTAGGCGAGCCGGGCCCGGCCGGTGCGGTGCGCGAGTAGGGTCGGGACCATGCGCGTGCTCGCCTTCCTCGACGGGACCCTGGCCGACCCCGACGCCGCCCACCTGCGGGTGGACGACCTGGGGGTGCTGCGCGGCGACGGGATCTTCGAGACCGTCCTGGTGGTCGACGGCCGGCCGCGGGAGCTCGGCCCGCACCTGGACCGGCTGGCCCGCTCGGCGGCGATGCTCGACCTGCCCGAGCCGGACGGCGCGGCGTGGGAGCGGCTGGCCCGGCGGGTGATCGACCGCTGGTCCGGCCCGGCGGAGATGGCGCTCAAGCTGGTCTGCACCCGCGGCCGGGAGGGCGACCCGACCGCCGCGCCGACGGCGTTCGCGCTGGGCATGGAGATCGACCCGGCGGTGATCAGGGCGCGCGCCGAGGGCGTCGCCGCGGTCACCCTCGACCGCGGGATCGACCCCGGCCTCGCCGAGCGCGCGCCGTGGCTGCTGCTCGGCGCGAAGGCGCTGTCCTACGCGGTGAACATGGCCGCGCTGCGGGAGGCCGCCCGGCGCGGCGCCGCCGACGTGATCTTCACCGCCTCCGACGGCTCGGTGCTGGAGGGGCCGACGTCCACCGTCGTCGTGGCCAGGGGCCGCACGCTCTACACCCCGCCGCCGACCATCGGCATCCTGCCGGGCACCACGCAGGCCGCGGTGTTCCGCGCCGCCGAGCGGGCCGGCTGGACCACCAAGCTGGAGCCGCTGCGGGTCGAGGACCTGCACGGCGCGGACGGAGTGTTCCTGGCCTCGTCGGTGCGGAAGGTGACCAGGGTGCACACCCTCGACGGCACCCCCCTGCCCGACTCCACCGAGGTCCACGCCGAGCTCGCCGACCTCTACGAGACCCTGTACTCCTAGCCGACCCGGGGCCGCTCAGCCGACCGCCCGGAACCGGACGCCGGTGCCGGGACGGGCCTGGGCCAGCGCCGCCAGCGCGTCGGGCCGCACCACGGCGACCACCGGGTAGCCGCCGGTGGTCGGGTGGTCGGCGAGGAACACCACCGGCAGCCCGCTCGGCGGCACCTGGATCGCGCCGGTGAGCAGGCCCTCGCTGGGCAGCTCGGTGTCGACCCGCTCGGGTCGCCGGCGCAGCGCCGACCCGTCCGGCCGGGTGAGCCGCAACCCGACCCGGTTGGACTCGGCGGTCACCTCCCAGTACCCGGCGAGGTCGGCCGCGGGGTCGACGAACCAGTCGTCACGGGGACCGAGCAGCACCGGCACGGTCAGCTCCGCCGGCGGCCGGGCCGGGGCGAGCGCGTCCGCCCCGGCCGGGATGCCGGCCGGCGGGCCGAGGTCGACCAGCTGACCCGGCCGCAGCGGCGGCGGCCCGATCTCGGACAGCACGTCCCGCGACCGGCTGCCCAGCTCCGGCTCCACGGCCAGCCCGCCGGACACGGCCAGGTAGCAGCGCAGCCCCACCTCGGGCGTGCCGAGCGCGAGGGTCTGCCCAGGCCGCAGGTGCACCGGCAGGTGGGTGCCGGCCGGCCGGCCGTCGACGGTGACGGCCACCGGCGGCCCGGTCACCGCCACCGTGCACGAGGTGTGCGCCCGGACCCGCAACCCGCCGAGCAGGGCCTCGACGCCGGCGGCCGGCTCGGGGTTGCCCACCAGCCGGTTCGCCAGCCGCAGCGCCGGCTGGTCCAGCGCGCCCGACGGCGGAACGCCCAGGTGCGCGTGCCCCGGCCGGCCGAGGTCCTGCACCAACGCGGCCGGACCCGGCTCGACGATCTCGATCCGGCGCTCGATCCTCCGGTTCACTCGACGCTCCTGAACCGGACACGGTCGCCGGGGGCGAGCAGGGCGGGACGCTCGGCGCGCGGGTCGAACAACACCGCGTCGGTGCGGCCGAGCAGCCGCCAGCCGCCCGGCGAGGACCGCGGGTAGACGCCGGTGAACTCCCCCGCCACCCCCACCGATCCGGCCGGCACCCGCGTCCGCGGGGTCGCCAGCCGGGGCTGCCGCAGCGGCTCCGGCAGCCCGGTCAGGTAGCCGAAGCCGGGCGCGAACCCGGTGAACGCGACGGTGTACTCGGCGCCGGTGTGCAGGGCCACCACCTCGGCCACGTCGAGCCCGGCGGTGCGGGCCACCTCGTCGAGGTCGGCGCCGTCGTAGCGGACGTCGAGCACGACCTCGCGCGCCTCGGTGGCCGGCGGGTGGGCGAGGTCGGCCGACTCGACCAGCTCGCGGATCTCGGTGAGCGCCCGCTCGCCGCCGCGGACCTGGATCAGCAGGCTGCGCGCGCCGGGCACCAGTTCCACGACGTCGTCCCGGCCCGCCGCGGCGACCGTGGCGCGCGCGGCGACCGCCTCGGCCAGCGAGGCGCAGTCGAGCAACACCGCGTCGGTGCCGTAGCGGCGCCAGCGTGGCCCGGACCCCGGCGGCATGGCGGCCCGGTCAGCCGACGACGCGGCGGAGCTGCGCGGAGACGTGCGGCTGCATCGGCTGCCCCACCATGGCGCGCTCCTCGACATAGCCGAGATCGCCATTGTTGATCAGCCCGTACAGCCGGTGCGCGCCGGTGACGTCCTTGGCCGACGCGGTCCGCACCACGGCGTCGGTGGCCAGCTCCCACGACGTCTGATTGCGCGGCGTGCCGTAGAAGAGCTCGACGATGCCGGAGGAGTGCGCCAGCAGCAGCTCGATGGTGTCGTCGGCCCGCGGCCGCCACCAGCCGGTCTCCCGCGCGGCCGCGCGAATCACGTTGCCCTCGGCGTCGAGCAGCCAGGAACGGGCCTCGTGGTAGAGGAACGGCCGGCCGTCGTGCGCGATGGTGAGCTGCTGGGCGAACCGGACCGGGCCGTCGATCGTGGGGTAGTTGATCTCACCCTCGCCGCGCCACACGCCGACCAGCGGCAGCAGCGCGAGGCAGGCGTCGTTCAGGTTCGCGCCCTGGCGCAGGTTGGCCGTGTCGGCGGGGATCGGCAGGTCGTCGAACTGCGGGAGGTTGCGGTCGCGAGTGCTCTCGGCCCGCGCGGCCGCCGTCTCGATCGCCTCGTTGCCGCTGGTCATGGCGTCGCCGTTGGTCACCCGTGTCCCCGTGGTTCGATGGAGCAGCGCAGCTCGATGGGTCGCGCTGGTCAGCGCTGGTCGGAGTACAGCCGGTAGACGACGTAGCCGCTGAACCACAGCACGCCGACCATGGCCAGGAGCAACAGGATCGTAAACAGGATCTCCACGCCGGGAGGATAACTCCTGTCCCCGCGGCTCACCGGCGCGAGCCCCGCGACACGTGACGTCCCCGACAGCCATGAAGGCCACCGTCATGGCGTTGAGCGCGATGACGGTGGCCTTCATGACGTTGACCGGCCGCGGGGTCAGACCGTGAGCGCGACCTCGTGCAGGCCGGGGCCCTCGGCGGTCACCGTGGCCTCGCCGGTGCCGGTGCGGTGCAGCGCGCGCACCGTCCATCGCCCTGGTGCCGCGTAGAACCGGAAGTCCCCCTCGGGCGAGGCCTGTACCTCGCCGGTGAACTCGCCGCCGGCGTCCAGCAGCCGGACGAACGCGCCGCCCAGCGGCCCGTCGCGGCCGGTCACCTTGCCGGCCAGCACCACCTGGTCCCCGGTGTCCACCCCGGGCTTCAGCGCCGTCTGCACCGGCGCGCCGCAACCGTCGCTCATCACTTGGCTCCCGTCTCGATCGGCACGCCGACCAGCGAGCCGTACTCGGTCCACGATCCGTCGTAGTTCTTCACGTCCTCCAGGCCGATCAGCTCGTGCAGCGCGAACCAGGTGTGGCTCGACCGCTCGCCGATCCGGCAGTACGCGATGGTCGGCTGGGACGTGTCCAGCCCGGCCTCCTCGTACAGCTCGGCCAACTCCTCGGCGGACTTGAACGTGCCGTCCTCGTTGGCCGCCTTCGACCACGGCACGTTCACCGCGGTCGGGATGTGCCCGGCGCGCTGCGCCGACTCCTGCGGCAGGTGCGCGGGGGCGAGCAGCTTGCCGCTGAACTCGTCGGGGGAGCGCACATCGACGAGGTTCTTGTTGCCGATCGCGTCGACCACCTCGTCGCGGAAGGCGCGGATCGAGGCGTCCGGCTCCTTGGCGGTGTAGTTGGTCGGCTCGCGCTTGACCTCGTCGGTGGACAGCTCCCTGCCGTCCAGCTCCCACTTCTTGCGGCCGCCGTCGAGCAGCTTTACCTTCTCGTGCCCGTACAGCTTGAAGTACCAGTAGGCGTACGCGGCGAACCAGTTGTTGTTGCCGCCGTAGAGGATCACCAGGTCGTCGTTGGCGATCCCCTTCTCGGACAGCAGCTTCTCGAAGCCGGCGCGGTCGACGAAGTCCCGGCGCACCGGGTCCTGCAGCTCGTTCTTCCAGTCGATCTTCACCGCGCCGCGGATGTGCCCGCCGTCGTAGGCGGTGGTGTCCTCGTCGACCTCGGCGAACACCACCCCGGGGGTGTCCAGATTCTCCTCTGCCCACTGGGTAGTGACCAGGACGTCGTCACGGCTCATGAAGCGGCACTCTCTTTCTGTCTCCGTTGGTGTTGTCGACTTCAGGCTTGGCCGGCGCGCGGCGCGAACCGGCGGATCAGCAGGTAGACCTCGCAGCCGAGGCAGAAGTTGAACGCGGCGTTGAGGAACGCCGCGAACAGCGCGAACGCCGTGGCCACGATCCCGAGCACGGGGACGCCCACGGCGTAGCCGATGGTCCCGGCGAGCGCGAACACGAACCCCACGGCCTGCGCGAACCGCAGCGGGGCCGCGTCCTCCCGCTCGTTGGTCGGCGGCAGCCGCGGCGCGACGAGGGCGCGGTAGAGCACCGAGTACGGCGCGTACCGCAACCCGACGAACGCGCCGATCGCGAAGATCACCGCCTGCGCCGCGAGCAGCGGCCACCAGCTGGTGACCAGCACCACGGCGAGCACGACCGTCGTGACGGCCGCGGCGAACCGGGGACCACGGGGATCGACGGGCGGACCTGCGGACATCTCGCGCTCCTACGGCTGGGCGGCGCCACGGCGCCGGGAGTTCGGCTCTGGCCGGCTGTCCGGGACGCGGACCATCTGGTCACTTCGTCGGTGTCGTCGGTGTCGTCGGTGCTGTCACCGTCGAGCGGACCGCGCGGCGCCCGGAATTGAGGAGAGCGGACACAGGCTGCTGCGCACGCGGCACTGGTCGACAGCGCGGCGTTGCGTCAGGAGGAGTACGGGCAGCCGGTCCACGCGGCCCAGGTTACTTCGCCTCCCTCAGAGTGGGAACAGCGTTCACACCGTGAGACGAATCCCGCGAGGTGGACCGTGGATGCCCGGCAGGGATCGGTGGGGGTCAGCGAACCCGGACCAGGTGCGGGCGCAGCGCGTCGAGCAGCTCGGCCGCCTTCGGCACCCCGCTGATCCGGAGCAGCTCCCTGGCGTTCGCGTCCAGCGCCAGCGTGGTGGGGGTGCGCAGCACGCCGAGCCGCTGGGCGACCTCCGGCCGCTGGGTGATGTCGAGGTCCACGTGGCGCAGCCCCTCGGTGCGGTCGGCCAGCGTGGACAGCACGGCGCGGGCGTGCCGGCACGGCGCGCAGAACGTGGTGGACAGCTGCACCAGCGTCACCGCCGCGGTCGGGTCGACCGCCTCGGCCACCGCGGTCGGCAGCGGGCGGTCGGGCCGGCGCGCGGCACGGACCCGCCCGTTGCGCAGCGCGAGGGTGACACCGGTGACGAGGCCGAGCGCGAGCGTGCCCAGCACGACCCACAGCCCGATCATCGGCCGCCACCTCCCTCCCCGGGGCTCACATCCCGGCGAACGCCACGTTCTCGGCCTTGCCCTTCACCACGATCGCGCCGGACTCCACCCGCACCGCCGTCGGGGTCACCGTGAACGGCAACTGGCGGGCGTTGATGTCCGCCTCGAAGTTCGGCAGCAACGCCTGCTGTACCTGAGGGGGAACGACCGTGGTCCGCCGGCCATTCCCGAACTGCAGCCAGTGCGGGGTGATCCGCACCCGGTTGCCGTCGAGCTCGATCATCGCCAGTGTCACGATCTCCACCCGGTCGCCCGCGATGTCGGCCTCGCCGGACAGCCGCACGCCGGCGGTGGCGTCGTCCTCGGCCTCCTGCTCGCGCTCCAGCGCGTCGCGATCCTCCTCGGTGCCCTCGCCCCTGCGGACGTACTCCTCGCTGGCCGGCTCGATCCGCAGGTTCTCGATCTTGGACAGCGGGTCGACCCGCGCGATGTCGGTGGCCTTGATCCGCACGCTGCCCTCGACCTCGCCGATCGTGATCTGCTGCACGTTGCCGTTCAGCAGGTCCGACAGCGGCGCGTCGACGTGGCGCAGCTCCGCGTCGACCTCGAGGTCGCGCAGGGTGTCGCCGACCGGGATGCCGGTGGCGTGCACCGAGATGTGCCGATAATCACCGGAGAGCGCCTGCACGGTGAACGGAAATCCGTGCACGGTCACCGAGGGATCGTGGGCCAGGCCGAGCTGCTCCCTGGCCTTCTGCGAGACGGTGTGCTCGGCCATCGCGGCGAGCCCGAAGTCGGCGGCGACCAGCAGTCCGACCAGCACGGCGGCGACGATCGCGATCGTGCGACCCCGGCGGCTCCTGCGGCGGGGCCGGGCCGGCGGACGTCGGTCGCGCTGGGTGACTGGACTGCTCACTCTTCCGTCGCTCCTCACTCGGGAACTCGCTCGGGAACCGCTTTCCACCAGGTGTGATGCCGGCGGCAGGAAGGCGACATGTCGCCACCTCCCGGGTTATTCTTCCCCAACACCTCTCCCTGACGAGCAAGGCGGTGTGTGGCGATGAGCCTCGATCTGCTGGTGTTGACCGCGGAGGAAGACGCCACCTCGGTGCTGCCCGCGCTGGACCTGCTGCCGCACACGGTACGCGTCCGGGCGCCGGAGGTCACCGCGTTGCTCGACGCGGGACATCGCGACGTCATCCTGCTGGACGCGCGCACCGACCTCGCCTCCGCGAAGAGTCTGTGCCGGCTGCTCAAGGGCGCCGGCGACGAGGACGCCAGCACCCCGGTGATCGCCGTCGTCGGCGAGGGCGGGCTGGTGGCGGTGAGCGCCGAGTGGCGTGCCGACGACATCCTGCTGCCCACCGGGGGTCCGGCCGAGGTGGACGCCCGGCTGCGGCTGGCCACCACCCGGGACGGCGCGGCCGCGCAGACCGACACCGAGCTGCGGGTCGGCGACCTGGTGATCGACGAGGCCACCTACACCGCCCGGCTGCGCAAGCGGACGCTCGAGCTGACCTACAAGGAGTTCGAGCTGCTCAAGTACCTCGCCCAACACGCCGGCCGGGTGTTCACCAGGGCGCAGCTGCTGCAGGAGGTGTGGGGCTACGACTTCTTCGGCGGCACCCGCACCGTGGACGTGCACGTGCGGCGGCTGCGCGCCAAGCTCGGCCCCGAGCACGAGCAGATGATCGGCACCGTGCGCAACGTGGGCTACAAGTTCGAGCGGCCGGGAAGGTCGGCCGCCAAGCCCGCCCTTCCGGCCGAGCGGAACGACCTCGCCCACCGCTGACCACTCCGTCGCCGGTGCCGCATCCGTCGAGCCCCCGCCACCAGGGGGCCTTGGTGGCGGGAGGTCCTAGAGTGAGTGACGTGCTGGACACCGCCTGGGTCGAGGAGCCGGACGCGGCGACCACCGCGAGGATCCGCGGCCTCCTGCTGGCCGCGCGGGCCGTCGACGGCCGGCCCGAGGTCGACCCCGGCGGGCCGCTGCCGCCCGAGCTGCGCGGTGGCCCGCACCTGCTCGGCGAGGCCGGTGGCGAGCTGGTCGGTTACGCCCACCTGGACACCCGCGGCGACGCCTTCGGCCGGTGGGTCGGCGAGTTGGTGGTCCACCCCGAGCACCGCCGCGCCGGGCATGGCACGGCGCTGGCGTCCGCGCTGGTGACCAGGGCCGGCGGCACCGAGTTGCGGGTGTGGGCGCACGGCGACCACCCGGGCGCCGCCCGGCTGGCCGCGCGGACCGGCTTCAGCAGGGCCCGCGAGCTGCTGGTGATGCGGGTCGCCACCGAGGGCGCCCGTTGGCCCGAGCCGACCCCGCCGCCCGGGATCACCCTGCGCACGTTTCGGCCCGACCGGGACGAGCGGGCCGTGGTCGAGGTCAACGCCCGCGCCTTCTCCTGGCATCCCGAGCAGGGCCGGATGAGCGTCGCCGACGTGCGGGCCGCGGAGGCGGAGAGCTGGTTCGACCCGGCTGGCTTCTTCCTCGCCGAGGACGCCGAGGGCCGCGTCGTGGGCTTCCACTGGACGAAGGTGCACCCGGCCAACCCGGCGCGGTTCGGTGGCCGGCCGGTCGGTGAGGTCTACGTGGTCGGGGTCGACCCCGCCGCGCGGGGCGGTGGCCTCGGGAAGGCACTCACCCTCGCCGGGCTGCGGTACCTGCGGGACCGCGGGCTCGGGCAGGTGATCCTGTACGTCGAGGGGGACAACGCACCCGCGATCACCGTGTACACCCGGCTGGGATTCACTCGATATGAGGTCGACGTTCAGTACGCGCGGTAGCTGGCGTTCACCGCCCGGCGGTGGGCCGTCACGGTTGGAAAGCCGCAGGTCACGAGCAGGACACGGGAACGAATCGGACACGTTGCCCTGCTCACAATGACGCGCTTGTTCACCTGTCGTTCACCCGAATACGGCCATTCGTCCACTGTGGCTGCCTACTGTCCGTGTCGCGCGGCAGGTTCTCGAGCGAAAGCCGCCGTGTCCCCCGAGAATGGCCCGTGAACGATTCAGTGTGGCTGGAGGAATCACGTGAAGATCAAGCGGCATGCTGCGTTCGTCAGCTTGCTGGCGGCCGGGACCCTCGCGCTGTCCGCGTGCGGTACCGACCAGAACGCGCCGCAGGACACCGGCCAGGCCGCCGCGCCGACCGGCTCCGCGGACGTCGAGTGCGGCGGGAAGGAGAACCTCGTCGCCGAGGGCTCCAGCGCGCAGAAGGGCGCGATGGACGTCTTCAGCCAGGCCTACAACCAGCGTTGCGAGGGGCAACGGCTCGCCTACACCGCGTCCGGCTCCGGTAACGGTGTCAAGCAGTTCATCGGGGGGCAGGTCGACATCGGCGGGTCCGACTCGCCGCTGAGCGAGGAGAAGGGCGAGGTGGCCAAGGCCGCCGAGCGCTGCCAGGGCAACCCGGCCTGGAACCTGCCGATGGTGTTCGGCCCGGTGGCCGTCGCCTATCACCTCGAGGGCGTCGACTCGCTCGTGCTGACCCCCGAGCTCGTCGCCAAGATCTTCAACGGCGGCATCACGAACTGGAACGACCCGGCCATCGCGGCGGTCAACCCGGGCACCACGCTGCCGGACAAGAAGATCACCGTGTTCTACCGCGGCGACGAGTCGGGCACCACGGACAACTTCCAGAAGTACCTGTCCGCCGCGGCCGGTGACGTGTGGACCCAGGGCGACGGCAAGACCTTCCACGGCGGGGTCGGCGAGGGCAAGGACAAGTCCGCCGGCGTCGCCGACGCCGTGGGCGGCGTCGACGGCGGTATCACCTATGTGGAGTGGTCGTTCGCCCAGGACAAGGGCCTGTCGATCGCCCGGCTGGACTCCGGTGCCGGCCCGGTGGAGCTGACCGCCGAGACCGCGTCCAACGCGCTGAAGCACCCGACCATCGAGGGCGAGGGCAACGACCTGCGGCTCGACCTGGACGCGCTGTACGCGAGCAAGGAGCCGAACTCCTACCCGCTGCTGCTGGCCACCTACGAGATCGTGTGCTCGGCCGGGTACGACCCGGAGACCGCGAAGGCGGTCAAGGCGTTCCTGACCGTGGCGGCGACCGACGCGCAGGCCAATCTGGAGCCGGCCGGCTACATCCCGGTGCCGCAGGAGTTCCAGGACCGGCTGCTCACCGCGATCAAGGCGATCTCCTGAGGACGGATGCGGACTCCGACTGGCACACTCCACTGGCACAACCACACTGGGTAGACGCCAATGAGCGAACGCCATTCGGCGCCGAGCCCCGCCGCCCCCGGGCACCCCGGTGGGCGGCGGGGCACGTCGGCGCCCGAGCCTGACCTGACCGCGACGGGCCACCGGGAGGCACCGATTTCGGTACGAAACGACAGCGAGGGAACCGGACCGGTTCCTCCCGCCATGACCGGATACGGCAGTCCCGGTGACGACGGCGACCGGGGGCGCCGTGCCCCGGTGGGCGGCACGGTGAACCGCCCCGGCGACCGCATCTTCCGCGGGCTCGCCACCGCGTCCGGCGCGCTGATCGTGGCGTCGATCGTCGCGATCGGCGCCTTTCTGCTGTGGCAGGCCATTCCCGCGCTGCGGCTGAACCAGGCCAACTTCTTCACCAGCGCGGTGTGGCAGACGGGGGACGTGGCCGACCTCGCGTTCGGCATCCGTGACCTGGTCTCGGTCACCGTGATGGTGTCGGTGGTCGCGCTGGTGATCGCGATGCCGGTGTCGCTGGGCATCGCGCTGTTCCTCACCCAGTACGCGCCGCGGCACCTGGCCCGGCCGTTCTCCTACATCATCGACCTGCTCGCCGCGGTGCCGTCGATCATCTTCGGCCTGTGGGGCATCCAGGTGCTCGCGCCGGCGCTGAGCCCGGTGGCCCGGTGGCTGAACGACAACCTCGCGTTCATCCCGTTCTTCGCCACCGGGAACGTCGGATTCGCCGGCGGCGGCAACATCTTCACCGCCGGCGTGGTGCTCGCGGTGATGCTGCTGCCGATCATCACGAACGTGACTCGCGAGGTGTTCCAGCGGACGCCGACCGCGCAGGTCGAAGGCGCCCTCGCGCTGGGCGCGACCCGGTGGGAGGTCATCCGGACCACGGTGCTGCCGTTCGGCAAGGCCGGCTACGTCAGCGCCTCGATGCTCGGGCTGGGCCGCGCGCTCGGCGAGACGATCGCGGTGATGGTCATCCTGAGCACCTCGGCCGACACCTTCGGCTGGAGCATCTTCGACGGCGGCGACACGATCGCGTCGAAGATCGCCCGCTCGGCGGCGGAGTTCAGCGACCCGCGCACGACCGGCGCGTTCATCGCCGCCGGCCTGGTGCTGTTCCTGCTGACCTTCGGCGTCAACGCCGCCGCCCGGTCGATCGTCGCGGGGAAGAAGGAGTACGAGTGACTGTCACCGACCTCGAACGGTCCGCGACACCGACCACGTTCCAGCACCTGAGCGTGGGGCGGCGGGCGAAGAACGTGGCCGCCACCGTGCTGGTGACCATGGCCTTCCTGGTCGCGGTCGTTCCGCTGGTCTGGCTGTTGTGGACGGTCCTGGAGCGCGGCTTCGAGTACGTGCTGAGCGCGGAGTGGTGGACGCACTCGTTCGCCGGGCTGACCACCCGGCAGTTCGGCGGCGGCGTGTACCACGCGATCTACGGGACGTTGGTCCAGGGGCTGATCGCGGCGGTGATCGCGGTGCCGATCGGCATCATGGTGGCCGTCTTCCTCGTCGAGTACGGCCGGGGCACCCGGCTGGCGCGGGCGGTCACCTTCACCGTGGACATCCTCTCCGGTGTTCCGTCCATTGTGGCCGCCCTGTTCATCTACGCGCTGTGGATCACCACGCTCGGCCTGCCGCGCAGCGGGTTCGCCGTGGCGCTGGCGCTGGTGCTGCTGATGCTGCCGCTGGTGGTGCGCTCGGCCGAGGAGATGCTCAAGATCGTCCCGGACGAGCTGCGCGAGGCGTCGTACGCGCTGGGCATCCCGAAGTGGAAGACGATCGCGAAGATCGTGCTGCCCACGGCGCTGTCCGGGATCATCACCGGCATCATGCTCGCGATCGCCAGGATCATGGGTGAGACGGCGCCGGTGCTGATCCTGGTCGGGTACGCGCAGTTCATCAACTACGACCCGTTCTCCGGCAACATGGCGTCGCTGCCGCTGCTGATGACGCAGGAGCTGAACACGCTGAACGACGTGGGTCAGGCGCGGGTGTGGGGTGCGGCCGTCACCCTGATTCTGATCATCACGGCCATCAACCTGTTGGCGAGCCTGCTGTCCAAGCTGACAGCGGTGAAGACGAAGTGAGCGGGCGGTAGCTGCGATGGCGAAGCGAATCGATGTCAAGGACGTCGACATCTACTACGGGAAGTTCCACGCCGTGGAGGGTGTGACGCTGTCGGTGCCGCCGCGCAGTGTCACGGCCTTCATCGGCCCGTCCGGCTGTGGGAAGTCGACGGTGCTGCGCACGCTGAACCGGATGCACGAGGTGATCCCGGGTGCGCGCGTGGAGGGCCAGGTGCTCCTCGACGGTGAGGACATCTACGCCGCCGGGGTGGACCCGGTGCAGGTGCGCCGGACCATCGGGATGGTGTTCCAGCGGCCGAACCCGTTCCCGACGATGTCCATTCGGGACAACGTGGTGGCTGGGCTGAAGCTCGCCGGGGTGAAGAACAGGAAGAAGCTGGACGAGGTGGCCGAGCGCGCGCTGCGCGGCGCGAACCTGTGGACCGAGGTGAAGGACCGGCTGCACAAGCCGGGCGGCGGCCTCTCCGGTGGGCAGCAGCAGCGGTTGTGCATCGCGCGGGCGATCGCGGTGCGCCCGGACGTGCTGCTGATGGACGAGCCGTGCTCGGCGCTCGACCCGATCTCGACGCTGGCGATCGAGGACCTGATCGGCGAGTTGAAGAAGGACTACACGATCGTCATCGTGACGCACAACATGCAGCAGGCGGCGCGGGTCTCGGACCAGACGGCGTTCTTCAACCTCGCCGGCGTGGGCCAGCCCGGCCGGCTCGTGGAGCTCAACGACACCGAGAAGATCTTCTCCAACCCCGACGAGAAGGCGACGGAGGACTACATCTCCGGCCGCTTCGGCTGACCTCCCCGGAACCCGGATCCGCCCAGGCCACGCGAGAGCTACGTTCAGCGCGGCGAGAGCCACGTTCAGGGCGGCGAGTTCGACGTCGGGGAGTGCGAGTTCGACGTTGGGGCGCGAGTTCCATGTGGGGGCATGAGTTCCTGTCGGTTTCATGAGCCTCGCGCCCAGAGCGGCGGAACTTCACGGTGGGGACCATGCCCCCGCCAGGGGCAGTGAGATTCCGTCGGGGACCGTGGTTCCGCGCGCGGAACACCTGGTCAGACCGCCCTGGCCAGGTTGTCCACAGCCAGCGCGCAATGTGGATGACGTCCCTTCTGGAAGCGCTTTCTCCGCGACCCAGCAACAGCGGCAGATAGACTGGACGTGGGGCCGCCCCCCGGGATCGGGTGGGGGATGCTCTAGAGGTGTCGCGCGCGCGAGGCGGATTCCGAGGTTATCAAGGTTGTGCGGCCGCTGTTCGGCACGGTCGGCCGCCGTGTTGCCGCCGACCGTGCCGCCATCGCAGGTCCCGGGCGGCGTGAGAGGTGACCGGTGTCGGCTCCTGTCCGTACTCGCCGCTGGTGATCACGGGATGCCGACCTGGCGCACCGGTCACCGGCGTGGCAGCCCGGCGGCCGGGCGCCGTCGAGCTGGTCGACCAACCACCCGGCGAGCTCGGCCCGGGGCGGGACGCCGTCCTCCAGCCAGCTCAGCAGCGCGCCGCCGACCACGGCGGTCCAGCGGCACGTCCACCGACCGCGGCGAATGCCGAGGGGCAACGACGAACGGCAGGTGTGGCCACGGGCAGGAGCTCGGCCCCCGCGTGCCCTCGGCCAACCGGACTCGGCGTGCCCTCGGCCAACCGGACTCGGCGTGCCCTCGGCCAACCGGACTCGGCGTGCCCTCGAGCCGGCTCGGACGCTGTCGGCGTGCGGCCAAGGGGCGCGCCGGTGCTTCGAGTCAGATGTCGTCGGTGCCGTAGCCGGGCATCTTGCCGGTCACGACGAACACCACGCGCCGCGCGACCGAGACGGCGTGGTCGGCGTACCGCTCGTAGAACCGCCCGAGCAGCGTGATGTCCACCGCCGCCGCGACGCCGTGCGGCCAGTCCCGGTCCATGATCACCGTGAACAGGTGCCGGTGGATGTCGTCCACCTGGTCGTCGTCGGTCTCCAGGCTGCGCGCCGCCTCGACGTCCTTGGTCCTGATGACCTGCTCCGCCTGCCGCGCCAGCCGCACCGCGATCTTGCCCATCTCGGAGAAGTACGGGCGCACCTGCTCGGGCAGCACCGGGTCGGGGTGCCGCCGCCGCGCGGCCTTCGCAACGTGCAGCGCCAGATCCCCCATCCGCTCCAGGCTCTCCGCGGCGTGGATCGCGGCGAGCACCGTCCGCAGGTCGGTCGCCACCGGCGCCTGCAACGCCAGCAGCGCGTACGCCTGCTCCTCGCAGTCGGCGCGCGCCTCGTCCACCTTGGCGTCGTCGCTGATCACCCGCTCCGCCAGTTCGAGGTCGGCGCCCAGCAGCGCCTGGGTGGCTTGCTCCATGGCGTCCGCGACCTGGGCGGACATCGCGGCCAGCTTCTGGGCCAGCTGATCGAGTTCGACGTGGTAAGCCTCGCGCATGCCGCCACTCTACGGCGGCGAGTCGGTCCGCCGCCGCATCCCCGGTGAACCGGGAGTGAACCGGGGCCGACGAGACGTCGACGATCAGCGCACCGGCGCCGCCGACGCCGGCACCGGCGGCCGGTCACTGGGCAGCGGGCTGTTCTCGATCAACGCGCGGAACAGCTCCGCGGCCTTCTCCTTGCGCAGCACCTCGTTGCCCCGCTTGTTCGCCTCGCCGACCGTCGGGATCGTCTCGAACCGCACCGTGCCGGGGTCCATCCCGCGCATCGACTGTGCCAGCGTGAGCATCTGCTGGACGCCGATGTTCTCCCCGAACGTCGAGGCGGCGAAGGCGTTGATGAAGCCGGTGAGCTTGCCGGGGTCGAACAGCACGTCCCGGGACATCGTCTTGGTCAGCAGCGCCTTCAGGAACTCCTGCTGCCGCTTGATCCGGCCGTAGTCGGACGTCGGGTCGCCCTTGACGTGCCGCGCCCGCACGTAGTTCAGCGCCTGGTCGCCGCGCAGCGTGACCGGCCCGGTCTCCGCCACCACCATGCCCAACACCTCGTCGTCGATCGGCTGCTCCACGTGCACCTGCACGCCGTGCACCGCGTCGACCATGCCCTTGAAGCCGTGAAAGTCGAGGCCGACGAAGTGGTTCATTCGCATCCCGGACATCTGCTGCACCAGCTTGGTCAGGCAGCGCGGTCCGCCCACCGAGTACACCGAGTTGAGCTTCACCCTGCCGGCCGCCGGCGCGGTCTCGCCGTAGTCGCCGGTTGCCGAGTCCCACCGCTGGCACTCCGGCCGGTCGACCTCGAGGTCCCGCGGGAACGACACCACCACCGCGCGCTTCCGGTTCGCGGGGATGTGCGCGATCATCACGGTGTCCGCGCGCGCCCCCGGCACGCCGTCGGCGTCCCCGACACCCTCCTCGGCGGCCGCGCCCTCCCGGATGTCCGAGCCGACGATCAGGAAGTTCTCGTCCCCGGTCTGCCCGGCGGCGTTGCGGATGTCCGCCGAGTTCTCGTCCAGCGCGGCGATCTGGTTGAACTTCCCGTCGAACCAGGTCATCGCGCCCCACGCCACCCCGGTGGCCAGGAAGACCAGCCCGGCCAGCACGGCCGCGGCGATCCGCGCGACCAGCACCGACCGCTCGCTGCGCCGCTGCTTCTTCTCCTGCAGCCGGGTGCGCGGTGCCTTCGCGGTGGGATCCGGCTCGTCGGCCGGCGCCTCGCCCTCCTCGGCGGCGCCCTCGGGCTCCTTGTCCCCGACCAGCGGCAGCACGACCCGCTGCAGCTTCGTCCTGGTCTGCTCGAGCAGTTGCACCGGCCGCGCGGCCAGGCGCCGCCGCCGCTCCTCGCGCTGGCGCTCCTCCGCGGCGAGCTCGTCGTGCGCCGCCGAGAAGCGGGCCAGCGTCTCGTCGATCTTGCGCCGGTACCGGGTGCTCTCGTCGATCGGCTCCAGCTGGTCGGTCATCGTCAGCTGGTCCTCGAGCGACACCGGAGGCCGCGCGGGGGCCCGGCGCGGGCGGGGCGGGGCGCCGGGTGGGGACGGCCGCCTCGGCTGTCGGCGCTCGGCGGGCTTCCTGGCCGGGTCCGCGACGGGGTCGGACGGGCCCGAAGGGCGGCCCGCCGCGGGCGGCACCTGCCTCGTCGACTCCGCGTCGTCCCGCGCGGCGCCCGGCGGGGTGCGGGGTAGCCGGTCTCCCCCGGCCGGCGGGGGTGCGGCGGTGGTCCTGGTCGGGGCGTCGGGAGTGCGGTGCGCGCCGGTGGTGGGCGGCGCGCTCGCGCGGCTCCGGGGAGCGTCGGGCACCCGGTGCCCGCCGCTGTGCTGCGGCGTGCCGGGGACCCTGGTCGCGTCCGGGACCCGATGGCCGCCACTGGTCTGTGGCGTGCCGGCCACCCTGGTCCCGTCGGGGACCCGGTGCCCACCGCTGGTCTGTGGCGTCCCGTTGACGGGAGCCGGGCGCCGGTGACCGCCGGTGGTCCGCGGTGTGTCGTTGACCGGTGGTACCGGCGCCGCGCCGGTCGGGCGCGGCATGCCGTTGACCCGCGGCGTGCCGGGATCCCGGAGTCGCGCCATCCGTTGCGGTTCGGGTGTGCCCCGCGGTGGCTCCGGCGCCCGTCGTGGCGGCTCCGCGGCGGCCCCGGGTACCGCCGGTCCGCGGGGCGGGACGCGCGGTGCCTGCGGGCCGGGTTCCCGGCGCTGGCCGAGCGCCTCGTCCCGGCGGGTGTTCGCCGGCCGCCGCGGCTGCGGGGCCCGCGGCGGCTCTGCCGCCCGTGGCGGCTTCACCTGCGGCGGCTGGGGCTTCGCCGGTTTCACGGGGGGTGGGGCGGGTTGGGCGTGCGCTCCGCCCCGGGGCGACCGGGATCCGGGTTGCGCGCCGGGCCTGGCCTGCTGGCCGGTGTGCCGCGCCATCACCTCGGACACGCTGATGCCACCGTGCGTGTCCATGGAGCGGCGCCGTCTGCCGCGGGAGCCGGTACCGGAAGCGCCGGGGTCGTCTGGCACCGAGTCTCCCTTCGTGCTCGTGACGGCGGCAGCGACCGCCGCGGGGATGATCCCTGGTGTCGCTCTGCATCTGGATCGCCGGTGAGGCGGCGTTCGTTATCGTACGGATACCCGCCGTTCGTGACGACACCATCCCGTGACTTTTTTTACACAGCGTTGTTCAATAGGCCAGATTAGCCACGTTCGAGTGAGGTCAGACTGCCCTCGTTACGAGTAGTCACCCATTCGGCGCTACGGACAGTACGGACGACACGGACAGTTCCGTACTGTCGGTATGCCACCCGGTTCCGGCCGGCCCGCTTCGCCAAGTAGAGCAGGTCGTCCGCCTCCCGCAGCTGCGCGCTGACATCCCGGGGCCGGGTGGGGCGGTGCGCCACGCCGATGCTGACGGTGACGGCGAGCCCGGGCCGCAGCCGCTCCCACGGGTGCTCGGCCACCCGCAGCCGGGCCCGCTCGGCGAGCGCCACCGCCGCGCCGGCGCCCACGGCGGGCAGCACCAGCACGAACTCCTCGCCGCCGTAGCGGGCACAGAAGCCGCCGGCGGGGAGGCTCCACCGCAGCAGCCGCACGACCTCGCGCAGCACCTGGTCGCCCACCTCGTGCCCGAACGTGTCGTTCACGCTCTTGAACAGGTCGAGGTCCACCAGCGCGACCGCCGGCGGGTGCGCGTCGCGCAGCTCCGCCAGCCGGCGGTCCAGGTACCGGCGGTTGTAGCTGGCGGTCAGCACGTCGAGGTCCAGCGCGCTGCGGAGGTGCTCGTAGGCACGTCGCCACTCGCCCCGTGCGGCGAACACCCGTGCGGCCGACTCGTGCACGGCGAGCGGGTCGGCGTCCGCCGCGCACGTCAGGCTCTCCTGTGACACCGCCCTCACCTCCGTCACCCACAGTCCCTTCGTCTGGAAAGAGGGCGTTCTTGAGCCGCAGGGACGCGGAGAAGGTGAATATCGCTCAATCGAGACGGCGGCCGCCGAGCCGACTACCCAGTGTTCGGGCAGGGGGCGAAACCATAGGTGACGCCGTCCAGAATCGTCACCCGTTGTGCTCCGATCTGCTCGCCGACCAGGGCGCCGTTACGGCGGAGCGTGAACGAGACCGCGACCACGTACACCGCGCCACGGGGCCGAGGGCCGCCTTCCGGCGCCCATTCGGGGTCGGGGCGCAGGGTGGACAACGCCGGGTAGACCCGCATGGTGAGCCCGGGCGCGTCGCACATCCGGTCGGTGAAGTCCGGGTGCTGCGTGCGGCGGAGGAACTCCCGCTGGGCGTCCGCGCCCTCGGCGGCGGCCGTGTTGAACGCCGCGAAGTACCGGGCGATCCGGTCCCGGTCGGAGTCGACGCGCGGCGGGGCCGCGCAGCCGGCCGCGGCGACACCGAGGACACCGAGGACACCGAGGACACCGAGGACGGCGCCCAACGCGGTGGCGCGGCGGGTGGCGGGCGGGGACGGGGACACCGCGGAGCAGCGTAGCCGGTTTCCCTTCCACGAGTGTGGTACCCACAGGGCATGCCGAGCCCGGACGACCAGCGCTCCGGCCTGAAGCTGACCACGGGTGGGTTACGCCAGGCCGCCGTGCTCTCGGTGCAGCTGCTCGCCGTGGCGCTCGCCCTGTGGGTGCTGGTCCGGCTGATCGGCCACTTCAGCTACATGGTGATCCCGCTGCTGGTGGCGTTGCTGCTGGCGGCGATCCTCGGTCCGCCGATCGGCTGGCTCGCCGCGCACAGGGTGCCCCGCGGGCTGGCCGTGCTCCTCGTGCTCGTGGTCGGCCTCGGCGTGGTCGGCGGCCTGTTCACCTTCGTCGGGTTCGCGCTGGTCGACGCCTTCCCGCAGCTGCGGGACAGCATGGCGGGCAGCGTCGAGCAGATTCGCCGGTGGCTGGCCGAGGGACCCCTGTCGTTGGACAACCGGCAGCTCAACCAGCTCTTCCAGCAGACTCAGGACTGGATCGCGGCGAACAACGCGTCGGTGTTCGCCACGGCGCTGGGTGCGTTCAGCACGCTGGGCGGGGTGCTGATCGGCACGTTGCTCGCGCTGGTGGCGCTGGTGATGTTGCTCGGCGACGGGCCGAAGATCTGGAACTTCGTGCTGCGGCCGTGGCGGCCGGGCACCCGCGAGCTGGTCGATGACGCCGGACGAGAGGCGTTCCACGGCCTGGTGATGTTCATCCGCACGACCGCCCTGGTCGCGCTGATCGACGCCGTGTTCATCGCGATCGGCTTGCTGATCCTGCGAGTGCCGCTGGTGCTGCCGCTGGCCACCCTGGTGTTCATCGGCGGGTTCGTGCCCTACGCCGGCGCGTTCGTGTCGGGCGCGCTCGTGGTCGGGGTGGCGTTGGTGAGCAACGGCCCGGTCACGGCGCTGCTCGCGCTTGGCGTGGTGGTGCTTGTGCAGCAGTTGGAGGGCAACGTGCTGCACCCGCTGATCACCGGCAACATCGTCAGGCTGCATCCGATCGTGGTGCTGTTCGCCATCACCGTCGGCGGGTACGAGGCCGGGATCGCCGGTGCCCTGTTCGCCGTGCCGGTGGTGCTGCTGGTCCGCGGGGTGGTGCTGGCCGTGGTTCGGCACCGGCGGCGCGCCGGGCCGGAGGCCCCCGAGCCGGAACCGGGAGACTCGGCGTCCGAGTCCTGATCTCTCACGGTGTCTGTCACGGTGTCTGACGGCGCACGATCACCGCGAACGGCCCCACGTCACGCCGCTCGAATCCCGGGCCGGCGAAGGCCTCCGGCGCGAAGACGACGTCCTCCTTGCGTTCGTTGGGTTCGAGCGGGAAGGTGTCCCGCGACACCACCGTGCGCAGTCCATTGTGGTCACGTCGCAGGACGAACACGTCCGGTGCGCGGTAGGGTGAGGCGTCCAGCAGCCGGGTCAGTTCCTCGGCATCGCGCGCCCGCGCCCACTCGACGATCCGCGCGTTCCGTCCGGCGAAGTCGGCCAGCGGATTGGCGTAGGCGTTGACCGTGGTCTGGAAACCCCAGTACGGCCGCAGCGCGAGCAGGGTGGCGTGCGGGGTGAGCACCACGGACTCGGCCGGTGGTCGCCCGGTGAGCTCGCCGATCGTGTCGATCAACGCACCGTGCCACGCGCCGGGATCCTCCGGACTGCCCTGACCATCGGCCCGGTGCCCGGTGTCGTCGTAGGTGGTGAACGCGACATCGAAGATGTGCGACGAGACCGCCTCGCGCTCGGCCTCCTCGTAGGTCTGCACCAGCTGCACCATCGCCAGCACCGCGACCACGGCGACACCCGCGCGGTGCGCGGCGGCCACCGGCCACCACCGCGCGGCCAGCCGGAGCAAGGCCAGCACCCCGAGTCCGCCCGCGCAGTACAACGCGGCCAGCAGCACCGGTTCCAGCCGGAACGGCAGCAGCGTCGAGCGCGCACCGAGCGCGAGGAACGACAGCAGGAACCACGCGTAACACAGCAGGACCAGCCCGCCGAGCGCACGCGCGAGCGGGTCGCGGGCCCACGCGGACACGATCCAGCCGACCCCGATCAGGCACAGCAGGCCGGACACCGCGCCGGTCCCGGTCTCGAACATCGGCATCGGCAGCTTCGCGCCGATCTCCGGCAGGAACCTGGTGGCGCCGGTGTCGGACAGCGCCGCGTCCCGCAGCACGCGAAGCAGGAACGGCGTCCACACCAGCAGCATCACCGGCAACGCGATCAGGCCGGTCAGCAGGAGTTCCACCAGGACCCGTGCCGCGCGCCGGCCCCACCCGGCACGCCCGGCCGCCACCACCGCGGCCAGCCCGAACGTGACGAGTACCAGCCCAAGGAAGCCGAACAGCAAGGTGTAGACCGCCCCGGACGCACCGAAGAACAGGCCAATCGCGACGGTCAGCCGCCAGTCGCGCCCTCGGCCGTCGGCGGCTCGTCGCATCGCGCGCCAGGCCAGCGCCGCGATCGGCGGAATGCTCGCGGCCAGGATCCACGAGTACGGCTCGTAGGCAGCCACCCGCAACCCGGCAAGGCAGGTCAGCGTGGCCAGCAGCAACGCGGTCGCCCGACCGGTGAGGGCGCTCCACAACACGAACGCCACCACCGGCGCCACCGCCATGGTGAGCAGCGCGAACGGTTTGTACGCCGCCCAGCCGGCCAGCCCGAACAGGTCCGCGAACCGACCGCCGACCCAGAACCAGCCCGCCGGGTAGAACGGCGGCAGGTGGGCGTAGTTGCCGTCGGCCAGCGCGGCCGAGTCGGTGAGCCTGGCCAGGTACTGGGTCCGGAAGAACTGATCGCCCGAGAGCCCGTTCAGGTAGAACCGCGTGCCGTGCAGGCTCACCGCGAGCGGAAGGGTGCCCAGCGCGGCCAGCCCGGCCCAGGACAGTGGTGTCGCCCACCGCGGCCAGCGCCGCACGGCGATCGCGCCCACCGCCGCGGCGAGCAGCACGGTGCTGCCCAGCGCGGTCACCGCCAGCGGCACGTTCGACGGCCGCGGGATCGTCATCCGGTTGACCACGAACTGCACGGCGAGGCTCGCCGCCGCCGCCACGGTCACCGCCACGGCCAGCTCGCCCGCCACCACGGCCGCCCGTGGTCGGGCCCAATCACCCGGCATCGCCTGCCGCGCCGCCTTCGGCCGGGTCGACGTGGTGTCCACTGGCTGGTTCCTCCCGAGCCGGTTGGTTCGGTGACGATCGCGTGAGGTGCGGATGGTCCGCGAAGCAGGGGAGGCGTTCACGATCGATGCGTGAGCACGGAGCGAGCGCCCTCCTGGCCGCACTCTACGTGCCGATCGACGCTCACCGGGCCCGCTTCGCGCCGGATCACGGGCGCCGGCCCCCGCTGCCGGGCAGCGAGCCGGCCGCCCCCGAACGGTGGTGCGGCTGCGCCGACACGGCGAGTGCCGCTGTCGGTCAGCCGCCGGAGTGCATCATGTCGGCGCCGGCCGGCACGCACGGGTCGTCGGGGTCGTCGAGCCAGCCGTAGGGCAGCACGACCTTGCCGGGTGAGCCCTGCCGGCCGCGCGGGCCCTCGGCGTCGACCGGGAACGGCACGTCCGGGTCGAGCTGGGCGATCAGCTCGTCGAGCCGCGCCATGGACGACACCGTGGCGAAGCCCCGGCGCAGGTCGCCGCCCACCGGGAAGCCGCGGAAGTACCACGCCATGTGCTTGCGCAGGTCGCGCATGGCCTTGTCGTGGCCGTCGTGCTCGACGAGCAGCTCGGCGTGCCGGCGCAGCACCGCGGCGACCTCGCCGAGCGTGGGGCCGGGTGGGAGCGGCCGGCCGGCGAAGGCGGCCTCCAGCTCGCCGAACAGCCACGGGCGGCCGAGGCAGCCGCGGCCGACGACCACGCCGTCGCAGCCGGTCTCCGCCATCATCCGCAGCGCGTCGTCGGCGGCGAAGATGTCGCCGTTGCCCAGCACGGGAATGCTCCGCACGGCCTCCTTGAGCCGGGCGATGTGGCTCCAGTCGGCCGACCCGGAGTAGCGCTGCGCGGCGGTGCGTGCGTGCAGGGCGACCGCGGCGGCGCCCTCGGCCTCGGCGATCCGGCCCGCGTCGAGGTAGGTGTGGTGCTCGTCGTCGATGCCGACGCGGAACTTCGCGGTGACCGGGATACCGGCGGGCTCGGCGGCGCGCACGGTCGCGGCCACGATGTCGGCGAACAGCCGACGCTTGTAGGGCAGTGCCGCGCCGCCGCCCTTGCGGGTGACCTTCGCCACCGGGCAGCCCCAGTTGGTGTCGATGTGGTCGGCCAGCCCCTCGCCGACGATGATCCGGACGGCTTCGGCCATGGTCTTCGGGTCGACGCCGTAGAGCTGCATCGACCGGGGGTCCTCGTCCTCGTCGAAGGTCATCAGGTGCCACGTGCCGGGATGCCGCTCGACGACGGCCCGCGCGGTGATCATCTCGCAGACGTACAGGCCGGCGCCGTACTCGCGGCAGAGCCGGCGGAAGGCCACGTTGGTGATGCCGGCCATGGGTGCGAGCACCACCGGCGGGTCGACCTCGTAGGGGCCGATCCGCGGCGCGGGCTTGCTCAGGGTGGCGGTCACGCCCTTCATTGTCGCTGGTGACGCGGGTCACTCGAGCGTGGGCTGTCCGCTGTCGGTCAGGGCGCGAACGGCCCTGTCGATCGGTGCCATGGCGAGCCGGTCGCCGATGAAGGGAAGACCATGGCTCCGAGACCGCTCGCCGGCCGCCGCGTCGCCGTCGCGGTACTGCTGTCCTTCGCCGCCGTCGGGTCCGTGGCATGCGGATCCGGCCCGCCCGCGGCGGCGCCGCAGACGACGGCCGTTCCCCCGCCTCCCGCCCCGACCACCACGACGTCCTCGTCACCTCCGCCGACGACGCCGACGGAGCCCCCGGTCAACGTCGAGATCCTCCACACCGACGGGGACCGGGCGGTGGTGCGCATCTCCCTGGCCAACCGGTAGCGCGTCACGCCGGTCGGCGCGCCGTGGTCACGGCGCCGTTGGCTCCGCCCGCCGCGCCTTCAGGCTCCGGTTCAGCTCGGTGATGATCCGGCGAACCTGGCTGTCGAACTCCGTCCGGTGGATGCGCGTCATCGCCTGCTGTGCCTGCAGCGAGTAGGCGCTGGACTTGACGATGCGCTTGTCTGTGGTGTGGACGACCAGTTGGACGCGGCGGACACTCATGCCGCCGTCGAACAGCATGAACCGGCTGATTTCCTGCCAAGGGAGGTGATGGGACCGGAGCCAGTTGTGCACGACGACACCGGAGTCCTTCACGTCGATGCCGAGCGTCCACGCCCGCCAGATCATGACGGCGCTGAAGGCCAGGCAGGCGATCATCACCCAGGCGACGACGACCACCCCGGAGGACCGAGTGCTGAGGTCGACCATGAAGACCGGCGCCCCGGCGCTCACGACGATGAGCGACAGGATCACCATCCAGGTGATGTCAGCTGCCGAACTCTGTGTCTGGCAAGGGTTCTCTCGCGACTCATGGGCTGAGCTTATTGATCGGTAGTGAGGCGTGAGCCCGTTTTTCAGAAGTGGGTCGCGCTCAACGCTCGGGCATCGGTCGGTACTGCTGGGCGCCGTCGCGGTCGCGGACCACGACACCGGCGTCGCGCAGCTCGTCGGTGAGCTCGGCGACCCGACCGGCCTGCTTGTCGGTCCGTGCCCTCGCCCGCGCCCGCAGCAGGGCGTGCGCCTCCTCGGGAAGGTCGGGGGCGCCGTCGGCCCACTGCCGGAACTCGTGCTCGTGCGGGTCGGCGCCACCGCGCCACGGGTAGCCGAGCCGCTCGAAGGCCGTGGCGATCTCGTCCCTGTCGAGGTCGCTGGCCTTGTTCCGGGCGAGCTCGCCGGTCCGGCGGTCGAGCAGCACCAGGTCGCGCCGGTCGAGGAAGACCTCACCGATCGCGGCCCTGGCGACGTGCCGCACGGCGCCGTTCTGGGCGAGGCGCACGTCCTCGGGCCGCACGGTGACCTCGAGGCTCTCCACCTGGGCCTGGTGGGCCAGCCACAGTCCGGCGACGGCACCGACGACCGTGAGGACCAGCACCGCCCAGATCGGGGGAAGGTTGGCCGCGAGCCGCAGCGGGCCGGGGGCGCTGCCGACCAGGTCGACCAGCCACGTGGTGATCGGCTTGACCAGGAAGCCGAGCGCGACGCCCAGCGCGGTGGCGCCGAGCGCGAGGATCCAGCGGTACACCGCGGGCATGCGGACGGTGACGGCGTCGGTGGAGGTGGTCATGGTGTCTCTCCGGTTCGCTGGGTCGGTACGGCCAGGAACCCCGCGACCAGGCGGCGCAGCATGGGGCGCGGGTCGCGGGCGGGGTCGGCACTGGGGTCGGCATTGAGGAACGCCGCGTCGATCACGGTCTGGATCCAGGCGGCCGCCTCGTCCGGGTCCAACTCGGGGTCGACCGTCCCGGCGTCGATGCCGCGTCGCATCAGGGCGGCGAGGCCGGTGCGCAGGACCTCGGTGTTCTCGGCGACCACGCGCATCAGCTCCGGGTCTCTGCCCACCTGGCGCAGCAGCTCGACGAGGATGCCGGGTGCCACGGGGTCGAGGGCCTCGGCGGCCAGCTCGTCGACCATCGTCAGGATCGCCGCGTGCGGGTCGGCCATGGCGAGGCACCGCCGCACGAGCCGCTGGTAGACGGGCAGGTCGCGTTCGAACAGCGACCGGAACACGGCGCGCTTGTCCGGGAAGTAGTAGAAGACGCTGGCCGGGGACAGGCCGGCGGCCCTGGCGATGTCGGCGGCGGTGGTGCCCTCGAAGCCACGCTCGGCGAACAGCCGCGCCGCGGCGAGCGTGATCGCCGCACGCCGCGCCGCGGCCCGCGCTGGGTCGACGGTCCTGGCCATACCGCGACCGTACCGCATTAACTGAATGGCCAGACAATTAATGCGGCAACGGCTGGCCCGGCCGGTGTCGTCGCGTTCTTGGCGAGTTGGCTGATGGGTTCGAGCACCACGAGGGCGATCCAGGGGGCTGGCTTCTCAAGCGAAAGCCCACCCAGATCCTCACCGCCGAACGGTGACCGCCGTCAGGCGTCGTCAGAAGGGGACGTCGACGCAGGCGAGGCGGGCGCCGGCGGTGCCGGCGTGGCCGGGATGGGTCGCCGTGTGGTGCTCGTGGAGCACGATGGACTTCCCGCGGCGCGGCCCGAACCGCCAGTCCACCCGGGACAGTGCCGCGCCCCGCCCGAGCCGGTCGGTGGTGAGGTCCAGCCAGATCTCGTTCTCCGGGTTCGCGTACGCCGGGTCGACCGAGGGCCGCACCGGGTCCGGCACGTGCTGGTAGTGCGGCCCGGCGGCGGCCCCGGTCGCCCCGCACGGGTCGGTGTGCACGTGCGCGCCGTACGCCCGGTCCGGCAGCAGTCCGGTGACGGCGAGCCTGGTGGTGGTGCCGAGCCCCGGCGTGGACACCGACAGCACCCGGGCCCTGGCGCCCACCGGCACGAGCTCGGGCCGGTAGGTGACGGCGTGCTCCCCCGGCCGGTACTCGGCGAAGGTGTCGTGCGTGGTCACCACGTGCACCCCGGGCGCGGCGGCCTGCGCCGGAGGCCCGGAGAGAACGAACGGCACGGTCAGCAACGGCACGGTCAGCACGCGGGCGAGGAAGCGCATGCCCTTCCCTATCCCGCCAGCACGCTCCGGAGCAACCCCGACACTCGAGAGAAGGACGGTCGCGGACCGTGCCCGATTCGCCCGCTCGTACGCTGTGCGTCGTGACTTCGACCGCCGGCGCCCGTGCCGATCGCACCTGGCTGGTGGCGGCCGCGGCCGCGCTCTGGGGCACCGACGGGCTGCTCCGGCTCCCGCTGGCCGAGGCGCTGCCCACCGCCACCGTCGTGTTCTGGGAACACGTCATCATCGTCACCGTGCTGCTGCCGCTGGTCCCGGCCGCGCTGCGCCGGCTGCGCGGCTGCGGCCCGCGGGAGTGGCTGGCCGTGCTGGTGATCGGTGGCGGCGCCTCGGCGCTGGCCACCACCCTGTTCACCGCCGCGTTCCGCACCGGCGACCCGGTCACCCCGCTGGTCCTGCAGAAGCTCCAGCCGGTGCTGGCCGTGCTGGCGGCGTTCCTCCTGCTCGGTGAGCGGCTCCGGCCCGGCTACCTGCTGTTCGCCGGCCCCGCGCTGCTCGGCGCCTGGCTGCTGGCCTTCCCGGACCCGCTGGACATCGAGGTCGCCGCGTTGCACACCGCGCTGCTCGCGCTCGGCGCCGCGGCGCTGTGGGCGGCCGGCACGGTGCTCGGCCGGCTGGTGTCGGCCCGGCTGCCCGCCAGGGACGTCACGGTGCTGCGGTTCAGCGTCGGCCTCCCGGTCGCCGCCGTGCTCGCCTGGGCCCAGGGCGACCTTGTCTCAGCCGTCGCGGTCGGCTGGGACAACGCCGTCGGCCTGCTGCTGCTCGCGTTCGTCCCCGGCCTGCTCGCGCTCAGCCTGTACTACGTGGGCCTGCAGGCCACGCCGGCCGCCAGGGCCACCCTCGCCGAGCTGGCGTTCCCGGCCACCGCGGCGGTCATCGGCGTGACGTTCCTGAACGCCACGCTGTCCGTGACCCAGTGGATCGGGCTCGCGGTCGTCGTCACCGCCGTCACCGCGCTCGGCTGGCACGAGCGGACCCGCCGCGCCCCCGTCGTCGAGCCCACCCTGGAGCGGCTGTGACCGACACCGGGGAGTCGAAGAACGAGCAGCTCGCCCGCAACGTCAACGAGCTGCTCAGCGAGCTGCGCGTGGCGCAGGCCGGGGTGCAGATCCTCTTCGGGTTCCTGCTGGCGGTGGTGTTCACCAATGTCTTCCGCGACATCGGGGGCTTTGAGAAGGCCCTGCACGTCACCGCCGTGCTGCTCGCCTCGTCCGCGACCGCGCTGCTCACCGCGCCGGCGGCGTGGCACCGCGTGCTCTTCCGCGGCGGCCACCGGGAGCGCATCCTGCGCGTGGGCAACCGGTTCGTGCTCGTCGGGCTGGTCTGCCTCGCCGCCGCGGTGACGGTGACCGTGGCGCTGATCGCCAAGGTCGTCTTCGGGACCGTGGCGATGATCGTGCTCGGGGTGGCCGTCGGGATCTTCTTCGGGGCGGTGTGGTTCGTGGTCCCGCTCCGGATGCTCACCCGAAGCTCGGAGTGATGCCGCAGAAAGGTGGGACGTTTTCCGGTGCGCGCGTCCTTTTCGGCCGAAGGGGCTCCCCGGTGGGTCCGGTTCCGGGGAGCCCCTGGCTTCGTTACCGTTCCAGCGCTCTGTTCACGGATATTTTACCGTTCGCCGCCGGGGGCGAAGCGGAATAGTGCTCCCTTTTCCACCTCGAGCACGCAGTCATTGGGGAACGTCTCCCGGTATCGCACCGGCTGGCCGTCCCAGAAGCCCTTGGCCGTCACGGTGATCGGCGCGTAGATCAGGTAGCACGGCCGGTCCGGGCCGACCGACACCGCGGCGATGTCCCCGTCGACGGCCGCGAGCCGGGTGCACGCGGTCTCGGCGTACGGGTGCGTTCCGCCGGTGGGATCGCAGGTCAGGAGCACTCTGTTGGCGTGCGGCGAGGGCTTCTCGCCATGGCTGGCGGTCATCACCAGCACTCCGCGCGGCTGTGGTTCCGCGGGCTCGGCGGCGGCCGGTGCGGCCCCGGTGGCGGCGACGGCCGGCAACAGCAGCGCGGCGGCGAGCACGGACCTCAAAAATCGCTTGTGAAGCATGTTCACCCTTCACCTCGACGATGACTTTTCGACGCCTTGTGGGCGTCTGCGGTTGGCGGGCCCGGTTGGACCCTCCGTATGGAATACGGGTAATCGGGGCTTTACCACGCTGTGATACCTGTCACCCGCAAGGTCGAGTTACCGAATCCCACGAATGGCGGTACGAGGCTATCGGAAAGACTGCCAAAGTTGCTGTCGAGCGAGGACGGCTCGAGCGGTAAGCCCCCGAAAGGATCCGCCGAAATGGTGGGATCTCGTTGCGGGGGAAGGGACGAGTGTGACGAGCAGGGGTGGTAGTAGTGGCGGCGAGTGCGGGCGGACCCAGACCGGGGACTTCTGGCAGGAGTGCCTCCGGCTGCGGCCCGGCCTGATCCGGGCGGCGAACCGCTTCGGCGCCACGGCGGACGCGGAGGACATCGTGCACGAGGCGTTCCTGCGCGCCGCCGGCCATCCCGACCTGGACCTGGACCGGCTCACCCGGTTCCTGCTCACGGTCACCCGCCGGCTGTGTGTGGACGACGTGCGCCGACGGGTGACGCTGCAGGCCATCGCCGTCGATCCGCGGCTTCGGCCGGTCCCGTCGCCGGGCCCGGAGGAGACCGTGGTCGGCCGCGAGGAGGCACGGTGGCTGATGGCCCGGTACGGCCGGCTGAGCGAACGCGAGCGGGTGGTGTTGTCCGGGCTGCAACAGGGTATGTCGCATGAAGAGCTTGCCCGCCTGCTGGGCACCACCCGGCGGGCGACCGAGAGTGTGGCCAACCGCGCCCGGCGTAGGGTGCGCGGCCTGATGACTCGCCGGCCCCGGCAGCACGAGGTGGCCGGCGATTGAGAAGCCCTGGCATGGCGTTTGCAGGGGCGACATGCCGGGGCTCGGAGAGGGTCCTGGCGCGGCGTTTGCAGGGGCGTCGCGTCGGGATTCCTCTCCTTCTCATTTCCTCGCCAGCCCGGGCTCGTGTCCGGTCTCGTGCCCTGTCATGACCTTTACCGACTTTGCTCGGGAGCACGGCGGTGGGCAACCGAGGAGTACGCGTCCCGTTCGGGCGGCTGGTTCACTCGGAAGTCGCGGTCAGGCACGGCACGTGTACCGCGAGCCGAGGAGAGCGAGGGACCCGATGGCGGACCAGCTGTGCCACGCGCTGGCCGACGACGAGTACTGCCGGGCGGTGTCGGCCGAGATCGACCGGCTCTCGGACATCGTGCGCGACGTGGACGCCACCACCCCGGTGCCCAGCTGTCCGGGGTGGACGGCGGCGAAGCTGGTCGCGCACACCGGCATGATCCACCGGTGGGTGGACCGGCTCCTCCGCGAGCGGGCGCGGGAACCGCTGGAGTTCACGCAGTTCGGCAGGGACCTTCCGACCGACTGGGCCCGGTACGGCGACTGGCTGGGGGCGATGGCCTTTCGGCTGCCGGAGACGCTGCGCGGGATCGACCCGAACACCCCCGTGTGGTCGTTCACCGACGACCGCAGGGCCGGGTTCTGGCCCCGGCGGATGCTCCACGAGACGATGGTGCACCGGGTCGACACCGAGCTGGCCGCCGGTCGCCGGCCACGGGTCGACACCGCCGCCGCCGTCGACGGCATCGACGAGCTGCTCTACCTGCTGTCGTTCGGCCACCCGTTCCGGGAGTCCCCCGCGGACCTGCGCGGCGAGGGGCAGACCGTGTACGTGCACTGCCCGGACGTGGACGTGCGCTGGCTCATCCGGATGGGTCCCGAGGGGCACGCGTGGGAGCACCTCTCGGCCGAGCCGTGGGACCCGCCGACGGCGACGGTGCGCGGGAACGCCGCCGAAGTGCACCTGTTCCTGTACAACCGGCTCGGCCGGCGGGCCGGCAGGGTCGAGCGCGCGGGCGACCCCGCGGTGCTCGCGGACTGGCTGCGCCGCTCGGCCCTGTGACCGTCCGAGCTCCGACGACTCTCCGAGCTCCGACGTGCCGGAGGCCGCCCGCCCCGGTGCGGGCAGGCGGCCTCCGGTGTTCGCCGCTGGATCAGGCCGTGGCGGCCGTTTGGTAGGTCGAGCGCACCACGTCACCGAAGTACGGCCCGTACATGGTGGAGCCGTCGTGGTTGTACTTGAAGCTGTTCACCGAGTTGAGCTTGCCGCCGGTGATCCAGCCGCCGCCGGAGGAGCCGCCGGTCATGTCGCAGGTCAGGCCATGCGTCGTGGTGCCGCCGACCGAGTCGCGGGAGGCGGTGCCGGAGCAGGAGTACAGCAGCTGGCCGTTGAACGGCTGGGCCGCCGGGTAGCCGTACGACGTGTACTCCAGCCCGCGGGCGAGGTCGAACTCGATCGGGTAGGAGCCGACGACGTCGGTGAGGCTGCGCCCCTCGGTCTCGTTCATCACCGCGAAGCCCACGTCGTAGTTGAAGTCGCCGGACTGCGCCCACTGTTCGGTGGTGTAGAGCGAGCGCGCGGTCCACTTGCCGTAGGGCTGGGCGCCGTTGTCGTAGGCCGGGACGAAGGCGAAGTTGGTCGCGAACGAGCCGGGGCCCTCGTGCACGCAGTGGCCGGCGGTGGTGACGACGTCGGCGTTGCCGCTCGTGGTCGCGGTGCCCGAGCACACGTAGTTCTGCCCGCCGAGCGTGAAGAACACCTTCCCGAGCTGGGGTTGCGGGGTGGCGCGGGTCGCGGTCTCCGTGGACTTCGCCGACTTCTTGGCCGGCTTCGTGGCCGCCGGTCCGGTGGCGAACCGGAGGTCGGCGGGCTTGGCCGAAGCCATCCGCTCGGGCGTCCAGTAGTCCGCCACGCGCGCCTGCTCGGCGGCGGTGGTCGCGGCGCTGGACTGGGCGACCGGGGCGGCTGGCGCCGGCGCCGCGGCGGCGGGGCCGGTCACCGTGGCGGAAGCGCCCGCCAGCGCGACGCCCGCGAGCAGCGACCGGATGAGGTGGCGCTTCATAGGCTGATCTCTCCCGATAGTGTGAAATCGCCGAGCAGGGGTTGACGGCGATGGCGGGAAAGTAAGCCGCTGGTAGGCCGGGGTGCAAGGTTGATTTACGAGAAATTTTCGGCTACGCACCGCGAGGTACCCCGAAGATCCCTACTTTGGTATCACCCTACTGAGGGATCAGTGTAAACACGCAGAGTTACTACCACTGGTGCTGTTGGCGCGCGGCAGCCGCCGCGGCCGGCGGCGCGCCGTGGGTCACGGGTCAGCCGCGGGTCAGGTGGACCTCGATGCCGTCGAGCAGGCGCTGGATGCCGAAGTGCAAATCGAGGTCGAGCCCCTCGTCGGCGAGGTCGGGGTTGTCGAAGATCCCCGCCTCCACCAGCCGGGACAGGTGCGGGAAGCGGTCCGCCGTGACGTACCGGCGCAGGACGGTCAGGTAGTCCGCCTCGGCCTGGGCGGCGGTGTGGCCGACCGCCTCGCGGGCCCGCGTGATGTCGATCCCGATGGTGGCCAGCTGCCGGACCGCGCCGAGCAGGAACGTCGCGCCGGACACCTGCTCGTCCTCGCGCAGGCCGGCGCGGGCCAGCGGACCCAGTGCGGCCTCGAACCAGGCGAGATGGTGCGGCCCCCTCGGCGCACCGGTGATTCGCACCTCCAGCGCCCAGGGGTGCCGCTGGTACAGCGCCCACAGTGCGCGGACCCACGCCTCCAGCTCGGCGCGCCAGCCGTGCTCACCCGGCAGCTCCGGGGGCCAGCCGGCGGCGACGTCGACCATGACCTCGACGAGCTGCTCCTTGCCCGGCACGTAGCGGTACAGCGACATCGCGGTGTAGCCCAGCTCGGCGGCGACCCGCTGCATGGACACCGCGGCGAGGCCCTCCGCGTCGGCGATGCCGATGGCCGCCGTGACGATCCGTTCGAGCGTCAACTTCGGCTTCGGCCCCCGGCTCGGCCGCTCCCCGTCACCCCAGAGCAACTCGACGCCGCTCATCCCGTGGTCCGCCGGCATCCGCTCCCCGTCCGTCGTGCTTGACGCCCATCCTAGAACTGTGTATCACTTATACCGCTAGTGTAGCTCGTATACAGTTTCTCACCTACACGGTTTGGGGGCGGTATGGACACCGCGATCGATGTGCGGGGGCTGCGCAAGTCCTTCGGCGCCGTGAGCGTGCTCGAGGGGGTGGACCTGCGGGTCGAGCCGGGCCGGATGCTCGCGTTGCTCGGGCCCAACGGCGCGGGCAAGACGACCACCGTGCGCATCCTCGGCACCCTGCTCCGGCCGGACGGCGGTACCGCGACCGTCGCCGGGTACGACGTCGTGCGGCGGGCCCGGCAGGTGCGCCGGGTGATCGGCCTCACCGGGCAGCAGGCCGCGGTCGACGGCCTGCTCACCGGCAGGGAGAACCTCGTGCTGATGGGCCGACTGTTCCGGCTCGCGCCGGCCGCCGCCCGCCGCAGGGCCGGCGAGCTGCTCGAACGGTTCGACCTCGCCGACGCCGCCGACCGCCAGGTCAGGACCTACTCCGGCGGCATGCGGCGCCGGCTCGACCTGGCGATCAGCCTCATCACCGCGCCGGCCGTGCTCTTCCTCGACGAGCCGACCACCGGCCTCGACCCGCGCAGCCGGCTCGCCGTGTGGGACACCGTGCGCGAGCTGATGGGCACCGGCGTGACGATCCTGCTCACCACCCAGTACCTCGAGGAGGCCGACCAGCTGGCCGACCGGGTCGCGGTGATCGACCACGGCAGGGTGGTCGCCGAGGGCACCGCCGACGAGCTCAAGCGCCGGGTCGGCGCGGAACGGCTCGAGCTGGTGTTCCCCGCCCCGCCGGCGTTCGGCATCGCGCTGCGGTTGCTCGCCGCCGAGCAGCCCCGTGGCGACGAGCCCACCCTCGGCCTGAGCCTTCCGGTGACCGGGGCCAGGGACGTCCGGCGGATCCTCGACCGGCTCGCCGAGGCCGGTGCGGAGCCCGACCGGCTCGCCGTGTCCACCCCGACCCTCGACGACGTGTTCCTGACCCTGACCGGGCACCCCGCCCCGGCCGAGACCAGCGGAGGCACCCGATGACCACCCGCGAGTCGCACGTTCGGGACGGCGAGTCCCACGTTCGGGACGGCGAGTCCCACGGCCGGGACGGCGAGTTCCACGTTCGGCGCCGGCCGGAGCCGTACTGGCTGCTCAGCGACGCGTTGGCGATGACGGGTCGGACGTTCCGGCACCTCGCCCGCAGCCCCGAGCAGCTCATGCTCACCCTGTTCCTGCCGGTGGCGCTGCTGCTGATGTTCCGCTACCTCTTCGGCGGCGCGATCGACACCGGCGACGTCAGCTACGTCAACTACGTCGTCGCCGGGATCATCGCGGTCAGCGTGACGTTCAACTCCACCATCACCAGTGTCGCCGTGCGCGAGGACCTGCAGGAGGGCATCGTCGAGCGGTTCCGCTCGATGCCGGTGCACGCCGGGGCGGTGCTGGTGGGGCACGTCGCCGCCGGGTTGGCCCGCAACCTGGTGTCGGTCGCGGTGATGGTCGGGGTCGGCCTCGCCGTGGGGTTCCGCCCGGTCGCCGACCTCGGTGGCTGGCTGGCCGCGCTCGGCCTGCTGGCCCTGTTCGCCCTGGCCGTCGCGTGGATCGCGGCGATCCTCGGGCTGCTGGCGAAGACGGTCGAGGGTGCCAGCGGGATGTCCATGCCGCTGGTGTTCGTGCCCTACGTCAGCAGCGCGTTCGTGCCACCCAGCACGATGCCGGACGTGCTGCGGGTGTTCGCCGAGAACCAGCCGGTGACCCTCGTGGTGGACACCGTTCGCGCGCTCCTCGTCGGCCTTCCCGCTGACCGGGCCGGGGTCGCGGTGCTCTGGTGGCTGGCGATCCTGCTGGTCGTGGTGCCGCTCGGCGGGGTGCTGTTCCGCCGAGCGGCGGTCGGGCAGCGCTGAGCCCACGTCGGTTCAGGGGATGACCCGGCGCTTGCGCAGGTCGGTCACGACGTCGCGGAACATCGCCTCGGTTTCCACGTACTCGTGGAAGCCGAGGCGCCGGGCCTTCGAGCCGTCGGCGAGGACGTCGTAGTCCCAGGAGAACACGAAGTCGCCGAACGGCCAGGAGACCAGCTCCGCGAAGGGATGCGGCTCGAGGTCGTACTTCTCGGTCATCGCGGCCCACAGCGGTGCCTTGTCCGCCATCGCCTCGGCCAGCGACATCGGCAGCGGTGGCGCTATCTCGAGGTCGAAGAGCTCGGCGAGCTTCGGCCACAGCTCGCTCCACCGGAAGAGGTCCCCGTTGTTGATGTTGAAAGCCTGGTTGGCGCAGCGTGGCTCGGTGGCCGCCCATACCGTCGCCTTGGCGAGCAGCTCGGCGTCGGTCACCTCCAGCAGGGAGGTGTAGGCGCCGGGCTTGCCGGGGAAGCGCAGCGGCACCCCCAGCTCCTTGCAGATCGACGCGTAGACCGCGATCACCATGGCCAGGTTCATCGGGTTGCCCAGCGCGTACCCGACCACCACGGAGGGCCGGATGGCCGACCAGGTCCACGCCTTGCCCCGCTGCCGCTCCACCAGCCACCGCTGCTGGTCCACATTGAATTCCGGCGGCAGGTGGTCCGGATCGGACTCACGGGCCGGTGTCTTGAACGGGCCGAGGTGGGCGCCGTAGACCTTGTAGCCCTGCATCAGGCTGACGTGCCGCAGTCCGGGCGCGGCCCGTTCCACCGCCTCGACGACGTTGGTCAGCATCGCCACGTTCGGCGGGACCAGCTCGGCCCAGGTGGGGCGGTCCTGGTAGGCGGCGTAGAAGACGTGGGTCACCTCGCGCAGGTCGCCGAGCTTGGCCGCGCAGTCCGCGGGATCGAGCAGGTTGACGGCGACGTGCCGGACCCGCCCGGTGTCCGGGCCGCCGCGGCGGGAAAGGCCGACGACGTCCCAACCCCCCAGGCGGGTCAGGTGCTCGACGAGGTTGCCGCCGATGACCCCGTGCGCACCCACCACGAGTGCGGTCCGGTGCTCGTGTGCTTCGCTCATGCCGACGATCCTCGTCCCGCACTCGACATGAGTCCAAGGCATAGTTCTCATCTCAGGCATAAGCTGTACTCATGGCCAGCCTTCGCCAGCTCGAGTACCTGGTCACCGTGGTGGACGAGGGATCCTTCACCAGGGCGGCCCAGGTCCTGCACGTGACCCAGCCGGCGCTGTCCCACCAGCTCCGGGCACTGGAGCGGGCCGTCGGCGGGCCGTTGCTCGAGCGGTTGCCGAGGGCCGTCCGGCTCACCCCGATGGGCCGCGCGATGCTGCCGCACGCGCGGGCGGCGCTCGCCGACGCGCGGCGGGCCCGCTGCGCCGCGCGCCGGACGGCCGGCCTCGAAGCCGGCGAGCTGACCGTGGCCACCGTGTACTCGGTGACCCTGGGCGTGCTGCCACCGGCGCTGCGCGACTGGCGCAAGTCCTATCCAGACGTCCACATCGCACTGTCGGAGTTCCGGCACGGCGACGGACTGCGGGCCGCGATGGCGGCCGGGGAGGCCGATGTCGCGGTGGGGCCGCGGCCGGCCGGGTGGAAGGGTCTGGTCCGGGACCTGGGAGTGGAGGAGTTCGTGGTGCTGCTGCCCGCCGGCGACCCGCTGGCCGGCACCGACCGCGTCGACCTGCGCGAGCTGGCCGACCGACACTGGGTGCACTACGCGGAGGACCACGGCCTCGCCACCGTGCTCGACCGGGCGGCCGCCGCGGCCGGGTTCACGCCACGGGCGGCGGTGCGCACCGAGCAGACCGCCGCCGCGCCGGTGCTCGCCTCGGCCGGGCTCGGGCCGGCACTGGTGCCGGTGAACATCGTCCCGCCCCGGTTCGGGGGCACCCTGCTCCGGCCGGACCCGCCGATCCGCCGCGACCTGGTCGCCTACCGGCGCGGCAGCGGCGATCCACTCTCCACGGCCTTCGTCGAGACGCTGGCCCGCCACGCCAGCGTGCTCCCGAGCCACCTGCGCGGCCGGTTCGCCGGGGCGTGACGGCCGCCCGGCCAAACTTTTCCCAACATCGCTCGGCCCGTTCGACAGTTGGTTGATCGGCCATTGCCGGCGTTGTAGCCTCCGATTCCCGGCTTTACGGGAAAAGCGGTATCCGCATATCTTGCGATGGATTTCGGCTGGGTACGGAAAGGTAATCACATGTCCGAACAGGAGCCGAGCCGCAGAGCCTTCTTCGGCCTTGCCGGCAGGACGCTGGCCACCGCGGCCGCGGCGGCCGCCGTTCCGGCCGTGGCGCTCGCCGCGCCGGGTGGTGCCGCCGCCGCGGTGGCAGGCGTGGACGCCGTGACCGGGGAACCCCTGGACGCCGGGGCGGACTGCGATCGGGGGTTCGGCCTGTGACCGTCTTCGTCAGCAGGTCCGGGTGGGGAGCCCGGTCCGCGCGCAGCGTCTCCACCAACATCACCCCGGCCAACGGCGGGGTGACCGTGCACTACGTCGGCTCGGGGTCGGTGGCCAAGCAGAATCATGACCAGTGCGCCGCCCAGGTCAGGTCGATCCAGGACTACCACATGGACCAGAAAGGGTGGTCCGACATCGCCTACACGTACCTGGCCTGCGTGCACGACCACGTTTTCGTCGGGCGCGGCCCGGGGGTGCGCACCGCCGCGAACGGAACCACGTCGGGCAACCAGAACTGGTACGCGGTCTGCGGTCTCGTGGGCGACGCGGACGCGATTCCGGAGAACCTGGTCAAGGCGTACCACTCGGCCATCGCGCGGCTGCGTGGCGCCGGCGGGGCGGCCAACCGGATCAACGGGCACCGCGACCACCTCTCCACGTCGTGTCCCGGTGAGAGGCTGTACGCGCTGGTGAAGGACGGTTCGCTGGATCCGCGCAGGGCAGCCGTGCCGCCGTGGCCGGGGATCTACCTCAAGTACCCGCCGATCACCCGGCACAGCAGCGTGACCACCTGGCAGGAGCAGATGCGCACGCGCGGCTACTCGCTGACCGTGGACGGGGCCTACGGCGAGGAGTCCAAGGCGATCTGCGTCCGGTTCCAGCGGTCGAAGGGCCTCGCCGCGGACGGCATCGTCGGCCAGGACACCTGGGACGCGTCCTGGAGGTGATCGGTCAGGGCCATGCGGGCTCGGTGAGCGTGTCGAGCAGCGCGGCTTGGAACTCCCGCACCGGCAGCGGCGCGGGCGGCTTCCCGTACGTCGCGGCGAGCACCCGCCGGCGGTGCCCCGGCAGCCGATCGACCCACACCCGCGGGTCGTGGTGCGCGACCAGCGCGAGGCCGGGCAGCACGCGCACCCCGAGTCCGGCGGCGACCAGTGCCCGCACGGCCACGTAGTGGTCGGTCTCGAAGGCGATCTCCGGGGTGAACCCGGCCTCGGCGCAGGCCGACGGACGGCGCGTTCACGGTGCGGGGTGGGCTGGCCCTGCTCGCCGGCCTTCCGGCGGCGGAACGGGCCCGCGGCGTGCTCGGCTACTCGACCGGAAACCACGCCCAGTCGCTGGCCTGCGCCGCGGCTCGGTACGGCGTGGCCTGCCACATCGTCGTGCCGCGCGATCCGAGCCGACGAAGGCGGCGGCCGCGCGGGCGCTCGGCGCCGAGCCGACCGACGCCGGCGCCACGTTCGACGAGGCCATGGCGCACGCCGGGGAGTTGGCCGCGCGGCGGGAGCCGCGGCTGGTCAGCGGCTTCCTGCTGGTGGACGACGCCGCGATCCGGGCCGCGCGGCGGGTGTCGCCGCGGACGCGCACGCTGGCCGAGGGGACGGGCGCGGCGGTGCTGGCCGAGGTACTCGCCCACCGCGAGCGCTTCGCGAACCGCCGGGTGGCGGTCGTGTGCGGCGGGGGCGACGCCGGTAGCCGGGAGCCGCGCGCGCTCGCCGGGTGAACGGGTCCGAAGTGGACCATGCTCGAACCAGGCCAATTGTCGCGAATTGGCCGTTGAGCCGTCGCGGGTGCCTGGCTAGCGTGCCGGTCATGCGAATTCGGATCGTCGACGCGTTCACCGACCGCCCGTTCGCCGGCAACCAGGCCGGGGTGTGCCTGCTCGAGGCCGGTGAGTGGCCGCCGGAGAGGTGGATGCAGCAGGTGGCCGCGGAGCTGAACCTCGCGGAGACGGCGTTCGCCCGGCCCGAGCCCGATGGCGCGGACTGGGGCATTCGCTGGTTCACCCCGGCCGTGGAGGTCGACCTGTGTGGGCACGCGACGCTCGCCACCGCGCACGTCATGCACACCGAAGGGGTCGCGCGGGGAGCGGTTCGGTTCACCTGCCGGAGTGGCTCGCTGATGACGGACAGCCGCGACGACGGCACGATCGTGCTGGACTTCCCGGCCGCGCGGCTGAGCGAGGCGCCGGTGCCGGACGGTCTCGCCGAGGCACTCGGCGTCCGCCCCGAGGCGGCGTTGCGGACCGGTGACCTCGGGGACCTGCTCGCGGTGCTGCCCGACGAGGCGGCCGTTCGCGCGGTGGTTCCGGACAGCGCCGCGCTGGACGCGCTCCTCCGGCGCGAGGGGCACCGCGGCCTGATCGTCACCGCGCCCGGCACGGAGCACGACTTCGTGTCCCGGTTCTTCGCGCCGCCGGTGGGCATTCCCGAGGACCCGGTGACCGGAAGCGCGCACACCGCGCTGGCGCCCTACTGGGCGGAACGCCTCGGCCGCGCCGAGTTGGTCGGCTTCCAGGCCTCCACGCGGACCGGCGTGGTGCGGGTCGCCGTGCGCGGCGACCGGGTGCACCTGACCGGCACCGCGGTCACCGTCCTGGACGGCACCCTGCTGGTCTAGGACGCCAGCCTGGTTCGTGCCCGTGGACCTGCCGGAGAGTCCCCGCGCGCCGTCGTTCACGCACGAACGTGCCGGCTGGTGTCACCCACCAGGTCCGGCACCAGCTCGACCGTCTTCCACCACCACCGGCCGTCCACGCGCTCGAAGGTTCCGTTGAACCGCGCGTGGATGATCGGTTGCAGCGGGAAGTCCGGAAGCGCCTGCCAGATGCTGGCGTAGGTGGTGAACGTCGCGGTTCCCGCCTCGTCGTCGACGTCGATGACGGTGTTCGTGAGCTGGTGCTGGGTGTGCGTCTGCCCGTCGTAGAGAATCAGGTGGTCGGCGAGCCAGCGGCGGGCCGGCTCCGCCCCCGGCCCGTCCGCCCAGGGCCATTTCCCGTGCTCCCAGAGCCTCGCGAACCCGTCGATGTCGGCGGTGTCGATAGCCTCACAGTACACGCAGAGGGTACGCCAGATCTCCTTTTCCGAAGCATACGAAGGCTTTCCGTGTGCTTGCGGAATCTCGATCATGTTCATCCCCTTTCTCCGGTGTTGGCTAGCAACGAATCCACGCGACGATGGGTACGTGGTCCCGTTGGCCGAGAGCTGCGCGTGGCCCCGCTCGACGGTCAGCTCGGCCGTTCGGTGCGGCAGCAGGTAACCGACCACGCCACCAAGCCCCGCGGAGACGATGAGCAGCACCGCAAGCACGCCGCGGCGGATGCCGGGGGCACCGCGCGGCCGCTCCGGGTCAGTGCGCCGCATCGTCGGTTCTGTCGAGAGGGTCGCGCCACTCGACGACGGTGGGTCGTTGGCCATTGGTGGCCAGGAACTGATGCAGCGCCTTGCGGAACGTGTCGAGGGGGACGCCGGCGCCGGCGGGAAACCCGGCTTCCGACTCGGCCTCCGGGGAGACGGGGTCGCCGATCGAGACAACGTGCGCGTCCTCACCGGAGAAGAGCAAATATCCGTAATCGCCCTCGACCTGCACGTCGAGCACGGACGTGGCGTCCTCGGATTGGATCGAACCGTCGCGTTCCTCCGGTCGCCGAAGGAGCGCAATGAGACGGTCCACGTCCTCGTCGATAACCAGCGGAACCGCCTGGCCACGGTTGCTGCCTTCGATGTAGACCGATACGTAGGCAGTCCAGGTCATGTGGGATCCCCTTCTCGATACCCCCTGATGTTTCCGTCTGCCTCGACCACTCGCAAGCACCCGCCCGGTGGCAGGAACCGCGAGAGCGACTTGTCGCAGGTCAACGGAGCGTCCCTGTCGAAGTCGCGCGTGCCGCGTGCCTCTCTGTCGATCACAACGGTCTCGTCGGTCAGTCCTTCCCGCCGCATCGCCCACGCGATCTTGACCTCAACGTGCTTGGCGAGCCGGTCCGCCCGCCGAAGGCTCGGCGGGAAAGCGGTACGCACGGACCGCACGATCTCGCCATAACGTTCGTCTTCACCGCTCACCATGCGCACGGACCAGCCGTCGGTCCGCACTTACTCGGCCGGGGCCGTCGAGCCGCTGGCAGCGGCGCGGGTGTGGCCGCAGGGTGAGCACCACGCCGCCGAGCCACAGCTCGGAGTCCTCCTGGTCGAGCAGGTACCGCTGGACCGGCAGGTCCAGTCCGGACAGGTCCTTGTAGTTGGGGTGGTGGAACGGGTTCGGCAGCCAGGTCACGTCGAACACCGCGTGCGCCTCCGGCGCGACCCGGTGGTTGCTGCCGAAGGAGACGATGTGGATGAACGTGGGCAGCGCACGCGCCAGTCCTCCTCGAGATGGGCAGGGACAGGGGCGGAACGAGGTGTCGAGCCACTCTGCTCATGTCGTCTGCTTCTTCCGGAGGCTTCCGGGTTCGGTCGAAGCGCCTCGATTCGGTGGTCGCGCGGCGGGGTCGGGCAGGCCGCGAGGGGTCAGCGCCGGCGAGGGGCCGTGCTGTGGCCGGGGGTCAGCCGGGGCGAGAGCAGCCGGACCTCGGGGGTGGCGGCGCCGTCGAGCTGCCGGATCACCATCTCGACGGCGAGCCGGCCGACCTCGTCGGAGGGGATGGCCACGGTCGTCAGTGGCACCGAGTAGCTGACCGCCATGTCCTCCGGGCACACGGCGACCAGCGAGAGATCCTCGGGCACGCGCACCGGTGCGCCGGGCGGGCGCTCGGCGAGATGTCCAGCCGGCACCAGGGCCTGAGCGAGGCGTGGCACTCGGGGAACCGGACGCCGGAGAACAGCGACTACCGCGTGCCCGACAGCGGCTGGCGACACCGCTCCACGGAGGAGGGTGGCGGCTGGAACTCGAGCCGGGGCCAGCACGCGGGCGACACCCCGCCCCCCAACAACGGCATCGAGGAGGCCGACCCCTTCCCGCGCACGCACGGCGGGCAGCGGGTGAGTGGCCGGCTCGACCTTCCCGACCCACCCCGCCGCGACCGCTGACCCGGGGCGGCTCGACCGTCGACGACGGCGCGGATCGGCTCGCGACCGTGCCGGCCCCGTCGAGGTCGGCCGGCGTCGCGACGGCGAGGTGGTGGGCAGCGTCTCGCCGCCTTCGACCCGATGGACGAATGCCGGCGAGCGGGCGTTGCGGGAGCCCTGGCCGCGTCCGAGACGGACGGGCGACGCCGGCTCGGCAAGGCCGGCCGACAGCACCGATGAGGCGTGGTTATCCGTAGGCCCACGGCGTGGGGGAGAATCCGTGCCGGTGGCAGCCCGGCCGCCGGTGTCGAGGGAGGTTCTCGCCGTGTCAGGTCGTGGTTCGCGGTCCCGGGTGGCCCGCGCGGGATGGGCCTTCGGCGGCGCGATCGGGGCGGGGATCCTGGCCGTGGTCGCCCTCATCGCCGGTGTCACGGACGCTGATCCGGAGCAGGGGGTCGGCATCGACATCGCGGCGTATCTGATCGTGCTCGTCCCGATCGGTCTCGTGTTGGGGTGCCTGGTCGGGCTGTGCGTGCAGGTCGCCGCCCGCGCCCGGCTCGCGCATCGGGGGCGGCCGTCGCGGCCGGCGGCCCGGCAGCCGGTGCCCCCGGCCCCGCCGCCGGCGATTCCGCTGACCGGGGAGTGGGCGCGGCACCACGTCCGGTGCCGGGACCTCGTGGCCCGCTTCCGGGTCATCGTCGACAGTGCGCCCGCGGACGCGCAACCGACGCGGTGGTTACGTGACATCGCGGCGGACCTGGACAAGGAGCTCGTCGAGGTGGAGCGGCTCGCCCGCTACGGGCAGGCGCTCGCCCCGACCGCGCCGCGGGCGACGGACGATCCGACCGTGCGGCGGATCGTGGACCGGCTCGAGCGGGCGGAGCGCGGGTTCGACGCGACCGTGCGGCGGGCCGGTGACATCGTGCTGAACCTGGCTGGTGACCAGCAGTTCGCGCGGATCCGGGCGCAACTGGACGTCCTCGGCAAGGAGGCGCCGCATTTGCGCGACCTGCCGCCGGTGTAACCGGTCGGTACTCATCGGTGCTCACGGTCGCCGGCCCAGCGCGACGAAGGGGTCGAGTGCGTCGGGGTTGGCGAGGGCGTCCCGGCTGACGGTGGAGCCGCGGTCGGTGATGGTGATCCAGTCGCCGTGCCGCCACACCCCGGGGACGGTGCTGTAGCAGGCGCTGACGGTCGAGCCGTTCCGGTCACAGTGGGCGCGACGCCGGGCGCGGTGCCGGATTGTCGCGCGGCAAGGCGAATCGGGGCCTCGGGCGGCACGACAGAATGTCGGTGATGTCGACGTTGGTCTCCCCCGAGCCACATCACCGCTGCTCCTCGGCCGAACGCCATGAAGGCCACCTTCATGGCGTTGAGCGCGATGAAGGTGGCCTTCATGGCAGGCAGGGATCGGTGGGGTCAGTCGTTGCCGACGACGACCCGGACCGGCTCGTGGAGGACCGTGGTCGCCCCGTCGAGGTCGGCCAGCCGCGCGGCCAGCGTCGCGACGGCGAGGCGGTGGGGCAGCGCCTCGTTGAACTTCAACCCGGCCAGCGCCCGCTCGTCGACCTCCGGCAGGCACAGCCGCTCGGCGGCGCCGGCCGTGCCGGACCGCCACAGTTCCCGGTCCAGGTCGGTGCGCAGCCGGATCGACACGTCGTCGAAGCTCTGCTTCTCGTCGGTGAGCCCGGACAGCGTGCTGACGAGGGTGGCGTTGGCGCGGAACCCGGCCCACGTCCACCACCGCACGTCCGTGCCTCGCCGGGCGACGACCGTGCCGGCCGGATGGACGCTGCCCCTCCGGTCGTCCCGCAGCTCGGCCAGCACCCGTTGGGTGCGCTGGGTGAGCCGGACCGGCGGATCGGTGCCCAGCAACACCTCTCGCGCCGCCCTGGCGAGCGCGAATCTCGTGCCGCCGATCGCCGCGGTCTGCCAGCGGGCCCGCCCACCGGAGTCCGCGGGCTCGACGAAGCAGCGGCGCCGCTTCCAGTCGGTCCAGGTGACCCGCCAGCTCCGCCCGCCCAGCAGGAGCAGCCGCGGGCCGTCCACCTTCTCGGTCAGCAGCGCCGGGTCGGTGCGCCCGATCTCCCGCCGCCCCTCCAGCACGGTGAACTGGGGTGGCGCGGTGAACACGGCGGTCATCCCCATGAAGTGGCGGTGCCCGAACCGGCGCTCCGCCTCGGGGCCGACGAAGAGCAGCTCCCCGTCCCGGTCCAGGAAGCCTTCGTCGACGAGGTGGCGCACGATGGGCTCGGCACGGTGGTCGAACGGCGGGAGGCCGTTCCACGCCCGGGCCCACAGCCGGCTGCCGACCCGGTGCTCCTGCAGGCACAGCGCGAGCACCTGTTGCGCGACGATGTGCCGGGGCTCCGGCGGCGCGACGACGGGCTCCACGTAACCCCTGCCCCACAGGGTCAGCAACGCGGCGGCGTGCAGCAGCTCGTTCTCCCGCAACGCCAGGAAGAGGCAGTTGCGGATCGTTCCCGGTCGGCGGCCGGTCCGGCCGAGGCGTTGCAGGAACGCCGCGACGCTCGACGGCGCGTTGATCTGGACCACCCGGTCGAGGTCACCGACGTCGATCCCCAGCTCCAGGGTCGAGGTCGACACGATGACGCAGTCCCGGGCCTCGGCGAACGCCACCTCCGCCCGGCGCCGCTCGTCGAGGGACAGCGACGCGTGCGACAGGAAGGTGGTGACCTCCCTGGCCCGCAGCGCGGCGCCGAGCTCCTCGACGAGTTGCCGGGAGTCGCAGAACACCAGCCGCTTCTCCCCCCGGTGCAGGGTGGCGATGACGGTGGCCGCGTTGTCGACCGAGCCCACGTAGTCCAGCTCGATGTCGCCGGGCGGGGGCAGCTCGACGGCTCCGGTCACCCCGGGCGCGACCACGGTGCCCGGCCGGTCGCCCCGTCCCGAACCCTGCAGCCAGCCGAGCAGCTCGTCCGGGTTGCCGACGGTGGCGGACAGCCCGATCCGCTGGATCGGGCGGCCGGCGACCGTGGTGAGCCGTTCGAGCACGGCGAGGAGGTGCCAGCCGCGGTCGTCACCGGCGAACGCGTGCACCTCGTCGACCACGATGGCGCGCAGGCCGGCGAAGAAGGCGGTGTGCTCGACGTTGACGCTGACCAGCATCGCTTCGAGCGACTCGGGGGTGGTCAGCAGGATGTCCGGTGGATCGCGCAGGATGCGTCGCCGGACCGGCCGGTCACGTCGCCGTGCCACAGCGCCACCCGCCGCCCGAGCCACGCCGTGTAGCTCTCCAACCGCGGCAGAGATCCACGGGTCAGGCGAGGCGGCGGTCGGTCCTCGTTCCTTCCTGGGGAGCCTGAAGAGCCTCCGCAGCCTCGCGCGCCGGGGTGACCAGGCCGGCCAGGCCGGGTCCGTAGCGCTCGGTGAGCTCCTCCGGCAGGTCGGCGTAGATCCGCTGCACGTAGATGTCGTGCCGGATGTAGCCCTTGACCACGGCGGCGAACAGCGGGTCGCTGACCCACAGCCCCTCCCAGTCGGCGCCGCCGGGGGCGACCGACCAGAGCGCGCCGGTCCCGTCGGCGACCAGGGCGAGGTGATGCGCCTGGTGATGCCGGTACAGCACCCGGTCGGTGCTGGCGTGCCGGACCAGCCGCCCGCGGGCCAGCTCGAACGGGGCGTCCCCGAAGTGCAGGACGTCGAACCGGACCCCTCGGCGCTCCGCATCCTCCACATCGGACTTCAGGTCGGCCAGCTCGGCCGCGCTGCCGGACAGGTAGACGTGCTCCCGCGCCGCGCCGAGCAGCTCCCGTGCCCTGCCGAGGATCGCGCCGCGGTCCCGCGTGGAGTGGAACAGCCGCACCTGCTCCCGGCTCCCGGCCGGGTCGAACCGCTCCAGCTCCAGCTTGGCGTCGGCCATCCGGCGGCGGAAGTCGTTCTCCAACTGCCCGAACAGCTGCTCCGCGGGAAGGGCGACGAACCGGGCCGGGTCGTCGCCGATCTTGACGACCGCGCCGCGGGCGAGGAGCTTGCGCAACGTCTCGTAGACCTTGGGTTGCGGAATGCCGGTGGCGTTGGCCAGCGCGTAGCCGGTCATCGGCTCCCCGCCGAGCAGGCCGAGGTAGGCCCGCGCCTCGTACCGGGAGAACCCGAGCTCCACCAAGCGCTCGGCCGTGGTGTCGAGGTCCGGCATACCCCTCCTTTGCTCACTACCTCCGTGGTGAGCATACTCGCCTCACCCCGCGCGTTCGAGCAGTACGCTCACGCCCTGCCCGACCCCGACGCACATGGTGCACAGCGCGCGCCGCGCGTCCCGCTCGGCCAGCTCGACAGCCGCGGTCAGCGCGAGCCGGGCGCCGCTCATCCCGAGCGGGTGTCCCAGCGCGATGGCCCCGCCGTTGGGGTTGACGTGCTCGGCGTCGTCCGGCAACCCGAGCTCGCGCAGGCAGGCCAGTGCCTGCGCGGCGAAGGCCTCGTTGAGCTCGACCACGTCGACCGTGCCGATGTCGATCCCGTGGCGGGCGAGCAGTTTCCGGGTGCTCGGCACCGGCCCCAGGCCCATCACCCTCGGCGCCACCCCGGCCGACGCCGCCCCGCGCACCCTGGCCAGCGGCGTCAGTCCGTACCGGGCGACCGCCCGCTCGGACGCGACGAGCACCGCGGCCGCCCCGTCGTTGACCCCCGACGAGTTCCCGGCGGTGACCGTGCCGTCCTCGGTCACGATGGGGCGCAGCCGGGCCAGCGCCTCGGCCGAGGTGTCCCGGGGATGTTCGTCGCGGTCCACCATGGTGACACCGTCGCGCCCGGCCACCTCGACCACGACGATCTCCCGGTCGAACCGGCCGGCCGCGCGGGCGCGTGCGGCGCGCCGCTGGGAGCGCAGCGCGAAGGCGTCCTGGTCGGCGCGGGAGACACCGCACTCGCTCGCGACGTTCTCCGCGGTCCGCGGCATCGGGTCGACGCCGTGGCCGGCGGCCATCCGCGGATTGACGAACCGCCAGCCGATGGTCGTGTCGTGCACCTCCGGGGTGCGGGCGAACGGGGTGGCCGGCTTCGCCAGCACGTAGGGCGCCCGGCTCATGCTCTCCACCCCGCCGGCGATCACCACGTCGGCCTCGCCGGCGGTGACCATCCGCGCGGCCGCCGCCACCGCCTCGAGCCCGGACGCGCAGAGCCGGTTCACCGTCACCCCCGGCACCGACTCCGGCAACCCGGCCAGTAACAGCGCCATCCTGGCGACGTTGCGGTTGTCCTCGCCGGCCTGGTTCACGCAACCGAGCACCACCTCGTCGACCTCGTCGGGCGGCACCTCCGGAACCCGCGCGGCCAGTGCCCGCAGCACGCCCGCCGCCAGGTCGTCCGGCCGCACCGCGGCGAGCGCGCCGCCGTACCGGCCGATCGCCGTCCGTGCCCCTGCCGTGATGAACGCCGTACCCACGGTCACTCCCTTCCTCGACATCTTGCCCGGGACAGTACTACCTACTACGGTAGTTACTAGAACGAGCGGAGGTCTTCGATGACGGAACAGGACACGGCGGGCCGCCCGGTCGCCCTCGTCACCGGCGGCGGCCGGGGCATCGGCAGGGCCAGCGTGCTCGCGCTCGCCGGCGCGGGGTTCGACGTCGCGGTGAACTACAGCCGCAGCGAGACGGCCGCCAAGGAGGTGGCGACGGCCGCCGAGGCGCTCGGCGCGCGGACCCTCCTGGTGCGGGCTGACGTGGCCGACGAGCCCGCGGTGCGCGAGCTGGCGGCGGCGGTGGAGGCACGGTTCGACCGGCTGGACGCGCTGGTGAACAACGCGGGCACCACCACCGACACCCCACCGTCCGATCTGGACGGTTTGTCGATGGAGGACTGGGACCGGATCTTCGCGGTGAACGTGCGCGGCACCTTTCAGGTCACCCGCGCCTGCGTGCCACTGCTGCGTCGGTCGGCGCCGGCCGCGGTGGTCAACCTGGCCAGCGTCGTCGGTCTCCGTCCCGGCCCGCAGCCGTTCCCCTACGCCGCCAGCAAGGCGGCGGTGGTGAACCTGACCCGGACGTTGGCCGGCGCGCTCGGCCCGGAGATCAGGGTGAACGCGATCGCGCCCGGCTGGATGGAGGGCGAGTGGATGGAACACGCCCTCGGCGACCGCTACCCCGACCTGATTGCCCGGCGGGCGAAGCGCACCCCGCTGCGTCGGTGTGTCACCGCCGACGACGTCGCCGCGACCATCACGAGCCTGATCACCAGCAACCCGTTCGTCACCGGGGAGACCGTGGTCATCGACGGCGGCTACACCGCGACCACCTGACGAGCGAGGAGAGACACGTGATCGAGGGAGTGACCCCCGTCCCGCCCGAGTTCGCCCGGCGCTACCGGGAGCGGGGCTACTGGGACGACCGTCCACTGCGGACGCTGTTCGCGGAGGTGTTCACCAGGTTCGGGCCCAGGGTCGCGATCATCGACGGTGCCGAGCACGTCAGCTACGCCCAGCTCGACGAGCGCAGCACCCGACTGGCCCGCCACCTGCTGGACCTCGGCCTGCGGCCACGGGACCGGATCGTGGTCCAGCTGCCGAACACCGCGCTCTTCGCCTACCTGTACTTCGCGTTGCAGAAGATCGGCGCCATCCCGGTGCTCGCCCTGCCGTCGCACCGGTTCCGCGAGGTGCGGCAGTTCGTCGAGATCGCCGACGCCGTCGGCTGCGCCACCCCGCTGGCGCACAAGGAGTTCTCGTTTCCCGACATGGTCGACCGCATCGCCGCCGACCGGCCGGGCCTGCGGCTGAAGCTGGTGCGGCGCGGCGGCGGTGACCTGCCCGACGGGTTCGTCGCGCTCGAGGACCTGCTCGACCGGGAACCGTGGACCGGCCCGGCCGCGTTGGACGACATCCACATCGACCCCGACGACCCGGCGCTGTTCCTGCTCTCCGGCGGGACCACCGGCATCCCGAAGCTGATCCCCCGCACGCACAACGACTACGCGTACAACTCACGCCTCGCGGTGTCGGTGTGTGACGTCCGCCCGGACGACGTGCTGCTGCTCGTGCTGCCGATCGAGCACAACCTTCCACTCGGCTGCCCCGGCATGCAGGGCTTCCTGATGTCCGGCGCGGCGGTGGTGCTGAGCACCTCGACGGCGCCGGTGGACGTGTTCCGCGCGGTGGAACGGCATCGGGTGACACACATCCATCTCGTCCCCTCGCTGCTGATCCGCTGGCTGAACGACCCGCGGATCACCGACCACGACCTGTCCTCGCTGCGGGTCCTGCAGAGCGGCGGCCAGCGGCTGCAGCCGGAGACCCGCGACCGGGCCGAGCGGCTCCTGCCCGGCGCCACGGTGCAGGAGAACTTCGGCATGGCCGAGGGGCTGCTCATGTTCGTCCGGTTGGACGACGACGAGGACGTGCGCCGCGAGACGTGCGGCCGGCCGATCTGCCCGGACGACGAGGTCCGGCTCGTCGACGACGAGGGCGACGACGTCGCCCCCGGGGAGGTCGGGGAGCTGTGCGTGCGCGGCCCGTACACCCTGCGCGGGTACTTCCGCGCTCCCGAGCACAACGCGCGGGCCTTCACCCCCGACGGGTTCTACCGCTCCGGCGACCTGCTCCGGCTGCACCCCTCCGGCAACTACGTCGTCGAGGGCCGCAAGAAGGACCTCGTCAACCGCGGCGGCGAGAAGATCAGCGCCGAGGAGGTGGAGAACCTCGTCCTCGCCCACCCCGCGGTGGTCAACGTGGGCTGCGTGCCGGTGCCCGACCGCGACCTCGGCGAGCGGATGTGCGCGTGCGTGGTGCTGCGCGAGGGCGCCACGCTGACCCTGGACGAGCTGGTGGAGTTCCTGCTGGACTTCGAGATCGCCAAGCACAAGCTGCCGGAGCGGCTCGAGGTGTTCGACTCGTTGCCGCTGTCCCCCATCGGCAAGGTGTCCAAGAAGGACCTGGTGGCGCGGCTGTCCGAGGGGGTGCGGGCATGAGCCTGGTGCACCGGACCGTGCGTGACGGGGTCGCCGTGGTCGAGCTGAACGACCCGGAGCGGCGCAACGTGCTGTCCGCCGCGATGGTCGAGGAGCTGGTCGCCGCGGTCGAGGACGTCGAGCGCGACGAGTCGGCGTTCGCGCTGGTGGTGACCGGCGCGGGCAGCGCGTTCTGCGCCGGCGCCCACCGCGACGACCTGGCGGCCGCGGCGGGCGGGCGGACCGATCGGCTGCGCGAGATCTACGCGGGCTTCCTTCGGGTCGGGCGCTGCGCCCTGCCGACCATCGCCGCCGTCAACGGCCCCGCGGTGGGCGCCGGGTTCAACCTCGCGCTCGCCTGCGACGTCCGGATCGCCGCCGAGGAGGCGGTGTTCGACAGCCGCTTCGCCAGGCTCGGCATCCACCCCGGCGGGGGCCACACGTGGATGCTCGACCGGGCGGTCGGCCGGCAGGCCGCCGCCGCGCTGCTGCTGTTCGGCGAGTCCCTGGACGGGGAGGCCGCGGTGACCGCCGGCCTCGCCCTGCGCTGCGTGCCCCGCGCACGGTTGCTCGACGCCGCCCTCGCCCTCGCCCGCGGGGCGAGCGGGGCGCCCCGCGCGGTGCTGAGCACCATCACCGCGAGCCTGCGCGAGGCGGCCGCCCTGCCCGACCTGGCCTCGGCCGTCGAGGTGGAGTTCGAGCGGCAGGTCGAGTCCCTGCGCGCCCCCGGCGTCACTACCAGGCTCGGCCACCGGCCCACCACCAGCTGAGGAAAGGACTTCCATGCGCCGCATCGACCTGCACGCCTACCCCGGCACGCAGGAGTGGATCGACTCCCAGGGCCCGTTCGTCGAGGCACTCGGCAAGTACTGGGGTCGCGAGTGGACGGCCGAGCCCGAGGAGCGGGTGATCGACAGGTTCACCGCCGCCGACGTCGACGTCGTCCTGGTGGCCTTCGACATCGAGACCGTCGTGGGCGCCGCGCCGTGCGGCAACGACTACGTCACCGCGCTGCGCCGGAAGTACCCGGACCGGATCATCCAGGCCTGGGGCGCGGTCGACCCGTTCAAGCCGGACGCGGTCGCCGAGGCGAAGCGGGCGGTGGTGGACCTCGGTGTGCTGGGCTTCCACTTCCACCCCATCATGGGCCGCTACCAGGTGGACGACCCGCGGCTGCGGCCGCTGTTTGAGACCATCGCCGAGCTCGGCGTCCCGGTGATGGTCGACGTCGGCACCACCGGCATGGGCGCCGGCATGCCCGGCGGCATGGGTGCCCGGATCGAGCACGCCCACCCGCTGGCGGTGGACCGGCTCGCCGCCGACTTCCCGTCCCTGACCATCATCGCCGCCCATCCCGGCTGGCCCTGGGTCGACGAGATGACCGCGGTCGCCCTGCACAAGGGCAACGTCTACTGGGAGCTGTCCGGCTGGGCCCCCAAGTACTTCCCGGAGCAGCTGAAGAAGGACATCCGCGGCCGGCTCCGGCACAAGATCATGTTCGGCAGCGACCACCCCAGCCTGCCGTACGAGCGGATCTTCACCGAGTGGGACCAGCTCGGCTACTCCGACGAGGTCCTGCACGACGTCTTCCACCGCAACGCCGAGCGCGTGCTCGGGCTCTGACCCGGCACCCACCGCGGCTCGGGCGGTTCCCACCGGCCACGGCGGCCAGGCCGGCCGCCGTGGCCCCCACCGGCTTCGACGAGGAGGCCGCTCATGACACAGTCCACCGCGGACGATCAGCTCACCGCGCGGGCCGACCAGGTGGTCGCCCGGATGGAACGGGTCCCGGTGTCCCGGTTCCACGGCAGGGTGGTGGGGCTGCTGGGCACCGGGACGTTCTTCGACTCGTTCGACACGCTGTCGCTGTCGGTCGTGCTCTCGACCATCGCGGCGACGCTGCACCTCGGCGCCGGCGACGCCGGATGGGTCATCAGCGCCGGCTTCCTCGGCCAGGCCATCGGCGCCGTCGTTTTCGGACTGATCAGCGAGCGGCTCGGCCGCAAGCGGGTGTTCGTCCTCGCGCTCGGCCTGCTCGGGCTCATGGCCGCCGGCTCCGCGGTGGCCTGGGACGGCTGGTCGCTCGGCACCGCCCGGTTCGTCCAGGGGCTCGGCCTCGGCGCGGAGGTGCCGGTGGCCGCCGCGCTGCTCAACGAGTTCGTGCACGGGCGCGCCAGGGGACGGGTGCTGATGCTGTACAAGCTGCTGTTCCCGGCCGGGACACTGGCCGCCTCGCTGGTCGGGGCGCTGCTGTTGGCCACCCTGCCGCCGACCCAGTCCTGGCGGGTGCTGTTCGCCATCGGCGCGCTGCCGGTGCTGGTCGCGGTGCTGGCCGCGTGGCGGCTGCCGGAGTCACCCCGGTTCCTGGTCCGGCGCGGCCGGACCGAGGAGGCGGAACGGATCGTCGCGGAGATGGAGCGCTCGGCGGGCGTCCCGGCGGCACGGGTCGAGGGGACGACGCCACCGGCCGACCTGGCCCGCACCCGGTTCGGTGAGATCTTCTCCACCCGGTACCGCCGGCGCACGCTCACCGTGTGGACGCTGTGGTTCACCACCTATTTCACGTTGTGGGGGATGACGACATGGCTGCCCTCGCTCTACGTCAGCGTCGGGGGTTTGTCCCCGTCCGCCGCCAGCCTGCTGCTCGGCGCGGTCACCATCGGGTACTTCGCCCTGCTGGTGGTGATGTCGGCGACCGTGGACCGGCTGGGCCGGCGCTTCTGGTTCCTCCTCGGCTACGGCGTGGCCCTCGCCGGCGCCGGCGTCGCCCTGCTGCTGTGGGCGCTGGGCGCGCTGCACGGCTGGGTTCCCCTGTGCGTCGCGGGAACGACGCTGCTGCTCGGGGTCAACATCAACGCGCCACTCGTCTACCTCTACACCAGCGAGCTGTATCCGACCCGGATGCGGTCCTGGGGCACGATGGCCGGCAGCAGTTGGCGCAACGTCGCGGCGGTCGTCGCGCCCGTGGCGGTCGGCCAGATGTTGCAGGCCCGGCTCGGCATCGGCGCCGTCTTCGGTCTCTTCCTGGTGACGCTGCTCGTCGGGCTCGCGGTGCAACTGCGCTTCGGCACCGAGACCAAGCAGGCCGCACTGGAAGAGCTCGCCGGGTGACCCGCGATCGTGAGGCCGGGGCACGGGATCGTGTGGCAGCCGGTCGTGGTGTCGTCCGGGGAGCGGCCGGAGAATCACTGCCGTGACCGGGACGACGCGGACCGAGGTGGTGTTCGCCGAGCGGGAGACCGGCCCGCTGGTGATGGATCTGGTGCTGCCGGCCGGCGACCGGCCGGCTCCGGTGGTGCTGTGGTTGCACGGCGGCGGCTGGTTCACCGGGGACCGCTCGCTGGCGCCGGACCTCGACCGGTACTTCGCCACCAGTGGGATCGCGATGGCCAGCGCCGACTACCGGCTCAGCGGCCAGGCGTTGTTCCCGGCGCAGCTGCACGACGTCCGGGCGGCGGTGCGGTACCTGCGCCGCCACGCGGGCGAGCTGGGGCTGGACCCGGACGCGATCGGGCTCTGGGGATCCTCCGCCGGCGGGCACCTCGCCACGCTGGCCGGGGTGACCGGGCACCTCGCCGCCCTGCCCGGCGAGCCGGAGTCCGGCGACGCCCGGGTCCGGGCGGTGGCCGAGGGGTACGGGCCGGTCGACCTGGCGCGGGTGGTCGCCGATGCCGACCCGCCGCCGGCGTTGGCGGGTGACAACGCGCCGGAGACGCGGCTGCTCGGCGCCCCGCCGGCCGAGGTCCCGGACCTGGCCCGCTCGGCCAACCCGCTCGGCTACGTCTCCGACGCGGCGCCGCCGTTCCTCATCGCGCACGGCACCGCCGACGTGCTGGTCCGCCCCGGGCAGAGCGTGCTGCTGCACGAGGCGCTGGTCGCGGCCGGCGTGCCGAGCACGCTGTACCTGCTCGACGGGGTCGGTCACGGCTTCCTCAACCCCGCGGGCGCCACCGAGTTGGGCGGACCACCGGGCATGGCCGACGGCCGGCTGGAACGGCCGCCCCCGCCGCGGGCGACCCGGTACCACTCCGGCGCCGGCGCCGGTACCACGACGTTCGGCTACGACACCGTCGGCGACTTCTTCCACCACCACCTGCGGTCCGGAGCCCACCGATGACCGTCGACCTCGAGGCCGTGCACGGCATGGAGCCGGTGCGCGACCGGCTACCGGGCGAGCCGGTGCCCTACTACCTCGCCTCCGGGGAGGGCGCGCGCTACGAGCTCGACGGTCAACTGTGGACGGTCATCGCCAGGGCGGCGGACACCGGGGGGTTGTTCGACGCCGCGTACGTCAGCGGTGGCCGGGGCGCGACCACACCGGCCCACGCGCACCGCGACCAGCACCGGTCCCTCCTCGTGGTCGACGGCGGTGTCCAGGTCCGGCTGGGCGGGCGGAGCCGGCTCCTGCTGCCGGGTGACACGGCGCACGTGCCGGCCGGCGTGCCGCTGGCCTACCGGATGCTGGCCCACCACACCCGGTTGCTCACCTGGGCGGCACCGGGCGGCTCGCTGGCCTGGGTGGAGCGGCTGGGCGTCCCGGTCGAGGCGCACGTCCACCCCGCGCGACCCACCCATCGCGCCAGCGGGGAGGCCATGGCGGAGATCGGTGGCGAGTTCGGCATCACCTTCCCGGACGCGGACGACGTCGCCGAGCCGGCGGCCGGGAAGTGGGACGCCACGATCCCGGCGGGGGTCGAGCCGTACTTCCTCCGCGCCGGCGAGGGCGACCGCGTGGCGATGCCGAACACGCTGCACACCTACCTCACCCGCGGCCGCAACACCGGCGACCGCTACTTCGCCGTCGGCACCGTCGGTGGCCCCAGCCCGTACTTCGTCCGCCACTTCCATCGCGAGCACACGGAGAACTTCCTGTGCCTGTCCGGCCGGGTCTGGCTCCACGTCAACGGCCAGGAGCTGCTCCTCACCCGCGGCGACTTCGTGCACGCGCCCGCCGGCACCATCCACACCTTCTCCTTCGCCGCGCACGCCACCACGATGCTCGGGATCCTCACCCCGAGCGTGTTCGAGCCGTTCTTCGAGACGATCGGCCGCCCCACCACCGACCACGTCTACGAGGAGACGTCGGAGCTGGTCGTGCCGCCCGCCCCACCACCGGCGGCGCGGGCCGAGCTGGACGTCGTGGTGGTCGGCCCGCCGCCGGAGCGCTCGGTCGGGCTGGACCTCTGAGCGAGCGGCCGGCCGCCGCACCGCCCGGCCTCCCGGCGCGCCACCCGCACGGCGATCCGCTCGAGGGCGGCGGCGACACCCCGCGTCGCCGGCGGGCGCAGCAGGTACACCGCGATCTCCGGCACGTCGGTGACCGGGACGTAGGCGAGGTCCGCGCGGGCGTGGCTGACCGCCGCGGTCGAGCCGGCGATGTTCACCCCGAGCCCCGCCGCGCAGACCTCCAGCACCTCCTCGAACGTGGTGACCTCCGGGTCGACCCGCGGCCGCACGCCCCCGGCGCGCGGCACGACGAACCAGTCCGCGAGCTCCGGCCCGGTGTCCGCGGCGACGAACCGCTCGGCGTTGGTCTCCTCGATGCCCACGCCCGGCCTGCCCGCCAGCGGGTGCGTCGCGCTCACCACCAGGACGCGGCCCTCGCGCCACAGCGGCACCGCCCGCACGCCGGGGACCTCGGGTGGCCGCGCGGCCGGCGCGAGGACGGCGTCGACCCGCCCGGCCCGCAGCAGCTCGACCGGCTCGGCGAACCCCACCCGCCGGACCTCCCAGCGCACGTCCGGCAACCGCTCCGCGGCGGCGGCCAGGATCGCCGCGGTGATCCGGTTGCCGACGACCAGCCCCAACCGCAGCCGCGTTCCGGCCGCGCGGCGCCGGTCGGCCCAGGCGAGCACGTCGTCCACCGAGGCCACCGCGTGCCGGGCGAGCGGGAGCAGCTCGGCGCCGGCGGCGGTCAGCTCGACCCGGCGGGAGGTGCGGTGGAACAGGGCGACGCCCAGCCGCCGTTCCAGCGCGGCGATCTGCTGGCTCAACGACGGCGGCGCGATCCGGAGCCGCTCGGCGGCCCTGGTGAAGTGCAGGCTCTCCGCGACGGCCAGGAAGTAGCGGAGGTGCTGGACGGTGAGGTCCACCCTGGCTCCTTCCGCTCTACGGTGGACTGTGGTCGGCGCTAGCCCTCGGTGCGCGGGCGGGCCGTCGGCTCACCCAGCTCGGCCAGGGTGCGCTGGGCGATCGCGAACGCCTCGTTGGCGACCGGCACGCCCGCGTAGGCGGCGGTGTGCAGCAGCACCTCGCCGATCTCGTCCGCGGTCAGCCCGTTGCGCAGCGCGGCGCGGACGTGCATGGCGAGCTCGCCGGAGCGGCCCAGCGCGGTGAGCACGGCCAGCGTGACGCAGCTGCGGGTGCGCCGGTCCAGCCCGTCCCGGGTCCAGATCGTGCCCCAGACGGCGCGGGTGATGTAGTCCTGGAACCGCTCGGTGAACTCCGTGCGGCCGGCCAACGCCCGGTCGACGTGCTCCGACCCGAGCACCTCGCGCCGCACCCGCAGGCCGGCCGCGTAGGGATCCGCCGCCCCGGGGTCCGCCGCGTCCGAGTCGCTCTCGCCGCCGGACGTCTCGCTCATGATCCCTCCAGGTGCTCGGTGATCAACCGGGTGAACGCCTCGGGTCGCTCGTAGCTGCCGAGGTGCGCGGCCCGCTCGATCACCGCGAACCGGGCGCCCGGCACGGCGTCGGCGACGAGTCGGCCGTGCTCCGGGGGCAGCGCGTGGTCCGCCGCCGCGGAGATCACCAGCGTGGGCGCCGTGATGGCGCCCAGGTCGGCGGTCAGGTCCACATCGGACAGCGCCGCGCAGCACGCGGCGTAGCCCTCGGCCGGCGTGGCCGCCGCCATCTCCCGCAGGCCGCGGGCGAGCCCCGGATGCGCCGCCCGCCACTCGGCCGTGCACCAGCGGGCCACGCTCTCCCCGGCGACCCTGGCCATGCCCTCGGCGCGCACCCGGGCGGCCCGCTCCCGCCACGTCCCGGCGTTGCCGGGTCGCGCGGAGGTGCAGCACAGCACCAGCCGGCGTACCCGGTCGGGCGCGTGCGCGGCCAACCACATGCCGGTCATCCCGCCGAGGGACAGCCCGACGACGTGCGCCGCCGGCACGTCCAGCCGGTCGAGCAGCGCCAGCACGTCCGCGGCGAGCGCGGGCACGCCGTACGGGCCCGGCGGCACCGGGGACCTACCGTGCCCGCGGGTGTCGTAGCGCACCACCCGGAACCCCGCGGCGACCAGCGGCGCCACCTGCGGCTCCCACATCCGCAGGTCGGTGCCGAGCGAGTTGCTCAGCACCACCACCTCGCCGCCGGCGGGCCCGTCCACCCGGTGGTGCACCGCGCACGGCCGATCGTCCACTCGCTACTCCTCCCGCCGCCGGTACGCGGTGCACGCCTCGTGCGCGCGCAGCGCCGTGCGCACGAGCTCCCCTGCGCTGCCCAGGTAACCGGCCGGGTCGAGCAGCTGGTCGATCCGCCGCCGGTCGAGATGCGCGCCCACCAGCGGGTCGGCGGCGAGCAGGTCGGCCAGCTCGCCCTCGCCCTCGGTCGCCGCGCGTACCACCGCGCGCACCGCGTCGTGCGCGGCGAGCCGGCCGGTCGTCGCGGCCAGCTCGGTGGCGACCCGCTCGGACAGCGCGGCACCCCCGGTGCGGTCGAGGTTCGCCCGCATCCGGTCCGGGTCCACCACCAGCCGGTCCAGGCTGGTGCGCAGCCAGTGCGTCGCCGAGCCCGCCGCCCGCCACAGCTCGGTGAGCGGGCGCCACTCGGCGTGCCACGCGCCGGCGGCCCGCTGGTACTCCTGGTCCATCGCGCCGAGCAGGGTGGCCACCAGGCCGGGCGCCTGCCGCGCCGCCGCCCGCGCGGCCACGGCCGCCACCGGGTTGCGCTTGTGCGGCATGGCCGAGGAGCCGCCGCTGCCCGCCGGGCCCTCCTCGCGCACCTCCCCGACCTCGGTCTGGGCCAGCAGCACGACGGTGTGGCTGATCCCGGCCACGGTGCCGCACAGCTGCCCGAGTGCACCGGCCAGCTCGGCGATCCGCGAGCGCTCGGTGTGCCATGGCAGGCCCGGGTCGGCCAGCCCGAGCCGGCGGGCGAACGCGGCCAGCACCGCTGGCCCCCGGTCGCCGAGCGAGGCCAGCGTGCCGGTGGCGCCGCCGAGCTGGGCGGCCGGCCGCCACCGAACCAGCCGCTCGGCTCCGGTGTCCACACCGGACAGCCAGCCGGCGGCGGTGAGGCCGAAGGTCACCGGCAGGGCCTGCTGCCCCAACGTCCGTCCGGGTTGGACGGTGTCGGCGTGGGCTCGGGCCAGCTCCGCGAGCCGGTCGGCCGCCGCGGCCAGGTCGTCGAGCAGCACCCGGCGGGCCCGCACCGCGAGCAGCATCGTCGCGGTGTCCAGCATGTCCTGGCTGGTGGCGCCGAGGTGGACGACGCGGGCGGCGTCCCCACCCACCCGGTCGGTCAGCTCGCGCACCAGCGGCGGCACCGGGTTGCCCGCGCCGGCCGCGGCCGCCCCCAGCCGCGCCGGATCGACGTCGAGGGCGCGGCAGACCCGCTCGATCCGTTCGGCGTGCGCGCGGTCGACTCCCCCGGCGTCCGCCAGCGCCCCGGCCAGCGCGGCCTCGACGTCCAGCAGCGCGCGCACCCACGCCCGATCGCCCACCGCGTCCCGGACGGGGCCGGCCGCCAGCACCGGATCGAACAGCTCAGACATCGAAGAAGACGGTCTCGCGCTCGCCCTGCAACCGCACGTCGAACCGGTAGCCGTCCGCCGTTCGGGCGGCGACCAGGGTGTCCCTGCGCTCGGCCGGCACCGCGCGCAGCACCGGGTCCGCCGCGTTCGCCTCGGCGTTGTCCGGGAAGTAGATCCGGGTCACCACGCGGTGCAGCAGGCCGCGGCCGAGCACCGACACGTCGATGTGCGGCGCCTGCGTCCCGCCACCCGGCGCGGGCACCGGACCCGGCGGCAGCGTGAGAATCCCGTAGTCGCCGTCCGGGCTGGTGGGGCAACGGCCGAAGCCGCGGAACCCGGGCACCCGGCCGCGGGGGTCGTCGGGGTGGTCGAACCGCCCGTCCGGATCGGCCTGCCAGGTCTCCACCAGCGCGTCCGGCACCGGCTGCCCGGCGCCGTCGAGCACCGTGCCGCGGATCCACACCGCGCCCGGCGTGCCCTCCGGCACCACGGTCGGGCCGTCCGGCCAGGGCAGGCCGAGCGACAGGTACGGCCCGACCGTCTGGGACGGCGTGCTGCCCAGGCTCATTCCGCGTCCTCCTGGTCCTCGAGCGGGGTGGCCTCCCGGCCGCGCAGCACGATGTCGAACGCGAAGGCCAGCGCCCAGTGATCGACGGTGCGGTCGTGGTCGTAGCGGGAGACCATCCGGAGCCGGGCCCGCTCGTCCGGAACGGAGTTGTAGATCGGGTCCTGGTCGAGCAGCGGGTCGTCCGGGAAGTACATCTGGGTGACCAGCCGCTGGGTGAACGCCCGACCGAACACCGAGAAGTGGATGTGTGCCGGCCGCCAGGCGTTGTCGTGGTTGCGCCACGGGTAGGCGCCCGGCTTGATGGTGGTGAACTCGAAGCGGCCCTCGGCGTCGGTGAGGGTCCGGCCGACGCCGTCGAAGTTCGGGTCGAGCGCACCCGGCCAGTTGTCCCCGACGTGCCGGTACCGCCCGGAGGCGTTGGCCTGCCAGAGCTCCACCAGCGAGTCCGGGACGGGCCGGCCGTCCCCGTCGAGCAGCCGCCCGTGCACGATGATCCGTTGCCCGACCGGCTCCCCGGCGTGCCGCCGGGTGAGGTCGTTGTCGCGCGGGGCGAGCCGGCCGGGGCCGAGCAGCGGGCCGGTGACCTCGGTGAGCAGGTGCGGCAGCAACACCGGCGGTTGCCGGGGGTGGCGCAGCGCCGTGGAGCGGTACCCGGGCGAGCCCAGCGGCGGGTGCGTGCCCGCCGGGTCCCGCCGGTACCGGGGCAGGACCAGCTTCTCGGGGGTCATGACGCCGCCTTCAGTCGTCGCAACGCGGTGAGCTCCTCCTCGGTCGGCGGTGGGGTGCGGGCCAGCTCCGGGGCGATCCGCAGGTCCCAGCCGGTGGCCGCGCGCACCCGCTCCACCGGCACGCCCTCGTGGATCTCGGTGAGCACCAGCTCCGCGGTGTCCGGGTCGGGCCGCAGCACGCCGAGGTCGGTGACCACCATCGTCGGCCCCGCGCCGGGCAGGCCGAGCCGCTCCCGGTCGCCCCGACCGCGGCCGTGCCCGACCGAGGTCACGAAGTCCACCTTCTCGACGAAACCGCGGCGGCTCTGCGGCAGCACCACGAACACCTCGCGGCAGGACGCGGCGATCTCCGGTGCCCCGCCGGCCCCCGGCAGCCGCACCGCCGGCTCGGCGTAGTCGCCGATCACCGTGGTGTTGATGTTGCCGAACCGGTCGAGCTGCGCGGCGCCGAGGAAGCCGACGTCGATCCGGCCCGGCTGGAGCCAGTAGTTGAACACCTCGGGCACGCTGACCACCGCGTCGGCGGTCTCGGCCAGTATCCCGTCGCCGATCGAGGCCGGCAGCCGGTCCGGTTTTGCCCCGACGGCGCCGGACTCGTAGATCAGCACGAGGTCCGGGGCGTGCGTGCGGCGGGCCAGGTTGGCCGCGGTGGACGGCAGCCCGATGCCGACGAAGCAGCGGACGCCGTTCGCCAGCGCCCGCGCCGCGGCGACCGCCATCATCTCGTCGGAGTCGTACTCCGCGTACTTCCCGGTCATGCCGCCTCCCGGTACACCTCGTCGGCCAGCCAGCGTTCGAACCGGTCCCGGTCCCGGCTGATCGGGTCCCACGCCGCGTAGTAGTCGTTGTCCCGCTCGTAGTAGCCCTGCGCGTACGAGGGATGCGCGCCGCGCGGCACCTCGGCGACCGCGGTGACCACCCAGGACGGCAGCACCACGCCGTCGGGCACCGGGGTCAGCTCGGGCACGATCTCCTCGACCGTGACCAGGCTGCGCCGGGCGGCCAGCACCGCCTCCTTCTGCACCCCCACCAGGCCCCACAGCTGCACGTTGCCGGCCCGGTCCGCGCGCTGGGCGTGGATCACCGTCACGTCCGGGTTGAGCGCCGGCACCGCGGCCAGCCGCTCGCCGGTGAACGGGCAGGTGATCGGCTCGATCGTCGGGGTGTGCCGGGGCAGGTCGGTGCCGGTGTAGCCGCGCAGCACCGCGAACGGCAGCCCGGAGGCCCCGGCCACGTACCGGTTGGCCATGCCGGCGTGGCTGTGCTCCTCCAGCTCCAGCGGCGCCGGCCAGCCGTGTCGCACCGCGTCCCGGAACCGGTGCAGTGAGCCGACCCCCGGGTTGCCACCCCAGGAGAACACCAGCTTCCGCGCGCACCCGGCGCCGATCAGCTGGTCGTAGACGATGTCCGGGGTCATCCGCACCAGGGTCAGGTCGCGGCGGCGTCGCCGGATGATCTCGTGTCCGGCGCGGACCGGGATGAGGTGCGTGAAGCCCTCCAGCGCCACCGTGTCGCCGTCCCGGACGAGGCGCTCCACCGCCTCGGCCAGCGCCAGGATCTCCGCCATGGGGTCCCTCGATTCGTGCTCGTTATGCGAGTGGCCATCCGGTGTAGGCCTCCGCCAGGAAGGTGGCGCCCGCGGTGCTGCTGGTCACCAGGTCGAGCTCGGCGAGCTGCCGGCGCAGGTCGTATCCGGAGCCGTCCGGGGAGGTGTGCAGCATCGAGGTCATCCACCAGGAGAAGTGCTGGGCCCGCCAGACCCGGCGGGCGGCGGTGGCGCCGTAGCCGTCCAGGAGGTCCGTCGAGCCCGAGCGGAAGTACGCCTCCAACGCGCGGGCCAGCACGACGACGTCGGCCACCGCGAGGTTGAGGCCCTTGGCGCCGGTCGGCGGGACGACGTGCGCCGCGTCGCCGGCCAGGAACAGCCGGCCGTGGTGCATGGGGTGGCAGACGTAGCTGCGCATGGGCACGACGCCGCGCTGGAAGATGGGTCCCTCGACGAGCCGGAAACCGTCCCCGGCGACCCTGGCCTGCAGTTCCGCCCAGATCCGGTCGTCGCTCCAGCGGTCGGGGTCCTCCTCGGGGTCGCACTGGAAGTACATCCGCTGCACGTCCGGGGTACGGGTGCTGATCAACGCGAAGCCGCGCTCGGAGTGGGTGTAGACCAGCTCGGGCGCGGAGCGCGGCGCCTCGACGAGGATGCCGAACCAGCCGAACGGGTAGGCCCGGAAGTGGTCGGTGCGCTCGGCGTCGGGGATGGCGTGGCGGCAGATGCCGGCGGAGCCGTCGCAGCCGGCGACGACGTCGCAGCGCAGCTCGGTCGGAGTGCCGTCGGCGTCGGTGAACGCGATGACCGGGCGGTCCGAGGTGACGTCGCGCAGCGTCACGTCGCTCGCCCCGAACCGGATGTCCGCCCCCGCCGCGAGCCGCCCGGCGATCAGGTCCTTGAGCACCTCGTGCTGCGGGTAGAGCCACACCGACCGGCCCACCAACCCGGCGAAGTCGATCCGGTGTCCGCGCCCGCCGAACCGCAGCTCGATGCCGTCGTGCCGGGCGCCCTCGGCCAGTGCCCGCGCGCCGAACCCGTGCCGGACCAACAGGTCGACGGTGCCCTGCTCGAGCACGCCGGCGCGGATGGTCCGCTCGATCTCCTCCCGGGACCGGTTCTCCACGATCACCGAGTCGATCCCGGCCTCGGCCAGCAGGGCGGACAGCATCAGCCCGGCCGGTCCCGCACCGACGATGCCCACCTGACTACGCATGTGCCCACTGAACCGGTCGGCGCGACGTCCTGACCAGCCGTGGCTTCCGCCCAGTGGAAACGAAATCGCTCGCCCCGGCGTCGTCCCTGCTCAGTGGGGTTAGGGTGTGTGCGGGGTTCGCGATCACCGAGGATGGTCGGCATGGCGGGCAACGGCAGCGATCCTGGTCGGTCGGTGACCGCCCGCGCGCTGGCCCTGCTGGCGGCGTTCGACCCGGCGCACCCGCGGCTGACGCTGTCCGTGATGGCCCGCCGCGCCGGCCTGCCGCTGGCGACCGCGCACCGGCTCGCCGCGGAGCTGGAGGCGTGGGGCGCGCTGGACCGCGACGGCGACGGCGGCTACCGCATCGGGCTGCGGCTGTGGGAGGTCGGGCTGCTCGCGCCGGTGTCCGGTCGGCTCCGTGAGGTCGCCCTGCCGTTCATGCAGGAGCTGTACGAGGCCACCAGGGAGAACATCCACCTGGCGGTGCGGGATGGGTTCGACGCGCTCTACGTGGAGAAGCTCAGTGGCCACCGGTCGGTGTCGATCATCTCCCGGACCGGCTCCCGGCTGCCGTTGCACTCCACCGGTGTCGGCAAGGTGTTGCTGGCCGAGGCGGCCCCGGAGTTCGTCGAGGCGTACTGCCGGCGCCCGCTGCCCCAGTTCACCCGGCACACGATCGGCACGCCGGGACGGCTGCGGCGCGAGCTGCGCACCACCCTGGAACGGGGCTACGCGCTGACCAACGAGGAGATGACGTTGGGCTCCTGCTCGGTCGCCGTGCCGGTGTCCCACCCCGACCCGGTTCCCCCGGTGGCGCTCGGGATCGTCGTCCACACCGTCCGCGCCGACCTGCCGAAGCTCGTGCCGGCGTTGCGGTCGGCCGCGGAGGGCATCGCCCGCGCGCTGACGGGCTGAGCGGGTCAGGAGGTGGCGGGCGCCGCGCGGAGCCGCACGCAGCAGTGGCCGGGCCGCGGGTCGAGGTGGGCGGAAAGGTCGGCGCGGCCGAGGCCGCGGAGGAGCCCGGCGAGGAGCTCGCGGTTCATCCCGCAGACGAGCTCGGCGTGGCCGCCGGCGAGGGCGGAGAAGGGGCAGTTGACGAGGGCGACCTCAGCGCCGAGGTCGCGGGGCTCGTAGCCGAGGTCCTCGAGCACGTCGAGGAGCGCGCGGCCGGCACGGTCCCGGCCGAGCCCGTGGCCGGTGTCGTGCGCGATCCGGTCGAGCACGGCCCGTGGCGGTCGGCCGGCGCGGTCGGCCTCCTCGACGGCGGCGGCGAGCAGGTGACCGGCGAGGTCGTAGCGCCGTTCCGGCAGGGACACGCCGATGTGCCGGCGGGCCCGGTGGTACAGCTTGGCGGGGCGGCCGGCGCCGGGCCCGGTGCGGCCGGTGCGGCGCTGGTAGTCGACCTCGAGCAGGCCCTCGTCGACCAGCCGGTCGAGGTGGAAGGCGGCGGTGGCGCGGGGAAGGCCGACCGCGGCCGCGGCCTCGTCGCGGCCGACCGGGTGCGGTTGCCGCACCACGTGCTCGTAGAGTCGGCGCCGGTTGGGCTCGCCGAGCGCGGCGACCGCGGCGATGTGGGCGCTCCGGGAGTGGTCCACGTCCCACATTCTAAAAGTGGCTTCCATTGACGGAAGAATTCGGGGCACTCTAACGTCAAGATCAGCGGTTTTAGAGGAGGTCCCATGACGTCGTTGGCCGAGTCCGGTCCCGGTTCCGCTCCCGGCCCCGTTGAGGCCGCGCGCCTGCGGGTCGTGCACGAGCGGGACGGGGTCGACCTGGCGGCCGCCGAGCGGGCGGTCGCCGACCTGCTGGTGGCGCTGGGGCGGGACCCGGACTCCGAGCACCTGGCGGAGACGCCGCGGCGGGTGGCGGCCAGCTACGCCGAGTTGCTCACCCCGCCCGAGTTCGACCTCACCACCTTCCCGAACGACGAGGGGTACGACGAGCTGGTGCTGGCGAAGGACATCCCGGTGCGGTCGGTGTGCGAGCACCACATGCTGCCGTTCCACGGTGTGGCGCACGTCGGCTACCTGCCGGGGGAGCGCATCCTCGGGCTGTCGAAGCTGGCCAGGGTGGTGGAGCTGTTCGCGCGCGACCTGCAGGTGCAGGAGCGGCTGACGACGCAGGTCGCCCGGTGGCTGCGGGAGCGGCTGAGCCCGAAGGGGGTCGGCGTGGTGGTCGAGGCCGAGCACCTGTGCATGTCGCTGCGCGGCGTGCGGGCCGGCGGCTCCCGCACGGTGACCTCCGCGCTGCACGGCGTGCTGCGCGAGGACGGCCGGTCCCGCCAGGAGTTCTTCGCCCTCGCCGGCGTCGGCCGCTGAGCCCCAGTTGATCGGACCGGCGCCGGTTGGGCCAACCGGGTATACCTCGGAAAAGGCGCCCGCCCACGCCGGCCACACCGCGTTACCGTGACGGCACCACCCGGAACATTCCTCGTAGGTGCTGAACCCCGGTGTCCATGTCCTTCCCACGGCCGTACGCATGGGTAGCGAGCTGGGACCTGTGGCGCTCGCCGGCTCGCGTGGTGCGCTACGTGCTCGTCGTCGAGGTGGCCGCCCTCGCCGGTGTCGTCGGCGCGGCCACCGCGGTCCCGGCGCGCCCCTCGGATCTCCCGCGGTTCTTGATCCTCGCGCTCTGCGCCGCGGTGACGATCTGGCTGACCCGTGGCGTCGAACGGCAGCGCGACCGGGTCCGGCCCGCGCCGGTCGCCCACGTGGACGGCACCGGGTTGTGGTCGTTCGCCGCGGTGCTCGTGCTCCCTCCGCTGCTGGCCTCGGCCATGGTCGTGCTCACCTGCACGCTGCCGTGGTGGTGGCGGGCCTGGCCCCGGCAGCGCCCGCTGGTGCCCTACCGCTGCGTGTTCTCCTGCGCGACCGTGTTGATCGGCACCCAGGCCGCGGCGCTGGTGCTGTCGCTCGGGATGGCGGAGTATCCCGGCCTCCCGCAGTCGGCGTTGCTGCCCGGCCTGCGCGACCTGGCCGTCGTCGCGGTGGCCGCCGCGGTCCGGTGGGGGCTGAACTGCGGGCTGGTGATGGTCGCGATCGCGCTGTCCCAGCCGGTTCGGTCGGTGCGGGACCTGTTCGCGGACTTCTCCGAGCAGCTGCTTGAGGCCGGTGCGATGGGGCTCGGACTCGCGGTCGCGGTGCTGGTCGTGGTCAATCCCGTCGCGCTGGTGGGCATCGTGCTGTCGCTGGGCGTGATGCACCGCGGGCTGCTGGTGCGGCAGTACCAGCAGGCGGCCAGGACCGACGCCAAGACCGGGCTCGCCACGGTCGGCTGGTGGCGGCAGGTGGCCGGAAGGGCGCTGGAACGGGCCGAGGCCGGTGGTGACGCGGTCGGTGTGCTCGTCCTCGACATCGACCACTTCAAGCGGGTCAACGACACGTACGGCCACCTCGCGGGTGATGTCGTCCTCGCGGCGGTGGCGGCCACCCTGCGCGCGGAGACCCGGGGTGACGACACGTGCTGCCGGTTCGGTGGCGAGGAGTTCGCGGTGTTGATCCCCGGCGTCGACGGTGCCGGCGAGCTGCGCGAGATCGCCGAGCGGGTGCGGCGCCGCGTGGAGCTGCTCGAGGTGGACCTGCCCACGGGCGGTGCTCCCCGTCGGGTCGGTGGCATCACGGTGTCCCTCGGCGGCGCGGTGTACCCGGGCGGCGGCCTCGCCACGCTCGACGACGTGCTGCTGGCCGCGGACGCGGCGGTGTACTCGGCGAAGCGGAGCGGCCGGAATCGGACCTGCCTCCGCCCCGACGTGGCTCCCGCCTAGCGCGACCGCGACTCGTGGTCGCGTCTCCCGCCGAAAGTCCGCTGTGGCGTCCGCGGCCGTGCACGGCGTCTCGTCCGGGTGCGGTAGCACGAGCGACAGCGCGGCACGGCGCTCCGGCTACCGTGGGGCTCATGGTCACTGTGCCTCGCGACATCAACGCCGACGCCAACCCGCTGCGTCAGCTGTCCCTCGAGCAGCTTCGGCGGCGGACGAGCATGAAATGGCGTACCTATCCGGACGACGTGCTGCCGCTGTGGGTGGCCGAGATGGACGTTCCGCTGGCCGAGCCGATCGCGCGGGCGATCGTGGCGGCGGTGGAGCTGGGTGACACCGGCTATCCGGTCGGGACGGCGTACGCGGAGGCGCTGGCCGAGTTCGCCCGCGCGCGGTGGGGCTGGGACGGGTTCGCGGTGGAGCGGACCGCGATCGTGCCCGACGTGATGCTGGGCGTCGTCGAGATGCTGAAGCTGGTCTCCGGGCCGGGCGATCCCGTGGTCGTCAACTGCCCCGTCTACCCGCCCTTCTACCAGTTCATCGAGAGCATGGGGCGTCCCGTCGTCGAGGCCCCGCTGGACCCGGGAGGGCGGATCGACTTCGCCGAGCTGGACGCGGCGTTCGTGCGCGCGCTCGCGGGCGGGAGCCGGCCGGCGTATCTGCTGTGCAGCCCGCATAACCCGACCGGCACGGTGCACACCGCCGCCGAGCTGGCGGAGGTCGCGCGGTTGGCCCGAGCCCGCGGCGTCCGCGTCGTGGCGGACGAGATCCACGCGCCGATCGTGGCCGAGGGCGCCACCTTCGTGCCGTACCTGACGGTGCCGGGCGCGGAGAGCGGGCTGTCGCTGATGTCGGCGTCCAAGGCGTGGAACCTGGCCGGGCTGAAGGCCGCCCTGGCGATCGCCGGCCCCGCCGCGGCCGGCGACCTCGCCCGGATGCCCGAGGTGGTCAGCCACGGCCCGAGCCACGTCGGCATCATCGCGCACACCGCGGCCCTTCGCGACGGCGGCGACTGGCTCGACGCCCTGCTGGCCGCCCTCGACGACAACCGCCGCCTGCTGGCCAAGCTGCTGGGCGAGCATCTGCCCGCCGTGCGTTACGAACCGGCGGAGGCCACCTACCTGGCGTGGCTCGACTGCGGGGCGCTCGACCTGGGCGACGATCCGGCCGCCGTGTTCCTGCGCCGCGGCCGGGTCGCGCTGAACTCCGGCCCGGACTTCGGCACCGGCGGCGCCGGTTTCGTCCGGATGAACCTGGCGACCTCGCCCGAGCTGATCACCGAGGCCGTCCACCGGATGACCGCCGCCGTCACGAGATGACTCCGGCTCGCCAGGCGCTCGCGCGTGACCGACGGGGTCGGCGGCGGCTTCGGTGCATGCCCGTGGTGGTTGTCGCACCTGTTCCATCACCGGCGGGCGGGGTGCAGCGTCTCGCCGTGGTGTTCAGCCGCGCCGGTACCTCTCCCACCAGGTGAACGGCACGCGGTAAGCCTGCGGGGTGTTGTCCGCGGCGTGGTTGGCCAGGCCGTTCCTGCCGAAGTAGTAGTCGTGGATCTGGTTGCGGGCCGGCCGGGACATGTCCGGGTCGGAGACCGCGGCGGCGTGGATGTGGTAGGCGAACCCGTCATCGGGAGTGCGCAGCCACGCGGCGAAGCCCACCGTGCGCAGCGCGCGGACGGTGTGCCATCGCTGAGTGGTCGTCAGGCCGCTGACGCTGATGTCGACCACCCCACCACCGTCGTGGGTGCCGGCGGAGCCGGGATTGCTCGACGTGTAGGAGCCCTGGGTCAGAACCAGGCTCCAGGAGAGCGCGCTGTCCGCGGCCCGCAGCATGTCAGCGGTTCGGGTGTTGACCCGCTTGCCGCCGTAGGAGTCGGTGCGGGAGCCGGTCGCCACCGTGCGTGTCACGTCGAACCGGCCGGAGCCCAACTGGGTCAGCGAGGTGCGCCCGGGCACGCCGTTGGCGTCGAGTCCCGTGTATCCCAGACTGCGCTGCCACGCGGCGTACGCGTCCAGGGTCGAGGTGCCGTAGTGCCCGTCGGTCTGCGCCGCGGCGAGCAGCCCCTTGGCCTGCAACGCTTGCTCCACCGCGAGCACGTGCGCCTCGGCACCCGGCGTTGTGCCCGTGCCCGCCTTCGGCGGATCCACCTGGCACGCGAGCAACACCAACTCCATGTCCACCGTGGCCAACGCGGCCGCCTCGGCCCTGACGACGGCCGGTTTGCCCAACAACGCCGACACGGCCAGCGCCGGCACGGCCGCCAGCAGGCGGCGTCTCGTGTGAGTCGCCCGTGATTCCGGTGGCTGAACCATGCGGGCACACTGACGCCCCCGCATACAAGACACGTACAAACGCCGAGCTCGCACGCTGACCAGCAGTTTCGCCAGCTTGACGCTGCAGAGCACGAACCCCTCACGGCTGAAGGTCCTGAGGTCAGGATCCAGCCGGTTGCGCGGCGAGGCATGGCGGCCGGTGACGACCAACTCACTCGTCCATTCCATACGGTAGGGTATGGTCGCGTACCAAACGGTATGGAATGGGCGGGTTGGTATGGCAAGTAGGCGGGAATGGCTCGACGAGGGCTTGGCGATCCTGGCCGAGCTCGGCGCACCGTCCATCACGATCGAACGGCTCTGCCAGCGGCTCGGCGTGACGAAGGGCTCCTTCTACCACCACTTCCGAGGCATGCGGGGGTACCGGACGGCGCTGTTGGAGCACTTCGAGACCGCGTTCACCACCCGGCTCATCGACGAGGTCGAGGGCGGCCCGGCCGCGACCCCGATGGCCAAGCTTGAACACCTCGCCGATCTCGTGGCGTCCGCGGAACACGAGACCGGTCCCGAGCTCGAGGTCGGCATGCGGGCCTGGGCGCTACAGGACGACGAGGCCCGGCGCATCCAGCAGCGGGTCGACCGGACGCGGTTCGACTACCTGCGGTCGCTGACCACCGGCCTGGACATCGACGCGGAGACGGCCGCGGATCTAGCCGACCTGCTCTACCTGACGGTGATCGGTGCCGGGCACCTCGTGCCGCCGGTCAAACCCGACGATTTGCACAGGCTGTTCCGTCAGCTGCTGCGACTCGGCACACACTCGAAGGGAGAGGCCCCCGATGACCGCACCTGAGCTCGAACGACTCCTTGTTGGTGCCGATCACGTCGACACCAAGACCGTGCACACCACCGTGCCGCTGCGGGAGTTCGTCGCCGCCGCGCTGAGCTGGCAACCGGTGTGGATACGGCTCCTGTGGCGGGCCAGGGCTGTGCTCGCCACCGCGCTGCGGCTGCGCGAAACGCACGTCCCCGAGATGCAGGTGCGTCCCGAGGAGATCAAGTTCGCGCCCGGGAGCAAGGTCGGGTTCTTCACCGTCCTCGCGGCCGAGGAGGACAGGTTCCTGCTGCTGGAGGCTGGGGACACCCACCTGGTCGGATACCTGGCCGTCGTCGCGGAACCCGCCGCGGAACGCGTACACACCACCACTGTCGTCCGCTACCGGCGCTGGACCGGGCGCCTGTACTTCGCGATCGTCCGGCCATTCCACCACATCGTCGTCCGAAGCATGATCAATGCCGCTGTCGCACCGGCTCGACGAAAGGTTTGACCGTGCCCACGACTCGTGCCCACCTGACCAGGAAGCGGACTGTCTGATCAAGCGTCTGCCAGGTGATCTTCGTCGACGCGATCCACGTGAAGGCCCGCGACGCGCGGCCTGTCTACACGCCCCGACCGAGCCGCCGCGAAGGAAACAGGCCACCCTGAAGTGCCTCTACCTGACCACCCGGTCCCTGGCTGACCGGGCGAGGCAGGGCGCGATGGGCCACGCGGGCTCGGGGCTGGATCGCGGGGACGCTGTTCCGGGACTTCGACGGTCGGACCACGTTTCCTGTGGGAAACCTGTGGGCTGATCTTGGAGGTGTCCCCCTGCGGTGGCTCTGACGTGAGGATTTGGTGGGCCTGACGCGTCAGCATGCGAACCATGCCAGCGCAACCGCAGTGGGGGTCCGGGGGCGTGTCCCCGGGCGGGGTCTGGGGGTTGCACCCCCAGACGACACGACGAGCGAGCGAGGCGAGCGCCCTTCGCGAGCACACCTCGCCCACTCGCGAGTGGGCCGCCTGGGGCTCGAACCCAGAACCTACGGATTAAAAGTCCGCAGCTCTACCAATTGAGCTAACGGCCCGCACCCCGGAGTCTAGCGGGCGGCTCCGGGACTCTCCGGATGGTCCCGTGCCGCCCCGAGTCGACGACAGTGGGTCCGACCGGGCGCACCCGGCGGGCCGCGACGAGACCGCTCACGGCAGAAGGCACGTCGACGGACGAAGCCCGATGCGCGAATCGACGTGGCTGCCCGCATCTCGTCGCCCGGGATGGCCGCGGAAAGTCGAAGCCAACGAACTGGGCGGTTGGCGCAGGTGGGGTGCCGACTCGAGAGAACTTGATGTGTGTGGCGGTGAGAGGTGCCGGGACCGACCGTAGACGCCGGAACACCGAGGACGCACGTGCTCCCTGGAAACACCGCGGCACACGCTGCGCGGCGACCCTCCGACACATACCGCACCCGGGCCACGCAAACGTGCTACGCGAACACGAGCGGCTGCCGTCTCCCCTTGCTCCGCCGTGGAGGGTCGGCGACGCGATCGGCCGCGCGAGGTGTCAGCGCTTCTTCCCGTTGGTGTTGTTCGCGGCGTGATAGGCCTCGACCACCTCGCTGGGAATGCGGCCACGGTCGGAGATCTCGTATCCGTTCTCCCGCGCCCACGCCCGAATGGCCTGGTTCTGCTCCCGGTCGATCGGTGTGCGCTGCCCGTTGCGGCCCCCCGCGGCCCGCTTCCGCCCACCGGCCCTGCGCGCGTGCTCGATGTACTGCGCCAGCGCTTCCCTGAGCTCCTCGGCGTTCTCCTCGGACAGGTCGATCTGGTAGGTCACCCCGTCGAGCCCGAACTCGACCGTCTCCGCGGCCTCCGTGCCGTCGATGTCGTCGATCAGTTCGACGACCACTTTCTGTGCCATTGAGGTCCTTCCTGGTTCCTTGTCCGACGTCTCGGCGCGGAATGCCGAGGTGGGAACATTCTGTTCGGGGAGAATACCACCGAACGTGGGCGGGGGACGACGCGGACTTGGCGTGCCAGTATGGGGACTTGGTCCCGATGGGCCTTTCGTACCACGCACCCCCGCTTCGTTCCCACAATTTGCGGTAACCTGGCCTGGTTCAGGCCACTCGGGTGGGGAGCGTTCGTGGGCGAGCACGTGCCGGACATGTCCAACCGGTTCGACGGCGAGGCACACACGGTGTTCCAGGCACGCGACGTACACGGCGACGTGCACACGCACTATCACGTCCCGGAACGACCGGTCCCGCCGCCGCGGATGGTGCTGCCGCCGCCGGCCCACTACACCAACAACGAGCCGCAACTGGCAAAACTGGACGACATTCTGCTCCGCGCCGGCGACGGCCCGTGCGTCGCCGTCATCCGCGGTGCGCCCGGCAGCGGTCGCAGCAGCCTGGCCACCACCTGGGTCCACCACCACCGCGACCGCTACGCCGACGGTCACCTCGTCGTGCGACTCGGCGGTGGCGGCGCCGACCGCACCAGGGAGGCCCTGCGGGAGTTGCTCACCTGGCACGGCTTCGCCGAGTCGCAGATCCCGGCCAGCCTGGACGGCCGGGTGGCGGTGTGGCAGTCGTTCACCGCCGGCAAGGCCATCGCCCTGATCATCGACGACGCGGTGCTGGCCAGCCAGGTCGTTCCCCTGTTGCCCGGTCCCGGCCCGTCCGCGGTGCTGGTCGTCGAGGCCGGGCAGCTCCGCGGGCTGCGGGCCCGCGTGTCCACCGCGGAAGTCACCATCGACCCGCTCAGTGACGACTCCGCGCGCCTGCTGCTCGGCCGCATGGCCGGCGCGGACCGGGTCGCCGCCGAGCCCGACGCGGTGACCACCCTGGTCGACCTCTGCGGTGGCTCGGCGGCCGCGCTGTGCGTCGTGGGCGCGATGCTGGCCGAGTTCCCGGACCGCCCCATCGCCCGGTTGGCCACCAAGCTGGCCAGGGCGGAGCGGGCGTTGCCCGAGCTGTCCCGGGACGAGGACTTCTCGCTCACCGTGGTGTTCGACGCCGCCCACGACCGGCTGCCCCCGCTGGCCCAGCGGTGCTACCAGGTGCTCGGCGTGCACCCTGGCGGCGGTGACGTGGCGCTGGACACCGTCGCCGCCGCGCTGGGCGAGTCGCCGGACGAGGTGGACGACGCGCTGCGGGTCCTGCTGCGCGCCATGCTGGTGGTCGAGACCACCGAGGACCGGTACCTCGTCTCCGGTCTGATCCGCCAGCACGCCCGGGCGGCGGCCGGCGTGAACGCCGAGTCGCTGCGCGCGGCGATCGTGCGGCACTACCACCGCCGCGCCGTGGCCGCGTCGCGGGCGTGGATGCCCCGCCGCGGCTGGTTCGAGGCGATCTGGCCGAACCTCGACATCGGACCCGGTGGGTTCGGCGAGCACACGGCGCGCCGGTGGATGGAGGCGGAGCGGGCCAACCTGCGGGCCGCCGTCGAGGCCGCGTACCGGGCGGGCGAGCACGAACGGGTCTGTCAGCTCGGCGTCGCGTTGTGGCCGTTGCACGACCAGGGCAAGTTCGCCGACGACATGGCCGCCACCGCCGAGATGGGCGTTGCCGCCGCGCGGGAGCTGGGATCCGACGTCGGGGCGGCGGTGCTCGGCTGCCAGCTCGGCTTCGCCTACCGGCAGCGGGAGCGGTTCGACGAGGCCGCGGAGCGCTTCGCCGCCGCCGAGGAGGCGGCGCGCCGGTCCGGCTCGCTCGAGGCCGAGGCCACCGCGGTCGAGTCCCTCGGCCTCGTGCGGCTGGACCAGGGCCGCCGCGCCGAGGCCGCCGAGCTGCTGGGGCGCAACCTCGCGCTGGCCGAGCGGATCGGTGGGGAGCGGCGCCTCGCCATGGCGCGCTTCCACCTGGCCAAGGTCGAGCCGGTCGCCGAGGCGGTGGCGTTGCTCGACCTCGCCCGCGCCGGGCTCCTGGCGTCGAACGGCAACGAGGGCTACACGCTGACCAAGATCGCGCTCTGGCGTGGCCGGAAGCTGATCGAGGACCCGAGCCGGCTCGCCGAGGCGGCCGACGCGCTCGCCGACGCGGCGGCCGCCGCCGACGCGGGCGCATGGCACCTCGAGCGGGCCCAGGTGTGCACGGCGCTGGCCGACCTGGCGCTGGCCCGGGGTGAGCCCGAGGTGGCGCGCACGCACCTGCGGGACGCGCTCGACATCTACCGGCTGCGCGGGTTCACCGCGCAGGCGGCCGCGGTGGAGGCACGGCTGGCCGCGGAGTGACCGGCGCCCGCAGCACCACCGCGTCCGCCACGTGCTCGACGCCGGCCATGACCCGGAGCTGGCGCGGCAGCCGGTCGACCGGGCGCTCGGCGGTGAGCCACGCGTGCACCAGCGCCGTGATCGCCACCGGGTCGTCGGTGGTGAGCCGGACCAGCGCGCCGCCGGCGGTGCCGAGCAGCCAGTGGTCGCCGTTCTCCCTGGCGACGGCGAGCAGGCACCCCGGCAGCGCGCGCAACGTCTCGGTCAGCCACGGCATCGGGTGTGTTGGTCCGGTGTGGACGATGACGTCGGCGAGGTCGAGCAGCCCGATCTCCGGTTCGTCCACGTCGACGACGAGGTGCGTGCCGGCCGGCATCAGGTCGGGCGCGCGCAGGGACACGGCCGGGAACCGGCTGACCGTGGCCGAGGCGTACTCGCCGGTGGCGCGGAGGCCGTCCGCGCGGGCCAGGACGGCCCGCGGCCGCGGTACCGGGGTGGTCGGCAGTGGCAGCGCCCGCGCGGGAACCGGTCCTGGCGGCGGGTGCAGGTCCAGCATGCGGTAGACGACCTCGCGCAACCGCTCCAGGGACGTGCCGGGGCAGGAGGTCGCCAGCGCGGTGATGGGGGCGAGCGCGGCGGGATCGTGGTCGCGGATGGCCCGTTCGATCCGCGCGAGTGGGTCGTCGGCGGCGCGGATCCTCGGGGCCGTGGCGAGCAGCCGGCCGATCGGCGAGTCGGGGTCGACGGCGCCGGCCGGCGCGGCGGCGAGCAGGACCGGGGTGCCGAGCGCCGCCGAGTAGAACGTCACCGAGCCGTGGTCGCCGACGGTGACGTCGGCGGCCACCAGCGCGGCCCGCCACGCGTCCTCGTCGGACAGCACGAGCACGCCGGCGCGGGCGCAGTCCGCGAGCCACACGTCGACCTGCCACCGGGAGTGGCCGTGGACGATGTTCGGGTGCAGGGCGACCGCGACCCGGTGGGTGTCGACCGGGAGCCGGGCGGCCAGGCGGTGGACGAGGTGGGGGTCGGTGCCGTGCAGCGAGTCGCCGCCCCAGGTCGACGACACCATCACCAGCCGCTGGTGCGGGGCGACGCCCAGTGCCTGGCGATAGGTCTCGCGCAGCGGGCGGCTGGCCAGCATCCGGTCGAGGCAGGGGTCACCGGCGACGACGGCCACGCCATCGGCGCGCGGGCAGGCCGAGCGCAGCCGTTCGCGCTGCTCCTCGTGGGAGAGCACCAGCACCGAGGGAATGGGCTCACCGTCGGCCAGCAACCACTCCGGCGACAGCCCGAAGACCGGTTTCCGGTTTCCGGTTTCCGGTTTCCGGTTTCCGGTTTCCGGTTTCCGGTTTCCGGTTTCCGGTTTCCGGTTTCCGGTTTCCGGTTTCCAAGTACTTATTGTATCCCATTCCGTGCGGAAGGGTGAGCAGTGGTGCGCGGAGGGTGTGCAGTTCCCCGCCGAAGCTGGCGGTGACCGCGAGGTCGGCCGGGGCGGCGCGGGCGTCCGACCAGTCGAGCACCGCGACGTCGCGGTCGCGCAGGAAATCCTCGGTGCCGGCGGTGAACGCGCTCGACCCGGGACAGGTGAACACCACCTGCACCCGGGGGTCGGCGACGATGGCGGGAAGGACGTCGAGCAGCCTGGTGGCGGCGGTGACGTTGTGCACGACCGCCAGCACCAGCCGGTCGCTCGGCACGGTGTGCCACCGGTTCGTCCTGGTCCCGGCCGGATGCCGGGCCCCCGAGGTGCTCGCCACGGCGGCCGATCTTACGGAGCCGCGGTGCTTCGCCGGTGGGAAACACGTCACATGGTCGCCGCGAACGGCTGCCCAACAGCCATCCGGCCGCGGGTCGTGGCGCCCCCGCCGCGGCGACCAGCCGGGAGAAACGCGGCTCACCGACCCGGCCCCCACAACCTGTGAATCGACCCGGGCCCCGACAACGCGCCCACCGGCCCGGTCCCCGAACAACGCGATCCACCGCCCAGGCTTCGAATAACCGATCGACGGCCCGGGGGTCCCCCCCAATTTCGATTCTATCGGTTTTCCGGGGCGCGGAAGGGTGGTGTGGAAATCTGTGGACAACTTCGGCGGGGTTCAGGTGACCGGATGGTCCATTCGTTCCGTTGTCGACCCGTTCGGGGGTCGCCAGGACTGCCGGCGCCAGGGCTGCCGGCGCAGGTAGGTGAACGACCGGAGCAGCCACTCGGCGGGACCGAACGCGTGCCGCCGCGACCACCACCGGCTGAGCGGCACCTGCGCCAGGTAGATCCCGACCGCCACGAGGACCCCGACGGTGAGGCCGACCCGGCCGGCCAGGGCGAGGCCGTACCCGGTGAACACCACCGCGCACACCAGTGACGCGCCGAGGTAGTTGGTCAGCGCGAGCCGCCCCACCGGCGCCAGCGCGGCGTGCAGCCGGCGGCCCCACCGGGTCCGGCCGAGCAGCAGCAGCCCGGCCGCGTACGCCGCCGTCAGCACCGGCGCGGTGTAGTACCCGAGCCCGGCCATCGCCAGCCCCAGCCGGCCCTCGGCGTCCGAAGTGGACGCGTACACCGCGGCGGCGGGCACCCCGACCAGCGCGCCGACCACGCAGGCCCGGGCCAGTGCCCGCGACCCGATCCGCCGCCGGTGCAACAGCCCGGCCTTGCCCGCGGCCAACCCGAACAGGAAGTATCCGAGCACGATCGGCACGATCACCGGCCACTCGGACATCCCGTACGCCAGGTCCGCCACCCGCTGGCCCACGACCTCGGCGAACCCGCCGCGGTAGTTCCGCGCCACCTGCTCGGGATCCGCCGCGGGAGCACCGGGACCCGAGTCCCCGGTGACCACGGCCAGCAGCAAGAACGCGGCCACGAGCCCGAACAGGCCAACGCCGAGCCACACCGCCTGCCGGACCGACACCCGACGCAGCAGCACCAGCGCCGCGCCGGCGATCGCGTAGATCATCAGGATGTCGCCGGAGAACAGCAGCACCCCGTGCAGCGCGCCGAGCGCGAACAGCAGCGGCAACCGCCGCGCCATCCGCCCACCCAGCCCGTCCGCCGACCGGCCGAGCTGCAGCGCGAGCCCGTAGCCGAACAGGAACCCGAACAGCACGTAGAACTTCGCCTCGAAGCCGAACGCGACCAGCCACCGGGTCACCGCGTCCAGCCCGTGCTGCTCCGGCGTCGCGTACGGGTAGCCCGGGTGCACGAACGCCCGACGTTGGCCACCAGGATCCCGAACAGCGCGAAGCCGCGCAGCACGTCCAGCGCCGGCTCGCGCTCCCGCACCCCGGTCGGCCCGGCGCCCGCCGGTCGGTCCTGCCGGGAAGTCATGTGGAGAGGTTCCGGTAGCGGCGCACGGAGAGCGGGAAGAACACCGCCACGAGGACCACCGGCCACAGCACCGCCAGCAACAGCGAGTGCCGCGCGAACCACGTCTCCCCGGCCACCGCGGGGTTGCCGAACAGCTCGCGGGTCGCCGCGACCGTGGCCGACGTCGGGTTCAGGTCGGCCACGAAGCCCAGCCACGCCGGCATCAACGCCGGCGCCACGAACGCGTTGGCGATCATGCTGACCGGCAGCACCAGCGGGATCAGCACGCTCACACTCTCCGGGGTGCGCAACCGCAAACCCAGGTAGATGCCCACCCAGATCAGCGCGAACCGGAGCAGCAGCAACAGCCCGATCGCCGCGAGGATCGCCCCGAGGCCGCCATGGGCCCGCCACCCGACGAGCAGCCCGCACCCGACCAGCGCGGCAAGGTCGGCGGCGGCCCGCAGCATGTCCGCGGCACAGCGGCCGGTCACCACGGCCGACGGCGCGATGGGCATGGACCGGAACCGGTCGGTCACCCCGCGCGCGGTGTCGGCCGCCATCGCGCTGGCGGTAATCACGACGCCGAACACCATGGTCATGCCGAACAGACCGGGCAGCAGGAACTCCCGGTAGCTCCCGTCGCCGGGAACGGTGATCGCGCTGCCGAAGACGTAGCCGAACAGCAGCACGGACACGATCGGGAACGCCAGGCCGCCGACGACCTCCTCGGGTGAGCGCAGCCAGTAGGTGAGATTGCGGCGGGTCATGAGCCAGCCGTCGACCGCCGCCCAGCGCGGCCGGGCCGACCAGGGCGGCGAGTGGGCCGGTGGGTTCACGCGGGCACCTCCTGCCGGCCGGTGAGGCTCACGATCACCTCGTCGAGCGTGGGCCGGCGCAGGCCGATGTCCCGCACCCCCACACCCGCCGACTCCAGCACCCGCAGCGTGCCGGCCAGCGCCCGCACCCGGTCGCGCACCGGGGCGGTGAGCCGGCCGGCGGCGTGGTCGACGTCGGGCACCGCGCCGGTCACCTCGGCGACCATGCCGGCCGCCCTGCCGAGGTCGGCCGGCTCGGTGAGGACGACGTCGACGTGGTCGGCGCCGAGCGCGGCCTTCAGCTCGTCCGGCGTGCCCTCCGCGACGACGTGTCCCCGGTCGATCACCGAGATCCGGTCGCTGAGCTGGTCGGCCTCGTCGAGGTAGTGGGTGGTGAGCAGGACGGTGCTGCCGCCCGCCACCAGCGCGCGCACGGCCGCCCAGACTCCGGCCCGGTGCCGCGCGTCGAGTCCGGTGGTCGGCTCGTCGAGGAACAGCACCGGCGGCGCCATGACGAAGCTGGCGGCGAGGTCCAGCCGCCGGCGCATTCCCCCGGAGAACGTCCTCGGTGGCCGGTGGGCGTCGGCGGCCAGCCCGAACTGCTCCAGCAGCTCGTCGGCCCGCCGCCGGGCGGCCCGCGCGCCCAGGTGGTAGAGCCGGCCGAACAGCTCGAGGTTCGCCCGCGCGCTGAGCACCTCGTCCACCGCGGAGTGCTGACCGGTGAGCCCGATCCGGTACCGCACGGCCATCGGCTCGCACACGACGTCGACGCCGCCGACCTCGGCCCGGCCGCCGTCCGGACGCAGCAGTGTCGCCAGGATCCGCACCACCGTGGACTTGCCGGCGCCGTTCGGGCCGAGCAGGCCGTGCACCGTGCCCCTCGGCACCGCGAGGTCGACGCCGTCGAGCGCGGTGGTGGAGCCGAATCTCTTGCGCAGCCCGTCCGCGCGGACCGCGAGGTCGATGGGCATCGTCGCCTCCCGTAGTAGACTCAAGGATATATACCACAAGGTATACAAAAGGGGTCCGTACACTCGACGCGTCCCGCCCTCAGACGATCGGGAGACGATGCCGGTACAGCGTCCTGAGCAGGAACGGCAGGAGGGTCGGCCGGTGCGGCGGATGCGGCGGCCGGAGCGCCGCGAGCAGATCCTCGACGCCGCGACCACGGCGTTCGCCCGGTCCGGCGGGTTCACCGCCACGAGCCTGGACGACATCGCCGCCGAGGCCGGGGTGACCCGGATGATCCTCTACCGGCACTTCGCGTCGAAGACCGAGCTGTACCAGGCGGTGATCGACCGCGCGGCCGAGCGGTTGCACGCCGCGGCCACGGCGCGGGGCGGGCTGAGCGAGGAGACGGTGCCGGCGATGATGGACTGGGCCGCCGCCGAGCCGGACGCCTTCCGGCTGCTGTTCCACCACGCGGTCCGGGAGCCCGAGTTCCGCGGCGACATCGACCAGCTGCGGGCCGGCATGGCGAGGACGCTGCGCCCGCACCTGGCCGCCGAGGCCGACAGCGAGGCGTGGGCCGACTGGGCGGCCGGCCTCGCGACCACCGTGGCCATCGAGGCGATCATGGCCTGGCTGGACGCCGGGCAGCCGGACCTCGAGAAGGCCCGCCGCCGGGTCCTGCGCGCCATCGACGGCGTGTACCAGGCCCTGACCGTCCACTGAGGACGACCCGCCGACACATGTGTCCGCGCTCTGTGCACACGTGTCCGCGCCCCGTGCACACGTGTCCGCGCGCTGTGCACGCGTGTCCGCGTCGCGCGGCGCCGACACCCGTACATGACGCGCGGACACGACAGCTCCTGCCGTGTCCGCGTGTTTGCCCGCCCCGTCGTCGTGTTGGCCGGCAACGTCACCGAGCCGTTGACATCCAGTCAACTCGAGGTCATAGCGTCGCGGGCGACACGAGCGGGCCATGGGCCGCGCGACGCGACGAGCACGGGAGACCGCATGCACGCCATTCGCCAGTACGCCTTCGGTGGGCCGGAGGAGCTCCGCTACGAGGAGATGCCCGACCCGAGCCCCGGTGCGGGGCAGGTCCGGGTCGCCGTCGCCGCGGCCGGGGTGCACCTCCTCGACACCACCATCCGCTCGGGAACGTCCGGGGGTCCGTTCCCGCTGCCGGAGCTGCCGATGACCCCGGGCCGCGAGGTCGCCGGGGTGGTCGACGCCCTCGGCCCCGGCGTACCGGAGCGCTGGCTGGGCCGGCGTGTCGTGGTTCATCTCGGACCCGGTGGCAGCGGCGGCTACGCCGAGCTCGCCGTCGCCGACGTCGCCGCCCTGCACGAGTTGCCCGACCACGTCCCCTTCACCGCGGCCGTGGCCATGGTCGGCACCGGCCGCACGGCGGTCGGCATCCTGCGCTTCGCCCAGCTCACCGCCGCCGACGTGGTCCTCGTCCCGGCCGCCGCCGGCGGCATCGGCGGCCTGCTGGTGCAGCACGCCCGCAACGTCGGCGCCACCGCGATCGGCCTCGCCGGTGGCGAGGACAAGGTCGCCCTGGTGCGCAAGCTCGGGGTGGTCGGCGTCGACTACACCGACCCGGCGTGGCCCGGCGCGGTGCGCGCCGAGCTGGGCGATCGCGAGGTGACCGTGGTGCTCGACGGCGTCGGCGGCGCGGTCGGCCGGTTCGCCCTGGAGCTGCTCGGCGTCGGCGGCCGGATCCTGCTGTTCGGCTGGTCCGCCGGTGAGCCGACCCAGGTGAGCACCGACATCCTCGCCTCCCGCGGGCTCACCGCGTCGTGGGCGATCGGCCCTCGGCTGCTGCGCCAGCCGGGCGGGCTGTACCCGATGGCCGCCGAGGCGCTGGCCGGGCTCGCCGCCGGCGAGTGGGAGCCGCTGGTCAACGAGCCGTTCCCGCTGGCCGAGGCGGCCGCCGCGCATCGAGCGTTGGAGTCGAGGGCCACGGCCGGCAAGGTCGTCCTCGTGCCCACCCGCTGACCGCGCCTGGCGAAGTCGGCCGGCGCGCGGCTACAGTGAAGGGAAAGTTACCGACCAGTAGCCTTAGGAGCGCCATGTCCGACCGGGTCAGCGTCGAGCGCGACGGCCATGTCCTGCTCATCGGGGTCAACCGACCCGAGAAGCGCAACGCGTGGGACCGGCGGACGATCGAGGAGGTCGGCGCGGCCTACGACCGGCTGGCCGACGACTCCGAGGCCAGGGTCGGCGTGGTGTTCGGCCACGGCGACCACTTCTGCGCCGGGCTCGACCTCGCCGACGTGTTCCCCGCGGTCAGCGAGCACGGCCCCGAGGCGCTCTCCGGCGCCGGCCGGCACGACCCGTTCGGGCTGTGGAAGGAGCCGGTGGGCAAGCCGGTCGTGCTCGCCGTGCAGGGCATCGCCTTCACGCTGTCCATCGAGCTCGCGCTGGCCAGCGACATCGTGGTGGCGGCCGACGACGTGCGGTTCCGCCAGCTCGAGGTCGGCCGCGGCATCCTGCCCTTCGGCGGCGCCACCCTGCGTGCCCCGGCCCAGCTCGGCTGGGGCAACGCCATGCGCTTCCTGCTCACCGGCGAGGAGTTCGGCGCCGCCGAGGCGCACCGGATCGGCCTGGTCCAGGAGGTCGTCCCGGCCGGCCGCCAGCTCGACCGGGCGGTCGAGCTGGCCCGGCTGGTCGCCGCCCAGGCGCCGCTGGGGGTCCAGGGCACCCTGGCCAACGCGCGGGTCGCGCTGCGCGCCGACGCCGAGCGGGCCGCCGCGGAGCACCTGCGCGGCCTGCTGCCGGGCATCCTCGGCAGCGAGGACGCCGAGGAGGGCGTGCGGAGCTTCGTGGAGCGCAGGGAGGCCCGGTTCACCGGACGGTGAGTTTGGCGCCCACCCATGCGGGAATGCCTATCCGTGCATCCGGCTGGACCCGCCCGAGGCAGGGAGGCAACCGACTATGGGTACCTGTGAAGTCTGCGGCAACGAGTACGACCTCGCCTTCGAGGTGCGCACCAGGGACGGCGCCGCGCACACCTTCGACTCGTTCGAGTGCGCCATCCACCAGCTCGCCCCGATCTGCGAGCACTGCCAGTGCCGGGTGGTCGGCCACGGGGTGCAGGTCGACGGCCACTTCTTCTGCTGCGCGCACTGCGCCCGCAACAGCACGGTCGGCAGCCGCGAGATCCGCGACGCGGTGACCACCAGCTGAGGCTCAGGTGCGGCCGACGAGGGAGCGGGCGAAGAAGGCCAGGTTGGCCGGGCGCTCGGCGAGCCGGCGCGTGAAGTAGGGGTACCACTCGCCGCCGTAGGGCACGTACACCCGCATCCGCAGCCCGCGCGCGGCGAGTGCCTCCTGCAGCCGCGGCCGCACCCCGTACAGCATCTGCAGCTCGTAGCTGGCGTTGGTGCGGCCGGCGCGCAGCGCGAGATGCTCGGCGATCTCCACCAGCCGGTGGTCGTGCGTGGCGACCATCGGGTAGCCCTCGCCGGCCATCAACACCCTGAGGCAGCGCACGTAGGAGGCGTCCACGTCGGCCTTCTCGGTGAACGCCACCGAGCGCGGCTCGGCGTAGGCGCCCTTGCACAGCCGTACCCGCGACCCTGGCCCGGCGAGGTCGGCGCAGTCGGCCTCGGTGCGCCGCAGGTACGCCTGCACCACGGCGCCCGTCTCCGGGAAGTCCACCCGCAGGTCGCGGACGATGGCGAGGGTGACGTCGGTGGTGGTGTGGTCCTCCATGTCCACGGTCACCGCGGTGCCCACCTCGGCCGCGGCCGCGCAGACCCGCCGCGCGTTGTCCAGCGCGATCTTCTCCCCGTCCACCGGCAGCGCCCGGCCGAGCGCGGACAGCTTCACCGAGACCTCGGCCCGGTCGGCCAGCCCCGCCCCGCCGAGCCGGGTCAGCAGCTCGCGGTAGGCGTCGACGGTCGCGTCGGCCCGGTCCCGGTCGGTGGTGTCCTCCCCGAGGTGGTCCAGTGACACCAGCCGGTCGGTGGCGAGCTCGGCGGCCACCCGGACCGCGCCGTCGACGTCCGGGGCGGCCACGAAGCGGTCGACGATCGGCCGCAGCGCACCCGTGTTCTCGACCAGGGACCGGCACGTCGGCGACCCGGCCGCGGCGAGCAGGGCGGAACGGAGCTGGGGCGACAGGAGCATGGCGGGACTCCCCTACTGCTGGTGCGGGTAGCCGGTGGACACCGGCGGGACGAAGGTCTCCTTGATCGTGCGCGGGCTGACCCAGCGCAGCAGGTTGTAGATCGAGCCGGCCTTGTCGTTGGTGCCGGACGCCCTGGCGCCGCCGAACGGCTGCTGCCCGACGACCGCGCCGGTCGGCTTGTCGTTGACGTAGAAGTTGCCAGCGGTGAACCGCAGTGCCTCGCTGGCTCGCGTGATCGCCGTCCTGTCGGTGGCGATCACCGCGCCGGTCAGCCCGTACGCGGCGCCGCTGTCGACCTTCTCCAGCACCCGGTCGAAGTCGGCGTCGTCGTAGACGTGCACGGCCAGGAAGGGGCCGAAGAACTCGGTGGTGAACACCTCGTGCGTCGGGTCGCTGCCGACCACGACGGTGGGCCGAACGAAGTAGCCCTCGTCGCCGTCGGCGGTGCCGCCGGCGACGACCTTCAGCGTCGGGTCCTCGTGCGCCTGTCGCTGCACGGCGACCAGCCGGTCGAAGCTGCGCCGGTCGATCACCGCGCCGAGGAAGTTGCGGAAGTCGGTGACATCGCCCATCGCCAGCGACTCCACTTCGGACACCAGGTCGTCGCGGAGCCGGGTCCACACCGAGCGCGGGACGAACGCCCGCGACGCCGCGGAGCACTTCTGCCCCTGGTACTCGAAGGCGCCGCGGACCAGCGCGGTGCGCAGCACGTCGAGGTCGGCGCTGGGGTGGGCGAGCACGAAGTCCTTGCCGCCGGTCTCGCCGACCAGCCGGGGATAGGTGCGGTAGGTGGCGATGTTGGCGCCCACGGTGGCCCACAGGTGCTGGAAGGTCCGCGACGAGCCGGTGAAGTGCAGCCCGGCCAACGCCGGGTCGGCCAGCGCCACCTCGGACACGGCGAGCCCGTCGCCGGTGACCAGGTTGATCACCCCCGGCGGCAGGCCGGCCTCCTCGAGCAGCCGCATGGTGAGGTGCGCGGCCAGCGTCTGCGTCGGCGACGGCTTCCACACCACGGCGTTGCCCATCAGCGCGGGCGCGGTGGGCAGGTTCCCGGCGATCGCGGTGAAGTTGAACGGCGTGATCGCGTAGACGAAGCCCTCCAGCGGCCGGTAGTCCAGCCGGTTCCAGGTGCCCGGCGCGCTGTTCGGCTGCTCCTCGTGGATCCGCCGCGCGTAGTGCACGTTGAACCGCCAGAAGTCGGCCAGCTCGCACGCGGAGTCGATCTCGGCCTGCACGACGGTCTTCGACTGGCCGAGCATGGTGGCGGCGTTGAGGGTGTCCCGCCACGGGCCGGAGAGCAGGTCGGCCGCGCGCAGCAGCACCGCGGCCCGCTCGTCGAACGGCATGCGCCGCCACTCCCGGCCGGCCCGCAGCGCCGCCTCGATCGCGGCCTTCGCGTCCTCCTGGGTCGCGTTGCGCAGGGTGCCCAGCACGTGCCCGTGCCGGTGTGGCTGCACGACGTCGATCTCCCGGCCGCCACCCATCCGCTGCTCACCGTCGATGGTGAGGGTGAGCTCGTGCCGCCGGCCGGCCAGCTCGGTCAGCGCCGCCGCCAGGCTCGCCCGCTCGGGGGAGCCGGGGGCGTAGTCCCGCACGGGCTCGTTGCGCGGGGTGGGCGTGGTGGTGATCGCGTCCATTCGGGATGCCTTTCCGCCAGCGGGTCGTTCCCGCTCACGCTAGGCAGCGCCGCACCGCGCCGGCTTGTCCGATCGGCTAATGTTTCGGGGTGATGGTTGGTCGATCGGACAACGAGCGCGCTGGCCAGTGGGCAGACCAGCGGGAGGCGCGCGGCACGACCCTGCGCCAGCTGCTGGTGGCCGTCGGCGAGCCGCTGGTCGACCTGGACGTCCCCGCCTCCGGCCTGGACGCGCCGGTGCGCGGCGTGGCCATCCTCGACCCGGACGACGCGGCCGGTGGCTATCCGGACGAGCTGGTCCTCGTCGTCGGCGCCAGGGGTCGCGCCGCGGTCCGGCCGGTCCGCGCGGCCGCGGCCGGTGGGGCCACGGCCGTCGCGGTGAAGGTCGACCGGGACGGCGACGTCGCCACCCTGCGCGCGGCGGCCGCCGACGTCGGTGTCGCGCTGCTCGCGGTGCGGCCGAAGGTGCGCTGGGAGCAGCTGGAGACCCTGGTCCGGGAGGTGCTGGAGGGCGCTGAGCTGGCCGCGGGGCAGGCCGGCGCCGACGATCCCGCCGACCTGTTCGCCCTGGCGCAGACGGTCGCCGTGCTCACCGGCGGCATCGTGAGCATCGAGGACGCCGGCAACCGCGTGCTCGCCTACTCCCGCTCCGACGAGCACGAGGTGGACGAGCTGCGCCGGCTGTCCATCCTCGGCTGGCGCGGCCCGGAGAGCTACCTCGCGATGCTCCGCCGGTGGGGCGTGTACCAGCGGCTGCGCGCCGGCGAGGAAGTGGTGCACGTCGCCGAGCACCCCGAGCACGGCATCCGGCGCAGGCTGGCCGTAGGCATCCGCGCCGGGGCGCACCACCTCGGCGTGATCTGGGTGCAGGAGGGCCGCGAGGCGTTCGCCGAGCGGGCGGAGAGCGTGCTGCTCGGTGCGGCGCGGACGGCCGCCGGCTACCTGCTGCGGCACCGTGTCGAGCTGGCTCCCGGCCGGCACCGGCGCGACCTGGCCGCCGCGCTGCTCGCCGGGCAGGCCAGCGCGGACCTGGTCGCCGGGCAGCTCGGCCTCGACCCCGGCGCGCCGGCGGTGGTGGTGGCGTTCGGCGGACCGGCCGGGCCGGACCAGTCCGCCGGCGAGCTGCACCGGGTGGAGACGCTGAACGTGGTGGCGGTGCACGCGGCGGCGTACCGGCGGGCCGCGCTGGTCGGCGCGCTCGGCCGGCGGGTGTACGCGGTGCTGCCGGACGTGCCGGCGCGGCGGGTGGAGCCCGCGCTCACCGCTCTCGCCGAGGAGGTGGTGGACGTGCTCCGCCGCCGGACCGGCGGGCCGGTGCGGGCCGGGATCGGCGCGCCGGTCGGCACGCTCGGCGAGGTCCCCGAGTCGCGCGCCGACGCCGACCGGGTGCTCGACGTCATGGGCCGGGATCGAGCACGGTGGCGCACAGCGTCTCCATTTGGGCCGTGGGGGGAGACGGGTGGGCGGGTGGCCACGATCGCCGACCTGCGCGCCGAGGTGCTGCTCGGCGAGACGCTGGCCCTGCTGGCCGACCGGCCGGACCTGCGCGACCCCGGGGTCGCCGCGCTCACCGCGCACGACGCCGAGCACGGTACCGAGCTGGCGCCCTCGCTGCTGGCCTACCTCGACGCGCTGGGCGACGTCCGGTCCGCGGCCGCCGCGGTGCACGTCCACCCGAACACGCTGCGGTACCGCGTCCGCAGGGCCGCCGCCGTGGGCGAGATCGAGCTGGCCGACCCGGCCCAGCGCCTGTTCTGCCACCTGCAGCTGCTGCTGGCCGCCAGGGCCTGACCCCGGTCCCGACCGACGAGAGTCGGTGGACACCAGTGCGAAGATGGTGCGGCCGCGCGACGACCACCGAGCATCGACCGAGCGCCAGCGAGGGAGGAGCGCAGGTGGGAGGAGTGCGGCCCATGGATACGTGGACGAGGCAGGACAAGGGGCGGGTGTGGGCAGACTCGGTGAGCTCGAGCGGGCGGTGATGGACGTCCTCTGGGCGCACGACGAGCCGATGACCGTGCGCGCCGTGCACGAGCGGCTCGCCGACCGCGATCTGGCCTACACGACCGTGATGACCGTACTCACCCGGTTGGCCGGGAAGAAGGTCGTGCGGCGCGAGCGCGCCGGCCGGGCCTGGCGATACGCGCCGGCGGCCAGCCGGGAGGATTACGTGGCCGAGCTGATGCTGGAGGCGCTGGCGCTCACCGGCGACCGCGGGTCGGCGCTGGTCCGGTTCGCCCACTCGGTGAGCAGCGACGAGGCGGCGGCGCTGCGAGCGGCGCTCGTCGAGCCGCCCACCGGGACCGCGCCCACCGTGGACCCCGTGCCCGACCCGCGGGCGGACGGGCCGGGTGGGTCGGCCGGCGAGCCGGGAACGGAGCCGGGGCGGTCATGACCTTCGTGCTGCACCATCTCGGCGCGTTCGTGCTGGCCGCGGCGGTGGTGCTGTGGCTGCTGTGGCGGGGCCGGGCGGGCGGCTGGCCGCACGCGTGCCCGCGTACCGCGCTGGTGCTGTGGCAGGTCGTGGGGCTGACCGTGGTGCTGTCGGTGGTCGGCACACTGCTCGGCGCCGGCCTCGCGCCCTTCGGCCGCGGCGTGCTGCCGGGGCTCGGCGAGCTGGTCGCGGCCGTGCGGGACGGTCGCGCGGTCGAGGTACTCGGGCCGGTGCGGCTCGCGGCGGTGGCCGCCGGGCTCGCCCTGGCCGGCTGGCTGGCCGGCAACCAGGCGGTGTCCCTGGTGCGCACCGCGCGGGCGCGGTCCCGGCACCGGACGCTGCTCGACATCGTGGCGAGCGCGGAGCAGGACGCGCTGGTGGTGGACCACCCGGCGGCGGTGGCCTACTGCGTGCCCGGCCGGCACCCGCGGATCGTGGTCAGCGCCGGCGCCCGCCGGTTGCTCACCGACGTCGAGCTGGCCGCCGTCCTCGCGCACGAGCGGGCGCACGCCAGGGAGCGGCACGACCTCGTGCTCGCGCCGTTCTCCGCGCTGGCCGCCAGGGTGCGGGTGCTCGAGCGGATCTGTGCCTCCATCCAGATGCTGGTCGAGATGTGCGCCGACGACCGCGCGGCCCGCCAGCACGGGCGGGAGCCGCTGGCCAGCGCGCTGGAGCGGTTCGCGGCCAGCGGGCCGGGTGCGGCCCCGACCGGCGCGCTCGCCGCGACGGACCGCGCGCTGGCGGCCCGCATCCACCGGCTGCGGCACCCGGCGCGGTCAGTGACGCCGGCGGGCCTGCTCGGCGTCGCGCTGCTCGCGCTGGCGACATCGGCGAGCCTGTTCGTCGTGCCGGCCTAGCGTTTACTACGACATGTAGTAAGTTTCCGGCATGGACTTCGTCTACGACCTTCTCGTGCTCCTGCACCTGCTCGGCATGGCCGGCATCCTCGCCGGCGTCGTCACCTATTTCGTCGCGGGCAGCCGCACCGGCCTGGGGATCACCACCTACAGTGGCGGGCTGCAGCTGCTCACCGGGCTGGCGCTGGTCGGGATCGCCTCCGCCGACCTGGTGGACACCCCGGTGAACAACGTCAAGATCGCGGTCAAGCTGGTCATCGCGCTCGGCGTGTTCGTGCACGCGCTCGTGCTGTGGCGCCGGACCGAGATTCGCCGGCAGGGGGTCTACGTCGTCGGTGGGCTGGCCGTGGCGAACGTGGTGATCGCCGTCCTCTGGTGAGGGCTCAGGCCCGGGCCGGGCGGGTCCGGCGCAGCCAGAGCAGGCCGATCACCGGCAGCACCAGTGGGATGAACAGGTAACCCCGCCCGAAGTTCGACCACACGGTGGCGTCCGGGAAGGCGGCCGCGTCGAACACGGTGAGCATGCCCACGGTGAGCACCCCGACCAGCTCGACCGTGCACGCCACCAGCGCGACCCGCCACCACACGGCGCGGGAGCGGGCGAGCGCGACGGTGGCGAGCACGTACACCACGGCGGCGAAGGCGGAGAGCAGGTACGGCACCGGTGCCTCGTCGAACCGGGTGAGGATCTGCACGGTCGCGCGGGACGTGGCGGCCACCGCGAAGATCGCGTAGACCGCGATCAGCACCCGGCCCGGCCCCGTGGCGGTGGTCGGCACGGCCGGTCCCGCGGTAGCCGAGCCGGCCCGCCCGTCCGGCCCGTCCGGCCGGCCCGCGGCCGGGTGGTGCGCGGCGGGGTCGGGGGTCTCGTGCTCAGGCACCGGCACCTCCCCACACCTCGTGCATCCGCAGCACCAGCACCGGCACGGTCACGCACGCGACGCCGAGCACCACGGTGCTGGACCGGCTGCGCTCGGCCAGCGCCCACATCGCGCCGAGCGGTAGCACCAGCAGGGAGCCCACCAGGTACGCCAGGAACGTCACCATGCTGCCGGGCCGCTGCCCGGACAGCAGCAGTACGACCGCGATTACCACCTGCGCCGCCAGCAGCAGCTCGACCACCGCCAGACCGATCAGCAGCGGCCGGCGCGGTGGCCGGTTGCGCGCGGCCTGGACGAAGCACCATCCGGCGACCGCCAGCGAGGCCAGCGCGACCACCACCGCGAACCCCGTGAGCACCCCGTCCTCCCTCCGCCGGTCGGTCGCAGTCTATTCGGCACCGGACCGGCGGCCGGGACCGGTTCGGCGGCCGAGGTCGTTGTCGCGCTCTCGTCCAGCTTGTCCAGCTCTTTCCACTGTGGAGGCGACCCGCGCGGTCCCTGGCCGTGGTCCGGGACCACATTGGGGCGTGGTCCACGTGCCGGCTCGACTGTCCACCCGCGATCAGGTGACATACAGGCAGTGCTGTTTTTGTCGCACGAGTGGTAGGCATTCGGGTAGAAATCAGCATGTCGCGGACGAGGTCGGCAGCGTTACGTCTCCATCGGGTGATGTTCGCGCTTTCGGGTGGTACCCAGGGTTGAGCTACCTGGGGGTAGCCGGAGAATCGACCTACCCTGATCAGCGCAACCGAACCGCCGTAATGGCGGATTGGCGATACAGCGTGCCGTGTGCGGGAATGGAAACGGTTCGCGCTGCTTCCCCGAGTCGTCGAATGAATTCGAAAGGAGCGGGATGGATCTCCGGTACGAGGCTTTCTGCTTCGCCGATCCGCTCTTCTTCGACGAGCAGCGCCAGGCGGCTGACCAGGGCGATGCGTTCGCCGCCACGCTGCCGCTGCCTCCGGAAGGCTGGCGGGAGGAGCAGCTCGGTATTTGGCGGTCGCTACGCCCCGAATCGGCCGCGTTGCCCGCCCAGGGTTGGAAGATCCACGTTTCCGCGGGACTGGACAATGCCGATCGGGTACTCCGTACGGCCCATCGCTATTGCCTGGATCGGGGCATCGCTTTCAAGCATCTCCGCACCCGGTCGATCCTGCTGTCCCGCAACTCGAAATACGCGCCGCGAGCGGCCAGTGGAAAATTGATCACCATTTACCCGGTGGACGACGAGCAGTTCTCCCGGGTGCTCGCCGAGCTGTCGGCCGCGCTCGACGGCGAGCCGGGACCCTACATTCTGAGCGATCTCCGGTACGGCGCGGGGCCGTTGTTCGTGCGGTACGGCGGATTCCTCCAGCGCTGGATGGAGGCCGACGGCGCCAGGGTGCTGGCGATCAGCAGGCCGGACGGCACCCTCGTGCCGGACCGGCGCGAGCCCCGCTTCTCCGTGCCCGACTGGGTCGAGCTGCCCGAGTGCCTCGCCCCGCACGTCGCCGCGCGCAGGGCGGGGGACCCGGCCGCGTTCCCGTACCGGGTGACCTCGTCGCTGCACTTCTCCAACGGCGGTGGGGTGTACCTGGCCCGCCGGCTGGCCGACGATCAGGAGGTCGTGCTGAAGGAGGCCCGCCCCTACGCCGGCCTCGACCGCGACCGGACGGACGCGGTCGCCCGGCTGCGCCGGGAGTACGAGGTGCTGTACCGGCTGCGGGGCATCCCCGGCATCCCGGCGGCCCACGACCTGTTCGCCGTGTGGGAGCACCTGTTCCTGGCCATGGAGAAGGTCGAGGGTCGGGCGCTCGGTCCCTGGCTGGCCCGCCACTACCCGCTCATCCGGCACGAGCCCGGCGAGCGGGAGATCGCCGACTACACCCGCAGGGCGCTCGCGCTGGTGGACCGGGTGGCCCGGCTGCTCGACCGGGTGCACGAGCGCGGCGTGGTCTTCGGCGACCTGCACGCGCTGAACATCCTGGTCGACGAGGACGGCGACGACACGGTCAGCTCGGTCTCCTTGATCGACTTCGAGATGGCCTTCCCGGTCGACTCGCCGGGCCGGCCCGCGCTCGGCGCCCCCGGCTTCCGCGCCCCGCGGGACCGCACCGGCTTCGCCATCGACCACCACGCGCTGGCCGCACTCAAGCTGTGGATCTTCCTGCCACTCAACCCGCTGCTCGAGCTCGCCCCGGGAAAGCTGCCGGCACTGGTCGACTTCGTCGAGCGCCGCTTCCCGCTGCCCGCCGATTACGGCGCGGAGATCCTGCGGGAGCTGGCGCCGAGGAAGCCGGTGCCCCCGGCCACCACCGAGCTCGACCAGCCGGACCCGGACTGGGGCGTGGTGCGCAAGTCACTCGCCACCGCCATCCTCGCCAGTGCCACGCCCCACCGCACCGACCGGCTCTTCCCCGGTGACATCGAGCAGTTCCGGGTCGGCGGCGCCGGCTTCGGCTACGGCGCGGCCGGGGTGCTGCACGCTCTGGACGTCGCCGGCGCCGGCCGCTACCCCGAGCACGAGCGGTGGTTACTGGCCGCCGTGCACCGCGAGCCGCCCACCCGGCCCGGCTTCGTCGACGGCGCGCACGGCATCGCCCACGTGCTGGAGAACCTCGGTCACCACGACGCGGCCGACGAGCTGCTCGCCGGCGCCGCGACCCTCGTCGAGCAGACCCGGGACCACGGCCTCGGCGGCGGGCTGTCCGGCATCGCGCTGAACCTGCTGCACTTCGCCGGCACCCGGCGGGACCCCGAGTACGCCGCGCGGGCGACCGAGCTGGGCGAGCGGCTGCTCGGCGCGCTCGGCACGGCGCCGCCGCCGGACGATGTGGGCCGCGCCGGGCTGCTCGGCGGCTGGTCCGGCCCCGCGCTGCTGTTCGTCCGGCTGTACGAGCACACCGGCGACCGTGCCTGGCTCGAGCACGCCGACCGGGCGCTGGCCAGGGACGTCGCCGAGTGCGTCGAGACCGACGACGGCGCGCTGCAGGTCCGCGACGGCGGGGCGCGCACCCTGCCGTACGCCGCGGTCGGCAGCGCCGGGATCGCGCTGGTGGCCGAGGAGCTCGCCGCGCACGCGCCGGACGCGCCGAGCCTGGCCCACCAGCCGGCGTTGCTGCGGGCCTGCCGGGGCGAGTTCGTCATCCACCCCGGCCTGCTTTTCGGCCGGTGCGGACTGCTGGCGGCGCTCGCCGCGGCGCGCCGGCGCGACCCCGACCCCGCGCTCGCCGACGCGGTGGCGCTGCACCTGTCCCGGCTGGCGCTGTACGCGATCCCGTATGGCGAGGGCGGCATCGCCGTGCCCGGCAACCAGCTGCTGCGGCTGTCCATGGACGTCAACACCGGCGGCGCGGGCGTGCTGCTCGCCCTCGCCGCGACCCTCGACGGACACGGCGCGGTGCTGCCCTTCCTGGGCGGATCGCGGCCGGCGCCGTCCCACTGACCTCCGGCCGGGCCCCGGCCGGTGGACAAGAGAAACAACGAGAAGGGAACAACGCTATGGAGCACGTTCTCGAACTGCAGAGCCTCGAGGCGCCCGAGGAGATGTCCTACGGCGACCCGAGCAACGGCGGCGGCAGCAACCTGAGCCTGGTCGCCTCCTGCGCGAACAGCACGGTCAGCCTGCTGACCTGCCACTGAGGCCGTAACGAACGGCTGAACAGGGCGCGGGAGCGGCACAGGACTGGTGCGCCGCTCCCGCGCTCCCCCATTGTCCGCCAGTTTCGGTGGCACCGGCAGCAACTCGGCGCCACCGAAGGGTCGACACCGTCACGAAAGGTGGCCGATGGCCGAGTCCGGTGACCAGCTGCTCCGCGCGGTCGCCGCCGAGGACCGCGGTCGGGTGGCGCTGCTGGTGCTGACCGCGCTGGTGGCCGCCGCGGCCGGGCTGCTGCTGCCGAGCGCGCTCGCCGGGGCGGTGGACGCCGTGCTCTCCGGAGGGTCGGCGTGGGGACCGGTGCTGTGGCTGCTCCTACTGGGGGTGGCGGAGATCGGCGCCGACGTCGTGGGCGTGCTGCTCACCGCGCGGCTGACCGCGGCGGCGACCGCGCGGCTGCGCCGGCGGCTGTCCCGGCACCTGGTGCGGCTGGGCACCCGTTCCGAGTTCGCCCCTGGCGACGCGGTCAGCCGGCTCACCAGCGACTGCACGGGAGCCGGCCAGGTCGCGTCGATCGTCGTGCAGCTCGGCACGGCGCTGCTGATCTCCGCCGGTGCGATCACCGCGCTGGCCTTGCTCGACTGGCGGCTGGCCGTGGTCTTCGTGGCCAGCGTGCCGGTCGGGCTCCTGCTCGCCCGGTCCCACCTGCGCCGCACCGCCGCCGACGTCACCACCTACCAGGAGGTGTCCGGCGAGCTGGGCGCGCGGCTGCTGGACGCCGTCGCGGGGTTGCGGACCATCGCCGCCGCCGGCATCGCCGACCAGGAGGCCGCGCGGGTGCTGCGCCCGCTGCCCCGGCTCAGCGCCGCCGGCGCCGGGATGTGGCGGACGCAGGCGCGGATGGTGTGGCGGGCCGGGTTGCTGCTGCCGGCGGTGCAGCTGGCGGTGCTGGTCGCCGCCGGGTTCGGCGTGCTCGCCGGCCGGCTCAGCGTCGGTGACGTGCTGGCCGCGCTCGGTTACACGATGCTCGGCATGGGCATGGTCCGGCAGGTTCCGCTGCTCACCGCGCTGTCCAGGGCCCGGTCGTGCGCCACCAGGATCACCGAGGTGCTCGCCGCCCAGGTCCGTCCAGAAGGGACATTCCGGTTGCCGAGGGGGCGGGGGACCGTGCGGTTGCGCGGGGTGGGGCTCGACGGCGCGCTCCGCGACGTCGACCTCGCCGTGCCCGGTGGCGGCGTGCTGGCCGTGGTGGGCCGGTCGGGGGCGGGCAAGTCCGCGCTGACCGCGGTGCTCGGTGGGCTGGTCGAGCCGGACCGCGGCGAGGTGCTGCTCGACGGCGTTCCGGTGCGCCTGCTGCCGGCCGAGGACCTGCGGGCCGCGGTGGGCTACGCGTTCGAGCGGCCGGTGCTGCTGGGTGAGACGGTGCGCGACGCGGTCGCCTACGGCTGCTGGGCGGGCACCGTGGCGGTGCGGGAGGCGTGCCGGGCCGCGCAGGTGCACGACCTGGTGGTGCGGCTGCCCGAGGGGTACGAGACCCCGCTGTCCCGCACCCCGCTCTCCGGCGGCGAGGCCCAGCGGCTCGGGCTGGCGCGGGCGCTGGTCCGCCGGCCGCGGGTGCTCGTGCTGGACGACGCCACGGCCAGCCTGGACACGATCACCGAGGCCAGGGTGGATCGCGCGCTCGCCACGGCGCTGCCCGACCGGACCCGGGTGATCGTGACCCATCGGGTGGCCACCGCGGCCCGCGCCGACCTGGTGGCCTGGCTGGATGGTGGCCGGCTGCGCGCGGTGGCGCCGCACGCGGTGCTGTGGACGGACCCGGACTACCGCGCGGTGTTCACCGAGGAGCGCGCGGCCTCCTCCCCGAACGGCAGCGCGCCGGGCAACGGTGGGGAACTCCGGTGAGACACCTTCTGTCAACCTCGGGAACCGTCACCTCAGGGGAACGTGACGCAACCCGGCCACAAGTACGTGACCGAGCCGAACGCTCACTGCCCAACGCGACCAACAGGGTTGATTCCGGGGAGGCGGCGGCGTGAGCGGAGCGTGCGGAGCGAACCGTTGAACACAGCAGCCCTGGCGAACGCCGCCGACGAGCGCCAGCGAGGAGGGGGCGTGAGCGTTCCCCGGCTGTACTGGCGCACCCTCGGCGGGCAGTGGCGCGGCTGGCTGGTGCTGCTCGGCTGCTCGGCGTTGGAGAGCCTGCCCGCGTTCCTGTCCGGGCGGCTGGTGCAGGCCTCCGTCGACGGCGGCTTCGCCGCGGGTGACCCCGTGCGCGGCGTGGCCTGGCTGCTGGTGTTCGGGGCCGTCGCGGCGCTCGGCGCGTTCGGCGCCCGCCTGGTCTGGCAACGCCTCGGCACGATCATCGAGCCGCTGCGGGACGCGCTGGTCGGCGTCGTCGTGCGGGGCGTGCTGCGGGACACCACCCCGCGGCGCACCGGTCCGGACGCCAGCGGCGTCGCCAGGATCACCCAGCACGTCGAGACCGTCCGTGACGCCACCGCCGGGCTGCTGGTGCAGGCCAGGGGCATGGTGGTGACCACCGTGGGCGCGCTCGCCGGCGTGTTCACCGTCGCCGGAACGCTGGCGTGGGCGGTGGCCGGCCCGGTGGTCGCGGCGCTGCTGCTGTTCACCGCCCTGCTGCCCACCCTGGCCACCCGGCAGCGGGCGCTGGCGCTGGCCGACGAGCGCACCGCCGAGTCCGCCGGCGAGGTGCTCTCCGGCCTGCGCGATGTCGCGGCCTGCGGTGCCGAGCCGGCCGCCGTCGGGCAGGTGCACACCACGGTGGACGCCCAGGCCACCGCCGCGGTCCGGATGGCCACCGCCACCGCGCTGCGCACCCTGGTGATCTCGGTCGGCGGGTTCCTCCCGCTGCTGCTCGTGCTGCTGCTCGCGCCGGGCCGGATCGCCGCGGGGCAGCTCACGGCGGGCGCGGCGCTCGGCACGCTCGTCTACCTGTCCGGCACCCTGCAGCCCGCGTTGCAGGGCCTCGCCGCGACGGCCAGCACCGTGGTGCTGCGGCTGCTGGTGGCGCTGCGCCGGCTCGACGAGACCGGCGCCGCGGACCACGTCGGCGCCGAGCCGACCGCCCCGGCGCCGCCGGACGGGACGGTCACCGCGCGCGGCCTCACCCACCGGTGGGGCGAGCATGCCGAGCCGGTGCTCCGCGACCTCGACCTCGACCTGGTGCCCGGTGACCACCTCGCCGTCGTCGGCCCGAGCGGAATCGGCAAGTCGACATTGGCCGGGTTGCTGACCGGCACGCTCGCCCCGCAGCGGGGCCGGGTGCTGCTCGGCGGCGTCCCGGTGACCCGGCTCGACCCAGACGTGCGCCGCCGGCTGGTGGCGTTCACCCCGCAGGAGTCCTACTTGTTCGCGGGCACGGTGCGGGAGAACCTGGCGCTGCTCGACCCGGCGGCGAGCGACGAGCGGCTGCTGCGCGCGGCCGAGGCGGTCGGCGCGGGTGACCTGGTGCGGCGGCTCGGCGGGCTGGAAGGGCGGATCGGGCACTCCGGGGCGGAGCTGTCCGCCGGCCAGCGCGAGCTGCTGGCGCTGGCCAGGGTGTACGCGAGCCCGGCGCGGGTGGTGGTGCTCGACGAGGCGACCGCGCACGTCGACGCGCACGCCGAGGCGACCGCGGAGCGGGCCTTCGCCGCGCGGGGTGGGGTGCTCGTGGTGATCGCGCACCGGCTCAGCTCGGCGCTGCGGGCGCGGCGGGTGCTCGTGCTGGACGGCCGCGACACGCTGCTCGGCGACCACGAGGAGCTGCTCCGCCGCTCGGCCCGCTACGCCGAGCTCATGCGGGCGTGGGAAACGGTCACCCCGCCGAGGGCGGCCGCAGCTCTTCCAGCGCCGCCCGCAGCTCGCCGGTGATCTCCCGCGGCCGGCGGCTCGCCCTGTCGACGAACACGTGCGTGAACAGCCCTTCGGCGACGAGCGTCTCCCGGTCCGCCCGGTGGATGCCGACCTCGTAGCGCACGCTGGACCGGCCGAGATGCCCCACCCGCAGCCCGAGCTCGAGGGCCTCCGGGTACGCCGCGGCCTGGTGGTAGCTGCACCGCGACTCGACGCACAGGCCGATCACCGCGCCGTCGTGGATGTCCAGCCCACCACGGCGGATCAACCAGTTGTTGATGACGGTGTCCATCAGGGAGTAGTGGACGACGTTGTTCAGGTGCCCGTACACGTCGTTGTCCTTCCACCGGGTGGACACCCGTTCCCAGTGCGGGTAGTCGGTCGACGACATGCCGGCAGTGTCCCGGCAGGGACGCCGGCGGTGGGCGTGACGTGCGTCTCACCCTGCCGGCGCAGCGGTGCCGCATGGCGCCCGGCCCCCGCGTCGGGTACCGTCAGGAGTGTAAGCAGTTGCGGCTCGGCCGGTGGGAGACGGAACCTCTCGGGCGGAACCGCTGGAGATAGATCGGAGTTCCCCGCGGCGCGGTGTACGCCCCCGGCGTAGCTGCCGGCGCCCGCGACGTCCCAGTTGTTGTCCGGCGCGGTCGCCGAGGCTTTTCCTCATTTTCCCGGTACCCGATTTCGTGCTACCCGCAATTCGGCGGCGGGCCGAATCCGTTCTTGACGCCGGTTCCCCCAAGCCTGTTTCCTGTTCGCCAGACCCCCCAATACGAGGTGTGCATGTCTGCTACCCAGACCCCGACCAAGCCCGACCCGTCGACCGCCCGGCGGCCGAAACCCATTCTGTCCGGCCGCACGTCGCTCCCCGAGCACGTGACGGTGTCGATCTTCGTCATCCTTCCGCTGCTGACGCTCGCGGCCGCGGTTCCCTTCGCGTGGGGGTGGGGTCTGAGCTGGCTGGACATCGGCCTCGGCGTCGCCTTCTTCGTGCTCACCGGGCTCGGCGTCACGGTGGGCTACCACCGGCACTTCACGCACGGGTCGTTCAAGGCCAAGCGGCCGCTGAAGATCGCTCTGGCGATCGCCGGCAACATGGCCGCGCAGGGCTCGACCACCACGTGGGTCGCCGACCACCGGCGGCACCACGCCTTCTCCGACCGGGCCGGCGACCCGCACTCGCCGTGGCGGTACGGCACCGGCGCCAGGGCGCTGGCCAAGGGCTTCTGGCACGCGCACATGGGCTGGCTGTTCAACCGCGACGTCACCAACGCCGAGCGGTTCGCCCCCGACCTGGTGGCCGACCCGGACATCCGCGCCGTCGACCGGCTGTTTCCGGTGTGGACGGCGGCCACGTTCCTGCTGCCCGCGCTGATCGGCGGGCTGGCCACGTGGTCGGTGTGGGGCGGTGTCACGGCGCTGTTCTGGGCCGGGTTCGTCCGGGTCGCCCTGCTGCACCACGTCACCTGGTCGGTGAACTCGATCTGCCACATGATCGGCGAGCGCCCGTTCAGCAGCCGGGACAAGGCGGCGAACTTCTGGCCGCTGGCGATCTTCTCCTTCGGCGAGTCGTGGCACAACCTGCACCACGCCGACCCGACCTGCGCCCGACACGGCGTGCTGCGCGGCCAGATCGACATCTCCGCGCGGCTGATCTGGATCTTCGAGAAGCTCGGTTGGGCGACCAACGTCCGCTGGCCGACCCCGGCCCGGCTCCACCGCATCACGGCGAGCCACTGACTCCGGCCTTGGTGCCGACAATCAACACACACACTGGGAGGACCTATGTCCACGCCTACGTCCACAGAGTACAAATCCACCGAAACGGGCGGCCGCTCGCGCGTGGCGCCGGTGCGCTTCAGCGCGGCCGAGACCGCCGAGCCGGTCTGGCCGACCCGCGAGCTGGCCGGCCGGCCGGCCAGTCGCTCACCGTTCACCCCGCCGGCGTTCGCCGGCCGGGCGGAAAAGAAGTAACCCGCCCCACTTTCGGATGATCTCGGTTGGTTTTTCCGGCCGGCTGTGGTTAACTGAACTGGACGCCGGTTACAGATCGGCGTTGTCGATATTTTTGATACAGGAGATTTTTTATGACGCAGGGCACTGTCAAGTGGTTCAACTCCGAGAAGGGCTTCGGCTTCATCACCCCGGACAACGGTGGTGGCGACGTCTTCGTCCACTACTCGGAGATCCAGGGCAACGGCTTCCGTTCCCTGGAGGAGAACGCCCGCGTTGAGTTCGAGGTCGGCCAGGGCCAGAAGGGCCCGCAGGCCACCTCGGTCACGGTCATCTGACCCGACCCCAACGCTTCACTTGCCCGGAGCCGCCACCTCCTCGAGGTGGCGGCTCCGGCGCGTCCGCACCCTGTGCGCCCGTGTTGGCCGTCCCCGGCACCGTGTTCGCCGTCCCCGTCGGCGTGTTGGCCGTTCCCGTCGGCGTGGAGATCCCCAACGTGAGGTTCCGCGCTCCCGGACGTAGCTCTCGTGGTCCTGGTCGTTGGGCTCGCTGGCTTTGCAACGATCCGGACGCATGGGGGACCGATCCGCAGGTATCTGGTTCGTGTCGGGTCCGACTCGACTACCTTCTTCCGGGTGTGACGGTGGGGAGGACGTGCCGCGCGGGCGGCCGGCGCACGCCCCGCGCGTTCTGCCCTGGCACAGCAGCGGAGGAAGGGACACGATGACGAGCACCGCGACGCGCGCCGGGAGCCCGGGGCCCGGCCACGCGGTCGGGCACGCAGCGCCCGGCATCCCACCCGCGCCGCGGCGTGACTCCCGCTCCGGACTCGCGGGCCTGCTCGACCTTCCGGCCAACGCCTACCGCCAGATCGTCCGCTCCGCCGCGCGTACCCCCGGCCGGCTGTCCCTGATCGCCGTCGGGCTGGTCGCGCTCGCCCTGCTCACCGCGCTGGCCGGCGGCCTCGCCGTGCAGGACCGCAAGGACACCATCAACGGCCTCATCGACCATCGCGAGCCCCTCGCCGCCGCGGCGCAGGAGGTCTACCGCTCGCTGTCCGACGCCGACGCCACCGCCGCCAGCGCCTTCCTCTCCACCGGCGCCGAGCCGCCGGAGCTGCGCGAGCGCTACGAGCTCGACCTCGCCAAGGCCGGCGCCGCGCTGGCCAAGGCCGCCTCGGACTCCGCCGGTGTGCCGGAGGCGGCCGAGCAGGTCGATGTCATCAGCCAGCGGCTACCCGTCTACACCGGCCTGGTCGAGACCGCGCGGGCGAACAACCGACAGGGCTTCCCGGTCGGCGCGTCCTACCTGCGGGAGGCGTCCGAGCTGATGCGCGCGACCATCCTGCCCGCGGCGCACGACCTCTACCGCGTCGACACCGAGCGCCTTTCCGCCGAGCAGGACGACGCCTCCGGATTCCCGTGGCTGGTCACGATCCTGTCGCTCGCGCTGCTCGGGGCGTTGCTCTACACCCAGGTGTACCTGCGCAGGAAGACCAACCGGCTGTTCAACGTCGGCCTCGGCGTCGCCACGGTCGCCGTCGGCGTCGCCATCCTGTGGAGCGCGGTCGCGATGACCGTGCAGAGCGTGCTGGTGGACGACGGGGCGGAGGACGGCACCGAGCAGGTGGACGTGCTGGTCCGCGCCAGGATCGCCGCGCTGCAGGCCCGCGCCGACGAGACGCTCACCCTGGTCGCCCGCGGGGGCGGCGCGGAGTACGAGCAGGAGTTCGCCCGGCTCGCGGAGGAGCTCACCGGACCGGACGGCCGCGGCGGCCTGCTCGGCGAGGCGGGCGAGCGGGCCGCTGGGTCCGCGTTGGCCGAGCCGGTGGAGGACGCCGCGGAGAGCGCGGCCGCGTGGCTGGCCGCGCACAGCGAGGTCCGCGAGCGGGACGAGACCGGCGACCACGCCGAGGCCGTCGCGCTGGCGATCGACGTCCAGGACCCGGCCAGTGCCGCGGCCGCGTTCTCCCGGCTCGACGCGAGCCTGGCCGAGGCGATCGCGGTGGGCCGGCAGGGCTTCCTCGACGACACCACCAACGGCTCCCGCGCGCTGACCCTGCTCGCACCGGGCTTCGCGGTGCTGGCGGTGGTCGCGGCGCTGGGCGCCACCATGGGCATTCGGGAACGGCTTCGGGAGTACCGATGAGGTTGCGAACGGCGGCGGTGCTCGCCGCGCTGGGCCTGGTCGTCGCGGGCTGCGGCTCGCCGGGCGCTCCGGTGGACCCGGCGCCGGTCGGGTCGGTGCAGCGGCCGATGCCGCCCAACGCTGGAGTGGCCACAGTGGACGTGTCCGGCACGGCGGCGGAGGACTGCGACGCCACGGCGAGCCTTCCGCCCCAGCCCGGCATTCCCGCCGGATCCACTATGGACAAGATCCGCAAGCGGGGTCATCTGATCGCCGGGGTGGACCAGAACACCTTCCTGTTCGGCTTCCGCAACCCGACCACCGGCAAGCTCGAGGGCTTCGACGTCGACATCGCCAAGGAGGTGGCCAGGGCCATCTTCGGTGACCCGGAGAAGATCCGTTTCCGAGCGATCACCTCCGCGCAGCGCGAGCCGATGCTGGAGAACCGCGAGGTCGACATCGTCGTGCGCACCTACACGATCAACTGCGAGCGGCTGAAGAAGGTCAACTTCTCCTCCGTGTACTACATCGCCGGTCAGCGGGTGCTGGTGCACGAGAACTCCGACGTCGGCAGCCTCGCCGACCTCGGGGGGCAGCGGGTGTGCGCCAGCCGCGGGTCCACCTCGCTGAAGAACATCGCTCGCTCGCCGGCCAAACCGGTGCCGGTGCAGGTGGACGACTGGTCGGACTGCCTGGTGCTGCTGCAGCAGGGCCAGGTGGCGGCGATCTCCACCGACGACACCATCCTCGCCGGCATGGCCCAGCAGGACCCGACCACGAAGATCGTGGGGGAGAAGTTCACCCAGGAGCCCTACGGTATCGGCATCCCGAAGGGCGACGAGGACATGGTGCGGTTCGTCAACGCGGTGCTCGAGGAGGTGCGTGCGGGAACATGGCAGCGCAGCTACGACACCTGGCTCGCGCCGCGGCTCGGGCCGGCGACCCCGCCGGCGCCGACCTACCGGTGACCGCCGTGCGCCCCACGGCACCGCCACACGTCCCGCACCCGGCTGGGAGGAAGCAGTGACGGACGAACCACGCCGCCCCCGGCACGCCACGCCGGACGGGGAGGGCCCGTTCGAGGAGGAGACCGGCAGCGGCTGGACCCAGCCGCCCGGCGTGCTCGGCCCGGCACCCCGGCAGCAGCAGCCCCAGGTGTGGCAGCCCCCGGACGCGTCCCGGCCCGCCTCGCCACCGGCCGAGCAGGCCGGCGCCCAGCGGCCCACTCCACCGGCTGACCCGGGACCCGGCCAGCGGTCCGACGCGGGAGCGGGGCGCCCGCCCGCCGAGGCAGGGTCAGGCTCCGCGCCCCGGTCGCCCGCGCCGCCGGCGCCGCCGGCGACCGGTCAGCCGCCCGTCCACCCGGGCTCGGGCGCGACCTCCGCCCGGCCCCCGGACCAGCCGGCGCCGGACTGGTCGGTGGGGCCGGGAACCGGCCCGCGCCCAGGTGAGCCATCCGGCCAGCCCGCCCGACCGCCGGAGGCCGGTTCGGGGCAACGGCCCGCCGAGCCGAGCCCCGCGCGGCCGGCGGCCGGCGGACAGCCGCCCGACCAAGGCGGCGCCCCTTCCCGCCCCGGGGAGCAGCGTCCCGCTCGCCACCAGCCGGCACACCCGGCCGAGCCGCAGGCCACCAGCGTGCTCGCGATGCCGGCGCCGCACACCCAGACCATCACCCCGCCGCCCCCGCGCCCGGAGCCGAGCGAGGACGTGCCGCTGCCCGACCCCGGCACCGCGAGCGTGCTGCCGCGGAGCACCAGCGACGGCATGCATCCCGGCTCCGACCGCGGCACCGGCCCGGGAACCGGCACCGGTACGGGCGAGCGGACCGGCTCGGGAGCCTTCCCCGGCACGTCCCGGCGGACCTCCTCCCGCCGGTCGCGCCGCGGGCGACTCGGCGCCGGGCTGGTGGAGGTCCCACCGGTGCCCTACCGGGACCCCACGGAGGCGGTGCTCGCCAACCCGGTCGTCGCCGAGGAGAAGCGGTTCTGTGGCAACTGCGGCGCCAAGGTCGGCCGCACCCGGGACGGCAAGCCCGGCGATCCGCAGGGCGTGTGCGACAAGTGCGGCACCCCGTACTCGTTCGTGCCGAAGCTGCGCCCGCACGAGATCGTCGGCGGGCAGTACGAGGTGCTCGGCGCCCTCGCCTACGGCGGGTTGGGCTGGATCTACCTCGCCCAGGACCACAACGTCAGCGACCGCTGGGTGGTCCTCAAGGGACTGATCGACACCGGGGACGCCACGGCGCTGGCCGCCGCGATGAACGAGACGCGGTTCCTCGCCGAGGTCGAGCACCCGAACATCGTCAAGATCTACAACTTCGTCCAGCACCCCGACCCGGACACCGGGAACCTGGTCGGCTACATCGTCATGGAGTACGTCGGCGGTCGGTCGCTGCGCCAGCTCGCGCTGGAGCACCACCGCGCCACCGGACGGATCGAGCCGCTGCCGATCGGCCAGGTCATCGCCTACGGGCTGGAGATCCTGCCGGCGCTGGGGTACCTGCACGGCCAGGGCCTGCTCTACTGCGACCTCAAGCCGGACAACGTGATCCAGACCCACGAGCAGTTGAAGCTGATCGACCTCGGTGCCGTGCGCCGGATGGACGACTACGAGAGCCCGCTGTTCTTCACCACCGGCTACAGCGCCCCCGAGCTGGCCAAGCGGGGCGCCTCGGTGGCCTCCGACCTCTACACGGTGGGCCGCACGCTGGCCGTGCTGTCGTTCGAGTTCACCGGCTACACGAACACGTACAAGGCGTCGCTGCCCGGCCCGGACGAGGTGCCGCTGTTCGCGCTGTTCGGCTCCTACCACCGGTTCCTCAAGCGGGCCACCCACGCCGACCCGGACCGCCGGTTCATCTCCGCCGAGGACATGGCCGACCAGCTCACCGGCGTGCTGCGGGAGATCATGGCGCTGGGCACCGGCAAGCCCCGCCCCGGCGCGTCCACGGTGTTCGGCCCGGAGACCCGGACGTTCGGCGTGGACATGGTCGTGCCCGAGCCCGGCCAGCGGGTGCCGCTGCCCGATCCGGCCGAGGTGATCGCCGGGTTGCCCATCCCGCAGGTGGACACCACCGACGCCGCCGCCGGCGTGCTGGCCACCACGGTGGCCACCGACCCGCGCACCGCGATCGAGGCGCTGTCCGGCGCGCCGCGCGAGTCCATCGAGGTGCGGCTGCGCATCGTCCGGGCGCGCATCGAGCTCGGCGAGCTCGCCGAGGCCAACCGGCAGCTGCAGGCCGCGCAGTACCTGGCGATCAAGGCCGGCTTCCCGCACGACTGGCGGATCGACTGGTACCGCGGGCTAATCGAGCTGGCCGGCGGCCGGCCGCGGGTGGCGCGGGCCGCGTTCGACGCGGTGTACGACGAGCTGCCCGGGGAGATCGCGCCGAAGCTGGCGCTGGCGGTGAGCGCGGAGACCAACGGCGACTACTTCGCCGCGTCGCGGTTCTACGAGCTGGTGTGGCGCACCGACCACTCCTACGTCAGCGCCGCGTTCGGCCTCGCGCGGGTGTACCTGGCGCAGGGTGCCCGGGCCGGGGCGATCGAGGTGCTGGAGTCGATCCCCCCGTCGTCCACCCACCACGTGGCCGCGCAGGTGGCCGCCATCAAGATCAAGGTCAGGGTGGGCGACGACGGCAGGGAGCTGGCCGCGCTGTCCGAACGCGACCTGGTCGAGGCGTCCGAGCGGCTCGAGCGGCTGACGCTGGACCCCGAGCGGCGAGCCCGGCTGTCCGCGGAGGTGCTCGACGTCGCGCTGCACTGGGTGCGTGCCGGTGGCTCGCGGCAGCACCCCGGCGCCAGGGTGCTCGGCCGCGAGCTGGTCGAGCGGGACCTGCGGTTCGGCCTGGAGCGCCGCTATCGGGAGCTGGCCCGGCTCGCCGACGACACCGACGCCAGGATCGACCTGGTGGACCGGGCCAACGCGGTGCGGCCGCGCACGCTCACCTGAGCGGCCGCAGCTCGACCACGGTGATCTCCGGTGGGGCGCCGACCCGCACCGGAGGGCCCCAGAAGCCGGCGCCCCTGGTGACGTAGAGCTGCGTGTCGCCGTAGGAGTAGTGCCCGCCCACCACGCCCTGCTGCAGGCGCACGGCGAGGTCGAACGGCGCGAGCTGGCCGCCGTGGGTGTGCCCGGACAGCTGCAGGTCCACGCCGTGCCGCACCGCGTCCTCGACGTCCACCGGCTGGTGGGCGAGCAGCACCGCGGGCAGCTCGGGGTCGCGCCCGCGCAGGGCCGCGCCCACGTCGGCCGGGTCCTGCCACTGGTACGCGGTGGCGTCGTTGACCCCGGCCAGCACGAACCGCCCGCCGTGGTGGGTGACGACGGTGTGCGCGTTGCGCAGCGGGGTGATGCCGAGGGTCCGCACGTGCTCGACCCACTGGGCATAGCCGCTGTAGTACTCGTGGTTGCCGGTGACGAAGAACGTGCCGTGCGTGCTGCGCAGGTCCGCCAGCGGCGCCGCGGCGTCGGCCAGGTCGGCCACGCTGCCGTCCACGAGGTCGCCGACGATCGCGACCGCGTCTGGTCGCTCGGCGTTGACGATCTCCACGATCCGTCGGGTGAGGTCCCGGCCGATGATCGGGCCGAGGTGGATGTCGCTGAGCAGCGCGATCCGGAAACCGGCGACCCGGGGGTCCAGCCGGCGCAGGGCGATCGGGGCGCGGGTGACGGTCGGCGGGCCCATCGCCACGGCGGTGCCGTAGCCGACCAGCCCGGCGGCGGCCACCCCGGCGACGGCGGCCGAGCCCCGGGCGAGCAGCGTCCGGCGGCTGAGGCCGGGCCCGGTCGGCTCCGGCTCCGCGCGGACCCAGCTGCGCAGCGCGAGCCGGGGAACCTCGAGCACCAGCAGGATCAGCAGGAGGTAGAAGAACACGGCCAGCCAGAGGTAGCCGGGCCAGGCGAACCAGCGGGCGACCGCCGGGTCGGTGCGGGTGCCCAGTGCCAGCGCGGCGAACATCACCGCGACCGCCAGCACGAGCGCGACCGTCCCGACCCTCCGCGCCGGCCCTGGCCGGGTGGTGTCCAGGACCAGCCGGCGCCACAGGTAGAGGTGAAGCAGCGCGACCAGGCTGCTGAGGACGACCAGGAACATGGGCTACGGGTTGATGTCCCAGTCCTCCCGCACCGGCCGGCCCTGCTCGCGGAACTTCTCGATCGCGTCGGGGTCACCGTGGGAGGTGAAGTGTTCGAGGCCGACCATCACGAACAGCCCGCGGGCCCGCACCGCCACCGGCCCGTCCTCGGCGTCGAGCCGGCCGTCCGCGCTGGCGTAGATCTTGCGCCCGCCAACGCCGTCCACCCTGGCCTCGATGTGCAGGGTCGAGCCGACCGGCACCGGCCGGCGGAAGTCGGTCTCCAACCGCCCGGTGACGGCCGGCCGGCGCAGCAGGTTGCCGACGGTCGTGCCGAGCGCCTCGTCGAACGCGCAGGCCAGCAGCCCGCCGTGGGCGAGGCCGGGAGCGCCCTGGTGGTTCTTGGTGACGGTGAACCGGGAGCGCACGGTGAGCCCGTCCGCGACGGTCGAGCGCAGGTGCAGCCCGCCCTCCAGCTCGTCACCGCAGCCGAAGCACTCGGTGAAGTGCACCCCCAGCTCGCTGCCGGGGCCGGGGGCCTTGGGGTGCGCGGGCGCCGGCTCGGCGCCGGCCGGCGGCCACGGTTGTGCCTGTTTCGTCACCCGTTCACGCTAACCGAGGCGGTTCGTCCGAAGCGGCCGAGGTGAACAAGCGCTCACCAGGTTCAGCCGTTGAGCGCCGACATGGCGGTCCACTCCTGCCAGGAGTAGGTCCAGTCGAGGTAGTCGCCGTCCTTCGGTCCCAGCCGCTGCGAGCTGCCCTCGATCTCCACCGGGTCGCCGACCATCGCGCTGTCGAAGTACTCCTTGGCGTTCCGCGGTGCGAGGTTCAGGCAGCCGTGCGAGACGTTGCGCCTGCCCTGGTCGCCGACCGACCACGGGGCGGCGTGGGTGAACTCGCCGTTGTTGGAGATCCGCACCGCCCACTGCACCTCGAAGTCCTCGTAGCCATAGCCCGGGTTGTTCATGAAGTAGGTCGGGTGCTTGGACATCACCACGTGGACGCCGCTGCGAGTCACCCGACCGGGGTCGGAGTCCAGGCCGTAGCTCACCGGGTAGTCGGCGACCTGCTTGCCGTCCCGGATGACGACCATCCGGTGGGTCTGGGTGTTGCCCTTGACGATCTGCGACCGGCCGATGGTGAAGTCGACGGTCAGGTCGTTCTTGCCGTACACGCCGTCGGCGAGCTCCACGCCGTACAGCTTCGCCTCGACGTGGACCTCGGTGTGCGGCTGCCAGTACTCCTTGGGCCGCCAGTGCACCGAGGTGTCGTTGTGCAGCCAGGCCCACGAGCCCTCCGTGTTCGGCGTGGCGGTCACCGAGAGTGCCTTCTCCACCGCGGCCTTGTTCTTGACCGGCACCGCGTTGTTGGCGCCGTCGCGGAAGGTGATGGCGACCGGCATGGCGACGCCGTAGGTCTCGTGGTCGCCCACGTTCGCCGTGGCGCGCAGCTGCTGCCTCGGTGTGACGGTGGTGAACGAGCCGGCGATGGGGACGGTGCCGCCGTCGGCGTCGACGGCGGTGCCCGACCAGGTGTAGGTCTTGCCGTAACCGAGCGGCTCGGTGGTGGCCCAGCTGCGCTTGTCCTCGCTCAGCTGGCCCTCCACGGCCTTGCCGTCGGGGTTGGTGAGCGCGACCTGCTGGATCGTGCCGTCGGTGATCGACACCCGCGCCGGCTCGGCCGGGGCCACCCCGGTGCTGCCGTCGGCGGGCTGGGCGACCACCGCCGCGGCGGGTGGTCTGTCCGACTCGCGGTCGTTGTCGCCCGACTCGGTGCCGCCGCAGGCGGCGAGCCCGAGCACGGCGACCAGTGCCAGTGCGAGCAGGGCGACGGGTCCTGCCCGCCGGCCCGCGATGTCCTTGTGTGTCACGGTGAACCCCGAATGCCTCTTCTCCCCAGTTCCGTCCAGTTGACGCCCGACCGGGTGACGGCGTTGGCCACCGTGCGGGTGACTCAGGTCACACTGAGTGGGCGGCTTCTTCTCGTTGGTCCAACCGGTTGGATGGAGGGGTCAGATTCGGGGGTTTCCCGGTAGGCTGCCGTCAGGCCGTCGTTTTGCGTGTTCGTGGCTTCACACTCGCGGAACTTCTGACGCGGGCCGGAGCCGAAAGCGTGCTCTTTGCTCGACTCGTTGGAACCGCCCGGGACGGCCCGGCCGGCGCTTCGGCGGCGGCCATGCGGATCTGTAACGAGGAGTAAAGACGGTGGCGCAAGGCACTGTGAAGTGGTTCAACGCCGAGAAGGGCTTCGGCTTCATCGCCCAGGACGGTGGCGAGGGCGACGTGTTCGTGCACTACTCCGAGATCGAGGGCCGCGGCTTCCGCACCCTCGAGGAGAACCAGCGCGTCGAGTTCGAGGTCGGCCAGGGCCAGAAGGGCCCGCAGGCGCAGAAGGTTCGCGCGCTGTAGCCGCTACCGACTGCTGACGTCAGGCCCCCGGTGCCCGCACCGGGGGCCTTTCGGCGTTCTGGTGCCCCGCTGGTACCGGCGGCCGGGTTGTCGTTCGGCGCCCCACGCGCGTCGGTCTCGGGGCCGGGTGGGTGTGGCGGGCCGGCGGTGCGAGGGTCGGTGCGCGGACGGTCAGTGCCCGTTGCCAACCGGCTGGGGCCAGCGCTGGTCGAAGAAGTGCTCCTCGGTGCGCGGCTCGTCGTCGCGCTGCCGACGCCGCGCGGTGTGCCGCTGCTGGGCGGATGCCTGGGCCTCCCAGGAGAGGCGCTCGAGGATCCATTCCTGGGCGAGCGCCTGCGGGGAGGTGTCGCGCTCGCGGGCGATCTCCTTGAGCTGCTCGCTGGCGATGAGGTTGAGCCGGAGCTGGTAGACCTGCGCGTCGCCGAAGCGGCGGCCGCTGCCGGTGCTCTCCGGGTCGGAGTCGGGGGCGAGCGCGGCGAGGTAGCTGGTGAGCTCGTGGTCGTCGACCGTGGGCTCGATGTCCTTGGCGTCGCGGTGGCGGCCCTGGCCCGCGCTCTTGGCGGAGGACCGGCTGCTGCGTCGACTCAGGGAGGGAAGAGGCACAGGCATACGATAACGGTTCGGTTTCGACGAGCCAGCGCATGTGACCCGACCCACACGGCGTGTCGCGATCCCGGTGCCTCCATTACTCCACCCGGAGGGCAACCAACTCCCCTGAGCACACCACGACTTCGCGGACAGTGACGAACCCGTCCCGGCTCACGGCCCGCCCACCCCTGGGGCCCGCGGCTGATCCAGCGTATCGCCGGTGGGGGTGTTGGGACGGGCTGCGCGAAATCTGTGGATCACTACCGGTGGATGGGGACAACTTCCCGGGCTCGGGGCGCCACGTGTCGCCGCGCTCGGAGGCAACACGTGGGCGGCGGGGCTTCGGGGCACGCGCGCCCGGTCCGGGAGTCCGCCGCCCAGCGCCGCGAGCCGGGCACGCGAACCCCGTCCGGGAGTTTGCCGTCGCAGTGCCGCGAGCTGGGTACGCGGGCCGCATCCGGGAGTCCGCCACCGCAGTGCCCCGGAGCCGGCCACTGGTCCCACCCGAAAGCCCGTCGCTGCCTCGGCCCGCGCCAGGTTGCCCGCGCTGTCGGGTGTGCGGTCCCACCCCGTCCCAGGTGTGTGGTCCCCCACGTCCCAGGTGGGTCCCCACCCCGAAGCCCGATTGGGTTGACGGTCGGGGGCGTCGTGTCAAGGCGGGAAAGAGTGCCTTGACACGCCACCCCCGACCGCAAGGCGGCTTCGGATCGGGGTGGGGAGGGGGAATGGCTGGAGCTTGCAACCCGTGGGGTGGGGCGTGCCCCGACCCGGGTGCGATGGTGCCCCGCGCCCGATTGGGCGTGTCCCGACCTGGCGCGTAAACGGCTGCAGCCACCCCTGAGCGAGCCGAAGGCGACCTTGCGCACCACATCCGCACCCATGCCCACCTCGGCCCCGCAGCCAGCGCCCACGCTGGCGAGCGCGGCCCTTCCCGACCCGAACGAACTCGCCAACCCGAACACGAACCTCGCGCTCCCGAACGAAGATCTGGCCGACCCGAACGTAGGACTCACACCCAGCCGCCCACCGCTCCCGCCGCGCACCACCAGCGAGCGAGCGCAGCGAGCGAAGCGACCAAGAAGACACCAAGCCCAAGCACCCACACCCCGCAGCCAACCCACCCAGCGAGCCCAGCGAGCCCCCCCAACCCCACGCGTGGCCCCAGCAAGCGAGCGCAGCGAGCGAAGCGCCCGAGAAGTCCCAAAGCCAACCCCCGCACACCCCGCAGCCAACGCAGCCGGCCCGCCCACCACCCCCACGGGCGGAACCAGCGAGCGAGCGCAGCGAGCGAAGCGACCAAGCACATCGCTGGTTCACGACCAACGTCACCAGCGCTCGCCCAAGGCGAGGAGCTCGCACCGTGGGGGGTGTGGGGGGCTCGGCCCCCCACATCGAGACACGAGGGTGCGAAGACGCCAAAGGCGTCGAGCACCAATGGAGAGGCCCCCGCGCCAGGGGGAGGAACGCGGGGGCCGGAGGGGATCTCCACAGGCGCTGACCGGGGGTGTGTCAGCACGTTGATTGTTACACGAGACGGGCGGATTAAGCGAGTGGGCGGCCGGAAAAAACCTCGTGAGCTGTCATCTCATCGTTGCCGGAGGTTAATCCGGCGTTCGTGCCCCCGGTGGGGCGTCCACGCCCGGATGGCGGCACGAGTGCACGTTGAGTATTGGGAGGTTCACTCTGCGGGGGGCTGTGGGTGGCTCGGCCCGCTCGCTAGCCTCGCGGCCAACGTGATCCCCGGAAGCCGTGTGGAGGAGTCATGAGCGGTTCTCTCGAAGTTCGACAGTTCCTCCTGCGGTACGAGGCCGAGGGGCCCGGCGGGTACGCGGGCGGGGTGCCGGCGCAGCGGTCGGGTGCCGCGGACGCCTCACGGATCTCGGACGACCAGGTGCGTCGGGCTCGGTTGGCGGTGGCGCGGGGCGCCACGGGTGTCGAGGACTGCTCGACGCTGCTGGACATGCTGGGCCTGGTGCCGGACGAGGACGGCGACTGCCCGGTGCAGCGCTGACGTCCGCCGCCGAAGCCCCTCGGGCACCGCTGCGCGAGAAGGGTGGAGCCCGCGCGGTCGGGGAGCGCTCAATGCCACCAGCGGGTCTCGGTGGCATCGGGCGGGACCGTCGGGAGGTCTCGGGGCTGGCGCACGCGGGCGGTTCCCGTGCAGGGCACTGCCCAGGTGCGCACCCCTGGTTGTGCACCTGGGCAGTACGGGAAAAGGTAGCTTGCCATTCTGCTGGCAGACAATCGATTACCAGCTGGGTTCTCGCTCGGTGAACGTGTCCTCTTTGGTGGTCCGGAGGAAGGCGCGGAGCGCGGCGGCCAGCTCGTCGGGAGCCTCCTCGGCCATGTGGTGCCCGCTGTCGATGGTCCCGGTGCGGACGTCGTCGGCCCACTCGCGCCAGATGGCGCCGATGTCGTCGTACAGGTCGCCGAGGTCGTCGCGCAGTGACCACAGGGCGAGCAGGGGGCAGTGGAGGCGGCGGCCGGTGGCCTTGTCGGCGTCGTCGTGGGCGCGGTCGACTCCGAGGCCGGCGCGGTAGTCCTCGAGCATCGCGCGCACGGTCGCGGGGTCGTGGATGGCGCGGTGGAAGTCGGCGAAGTTCTCGGCACCGAGCCGTTCCGGGCTGTTCTTGGTGGCGACGTCGTACCAGGCGTCCGGGTCGGCGTTGATGACCCGCTCGGGCCGGTCGGGTTGGGCGAAGAAGAACCAGTGGTACCAGGCCCGGGCGAAGCGGGCGTCGCAGTGGGCGAGGGCCTCGCCGATCGGCACGCTGTCCAGCACGGCGAGCGCGCGGACGGCGTCGGGGTGGTCCATGGCGAGCCGGAAGGCCACGTAGCTGCCGCGGTCGTGACCGGCGACGGCGAACCGGTCGTGGCCGAGGGCACGCATGAGGGCAAGGCAGTCGCCGGCCATGGCGCGCTTGCCGTACGGCGCGTGGTCGGACGTGGTGGGCGGCTTGGTCGACTTGCCGTAGCCGCGCAGGTCGGGGCAGACGACGGTGTGGTCGCGGGCGAGCAGCGGCGCGACCCGGTGCCAGGTGGTGTGCGTGCGCGGGTGGCCGTGCAGCAGCAGGACGGCGGGGCCGTGCCCGCCGTGGCGGACCCGCAGGGTCACCTCGCCGACGTTGATGTGGGTGAGAGTGAAGCCGTCGAACATGTCGAGGTGTCTGCCCTGGTGGGAGGGGATCCAAACAGGTGAGGGGTACCCGTTTTGAAGTGCCCGCGGGGCGTGCCCTATGCTTGTGTTCGCTCCCAGGGGGACCTGGAGGGCGCGGTCGACCGGCATGCCGATCCGACTGGGCTCCCATCGTCTAGCGGCCTAGGACTCCGCCCTTTCAAGGCGGCAACGCGGGTTCGAATCCCGTTGGGAGTGCGCGGTACAAGCAAGGCCCTGTGGCGCAGTTGGTTAGCGCGTCGCCCTGTCACGGCGAAGGTCGCGGGTTCGAGTCCCGTCAGGGTCGCCAGAGCGTTCGGCTCCTTGCCGGCGTTTCCGGCCAGGTAGCTCAGTTGGTACGAGCGTCCGCCTGAAAAGCGGAAGGTCGCCGGTTCGACCCCGGCCCTGGCCACTCTCTCAGAGCTTCCGTAGAAGGCCCGAGTCGACACGGCTCGGGCCTTTCTCGTGCCTTGGCCGGTCGTCGGGCTCGGTTGGCCTTCCCCTCGCGGCTCTGTCGTGGTTCACGACTCGCTGCTGAGCGTTCGGACGATCTCCACCGCGACGAACCGACGAGTGCGGCCAAGCGTTTCCACCTCGGTCAGGATGCCGGCGTCGACCAGCTTCTCGGCGTTTCGTCCTGGCGTTCCCTCGGCTGAACCTCGAACAGGACGAGCCCGCCGATCACAGACAGTCATGTAGTGAATTCGACATGTGTCACTCGGGAAGCGGTGTGCGGCACCGAATGCCGTACCTACCGTGGGAAGGCGGTATGCCCGCGAATGAAGGAGATGGTGGTTCCGATGGCCGGTTGCGGTTGTTGCGCGTCCTGCAGTGGCCCCGGGTGCGGCTGCTGCGGAGGTTGCAAGTAACGCCCACTCCTCCCCGGCCGGCGACCACACCTGGTCGCGGACCCAGCCCACCGCCGGCCGGAGGGGGCCGGGCGGGTAAACCGGTTGGCCGTCCCCGTCGGCGTTCCCATACTGGCCGGGTGCAGTTCGATCACTTCGACGCCCGCGGCTACCCGACCGTCGACGTCCGCACCGGTTACGGCGAGTGGGTCGCCACCTACGAGCGGACCGTCGAGGACACGATGGACATCGCGCTCCTCGAGCGGCTCGCCGAGCCGGCCTGGGCCGACGCCACCCACGCCGTGGACCTCGGCTGCGGCACCGGTCGCACCGGCGCCTGGCTGCGGGGCAAGGGCGTGCCCGCCATCGACGGCGTCGACCTCACCCCGGAGATGCTCGCCGCCGCCCGTGGCCGTGGCGCGCACGACCGCCTCGTCGAGGCCGACGTCACCGCCACCGGCCTGCCCGCCAGCCGCTACGACCTGCTGGTCGCCTCGCTGATCGACGAGCACCTCCCCGACCTGCGCCCGCTCTACCGCGAGGCATGGCGAATCGCCGCGCCCAAGGCGGTCCTCGCCCTGGTCGCGTTCCACCCGCAGTTCATCATGGTCGCCGGCATGCCCACCCACTACACCAACGCCGCCGGCGAGCCGATCGCGATCGCCACCCACGTCCACCTGGTCAGTGACCACGTCACCGCCGCGCTCGCGGCCGGCTGGCGGCTGGCCGAGCTGCGCGAGGGCGTCGTCGACGACGCGTGGCTCGCGGTGAAGCCCAAGTGGGCCCGGTTCCGTCACCACCCCGTCTCGGCCGCCTACGTCTGGCGGAAGGAGACCTGAGAAGGAGACCTAGGAGACCGGCTCGGACCACTCGATGTGGTGCCGGGTCAACCACGCGGCGCTGTCCGACCCGCCCCTGGCCAGCATCCGCGGCATCAGCGCGTCCCGCACCAACCGCTTCACCAGCCCCGGCATCTTGTTGTCGCCCATCCTGGCGCTGGCCGCCACCAGCCGCTCCACCCGCTCCCGGCGCAGCCGCTCGTAGGCTCGGAACGCGCTCGGCACGTCGGGCAGGTCGCGCAGGCACTGCGCCAGCACCACGCCGTCCTCGGCGGCCATCGACGCACCCTGCCCGGCGTTCGGCGACGCGGCGTGCGCGGCGTCCCCCACCACGAGCATTCCGTCCCGATGCCACGCCGGCACGGACGGCAGGTCGTAGGCGTTGCTGCCGATCACGTCCTCGCCGCTGGACCGGATGATCTCCGCCGCCGGCGTCCGGTCGCGGGTGAACAACCCGGCCGCGAACTCCCGCCACTGCGCGGCGGTGGTGCTCGCCCTGTCGCGCTCCGGTCCCGGCGTGTTGGCGAACCACCAGGTCTCCCCGTCGGGGTCGGTGGTGTAGCCGAAGAACGCCCGCTTGCCGTAGATCATCCGGTAGGTGTTCGGCTCGGCGGTGTGCGTGGTGTCGCGGGTGTAGCCGTACACCGAGTGCAGCCCGGTGTACCGGGGCCGCGGCGCCGCCGGGTCGACGAGTGCCCGCGTGGCCGAGTGGATACCGTCCGCGCCGACCAGCAGGTCGCCCTCGGCCGTGCCGCCGTCGGCGAACGTCGCCACCACCCCACCGCCGGGCGTGCTCCCCGCGTCGACCAGCCGCCGGCCGTGCTCGATCGGGATCCCGCGCCGGCGCAGCTCGTCGTGCAGCACCCGGTAGAGCGTGGCCCGCTTCAACGTCCTCGGTCCGATTCGGCCGGACTCCTCGCCGGTCAGCGGCATCTCACCGAGCCGCTTGCCGCTGCCGCTGAGGAACTCCACCCTGCGGGCCCGGAACGAGTGCTCCAGCACGAGCTCGTGCAGGTCCACCGCGCGCAGCGCGTCGAGCCCGTTGCTCATGATCGTCAGGAACGCGCCGACGTCGTCGGCCCCGGTCGGGTACGCCTCGTACACCGTGGCGGAAAGGCCGGCCTTCCGCAGCGCCATCGCGGTCACCGGTCCCGCGATGCCCCCGCCGATGATCAGTGCGTGCGTCATGGTCCCCGATCACGCCGTCCGTAGCGCCCGGGACAGCGCGGCCAGCTCTCGGACGTCGTCCTCCAGCGCGTCACTCATCGGCACCGCCAGTGCGACGGCCCGCGGCCGCACCGCCCGCCCCTCGGCCCGCGAGCGCAGCGCCGCCCGCAGCCGATGGGCCAGCTCCACCGGATCGGTGGCTGGCTCGTCGCCGGGCAGGTACGGGCTGAGCCGCACCAGCCCGTCCCGGCACTCGATGACCCGCCGGTAGTAGCGCCGGTTCATCGCGAACGGGTTGAGCGCGTCCCGCCACGCCGGGCCGGGCACCCGGTGCAGCGCGTCCTCCGGGAAGGCCGCGTTCAGCTCCCGCCACAGCGGCGCCAGCCGGTGGTACATGCGCAGATGCTGCAGCCACACCCGCGCCGCGGCGAGCCGGGTGGCCACGCCGGGATAGCTGACGCCCACGATGAACAGCAGGATCCCCGGCAGCAACGTGAACGTCACCGCGGGGAACAGCGCCGCCGGCACGGTCGCTCCGGCCCAGGTGGCGCCGTTGACCACCAGCAGCACCGCCGTGCCGAGCACCATCAGCACCATGCCGGCCGAGGCCAGCAGCAGGCCGCGGGCCAGCCGCGGCTGCGCCCCGCGGGCGTACCTCCGCGCCCCGACGAACGCGCTGGCCAGCCCGAAGCCGAGGTAGGCGTTGGCGGCGAGGTAGAACACCGCGACGTTGCCGGCCGGGTACTCCTCCGGTGGCAGGTCGAGCGGGACGGTCAGCGCGGCGGCCGTCATCACCACCAGCGCGGCCACCACCACGGCTCCCTGCCGCCGGGCGGCGGACACCGCCCGCGGGCTGGTCCCCTCGGCGAACAGGAAGAAGCAGACCAGCATGTAGACCACCAGCGCCAGCAGCGCGTACTGGGCATAGGTGAGCGGCATCGGCCCGGTGTCCGGCTGCACGACGTTGCCGGCCGCGATGCCGAACGGGAACGCGGCGGCCGCGCAGGCCAGGCACAGGGTCACCATTCGCAGCGGCACGTCCCGCGGCGCCCGAACCAGCTGGTAGAGCTTCCACAACAGGGCGGCGTAGAGCAGCGCGCCCTGCGCGGCGGTCATGACGACCGCGGGAGTGGTGGAGCTCACAGCCAGCCCAGCCGATCGCCGAGCGCCGTCTCCATGCGCTGCGCCGCGGCCTCGGCCGACGTCTCCGGCGCCACCCGGTCGAGCACCGACGCCCACTCCAGGATGATCGTCGCGACGGTCTCCGCCTCGCGTTCCTGGTCGGTGTCGTAGGAGGTGCGGCGCAGCGCGCGGCGCACGGCGTCGGTGTCCAGGTCCGGGTACCTCTCGCGGAGCGTGGCCGGCTTCACGTCCGGGTAGAGCTCGCTCATCAGCGCGTCGTCGTCCTGGTCACTGCGGTGGCCGGCGATGATGTGACCGAGCTCGTGCAGGATGATGTGGCACTGGTGGGACCTACTGGTCTCCTGCTGGTAGAGGATGTAGTCCACGGTCTTCGTCGCGATCCACACTCCGAACGGCCCCGGTACCGGAATCGGGTGCGCCATCAGCCGGATCGGCCGACCGCGCTGCTCGCCGACCTTCCGGCACAGCTCGACCACGTCGAGCGGTGGACGTATGTCCAGCTCGTTCAGCAACCGCCGGCACCGGCGGCGCAACTCCCGCTCTCGCACCGGTCACCACTCCCAGCGCCCGCTCCGGACAAACCGCACCGACTACGGTAGCCGGTGTCCGCGCCGTGCGGACCACCGGAGCGGGTGCTAGTCCTCGGTGTCGGACCTGCCGGCCTGCTCCTCCCGGTACACGACGTCGAGCAGCTCCATCACCAGGCGCCGCCGGCTCGGCGACAGCTCGCCGGCCCGCATGGCCATGAGCTGCGCCTCGCTGCTGGCCGCGATCTCGTTGAGCCGTCGCTGCTCCGACTTCAGCGCCTGGAGCTGCTGGTCGACGCGGTCGGTGACCTCGTCGTCGAAGAAGTAGCTCACCGGGACGCCGAAGAACGCGGCCAGCGCCTGCAGGTGCTTGAACGTCGGGTTGTCCTTCTTGCCCTTGCGGAGCTGCCAGATGTAGCTCTGCGAGATCTTCACGTCGCCCTGGGCGGAGATGGCGTTGGCGACCTGCTCGTTGCTGTACTCCTGCCCGTCACGCGGTGTCTTGTAGACGAACAGGTGATTGAGTTTGTCGGCCAGTGCGCGGCCCTGTCTTCCCTGCTCAACCATCGCGACCTCCCCATAGATCGTCGGCGAGCTTCCACTCAGGGAAACGGCCGCACGGGCGATGCGTTCTTTGCCAGTTGAAACCTACGTGACTCCAGTCTAGGCTCCAAACATGGCTGGCTCCACTCGTGTGAAGCGGATGGGCGCTTCGTAGATCCACTTCGGTGGAAGTCACCTCCCCCGGTCCTGGGGGTCCGGGGGAGGTGACGCCGCGCGGGCGGAGCCGACCGCGCTCGCCCGGTGCGGCGTGCCGGCCGCACCCCGGCCGGCGAACCACGGCGTGCCGGTGGCCCGGGCATCCGGGCCACCCGCGTCGCGGTTCACCTCGGCGGCGACCGTCCTCACCGGCCGCGGCGCCGGGTGGTGGCGCTCCGCCGCAGCTGGTCGACCTCGTCGCTCAGGCTGTCGATCCGCTCGGCGAGCTCGGGGTGGCTCTCGGCCAGGTGCCGGCGGGCCTCCGCGAGGGGCGGCAGCAGCGCGGTCGCGTCGTCCGCGGCGAGCGCCCGGTGCACTGCCCTGGTCGAGCGTTGGCCGGCGGGGGAGAGTCCGCGCACCGCACCCACCTCGCCGGCGAGTCCACGCAACGTCGCCGAGTTGTCCCTGGCCCACTGGCCGACGGCGCGGTCGCCGGCCCGCTGGTCCCGGACCGCGCGTACCCGCTGCTCGCCGGTCGCGCCGCCCTTCTCGGACGGCCGTAGCCGCAGGTACCGGCGCTCCGCGGCCTGCCGGCTGGCCACGCCGAGCGCCGGAGCGAGCTCCGCCCAGCTCGCGCCCAGCTCCCGAGCCCGGCCGATCAGCTCCGGCTCCCAGCCGCTCAGCTCCGAACGGAGCTGGTGCAGCAGGGTCAGCGCCGTGACCACCTCGGGTACGTCGAGCTCGCCGAGGTCCCGCCGGACCACCTCGCGCACCCGGTCCAGCGCCTCGCCGACGTCGCCGTACACCTGATCCTCCACCGAGCCCATGACGTCATCATCGGGACGACATTCGTTGTTGTCAACGTCCTGACGACGCGTTATAACGGTTGGGGAGGCCAACCGGCACCCGCCCGGGCGGTGCCCGGCGAACCACCGCCGTCGGCACCGGATCACCCGCGGCCAGCAGGACCGGCCACGTGACGACCGCCCGGCATCGACCGAGCTCGGGTGGGAGCGACGCGCGGCCGGGAGGAGGAGACGGCGAAGGGAGTTCGTGGATGGCAACCCGTACCGACACGTCCACCCGAAACGACACCGGCGAGGCCGTGGGCCTGGGCTGGCGGTGGTGCCCGGACTGCGGCGGCACCGGGCTCATGGTCGCGGCGTACGGCGAGCGGAGCGCCCAGGACTGCCTGCTCTGCCGCGGCGTCGGCTGGCTGGCCGGCGGGCGCTGAGCTCTACTGGGCCGAGCCGGGCCGCACTGACCCACGCTGACCGCGCTGACCGAACTGATCCGCACGGACCCGCAAGAACGCGACTCGGCGCTGAAGGGTTTCGTTGGCGATTCGTTGGCCGCCGGGATCGGTCTGGTCCCGGCGCTGTGCGGCGTGGTTGGCTCCTGGTCGTCCCTGCCCGCGGAAGTCCGGGGAGCACGATGACCAGGATTCGCACGGCCCGCGGCCTCGTGCTCGGGGTCACCACGCTGCTCGCCGCCGGCAGCCTGCTCGCTCCCGCCGCCGAGCCCACCGAGGCCGCAGCGGCGGCCACGATGGAGACCGTCTTCAACGAGCCGTCGGACCGGGGCGACCGGGACCACCGGATCGAGTCCAGGCTGATCCGGCTGATCGACGGCACGCCGGCGGGCGCGCAGATCGACTTCTCGGTCTACTCGTGGACCCGCAACCCGGTCGCCGAGGCCTTGAAACGCGCGCGGGAGCGCGGCGTGCGGGTGCGCATCGCCATCGACGGCGGCGCCGACGACAACCCGGCCAACGAGCCCACCAAGATCCTCAAAGCGGCCGGGTTCACCAGGCTCGTCTTCTGCGGGCCGGGCGGGGACAACACGGCGTGCATCGCCAACCGTGGGACACCGCACTCCATCAACCACAACAAGCTCTGGATGTTCTCGAAGACCGGGAACCTCACCGACGTGGTGGTGGTGTCGTCGCACAACCTGACGAACTCGCAGGGCAACCTGTTCAACCACGCGGTGATCATGTCCGGCGACGCCGGCCTGTACGGCTACTACCGGCAGCACATGGACCGGATGCTGGCGCAGCGCAAGGACAACGGCTACTTCTCGAACGGCGGCTACCACAAGTCGACGGCCAGCCTGGTCACCACCTACATGTCGCCGCGTGCTGACTCCCGCGGCGGCCGGTCCGAGGAGCACCGCACCGACACCTACGCACAGATCCTGTCCTACGTGAAACGGGCCGAGCCCGGCTGCGCGTTGGACATCGCGCAGGCGCACATCAGCGACGCCCGCACCCCGGTGGTGGACGAGATCGTCCGGATCGCCCGGCTCGGCTGCAAGGTGCGGATCGTCTACGACGCGATCGGCGCGGACGCGCTGGGCAAGCTCCGCGGCAGGGCCAACATCTCGCTCAAGCGGTACCTGGACAACGACGCCGACAACATCGACGGCCGCAAGGTGAGCATCCATTCGAAGTACATGATCTACCGGGGGCACTACAACGAGACGGCCAATCGGTCGATCGTGTTCAGCGGATCGCACAACCTGTCCGGCGCCGCGCTGCGCAGCAACGACGAGATCCTCACCAAGATCGAGAACCCGGTGGTGGGCCGTGGCTTCGCGGACAACTTCGCCACGATCTGGAGCAGGGCGAAGTGCTCCAACCCCAAGCCGGGAGAGGGATCCTGCCCCTGACCGGACCTCCCATGTGGGGGGCAACCCGCTCCCGCGCCCGGCTCAGCCACCTCCGGCCGAAAAGGTGAACATTCTTTCCTTTTCGGTCCGCACTGACGGGATTCGCTTGATTTCCCATCGAGCACGGCCGATGCTGACTGCCACTGGGGGAACGTCACCGTTCCCGCACCTGATTGGTGAGTCTTCAACTACTCGCGGCGGTGCATGTGCGGTACAGCATTCTCGGGTCCATGCTCGTGGACGGGTCGCCGATCGGCCCCCGCCAGGTCCGCACCGTGCTCGCGGTGCTGCTTAGCAAGGCCAACCAGCCGGTGACCACGGAGACACTGGCCGGTGAGCTGTGGTCCGGCCGGGTTCCGGAGTCCGCGGGGGCCGTCCTGCAGGGCAGGGTGTCGACGCTGCGCAAGCTGTGCTGCCCCGGTGTGCCGGCCCGCTCTCCCGAGCAGGTGATCCGAACCCGGCAGGGCTGCTACACGCTGGTGCTCGGCGACGACGAGCTCGATGCCACCGAGTTCCTCCGGCGCACCGAGGCGGGCCAGCGCGCGGCAGCCAGGGGCGACCTCGCCGAGGCGAGCCGGCAGCTTCGCGCCGGCCTGGCCCTGTGGCGCGGTTCCGCGCTGCAGGACACCGGGCGCGGGCCGCTGCTGTCCGGGTACGCCGGACTGCTCGAGCAACGCCGGCTCGCCGCGCTGGAGCAACGGTTCGAGGTCGACATCGCGCTCGGTGAGGTGACCGAGGCGATCAGTGGGCTCACCGAGCGGCTCACCGCCGACCCCACGCAGGAGAACTTCGCCGCGCTGCTGATCGAGGCGCTGGTCACCGCCGGCCGCGGAGTGGCCGCCAGGGAGGTGTTCGACCGTACGGCGGCCGCACTAGAGGCTGCCGGGGTGCCGATGAACGCCCGGCTCCGGCAGGCCGGCGCCCGGCTGCGGGCGGACGCGTCGCCGCTCACGGCGCGCCCCGCGGTGGTGCCCGCCAGCCCGGCGCAGGTGCCCGCCCAGCTGGCCGACTTCACCGGCCGCGGCGAGCTGCTCGAACGGATCCGTGGTGCGCTCACCGGGCGCGGCCCGCGGCTGGTGGCGCTGAGCGGGCCGGGCGGCATCGGCAAGAGCACCCTCGCGGTGCGCACCGCGCACCTGCTCCGCCGCGAGTTCTGCGACGGCCAGCTGGTCGCCGACCTCACCAGCGAGCCCGGCCAGCCGGCCGAGGTGCTGCGCCGGTTCCTGCTCTCCATCGGCGTCGCCGAGGACGCCGTCCCGCACGGCTTCGTCGAGCGGCAGCAGCTGTGGCGCAGCCGCACCGCGGACGCCCGCGTGCTCGTGCTGCTCGACGACGCGCGGGACGAGGCGCAGGTGCGCGCGTTGCTGCCGGCCGGCGCGGACTGCGGCGTGCTGGTCACCTCGCGGCGGCGGATGCTCGGGCTGGCCGGGGTGAAGACGATCCAGGTGGGCGGGTTCGCCGAGGACGAGTCGTGGCAGTTGCTGGCCGGAATCGTCGGCACGGACAGGGTGGCGGCCGAGCCGGAGGCGGCGCGCCGGCTGCTCGAGCTGTGCGCCGGGCTGCCGCTGGCGGTGCGGATCGTCGGGGCGAAGCTGGCGGCGCGGCCGCACGAGACGCTCGAGGAGCTCGGCGCGCGGATCCGGGCCGGCCGCTCCCGGCTGGCCGAGATGCGGGCCGGCGACCTCGACGTGCGGGCGACCATCGAGGTCAGCTACGCCGAGTGCGCCGTGCCCACCCGGCGGGCGCTGCGGCTGCTGGGCGAGGTGCGGTTGCCCGCGATCTCCCGGCCGGCGGTGGCCCGCCTGCTGGGGGTGCCGACCGAGGTCGGCGCCGAGGTGGCCGAGTCGCTGGTCGAGGCACAGATGTCGCAGGTCACCGGCCGGGACGGGTTCGGGACTGTGCGGTACCAGCTGCACGACCTGATCGCCGAGTTCGCCAGGGAGAAGGCGGAGTCCGACGGTTCGGTCGCCGAGCTGGAGGCGGGGCTGGCCGGACTGCTCGACCACTACCTGGAGGCGATGCGCACCGGGCGGGCGGCCCGGGAGCCGGCGCCGTGGTGCCAGGTCGAGGCGGACAACGTGCTCGCCGTGGTGCAGGCTGCGGTGCGCCGGCGGTGGTGGTCGCGGGCGTGGCAGGTGGCCGAGACGTTCGCCGAGCGCGCGACGGTGTGCCCCGGCCTCGCCGCGGCGCGCTACGTCACCGTGCTCGCCGTGTGGGCGGCGCGGCGCGGTGGCGACCTGCGGGCGGAGGCGGTGAGCATGCGCCGGCTGGGCGAGCTGCACTGGCAGCAGCTGAAGGTGTCCAGCGCGGTGCGGTACCTGACCGCGGCGGCCGAGCGGTTCCGCCGGCTCGACGACCGGGTGGAGTTGGCCAGGACCCTGGTGGTGGAGTCGGACGTGCTGGTGGAGACCGGGCAGGTGCGGCGGGCCAGGGAGCTGCTGCAGCGGGCCATCGAGGTCGCCGCCGGCGCGGGCGACGACCGGGTGCACGCCACGGCGTTGGACGAGCTGGCCGGGGTGCTCGCGGACGCGGGCGAGTTCGCCTCGGCCGACCGGTGCTTCGCGGAGGCGCTGCGGTTGTCGCGGGGCGCCGGCGACGAGCGCACGGTGATCGCGGTGTTGAAGCGGCGGGCGGACGTGCTGCGCCGGGCGGGGCGCTACGACCGGGCGGCGGCGTTGCTGGAGGAGGCGCTGGCCGGGGCGCGGCGGACCGGCGACCGGCACTGGGAGGCGCACGCGTTGCGCAGCCTGGGTGAGGTGCAGCGGTACACCGGCGACACGGCGGCGGCGCGGGCGAGCCTGACCCGGTCGCTGGAGCTGTTCACCGAGCACGGGCACGCGCACGCGGCGGCGTTCACCCTGCGCTGCCTGGCGGACCTGGACGCGCAGGTGCACGACTACGACACGGCGGCCGAGTCCCTGGAGCGTTGCCGGCAGGTGTTCGAGACCCTCGGGGACCGCAGGGGGCAGGCGTACACGCTGCGCAGCCTCGGGGCGCTGTGCGTGCGCACCGGCCGCTGGGACGAGGCGGAGCGGGCGCTGTGCTCGGCGAAGGACATTTTCGACCGGCTCTCGATGAAGTGGTTCAGCCAGGACGTGGCCCGCGCCCTGGTGCAGACCCGCACCTGGTCCAGCGCCAGCTGAGGCGTATACGCAGGCACCGGGCGCCGTGTGTGCGCACCGACCGCGGGAACGTGTCCGCGCCGACCACGAGCGCGGCCGGCCAGGAGCGTGGCCGGCCACTGGTGCTGCCGGTCAGGAGCGGGGCCACTGGTGCTGCCGACCACGAGCGCGGCCGGCCACTGGCGCGGCGGGCACGAGCGCGGCCGGCCACGAGCGTTGCCGGGCACTGGCGCTGCCGGGCACTGGCGTTGCCGGACACTGGCGCTGCCGGCCACGTCCACTATGGTCGAAGGACGTGCCCGGCACCACCGCCGCGGTCGAACAAGACTTTCCCGCGCAGTTCGACAAAACCCCCCGAGCGCACCCCCCACCCACTCCAAGGGGGGCGGCCCCGCTTCCATTCTATCGGTGGGTGGGGGTGCGCGGAGGGGGTTGCGGAAAATGTGGACAACTTCGTGGTTCGGCGGCTCCGTTCGTGCCGTTTCTGGGCGAAAGGTCGAGGTGAGTGGGCGTCTCGGACCGGCGGCCCAACGGGCTCGAGCGGACTGGCCATGGGCTCGAGCGGGCTCGCCATGGCTTCTCGCTGTGGTGCCGGTGGGGCTCGAGCGGGCTGGCCGTGGCTTCTGGAACCTGGTGTCGGCGCGGGCTTGAATGAGCTGGTCTTGGGCTTTTCGGCCCTGCTGTCGGCGCGGGGTCGAGCGGACTGGCCGAGGTGTTGCGGACCTGGCGACCCCACGGGCTGGACATGCGCTGGCCGTGGGCGTCCCGGGCCCGGTGGCCCCACGGGCTCGAGACGCATGGGCGCCACCGTGGCCTTCGCTGGCCGTGACCGCTGTCGATGAACAGCGGTAGACCTGCCGAGAACTATAATTTTTCCCAACCTCGGCGGCCGGCCGCTGGCACTCGTGTTGGCGGTATTTATTTTCCCCGCCGTTCGCCGGTCGGGGTCATTTTCTGCGGTACAGATAACGCATCGATTCGGCCGAACATGGAGAAGCAGCGATGCGTGTCAGTGTCAGATCATCCCTGGTCGCCAGCGCGGCGCTGGCCGTGCTGGTGGCGATGCCCACGGCGGCGACCGCGACGACCGCGACGTCCGGCGCCGCGACGGCGACGATCGAGACCAGTCAGGACCAGGCGCAGACCGCCGGCCACCCCACCACGAACCTGAAGCTCACCAGGGCGGACATCCTCAAGCGGTCCAAGAGCTGGATCGACGAGCGGGTGCCCTACAGCCAGTCCAGCTTCCACACCAACCAGTACGGCCGCTACCGCCAGGACTGCTCGGGCTTCGTCTCCATGTCCTGGGGCCTGAGGGACTCCCGGTGGACCGGCAACCTCATGGAGGTCGCGACCAGGATCAGCAAGGCCGACCTGTTGCCCGGCGACGCCCTGTTCCTGCACCAGAGCGGCGGCACCCAGCACGTCGCGCTGTTCGTCCGCTGGGCCGACTCCGCGAAGACCCAGGCCGTCGTGCGCGAGCAGTACCGGACGGGCACCGTCGCCTCGGAGCGCACCTGGTCGGCCAGCCGTACGTCCCGGTTCCAGGCCATCCGCTACAAGAACGTCATCGAGGGCGACGCCAGGACCTGCGCCGTGGTGAACGAGAACCACCTGCGGTACCCCAAGCTCGACCAGGGGGCGACCGGTGAACTCGTCAAGGCCGCGCAGTGCCTGCTCACCAGCGCCGGATTCAACACCGGCGCCGACGGCCCCAGCGGAACGTTCGACGAGACCACCGCCAACGCCACCAAGCAGTTCCAGGTGAAGGTGGGTCTGCCGGCGTCGGGGTCGGTGGATTCGCGCACGTGGACGGCGTTGTTGTCGCGGGGTGGCACGCCGCAGGTGCAGGACGGGTCGAGTGGTGACGCGGTGGTGCGGGTGCAGCGGTCGCTGAACGCCGCGGTCGGTGCGGGGTTGAACGTGGACGGTCTGTTCGGGCCGAAGACGACGGCCGCGGTCAAGCAGTACCAGTCGTCGCGCGGGTTGGCCGCGGACGGCATCGTCGGCCCGAACACCTGGAAGGCCCTGCAGGCCGGGAAGTGAGGAAGCAGATGCGCGCGACATTGGTGAAACTGGCGGTCGGACTGCTGCTCGCGGGTGGCGCGACCGCGCTGTCCACGGCCCCGGCCTCGGCGGCCGAACCCCCCACCGGCAGCCAGCTCAGCACCGCGGTGAAGGACTGCACGAAGCAGATCTCCAGCGGCAGGTACGCCGAACGCTCCGGCGGCACGAGGACGGTTCCGGTGTGCGCCACCGGAAACGCCGTCCACTGGCGGTCCGGGATGACCATCGACTGCGACGGCCAGCGCACCCCGAAGTGCAACCCGAGCACCGATCCCTGGTGGCAGTCGGGAACGGCCTGGCCGCAGTCGGACGGCAAGCCGCTCAACGCCGAGAAGCTGCCGTTCGTGGTGGTGCCGATCAGCAGCTCGATCTGGGACCACTTCCGGTCCAACATCACCGGTGGGACGGTGGCGGCCGTGGTCTACCAGGGCAGGGTCGTCTACGCGGTGGTCGGCGACCGCGGCCCGAAGGACGCGATCGGCGAGGGCTCCTACGCGCTGGCCAAGGCGCTCGGCATCAACCCCGACCCGAGGAGCGGCGGGGTGTCCGGCAAGGTCGTGGACTACATCGTGTTCCCCGAGGTGAAGGCGAACCCGATTGAGAACCACGCCGACGCCGTGCGCAAGGGCGAGCAGGCGGCCGCCGACCTGGTGGCCGGCCGCAAGGGCTGCCTGAGCGTGCGGCTCAACTTCACCAGCTACGGCACGCTCGACGCCGGCGCGACCGGCAACCAGGTCACCGCCGCGCAGTGCCTGCTGCGCGCGGCCGGGCACGGCACCGGTGAGGGCGACCCGACCGGCACGCTGGACGAGGCGACGGTCGCCGCGGTGAAGCAGTTCCAGGTGAAGGTGGGTCTGCCGGCGTCGGGGTCGGTGGATTCGCGCACGTGGACGGCGTTGTTGTCGCGGGGTGGCACGCCGCAGGTGCAGGACGGGTCGAGTGGTGACGCGGTGGTGCGGGTGCAGCGGTCGCTGAACGCCGCGGTCGGTGCGGGGTTGAACGTGGACGGTCTGTTCGGGCCGAAGACGACGGCCGCGGTCAAGCAGTACCAGTCGTCGCGCGGGTTGGCCGCGGACGGCATCGTCGGCCCGAACACCTGGAAGGCCCTGCAGTCGGGCAGGTAGCCGGGACGTCGGCGGGCGGTCGGGAAGGGGCCCGGCCGCCCGCCGCGCCCTTACTCCGGTCCGCTGAGCAGGTCGGGCGCGGTCCAGCCGTCGAGGTCGTACTCGGCCATGCACTGCTCGGCGAAGCCCTTCATCGCGTCGGTGGTGCCGGCCATCTGCGCCGCCGCCAGCATCTCCAGCCGGACCGCCTCGTGGTTGCCCGCGTAGTTCCGCTCGTACAGCTCGTGCCGCCCGCCGAACTCGCTGCCGATCGAGTCCCAGATGAGCTTCATCAGCTTGACCCGCTCCACCGAGTCGTACCCACCCGAGCCGCGCACGTACCGGTCGAGGTAGGGCCGGATCTCGGGCGACCGGAAGTCCGCCGCGGAGGAGGGCACGTAGATCAGCCCGCTGCCGATGTCCTGCAGGATGATCTCCCGCACCCGCGGGTATCCCACGGTCATGAACCAGCGGTACGCCAGCCCGTAGTCCAGATTGGGCAGTACCGCGCCGTCCTTCCACTCGCTCGGCGTGGCGGCCATCGCGTCGGACAGTCCCCAGAACAGGTTGCGCCAGCCGATCACCTCGCCGACCCTGCCCTGCACGCCACGGAAGTCCTTCGTGCCGGTGACCTCGACGCCCTTCAGCAGCAGCCCGGCGAGGAAGTCCAGCTTCACCGCCAACCGGGCGACGCCGTGGAAGGTGAACCGGTGCAGGAACCCCGACGCGGGGAAGAAGCTGCTCGCCTTCTCCGGGTCGCCGTAGATGAAGACGTTCTCCCACGGGATCTTCACCCGGTCGAGGATGAAGATGGTGTCGTTCTCGTCGAACCGCGACGACAGCGGATAGTCGAAGGGAGTCGCGGTCGCGTCGGCCACGCTCGCGTAGGAGTTCCGACAGATCAGCTTCATGCCGGGCGCGTTCATCGGCACCGTGCAGACCAGCGCGAACTCCTTCCTCTTGATGGGAAGGCCGTAGTGCGCGATGAAGTTGTAGTGGGTGATCGCCGAGCCGGTGGCCACGACCTTCGCGCCGGACACGATCAGCCCGTCGTCGCGTTCCTCCTCGACGTGGATGTGGACGTCGCGCACCTCGTCGGGGCTGCGGTCGCGGTCCACCGGCGGGTGCACGATCGCGTGGTTCCAGTAGAGGACCTTCTCCTGCGACTCCGCGTACCAGCGGCGGGCGTTGTCGGCGAAGGGCGCGTAGAACTCCGAGTTGGCGCCCAGCGTGCCGAGGAACGCCGCCTTGTAGTCCGGGCTCCGGCCCAGCCACCCATAGCTCATCCGGGCCCACTCGACGATCGCGTCCCGGTCCGCTCGCAGGTCGGCCGCCGAGCGGGGCGTCCGGAAGAACGAGTGGGTGACGCCGTCGGCGTCGGTGTCGACCGGCGCGGTGAGCTTCCCGCGACGGTCCGGGTCGTGCAGTGAGTCGTAGAGGCGGGCGGTCATCCGGACGGCGTTGCGGAACGCCGGATGGGTGGTCACGTCCGTCACCCGATCGCCGTAGATGAACACCTCACGACCGTCGCGCAGGCTCTCGACGTACTCCTCACCGGTGAGCGGGCGCGTACTCCGTTGCTCTCGCTGGGCCGTCACTTTCTGCTCCTTTGCGACTCCACATTCATGCGCACGTTACCCGCGCGTCGGGGCACGTGGGGCAAACTCGGCCGCCGCGGAAACTCGGTTGCGATGTCGATCACGCAGCGGTGATCGTGTGCGGTGTGATCGTTCGTCGTGAGGGTCCCGCCGACGCCGCTGACATCGCGGTCGTCCATGCCGAGGCGTTCGCTCGTGGGGGCGGCGAGATCCCGGTGGAGGTGGGCCTCGTCGAGGCGCTACGAACCGACGACGCGTGGCTTCCCGCGCTCTCGCTCGTGGCCACCGGCCCGGACGGCGGGGTGGTCGGCCACGTCGTCTGTACCCAAGCGGCCGTCGGGGGCGAGCCGGCGCTCGCGCTGGGGCCGCTGGGCGTGCGCCCGGCGTGGCAGGGTCGCGGCGTGGGGCAGGCGCTGATGCACGCCGTGCTCGGCGCGGCCGACGCGCTCGGCGAACCGCTGGTGGCGCTGCTCGGTCATCCCGGCTATTACCCGCGCTTCGGGTTCCGGCCCGCCACCGAGTACGGAATCGTCCCACCGGCCCCGGAGTGGGCGGAGGCGTTCCAGGTCCGCACGCTCGGCGCGTACCGGCCGGAGATCCGCGGTCCGTTCGCCTACCCCGCGCCGTTCGCCGAGTTGTAGCCCGGCGGGCCCGACCTGTGCTGTGATGAGCGCGTGACCACCACTGGGGTACTCGGATTCACGGTCGTCGCCCTGCTGGGCGTGCTGACACCAGGACTCGACACGATGATCGTGCTGCGCCAGGCGCTGTTCGGCGGGCGGCGCGTCGGCCTGGCCGCGGTGCTGGGCATCACGCTCGGGTGCCTGGTCTGGGGAACGGCGAGCCTCGCCGGCCTCGCCGCGCTGCTCACCGCCTCCGAGTTGGCGTACCACGTCGTGCGCATCGCGGGGGCGGTCTACCTGGTCTGGCTCGGCGCGTCCGCGCTGTGGCGGACGTTGCCGCGGAACCGGCCGACCGAGCCGGCCGAACTGGTGGCGCCGGAGGGGCGGGCCGGATGGTGGCCAGCGTGGCGGGCGGGCTTGGTGACCAACCTGCTCAACCCCAAGGTCGGCGTGTTCTACATGAGCCTGTTGCCGCAGTTCCTCCCCGCGGGGCCCGGCTCGGCGGCGTGGGGCGCGTTGCTGGTGGCGATCCACCTGGCGGCGGGGCTGCTCTGGCTGCCGGTGATCGTGTGGGCGGCCCAGCGGGCGCGCCGGTTGCTGTTGCGCGAGCGGGTGCGCCGCTGGTTGGACCGGATCACCGCCACCGTCCTGATCGGACTGGGTGTACGGCTGGCCGCCGAGGCACGCTGATGTTTAGCTGAGCCGCATGGACTTCGACTCGGTGGTCGATGAGCTGTACGCCGCCGCGCGCGACGAGTTCACCGAGCTGCGGGACGAGCGCGCGAAGCAGGCACGAGCGGCCGGGGACCGGCAGCTGGCGACCCGGATCCACGGGTTGCGCAAGCCGACCACCGCGGCGTGGCTGCTGAACCAACTGGCCAGGGCGCGGGCCGGCGAGGTCGGGCGGCTCGGTGAGCTGGGGGCGGCGTTGCGGCGCGCGCACGCCGAGCTGGCCGGGGACGAGCTGCGGGCGCTGTCCCGGCAACGGCACGAGCTGGTGCGGGCGTTGACCGCGCGGGTACGGCAGGTGGGCCGCGAACGCGGGGTGGGGGTGAGCGACGCGGTGGCCCAGGAGGTCGGCGAGACGCTGGACGCGGCGCTCGGTGATCCGGAGGTGGCCGAGGAGCTGGCGGCAGGGCGGTTGAGCTCGGCGGTGCGCCCGGGTGACGTGCTCTCGGAGCAGTGGTTGTCGTCGGCCGGGGTCGCGCCGCCGGCCGGTCGCGGTCGGGAGAAGCCCGCCCGCGCGGACCGGGCGAAGCCGACCGGTGAGAAGGCCGCTCGACCGGCCAGGGATGGGCGCTCGGCCGCCATGCGCGTCAAGGCCGAGGAACGGGAGCGTGGGAAGGCCGCGAAGGCCGGGAAGGCCGAGACGGAGCGAGCCAGGGCCGAGGCCGAGCGGTCGAAGACTGAGCGGTCGAAGGCAGAGCGGTCGAAGGCAGAGCGGGAGAGGGCCGAGCGTGCCGCGGCCGAGCGGGAACGGCGGGCGGAGGCGGCCAGGGAGCGCGCGGAGGCCGCCCGGCGCGAGCGGGCCGAGGCGGCGCGCCGGAGGGAGGAGCAGGCGGCCGCCCGCAAGCGTGTGCGCGAGGCGAGGGCCGCCCGCGGGGAGGCGCACCGCCGGTTGCGGGACGCCGAGCGCGCGGAGGAGCAGGCCCGCAAGGCCACGGCGTTGGCGCGTGCCGAGTTCGACCGGGCCGAGCGGGAGGTCGCCGAGGCGGAACGCGCCGCGGAGCGGGTGTAGCGCGAGTCGAGGGTCGTGCGTGGCGTGGCACGTCGCCCGGGTTCGGGGATGTGAGGTGTGCGGAGGGCGGGCAAGTCGCTGCTCGTGGCCGGCGCCGAGCGGGAGGTCGCCGAGGCGGAACGCGCGTGGACCAGGCGTGCCTCACGATTCGTGGGCCCCGGCGGTCTGGGTTTCGTTCACCAGGCCCACTCAGCCGCGCTGGTCACCCGTGGCCGGCCTCACACGCACTGCCCACGAGGGCGTTCAGGAGCTGCGGCCCGGCCTTACCTGGCCGCCGGCTCGCCGCGGCCGCGCAGGTCCGCCCACTCTCGCCACTCGGTCGGGCCGCCGCGCATAGCGCACCACTACGACGCGAACCGGCTGTGAGAGTGCCGGACTCGCCGACTTGTCCACATCGCGTTCAGCCATCCACAGATTTCGCCGAAGCGTCCCACGCACCCCTGCCCCCGGTAGACTGGAAGCGGGGCCGGCCCCCGGGATCGGGTGGGGGATGTACTGGGGAGGCTGGCGAAGATTTTGCGCTGATCCTGCGCTCGTCGAGGGGGACTGTTCAGCGAACAGCAGTCTATTTCGGACTAGTGGTCGGTGGCAACCAGGCTGGTTGGAGCCAGGACGTTTTGCTCTGTTGTGGACGATCACCGCACGGCATGGTCACCCCTCGGGTGGTGGCCCGCTCGCCGTCTCCGCCGCCTGTAGCACGCCCTCGACGGCCTGCCCGATGTGGTCGGCGGCCGTGTCGGGGTCGGGTTGGCCGGTGTCGAGCCAGGCGATCAACGCCTCGAGGGCGACCGTCGGCACCAGTCGCGCCGCCCAGTCGCGCCACGGGCCGGCGGGGATCCGGGCGGCGAGCTCTCTGGCCGCGATCTCGGTCGAGGCCGCCCGCAGCGAGTCGATGACGTCCCGGAACTTCGGCTCCCGTGCCGCGTGCCGGAACAGCAAGCGGAACCCCTCCGAGTCGGCCGCCGCGGCGCGGAGCAGGGCGGGCAGCGCGCGCTCGTCGTAGTCGCCGAACCCCACGGACTCTTCGAGCCGGGCACACGCCCGGTCGAGCACCGCCCGGTACAGCTCCGCCTTCGACGCGAAGTGCCGGTACAGGATCACGTGCGTGACCCCGGCCTCCGCGGCCACCTCGTCCAGCCCCGTGCCGGCGAACCCGCTCCGCGCGAACGCGCGGGTGGCCGCGTCGAGGATCTGCTCCCGCCGCTCGGCGCGCGGCAGCCGCCGGCTCCCACCCGGCGGGTGGTCCGTGGCCATCCAGCCTCCCTCTTGTCCCTCTCGAGTGCGACACCCTATCGTTTAGGATAATTTGTACAAGATAGATTTAACTTGGAGGATGGTCATGACCAGCACCATGCCCCGGCTCCCGTTCGACCAACCCCACCCACTGGCAGTCTCGCCCATCCTGCGCGCGCTCCAGGACGCCGGCCCGGTACACAAGATTCACACCTCCGTCGGCGACGAGGCGTGGCTGGTCACCGACTACGCGGAGGCCCGCCGGCTGCTGTCCGACGACCGCCTCGGCCGGTCACATCCCAGACCGGAGACCGCGGCGCGACTGAGCGAGTCGGTGCTGTTCGGTGGGCCGGTGGGCGACTTCGCCACCGAGCACGCCGACCACGCCCGCATGCGCGCCCTGCTCCAGCCGCACTTCTCCGCCAAGCACCTGCGGGCGCTGCGGCCCCGCGTCGACGCACTGACAACGGAACTGCTCGACGCGCTGGCCGCCGGCACGCCACCCGCCGACCTGCACGAGAAACTCGCGCTGCCGCTGCCGATCCTGGTGATCTGCGAGCTCCTCGGCGTGCCCCACGCCGACCGCGACCGGTTCCGCGGCTGGACCCAGGCCGCCGCCGACGTGCGCGACCGTGCCCACTCCGAGCAGGGCCTTGCCGCTCTGCTCGACTACGGCAGGCAGCTGGTGGTCAGCAAGCGGCGTGACCCCGGCGACGACGTGATGTCGCGGATCTGCGCGACGGAGGACGTCGGCGACGACGAGGGGGCCATGCTCGCCATGACGCTGCTGTTCGCCGGCCACGAGACCACCGTGGTGAAGATCGGTCTCGGCACGCTCGCCCTGCTGACCAATCCGGACCAGTGGGAGGCGCTGCGGCGCGACCCCGACCTCGTCCCCAACGCGGTCGAGGAGCTCCTGCGGACGGCGCGCAAGGGCGGTGGCGGGGTCCCCCGCTACGCGCGCACCGACCTGGAGGTCCGCGGTGTTCCGATCCGCGCCGGCGACCTGATCCTGCTCGACCTCGGGGCCGCCAACCACGACCCTGCCGTGTTCACCGATCCCGACCGGGTCGACGTCACCCGCCCGGCCGCCGCGCACCTCGCCTTCGGGCACGGCATCCGGTACTGCATCGGGGCACCGCTGGCCCGGATGGAGCTGTGCGCGGTGTTCGCCCAACTCGTCACGCGGTTCCCGGACATGCGGCTGGCCGTGCCGATCACCGAGCTGGCCCTCCGTAACGACGTGCTCGCTGGCGGGCTGAGCGAGCTGCCCGTGACCTGGTGACGGAAACCGTGCCGTGGGAACCGGCCGCCGCGCTAGGGTTCCGCCATGCCCGACAGCCCCGGCCCGGTCACCGCCGACGACGTCGACCACGTCGTCCGGCTCGTCGTCGACACCCTCCGCGCGGCACCGCCGGACGCCTGGGAGCACAGGGCCGGCGGGCTGGACTGGACCTGCTGGGAGACCGTCGAGCACCTCGCCGACGACTTCTTCGCCTACGCCGCCCAGCTCGGCCCGAAGCCGCCGCCGGTGGATCACCACGTCCCGTTCGGCTACGGCCGGCGGCGCCCCGACGGCCCGGACAACTCCGTCACCGCCGACCCCACCGCCGGCCCGACCGGGCTCCTCGAGGTCCTGGACGCCTGCGGGGCGTTCCTCGCCGCCATGGTCCGCACGGCGCCGCCGACCACCCGCGGCTTCCACGGCTTCGGGGTGTCCGACCCGGAGGGCTTCGCCGCGATGGGCCTGGTCGAGGCGCTGGTGCACACCCACGACCTCGCCGAGGGCCTCGGCCTGCACTGGGAACCACCCGCCGACGTCTGCGCGCGGGTGCTCCACCGGCTGTTCCCGAACGCGCCGGCCACCACCGCGCCCTGGCCCACCCTGCTGTGGGCCACCGGCCGCGGCGAGCTGCCCGGCCACCCGCGGCTGACCAGCTGGCGCTGGTACGGCGAGCCCCGCTAGGTCACTCCACGGCGAGCGCCAGGTACTTGGTGTCCAGGTACTCCTCGATGCCCTCGGTGCCGCCCTCGCGACCGAAGCCGGACTCCTTGACCCCGCCGAACGGTGCCGCCGGGTTGGACACCAGCCCGGTGTTCACGCCGACCATCCCGGTGCGCAGCCGCTCGCCCACCCGCACCGCGCGGTCGAGGTCACGGGTGTAGAGGTAGGCCACCAGGCCGAACTCCGTGTCGTTGGCCTGCCGCACCGCGTCGTCCTCGTCGGTGAACGTCGTGATCGGCGCGACCGGGCCGAACACCTCCTCGTGCAGGATCCGCGCCCGTGGCGGGACGTCGGCCAGCACCGTCGGCGGGTAAAAGAAGCCGCGCCGGGTGGGCACCTCGCCGCCGGTGGTGGCCTTGGCGCCGTGGTCGAGCGCGTCGGCGACCAACTCCACCACCCGGTCCCGCTGCGCGATGGTGATCAGCGGCCCCACCGCGACGCCGTCCTCGGTGCCCGGCCCCACCTTCAGCGCGGCCATCTCCTCGGTGAGCCGGTGGGTGAACTCCTCGGCCACCGACTCCGCCACGTGGAACCGGTTCGCCGCCACGCACGACTCGCCGTTGTTGCGCATCTTCGCGGTGATCGCGCCCCGCACGGCCGCGTCGAGGTCGCCGTCGTCGAACACCAGGAACGGCGCGTTGCCGCCCAGCTCCATCGACATCCGCTGCAGGTTCGGCGCGCACTGCTCGACCAGCTTCTTGCCCACCTCCGTCGACCCGGTGAACGACATCTTCCGGATGCGCGGATCGGCCAGCACCGGGTCGACGATCCGGGTCGCCGACGTGCTCGGCACGACGTTGAGCACGCCCCTCGGCAGCCCGGCCTCGGCGAGCAGGTCGGCCAGGGTGAGCATCGACAGCGGGGTCAGCTGCGCCGGCTTGACCACCATCGTGCAGCCGGCCGCCACCGCCGGCCCGATCTTGCGGGTGCCCATGGCGAGCGGGAAGTTCCACGGCGTCACCAGCAGGCACGGCCCCACCGGCTCCCTGCTGACCAGCATCCGCCCGCCGCCCGCCGGGTTGCGGGCGTACCGGCCCTCGATCCGCACGGCCTCCTCGCCGAACCACCGGAAGAACTCCGCGGCGTAGGCGACCTCGGCCCTGGACTCGGTGAGGCTCTTGCCCATCTCCAGGGTCATCACCGTGGCCAGCTCGTCGGCGCGGTCGGTCATCAGCCACCACGCCCGGCGCAGGATCTCCCCGCGCTCCCTCGGCGCCGTCGCGGCCCACTCCTCCTGAGCGGCGACGGCGGCCTCCACCGCCGCCTCGGCGTCGGCCGCCTGCCCGTCGGCGACATCGCACAGCCGCTCCTCGGTGGCGGGGTCCTCGACGGGGAAGCGGGCGCCGCTCGCGGCCTCCCGCCATTCCCCGTCGAGGTAGAGTTGCTTGGGTACGCGGTCGAGCGGAGCATCCATACCCGGCGGCTACCCCGCGGCGGCACCGCGCATTCGTGCTACTCGCGGTTGCGGTAGAGATACATGGTCAGCGACCCGAACACGGCGACCAGCACCGCCGACCCGCCGAGCACCAGCCCGACCTGCCCGACCGTGGCGGTCCCGTGCATCAGCCCACGCATCGCCGTCGCCGCGTGGCTGATCGGGTTGACCGCCACGAACGCCCGCAGCCAACTCGGCAGCGTCTCCGCCGGCACGAAGATGTTGCTGAGGAAGGTCAGCGGGAACACCACGGCCATGCTGGTGGTCGACACCGACTCCGGTTTGCGCACGAGCATGCCGAGCGCGGCGAAGACCCAGCCGACGCCGAACGCGAACGCCAGGAGCACCAGCGCCGCGAGCACGACGCCGGGCAGCCCGCCAGCCGGCCGGAACCCGAGCAGCAGGCCGAGCAGCACGGTCGCGGTCACCGTGATCACGAACCGGGACACGTCGGCTACCAGGTTGCCGACGATGTTCGCCGGCTGCCAGATGGGCAGCGTGCGGAATCGGTCGTAGATGCCCTTGGTGAGGTCGTTGTTCAACGACGTTCCCGTGTAGACACTCATCAGCACGATCATCTGCACCAGCACGCCGGGCAGCACGAACTGCAGGTAGTCGCCGGTCGAGCCGGAGATGGCCGTGCCGAACAGGTAGTTGAACATCAGCAGGGTCAGCACCGGCATGAACAGCACGTCGACCAGCTGCTCTGGCGCGTGTTTGAAGCCGAGCAACTGCCGCCAGGTGAAGCTGAGCGACGTCGACAGCGGGCCCGGCGCCGGCGGCCGGTTCCGGTCGACCAGATCCTGGGTCGGCACGGCGCGAGCGAGGGTGTCGGTCACGCCGCCCGATGTCTCGCGGGACACCCGCGCCCGGTCGGCCGCCGTGAGCGGGGCTCCGTGGTTGTCGTTCACGCTGCCTCCTCGGTGTTCTTCTCCTGCGCGGGGTGTCCGGTGAGGGTGAGGAAGACCTCGTCCAGGCTGGGCTGGCCGAGGGAGAACGACGGCGTGTCGATGCCGGCGCCGGTCAGCTCCGCCAGCGCGGCCGGCACGCGCGTCTCGTCCGGGACGCGGGCGGTCAGCGTCACCGGGTCGGACCCGCGGTCCACCGGGACGCCGAGGGCGTCGGTGAGGAGGCGCTGGGCCTCCGGGCGGCGCCGCGCGTCCCACAACTGGACCCGCAGCGTGCCGGCGCCGACCGAGGACTTGAGCTCGGTGCTGGTGCCCTCGGCGATCACCCTGCCGTGGTCGATCACCGCGATCCGGTCGGTGAGCTGGTCGGCCTCCTCCAGGTGCTGCGTGGTGAGCAGGACGGTGGTGCCGCCGGCGACGATCGCCCGGACGATGTCCCACACCTGCAGCCGGCTGCGTGGGTCGAGGCCGGTGGTGGGCTCGTCCAGGAACATCAGGTCGGGCGTGACGACCATGCTCGCCGCGATGTCGAGCCGCCGGCGCATGCCGCCGGAGTAGCCCTTCACCTGCCGGTCGGCGGCGTCGGTGAGGGAGAAGGCGGCGAGCAACCGGGCGGCGCGGGCCCGGGCGGCGGCCCAGGTGTGGCCGTGCAACCGACCGAGCAGGACCAGGTTCTCCCGGCCGGTGAGCCCCTCGTCGACCGAGGCGAACTGCCCGGTGAGGCCGATCCGGGCGCGTACCGCGGCGGCCTCACGGCGGATGTCGTGGCCGAACACGATGGCGGTGCCGCCGGTCGGCCGCAGCAGGGTGGCGAGCATGCGGATGGTGGTGGTCTTGCCGGCGCCGTTGGGGCCCAGCACCCCGTAGACGACGCCGGGAGGAACGGTGAGGTCGAGGCCGTCGACGGCGCGGTTGGCGCCGAAGGCCTTCACGAGGCCGGTGGCCTCGATGGCGAACTGTGAACCCACTGCTACTGCTCCTCGAATCTCCTCGAATCGCGGACAGGACGGATCAGGCCGCGCACTGCCCGTGCGGACACGAGTCCGTTCGGGCGCGAGCGGCCGCGGATGCGGAGTGGATGGTTTGCCCGGTGATTTTCCGGCGGGAGAAAAACTACCCGAAGATCCCGGAAAGGCAAAATACGCGAACGTTGATTCGGATTTGTGTTACGGAACCATTTGCTCGGTGTCGGTTCGGTGGCGGCACGGATGCGCCCCGGGTTCGGGCGCTAACCCTGCTGGTCCCGGCGGCGACGAACGAAGCACATGTCCCGCCCCCCGGGGAAACGTGTCCGCGCTCCCTGCACACGTGTCCGCGGTCCGTGTACGCGTGTCCGCGGTCCGTGTACGCGTAACCGCGTCGCAGGGCGCGGACACGTGTTCATGACGCGCGGACACATGTGCATGACGCGCGGACACGGCAGCCGGCGATGGCCGAGCGGGTCGCCGGCGGCGAGCTCACCGCCTGCTGGGGCCGCGACTGCCGCAACCGACCGCTCGAGCTGTACCCGGCCACCGCGACCGTCGAGACCACCTGCACGGGCGACGTCTGCTCCACGCAGATGGAACCCACCGGCGGCAAGGTCGGCTTCGTCGAGCTGCCGGAGCTGCCCACCGCCCCGGTCGAGGTCACCCTCACCCTCGCCCTCACGGGGAGAGCGGCGCGCTGGTCGACCACCGGGTCGAGGTCACGCCGGAGCCGACCTACCCGAACGGCGAGGACTGCCCGCCCGGTGGCCCGCAGGCCCACCTCACGGTCACCGGCGACGGGAGTGTCCGGCCACACTGAGCACCCCGCGCTGGGCCGGCGTGTTACGTTCCGATTGGCATGTAACTCATCCGAAAGGCTCGGCATGCGGATCGGCACCCAGCTCAGCTACTCCGGCGACTTCGCCACGTCCGCCGAGGAGGTGGCCCGACTCGAACGCGCCGGCCTGGACATCGTCTTCGTGCCCGAGGCCTACTCGTTCGACGCGGTCAGCCAGCTCGGCTACCTCGCCGCGAAGACCGAGCGGATCGAGCTGGCCTCCGGCATCCTGCAGCTCTACACCCGCACGCCGACGCTCACCGCGATGACCGCCGCCGGGCTGGACTACGTCTCGAACGGGCGGTTCACGCTCGGCCTCGGCGCGTCCGGCCCGCAGGTCATCGAGGGCTTCCACGGTGTGCGCTACGACGCGCCGGTCGGCCGCACCCGGGAGATCATCGAGATCTGCCGGGCGGTCTGGCGTCGCGAGCGGCTGGTGCACGAGGGCCGGCACTACCGCATCCCGCTGCCGGAGGGCGCGGGCACGGGGCTGGGCAAGCCGCTCAAGCTGATCAACCAGCCGGTGCGCGAGCGCGTGCCGATCATCATCGCGGCGCTCGGCCCGAAGAACGTGGCGCTGGCGGCCGAGCTGGCCGAGGGTTGGCAGCCGCTCTTCTTCCATCCGGAGAAGGCGGCCGACGTGTGGGGCGCGGCGCTGGCCGAGGGCAGGGCGAAGCGCGACCCGGCGCTCGGCGAGCTGGACGTGGTGGCCGCGGCGCCGCTGGCCATCGGCGAGGACGTCGAGCACCTGCTGGAGCCCTACCGGCAGATGCTGGCGCTCTACATCGGCGGGATGGGCGCGCGGGGCAAGAACTTCTACAACGACCTGGCCCGGCGCTACGGCTTCGAGAAGGCGGCCGAGGAGATCCAGGACCTCTACCTCGACGGCAAGAAGGTCGAGGCCGCGGCCGCCGTGCCCGACGAGCTGCTGCGCGCGATCTCCCTGGTCGGCCCGCCGGGGTACGTGAAGGAGCGGGTCGCCGCGATGGCCGAGGCCGGGGTCACCACGCTGCTGGTCACCCCGCTCGGCGCCGACCCGGCGGACCTCGTCACCCAGCTCCGCGAAATCTGCGATTGACCGCCGGTCACGCGATATCCGTTGCGGTGATTTCGCGTGGAGGGCGGTGATTTCGCGGGCTCGGAGTTCTAGGTTGCTCCCATGAGTGACCGAGTTGTCTCTGCGCGCAACCGTGAACTGGGGATGGGGCTCCGGCGACTCCGAGTCCGGGCGGACATGCCGGCCAACGAGCTGGCCCGGAAGCTCGGCTGGTCGCCCAGCAAGTTGTCGCGGGTCGAAAGCGGTGACCGCGGTGTCGGACCGGTGGACGTGGCGCTGTACGCGTCGCGCCTCGATGCCTCTCCCAAGGAGATCGCGCGCCTCCTCCAACTCGCCCAGCAGCCGGACAACCTCTATCAGCTGCGGGAGAACCAACCCGACGATGTGTGGCCACAGGGCCCGATCGAGTCACTGGTGGTCCACGAAAGCACCGCGGACTCGATCGAGAGCTACGACCCACTACTGGTGCCCGGGCTCCTGGAAACCGCCGACTACATGCGCGAGATCTTCGCAACGGGGCCGCTACCGGAGAACAGGATCGAGCTTTACGTTCAGGCGCGCATCGGACGGCAGGATCTCCTCCGTCGACCGAACCCACCGCGGCTCACCTTCTACATCCACGAGCAGGTGTTCCGATCGATAGTTGGTAGCACTCGACTGATGCACGAGCAGCTGTTGCACGTACTGCTGTCCACCGCACGCTCCGAGTTCACGGTTCGAGTTGTGCCAACGACTGCCCTGCCGTACGGGGCCTTCGACGGACCGTTTCGGCTCATGGAGTACGAGGCCTACTCGCCGGTGGCGTATGCCCAGAGCCACGCGGCCTGCCTCTTCCTCGAGGACGAGCTGCATGTGGGGATCTACCGGAAGCTCCTGGCAACGTTGAACAAGATCGCCATGAGCGAGCCGGCGTCGCGAGAGTGGATTGCCAAGCTGGCAAGCGAGTACGAGGGTCACCGCCCCGATGCCTGAGCCTCAGAGCGGTGACCTTCGTCCGACTAACCCACGTCGCGGCGGCGGAAGGAGCCCAGACCCACCGCCAGGGCCACCGTGGCCAGCGCCGCCAGCCACACCAGTGGTGCCACGGTGAGCTCGGCGCCGGGCAGCTTCGGCACGTGCGCGAACGGCGAGGCGTCCACCACCACCCGTGGCAGGTCCAGGATCGGCCCGAACAGGCTCAGCAGCACGGCCAGCGCGACCACCGCCCACGCCACCGCCACCACCTGCTTCGGCAGCAGCCCGAACAGCAGCGTCGCGATGCCGACGATCAACCACACCGCCGGCAGCTGCACCACCGTGCCGGCCAGCACGTCGCCGAGCGCGCCGGGCACGTCGCCGGCCCGCAGGCCGTGCGTCAGCCCGACCGCGAGCCCGGCTACCAGTGTCAGCCACGCGGTGCCGAGGAACGCGAACGCCAGGTGGCTCCACGTCCAGCGCAGCCGGCTCACCCGGGTCGCCAACAGCGGCTCCGCCCGCACGGCGACCTCCTCGGCGCGCATCCGCAGCGTCGCCTGCACCCCATAGACCGCGACCAGCATGCCGAACATCCCGACGATCACCGCGAGGAACGCCTCCACCAGCGCGTCCGACCCGCCCATCCGGGCGAAGATCTCCTGCGCCTGCTCGTTGTCGGTGGCCAGAGCGCTGATGCCGTCGGCGATCGAGCCCATCACCGCCCCACCCGCGACGAACACGACCGTCCACCCGATCAGCGCGCCGCGGTGCAGCCGCCACGCCAGCGCCAGCGGGCTGCCCAGCCAGGGCGCCGCGGTGGCCGCGCCGGGCCGGGGGCGCACCAGGCCGGCGTCGAAGTCGCGGCGGGGCAGCAGCGCGTACCCGACCGCGCCGGCCGCCACCGCCGCCGCCAGCCCGAGGGCGATCACTGCCCACCGGTCGCCGGTGAACGGCCGCGCGAGGTGCGCCCAGCCGAGCGGCGAGAGCCAGGACAACCACGTCGCCTCGCTGGAGTCACCGACAGCCCGGACCAGGAACGCGATCCCGAGCACGGCGGAGGCCATGCCGTTGGCGGTGCGGGAGTACTCGGCGATCTGCGCGGTGACCGCGGCGACCCCGGTGAGGACCAACCCGGTGACCGCGGTGGCCGCCCCGAACACGAACGCCCCGCCGGCGGGCAGCCCCGCGCCGATCAGCGCGAGCGCCTGCACCAGCCCGATCGTCACGCTCGCACCGCCGGCCACCAGCACCGCGGCGGTGAGCATGGCGAACCGGCCGACCACCGCCGACCCGATCAGCTCCCCGCGCCCGGTGTCCTCCTCGGCGCGGGTGTGCCGGGTGACCGTGAAGATCGCCATCAGCCCGGTGAACAGGGCCACGAACACGCCGATCCGCCACGCGGTGAAGCCGCCCGCGGTGGACAGGTCGTACGCCGGGCCGTAGAGCACGGCGATGGAGGGGTTGGCCGCCATGTTGGCGGTCAGCCCCGCCCGGTCGGCCTCGCTCTGGAAGAACTGTTCGTAGGTGCGCGCCATGCTGGCCGGGACCGTGCCGATCAGCACGACCCAGATGGGTAGCACGATCCGGTCGCGGCGCAGGGCCAGCCGCACCAGGTGGCGGGTGCCGAGGATCGGGCTCATCGCGTGCTCGCCTCGTTCGTGTAGTGCCGGAGGAACAGCTCCTCCAGGGTGGGCGGTTGGCTGGTGAGGCTGCGTACGCCGATGCGGGTGAGCCGGCGCAGCGCGTCGTCCAGCGCGGAGGTCTCGACGTCGAACCGCACGGTGTGTCCGTCGACCCGCAGGTCGTGCACGTTCGCGAGGTCGGCGAGCCCGTTCGGCGGGCCGGCGAGCTCGGCGGTGATCGAGGTGCGGGTGAGGTGGCGCAGCTCGGCCAGCGTGCCGGACTCGACGGCGTGGCCGTTGCGGATGATGCTCACCCGGTCACACAGGGCCTCGACCTCGGCGAGGATGTGGCTGGACAGCAGCACCGTGCGGCCCTGCTCGCGCTCCTCCTGGATGGCGTACTGGAAGGTGGCCTCCATGAGCGGGTCGAGGCCGGAGGTCGGCTCGTCCAGGATCAGCAGGTCCACAGTGGACGCCAGGGCGGCGACGATCGCCACCTTCTGCCGGTTGCCCTTGGAGTAGGCGCGGCCCTTCTTCTTCGGGTCGAGGTCGAACCGCTCGATCAGCTCCCTGCGGCGGCGCTGGTCGAGGCCGCCGCGGAGCCGGCCGAGGAGGTCGATCACCTCGCCGCCGGAGAGGTTGGGCCACAGGCTCACGTCTCCGGGGACGTAGGCCAGCCGCCGGTGCAGCTGGGCCGCGTCCCGCCACGGATCGCCACCGAGCAGCCGTACCTGGCCCGCGTCGGCGCGGAGCAGGCCGAGCAGGATGCGGACCGTCGTCGACTTGCCGGACCCGTTGGGGCCGAGGAAGCCGTGCACCTCGCCGGTCCGGACGGTGAGGTCCAGGCCGTCGAGCGCCTTGGTCCGGCCAAAGGACTTGTGGAGGCCGGAGATGGTGATGGCGTTGTCCATGGCGTGAAGCTACAGTCATTTCATAAAGTTGTGAAGTTAAGAAAACGTATAGGTTAGGTGTGGTCGTCGCACCGCGTCGGAAAGGATGGAGCCATGTCGAGCAGGCCGTACTCGCAGCGTGACCCGGGTGTCGAGGGGGCGGACGGGGGTGCCGTCGAGCGGGACGAGGACGCCGTCCGCAGGTACGTGGAGAGCCTCGCGCTCGTGCTGACGCAGATCGGGTTCCAGCGGATGGCGGCGCGGGTGTTCGCCACGCTGATGGTCACCGACAGCGGGCAAGCCACCGCGGCGGAGTTGGCCTCGCGGCTCTCGGTGAGTCCCGCGGCCATCTCCGGCGCGGTGCGGTTCCTGGAGCAGCTCGGGATGGTCGCGAAGGTGCGCGAGCCCGGCGAGCGGCGCGACCACTACCGGCTCTACGACGACCTCTGGTACTCGTCGTTCCTCAAGCGCGACCGGATGATCATGATGTGGCGGGACGCGACGGTCGACGGCATCCGCGTGCTGGGCCGCGACACCCCGGCGGGCAAGCGGCTCGCCGACATGTGCGACTTCCTCGAGTTCATGATCCGCGAGCTGCCCGCGCTGTTCGAACGCTGGCGCCGGCAACACGAGGAAGCCGAACGCCGCGCCGGCTGACCCCTTCGCTCACCTGCCGTTGTGGTCACCTCCGTCGGATGGAACGCCACGACGGCGCCGGCGGCCCCACAGCGTCGATGGCGCGCGTGTTTGCCGTCGGCGTCGTCGTGTTGGCGGCCCGCGTCGTGTTTGCCGTCGGCGTCGTCGTGTTGGCGGTCTGCGTCGCTGTGTTTGCCGCTCGGGTCGTCGTGTTGGCGGCTCGCGTCGCTGGTTGGTCACCGGCGTCGATGATGGCCAGGTGTGTCGGGAGTGCTGCCGGTGCCGGCGCGGCGGCCGCCCGCGTTGGCGTGCTGGCCGTCGGCTTCGCTGTGTTCCCCGCCTTCGATGCCGTGTGCCGCCCACGTCGCGGTGGGTGCCGGCTACGTCGTGCCGTAGCCGGCACGAGCCTGCGTGCCCGATTTCGCCGGTGGCGTAACCGCATCGACGCCGCGGGCTGGCGGGCGAAGTAGTGCCGCGTTTCCCCTGCTCAGTAGCCGTGCCACTCCTCCGCGCCCGCGCTTATCCACAGCCCCACGCCGATGTGGACCGACTTCCGCTTGAAAGCGCTTACCACCCGCCGCCATCCTAAGTCCCGAGTAGACTGGCAACCGGGGCGCCCCCTGAATCCCTGGGTGGGCGGGGCTTGCTCGGGGCGAGGATTGCCCACCGGTGGAGCGGTAGCGGGTGGGGTCGGGTCAGGCCGAGCGGTAGGGGTGGGCTCAGGTCGAGCGGAGCGGTAGCGGGTGGGCCGGGGGCCAGTCGGTGGATGCGCACATCCGCTCCGGGCAGCGCGGCGAAAGGTTCTCTCAACGCACATCCGCTCCGCGCAGCGCGGCGAGGGGTCTCTCAAACCGGATGGTGACCGCTGGCGTCGCCGGAGGCTCAGCTGGTTGCGGTGGAGGCTGGTTGCGGTGAAGGAACGAGTCCCCCGGTACGTCGCGATCCGCGACCCGCCGGCCTGTGCCCGTGGTGGCGGTGGTCAAGGGTGGCCGTTCGGGATGACGGGCTGGACGGGTACAGGTCGGGCGGCTGGCTGGGGCCGCCCGTCGGGCCGGTCGTTCCACTGAAGAACCTGGCTGATCTTCCTGCTCTCGGCTAGTTTGGTAACGACGTTACATTTACTTCGGCGGAGGGACCGGGGCATGGTTCGGCAACTCGTCGCGACTCTGGCCACCGTGGCGCTCGCGCCCGCGCTGGTCGCGCAGGGCCTCCGGCTGCGACGGTCGGTGCCCCGGCTGCCGGACGCCGCCGGCCCGCACCTCGGCGTGGTCGGAAGCGAGGGCCCGCCCCTGCGGCTCCTGGTGATCGGGGAGTCCACGGTGGCCGGCGTCGGGGCCCGCGACCACGGCGAGGCGCTGACCGGCCAACTGGCCGCCGAGCTGTCCCGGCGCACCGGCCGGCCGGTGCGGTGGCGGGCGATCGGCCGGTCCGGCGCGACCGCCGGGGCGCTGCACGGCGAGCTGGCGGCCGGCACGCTCGACGAGCCGGCGGACGTCGTGGTGGTCGCGCTCGGCGTGAACGACACCGTCGCGCTGCACGCCGCGCCGCGCTACCGGCGCGACCTGCTCCGGCTGATCGCCACCCTGCGGGCCCGGCTCGGCCCGGTGCCGGTGGTGCTCACCGGGGTGCCGCCGCTGGCCAAGTTCCCGGCACTGCCGCAACCCCTGCGCACCGTCCTCGGCCTGCGCGCCCGCGCGCTCGACGCGGCCGCGGCTTCGCTGGTCGCCCTGCCCGGCGTCGCGCACGCTCCCCTGCCGCGGGTGCTCCTCACCCCCGGCTCGTTCGCCACCGACGGCTTCCACCCCGGCCCGGCGGGCTACCGCCTCTGGGCCGACCACCTGGCCCGCGTGCTGCCCCCGCCCGCGCGGTAGATGTGGCGTTGAGTGCCATGAAGGCCACCTTCTCGGCGTTGAGCGCAATGAAGGGGTCCTTGACGGCGTTGGCCGGGCACCACTGAGGGCCCCTTGGTGGCATTGGGCGCCGCCGCCAAGGCCCCCGGTCACGCGTCGGCGTCGCGGTGCTCGGCTCGCTCGGCGGCGCGGACCAGCCGGGCGGAGAGGAACCGGATCGCGGCGTGCAGCAGCCGCAGCGTGACGGCGCCGACCAGCGGCCGAGCCGCGGTGAACGTGCCGCGCCAGCGGAGGTCGGTGCCACCGGCGGCGTTGGGTGTGAACAGCGCCTCCGCGCGGTAGTCGCGGGCCGGGATGATCCGGCCGGTGAAGGCGTAGACGTGGCGACGGTCGGGCTCGTACTCGACGGTCCGCTCCTGGAGCAGCACCGGCCACAGCCCGACCCTGCGCACCGCCCCGACGCCGGCGGGCGGCGGGTCGCCGTGCCGGACCCACCCGGACTGGAGGACGAGCGGGCGCGCCCAGCTCGACCACAACTCCCCGTCGGTCTCCAACCGGAACAGCGTCTCCGGTCGAGCGCTGCTGACGCGGTTGACCTCGAAGGAGAATGTCCTCGACGGCATCGGCGGCCTCCGTCCGTGTCGTGCCCCGCAGCCCCCGGCGGCCCCCGCCGCGCCATCACCGGTGGGGAGCGTCGGGCGCGACCGTGGGGCCGGGCTCCTGGTGTCACGACGTTAACGAGGAGGGGTGCCGTGCGGTCGCTCCGCGGTGACCTCGCCGCCCCGCACTGGCTGGTGCAGCTGCTCCGCAGCGAGCCGGCGCCGGTGCCGTGGAGCAGGGCGGTGCGCGCCGCGATCGCGCTGGCCGTGCCGATGGCCGTCGGCTACGGCCTCGGCAACCTCGCCCTCGGCGCCCTGGTCTCCACCGGGGCGTTGCCCACCGTGCTGGCCGAGTCCGGCGGCACGTACCACTACCGCGCGGTCCGGCTGAGTGGCGCGGTCGCGGCCGCCGGGGCCGGCTTCGCGCTCGGTGTGCTCACCGGGTTCTCGCCGGTGTGGTCGGTGCTCACCCTGGTGGGCGTCGCCGCGGTGTCGGCGCTGATCAGCGCGGCGGGCAGCAACGCGTCCGTTGCCGGGCTGCAGCTGATCGTGTTCGCCGTGCTCGGGACCGCGCAACACCAGCTCGGCATGCCGGCGGCCGTCGCGGTGCCGGCGTTCCTCGCCGGCGCGGTGTGGGGGCTGCTGGTCGCCCTGGTCGGCTGGACCGTGCGGGCGACCTCGCCGGAGCGCACCGCCGTCGCGCACGTGTTCATCGAGCTCGCGGCGATGCTCTCCGCGCAGGACGAGGAGACCTCGCGGGCCGCGCGGCAGCAGCTCACCACCGCGCTGAACACGGCGTACGACCGGCTGCTCACCGCGCGGTCGTGGCTGTCCGGCCGGGACGCGACCTACCGCGAGCTGCTGAACCTGCTGGCCGCGGCCACACCGGCGGTCGAGGCCGGGGTGGCCGTGGTGAACGCCGGCCGGCGCGTCCCCACCGCCGTGATCGACCACCTCGTCGGCGTCGCCACCGCCGTGCTGGCACGAGCACCGCTGCCCGACCCGCCGGCCGCGGGCGACGACGACCCGCTGCTGGTCGCGCTGCACTCGGGCCTGGCGAAGATCGGCACCGACGCTCGGCGGGCCCGGCGGCCGCGGGTGCCGGCGATCGAACGACTCCAGGAGTGGGCCCGGTCGCTGGCGTCCGGGCCGCTCACCTGGCTGGCGACGCTGCGACTGACGCTGTGCGTGGCGCTGGCCGAGCTGGCCGGGCTGGTGCTGCCGGTGGAACGGTCGTACTGGATCACGCTCACCGTCGGGATCGTGCTCAAGCCCGACTTCGGGTCGGTGTTCGGGCGAGCCGTGCTGCGCGCGCTAGGCACGGTGATCGGCGTCGGGATCGGCGCGGCCGTGCTGGGCCTCGGGGTGCGCGGCTGGCCGCTGGTGGCGCTGGTCGCGGTGTTCGCCGCCGGCGTGGCCATCGGAAAGGTGCGCAACTACGGGATCCTCAGCGCGTTCGTGACGCCCCTGATCATCGTGCAGATGGACCTGACCAACCAGGGCGAATGGGCGGTGGTGCTGGCCCGGCTGGTCGACACGGTGATCGGGTGCGCGATCGTGCTGGTGTTCGGGTACCTGCTGTGGCCGGGCAGCCGGCGGCCACGGATCGGCGGGCGGCTGGCCGACGTGGCGGAGGCGGTGGCCCGGTACGTCGACCGCGGGCTGCTGCCGGCGCGGACCGCGGCGGAGCGAACCGAGCGGGCGCGGCTGCGGCGCCGCGCCTACCGCGGGCTGACCGACCTGCGCACCGCGTTCCAGCAGGTGGTGGTCGAGCCGTCGCCGGCGGGGCGGCAGGCGACGGCGTGGTGGCCGGCGATCGTCGGGTTGGAGCGGGTGGCCGACGCGGTGACGGAGGTGGTCGTGTCGGTCGAGCACGGGGCGTCGGAGCCGAACCCCGCGGACGCGCGGCTGGTGACCGCGGCACTCACCGAGTTCGCCGCGGCGCTGCGGGCGGAGCGCGACCCGGTGCCCGTGCCGCTGCCCGGCGGGGAGCAGCTGTCCGGCGTGGTCGACCAGGTCAACGCAGTGTTCGAGGCGGTGCGACCCGGGTGGGTGACGGCGGAGGACGCTCGCGTTGCGAGTTCTCCCGCGCACGGTTGGGATGGGAGCAGCCGGGAACCCGGGAGCGTGGCGCCCCCGAGCGCGGAGTCCCGGGGTCTGGAAGGAGGCGCAAATGGGCATCAACTTCGACAAGTTGAAGAACAAGGCGCAGGACGCGGTGAGCAAGCACAGCGACAAGGTGACACAGGGCCTGGACAAGGCCAATGAGGTCGCCAAGTCCAAGTTCGGGCAGCACTCGGACAAGATCGACAGCGCGACGCAGAAGGCGAAGGGCTTGCTGAACAAGGGTGAGGGCGGCCAGGGCGAGGGTGGCCAGCCCGGGGGTGGGCAGCAGCCGCCGCCGAAGCCGGGCCCTCCCCCGGGCCGGTAACGCCGCCTGTCGAGCGTGGATTCGGGTTCACCAGCGGCGCTCTCGCTCCTCTCGTTGAGGAGCGAGAGCGCCGCTCTTCGTGCTGCTCACAAAGGTGGTGCTCCTCGGCCGGAAGGGATCTAGAGTGGCGCCGCGCCTCGGCGCCGGGACACCTCGAGGGAGGGGAGCGGGATGAAGATCGTCGTGGACGACCTGTCCGGCGCGCGGATCGCCGAGTTCCTCCAGGAGCACGTCCGGGAGATGCGGTCCATCACACCACTGGAGAGCGCGCACGCCCTGGACCTCGACGCGCTCCGCCGGCCCGAGGTCACCTTCTGGTCGGTGCTGGACGGGGACGAGGTGGTGGGCTGCGGGGCGATCAAGCGGTTGGACGCCGGCCATGCCGAGCTGAAGTCGATGCGAACCACGCCGGCGCGCAAGCGAAGCGGGATCGGCTCCCTGCTGCTGGAGCACATCATCACCGAGGCCACGCGCCGCGGATTCGCTCGGCTGAGCCTCGAGACCGGCTCGGCCGAGTTCTTTCGGCCCGCCAGGAAGCTGTACGAGAAGTTCGGATTCCGCTACTGCGAGCCCTTCGCGGACTACCGGCCCGACCCGAACAGCGCGTTCATGACGCGCCTGCTCTGAGCGAGACCAGGATCCCCAGCGGCGTCATGCCTGGGCCACCTCGCCGACGGCCACGGTCCCGTCCAGCGCGACGAGCCGGCCGCCGCGCTCGCCGAGCGCGCGCAGGCCCTGCCGGGCGTCCGGCGCCGTCAGGTCCACCCGCACCCCCGCCCGGGTGGCCGCGCGCAGCTCCTCGAGGGCCCGCCGACCCTCGTGCCCCGCGTTGATCGTCGCGGCGAGGCCACCGGTCGACGCCAGCGACCCGCGGGCCGCGCCGAGCCGGCCGAGCGCCTCGTCCAGCACCGGCAGCAGCGCGTCCCGGTTGCCCTCCACCATCGCGCGCAGCAGCTCGGGCCGCGAGCCCGCCACCCGCGTCCCGTCGGTGAACGACCCCGCGACCAGCGCCGCCGCCACCGGCCCGCCCTGTGCCCCCACCCCGGCGAGCACCGCCGCGAACAGGTGCGGCAGGTGCGAGATCCGCGCCACCGCCTCGTCGTGCGCGTCCGCCGGCAGCGGCACCACGTGCGCCCCCACCGCGAGGGCCAGCGCGGCCACCTCGGCCCACGCCGCCAGGTCGGTGTCCTCCTCGACGCAGGTCACCCAGGCCGCGCCGGAGAACAACGCCGCGCTCCCGGCGGCCCACCCGGACCGCGCGGTGCCCGCCATCGGGTGCCCGCCGACGAACCGGGCCCGCGGCACCCGCCGGCGCACGGCGTCGCGAACCGGCCCCTTCACGCTGGTCACGTCCGTGAGCAGGCACTCCGGCGCGTACTCGGCGACGGCGCGCAGCACGTCGTCGACCGCGGTCAGCGGCACCGCCAGCACGACCATCGCGTCGGCGTCGGCCGCTCGCCGCAGCGCGCCGGTGACGTCGGTGCCCGCGTCGAAGCCGTCCGCGGCGGCCGCCTCGGCGTCCGGCGTGGACGCGGAGGCCGCCCACGCCGGGTGGCCCGCCGCGCTCGCCGCGCGGAGCAGGGAGCCGCCGATCAATCCGAGTCCGATCACGCACATCGCTCGCACGTCGGACATCCTGCCCTACCCGGCCGACAGAACCGGTCACACCGAGCCGCCGGCCGAGCACGGCCGGCACATCGCGCCCGTGCTCAGGGCGGGATCAACGCGGGATCAATGCTGGAGCAACGCGGGATCAACGCAGCGCGGCCAGCGCGAACGCCGCGTACAGCGCGACGCCGTGCGCCATCGCCGCCTCGTCGAAGAGCACCCGGTTCGAGTGGTTGGCCGCCGCCTCCGCCGGGTCGACGCCGGGCGGGCACGCGCCGAGGAACGCGAACGCCCCCGGTACTCGCTGCAACACGTAGGAGAAGTCCTCGGCGCCCATCACCGGGTCGACCATCGGCGCCGAGTGCTCCGCGCCGAGCACGTCCGCGGCCAGCGCCAGTACCTGGTCTGCGGTCGCGGCGTCGTTCACCGTCACCGGATAGCCCGGCTCGATCTCGACGGCGACCCGGCAGCCGTGCGCCGCGCCGACGTGCTCGCACACCTTCGGCAGCTCCTCCCGAACGAACGCCCTGGTGCTCTCCGACAGCGTCCGTACGGTCCCCTCGAGCTCGGCGGTCTCCGGGATGATGTTGCTGGTGGTGCCGGTGGAGATCCTGGTCACCGACAGCACCGTCGGCTCGAACACGCTGATCCGACGGGTGACCAGCGCCTGCAACGCCCCCACCAGCTCCGCCGCCGCGGGCACCGGGTCGATCGCGTCGTGCGGCGCCGAGCCGTGCCCGCCCTTGCCGGTGACCCACACGGTGAACCGGTCCGCCGACGCCATGATCGGGCCCCGCCGGGTCGCGACCAGCCCGCTCGGCGACTTGGCGTCGACGTGCAGCGCGAACGCTTGGCGCACCCGCTCACCGGCGGCGTCCAGCACGCCCTCGTGGAGCATGTGCCGCGCGCCGTGGTAGCCCTCCTCGCCCGGCTGGAACATGAACACCACCGACCCGGCGAGCTCGTCGGCGCGCTCGGCGAGCAGCCTCGCCGCGGAGGCGAGCATCGCGACGTGGAGGTCGTGCCCACACGCGTGCATCGTGCCGTCGACGGCGGAGGCGTACTCCAACCCGGTGTCCTCGGTGAGTGGCAGGGCGTCCATGTCGCCCCGGAGCAGCACCGCCGGCCCGGGCAGCGCGCCCCGCAGCACCGCGGTGACCGAGCCCACCGAGTGGCCGCGGCGGATCTCCACCGGCAGCTCGTCCAGCACGGTGAGCACGGCCGCCTGGGTGCGCGGCAGATCCAGGCCCTGCTCGGGATGCCGGTGGATGTCCCGGCGCAGCGCGACCGTCCTCGGCTGCAGTGCCCGCGCCTGGTCCAGCAGGTCGGCGAAGCGGATGTCGGAACGCGGCGGGGCTGGTCGCAGCGATGGCAGCTCGGTGGGTTCCATGGCTCGATGGTGACACCTTGGCGGCCCGAGAGGGGACTGCGCGTGCTTTCCACCGCCCGGCGGAATACGGTGTGCGCATGGCGGTGAAGGAGCCGATCGCGGGATTCGCAGTGGCCGTGGTCCGGGAGGACGGCCGGTGGCGGTGCAACCCGCTGGACCCGGCCGCGCTCGCCGAGCTGGACGCGGCGATCACCGAGCTACGCAAGATCCGATCGACGGGAGCGGTGTTCGGCCTGCTCGCGGTGGACGACGAGTTCTTCGTGGTCGTCCGGCCGAGCCCGCGCGGGGTGTCGCTCCTGCTGTCCGACGCGGCGGCGGCGCTCGACTACGACATCGCCGCGGACGTGCTCGACCTGCTTCGGGTGGACCCGCCCGACGAGGACGACGACACCGTGTGGCCGGAGGGCGACCTGGAGATCCTCGCCGACCTCGGCCTGCCGGCGGGGGAGCTCGAGGTGATCGTCGGCGAGGTGGACCTCTACCCGGACGAGCAGCTGCAGATGATCGCCCAGCGCTGCGGCTTCGCCGACGAGTTCACGGCGCTGCTGGACGAGCTGTAGCCGCATGGTCAGCGACGAGGCTGCCGTGCGGGCCGCCATCGCCGCCGCCCGGGCCGCGCGGGGCACGGCCGACGTGCCGATCGGCGCCGTGGTGTTCGCCCCGGACGGGGCGCCGCTGGCCAGCGCGCACAACGCCCGCGAGGAGCTCGCCGACCCCACGGCGCACGCGGAGGTTCTCGCGCTCCGGGCGGCCGCTCGGGCGTACGGCGACGGGTGGCGGCTGGAGGGCTGCACCCTGGCGGTGACCGTGGAGCCGTGCACCATGTGCGCCGGCGCGCTGGTGCTCGCGCGGGTGGCGAAGGTGGTGTTCGGGGTGTGGGAGCCGCGGACCGGGGCGGTGGGGTCGCTGTGGGACGTCGTGCGGGACCGCAGGCTGAACCACCGGCCGGAGGTGCGCGGCGGGATGCTCGCCGACGAGTGTGCCGCGCTGCTGGCGGAGTTCTTCGGTTCGCATCGGGCTAATCCCGAGGGGTGATCGACGCTCGCCGCCCGTGACGGTTCCGCCGTCCCGGGGTATCCCACCTGGTGTCCGGTCATTCCAGCCGGGCGCGACAAGGAGGGACCACCACGATGAGTGCGTTCGACAAGGCGAAGGACAAGGCCGAGCAGGCGACCGGCGCGGCGAAGGAGAAGCTCGGCAAGGCCGCCGACAACGAGGACCTGCGCGACTCCGGCAAGGCCGACCAGACCAGGGGCGAGGCCAAGGAGACCGGCCACGACCTGCGCGACAAGGCCACCGGCGCGGTGCAGGACCTGAAGGACAAGTTCAACAAGTAGCAACCCGGCCCGGTCCGGCGAGCGCCGGGTGGGCTCGGCGTGCGCCCGGCCTTGCTCGGGCTGATCGCGTCCTGACGGCGGGGTTGGCTCGGGTGGGCCTCGCCATCGTGCGGCCCTCGCCGGCGCGCGGGCGTCAGCGGCGCCTCCCGGGTCGGCGTGTCGACGCCGTGTGCCTCCCGGCCTTGCTCGGGGTCGTGACGGCGGGCTGGCTCGGGCGGGCCTCGCGGGTGTCGGCGGTGCGTCCCGGCCGCGGCGCGTGCTTCCCGGTCCTGCTCGGGGTTGGCCGTGTTGTGACGGCGGGGTTGGCTCAGGCGGGCTTTGCCGCGCCATGTGCTCTCGCGGCATTGCTCGGAGATGATCGGGTCGTGTCGGTGGGTTGGCTCGGGCGGGTCTTGCCGGTGTGCGGGTGTCGGCGGTGCGTCCCGGCCGCGGCGCGTGCTTCCCGGTCTTGCTCGGGTTGGTCGGGTCGTGTCGGTGGGTTGGCTCGGGCGGGTCCTGCCGGCGTGCGAGCGTCGGCGGTGTGGTCGAGGCCGTGCCTCGCGGCTTGGCCCCGGGATCGGCCGCGATGGTGGCGCGCTGGATCGGGCGGGCGGCGTCGGCGGTGGGAGCGCCAGGGACGGACCCGGCCTTCGAGGGGCGGGAACCGGGTCCGGTATGGTGTTCGGCGGTAGCGTGTCCGAGCGGCCGAAGGAGCGCGCCTCGAAAGCGCGTGAGGGGCAACCCCCCTCCGTGGGTTCAAATCCCACCGCTACCGCCGTGATCAGGGCGGGCGTCGGACTTCCGGCGCCCGCCCTGACTGTTTCCACCGGTCGTGCCGACGTGAACCGTCGCTCCCACGGCTGCTTCCACATGGAGGCGGCCGAGCGCGGTGCTCGACCGCCCGGTGGACGGCTCCCCGAGCCGGCCGCCTCTCGCGGATGCTCCGCGGGCTGGCGCGTGCCGGCTCAGCCGGCGTTCCACCATGCCCGGCCGGCGCCCGCGGGGTTCCCTGCCCGACACCATGGCCGCGGGGTTCCGCGGCCTGCCGGCATCGAGTTGTCCACATCACCCATCGGTGATCCACAGATTTCGCGAGCGCCCGTTGCCGACCCCCAGGACCGATAGAATGGACCCGGGGATGGCCCCCAGGGTGCGGCGGGTAGTAGGTAGGTGGGTCGGAGGGCTCGCGTTCGTTCTCGTTGAGCCCATTTCGTTCTCGTTCGATCGTCGCCGTTGAGCCCGTTCGTTCTCGTCGGCCCGATGTTCGGCTCGGGGGCCGCCATCCTGGCTCGTGGGCCGTTGTTCGGCTCGTGGGGCCGGCTGTCCTGCCTGGTTGGCCCGATGTTCGGCTCGTGGGGCCGACGCCCTGGCTTAGTGAGCCGGCTGCCCTGGCTCGTCGGGCCGCTGTCCTCGGCGGGTCTGCTCCGGTCGACGGGGTGTTCGCGTTGGGCCCGATGGTCCGGGTCAAACGGTGTACGAGTCCGTGCCCGGGTCGACCGTGTCGAGCCTTGCGCGAGCGCCGGCAGCGGTGCCCGGCAGCGGTGCCCGGCGGTGAGGCCGATAACCAGTCCGGCACCGGCCCGGCACCGGCCCCGACACTGTCGGACCCGCGTGTCACGGTGTGCTCGTGACGACTCTCGCGCAGCTTCGCAGGACCGCGCTGTCCCTTCCCGGGACCGCCGAGCACGCCATCGGTTCCGGCATGGTGGCGTTCATCGTCGGCGGCACACGGTTCGCCTCGACGGGCGAGAACGACACCGTGCGGCTTCACCTCCCCGCGGAGGAGGCGGACGAGATGCTGGCGGCGCACCCGACCGCCGAGCGGCTGACCCCCGCCGGCGTTCGCGTCCCGCTCGGGGACGTCGACGGCCAGCAGCTCAACCACTGGGTACGCCGAGCCTGGCTCGCGCACGCCCCCGACCGGCTCGCGGCGCGGGCGGCAGCCGCGGAGACCGTGGTCCCCGGTGAGGTCGGTGACCTGCCCAGGGCCATCGGACGACCGGCCACGCAGGCGCTAGCCGGCGCCGGCATCACCACCCTCGCCCAGGTCGCCGACCTGACCGAGGCCGAGCTGCTGGCGCTGCACGGCGTCGGTCCCAAGGCGGTCCGCGTCCTCCGCGAGGCACTCGGCGCGACCGGGCACCAGCTCGAGCGCTGACTCACCGGCGGGACTGGTCGTGTCGCATCGCGAGGTCCGGAGCCGAGCACGGCGAGCCCAGTCGGGGCGGCCGAAGCTCACATGCCGAACAGCGCGCGCCGGAGCTCCGTACGGCAGCGATCACATCGACCGTGGGAGCGTGGGCCGATGGATCAGCTCTATGACCGAATCGGGACTTCCTACGCCCGCGGTCGCCGCACCGATCCCCGCTGGATGTCGGTGATCACCGAATCCCTCGGAGACGCCGAGTCACTGGTGAACGTCGGCGCCGGCACCGGATCCTACGAACCGGCCGACCGGGACGTGATCGCCGTCGAGCCATCCGCCGCGATGATCCGGCAGCGACCGGAGGGCTCGCCGCCCGTGGTGCGTGCGGTGGCCGAGCGGTTGCCGGTGCGCAGCGGAGTGGTGGACGCCGCCCTCGCCGTGCTCACCGTGCACCACTGGGCCGACTGGCGTCGCGGGCTCGCTGAGCTGCGCCGCGTCGCCCCGCTGCGGGTCGTGCTGGCCTACGACGTTCGACGGCACCTCGACTACTGGTTCGTGCGGGAGTACGTACCGGAGATCGCCGACCTGGAACGGCGCCGGCCGTCCGCTCCGGAGATCGCCGCCGAGCTCGGCGCCGAGCGGATGATCCCGCTGCCCCTGCCCTGGGACTTCACCGATGGCGTGTTCCCCGCCCACTGGCGCCGGCCGGAGGCCTACCTCGATCCGGAGGTCCGGCGGAACTGTTCCGCCCTCGCGCGGTGCGACCCCGCCGCCGCCGAGCGCGGGTTGCGGCGCCTACGGGCGGACCTGGCCGGCGGGCGGTGGCGGCGCCGGCACCAGGACCTGCTCGACCAGCGGGAGTACGACGCCGGCTTCCGGCTCGTCGTGTCCCGTGACTGACCCGCGCTCACGCCTCCTCCTCGCTGGCGCTCGTCGGCGGACGTTCGCCGGGCTGCTGTGTTGCATGGCGTGCTCGCAGGCTCGCCCGCGGTCTCCTCCTCGCTGGCGCTGGTCGGCGGACGTTCGCCGGGCTGCTGCTGTCGAAGGATTCGCTCACTTGCCGAGCAGGGCGCGGAGCTGGGCCAGCAACTCCGCGCGGTTGCGGGCGCCCAGCCGCTGACGCATGCGGGCCATGTGGTGCTCCACGGTCTTCGCCGAGATGAACAGGCGGTCGCCGACCTGCTTGTAGGTCATCCCGGCCACCACCAGCTCCGCCACCTGCAGCTCCCGCTCGCTCAACCGCCCCCCACCCGGCGCGGCCGGCTCCACCCGCGGTGCCGCGCCCTCCCCCTGCAACCCCCGCGCCGTGTCCAGCAGTGCCACCATCGCCGCCCGGTCGCGGGTCCGGATCGCCGCCTGCCCGGCCAACCGCGCCCCGTCCCAGCACAGCCCCGCGTCGTGCAGGCCGCGCGCGGCCGCCTCCACCTCGTCGCGCTCGACCTTCCCGCCCATCACCCGCACCCAGCACCGCGCCGCCGCCGCCAGCGTCGCCCGGTAGGAGCCCCCACCGACCCCCAGCGCCTCGGCAGCCTCCGCCGCCTCCTCCGGTCGCTCCGCCACGATCGCCGAGTGCAGCGCGCTCCACCACACCGGTGTCGTCCACAGTGGAGGTTCGTCCAGTGCGGTGAGCAGCTCGCGCACCCGGCGCAGGTGCGGCACCAACCGGTCGTGGTCGCCGAGCCGCGCGGCCGCCACCGCGAGCTCCCCGAACGGCAACAGCGTGAACAGGTCCACCGGGTGCCGGATCACCGCCTCGCACGCCTGCCCCCAGATCCGTCGCAACCCCCCGACGTCGCTCGCCCGCCGCGCCAGGCCGACCCGCAGCCCCACCGCGAACAGCCAGTCCCGCGGCGCCGTCGGCTGCCCCGCCGCCCGCAGCCGAGCGGTGGCCGTCTCGAGGTCGCCGCGCACCATCGCCGCCCACGCCAGCAGCAACCGGTGCCGGGCCGCCAGCAATGCGCCACCCACCCCGGCCGCGAGCGCCCGCTCCACCAGCGACTCCGCGATCGCCAGCTGACCGTCGTGGATCGCGACCACCGCGCCCAGCGCGGCCGGGCTGTCCGGCAGCAGCACACCCCGCCCCACCGGCTCCAGCATCTCCGCGGAGCTGGCCAAAGTGGATAGTGCGAGGGTGGGTGACCCGGTCACCGAGTCGAGCAGGCCCCGCGCCGCCGCCGACATCGCACCGGACAGCAGCGTCGGCGGCGCGTCGCCGGGCGCCGCGTCGAGCACCGCACCGGCCTCGGCCGGCCGCCCGGTGCCGAGCAACCCGATCGCGGCGAACGCCGGCGCGCTGCCCGCCCAACGGAACAGCTCCGCGCTGCGAGCCAGCTGCCCGCGGTGTGCCAGCGCGACCCCGGCCACCCGTGCGCCCGCCGACCGCTCGGGTGCCTCCGGGGCGGCGATCACCTCGTCGGCCAGGCGCAACGCGGTGTCCAGGTCGCCGGCTCGCGCGGCCAGCTCCGCCCGCCACGCTCCGACCTCCGCCGCCGGCAGGCCGGCGGCCACCGCCGCGTCGAGCAGCCGCGCCGCCAGCGCCGGGTCACCAGCGGCGGCCTCCTCGGCCCCGGCCCGGAACGTCGCCGCCACCTCCGGTCCGCCCAACCCGACGTCGAGCAGCGGGCGGACCAGCGGCAGCACCCGGCCGCCCCGCCGCAGCCGCAGCTCCGCCAGCCGACGGCACACGGCGTGCCGCCGACTGGCCGGCACCAGCGCCCGCAGCGCCCGGCTCCCGATCGGCAGCAGCGTCCCGTCCTGGGTCAGCAGCCCGGTCGCCCGCGCCGCCTCGACCGCTCGTTCCGGCGGTGTCTCCAGCAGCCCGGCCAGCAGGTCGACGTCCCGCCCCGCGCCCACGTCGGCGGCCAGCAGCACCCGCAGCGTGTCGGTGTCCGCGCGGTCCAGCTCGTGCCGCAGCTCGGCCAGCGCCGCGGCCGGCACCTCGCGCTCGGTCCGCCCGGTCAACGCTCCGGCCAGGATCCGGACGAGCCCCGGCACGCCACCGGTCTGCGCGTGCACGAACTCGGCCAGCCGCGCCGGCACCAACTCGGCGATCTGCCCGGCGTCCAGCGGGCGCAGCACCACCTGCCCGCGCAGTCCGCCGAGCATCGCGTTCAACGCCGCGGACCGCGGCCACGTCCTGGCCGCGATCACCAGCCCGGTCCGCTCGTCGGCGGCCAGCTCGGCGAGCCCGGCCAGCTCCCGCTCGCCCAGGTCGTGCGCGTCGTCCACCAGCACCACCGCCGCCGGCTCGGCACCCTGCCGGAACCGGGCCACCGGCGTGCCGACCCGGACGCACTCCCGCTCCAGGTGCGCCAGGAACGCCGACTTGCCGTACCCGCCCGGCGCGACGACCGCCAGCCGGGCCGGCGCGAGCCGCCCGGTGGCGACGGCCGCGGCCAGCCGCCGGGTCGGCTCGTCGAGGACGAGGTCGGTCGGGGTCGCGGTGGGCTGCTTCACTCGCCGTCCTTCGTGGTCGTGGCCCTGCGCGGGCGGCCGAGCCGGGTCCGCGGCGGCTCCAGCGGGGTGATCTCCACCGGTGGGCGTCGCGGCGGTGGCCCGAGGTCGTCGTCGGGCAGGGCCGGCAGGTCCGGACTCGACGCCACCAGCGCGGTCGAGCTGCCCCGCGGCTCCGGCGGGTGGGGCGGGTCGACCGGGTGCGGCTGAGCCGCCAGCGCCGCGCCCCGGCACAACGCCGTTCCCGGGTCGGCGTCCACCGCGACCCGGCACGGCAACGCCTCCTGCACCAGGTCGGTGACCAACGGCACCCGCGCGCTGCCGCCGGCGAGCACCGCCACCGCGAGCCGCTCGGCGGGCACCGCGTCGGCCACCCCGCGCAGCAGCGCGACCGTACCCGCCACCGCCGGGCGGATCAACCGCTCGAACTCCGCCCGGCTCACGTGCACTCCGCCGGCCGCCGCGAACGGAGCCGGGATGGTCACGTCGGTCACCGACGACAGCCGCTCCTTCGCCGCCGTGCACTCCGCCCGAAGCCGGGCCAGCGCCGCGACGTCCTCGGCCACCGCGGGCTCGTCCAGCCGCCCCAGCACGTGCCGCAGCAGCAGGTCGTCGAAGTGCGCGCCGGCGGCGGGCTCGGCCGCCTCGGTGTGCGCGACCAGCTCGAACCCGGACGGTGTGCGGCGCAGCACGGTGGCCTCGACGTGCTCGCCGCCCAACCGGCACACGGCGATCGCCGCGCCGACATCCGGCTCGTGCCCCTGCGCGGCGGCGACCGGGCTCGGCAGCAGCAGCGCGCCGGGCAGCCCGGCCTCGTGCAACGCGTCGTGCAGCAGCGCCCGGCGGTGCGCGCCCCACCCCGGCGGGTGGGTCACCGCGACCTGGACCGCCTCGCCGTCCTCGGCCTCGGCCACCCGGTCGGCCACCCAGCCGGCCAGGGCCGCGGTGAGCACCTCCGCCCGGTACCGGGCGTCGCCCAACACGAACGGCACGTCGTCGCCGATCCGGCGGAGGAAACCGGTGGCGACGCGCTCCGGCTCGGCGAGCCCGAGCCGGCGGGCGCTCCCCCCGGCCAGCACGCCCTCCGGGGAGACGTGCAGCACCGACTCGACCCAGCGCCCGCCGTCGAGCGAGGCCGGTTGCGGCTCGTCCCAGGAGCCCTCGGCGTGCCGGGAGACCGCCGCCGCCGTGCGGGTGGCGCCGACGTCGACGCCCAGGACGTAGCGCATGCAGCGGTCCCCTCGGTTGCTCGACCGAACTCGACCCCCGCGGGGGCGCTCCCTTTCGTACCAAAGGGCTACCCCGAATGGCAGTCCCCGAGTAGGTGCCCTCGGCACCCCCTAACCCCCTAACGAGCGGAGGGCCGTCCCCTAGCCGGCGGGCTGGTGGGGACTCGGGCCGATCCCCGATGTGGCGGCCTCGCGGGAGTCCATAACCTCACTGCCATCGCCCGGCGGTGCCCCCCGCCGGGCGTGGTCACTTTCACGACTTCCCGACCAAGGAGATGCTCCGTTGTCGATGTCACACCACGCGGGTGAGTGCGAGCACGAGCCGCAGACGCTGCACGAGTTCGTCCTCGCCCTGCTGACCGAGCCGGCCGCCCGCTCCGCGTTCGCCGATGACCCGGTCGCCGCGCTCGACGCCGCCGGCCTGAGCGACGTCACCGCGCAGGACGTGCAGGAAGTGGTGCCGCTCGTCCTCGACCACGTGCAGTTGCCCGCCACCGACGTCCCGAGCGTGCCCGCGGCCGACGTCCCGAGCGTGCCCGCCGCCGACGCCCCGCGCGCCGACCTGGCCGACCTGCCGGCCGCCCCCTCGCTCGGCGACACCGAGGCCGCCATCCACCAGCTCCACGCCATCGCGCAGGCCGGTGCGGACAGGGTCGGCCTCGAGCAGTTCCAGTTCGCCGTCACCGGGGACGGCGGCGCGGACGGCTTCTCGATGGCCGGTGGCTACGACAGCGAGCGGCTCGACACCGCGGGCTCCGTCACCGCGGGGGCGGACGGCGCGAGCGGCGCGCTGGCCGCCGACCTCCCGCGCCACGGGATGCTGACCGGCTCCGTGGACGGGGGCGGCGACGGTGTCGCCGGTGCGGGCGGGGTGCTGTCCGACGTCGGCTCGGTCGCCGGTGCCGCCGACGTCGACACGAGCGGTGGGACCGTCGGCGGTGCCGTCGAGTTCCAGCGGATCGACCAGTCCATGGCCGTCTCGGCGGGCACGAACGGCGTGACCATCGACGACGGTTCCGGCTCCGGCCTCGGCCAGTTCGCCTTCGCCGGCTCCGGCGACCAGGACAGCTTCTCCGGTGAGGGCTCCTACCGGGGCGACCACGCTTCCGGTGAGGGTTCCGTGTCCGGTGACCACGACGGCGCCTCGGGTGGGGCGACGTTCGAAGGTGCCGCGCCCTCGGCCGGGCTCGTCGACCACGCCGACCTGCTCGACCTCGACGCGCTGGACCGGGGTGGCGAGGGCGCCGGCGGCGCGCTCGCCACGTACATGGCGTCCGACGGCCAGGCCTTCTCCGGCGCCCTGCCGGCGGACCTGCCCACCCCCGGCGTGCCGGAAGGGCTTCCGGAGACCGCGGGGCACGGTGACCTGTCCTCCGGCCTGGGGCAGCCGATCCAGCTGAAGGACGTCGGGATGCCGGAGACCGGGCTCGGGCTGCCGGTGGACCTGCCGAAGGACCTGCCGGAGCAGGTGTCCGGCGTTCTGTCGGCGGACCAGCTGCCCGCTGAGCTGCCGGCCCTTCCGGAGCTGCCGGTGGTCAACCCGCTGCCGGAGCCGACCGATTTGCGCGCGGACCTGGAGAACGGCATCTCGAGCAGCCCGCTCGGCGACGCGGTGTCGCAGAGCCCGCTCGGCGGCCTGGAGAACCTCGGGAAGGACCTGTCCGTCCCGCAGTCGGCCGACGACCTGGACCTGGGGCACTGAGCGCCGGACCCAGCTGACGAAGGCGGGGCCCGCCGAGCAAGGCGGGCCCCGCCTTTTGCCGACCGTCGGGGACGCGGCACACTCGCGGGGTGATGACCGCGCCTTGGCTGGAGGTACTGGACGACACCATCCGGGCCTGTGTCGCACATCGGCGCCAGGACCTGGTGGAGTGGCTGCACGGTCGCCGCACCCAGCTGCTGGACCGGAAGGTGCGGGTGCTCGTGGTCGGCGCGGCCGGACAGGGCAAGAGCCAGCTCGTCAACGCCCTGGTCAACGCGCCGGTCTGCGCCGTGGGCGACGACCACACCACCACTGTCCCCGCGGTCGTCCAGCACGCCGAGACTCCCAGCGCCACCCTGGTCGCCGACGACGGTCTCACCGCCGGTCCCCGCGCGCTCGAGAGGCCCGTCCCCGCCCGCACCCCCGTCGCCGTCGAGGCCGCCACCGCCAGGGCCAACCGCTCGCCCGACACGCTCGCCCGGATCGAGATCGGGCTGCCCCGGGAGCTGCTGGCCGGCGGGCTCGCGCTGATCGACACCCCGCCGGTCACCGACCCGGCCGCGCTGTCCGTGCCCACCGCTCTGCCCCAGGCCGACGCCGCGCTCGTGGTCTCCGACGCCACCGGCGAGCTGTCCCCCACCGAGCTCGACCTGCTCGGCAAGGTCGTCCGGCTGTGCCCCATGGTGCTGGTGGTGCTGACCAAGATCGACCTGACGCCGGACTGGCGCCGGGTGGCCGAACGCAACCGGACCCGGCTGGCCAACGGCGGCCTGCCGGCCACCGTGCTCCCGGTGTCGGCCGCGCTCCGGCTGGCCGCCGCCCGCGCCGGTGACCGCGCGCTCAACGAGGAGTCCGGGTTCGGCGAGCTGGTCCGCTGCCTGCACCGCGACCTGCTCGGCCGGGTCGACGTCCTGGCCGGCCAGTCGGCCGGCGTCGCCAGCGGGCTGGCCGTCGACCAGTTGCTGGCGCCGCTGCGCGAGGCGTACACCGCGACCCGGCAGGCGGACACCGGCGAGCTCACCGAGCGGTGGCGGGAGGCGGGGCGTGCGCTGGAACGACTCCAGCGCGCGTCGGCCCGGTGGCAGACGTTGCTCGCCGACGAGGTCGCCGACCTGCAGTCGGACGTGGAGTACGACCTGCGGGACCGGACCCGGCAGATCCTGCGCGAGGTCGACGAGTACTTCGAGGTGGCCGACCCCGCCAAGGTGTGGCCGGAGTTCGAGCGGTGGCTGCGGGACAACCTCACCGCCGTCGCCGAGACCAACTCACGATGGCTGCTCGACCGCTTCGACTGGATCGCCCGCAAGATCGGCCGGCACGTCGCACCACGCGAGCCGGACGTGCTGCCCGCCGCGGTGGCCAGGGACGCCCCACCGGGGCAGCTCGGCGAATTGCGGATGCCGAGCATCGAGCGGTTCGGCATCGGGCAGAAGCTGTTCGTCGGCATGCGCGGCTCCTACAGCGGGCTGCTGATGTTCGGCCTGGCCACCACGCTCGCCGGGATGTCGCTGATCAACCCGATCTCGTTGGGCGCCGGCGCCGCGTTCGGCGCGAAGAGCGTGTTCGAGGAGCGCGGCAACCGGCTCAAGCGCCGGCAGGCCGCCGCGCGGACCGCGGCGCACCGCTACGTCGACGACTTCTACCTCGGCTACGGCAAGCACAGCAAGGACACCGCCCGGCTGATCCACCGAGCGCTGCGGGACCGGTTCAGCGAGATCGCCGAGGAGCGGCGGGCCGAGATCACCGAGTCGGCCAAGGCCATCAAGGAGATCATCGACGCCGACGCCGTGCAGCGGGGCGCCCGCGCCCAGGAGCTCAAGCGCGGCATCGACGAGCTGGCCCTGCTGCGTCGGAGGGCGCACGCGCTGCGCGGTGGTGGCGGCGCGGCGCCGCGCGAGCTGACCGCATGACCCTGGACGTCCAGGTTCGGGGCCTGCTCGACCGGGCGCTCGAGCTGTACCGGGACAGCGCGCGCGCCACCGTGTGGCTGCGCCGGCATCGCGCGCGGCTGGACGAGCCGGTGCGGCTGGCGGTGGCCGGGCCGCGGGCGGCGGGCAAGACGACGTTGGTGCGGGCGATCGGGACGGACCGGGCCGTCATGGTCGACACGCCGCCGTTGGACGCGGCCGAACCGGACACGGTCGAGCGGACCTGCATGGACGCCGACGCCGTGCTGTACCTGGTGCCCCGGCCGGCGCAGGTCGACCCGCGGCTGCTGCGCGCGATGCAGGACCACGCGATCGCGCGAGCGGCCCCGGTGAACGCGCTGGCCGTGCTCTCCCGCGCCGACGAGCTCGGCGGCGGCCGGGTGGACGCGCTGATCTCGGCGCGGCAGGTCGCCCGGCGACACCGGAGGGCGACCGAGCTGGGTGGGCTGTGCCAGGACGTGCTGCCGGTGGCCGGGCTGCTCGCCGACGCCGGGCGCACGCTGCGGGAGGACGAGGTCGGCGCGTTCGCCGTGCTGGCCCGCGTGCCCAGGGCGGAGCTGGACCCGCACCTGCTGTCGGCCGACCGGTTCGCCGGGCCCGCGGTACCCGGTGGGTTGCCCGCGGAGGTGCGAGCCGGGCTGATCGGCCGGTTCGGTCTCTTCGGGGTGCGGCTGGCGGTGACGTTGGTGCGTCAGGGCACGGGCGGTGCCGAGGCGCTCGCCGCCGAGCTGGTCCGGCGCAGCGGGTTGGCGGAGCTGGTGGCCGGGATCGACCGGTGGTTCGTCGCGCCCCGGCCGGTGCTCAAGGCCCGTTCGGCGCTCATCGCGCTGGAGATCGTGCTGCGCAACGAGCCGAGCCCGGCCGCGGTGTCCCTGGCAGCGGAGCTGGAGCGGGTGGTGGCCGGCGCGCACGAGTTCCGTGAGCTGCGGGAGCTGGCCCGGCTGCGGGCGGGCCGGGCTGGGTTGCCGGACGAGCCCCGGGCCGAGGCGCTGCGGCTGCTCGGCGACGAGGGCACCGCCGGGACCGACCGGCTCGGCGGCGCCGGCGACCCGGCGACGGTGCTCGACGCGGTGCGGCGGTGGCGGGCGTGGGCACAGAGCCCCCTGCTCGACGCCGGCGGGCGCCGGGTGGCCATCACGGTGATCCGCAGCTGCGAGGCCATGCTCGGTTGACTCCGCACATCCGACCGCCCAGGTGAAGCCATGAAGGTGGCCTTCATGGCGTTGGTCGGCAGGGCTGGTAGCGGACCGTTGTACGGAGTGTCTTCCCTCGTTCACTCGTCTGGGTAAGGATGCCCGGGATGTTCCCGTACCGAGAGGACACCGGGTGAACCTGCCCTACCGCGGCGCCGCCGCCACCACCATGGCACTGGCACTGGCACTGGCGCTGGCCCTGACCGTCGCACCCCCGGCCGGTGCCGCCCCCAGCGACGACGCCCTGATCGCCGAGGTCTACGGGGGTGGTGGCAACTCCGGCGCCACGCTCACCACCGACTTCGTCGAGCTGGCCACCGCCGGGGCCGAGCCGGTGGACCTCGCCGGCTGGAGCGTGCAGTACCTGCCGGCCAGCCCGAGCGCGAGCAGCCGCTGGCAGGCCACGCCGCTCACCGGCAGCGTGTGGCCAGGCTCCCGCTATCTGGTGGCGCAGGGGCGTGGCGCCGGCGGCACCGTCGACCTGCCCGCCGCGGACGCCACCGGCGGCATCGCCATGGGCGCGACCGCCGGCACGGTGGCCCTCGTCCGCGACACCGCGCCGCTCACCTGCCGCACGGCGGCCGACTGCGCCGCGGACGAGCGCGTCGTCGACCTGGTCGGCTACGGCAACGCCGTGGTGAGGGAGGGCACCCCGGCGCCGGCGGCCAGCAACACCACCTCGGTGGCCCGCGGGCAGCTCACCGACACCGACTCCAACGTCGCCGACTTCACCGCCGGCGCGCCCACCCCCACCAACGCCGCTGGGGAGGCCCCTGGCGAGGGCCCGGAGCCGGTCGCCGCGCGGGTCCACGACATCCAGGGCACCACCCGGGTCTCACCGCTGAACGGGCAGCGGGTGGCCGGGGTGACCGGCGTGGTCACCGCGGTGCGCTCGTTCGGCTCGGCACGCGGGTTCTGGCTGCAGGACCCGGAGCCCGACGCCGACCCGCGCACCAGCGAGGGCCTCTTCGTCTTCACCGGCTCCACCACGCCACCGCTCACTCCCGGCGACGCGGTCAGCGTGAGCGGCACGGTCGGCGAGTACTACCCGGACAACCCGGCCCACTCCGCGTACCAGTCGCTGACCCAGCTGGCGAGTCCGGAGTGGACGGTGACGGGCCGGGGCCGCCCGGTGCCGGAGCCGCTCGGCCTGACGCCGGACGCCGTGCCCGGCGAGTACGCGCCGCAACCGGACGGGAACATCGAGCCGCTGCCGCTGGAGCCGGACCGGTACGCGCTCGACTTCTGGGAGGCGCACGAGAGCGAGCTGGTCGGCGTGCGCGACGCCCGGGTCGTCGGGCCGACCACGGAGTACCACGAGCTGTACGTGACCACCAAGCCCGACGAGTGGGCCTCGGCCCGCGGTGGCACCGTCTACACCGGTTACGACCGGCCGAACACCGGCGTGCTCAAGGTGGAGTCGCTGATCCCGTTCGGGCAGCGGCCGTTCCCGAAGGCCAACACCGGTGACACGCTGGCCGGGGCGACGTCCGGCCCGGTGGAGTACGACCGGTTCGGCGGCTACACGCTGTTCGCCAGCGTGCTCGGCGAGGTGCGGGACAACGGGCTGACCCGCGAGGTCACCCGTCGGCAGCGCGGCGGCGAGTTGGCGGTGGCCACGTACAACGTGGAGAACCTGTCGGCGGTGAACGAGCAGGCCAAGTTCGACGAGCTGGCCCGCGGGATCGTGCACCACCTCGCCGCGCCGGACATCGTGACCCTGGAGGAGATCCAGGACGACAACGGGCCGGAAGGGCACGGCGACGGGGTGGTGTCGACCGAGCGGACGTTGGCGCGGTTCGTCGACGCGATCGTGGCGGCCGGCGGGCCGCGGTACGAGTGGCGGCAGATCGACCCGGTGGACCTCGCCGACGGCGGGCAGCCCGGCGGGAACATCCGGGTGGCGTTCCTGTTCGACCCGAAGCGGGTGTCCTTCGTGGACCGACCCGGTGGCGACGCGACCACCCCGGTGCGGGTGGAGCGCTCGCGCGGCAAGGCGCGGCTGTCGATCTCGCCCGGCCGGGTGGACCCGACCGACCCGGCGTGGGAGGACAGCCGCAAGCCGCTGGCCGGGGAGTTCGTCTTCCGCGGGCGGACGGTGTTCGTGGTGGCCAACCACTTCGCGTCGAAGGGCGGTGACCAGCCGCTGCACGGCCGGTTCCAGCCGCCCACGCGGGGGTCGGAGACGCAGCGGATCGCGCAGGCGCGGGTGCTGCGGGCGTTCGTCGACGAGCTGCTGGCCGCCGACCGCGGCGCGAACGTGGTGGTGGCCGGGGACATCAACGACTACGCCTTCTCGCCGACCGTGCGCACCCTCACCGAGGGCGGCGCGCTGACCGCGCTGATCGACACGTTGCCCGAGACGGAGCGGTACAGCTACGTCTTCGAGGGACGCTCGCAGGTGCTGGACCACGTGCTGATCTCCCGCGCACCGCGGGGTGTCGACTACGACGTGGTACACCTCAACGCGGAGTTCGCCGAGCAGGCCAGCGACCACGACCCCCAGGTGGTGCGCTTCCGCCCGGCGTCCGGCAACCCGGCACTGGACGCGGCGTACGACCTACTCGACCTGCTGGAGCGCCTCTTCGGCTCGTGGCGCTGAGCTTTCTGGCTCGGGAACGGTAACCCTTGTTTGTCCTTTGTGGACAGAAATCAAGGTTCACCTGTTCGTGTCGAACCTCTGTTCGAGGTTGACCAATGCTGAGGCGAGGCCGAGGCCGGCATGACCCAGGGCAAGGCCGGCCAACGCGGGGGACACGGTCGGAGAACCGACGCGGGATGGCGAAGGACGACTCCGACGCACACGGCGCGCCTCGACCAAGGAGCCGAAACCAGGCGGGGGTCGTGCCTCCGGTCGACCCACCTGGCGTCGGTCCCACCGGCCGCGGCCACGCCGAGTGAGGCGCCAGGGCCAGCGCGCCGGGATGGTGCCGCGCACCGGCCGCGTTCCTCACGGCGACCGTGCACCCGCGCCGGCTCGCCCGTGTGGAGTTGGCGGGGGTGGCGGGGTCAGAGGGCCAGGTGGAGGCGGAGGGCGCGGTCGAGTTGGGCCAGCAGGTCCGGGGAAACCCCGCCGGCTCGCTGGCGCAGCCGGTCGACCGCCACCGAGCGGACCTGTTCGGCCTGCGCCTTCGAGTCGGCGGGCAGGCCGGTGGCGGCGGCCGGTAGCAGCACCTGGAACGGGTAGACCCGCGCGGTGTTGGTGGTCACCGGCACCACGGTGACCACGCCGTGGCCCCGGCGTTGGGCGGCCCCGTTGGCCGCGTCGTTGCTGACCAGGACCGCCGGGCGGGTCTTGTTCGACTCCGCGCCCCGCACGGGCTCGAGGTCGACCCAGTACACGTCGCCCCGGCAGAGCTGGCGATCACCTGCCGGCATCGGCCAACCCGTCGGCCGCGGTGCCCTCCCAGGCCCCGGCGGTGTCGTCGGCGTCGTCGGCCCACTCGTCCCACGCGGCGGCGTAGGCATTCTCCAGCGTCGCGTTGCGCAGCAGGGTGATCGCCTGGTGGATCACCGCCGACCGGGAGGCGCTGGCGTGCCGCCGGGCGAACTCGTCGACGAACTCCACGTCGTCCTCGGGTAGGCTCACACTCAGCTTCATACTCACGATGCTACCACCGTTACTACCTCGAGGTAGCACGACTTAACGGGCCCGCCAGCCGAGGTGCAGGATCGCCTGGTTCAGCTCGTGGTAGGCGGGGCGCACGTCCTCGGCGTAGCGGTCCACCCACTCGCCCCGCGCGGAGGGCACCGGCTCGGGTGGCTCACCCGCGGTCAGCCAGGACACCCGGTCCACGTTGTCCGCCGCCATCCGCCACCAGCGGTGCGCCCGCTCGGCCATGGCTTCCTCGCGCTCCGCCGCCCTGGCCACCTCCGCCCTGGCCGCGGCGATCGCGACGGCCAGCTCCTCGGCCCTGGCCAGCTCCCACGACCGCAGGTCGTCGGCCGCCTTCCTGGCCAGGCCGATGGTCTCCTTGTACCGCATCGCGGCCGTGACCTCACCGTGCTGGTCAGTCATCGTCGGGCTCCGGTCGGTGGTAGGGAATGATCACCTCGGGCGAGCTGTGCGTGCTGCGGTCGAAGAACAACGCCCGCCCCGGCCGCGGCGACCAGTGCACCACCTGCCCGGCGCAGAACGGGCTCAGGTCGTTGCCCTGCACGTCGAGCGCGGCCCACGCGCCGATGTCGTCGGTGCCGGCGAACCCCAGCGTGTCCTTCAACCGCGCGACGCCCCGCCACCAGCCCAGCACGTGCAGCCCGTTCGTCGGCCCCTGCTTGAGCAACGTGCGCAGGTGGTCGAGGCCGCTCTGCTGGCCGGGCGCCTTCCGCTCCAGCGCGGGCAGCACGGCGTCCACCCCCCACAGCATCAGCATCCTTCGCCTGCCCGCGGTGGGCAGCTCCTCGGCGAGGACGCCGACCCGGTCCGGCAGGTCGGCACCGGACACCACCTCGGCCTTGTGCCCCTCGGCGGCCAGCCAGTCGGCCAGCTCCGTGACCGCCGGCACGCAGGTGTCCACCAGGCAGCTCAGCACGAAGTCGACCCGACCCGGCGGGAACTGCCGGGCCAGCGACCGCGCCGCGGAGTCCAGGATGGACAGCGCCTCCCTCGGCGCGGTGCCGATCACCGCGACGTGCCGCCCCGGCGCGCCGGACAGCTCCACCCCGCGGGCGATGTCGGCCACGTCGATGGACTGGCCGAGCAGCGCCTTCGGCCGGGCCACCGGCGTCAGCTCGCGGAACGCCGGCGACTCGGTGAGCACCGGCGCGTGCGCGCCGTCGAACAGCCGCGGCTGACCGTGCGACGAGGCGTAGCGCTCCCACAGCCGCCGCTGCAACCCGGCGAACACGCCCTTGGCGCTGGCGTCCGGGATGTGCGCGAGCTGGTTGCCGTGCGCGATCCCCGACTCGTGGTTGATCACCGCGTGCCAGCGCGGCGCGGCGACCGCGGCCTGGTTGGTGTCGGCCAGCACCCGGCGCGCCTTCGGCATCGCGATCCGCAGCGTGCACTGCTCGAACACCGCGGGCTTGCCCCAGAACGCCTCGATTCCGGCGACGTCCTGGCTGGCCAGGATCAGGTGGATGCCCTGGGAGCGGCCGCGCCGGGCGATGTCCTCCAGCAGCGACGTCGCCAGCGCCGTCACCGCGTCCCTGCCGGCGAACAGGTACTGGAACTCGTCGATCACCGCGACGATCCGCGGCCAGTGCCCCTCGGGGTCCTGTTCCCGCAGCTCGGCCAGGTGCGTCACCTCGTGCTCCTTGGCCGCCGCCGAGCGCCGCCGCAGCTCGTCGGCGAGGAACCGCAGCAGCGCCAGCCCGAACTCGCGGTCGGTGTTGACGTTCACCCCGACCAGTCGGGCGTGCGGGAGCCAGCTCTCGTCCTTCCGGCCCGGCGCGAGGCCGGCGAAGGACACGCCCTCCTTGAAGTCCAGCACGTACAGCGCGAGCTCGTCCGGCGAGTACCGGGCGGCGAGGCTGCCGAGCAGCGCGTAGAGGAAGTTCGTCTTGCCCGAGCCGCTCGGCCCGCCGATCAGGGCGTGCGGCGTGGCGTCGCCGATCACCAACTCCACCGGCTCGCCCTCGGAGAAGCCGACCGGGGCGCGCAGCTCGCGGGCGGAGTGCTCCCGGCCGAGCTCGGTGGGCAGCAGGTCGTCGAAAGAGCGGGGACCGCCCTGCTTGGCGACCAGCGCCTCGGCGATGCGGGCGGCGGCGGTGCCGACCTGGCCCGGCGGCAGCGGCGGGTCCAGCCGGACCACGATGTCGGTGCCGGTCATGCTGCTGACCGCCCGCCGCTCGTCGACCAGGCTGATCGTCTCCACCGCGCCGCCGAGCGTGGTGGGCACGTCGACCAGGATCAGCGAGATCCCGGCGGCCAGCGCGCCGCTGGCGATGCGCTTGAGCTCGCGCAGCTGCTCGGGCAGCAGCGACTCGCCGTTGCCGTAGAGCACGGCGATCCGCCACGGCTCGACCCGCTTGCCGGTGGCCCTGCGCATGGCCCGCAGCGAGGGGTAGCCGGCCTGCAGGATGTGCGCGTGGATCCGCCGGATGTGCCCGGCGAGCTCATCGAGCAGGTCGACGAGGCGGGTCGGGTCGTGCACGGTGAGCGCGCTGGTGCGGCTGAGCGCGTAGAAGTTGGGCAGCACCGTGGTGAGCTGGCCGATGTCCCACAGGTGCACCTTCACCGCACCCGGCTCGAAGGTGCTGAGCACCCGCAGCAGCAGGCTCTCCACCAGCGCGTCGATGGCGGGCCGGGTCCTCGGTGCCGAGGTGATCGACAGGTGGGACTCGTCGAGCAGCGGCACCGCGACGTCGAAGGTCAGCTCGACGCCGGGGGTGCGGCCCGCGCTGGCGCCGTCGACGCTGGCCTCGCCGATGCGCCACAGCTCCGGCGCGGTGACGCCGCGGGAGGTGCCGACCCGGCCGAGCCACTCGCTCGGCGGGCGGCCGGCCGGGCCAGGGGCGCCGGCCGCGACCAGCTCGCGCAGCCGGTTCGGCCCGTCGGCCCACTCGGCGTAGAACTGTCGGCGGACGGTGTCGAGCCAGGACAGCACGCCGGCCATCGCCGGGTCGGCCGCGCGCTCGGCGACCCGCGGGTCCTCGCCGGCGCGGTCGATCCCGGCCCGCACGACGAGCTGCTCGAGCTCGAGCTTGGCGAGTTCGAGCTCGGCGGCGAGGCGGGCGTTGCGGGCCGCGCCGAGCGCGAGCCCGATCTGGTGGCGCAGCTGGTCGAGGGCCGCGACCACCCGCGCGCGCTGCTCATTGGCCTTCCGGCGCATGCGCCACCTCTCACCGCGCGCCTACAGGCGTGCCTCGTAGCGGTTCAGCAGGTCGTCGGCGCCGGCCAGCTTGCCGGTGTTGACGTCGAGCTGGTCGAACGCCTGCGCGAGCTGCGGGGGCAGCCACGGTTGGGCCTGTGCCTGCACCTCCACGATGGCACGGCGGGACTCCTCGAGCAGCCCGCGCGCACGGCTGGCGTGCGCGCGGGCGTCGTCGAGGCCGCCGCGCACCGTGGCGAGTAGCTGGTGCAGCTGTTCCAGCGACACGGGCTACAGCCGTGCCGAGTAGGAGTCGGCCGACGAGATGCACGCCTGGATGGTGCTCTGCGTGCCGTTGATGCCCTGCAAGGCCTCGGCCAGCAGGCCGTGGGCCTGGGTCACCTCCTGCTGGGTGCTGCCCGACGTGGCCGCGGCCAGCGTCTGCTGGGCCTCTTCGAGGGCCTGTGCGGCCTGCTGCAGGGCGGCGATGCTGGCGGAAGCCTTCTCGTTCGCGAGGGCGATCCCCGCGCGGATCTCTTCCACTCCGGGCATGGGGTGTGCTCCTTGGGAGGTGCGACGGTACGTAACAAACTTAGCGTGACCGGACGACTCCGGACAGACGCAGGTCGGGTGCACGACCCTGCGGTGTGCGGGCGGCACCCGCGCGGCGAGCGGCTCATCCGAGGTGGGCCGAATGCCCGCCGCGGGCGGCCGGGGAGCGTTCCGGTGACCGGCGAGCGACGCGTCGACCCGCGGGTCGCGCGGGCGGGCGGCACTCGAGGAGGAATGGTGGATGACGGGTTGGGACCCGTACGGGCCGTGACACCCAACACGGACGCCATCGTAGGGGTGGCTCGGTGACCAAGATCATCGGGTGGGTCGTTGCCGAAGGACGCGCGATCGCGTGCCGTGGACCGGACGCCGCGGCGCCCGAGATGACGGAACGCCGGGCGCTGATCGTCACCGCGCCCGGCGTTCTGCCTGGTAGGAGAGCGGAGGATACGGGATTCGAACCCGTGAGGGCTGTTACACCCAACACGATTTCCAATCGTGCGCCTTAGGCCGCTCGGCCAATCCTCCGCCGAGCAGGGTACCGGACGCGGCGGTGACCCCGTCCCACGGGGCGGCCCGGCGGGGAGGGTCGGGGCCCGTGAGCTCGCCCGGCGCTCGGTGGCGCACGGTTGGCCGAGGAACGGCGGGCCCGCCCCACGCCCCTTGTGCTCGTCGCGCAATCCGGTTTGAGCTGCCCGAGACGCCACGGCTGGGTCCTCCGTGGAGGCGCGCGACCTGGCGGCGACGCGCCGTGCCGGAACAGCGGCGCCGTCATCCCGACCGACCAGCCACCCGGAGAGGAGCGCATCGTGGCGCAGCGCGACCCGTCCCGCCGCCAGGTCCTGCGCCCCGGCTCCGCGCTGGCGCTGACCGGGCTCGCCGACATGGTGCCGGCCGTCGCCGAGGCCCGGACCACGACCGGCGGCGACACGCGGACACCCGCCTTCTCCGGCCGTTCACCGTTCGGCATGGACCGGTGGGAGTACCTGCCCTTCCCGGTCGGACCGGGCGCGCGTCGGAGCTCGGTGGCCGCCTGGTTCGAGGAGCTGGCCACGCCCGCCCTGTCCCAGGTGCTCGACCTGTGCCTGTTCGACCAGGCGGGCTGGGGGCGCGGGGTGACGCCGGCTTCCACGGCTGGTCCAGGGGCGCCCGGCGGAGCTGGTGGGAGTCGGGCACGATCGGCGCGGAGCTGCCGGTGGGCGGCGACGAACGGGTCACCGGGACGGTCCGGATCACCGGCGCCCCGACGCCACCGGAGTGGCCACAATGGACCGACGGGGCACCGGCGCGGGGCTGCCTGTTCCTCCGGGTGGAGGTGCGCCGGAAGCCGTCCGGGCGGATGGTCGCGCTGAGCGGCCCGGTGATGGTTGGTCCGTGACCGACCCTGCGCGCGCTCACTCAGTCGGGGCGGGGGGGGGCCGAGGGCGGGGCCGCCGACGAGGTGATCGACCGAGAGCGGCTGCTCACCGGCACCGCGAGCACGTCCAAGGCCGACCCGACCTCGCCCTGTACCGCGGTCAGTGCCAACGGGCGGATTCCGTTGGCGGGACTCAGCGATTTTCGCGACGCGGTTGCCGGTGAGGATTTCACCACAAAAGAAAGTTTGGGTGAACCGCCGGGTACTCTCGGGGGTACCCGACACCCTCGGCCGCGGGCTCCGCACCGGTCCGGCCAGTGCGTTGTTTCCTTTCCTGGCAACGAGAACACGTCGCGGGGCCAAGGTAAACAAAAAGATCACGAGCTGGTCGAGCTTCAACATTGGACTATTTCACGAGCTGGGAAGTCCTTTATGTCCATTGACCACGTCACCCCCTCCGGTCAAGATGAAAGTCGTTCGGCTATTGGCCGTGACCTCCCCCATCCGGCGTGACGTCGACGAGGCCGCCGAACACCAGCGCTGGGCCGCGGACGCGCGGCGAACCGATCAACCCTGCCCGACGAACGCGAGTCGATCGAGGAGACACAATGCGTCCAGGTCAATCCCTGCACAACGACATCACCGATCACGAGATCACCCCACTCATCGGTGTTTACGACATGTTCTCCGCCTCCGTGGCGGCGCAGCACTACAACGGGTTCTTCGTGTCCGGTTTCGGCTTCGCCGCGTCGTACTACGGCCTTCCCGACATCGGATTCATCGCCTGGCCGGACATCGTGAACTTCGTCCAGCGGCTGCGGCTGGCCTTCCCCCGGCACCACCTGCTCGTCGACATCGACGACGGCTACGTCGACCCCGAGGTCGCCTGCCACGTCATCGAGCACCTCGAGGCGATCGGCGCCTCCGGGGTCATCCTCGAGGACCAGAAGCGGCCGCGCCGGTGCGGGCACGTCGACGGCAAGCAGGTCCTCCCGCTGGAGGAGTACCTGGAGAAGCTGGAGCTGGTCCTGCGGACCCGCCGCGACCTGGTCGTGGTGGCCAGGACCGACGCCACCGAGGAGGCGGAGATCCTGCGCAGGGCCCGCGCGCTCGCCGAGACCGACGCCGACGTGATCCTCGTCGACGGTGTGCGCAACACCGACTGGATCACCAAGGTGCGCAAGGTGATCGGGGACAAGCCGTTGCTGTTCAACCAGATCGCCGGCGGCAAGTCGCCCCGCTACTCACTGTCCGAACTGGAGAGCATCGGGGTGAACGTCGCGATCTACAGCACGCCGTGCCTGTTCGCCGCGCAGGCGGCGATCGACAGGGCGCTGACCGAGTTGAAGGACAACGACGGCCGGCTGCCGCACGGCGGTGACCAGGTCGGCGTGGCCGAGTCGCTGCTGCTGCTCGAGCGCAACATCAGCCGCCACCACCCGAAGCCGGCCCTGGTCGGGTCCTGACCGTGCCGGAAAGGGGTCCCCGGCGGCGCGCCGGGGACCCCGTCCCGCGGAGGAGATATCCCCATGCTCAAGCGCCTGACCCGGATCGTCGACCCGTACATCGTCGCGATCCTGCTCACCGTCGCCATCGCCTCGCTCCTGCCGGCCCGCGGCGCCGCGGCCGGTGCCGTCGACGGCACCGCCGAGACGGCCGTCGCGCTGCTGTTCTTCCTCTACGGGGCCCGGCTGTCGCCGCAGGCCGTGCTGGAGGGCATCCGGCACTGGCGGCTGCACATCGTGGTCCTGGTCAGCACGTTCGTGCTGTTCCCGCTGCTCGGGCTCGCCGCACACGCGCTGGTGCCCGCCGTGCTGACCCCGGAGCTCTACATCGGACTGGTCTTCCTCTGCGCGCTGCCGTCCACCGTGCAGTCCTCGATCGCGTTCACCTCGATCGCCAGGGGCAACGTCGCCGCGGCCATCTGCGGCGCGTCACTGTCCAACCTGCTCGGCATCGTGCTCACCCCGCTGATCGTCGGACTGCTGCTGGCCACCAGCGGGGGCCTCTCCGCCGAGCCCATCCTGGACATCGCCGTGCAGCTGCTGCTGCCGTTCGTCGCCGGCCAGCTGCTGCGCCGCTGGATCGGTGACTGGATCGCCCGGCACCGCCGCGTGCTCGGCCTCGCCGACAAGGGCGCCATTCTGCTCGTGGTGTACTCCGCGTTCAGCCAGGGCGTGCAGGCCGGCATCTGGCAGCAGCTCCCGGTGCCGCGGCTGCTGGGCCTGGTCGCGGTCAACGTCGTGCTGCTCGGCGTGGTGCTGCTGGCCACCGGCTACGGCTCCCGCTGGCTCGGCTTCCCCCGCGAGGACCGGATCGCGATCGTCTTCTGCGGCTCGAAGAAGAGCCTGGCCAGCGGCGTGCCGATGGCGGCGGTGCTGTTCGCCGACCAGAGCGTCGGCCTGATCGTGCTGCCGCTGATGCTGTTCCACCAGATCCAGCTGATGGCGTGCGCGGCGCTGGCCCGCCGCTACGCCGCCGCGCCGGCGAGGTCGGTGGCGGTCGCGCCGGCTCCGGCGTCATGACCGCCGTCCAGCCGGCGAGGAGCGCGCCGGCCACGGCCGGCCTCGCCGCGGTGTTCGACCGCGGCCTGGCCGCCCGGCCGGACGCCGTCGCCCTCGACTGCGCCGGCACCCGGCTGACCTACACCGAGCTGGACGCGCGGGCCAACCGGCTGGCCCACCACCTGCGGGCGCGGGGCGTGCGGCCGGGCGACCGGGTGGGCCTGCGCCTGCCCCGCTCGGTGGGCGGCTACGTGGCGCTGCTCGCGGTGGTCAGGGCCGGCGCGGCGTTCGTGCCGATCGACCCCGCCGCGCCGGCCGACCGGGTGGCGTTCGTCGTCGAGGACGCCGGCATCCGGCTGCTGCTGACCGGAGGACCGGCCGGCGGGATCCCGGGCCCGGTGTTGCCGGTGGCCGAGGCGGAGGCGGCCGCCGCCGGCCTCCCGGCCACCCCGCCGGACCTCCCGCCCGACCCGGACGAGCTGGCCTACGTGATCTACACGTCCGGCTCCACCGGTCGGCCCAAGGGCGTGGAGGTCACCAGGGCCGCCATCGGCCACTTCCTCGACGTCGTGCCGCGGATCTACCGGATCCGCCCCGACGACCGGGTGTACCAGGGTATGACCTGGGCGTTCGACTTCTCCCTCGAGGAGATCTGGCCGACCTGGGCGGTGGGCGCCACGCTGGTCGCCGGCGCCGACGACGACCGCAGGATCGGCGCCGGGCTCACCGGCTTCCTCGCCGAGCAGCGGATCACCGTGCTCTACTGCGTGCCGACCGTGCTCGCCACGATCGAGCACGACCTGCCCGAGCTGCGCACCCTCGTCGTCGGCGGCGAGGCGTGCTCGGCCGAGTTGGTGCGCCGGTGGAGCCGGCCCGGACGGCGGATGCTCAACACCTACGGCCCCACCGAGGCGACGGTGACCGCGACCTGGTCGGAGCTGCGCCCCGACCGGCCGGTGACCATCGGGGTGCCGCTGCCCGGGTACCTGGTCGACGTCCGGGACGATGCCCTCGCTCCGGTGCCGCCCGGCGCGGTCGGGGAGATCTGCGTCGCCGGACGTGGCGTCGCCCGCGGGTACCGGAACCTGCCGGAACGCACCGCCGAGCGGTTCGTCGAGCGCGCCGGCACCCGGATCTACCGCACCGGCGACCTCGGCCGGCTCCTGCCGAACGGCGAGATCGCCTACCTCGGCCGGGTCGACAGCGAGGTGAAGGTCCGCGGGCACCGGGTCGACCTGCAGGAGATCGAGAGCGTGCTGCTCGCCGATCCCGCGGTCACCGGGGCGGCGGTCCGCCTGCTGCCGGCCGGCGAACTGGCCGGGTACGTCACCGTGGCCGGCCCGGTCGACCGGGCGCGGCTGCGCGATCAGCTGCACGGCGAGCTGCGCCGGCGGCTGCCGCCGTACATGGTGCCGGCGTACCTCGAGGTGGTCGCCGACCTGCCGATGCTGCCCAGCGGGAAGGTCGACCGGGCCGCGCTGCCGGCGCCGCGAGCCGGCCGGCTGGTCGGGGGAGCCAGGGGAGACGGGGCCCCGCCCGCGACCGCGCGGGAGCGGGCCGTCGCCGCGGTGTGGGCGCGAGTGCTGGACGTCCCCGAGGTGTCGGCGACCGCGGACTTCTTCACCGACCTCGGCGGCCACTCGCTGCTGGCCACCCGTGTGGTGAGTCGGCTGCGCGACGTGGCGCCGGGCCTGTCCGTGGCGGCGCTGTACCGGCACCGGACGGTCCGGGAGCTGGCCCGGCAGATCGGGGAGGCGAGCGCCGGGGACACCGGGCCGCCGCCGCTGCGGCACCGCGCCCGCGGGGTGGTGGCCGCGGGTGGCGCGCAGGCCACGGCGTACGCGGCGGTGCTGCTGGCGCTGTCGGCCCCGCTGGCCGCGCTGGTCGCCGGCGCCGGCGCCGTGCCGCCCGCCGACCTGCTGTGGCGCGGTGAGCTGGTCGCGCTCGGCGGCCTGCTGGTCGGCCGGCTGGTGCTGCCGGTGGCCGGCGTCCGCCTGCTGACCGCGCGGCTGCGGCCCGGCCGGTACCCGCTGTGGGGACCGGCCTACCTGCGGATCTGGCTGGCCCGGCAACTCGTCGCGCTGGCCCCGCTGGCGACGTTGAGCGGCTCGCCGCTGCTGCCGCCGTACCTGCGGGCGCTCGGGGCGCGGGTCGGCCAGGGCGGGCACGTGGCCACCGCCGGCGTGCCGCTCCCGCCGTTCACCACGCTCGGCGCCGGGGCGTCGGTCGGGTACGGGGCCCGGCTGGAGCCGCTGCACGTCGAGCGTGGCTGGGCGGTCCTGCGCCCGGTGACCGTGGGCGCCGGCTCCGTCGTCGGCACCAACGCCGTCGTCGCCGGCGGGGAGGTGGGTGACGGCGCCGAGCTCGCCGACCACTCGCTGGTCGCGCCGGGGCAGCGGCTCCCCGCCGGGCGGCGCTGGGCGGGCACCCCCGCCGCCGACCGGGGCCGGGCCGAGGGGCCCGCGGGGCCGGCCGGGCGCTGGTCCGGCTGGCTGCTCGCCGGGTTCGCCCTCGGCTGGCTGGCCGTGGAGCTGGTGCCGGTCGCCGCCACCGTGCCGGCGCTGGTGCTGCTGTGCCGGGCGCTGCGCGCCGGTGCCGTCGCCGTGCTGTGGGCCACCCTCGCCGCCGGGCCGCTGTTCGTGCTCGCCACGTGCCTGCTCGTCGCCCTCGGCCGGCGCGCGGTGCTGCGCCGCACGCCCACCGGCACGTTCCCACTGCGCTCGGCGCTCGGGCTGCGCAAGTACGTGAGTGACAAGCTGCTGGAGACGAGCCTGCGCACCACCGGCACCCTCTACGCGACCCTGTACACCGTGCCCTGGCTGCGGCTGCTGGGCGCGCGGATCGGGCCGCGCTCGGAGGTGTCCACGGTGGCGCACCTCGATCCGGACCTGCTCCGAGCCGGTCCCGAGTGCTTCCTCGCCGACCAGGCCGCCGTCGGCCCCGCCGCGTTCCGGCACGGCCGGATGACGCTGGGCCGCACCGAGCTGGCGAGGCGGTCGTTCGTCGGCAACGCGGCGCTGGTGCCGGCCGGCACCCGGCTCGGCGCCGAGACGCTGGTGGGGGCGCACAGCCTCGCCCCACATGGTGCGGTGGCCGAGGGCACGTCGTGGCTGGGCTCGCCGCCGATCCGGCTGCCCCGCCGCCAGGAGAGCCCACGGTTCGGCGCCGAGCTGACCTTCCGGCCGTCCCGGGCGCGGGTGGCCGGACGACTCGCGATCGAGCTGTTCCGGGTGGTGCTGCCGGCGACGGTGCTGGCCGCCGCGGCGCTCGGCGCGTTCCTGGCGTTGGTCGGGCTGGCCCGGCACGCCGGCGTGGCCGTGACCGTGCTGGCCACTCCGCTGGTGCTGGCCGCGGCCGGGCTGGCCGTGGTGCTGGTGGTCGTCCTGCTGAAGTGGCTGCTGGTCGGCCGGTACGCGCCGCGCGCCGAGCCGCTGTGGAGCACGTTCGTCCGGCGCAGCGAGCTGGTCACCGGGCTGTACGAGGACGCGGCGGTGCCCGCGCTGCTGGGCGCGCTCGCCGGCACGCCGATGCTGCCGGCGTTACTGCGGTTGTTCGGCGCGCGAATGGGCCGCCGGGTGTGGCTGGCTTCGACGTATCTCACCGAGTTCGACCTGGTCCGGGTCGGTGATGACGCCGCGGTCGGCCCGGCGACCTCGTTGCAGACCCACCTGTTCGAGGACAGGGTGATGAAGATGTCGACGGTCCGCGTCGAGCCGGGCGCGAGCGTGGGTTGCCGCGGCGTCGTGCTCTACGACGCCGTGGTGGGCGCGGGCGCTCGGGTCGACCCGCTGTCGCTGGTGCTGAAGGGTGAGCGGCTCGGCGGGGGCACGCACTGGCGGGGCGTGCCGGTGGAGTCGGTCGGCTCCTGACTCACCCCTGATCCGGCTGCTCGGTGCCGCTCGCCTCCAGCAGCGCCTGGAGGAAGCGCTGGACGACGGCGAGTTCGGCGTCGTCGAACTTCTCGACCACCGACTCGAGCTGCTCCTGGTGCTGCCGGTACAGCGGGGCCGCGCGGCGGGCGACCTCCTCCTGCCGCAGGGTGACGATCACCTTGCGGCGGTCGCCAGGGTCACGCTGGCGCTCGACGAAGCCCTGGTTCTCGAGGCGGTCCAGCACGCCGGTCATGGTGCCGCTGCCCATGTTCATCAGCCTCGCCAGCCGGCCGGCGGTCAGCGGCCCGTGGAACCCCAGGTGGGTGAGGGCCTGGCTGTCCGACGCCTCCAGGCCGAGCCGTTGGGCGATCTGGTGGTTGTGCACGACCACCTCCGCGAAGACGCGGCGGAGGGTCTCGCCCAGCTGCTCGCGGGCGTCGTCCCGACCGGACATGGTGCCTCCCGGTTATCTCGGCTGGACGAGTAATTCGATGCGTGCGACACTTCTACTGACAAAGATATCTCGATGCCTCGGCGGGAGGGCCCGGGAGCCGGGGATGTCAGGTTGGGTCCCCACGATCGTGTCCTCACCACCGCCTCCCGCCGCCGATCCTGGGAAAGGGAGCATCCCATGACGAGCACCGCCACGAGGACCACCACGGCGGCGCCGACCACACGGCCGAAGCTGCTCTGGGGCGCCGTCGCCCTCGTCGCCGGCACCGTGCTGTACGCGGCGATGAGCTTCCTGCACGGTGATCCGCCGATCACCGAGCCGGACGAGATCCTCGACTACGTGGCCGACCGTCCGTTGTGGCGGGCCGAGCACATGGTGAACATCCTCGCGGTGTTCCTGTGGCTCGGCGCGTTCACCGCGCTCACCGGCGCGACCGCCGGCACCGCGGCGCACCGCGTGGCCCGCTACGCGCAGGCCACGCTGACCGCGACCGCCGGCGTCTACACCGTGTACTTCGGCATCCACGCCTTCGGCACCACGGCGATGGCCGACCGGTGGGTCGAGGCGTCGGGCGCCGCGCGGGAGGCCATGCTCACCGAGACACAGGCCGTCCTGGACGTGCTGGCCAGCGTCGCGTTCCCGGCGCAGGGCCTGCTGGGACTGTCCATCCTGCTCTACGGCGTGAGCATCGCGCTCAGCACGGACCTGCCCCGCTGGCTCGGCTGGATCGGCGCGGTCGCCGGCGCCGGCTGGCTGGCCGGCGCGGTGCTGATGACGTTCTCCGTCATCGTGCCGTTCACCACGGTGGCCTGGGTGTGGATGATCGCGCTGGCCGTCGTGATGGTGAAGGGCAAGCGCGAGTAGCCGACCCCTTTGCCGTGTCCGCGCTCCGTGTACCCGTGTCGGCGTCGCACGACGCCAACACGCGCGCACAGGGCGCGGACACGCGCGCACGGGGCGCGGACACGGCTCAGGGGGCGCCGAGCTCGGGGATGCGGGGGGCGTAGCGGGCCAGCAGGGCCGCGTTGCGCTCGTCGCCGCCGGGGACGTTGGAGCTGGTCCACACCGGCAGCGTCACGCCGCGCTCGGCGGCCAGGTCGTGCAGCTCGGCCAGCAGCAGCGACCACAGGTACGCGCCGAGGATCGTGGACACCGCCGAGGTGCGGGGCTCGGCCGCGGGGTACACCGCGTCGCCCGGCGGAACCCGGGTGTCCAGGACCACGGTGGCGGAGTCGGCGATGCTGCCGCCCGCGCGGTCGGTGGCCACCGCCGACGCCGGCAGCGACGTCACCGCGACCACCGGCACGCCGAGCGCCGCCGCCTCCCTGGCGATCTCCACCGGGTACGGGTTGCGCCCGCTGGTGGAGAACACCACCACGACGTCCGGTGGTGCCGGCGCGGCGGCGCGCAGCACGGCCAGCCCCCTGCCGGGCTCACGCTCGTGCCGCGTGCTGGGCACGGCGCCGGTCAGCGGCAGGATCGGCGGCTCCCACAGCGGCCGCACCGGCGCCAGCCCGCCGGCCCGGTAGAACGTCTCGCACACCATGGCCAGCGAGTGCCCGGCGCCGGCGGTGTGGACGATGCCCCCGCTCTCGATCGCGTCGAGCAGCAGCCGCGCGGCCTCGCGCACGGCCGCTCCCGACCGCTCGTCGACCTCGTCGAGCAGCCCGCGGATCCGGGCCGGAACCTCACTCACCCAGTGCCTCCTTCAGCATCGCGGTCATCGCGTTCTCGTCCCCGGCCGCGCGCAGCCGGTCGGCGAGCCCGCCGGTCAGTGCCCTCGCCAGGGTGGACAGCGCGGCGACGTGCGCGTCCGGGTCGGGGGTGCAGAACGCCAGCAGCAGGTCCACCGGGTCGTTGTCCGGGTGCCCGAACGCGACACCATCCGCCAGCCTGGTCGCCGCGACACCCACCCCGCGGCCGCCGTGCTCCGGCCGCGCGTGCACCAGCGCCAGCCCGGGCGCCAGCACGATGTACGGCCCGTGCTCGGCCACCACCGACTCGCACGCCGCGGGGTACTCGGGCCCGGCCGCGCCGAGGTCGACCAGCACGTGGGCCGCCGCGCGCACCGCGGCCCGCCATTCGGCGGCGACCACCCCGTCGCGGGCCCCGGTGAGCGGGGCGCTCACGGCAACCAGCCGCGCGCCGCGAGCTCGGCGCTCAGCGTCGTCCGCAGCGCCGCGCTGTCGAGGAAGTCGCTGACCGCGACGACCACCGGTGCCAGGTCGGTCAGCTCGCTGGTGTGCATCTCCTGCCCGATCACCACGTCCGGTCGCCGGCCGCGGGCGGTGGACACGTCGGTGCACTCCACGGTCGCGTCCACGCCGAGGCCGCGCAGCGCCTCCTCGGCGGTCATCTTCAGCATCAGGCTCGAGCCCATGCCCACCCCGCACACGGTGAGCACCTCGAGCGGTCGGTCCAGTGCCACGCCGTTCCTCCCTCACGCCGTCGACAGCTCGCGCCCGGCGGCGCGCCGCTCGCGCCGGCCGAGCAGCATCAGCACCCCGACGGTCGCGGCCAGCGCGACCCCGGGCACCACCCAGATCGCCGCCCCGCCGACCAGCGGCCGGACCAGCTGCAGCAGCCACACGATCGCGTACCAGTCGGGGTCGGCCAGGGTGGCCAACTCCGGCGCGGTGCCGGACAGCGCACCCCAGGTGACGGCCTGCCCGATGGCCAGCACCAGCCCGGTCAGCACCCCGCCGAGCAGGGCGCCGCGCCAGCCGGCCACCGCGTTGCCGAACACCGCGCTCGCGCCGCCGACGAAGAAGAGCATGATCATCGGTGGGGCCAGGGTGAACCAGCCGGCCGCGGCGAACGCGCCGAGACAACCCAGGAACACCGCGGTCGCGGAGACGAACCCGAGCATCACCGCGGTGGGGGCGGACGGGAACACCGTCGGCGCGTCCAGCGCCGGGCGGGTGCCGGGGATCACCTTGTCGCTGATGCCCTTGAACGCCGGCACGATCTCGGCGAGGAACATCCGCACGCCGAACAGCAGGATGGCGATGCCGCCGGCGAAGCGCAGCCCCACCAGCAGCCCCCACACCCACGGCGAGAGCTTCTCGTCCAGCTCCGCGGCCTGGCCGGCGACCAGTGCCGGGTCGGCCAGCGCCACGCCGATCAGCATGAGCACCGAGATGACGAGCGCGGTGCTGACGTTGACGTCCTTGAAGAAGGACAGCTGCCGGGGCAGCCGCAGCTTCTCCGTGTCGTGCCGCTCCCTGCTGCCCAGTGGCCGGGCCGCGACACCGGCGAGCACGCAGGTCAGCGAGCTGGTGTGGGCGAAGCCGAAGGTGTCCTGCGGGATCACCCCGCGCATGAGTGGCCGCATCCACAGCGGCTGCAGCGTCCAGTAGGCGGCGACGAACCCCGCACCGCAGAGCACCAGGGTGAGCTGGTCGGCGCCGGGGGCCACGGTGACCAGCATCGCCACGGTGACCGCGCTGACCCAGAACATCAGGTGACCGGTGAGGTAGAGGTAGTGGGCGGCCGGGAACAGCCGGACCAGCAGCACGTGGAGGCCGAACGCGACGGTGATGACCAGCGCGATGGTGCCGCCGTGGGTGCTCAGGAAGTCGGTCAGCGTGCGGTCGGCCTTCGGCGGGGTGGTGCCCATCGCGTCGGCCAGCACCGCCTGGAAGCTGGTGAGCCCTCCGGTGAACACCTCGATGCCGATGAACAGGATCACCACGCCGATCGTTGCCCGCAGGGCGCCGCCGACGACGTCCTCGATCCGTTTGCGCTGCAGCAGCAGCCCGACCAGGGTGATCAGTCCGATGAGGATCGGCACCTGGCCGAAGATGTTGTCGGCCAGGAAGGCCAGCACCTTCTGGATGGCGTCCACCGCTCACCTCCGCGGGACGTAGAGCCGGATGTCGTCGACCACCGCCGAGCCCTCGTAGAAGTTCAGGTGCGGGTCGCCGATGATGAACGTGTCCGGGTAGGCCGAGCCGGCCGGCCAGGTGTGCTCGGTGCGGTACTCCCCGGAAGGGCCGGTGGAGGTGAGCGAGGTGTCGAACTCGCCGCCGTAGGCGTCCGGCGTGTTGTTGTGGTGCCAGATCGGCCGGCCGTCCTCGACGAACTCGTGCCGGAACCGCAGCGTGGTCTGGCCGACGAAGCGGAACGGCCCGCTCATCTCGATGGTGTAGCCGGACCCGTCGCGCTCGACCGCGAACCGGTACTCCGCCGCGGGCAGCAGCTCCGGCTGGAGCTCGGCGCTGGTCAGGATGCCCCGGTAGCGGCCGTCCGGGCCGAACGGCTTTGTGCCGTCGAACTCGCCGCACGCGGTCTTGAAGTAGTACTCGTTGCTGACGTTGTTGTTCCGGAACCGGTCCCCTCTGGCGAAGATCGCGTTCACGCCGTTGGCGCTGCTGTCCGGGGTGCCGTAGATCTGTCCGGTGGCCGGGTTGCAGGTGCCGTACGGGTTCTGGGTGGCCGTGTAGTAGCCGTCCATGATGACCTTGCGGCGGTAGTGGATGCCCGGGTTGCCGTGCGGCGCCGGGTTGGCGTGGTCCAGGATCGTCAGGTAGTAGAACCCGTTGAACCGGGTGACGTCCGGGTAGTCGCAGCGCGCGGTGCCGGGCAACGCGCCGGTGAAGGTCCACGGGTAGCTGGTCTTGCAGCCGGTCGGCCGGTACCCGTTGAACTTGCCGTCGTAGGAGAACGAGCCGTCGCGGGTGCCGCCGAAGTCGATGGCGCGCAGGGTCATCTCCACCCGGTACCGCGGCGGCAGCGGCCGGGTCGGCCGGATCAGCACCCCGGCGTCCCAGCTCGGCTGGTCGATCCTGGCCGCCCTTCCGTGCCCTGGAACGTGCACGGTGGACAGTCCTGGGTTGGAGTCCGGCCGGCCGTCGCGGTCGGAGTCCACCGCGGCGATCTCCGCGGTGAGCCAGCCTCGCTCGCCGAAGGCCACCCGCTTGCGGTAGATGTCCAGCGTCGCCAGTTGCGCGGAGAAGTCCGGGTCGCTCATGGCGCGGAACGCCGCGCCGTCGTCGTCGAAGGCGTCGACCGCCCACGGGCTGTTCGGCCCGAGCGGGTCGCGCACCCAGGGCGCGGCGTCGACGTGCAGCGGGCGGCCGAAGCCCTCCGCCGCGACCAGCCGCCAGCCGGGCCGGTGCGCCACGCCGGCGGTGCCGGCGCCGCCGGCGGTATCTGCGGCGCCGGTGCCGGGCGCCGTGGCGGCCAGCGCGGCGGCCGTGAGGGCGAGTGCGCCGAGTCTGCGACCGAGTTCGCGGCGAAGGTGCACGGATGTCCTCCCTCCGCTCGGCTCCCAGTGCCTTCCGTGCCGCACTCCTCACCTCGCCGGGGCTCGGTCAGTGCTTGGCCGGTCGTCGCGCGGCGGTGGAGTGGCGGCGGATGTGGCCACGGTAGAGAGCGTTGATCAATTTGTCCAGACCAATGTGGTTACCGGCAGGGCTGCCGGTTTCCGTGTTCTGATCGGCTCCGCCGAAGTACGATGCGGGTTCGCCCGCCCGGGAGGTGCGTCGCCGCCCGCCCGAAGGTCGATCGAGGGAGGTGGCGGATGAACGCACCGGCGCGGCCGCGCCGCACGCAGGACGAGCGCAGCGCGGAGACGCGGCGCAAGCTCCTCGACGCCACGATCGACTGCCTGGTCGAGCACGGCTACGCGGGGATGACCACGTCCAGGGTGGTGCGCAGGGCCGGGGTGACCCGAGGCGCCCAGGCGCACCACTTCTCGACCAAGGCCGCCCTCGTCACCGCCGCCGTGCACCACCTCGCCGCCCGGCGCACCGAGCAGGCCATCCAGCGGATGTCCCAACTGGTCGAGTCCACCGACCCGATCGGCGACGTACTCGACCTGGTGTGGGAGCTGCACCAGGGGCCGGTGTTCACCGCGACGGTCGAGCTGTGGCTGGTCGCGCGCACCGACCCGGAGCTGCGCCGGCAGATCGTCGCGGTGGAGCCGGCGGCCACCGGCTCCATGATCGGCATCGCCCAGGCCCTGCTGCCGGACCGCGCGACGCAGCAGGAGCTGCTGAACTACTTCTACACGGTGATGGACACCGTGCGCGGGGTGCTCGTCGGCGGCTTCGCCGCGCGGGACGAGCGGCAGCTCGCGGCGCGGTGGCGGCGGGCGAAGGCGGAGCTGCGGGTGCTCGCCGAGGCGGTGCTCGACCGCGCCAGGGTCAGCGTCGACGACCTGCTTCGCCAGGTGTCCGCCCGGTCCTGACCGCCGGCTCCGGTCGGCAGGGGTGCACGCAACCGTCCATGGCCCACCCTCGGGCGCGCGGTGTGCGCGGCCAAGATCATCGTGGCGGGCGGGAAACTCGCCTTCGTAACTTACATTCAGGACGGTACGTATGTTAGCGTGCTGGGCATCGAGCAGCCGACGTCGAAGGAGTCGCCGCGGTGGGTGTCAGGACTTACGTCGTGGGTGTCGGAATGACCAGGTTCGAGAAGCCCGGCCGGCGGGAGGGCTGGGACTACCCGGAGATGGCCAGGGAGTCGGGCTCGGCGGCGCTGGCCGACGCCGGCATCGACTACGAGCGGGTCGAGCAGGCCTACGTCGGCTACGTCTACGGCGAGTCGACCTCGGGTCAGCGGGCGGTCTACGAGCTGGGCCTGACCGGCATCCCCGTGGTCAACGTCAACAACAACTGCTCCACCGGGTCGACCGCGCTGTTCCTGGCCGTGCAGGCGGTGCGCAGCGGGGCGGTGGACTGCGCGCTGGCGCTGGGCTTCGAGAAGATGCAGCCCGGCTCGCTGGGCGGCACGTACGACGACCGCGAGCAGCCGATGATGCGGCACATCCTCGCGCTGGCCGAACTCGAGGAGGTGGCGATGCCGCCGGCGCCGTGGATGTTCGGCGCGGCCGGGCGGGAGCACATGCGCAAGTACGGCACGACCGCCGAGCAGTTCGCTCGAATCGGCGTGAAGAACCACCGGCACTCGGTGAACAACCCGTACGCGCAGTTCCAGGAGGAGTACTCGCTGGAGGACGTGCTGGGCGCGAAGGTCATCTACGAGCCGCTGACCAAGCTGCAGTGCTCGCCGACCTCGGACGGATCCGGCGCGGCCGTCGTCGCCAGCGAGCGGTTCGTCGAGCGGCACGGCCTCGCCGGGCGGGCGGTGGAGGTGGTCGGCCAGGCCATGGTCACCGACCTGCCGAGCACGTTCGAGGACGACTCGGCGATCAGCCTGGTCGGCGCGAAGATGAGCAGGGCCGCGGCCGAGCGGGTCTACCGGCAGGCCGAGCTCTCGGCGTCCGATGTGGACGTCATCGAGCTGCACGACTGCTTCTCCACCAACGAGCTGATCACCTACGAGGCGCTGGGGCTGTGCCCCGAGGGTGAGGGCGGCAAGCTCGTCGACGCCGGCGACACCACCTACGGCGGCCGGTGGGTGGTCAACCCCTCCGGCGGGCTGATCTCCAAGGGGCACCCGCTCGGCGCCACCGGGCTCGCCCAGTGCGCCGAGCTGACCTGGCAACTGCGTGGCACCGCCGGGGCGCGGCAGGTGCCCGGCGCGAAGGTCGCGCTGCAGCACAACATCGGCCTCGGCGGCGCCGCCGTGGTGACCGCCTACCGGCCAGCCGAGCGCTGAACCGACCGTTTCCGTACCGAAGGAGTCCTCATGGGAAGCATCAACGCCGAGGTGGAGCTGCCGGCCGACCCGCAGAAGGTGTGGGACGTCTTCGCCGACCCAGGCAATTTCGAGAAGTGGCTGACCATCCACACCAAGTGGAAGGGCGAGGTGCCACGGCAGTTCTCCGCCGGCAGCCAGATCACCGAGGTGGTGACGATGCTGGGCATGCCCAACACCATCACCTGGACCGTGGACGACTACGAGGAGCCGAAGCGGGTCCGGATCTCCGGTACCGGGATGGCCGGGGTGAAGGTCGCGATCGTCATGTCGGTGGAGCCGGCCGGGGACGGCGGCTCGCGCGCCCGGCTGGACGCGGAGTTCACCGGCTCGATGATCGTCGGCGCGCTGGGCAAGGCCGTGGAGAAGGACGGCCAGAAGCAGCTCGACACGTCGCTGGCGAACTTCGCGCAGCTGCTCGCGGGCTGAGGCATGGCGGTGGACGAGCAGGCCCCGCGGTTCGACGCCGCTGGTCTGGGCAGGTGGACCGAGCCGACCCGGTTCGAGGTCACCAGGGAACGGATCGTCTCCTACGCCGAGGCCACCAACGACCCCATCCCGGCGCACCGGGCCGGGGACGTGGCACCACCGGTGTTCGCGATCGTCCCGGTGTTCCAGTCGCTGTTGGAGCCGGCGCTGGAGGTGGTGCCGCTCGAGGTGATCGGCCGGGTGCTGCACGGGGAGCAGGACTTCCGCTTCCACCGGCCGATCCGGCCCGGCGACGTGCTGGTCGCCCGTGGCACGATGCGCGGCTACGAGGGGTTGCCGAACGGCACGCGGGCCAACGTCTACCTGGAGACCCGCACCGAGTCCGGCGAGCTGGTGAACGAGCAGAACGTGACGTTCTTCGTGCGCGGGTTCGACGCCGATGAGCGGGTCGGGGAGCTGGCCCCGGAGCACCGGTTCCCGGACGAGCTGCGCGGCACCGAGCCGGCGGCCGAGGTGACCCAGCACGTGGACGACGACCAGACGTTCCGATACTCGCCGGCGGCCGGCGACCCCATGCCGATCCACCTGGACGAGGAGGTGGCGCGCGCCGCCGGGCTGCCGGGGATCATCGCGCACGGCCTGTGCACGATGGCGTTCACCTCGTGGGCCGTGCTGACCGAGGTCGCCGGCTCCGACGTGCGGCGGCTGCGCCGGCTGGCGGTGCGGTTCGCCAGGCCGGTGCTGCCGGGGCAGGACATCACCACCCGGATCTGGAAGTCCGACGTGGACGACGGTGCGACGCGATACGCCTACGAGACCACTGTGGATGATGACGTGGTGGTCAAGGACGGGCTGGCCGTGGTCGCCGAAGGGAGCGAGGGGTAGCGATGGGCGTGTTGGACGGCCGGGTCGCCGTGATCACCGGGGCGGGCCGGGGCATCGGGCGGGAGCACGCCCTGCTGTTCGCCAGGGAGGGTGCCAGCGTCGTGGTGAACGACCTCGGCGGGAGCAACGACGGCACCGGCGCGGACACCGGGCCGGCGCAGCAGGTGGTCGACGAGATCACCGCGGCCGGCGGCAAGGCGGTGGCCAACATCGACAACGTGGCCGAATGGGTTGGCGCGCGGCGGCTGGTGGAGCAGGCGGTCGCCGAGTTCGGCGGGCTGGACGTGGTGGTCAACAACGCCGGCATCCTGCGGGACGCGTTCGTCGCCGGGATGGACGAGGCGCAGTGGGACGCGGTGATCGCCGTGCACCTGAAGGGCCACTTCGCGGTGCTGCGGCACGCGGCGGCGTACTGGAAGACCAGGACCAAGGCCGGCGAGCCGGTGGCCGCCTCCGTGGTGAACACCGCCTCGGCGTCGGGGACCACGGTGCCCAACGCGGGGCAGGCCAACTACGGCGCGGCCAAGGCGGGCATCGCCGCGCTGACCCTGGTGGCCGCTGAGGAACTGGAGCGTTACGGCGTGCGGGTCAACGCCATCGCGCCGATCGCACGGACCCGGCTGACCCTGGCGACGCCCGGGATGGGGGCGATCTTCGCGCAGGAGGTGCCGGAGGGGGAGTTCGACGCGTTCGCCCCGGCCAACATCTCCCCGCTGGTGGCGTACCTGGCCAGTTCGACGTGCCCGATCACCGGGAAGGTGTTCGCCGTGCAGGGCGGCGCGATCAGCGAGCTGGTTGGGTGGCACGACGTGCGCACCATCGAGACCGACGGTCCGTGGCGGATCGACGACATCGCCGAGCGGCTTCCGGGAGCCTGACATGATCGAGTGGTCCGAGACCGACGAGCTGATCCGCGAGGCGATCCGGGAGTTCGTCGACAAGGAGATACGGCCGCATGTCGACGCGCTGGAAAGCGGTGAGCTGCCGCCGTACGACATCATCCGCAAGCTGTTCACGTCGTTCGGGGTCGGCGCGATCGCGTCGGAAGCGTTCGGTGAGCTGGTCGAGCACGAGAAGCGCAAGGCCGCCGGTGAGCGCTCGGGCGGCCGGCGCCCTGGTTTCGGGATGGAGTTGAACGGCCAGGAGGCGCTGGCGATGGTCGCGATCTCCGAGCTGTGCGGGGTGTCGATGGGGATCGTCACCGCGATGGGGGTGAGCCTGGGGCTGGCCGCCGGGACGATCATGACCAGGGGCACGCTGGCGCAGAAGGAGCGGTGGGTGCCCGGGTTGCTCACGTTCGAGAAGGTGGGCGCGTGGGCGATCACCGAGCCGGACTCCGGGTCGGACGCCTTCGGCGGGATGAAGACCAACGTGCGTCGGGACGGGGACGAATATGTCCTCAATGGACGGAAGACGTTCATCACCAACGGGCCCTACGCCGACACGATCGTGGTGTACGCGAAGCTGGACGAGGGCGACGGCACCGACCCGCGGGACCGCAGGGTGTTGACGTTCGTGCTCGACGGCGACATGCCCGGGGTGGAGCGGTCGAGGCCGTTCCGGAAGATGGGCATCGGGTCCTCGCCCACCGGTGAGTTGTTCTTCTCGGACGTGCGGCTGGGCCGGGACCGGTTGCTCGGCGAGACGGAGGAGCACCGTGGCGGTGACGGCCGGGACAGCGCCAGGGAGAACTTCTCCCTGGAGCGGTTCGGGGTGGCGGCGATGGCGCTCGGCGTGATCAACGAGTGCCTGCGGCTCAGCCTGGACTACGCGCGCCGCCGGACGCTGTGGGGGCAGGAGATCGCCCGGTTCCAGCTGATCCAGCAGAAGCTGGCGAGGATGGAGATCGCCCGGCTGAACGTGCAGAACATGGTGTTCCGCGCGATCGAGACGGTGCGCGCGGGGCGGCTGCCGTCGCTGGCGGAGGCGTCGGCGATGAAGCTGTACTCGTCCGAGGCGGCCACCGAGGTGGCCATGGAGGCGGTGCAACTCTTCGGCGGCAACGGCTACATGGCCGAGTACCGCGTGGAGCAACTCGCCAGGGACGCCAAGTCGCTGATGATCTACGCCGGCAGCAACGAGATCCAGGTGACCCACATCGCCAAGGGCCTACTGACCGCCCGCTGACCCACGCCCCGAAGCACGAGATCTACGTGCGAGACGGCGAGACCTGCGTTCGAGACGGCGAGATCTACGTTCAGGGTCGTGCGGGTTGCGTGGGTGGCCCGAGTTGCGCTGGGTTGCGTTGGGTGGCGCGGGTTGCGCGGGTTGCGCGGGTTGCGCGGGTTGCGCGCTGAGGGTCGCGAGCCCTGCTGGCGGAGTGCTGAAGTTCCGCCGCTTCAGGGCACGATGTCCAGGTCCTGGCCGTGGGACCTGGTCGAGGATCGCGAGATCCACGGGCGGAGTGGGTTCGGTGTTCGGCACCGCGAGCCCTTCCGGGACACAGCGCGGCCGCCTCCTGACCGCAAGGCTCGCCACGGGGCCGCCTGCTGACCACCAAGATACCTCGTCGGGTCACCTTCGGCCCGACAAGGGCTCCCCGTCGGGCAGTGGCTCCGCTGGTGCTCCGTGGTCCTCCGGATCACTGCGTTATCCCGTATTCGGACCGAAAGTTCCCCCTTCAGGATGCGAGTCTCCTGCGCGGGCCAGCGCGCGCCACCCAGGTAACCCCTGGTCGGAGCGCAATTCCTGGTTTGTCCACACCCACGCTGCGATGTGGACAACTCCCCTCGAGGAAGCGTTTTCCGAACAACCCGCCGGAGGTGGCCGCTAGACTGGAAGCGGGGCCGGCCCCCTTGGTGCGGGTGGGGGTGGGGGTAAAGGAATGGCTGCGATTTTCGAGTTCGCTTGGGGGTTTGGGACCGTCCCTTGTGGAGTTACGGCACGACCTGGGTGGCGGTCGGGACGAGGCCTCGGCGGTTGGTCGCCGAGGCCAGTGGCTCCGGTGGCGCTCGCTCAGCCGTGTGGCCGTGCGTCCGCGTTTGTGCGTGGCGCTGATACCCGAGCGCCCGAACGCCGGTCGCGGAACGCTCGATTGGCAGGGTGCCGTTCGCTCTCACCGGGCGTGACACTCCGCGCGGGGTCCGGGGCGAGGGCCGGGATCGGGAGCTGCTCCGGCAGCGGGCGGTCCGGGTCCACGGGGACACCACGCTCGCGGAGGAACGCGTCGAGCAGGGCCCACAGACCGCGCACCAGGTCGGCGGAGAAATCCGCGGCCGGCAGGTCTCCCGGCCGGGCCAACCATCGGCCCACCGACGCCTCGGTGAACGCCACCAGCCCGAAGCAGAACGGCTCGGTGCCCCGCCCGTCCCGGCCCAGCGTGTCCAGCGCACCCGTGAGCAGCCGGCTCAGGCTGAGCGCGAACGTCCCGGTCACGTCGCCCAACGCCGCCGACCGGCCACTGTCCACCCGGGAGCAGCGGCCGAGGTAGCGGTACAGCGGCTCGTGCGCGCCGAGCCAGCGCAGGATCGTGTCCACCGCCGAGGTGATCAGCTCCATCGGCGACCGGCCGCGCCGCCAGATCGGCGCGAGCTCGCCCATCAGCCGCTCGACGATCCGCCGGCACACCGCCTCCTGCAGGTCGGCCCTGTCCGCGAAATGCCGGTACAACCGGGTCCGCGCCACGCCGGCCCGCGCCGCGATCTGCTCGGTGAGCACGTCCGGCCCGTGCTCCTCGATCGCCGCGATGGCCGCCTCGACGAACTCCGCGCGCCGCCGCTCCCGCTGGCCCTCCCAGCGGGCCGCGCGCCCATCCCTGGCCGGTCCCGACACGCCACGAACCTACCGCGGTCGCCACAGCAGCCGGGCCACGGTGGCGGCCACGGCCACCACGGGGTGCCGCCGCGGCTCGAGCCTGCGGGTGTCCGGTGCGGTCTCCGGCATCGCCTGGTACGCGGCCAGATGGGTGAGCAGCCGCATGCTGTGTGGCGCGACCCGGTCGGCGAGGTCGGCCGCGGCACCCGCCGGCATGTTGATCACCTCGCGGCGCCGCTCCAACGCCCGGACCACCAGCGCCGCGGCCTGCTCGGCGTCCAGCGCCCGGAACCGGCGGTACACCTTCGCGCTCGGCGCGCTCATCGCGGTGCGCACCAGCGGCAGCCGTACCAGGCTGAACGTCACCCCTTCGGCGAGCAGGTCGCGCCCGGCCACCTTGCCGAACTCGTCGAGCGCCGCCTTCGACGCCAGGTACGCGGCGAACCGCGGCGTGTGGTTCTGCAGGCCCTGGGTGGTCACGTTGACCACGTGGCCGAACCGTTGCTCGATCATCGCCGGCAGCAGCGCGAACGTCAGCCGCAGCGGTGCGAAGTAGTTCAGCGCCATGGTTCGCTCGAAGTCGTGGATCCGGTTGGTGGACAGTGCCACCGACCGCCGGATCGACCGCCCGGCGTTGTTCACCAGCATGTCCACCGCGCCGTGCTCGGCCAGCACCCGCTTCACGGTCGCGTCCACGGCCTCCGGGTCGGTGAGGTCGCACGGGTAGCCGTGCGCCTGCCCGCCGGCGGCGACGATCTCGTCGCGCAGCGCGTCGAGCTCGTCCGCGCGCCGGGCGACGAGCAGCACGGTGGCGCCACGCCGCGCCGCCTGCCGGGCCACCTCCCTCCCGATCCCCGCGGACGCCCCGGTGATCATCACCCGCCGTCCGAGCAGCGGGGCGCCGTGCTCGGCCCGGCGCGCCCGGTCCACGTCGAGGTGCTCGGCCCAGTACCGGTACAGCGTGGGCGCGTACTCGGCCAGCGGCGGGCACTCGATTCCGGTTCCGGCCAGCGCCGCGCGGGTGGCCGTGGTGTCGAACTCCACCGGGCTGCTCAGCGCGGGCAGTACCTCGGCCGGGATGCCGACCTCGCGCAGCGCGGCGGTGAGCGCCTGCCGGCGCACCGAGCCGGGCCGGGCCAGCGCGCGGCCGGCCCGGCGCAGCGGTCCGGAGAGGTCCACCGGCAGGGTGCGTACCACCCGCGGGCCACCGGCGGCACCGGCGAAGGCGTTGTAGATCTCGTTCAGCGACTGCGACTCCGGCGCGGCGAGGTGGTAGGTGGCCCCAGACTCGGCGTCGGCGTGCACGAGGTGGACCATCGCCCGCACCACGTAGTCCACCGGGACCACATTGGACTTCCCCAGCTCCGGGGCGAGCAGCGGCAGCCAGGCGGGCAGGCGGGCGAGCCGGGTGAACGCCGGGAAGAAGTAGTACGGACCGTCCACCTTGTCCATCTCGCCGGTCCGCGAGTCGCCGACCACCGCGGAGGGCCGGTACACCCGGTACGGCACCCGGTTCTGCTCGCGGACCAGCTTCTCCGCGGCGAACTTCGTCTCGTGGTAGGAGGTGGGCAGCCGCTGGCCGAGGTCGAAGTCGCGCTCGGTGAACCGGCCGGGGTGCTCCCCGGCGACCGCGATGGACGAGACGTGGTGGAACCACCGTGCCCCGGCGCGCGCGGCGAAATCGAGCGCGTTGCGGGTTCCCGCGACGTTGGCCGCCTCGTTGACCGCCGGATCGGCGGTGAGGTCGTACACGGCGCCGAGGTGCAGCACGTGCTCCGGCGGCTCCGGCAGCGTGGCCGGGTCGACCCCGAGATGGTCCGCGGTGAGGTCGCCGACCACGGGCACCACGCGCTCGGGGTGCGGCCATCGCTCGGTCAGCTCCGCCAGTCGCGGCCGGGACCGCTCCCGGACCAGCACGTACACGCGGTCGCAGTCCGGCCGCTCCAGCAGGAGCGGCACCAGCCTGCGGCCGAGGAAGCCGGTGCCACCGGTCACGAAGTAGCTGCGCACGATCGCGGAGTCTAGCAAGTATCTGTGACGCGTTGTACCACTAATCTCGGCGGTGCCGAGGTCCCGGGGTGGCCTTGGCGGCGGTGCTCACCGCGATCGCGGGCGCGACGGGTAACCGAGGCCCGGCGACGCTCGACGGTGGACTCACCCCGCCGGCTGGAGTGCCGAGGAGTCGTAGCGACAGGCGGCGTTCCAGAGGAGGAAGGAGGACATCCCGTTGTCGCCGGCGGCGGTGATCTGGGCCTGGATCTCCGCGGGTCCGTAGTGGTGGCCCAGGGAGAACGCCTGGAGCCAGGGAATGATGGTCACGGCGGTGCCCTCGACGAGATGGCCGAAGTCGGCCAGCGAGCGGTGAACGATGTCGTAGGGCTGGGCGGGTGGGTTGGCGACCCCGTACTCGCCGGCGCCCCAGTGAGAGGGGTAGACCATGGGGGCGATGTAGTCGACGTGGTGGGCCATGGCGGAGATGTCCTGGCCGATCTGGGTAGGCCGGGTGGCGGCGATGCCGAACACCGAGGCGCCCAGGAAGGCACCCTGGGCGCGGACCGGGTGGCGGGTCTGCCGGAGGAATTCCGCGATCGAGTGTTCCGGTGTGTCTTCCAGGCCGGGGAAGACCATCTGCGCGATGGGGCCGTCCGGGCGGCGTACGTAGTCGTAGAGGATGTCGTCGAAGCCCAACTCGGCGGCCTCGGTGGCCAGGTCGATGTTGTACTGCCGCACCTCCGGGTGGGCGAAGTTGGTGAAGGCGTACTGGCCGTAGTGCGCCGACCAGGGCCGGCCGTCGGTGGTCTGCACCACCCGGTCGGTCTGGCCGCCGCGCCAGGAGGCCGCGCCCAACAGCGGGTCCCGGAAGGCGACCAGCCGGGCCACCACCCGCACTCCCATGGCGTGCAGCTGGCTCAGCGTCTCCTCGGCGTCGTAGTAGCCCTTGACCGCGCCGACCTCCCGCGCCAGCGGGACCTGGGAGTCGTAGCCGACCTCGCCGCTCTCGTCCTTGATGTCGAGTTGGACGGTGTCGATCCGGCCTTCGCGGATCATCTGCAGCACCGGCTCCCGCAGGCTCGGCGAGCTCCACGCCAGCGCGGACATGTGCACCGCCCGCATCCCCGGATGCCGTACCTGCACCGTGACGTCCCGCTCGGCGACGTTGCCGGCCTCGTCCCGCGCCACGACGTGCGCCACCGCGGGTGGCCGCGGTAGCTCCACGGTGAACTCGTCGCCCACCAACCGCGCCGGCACGTCGTCCACCGTTACCGCGCTGGCCTGCCGCGCGCGGCCCCGGATCACCACCGGCCCGCGCAGCGACTCGGCCTGCACCGGGTCCGCCACCTCGAGCTCCGGTGGCGTGGTGTCCACCCGGAACCGATGCGTGACCTCACGGGCCGGCAGCAGCGGGAGCGCCCGAGGAACCCGCACCACCAGCGCGTGCTCCCCGTCCTCGAGCCGACTCACGTCCACCACCAACCGGTCACCGTCGCGCTGCGCGGCCACCGGTCGACCGTCCATCAACACCTGCGCGTCGCTTACCACACCCGTCACCCGGAGCGTGCCGCCGGCCAGCACGTCACCTGGGGACCCGGCGACGGCGACGGTCGGCCCGGGCACCACCATTCCCACCACCAACGCCGCCACGACGCCCACCAGGGCGATCACCCCACCCAGGAGCAGGCGGGTGGCCAGCGGTCGGCGCCGGGAAGGCTCGGCGTCGGGGTGGTCGGCGCCGCCGGGCTCGTCGCGATCTTCGAAGTTCACCGCTACCCCCTTGTCGGAGAGATGCGCCGCCGGAAGCACCCGGTGGGAGACTTCCGGAAAATCGGCCGGACCCGCCACGCGCACGGGCGACCAGCCCAGTGTCATGCGGTGGAGCGGGTGCGGCAAGCGGACGACCCGCTGTGGACGGCGGGTCCTCGGCTGGCCACCTGGCCATGTCCCGGCCCGGGACCAGGACTGCCGGAAGTTCCCCCGATCGGGGATGGGGAAATGGCCGCCGATGGTTCGGATCCGGTGGCGCGCGTCGGCGCCATCTGCTCGGACGGCCGTCCAGATGCCTGGAAAGGCGGCATTTTGGCAGACGGACAACAGTCTCGCCGGTTACCGGAAGAGTGCGGTGAACACCAGCACCACGGATTACCGTTTCGAGTGGTTTCTTTCGGTAGTGGGGGGACAACACTTCGAACATGTCGAAGCAGTGCTTAAGCTTGGCGCGAGGGCGACAACCTCATCGTGGAGGACCACCCGACGGGACTGCGAGCAGTCGGTCGGGCGTCGAGTAGCAAACGACAGATTGGTTCAACATATGTGAGATACCGAGTCAACTGTGTGGACAGCGGAACCAAGCCGGAGGCCCGGAGCCGTTGCCGCGGCCCGGGCGGCCGGAGTGAACACAGGGCCTGGCCCCTCCTCGTACCGTGGAAGTCTGGAGTGACCAGGCCCTGCTCTGCTCACCGAACAGAGAAGGGATTCTTTCATGCGAGTAGTTCAACGCGCCATCATGACCGGAGCGCTTACGTTCCTGGTGGCGCTTGGCACCGCCGGTGTCGCGTCGGCGGGAGACTATACCCGGACCTCCGTACCGTGGTTGCACCCGGGTGTTAGCCCGGTGTCCGGAAGCCACGTGGGCGGCGGCTGGGTCAAGGTCTCGGTCGACACGGGCGACGACACGTTCGTGGACCACGACAATGTGTACCTCGACGGCGTGGACTACGGCCCCGTGTACGTGGACCACGCGGACTACAGCCCCGTGTACATGGACCACGTGGACTACCACCACCCCATCTACGTGGACCACGTGGACTACGACAACCACTACGTCGTCGGCGACTGCAATCGGGACTGCTACCACAAGCGCCCGGTCGTCAGGCCGTGCGATCACAAGGTGTGCGACCACAAGCGGCCGATCGTGAGGCCGTGTGATCACAAGGTGTGCAACCAGAGGCCGTGTGATCACAAGGTGTGCAGCCAGAGGCCGTGTGATCACAAGGTGTGCGACCACAAGCGCCCGATCCGGGACTGCGACGACCGGGACTGCCACACCTCCGGGACCCTGCCCACTCTCTGGGGCGGTATCGGGTACTGGAAGCAGTCAACGGCGGTTGATGACGACGGCATCGCGACGCACCAGGTCGGCTCGCTGGCTGGCACGCGTGGTACCGCGCACTGGAACCACTCGGCCGCCGCCGGTATCGACGGTGCCTCGATGCACACTGTGAAGTCGCTGGCCGGCACGCGTGCCAGTGCCTTCAAGAGCAACTCCGCCGCGGCCAGCGTCGACGGTGCCGCGACGAACAGCGTGAAGTCGATGGCCAACGAGCACGGCAGTGCGTACGGCAGCTTCTCCACGGTGGCCGGGATCAACGGTGCGGCGACGCACAAGGTCGGTTCCACCGCGAGTGACGCCGGTAGCGCGCACTGGCAGAAGTCGACCACCGCTGGTCCGGCCGGTGCCGGCACCCACAAGATCGCCTCGGCCGAGGACATCCTCGGTAACACCATCGAGCGCGAAGGTGCCACCGCTGCGGGCCCGGGCTTCGCCGGTGCGGCGAAGGCCAGCAACCGGGATGCCGTGACCACCGAGCCGGTCGTCGCGGCCGACGTGAGCAGCACCAGCATGGAGAGCGTCGACTCGGCCGACGCCGACGCCGAGGTCATGGCGGACGCGGAGATCGAGATCGACAGCGACGACGAGGAGGACGAGGAGGAGTAGTCGCGCCTCCACTCGTGCCCGGCTCGCCGGGTGCGAAATCGTGAACCCTCAATGAGCAGTGGGCCCCGGTCGATGGACCGGGGCCCACTTTCGTATTCGCTCCCGTGTAGGGCGACGGCGACGTGACGGGAAGCAGCGCCGCCGATACCAGATGTCTTTGCGTGCCCGCAGCTCGCTGGGCCCCCCCTTGGCCGGAGCCTCCTCAATCATGACCCGACCGAGTGTGCTCCACGATCGCGCGTGAGCGGGCGCCAGAGGGGGCTGCCGCACGTGGCGGGTGTGGCCGTTGCGAAGCGGGTGAGTGAGAGCAGCCCCTCTGATGGGCCACGCCGGCCGTCCACGGGCACCCGACTCAGATCATAGCCGAGTAAAGAACACCCGAACAGGTAGTGTGTGGACGGTAGATGGTTACAGTTTGCTAGCGGTTCGAGGTATCGGCAGTATGACGCGAGTCGCGTCCCATTACTGTCCGTAGATAACCGCCCTGTCGGTTATCGGGTCGGATCGGCTACTCCAAGCGTTCTAGCTGCGATGTTTGTCGGGCTGCCCTCGCCGGTCAACTCCCGCTCCCGCTCGAGAGGGCCGATATCTTTCATCCCTTTCGGTTACAGCTCCCTCTTCGTGTCGGATGTGCGGCCGATCGGGACGGTGTTGTAGTCTCATCGCCACCGGCAGACAAGATAGCTGTCGTACTCAATCCTATTGATTGCTGTGTAGGGAGATTTCAGTGTTCAAGAAGGCTGCAGTTGTCGCCGCTACAACGGCTGCGCTGATGATGGCTGGGTCGCCGGCTTTCGCGCAGGATGGCAATGACGACAACCACATCCAGCCCCAGCTCGGGCTGCTCAACGTTGCTGACGTCCTGAACGACCTGGACATCGGTCTGTGCGACTGGGATGTCAACATCCTCGCCATCGAGCTGGACGAGGTCCTGAACGACCTGGGCCTTAACATCCCGATCCTGTCCCCGGGCTCGGACGCTTCGGACGTCACCTCCTGGTCGAAGTTCTGCGTCGCCGACACCCACACCTACGTCGACGACGGCCACTGATTCGGCGTCGAGGTTGAACTCGCTCCGAAGCAAGCACAACAGACCAAGACCAGGTCATTCGGAGTGTAGGTAGCGGCCAGCCGCGCGGAGCATTTATCGCTCCGCGCGGCTGGCTTTTTGTCGCCCGATTCTCGCCCGCGGCCCCGTCGTGCTGCCGCCGCCGGGTGGGGCCCGCGGCAGCCCCACCCGGACACTCCTCTGCCACCGGACCAGGGGCAGGCAGCTGGACCGGCCGTGCCGGCGAGGGCGCCACAGTCGCCCGGGCGCGGGTTACGACGGGGATCAGTAGAAGCAGCCGGTAGTCGGTAGGGAACCGACGGAGGGCACCGGCTTGCCGTCGTAGATCGCCAGCAGCAGCCGCTGCGGGCAGACCAGGGTGCCGTTGCGCTTGATCTGCAGGTGCAGGTGCGGTCCGCTGGTCCGGCCGGTGTTGCCGGAGTAGCCGATGAGCTGGCCGGCCTTGACCTCGCCGCTGGCCACCGCGGCCTGCCGGAAGTGGCAGTAGGTGTAGACGCCGCCGTCCTTCGCGTTGACGGTCACGCCGTAGCCGCAGCTGCCGGTGTTCGGGATCTTGGTGGCGCTGCCGCCGTTGACCGCGTACACCGGGGTGCCCGAGGACACCGGCAGATCGATCGCCGGGTAGTCGTGGTGCGGGTCGTCGTACTCACTGCGCGGCAGCACGCTTTTGGCGACCGGCAGCGAGTACCCACCGACCGCGCCGGCACCGGCGACCAGCTCGCGCCAGGTGCTGGTGTTCACCACGCCGTTCGCGGTGAGCCCGTTGGCGCTCTGGAACTTCTTCACCGCCTCGGTCGTGGCCGCGTCGAACGTGCCGTTCACGGTGAGCTTGGCGCCGTGCTTGTTGAGCTGCTCCTTCGCGGCGGTGACCGCGTGCCTCGCGGTGCTGCCCTCCGCGACCTCGACCACCAGCTTCGGCCAGGTGTTCGGGCCGACGATGCCGTCGGCGTCCAGGCTGTTCGCCCGCTGGAACGCCGTCACCTGGTTCTTGGTGTTCGGCCCGAAGTCCCCGTCGACGTCGGTCGCGAAACCGTGGTGGGTCACCAGGTGCTGCACGGTGCGCACGTTGGTGCCCTTGTGCCCGCTCTGCACCAGCGGCCAGCTGGCGGCGTTGGCCACCCCGGACAGGCCGATCAGGATCAGGGCCATGGCGAGTACGCCGGCGGCCACCGTAGTCACTCTTCTCATCGAGACTCCTGGAATGAGGGTCGGAAGACGGCGCCAACGAATCACGCGGCGCGGCGACCGGTCAACGCGAAGACAGAACCCAACGAAATCCTAAACTCCCTCACCGGAAATTGTAGGTCCTGGTCAGGCGGCCGGAGGGAAAGGTTAACAAACGGCGAGATAGTCCGATTGCCGGCTGGTTTCCCGGCGCGCCGCGGCTAATGTCCGTCCCGCCGCGCCGCGTGCGGCCGGTGATTGTCCACGTTGGCGAGAGGACACCCGATGTCATATTCCCTGCGAATCGGCGCCGCCGCGCTGGCCGTAGCCGGCGGTGTGCTGGCGGCCACCGGCCAGGCCATCGCGGCGGCCCCGAGCGCCGCCGCACCGGCCGGCACGACCGTCGACTACCGCGGCTTCTCCGTGGAGGTGCCCGCCGGCTGGCGGGTGGTCGACCTGGAGCGGGCCCCGAACACCTGCGTGCGGTTCGACCACCCGACGATTTACCTCGGCCACCCCGGCGACCAGACGAACTGCGCCGGCGGCGCCGTCGGCCGGGCAGCCAGTTTGGTGGTGCGGCCGCTGGACGGGCGGGCGCTGGCGGCGGCCGAGGGCGACCCCGTGTCGGCCGAGCCGGGCAGCGCCCGGCCCGCCGACGCGGCACTCGACCCGGCCGGCCCGGCCTGGCGGGACGGCAGCTTCGAGCTCGCCGTGGAGGGCGCCGGCGTGCTGGTGACCGCCGTGCACTCCGGGTCCGACGCCGCCGAGGTCGCCGGAGTGCTGCGCACGGCCGAGCTGACCAGCGCCGCCCGGCCGGCGCCGCGGGCCCAGCGCGCCGAGGGGGAGTCCACGGCCGCGGCGGTCGGCCCGCAGCCGGGGACCTACCGGGGCAAGGGCTTCGACGCCTGCGCCGCACCGTCCAACTCGGCGATGGACGCCTGGCTGTCCTCGCCGTACCGGGCGATCGGCGTCTACACCAGCGGCAGCGTCCGCGCCTGCGGCCAGGGCAACCTCACGGCGGACTGGGTGGGCCGGCAGGTCGGCAAGGGGTGGCGGCTCACCCCGATCCACGTCGGCCCGCAGGCGCCGTGCACCAACTTCCGGACCAAGTTCTCCAGCAACCCGAGCACGGCCAAGCAGCAGGGGGTCGCGGAGGCCGACACCGCGGTCGCCGCGGCGAGGAGGCTGGGCCTTCCCGCCGGCACCGCGATCTACCTCGACATCGAGGCGTACTCGCGGACCAGCTCCTGCTCGGCCGCGGTGCTCTCGCACACCTCCGGCTGGACCGAGCGGCTGCACCAGCACGGTTACCTGTCCGGGTTCTACTCCAGCGGCGCCTCCGGCGTCACCGACATGAACAACCACTACGGCAGCCGCACCTACACCCTGCCCGACCACATCTGGGGCGCGTGGTGGAACGGCAATGCCGACACCGACTTCGGGTCCTACCTCGCCGCGCACAAGTGGGCCGACGGCCAGCGGATCAAGCAGTACGCGGGCGAGGTCACCGAAACCCACGGTGGCGTGCGGATCAACATCGACCGCAACTTCCTCGACGTCAAGGCGGGCAACCCGCCGAAGCCGAGCGCCTGCACGACCGCGCGGCTGGACTTCGCCACCTACCCCACGCTGAACCAGGGCGCCACCGGCGCGGCGGTCACCGCGGCGCAGTGCCTGCTCCGCGCGGCCGGGCACAGCACCGGAGAGGGTGACCCGAGCGGCACCGTGGACGCCGGCACGATCGCGGCGGCCAAGGCGTTCCAGACCAAGGTCGGGCTGCCGGCGAACGGCACGATCGACTCGCACACCTGGACCGCGCTGCTCTCCCGCGGCACGACGCCGCAGATCCAGAACGGCGCGCAGGGCGAGGCGGTGACCCGGCTGCAGCGGGCGCTGAACGCGGCGACCATGGCCAAGCTGGACATCGACGGGATCTTCGGCCCGGCCACGGAGTCGGCGGTGAAGAGCTACCAGTCCTCACGCGGCCTCGGCGTGGACGGCATCGTCGGACCGAACACCTGGAAGGCCCTGCAGTCGGGCAAGTGACGTTCCCATCGAGACCACAAAGGACAGTCAAGATGCGAAGGACCTTTCTCCGGGCGGCCGCGGCGCTGGCCGTGCTCGCGGCCGCCCCAGGGTCGGCGCTGGCGGAGGCGGCGCCAACCGGACCGGCGGCGGCGTTCCAGGTGTACCTCTCACCGACCGGCTCGGACGCCAACAGCGGCCTGAGCCCCGAGCAGTCGGTGCGCACCCTGGCCAGGGCCCAGCAGGTGCTCGTCGCGGCCAAGCCCACCACCGATGTCGAGGTGCGGATCAAGCAGGGCACCTACGTGGCGGGGCAGACCGACTGGCGGTTCTACGTGCCCGGCCACTCGATCTCGTTCGTGCCCGTCGACTACGAGCCCGGCGACAACGCCAGCGGGATCGCCGGGCGCCCGGTGTTCACCAACGTCAAGGAGGACGGCGCCTACAAACCGGGCTGGTGGTTCCGGGTGATGCTGCCGAGCGACCCGGCCGATCCGCTCCACGGCGGCGGCACGACCAGCGTGCACTTCCGGTACCTGAAGGTGCGGAACTACACCAACGGGCTGTCCTTCGACGGGCAGACCGGCCGCACGTACGTCGACGAGCAGAACTGGCGGATCAAGCCGAGTGCCGGCGTCAATGGCAACAGCGTGTTCGGGATGGAGTTCCGCGACATCGGCAACAAGCACGCGCCGGGTGCCACCGGCTACGCCGCCATCCTCACCACCACGTCGTCGGACAACCGGATCGAGAACAACGCGTTCAATTACGTGGAGAACACCGGCAACCAGGCGTCGCTGGTGCACGGCCTCTACATCACGCATTACAGCTCCGGCAATCGGGTCACCCGCAACAAGTTCACCTACATCTCCGGTGATCCGGTGAAGGTGCGCAACCAGAGCAACTACAACTCGTTCGAGCACAACACGTTCGTCCGCACCGGCCGGCAGGCGCACTACAAGGGCGAGTTCTGCGACGCCGCGTGCGTGGCGGCCAACCCGGGCGCGCAGCGGCAGTGCGCGTCGTTCCACAACCGGTTCTTCTCCAACAAGCTAGGGCGGAACTACGCCGGCTCGGCGAACCTGCCCACGTGGAAGCTCAAGCCCGAGGGGTTGACCAACGCGGGTGGGGGGCGCTGCTCGATTCCGGCCGGGGACAAGCGGCTGGCCACCGGCTACAACACCTACTGACGGCCTACTGACGGCGGACCGATCCCGGCCGCGCCGCCCCACCGACCGGCAGGCGGCGCGGCCGGGCTCTTGACGCCGATGCTCCTCCCTCGCCAGGATTCGGACATAGGACGTCCTATAACTAGGAGGAGTCGTGGTCCGGTCCCCCCGCCGCCGCGCCGCACTGACCGCCGTGCTGGCCGCCGCCCTCGCCGTGCTGGCCCCACCCACCGCTCCCGCCGCCGCGGAGCAGTACAGATGCGCGTCCTCGGTGCCGTTCACCGCGGGCACCGAGGGCTACCACACGTTCCGCATCCCCGCGCTGGTCCGCGACGCGACCGGCGGGCTGCTCGCGTTCGCCGAGGGCCGGCGCGACTCGGCGAGCGACACCGGCGCGATCGAGGTCGTGCAGCGCCGCTCCCGCGACCACGGCTGCACCTGGGGCCCGCTCACCGTGGTGAGCGGCAACGGCGACGCCACCGCCGGCAACCCCACCCCGGTCACGCTGCCGAACGGCGACATCGTGCTGCTCACCGTCCGCAACGGTCGGGTCTCTGAACGGGAGATCATGGCCGGCACGGTGGCGCCGGAGGACAGCCGGCGGGTGTTCGTGCAGCGCAGCACCGACGCCGGCCGGACCTGGTCGCCCGCCAGGGAGATCACCGCGACGGCCAAGTTGGGGCACTGGCGCTGGTACGCCACCGGCCCCGGGCACGCCATCGTGCTGCGGCACGGCCCGCACGCCGGGCGGATCGTGGTGCCCGCCAACCACTCCAGCGCGCCACCGGCCGGCTCTCCCGACCTCGGCACCGAGCAGAAGTACTACGGCGGGCACGACCTGCTCAGCGACGACGGTGGGCGCAGCTGGCGGATCGGCTTCACCGACGACCGCACCGACGGCGTCGTCGCCGCCAACGAGACGACCGTCGCCGAGCTGCCCGACGGGACGCTCTACTTCAACAGCCGCGACCACGGCACCGCGCCCGGCCACCGCGTCGACGCCCGCAGCACGGACGGCGGGCAGAGCCTCGCCGCGCCCTACCGTCCGCAGCCGGGGCTGGTCGGGCCCCGCGTGCAGGGCAGCGTCCTGCAGACCGTCCGGCCGGACCTGCTGCTGTTCTCCGGCCCGGCCGACCCCGACGCGCGGCGCGCGATGACCCTGCGGGCCAGCGCTGACGGCGGCCGCACCTGGCGGTCCGCGGTGACCGTCTCCAGCGCTCCCGCCGCGTACTCCGACCTGGTCCAGCTCGACGGCGGAACCGTCGGCCTGCTCTACGAGACCGGCGTCGAAGGGCCGTACGAGACGATCACCTTCCGCCGCGTGCCGCTGCGTTCCCCGCGTTGAGCTCCCCGGCTCGAGCGCTGGGCGGGCGACATCCGTGCCCGGGGATTTCCGTGGAGCCGGGTGATGTGCGAAGGTTGGCCCGTGCCTGCCGAGCAGCACGTCGCGATGGAGCGAGCCGTCGAGCGGAGTTCCGTGCTCGACGGGCTGCTGCGCGAGCGCGAGAGCCTGCTCGCGTCGCTCGACCGGGTCGCCGCGCTGCGCGGCACGGCCCAGCTCATCCGCGAGACGCTCGGCGCGCACTCCGGCTTCGTCGCCGACCTGGACGGCCCGGACGAGGCGGTGATCCGCTGGCTGGCCGGCAACCGCACGGCCAGCCTGCAGAACCTGCGGCTGCGGATCGGCCAGGGAATAGGCGGGCGGGTGCTCGCGCTCGGTGAGCCGGCCAGGGTCAGCGACTACGTCAGCTCGCCGACGATCACCCACCAGTTCGACGCGCAGGTCCGCGGTGAGGGGCTCGCCGCGATGCTCGCCGTGCCGATCATCGACCGGTATGGCGGCCGGCCGCGAACCGTCGCGATCGCCTACGCCGCGCTGCGGGAGAGGGCCGAGTTCGGCGACGACGCGGTGCGCGACCTGGAGGCGATCGCCGACCAGGCGGCCAACGCGCTGCGGCTGGCCACGGTCGCCGAGTCCCGCCGGGCCGACGCGGTCGCCGCCGAGCGCCGTCGGATGCAGAGTGCGCTGCACGACTCGGTCGGGGCGCTGCTGTTCTCCATCGGCGTGCAGGTGCGCGACCTGCACCAGTCCATCCAGGACAACCCGGCGCTGGACCTGCGGCTGCGCCGGTTGGAGTCGGACGTGTCCGCGGCGTCCAGCGCGCTGCGCGAGGCGCTGCTGGCCCTGTCGGAGTCCAGCCCGGAACGGGCGCTGCCGGTGGAGCTGGCCGAACACTGCCGGTCGTTCGAGGCCCGCCGCGGGGTGCCCGCCCGGTTCGTGCAGCTCGCGCCGGTGCCGCCGATGGATGCCGAGCGCACCGCGCTGGTGGTCGCCGTGGTCCGGGAGGGTCTGCTCAACGTGGAGAAGCACGCGCGGGCGCACTCGGTGGTGGTGAGCCTCGGCCCGTGCGACGGCGGGCTGCAGGTCATGGTGGCCGACGACGGCACCGGCGATGTCGGCGAGGGCGGGGAGGGGACCGGGATGGGACTGCGTTCGCTGGCCGAGCGGGCGGCCCGGCTGGGCGGCCGGGTCAGCCTGGTGCGGGACGAGGACGGTGGGTGCACGTTGCGGGCCTGGTTGCCCGACGTCGAGCCGCCGGGCCCGCGATGACCGTCCGGGTGATGGTGGTCGACGACCACCCCGTGGTCCGCGACGGCGTCACTCTCCTGCTCCGCTCGGACCCGTCGCTGGTGTTGGTCGGCACCGCCGAGGCCGGGCGCGCCGCGCTCGAGCGGGTCGAGGAGCTGCGGCCCGACCTCGTGCTGCTGGACCTGCGGCTGCCGGACATGCTGGCCCCCGAGGTGATCTCCGGGCTGCGGCAGAAGGACCCCGGCGTGCGCGTCGTGGTGTTCACCGCGCACGGCGACCACCAGGGCGTCATCGCGGCGCTCGAGGCCGGCGCGAACGGGTGCCTGCTCAAGGACGTCGCCGGCACGGACCTGGTCTCGGGGTTGCGCCGCGTGCTGCGCGGGGAGCGGGTGGTGGACCCGCGGATCATGCCGGACGCCGCGTACCGGTCGGACGCGCTCGCCCGCAGCGGACTGACCCGCCGGGAGTACGAGGTGATCCGGCTGGCCGCGCAGGGCCGGACCAACCCGGAGATCGCCGAGTCCACCGGGCTGACCCGCAACACGGTGAAGACCTACCTGCAGTCGGCGCTGCACAAGCTCGGCGCACGCAACCGCGTCGAAGCCATCGGCAAGGCCAGCGAAGCCGGCCTACTCTGACCACCCCGACCCGCGAACCTCGAGAGCCTCCGCGAGATCTACATCCGGGACGGCGAGATCTTCGTTCGGTGGCGCGGGCGTTGCCTCCGTCCCGCCGAGGACCCGGGCAGGACGCGACGCTGCTGGCCAGAGAGCGCCCTCCGACGCGCGCCACGCGCGGGACAGCAGCCGTTTCACCCCGGCTCGGGCCACGACCCGTCGTTCCCACCCCGGGGCCGAGGCACGCCCCACCAGGCGCGAGAGCACCCGCTGTTCCCACCCGGGTCGGGGCACGCCCCCACCCCACGGGTTGCAGGCTGCAGCCACTCCCTCTCCCCACCCCGATCCGAAGCCGCTTTGCGGTCGGCGGTGCCGTGTCAAGGCACGCTTTCCCGCCTTGACACGGTGCCGACGACCGTCGACACAATCAGGCTTCGGGGTGGGGACCCACCACCCGACGACACGGCAACCCCGGCACGGGATGCACCCGCAGCGGGTATGCGAGGAGAACCCTCCCGGCGCAGCAAACGGCGCTGTGCACCTGTCGAGTTGTTCCCATCCCCCGGTAGTGATCCACAGATTTCGCGCGCACCGTCCCGGCACCCCGGGTGGCGATACGCTGGAGCGGCTCGGCGACCCCGGGGTGGGCGGGGCCGCATCCTCCCCGCGGGTGCGCGGGGTGCACCGTCCCGCGTCCCCTTCTGGGCCGGCAGTGTCTGACGGGGTGGGGCTCGGGTCAAGGGCGCCTTCGGCGTCGCTGCGCGATTCGCTGCGCTCACCCTTGACCCGAGCCCCACCCCGCACAGGACCGGCACGGACGAAGGGGACGGGGGAGAACCAAGGCCACGCCACGCCCCGGGTGATGCCTAAGGCGCCCACCCGTGCCGGCCCCCAGTTCGCGCGAGGCGGCACAGGTGAAAGGGACAGCGAAGCACCAAGGGGACCGACACGCCTCGGGGTGGTACGTGGCGCTCCACCCGGTCCAGCCTCCAGCCAACGGGGGTGGACGTGATCCCCCATCCCTCCGAGTCGCCAACCCGATCACCCGGTAGGCAGGCGCGCGGGTCCCGGGGGCGGGAACCACGGAGGGTGAGCAACTCAGCCCGGCTTCCGGGTCCACGATTGCCGGTGGCACGGCCGCGAAGATCCTTGTCACAGCGGCGCAACGAATCTCGCCGTCCCTCTCCACGTGGGGGTGCCCGATCGTCGGCCCTCGAATCAGGATTGCCGCCACTGCCGGTGACCCCAGTCACAGGAGCGGAGGAGGCTGCGTGCGCACGATCGTCCGACCTGGGGAGACAGCGTGTTGAGCGTGCGGGACCTGCGGGTCCGGTACGGCCGCTCGGTCGCCGCCCTGCACGGGGTCGACCTGGAGGTTCCCGACGACGGCGTGCTGGCCGTCCTGGGCAGCAACGGCGCCGGCAAGTCGACCCTGCTGCGGGCGATCTCCGGCACCCTCCGGCTGCACCGCGGCACGGTCACCGGCGGTGAGATCACCTACGCTGGCCGGCGGATCGACCGGCTCGACCCCGCGGCGATCGTGCACCTCGGTGTGGTCGGTGTACCGGAGGGACGGCAGGTCTTCGCCAGGATGACGGTGGAGGAGAACCTGCGCGCCGGCGGCATCGGCGCCCGCTCCGCCGAGCAGCGGGTCGCCGCCCGGCGCCGTGTGCACGAGTTGTTCCCGGTGCTGGCCGAGCGGTCCCGGCAGCGCGCCGGGCTGCTCTCCGGCGGTGAGCAGCAGATGCTGGCGATCGGCCGCGCGCTGATGTCGAACCCGTCGCTACTGCTGCTCGACGAGCCTTCGCTCGGCCTCGCCCCGAAGGTGGTCGACCGGATCGGCGCGATCATTCGGGAGATCCACGACCAGGGCACCGCCGTGGTGCTGGTCGAGCAGAACGCCGTGATGGCGCTGCGGGTGGCCGACTCCGCCGTCGTGCTCGAGGTCGGCAGGGTGGCGCTGGCCGGCACCGCCGGCGAGCTGGTTCGCAGCGAGGAGGTCCAACGCCTCTACCTCGGCGGGCACGCCGAGTCGCAGGCCACCGCCGAGGCGGAGTTGGCCGCGGCCGGCGCCCGCGCGGGCGCCCGCCGGCTGTCGAGGTGGCGCTGATGACCGCGGCGACCCGCACCGAGACCCGGACCGACGTGCCCGAGCTCCGGGTGGAGAACGTCACGCTGCGCTTCGGCGGGCTGGCCGCGCTGGACGACGTCTCGTTCACTGTCCGCCCTGGCTCGCTGCACGCGCTCATCGGCCCCAACGGCGCCGGGAAGTCCAGTTGCTTCAACGTGATCAGCGGCGTCTACCGGGCCACCGCCGGCCGGGTGCTGCTCGGCGACCGCGACATCACCGGCGTCCGCCCGCACAAGCTCGCCGCGCTCGGCGTCGGCAGGGCGTTCCAGAACACCGCGCTGTCCCCGCGGTCCACCGTGCTGGACAACGTCATGCTCGGCCGGTACTCGCTCACCCGCGGCGGTTTCCTCGCCTGCGGCGCCCGCATGCCCTGGGTGACCCGGCAGGAGCGCCGGCACGCCGCCCGCGCCGCGGAGATCTGCGAGTTCCTCGGCATCGGCGCCGTGCTGCACACCCCGGTCGGCGCGCTGCCCTACGGCGCCGCGAAGCGGGTCGACATCGCCCGCGCGCTCGCCGTGGAGCCCACCCTGCTGCTGCTCGACGAGCCGGCCGCCGGGATGAACGCGACCGAGACGGCCGAGCTGGCCGGCACGATCCGGGAGATCCGCGAGGAGCTGGGCATCTCGATCCTGCTGGTGGAGCACGACATGGGCCTGGTCATGGCCATCGCGGACAGGGTGACGGTGCTGGACTTCGGCCGGCGCATCGCCGACGGTACGCCCGCCGAGGTGCAGGCCGATCCGGAGGTGGTGAAGGCGTACCTGGGCACGGGCTCGGACGAGGACACAGTGGACGGCCTGGAGGATCCGGCGTGAACACCTTCCTGCAACTCACGGTGAACGGCCTCGGCAAGGGTGCGGTGTTCGCGCTGCTCGCACTGGGCTTCGTCATCATCTTCAAGGCCACCGAGGTCATCAACTTCGCGCACGGGTCGCTGGTGCTGTTCGGCGGCTACATCGTCGTCGCCACTCGGGAGAGCCTCGGCTGGGCGGGCGCCGCGGTGCTCGGCGTGGTCAGCGCCGGCCTGCTCGCGCTCGCCGTCGAGCGGCTGCTGCTGTCCCGGTCCCGGCTCGCCGACCCGAACAGCCTCGCGCTGCTCACCATCGGCGTGGACGTGATCATCACCGAGGAGATCGTCCGCCGCCTCGGGGTGAGCCTGCCGTTCATCGGCGACGCCTGGGACGCCCAGCCGGTGCAGGTCGGCGGCATCACGCTGTTCCGCACCCACCTCGTCGCGCTCGTCGTCGCCACGGTCCTGATCACCGCGTTCTACCTGGCGTTCCGGCACTCCAACTGGGGCGTGGCGATGCGCGCGCAGGCGGAGAACCGGGAGGCCGCCGCGCTGATGGGCATCCGCAGCTCCCGGGTCACCGCGACCGCGTGGCTGGTGGCCGGGCTGCTCGCCGGGGTGGCGGTGCTGTTCATCGCCACCCAGGACTTCTCCGGGGCCGGGCTGTCCCGCGGCACCCACTCGATCGCGCTGGCCGCGTTCCCCGCGGCGATCCTCGGCGGGCTGGACTCCACCGCCGGCGCGGTGGTCGGCGGCATGGTGGTCGGTCTGGTGGAGGCCCTCTCCGCGCACTACGTGTCGTTCGACTTCTCCAAGAGCGCCGTGTTCCTGGTGATGCTCGTCGTGCTGGTGGTCCGCCCTTCCGGGCTGTTCGGAACGAGGGAGAGCACCCGTGTCTGACACCGCCGTGACCTCGCTGCCGCCGGTCACCCCGCCCGCGCCGCCGGTCGAGGTCCGTCGCCGCGACCCGCTGCGGTTGGTCCGGCTGCTGCTCTGGCTGGCCCTGCTCGCCGTGCTGCTGGCGCTGCCGCTCTACCTCGACGCCGCGTGGCTCAAGGCCGGCCAGTACATGATGATCGGCGCGGTCGGCGCCATCGGGCTGACCATGCTGATCGGCCAGGCCGGGCAGCTCTCCCTCGCGCACGCGTTCTTCCTGCTGGTCGGCGCCACCGCCTACACCGTCCTGTCCGGACCGACCGACGACGAGCGGGTGGTCGGCCTCGGCCTCGATCCCGGCCTGGCGCTGCTCGGCGCGGTGGCGGTGAGCACCCTGCTCGGGCTGGCGTTCGCCCCGGTCGCCGGGCGGCTGCGGGGCATCTACCTCGGCGTGGCCTCGCTGTCCCTGGTGTTCCTCGGGCTCTACTTCGGACAGGCTTTCGAGTCGCTCACCGGCGGCACGTCCACCGGCCGCTCGCCCGCCGAGTTCTCGCTGTTCGGCTTCCCGTTCAGCAACGCGGGCCCGGAGATCGAGATCCTCGGCGTGCCGATCCGCCAGGCCGAGCGGGTCTGGTACCTGTTCCTCGCGCTCACCGTGATCGCGTTCGTGCTCGCCCGCGGCGCGGTCACCAGCCGCATCGGGCGGGCCTGGCGCGCGGTGCGGGACAGCGAGCCGGCGGCCGCGGTGATGGGGGTGAGCGTCGGCAGGGCCAAGGCCGGGGCGTTCGCGGTGTCCTCGGCCTACGCCGGGCTCGCCGGGGTGATGACCGTGCTCTGGTTCGACATCCTCAAGCCCGACGAGAGCGAGTTCGGCACCTACGGGATCAACGTGTCCATCGCCTACCTCGCGATGGTGATCATCGGCGGGCTCGGCTCGGTGCCCGGCGCGCTGGTCGGCGCCCTACTGGTGAACGGCCTGCCCCAGGTGCTGTCGCTCTACGCGGCCGACCTCGGCTGGTTCACCGGCACCGGTGACGGCGCGCTCACCCCGATCCTGATCAGTTCGTTCGTCTACGGCGCGGCGATCATCCTCGTCGTGCTCTTCGAACCCGGCGGGCTCGCGGCGATCGGCCGCAGGATCGCGGGCCGACTGACCGTCAAGCACCCTGGAAAGGAACAGTGACCATGAAGCGACTGGTCGCCGTGGCGTTCGCCACCGCGCTCGCGCTGACCGCGTGCGGCACCAAGGGAGGTGACTCCGGGTCGTCGGGTACCGACGAGTCGGGAGTGAAGACCGGGGTCGGGGTCACCGACGCCGACATCACGCTCGGCGTGATGACCGACAAGACCGGGGTGTTCAAGAACCTCGGGCTCGGCATCACCCAGGGCAACGAGCTGTGGGTCGACGACGTCAACGCCGCCGGCGGGATCTGCGGCCGGCAGGTCAGGCTGGAGCAGGTCGACCACGGCTACAAGGCGGACACCGCGAAGACGCTGTACCCGCAGATCGAGCCGAAGGTGCTCGGCTTCGTGCAGTTGCTCGGCTCGCCGATCACCGCCGCGTTGAAGCAGAACCTCGCGTCCGACAAGGCGGTGGCCGCGCCGGCGTCGTGGTCGTCGGAGCTGCTGGACAACCCGTACCTGATGATCGTCGGCACGACCTACGACGTGGAGATGATCGACGGGCTGTCCTACCTGCAGGAGCAGGGCATGATCGCCGACGGCGACACCGTCGGGCACATCTACATCGACGGTGAGTACGGCGCCAACGGCCTGCGCGGCGCGAAGTACTACGCCGAGCAGCACGACCTGGACCTGCGCGAGGTCAAGATCACCTCGACGGACAACGACCTGACCAACATCGTCACCGGGTTCAAGGGCGACGGCGTGAAGGCGATCCTGTTGACCACCTCGCCCACCCAGACCGGATCGGTGCTGGCCGCGAACAAGGCGCTCGGCCTGGACGTGCCGGTGCTCGGCAACAACCCGGTGTTCGACCCGGTGCTGCACTCGAGCCCCGCGGCCGACGCGCTGGACAAGCTGTACGTGGTGGCCAGCAGCGTGCCGTTCTCCGCGGACATCCCGAAGGCGCAGGAGGTGGCCCGGAAGTACCAGGCCCGCTACACCGAGCCGCCGAACGCCGGGGTGCCCTACGGCTACGCGGTGGCCGAGGTGTGGGGCGCGGTGCTGCGCAGGGCGTGCGAGAACAAGGACCTCACCCGCGAGGGCGTGCACGCCGCGTTCCAGCGGACGAGCTCGGTGGACACCGGCGACCTGGTCGCCGAGCTGGACTTCTCCCAGCCCGGCGCGCCGGCCACCCGGAAGGTGTACGTGGCCCAGCCGGACGCCGCGGCCGAGGGCGGGCTGAAGTACGTCAAGCCGCTGTTCGAGGCCCCCGACGCCAAGGACTACCAGGCCCCCCACCAGAAGTGAGCCCCACGCACGGTGTGTCCGCGCCCCGTGTACGCGTGTCCGCGCCCCGTGCACGCGTGTCCGCGCCCCGTGCACACGTGTCCGCGTCGCGGGGCGCGGACACGTGATCGTGGAGCGCGGACACGGCGGGGGCTGGCCCGGGTTTGCCGGGGGTCGGGGGCTGCGGCATCGTTACGGTCGGCGCACGGTGTCTGCTGGGGAGGGTGTTCGTGGCGTTGGTGCTGGCCTTCGGGGTCGTGTTGCTGATCAGCGTGTCACTGTCCGGAGTGGCCGCGCGGACGATCCTGTCCACGGCGCTGCTGTTCCTGCTCGCCGGCGCGCTGATCGGCGAGGGCGGCTTCGGTCTGGTCCAGATCGGTCCGCGGGACCCGCTGGTCACCGTGCTGGCCGACATCGCGCTGTTCACCGTCCTGTTCACCGACGGGCAGCGGGCCAACCTGCGGGCGTTGCGGGAGAACTGGCGGCTGTCCGGAAGGGCGCTCGGGCTGGCCATGCCGCTGACCATGGTGGGGATCGCGGTGCCCGCGCACTTCCTCGCCGGGCTGGACTGGCCGACGGCGCTGCTGCTCGGCGCGATCCTCTCGCCCACCGACCCGGTGTTCGCCTCGGCCATCGTCGGCCGCAACGACGTGCCGCTGCGGCTGCGCCGGCTGCTCAACGTCGAGTCCGGCCTCAACGACGGTCTCGCGCTGCCGTTCGTGCTGATCTTCCTGGCCATCGTGGAGCACGAGGCCTCGCACCCGCTGACCATCGCCGGTGAGCTGCTGCTCGGGCTGGTCCTCGGCGTCGCGGTGCCGGCGTTGGTGACCCTGGCCTGGCGGCTGCGGCTGTTCACCGCGGAGCCGCGGCTGCAGGCACTCGGCCCGATGGCGATCGCGGTGGTGCTCTACGGCGCCTGTCACCTGACCCACGCCAACCCCTACCTCGCCGCGTTCGCCGCCGGCTCCACCCTGGCCACCATGGACGCGCTGGCCGCGGAGCGCTTCGAGCCGTTCGGTGACCTGCTGTCGGAGGTCACGAAGTTCGCCGCGCTGCTGGTGTTCGGCGCGCTGATCACCCCGGATCGGCTCTCGCACCTCGGCGTGGGCGAGTGGGCGTTCGCCGTGCTGGCGATCGTGCTGGTCCGGCCCGCGGCGATGCTGCTCTCGCTGGCCCGCACGCCGCTGCTCAGCCGCGCCGAACGGGTCACCGCCGCCTGGTTCGGCCCGAAGGGCTTCGCCTCGGTGGTCTATGGCCTCCTCGCCCTGCAGTCCGGCATCCCCAACAACGAGGTGGTGTTCGACCTCGTCGCGGTCACCATCGCGCTGTCGATCGTGCTGCACTCGTCCACCGACGTGCCGGTCGCCAGGGCGCTGCGCGTCGAGCCCCCGGACAACCTCCCCACCGGCGCCCGCCCCGACCTCGACTGACCGCGAGTTCGAGGTTCGGGACGGCGAGTTCGACGTCCGGGACCCGGCGAACGAGCTCAGGTCAGGTCGGCGAAGTCCTCGACATCGTCGCGCCGGCCGGACACCACGAGGATGTCGTCCTGGTGGATCACCGTCTCGGCGGTGGCGTGGGTGAATCCCTTCCCCGGGCGCTTCACCCCCACCACGGTGACGCCGTGCCGTACCCGCAGCCTGCTGTCGCCGAGGGTCCTGCCGATCGCCTCCTCCGGCGCCAGCGTCTTCACGATCGTGTAGTCGTCCTCGAACTCGATGTAGTCCAGCATCCGGCCGGTGACTAGGTGCGCCACCCGCTCGCCCATGTCGTGCTCGGGCAGCACCACGTGGTGGGCTCCCACCCGCTCGAGGATCCGTCCGTGCTGCCGGCTCACCGCCTTGGCCCAGATGTTCTCGACGTGCAGGTCGGCGAGCAGCGACGTGGTGAGGATGCTCGCCTCGATGTCGGTGCCGATGCCGACCACCGCCCGGCGGAACTCCTTCACCCCGAGCTGGATCAGCGTTTCCTCGTCGGTGGTGTCGGCGACGGCGGTGTGCGTCAGCTCGTCGGCGTAGCGCTGCACCCGCCGCGCGTCGGCGTCGATGCCGAGCACCTCGCAGCCGCCACGGGCCAGCTCGCGGGCCAGCGACCCGCCGAAGCGGCCGAGCCCGATGACCACCACCCGGTGCAGCCGTTTCCTGCTAGCCAACGATCGGCCTCTCCTCCGGAAGTTCGTACCGCCTCGTACGGTCGCGCAACGCCAGCGCCGAGGCAAGTGTGATCGGCCCGAGCCGACCGACGAACATCAACGCGACGAGCACCAGCCGCCCCGCCGTGGGCAGGTCCGCGGTGATCCCGGTGGACAGCCCGACCGTGCCGAACGCGGACACCGCCTCGAACAGTGTCTCGTCGAGGTCGTGCGGCGTGAGGGTGAGCAGGGCCAGCGTGCCGGCCACCACCGCGCCCACGCTGAGCAGCGCGACGGTCAGCGCCTGCCGCTGCACCGCCGCCGGGAGCCGGCGCCCCATCACGTGCACCGTCGGCTCACCTCGGACCTCGGCGAGGATGACGAACGCGAGCAGCGCGAACGTCGTGACCTTGATCCCGCCGGCGGTGCTCGCGCTGCCACCGCCGATGAACATGAGGATGTCGTGCACCAGCAGCGTGCCCGGCTCGAGCTGGCCGATGTCGACGCTGTTGAACCCGGCCGTGCGGGTCATCACCGCGGTGAAGAAGCCGGCCAGCAGCCGCTCCCCGGGGTCCAGCGCGCCCAGCGTCCTCGGGTTCGTCCACTCGGCGGCGATGATCGCCACGGTGCCGATCACCAGCAACATCCCGATGACCAGCAGGGTGATCTTCGCGTGCAGCGACCAGTGTCGCCGCCCGCGCCGGTGCCGCCACAGCTCCAGCCACACCGGGAAGCCGAGTCCGCCGGCGATCACCGCGAGCGCGACGGTGAGCGAGATCCACGGGTCGGTGGCGAACCGGACGAGGCTGTCGGAGTAGAGCGCGAACCCGGCGTTGTTGAACGCCGACACCGCGTGGAACACGCCGTGGTAGAGCGCGTCCGGCCAGGTGTAGTGATGGCCGAGCGCCAGCCGGAGGGTGAGCACGACCGCGGTGACCGCCTCGAAGAGCAGGCTCACCGTCACGACCCCGGACACCACGCGGCGGACCTCGCCGAGGCCGAGCGCCTTGGTCTCGGCCTGCGCGGTCAGCTGCAACCGCAGCCCCAGCCGCCGGGCGATGAGGAGCCCGAGCAGCGAGGCCAGGGTCATGATGCCGAGGCCGCCGATCTGGATCAGGCCGAGGATCACCACCTCGCCGAACGCCGACCAGTAGTCGGGTGTGTCCACCACGACCAGCCCGGTCACGCACACCGCCGAGGTCGCCGTGAACAGCGCGGTGACCAGGTCGGCCGGGTGGCCGTCCGCGGTGGCCGCGGGGAGCGTCAGCAGCAGCGTCCCGGCGAGGATCGCGACGGCGAAGGCGGTGACCACGATCCGTGCCGGGTGCCGCCAGCCCGGCAGCAGCCTGCGCCACCCCGCGCGCCCCAACGCCGGCACCTGCACTCCCGTCCACGGTGGACCCGCCCGATCGGGGCGCACCGGCCCCGCCGGTCAACGTAACCACTTTTCGCCCCGCCCGCAGGCGACTTCGGCGCATCACTCAATCGAGTCGTACTTTTAGGACAATCCGACGGTCCGGTTACTCACGGTCCAAAATCCTCCACGAACGAGCGACTCGGAACTTTCGGAGGGTGGGAGCAAGCGCACCAGCTCGGTTACGTTCCGTGTCAGTCCCCGCGGGGAGGGACACGGAAGGAGAAACAGCATGAGGGCACGTTCCATGGTCACCGCACTGCTGACCGGCGCCGGGTTCGCGCTGGCCGGCCTGCTCGGGACCGGAACAGCGAGCGCCGATGTCACACCGCTGATCGTCGGTGGCTCGGATGCCGACCAGGAGTACTCGTTCATGGTGTCGCTGCAGCGCGGCACCGGCGGGCACTTCTGCGGAGGCTCGCTGATCAAGCCCGACTGGGTGCTCACCGCCGCGCACTGCGTGGACGGCACCAGCCCGGGCTCGGTCCGGGCGCGGATCGGCAGCAACGACCGCACCCAGGGTGGTGAGACCGCGGCGGCCTCCGAGATCGTCGTGCACCCGGACTACGACGGCCAGTCGGCCGGCGCGGACATCGCGCTGGTGAAGCTGTCCGCACCGGCGAAGTCGGCGCCCGTCTCGCTCGGCTCGACCACCGACCCTGGGACCAAGTCGCGGCTGCTGGGCTGGGGGCAGACCTGCCCGGAGCGCGGCGGTTGCGGTGCGCCGGTCACCCTGCAGCAGCTCGACACCCAGGTGCTCGACGCGGCGAAGTGCACCGACATCGACGGGTCCGTGGAACTGTGCACCGACAACCCCGGCGGCAAGGCCGGCGCGTGCTACGGCGACTCCGGTGGCCCGCAGATCGTCCGCACCGGCTCCGCCTGGGAGCTGATCGGCATCACCAGCCGCAGCGGCAACGGCGACCCGACCTGCGCGACCGGACCGTCGATCTACACCTCGGCACCCGCCTACTCCTCCTGGATCAGCCAGCACGCCGGCTGACCCGAGCGCACGAGGCCGCCGCTCCCGCACACCGGGTCGGCGGCCTCGTCGCGTTCAGTGGGCGGCCACGAGCAGGTGGAACGCGCGCGGACCCTGGCCGACCCGCAGGTGCTCGCGCAGCGGCAGGCCCGCCGCGGTGAGCGCGTCGACCAGCTCCGCCACCGGGCGCAGCCGGAAGCCGTGCTCGGTGAACGGCATGCCGGCCATCGCGTCCGGGTCGCCGATGCCCACCACGAGCCGGCCGGAGGCCCGCAGCACTCGGGCCAGCTCGGCGAACGCGCGGTCGAGGTCGGCCACGAAGTACACGGTGTTGATGGTGATCAGCGCGTCCACCGAGTCGTCGTCCAGCGGCAGCGCGGTGATCGAGCCGTGGTGCAGCCGCAGCCGGCCGGCGGCCAGCGCTTTCCAGAACCGCTTGTGCGCCTGCTCGGACATGGTGGTCGACAGCTCCACGCCGTGTACCCGCCCGGCCGGGCCCACCGCGTCGAGCAGCAGCCGCAGCCCGGCGCCACCGCCGTAGCCGATGTCGGTGACCTCCTCGCCCGGCGCCAGCCGCAGCGCTCGCACGGCGGCGGCGACCGGCCTGGCGTTGCTCCGGTTCAGCAGCGCGCCGACCAGCAGCCCCGGCAGCCCGCTCGGGTGGCCGAGTTGCCGGGCCAGCCCCGCGGCGAGGCGGTCCCGCGCGCCCATCACGCCAGCTGCTCCGGTCGCCCCTCGGTGGCCCACTCCGTGTGGAAGGTGCCCTCGCGGTCGACCCTGCGGTAGGTGTGCGCCCCGAAGTAGTCCCGCTGCCCCTGGACCAGCGCGGCGGGCAGCCGCTCGGCCCGCAGCGCGTCGTAGTAGGCCAGCGCGGTGGAGAAGCCCGGGGTCGGGATGCCCAGCCGGACCGCGGTGGACAGCACGGAGCGCCAGGCATCCTGCGCGTCCTCCACCGCCCCACGGAACTCGCCGCTGGTCAGCAGGGTCGGCAGGTCCGGCTCGGCGCGGAACGCCGCGCGGATGTCGTCCAGGAAGCGGGCCCGGATGATGCAGCCGCCGCGCCAGATGGCCGCCACCGCGCCGAGGTCGATGTCCCAGCCGAACTCGGCGCTGCCGGCCTGAATCTGGTTGAAGCCCTGGGCGTAGGCCACCACCTTCGACGCGTACAGCGCCTGCTCGACGTCGTCGGCGAAGCGCTCGGCGGCGGCGCCGGTCAGCGGCGCGCGGGTGGGTCCGGCCAGGCCGCGGGCGGCCGACCGCAGTTCGGTGTGGCCGGACAGCGAGCGGGCGAACGTCGCCTCGGCGATCCCCGTGATCGGCACGCCGAGGTCGAGCCCGACCTGCACGGTCCACCGTCCGGTGCCCTTCTGCTCGGCCTGGTCCGCCACGACGTCGACGAACGGCGTGCCGGTGGCGGCGTCGGTGTGCGCGAGCACCTCGGCGGTGATCTCGATCAGGTACGACTCGAGCCGGCCGGTGTTCCACGTCCGGAACACCTCGGCGATCCGCGCCGGCTCGAGGCCGAGCGCGCCGCGCAGCAGGTCGAACGACTCGGCGATGAGCTGCATGTCGGCGTACTCGATGCCGTTGTGCACCATCTTCACGAAGTGCCCCGCGCCGTCCGGGCCGATGTGCGCGCAGCACGGCGTCCCGTCGACCTTCGCCGCGATGTCCTCCAGCAGCGGCCCGAGCGTGTCGTAGGACTCGGGCGAGCCACCGGGCATGATGCTCGGCCCGTGCAGGGCGCCCTCCTCACCACCGGAGACGCCGGTGCCGACGAAGTGCAGGCCGCGGTCGCGCAGCTCGGCCTCCCGCCGCCGGGTGTCGGCGAAGTGCGCGTTGCCGGCGTCGACGATGATGTCGCCCTCGTCGAGCAGCGGCGCGAACTCCTCGATCACGGCGTCGGTGGGTGCCCCGGCCTTCACCATGATCACCAGCTTCCGCGGCCGCTCCAGCGCGGCCACGAAGTCGCGGGCGGAGTAGGTCGGGACGAACGTCCCCTCCGCGCCGAACCGCTCGACCAGGTCCCTGGTGCGTTGCTCGGACCGGTTGTGCAGGGCGACCGTGTGCCCGTGCCGCGCGAGGTTGCGGGCCAGGTTGCGGCCCATCACCGCAAGTCCGGTCACTCCGATGCTCGCCTTGTCGCTCATTCGTCACCTTCCGCTGATCGCCTGCTCGCAGGCTATCCCCGTCGCGGGGTGCGCGGCGACCTCGGCCGGGCGTGGGGTCCACAGTGGACGAGTGGGCGTCGGGCTCGAACTGGCGGCCCGGAGAAGGTAACGTCATGGCCTGCGAAGACTCGATCATCCGGAGTGAGGTGTGGTGCGCTGGTGAGAGGCCGGTAGATGGCGAGCACGGTGACCTCGCGGCGGAAGCAGCTCGGCAACGAGCTGCGGCACGCGCGCACCGCCGCGGGGATGACCCAGCAGCAGGTCGCCAACGTGCTCGGCTGCACCCAGGGGAAGATCAACAAGATCGAGTCGGGCGCGGTCGGGGTCAAGCTCGGCGACGTGCGCACGATGCTGGACGCCTACGGGGTGACCGGCGACGAGGCCGACACGCTGATGAACCTGGCGCGGGCCGCGGCGGGCCAGCGTGGTCTGTGGTCCGGCTACCGCTCGGTCGTCCCGCACTGGTTCCGCACGTTCACCGACCTCGAGCCGGCCGCCGCGGAGATCATGACCTGGCACGGCGAGCGGATCCCCGGGCCGCTGCAGTCCGAGCACTACATGCTCAAGCAGTTCACCGAGTTCGGCGCCACGGACGTGACCTCGCTGGTGCGCAACCGGCTCGACCGCAAAGCGGTCTTCGACCAGCCGCAGCCGCCGTACTACCGGTTCATCCTCAGCGAGTCCGCGCTGCGCAGGGCGCCGGGCGGGCGGGCCCCCGCGGTGATGCTCGACCAGATCGAGCACATGCTCGAGCTCGGTGCCCGGCCCAGGGTCTACGTCCACGTGCTGCCGTTCGAGGCCAAGCTGGCGTCGGTGCCCAACGACTTCACGATCATGCGGTTCCCCGACCGGACCAGGGACTTCGTGTACGTGGAGCACTCCGCCGGCGGGCTCTACCTCGACGACGTGAAGGACTTCCAGCTGTTCGTCGACTCCTGGGACCGGCTGCGCGGCGCGGCGATGGAGCGGGACGAGACCCGGCAGTTCCTCCGCGAGATGGCCGAGCTCTACCGCGACCAGATGAACGGTTGAGCGGCGCCGGGCCGGTGCCGGCCCGGCGCCGTGGTGCTCGGCCGGTCAGATGCCCCTGGCGACCGCCTGGCCGCGGAGCAGCAGGCGGAGGTCGCCCTGGTCGTCGAACAGCATCGGCCGGGCCTGCCAGGCCGCCTGCGCCCTGGCGGCGAGTTGCCGGCGCTCGTCGTCGAGGTCCTCCAGCCAGGAGTCGCCGGAGTTCCGGAAGGAGATTCGGCGGAGGCTGAGCCCGAAGCGGTCCCGCAGCCGCGCCACGGATCCGCAGGTCGGCCCCGGGTCGGCCGCCGCGGCGGCAATTCGTGACTTTGCGTTACGATGCGCGTCAATGTTCAGTCGAACGGCCACGGAAGATCACCCAGCCAGCCTAGCCGCGCTGCGGCTTGTACCGGAAATGTGACGTACTGTGACGGCCGGCGGATATGGAGCGCTCATATGTCCTCCCCAGTCTGTAGCGCCTGTGGCCGGTGTTCCCTTCGTCACGTGCGATCGGATTGCGCGGAAGAGGTGTACCGGTTAGTAATAATCTTACTCGCAGATTAATCACACTGTCGAGTCGCGAGCGGCGATGTCGCTCGGACGGAGGCATACCGCGGGTGGCAGATGTTCGGGGCACGGTGATGAGGGCGCGTTCCACAGGCTCGCACCCCTCCACGAGATGGGCACGGAGGTAGCGGTTATGGCCGACACTGGCGCGCGGGCGGAGTACGACCCCGGCACCGCCGCATCCCTGTTCGATGCCGCGACCTGGCAGAAGTCCTTCGCCAGCGAGCCGAACGGCGGCAACTGCGTCGAGGTGAACCTTGGCCGCCGCGGGATGGTCGGGGTGCGCGACACCAAGCTCGAGGACAGTCCGGTTTTCGTTTTCAACAGTCGCGAGTGGGCGGCGTTCGTCGCGGCCGTCAAGGCCGGCCAGTTCGATCTTCCCGGGTAGCCACCCGCACTGTTCCGCCCCGCGGCGGGGCTCAAGTGAGGCAGGTCACACCTGGATTACGCGCTCGTCGATCATGCGGAGCGGGAGGCCGTCAGCGCGGCAGGGCGAGGTCGGTGACGACCGCGGCGTGGTCGGAGTAGAAGGTGCCGGGGCCGTGCCGGCGCATCCGCTCGGCCACCACGAAGGCGCGGCGTACCTCGAGCGGGCCGCGGGCGAAGGTGAGGTCGATGCGCTGCTCGGTGATCAGCCGCTCGGTGGGCAGCGGACTCCAGGTGGCGCCGGGGTGGGTGCACGCGTCGGGGTTGGCGGCGCGGTAGGTGTCGACGAAGCCGGCGTCGGTGAGGACCCGCGTGGCGCGGAGCGGGTAGCTCATCCCGAAGTGGTGGGGGCAGCCGGCCCAGCGCGGCGTCCAGTCGTCGGCGGGGAGGGTGTTGAGGTCGCCGCCGATCAGCACGGGGTCGGTGTTGCCGGCGAGCATGGCCGGTAGCCGGCGGTCGACGATGTCGGTGATGTGGTCGGTCTGCGCGCGCTCGGCGTGGGCCACGTCGGCGGCGGAGTGCCGGGGCGGCAGGCCGGCGCGGACGCCCGCGGCGTTCTCGTCGACCAGGTAGCCGTTCCACGGGTTGGTGTAGGGGAGCCAGAGGGCGAACAGGTTGAGCGCCGGGCCGCGCCGGGGCTGGACGCGGGCGCCGCCGAAGTGGAAGTCGCCGCTGAGCCCGGCGGCCGCGTCGAACACCTCGGTGACCCGGAAGCGGGTGAAGATCCACAGGTTGTCCCGCCCCGCGGGGTGGTCGGTGACCTGGACGCCGGTGTAGCCGCCCTTGCCGGCCCGGCGGGTCAGCGCCTCCGCGATCCGCGGGCCGGACCCGTAGGTCTCGACGCTGAAGAAGACGTCCGGGCGGAGCTCGACGACCTGGTCGAGGAGGTCGTCCAGGTTGTCGGGGCCGACGCCGTGCCCACCGAGGTAGACGTTCCAGGTCAACACCCGCAGGGCACCGGGCACTCCGCCGTGGGCCGGCGCCGCACCCGTCAACGCCCCCACCAACACCACGACGGCCAGCAACACCCTTCCGGCTCTCATCCGGACTCCCTTCACCCGCCGCCGGACGCTAGCCGGCCCTCCCGAACACCCCGTGAACCCGGCCGCCCGCCTGAGGGAACAGCCGGTGTTGAGCTACGTCGGCGGTCACCGGCATCGGGCGGAGGAAGGCCTCCGACACCAAGCCGGGGCCCGTCGGGCGGGGAACCGGTGGTTCCACGGCCGACGAGCCCCGGCGGGCGGCGACCCGCTGGCGCAGTCCGTCGGTGGTGCCGGTCAGCTGGCCGTCACCGACCGGCACCAGGACGTCGTCGCCGGACTCGACCCGACGACGGGCCGGCTGGCCGGGTCGGCGTCGTTCGACCCGTTCGGCCGCGTGCTGGCCGCGTCGGGTGCCCGCTCGGCACTGGGCTACCAGTCCGACTACACGGATCCCGACACCGGTGCGGTGGACATGGGCGCCCGCTGGAACGCCCCGGAGACCGGCACCTTCACCGCGCGGGACAACATCGACCTGCCGGTGAATCCCTCCATCGCCGGCAACCGCTACACCTACGCCCTCGGCTCCCCCACCAACCACATCGACCCCGACGGCCACCTGGTGCCGGCGGTGTGCGCTGTCGCGCTACCGCTGTGCACCGCGGCCGCCGTCAACACGGCGGTGCTGGTATTCCGGGGAGCCGCGGTGCTCGGCTCGATGTTGTCGAGGCCCAGGCCAGGTCCTGCGCCGACTCCCATTCCAGGCTATGACCCGACGGGAGCGTCGATCCGCCAGCTACTGGTGGGACCGCTCTACTGGGGCAGCACGGGGAGCCCTTCGGGCGGGCGGCCAACAGCGGGACCTGGCGCTCGGTCGGCCACGGGGGCGTCGTTGGACGAGGTAAGGCCGGGCGATACGGGCGGGTAGGCGCATTCGGCGGTCGAACGCGCTTCGTTCGACTGGTTCCGCCTCCACCACCGCCACCACCCGGTATCAAGGCTCGTATCGATGCTCGGGCAAGGGCGATCAACGTAGCGATCGCGATTCCTCGGGCGGCGATGGAGCTGGTGCTTGCCGGGGGCGTGGTTTCGTCGAACCCGAACGTTCCTGCCGAGGTGGTGTCGAGTGTCACCGACGGAGTGCAGGACCTGAACGACGTCTACCGCAAGTTCAAGAGCAAGTTCGTCGATCCAAGTTCGCCCGTCGTGCAGTCAGTGGGCGACGAGCCTCCGTCTGAACTCGCCGGAAGCCTGCCACGGCCCGTGATCCACGAAGACGGCAACGTCTACAAGTGGGATCCAGAGAGTGGGAAGTGGCGGCTCATCGCCTCAGTGGGACAGTCTGGGGATCGCGAAAGTTTGCAGATTTGCGAAACTTGCGGCAAGAAGGAAAACAAATGATTTGCAGCGGTTCGAGCTAAGCGGATTGCCAAGACGGGAGGATGTGTCTGGACTTTTCGGAGATCTGGGCAGCGAGACGGTGATCTTAGACCGGTGTCGAGACAGTGTCTACTTGCAAGTCAACAATAGAAGGATTGAGTTGTCCGATCGCGTTTCCGCAGCGTTCGAGCGGGACGGCGCGAGGCGGGTGTTGGTGGTTAGGAGCGGTAGCGAGGTATTTGTTCGAGTTGAGTACCAAGTCGATGAAGGTGTTCTCCTGACAGTCTCCGGGTTCGACGTCACTGCTGTTGCCGAGGAAGATCTTGATTTTGGAGTTCGTGTTGCCAATACGGTGAATACAAGAGGGCGACACTTCTATTCGGACTAGAAGGGCTCAAGGTAGAGGCGACTCAGTGGTGTGGCGAACGGGTCGAGAGGAGCAACGTGCGCTCGCGCGGCCAAGCCACGTTCAAGCGTGCCCCGCATCGCGAGCCGCATCCTATCAGCACGGTGGCCGCCAGGGCCTCAATTCCTACGGCCTGCCCCTGACCTCTGCAGCGCGAGTTCCGCCACGGTTCACCCGGGTGCCAGGTGGTGGCAACGTGCGGCCGGTTCGGTGTCCGGGGCACGACTCGACCGAGGGAGATGCGGAATGGCAGTGAACCGCAGGGATCTGTTGCGCGGCGCGGCGGCCGCGGGGGCGCTGGGGCTGGCCTGGCCGCTGTCCGGCCGGCTGACCGTCGCGCAGGCGACCGAGGCCGCGGTGGCGTTGGGCGCGCGGTGGGACGAGCCGCCGTTCACGCTAGGCGTCGGGTCCGGCGATCCGCTGCCGGACAGCGTGGCGCTGTGGACCCGGCTGGCGCCCGAGCCGCTGGCGGAGACCCAGCCGCTGCCGGACACCGTCGAGGTGGGCTGGGAGGTGGCCGCCGACCGTGGGTTCCGCCGCCGGGTCGCCGCCGGCACCGCTCCCGCCGGCGCCGAGCTCGGGCACAGCGTGCACGTCGAGGTCACCGGACTCGAGCCGGGCCGCTGCTACTTCTACCGGTTCTCGGCGCGCGGCCGGACCAGCCGGGTCGGCCGGACCAGGACGGCGCCCGTCGGCAGGGTCGGCAGGGTGCGCTTCGCCTCGGCGAACTGCCAGGCGTTCCACGACGGCTACTACGCCGCGCACCGGGGGATCGCCAGCGAGCGGCTCGACTTCGTGGTGCACCTCGGCGACTACATCTACGAGCACGGCAAGGTCGGCGGCGACCACGTGCGCGACCACGAGGGCCCCGCGGTGACGACCCTGCCCGCCTACCGCCGGCGGCACGCGCTGTACAAGGGCGACCCGGCGCTGCGGGACGCGCACGCCGCGCACCCCTGGTTCGTCACCTGGGACGACCACGAGGTGGTCAACGACTACAGCGGCACCCGGCCCTCACTGCGCCGCCGGCGCGACGCCGGCTACCAGGCGTGGTACGAGCACATGCCGGTGCGGCCGGACCACCCGACCACGCCACGGGTGTACCGGGAGCGCCGCTGGGGCGACCTGCTCGATCTGTCCATCTTGGACCTCCGGCAGTACCGCTCCGAGCAGAACCTGCCGGACGGCACCATCCTGGGCGCCGAGCAGAAGGCGTGGTTGCGCGACCGGATCTCGACCGCGGGGGACGGCTGGCACTGCTGGGTCAACTCGATCATGCTCAGCCAGCTGGCCAGAACGGGCGGCGGCTACTACTTCACCGACCAGTGGGACGGCTTCCGTGCCGAGCGGACCGAGGTGCTCACCCACGTGCACGACACCGGGATGCCCGACCTCGTCGTCATCACCGGGGACTGGCACTCCGCCTTCGTCGACGACATCCGCCCCGACTTCGACGACCCCTCCGCGCCGGTGATCGGCACCGAGTTCACCGCCCACTCGATCTCTTCCGGCGCCTACTCGCCGGAATGGAACGCGACCAACGGCCCGGTCATGGGACGGGCCAACCCGCACCTCAAGTACTTCGAGGGCAACCACTACGGCTACGACCTCTACGAGGTGACACCCGGCCGGTGGAGCACTCACCTCCGGGTGATCGGCGACCGCAGGGTCCCCGACTCCCCGGTCCGCACGTTGACCACCTTCCACGTCGACCGCGGCCGCCCCGGCTCGTACGAGGACCCGGCCACCCGCACCTCCCCCGCCCAGTACCGCCGCGACACCTGAGTACACTGGCCCCCGGACCCCGCGCGGCGTCCACCCTGTGAACCTCCCCAGGGCCGGAAGGCAGCAAGGATAAGCAGGCTCTGACGGGTGCGCGGGGTCCCCATTCCGCCTGTTCGTTGGCCTGACGGCCACCTTCCCGGTGACGTGTCCGCAGTGGGGGGCCGAGCCCCCCACACCCCCCACGGTGCGAGCTCCTCGCCTTGGGCGAGCGCTGGTGACGTTGATCGTGAACCAGCATCACGCGGGGTTCCACGTCTTCTTGTCGCTTCGCTCGCTGGCGCTCGTTCGCGACGTGCCGCCCGTCGGGTGGCTGGGCACGTGATCTTCGTTCGGGACCGCGAAACCTGCGTTCGGGACGATGAGTTCCGCATTAAGGCGGGGCGGCATTTCTTGATCGCTTTGCTCGCTGCGCTCGCTCGCTGGTACCACCTGCGGGGTGGGTTGGGCGCGCTGGGCACGTTTCGTGGTGTGTCACCTTCGGTGTTGGTCGCCTTGGTTCTCCCCCGTCCCCTTCGTCCTTGCCGGCTTTGGCGGGGTGGGGCTCGGGTCCAGGGTGAGCGAAGCGAATCGCGCAGCGACGCCGAAGGCGCCCTTGAGGCGAGCCCCACCCCGTCAGACACTGCCGGCCCCAGAAGGGGAAAGGGACGGTGCACCCCGCCCACCCCCCGGGGGCGCCGAGCAAGGCCCCAAGTCGAGGACCCCACGCGCCGCCACCTGGAAGCGGAGCGGGCGCGGGAACGCGGGCGGGTGGGTGTCGGGGTGGGCCGGTAGTCTCGCGGCGTGGCACTCGCGCTGTACCGAAAGTACCGTCCGGCGACCTTCGCCGAGGTCGTCGGGCAGGAGCACGTGACCGAACCGCTGCGCACGGCGCTCGCCGCGCGGCGGATCAACCATGCCTACCTGTTCTCCGGCCCGCGGGGCTGCGGCAAGACGTCCAGCGCGCGGATCATGGCCCGCTCGCTCAACTGCGTCGAGGGCCCCACCCCCGACCCGTGCGGCACGTGCGACTCCTGCCGGGCGCTCGCCCCCGAGGGGCCGGGCAGCGTCGACGTCACCGAACTCGACGCGGCCAGCCACGGCGGCGTCGACGACGCCAGGGAGCTGCGCGACCGCGCCTTCTACGCGCCGGCCGAGTCCCGCTACCGCGTCTTCATCATCGACGAGGCGCACATGGTCACCACGCAGGGCTTCAACGCCCTGCTCAAGATCGTCGAAGAGCCGCCGGAACACCTGATCTTCATCTTCGCCACGACCGAGCCGGACAAGGTGCTGCCCACCATCCGCTCGCGCACCCACCACTACCCGTTCCGGCTGATCCCGCCCAAGGCCATGCGGGAGCTGCTGGAGCGCAACGTGGCGGCGGAGGACATCCCGGTCGAGCCCGCGGTCTACCCGCTGGTGATCCGCGCGGGCGGCGGCTCGGCGCGGGACACCCAGTCGGTCCTCGACCAACTGCTCGCCGGCGCCGGCCCGGAGGGCGTCACCTACCAGCGGGCCGTCGCGCTGCTCGGGGTCACCGACGTCACCCTCATCGACGACATGATCGACGGTCTCGCCGCCGACGACGCCGGCGCGGTGTTCGGCACCGTCGAGCGGCTCGCCGAGGCCGGGCACGACCCGCGGCGGTTCGCCACCGACCTGCTCGACCGGCTGCGCGACCTGGTGCTGCTCCGCTCGGTGCCGGACGCCGGCCGGCTGGGCCTCGTCGCCGTGCCGGACGAGGAGCTGGACCGGATGGTCGAGCAGGCTCGCCGGATCGGGCCGGCGACACTCACCCGGTACGCCGAGATCGTGCACAACGGGCTGCTCGAGATGCGCGGCGCCACCGCGCCCCGGCTGCTGCTCGAGCTGCTGTGCGCGCGGATGCTGCTGCCCTCGGCGGCCGAGGACGAGGCCGCGCTGCTGCAGCGGGTCGAGCGGCTGGAGCGCCGGGTCACCGCCGGTGGCGGTGCGGCGCCGGCGGCCCAGGACGGCGCGCCGAGTCCGGCAGGTGCGCCGCGCAGCTTCGAGCGGCCCTCCCAGCGCCGCGAGGCTCCGTCCGGCCCCGAGCCCGCGGGTCAGGAGACGCCAGGTCCGGACAAGCCGGGACCGGGGACACCGCGTGCGGAGGCAGCGCGTGCGGCGACGGGGTCGGAGCCGGCGCCCCCGGTCAGCGCGCCGGCGGAGCGTCCCGCGCGGCCGGCGCCGGACCCCGGAACCGACCACGAGCAGCCGGCCCCCGCCGAGCAGCCCGCGTCGACGGGTGGCGGGTTGGACGCCACCGAGATCCGCCGGGTCTGGCCGGACCTGCTGCGCAAGGTCGGCGAGCGGCACAAGCCGACGCTGGTGCTGCTGCAGAACGCGACGCTGCACGACGTGGATGGCGAGACGCTGGTGCTGTCCATGCCCACCGCGCCGCTGATGCGCCAGCTCGACCAGGAGTCCCGCACGCGGCACATCGTCGACGCGATACACGACCTGTTCGGCGGCAGCTGGCAGGTGCGCTGCGTGCACGGCGGTGGGGCGGCTGGGCAGGCCACGGCCCGCCCGACGTCGCCGCGACCCTCCAGCGGCCCGCGGAGCGCGCCCCGCCAGGAACCGCCCCGGGACGACGCCCGGCGGGAGGCCCCGCGGCGGGAGGATCCGCGCCGGGAGCCGCCACGGCAGCAGCAGCCACAGCAGCAGGCGCAGCGAACGGCGCCCCCCGCCCGGCGCCCGGCGCCGGCGCAGGGGGAGCCGGACATCCCGCTGCCCCCCGAGCCGGAGGACGACGAGGACCTGCACGCCGCTGGCTGGGCGGACGACCCCGACGGCGGTGGCCCTGCGCCCGTGCCCTCCACCGCGGAGGATCCGGACGAGACCGCGCACCGCCTGCTGTCCGAGCACCTGGGCGCCCGCCCGCTGGACTGACCCCGACGTGGGCGCTCCACGCTCCGAAGCACCCGGGAGTAGCCGGCGCTCGTCACCGCAGGAGTCGCTGGACGACGCCGCGCTGCCCGCGTTCTGTCCGCTGTGGACATGAGCCCGGTGCGACCGGCGCAGCACTGTGCAGCCCAGCGCAGGCTGACGCAGGCCAGTGCGGTGTGGGCCTGGTGCAGTTCGGCGGGGCGCGGTGCAGCCCAGCGCAGACTGGCGCAGCCCAGTGCGGTGTGGTGCGGGCCTGGTGTAGTTCGGCAGAGCGTGGTGTAGCCCGGTTGAGCTCAGCGGGAAGTGGTGCAGCCCGGTGGGGCGCCGTGCAGCCCGGCGAGGCCCGGTGCAGCACGGTGCAGCCTGGTGCGGAAGGTGCGGATCATCCAGGCGTATAGGCGGCCGGCCGTCGTCGGGGACCAGTGCCAGCTGTTGATGTGCACCTTCCGATCCCGCGCCAGTTGTCCACATCCCCCATTAGTGATCCACAGATTTCCGCGCTCCCCTTCCGTGGCCCCTGTCCTGGGTAGGCTGGAAGCGGGGCCGGCCCCCAGGAGCGGGTGGGGGATGGGGTAAGGCGAACTCGCGGCGTTTTCGGCGTTTTCCCACCTTTGCGGCGTTTCGGGCGTTTTTTCGGGGTGTTCTTCGAGGGGCGGGGCCGGGTGCTGAGTCCGGGTCAGCGGTCCAGGTAGGCGGCGATGCCGGTGGTGATCGCCTCGGCGTAGCGTTGTCGGCCCGCCGCGGACGACATCGCCGCCGCCTCCGCCGGGTCGCGCATGTTCCCGCACTCCACCAGCACCGCCGGGCGGGTGGACAGGTTCAGCCCGGCCAGGTCGTCCCGCGCCGCCAGGCCGCGCTCGCCCAGGTAGCCGGCCACCGCCAGCCCGGCGTCGCGCATCCCGTCCCGCACCGCCCTGGCCAGCCGCAGCGCCGGCTCGCCCTGCGCGTCGTTCAGCGGCGGGGCCGAGTACGCGACGTGGAAGCCATGCGCCCCGGCCGCGCGGGAGCCGTCGGCGTGGATCGACACCACCGCGTCGGCCCCCGCGGCGTTCCCGATCCGCGCCCGCTCGTCGACGCATGGCCCCACGCCCTCGTCGTCCGTGCGGGTGTAGGCCACCCGCACGCCCCGCGCGGTGAGCAGCTCACCGACCCGCCGCGCCACGTCGAAGGTGAACGCGTGCTCGGCATACCCGGCGTCGGTGGACGTGCCGGTGGTGTTGCATGCCTTGGTCCGCCCGCGCCCCGCCGGCACCGGGCGGTTGATCTCCCCGGGATGCCGCGCGTTGCCGCCGTTGTGCCCGGGATCCAGCACGACCAGCGGCGCCGCCCGCTCCGGCACGGTGGACGGAGGAACCGACGGGGACAGCGCCGGCGCGGAGGACGTGGCCGGGGACGGCACGACCGCCGCTCCGGTCGACTCCGGGGCGGCCGAGCAGGCCGCCACCAGGCAGCCGGCCGCCGCGACCAGCATCGCGAGACGTCGCACGCCGACACGGTGCCACACCGGCAGCCGCTAGGCTGGAGGCACGTGCCAACCAGTTCGAGGATCGGAAGCCGAATCATGGTGCAACCCGGCGGTGGAATGCCCGACATGCAGCAGATCCTGCAGCAGGCGCAGAAGATGCAGGAGCAACTGCTCGCGGCACAGCAGGAGCTCGCCGAGACCGAGGTGACCGGCAGCGCCGGCGGTGGGCTGGTCACCGCGACCGTGTCTGGCGGGCTCGAGCTGAAGAGCCTGGCGATCGATCCCAAGGTGGTCGACCCCGAGGACACCGAGACGCTGGCCGACCTGGTGGTCGCGGCGGTGCGGGACGCCACGGCGAGCGCGCAGAAGCTCACCGAGGAGAAGCTCGGCCCGCTCGCCGGCGGGCTCGGTGGCGGTATGCCCGACCTCGGCGGGCTCGGACTCCCCGGGCAGTAGCAGTTGTACGAAGGTGTCGTCCAGGACCTGATCGACGAGCTCGGCCGACTGCCCGGTGTCGGACCGAAGAGCGCCCAGCGGATCGCGTTCCACCTGCTGGCCGCCGACCCCGCCGACCTCTCCCGGCTGCAGGAGATCCTCGGCAAGGTCAAGGAGGGCGTGCAGTTCTGCGAGGTCTGCGGCAACGTCTCCGAGCAGGTGCGCTGCCGGATCTGCCGGGACGCCCGGCGGGACCCCTCGGTGCTCTGCGTCGTCGAGGAACCCAAGGACGTGCTGGCCGTCGAGCGCACCCGCGAGTTCCGCGGCCGCTACCACGTGCTCGGCGGCGCGCTCGACCCGCTCTCCGGCGTGGGACCCGAACAGCTACGGATGCGCGAGCTGCTGGCCAGGATCGGCGCGGAGGAGGTCACCGAGGTGATCATCGCGACCGACCCGAACACCGAGGGCGAGGCCACCGCCACCTACCTGGTGCGCATGCTGCGCGACTTCCCCGGCCTCACGGTGACCCGGCTCGCCTCCGGCCTGCCGATGGGCGGCGACCTGGAGTTCGCCGACGAGCTCACCCTCGGCCGCGCCCTCTCCGGTCGCCGGGCCCTCTGAACACCCCTCGGAGCACTCAGCAGTAGCCGAGCTGGGCGAGGGTGTCGACGACGGCCCTCGTCGGGTGGAAGCGGTCCAACAAGGACTCACCGCGCCGGGTCGGGAAGGTGCCCAGGAACTCCGCCAGCGTGTCCCGGCGCAGCCCGGCGAGCACCATCGAATGGCCGAGCTGGTCGCGCGACTCGGTGCGCTCGCGGTGGATCGCGCACGGCAGGCCGAGGCCCGCCGCGCCGGTCTCGCCAAGGCGGCCGGCGACCAGATGCTGCTGGACAGCCGGGTCATCGTGCACCCGGACGCGCTGGTGTTCCTGCGTGAGCAGCTCACCACCCACCTCGAGCGCCGGGTGTGGAACGGGCACGTCGAGGTCGCCTCGGCCGGCAACCCGTACGCCGGGTTCCTCGCCGGAATGGTCACGGTGCCGTGGCGCCGCTACATCGCCGATCCGCGGCCGATGTCCTACGACATCACCGACTTCGACCACTACCCCAAGGGCACCGGCTTCTTCTGCGCGCCCCGAGAGCTGCTCGACGGCGCGGTGGCCGCTTCGCCTCGCTGTTCGACGATCTCCGGCTGGCCGGCGACGACACCCGCATGCTCCGCTGGATCGCCGAGCGCGAGCGGATCCACCTGGCGCCGGCGTTCGCCGCGATCTACCACGGCCGGGACACCCTGCGGAAGTTCCTCGCCCAGTCCTACTTCCGCGGCACCACCTACGTGGACTCCTACCTGGGCGCGCCGGGGCCGGCGCGCACGGCGCTGTTCGCCGCACTCGGCGCCGGCGCCGGTGGCCTCGCGCTGCTGGTTCGGCGGCCGAGGACCGCCGTGGCGCTGGGTGCGGCCGGCGCGGCGACGGCCGGCGCGGTGGTGCGCCGGTGCGGGGCCAGCGGACCGGAGGCCCGCGCGGTGGCGACCCTGCTGCCGCTGTTCGCGGCCGGGTTCGGCGCGGGCCTGCTGCGTGGGCTGGCCCTCGCGCTGCGGGCGCGGCTGCCGGGACAGCGCCGAGCGGACCGGTGAACCGGCACGGGCTGCGGTGCTGGGATGGCCGGCGGGACCGCGGCGCGGGCCGGGGTGATGGCCAGGGCGAAGTCGCCGCGCCGGGGGTCGGGTGGGCGGTGGGCACGGTGGGGATCGCCATCGCCGCCGGGTCGCTGCTCGGCTACGCGCTGACCGTCGCGGTCGGCCGGCTGCTCAGCCCGGCCGAGTTCGCGGTGTTCCTCACCTTCTGGGGAGTCCTCTTCGGACTCGGCAGCACGCTGTCTCCGCTGGAGCAGGAGGCGTCCCGGCTGGCGGCCGTGGCGCGGGAGCGGGGCACCGCTGCCGACCGGACCGTGCTCCGCACGCTCGCCGCCGGGGCCGGCGTGGTCGCCGTGGCCGCCGCGGTGACGCTGCTGCCCGCGGTACGGGAGCGCCTCTTCCCGGGGTATCCGGCGCTCGCCGTCGTGGTGCTCGGCGCCGCCGTCGCCTTCGCCGCGCAGTTCGTCGTGCGCGGGCTGCTGGTGGGCCCGCACGAGGTCGGCCGGGTACGCGTGGCTGGTCGTGCTCGAGGCCGCGGTGCGACCCGCGCTGGTCGTCGTGGTCGTGCTGGCCGGGCTCACCGGGATGCTCCCGCTGGCGCTCACCGTCGCCGCCGGCTCGTTCGCCTGGCTGGCATTCATCCCGGGAATGAATAGACATGTCGACAGAAGTCGCCCGGGGAACCGTGCGGGGTGGTGGGCCGCAGGGTGCTGACGCTGATGCTCGGTGCCGCGCTCACCGCGAGCGTCGTCACCGGCTACCCGGCGCTGGTCAGTCTGCTGGCGCCGGGCGGGAACGCCGACCGACTGGGCGCGCTCTTCGCCGCGCTGACCGTCGGTAGGATTCCGTTGCTGATGCTCGGTGCGGTGCAGGCGCTGGCCGTGCCGGCAGTGGTGCGGCTCTCCGGCGACGAGGCCGGGCGGCAGCGGTTGCGCCGGTTGCTCGGCGTGGGCACGGTCGCCGCGCTCACCCTCGCCGCCGTGGGTGCGCTGGCCGGGCTGCTGGTCGGCCCCTGGCTGGTCCGGCTGCTCTACGGCCGGGCTACCAGGTGGACGGCCCGGCGGTGGCCGGGCTCGTCTGGTCGTCGGTGGTGCTGGCGACGGTCCAGCTGCTGGGCGCGGTGCTGGTGGCCAGGGTGCAGGCCCGGCGGGTGCTCGTCACATGGGCGGTGGTCGCGGCGACCACCGCGCTGGCGCTCGCGTTCGGGCCCGGGGATACCGTGCTGCGTGCGGTGCTCGGCCTGGTGCTCGGGCCGACCACCGGGCTCGCGGTCGCGCTCACGTTCGTCGCCCGACGCGCGTCGGTGCGGGAGAGGTTGGTTTCACGATGAACGTCCTGCTGGTCCTCCTCGCGTTCTGGCTGCCAGGGCTCGCGGTGGGCGCGGCGATCCGGCTGCGCGGCTGGACGCTGGCCGCGGCGGCGCCGGCGCTCACCTTCGGCGTCGTCGCCGTCGGCACGATCGTGCTGGGCCGGCTCGGCATCACCTGGAACCTCGTCAACGTCGCGATGTGGGCGGCGCTGGTCGCGCTCGTCCTGGCGGCCGGCTCGCTGCTGCTCGCCCGCCGCTGGCCGCCCCGCGCCGAAGCCGGGACCGAGACCGAGACCGAGATCACTGTCGAGCGGCGCCGCCCGCCGCGCGACCACCTGCTGATCGCCGGCGGTGTCGTGGTCGGCATGGCCGTCGGCGTGACGGCGTTCCTGCGCGGCGTCGGCGGGCTCGCCAAGATCATCCAGGAGTGGGACGCGCCGTTCCACGCCAACGCCGTCCGCTGGATCCACGAGCACGGCTCCGCGCTGCCGTCGGTGCTCGGCCCGATCGCCAACCAGGCGGACAACCCGAACTACTTCTACCCGGACACCTACCACGCGCTCCTGGCCACGCTGTTCGGCACGGCCGGCCTCGACGCGCCGCGGCTGCTCAACATCGCGGCGCTGGCCACGGTCCTCGCCTGGCCGCTCGGCATCGCCGCGCTCACCGCGGCGTGGCGGATGCCGACCCTCGCGGTCGCCGGCGCCGCCGCGGTGTCCACGTGGTTCACCGCCTTCCCGTTCGACCCGCTCACCCGCGGTCCACTGTGGCCGTACGCGGCCGGGGTCGCGCTGATCCCCGCGGTGCTGGCGGTCGCCCGGCACCTGGTCACCCCGCGCGGTCCCGCCGGCCCGCTCGGCGTCGCGCTCGGCGTGACCGGGTTGGTGGGCCTGCACACCAGCCTCGGGTTCGTCATCGCCGCCTACTTCCTGCTGATCCTGGTGGCCGTGCTGGTGGGCTGGGAGCGGATCGACTGGCGGCGCAGCGCGCCGAGCCTGGTCGGCACGGCCGTGCTGGGCGTGGTGCTCGCCCTTCCCGTGGTGTTGCCCGCGCTGAGCAGCGCCGAGGACGTCACGGCGTCGATCTGGCACTCGGAGGCCAGCCCGGCCGGCGGCTTCGGGCAGATGCTCACCTTCTCGCCGATGCACGGCTTCCCGCAGTGGTGGGTCGGCCTTCCCGCGCTCGCCGGGATCTTCCTGCTGGTCAAGCAGCGCAGGATGATGTGGATGGTCGGGGCGTTTCTGCTGTTCGGCGGCCTGTTCGCGGCGACGGTGTCGCTGGAGACGCCGCTGATCCACACACTCACCGGGCCGTTCTACAACGACCACTGGCGGATCGCGGCGCTGGTGCCGCTGTCCGGCGCGGTCGCCTTCGGCCAGTTCCTGTCCTCGGCGTCGGACGGAGTGGCGGGCAAGCTCGGGGCGTGGCGGCCGCGGTGGCGGAGCCCGCTGGTGCCGGTCGCCGTCGCCGTGGTCATCGGCCTGGTGCTCGGACTGATCAGCAAGGGCGGCTACATCGGTCGCAACGCCGGCCGGCTCGCCAGTATCTACACCGAGGGACCGACGGTGACGAAGGGCGAGCGGGAGGCGTACGAGTGGCTCGGGGCGCACACCGTGCCGGGCGAGCGGGTGATGAACGACCTCGGTGACGGCTCGGTCTGGATGTACGCGCTCGCCGGGGTTCACCCGGTCGAGTGGACCTTCTACGGCAGCCCGGAGGGCAGCACGCCGTTCTTCCTCACCGGCCATCTGAACCAGGCCGACAGCAACCCCGCGGTCCGCGAGGCACTGGCCGATCTCGGCGTGCGGTACGTGGTGCTCGGCAACGGCTACGTCCGCAAGTACTTCAAGCGGGTGTCCGGCCTGACCGACCTCGGCACTACCGAGAGTTTTCAAGAAGTTTTCCGTAACCAGGATGCGGTGATCTACCGGTACGAAGGTGTGAACGAGCCAGTCAACGGCCGATGAGTCGTTAGGGACAGCTGCGTGCGGCTGTTCGCCACGACCCACCCGGCCGAGTATCTCGGCGACACCGTGGAGTCCTGGTGGCCGCTCTCCGTGCCGGGTTGACCGTGCGCGAGGTGCCGGTGGTGATGTGGCAGCGGGCGTCGGGCCGGCCGAGCCAGTCCCCGCTGCGGGCCGCGGCGTACCTGGGGCGCGCCGGGCTGGCCCTGCTGCTGGCCCTGCTCCGGCGCCGCCCCTCGGCCGACGCCGTGGAGCCGGAGTGGCTCACCCGGCACGCCGCGGCGTAGGACGGGACCGGCTCGGGCAACGCACCCGGCGACCGCCGCGCGGCACGGGGTTCGGCGACGACAGCGACGACAACGTGGAGGAGGGCCGACAGGCGTGGCCTGTTGGCAGGCGCTCAGCATCGTGATCGCCGGTGTCGTGCTGCTCGTCGTGGTCGAGATGCTGCGGCGGCGCAAGCTGCGCGAGAAGTACGCCGGCATGCGGCTGGTCGTCGCGCTCGGCGTCCCCGTGTCGTCCTGACCCTTCCGATGCTGCCTTCCGGCTCGCGAACGCCCCGCCGGGCCCGCCCTACGCTGGTCCCTCGTGGACACCGTCGGGATCGTCGCCGCCGTGCTCGCCGCGCCGCCCCGGCTCGGTCGGGTCCGGCTGCTCGCGGTCGACGGCCCGTCCGGCGCGGGCAAGTCCACCCTCGCCGTGGCCGTGGTCGCCGGGTTGCGTGCCAGGGGTCGCCGGGTCGGTCTCGTGCCCACCGACCACTTCGCCACCTGGGACGACCCGGTGAGCTGGTGGCCCCGGCTGGACGACGGGGTGCTCCGGCCGCTGGCCGAGGGGCGACCCGGCCGCTACCGGCGGATGGACTGGAGCACCGGCCGACCGCGGCTCGGCTCCGAGGTGGTGGTTCCCGTGCCGGACGTGCTGGTGGTGGAGGGGGTGTCGGCGGGCCGTGCCTCGGTCCGCCCGCTGCTGTCGGTGCTGTGCTGGGTGCCGGGCCCGGACCCGGCCACCCGGCTGGCCAGGGCGGTCGCCAGGGAGGGGGAGGCGGCGCGGGCGCACCTGGTGGCGTGGCAGCGGTTCGAGCGGGGCTGGTTCGCGGTCGACGACCCGGAGCCGGCTGCCATTACTCCGAACGGCGCACCCTTCGCGTCCACCGCGGAGTGACGGCGGAAAATCTTCTACGTTCCGTCACCGTTTGCCGACTCTTTGCGGTGACGAGGGCGTGCACGTAGCGCGATCGTAACCTGGCGTGCTTAAGTGACACGCCGTCAGCCGCTAGTGTCGGCGCTCACACGCGGCAACGTCCGCACGCGGGGAGACGACCCGCGAACCGAACTGATCACATCTCAAGGGGTGCCAACATGCTCCACAAGCGGGTGGCCCGAGCGCGCCGCATCGCCCTGACCGGGCTTGCCGGCGCGCTCGCGGTCTCGATGACCGCCTGCGCCTCCGAGCGCGGGCAGGACCCGGCCGGCGAGGGCCAGACCGGCGGGACGTTGGTCTTCGGTGCGGCCGGCGACCCGAAGAACTTCGACCCGATCTTCAACGACGACGGCGAGACGTTCCGGGTCGTCCGGCAGATCTACGACACCCTCATCACCTACAAGCCCGGCACCGCCGAGCTGGAGCCCGGCCTCGCCGAGAAGTGGGAGGCGAGCAACGAGGGCAGGACCTGGACGTTCACCCTGCGGCAGGGTGTGAAGTTCCACGACGGCACCCCGTTCGACGCCGAGGCCGTCTGCTTCAACTTCGACCGCTGGCACAACATGAAGGGCGCCGCCGCGCAGAGCCAGATGATCTACTACGGCGACATCTTCGAGGGCTTCGCCAGCAACGAGGGTGACATCAGCGGCGACCCGCTGTACGCCTCCTGTGAGGCCAAGGACGAGCACACCGCCGTGCTGAACCTGACCCGGCCGAAGGGCGCCTTTCCCGACGCGTTCGGGCTGACCTCGCTGTCGATGTCCAGCCCGACGGCGCTGCAGAAGTACAACGCCGACGAGGTCACCCAGAGCGGAGACTCGTTCAGCTACCCGGCCTACGCCAACGAGCACCCGACCGGCACCGGCGCCTTCAAGTTCGAGAGCTTCGACCGCGCCGCCGGCACCATCACGCTCGTTCGTAACGACGAGTACTGGGGCCAGAAGGCCAAGCTGGACAAGCTGATCTTCCGGGTGATCAAGGACGAGAACGCCCGCAAGCAGGAGCTGATCAGCGGCACCATCGACGGCTACGACTACCCGAACCCGGCGGACTACCAGACGTTGCGCGACGCCGGCGCCCAGGTGCTGGTCCGGCCGATCAACAACATCCTGTACCTCGGGATCAACCAGGCGAACAACCCGAAGCTTCAGGACGTGCGGGTGCGCAAGGCCCTCGATCACGCGATCAACAAGGAGCTGCTGGCGCAGAACAAGATGCCGGAGGGCGCCAAGGCGCGCGACCAGTTCGTGCCCGAGGAGATGAACGGCTACACCAACGCCGTGGAGAAGCACGAGTACGACCCGGACAAGGCGCGGCAGCTGCTGGCCGAGGCCGGCGCGGAGAACCTGACGCTGAACTTCTACGTGCCCACCGAGGTCACCCGGCCGTACATGCCCAACCCGCCGGAGATCGCCGGCGCGGTGTCCGACGACCTCAAGGCGGTCGGGATCAACGTGCAGATGGTGCAGCGGCCGTGGAACGGCGGCTACAAGGACGACGTGCAGAAGCTCGGCAAGCACGACATCCACCTGCTCGGCTGGACCGGTGACTACGGTGACCCCGGGAACTTCATCGGCACGTTCTTCGGCCGGGAGAAGGCGGAGTTCGGGTTCGACAACCCGGAGATCTTCAACGCGCTGAACGCGGCCGACGCCAAGGTCACCGACCAGGCGGCCAAGACCGCGGCCTACGAGCGGGCGGCCGTGCTGATCTCGCAGTACGTCCCGGCCGTGCCGCTGACCTCGTCGCCGCCGGCGATCGCGGTCAAGGCCAACGTCCACGGACTGGTGCCGAGCCCGCTGACCGACGAGCGATTCAACACGGTCAGCAAGGGCTGACCGGCTCGGCCGAGCACGGGTGGCAGCACGCGGGACGACCCGCGTGCTGCCACCGCCGTGCGACCGGGTGGAGAAACCTTCATGCTGCGATTCATCGTCCGTCGGTTGCTACAAGCGATACCGACGCTGTTCGTACTGTCCATCCTGGTCTTCGCCTGGCTGCGCTCGCTGCCCGGCGGCCCGGCCGGGGCGATGCTCGGTGACAAGGCGACCCCGGAGAAGATCGCCGAGCTCAACGCCGTGCTCGGGCTCGACCAGCCCATCTTCGTCCAGTACTTCAAGTTCCTCGGCCGGGTGCTCACCGGTGACTTCGGCAACTCGCTGGTCACCGGCTATCCGGTGCTCCAGGAGATCGGTGACGCGCTCCCGGTGACCATCGAGCTCGGCCTCTTGGCGCTGTTCCTCGCGGTGGCCATCGGCATCCCGATGGGCTACCTCGCCGCCCGCCACCATGGCCGGTTCCTGGACAACGCGACCGTGGTGAGCACCCTGGTCGGCGTGGCCGTCCCGGTGTTCGTGACCGGGTTCGTGTTGAAGTACTTCTTCGCCGAGAAGCTGGCCGTCCTGCCCCCGTCGGGGCGGCAGGACGTGCTGATCGACGCCACCAGCGTGACCGGGTTCGCGATCCTGGACGGGTTGCTGACCGCGGAGTTCGACGCCTCGGTGGACGCGCTCGAGCACCTGATCCTGCCGGCGATCGCGTTGGCCAGCATCCCGTTCGCGGTGATCGTGCGGATCACCCGGGCCTCGGTGCTCGACGTGGTGCAGGAGGACTTCGTCCGCACGGCCAACTCCAAGGGCCTGACCACCCCGGTGATCCGCCGCCGGCACGTGTTGCGCAACGCGCTGCTGCCGGTGGCCACCACGATCGGGCTGCAGACCGGCCTGCTGCTGGCCGGCGCGGTGCTGACCGAGAAGGTGTTCGTGCTGCGCGGGCTCGGCTTCCTGCTCGCCGAGGGCATCGAGCGCCGCGACTACCCGCGGCTGCAGGCGCTGATCCTGCTCGCCGCGGTGGTGTACGTGCTGGTCAACCTGCTGGTCGACATCTCGTACGCCATCATCGATCCGAGGGTGAGGGTGCGATGAGCCTGCCGACGTTGAGCCGACGCAAGGCCGAGCGCATCGACGAGCTCGCCGAGCGCGGCACCAGCCTCGCCGCCGACGCCGTCCGCAGGATGGCCCGCAACCCGGTGGCCATCCTGGGCGCGGCGATCGTCGCGCTGTTCGTGCTGCTGGCCATCCTGGCGCCGTGGCTGGCCCCGAAGGACCCTTCGATTCCGTACCCGGAGCTGCGGGAGAACCTCACCCCGTCGACCATTCCGGGGCCGATGCCCGGGTTCATCCTGGGCAGTGACCAGAACGGGTTCGACTTCTTCTCCCGACTGCTGGTCGGGGCGCAGCAGACCCTGATCGTCGGGGTGTTCGCCACCCTGATCGGCGTCAGCATCGGCATGGTCATCGGTGGGCTCGCCGGCGCGCTCGGCGGCTGGGTCGACACCCTGCTGATGCGGCTCACCGACATCATGCTGTCGGTGCCGTCGCTGCTGCTGGCGATCTCCATCGCGGCGCTGTTCTCCCAGGGCAGCCAGTGGACGGTGATCTTCGCCGTCGCGATGGTCGGGGTGCCGATCTTCGCCAGGCTGCTGCGCGGTGCGATGCTCGCCCAGCGTTCCAGTGACCACGTGCTCGCCGCGACCGCGCTCGGTGTGAAGCGGCGGACCATCGTGTTCCGACACATGCTGCCCAACTCGGTCGGGCCGGTGATCGTCCAGGCCACGCTGACCCTGGCCACGGCGATCATCGACGCGGCCGCGCTGTCGTTCCTCGGCCTCGGCGACCCGGACCCCCGGCGTGCGGAGTGGGGCCTGATGCTCGGCAACGCGCAGCGGTACCTGAGCGTCAAGCCGGAGCTGGCGTTCTACCCGGCCGTCGCGATCATCATCGTCGCGCTGGGCTTCACCCTGCTCGGCGAGTCGATGCGCGAGTCCCTCGATCCGAAGAACAGGCGGTGAGCGGCAATGGCGCTACTCGACGTCCGTGACCTCAGCGTCGTCTTCCACCGCAAGGGCGCGAACCCCTTCACCGCGGTGGACAAGGTGAGCTTCTCCGTCGAGCCCGGGCAGACGGTGGGGCTGGTCGGCGAGTCCGGCTGCGGCAAGTCGGTGACCTCGCTGGCGATCATGCGGCTGCTGGCGAAGCGGGGCAACACGGTGACCGGCTCGGTGCTGTTCGAGGGCACCGACCTGCTGCGGCTGTCCGACCGGGAGATGCGGGACCGCCGCGGCCGCGATCTCGGCATGGTGTTCCAGGACCCGCTGTCCTCGCTCAACCCGGTCATCCCGATCGGCCTGCAGGTCACCGAGGTGCTGGAGCGGCATCGGGACATGTCCCGGCGGCAGGCGAGGGTGGAGGCGGCCGAGCTGCTGGACAAGGTCGGGATCCCCGATCCCGCCCGGCGGCTGGACGAGTACCCGCACCAGCTCTCCGGCGGGATGCGGCAGCGCGCGCTGATCGCGATCGCGCTGGCCTGCCGGCCACGGCTGCTGATCGCCGACGAGCCGACCACCGCGCTCGACGTGACCATCCAGGCGCAGATCCTGGCCGTGCTGGGCGAGTTGGTCCGGGACACCGGCACCGCGCTCATCATGATCACGCACGACCTCGGCGTGGTGGCCGGGCTGTGCGACGAGGTGAACGTCCTCTACGGCGGCCGGATCGTGGAGCGGGCGGAACGGCACGAGCTGTTCGCCCGGCCGCGGCACCCGTACACCCACGGCCTGCTGCGCTCGATCCCGCGGCTGGACGCCCCGCGCGGGGAGAAGCTCTCCCCGATCAGGGGATCGGTGTCGGACAACATCCCGTGGGACAGCGGGTGCGCGTTCGCGCCCCGATGTCCCAATGAGATCGCCACCTGCCGGGAGGTCACGCCGGCACTGGAACCGGCCGAGGGGCGGCTGCTGCGTTGCCACAACCCGGTGTCGTCCACCGTGGTCGCGGGGGAGGGAGTGCGATGAGTGTCGAGTCCGTGGGTGCCGCGTCGACGGGCGCGGTGCCGGCGAGCGCCGAGCCGTTGCTCAGCGTCGAGGACCTGAAGATCCACTTCCCGATCAAGCAGGGCATCGTGTTCGACCGGACGGTCGGCCACGTCTACGCCGTGGACGGGGTGGACCTCGCGGTGCGCCGCGGCGAGACCTACGGCCTTGTCGGCGAGTCCGGGTGCGGCAAGACGACGCTCGGCAGGGGCGTGCTGCGCCTGGTGGAGCCGACCGACGGGAGCGTGCTGTTCGACGGGGTGGACGTCGCATCGTTGCGCGGTGAGGAGCTGCGCCGGATGCGCCGCCGGATGCAGATGATCTTCCAGGACCCGCTGTCTAGTTTGGACCCGAGGCAGTCGGTGGAGTCGATCCTCGTCGAGGGGATGCGGGCGCACGGGCTGGACAGGGGTCGGGAGTCGACCCGGCAGCGGCTGCTCGAGCTGTTGGACTCGGTGGGCCTGCCGCGGACGTCGCTGCGGAAGTACCCGCACGAGTTCTCCGGCGGGCAGCGGCAGCGGATCGGGATCGCCCGCGCGCTGGCCGTCGAGCCGGACCTGATCGTCGCCGACGAGCCGGTGTCCGCGCTGGACGTGTCGGTGCAGGCGCAGGTGATCAACCTGCTGGAGGAGTTGCAGGAGCAGCTCGGCCTGACGTACCTGGTGATCGCGCACGACCTCGCGGTGGTCCGGCACATCTCCGACCGGATCGGGGTGATGTACCTCGGGTCGATCGTGGAGGAGGCCGACTCCGACACGCTGTACCGGGAGCCGCGGCACCCCTACACGCGGGCGCTGCTGTCGGCGATCCCGGTGCCGGACCCGAGGGTGGAGGACGAGCGGGAGCAGATCCTGCTCACCGGGGACCTGCCGTCGCCGGCGAACCCGCCGGCCGGGTGCCGGTTCCACACCCGATGCCCGTGGCGGCAGCCGGAGCGGTGCGACACGGAGCGGCCGGTGCTGCGCGAGCTCGGCGGCGGACACCGGGTGGCCTGCCACTGGGCCGAGGACATCGAGGCGGGGCGGATCAGGCCGCACGAGGTGGAGGCGGAGCTGGTGAGCGCCGGCGGTGGAGTGGTGGAGGTGCCGGACTCGGTGGCCACCACGTTCCGGAGTGGGGGCGGGAGCGGCGTCGCCGGCCCCTGACGCGTTGCCGGCGTCCGGTCAGCGGCTGCGTCGCGCGGGGAAACCCGGCAGGATCGGTCCATGCGGATCACGGTGGTGGGGGCGAGTGGTCGGACTGGGTCGCACGTGGTGCGGCTGCTGTGCCGGCAGGGGCACGAGGTGGTGGCCGGGGTGCGTGCCCGGCGGCGCGGGGACGAGCTCGCCGAGCTCGGCGCCCGACCGGTGGTGGTCGACCTGGCCGCCGACCCGGAGCACATGGTGGACGCGTTCGCCGGGTCGACGGTGGTGATCAACACCGCGGGTGCCGGTGACCCCGACCCGGCGGCGGTGAACCTGGTGGACCGGGACGGCTCGATCGCCGCGATCCGGGCCGCCGAGCGCGCCGGCGTCCAGCGGTTCGTGCAGCTGTCGGCGCAGTTCGCCGACGCGCCGGACCAGGGTGACCGGCTGGTGCGGTCGTTCCTGATGGCGAAGCAGGTGTCGGACACGGTGCTCGGCCGGTCGAGCCTGGTGTGGACGGTGGTGCGGCCGGGCACGCTCACCGACGAGGCACCCACCGGCAGGGTGAAGATCGGCGGGCACCTGGAATCGGGGAGCGTGCCGCGCGCCGACGTGGCCGCCGTGCTGGTGGCCGCCCTGGACGAGCCGCTGACGGAGTACCGCGGCTTCGACGTCCACGGCGGCGACGTCCCCATCCCCGCCGCCCTCGCCGCCCTGGGCTGATCCGCTCGTGTGATCCGCTGACCAGCCGCCTTTCGAATGTGTCGACTCCGCCGTCCTCGCGGCCGCCGTGGTGGGAAACGCCGAGATCGCCGATCGCCGAGATCGCCGAGACCATTGTGGCGTTCGACCTCCGGGACTTCCTCGCGTCGGCGCTCGACCCCTACGACATCAAGGCGCTACATCCCGACGAGTTCCTGCTCGACCAGCTCGACCTGTGTCCGGCAGCGACCCGCGTGGCCGTGGTCCGAGCGGTACGTGACCGGCGGAGTCCACCAGAGCCGACCCACACCTCCCTCGATCGGCTGGCCGAACTGGTGCCGACGTTCGCGACCGCGGTGCGGAACACGGTCCCGCCTCCGCCACCGAGCCGGTGTTCATCACTCTCCGGTGCGTCGACGAGCGCCTGCCACGTACCCTCCGGAGGAGGAAGGGTTGGCGGTGGGCGATGGTCGTCGAGCACTGGTTGGCGGGCGTTCCGCCGCTGTCGGCGTACGCGGTGGTGGCCGGTGTGGTCGGGTTGGAGAGCCTGGGCATCCCGCTGCCCGGCGAGCTCGTGCTGGTCAGCGCGGCCCTGCTGGCCGCGCGCTACCACGGCCTGAGTCCGGTGTGGGTCGCGGCCGGCGCCGGCACCGGCGCGATCGTCGGAGACAGCCTCGGCTACGCGATCGGACGCACGGGCGGTCGCCGAGTCCTCGACCGGCTCGCCCGGCGGTTCCCCGGCCACCTCGGCGCGCACCGCCTGCGCCGGACCGAGCGGCTGGTCGCCACCCGCGGCGCGCTGGCCGTGTTCGGCGGCCGGTTCGTCGCCCTGCTGCGGATGCTCGCCGGACCGCTGGCCGGCGCGCTGCGCATGCCCTACCCCACGTTCCTGGCCGCCAACGTGCTCGGCGGGCTGGTCTGGGCGGCCGGTACCACCGCCCTCGTCTACTACCTCGGCGTGGTGGTGGAGGCCTGGTTGTCCCGGTTGTCCTGGTTCGCGCTGGCGGCGGTGGCCGGCGTCGCGGTCGCCGTGCTCGTCGCGCGCCGAACGCGCCGGAACCGCCGGGAACCGCCGGGCGACGCCTGAGCCGGCGACCACGTTCCCACCAGCACCCCGGTCACCACGGCCATGGCGGCGGCCAGCTCGACCACGGTCGGCCGCTCGCCGAGCAGCACGAACGCCAGCGACATCCCGACCACCGGCACCAGCAGCGCGAACGGCGCGACGACACCCGCGGGATTGCGGCGCAGCAGGGTGGTCCAGATCCCCGAGCCGGCGATGGTGCCGATCAGCACGACGTAACCCAGCCCGGCCAGGCCCCACCATCCGGTGGCGGTGTCGAGCGTGGCCAGCGACGCCCACTGCGCGGCCGGGCCCTCGAACAGCAGTGACAGCGTGAACAGCGGCACCGGCGGCACCACCGACATCCACAGGGTGAGGTGCAGCGGGTTGGCCCTGTCGCCCGGCCGCGGCGCCTGCGCCGGGCTCAGCGCCTGTCGTGAGCAGAGGTTGCCCACCGCCCAGCTCAGCGCGGCCAGCACGGTCAGCACGACCGGCGGCAGCGCGGCGTGCTCTGCACGCTGCCAGCCGATCGCGACCATGCCGGCCACCGCGAGCCCGACGCCGGCGAGCTGACGGGCGGTGACCGGCTCCCGCAGCAGCAGCGCACCGAGCAGCACGGTGAACGGGGCGCACGCCTGCAGCACCAGCGAGGCCAGGCCGGCGGGCATGCCGAGGTCCATGCCGACGAACAGGAAGGCGAACTGGAACGTGCCGAACCCGAGGCCGTACCCGAGCAGCCAGCGCAGCCGCACCGGTGGTCGGGGCACGAGCAGGAGGGTGGGGATCGCGATCACCAGGAACCGCAGCGCGCCGGCGAACAGCGGTGGGAAGTGCTCGACCGCGGCGTGGATGGCGAGGAAGTTGACGCCCCAGATCAGGGCGACCAGTCCGGCGAGCAGGCGGTCTCTCGGTGACATCGGATCCTTCTCCAGGTGCTTCGGCGACAGCACCAGCCTGCGACCGGGAACATTGAAGATCCAGCGATATTATTTTCAGCAACCTTGAAGCAACGCTGTACAGTCGCTCTGGTGGACATCGGCCGGCTCCGGACCCTGCGTGAATTCGCCGACCGCGGCAGCGTGACGGCGGCGGCGCGGGCGCTGCACTGCACGCCGTCCGCGGTCTCGCAGCAGCTGCGCGCGCTGCAGGCGGAGGTGGGCCTGCCGCTCACCGAGCCCGCCGGCCGCGGGCTGCGGCTCACCGACGCCGGCAGGGCGCTGGTGGCCAGGGCCGACGAGGTGCTGGCGGCGGTCGCCCGCGCGGAGTCCGAGCTGGACACCTACCGCCGGTCCCCGCGAGGGAGGGTCCGGCTGGCGCTCTTCCCGTCGGCCGGGCTGCTGCTGTTGCCGGGGCTGCTGCACCGGCTCGCCGGGCACGACCGGCTGGAGCTGGACGTGCGCGACGTCGACATGCCGCCGGCCGAGGTGCCGGGCCTGGTGGCCGACTACGACGTCGTGGTGGCCCATCGCGACGAGTACTCGGCGCCGTTCGACTCTGGCCGGATGGAGGTGGTGCCGCTGCTGCGCGAGCCGCTCGACGTCGTGCTGCCGCCGGGGCACCCGCTGGCCGCGCGGAAGCGGGTGGATCTGTCGGAGCTGGCCGAGGAGCGGTGGATCTGCGCGGACGTCGGCTTCCCGGTGGACGACGTGCTGCGCTCGCTCGCGGTGCGCACCGGGGTGCGGCCGCGGGTGGTGTACCGGATCAACGACTTCCAGGTGATCGAGGCGCTGGTGGCCGCCGGGCACGGGACCGCGCTGCTGCCCAGGTACACCCTGGCCGGCGCCGACGAGCGCCGGTTGGCGTGCCGCCCGCTGGCCGGCATTCGCGCCGCCCGGCTGGTGGAGGCGGTGGCGCGCACCGGTGCCTTCGACCGCCCGGCCGTGGCGGCCGTGCTCGCCGCCCTCCGCGCCGAGGCCGCCGCCGTGACCGGGTGAACCGGAAACACGGGACCGGCGTCCGATGGTGCGAGCTGCCATGATCGAGATGGCTGTCCCGGTTGTCCTGGTTCACGCTGGTGGCTGTGGCAGGCTCGCGATCGGCGTGCTCGTCGCTCGCCGAACGCGCCGGAGGATGTGACACATCGAGCCGACAGCCTGACTGGCTGCGTGGCACCATCGTCCGGTGCCAACTCCCCGTGTTCGACACGACCGGGCCACCCGGTCACGGCCGTGGTTGGCGGTTACGGCAATCGCCGTCGTGATCGCGGTGCCGGTAGTGTTCACCGTCGCCTGGATCGGTTTGAACCACGACGTTCGATACGTACTGGGTTGCCTCCGTGTGGCGGGTGCTTCGGGGCTGTCCGCGTCCGAGGTCTTCGTCCACCGGCCACTCGCCTATCGGTGGACGACGCACTTCTCGCTGTCATCGCGCCGATCGTCGCCGCGGCCCCGGTCGAGTGGCGGCGGGGGCACGGCTGGATCGTCTACACGGCACTGTTCCTCGTCGTCCTCGTGGCAGTGGTCGCTGCACTTTCCGGACGGCTGTCCGTCAAGCTCGGCCGAGCTGCGTGGGGCGTGGTGACGCTCGTGGGGGTTCTCGCGCTGGCCGTTCCGCAGGGGCACTCGAGCCCTTACTCCTTCGACAACATTCACGCCGCCTACACCAACGCCGACCGTGTTGCCTCCGTCCGCTCGATGGACGCGCGGTTGGACGTGCTCCGTGATCACATCGGCGCCGGCACTCGGGTGACCTACCTCGCTTTCGGCGATGTCGACTATGTGCTGGGCAACCCGACGACCTGCCGTTACCCAGTCACCGGTGTTCCTCCAGCGAACCACCTACCTGTCGGGAGTCGACCAGCTGACCAGTTACCGGGAGAATCTCGCCTGCCTGGACGACGATTCCCGCTACCTGATCGTGCAACCATCGTGGTTCCGGATCGACGCCGCGTCCCCGCAGATCCGAGCTGCTGTGAAAGAGCGCTATGACTGCGCGAACGCGATCGACGCTGAAGTGGTGATCGCGTGCCCGCGGCGATGAGACTGGGTTCCACCCGCCTCCGATCGGGTTTCGAGAACTTGCCACGCTTGCCGTTGGCCACCCGACCCCGGCTCGCGTTGCGATAGGGGACCTTGCTGTTGTTATGGGCCGTTCAGGTGGTGTTTCCGTTGCCTTCCTGCTGACGTGCGAAAGCCCTGGGCAGAGCGGGGCGAATTGGTTACCGTAATCGCCCGGTCGCGGTCGGTTCACCCTGGTGAGGGTCATGCTGAGTGTTCGACGGTGGTGGCGTGCGGGATGGGCTCTGTGGGATGAGTCCGCTCCGGTACGTGCCTACGTGTTCACCGTCGTCGGGATCGCGGTCGCGGGGACCGCCGTGGTCGCGCGGACCGTGCCCGTGGACCGGGTCGACTTGGTGCGGTTCGGGGTGCTGGCCGCGGCGGCGGTCGTGCACATCGCGGCCGTGCACATCGGGTTGAGGCGGCAGGTCGAGCGGCAGCGAGAGTACGTCCGTGTCGAGGGCACGCCGTTCATCGACACGAAGAGCGCGTGGAGCTTCGCGGCGCTGATCGTGTTGCCACCCGCGCTGGCGCTGGCCATGGTGGTGTGGACTTACCTGGTGGCGTGGTGGCGGTTCTGGCCGGGGACTCGGCCAGAGCCTTTGTATCGCTGGGTGTTCTCCGCGGCGACCGTGCTTCTGGCCACCCAGGTCGCGGTCGCGGTGCTCGCCGCGGGGATGTGGCACCACCCGGGGCCGCTGGAGCCGAGCCTGGCCGGCGGAGCACGGGATCTCGCCGTCCTGACCGCGGCGGGACTGGTGCGCTGGGCGATCAACACCGGACTGGTGTACGTGGCGTTGGCGCTGTCCACCCCCGGCGTCACGGTGCGCACCCGGTTCGCGAACGCCGGTGAGTACGTCCTGGAAGCCGGGGCGCTCGCCCTCGGGGTGCTCACCGCGGCCGTGTTGGTGAGTTTTCCGGTGCTGCTGGCCGCGATCGTCGTGGTGTTGATCGCGCTGCACCGCGGGCTGCTCGTGTGGCAGTTCCAACTGCAGTCGCGGCTGGACGGCAAGACGGCACTGGCATCACCTCGTTGGTGGACGCAGGCCACCGAGAAGCTGCTGGCCGCCGCGCGCACCAAGGCGCAGGCGGTCGGCGTGCTCGTCGTCGACGTGGACCACTTCAAGACGGTCAACGACACTTTCGGCCATCCGGTCGGGGACCGGGTGCTGCGCGCGGTCGCCGACGCGATCCGCGGCGAGATCCGCAACGAGGACCTCGCCGGACGCTATGGGGGCGACGAGTTCGCCGTCGCCGTCCCCGCGGTCACCGACCGCGACCTGGTGGCGATCGCCGACCGCATCCGTCGGCGGATCGCGGCCATCCGCATCGACGACCACCTTCCCGCGGACGACCCCGCTCGGGGAAGAGACGCCGCCGTGACGGTGTCGATCGGCGCGGCGTGTTACCACGGCCCGGCGCCGGGCAGCCTGGATGAGCTCGTCCGCGCCGCTGACACCGCCCTGTACCGGGCGAAGAAGGCTGGCCGCGACCGGGTTCACCTGGGGCAGTGTCGAACCGGGCGATTTCCAGGGCCGCGCACCGCTCGCTGACTCACCTGCTCGGGGCGCCGCTCACCGGCGCGCTACACCGAACGGCGCATGAGGCCGGTGAAGCCGGCGACGAACAGGGTCAGGAACGCCCACGTGAGCGCCTGCAGCACCCAGTTCCCGGCGATCACCGCCTGCCCCAGACCGCCGCTCGCGTCGATCACGCAGCGCTGCGTGCCGTCCGTGCGGATCAACGGCGTGGCGGCGCCCACCGCGAGCCCCACCTGCTCCACCACCGAGCACCGACCGGGCGCGCCCGCCCGGTCGACCAGCCCCGCCGACCCGGCCACCCCCACGGTGAGCAGCACCGATCCGAGCACCGCGCCCAGCAACCACAGCAGCGCCAACCCCGGCCGGTAGCCGTAACCCACGGTCAGCCCGGTCACCCGGTGCCACAGCCGCCCCCAGAACCCCAGGTCGCCCCGGCGCAGCAGGTCCCGCTGCCGGGCGATGTGGATGCGCCGCACGTCCCGCTCGTGCCCCGCCGCCCGGTGCGCGGCCGCGAGCTGGAAGTACGGCTGGCTCGCGTAGTACGTCGTTCTGGTCGCCAGCAGCTCCAGCCACTCCGCCAGGGTGGCCTCGCTGATCGTGCCGGTGTAGGTCAGCCCGTTGACGTCGAGCGCGCCCTCGGCGAACGACGCCGGCAGCAGCACGTCCCCACCCACCTCGACCCGGGAGAGGTTCACCGCGAGGTCACCCGGCGCCAGCGCGCTCGCCCGACCGCCCTCACACATCAGCCGCCCACCGATCCGCGCCCCGACCAGCCGCACGGTCCCGCTGTCCCGCCTCCCCTCGGCGGCGAAACCGTGGTTCAGCATCACGTTGCTGCCGGTCCGCAGGTAGTCGGCGACCAGCGCCGGCCCGTTCGGGTTCACCACCCGCGCACCGCCCATGTTGAGCTGCCCACCGAGCTCCGCGCCGGGCAGCCGAACCGCCCCGAGCTCGGCGCCGCCCTCCGCCGAGAAGCCCTGGTTGAGAAACACCCCGCCGCCGGTCCGCAGGTTGCTCGCCTGCAGCGCCACGCCCTCCGGGGTGCTCAGCCGGGTGCCGCTCAGGTTGAGCAACCCGCCGATCCGGCAACCGCCGAGGTGCACCACGGGATACGGACCGGCGTTGTGCAGCCTCGCGTCGCGCAGGGTGAGGGTGCGGGCGATCTCCGCCTCCTGCGCCGCGATCCCCACACCCACCAGCCCCGAGAGATCCAGCGCCGGGAACCGCCCTCCCATCAGCCGGATCGGCTCGTCGGCACGGCAGTCGAGCAGCCGCAGCGGCAGCGGGCTGTCGACCTCGGCCAGGTCGAGGGCGCCCACGATCCGCGCCCCGCGCACCCAGATACCCCGCGGGTCCGCCGGCGACTCGTGCTGGTCCAGCACCACCTGCCGGATCAGCTCGGCCCGCAGCTCGGGCGCCGGACCGTCGGTGAGGTCGAGCCGCTCGCCGGCCGCCACGGCGTGCAGGAACCCGTTCTCGGTCTCGGTTGGCTCCGGAGGAGTGAGGCGGTTCACGCCGGAAGGTTAGCGCCGGCCGGGCAACCACGACGGCGGTTGACGGGGTTGCCCGCGATGGTGGTCGGCACAGGCGAGCCACGACGAGAAGGAGCACGATGAGCGGAGCGTTGCGCGGCAAGGTGGCACTGGTCGCGGGCGGCACCCGGGGGGCGAGCCGGGCGATCGCGGTGGAGCTGGGTCGGGCGGGCGCCACGGTGTACGTCACCGGGCGGACCACCCGCACCGAGCGCTCGGAGGTCGACCGGCCGGAGTCCATCGAGGACACCGCCGAGCTGGTCGCCGCGGCCGGCGGCGAGGCCGTCCCGATCCGCGTCGACCACCTCGACCCCGCGCGGGTGAAGGCGCTCGCCGAGCGGATCGACGCCGACCACGGCCGGCTCGACGTCCTGGTCGACGGAGTGTGGGGCGGCGACCACTACATCGAGTGGGGCAAGCCCGTGTGGGAGCACTCGCTGGAGGGCGCGCTCCGGCAGATCCGGCTGGGCATCGACGCGCACGTCATCACCAGCCACCACCTGCTGCCGCTGCTGATCCGCCGCCCCGGCGGGCTGGTGGTGGAGATGACCGACGGCACCGCCGAGTACAACGCCCGGTTCCGCAAGGGCACCTCGCTGTCGTTCTACGTCGCCAAGACGGCCGCGCACCACCTCGCCATCGCGCAGGCCGAGGAGCTGCGGCCGCACGGCGGCGTGGCCGTGGCGATGACCCCGGGCTGGCTGCGGTCCGAGGCCATGCTGGAGATCTACGGGGTCACCGAGGAGAACTGGCGCGACGCGCTGGTGAAGGAGCCGCACTTCGGCATCTCCGAGTCGCCCACCTTCGTCGGCAGGACGGTGGCCGCGCTCGCCGCGGATCCGGACGCCGCGCGGTTCACCGGGCAGACCCTGTCCAGCGGGCAGCTGGCGAAGATCTACGACGTCGACGACGTGGACGGCAGCCGGCCGGACGGCTGGCGCTACCTCGTGGAGGTTCAGGACGCCGGCAAGCCGGCGGATCCGACGGGGTACCGGTAGCGCTTCGGGGCGAAATCCCTCGAGCTGCACCGCCTCGTCGGGTGCGTCGTCCCGCGTCCCCTTCTGGGAAGCCGGCAGTGTCCACAGGACCGGCAAGGACGAAGGGGACGGGGGCAAACCAAGGCCACGCCACGCCTCGGGGTCAGCGGGCGTGAGGGTGTTGTCCGAGGATCACCGCCAGCTCGAGGCACACCTCACTAGGCGCGGAGCATCAGCCATTCCCCCTCCCCACCCCGATCCGAAGCCGCTTTGCGGTCGGCGGTGCCGTGTCAAGCCACTCTTTCCCGGCTTGACACGGTGCCGACGATCGTCAACACAATCCGGCTTCGGGGTGGGGACCCGAGGGACATGGCAACCCAGCTCGGCAGTAACCCCAGCTCCACCCGCAATCCCAGCCAGGCAGCGACGAGACGTCGAGTTGTCCACATCGCTCCCAACCATCCACAGATCTCACGCGACACCGCACCGGCACCCCGACGGCGATACGCTGGACCGCCCGGCGCCCCCGGGGTGGGCGGGCCCGCACCCCCGAGCCGGCTTCGCGCCCAGCGGCCCGAGCGCGGGGCCGTCACGGGCTGTTGCGGGCCAGCATGCATCGAGCCAGGTCGGCGAAGGCGTTTCGCAGCTCCGCCGGTGCCACGATCTCCACCTCGGGACCCAGGGCGAGCAGCTGCCGGACGGCGATGTCGAAGCTCTCCAGCGGAACGTCGGCCTCGATCCAGCCGTCCGCGTCGGGCGGCCCGGCCGCGTCCAGCACCTCCGCGACGTGGTCCGCGCCCAGCACCCCGGGCAGCGCCCGCCGGCCGGCCGGGCTCAGCCGCAGTCGCGCCCGTTCGCGCAGCAGCGCCCGCTCAAAGCTGTCGGAGGACCGTCGCCACCACTGGGCCAGGTCGAAGCCCGGCGGCCGGTCGAACCGCTCGGGCAGCTCCTCCGCGGCGACGATCCGGGCCACCCGGTACGTACGGACCGCGGAGCGTTCGGAACTGGCGTCCGGCACCCTGGCCACCAGGTACCAGACACCGGCCTTGAGCACCAGCCCGAGCGGCTCCAGCACCCGCTCGACCTCCTGGTCGCCCCGCCGGTAGCGGATCCGCAGCCGTTGCCGCGTCCACACCGCCCTGGCCACCGTCCCCAACTCCGCGGCCTGGTCCTCACCGCGGAACCAGCCGGGCGCGTCGAGGTGGAACCGCTGCGCCACCTCCTGCGCCTGCTCCCGCAGCTCGGTGGGCAGGGACGCGCTGACCTTCGCGTGCGCGCCGGCGACGGCGGTGCCGAGGCCGAGCTCGGTCAGTGCCCTGGGCACCCCCATCGCGAAGAGCGCCACCGCCTCCCGGGAGGTCAACCCGTCCAGCCGGCTGCGCCACCCGGCGACCAGCCGCACTCCGCCGTGCCGACCCGGCTCCGTCCAGATCGGAACGCCCGTGTCGCGCAGCGTGGCCAGGTCGCGCTGCATCGTCCGCTCGGACACGCCGAGCGCCGCGGCCAGCTCCGGCACCGTCGCGTTGCGCCGGCTCTGCAGCGTGAACAGCAGCGCCACCAGGCGTTCCGCTCGCATCGCTCGATCATCCCCCAGCCGGGCACCGCGCGTCGCCCGCCGCGCCGGAACGGACCCGGCGCGGCGGGCCGGTGCTCACCGCTGGGCGCGGTTGACCGCGGACACCACCGCGCGCAGCGACGCGGTGACGATCGAAGGGTCGATCCCGACGCCCCAGTACACCCTGTCGCCGACGGCGCACTCGATGTACGAGGCGGCCTTGGCGTCGTCACCGGGGCTGAGGGTGTGCTCGCTGTAGTCCATCAGCCGCAGGTCGTAGCCCACGGTGGACAGCGCGTCGAAGAACGCGGCGATCGGCCCGTTGCCCCTGCCGGTGATCTCGTGCTCCTCGCCCTCGACCCGCACCGTGGCGGTGAGCTCGTACTCGCCGTTCGCGGTGACGTGCTGCCGGACCAGCTCCACCGGGGCCCGCGCGTCCAGGTACTCCGCGGAGAACACCTCCCACATGGTCCGCGGGTCGACCTCGCCGCCCTGGGTGTCCGTGCGCCGCTGGATCACCTGGGCGAACTCGATCTGCAGCCGGCGCGGCAGGTCCAGCTGGTGCTCGGACTTCATGATGTAGGCGATGCCGCCCTTGCCGGACTGCGAGTTCACCCGGATCACGGCCTCGTAGGTCCGGCCGACGTCCTTCGGGTCGATCGGCAGGTACGGCACCTCCCACGGGTGGGAGTCCATCGGCACGCCGGCGCGCTCGGCGTCCCGGCGCAGCGCGTCGAAGCCCTTGTTGATCGCGTCCTGGTGACTGCCCGAGAACGCGGTGAACACCAGGTCGCCGCCCCAGGGGCTGCGCTCGGGCACCGGCAGCTGGTTGCAGTACTCGACCGTCCGCTTGATCTCGTCCATGTCGGAGAAGTCGATCTGCGGGTCGATGCCCTGGCTGAACAGGTTCATCCCCAGCGCGACCAGGTCGACATTGCCGGTGCGCTCGCCGTTGCCGAACAGGCAGCCCTCGATCCGGTCACCGCCGGCCAGGTGGCCCAGCTCGGCGGCGGCGACGCCGGTGCCGCGGTCGTTGTGCGGGTGCAGCGACAGGATCACCGCGTCGCGCCGGTCCAGGTTCCGGCTCATCCACTCGATCGAGTCGGCGTAGACGTTCGGCGTCGCCATCTCGACCGTCGCCGGCAGGTTCAGGATGATCGGCCGCTCCGGGGTGGGCTGCCACACGTCGGTGACCGCGTTGCACACCTCGGCGGCGAAGGACAGCTCGGTGCCGGTGTAGGACTCCGGCGAGTACTGGAACCGGAAGTCGGTGTCGGAGTACTTGTTCGCGTACTCCACCACCAGCTCGGCGGCCTGCAGGGCGATCTTCTTGATCCCCTCGCGCTCCTCCCGGAACACCACCCGCCGCTGCAGGATCGAGGTCGAGTTGTAGATGTGCACGATGGCCCTCGGCGCGCCCTCCAGCGCGGCGAAGGTCCGCTCGATCAGGTCCGGCCGGCACTGGGTCAGCACCTGGATCCGCACGTCGTCCGGGATCGCGTTGTCCTCGATGATCTCCCGGACGAAGTCGAAGTCGGTCTGGCTGGCCGCGGGGAAGCCGACCTCGATCTCCTTGTAGCCCATCCGCACCAGCAGCTCGAAGAACTTGCGCTTGCGGGCCGGCGACATCGGGTCGATCAGCGCCTGGTTGCCGTCGCGCAGGTCCACCGCGCACCACAGCGGTGCCCGCTCGGCGCGCTTGGCCGGCCAGGTGCGGTCGGGCAGGTCGATGTTCTCCACCAGCTCGTACCACGGCCGGTAGCGGTGTACCGGCATCGAGCTGCCGCGCTGCAGGTTCCAGCTCGGCTGCCCGTCAGGGGCGGGCCGGGACGGCGTGCGGATGCGGCTGGTGCTGGCGGAAGGGAAGTCGGGCGTGCTCATGCTCTCGGGTGCTCCTGCTTCGGAAGGGTGCTTGCGCTGGGGCGACCGGCGGCATCACGACGCACCGCGACGAGGAGCCGGTCTGGTCAGGCCCCGTCGCGGCAGCGAAGCAGGAGGGCACGCGCCACGGGCCCACTGTAACCACCCGGCAGCGGTTGTGGAAGGCGGGGCGCGACCAAACCGTTACCGCGGGCCGCGCCACGGGGTTACTCGCCCGTAGCGTTCGCCGGGGGCACGTGCCAGACTGCCCACCATGGCCGAGCACGCCGAGAGGTCGGAACGGAACCGCAGGGCCGCCGACACCAGCGACGGCAGCGACCCGGACGCCACCCGCGCGCTGCCCCCGGTCGACGCCGCGGGTTACGGCAACCATGCCGCGCCGGACGAGACGGAGGAAACCCCCGCGCGCCGTCGGGTGGACTGGCTCGCCGTCAAGGACCGGATCGTCGGCCTGCTCGCCGGCATCGTCCGCTGGGTCGGCCTGGCGTTCGCGGCCATCCTCGTGCTGCACGTCGTCTTCGTGGTCGGCGACGCCAACCCGGACAACGGCATCGTCTCGTTCGTGCGCGACTGGTCGGACTCGCTGGCCCTGGGCTTCAAGGACCTGTTCACCCCAGACGACGCCAAGCTGCGGGTGCTGGTGAACTACGGCATCGCGGCGATCTTCTGGCTGATCGTGTCCTCGGTGCTGGCCCGGATCATCCGCAGGATCGGCGGCACCTCCCTCTAGCGCCCGCCCCAGCGGGCGATCAGCCCCACGCCATGAAGGCCACCTTGGTCGCGCTCAACGCCATGAAGGTGGCCTTCATGGCACGGCCGGGGTGCCCCAACGGTCGGTGAAGGCCAGCTCGACCAGCGGCAGCCGCTCCCGGGCGGCGCGCTCCCGCTCGATCCGGCGCGGGTCGCCCAGCACCTCCGCCCCGGTCGGCGTTCCCACCGCGATCGCCACCACCGGGCGGGCCTCGTCGGGCAGCGCGAACTCGCGGCGCACCGCCTCGGGGTCGAAGCCGGCCATCTGGTGCGCGGCGAGGCCCTCGGCCACCGCCTGCAGCACCAGGTTCTGGGTGGCCAGCCCCACCCCGTACTCGGCGAAGGGCACCTCGCCCTTGGCGTTGCGGGTCACCGCGACGGCCACCAGCAGCGCCGACGCCCGGTGCGCCCAGCTCTGGTTGTTCTCCGACAGCGTGCCGAGCAGCCGGGTGAACGACGCGTCCGGCCGCCGGCCCACCAGGTACCGCGCCGGCTGGGTGTTGCCGTACGACGCCGCCCACCGGGCCGCCTCCAGCAGGGCGCGCAACGCGCGGTCGGGCAGCACCGCGTCGGGGTCGAAGGCGCGCGGGCTCCACCGGTGGGCGATCAGGTCGTGCACGGGCACATCCGTCTGCGCGAGCTTGTCCATGCCGGGATCCTCGCACTCCCCCGGAAGTGGTCGGGACCACAGAGACGGGTGGGTGCGGGTGGCGACCCCGGTAGGCTGACCGGTCAGAGTCGGACGAAATGCGGGTGCGCGGCATTCTCGGCACGTGAGGCGGCGGGCGCCCGACGAGGAGGTACGAGCACGTGGCGCTCGTGGTCCAGAAGTACGGTGGTTCGTCGCTGGAGAGCGCTGACCGGATCAAGCGGGTGGCCGAACGCATCGTGGCCACCAAGAAGGCGGGCAACGAGGTGGTGGTGGTCTGCTCGGCGATGGGCGACACCACCGACGAGCTCCTCGACCTCGCGCAGGAGGTGAACCCCGTCCCGCCCGAGCGTGAGATGGACATGCTGCTCACCGCCGGCGAGCGCATCTCCAACGCGCTGGTCGCGATGGCCATCTCCGCGCTGGGCGCCGAGGCGTGGTCGTTCACCGGGTCGCAGGCCGGGGTGGTCACCACCTCGGTGCACGGCAACGCGCGGATCATCGACGTCTCACCGAGCCGGGTCAGCGAGGCACTGGAGCAGGGCTACATCGCGCTGGTGGCCGGCTTCCAGGGGGTCTCGCAGGACACCAAGGACATCACCACGCTCGGCCGGGGCGGCTCGGACACCACCGCGGTGGCGCTGGCCGCCGCGCTGAACGCCGACGTGTGCGAGATCTACTCCGATGTGGACGGTGTGTACACCGCCGACCCGCGGATCGTGTCCAACGCCAGGAAGATGGACACGATCCCGTACGAGGAGATGCTCGAGCTGGCCGCATCGGGGTCGAAGATCCTGCACCTGCGCTCGGTCGAGTACGCCCGCCGCTACGGCGTGCCGATCCGGGTCCGCTCTTCCTACAGCGACAAGCCGGGCACGACGGTCGCCGGCTCGATTGAGGAGATCCCCGTGGAACAGGCATTGATCACCGGTGTGGCGCACGACCGGTCGGAGGCCAAGATCACCGTGACGGGGGTGCCGGACACCGCGGGTGCCGCGGCGCGCATCTTCCGGGTGGTCGCCGAAGCCGAGATCGACATCGACATGGTGCTGCAGAACATCTCCAACACCAGCTCGGGCCGCACCGACATCACCTTCACCCTCTCCAAGGCCAACGGGCCGAAGGCGGTGGAGGAGCTGGAGAAGATCAAGGACGCGCTCGGCTTCAGCTCGGTGCTCTACGACGACCACGTCGGCAAGGTGTCGCTGGTCGGCGCGGGCATGCGCTCGCACCCCGGGGTCACCGCGACCTTCTGCGAGGCGCTGGCCAAGGCCGGGGTGAACATCGAGATCATCAACACGTCGGAGATCCGCATCTCGGTGCTGATCCGGGACGAGCGGGTGGACGACGCCGTGCGCGCGATCCACGACGCGTTCGAGCTGGGCGGCGACGAGGAGGCGGTCGTGTACGCGGGGAGTGGTCGCTGATGGCTCCGACACTGGCACTCGTCGGTGCGACCGGCGCGGTCGGCACCGTCATGATCGACATCATCAACGGCAGGGACACCGTGCCGTGGGGGGAGATTCGGCTGATCGCCTCGGCGCGCTCGGCCGGCAAGCGGATCCCGGTGCGGGGCACCGAGCACACGGTCGTCGAGCTGACCCCGGAGGCGTTCGACGGCGTCGACATCGCGATGTTCGACGTGCCGGACGAGATCTCCGCGGAGTGGGCGCCGATCGCGGCCGAGCGGGGCGCGATCGTGGTCGACAACTCCGGCGCGTTCCGGATGGACGACCAGGTGCCGCTGGTGGTGCCGGAGGTCAACGCGAACCAGCTCGCCGACCGGGCCAACTTCCCCAAGGGGATCATCGCCAACCCGAACTGCACGACACTGTCCATGATGGCCGCGCTCGGCGCGCTGCACCGGGAGTTCCAGCTCACCGAGCTGGTGGTGGCCTCCTACCAGGCCGCGTCCGGCGCGGGGCAGGGCGGCATCGACCGGCTGTACGCCGAGCTGGAGGCCGTGGCGGGCAAGGGCCTCGGCGCGCGGGCCGGTGACGTGCGGGCCGCGGTCGAGGCCGCCGGACTGTCCCTTGCGGACACCCCGTTCGCCGGGACGCCGCTGGCGCTCAACGTGGTTCCCTCCGCCGGGTCCCACAAGGGCGACGGGTGGTTCTCCGAGGAGCTGAAGGTGCGCAACGAGTCGCGCAAGATCCTCGGCATCCCGGACCTGAGGGTGTCGGCCACCTGCGTGCGGGTCCCGGTGGTCACCACGCACTCGCTGGCCGTGCACGCCACGTTCGCCCGGGAGGTCACCGTGGAGGCCGCGCACAAGGTGTTCACCGCGCAGGCGTCGATCGTGCTGATGGACGACCCGGAGGGCGGCGTGTTCCCGACGCCGGCCGACGTGGTCGGCGGTGACCCGACGTACGTGGGCAGGGTGCGGCAGGCGCTGGACTTCCCGAACACGCTCGACTTCTTCGTGTGCGGGGACAACCTGCGCAAGGGCGCCGCGCTGAACACCTACGAGGTCGCCGAGCAGCTGGCCCCGCGGCTGTCCTGACCCCGCCGGAAATCGGCGCGACGTGCTTCCCCGCTCCGACTACCCTCGGTGACGGCGCCGGTAGATGCGGCGAGGAAGGGGTGACCATGCACAGCGTCGTCGAGGGCAACCGGGTGCCGATCCGGATGTGGGCCGACCCGGCCACCGTGGAGGACGGCGCCATGCGGCAGTTGCGCAACGTCGCCGACCTGCCGTGGGTGCACGGTGTCGCGGTGATGCCCGACGTGCACTACGGCAAGGGCGCCACCGTGGGCAGCGTCATCGCGATGCGCGACGCGGTGTCGCCGGCGGCGGTCGGGGTGGACATCGGGTGCGGCATGAGCGCGGTGCGTACCTCGCTGACCGCGGCCGACCTGCCCGACGACCTCGGCCGGCTGCGCCGGCGGATCGAGGCGCTGGTGCCGGTCGGGTTCGGGATGCACGGGGAGCCGGTCGACCCGGCGCGGGTGCCCGATGTCGGCGGGTGGGACCGGTTCTGGCGGTCGTTCGGCGACCTGCACCCTGGTGTGCAGCCGCTGCGGGAGCGGGCGGCCAAGCAGGTCGGCAGCCTCGGCGGCGGCAACCACTTCATCGAGGTGTGCCTCGAGCAGGGTGGTGCCGACGAGGGGCGGGTGTGGCTGATGCTGCACTCCGGGTCGCGCAACATCGGCAAGGAGCTCGCCGAGCGGCACATAGTTGTGGCGCGGGAGCTGCCGCACAACGCCGATCTGCCGGACCCGGACCTGGCGGTGTTCGTCGCGGACACCCCGGAGATGCGGGCGTACCGGCGGGACCTGTTCTGGGCGCAGGAGTACGCGGCGCGCAACCGGGCGACGATGGTCGCGCTGGTGCGGCGGGCGTTGGTCGACGTGGTGCCCGGCGTGCGCTTCGACGAGCCGATCAGCTGCCACCACAACTACGTCGCCGAGGAGACCTACGACGGCGTGCCGCTGCTGGTGACGAGGAAGGGCGCGATCCGGGCCGGCGCGGGGGACCTCGGCATCATCCCCGGCAGCATGGGCACCGGCTCGTACATCGTCCGGGGCCTCGGCAACGACGCCTCGTTCCACTCGGCGGCGCACGGCGCCGGGCGGCGGATGTCGCGGAACAAGGCGCGGAAGGCGTTCACCGCGGCGGACCTGGCGGCGCAGACCGCGGGCGTGGAGTGCCGCAAGGACGCCGGCGTGGTGGACGAGATCCCGGCGGCGTACAAGGACATCGAGTCGGTCATCCAGGCGCAGACCGACCTGGTGGAGGTGGTCGCCCACCTCAAGCAGGTCGTCTGCGTCAAGGGCTGAGGCCCGCGGGCCGAGGCGGCGGCGGGTGCTGCCGGGCCTCCTGGGCTGTTCGTGTCGTTTCGGTTACCGATGGTCCGCCCTCGGTCGTGTGCTCGCCACCGCGGATCGGGCGAATCGGTACCGTGGGGGCATGACCGTTCGACACCGGGCCGCCAGGGCCCTGCCGGCGCTGGTGGCCGCGCTGTGCCTTCCGCTGGCCGCGTGCGGTGAGCTCAACTCCGCGGTGGACAAGGCCGACGGCGCCGTGGGCAAGGCGTCGGCGTGCTCGGAGGCGCTCGGCATCGCCGCGTCGTTCAACCCGCAGGCGCTCGACCCGCAGCGGGTCCAGGAGGAGGCCGCGCGGAAGGCCAACCGGCTGCAGGAGCTGGCCGGTCAGGCCGCCGACGCCGACCTGCGGCAGAGCCTGCTCGCGGTCGCCGACGGCTACGTCGAGCTGGAGCGCCGCCAAACCGAGGGCCTGGCCAACCTCACCGACTGGGTGCGCCGCAACACCGAGAACCTCGACCGCCTGCGCCAGGTCTGCCTCTAGCTCGACCCGGTCATCGCCCCGACCGGCTCGGGCACCGGGCCGGAGCTCCGCCGGCGCAGCAGCACGGCGACCCCGGCGAGCAGCAGCCCGCCCACGCCCGCGGCGGCGAAGCCCCACGCCGGCGCCGAGTGGTCGATCACGAACCCGACCACCGGGTGCCCGAGCGCCAGCCCGGTCCGGGTGGCCGCGTCCTGCATCCCCATCACCTCGCCGCGCACCTGCACCGGCGCGAGCGTGCTGATCGTCTCCGTGGTCGCGGCCAGCGTCGGCGCGCAGACCAGGTTCGTCGGGATCAGCGCCAGCGCCAGCAACCACCACGGGTGGTCGAACAGCCCCACCGGCACCACCAGCGCGGCGAGCAGCAGCATCAGGGTGAGCTGGGGCAGCGACCGGCGCACCGATCCGTGCACCAATCCGCCGACCAGCGACGCCAGGCACATCACCGCGATCACCGCACCGGTCCAGCTCACGTCGCCGGTGGCGCGCAGCGCGGCGAGCGCGGCGACCTCGGTGCCGATCAACACGAACAGCGCACCGCAGCCGATCAGCATCGCCGCCACGAGCCGCCCGGTCAGCCAGGACCGCATCGGCGGCCGGGGATGCGCCGAGCCCCGGCTCTCCCCCTCCCCGCGCAGCGGCGGATCGATCGCGTACAGCACGAGCCCGACCAGCCCGAACGCGACCCCGATGCCGGACAGCGCCACCGTGCTGGAGATCTGCGTGGTGGCGAGGATCCCGGCCGCCGGCCCGGTCATGAACGCCAGCTCCACCGAGATGGTGTCCATCGAGAACGCCGCGCGCCGGCGCTCCAGCGGCACCAGCGCGGTGATGACCTGCCGGGAGATGGCCGACGCCGGGATGGTGAGCATCCCGGCCGGTAGCGCGACGGCGAGCAGCACCGGGTACGGCAGGTGTGGCGCGCTCAGCCAGAACCCGCACGACGCCGTGCCGCCGAGCAGCACCACCGGCCGAAGTCCGTGCCGGTCGAGCATCCGGCCCAGCAGTGGCGCGCCGATGGCGATGCCCGCGGTGGACGCGGTGCCGACCAGTCCGGCCGCGCCGTAGCCATGGCCGAGCTCGCTCACGATGTGCAGGGTGAGCGTGATGCCCGTGGCCGTGATCGGCAGCCGTGCCACCAGCATCAGCAGCATCGTGGTGGGGATCAGCGGGACGGCCAGGACCTGGCGGTAGGGCTGCAGGGGCACGTCGACGAGGGAACCGCGACCTGGTACGCCTGTGCAACTTCGTTTCCGGGGCCACACTGGCGCCCCCATCTTCTGGAAACTACTCTCAAATGAGAGTTTCCTTCAGAAAGTGGGTACCACGATGACTGGAACCGGGCACCCGCGGCGGTGGTGGGCGCTGGGCGCCCTCGCCCTGGCGCTGCTGGCCTTCGGATTGGACGTGACGATCCTCAACGTCGCGCTGCCCACCCTGGCCACCGACCTCCAGGCGTCGACCAGCCAGCTCCAGTGGTTCGCCAACGCCTACACGCTGGTGCTCGCCGCGGGCCTGCTGCCAGCCGGCACCCTCGGCGACCGGTTCGGCCAGAAGCCGCTGCTGCTCGGCGCGCTCACGACGTTCGGGCTGGCCTCGCTGGCCTGTGCCTACGCGGCCGACGCCGGCCAGCTCATCGCCGCCCGCGCCCTGCTCGGCGTCGGCGCGGCGGTCCTGGTTCCGCTGTCGATGTCGATGCTCACCGTGCTGTTCCCCGCCGAGGAGCGCGGCAGGGCGATCGCGGTGTGGACCACGGCGATGGCGATCGGCATCCCGCTCGGCCCGGTGCTCGGTGGCTGGCTGCTGGACCACTTCTGGTGGGGCTCGGTGTTCCTGATCAACGTGCCGCTCGTGGTGCTCGGCATCGCCGCGCTGGCCTGGCTGCTCCCGCGCACCCGGGGCAGCGGGGGCGTCCGCTTCGACGGGCCCGGCATCGCGCTGTCCAGCGCCGGCCTGCTGGCGTTGACCTACGGCCTGGTCACCGCCGGGGAGGACGGCTGGCTGGCGCCCGCGGCGCTGGTCCCGATGCTCGCCGGCGGGTTGCTGCTGGCCGGGTTCGGGCTGCGGCTGCGCCGCGCGGCCCACCCGCTGGTCGACCTCGCGCTGTTCCGCGCGCCCGGGTTCACTTGGGGCGCGGTGCTCGCGACGGTGGCCTCGTTCGCCCTGATGGGCGCGATGTTCGTGCTGCCGCAGTACTTCCAGGCCGTGCTCGGCGCCGACGCGCTGGGCACCGGGCTGCGGTTGCTGCCGATCGTGGGCGGCCTGCTGGTCGGGGTGCGGGTGGCCGAGCGGGTGCGTCCACGGCTCGGCGCGAAGGTCGTGGTGGCCACCGGTTTCGGGTTGATCACCGCGGGCCTGGTGGCCGGCGCCACCACGTCGGTGTCCGACGGCTACGGGTTCGTCGCGGCCTGGGTGTCGCTGGTCGGCCTCGGTCTCGGGTTCGCGCTGCCCCCGGCGATGGACCTGGCGATGGGGGCGATCGGGCCGGCCCGCAGCGGTGTCGGCTCCGGGCTGCTGCAGGCGATGCGTCAGGTGGGTGGCACGTTCGGCGTCGCGGTGCTGGGCACCGTGCTGAACGCCGGCTACCGGGCCGGGGTCGACGTCACCGGCCTGCCGCCGGCCGCGGCCGCCGCGGCGCGGGACTCCGCGGCGGCCGGTGTCAAGGTCGCGCGGGCCACCGGCGCGCCGGGGCTGCTCGACTCGGTGCGTACGGCGTTCGTCGCCGGCAGCGGGACGGCCCTGCTGGTGTGCGCGGCGCTCACCACGCTCGGGCTCGCGCTCGCCGTGGCCTACCTGCCCCGGCAGGCCGCGGACCGAGCACAATCGGAGCATGGCGTCCTCACGGGATGAGCGGCCGGTCGGGCTGCGCGAGCGGAAGAAGGCCAGGACCAGGGCCGCGATCCAGGACCACGCGCTGCGGTTGTTCATCGAGCAGGGCTACGCCGAGACCACCGTGGAGCAGATCGCGGCCGCGGCCGAGGTGTCGCCGAGCACCTTCTTCCGCTACTTCCCGACCAAGGAAGACACGGTGCTCTACGACCGGCTGGACCCGGTGCTGATCGAGGCGTTCGTCCGGCAGCCGGCGGAGCTGAGCCCGATCGCCGCGGTCCGGGCCGCGATCCACGAGGTGTTCACCGGCCTCGACGCCGAGGAGTCCGAGCTGGAACGTGCCCGACAGCGGCTCGTCCTCGGCGTGCCGGAGCTGCGCGGCCGGTTGATGGACCAGGTCGCCGACGGGGTGGGCCTGCTCGTCGACGGGGTGGCCCGGCGCACCGGGAGGGCACCCGACGATCTCGCCGTGCGGGCCTGGTCGGGCGCGGTGGTCGGGGTGTGCGTGGCGGCGTTCCTGACCGCGCTGGTCGACCCGGACGGCGACCCGATGCGGGACCTCGACGCCGCGCTGGCCCAGCTGGAGGCCGGCCTGCCGCTCTGACCGCGCCCTCCTGGCCTCGCCAACGGGACGGAAGCCGGAACCCGGTGTGGAACCGGTCTTCCACACCGGATTCCGCTGTTCTCCGATGTTTCTCGCCGGGGTGTTCCGCGCCGGGTCAGGAGATGCCGCTCAGCCCCACCCGCAGCGCACCGGCGGCCTCGGCGGTCGCCTCGACGAACCGCCGGCCGACGCCGAGGAAGTTCACGTAGCCGTGGATGAGGTCGCTCTGCCGGCTCAGCGCGACGGGCACCCCGGCCTCGGCGAGCCGGCGGGCGTAGGCCTCGCCCTCGTCGCGCAGCGGGTCGAAGCCGGCGGTGGCGATGTAGGCCGGCGGCAGCCCGCCCAGGTCCTCCGCCAGCAGCGGCGACAGCCGGGGGTCCGCGCGGCGCACCCCCTCGGGGGCGTAGTGGTCGAGGAACCACGTCATGTGCTCGTCGGTGAGGAAGAAGCCGTTGCCGAACAGCTCCCGGGACCGCCGCCGCACGGTCGCGTCCACGGCCGGGTAGATCAGCAGCTGGAAGGCCGGGGCGGGGCCGCCGCGCCGGGTGGCCAGCTGCGCGACGACGGCCGCCAGGTTGCCGCCCGCGCTGTCCCCGCCCACCGCGATCCGCTCGGGGTCGGCGCCCAGGTCGGTGGCCTTCGCGTGGGCGTGGTCGAACGCGGCCAGCGCGTCCTCGGTCGCGGCCGGGAAGGGATGCTCGGGCGCCAGCCGGTACTCCACCGACAGCACCCGAACGTCGGCGTGCTTGGCGAGGAAGCGCGCGGTGTTGTCGTGGCTCTGCCGGGTGCCCACCACCCAGCCGCCGCCGTGGAAGAACACGAGCAGCCCGGAGCCGGTCGGCAGCCCCTCCGGCGTGTACAGGGTCGCCGGGACGTCGCCGTGCTCGGCCGGGATCGTGACCTCCGCGGTGTGCACCGGCTGGATCGGCTTCCCGCTGACCAGGTGGCGCCCCAGGTCCAGCTCGGCGCGCGACGCGGCGACCGAGCCGGCCACCAGCGACGCCCCGGACAGCTGCTGCAGGCGGAGCAGCAGCTGCGCGTCCAGCGCGAGCTCCTGCCCGTCCAGCCGGATCGGTCGGCCGGCGATGAGCCGGCGCACCGGCAGCGGCAGCGCGTACAGCAGCTGCGCGGCGGCCGCTTCCACCCGGATCTTCAGCGGTGTCGACATGGAGCCTCCCGTCGAGCGAGTCGGCCCGATGCTACTTGCCGGTAGCTACGTTCACCAGAGTGTGACCGAAAGCTCCGCAATGCGGACTGGTTCTCGACCTAACTCGAAGGACTAGCCTCGACACGTGACTTCCTCCTCCGCGATCAACGTGCTCGGAATCGGCGGCTCGCTGCGGGACGGTTCGCAGTCGGAGCGGGCGCTGCGGATCGCGCTCGGCGGAGCCGAGGAGGCGGGGGCGCGGACCTCCGCGTTCACCGGCGGCCGACTGGTGCTGCCGTTCTACGACGTCACCGTCGCCGAGCGCAGCGCGGAGGCGGTCGAGCTGATCGAGGCCATCCGGGCCGCCGACGGACTCATCGTCGTGTCGCCCGGCTACCACGGCGCGCCGTCCGGGCTGGTGAAGAACGCGCTGGACTACGTGGAGGACCTCCGCCCGGATGAGCGGCCCTACCTGCACGGGCGGGCCGTCGGACTGGTCGCCGTGGCGTTCGGCTGGCAGGCCGCGGTCACCACGCTCGACCAGCTGCGCACCATCACGCACGCGCTGCGCGGCTGGCCCACCCCGCTCGGTGGCGCGGTGAACACCGCCGAGGTGAAGTTCGACGAGTCGGGCGGCGCCTCGGAGGAGCGGGTGGTCAACACGTTGCGGCTGATCGGCGGGCAGGTCGTGGAGTTCGCCCGGTCGAGGAGATCCTGAGCACCTTCCGATTCGATCGCGCGGGAGGCGGGTATTCCCACCCGGTGACGTCCACCGGAGCAGGGAGGAGCTCGTTTCCCATGGTCGACGTGCAGTACACCGCCGAGGCGACCGCGCGGGGCGACGGCCGCAACGGGGAGGTGACCTCGTCCGACGGGGTCATCGACGAGCGGCTGGCCGTCCCGAAGGAGATGGGCGGCCCCGGCGGTGAGCACACCAACCCCGAGCAGCTCTTCGCCGCCGGCTACGCGGCCTGCTTCCACGGTGCGCTGCGGCTGGTCGCCCGCGAGTCCGGCGTCGACCTCGGGAACACCGAGGTCACGGCGCGGGTGGGCATCGGGAAGACGGACGCGGGCAAGCTCGGGCTGAGCGTGACGCTGGAGGCCACGCTGCCCGGCCTCGAGCACGGCAAGGCCGACGAGCTGGTCGCACAGGCCCACCAGGTGTGCCCCTACTCCGTCGCGACCAGGGGGAACATCCCCGTGGAGATCAAGGCCAGGACCTGACGAGACAGAGAGGACACCGAACCCATGGCCAAGCCGATCAGCAGCCCGCTCACCGAGAGCGACAAGCAGACCACCGGCAACGTGTTGCAGGCCACCCTGGTCGAGCTGGTCGACCTGTCGCTGATCGCCAAGCAGGCGCACTGGAACGTCGTCGGCAAGAACTTCCGCAGCGTGCACCTGCAGCTCGACGAGCTGGTCTCGGTCGCCCGCACCTACACCGACGAGGTCGCCGAACGGGCCAGCGCCATCGGGCTGCCCGCGGACGGCAAGGTGCGGACCGTGGCGGAGGGCTCCGGGCTTCCGGAGTACCCGAGCGGTTGGCGGTCGGACGAGGCGACCATCGCCACGATCGTCGACCTGCTCGCCGAGCTGATCCAGCGGCTGCGCAAGCGGATCGACGAGACCGACAAGAGCGACCTGGTCACCCAGGACCTGCTGATCGAGCTGACGAGCAAGCTCGAGGAGGCGCACTGGATGTGGCAGGCGCAGCAGGCGTGACAGCACGTCAACGGTGAGAAGGCCACCCCACCACCCCGGGGTGGCCTTCGCCGTGCGCTCGCCGGCGAAACAAGGGGGGATCGTGCGACGACGTGGTCGGCGGGCTGCTGCTGGCCACCGCCGGGACGCGTGGACCACGTCGAGGTCGCCCGAGCGGCCCGCCGTGGCCGGGCGCGTGCCGGGCGCCCGGCCACGGCGGGTCAGCGCAGGCCGAGCGCGCGCAGCGCGAAGTGCACCTCGATCGCCGTCTGCTTGATCGTCTCCGCGATCACCAGCGAGCCGTGCCCGGCGTCGTACCGGTAGAACTCGTACGGCACGCCGCGCGCGGCCAGCCGGTCCAGGTAGTTCTCGATCTGCCGGATCGGGCACCTCGGGTCGTTGTCGCCGGCGAGCACGAGCACCGGCGAGCGGACGGCGTCGACGTAGGTGACCGGGGAGCACTCCCGGTACACCGCCGGCACGTCGTCCGGGGAGCCGCCGAACAGCGCCCGGTCGAACGAGCGCAGCTGCTCCATCTCGTCCTCGTACGCCGCGACGTAGTCGGCCACCGGCACCCCGGCGACCCCCGCCGCCCACCGCTGCGGCTGGGTGCCCAGCGCGAGCAGGCTGAGGTAGCCGCCCCACGACGCGCCGTTCACCACGCAGCGCGCCGGGTCGGCCAGGCCGCTGTCGACGGCCCAGTCGTACACCGCGGCGACGTCCTCGAGCTCGGTGAGCCCCGGCCGGCCCTCGATGGCGTCCCGCCATGCCGAGCCGTAGCCGGTCGAGCCGCGGTAGTTCACCTCCACCACCGCGAAGCCCGCGTCCACCCACACCGCGCGGTAGGCCGAGAAGCGGTCCTCGTCCGCCGCGTGCGGGCCGCCGTGCAGGGTGAACACCGTCGGCAGCGGTCCCGCCGGCGCGTCGGCCGGCCGGGACACCAGCGCGTGGATCCGCCCGCCCTGCCCTTCGACGAACGCGTCCCGCAGCGGCACCGAGCCGGGGGCGCGCTCGCCCGGCGGCTCGAGCAGCACGCGGTCGGTGCCGTCGGTGGCCCGCGCCCGGATGACGGGTGGGGTGGCGGCGTCGGACCAGGAGTACTCGACCGTGCCGTCGGGCCGCGCGCCGGCGCCGCCGATCCGGCCTGGCGGGGTACCCAGATCGGTCAGTGTGCCGGTGCCGAGCTCGTAACGGTGCAGCGAGCTGCGGCCGTGGTGGAAGTGCAGCACCAGCAGGGCGGTGGCGTCCGGGTACCACGTCGCGACGACCTCGCCGGGCAGGTCGAGGTCGAGCTCGGTCTCGGTGTCCGCGGCGACGTCCCAGACCAGCAGCTCCTCCCGGCCGCGGCGCTCGTGCTGCACCAGCAGCCGGGAGTCGCCGTGCCGCGGGGAGAACTCCAGCGCGGCCAGGCCCTTGCCCTCGCCGTCCCACTTGTCGGCGACCGTGGTGAAGCCGTCGGTGGCGAGCACCCGGACGGCCGGGTGCCGGGAGTCGCCGTGCTCGGAGTGCGCGATCGCCAGCAGGCGCTCGTCGCGGGACAGCGCCGCGACCGAGGCGTCGTCCGGGTGGGTGTAGAACCGGACGGTGTGGCCCTCGGCGGAGGCGTACAGCGCGCTGCCGTCGTCGGTGGACACGCCCACGGCGGTCACCCGGTGGCCGATCTCCAAGCCGGCGGGGTAGCCGTCGGGGACGTCGGGCACGGCCCGCTCAGCGCCGGTCCTCGGCCCGGTCTTCGGCCCGGTCTGGAAGGGCTGGCGGACCCAGGAACCGAACTCGTCGCCGTCGGTGTCGTCGAACCACCAGATGTGCGTGCCGTCGGGGGAGAGCGTGGCGTGCAGGGTGCCGTTGGGCCGGTCGGTGACCTGGTGGTGCTCGCCGGTGGCCCGGTCCCAGGCGTAGATCTCCCAGACCCCGCTGGCGTTGGAGACGTAGAGGTTGGCGTCGGGGGCGTCGATGGCCCAGTCGGGCACCGACATCCGCGGGGCGCGGAACCGGGCCCGCCAGCGGGCCTCGGCCGCCGGGTCGGGGAAGAGGCTGTCGGGGACCAGTGCGGGCGGATGCTGGGTGGCTGGCTGCGTGGTCACCCTTCGATCCTGCCAGGTCCGTAGGGTTGGCCGGGTGCAGGTTGGTTACCCGCCGGACGCCGCCGGCTTCGTGCTGCCCGTGCTGCGACCAGGAATGCTCGTGCTGGACGTGGGGTGCGGGTCGGGCACGCTCACCAGGGTGCTCGGCACGGCCGTGTACCCGGTGCGGGTGCTGGGGGTGGATCCGGCGCCGGAGCGGGTGGTCGAGGCGACCACCGCCGCGCGCCGGCATCGGGTGTCCACTGTGGCCTACGTGGTGGGCGAGCCGGGCCGGCTGCCGCTGCCGGACGCCGCGGTGGACCTGGTGTTCGGCCACGCACTGCTGGACCGGTCGCCGGAGCCCGCCCCGGTGCTCGCCGAGCTCGCTCGGGTGCTCCGCCCCGGCGGCACCCTTGCTTTGTCTACTTCGGACTGGGGTCGGGTGCGGCTGCGGCCGCGGACGGCGAACGTGGACGCGGCGCTGCGCGGCTACTTCCTGCTGTGCCGGCGATCCGGGCAGGACCCGTTCGCCGGGCGAGCGGCGGCGGAGCGGGTTGAGGCGGTGGGGTTCCGCGACGTGCGGGTGCGGACCCGGTACAAGCCGGGGCCGGACTACCGGGAGCTGGCCGAGGAGGTCGAGGCCGCGCTGGCCGCGGCGCTGGGCACCTCGGGCGGGGACCACGGGCAGCTGGCCAGCGCGGCCAGGTCGGCGTGGCTGTGGGCGCGTGGCGGTCGCGGCGAGGTGAGCCAGTGCTGGACGGAGCTGCTCGCCACCCGGTGACGACGTGACCTCCGGGTTTCCCACGGTGGCCAACGCAACCCGGTCTCGACCGGTCACGTCCTCCTGGGTGACGGCGCCGGAACCGCCGGTGCCGGCGATGTCTGGGAGCTGATGACGATGGGCAGGCGGATCGCGGCGACGATCGCGGGCGTGGTCGCGTTGACGTTGGGCACGGTGGGTTCGGCGGCGGGTTCGGCGGGCACGGCCGCCACCGAGGGCGCCACACTCGGTCCGGAGGGCTACAAGACGTTGCGGCTGGGGCAGTCCGAACGGGAGGCCGAGGCGACCGGGCTGGTCAGGGACAGGCAGACCGGCGACCCCTGCCACGTGTACAACCTCGCCGCGGGCGAGGGGCAGCGGAACGTCGACAGCGGGGTGTTCGTGGACCCGGTCAAGGGGGTGGTGATGATCGGTGGCACCGTGCGGTCGCACACGCCGGAAGGCGTCACGCTCGGCTCGCGACTGGAGCGGGTGCGCGCGGCGTACCCGTCGCTGCGGCAGGTGCCGCCGATGGAGTGGGTGTACGAGGCACCGGTGCCCGGCAACCCGGCCGCCGCGTACCGCTTCGCCGTCGACGAGCGGGACCGCGTGGCCGACTTCGCCCTGGAAGCCAGGGACATGGGCGCCTGCGGCTGAAGGGCGCCCGCGAGAAATCGCTCGAGCTATCGCCAGCAATCGCTATGCTGTTGGCATGAGTGGACGGACGAGTCCCGACCTGGCCCTGGTGGCCGCCGCGTTGCGGCAGATCAGCCGGGGGTTCGCCGCGCTGGCCGACGCCGTGTCCCCCGCGTCCGAGGAGACGACGCAGGAGGAGCGGTACCGTGCGGTGCTGGCCGAGTGGGGCGACCGCGGGCTCACCCGGGCCGAGGCGAGCGCGCTGTTCCGTCGGCACGGGTTCTCGCCCCAGTCCGCGGGCGGCTGGGTGCGCGGTGAGTGGCTCGAGACGCGGGCGGACGGGCTGCGCTACCTCACCGAGCGGTCGCGCGCGTGGTTACGGGAGGTTGACGACCGTGGGTGAGGCGTTCTCGATGCGGTTCACCGTGCGTGCCTACGAGCTCGACCCGCAGCGCCACCTCACCGGCCCGGTCTACGTCCAGTACGCCGACCACACGCGCTACGAGTGCGTCCGCGCGGCCGGGGTGTCGGTGGACGAGCTGCTCGACGACGGCATGGGGCCGGTCAACCTGGAGACGGTGCTGCGTTTTCGCCACGAGTTGCGCGGCGGCGACGAGGTGGACGTGACGTGCGCGTTCCACTGGGGAAGCGGAAGGACGTACCGGGTGGAGCAGAGCTTCACCCGCGCCGACGGCGTACTGGCCGCGGAGGTGAGCTCGGTCAGCGGCCTGCTCGACCTGCGCACCCGACACCTGGTCCCCGACCCCGCCACGCACTGGCGCGCCCGCGCCACCCACCCCGAGCAGCTGAACCTCGATCGCTAGCGATCGCGACACCACCAGCACCACCCAGCCACCCGGCACCGGCCCCGTCCCGCGGGCCCGCCCACCCTGGGGCTCGGCGGCTGGTCCAGCGTATCGCCGCTGGGGGTGTTGGGACGGGCCGCGCGAAATCTGTGGATCACTATCGGTGGATGTGGACAACTCCCCGGACTCGGTGCGCCAAGCCTGTCGCGCTCGAAGCCAGCACGCGGCGGGCGACTCGCTCGAGTCGGCCGCAGCAGTGCCGAGGCCGGCACGCGGACCCAGCCGATGGTCCGCCGCGGGGTCGCCGTCGCGCCGCCCGCTGCGGTGCAGCCCGTGTCGGGGTTGCGGCGTCGCGGGTGGTGTGGTCCCCACCCCGAAGCTCGATTGTGCTGACGGTCGGGGGCACCGTGTCAAGGCGGGAAAGAGTGCCTTGACAAGGCACCCCCGCCCGCAAGGCGGCTTCGGATCGGGGTGGGGAGGGGGAATGGATGATGCCCCGCGCCTAGTGGGGCGCGCCTCGAGCCGGGTAGGAACAGCGGGTGCCCCGCGCCTAGTGGGGCGTGCCCCGAGCGGGCGTGAGAACGCCCTCGTGCCCCCGCGCTGGGTGAGGCGCGGGTGGGGACAACGGTTGTTGCCCCTTGTCTCCCTTGCCTGGTGAGGCGTACCTCGACAGCACCCTCAGGACGTGCAGCGGCCGGTGCTCACCCTGGCCCCGAACCCGGGCGCCGCCTCGATCTCCGGCCGCACCTCGTCGGCGGTGAGCACGAACCCGGTGTCCCTGTCCTCCACCGACGCGCCGAACACCACCCCGACCACGCGGCCCCGCTCGTCCACCATCGGGCCGCCGGAGTTGCCACTGCGCACCTGGCCGCGCACGGTGTAGACGTCGCGCTGCACGGTCTTCTCGTCGTAGATGTCCGGCCCGCGCAGGTTCACCCGCTGCCGCACCCTGGCCGGGCGCGCGGTGTAGGGGCCGTCCAGCGGGAAACCCAGCACGATCGCGTCGTCGCCGGCGGCGGCGTCCTCGGGGGACAGCCGCAGCGGCGGCGCGGTGAAGCCGGGCACCGCGAGGATCGCCACGTCGGTCTCCGGGTCGTAGTAGACGACCCGCGCGGGGAACCGGCCGGCGGTGGTCTCCACGGCCACCTCGTCGGTGCCGGCCACCACGTGCGCGTTGGTCATCACCCGCTGCGGCGCGACCACGAAGCCGCTGCCCTCCAGTGAGCGCGAGCAGGACGGCGCGGAGCCACGGATCTTCACCACGCTGTCCCGCAACTGCCGGACCACCGGGCTGCTCTGCAGGCTCTCGTCCGGCGGCTCGATCTCGGTGATCGGGGCCTGCTGGAACGGCGCGAGCACCGACGGCAGCCCGGACTCGTCGAGCAGCCGGCGCAGGTCGTTCGGCAGGCCGTGGGCGAACCGCGGCATCACCGAGTTCACCCCGCCGAGCACCGTGGAGTTGTTGATCGCCGAGGCCAGCCCGGGCAGCGCGGCGACGCTGGTCAGCGGCAGCGCGATGATCCACGCGACGACGAACACCACGGCGCCCTGCACGATCGCGCCCAGCGCGCTGTCCGCGCCGGACAGCTTCGCCGAGCTGATCCCGCGCTTGACCTTGGTGCCGACCCAGACGCCGAGCGTCTCGCCCAGCGCCACCAGGAACACCATGGTCGCCACCGCGAAGGCCACCCGCGCCGCGGGGTTCTCGAACAGCTCCACCACCATCGGCGCGACCTTGATCCCGGCGACCGCGCCGAGGATCACGCCGAGGAACGCGGGCAGCGCGATCACCACACCCTGCCGCGCACCGGACAGCGCCGCCAGCACGGCGAGCAGCACCACCAGCACGTCGACCCAGTTCACGCATCGCTCCTCGGCTCACCGGCGGGGGCCGTGTACTCGGCCAGCACCGCGTCGAGATCCCGCACGTCGCCGGTGTCCCACTCGCGCTCCCAGCCGCCGAGACCGAGCAGCACGGACAGCAGGCCGGCGGTGAAGCCCCAGATGAACAGGCCGTCGACCGCGAAGGCCGGCCCCGTCCAGTCGAAGCCGGCCCTGCGCACCTGGAACCGGTTGGCCGGGTCGACCAGCGCGGCGATCGGCACCCTGGCGACCGCGGCCGTCTCCCCCGGGTCCACCGCGTGCACCGGCGACGGGGTGCCCCAGTGCGCGAGCACCGGGGTGACCACGAACGCGGACACCGGCACGTGCAGCTCGGGCAGCAGCGCCACCGGCCGCACACCGGCCGGGTCGACCCCGGTCTCCTCCTCGGCCTCGCGCAGCGCGGCGCCGACCGGGCCGTTGTCGCCGGCGTCGATGCCACCCCCGGGGAACGCGACCTGCCCCGCGTGCGAGCCCAGGGTGTCGGCCCTGCGCAGCAGCAGCACGTCCGGCCCGTGCCGCTGCTCACCGAAGAGCACCAGCACCGCGGCGGGGCGGGTGCGGGCCCCTGCCGGCGGGCCGAACCGGGTGAACATGGCCGCGTCGAGGTGGTCGCTGCGCTCGACCAGCCCGCGCAACCACTCCGGCACGGTGTCGAGCTCGACGAGGCGGCCGGTCACGAGCCGGCTCCCCGGTCGGACGTCTCGGTCACCGCCCGCCGCACCGCGGCCACGTCGTGGAAGACCCGGGGGTTCTCGACGAACCGCACCGCGCCGTCGGCGGTGACCAGGTAGGAGGCGGGCAGCGCCACGGGCACCCGCAGCGCGTCGCGGACCGGGCCGCGCCGACCCTCTCCGTCGTGCACCACCGGAAGGCGTACGCCCAGGTCGGCGAGCAGGTCGACGCCGTCGGCCGGCGGGCTGGCCACCTGGACGGTGAGCACGTCGGCCGCGCCCGGCTCGGTGGCGTAGGCGGCCAACACCGGCAGCTCCTCCCGGCACGGCGCGCACCAGGTGGCCCAGACGTTGACCAGGGTGGTCCGGCCGGCGAGCGCGGCGCCGAGGTCCACCGGGGTGCCGTCGGCGAGGCAGGTGCCGACGGCACCGGCGAGTCGCTCGACCTCGCCGCCGGTCGGCGCCGGACACGCGGCGACCACCTCCCGCGCCCTGGCCAGGTCCAGCTCCCCCGCGCCGGGCGCCGGCGGCGCCGGGTCCTCCCTCGGCAGGAACACGGCCAGCGCGGCGAGCACCAGCACGCCCGCCGCCACCGCCCACCTGGTCGCCCGCGTCACCGGCCCACCATCGCCAGCAGGTGCTCCCGTTCCGGGCCCTTGACCAGCTTGGCGGCTTCGGCGAACTCGGTGGGCCCCGTCCCGAAGGACGGGCAGTCCCTGGCCAGCGGGCACGCTCCGCAGGCGGGCTTGCGGGCGTGGCAGACCCGCCGGCCGTGGAAGATCACCCGGTGCGAGAGCATCGTCCAGTCCTTGGCCGGGAACAGCTCGCCCACCGCGTGCTCGACCTTCACCGGGTCCTCGTGCTCGGTCCACCGCCACCGGCGGACCAGCCGCCCGAAGTGGGTGTCGACGGTGATGCCGGGGATGCCGAAGGCGTTGCCGAGCACGACGTTCGCGGTCTTGCGGCCCACGCCGGGCAGCGTCACCAGCTCGTCGAGGGCGCGTGGCACCTCCCCGTCGAACCGCTCCACCAACGCCGCGCCGAGCTTCATCAGCGCGCTGGCCTTGTTGCGGTAGAACCCGGTCGGCCGGATCAGCTCTTCGAGCTCGGTGCGGTCGGCGCCGGCGTAGTCGGCGGCCGTGCGGTAGCGGGCGAACAGCGCCGGGGTGACCTCGTTGACCCGGACGTCGGTGGTCTGGGCGGACAGCACCACGGCCACGACGAGCTCCAGCGGGGAGCCGAAGTCCAGCTCGCAGTGCGCGCCGGGGTAGGCCTCGTCGAGGCGACGTTTCATCCGCCGCGCGCGTCGCACGAGCGACAGCCGGCTCTCCTCCGAGCGCGACACGGAAGGGCCGACGTCACCCTTTCGGGGGGCGTTTCTGGCGGCAGGTGGCACCCCGCTAGCCTACGGGCGTCATCCGGCCCAGCGGTGTGGCACTCCCTACCGCCGAGGCGCCGGCACCACCCCGGCGTGGTGCGGCACCCGGGCCGACACGCCGTACGACCACGGTGGTGCGATGACCGAGCCGCCGGCAGCGAGGATCTGGAGTCGATGAGGCTGGAGCCGAACGCGGGGCCGGGACGTCCCGGCTGTCCGGCACGTCCCGCGGCCACGGGCCGCCGGGTTCCGAACGTCCGCCGGCGACGCGCCGCCGGTGACCGGCGGGGGTAGGAGAGCAATGACTGTCTGGGTCGTCATCGCGGTGCCACTCGTGATCATGCTCTTCGCGCTCGCCATGGAGCGGGTGGAGGACCGGCTGCGCAACGTCACCGTCCGCGCCGAGGAAGTCGAGGAGTTCCTCGAGCAGGCGCAACCGAACGAGGTGCGGGCCCTCTACGGGCACGGCATCGGCCGCGCGTTGGAGTTGTTCCGGCTGCGCCGGTTGGGCCGGGCCAAGCTGCGCCCGCGTCGCGCGCGGGGTTAGGCTCGCCCGTCGGGCGAGAACCCGGGGTCAGCCGCTGAACAGGCGGTATCCGGGTGATCGCGTTCGGCATTCGGCCGTCTCACCCTGACGGGGGTGGATTGCCGGCCGCGCGGCGGGCCACCACAGCGGTGCGCCGGGCACGCCGTAAACTTGCAGGTAGTGACTGGCGACACGCTCCTCACGCCGAGGACCGGTGGCTCGCCACACGATGAGGAGGCACGAGGTGGACGAAACCCTGGCCCGGGCGGGCATCTTCCAGGGTGTGGAACCGGCGGCTGCCGAGGCGCTCGCGCAGACCTTGGAGACGGTGGAGTTTCCCCGGGGCCACGTGATCTTCACCGAGGGCGAGCCGGGGGACAAGCTCTACATCATCAAGTCGGGCAAGGTGAAGATCGGGCGCAAGTCGGCCGACGGTCGGGAGAACCTGTTCCAGATCATGGGACCGTCCGACATGTTCGGCGAGCTGTCGATCTTCGACCCGGGGCCGCGCACCTCCACCGCGACGACGGTCACCGAGGTGAGCGCCGTGACGATGGACCGGCCGGCGCTGCGGCAGTGGATCTCCACCCGGCCGGAGATCGCCGAGCAGCTGCTGCGGGTGGTCGCCCGCCGGCTGCGCCGCACCAACAACATGGTCGCGGAGCTGATCTTCACCGACGTTCCCGGCCGGGTCGCGCGGGCGCTGCTGCAGCTCGCCCAGCGCTTCGGCAGCCAGGAGGCCGGGCTGCTGCGGGTGACGCACGACCTGACCCAGGAGGAGATCGCGCAGTACGTCGGCGCGTCCCGGGAGACGGTCAACAAGGCACTGGCCGACTTCGCGCACCGCGGCTGGCTGCGGTTGGAGGGCAAGAGCGTGCTGATCCTCGACCCGGAGCGGCTGGCCCGCCGGGCCCGCTGACCACCCGACCCGGACGGCCGTCCGGCGCGCGGACCGAGCAGCGCGCGACACACGCATGACAAAGGGCCGGGCGCCACCCCCGACGTGGCGCACCGGCCCTTTGCCGTGCGCGGACCATCCCCCGACAGTCCGCGCTCCCCGCCCTCCGGACTAGGCCCCGACCCGATCGCCGGAGGGAGCTTCGAGCTTCGGTGGGTCTTGGTTCACCATCGCACGACCCCCACCCACCAACTCAAGGTCGTTCACTCTCAAGGACGCTCGCGGGGTTCATTTGTTGCCCGAAATCCGGCGAAAACCGCGTTCCGTTACCCAACCGAGACATGGCTACCCCGTCGACGCCGCTGGCATGCATGGTGTGCGGCGGTCATCACGAAAAAAAGACTGGTACCCCCGTACCATAAACGGGCACACTGGTACGCGTGTCCCAGTCTGCCTCCGCCGCCGAGGGCGGCGCGACCCTCGCCGACTACCGCGCCGCGCTGACCACGCCCGGCGCGCGCGGTCCCGCCGTCGCGTCCCTGCTCGCCCGGCTGCCCATCGCGATGATCGGCATCTCGGCGCTGCTGTTCGTGCAACGGGAGACCGGCTCGTTCGCGGTGGCCGGGCTGGTGTCCGCCGGCGCGCTGGTCGGCGTCGCGCTCGGCTCGGTGGCGCAGGGCAGGCTGATCGACCGGTTCGGGCCGACTCGCCCGCTGCTGGTGATCGCCACCCTGTTCGCGCTGGCGATGACCGTGCTGATCACCGCGATCGAGGCGCACGCCGCCACCCCGCTGCTGGTCACGCTGTCGGTGGGGATCGGGCTCACCGAGCCGATGGTGGGCTCGGCGTCCCGTGCGCTGTGGGGCCGCCTGCTGCCGGAGGGACCGGTCCGCAACGCCGCGTTCTCCTACGAGGCCATCAGCATGGAGGTGTTCTTCATCCTCGGCCCCGGCGCCGCCGGGCTGATGATCGCCGCGCCGTGGGCGGGCACCGGCATGGTCGTGGGCGGGCTGTGCATGGTGACCGGCTCGGTGCTGTTCGCGCTCAGCCCCGCGGTGCGCGCGTGGGGCCCCTCGGCGCGCCGCGGCGGTCGGCTGCTCGGCGCGCTGGCCAGCCCCGGTATGCGCACGCTGGCGCTCGCCGCGCTCGGCTTCGGCATGGTCATCGGCTTCGTGGAGGTGGCGGTGCCGGCCACCGCCACCGGGGCCGGGCACCCGACGGTCGGCGGGTTGCTGCTGTCGGTGTGGTCGGTCAGCTCGGTGGCCTTCGGTGTCGCCTACAGCACGCGGCCGTGGCCACGCCCGATGGGGCTGCGGCTGCCCGTACTGCTCGCCGGCTTCGGCCTGCTGGTGGCCCTGCTCGCGCTGCCGTCGACGTTGTGGGGACTGGCGCTGGCGATGCTCGCCGCGGGCGCGCTGATCACGCCGCAGTCCACCACCCACTCCACCGCGATCGAGGTCGTCGCCCCGAAGGGCACCGCGGCCGAGGCGTTCGGCTGGGTGCTCACCGCGATCACCCTGGGCCTGGCCATGGGTCAGTCGGTGAGCGGCTATCTGGTGGAGCGCGCCGGGCCGCCCCCCGCGTTCCTCACCGCGACCGCGGGCGCGCTCGTGATCGCCGGCGTGGTGTGGCTGCTGCGCGGCACCGTCCGCCCGGCCGAGCAGCCGGCGGCCCAGCCGGTGCCGGAGCCGGCCGTGGCCCGCTGACGCCGGTCAGTCCGCGCGTCCCCCGAGCAGCTCGGGGGCGTGCTCCCGGACGGCGGCCTCGATCTCCGGGAAGCTCGGGTTGACCAGTGCCGCGTCGCCGACGATCACGGTCGGCACGGTCTCGTTGCCGCCGGCGACCTCGCGCACCCTGGCCGCGGCGCCTGGGTCGTCCCAGATGTTGATCTCCCGGACCGGCAGCCCACTCCGGCGCAGCGGCTCGACCAGCATGGCGCAGAACGGGCAACCCGGGCGCCAGTAGAACTCGATCTCGGTCGCGGTCACGTCCCCTCCTTCACCGGCGCACGTCGGCGGCGTTCGTCGGGCGCCCGGGTCCCATGGTCCGCTCGCGAGCTCGCTCGCGTCCCCTCCTCACCAGCTCGATCACGGGATCTCACCCTCCGCGCGCAGGTAGTCCAGTTGAGCCAGCACACTGGCCTCGGCCGGGCCCCACAGCACCCGGTCGACGTCGGCGTAGACCAGCTCGACGATCTGCCGGGCGCTCGCCCCCGCGCCGAGCCGGCGCAGTGCCGCGCGCACCTGGTCCAGCCGCTGCTCCCGGTGCTCGGTGTAGGCCCGCGCGGTAGCCGCCAGGTCGGGCAGCTCGGGGCCGTGCCCGGGCAGCCCGAGGGTACCCGCCGGCAGCCCGACCAACCGGCGCAGCGACCGCAGGTAGGCGCCGAGGTCGTCGAGCACCGTGGTGCCGCGGCCGAGCACGGTGTCCCCGGTGAGCACGTGCGTCGCGTCGCCGTACGGCACCCGCAGCGACACCGAGTCCGCGGTGTGCCCCGGGGTGTGCAGCGCCTCGATGTCCAGGCCGGCGGCGGTGACCACCTCGCCGTCGGCCAACGGCGGCCCTTCGAGGCACAGCGCCGGGTCGAACGCCCGCACCGGGGCGCCGACCCGCGCGGCGAACGACCGGGCGCCCTCGGCGTGGTCGGGGTGGCGGTGGGTGAGCAGGACCAGCGCGACCGGGCCGGCGGCGACCAGCCGGTCCAGGTGCGGCGGGTCGTCGTGGCCGGGGTCGACGACGACGTGCTCGCCCGCCCCCCGGGCGCGCAGCAGCCAGGTGTTGGTGCCCTCGAGGGTCATCTCGGACGGGTTCTCCTCGAGCAGCACCGTCGCGATCGGGGACACCGCGCGGGGCACCCCGTACGCCGGATGCGCGGGCCCGCCGTTCATGCCTCCTCCAGCACGACCCGCACCTCGGTACCGTCCCGGACGAGGGTGGGGATCACCTTCTCGATCTCCCGCCGGGTGGCCAACGCCTCCGCGGCGGTGGCGAACCCGGCGATCTCGGTGAGCGTGACCCAGGTGGGCGGCATGAGCATGCTGCGGCCGGCCCGCGCGTCGGCGAGCGCCTCCTCCGGTCGTCGCCAGCCGGAACTCTCCGCCTCCGTGGTCGCGCCGTCGGCGTCCTGCCCCGGAGGCAGCGCCGCGACGAAGAACCGGGCGTCGTAGCGGCGCGGCTCGCCCTTCGGAGTGACCCAGTTGGACCAGGGGCGCAGCAGGTCGGCCCGCAGGGTCAGGCCGGCGTCGGCGAGGAATCCCGCCAGCGACAGTTCCCGGGAGACCAGCGCCGCGCGGGCGGGCGCGTACGGCGCGGTGTCGGTCACCACGCCGGAGTCCGTGGCATCCCTACCGGCCAGCAGCACCCCGGACTCCTCGAACGTCTCCCGCACCGCCGCGCACACCAGCGCCCGCGCGAGCCGCTCGGGGCAGCGGAACCACTCGGCCCACCGGGCCGGCTCGGGGCCCGCCCATCGAACGGACGCGTCGGCGTCGCGCTCGTCCACCCCGCCGCCGGGGAACACCGTCATCCCGCCGGCGAAGGCCATGCCAGCCACCCGCCGTTGCAGGAACACCTCCAGGCCGACTGCCCGGTCGCGCAGCAGCACCACGGTCGCGGCGTCCTTGGGCGGCACCGGCTCGGCGATCGGGTCGGCGAGCATGGAGGCCGGGAAGCTCAGCTCGGGACGTCGTTCAGCCACGTCCGCAACATACGCCCGGTGACCGGACGACGAGGGAGACCCTCGTCACGCCGGCTCAGGCACCGCTGAAGCCGTCGGTCCAGCCGCGCTTCGGTGGCTCCATGCCGCGGGCAGCGCCGTTGACGCCGTTGACGCCGTTGACCCTTCCCCCCGCCGCCTCGGCCTTCTCCCGCTCGGCCAGCTCGGCGTGCAGCTCCCGGAGCAGCTGCCGGTCCCGCTCGCTGAGCGCCGGGTCGTCCAGGTCCAGTTCGGGGATCTCGACCACCTGGCCAGGGCGGAGCTTCGCCGAGGCGATGGCCCTGCCCTTCTCGTCGTCCTCGGCGAGCGCGGCGCGCAGTTGGGCCACCTCGGCCGAGCTCATCTCGGTGGTGCTGGCCGTGCTCCGCCGTTCCTCGTGCTCGTCGACGGTCTCGACGGGACTGCCGGCGGTCGGTGGCTCCACGGGCTCGGCCGGTGCGGGGTCGGCCGGCGGGGCGGCGGTGGGCCGGGCCTCCGGCTGGGGTTCCACCGACCGTGACTCGACGGGCTCGACCGGCTGGGGCTGGGTGATTCGCGGCTGGGTCGCCTCGGGCTCGGGGGACACCCTGGCGGCGTGCCGGTTCTTGCCCTTGGTCGACCGGCCGCGTCGCTCGTCGGAGGTGTCGATCGACGCGCCCGCGGCGTCCGGCGCGAACCACACCGGGTTCGCGGTGGCGTAGGCGCTGTCGTAGTAGCCGGAGCGCTCCGCCCACGGCCCGCTCACCTCGACCACCGAGGGCAGCCCCGCCTTGCGCAACGCCTTGCCGACGCGGTAGGCGACCGCGGGCGGGTGCGCCTCGGGACCGATGTCCACCAGGACGACCCGCTGCGGCAGCGGCCCCGGCACGCTGCCGGCCGGGGTGTTGCGCCAGACGGCGTGCACCGAGCGCACGTCGGGCAGCACGTGCAGGGTGCGGTCGAGCGCCTCGATCAACCCCCGCTCGGGCTCGTCGTCGGCGCTGAAGCGGTGCTCGGGGCCTTTGTCAGCAAGGACGCCGTCGTCGACGACCAGATGGTCGGCCAGTGTCGCGTCGGACCGGCTCATCTCGAGCACGAGGGCCACCTCGCGCTGCTCCGCGGCGCTCACCGGGATCCGACCGGCGATCAGCGTGCCGGCCACCAGCTCGGCGGCCTGGTCCAGGTGCGCCGTGGCCACCAGCTCCCTGGCCTCGGACAGCGCGCTGTCGTCGATCCTGCCGGCGAGCGCGAGCAACAGGTTGTGCAGGCGCAGCGGCACCGCCAGCCCGTCACCCGTGGGGCCGTCGTACATCTCCGCCATGTCGCGGTAACTCCCTCCAGCCCGCCGGAGGCAGCGAGCGTTACGCCGGGACGAGTCGGTGTCCGGTGTCCACGGCACCCACGCACACCAGCCGGGAGTCCGCCAGCGCGGCCCGGTGGTACTCCGGCAGCTCGAGCCGCGGTGGCAGTACCTCCACGCTGGGCTCCTCCTCACCCAGCACACGCAGCACCCGCTGCAGCTCGCCGGTCAACCGAGGCGCTCCCGACAGCACCGAGATCAGCAGAACCCGCTTGGCCTCGCGCTCGCCGGTGACACCCCCGTGCCGCCAGGTCTCCCGAACCTCACCGACGTCCGGCCGGCCGCGCAACGTTGCGTGCACGAGCACGGATACCGAGTCGACGGAGTTCACCCAATCGGGCGGACTCGACTGGAATGTGTACCGCGTATCAGTGACGTCGTCCACCCCAAGGGCGGAACTCACTTGATGCCAGTCCGCCCCGTGCGGTATTAGCCCAGCGACGAGCAGCCGATACTCCGTCTGGTCCAGGTCAATTCTGTGCGTAAGCAAAGAGCGGGGAAGGGTCCGCGCGAGGGTGCCCATCGCGCCCTCGCTCAGCCAGTCGCGGAACCGCCACAGCACCTGGTCGGGCAGCCGGCCGGCCAGCCGCAGCAGCAGCTCGTGGCACGAGGCCTCGATGTCCGGGTCCATCACGCGACCTCCACGAGTAGTTCGACCTCGACCGGGGCGCCGAGCGGCAGCTCGGCCACCCCGACCGCGGAACGGGCGTGCACGCCGGCGTCGCCGAAGACCTCACCGAGCAGCTCCGAGGCGCCGTTGACCACCGCGGCCTGGCCGGTGAACCCCTCGGCCGAGGCCACGAAGCCGACCACCTTCACCACGCGGACGATCGAGTCCACGCCCACCAGCGCGTGCACCGCGGCGAGCGCGTTGAGCGCGCACGTGCGGGCGTGCTGCTTGGCCTCCTCGGGGCTCACCTCCGCGCCGACCTTGCCGGTCGCGGCGAGCGCGCCGGCGACGAACGGCAGCTGGCCGGAGGTGAACACCTGGGAGCCGCTGCGCACCGCCGGCACGTAGGCGGCGACGGGCGCGGCCACCTCGGGCAGCTCGATGCCGAGCTCGGCGAGTCTGGCGGTCCAGCTCATGGGTCAGCCCTTCGGACGCTTCAGGTACGCGACGTGCTGCTCGCCGCTGGGGTTCGGCAGGACGGTCACCAGCTCCCAGCCGTCCTCGCCCCACTGGTCGAGGATCTGCTTGGTGGCGTGGATCAGCAGCGGAACCGTGGCGTACTCCCACTTGGTGGCACTCATGGCGCGAGCGTATCGGGTGACGGCAAGCCCCGTACGGCCCAGCCGCGCCTTCAGACGAACACGTGCGGTCACGAGTCGCTACGGATAGTCCACCAGGTCGTGTTCTGGTCCCGCGGCGGCGTTGGCGTCAAGCTCAAGGAGGGGCAGGACCATTCGCCGGAGGGGGCTCCACATGCGACCGTTGCGACGGATCCGACGCTGCCGGTACGCGCTGGTGGCACTGGCACTCGTGGTCAGCGCCGGCGGCGTGCTCGCGCCAGGCACCGCGACCGCCGCGCCAGGCACCGCGACCGCCGCGTCGGGACCGGGCGGCTTCAACGACTGGTCGTGCCGGCCGAGCGCGGCCCACCCGAACCCGGTGGTGCTGGTGCACGGCACCGGGGACAACCAGGACCGCACGTGGCGGGTCCTCGGGCCGCGGCTGGTCCGCGAGGGGTACTGCGCGTTCGCGCTCACCTACGGCGTGGTGCCGGACGCGCCCGTGGTCGGCGAGGTGGTCGGCGGGCTGATGCCCCTCGACTACAGCGCCCGCGAGCTGAAGGCGTTCATCGGCCGGGTGCTCGCCGCCACCGGAACCAGCAAGGTGGACATCGTCGGCTACTCGCAGGGCACCATCGTGCCGACGTACTACGCCAAGCTGCTCGGTGGCCGCGGCACCATCGACCGCTACGTCAGCCTGGCCCCCGGCTGGAACGGCACGAACGTGTACGGGCTGGCCGACCTGTACGCCCTGCTGGGACTGCTCGGGCTCGGGCCGGTGGCCGCCGAGCTGTTCTCCGAGTGCCGGGCCTGTCCGGAACTGCTCACCGGCTCGGCCACCCTGCGCAAGCTCCACGAGGGCGGCATCTTCCTGCCCGAGATCACCTACACCAACATCATCACCCGGTACGACGAGATCGTCGTCCCCTACACCAGTGGGATCGGGCACGGGCCGAACGTCACCAACATCGTGCTGCAGGACACCTGCCCGGAGGACCGGGTCAACCACGTCGGCATCGTGGTGGATCCGAACGCGATCGCCCACGTGCTGCGCGCGCTCGACCCGGCCAACCGGACCCCGGTGCCGTGCGTGGCCTTCGGGCCGGTTCGGCCATCCCGGTGATCTCCTGGCTTCTGACGCCGTGACGTGGTTCACTCCCTCCCTACTCGCAAGTAGGGAGAGCGCATGCGGGCAACGAGGCTCCTGGTCGCGATCGCCGCCACCGTCCTGACAGCACTGACCACACTGCTCGCCGGCGCGGGGGCCGGACAGGCCCGGGAGGATCTGCCCGTGCCGTGGACGCTGGCCGCCGCGGTGCCGGCCCAGCTGGCCGCGCCGAACAGCCCGCCCCCCGGCGCGAACGACTGGTCGTGCCGGCCGAGCGCGGCCCACCCGAACCCGGTGGTGCTCGTGCACGGCCTCGGCGCCAACCAGACGGTGAACTGGCAGACCTTCGCGCCGCTGCTGGCCAACGAGGGTTACTGCGTGTTCTCGCTGACCTACGGCGTCCCCGGCGACCCGCTTCCCGGCTATCAGCCGGGTGGGCTGGTGCCGATGGAGCGCAGCGCCGAGGAGCTGGCCACCTTCGTCGACCGGGTGCTGGCCAGCACCGGCGCGGCCGAGGTGCACATTCTTGGGCACTCCCAGGGCACCCTGATGCCCAGCTACTACGTCCGCTTCCTCGGCGGCGAGTCGAAGGTGGACAAGTACGTGAGCCTCACGCCGCTGTGGGAGGGCACCACCCTGCTCGGACTGTCCACGCTGTACCAGCACGGGCAGGTTCTGGGACTCGATCCGGTGGTGGACGGGGTGCTGAACCCGATCTGCGGTTCCTGCCCGCAGTTCCTGCAGGGCTCTGAGTTCCTGAAGAACCTGCACTCCGTCGGGATCTTCGCCCCCGAGGTCACCTACACCAACATCGTCACCCGCTACGACCAGGCCGTGGTGCCGTACACCAGCGGGATCGCGACCGCGCCCAACGTGACCAACATCGTCCTGCAGGACCGCTGCGGCCTCGACTTCGCCGAGCACGCCGCGGTGGCCGCCGACCCGGTGACCGCCGGGCACGTCCTCAACGCGCTCGACCCCGCCCACCCGCGGCCGGTGCCCTGCGTGTTGGTGACCCCGATCGGCGCGGCCGGCTAACGTTGCGGCGTGGAGACCTGGCGGATCGTCGCGGCGGCGCTGCTCGCCGGCGCCGGCCTCGTCGCCGTCCCACTGGTGCTGGCCAGGGTGCGCGAGCGCACCGGCCGGGGTGGCGCGGTCGCGACGTCCGCCGCGGTGACGGTGACCGCGCTCGCCGTGCTCTGCCTGCTCGTGCTCACCACCCTGCCGCCCGGGTGGGCGTGGGCGGTCACCGCGCTGACCGGGGTGACCGTGACCGTTGTCCTGCTCGCCGGATGAGGTTCTGACCTAGGCTGCGCTGGTGACCACTCCGTTGGCTGGCTGGACCGACGAGCTCGCCCGCGCCCGGCTGCACTTCGTCACCGGCAAGGGCGGCACCGGCAAGACGACCCTCACCGCGGCACTGGGGCTGGCGCTGGCCAGGGGCGGCCGGCGGGTCCTGCTGATCGAGGTCGAGGGCCGGCAGGGCTTCGCGCAGCTGTTCGACACCGAGCCGCTGCCCTACGCCGAGCAGCGCGTCGCGGCCGCGCCGGGCGGCGGCGAGGTGCGCGCGCTGCACGTCGACGTCGAGGCGGCGCTGCTGGAGTACTTCGACATGTTCTACAACCTGGGCTTCGCCGGGCGGACGCTGCGCAGGATGGGCGCCATCGAATTCGCCACGACCCTCGCGCCCGGCCTGCGCGACGTACTGCTCACCGGCAAGATCAAGGAGTGCGTCACCCGCACCGACTCCGACGGCCGGTACGTCTACGACGCGGTGGTCGTCGACTCCCCACCCACCGGCCGCGTGGTGAGGTTCCTCGACGTGACCAAGGCGCTGACCGACCTCGCCAAGACCGGGCCGATTCGCGGCCAGGCGGAGGGCGTGGTGCGGCTGCTGCACTCCGGGGAGACGGCCGTGCACCTGGTGACCCTGCTCGAGGAGATGCCGATCCGGGAGACCCTCGAGGCGGTCGCCGAGCTCGACGGCGCCGACCTGCGGCCGGGCTGCGTACTGGTCAACCGGGTCCGCCCACCCCGGCTGCCGGCCCGCTCGGTGCCCGCGGCGGCCGACGGCAGGGTCGACGCCGCGAGGGTGCGGGCCGGGCTGGCCGCCGCCGGGCTGGACCTGCCGGAGACCACGCTGGACGCGCTGGTCGAGGAGACCGTGGAGCACGCCGTCGGGGTGGCGGCCGAGCAGCGGGCGAAGGAGCAGCTCGCGGAGGCCGACCTGCCGACGCTGGAGCTGCCCGACCTCACCGACGGCGTGGACGTCGCCGCGCTGTACGAGCTGGCCGACGCGCTGGTCGAGCAGGGGGTGCGCTGACCGGATGACCGAGAGGCTGGACATGGACGCCCTGCTCGACGACCCGGGCACGCGCGTCGTGGTGTGCTGCGGTTCCGGCGGCGTCGGCAAGACCACCACCGCCGCGGCGCTGGCCCTGCGGGCGGCCGAGCGCGGCCGACAGACGGTGGTGCTCACCATCGACCCGGCCCGGCGGCTCGCGCAGGCGCTCGGGTTGCGCGAGCTGGGCAACTACCCGAAGCGGGTGACGGTCGACGGGTTCGAGCCCAAGGGCGAGCTGTGGGCGATGATGCTGGACATGCGCCGCACCTTCGACGACATGGTGCGCACGCACGCCGGCCCCGAGCGGGCCGAGCAGCTGCTGGCCAACCCCTTCTACCAGACGATCTCCACGTCGTTCTCCGGGACGCAGGAGTACATGGCGATGGAGAAGCTCGGCCAGCTCGCCGCGACCGGGGACTGGGACCTGATCGTGGTCGACACCCCGCCGAGCCGGTCGGCGCTGGACTTCCTGGACGCGCCGTCGCGGCTGTCCAGCGCGCTGGACGGGCGGATGATCCGGCTGCTCACCGCGCCGGCGAAGGCCGGAGGGTGGGGGCTGCGCAAGGTGGTCAGCGCCGGGTTCTCGATGTTCGCGAAGGCGGTGTCGACCATCCTCGGTGGTCAGCTGCTCGCCGACGCGTCGGCGTTCATGCAGGCGTTCGACACCATGTTCGGCGGGTTCCGGGAACGGGCCCGCCGGACCGCCGAGCTGCTGCGCTCGCAGGGCACGGCGTTCCTCGTCGTGGCCGCGCCGGAACCGGACGCGCTGCGCGAGGCCAGCTACTTCGTCGAGCGGCTGGCCACGGAGTCGATGCCGCTGGCCGGGCTGATCGCCAATCGCACGCACCCCGTGCTGGCCGAGCTGTCCGACACCGAGGCACTGGCCGCGGCCGACGCGCTGGACCGCGGTGGTCAGCAGGCTCCGCTGGCCACCGCGGTGTTGCGACTGCACGCGGACCGGGTCGCCCTCGCCAGGAGGGAGGACCGCCTGCTGGCCCGGTTCACCCGGGCGCATCCCGCGGTGCCGGTGGTGCGGGTGCCGGCGTTGCCGACCGACGTGCACGACCTCGAGGGTCTGCGGGACATCGGGGACCGGCTGGCCGACGACCGCGAACAGATGTGATTTCGGACACACTCCCCGGGGTCAGGAGACCCGCGCGGCCGGCTGGTCGGCGTCGGCGAACCGGCGCTTGGCCGACTCGAGCAGCTCCCGCCAGTTGGTGACGTCCGGCCGCCGACGCAGCAGGGCCCGCCGCTCGCGCTCGGTCATCCCGCCCCACACCCCGAAGTCGATGCGGTTGTCGAGTGCTTCGGCGAGGCACTCCGTGCGCACCGGGCAGCCCATGCACACCAGCTTGGCCCGGTTCTGCTCGGCCCCCCGCACGAACAGCCCGTCGGGATCGGTGTCCCGGCAGGACGCGCTGATCCGCCAGTCCGACTCGTTGGTGGTTGTCATACCCCCAGCTCCCTAACCTGTAACGACCGGCAGGCAGGGTCATGGCCGCACGCCTCGCCCCCGCGAGCAGGTCTTCCTGTGCTCACGCCGTTCACCGGTGCCTCCCCTGGCGCCGGCGCCTCCGTACTCGAACGCGAGCCCCCTCGCACTCGTCCATCCGTCGGCATTTTTCGTGAGACGTTGACGGACTGTAAGGGTCAACGGTTCCACCCGCCAAGCCTCCCGTTGCATTTGTTACCTGGCGCTCGCCGTCCGGCTTCCTGGCGCGGTGCCCGACCGGCCGGGGCGCGTACGCTGTTCACCGTGCGGAAGAGGGATGGTGTGCTGAAGCTGCTCGGCCTCTGCGTCCTCGCGGGGGTGCTGGTCGCGGGGGTGTTGTTCCCGGTCGTCGGCGCCGCGGGACTGGTGTCGAACCAGGCCAGCCAGACCGTGGACGAGATGTCCGCGGAGCTGGCCGACGTGCCGCCGCCGCTGGTCACCACCGTGACCGACAAGGACGGCAACCCCATCGCCTCGCTGTACGACCAGTACCGCATCCCGGCCGCGAGCAACGAGATCTCCGAGGCCATGAAATGGGCCATGATCTCGGTGGAGGACCGGCGGTTCTACGACCACCACGGGGTCGACTGGAAGGGCACGCTGCGCGCCGCGATCAGCACCAGCACGGGCAACACGCAGGGCGCGTCGACCCTCACCCAGCAGTACGTGAAGAACTACCTGATCAACGTCGTGCACCGCGGCAACGAGGCCGGCCAGCGGAAGGCGCAGGAGGTGTCGATCGCGCGCAAGCTGAAGGAGGCGCGGATCGCCATCCAGCTCGAGACGAAGATGTCGAAGGACCAGATCCTCACCGGGTACCTCAACGTCATCGAGTTCTCCCAGCGCGTGTACGGGGTCGGCGCGGCCGCCCGCGCATACTTCGGCACCACACCCGACAAGCTGAACGTGACACAGAGCGCACTGCTCGCCGGGATCGTGAACAACCCGACGTACTTCGACCCGTGGAATCATCCGGACCGCGCGACCGAGCGGCGGAACTGGGTGCTCGACAAGATGGTCGAGAACCTCAAGCTCGCCCCCGAGGACGCCGAGCGGCTCAAGGAGGAGCCGCTCGGGGTGCCGCCGGAGGGGCCGAACAAGCCGGCGTCGAACTGCGTCGGCGCCGGGCCGGAGAACGGGTTCTTCTGCCAGTACGTGGTGGACTACCTCAAGGAGCACGGCTTCACCGAGGAGCGGATCAACATCGGCGGGTGGACCATCCGGACCACCATGGACCAGCGGGCCAACCACGAGGCCAAGGTCTCCGCGGAGACGCAGGTCAGGAAGACGCAGAAGAACGTCGCCAACACGTTGTCGCTGGTGCGGCCGGGCAAGGACCGGCACGAGGTGGTGGCGCTGGCGGCCAACCGGGACTACGGAACGTCCCCCGACGAGGGGCAGACGCTCTACACGCTGCCCGCCGGGGTCTACAACACCGGCGGCGCCGGGTCGAGCTTCAAGATCTTCACCGCCGCGGCGGCCATGGAGCAGGGCGTCGCCGGCATCTACGACAACGTCCCGAGCCCGGGCTTCCACGTCTCGAAGGTCTTCGTCGGCGGCGGGTCGCGGTGCCCGGTGGTCGCGCAGGGCACCCGGGCCTACTGCGTCATCAACAACGAGGGTTCCGACTACCCGACGTCCATGACCTTGCAGCGGGCGCTGGAGACCTCGCCCAACACCCCCTTTGTGATCATGGAGGAGCAGGCCGGGATGGGGCCCGTGGTGGAGATGGCCAGCAAGCTCGGGCTGCGGAAGACCATGGCGGCCAATGGTGTGGGGCGGGAGCCCGACCCGAACGCGCAGAAGCCCGAGCTGCGGATGAGCCAGAAGGAGTACTTCGGCCCGAAGGAGAACTCGCCGGGAGAGGGGTCGTTCACCCTCGGTCCCTGGCCGGTCAGCGGCCTGGAGATGGCCAACGTCGCGGCGACGATCATGAGTGGCGGCGTGTGGTGCCCCCCGACGCCGATCGCGGAGATCCGGGACCGCAACGGCAAGGTGATCCCGATCAAGGAACAGCCCTGCGAGCAAGTGGTGGAAGAGGGGCTGGCCAACTCGCTCGCCGTGGGGATGAGCAAGGACCACGAGGGCGGCACCGCCACCCGTGCCGCGCAGGCGGTCGGCTGGGACCGGCCGATGATCGGCAAGACCGGGACGACGCAGGCGAACGGGTCGGCGACCTTCGTCGGTGCCACCCCGCAGCTCGCCGGGGTCGCGATGGTGTTCCGGCCGCAGGGTGGCGCCGGTGGTCTGTGTTACAACGGCGTGGGCAACGTGACCGCCTGTGGCCGCGAGGGCAGCATGTGGGGTGGCGTCACTCCGGCCCAGACCTGGTTCGGCGCCATGACCAAGATCATGGAGGGCCAGGAGGTCCGGCAGCTCCCACCCAGCGATCCGAAGTACGAACGCATGCGGGGTCGCCGCTGACCCCCGACGGATTCGCGCTCCGGGCCGGCCACGCGGCGTGAAGGTGAAGGGTTCGGCGGAGGTGGCCGCGGCGGCCCGTGGGGGCCACGAGCCACGGCTCCGCGCGACACTCCGGCTGACGGTCGCGCCGGTGGCCGGGCCCGAGGAACTGGCTACCGGAGCGGGGTGAGCACCGGTCGGACTGCGCCGGTCAGGGTAGGCTCACCTCGCCGGACGGGCGCCCGGGTTGCCGATTCTCGGACCAGTTGGTTTGTTACCCTTGCTCCTTTTGGGTGAATCGTCAGCGAAGTGCATACTGCTTGTTATGTCGTCGTGATCTTCCCTCGCCGGAGTGGCTCCTTGTGCACGTATCCTGGATGATGTGGGCACGCTCAGTAACACAGGCAGGGCAGGGGTGCCGTTGAAACACCTGGCCGTGGGTACCCTTGCACTCGGCGCGGCGACGCTCGGCTACGCATCCGGCATCGAGCGCCGACACTGGACGCTGCGCACGTCCGAGCTGCCCGTCCTCGCCCGCGGCGCCCGCCCGCTCACGATCCTGCACATCTCCGACCTCCACATGCTTCCCGGCCAGACGTCGAAGCAGCGGTGGGTGGCCGCGCTCGACCGGTTCGAGCCCGACCTCGTGGTCAACACCGGCGACAACCTCGCCCACCCCCAGGCGGTCCCCGCGGTGCTGCGCGCCCTCGGGCCCCTGCTCGACCGGCCCGGCGTGTTCGTGTTCGGGAGCAACGACTACTACGCCCCGAAACCGAAGAACCCGGCCCGGTACCTCATGCCGCGCGGCCGTCGCAAGCGCATCCATGGCCGCCGGCTGCCCTGGCGGGACCTGCGCGCCGCCCTCATCGAGCACGGCTGGCAGGACCTCACCCACGTGCGCCGCACCGTCACGCTCGACGGGCAGCGGGTGTTCGTCGCCGGCGTCGACGACCCGCACCTGCACCGCGACCGGTACACCGACATCTCCGGCACGCCCGACCGCGCCGCCGCCCTGCGGCTCGGGCTCACCCACTCCCCGGAGCCACGCATCCTGGACGCCTTCGCCGCCGACGGCTACGACCTCGTCCTCGCCGGCCACACCCACGGCGGCCAGCTCCGCGTACCCGGCGTCGGCGCACTGGTCACCAACTGCGAGCTCGACCGATCCCGTGCCCGCGGCGTCTCCCGCTGGGGCGCGCACATGTGGCTCCACGTGTCCGCCGGCCTGGGCACCTCGCCCTACGCACCCGTCCGCTTCGCCTGCCCACCCGAGGCCAGCCTGTTGACCCTGGTCGCCCGGCCGACCGCGGGGCTCCCCCTCCGCAAACAAACCCCGTTCAAAGCCCCCAGCGACGTCCGCTAGACTCTTCCCCGACCCGAAAACAAGGTCCTCGGGGTGTGGCGCAGCTTGGTAGCGTGCCTCGTTCGGGTCGAGGAGGTCGTGGGTTCAAATCCCGCCACCCCGACGGAAGATCTGGGAGATCCCTGTCTGCACAGTGCGCAGACGGGGATCTTCCTTTGTTCGCAGTGGGGGGCCGAGCCCCCCACACCCCCCACGGTGCGAGCTCCTCACCCTGGGCGAGCGCTGGTGGCGTTGGTCGTGAACTAGCAATGTGCTTGGGCGCTTCGCTCGCTGGGCTCGCTCGCTGGTGCCACGCGTGGGGTTGGTGGGCGCGCGTGGGTGCGAGTTCTCACGTTCGGGACGGTGAGATCTTCGTTCGGGAGCGCGGGATTTCGTTTGGAGCGCGAGTTTGATTTGGCGCGCGAGTTTCACGGTGGGATGCCGAGTTCTGGTTTCGGGCGCTGGCTGCCTGTGAGCTCAGGGCGGCCTTGGGTACCGCATGTGTGCTCGCCACCTTCGGCTCGCGTCCTGCCGAGAGCCCCGCCAGACGCGAGGCCGCCCCAGGCAACACACCCCCGAGCGGGTACGCCTCATTACAGGCAGGAGCACCCGTCGTTCCCACCCCGGGTCGAGGCACGCCTCACCCAGCGCGGGGCACGCCCCCACCCCACGGGTTGCAGGCTGCAGCCATTCCCCCTCCCCACCCCGATCCGAAGCCGCTGTGCGGTCGGCGGTGCCGTGTCAAGGCACGCTTTCCCGCCTTGACACGGTGCCGACGACCGTCAACACAATCAGGCTTCGGGGTGGGGACCACACCTGGGACGAGGTGCGGACCGCAACACCCGATGACGCGGTAACCCCGGCACGGGATGCACCCGCAGCGGGGATGCGAGATGTGCCCGCGGCGCGACACCCGGCGCCGTGCACCCGTCGAGTTGTTCCCATCCCCCGAAAGGGATCCACAGATTTCGCGCGCACCGTCCCAACTTCCCGG
>NZ_FOWW01000018.1 GCF_900115565.1 Amycolatopsis arida | reverse complement strand
CCCTCGTAACCATTCTCATCACAGTAGCCATCATGATAGTTGCTGTCGGCGTGATGTTGCTGGTGGCCCTGACCCGGAAGGGCTCAGTGACGACCATCACGATGACCACCCGGCGAATCGTCTTGCATTCAGCAGCCTCACCGGATGTTGTGTACGCTCTACTCTCGCAGGAGTGCCCGTCTGGCTACTCAGTCGAGGACGTCGACCCCTTCCGCGGCTTGGTGATCCTTTCGTCACGGCCGACCGCTTTCACCTGGGGCTTCTTTTACCCTGTCGTCGTATCAGCGGAAGGCACTGGTGCTCGTGTGGAGATTGGCATCAAGTCGAAGGTGTTCCAGTACGGCCCCCTGGTGACACGGGCGCACAGGAAACTTGCGAACGCAGTGGCCGGCTTGCCCAATGTCCACATCAAAAACGGTTGAGAAGGAGGCGGGTCGATATCGACGCCATTAGCATTCCAGCACCCGACTACAGGGTTGTACTCTGCGTATACACCGCCGGAAACCGTCGTCGGGTCGGCTCAGGGGATGCGGCTGGTGTTCGGTCTGCTTATCCTGGGAACGTGCATCCGGTCTCATGTTTTTGATTTGGCAGTGAAGCGATCTCATCAAGCTGATCTGGGGCGTGAGTAGTAGATTGATGGTGTGACGCAACAAGGATTGCGTCACACCATCAATGTGCTGGCCGACCATAATTAGCGTTTGGAAAATTCCGTGGGCGAGCACGTCGAACGGGTAGCCAAGCACAAATTTGCCAAGGACGCGTCAGTTTCCGGCACGGTCTTGGCGCCTGACTTCGACACAAGCCGTAGTGGTTCATGCGGCCATTGGCTAGCCATAGCGGCGAATCTATTTCGTCACTGCTGGGAGCACACATGGGAGCAGTTGATCTTGTCTTACTGTGTTCACTCCATCTGTGTTCACCGCGCGACGGCCTAACCAGGCAGACCGTGGACGGCAGCGCGGTCCCGCACTCCCAGCGTGGTCTTGGACCACCACACATGACACACGAATCCGAACGCCCCGGCTACCACGCCGGCGACCAAGCACATCCGGCAGCAGCCGGACACGCTGGCCGCGCAGGACACGCCCCTCACCGACGCCCTGCTGACCGCTGCCGCCCGCGCCGGCGAGGACCCCGTCCCCCTGCTGTAGCACGCCGAGCACGTCCCGGCCGGCGGCGTACTCGCGCAACGCCTGCGTTGGGTGGCCGATCAGACTGCCGGCTTGCGATGCTCACGGTCACTTCTCACCCACCAGCGACTGCTGTTCGGTGGTGAACGCGCTGGCCTGCAACGAGTACATCTCCGCGTACAGGCCGCGCTCGGCCATCAGCTCGTCGTGGGTGCCCCGCTCGACGACGCGACCGTCGTTGAAGACGAATATCTGATCGGCCTGCCGCACGTTCCAGAACCGGTGTGAGATCAACACACAGGTGCGACCGGCCAGCAGTGTCGGCAGCTCGTTGAGCAGCAGCCGATCGGACCGGGCGCCCAGAGCGGAGGTCGGCTCGTCGAGGACGAGCAGCTCCCGACCGCGGTAGAGCGCCCCTCGCCATGGCCAGTCGTTGCAGCTCGCCACCCGAGAGGTTCACCCCGGGCGCCGAACTCGGGGCCGATAGACGGTGCGTAAATGGGCGCGCCAGTCGCGGGTCGACGCGGGTGATCGTCCGGGCACGACGAGCGAAGAGTCGGCCGAGCTGAAGCGGTTGCGAACCGAAGTGCGTGAGCTGCGCCGGGCGAACGAGATCCTCAAGGCGGCGAGCGCGTTCTTCGCGGCGGAGCTCGACCGCCCCGGGCCGAGATGATCTCCGCTTCGTCGACGAGCACAGGGATCGTTTCGGGGTCGAGCCGATCGTCACGGTCCTGCGGGGCAGCGACGCCGGGTTCCTCAGCGTGTCCGGCTACTACGCCGCTCGTTCGCGGCCCGCCATCGCCGCGGGCGCTGTCCGATGCGGTGTTGACCGAGCAGATCAAGGACATTCACGCCGCTAACTACGGCGTGTACGGGGTGCGCACGATGCGCGCCGGGCTGTGCCGCGAGGGCGATCACCGTGGGTCGAGACCAGGTAGCTCGATTGAGGCGCGCAGGCGAGCTGTCCGGGGTGCGGCGCGGCACGCCGAAGCGCACCACCGTGCCCGACGTGGCGGCGTAGCGGGCGCCGGATGTGGTGCAGCGCCGGTTCGCCGCGGACGGCCCGAACCGGCTGTGGGTGTGCGATCTGACCTACATCCGCACCTGGACCGGGTTCGCCTCTACCTGGCGCTGGTCATCGACGTGTTCTCCCGGCGGATCGTCGGCTAGGCGCTGACCGATCACCTGCGCACCGAACTGCCTCTGGAGGCGCTCGAGCACGCCCTCTGGGACCGCCGTGACCGGGGCGGGGCGCAGCTGGACGGGCTGGTGCAGCACAGCGAGCGCGGCAGCCAGTACACCGCCATCCGCTACACCGAGCGGCTCGTCGAGGCCGGCGCCATCCCGTCCGTGGGCCACCGGGGCGACTCCTACGACAACGCCCTCGCCGATATCGACCATCGGGCAGATCAAGGCCTCACTGGGCGGTGTCGTGAGGGGTGGGGCTGTGGGTCCAGCGGCGGTCCAGTGCTGCGAGCATGGTTTGGATCATGGGTGGGGTGACGTGGGAGTAGATGCCGCGGATGCCGGGCAGGCGGTGGCCGAGGCGTTCGTGGATGAGTACTTCCGGCACCCCGTCCTCGATGAGCCAGGTGCGGTGGGTGTGCCGCAGTCCGTGGAAGGTGAGTTCGGGGTGTAGCGGTTCCCATCCGCGTCGCTGGTCGCCGGCTACGGCGGGGCGCCAGACTCGGTCGCGGAAGTTCGCTCGCCGCAGTAGTCCTCCGTTGCGTCCGGTGAACACGTGATCTCCGATCTGCTGGGTGGCGTGTTCGGTCAGCAAGCTGGTGAGGAAGGTCGGGAGGTGTACGGTGCGGACGCTGGCCGGGGTTTTGGGCGGGCCCAGTTCGAGGCGGCCGCCGAGTTCGTGGAGGGCGCCTTTGTCTTCGTCGACGGTGATGGTGCCTGCGGTGAGATCGACGTTGTGCCATTGCAGCGCGGCCAGCTCGCCCCACCGCAGCCCGGTGTAGGCGGCGGTGATGACCAACACGCGGGCGGTCGGGCCGGCGCGGCGGGCGATGCGCTCCACCTGCCACGGTGCGGCGATCGACCGCCGCGCCGACGGCGTCAACCGCACCCCGAGACGCCGGCACGGGTTGGTGCTAATCAAGGTTTCCTCGGCCGCCTCCCCGAGGATCATCGACAGCAAGGTGACCACGTCGGCGACCGTGGCGTCACTGAGCTGACGACGCAGCACCTTGACCCACGATTTGATCCTGATCCTGCTGAGCTCGCCCAGCGGGGTCTCGCCGAACTTCGGCAGGATGTGGTTACGCAGGTGCGACTGGTACTTCGCCCAGGTGCCCTCGCCGACGTCGTGGGCCTCGCACCACACCTCGGCCCACTCCCCCACCGTGGTCTGTGCCTTACGGGGATCCTGGAACACCTGGTTGCGCAGTTCATACTCGATATCGGCCGCGCGCCTGCTGGCCTGGTCCGGGCCGGTATACCCGGACTCGCTGCCGATGCTTCCGTCGTGGCGGTAGTAGCGGACTCGCCAACCCGCCCCATGGGGTTCTGTCCACGCCATGATCACCCTCCTTGTGCGTTGACCTAGCTGCCCGAGCCGCGACGGCACCGGGCTGGCACAGCCACGCTCGCCTTCAGGCAAAGGGCAAGGGGTATGTGTTCACCTGTGGGCGCCACTCCCCCACCAGCCTCGGAGCCAGGCCGTGACGTGGCCTCTGGCAGGACCTGTCCTTGTGTCCGCTCCGGCTCCGGTTAGCGGGGTGGCCGTCGACCCCGGCGCACGATCTCGCGGAGGTCGTCCTCGGAGAACCGCAGGTGCTTGCCGAGGAAGGTGCACGGGATGGCACGGACGCCGGCCTGTCGACGCAGCCACGATTCCTTCACCGCCAACGTGCGGGCTGCCTCCGCCGGGGTGTAGAGCCGCACCTGCGTACGGTTCTCGGCGTCGCGCTTTTCGTTGCGACTGTCGAGGCTCGCGGCACGGTTTGCGGGCGCGGCGGGGGCGCCTCGACGGTGGGGCCTCATCGCAGGCCCCGCGTCGCTGGTAGTGCCGCGTGGTCGCACCCGCGTTCAGCGGGCTTCACGTTCCCTGAACTCGAGCGAGTTCGGCCTGCTCTGAGGACCAGAATGTCTTCGTGCGCGATGACCCAGGCGGGCACGCCGCTCTCCCGGAGTTCGCGGATGTTCTTCAGTTGGAAGAACGACGAGCGCGGGACGAGCTTGCCGTCGCGCAGCCCGGCCAACAGGCCGACGCAGCGTTGGACGGGGTCGAGTCCGGCGTTGATCGCGGCGTCGAGGGTGAGCGATGGGAAGTCGATGAGTTCGCCGTCGACGCGGAAGGGTCGGGTGGTGATGGCCACGACTCCGCCGGGGCGCAGCAGCGGTACCGCGCGGCGCAGGATGTCGGTGAACCCGCGTAGCAGGGACGGCAGGCTGCGGTGGGCGAGGTTGGCGCGGTCGCGGCCGTAGCGGTTGTCGGTGCTTGCGCACCGGGCGGTGCCCTGGGGCGTGGACTTGGCCGTGGACGCTGGTCCCGTAGGGCGGGGAGGTCACCAGCAGCTCGACCCGCCCGGCGTAGCGCTGGGCGAGGTCGGGCAGCACCTGGCGGGCGTCGCCGACGTGGACCTCGCCGCGACCGGTTCCGCCGTCGTTGGCGGCGAGGGCGAGGTTGGCGTCGGTGACGTCGGCCCACCGGTGTTCGTACTCGATGCCGAGGGCGTCGCGGCCTTTGCGGACGGCTTCGACCAGGGTGGTGCCGACTCCGCACATGGGGTCGAGGACGAAATCGCCGGGGGCGGTGTAGGTGTCGATGGCGTGGCGGGCGATGGCGGGCAGCATCGGTGCCACCGGTTCCGGCAAGTCCGAGCTGATGGCGCGGATGATCCTCGCTGACGCCGAGGCCGGCCGCGGGGTGGTCGTGGTCGACCCCAAGGGCGACCTCGTGTCGGACATCCTGATGCGCCTGCCCGAGGAGCTCGGCGAGAAGGTGGTGCTGTTCGACGCCGACTCGCGGGCGCGTCCGCCGGTGCTCAACCCGTTGGAGGGTGAGGACAAGGCCCGCGCGGTTGACAACCTGGTGTCGATCTTTTCCCGGATCTATGCCGCCTCGTGGGGGCCGCGCACCGACGACATCCTGCGTGCCGGCCTGCTGACGCTCACGGCGTTGCCGGGTACGCCGACCTTGGTCGACTTGCCCAAGCTGTTGACCGTGCCGGCGTTCCGGCGCCGTGCGTGCGATCAGATCGACGATGACGTGCTGCGTGGGTTCTGGTCCTGGTACGACGACTTGTCCGAAGCGTCGCGTGCCCAGGTGATCGCACCGTTGATGAACAAGGTTCGTGGGTTCCTGTTGCGTCCGTTCGTTCGTGCCGCCGTCGCTGGCGGGGATTCCACAGTAGACATGGATGAGGTGCTCAACACCGGCGGGATCTGCTTGGTGCGGATCGCGCGGGACGCCCTGGGTATGGAAACCGCGCGACTGGTCGGCTCGATCGTCGTCGCCCGCACCTGGCAAGCCGCCACCCGCCGAGCCCGCATCCCGCAACGCAAGCGCCGTGACTGTGGGTTGTACATCGACGAGTGTCACAACTTTTTGAATCTCGCCTACCCGCTGGAAGACATGCTGGCCGAAGCGCGCGGCTACCGCCTGTCGATGACGTTGGCGCACCAATACCTCGGGCAGCTACCCAAGGACCTCGAAGAAGGCATCAGCACGAACTCCAGATCGAAGGTCTTCTTCAACGCCTCCCCCGAGGACGCCAAACGACTAGCGCGGCACACCCTGCCCCGCCTGAGCGATCACGACCTGTCCAACCTCGGCGTCTACCACGTCGCCGCCCGGCTTGTGCTGGGCGGCGAGGAAGCACCGCCGTTCACCGCGGTCACCGAGAAGCTGCCGCCCGCGATCCCCGGACGCGCCAAGGCAATCCGCAAGGCCGCCCGGATCAACGCCCGTCCACCGGTCGCCGAGGCCGATAGTCCAACCGACCGCGCCACATAGGCCACAGTGGACCCACGGCGCGCGGCGTAGTCCCCGTCTCATTCCCTTCTCCCGGCAACGCATGCGGACTCGCTCACACGATTCCCGGTGAGCCCGCGTGTGCTCTTACCGTTGGCTTCGCCGAATCCGCACACCCTGGGAGGTGCTCACCCATGACCATTACCAATCCCACGCCGCAGCGCGCGCTTCGCGGCCACATGCCCCAGCGCCCGACGCCGCGAGCGGCCACCACCGGGGAGCACCACGCCCAACTCGCCGCACACCTCACCCAGCGGGATCGGTGGCTGGCCCGAATGCTGCACGAACACCGCGTGTTCACCACCCAGCAGATCGTCGAACTCTGCTACCCGACCATGCGGGCGGCCAACCACCGCCTCCTGCAACTGTTCAAGTGGCGCGTCGTCGACCGGTTCCAGCCGTTCGTCAGCTCCGGTACCGCGCCGATGCACTACGTGCTCGACATCGCCGGAGCGGTCGCCCTCGCCTACGAGGACGGTCTCGATCCCAAGCAACTCGGCTATCGCCACGAGGACGCGATTGGCATCGCGCACTCGCTGCGCCTGGCCCATACCGTCGGCGTCAACGGGTTCTTCACCACCCTCGTCGCGCTCAGCCGCCGCCCCGGAGCCCGCGGTCGGCTGACCTCCTGGTGGTCCGAACTGCGCTGTCGTCGGCTTTTCGGCGACATGGTTCGCCCCGACGCCTATGGCCGCTGGCGCGAGGACGGCCATCAGATCGAGTTCTTCCTCGAATTCGACTTCGGCACCGAAGACCTGGGCAAGCTCGCCAGCAAGTTCGCTGACTACAAGAAGCTCGCCACCGCAACGGGAATCACCACCCCCGTACTCGTGTGGCTGCCTACCAACCGCCGCGAAATCGCTGCCCGCCGCGCCCTCGCTGACGCACTGTCCCACCTGGACCGCCCAGCGCTGGTTCCGCTGGCAACGAGCGCCGCCGACATGGTTGCCGGCGAGAACAACCCAGCTGTCGCGCGATGGCTGCCGATCGGCGGGCCCTCTTCCCGTCGGCTCGGTCGGCTCCGGCTCGCCGAGCTCGCCCAGCTCTGGCCCCACCTCGACACACCCACCCCAGCAACGGGCGCCACCACGGCGGACCAGTCGGGGCCGGCCGAGCTCATGGCGCCCAATCCGCTCCCACCCCCACCACACCCCAACCGCTTCCGGAGGTGACCCATGAAGATCGCCACGGCAGCCCTTGTAGCGCTCATCGCCGTCCCCATCCTCGTCGGCGGTGTCGGGCAAGCCATCGTCAAGGCGCTCTTCGGCGGTGGCAATACCCAGCCCACCCAGGAAGCACTCGCCGACATCCCGCCCGACTACCTCGCCCTCTACCAGGCCGCGGCCACCGTCTGTCCCGGCCTAGATTGGTCGATCTTGGCCGCCATCGGCAAGATTGAAAGCGACCACAGCCGAAGTCCTCTGGTTGGGGTCGCCGAGGGAACCCAGAACCATGCGGGTGCGCGCGGGCCCATGCAGTTCCTGCAATCCACATTTGACGGAGTCATCGCACGGCACCCCATCCCACCGGGCGGCAAGAACCCACCGTCCCCCTGGAACAAGCACGACGCGATCTACGCCGCCGCCTACTACCTGTGCGACAACGGCGCCCGCGGCAACCGCGACATCCGCAAGGCGATATGGCACTACAACCACGCCGACTGGTACGTCAACGACGTCCTCGCCCAAGCCGCCAAGTACGGCCAGGCCAGCGTCGGCACCGGAAACTGCACGAATATCCAGGCTCCCAACCCGGCGGCAGCTCTAGCAATCAACTTCGCCTGTGGCCAACTCGGCCTGCCCTATGTCTGGGGCGGTAATGGACCAGCCGGCGGGGACGCTGGATTCGACTGCTCCGGCCTCACCAAGGCAGCCTACGGAGCCGCCGAAATATCCTTGCCCCGCACCGCGCAGACCCAGTACAACGCCGGACCGCTCGTGCCCGCCCACCAGCCGCTGCTGCCCGGCGACCTGGTGTTCTACGGAACTCCGTCCAACGTCCACCACGTCGGTCTGTACCTCGGTGCAGGAAAGATGATCCACGCCCCGACCTTCAACCAGCCGATCAAGATCGCCCCCTACCGCTGGTCGGGAGACGACTATCTAGGAGCCACACGGCCAGTTACGGATTCCCGTGCCTAGCAAGGAGTTCTGGACCGTTTGGCGACGGCGGTGGGCCGGCAGCATCTTGAATGTACGTCAACGCTGCCGGTCCCGCCTCGCGTCGACACAGGCACCCGCACCCGTTTCAGCTCGGCGGCAATCCTTCCGTCAGGACCCGATGAAACAGCTCGGTGATCCTCCCCGCTTCGGTTCGGACGGCACGAGCCTGGAGCCGTACCAGCAGTAGCCAGGCAGCGGCTCTGTCTTCGCGTCCGAGTTGGCGCCGTCGGGCGCCTCACGCGACAGTTCCGTCCCCCCGTCACGCCCCGGGCAGTCGTCATGATCCACGATGTTCCTCCGGTGCTGGGACGTTCTCGGACGCCGGTACCGAGGTGCTATGGCGGGGCACTCACGAATCATCGCTAGTGTCTGAATCGCCGGTGTCCGCGCCCTCCAACAGCTTGTACACGTTGCTGCGCTGCATGCCGACTTCCTTGGAGATCCGCAACCGCGGAACCCCGGCTGCGTCGGCAGCCAGCACCGCCTCGCGCCGCTTCTTCCTGGCTTCGCGTTGCTTCTTCAGAAGACCGTTGATCTTCTCTTCGAGCTTGGCCTGTTGTTCGCGAGCGTCCTCCAGCTCCTTCTTGATCCCTTCGACCTCAGCCCGGCAGGCGCGAAGTTGACGGACTTCCTCGGGCTCGCTCATGGGGAAGCCTCTCTCGCTCGCTGTCATCGAGCCATGGCCGATGACGCTCCGTTGTCGCGGTATGTCTATCACACATGTCTATCAGTCCTCCTGCTAGGACAGCCGGTGTGGCGTTGCGTATCCGCGTCGTGGGTGACCGCTATGCGCTCCTGGTAGCGCGATACGGCTGGTCAGTGCGGGCTCGAAGTCCCCCAGCCAGGCATGGCGCCCGGCCTCGGCGAGCTCGTCCTTCCGTTGCCGTCAGTCCGGCATCCAGAGCGTCATCTGGCGCTGCCAGGCTCGCCCGTGGGGCTGCCCGCCGGGGCGGGTGGCGTGAGCTTGTTCGTGCACGAGGACGTACTCGATCAGCCGCAACGGCAGGCCGAACGCGGCCCAGTGCAGGGCCGTGGTGTGCTTGGGCGGGCCGTGGTAGACGCCCCAGCGGCGCCGGCCCAGGTCCCGCACCTGGTAGCGCAGGCCCTCGATCCGGCCCCGCCGTTCGTACTCGCTGCCTTCCCGAACGGCCCAGGCCAGCCCCTCCCGTCGGTACAGCTCGATGATCGCGCGCCGGACACGGTCCGGGCACTCTCGCCGCGCGTACAGGAGGTTGTCGGGCGCGAGTGCTGGCAGCTGCCGCCCACCGCCGGCCGCCGGAGCGTCGACGAGGTGGAGCCAGTAGCGCTGGCCGAGCAGGTCGAAGGTCTCGCCGTCGACGAACTGCTTGACCGGGTGGTTCGGCGCCAGCCGGACGGCTGTTTCGACCTTCTCGGTGATCCAGCGTCGGTGACCGCGGACGAACCGGACGGCCTGCTCGGGGTCGGCTTGCGGCGGGATCAGGACGGTGACGGTGCCGCCGGGCAGGACCTCGATGCCGAGGGAGCGGCGTCGAGGTCGCAGCGCCACGGTGACCTGCCACTCGGCGGGCAGGCCGAGCGCGGCGATGGCCGCTGTGTAGACGTCAGGTCCGGTCACCGCAATCCCTCCTGGTAGGTGATGTGGTCCACGGAACCGATCGCGGTGGCGTCTCCGGTGCGCAGCAGCTCGTTGACCCCGGCCGAGGCGGCGGAGGTGATCGGCCCCGGCACGCCGTAGACCCGCCGCCCCAGGTGTCCGGCGGCGCGGGCCGTGGTCAGCGCGGCACTGCGTAGCCCGGCTTCGACGATCACGGTCGCGGCGGCGAGTGCGGCCAGCAGACGACGGCGAGCAATGAATCGTGCCCGCGTCGGAAGTGAGCCGAGCGGGTACTCGCCGACCAGCAGCCCGCCCGTTCGGACGATCTCGGCGAACAGGCGCGTGTGCGCCATCGGGTAGTCCAGGTCGACTCCGCAGGGCAGGACCACGACGGCCGGGCTGTCCCCGGTGAGCGCACCGCGGAGGGCGCTCTCGTCGATGCCGAAGGCGCCGCCGCTGAGGATGGTCACGCCGGACTGCGCCAGTTCGTAGGCGAGGTCCGCGGCGACGGGTAAAGCCGTGCCCGGTGGACACGGCCGTGCCGGTCACGGTCACGGCGGTGCGGGTGAGCTCGGCGAGGGATGCCGAGCCACGTGTCCACAGCGCCAGCGGTGCGCCCAGGCCATGGCCGGCCATGCCGGCAAGCCGGCAGAGCGGCCAGTCGTCGTCTTCGGGGGTCACCAGCGTGGCGGTCCCGGCGTCGATCGCGCGGAGGGCGTCGTCCAGTCGCGGCTCGGTCGGGTGATCTCGGCCAGGACCGCGGGCGGGGCGGTCCCGGCGCGGATGCGTTCGACGGCGGCGACGGGCCCGTGGGCGGCGACGAAGTCGTGCAGCGCGGGTGCGGGTGGCTCCGCGGCGTACAGCAGGAACAAGCGTGCGTGCTGTGGGTCGGTGAGAGGCATGGTGCAACTCCTTCGAGGGAAACGGGGATGACCGAACAGCCGGCACCGCGGTGGCGGGCGCGGCTGTCAGCGCTCGGGGTGGTGGTCGTGCAACGGGATCGGCAGGCGGTGGCCGATCAGCTCGCGCCAGCGCCAGTCGCCGGTGTGGATGAAGGCGCCCGAGGCGGCGAACCACATACCGGGCGGGGCGTCGGCCGGGCGGGCCACGTACCGGCCGTGCTCGAACAGCAGGTACACCCCCGGCGCCTGGTCGGACGGCTCGCGGAGCCGCGCGAAGGCGGGCAGCTCCCGGTCCTGGCCGAGGCCGAGGATGGTCACATGCCGGACGCGGGAGGACAACCCGCCGTTCGGGCAGTGGATTGGCCCGGTCAGGATCTCGGCGGGCAGTCCTTTGCGGACCACGGGGATCTCGACGGTGCCGTCCTCGATGCCGGGGATCTGCTCCAGCGCCGTGACGCCCCAGGGGGTGTCGGTGTAGGCGGGCAGGAGCGGGTAGGCCGGGACAGACAGCGACCCGTAGCGCACCCTGGCCTTGGCCTCGGCGGGAAGCCTGCTGAGGACTTCGTCGCGGAGCCGGCTCGTCCACGCGTGCGCGGGGCTGGTGTTCCAGTCAGCCGTTTCGTCCGACTGGTACTCGTAGCAGTCCAGCAGACTCAGCACCGCGACCGCGTGGAATGTGTGATCAGCCAGGGCCGCCGTGTAGTCCGGCGGGTCGTCGTGGTCACGTAGCACCCCGATGCTGCGATGGTGCTGCTGGAGCAGCATCTGGCCGGCCAGCGTGGCGTCGTCGAGTGTGGCGATCACGCCGAACTGGAGGCCGGCGTTGACGAGTCCGTCGATGTGTGCGGTGTGCAATTCGAACGGAGCCATGACGGTATCTCCTTTCAGAGCAAGAAAAGTGCGTAACTGCGGTGTGCGCCGCGCCGGGAATCGACGGTGCCGCACGCGAACACCGCGGCGAGCCGGCTTGGTGGGATCGCACCGAGTGCAGGCGCTGCCGGTCAGGACGCGCTGGTGAACCGGGGCCGAGTCAGGGCGTGTCGCACCACGTCAGCCGCGGCCTCGCAGCGGCGTTCCAGGCGAGCGAGCAGCGTGTCGGTGTGCGCGGCCCAGGTGTCGTCGAAGCGGTCCGTGGCCTTGTCGAGCGCTTGGGCCGGGGCCACGGTGTAGAACTCCTCCATCGCCGGGTACACCCCGTCCCGCCGTCGGCGCACCCACAGGCGTCGATGAATACCCCGATCGCCGCATACCGGAGCCCCCGCGATCTGGTCGTTGCGCACCAACGGCACGCCGACGAGATCGCTCATCTCCTCCAGCGCGGCGTACACCACCAGGTGGCCGCCGAGCAGGACGCGATCCACTGAGCGGACCGCGCTGGCAGGCGCGGAGTAGAAGCGGCGCACGCGGTAGACCGCCCACGGAATCCTCTTCATCCGCGCGGCAGCCAGCTTGACCGGCTCGGTCACCTGGTCGCGTTGCAACCGGCTGATCAACGACTTGCCAGGACCGAACAACCCGGATCGAGGGTTCAGCGCGGTGCACACGTACTCGTCGATGATGTGCTGCGCCGCCTCGGCCGGTAGCGTGGCGAACCGAACGAGTTGCTCGGGCGACCCAGCTTGGCAGCCAGCGTAGGGACAATGGCGGCAGCAACTTTTCGGCCACACCACGCCGAACTCGCGATACAGGTAGTCGATACTGTCCTGCCTGCTCCATCCCCACTCGTAGATCGGGTAGGTGGGAATGCGTTGGCCACCCATGGAGTACGCCGAGTCGCGTGTAATTCTGGTGTACTCGTTGACGTTGAACCCGATCGCGTGGATGTACCGGCGGTCGCCGAACTCCTGGGCACGCCAGGCATCCTGGGGCCAGCCCTTGGCTTTCTGGCTGCATTTCCGGATGCCACCGAGCTGGGGCATCGTTCCAGTTGCCCGGTTCTCGTGCGAGATCTTGTAGGCGCCCTCCAGGTGCAACCGGTACGGTTGGCGCGTGTCCTGCAGGACCGCTACACCATCCTTTTTGGTCGGACCGTTGCGGGCCACCTCAACCAGGCGCACGTTGTGGTTGCGGAGCAACGGAAGGATGTGCCGCTAGACGAGCTTGCCGGTGGTGCTCCACTCGTCCCCGGTCTGTGCGATCACAACGACCAGGTTGGAGTAATCGGGTGCGATCGTGTCGGGCCGGGTGCTGGGGTCGGTGAGCATCCGGCAGATCCCGGCGGTTGACTCTGCTCCCATGCCGTACGACCACGCATACGGCGTCAGATCGGTGTGGTGGATCGGGTTGGTGTCGACGTGAGTGGAGGCGTCGGGTGCTCTCCTTTCCATGTCGTCCTCCGTGCGTTGTTGTTCTGCGGACGGATAGTGGTGTGGCGGAGGGATGGCGACAGCACCAAAGCCGGCGGCCGGGCCCATTCGCCGAGAGGATCAACGGCGCCCGGCCGCTCGTGGCACGGTTTGGCTGGCACGCTTCGAGGCTGGCTGTTTCACGCTCCGGCGTACTTGCATTGGACGATGTCGCCGTCGTGGCGACCGTCGCAGGTGATCTCGCCGAGCTTGCGGTTCTTGACGGCCAGCTTGCGTCGTGCGATCGCTTCGAGGTCGTCGATGGTCGACCCTTCCAGCGCTTCATGGTGCTGGCGGCTGTCGTCGTCGAGCGGCTTGCCGGGGAACGCGGCGGCCCACATGCGGAAGTACAGCCCCGCGGCCGGCGACCTCAGCGGGGCACGCAGACTGACGTCGCGGCACAGGCAGCACACCTCGGCGGCGGTGTCCGGCCGCGTGTCCGCGTCGTTGACCAGGCGCTCCAGGAGCTCGCGGCAGTGTGACCGGTAGACGAACTCGGTAGCCATGAGTTTGTGCGTGGCCACGAGAAGGGGAAAGCTGTGATAGAGGAGATCGCGTTCGGACGGGTGCCGCCTCATAGCCCGGCGAATCTCGTCTTCTGCCCAGTCGATTTGCTGAAAGACCCCTTTCAGCAAGCTGGTCACCTCATGCAGAATGTCCACTGGGGAGTAGTTCTCGGCTGTTTTGGGCATGGCTGAGCCCCTTTCTGGTGGTGGATTGCGGTGGCGTTTCGGGTGGCGTGGCGCGTCAGCGGAGCTGTCTCGTGGTCGCGCTCGTTACGCGGCAGCGAGGCGTGGCTTCGGGTACGGGCCGGTGGCCATGACGATGGTGGTGCGGGTGCGTTCGCCTCGGGTGCGGCCGAGACGGATCGCGTACCGGTGGTTGCCGGGGTGGTGTTGGCGACGTGCTCCGATTGCGCGCAGGGCGGTGGCGAGCCACTGCGCGAGGTCCTCGCCGGGGTGAGGTGGTGCGGCGCCGAGCGTGACGAGTCGGGCCACGACGCCGTTGCGTCCACGTTCGCCACCGGTGACTTTCGCCTGTGTGCGGGCGGTCAGCACCGTCGCATCGGGCAGTAAGGTGAGGGTGCGGCGAGTGGACCGACCGAGGTAATCGAAGTTCAGCGCCTGGTACACGATGCCGAGGTGCCCAGGCTTGATCATCTCGGTCCGACCCTCGGCGGTGCGCCAGCGTGGAACGTGTGACGACAGACGTCAGTTGTCACATCCCAGCGTTAGTTGTCCCCGGACGTGAGTGGCTGCGGTGGCCTCGGCGACCAGGGTGATCCCGGCGTCGGTGTCGAGGATGGCGCGCACCCCGGCACGGACCATCGCCTCGTCGTCGGCGAGGAGGACTCTCGCAGGTCTTACGCTGGGGCCCCTCGGCGGCGTCAGGATCATGCCAACTAGGGTGGGCGGGCGGTGTGTCGCGGGCAGTACCGGAGGGACGGGCTGCTGAGGACTGCACCACCCTCACCCCTGCCTCCGTCGTACACTGCGCCGTCCCGGACGTCCGACGGAGGAAACGCCACCATGAGATCCGGTGCCCCGAACAGCTCCTACGGCTACCCGGGCCATCCGACGGGCATGGACATGCCCGGACTGATGAGGGGGGCGCGGGTACTCCTGTTTGTCATGGGTGGCATGCAGCTCACCGTCGGTGTGCTCGTCGCCAGCCTCTTAGCCGGCATTGTCGCTAACGCTGGCGGCAGCATCGCCGATGCCGTCGCCATCGTCAGTGTGCTGCTGGGCCTGGGTGCGCTGTCGATCATCCTGGGGACGAAGTTCGCCACCGGCGGCGGAGGTGTCCGGGTCACCACGATCGTGTACGCCTCGCTGATGATCGTGGCCTGCCTGGGCAGCCTGGGCCTCGGGGACGGCTTCGGCCTCATCTTCACGGGCGGGCCGGTCATCGGGCTCGCCTGTGGCGGCATCATCCTGGCGTTGATGGTCACCGCACAGGCCGGCGCCTGGTTCAACCGCCCACGGTAGGTACTGAGCAGCACGGCACCCACACACGCGCGAGGGTCCCGCCGTGGTGTGTCATGCAGCGGCGGGCATGAGCGCTTTCGCGTACGGGACGCTCCTCACGGCGGGTTGCGCGATGGCTTGTCCCTCCCGGTCGGCGGTGATTCCCCTTCACCACACCGGAGCACGGGGCTGTGGGTCCGCTCGCGTTCACCGCGCCATCCAAGTCAGCAGCGCGGCCCACCCGGTGCACCAACGCGCGCTACCCACCAGACATCACTCGATCTTGTGACAACCACGTCTGTACCGGCACCAGGTGACAAGTAAGACCTGTACCCGGTGACAACCACCGCTGGAATCCACGAACACAACACCAGCTCGCGAAGACTCGCTAGTGACAACTACCGCCTGTCTTCACAGAACGGGGTCGGCAAAGCTCACCAGCCCTCGCACGCCGTGTTCAACGGCACGGACGAAAACGCTTGCACAGAACCATGATTCTCCGTTCAAGGCGACGCTATCCAGCAAGACCAAACGGGACAGTTCAAGTGACTCCTCGTTGGGCACCAGGGTGGGGAACGGGTTGGTGAGGACCTGGTTGCTCATCGGGATGCCCAGGGCGACAACGCCCACCAATTGCGGTTCGTACGCGTGCAGGTCGAACAGCCCGAAGCGGTACTTCGTGGCCGGCCACGCGGCCGAGTAGTGATGACGAACGCAGAACTCCTCGGCCATGGTGCTGTCCAGTTCGGACACGCCGTAGCGGTCGGGTTTGAAGGCGTGTCCTGCTGCTGTGCGCCAGCGGTGGGTGCCGTTGCGCCACCGCTGGGTGAGGCCAGGGGTGGACATGGTTGGTTTCCCTCCCTTCGAGGGGTGGCAAGGGGTTGCGAGATAACTCCCTTTGCTGGTGCTTGGGGTTGCTCGGCGAGTTGCTCTCACGTCGCGGCTTGCGGTCCCGCGGACTGGTCCTGGGCCCACGGACCGAGCACTGCGGTCGGTGCCTTCGCGCGACGGCGGCGTTCGCGGCGCGCGGCCGTGAGGAAGTCGAGCACGCGTTGACCTTTGACCTCGGCCTGTTCCCGCAGTGCCGCCGGGCACTGGTCGGGGATCGTGACGCGCTCGGCCCGGAGGTCGACCTCGACGGTGATGCGGCGGACCATGGCGCCCAGTCCCTGCTTGCGGACGAACAGCCGCGTGCGGGCCTGTACGCGGTGATCGATCGGTGCCAGCAGGACGTACTCGTTGCGCCACGAGTACTCGGCGACGTTCGGCGAGAGCCGGACGCCCGTGGGCTTGGTCTTGCCGACCGGCACGGCGCGGTTCAGCAGCGGGGCGGACGGGTTCTGTTCGGATCGGGCCATCGCGCGGTGGAACGGGTACCAGCCGGGTCCATAGACGATGCCGAAGTCATCGAGTATGTAGGCCCAGGTGCCCAGTTCCAGTTCGAGTCCGTACATGTCGAACTCGTCGTCCGGTGCGACGGTGGGTGGGCTGTAGTGGCGCATGCGGGCGTCCTCCATTTCGGTGTGATGGCAAGGGGTGTGAGCGCGGGTCGAGCACGCGCCCGTGTTGGCGAACCGCGCTGGTGTTTGGGTGCGCGGTGTCTCAGGGGATGCCGGGCAGCCGCCAGGTGATGGACCGGAAACGCAGGGGGCGCCTGTCGGCGTAGGACGCGGCGAGGTTGCCGTGGTCGGTGACGACCCGGTAGCCGTCCAGCCACACGGCGAACCACGGCTCGGCGGGCGAGCCTTGCCGGGCCGCTGAGTCCGGTGCCGGCGCCATCGTGGCGTCCAGTCGTGGCGGGGTAGATCGGTAGTGGTCGAGGCGCCCCGCGACCATCGGGCAGGCCGTGATGGTGTAGGCGGCGCACTGGGGATGCAGCGGGGGTTCGCTAGTGCACCGGCGCGGTAGGTCGGACAGCCGCATCAGCAACACCAGCCGGTCGGCATGGGGCCGACCGCACACGCCGCACCATCGGCGCAGCAACGCGTGCTCCATCCGATCGCGGTCGACCGATCCGAACAGGTACCGGCCGTCGGCGGTACGGGGTGTGATCCACGGGACCGCGAGACCGTCGACCGTGGGCAGATGGGCCAGCCAGGCGGGAATCGGGGGGACGGATGTGTCGGTCATGACGTAGCTCCTGTTGGCTGTGGTTTGCGTTGAGGCGCACGGGAATGGCCGAGTCCCGCAGATCCATGGGGTTGACCAGCGGGGACCACCCGCGTGCCTGTGCCGAGCAGCGGTCAGGCAGCGTGCGGTGGGTCCTCGGACCTGCGGAACTCGGCGTGGCGAGCAGCGCGGAATTCGAGCCGGACGGTCTGGTTGTGGCAGCGGTAGAGGGCACGTGGGTCCAGCCAGTCCTCATCCCGGCCGTCGTCCGGGGCCATCCCGATGGCGGTGGGCCGACCGGTGTCCGGGTCGGTCTCGGTGAACACGGTGCCCGCCCCGAGCGTGATCTCCTCCCCGACCGCCGGGGTCGTCGGCGCTAGGCCGCGTGCGAGGTCACCACAGTGGACGGAAGGCCGGGTTTCCAGCACGACGGCGACGAGCTGGCCGCGGGTGCCCACGGGAGCCGACTCGAAGGAGGCGTAATCCTCACCATCCGGACCTGTACACAGCAAGACGGTTCCGTAGCGGTCGGTTTGCCGTTCAAACCGCGGCCACCAGAGCTGACCGCGACCGAGCTCGACCACGGCGGCGTGCTCGGGGCTTTCCGGGTTGACCGGACTGCTGGTGGCTGCTGCGGCGATGATGTCCGACATGGACATGTCGTTGCGGAAACGGTGGCCGATCTCGGCTTCCACCGCGGCGTACTCGGCAGCCAGATCTGGGCGAAGCTGCGCGGCTCGAACGAGATCGGCGCGGCTAGCGAGCACGACAGTCTGGTCATGCCCTGGTCGTAGGCCGGGTGGTATGGAACACCCGACTGGCGAATGCGTTGCCACACCTGGGTTTCCGTCCAGTCGTGGATGGGCAGCCAGGTGTCTACGATGCGGCGTCCGCTGCTGGCGGCCTCGTCGCGACTCAGGCGCGCTTGCTGGCACCGAGCAATGCTCGACCGGACCGAATGAGCAGGTCGGGTGGTGACTCGTTGTCACCTGGGCCCGGTGCTTTCACGCCACGTCACTCCGTGCTTGTCTTCAGCGGGGCCCAGTGGTGCCGGACCCCTAAGGCTCGCTGCAGCTGAGTTTCGCTGCACTTGCGGTTCCGCCGGTGTTGGTGACGGGAGCGGAAGTCTCGAAGGCTCGGCGGAGATTGTCGGCGGCGTGACAGTTGCCGGTTGGCGAGTGTGCGGCGGGGGAAGTCTGTGACGATGGAACCGGGTCCACGGCGGCCGTGCCGGTACCCCCACGGGCCGCAGACAGGAGGAAATCTCATGGCCACCCACAGCAACCCCAACACGTCGTTCGATCCGACGCGCACAGCGGTTCTGGTGATCGATCCCGTCAATGACTTCCTGCACGAGGACGGTGCCGCGTGGGAGATGACGAAGTCGACGGTGAAGAAGAACGATGTCGTCGCCCAACTCGCGCGGCTGACCCAAGGTGCCCGTGAGGCGGGCGTGCCGGTGCTGTTCGGGCCCATGGCCTACACGGCCGAGGACTACGCCAACGAGGGACTCCAGCGCCGCAGCGGTATCAATCGGCTGATGTTCGAGAACAGGATGTTCCTCGCCGGGTCCTTCGGCGCTGACTTCCACTCCGACATCCAGCCGCAGCCGGGCGACATCATCCTGGCGCCGCACAAGGGCACCGACGTGCTGCAGACCGACCTGCGGGAACACCTCGACCGGCTGGGCACCACGCACCTGGTCATCGCGGGGATGACGGCGAACCTGTGCGTGGAGTCCACCGGCCGCCACGCCACCGAGCTCGGCTACGACGTCACCTTCCTCTCCGACGCGATCGGCGCGGAAAGCCTGCCCGCCTACGAGGCGTCGATCCACCTGAACTTCCCGCTCATCGCCAACGCGGTGCTCGAAGTCGACGAATTCCTCGGCTCCCTGGCGCCTGGGCCCATCCCGACCGAACCCGGTGTGCAGCCCGGCGACACCGTGTACGGCTCGGACCGCGGCCAGGTCGGCACCGTGGAGGAGGTCGTCGCGGCGACCGAGGGCGTACCGGGGTACCTCGTCGTGCAACGTGGAGCCATCTTCGACAAGCACCTGTTCGTGCCGCTGGACGCCGTCACGCACCGCAGCGGAACCAGCACCTTCATCAACATCCCCAAGCTGGTGGTCTCCAAGCTGCCCTGGGATGAGCCCCCCACTGCGGAGACCGCCGCCGTCAAGCTCGGCACACCGGCCGCCGAGGTCGCAGCGCTCTACCGCACCCACGCACCGACCGGTGGCTGAGACAGACGACCGCAACCGTGGCGACGGTGAAGCCGTCGGCGATAGACAGGATGGCGATGTCCTCGCGGCCGGCGGCCCACTGCTCGGCCTGCGCGCGATTGGGAAGAGGAGGTTGTGGTGGCAGAAGGTTCCCCAGAGCGCGGTTTTGGTGCTGATGTCAGTGTCGTCGCGGCCGGGGATGCGCTGGGTGACCACCGCCTCGCCGGGGGCGATGTGGCCGACTCCGGTTGGTCCGGCGTGCAGGCGCACGAGGTGATCCAGGCGCTGTCGTGGCTGACCGCCACCGCGATCCCCCGTGCTGCGTGATCACGGCATGGATCGCGCTCGCGGTATCCAGGTGGCTGGTCGGCTCCTCCAGCAGCCCTTCCGATGCCACCGCGCGCGAGCCTGGCAGAGCCGCTGCACCTGCCCACCGGATAGATCCGAGGTTGATCGGCGCCGATAGTGCGCGGGCAGTCCCACGGTGACGAGCAGTCGGTCGGCGTCCTCGGTGGCGAGGTCGCCGTGCCCGACGCGGAGCTCGGCAGCGACCGAGGCGGTGAGCAACACCGGACGCTGGCCGACCAGGACCACGCGGCGCCGCAGGGCCAGCACGTCGGCCTCGCCGATCGGGCTGCCGTCGACCGGCACCCGACCGCCGGTGGAGTCGTCGAGCCGGTTGAGCAGGCGCAGCAGCATCTCTTGCCTGCCCACTCGGTCCGGTCAGCACGGTGACCTGGCCGCGTCCGATGTCGGCGGTCACGGTGGTGCTGGCCTTGGCGACGCTGGCCGCGGCAAGGGCGGATACGGCACGCGCTTCCGGTACTCAGCCTGCGATCTCACGGTATGACCGCAACCATGGTTGCATCTGGATGCCGACTGAGGGAGATGGTAGTGATGGCGCAGGTGAGCCTGGCTCGGCTGCTCGCGGCGGTGGGGGTGGCCGTGCTTGTGGCGGGGTGCTCCGGCGACGCAGGAGATTCGGATGCGGGAGATTCGGCGGCGCCACCGGCTCACCAGTCCAACGCGCGCGGGGGGCCGGTCGCGGAACCGGTGACCACCCAGGACAGCGATTGGGAGGGTGTGGCCGAGGCGTTGGGGCGCAGCGGCACACTGTCGAACGGCACGGTGTACCGGGTCGGTTTCCCCCGTCGGGACCTTTCCGTGACAAGTAGGGACGTGGCCGTCACACCGGGCCTGGCGCTGGGTTCCTACGTCGTTTTCGCCCGTTATCCGGACGGGCAGACGATGATGATGGGTGATCTGGTGGTCACCGAGGACGAGTTGCCGCGGGTGACCGACGCCTTGCACGCGAACGGTATCGGGCAGACC
>NZ_FOWW01000004.1 GCF_900115565.1 Amycolatopsis arida | reverse complement strand
CGCTACAGCAAGCAGGAGGCCGTGATCATCCTCGTCGACTTCCGGCGGACGATGCTCGGCTACGTCGAGGGCGACCAGCTGCTCGGCTACGCGGTCTCCGCGCCGCAGCTCACCGAGATGATGAAGGACGTCGCCGGGTCGATGACCAAGCGGCTGCCCGGCCCGGACGTCACCCCACAGCAGCTGAAGAACCGGTCCTGGTGGACCGGCCCCGAGCTGTTCCTCATCGTCGACGACTACGACCTGGTGGTCACCCAGACCAGCAACCCGCTCAAGCCGCTGTCGGAGTTCCTGGCCCAGGCCAAGGACGTCGGGCTGCACATGATCGTCGCCCGGCGCACCGGCGGCGCGTCCCGCGCGCTGTACGACCCGATCCTCGGCACGCTGCGGGAGCTGGGCGCACCCGGCATCGTGCTGAGCGGTCCCCGGGATGAGGGCGTACTGCTGGGCGACGTCCGGCCCCGGCCGATGCGACCGGGCCGCGGCACGCACGTCAGCCGGAGAGCGGGCACGCAGCTCGTGCAGGTGTCCTGGATCCCGCCGGAGTAGCGCTCTCGACAACACTCTCGTCAACGGAACCTGTCCTCCACCCATGGCGCCGACCCTGAGCCATGCCAGGATGAGCGGGATGAACACAGCGAGTGACGGTCTTCCGGACCTGCCGGCCGAGGTGTGCGCCCGGCTGCGGGCGGCCCTGCTGCGGACCGGCTACGACGCCGACGGCGTCGTCGGCGTGCTCGGCGGGGCCGCGCACGCGGCGCTGGGCCGCGGCGAGCCGGAGCCGGCGGAGCGGGCCACCCGGGACGCCGGCGAGCTGGGCACGCTCATCCGGCTGTTCCTGCTCGGCGGCACCGAGCCGGCGGCCGCCGTGGCCGCGGCGTTGGCCCCGCTGGACCTGGCCGGCGCGGTCGCCGCCGGCCTGCTCGACGTGTCCGGCGACGACGTGCGCGCCGCGCTGGACCTGCGGCCGCACGGTGACGACGCCGGCTCGTGGTGGGTGCTCGCCGACCTCGACGCCGACCAGCGGGGCGGGGCGGTGCCGTCCGACCACGTGCTCGGCGTCGGGCACGCCTCGCTGAGCCTCGTCCGGGCCACCAGCCGGCGCCCGGCGGGCACCCTGCTCGACCTCGGCACCGGCAACGGCGTGCAGGCCCTGCACGCCAGCCGGCACGCCCGGCGGATCACCGCCACGGACGTCTCCCCCCGCGCGCTGGCACTGGCCGCGGGCACGTTCCGGCTCAACGAGTTGGACGTCGAGCTGCTGCGCGGCGAGTGGTTCGACCCGGTGGCCCGGCGACGGTTCGACCAGATCGTGTGCAACCCGCCGTTCGTCGTCGGGCCGCCACGGGTGGACTACGTCTACCGCGACTCCGGGCTGGCGGGCGACGACGCGAGCGCGCTCGTCGTGCGCCAGCTGCCGGCGTTCCTCACCGACGGCGGTGTCGGGCACCTGCTGGCGTCCTGGCTGCACCGAGTCGGCGAGGACTGGGCCGACCGGGTGACCCGCTGGCTTCCGGCGGGCACCGACGCGTGGTTCGTGCAACGGGACGTGGCCGACCCGGCACTGTACGTGGGCACCTGGCTGCGCGACGCCGGCATCGACCCGCGCTCCCCGGAGGGGCGAGCGAAGTCGGCGGCCTGGCTGGACTGGTTCGCCGAGCACGACGTCGAGGGCGTGGGCTTCGGCTTCGTCACGCTGCGCCGCACCACCGAGCCGCCGACGGTGGTCTGCGAGGACCTCCGGCACGCCTACGACGACCCGCTCGGCGTGGAGGCGGCGCGCTGGCTGGACCGGGTGGACTGGCTGCGCGCGCCCGGCACCGACCTGCTGGCCACGCGGTTCGTGGTGCCGGACACGGTGGTGCTGGAGCGGATCGCCGAGCCGGGCGACGAGGGCTGGGCCACCACGGTCCGCCGGCTGCACCGCACCGACGGCCCCGGCTGGCGGCACGAGCTGGACGAGCCAGCCACCGCGCTGCTCGCCGGCTGCCGCGGCGCGCTGCCGCTGGCTGACCTGCTGGACCTGCTCGCCGCCGCGCACGGCACCCCGCGGGACGCGCTGGTCGAGGCGGCGCTGCCAGTGGTCCGCGAGCTGGTCCGGCACGGCATGCTGCTACCGGCGGAGTGGACGCGATGAGGGCCGTGGTGGCGCGAGTCACCGAGGCGTCGGTCACCGTCGACGGGGAGGTCGTCGGCGCGCTCGACGAGCCGGGACTGCTGGTGCTGCTGGGCATCGCGAAGGACGACACCGCCGACAAGGCCGACGGCATGGCCCGCAAGCTGCACGAGCTTCGGGTGCTGCGGGACGAGCAGTCGTGCGCCACCACCGGGTCGCCGCTGCTGGTGGTGAGCCAGTTCACGCTCTACGGCGACACGCGCAAGGGCCGCCGTCCATCCTGGACCGCGGCGGCCCGCCCGGAGCACGCCGAACGGCTGGTCGAGGCGGTGGTGGCGGCGCTGCGCGAGCGCGGCGCCAGGGTGGCGACCGGGCGGTTCGGCGCGATGATGGCGGTGCGCAGCGTCAACGACGGACCGTTCACCGTGCTCGTCGAGGTGTAGCCGGCGGGTGGTCGAGCGGCGGCGACCCGCTCGCACCGATCTCGCGCCGATGCGGTCTAGACCACACTCGAACGGCGGATTCGCGCCTGGCGCCCAGTTCTCAGGAAAACCTCAGGATTGCTGGAGCAACGTGTCCCGGTCGCGGGTCGTCTTCTGGGGTGGGAACCCGGGAACGAATTCGCCCCGCGGGGCGTTGACCCGGATGTCCAGGCAAGCAGCTGGGATCGCGCGCAGTTTCCACAGGCTGGTGACGCGACACACAGCGCTGGCGTGGCGCAGGTGAACACGTCAGCCCGTGACAGGGGAGGCAGAATGTCCGTCCAAACGCTCGAGCGCGAGGCTCGTGGGATCCGCGAGCGTGAGCTTCCCTCGGCGTCCTTCGAGGCCGACCTCCCGGTGGGGAGCCTGCCCACGGAGCCCGCCGAGCCGGATCTCGACGCTCAGGGCCCCGCTGCCGACCTGGTCCGTGTCTACCTCAATGGTATCGGCAAAACGGCACTGCTGACCGCCGAGGACGAGGTCGAGCTCGCCAAGCGGATCGAGGCCGGGGTGTTCGCCCAGCACGTGCTGGACACCGACGAGAGCCTCTCCCCCACCCGGCGCCGCGAGTTGGCCGCGCTGGTCAGGGACGGGCAGGCGGCCAAGAACCACCTGCTGGAGGCCAACCTGCGGCTGGTGGTGTCGCTGGCCAAGCGCTACACCGGTCGGGGGATGCCGCTGCTGGACCTGATCCAGGAGGGCAACCTGGGCCTGATCCGCGCGGTGGAGAAGTTCGACTACACCAAGGGCTTCAAGTTCTCCACCTACGCCACCTGGTGGATTCGCCAGGCCATCACCCGGGGAATGGCCGACCAGGGGCGGACCATCCGGCTTCCGGTGCACCTGGTGGAGCAGGTGAACAAGCTGGCCAGGATCAAGCGCGACCTGCACCAGCAGCTCGGCCGGGAGGCCACCCACGAGGAGCTGGCCGCCGAGTCCGGCATCGCCGAGAACAAGGTCGCCAACCTGCTCGACCACGCCCGCGACCCGGTGAGCCTGGACATGCCGGTCGGCAACGAGGAGGACGCCCCGCTGGGCGACTTCATCGAGGACTCCGAGGCCACCGACGCCGAGAACGCGGTCATCTCCAACCTGCTGCAGGAGGACCTGCGCCGCGTGCTGGCCACCCTCGACGAGCGGGAGCAGCACGTGATCCGGTTGCGCTACGGCCTCGACGACGGCCAGCCGCGCACGCTGGACCAGATCGGCAAGCACTTCGGGCTGTCCCGGGAGCGGGTGCGGCAGATCGAGCGCGAGGTCATGGCGAAGCTGCGGCAGGGCGAGCGGGCCGACCGCCTGCGGGCCTACGCGAGCTGACCCACCTCGGGTAACCGAGATACACCCGAACGGCTGCGTTGACTTCCGTGGCCGGCCGGGAGACGTTGGAACGACGCGCCGGTGAGGTGCTCCCTCACGGCACGGATCTTCGCGGTGGGCTCGTCCCGCCGCCTTCCCCGGAAGGTCGGGTCCGTCGGGGTGGGCCCGGCCTTCCGACTATGGGGCCCACATTTCCCTCGAACCCCGCTGATCGTTGACTGCCAAGAAGGCCACCTTCATGGCATGACCTGGACGGGTTCGTGGTCAGGTCGTGTGGAGCAGGTCACGTCGGGGGGCGACCCCGGCGCGGGGCCGGGGGCGGCACGGTAGCGTCTGCGCCGTTCTCGGACCGTGTGCAAGGGAGCCCGCGCTGTGACCGCACCCACCACCCCGTTCCAGCACATCGACGTCCTGCCGCTGGGCAAGGACGACACCGAGTACCGGCTCGTGTCCCCGGACGGTGTCCGAATGGTCGAGGCCGCGGGTCGCCGGTTCCTCGAGGTGGAGCCGGCCGCGCTGACCCTGCTGGCCCGCACCGCGATCACCGACATCCAGCACCTGCTGCGCCCCTCGCACCTGGCGCAGCTGCGCGCGATCGTGGACGACCCGGAGGCCAGCGGCAACGACCGCTTCGTCGCGATGGACCTGTTGCGCAACGCCGCCATCTCCGCCGGCGGGGTGCTGCCGATGTGCCAGGACACCGGGACCGCGATCGTGATCGGCAAGCGGTCGGAGGGCGTGCTCACCGGCGGTGCCGACGAGGAGTCGCTGTCCCGCGGGATCCACGAGGCGTACCGGGACCTCAACCTGCGCTACTCGCAGCTGGCGCCGCTGACGTTCTGGGAGGAGCGCAACACCGGGACCAACCTGCCGGCGCAGATCGAGCTGTACCACTCCGGCGCGGGCGAGCCGCGCTACGACTTCCTGTTCCTGGCCAAGGGTGGCGGCAGCGCGAACAAGACGTTCCTGTACCAGGAGACGAAGGCCGTGCTGCACCCCAGGCGGCTGGCCCGGTTCCTGGACGAGAAGCTGCGGTCCCTGGGCACGGCGGCGTGCCCGCCGTACCACCTGGCGATCGTGGTGGGCGGCATGTCGGCCGAGTACAACCTCAAGGTCGCCAAGCTGGCGTCGGCGCGATACCTGGACGAGTTGCCGCGCACCGGGTCGCCACTGGGACACGGTTTCCGCGACGTCGACCTCGAGCAGCAGGTGCTGGCGATGACCAGGGAGTTCGGCATCGGCGCGCAGTTCGGCGGCAAGTACTTCTGCCACGACGTGCGGGTGATCCGGCTGCCCCGGCACGGCGCGTCCTGCCCGGTGGGGATCGCGGTGTCCTGCTCGGCCGACCGGCAGGCGAAGGCGCGGATCACCGCCGAGGGCGTGTTCCTGGAGCAGCTCGAGCGCGACCCGGCGCGGTTCCTGCCGGAGGTCACCGAGGACGAGCTGTCCGAGGAGGTCGTCCGGGTGGACCTGAACCGGCCGATGGCCGAGATCCGGGCGCAGCTGTCGGCGCTGCCGGTGAGGACGCGGCTGGCGCTGACCGGGCCGCTCGTGGTGGCGCGGGACATCGCGCACGCCAAGATCGCCGAGCGGTTGGACGCGGGCGAGGAGATGCCGGCGTACCTCAGGGACCACCCGGTGTACTACGCCGGGCCGGCGAAGACGCCGGAGGGCTACGCGTCGGGGTCGTTCGGCCCGACCACGGCCGGGCGGATGGACTCCTACGTCGAGCAGTTCCAGGCGGCCGGCGGGTCGCTGGTGATGCTGGCGAAGGGCAACCGGTCGCGCAAGGTCACCGAGTCGTGCCGCCGGCACGGCGGGTTCTACCTGGGGTCGATCGGCGGCCCGGCGGCGCGGCTGGCGAAGGACTGCATCCGCAAGGTCGAGGTGCTGGAGTACCCCGAGCTGGGCATGGAGGCCGTCTGGCGGATCGAGGTGGAGGACTTCCCCGCGTTCGTCGTCATCGACGACAAGGGCAACGACTTCTTCGCCGAGACGGCCGAGCCGGTCCTGCAGATCTCCTTCAACCGCTGACCGCGCCCGCGCGGCGCCCACGCTACTGGTAGAGCGCGGCCTGGATCCTCGGGTCGTCGATGTTGTCCTTGTCGTACCAGTAGAACGCCGTGTCGATGCGCGGCGGCAGGCTCTCGCCGTTGATCGCCTTCAGCGCGGCGGCGACGAGCTGCCGGCCCATGTCCACCGGGTCCTGGGTGACCGCGCCGGCCATCACGCCGTTGGTGATCGCGTCGATCTGTGCCTTGCCCGAGTCGAAGCCGACGATCGTGACGTCCTCGGCGCCGCTCTCCTGCACACCCTTGATGACGCCGATCGCGGAACCCTCGTTCGCCGCGTAGATGCCGTCGATGTCCGGGTTGGCCTGGATGATCGACTTGGTGATGTTGGCCGACTTCAACTGGTCACCGCCGCCGTACTGGGCCGGCAGCACGGTGATGCCCGGCGCGTTGTCCCGCATCCACTCCAGGAAGCCGTCGCGGCGATCCTTGCCGGACAGGCTGGTCTGGTCGTGCACCACCAGGGCCACCGTGCCCTCGCCGCCGACCAGCTCGGCCAGGTGCTTCGCCGCCTCGGCCGCGGCCGCCCTGTTGTCCGTGGCCACCGTGGTCTCCGGGACGTCACTGTCCACACCGGAGTCGAACGCGATCACCGGGATGCCCTGCGCCTCTGACTGGCGCAGCAGTGGCTCCGCGGCGCGCGAGTCGAGCGCGGCGAACCCCAGCGCCTGCGGCGACTTGGCGAGCTCGTTGGTGAGCAGGTCGACCTGCTCCTCCACGTCCGCCTCGGTCGCCGGGCCGACGAACGTGATCCGCGCGCCCTTCGCGGCGGCCTCCTGCTCGGCGCCCTGCTTCACGGCCTGCCAGAACTGGTGCTGGAATCCCTTCGACACGATCGCGATGAGCGGGCCCTCCCCGCCGCCACCGCCCTGGCCACACGCGGCTGCCGTCACCGCCATGACGGCAGCCGCGAGCGCCGCACCGATCCTCCTCGTTCTGGTCACCGGGATCTCCTTTGCCGTGCGGGAAGACTAGGTCTCTGGTTTCCTGATGCGGTCGGCGTAGACGGCCACGAGGATCACGCCCCCGAGGATGACGTTCTGCCATTCCTGGGGGATCGACATGATCTGCAGCCCGTTGTTCAGCACCGAGATGATCAGCGCGCCGATCAGGGTGCCGACGATGGAGCCCTTGCCGCCGGACAGCGACGTCCCGCCGATGACGACGGCCGCGATCGCCTGCAGCTCGTAGCCCATCCCCGTGGCCGGTTGCGCCGACCCGAGCCGTGCCGAGATCAGCACGCCGGCGAGGCCGGTGAACAGCCCGGCGAAGGTATAGATCGCGATCTTCCACCGGCGGACGTCGATCCCGGACAGCGCGGTGGCCTCCTCGTTGCTGCCGATCGAGTACGTGTAGCGGCCGAGCACGCTGCGGCGCAGCAGCACCGCGGCGACGACCGCGATCGCCAGCAGGATCAGCACACCGTTGGGGATGGTCAGCCCGGGGACGAGGGTGCCGGTCGAGAGGTCGGTGTAGCCGGGCACGTCGGTGAAGTAGATCGCCGTGCTGTCCGACAGCACGAGCGCGAGCCCTCCGGCGACGAGCATCATCGCCAGCGTCGCGATGAACGGCGGGATGCGCAGCACGGCCACGTTGACGCCGTTCACCAGCCCCATGAGCCCGCCGAACAGGATCGCCAGTGGCACGCCGAGCGCCAGCGGCAGGCCCAGGCGCACCAGGAACACACCGGACATCACCGCGGACAGGGCCATCCCCGTGCCGATCGACAGATCGATCCCGCCGGAGATGATGACGAACGTCGTGCCGATGGCGAGCGTCCCGATCACCACGGTGGAGAACAGGATCGCCATGAAGTTGCCGTAGGAGAAGAAGAACGGGCTGGCGATGGAGAAGAACGCGCAGATCACGATGAGGCTGCCGAACGCGAGCAGCTGCTGGAGGCTGCCGCGGACCGCGGCCACCACGCCGCCGGTGTGCTGGCGATGCCCCTCGGGAGCCTTGACCGTCGTCATTCCCGCCCCGCCTTCCCGTACTCCCGGCCGAGCTCCCCGGCGTCGGCCGCTGTCCCGTCCGGCCGCAGCGTCGCGTAGTGCATGATCGTCTCCTGGGTGGCCTCGGCGGCGTCGAACACGCCCGTCACCCTGCCCTCGCTCATCACCACGACGCGGTGCGACATGCGCAGGATCTCCGGCAGCTCCGAGGAGATCATGATGATCGACTTGCCCTGCGCGGCCAGTTCGTTGAGCAGCTGGTAGATCTCCTCCTTCGCGCCGACGTCGATGCCGCGGGTGGGCTCGTCGAACACGAGGACGTCGCAGTCCTTCACCAACCACCTCGCGATGACGACCTTCTGCTGGTTGCCACCGGAGAGGTGCCGAGTGACCTGGCTCAGCGAGGGTGTCTTGACGCGGAGCGTGTCGGCGGTGGCCCGCGCCGCCGCCCGCAGCGCGCGGTCGCGGACGAAACCGGCTTGGGTGAACCGGTCGCGCAGCGCGGACAGCGCGATGTTGCTCGCGACGTCCTGGTCGAGCAGCAGCCCGAACCGCTTGCGGTCCTCGGACAGGTAGCCGATGCCCAACCGCGCCGCCTCGGCGGGGTTCGCGATGCGCGCCGGCCTTCCGTGCACGGTGATCGTGCCGGCGGTGATCGGGTCCGCCCCGACCAGCGCCCGCGCGACCTCCGTGCGGCCGGCGCCCATCAGGCCGGCGAAGCCGAGGATCTCGCCGTGCCGCAGGTCGAACGACACGTCGGTGAGCAGGTCCCGGGTCCGGAGGCCCTCGACCGTGAGCACGACGTCACGGTCGGGGCGGACGTTCTCCGGCCGCGCCGCGGTGTCGATCGCGCGGCCGACCATCAGCGCGATGATGTCGGAGGTCGCCGCCGACGCCACGTCGAGCGTGTCGACGTACTCGCCGTCGCGGATCACCGTGACGCGGTCGGCGATCCGAGTGATCTCCTCCATCCGGTGGGAGATGTAGATGACCCCGGTGCCCGGCCGGACGAACCGGCGAATCAGCTCGTGCAGCGTCGCCACCTCGGCGTCGTTGAGCGCGGCCGTGGGCTCGTCCATGATGAGCACCCGCGGGTCGTGGGACAGCGCCTTGGCGATCTCCACCATCTGCTGGTTGGCGACGGTGAGGTCGCCGACGACGGCGCGCGGGTCGAGCGGAAGGCGCAGCCGGTCCAGCAGCTCGGCCGCGGCGGCGTTGAGCGCGCGCTCGTCCAGCAGCAGCCGGCCGCGCCGCGGTTCCCTGCCGATGAGGATGTTCTGCGCGACCGTCAGGTGCGGCACCAGGTTGAACTCCTGGTGGATGATGCTGATGCCGAGCTCGAGCGCGTGCCGCGGGCCGGCCGGCCGGTACGGCGCCCCGTCGAGGGTGAACGTGCCGGCGTCGGCGGTGGAGATCCCGGACAGCAGCTTCATCAGCGTCGACTTGCCGGCGCCGTTCTCGCCGACCAGCGCGAGCACCTCGCCGGAGCGCAGCTCCAGCCGCATGTCGCGCAGCGCCCGCACCCCGGGGAAGCTCTTGGCCACGCCCTCGACCTCGAGCAGCGGCTGGATCGTCGTGACGAGGCCGGTCATGGCGTCGCCACCCCGTAGATCTCGGCGGCCGTCCCGGCCAGCACCCGGGCTCGCTCGCCCTCGGGCAGCTCGCCGATGAGCGTCGACAGCACCTCCCACGCGGAGCCGTACCCTCCACAGGGGACGGTCATCGGCCAGTCGCCGCCGTACATCAGCCGCGCGGGCCCGAACAGCTCGACCGCCGCCACCACCGCCGGCCGCGCCGCCTCGACGGTGAGCGGCTCGCCGGGCCGCTGGAGCCCGGACACCTTCGCGACCGTGTTGGGCCGCGCCGCCACCTCGCGCAGCGTCGCGCGCCAGGCCGCGAACTCCTCCCGCGCGCGGGGCGGCTTGCCGAGATGGTCGACCACGATCGTCAGCTCCGGCAGTGCCGCGGCGAGGTCGGCGACGCGGGCGAGGTGGCGGGGCCACGCGTCGGGCACGTCGAACGGAACGCCGCGCTCGGCGAGCAGGCCGAGGGAGCGGCGCACGGCCGGCAGCTCGAGGAAGTCGTCGCGCGGGTCGTCGTGCACGAGGTGGCGCACCCCGCGGAACGCCGGGTGCTCCCACCAGCGATCGAGCTGCCGCTCGGCGGTGGCCGGGTCGTCGAGCCGGACCCAGCCGACGACACCCGCGACCCATTCGTGCTCGGCGGCCTGGGCGAGCAGGAACTCGGTGTCGGTCTCGGAATCCTCGGCCTGCACCAGGATCGCCGTGGCGACGCCGGCGGCGTCCAGTTCGGACCGTGCCCGCTCGGCGGTGAACGTCGCGTGCAGCGGGCTGCCCTCGGGCAGCCACGCGTACTCGCTCACCGCGAGGTCCCACAGGTGCAGGTGCGTGTCGACGACGATCTCCGAAGTCCTGGATGTCACCGATCTCACCACCGGACCAACCCCTTGCCGCGCAGGGTCGTCCACAGCTCGCCGGGCACCGTGGCGCACAGCCGCCGGTGGTCCTGCCGGACCTCGCCGGGAGTGGCGGCACCGACGACGACCGTGCGCACCAGCGGTTCCCGCAGCGGGTAGTGCAGCGCCGCCGTGGGGAGGTCGACACCGAACTCGGCGCACACGGCGGCGATCTCCCTGGCCCTGGTCAGCACCTCGGGTGGCGGGGCGCCGTACTCGTAGTGCGCGCGCTCGGACGGCTCCGGCTCGGCGAGCAGCCCCGAGTTGAACACGCCGGCGGCGACGACACCGACGTCGTGGGCGTGGCAGGCGGGCAGCACGTCGTCGAGCGCGGGCTGTTCGAGCAGGGTGAACCGGCCGGCGACCATGAGCAGGTCGAGCGTCCCGGACCGGGCTCCGGCGGCGAGGGCCGCGGTGGACTTCGAGCCGAGCCCGACCGCCGCGGCGAGGCCCTCCGCACGCAGCGCCGCCACGGCCGGCAGTCCCTCGGCGAGCGCGGGCCCGAGGTCGTGCTCGTCGGGGTCGTGCAGGTAGACGATGTCGACGGAGTCGAGCCCGAGCCGGGAGAGGGACTCGTCCAGGCCGCGCCGGACGCCGGCGGTCGAGAAGTCCCAGACCCGCCGGTGGTCGGCGGGCACGTGGAACCCGTGCTCGACGTCGAGCCGGTGCGCGCCGCCAGGGTCGGGCACCAGGAGGCGGCCGACCTTGGTGGAGACCACGAACTCGGCGCGCGGCTTCGTGGCGAGGAAGGCGCCGAGGCGGCGCTCGGCGAGGCCGAGGCCGTAGTGCGGCGCGGTGTCGAAGTAGCGGGCGCCGCACTCCCACGCCGTCTCCAGCACCGCGCGGGCCCGCTGGTCACTCATCGGCGCGTAGAGGTTGCCGAGACTGGCCGTCCCGAGGGCGAAGCGGGTGCGTGGCGGCAGGGGCGACTCAGCCATACTCGTACTCCACAATGGACGAGCGGTGCAGCTCGGTGCCCGCGCCGGGCGCCTTGGGCGGGTGGTACCGCCCGCCGTGGACGTCGACCGGAGTGATGAAGTGCTCGTGCAGGTGGTCGACGAACTCGATGGCCCTGCCCTCGGTGCTGCCCGACACGGCGACGTAGTCGAACATCGCCAGGTGCTGCACGGCCTCGCACAGGCCGACGCCGCCCGCGTGCGGGCAGACGGGCACCCCGAACTTGGCCGCCAGCAGCAGGATCGCGACGTTCTCGTTGACGCCGGCCACCCGGGTGGCGTCCAGTTGCAGCACCGACAGCGCCCCGGCCTGCAGGAACTGCTTGACCATCACGCGGTTGGCCACGTGCTCTCCGGTGGCGACCGGGATCGGCGCGACGGCACTGGCGATGGCGGCGTGCCCCAGGACGTCGTCGGGGCTGGTCGGCTCCTCGATCCAGGCGAGGTCGAACGGGCGCAGCGCCTTGATCCAGCGGATGGCCTCGCCGACGTCCCAGCGCTGGTTGGCGTCGACGGCGATGCGGACGTTCGGCCCGCAGACCGCGCGGGCGATGCGCAGCCGGCGGACGTCGTCGGCCACGTCCGCGCCCACCTTGAGCTTGATCTGCGGGAAGCCCTCGTCGACCGCCTGCCGGCAGAGGCGGGCGAGCTTGTCGTCGTCGTAGCCGAGCCAGCCCGGGGTGGTGGTGTAGGCGGGGTAGCCCTCGGCGAGCAGCCTCGCCTCGCGCTCGGCGCGGCCGGCCTCGGCGGCGCGGAGGATGTCGAGAGCCTCGGCACGGGTGAGCGCGTCGGTGAGGTAGCGGAAGTCGACGAGGTCGACGATCTCCTCGGGGGTGAGCGAGGCGAGCAGCTGCCACAGCGGCTTGCCCTCGCGCTTGGCCCGCAGGTCCCACAGCGCCGTGACGACCGCGCCGATCGCCATGTGCATGACGCCCTTCTCGGGCCCGAGCCAGCGCAGCTGCGAGTCGTGCACGAGCTCGCGCCACACGCCGCCGAGATCGGCGAGTGTGGCGTCGACGTCGCGCCCGACGAGGTGGCCCTCGAGCGCGCGCAGCGCGGCGACCTGCACGTCGTTGCCCCGGCCGATGGTGAAGACGAACCCGTGGCCGGCGTCGCCCGCGTCGGTGAGCAGGCGGAGATAGGCGGCCGAGTAGTCGGGGTCGGGGTGCATGGCGTCGGACCCGTCCAGCGCCAGCGAGGTGGGGAACCGCACGTCGTGCGTCTGCAGGGCGGCGAACCGGGCCACGCACGCACCCCCTTGTGTGGTCTGTGTCACGGCGAACCTTATACATCGGATGTATCGGCCGTCAAGGGTCGCCACAACCGGGACGGTGGCCTAGCATCTCGAGGGGTCGTCGGACAGACACCCGATCACTGGCGTGAGGAGTGGACAGTGAAGCTCGCCCGGCTGGGCCCCGACGGCGGCGAGCGGCCCGCCGTCGTCGACGGCGGCACGACCTATGACCTGAGTGGACTGACGGCCGATGTGGACGGTGCGTTCCTGGCCTCCGGCGGCATCGCGGCGGCCCGGCGGGCGCTGGCGGTCGGCGAGCTGCCGGAGCTGCCCGGGGCGCGCTCGCTGCGGATCGGCGCACCGATCGCCCGGCCGAGCGCGGTGATCTGCGTCGGGATGAACTACGCCGCGCACGCCGCGGAGTCCGGCTCGGCGCCGCCTCGAGCGCCGATCGTCTTCCTGAAGACGCCGAACACCGTCGCCGGCCCGAACGACGCCGTGGAGATCCCCCCAGGCAGCGAGCGGACCGACTGGGAGGTCGAGCTCGGTGTGGTGATCGGCGCCCGCACCCTGCGGTTGGGCTCGCCCGCGGACGCGCTCGCGCACATCGCCGGCTTCGTCGTGGGCAACGACGTGTCCGAGCGGCGGCACCAGCTGGTCGACTCCGGCGGGCAGTGGAGCAAGGGCAAGTGCGCGCCGGGGTTCAACCCGCTCGGACCGTGGCTGGTGACGCCCGACGAGGTGGACCACGCGGACCTGCGGCTGCGCAGCTGGGTCAATGGCGAGCCCCGGCAGGACTCGACGACCGCGGACATGATCTTCGGCGTCGAGCACCTGGTGTGGCACCTGAGTCAGTACCTCGCGCTGGAACCCGGCGACGTGATCATGACCGGCACGCCGCAGGGCGTGGCGCTGTCCGGACGGTTCCCGTACCTGGCGCCGGGTGACGTCGTGGAGCTGGAGATCGCCGGCCTCGGCCGGCAACGGCAGGAGTTCGTCAAGGCGGGAGAGCGGTGATGGCCGAGTTCGACGGGGTGGTGGCCGCGGTGACCGGGGGCGCGTCCGGCATCGGCGCCGCGGTGGTGCGGGCGCTGGCCGAGCGCGGGGCCAGGGTGGCGGTGCTGGACCTGACGGAGGTCCCCGGCGCGGACGGAATCGTCGGGATCGGCACGGACGTCACCGACGACGCGTCGGTGCGGGCGGCCGTCGCGACCGTCGTGGACCGGCTCGGCGGGCTGGACGTCCTGGTCAACAACGCGGGGATCGGCGCGCAGGGCACGGTCGAGGACAACGACGACGCCGAGTGGTCGCGGGTGCTGGAGGTGAACCTGCTCGGCATGGTTCGGACCAGCCGGGCGGCGCTGCCGCACCTGCGGCGGTCGCGGGCGGCGGCGATCGTGAACGTCGGGTCGATCGCGGCGACGGCGGGCCTGCCGCAGCGGGCGCTCTACAGCGCGTCGAAGGGCGCGGTGGCGGCGCTGACCCGCGCGATGGCGGCCGACCACCTGCGCGAGGGCATCCGGGTCAACTGCGTCCACCCGGGCACGGCCGACACGCCGTGGATCAGGCGGTTGCTGGAGAAGGCCGACGATCCCGTCGCGGAGCGTGCGGCACTGCAGGCGCGCCAGCCGCACGGGCGGCTCGTGTCGCCGGAGGAGGTCGCGCACGCCGTGGTCTACCTCGCCAGCCCGCTGGCCACGTCGACCTCCGGCGTCGGCCTGGCCGTCGACGGCGGCATGCAGGACCTGCGGCTGCGGCCCCGGTGACCGCTATCCCTCGACCAGGGTCTGCCGGATCCACTGCTCGACGCCGGCGATGTGGACGGTGGCCCAGGCCCGCGCGACGTCGGGCTGCCGCGCGGCGAGCGCCTGCTGGATCGCGCGGTGCTCGGCGAGGGTGCGCTCGACGACGCCCTCCTGCGTGATGCCGCGCCAGGTCCGCGCCCGCTGCGTGCGTCCCGACACGCTCTCCACCAGCGACGACAGCACCGGGTTCGCCGAGCCCACCGCGATCCGGCGGTGGAACTCGAGGTCGTTCGCCACGAGCTCGTCGACGGTCGGGGTGTCGCCGAGCGAGTCGAGCAGGGTCACGAGGTCCGCGATGTCGTCGTCGGACATTCGCGCGGCCGCCAGCGCCGTCGCGGCCGGCTCGATGACCCGCCGTGCCTCGAGGAACTGCAGCACCGTGTCGTCGCGGTGGAAGTCGACGACGAACCCCATCGCGTCCATCAGCAGCGACGGCTCGAGGCTGGTGACGTACGTGCCATCGCCCTGGCGCACGTCGAGCACGTGGATCAGGGACAGCGCGCGGACCGCCTCGCGCAGCGAGTTGCGGGACAGCCCGAGCCGCTCGGCGAGGTCCGGCTCGCGCGGGAGCCGGTCGCCGGGCTTGAGCTCGCCATCCACGATCATCTGCTTGATCGCCTCGATGGCGGCGTCGGTCACCGACATCGCGTCAGCCCCTCACGACATCGGAGGGGACGGTGCGGCGCCCGGCGTCGTGGGCGAGCTCCCGGCCGGGCTGCGGCTCGGTGTACAGCGCGATCTCTCCGGCATGGCTGGTCCTTCCTGCGTAATGATCGGGAGGATACATCGGACCTTTTCTCGGCGCGCTCGGTGGCGGTGTGCCGGCCCCCTGCGATTCCCGAAGTCGGTCCGGGCGGGGTCGGTGTCCCGCCTCGAGCAACCGGTGTAGGGCGGCGACGGACTCACCCTGTGGTACGACGAGCCGGCGACCGACTGGGAGACGCGGTCGTTGCCCATCGACAACGGTGCGCTCGGCGCCAGCGTCTTCGGCGGCCTCGATCGGGAGCGGGTGCAGTTCGCCGAGAAGACACTGTGCACCGGCGGTCCCGGTTCCGCCGGCGGCTGTCACTTCGCGGCCGTGGAGTACACGGCGGGCGGCGTGCGGTACACCCGCGAGCACGTCGCGTCCGCCCCCGGACGGCGTCGTCGTCGTCCGGCTGACGGCCGATCGACCCGCCGCGATCTCCGGCACGCCGCCCGGCTGCGAGTGCTGCACCGGGGCGGCACGCGCACCGACGGCGCGGACGGCTCGGTGACCGTCAGCGGCGCCGACACGGTGACGATCATCCTGTCGGCGGGCACGGACTACGCCGCCGAGTACCCCGCCTACCGCACCGGCGTCGACCCGCTGGCCGCGGCGGCCGACCGTGTCGAGCGCGCCGCCACCACAGGGTTCGGCGCGTTACGGGCCGCGCACGTCGCCGACCACCGGGCGCTCTTCGACCGCGTCCGGCTCCACATCGGCGCGACCGCCGGGGTAGCCGAGATGCTGCTGCAGAGCCACCGGGGCGTGGTCGACCTGCTGCCCGCGCTGCCGGTGTTCTGGGCGTCGGGATCGGTGCGCGGGCTGCGGGCGCGCGGCGACGTGACCGTGGACCTCGACTGGGCGGCGGGGACGCCGACGCGGGTGGTGCTGCGGACCGGGCAGGACGGCCCGGTGACGGTGGCGAGCGGGATGTTCGGCGGTCTGTTCGAGGTGCGCGACGCGGCTGGCCGCCGGGTCGACGTGCGCCGGGACGGCCCGCGGATCACCATCCCCGCGCGGCGCGGGCGGACCTACGTCGCGTGGTCGCTGGTGCGGGTGGAGCCGTCCGCGCCGGAGCGGGTGGGTGACGCGTTCCCCGTGGAGGTGACCGTCGCCGCGACCGGCCGCACCGTCCCGGCGGCTGAGCTGAGCCTGTCCCTGCCCGAGGGCTGGACCGCGACACCGGCCACCCACCGGTTCTCGCCGCTCCGGAACGGCACGTCGCGAACGTTCGCCTTCGAGGTCACCCCGGCCGCGAGCGCCTCGGGGCAACACCGCGTCACCGCCACCCTCCAGGGCGACGACTGGCAGGCCACCGGCATGACGGGAGTGCTCTCCGGCTAGCTCCTCGCCACCTTCGCCGTCACCGGTTGGTTCTCAGCGAACCAGAGCACCGGCCGGTCGCGGGTGTCACTTCTCGACCGCGCCGGGTCCTCCGCCGAGGGACTCCTGATGGATGTCCGCGTAGGTGCGCGAGTCCTTGACCAGGTCGTCGCAGAAGGCAGCGACGTCGTCGCCGATGAGTTCGAGGACTCCCTTGCCGGCCGCGGCGCCCTCCTCGAAGAAGTCGACGATCTCCGAGAGCAGGTGCCCTTCGGACAGGTCGATCGGCCCGACCTTGAAGAGGTACCGCTGAATCTCCTTGTAGACGATCTGGTAGTCCGGTGGGAGCGCTTTGACCCGCGCCACGTGCGCCCGCCACTGCTTCTTGCCCTGGATGATGTCTTGGATGCCCACGTCAGCCTCCCAGCCTGCCCAGTTTCTTGGCGACGTTCCTGTTCAACTGCTCGCGCCACCGGTCGCGATAGCTCCGGGCTCCTTCGCCGCCGGCCAGCGCCGCGCAGAAGCCCGCGATGTCGTCACCCAGCACCTCGTGAACGCTCTGCCCGTCGGCCGCGGTCTCTTCGAGCAACCCCAGAGCACCGTCGAGAATCGGCATCAGGTTTCGACCCGTGAAGTCCGCGTAGGGAGAAAGATGGCCCTTGATCTGTTCCCACGCCGCCCGGTAGTCGGCCGGCAACGCCTCGGCCCTGGCTTCGAACGCCTTGTACTGCCGGGTGAGATCGCTGCCGGTGATGGTCTCCCAGAAGTTCATCTCCCGCCCTCCCTGAGCTTGTCGATCCGTGACGTGATGTACTCCCATTTCGCCCAGAACGTCGCGAGTTCTTCGCGCCCCGCGTCGTTGAGCGCGTAGAACTTGCGTGGCGGGCCCAGCCCGGACGGTCGTTTCGCCACCTGGACGAGCCCGTTCTTCTCCAGTCGCAGCAGGATGGTGTACACCGTCCCCTCGACGACATCGGTGAAGCCGAGCTCGTTCAGCCGACGTGTGATGGCGTACCCGTAGGTCTCCTCGCTGCCGATGATCTGAAGCACGCAGCCCTCGAGCGTGCCCTTCAACATCTCCGTCAGGTCGTCCATCCCGGTCCTCCTGACCGCACTGGTACTCAGTGACACCGAGTACCACTACAAAGTAACACAAGGTAGTGGAGTCCGGGCAAGGGGCGAGCGACGGCCGTTGCGACGTGCCGACTTGCTCGGCCTGCCAAGAAGTTCACGGCGAAGGGAGGAAGAGGTGACCCCACGTCAGATCACGCCGGCCACGGCAAACACCGGCTCCCGCCCTTCGCCTCGCGGTGCGCCAGTCGGCCTGCCTCCCAGCCCGACCCAGCGCGCGAGCTCGCCACTAGCGACCCGGTTGTCCACATCACCCATTAGTTATCCACAGATTTCCACGACCGCCTTGCGCCGGCCGGATCGCCGATAGAATGGGAATCGGGGGGTCCCCAAACACCTTGCCGCCCAACGTCTCCTATCTGTCCTTTTTGGACAAGGGTGGGATGATTTCACTCGGTTGTGTCGAACAGTTGTTCGAGGTTTGGCGGTATTCTGGTGGCATGTCTGAGAGCGCAGCCACGACACCCTCACCGTCGCCGGTGTGGCGGTGGGGTGATGCGGAGGTGGCGGCGGAGGTGCTCGCCATCGAGGCCGCGCGGCGTCGGATGGACGCGCGGATGGTGGAACCGCTCGGCGAGGCCGAGCGGCGGGATCTCGGACGCCGGTTGGGGTATGCGGGCACGACGGGGTGGTTGCGGGAGGAGCTGCGTCTGTCGGCGCGGGAGATCCGCGCCCGCCTCGGTCTGGTCGAGGCCACTCAGCCGGAGCCGACGTTGTCCGGGGAGCCGCGCCCGCCGAGGCTGACGGCGACCGCGCCGGCGTTGGCGGCCGGGGAGATCAGCGTGGAGCATGCGCGGGTGATCGCCGAGATCATGGCCCGCTGCCCGACCGCCGTCCCCGACCAATCCCGGTCCGAGGCCGAGCGGACGCTGCTGGACCTGGCCACGCAGGCGACCCCGGAGAAGGTGCGCATCGCCGGCCGCCGGCTGGTTGCCTACTGGGAGGCCGACGGCCACCCACCCCACGACACCGACGAGGAGGTGGTGGTGGGGCCACGGCGAGAGTTCGCCTACCACTACGACCGGCACGGCGACCTGCGCTTCCACGGCTACCTCGACCCCGAGACGGCGGCGACGTTGGAGGGGTTGCTCGGACCGCTGGCCAAGCCCCAACCCGCCCCGGACGGCAACCGGGATCCGCGCAGCCGCGAAGCCCGCCAGGGCGACGCGCTGGCCGAGATCATCGACTGCGCCGCCCGCGCCGACGACCTCACCGTCCAGGGCGGCGAACGCGCCGTGCTCACCGTCACCACCACCCTGGCCGAACTGGAAACCCGCGCCCGCCAGGCCCTGCTCACGGTTCCTCCCAACCCCACACCAGCACCGGCCACCGGCACCCACCGCACGACCGGTACGCACCCCCCGGCCGAACCCGGCGGCCCGACCAACCCGCCGAGACCACCGGGAGCGTCTGGAGCGCCGGGGTGGGGCGGACGAGCGGAACCGGCAACACCGGCGAAGACACCCGAGGCGGCGAAGACACCCGAGGCGGCGAAGACACCCGAGGCGGCGAAGACACCAGAAGCGGCGGAGTCACCCGACACGACGGAGTCACTCGACACGACGGAGTCACCCGACGCGGCGGAGCCCGCGGGCAACCACCGCGAGCCCCCACCGCCTCCGGCCAGGGGCGCTGGCACGGCCGGTCCATTCGGTACCGCAGACGACCCCCTTGCCTCACGGCCGGCGGGCCGAGCCGAACCGCTCACCCTCACCGGCCTGCCCGGGGTCACCACCCTGGACCAGCTACGCCGGTTGGCGTGTGAGGCCGCCGTGGTGCCCGCGATCTTCGGCCAGCGGGGCCAGCCGCTCTACCTCGGCCGTACCACCCGGCACGCCACCACCGCCCAACGCCGCATGCTCGCCCTCCGCGACCACGGCTGCGCCTGGCCAGGCTGCACCCGCACGCCGAAATGGACGATCCCCCACCACATCCGCCCCTGGGCCGACGGCGGCCCCACCAACCTCACCAACCTCGTCCTCCTCTGCGCCAGCCACCACCGCGCCATCCACCACACCGAATGGGACGTTCGCATCAACCCGAACACCCAACAACCCGAGTTCCGCCCACCACCACGACTCGACCCCCACCGAAGACCCCTCCGCAACACCGCCCACCACGCCGTCACCGCCACCCGCGCAGGGCCACTCGGCGGCGGATCCTGGCACCCCACGACGCACCGCGACGTGGATCCCTGGCAACGAACCCGCGGATTCCCGTGCGTGTCGTAGTCGACCAGTCACACTCGTGCTCGGGTGAGGCGGTTTCGACGCTGGCGAACAGCGAGGGGTGCTGGCCGTGAACGAGAACGGGGACCGGGAGCCGAGGGTGGCCCGCTTCGGACGCGGGCGTCCCTCGGGCCCGCGGGCGCTGGTCATCGCCGTGCTCATCGGAGTTGCATCGGGTGCCTTCGGCGCCGGCGCCTACTACAGCGACGCCCTCTCACCGCTCGCCCACACCGTCGGCCTGTGGGTGGTGGTCGGCGTGGCGGTCAGCGCTCGGCTTCCCACGAGGACCGCCAGCACGGCCGCTGTCGTGTCCCTCCTCGCCGCGGTGGTGGCTTTCGAAGTAGGCAAGACGGTGATCTACGTCGCGCGCTATCCGGGCACCACGTACTCGATGAGCGCCGAGACGCTCGCCTTCTGGAGCGTCGTCGCCTTGATGATCGGCCCCATCCTCGGTCTGGCGAGCTCGACCATGGGACGCGGAGGGTGGAAAGGGCCAGCGTCCATAGCCACCATCTGCGGCATTCTGCTTGGAGAAGCCATCTGGCGGCAGCTCAACTACAACATGTTCTCCGGAACCGACGTGGCGGTGGTGTTCGACCTCGTGGCCGCGGTGGTCATCATCGCGTTGAACGCACGCACCGCCGGCCGGCTCGGCGGAACACTGGCGTCACTGGTACCCGCCACGGCGCTCGGGTATGCCGTCACCGAGGTGCAGAAGCTGTTCTGACCAGCGCTCGATCAGCCACGCCGATCGGGGTCGCGCGGCTTGGCGACCACCCGCAGGGTGCGGGGCTCCGGGCGGGACGGCGGCGGGTCGAGGCGGTCGCCGACGCGGACGAGGTGGTCGCCGAGGTTGCCGGCCAGCACGGTGGCCCGATCGGCGATCCGCTGCGCGGCGAGGTCCGACAGCCGCGCGGTGTGCCAGGCCGCCTTGTGGGCCAGGTCGGTGACCTGCTCGGCCGTGGAGTCGATGCGGCCGGCGAGCCGGCCGGTGTGCCGGGCCAGCCGGTCCCTGGCCTGCGGCACCACCGCCTCCACCACTCGCGCGACCCGCTGGTGGGACAACCGTCGAGGCATCGTCGTCAACCTCCCGTGCGAGGGAACCTTTCCCTAGACCTGGAACCCGGCGCGGTGCCACAGCGCGACGCTGGGCCCGCCGATGAGGTCGGCCTCGCGCAGGAAGCGCACCAGCTTCCCGCCGGCCTCGGTCAGCACCTCGCGCCGGTGCGGGCTGCTCCGGGCGAGCTCCGTCACGCCGCGTGGGTCGGGCAGTCCGGCGCGGGCGTACTGCGCCGGCCGGGACAGCAGCCGCGACAGCAGCAACGCCCCGTGCGCCACCACGTGCCGGGTGAACTCCCGGGTCGGCCAGCGCGCGCCGGCGAGCTGCCGGACCAGGTCCTCCCGCGCGTAGCGGACGTGCCGCGCCTCCTCGGTGACGTGGATCCGCATCACCGCCCGCACCAGCGGTTGCACGTCGTCGTCCTGCAGGTGCTCGCGCTGGATGGCGTCGAAGATCTCCTCCCCGATCAACGTCGCCACCCACATCGGCGCGCCACGCAGGATCAGCGGCAGCGCGTGCGCCGGCCCCTGCAACGGCAGCGGGATGCGGTACGGCCGCTCCCCCACCCGCTCGATCAGCATCGCGAACATCGTGGAGTGCCGGCACTCGTCGGCGATCTCGGTCAGCGCGTAGCGCACGTGCTGGCTGGTCGGGTTCCGCCAGTACGCCATGCGCAGCAGCATCTGCATGAGGATGACCTCGAACCAGATGCCCACGCTGACCGTGTTGACCATCTCCTGCCGGGACAGCTCCATCCGCTGCTCCGGCGAGAGCCGGTCCCACAGTGGGGTGCCGTAGATCGAGACGGTGCGCTCCGGGATGAACAGCTTGCCGTCCACCAGCGGCGCGTCCCAGTCGACGTCGACCTCGGGATCGTAGGAGTGCTTCACGCTCGACTGCAGCAGCCGCCGCGCCGTGGCCTCGCGATCTCCGACCTTCACCATCGGTCCTCCACCTCGGGTTCCGCGGCGTCACCGCCCGGCCTGCTGACAGGAAAACGCATGTAACAAGTGAAGTCAAGCTGTAAAGGCGTTAAGCTTGCCGGGTGCGCACCCGTGACCCGCGGGTCGACCTGCTGCAGCGAGCGCTGAGCGGCGACCCACCCGACGACGCGAACACCGACCGCATCCTCGGCGCCGCCCTGGAGCAGGCCGAGGACTTCGGGCTGCGCCGGTTCACCGTCGACGACGTCGCCCGCAGGGTGGGGCTGTCCCGGGTCACCATCTACCGGTACTTCCCGAAGAAGGACCAGCTGCTCAACGCGCTGATCATGCGGGAGCTGCGCCGGTTCCTCACCAAGGCCGACGCGGTGCTGGCCGCGCAGCCCAACCCCGAGGCGAAGCTGATCGAGGGCCTGAACTTCTGCGTCGACTACCTGCGCGGGCACCGGCTGCTCAACCGGCTGCTGCGCACCGAGCCGGAGCTGATCCTGCCGCACCTGACGGTGAAGGCCGGTGGGCTGCTCGCCGCCGCGCGGAGCTGGGTGGCCGGGCACATCCGCGCCGAGGTGAAGGCCGGCCGAATCACCCTTCCGGACGAGGACATCGACGGCGCCGCCGAGCTCATCGCGCGCAACGTGCTGTCGCTGGTGCTCACCCCGGAGACCGTGCTGCCGCTCGACTCCCCCGAGGAGCGCCGCCGCCTGGCGGACCTGTACTTCGCCCCCCTGGTCCGCTCACTCCGCCCTCAGGGCTGATCGGCGAGTGGGCCGGCGGAGAGTGCTCGCTCCGCCGGCCCACTCTCGCCGTCACTCCTCCGCGGCGCGCCGGTCGTACTCGTCCGCCAGGCCCGCGAGCCATTCCTGCGACTCGTGCCGGTCCAGCGCGTGCGCGTCGAGGTCACCCTGCAACTGCTGGTACCGCTGGATGTAGCGCGCGTCGTCGAGAAACAAGCTCGCCACGTCCAGCTCGACATACGCGACTGGAGGAGTCTTCGCGGCCTGTTTCAGATGGAAGCCCCCACCGAACATGCCGAACGGAGCGTTGGCCGCCGGCACCACCCTGATCTCCCGCTTCGGCAGGCCCGCGACCACCGCGAGGTGGGTGAGTTGCTCGCTCATCACCTTCGGATTGCCGACCTCCGCCCGGAGGGCGTGCTCGTGGACGAAGAAGGTGGTTCGTGGTGCGTTTCGCCGGGTGAGCAGTTGCTGCCTCGTGAGCCGGGCGTGCACCCGATCCTCGAACGTGCGCTTGCCCGGGTCACGACGGCCCAGCTTGAACAGTTCGCGGATATACCCTTCCGTCTGCATCAGGCCGGGGACCCACAGACACTCGTAGCTCACCATGGAGGTCGCGGTGGTCTCGAGGGTGACCAGCGAGATCAGCTCGTCCGGGAGCAACTCGCCGTGGTCCTGGAGACGGTACTCGGCCTCCGACTGGCGGGCCAGCCTCCGCAGGCGGTCGATCACCTTGCGAGGTGCCTTGCAGCGGGCGGCGTACATGGCCACGTCGATCTCCGTGGTGCCCCGCTTGCCGCTCTCCATCCGGCAGATCTTGCTCGGCGACCAGCCCAACAACCGCGCCAGGTGCTCCGCGGTGAAGTTCGCCGCCACCCGGACCTTCACCAACTCCATGCCCAGCTCGCGCGACCGCGCGGTGGATTCGTCTCTGCGCATGGATCCGACGCTAGAGCGGCGAGGCCGTGCCGTGACGGCACGACGCGGCCCAATCACCGCAAAGGATGCGGCGGCCCGAGTTCTTGACCCCGGGACAAGTCCGGGAGCCGCTGTACCCCGACGCCACCGGCCAACGCACCGACGCGAACAACCCACACGGCGACGGGAACGGCGAACACGCCAGGTGGTCAGGCGGGGAACATGTCCGACAGGCGTCGCAGGCTCTTCTCGATGGCGGCCTTGTTCTTCCTCGGGAAGGGGCTCAGCGAGATCAGCAGTGGAACGCGTGCGGTCGACCAGTCGAACGTCTCCGTCACCTCGGTGCGGTCCTCGCCCACCGGGCGCAGCCGCCAGCGCCAGCGGTGCCCGTTGAAGTGCCGCCAGGCGATCAGCCGGTTCGGCTCGTACTCCACCACGGTGTTCTGGATCTTGTACGGCGCGCCCATGCGCATGTCCATCCCAAACGTGGAGCCCAACTCCAACCGGTGCGGCGCGGCGGAGCGGGCGGCCAGCACCGTGCCCGACCCGTCGAGCAGCGGGTGCTTCGACGGGTCGGTGAGCAGCGCGAAGATCCGTTCCGGCGGCGCCGCGACGACCCGGCTCCCCGACACCTGGCGTGCTCCCATGGGAGTCACCCTAGCCGGGCCGAGCCGGGCCGCCGCTGTGATCTTCCGCTCCGGACTCGCGGAGGGCTCCTGGAGACCCCGAAGGTGGAGGCCCCGGAGGACTACTCCACGACCGGTCAGTCCTTGCTCCTGTCGCGTTCCTCGTAGGTGAGCACCACGATCCGCTCACCCAGCGGCTCGGCCAGCTCGACCGTCATCGTCGGGTACCGGATGTCCATGGTGCACGCCTGCGCGTCCGCCGGGATCGTCTCCACCAGCCGCACCGCCACCTGCTGGTCGGTCTGGTCGGTCAGCTCCGCGCTGGCCTGACCGCAGCCGCCCTCCTGCGCGGTGATCACCAGCGTCCGGCCGGCGTCGTTCACCCACACCTGCTGCGGGTACCCGCCGGGCAGCGCCATCCCGTTCACCTGCGGCGAGGGCACGCCCTCCGCGCCCTCGACCGGCGGCGCGACCGGTTGCCCCGGCGCGTTCGGCTGTGGTGGCGACGGGTTCTCCGGTGGCGCCGACGCCTGGTCGTTCGGCGCCGGTTGCTCGGCGGCGGGCGGCTGCTGCTCGTCCGGCCCCGCGGTCCGCTGGTCGCCGCACGCGGTCCCGACCAGCGCGATCGCACCGATCGTGCCCACGGCGGTCATCATCTTCTTGAACCTCATGTTCGACCTCATACCCACCCAGACGGAGCCGACACGGACCCAGGTTGCATGCCGACCACCCGTCACCCGGATGCCAGGATGACCCCGCCATACGGCGCGGGCTCGACGACCATCGGGAGGGACCTGGTGAACGACCGGCTCACCCGTCGGCTCGGCACGTCCGACGCGGTCCTGATCGGCCTCGGGTCGATGATCGGCGCCGGCGTGTTCGTCGCGTTCGCGCCGGCCGCCTCCGCCGCCGGGCCGGGCCTGCTGCTCGGGCTGGCGCTGGCCGCGGTGGTCGCCTACTGCAACGCCACCTCCTCGGCCCGGCTGGCCGCCCGCCACCCCGACTCCGGCGGCACCTACGTCTACGGGCGGGAGCGGCTCGGCGAGGTCTGGGGCTACCTGGCCGGCTGGGCGTTCGTGGTCGGCAAGACCGCGAGCTGCGCCGTCATGGCACTGGCCGTGGTCGCCTACGCCGCCCCGGGCCTGGACCGGCCGTGGCGGTCGCTGGCCGCGGTGGCCGTGGTCGCCACGCTGACCGCGCTGAACTACCGCGGCGTGCACCGCTCGGCGCAGGCCACCAAGGTCATCGTGACGGTCACCCTGCTGGTGCTGGCCGTCGCGGTGCTCGCGGTCGCCGTCGCCGGCCGGCCGGACCCCGCGCACCTCGCGCCGTTCCCCGGCGCCGGCGCCGACGGCGTGCTGCGGGCCGCCGGGTTGCTGTTCTTCGCCTTCGCCGGCTACGCGCGGATCGCCACGCTCGGCGAGGAGGTCCGCGACCCGGCGCGGACCATCCCGCGCGCGGTGCCGCTGGCCCTGGGCCTCACGCTCGTGGTGTACGCGGCGGTGGCGCTGGCCGTGCTGCTGCAGCTCGGCCCGGGCACGCTGGCCGCGGCGACCGACCCGGTGGCCGCCGCGGTCGGCCAGACCGCGTGGCCGGGCCTGGCACCGGTGGTGCGGGCCGGTGCGGCGCTCGCCGCCACCGGCGCGCTGCTGGCGCTGGTGCTCGGGGTGTCCCGCACGACACTGGCGATGGCCCGCGACGGCCACCTGCCGCGCGCCCTGGCCGCGGTGCACCCCCGCTTCGGCGTGCCGCACCGGGCGGAGCTCGCCGTGGGGATCGCCGTCGCCGCGCTGGTGAGCGTGGCCGGCCTGCGCGGCGCGATCGGCTTCTCCTCCTTCGCCGTGCTGACCTACTACGCGGTCACCAACGCCAGCGCGCTCACCCTGCGCGCCGACGAGCACCGCGCGCCGCGGATCGTGGCGATCGTCGGACTCCTCGGCTGCGCGACGCTGGCGCTGAGCCTGCCCCTGCCGTCGGTGCTCAGCGGCGCGGTGGTGCTCGCCGCCGGGCTCGCCGTACTCGGCGTCCGCCGGTGGGTCCCCACGCGACGGCGTCGACGGCGCTGAACGATGCCGATCAGCGGGTCTTGTCCAGTCTGGTCAGCGTCTCCTCGTAGTCGCGCAGCAGGTCAACCATCACGTCCGCCACCGGGCGCACCTCGTTCATCCGCCCGACGATCTGCCCGACCGGCATCGACACCACCGCGGGGTCCTTCGCCGCGTGGATCCGCTGGTGCGCCGGCGCGACCAACAGGTTCTGCAACGGCATCGGCAGCGGCTCCGGAGCGTCCGGCGTGGACCAGGCTTGCGTCCACTTCGTCTTGAGCAGCCGGGCCGGCTTGCCGGTGTAGATCCGGGTGCGCACGGTGTCCGACGAGCTGGCCGCCAGCAGCGCCTGCTGCACGGCGGCCGACTCGCTCATCGTCTCTAGGTACTCGGTGGTGGTCAGCCAGTACGAGCCCATCCACGCGCCCACCGCGCCCAGCGCGAACGCGGCGGCCACCTGCCGGCCGGAGCCGATGCCACCGGCGGCCAGCACCGGCACCCGGGCACCCACCGCGTCCACGATCTCCGGCAGCAACACCATCGAGGCGATCTCGCCGGTGTGCCCGCCGGCCTCGTAACCCTGCGCCACCACGAGGTCCACGCCGTTGTCGACGTGCCGCACCGCGTGCTCGGCCTTACCGGCCAGCGCCGCGACCGGCACCCCGTGCTGGTGGGCCTGCTCGATGACGTCGACCGGCGGCGAGCCGAGCGCGTTGGCGATCAGCGCGATCCGGTGTCGCAGCGCCACCTCGACGTGCGACCGGGCCACCGAGTGCAGCCAGCCGAGCACGCCGGCCTGCTCGCCGGCGTCGTCGGGCAGCTCGGGCACGCCCAGCTCGCGCAGCGTGCGGTCGACGAACGCGCGGTGCTCGTCGGGGATCAGCTTGGTGAGGTCCATCGAGGTGCCTTCCTTCGGCACCGTCGCCGGCATCACCACGTCGACCCCGTAGGGCCGGCCGCCGGTGTTGGCGTCCATCCAGTCCAGCACGGAGTCCAGCTCCACGGCGTCGTTGAACCGGACGCAGCCGAGCACGCCGAGCCCACCGGCGCGGCTGATCGCCGCGGCCACGTGCTCGGACGGGGTGAACCCGACGATCGGGTACTGGATGCCGAGCGTGTCGCACAGTGCCGTGCGCATGCGCCTCCTCCTCGGGTGGCCGGTCAGGAACGCGGGGTCGCGGACGCCTCGACCGCGGGGTCGTGCTCGCGGGCGTAGCGCTGCGCCCAGCGGTAGTCGGGCTTGCCGCTGGGGGTGCGGCCGATCTCGTCGGTCAGCCAGATCGACCGCGGCACCTTGTAGCCGGCGATCGCCGTCCGCACGTGCGCCTCGATCGCGGCGAAGTCGGGCGTGGCGCCGGACCGCAGCTGCACCACCGCCGCCACCCGTTCGCCGAGCCGCTCGTCGGGCACGCCGACGACCAGCGCGTCGAAGACGTCCGGGTGGGACTTCAGCGCCCCCTCCACCTCCTCGGGGAAGACCTTCTCCCCGCCGGTGTTGACGCACTGCGAGCCGCGGCCGAGAAGCGTGACCGTGCCGTCCTCCTCGTAGCGGGCGTAGTCGCCGGGCACCACGTAGCGGGTCCCGTCGACCTCGACGAAGATCTGCTTGGTCTTGTCCGGGTCGTTGTAGTAGCCGATCGGCACGTGCCCGCCGCGGGCGATCCGGCCGACCGCGCCGGGCTCGCGCTCGATGACGCGGTTGTGCTCGTCCAGCAGCACAGCCTGGACACCGATGTTCACCCGCGGCCCCGCGGTGTGGTCGGAGTCCTTGCTGACCATGCCGATGCCGGTGAACCCGCTCTCCGACGAGCCGATGGCGTCGGTGAGCACGATGTTGGGCAGGCACTCCAGGAACTCCTGCTTGACGCTGTGCGAGAACAGCGCGGCGTGGCTGGACACCGCGACCAGCGAGGACGCGTCGTAGCCGCCGGTGCGGTAGGCCTCGATCAGCGGGCGGCCCATCGCGTCGCCGACGATGGTGAGCACCTGCACCCGGTGCTCCTGCACGGCCCTCCACACGTCGTGCGGGTCGAACTTCGGCACGAAGACCACCGTGCTGGCGCCGAACAGCGCGCCGAAGGTCGCCCACTGGGCGGCGCCGTGGATGAGCGGCGCGGTGGGCAGGCGGACCAGGCCGCCGCTGGCCTTGCCCTCGTTGGCCAGTTGCCACTCGTCGGCGACGTACTCGCCGGTGACGAAGTTGATGCCGCCGCCGAGAACTCGCCAGACGTCCTCGTGCCGCCACAACACGCCCTTGGGGTAGCCGGTGGTGCCGCCGGTGTAGAGGATGTAGCGATCGTCGGAGCTGCGCGGGCCGAAGTCGCGCTCGGGCGAGGACCCCGCCAGCGCGGTCTCGTAGTCGACGCCGCCGTAGCCGGAGTAGTCGGCCTCCGTCTCGTCGTCGGTGTCACTGTCCGTGTCACTGTCGCTGTCCGTGTCACTGTCGACTACGACAACGTGTTCCAGTTTTGGATGGTTCGGCAGCACGGCCGCGACCTTGTCGGTGTAGCGCCGCTCGTGCACCAGCGCGACGAGGTCGGCGTTGCCGAACAGGTAGTCCAGCTCGCCCTCGACGTACCGGTAGTTGATGTTGATGGCGATCGCGCGCAGCTTGTACGCGGCGATCATCGTCTCCACCGCCTCGATGGAGTTCCGGGAGTAGACGCCGACGTGGGAGCCCTCGCCCACGCCGTGCGCCGCCAGGTGGTGCGCCAGCCGGTTGGCGCGCCGGTCCAGCTCGGCGAAGGTGATCCGGCGCGTACCACAGATGATCGCCGTGCGGTCCGGCACGGCGTCGACGGCGTGCTCGAAGAGATCCGCGATGTTGTAGGCCACCCGAGTAAACTAGAACATGTTATCGTTCTGGGCAATGGTCCGTTCGAGAGGCCCGTTCGCGCGGCCCGTCGGTGAGCGAGAGGCGGCAGGATGCCCGAGGAACCACACGCCCTGATCGAACAACGCGGCTCGACGCTCGTGGTGACGATGAACCGGCCGCGGGCCCGCAACGCCCTCACCGGCGAGATGCTCGAGATAATGGTCGAGGCGTGGGATCGGGTGGACGGCGATCCCGAGATCCGCAGCTGCGTGCTGACCGGGGCCGGCGGGGCGTTCTGCGCCGGTGCGGACCTGAAGTCGATGAGCCGGAACTCCCCCGCCGACTCCTACGACCGCGGCGGCTTCGACCCGAGCCGGATCGAGGGGCTGCTCAAGGGCCGCCGGCTCACCAAGCCACTCATCGCCGCGGTCGAGGGGCCCGCGATCGCCGGGGGCACGGAGATCCTGCAGGCCACCGACATCCGCATCGCCGGGGAGAGCGCCCGGTTCGGGGTGTCCGAGGCGCGGTGGGGGCTGTTCCCGCTGGGCGGGTCGGCGGTGCGGTTGCCGCGGCAGATCCCGTACACGCTCGCCGCGGAGATCCTGCTGACCGGCCGGCACCTCGACGCGGCCGAGGCCAAGGCGATCGGCCTGATCGGGCACGTGGTGCCGGACGGCACCGCACTGGACAAGGCGCTCGAGATCGCCGACCTGATCGCGGCCAACGGGCCGCTCGCCGTGCGGGCCATCCTGCGCACGATGCGGGACACCGAGGGCATGCCCGAGGAGGAGGCGTTCAAACTGGACGCCCAGTACGGCATACGCGTCTTCGCCAGCGAGGACGCCCGCGAGGGCCCCCGCGCCTTCGCCGAGAAGCGCCCCCCGAACTTCCAGGGCCGCTGACCCACACGGCGCCCGAGCCTGCCTTCGATGTCATCGAGGCCCCTCGATGGCATCGAAGGCAATCAAGGAAGGGGCGTGACGGCGGCATCACCACCGGTGGTCGAACCAGCCGCTCGGCCAACAGCAGCGTGTGCAGGCGCTGCCACGCCCCGGACGCGGAGCCGCTCCTCCAACCGCCGCCGGCGGGTCACTCCGGACCCCGCCCAGACGACCAGCGCGCAGGCCGCGAATCCGGCCCCGAGGAGACTGGAGCCCGCCCAGCCGTGGGCGGTGAAGATGGCGGTGGTTGCGGCTGCGCCGAGGGCGGAACCGAGCGAGTAGAAGACCATGTAGCCGCCGATGACGCTGCTGGTGCGATCCGGATGCGCGGCGGTGAGCAGATGCTGGTTGCTCACATGCACGGCCTGCACCGCGAAGTCGAGAACCACGATTCCGACGACGAGGAGCCACAGCGACCACGGCAGCTGCGCGATCGCTGCCCACGAGAGGATGAGCAGGATGAGCGCGAGACCGGTGACCGAGCCATCCCGTCCCGCATCCGCCCACCGTCCCGCGCGTGCCGCGCCGAGTGCGCCGGCGAGTCCGGCGATGCCGAACAGTCCGACCTGGCTCTCGCTCAGCTGCCACGGCGTGTCCGCCAGCGGCAGGGACAGTCCGCTCCACAGGGTTCCGAACGACGCGAACAAGAAGAACGCGATGAGCCCGCGCGTGAGGAAGATGCGCTGCCCGAACAGTCCGCCGAGTGAGACGACGGCCCGCCGGTACCCCGCAGGTCGGTTGGGGCGCTCCTCTGCCGGCAGTACGACGAGGACGAGGGCCGCGAGCCCGAGTGACAGCATCGCGAGCACGGCATAGACGCTCCGCCAGCCCCACACCTCGGCGAGCGTGCCGGCGACGACCCGCGCGCCCAGGATGCCGACCACAACGCCCGAGGTCACGACACCGATGTTCCGTCCGCGTTCGGCAGGCAGCGAGACCGACGCGGCGTAGGCCACCGTGGTCTGCACCACGACCGCGAACACCCCCGCCGTCGCGAGCCCCACGAACGCCATCCATGGTCCTGACGCCGAGGCCGTCAGGACCATGCCCACCGCGGTGAGCGCCAGGTGCACGGCGATGAGACGACGCCTGTCGACCACATCGCCAAGCGGCACCAGCAGCACCAGCCCCGCCAGATAGCCGACCTGGCCGGTCGCGACGATCCACCCGGTGAGTTCCGCCGACACACCAAGATCGCGTCCCATCGGCTCCAGGACGGGCTGCGCGGCATAGATGCTCGCCACAGCGACACCACACACCACCGCGAGCAGGAACCGCCGCCACACGTCCATCGCACACCAAGCCCAATCAGTAGCAGATTGCAACCAATTCGACCGTACGGCATAATGGTTTCAATCCGCAACTCATCGGGAGGTGCCATGTCGCGCACCGCCATGGGTGCCCCGAACCCCGACTGGACCGACCCCGACTGCCCCGTCGCCCGCACGCTCGACCTCGTCGGCGACAGGTGGAGCCTTCTCGTCATCCGCGACGCGATGGACGGGGCACGATCGTTCACCGAGTTCCAGCGACGCACCGGCATCGCCCGCAACATCCTCACCGACCGCCTCCGCAAGCTCATCGCTCACGGGCTCCTCGCCCAGCGCGCCGCACCATCGGGCCGCCGCCAGGAATACGTGCTCACCGACGCGGGCCGCGACCTCTTCCCAGTCATCCTCACCCTGCGACAGTGGGGAGAACGCCACGCCTTCGCCCCCGGCGAGACCCACTCCACCCTTGTCGACCAGCACGGCACCCCGGTGCCGGACATCGCGCCGACCAGCGCCGACGGCACTGTCCTCGACGCCGACACCACCCACGTCCAGAAGATCCGATAGAAGGCAGACCCTCGGCGCCTGCAGACCTCGCAGACACCCCGCCGCACACGCGCCCGTGAGCTTGCCCACCTCGAGCGGAGCCCCTCGGGCGGGAGTCAGATGGCGCGCTCGCGGCCTTGCCAGTAGGGGTCGCGGAGCTTGCGCTTGTACAGCTTGCCGTTGGGGTCGCGGGGCAGCTCGGCGCGGTAGTCGACGCTGCGCGGCAGCTTGAACTTGGCCAGCCGCCCGCGGGCGAACTCCAGCAGCTCCTCCGTCAGCTCCGCCGACGGCTCCACCCCGGGTGCCGGCTGCACGACGGCCTTGATCTCCTCGCCCCAGTCGTCGTGCGGCACGCCGAACACGGCGACGTCGGCCACCTTCGGGTGCATCACCAGCTCACCCTCGATCTCGGCCGGGTAGATGTTCACCCCACCCGAGATGATCATGTCGTTCTTCCGGTCGTGCAGGTAGAGGTAGCCGTCCTCGTCGAGGTGCCCGACGTCGCCCAGGGTGAACAGGTCGCCGACCCGCGCCTTCTCGGTCTTCTCCCGGTCCTTGTGGTACTCGAACGTCGAGTCGCCCATCTTCATGTACACGGTGCCGGTCTCACCGGGTGGCAGCTCCCGGCCATCGTCGTCGAGCACCTTGATCGTCGAGCCCGGCCACGGGCGGCCGACCGACCCCGGCTTGCGCAACCACTCCTCCCCGCTGATCACCGTGCCGCCGCCCTCGGTGGCCGCGTAGTACTCGGTGACCACCGGCCCCCACCACTCCAGCATCCGCCGCTTCACCTCGAGCGGGCACGGCGCGGCGCCGTGGATCATCACCCGCAGCGACGACAGGTCGTAGCGCGAGCGGACGTCGTCGGGCAGCGCCAGCAGCCGGCGGAACTGCGTGGGCACCATGTGGCTGTGCGTCACCCGGTGCCGCTCGATCAGCCGCAGCATCTTCTCCGGGTCCCAGCGATCCATCAGCACGGCGGGATGGCCGAGCTGCAGCGAGATCGCCACGAAGTTGAGCACCGCCGTGTGGTAGAGCGGCGAGCCGCACAGGTGCACGTGCCCGTCGAACGGCCGCAGCCCGAAGACGCCGAAGAACCACGCCGACGCCGGCGGCACCTGGTCGGGATCGGCCCCGGTCAGCGGCCGGCGCACGCCCTTGGGCCGGCCGGTGGTGCCCGACGTGTAGAGCATCGGCGAGCCGGCGGTGCGCCGCGCCGGCCGCCCGTCGCCCTCGCCGGCGCCCAACTCGTCGATCCGCCGGAACCCGGGCACGGGGCCGACCGCGAACCGGGCCTTGGCCGGCACCCCGGCCTCCTCGGCCGCGGCCACCGCGGTGTCGGCGAACCGCTCGTGCGCCAGGAACGCCTTGGCGCCGCTGTCGGCGAGGATGTAGGCCACCTCGGGACCGACCAGGTGCCAGTTCACCATCACCACGTAGAGCCCGGACTGGATGGCCGCGAAGTACGCGGCGAGCAGCTCCACCCCGTTGGGCTGGAGCACGACGACCGCGTCGCCGGGCTCCAGCCCCAGCGCCTGCAGACCGCGGGCGTAGGTGTTGGCCTTGGCGGCGAGCGCGCCGTAGCCGACCTCGCTGCCGTCGGGGTCAACGACCGCGGTGACGTCGGGCTGCTCGGCGGCGATGTTCCACAGGCCGACCGCGCCGGCGGACGGGAGGGATGTCGTGGGCATACCCGCAAATCTAGAACCTGTTCCACCATTGGGCAAGATGTCACCCGCTCCCCCGGCAGGCACTTGCCGAGATTTCGAGAACGTGTTTCACTTCTGCCGTGAGCGCACCGTCGACGACGCAGGACCCGCTGTCCGCCCCGCTGACCATCGCCTTCGACTACACCCGCTCGGTCGGCCCGGTGCTCGGCCGGTTCTTCACCGCGCTGCGCGAGCGCCGGATCGAGGGCGTGCGGGGCGGCGACGGCCGGGTGCACGTGCCGCCGGTGGAGTACGACCCGGTCACGGCCGAGCCCCTCACCGAGTTCGTCGAGGTCGCCGACACCGGCGTGGTGACGTCGTGGTCGTGGGCGGCCTCCCCGCTGGAGGGTCAGCCGCTGCAACGCCCGTTCGCCTGGGCGCTGATCCGGCTCGACGGCGCCGACACCGCGCTGCTGCACGCCGTCGACGTCCCCGGCCCCGAGGCGATGCGTACCGGCATGCGAGTGCGGGCCCGCTGGGCCGACGAGCCGGTCGGCCACATCCGCGACCTCGCCTACTTCGTCCCGGCCGACGCGCCGCCGGACGCCGAGCCGGCGCCGATGCCCCCACCACCGCCGGTGGCCGAGCGCGCCGAGGGTGACCCGATCGGCACGATCGTCACCCCGGTGCGGCTGCACTACGAGCACTCCGCGTCGCCGGAGGAGAGCCGCTACCTGCGCGGCCTCGCCGAGGGCCGGCTGATCGGCCAGCGCTGCCCGGCGTGCCACAAGGTCTACATCCCGCCGCGCGGCGCCTGCCCCACCGACGGGGTTCCCACGGCCGGCGAGGTGGAGCTGCCGGACACCGGCATCGTCACCACGTTCTGCGTCGTCAACGTGCCGTTCCTCGGTCAGCGGATCAAGCCCCCCTACGTCGCGGCCTACATCCTGCTCGACGGCGCCGACATCGCGTTCCTGCACCTCGTGCTCGGCTGCCCCGCCGAGGAGGTCCGGATGGGCCTGCGGGTGCGCGCCGCGTGGAAGCCGCGCGAGCAGTGGTCGACCACGCTGGAGAACATCGACCACTTCGAACCGACGGGCGAGCCGGACGCGCCGTTCGAGTCCTTCGCCCACCACCTGTGAAGGGGGAATCGCGGTGCACGACGTGGCGGTAGTCGGCTTCAGCCAGGCACCCAACGTGCGGCGAACGCACGGCACCACCAACGGGGTGGAGATGTTGGTGCCGGTGTTCGCCGACCTCTACGCCCGAACCGGACTATCCAAGTCGGACATCGACTTCTGGTGCTCGGGCTCGTCGGACTACCTCGCCGGAAGGGCGTTCTCGTTCGTCGCCGCGGTGGACGCGATCGGCGCGTTCCCACCCATCCACGAGTCGCACGTGGAGATGGACGCGGCATGGGCGCTCTACGAGGCGTGGCTGAAGATCCGCACCGGCGAGGTGGAGACCGCGCTGGTGTACGGGTTCGGCAAGTCCAGTGCCGGCGCCCTGCGCCGGGTGCTGGCGCTGCAGCTCGACCCGTACGTGGTGGCCCCACTGTGGCCGGACTCGGTCGGCGTCGCCGGGCTGCAGGCCCGGCTGGGTTTGGACGCCGGGCTGTGGAGCGAGAAGGACATGGCCGAGGTCGCCGCGCGCAGCCTCACCGGCGCGGCCACCAACCCGGCCGCCCAGCGGTCGGGTGCGGTGGAGGTGGCCGAGTTGCTCGACGCGCCGATGGTGGCCGACCCGCTGCGGGCCCACGACATCGCCCCGGTCACCGACGGCGCGGCGGCCGTGGTGCTCGCCGCCCTGCCCCGGGCGCGGGAGATCGCCGAGCGGCCCGCGGTGATCCGCGGGATCGCGCACCACGTCGACTCCCCCGTGCTCGGCGCCCGCGACCTGACCCGCTCCCCCTCCGCCGAGGCCGCCGCCGCGGCGGTCGGCACCGCCGGCGTGGAGATCGCGGAACTGCACGCCCCGTTCAGCCACCAGGAGCTGATCCTGCGCCGCGCGCTCGGCCTCGACGAGCGGGTCCGGGTCAACCCGTCCGGCGGCGCGCTCGCCGGCAACCCCATGTTCGCCGCCGGGCTGACCCGGATCGGCGAGGCCGCCCGGCAGGTCCTCGAGGGGCGGGCCGGCCGGGTGCTCGCGCACGCGACCAGCGGGCCGGCGTTGCAACAGAACCTGGTGGCGGTGCTGGAAGGAGCCGGCTAGATGGGCAAGCGACTCACCGCGGTGCTCGGCACCGGGCAGACGCACCACCGGGCCAAGCGGACCGACGTGTCCATGCCCGGGCTGCTGCGCGAGGCGATCGACCGGGCTCTGCTCGACGCGCGGGTGGACTGGCCCGACATCGACGCGGTGGTGATCGGCAAGGCGCCCGACCTGTTCGAGGGCGTGATGATGCCCGAGCTGTTCCTCGCCGACGCCATCGGCGCCTCCGGCAAGCCGCTGCTGCGGGTGCACACGGCCGGGTCGGTCGGCGGGTCGACCGCGCTGGTCGCGGCGAGCCTGGTGCAGGCCGGCGTGCACCACAGGGTGCTCACCGTGGCGTTCGAGAAACAGTCGGAGTCCAACGCCATGTGGGCGCTGTCGATCCTGCCGCCGTTCCAGATGCCGGTGGGCGCCGGCGCGGGCGGGTACTTCGCGCCGCACGTGCGTTCCTACATCCGCCGCTCCGGTGCGCCGGAGCACGTGGGCGCGATGGTCGCGGTGAAGGACCGGCGCAACGGCGCCCGCAACCCGTACGCGCACCTTCGCCAGGCGGACATCACCCTGGAGTCGGTGCGGTCGTCGACGATGCTGTGGGACCCGATCCGCTACGACGAGACGTGCCCGTCGTCGGACGGGGCGTGCGCGATGGTGCTCGGCGACGAGGCCGCCGGTGACGCCGTTCCCGGTGGCGCGGCGTGGATCCACGCCACCGCGATGCGCACCGAGCCGACCACGTTCGCCGGGCGCGACCAGGTCAATCCCCAGGCCGGCCGGGACGCCGCGGCGGCGCTGTGGCGGGAGGCCGGCATCACCGACCCGCTGTCCGACATCGACGCGGCGGAGATCTACGTGCCGTTCTCCTGGTTCGAGCCGATGTGGTTGGAGAACCTCGGGTTCGCCGGGGAGGGTCAGGGCTGGCGGCTCACCGAGGCCGGGGAGACCGCGCTGGACGGCCGGCTGCCGGTGAACCCCTCCGGCGGGGTGATGGCCACCAACCCGATCGGCGCGTCCGGGATGCTGCGCTTCGCCGAGGCGGCCAAGCAGGTGATGGGCCGGGCCGGGGACTACCAGGTCGACGGGGCACGCCGGGCACTCGGCCACGCCTACGGCGGCGGCTCACAGTTCTTCGCCATGTGGGTCGTCGGCGCCGACAAGCCCACCACCTGACCGCGGGCCCGGGTACCCGGTCGACCCACCCAGAGCTGGGTGGAGAATGTCGAGCAACGGGGCGACAGCGGTGGGCGGCAGGCCGTTGCCGGGCGGATGTCGCGCAGTGGGCAGGACATCAGAGCTCGGCGGCGTAGGCCTTGCCCAGGCGTTCCACGACACTCGGACCGTCCCGTTCCGGCGCCGGTTCGCCGAGATGGATGGTCCGCAGCTCGGCCATGAACTCACACCACAGCTCAGGCCCACCGGCCGCGAGCAGTTCTGCCCGCACCCGTAGCCGCTTCGTGGTCGGGCGGTGGTGCAGACCCCACTCGCCGAGTTGGGCGAAGACGGGCACCAGCTGAATCGACGCCTCGGTCAGGCTGTAGGCGGCCCGCCGTCCCGGCCCCGCGTCCTCCCGGGTCAACAGGCCGGCGTTGACCAGACGCTTCAGCCGGTCGGCCAGGATGTTGGAGGCGATCCCCTCCTCCGAGCCGGCCAGCAACTCCCTGAAGTAGCGCCGATTCCCGAACATCACGTCTCGCAGCACGAGCAGACTCCAGCTGTCGCCGAACGCCTCGACCGCGGCATTGATCGGACAACCCGAACGCGCCGTCTCCACCAAACCGCACCCCACCTCTGGTCTGGTTGCAATCTACCACCGGTGGGGTCTAGCTTAGCGGTTGCAAACCGCAAGCAGATTGCCGGAGGCGACGAATGAACGACACTGAGCCGCAGACCGCGGCCGGGAAAGTGCTCTGGCACTTCACCATGTCACTGGACGGGTTCGTGGCGGGGCCGAACCACGAGATGGACTGGATGACCGGGATGTCCGCCCGTCCGGGCCTGGTCGACGAGTACGTCGAGACCACGGGCGCCGTGCTCGGGGGCCGAGACGGCTGGGACGTCGCGGGGGACAGCCGCCCGTACGGCGGCGCCTGGGACGGACCGATCTTCGTGCTCACCCATCACCCCGAGGACGCGACACCCGCGGACGGAGTCACGTTCCTCGACTGCGACCCGGCCGAGGCGGTGCGGGTCGGGCTGGCGGCGGCCGGCGGCAGGAACCTCGAGGTGCTCTCGCCGACCATCGGCCGTCAGCTTCTCGAACTGGGACTGATCGACGAGATCGACCTGCACATCGCGCCGGTCCTGCTCGGCGAGGGCATCCGGCTGTACGACAACCCCGGCGGTGAGCCGATTCGCCTCCAGCGGGTCGGCGAAGGCGACCCGGTGTCGGTCGTCAACGTACGGTACCGACCCGCCACAAGGGCGAAGATCCCGACCGAGAGCGGGTCGGATCACTGAGGGTCACTGAGCAGAGCTCTCTCCAGCCCGCACGCTGGCCACGTCCGCCACGTCGAGACCCGCACCCCGAGTTGCGCTTCGGCTACGAAACACTCTCTCAGGCGAGCGCGACGAGGGCTTCGCCGTCGTCGGTGGGCAGCTCCGGATCCACCGTCGCGGTGACGCTGGTGGTGCGGAGCTCGATGTCGCTGCCGAGCGTGGTCAGGAACGCCGTGTCCGCGGCGTCCCGCCCGGTGGCGATCCGGGTGAGGGACTGCCGGGGCGCCATCCGGGTGGCGTCGAAGACGTACCACCGCCCGTCCACCGCGGCCTCGAACACCGCGTGGAAGTCCATCGGGGACAGTCCGGGCGCGTAGACCGCGGCGAACCGGGCCGGGATGTCCCTGGCCCGGCAGAACGCCACGCACAGGTGCGCGAAGTCCCGGCACACCCCCTCGCCGCCGAGCAGGGTGTCCAGCGCCCCGTCGGTGGACCGGCTGGAGCCGGGCACGTAGCCGATCCGGTCGGCCACGTGGTCGACGATCGCGCGCACGGTGTCCACTGTGGTCGTACACCGGCCGAACGCGTGCCCGGCGAAGCCGAGCAGGCGGTCGGAGGGGCAGTACCGGCTGGGTCGGGTGTAGCGGATGTGATCGGCGGCGGTGACCGGCTCGGCCTCGGTCACCCGGCAGGCGTGCTCGGCCTCGTAGGAGATCCGCACGTCGCCGCGCGGCAGGTCGAGCAGGTGCACCCGGGTGCCGTGCGGGAAGTCGACGACCTCCACCACCGACGCCGGCTCCGCCTCGGCGGTGAGGGTGAAGCGTTCCGCGTCGACGCCGGCGGTGCTCGCGACCGCGATCGAGGCGGCCAGCTTGCCCGGGGTGGTGACGCGCAGGGACAGGTCGGCGACGAGGCGGGTGCGCGCGGTCATGGCGGCCATCATCCCCGACCGGGGGTGGCCCGCGGAGGCGGGGCCGCCGAACGGCCGCTCCGCCTCCGCCGACCGGGCTACCCGCTGTAGCTGACCTCGTAGTGCTTGATGCCGTTGAGCCAGCCGGAGCGCAGCCGGACCGGCGGCGCGACCTCCCGGATGTTCGGCATGGCGTCGGCGATCGCGTTGAACATCAGGTCGATCTCCAGCCGGGCGAGGTTGGCGCCGAGGCAGTAGTGCGCGCCGGTGCCGCCGAATCCGACGTGCGGGTTCGGGTCGCGCAGGACGTCGAACCGCTTCGGCTCGTCGAACACCTCCGGGTCGAAGTTCGCCGAGCTGTAGAACATGCCCACCCTGTCGCCCTTGCGGATGTGCTGCCCACCGAGCTCGGTGTCGGCGGTGGCGGTGCGCTGGAAGGCGACCACCGGCGTCGCCCAGCGGACGATCTCGTCCGGCGCGGTCTTCGGCCGTTGCTCCTTGTACAGCTCCCACTGCTCGGGATGGTCGAGCAACGCCTTCATCCCGTGGGTGATCGCGTTGCGGGTGGTCTCGTTGCCGGCGACGGCGAGCAGGATGACGAAGAAGCCGAACTCGTCGGACGACAGCGACTCACCGTCCACATCGGCGTGAACGAGCTTGGTGACGATGTCGTCCATCGGACACTTGCGGCGATCCTCGGCCATGTTCCACGCGTAGCCGATCAACTCCGTCGACGCGGCCACCGGCTCGACGTCGTACTCCGGGTCGTCGTAGCCGATCATCTGGTTGGACCAGTCGAAGATCTTGCGCCGGTCCTGCTGCGGGATGCCGAGCAGCTCGGCGATCGCCTGCAACGGCAGCTCGCACGCGACGTCGTTGACGAAGTCGCCGGAGCCCTTCCGTCGCGCCTCGTGCGCGATGCGCTCGGCCCGCTCGCGCAGCGCGTTCTCCAGCCGGCCGATCGCCCGCGGGGTGAACCCCTTCGAGACGATTCGGCGGAGCTTGGTGTGCTGCGGCGGGTCCATGTTGACCATCATCAGTCGGTTGACGTCCAGCACGTCCTCGGTCATCGACTCGTCGAACCGGATGATCGCCGTCTTCTCCCGCGAGGAGAACAGCTCGCAGTCCTTGGAGATCGTCTTCACGTCCTCCAGCCGGGTGACCACCCAGAAGCCGTCGTCGCGGAACCCGGCCTTGTTGTGCGGCTGCGGGTTCCACCAGACCGGAGCCGTCCGGCGCAGCAGGGCGAACTCCTCCAGCGGCAGGCGCGTCGCGTACAGGTCGGGATCGGTGAAGTCGAAGCCCGTGGGGAGCAACGGCGTGGACACGGCCACCTCCGGAAGTCGTGGAACACGTTCTAAAGGGCGATTGAAGCATACGGTGTTAACTAACGGAAGAGTTTCAGTGAAACCCGTTAACTCCCAGCGCGACGATCTCGAAAATCCTGGTAGTGGATCTGCCAGCGGAGAGTCACCGGACGGCGGTTGACAGCGGCGTCCGTTGCTCACAATGAGAACTTGTTCTAGTTTTGCAGGGCAGGCACCGGAAGAAGGAGCGCAGTGTGGGCAATCCCGTGATCGTCGAGGCCGTGCGGACCCCGATCGGCAGGCGCAGGGGCTGGTTCTCCGGCGTGCACGCCGCCGAGTTGCTCGGCGTGGCCCAGCGGGCGGTGCTCGAGCGGGCCGGTCTCGACCCCGCGGAAGTGGAACAGGTCATCGGCGGCAGCGTCACCCAGGCGGGTGAGCAGGCGGGCAACGTCACCCGAACGGCGTGGTTGCACGCCGGGTTGCCCGAAGGGTGCGGTGCGACGACCATCGACGCCCAGTGCGGATCGGCGCAGCAGGCCGTGCACCTGATCGCCGGGCTGATCGCCGCCGGCGCGATCGACGCCGGCGTGGCGTGCGGGGTCGAGTCGATGAGCCGGGTGCCGCTGGGCGCCAACCGGGGCGTCGACGTCGGCCGGCCGAAGCCCGACACGTGGTCGATCGACATGCCCGACCAGTACGGCGCCGCCGAACGGATCGCGGCGCGCCGCGGGCTGACCCGAAAGGAGATCGACGCCTTCGGGGTCGCCTCGCAGGCGAAGGCCGCCGCGGCGTGGGCCGAGGGCCGGTTCGACCGCGAGGTGGTGCCGGTGAAGGCGCCGGAGCTCGACGCCGAAGGGCGACCCACCGGGCAGACCCGGCTGGTGACCCGCGACCAGGGGTTGCGGGAGACCACACCGGAGGGGCTGGCCGCGCTGAAGCCGGTGGTCGACGGCGGGGTGCACACGGCGGGGACGTCGTCACAGATCTCCGACGGGGCGGCCGCGGTGCTGCTGATGGACGCCGACCGCGCCCGCGCGCTCGGGCTGCGGCCGAGGGCCCGGATCGTGAGCCAGGCGCTGGTGGGCGCCGAGCCGTACTACCACCTCGACGGGCCGGTGCGGGCCACCGAGCGGGTGCTGCGCCGGGCCGGGCTGGCGGTCGGCGACGTGGACCTGTTCGAGGTCAACGAGGCGTTCGCGTCGGTGGTGCTGTCGTGGCAGCGGGTGCACCGGCCCGACCCGGAGCGGGTGAACGTCAACGGCGGCGCGATCGCCCTCGGCCACCCGGTGGGCGGCACCGGCGCGCGGCTGGTCACCACGGCGCTGCACGAACTCGAACGCCGCGACGCCGCGACCGCCCTGGTCACCATGTGTGCCGGCGGCGCCATGGCCACCGGCACCATCCTCGAACGGCTCTGACCGCGCCCCGCCCGGGGTGGCTCAGGCGTCCACCCGCACCACCGGACCGTTGTCCGGGCGCTCGTAGCGAACCTCCGGCCCGCCGGGGTGCCAGGCGCGGACCACCAGGGTGTTGCCCTCGACGGAGGTCACCACCGCCTCGGTCAGATCGAGCCGAAAGAGATGGGCCGGCTGGTCGCCGAGGGCTCGGCGGACCTCGTCGGGGTCGGTGACCTCGACCGCCACCGCGGCGAGCTTGGCGTCCCCCTCCTCCCCCATCCCGCCGCCCGGGTTGGCGTGCAGCGCGCACCGGCCGTCCCGCCGGAGGTCGCGGGCCTTCCGCGCGTCGAGCATCGATCCGATGCAGAGGTCGGGGCCGCGGAAGTCCACCTCGCTGCCGCTCACCCGCGGCGCGCCGTCGCGGCGCAGGGTGGCGAGCACGTGCGACTCGGCCGCGCGGTGAACCGCGCCCGCACCGCCGCCGCCAGGTCGGGGGCCTCCGTCTCGAACTGCTTCCAGGTCGCCATGCGCGTACTGTCGCACCGCCGACCGACAGTTTCGGGCGGAGGTCGGGTGCGTCGTGAGGCGGCATCCGGCGACAGCCGCCGCTAGCGGTATGCCGGCCCGGTTCCGCCCCCGGTCGTCAGGTGCCGTAGACGGGTTCGGGGTCGGGGGCGCGGTCGATGAGGCGGCGCACCACCGGGCCCAGCTCGGCCGGCTCCCACCGGTCGCCCTTGTCCTCCTCGGGGCCGTGCCGCCAGCCCGTCGCCAGCGACACCCTTCCACCGTCCACTTCGAACACCCGGCCGGTGACGTCCGCGGACTCCCGGCTGCCCAGCCACACCACCAGGGGCGAGACGTTCTCCGGGGCCATCGCGTCGAAGCCGCCGGTCGGCGCGGCCATGGTGTCGGCGAAGGTCCGCTCGGTCATCCGGGTGCGCGCGGCCGGGGCGATGGCGTTCACCGTGACCCCGTACCGGCCGAGCTCCGCCGCGGCCACCAGGGTGAGCGCCGCGATGCCGGCCTTGGCCGCCGAGTAGTTGCCCTGCCCGACACTGCCCAGCAGGCCGGCCCCGGAACTGGTGTTGACGATCCGCGCGTCCGGCTGGCGGCCGGCCTTGGCCTCGGCCCGCCAGTGCGCCGCGGCGTGCCGCAGCGGCGCGAAGTGCCCCTTGAGGTGCACCCGGATCACCGCGTCCCACTCGTCCTCGGCCAGGTTCACCAGCATCCGGTCGCGCAGGAAGCCGGCGTTGTTCACCAGCACGTCGAGCCGACCGAACGCCTCGAGCGCGGTGTCCACCAGCCGACGGGCCCCGGCCCAGTCGGCCACGTCGTCGGTGCTGGCCACCGCCCGGCCGCCGGCCGCGACGATCTCGGTCACCACCTGCTGGGCGGGGCCGCCCGAGCCGCCGGTGCCGTCCACCCCGGCGCCGATGTCGTTGACCACCACGGCGGCGCCCTCCCTGGCGAACGCCAGCGCGTGCGCCCTCCCGATGCCCCTCCCAGCGCCGGTCACGATCACGACCCGGCCGTCGACGACTCCGCTCACGCCCCCTCCTCGCTGACGCTCGTCGGCGGCGTTCGCCGAGGCTGCTGCGTTGGATGGTTCGCTACGCAAGCTCCGCTCACGTCCCCTCCCTGTCCTGCTCGTTGACGGCATCGGCGTTGCTGGCCGCGAGGAACGCGGGCACCTCTCCCCCACCGTGCACGGCCAGTGTGGCGCCGCTGACGTAGGAGGCCAGCGGGGAGGCCAGGAACACCGCGCACCGGCCGATCTCCTCCGGCTCCGCCAACCGTCCCAACGGGACCGTGCGGCCGACCGCGGCCACGCCCTCGGCGTCGCCGTAGTGCAGTTCGGCGCGCTCGGTCCGCACCATGCCCACCCGCAGGCCGACCACCCGCACCCTCGGCGCCCACTCCACCGCGAGTGTTGCGGTGAGACTGTCCACACCGGCCTTGGCTGCGCCGTAGGCGGCGGTGCCCGGCGAGGCGCGGGCGCCGCTGACGCTGCCCACGTTCACGATGACCCCGCCGGTCTCCTGGCGCTGCATCACGGCGTTCGCCCGCTGCGCGACGGTGAGCGGGGCCAGCAGGTTCAGCGCCACGACCTTCGCGGAGAAGTTCGGCGACGCGGTGGCGGCGGCCGCGAACGGCGCGCCACCGGCGTTGTTCACCACGACGTCGAGCCGGCCGTGCCGGTCGACGACGGTGCCGATCAGCCGGTCCACCTGCGCCGGCTCCCGTACGTCGCACGGCACGAACTCAGCGACCGGCCGCTCGGGAGTGGTGCGCGCGCAGGTCACCACCCGCGCGCCGGCGGCGGCGAACGCGCGACTGATCCCCGCGCCGACCCCGCGGACCCCGCCGGTGACCAGCACGACGGCGTCGTCGAGCCGCAGTTCCAGCGTCACCACCCACCTCCTTCTCGGGCCTGTACCGACTTCCGGGGATCTGCCAGCCCTGCTAACGTACCAAGCAAACGCTAGGTTAGGAACAGGATGACCGACGCCATCACCACTTACCGCCCCGACCCGGCGGTCGCCGTGGTCACGGTGAACGAGCCACCGGTGAACGCGCTGCCGGTGCGCGGCTGGTTCGCCCTCGCCGACGCGATCACCGCCGCCGGGCGCGACCCGAGCTGCCACGTGGTGGTGCTGCGCGCCGAGGGCCGCGGCTTCAACGCGGGGGTGGACATCAAGGAGATCCAGCGCGACAACGGCTTCGACGTGCTGATCGGGGCCAACCGGGGCTGCGCGGCCGCGTTCGCCGCGGTGTACGACTGCGCCGTGCCGGTGATCGCCGCGGTGCACGGGTTCTGCCTCGGCGGTGGCGTCGGGCTGGTCGGTAACGCCGATGTCGTCGTGGCCGCCGAGGACGCGACGTTCGGGCTGCCCGAGGTCGACCGCGGCGCGCTGGGCGCGGCCACCCACCTGGCCCGGCTCGTGCCGCAACACCTGATGCGCGCGCTGTACTACACCGCGGACACGGTGGACGCCCGGCAGCTGCACCAGCACGGGTCGGTGTACGCGGTGGTGCCGAGGGCCGAGCTCGACGACGCCGCGCTGGACGTCGCCAGGCGGATCGCGGCCAAGGACACCAGGGTGATCCGCGCCGCCAAGCAGGCGATCAACGGCATCGACACCCAGCCGGTCCACCGCAGCTACCGCTTCGAACAGGGCTTCACCTTCGAGCTCAACCTCGCCGGTGTCGCCGACGGCGCGCGGCAACGGTTCCTGGACGGGGGCGCGTGATGGCCGACAAGCGGATGACGGCCGACGAGGTGGTCGCCGAGCTGTCCGACGGGATGACCATCGGCATCGGCGGGTGGGGGTCGCGGCGCAAGCCGATGGCCCTGGTGCGGGCGATCCTGCGCTCCTCGCTGACCGACCTCACGGTGGTGTCCTACGGCGGGCCGGACGTGGGGTTGCTGGCGTCGGCACGGCGGATCCGGCGGCTGGTGTTCGGGTTCGTCACCCTGGACTCGATCCCGTTCGACCCGTGGTTCGGCCGGGTGCGGCAGGCCGGCGAGATCGCCGTTACCGAGTACGACGAGGGCATGCTCGGCGCGGGGCTGTCGGCGGCGGCGCAGCGGCTGCCGTTCCTGCCGGTCCGGGCCGGGCTCGGCTCGGACGTGCCGCGGCTCAACCCGGAGCTGCGGACGGTGCGCTCGCCCTACGCCGACGGCGAGGAGCTGCTGGCCGTGCCGGCGCTGCGGCTGGACGCGGCACTGGTGCACCTCAACCGGGCCGACGCGCGCGGCAACACGCAGTACCTCGGTCCCGACCCGTACTTCGACGAGCTGTTCGCGCTGGCCGCGCGGCGGTGCTACGTCTCCGTGGAGCGGGTGGTGGACACCGCGGAGCTGACCGCGGGCGGGCCGGTGCAGAGCCTGCTGCTGAATCGGTCCGTCGTGGACGGTGTGGTGGCGGCGCCGGGGGGCGCGCACTTCACCAGCGCGGCGCCGGACTACGGGCGGGACGAGCGGTTCCAGCGGCACTACGTCGAGTCGGCCAAGGACCCCGAGGCGTGGCCGGCGTTCGTCGACCGGTTCCTGTCCGGCGACGAGGACCACTACCAGGCCCAGGTGGCGGCTTTCGCCGCCGAGGAGGGATCGTGAGCGACGTGACCAGGGCCGAGGTGGCCGCCGTGGCGTGCGCCGAGCTGTTCCGCGGCGACGGCGAGATCCTGGCCAGCCCGATGGGCCTGCTGCCGGCGCTGGGCGCCCGGCTGGCCCGGCTGACCTTCGAGCCCGACCTGCTGCTCAGCGACGGCGAGGCGTACCTGCTGGCGAGCACGCCGGGCGTGGGTGAGCCGGTGGTGGAGGGCTGGCAGCCGTTCCGGAAGGTGCTGGACACGGTGGTGCCGCACGGCCGGCGGCACGTGGTGATGGGGGCCAACCAGCTCGACCGGTACGGCAACCAGAACATCTCCGCGATCGGCGACCACGCGCGCCCGGCGCGGCAGCTGCTCGGGGTGCGCGGTGCGCCGGGCAACACGGTCAACCACCGGACCAGCTACTGGGTGCCGCGGCACTCGCCGCGGGTGTTCACCGAGCGGGTGGACGTGGTGTCCGGGGTGGGCCACGACCGGGCACGCGCGGCCGGGGTCACCCGGTTCCACGACGTGTACCGGGTGGTGACCAACCTGGCGGTGCTCGACTTCGGGGGGCCGGACCGGACGATGCGGCTGCGCTCGGTGCACCCCGGGGTGACGGTCGCGGAGGTGGTGCGCGCGACCGGGTTCCCGCTGGACACCACCGACGCCGGCGAGACTCGACGGCCCACCGCCGAGGAGCTGCGGTTGCTGCGCGCGGTGCTGGACCCGGAGGCGCGGCGGGACCGGGAGGTGTCGTCGTGACCACGCTGCCGACCCCGCTGACCGAGCTGATCGGGGTGCGCCACCCGGTGGTGCAGACCGGGATGGGCTGGGTGGCCGGGCCGCGGCTGGTGTCGGCCACGGCGGAGGCGGGCGGGCTGGGCATCCTCGCGTCGGCGACGATGAGCCACGACGAGCTGGCCGCGGCGATCGCGGAGACCAAGCGCCGCACCGATCGGCCGTTCGGGGTGAACCTGCGGGCGGACGCGGAGGACGCCGCGCGGCGGGTGGAGCTGCTGATCCGGGAGGGGGTGCGGGTGGCCTCGTTCGCGCTGGCGCCGCGGCGGGAGCTGATCGCGGAGCTGAAGGCGGCCGGGGTGGTGGTCGTGCCGTCGGTGGGCGCGGCCCGCCACGCGGAGAAGGTGGCCGCGTGGGGCGCCGACGCGGTGATCGTGCAGGGCGGCGAGGGCGGCGGGCACACCGGCGGGGTGGCGACGACGGTGCTGCTGCCGTCCGTTGTGGACGCCGTCGACATCCCGGTGGTGGCGGCCGGCGGGTTCTTCGACGGGCGCGGGCTCGCGGCGGCGTTGGCCTACGGCGCCGCGGGTGTCGCGATGGGCACCCGGTTCCTGTTGACCAGGGAGAGCACGGTGCCGGACGCGGTGAAGCGGGCGTACCTGGAGCGCGGCCTCGGCGACACGGTGGTGACCCGCAAGGTGGACGGGCTACCGCATCGGGTGCTGCGGACCGAACTGGTCGACGGGTTGGAGCGGTCGGGCCGGGTCGGTGGGCTGCTGCGGGCGGTGCGCAACGCGGCGCGGTTCCGCCGGCTGACCGGGCTGTCGTGGCGGTCGATGGTGCGGGAGGGTCTGGCCATGCGCGGGGAGCGGTCGTGGGCGCAGGTGGTGATGGCGGCGAACACCCCGATGCTGCTGCGCGCCGGCCTCGTCGACGGCGACACCCGAGCCGGCGTGCTCGCCTCGGGCCAGGTGGTGGGCCTGCTCGACGATCTGCCCTCGGTCGCCGAGGTGGTCGAGAGCACCGTCGACCAGGCCGCCGCCATCCTCACCCGCCTCGCCGCCCTCCCCACCCCCTGATCCCCATGCCCGTGTGTCCGCGCCCTGTGCACACGTGTCCGCGCCGTGCGACGCCGACACCCGATCACAGTGCGCGGACACAGCGAGCAGGACGGGCACTGGTCAGAGGCCGCGGACGACTCGGCACGGGTTGCCGGCGGCGAACACCCGCTCCGGCAGGTCGCGGGTCACCACGCTGCCCGCCCCGACGACCGTGTTCGCCCCGACCGTCACCCCCGGGCACACGATGACCCCGCCGCCGAACCACACGTTGTCGCCGATGGTGATCGGCGCGCCGGTCTCCCAGCGCTGCCGCCGGGCCTCGTGGTCGGCCATCGGGTGCAACGCGGTCAGCAGTTGCGCGCGCGGGCCGATCGACACGTCGTCGCCGATGACGATGGGCGCGCAGTCCATCAGGATCGCGTCGTAGTTGAGGAAGCTGTTGGCGCCGATCTCGATGAGGTAGCCGTAGTCGCACTGGAACCGCGGCACGATCCAGGACCCCTCGCCGAGCCGGCCGAGGAGCGCGCGCAGCACCCCGTCCCGCTGGTCGATCTGGTCCGCGGTGGTCGCGTTGAACTCGTCGAGCAGGGCCTGGGCCCGGCGACGCTCGGCGACGAGCTCCGGATCGCTGTCCCGGTACGGCTCACCGCGCAGCATGCGCTCCCTGTGCTCACCCACCCGGCCACCGTATCGGCCCGGCGCGGTCAGCGCGGGTGGGCGAGGTCGACCGCGGCGCGGACGGCCGCGCGGAAGCGGTCGACGGGAAAGCGCTCGGGGTCGGTGAGCACCAATCGGGCGGCCATCTCGAACAGCGCCACCACCGCGTGGGCGACGATCTCCGGGTCGAGCTCCGGCGGGGCGTCCAGCGAGCGGAGCAGTGACCGCGCGACCTCGGTGGTGCGGCCGAGCACGTCGGCACGCGCCTCCTCCCGGGCCAGGTGGAACGGCGCCGGCATGTCGGCCATCGGCAGCACGATGCAGTGCCACCGGTCCGGCGCCGCGCGCACGACCCGGAGGAACCGGGTGAGCGCCTGCTCCACCAGCTCGGCGGGATCGACCGGCAGCCGATCGAGGTCGGCGGGCAGGACGGAGAGCAACTGCGCCATCCCCTGCCGCTGCTCCCGGTGCAGCAGTGCGGCGAGCAGGTCGGCCCGGTTGACGAACACGCTGTAGACCACCGGCTTGGTCACCCCGGCCTGCTCGGCCACCGCGTCCATGGTCACGGCGTTGTGCCCGCGGGTGACCACCAGGTGCAGCGCGGCGTCCAGCAACTGGGTGCGGCGCTGCGCGGCCGGCACGCGCGGGGCGTAGGCCCTGCGCTTCCTCCCCGACGTGGCGGCGGGCGTCACATCGCCTCCCTGCGCGGCGTTCCTGGACACGGAACCCTACCGTAGAGTATTCCTACTCGAGAGTAGGAATTGCCCGTTCGCCGGCGTGAGGAGCACGTCCATGACCGAGCAGTACCCGCACCTGCTGCGCCCGCTCGACCTCGGGTTCACCACGCTGCCCAACCGGGTGCTGATGGGCTCGATGCACACCGGCCTGGAGGACCGCGCCGGTGACACCCGCAAGCTGGCCGCGTACTTCGCCGAGCGGGCACGCGGGGGCGTCGGGCTGATGGTCACCGGCGGGTACGCGCCGAACCGGACGGGCTGGCTGTACCCGTTCGCCGGCAAGCTGTCCACGAGGGCCGAGGCCCGGCGGCACCGCACGATCACCGACGCCGTGCACGCCGAGGGCGGGGCGATCGCGGTCCAGCTGCTGCACGCCGGCCGGTACGCCTACCACCCGCTGTCGGTGTCGGCGTCGGCGGTGAAGTCGCCGATCACGCCGTTCGCGCCACGGGCGCTGTCCGACCGGGGGGTGCGCGCGCAGATCGCCGACTTCGCCGCGGCGGCCGCGCTGGCCAGCGAGGCCGGGTACGACGGTGTGGAGATCATGGGGTCGGAGGGCTACCTGATCAACCAGTTCCTGGCGCCGCGCACCAACCGGCGGGCCGACCGGTGGGGCGGCACGCCGGTCGGCCGGCGCCGGTTCGCCGTGGAGGTCGTCCGGCGGTGCCGCGCGGCGGTGGGCGACGACTTCATCATCCTGTACCGACTGTCCATTCTCGACCTTGTTCCGGACGGGCAGGCGTGGGACGAGGTGGTCGCGCTCGCCACCGAGGTCGAGGCGGCCGGCGCCACCATCGTCAACACCGGAGTGGGCTGGCACGAGTCGAGGGTGCCGACGATCGCCACGTCCGTGCCGAGGGCGGCGTTCACCGACCTCACCGCGCGGCTGCGCCGGCACCTGCGCGTCCCGGTGGTCGCGTCCAACCGGATCAACATGCCGAGGGTGGCCGAGGAGGTGCTCGCCCGGGGCGAGGCGGACATGGTGTCGATGGCCCGGCCGTTCCTCGCGGACCCCGACTGGGTGCGCAAGGCCGCCGCCGGGCGCCCGGACGAGATCAACACCTGTATCGCGTGCAACCAGGCGTGCCTGGACCACACGTTCTCGCTGCGGAAGGCGTCGTGCCTGGTGAACCCACGGGCCGCGCACGAGACCGTGCTGACGCTGCGGCCCGCGCGGCGGGTGAGGCGGATCGCGGTGGTGGGCGCCGGGCCGGCCGGGCTGGCGGCGGCGACCGGGCTCGCCGGCCGCGGGCACGCCGTGGACCTGTTCGAGGCGGAGGCGGAGGTGGGCGGCCAGTTCGACATGGCGCGGCGGGTTCCGGGCAAGGAGGAGTTCGCCGAGACCATCCGCTACTACCGGCGGCAGCTCGAGCTGACCGGGGTGCGACTGCACCTGGGTGCCCGAGTCGGGAGGGTGGAGCTGCGCGGGTACGACGAGGTGGTCGTGGCCACCGGGGTGGCGCCACGGGTGCCGGCCATCCCCGGGATCGACCACCCCTCGGTGATGTCCTATGTAGACGTACTGCGGCACGGCCGGCCGGTGGGGGACCGGGTGGCGGTGATCGGCGCGGGCGGCATCGGGGTGGACGTCAGCGAGTTCCTCACCCATGGGTCGTCGCCGTCGCTGGACGTGGCGGCGTGGCGGGCGGAGTGGGGCGTCACCGATCCGGATCGGGCGCGGGGCGGTCTCGGGGAACCGAAGCCGGAGCCGGCGGCACGCACGGTGTACCTGTTGCAGCGCAAGGCATCCCGGATCGGGGCCGGCCTGGGGAGGACGACCGGGTGGGTGCACCGGGCGACCCTGAAGGCGAAGAACGTGCACCAGCTGACCGGCGTGCGCTACGAGCGCATCGACGACGAGGGGCTGCACGTCGCGCTGGGGCCACGGCAGGCCGAGCGGCGGACGCTGGCGGTGGACACCGTGGTGGTGTGCGCCGGCCAGGAGCCGGTGCGCGACGTGGCCGACGAGCTCGCCGGGGCCGGTCTGCCGGTGCACGTCATCGGCGGCGCCGAGCGTGCCGCGGAGCTCGACGCCAAGCGCGCCATCCGCCAGGGCACCGAGCTCGCCGCGCGGCTGTGACACCCCTCACCGCGAAACCCTTCACCGCACTGCCGTCGCACCCTCGACTACCTCGGTCGGCGTGTCCACAATGGTCCGACGCATTCCGACCCAGGGTAGGTCAGTGCGCCTCGGCCGGCGGCGCCACCACGACCTCCAAGCCGCGCGGTCGTCCGCCGGTGACCAGGGCACCCGCCACGAGCTCGTCGACGGCGCTCCGGCACTCGCGGTGGCCCGACGTGGGCACCAACGACTCGAGCACCAACGACTCGGGCGCCAGCTGGTCCATGTACCGCTCGTTCATCCTGGTCACCTCCTCTCGACCGCTCGGCCGGGTGTGTCACCCGTCACTGTGACGCAGCATAGCACTCCGAGGTTCCGCGGGAGCCGCAATCAGTACGGCCCACCCCGGCTCGTCCGGCGACTCCCGCTCGACCCAGCCCCGCGGCCACCGGCGGCGCACCCCGTCGGCGACCCGCACGCCCGCCCCGGTGAGCGTCACCTCGGTCCGCGTGCCGAACTCGACCTCACCCTCGAACCGCGCGCCTCGGAAGAACTTCTCGTCCCGGCCGAACCCCACCCGCCGGAAGTCGGCGATCCCGAGGAAGCGGGCGTTGCGGAAGTCCGCCACCCCGGACACGGTGGTTCCGCGGAACACCGCCGGCCCGGTGACGGTCGCGCCGGCGAGCGACAACTCCGTCACCGAGCAGTGGGTGAGCACCACCTTCGCCAGCGTCGCGCCGGCCAGGTTCACCGCGACGCCGCCCCAGAACTCCCGCCCGCTCCCCGGCCGCAGGTGCCGGGCCAGCAGGTCGTGCGCGGCCTGCCGGACCTCGGCCTCCTCCGTGTCGGCACCCACCGGCATCCGCAGATAGGCGCACACGAGGTTGACGATCGTCTGCCGGTGTGGCGGCGCGTCCTGCGCCAGCCGCTCCAGCGCGTACAACCCGGCCAGCCGTACCGGGGCCTTGTCGCTGCCCAGCTGGTCGGCCGCCTTGCCGTACAGCTCGGTGATCCTGCGCTCGGCGGCGTCGTGGTCACGCTGCCGCAGGTCGAGCTCGGTGGCCCGCTGCCGGCGCGCGGCCAGCAGCAACGCGGCCGCTCCGCCGGTGCCCACCACGATGCTGGCCGCCGTGCGAATCACATCCAGCCGCACCGAGTCCCCGGGCGCGCCCACGGCGGACCACAGCAGCACCACCGCGAGCACCGCCACCACCAGCAGGCCGACCGCCCACACCGTGATCGTCGTGGTGGACAGCACCCGGTGCTCACCGCGCTCCCGGCCACCGCCGCGCACGTCACCCTTCCCGCCGTCGCCGCCCCCAACCGGACACGAACGGTAGCGGATCCGGCACGCGGGCCGAAAGCGGCCGGGTGGGCTACCTACCCGAGGCGCTCGATGATGGTCACGTTGGCCGTGCCGCCGCCCTCGCACATCGTCTGCAGCCCGTACCGACCACCACGACGCTCCAGCTCGTGCAGCAACGTCGCCAGCAGCTTGGTGCCGGTGGCGCCGATCGGGTGGCCCAGCGCGATGCCGCCGCCGTTGACGTTGACCCGCTCCGGGTCGGCGTCGGTCTCCTCCAACCACGCGAGCACCACGCTGGCGAACGCCTCGTTCACCTCGAACAGGTCGATGTCGGCCACACCCAGCCCGGTGCGGCGCAGCGCGTGCGCGGTCGCCGGGATCGGCCCGGTGAGCATCCACACCGGGTCGGCCGCCCGCACCGACAGGTGGTGGATGCGCGCCCGTGGGGTCAGCCCGTGCTCGGCCACGAACCGCTCCGACGCCAGCAGTGCCGCGCTGGCCCCGTCGGAGATCTGGCTGGCCACCGCAGCCGTCAGCCGCGACCCGGGGCTCAGCGGCGGCAGCGCCGCCATCTTCTCCGGACTGGTGTCCCGCCGCGGCCCCTCGTCCCGAGCCAGCTCGCCGACCGGCACGATCTCGGCGGCGAACCGGCCCTCGTCGATCGCCGCCAGTGCCCGCCGGTGGCTGCGGTAGGCGTAGGCCTCCATCGCCTCCCGGGAGAGGTCCCAGTGCTCGGCGATCATCTCCGCGCCGCGGAACTGGGAGATCTCCTCGGTGCCGTAACGCTCGCGCCACCCGACCGATCCGGTGAACGGGTCGGGAAAGCCGTACTCCCGGCCGGCCAGCATCGCCGCGCTGATCGGGATGGCGGTCATGTTCTGCACCCCGCCGGCCAGCACCGCGTCCGCCGTGCCGGACAGCACCGCCTGCGCGGCGAAGTGCACCGCCTGCTGGCTCGACCCGCACTGCCGGTCCACGGTCACCCCGGGCACGTGGTCGGGCAACCCCGCGGCCAGCCACGCGGTGCGGGCGATGTTGCCCGCCTGCGGCCCGAGCGTGTCGACGCAGCCGAGGATCACGTCGTCCACCAGGTCCGGGTCCACCCCGGTCCGCTCGAGCACGGCGGTGATGACGTGCCCGGCCAGGTCGGCGGGGTGCACCTCGCCGAGCGCGCCGCCGCGCCGGCCGACCGGCGTGCGCACGGCGTCGAGCAGGTAGGCCTCGGCCATCGGGATACCTCCTAGGTCGACCGGGAACCGGTGGCGATGCCGTCGAGCAGGATCGCCAGGTACTGCTTCGCCACGTCGTCGGCGGACAGCGTGCCGCCGGGGTTGTACCAGCGCACCGCGACCCACACGGTGTCCCGGATGAACCGGTAGACCAGCTCGACGTCGAGGTCGGCGCGGAACACGCCGTCCCGCACCCCGTCGGTGAGGATGGTGTTCCACAGCCGGCGGAACTCGGCGTTGCGCCGCTCGAGGTAGTCGAACCGGTCGAACTGGGCCAGGTGCTTGGCCTCGTTCTGGTAGATCGCCACCTCGGCGGGATGGTCGTGGATGGACCGGAACGACGCGGTCACCACGGCCTCCAGCGTGCGCCGCGGGCCGAGGCCGGCGGCGACGATCTCGGCGTAGGTGCCGAACAGCTCGTCGAGGAAGCCGCGGAGGATCTCGTCGGCCATCGACTCCTTGGAGTCGAAGTGGTGGTACAGGCTGCCGGACAGGATCCCGGCGGCGTCGGCGATGTCCCGCACGGTCGTGGACACGTATCCGCGCTCGGCGAACAGCCGCGCCGCCAGCGCCAGCAGCTCCGCCCTCCGCCCAGAGGCGGTGCCGCCGGCCTGCCGCTTCCTCGCCGTCCTCGTGCCCATCGGCCACCGACCCCCTACGCGTGCTGGCTACTGACCGAGACGACCTCGCCGGTGAGGTACGAGGCGTACTCGCTGGCGAGGAATACCATCACATTCGCCACCTCCCAGGGCTCGGCGGCCCTGCCGGAGGCCTCCCGCGCGGTCAGCTCGGTCAGCAGCTCCTCGCTGGTGACCTTCGCCAGGAACGGGTGCATCGCCAGGCTGGGTGCCACCGCGTTCACCCGGATGCCGTGCGGTGCGACGTCCACCGCGGCGCACCGGGTCAGCGCCATCACCCCGGCCTTCGCGGCGGCGTAGTGCGCCTGCTCGGCCTGCGCCCGCCAGCCGATCACCGAGGCGTTGTTGACCACCGCTCCCCCGCCGCCCTGGGCGAGGAACCGGCGCAGCACCGCGCGGGTGACCCGGAACGTGCCGTTCAGCGTCACGTCCAGCACGCGCGACCACTCCTCGTCGGTCATGTCCACGATGGACCGGCTGCCCCCGAGGCCGGCGTTGTTGATCAGCACGTCGATCCGGCCGAACCGGGTCGCCGCGCCGTCGACGAGCCCCCGCACCTGCGCCTCGTCGGTCACGTCGCACGGGATCGCGTGCACCTCGCCCACGGCGGCCAGCTCCGCGGCCTTCTCCCCCAGCCGGCGCTCGTGCCAGTCGCTGAGCACCACCCGCGCGCCCTCCTCGAGCGCGCGCCGGGCCACCGCCGAGCCGATCCCGGTGCCGGCGGCGGCGGTCACCACCACCACCTTGTCGCGCAACAGGTCCCGGCCGGGCGGGTAGGTCGGCAGGGGGATCACGGGCGCACCTCCCGGGGAAGGCCGAGCACCCGCTCGGCGATGATGTTGCGCTGGATCTCGTTGGAGCCGCCGTAGATGGTGTCGGCGCGGCTGAACAGGTACAGCCGCTGCCACCGGTCCAGGTCCGGGTCGGCGACCATCCCGGCCGCGCCGCGCACCAGCATGGCCAGCTCGCCGAGGTCACGGTGCCAGTTCGCCCAGAGCAGCTTGCTCACCTCGGCCACGCCGGGAGCGGCGCTGCCGAGGGTGCGCAGCGCGTGCGCGCGCAGCACCTCCAGCCCCAGCTCCGCGCGGGCCAGCCGTTCGGCGACCACCGGGTCGTCGGCGGCGCCGGTGCGCTCGGCCAGCTGGGTGAGCGCGCGCAGTTCGCGCCGGAACCCCACCTGCTGGCCCAGCGTCGCCACGCCCCGCTCGACGCCGAGCGTGCCCATCGCGACCTTCCAGCCCTCGCCCGGCGCGCCGACCACGTTGTCCCGCGCGGTCCGGGCTCCGTCGAAGAAGACCTCGTTGAACTCGGCGGTGCCGGTGAGCTGCCGGATGGGCCGCACCTCCACCCCGTCCTGGCGCATCGGCACCAGCAGGTAGGACAGCCCCCGGTGGCGGGTCGAGCCCGGCTCGGTGCGGGCCAGCACGAAGCACCAGTCGGCCACGTGCGCCAGCGACGTCCACACCTTCTGCCCGCGCAGCACCCACTGGTCACCGTCGAGGGTGGCCGTGGTGGACACCGCGGCTAGGTCGGAGCCGGCGCCGGGCTCGGAGTAGCCCTGGCACCACAGCTCCTCCACGGCGACGATCCTCGGCAGGAACCGCCGTTGCTGCGCTCGCGTGCCGAACGCGATCAGCGTCGGGCCGAGCAGCTCCTGGCCCAGGTGACTCACCTTGGCCGGCGCGTCGGCCAGCGCGTACTCCTCGTGGAAGATCACCTGCTGCTCCAGCGTCGCACCGCGACCGCCGTGCTCCACCGGCCAGCCGATGCAGGTCCAGCCGGCGACGGCCAGGTGCCGTTCCCAGGCCAGCCGCTCCTCGAACGCCTCGTGCTCGCGGCCGGGCCCGCCGAGCCCGCGCAGCGCCGCGAACTCGCCGGTGAGGTTCTCGGCGAGCCAGGCCCGCACCTCGGCGCGGAACGCGTCGTCGGCCATCCCGACCTCCCTCCCACCACTGGAATCCGGCACCGGGCCCGCCGCCCGCGTCTGGTCAACGGGACCGTTCCTGCCGTAGGCTACCCTACCAAGCATTTGCTAGGTAGGAGTCCGCTCGAGCCGGGTCGTGAAGGGACCGCCATGCGCGTCGACAGCACCGCGGAGATCGACAGCACCGCGGAGACCATCCCGGCCGCGCTGGTCCGCGCCGCGCGGCGGTTCCCCGACCACGAGGCGGTGGTGGACGAGACACCCGTCGACGGCCCGGTGCGGATGAGCTACGCCGAGCTGCACGACCGGGTCCGCCGGTGCGCGGCACTGCTCGCCGGGCACGGGATCGCCCCCGGCGACCGGGTCGCGCTGTGCTCACCCAACACCCACCACTGGGTCGTCGCGGCGCTCGGCGCGCTCTACGCCGGCGCCACCCTGGTGCCGGTCAACACCCGGTTCACCGGCCCGGAGATGCGCGACGTCGTCGCGCGAAGCGAGGCCCGCGCGCTGGTGGTCGCCGGCCCCTTCCTCGGCGTGGACCGGCTCGCCGAGCTGCGCGCCGCGGGCCTGTCGCCACAGCGCGCCGTGCTCCGCGTCCCCGTGGAGGGGCCGGTCGGCCCCGAGGACGGGGTGCTCGACTGGGCGGAGGTGGACCGGGCCGACCCGACCGGCGCCGACGGGCGGGCCGCCGCCGTCGGCCCCGACGACGTGAGCGACATCCTGTTCACCTCGGGCACCACCGGGCGCAGCAAGGGCGCGATGACCAGCCACCGGCGCTCGCTCGGAGTGGCCGCGGCGTGGGCCGAGCGCGGGGGCCTGCGCGCCGACGACCGGTACCTGGTGATCAACCCGTTCTTCCACAGCTTCGGCTACAAGGCCGGGATCCTGGCCGCGCTGCTGCGCGGGGCGACCCTGCTGCCGCACCGCACCTTCGACGTCGCCGCCACGCTGCGCGCCATCGAGACCGAGCGGGTGACCGTGCTGCCCGGCGCGCCGACGATCTACTCGACGCTGCTCGACGCGCCGGAGCGCGGCCGGCACGACCTGTCCAGCCTGCGGCTCGCGGTCACCGGGGCGGCGACCGTGCCGGTGGTGCTCGTCGAGCGGATGCGCACCGACCTCGGCTTCGACACGGTGCTCACCGCGTACGGCCTGACCGAGGCGGTGGTGGCGACGATGTGCCATCCCGACGACGACCCGGAGACCGTGGCGCGGACCGCGGGCAGGGCGGCGGCCGGCTTCACCGTGCGGATCGCCGAGGGAACCGGGGAGGTCCTGCTGCGCGGACCGAACACGATGCTCGGCTACCTCGACGACCCCGAGGCCACCGCGACGGCGATCGACGCCGACGGCTGGCTGCACACCGGCGACGTCGGCGTGCTCGACGAGCGCGGCTACCTCACGATCACCGACCGGATCAAGGACATGTACATCTGCGGCGGGTTCAACGTCTACCCGGCCGAGGTGGAGCAGGCGCTGGCCCGGCTCGACGGGGTGGCCGAGTCGGCGGTGGTCGGGGTCGCCGACGCCCGCCTCGGCGAGGTCGGCAAGGCGTTCGTGGTGCGCCGCCCGGGCAGCAGGCTGGCAGACGAGGACGTCCTGGCGCACTGCCGGCGAGAGCTGGCCAACTTCAAGGTGCCGCGGCACGTGGAGTTCCGCACGGAGCTGCCCCGCAACGCCGCCGGCAAGGTGCTCAAACGCGTACTGCGGGAACGGGAGCGGTGATGGCGAGCAACGCGGGCAACGAGGTGGTGCGGTACGAGCGGAGCGGGCCGGTCGCGTTGGTGACCCTGAACCGGCCGGAGTACCGCAACGCGCAGAACTCGGCGATGACCTACGCGCTGGACGCGGCGTTCGCGCGCGCGGTGGACGACGCCGAGGTGAAGGTGATCGTGCTGGCCGGCGCCGGGGAGCACTTCTCGGCCGGGCACGACATCGGCAGCCCCGGGCGGGACGTCGACGTCTCGTTCGAGCGCAAGGCCGTGCTGTGGTGGGACCACGTGGACGCCGCCGGCGGCGACGCGCGGTTCGCCCGCGAGTCCGAGGTGTACCTGGGCATGTGCCGGCGCTGGCGGGAGATCCCGAAGCCGACCATCGCCAGCGTGCAGGGCGCGTGCATCGCCGGGGCGCTGATGCTGGCGTGGGTGTGCGACCTGATCGTGGCCAGCGAGGACGCCTTCTTCGCCGACCCGGTGCTGCGGATGGGCATCCCCGGGGTCGAGTACTTCGCCCACCCGTGGGTGCTCGGGCCCCGCGCGGCGAAGGAGGTGCTGTTCACCGGCGAGCGGTTCTCCGCCCGGCAGGCCCGGGAGTGGGGCATGGTCACCAGGGTGGTGCCCCGCGCCGAGCTGCGCGCGGAGACGCTCGCGCTGGCCGAGAGGATCGCGGCGATGCCCCGGTTCGGCCTCGCGCTGGCGAAGAAGGCGGTGAACCAGGCCGAGGACCTGATGGGCCTGCGCAGCGGGATGGACGCGGCGTTCGGCCTGCACCACCTCGCGCACGCGCACAACGCCGAGGTGGGCGGCGACGCGCTGGCCGGGCAGGACGCTCGCTCGATGCGGGACGGTGGCTCGATGCGGGACTCCTCGGCCGAGGAGCGCGACGGGAAGGGTTGACCAGCATGGACCTCGAGCTCGACGAGTCGGCGCGGGCGTTCCGCGACGAGGTGCGGGCCTGGCTGGCCGAGCACGTGCCACGTCGGCCGCTGGCGTCGTTCGACACCGCCGAGGGCTTCGCCCAGCACCGGGAGTGGGAGCGGACGCTGGGCGAGGCACGGCTGTCGGCGGTGTCCTGGCCGCGCGAGTACGGCGGCCGGGACGCCGGCCTGCTGGAGTGGGTGCTGTTCGAGGAGGAGTACTACGCGGCGGGCGCGCCGGGACGGGTGAGCCAGAACGGCATCGCCATGCTGGCGCCGACGCTGTTCGCGCACGGCACACCCGAGCAGCGGAGCAGGGTGCTGCCGCCGATGGCGCGCGGCGAGCAGATCTGGGCGCAGGCGTGGTCGGAGCCCGAGGCCGGCAGCGACCTCGCCGCGCTGCGCAGCACGGCGACCAGGGTCGACGGCGGCTGGCTGCTGTCCGGGCAGAAGACGTGGAGCTCGCGGGCCGCGTTCGCCGACCGGGCCTTCGGCCTGTTCCGCTGCGATCCCGGCAGCGAACGGCATCGAGGACTGATCTACGTGATGGTTGACCTGCGCGCGGACGGCGTGCGGGTGCGGCCGATCGCGCAACTCGACGGTGAGCCGGGCTTCGCCGAGATCTTCCTGGACGAGGTGTTCGTGCCCGACGCCGACGTCATCGGCACGCCGGGCGAGGGCTGGCGGATCGCGATGACCACCGCGAACAACGAGCGCGGGGTGTCGCTGCGCAGCCCGGGCCGGTTCCTCGCCGCCGCCGACCGGCTGGTGCGGGAGTGGCGCCGGGTGGGCGACCCCGCGGACACGGCGCTGGCCGAGCGGGTGGCCGACGCGTGGATCGCCGCGCGGGCCTACCAGCTGCACACGGTCGGCACGGTGACCAGGCTGGCCGAGGGCGGCACGCTGGGCCCCGAGTCGAGCGTGGCCAAGCTCTTCTGGTCCAGGTTGGACGTCGACCTGCACGAGACCGCGCTCGACCTGCTCGGCCCGACCGGGGAGCTGCGCGGCGCGGACGGCTGGGTGGACGGGTGGCTGTTCGCGCTGGCCGGCCCGATCTACGGCGGTACCGACCAGATCCAGCGCACCACCGTGGCCGAGCGGTTGCTCGGGCTGCCCAGGGGGCCGCGATGAGGTTCACGCTGTCGACCGAGCAGCGGCAGTTCGCCGCGAGCCTCACCGACCTCCTTTCTACTCTGGACACTCCGGCCGCGGTGCGGGCCTGGGCGACCGGCGACACCGCGCCCGGTTTGCGGGTGTGGCGGGCGCTGGCCGAGGTCGGGGTGCCGGCGCTGGCGGTGCCGGAACGGTGGGGCGGGCTCGGCGCCTCGCCGGTCGACCTGGTGGTGGCGTTCGAGCGGCTGGGCCATCACGCCGTGCCCGGGCCGTGGGTGGACAGCACGGCGGTGCTGCCCGCGCTGGTGGCCGGTGAGCTCGCCGAGCGGTGGCTGCCCGGCGTGGCCATCGGCGACACGCGGGCCTCGGTCGTGCTGCCGCCGCACGTGCCCCACGCGCTGGACGCCGACGTGGCCAAGGTGCGGGTCCTGGTGGACGGGACCCGGCTGCGCGCGTTCTCCCCCGGCGCCGCACTGTCCTCCGTGGACCCCGCGCGACGGCTGCGGGTGGCCGAGCCCGGTGCCGTACTGGGCGAGGTGGCCGACGCCGAGCGGGCCTTCGCGCTCGGCGCGCTGGCGACGGCGGCCCAGCTGCTCGGCGCCGGCCAGTGGCTGCTCGACACCAGCGTGGCCTACGCGCGGCAGCGCCGGCAGTACGGCCGGGAGATCGGCCAGTTCCAGGCGGTCAAGCACCTGCTCGCCGACGTGGTGACCCGGCTGGAGCTGGCCCGGCCGCTGGTGTACGGCGCGGCGGTGGCACTGGCGGGCCCGACCCCGGACGCGGCCAGGGACGTGGCCGCCGCGAAGGTCGCCGCCGGCGACGCGGCGTACCTGGCCGCGCGCACCGGGCTGCAGGTGCACGGCGCGATCGGGTACACCCTGGAGCACCCGCTCGGGCTGTGGCTGACCAAGGTGCGGGCGCTGGTCGGGGCCTGGGGCACGGCCGCCGTGCACCGCCGCCGGGTGCTCGACGCCGCCGGCGCGGGGCGGGCCGGCTGATGGAGCTCCTGGTCACGGACGAGCAGCGCGCGCTGGCCGAGGCGGTGCGCGCGGTGCTGCGGCGCACCGAGGGTTCGCGCGTGTGGGAGACGCTGTGCGCGCAGGTCGGGGTGGCCGGGCTGGCCGTCCCGGAGGAGTACGGCGGCGCCGGTGCCGGGCCGCGGGAGCTGGCCGTGGTGGCCGAGGAGTTGGGGCGGGAGCTGGTCGGCGGGCCGTTCCTCGGCTCGGCGGTGCTGGCCACGGCCGCGGTGCTGGCCGCCGGCGACACCGCGGCGGCCGCCCGGCTGCTGCCCGGGCTCGCCGAGGGCCGTGCCGTCGCGGCGCTGGCCTGGGTGCCGGAAGGGGGCCGCTGGGATCCGTCCACCGTGGCCTGCTCGGCGTCCGAAGGCGGGGTGACCGGCACGGCGCACTACGTGCCGGACGGCGACCGGGCGGACGTCCTGCTGGTCGTCGCCCGGGATGCCGCCGGGGTGGGGCTGTACGAGGTCGACCCGGCGGGGCCGGCGGTGCGGCGGGAGCGGACGGCCACCATGGACGAGACCCGCCCACTGGCCACGGTGACGTTCACCGGCGCGCCGGCCCGGCGGCTGGGGGGTGGGGACGTCCGCCCGGCGCTGGCCCGGGTGCGCGATTTGGCCTGCGCGGTGCTGGCCGCCGAGCAGGCCGGCGCGGCCGCCGGTGCCCTGGAGATCACCGTGGCGTACACGAAGGAGCGGGAGCAGTTCGGCCGGCCGATCGGCGGCTTCCAGGCGCTCAAGCACCGGATGGCGGACCTGTACGTGCTCACCGAGACCGCCCGCTCGGCCGCCCTCGCCGCCGCCGACGCGCTGACCCGCGGCGGCACCGGAGACGCCGAGCCGGTCCCGGCCCGGCTGGCGGCGGTGGCGAAGGCGCACTGCTCGGAGGCGCTGTCGACGGTCGCCGCGGAGATGATCCAGCTGCACGGCGGCATCGGGATCACCTGGGAGCACCCCGCGCACCGGTACCTCAAGCGGGCCCACGGCAGCGCGCAGCTGCTCGGCCAGCCGCACGAGCACCTCGCTCGGCTCCGCCAGTGCGCTCAGCCGCGGCCGAGGTAGGGCATGCCGGTGGCGGTGAGGGTGAGGAACGGGACGTTGGCCTCGGGCGGCAGGTCCGCCATGTAGAGCACCGCGCGGGCGGCGTGCTCGACGTCGAAGGTCGGCTCCGGCCGGACGCTGCCGTCGGCCTGGACGGCGCCACCGGCGATGCCGGCGGTCAGCTCGGTCGCGGCGTTGCCGATGTCGATCTGCCCGCAGGCGATGCCGAACGCCCGCCCGTCCAGCGCGATGGACTTGGTCAGCCCGGTGATCGCGTGCTTGGTCGCCGTGTACGCGACGCTGCGCGGGCGCGGGGCGTGCGCCGAGATCGAGCCGTTGTTGATGATGCGACCGCCGGACGGGTCCTGGGTCTTCATCAGCCGGACGGCGTGGTGGGCGCACAGGAACATCCCGGTGAGGTTCACCTCCACGACGGCCCGCCACTGGTCGGGGTCGATCTCGTCGACCGCCCCCCGCGGACCGAATGTCCCGGCGTTGTTCACCAGCAGGTCGACCCGGCCCCACCGCTGCCGGACCCGTTCGAACAGCGCCGCCACGGCGGCGGCGTCGGTGACGTCGGTCGGCAGGATCAGTGAGTGCTCCTCGGACGCGCCGGCGGCCGTCTCCCGCAGCGCGCCCTCCCGCCGCCCGGCCAGCACGACCCGGTACCGCCGGGTGAGCAACGTCGTCGCCACCGCCCGGCCGATCCCCGACCCGGCTCCCGTCACCACCGCCACCCGCTCCGGCATCACGGGATGATCGTAGCCGCCGCCGCGGTCGGCACCCGTCAGAACCAGTCGTCCGGGCGGGGCCAGGTGAGCAGCTCGGCGAGGTCCTCGCGCACCTGCCCGTCGCCGTCGGCCGGTACGGACTCGGTCGCGGTGTAGCGCCCGCGGTAGAACAGCAGCGGCCGCCCGTCCCGGATCTCGCCCAGCTCCAGCACCCTGCCGACCACCACGAAGTGGTCACCGGCCTCGTGCACCGCCTCCACCGCGCAGTCCAGCCAGGTCAGCGCGCCGTCCAGCAGCGGAGCGCCGGAGGCCGCGGCCCGCCAGGCCACGGCGGCGAACTTGTCCTCGCCGCGCGCGCCGAACACACCGCTCACCGCCCGCTGGTCGGCGGCCAGCACGTTCACCGCGAACCGCCCGACCCCCTCGATGATCGGCCAGGTCCGGGAGGTCCGCGCCGGGCAGAACAGCACCAGCGGTGGGTCCAGCGACAGCGCGGCGAACGACTGGCAGGCGAACCCCACCGGCCGGGTGCCGTCGTGCGCGGTGATTACGGTGACCCCGGTGCAGAAGTGCCCGAGCACGGCGCGGAACCGCGCCGCGTCGATCGTGCCGGCCACCGTCATACCCGCCACCTCACGAGCGCCACCTCACGACTGCTGCGCGCCCACGCTGAAGTCGTGGCCCCACAGGCTCACCGCGGTGCTCTCCCGCGCGATCCACTTCTCGTCGTCAACCTGCCGCCCCTCGCAGCCGAACTCGACGTCGAACCCGCCGGGCGTCTTCATGTAGAACGACAGCATCAGGTCGTTGACGTGCCGGCCCAGCGTGGCCGACATGGGCACGCCGCGCCGCTTCGCCCGGTCCAGGCACAGCCCGACGTCGTCGGTGTTGCCCACCTCGATCATCAGGTGGACGATGCCGCTCGGCGTGGGCATCGGCAGGAACGCCAGGCTGTGGTGGCGCGGGTTGCAGCCGAGGAAGCGCAGCCACGCGGGCGGCCCGTCGGCGGGCCGCCCGACCAGCTGCGGCGGCAGCCGCATCGAGTCGCGCAGCCGGAACCCGAGCACGTCGCGGTAGAACCGCAGTGACGCCTCGTCGTCGTGGGTGGACAGCACCACGTGGCCCAACCCCTGCTCGCCGGTGACGAACGCGTGTCCGTACGGGCTCACCACCCTGCGATGCTCCAACGCGATGCCGGAGAACACCTCCAGCGTGTTGCCGGAGGGGTCCTCGAAGGTGATCAGCTCGTCGACCCGGCGCTCGGCGCGCAGCTCGGCGGTGCCGTCCTTCACCGGCACGCCGTGCTCCTCCAGCCTCCGGCGGACCTCGGCCAACTCCTCGCCGGTGGCCGCCTCCCAGCCGGCCTGGGCGAGCCGGTCGGTCTCCCCCGGCACGATCACCAGCCGGTACGGGAAGTCGTCCATCCGCAGGTACAACGCGTCCGAGTCCGCGCCCTTGCCCTCGACCATGCCGAGCACCTTGAGCCCGTACTCGCGCCACGCCGCCATGTCGGTGGCCTCGATGCGCAGGTAACCAAGGGAACGAATACCCATGCTCACTCATCCTTCAGGAAGTCGATGGCCAGCCGGTTGAACTCGGCGAACCGTTCCAGCTGCGCCCAGTGCCCGCACCGGCCGAACACGTGCAGCCGCGCGCGGGGAATCGTCTTCAGCGCCAGCAGTGCCCCGTCCAGCGGGTTGACCCGGTCCTCCCGGCCCCAGACCAGCAGCACCCGCTGCCGCAGCCGGTGCGCCTCGCGCCAGAGCAGGCCCTGCTCGTAGGTCTCCGGCCGGGTGAACGACGCGCCCATCGCGGCCATCGCGGCCAACGACTCCGGCGTGCTCGCCGCGGCGAACCGCTCCTCGACCAGCTCCTCGGTGATCAGCGACTGGTCGTACACCATCACCCGGAGGAACTCTTCGAGCTTCTCCCTGCTCGGCCCCGGCGGCGCGGCGAACCGCGCGAGGTTCTTCACCCCCTCCGTCGGGTCCGGGGAGAACACGTTGACGCTCAGGCCGCCCGGCCCCATCAGCACGAGCCGGCCGGCGCGGTCGGGATGGTCGAGCGCCAACCGCACCGCGGCGCCCCCGCCGAGCGAGTTGCCGACCAGGTGGGCCTTCTCGATGCCGAGCGCGTCCATCAGCCCCACCACGGCGCTCGCGCTGTGCGTGAAGTACTGCGGGTGGTCGGTCGGCTTGTCCGACCGCCCGAAGCCGGGCTGGTCGACGGCGAGGGTACGGAACTCCTTGCCGAACACCGGCAGGTTGCGGCCGAAGTTGCTCCACGCCGAGGCACCGGGCCCCCCGCCGTGCAGCATGATCACGGTCTCGGGGTGCTCCGTGCCCACCTCGTGGTAGTGCAGCCGCAGCCCCGACCACGTTTCGACGAACGTGCCCTCCACCATCGTCACACCATCGCGTTCTCGACGGGCAGCCCGAAGGCGCCGGTGCCGAACATCGTGTACGCCCGCTCGGGGTCGTTGGCCGCGTGCACCCGGCCGGCGTGCGCGTCCCGCCAGAACCGCTGGATCGGGGTACCCACCCGCAGTGCCCGCCCGCCGGAGTTCTCGAAGAGCCGGTCGATCGCGGCGATCGCCCGCTCGGTGCCGCGCACCTGGTCGCGGCGAACCCGCAGCCGGGTCTCGAAGGGCAGCTTCTCGCCCCGGCACGCCGCCTGGTACAGCTCGTCGATGTTGTGGGTCAGCTGCAGCCACGCCGCGTCGATCTCGCTGGCCGCCTCGGCGATCCGCACCTTGGCGAACGGGTCGTCCTTGGACTGCTCGCCGGCGTAGGCCGCGCGCACCCGGGTGCGCTGGTAGGCCACGTGCGCGTCGTAGGCGCCCTGCGCCATCCCGATGATCGGGGCGGTGATCGTGCTCGGGTGCACCGAGCCGTACGGCAGCTGGTACAGCGGGCCCGGGTTGACCTTCTGCCCCGGCGTGACGCACTTCGACGTCGCCATGAAGCTCAGCGCCCGGTGAGCGGGCACGAACACGTCGTCCACGATGACGTCGTTGCTGCCGGTGCCGCGCAGGCCGACGGTGTCCCAGACGTCCTCGATGGCGTAGTCGGCGATCGGCAGCAGGTAGGTGCAGAAGTCCACCGGCTTGTCGCCGTCGAACGCCGGCGCGCCGAGCAGCACCCAGGTGGCGTGATCGCAGCCGGAGGAGAAGCTCCACCGGCCGGACAGCCGGTAGCCCCCGTCGACCAGCCGCGCCTTGCCCATCGGCGCGTAGGACGACGAGATGCGGGTGTCGACGTCCTCGGCCCAGACGTCCTCCTGCGCCTGCGGCTCGAACAGCGCCAGGTGCCACGGGTGCACGCCGAGGATCGAGGCGACCCAGCCGGTGGAACCGCACGCGCTGGCGATCAGCTTCACCGCCGTGTAGAAGGTGACCGGGTCGGCCTCGTAACCGCCGTAGGTCTTCGGCTGCAGCAGCTTGAAGAAGCCGGTCTCCTGCAGGGCCTTGATCGACTCGTCGGGAACCCGCCGGGCGTCCTCGGCCTCCTGCGCCCGGTCGCGCAGCGTGGGCAGCAGCTCCTGGATGCCCGCGATCACCGCGGCGGTGCCCTGCTCGGTCATGACCTGCCCCATCTCCTGCTCGTCGTCGTCAACTCGGCGGTGCCCGGAGGGAGCACCCCCGCCACGGCGGCGCGATCGCCGCCACCGAAACACTAGAACATGTTCTCGTTTCTGTCGAGTCGGCGCAGGCGGAACGCGCCGCGTCGATCCGTCTACTGTGGACTTTTCTCGACCAGTTCCGGCCGGCTGTACCGGGCACTGTGCGCCCCGGCCCTTCGCCCGGAGAACACGCAGTCGGCCAGCGAGAGACCGCTCACATAGGCGCGAGAACAGATCCCCACCGCCGAGCGGCCGGCCGCGTAGAGTCCGGGGATCGTGGAGTCCTCGGTGTCCCGGACCTGCCCGGTCCCCTCGTCCACCACCAGCCCGCCGAGGGTGAGCATCGGGCACGGGTAGCCGACGTTCGGCCGGATCGACACGTCGATCAGCGAGAACGGCGGGGTGGTCAGCGGGCGGACGAACTCGGCGGGCTTGCCCGCGGGGTCCACCGCGCCGGTGGCCGCGGCCTCGTTGTGGGCGGTCACCGTCGCCACCAGTCCGTCCGGGTCGACGCCCGCCCGCCGGGCCACGCCGGCGAGGGTGCGGTCGCTGACCCGGCCCCGGCGCAGCAGGTACAGCGCCTGCAACCACTGGAACCACTGGCTCTCCCCGCGGGCCGTGCGCCGCGCCGCGCGGACGATCGGGGCGTCGACGAGCAGCCAGCCCCTGCCGCCGTGCCGGGTGATCAGCGCCTCCCCGACCGCCGCGCCGTACCGCGACTCGTCGATCACCCGCCGCCCCGCGGCGTCCACCAGGACCCCGCCGAGAAACGCGCTCGGCGGGGTGAGGAAGCGCCACGCGGAGACCCGGTCCAGCTCGGCGGTGGCCGCGCCGACCTCGGTGCCCAGCCGGATGCCGGAGCCGTCGTCGGCCGGCGTGCCCAGCGGCAGCCCGCCTCGGTAGGCGGGGGCGTGCCGGCGCAGCATCTCCCGGTCGGCGACGAACCCGCCCGCGGCGAGCACCACGCCGCGCCGCGCGGACAGCGTCACCTCGCGCGCGTACCGCCGCTCCAGCGCCACCACCCGCCGGTGCAGCGCCTTGCGCAGCACCGGCACGTAGAGGCCGGGCTTGGTGGCGTAGCGGGCGAGCAGCCGGTGCGCGGTCCGGACCCGGCGGGGCGCGTCCCGCAGCGTCGCGACCACCACCCCGGTGACCGCGTCACCGTCGGCGGTGACCAGCCGCAGCGCCCTCGTCCGCGGCAGCACCCGCACCCCGCGCCGCCGGGCGGCGGCGGCCAGCCGACCGAACAGCACTGTGCCGGACGTACCCCGCCCCTTCGCCCGGTGGCCACGCGGCGCCGGGCGGGCGACCCCCCGGAACAGCCCGGAGCACTCGCTGCCGGAGTAGTACAGGTAGTGGTCGTCGTTGGGGTAGGACGTCTTGACCGGGCACAGGCTGCCCTCGAACGGCACACCGTGGCGCTCCAGCCAGCGGATCATGTCCGCGCTGCCGGCGCAGAACGCGCGCAGGGTCTCCGCGGACACCACGTCGCCGACCTCCAGCTCCAGGTAGGCGTACATGTCCTCGACCGTGTCGGCGACACCGGCCGCGCGCTGCTGGTCGGTGCCGCCCCCGGCGTAGACGACACCACCGCTGACCGCGCTGGCCCCTCCGCCGTCGAACCGGTCCAGCACCAGCACGTCGGCCCCCGCCTCGGCGGCCTCCAGCGCCGCACAGGCGCCCGCCGCGCCGAACCCGACGACGATCACGTCCGCCATGTCCTCAGCCCGATCAGCCACGACCGTTACCCTAGAACTGAAACACGTTCTCGTCTATGGTGACGACGAGGTGGCGACCGGGCCACGGAAAGACCTGTAACAGGTTTCAGATCATGGTGGCGCGGCCGTGCGGGAACGGACCGCGGGAGCAGCGGAGGTGCGATGGCCGACCAGCGGGACGAGGTCGACGTGGTGGTGGTCGGCAGCGGTGCCGCGGGGATGACCGCCGCGCTCACCGCCGCCCTGCGTGGGCTGGACGTCGTGGTGATCGAGAAGGCGGCCCGCTTCGGCGGCTCCACGGCCCGATCCGGCGGCGGTGTCTGGATCCCCGGCAACGAGGTGCTGCGGGCGGCCGGGGTGGAGGACACCCCCGAGGCGGCCAAGACCTACCTGGCCAGCATCGTCGGCGACGTCGTGCCCGCCGAGCTGCGGGACACCTACATCGACCGCGGGCCGGAGGTGGTGCGCCTGGTGCACCGGCACACCCCGCTGCGGCTGCGCTGGGTACCCGGCTACGCCGACTACCACCCGGAGGCACCGGGCGGCCGGCCCGGTGGCCGGTCGGTGGAGCCGCGTCCGCTGGACGGCCGGGTGCTCGGCGCCGAGCTGGCCAACCTCGAGCCGCCGTACGGCGCGCTCCCCCCGGGCGTGCCGATGACCCAGGCCGACTTCCGCTGGCTGAGCCTGCTCGCCCGGCACCCGCGCGGCCTGACCCGGATGGCCGGTCTCGGCCTGCGCGCGGCGGCCGGCCGGGTCACCGGTCGGCGGCTGCTGTCGCTCGGCCAGGCGCTGGCCGCGGGGCTGCGCGCCGGGCTGCTGCGCGCCGGGGTGCCGGTCGAGCTGAACACCCCCCTCGTGGAGCTGCACCGGGACGGCGAGCACGAGAACGGCAGGGTCACCGGGGTGGTCGTCGAGCGGGACGGCCGCCGCACGCTGCTGCGCGCCCGGCGCGGCGTGGTGCTCGCCGCCGGCGGGTTCGAGTGGAACGCGCGGATGCGCGGGACCTACCAGCGCCCGCCGATCGGCACCGAGTGGACGGTCGGCGCGAAGGCCAACACCGGCGACGCGATCCTCGCCGGCATGGACCTGGGCGCCGCGGTGGACCTGATGGACGACGCCTGGTGGGGGCCGTCGATCCCGCTGCCCCGCGGGCCGTGGTTCGCGCTGGCCGAGCGATCCCGACCCGGCTGCCTCATCGTCAACGCCCGCGGGCGGCGGTTCGTCAACGAGTCCGCGCCGTACGTGGAGGCGGTGCACGCGATGTACGGGCCGGGCGAAGGACCGGCCGAGAACCTCCCCGCGTGGCTGGTGTTCGACCAGCGCTACCGCAACCGGTACATGTTCACCGGGCTCGGCCCCCGGCAACCGCTGCCGAGCCGGTGGTTCGACGCCGGGATCGCGGCACGGGCCGGCACGCTGGCCGAGCTGGCCAAGCGGATCGGGGTGCCGGCCGAGGCGCTGGTCGCGACCGTCGAGCGGTTCAACGGCTTCGCCAGGGCCGGGGTCGACGAGGACTTCGGCCGCGGTCGCAGCGTCTACGACCACTACTACGGCGACCCGCGCAACCGGCCCAACCCCAGCCTCGGCCCGCTCGAGGTCGCGCCGTTCCACGCGGTCCGCATCGTGCCCGGCGACCTCGGCACCAAGGGCGGTCTGCGGATCGACCCGCACGCCAGGGTGCTGCGCGAGGACGGCTCGGTGATCGAGGGGCTGTACGCGGCGGGCAACACCAGCGCCGCGGTGATGGGGCGGACCTACGCCGGACCGGGCGCGACGATCGGACCGGCCATGGTGTTCGGCTACCTTGCCGCCGAGCACCTGGCGATCAAGAATCGGACCGGCCCAACGGCCGCCGAGCAGGCAGGTGGAGGTCACCGATGACGTCAGGCAACGCCGTCCGCATGATCGACGCGGGCGCCCCGCCGACCAGGTTCGCCCGCGGCTGGCACTGCCTCGGGCTCGCGGACACCTTCAAGGACGGCAGACCGCACGCGATCAACGCGTTCGGCACCAAGCTCGTGGTGTTCCAGAGCGGCGACGGCAAGCTCAACGTGCTGGACGGCTACTGCCGGCACATGGGCGGCGACCTCACCCAGGGCACCGTCAAGGGCAACGAGATCGCCTGCCCGTTCCACGACTGGCGGTGGGCCGGCAACGGCAGGTGCGTGTCCATCCCGTACGCCAAGCGCGTCCCGCTGCGCGCCCGCACCCGCTCGTGGCTCACCCTGGAGGAGAACAAGCAGCTGTTCGTCTGGCACGACCCCGAGGGCAACCCGCCTCCCGAGGACGTGGTGATCCCGCGGATCGAGGGCGTGTTCAACGGCGAGTGGAGCAACTGGACCTGGGACTCGGTGCTCATCGAGGGCGCCAACTGCCGGGAGATCGTCGACAACATCGTCGACATGGCGCACTTCTTCTACATCCACTTCGCGTTCCCGACGTACTTCAAGAACGTCTTTGAAGGCCACATTGCCACGCAGTACCTCAACACCAAGGGGCGGCCGGACGTCGGGATGGCGTCCAACTACGGCGGCGAGGAGAACCTGCTGCGCTCCGAGGCGTCCTACTTCGGCCCCTCATACATGATCAACAAGCTGTTGAACACGTACAAGGGCTTCGAGGTGGAGAACGTCCTGATCAACTGCCACTACCCGGTGACCGCGAACTCGTTCGTGCTGCAGTGGGGCGTGATCGTGAAGAAGCTGCCCGGCGTCTCCGACGAGCAGGCGGACAAGATCGCCGCGAAGTTCGCCGAGAGCATCGGCGTCGGGTTCATGCAGGACGTGGAGATCTGGCGGAACAAGACCCGGATCGACAACCCGCTGCTGTGCGAGGAGGACGGCCCTGTCTACCAGCTCCGCCGCTGGTACGAGCAGTTCTACGTGGACGTCGCCGAGGTCACCGAGGACATGACCAGGCGGTTCGAGTTCGAGGTGGACACCACGCGGGCGAACGAGGTGTGGGCCCGCGAGGTGGAGGAGAACCTCACCCGGCAGCAGCGCGAGCAGGGCGCCGAGGCTGGAGTGTGAGCGAGCTTGCGAGCGAACCATTCACCACAGCATCTCGCCGCCACCGCCGACGAGCGCCAGGGAGGAGGGGCTAAGAGCATGACGGGCGGGGTGAGCACGCGGCCGGACGTTCCCGGGGGGCGGACCACGTTCGGCGCGCCGACCGCGCGGCCGGACACCCTGGCCGACCGGCGGGAGTTCCTCGCCACCGGGCTGCGGCCGCATCCGTGCGCCTCCTGCGGGACGTGCGTGCTGGTGAGGAAGAACAGCCCGAAGCACACCAGCATCCAGTGGACCACCGACGCGGCGAGCAGCTGCCCGGTGTTCGCCGAGCGGGTGGCGGCCGGGACGCATCCGGCGCTGCTGGACACCTGCGAGCGGCTGGCCGAGAGCATCGCCGGCGCGGTGCGCGACGGGCGGCTGGCGGTGTCGACGGATGGGTGAGCGCTCGCACGTGCTGCGGGTGGTTGAGGTGGTCGAGGAGACCGCCGAGGCCCGGTCGATCGTCTTCGCGCCCACCCCGGAGCAGGCCGACCAGCTCACCTACCGGCCCGGCCAGTTCCTGACGGTACGGGTGCCGAGCGACCGGTGCGGCTCGGTGGCCCGGTGCTACTCGCTGTCCAGCTCCCCGCTCACCGGCGAGCCACCGCGGGTGACCGTCAAGCGCACCGAGGGCGGCTACGCGTCGCACTGGATCTGCGACAACGTCACCGCCGGCGGTGAGCTGGAGGTGCTGCCGCCCAGCGGGGTGTTCACCCCCGCCTCACTGGACACCGACCTGCTGCTGTTCGCCGCCGGCAGCGGCATCACCCCGGTGCTGTCGATCGTCACGTCGGTGCTGGTCGGCGGCTCGGGGCGGCTCGTGCTGGTCTACGCCAACCGCGACGAGCGATCGGTGATCTTCGCCAGCCGGCTGCGGGAGCTGGCCGCCGCCCACCCCGACCGGCTCACCGTGGTGCACTGGCTGGAGAGCGTGCAGGGGCTGCCGGACACCGAGCGACTGCGCGCGCTGGCCGCGCCGTTCGCCGAGCGCGAGGCGTTCGTCTGTGGGCCGCGCCCGTTCATGACCGCGACCACCACGGCGCTCAAGGCGCTGGGGCTGCCGAGGGCCCGGATCCACACCGAGAAGTTCGTGTCGCTGGGCGGCAACCCGTTCGAGACGACCACCCCCGCCGAGCCCGCGGCGGCGCCGACGGAGCCGACCGAGCAGCCGGCGACCGTGGAGGTCGAGCTGGACGGGGCCCGGCACGAGTTCGCCTGGCCGCGGGACCGCAGGCTGCTCGACCTGCTGCTGGAGCGGGGCCTCGACGTCCCGTTCTCCTGCCGGGAGGGGCAGTGCAGCGCGTGCGCCTGCCGGCTGGTGTCGGGCGAGGTGAAGATGCTGCACAACGAGGTGCTGGAGCCGGAGGACATCGACGAGGGCATCGTGCTGGCCTGCCAGTCGGTGCCGGTCACCGACGAGATCTCGGTGAGCTACGAGTAGGCGAGTAGGAGCCCGCATGCCCATCGACCCCACGGTCGCCATCGGCGCCGAGTTGGACGAGCTGCCGTTCGCGTGGACGGCGTCGGACGTGCTGCTGTACCACCTGGCGCTCGGCGCCGGTGCCCGCCCCACCGACCCGCGCGAGCTGCGCTACGCCTACGAGGCCGACCTTCGGGTGCTGCCGACGTTCGCCACCGTCGCGCCGAACCTGCGCACGTTCGAGCCACCGTCGGTGTCGTTCCCCGGGGTGGAGGTGGACCTCGCGAAGGTGGTGCACGGCCGGCAGGCGGTGACCGTGCACCGGCCGATCCCGGTTGAGGGCAAGGCGGTGGCCCGGCCGCGGATCGTCGACGTGCTGGACAAGGGCTCTGCCGCGGTGATCGTCCAGGAGACCGCGGTGGCCGATCAGGACGGTGGACCGTTGTGGACGACGCGGTCGAGCATCTTCGCCCGCGGCGAGGGCGGGTTCGGCGGGCACCGCGGCACGTCGGAGCGGGTCCCGCCGCCGGACCGGGCGCCGGACGCCACCGTGGACGTTCCCACCCTGCCGCAGCAGGCGTTGCTGTACCGGCTCTGCGGTGACCGCAACCCGCTGCACGTCGACCCCGAGTTCGCCCGCGCCGCCGGCTTCGACGTGCCGATCCTGCACGGCCTGTGCACCTACGGGATGGTGGCCAAGGCGGTGGTGGACACGGTGCTGGACGCCGACGTCGCCAGGGTGCGGTCGTGGTCGGCCACGTTCGCCGGGATCGTGCTGCCCGGGGAGACCCTGCGGGTGCGCCTCTGGCGAGACGGCGCACGGCTGGTGGTCACCACCAGCGTGCCCGAGCGCGACGACGCGCCGGTGCTCGCCGACGGTGTGCTGACCACGGTGGACTGAGCGGGCTCAGCGGGGCTGGCGGCCCCAGCGGAAGTAGGCCAGCGGCCCGACGTAGTTGATCCCGATCACCGCGGCCCAGACCCGCTTGGCGCCGCGGACGCGCTCGGCCGGCCGGCGGGCCAGGTCCCACCAGGCGGCCGCGGCCAGCCCCAGCTGGACGGCGCCGGCCACCACGAACGCGGTCCGCCGGGCCCGGGACAGCTCACCCCAGCTCCGCTTCGCCATACCCACCCCTCCGACTCGGTCACCGTCCGATCACAACGCGGTGACCAGCATATAGCCCATCGCCAGTCCCATCACGCCACGACTGACGGCGCGCGCGGTGGCATCCCGCGCGAGCGCGTCCCGCGCCGTGCCGTCCCGGCCACCGTCCGGCGGGCGGGAGCGGTGGTGGCGCACGGCCCGCGTGCCCGACCACACCGCGTCGAGGGTGAAGTAGCCGACGACCGCCACGGCGACCGCGGGCCAGGCCACCGGCCCGACCGGCTCGGCCATGGTCAGCCACGGTCCGTGCGTGCTGTCGGTTCCGTGCGGCATCGCGGTGACCATGTAGAGCATCGCGACCGCGGACAGCGCGAGATGCCCGCACTCGCCGGCCGGGCGGGGATCCGTGGTGAGCCGCCGGTGCGCCCACACCCAGCCGAACCGGCCGGCCAGCAGCAGGAACGCGGCCTGCCAGCCGGCGGCCGGGATCGGCCCGCCGACGGGCGAGAACATGGCGGCCATCGCCAGCACGAGCAGCAGCTCGGCCAGGTCCTCGTGGCGCAGCGGGCCGTGGCCCGGCCGGGTCAGCCGCCGCAGGCACGGCAGGGCCAGCAGCAACAACACTCCGGTGAGCAGCCACGACACGACCACCGGCACGGTCATGACGCGCCACCCCCACACCCGGCCAATGCCACGCTCCGTTCACCACCGCCGACCCGTCCGTGTCGACGGTGGCAGCGCGCGCGGCGCGGGCACCAGCCGGCAAACGGGCGACCCGGACGTCGCGGGAGCCACCCGGGCGTCCCGACGCCGCGGGGTGACGGGCGGCTCACCGCCGGCCGCACGGTGTCGGTGGCCGCGACAGCCACCTGGCCTAGCCTGATGGCCGTGCGGGGCCTGGCCGGTGGGACCGGAACGTCCGGTGGCCACCGGGCCAGCGGGAGGAGACGGGACGTGAGGATCATGGTGATCGGCGCCGGGATCGCCGGTGCGGCCACGGCGTTGGCCCTGCGCCGGGCCGGGTTCGAGGTCACCGTGTACGAGGCGCACCCGGACACCGGGGCGGACATCGGGGCGTTCCTCACCCTGGCCAGCAACGGGATGCGCGCGCTCGCCCAGCTCGACGCGGCGGAGCCGGTCGCCGCCGCCGGCTTTGCCATCACCACGCTGCGCGTCCTCGACGCCACGGGCACCGAGCTGATGACCGCGCCGCTGGGCGACCACGACCACGCGCTGACCCGCTACCGCTGCCTCCGCCGCGCCGAGCTCGCCGCGGCACTCGTCCGGGAGACCCGGCAGCGGGGCATCCCGATCCGGCACGGGGCCCGGCTCACCACCGTCACCGAGGACACGGCGGGCGTCACCGCCACGTTCGCCGACGGAACCTCGGCGAGCGCCGACCTGCTCGTCGGGGCCGACGGGCTGCACTCCGCCGTGCGGTCACACCTGGATCCGGCCGTCCGACCGGGGTATGCGGGGCAGAGCGTGTTCTACGGGTACACCACGGCGGCACGGCTCCACCCCGAGCCGGAGCGGATCACCATGATCCGCGGCAGCGGCGCCGCCTTCGGCTACCTGACCTCACCGGCGGGAGAGACCTTCTGGTTCGCCAGGGTGCCCGGTCCCGCGGTGACGGCCGAGGAGGTCGCCGGCACGGCCCCGGCCGGGTGGCGGGACCGGCTCCTCCCCCTGCTGACGCCCGACGCCACCCCGGCGGCGGACATCGTCGCGGCGACCGGCGACCAGCTCATGGTGACCAACGCCCTGCACCTGACCCCCGCCATCCGCTGGCACGGCCACCGCTGCGTCGTCGTCGGCGACGCCGCCCACGCGGCCTCACCCGCGACCGGCCAGGGCGCCTCGATGGCGCTCGAGGACGCCGTCGTCCTGGCGAAGGCGCTGCGCGACGCGGGCTCCCTCCAGGCGGCCTCCCTCCCAGCAGCACTGCGACGCTACGACTGGCACCGCAGGCCGCGCGTCGAGCACAACATGGCCGTCAGCGCCCACCTCACCGCGGACGACCCCGCCAACCCGACCCCCTTCCCCACCGAGAGCGCGGCGCCCGCCCGCCGGCCCCCCGACGACGAGGAGCTGGCCCGCCTCCTCGACTGGGACACCCGCCTGCCAGAGGAGCCCGCCGACGGCTGACCGCGGCCAGCGGACGAGCCGGCCCGACGGTCGGGGCGGGTCAACGACCGTCGGCGGTGAGGACCAGGCCGCTGGTGGGCACCCCCGTGCCCGCGGTGACCAGCACGGTCCCGGCCCCGGCCACCTGGTTCACCGCCGTGCCGCGCACCTGGCGGACCGCCTCGGCGATCCCGTTCATCCCGTGCAGGTAGGCCTCGCCGAGCTGGCCGCCGTGCGGGTTGAGCGGCAACGCGCCGTCCAGCTCCAGCGCGCCGCCGCGGACGAGGTCCTTCGCCTCGCCCCGGCCGCAGAAGCCCAGCTCCTCCAGCTGGATCAGCACGTACGGGGTGAAGTGGTCGTAGAGCACCGCCACGTCGACGTCGGCGGGGGTCAGTCCGGCCTGCCGCCACAGCTGCCGGCCCACCACGGCCATCTCCGGCAGCGTGTCCATCGGGTCGCGGTAGTAGCTGGTCATCAGGTACTGGTCCGGGCCGCTGCCCTGCGCGGCCGCGGCGATCACCGCCGGCGGGTGCGGCAGGTCGCGGGCCCGCTCGACGCTGGTCACCACCAGCGCCACCCCACCGTCGGTCTCCTGGCAGCAGTCCAGCAGCCGCAGCGGCTCGGCGATCCACCGGGACGCCTGGTGATCGGCGAGGGTGATGGGCCGGTCGTGGAACCAGGCATTCGGGTTGGTCGCCGCGTGCTTGCGGTCCACCACGGCGACCCGGCCGAAGTCCTCGCTGGTCGCGCCGGAGGCGTGCAGGTAGCGCCGGGCGACCATGGCGACGGTGGCCGCCGGGGTGGCCAGTCCCATCGGGTAGTGGAAGCTGTTGTCCACACCGGACGAGTTCACCTGCTGCGCGGCCGCGGCGGACACCCGGCCGAACCGGTGCCCGGACCGCTCGTTGAACGCCCGGTAGGCCACCACGACGTCGGCCACCCCGGTGGCCACCGCCATGGCCGCCTGCTGCACGGTGGCCGCCGCCGCACCACCGCCGTAGTGCACCCTGCTGAAGAAGGTCAGCTCCCCGATCCCGGTCTCCCTGGCCACCGCGATCTCGCTGTTGGCGTCCATGGTGAACGACACCAGTCCGTCCACATCGGAAGGTCGCAGGCCGGCGTCGGCGACCGCGGCGAGCACCGCCTCCGCGGCCAGCCGCAGCTCGCTGCGGCCGGAGTCCTTGCTGAACTCGGTGGCGCCGATCCCGACGACCGCCGCCGTCCCGGACAGTGTCACCCCGCACCTCCCGCCGGGTCGGCGCCGGGCAGCTCGACGTGGACGGTCCCGGTGAGGTGGTCGCCGAGCCCGCACCGGCCGACCACCTCGACGACCAGCTCCCGGCCGTCCCGGCGGGCCACCCGCCCGGTGAGGGTGAGCGTGTCACCGGCGTAGCAGGGCACGCCCAGTCGGATCCGCACCGCGCGCACCAGCGCCTCGGGACCGGCCCAGTCGGTGACGAACCGCTGCGCCAGCCCGGTGTCGGTGAGGATGTTGAGGAAGATGTCCTTCGAACCGCGGGCCACCGCGGCATCGCGGTCGTGGTGGACGTCCTGGAAGTCGCGGGTGGCCAGCGCCGTGCTGATCACGAAGGTGGGGGTCACGTCCAGGCGCAGCGGCGGCAGCTCGGTGCCCACCGGCGCCTGGTCGGCGGTCAGCGTGCGGTGCGCCGGCGCGCTCATCGGGGCCGCCACGCCGGGAGGGTCAGCTCGTCGTCCACCCTGAGGAAGACCACCTCCACTGGCATTCCGATGTGGACGTTCTCCGGATCGGTGTCGACCAGCTCGCCGAGCACGCGCACTCCTTCCGTCAGCTCCACCAGCGCCACGACGAACGGCAGCCGCTTGCCGGGCACCGGGGGATGGTGGTGCACCACGTAGCTGTAGACCGTCCCGGTCCCCTCGGCCACGACGTGGTCCGGCCGCGCGGTGAGGTCACCGCCGGGCGGCATCGGACCCGGCGGGTGGCGCAACGTGTCGCCCCAGCGCTGGATGCGCAACTCGCCGACCCGGGTGCCGGCCCAGAAGAACTCCGTGTCCCGGCTCACCACCGGGCGGAGCACGCCGGCGGCGAGCGCGCCGGCGGCGCGGATCTCCGGGCCCGCCGAGGCGCCGGCCCGCTCGGCGGACTCGGGCCGGCCTGGTTCGGACTGGTCGGGCTGGTCGGGCTGGTCGGGCCCGGGCGGCCCGGCGCCGGGTGGGCGGAACTTCAGCACCCGGAACAACATGTCGGCCACCAACTCGTCGCCGACGTACCAGTTCGTCCTGGTGGTGACGAACCAGCCCGCACCGAGCGCGGTCCGCTTCGGACCGACCACGCTCTCCAACCGGGTGGTGGCCGACACGTGCTCGCCGTGCCGCAGGTACCGGTGGTAGGTCTGCTCGGAGTTCGTGGCGACCACCGAGGTGAAGCCCTCGGCGTCCAGCGCGGCCATCATGGCACCCAGCGGGTCGTCGTCGGCGCGCCCGCCACGCAGTCCGTACATCGTCCACACCTGCGCCATCGCCGGCGGGGCGACCAGCCCCCCGTGCACCGACCGCGTGGCGACCTCGGCGTCGGTGTAGACCGGGTTGGTGTCGCCGATCGCCTCGACCCAGTTGTGCACCATGGCGAGGTTCACCGGGTCACGGGCCGGCCGCGGCCGCGACTCCCCGGCCGCGGCGATCCGCTCGGCGGCGACCCGGACCGCCGACTTGGTGGTGTCCGCCCCGCTCATCGCGGCACCCTCGGCAGGCCGAGCCCGACGGAGGCGATCAGCTCGCGCTGGATCTCGTTCACCCCGCCGCCGAAGGTGAGCACGAGGTAGCGACGGGCGAGCACGTCGAGCGACTCCGCCAGCTCCGCGGTCTCCGGGTCGGTCGGGTCGCCGTGCCGGGCGACGATCTCCTCCAGCAGCCGGCCGACCCGCTGGTACCGCTCCGAGCCGAAGATCTTGGTGGCCGAGGCGTCGGCGACCCGCGTGCGCTTGTCGGCCGAGGACGCGGCGGCCACCTGCCAGTTGAGCAGCTCGTTGATCCTGCTCACCGCGAACGCCTCGGCCAGCGCGGCGCGGACGTCGGCGAGCTCGAGCAGCGGTGTGCCGCCGGGGGTGGTGCGGGCGGCGGCCCAGGTCCGCACCCGGTCGTACACGCCGCCGATCCGCCCGGCCGGGCCGAGCATCACCCGCTCGTGATTGAGCTGGGTGGTGATCAGCGACCACCCCTCGTTCTCCCGGCCGACCAGCATCGACTCCGGCACCCGCACGTCGGTGTAGAAGGTGGCGTTGACGTGGTGCGCGCCGTCGCAGGTGATGATCGGCGTCCAGGAGTAGCCGGGGTCGCGGGTGTCGACGATGAGGATGGAGATGCCGCGGTGCGGTGGCGCGTCCGGGTCGGTGCGCACGGCCAGCCACACGTAGTCGGCGTCGTGCCCGCCGGTGGTGAAGATCTTCTGCCCGTTCACCACGTAGTCGCCGTCCCGCCGCACGGCGGAGGTGCGCAGCGCCGCGAGGTCGGTGCCGGCGTCGGGCTCGCTGTAACCGATCGCGAAGTGCACCTCGCCGTCGAGGATCTTCGGCAGGAAGAACGCCTTCTGCTCCGGCGTGCCGTGCGCCTGAAGGGTCGGGCCGACCGTCTGCAGGGTCACCGACGGCAGCGGGATCTCCGCCCTGGCCGCCTCGTCGACGAAGAGGTGCTGCTCGATGTCGCCGAATCCGTGCCCGCCGTACTCGACCGGCCAGCCGACGCCGAGCCAGCCGTCCCGGCCCAGCCGGCGCACCACCTCGCGGTAGGTCCGCCCGTGCCGCTCGCGCAGCAGGGCTCGCCGCTCGGCCGGGGAGAGCAGCCCGGCGAAGTAGTGGCGCAACTCGTCGCGTAGGTCCCGCTGCGCCGGGGTGAGGTCGAGGTGCATCAGCCGGCCACCCTCTCGCCGAGCCGGTCCAGCCGGTGCGCGGCGCCGCCCACGCACCGGGTGAGGTCCTTCACCGTCGTGTAGTGGCGGTGCAGCGGGTAGGTCACGTCGACGCCGAGGCCGCCGTGCAGGTGGTGGCACGTGGCCAGCGCCCGGGGCGCCTCCTCGGCCAGCCAGTAGGCGGCTACCTCGAGGTCGCTGTCCGGGTCGGCGCCGGTGGAGAGCCGCCACGCGGCGGACAGCGCGGCCAGCCGCAGGGTACGGGCGGCGACGTAGACGTCGGCGACCTGCTGGGCCACCGCCTGGAACGCGGCCAGCGGCCGGCCGAACTGGTGGCGCTCGGCCACGTGCCGGGTGGTCAGGTCGAGCGCACCGGCCAGCGCGCCGGCGCCGAGCGCTGCCGCGCCGGCCAGCGCGTGGCGGTGCAGCACGGCGACCGCGTCGGCCCGGTCGGGCCGGCCGAGCGGCTCCGCGTCGGCCCGGTCGAGCCGGACGGCGGCGCCGGCCGCGCCGGGTGCCGGGACGACGGTGACGCCGGCGGCGCGCGGGTCGACGAGGAACACCGCCGCGCCGTCGGGCCCGGTGGCCGGGACGAGGATCCGCTCGGCCGCGGCGGCGAACGGGACGGTGGTGACGGTTCCGGTCAGCGTCCAGCCGGCCGTGCCGGGCGTGGCCGTGGTGACCGGCCGGGTGGGCAGCGGTGCGGACGGCTCGTGCAGCGCGGCGGTGAGCAACGCCTCCCCCGCCGCGACCGGCGGCAGCAGCGTGGCCCGCTGCTCCGGGGTGCCGAGCCGGCCGACCGGCAGCACGCCCAGCGCCAGCGCCGACAGTGCCGGCACCGGGGCCGCGGCCCGGCCGACCTCGGTGAGCACGAGGGCGGTCTCGAGCATGCCGAGGCCGTCGCCGTCCAACTCGGGTGGCAGGGTCAGTGCCAGCAGGCCGGCCTTGGCCAGCGCGCGCCACACCGGCTCGTCCCACGCTGGCTCGTCCCGGTGCTCGGCACCGCCGGGCCGGTCGGCCGTGACCTCCCTGTCGAGCACCTCGGCGGCCAGGTCGGCGACCGCCCGCTGGTCGTCGTCGAGGGTGAAGTCCACACCGGCTCCTCGCCTGCCACAGGAATTGAAACCTGTTCTAGTCTTGCGCACGCCGGGCGATCATCGCAAGGGCTCCGACGGCGACCGTGCCGGCGCCGCGGCGCGGACGCACCGCCGCAACACGTTCCGTCCTCGGCGAGCGGTTAGAGTGATCGGCCGTGTGGCCGAACTTCGTGCTCCGGCAGGCCGGGCAGCTCGCCCTCACCGCCACCGCGCTGCGCCCGCCCCGGGACCCGCGGGCGGGGATCCCAGCCTTCTTCGCCGGCTGGCTCACCGCGGAGCTCGCCCCGCACCTGCTGGCGCTGACCGTCGCCGACAGGCGGACACCAGCGTGCAGGCGTGCGTGCCGCACTACGGCGTGTACGACTTCGCCGGGACCAGCGGGGCGCCGGCCAGCGCGCGCCGGCTGCGGGCGCTGCTGGCCCGGTACGTGGTGGGCAGGGACCCGGTCGAGTTCCTCGACGACTACGTCGCCGCCTCACCGCTGGACCGGATCACCGACCAGGCCCCGCCGTTCTTCGTCCTGCACGGCGACCGCGACACGATGGTGCCGGTCGCCGAGGCCCGCGAGTTCATTCGGCGGCTGCGGGCGATCTCGCCACACCCGGTGGCCTACGCCGAGCTCGCCGGCGCCCAGCACGCGTTCGACCTGCTCCCGTCCATCCGCGGCACCCACGTGGTCCGCGCCGTGGCCCGCTTCCTCGACTGGGCCCACCAACATCACAAAGCCCTGACCACCACAGCCACGCTCGACACGGCGAGATCCACGCTCCGAACGGCGAGTTCGACCTCACTCGCGGGGCAGGCCGAGCAGCCGCTCCGCGACGAGTGACCGCAGCACCTGGGTGGTGCCGCCGGCGATGCTCAGGCACCGGCTGAGCAGGAACTCGTGCTGCGCGTCCACCGTGGAATCCACGGCGACGGCGCCCTCCGCCCCGCACAGCTCGAGGGCGAGCTCGGCCACCTCCTGGCGGTGCCGCACGCCCACCAGCTTGCGCACGCTCGACTCCGCGTCCGCCTCCTGCCCGTCCAGCCGGCGCAGCGTGGACCGCAGTTCGAGCACCGACACCGCGGTGCCCTGGGCGACCAGCGCGCCCAGCCGGTCCGACACCACCGGATCCGGGTCCGCCCCGACCGCGGCCAGCAGCGCCTCGACCCCCTCCCCCACCGCCGAGCCGCCGCCGAGCGCCACCCGCTCGTTCGCCAGCGTGGTGCGGGCCAGCCGCCACCCGTCGTCGACCTCGCCGACCACGTCGGAGTCGGGCACGACGACGCCGTCGAGGAACACCTCGAAGAATCCGGCCCGACCGGTGATGTCGCGCAGCGGGCGGGTCTCGATCCCGGGCCGGCGCATGTCGACCAGGAAGTAGGTGATGCCCCGGTGCTTGGGCGCGTCGGGGTTGGTCCTGGCCAGGCAGATCGCCCAGTCGGCGTCCCGAGCCCGCGAAGTCCACACCTTCTGCCCGGTGAGCCGCCAGCCGCCGGCCACCCGCTCGGCGCGGGTGCGCAGCCCGGCGAGGTCGGAGCCGGCGCCCGGCTCGCTGAACAGCTGGCACCAGGTGATCTCGCCGCGCAGCGTCGGGCCGAGGAAGCGCTCCCGCTGCTCGTCCGTGCCGTGTCGCAGGATGGTCGGCGCGGCCCAGGCCCCGATCACCAGGTCGGGCCGGTGAACGCCCGCCGCGGCCAGCTCGGCGTCGATCACCAGCTGCTGGGCGGGGGTGGCCGCGCGACCAAACGGCGGTGGCCAGTGCGGCACCAGCAGGCCGGTCTCGACCAGCCGGTCCCGCCACCGCTCCGGCGGCGATGCCGCGACCTCCGCGACCGCCGCGCGCACCTCGCCGACGAGCCCGCCCCGATCCGCCTCGGCGAGGCGGGTGGGGTCGACGGCCAGCCGCCGGCGGGCACCGGCCAGCGCCAGCCGGGCCGCCCGGCGACGCCACCGGCCGCCCCCGCCGAGCAGCTGCCGGGTGGCCACCGCGCGGCGCAGGTACAGGTGGGCGTCGTGCTCCCAGGTGAACCCGATGCCGCCGAGCACCTGCACGCAGTCCTTGGCGTTGTCCACCGCGGCGTCCAGCGCGTACGCCGCGGCCACGGCCGCCGCCGGCGCGTGCTGGTCCCGGCCGTCGTCAGCGGCGCGCGCGGCGTCCCAGGCCAGCGCGGCGGCCAGCTCGGCCCGCACCAGCATCTCCGCGCACAGGTGCTTGACCGCCTGGAAGGCGCCGATCGGCCGGCCGAACTGCTCGCGCACGCGGGCGTACTCGCCGGCCGTGCGGACGCACCAGCCGGCGACGCCGGCGCCCTCCACCGCGGCCAGGGTGGCGGCCAGCGCGGCGACGGTGTCCTCGTCCACGTCCGGCAGCACTGCGTCGGGGGCGACGGTCACCGCGGTCAGCTCCAGCTCCGCCACCGCCCGGGAGAAGTCCAGCCCGCGCCGGGGCCTGACCTCCACCCCCGGCGTGCCGGGCGGGAGCAGGAACCACACCGCCCGACCGGCCGACCGGGCGGCGAGCAGGAGGTGTGTGTCGGGCTCGGCGTCGAGCACGGGGCCGACCCGCCCCGCGACCACCAGGCCGCCGTCCGGGGCCGCGGTCGCGGTGGCCGAGCCCGCGTCGAGGGCGACCGCGGCGCGGGCGGTGCCGTCGGCCAGCGCCGGGGCGAGCTCCTTGGCGGCGGCCGAGTCGGGCGCCCTGGCCAGCAGCAGGCCGGCGAGCGAACCGCCGAGCACCGGGCCGGGCACCAGCGCGGCGGTCACCTCCTCGAGGCCGGCGGCGAGATCGGCGACGCCGGCTCCGGCGCCACCCAGCTCCTCGGGCAGGGCGATCGCGAACAGGCCCAGGCCGGCGAGCTCGGGCAGCAGATCGCCGCCGGGCTCGCTGGGCCGGGCGCGGACGGCCTTCCGGGGCTCCCGGCGGGCGGCCCAGGCCCGGATCGAGTCGGCGAGGTCCCGCTGTTCCGGCGTGATCGCGATCGGCACGTGTTCCTCCAGGCGAAGACGACCGCCCGATTGTAGAACGTGTTTCAATTTTTGGGAGGGTTTCGGGAAGGGATGGTGCGCCACCGCCCGTCCGGCCCGGCGGACCTGACCTTGGTAGGCTCCGGGACAACCGAGTGGAACAAGTTCCGGACCAGGGGGAACAGTCGATGGCAGGCAACGCGAAGGCCGCCGCGCCGGCGAAGGCACGCAACGGGCTCGGCGCACTGGGCGGCGAGGAGCTCGGCTCGGCCGCCCAGCGCGACCGGCGCCGGCGGATCCTCGACGCGACCCTCGCACTGGCCGCCAAGGGCGGGTACGACGCCGTGCAGATGCGCACCGTCGCCGAGCGCGCCGACGTGGCACTGGGGACGCTGTACCGCTACTTCCCCTCGAAGGTGCATCTGCTGGTGTCCGGGCTCGCGCGCGAGTTCGAGCGCGCGCGGGACAAGCTGGACCGAATCACCATCCCCGGGGACACGCCCACCGAGCGGTTGCTGTTCGTGCTGGGCCGCAACACCCGGATGATGCAGCGCGACCCGCACCTGACCGAGGCGATGGTGCGCGCGTTCATGTTCGCCGACACGACGGCCGCCGCGGAGGTCGAGATGGTCGGCCGGCAGCTGGAGGACATGTTCGCCAAGGCGATGGGCATCGCCGAGCCGACCGAGCGGGACCGCGCCATCTTCCACGTGATCGCCGACGTGTGGATGGCCAACCTGGTCGCCTGGGTCACCCGGCGCGCCTCGGCCGCCGACGTCGCCAACCGCCTGGAGCTGTCGGTCCACCTCCTGCTCGACAAGTGACGCCGACACCCCGCCGTGTCCGCGTGCTGTGATCAGGTGTTCGCGTCGTGCGGCGCGAACAAGCGTGCACAGAGCGCGGACACGGCGGTCAGGCGGTGAGCTTGGGGAGGACCTCGCGGCCGAACACCTCGAGCCACTCGTCCTGGTTGCGGCCCACGTTGTGCACGTAGATCCGGGTGAAGCCGGCGTCGACGAACCTCTGCAGCGCGGCCCGGTGCTCGTCGGGGTCGGACGAGACCACCATCCGGCCGGCGAAGTCCTCCCGGCGCACCAGCTTCGCCATCTGCGCGAAGTCGAACGGCGAGCGGATGTCCGCCTTCGGGAACTTCATCCCGCCGTTGGGCCACTGCTCCATGGCGTTGCGCCACGCCTCCTCGTCGGTGGCCGCCCACGACAGGTGCACCTGCAGCAGCTTCGGCATCGCGTCCGGGTCCTTGCCGGCCTTGCGCGCGCCCTGCGCGAAGTTGTCCAGGATCCCGGCCAGCTTCTCCAACGACGCCCCCGGGGTGATCAGCCCGTCGGCCAGCTCCCCCGTCTTGCGCGAGGTGTACGGCGCCGCGGACGCGATGTAGATCGGCGGCGGGGCGTCCGGCATCGTCCACAGCCGGGTGGTGTGCAGCTTGAAGAACTCCCCGCTGTACTTGACGTCCTGACCGGTGAACAGCTTCCGGATGACCTCGAGCGCCTCGAACATCCGGCGCACCCGCTCCGGTGCCTCCGGCCAGTACCCGCCGACGACGTGCTCGTTGAGCGCCTCGCCGGAGCCGATGCCCAGCCAGGTCCGCCCCGGGTAGGTCGCCTCCAGCGTCGCCGCCGCCTGGGCGACCAGTGCCGGATGCTGCCGGAACGACGGGCAGGTCACGCCGGGCCCGAGGTCGCCGGTGGTGTTCTCGGCCAGCGACGCCAGCACGCTCCACACGAACGACGCCTCACCCTGCGCCGGCACCCACGGCTGGAAGTGGTCGGCCGCCATCTGGCCGGAGAAGCCGTGCCGCTCGGCCAGTGCCGCCAGCCGGATCGACTCCCGGGGGGAGAACTGCTCCAGCGCCGCCGCGATCCCGATCTGCACGTCCGCCACCGTGTGCTCCGCCCTTTCCGACAACCCGCCTTGGAACGCCTGCCGCCCAACCTACCGCGCACGATCGCGCCGCACCGCTACCCCCGGTACGCCGGCACCAAGCCGGCCAGCTCGTCCAGCCGGCGCAGCGTGTCGACCTCGCCCTGGGGCGCCAGACCCAGCGTCACCCGCTCCACCCCGCCCTCGGCGTAGGCGTCGAGGACGGCGCGGTCGCGGCCGCTGGCACTGGTCGCGGTCACCGGGAGGTCGGCGCCTCCGTGCGCGGCGAGCAGGTCGAGCTGGGCCCGGACGCCGGCGGGATCCGGGGCCGCGAACGGAAGCCAGCCGTTCCCGTGCTTCACCGCCCGCCTCACCGCCGCCGGGCTGATGCCCCCGACGTAGATCGGCGGGTGCGGCCGTCGCACCGGCTTGGGCCAGGCGAAGATCGGGTCGAAGTCGACGAACCGACCGTGGAACTCGGCCTGCTCCCTGGTCCAGATCTCCTTCAGCGCCGCGAGCTGCTCGTCCAGCAGCGCCCCGCGGGTGCGCGGGTCGGTGCCATGGTTGCGCATCTCCTCGCGGTTCCACCCCACTCCGACGCCGAAGAGCACCCGCCCGCCGGAGAGGTGATCGAGGCTGGCGACCTCCTTCGCCGTCTGGATGGTGTCCCGCTGGATCAGCAGCGCGACACCGGTGCCCAGCGTCAACTCGGTGGTCACCGCGGCCGCGGCGCCCAGCGCGACGAACGGATCCACCGCCCGGTAGTACATGTCCGGCAACTCGCCGCCCATCGGGTACGGCGACTCCCGGCTGGCCGGGATGTGCGAGTGCTCGGCGAGGAACAGGGCGTCGAACCCCCGCTCCTCCAGCGCCCGCGCCAGCACGTGCGGTGCGGCGCTCCGGTCGGTCACGAACGTCGAGATTCCCAGCTTCATGCCACTCCCGAACTCGGCGGTGTCCCCTGCCATTCCACCGGAAGGGGCGTTGACACCGCCACCCCGTGCCGGAACACTGATCTCATCAGATGTTGAAAAACGGGCACCGTCACCGGCGCGCACGGTGCCGACGCGACCTGGGGAGCGTTGCATGACCGAACCCGGCTTCAACCTCGACGACCTGGACTTCGACGCCGTCTACCGGGGAACCTCCCCGCTGGGTCCCCGACCCCCGTGGGACACCGGCGAGCCGCAGCCCGCGGTGGTGGCGCTCGCCGACGCCGGCGAGTTCCGCGGCGAGGTGCTCGACGTGGGCTGCGGTCCCGGTGACAACGCGATCTTCCTCGCCTCCCGGGGCCTGCGCGTCACCGGTGTCGACGGCGCGCCGACGGCCGTCGAGCAGGCTCGGCGGCGGGCCGGGGACCGAGGTGTCGAGGTGACATTCGAGGTCGCCGACGCCACCCGGCTGGACGGCTTCACTGACCGGTTCGACACGGTTCTCGACAGCGCGCTCTACCACTGCCTCGACGAGCAGGCCCGGCACGACTACGTCGTCGCCCTGCACCGGGCGACGCGACCCGGCGCGCGGCTGCACCTGTTCTGCTTCCCGGACGACGCCCCGCTCGGCCTTCCCGGTTCGTTCCGGGTCACCGAGGCGAACCTCCGGGAGACGGTGGGTCGACTGTGGACGATCACCCGGCTGGACCGGACCGGCTACGTGTCCGCGGCCACCGCCGAGGAGCTCCGGCAGGCGATGCACCAGCTCAACCCGGACGCGACCGACGACGACATGCCGGAGCTGGACCGGGACGACCGGGGACGGGTCCTGCTGCCGGTGTGGCGGCTCACCGCGGAGCGCACGGGCACCGCGGAGCGCACGGGCACCGCGGAGCGCACGGACACCGCCGGCTGACCGAGGCCCCGGCCCGCTACACGTTGCGCCGGTACTGGCCGCCCACCTCGAAGAACGCCTCGGTGATCTGGCCGAGCGAGCACACCCTCGCGGCGTCCATGAGCACGTCGAAGACGTTCTCGCCCCGGGTCGCGGCCTCGCGCAGCGCCTTCAGCGCGTGCTGCGCGTCGGCCGCGTGCCGCCGCTGGAAGTCGGCCAACCGCTCCAGCTGCGACTGCTTCTCCCGCTCGGTCGCCCTGGCCAGCTCGACGACGGTCTCCTCCTCGTCGGCCTTCGGGTTGCGGAAGGTGTTCACCCCGACGATCGGCAGCGAGCCGTCGTGCTTGAGCCGTTCGTACAGGATGGACTCGTCCTGGATCTTGCCGCGCTGGTAGCCGGTCTCCATCGCGCCCAGCACGCCGCCCCTGGCGGAGATCCGCTCGAACTCGGCGAGCACGGCCTCCTCCACCAGGTCGGTGAGCTCGTCGACGATGAACGAGCCCTGCAGCGGGTTCTCGTTCTTCGCCAGGCCCCACTCCTTGTTGATGATCATCTGGATGGCCAGTGCGCGGCGCACCGAGCTCTCCGTCGGCGTGGTGATCGCCTCGTCGAAGGCGTTGGTGTGCAACGAGTTCGCGTTGTCGTACAGCGCGCACAGCGCCTGCAGCGTGGTGCGGATGTCGTTGAAGCTCATCTCCTGCGCGTGCAGCGACCGGCCGGAGGTCTGCACGTGGTACTTGAGCTTCTGCGACCGCTCGTTGGCGCCGTAGCGCTCCCGCATGGCGATCGCCCAGATCCGCCGGGCCACCCTGCCGATCACGGTGTACTCGGCGTCCATGCCGTTGGAGAAGAAGAACGACAGGTTCGGCGCGAAGTCGTCGATGTCCATGCCGCGGGCCAGGTAGGCCTCGACGTAGGTGAAGCCGTTGGCCAGGGTGAAGGCGAGCTGGGTGATCGGGTTCGCCCCGGCCTCGGCGATGTGGTAGCCGGAGATCGACACCGAGTAGAAGTTGCGCACCCCGTGCTGGATGAACCACTCCTGGATGTCGGCCATCATCCGCAGGGAGAACTCGGTGGAGAAGATGCAGGTGTTCTGCCCCTGGTCCTCCTTGAGGATGTCGGCCTGCACGGTGCCGCGCACGTTGCGCAGCGCCCACTCGCGCAGCTCGACGGCCTCCTCGGCGGTCGGCTCCCGGCCGTGCTCGGCGCGGAAGGCCGCGAACCGCTGGTCGATCGCGGTGTTGAGGAAGAACGCCAGGATCGTCGGCGCCGGGCCGTTGATCGTCATCGACACCGACGTCGTCGGCGCGGTGAGATCGAAGCCGTCGTAGAGCGCCTCCATGTCCTCCAGCGTCGCGATGGAGACGCCGGAGGTGCCGATCTTGCCGTAGATGTCCGGCCGGGTGTCCGGGTCGTGCCCGTACAGCGTCACCGAGTCGAACGCGGTGGACAGCCGTTTGGCCTCCGACTCCTCCGACAGGAGCTTGAACCGCCGGTTGGTGCGGAACGGGTCGCCCTCGCCGGCGAACATCCGCGCCGGATCCTCACCCTCCCGCTTGAACGGGAACACCCCCGCGGTGTACGGGAAGTAGCCGGGTAGGTTCTCCCTGCGCAGGAACGACAGCAGCTCGCCGGGATCGGCGTAGCGCGGCAGCGCCACCCTCGGCACGCGGTTGCCGGACAGGGTGTCCCGCCACAGCTGGGTGTGCAGCTCCCTGTCCCGGACCTTCACCACCAGCTCGTCGCCCCGGTAGGACTCCGCCAGCTCCGGCCAGGACTCCAGCAGCCGCCGCGACTCCAGATCGACCTCGGCCTCCACCCGCTCCAGCAGCCGGTCGAGGTCGCCGGTCGGCGCGCCCTCGGCGGCCAGCGCCGCCCGGGCCGCCCGCAGGTGCTCGCGCCGGCGGACCACCTCGGCCTGCTCCCGGGTGCGGGCGTGGTAGGCACGTACCGTCTCGGCGATGTCGGCGAGGTAGCGCTCGCGGGACGGCGGGATGACCGTGGAGGCGTCGGTGGAGACCTTGCCCTCGACCGCCGGCAGCACCCCGGCCGACACCGAGAGGCCACGCTCGGCGAGCGCGTCGCGCAGGTGCTGGTACAGCGCGGTGACGCCGTCGTCGTTGAACTTCGCCGCGCTGGTGCCGAAGACCGGCATGTCCTCCCAGGAGGCGCCGAACTCCTCGCGGTTGCGCAGCAACTGGCGGGCCACGTCGCGGCGGGCGTCCTCGGCGCCGCGGCGCTCGAACTTGTTGATCGCCACCGCGTCGGCGAAGTCGAGCATGTCGATCTTCTCGAGCTGCGACGCGGCACCGAACTCCGGCGTCATCACGTACAGCGAGAAGTCGACGTGCTCGACGATGCCGGCGTCACCCTGGCCGATGCCGGGGGTCTCCACGATCACCAGGTCGTAGCCGGCCGCCTTGCAGGCCCGCACCGCCTCGTCCAGGCCGACCGGGATCTCCCCGGCCGTGCCACGGGTGGCCAGCGAGCGGAAGTACACCGGCGAGGCGCCGTCCAGACTGTTCATCCGAATCCGGTCACCGAGCAGCGCGCCGCCACCCTTGCGCCGGGTGGGGTCCACCGCGAGCACGGCGATCCGCAGCTTGTCCTCCTGGTCGAGCCGGAACCGGCGGATCAGCTCGTCGGTGAGCGAGGACTTGCCCGAACCGCCGGTGCCGGTGATGCCGAGCACCGGCACGGTGCGCGCCGCGGCGGTCTCGTCGATCGCCGCGCGCCACTCGGCGGGCAGCACGTCCTGCTGGAGCTGGGTGACCACCCTGGCGAGGGTGGGAACGTCACCGGCGACCAGCTCGTCCACCGAGTGCGGCTGCTCGGCCGCCAGGTCGACGTCGCACTCGCGGATCATGTGGTTGATCATCCCGGGCAGGCCCATCTCGAGCCCGTCGTCCGGGGAGAAGATGCGCGCCACGCCGCGGGAGTGCAACAGCTCGATCTCCTCGCGGACGATCACCCCGCCGCCACCGCCGAAGACCTTCACGTGCCCGGCGCCGCGCTCGGCGAGCAGCTCGACCAGGTAGCTGAAGTACTCGACGTGCCCACCCTGGTAGGCGCTGATCGCCACCCCCTGCACGTCCTCCGAGATGGCCGCGGTGACCACCTCGTCCACCGACCGGTTGTGCCCGAGGTGCACCACCTCCGCCCCCTGCGACTGGAGGATCCGCCGCATGATGTTGATCGACGCGTCGTGGCCGTCGAAGAGGCTGGACGCGGTGACGAACCGGACGGGGTTCTCTGGCCGGTGCAGGTGCGCGCTCATACCCCTAAAATACTTGGACTTCCTACTATTTGCAGCCCCAGGCGCGACGTGACGGCCATCTCATCGCAACGACCGGGTCGGGTTACCGCGCCACCGTGGACCGCCGGGCGATCCACTGCCGCATGGCGAACTCGACCAGGGTGATCAGCGTCTGCTTGGTCGACTCCCGGTCGCGGGCGTCGCAGCGCACCACCGGCGTGCCCGGGTCGACCGACAGCGCCTCCCGCACGTCGTTCAGGTCGTGGTGCAGCACGCCGTCGAAGGTGTTCACCCCGATGATGTAGGGCAGCCCGCGGTCCTCGAAGAAGTCGACCGGCGCGAAGGAGTCCGCGAGCCGGCGGGTGTCGACGAGCACGACGGCGCCGATCGCGCCGCGCACCAGGTCGTCCCACATGAACCAGAACCGCTGCTGGCCGGGCGTGCCGAACAGGTACAGGATCAGGTCCTCGTCCAGCGAGACCCGGCCGAAGTCCATCGCCACCGTGGTGGTCGCCTTGTTCGGAGTGGCCTCCAGGTCGTCGATGCCCGTGCTGGCGGCGGTCATCATCGCCTCGGTGGTCAGCGGAACGATCTCCGACACCGAGCCCACGAACGTCGTCTTGCCCGCGCCGAAGCCGCCGGCCACGACGATCTTGGCCGAGGTCATGGTCGACGAGGCGGTCTCCCGCGGTGCCTTATAGCCGACGGAGTCCACTCAAAACCCTTTCCATCAAAATCAGGTGTTCCTCGGCGCCCTCACTGCCGGTCACGGTCCGGTGGACCGTGACCAGCCCGGCGTCCGCCGCGTCGCTGATCAGCACGCGCGCCACACCGATCGGGACTTCCAGGGTGGCGGCGATCTCGGCGACCGAGCGCGGGGTTCGGCATTCTTCAATGATGGCGCGGTGCTCGAGCAGCTCCGGCGTCACCCCGGTGACGTCCCTGGTGGAGATCAGCGTCTCCAGCTCGAGGGTGTGGCTCGGCTTGGTACGGCCCCCGGTGATGGCGTAGGGACGGACGAACCCCGTCTCCTCCGCCGCCGGTAGGGGTATGGCCTCGGCCGACACGGGCAGCTCCTCTCCGGTCTGGGTCCCGGGGTCGACCTGGTCGTCGACCGGTGCCGGGTCGGGCGATCCCGCGGTGTCCGCACCGCGGTTCCTGCTGCGCTTGCGACGACCACGCCCAGAATCCAGGGTGAGCGAGTTGAGCACGTCGGCGAACGTGCTCTCCTCCCGGTGTCCGGCGCCGTCCGAATCGGGCACTGCGGGGGGCTGCCGGCGCGCCGGGTCCGCACCGTGTGGTCCCGGTCCCGTGCTCATCGCGGCATCATCCCACCGGCTCGCCGATCAGTGAGCCCCCGGCACCCTGCAACTGGGCGCGCAGTTCCGGGGTGAGGATCTGGCCGACCCGGTCCACCAGCAGGGTCATCTCGTAGGCCACCTGCCCGATGTCGCAGGTCGGCGCGGCGAGCACGGCCAGGCAGGAGCCGTCGCTGATGGACATCAGGATCATGATGCCCAGCTCCATCTCCACCACGGTCTCGTTCACCGCGCCCGCCTCGAAGCAGCGCGCCGCGCCCTGGGTCAGGCTCACCAGCCCGGACGCCACCGCGGCCAGCTGGTCGGCCCGGTCCAGCGGAAGCCGGTTCGACGCGGTGAGCAGCAGGCCGTCGGCGGAGACGACCACCGCGTGCGCGACACCCGGCACCCGTTCGGCGAAGTCGTTGACCAGCCATCCGAACTGGTTCTGCGGCTGTGCATTGTCCGGCGAGGTCATTCACCCTCCACTTTCTCGGAATTCCCGTCCTCCGGCTGCGGCGCCGTGTGGTGCCGGCCGCGACGGACGCCCTGCTGGAAGCTGCTGAGCCGGCCCCGCACGTCGTTCGGGTCGCGGCGCGGCGATCGCGCCGGGGTCGGCGGGCCGGCGCTGCCGGGCAGCAGCTGCTCGCCCCGCCGGCGGCGGGGCAGTCCGGCTCCGGTGTAGTCGGACTCGGTGTAGCTCGACGGCGCCGCGGACGCCGACCGTGCCGCCCGCATCCGCTCGTCGGCGGCGAAGCTCCACTCGGTCGGCCGGGCCGCCTCGTCCCGGGACGCACCGGCCTCGGCGGCCCCCGCGGCCTCGGTGGCTCCCATGACCTCGGTGGCTCCCATGACCTCGGTGGCCTCGATGGTCTCCGTGGCCTCGGTGGCTTCCGTGGTCTCGGTGGCCTCCCTGCCCTCGGACTCCGCCGGACCCTGGGGCGGCTGCTGGACCGGAATCCCCGCCTGGTCCCGTGGCCGGGTGCCCCGCGCCGCGGAGTCCGGCGCGCCCGGGCCCCGCGCGCCACCGGGTCCGGTGGCCGCCGCGGAGCCGGACCCGGTCGCCCCGGGCGGCCCGGTCGATCCGGTGCCCGCGCCGGGCCCGTCCGGTCGGGCCGCGTGGCTCCGCCGCCGCCCGCGGTTGACGCCCTGCTGGAAGCTGCTGAGCCGGCCGCGGACCTCCTCCGGCGCCCGGCTCGGCCGCGCCCCCGACGAGGCGGACGAGGCAGCGGAGGCGGACGAGGAGGGCGGGGAAGCCGCCGCGTCCCCGGCCCCGGTCCGGTCGGCCGCCGGCCCCGCGCTGCCCGGCAACAACTGCTCACCCCGCCGGCGCCGGGGCAGCCCGGCCTCCGTGTAGGTGGACGGCGCGGCCTGGGTCACCGCCTGCACGGTGCGCCAGTTCTCGTCCGTGGCGAAGGCCCAGCTGTCGGTGCGCCCGGGGTCGGACTCGCGCTTCGCCGGCTCGGAGGCGGACCGGAACCAGGCCGACAGGGTGGCGTCGAAGATCGGCGTCGTCTCCTCCGCCGCGGGCACCGCTCGCCGCGCGCGCTCGGCCTCGGCCGCCGTGGCGGCGCTCCACCAGTCGCTGACCGTCGTGCCGCCGGCCTCGAACAGCTCCCGGCCCGCCGGCAGTGCCTCCTCGGCGCCCCGCCCCGGCCGCGGCCGGGGCGCTCCCGCCCGCCGGGTCGGCGGCCGGGTGGTCGGCGACCGGGTGGCCGCGGTCCCGGCGTCCTGCCCGGTCGCGTCCTGCCCGGCTGTCCCGTGGTCGACCGTCCCGTGCTCGGTGGTGCGCTCGGTCGCGTTCTTCTCGGCCGTGGCGGCCGCCACGTCGCCGGCCGCCATCTCCCCGGTCACCGAGCCGGCTGCCGGGTCCGGCCGCTCCGCCTCGCCCGGCTGCCCGGTTGCGGTCCCCGCGGCGTCCGGGGCGGGGCGCGGCTCGGGGGGGCCGGCCGCCGGGACCGGCGGCGGCCCGGCCGGGCGCGGCGCCGGGTCGTCCCGCTCGATCGGGCTGAACAGCGCGGTGCCGGAGACCTCCATGTCCGTGGGCGGCCCCGCGGTGCGCTGGGCCGGCGCCACGCCGTTGCCGGTGGAGGCCGCGGACGGCTCCGGCGCCTGGCCCGCCAGCCGCTGCTCGATCAGCCCGGGACGGACCGCACCGTTGGTCGGCCGGCGGCGCGGCAGCTGCGCACCGGGCTGCGGCCGAGCGGCGGGCTCCACGGGCTCCGGCTGCCTCTGCGCGTCGAGCACCAGCTCCGCGGGCACGGTCACGGTCGCCCGCATGCCCACGATGTCCTTGCCGCCGTGCAGCGCCACGCCGATACGGTGCCGGCTGGCCAACCGGCCGACGACGAACAGCCCCATCCGCCGCGAGGTGGCGAGGTCGAGCGACCCGGCCTCGGTGAGCCGGGCGTTGGCCTCGGCCACCTCGGCCTCGTTCATGCCGATGCCCTTGTCCAGGATGTCGATCACCAGCGCGCCGTCGTCGGTGAGCCGGCTGACCACGTCCACCTGGGTGTCCGGCGCGGAGAACGCGGTGGCGTTGTCGAGCAGCTCGGCGATCAGCCGCATCAGGTCGCTGGCGGCGTAGCCGACGACCTTCGCCTCCGGAGGGGTGCGCACCACGACGCGCTGGTACTGGTCGATCTCCGACACCGCCGCGCGCAGCACGTCGGTCGTGGTGACCGGCTGACCGGAACGGCGGCTCGGCTCGGCGCCGGAGAGCACCAGCAGGTTCTCGTTGTTCCGCCGCATCCGGGTGGCCAGGTGGTCGAGCTGGAACAGCGTCGCGAGCTGGTCGGCGTCCTGCTCGTCGCGCTCCAACCGCTCGATCAGCTGCAGCTGCCGCTGCACCAGGCTCTGGCTGCGCCGGGAGAGGTTGACGAACACGCTGCTGTAGCCGGCGCGCATGGCGGCCTGCTCCGCGGCCAGCCGCAGCGCCTGCCGGTGCACCGCGTCGAAGGCGCGGCCCACCTCGGCGATCTCGTCCCCGGCGTGCACGCCGATCGGCTCCACCTCGGTACCCCGCGGGCGGCCCTCCTGGATGTCGTGCACCGCGGCGGGCAGCTTGTTCTCCGCGACGTCGAGGGCGCTGGCCCGCAGCTTGCGCAGCGAGCGCAGCAGGTGCCGGGTGATCACGAAGACGACCGCGGCGGCCAGCACGAACGCGGCGAACAGCAGCACCGACAGCACGCCCGCCGCGCTGCTGGACCCGTCGACCAGCTCGGCCGAGGTGGCGGCGAGGCGGTCGCCGATGCCGGAGGCCACGTCCGCGATCCCGGCGGCCACCGCGCCCGAGGCGTCGGCCCACTCCTGGGCCGGGATCGTGGCGACCGCCTGCCCGTCGCCGCCCTGCGCGCCGAGGGCGGTCGCGACCAGCCGGTCGCGGGCCTCCAGCGCGGCGCCGGGCACGGCCGCGTCGAAGGCGCGCCGCTGCTCGTCGGTGGCGGCGGCGCGGAAGTCGGCCAGCCGGTCGGTGAACCGGACCTCCGTGGAGCGCAGCTGGTTCAGCTCGCTCGGGGTGAGCGTGCCGCGGGAGAGCGCGTAGTCGACGAAGGAACGCTCCACGGACAGCTCGTCGCCGGCGGCGGTCAACGCGTGCAGTGCCCGCGGGGTGCGGCCGATCTCGGCGTCGCTGATCCCCGACACCGCGGCGGCGTCCAGCCGGAGCAGCGTGCCGGTGACGGCGGCGTACTCGGTGATCGCCTGCGCGGGGCCGAGTTGGCCGGCCGCCACCTGATCGCGGAGCGCGCCGAGCCGGCCGAGCTGGTCGGTCGCCTCCTGGCGCGCGCCGGCGAGGGTCGGGTCGAGCTCGAGTGCCCGATCGGCCGCGGCGGCCAGCGCCGGGACGGCGGTGTCCACCGCGCCGCGGGCGGTGTCCAACTCGGCCGAGTTGCCCGCGGTGCCCTCGGCCAGCAGCCGGGTGGTCAGCGCCCGCTCCTGCTGGATGGCGCCGAGCACCGTCCGCACCTCGGTGTCGAGCCGCACCAGCCGGTCGACCCGCTGGTAGCCGTCGGCGCGCTCGACCTGGTTGGCCACGGTCGCCACGCCCAGCACGAGCGCGATCAGGCACGGCACCAGGGTCACCGCGGCGAGCTTCGCCGGCAGGCTCCAGTCCCGCCACTCCACCAGTGCCCGCCACCGCGACCGTGGCGCGGGCTGCTGCCCGAGGAGCTTCCCAACAGGCACTTGGCCTTGTCCTGCAACAGTCACGAAGGTGACTCCCTGTCCGGCATGGTCGGTACGCGAGGGTCGGTGCGGCCGGTGGTCCGTGGTCTGGCGCGCATGCGATCCGTCCCTCTCACCCATGGTGCGTGCGTGGTCGTCGGTCAGGCCCGTGACCACATCATCCCGTGTCGCTCAACCCCCCCGGCGCCGTGGTCGTCGGTGCACGTGCAACCGCGTCGTGCACCCTCCCCGTGCAGGTTCACGGTGCAGCTTCACGGGCACCGACGCCGGCGCGACCCGTATCGATCACAGTGGTCGACGTGGCCAAAGAAGCGTACACCAATCGAGTGGAAAACAATTACTCTCGACGCTCGCGCTTTGACCTGCACAAACGGATTTGTGAACCTTTTCTCAAGCCGTTCATTCAGGTGGTGCCGGCCCTGCCCGCGAATTCGGTTACGGAATCCGCGGGCACGCGGCCCGCCAGGTCACCCACTTAGCCCTAGCGCGGCCGCCGGGTGGCGGACGAGTCGCACCGCGGGTGCTCGACCAGGGCGGAGGTGGGCGAAAAGTATCCCCGATGATGTGGTTCTCCGCCGGCAACCGGAGGAGGAGGACACTTCCTCTCCCGATCTTGCCGGAAACGGTAAGCGGTTTTCGCCTCCGGCGCCGTGCCCGCACCGGCGGCGATGCCCACCCGACCCCATCTCGCATGGACTCACGGCGCACCGGCGAGCCCGTCCCCGGATCGGTCGAGCCGCGTCGCTACGATGCGGCACGCCCGAGCGGTACCACGCCACGACGCCAGCGGAGGACTTCCCCATGCCCGAGGTCGCGCCCTCCCCCGCGGGCAGCACGGCGCAGGAGCAGACCACGCGTCTGCCGGCCGTGTCCGGACCCCCGGACCGTCCCGCCGCGGCCGCGCCGGTCGCGGATCCGGCGCCACCGCGGGAGGGGCCCGACTACGAGGAGATCCGGCGCAGCCCCGAGTTCGTGGCGGTGCGCCGCCGGCTGCGCCGGTTCGTCTTCCCGATGAGCCTGCTGTTCCTGGCCTGGTACCTGTGCTACGTGCTGCTCGCCGCGTTCGCGCACGACCTGATGAGCACCAAGGTGGTCGGTGCGGTCAACGTCGGCATCGTGCTGGGCCTGCTGCAGTTCGCCTCCACCCTCGCGATCACCGCCGGCTACCTGCGCTTCGCCCGCCGGCGGATCGACCCCGCGGTGGCCGAGATCCGGTGTCGGGCGGAGGTCCGGTACCGGGCGGAGGGAGCCGACTGATGCCGGCCGACCTCGCCGCCGGCGACCCGCTGCTGAACGTCGCCGTCTTCGGGCTGTTCGTCGCGATCACCCTCTACGTCGTCTACCGGGTGAGCACGCGCAACAGCACGACGGCCGACTACTACGCCGCGGGCAGCGTGTTCACCGGCCGGCAGAACGGCATCGCCCTGTCCGGTGACTTCCTGTCCGCCGCGTCGTTCCTCGGCATCGCCGGCGCCATCGCCGTGCACGGATACGACGGCTTCCTGTACTCGATCGGCTTCCTCGTCGCCTGGCTGGTCGACCTGCTGCTGATCGCCGAGCTGCTGCGCAACACCGGCCGCTTCACGATGGGCGACGTGCTGAGCTTCCGGATGCGGCAGCGACCAGTGCGGGCCGCGGCGGCCACCTCCACCCTGGTGATCTCGTTCTTCTACATGCTCGCGCAGATGGCCGGCGCGGGCGGGCTGGTGGCGTTGCTGCTGGACGTCGACAGCGGGTTCGGGCAGTCGCTGGTCATCGCCGGCGTCGGCCTGGTGATGGTGCTCTACGTGCTGGTCGGCGGGATGAAGGGCACCACGTGGGTGCAGATCATCAAGGCCACCATGCTCATCCTGAGCGTGGTGTTCATCACCGTCTTCCTGCTCGGCAAGTTCGGCTTCAGCCTGTCCGCGCTGCTCGGCGCGGCGGCCGACAACAGCCCGATGGGCGAGGCCCTGCTCGAGCCCGGCGGGCTCTACGGCGCCAACGACACCAGCAAGCTCGACTTCGTGTCGCTGTCGGTGGCGCTCATCCTCGGCGCCGCGGCGCTGCCGCACGTGCTCATGCGCTTCTACACCGTGCCGAACGCCCGCGAGGCCCGCCGATCGGTGGTCTGGGCCACCGGGTGCATGTTCGTGTTCTACCTGTGCACGCTGGTCATCGGCTACGGCGCGGCCGCGCTGGTCGGCGCGGAGGCCATCACCGCGGCGCCCGGCGGGGAGAACTCGGCCGCGCCGCTGCTGGCCCTGCGGATCGGTGGCACGGTGCTGCTCGGGGTGGTCTCCGCGGTCGCGTTCGCGACCATCCTCGCCGTGGTGGCCGGGCTGACCATCACCGCGTCGGCGTCGTTCGCCCACGACGTGTACGCCAACGTGGTGAAGCGCGGGGTCGCCCACCCGGTCGCCGAGGTCCGCGTCGCCAGGGTCACCGCGATCGTCGTCGGCGTGCTGTCCATCGTCGGCGGTGTCCTCGCCAAGGGGCAGAACATCGCGTTCCTGGTGGCGCTGGCGTTCGCCGTCGCGGCGTCGGCGAACCTGTCGACGTTGCTGTACACGCTGTTCTGGCGGCGGTTCAACACCACCGGCACGCTGTGGGGGATCTACGGCGGGCTGGGCGCGTGCCTGGTGCTCGTGCTGTTCTCCCCGGTGGTGTCCGGCGCCCCGGACTCGATCTTCCCCGGTGTCGACTTCCACTGGTTCCCGCTGAAGAACCCGGGTCTGGTGTCCATCCCGTTCTCCTTCCTGTGCGGCTTCCTGGGCACCCTCGTCGGGCGGGACGGGGCCGACCCGCGCCGGCGGGCCGAGATGGAGGTCCGGTCGTTGACCGGGATCGGCGCCTGAGACCCTCGGTGGCCGTGACGAACACACTGACGGACACGCCGCACCGGATCCGCCGGTTCCTGGCCGACCACGACCCGCCGACCCCGTGCCTGGTGATCGACGTCGACACCGTGCTGGACCGCTACCGTGCGCTGACCGGCGCGTTCCCCGGCGCCCGCGTGCTGTACGCGGTCAAGGCCAACCCGGAGCCCGCGGTCGTCGACGCGCTGGTGGCCGCGGGGACCGGCTTCGACGTGGCCAGCCCCGGTGAGATCGACCTGTGCCTCGACCGCGGCGCGGCCCCGGCGGCGCTGTCCTACGGCAACCCGATCAAGAAGCCGTCGGCGATCGCGCTGGCCGCGGCGCGCGGGGTGCGCGAGTTCGTCTGCGACGCCGAGTCCGACGTGGCCAACGTCGCCGAGCACGCCCCCGGTGCGGCCGTGTCGGTGCGGCTGCTCACCGACTCGCCGGACTCGGTGACCCCGTTCGGGCAGAAGTTCGGCTGCCCGCCGGAGCGCGCCGCCGACCTCCTGGTCCGCGCTGCCGACCTCGGCCTCGACCCGCTGGGCCTGGCCTTCCACGTCGGCTCCCAGCAGCTCGACGCCTCCGCGTGGGAGGTCGCGATCGCGGCCGCCGGCCGGGTGGCGGCCGCGGCCGCGGAGCGGGGCGTCCCGGTGCGCCGGCTCAACGTCGGCGGCGGCTTCGCCGTGCCCTACACCGGCCCGGCGCCCGACCTCGCCGAGTACGCCGCGCGGATCGACGCGGCGCTGCGCGCCCACTTCACCGACCCTCCGGAGCTGGCGCTGGAGCCGGGCCGGGCCGTCGTCGCCGAGGCCGGCCTGATCCGCGCCGAGGTGGTGCTGGTCACCCAGCGCTCGCCCGCCGACCCGCGGCGCTGGGTCTACCTCGACATCGGCCGGTACAACGGACTCGCGGAGACCGAGAACGAGGCGATCACCTACCCTGTCGAGCCGGTCGACGTCGACGGGGACGGGGACGGCCCCGTGGTACTCGCCGGTCCCACCTGTGACGGCGACGACGTGCTCTACCAGCGCACGCCGTACCGGCTGCCGCTGGCGCTGCGCGCGGGCCACCGGCTGGACCTGCGCAACACCGGCGCCTACACCGCCAGCTACTCCTCGGTGGCGTTCAACGGCATCGAACCACTGCGTACGTACTGTCTACTGGGAGGGAGGTTGATCAGTGCCGGAGCTGGAACGCCGGCCGATCGGTGAGTTCGCGGGGCGGCACACGTTCGCCGAGCTGGACGGCATCGAGCCGGACCTGCTCGACGACCTGTCGTTCCTGCGCGGAACGCTCGCCGACACGCTGACCGAGGCGGGCGCGACCGTGTGCGAGGTCGTGGGGCACCGGTTCGAGCCGCAGGGGGTCACCGTGCTCGCCCTGCTCGCCGAGTCGCACGCCTCGGTGCACACCTACCCCGAGATCGGGGCCGTGTTCGTGGACGTGTTCACCTGCGGCGACCGGGCGGACCCCGAGCACGCCGTGCGGCTGCTCGCGACGGCGTTGCGGACGACGTCGGTGCGGATGTCCACGGTCGCCCGCGGCCGGCAACCGGCCCACACCTGAGACCCGAGAAGGAGGAGGCGTGAACCAGACCGGCGCCCTGTCCCGGATCGTCGAGCCGCTCGGCCCCGGCCTGTCCCGGACGTGGGAGGTGTCCGAGGTCCTGCTCGACACCCGCACCGACTACCAGCACGTGGTGATCGCCCGCACCGCCCACGGCGTCACCCTGTTCTGCGACGACGACCGGCAGAGCAGCGAGCTGAGCCAACTCGTGTACCACGAGGCGCTGATGGTGCCGCCGATGCTGCTGGCCGACCAGGTGCGCCGGGTGCTGGTGGTCGGCTCGAGCGAGGGCGTGGTGAGCCAGCTCGCGGTGGCGCAGGGCGCGGCCGTCGTGGACCACGTGGACATCGACCGCGCCGCGGTGCGCGCGTGCGCCGAGTACCTGCCCTACGGGTACACGGCGGACGAGCTCGCGGTGGCCGAGGCCGGGACGGGGCCGGTACGAGTGCACTACCGGGACGGCTGGTCGTTCCTCGCCGAGGCGTCCGGGTCCGACGCCGGCTACGACCTGGTCGTGATCGACCTTCCCGACGAGACCACGGATCAGGACGCGCAGCACAACCGGCTGTACGGGACGGAGTTCCTGCGCCGCTGCGCCGGGGTGCTGGCGCCGGGCGGGGTGGTGGTCTGCCAGGCGGGCTGCCCGACGTTGTGGCGCAACACGACGCTGCGCGGCGCGTGGCGGCGGTTCCACGAGGTGTTCGGCACGGTGGTGTACTTCGGCTCGGACGAGCACGAGTGGGCGTTCCTGTCGGGCCGGGTGGACCGGTTGGCCGACCCGGTGGGCACGATGGTGGGCCGGCTGCCGACCGCCGGCTACCGTCCGGAGACGCTGGACGCCGAGGCGCTGCGCGGGGGCGCCGTGCCGCCGCACGGCCTGCGGGTGGACGGCTCCGGGGTCACAGCTTCCGACCGGCCAGCACCCGCCGGGTGACGGCGCGCTCGGCGACGAACGAGACGAGCGGCACGCACCCGGCCAGCAGCACGAGCACCGCGCCCTTCACCGACCAGCGGGCCTTGATCGCGAGGTCCACGGTGAGCACCAGGTAGATCATGTACAGCACGCCGTGGATCGGGGAGTAGACCGCCGACGGGGTGGGGTTGTCGAAGCCGTAGCGGATCACCATGACGGCGCACAGGCCGAGCAGGCCGACACCGGTGACGTAGGCGGCCACCCGGAAGCGGGTGAGCGTTCCCCGCAACACCCGGGTGGGTGTCCGGGGTTCGGTTCCGGTGGTCGGTCCGGTTTCGGTGGACATGGTGGTGCCGGGCCCCTCTCGTGCGGTGGTCAGGAGTTGCGCCGCTGGTCGCGCCGGTGCAGCTCGGCGAGGTAGCGGTTGTACGCGGCCAACTCGTCGTCGGTGTCGTCCTGCTCGCCGGCGGGAGGTGCGGGCCGGGTCGCCGGCGCCGGGGCGGGCCTCGGCGCCGGCACGTTTGCCGGCCGGCGGCCCCACTCGGCGCGGCCGCTCGCCGGCTGCCCGGTGCCGTGCTGCCCGGCGCCGTGCTGCTCGGCGCGGCGGCGCAGCTGGCGCATCCGCCAGAACACGAAGATGGGGAACAGCCCGAACAGCGGCCACTGCAGCACGTAGCCGAGGTTCTGGAAGGTGCCACCCGCGGAGGAGAACCGCTCCCACTGCCACCAGGCGAGCCCGCAGCAGAGCACCAGACTCGTCAGGCACACCGTGACGATGGCGAGCCTGCGGGCCAGGACGGAGCTGTCACGCACACCTCGACGCTAGCACCCGGCCCACCGGCGGCGGCTCAGCCGGGGTGGACCGCCTGGGCGGACTTGGCGTAGCCGTCGGCGAGGGCGAACACCTTCTGCGCGTACTCCACCGAGTTGTTGTACGACAGGATGCCCGACCACCAGCCCTGCGCGCTGGCCATGTCCCGCCCGCCCACGCACAGGTAGCGGGCCGCCGCCAGCGCGGCGTCGTCAATCTGGTGCGGGTCGCCCCTGCCGTCGCCGTCCCCGTCGGCCGCGTAGCGCGCCCACGTGCTCGGGATGAACTGCATCGGCCCCACCGCCCTGTCGTGGGTGGTGTCGCCGTCGAGCTGCCCGCCGTCGTCGTCCTCGCCGCTTGCTGGGCTGGGCACGTCGCCGTCGAGCTGCCCGCCGTCGGTGTCGGCGATCGCCTTCACGCCCGGCGAGCCGTTCAGCGGCACCCCGATGATCGGCTTCGACGGCCGGCCGTCCGCACCCAGCTCCGCGCCGCCGTAGCGGCCGTGGTTGGACTCGATCCGGCCGATTCCGGCGAGCGTGGCCCAGGACAGCCGGCAGCCCGGCTGCGTGGCCCGCATCGCCAGCTCCGCGTTGCCGTACGCGAGCAGCGCCCGCGCCGGGACACCCACCACGGGCGCCGCCCGGTCGGCCCACTCGGCCAGTGTCGCCGGGCCGGGACGCGCCGGCGCCGGCCCGGTCTCACCGCCCGCGGCCGGACGGTCGAGCGTGTTGCTCACCGGTGCGACGCTGCCCGGCTCCACCGGCGCCGCCGCCACCTCGAGCGCCGGGATCTCGGTGGTCGTGGGTCCGGCCTCGGGGGTGGCCGCCCTGCCGACCAGCCAGACCCCGCCCCCGGCCGCGGCGAGCACGGACACGACGACGGCCAGCCGCCCCGCGGCGGCCATGCCCCGCCGCGGGCTCCGTTCCGTCCGGGTGGCCCCGGGGACGGCCGCACCACCATCGGCGGGGGAGGCCTCCGTGATCACATTGGTCACGGGGATGCCGTCGTGACTCTCGCCGACGGGCTCGGGGCGCTCGGACATACCGTGCAACAAGCGGTGCCTTTCGAGACCGGGCCCGCGACCGGGCCTGTCGAACCGATGCCGGGGTGTCACCACCACGCCGACGCTGTCATCAGCACAACGACGCCGTGCGGCGTGGCGTTACGGCCGCCGGTCCCGCCGGTGCCGTGCCGGCACCCCGGCACCGGTCGGCTCAGCTCGCGGCGTCCTTCCGCTGGCGGGACAGCCGGGCGACGCACCACGCCGGCGCGCTCCCGCGGCGCAGGTGCTCCAGCACGGTCAGCGGCCCGAGCCGCCGACCGAGGTCGGCGGGGGTGAGCCCGGCGGCGCGGTAGTCCAGCGCCCGCTGGTCCAGCGGGCTGATCCCGGCGTCCCACCAGGCCTCGGCCTCGGTGACGTCACCGATCATCTGCCACCAGCCCGCGGCCGCCGCGAGCAGGTCGTAGGGCACCTCGGGCAGCCTGCGGCGCATGGCCGCGACGTAGGACGGGTCCGCGGAGTCGACCCTGACCCAGCCGTTCGCGCCGGTGCGCTCCCGCTGGCCGGGGATGCCCGGAGCCGCCGCCGGGGCGTCGGCCAACCACGCCGAGGCGATCTGGTGGATCTCCCGGTCCTCCGCGCTCTGCTCGCGCTCGGCCGCCCACTGCTGGATCAACGCGTCCACTCCGGGATCTCCCGTCATCCCTGCCTCCTTAGCCACGCACTGGGGTAGTTCAGGACTGGTTCCGCCTCGCGGGAACTGGTGCGCCCAACATGCGTGCGGCGATTGGCTCCGAGGCAATCGACCGATCACGCAATGTGAGCACAGTAGGACCCGGCGCCGATGCTCCGCCAGTCCCCCGCGCCAAGGAATCCAGTGACCAGGGGGTTGTGGGGCGTAATCCACCCGGATGGTGGATCCTCACATCGCCATCGGGTGTCCCCTGACGCTCCGTAGCCACTGCTCGGGCGCGCAGCACTCCGGCCCGGCGCGCCCCGAGGGCGTGCCGGGCCGGTGCGATGTGGGGTCAGGCGAACAGGTTCTGGACGAACGTGAGGAGGGCCTCGGCGCCGTCGCGCAGCCATCCGAGCGCGGTCTGCACGGCCTCCGCGGACTCCGTCGGCCGGCTGATCAAGAGGAAGAGGACGAGCGCGACGACGCCGATGACGAGGACCTTCTTGACTCCCGGCGACATGGCTCCATCCGATCGGTCGTGCACCCCGCGATCACCGCGCGGCGCAGTGCTCAGCCGGCGACCCGACCATCCTCCGAAAAGTACACCGTGTCGCGGGACACGCGATCGATGATCACGCGGATGGGCGGCCGCCATGACTCCCCGTGTTCGGCGAGTGTGATCACCACTCTAGAGAAGCAGCCGTGATCGCACTACCGGACACGCCCGCCCACCACGGGTTCGGCTCGCCGGTTCAGCTCAGCTCACCACCCCGTCGGCGCGCAGCCGCTCGAGCTCGGCGTCGTCGAGGCCGAGCTCGCCGAGCACGTCGGCGGTGTCGGCCCCCCTCTCGTGCGGTGGCTCCGGCACCGCCGGCGGGGTGCGGTCGAACCGCGGCCCCGGCGCCGGCTGGATCACCCCGCCGATGTCGACGAACGTGCCCCGCGCGCGGTTGTGCGGGTGCTCGGGCGCCTCCCACGGCGACAGCACCGGGGTCAGGCACGCGTCGGTGCCCTCCGCCCTGCGCACCAGCTCGTCCCGGGTGTGCTTGCCGATGGCCTCGGTCAGGATCTCCCGCAGCCGCGGCCACTCGTTCTTGTCGAGGTGGAACGGCACGGTCTCCGGGTCGAGGTCGAGCACCGTCAGCAGCTCGGCCCAGAACCGCATCTCGATCGCGCCCACCGCGACGTACTTGCCGTCGGCGGTCTCGTAGGTGTCGTAGAAGGGCGCGCCGCCGTCGAGCATGTTGTCGCCGCGCTCGCCCGGCCACACCCCCGACGCGCGCATGCCGTGCAGGCTCGTGGTGAGCAGTGCCGCGCCGTCGACCATGGCGGCGTCCACGACCTGCCCCTTGCCCGACGTGGTGCGCTCGTACAGCGCCGCGAGCACGCCCATCGCCAGGAACAGCCCGCCGCCGCCGAAGTCACCGATCAGGTTCAGCGGCGGGACCGGTCGCTCACCGGCCCGGCCGATCGGCTCCAGCGCGCCGGCGATGCCGATGTAGTTGATGTCGTGCCCGGCTGCGGTGGCCAGCGGCCCGTCCTGGCCCCAGCCGGTCATCCGGCCGTAGATCAGCCTCGGGTTGCGCGCGTGCACGTCGGCGGGGCCGAGGCCCATCCGCTCGGCCACGCCGGGCCGGAAGCCCTCGATGAGCACGTCGGCCCGCTCGGCCAGCCGGAGCACCAGCTCCACGCCCTCCGGCGACTTGGTGTTGACGCCGATGGTGCGCCGGCCGCGCATCAGCGGGTCGTAGGAGAAGCCGAGCACGTCGGCACCGGGGCTGGCGCGGTCGATCCGCACCACGTCGGCGCCGAGGTCGGCGAGCACCGTACCGGCGAACGGCGCGGGCGCGAGCCCGGCCAGCTCGACCACCTTCAGCCCGCTCAGCGGGCCAGGCTTCATCACGTCACTGCGTCCTTTCCTTCGATCGCCCGGTCACAGCGTGCGGGAGATGATCTCCTTCATGATCTCGTTGGTGCCGCCGAAGATCCGGGCGATCCGGACGTCGGCCCAGGCCCGGGCGATCGGGTACTCGGTCATGTAGCCGTAGCCACCGAACAGCTGCAGGCAGTCGTCGATCACCTTGTTCACCCGGTCGGTGGTCCACAGCTTGACCATCGCCGCGCCCTGCACGTCGAGCTCGCCGCGCAGGTGCCGCTCGACGCACTGGTCGAGGAAGGCCCGGGCGACCGCGGCCTCGGTGGCCGCCTGCGCGAGGGTGAACTTCGTGTTCTGGAAGGTGAAGATCGGCCGGCCGAACGCGGTGCGGTCCTTGGTGTAGGCGATCGTCTGGTCGATCGCGGCCTCCATGCCGGCCACCGCGGTCACCGCGATGAGCAGGCGTTCCTGCGGCAGCTGCTGCATGAGCTGGACGAAGCCGAGCCCCTCCTGCTCGCCGAGCAGGTTCGCCGCGGGCACCCGCACGTCGTCGAAGAACAGCTCGGCGGTGTCCTGCCCCTTGAGCCCGACCTTGTCCAGTACCCGACCCCGGCGGAAGCCCGGCGTGTCGGTCTCCACCACGAGCAGCGAGACGCCCTGCGCGCCGGCGTCCGGGTCGGTCTTCACCGCCACGACCACCAGGTCGGCCTGCGCGCCGTTGGTGATGAACGTCTTCGCGCCGTTGACCACGTAGGAGTCACCGTCGCGCACGGCGCGGGTCCTGATGCTCTGCAGGTCCGACCCGGTGCCCGGCTCGGTCATCGCGATCGCGCCGACGTACTCGCCGCTGGCGAGCTTGGGCAGCCATTCCCGCTTCCTCTCCTCCGCCGCGTACGCCAGCAGGTAGTGCGCGACGATGCCGCTGTGCACGGCCACGCCCCAGGCGCCGTCACCGGAGCGGGCCTGCTCCTCGAGCAGCACGGTCTCGTGGGCGAACGTGCCCCCGCCCCCGCCGTACTCCTCGGGAACGGACAGCGCGAGCAGGCCGACCTCGCCCGCCTTGGTCCACAGCTCCCGGTCGACCTGCTTGTTCTCGATCCACCGCTCCTGGTTGGGGGTCAGCTCCTTCTGGCAGAACGTGCGCGCCAGCTCCCGGAACTCCTCCAGGTCGTCGTCGCTCCACGAACTCCGGTGCCTCTGCAGCGCCACGGCAAGCCTCCTGATCCGCTCCGGCCGTCGGTGGCAAACATTCCAGCCGGGATGTAAGTTCCAGCTGGAATGTACCGTCGAGCCGGACGACCGGTAAAGACCGAGGCGGGAGTGAGCCGTGCCGGACACGACACCGCGGCGGCACCGCACGCAGGCCGAGCGGCGGGAGCGGACCCGGGCGGCGCTGCTCGACGCGACGATCGACTGCCTGGTGGAGATCGGCTACGCACGCACCTCCGTGCAGGAGATCTGCGCGCGGGCCGGCGTGTCCAAGGGCGCCGTGCAGCACCACTTCACCGACAAGGCCGAGCTGATGGCCGCCGCCATCGAGCACCTCACCGAGCGGCTGAAGGCGCAGCGCCTCGGCTCGATGGCGGACCTTCCGGCCGGGCCGGAACGGGTGGCCGCCGCCATCGACCTGCTGTGGGAGGCCTACTCCGGCACGCTGTCGACCGCGGTGACCGAGCTGTGGGTCGCGGCGCGCACGGACCCCGAGCTCAGGGCGGCCATGCGGCCGGTCGACCGGGCGCTGGGCCGGTCCGTCCTGGAGAACATCGCCGCGGCCGCCGGCACGGCGCCGCGGGAACGGGTGGAGACGCTGTTCTGGCTGACCGTCAACCTCACCCGTGGCCTCGCGCTCGACGCCGAGCTCGGTGGCGATCCCAAGCGGCGCAAGCAACTGATCGAGGAGTGGAAGCGCCTCGCTGTGCAGCTGTACGCGGGTGGCTGAGGCGCGGGTCGGCCCGGCCCTCGCTCGGGCCGACCCGCTCTACCAGTGATGAGGTCCGCGCGCCCGCGCCGTGACGTTCGCGTTCGCGAACCCCTGGGCCCGACCCGGCTATGCGTTGTCGAACGCGGACCCGGCCAGGGTGGCCGGATCGCGGCCAGCATGCGTACCGCACGCCATCGAATGCTCACCGTGCGGAGCCGGGATCGACTCGTAACCGGCGCCCCCGCGAACCGGCACGAGCTTCTTCGACTGCCCCGTCGTGGCGCGCTGCGTGTGGCCGGACGGGGTCAGCGTGAACGTGGTGGCCTGGCCGCTCAACGCCGCCACGGCGGTGTTCCTCGTGGCGGCCGTCGTCATCGCCGCGCACGCCACCGCGCCCGCCGCCGGCAGGACGTGGCAGGGGGCGACGAGCGCCAACGGCTGGCCCGTCCTCGCCGAGGGCGAGGCGGAACACTTCCGGATCGAGGGCAGCACGCTGTCCGTGCGGCTCACCCCCGCCGCGGCCCCGGTGCTGCTGTCCGTCGCCCGGTGATTCCTCTACGAGATCGAGTCCGAGGTTCCGCCCGGCGAGATCACCGTGCCCCGACCGGCGGCCGTTACCAGCGGCTGGTGGCGAAGCTCCGTGGCTGGGACGCCGAGCCGGACCAGGGGCCCGGCACCATCGACACCTTCTCCCCCGAGCGCCGCCGGCGAGCCCACCCGAGCTGACGACGGCCGCCATCGTTCGCGTACCGGCGGTATGCTCTACTCGTCGGTAACCAGTGGGCGCGGACACGGAGGCGGCGATGACCAGCACGACACCGCAATCCTTGGGCAGGGACGTACCGAGCACCATCGGCGGCGTCGCGGGCGCGCCACCGGCGACGCGGGCGGCGACCCTGGTCGGGCGGGTGACCGGCGGCAAGGATTCGGCGCCGGTGGAGACGACCTCACCGTTCACCGGGTCGCTCACCGCGACGCTGCCGCAGGCCACCGACGCCGACACCCGCGCCGCGTTCGCCGCGGCCCGGCAGGCCCAGCAGGCGTGGGCGGCGCGGCCGGTCGCCGAGCGCCAACGCGTCCTCGTCCGGCTGCACGATCTGGTGCTGGACCGGCAGGACGAGGTGCTCGACCTGATCCAGGTGGAAGCGGGCAAGGCGCGGATCGACGCGTTCGACGAGGTGGCGTCGACCGCGCTGGTCGCCGCCTACTACGGCCGGCACAGCGCGCGGATCCTGCGGCCCCGGCGGGCCGCGGGCGTGATCCCGGCGTTGACCAGGGCCGGGGAGGTCCGCCACCCGAAGGGCGTGGTCGGGGTGATCTCACCGTGGAACTACCCGCTGGCGCTGACCGCCATGGACGTGTTGCCCGCGCTGATGGCGGGAAACGCGGTGGTGCAGAAGCCCGACAACCAGACGGCGCTGCCCGCGCTGTGGCTGCACGAGCTCGCCGAGGAGGCGGGGTTGCCGGCCGGGGTGTGGCGGGTGGTGCTGGGCCGTGGGTCCACCATCGGCGCGGCGCTGGTGGAGGAGTCGGACTACCTGTGCTTCACCGGCTCGACACCGACCGGGAAGGCGCTCGCCGGGCAGGTCGCCCAGCGGCTCACCGGGTACTCGCTGGAGCTCGGCGGCAAGAACCCCATGGTGGTGCTGCCCGACGCCGACGTGGCGAAGGCGGCCGCGGGCGCGGTGACCGCGTGCTTCTCCTCGGCCGGCCAGCTGTGCGTGTCGGTGGAGCGGATCTACGTGCACGACGGCATCCGGGAGGAGTTCACCAGGGCGTTCGTCGAGCGCACCGAGGCGCTGCGGCTCGGGGCCGCACTCGACTACGGCGCGGACATGGGGTCGTTGACCTCGGCCGAGCAGCTCGCGGCGGTGGACGCGCACGTGGCGGACGCCCGGGAGCGGGGGGCGCGGGTGCTGACCGGTGGGCGGGCCCGGCCGGACCTGGGGCCGCTGTTCTACGAGCCGACGATCGTGACCGACGTGCCCGAGTCGGCGCGGCTGTTCCGGGAGGAGACGTTCGGCCCGGTGGTGGCGATCTACGGGTACGCGAACGTCGACGATGCGATCGAGCGGGCCAACGACACGAAGTACGGGCTGAACGCCAGCGTCTGGACGCGGGACACCCGGGCCGGGTGGGCGCTGGCCGCACGGCTGAAGGCCGGGACGGTGAACGTCAACGAGGGGTTCGCCGCGACCTTCGGCAGCGTCGGGGTGCCGATGGGCGGGATGAAGGAGTCCGGCGTCGGCCGGCGCAACGGCGCCGAGGGGCTGCTGAAGTACACCGAGTCGCAGTCGATCGCGGTGCAGCGCGGCCTGCGGCTGCGGCCGTTCCGCGGCATGCCGCCGGCGCTGTGGACCCGGGCCATGACCGTGAGCCTGAAAGCCCTGCGGCGGCTGCCCGGCCGGTAGTGCGGCGCGGAATTCCGTCATCCCGAACGTCGAACTCGGCGTCGGGAACGTCGAACTCCGCGTCAGAGGAGGCCGCGGTCGTAGGCGATGGCGACGGCTTCCGCGCGGCGGCTCGCGCCCAGCTTGGCCATCGCCCTGGACAGGTGCACGCTCACCGTCTTCTCGCTGATGTACAGCTCGGCGCCCACCTGCCGGTTGGTCCGGCCGAGCGCCACCTGGCGCAGCACCGCCAGCTCCCGATCGGTGAGCGGGCTCACCACGTCCCGCCGTGCCGCCTGGCCGGGTAGGTCCACCCGCGCCCGCCGGGCGGTGTCGCGCACCGCGTCGCGCAGCGGCCGCGCGCCCAGCCGCTCCGCCACCGCGGCCGCGTCGGCCAGCTCCTCGGCGGCCGCCGCGGCGTTCGCGGCGCCGTCGTGCGCCAGCAGTGCCTCCGCCCGCTGCCACCGGCAGATCGCCTGCTCGTACACCGCGCCGTAGTCGAACGCCCGCACGGCCTCCGCCCACAGCTCCGGGTCCGGCGCACCGGTCAGGCAAGTCGCCGCGGCCTCCGCCCGCGCCAGCCAGGCCCGCCCCTCCGGACCGAGCGTGCCGGTGCGCGGCCACCCCTTGGCCGCGCACCCGCGGACGTGCTCCAGCAGGGCCCCACCCTCGGCAACGGCGGTGGTCACCGCCTCGTCGTCACCGCGCAACCGGGCGCTCGCCGCCCACGCGGCCGCGGCGGTGATGCCGATGGCGCCCAGCCGGATGCCGCCGAGCTGCCACGGGGTGAACTCCTCGAGCCAGCCGACGGTCTCCCGCACCCCGCGTACCGCCACGGCGTGATCTCCCCGCCAGAACGCCAGCTCAGCCCGGGCCGCCCCGCCCGACAGCGGGATCTGGGTGTCGGTCCGCCATTGCTCGGCCACGTCGGCCACCAGCCGCTCGGCCACGGCCAGGTCACCCCGGCCGACCGCGATGTGCGCCCATGCCGCCGCCATCCGCGCGGTCACCACGGTCGATCCGGTCCGCTCGGGCAGCACGGCGGCGTCCACCTCCGGCCAGTCCCCGGTGACGTAGCGCAGGAACAGGTGCTTGAGCCGGATCTCGATGCCGAAGGAGCTCCAGGTCAGCCCCGCCTCCTCGGCGTAGTCCAGTGCCCGCCGGTAGGTGGCCTGTGCCCGGTCGAGCTCGCCGTGATCGTCGTGGCTCAGTCCGAGGAAGTACAGCGCGCGCAGCGCCACCGCCGACGCGTCGGCGGCGTGCGCCTTCCGCATCGCCTCGTCGAGCAACTCACGGGCCCTGGCGACCTCACCGTCGTGCTCGGTGAGCGCGCCGAGCACGACCAGCGCGTCGGCCTCGCCGGCCGGCGAGCCGACCGTGCGCGCGTCGGCCACGGCGGCCTGCGCGCACCGCAGCGCCTCGGCGAACTGGCCGGTGTTGCGCAGGAACTGCGCCCTGGTGGCCAGCACCCAGACCCGCGCCGGGCTCGGCTCGGCGTCGGCGACCAGCTCCCACGCCCGCTCCACCGCCTCGACCGCCTCGTCGCGGGTGCTGTCCAGGCTCATCAGCGCCAGGGCCAGCCGCCGCCAGGTCTTGGCGGCCCGCTCGGCACGGACCGTGCCGTCCAGCGCGGCGACGGCTGAACGGGCATAGGCGATCGAACGCTCCGGCTGGCCGGAGGCGCCGGCGAAGTAGGACGCCTCGTGCAGCAGCTCGTGCTCGTCCACCCCGTCCGGGCGCTGCTCCGCGGGCACCGCGTCCCAGATCCGCAGCGCCTGCTCGACGTGCCCGAGCGCCGATCCCGGCGCGCCCAGCTTCTCGGCCTGGTCGGCCGCGCGGACGGCGGCGGCCAGCGCCGTCGGCAGGTCGTTGCTCTGCAGGCTGTGGTAGGCCAGCGCCGCGTCCCGCCCACGCACGTCCGGCTGGCCCAGCAGCCGCGCGGCGTACGCGGCGTGCATCCGGGACCGCTCCCCCGGCAGCAGGTCGCCGTACACGGCCTCGCGCAGCAGGGCGTGCCGGAACGCGTAGTAGCCCCGCTCGACGACCAGCACGTGGTGTTGCACGGCGGCGCGCAGCGCCTCGTCCAGCTCCCGCTCCCCCAGCCCGGACACCTCGGCCAGCGCCGCGTGCGACACCCGCCCGTTGGCCACCGACGCCACCCGCACCACCTGGCGGGCGTCGGCGGGCAGCCGCTCGAGCCGGGCGAGCAGCACCTCGGCCAGCCCGGCCGGCAGGTCGGCGCACGCGGGTCCCGAGGCGAGCAGCTCCTCGGCGAAGAACGGGTTGCCCTCGGACCGCTCCACCACCGTGTCGACCAGTGCCGGGTCGAGCGGACCCTCGGCCAGCGCCTCGACGAGCGCCCGCGCGTCCGCCTCACCCATCGGCGGCAGGTCGATCCGCTGCACCGCCGGCAGCCGGACCAGCTCGGCGAGCACCGGCCGCAGCGGGTGCCGACGGTGCACGTCCTCCTCCCGGTAGCTGGCCACCAGCAGCAGCCGCTGCGCCCGCAGCCGGGAGATCAGGAACGACAGCAGGTTGCGGGTGGACGTGTCGGCCCAGTGCAGGTCCTCCACCACCAGCACCACCGGCCGGTCGGCGGCCAGCTCGGTCAGCACCCCCAGTATCGCGTCGAACAACTGCAGCTGACCGAGATCCTGCTCGCTGGTGCCGCGGCCCAGCGAGTCCTGCGCCGCCGGCGGCAGCGGCTGGTGGTGCGCACCCGCCGAGGCACCCGCCGGCGCGAGCTGCGGCAGCAGCCGGCCGAGCGCCGGCCGATTGCGCATCGCGGCGAGCACGGCCGCGTCGTCGGCCGTCGCCAGCGGGGTGAGTGCCTCGGCGAACGGCAGGTACGGCAGGCCACCCTCGCGCACGTCGAGGCACCGCCCGGTGAGCACCAGCGCGCCGGCCGCGGCGGCGTGCTCGGCCAGCTCGGTGACCAGCCGGGTCTTGCCGACCCCGGCGTCGCCACCGACCAGCACCGCCCCGGCCGCGCCGGCCTCGGCGCGCGCGAACGCCTCCCGCAGCCTGCCGAGCTCGGCGGCGCGGGCGACGAGGGGGATTCCGGATCCGAGGCGAGGCACGAGATGCATTGTGGCCTACCGGTCCGACAGTTCCGCCATCGTTTTCACTGCGGGCGCACGCGCCAGCGCGCCACCGGCCGGGTGGGCGGTCCCACCCGACCGGTGCGCGTCACCGGGCACGCCCGGTCCGCTCGACGCGCTCGTGCTCGCCGCGCCGCTGCCGCGGCACCCCGGCCTCGGTCCGCTTCGCGCTCCGCCGGCTGGCGCCGATCCGCTGCACGCGCCCGGCCTTGCGCATCTCCTCCACACGGTAGGCCGCCTCGGCCCGCACCGCGTCCCACAACAACCAGTCCGTGGTCATCGTCCCTCCGACCTTTCGAGATCCACCTTTGGTGAAACTCAGAGTCGTCGTAAGGGGTGGGCATCGGCATCCGACGATCACGCCGCCGAGGACCGCCGCGATCCCTTACCCCGCCACCCGCGGCGGACGCGGCACCCACGCGGGTAAGGGCACCGGCGCGACCAGCCCTCCCGCGGCCGGCGGTGCGCGATGGTCGCCGCGTGGCGGTCCTTCCGGCCACGCTCCTCCCCACCGCGACCCGTCGCCGGCGGTCGTCGCGTGTCCGGTGCAGGTCGCGCTGCGACCCCAGGCCGCGCTCCTCCCGCCTCGGCTTCTCAGCCGTCGCCGCACGGTCGGTCGGGGTACGCTCACGGACGGTACCGCCAGGTCGGGAGGTGAGCCGTGGGGCCGCGCGACCCCGTCGTCAGCCCGCTGCAGGCCGCCGTGCACCGGCGGCTCGCCGAGCTCGCCCGACACGGCGGCCCCGCCGGCGAGGTCGAGGCGCTGGCCGCCGCGCTGCGTGCGGTGCTGGCCGAGCACCGGCTCGACGCGCACGGGCGCTGCGTGACGTGCCGGCCCCGGCGCACCCGGCTGCTGTTCTGGCGGCGCGGCCGCATCCCGTGCCGCGCCTACCTGGCCGCGCAGCTACGGCTGGGCGCCACCGACCCCACGGGGCTGCCGGAGTTCCCCGCCCGCCGGCACCGGGGGCGGGCGGGCTACACCCGGTGACCTCTCAGCAGGCCTTGCGCCAGCTGCACTCGAGCTCCACTTCCGTGCCGTCCGCGCCGGCTGTGCCATCCATGCCGGCCGAGCGCGGTTCGGGAACCGCCACCGGCTGTCGCCGGTCGGCCGCGCCGGCGTACTGCGCCAGCCGGATCGCCACCGCGTCCTCGAGTGGCTTGGCGCTGGTCAGCGTCTGGTTGCTGACCATGGCGAACACCAACTCGGTGCCGTCGGCCGCGGTGACGTAGCCGGACAGCGCGCTCACCCCGGTGAGCGTGCCGGTCTTGGCCCGCACCCTGCCCTCGGCGGCGGTGTCCCGCATCCGGTTGCGCAACGTGCCGCCGACCGCACGGTCGGCGACCCCGGCCACCGGCAGCGACGCATGAAAGTCCGGGAACCACGGCCGGTCGCGGGCGGCCAGCAGCAGCTCCGCCAGCTGGGCCGGGGACACCTGGTCCATCCTGGACAGTCCCGATCCGTCGACGACCGCGGTGCGGGCCGGGTCGACGCCGAGCCCGGCGATCGCCGCCCGCAGCCGGGCCAGCCCCGCCGGCCAGCTCCCGGCGCCGCCGGCGGCCCTGCCGGCTTCCTTCACCAGCGCCTCGGCGTGCATGTTGTTCGACAGCTTCATGAACGGCAGCATCAGCTCGCGCACCGGCATCGACCGCCGCTCGGCGAGCACGGCCGCGCCGGGCGGCGTGGCTCCGGTGGCGGTGCCGCCGACCACGTGCACGCCGTGCCGGCGCAGCGCGTCCCGGAACACGGCCGCGGCCAGCCCGGTCGGCTCCCACACGGCCATGTACTCGGTCACCGGCGAGCGGCCGGCGGGAATGCTGCCGGTGACGGTGATGGTGTTGCCGCCATGCTCCCGGTCGACCACCAGCGTAGTGGGTCCGCCGGCCGCGCCGGTGGTCGCCGTGGACCGCACGGTCACGTAGGTGTTCGGCGGCTCGACCTCGACGGTCGGCGCGGCACCGGCGGCACCCGGGGTGACCCGGACGATCACCGAGCCGGCGTCGTAGTCGGTGTCCGGCGCGATGGTCAGCGCGGAGATCTGCGCGTTGTAGTAGTACGGCTCGTCGTCCCACGCCCAGCCGAGGCCGAGCCGGACGTCGTCGAAGTACGTGTCGTCGGCCACCAGCCGGCCCCGGACCAGCCGGATCCCGGCGTGGGCCAGGTGAGCGGCGAGCGCGTCGTAGTCCGCGGCGAGCATGGTCGGGTCGCCGCCGCCGCGCAGGTACAGGTCGCCGGTGAGCACCGGACCCACCCGCCGCGCGGGCGACTCGACGGTGGTGCGGAAGCGGTGCTCCGGGCCGAGGCGGTCCAACGCCAGCGCGCCGGTGAGCAGCTTGCCGTTGGACGCAGGCTGGCGTCGGCGGTCGCCCTGCCGGTCGAACAGCACCTCGCCGGTGTCGGCCCTGCGGACCACGAGGCCGATGTCGGCGCCGGCGAACGCGGGCGCGGCGAGGACGGCGCTCAGGTCCCGACCGAGCGCGTCGTCACCGGTGGCGCTCGGTGCCCCCGCGGGCGCGACCACCAGCGCGGCGAGCAGCGCCACCAGGACGGCCACCCGCCCCGGTCGGGACGGGACACGTCGGAACTGCGGACATCGGGACATGGGCCACCCCCATCGCCGGCACCCTCGGCACGGTGCGCCGATGATAGCGATCAACCGGATCGGAGGCGATGTGGTGAGCGCTTACCAAGGAGACCGAAAGTAGGCAGACTACCGCACCGTGGCAACCCGGGCGCAAGGCTACTTTCGGTCGGACTGGTATCTACCGGCACTGTTACGCCACCCGGAGCAGCCCCTCCTGTACGACCGTGGCGATGTGCCGGCCGTCGGCGGCGAAGAACCGCCCGGTGGCCAGGCCGCGGGCACCCGACGCGGTGGGCGAGGCGCTGTCGTAGAGGAACCACTCGTCGGCCCGGAACGGGCGGTGGAACCACAACGCGTGGTCGAGACTCGCGCCGATCACCCGGTCCAGGTCCCAGTAGACGCCGTGCCGGGCCAGCACCGAGTCGAGCAGCGTCATGTCCGAGGCGTAGGTCAGCACGCACACGTGCAGCAGGCGCTCGTCGGGCAGCACCCCGTCGGCGCGCATCCACACCTGGTTGCGCGCGGGGCGCTCGCCGGTGTCGCGGGTGACCCACGGCGGGTCGTTGACGTAACGGATGTCGATCGGCCGCGGCCGACTGCGCAGCCCCAGCCGCTCGGCGTACGGCCCGGCCCGCTCGGGCAGCGTCGGCAGCGACTCCGGGTCCGGCACGTCCGGCATCGGCTCGGCGTGCTCGAGGCCGGGCTCCTCCTTCTGGAACGACGCCGACAGCGCGAAGATCGCCTTGCCGTGCTGGATGGCGACCGCGCGCCGGGTGGTGAAGGAGCGCCCGTCGCGGATCCGGTCCACCTCGTAGACGATGGGCACGCTCGGATCCCCCGACCGGATGAAGTACGCGTGCAGCGAGTGCACCTGCCGCTCCGGGGGCACGGTCCGGCCGGCCGCGACCAGCGCCTGCCCGGCGACCTGGCCGCCGAAGACCCGCACCGGCGAGTGCGGCGGGCTGACCCCGCGGAAGATGTTCTCCTCGATCTTCTCCAGGTCCAGCAGGGCGACCAGCCGGTCCAGCACGGTCTGCCCGCCGATCCCCTGCTCGCTGTCCAGCCCGGTGGCGGCTTCGCGCGCGGCCTCAGTCATGCCGCGACCCTATCCGCCGCCGATCACCGGCACCGACCGTTCCGGGCCGGATTTGACCGACCTCACTCAGGCATGGTCCTCTTCGCCGAGCCGGTGCACCCGAATGAGGTTGGTCGAGCCGACCGTGCCCGGTGGCGACCCCGCGACGATCACCACGAGGTCGCCCGGCTGGCAGCGGCCCATCTCCAGCATCGCGTGGTCGACCTGGCGCACCATGGCGTCGGTGTGGTCCACCTTCGGCACGATGTGCGTGGTGGTGCCCCAGGTCAGCGCGAGCTGGCAGCGGACGCTCTCCTCCGGGGTGAACGCGAGCAGTGGCAGCCGGGTGTGCAGCCGGGCCAGCCGGCGCACGGTGTCTCCGGACTGGGTGAACGCGACCAGCGCCTTCGCGTTGAGCCGCTCCCCGATGTCCTTCGCCGCGTAGGAGATGACGCCCCGCTTGGTGCGCGGGACATGGCTCAACGGCGGCACGGTCGGCGAGTCGGCCTCCACGGCCTGGACGATCTTGCTCATCGTCCGCACGCTCTCGATCGGGTAGCGGCCGACGCTGGTCTCGCCGGAGAGCATGACCGCGTCGGCGCCGTCGAGCACCGCGTTGGCCACGTCGGAGGTCTCCGCGCGGGTGGGCCGGGAGTTGTTGATCATGGAGTCGAGCATCTGGGTGGCCACGATCACCGGCTTGGCGTTCTCCCGAGCGATCTGGATGGCCCGCTTCTGCACCAGCGGCACCTGCTCCAGCGGCAGCTCGACGCCGAGGTCGCCGCGGGCGACCATCACCCCGTCGAAGGCGAGCACGATCGCCTCGAGGTTGTACACCGCCTCGGGCTTCTCCAGCTTGGCGATCACCGGGATCCGCGGCCGGCCCACCCGGTCCATCACCTGGTGCACCAGGTCGATGTCGGCGGGCGAGCGGACGAACGACAGCGCGATGAAGTCCACACCGAGCTCGAGCGCGAACTCGAGGTCCTCGATGTCCTTCCCGGACAGCGCCGGCACCGACACGTCCATGCCGGGCAGCGAGACGCCCTTGTTGTTGCTGACCTGGCCGCCCTCGGTGACCTCGCAGACCATGTCCGGCCCGGTCACCTCCCGGACGACGAGGCCGACCTTGCCGTCGTCAACCAGCAGCCGGTCACCCGGCTTGGCGTCCCTGGCCAGGCCCTTGTAGGTGGTGGAGACCCGGTCGTGGGTGCCCTGGACGTCCTCGACGGTGATCCGGACGACGTCGCCGGTGCGCCACTCCACCGGGCCGCCGGCGAACGTGCCGAGCCGGATCTTCGGGCCCTGCAGGTCGGCGAGGACGCCCACGGCACGGCCGCTCTCCGCGGCGGCGGCCCGCACCAGGTCGTAGACCTGCTTGTGGTCGCCGTGGCTACCGTGACTGAAGTTCATCCTGGCCACGTCCATGCCGGCGTCCACCAGCGCCCGGATCTTCTCCGCCGTGGAGGTCGCCGGACCCAGCGTGCACACGATCTTCCCGCGTCGACTCACAGACAATGAGGGTAGTCGCTTCGGGCCCGTCCGTCTGTACCGATCCCGAAATCGATACACACCACCCGCGTCGCTAGCGGCGGGGCAGCTCGCTCAGACCCACGTGGTCGCGGGCCCACTCGTTGAGGGGGCGCAGCGCGCGCCAGGCCCGCCGCACCCGGGTGAGACAGGCACGCTCGTGCAGCGTGTCGTTCGGCTCCCAGGTGCGGATCGCGTAGAGCGACCGGTGCCGCAGCAGATCGAGCCGGGGGTGGTCGGCGGAGACTCCGCGCGGCCGGGACCTCAGCACGTCTCCGGCGAGAGTCCACCCCGCCCCGCGCAGGGTGTCGACGATCTCCGCGAGCGCGCGGCCGTGCACGTCCGTGTCGACCGCGCGGCGGAACGCGGCGAGCTGGTCGGGAGCGAGGTGGAAGCAGCCCCCGCCGACCCGCAGCCCGGCCGGGCCGACCTCGACGTAGTACGCGCCGCCGCCGCGGCCGGCCTCGATGACCCCGCCGCAGTGTGTCTTGTACGGGCGCTTGTCCCGGGCGAACCGGACGTCGCGGTGGGGGCGGAACACCTTGGGCTCGCCGAAGTCGGCGCCGAACTCGGGCGCCAGCTCGGCCAGCAGCGCCTCCATCGGCTCGCGCACGTCGCGCCGGTAGACGTGCTGGTGCTCCTGCCAGTACGGCTTGGAGTTGTCGGCGACCAGTCCGTCGAAGAAGTCGATGGCGTACTCGCCGAAGCCGGTGAACCGCACCGGCCGACGATAGCGGTCGCGGGGAGGGCCGGTCCCGACCGGCCCTCCCCGCGACCCCCGCTGGCCCTACCGGCTCAGCCGTTGCGGATGGCGGTGATCAGCTCACCGCCCGCGGTGTCACCGGACAGCTCCCAGAAGAAGGTGCCGCCGAGGCCCTGGGCGCGGGCGTAGCCGACCTTGCCCCGGATGGTGGCCGGGGTGTCGTAGCCCCACCACTGGTTGCCGCAGTGGGCGTAGGCCGTGCCGCCGACCGTGCCGGTGGCCGGGCAGCGGGTCTTCAGCACCTTGTAGTCCTCGATGCCCTGTTCGTAGGTCCCGGGTGCCGGCCCGGTGGCCGACCCGCCCGGCGCGCTCTGCGTGACACCGGTCCAGCCGCGGCCGTAGAAGCCCAGGCCCAGCAGGAGCTTGCTCGCCGGCACACCCTTGCTCCTGAGCTTCTGGATCGCCGCGTCGGAGTCGAACCCCTGCTGGGGGATGCCGGGGTAGGCGGTGAGCGGCGAGTGCGGCGCGGTCGGGCCCTGTGCCGCCCACGCCCCGAAGAAGTCGTAGGTCATCACGTTGTACCAGTCGACGTGGCGGGCGGCGCCGGCATAGTCGGCCTTGTCCAGCTTGCCGCCGGGGCTGGCGTCGGCGGTGATCGCCGCGGTGACCAGCTGCGAGCCGAACCGGGAGCGCAGCGCCGACATCAGGTTGGTGAAGGCCGTCGGGCCGCTGGTGTCGCAGGTGAGGCCGCAGGCGTTGGGGTACTCCCAGTCGATGTCGATGCCGTCGAAGACGCCCGCCCAGCGCGGGTCGTTCACGAGGCGGTAGCACGACTCGGCGAACGCCGCCGGGTTCCGCGCCGCCTCGCCGAAGCCGCCGGACCAGGTCCAGCCGCCGAACGAGAACAGCACCTTGATGTGCGGGTACATCTTCTTCAGCCGCTTGAGCTGGCCGAAGTTGCCGCGCAGCGCGCCGGCGTCCCAGGTGTCGGACACGCCGTCCACGCTCTGACTGGCGTTGTAGAACTTGTCGTAGTCGGCGTAGGCGTCCCCGATGGTGCACCGGCCGCCGCTGACGTTGCCGAACGCGTAGTTGATGTGGGTCAGCTTCGCGGCCGAGCCGCTGGTGTGGATGTTCTTCACGTGGTAGTTGCGCCCGTAGACGCCCCACTGGACGAAGTAGCCGAGTGTCTTGCCCACCGCCGTCGCCTCGGGCGGGCCGGCCGCCGCGCGGGTGGTCGACCCGGTCGCCGCGGGCGCGGCCAGCGTCACGGTCATCAGGGCGGCCGCGAGCGTGGCAACCACGGCCAGGAGAGTGCGTCGAGCTGCTGTGAACATACGAGCTCCGTACTGCCGCAGGGAGCCGCCGGCCCCGCCGGGTCGGCGACCGTTGGGCGTCCCCTGGCGGTCATCGAGGTGGCCATCCGGGCACGGAGGGGACAACTCGACGTTAAGTGGACTAGACCAATCGGTCAATGGTGTGGACCATTCACCCGACTTTCGTCGGAGGCCCGCAGCGGCTCAGAAGGTGAGCCCGAGCACCCACGCGCCGAGCGTGTAGGCGGCCAGGGTGACCAGCACCAGCGCGGCGACGTTCAGCCAGACGCCGCCGCGGATCATCTGCCCCATGGTGATGTGCCGCGAGCCGAACGCGATCGCGTTCGGCGGGGTGGCCACCGGCAGCATGAACGCGCAGGTCGCGGCGAGCGCCGCCGGCACGACCAGCAGCATCGGTCCGTGCCCGAGGCCCACCGCGACACCGCCGAGGATCGGCAGGAACGCCGCGGCGGTCGCGGTGTTGCTGGTCAGCTCGGTGAGCAGCAGGACGAGCGCGACGGTCACCGCGACGAGCAGGACCGTGGGCAACCCGCCGAGGCCACCCACCCGGTCGCCGATCCACGTGCTCAGCCCGGTGTCGGTGAACTGGGCAGACAGGCTCAACCCTCCGCCGAAGAGCAGCAGCACGCCCCAGGGCAGCTGCTTGGCCGTGTCCCAGTCCAACGTGCGCACCCCGCGGCGGGCGTCGACCGGCAGGACGAACAGGATCACCGCGACCGTCATCGCGATGCCGGCGTCGGAGATCCGCGACAGCCACGGCAGCGCGCCGCCGATCGTGTCGGTGTCGGCGAGCACCGGAACGAAGATCCAGGACAGCGCCGCGAGGACGAACACCACGAGGGCGTTCCACTCGCCGCGGCTCATCGGCCCCATCTCGCGCAGCTGCTCACGGATCAGCTCGCGGCCGCCGGGCAGCTCGCGCAGCCGCGGCGGGAACACCAGCCGGGTGAGCACCAGCCAGGCCAGCGCGAGGAACACCACCGCGAGCGGCACGCCGAAGAGCATCCACTCGCCGAAGCCGAGCTGGATGCCGTGGTTGTCGGCGAGGTAGCCGACCAGCAGCGTGTTCGGCGGAGTGCCGATGATCGTGCCGAGCGAGCCGATCGAGGCGGCGTAGGCGATGCCGAGCATCAGCGCGGTGGCGAAGTTGGGATCGCCCCTGCCGTCCCCGAGCTGGGACACCAGGCCCAGCACGGAGATGCCGATCGGCAGCATCATCACCGCGGTCGCGGTGTTGCTGACCCACATGCTGAGGAACGCGGTGGCGATCATGAACCCGGCGATGAGCAGCACCGGCCTGGTGCCGACCGCGAGCACCGTGCGCAGCGCGATCCGCTTGTGCAGGTTCCACCGCTGCATCGCCAACGCCAGCATGAACCCACCCATGAACAAGAAGATCACGTCGTTGGCGTACGGGCTCGCGGCGTCCTTGATCCCGGCCACGCCGAACACCGGGAACAGCACCAGCGGCAGCAACGCGGTGGCGGCCAGCGGGAGCGCCTCGGTCATCCACCACACGGCCATCAGCACCGCCACCGCGGCGGTGGCGCGGCCGGTGGTGGACAGGGTGTCGGGCAACAGCAGGAAGGCCAGCAGGGCGAGCACCGGGCCGGCGCCGACGCCGATCCACCGGCGGCGCACACCCCCGCCGCCCCGCTCCGGTCCCGCGTCGACCGCGCGGCCTTCCACCTGCGACATGCGTCACCTCCGTGGCTCGAGTGCCCGGAATGTACCGTGTGCCCCCGTCCGCGAGCACCGTTTCCGTCGGGACAGGTGCCCAGACACGCGTCCGGACACGCGCTCGTCGCGCCGTCGGACACGGTGCGGGCCACCGCCCCGGCGGGGAGCGGTGGCCCGCACCTCGACCGGCGCGGCCGGTCAGCCGAAGAACACCTGGGCCTCCTCGTAGCGCTCCATCGGCACGGTCTTCAGCTCGGCCGTGGCCTCGGCCAGCTTGACCCGAACGATCTCGGTGCCGCGCAACGCGACCATGACACCGAAGTCGCCGTCGTGCACCGCGTCCACCGCGTGCAGGCCGAACCGGGTGGCCAGCACCCGGTCGTAGGCGGTGGGCGTGCCGCCGCGCTGGGTGTGGCCGAGCACGACCGCGCGGGACTCCTTGCCGGTGCGGGCGGAGATCTCGTCGGCGAGCCAGGTGCCGACACCGCCAAGCCGGACGTGGCCGAAGGCGTCCTTCTCCCCGCTCTGCAGCACCTCCGCGCCGCCCTCCGGCAGCGCTCCCTCGGCGACCACGATGATCGGCGCGTACATCCGCTCGAACCGGCGCTCGACCCACTCGACGACCTTGTCCACCGAGAACGGCCGCTCGGGCACCAGGATCACGTTCGCGCCGCCGGCGAGGCCGGAGTGCAGCGCGATCCACCCGGCGTGCCGGCCCATCACCTCGACGACCAGCGCGCGGTGGTGGGACTCGGCGGTGGTGCGCAGCCGGTCGATCGCCTCGGTGGCGATGTGCACCGCGGTGTCGAAGCCGAACGTGTAGTCGGTGGCGGCGAGGTCGTTGTCGATGGTCTTGGGCACCCCGACCACGCCGATGCCGTCGTCGGTGAGCCGCCTGGCCACGCCGAGGGTGTCCTCGCCACCGATGGCGATCAGCGCGTCCACGCCCTGCTCGGCCAGCACCGACCTGATCCGGTCCACTCCACCGTCCACTTTGTATGGATTGGTGCGGGAGGAGCCGAGGATGGTGCCGCCCCTGGTGAGAATCTCCTCCACGTCGCCGAGGACGAGCGGCCGGCTCTCCCCGGTGAGCGGGCCCTTCCAGCCGCTCCGGAACCCAACGATCTCCCAGCCGTGCACCTCGATCCCCTTGCGCACCACGGCGCGGATCACCGCGTTGAGCCCGGGGCAGTCGCCACCGCCGGTCAGCACACCGACACGCATTCGCTCTCGACCTCCGCCTTGCGCTGGTTGTCCTACGTCACAGTTGTCACCCGCCAGCCTAGCGGGAGCGCTCTTGATCGGTGCAGCAGCGGGGTGCCGGGAAGGGGCGGGCCACCGAAAGTGCGCAACCGTCGAGTACAGTGGCCGCCGTGCGGCGCTATTTCTGGTTTGGCGGGCCGGCCCGGGGTGGGCCAGCCGGCTGGCGAGACTCCGCCGCGCGCTGACCTCCCACCTCGAGCCGGACGACCACGGACCGGCTCGGCGGGAACCTGGAGGACTCGGCGGGGCGGTCCCAAGGAAGGAACCCCGCGATGCACGCAGCCTCCGCTCTCGACAGCGACTCCCAGCGGCTGGACAACCAACGCACCACCAGCATCAGCCCGCTGCTGTCCCCCGCCCTGCTGCGCCAGGAGCACCCGATCGACGCCGCCGTGGCCAAGACCGTGGCGCAGGGCCGGGCGGACACCGTCGACATCCTCGACGGGCGCGACGACCGGCTGATCGTCGTGGTCGGGCCGTGCTCCGTGCACGACCCGGTGGCGGCGCTGGACTACGCGCGCCGGCTGGCCGAGCACGCCGAGGGGCTGCGCGAGCGGCTGCACGTGGTGATGCGGGTGTACTTCGAGAAGCCGCGCACCACGCTGGGCTGGAAGGGACTGATCAACGACCCGGACCTCGACGGCGGCTTCGCGGTCAACAAGGGGCTGCGGATCGCCCGGCGGCTGCTGCTGGACATCTCGGCGCTGGGGCTGCCGGTGGGGTGCGAGTTCCTCGACCCGATCACCCCGCAGTTCATCGCCGACACGGTGACCTGGGGCTCGATCGGCGCGCGCACCGCGGCCAGCCAGGTGCACCGGCAGCTGTGCAGCGCGCTGTCCATGCCGGTGGGGATCAAGAACTCGACCGAGGGGGACGTGCAGGTGGCGGTGGACGCCACCAAGGCGGCCGCGGCGGGGCACGTGTTCGCCGGGATCAACGCCGACGGGCTGGCGGCGCTGCTGACGACGTCCGGGAATCCGGACTGCCACGTGATCCTGCGCGGTGGGGCCGGGGGGCCGAACCACGACCCCGCGTCGGTGGCCGACGCGCTGGAGCGGCTGCGCGCGGCGGGAATGCCCGAGCGGGTGATCGTCGACGCCAGCCACGGCAACAGCGGTAAGGACCACCGGCGGCAGGCGGTGGTCGTCGAGGAGTTGGCCGACCGGATCGGAGCCGGCGAGCCCGGGATCGTGGGAGTGATGCTGGAGAGCTTCCTGGCGGCAGGGCGGCAGGACCTCACCCTGGGTCGCGCGGCGGACCTGGAGTACGGGCGGAGCATCACCGACGCCTGCCTGGACTGGCCGAGCACGGCCCGGCTGCTGGACCGGCTCGCCGACGTCGTCGGCCGCCGCTGACCGCCCCGCGCTCGCGGTCGGGCGCAACGCTCGGGCCCACGAACGCTGCTTCAGCGGCGGTCGCGGGCGCGGCGGGCCTGCTCGATGACCCGCCAGCGCTCGAGGTTGTGGCGGGCGTCGGCCAGCGCGTCGTGCGCGTCGTTCGGGGCGGCCGGCAGCGGTGGCTTCCCGACGTCCTCCCACCGCTGCCGCAGGTCACGGGTGAACCGGGGCAGCTGCCGCGGCAACGCCGGCATCGGCCCCCACAGCTGGGCCAGCGCGACGTGGTCGTAGGCGGCGAACCACGCCCACAGCTCGATCCCGCCGGGCGGCTTGCCGAAGTAGGCCAGCAGGTCCTCCCGGATCCGCTCCCGGCTCCGCCACGCGGCGTCCCCCGGCGAGGGCAGCTTCGCCAGCACGTGCTCCCGTACCCAGGGCCCCGCCCTGTCCGGGTCGAACTCGGTGGACACGGCGTAGAACTCGCGCCCGTTCTCGTCCACGACACCGATCGACACCAGGTCGATCGTCACGCCGTCCTCGATGAACTCGGTGTCGTAGAAGAATCGCACCGGGGCACCCTACAGTGCTGGTAGATACCAATCCGACCGAACGCGAGCCGGCCGCCATGTCAGCATGTCGCCGTAGCGTGCTTGCTTTCGGTCTGGTTGGTCAGTGGTGCGGAGACCACTAGCCCGCCTTGGTCTCCGGCAGCCGTGCCGACTCCCGCGCCGCCGGCTGGGCGGGCACGTCCGCGGTCACCCCGGCCGCCTCGGCCGCCGCCAGCTCCTTCGCCCGCGCGGCGTAGATGTCGACGTACTCCTGGCCGGACAGCTCCATCAGCGCGTACATGATCTCGTCGGTGATCGACCGCTCCACGAACCGGTCGCCGGAAAGGCCCTCGTACCGGGAGAAGTCCAGCGGCGTGCCGAACCGGATCTCCAGCCGCCGCGGCCGCCACATCTTCGAGCCGATCGGGTTGACCTTGTCGGTGCCGATCATCGCCACCGGGATCACCGGCGCACCCGACTCGAGCGCGACCCGCGCCACCCCGGTCTTGCCCTTGTACAACCGCCCGTCCGGGGAGCGGGTGCCCTCCGGGTAGATGCCGAGCAGGTGCCCCTCCCGCACCAGCCGGATCGCGGTGTCCAGCGCGGCCTGCGCGGCCGACCCGCCGGACCGGTCGATGGGGATCTGCCCCACCCCGGTGAAGAACCACTTCTTGAGCCGGCCCTTCACCCCCTTCTCGGTGAAGTACTCCTGCTTCGCCGGGAAGGTGACCTTGCGCCGGACGTGGAGCGGCATGAAGAACGAGTCGGCCACCGCGAGGTGGTTGCTGGCCAGGATGACGCCGCCGCGCTCGGGGACGTTGTCCACCCCGGTGACCTTCGTCGGCCAGAACAGGCGAAGCAGCGGTCCCAGCAGGACATACTTCAACAGCCGATACAGCACCGCGACACGCCCTCCTCGCTGCCAGCCCCTCGTGCCGGCCATACTGCCCGATCAGCCACCCTACGAAGCCGAACGGTCGACGCACAACGACCGACCCCCGGTTGCCCCAGCGCGGCGACCGATCTCACATCCGTCCAGCGCCCTGTGTCCATGGCCGTCTCGCGGCGCATCCTCCCGCACGCGCTCGACCGTGCGACCATGGAGGGCACCACGGTCGACGAAAGAGGCGGACGCCATGCCTGTGCTCGCCGGCGCGCAGCCGTTCCCGACACCGCACCCCGTGCCGTTCGCCACGGTGCGGTCCCCCCGGCCGCCCCGGCGCGGTGGCACACCCGACGGCAGGCGGGAGGTGAGCACGCGGTGAACCGGGCTACCGGCGGCCACGACGGCCCGGAGGACGTGGACGCCACGTTCGCCGAGATCGTGGCCGACCTGCGGGCCGAGGGACTCGGCAGGGACACGGCCCCCGCGGGGCGGGACGCCACCCCTCCGGAGCCGCCCCGGGAGCCGGCCGGCTCCCAGCAACCGGGGTGGCGGGACGGCGGCACCGAGTGGGAGACGGTTGTGTTCGGCGACGACCCGGCCGGGGACGACGAGCACTACGTGCCACCCGAGCCGCCGCCACTGCCCCGCCCGCGCAAGGGCGCGGTGGTCGTGCTGCTGCTGTTCGTGCTCGCCCTGCTGCTGCTCATCGCGCCCGGGGTGGTCGGCCTGTCCAGCGCGGTGGGCACGCCACTGGGCATCCTCGGCCTCGCCGCCGCGATCGCCTTGCTGCTCCTGCGGGTCCGCCAGGGCCCGCCCGACGGCGCCGACCCGAGCACCGGCGCCCAGGTCTGACCCGGTCGCCAGCGCCATGCGCATCGACTTCCACCCCTCGCGACGCTCCACCATCGGCGCGGAGTGGGAGGTCGCGCTGGTCGACCGGCGCAGCGGCGAGCTGACCTCGGTCGCCGAGCGGGTGCTGGCCGAGGTCCGCCCGCCCGGCGCCGACGAGCACCCCAAGATCAAGCAGGAGCTGCTGCTCAACACCGTCGAGATCATCACCGACGTGTGCACGACGGTCGCCGAGGTCGCCGCCGACCTGGCCGGCTCGCTCGACGAAGTCCGGGCGGTCACCGACCCGCTCGGCGTCGAGCTGTTCTCCGCCGGAACGCACCCGTTCTCCACGTGGTACCAGCAGAAGGTCACCAACAAGGATCGCTACGCCAAGCTCATCGACCGCACCCAGTGGTGGGGCCGGCAGATGCTGATCTACGGCGTGCACGTGCACGTCGGCGTCGACCACCGGGACAAGGTGCTGCCCATCCTGGACGCGCTGCTCAACTACGCGCCCCACCTGCAGGCGCTGTCGGCGTCGTCGCCGTACTGGGGCGGTGAGGACACCGGCTACGCCTCCAACCGGGCGTTGATGTTCCAGCAGCTGCCCACCGCGGGCCTTCCGTTCCAGTTCCGCCGGTGGGCCGAGCTGGAACGCTACGTGGAGGACATGTTCGTCACCGGCGTGATCGACCACTTCTCGGAGATCCGCTGGGACATCCGGCCGGCGCCGCACTTCGGGACGGTCGAGATGCGGGTCTGCGACGGGCTGCCGACGCTGGAGGAGGTGGCCGCCATCGCGGCGCTGACCCAGTGCCTGGTGGACGACTTCAGCGCCCGGCTCGACGCCGGGGAGACGCTGCCGTCGCTGCCGCCGTGGCACGTGCAGGAGAACAAGTGGCGGGCCGCCCGCTACGGCATGGAGGCGATCGTCATCCTGGACGCGGCCGGCACCGAGCGGCTGGTCACCGAGGACATCGTGGACGTGCTGGAGCGGCTGGAGCCGGTGGCCAAGCACCTCGACTGCGCCGCCGAGCTGCGCGGCGTCGAGACGATCCTCCGGCACGGCGCGAGCTACCAGCGGCAGCGCGCGGTGGCCAGGGAGCACAACGGCAGCCTCAAGGCCGTCGTCGCCTCCCTGATCGCCGAGATGCGCGACGGCATCCCCACCGACGGGTGTGTCCGCGGTCCGTGAGCGGGTGTCTGCGCCGCACGACGCGGACACGCGTGCACAGACCGCGGACACACGTGCACAGAGCGCGGACACGCGTACGCAGACCGCGGATCGGTCAGGGGGTGTGGGTGTCGAGGAGGGTGCGCAGGGTGCCGGGGCCGAGCAGGGCGGTGGCCGGGTCGGCCACCCGCGCCCGCAGGCCGCGGTCGGCGGTCACCACCACCACGTGGTCGTCCGGTCGCTCGGCCCGCAGCCGCTCGGTGACCTCGACGATCGTGCTGTCGCCGTCCCGAGGCGCGGCGACCACCTCGACCGGGGCACGCGGCTCGACGCCCCTGGCCCGGCCCTCGACCACCATGACCACCCGCGGCCGCCAACACCAGTCGCCGTCCGCGGTCACCCGCAGCGCGGTGCCCGACACCTCGGCCACGCCCAGCACGGCGAGCTGGTCCCGCAGCCGGCGCGCCGCGGCGGCCGGGTCGCGCCACCAGCCGTCCGGCCGGGCGCCGACGACGTTGGCCGCGTCCACCACCAGCACCAGCCGCCGCTCCAGCTGGACCCGCAGCCGGGGCCACGCGGCGGCGAAGTCGGGGTGCAGCGGCAGGTCGGCGACCCGTTCCGGGGGCACCCAGCGCAGCTCCGCGCTCTCCCTACTCACCGCGCGCACCCGCACCGGCTCCCGGACGGTCGCGAGCACCGTGGTGTAGCGCCAGGTGCCGTGCTCCTCGGTGGACACGGCGGTCACCGCCACGGCGGCCGGCGGCACCGCCGCCTCCTCCGCGGCCTCCCGGACCGCGGCCTCCACCGGGGTCTCCCCGCGGCGCACCGCCCCGCCGGGCAGCGCCCACGTCCGCCCGTGGTGGGTCCACCACGCGCGGCGCTGCAGCAGCACCCCGCGCTCGGGGTCGGACAGCAGCAGCCCGGCCGCGCCGTGCGGACCCCAGTGCCGGTTCCCGCACGCGCACCGGACGAACCCTCCGCCGTCGCCGAGCAGCATCCGGCCGAGCCTAGCCGACCCCGCCGCTCGGCTCAGCGCGGTCGATCCGTGCCGGCCGGCCGGCACGGATCGGGCGAGCCAGGTCGAGACGCGGGGAACGGCCCCGGGGCCGCGGCGGCCCCTCCGCCGGCGAGCTCCGGCCGGCTCGCCATCACCGCGAGCCACGCCGCGGCGAACCCGGCCGGCCGCCATGTCGGGCCCGGCGGCCGAGGGTCCCGCGCGCGCCGGCAGGGTCAGCCCGCCCTCCGGTCGACCGTGCCGAGGTCCTCCCTGGCCAGCGTGGCCGCGCCGACGATGGCGGTGTCGTCGCCGAGTTGGGCGGTGCGGATCCTGGCCAGCGGCCGGTGCCGCGCCCCGGTGATCGCCCCGGCGTAGTGCTCGCGCGCCTCGTCGAGGAACAGCGGCGCGGACTCCGACACCCCGCCGGCGATCACCACGACCTCCGGGTCGTAGATGTCGGCGACCAGCGCCAACCCCTCCCCCAACCAGCGGGCCAGCTCGGTCATCGCGCGCTGCGCCACGGGGTCGCCGTCCCTGGCGGCGCCGGCCACCCTGCGGCCGGTGATCGACCCGGGATCGCCGGAGGTCTCCCTGGCCAGAACGGTCGAGCTGCCCGGGTGCCTGGCCAGCAGCTCCACGGCGGTCGCGGCGAGCGCGGTGCCGCTGCAGTAGCGCTCCCAGCAGCCGTACTTGCCGCACGGGCAGGGCCGCCCGCCCGGCACCACGCACAGGTGGCCGAGCTCGGGCGCCACGCCGTGCGCGCCGCGGAAGAGGGCCCCGTCGAGCAGCAGCCCGGCGCCGATCCCGGTGCCCAGCGCGATGAGCACGGCCACCCCGGCGCCGCGGGCCGCGCCGAACCGGTGCTCGCCGACGGTGGCGGCGTTGGCGTCGTGCTCCAGCGTGACCGGTAGGCCCACCCGCTTGGCGATCCGGTCGGCCACCGGCGCCCCCCGCCAGGCCAGGTGCGGGGCGAACATCACCGAGCGGCGGTCGGTGCCGACGAACCCGGCGACCGCGAGGCCCACCGCGCCGACCTCGTGCCGGTTGCGCAGGTCCTCGACGACCCCCGCGACGGCGTCCTCCAGCGCGACCTCGCCGCTGGGCGTGGCCACCCGTGCGGTGTCGAGCAGCGATCCCCGCTCGTCCACCACGCCGGCCCGCACGCTGGTGCCCCCGACGTCCACCCCGACGGTGAGCACTAGTGGGACCCGTCCGCCGCCCACCCGGCGACGCGGCGCACCGGGATGCGCTGCACCCTGCCCGTCGCGGGCTCGCCGGCCGGCCTCGGCGCCGGCTGGAAGCCAGGCATGTGCACGCCCTCCTCGGGCTGCCAGCGGTCGGCCAGCACCGCACGCAGCAGCGCGACCAGCTGGGCGGCCTGCGCGACCAGCCGCGCGGCGAGCTCGGGCCGTTCCCCGCGGACCAGCGCGACGACCGCGCACAGCGGGCACCAGCCGCACGCCGCGCCGGCGGTGTCCGCACCGTCCGGGCCATCGGGGCCATCCGTGCCGGCCGCGCTGTCCGTGCTGTCAGCACTGTCAGCACTGTCGGCACTGTTCTCGGTGGCCTGAGTGTCCCCGCCCCGCCCGGCGTCGGGTCCGGGCGCTCTCCCCGCCCCGTCGTGCTCCTCGTGGCCCTGCCCGTGGCCGGCGGCCACGAGGCCCTCCAGCCAGGGCGCCGCCCGCTCCACCACCAGCTCGACCAGCAGCCGGATCTCCTCGGCCAGGCTGGCGACGTCGGACTCCGACCAGGTCCGCCCGCTGGTCATCGGCTCTCCCCTCCGCTGAGGAACACGAGCAGGCCGGCCGGGTCGCACTCGGCTCCGGTGACCTCGCACGGCCGCAACGCCTCCGGCAGCGCGACCAGCCGGCGCACGCCGTCCACGGTGATCGCCAGGTCGTCGTCCACCCTGGCGAGGTCGATCCGGGCGTCCGGCGTCAGCGGCAGCGCCACCCGCAGCCGGTACCCGTTGGCCGTGCCGGACACCCGCAGCAGCGGAGCCGCGCCGGCGGCAGCGGAGGCCAGCGGGTCGGCGGCGCCGTACAGCTCGGCGGCGATCGCCCGCAGCGCCGGCAGGCCGACCGGCTCGGCGGCGCGGTGCTCGACGGACCGGACCAGCGGGTCGGGAACCCCGGCCGCGGCGAGCTCGGCGAGCACCGTGTCCTGCTCGGCCCGCCGGGTGCGCAGCCAGGCGCCGGCCGCGCCGCCCCAGCGACCCGGCGCGGGGAGCACGCGGTTGACGACCAACCCGTCCACCCGGATGCCACGCAGCGCCAGCGCGGTGAGCGTGCGCCGGGTCTCGGCGGCGACGACCCGCTCCGGGGTCAGCACCAGGCGCACGCTGGTGACGTCGCCGTCGGTGAGCAGTGCGCGCAGCCCGTCCAGGTGGTCGCCCAGCCGGCGCACCGCCCCGGCCACCTCGCCCCACCGGCGCTCGCCCGGCCGGCCGAACATCCGCCGCAGGTACCCCGACACGGCCTCGGGCAGCGCCAGCAGTCGCAGCGTCTCCGCGGTCGGCCCGCAGTCGACCACGACCGTCCCCCACGGGCCGGTCTCGGCCAGCCGGCGCACCTCGGTGAGCGCCAGCACCTCGTCGACCCCCGGCAGCACGGTGAGCTCGGCGGCGTCCAGCGCGTCCACCCCGACGCCGGTCAGTGCCTGCCGGAGCCGGCCGCGCAGGTCCTGCCAGGTGGCGTCGACGAGGCCGCGCGGGTCGACCTGCACGGCGTGCAGGTCGCGGTCCACCGGGGCGGGGTCGGCGCCCAGCGGCCGGCCGAACGCGTCGCCCAGCGAGTGCGCGGGGTCGGTGGACACCACGAGTGTCTTGCCGCCCCGGTCGGCCAGCGCGGCCGCGGTCGCCGCGGCGAGCGTTGTCTTGCCGACGCCGCCCTTGCCGGTGAACAGCAGGATGCGCACGCTAGCCGCGGCCCTCCGCGCGCCGCTTCAGCTCCTTCAGCGCGGTGTCCATGATCATCTTCTCCGCCTTGCGGCGGAGCAGGCCGATCATCGGCAGCGCCAGCTCGACGGAGAGGGTGTAGGTGACCAGGGTGCGCTCATCACGGCGCTCGAGCTGGTAACGCCCGTTCTGCGCCTTCTGCATCTGACCCTTGAGCAGGTGCCAGCTCACCGACATGCCGTCGTCGGCCCAGTCGTACTCGAGGGTGTAGACGTCCTTCACCGGACCGGCGTCCAGGGTGAACCGCACCCGCTTGGCCCGTCCCGCGTCGTCCTCCTCGAGCACCTCGGTCTCCCGGACGGCCTTGGCCCACTCCGGGTAGGAGGGCAGGTCGGCGATCACCGCCATGATCCGCTCGGGTGCCGCGTCGACCTCGATGGACTGCGTGGACTCCTCGGCCATGCGGCAGAGCGTAGCCGCTGTGCGGGTCGGTGGCGCGACCCGGCCGGCTCACCAGCGCAGCACGTACGGCCGCTCGGTCTCCTTGAAGTGCCCGACGTTGCGGCACTCGGTGCGGCCGAGTCGGGTGCGCGCGGCCAGCGGCTGGTGCACGTGGCCGAACAGCGACCACCGCGGCTGCTCCTTGTCGACGAGATCGGCCAGCGCGGTGGAGCCGAGCTCGGCCCGCCGGGCCACCACGTCGTAGGTGAGGTCGGGCACCGCGGGCGGGATGTGGCTGCACAACACGTCGATCCCGGACAGCCCGGCCACGGCGGCGTCGAAGTCCTCCCGGGTGCGCAGGTACGGCCGCCACGCGGCCCCGGGGCGGCGGGGCAGCACGCCCGGCGGCAGCAGCGCGCCTCCGACGAAGCCGAACCGCAGCCCGCCGATCTCCGCGACGTCGCCGTCGACCACGGTGACCCCCTTGCCGGCGTACTCGGGCCACAGGTCCGGGGTGTCGACGTTGCCGGGGGTGGCGTAGGTGGGCGCGGTGAGCGCGCCGAACAGCGCGGCGTACTGGGCGCGGACGGCCTCGTCCACCGCGGCGGCAGGGTCGTCGAGGCTGGCCCACAGCGAGCGGGAGTAGGCGACCGTGTCGTCGCGGGTGCCCTCGCGGCGCAGCCGGGCGAACGTGGCGACCTTCTCCGGGCCGAACAGGGCACCCAGGATGCCGTTGCCGTGCTCCCGGTAGTCGACGAAGTCGATCAGGTCGCCGAGCACCACGAGCGCGTCGGCCCCCTCCCCCGCGCGGGCGAGGGCCTCGGTGTTGCCGTGCACATCCGAGACGACGTGAACCCTCACACGCCCAGCCTACCGAGCCCGGGGTGGCACGCCGGGCTCGCGACCGTCCTCGAGCACCGCCTTGAGCTGCAGCGCGATGCCCTTGGCCGCGCGGGCCCTCCGGTCGAGCTCGCGGCGCAGCTCCCGTGGCCGCAGCGCCAGCGGTCGCCCGTCGGCGCCGACCGGGGTGGCCCGCAGGAAGTAGTGCAGGAGGGTACCGTCCAGCACCGGCTCCAGCCACACCTCCATGGTGCCCACCAGCGCGCCCCGAACCGTCCAGCGCAGGCCCTCCGCGCCACGGTCGGTGTAGACCTCCAGCACCAGGTCGGGCCAGTATCGTGGCCAGGAGGCGGGATCGGCGAAGGCCGCGGCCACCGTGGTGGGCGGCACCGCCAGGAACGTCTCGTCGACGATGTCGAGCGCGGGCGGAGCATTGTCGATAACGGACACGCATGCAGAATGTCACGCCTGATGGGACGGTGTGCCGCCGCCATGGCCAAGGCGAATCGCACAAGCTAGGTTAACCGGCGAGTAACACCCACCGCACACTCGCCGGTACGTAACTTCGGAGGTCCACGTGCGCGAATACAGCGCCCCCGCAAACCGGTCGGTCGCCGACGACGAGAACATGGCCGACGTCGTGTGGGCCAACGCCGAGCGCTTCGGTGACGTGGTGAGCTTCCGCCGACAGGTCGACGGGTCCTGGCTCGACGTCACCGCCAGGGAGTTCGCCGCCCAGGTGCTCGCCGTGGCCAAGGGCATGGTCGAGGCCGGGATCGGCAAGGGCGACCGGGTCGGCCTGATGGCCAAGACCCGCTACGAGTGGACCCTGCTCGACTTCGCCATCTGGGCGGCGGGCGCGGTCACCGTGCCGATCTACGAGACGTCCTCGGCGGAGCAGGTGCACTGGATCCTCTCCGACTCCGGGGCCAAGGCCGTGGTGGTGGAGACCGCCGCGCACAAAGCCACCCTGGACGAGGTGCGCGGCCGGCTGCCCGAGCTGGCGCACGCCTGGCAGATCGAGGGCGAGCCGGGCGCGGTGGCCGAGCTGACCGCGCTCGGCGCGGACCTCGCCGACGACCGGGTGCACGACCGCCGGCGGTCGGTGAAGGCCGACGAGCTGGCCACGATCGTGTACACCTCGGGCACGACCGGGCGACCCAAGGGCGTCGAGCTGACCCACCGGAACCTGCTCGCCGAGGTCCGCGCCGACATCGACGCGTTCCCGCAGCTGATGGAGCAGGGCAACTCGCTGCTGGTGTTCCTCCCGCTGGCGCACATCCTGGCCAGGGCGATCGCGGTCACCGCGCTCACCGCGCGGGTGACGCTCGGGCACAGCTCCGACGTCAAGGAGCTGGTCGCCGATCTCGGCACGTTCCGCCCGACGTTCGTGGTGGCCGTGCCCAGGGTGTTCGAGAAGGTCTACAACGGAGCCAAGCTCAAGGCGCACACCGAGGGCAAGGGCAAGATCTTCGACGTCGCCGAGGCCACGGCCGTGGCCTACAGCGAGGCGCTCGACGCCGGCGGGCCGGGCCTGGGGCTGCGGCTCAAGCACGCGGTGTTCGACAAGCTGGTCTATGCCAAGCTGCGCGCGGCGCTCGGCGGCCGGTGCACGGCCGCGGTGTCCGGCGGGGCGCCGCTGGGCGCGCGGCTGGCGCACTTCTTCCGCGGGATCGGCGTGCCGGTGTTCGAGGGCTACGGGCTCACCGAGACCTCGGCGGCGGCCTGCGTCAACACCGAGCACGGGTTTCGGGTCGGCACCGTCGGGCGGCCGGTGAACGGCACCTCGGTGCGGGTCGCCGAGGACGGCGAGGTGCTGCTCAAGGGCGACATCGTGTTCCGCGGCTACTGGAAGAACGAGCAGGCCACCGAGGAGTCGCTCGAGGACGGTTGGTTCCGCACCGGCGACCTCGGCGAGCTCGACGACGAGGGCTTCCTGAAGATCACCGGGCGGAAGAAGGAGATCATCGTGACGGCGGGCGGCAAGAACGTCGCCCCGTCCGGGCTCGAGGACGCCCTCAAGGCCAAGCCGCTGATCAGCCAGGCGATGGTGGTGGGCGACCGGAGGCCGTTCATCGGTGTGCTGGTCACCATCGACGAGGAGTTCTTCCCGACGTGGAAGGAGCAGCACGGCAAGCCGGCCGACGCCACCGTGGCCGACCTCGTCGACGACCCCGACCTGCGGACCGCGGTGCAGGAGGCGGTGAACGAGGCGAACCGGCAGGTGTCCCAGGCCGAGGCGATCAAGAAGTTCACCATCCTGCCCAGGGACTTCAGCGAGGCCGACGGGGAGATCACCCCGAGCCTGAAGCTCAAGCGCAACGTGGTGAGCAAGAACCACGCCGGTGACATCGAGGCGCTCTACGCCAAGTGAGCCGCGGGAACGCCTGACCTGCCCCGGCCGGGCACCGGCCGGGGCGGGCGTCAGCCGCGGCGGGGCAGGGTGGCCTCGATCCCGGCGAGCACGCGGTCCAGTCCCCGCTCGAAGCGGGTGTCGTTGTCCACGTGCGGCTGCCGCGCCTCGGTGACCACTCGGGTGAAGTAGGGGAACTCGCCGCTGTCCATCAGTGACCGCACGTAGGGCTCGAAGGCGCGCATCCAGGTCTCGTCGTCGATCTCCTCACTGGCCGCGCGCCAGGCCAGCTCGTTGCGCACGAAGCCGGTGACCCAGGTGTCGACCAGCACGATGGTCTCGAACATGTCGTCGATGTCCAGCCCCAGCTCGTCCAGGATGGACATCTGGGCCTCCAGCTCCCGCACCAGGTTCGGGCCCATCGGCGGCCGCCCCGAGACGAGCTCCAGCAGCCAGGGGTGGTCCAGCAGCAGCGCGCGCTGCCGGCGGGCGTGCACGCGGAGGTCGGTTCGCCACTCGCCGCTGCGCTCCGGCAGCCCCTGCTGGTGGACGAGTCGGTCGGCCATCAGCTCGAACACGGCCTCCTTGTTCTCGACGTAGCGGTAGAGGCTCATGGCGCCCGTGCCCAGCGCCGTGGCGATCTTGCGCATGGTGACCGCGGGCAGGCCCTCGTCGTCGGCGATCCGGATCGCGGCGTCGGCGATCTGCTCCCGGCTGTAGGTCGGTGCCGGCCCGCGGCAGCGCTGCGGCCCCGGTAGCCACACGCGCACCCGCGCCAGCAGCTCCCGCTCCCTCGACGGTCGCCGAGGGTGTGCGGAAGCGGTTCGGGCAGACGCAGGCACTGGACGGGCTGGACCTGGCCGTGCCGGCGGGCACCGTCTACGGACTGCTCGGTCCGAACGGCGCGGGCAAGAGCACGGCGGTCAGGGTGTTCGCCACGCTCACCCGGCCCGACGCCGGCCGGGCCGTCGTCGCCGGGCACGACGTCGTGCGCGAGTCCCGCGAGGTTCGCCGCCGAATCGGGCTGGCCGGCCAGTACGCCGCGCTCGACGAGGACCTCACCGGCCGGGAGAACCTGCGGATCTTCGGCCAGCTGTTCCACCTCGGCGCGGCGGCCGCCCGCCGGCGGGCCGACGAGTTGCTGGAGCGGTTCGACCTGGCGCACGCCGCGGAACGGCTGGTGAAGACCTACTCCGGCGGCATGCGCCGTCGGCTGGACCTGATCGCCAGCCTGGTCGTCACGCCGACCGTGCTGTTCCTGGACGAGCCCACCACCGGGCTGGACCCGCACAGCCGCAACGAGATCTGGGCCACCGTGCGCACGCTGGTCGCCGACGGCACCACCGTGCTGCTCACCACGCAGTACCTGGACGAGGCCGACCAACTCGCCGGGAACATCGCGGTGATCGACGCCGGCAGGGTGATCGCCGACGGCACCCCGGACGAGCTCAAGGCCCGGATCGGCGGCCGGATCGACGTGGTCCTCGACCCGGCCACCCCGCTCGACGACGCCCATGTCGGACAGGCCGCCCGTGCGCTGGCCGCCGTGACCGGCTCGGCCGGCTCGGCCGCCGATCCGGACGTCGACGTCGACCAGCGGCGGCTGAGCGTGCCGGTGGCCCTCGGGTCGGTGCGGCTGCCCGACGTCGTGCGCCGGCTCGACCAAGCCGGTGTCGACGCGGTCGACGTGGCGATCCGGCGGCCCACGCTCGACGAGGTGTTCCTCGCCCTCACCGGCAAGCCCAGCAGGAACACCAGTGATCACGCCGAGCTCGCTCTGCAGGAGGTGACCCGATGACGACGCTCGACCTGGACCGGACCGGGGCGCTGCGCGCCGCCCTCGGCGACGAGTTCACCGTGCTGAGCCGCAACCTGCTCAAGCTCAGGCACCACCCCGGCCAGATCGTGGCCACCTTCGCGTTCCCGCTGATCTCGGTGATCCTGTTCGGCTACGTCTTCGGCAGCGCCATCCCGATCCCCGGCGGCGGGAACTACCGCGAGTACCTCATGCCGGGGCTGTTCGTGATGGGCGTGGTGTTCGGGCTGATGGGCTCGCTCACCGTCATCGCCAAGGACAACGGCCTCGGCGTGATGGACCGCTTCCGGTCGATGCCGATGGCCCGCTCGGCCGTCCCGTTCGGACAGACCGCGGCCGACCTGATCGTCGCCGCGGGCAGCCTGCTGATCATGGCCGGGTGCGGGCTGCTGTTCGGCTGGCGGGCGCACAACGGGCTCGGCGCCACCCTCGGTGCCTTCGGCCTGCTGCTGTTGCTGCAGTACGCGGTGTCGTGGGTCGGGGTGTACCTCGGATCGCTGATCAAGGACGAGGAGACCGCCGCGAAGATCGGGCCGCTGGTGATGCCGGTGACGATGATCTCCAACGTCTTCGTCCCGACCGACGGGATGCCCGCCGTGCTGCGCGCGGTGGCCGACTGGAACCCGGTCAGCGCCGCCGTGGCCGCCTGCCGGGAGCTGTTCGGCAACCCGGGCCTGCCCGGCGGCGACGTGCCGTGGCCGCTGGCTCATCCGGTCGCCGCGACCATCGGGTGGTCGGTGCTGCTGCTGGTGATCTTCGTGCCGCTGGCGGTGCGCCGCTTCCGCACGGCCGGCCTGTGAGGCACGCGGGGTGGTGGGCGGCTCCGGCCGTCCACCACCCGGGCGCTTCCCGTGCTCGTGCCCGCCGGTCCCTCGGACCCCGAGACCTGGGTGGTCAGCTCACCGACCGACCGTTCATTCCGCGTCGGGTCGCCCGCCATGCTCGATGGCATGGCGAGTGGCACATCGAGATCCGTCCTGCCGTGCCCGTGACCAGGGGGCGATCCTCGCGCTGGCTTCCCGATCGACCGAGGGGATGGCGCCGTGGCGTGACCGGGCGTCGGCCGAGCGGGCCGCATACCAGTGGCTCGTGGATTCCCTGGCCTCGGCTGCCCGCGGCCAGGGCGAGGTCTACGTCGCCGTGGATGGCCCGCACGTCGTCGGAGTGGTCTCGGTCGGTGAGCAGCAACACTCCACCGGTGCCGTGGACGCGTACGTCGGCGAACTGGCCGTGGCAGCGGAGGCGGTCAGGATGGGCGCGGGCCGGCGGTTGATGACGGCGGCGGAGGAATGGGCCCGAGCGCGCGGCCTTCCCGCCTGACCTTGCGCACCGGAGCGGCCAACACGACGGCCCCTGCGCTTCTACCACGCCCTGGGCTGTCAGGAGGAGGAGATCCGGCTGACCCGCTCGTGGGACGCCGACATTCGATGACAGGGCCCACATCCGGCGGATCCGGAACGGCTCGGGTCGGCTAGCTCAGGACCAGCGGGACGACCGGGGTGGGGCTCTCCGACAGCGGGAGCTGGAAGCGCTGTGCCAGGTACGAGGCGATGTCGTGGAACAGCGGCGCCGCGGTGGAGCCCTGCGGCAGCGTGTCCTCCGGAGCGTCCAACCGGATGCCGACCACGAACCGCGGAGCGTCGGCCGGCAGGATCCCGGCGAAGGTGATGTTGTACAGCGAGTCGCTGTACTTCCTGGTCCTCGGATCGACCTGCTGGCCGGTGCCGGTCTTGCCGGAGATCTGGTAGCCCTCCAACGCCGCCGCGGGGGCGGTGCCGTTGTTGTTCCCGCCCTCCTTCTGGGTCACCGCGCGCAGCATGTTCCTGACCGTGTCCGCGGTCTGCGGGCTCACCACCTGCCCGGTGCCGGGCGTCGGCTCCTCGACCCGCCGCCCGTCCGGGGTGATCTTGGCGCGGACGATCCGCGGCTCCACCCGAAGGCCGTGGTTGGCGATCGCCTGGTACATGCTGGTCATCTGCAGCACGGTCATCGACAGGCCCTGTCCGATCGGCAGGTTGCCGAACGTGGTGGCGTACCACTGGTCCCGGGGCGGCACGCTGCCCGGGCTCTCCCCGGGCAGGCCGATCCCGGTCCGCGTGCCCAGCCCGAACCGCTTCAGCATCTCCGCGAACCGCTCCTCCCCGACCTGCCGGGCCAGCAGCAGCGTGCCGATGTTGGAGGACTTGGCGAAGATCCCGGTGACGGTGAACGGCTGGGTCGGATGCTCCCAGGCGTCGTGCACGACGTGGTCGGCCACCTGCAGCGAGTCGGGCACCTCGAGCACCGACTCCGGCGTCGCCACGCCCGTCTCGAGGGCCGCGGCCGCGGTGACCACCTTGTTCACCGAGCCCGGCTCGAAGGCGTTGGTGACCGCCTCGTTGGTCAGCTTCTTCGGGTCGAGCGGACCGTTGGGGTCGAACGTCTCGTCGGTCGCCAGCGCGTAGACCTCCGCGGTCCGCGCGTCCATCACCACGGCGCTGCCGCCCCGGGCCCTGGCGCCCCGCACGTAGTCGCTGAGCATGTTCTGCACCACGTACTGCACGTCGGAGTCGATGGTGAGCTCGAGGTCCGAGCCGGGCACGGCCGGCTGCAGCTCGCGCTCCGTGCCGGGGATGATGACGTTGTCGTTGCCCTGCTTGGTGTCGGCCAGCCGGCGGCCCGGCGTGCCCGAGAGGTCGCCGTCGCGAACGAACTCCAACCCGGACAGGCCGTGCAGGTTGTGCTTGTAGGGATCCGGGTCCTCCATCCGCCAGTTGGCCACGCCCACCACCTGGGCCGCCAGCGACCCACCGGGGTACTCCCGCCTGGCCCGGTTCTCCGTGCCGATCTCCGGGAACCGCTCGGTGATCTCCTTGGCCACCGACGGCTCCACCTCGTGGACGAGGTAGGTGAAGTCGGCCGGTTTGTGGAACTTCGAGAGCAGCTCCGCCTCGGTGACCTTGCCAGGCAGCTTCTCCGCGATGAACGCCGCCGCGTCGGCCGCCCTGGTCCGGAAGTCCTGCCCGGACTCCGGGTGCTGCCGGGCGTACTCGGTCCAGGTCCGCCGCATCGACCGCAGACTCACCGACAGGCTCCGGACCTCCACGCTGAACGCCAGCTTCGCGCCGTTGCGGTCCACGATGGACCCGCGCGGCGCCGGGATCTCGATGGAGGTCACCCGTTGCCGCTCGGCCTGCGCCGACAGCGCCGCGGCCTCGAAGGCCTGGAGGTGCACCAGCTTGACGCCGGCGGCGGCCAGCACCAGCACCAGGATGATCCGGACCGCCACGAACCGCTGGCGGTTGCCGCCGTCCACCCGGCCGGCACCACGCCGCCGGGCCCTGGCCGAGTACGTCCGCCGGGTGCCCGCCCGCACCCTGGCGGGCTGGCGGGCCGAACGGCGATCGGGCACGCCCGCCATCAGTCGCCTCCGGCGCCGGCGGCGCGCTGCTCGGGCGCCACGTCGCCCTGCTGGTCGGCCTGCTGGTCCGTCTGCTGGTCCGTGCCCTCGTCGGCTGGCGCGCCCTGCTCCGGCGCCGGCTGCCGCTCGGTGTCGGCGGGGGGTTCGGCGGTGGGCCTGCTGGGCGGCGGTGGCGGAGGAGGCGCGACCGCCGCCTTCGGCTCACCGACCAGCGTCGTCGTGCCGTCCGGGGCGACCACGATCCTGGCGGGATCGCCACCGGGCACCATGCCCAGTCGGCGGGCCCGCTCGTCCAGCGCCGCCGGCGATTCCAGGCCGGTCACCTCCCGCTGCAGCTGGTCCACCCGCTCGGCCAGCCCGGCGGTGTCCTCGCGCAACCGCTCCAGCCGGTAGGTGTCGGCGATGGCCTGGGTGGACAGCCACAGCGAGGCGGCCACCCCGGCGGCCAGCAGCCCCATCATGAGCAGCACGAACGAGGTGCGCGAGCGGGGCCGGCGCAGCAGGACCCGGCGACGCGCCGGCGCCGGCGCGTCGCCCTCGCGCTGCACCAGGTCGGCCCGCTGGGCACGCCGGGCGTAGGCTCGCTCGGCGGCCGAGGTTCGCCCCCGCTGGGAGGTGCGCCGGGGTGCGCGCTGCCGACGCCGGGGAGTGTCCGGTGTCTCCTCGGTCGCCGGCGTGGCGCGGGCCCGCCGCCGCGTCCGGGACGGGGGCTGCTGGGTGCGTGTGCGGGTGGGCGCGGTCATGTGGTTGCCTCTCCGATCCGCTCCGCCGCACGCAGCCGTACCGAGCTGGCGCGCGGGTTCCGCTCGATCTCCGCGGCGCCGGCCTTCTCGGCCCCGCGGGTGAGTAGCCGAAGCTGGGGTCCGTGTCCGGGCAGCTCCACCGGCAGCCCCTCGGGGGTGCGGGAGCGGGCCAGCGCCGCGAAGGACTGCTTCACCGTGCGGTCCTCCAGGGAGTGGTAGGACTCCACGACGATCCGCCCGCCCACGGCGAGCGCGTCGAGGGCCGCGGGCAGTGCCCCGCGAAGGATGTCCAGCTCGCCGTTGACCTCGATCCGCAGTGCCTGGAAGGTGCGCTTGGCGGGGTGCCCGCCGGTGCGCCGGCTCGGCGCTGGGACGGTGGCGTAGAGCAGCCGCACCAGCCGCTCGCTGCGGTCGAACGGCGCGCGCTCGCGCTCGGCGACGATCGCCCTCGCGATCCGCGCGGCGAAGCGCTCCTCGCCGTAGTCCCGCAGGATCCGGGTCAGCTCGGCGGCGGGGTAGGTGTTGAGGACGTCGGCGGCGGTCGGGCCGGTCGTCGGGTCCATCCGCATGTCCAGCGGGGCGTCCCTGGCGTAGGCGAAGCCACGGTCGGCGCGATCCAGCTGCATCGACGACACCCCGAGGTCGAACAACACGCCGTCCACTCGGGACAGTCCGAGGTCGGTGAGCACCTCGGGGAGGCGGTCGTAGACGGCGTGCACGAGATGCGCCCGGTCGCCGTGTCGGGCCAGCCGCGCGCGAGCGCGGTCGAGCGCGTCGGGGTCGCGGTCCAACCCGACCAGCCGGAGCCCGGGGTGCGCCGCGAGCAGCGCGTCGGCGTGGCCGCCGAGCCCGACGGTGGCGTCGACCAGCACGGCAGCACGGTCGGCGAGCGCCGGGGCGAACAGCTCGAGGATGCGGTCCAGCAGCACCGGAACGTGCTCCGCCATGGCCAACCCCCTTCCGCTCTCCGCTCGCGCCCTCCACTCGCGACCGGCCTCCCGTCGCGGCCGGCGGCTGCCGTCAGGTCCCCGCCCGCCCGCTGCGAACCTGGTGCCGGGGAAGGTGCACCAGGGCCGCTGAGCGGACAGAGACCTCACGACAGTCACCGCCTCGGGCGACGCCGCTCCCCACGGGCCACACCGAGACCGCGCACGACGACGCCTCCCGCCGTCGCACCACGTTCAGAACACGCCCGGCAGTACCTCCTCCTGCGCCTTGGCGTAGCTGTCCTCGTGCTCCTCCAGGTAGGTCTGCCACGCCTCGGCGTCCCAGATCTCCAACCTGGTGATCGCGCCGATCACCACGCACTCCTTGCTCAACCCGGCGTACCGCCGCAGCTCGGGCGCGATGGCGATGCGCCCCTGCCCGTCCGGGCGTTGCTCGTCGGTGCCGGCGAACAGATACCGTTGGTAGGCGCGGACCGCTTCGTTCGTGAACGGGGCCTCGGCGACCTTGCGGGCCATCTGCTCGAACTCCGCGCGCGGGAAGACGTACAGGCAGTGGTCCTGTCCCTTGGTGATCATCAACCCACCCGCCAACGCTTCGCGGAACTTCGCGGGCAACGTGAGTCGCCCCTTGTCGTCCAGCTTGGGGGTGTGGGTGCCGAGGAACACCGACCTCCACCTCCCCACCGAGCCCTGAACGTCCTCTTCGGACCCTCCGGGTCGGCCACGGGGCTCCCTTCCGCCCCACTGTGCACCACCGTACCCCACTTTCCACCACAGTCAACGACGAACGCGCTCGATCGGGTCATGAGCTTTCCTGTTTGCGCAGGTCACGGCGGTGGGCTCGAGTGGGGCCCGGTGGGGAAGCATCGCCGCGGCGGGTGAGGTTCGCCGCCTCCGAGCGGCCCTTGACGGACCTCGAGACGGGCCGTCAGGGCCCGGTGCGGGGCGCGCGGAGGCGGTGGTGGGGCTGGGTGGGTAGCCCAAGTGGGGCCGTGGGGACGGAGTGGGGGTGACGGGGGAAGGGGTGGGCGCCGCCGGGCGTGGGCGAGGCCGGGTCGGTGCCGGCCCGGGTCAGCCGGTGAGGAAGTCGGCGAGGCGGCCGGCGAGGCGGACGCTGTCGGTGGGCGCCACGGTGAGCCAGTCCTGCCCGCCGCGGCCGGGGGCGACCGCACCGAGATAGGCACCGACGTCCGTGTGGAACCAGCTCACCCCGCCGAGCCGGCGCGGCCGCCCGCCCGCCCGCACGCACACCGAGAACTGACCGGCGGCGAGCACCGGTCGCGCCTGGATGGCCAGCACCTCTCGGATCTGCTGCGCGTGCGCCGCGGACAGGTCGTCGGCACCGCCCTCGTCGAACACCGGGTCGGCCATCGCGGACCCCAGCGCGGAGGCGGGCAGGCTGACGCCGTAGCCGGGCCCGGGCTCGAGCTCCGGCAGCACCCCGACGGCCGCCGCCACCAGCTCGCCCTCCCCGATCTCGGACAGGCCGATGGTCCGCCGCGGCTGCGCGGCCAGCACCCCCAGCCCGTCGCGCGCCGCGGCCACCGCGCGCAGCGGCTCCGGGTCGTCCATGTCGAGCAGCGCCTCGCACTCCACGGTGGCCTCGGCCCCGGCGAGCACCGCCAACCGGGTCACCAGCTCGGGCTCCACCACCCCGTCGACGAGCAGGCCGCGCTCGGCGAGGTTGTCGTACACTGCCTCGCGCACCGCCGCCCGCTCCGCCTCGGTCACCCCCACGCTGGGCACGCACAGCGGCGCCGGCACGCCGGCGTGCCCGAGGTCGGCCCAGAGGATGTCGAAGGCCGAGGCCGAGACGCGGATCATCCGCCACCGCGCGCGGTGAGTGGTGGCGGATCGGGGAACCCGACCGCCGGCACCGCCGCCCGCAACCCCGCGTCCCTGGCCCGCATCACGTCGATGGCTCGCTGCCGGGCGACCTCGGCCGCCAGCCGCCGCCCGGCCAACGCGTCGGACAACCCGATCAGCGCGACGATGTCGCCGCTGCCGGCGGCCCCCCGGATCATGCCCGCCGGGTCGTAGTCCACCGGCTCGGGCATCTCGGCCCGCGCCCGCGCGGCGACCGCGGCCTGCTCGGCCACCGACCCGCCGACCGCGTCCGACACCCTGGCCGCCTCGTCGGCCCAGCCGGCCGCTGCGGTCAGCGCGTGCCGCACCGCGTCACCCGCGCCGCCCCGCCAGAGCTCCGCGCTCGCCTCGGCGACGCCGCGCAGCGCGTCCGTCGACTCCCGCAACCGCGCCGCCAGCTCGCCCCACTGCTGGCCCACGTCACCCGCCTCGGCGGGGTCGTTGCCGGTCTCGACCTCGGCCCGCATCGCGGGATGGCTGTAGGCCTCGTACCGCCGGTCCGGCTCGGGCACGCCCCGCTGGTCCATTCCACGCTCCTCCCCCGCGCTACTGTGTTCCATGGTTCGCTCGCACGCTCGCTCACGCCCCTCCTCTGGCGCTCGTCGCGGCGTTCGCCAAGGCTGCTGTGTTCCATGGTTCGCTCCGCAAGCTCCGCTCACGTGGGCAGCTTCGGCCCGATCAGTTCCGCGATCGTGCTCGCCCGCCGGCACGCCGACGCGGTGTCGGTGAAGTCCGCGTTCGTGACGTCGACGTGCACGCTGGCCCCGTCGCCGGCGGCCAGCAGCACGGCGCACGTGCCGTCGTCGGCCTTCGGGTCGGCGACCCGCAGCGCCGCCCGGTCACCCACGGTGTCCTCGGTGGTGTGCGCGCGGCGCACCGCCAGGTCCGCCAGCCCGCTGGTGGTGTCCACGGTGATCGTCACGCCGAACGTGCCGGTCTCGGCCCAGTCACACCCGCGGGCGACCCCGATCGTGATCTCCTGGCCGGGCGAGGTCAGTCCCGCGGTGGACCGTTCGGTCGGGCCGAGCAGCGTGCACGGCCGCAGGTCGGCCAGTCCCGCGGGGGTCGCCGGCGCGGTGCCGGCCGGTCCCTCGCCGGAGTCCGCGCGTGGCGCGGCCGACCCCGGCAACGTGGCGCCACACCCGACCAGCAGCATCGCGGCACCGGCCCCGAGCAGCGCCGCGACCACGCCCCGCCGGCCCCCGCCGGCGGTCCGGGCCGTGTTCCGAGTGCTCAGAGTTCTCCGGGTGCTCCGGGTGCCCCGGGTGCTCAGCGCCATCCCGCTCAGCCACCCGTGCAGTCGACGCCGCCGGCCGCGTCCTCGTCGGCGTCCCGGTAACGCCGCACCGCAGTGTCGATCCGGTCCTTCAGCTCCTCCAGCTCCCGCCCGAAACGGGTGAGCGCGGCGACCGCGGACCCCGGCCCCTCGAGGCCGTACCGCGCCATGAAGTCCCCGACCTCGGCCGCGTACCCGCCGCCGAGCGGCACGGAACGGCCGAGCACCTTCGCCTGCCGCACCATCGCGCCCACCACGTCCTGCAGCTCGCTGAGCCGGCGGAAGGTCTCGACGGCCAGCTCGGGGGCGACGGCGAAGCCGGCCGTGCCGGGCGCGGCGTCCGGACCCGTCCTGCCCACATCGGTCATGGCTGTGGCTGTGTCGTCGTCTGCCATGGTCGCACGACCGCGCCTCTCCGTAGTCGACCGAATCCGTGGGGAAAGCTTAGGTCAGAACCGCCGGTCACGGGAGGCCCCAGGTCCGGGGGCGCCGTACCACCGATCGGGCGAACCACAGCGGTGACGAAGCGTCACCACAGGGTTCCCTCCCCCAACTCGCCCGGGTTTGACACACTTCGTGGCAGGCTTGTCCCCCGGTGGGGCGGCCGGTAACCACTTCGGGTGCGATCGCGCCCGGCGGTGTGCGAGACGGCAGGGCGCAGGCAAGATGGCAGGGGCTTCGGCACCAGGAGGTCGAGTGACGTCGAGAACGCAGGTCGTGCCCGGCGAGCAGGTGCGCGGTCAGGCGGCAGAGCACGGCCGGCACGGTGCCGCACTCCAGGCGGGCCGACACGGCGCCGCGGTGCCCGCCGGACTCGACGAGCTGCACGAGACCGCCCGCCGGATCGCGAGCAACGTCGAGCGAGTGCTGGTCGGCAAGCCCGAGGTGGTGCGCATCGCGCTGGTCACCCTGCTCGCCGAGGGCCACCTCCTGGTGGAGGACGTGCCCGGGGTCGGCAAGACCTCGCTGGCCAAGGCGCTGGCCCGGTCCATCGACTGCTCGGTCAGCCGGATCCAGTTCACCCCCGACCTGCTGCCCAGCGACGTCACCGGGGTCTCCATCTACAACCGGCAGACCGCCGACTTCGAGTTTCGGCCGGGACCGGTCTTCGCCAACATCGTCGTCGGCGACGAGATCAACCGTGCCTCCCCGAAGACGCAGTCCGCGCTGCTGGAGTGCATGGAGGAGCACCAGGTCACCGTGGACACCACCACCTACCGGCTGCACGAGCCGTTCATGGTGATCGCCACGCAGAACCCGATCGAGATGGAGGGCACCTACGCCCTTCCGGAGGCGCAGCGCGACCGGTTCACCGCCAGGGTGTCGATCGGCTACCCGGACCCACAGGCCGAGCTGGCGATGGTCGACGAGCACGCCGGGCACAACCCGCTGACCGACCTGGAGCCGGTGTCCGACGCGGCCACCGTGCACCGGCTCGTCCACGCGGTGCGCTCCGTGCACATCGCCCCCGAGGTGCGCCAGTACGCGGTCGAGCTGGTCTCGGCCACCCGCCAGGTGCCGGAGCTGCGGCTCGGCGCCTCGCCCCGGGCCACGTTGCACCTGGTGCGGGCGGCCCGCGCGCAGGCGGCGCTGTCCGGCCGGGAGTTCGTGGTGCCCGACGACCTGCACGCGGTCGCGGTGCCGGTGCTCGCGCACCGGCTGGTGCTGACCACCGAGGCGCACGCCGCCCGGCGCTCGGCCACCGACGTGGTCCGCTCGGTGCTGCAGCGCGTGCCGGTGCCCACCGGCAACGGCCACGTCCGGCGGTGAGCGTGATGTCCCGTTCCCGGCGACCGGCCACCCGAGGTCCCCGATGCTGCGCGCGCTGTCCGGGCTGACCACCCGCGGCCGCTGCCTGCTCGCCGCGGGCGCCGCAGCGGCCGTGTGCGCGGCGGTGCTCAACGAGCGCGACCTCCTGCGCGTGGCGCTGTTCGTCATCGCGCTGCCGGTGCTGGTGGCGTTCTTCGTGGCCGCCGCGCGGCTGCGCGTCGGCGCGGCCCGCACGCTGCTGCCCGAACGGGTGGCCGTGGGCCGGTCCGGCGAGGTGCAGCTCGAGCTGTGGCGCACCGGGCGGCTGCCGGCCGGTGAGGTGCTGCTGGAGGACGGCCTTCCGTACACGCTCGGCACCCGGCCGCGGTTCGTGGTGGAGCGGCTGCCGCTGCACCGCGCCGTGGCGCTGCGGTACCCGATCCAGCCGTTGCTGCGCGGGGTCCAGCAGGTGGGACCGCTGCGGGCCACCGTCACCGACCCGTTCGGCCTGTGCGAGTTCGAGCGCGAGCTCATCGGCCACTCCCGGCTGCTGGTGGTGCCGCGGGTGGAGCCGCTGGGGGGCATGCCGGCCGGAGCCGGCGTCGGCTCCGGCGACGACGGCAGCGTGCGGCTGCACGCCGGGCAGGGCGAGACCGATGTCGTGGTCCGGCACTACCGGCAGGGCGACGACCTGCGCAAGGTGCACTGGCGGTCCACCGCGCGCCGGGACGAGATCATGGTCAGGGTCGAGGAGCGACCGTGGCGAGGTGGCACCACGGTGCTGCTCGACCGCCGCGCCGCCGCGCACCACGGCACCGGACCGAGCGCGAGCATCGAGTGGGCCGTCTCCTTCGCCGCCAGCGTGTGCCTGCATCTGCGCCGGTCCGGCCACCGGGTCCGGCTGCTCACCGAGCACGGTGACGTCGTGGCCGACACGCCGGGCGACGGCGGCGCGCAGTACGACCACGTGGTGCTCGACGCGCTCGCCGCCCTGCAGCCGGGCCACCAGCGGGACATCACCTCCGGCTACGACCTGGCCGAGGGCCAGGAGCTCATCGCGGTGCTGGGCACGGTCAGCAGCGACTCGGTGCACGAGCTGGCGCGGTACCGGCCGCGGGGGGTGCGCAGCCTCGCGGTGCTGCTGGACACGCCCGCCTGGTCCGCCGGGGTGATCGCGCCCGAGCAGCGGGCGGCCGCCACCGGAGAGTCGGCCGAGCTGCTGCGCGCCGCCGGTTGGGGCGTGGTGGTGGCGGGGCCGCACAGCCCGATGCCGCGGGTGTGGGTCGAGCTGTGCCGCGCGGCCACGCCGCGGACGGCGCCGATCGGAGGCGTGCGGTGAGCGCTACCGCGCCGACCCGGCACACCCCCGCCCCGCCGTCGGAGCCGGCGGAGCGACCGCGCGCGGGCTGGGCCGACTCGGTGCTCGCCCCCACCGCGGCGGGGTTGGCGACGGTGTGCGCTGCCACCTCGCTCACCGGTGTGGTCGCCGGCTGGGCGTGGCTGGGCTACGTGATCGTGGCCGTGGTGCTGGTCGGCTGCACCGGGCTCGCGCTGCGCGCGGTGCGCACCCCGACACTGCTGGTCGGGCTGGCCCAGCTCCTGGTGCTGCTCGGGATGGTGGTCGGCGTCTTCACCGGCAGCGGCATCCTGGCGGTCATCCCCGGGCCCGCGGCGCTGGCCGAGCTGAACGAGATCCTGATCGCGGCGTTCGAGGAGATCCGCACGGGACTCGCCCCGGTGGACGGCACGCCGCCGATCCTCTGCCTGGTCACCATCGCGATCGGCCTCGTCGCGATCCTGGTCGACACGCTCGCCGTGGCGGCCGCCGCGCCCGCCGCCACCGGCCTGGTACTGCTGTGCGTCTACGCTGTGCCGGCGTCGCTGTCCGACAGGATGCTCCCGTGGTGGACCTTCGTGCTGGGCGCGGCCGCGTTCGCCGGGTTGCTCGCCGTGGACGGCGCGCACCGGCACCGCACCTGGCGCAACCGGGAGTCGCCGGGCCTCGGCGGTTCCCCTGCCGCGGCGGGCGCGCCGGTCGCGGTGGTGGCGGTGGCGCTGCTGGTCGGGCTGGTCGCCGGGTCGACGGTGACGGCAATCGGCACGGTCGGCAGCCTGCCCGGGCGCGCCGGCGGCAACCAGGGAGCGGTGAGCGGCGGTCTCGGGGTCAACCCGTTCACGTCGATGCGCGGCATGCTCGACCAGGGCCCCAGCGTCGAGCTGTTCCGAGTGCGTGGCCTCGAGAACGACCGCCGGCTGCTGCGCGCGTTCACCCTCGACACCTACCGGCCGAACCAGGGCTGGGGGTTGCCGGACGGGCCGATGCCGGCGGGGGTGCCGGCGGACGGGCCGCTGCCGCTGGCTCCCGGTGACGACGGCACCGGGGAGACCCGGCAGATCCTGATCGAGCCGATGAACTGGGTGGACCTGTGGCTGCCGGTGTACGGCGCGCCCCGGGCGTTGCAGAACGTCTCCCCCGGCTGGTTCTACGACCGGGACAGCGGCGCGGTGTTCCGCGAGCGCCGCGAGCGGCCCGCGCCGTACGTCGAGCTGGCCTCGCTGGCCGAGCCGAGCAAGGACGAGCTGCGGGCGGCCGAGCCGCGGCGGGACGAGATCGCGCCGATCTACCGCACGACGGGGCCGGTGGACCCGCGGGTCAGCACGCTGGCGCGGCAGCTGACCCAGGGCGAGCCGACCACCTTCGACAAGGCCACCGCGCTGTGGCGCTACTTCACCACCCCGGAGAACGGGTTCACCTACGACACCCGCACCGCGCGCGCCGCCGACGCTGACGCCCTGGCCGACTTCCTCCTCAACGGTAAGCAGGGATTCTGCGAGCAGTTCGCCTCGGCGATGGCGGTGATGCTGCGGACGCTGGACATCCCGGCCAGGGTGGCGATCGGGTTCACCACGGGCGTGCCCGCCGGCGAGTACCGGTCGATCACCTCGCAGGACGCGCACGCCTGGGTGGAGGTGTACTTCGGCGAGCACGGGTGGGTCGGCTTCGACCCGACCCCGCTGGCCGACGGCCGCGGGTACCTGCCGGAGTACCTGCGGGAGAACGACACGCCCGCCGGCGAGCCGACCGAGGACGGCGAGGAGGTGCCGAGTGCGGCGCCGTCGACGGCGCCGGCCGAGCGGGACCGCGAGCCCGTGCCGGTCGCCGCGCCGGCGGCCGGCACGCAGGGCGGTCTCCTCCAGGAGCCGCCGGCGTGGTCCGGGTGGGGTGCGCTGGTCAGCGCGCTGGCCGCGCTGGTGCTCACGGTGGCGACCGTCGTGCTGGGTCGCCGCTCGCGGACGCTGCGGCACGGGTCGGGCGCGACGCCGGACTGGTTGCCGGTGTGCGTCGCGGCGCTGTGGTTGCTCTCGCTGGTGCTCACCGGGTGGCAGGTGCACTGGGGCTTCGCGCTCGCGTTGCTGTCGATGGCGTGCCTGGGGCTGGCCCCGTCGGTGGTCCGGGAGATCCAGCGCCGGCGCCGGCTGCGGCTGATCGCCGGCAGCAGTCCCGGCGCGGCCGACGCTGCCTGGGCGGAGCTGCTGGACGAGTGCGCGGACCGGGGCATCGTCATTCCGCGGACGGACACCGTGCGGGCGGCGGCGCAGAAGGTGGCGCAGCGCCACCACCTGGACGAGGGCGGGCGGCAGGACCTGCGCATGGTGGTCGGCATCGTGGAGCGGTCCTGGTACAGCCCGGTGGACGCCCGCGACCCGGAGTTCGCGGCGGCGTTCGAGGGGTTGCGCCGCAGCCTGCGCCGGAGCGCGCCGATGTCGTGGCGGGGTCGGCTCTTGCCCCGCTCCCTGTTCCACCGCCGGCGCCGCTGACCACCCCGGTCAACGCCGCCAGCGCACCACCCACACCGCCGTGTTCGCCGGCTACGTCGCCGTGTTGGCCGTTCCCGTCGGTGGCGTCGGCCGTGCGCGGCCGCCACCGCTCGAGTGCCGGTGATCGGGGTCCGAACAGCATTCACCCCGGCGTGCCCGGGCGACGTCTGGCTGTGTCGACGGGCCACACCGGGGTGGCGGAGTCGGCGGTTACCTGTCCTCGAAGCGCTGGCGGAACCGGTCCTCCATGCGCTGCGTGAACGAGCTCTTGCGCGGCGCGCGTTTCGCCTCGGCGCCGGCTGGCGCGTCCTCGGCGCCGGCGACGTCGGGCTGCCGGATCGCGGTGACCGCGAGCAGCACCCCGAAGAACATCACCAGGAACCCGAACACACTGATCAGGGGAATCTCGGCGACCCGGAACGGCACCACCACGCCCAACACCAACAGCGCGACACCGACGACGAACAACGCCACGCCCTGGATGCGGCGGCGACGGGCCGGACGGCGCAACCTGGTGCCACGCACCGTGGATGCGAACTTCGGGTCCTCGGCATAGAGCTCGCGCTCGATCTGGTCGAGCAGCCGCTGCTCATGCTCGGAGAGTGGCATCTTTCCTCCTCCGGCACAGCTGTCGCGGGCGCCGGGCCGCGCAACGTCGTGGACCCAACCGACACCCCGAGTGAGGTGTCACTGTCTAGGATACGAGCCCCACGCGTCGAGTACTACCCGATCCCCGCCCTAGCGGGGAACTGTTTTCGGCTCGCGGGGCACCGCACCCGACTCCGTACTCTGCCACAACCCGTCACGCCACGTCACCGGTCGTCGGCCGACAGCAGCGACGCCGGGCGCACGGCCGCGTCGCCGAACCTGGCGCGGGCGCTGTCGGCGGCCCGCTCGGCGTCCCGCCACCGCGGCGGGCTCCCGGGCCCCACCGCGTCCAGGCTCAGCTGCTCGGCCCCGGTCGCGTCGGTGAGCCCCTCGACCCGCACCCCGATCAGCCGCACCGCCGGGGTGCCGCCCTCCTCGGCCAGCAACGCCACCGTGGTGCCGTGGATCTCCCTGGCCACGTCCGTCGCCGAGGGCAGCGTGCGGGCCCTGGTGATGGTGCGGAAGTCGGCGAACCGGACCTTGATCGACACCGTTCGCCCGCGCAGCCCCTTCCGGCGCAGGGTCGCCGCCACCCGCTCGGCCAACCGCAGCAGCTCGCGCTCCAGCACCACGCGGTCGTGGTGGTCGACGTCGAAGGTGTGCTCGGCGCCGATCGACTTCTCCGCCGCGTCGGGCACCACCGCCCGGTCGTCCCGCCCGTTCGCCAGCGCGTGCAGGTGCTCGCCGGCCGCCGCGCCGAGCGCCCGGCGCAACCGTGGCAACGGGGCGCGGGCGATGTCGCCGACGGTGTCCAGTCCCAGCCGGCGCAGGTGTTCCTCGGTGCGCGTGCCGACGCCCCACAACGCGGACACCGGCAGCGGGTCGAGGAACGCCAGGGTCCGGTCCGCCGGCACCACGACCATCCCGTCCGGCTTGGCCATCCCGGAGGCGAGCTTGGCGACGAACTTCACCGCGCCGATCCCGACCGAGCAGGTGATCCCGTGCTCCGCGGCGACCCTGCGGCGCAGCTCGGCGCCGATCCGGGCGGGGGTGCTGCCCAACCGGCGCAGCGCGCCGCTCACGTCGAGGAACGCCTCGTCGAGGCTGAGCGGCTCCACCAGCGGGGTCAGCTCGCGGAAGAGACCCAGCACGCCGCGGGACACCTCCCGGTACCGGCCCGGCGTCGGCGGCAGGTACACCGCCTGCGGGCACAGCCGGCGCGCGGCCGACACCGGCATCGCCGAGCGCACCCCGAACCGGCGCGCCGGATAGTTCGCCGACAGCACCACCGAGCGCGGCCCCACCCCGGCGACGACCACCGGCCGGTCCACCAGCTCGGGCCGGGTGCGCAGCTCGACCATCGCGAAGAACGCGTCCATGTCGACGTGCAGCAGCCCGCAGCCGGTGTCATCGGGCCACTGTGCCGGGTCCGCGCGCTCGTCCACGCGGAGCCGGGCGAGCTCGGCGGGCAGCCCCGCGGTGCGTCCCATCGCGCCCAGGTTAACCGCCCGGACTGACGTTTCCGGACAGCGGCGCGGCGGCTCAGCCGGGCCGGCGGGCCAGCGCGTGCAGCCGGCTGGCGATGTCGCGCAGCGGCGGAATGCCGGCCGCGGCGTCCTCGAACTCGACCAGCTCACCCTCCCAGGCGGCGACCTCGTCCGCGGCGTCGACGGTGTCCCTGGGCACGCCCTGCATGGCGTCGGAGATCACGCCATCGCCCTGCAGCAGCGCCACCTCGAGGCCGGCATTGGTGAGCAGGCCGGTCAACCGGTCGCGGTCGAGCCGGCGCAGCAGGGTCTCGCCGTCCTCGCCGAGCACCCCGTCCGGCGCGGCGAGCAGCCGGCGGGCCTCGGCCACCCGCCCGGCCAGCGCGCGGTGCAGCACGGCGGCGAAGCGGTTGGCCGCCAGCACGGACACCGCGCCGCCGGGCACCGCGGTGGCGGCCAGCGCGGCGACCGTCGGGGCGGGGTCGTCGACCACCTCCAGCAAACCGTGGGCCAGCACCAGATCGGCCGAGCCGGGCGGGACGTGGGTGCCGAGGGCGTCGGAGTCGTCGGCCACCACGGTGATCCGGTCGGCGACGCCGCTCTCCTCGGCGCGGCGGCGCAGGGTGGCCAGCGCGTTCGGGTTCGGCTCGACCACGGTGACCAGGCAGCCGGCGGACGCGAACGGCACCGCCCAGACGCCGCTGCCGCCGCCCACGTCGACCACCCGGGGCCGGTCGACCCCGCGCGCCCTGGCACCGGCCAGCTCGGCCTCCAGCACGCGGTGCACGGCCGCCGAGCCGCGAGCCGCCGCGGTGTCCGTCCTCATGGCCCGACAGCCTAGTGGGCCGCCGCCGGTCGCCGCCGGTCGCCGCGGACTCCGGGTGCGCCCGGGGGCCACGCCGGGGTCCGCACCCGGGGCGGAGACCGTAGGCTGGTCGTCGTGCACACGGTCGCGGTACTCAGCCTCAAGGGAGGCGTCGGGAAGACGACGGTTGCGCTCGGAATCGCCTCCGCGGCGCTGCGCCGCAGCGCGCGCACCCTGGTGGTGGACCTCGACCCGCAGGGCAACGCCACGGCCTCGCTCGACCCGCCGCTGACCGACGCGACCCTCGCCGACGTGCTGAAGACGCCCCGCCGCGCGGTGCTGGACGAGGCCATCGCGCCCAGCGGCTGGAGCGACACGCTTGACGTCCTGGTCGGCGCCGAGGAGCTGGAGCTGCTGAACGAGCCGGGACGCACCGGCGGGCGCCGGATGGAGAACCTCGCCCGCGCGCTGGACGAGCTGCACGCCGCGCCCAGCGGGGAGCCGTACGAGCTGGTGATCCTGGACTGCCCGCCGTCGCTGGGCCGGCTGACCCGGTCCGCGCTGATCGCCGCGGACAGCGCCCTGCTGGTCACCGAGCCGACGATGTACGCGGTGGCCGGCGCCGACCGGGCGCTGGAGGCGATCGAGTCGATCCGCGCCGAGCACAACCCGAACCTGCGGCCGGCGGGAGTGCTGGTGAACCGGCTGCGGCCACGTTCCTACGAGCACCAGTACCGGATCGCCGAGCTGCGGGAGTACTTCGGCCGGCTGGTGATGCCCACGGCGATCCCCGACCGGCTGGCCGTGCAGCAGGCGCAGGGCGCGTGCACCCCCATCCACGAGTGGAACTCCCCCGGTGCGCAGGAGATCGCGCTGACGTTCAACATGGTGCTGGCGAAGATCCTGCGCTCCGGCCGCGCCGGCCGGCACCGGCTCGAGCGCGACCCCGACGAGACCACGGACACCACCGGCGCCGGTGAGCCGGGCGGCGCCGAGACGACCTCGGAGTTCCCGGCGGTGCGGGCCTACGCCGAGCCGGAGACCGGCTGAGTCGTGCCCGAGGGCGACACCGTGTTCCTGGCCGGCCGGAAGCTGCACCGCGCGCTGGCCGGCCGGCCGCTGGTCCGCGCGGAGCTGCGGCACCCCGCGCTGGCCACGGTCGACCTGGTCGGGCGGACCGTGTGCTCCGTGCGGTCGGTGGGCAAGCACCTGTTCACCCGCTTCTCCGGGGATCTCAGCCTGCACAGCCACCTCCGGATGGACGGCAGCTGGCGAGTGCTCCGACCCGGGGCGCGGTGGCCGCTTCCGGCGCACCACGCGCGGGTGGTGCTGGCCAACGCCGAGGCCGAGGCCGTCGGCTTCCGGCTGCACGACCTCGAGCTGCTGCCCACCGGCCAGGAAGCCCGCCTGGTCGGCCACCTCGGCCCGGACCTGCTCGATCCACAGTGGACTGACGAGCACGAGGGGCTGGCGGCCGCGCTGCTGGCCGCCGACTCCGAGCGTGAGCTCGGGCTCGCCCTGCTGGACCAGCGGGTCATGGCGGGGGTGGGCAACCTCTACAAGGTGGAGATCTGCTTCCTGCTCGGACTGACGCCGTGGACCCCGGTGGGCCAGGTCGACGCCGAGCGGGTGGTGACGCTGGCCAGGAAGCTGCTGACCGCCAACGCGTGGCGCCCGGAGCAGAGCACCACCGGCGAGCTGGCCAGGGGGCGGCGGAACTGGGTGTACGAGCGCACCCGGCAGGGCTGCTTCCGGTGCGGCGGCCCGGTGCGTGTCGCCGGGCAGGGCAGCGGGCTGCACCGCCGGCCCACCTGGTTCTGCCCGCGCTGCCAACGCGGCCCCGCCCCGGCCCGCTGACCGCGCGCTGGGCTCTCGCGAGGCCGGGCGGCGCCGGTACACTCGCCGAGTGCCGACGTACCAGCTCCCGCTGTACGGCAGCGACCGCACCCGCGGTGACCTCGCGCCGTGACGCCACCACGCCGGGCGAGGCCCACCCCGGCCGCTCGCTGAGCGGCGGCCGTGGCGGCCCCCGGCCCGCCGCGCCCGTCCGTCCGCACCCCTCGCTTCGGGAGCTCGAGCCCATGCCCGAGTACCGCACGCTGCGCGACCTCGTCGCCGCACTGCCCAAAGTGGAGCTCCACGTCCACCTGGTCGGCTCGGCCGGCCACCACACCGTGGCCGCGCTGGCCCGCCGGCACCCCTCCTCCGGGGTGCCCACCGACCCGGCCGGGCTGCGCGAGTTCTACACCTTCCGCACCTTCGACGACTTCCTCGCCGCGTTCTGGGCGGTGCAGTCCCTACTGCGCGACGGCACCGACATCGCCACGCTGGTCAGCGGGCTCGCCCGGGACCTCGCGGCGCAGAACTGCCGCTACGCCGAGGTGACGGTCACCCCGTACAACCACCTGCTCGACGGGATGGACGGTGACGAGCTGCTCGCCGGGCTGGCCGCGGGGCGCGCCGCGGCCGCCGCCGAGCACGGGGTGGACCTCGCGTGGTGCTTCGACATCCCGGGCGAGCGCGGCGCGGTCGCCGGCCGGGAGACGGTGGTGTTCGCGCTGCGCAACCGGCCGGACGGGCTGGTGGGCTTCGGGCTGGGCGGGCCCGAGGTCGGCGTCGGCCGGGCCCGGTTCGCCCCGTTCTTCACCGCGGCGCGGGAGGCAGGCCTGCACAGCGTCCCGCACGCCGGGGAGACCACCGGCCCGGCGACGGTCTGGTCGGCGATCCACGACCTCGGCGCGGAGCGGATCGGGCACGGCACCAGCTGCGTGGCGGACCCGCGGCTGCTGGAGTACCTGGCCGAGCACCGGATCCCGCTGGAGGTGTGCCCGACCTCCAACGTGCGCACCGGGCAGGTGCCCTCGGTCGCCGCCCACCCGGTGCGGCGGATGCTCGACCACGGGCTGGTGGTGACGCTGAACACCGACGACCCGCCGATGTTCGGCGCGACGCTGAACGGCGAGTACCTCGCGGTCGCGACGGCGTTGGGGCTGCGCCCGGCCGAAGTGGTGGAGCTCGCCCGCGCCGGGGTGACGGCGGCGTTCCTGCCGGAGGAGCGAAGGGCTGCGCTGCTGGCCGAGATCGACGCGGTGGGGCGGGACGCGCAAATCCTGTTGCCGCGGGGGGACGACGTCGCCTAGCGTGGCGCGTACACGAGAAGGGAGGTGGTCCAACGTTGAAGAACGACAGGACTCGTGAGGTGGCTGTCCGCTGACGGACGGCACGTGACCTGACTTTCGCGGGCATCCGTGTCTGCCGGCGGTGAATACCAGGCAGTCACCCGGCCCCCGACGCTCCCGGGAACCAGTCCGCCCCGGGCCGCGAGCACCGCTCGCGGAGTCGCGACGGGGGCCGCTTTCTTTCCGCGCCGCCGTGCGGTGCTCCGCTTTCCGCGGCGGTTCCCGTTCGCCTGCCGGTCCTCGGTGTTCCCGCTCGGACCTGGTCCGGCGCTTAGCGCCGGCGTGCGGCAGCATGTGGGCCGTGCTGTTCGACAAGCTCGTCCGACCGACCCTGTACCGGCTGAACGGTGGCGACCCGGAGGCCGTGCACGAGCGCACGGTCCGGGCACTGGGCCGGCTCGCCGAGGTGCCGCCGGCGCTGGCCATGCTGGAGCGGCGTTACCGCCACGACGACCCGGTCACGGTGTTCGGCGTGCGCTTCGCCAACCGGGTCGGGCTGGCCGCCGGGATGGACAAGGACGGACGCGCGCTGCACGCCTGGCCGGCGCTCGGCTTCGGGTTCGTCGAGGTCGGCACGGTCACCCGGCTCGCCCAGCCGGGCAACCCGAAGCCGCGGCTGTTCGTGCTGCCGGGCAGCGACGCGGTGATCAACCGGATGGGCTTCAACAACGCCGGCGCCGACGCCCTCGCCGAGCGGCTGGCCACCGGCGGCAAGCCGCCGGTGCCGCTGGGCGTGAGCATCGGCAAGTCCAAGGTGGTGCCGCTGGACGAGGCGGTCGCCGACTACCAGGCGGCGCTACGCGCGCTCCATCCCTACGCGGACTACGTCGCGATCAACGTCAGCTCACCCAACACCGCCGGGCTGCGGGCCCTGCAGGACCGGGAGGCGCTCAGCGACCTGCTCACCGAGCTACGGGCGACCTCCCGCACCCTCGCCGAGCGGGCCGGCCGCGAGCCGGTCCCGCTGCTGGTCAAGGTGGCCCCCGACCTCACCGCCGAGGCGCTCGCCGAGCTGCTCGAGGTGTGCCTCGACCACGGCGTGGCCGGCGTCATCGCCACCAACACCACGCTCGCCAGGGAGGGGCTCGACGGGACCGAGGCACACCTGGGCAAGGAGGTCGGCGGGCTGTCCGGCCGGCCGCTGGCCGCGCGGGCCAGGGAGGTCGTGCGGTTCGTGCACGAGCAGACCGGGGGCGCGCTGCCGATCATCGGGGTCGGCGGCATCCTCGGCCCACACGACGCCGAGCTGATGCTCGACGCCGGCGCGTCGCTGGTGCAGCTCTACACCGGGTTCGCGCTGTACGGCCCCGGCCTGGTCCGGCACATCACCCGCGCCCTCGCCGCCCGGCACCCGATCACCGGCTGACCGCGAGCGGCGCGACCGCCGGCGTCCCGTCGGCGAGCTCCAGCGGGCCGAGCGCCACGCCGGGTGGCAGCGCCGCCAGCAGCCCGTCGAGCGCGGCCGGGGGCAGCCGCCACCGCTCCCCCGCCAGGGAGCCGCCCCCCGGCGCGTGGAGGGCGGCCACCGCCAGGTCGGTGGGTGCCGGGACGCCGCGGTAGCCCGGCGTGGTCCGGACCGGGCCCATGGGCCGCGCACCCAGCTCCACCAGCACCGCCGGCGGGCGGGGCCCGAACACCACCAGGTCGAGCGCCGGCACCGGGTACGGCTCCAGCTCCGGCTCGTCGGTGAGGACGGCGGCCACGTCGAGCGCCACCTGGTCGGCGAAGGCCGGGACGAGCACGCTGACCCCGAACGGACCGCCGTCGGCGGTGCCGGCCGGCACCGCGACCGCGGCCAGGTCGAGCAGGTTGGCGAACGCCGCGTAGCGGCCGAGCCGGGCGGGCACGACCACCGGGTCGGCGAGCACCGCGGCGATCGTGGGGTGCTCCGGGACGGTGGGCAGCAGCAGCGCGTCGTGCCGCCGCCACAGCGGGGCGACCTCGGCGGCCAGCCCGGCCAGCCGGTCGAGGTCGGCCGCGAGCCGGGCGGCGGGCAGATCACCCGCGGCGAGCACCACGGACGCCACCACCGGGTCCACCTCGTCGCGGTGCGCGGCGAGGAACTCGCCCACCGCGGCGGCCCGCTCGGCGAGCATCACCGTGCCGTAGAGCGCGGACGCCTCGGTCAGCGGGGTGATGTCGACCCGCTCGACCACCGCGCCGGCCGCGGTGTACACCGCCACGGCCGAATCGAACGTCGCCCGCGCCGCCGGGGACAGCGGGGCGAGACCGGTGTCGTCCGGAACGCCGAGGCGTGGCCGGGGCCCGGCCGCGAGCCGCGCCGACGGCGGCCAGGCCCGGCTCCGCGGGTCACCGGAATCCGGGCCGAGGATCGCGGCGAGCGCCCGCCGGGCCGGGTCGAGCCGGCGGGCGAGCACGCTGACACAGTCGTACGACGGCGAGGCGGGCACGACGCCGGTGGCCGGGACGAGCCCGCGAGTGGGCTTCAGACCGACGATCCCGTTGAACGCCGCCGGGACCCGGCCGGACCCCGCGGTGTCGGTGCCCAGCGCCACGTCGACGACGCCCAGTGCCACCGCGACCGCGGACCCGGCGCTGGACCCGCCGGCCACCCTGTCCGGATCGACGGCCGAGCGCACCGGGCCGGCGGGCGTGCGGCTGCCGGCGAGGCCGGTGGCGAACTGGTCGAGGGTGGTCTTGCCCAGCACGACCGCGCCCGCCGAGCACAGCCGGCACACCACCGATGCGCTCGTCCCCGGCGTGAACGCGAAGGCCGGGCACCCGGCGGTGGTGGGCACACCGGCCACGTCGATGTTGTCCTTGACCGCGACGAGCATGCCGGCCAACGGCAGGACCTCGCCGGCGTCGAGCCGGGCCGCCACCGCCCGCGCGTCGGCCAGCACCGCGTCCCGGTCGCGCAGGGTCACCCACACGTCGGGCCGGTCGACCTCGGCGAGCCGGTCGAACGCGGCCCGCACCCGACCGGCGACGTCCACCGAGCCCGAGCCGCCCAGCCCGCCACCGGGCTGTCCTGACCGCGGCACCACTCGCACTCGCCCGCGTCAGGACAGCTCGCGCAGCGCGATCGCCAGCCCGGCCAGCCGGTCCGTGGCGTCGGTGAGCGCCTCCTTGGCCGGCTGGATGCCGCCGCTGCTGGCCGCCACGGCCTGCCCGGCCGCCGCGATCAGCCCGCGGTAGCCGGTGAGGCCGTCGTCCAGCTGCTCCCGGAGCGTTCGCACCGCCGAGCCCAGTGGGCCCCGCTCGGCGGCGGGCGCGGTGGCCATGGCGCGCTCGATGGCCTGCACCCGCGCGGCGAGGCCGCGCAGCGCCGCGGCCGCCTCCCGCGCGGTGGCCCTGGCCTCCTCGACGGAGACCTCCGGGACCGACGCCGGGGCACCCGCCGACGGTGTGTCGAGCTGGGTGAGCAGCTCCGTCAGCGACGCCTCGCACTCGGCGAGCCGCTCCATCGGCTCGCGTGCCGCCGACCCTGCGGAGGGCAGCGGCGGCGGGGCCGTGCTGGCCGGAAGCTCGACCCGGTTGAGCTGGCGCAGTCGCAGCCCGGAGCGCACGCCGAGCGCACCGAACACCACCATCCCGGCGGCGCCGGCGAGGAACTCCGCGCCGGCGGCACCGGCGGCGCCGACCACGCCGGTCAGCCCGGCCACGGCCACCAGCCCGCACAGGATGGTCAGCACGATCCACAGGGTGAGCGCGCGGGAGGTGCGCCGCTTGCGCCGCTCGAGCTTGGCGGCCGGGTCGTTCCACCGCTCCCACTTCGCCCGCAGGTCGCCGACCACGGGCAGCTCGGCCGACAGCTGCGGCAGCCGGGGCGCGGACGGCGGCACCGGGCGGGCCGGCTCGCCGGGCCGCGCCGGCGAGCTCGGCGGCAGGTGACGCTGCAGCTTCTCCTGGGCGCGGTAGGCATAGTCGGGCAGCCGCTCGACGTGCTTCTCCAGCTTGGCACCGAACCTGTCGAAGTCCCGACGCCAGGAGCCCTTGCCGCCCGCCATCAGCTCACGCCCCTCCTCGCTGGCGCTCGTCGCGGCACTCGCCGGGCTGCTGTGCCGAACGGTTCGCTCGCACGCTCGCTCACGCCTCGTTCTTCTGCTGCTCCGCCCGCAACCTGGCCTGGATCTCCTGCTGGATGTTCGGGCTCGGCTGGTTCGTCGATGTCGCCGAGGACGCGGCCGGCTTCTGCTCGGCGGCGCCGTCGGTCACCTGCGCGACCGACTCACCGCGCATCGAGGCCCGGATCTGCTCCAACCGGTTGTGCCCGGCCAGCTGGGTGGTGGAGTGCTGCACCTCCAGCATCCGGCCCTGCACCGAGTTCTGCGCCAGCTCGGCCGAGCCCAGCGCCGTGGCGTAGCGCTTCTCGATCTTCTCCCGCACCTCGTCCAGCGACGGGGTGGTGCCCGGCGCGGCGAGCTCGCTCATCTGGGTCAGCGAGGCGGACACCCGCTCCTGCATCTTCGCCTGCTCCAGCTGCGAGAGCAGCTTGGTGCGCTCGGCCAGCTTTTGCTGCAGCATCGTGGCGTTGCGCTCCACCGCCTGCTTGGCCTGCGCGGCCGCCTGCAACGCCTGGTCGTGCAGGGTCTTCAGGTCCTCGATGCTCTGCTCGGCGGTAACCAACTGCGCGGCGAAGCCCTCGGCGGCGTTCTCGAACTCGGTGGCCTTCTGATCGTCACCCTTGGCCCTGGCCTCGTCGGCGAGCACCAGCGCCTGCCGGGTGGACGCCTGCAGCTTCTCCACCTCGCTCAGCTGCCGGTTGAGCTTCATCTCCAGCTGGCGCTGGTTGCCGATCACGGCCGCGGCCTGCTGGGAGAGCGCCTGGTGGTTGCGCTGAGCCTCCTCGATGGCCTGCTGGATCTGCACCTTCGGGTCGGCGTACTCATCGACCTTCGACGAGAACGCCGCCATGAGGTACTTCCAGAACTTCACGAAAGGGTTGGCCATCTCCTCCGCCTGCCTTCTTGCGTCCCACGGGCTGATCGATCCCGCCGGCCGGCGCACGTCACCTCCCCTCGGCAACGGCGCGACCACGGTGTCGGGTTCCATCGTGTCAGGTCACCCGTCGCCGTTCCAGGTGACCCCGGGGGAATTCAGGGATTGCCCGGACCTCGCCGGGCCGTCGCGGGACGGCGACGACCCCGAGGGCCGCTCGGGGTCGTCGGGGCTCGCGCGCCGGGGCGACCGAGGTCGCGGGCGCGGTGGCTCAGGCCGCGATCGTGGCGGTGAGCTTCGGCGCGGTGATGGTCCTGCACAGGGTCGGGGTCATCGAGGCCCGCGCCTCGCCCGGCGCCCGCAGCTCGGGCAGGTCACCGAGGTCACCGAAGTCGCCACGGTCGGCAAGGTCGGCACGGTCGCCTCCGGGGACGCCCGAGGCCAACCGGCCGCCCTCGAAGCCGCCGGAGCCGGCCGGCATCGTCCGCTCCCGCTCGGTGTGCCGCTCGGTCGCCCGCTCGACGGAGCCGAGGTCGACGCCGTCCAGCGCCGACATGTCGGCGGCCACGTGGCGCAGCAGCTCCGCCAGCGGCAGCTCCAGCGCGTCACAGATCGAGGCCAGCAGCTCGCTCGACGCCTCCTTCTGCCCGCGCTCCACCTCGGAGAGGTAACCCAGGCTCACCCTGGCGGCACGAGAGATCTCGCGCAGCGTGCGGCGCTGGTTGGTGCGGGCATGCCGGAGCCGATCACCGATCGCCTCACGCAACAGCACGGTCATTCCGCGCCCTCCCTTCGGGTACGACCCACGTTACCCAGTTCGGACGGCTCACCGCAGGCCATGACACGTCCGTCCGCCAAGGGCGAACGCTCAGCGTGCCCCCAGATGTTCCCAGAGCAACGCCAGTGCCCCCGTCACCGCCGCGCCGCGCACGGCCGCGCGGTCGCCGGGGCACTCCAGCGTTCGTCCGGTCCGCACCCCCGGCCCGGCCACCGCGAGGTGCACGGTGCCGGGCGACACGCCGTCCTGCGGGTCCGGGCCGGCCACCCCGGTGAGCCCGAGGCCCCAGTCGGCGGCGCAGCGGCGCCGGGCGCCGTCGGCCAGCTGGGCGGCCACGTCGGGGTGCACGGCGCCGCGCGCGGCGAGCAGCGTTCGGTCCACCCCGGCCAGCGTGGCCTTCAGTTCGGTGGCGTACACCACCAGCCCGCCGCGGACGGCAGCGCTGGCGCCCGGCACCTCGGTGAGCGTGGCGCAGACCAGGCCAGCGGTCAGCGACTCGGCCGTGGCCACCGTCTCACCCCGGCGGACCAGCGCGGCGAGCACCTCCGCGGCGATCGGGTCGGCGGGCTCGGTCGGCTCGGTCACCGGCCCACGCCCGCCCTGCGCCCGGCCGCCCGCAGCCGCAGCGCCCTGATCACGTAGTCGACCCCGGTGGCGACGGTCAACGCGACCGCGACGCCCATCAGCGCCCAGCGCACCGGATCGGCGCCGGCCGGCAGCGGCAGCAGGTAGAGCACGATCGCCACGATCTGGGCCAACGTCTTGGCCTTCCCACCGCGGCTGGCCGGGATGACCCCGTGCCGGATCACCCAGAACCGCAGCAGCGTCACCCCGATCTCCCGGACGGCGATCGTCACGGTGATCCACCACGGCAGCTCGCCCAGCACGCTCAGCCCGACCAGCGCCGCGCCGATCAGCGCCTTGTCGGCGATCGGGTCGGCGATCTTGCCGAAGTCGGTGACCAGCCCGAACCGGCGGGCCACCCAGCCGTCCACCTGGTCGGTCAGCGAGGCGACGGCGAACAGCGCGGTGGCCAGTGAGCGCCACAGCGGGTCGGCGCCGGTGCCGACGAACAGGGCGCCCACGAACAGCGGGACCAGCGCCAGCCGGGACAGCGTCAGGACGTTCGCGACGTTCAGCGTGGGCACCGGGGTCGGCGCGGGAACACCGGCCGCGCGCTCACCACCGTCACCGGCGTCGGTCGGATCGTCGGGAACCGCACTCACCGGCCGGCATCCGGTCCCGGGGCGCACGGCCGCACGACCAGGTCGACGCCCACGCTGTCGACGACCTCGCAGCGCACCAGCTCGCCGGGGGTTCGGTCGCCGGCGTCGAGCAGCACGCACTCGCCGTCGACCTCGGGGCCCTGGTGCGCGGCCCGGCCGGTGGTCTCCTCGCCGGCGGTCTCGACCAGCACGTCGACCACCTCGCCGACGCGCTCCTCGGCCCGCTGCGCGGTGAGCTCCTCGACCAGCGCGGAGATCCGGCCGACCCGCTCGGCGATCGTGTCGGCGTCCAGCTTGCCGTCGAGGGTCGCCGCCTCCGTACCGTCCTCGTCGGAGTAGCCGAACACGCCGACCGTGTCCAGCCGCGCGGCGGTGAGGAACCGCTCCAGCTCCCGCAGGTCCTCCTCGGTCTCGCCGGGGAAGCCGACGATCACGTTGGTGCGGATGCCCGCGGTCGGGGCCAGCTCGCGGATCTGGTCGATCAGCGCGAGGAACGGGCCGCGCCCGCCGAACCGCCGCATCCGACGCAGCACCGGCTCGCTGGCGTGCTGGAAGGACAGGTCGAAATAGGGGGCGACACCGGGGGTGCTGGCGATCGCACGGACCAGGCCGGGCCGGGTCTCGGCGGGCTGCAGGTACGACACCCGCACCCGCTCGACGCCGGGCACCTCGGCCAGCGCGGGCAGCAGCAGCTCCAGCGCGCGCCCGCCGCCGTGCTCCCGGCCGAGGTCCTTGCCGTAGGAGGTGGAGTTCTCGCTGACCAGGAACAGCTCGCGCACGCCGCGCTCGGCCAGCCACGCCGCCTCGGCGAGGATCTCCTCGGGGCGGCGGGAGACGAAGGCGCCGCGGAACGACGGGATGGCGCAGAACGAGCAGCGGCGGTCGCAGCCGGAGGCGATCTTGAGCGCGGCCACCGGGGCGTCGTCCAGCCGGGTCCGCAGCACGCCCGGCACCCACGGAGCACGCGGCGCGGGGCCGTCCTGCGCGTGCCCGGGGATGGCGACCGCACCGGCCGCGGCGGACCGCCGCACCGGGCTGATCGGCAGCAGGGTGCGCCGGTCGGTGGGGGTGTGCGCGGCGACCGGGCGACCGGCGACGACGTCACCGAGCCGCTCGGCGAGGTCCGGGTAGTGGTCGAAGCCGAGCACCGCGTCGGCCTCCGGCAGGCTCTCCGCCAGCTCGGCGCCGTAGCGCTCGGCGAGGCAGCCGACGGCCACGACCTTGGCACCGGTGTCGGCGGCGGCGAGCAGGGTGTCCACCGAGTCCTTCTTGGCCGACTCGACGAAGCCGCAGGTGTTCACCACCACGACCTCGGCGTCCTCGGGGTCGGCGGTCAGCTCCCAGCCGCCCTCGGCCAGTCGGCCGGCGAGCTCCTCGGAGTCGACCTCGTTGCGTGCGCAGCCCAGGGTGAGCAACGAGACCCGGCGCGCCGGCGAGGAGTTCGTGGTGGGGGTGGACACGGGCATCAGGGTAACCGCCGGGCGGGCGGGCGAGGCGGGGCGCCCGCCGCGTCACCACCCGAGCGCCGCGAGCACCTCCCGCTCGACGATCGGCGTCATGGTGCGCACGTAGGTGGCGCTGAGGTGGTTGTCGTCCAGGTACACCAGCACGTTGCCGATCGCCGGCGGGCAGACCGTCTCGGTGCAGAGATAGTCGGTGAAGTCCAGGAACGTCACGTTCGCCGGCGGGTCGGGGATGCCGGACCAGGGCGGTTCGGCGGAGTACAGCTCGGCACGCGGCGTGGCACAGCGCGGGTCGTCGACACCGTGCTGTTCCACGCAGGCCGACGGCTTGAAGTCGTAGCGCGGGTTGTCCCGCACGGCCAGCACCGGGATCCCGGCACGCTCCAGCGTCCGCCACTGGGTCACGAAGCCAGGCGGGGTCTGCTCGGTCAGGCCCACCCGCACCTCGCGGCTGGCCAGCGTCACCACGGCGTCCGGTCGAGTGCCGACGATCTCCTGGACGACGTCGGCGTTCCAGTCGACACAGCGCTGGTCACCCGGGCGGGCCTCCGAGTCGGTGGAGAACGGGCACGCACCCCGCAGCATCGCGGTGACCTCCCAGTTCCGGTCCTCCGCGATCGGGACCAGCGCGGCCAGGTACTGCTCCACGTGCGAGTCGCCGACGACCACGATCCGGCGGTCGGGCACGCCCTCCACCCAGTTGCGGCACATCCGCAGGTCGGGGTTGCGTGGGGAGATCGTGCAGTCCTGGTTCGGAATGATCGCCCAGTCCTGGGGCACCCCGACGAACGACGGCACGAGCGGCACGTCGTCGGCGCCCCAGTACTCGAACCCCGGCTCGCGGGCCAGCGCGCCGGGGTGGTCGGGGTCGTCGGTGGTGAGCGCGTAGGCGCTCGCCTTCTCGATGGCGACGACCTGCCAGGCGGCGGCGGTCAGCAGCACGGGCGCGAGCATGAGCACGCCGAGCCGGTAGGCGGGCCAGGAGCGGCCACCGGCGGGCGACCACCGCCGGACCGGTGTCTCCACGAGGTGGTAGGTGAGCACGGACAGCCCCAGGGACACCCCGATGACGACCGCTCCGCCACGCAACCCGACCCGCTCCTCATCGCGCGCGACGAGGTAGAAGAGCAGGACGGGCCAGTGCCAGAGGTAGAGGGCGTAGCTGAGGTTGCCCAGGTACTCCAACGGGCGGGTCGACAGCAACCGGTCGGCGCCGCTGCGGCTGCCGGTCGCGCCGGCGGTCACCACCGCCACCGCCGACAGCGTCGGCCACAACGCCGCCCACCCCGGAAACACCGTGCCCACCTGCAGCACCAACCCGCACGACACCAGCCCGACCACACCCAACCAGCCCAGCACCCACCGGGCTACCCGGGGCAGCCGAACCGCGTCGATCACCAACGCCAGCAACCCACCCAGCGCGAACTCCCACACCCGGGTGGCCGAGTGGAAATAGGCCATCGGCTGGTCCACCGCGGTCAACCACACCGACACCGCCAGGCTCCCGGCGAACACCACACCGAACACACCCACCAGCACCGGCCGCAGCCCACGCCGCAACCGCACCGCCAGCAACGCCAACCCCGCCACCAGCACCGGCCACACCACGTAGAACTGGCCCTGGATCGACAACGACCAGAAGTGCTGCACCACACTGGCGGTGTTGTGCTGGGCGAAGTAGTCGGTCGAGTCGGCGACGAGCTGCCAGTTCTCCAGGTACAGCGCGGAGGCCACGACCTCGCGGATGGTCTGGAACCAGCGGCTCTCCGGGAGGAGGACGAAGCTGACGGCCATCACCGCCAGCAGCACCGTCAACGCCGCCGGGAACAACCGCCGAATCATCCGACCCCACATCGGCCGGAACCGGATCCCACCCCGCGCACACGACCGCACCAACTGCCCGGTGATCAGGAACCCCGACAACACGAAGAACACGTCCACCCCACCGGAGACCCGGTCCAGCCAGACGTGGTAGACGACCACCAGCAGCACGGCGAGGGCGCGCAACCCCTGCAGTTCGGGGCGGTAGCGCCGGGGCTCGGGCCGGGCACCCCCGGACGGAGCAACGCGCAGGACCTCCGATCCAGGCAGACTCATGCGCGCGGGCCTCCGTTACTGCACGACCGGGTGAAGGTGGCCACCTGTCGGGTGGCACACGATGATTGCACGCTCAACAGCGCGGTCCCGCGTGCAGGTGCGCCACCGGTGGCACGCGGTCACCACCGGGATAACACGCGGGCACCACCGGGATAGGTTGTCGGCGTGGCCGCCGAAACTCCACCGGTCGCCGTCCGCCGCGCGCGGATCGGCGACGTCCGCACCATCAAGCAGTTGGTCGACTCCGACGCGGGCCGGGTGCTGCTCGAGAAGGAGCTGGTGACGCTCTACGAGGACGTGCAGGAGTTCTGGGTCGCCGAGCTCGACGGCAGGGTGGTGGGCTGCGGCGCGCTGCACGTGCTGTGGGAGGACCTCGCCGAGATCCGGACGGTCGCGGTCGACCGGGCGATGCGCGGGCGCGGGATCGGGCACGCGCTGGTGGGGCGGCTCATCGACCTGGCCGGTGAGCTGGGCCTCACGCGGATCTTCGTGTTGACGTTCGAGACGGAGTTCTTCGCCCGGCACGGGTTCGCCAAGATCGAGGGGACGCCGGTGCCGCGCGAGGTGTACGAGGAGATGCGCCGGTCCCCCGACGCCGGGGTCGCCGAGTTCCTCGACCTGCCGTTCGTGAAGCCGAACACGCTGGGCAACACGCGGATGCTGCTCCACCTGGGCAAACACCCTTCGTGATGCCCTGAACGGGCGAATCACCTCGAAGTGGGGTGAAGTTCACCGGCATTCCGCCGGTCAGCGGTAGATCTTGTCGGCGGTGGGCTCGACGCTGATCGCACCCGCGTCGGTCGCAATCAGCGAGGGAGCCCTGCCATGACCCGAACCACCCCGCGCTCCGGTGCCCGCCAGCTGGCCGGTGTGGGCGCGATCGCCCTGTCCGTCGTGCTCGGCGCCGGCACCGCACAGGCGGTCGACGCCAGGACGGTGACCGATCGGTATCTGTTCGAGATCTCGCTGAGCCGGTTCGCCCAGGTGCGCGCCGACCGGCCGCACGCCGGCGTGCTCGACTGGTCGTCGGACGCGTGCTCGTGGTCGCCGGACAAGCCGCTCGGGTACGACTTCACCAGGGCCTGCCACCGGCACGACTTCGGGTACCGCAACTACAAGCGGCAGAGCCGGTTCACCGAGACCAACCGCAAGCGCATCGACGACAACTTCTACGGCGACATGAAGACCATCTGCGCGGGCCGCTGGCAGTGCGACAGCGCCGCCTGGACCTACTACCAGGCCGTCCGCAAGTTCGGCGCCAGCTGAGCGATCCCGCCGCCCACGTACACGACCGAGGAGCTCGCCCTCATCGAACGCGCTCCATCAATGCCCAGACACCGGTCGACGGGTTCCGGCGGTGGGCCGCGGTCCAGTCCGCGGTGCGTGCCCTCGCCCGTTCGATCGCCGTCTCCACACCCGGAGCGAAGTCGGTGAACCGCAGGTCGGCCTTGTCGTAGTGCGGCACGTGCCGGACGAGCCGCCTGGCGAGGTTCGAGGCGGGGTGGGCGGCGGGAGCGCCGATTCTCCCCGCGGTCATCGGGAGAGGATGTCGTCGACGACATCCTGCCGATCCACCACCGGCACCGCGCCGTAGCTGCCGCCGAGGTACTGTCGAGGGCCTCCAGCACGTGGGGCAGCAGGACCAGCCAGTTCCGCGTCCCCGCCGACTCCTCCTCCAGCCCCAAGCGCTCGCCTTGCCCTGAGTGCGAGAGCTTGAGCTCGGTCCGGGGCCAGCGGGCGGACAGCAGGTCCGACGGGGAAACGGCCGGGAGGCGAGACAGCCCCTGTTCTGATCGGAGAATGATCCGCCGCTGTTGAGCTCCGCGGATACCGCATGAGCGCTTTTCCCGTCGTAGACGACGTAGCCAGGAGCTCGCGACTCGCTCGCCCCTTGCCGTTCCTCCACATGGATGTCGGTGATGCCCACGTCGGCCGCGGCGAGCAGCGACAGCAGCCGGGTTTCACCGCCTCTCGTACCGGTAACCGCACGAGAGGCCGCAAAGCACCTCCGATCCGGTGGTTACGGTGCGTCCTCGCTGGGGGCGGCGGGGGGCTCGGTGCCGCGGATGGTGGCCAGCACCGAGTCCAGATCCTCGGGCTTGACCAGCACGTCGCGGGCCTTCGAGCCCTCCGAGGGGCCGACCACTCCCCTGGTCTCCAGCAGGTCCATCAGCCGCCCGGCCTTGGCGAAGCCGACGCGGAGCTTGCGCTGCAACATGGAGGTCGACCCGAACTGCGAGGTGACCACCAGCTCGGCGGCCTGCAGCAGCACGTCCAGGTCGTCGCCGATGTCGGGGTCGATCTCCTTCTTCTCGCCGGCCTTCGCGGCGGTCACGCCCTCCGTGTACTCCGGCTGCGCCTGGTCCTTGGTGAACCCCACCACCGCGGAGATCTCGTCGTCCCCGACGAACGCGCCCTGCACCCGGATCGGCTTGCCGGCTCCCATCGGCAGGTAGAGCGCGTCGCCCATGCCGATCAGCTTCTCCGCGCCCGGCTGGTCCAGGATGACCCGCGAGTCGGTGAGCGACGACGTCGCGAACGCCAACCGCGACGGCACGTTCGTCTTGATCAGCCCGGTCACGACGTCCACCGACGGCCGCTGCGTGGCCAGCACCAGGTGGATCCCCGCGGCGCGAGCCTTCTGGGTGATCCGCACGATGGCGTCCTCCACGTCGCGCGGCGCGGTCATCATCAGGTCGGCCAGCTCGTCGACGATCGCCATGATGTACGGGTACGGCCGGTACTCCCGCTCGCTTCCCGGTGGCGCGGTGATCTCTCCGGCCCGCACCTTCCGGTTGAAGTCGTCGATGTGCCGCACCCGGTTGGCCTGCATGTCCTGGTACCGCTGCTCCATCTCCTCCACCAGCCAGGCCAGCGCCGCCGCGGCCTTCTTCGGCTGGGTGATGATGGGCGTGATCAGGTGCGGGATCCCCTCGTACGGGGTCAGCTCGACCATCTTCGGGTCGATCAGGATCATCCGGCACTCGTCCGGCGTCGCCCTCGACAGCAGCGACACCAGCATCGAGTTGACGAAGCTCGACTTACCGGAACCGGTCGACCCGGCCACCAGCAGGTGCGGCATCTTCGTCAGGTTCGCGGTGACGAAGTGCCCCTCGATGTCCTTGCCCAGCCCGATGACCATCGGGTGGTTGTCCCGCACCGCCTCCGGCGCGCGGAGCACGTCGCCGAGCCGCACCATCTCGCGATCGGCGTTGGGCACCTCGATGCCGACCGCCGACTTCCCCGGGATCGGCGCCAGCAGCCGCACGTTGTCGGTGGCCGCGGCGTAGGCGATGTTCTTGGTCAGCGCGGTGATCTTCTCGACCTTCACCCCGGGGCCGAGCTCCACCTCGTACCGGGTCACCGTCGGCCCCCGGGTGAAGCCGGTGACCTGGGCGTCGACGTTGAACTGCTCGAGCACCCCGGTGATCGCCTCGATCATCGCGTCGTTGGCCTTGCTGCGGGTCTTCGGCGCGTCACCGACCTCCAGCAGGTCCGCCGGGGGCAGCTGGTAGTCGCCCTCCACCGTGCGGGTCACCGCGAGCGCGGCGCGGGCCTTCGCCGGCGGCTCGGCGGGCCGCGCCCTGGCCGCCGGTGCCGGAGTGGGAGTCGGGGTCGGCGCCGGGGCGGGCGGCTCCGCCGGGACGTCGCCCGCGCTGGCGCCCTGCCGCCGCCGGGACGGCTTGCGCAGCCGCACGGCCGCCGGGTCGACCTCGGTGACCGGGTCCTCGCCGGACCGCCCCCGGCCCTTCCCGCTCCGCTCCTCGGCCAGCTCATCGGGGTCCATCCCCCACTCGCGCAGCCGGCGCGGCACCTGCCGCACCGACGTGCCGGTGAACACCAGCACGCCGTAGCCGAGCACGAGCACCAGCAGCGGCACCGCGACCCACGGCGTGACCCCCTCGGCCAGCAGGCCACCGCCCAGCCAGCCAAGCCAGCCGCCGGCGTACATCTGGTCCTCGAACGCCTCCGGCCGGCCGCTGAACAGGTGCAGCAGGCCCAGCAGGGAGAGCGTGACCAGCAGCGCGCCGATCACCATGCGCGGCCGCGTCTCCGGCCGCGGCTCGGAGCGCATGAGCGCCACGGCGACCACGAACAGCACCAGCGGCAGGGTCACCGCACCCGCACCGAACACGCTGCGAGTGCCCACGGCCACCCACTGCCCGACCGGCCCCGCGGCCTTCCACCACACGCCGACCGCGGCGACGAGGCCGAGCGCGATCAGCGCGAGCGCGAGCCCGTCCCGGCGGTGCTCGGCCTCCAACTCCCGGCCCCGCCCGACCGTCCTGGCCAGCCCGCCGACGCCCTTGGCCAGCAGGCTCCAGCCGCCCCGCACGGCCTGGGCGAAGGCACCGCCGGACGAGCGGCGGCGCGTGGCCGGCCGGCGGGCCGCGGACCGGGACCGGCCACCGCCACGGGAGCCGCGGGCAGGCGCCTTCCGGCTCCTGCCGCCTCGTGCCGTGCCGCGCCCTTTCGTCACCGACCCGCTCGCCATGCCTCCTACGGTAGCCCCCTGAGGCCCACGAGTTCACCGTCGCCACACCGGCCCCAGGCCAAACATCCGCGGCCCGGCGGCGAGGTACGGCCGGAACCGCCGATACCGGCCCGGCGGGGCCTTGGCGCCATGCCATGCTCTGCACCATGTTCGCGCGTGACAGCGACACACCCCAACCCGACACACCCCAACCCGACACGACCGAGGTCGACGAACCCGAGCCGGGCGACATCCGGCCACCGGCGGTGTGGCGGACCGTACTCGCCCTCGACGCGGGCCTGGTGCGCCTGGTCGGGCGACTGCGGGTCACCGGTGGGATACCCCGCGAGCTGCGCGGGCGCCCGCTGCTGATGGCGGCCAACCACATCGGCGTGTTCGACGCCTTCGTGCTGATGGCGGCCTGCCGCCGGATCGGTCTCGCGCCGCGCTTCCTGCTCGCCGGCGGCCTGCTCGACACACCGGTCCTCGGACGGGCGCTGCGGGCCAGTGGGCACCTGCGAGTGGACCGCGGCAAGGCGGCGGCCATCGAGCAGTTCGCCGCGGCCGTCGAGGCGTTGCGCGCCACCCGCTCGCCGATCATCGTCTACCCCGAGGGCCGAATCAGCCACGACCCGGGGCTGTGGCCGGAGCGGGGCAAGACCGGCGCGGCCCGGCTGGCGCTGGCGGCCGGCGTGCCGGTGGTGCCGATCAGCCAGTGGGGCGCGCACGAGGCGGTGTACTGGGGCACGGAGACCGTGAGCAGGCCGGCCGACATCCTGCCGCTGGCCCGGTCCGGGCTCACCGCCCCGCTGCGCCGGCCCACGCTCCGGGTGCACTTCGGCGAGCCGGTCGACCTGAGCGAGTTCGCCGAAGGGCGGCCCGGCAGCGCCGTGCGCGCGCACGCCAGGATCATGCGGGCGATCACCGAGGGCCTGGTTCCGCTGCGCCGCGACGAGCCCGACCTTCCCCGGTTCCACGACCCCACCCGCCCCACCGACACCGTCAGCCCCTGGAAACCCCAGCGCTGACCGCCCCGGCACCGACCCCGACGGAAACCGCGCGGCACCGACCGGCCCAGCCGCCCGTCCCCGGGCAGCCACGGCCCCCACGGCACCCACCGCCACCACGGTCCCTTGGTCACACTCGACGCCACCACGGGGACCTCCGGGGGCACCCCCCTCTCCCCCACCACCCCACGCAGACGCCGCGCGGCACTGTGCTTGCTCAACGCTCCCCTACCGCGCGGCTTCGCCGTCGTCGCGCAGCGGGGCCCATCGGGAGCCGTGGTGGCACGCGGCGTCCCCGCGCCCGAGCTTGGCGGTCGTTGCCGTGGGGGCATGGCCTCCTCGCGGCTTGCGATAACCGGTGAACATGGATGACCGGTTAGCGAAATCAGGTACCGGGAGATGTCGTCGGCGACCTACCCTTCGGCGCGTGACCACCGACGTCTCCGCTCCCCCACGGCCGTTCAGCCCGAGCCAGGCCCGTGGCCTGCTGCTGATCCTGCTCGCCTCGGTCTGCTTCGGCAGCTCAGGAGCGATCGGCAAGCCGGCCATGCTCGCCGGGCTCGCGCCGGAACAGGTCGCCGCGGCCAGGATCGCCCTCTCCGCCGTGGTGCTGGCGCTCGGCGTCGGACTCGTCCGGCCGGCGCTGCTGAGGGTGCGCCGCGGGGAGTGGAGGCTGCTCGCCGGGTACGGCCTGCTCGGGGTGGCCGGCGTGCAACTGCTGTACTTCGTGGCCGTCTCCCGTGTTCCGGTCGGCGTGGCGATCCTGCTGGAGTTCACCTCGCCGGTGCTGGTGGCGTTGTGGGTGCGGTTCGTCCGGCGGGTGCGGCTGCCCAGGGTGATGTGGGCCGGCATCGGCCTGGCGATGCTCGGGCTGGCGATGGTGGCGCAGGTGCACCAGGGGCTGCGGCTGGACGGGCTCGGGCTGCTCGCCGGGCTCGGCGCCGCGCTGTGCTCGGCCGCGTACTTCCTGCTCGGCGAGCACGGGGTGGCCAGCCGGCACCCGCTGGGCATGGTCACCTGGGGAATGATCATCGGTGCGGTCGCGGTCTGCGCCGTGGCTCCCCCGTGGACGTGGCCGACCGAGGTGCTCGCCGCGCCGGCCGCGTTCGGCCCGTGGCGGCCGCCGGTGTGGCTGCTGCTGGTCGCGGTGGCGCTGGTGTCCACCGTACTGGCCTACCTGGCGGGGATCACCGCGCTACGGCACCTGCCGGCCTCGGTGGCCAGCGTGCTCGCGCTGGGCGAGCCGCTGGTCGCGACCGGCCTGGCGTGGGCCACGCTCGGCGAGGCGCTGACCTGGCCGCAGCTGCTCGGCGCCGCGGTGCTGCTCGGCGGTGCCACCGTCGTGCAGCTCACCTCGCCCGGCAAGCGGCCGCCCACCCCGGCCGAGCCGCTGCCCGAGCCGACCGTCAGACCGGAATGACGGTGGGGACGATCATGGGCCGGCGGCGGTAGGTCTCGGCGACCCAGCGGCCCACCACCCTGCGAATCGCCTGCGCGATCCGATGGGTGTCGGTGATCCCCTCGACCTCGGTGCGGGACAGCTCCATCTCCACCAGCGCCACCGCCGCGTCCAGTGCCTTCGGGTCGTCGGAGAAGCCGCGCCCGGACACCGTGGGGCGGCTCACCGCCCTGCCCGTGGTGGAGTCCACCGCCACGGTGATCGCGATGAAGCCGCCCTCACCGAGGACCAGCCGGTCGGACAGGGTGGACTCGCCGACGTCGCCGACGGACAGCCCGTCGACGTACACGTGCCCGACCCCGACCCGCCCGGAGACGCGAGCCTTCCCGTCCACCAGGTCGACCACCACGCCGTCCTCGGCGATCACGACGCTCTCCGGGTCCACGCCGGTGCGCACCGCGAGCTCGGCGTTGGCCCGCAGGTGCTTCCACTCGCCGTGCACCGGCATCACGTTGCTCGGCCGCACCGCGTTGTACAGGTACAGCAGCTCACCGGCCGACGCGTGCCCGGACACGTGCACCTTCGCGTTGCCCTGGTGCACCACGTGCGCGCCGAGCCGGACCAGGCCGTTGACCACGCCGAACACCGCGGTCTCGTTGCCCGGGATCATCGAGCTGGCCAGGATCACGGTGTCACCGGCCCGGATGGAGATCTGCCGGTGCTCGCCGCGGGCCATCCGGGACAGCGCGGACAGCGGCTCGCCCTGCGAGCCGGTGGAGACGAACACGACCTTGCTCTCCGGCAGCGCCGCCGCCTCGTCCAGGTCGACCAGCAGCCCCTCGGGCATCCGGAGCAGGCCCAGCTCGGCGGCGATGCCCATGTTGCGGGCCATCGACCTGCCGACGAACGCCACCCGCCGGCCGTGCTCGGCGGCCACGTCCAGTACCTGCTGCACCCGGTGCACATGGCTGGCGAAGCACGCGACGATCACCCGCTGGTCCACCCGGCGGATCACGTCGTCGAGCACCGGCCCGATGTCCCGCTCGGGCATCACGAAGCCGGGTACCTCGGCGTTGGTCGAGTCCACCAGGAACAGGTCGACGCCCTCGGCGCCGAGCCGGTAGAACCCGGCCAGGTCGGTGAGCCGGCCGTCCAGTGGCAGCTGGTCGAGCTTGATGTCGCCGGTGTGCAGCACCACCCCGGCCGGGGTGCGAATGGCCACCGCGAGCGCGTCCGGGATGGAGTGGTTGACCGCGAAGAACTCCAGGCCGAACGCGCCCACGTCGCGGCGCTCACCCTCGCGCACCTCGTGCAGCGCCGGGCGCTGCCGGTGCTCCCGGCACTTGGCGGCCAGCAGCGCCAGGGTGAACCTCGAGCCGTAGACCGGCAGGTCGGGCCGCATGCGCAGGAGGAAGGGCACCGCGCCGATGTGGTCCTCGTGCCCGTGGGTGAGCACGAGTGCCTCGATGTCGTCGAGCCGGTCCTCGATGGCCCGGAAGTCGGGCAGGATCAGGTCGACGCCGGGTTGGGCGTCCTCGGGGAAGAGCACCCCGCAGTCGACGACCAGCAACCGGCCGTCGTACTCGAAGACCGTCATGTTGCGGCCGATCTCGCCGATCCCACCGAGGGCGACGACGCGCAGGCCGCCGGGCGGCAGCGCGGGCGGGGGATTGGCCGGTCCGGGTGCCTGCGGGGCCAGGTGTGGGTTGAGTGTCAAGGTGTTCCGTTCGCTCCTCACTCGACGGGCAGGGGCGCGCCGGTCGCTCCGCTCCGCGGGGCCGTGACCGGCGCCGGCGCTGAGGTGACCCCGGTCGTGCCGCACACGGCGGGTGTCAGGGGTGGATCGTGCCGACGCTGGTGTGCGTGGTCGGCGCCACGTAGGCCGCGGCCGAGTCGGCGTGGGCGACCCTGGCGCTGTGCCAGTCGGTCGCCGACGACGTCTCGAGCGGCACCCCCGCCTGGGTCAGGTCGGCGGCGATGGCCTGGACCTGCTCCTCGGTGGCGGGCACGATCGGCAGCCGCGGCTCGCCGGCGTCGTAGCCGCGCAGCCGCAGCGCCGTCTTGCCGAACACGACGCCGCCCACACGGGAGAACGCGCGCAGCACCGGCAGCATACCGCGGTGGTTGGTGCGAGCCGTGGACGTGTCGCCGGTCTCGTACGCCTCGATCATCGCCGCGATCCGGCCGGCGACGACGTGGCCGATGACGCTGACCACGCCGGTGGCGCCGACCGACAGCCATGGCAGGTTCAGCGCGTCGTCCCCGGAGTAGTAGGCCAGGTGCGTGTTGGCGATGACCTCGCTGCCGGCCAGCAGGTCGCCCTTGGCGTCCTTGACGGCCAGGATCCGCGGGTGCTCGGCGAGCCGGCGCAGGGTGTCCACCTCGATCGGCACCACCGACCGGGGCGGGATGTCGTAGAGCATCACCGGCAGCTCGGTGGCGTCGGCGACCGTGGTGAAGTGCGCGTACAGCCCGGCCTGGGTGGGCCGGGAGTAGTACGGGGTCACCAGCAGCAGGCCGTGCGCGCCGGTCTTCTCCGCCTGGCGGGCCAGCTCCATACTGTGCGCGGTGTCGTAGGTGCCGGCGCCGCTGACCACCGTGGCCCGGTCGCCGACCGCCTCGACGACCGCGCGCACCAGGTCGGCCTTCTCCTTGTCGCTGGTGGTGGGGCTCTCCCCGGTGGTGCCGTTGACCACCAGGCCGTCGTTGCCCAGGTCCACCAGGTGCTCGGCGAGCTCCTGCGCCCGCTTCAGGTCCAGCGCGCCGTCGGCGTCGAAGGGGCTGACCATCGCGGTGAGCACACGGCCGAACGGACGGCCGGGTGCGGCGGAGGGTGGAGTGACCATGTGCTGACGGTACCTCGTCACGGCGCCGACTCCGCCGCCCACCGGCCGGTTCGACACGATCACCCGGCGATCCAGCGGGCGGGCGGACGATCCACGCCGAGGGAAGGTGGGGTGCGGAAACCCTGCACCGCTACTTCAGGTCCACCACCACGGACTTGGTGAGCTGTCCCCTGGCGCTGCCGACGAAGCAGTGGATGGCGCGGGTCGGGTTGGCACCGCTGCCGGTCGGGTTCTCGGCCCACTCCTTCTCCGTCGGGACGAGCGCGCGGTACTGGAGCTGGGCCGGGTCATTCGGGTTGACCCGACCGCCGTGGAAGGCAGTCGAGCACCACCGCTCGGCAAGTTCGCGCAGTCGCTCCTCCCCGGGGTACTTGGCGACCGTGGCATCGCTGCTCGACGACGAGGAAGCCAGCGGCAGGCCGTTGAGCGAGGCGTACAGCTGCAGGTAGTGCGGGTCGTCGCAGTCCACCCAGTTGCTGTCCACGAGCCAACCCCCGGTCAGCTGGGTGTTGAGGCACCAGTCGGAGCCGCTGGTCCTGCCCAGCTCCGTGATGGCACCGCCCTCCCCGTAGGTCATCGTGGGCAGCATGGCGTTGTCCGTGGGCGGCGAGAAGATCCACCTGCCGAGGAACAGCCCGGCCACCAGCAGCACCACGGCGGCGGTACCGGCGACCAGCAACACGGTGCGCTTGGCCGGGTTGGCCGGGTTGGCCGGTGGGGCCTGGCCCGGCAGCGGCGGCGTCGGGCCGCCGGCCGGGGACAGCATCGTCGGCGCCTGGCCGGGGTAGGGCATCGTCTGGCCGCCCGGTGGGGTGGACTGGCCCTGCTGCGCCGCCGCCATGGACAGTAGGCCGTGGGCCTGGGCCACGGTGATCCGGGCCTCCGGGTTGGCGATGAGCAGGCTCATGATGGCCGAGGCGAGCGGGCCCTGCGCGTGGGTCAGGTAGGGCACCTCGTGCAGGATCGCGTGCAGCGTGGCGGCGGTGCTGGACCGTTCGAACGCCACCGTGCCCTCCACGGCGAAGAACAGCGTGGCGCCCAGTGACCACAGGTCCGACGCGGGCAGCGCCTCCCGGCCGGCCACCCGTTCCGGGGCCATGAACGCGGGCGAGCCGACGAGCATCCCGCTGGTGGTCAGCCGGGGGTCGTCCACGGCCTGGGCGATGCCGAAGTCGGTGAGTTTCACCCGGCCACCGGGGCCGACCATGATGTTGCCGGGCTTGACGTCGCGGTGCACGATGCCGGCCTCGTGCGCGGCCTGCAGTGCGGAGAGCACCTGCAGGCCGATCGAGGCGACCTGGTGCGGCGGCATCGGCCCGTGCTGGCGGACCAGGTCGGACAGCGTCGGCGCCTCGACCAGCTCCATCACGATGAACGTGGCGTCCCCGTCGGCCACCACGTCGAACACGGTCACCACCGCCGGGTCGTTGAGCCGCCCACCGGTGCGCACCTCGCGCAGCACGCGTTCCTGGAAGACCTCCGTGTCGTCGGCGCCGTCGGGCAGCCGCAGCTCCTTGACCGCCACCTGCCGGCCGATCACCGTGTCCTCGGCGCGCCAGACGATGCCCATGCCGCCCCGGCCCAGCTCGCCCCGCAGCACGTAGCGCCCGGCGATCGTCCGGGGCGTGGTCGCGGCGGGCGCCGGCTGGGTCTGCTGCTGGGTCAGCTCGTCGGTCACGGGGGTGGGCCTTTCGTCGGTCGGGGCAGCATCGTAGCGACGGTGAGGCCGCGCTGGTGTTCCGACCACCACGGGTGCCGCACGGTTCCGCCCCTCCCCCGCCCCGGTCACACGGGGCGTCAGTCGCCGTGCACCTCGTTGCCCGCGGCCCGTAGCGCGGCGACCGCCCTGGTCAGGTCGCCGGCCCTGACCAGGATGTGGTCGGTGTCGAAAGTGGACACGGTGACCAGCGCGACGCCGGCCGCGGCGAGCTCGCTGGACAGCGCGGCGATCACCCCGGTGAGCGTGACGGCCAGCGGCCCCCGCACGGACAGCAGCCGCCAGCCGCGCTCCACCTCGGCCTCGGCGGGGGCACGCTCGGCCGGACAGACGACCGACAGCTCCTCCGCGGTCCTGGTGACCGAGACCAGGCCCGCGCCGGCCGCGTCGAGCAGGCCGGCCGGCACGGGCGCGGCGGGGTCGAGCCGGGCCACGGCGTAGTCGCCGGGCCGGACGTCGATGCCGAGCCGGCGCATCAGCCTTCGAGCACCTTCGGGCTGGACGCGACCTCGGTGCCGTCGGGCAGGGTGGAGATGGTGAAGTCGGCGAACACGTTCTCCGCGGCCTTCTGCAGCTGCCGCAGGCACTCCACGGCCAGCGCGCGGATCTCCACGTCGGCGTGCTCGGTGGCACGCATCGCGATGAAGTGTCGCCACGCCCGGTAGTTGCCGGTCACGACGATCCGGGTCTCGGTGGCGTTGGGCAGCACCGAGCGGGCGGCCTGCCGGGCCTGCTTGCGGCGCAGCGTGGCGCTGGGCGCGTCGGCGAACCTCTCCTCCAGGCCGGCCAGCAGCTCGTTGTAGGCGTCGAGGCTGGCCTGGGTGGCGGCGAGGAACTTCGCGTGCAGCTCCGGGTCCCGCGCGATGACGTCCGGCTCGACGAACGCGGCGTCTCGCTCGGGCACGTAACGCTGGGACAGCTGCGAGTAGGAGAAGTGCCGGTGCCGGATGAGCTCGTGGGTGAGCGAGCGCGAGACGCCGGTGACGTAGAAGCTGGCCGACCCGTGCTCGAGCACCGAGAGGTGACCGACCTCGATGATGTGGTCGAGGTAGCCGGCGTTGGTCGCGGTCTTCGGGTTCGGCTTCTTCCAGGACTGGTAGCAGGCCCGCCCGGCGAACTCCGCCAGCGCCTGCCCCCCGTCGGCGTCGGTGGACCACGGGACGTCCTCCGGTGGGAAGAACTCCGTCTTGGCGATCAGCTGAACCCTTGGCGAGACCGTCTCGGCCACGTCTGTCTCCACTCCCTACTCCCTCTCCCGTGCCGCGAACTTCGACTCCCGGCAGGGTAACCGCCGGGCCCGACAGAACCGTCGTCGCGTTGCGGGACCGGCCGGGACCAGCACGGCACTACTCGGACACCAGACTTGACATCAATCCCGGCTTGACTGATGTCATCTATGGCGTCATATTGGCGTCATGGATCTGACACCGTATCTGGAACAACTCCGGGAGGATCTGGCGACCGCCGCGTCGGCCGGGGACGAGCAGACCCGGCGGACCGCGGCGGTGCTCGGCGCCGCGCTCGAGCCGGCGGCCCGGCTCGCCCTGATGAACGCGCTGTCCGACCTCGCCGCGGAGGTCACCGCGCACCTGGCGGACCACGTGGTCGAGGTGCGGCTGGACGGCCGGGACGTGCGCGTGGTGGTCACCGGCGGCGGGAGCGGCACCGACGGCGACACAGCACCACCGCCACCGCCACCACCACCGCCGACCGACGCCGGCGGTGACATCAGCCGGATCACGCTGCGCCTGTTCGAGCAGATCAAGGAGCAGGCCGAGCAGGCGGCCGCCGCCCAGGGCGTCTCGCTGAACACGTTCGTCTCCCAGGCGGTGCAGGGAGCGCTGCACGGCAAGGGGCACCGCCGCGACCCGCACTGGTCCGGCCCGAGCGACACCCAACTGCACGGCTGGGTCCGGGGGTGAACCATGACCGAGCAACCGAGTGAGCAGTCCACCGAGCGACCCGACGAGCTGGTCCGCACCCAGACGTTCCCCACCGACGGCCCGGTCGAGCTGGACGTGGACATCACCATCGGCAGGGTCGACATCCGGCTCGACACCCCCCACGGCACGGCCGGCGAGAACGGCGCGGCCGGCGCCGGGACGGGCGAGGCCGGCACGGGTGAGGCGAGCGTGGAGGTACGGCACGACCCGACGGCGCAGCAACCGTGGGCCGAGGGCGTGGCGCAGCTGCTGGGCTGGGTGGGCGAGCGGTTCGGCCCGCAGCTCGGCACCGACCTGCGGGGCTCTCCCGCCGAGGCGGTGCGGCAGGTGCGGATCGAGAAGCTGGGCAACCGCCTGGTCGTCCGCGGCCCGAAGGCCCTCGCCCTCCGCAACGTGCCGCTGGCGATCACCGTGCACGCGCCGGCCGGGTCCCGGCTGGACCTGCGGACGGGTGCCGGCGACGTCGCCGTCGCGGGCACGGCCGGCAGGGCGGACGTGGCCACCGTGTCCGGCGAGGTGAGCCTGGACCGGGTGGACGGGTCGACGACGGTGCGCACCGGCAGCGGCGCGATCCGGCTCGGCACCGCGCTGGCCGGCTTGCAGGTGCGCACCGGCAGCGGCGACGTCGAGGCGTCGTCGGTGGCCGACTCGGCGACCCTGGCCACCGGCACGGGTGACGTGTGGCTGGGGGTCACCGCGGGCCGGGTGCTGGTGCGCAGCGGTCGCGGCGACCTGTCCGTGGCCGAGGCCGCCTCCGGCGAGCTGGAGCTGATCACCGGGTCCGGCGACGTCCGGGTCGGGATCCGCTCGGGCGTGGCCGCGGAGGTGCGGCTGTCCTCCGCCTCCGGCCGCGTCGCCAGCGAGCTGGACGTGGCCGACAGCCCACCCGACGGGGAGGTCGCGCTGCGGGTGCGAGCTCGTACCGGCTCCGGCACCGCGCTGGTCACCAAGGCCGCCCGGTAGCGGCGGGCGGCGCCGTCAGCCGGTGTGGCACAGCGCGGCGAGCGGGGCGGCGAGGTCGCCCCGCTCGCCCACCTCGACGCCGGTCAGCTCCAACCACTCGGCCATCGCGCGCAACTCGGCGGCGAGCTCCGCGGCGACCCGGCCGTGGTCGGTGCCCGGTTCGGCGAAGGCGCCGGGCACCCGCAGCACGCCACGGGCCCGGTCGGCCTTGAGGTCGACCCGCGCGACCAGCTCGCCGTCGAGCAGGAACGGGAACACGTAGTAGCCGTGGACCCGCTTCGGCTCCGGAACGTAGATCTCGATCCGGTAGTGGAAGTCGAACAGCCGCTCGGTGCGCGAGCGCTCCCAGATCAGCGGGTCGAACGGGCACAGCAGGGCCCGGCCCGGCACCGCGCGGGGCACGCGGGCGGCGACGTGCCGGTACGCCTGCTGCCGCCAGCCGCGCACCCGCACCGGCTCGAGCACCCCCTCCTCCACCAGCTCGGCCACCGCCCCACGGCTCACCTCCGGGCCGAGCCGGTAGTAATCCCGCAGGTCGGGCTCGGTCGCGACGCCCAGCGCGGTGGCGGCGCGCATGGTCAGCTCGCGAGCGGCCTGGTCGGCGTCGACCCTGCGGGCGAGCACCTCCGGCGGCAGGACCCGTTCGGGGAGGTCGTAGAGCCGTTCGAAGCCGCGGCGGGTGCCGGTGGTGAGCTGGCCGAGGCCGAACAGCCACTCGCAGATCTTCTTCACCTCGGAGCGGTTCCACCACGCGCCGGGTGCGCGGTTCGCCGGCCCGGTGAGGGCCCGCTCGATCGCGCCCGCCCCGATCGGCCCGGACTCCTTGACCACGGCGAGCACGTCGTCCACCAGGGTGGGTGAGCGGTCGGCGATCCGGGCGTAGCCGCGCCACCAGCCCGGCCGCTTGGCCCCCGACTGCAGCAGCGGCCAGTCCTCGACCGGTACCAGGCTGGCCTCGTGTGCCCAGTACTCGACCAGCAGCCGCGGCCGGCGTGCCGAGTGCGCCCACGCGGCGTCGTCGACCAGCGCGGGGTCGTAGCCCCCGAGCCGGGCGAACACCGGCGCGTAGTGGGCGCGGACGACCACGTTCACCGAGTCGAGCTGCAGCAGCCGCACCCGGGACAGCACCCGGCGCAGGTGCCGCCGGGTGGGCGTCCCTGCCGGCCGCGGATCGGTGAAGCCCTGTGCCGCCAGCGCCGCGCGGCGGGCGGCGGCCACGCTCATCGTGTCCATCGGTCGGACATGGTGCCAGCGGGCGCCGACGTTTCCCGCTCGGCGGCCAGTCGCGCGGCCCGGTGAGCGGCCTCGGCGCGGACCACGACCAGCACGGCGACCAGCACCAGCACTCCGCCGGCGAGCTGGGCGGGGCCGAACCGCTCACCGGCGAGCAGCACGCCCAGCAGCACCGCGATCACCGGGTTCACGTAGGCGTAGGTGGCCACGGTGGACAGCGGTAGCCGGTCGAGGACGAACACGTAGGCGCTGTACCCGACCAGCGAGCCGGCGACGATCAGGTAGGCGAGGCCGAACCAGGACCGGGCGCTCACCGCCGTGACGTCGACCCGCTGCCCGGCGGCGAGGCCGGCCACGGCGAGCGCGACGCCGGCGGTGGTGAGCCCGACGGCGGAGGAGGCGAACGGGTTGGCCGGCATCGGAAGGCGGGTGCTGGCGACGGTGCCGACCGACCAGCTGGCGGCGGCGATCAGCACCAGCCACGGCCCCCACCACGCGGCGCCGTGCGCGCCCTCGGCCGGGCCGCCGAACAGCAGCAGCACGCCGAGGCCACCCAGGCCGAGCAGCACGCCGAGCACGGTGACCGCGGGCGGGACCTCGCCGAGCAGGCGGCGCAGCAGCAGCACGAACAGCGGGACGCAGGCGACCAACAGCGCGGCGAGGCCGGAGGCCACCTGGGTCTCGGCGACGGTGAGCACCCCCTGCCCGCCGGCGGCGAGCAGCAGGCCGACGAGGGCGGCCGAGCCGGCCTGCGCGCGGGTCATCCGCAGCGCGCCCCGCCCGGCGACCAGCAGCACGAGCACGAGCAGCACCGGACCGGCGACCAGGAACCGCAGCCCGGCGCCGAGCAGCGGGGGGAACGTGTCGACCAGGAAACGGATGGCGAGGTACGTGGACCCCCAGACCACGTACACGACACCGAGCGCCACCCACGCCGGCCAGGCTCTGTTGCTCATGACCCGGACTCTGCCATGAACCACCGACAAAAAGACAGTGGTTACCCGCCGCGGGCTGGCCCCACCGCGACGTCCCGAGCCGGCGGAAGGGCGGCATCGCGTAGGTTGCGGGGGCATGAGCACCGCCGAGGTCCGTCCCGCCACGCCCGCCGACGCCCCCGAGATCGCCCGCATCCAGCGGATGACCTGGCGCACGGCGTACGCGGAGTTGGTCGGCGACCGGGCACTGGCCGAGCTCGACGCGCCGGGCACCGAGCGGCGCTGGGCGGCGGCGATCGAGCATCCCGGCACGGCGGTGTACGTGGCCGTCGAGGGAGTGAGCACGGTGGGGTTCTGCGTCGCCGGGCCAGCGCCCGAGGAGGAGGTCGCCGGGGCGGACGGCGCGCTGCCCGCGGACGCCGCCAGGGTGGGCCTCGTCGCGACGATGCTGGTCGAGCCGCGCTGGGGCCGGCGCGGCCACGGCGGCCGGCTGCTGGCCACCGCCGCCGCGGGGCTGCGCGCCGCCGGTGCGGAACGCGGGATCACCTGGGCCGCCCAGTCGGACTCGGCGACCCTGGCGTTCTTCCGCCGCGCCGGCTGGCACCCGGACGGCACCGTGCGCACCCTGGACACCGGCGAGAAAACCCTCCGCGAGATCCGCCTCACCGGAACCCTCGACCTGCGCCTCGCCACTCCCTGACCCGGTCACTGGTGGCCGAGTTCGACCGCGAGTGGGAGATCGTGCTCGAGCGGGCGAAGCGGGACAAGACCATCACCGGCGTGCACGACATGCTGCACAAGTGGCGGCACCTCGCCTACCGCGAGCTGAAGGATCCCGGCGCGTACTACCGGTTGTTGGCCACCCTCGAGCAGGCGGCCCGACGCGGCCGAGGACCGGAGGGCAGCGTGCCCGGCTTCGAGGTCACAACCCTGATCGGCGACCGACTGGGCCGGCGCGTCGGCTGAGCGGAAATCGGTTGCCGGGGCCGGCGGAGGATCCGTAGCGTCGCGACCCGTGTCGGGGTGGCTGGTGGCGCTGGTGTTCGCCGTGTTCGTGTTCTTCACCGACGACTACGTCGTCGCCGGCGTGCTGCCCGAGATCGCCCACGACCTGAGGGTGAGCGAGGCCGCGGCCGGCCAGCTGATCACGGTGTTCTCGCTGACCATCGCCCTCGCCGCGCCGGTGGCGTCGGTCGTCGCCGCGCACTGGTCGCGGCGCCGCCTGTTCGCCGGGTCCCTGGTCGTGTTCGTCGCGGCCAACGGGCTCGCCGCGGTCGCCCCCGCCTACGGGCCGCTGGTCGCGCTGCGGGTCGGCGCCGCGCTCGCGGCCGCCGCCAGCACCCCGGCCCTGTTCGCCGTCACCGCGGCGCTGGCCCCCGCCGACCGGCGCGGCCGCTACCTGGCCGCCGTGTCGCTCGGCGTCACCGGCTCGCTCGTCGCCGGCGTTCCGCTCGGCACCTGGCTCGGCGCCGCGGTGGGGTGGCGCTGGACGTTCGCCGCGATGGCCGCCGCCGGTGTGCTCGCCTTGGCCGGCATCGCCGCCACCCTGCCGGCCACGCCGGCGCCACCGGCGACCGGCCTGCGCGAGCGGCTGCGCCCACTGGTCGCCGCGCCGGTCACCCTGGGCTTGGCCGCCAACCTGGTCACCATCCTGGCCAGCATGATGCTGCTGACCTACCTCGCGCCGTTCGTCCGCGAGCTGGCCGGCGCCGGGCCGGGCACCCGCGGCGCGCTGTTCGCCGCCTCGGGCCTCGCCGGGATGCTCGGCATCTGGCTCGGCGGCCTGGCCACCGACCGGTGGGGCCAGGACCGCACCCTGCTCGCCGGGATCGGCGCGTTCGTGGCCAGCATGCTGGTGTTCACCCTGCTGTGGCCGCTGCGCCCGATCCCCGTCGCCGTGGTCGTCCCGGTGGCACTGGTGTGGGCCGGATCGGCGTTCTGGAACTCGCCGGCCATCCAGGCACGGCTGTTCCTGCTGGCCGGTCCCTCCGGAGCGCAGGCGCTGGCACTCAACACCAGCTCGAGCTACCTGGGCACCGCGGTCGGCGGTGCGCTGGGCGGGATCCTGCTGGCCCACGCCGGCGTGGTCGCGCTCGCTCCCGCGTCGGCGATCCTCGGCGCCGTGGCACTGGCCGTCTTCGCCGCGGCCACCCGCGCCGGCAGGGTACGGACGCACACCTCAGCCGCCGGGCGGTGAGGGAAACCCGCGGGGCAGGACTGGGGACAACCCCAGAGGCCGCGGCGCGTCCTCCTGCTAGCGTGATGGCGGGGATCTCACCGGGAGGCGCGTTGGTCGGGTGGTTGTGCGTGACCCTCGGTGTCGCGTTCGGTTCGGCCATCGTGCCGCTGGTGAGCGTCGAGGTGTTCGTCCTCGGGCTGCTCAGCAGCGACCCGAGCATTCCCTGGCTCGCCGTCGGCTCCGTGGTCGCGGTCGGCCAGGTCGCCGGCAAGCTGCTGTTCTACCTCGCCGCGCGGGGCTCGATCCGGCTGCCGCGCGTGCTGCACGACCGGCTGCACCGGCAGCGGCCGCCGTCATCGCGACGCGACCGGTGGCGGGTCCGCACCAAGCGCGTCCGGGTGTGGGTCGAGGCGCTGCGGGAACGCTGCCACCGCCACCCGCACTGGATGACCGGCACCTACGGGGTCAGTGCCGTGCTCGGCCTGCCGCCCTACATGGCGACCACCGTGCTCGCCGGGCTGGTCCGGATGCCGCTGTCCACGTTCGTCGCCGCCGGCCTGCTCGGCCGCTTCGTCCGGTTCAGCACGCTGGCCGCCGCGCCGGCGCTGTTCGCCGGCTGGTTCCACCTCTAGACGGCCGCTGGGCCACCCAGCCGATGCCGACCGGCTACCGGTCGCGAGCCTCCAGCTCCACGGCCCTGCGCATGGTGCGCCGGGCCCGACCGCGGTCACCGGCGACGTCGTAGGCGTAGGCCAGCCGGTACCAGGTGCGCCAGTCGTCGGGGGCGGCCGCCACCTCGGCGCGCCGCTCCTCGAACCACGCGTCGGCGGCGGCGCGGTCGACCCGGCCGGACGGCCGGCGGGGCAACCCGGACACGTCGGGCAGCGCCCCCTCCGCGGCCAACTTGCGGGACAGCCGCTGGATTCGGGCGCCCGAGCGCCAGGTCACCACCGTCACCCACACCCCGAGCAGCGGCAGCAGCAGCACGCCGGCGCCGAGCAACACCGGCACCGGCTCCGCGGTACGGACCAGCGCCACCCCCCGCCCGGCGAGCAGCACGAGGTACACCGCGAGCGCGACGGTGAGCAGCACCGCGGCGTTGCGCGCCCTCACCGGGCGTCCCGACCGGCCACGAGCTCCACTCTCCCTACAGCTCCAGCACGTTCTCCAGGCCGACGGTCAGCCCCGGCCGGCGCAGCACCGAGCGCACCCCGAGCAGCACACCGGGCATGAACGACGACCGGTCCAGCGAGTCGTGCCGGATGGTGAGCGTCTCGCCCGTGCCGCCGAACAGGATCTCCTCGTGGGCGACCAGCCCGGGCAGGCGCACCGAATGCACCCGCACGCCCTCCACGGTGGCCCCGCGGGCGCCCGGCAGCTCGCTGGTCGTCGCGTCCGGTGCCGGGCCGAGCCCCGCCGCGGCCCGCGCCCGCCCGACCAACCGCGCGGTGTGCGCGGCGGTGCCCGACGGCGCGTCGGCCTTGCGGTCGTGGTGCAGCTCGATCACCTCGCAGGCCGGGTAGAACCGGGCCGCCTGCTCGGCGAACCGCATCGCGAGCACCGCGCCGAGCGCGAAGTTCGGCGCGATCAACACGCCCAACCCTGGCTCGGGGGTCAGCCACTCGCGCACCGTCGCCAGCCGCTCGTCGGTGAACCCGGTGGTGCCGACCACGGCGTGCACGCCGTGCGTCACGGCGAACCGCAGGTTGTCCATCACCGCGTCGGGGTGGGTGAAGTCGACCACCACCTCGGCGCCGGCGTCGACGATCCCGGCGCGGTCGTCGCCGGCGTCGACCGCCGCGACCAGCGTGGTGTCCGGGCTGCTCTCCACGGCCTGGACGACCTGGGCGCCCATCCGCCCTCGAGCGCCCAGCACCCCGACCCGGATCGGGTTGTCGTGGCCGCGGTCGGCCGCCTCCGTCATGACGCGATCACCTCGTGCAGGTCGGCGGGCAGGTCCTCGTCGGAAGCGTACGGTCCGACCACGGCGGCCGCGGAGACGGTCACCGGCCGGCCGCCGCGGCCCCGGCCGCGGAGCAGCTCGCGGGCCAACCGGCGGACGTCGTCCGTGGTGACCGCGTCGATCCGGGCGATCGTGTCGGTGACCCCGAGGTAGTGGCCGTAGTTCAGCTCGTTCTTGCCGATCCGGGACATCCGCGACGCGGTGTCCTCCAGGCCGAGCACCATGCTGCCGCGCAGCTGCCCCTTCGCGCGGGCCACCTCGGCGTCGTCGAGACCGTCCGCGGCGACCTGACCGAGCACCTCCCGCAGCACGGCGACCACCTCACCGAGCCGCTCCGGCTGGCAGCCGGCGTACACCGACAGGTGCCCGGTGTCGGCGTAGCCGGCGACCGACGAGTACACCTGGTAGGCCAGCCCGCGCCGCTCCCGGACCTCCTGGAACAACCGCGAGCTCATCCCGCCGCCGAGCGCGGCGTTGAGCACCGACAGGGTGAACCGCCGCTCGTCGTGCCGGGACGGCGCCGCGACGCCGAGCATGACGTGGGCCTGCTCGGTGTCGTCGGCGCGCAGCGCCAGCGTGCGCCCGGCCCGGACGCGAGCCCGACCCTGGCGGGGCGGTAGCGGGGTGTCCGAACCGGACAGCCGGTCGTGCAGCGCCGCGCGAACCAGCCGCAGCACGCGGCCGTGCTCGATGTTGCCGGCGACCGCGAGCACCATGTTCGGCAGCCGGTAGCGGCGCCGGTAGAAGGATCGCAACGCCCCGCCGGACATGCCGATGATCGACTCCTCGGTGCCGAGCACCGGCCGTGCCAGCGGGTGCCGGCCGAGGATGGCGCCGACGAACGTCTCGTGCAGCAGGTCCTCGGGGTCGTCGTCGCGCATGGCGATCTCCTCGAGCACCACCCGCCGCTCGGTGTCCACGTCGGAGTCGGTGCACAGCGCGTCGAACACCACGTCGGTGACCAGGTCGACGGCCAGCGGCAGGTTCTCGTCGAGGACCTGCGCGTAGTAGCAGGTGTGTTCCTTGGCGGTGAAGGCGTTGAACTCCCCGCCGACGGCGTCGATCTCCTCGGCGATCCGCCGGGCGTCCCGCCGCCGGGTGCCCTTGAACAGCAGGTGCTCCAGGTAGTGCGCGGCCCCGGCGAGCGCGGGCTGCTCGTCCCGGGAGCCGACGCCGACCCACAGCCCCACGGTGGCCGAGTGCGTTCCGGGCAGCTGCTCGGTGATCACCCGCAGCCCGCCCGGCAGCACGGTGCGTCGGACCACCGTCGGGCCCTTCTCGAGGGTGCGGGTGCTGCCCACGGGCTGCTCGTGCCCTGCGGTCTGTCGCGGCATGGGTTCCTGTTCGACGGGAGGGTTTCCGCAAGACCGGCCCGCCCTCCGCCCGAGTGGTGACCGGGCGGAGGGCGGGCGGCGTGTACGGCGTTACTTGCTGGCGTCGGCCTTCGTGTCGGCCTTCGCGCCGGACTGGTCGTCCTCGTCCTTGACCGGGACCAGGCTGATCTTGCCGCGACTGTCGATGTCGGCGATCTCCACCCGGATCTTGTCGCCGACGTTGACCACGTCCTCGACCTTGTCGATCCGCTTGCCGTTGCCCAGCTTGGAGATGTGCACCAGGCCGTCCTTGCCGGGAAGCAGCGAGACGAACGCACCGAACGCGGCCGTCTTCACCACGGTGCCGAGGAAGCGCTCCCCGACCTTCGGCAGTTGCGGGTTGGCGATGGCGTTGATCTTGTCGATCGCCGCCTCCGCGGACGGCCCGTCGGCCGCGCCCACGTAGATCGTGCCGTCGTCCTCGATCGAGATGTCCGCGCCGGTCTCCTCGGTGATCGAGTTGATCATCTTGCCCTTCGGGCCGATGACCTCGCCGATCTTGTCCACCGGGATCTTCACGCTGGTGACGCGCGGGGCGTACGGGCTCATCTCGTCCGGAGCGTCGATGGCCTCGGCCATGACCTCCAGGATGGTGATCCGGGCGTCCCGCGCCTGGTTCAGCGCGGCGCCGAGCACGTCGGACGGGATGCCGTCCAGCTTGGTGTCCAGCTGCAGCGCGGTGATGAAGTCCTTGGTGCCGGCGACCTTGAAGTCCATGTCGCCGAAGGCGTCCTCCGCGCCGAGGATGTCGGTCAGCGCGACGTACTCGGTCTTGCCGTCGATCTCGTCCGACACCAGTCCCATGGCGATGCCCGCCACCGATGCCCTGAGCGGCACGCCGGCGTTGAGCAGCCCCATCGTGGAGGCGCAGACCGAGCCCATCGACGTGGAGCCGTTGGAGCCGAGCGCCTCGGAGACCTGCCGGATGGTGTACGGGAACTCGTCCCGCTTGGGCAGCACCGGCACCAGCGCCCGCTCGGCCAGCATCCCGTGGCCGATCTCCCGCCGCTTGGGCGAGCCGACCCGGCCGGTCTCCCCGGTCGAGAACGGCGGGAAGTTGTAGTGGTGCAGGTACCTCTTGGTGGTCTCCGGCGACAGCGAGTCGATCTGCTGCTCCATCCGCAGCATGTTCAGCGTGGTGATGCCCAGGATCTGGGTCTCGCCGCGCTCGAACAGCGCCGAGCCGTGTGCCCGCGGCACCACACCGACCTCGGCGGTGAGCTGCCGGATGTCGGTCAGCCCACGGCCGTCGATGCGGACCTTGTCGCGCAGGATCCGCTGCCGGATCAGCTTCTTGGTCAGCGCCCGGAAGGCGGCACCGATCTCCTTGTCCCTGCCCTCGAACGGCTCGCCCTCGCCGACGCCGACCTCGGCCAGCACCCTGGCCTTGACCTCGTCGATGGTGCTCTCCCGCTCCTGCTTGCCGGCGATGGTGAGCGCCCTGGCCAGCTCGTCGTTGGCGACGGCGGCGACCGCGTCGTAGGCGTCCTGGGCGTAGGCCGGGAAGATCGGGAAGTCCCCGGTGGGCTTGGCGGCCACGTCGGCCAACCGCTGCTGCGCCTCGCACAGCACCCGGATGAACGGCTTGGCCGCGTCCAGGCCCCGCGCGACGACCTCCTCGGTCGGCGCGGTCGCGCCCTCGGCGACCAGGTCGACGGTGTTCTCGGTGCCCTCCGCCTCGACCATCATGATCGCGACGTCCTTCTCCCCCGACCCCACGATGCGCCCGGCGACCACCATGTTGAAGGTGGCCCGCTCCAGCTGCGACCAGGTCGGGAAGGCCACCCACGTGCCGTCGATCAGCGCCACCCGGACGCCGCCGATCGGGCCGGAGAACGGCAGGCCGCCGATCTGCGTGGAGGCCGACGCCGCGTTGATCGCCAGCACGTCGTACGGGTCGTCCGGGTGCAGGCTCTGCACGGTGACGACGACCTGTATCTCGTTGCGCAGGCCCTCGGTGAACGAGGGGCGCAGCGGCCGGTCGATCAGCCGGCAGGTGAGGATCGCGTCGGTCGAGGGCCGCCCCTCGCGGCGGAAGAACGCGCCCGGGATCCGGCCCGCGGCGTACATCCGCTCCTCGACGTCCACGGTCAGCGGGAAGAAGTCGAAGTGCTCCTTCGGCTGCTTGGACGCCGTGGTGGCGGACAGCAGCATGGTCTCGTCGTCCAGATAGGCGACGACGGCGCCGGCGGCCTGGCGGGCCAGCCGGCCGGTCTCGAAGCGGACGGTGCGGGTGCCGAACGGGCCGTTGTCGATCACGGCCTCGGTTTCGTGCACGCTGAACCCGCTTGTCTCGGTCATGGTTGTCGAACTCTCCTCGTTCCTGCGGACGGCGCCTGTCCCGCCGAGGGTCCCCACCCCTGTGAGCACCCACACGCCGGGCACACCCGAGGAGCGAGCCGGTCTTCGATCGAAGCCCCCGGGATCGACCCGGGAGCCACTACCGAGGACCGGCGGTGTCGTCCTCGCGCGCCTCGACGCTCGTCCGTGTTGTGTGTTGTCCTACCCGTGGTGCACCGAGGGGGAGCGACCGGCGGTCACTCCCCCTCGGCACGGGTCATCGGCGGAGGCCGAGCCGCTGGATCAGCGACCGGTACCGCTCGATGTCCACCCGCATCACGTAGTTGAGCAGCCGGCGACGACGGCCGACCAGCAGCAACAGGCCGCGACGGGAGTGGTGGTCGTGCTTGTGCACCTTCAGGTGCTCGGTGAGGCCGATGATCCGCTTGGTGAGCAGGGCCACCTGGGCCTCGGGCGATCCGGTGTCCGAGTCGTGCAAGCCGTACTCGGTCAGGACCGACTTCTTCTCGTCGGTGGACAGTGCCACGCGTTCAACTCCTCGTCATGGTTCTGCGGTGGGCCGGTGGGCCGGCCTCCCCGCGCTGTACCGTGCGGCCCGGCTCCCTGGGACGGCGTCATGGGGACACCGTCCGGAACACCGGGTAGTCGGTCGCGGCCGCCACGGACTGCAGCCGGACTCGGCTGTCTAGCGTAACAGCCGGGCTAACCGGCCGCTCCCGCGGCGAGGGCGAACCGCTCGACCGGCGTGTAGTGCGGCCCGCCGGGGCCCAGCTCGCTGGACAACAGCACCACCTCGGTGGCCGTCCAGCGCGGCCCCGCGTAGCCGGCCAGCAGGTCGACCCAGCGGCGTCGCTCGGAGCGGACCCGGCCCCTCGCCAGGGTGAGATGGGGGTGGAACGGGAGATCCTCCGTGGCGGCCCCGGCCGCGCCCCCGGTCGTGCCGTCGGTCGTGCCGGCGGCCGACGCCGGGCCGGTGGGATCGTCGACCGTGGCGCCGGCGGCCGCGGCGAGCGCGGTGAGCTGGCCGTCGACCCCCACCCACAGCACCCCGGGGAACGTGCCGGCACCGGTCAGCCGCAGCGCCGGAGCCGGCAGCCCGGCGAGCCGCCGGCGCAACCACGCCACCCTGGCCACCAGGTCGTCCTCGCCGTAGAAGCCGAGGGTGATGTGCCACTGGCCGGACGGCACCCAGCGCAGGCCCGCGCCGCGCGGCGCGACGGCCAGTGCCGCCTGCAGTGACCGCACCGCCTCCGCCGGCGGGACGACCGCGCTGAACAGGCGCATGCTCAGGAGTTCTTGCCCGCCCTGCGGAGCAGGTCGGCGATCGCCGGGAAGTCGGGGTCGAGCCGGTCGGCGGCCGCGACGAGGTCCTCGTCCTCGGCGACGTCCCGCAACGCGGCCAGCGCGGGCTGGTCGTCGGTCGCCGCGGCCACCGGCAGGGTGTCCCGGCCCACCCTCGGCCGGGACAGCCGGACGTCCTCCAGCGCGGCCCGCAGGGCCTCCTTCCGCCCGGCGGCGACGTCGGGGAGCAGGATCTTGCGTTCCAGCATGATCATCCGGGCGAGCACCACCGGGTTGCCGATCTTGGCCCGCCGCCCGCTCATCACCTGGCTCAACATCGGAGCGCTGATCCCCAGCACCTCGGCGAGGTAGGCCTGGGAGACGTCGAAGGCCACCACCAGCCGCCGCACCCGGTCGCCGAGCGGTTCCCCGTACCACTCGCGCTGCAACGCGACGTTGCGCTGGACGATCTTGTGGTCCTCCACGTGGCCCTGCTCCCCTTGACGGCGTCGGACGGGTTCCTCCTGCGAATGGTCCCCGAGCATCTTGCCAGGTAGGGCCGGCCATCCGGGGCAGATTCACCCAGGCGTTCGCATTCGCACCCGCCGACCGGTCGACGAGAGCGTCCGATCAGTCCACGCCCAGCGTCGCCCGGGTGCGGGCCACGTCGTCGGCGATCCGATCCACCAGCTCGCCCGGGTCGGCGAACCGGATCTGCCCGCGCAGCCGGTGGACGAAGTCCAGTGCCACGTGCTGGCCGTAGAAGTCCTCGTCGAGGTCGAGGACGTAGGCCTCCACCGTGCGCTCCCGACCGGAGAACGTGGGGTTGGTGCCGACCGACACGGCCGCCGGCAGCCGCTGGTCCGGCGCGGTGGCGCGGGTGAACCAGCAGGCGTAGACGCCGTCGGCGGGCACCGCGGCGAACCGGGGCGTCGACAGGTTGGCGGTGGGATAGCCCAGCGCCCTCCCCCGCCCCTCGCCGCGGACCACGATGCCCTCGAGCCGGTGCGGCCGGCCCAGCGCCTCGGCCGCCGCGGCGACATCGCCGGCGTCGATGCAGGAGCGCACGTACGTCGACGAGAAGGTGATCTCGCCCACCGGCTGGTCCCCGGTGGTGCCGTCGGGCAGGGTGCGGCCCTGCAGCTGCGCCGCGTCGACCACGAAGCCGAACCGCTCGCCGAGCTTGCGGAGCAACTCGACGTCGCCGGCGGCCTTGTGCCCGAACCGGAAGTTCCGGCCCACCACCACCACGGCCGCGTGCAGCTTGTCGACCAGGACCTCGTGCGCGAAGTCGTGCGCCGGCAGCCGGGACAGCTCCGGCGTGAACGGCAGCACGGCGAACACGTCGACGCCGAGCTGCTCGACCAGGTCGGCCTTGCGGCGCAGGGTGGTCAGCTGCGCCGGGTGGCTGCCGGGGCGGACCACCTCGGACGGATGCGGGTCGAAGGTGAGCACGACGCTCGGCAGGCCACGGGCCCTGGCCACCTCGACGGTCCGCCGGATCAGTGCCTGGTGCCCCCGGTGCACGCCGTCGAACACGCCGATCGTGACCACGCACCGCCCCCAGCCGCCGGGGAGGTCCGTCAAACCGCGCCACCGCTGCACTTGTCACTCCGCACTGTCACTACCGAACCGGCCCTTCGGCCCGGGTCCCGCCGAAGGGCCGGTCCCACCCTACAATGCTGGTCGCTGGCAATCCGACCGGAAGTGAGCCATTCGGCCAGGTCAGCACGTCGCGGTGGTCCGCTCACTTTCGGTCTCCTTGCGATGCCGGCGCCAGCACCACGACGGAGCGGGCCACGTCGCCGGCGTCGGCGGCGAGCGCGAGCGCGTGGCCGTCCGGATCGAACACGCCGTAGACGCCGGACCGGCCGGCGGGTGGGATGGGCCGGCCGTGCCGGACCGCTTTGGCGGTGGCCTGATCCACGTCGCGGCGGGGGAACGCGGCGGCGACCGCGGCGTCCAGGTCGTAGGACAGCTCGGGCCGCTGCTCGAGCTGGTCCAGCGTGCGCGCCGCGGCCAGGGTGAACGGTCCCACCGTGGTCCGGCACAGCGCGCCGAGGTGGCCACCGACGCCCAGCGCGGCGCCCAGGTCACGGGCGAGCGCGCGGACGTAGGTGCCGGAGGAGCACTCGACCACCACGTCGAGCTCGGCCCTGGTGTCCGTGCGGCGCAGGGCGAGCAGGTCGAAGCGGTACACGGTGACCGGGCGGGGCGGCAGGTCCACCCGCTCGCCCGCGCGCACCCTGGCGTAGGCGCGCCGGCCGTCGACCTTGACCGCGCTCACCGCGCTCGGCACCTGCTGGATGTCCCCGGTGAGCGCCGCGATGCCGGCCCGCACGGCCGGCTGGGTGATCTCGCCGACCGCCTCCGGCCCGGCCTCGGACAGCGGCTCGCCCTCGGCGTCGTCGGTGGTGGTGGCGGCGCCGAGGACGATGGTGGCGAGGTAGGTCTTGCGGTCCAGGGCAAGGTGACCGAGCAGCTTGGTCGCCCGCTCGACGCCCAACACGAGCACCCCGGTGGCCATCGGGTCGAGCGTGCCGGCGTGGCCGACCTTGCGGGTGCCGAGGATCCGCCGGACGCGGGCGACCACGTCGTGCGAGGTCATGCCGCCGGGCTTGTCGACGACCAGCAGCCCCGGCGGGGGTGGGGTGGGGCGTGGCACGCCGCGCACTGTAACGCGGCGGGGGAGCCGGGGATCAGGCCGCCGGGGCCACCGACTCCCGGTACGGAACGGGCACGTCCCACCGCCGTCGGCGCAGCCGGACCGGGACGTCCTCGCCGCGGGCCTGCGCGGCCAGCACCGCGGCCCTGGTCCGCCGGTACCAGACGGCCATCCGCCAGCTGCCGAACAGCAGCACGACCACCACCGACAGCAGCGCGACCCGGAAGTCGCCGCCGGTCGCCTCCAGCAGGACCCCGACCGTCAGCGCGGTCACCGTGGTGGCCACGAACCCGCCGACGTTGACCACGCCGGTGGCGGTGCCGACCCTGGGCAGCGGGTTGTAGTCCCTGGCCAGCGCGAAGCCGATCACCGAGGCGGGGCCGCCCAGCGAGAGGTAGCCGAACGCGGGGACCAGCACGGCCAGCGGGATCCGCCCCGGCCAGCTCAGCAGCACCGCCCACACCCCGGCGGCACCGGCCAGGTAGCCGATCACCAGTGGCATCCGCAGCGCGGGCCGGCGCCCGATGAACGCGCCGACCAGGGGGTTACCGACTATCGAGCCGGCCACGAACACCACGAGCAGCCCGCTCGCCGTGGTCGCCGGGTAGCCCTGGCCCTCCACCAGGAACGGCACGCCCCACAGCAGCACCAGCACGGTCGGGCCGAACATGGTGGAGAAGTGGGTCCAGAAGCCCAGCCGGGTGCCCGGCACCCGCCACGCGGCCGCGACCTGCCGAGTCACCTCACGCGGCGGGACCGGCCGGGACTCGGTGGTCCGGCGGGTCGGGGTGTCCCGCACGCGCAGTTGCACCGCGACGACGAACAGCATGGTGACCACCCCGGCGACGAGGAAGGTCGGCGTCCAGCCGGGGCCGGCCAGCAGCAGGGCCAGCGGGACGGTGGCGGCGAGGTTGCCGGCGAAGCCCAGCGCGCTGGTGAACGCGGTGACGGAGGTGTACTGGCGGCCGGGGAAGTGGTTGGCGGCCAGCCGCAGCACGGAGACGAAGCTGAGCGCGTCGCCGAGGCCGAGCACGCCGCGGGCGAGCAGGCCCAGCGGGTAGGAGTGCGCCACGGCGAGCAGGACCTGGCCGAGGCCGAGCAGCAGCAGCGCGGCGGTGAGCACGCGCCGCGGGCCGAACCGGTCGACCAGCACGCCGGTGGGGATCTGCATCGCCGCGTACACGCCGACCTGCAGCACGGTGAAGACACCGAGGGCGGCGGCACCCACGCCGAAGCGCTCGGCGGCGGGCAACGCGGCCACCCCGAACGACGTGCGGTGGAAGACGGCGAGGACGTAGACGGCGGCACCGACCAACCACACGGCCCAGGACCCCCGGCTGGCCCGCCGGATCATCGGGGGCGACGACCCACGCGCGGCGGGGGGCGACGAGGCCACGAGGCTCCCTTCGGACACGCGGGCGGGCGGGATGGCGGCGGTGCCACTGGTCGGGAAGCGGTGCGAAACGAGGCGGCGCCCCGATAGTTGTATCGCCTACGCAATCCCGAAACATACCCGTGACCCACGTGGAGTTCGCCACACCGTGTCCGCGCTCTGTGTACCGGTGTCCGCCGCCCGGGTACGGGTGTCCGCGCCGTGCGACGCCGACATCCGGTCAGGGAACGCGGACACGACCTGTGGGTCAGGCGGTGCGGACGGCACCGGTGACGGCCCAGCGGCCGGAACGCCAGCGGGCCACCACGGTCAGCAGCCGGAGCACCATGAACACCGACAGGCCGGTCCAGATTCCGCCGAGGCCCCAGCCGAGCCCGTGGGAGACCCAGATCAGCGGGAGGAACCCGAGCAGCGCGGCGGCCAGGGTCGCGGTGCGCAGGAACGCGGCGTCACCGGCGCCGAGCAGCACGCCGTCGAGGGCGAACACCACGCCGGCGACCGGCTGCAGGGCGACGAAGAACCACCACGCGTGCGGGATCGTGGCGAGCACGCCGGCGTCGGAGGTGAACGCCCGCGGCAGCACCGGCGCCAGCGCGGCGAACACCACGGTGAGCGCGCAGCCCAGGACCAGCCCGTAGGCGGTGACCTGGCCGGCCACCACCCGCGCCTGCCGGGCCGACCCGGCGCCGAGCGCGGCGCCGACCAGCGACTGGGCGGCGATCGCCAGCGAGTCCAGCACCAGCGCGAGGAACATCCACAGCTGCCACACCACCTGGTGGGCGCCGACCGCCTCGGTGGAGGTGCGAGCGGCCACCGCCGTGGCGGAGACGAAGCAGGCCTGGAACGCGAGGCTGCGCAGCACCAGGTCGCGGCCGAGTCCGAGCTGGGCGCGCACCACGGCGGGGCGGGGCCGCAGGCCCACCCGTTCCCGGGCGAGCGCACGCACGAACAGTCCGGCCGAGATCGTCTGGGCGACGACGTTGGCGACCGCGGAACCCTCCAGGCCCCAGCCGACCGGGTACACCAGGACCGGGCACAGCACGGCGGAGATCCCGTTGCCGGCCAGGACGTAACGCAGCGGGCGCACGGTGTCCTGCACCCCGCGCATCCAGCCGTTGCCGGCCACGGTGACCAGGATCAGTGGCGCGCCGAACAGCGCGATCCGCAGCCAGGACACGGCCCGGTCGGCGATGGCGGGGTCGCCGGACATGGCCAGCGCCACCGGCGCGGCGAGCAGCTGGCCGAGGCCCAGCACCACCAGCCCGACGGCCAGCGCCAGCCAGGTCGCCTGCGCCCCCTCGCCGACCGCGTCGGCGCGCCGGCCGGCGCCGTGCAGCCGGGCCGCCCGGGCGGTGGTGCCGTAGGACAGGAAGGTCAGCTGCGTGGACACCAGGGTGAGCAGCGCGCCGCCGAGGGCGAGGCCGGCCAGCGGCAGCGCGCCGAGGTGCCCGACCACCGCCGTGTCGACCAGGACGTACAGCGGCTCGGCGGCGAGCACTCCGAGCGCCGGGACCGCCAGCCCCAGCACCCGGCGCGCCGGCACCCGGTCCGCCACCGGCGAGGTCGCCGTCACCGCCGCCATCCCCCCATTTCCGTGGTCGTGCACGCGTTTCGCCGCGAGGCCGTGGCCGAGTCCGCCAGGCGCGCGCAAGGCCACGGTAGCCGCCGCCACCGACACGACCGATCGCACCGCCCAGCCCCAGTGCGGCACGCCTCATCCCAAAGAGCGCGCCATCCCCGTCCCCCACCCGGCCCAGCGCAGCGCCGCGAACGGTCGGGCGGGCCAACACGGGTTGAAGCCACATCCACTCCCCCACCCCATCCCGATCCGAAGCCGCCAACACAATCAGGCTTCGGGATGGGGTCCGGGACGCGGCAACTCAGGAGAAGACCACAGCAGACGTCAGCCGGCGACGCCAGCCAGTGCGGCCTTGATCCGGGCCACCACCTCGTCGGCGGTGCCGCGCACCGTGCACCCGGCCGCCAGCCGGTGCCCGCCGCCGCCCAGGGCGCGGGCGGCCGCGGCCACGTCCACCGCCTCCTTCGCCCGCAGCGACACCGTCCACTCCCCCGGCTCCAGCTCCTTGAGCACCGCCGCGACCTCCGCCTCCCGGGTGGACCGTACGACGTCGATCACGCTCTCCACCTCCTCCAACCGGACCGTGGCGACCAGCTCGGCCGGCACGACCGCGTGCACCAGGCCACGCCCCGCCGCCGCGGCCGGGTCGAGCCGGGCGCCGGCGAGCACGGCACCGAGCATCGGCAGCCACGCGAACGGGTGGTCGTCGACCAGCGCGCGGGTCAGCGGGTCGGGGTCGACGCCGGCCGCGAGCAGCCGCGCGGCCACGTGGTGGGTGGCCGGGCGGGCCCGGCGGAACCCACTGGTGTCGGTCATCACCCCGGCGTAGAGGCAGCGCGCCACCGGCTCGTCGAGCTCCGCGCCGAGCTCGTCGATCAGCCGCAGCACCAGCACGGCGGTCGCCTCGGCGGTGCCGTCCACGACATCGTGGGTGCCGTAGCGGGTGTTCGTCGCGTGGTGGTCGACGACCAGCACCGGGACCCCGGCGGCGACCGCGGCCGGCACCCGCCCGCCCAGCGCCCCGAGCCGAGCGGGGCTCGCCGTGTCCAGCACGACCAGCAGCCCCTCCCCCGCCGGCAACGTCGCGGGCGGCACCCACAACCCCTCGGTGTCCAGGCCGCGCAGGCCCTCCGGCGGCTCGGCCGGGTCGGCGAACGACACCCGCACCCGCGCGCCGCGGCGCCGCAGCACCAGGCCGAGCGCGAGCGCGCTGCCCAGCGCGTCGGCGTCGGGCCGGACGTGCGCCAGCAACGTCACGTCGGTGGCGGCGCGCAGCAGGTCGGCGGCGCGGGTGAGGTCGGTCTGGAGGGTTCCGGGCACGGGGCGTCCTTCACGGGTGCGGGCGGCTGGGGGTCGACACCGGGCAAGTTACGCTCTGGCGCCATGCCCGAGTACGCGATCCTCGTCTACCCCTCGGCCAACCGGGTCTACACCGACACCGCACCCCGGCTGCTGCGCGCCGAGCTGCGGGTCTTCGCCGACGCCGTGCTGTCGACCCCGGTGGGCGAGATCGGGCAGGAGCGGATGGGCGGAGTGGACTACGTGACCTTCGCCACCGAGCGCCCGCTGTCCGCCGCCGACGTCGGGTTCCTGTCCGACCTGTCCGCCCGGTACGCGTTGTTCGAACGCACCGGCGAGCTGCTGCGGCCGCTGCCGGTGGATCCGCTCGACCGGTTCGACTCGGACCTGCTGACCATCCCCAAGTACTCCGGCAAGACCAACGAGCTGTTCACCAAGCTGCTGCTCAACGTGACGCTGATGGCCACCGACCGGCCGGCGGCGATGCGGGAGCGGGCGCTGCACGTGCTCGACCCGCTGTGCGGCCGGGGCACCACGCTGCACCAGGCCATGATGTACGGCTACTCGGCCACCGGGCTGGACGTCGACGGCCGCGACTTCGAGGCCCACGAGCAGTTCCTCAAGACCTGGTTGCGCACCAAGCGGATCAAGCACCGCGCCGAGTCCGGGCAGGTGCGCCGCAACAAGGTGCGCCTCGGCCGGCGGCTGGAGGTCGAGTTCGGCCTGACCAAGGAGGCCTACAAGGCCGGTGACACCCGCCGGCTCACCCACCTGCAGTGCGACACGCTGACCACCGACGAGCTGGTCCGGCCCGGCTCGGTCGACGTCGTCGTCGCCGACGCGCCCTACGGCATCCAGCACGGCAGCCACCGCGCCCAGACGCCGGGAGTGACCCGCAACCCGCGCGAGCTGCTCGCCGCCGCGGTGCCGGTGTGGACCAGGGTGCTCCGCCGCGGCGGCGCGATGGGCATCTCGTGGAACACCCACGTCGTCGACCGGGCCGAGCTGGTCGCGATCCTCGAGCGGGCCGGCCTGGAGGTGCGCACCGGCGGCCCGTTCGAGGAGTTCGTCCACCGGGTCGACCAGGCCATCGTGCGCGACCTCGTGGTGGCGAGCAAGCCACGCTGACGTTGAGCTCGCCGATGTCGGTCAGCCGCGGGAGTCCGGGCCGGTGAACTCGTCGGTCTCCTCCGGCTCCTCCTCGCGCGGCGCGCGGTAGGGGTCGGGGTCCCCCGCCGGCCGTGCCTCCGTGGCCCGGCGGGCCACCTCGGCGTCGGCCTCCCTGGCCTTGGCCAGGAGCTCCTCGATCCGCCGCGCGTCCTCGGGAACGCTGTCGGCGACGAAGGTCAGCGTCGGGGTGTACCGGACGCCGGTGCCCTCCCCCACCTTGCTGCGCAGCACGCCCTTGGCCGACTCCAGTGCGGCGGCGGCACCGGCGAAGTCCGGCGGGACGTCCAGCCGCTCCCCGCGGACGGTGTAGTACACGGTGGCGTCGCGCAGGTCGCCGGTGACCTTGGCGTCGGTGATCGTCACGTGGCCGAGGCGCGGATCCTTCACCTCGTGCTCCAGCGCGGACGCGACGATCTGCGCGATCCGCTTGGCCAACCTGCGGGCGCGTGCCTGATCGGCCACGGCGCACCCCCTTCTCGTTCGGGAAACGGGTAGCTACTCGTCGTCGGGCCCGATGAGGCGGCGCCTCGCGGACAGCAGCTCCAGCTCGGGACGCTCGGCCACCAACCGCTCGCAGCGGTCGAGCACGTCGCGCACGTGCGCGGCGTCGGCGGCCACCACGGCGACCCCGACCAGGGCGCGCCGGTGCAGGTCCAGGTGGCCGGCCTCGGCCACGGACACGTCGAACCGGCGGCGCACCTCGGCCAGCAGCGGACGCACCGCGGAGCGCTTCTGCTTCAGCGACCGGACGTCACCGAGCAGCAGGTCCAGCTCGAGCGAACCGACGTACAACGGGCATCACCAGGTCATCGACGACAGTGACGAGCGGAGCCCGGTGGGGGCCAGGGCGTGCCGGGTCCCCACCGGGCCGGTGGCTCAGCTCCGCGGCTTCTCCCGCTGCTCGTACGTCTCGACGACATCGTCGACCTTGATGTCGTTGTACGAGCCGAGGGTGAGACCGCACTCGAAGCCGTCACGCACCTCCACCACGTCGTCCTTGAACCGGCGCAGCGAGTTGACCGGCAGATTGTCCGCGACCACCACGTTGTCCCGCAGCAGCCGCGCCCTGGCGTTGCGCCGGATGATCCCGGAGGTGACCAGGCAGCCGGCGATGGTGCCGACCTTGGAGGACTTGAAGACCTCGCGGACCTCCGCCCTGCCGAGCTCGACCTCCTCGTACTCCGGCTTGAGCATGCCCTTGAGCGCCTGCTCGATCTCCTCGATCGCCTGGTAGATCACCGTGTAGTAGCGGACGTCGACGCCCTCGCGGGTGGCCCGCTCGGTCGCCTTGCCCTGCGCCCGCACGTTGAAGCCCAGCACGATCGCGTCGGACGCGGTCGCCAGGTCGATGTCGCTCTCGGTCACCCCGCCGACGCCGCGGTGGACGACGTTGAGGTCGACCTCGTCCCCCACCTCGAGCTGCATCAGGGCACTCTCGAGTGCCTCGACGGTACCCGAGTTGTCACCCTTGATGATCAGGTTGAGGGTGTTGGTCTCCTTCAACGCGGAGTCCAGGTCCTCCAGGCTGACCCGCTTGCGCTTGGCCGCGTTCTGCGCGTTGCGGATCCGGGCCTGGCGGCGCTCGGCGATCTGCCGGGCCACCCGGTCCTCGTCCACCACGAGGAACGTGTCGCCGGCACCCGGCACCGAGGTGAACCCGATGACCTGGACCGGCTGCGACGGGGTCGCCTCGGTGACGTCGCGGTTGTACTCGTCGACCATCCGGCGCACCCGGCCGTAGGCGTCGCCGGCCACCACCGAGTCACCGACCCGCAGCGTGCCGCGCTGCACCAGCACGGTCGCCACCGGACCGCGGCCGCGGTCGAGGTGCGCCTCGATCGCCACGCCCTGGGCCTCCATGTCGGGGTTGGCCCGCAGGTCCAGCGCCGCGTCCGCGGTCAGCAGGATCGCCTCGAGCAGCCCGTCGATGTTGATGTTCTCCCGGGCGGAGATGTCGACGAACATCGTGTCGCCGCCGTACTCCTCGGCGACCAGGCCGTACTCGGTGAGCTGCTGCCGGATCTTCTGCGGGTTGGCGCCCTCCTTGTCGATCTTGTTGACCGCGACCACGATCGGCGCCTTCGCCGCCTGGGCGTGGTTGATCGCCTCCACCGTCTGCGGCATCACGCCGTCGTCGGCGGCGACCACGATCACCGCGATGTCGGTGGCCTGGGCACCGCGGGCACGCATGGCGGTGAACGCCTCGTGACCCGGGGTGTCGATGAAGGTGATGAGCCGCTCCTCGCCCTCGAGCTCGGTCTCGACCTGGTAGGCACCGATGTGCTGGGTGATGCCACCGGCCTCGCCCTCGTGCACCTTCGTCTTCCGGATGGTGTCCAGCAGGCGGGTCTTACCGTGGTCGACGTGGCCCATCACGGTGACCACCGGCGGCCGGACCCGCAGGTCCTCCTCGTCGCCGGCGTCCTCGCCGTAGGTGATGTCGAAGGCCTCGAGCAGCTCGCGGTCCTCCTCCTCCGGGCTGACCACCTGCACGGTGTAGTTCATCTCCGAGCCGAGCAGCTCGAGGACCTCCTCGGACACCGACTGGGTGGCCGTGACCATCTCACCGAGGTGGAACAACACCTGCACCAGCGAGGCCGGGTTGGCGTCGATCTTCTCGGCGAAGTCGGTCAGCGACGCGCCGCGGGGCAGCCGGACCGTCTCGCCGTTGCCCTTGGGCAGGCGCACCCCACCCACGGTGGGCGCCTGCATGTTGTCCATGTACTCCTGGCGCTTCTGCCGCTTCGACTTGCGGCCCTTGCGCGAGGGGCCACCGGGGCGGCCGAACGCGCCGGCCGCGCCACCGCGACCACCGGGGCCGCCACGACCACCGCGGAAGCCACCACCGGCGGGCGGGGCACCGGGACCACCCCGGAAACCGCCGCCACCGCCGCCACCACCGGGGCCGCCGCGGAAACCACCGCCGCCACCGCCGCGCGGACCGCCACCGCCGGGACCACCCCGGCCGGCACCGGCGCTGGTGCGGCCACCGGGACCACCGCGGCCACCGGCGGGACCACCCGGACGCGGCGGGCGGGTGGGCATCATGCCCGGGTTCGGGCGCGGCGGCATGTTGCCGGGACTGGGCCGGTTGCCGCCGGGCGCGCCACCGGGACGGGGACCCGCGGCCGGCCGCTCACCGCCGGGCCGCGGTGCCCGCTCACCGCCCTGACCCGGACCGGGCCGGGGCGCGGCGGGGCGGGGCGCCGAGCCGGAGCCGACGCCGAACGGGTTGTTGCCGACCCGCGGCGTGCGCGGACCCGGCTTCGGGCCGGGCTTGGGACCCTGCGGCTTGGGCGGCACCACGGAGCCACCGCTGGCGGCCGGGCTCGCCGGCTGCGCGGGCTGCGGCTTGGGACCCGGCCTGGCGGCCGGGGGCTCGGCCGGGGTGGGCGCGGGACCGGGCTTGGGGCCGGGCTTCGGCCCCGGCGGCCCCGGCGGCCCTGGCTTGGTCGCGGGCCGGGCGGCCTCCGACTGTGCGGGCACCGACTTCACCGGGGCAGCAGCAGTGCTCGTCCCGGCCGTGCCGTTACCGCTGGTCGCCGCGGGCTTCTTGCCGGCGGCCCTGTCCTGCTTGCCGTCCTTGCGGGCGAACGCGTCGCGCACGCGGCGGGCGACGGGCGCCTCCACCGTGGACGACGCGGACTTCACGAACTCGCCCTGCTCCTTCAGCTTGGCGAGAACTTCCTTACTCGTGACCCCGAGCTCTTTCGCGAGCTCGTGTACGCGGGCTTTGCCTGCCACTGCTCTCCTCAACTGGTGAGGTCGGCGGCGCAACCCGCTGACCTCGTCCTATCGTCGCGCGTTCATGGCTTCAGCTTCACGGCTGACTCATGACGGGTCGACCTGCTTCCTTCGTTCCCACCGGCCCCGGGAGGTTCCCGGTGCCGCGTCCTGCACGGGCCGCGGCGGTGCGGACCGCTCGGCCTGCCACTCGAGATGATGCCGTAGCTCCCCGGTGGCGAGCACCCCGGACACCCGTAACGCCCTGGGGAAGACCCGCCGCCGTTCGGCCTTGGCCAGGCACTCCGGGCTGCGGTGCAGCCACGCACCCCGCCCGGGCAGCCGCCGACGTTCGTCGACGACCACGTGCCCGTCCCGCGCGACGACGCGCAGCAACTCGGCGGCCAACGCCCGCTGCCGGCACCCCACGCAGGTGCGAACCGGATGATCTCCGTGCTCGCGGCGTGCGGAACTCGGCCTCGGACCTTGCACCACCGCCAAGTCTAGCCCGTCGCCCCTCACTCAGCCGAACCGGTTGCCGCCGCGCGCGAGGGGTCCACCGGCGCCGGGCCGGCGGGCTCCTCCGGCGCGGCGTCGCTGCGGATGTCGATCCGCCAGCCGGTGAGCCGCGCGGCGAGGCGGGCGTTCTGCCCTTCCTTGCCGATGGCCAGGGACAACTGGAAGTCGGGGACCACCACCCTGGCCGTCTTGGTGCGCTCGTCGACGACCCTGACGGACACAACCTTCGCCGGGGACAGCGCATTCCCGACGAACCGCGCGGGATCCTCCGAGTAGTCGATGATGTCGATCTTCTCGCCGTTGAGCTCGCTCATCACGTTGCGCACCCGGGCGCCCACCGGCCCGATGCACGCGCCCTTGGCGTTGACCCCGGGCACCGTCGACCGCACCGCGATCTTCGACCGGTGCCCCGCCTCGCGGGCGACCGCGGCGATCTCCACCGTGCCGTCGGCGATCTCCGGAACCTCCAGCGCGAACAGCTTGCGCACCAGATTCGGATGGCTGCGGGACAGGGTGATCGAAGGGCCGCGGGCGCTGCGCGAGACCGTGACCACGTAGGCCTTGATCCTGGCGCCGTGCTCGTAGCTCTCACCGGGCACCTGCTCGCCGGCGGGCAGCACGCCCTCGGTGTCGCCGACCTGGACGATCACCATGCCGCGGGCGTTGGCCCTGGCGTCGCGCTGGATCACCCCGGCGACGATCTCGCCCTCCCTGGCGGAGAACTCGCCGTAGGTCCGCTCGTGCTCGGCGTCGCGCAGCCGCTGCAGGATGACCTGCCGCGCGGTGGTGGCCGCGATCCGGCCGAAGCCCTCCGGGGTGTCGTCCCACTCCTCGGCGATCTCGCCGTTCTCGTCCAGCGTGTGCGCCAGCACCCGGACGTGGCCGGTCTTGCGGTCGATGTCGATCCGCGCCCGGGGCTGGTGGCCCTCGGTGTGCTTGTAGGCGGTCAGCAGGGCGGACTCGATGGCCTCGAGCACGGTCTCGAACGGGATGTCCTTGTCCCGCTCGATCGCGCGCAGCGCCGCGATGTCGACGTTCACCTCGGCTCCTCCAGGTCTCGCCCGTCTTCTTCCAGCATCTTGAGCTCGGCGGCCGGTGGCTGCCGGAACTCGACCTCGATGACCGCTCTGGTCACGTCGGAGTAGGCGACGTCGCGCAGCTCACCGTCGACCAGCATCCGCACCGCGTCCTCGCCGGCGTGCCCGACGCGGCCGACGAACGCGGGCCCCTCGGTGGGGGTCACCCGCACCAGCCGGAACCGCGCCCGCCGCCAGTGTCGCGGCCTGGTGAGCGGCCGGTCCACACCGGGGGAGGTGACCTCCAGGGTGTAGGCGCCGGCGATCAGCTCGTCGTGCTCGTCCAGCCGCGCGGAGACCAGGCGGCTGATGTCGGCGACCTCGTCCAGGCCGACGCCGTCGTCGCCGTCCACCACCACCTTGACCAGCTTGCGCCGGCCGGCCTGCTGGACGTCGAGCGCGTCGAGGTCGAAACCCGCGGTCGCGACGGCCTCGGCCACGATCGGCTCCAGCCGGCTGGCGAGTTCTCCTGGCACCGTGCTGCTCCCTGTTCGGCTGCGGTACGTAGCCGGTCCGTCCGCCGGGGTGCTGCCTCCCGCGGCGTCCCTGCTGCCGTTCTGTTGTCGATGGTCCAGCTTATCCTGCCGGCGTGCGCGGTCGCCGGTGGTCAGGGCTCGCCTGGCAGGATGGGGCCACGTGACGCTCGGATGGAGACTCGGACGCAGACTTGGCCCCCTACCGCTCACTCGGCGTGACGTGCTGCGGACCGGCGCGCTGGCCGCGCTCGCCCTGCCGCTGGCCGGCTGTGATCTGGGTGCCACGGGTTACTCGACCGGCCCCGACCCGCTGCTGCCGCTGCTGGCGCGCGCGGAGGCGGACGCACGCGCGGCCGGAGCGCTCGCCGAGTCGGCGCCGCGGCACGCCCAGCTCGCCCAGCAGGTGGTCGCGGTGCGCACCGCGCACGCGGACGCGCTACGCGCCGAGATCGAGCGGCAGAACAGCCCGCGCCCGGAGCGGGCCGCCGGCGGCGACCCCGGCGCGGTCGCCGACCTGGCGGCACTGGGACAGCGGTTGACCGAGGCGCGGGAGGAGGCGCTGGGGCTGGTGCCGGCCGTGCCGCGGTACCGGGCGGGACTGGTCGGCTCCGTGGCCGCCGGCTGCGCGGGGGTGCAGCAGCTCGCCCGCGAGCTCGGCGCGGGCCAGCCGGGCGCGTTGGGGCCGGTGTCGACCGGGCCGCTGCCCCCGGAGGCGGTGAACGCGCTGCGGCAGGCACTGGCCGCCGAGCACGCGGCGGTCTGGGTCTACGGGTTGGTCAGCGCGTTCCTGCCGGCGGCCTACGACAGGGGGGTCACCGAGGGCGCCGCCGCGCACCGGGACCGCCGGGACGCCTGCGAGCGGGTGCTCGACGCGGCGGGCGCGGAGTCGGTCCCGGCCGAGCCGGCCTACCTCACGCCGGAGCCGGTGACCGACGAGGCGTCGGCGACCGCGGTGGTCGCCACGGCCGAGGCCGACGCGGCGCTGGCCTGGCGCGGCGTCCTGGAACGGACCGACGACGAGGGACTGCGCACGATGGCCGCGGGGGCGCTGGTGGGCTCGGCGACCCGCGGCACGAGCTGGCGCGCCGAGGCCGGCCGGGAGCCGGCCGCCGTCCCGCTGCCCGGCACGCCGTGAGCCGCGGTTCGATCGGCCGGGCCCCCGTCAGGGCAGGGTGTCGGCGAGCCGGAGCGCGTCGGTGGCGATCCGGGTGAGCAGTGCGGGGTCGCGGTGGTCGGCGAAGAAGTTCGCCTCCACCACGGTGACCGTGGCGCCCCCTGAGCGGGAGGCGTACTCCCCCCGCGCGACGCTCGGCGCGCCGGGGAGGTCGGCCGTGCCGTCCCGCACGAGGTCGCTGACGTTGCCGGTGTTGTCGGTGTCGGTGATCGCCTTCAACTGTTGGGCCAGCGCCGGTGTCGGCATGGTGACCTGGGCGACCGACACCAGGGCCCTGACCTCGGCGGTCTCGGTGACGTAGAGCGAGCGGGAGAGCCGGGTGCACGGGTGGGTGGTGAACCAGTCGTGGACCGCACCGTAGGAGTTGGCCGCGCAGTCGGCGGTGGTCACCGGGCCGGCCACCACCTGGTAGCGGAAGGCGCCGCTGGTCAGCGGGTCCACCGGCACGGCCTGGCCGGGGTCGCGCTGGGCGTCCCGGACCAGCGACCACACCAGCGCCGACGCCGCGGCGACGGCCACCAGCCCGGCGGCGACGAGCAGGTGCCGGCGGCGGCCACGTGACCGTTCCGGTGCCGCCGCCGGCACCCTGGGCAGCGGCGCGGTGTGCCGCATCCCGGCGGGCTCGGCGGGTTCGTGTCGCGTTCCAACCACGGTGGGGCACCGTACCGAATCTGGCCGCCGACCGGGAGGTCACGACGGCCGCGCGAGCGCCTCGAGCGCGCGGTCCACGTCGTCGGTGGTGTTGTAGAGGTGGAAGCCCACCCGGGCCCGGCCGTTGCGCACACTCGCCCTGACACCGGCGGCGGCGAGCCGCTCGGCCGCCCGGTCGGCCTCGACGGCGACGATGGCGCTGTCCCCCGGCGGCAGGCCCAGACCGGCCCGCAGCCGGTTGGCCAGCCCGACGTCGTGCCGGCGCACCTCCTCCAGGTCGAGGTCGGCCAGGTAGGGCAGCGCGGCGGCGGCGCCGACGTGGGCCAGCCAGACCGGCGAGGCGGCCAGGCCGCGGGCGCCCGACGCCAGCCGCATCGGCAGGCCGTACGCCGAGCGGCCCCACGGATCCTCCCCCGCGTACCAGTTCGCCGCCACCGGCACCGAGCGCTCCGCCGCCCGGGGGCGCACGGCCAGCCACGCCGCGCCGCGCGGCGAGAGCAGCCACTTGTACGCCGCGGCGACCACCCAGTCCGCCCAGTCCAGCCGCAGCGGAAGCCAGCCGGCCGCCTGGGTGGCGTCCAGCAGCACCGGCACCCCCGCGGCCTCCGCCGCGGCACGCAGCGCGGCGAGGTCGACCAACGCGCCGTCGGCGGACTGCGCCACGCTCACCGCGACCAGGTCGTGCCCCGCCACCCGCTCCGGCAGCTCGGCCAGCGGCACCTCGGTGGTGGTGATCCCGCGTCGGGCCTGCGCGGCGAACGGGTAGCCGACGCTGGTGAAGTCGCCGCGGGCCAGCAGCACCCGCCCGCCATCCGGGACGCCGGCCGCGGCCAGTGCCACCAACTGCGCCACCGTCGTCCCGATCGCCACCCACTCGGTGGGCACGCCGACCAGCCGGGCGAACCCGGCCCGCGACGCGTCGACCACGTCCTCGAAGTCGTCGGCGTTGTCGGCGGCACGCCGCCAACGTTGCACGGACTCGACAACGGCGTCGGCCACGTGCGCTGGCGGCACGCCGATGCTCGGGGTGTTCAGGTACCCGTCGGGAACGGCGAACTCGGCGCCGAAAGCCTCACGCATGCCCGCAACCTAGCGCCCCCCACCGACATCCCCGCCGACGTGGCGGGCGAACACGGCAGGGGGTCAGGTGCGGTCGAGGAAGGGGCCGAACAGGTCGGGGACGGCCTCCTCGGCGAACGCGAGACCCTGCTCCTGGCCCACGTCGTAGATCGAGTAGGCGCCGGCGCCGGCGGCGGTGGTCGCGGTGAGGGTGAGCAGCCCGGCGCGCCGCTGGAAGATCGACTGGGTGGCGGTCCAGCCGATCACGCCGCGCCGCTGCAGGGCCACCGTGGTCCGCCGCACGGAACCGTGCCGCGTCACCAGGTAGCCGCCGGTGAGGCCGTGCCCGAGGTTGCGGTACGCCTCCAGCGCGAGCAGCACGGCCACCGGCAGCAGCACCAACGCGGTGATCCAGGCCAGGTGCAGCAGCACGTCGGTGAGCAGCGCGCCCAGCACGGCCAGCACCGCGGGCGGGACCAGGGCGGCCAGCACCGCCCAGCGCAGCCGCCGGGCGCGGGCCGCCGGCGGGTGGCCGGTCAGCCGCACCGACGCGGTCGGCGCGACCGGCTCGCGCAGCACCGCCGCGGCGACCCGGTCGGCGTCGGCGCGCGGCGCGGGCGGCAGCAGCGTCTTGTGGTCGGTCCTGCTGCCCTCCTTGGGCCGCACCAGGCCGGTGGCGACCGCGTCCAGCCGGGCCCCGCCGAGCAGCCGGTTGCCCAGCGGCTCGACCAGCTCGACCCCGCGCAGCCGGCGCTCCTCCAGCGACACCGAGCGGGTGGTGAGCAGGCCGCGGCGCACCCGCAGCGTGCCGTTGGGCTCGCGCTCCAGCCGGAACTGCCACCACATCTCGACGAACACCGCGAGCGAGCCGAGCACGCCCACCACGATCCCGGTGACCACCACCGACAGCAGCGCCAGCAGCAGCGGCAGGCCGCGCAGCAGGTCCAGCGCCCAACTGATCACCCCCTCCTGCAGGCCGAACCACTCGGCCACCTGCAGGACGACGCCGAACGCGGCCACCCCGATGGTGGGGGTGAGAAACGACATCGGGGCGAACCGCACCCAGCTCGGATCGAGCCGGGCCAGCTCCCCGGCAACGACACCGTCGCCGCCGCCGGCACTCCCGGCGTCGTCGTCACCGCCGGCGGGGGCCCGATGCAGCAGCTCGGTGCGCAGCCGCTCGCCCTCCTCCCGGGTCACCGGGTGAAGCATCAGCGAGCCCTCACCGGCGCCGGTGCTCTCCCCGGTGCCGATCTTGACGTTGGTCAGGCCGAAGATCCGCAACAGCGGGTTGGCGGTGAGGTCCACGCTGCGGATTCGCTCACGGGCCAGCGAGCGCCGGTTGCGGACCAGGATCCCGGACCGCAGCTCCACCCGCTCCGCGCCGACCCGGTAGCTGGTGCGCCGCCACCGCAGGTCGTCCACCGCCGCGGCGCCGACGGTCAGCAGCAGCGCCCCACCGAGCACCAGCGCGAGCGCCGCCCAGGGCCCGGTGCCCTTCGCCAGGCCGACGCCGGTGGGCACGCCGGCGGCGACGGCCACCCCGGCGGTGGTCAACGCGGTGACGGCGACCGTGCGGCGGTCCAGCTTGCACCACTCGGCGGTCATGTCGCGTCCCCGGGGGTGGCCTGGGTGGTCGCGGTGAGCTGCTCGGCGAGGTCGGCGGCCACCTGGTGGTCGAGGCCGGGAATCGTCACCGCGCCCTTGGCCGACGCGGTGGTGACGGTGACCGTGGCCAGCCCGAAGAGCTGCTCGAGCGGGCCGCGCTGGGTGTCCACCGTCTGGATCCGGGACATCGGGGCCACCCGCCACTCCTGCCAGAAGAAGCCGGTGCGGGTGTAGACGGCGCTGTCGGTCACCTCCCAGCGGTGCACCCGGTACCACCAGAACGGCAGCAGCGCCGCCAGCGGCAGGCCCACCACGGCGAGCACGACGGCCGGCGCCAGCAGCCAGAACCGCGCGCCGGGCAGCGCGAGCCCCAGCACGACCAGCACCACGACGGGCACGGCCACGGTCACCGACGTCTGCACCAGCCACCAGCCGATCGCCCTGCGGTCCACCTGGTGACGCGGCGGGCGCAGCCGCAGCGTCGTACCGGATCCGGTCACCTGTCCCCCTTGTCCTCGAACTGTCTACTGTGGAGCTTCGGCCTCGGCGTCACATCCGGCGCAGCTCGGGCCACAACCGGTCCCACGGCGCGCGCGGCCCCGAGCACAGCCACACCGGCACGCCCTGGTTCACGTTCTCCTCGGGCACGGCGGCCAGCCGCACCCGCTCGACCTCGCGCACGCCGGCACAGAACCCGCGCAGGTACCCGGGGTCCATGCCGACCACGAGCAGCGGGTCGCTGCCCTCCGGCGGGCGCCCGGTGAACCAGTAGCCGCGCTCGGGACTGAACACCGGCGGCAGCCCGCGCTCGGGACCGTAGACCTCCAGCGCGCCGGCCTGCCAGTAGGTCTCGGTGAACACCACGGCCCGGTCCCGTTCGCCGGGCGGCAGCGCGCGGTGCGCGGCGGCCACGGTGTCGGCCAGCTCGGGCCAGCCGAGGCTGCCGCTGGCGACGAAGTCGGTGGTGGTGACCGTCGACACCGGACGGACGGGCAGCCCGACGCCGATCACGACCACCGCCGACAGGGCGTACACCGGCCAGGTGGGCACCCACCGCCACCACCGGGCCGGCCGGTGCCGTTCGAGGCGCACCGCGGACGCGGCGAACAGCAGCCCGTACAGCCCGGCGACGTAGTAGTAGCGGCCGACGGTGACCACGAAGAGCGCGGTGACCGCCAGCGCGGTCCAGCCGAGGAAGCGGTAGGCGGCCAGCTCCGGGGCGCGCAGCAGCTGCCACAGGCCGTGCACCGCCAGGAACGCGCCCACCAGCGGGCCGGCGGCCACCAGGGCGATCGGCACGAACAGCAGCGGCCCGCCGAGGATGCGGTGGACCTGCTCGGCCACCACCTCCTGCATCTCCAGGTACGGCCAGCCGTTGCGGGCCTGCCACAGCAGGGTCGGCACGGTGGCGAGCACGGCGATCGCGCCGCCGGCCCACAGCGCGGGGCGGCGCAGCAACTCGCGCGGGCCGGTGACCAGCACCACGGCGGCCAGCGCGAGCCAGAGGAACACGATGAGGAACTTGCCCTGCATCGCCACCGCGGTGACGCAGCCGGCGAGCAGCAGCAGGCGGTCGGCGCCGCGCTGGCCGCGCACCCGCACCCAGCGGACCACCAGCCAGGTGGTGACCGTCCACAGGAACGGGTCGATGGTGGAGGTGGCCAGCAGGTGGCCGGAGACCAGCAGCTGCGGGCAGATCGCGTAGGCGCCGGCGGCCAGGGTCTGCGCGTGCCGGCCACCGCCGAGCTCGCGGGCGATCAGCGCGGTGACCACCACGCCGGCGACGGTGACCAGCAGCGCGGGCAGCCGCAGCCCGACCACCGAGCCGGGGAACAGCGTGTCCATGGCGCGGGCCAGCAGCGGCAGCAGCCAGGGCTGGTCGGCGTAGCCCCACTCCAGGTGGTACCGCCCCGCGGCCAGGAAGTACAGCTCGTCGCCGAAGTAGCCGATCCGGCCGGCGGTGGCCAGCAGCACGACTCCCACCGCCGCGGCGATCCCGCCGACCGGCCACCACGCGACCGGCGCCGGCGGGTGGTGGTCCGAACGTTCCGGGCCCTCCGCCGCACCCTCGCGCGTCGCGCCGTCGACCGCCGTGGTGTCCTCGCGTGCTGGTGAGCCCACCGCCTCGCCTCCCGGCCCGGTCGCGCCACACTCTGACAGCTGTCGCGGGCATCGTATGGCGCCGGGTGGGTGAACCCTCACCCGGATGAGCACCGGCGCTCACCCGATGTCAACCGACGTGCGCGACCTGGGTGATCGAGTCGCGGCGATCAGGCGTCGGCCGGGTGCACGTGGCCGGCCATGAGGCCGTCGATCAGCAGGCGCAGGTGCCGGCGGGCCCGGGCCCAGCGGGCGTCCAGCTCCCGGCGGTCCCGGGTGGCCCAGCTGGCGATCAGGATGCCGCGCACCACGTCCATCGCGGTGTAGACGGCGTGCAGGAACTCCGGGTGCTCGGCGTAGTCCGGCAGCAGCGCCTTGCCGAACTCGACGAGGCTGCTGGTCGCCACCGGCTCGGCCACCGACATGTGCCGGCGCAGCTCGGGGTCCGTGCGGGCGGCCACCCACAGCTCGACCGTGGCCGAGAACACCGGCCCCTGGTGGATCTCCCACAGCAGGTCGAGCGCGTCGCCGATCGGGTCGGCCGACTCGCGCAGCCGGTCCAGCTCACCGAAGGCCAGCTCGGTCCGCTTCGCGGCGAGGTAGCGGATCGCCGAGACCACCAGGTCCGACTTGGTCGGGAAGTGGTGGACCTGCGCACCGCGGGTGACCCCGGCCCGGTCGGCCACCTTGGTCGTCGTGGTGCCCGCGTAGCCGTACTCCACGAGACAGTCGATGGTCGCGTCGAGCAGCCGCTGCCGCATGGCGGCACTGCGTTCCTCCTGGGTGCGACCCGTGCGACCGCTCCGGCCCGCGCGGCGGGACTGGCCGCGACGCTCCCCGCTGACTCCGGTTCGGGCCACAGACATGCCGTTCACCTTATGCCTCGCCGTGTGCCACCGCGGCACGGCCGCCCACCCGCATCAGCCGGGCAGGCCCAGCAGCGGTCGCCAGCCGCTGAACGTCACCCCCGACCGGCCGAGCAGCCCTGGCGTAGGCTCCCCCGCTGGCGCGGCGCCTGTTTCGGTCGGGGCCGGCACCGCGGGCGGCACCCCGGGGTAGGGCGCGTTCTGCGAGCCGCGCACGCTCGTCGGGCTGCCGGGTGGCTCGGCGCAGTTTGCCCGCGGGTTGGGCGGCGCGTCGGTGAGGTCCCCGCCGGGTCGTCGCGCGGTGCCCTCGTAGCCCTTCGTGCAGGAGAACGGGTGGAAGACGTTGAGCACCAGGCCCATGTGCGCGGTGCCGTCCCCGGGGAACAGCGCGTTGCCGATCACCGGGAGGTACGGGTAGAGCACGTTGGCCTGCTCCAACGCGTCGACCCGGACCGCGAACACGGTCGCCGTGGTGAGCAGGTTCGCCAGCACCACCGACAGGTCCGAGCCGGACCGGGCGAGCACGTCGCCGACCTGCCGGGCCAGCGGTGGTGTGACGTCGACGAGCCGGCGCAGGTCGGGGTCGGAGGCGCGTAGCTGCGCGGCCAGCGCCCGCAGGTCGCCGCCGAACTCGGTGATCGGCCCGGTCAGGTCGCGCTGGGTGCCGAGCACCGTCCGGCCGTCGGCCAGCAGCTGCCGGGTCCGCGGCAGCGCGTCGATCGCCGCCGGCAGGAACTCGGCGGTGGTGTCCAGAATGCGCTGCAGATCGTCCCCGGTGCCGGCGAGGCCGGCGTGCAGCTCGTCCACCACGGTGCGCAGCGACTCGGTGGACACCCCGCCGAGCAGCGCCCGCGCGCCGGACAGCAGCCGGTCCGGTGGCAGCGGCAGCGTGGTGGCCGACAGCGGGATGCGCGCCCCGTCGGCGAGGTAGGGCTCCCCCGCGCGGTCCGGGCGCAGGTCGACGTACTGCTCACCGATGGCCGAGCGGTTGGCCACCACGACGCGGGTGGCCGCCGGCACTGGCGGCGCGCCGGGCTCGATGTCCAGCACGGCCTCCACCGCGGTGCCGGTGAGCCGCAGCTCGGCCACCCTGCCGACGCTCACCCCCCGGTAGGTGACGTCGGCGCCGGGGAACACGCCGCCACCCCTGGCCAGCTCGACGGTCACCAGGTACCCCCGGTGGCCGAACAGCCGGTCCAGCCCGGCGTAGCGCCACCCGGCGTAGCCGACGCTCACCACCGCGATCACGAAGAACGCCATGATCCGCAGGCGGACGCTCCGGCGCGGCATCACGCACCTCCCGTCAGGCCACCGAGGAGACCATCGACGAGGCCGCCGAGCGGCCCGTCCAGCGGCCCCGGCCCGGCGGGTGGCGCCGGGCCCACCGGGGGCAGCGGCAGCGGCGGGCCGGGCGCGGGGACCGTCCCACCGGGGTTCGGGGTGGGCGAGCCCCCGGGCGGCTGGATGATCGGGTACGGCGAGTCGAGGTTGCGCAGCAGCTCGTCCAGCCGCAGGTCGGCCTTGATGCGCGCGTTGGCGTAGTCGCCCTTGATGACGTCGAGGCCCTCGTCCGGGAACGGGAAGGTGAGCAGCAGCTCCAACGACTCGGGCAGGGCGCTGCCGGCGTCGGCGAGCCGGCCCAGGATCGGCACCAGCGCGCGCAGGTCGGCGAGCAGCTCGGCGCGGCCGCGGTCGAGGGTGTCGACGGTGACGTCGGACAGCCGGTCCATCGCCGCCAGCAGGGCGACCAGCTGGTCCCGCTGCTCGGTGAGCACCCGCATGCCCGGCCCCAGCCCGTCCAACGCGCCGGCGATCGTGTCCCGCTGCGCGGCAAGCGTGCCGGTGAGCCGCTCCACGCCGTCCAGTGCGCGGACGATGTCGCCGCGCCGGGCGTCCAGCGCGGCGGCCAGCGTTTCCACATTGGACAGCAGCGAGCGGATGTGCTCGGTGTTGCCGGACAGCGCGGCGTCGAGCTCGGTGGCGATCGAGCGGAGCTGGGTCAACCCGCCACCGGAGAGCACCAGGGACACCGCGCCGAGCACCTCCTCGACCTCGGTGCCGCGGGTGGTGCGGTCCACGCCGATCACCGCCCCGTCGGCGAGGGTGCCGGCCGGCGGCTCGGCAGCCGGCGGCGAGAGGTCGACGTACTTCTCGCCGAGAAGGCTGGACTGCCGTAGTCGCCCGGTGGCGTTGGCGGGCAGCACCACCGACCGGGCGAGCAGCACCCGCACCTCGGCCGTGCGGTTGTCCGCGCGCAGCGCGATCCCCTCCACCCGGCCCACCGGCACGTCGTTGACCTTCACCGCCGCCTGCGGCACCAGGTCGGCAACGTCGGTGAACAGCACGGTGACCCGGTAGGGGTCGGGTCCGACGTCGGCCCCACCGGGCAGCGGAAGGTCGGCCATCCCGGAGAACCGGCCCGAGCAGCCGGTGACGACCAGCAGGACCGCCACGAGGCAGGCGGGCAGCGCGCGGCGGGTCACCAGCCACCTCCCCCCGGCGGGCCGAGGCGGAGGGCGTCCACCAGCGGCAGCGGCAACGGTGGCAGGGTGCCGGCCTGGATGGCGGCGAGCGTCTCGGCCACCGAGGGCAGTGGCAGGGTGCCGTCGAGTACCCCGGCGAGCCGCGCGCAGGTGTCGAACAGCACCGCCGGCACCGCGGTGTCCCCCGCCGGACCGGGCGCGGCCTGGCGGAGCAGCTGCACACCATCAGGATCGGCGGGCTGGTGAGCTCGTTGACGTTCGCCCGCACCTGCAGCGTGCCGGAGGCGGGGTCGTAGGTGTTGATCGCGTTGCTGGCCAGCAGTGGCGCCACGTCGAGCACCTCGGCCAGCGCGGCCCGCTGGTCCACCAGCGCCTGGGTGATCCCGGTCAGCTTGTCCACGTTGGACTGCAGCGCGCCGCGGTGGGTGCCGATGAAGTCGTGCACCTCGGCCAGCGCGGTGCCGATGGCCGAGGTCGCCACGGCGAAGGCCGCCCGCTCGTCGGCGAGGAACCCGGTGACGTCGACCAGCCGGTCGGACACCGCGCGCAGCCGCGCGTCGCTCTCGGCGAGGGTGCGGGCGAACCCGGCCAGCCCGTCGACGTTGCCGAACAGGTCGTCCTTGGCCCCCTCGAGGGTGGCCGCCGCGGCGCCCAGCCGCCGCACCGTCTCGCCGAACCGGGCGCCGGTGCCGTCGAGCACCGCCGCGCCGGTGTCCAGCGCGCCGGCCAGCGCGCCGTCGGCGTTGGCCCCGTCCGGGCCGAGCGCGGTGAGCAGCTCGTCGAGGTCGCGGGCCAGGTCGTCGAGCTCGACCGGCGCGGCGGTGCGGTCCCGGCCGAGCACCGTGCCGGGCGCCAGCGTGGGGCCGCCGGTGTACACCGGGGTGAGCTGCACGTACCGGTCGCTGACCAGGGTGGGCGCCACGATCACCGCGCCGGCCTCGGCCGGCACCGGCACGCCCGGGTCGACGGTCATGTCCACCCGCACCCGGTCCCCCTCGGGCACGACGCCGTCGATCCGGCCCACCTTCAGGCCGAGCACCCGGACGTCCGAGCCCGGGTACACGCCGACGGCGGCGGTGAAGTACGCGGTGAGCGGGGTGCCGCCGCGGTCCCGGCCCAGCCACCACCACCCGGTGGCCAGCACGAGCAGCGCGACGCAGGCCAGCGCGAGCCGCCGGTTCGCGCGGGGGTTCACGTCGCCACCTCACGGGGGCTCGTCCGCGCTCGCCGGACCGCGGTGGTGAGTGGTTCGCTCGCACGCTCGCTCACTGGCCACCCCCGTACGGTGGCCGGCAGCCCTGGGGGTTGACGGTGAGCCCCCCGACCTCGACGGTCGGCGGCAGCAGCCCGCACAGGTAGACCTCGAACCAGCGCCCGTTGCCGAGCGCGTTGTTGGCCAGCCGGGCGAACGGCGCGAGGTTGGCCAGCCCCCGTTCCAGGTGGTCCTGGTTGCGCTGGAGCAGGTCGGTCACCCGGCCCAGCTCGGCCAGCACCGGGCCGAGCTGCTCGGTGTTGTCCGCGACCGTCCCGCGCACCTCGTCGGCCAGCCGCACGGTGGCGGCGAGCAACCGCCCGATGGCGTCCTTGCGGTGCTGAATCTCCGCCAGCAGCGCCTCGCCGTCCCGCAGCAGCGCGGTGACCTGCTCGTCCCGGCCGGCGAGCACGCCGGAGACCTGGTTGGTGTTGCGCAGCAGCCGGGCCAGCTCGCCGTCCCTGGCGGCGATCGCCTCGGACAGCGCCGACACGCCGTCCAGCGCGTCCCGCACGTGCCGCGGGCTGCCGGCGAAGGTCTCGGCGAGGACCCGGAAGCTGCGGGCGAGCCCGTCGGCGTCGATCTCCCCGACGGTGGCGGCGAGGTCGTTGCCGACCGTGCCGAGGTCGTAGGGCACCCGGGTGCGCTCGCGCGGGATCGGCGTGCCGGGATCCTGCGGCCGGTCGCCGGCCGGGTGCACGGCCAGGTACTTCTGCCCGAGCAACGTCTTGATCTCGATGGACACCGTGCTGCGGTCGCCGACCGGGACGCCGGCGACGGTGAACTCGACGCGGATCCGGTCGCCGGCGAGCGCGACCTCCTCCACCTCGCCCACCTTGACCCCGGTGGCCCGCACCTCGACGGTGTCGTCGATCCCGGCGGCCTCGGCGAACTCGGCGACGTAGGTGACGCCGCCGCTGCCGATCAGCGGCAGCTCGTCGGAGTTGAGCGCGGCGAGCACGGCCAGGCCGGCCAGGACGGTGGAGACGACGCCGAGCAGGGTCAGGTCGCGTTCGCGGAACGATCTCACGGCCGAGCTCCTCCTCATGAACCACACCTCGGCGCGGCGCTGGTGGCGGGCAGCGGCAGGATCGGCAGCTCGACGTCGAGCGCGCGGACGCCGACGGTGCCGCTGACCCCGCAGAGGTAGAAGTTGAGCCAGCTCCCGTAGCTCACCACCCGGGTCAGGGTCGCGGCCTTGCCCGGCAGGGTGCGCAGGAAGTGCTCGACGAGCGGCTCGGCGTCGGCCAGGTTCGCGCTGAGCGCGCCCAGGTTGGCGATGCCCTCGCGGAGCGGGGCGCGGGCGTGCGCGAGCAGGTCGCCGGTGCCGTCCGCCAGCTCACCCATCGCGGCCACCGCGTCGCCGATCGGCCGGCGCTGCTCGGCCAGTCCGGACACCAGGGCCTGGGTCTCGTCCAGCAACGTGGCGAGCTCGCCGTCGCGCGCGTTCACCGTGTCCAGCACCGCGTTGAGTTTGTCGATCACCCTGCCGACCACGGCGTCCCGCTCGGCCAGCGTCGCGGTGAGCGACGCGGTGTGCGCGAGCACCCCGTCGATGGTGCCGCCCTCGCCCTGCAGCACCGCCACGACGTGCTCGGCCAGCCGGTTCACCTGCTCCGGGTCGAGCGCGGCGAACAGCGGCCGGAAGCCGCCCAGCAACTCGGTCAGGTTCAGCGCCGGCGTGGTGCGCTCCACCGGGATCGTGCCGCCGTCGGGCAGTTCCTCGCCGGGCGCCGGCGCGGCGGAGTCGATCGCGACGTAGCGCTGGCCGATCAGGTTGCGGTAGCGCACGGCGGCGGTGGCGTCCGCGGCGACGGCCCTGCCGTCCTCGATGCTGAACCGCACCTCGGCGTAGCGCGGGTCCACCGCCTCGATCTCCCGCACGGTGCCCACCCGCACCCCGGACATCCGCACGTCGTCGCCCTCGTTCAGGCCGAGCACGTCGCGGAACTGGGCCACGTACGTCCGCTCGGGGCCGAGACTCACCCCGGTGATGGTGACCGCGAGCAGGCCGGTGAGGAGGATCGTGACCACCGCGAACACGGCCAGCTTCAGCGCCGGCGCGAGCAAGCCCCTCATCGCAGGACCACCTCCGCCCCGCGGTAGAGCGGGCCGACCAGCAGGCTGCTCCACCCGGGCACCTCCGGTGGCGGCACCCCGAGCCGCGGGGACAGCAGCACACCGAGCAGGTCCCGCTCGGCCGGCGAGTGGGCCAGCGAACCGGCGGCGCCCTCTGGTGCCCCGCCTCCACCGGGCGGGAGCGCGCCGTGCTGCGGCTGCCGGGCGGCGGGCTTGGTCGAGCCGTCCTCGAACGGGCCGTCGGCCGGGTACGCGGGCGGGTGCTCCCCCGGACCGGACAACGCGTAGCAGCGCGGGCCGCGCCTGTCGCCGTAGCGCGGGGTGTCGACGCCGGGGACGTAGGGGCCCCGGTTGACGGTGATCTCCGCGGTGAACGTCGCGATGCCGGGGTGGTCGGTGCCCTTGCCGACGAACTCCTCGGCCTTCGGGACCAGGTCGGCCACCTGCCGCAGCAGGCACGGGTACTGCGGGGCGTACCGGGCCAGCACCTCGGCCGGGCCGCGGCCCGCAGCCACCAGCCCGATGACATTGTCCCGGTTGGCGGCGAGGAAGGCGTGCGCGTCGAGCGCCACGGTGGTGCCGGCGACCATCAGCTCGCGCAGGGTGTCTCGCCGGGCCACGAGCGTCCGGCTGGTGGCGGTCAGGTCGGCCAGCGCGGCGAGCAGGTCGGGCCCGGCCCGCCCGTAGCCCTCGGCGACCGGGGCGGCGTCGGCGAGAACCGCGGTGAGGTCGGGCAGCGCCGGCACCAGCTCACGCACGTAGCCGTCGAGCAGCCGCACCGTCTCGCCGAGACTGGCCCCTCGCCCCTCCAGGGCCGTGGCCACCGCGGTCAGCGTCGCGGCGAGCTTCTGCGGCTGCACCGCGCGCAGGACCGGCATCAGCTCGTCGAGCACCCGCTCGATCTCCACCGCGTTGGCGCTGCGGTCCTGCGGGATGACCGCGCCCGCGGCCAACGGAACCGGCGCCGGCCGGTCGGGCACCTCCAGTGACACGAACCGCTCGCCGAACAGCGTCTTGGGCAGCAACCGGGCGGTGACGTTCGCCGGGACGCGGTGCACCTGCTCGGGGTTCAGCGCCAGGGTGAGCACGGCCCGCCGCCCGTCCGAGCGCAGCGCGCTGACCTCGCCGACGCGGACGTCGCGCAGCTTGACCTCGGATCCGATCCGCATCTGGTTGCCGATCCGGTCGGTCTCCAGCTCGACCTCGACGGTGCGGGAGAACACCTTGGCGTAGACCGCGACGGTGAGCGCGAGGAACGACGCGATCACCACCAGGAACACCAGCCCGAGCAGCGGGTAGCGGGCGGAGCGGAGCGCGGACCGGGCGCTCATCCGGCGATCCTGACGGTCGTGGTGGCGCCCCAGATCGCCAGGCTGAGGAAGAAGTCCAGCACGGTGAGCGCCACGATCGAGGTCCGCACCGCCCGGCCGACCGCGACGCCGACGCCGGCCGGACCGCCCCGCGCGGTGTAGCCGTAGTAGCAGTGGCTCATGATCACCACGAGGCTGAACACCAGCACCTTGCCGAAGGACCACAGCACGTCCTCGGGCGGCAGGAAGAGGTTGAAGTAATGGTCGTAGGTGCCGGCCGACTGCCCGTAGAACCACACGGTGATCTGCCGGGACGCCAGGTAGGAGGTGAACAGGCCGATCACGTAGAACGGCACCACCGCGGCGAGGCCGGCGAGCACCCGGGTGGTCACCAGGTAGGGCAGGCTGGGCACGCCCATGACGTCGAGCGCGTCGATCTCCTCGGAGATCCGCATGGCGCCGAGCTGCGCGGTGAACCCACAGCCGACGGTGGCCGACAGCGCCAGCCCGGCGGCCAGCGGGGCGATCTCGCGGGTGTTGAAGTAGGCGGTGAAGAAACCGGTGAGCGCGCCGGTGCCGAGCTGGTTCAGCGCCGAGTAGCCCTGCAGGCCGACGACGGTGCCGGTGAACAGCGTCAGCCCGACCATCACGCCGAGGGTGCCGCCGATCACCGCGAGCGCACCGGTGCCGAACGACACCTCGGCCAGCAGCCGGGTGGTCTCCCGGAGGTAGCGGCGCAGGGTGCGTGGCACCCACGCGAGCACGGCGCCGTAGAAGGCGAACTGCCGGCCCAACCCGGCCAGCGCGCCCGCCGGCCGGGCCAGCGCCCGCTCGAGCCGGGCCACCGAGGGAGGGGTGGGGGTCATCGGCTACACCAACTTCGGCGGGACGAGCTGCAGGTAGACGCCGGTGAGCACGACGTTGATCAGGAACAGCAGCAGGAACGTGATGACCACCGACTGGTTCACCGCGTCGCCGACGCCCTTGGGGCCCGCGGCCGGGTTGAGCCCGCGATCGGCCGCGACGATGCCGGCGACCAGCCCGAACAGCAGGGCCTTGACCGAGGAGATGCCGAGGTCGGACAGCTGGGCCAGTGCGCTGAAGCTGGCCAGGTAGGCGCCGGGGGTGCCACCCTGCACCAGGACGTTGAACACGTAGCCGCCGACCACGCCGACCACGCTGACCAGCCCGTTGAGCAGCACCGCGACCACCATGGCGGCCAGCACCCTGGGCAGGATGAGCCGGTGCACCGGGTCGACGCCGAGCACCTGCATGGCGTCGATCTCCTCGCGGATCTTGCGCGCCCCGATGTCGGCACAGACGGCGCTGCCGCCGGCGCCGGCCACCAGCAGCGCGGTGACCAGCGGGCTGGCCTGCTGCACGATCGCCAGCGCGCTGGCCGCGCCGGTGAACGACTGCGCGCCGATCTGCTGGGTGAGCGAGCCCAACTGCAGCGCCACCACCGCGCCGAACGGGATGGCCACCAGCGCGGTGGGCAGGATGGTCACGCTGGCGAAGAACCACGCCTGGTGGAGGAACTCGCGCACCGGGAACGGTCGGCGCGGCGCGGCCCCGAGCACGTCGAGCAGCAGCGCGGCCACCCGGCCGACCTGGTGGAAGGCGGCCGCCACCGGCGTCATCGGCTGCGCGACCCGCATCCCCACGCCTGACCACCCTCCGTGACTGCGTCGTCGATCCACGGTAGGAGCGCGCCGCGCGCACCGGAGAGGACCAGACCGCTCAGCCTCCGTGACCGAGCCGCTCGCGGGCGCGGTGGGACGGGTGGCGCCGCTAGGGTTGCCCACTCATGGGAGACGAGATGGTGGCGGTTCCGGCGGGGCGGGTGACGCTGTCGGACCGGCGGACGCGGCGCGAGTGGCCGGTCGACGTCGCGGCCTTCGTGATCGGGGCATGCCCGGTGACGCAGGCGCGGTATGCCCTGATCACTGGTGAGCGGCCGAGCGCCGCGCGCGGCGACCGGTTGCCGGTGGAGAGCGTGTCGTGGTGGGACGCGGTGCGGTTCTGCAACGCCCTGTCCCGACGGGAGGGGTTGGCGCCGGCCTACCGGATGCGCGGCGAGGACGTCGAGTGGGACACCACCGCCGGCGGGTACCGGCTGCCGACGGAGGCCGAGTGGGAGCACGCGTGCCGGGCCGGCAGCACCGGGCCGCGGTACGGCCCGCTCGACGAGATCGCGTGGTATCGCGACAACTCGGACGAGCGGGTGCACGACGTGGGCGGCCGGCGGCCCAACGCGTGGGGCCTGTACGACACGCTGGGCAACGTGTGGGACTGGTGCTGGGACGTCTACGACGCCGAGGTGTACGGCGGCTACCGGGTACTACGCGGCGGCGGGTGGTTCGACGAGCACTGGAGCTGCCGGGCCTCGGTGCGGCGGCGCAGCCACCCGGCCTTCCGCAGCGACGACGTGGGGTTCCGCGTCGCGCGCTCTCCACGGCCCTGATCCGGCCGACTCCGGGCCGACCCGCGCGGCGGAGTGGGGCGCGTCAGCCGGCGAGAACCTCGGCGAGGGTGGGCAGCGCGATGTTGCGCCCGGAGATCACCACGACCGGCTGGCCGTGCACCGTCACCTTGCCGGCGAGCAGCGCGGCCAGGCCGACCGCGCCGGCGCCCTCCGCGACGAGGCCGCGCTCGCGCACCAGGTACCGGACCGCCGCGCGCAGCTCGTCCTCCTCCACGGTGACCAGCTGGTCCACGTGCCGGGCGACGAGGTCCACGGTCACCGAGCCGGGCTCGATGTTGCCCTTCGCGCCGTCGGCCAGGGTCGGGCGCACCTCGATCGGCACCCGCCGGCCCGCGCGGACCGCCGCGGACACCGACGGCGACGCCGCGACCTCCGCCCCGGCCAACCGGACGTCGGGGCGGGTGGACGCCCACAGGCCCAGCCCGGCGGCGAGGCCACCGCCGCCGACCGTGCAGACCACGGTCATCGGGCCGTCGACCTGGGTGGCCAGCTCCCGGCCGATGGTGCCCTGGCCGGCGATGACGCCCGGATCGTTGTACGCCGACACGTAGGCCGCGCCCTCCGCGGCGAGGGCGAGCGCGTGCCGCTCGGCGTCGTCGAATCCCGTGCCCACCTCCACCAGTTCGGCGCCCGTGCGGCGCAGCGCGGCGACCTTGGCGGCGGAGGCGTTGCCCGGCACCACGACGGTCGCCTTACGGCCGAGCACCCCGGCGGCGAAGGCGATGCCGAGCGCGTGGTTGCCGGCCGACGCGGTGATCACCGGCACGTCCACCGGCACCCCGCTCACCGCGGTGAGCGCGCCACGCACCTTGAATGACCCGGTGGGCTGCAGCGACTCCAGCTTCAGCGCCGGGTCGTCGCCGCCGCCCGGCAGCAGCGGCGTGGGGCGCAGGTGGGCGCGGACGATCTCCTCCGCCCGATCGAGGTCGGCGATCGTGGGTACGCGTACGGTACGAACGGACACCGCACCACAGTGGCCACGGACCGACCCGCCGCGCAACCCCGCGACGCCCCACGTCCGCGTCGGTCAGGTGGCCAGCGCGACGAGCGCTCCCCCACGGTGACGGCGAGGCTCGTCCACGTCCAGAAGTCGGTCCGCGGGATCAACCGGCCGAGCACGGGCCCTCGGCGACGACCCCGGGCACCTGCCCGGTGGGCCGCACCGCGTACCGGTTCGCCTCGACGTGCTGGATCCGGCCGAGGCGCCGGCCAGCACGTCCACCGTCACGGCAGCGCGACCTTCGCGATCAGGTCGAGATGGTCGGGGTCGGTGGTGCACGGGAACAGCAGCAGTTCGTCGCAGCCGACCTCGGCGTAGCCGTCGATCGTCTCCCGCAGCCGGCCCTCGTTGGCGATCACCCCGGCGGCCAGGTACTTCGCCTTCTCCCCGATGTGGGAGTAGTAGTCGACGAGGTACTTCCCGCCCTTCTCCTTGCGGTCGGCGCCGAGCGCGACGTAGGTGAGCGCGACGATCCGTAGGGCGTCGGTCCTGCCCTCCTCGGCCCACAACGCCCTGGCACCGGCCACGAGGTCCGGGAAGGCGGACACCGAGCCGCCCGGCGCGATCCAGCCGGTCCCGTGCCGGGCCGCCCTGCGCAGCGCGGCCCGCGAGTGTCCGCCGACCCACAGTGGAACCTGTCCGGCGGTGGGCTTCGGCCCGATGCCGAGCTCGTGCTCCCCCGCCCACACCCGCTTGACCTCGTCGAGCAGGTCGTCGAGGATTCGGCCGCGCCGGGAGTAGTCCACCCCGGTGGCCTGGAAGTCGTCCGGCCGTCCACCGGCGGCGACACCGACCACCAGCCGGCCGCCGGAGAGCCGGTCGATGCTGGCCAGTTGCTTGGCCAGCAGTGCCGGGCTCGGCTGGTAGGCCGCGATCAGGATCGTGGTCGCCAACGTGATCCGCTCGGTGACCCCGGCCGCGGCGGCCAGCGCCGTCAGACTGTCGTAGTTGTCGTAGACCAGCCGGTCGATCACCGCCAGCGTGGAGAACCCCAGCCGGTCGGCCCGCCGGGCGAACTCGAGCAGTTCCCCGCCGTCCGTACCGGGCACGGTGGTCGGCAGCCCGACACCAACATCCATGATGGACACTCCTTCGTCTCGCCACTACGTCAGCACTGCACGCTGAGCCTTCTCATCCGCCTGCCCATCCGGCTGCCGGTGTCCCTAACCAGCACCGCGTCTCAGCAGGAGTACCGAGGGCGACTCGAAGAACCCTGGCGCGCGGAGCGAGCGCCCGCCGACCCCGGTGGGCGGGCGGGCCCGGCGGGCGGGCGTCCACCACGACTCGACCATCTCCGGACTTGACAGCTCATGTCGACGAACGGAAGTATTTAGTTCCGTAGAACGAATCATTTTCCGAGACTTTCGACAGGAGGAAACAGTGACCCGGGCACTGATCATCGGGGGTGGTATCGCGGGGCCGGTGACCGCGATCGCGTTGCGGCGGGCCGGCATCGAATCGACCGTCTACGAGGCCTACGACCGCGGCGCCGAGGGCGCGGGGGCGTACCTGACGCTCGCCGTCAACGGCCTGGACGCGTTGGGCGCGGTCGGACTGAAGGAGCTGGTTCAGGACCTCGGGTTCGCGACCCCGCGAGTACGGTTCACCAACGGCAACGGCCGCGACCTCGGCGGGTTCTCGCTCGGCGGGCCGCTGCCGGACGGCACGGTGTGCCGGACCATCCTGCGCTCGGACGTCTACCTGGCGCTGCGCGACGAGGCCGTCCGGCAAGGTGTGCCGATCGAGTACGGCAAGCGGCTGGTCGCGGCCGTCCGTACCGGGGACGGGGTGCGGGCGACGTTCGCCGACGGCAGCGAGGCGCACGGGGACCTGCTCGTCGGCGCGGACGGGCTGCACTCGACGGTGCGGCGGATCATCGACCCCGACGCGCCGCGGGCGACCTACCAGGGGCTGCTGAACACGGCCGGCATCGCGCACGGGGTCGACGTCGACGCCGAGCCCGGGGAGGTGCGGATGGTGTTCGGCAAGCGGTGCTTCTTCAGTTACGTGCCGCATCCCGACGGCGAGGTGTGGTGGTTCGCCAACCCCGTGCGGCGTGGCGAGCCCGGCGACGCCGAGTTGCGGCGGATCCGCGCGGGCTTCCGCAAGGAGCTGCTCGACCTGTTCGCCGTGGACCGCACGCCGGCCGTCGAGCTGATCGAGGCAAGCCCGCGGATCCACCCGCCGTACGGGACGTACTACTTCCCCAGGGTACCGCTGTGGCACCGCGACCGGATGATCGTCATCGGTGACGCCGCGCATGCGGCGTCACCGGCGGCCGGCCAGGGCGCGGCGATGGCCATGGAGGACGCGGTGGTACTGGCGAAGTCGCTGCGGGACGCCCCGGGGATCGACGAGGCGTTCGCCGGGTACGAGGCGGCCCGGCGGGAGCGGGTCGAGGCCGTGGTGGCGCAGGGCGCACGCAACGGCGGCAACAAGACCGTGGGGCCGCTCGGCCGGATTCTGCGCGACTTCTTCGTGGCACGCACGTTCCGCGGGCAGGCCGCCACCGGAACCGACGCCCAGCGGTGGATGTGGGATCACCACATCGAGTGGGACGCGCCGGCCCCCGAGCTTGCCTGAGCGCCGCTCGGTGGACGACCGGCGAGTGGACCAGCGCGGACCGGAACGGGTGCGGCCCCGCCGAACGACTCGGCGGGGCCCACCCTCGGCCCGCCGGGCCACGCCCTGTCCACCCCTCTTCACCTGGCGGCGGCCCGACCTCCACCAGCCGCTCCACCTCCGTCACGGCGTCAGTGCGGGCGCGTTCACCGAGTACGAGCACCTGCGCCGGGAGCGCGTGGAGCGGGTGGTGGCGCTGGGCGCGGAGGGCGGCGAGGGCACGCCGCGGCACCCCCAGTCGGTCCACGCCGGTGGTCCCGGCGGCGGGAGCCGGCCGGTGAGGTCGACGTCAGCCAGTGCCAGACCGCGGCCCCGGGAGGCTCACGGCGAACCTCCCGGGGCCGCGGCGGCCGCCGCGACGCGGGCGAACACCTCCGGCCCGGCTCGCCGGACCGTGCGCAGCGTGGCCTCCCTGGAGCCCGCGCCCTCGGGCATCAGGATCACCCTTCCGGTCCCGAGCAGCCGCCGCCGCTCCCGCAGCTGCCGCACGCACTCGTCCGGGTCACCCGCCACGAGGTGGTCGACGACCTCGCGCGCCATCGCTTCGGCGGCTTCCGGGGTCGTCGCCGGCCGCTCGATCAGCGCCCGCGAGCCGGGCGCGCCCCGCAGCACGAGCGCGCGCACGCCGTCGATCAGCAGCTGCCGTGCCGATTCGGTGGTGTCGTCGATCGCGAAGTACGTCGAGTCGATGTTGTCGCCAGGGTCGATCCGGTGTCCGTGCGCGGCCGCTGCCCGCGCGTGCTCGTCGAGCAGCACCCGCTTGTCGGCGAGGCTGGCGAACGGGGCGAGGATGACCGACACGCCGAGCCGTCCGGCCAACCGCGCGGAGGCCGCTGACCCGACGGACAGTGCCAGCGGCGGCCGCTCCGGAGGATCGGGCACGAGCCGCACCTCGTCGAACGCGAACCGCTGGCCGTTCGCCTTGGCCCGACCCTCGCGCAGAGTGGACTCCAGCAGCGCGAGCGGTTCCTCGATGTCGCGGTACCCCGCCAGCCCGTCGCCGAAGATCTCCAGGTCGAGAAGGGGCTGGCCGCGCCCGACTCCGAGGGTGAACCGACCGTCACTCAGGTGGTGCAGCAGCGCGGTCTGCTCGGCGAGCGCGACGGGGTGGTGGTTGGGCAGCACCGCGACGGCCGTGCCGACGCGGAGCCGGGTGCGCCCGAGCAGGAACGCCGCCATGGCGATGGCCGACGGGTTCTGCACCACGGTCGTGAAGTGGTGCTCGGTGGTCCACACCTCGTCCCAGCCGCCCCGTTCGGCCTCCCGAACGTAGGCCAGCGACCAGTCGAGCACCTCCTTGGACGGCACGTCACCGCCGAAGGTGTCCGTGAACAGCATCAGGCCGAACGCCGTCACCGGGCCGCCTCCGTCCTGGCGTGGGCGAGCAGCTCGTCCACCGACCACTGGTCGTAGGCGTGCTCGCCGTACTTGGCGGCGAGCACCCGGCCACCGGGATCGATCAGGAAGTCGGCGGGCAGGCCGAGCCGCCCACCCTCCTGTCGCGCCGCCGGCGGCCGGAACCGGCCGGCGAGCGTCAGTGCCGCGCCCCGCGCGATGGCACCCCAGGTCCGCGGGTGCAGCAGCGCGCGTCGGCTCGACTCGACACCGAACTCCCGGTAGAGGCGCCTGCCCGGATCGGCGACGACCGCGAAGGGCAGGTCGTGGTCACGCAACTCCTCGGCCGGGGAGTGGAAGAACACCACCTCGCGGATTCCCGCGGCGATGATCTCGTCGTGCCGGCGCACGACCGAGCGCAGGTGGAGGTTGCAGATCGGGCACCCGGCGAACCGGCGGAACTGCAGGTGCACCAGGAGCCCGGGATCGGGAACGCGGATGCGCTCGCCGGTGACGGTGACCAGCTCGCGCGCGGGGACCTCACGCATGGGGGACTCGCTTTCCTCGGGGCACGCTCCGCGCCTCCGCAGGAACCTCGGCTCGGGCGGAGCCTCGGCTCGCGGGTTCGACTCACGGGTTCGGTTCGCGGATTCGTAAGCGTGCGGTGTACACCTACGACGCTATGCGCGTAAGGTGTACGCTGTCAACCGCCATGCCTCGACCCCGTTCCCTGACGCCCGATCGGATCGCGACCGCGGCGCTGACCGTCCTCGACCGGGACGGGCTCGCCGCCCTCTCGATGCGCACGGTCGCCGGCGAGCTCGGCATGAGCACGATGGCGCTCTACCGCTACGTCGCCGACCGGGGGCAGCTCGAGGAGCTCGTGGTCGACCTGGTCCTGCGCGCGGTGGACCTGACCATGCCGCGCGGCTCGGCCGGTACCCGGCTGCGCGTGCTGGCCGACCGGGTGCGCGTGGCGGTGGCCGAGCATCCCGCGGTCGTGCCGCTGCTGCTCGCGCACCGGCACCGCGCACCGAGCTCGCTCCGATGGGGTGAGGTGATGCTGACCGTGCTCACCGGCGCGGGACTCGGCGGCAGGCGGCGGGTGATCGCGTTCCGGGCCATCCTGGGCTACGTGTTCGGCGCACTGCAGGTCGAGCACTTCGGGGCGCTGTCCGGGCCGGGGACCGCCGCGCTGGCCGCGCTGCCGCCCGAGGAGTTCCCGCTCCTGGCCGAGACCGCGGCGCGGGCCAGGACCATCCCCCCGGAGGAGGAGTTCCGCCGGGGCTTCGACATCCTGCTGCGCGGCCTCGACCTCTGACCGCCGGCGCGGCCGCGCCACTCACCCCGTCCGGTTCGCCGGGAGGAAGTCGCTGGCAGGGCGGGGAACGCCGCCACCGCCAGTGCCACACCCACGAACAGCACGAATCCCACCGGCTGGTCGCGCGGATGCTGCCGCGGCAACACCAGGGCCACCGCGACACCGCATGGCCAGCCGCCGCGACCAGCAACCGCCAGCGCCATGATCAGCGCGAGGTCGAACAGCAGGACCGCCGCCTGGTGCGTGCTCATCGTTGACCCGCGAGCCGGCCGCCGCGCCGGACGGCGAGCTCGCCCGCTCGCTCGGACACCACTGCTCGCCGACGCCCGTCGACGTCGCTCGCCGGGCCGCCTCCGGCCGTTCGCTCGCGCGCTCGGTCATCACCCGCCCCTCACGTGGCGGCGGCCCCGACCTCCACCAGCCGTTCCACCTCGGTCACGGCGTCACCGGGCGCCGGCCGCGCGAGCATCCGCTCCCGCACCGCCGCCGCGCCGGCGCGCGCGTCCGGGCCGTCGAGCAACCGGTGTACCGCGGCCCGCACCGCGGCCGGGGTCGCCGAGCCGGCGGGCAGCTGCTCACCGGCGCCCGCCGCGACGACCCGCGCGGAGTGCCCCGCGTGGTCGGGCAGCGCGGGCATCACCAGCAGCGGCACGCCGAGGCCGAGCGCGGTCAGCGTCGTCGCCGCGCCACCGTGGCTCACCACCAGGTCGCAGCCGGGCAGCACGTCCCGCAGCGCCGCGTCCACCACGACGTCGACGCCATCCTCGACGGCGTCGCCGAGCAGCGGCCGCTGCGCGGAGGACACCGCCGCCACGAGGTCCACGTCCATGTCGCCGAGAACGCCGGCCAGCCAGGGCACCAGGAATCGCTCCGGGTCCACCTTCGCGATCGTGTGCCCCCAGGTCAGGCACACCCGCGGCCGGCCGCCGCGGCCCTTCCCCCACACCGGGAGCGACCCGCCGCCGGCGAACGGCACGTACCGCACCGGGATGCGCGGGTAGTCGGTGGCGACCTGCAACTCGTCGGGGGTCGGGTCGACGGTCACCACCCCGAAGGGATCGACCGGGCCGGCGCCGTGCCGCTCGGCCACCGGCGCCAACACCTCGGGCAGCACGGCACGGGAGCGGTGCAGCAGGTCCGGGCCGAACAGGTGCCGCACCGCGGGAAGCCCCTCCGCGGCCGCCGCCACCGGGCCGGCCAGCGCGGTCGGCTCGTACACCACCACGTCGGCCCGCCAATCCCTGGCGAAGGCCACCAGATCGTCCACCATGGACTCGGCGTGGGCCAGGACCATCTGCAGCGCGCGAGGCCGGTCACCGGCTCGCGGCGGCTGGGGAGCCGGCGACCCGCCACCGGCCTTGGGCAGGAGGTAGCCGCGCACCATGCCGACGGCGTCGACATCGTGGCCCACCGCGACCCCGGGAAGCCCGGTGCGGGCGATCTCCGGCAGCAGCGCCGGCTGGCTGGCGACCACCACCTCGTGCCCGGCCAGTCGGGCCGCCCAGCCGAACGGCACCAGCGCGTAGAGGTGGGTCGGCCATGCCCAGGTGGTCAACAGCACACGCATTTCGACACCCTTCTGTTCGCGGGCTACCGGAGATCGAGTGTCGGAGAGTCCGCTCGCGAGTCACTGGAGCGGGAAAGGTCCCGCTTCCGGCACCAGACCGCGTCGAGTGGGGTCGGGGACCATCGATTCCGCCGGGAACGCTCCGGAACCACGGGCGAACATCGTCGCTGGAGGATGCCATGGCCGAACCGACGCGCACCGCACTGGTCACCGGGGCGAACCGGGGACTGGGACTGGCCGCCGCCACCGAGCTGCACCGGCGCGGGCTGAGGGTGGTGTTGGCGGCCCGCCAGGCCGACGCGGCCGCGGAGGCCGCGACCCGCCTCGGCCCGGCCGCCCGCCCGGTGGAGCTCGACGTGACCGACCCGCAGAGCGTGCGGCGCGCGGCGAAGGAGGTCGGCCACGTCGACATCCTGGTCAGCAACGCGGGCGTGCTGCTGGACAGCGACTCCGACCCGCTCACCGTGCCGATCGAGACGCTGGAGCAGACCCTCGCGGTGAACCTGCTGGGCTCGTGGCGGGTCGCGCAGGCGTTCGTGCCGTCGATGGTGCGGCGCCGATGGGGCAGGGTGGTGATGGTGTCCAGCGGCACCGGGGCGTTCAGCGTCGGGTTGTTCGGCAAGGCGGCCGCGTACTCGGTGTCCAAGACCGCGCTGAACGGGCTGACCACCATGCTGGCCGCGCAGACCAGCGGCACCGGCGTCCTGGTCAACGCGGTCAACCCGGGACGCACCCGGACACGGATGATGCCCACCGCGCAGCGCTCCCCCGCCGAGGCGGCCGTCGACATCGCCCACGCCGCGACGCTGCCCGACGACGGGCCCAGCGGCGTGTTCCTCAGCGGCACCGGCCGGATCGACTGGTAGCACCGCCCGATCAGCCGTGCTCCCCACGGGCCCGGCGTGCTCCACCGGTGGCCGCCCCGCATCACGCGGCCACGCCGCCACACCACCGTGCCGCCACGTCCGCGATCACGAGGCCCGGCCCCGGCACCAGCGCAATACCAGCCGCGAGGCGTCAGCGTGGGGATGGGCTGCGCTGTCAAGGCCGCTGACAGGGGCAACCCTCGACGACCCGGCCTTGGCGCTAGCCCAACTCCCGGACGCGGCGGGCCCGGCGCGCCGAGGTGCCCAGCCCGGCGCGCATCCGGCCGGTCTCCATCCGCAGCAGGTGCACCGCCTCGTCGAGGAAGCGCAGGATGGTGACCAGCTCGTCCCGGGCGAACCGGGCGGCCAGCTTGTCCACCTCGGAGCGGAACTGGCCGAACCGCGGGCCGAGCTCACCGATGGCGTGCGGGCACAGCTCGACCAGCACCCGGCGCCGGTCCTGCGCGTCGCGCACCCTGCGCACGTAGCCCTGCCGCTCGAGCTGGTCCACGACCCCGGTGGCGGCGCCGGTGGACAGCCCGGAGAGCTCGGCGATCCGGCCGACGGTGAGCGGGCCGTTGGCCCTGGCGACCAGGTCGAGGCACTTGTGCGCGGTCACCGAAAGGCCGACCTGCTCGGCGATGACGGCGTGGAACATCACCGTCGCGAGCCCGAGCTGGCGCCCGACGTCGGCCAGCCGGTCCACCAGGTCTTCCGTGGTCTGCTCCATCGTTCCGTCGGACATCGAACACTTCCTCGCCATTCGTCGGATCCGCGTGACGCGTCCGCTTGGCGCCGGCGCTCCCCGCGGTTCGCCCCCAGCGGCGACGGTCGTTATCCTTCCAGAAATCTCACCGATCGAGGCAGATTCGCCAGCGGTTCGTGATCGTGCTTCGAGTGAAAGACGGCAGGTGGACCAACAGGGGTCGCCCCGGCCCGCACCGGCGAACACCTGCGGTGACGTATCACTATATTTACCTAACCTGATCAGCGGATTGCGCGGGCGGGATCGTCGCGGACAGTTTTGCCACCTTGGTCCGAACCGGTGGCGCGGCGCGGGCAAAGGGGCCTCGTTGAACCTGGAACCAACGTTTCAGTAACTCTCCATGACGGCTCAAGTTGCCGTATAGCGGGCATCAAGTCGGCTGGAGAACAGTCGGCCGCGTAGCCATCGCCAGTTCCCGAAGGGCTGGCTGGACGAGCGTTAGCGCGCTCCACACTGGGAGGGATTGGCTATCGTGAAGGTTTCCGTACTCGGCCCGCTGGAGGTGTTGCGCGACGGAGTCGTCGCCACCCCCTCGGCGCCCAAGCTCCGGCAGGTGTTGAGCCTGCTGGTCATGCGGGCCAACAGCGTCGTGCGCAACGAGCAGATCGTCGAGGAGCTCTGGGAGGACAACCCCCCGGTCAGCGTCACCACCACCCTGCAGACCTACATCTACCAGCTCCGCAAGCTGCTCAAGCTCCGGGCCCCCGAGCCCGCCGGTTCGGACCAGGCCGGACGATCCACGGCGCTGCACTCCTTTCCCAGCGGCTACCTGCTGTCCCTGTCGCCGGAGTCGCTCGACGCGCGGATCTTCGAGTCACTCGCCCAGCGGGGTCACGCCCAGCTCGAGTCGGGCGAGGTGGCACAGGCCGCGGACACCCTCGCCAAGGCGCTGACCGTGTGGCGCGGACCGGCGCTCGTCGACGTCGATCCCGGCCCACTCCTGCAGGCCGAGGTGCTGCGGCTGGAGGAGATCCGCAAGAGCACGCTGGAGCTGCGCATCGACGCCGACCTCCGGCTCGGCCGGCACCACAGCCTCCTCGGCGAGCTGACCGGGCTGGTCGCCCAGCAGCCGACGCACGAGGGGTTCCAGGCCAAGTTGATGCTGGCGCTGTACCGGGCCGGCCGGCGTTCGGAGGCGCTGCACGCCTACCAGCAAGCCCGGACCGTGCTGGCTGACGAGCTCGGCCTGGACCCGTCACGGGACATCCAGCGGTTGCACCGCGCCGTGCTGGCTTCCGACCGCAGCCTCGACCTCACGCCGGTGGGCGGCTCCGCGCGGGTCCGCTCCCGACCGAACGTGCCCACCCAGCTCAGCCCGGAGGGCCCGGCGCTGGTCGGCAGGGACGAGGAGGTCGCGGCGGCGGTGTCGGCGCTGTCGCCCGGTGGCCAGGGGCGGCCGATCGCGGTGGTGATCGGGCCACCAGGGGTCGGGAAGTTGGCGTTCTGCCGGCACGTGGCCCACCGGTTGGCCGACGCGTACCCGGACGGGCTGCTCAGCGCCCGGCTGCTGGACGCCCGCGACGAGCCCGCCGAGCTGGGCGAGGTGCTCGGTGCTCTGCTGCGCCGGGCGGGGGTGCCGGCCGGCGAGATCCCGGGCGGGACCGACGAGCGGCTGCACGCCTATCGCGGCTGGACCGCGCAGCGGAAGGCGCTGATCGTGCTCGACGACGTGGTGGACGACCGGCAACTGCTCGCGCTGCTGCCGGCCGGGCCCGGCTGCGGGGTGCTGGCGGCGAGCCGGAGACGGCTGTCCGTGCCGTACCCGACGACGACCGTGGACCTGTCTCCGCTCACGATGGCCGACGGTGTCGAGCTGCTGGCCCAGGCGATCGGCGCCGAACGGGTCGGCCGGGACGTCGAGGCCGCGCGCGGCGTGGTGCGGATCTGCGATGGCCTGCCCGCGGCGCTGCACGCCGCGGCCAGCCGCCTGCAGTTGCGACCGCACTGGTCGATCGGTCGGGCGGCGCAGTGGCTGAACCAGGAGATCGGCCACTGCGTCAGCACCGGGGCCGACCCGCTCACCCTGCGGCCGAGCGTCGAGCGGACCTACCGGATGCTGCCGGAGCACGCCAGGGCGGCGTTTCGCGCGCTCACCGCGACCGCCGCGCACCACGTCACCGTCGGCGCCGCCGCGACCAGCCTCGACGTCGACGAGTACACGGCCGAGGCGCTGCTGGAGGAGCTCGCGGAGGTGCGGCTGCTGGAGATCGAGCCGGTGACCGGCGAGCCCGACCGGTTCCGGTACTGGTTCCTGCCGCGGGTGCGCACGGTCGGGCACCAGCTCGGTGTCGAGCGGCACCCGCCCCGGCAGCGGTCGCCGCTGGACGAGGCGGCGCTGATCGGCCAGCCGGCACTGTCCTGACGACGACGGCCAGCTCGGGAGCGGCTCCCGAGCTGGCCGGTCAGGGGTACCGCGAGCCGGCGGGCGTCTCGCCGGAGATCATCGACTGGTGCAGCCGCTGCAGCGAGTTCGATGGCTCGAGCCCCACCGAGCTGATCATCCGATGGCGGAAGTCGCGGTAGACGTCGAGCGCCTCGGGTCGCCGGTCGCATCCGTACAGGGCCCGCATGAGGCGGGCGTGGAACCCCTCGTGCAGCGGGAAGGTGAGGACGTGCTCCTTGAGCTCGGCGACCAGCACCCGGTGCAGCCCGAGCTCGAGATCCACGTCGATGCGAGCCTCGAGCGCGTGCAGCCGGTTCTCCTCCATCCTGGCGGCGAAGGCGGACAGCCGGCTCCCGGTCTCCACCCCGGCCATGGCCGGGCCGTGCCAGAGGGCGAGCGCCCGGCGCAGCAGGGTCGACGCGCGGTCGAGATCGCCACCGGCCCTGGCGGCCGCGCCGTCCCTGACCAGGTCGTTGAAGGCGCAGTGGTCCACGCGGGTCGTCGGGACGCGGAGGCAGTACCCGTCGCCGTAGGTGTGGAGGCCGATCTCCGCAGGTACGGCGCCCTCGCCGAGGAACAGCCGGCGGAGCCGGTGCACGTAGGTCTGGACGACGGCGCGGGCGCTACCCGGTGGCGTTTCGCCCCACAGCTCGTCGATGAGCGCGCTGGTCCGGACCATCCGGTTCTGCTGGGCGACCAGCAAACCGAGCAGCGTTCTCAGCTTGGGCGCGGTCGGGGTGAAATCGCGCCCGTCCTGCTCGACGACGAGCGGACCCAACACCCTGAAATTCCATGCCACATCCAGCCCCCAGCGCTTCGTGACGAGAAGAGGTACGGGTACAGCAGCGTTATGTGACGTTAAGATGCAGCCAAACTTGCCCCAGACGACTCGACGCTTCGCACTGTTGAGCCAAGACGCGTCAGGTAACTTACTTACATGTACCAACCGGCGCAAGTAGCCCGACGACCAGGTGAACCGACCAACCAGTAGGTAACCCCGCGGTCGCGCCGGCCTGGGCCGAGCGGGTGACGGAACGCGGAGTATGAATGGTTCCTCGTACTGTCGCCCTTTCTACCGAGCTTTTGCCGGGCCGCCCCAGAATAGCGTCAGACCGGACCCGGAGTGGGCCCGGCGAGTGCGTGCACAACATATACCGCCCTGGCCCGGCCACCGGCGCGCACCACGAGGCGCTCGACGGAGACCTCGGTGAAGCCGGCGGTCGCCGCCGACGCGGCCGCCTCCCCGGCGGTCGCGGGTGGCCGAAGGTCGGGAGCGAGCAGGGCGGCCGCCGCGCCGGAGGCGGCGAAGGTGCTGGCACAAGGGAGGGTGAAGGCCACCCGGCCGCCGGGGCGCAGCACCCGCCGCCAGTCAACGAGCGCGGCGGTGCCGAGGAAGTGCAGCGCGGACGCGCAGAGCACGAGGTCGACGCTCGCCGGAGTGACCGGCGCCGGGACGCCCGGCGCCACCCGCCACTCGATCCGCCGATCCGGGTCCCTCGTGCTGGCCTTCGCCCTCGCCTCGGCGATCATGCCGGGCGCGATGTCGACGGCCAGCACGTGGCGGGCGCCCAGCCGGCGCACCGCCGCGAACGCCGCCTCGCCGGTGCCGGTGGCAATGTCCAGCACCCTGTCCAGCAGGGTGTTCGGTCCGCCGTCCGAGCCGGTGCCCGCGCCCGCCGGGACCGGCACGCCGTCGACGAGCCGTTCGGCAACAATCCGGTGGTAGTCGTCCCCGTCATAGGTCGCGGCGAGGCCGTCGAACAGCTCGGCGGCGGAGTCTTTGATCACGAGTACGAGCCTACGGCAGCGGCGCCTTCCGCGTGCGCGGCTCGGGACTCTTGCTTCCACGCCGCGGCGCGACTCGCGGTTCCTGGCGTCGAACTCGGTGGTCAGCGGGTCGGGACGACGCGGAGCGCGACGCCGGTGTCGCGGAGCCGGCGCTGCTCGGCCGGCGGCAGCCCCTCGTCGACGAGCACGAGATCGAAGTCGGCGAGCGCGGCCAGTGCGTAGAGGCCCTGGCGGGCGAACTTGGTGTGGTCGACGAGCAGCACCCGGCGCGACGCCGCCGCCATGAGCGCCCGCTTCACCGCGACCGTCTCCTGTGACTGGTGGTAGCACCGCCCGTGCGAGATGGCCGTGGTGGACAGGAACACGGTGTCCGCCCGAACCTTGGCCACGCCCTCAGCGGTGTACAGCCCGAGGAAAGCGTCGTAGGCCGGGAAGTACTCCCCGCCCAGCGCGATCAGGGTGATCCCGGGCGTGCCGGCGAGCAACTCGACCACCGGCTGGAAGTACGTCACGAGCGTCAACGGCGTGCGCTCCGCCAGGCGCTGGGCCAGGTACAGGCAGGTGGTGCTCTCGTCGAGCATCACCACCTGGCCGGGAACCACCAGGTCCAGCGCCGCGGCGGCCAGCCGCCGCTTGGCCGCCGGGTTCGCCGCCATCCGCTGCTCGACGTCGCCGTGGAACATCGCCGACGGCACGGCCGTGGCGCCGCCGCGCACCTTGCGCAGCCAGCCCTGCGCCTGCAGCACGTCGAAGTCCCGGTGGATGGTCATCAGGCTGACCCCGAACTCCGCGGCCAGGTCGGCGGTCCGCAGGAACCCCACGGCGCTCACCCGCTCGCGGATCCGCCGCTGCCGGTCCCACTGGGCGCCCGACCGCACTGACGGCGCCACCCCGGCGGGCTGGCCGGGCACGTCGCGCCCGTCCGCCGAGCCGCTCGGATCCTTCCACCGCGCCGGCATCTCCGGCCTCCTCGCCGCCACGAACGTTCGAGTGAAGTTATCACGAACCTCACGCGACGACCGGGCCCAATCCCGGCCGCGGCCCGGCCACCGGTCCGGAACTTCACATCGGCGCCGCCGGACTTCCCGGTGTGTTGCGCCGGAACGATTGCCGCACCGGCACCGGTCGAGGTCTGCTCGGTGCGCTCCTCGTCGGACGGCCGCGGGAGCGCGCAGGGGGCAGCGAGGGCGAGGAAGAAGGTGGTGGCCATGGGACACAGCGAGGTGTCACGTCACGGCCGAGCGGGGTCCGACACGCCGGCCGAGCCGGTGGCGCCGGTGACACCCGCCGCGTCAGGGGCGGCGGAGCCGGCGGGCCCGCCGGGCCGGGACGCGACCCCGGCCGAGGGGCCCCCGGCCCGGTCCTGGGTGGACCGGCTGGGCATTCCCCGCCCGCTGGCGTGGGGCTTCGTCGGCCTGCTGATCTTCATGATCGGCGACGGTGTCGAGGCCGGCTACCTCTCGCCGTACCTGCTCGCCCGCGGGCTGACCGAGCACCAGGTCGCGGTGCTGTTCACCGTGTACGGCGTGACCGCGGGCGTGGCGGCATGGCTGTCCGGCGCGCTGTCCGACCTGTGGGGGCCGCGCCGGGTGATGTGGCTCGGCCTGGCGATCTGGGTGGCGTTGCAGGTGCTGTTCCTCGCCGTGGCCGTGCCCACGGTGAACTACCCGCTGCTGCTGCTCGGCTATGGCCTGCGCGGGTTCGGCTACCCGCTGTTCGCGTTCGGCTTCCTGGTCTGGATCGCCGCGGCCACCCCGCGCCACCGGCTCGGCACCGCGGTCGGCTGGTTCTGGTTCGCCTTCACCGGCGGGCTGCCGACACTGGGGTCGCTGGTGGCCAGCGGGCTGGTGCCGGCCGTCGGCGAGTACCGCACGCTGTGGTTCGCCCTCGCGCTCATCACCGCCGGCGGGCTGGTGGCGTTGCTCGGCGTGCGCGAGCGCACCGGCTACGCCCGCCTCGCGCCGCCGGGGGAACGCCCGCTGATCACCCTGCTGGGCAGCGTGACGATCCTGTGGCGCAACCCGAGGATCGGACTGGGCGCCGTGGTCCGGATGATCAACACCGCCCCGCAGTTCGGCTACCTGGTGTTCCTCCCGGTCTTCTTCACCCAGACCATCGGGTTCACCCTCGGCGAGTGGCTGCGGCTGCTGACCGTCATGTTCGCCACCAACATCGTCTTCAACCTGATCTTCGGCATCGTCGGCGACCGGCTCGGCTGGCGGCGCACGGTGACGTGGTTCGGCGGCGTCGGCTCGGCGCTCACCACCGTGCTGCTGTACTACGTGCCCGTGGCGGCCGGGCCGCAGTACTGGCTGGCGCTGCTCGTGGCCGCGCTCTACGGCGCCACGCTCGCCGGATACGTCCCGCTGTCGGCGCTGATGCCCTCGCTCGCCCCCGAGCACAAGGGCCAGGCCATGGCCGCGCTCAACCTCGGCGCCGGCGCGAGCGTCATGGCCGGCCCGGCGATCGCCGGCCTGTTCCTCGGGTCGCTGGGCGTGGAAGGTGTCATGCTGACCTTCGCCGGGTTGTACGTGGTCAGCGCGGTGCTGACGCTGTTCCTCCGGGTGCCCGCGCCGACCGGTGACCCGGCGGGCCCGGCGCCCGCCCGCGTCGGCTGAAGGAGGCGGGGCAGATGTCCGCACTGGCCGTCGACGTCGGCACCTCGATGATCAAGACGGTGGTGTTCGACGACACCGGGACGGAGGTCGCCGTCGCGCGGCAGGCCACCGAGGTGCGCCGGCCCCGGCCCGGGTGGGCCGAGCAGGACATGACCGCGGTGTGGGAGGCCGTGGTGGACACCGTGCGCCAGGTGCTGCCCACGGTGCCCGGCCCCGTGCGGTTCCTCGCGCTGACCGCGCAGGGCGACGGCTGCTGGTTGGTGGACGACCGGGGCGAGCCGACCGGTCCCGCCGTGCTGTGGTCGGACGGGCGTGCCGCCGGGATCGTCGAGCGGTGGCGCGGCACCGGCGTGCTGGAGCGGGCCTTCCGGCACAACGGCTCGCTCACCTTCCCCGGGCTGCCCAACGCCATCCTCACCTGGCTGGCCGAGCACGACCCGGACCGCCTCGCCCGGTCCCGCGCCGCCCTCTACTGTGGTGGCTGGGTGTTCCTGCGGTGCACCGGCGAGCGGGCGGTGGACGAGTCGGACGCCTCCGCGCCGTTCCTCGACCTCGGCACCCGGCGGTACGCGCCGGAGCTGGTCGAGGCCTTCGGGATGGAGTGGGCCCGCCCACTGCTGCCCGAGGTGCGCGGTGACGACCGCAGGGCGGGCACGCTCACCGCCGCGGCCGCGGCGCGACTCGGCCTGCCGGCCGGGCTGCCGGTGGTGCTGGCGCCCTATGACGTGGCGGCCACCGCCATCGGGGTGGGTGCGACGTCGCCGGGGCAAGCGTGCACGATCCTGGGCACCACCCTGTGCACCGAGGTCGTCCGGAACGGCTCCGCCGCCCGCCCCGCCGGCACGGAGGAGCCGTCCGGGCTCACCGTCGCGCTGGACTCGGCGGGCACCGTGCTCAGGGCGTTCCCCACGCTGGCCGGGACGGAGGTGCTCGGCTGGGCGGCCCGGCTGCTCGGCCTCGCCGGGCCGCGCGATCTGGTCGAGCTCGCCGGGCGGTCCGGGCCCGGCGCCGGCGGGCTGGTGTTCCTGCCCTACCTCTCCCCCGCCGGCGAGCGGGCACCGTTCCTGGACGGCGACGCCAGGGGCACCGTGTGGGGGCTGAGCCTCGAGCACGGGCCGGCCGACATCGCCCGCGCCGTGCTGGAGGGGCTGAGCTACGTGATCGCCGACTGCGTCGCCGTGGCCGGCGTCGGCGCCGGCGAGCTGCGGGTCTGCGGCGGCGGGGCGAGCAGTCCACTGTGGTGCCAGCTGATCGCCGACGTCACCGGGCTGCCGGTGGTCCGCTCGGCCGACACCGAGGTCGGCGCCAAGGGCGCGTTCCTGTCCGGGATGGTGGCCACCGGCGCCGCGCCGGACCTCGCCACGGCGGCCGCGCGGCACGTCCGGGTCCGCACCGCCGCCGAGCCGGCACCGGAGCAGGCCCGGCGGTACGCGGCCGGGTTCGCCGACTTCCGCGACCTGCGTGCCGTGGCGCGCCGCGGCTGGGCGCGCTGGGCAGGGCAGGGCGGGAAGGGCTGATCATGGCGGAACCGATCTGGCTCGGCATCGACGTGGGCACCCAGAGCGTGCGCTGCGTCGCGGTGGCCGGCGACCGCGTGGCCGGCGCCGGCTCGGCCCCGCTGGCCGGCCGGCGCGCCGGGAACCGGCACGAGCAGGACCCGCGGGACTGGTGGGCGGCACTGGTCACGGCCTGCCGGCGGGCGCTGGCCGACCTCCCAGCCGGCCTCCCGACCGGCGTGCGCGCGGTCGCCCTGTGCGCCACCTCCGGCACCGTGCTGCTCGCCGACCGCGCCGGGCGGCCGGTCTCACCCGGCCTCATGTACGACGACACCCGCGCGGCCGGCGAGGCGGACCGGGCGGCCGCCGCGGGCGCGGCGCTGTGGCGGGAGCTGGGCTACCGGCCACAGCCGTCGTGGGCGCTGCCCAAACTGCTGTGGCTGCTCGACCACCACGGCGCCGACCGGCCGGCCGGGGTCCGGCTGCGGCACCAGTCCGACCACCTGACCGGCCTGCTCACCGGGCGGCCCACGGCGGCGGACTCCAGCTCGGCACTCAAGACCGGGTACGACCTCGTGCGCGAGCGGTGGCCGGGCGAGCTGCTCGCCGAGCTCGGGGTGCCCGCGGAGGCACTGCCCGAGGTGGTGCGGCCGGGCAGCCCGCTCGGCGAGGTCTGCGCCGCCGCGGCCGCGGAGACCGGCATCCCCGCCGGCACACCGGTGCGCGCGGGGATGACCGACGGGTGCGCCGCGCTGCTCGGCTCGGGTGCCCTCACGGTGGGCAGCTGGAACGCCGTGCTCGGCACGACGCTGGTGCTCAAGGGCGTGACGGCGCACCGGCTGCGCGACCCGCTGGGCGTGGTGTACTCGCACCGGGCACCCGGCGGGGCGTGGCTGCCCGGTGGCGCCTCCGGCGCCGGCGCCGGGGTGCTCTCCGCCGAGTTCCCCGGCCGGGACCTCGACGAGCTCGGCGCCCGCGCCGCCGCCCTTCCTCCGTCCACCATGGTCACCTACCCGCTGGTGTCCCGCGGGGAACGGTTCCCGTTCGTCGCGCCCGACGCCGAGCGGTTCACCCTCGGCGAGCCGGCCAGCGAGGTCGACGCCTTCGCCGCGGTGCTGCGCGGGGTCGCCTTCGTCGAGCGGCTCTGCTTCGACTACCTGGACCTGCTCGGCGCGCCGGTGGACGGCCCGATCCGGCTGACCGGTGGCGGCACGCGCAGCCGGCACTGGTGCCAGCTCCGCGCCGACACCCTCGGCCGCGAGGTGGTCGTGCCGGAGCAGGCCGAGCCGGCCGTCGGGATGGCCGTGCTGGCCAGGGCCGGCACCGGGTCGCTCGCCGAGGCGGGGCGCCATCTCGTTCGTCCACACCGGACCTTCGTGCCGCGCGGCGAGCCGGCGGAGGCGCTCCGGGAGGGGTACCTCGGCCTGGCCGACGAGCTACACCGCAGGGGTTGGCTGCCCGACGCGCTGGCCCGGCATGCGCGGGAGAGGAGCACGGCGTGACGACCGAACTGATGCTGGTCCGGCACGGCGAGACGGTGTGGCACGCGGACAACCGCTACACCGGCAGCAGCGACGTCGCGCTCACCGACCGCGGGCGGCGGCAGGCCGAGGAGCTGGCCGGCTGGGCGCGGCTGGCCCGGCTCGACGCGGTGTGGGTCTCGCCGCTGGCCAGGGCCAGGGACACCGCCGCCGCGGTGAGCGCCGCCACCGGACTGGTGGCCACAGTGGACGAGCGCCTGCGCGAGCTCGACTTCGGCTCCGGGGAGGGGCTCACCGCCGCGGAAATGCACCAGCGGTTCCCCGCCGCGCGGGCCGCGTTCCGCTCCGACCCGGTGGCGCACCCGCTGCCCGGCGGCGAGGACCCGAGGGCGGCGGCCGACCGGGGGTCGGCCTGCCTCGCCGACGTGACGCGCCGCTGCCCGGGTCAGCGGGTGCTGGTGGTGGGGCACAGCACGCTGACCCGGCTGCTGCTGTGCCGGCTGCTCGGCCTGCCGCTGGCCCGCTATCGCTCCGCCTTCCCGGTGGTGCGCAACTGTGCCGTCACCACCGTCCACTGGGGCGGCACCGGCGCCGCGGCGCTGGTGGAGTACAACGTCCCGACCACTGTCCCGACCACTGTCCCGACCACTGTCCACGCCGGATGCGGCGGGAAGGAGGCCACCCCATGACCGCGCGGATCCTCGCCGCCGGCGACCAGTTCGTGCGCCCGGAGCTGCTCGTCGGCGCGCTGCGCCGCGAGCTCGGTGAAGGGCCGGAGATCACCACCCTGGAGCTGCCGTGGCCGGTGCGGCCGTTCGGGCGGGTGGCCGAGGTCGACGAGGCGTCGGGCGACGAGGAGGAGATGATCGCCGCGCTGCGCGGGGTCCGCGTGTGCGTCACGCAGCTGGCGCCGCTGACCGAACGGGTGCTGGCGGCGTGCCCGGACCTCGAGCTGTTCGCGGTGGGGCGCGGCGGCCCGGTGAACGCCAACCTGGCGGCGGCCGCGGCGCACGGGGTGGCGGTGACCGCCGCGCCGGGCCGCAACGCGTCCGCGACGGCGGAGCACACGGTGGCGATGCTGCTGGCGGCCGCGCGGCGCGTCCCGCACACCGACCGCGAGCTGCGGCAGGGTGTCTGGCGGGGCGACTACTACCGGTACGACGAGGTGGGCATCGAGCTCGACGGCGCGTGTGCCGGCCTGGTCGGCTACGGCGCCGTCGGCCGGCGGGTCGCGCGGATCCTGCGGGGCTTCGGCGCGCGGGTCGTCGTGCACGACCCGTTCGTGCCGGCGGAGTCGATCGAGGCCGACGAGGTGGTGGAACTGGCCGAGCTGCTGGGCAGGGCGGACGTGGTGTCCCTGCACGCGCGGCTGACCCCGGAGACCGCGGGGCTGCTCGGCGCGGCCGAGATCGCCGCGATGCGCCCCGGGGCGATCCTGGTCAACTGTGCCCGCGGCGGGCTGCTCGACTACGACGCGGTGTGCGACGCGTTGGACGCGGGCCACCTGTTCGCCGCGGCGTTCGACGTGTTCCCCGAGGAGCCGCTGCCGGCCGACTCTCGGTTGCCGCGAACCCCGGGTGTGGTGCTCACCCCACACCTCGCCGGAGCCAGCAAGCAGACGGCGCACGCCGCGGCCCGCATCGTCGCGGCCGAGGCCGGGCGCCACCTGCGGGGCGAACCACTCGCCCACCGGGTGAACTGACCTGGCCGGCCCCCCGACAAGGTGATCGCCGGCGACCGGGCCGCGGGCACGGGCTGGGTCGGGCCGCCGTCCTCCCCTATCCTTCACGGGTGCGCCTGAGCGGAGAGGTCACCACGACGCGCGGACTCGGTCCGCACGACCACGTGTGCTGGGCCTACGACGACCCCGACGACTACCGCCGGCGGATGTTGGACTTCCTGGCCGACGGGATCTCCCAGGGGCAACGGGTGTCCCTGATCGCCGACGCGCCCGCGGACGAGCTGATCGGGGCGCTGCGCGGGCTGGACGACGTCGACGAGGCGCTAACCCGCGGCGCGCTCCAGGTGCAGTCGCTGCGCGACCGGTACCGCACCCACGCGCTGCTGGACCCGGCCGACCAGCTGCGGGCCTATGCCGAGGCCACCCGGGCCGCGCTCGCCGCGGGGTACACCGGACTGCGGGTCGCGGCGGAGGCCACCTCGCTGGTCCGCCGGCCGGAGCAGCTGGACAGCTTCGCCCGCTACGAGCATCTCGTCGACCGGTTCATGACCGGCCAGCCCTTCTCCGCCCTCTGCGCGTACAACCGCGTCGAGCTCGGCGGCGACACCGTGGCCCAGATCGCCTGCCTGCATCCCGGCACCAGCGCCGGTGCCACCCCGTTCCGCCTGTACGCCGCCGACGACGGAACCATCACGCTCAGCGGTGAGCTGGACCTGACCGCCCGAGACCTGCTCGCGCTGGCCCTGGACCGCGTGGAGCTGCGGCCGGTGGACGGCGAGCTGGTGGTGGACGCCCGCGAGCTCACCTTCGCCGACCACCGGAGCCTGCTGCTGCTCGCCCACGCCGCCCGGCGCCGGCGCGCGACCGCGGTGCTGCGCACCGACCTGACCGGCCCCGCCCGGCTCATCGACGTCCTCGATATGCCGAACGTGCGGACGGAGCCGGTCCGATGAGATCGGGGGCGGCCGCCGGTAGCGAGGGCTACTTCCACCAGACCGGCTTCTACGGTTCCGACGACGAGTTCCTGGCGCTCGTGATCCCCTTCCTGGAGGGCGGCCGGGACGCCGGCGAGCCCACGCTCGCGGCGTTCGACCAGCGAAACGAACGGCTGGTGCGCGGGGCGCTGGCGGACCCGGAGGGGATCTCGTTCGTGCCCAACGACGTGCAGTACGCCCGCCCGGCCAGCGCGATCAGGAGCTACCAGCGGCTGGTCGACGAGCACATGGCCGCCGGCGCGGAGCAGATCCGCATCACCGGCGACGTGCCGCACCCGGGAATGGGGGCGCCCTGGGACTGGTGGGCCCGCTACGAGGCCGCGATCAACCACGCGCTGGCTCCCTACCCGCTGTGGGGGCTGTGCCCGTACGACACCCGCACCACCCCGGACGAGGTGCTCGCCGACGTCGCGCGCACCCACCCGCACCTGGCGACGGTCGACGGGCTCCACCATGCCAACGACCGCTACGAGGATGCCACGGGCTTCCTCAGCCGGCACTCCCCCGGCCACGTCGACCCGCTGGAGCTGTCGCCGCCGCTGGTCACCCTCGTCGACCCCGCGCCGAAGGCCGCCCGACACGCCGCCGCCGAGCTGGGCGCCACGGCGGCGCTGCCGGCGACGCACCGCGAGGACCTGGTCATGGCGGCGAGCGAGGTGGTGACCAACGCGGTCCGCCACGGACGGCCTCCGGTGGAGCTGCGCGGGTGGGCGACGACCGGAAGGGCCGTGCTGACCGTGACCGACCGCGGGGACGGGCCGCACGATCCGTTCGCCGGCCTGCTGCCCGCCCGACCGCGCGGCTCCACCGGCGGCCTCGGCCTCTGGGTGGTCCACCAGATCTGCGACTACGTGACGCTGCACCGGCACGACGACGGGTTCACCGTCCGCCTCGTCGCCGGAGCGCCGCGCCCGACACCCGGAGCGCGGCACTAGAACCCGACGCCACCGTGCCAGCAAGGCCTTCGTGGTCGCGTCGAGTGCCACCAAGGCGTCCTTGGTGGCGTTGGTGCTCCATCAGCTCGGCGGGCAGGGCGCTTCGGGTGGCCCGGCTGGCGGCAGGTGGAAGAATCCGGCCATGGCCTCTTCCACCTCGGCCCGCTCCACCTCGGCCCGCTCCACCTCGGCCCGCTCCACCTCGGCCCGCTCCACCTCGGCAGCGTCCACCCCGGCACCGTTCGCCTCGCGCGGGCGGCACCGGGTCGCCGTGCTCGTCCGCCCCGGGCTGCTGCCCCTCGAGCTGGGGATCGTGCACCAGCTGTTCGGCGCGGCCAGGTCGGCCGGCGGCGATCGGCTGTACGAGGTGGTGACGTGCGCGCCGGTACCCGGTCCGCTGCGCACGGACGCCGACTTCGACATCCACGTGCCGCACGGACCGGAGACGCTGGCCGAGGCGGACACCGTGGTCGTCCCGGCCTCCCACGGCCCCGACGAACCCGAGGCGGTCGGCCGCCTCGACGACCGGCTCGCCGCCGCGCTCGCCCGGATCCGCCCGCGCACCCGGATCGCGTCGATCTGCACGGGCGCGTTCGTGCTGGCCGCCGCCGGGCTGCTGGACGGACGACGGGCCACCACCCACTGGCAGTCGGCGGACCGCTTCCGGGCCCTGTTCCCCGCGGTCCGGCTCGACCCGGACGTCCTCTACACCGACGAGGGCGGGGTGCTCACCTCCGCGGGGGAGGCGGCCGGGATCGACCTGTGCCTCCACCTCATCAGGGCGGACCACGGCGCCGCGGTGGCCAATGACGTGGCCCGCCGCACGGTGGTGCCGCCGCACCGGGACGGCGGGCAGGCGCAGTACATCCGCCGCCCGGTACCCGAGCCGACCGTCTCCTCGACCCGCGCCGCCAGGGCGTGGGCGCTGGCGCACCTCGACCGGCCGCTCACCCTGCGCGAGCTGGCCGCCAGGGAGGCGACGAGCGTGCGCACGTTCACCCGCCGCTTCCGCGACGAGGTGGGCCTCTCGCCGGGCCAGTGGCTGACCCGGCAGCGGGTCGAGCGCGCCCGGCAGCTGCTGGAGGAGACGGACCTCCCGGTCGACCGGATCGCCGCCGAGTGCGGCTTCGGCACGGCGGCCTCGCTGCGCCAGCACCTGCAGGCCGCGATCGGGGTCTCCCCGAGCGCGTACCGCGCGACGTTCCGCGGTGCCACCGCCGGCTGAATGGTGCTATGTTGGTCGAGCGACCAACTTGGGCGGATGACCAACCACATGGCTCGTCGCCGTCCCGTGTCCCGCCGACCGCACCGACCGATCCGAGGGGCCATGGAGATCATCAAGGACCGGCGACCGCCGACCGGGCTGGGCCGCCTGCTGTTCCGGCTGCCGATCCACCTCTACCGGCTGGGGCTGGGCTGGTTGCTCGGCGACCGGTTCCTGCTGCTGACCCACGTCGGGCGGGTGTCGGGTCGGACCAGGAGAACGGTGATCGAGGTCATCGAGCACGATCCGCGGGCCGGCGACTACGTCGTCTGCTCCGGTTACGGCCCGCGCGCCGACTGGTACCGCAACGTCCTGACCACCCCGGAGGTGACCATCCAGGTGGGCCGGCATGTCCTGCCCGCCACCGCGGTCCCACTGGGCGAGGAGGAGGGCGGCGAGACCATGGCCCGCTACGCCCGCCATCACCCGTGGACGGCCCGCCGACTGGTGCGCGTGCTGGGCTTCGCGGTGGACGGGTCGCCGGAGGACTACCGCGCGGTCGGCCGGCACCTGCCGTTCGTCCGCCTGCGCCCCCGGCAGACCTAGAACGCAGAACCGTCGTGCGCCGGCGAGTGCCCAGCGGCTCAGCTGCCGGCGTAGGCCTCGCTGACGGCGTTGGGACCGTCGTAGGTGCGGTCCGGCAGCTCCTCCAGCCGCCGCAGCACCTGGTCGTCGGCACCCTGACCCCTGGCGTGTCGCACCAGGTCGTCCTTCCCGCACGGGTAGTCCACACCGGACAGGAACTTCTGCATCTGGATCGGGTTGGACATCCTTCGCTCCTCTCGCCCTGTGGCGCGCCAGAGATACCCACCCCCACCAACTGGAAACCATGCCGGCGTCCCGCGCAGGGCGAGCTGGCACAATGCCCTTGTTACTCGTCAGTAATCCCAGGAAGGGTGGCCAGCCGTGACCGAGACCTTCAGCACCGCCGACCTCGTGGACGAGCACGGCGACCGGCTGCGGGTGTGCGACACGCAGTTCCGCCAGTTCGGCGGCCGGCGGTCGTTCACCGGACCGGTGCGCACGGTGTCCTGCCACGAGGACAACGCCCTGGTCCGTGACCTGCTCAACACGGCGGGCGGCGGCGCGGTCCTCGTGGTCGACGGCGGCGGCTCGCTGCACACCGCGCTGACCGGCGACCTGATCGCGGCCGCCGCGGCCCGCAACGGCTGGGCCGGGCTCGTCGTGCACGGCGCGGTACGGGACAGCGCGGCGCTGGCCGAGCTGCCGATCGGCATCAAGGCGCTGGGCACCAACCCGCGCAAGAGCGCCAAGGCCGGCGCGGGCGCCGTCGACGTCCCGGTCGGCTTCGGCGGGATCACCTTCACCCCGGGCGACGTCCTCTACGCCGACGACGACGGTGTCGTGGTGCTGCCCCGCGTGCCCTGAGCGTGGAGCCGGCCGAGTTGCGGGGCCCGGCGACTAAGACCAATATCGATTGGTGAAAGACCATGGTGCCCGACAGCTGCCGACCACCGCGAGGGAGGTTCCACAATGTCCGAGGAACAGGCCGCCAAGCGACCGGTGAACGCCGCGCTGGCCGGCCCCTACGGTCACCCCTTCCACCCGATCCTGGTCACCGTCCCGATCGGCGCCTGGGTGTCCAGCCTCGTCTTCGACATCGGCTCGCACGTCGTCGCCGATCCCGGGTTCCTCGCCAGGGGCTCGGTCTGGCTGATCGCGATCGGCGTCGTCGGCGCGCTGGCCGCCGCGGCGGTCGGCGCGCTCGACCTGCTCGCCATCCCCAGGGGCACCAGGGCGTTCCGCACCGGCCTGCTGCACATGAGCCTCAACCTGCTCGTGGTCGCCGCCTTCGTGGTGAACTTCCTCTGGCGGCAGGCGGCCTTCTCGCAGGCGGACGCGGTCGCGATCGGACCGTTGGTGCTGTCCGCGGTGACACTGGCCGTGCTGGGTGTCTCCGGCTACCTGGGTGGCACGCTGTCCTACCGCTACGGCGTCCGCGTGGTCGAGCAGCGCGAGCAGGCCGAGGCCTACCGCCACGCGACCGAGAGTCGCACCCGCCCCGCCCACTGACCCCACCGGAGCTCAGCCACCGCGGCCGGGTCGTGGCGGCGCCGGTGGGGCGAGCAGCCCGCACTGGCCGGCGAGCGCCGCGGCCTCCGGCCGGCTGCTGACCCGCAACCGCCGCAGCAGCGCCGCCGTCAGCCGCTTGGCCGTCCGCTCGGACACGTGCAACTCCACGGCGATCTGGGCCAGCGTGCGATCCGTGGCGAGCAACCGCCACAGCCGCCGGTCCCGACCGTCGAGGCCGTCACGGGGCCGGGCGGCCGGGCCGGGCGCGGACAACCGGGCGACCACGTCCGCCGGCAGCACGGCCCAGCCGTCCACCAGCGCCAGCAGCGGCGGGAGCAACCGCTCCGGCTCCGCGGACTTCGGCAGCACGCCGCGGGCGCCGGCGCGCACCGCCGGCAGCACCACGTCCCGCGCGGTCTCGTCGCCCAGCACTGCCACGGCCACGGCGGGGTCGGCGCGGCGGATGGCGGCGACCGCCCCGGCCCCACCGGGCGGTGGCAGGCCGAGGTCGACCAGCGCCACGTCGGGCCGGTGCCGGCGGACGAGGCCGCCGGCCTCCCCCGCCGCGCACCCGCTCGCGACCACCGTGAGCCTGCCGCCGCTCACCGACGCCAGCAGCATCGCCAGCCCCCGACTGAACAGCGGCTGCGGACCCACCACCACGATCCGCACCGCCGGGTCCGCGCCCACCATTCCCCCGGCTCCTCACGCCGTCGACACCGCCGGCACACCGGCCACGCGAGGGGTTCCCCGTACCCAGCGCGAGCAATCGGTCACCCGCTGACCTTTCGGGGCCAACCTTGACCTTCTCGGGGCACCGCCGGGGGCCACGCTGGGAGAGGTCGAGTACGTCGCGTCACCGCGCGAAGGGAGCGCCATGTTCTACCACGTGCAGACCCTCCAGTTCGAGGCCAAGCCGGACCGGCCCGACCCCGCGTTCGCCAAGCGGCTGCAGGAGATCCTCGGCGGCAAGTGGGGCGAGCTCACCGTCGCGCTGCAGTACCTGCAGCAGGGCTGGAACTGCCGGATGCCCGGGAAGTACAAGGACCTCCTGCTGGGCATCGGCACCGAGGAGCTCGCCCACGTCGAGATGATCTGCACGATGATCGCGCGGCTGAACGAGGGCGCGCCGCTGTCAGTGCACGAGGCCGCGGTCGCCGACAACCCGATGACCGCCGCGGTCTACGGTGGCACCAACCCGCAGCACCTCATCAACAACGGCGGTGGCGGCTACTACCAAGACAGCAGCGGGGTGCCCTGGCTCGGCGCCTACACCACGTCCTCGGGCAACCTGATGGCCGACTTCCACCTCAACGCCACCGCCGAGATGCAGGGCAGGCTGCAGGTCGCGCGGCTGTACAACATGACCGACGACCCCGGCGTCAGGGAGATGCTGCGGTTCAACCTCGCCCGCGACCACATGCATCAGCAGCAGTGGCTGGCCGCGATCGAGGAGCTGAAGGCCGACGGGCTGGAGGGCCTGCCGGTCCCGGAGGCCTTCCCCAACGACACCGAGCAGAACACCGACTTCATCACCCAGTACCTGAACTGCAGCGACGGCACCGCCGCCGGCGACGGCCGGTGGGCCAGCGGGGAGATGCCCGACGGGAGCGGCCGCTCGTTCCGCTACGAGGACGACCCGCAGCCACACGGCGACCGGCCGGTCCTCCCGCCCGGCGACCCGCGCCTCTACGGCACCCCGCGGCCCGGCGCCGCACCGGAGCATCCGGCGACCGAGTAGCCGCCCGGCCGGTCAGCCCCGCCGGTACAGCAGCAGGCAGACGTCGTCCTGGTGCCGGTCGGTGCCCAGCATCCTGGCGAGCAGGCGGTCCGCGGCGTCGTCGAGCGAGCACCCGGCCGGCAGCCCGGCCAGCTCCGCGGCGAGCCGGTCGAGCCGGTCGTCGAGCGCGCTGTCCCGCCGTTCCACCAGCCCGTCGGTGTAGAGCAACAACACGGCGCCGGCGGGAAGGTCGAGCTCGTGCTCCGGGATCGGTCGGTGCGTCGGGACGCCGAGCATCGCGCCGCGCCCGTGGTCGAGGAACGTGGCCCCGCCGTCGGGGGTCCGCGCCAGCGGCGGCGGGTGCCCGGCGATGGACCAGCGCAACCGGCCACCCGGGGAGACCTCCGCGACGGCCGCGCTGGCGAGCAGGGGCGTGTTCCGCGCGAGCAGGAACTCGTTCGCGCGGTGCAGCGCCCGGCTGGGGCCATGGCCCTCGAGGGCGTAGGCCCGCAGCGCGTTCTGCAGCTGTCCCATGAGCACCGCCGCGTCGAGGCCGTGCCCGGTCACGTCCCCAACGGCGAGCACCAGCGTGCCGTCCGGCCGGGTGAACGCGTCGTACCAGTCGCCGCCGATGTTGACCCCCGACGTCGCCGGCAGGTAGCGGGTGCACAGCGCGGCACCGGCGACCGGCGCCGGCTGCGGCAGCATCGCCTGCTGCAACGTGCTGGCCAGCTCGTGCTCGCGCTCGTACTCCCGCGCGTTGCGCAGCGCCACCGCGGCCCGGCCGGCGAGGTGCTGCACGAGGTTGCGCGCGGTGCCGTCGAACGGCGTCGACCTGGCCAGCTCGAGCACGCCGAGCCGGCGCGGCCCCACCCGCAGCGGCGCCAGCAGGTGGGTGGGGTCGGCCAGGGTGAGGTCACCACCGCGGAAGGCCTCCCGCACCGCGGCGGGCGCCGGCCCGGCGTCGGGGCGCAGCGGCTGGCGCAGCACGCCCCGCTCGTCGGGCAGCCACGCGGCCGCCGTCTCGGCCAGCCCGTGCCGGGTGAGCAGGTGCACCGTGGTCCCCAGCACGTCGTCGACCTGCAGCGAGGTGGCCGTGGCGGAGCTGAGCTCGTCGAGCAGGGCCAGGTCGGCGCGCTGCCGCTCCAACTCGGCGTGCAGCGCGAGCAACCCGCTGTTGGTCTGCTGCAGCTCCCGCTCGTAGCCGGCCATCGCCTCGTCCTGCCGGGCGATGTGCTCCAGCAGCGGGGTGAGCACCAGGTCGGCCACCGGCGCGCCCGCCGACCGCCGACCCTTGTCCGTCCCGGTGCGGCCCTCGACGTGCCAGCGCAGCGTGCCCGACCCGCTGTCGCCGACCAGCTCGCGCAGTGCGGCGGCGGTCTCGGCCAGCAGCCGCGCCCTGAGCAGCGGTTCGATGGGCAGCGCGAGGCTGTCCCGCACGAGGGACCGGAGCGCGTCGTCGGCCTGGGCCGCGCTGGTGAAACGGACGGACTGAGGGGTCATCGCTACGGCATCGTACTGGCCAGTACCGCAAGGCACGCGTCGTCGCGGCGGCGCCACGTGTGCCACAGCACCCAGGCCGCGACCAGCACCGGGTCGTGGTCCTCGATCCCGGGCCAGTCCGCGAGCCGCCACCGCTGGGTGAGCCCGTCGGAGTGCATCAGCAGCTGCCCGTCCGGCGGCCACGGCCGCACGGTCTCGCCGAACCGCGACCTCGCGGCGGGCATCCCGACGATGCCGGGCACCGACAGCAACGCCTGCTGGTCACCGGTGTCCCGGTCGACCAGCCGACCGCTGATGTTGCCCATCCCGGCGTAGCGCAGGGTGGCCGCGGCGACGTCCAGTTGCGCCACCGCCACCGCCGCGCCGCGGCCGCCGGCCAGCGCGCGGTGCAGGGCGCCGAGCAGGTCGCGCGGCCGGTCGGCGGCGTGCGCGCGGGCGACCTCCACGACCTGCTTGCTGACCACGCTCGCCTCGGGGCCGTGGCCGAGGCCGTCGCTGACCACCAGGGTGAGCCGGTCGTCGGCACGGAGAACGGCGTAGGCGTCGCCGCACACCTCCTCCCCCGGCGCGGCGACCTCCACACCCCAGGCCCACGGGTTCCGCGCGGGCGGCAGCGCCGGCCAGCGGGCCAGCACCGCGGTGCCGACCCCCGGCCGGGAGTAGAGGTCGAAGGTGGCGGCGGCGCGGCGCACCGCGCCGAGGCCGGTGCCCAACGTGCCGCCGGTGGAGTAGCCGTCCCGCATGCTGTCGCTGGCGGAGGTGAGCCCGGGGCCGCGATCGACCGCGATCACCTCGACCCGCTCGCCGTCGTGGCGGGCCAGCACCGCCCCCTCCGTGGCGTGCCGGAGAAGGTTGGTGGCCAGCTCGGTGGCGGCCAGCGCGACCTGCTGCACCTGGTGCTCGGTCAGCCCCGCCCCGCGGGCAGCGGTGCGCGCCGCCACCCGTGCCTGCCCCACCTGCGAGGGACCGTGGACCGGCACGCAGCGGGTGATCATCGGCGCGCGCCGGGGCCGGTGGCACCGATCCGGACGGTGGTGCCGCGCCCGGGCGCGGAGTCGATGCTGAACTCGTGGACGAGGCGGCGCGCGCCGCCCAGCCCGAGGCCGAGGCCGTCGCCGGTGCTGAAGCCGTCGGCGAGTGCCTGCTCGACGTCCCCGATGCCCGGACCCTCGTCGGTGCAGGTGACGGTGACCGTCGCGGTGCCGTCGGAGTTCTCCCGGACGGCGATCTCGGCCCGCCCGCCGCCGCCGTGCACGAGGGCGTTGCGGGCCAGTTCACTGGCCGCGGTCACCAGCTTGGTCTGCTCGACCAGGGAGAACCGGGCGGTGACGGTGGCCTCCCGGACGGCCTGGCGGACCAGGACGATGTCGCTCTCGGTGGAGATGTGGCAGACCTGCTCGCTCGTGGCGGTGCTCATGCCCGCTCCGGCGCTCCGCCACCCGGCTCGTGGAGCAGCCGGAACGCCCGATCGACGTCGAGCGCGGTCCGCAGGCCGCGCAGCGGCAGGCCGAGTTCGGTGAGGGTGATCGCGACCTCGGGACGCATGCCGGCCACGATCGTGCGGGCGGCCAGCGCGGTGGTCGCGGCGGCGACGTCGTGCAGCACCCTGGCCAGGAACGAGTCGACGATCTCGACCGCCGAGATGTCGATCACCACGCCGCGCGCGCCGGTCCGGTGGACGCGCTCGGTCAGCGCCTCCTGCAGGCGCAACGCCAGCCGGTCGTGCAGCTCGGTCTGGATGGTGACCAGCAGGACGTCACCGAGCTGCAGTACGGGAATCTCGCCGTTCCCGCCCACCTACGACTGCCCTGCCTTCCGTACCGTCACCCCGAACCGGTCCAGCGCGAACGCCAGCGCGTCGGACAGGCTCGCCCGGGTGGTGACCTCCTCGAGGTCGATCCCGAGCTGGACCATGGTCTGGGCGATCTGCGGGCGGATGCCGCTGATGATGCAGTGCGCGCCCATCAGCCGCGCCGCCATGGCGGTCTTGAGCAGGTGCTGGGCGACCATCGTGTCGATCGTCGGCACACCGGTGATGTCCAGGATCGCGACCTCGGCCCGCTGGTCGACGATCGCGTGCAGCAGGTTCTCCATCGCCGTCTGGCTGCGCGCGCTGTCCAGCGTGCCGATCAGCGGCACGGCCAGGACGCCCTTCCAGAGCGTGATCACCGGGGTGGACAGCTCCATCAGCTGCTGGCGCTGCGCGGCGATGACGTCGCTGCCGACGTTGAGCGCGAGGTCCATGAGCAGCAACCGCAGGCTGTCCACCGCGGTGGACAGCAGCGCGGCCTCCAGGTGCGCGGCGTGGTCCTTCCGCCGGACGAGCAGCTCCAGCAGCGGCGCCTTGAGGTCGTTGAGCTCCAGCGCGGCCTGCGCGGCGCTGACCCCGGCGCGGGCCCGCGCGTCGGCGAGCTCGCTGAGGATCGGCTTGGCCTGTGCGAAGGCGGGTGAGGCCGGGTCGTGGGCGCGGCCGTCCCGGACGGCCTCGGCCACGGCGGAGACGAGGGCGTGGCAGTCGGCCACGGCCTGCTCCTCGTCGTACCCGCGGCGCCGGGCGAACACCGGGAGTCGCAGCCACGCCTCGCTGATCGCGTTCCGGCTCTCCAGCACCAGGTCCCCGGCCGCCGCGCCGACCTCGTCCTCGAACCTCATCCCGCGTCCCGCCCCTTCCGCTCCGGGTGGTGTCAATCCGTGCCCCGTCACCGGCCACCGCCGCGAACCCTAACCACCGGTGGGAAATCCCGTGTGAAGCCCCCGCGCGCTGTCGCCGGCGCGCGAGGTGTCGGTGCGGGGCGTGCCGGTTCGTGGAGTGTCACGGTACCGCCCGGGACATCGAGCCCCCGGCGCGGGCGCCACCGCGCCGGGGGCCGCGGGTGAGCCGCGCGGAACGGCGGCGCGGCACAGTGGAGGCATGACGGGCCGGGTGCGGCCGGCCACCCCGACCGACGCCGACGCGGCGCCACCGCAGGGCACGCGTCAGGTCCACCCCGGCCAGCGCGACCGTGTCGCCGTAGGCGTGCCGCGGCCCGCGCACCTCGAGTACCGGATCCCGTCGACCTCCCCGGACGTCGTGTCGGCTCCACCCTGCGGGGCGCGGGCGGGCGCGGGTAGCGCGGCGGCGTCACCGGCTCGGGATGAAGGGGCTCGGGTTGGGGGCTCGGGATGGGGGGTCGGGATGGGGGGTCGGGATGGGAAATGTCCTCCCGAGCGTTCGGTTCCGGGTGCGGGCGCTCAGGCGAGCTTGCGCAGCCCGTCGACGACGCGGTGCAGCAGCTCGAGCGGCGGGCGGCCGTCGGCGATGGTGGTGTTCTCGTGCAGCATCAGCAGGCCGAGGTCCAGCCCGTCGCCGATGAGGACCCTGGCCACCCCGAGCGGCGCGCGCAGGTGCGCGGCGATCTCGGCGACCGACGTGGGCTTGGTGCACAGCTGGCAAATCGCCAGGTGGTCGGCGCCCAACCGGGACCGGTCGATCGGCACCCGCAGCCGGGTCGCGGAGATCAGCGACTCCAGGCGCAGGTCGTAGGACGTGCTGGCCCGCCCGCGGGTGCGCACGTACGGCCGCACCATGACCAGGTCCTCGCCGTCCCCGGCGTCACCGGCACCCGGCCAGGACGACGGCTCGTCCCGGTCCCGCGCCTCGGCGGCGGAGCGCGGCCCGAGCTCCGCGGCGCGGCGCGGGCCCGGCGCGGGCGCTCCGGTTCCCCTCGGGTAGGGGCGGGGGAGATCCCGCTCCTGCGGCGGAGCGGGGGTGCGATCGTCGGCACCGCCGACATCGCCGCCGGTGGGCGGGCTGGAGCCGGCCGGCGGCTCGTCGTCCGGCTCGCGGTGGCGAAAGTCGTGCTCGGCCCACTGCTGGTAGTCACCCCAGCCACCGAACGCGAGCGGGTGGAACTCCGGGGTGCTCCCGCTGGGCTTCCGCTTCCCGTGCGAACTGATGACTACTCCCGGGGCAGTGGATCGGTGGTCGGCAGGCCAGAAAATTGTGCCTCGACAGCGCCCTCCACGGTATCTCCGTTCGGAGCAGTTCGACAGACCCGGGCGGCGTCATCCGATCATCCCATCGCTGCACCTGATCCCGCCGTTGCCGCGCTGACCAGCGGAAACGCGACAAGTTGGAGCTTTCCGAACCCTATCCTTTCCCAGTTGACAATAGACACCGGTAGGCATGGCTCGCTCACCCGCGGTTACCGGAAACCGTCGGTGACTCCTCGTTTCCGAGTCGCCACGGAATGAGTCGACCATGCACGGGAATGTTTTCCGTCGCGCCCTCCGGAGCGGCCACGAGGCCGGCGGAAATTGTGATTACCAACACAGTCGCGCGAGCGGGGCGCCGGAACCCGGGGGCGCTCGTGCCACCAAGGCCCCTTGGTGGCGGTGGTGGCGGTGCTGGCGGTGGTGCTCCCCTGCCCCGGCGGAAGGTCCCGGCGTGGAGCGCTAGAACCGCTCGCGGCGGACGGTCGGTCGGCGCCCCTTGATGGTCGTCGCCCGCAACGCCGCGACGACGTCGTCCGCCGCGCCTTCCGGCACCTCCACCAGCGAGAACCGGTCGGCGATCTCGATCGCCCCGATGTCCCGACCGGTCAGCTGCGACTCGCCGGCGATGGCACCCACGAGGTCCTGTGGCCGGACCCGTGCGCTACGCCCGACACCGACGAACAGGCGGGTCATCCCCCCGTTCGCGCGCCGGCGCCGCGACCCGCGGCCGGCCGTCGGTGCCGGCCGCCGGTCCCGCCGGGCGCCCGCCGGTGGCAGCTCGACGTCCGGCACCTCCTCCTCGTCGTCGGCGGCGCCGCCGGACTCGTGCGCCAGCTTCACCGCGGCCAGCGCCACCTCCAGGACGTCGAACTCCTCCGCCAGCGGCTCCACCACGGCGCGGAACCGCTCCAGATCGTCGTCCAGCAGGCTCTCCCGCAGTGCCGCGCGGGTGAGCTCCAGCCGGCGGGCCCGCAGGTCGGCGACCGTGGGCAGCTTCCCCACCGGGATGCGGTGCCCGGTGGCCCGCTCGATCGTCTTGAGCATCCGGTGCTCCCGCGGCTCGGCCAGGGTGATCGCCACCCCCTCGCGGCCAGCCCTGCCCACCCGGCCGATCCGGTGCACGTAGGACTCGGGCGCGCTGGGCACGTCGTAGTTGACGACGTGGGTGAGCTGCTCGATGTCCAGGCCGCGGGCGGCGACGTCGGTGGCCACGACGAGGTCGGCCGTGGCGGCGCGCAGCCGGCCCACCACCCGGTCGCGCTGCTGCTGGTCCATCCCGCCGTGCAGGGCCTCCGCCCGGTAACCGCGCCCGTTGAGCGTCTCGGTGAGCCGGTCGACCTCCTCGCGGGTCCGGCAGAACACCACGGCCGCGGTCGGCGCCTCCACATCGAGCACTCGGCCGAGCGCGACCGGCTTGTGCCCGCGCGGGACGAGGTAGGCGTTCTGCCGCACCCGCGCCGCCTCGCCGCCGGTCGACGCCGCGCGGCCGAGCACGATCCGCTCCGGGTCGGTGAGGTAGCGGCGCACCATCCCGTCGATCCGCGGCGGCATGGTCGCGGAGAACAGCATCGTCTGCCGGTCGTCCGGGGTCCGCTCCAGGATGGCCTCGATGTCCTCGGCGAAGCCCATGTCCAGCATCTCGTCGGCCTCGTCGAGCACCACCACGCGGAGGCCGTCGAGGTCGAGCGTGCCGCGGGCGAGGTGGTCGAGCACCCGGCCGGGGGTGGCGACCACCACGTCGACGCCCTGCTCGAGGGCTCGCAACTGCCGGCCGATCGGCTGCCCGCCGTAGATCGGCAGCACCCGGGTGCCCAGCTCGCGCCCGTAGCGGTGCATCGCCTCGCACACCTGCACGGCCAGCTCGCGGGTGGGCACCAGCACCAGTGCGGCGGGGTGGTGCCCGGCGCCGGCCGTGGCGATCCGCTGCAGCACCGGCAACGCGAACGCCGCGGTCTTCCCGGTGCCGGTGGCCGCCTGGCCGACCAGGTCCCTCCCGGCGAGCAGGGGTGGGATCGCGGTGCGCTGGATCGGCGTCGGCTCCTCGTAGCCGAGCTCGGCCAGCACGCGCAGCAGCTCCGGGCGCAGCGCCAGGTCGGCGAAGCCGGCCAGATCGGCTGCCACGGGTCCGGTCATCGTTCGGCCTCCTCGGAGAACGGGTGCGCTCGACCGCGGTGCCCGCGATCATCACCGACCATTGTCGACCACCCGCCGGGAGCGGACAGCGCAGGACCCTCAGGGGAGCACGACCACCCGTCCCGGCGGGCCGCCCTGGCCGCCCTCCTCCAGCATCCGGTGCGCGCGGGCCGCCTCGGCCAGCGGCAGCCGGGCCCGGATCCGACCGCGGAGCCGGCCGCCGGCCAGCTCGCGGTTGATCACCTCCGCGGCGGCCGCGAGGTCGGCCACCGACGCGTTGCTGATCGCGAACCCGCGCAGGCTCACGTCCCGGGTGTAGCACGCGCCGACCGGCAGCACGGTCCGCGCGGAGAGGCCGGCGCTCAGCACGACCCGGCCGCCGCGGGCCAGCATCGGCAGTGTCCGCTCGATGTCGTGGTGGCCGGAGCAGTCCCAGTACACGTCCACTCCGGACGGTGCCAGGTCGGCGACCGCCCTGTCCAACTCCGGCGCCGACCGGTCGAGCACGGCGGCCGCCCCGCAGGCACGGCACCACGGCGCGTTCTCCGCCCTGTCGACCGCGATCACCCTGGCTTCCAGCGCGCCGGCGGCCAGCTGCACGGCCGCGCTGCCCACCCCGCCACCGGCCCCGGCGACCAGGACGGTCTCCCCCGGCGCGACCCCCGCCTCCCGGAACAGTCCGATGTGGGCGGTGGCGGCGGTGTGCAGCACGGCCACCGCGGCGACCGGGTCGACGCCGGCCGGCAGCGGGTACAGCCGGTCCGCGGGCACCACCGCGTACTCGGAGAACGACCCCTGCCGGCCGTCGTGCCCGAGGCTGTTGCACCACACCGGCGTTCCTGGCGGGAAGCCGGCGACCGCGGAGCCCGGCCGGGCGACGGTGCCGACCAGGTCGCGCCCCAGGACGAACGGGAAGGTCAGCGCGGTGCGGTAGGCACCGGAGCGGACGAACGTGTCGACGTGGTTGACCGCCGCCGCGCGGACCCGGACCAGGACGTCGGCCGGCCCCGGCTCCGGCACCGGCAGCGACCCGACCCGGATGTCGGCCGCCGTGCCGAACCCGGTGACGTAGGCCGCGGTCATCGCCGTGGCGGCCGGCTCACTCCTCGGCAAGGCGCACCCGCCGATGCAGCCGGCGCAGCGCCGGCGGCGACCACCAGGCCGCCCGGCCCAGCACCGCGATCGCGCCAGGGACCAGCACGCCACGGACGAGGATCGCGTCGATCAGGATGGCGATCCCGGCGCCGAGGCCGAACAGCTGCAGGAAGCTGAGCGTGCCGGTGAGGAAGGAGAAGAACACCACGGCGAGCAGCCCGGCGGCCACCGACACGATCCGCCCGGTGCGGGCCAGGCCGCGGCTGACGGCCGTGGCGGTGTCGTACCCGGCGTCGTGCATCTCCTTGATCCGGCTGATCAGGAACACCTCGTAGTCCATGGAGAGGCCGAAGACGACGCAGAAGATCAGGATCGAGTTGGCGGTGTCGATCGGCTGCGGGGTGAACCCCAGCAGCCCGGCGAGGTGCCCGTCCTGGAAGGCCCACACCAGGACGCCGAACGTGGCCGCCAGACTGAGACCGTTCAGGATCAATGCCCGCACCGGCTGCAGCAGGCTGCCGGTGAACAGGAACAGCACCACGAACGTGATCAGCACGATGATCGCGACGGCCAGCGGCAGCTTCGCGGCGAGCGCCGCCCTGGTGTCGATCAGCTCGGCGTCGGCCCCACCGACCAGCACCGCGCTGCCGTCGGGGCCGGGGGTGGCCCGGACCGCGCGGACCAGGTCGGCCGTCGCGTCGGTCTTCGGCGGCAGGTCGGTGGACAGCGTCAGCCACTGCGTGTCCGGCGTGCCGCGCGCCGCGTCGGTGGGCTGCTGGCCGGCGAGCCGCCCCTCGGCGAACGTGCCGGCGCTGCTCTCCACGTGGGTGACCTCGGGCCGGGCGGACAGCTCGCGCGCGTAGCCGGCGAGGGCGGGCTGGCGCACCGGACCCTCGAGCACCACCTGGAGGGCGGAGGCGTCGAATCCGGTGAACTCCGCGTCGAGCGCGTCGTTCACCGACCGGCTCTCCGCACTCGGCCGCAGCACGCGGTCGTCCACCGTGCCGAACTCCGCGTGCAGCAACGGGGAGGCCAGCACCAGCAGCACCAGCAGCACGGGTGCCCCGGCCAGCGCGGGCCGCCGGTTCACCCGGTCGGCCAGCCGGCCCCAGAACGGCGCGTCCGACCCGCGCACGGCCTTCGACCAGGGCAGCCGCAGCGCGTTCACCCGCCCGCCCAGCAGGCTGAGCAGCGCGGGCACCACGAACAGGCTCGCCAGCGCCGCGATGAACACGACACCCACCCCGGCGTAGGCGAACGAGCGGAGGAAGTACAGCGGGAACACCGCCATCGTGGCCAGCGCCGCGGCGACGATGAGCGCCGAGTACAGGATCGTCCTGCCGGCCGTGCGGACGGTGGTGGCCACCGCCTCGGGCACGGCGTCGCCCGCGGTGAGCCGTTCCCGGAACCGGGCCACCATCAGCAGCGCGTAGTCGATCCCCAGCCCCAGCCCCAGTGCCGTGGTGAGGTTCGCGGCCAGCACCGACATGTCGGTGATCCCGCCCAGCACGGCCAGCTCGCCGAACGTGCCGACGATCGCCAGGATGCCGATGACCAGCGGCAGCAGCGCGGCCACCACGCTGCCGAAGGCCAGCACCAGCAACAGCAGGCTCACCGGCACCGCGACGGCCTCCGCGACCACCAGGCTGTGTTGCAGGTTCTGGAAGATCTCCCGGTTGACGCCCTCCTCCCCGCCGACGCGGACCGAGAGCACGCCGTCCCGATCGGCGTAGGCGTCGTGGAGGCGCTGGGTGTGCCGCAGCGCGGCGTCCTCGTCGCCGTCGACGTGCGCGGCGACGACGGCGCTCGACCCGTCCGACGAGGTGAGCGCGGGGCTGCCGGTCGACCAGTACGAGACGACGTTGCCGACCCCGTCCTCGCTGGCCAGTTCCCGGGTCAGCCGGAGGCCCTCGGCGGCCACCGCGGGGTCGTCCAGTGACCGGCCCTCGGCCTCGACCAGGAACACCAGGTTGTACTGGCCACCGAACGCCGCGTCGATCCGTTCGGCGGCGATGCTGGACTCGGCCTCGGGGTCGAGGTAGCCGCCCACCTTCAACGTGTCGAAGACGCCCGCGGCGAGAATTCCGGCGGCGGCCACGAAAATGCCGGCGACCACCAAGACCAGGCGCGCCCGGCGGTACACGACGTCACCCAGCCAATCGAGCATGACCACCCTTCGTCGCGCGCCCCAGTCCCCAGTCCCCAGTTCCGAGTCCCGAGCCCAGCCCGGATCATTGCCAGGATGCTGGGACCGCTCCGGCGCTGTCAACTCGCCAGAAAGAAGGCCACCGCCAGACCGAGGCAGCCCGCGTCCACCGAGCTCAACCCGAGGAACCGCGCCTTCCGCCAATCATTCCCGCGCACCCCGTGGTAAAGCTGGGCGGCGTGCAGAACGACCACCGGAACAACGGTCACCGCCAACACCGGGTCGATTCGCGTGGTGGTGAACAACAACGCCAGCAATGTGACGCTGCCGGTGAACAGCAGGGTGAGCAGCACCCGGAACCAGCCTGCTGGCAGCAGCACCGCGAGGGTGTGCCGGGACACCGCCCGGTCGCCCTCGCGGTCGGACGCGTTGCCGTAGTTGACGATCATCAGGAACCACAGGCCGAACAACGCGCTGGCGAGCAGGATCTCGGCGCTCGGCCGGCCGGCGACGAACCAGTACGGCACGAGCGCGATCGCGCTGATCACGAAGAAGATGGTCAACTCGAGCCCCAGCGGCCGGTAGCTCAGCTTCAGCCCCACCGAGTACTGCGCGGCCGCGACCTGGGCGGCCAGCAGCAGCACGACGGCGACCGGCGGGGCGGCCAGCAGGTACGCGGCGAGCAGGCCCGCCGCGACGCCGACGGTCCAGCACGCCGCGCCGAAGGCCACCGCCTCCGACTCGGTCAGCACCCCGGTGAGCAGCGGCTTCCGCGCGACCGTCCGAGGTGGCCGGCCGGCGTAGTTGTGGGCGTCGCTGCCGTCCCGGAACCCGCCGAGGTCGTCGAAGGCGCCCCCACTGAACTGGATGGCCAGCACCATCACCAGCAGCAGCGCGAGGCCGCCCGCGGTCCGCTCGGTGACCAGCCCCTCCAGTCGCAGCAGCAGCACGGCGAGCAGCCACCCGTAGGCGTGGTGGTACATCCGGATCTTGCCCAGCCGGAGGAACCCGACGATCTTGGCGCCGATCGGGACCCGCGCGGTGCCCGACGCACTCGTCACGGTCATCTTCCTCTCCTTCCGGTTCGCGGTCCCGCTGGCGCGGGCCCGCCCTCCAGCACCGCGTCAGCGGGCCACGGCCGCCCGGCGCCGCACCAGGTCCTTGAGCTGCTCGCGCTTGATCTTCCCGGTGACCGTCCTGGGGAACTCGCCGTCCGGGATGACCAGCGGATCGGCCATCGCGGCGACCCGCGGCGCGGCGGAGGCCCAGTCTCGCGCGCGGAACTCGCAGCCGGGCCGTAGGGACAGCACCGGCCACACGGTGCCGTCGACGTCGACCACCACCAGCTCCAGCAACTCCGGGAACTGGTCCAGCAGCACGTTCTCGACGGCGATGGCGCTCGGCGCCGAGGAGACCTTGTCCACCTGGCGGTCGATCAGGGTGAGCAGGCCCAGCCGGGAGCACATGCCCCAGTCGCCGGTGTCCCACCACCGGCCCTTCGGATGGTTGCGGGACGCCAGGTCCGGCCGGTTGAGGTAGCCGGAGAACGTGCCCGGCGTGCGGACCACGATCCGGCCCGGCGTGCCCGGCGGTTGCGGCGTGCCGTCGTCACGCAGGATGCGCACCCGGCAGAACGCGAACCGCGGGCCGACCCGGTGCCCGCCCATCAGCCTCTCCCGGCGGCGCTGCCACCTCGAGGGGATCCGCGGCATCCCCTTGAGGTGGCAGCGGATGGCGATCGGGCCCGACTCGTTCTGCCCGTACACCTCCATGCAGACGGCGAGCCGGTGGCCCGACCCGGCGAGCAGCGCGCGGACCGTGTCCGGGTGGATCACGTCGAAGCCGGCGCCGAAGACGCGGACGGACCGGAAGGCCCCGCCCTGAGCGAGGTGCTGCCAGGCGCGGAAGGTGTTCGGATGCGTCTCGAGGTAGGTCGGCCGGTGCCGCAGCAGCATCCGCTCGACGTTGCCCGCGGAGTCGTCCTGCAGGAGCAGCAGCGGTGCCCGCCGCATCAGCGCGGCGAGGATGCCGACCACGGTGCGGCCGTGCACCGGCGAGATCGCGAGGGCGAGGTACCCGCGCAGCCGGGCGGCCCAGTGGATGACCGCCTGCACCGAGGCGTTGAACCGGATGCTCCGGCTGGAGCACTCCACCAGCTTCGGCACCCCGGTGGTGCCGGAGGTGTGCACCACCACGTAGGCCGCGTGCGAGGCGACCTCCGGCTCCCGGCTGAACCGGCGGGCGCCGGGCAGCGCGGCCGTCACCTCCCGCCAGTCGACGGCGGCCAGGTGGGGAAGGTGGGCGCGGGCCGCCTCGAGGCGGTCGCCGGTGCTGACCACCGCGGTGATGCCCGCGACGCCGTCGATCATCGCCTCGAGCGTCTCCACGGTCAGCGTCGGGCTGATCAGGACGGGCACGGCGTCCAGCGCGGTGATGGCCGCGTAGGCGACGATGATGTCGGTCGGGGACTCGAGCCAGACGACGCACCGCGTGCCGCCGACCACCCCGGCCTCGCGGAGCACGGTGGCGGTGCGCGCGGCCGCGTCGGCGACGTCGCCGGGGTGGATCCGCTCGTCGCGCGCCGCGACGATGATCGGCTCGTGGTCGACGATCCACGGCTCGGCGTCGGCGGGCAGTGCCTGGAGCTTGTCGAAGATCATGGCTGGACCTCTTCTCGGCGGGTGGCCGTCCAGGGTGCCTACCCCGGGACGACCTCGAGCAACTCGTAGACCACGGGACCCTCCGGCTCGGGCACGGTGGTCGCCTTCACGGAGTGCAGCCGCTGCCCCGCCCGCGCGGCGAGCTCGTCCAGGTCGGATCGGGAGGCCCGGCTGCTGACCGCGAGCAGTACCCGGCCGCCGGGCGCGCGGTGGCCGGGTGCCTGCTGGAAGAACCGCCGGTGGGCGGCGTATCCGGGATCGACGTAGGCCAGCGCGTGCACGTTGTCCAGCGGCACCGACGGCGGCGTCCAGACGTTGTTGGAGTGCCAGTAGACCACGTCGAAGGTGGCGTGCTCGGGCAGTTGGTCGAACAGATCACTGTGGACACAGCGCACCCGGTCGGCGACGCCGAACCGCTCGGCGTTGCGCGCCGTGTTCTCCACGGCCGCCGGGTTCAGATCGGTGGCGACCACCGACCGGCAGCCGGCCAGCGCGGCATGGACGGCGATGATCCCCATGCCGGATCCGATCTCCAGGAACGACCCGCCGACCGGGAAGTCCAGCAGCTCCAGATGGGTCAGCGAGGAGTTGGTGTCGGCCGGGGAGAAGACGTTCGGCAGCAATGTCCACTCGCGACCCAGCAGGGAGACCTCGGCGGGCCGCCGCCACCTCGCCCTGCTGAGCTCGCTGCGCCGGAGTGCCTGCGTGTAGTCGTACATGTCGTCCACTCGCCTCACGGGTTGCGACCGCGGCCCCGCGCGGGCACGGTCTCGTAGTTCTCCAGGTCGAACCGGGACAGCTCACGGCGCAGCCGCCGGAGCGACCACGGCCAGGTGACGAAGTTGCGGCCGCGCTCGTCCAGGTAGAAGCTGCTGCAGCCGCCGTTGTTGTAGACGCTGGGCGACAGGCCCCGCTGCACCTCCTCGTTGAAGGAGCGGAACGGCGCCGCGCGGACCTCGAGCACCTCCAGGCCACGGGCGTCGGCGGTGCGGATGGCGTCCACGACGTAGTCGAGCTGGGCCTCGGCCAGCGCCAGCAGCGAGTTGTACATCACGATGTTCGGGCCGAGCAGCAGGTACGCGTTGGGCATCCCGGGCACCGTGGTGGCCCGGTAGGCCTCGGGGCTGGTGGCCGACCACACCTCGGACAGCAGGCGCCCGTCGCGGCGGCGGATCCGGTCGGCGATGGGTGGGTGGCGCAGTTCGAACCCCGAGCCGAGGACGAGCACGTCGGCGGTGACCCTGCCGCCGTCGGCGGCCACGAGCTCGCGGCCCTCCACCGCGGCCAGGGCGTGCGGTACGAGGGTCACGTTGCGCCGGCCCAGCGCCGGCAGGTAGGTGTTCGACAGCAGCAGCCGTTTGCAACCGAGGGTGAAGTCGGGGGTGACCTGCCGGCGCAGCACCGGGTCGGGAACCTGGCGACGCAGCAACCACTTTCCTGCCGGTGTCAGCAACCGGGCCACGCTGCCCCGGCGCAGCAGCAGCGCCAGTGTCCGCAGTACCAGATCGCTGGCTCCGCGAAGCAGCCGCTGGGTGACCGGGTGACGGCGGAGCAGGCGCCGCAGCCGCGGGGAGAACCGGAAGTCGAGCCGGGGCACCACCCAGGCCGGCGTGCGCTGGAAGACGTACAGGTGCTCCACCACCGGCTGGATCTCCGGGACGATCTGCACGGCGGAGCAGCCGGTGCCCACCACCGCGACCCGGCGGCCGGCCAGCTCCACGTCGTGATCCCACCGCGCGGAGTGGAAGACCGCGCCGGGAAAGCCCGCCAGCCCGGGCAGGTCGGGGATCTTCGGCTCGTGAAGCAGCCCGGCGGCGAAGACGACGTGCCGCGCGACGAACGGGCCCGCGCTGGTGTCCAGCACCCAGCGCCGGCGCTCCTCCGCCCACCGGGCCTCGCGCAGCTCGGTGCCCAGCCGGATCACGCCGGCGAGGTCGAACCGCTCGATCGTGTCCTCGATGTAGGCGAGCAGCTCCGGCTGGGACGCGAACAGCCGGCTCCAGTCCGGGTTGGGGTGGAACGAGAACGAGTACACCGGGGAGGGGATGTCCACCGCGCAGCCGGGGTAGGTGTTGTCCCGCCAGGTGCCGCCCACCCGGTCGGCCTTCTCCAGCACGACGAGGTCGGTGATGCCGGCCCCGCGCAGCTTGACCGCCGCGGCGATGCCGGAGAGCCCGGCGCCGACCACGGCGACGTGGACGTGCCGCTCGGCATCGGTGCCGGCGTGCTCCTGGCGGACCTGCGCGCTGGTCATGACCTTCCCTCGACTCGCCGGGGACTTTCGCGTTCACTATCTACAGTAGACTGTTATGTTTCCTTGATACGTCGGTCTTTCCGGAGGCTAGCACCGGAACGCTCGCCCGCCCAGGGGCGAGCGCCCTGTTCCGCACCTCCCAGGATCTCCTCGGCCAGCCGCAGCTCGCGCTCGACCGACTCGGGCAGAGTGTGCCGGAGGGTGGGCTCGAGCAGCGGGCGCACCAGCGGGTTGAAGTCGAACGAGATCGTCCGGGTCACCGTCGTGCCACCGGGTGCCGGCGCGCAGGTGAAGCCCGCGCGGAACCTCGACACGAACCGGCTGAGCGCGTTGCGCGGCAGCGGGGCGAGCGCGATGTCGATGCGGTTGCCCTGCACCAGCCGCATCCGGGACACGGTGCCCGGCTCCGGCAGCCGCAGGCCCGGCAACCTCGGCCGGAACTTGAACTCGGTGAGCCCTGGTCGCCGGCGGACCCAGAGGATCCGGCCGATCTTGTCGTCCACCTCGGCGTACCGGCGGACGTCGAGCACGAACTCGACGAACGTCTCCGGCGCGCAGCCGATGGTGCGCTCGACGGTCACCGCGACCACGAACGACACCTCCCTCCACAACGGACACTCTTCGACTACAGGTAGGCCCGCGCGTGCCGCGCGGCGAGCGCGGCGAGCTCGCCGCGGGGCTCGAGGGCCGGCGGGGTCGCTCTGCCGGCCCTGCGGGTGGCGACCCGGCACCACGCGCGCAGCGGCCCGCGCAGGACGTCGGTGGCGTCCGCGGGGCCGAGTTCGTGCACCCGGCCGTCCTCGGCGGTCAGCTCCAACCGCAGGCTGCGTCCCGCCGGCCACGGCACCCTGGCCCTGGCGAGGGCGTAGCGCAGGGTGGCCAGGCCCAGCGCGGCGACGTGGCGCAGCCGGCGCTCCTCGGCCACCGGGAGGGCCAGCGCGTCGGCGATGTCCAGGCCGTGTGCCCAGTGCTCCATCAACCGGGCCGCGACGAACGTTCGCACGGGCATGCCGAATCCCCATGCCACCCGCTCGTCCGGGTCCCGCTCGGCCAGCAGCCGACGGGTGCGCGCGGCGGCGCCGGCCCACCAGCCGACCAGCTCCGGCGGGGACAGCCCGGCGCCGCGACGGCAGCCGGCGGCGGTGAAGTCCTCGGCGCTGGCGTACGGGGCCACCGCGGCGGCGAACCTCCGCGGCCCTTCGGTGATCGTGTCCGCGGCGACCTCCTCGGTGTCGGCGAGGTGCGCCACCTGGTCCCGGACGGCCCAGCCGGCCGCCGCGGACGGTCGCTCCCAGTCGGCACCGTCGAGCGTGCCCAGCAGGCGGGCGAACGCCGCGTGCTCCCCGGCGAGGTCGGCGAGCTCCTCCACGGCACCTCCCCTTCAGTCCACGATGGACACGGTTCCGGCGGTCCCGTCCACCGACACCGTCTCCCCCGCGGCCAGCCGGGCCAGCGCCGCCGCGCCGACCCCGGTGACACACGGGACCCCGAGCTCCCGCGCCACGATGGCGGCGTGGCAGAGCATTCCGCCGGCCGCGGTGACCAGTGCGGCCGCCTCGGCCATCAGCGGCACCCAGTCCGGGTCGGTCCGCTCGGTCAGCAGCACCGTCCCCGGTGACCACTCCGGGTCGGACGCGTCCCGGAGCAGCACAACCCTGCCGTCGGCCTGGCCGGGGGACGCCGGGACGCCGCGTACGACCGCGTCACCCGGCTCCTCCGGCCCCGCTCCCCCGGCCGGCTCCCGGGTCGGGTCCCCGGTCAGTTCCCTGGTCATGGGCCGGTACTGCAACCACACCAGCTCGCTGCCGGATGGGACACCGTCGAGCAGGGCGAACTCCAGGTCCGCCGGCGTGCCCAGGGCGCGCTGCACCGCGGCGCAGGCCGCGCCGACCGGTGTCCCACCGGCGGTCAGCACCCCGGACTCGCCGCCGGCGACCAGCCCCGCCGGTGCCCACTCCTCCCACGAAGGGGTGACGGCACCGGAGACCAGCGGCTCGCCACCGCCGGGTACCCACTCCAGCCGGCCGGTGGCGAGGCCGCGGCCCAGCCACAGCCCGCTGCGGGACGGCGGGCGGAACGGTTGCAGCAGCACCGCCATGCCGACCTCCCGCTCGCCGGCACCGGTCCACGCCCGGTAGGCGGCGACCCGCCGGCTGCGCGCCGACGCCTGGACCCGCGCCACGGCCGCGGCCAGCCCACCCACCGGCACGTCCAGCTCGCTGCGGAACATGCCGGCGTAGGACAGCGCGGCGCCGTCCTCGATGGTGGCCGAGCTGCGCACCGCCCAGCGGGGCGCGACCTCCGCCAGCCCGGCGAGCTCCGCGGCGGAGGGCAGCGCCCCCACCGGCACCACCCAGGTCGGCGGGACGGTCAGCCCCGCGCGCAGCAGGGCGGCGAGGCCGACGGCCTTGCCGCCGGCCGAGGCGCGGTCGGCGGCACCGAGCTCGGCGGTCAGCGGGACCACCGGCGGGGCCGTCACGGTGCGGTCCCGGTCGGGGGCGCGGCGGCCACGGAGCCCTCCGAGTCCTCCGCGGCGTCCTCGGCCGCCCGGTCGATCCGCAGCGAGAGCAGCAGGTCGCGGTGCAGCTCCATCCACACGTCGTGGTAGGAGTCGCGGCCCACACCGGTGAACGCGGTGGTGTCCCCGCCGCGCAGCCGGTCCAGCGCGGCGGTGAGCCGCTCCCGGTACCGCCCGAACCGGTCGCGCGCGCCGGCGAGGTCGGCGAGCACCGGGTCGGCCCCCGCGTGCAGCTCACCCAGCTCGGCGACGAGACCGGCGTCGTAGCCGGTGTCGGTGTGGTCGTTGGGCACGCCGTCGCGCAGCTGCCAGCGGGTGCAGGCGTCCTTGACCCGCAGGTTCACCGGCAGGAACCGGTCGTAGCCGCGGCGCAGCCGGTCCCGGACGCCGGGCGGGACGTCGTGGGCGAGCAGCTCGGCGTGCCGGTCGCGGCCCTCCCGGGTGATCCGCCAGACGTCCCGCCGCTCGAGGTGGCTGGCGAGCCCGGCGGCGCGCAGCCGCTCGAGCTCGGCGAGCAGCTCCGCGCGGTCGTGCCGGGAGCCGGCGGCCAGCGCGGCGGGCGGGGCCATGCCCTTGACGGCCAGTGCGTGCAGTACGTCGAAGTGGCAGGTGTCCATGATCGGTGCCTCGGTGTCGGTGCCGGATGGCGGCGCGGTCACGCCGTCACGGGGCCGGGTGGCGCAGGTCGTCGAGGAGCGCGACGAGGTCGGCGACGGTCTCCACGCGCGCCGCGCGCGGGTTGTCCACGAGGGACACGCCGAACCGCTCCTCCAGTGCCAGCAGGATCTCCAGGGTGGCCAGCGAGTCGACCTCGAGGTCGGCGACGATCCGGTCCGCCGGCCGCAGCTCGCGGTGGATCCGCTTGACCTTGGCGTAGATCTCCTCCAGCACGGGAAGGACGTCGGGGGCGCTCTGGTCGGTACGGTCAGTGCTGGTCAAGGATGCTCACCTCTCCTGTGTTGCCGTTGACGGACACGGCGGTCCCCGGCGGCAGCGCCGCCGCGCCGGGATAGCCCACGACGCACGGGATGCCGTACTCGCGGGAGAGAATCGCGATGTGGGACAGGTCGCTGCCGCGCTCGCTGAGGATGCCGGCGGCGAAGGGCAGCAGCGGGGCGATGTCGGCGTCGGCGGAGGCGCACACGATGATCGCCGGCTCGTCCGGCGGGTCGTCGTCCGGCGTCATCACCACACCGGTCCCGACACCCGGCGCGACCCCGCGGCGGGTCGGCGGGCTCGCCGACAGCCACGGCCGGACGACGCCGTCGTCGCCGGTGAGGTCGAGGTGCTCGGGCATCGGCGTGCGCAGCGCCCGCCGGCACGCCTCGGCCCTGGGCCCGGCGCGGTCGGCCAGCCCCGGCTCGGTGACCAGCCCGGCGAACTCCCGCACGGTCAGGTAGGGCCACGCCTCGGCCGGCGCGCCGAGGGCCGTGGCCAGCTCGGGCAGCAGCCGCCGGTGGACGTGCAACGTGCGCATCGCCAGCGACTTCGAGTGCTCCCGGCCGGCCATCACCTCGCCCACGGCGACGGCGAGCGCCCGCACGGTCCGGCCGCGCCACGGGGAGAGCATGCCGGCCAGCGCGTCGGCGGGGGACACCGGCTCCACCGCCGGGTCGGCCTCGCCGGTCGCGGTCCGCTTGTGCCGCACGGCGTAGTCCCGCCAGGGCGCGGTGCCGTCGGCGACCTCGTAGAAGGAGGAGTCCAGGAAGTGGCCGGGCCCGAACGGGTCCATGGTCGCCGCCGCGGCGTGCAGCCGGTCCCACACCAGCTCCCGCGGCCGGGACAGCCAGTGGGCGACCTCGTCACCGTGCCGCAGCAGGGTGCCGTAGACCCGCCGCTGCACCGCGCCCAGCGGCACCAGACCGGAGGTGGTGAGGATGTGCAGCGCCCACGCCTCGTCGAGCACCGGGCGAGCGTCGCGCAACACGCCGAACAGCGCGATCGGGCTCCGCGCGGTCAGCGCCGCGCGCAGGCCCCACTCCAGCTCGGCGACCCGCTCCTCCAGCGCGCGCAGCCGGGGGCCGACGTCGCGCAGCTCGCGCAGCAGCCGGGCGGCACCGGCCAGCCGGCGGGCCCGGCCCGGGCGCAGCGCGGTGACCTCGGCGGGCGCGTCGACGCCCTCGAAGTAGGCGCCGGTGACGTCCTCCGGGTCGAGGCCGGGAATGGCGCGCGCGAGGTGGCAGTAGGCGGCCAGGTTGTGGTAGGGACGGCAGCCGAAGTAGCCGACGAAGACGTAGTGCGTCCCCTCCGCCCACGGCGGCCGGCCCCACAACCGCCGGGCCAGCGCCCGGGTTCCGCGCTCCATCGGCTCGCCGACCAGCGACCACGACATCGGCGACAGGCGCTCCGGCGCGACCTCGCCGAAGTTGCCCGCCGAGTAGACCCGGAAGTATGGGTGCGGGTCGGTGTCGACCGGCACGGCCGCCTCGCTCGCGTCCGTCACCCGGCTCACCCCCTCTCCACGGTCGGCGGGGCCAGCAGCGCCCGCCCGGTCGCGCCGAGGTAGTCGGGCTCCGGGGTCGGCCACGGCTCGGGGATCTCTCGCAGCACCGCCGGGTCGAGGTCGAACCAGGGCTCGGCGTAGTCGACCAGCTCGGGCACCGTGCCGACCCGCTCGCCGAGCAGCCGGGTCAACCGGCCGAGCGGTCCGGCGTCGACGATCTTGGGCACCGTCCCCCACGGTCGGCACACCTCGATGAACACCTCGCGCAGTGTCGGCAACGCCGGGTCGAACCACGTCCAGGTGCGCCGGCCGATCGGCGCCCGCAGCGCGGTGACCACCACCTCCGCCGCGGAGTGCACGTCGGTGACCCAGCACGGGAAGTCGCCGCGGCGGCCCAGGTGCACCGGGTAGCCGGCCAGCAGGTGCGGGAAGGCGGCCGGCAGCCCGTGCTCGGTGTCCGGCCGGCCGCCCCGCGGGTCCGGGCCGAGCACCGGGCCGAACCGGACGACACCGATCGGCGGCGCGCCGGCGGACATGGCGTCCCGGACCAGGCGCTCGGCGCGGTACTTGCCGTACTCGTACCAGTTGCGGAAGCGCTGCCCGGTGTACAGCTCGCGGTTGGTGACCCTGCCCTTCGCCCGGCCCAGCGCGAGCAGGGACGACACGTGCACGGCCTGCTCCAGCGCGGGCAGCTCGCGCAGGAAGGCCAGCACGGTGCGCATGCCCGCGTCGTGTGTCTCCAGCGCCTCGCCGGGGCCGGTGGCCCAGGACACCGGGCCGAAGCAGAGGACGGCGTGGGTGGTCTCCGCGCGCACCCTGGCCAGCACGTCGGCGGGAAGGCCCAGCCGGGGCCGGCGCACGTCCCCGCGGACGCCCTCGCCCGCGGCGGCCGTGCCTCGGCGGGAGACCACCCGCACCCGCGCCCCCGCGCGCAGGCACGCCTGCGTGATGCCCGCGCCCAGGTATCCCGAGCCGCCCACGACCAGCACGTTCATCCCCGTGTCCCGGCTCCCGTTCATGGCTGGAACCTCGACAGTCCGGCGTCGGCGGGCGCCACCGGCCGACGGGCGGCCGGCAGCGCGAACAGCAACCGGGCGAGCAGCTCGGTGTCGGGCGCCGGCAGCGGCCCGTCCACCAGGTCGGCCAGCCGACCGCGGTCCATCACCCGGTCGAGGCCGATGTAGCGCAGCCCGATGAGGCTGTTGCGCCACGCCGGGGGCAGCGGCAGGAACCGCTCGGCGTTGGCGGACAACCACAGCACCTGCTCGGCGCCGGCCGGGACCAGCCGCACCCAGCTGCCGAACGACAGCGGCGCGGCCGCCCGCGCGGCCTCCAGCAGGGCGCGCAGGGTCGGGGCCCGCTCGCCGGCGCACAGGTGGGTGATCACCGGCTGCGGGCGGGGCCCGGCGCGGAGCAGGCCGGCCAACGAGTCCAGCAGCGCCGCCGCCGCCACGTCCCGCGGCAGCACGTCGACCCTGGCGCCGCGCATCACCGGCAGCACCCGGCCCGGCAGGTCGTCCCACCGTTCGGCCAGCAGGTACAGCGAGTTCCGGTGCCGGGTCTCGCCGGTCCGCGCGTCGCCGAGCAGCGCGCCCACCCTGCTGATCAGCACGTCCGGGTCGCCGGGCCGGTGCTGCGCGACCAGCTCCCGCTCGGCGACCCACTTGCTGTGCTCGTACGCCGTCCGGTGCCGGTCCGGCGGCAGCGGCGCCTCGGCGACGTGCCCGAGCGCGCCGCCGGCGACGAAGATCGACGAGGCGTAGCAGTACGCGACGTGTCGGCCGGACCGGCGGCGCAGCTCGCGGGCGACGTCCAGGCCGTGCCGGGCGCCCAGCACGTTGGTGGTGTAGAGGTCGCGCCCGCTGCCGGCCCAGTTGGTCTCGCCGGCGAGGTCGACCACCGCGTCCACGCTCCGGCTCAGCTCGTCCAGCACCGGGTCGGGCAGGCCCCACCCCGGCGCGCGCACGTCGCCGCGCACCGCCGCCCCGGCCAGTGCCGGGAACGCCCGCTCGAAGGGCACCCGCCCCGGCCGGGAGCCGCGCACCAGCGGGACGAGCTCGACCCCGCGCTCCGGCGCGGCCCCGGCGACGGCCGTGCCCAGTTGCCCGGTGATCCCGGTCAGCAGCAACCTCATCCCACGTCGACCTTCTCGTCGTACGTGGCGAAGTCCGGAACCATCCCGCTGGCCACCAGCTCCCACATCATCTCGTCCGTTCCCCCGCCGAGCCGGGCGAGTCGCGAGTCGCGCCACATCCGGGCCAGCGGTGTCTCGTCCTCGAGGTAGCCGGGCCCGCCGAACAGGTGCATGCACTCGCTCATGACCTCCTCGGCGAAGCGCGCCGCGGTGACCTTCAGCGCCGCGATCTCGCGGGTGCCGCACGCGCCGGCGACCGCGACGCCCTGCGCCGCGGCGTAGACGGCGTAGCGCAGCACGAGCAGCCGCGAGGACAGCTCGGCCAGCCGCAACCGCGGCACCTGGTGCTCCACCAGCGGCCGGCCGAACTGGGTCCGGCGGTGCAGGTGCGCGGTGGTCAGGTCGATGGCCCTGGCCGCCCCGCCGACGGTCTGCGCGGCGATGGACAGCCGCTCGTGGTTGAGCCCCCACACCGCCGCCAGCAGCCCCGCGCCGGGCCGGCCGACCATCGCCCCGGAAGGGACCTCGGCGTCGACCGTCATCCACGTGGTGTCCAGCGCGGCCGTGCCGGCCTTGACCAGCCGCTTGCGCGGGGTCAGCGCGGCGGAGGGCACGGCGACCAGGCCGAGCCGGCCGGCGGCCGGGCCGTCGCCCTCGTCGAGCCGGCACAGCAGCAGCGCGAAGTCGCACACCAGGCCCAGCGACAGGTACTTCTTCTCGCCGGTCACCCGCCAGCCGCCCGCGGTCCGCCGCGCCACGGTGCGGACGCCGTTGAGGTCGGACCCGCCGGCCGGCTCGGAGGCGCCGAGGCAGCCGACCAGCCGGCCCTCGAGCGTTCCGGCGAGGTACTCGCGCAGCAGCGGCGAGTCGGCGTAGCGGACGAGGATGGCGCTGACCGTCTCGCAGTGCAGACTCAGGCCCACCGAGAGCCCGGCGTGGCCGAGCCGGCCGCTCTCCTCGGCGATCACCACGCCCAGCCCCGGGTCGCCGTGCGGCGCGGAGGCCCAGCGCTCGCGGAACAGACCGCTGGCGCCCAGCTCGACCAGCACCTCCCGGGGGAAGCGGCCGGCGGCCTCCGCGGCCGCGGCCCGCGGCGCGAACGCCTCGTGCAGCAGGCCGGCGACCCGCTTGCGGCAGTCCGCCACGCGGTCGCTGAACGGGCCGTCCGCGAACAGCGGGCGGGCGGTGCCCGGTTCCTGGTGAGCGGCCATGCGTCCTCCTGTCGTGCTGTCGTGGTCCCGTCGTGCTCCTGTCGTGCTCCCGTCGGGCCCTGGTGTCGGTGCACGCGGCTAAAGCCGCACCTCGGTCAGCTCCCCGGTCAGGTACGCCAGCCACAGGGCGCGCCGGCGGGGCTTGCGGCTGGAGGTCAGCGGGATGCTGCCGCGCGCCACGTGCAGCACGTCGATCCGCGCGGCGTCGCCGGTGAAGGCGCGGACGGTGGCCCGGACGTCGGCGAGCCGGTCGCCGAGCGACCGCTCGCTGACCACCAGCACGGTGGGCGTGCCGTTGGCCGTGCCGGCGACGACGGTGGCGTGCTGCCGGGAGACCGCGCCGGACGCGACCAGCTCCAGCTCGACGTCCTCGACGAACACGCTCTGCCCGTTGACCTTCACGCTGTCGCCGAGCCGGCCGACCACGTACAGCTCGCCGTCGAGCAGGAAGCCGGCGTCCCCGGTGCGCAGCGCACCGGCGCCCAGCCGCGCCGCGTCCTCGGCCGAGGCGTCGACGTAGCCGTCGGCCACCGAGGGGGCGCGAACGAAGATCTCCCCCAGCACCCCCTCCGGCTGCCGGACGCCGTCCTCGTCGAGGATCTCCACGGTCACACCGTCCAGTGGGGGGCCGCAGCTGACCTGCCACAGCCACGGCTCGGCGACCGGCTCGGTGCCGAGCTCGGCGACGCCGCGCACGTCCACCTTCTCCCCGAGCCGCCGGTCCTGGCAGCTGGCCATGACCAGCCGCGGCACGTCCTTTTTAGACACACCGGTGACCGCGAGGGTGCCCTCCGCCAGCCCGTAGGCGGGCATCAGCGCCTCGGCGGCCAGCCCGTACGGGCCGAGCAGCCCGACGAACCGGGCCAGCACCGCGGGGTCGATCCGCTCGGCGCCGCTGATCACCGAGGTCAGCGCGGAGAAGTCGAGGCCGGCCACGTCCTCGGGGCGAACCCTGGCGAGCACCCGCTCGAACCCGAAGTTGGGCATGACCATCGTGGCGTAGGGCCGGTGCCCGTACTCGGCCAGCCACCCGCGGGTGTCGCGGAGGAACTGCTCGGGGCGCAGCAGCGCGTGCTCGGCCTGCACGGTCAGCGCCGCCAGCATCCCGCCGATCAGCCCCATGTCGTGGTAGAGCGGCAGCCAGGACACCGCGCCGTAGCCGTCGACCTCGGTCCACCGCCGGATCATCCGGAGGTTGGCCGCGAGGTTGGCGATCGTGATGCGCAGCCCGCGCTGGTGGCCGCGGGAGCCGGAGGTGAACTGGAGCACCGCCAGCTCGCGGCGGGCCCGCGGGGCGTCCTCGGGCCGGTCGGCGTAGGCCGGCTCCAGCGCCATGGTCGCCGTGTCGAGCTCGGCCACGCTCTCGGTGAACAGGTCCCGGTACCGCGCCGACACCACCGCGTGCGCCGGGCGCATCCTGGCGGCGATGGCGCGCAGCTGGTGCTGGTAGCCCTGGCCGGCGCGCAGCGCCCACGGCAGCGGCAGCACCGACGGCGTCGCGCCGATCGCCAGCAGCCCGAAGAAGTGGGTGACGAAGTCCGGGCCGTTGGGCAGCACCAGCGGCACCACATCGCCGGGGCGGACCCCGGCGTCGGCCAACGCCGCGCCGGCGCGCAGGGCGCCGTCGGCGAGCTCGCGGTAGGTCCACCGCCGCCAGGCGCCGTCGTCCTGCCGGAACCGCACCCCGCGGTCGTCCGTGGGGTCGTCCAGCCAGCCGACGACCCTGCTGTGGTCACGCACGGCGTCGAGTCCCATCGCACGCCCCTCTCAACCCGGTGCCGCGGCGCGCAGTCGGCGGGCCAGCTCCCGCCGCCGCACCTTGGTGGTCGCGGTCCTGGGCAGCTCGTCGAGGTCGAGCTGCACCGGTGGCAGCATCGCCGGCAGGTCGGCGGTGGCCCGCCGCCACCGCGCGAGGTCCAGCTCGGCGCCGTCCCTGGTGACGACCACCGGCGTCGGCGCGCCGGCGCCGTCGGGGACGATGACGACCTCCAGCAGCGCGTCCAGCCGGGACAGCACGGTGTCCTCGACCGCCAGCAGGCTGCCGAACCCGGGGATGAGGTCGACCTCGCGGTCGGAGACGTGCAGGCAGCCGAGCCTGGTCCGGTACCCGACGTCGCCCATCCGCCACCAGCCACCCCTCCAGCCATCGTCGAGCTGCCGGCGGAACCGCGCGTCCTCGCCCAGGTAGGTCACCGCCCGCCCGGCGGTGCGCACCTCGACGTAGCCGGGGGCGTCCGGGCCCGGTGGGCGCCCGTCGCGGGGAACCACCCGGACCGCGGTCATCCCGGGGAACGGGAACCCGACACACCGCCCGTCGACGGCGCCGGTGTGCCGCCGGCTGGTCACCCTGCCCACCGTCGGGCCCACCTCGCTCTGCCCGTACAGCTGCAGCTGCGCCGGCCGCCGGCGCCGCGACGCGCCCAGCAGGGTGCGCACGGTGCGCGGGTGGATGGCGTCGAAGGTGCTGCTGACGTACTTCACGTTGGCCAGTGGCCCGCGCGGGTCGTCGGCCAGCACCTCCCACTCGACGAACGTGTTGGGGTGCGCCTCGAGGATGCCCGGCTGGTGCGCGGCGAACAGGTCCGCGGTCGCGGCGGGGTCCGGATTCCGGACGATCACCACGGGGAAGCCCCTGCGCAGCGCGATGGCCAGCACGGTCACCAGTCGCGAGTGGACGAACGAGACGTGGATGGCGAGCGTCTCCCGCCGGCGCACCAGCAGGCGGGTCGCGAGCGCCTGCGGCCGGTACCGGGCGCGCAGCGTGAACGGCGTGTGCACGACCAGCTTCGGCACGTCGGTGGTGCCGGAGGTGTGCGTGATCAGCCCAGGGCGGCCGGGGCGCGGCGGGCGGAACGGCTGCGGGACCGCCTCACGGTCCGGACGCAGCGGCGTGACAGCCGGGACACCGGGGACAACGGAAGCACCGGAGGCGCCGGGAGCGTCGGAGGCGCCGGGGGCACCGCCGGCCACCAGCAGCACCCTGGTGGCACGGTCGGCCACCTCGTCCGGCAGCCGATCGGCGAGGGTGTCGCCGTCGGTGACCAGTGCCGGCCAGCCGGCTCGGTCCAGCAGCCGCGCCACCGTGGTGCCCGGCAGCGCGGGCGAGAGCAGCATCGGGACGGCCCCCGCCCGGGAGATCGCGCAACCGAGCAGGAAGATGTCGAACCCGTCCCGCTTGTGCACCGCGACCGTGTCGCCCGGCCGCACCCCCGCCTGGCGCAGCGCGGCCGCGAGGTCGGCGACGAGCAGCGCGCACGAGTAGACCGTGAGGTCGCGGCCCAGCCCCGGCGCGACGTCGAGCTCGTGGTCCAGCGTCAACCGCTGGTACGGGTTGCGCCGGAGCGCGTCGTCGAACAACGCGCCGAGAAACAGTCCACGATTTCCGATCCGCTGGAGAATCACACGGACTCTCCCCCTTTCCGGGTCAGTCCCCGACCATTCGATTTGCCCGGGGTAATCGTCACCGGCCGCCGCGCTCGACGGCCGCCCTGATCCGGTTCGCCGACGTTTCCATGTCATCCCGGAGCTTCTCCGCCCATTCGGCGACGAACCGCCGCCGACCGGCGTCGTCCAGCTCCGCGAGAATGCCGCGCATTCCCTCGGTCAGCTCACCCATCCAGAAGGCGTGGGTGAGCACCGTGCCACCGGCGGCGCCGGGCCGCAGCTCGAACGACCACACGCTCTGCTGTCGGCGGCCGGCCCGGTCCCGCATCGCCCAGCGGAAGGCGGATGGCCTGGTGGACTCCACGATCTCGCACTCGGTGGTCCACTCGCCCCGCACGACGGGCGCCCAGGCGACGACGTCGGGGCGGCGGTGGTTGCGCGCCCGGAACACCGACCCGACGGCCGCCGGCTGGCCACTCACCCAGTCCCCGCCCCGGCATTCCGGGCTCCATTCCCCGCTCCTCGGCAGGTCTGCGACATAGTCGAACACCGTGCCGGGGTTGGCGTCGATCTCGACGTCAACGCCGACCCGAAACGTCTCGCCCGCTGGTTGGGATGATTCGACTGTCACAGCGGAAAGGCTACTCGGCTCGCGCGATTCCCGGTAGCCGTCGCACGCAATTCCGGAGCCGACCCGAACATCAGTCATGACGATTTCCTTCCAGCCGTGGCCGGCCGCCCGGACCGGGCCGCCTGGTGGTCCGGTGCGCCGAGCGCGGCGAGCACCGCGTCGGTGGGCAGCACCGCCGCGCACCGCAGCGCGGCGTAGTCCAGGGCGAGGCGGTGGTACTCGGCGGAGAAGTCGGCGACCGCGTCGGCGACGAGGAACGGCTGGATGTCCAGGCTGAACGCGTCCACCGCGGTCATCAGGCAGCCGACGTGCGCGTAGACGCCGCACACCACCAGCTGGTCCCGGCCGAGCCGGGAGATCAGCTCGGCCAGCCCGGAGCGGACGAACGCGCTGTACCGCCACTTCGTCAGCACCACGTCGCCCTCGGCGGGCCGCAGCTCCTCGACGATCCGCACGTCCGCGTCCGCTCTGGACATTCCGGGACCCCAGAAGTCGTGCAGCAGCCCGCGTTGCGCGCGGTCCATGCCGCCCGGCTGCGCCGAGTACACCACCGGGACGCCCAGCGCCGCGGCCCGCTCGCGCAGCCGGCGCGCGTTGGCCATCAGATCGGTGAACGGCGGACCACCCCGGGGGTAGGGCGCGAGGAAGTACGCCTGCATGTCGTGCAGCAACAGCACCGCACGCGCCGGGTCCGGCCGCCAGCCGACCTGGTTGGCCGGCAGGCTCGGCGCGGTGGGCATGGGGTACGGGGCGAGCGCGGGGATTCCCATCGGCTCCTCCCCTCACGCGCCCAGCGCCGCGCCGCCGTCGACGCAGAGGTCCTGCATGGTCACGTGCCGGGCCCGGTCGGACGCCAGGAACAGCACGGCGTCGGCGATGTCCGCGGGCTCGGCGATCCGGCGCAGCGGGATGCCGACCTTGTAGGTCTCCGGGGACCCTTCGATCGCGGCCCGCCGGCCGTCCTCGCCGGCGCAGAGCTGGCGCAGCATGTCGGTGTCGGTCGAGCCGGGCGACACCACGTTGCACCGGATCCCGTGCCCGGCCAGCTCGAGCCCGAGTGTCTTGGTGTAGGAGACCGCCGCCGCCTTCGCCGCGCCGTAGGCGGCCATCCGTGTCCTGGGCACCCTGGCGGCGTTGGAGGCGACCGTCACGATCGCGCCGCGGCCATGCCGCCGCATCCGCGCGGCCACCGCCCGCGAGCAGTGGAAGACACCGTCCAGGTTGACCGACAGCACCGCGCGCCAGTCCTCGTCGGACAGCTCGGTGGCGGCGCCGAGCCGGAGCACGCCGGCGGCGTTGACCAGCAGCCCGACCGGCCCGAGCTCGTCCTCGATCCGGGCCACCGCCCGGTCCACCTCGGCGCTGACCGCGACGTCGGCGCGGTAGCCCGCGACGGTCAGCCCGTCCGCGGCCAGCTTCTCGGTCAGCTCGGTCAGCCGGTCGGCGGCGCTGTCCACGGCCGCGACCACCCAGCCCTGCCGGGCGAGCGCGGCCGCGACCGCGCCGCCGATGCCGCCGCCGGCACCGGTCACCATGGCGACCCCGCCGTTGCTCTCCGTCACGTCTCCACCTCTCCATTCCCGTTCGGTCCCATCGCTCGCCCCGCGCCGCCCGGTTCCTGCCGCTGGGGTTTCCTGCCGCTCGGTTCACGCCTCAGCCCAGTGCCGGAGCAGCTCGGCGGTCTGGGTCGGGTTCAGCCGCGGGTCGCACAGCGTCGTGTAGCGGCGCGGCAGCGCGTCGACGTCGCGCACCGGCCCACCCACGCACTCGGTGACGTCCGTCGCGGCGACCTCGAGGTGCAGCCCGCCCGGATGGGCACCGCACCGCCGGAGGATGCGGCGGAACCGAACGGCCTCGGTGACGACGTCGTCCAGCCGCCGGGTCTTCAGCCCGCCGCCGACGCGGATCGTGTTGCCGTGCATGGGATCGCTCAGCCACACCACCGGATGGCCCCACGACCGCACGGCGGCGACGAGGCGCGGCAGCAGGTCGGCCACCGCGCCGGCGCCCAGCCGCACGATCAGGGTCAGCCGGCCGGGCTCGCGGTCCGGGTCCAGTCGCGCGCACACGGCCCGCAGGGCGGCGAGATCGGTGGTCGGCCCGACCTTGCACGCCACCGGGTTGGCCAACGCGGCCAGCAGCCGGACGTGCGCGGACCCCGGCTGGCGGGTCCGGTCGCCGATCCACGGCAGGTGGGTCGAGGCGAGGAACCGCCTCCCCGCCCCGGCGCGCACCAGGCTCGCCTCGTAGTCCAACACCAGCGCGTCGTGGCTGGCCCACGGGCCCGCCGCGAACGGCCCACCGGCTCGGCGTGTCCGGTCCGCCCGCACTTGGCCCAGCACGGCCGCGCTGGCCGCGAGCGCCTGGAGCATCCGCCGCGGGTCGTGCCGGCGCGCGGCCGGCGTCGGCTCCTCCGAGTTGACCATGTGGCCGCGGAACACCGGCAGCGTGCGGTCCCCGACCCGCTCGGTCAGCTGGCTGCGCGGCTTGGCGAACTGCCCGCCGAGCCGGCCGACCCGCAGCACCTCCTGACCGCCGCGCCGGGCGAGCTCGTCGGCCAGCCCGTGCAGCAGGCCCAGCTTCGCGCGGACGTGCTCCTCCCCGACCTCGTGGAAGCTCTCCGCGCAGTCGCCGAGCTGGAGCACCTGGGCGTTGCCGCCGGCCACCACCGCGACGGCCCGCTGCACCTCGGCGACCTCTGCCGCCGACACGGGTGCCGGCGCCTCGGCGAGCACGGCCCGGCAGCCGGGCAGGTCGGGGTGGGCCGTCCAGTGCGGCTGCTGCGCGGCGACGGCACCGTCGAGCCGCCGCCGGATCGGCTCCACCAGCAGGGACAGCGGGTCCGCGACCATCACCGCTCCTCCCCCGTGCCGGCCGCCCAGGCGACGAGCCCGGCGAGGATCTCGGCGCCGCGCTCGGTCAGCACCGACTCCAGGTGGAACTGGGCCGAGGCGAATCCGGGGCCGCGCACGGCGTGCACCTCGCCGGTGCGGGTGTCCCGGCACACCTCCACCGAGCCGGGGGCGGCGGTGAGGCGGTCGGCGTCGTGCCGGGCGGCGTAGGAGTTGTAGAAGCCGACCAGCTCCGGGGTGCCGAACAGGTCGATCCGGTGCCGGGTGCCCTGGTTCGGCCGGTTCCTGGCTACCAGCGGCAGGCCCAGCACGGCACAGAGCACCTGGTGGCTCAGGCACTCGGCGACGAACGGGACCCGGGCGTCGAGCAGCCGCTCGACGAAGCCGCGCAGCGCGGCGATCCGGGGGTCGCCGCCCGCGCGCGGATCCCCCGGCCCCGGCCCGAGCAGCACGCAGTCGGCCGCGGCGACGTCGTCCGGCGCGACCGCCGACCACGGCCGGAGGGCGACCTCGGCACCGAGTGCGCGCACCTGGTGGCCGAGCATCCGGGTGAACATGTCCTCGGCGTCGACGATCAACACCCGGCCGGGCACCGGGCGGTTCGACGCTGGGCGGTCCGGCACGGCGACATCAGGCACGGCGACATCAGGCACGGCGGAACCAGGCACGGCGGAACCAGGCACGGCGGGATCCGGCTCCGGTGGGTCCGGCGAGGCGAGCCAGAACGCGGACAGCCCGGCGTTGCGCCGCCGCAGCGCCGCCGCCACGTCGGCGCGCCCGCCGAGCGGGGCGCGGGTGCTTCCGGAGCCATCCGGACCGGTCCGGCGCCGCCCCGCTGGTCCGTTCGGCGCGCGTACGCCGGTGGCGGCCAGCAAGGCGTCCACCTTGGCCCAGGTCTCGGCGACCTCGGCCGCCGGTCGGGAGTCCCGTACCAGCGTCGCGCCGACATCGATCCGGAGGGCGCCGTCCCGGTGGATCTCGGCGGTGCGGATCAGGATCGCCGAGTCCACTGTGGAAGAACCGGAGGCGTCCCTGCCGAGCAGCGCCAACGCGCCGGCGTAGTAGCCGCGGCCGCCGGCCTCGTGCCGGGCGATCACCCTGCAGGCGTTCTCCAGCGGGCTGCCGACGACGGTGGGCGCGAACATCGTCTCACGCAGCACCTCGCGCGCGTCCCGCGCGCAGGGACCCTCCAGCACGTACTCGGTGTGTGCCAGCCGGGCCATCTCCCGCAGGTACGGCCCGCGCACCCTGGCGCCGCCCCGGCAGACCCCGGCGAGCATCTTCAACTCCTCGTCGACGACCATGTACAGCTCGTCGATCTCCTTCTGGTCGGCGAGGAAGTCCAGCACCCCGCGCGGGTCCGCGCCGGAGGGCGGGTACCGGTAGGTCCCGCTGATCGGGTTCATCCGCACGACCCCGCCGCTCGACCGAACGTGCTGCTCCGGCGACGCCCCGACGAAGGTGCGGTCACCGGTGTGCACCAGGAAGGTCCAGTAGGCGTTGCTCTCCGCGGTCAGCAGGCGGCGGAAGATGGTCATCGCCACCGCCGGCCGGTACCCGTCGAGGGTCGCGGTGAAGGTCCGCCGGATGACGAAGTTGGAGCCCTCACCGGCGCGGATCTCGCCGTCGACGATCCGGCGGACCACCCGCGCGTACTCGTCGTCCGGGAGGTCGAAGCCACCGCCGGACACCGAGACCTCGACGTCGGGCAGCAGCTCGAGCGCGTCGGGGACGGGCAGGCCGGCCCTGCGGTCCGCGGTGAGCGCCAGGATCGGTGCCCCGTCGTCGTGGCAGGCGTACCCGCGCTCGGTGATCTGCCGGAACGGGACAACCGCCAGCACCTCGCCCGCGGCCGTGCCGGCCGCGGGCAGCGGGAGGTCGGCGAGCGCGGTCAGCTCGACGGCCTCGCCGGCGACCAGCTCCACCGTAGATTCCTCCATAGTGGACTCCCCCGCCGCGGGCGCCGCGCCGGTGGACCGGCACAGCAACGCGAACGCGGGCGGGTCCGGCGCCAGCAGGTCGGCCATCAGCTCCCGGGCCTCGACGGTCGCGGTGTCGCGGACCGTGCTGATCGTCATGCTCACCTTCCCTTTCCACGGTGGGGTCGGGCCGCACCGGTCAGCCGGACCGCCGGCGCTGCCGCTGCTCCAGGTCGGCGGCGAAGGCGTGCCACGCCTGGCCGCACACCCTGGCCACCGTCGCGACCACCTCGGTGCAGTGGGTCGGGACCGTGTCGCCGAGCCGCTCCCAGTCCCGCGGCCCCATCGCGGAGACCTCCAGCAGCCGCAGCAGCAACCGGCCCGACTCGGAGAACCGCAGGGAAGGGTCCCTGCGCAGGTTCCGCACCGCCGACGGCCCGTCGGCGGGCGGGTGGTCAAGCCGGGCGACCGGGCGCAGCCGGGCCGGCGGCTCGGCTCGCCCGCCCGTCCCGGCCCCGGAGCCGCGCGACTCCTGTCGGGCCGGCGGGACCGGGTCCTCGCCGCGAGCCAACCGGGCCCGCACGTCCCACACCGTCGCCGGGCACACCCCGGCCTCCCTGGCGATCTCCCGCAGCGACGCGTGCGGCCGGCTGGCGAGCAGCCGGCCCGCCTCGGCCCTGCCGGCGGCGCCGTCGACCGGGCGCGCCCTGCCGTCCCGGCCCCGCCGGGTGGGCGACTGGGGAACTTCCCCACTCGAACGCCGGCGGATGGCACCGACCGTCTTGTGTGCCAGCCCGGTGACGGCCGCGATCGCCCGGTCCGACCACTCGCCGTGCGAGGCAATGATCCGTTCGGCCGCGGCGGTGCGCTCGGCCAGCGACAGCGGGAGGCCGTGCGCGACGTTCGCCTCCACCGCCAGGACGAAGGCCTCCTCGTCATCGCAGTCGAAGAACTGCGCGGCGATGGCGTGCTGGCCGCGCAGCGTGGCGGCCAGCACGCGGTGCGCGCCGTCGATGACCCGCATCGTCCTGCGGTTGACCAGGATCGGTGGCAGGTCGGCCTCGGACTCGGCCAGCAACCGGGCGTGCGCCATGTCCGCGCCGGAGGACCGCGGCGAGCCGTCCGTCACCAGCGCGTCGAGCGGAACCAGCTCGGTGGGACGGCGGGCCGCGTCGGCCACGGCGACGCCCCTTCCCCGACCTTCCATGAGACGGACCCCTCTCACGAGTCGATTCGGCGTGCCGGCGCTCCCCCGAACTCACCCGTGACACGGAAATCCCCGTGCGAACGGGTGGTCGCTCGGACGTCGATTTTCAGTGGCTCGGTATTCAGTCGACGATATTCGGACGGGCGATGTCAAAGATGCGCCGCCCAGCCGTCGGTAAATGTCCCCAGGAACCCCAGCATCTCGAGGCTGATGATCGTATCAGTCGAATTCAGCCGGAACAACCGAGCGCGAATTCGACGAATTCCTTCGCCTCGTTCGGCGCCGATCGCGACGCTGTGGTAGTGCCCTCGGGTCAGCCCTCGGCCAGGTCCGCCGCGGGCTCCGGGTGGGTCGCGGTGATCTCCAGGTAGGCGGCCTCGCCGTACACCTTGGCGATGGTCCGGTCGTAGATCCAGCGGCCGAGACCGTAGGCCGCGATCCGGGCGGCGATGGCCCGGGGATGCTCCTCCGGTGGCAGGATCCGCACCACGGCTGGGATCCCGGGGCCGATCGGCCTGCCCTTGCGGGTCGAGGGAGCGATCACGACGTGCGGGTTGTTCCGGATCCGCCGGACCTTCCACGAGTCGAGGCCGGTGCGGACGAACGCCCGGTCACCGTCCAGGCCGAACCAGATGGGCGAGGGCACCGGCTCGCCGTTGCGCCGATAGGTGACCAGCACCGCGTATTTGTGGCCGCGCAGGGCGCACAGGCTTCCCGACCGCGCGACCGGCACCGCGAACGCGGCCGGATCCCGGTTGCGATCGTAGTACCGCAACATCCAGTTTTCCATTGTCTCTCGGGTGGGCAGACGCAGCATGAACGCATGCTACGGCGACCGGCGGGGCACCGGAACGCGGCGACCGGAAACGCGCGGGCGAACTATTTCTTCGCTGGAATGTCGGCGAGGAGGGCACGCCAGCCGCTGGCCGCGTCCGGGTACCGGGGCGACCAGCCGGACGCCGCCGTGAACCGGCGGTTGGCGACCCGCAGCGAGCGGAGGTAGAAGCGGGTGTTGCCGCTCAGCCGGAACAGCAGGCTCCCGGTGCCGAGCGGCGGTCGCACGCCCAGCGCCTCGGCCACCGCGCGGTGGAACGCCGCCCTGGTCAGCGGCTCGTCGTCGCAGACGTTCCAGGTGCCGGCCGGGACGTCGAGCGCGGCGGCCACGGCCGTGCCGGCGTCCTCGGCGGCCACCGTGGGCGAGTAGGCGTCGCGGGGGCCGGGCAGCGCGGGCATCCGGCGGCGCAGCATCGATAGCATGTACCGCGTGTGGACGGCCTCCGGCGCGTAGAACTGCCCGAACCGCAGCACCACACCGGTGCCGCCGGCCGCGGTGAACCGGGCGGCCTGCGCCTCCGCGGCCTGGTTGGCCCTGCCCAGCGCGGGCGGGTCGAGCGGAACGTCCTCGTCGATCCACCGGTCCCCGCTGTCGGGGTAGATGAAGGCGATCGACTCCTGGACGAACCGGTCGGCCCCGGCCGCCAGCGCCGCGTCGACCAGGTTGCGGGAGGCCTCCGAGCGCAGCCGGCTGCCCTCCGCCCATGCTCTGCTGAACGCCGCCCGGGACGGCGGCGGGATCCTGGTGGCGAGGTTGACCACGACATCGTGCCCGGCCACCGCGGCGCAGACCGCCGCCGGGTCGAACAGATCGACGCCGACCGGCTCGGCGTCCCATCCGCGCAGCAGCGCCGCCTTGTCGGCCGAGCGCGCCACGGCGGTCACCTCGTGCCCGGCGCGGACCAGCTCCGGCACCGCCCGCCGGCCGAGCACGCCCGTGGCGCCGGTCACGAACACCTTCATGGGTCCTCGATGGTAGGTGACGGTCCGATCACGGTCCAGGCGATCGGGAGGCGGTCGGCGGGAAGGCGTGACCGTTGCGATCAGCCGGCCACCGGCAGCCGCACCGGCCGGGTGACCCGCACCGGCAGGCCCTCGCCGGGGTGCAGCGCCGGGATGCCGAACGGGGTGAGCGTGTCGTACTCGGCGGCCAGCTCCACCGAGCGCAACGCCTCGACCAGCAGCACCTTCAGCTGCTGGGTGGCGAACACGAAGCCGATACACCGCCGGTAGCCGCCGCCGAACGGGACGAACGAGTACGGCGCGGCCTTCCCCTCCAGCCACCGCTCGGGCCGGAAGCGGTCGGGCTCGGCCCACAGCTCCGGCATCCGATGGGTGACGTAGGGCGAGTAGAGCACCATGGACCCCGCGGGAACCCGGACGCCGGCGAACTCGAACGTCGCCGTGACCTTGCGGGTGCTGACCGACGTGGGCGGCCACTTCCGCAGCGTCTCGTTGACGACCGCGTCGAGGTAGGGCATCCGGTTGAGCGCCTCGACGGTGAGCCGCTCGTCGCCCACTACCTCGGTGACCTCGGCCCGCGCGGTCTCCCGCACGGCCGGGTTGGCGATCAGCTCGTGCAGCGCCCAGGCGGCGGCGCTGCCGATCGTGTCGTAGGAGGCGGCGATGAGGCTGACCACCTGGTCCCGGACCTCGAGGTCGGACAGGGCCGGCGCGCCGTTCTCGTCGACGGCGGCGAGCAGGACGTCCAGGACGTCCGGTGGGTCGGACCGGCCGGAACCGGCGCGGCGCCGGGCGATCTCGGCGTTGACGATCAGGTCCGTCCGCCGCCGCGCGGCCTTCGCCCGGTGCCACCGGGTGCCGGGCAGGTCGATCTTGAACTGCCGCCACACCGGCAGGTTCACGTAGCCGATCGTGGTGTCCAGCGCCGCGCCCAGCTCGTCGGCCCGGTCCAGCTGGTCGCCGAACAGCGAGCGCACGGTGATCCGCTTGATCGGCCGGCGCAGCGCCTCGAGGGCGTCGACCGTACCGCCGGAGGGCCAGCGGGCCAGCTCGGCGGCGAACTCCTCGATCATGATGCCGAGGTGGCGGTGGATCCGCCGCGCGGTGAACGCCGACTGGACGGCCTGGCGGCGGCGCCGGTGGTCGTCACCGTCGCTGACCACCATGGCGGTCTCCCCGTCCACCGGGACGAGGAACGCCATGGCCTCCCGCCACCGGAACAGGTCCAGCCGCTCGGCCAGGATGAACCGGTTGGCCTCCGGGCCCAGCATGGCGACGTAGCGGAACGGCGGGTACCCGAAGCGGACGACCGGGCCGTACCTCCGGTGCAGCAGGCTCAGGCCCTCGGCCGGCACCCTGGCCAGCAGTCGGGCGAGCCGGATTTGCTCCCACGGCCAGCGCGGCCCCGGCGGGGCTGTCACCCGCGCCGCCCCGGGGGTCGCCGATGTTGGCATGTGCCCTCTCCCTTCCGCCGAGCCCTGCTGCGTCCCACCGGCGTCAGCCGGCGGCCGGCTGGCTCTCCTCCAGCTTCCGTTTCGCCAGGCGCAGCTCCTCCCGGACCAGGCCCGGCATGGTGCGCTTCAGGAACGGCTCGAGCAGCCACCGGAACCCGCGGTTCACCCGAAATCGCTCCGAGCGGATCACCTCCGTGCCGCCCGCCACCGGAACGCACTCGAAGCTGGCCTCGTAGTGGGTGAGCGCCCTGGCGAGGCGGTTGTGCGGTGCCGGCGCCAGCTGGATGTCGACCCGCCGGCCAGGCGTGAGCCGCTCCTGGGAGACCACCTTGGGCCCGAGCAGCCCGGCCAGCCGGGGCCGGAAGGCGAACTCGGTGAGGTGGCCCTCCCGCCGCGACCACAGCACCGGGCGGATCTTCTCGTCGATTTCCTGGTAACGCTCGATGTCCATCACGAACTCGAGGACGGCCTCGGGCGTCGACCGGATGAACATGGTGGTTCGCGCGTCGATCACGCGACCGACGCTACGGCGGCGCCGACGGTGTGCACAAGCTCTCCACACCGGACGGACCGGTGGCGGAATCGTTGCCACGACAGGGGTTTCACCGCGCGGGCACGACGTGGTAGGCGCCGGGGTCGAACCGCCGGGTGCGGCGGTGGAACGTCCAGGAGTAGCCGGGCCAGACGGCGACGTTGCGCCCCTTGCCGTCGAGGAACCAGCTCGTGCAGCCGGTCAGCCACACCTTGTCGGTGCTGGCCCGCTGGATCTCGGCGAAGTACCCGTCCTGGACCTCACGCCGCACGTCGACCGCGGCCCACGACCGCGCCGCCATCGCGGCCACCGCGTCCGCGACGTAGGCCTGCTGGGACTCCAGCATGAACAGGAACGAGGTGTGCCCCACCCCGCTGGTGGGTCCGCCGATGCAGAACAGATTGGGGAAGCCGGAAGCCGTGACCCCGAGGTAGGCACCGTGCTCGGCGAAGTCGGCGGCGAGGTCCTGGCCGCCGGCGCCGTGGATCCGGGCGAAGTCGGCCCTGCCGGTGACCTGGAACCCGGTGGCGAACACGACGACGTCGGCCGGCCGCTCCTCCCCCGACCCGCTGACCACCCCTCCGGCGGTGGTGGCGACCACGTGGTCGTTGATCACGTCGACGTCGGGGCGGGCCAGCGCCGGGTAGTACCGGTTGGACAGCAGCACCCGCTTGCAGCCCAGCTCGTACCGCGGCGTCACCCTGTCGGCCAGGTCCGGGTCCCGGATGGCCCTGCGGATGTTCCACCGGCCGAGCGCGCGCGCGACCCGGTTCAGCGCCCCCGGCTTGGTCAGCACGGCGTGCCGGGCCTCGGAGCCGACGAACGTGAGGGCCCTGCGGGCGGTCTGGCTGACCGGAAGGTGCCGGTACAGCCAGCGTTCCGCCCCGGTGACCCGCCGGTTGGGATGCGGCAGCACCCACGCGGGCGTGCGCTGGTACACGTCGAGGTGGCCGACCCGGTCGGCGATCTCCGGGATCAGCTGGACGGCGGAGGCGCCGGTCCCCACCACGGCGACGCGCCGGCCGGTCAGGTCGACCCCGTGGTTCCACTCCGCGGAGTGGAACGCCGCGCCGCGGAACCGGTCGAGGCCGTCGATCGGCGGCACGAACGGCTGGGACAGGAACCCCAGCGCGAGGACCAGGACGTCGGCGCTGAGTCGGCCGGCCGAGGTGGTCAGCCGCCAGCGCGCGGCCGTCGCGTCCCACCGAGCCCGACGGAGCTCGGTGTGGTAGCGGATCACCTTGTCCAGGTCGAACCGGGCGGTCACGTCCAGCACGTAGTCCTGGATCTCCGGTTGCAACGGGAACGTGGTCGACCAGGCCGCGTTGGGGGCGAACGACAGCGAGTAGAGGTTCGACGGGATGTCGCACTGGCACCCCGGATACGAGTTGACCCGCCAGGTCCCGCCCGGGCTCCCGGCGGCCTCCAGGATCACCAGATCCGAGACTCCCTTGCGGAAGAGCCGGACCGCGGCGCCGATGCCGCCGAGGCCGGCGCCCACGATCACCACCCGGTGATGTTCCTCCGTCGTCATGTGCCACCCGATCCCTGGTCGGCGCAACCGGTCCGGCCCGATCGTGCCGGAAGGGGCGGCGTGCGGGGAAGGCGCGTGCGGTCCCGGCCGCGATCAGCCGGACCGGCGGCGGTTGGCCCGCCGCTCCACCTCCACGGCGAACTCCTGCCACGCCTGCCCGCACTCCCTGGCCGCTCGCACGACCAGATCGGCGCAGTGCGCGGGCACGTTGTCCCGCAACCGATCCCAGCCCGCCTCGTCCACTGTGCACACCCGGAGCAGGTGCAGCAGGGTGCGCCCGGACTCGGACAGCCGAAGCGAGGGATCGCCGCGCAGGGTGCGCAGCAACGCGACGTGGTGCCCGTGGTCGGCCGGCCGATTCAGCGGGGTCGCCGCCACGGCCGCGGTACGGCCGGTGCCGCGCGACGCGCCGCGTTGCGTCGGCAGCACCGGGTCCTCGCCGCGCCGCAGCCGGTCCCGCGCGTCCCGCACCGTGGACGCGCACACCCCGGCCTCCGCCGCGACCTCGCGCAGCGACGCGTCCGGCCGGACGGCCAGCAGCCGGCCGGCCTCTCGGTGCCGGTGCGCGCCGTCCACCGGACGCAGCCGCCCGTCCCGGCCGCGCCGGGTGTGCGACTGGGGACCTTCCCCACTCGAACGCCGGCGGATGGCGCCGACCGTCTTGTGCGCCAGCCCGGTGAAGGCCGCGATCGCGCGGTCCGACCACTGCGGGTGGGTGGCGATGATCCGGCGGACCGCCGCGGTCCGATCCTGCCGCGACAGCGGGAGGCCATGCGCGATGTTGGCCTCCACGGCGAAGACGAACGCCTGCTCGTCGTCGCACTCGACGAACCGGGCCGGGATGGTGTGCTGCCCGCGCAGCACCGCGGCCAGCACCCGGTGGGTACCGTCGATGACCCGCATCGTCCTGCGGTTGACCAGGATCGGCGGCAACTCGGCGCCGGACTCGGCGAGGGTGCGAACGTGCTCGTGGTCCTCCCCCGACCGGCGGGGGAGTCCGCTCTCCGCAGGGCGCGGAGGTCGACCATCTCCACCGGGCGGTGGGACAGGAGGGCTTCCGTGTCGACGACTGGCCGCCGGTTCATTGTCAGGTTCCCATCGATCCGACAATCCACCCCAGGTAACGCGACGCGGGAACGCCGAGAGCCAGCCGCGACGACCGACCCGCCATGATCCACGCCGCGCTCGAACTCGGGACACTAGCAGCGGCGCGCACTGCTCTCAACGGATGTCGGAGTGGCGTCACCGCTGCGCCGGACGGAGCGGTGGCGGTCGTGTCGGAGAGGAAGCATGCCTACACCGAACGGCCGACGCGGCGTGGTCCGGGAGCCCCTGCGGGACTCCCGGACCACCTGTTCACGGGTTCAGTGCCGGGAGAGACTGTTTCGACCAACGGCACCCCGGACGTCAGCCGCGGTCGTCGCGGAAGGTCGGGAGGGCGAGCGCCGTCGCCGCGGCGACGAGCAGGACCACCGCGCCGCCGAGGAAGGCGCTCCGGTAGTCCACCGTCGCTTGTGGACCGCCGGCGGCCGCGAGCAGCGCGGACAGGCCGAGGGCGCCACCGACCTGCTTGGTGGTGTTCATCAGGCCGGAAGCGGCCCCGGCGTCGGCGGCGGGGACCCCGGCGGTGACGGTGGCGGTCAGCGGAGTGTTGAGCAGCCCGCCGCCGCTGGCGAGCAGCAGTGCGGGGCCGAGGACGCCGGCCAGGTAGCCGCTGTCCGGGGTGCCCCGGCTCTGCCAGGCGAACCCGGCGGCGGCGAGCAGGGCGCCGGCGACGACCAGCGTGCGGCTGGTGAGGTGGCGCAGGAGCCAGGGGGTGACCCGCCAGCCGACCACGACCGTCAACAGGGTGTGCGGGAGGAAGCCCAGCCCGGTCCTCAACGGGCCGTAGTGCAACGCGTCCTGCATGAAGAAGGTCAGGAAGTACCACATCGCGGCCTGGAAGCCGGCGGCGGCGAGCAGCATCACGACGTTGCCGACCGCGAGGCCGCGCCGGCGGAGCAGCCGCGGCGGCAGCACCGGCTCGTTGGCGAACCGGGCCTCGACCACGACGAACGCCGCCAGCACGGTGAGCCCGGCGGCCGTCGCCGTCAGCGTGCGCTGGTCGGCCCAGCCGTGGTCCCGGGCGGAGGCGACCCCGAGGGTCAGCGCCGCGAGGCCGGCGGTGGCCAGCAACGCTCCCGGGACGTCGAGCCGGCCGCGGCCCGGCCGGGCGTCCGCGCTCAGGACGCGGAGCGCGGCGACCAGCGCCATTCCGCCGGCCGGCACGTTGACCAGCAGGGTGGCCCGCCAGGACAGGTACTCGGTCAGCACACCGCCGAGCAGGCTGCCCGCGGCCCCGCCGGCCACGCTCGTGGCCGTCCAGATCGCCAGCGCCCAGGTGCGCCGCGACCCCTCGGCGAAGGTGGTCGTGACCAGGGTCAGGGTGGCCGGGGCGAGCACCGCGCCGCCCATCCCCTGCGCGGCGCGGGCGGCGACCAGCACGGCTGGATCGCCCGCGACGCCGCCGACCACGCTGGCCACCGTGACGACGCCGAGCCCGGCGACGACGGCGCGCCGCCGGCCGTACAGGTCGGCCAGCCGACCACCGAGCAGCAGGAGGCCACCGAAGGCCAGCAGGTACGCCGTGGCCACCCACTGGGCGCCCGCGGGCGTGAGGTCGAGGTCGGCGCGGATCGACGGCAACGCGACGTTGATCACCGAGACGTCGAGCACCACCAGCAGCTGCGCCACGCAGGCCAGCGCCAGGACCGCGCCGGCGCCCCGGCGCTCCCCCACCACCGGCGTGGTCGCCCCCGCTCGGACCATCGTCGCCACCTCCCGTATGTGATACAGTCGTATCACATACGGGTGTACCACAACGGGATGAACGTCGGCGGTGTTCCGCTGACCTCCCGACCGCCGCCCGGCTCAGGCGCGGACGTGGCGGGTGATGACCCGGCCGAGCAGCCGAGGCGCCAGGCGCCGGGCACGCCAGAGATACCGGGCGCTCCGGCCAGGGAAGAGGAACAGCGGCGGTCGGGGGCTCGCCAGTGCCCGGTCGACGGCGTCGAGCACGGCGGCGGGATCGGCGCCGGTCCGTCCACCGAGGACGGTCGGGTCGGCGGCGCGTACCCCGTCGGCCAGTGGCGTCTCCACGTGGTCGGGGCAGGCGCAGACCACCCGGACACCGGTGCCCGCGGTCTCCTGGGCGAGCACCTCGCAGAACGCGGTCACCGCGAACTTCGACGTCGCGTAGGCGGCCAGCCGCGGTGAGGGGACCCACCCGGCGATCGAACCGAACACGAGCAGGGTCCCGCGACCGCGGTCCACCATCGCCGGCACGGTCGCCCGCGCGACGTGCACGGTCCCCAGGTAGTTGACCTCGAGCACCCGGCGCAGCTCGTCCAGCGGCTGGTCCAGGGCCCTGCCCACCCGGCACAACCCGGCCGCGTGCACGACCAGCTCGATCGGACCGAGCTCGGCCGTGGCCGCGGCGACCGCCTCCCGCACGGCGGCCTCGTCGGTGACGTCGCACGCGTACGCCCGCATGCCGGGTGCGCGGCGAGCGGTGCGCGCCAGGTTCGCGCCGTCCACGTCGAGCGCCGCCACCGGGGTGCCGGCGGCGGCCAATCGCAGGGCGGCCAACCGACCGAGCCCGCTGGCTGCCCCGGTCACCAGTGCCGCGCCACCTCGCCCGCCCGTCATCCGATCACCTCCGCCTCGCCGAACGTCATCTCCATCCGGCCGATGCCGCTGGTGGCGAGGGCCGTTGTGGGCAGCCCCATCCGGCGGAGCTCCTCCGCGATCGGATGCTCGCCGAGGCGCAGCACGGCGCCACCCGGCCGGCTCCGCACCCGGCCGGCCCGAAGGTCCCAGGGCGTGCGGCGGAGTACACCGTCCTGCCAGGTGTAGGCGTCGACGTTGGTGGCCCCAGCGCGGCCGGGCATCGGGACGCCCGGCTTCACCGTCAGGTCGACGACCAGCTGCCCGTCGTGGCGGACCACGCAGCGCCTGGTGCGCCCGGCCAGTGAGAGGTCGATGTCGGCCAGCACCTTGGGAAAGCCCCAGATCGACCTCCCGGCGTCCAATGTGAACGGTTGGTTGACCGGGAGCCAGTGGATGAAGACCCCGCGCCCGACCGGGGACCGGACGAGGAACGCCACGCCGAACTCGTGGTACGGCCCCAGGTCGCTGTCGACGTAGCGGACGAACACCAGCGAGCAGACCGCGTAGCCGGGGACCGGCTCGGCCACGTCCATCCCGGAGTACGCCAGCACCGCCCGGGCCGCCGGCGCGCGGACCGCGAACATCGCCGAGCAGGCGGTGCCGTCGCGCACCCGCACCGGCATGGTGACCCGCTCGCCCTGGATCAGGTGGCCGTTCGGCACCGCACCCTCCTCACCGCTCGTCCCGCAGGTGCCGGCGCAGGAACGCGAGCTGGTGCTCGATCACCTGGCGGTACCACGGGTTGCCGGGAAAGACGTCGAAGTGGTCGCAGGGGTAGTGCCGCACCTCGGCGCGCCCGGCCGCGCCGGCCCTGGCGGCGGCGTGCGGCGGGCTGAGCCGGTCGAGGTCGGCGATCTGCACCAGCAACGGGGCGCGGATCCGCCGGGCGTGCCGGGTCGGCCGGTACCGGCCGACCTCGAGGGCGGCCGTGGGGTCGATCTCGTTGCGCCAGCTCGGCCCGGCCAACGCGGTGTACGCCTCGAACTGCCCCGGCAGGGACAGTGCCGCGGCCGAGCCCGGCCGGCCGACCAGCGGCACCGGCGGCACGGCCCGGCCGGCCAGCCGGGCGGCCCACCCGCGCGCGGCCACCGCCGCCGACCGGGCCAGCGTGCCCGGCCGGTGGTGGCGGACCGCGTGCCGGGCCGCCGCGAGGCCGTCCACCATCGGCACCAGCGACACGATGGCGGCCACGTCCGGGTCCCGCGCGCCGGCGGCGAGCACGTGGCCGCCGGCCAGCGACGCGCCCCACAGCACGACGCGCCGGGGGTCCACGCCGTCCAGGCCGCGCGCGGCGGCCACCGCGGCCCGGTAGTCGGCCAGCTGCCGGCCGACCGACACCCGCTGCCGGGGCGTGCCGCCGCTCTCACCGAAGCCCCGGTAGTCGAATGCCAGGACGTCGAGGCCGGTGTCGGCGAGCTCGCCGGCGACGGCGTCGAGCCCGCAGTCGCGGGTGGCGCCGAACCCGTGAGCCATGACCACGCAGGGGCGGCCGGCGGCGGTGCGCAGGGCGTCGGTGGTGGCCGCGAACCGTCGCGCGGCGCAGCTGCCCTCCCCCACGGGGAAGGTGAAGGGCGAGGAGGGCGAGGAGGTCATGGGCACCTGCCGTAGATGGTGCGCAGCCAGACGGTCACCAGCGCGTCCTGGAGCTCGCCGGCCGGTGGGCTCGCCGGCCCGCCTCGGGAGAGCCGTTCCAGTGCGCGGTCGTTGAGCTCCAGCAGGACGGTGGCGAGCAGCCGGGCGTCCGGCCCCTCCGGGGCGTGACCCGCCGTGCGCTCGGCCTCGATCATGGTGGCGATCGTGGGCACGAACGACTCGCGGTCGTCGTCCCACAGCGCGCGCACGGTCTCGTCGGCGTCCCTGGCGTCCAGCATCGCGCGGAAGACGTGCCGGTGCCTCGCCCACGTCTCGAACAGTCCGGCGATCGTGCGCCGGATCCGTTCCGCCGGGGTGCCCTCCCCGCTGAGCAGGATCGCGCCGGCGGTGAACGCCTCCTGGTACATCTCGTTGCACAGGGCCGCGACCGCGACGGCCTTGTTCTCGAAGTAGAAGTAGAACGCCGAGCGCGTGACCTCGGCCCTGCGCGAGATGTCCCGCACGTTGATCGCGGCGAGGGTGTCCTCGCGCAGCAGCTGGTCGAGCGCGGTGAGCAGGGCCCTTCGCCGCTGGTCCCCGCGGTTGGGCGGGCGGCGGTCCAGGACGTGCTCGGCCGGGGTCACCGGGCCCTCCCCGCGAGCGGTACCGGGCCGTGCTCCCGCACCCGACGCCAGCCGGCCGGCAGCTCGCGGGCGCGAATGTCGTGCTCGTAGACGAAGTAGTCGACCTGCTGGGTGTGCCGCGGCCGGTCGGCGAAGTGTCCCACGAACCGTTTCTCGTCCCGGGCGATGACGCGCCACATGTCCCCCTCCTCGGGCGGCCGGTAGGTACCGGCGAGATAGGCGGCGAGCAGCCGGGCCTGGCATTCCACGAACGGGAAGAGGGTCGGCGTCGCCTGGGCGAAACCGACGAACGCGAGGTCGTCGAGGCCGGGCTTGAACATGCGCTTGTACAGGGGGAGGCGGTTGTCCGGAGCGCTGAGGAAGTCGGGATCGAAGAACGGGAACGAGATGTTGTAGCCGGTGGCGTAGACGATGACGTCGAAGTCGGCGGAGGTCCCGTCGGTGAAGTGCACCCGCATGCCGTCCAGTCGACGGATGTCGGGTTTCGCGGTGACGTCGCCGGACCCGAGCCGCAGCGGCAGTTCCTGCGACTGTGTGGGATGCGCCTCGAGGAAGTGGTGGTTCGGGGTGGGCAGGCCGAACCGTTCCGGCCGGCCGGTCAGCAGGACCGGGCTCTTCCGGGCCAGCCGGCGCTGCCAGGACAGCGGAAGGTACGGGCTGGTGGCGAAGAGCCGGTCGGCGGGGATCCCCATGATGTACTTCGGCACGATCCACGCGCTCGACCGGGTGGACAGGACCACGGTGTTGTCCAGGAAGCGCTGGGACAACTCGACCGCGATGTCCGCCGCGCTGTTGCCGATCCCGACGATCAGAACGCGTTGACCGGACAGCCGCAGCGGAGTCTCCGGGTCGACGTAGTCGTGCGAGTGCATCGACTCGCCGGTGAACTCGCCGGGGAAGCTCGGGAACCGCGGGTCCCAGTGATGGCCGTTCGCCACGACCAGGACGTCGAAGCGGTGCACCGCGCCGTCCCGCGTGGTGATCTCCCAGCCACCCGCCGGCAGCCGGTGGGCGTGCTCCACCGCCGTGTCGAAGCGGATGTTGTCCTTCAGCCCGAAGGCCTCCGCGTAGCGCTCCAGGTACTCCTTGATCTGGGAGTGGTGCGGGAAGTCGGGAAAGTGCTCCGGCATCGGGAAGTCCTTGAAGGACAGTCGGTGCTTGGAGGTGTCGATGTGCAGCGAGCGGTACGCGCTGGACCGGCCGTTGGGGTTGCCGAAGGCCCAGTTGCCGCCGATCCGGTCCGACGACTCGAAGCACTCGTACGGGACGCCGTAGTCCGAGAGCATCTTGCCGGCGCACAACCCGCTCAGCCCCGCGCCGATGACACACGTCCTGGGCCCGGTCATGCCTCGGCGCTCCGCGATGTCGTCACCTCTCGCACGCTACGTCCCGGCCTGACACGTGTCAAGAAATACGAACACCTGTCGGCAACCCTCGCGACGGAGTGCCGCCGCACGGGGCGGGATCGAGCACGCCCCAGCGCGAGGCGCGGCGCCGTTCGAGGAGACCTCGGGATCACCTCGGGATCGATTCGGGAGATCCTCAGGGATTCCTCGTGGATTTCTCAGGGATTCCTCGAAACGAGGGCGAGCACGACATCCCGCGCTCTATCCTCGCGCCCATGCGCATTCGCCGGATGTCACGGATGATCACGGTTCTCGCGATGGCCCTCACCACCGCCCTCGCCGGCGCGGTCGAGAGTGGCGCTGAGGAGAGCGGACCGCCCGACCGGCAGTTGCTGTTCTACAACCACGCCTACGGGGTCCTCGACCGGGAGACCGCCGACGCCGTCGAGCACTCCGCCTACCTGCGGGACTTCGCCAACTTCGAGGTCCGCACCACGACCGGCGCCGGCGGGGTGACCTGGACCGGCCGGTACCTGATGGGCCGGGAGACCTACTTCGAGCTGTTCGGGGTCGGCGACCTGCCCGGCAGGGACGGCACGCTGGGCACGGCCGGGATGGGGGTCTCGACCGAGAACGCCGGCGACCTGGCGACGGTGATCGAGCGGCTGCGGGAGCTCGGGGTCACCGAGCCGTTGGAGCTCCTCCAGACCCGGGACTTCGGCGACGGCGTCCCGGTCCCGTGGTTCGACGCCGTCCTCACCACCGACCAGTACGACAAGTTCGGCATGTGGGCGATGGAGTACCGGCCGGAGTACTTCGCCGACCCGCGCAGCAAGACCGAGCCGGCCAGCCATCCCGGCGACGTCGGCAGGGAGCGGTACCTGCCCGACGACTACCGGGACCATCTGATGCGTGACGTGACCGGCATCCACGTCGCGGTCACGGCGCGGGACGCGGCCAACACCGTGCCGTTGCTGCGGGCCGGCGGGTTCGTCGTTCAGTCCGTTCCGGGTGGTGGCGTCGTCGCGCTGCGGGGTGGCACCACGATCTGGCTCGACGCGGTTCCACTCGACGAGGTGGGCCTGCGGCGGGTCGACATGTCACTCAACCGACCCGTGTCCTACCGGCACGAGGAGCGGATCGGCCGGTCGACCCTCGTCGTCGGCCCTGGCAGCCGCGCGGTCTGGGCCTTCGGCGACCCGGCATAGGGCCCTGTCCGCTGTCACTCTTCCGGCCGGTTCCGTGGGACTGCAGCGCGGGTGCAGCGGCGCTGCAGCGCCGCTCGACACGCTGTTCCCGCTGTCCGACCAATCGGAAAGAGAGACAGATGCGGAAACTGCAGCGTGTGCTGGCCGTGATCGGGGCCAGCGCGGCGATCACGGCCGGCATGGCGACGGCGGCCCAGGCCGCCGGCACCGCCGACGCCCCCACGAAGAGCGAGCGGACCGGTGCCACCGCCGAGTACAACGGAAAGATCATCGACCTGTCGCAGGGGTGGCAGGGCGCCACGGTCTGCGTCGAGCAGGTGGCGGGCGACGTCGACTTCCGGTGCTACGACGAGGTGTCGACCTACCGCTCGGCCGAGGCGCTTCCCCAGGCCGAGCCCGAGTTCGGCGTCTTCGCCAAGTCCGACTGCCCCTCGAACAACCTCTGCCTCTGGGCCAACAAGAACTACCGGGCGGCCATGGTCCGGTTCGTGCGGCGCGGCACCCACCACCTGGATGACGTGGACTTCCGGGACAAGGCCACCAGCGTCTACAACCGGCGCACGTCGAACTCGGACCTGATCGACTCCCGCTCGTTCCCGGTCCAGGACCGGGTCTTCACCATCAAGAACGGTGGTTCCATCGCCGACCTCGGGCTGATCCACTACCCGGGCGGCGGCCACTGGAACAACAAGATCGACATCGTCCGCCTCAACTGACGGCCGCGTGCGGGGCGGGGCTCCCGGTGACGGCACCGGGAGCCCCGCCCCGCTGCGCCCCGACCGGAAGCGCGGCGACACCGCTGCGCAGCCGGTCGAGCAAGCGCGCGCACGCCGCGATCTCCGCGAGGTTGCCGACCCGCCGGAACACCGCCAGCGCGCGCTCGACCGCCGGCACCGCGCGCGTTCCGTCGCCCGCGGCGGCCCGCACCTCGGCCACCCGCAGCAGCGTGAAGGCCGCGCAGCGCTCGTCCTGGAGGCGCTCGAAGACGGTCAACGCACGGCCCAGGTCACGCAGCGCCGTCCCGACGTCGCCGCGCCGCTCGTGCAGGCCGCTCAGATTCCGCAGGACCGTCGCCTCCCGGTGCCGGTCCCCGCTCGCCTCGGCCAGCCGGAGGGCCTCGGCGAACCACGGGGACGCCTCGTCGAGGCGTCCCCGGGCGAGGAGCACCATGCCGACGCCGTTGCGGATCTGTGCCTCGCCGGGGTGCCCTTCGACGCCGGCCATCAGGTCCAGCGCCGCCCCGGCGGAGGCGAGCGCGTCGTCGTACCGGCCGGTGAGCCGGTGCACGGTGGCCAGGCCAGCGAGCGCCGCCGCCTCGCCGTGCGGGTCACCCACTTCCCGGTACAGCCGCCGGGACCGCCGCAGCGCCCGCACGGCGCGGTCGTAGTCGTCCCGGTAGAGCTGGACCTGCCCGAGCCCGCGCAGCAGGGCGGCCTCACCGCGCCGGTTTCCCGCCGACGCCACGGCCCGCAGCGCCAGCGAGTGGCCGTGCTGCCAGTCGTCGTGCAGGCTGCGGTGGTCGTGGTAGGGCACCAGTGCCGAGGCCAACTCCCAGGCGAGCTCGTCCAGTCCCCAGTCGACGGCCAGCTCGACCGCGCCCAGCAACGCCACCCGCTCCGCGTCGAACCAGGCCAGCGGGTCGGCGAGGAGCCGCCGGGCGTCCGGCCCGAGCGGGAACCGCGGCGCCCTCCCCGGGGGCGGGCCGACGACGCTGGGCGGCAGCCCCTCCTTCGCCCGCTCGGCGAGGTGCAGCCACGCCCCGAGCACCCTGCCGACGGCGGCCCGGCGCGCGTCGAGCGGGTCGCCGTCGGCGGCCTTCATCGCGTAGTCCCTGAGCAGGTCGTGCAGCCGGTACCGCGGCTGCCCCGCGATGTCGGTGCCGACCGCGGTCAGCAGGTTGGCGTCGAGCAACTCGTCGAGCACCTCGTCGGCGTGCGGCCGGTCGAGGAGCGGGCCGGCGACCCAGCCGGGGAACGTCTGCGCGCCGAGCAACCCGAGCCACCGGAACGCCTGCCGCGCCGGGTCGGCCAGCATGCGAACGCTCACCTCGAAGCTCGCCCGCACGCTGGCGCCGCCGACCCGGAGCTCACCGATGCGGCGGGACCGGTCCGCGAGGCGGTCCCGCAGCACCCCCAGCGACCAGCCGGGCCGACCGGCGAGCTTGCCGGCCGCGATCCGGATCGCCAGCGGCAGGAACCCGCAGAACCGCACGATCGCGTCGGCCTGCTCCGGCTCACCGGCGACCCGGTCCGCGCCGACGACGGTGGCCAGCAGCTGCCGGGCCTCGTCCGCGCCGAACACGTCGAGGTCGAGGGACCGGGCACCGGACAGGTCGGCGAGCCGGTGCCGGCTGGTGATCAGGACGGCGCACCCGGCGGTGCCCGGCAGCAGGGGGCGCACCTGGGCGGCGTCGGCGGCGTCGTCGAGCAGGATCAGCATGGCGCGCCCGGCCACCCGGGAGCGGTAGAGCGCGGCCCGCTCGTCGAGCCCGGCGGGGATGGCCGCGCCGCGCACGCCGAGGGCGCGGAGCAGCTCCGCCAGCATGGCCGCGGGATCGCGGGGCGCGCCGGAGGTCCCGGCCAGGTTCAGGTAGAGCTGGCCGCCGGGGAACTCCGCGGCGACCGTGTGCGCGGCCCGGACGGCGAGCGTGGACTTGCCGACCCCCGGCGCGCCCGCCACCACCACGGGTGGGCACCGGGCGTCGCGCAGCATCCCGACCAGCGCCTCGTGCTCGATCACCCTGCCGGTGAAGTCGGGGACGTCGCGGGGCAGTTGGTACACGGGCGGTGCCACCGCCGCCGGCTCCACCGCGACCGGATCGAGGTGTCGCTCCGGGGCGGTCGGCACGTCGAGCGCGGTGTCGGCCCGCACGATCCGTTCGTGCATCAGCCGTAGCCCGGGGCCGGGATCCACGCCGAGCTCGTCGGCGAGCAGGCGGCGGGTGTCGGCGAAGACGGCGAGCGCCTCGGCCTGCCGGCCCGCCCGGTAGAGGCCCAGCATCTGCAGCTCGCGCAGCCGCTCCCGCAGGGGGTGCTCCCGGGTCAGCCGGGACAGCTCGGCGACCACGGAGGCGTGGTCGCCCACCTGGAGCTCGATCTCCATCAGCTCCTCGACCGCGGCCATCCGGCTCTCCTCGAGGCGGGCCCGCTCCACCACCATGGGTTCGGCGTCGATGCCGTCGTAGGCCGGCCCGCGCCAGAGCCGGAGCGCCGCGTCGAGCCCCCGCCGGGCGGCGGCGAGGTCGCCGGCGGCGTTGGCCGCCCTGGCCTGCGCGACCGTCCGGCTGAACGTCCAGCTGTCCAGCTGCTCGGGCGCCAGGCGCAGCTGGTAGGAGGTGCCGGTCGACTCGAGCAGCCCGGTCGACTCCATCTGCTGGAGCGTGCGGCGCAGGTCGCCGACGTACTTCTGGACGAGGTTGACGCCGCTGCGGGGCGCGTCCGTCCCCCACACCACGTCGATGATCGCCTCGCGGCCGACGCGCCGGTTGGCGTGCAGGAGCAGCGCGGCGAGCACCCGCGACCGCTTGGCGGCGCCGAAGCCGACCTCGTCCCCACCTCGCCAGCCGGTGATCGGCCCGAGCACCCCGAAACGCAGACCCGCCACGGTCGTCCCCCGATGTCCCCACAGTGTCGTCGAGCAGCGTCTCGGTGCGCGGGTGACCGCGTCGCCGGTGGTGCCCGCCGCACCGCGGTGCCACCATGAGTCGCTGACATGACAGTGCTCATCCCCCGGGGCCAAGGCAATCGGCACCGGGTGCGAAGTAACCGAGATCACACTGACTTGGTGCCGGCTCTCGCCACCGGACGGACGAGACTCCCGGCTCGGGTTTCCCTTCCGGGCGGACTCGCCGAGTCGCTGATCCAGCACGGCATGGAGCGCTTTCCGCCTGTGTCGGCGCGACCGTTTCCGAGAACGTGTGCGAGTTCCGTCGACGCGCCACGGAAGCGGTACCGCCTTGGATATCGCCCCACCACCCAACTGTCGACCTTGTTCGATATCAGCGGTACTCGGGAACATCCAGACCTGCTCGGCGGTGGTCAGCTCGACGCTCTCCCGCTGGGCGGCGACGTCCGACTCCCAGTGCTGTCAGGCGCGGGCGGGCTCGGTGGGCCGGAACCACCGGCGGAGCGCCGCGCGGAGGCCGTCTCGCGCCGCCGAGCCCGCCCGCGGTGTCGCGGATGCCCAGGCGACGTAACAGTCCGGCCGGAGGAGCAGGGCGGTGACCGCGGGCGAGCGACCCCCGGGGCGTGCGGTGACGACGTCGACCTGGTCGTCCCATTCGGACACCGCCTCCGCCAGGGACTCGTCCTCGGTCAGGTCGAGCAGCAGCGGGCGCGCGGTCCTGGTCAACTCCGCCAACCGGATCGTCCCGTTCGGAGTGTGCAGCTCCAGGTCGGGCGCGAACCGGCCGACCATCGGATGCGCGTCGGGAACGCCCATGTCGTAGCGGACGTCGCTGCCGTCGACCTCCCTGGCGAGCTTCCAGCCGAGGTTGACCGCGTCCTGCAACCCGAGGTTGAGCCCTGGCCCGCCACCCGCGGCGTAGACGTGTGCGGCGTCGCCGACCAAGAACACCCTGCGGTCGGCGAACCGCTCGGCCACCCTGGTGTTGCCCCCGCTCAGCCGGCGCAGCACGTGCGGCCCCTCCCCGGTGGGCGGGCCGAGCGGCACGTCGGCGCCGAGCACCCTGGCGACGCTCGCCCGCAGCTCGTCGAGGCTCACCGGTGCCTCGGTCCCGGGTTGGTCCCATTCCGTGGTGCTGATAAGCGGCGGCTGACCGGGAAACGGCGCGTACGAGAAGCCGCCACGCTCGGTGCGGTGCGGCAGGAACGGCGCGACGGTCCCGTAGCCGGGCACGGTCAACCCACCGGTGGTCGGATCCACCCACTCCCCCGGGACGGTGGCGTGCGCGGAGCGGAGGGTGGTTCGGTCGTAGCTGACGCCGGGGAACCCGATGCCGCACAGCTTGCGGGTGACGCTGTGCGCCCCGTCCGCGCCGACCAGGTAGCGGGTCCGCAGCACGTACGTGCCGTCCGGGCCCGTGACCTCCACGGTGACCGCGTCATCGTCCTGCGTCAGGCCGATCACCTCGTGTCCCCGTCGGATCTCCGCGCCGAGCTCGCGGGCCCACTCGTCCAGGGCCTGCACGATGCGCCGCTGGGGCACCGGCAGGCCGTAGATCGGGCTCTCGTCCAGCAGGCTCAGGTCCAGCGCCATGGCCGCGAACATGACGTAGGCGGAGTTCGGCCGCGGCGGGCCGGGACCACCGCCCAGGCGCTCGACGAGGCCGCGCCGATCGACCATGCGCACGACCTGGCCCAGCAGCCCGTTCGCCTTCGGTTCCTCGCTCGGCGCGGCCAGGCGTTCCAGCACGATCGGTCGGACGCCGGCCAGGCCCAACTCGCCGGCCAGCATCAGCCCGTTCGGGCCGCCGCCGACGATGACGACATCAGTGGTCACGGTGAGTCTCCTTGTCAGGACGCACGAGGGCAGCGGGATCGGTCCGGCACCGGCCGGGCGAGGTGGATGGCGGATGAGGGGGTTACGGGACCGGGAGCCCCTTGGTGAGCTGGTCGAACACCTCACGCAGGACCGGGGCGAGTGGGGCGGGTGGCTCGGCGCGCAGGCAGTGCTCGATGGCCACCGCGCTGGCGGCGCCGACCACCGCGGCGACCAGTTTCGGGTAGACGTCACGCATCCCGTCGGTGCCGGTGCGCTCGGCGATGGCCTCGGCCAGCTCGTCCTGGGCCGTCGCGTTGGCCTTGGCGAACGCGGCGGCCAGTGCCGGTTCGGCCAGCATCAGCCGGAGCCCGTCTCGCCAGCGCTGGTCACTCGCCGGCGCGTCCTCCGTGTCGTCCCCCGGCACGAACTGGGTCCGCACCGCGCCGGCGAGCGCGTCCCACAGTGGCTCGGTGGCCGGCCGCGCGCGGAGCTCGTCGGCGATGCGCCGCGCGCGCTCGAGGTGGCTGGCCGCGATCGCGTCGGCCTTGCTGGAGAAGTAGTTGCGGAACGTCCGCACCGACACGTTCGCCGCGGCGGCGATGTCCTCCACCGTCACGTTGTCCCACCCACGCTCGATGCACAGCCGGATCGTCGCCCGGCTCAGCGCGACGCGCGTCGCCCGCTTCTTGCGCTCCCGAAGCCCGATCTCCGCTGCCATGCCAGCCACCGTAGCAGAACTTGCCGAAAGCGCAAAGATGCCGAATCGGCAAGTTTCGAGTCACCTGATGGAGCCCGCCCTGTCCGAGGCACCGCCGGTCAGCATCGAGAGTCCGGGCACCCACCGTCCGTCCTGATCGGACGGTTTCCTGTCGTGTCGGCCCTGCCTTCGCACGCGGAGACATCCCCGCGCATTTCCTACGTCACCGCTGTTGTGGGCTCGAGGAGGGGGTCAGGAGTCGGCGCAGGGCGGCGAGGACGGCGTCCGGCGCCTGCTCCATCACGAAGTGCCCGGCGTCGTCGATCACCGTGAGCTCGGCGTCGGGGATCCGGGTGGCGAGCTCCTCGGCGATGGTGGTGCGGAGGTAGGTGTCCGCGGTGCCCCAGATGATCGCCGTGGGGCATCGGATCGTGCCGAGACCCTCGGCGAGCTCCGGGCGGGCGGGGACTTGGTACTGGCCGAAGTAGTGCAGCAGCCAGCGGGCACCGTCCTCGGTCGACATCCAGCCGAGGTAGCTGTCCAGCGTGTCCCGGTCGACGATGCCGGCACGCAGTGCTTGACGCATGCCCACCCGGTTGATCGTCGCCAGTGGCAGCAGCCTCGCGAACGCGCCGGCGAGCGGGCCGCGGCCGAGCAGGCTCACGAGGGAGAAGATCGCGTACCACGCCGGCGCGAAGGTTCGGTGGGCACGGCTGTTGAGGATCGCGAGCCGGCGTACGCGAGCCGGATGCCGCTGTGCGAAGCCGAGGGCGAGAAAGCCACCGTAGTCGTGCCCGAACAGGTTGCACCCGTCGATGCCCAGCGCGTCGAGGACGCGCCCGAGGCGGTCGACCTCGGTGTCGTAGTCGAAACGCAGGTCGGTTCGCCGTTCCGACTCGCCCCAGCCGAGCCAGTCGAGCGCGAGAACGCGGTGGTGCTCGGCGAGCCCGGGGAGCTGGTGCCGCCAGGAGAGGTGGTTGGCCGGGTAACCGTGCAGCAGCACGATCGGTTCGGCGGAGGGGTCGCCGAGCTCCGCGAAGGCGAGCCGGGCACCGTCGACCCGCACCGAGCGCATCGTGTCGGACCTGCTCATGTCCGACCTCCGCTCGAGCCAGCCCTTCCGCCGCGGAGCCCGCGCCACCGCATGGCGAGGTAGGACGGCCAGGCCCGCGGGCGGCGAAGCAGGGTCGTGACGATCACCAGTGGATCGAAGTAGGCGACACGCTCGGCGATCAGCCCGTCCTTGGGCGTGATCCGGTCGACCAGCGGCCACTCGATGGGGCCACCGCCGAGAGTGCCGTGCAGCCGGCCCCAGATCAGCACCTGGCCCGATCCGCTCGCCCATCCGTGGACCTCGAAGCGCAGGTCCGGGATCAGGGTCATGATCCGCCTCATGAACTGGTGTGCCTCGTCGATGCCGCGGGTGTTCGCCTCCATCGGATGGACCAGGCGAACGTCGGGATGGAGCAGCGGTGTGAACGCATCCGGGTCCATGGTGCTCCACGCCTCGGTGAACCGGGCGACGATGTCGGCGGCCTCACCATCGGTTCGCTCGTCGAGCTGGGGCATGGTCGTGCTCCTGTGTCGTCGTGCTCCCGTGTCGTCAGTGGACGGTGGATGGACGGTCGCCGAACGGCGCTCGGCGGATCCACCGGAGGAACCGGCCGTAACGGCGGAGCTGGCCAGCGGCCGAGCCAGGGCGCGTCGACCTGCGCCCGCCGAGCCGGACGGACAGTCGTGGCACCGGCTCGGCCGCCATCGCGCTCACCTCCACACTCTTGCAATGATTGCAAGAGTGATCGAATCTTAGCAGGTGCCGGGAGTTCTTACAACGAGTACAGAAGCGTCGTGGTGGCGACGCTGTCCTCGGTGGAGCACACGTGATCAGGACCCCACACAAGTCCGTCCCAAGATTCAGACCTGCGCGCGAAGGGTTACGACTCGACCGCGCGACGCAGCCCTTCGCCCGTTGAGTCGACATTGCCGAGATGGTCGCGGATGGTGCGGTTGACCAAGTCGGGGTGTTCGTCGGTGATCCAGTGGGTTGCGTCCGGCACGTCGACGAACGTCAGATTGGTGACGTAGCGGTCGAGCCCTCGGTGGGAGGCGGGACGGATCCATGTGTGTCGTTGCCGGCATGCATCACCAAGGTGGGCACGGTGACGGTGAGCGGGGAGATGTGTCGGGCCACGTTGCCGTTCGCCGGTGTTCCGTCGGGTGACTCGGGTCCTTGGCCTTCGGCGTGGAACCAGCGCAGCGCTGCCGCCAGTGCTCCGGGTTCCTGCCAGCTCTGGATGTACCGGGCGAGTGTCTCGGGGTGAATGAAAGGTTCGTCGAGCGCGGCGCGGAGTACGGCGAAGTTTTTCGGTCTCACGCCAAGCGAACTGCGGAAGCCAGCCCTGCGGCGTCAGCCGTCCGCTGCCTCGGGATCGCTGGTGTTGCGGCTGCCGTACCGGGCACCGTTGTGCCAGGACGGTCTTTTCGGTCATCTCGCGGCGACGGCGGTACCCGGGGTGGAGGAATGGCGTGCCGGGGCCTACCGGCGCACGTTACGTCTGCCGCGTGGTCACGGCATCGTCGCACTGCGTCCGCGGCCCGAGTACATCAACTGCCGGCTGACCCTCACCGACCTGCGGGACGTGTCCACCGCGATCGCCCGTTGCCGGTGGCTGCTCGACCTCGACGCCGACCCGGTCGCCGTGGACGACCTGCTCCACACCGACTCGGTGCTCGCGCCACTGGTGGACAAGGTTCCTGGCCGCCGAGTGCCCCGCACGGTGGACGCCGACGAGTTCGCGGTGCGCGCCGTGCTCGGGCAACAAGTGCCCACCACAGCGGCCCGCACGCGCGCGACGCGCCTGGTCGTCGCCCACGGCCACCCGATGTCCGATCCGGCAGGCGGCCTGACCCACGTGTTCCCCGACGTGGCGACGCTGGCGACCCTCGATCCCGCCACGCTCGCCGTCCCACAGGCCCGCCGCACGGCACTCTTCGCGTTGATCGACGCCCTGTCGCGGGACGAGATCGACCTCAGCGCCGGGAGCGACTGGCGTCAGGTCCGCGCCCAACTCGCCGAGCTGCCCGGGATCGGCCCGTGGACGGTCGAGACCATCGCGATGCGCGCACTCGGCGATCCCAACGCCTTCGTGTCAACCGACCTCGGCATCCGGCGCGCCGCCCGTGACCTGGGCCTGCCCGGCACGCCCTCGGCGCTGGCCGAGCGTGCGGCGGCGTGGCGGCCGTGGCGCGCGTACGCCGCGCAACACCTGTGGGCGACCAATGACCACGCCATCAACCGGCTTCCGGCCGGAGGAAAGGACTGCTCATGCACCGAAGGCACACCACCGTGAACAGCCCCGTCGGGCCGCTCACCCTGGTCGGCGTCGACGGAGCCCTGACCGGCCTTCACATGGACCGCCAGCGGCACCGCCCGCCGCAGGAGACGTTCGGCGAGCCCGACGCCGCACCGTTCGGCCCGGTCATCGAGCAACTGGCCGAGTACTTCACCGGCACCCGTCGAGAGTTCGACGTGCCGATGAGCCTGACCGGAACACCGTTCCAGCGCACGGTGTGGGCGGCACTTCGCGACATCCCCTACGGCGAGACGGTGTCCTACGGCGAGCTCGCCGAGCGGATCGGAAGGCCGACCGCCGCGCGGGCGGTCGGCCTGGCCAACGGCAAGAACCCGATCGGCATCATCGTGCCCTGCCACCGCGTCATGGGCGCCACCGGCCACCTCACCGGCTACGGCGGCGGACTGGAACGGAAACAACTCCTGCTCGACGTCGAACAACGCAACACGGTTTGCTCACCACCAACACCCCTGTCCCACAGTCCAGCATTCGGTTACTGAGTTCGTTCGTGTTCGGGTTGGGTGACGTTGTGGGCCGAACGCGTCACTGGTGAGACTCACCTGCCATCCACGACGACTCGACCATCGGGCCGCCAGGCCGGGTCGCGGCCGAGGAAGGCCATCAACCTGTCCTGCGCGGAGGCTCCGTCGGCGACGGGCACGGCGGGGCCGAACTGCCCACTGTCGCGCAGCATCTGCTCCATCGGCTCCATGCCCGCCAGCGCGGCGCGGCAGCGCTCCTGGCCCAGGTCGGGCTCGCGGCCGAGCGCCTTGGCGAGGTCCCAGGAGTGCATCCAGATGTCGGGGGTGTAGAACTGGTCGATCGCCTCGTCCACGGGCTTGTCGCCGATGTGCGGGTTGCGCAGCACTCGGCCGGCGGGGTCGTCGAGGATGGCCTGGATGTCGGCGACGTGCCGCTTCCAGGCGGCGACCGGGTCGGCCTCGACGTCCAGGGGCGGGAGCTCGATCCCGGCGCCCGTGAGGAAGCCACGGGACCACTCGACCAGATGCTTCACGACGTCGAGGGCCGTCCACTCGGCGACCGGGCTGGGCCGCGTCCAGTCGGCGGCCGAAACGGACTCGACCAGCTCGGTGAACCGGGCGGCGTCGTCCGCGTGCTGCCGGGCGGCGCTCTTCGGCGTGGGCGTCATCTCAGGTTCCCTTCGCGAGCAGCTCGTCGAGCTTGGCGAAGCCCTCGTTGACCCCGACGTCCATGCCGCTGGACAGGATGCCGTCGCGGGTCTCGAAGTCGTGCACCACGCTGCGCACCCTCAGCCGCGTGCGCCCGCCCTCGAGCTCCTCGAAGGTCAGCGTCTCCAGCGCGACGCTGTCGGGCTCGCCTTCGTAGGTGAAGGTCCACACCATCCGCTCGTGCGGCCGCACCTCGTGGAAGCTGCCGTAGAAGGAGGCGATCTCCTCGCCGTCACGGTCGCTGGCGAAGGCCCACGCACCGCCCGTGCGGGGGTCCCATCTGGTGATCCTCGTGGTCACCGAGCGCGGCCCGATCCACTGCGCGTAGAGCTCGGGGTCGACGTGGGCGCGGAACACCTGCTCGGGAGCCGCGTCGAACTCCCGGATGATCTCGATGGTCGGAACCTTCTCGTCCGCGATGATCTCGGTCTCGTGCTTGGTCATGATGCGTCCTTCGTGTGGGTTTGCTTCCGGTCCTTGTCGTCGGCCATCCGGCCCAGCAGGGCGTCGAGGCGCCGATAGCGCTCCTCGACCTCCCGCCGATAGCGCTCGATCCACTTCGTCATCAGGTCGAGCACTTCCGCGTCGAGGTGGACCGGCCGGCGCTGGGCGTCCTTGCTGCGGGTCACCAGCCCGGCCTCCTCGAGCACCTTCACGTGCTTGGAGATCGCCTGGAGACTCATGTCGTACGGCTCCGCCAGCTCGCCCACGGTCGCGTCCGCGCCGGCCAGCCGGGCCACCAGGTCGCGCCGGGTCGGGTCGGCCAGCGCCGCGAACGCCCGGTTGAGCCGCTCCGTACTCTCGTCCACCAGTCTTCCTCAACTCCTTGGTTGATTACGACAGTAGGTCGCCGGCCGGTTGTTGTCAACCCATTAGTTGAGGAAGTCGCCGACCCACCTGGCTAGGTGATCAGCTCGACGTCGGATTCCCGTGGTGGCCACAGTGGAGCAAGGCGACCTGGGCATCGTCGAAGGCCCACCAGTCCTCGCGCGGCAGGCCCCCGCCACTCTCGCGCCAGTGACCGGACAGCACGCGGAGTTTCCACAGCGGTGAGCCGCACGCGTCAGAACGCGAACGCACTGACGGCGGAAGGGCCCTGGGCAAAGGTCAAGCCGATGGGGCGACGGCATCGGGACCGGCGAGGGTGAGCTGGTTCAGGACGACCGCAGCGGCCCATTCGACGTACTCCTCGTGCGGCCACCCGCACACGTCGGTGAGATGGTCGTAGGCCTCGTGCGAGACGATCAGGCCGAGCGCGTCGGCGAGACGCGCGCGCGACGCGGCGTCGCGTTCGGACAGCAGCCCGGCGGCCTCGAACTCCTGCAACCAGGCCGTGATGTCGTGACGGCGGGCGACGGCCAGCTCGGCCCGGACGGCGCCGACTGTCTGGTCGGCGGCCGCCGCGACGGCGAAGGCCCGCCAGATCCCGAGGGAACGACGGATGCCATCGGCAACCCTCGCGACCGCCGCGGGCACGAACTGGGTCACATCCTCCGACAGGTCTTCTGGTAGGACATGCCCTACCAGGGCGCCGATGTCCGATGAGTTCGGACTGCCCGCGAAGCTGTCCCGAAACGCGGCGAGCAGCAAGTCCGCCTTGCGGCCCGTGTGGGTCACGGTCTCCAGGCTCACTCCAGCCGCGGCGGCGATCTGTCGCATGCTCGTGCCCGCGTACCCATGCTGGGCGAACAGTCGGCCCGCCGTCGCCACCACGTGAGCCCGGGTGCGCTGGGCGCGAGCCTGCCGCACCGGCGATTCGTAGCGGCGCGGTGGGATAGCGGAGTTCGGCACCATCAAATTAGATTGTACAGCGTATCGGCCAATGTCCTCGCTGGAGGTGCCATGTCCTCGGTGCTCGTGTGCGTGCTGCCCGCGCGCGGCCACGTCGGGCCGACCAAGCCGATCGTCGCGGCACTCATCACGGCCGGCCACGACGTCACCGTCATCACGGGTGGTCGCTACCGGCAGACGTTTGCCGAACTGGGCGCCGAGGTGACCGTGCTGCCGCCGGAGGTCGACTTCGACGAAACCGACCTCGACGGCTCGATCCCCGGCCGGGCCGGGCTGCGTGGGCTGGAGCTGGGCCGCTTCGAGCTGGCCAACTTCGTCCGCGCGATGCCCGCCCAGCTGGCCACCGTTGACCAGCACCTGGCGTGTGGGGTCGATGTCGTGCTGTGCGACCCGCTGTTCATGGCTGGCATGGCACTGGTGCTGCGCGAGCGGCGGCCCCGCGTGCTGACGCTGGGGTTTCTGCCGCTCACCGCCCCGGCGCTGTTCCAGCCCCCGCCGGATGGGCTGGCCGACATTGCCCGCCACGCGCTGCTGAGGCGGCTCGTGCGTTGGCTGCTCAGGCCGGCACAGGAGATCGCCGTCCGCCAGATCCGCGATGTGCTGGACACAGAGACCAGCACGCTGTTCATGGACTGGCCGATGCACAGCGACGGCGTGCTACAGATGACCTGCTCGCGCTTCGAGTACCCGCGCACGCTACCCACCCCGCTGCACTTCATCGGCCCGACGACGGCCAGCCCCGCGAACGAGCACGCCCTGCCACGGTGGTGGGGTGAGCTGGATGGCTCCACTCCCGTGGTACACGTGACCCAGGGGACGGTGGCCAACGACGACCTGAGTCAACTGGTCGAGCCCGCCATCGCCGGGTTGGCCGGGGAGGACGTGCTCGTCGTCGTCACCACGGGCGGAGGCTCGCTGCGTACCGACCCGCTGCCGCCCAATGTCCGCGTGGCGGACTTCCTGCCCTACGACGACCTGCTTCCCCGTTGTGCCCTGATGATCAGCAATGGCGGGTATGGGGGTGCCAACCACGCGCTTCGATACGGGGTTCCGTTGGTAGTGGTCGGTGCCAGTGAGGACAAGCGCGAGGTGGCCGCCCGGGTGGCTTGGTCCGGGGTCGGCATCGGCTACCCCCGCCACTCGGTCTCGCCCCGGAAGCTCCGGCGTGCTGTCCGCACCGTCCTGGCCGACCCGGGCTATCGCGATCGGGCGAGGCAAATGGCCGACGAGATCGCTACCTGCCCCACAATGGACGACGTGGTCAAGCTGATCACGTCGGACTGACCGAGACGGTGGCACCCGAGGAGATCACGCCGGCCCTTGTGGATGCCCAGCGTGCGAACCACGCGGACCGAACCGCGAATCCAACTTCTCGCGGGGCTAACGCGTCAGCACGCGAACAGTTCCGTGGTGTCGAGCAGGGCTCGGTGCGTGTTGCCTTCGTCGTCAACGGGCCGATCTCGGTACATCAGCAGCAAGTCCGTGGGGTCGAGGTCCGCGGCTGGGCTCAGGCCCTGCGCGACCAGCGCCCGTACCTGCCAGGGCTCAGCGGTGAGCTCATCCGTATCCATCCGCGGGTCATTCTCTCGGGGTCGATCAACCCCGCGGTCGAGGGAATGCAGCGGCGAGCCGTCGCGAAGGAATCGGCATGAAGGCGGTGTTGGCGCCACGGTTCGGCGCCAGGTCCCGCGACGCGCCCTGGCGGCGGCCCGTGCCGGGCTGATCGACGCGCTGCTCGTCCGCCGGGTGCGCGGACGTAGGCGCTCAGTCGTAGCCGACATGACTCAGCCGGACCGGGCCCGCGTCCAGGCCGGCGAGCAGGACGCGCAGCAGGTCGCTCAGCTGTTCCTGTTGCTCGGACGTCAGGTGGTCGAGCATCCGCTGCTCGACCCCCAACAGGTCGACGACCACGCGGTCGAGCAGCGCGTGCCCGTCGTCGGTGAGCCTGACGGCGCGGACCCGACGGCCGGAGCCGACGGGCCTGGTGACCAGCCCGGCCGCGGCGGCGCGGTCCACCCGCTGGGTGACCGCGCCGCGGGTGACCATGCACGCGCCGGCCAGCGCGCCCGGGCTCATCTCGTACGGCGGGCCGGCGCGGCGCAGGGCCGACAGCAGGTCCAGTGTCGCCACGTCCACGCCGAACTCCCTGAGCAGCCGGCGTCGCCGGTCGCCGAAGATCTTGGCGGCCCACCAGATCCGGGTGATGACCCCGATGGAACCGACCGGAGCTTCGGGCAGTTCCCGGGCCCACGCGAGCTGGATCTCGTCGACCGGGTCCCGAGCCGAGTCACCGGCCACGTTCGGCACCGCCGTTCACCTGGATGATCTGCCCGGTGACGTGCCCGGCGGCGGGCGAGGCGAGCCAGTGCACGGTCGCCGCCACGTCCCTGGGCGTCCCGGGACGGCCGGTGGCGGTCTGGTCGACCAGCGCCCGCCGCCGCTCCTCGTCCAGCCGGTCACCGAAGAACTCGGTGTCCTCGATGTAGCCGGGCGCGATGACGTTCACCGTGATGCCACGCGGGCCGAGCGCCGAGGCAAGGTCGAACGCGTACGGGTGCAGCGCCGCTTTGACCGCGCCGTAGGAGCCGGTGCCCGAGCCCCGCACCGCAGCGATGGAGCTGAGGAACAGGACCCGGCCGTCATCGGCCAGCAGGTCCGAGAGCGCCTCGGTCGGCAGCACCGCGCTGAGCACATTGGCGCGGAAGTTGCCGAGCCACCGCTCGGACAGCCCGCGGATCCCTTGTGACGGTGTGGCACCGAACTCGGTGTTCCCGCCAGCGTTGTTGACCAGCACGTCCACCCGGCCGAACCGCCCGGCGACCTCCGCGCGGACCCGTTCCACCTCGGTGTCCTCGACGAGGTCGGCCGGGATCGCGACGGCATCGATCTCCTCGGCCGCGCGATCCAGCACGTCCTTGCGGCGCCCGAGGATCACCACCTGGTCGCCGCTGGCGGCGAACTCGGCCGCGACCGCGCGGCCGATACCGGTGCCGCCACCACTGACCAGGACCACTCGCGACATCGCCGTCCACCTTCCTCTGTGTTTAGACCTAAACTTTAGACCTAAACTCAGGCTAGCGTCGCACCGGCGTGAGGCCAAGCCCGCGTCGGCCACCAACCTCTGCCAATCGGCCACCGGCCGATTGGCAGAGGTTGGTGGCCGGCTGCCCGAGGCGCGGGCCATCGTCGCCCGCTCACGGTCTCCGGCGGAAATCGACGTGATGCGGGAGGAACCGTGGTCCGAATGGGGCGAACGATGCCCGTGCTGGGAGGGCGACAAGCGCGCACCATACGTGCTGCGCCACCACGACGGGCGGTGGCGGCGTGAGGTCCCTCCCCCACCCCGTCCGACCAGGGCGGGACATCCAGGACAACTTCGTTGGCGCCAAGACACTGTCGCGGCCGGAACCATCGACACCGGTGACACCGACGGTGATCTGCCACCCATCGCGCCCTGTCTGGGTTTCATGCGGTGCTGACCCGGGCGTCGCCGATCGCGAGCTCCGGACTGGTTCGGCACGCGCGACCGAGCAAACGAGCCGATAACTCGAACCGTGCCACGTTTGTGGGCCTGACGCGTCAGCATGCGAACCATCCCACCGCAACCGCAGTGGGGGTCCGGGGGCGTGTCCCCGGGCGGGGTCTGGGGGTCGCACCCCCAGACGACACGACGAGCGAGCGAGGCGAGCGCTCTCCGCGAGCACACCTCGCCCACTCGCGAGTGGGCCGGGCGGGGCTCGAACCCGCGGCCAAGGGATTATGAGTCGCCCGGGAAGTGCGGCATAGACTGTTGACCTGCCGGTTTAGCTGCTTCAGTTGTCCACGAGTGGATCGGTAGGCACCCGATCGCCCTGGTTCATGGACAGCTTCATGGACAGGACGAGAGCCGGTCGGTCAGTACGAACAGCCGCCGCTGTTGACGTGTCGAGCCGATCTCGGCGGCAAGGGTGGCGGCGCGTTGGGCCACCGCTGCGGCCTGCTCGCGCTCGTTCCGGACGAGGTGGGCGGCGGTCAGGTCGACGCGCAGGGCGGTCTCCGCGCGGGTGAAGGTGGGATCGAGCTGGTCGAGCGCCGCGGTCAGGACGTCGACGGCCTCGGGCGCGGACAGTAGGGCGAGTGCGTGGCCCCGCCAGCGGGTGAGGTGAACCGCATCGAGGGCGACATACGGGCCGTCCTCCCCCGGCGGCTCTGCGGACGCGAGGGCCGCGGCGCGGTCGAACGCACGGAGGCTCTCGGTGTGGCGGCCGGCGGCGGCGAGGGCTTCCCCACGGGCGGCGGACAGCCACGCGCGGAGCAGTGGAGAGCACACCTTGCCCGTCGTGGTGGTGGCCTCCGCGAGCGCGTCGACGGCGTTCGTGTGCTCACCGATGTCGAGCAGGACGAACGCCTGTTCCGCCACCGCGTACGCCTCGAATGCCGGTCGCCCGGATTCGCGGGCCGCCGCTTTGCCGCGTTCGTAGAGCCGCCACGCGTCCATCGGCCGGCCGGAGTCGAGCGCCTGCCAGCCGGCGAGCGAGCACAGTTCGGAGAGCAACGCGGCCAGTTGTTCTCGGGTTCGTGGTGTGACGCTGTGGCCGAGCAGCCCGGTCACCTGCTCCACTTTCGTGAGGACTTCTTGGTGGGCGATCAGGGCGCCCAGTTGCCGGTCCAACCGGCGAATGGTGGCGAGTTGGTCGCGGAGTAGGGCGATCACGGCGTCGTCCACGCGGGCCGACGCGCGAATCATGCGGCGAAGCTCGGTCTCGCCGCTGTTGTCGGTTGGGGTGTCTGCGGGCGACAGCAGTTCCTCTGTCGACATGCCGAAGATGCGTTCGAGGAGTCGACATGTGGCCGGCAGGGGCCGGCCGATCGGCTTTCCGTTCGGCCCGCGGCCGGACACCAGCCGTTCGAGGTGCCGGAGGCTGAGCGTGCCGCGCTCGTCGTGCTCTCTGGCGAACCGTTCCGCGTAGTCCACGAACTCGTTCAGCGTGAGCCGCCGAACCTGCCGGATCTGCTGTTCGAGCACGGTCCGGGGCCGGCGGGTCCCTGCCTCGCTGCGATCCATGTGCGGCCCTTCGGCTGTCGGAACCATGTCGGCTCCGTGTCGTTCCGCTGACGGTTGCGCTGAGAACACGCTGGTTTCAGTTTCGCACAGCGCGTTGGTGCTGGTCAGCGCAGGTACGGCGAGGGAGACACGGTGGACAGCGGCCAAGGGCGGCCGAGCGGCGGGGACCGGCTGTTCGTCACGTGGCATCGGTGTGTGGTCGATGGGCGGGATCACGCGATCACGGATGAGCAGTTCGCGGCGGGCCGGCGGGTGGGTCGGTGGGAGTCGGTGTGTGGGCATGTGGCGGTGTTGGGGTCGGTGTTGCTGCCGCCGGGTCCGCCGTGTGCGCGGTGTCATGCGTTTCTGGTGGCGCGGGCGTCGATGCGGAGTGCGGAGGAGCGGTTGGGGCGGCCGCCTCGGTCGCGGCATCGGCGGCCGGGGTGGTGGCGGCGGGTGCTGGGTGGGTGTGGGTCTGCGGTCGTCCCGTCGCCTCGCCGTGGCGGGGTGTCCCCCGGGCGGGACGGCCGGCCTGCGCTTCCCGCCGGGTTGGGGGTGGGGCGGTGACGGTGCGGTTCTTTCTGCTCCGTCCGCGGTCGGGGGTGGTGGGTGAGCGGGCGCGGTTGACGCACGTAGCACCCGCGCCGGAGGACGCGAGTCTGCCGGAGCAGTTCGCGGCGTACTGCGGGGTGGTGTTCGGCCGGGGAGAGGTGGAGTTGTTGGACGCGCCGGCGGGGATGCCGTGTGAGAGCTGCCTGCGTGCCCTTCCCCGGAGGGGCGGTGAGCCCCATGTGTGACGGGCGAGGCGAGCGGGACCGGTTGTTGCTGCATCGGACCCGGTTGCTGGTGGCGGTGGCGTTGTTCGGGATGCGGTGGTGCCGCTGGTCGCAGATCCGCGCCGTGGTGGGCGAGCCGGCCGCGATAAGGACGCATCTCGCCCGGTTGTGGCTGGCCGGATATGTGCGCGTCCGCCGGGTGGATCGGGTGTGGTGGGTGCGGCTGACCCCGGTGGGGTTCGTCCGCGCGAGCGCACACCTGCACTGGTGGCACGGGGTGGTGGTGCGCACGGCGGAGGTGCTGGCCGCGCTGCCGCCGGGTGTTGACGAGATTGGAGGAGACACGTGATGGCGTGGACGACGGACCTGGGGGCGGGCACTTTTCCGCCTCGCTGGTGGAATTCGGACGATCACGAGGCGTTGTTCCGCTGCCCGAAAGGCGGCGTGCATGAGCCCGTTCAGCGGGATGGCGTGTCGGTGTGCGCCAAGTGCGGTGCGCGCTGCTGACCGGCACGAGCGGCGGTGGCACAGTGCGCGCAGTGCTCAGCGTCGGCACGTGGAACATCGCCCGCCTGGGCTGGTCACCCGGGAAAGGGCATCACCGGCTGGCGGCGGCACTCGAGTGGCTGTTGGCGCAGACGCCGGTCCCACCGGATGTGCTCGGGCTGCCGGAGGGCACCCACTGCCTGCGCGACGGGCAACGGGTCCTGCGCCGAGACGTGGTCGCCCGGCTGTCGACCGCGCTGCGCCACGGCTGGTACGAACCATTCGTGTCCGTCCGCCCGGGGCATCGCAACCACCCCGTCCTGTTGGTGAACACGGCGGTGGTGCGGCCACTGGAGTGGCACGACCCGCAAGCCGCGGACGTGCCGCTGCGCCGGCAGGGATTCCTCATCGCCGACATCCACGGCGTGGAGACGGCACTGTGCTGCGAGCACTGGCAGGGCGGGTTGGGGCGGACCGCGTTCGATCAGGCGGCCAACCGGCTCGCCACCTGGGGCCGCACGGCAGCGTTGATCGTGGGGGACTTCAACGCCACCTCCGGCTGGTACCGCGAACACCTACCCACCGACTGGTTCAAGGTGTGCGCGCGGCGGGGCGAGCTGCACAAGATCGAGCAGAAAGCATGGCACAACCCGGCCACCGGGCGGTGGAAGATCGACACCCGCCAACTCGACAAGCTGCGCACCCTCTACGGCTTCCGCGACATGGGCGAACAAGCCGGCGACCCCACCGTCACCACCTCCCCCGACGCTGACGGAGTGGGCTTGCGGATCGACCGCATCTTCCGCGGCGCCGGTCTCTCCGCCGCCGTCGACGCCTACCGCGTCGTCCAGCCACCGCCGGAGCTGTCCGACCACGCCTACGTCCACGGCGCCTACCGGCTCACGAGACGGGTGTGACGGGTCGCTGGGCGCGTCGCGCAACCGGCCCGGTGAGGGCGGTGTGCGGGAGCCGTGACGGGTTTGGCGGAGCCCCGTCACACCCGTCACCACTGGTGTTTCCGCTGGTCACCGCATGCCGGAACCCGTCACACACGTTCGTGACGGGTGTGACGGGTCCGCTGGGGTGTGACGGGTAGACCGCTACCCGTCGTCTGGTGGTTCACACGGTTCCGCGCGGCCGTCGCGGTGGGCGTCGATCGCGGCACGCAAATCAGCGGTGAAGTAGCCGCGGACCTGCCGGATGTGGCCGTCGGCGTCGGTGATGCGGTCACGGACGGAGCGGCAGTCGAGCTCGCCCATCTGCCGGCCGAACGCGGTGGGCTCCACACCGAGCGCGTCGACCAACTCGGCGGTGGGTACGAACTCCCGCCGGTCGAGATCCTCGCCCAGGTAGGCCACCACCGAGGCCAGCGGCTCCGGCACGTTCGCCGAGCGCTCGCGCGGCGTGGGAACGGCGCCGAGTGAGGCCACTGCGGGGTGTTCCGGCGCCGGCCGAATGTCCTGCCCGGCGGCGTGCCCAGTGAGGGTTCCGGCCGCGTCGCGCAGTGCCCGGCCGCGCTCGCAAAGGGTCCGCCAGTCCTCGTTCGGCATGTAGTACGTCCGCACCGTCATCGCGAGCACGTCCGCCCCGGCCGCGGTGTCGCCGTCCGGTCGCAGAATACCGACACCCTTGTGGGAGGGCAGGAGCCGGCTGGCGTCGTAGCCGCGGGTGTTCATCTGCTCGCCGAGGACGATGTTGCTGTCGCGCCAGTCCATCACCCGCAGCGCGAACCGCGACCCGAGCACCGCACGCAGTCCGGAGGGGATGGTGGCGGAGTCGGGCCGCTGGGTGGCCAGCACGAGCACGATCCCGGCCGCCGGTCCCTTCTTCGCCAACCACGTGAGCAGCTCGCCCACGTACTCCCCGGCGGGAATCCGCTTGCCCTGCACGTCCACCGGGGTCCGTTCCTCCAACGGAACCTGTACCTCGTCCACGATGACGGCGGTGACCGGCATGTCCAGAGTAGAGTCCCGTGACATCTCCGGGGTGATCTTGGATTCCGGGCACACGGTGTCGTCCAGCGTGCGCATCCGCCGGTAGCGGCCCTGCACCTCCCCGACCAACTCGGCCAGCCACGCGACCAGCGCCAGCACGTGATCCGGGTCGTCACCGGAGAGGAACCGGTGCGCCACCCGCGCGCAGGCGTCCCAGTCCTTGCCCGCCTTGAAGTCGGCCACGTAGAGCCGGGTGTACGGGTCGAGGATCAACCCGGCGGCGGCCAGGCGGGCGGCGAACGTCTTGCCCTGCCGGGGAATCGCACCCACCAGCAACGACGTCCACACCAATGGCAGGTCCACCCGCCGGTCACGCGCGTCGCGGCCGAACGGCACCGGCCGCCATGCGTCCCACCGCTCCACTCCCAGCAACGGCGTACGCCGTGGCGGCGTGGCGTACGGGTCGCTGTCGGCCACCCACAACGCCACGCGGCCGGCGTGCCCGCCGTTGCCGCGCACCCGCTCGGCGATCAACTGCACCTCGTCCACCGCCAGCGCCGAGGCCAACGCTTCCCGGTGCTTGATCACATCGGCCGCCTTCCTGGTGGCGGGCAGGTCGACGGTAATGGCCCAGCCTTCGCCGATACGGTGGGCGCGTTCGACCAGGCGGAGGGTTTCGTCCTTGCTGATCAGCTTGGCGTCCCGGAAGGCGTCCACCAGGACCTGGGGGTCCATCGTCCAGGCCAGTGACCGCGGTCCGGCCAGCACCGCCTTGCGCCCGGGGCTGCCGTCCTTGCGTCGACCGAGGATTGCCAGCGCCACCGACACCAGGGCGGCGGTGGTCCAGAGTGGACGGGGACCGTAGATGAGGAACACCAGCGCGCCGGCGGTCAGGGTGAGCAGGGCGACGGTGAGGGTGACCCGCCAGCGGAACAAGGTCAGCTCGCGAATCTCGGTGAACTTGTCCGCCAGCTTCTCCGACTCCTCAGCCGCCTCCCGATAGTCGGCCACCGTCACCCAGCGGCGCCACCACCGCACCCCGGCCACCACCCCACGCACCACCGCGCCGAGATAGCGCCACGGCGACCGCGCCGCCGCGGCCACGGCATCCTTGGCGGCTTGCCGCGCCTGCGCCCGGTTCTTCAGCGACACCGGCACCCGCGATGACCGCAGCCACCAGTCCGTGAACCGCTGCCACCACACCCGCCACCGGACCGGCCGTGAACGCGGACCGGTGGTGGGTGGCGGGTCGTCGACCAGTTCACCGTCCAACACCAGTTCGGCCGGCTCGACCGCTCGTGAACGCGCCCGGTCCAGCTCGGCCGCGTCCAGATGTTCTCGCTTGGAGGGGTTCACTGGTCCACCTCCCCGCCATGCTCGGTGTCCCGGTCGAGCTCGGCGGCCAGCGCGGCGGCCAGCCGGGGCGAGAGCCCGCGAGAGCAGTCGGTGACCTGCCGCACCCACGCCGGGGTGACCACCACCCCCGGCGTCCACGCCGCCCGCGCCTCGGCGAGATAGTCACCGAACAGCTTCCGCCGCTTCTCACCCCGCCGACGACCGGTGGACGCCTCACCGGAACGGTGAACGGTGGCCGGGGAGTTCACCGGGTGGTCGCGGGTGGCGTCGGTGAACGCGACGGTGACGGCCTCGGTGAGCTTGTCCCGCACGTCAGTGATCGCTTCGGCGGCCACGAACACCATCAGCGGGGGCACCGAGTGCAGCACGATCGCCGCGGGCGAGCCGGCGGCGTAGGACTGCCAGGTGTTCATCACATACGTGGCGGCCAGCGCCGCCCACTTCGCCGCCCGCGCCCATCCGCCGGTGCGGAGGCGGTAGCGGGCGGTGACCTGCTCGGCCCGCAGGATCGCCAGCAGCACCAGCGATACCGCCGGGTCCAGCAGCCACGCCGCCAGCCACGGCAGCGACCACGCCGCCGCGCCGGCGGCGGCGAAGTGCTGCACGTTGGCCATCGTGAAGCACAGCCCGAGTCCGATGCCCGCCCAGCACAACCGATCCACCTGCGTGCGCACCCGCTCCACCCGCCACGCCACCACCTCCGGATGCGAGTCATAGGCGCGCAGCTCCGCGGCCTCGGCCGCCTCCGTCGCCACCCGCCGCACCCGGCTCCCCGGCGCGCTGCCGACTCCGGGGGTGGGGGTGGTCCGCCCCTCGGCGGCCCACCCCTTCCGGCCGCGTGTGTGCTGTTGGGGGTTCATCGGCGATCACCAGGCCGCCGGGTCGTGCCCAACTCGGTGACGGTCAGAGCGCGGGTGAGCACGTGCGCGGCGATCACATCAGGGATCGACAGCACCACCAGCAACACCGTCAGGTTGTCCACGTAGGTGATCACCAGCCACTGCACCCCCACCAGGCACCCGGCGGTGAGCAGCACCCGCCCGGCCAGCGACACCACCCGACTCCCGGCCCGGGCCGCCTCGGCCGCCCGCCGAGCGCGACGGGACCCGGCCCGCCACACCCACACCAGCGCGACCAGCACACCGAACCCGGCCAACACCTGCTCCGGACTGAGTTGCACGGTCATTCCCACTCACCCCCTCGGGGGCGGCGGTTGGGATGGCGCACCTTCCACACCCGCCGCCCGCCCGCCGCGCGGCGGACGGCCCAGGCGCGGTGCACGGCGCGGCGGTCGTCCTCGGCCAGACCACCCCACACCCCCACCGACTCCGCGCCGGCGGTGCGCAACTCCAGTTCCAGGCAGGCGTCCAGCACCGGGCAGCCCGCGCACAACCACGCGGCCAACGCCCGATCCCGCTCCGGCTCCCCGGACAGCTCCGGCATCTCCGCCCGGTCGAACACCCAGAAACACAACCCGTCCCGGGTCACCACCGCGCACAACACCGCATCCGGCACATCCGCGAACCGGTCCAACCGCGCGGCCAACTCCGCATGCAAAGCGTCCCGGCTCACCACGGCGCACCCCCGGACAGACGCGCCACCTCACGCTCCGCCCGACGCCGAGCCACCAACCGGGCCGGATCGACACACCCACCCGACTCGGCAGCCTCCGCGACCAACCGATTCAGCGCCGCGGCGGGGACGACGTAGCGGTAGCGCACACGGACGGCCGGGAAGGCGTCTTCCCGGATCGCCCGGTAGAGCGTGGACGGGTCGACCCGCAGGATCCGCGCGGTCTCCCGCACTGTGTAGAACACCGGCGCACCGGCATTCGGCATAGCGGTACTCATTGATGGTTTCCTTAAGCTCAAAGAAGGAAAAAGAGATGAAAGACAGCAGATATCAGCGCATCGAAGGGCGCGATTGGTCCAGAAGCGCGACGCCGGGCGGCGCGCTGTCATCAGAAAGCGCTAATCTCAGCTCTCAGGCGGACCACGGAGGAATGGGTGGCGGAAGACTGGGCGGCGGTCGCGAAGGCGATTGACCAGCGCATGCGCGAACTGAGTTTGCGTCAGCGCGAGCTTGCCGAACGCTCGCACGTCTCGCAGGCCATCATTCGCGAGATCCAGCACCACACCGTGGAGCGGCGCCGCAGCGCTCGCACGCTCGAAGCGCTGTCGATCGCGCTGGAGTGGCATCCCGGCCACCTGAGCGCCGTCCTCAGCGGACGCCGCCCGCCCCAGCCGGGCGAGGCCAACCACGACGACGTGCCCGCCCGGCTGGCTGCCATCGAGGAGCACTTGCGCGAGATCACCGAGCGGCTCGACGCGCTGAGCGCAGGGCTCGCCGCCGTGGTCCCGCCAACCCGACGGGACACCCGGTAAATGCCGGATGCCCGCCCGGTCGATGCGCCTCGAACCCGCTGCCGCAGTGGGGCTGTCGTTCTCGTTCATGCCCCAAGAAAACGACAGCGACAGGGCTTTTCGCAGGTGGCGACGGTTAACGGCCTCGCCATTAACCGCAATTAACTTCGCAGGTCAGGGTGGTTATCTGACGTAGGGGGGATGATGCCGGCGACCAGGTTGCAGGGGGTGCGCAAGCAGCTCGGCTACAAGGCCGAGGACGTCATTCGCCTGGTGATCCAGCGGGCCGCCGCGCGGGGAATCCCGGTGATGTCGGCGACCAGCCTGAAGACGAAGCTGTCCCGCTGGGAGAACGGGCACGAACAGGTCAGCGAGCCGTACCAACGCCTGTTCCGCGACATCTACGGGCGCACGAACGAGGAACTCGGCTTCCCACCCGAGGACACCGACGATGGCGGGGCCGCGGAGCTGCGCGCCCGGCTGGCCGTGGCGCGCAGCGTGGACGCCGAGACGGTCGAGGTCTTCCGTCGGCAGCTCGACCAGGCGCGCCACGTTGACCGCCAGTTCGGCGGGGTCACCGTGCTCGACCAGCTCCGCGCCAACATCGAGCAGGTGACCCGGCTGCTCGCGTTCGGCGTCGGCCGCGGTCGACGCGAGGCGTTGGCCGGTGTGCTGACCGAGGCGGCGGCCCTGGCCGGGTGGGAAGCGCTGGACCGCAACGCGATCCGGCAGGCATGGGAGCACCACGAGACCGCCAAGGCGGCGGCGCGCGAGGCGGGCTCGCCGATCCTGCTCGCGCACGCCACCGCCCAGCAGGCGTTCATCCTGCTCGATCTCGGCGAGACCGCGGCCGCCGTGGAGCAGATGGCCGAGGCACGCCGGATCGCCGACACCGTGGCACCCGGACTGCTCCGCGCGTGGCTGGCCGCGGCCCATGGCGAGGGACTGGCCGCCGCCGGCCGGCGGGACGACGCACTACGCGCGTTCGACGCCGCCCGCGCGCTCCTGCCCGATGATCCGGTGGACCCGGCGCTGCCGTACCTGTTCCTCGGCGGCGTGCACCTGGACCGGTGGCGCGGCGCCGCGCTCTGCCGCCTCGGCGAGGCGGAGGCGATCGACCAACTCACCGCGGCGCTGCCCCGGCTACCGGCCACGTTCGTCCGCGCCCGCACCGGGATGCTCGCCGATCTCGCCTACGCGTTCGCCGCCGCTGGCGACCGAGACGCCGCGCTCACCCACGCACGCCAAGCGCGCCGATTAGCGGTGCAGATCAGGTCCGACCGGCAGCTAGCCCGACTGTCCGCCCTGGTCCTGCCCACGTGAGGCCACGTAGTACAGCAACGGGACCAACGCACCCGCACCCAGCAGTTGCTGACGCGCGGCCAGCTCCGGCACCCGGGCCAGCGGCACCCACTCCACCCGGCCCACCTCCTCGGTGTCGGTCGGCTCGCCCACGTGCTCGGCCCGCCGCCACAGGTACACCTCCGTCGGCGCGGTGACCTGCCCCGGCAACGGCTCAAAGCTGATCAGGTGCTCCGGCTCGCCGACCGGCCGCCACCCGCTCTCCTCGGCCGCCTCCCGCGCCGCCGTCACGGCCGGCTCCTCACCGTCCTCCACCAGCCCACCGAGCAGCTCATACCCCCACTGATCGGTCGGGAAGCGGTACCGCCACAACATCAGCACCTCGTCCCGCTCGTTCACGATCAACGCGATCGCGATCCGCGCCAGGTGCACCACGTGGTACTCCCACCGCTCCCCATTCGGCGCCTGCACATCCGCAAGCCCCAACTTCACCCAGCGGTTGTCATACACCAACCGCTCCCCAAACCTCTGCCACGACCCATGCTCGTCAGCCACGGCCGACAGCCTACGCACAGGCTCACGGGGCCAACTGAGACCAGGCCCCGGACTTTCCCCACCTTGTGTGTGACTATCAACCGTCCCGCTCAGCCGCCGCCTAAGGTAATCAATAGGAGCTATGAGAAAGAACGGAACAAACAGGAAGAACGCACTCAAGGGGGAAGGTTGAAAAATAGGCACAAAAGCCACGAACAGCGAAGCTGAAGCCATAAACGCGGAGAGCCACGATGGGGTATTCGCGTATGGCACAACAATGTTTGCGAGAAATCTGTACACGCGTGCGAACCCGCCCACCCCTGCACGATATTTTCTTCGAGCGTCAGCAGCTTTCCTCAATCTCGCGTTGCGCGCCTGTCGAAGCTTTGAGTTTTCCCCAGCCTTACACCTCCACTCGTGAGCAGAGTACTGCCTCTGCAGCGCAAGCGATTCGAGTGGCAACTTCTCAGAAAGGCTACTCTTCACAAATCGCTCTATCCGTCTGGGGATCCGCAGTACCACTTCGTAGGCGAAAAAACAAGTCAGTGCCACGAAGATGCCGGTTGCATATAGAAGCTTCACTCCACCGTAGTGAACTCGCCAAATTGCCCACCACGCGAGGGCGGTAAGAATCACGAACCAGACAACGCTGTTGAAGTCCGCAGTCTGCAATGACTTCCAATCAGGAGGTGGACGATGGGCGACACTGCGTACTAACCAAAGGCAGCCACCCAGCGCTGCCGCAGTGAAAATGAGCCACAAAGCCAGGCCCTTGCCTATCAATCCGAAATGACGAGCAGCCAAGAGAGATAGATAAGAAATAAACAGGAAGGTGAGCACAAGAAGAGCTGCATTACGCTGACGGATCCAGTATTCGCGCCAGAACTGACCAATAGGACACGAGCACAACTTGACGGGACGAAAGATTCTCATGCGACTGCATTGTATTCACTCGGGCGGCTGGCTCTAAGGCCACCTCACTTCCTTGAAACCTTCGGCATGCGGGAGCCGAGGATCTCGGCTGCCTTCCGATCTGCCGCGGCGACCCACGCGGCGTAGACGCGGAGAGTCGTAGCGCCACCACCGCCGTGACCTAGGCGTCCGGCGACGGTGCGGAGGTCGATGCCGGCCGTCAGCAGTTCGGTGGCCGAGTAGTGGCGGAGTGCGTGGAAGTGGGTGTCGATGTCGAGGCGCTTGGCCATCTTCTTGTAGCGGTTCGACACCGACTCCGGCGAGTACGGCTTGGTGAGGTCACCCGACACCTCGTGGAACACGTAGAAGTCCTCGCTCCACGGGAGGCCAAAGCTTCGGGCCAGTTCGTCGCAGCGGTTCTTGTGTTCGCGGAGCAATACGATCGTCTCCGTGTCGAGCGCGATGCGGCGCATCTGGTGCGTCTTGGTGTCCTTCTCCCGGCCGACACCGCGCAACGTCGTGTAGCTGCTCCGCACTTCGACAATGCCTTCGTCGAGGTCGACGCGCGACCAGCGCAGCGCGCACACCTCACCGCGGCGCATTCCCGTTGTCATCGCGAGCCAGACGAGCGTTCCCCACGCTTCGTCCAGTTCGAACGCCTTGTCCACCAGCTTGGCTGCCTGCGCCGGGGACGGCGGGTCCGGCTGGGGCGGAGTTTGCTTCGGCCGCTGGGCGATTCGGGCCGGGTTCGAGCTGATCCAGTCCCACCGAACGGCCGCGTTCAGCACACCGCTGATGATCGAGTGCACCTGCCGCACGGTCGACGCCGCCATCCCCTTGCACTGGTGGGGAGCGCACTTCTTCTCGGCGCAGTCGTGCTCGCCCTCGGCCCGGTGCTCGACGAACGGCCGCCCGTCGCAGTTCAGTCGGCAGCGCCGGAGCTCCCCGTAAAATGTCTCCAGTGTCCGAGCGGTGATCTTGTTCACCGGAAGGTCACCCAGCACCGGACGGATGCTCCGTTCGATGTATCCCACGTAGCCATGCCGAGTCGTGTCTTCGATGTCCGCTGTTCGCAACCACTCGTCCACGGCGTGCGAGAAGCTCACTGAGCTGCTCGGCGAGCGCTGCGCGTCCACCCGCGCCTGGAGCTTCGTCATGACCTTGCTCGCTCGCCGGTGGGCCGCCTTGTCGGTGCCCTTGATCGTCTCCGTGAGATAGTTCGGCTTGCCCGTCACCGGGTCGACACCGGCGTACACGCGCACCTGTAGCGAGTTGCCGCGCTGGCGCACGCTGCCGCGCTGGCGGTGCTTATCGCTGGTCGCTGAGCCGCTCATGTCTACCAGCGTGAGGGGCGCTACACGGCCTGTCAATGGACAGAGCGATGGACAAGCCCAGACGGGCTAGCCTCCGACGAGACCATTTGCCCTGGTAATACTGGTGGGCCGGGCGGGGCTCGAACCCGCGGCCAAGGGATTATGAGTCCCCTGCTCTAACCTGCTGAGCTACCGGCCCCAGTGCGTCCGGGGGCGGGTGTTCCATAGTCCGACCTCCCCCGGCAGAGGTTGAACCTACCGTATGGCGCGATCGGCTCGGGCAGGCGACGGCACACAGCGGACGCGTCAGCGCTCCCGTCGCTCGGCCACCGCGCGGAGGTCGGCGGCCAGACGCTCGTGCTGGTCGTGACGCTGCAGGTACCCGGCGGCGCCGAACCAGTGGCCCCACACCTCCACGACCACCTCGCCGGTGATCCTCCGGCCGGCCAGGATCAGCCGGGCGAAGTGCTGGATCTCCGGCTCGTACTCGTCCGGCGGGCAACCCGACGCGAGCAACCCCTCGGGATCGTGCGCGTTCACCACCTCGCGCACCCCCGTCACGACCCGCTCCGCGCCACCGGGGGTCACCAGCCGCTCCTGGGCCGACGGGATCGCGGCGCGGGAAGCATGATCACCCCCGGGAAACGAGAGGCGGCATATGTGTTCGGTTTCCGTGCGATGGATCACCGCAGGCCGGACCCACGAAGAAAGCCCAGGCCTGAGACCTGGGCTCCTGCTCCCCCGGCTGGACTCGAACCAGCAACCCTTCGGTTAACAGCCGAATGCTCTGCCAATTGAGCTACAGGGGAACGCCGCGCCGGCCGGAGCGTGCCGGCCGACGGGTAGAGACTCTAACGCATGCCCGAACACCGCCTGCAGCCACCCCGGGCGGTGTGACGGCGGCGGCACCGCGCGTGCTGGGGGACAATGACGGGAGGTCCGCCAACGCCGGACGAGGAGGTGGGGAGACGATGAAGGCATTCCTGCTGGGCGCCGCCGTCGGCTACGTGCTGGGCGCCAGGGCGGGCCGCGGCCGGTACGAGCAGATCGTGCGCCACTACCGCACGATCATCGACCACCCCGCGGTCCAGGGCGCCGCCGGCATCGCCAGGGCCAAGATCGGCGAGCAGCTCGGCGAGCGGGTCCCCTTCGGCCGGCACACCGCCCACGGCCCCGACGGCCAGCGCCGCGCCGCCGACACCACGACACGCCAGGCCTGACCCGACACCCGGCCAGCACCAGGCAGCGCCGGCCGACCAGGGGCGGCCGGCGCTCAGCCCCCGGCCGTCAGCACGGCCCGGAACGCACTCGCGGAACCGCCCGGTGCGGCGGGAGCCGGCTCTCGATCCGGTGTGGGCAGGCCGGGAAGCACGCCGGGCCAGGGTCACACCCGGGCCACCACGAACACCCGGCGGAACGGGAACCACGTGCTCCCGTCACTCCGGGACGGATAGGCCTCGGCCAGCCTCGGCGCCAGCTCCGCGCGGAAACGGTCCCACGCCACGTCGTCCAGCGCGGCGCGCACCGGGCGCAGCACCGTCCCGGTGACCCACTCCAGCACCGCGCCCGGCCCGGCCACCCGGTGCAGGTACGTCGTCTCCCACGCGTCCACCGCGCACCCCGCGTCGGCCAGCGGGTCGGCATAGCCACGGGGGTCGTCGACCTCCTCCCGCCACACCACGTCACCCAGCTGGTTCACCCACTCGGGAGACCGAGCCAGCTCGCGCACCACGGCGTGGAACGGGGACGCGCCGTTGCCCGGCACCTGCACCGCCAGCCACGCTCCCGCCGGCAGCGCCCCCGCCCACCGCCGCAGCAGCTCCCGGTGGCCGGGCACCCACTGCAGCACGGCGTTCGACACCACCACGTCGGTGTCGGGCTCCGGCACCCACTCGCGGACGTCGCCCACCTCGGCGGCGATCCCCGCCGCCCGCGCCGCCGCGACCATCTCCGCCGAGCCGTCCACCGCCTCCAGCCGCGCCCCCGGCCACCGCTTCGCCAACACCGCCGTGAGGTTTCCCGGCCCGCACCCGAGGTCGACCACCCGCCGCGGCGACCGCGCCCCGATCCGCGCCACCAGCTCGTGGAACGGCCGCGCCCGCAGGTCGGCGAACTCCAGGTACTTCCCGGGATCCCACTTCACAGTACGAGCGTACTGCTATTCGGCGGTGTCGACCAGCCGTGCCGCCGCCTCCCTGGCCATCTCGGCCAGCGGCTCCGGGTCCGCCTCCGGATCCGGCCGCACCTGCAGCACCACGCCGTCCCGGCCGGGCACCTTGCGCAACACGAACCACCCGCCCCCGCCGGGCAGCTCCTTGCGGTACCGGCCGCGGATCGACCCGTCCACCCGCTGCCGCACGTGCTTGGGCAGCGCCCCCGGCCGCGGCAGCACGAACCGCGCCGGCGGGCGATCCGCCAAGACCACCGCCGCACCGGCCCGCCCGACCTCCTCGGCCTCGGTCACCGCCAGCACGCCCAGCTTCCAGACCACCTTGTCGACCAGGTGCCAGCCGATCCGCCGCACCCCGTCCGGCCCGGGCACCCACAGCCCGAGCGCGGTCACCGCCACCACCCCGCCGGACTCCACCGCCGCGGAGCTCACCACGTGCTCGCCGGGCTCGAGCGCGCCGGCGAGGTCCGGGGGCGACTCGTCTCCGAACAACCGCCGCAGCAGGTTCACGCCCCCTCCTCGCCGGCGCCCGCCACCAGCACCCGCCGAGCCGGATGGGTCGCGCGCACCGTCACACCATCCCTCCCACGGCCTGCTCCCGCAGCGCCTTCCGGTACTGCTCCAGCGCCACGAGGTCGCCGAACAGCGACCGGTAGTCCTCGGCCGCGTCCACCGGTGACAGCCGCTGCAGCTTCGACTTGATCTCCGCGATCTGCCGCCCGACGAGGTTCTCCTGCACCGCGGCCAGCACCCCCGCGACGTAGCGGACGTCGACCTCGTCCCTGGCCCGCAACGGCTCCACCGCAAGCTCCGACAGCAGCGACCGCACCGTCCCCTGTGGAGCGTGCTCGCTCGCCGCGTCGAGCAGCGCCGGCCCGCTCAGCCCGGACGCCGCCCCCCCGGCGCCGAGCACCGCCCGGTGCACCGCCACGTACGCCGGGTGGGTGAACGCCTCCTCGGGCAGCGCGTCGTACTCCGGCCCAGCGATCGCCGGCTCCTGCAGCGCCGCCTTGAGCACCTCGCGCTGCGCCCGCAGCCGCGGGTCGCCGGGGTCCGGCCGGGCGATCTCGGACGCGGACCCGTTGGCGGAACCGTTCTGCCGCGCCAGCGCCCGCCGGCCGGTGACGGTCACCGGCACGCCGGCCGACTCGCGGACCCGGCGCACCACCATGGCCTCGTCCTGCCAGCCGACCCACCACGACAGCTTGGCCGCGTAGCCGTCCCGCTTGGCCCTGTCCTTGATCCGGGCCACCAACGGCACCGTGCGGCGCAGCGCGGCCACCTGCCCGTCGACCGAGTCCAGGTCGTACTCGGCGAGCATGCTGCGAATCGCGAACTCGAACAGCGGCGTGCGCCGGGCGACCAGGTCGCGCACCGCGGCGTCGCCCCTGGCCAGCCGCAGCTCACACGGGTCCATCCCGTCCGGCGCCACCGCGATGTAGGTCTGCCCGGCGAAAGTCTGGTCGCCCTCGAACGCCTTCATCGCGGCCTTCTGCCCGGCCGCGTCCCCGTCGAAGGTGAAGACCACCTCGCCGCGGAAGGCGTCGTCGTCCATCATCAGCCGGCGCAGCATCTTCATGTGGTCCTCGCCGAACGCCGTGCCGGACGCGGCGACCGCGGTGGGCACGCCGGCGGCGTGCATGGCCATCACGTCGGTGTAGCCCTCGACCACCACCACCTGGTGCCGCCGGGCGATCTCCCGCTTGGCCAGGTCGAGCCCGAACAGCACCTGCGACTTCTTGTAGATCGGGCTCTCGCTGGTGTTGAGGTACTTCGCCTGGATCGGGTCGTCGTCGAAGATCCGCCGCGCGCCGAAGCCGACGACGTCGCCGCCGAGGTCCCTGATCGGCCACACCAACCGCCGGCGGAACCGGTCCATCGGCCCCTGCCGACCCTCCTTGGACAGCTGCGCCTTGTACAGCTCGGCCAACTCGAACCCGCGGTTCAGCAGGTACTTGGTGAGCCGGTCCCAGCCACCCGGCGCGAACCCGCAGCCGAACGTCCGCGCCGCCGCCTCGTCGAACCCGCGCTCGGTGAGGAACTCCCTGGCCGCTCTCGCGTCCGACGACGCCAGCTGCTCGGCGTAGAACTCCTGCGCGGCCCGGTGCGCCTCGACCAGCCGGGCGCGGGTGCCCGGGTCGCGCCGGACGCTGCTGCCGCCGCCCTCGTAGGTGAGCCGGTAGCCGACCCGGTCGGCCAGCCGCTCGACCGCCTCCGGGAAGCCGACGAGCTCCATCTTCATCACGAACTTGATGACGTCGCCGCCCTCGCCACAGCCGAAGCAGTGGAAGGTGCCGTGCGTCGGCCGCACGTTGAACGACGGGGTCTTCTCGTCGTGGAACGGGCACAGCCCCTTCAGCGCGCCACCACCGGCCCGCCGCAGCGCCACGTACTCGCCGACGACCTCGTCGATCCGGTTGCGCTCGCGGATCTCCGCGATGTCACTCTCCCGGATTCGTCCCGCCACGGACCCCACTCTAGTGCGCGGCCCCGCGAGCGGACGCGGCCGCCGCGTCCGGTGCAGACTGCCACCATGACCGTTCCCCCGAACGAGCGCCCGCTCGAACCCGACACCGCCGCGCCCGACGCCGCCGAGTTCGACTCCTACCGGGCGCACCTGATGTCGGTCGCCTACCGGGTCACGGGGTCGCGGGCGGATGCCGAGGACGCGGTCCAGGAGGCGTGGCTGCGGCTGACCGGGCTGACCGGCGCCGAGCGCGCCGCGATCCGCGACCGCAGGGCGTGGCTGACCACGGTGGTCGGCCGGATCTGCCTCGACCGGTTGCGCTCGGCGGCCGTGCGGCGGGAGCGCTACGTCGGGGAGTGGTTGCCGGAGCCGATCGTCACCTCGGTCGACGGGGCCGATCCGCTGGACGCGGTGGTCCGCGACGAGGGCGTGCGGATGGCCGCGATGGTCGTGCTGGACACGTTGCCGCCGGAGCAGCGGCTGGCGTTCGTCCTGCACGACGCGTTCGCTCTGCCGTTCGCCGAGATCGCCGCGGTGCTCGGCTGCTCCCCCGCCGCCGCCCGGCAGCACGCCTCGCGCGGCCGCAGGGCGGTCGCCGCCGCCGACCCGCCGCCCCGGGCGTCGCTGGACGAGCAGCGCGCGGTACTGGAGCGGTTCACCGCGGCGCTGCTGTCCGGCGACGTACGGGCCGTGGCCGAGCTGCTGCACCCGGACGCGGTGCTGATCGGCGACGCCGACGGCAAGGCCCGCACCACCCGCAGGGTCATGGTCGGCGCCGAGCGGATCGTCCGGTTCTTCGCCGGGCTGCTGGGCAAGTACCGACCGGGGGCGTTCAGCGGCGGGCGGCCGGTACTGGTCAACGGCGACCTCGGCGTGCACCTGCCGGCCGAGCCGGGCGGCGACGGCTACCTCGACCTGGACGCCCACGTGCAGACCTTCGCCATCCGGGACGGCCGGATCGTGGCGATCTACGACCAGGCCAACCCGGACAAGCTGGCCCGGCTACCGCTCGGCTGAGCTCGTCCCGGGCATCGGCACCTGGCATGCCTCCCCCGAGGTGAAGCCCTGGTCGGTGATGTCGAGGGCGCTGTTCGTCCTGGCCCGCATGTTCTCCACCGCGACGAGGTAGGTCAGCTCGATCACACCCTTGCGGCCGAACTCGCGCTCCAGCTCGGCCACCTGCTCGCCGGTCACCGTCACCGGGGTGGCGGTCATCGCGTCGGCGTAGGCCAGGGCCAGCCGCTCCTGCCGGGTGAACAGCTCCGAGGTCGGGTAGTCGTCGATGGCCTTCAGCCGGTCGATGTCGAGGCCATGGTGCCGCTGCAGCATGGTGCCGAAGTCGACGCACCAGGAGCAGCCGAGTCGCACGGCGGTGCGGTAGACGGCCAACTCGCGCACGGCCAGTGGCAGCGTGGTGGCCGCCTTCTCGACGAGCAGCTCGTGCACGCCGCCGGCCCACAGTAGCCGGGGGTGGTGGGCCGCCACCGCGAACGGCTCGGGCACGGCGCCGAAGCGCCGGCGGGCGAACCGGTAGGCCAGCCGCAGGATCGGGCCGGCGGCGGTGGCGGGCACCGCGGGAATGCGGGGCATGGCGTCCTCCCTGGGATCGATGTGTCGTCACCCGGGGGACGAGACGGCGCCGTGGGATGTGACAGCGCCATCCATGAGCGCAGCACGGAGTGGTGGCAAGCCCGGCCAGGGACGTGGTCGACGGGCGGTAGCGGCTCAGATGGCGTACCTCCAGCCGGTCAGCGCGTAGCCGCCGTACCAGACGCCGAGCGCGACGAACGCGACGGTGAGCGCCAGCATCGTGTTCCGGCTCCGGCGGGCCAGCGCCATCGCCACCGGCAGCAACAGCACGACCATGGCCGGCAGCAGGAACCGCGGCTTGGCCGCCGGCAACCCGGCGGTGCCCACCACGAGCAGCACCACCCCGGCGCCGTACAGCGCCAGCGGCCACGGCAGCCGGCGGAACGCCAGCACCCCCAACCCGATGGCGGCGAACACCGCCAGCACCGCGCCGACCTGCATCACCGACGGCCCCTCGGCCAGGGTGTCGAGCACGAACCCGACGGTCTCCCCGCCGAAGTCGTACCGGGTGTTCCACCCCCGCCACTCGATGTCCGACCACCCGGTGAGGCTGCCGGTGCGCACCGCCACGAACCCCCAGAACCCGAGCAGCCCCAGCGGGGCGAGCACGACGCAGGCCAGCGCCGCCGCGCGGTCCCGCCCCCGCCACGCCGCCACCAGCGCGGCCAGCACCACCGCCCCGATCAGCACGCTCGCCGTCGAGCGGGCCAACCCGGCCAGCAGGCAGGCCACCCCGGCCAGCACCCACTGCCGCTCGAGCACGAACACCAGCGCCCACACCGCGAGCGCGCAGAACAGCGCCTCGGTGTAGACCATGGCGAAGGTGATGGCCATCGGCGCCCCGGCGACCAGCGCCACCGCCAGCAGCCCGACCCGCGGCCGGGGGTCGAGGTGCCGGGCGAGGCGCACCAGGCCGAGCGCCATGACCAGTCCACACAGGACACTCACGGTGATCGCCGCGCCGACCTCGCCCACCCCCGGCAGCTGCGCCAGGCCCACCACCAGCGCCGGGTAGAGTGGGAAGAACGCCAGCGGCGCCTCGGGGAAGATCTCGCCGTGCGCGTCGCGCAGGCCGGGCGCCACCCCGTCGTAGCCGTACTCGACCAGCGACAGGTACCACGCGCCGTCCCAGGCGGTCAGCCGGCCGAGCAGCGTCAGGTCGTGCCGGGCGGCCAGCAGCGCCAGCACCCCGACGCCGACCGCCTGCACCAGCAGGTACACCCCGGCCGCGTGCGCGTACACCGCGGCGGGCAGCCGGCCCCGCGGCGACCGGGCGGCACCCGGTTCCACACCGGACAGGGCGTATCCGGCGCCTCTCCCACTCACGGCCGGGTGATCCTGGCGAGGAAGTACACCGCACCGGTCATGGCGTGCCGCACCAGCAGCAGGAACGGTCGGTCCACCCGGACCTCCACCGGATCGCCCTCGGGCATCATCACCAGCCGCATCATCACCGCCGTCGCCGCCGCGCCCTCCAGGCCCCGCTCGTCGAGCCGCAGCACGGCCTGGTGCAGCACGTCGGAGACCAGCAACCGCGGGTCGTCGGTGAGACCGCCGAAGTCGGCGGCCGAGGTGAACATGGTGCGCACGCCGAGCGCCCGCAGCGGCCGGGTGAGCTCGCTGCGCAGATCGAGCCGGATCCGGGGCAGCCACAGGTGCACCAGCCGCTCCCGCGTTCCGGCGAGCAGCCGGCCGAGCGTGTCCGCGTCGAGCCCGGGCTCCCGGTCGGCCAGGTCGCCGTCCGGCAGCAGCACCACCGCCTGCACCCCGCCCACGGCCGGCAGCGACACCACCTGCCAGCCGGCGTCGGCGGCGTAGCCGAGCCGCTCGACCTGGTACATCGTCGGCACCCGGCGCACGCCGTCCGGCGCGGTGAAGTCGGCCTCGGCGGTGTCGGACTCCGGGAACGGGAACACCCACGCGGTGCGCAGGTACAGCGCGTTCACCAGGGCGGCGACGGTGTCGTCGCGCACCGTGCCCGGGGTGAGCAGCTCGGGCACCAGCCCGTGGGTGGCCCGGTCGATGTCGTCGTTGATGATCCGCCGGGCACCCTCCGGGTCCTCGGCGAACGGCGCGGTCGCCACCCGGCCACCCACCCAGCCGGCCAGCTCCGCCCGGAACTCGTCCCGGATCGGCAACTTCTCCCACGCCCACAGCGTGTTCGCCACGGCGAGCACCGGCTCCTCCTGCCGCTCGGCGGGCTCGGCCAGCTCCGCGGCGGCCCGCAACAGCGCGGCCTGCTCCGGCAGCCCGGCCGGCGACCCGGCCAGCAGGTGGGCCAGCTCGCCGGCGGTGTCCCCGCGGGCGGCCCTCGCCGCCAGGGTCAGCGCGCTGGCCACCGAGTACGGCGACAGGCAGGAGTCGCCGGCCGCGCCGGCCACCGACCGGTGCAGGGCGAGGGCGAAGCTCAGGTGGGCGTGTTCGGGCTCACGGTCGGCCATTCCCCGAAACTACCGGCCCCGCGCCGGTCGCTGCCACGCACCCGCTAGCCGTGCCAGCCGGTGTGCCAGGAGTGCCAGGCCCTGGCCTGCGCGTCGGTCAGCGACGCCACCTGGTCGATCACCACCCGCAGCCGCGCCGCGTCGTCGTCGGCGGCCACCCACGCGGCGTGGAACACCGGGTCCAGCGCCTCCGGCGCGCGCCGGCACAGCACCTCCACCAGCTCGGCCAGCACCTGCCGTTGGCCCTCCTGCGTCGCCAGCCGACGCGGGTCGCTCATCACGTACCGCAGCGCCAGCGCCTTGAGCACGGCCACCTCGGCCACCACCCGCTGCGGCACGACCAGCCGCGCGCCGTACCGGCGCAGCGGCCCCTCCCCATACGCCTCCCGGGTGCCGGTCACCGCGGCGCCGGCGAACCGGCCGACCAACTCGCTGGTCAGCCGCTTGAGCGCGACCTGCGCGCCCAGCGACGAGTCGTACGGCCCGCCGGTCAGCACCGCCACCACCGGCAACCGCGCCAGGTCCGCGGCGGCGGCGTCCAGGTCGGTTACCGAGGCGGTGGTGACGTGCTTCGCGGCGAGCTCGGCGACCGCGGTGCGCTCGGCGGGGTCGGTGAGCACCCGCAGCGCGATGCGGCCGGACAGCACGCCGTCCTCCACGTCGTGCACGGAATAGGCGACGTCGTCGGCCCAGTCCATGATCTGCGCCTCGAGACACGTCCGCCGCTCCGGGGCGCCGGCGCGCATCCACTCGAACACGGCGAGGTCGTCGGCGTAGACCCCGAACTTCGGCTGCGCGGCCGCGGCGGAGGGCGCCGACGTCTCGGCGGCGTCGAGGGGGCGGGGCCACGGGTACTTGGTGGCCGCGTCCAGGCAGGCCCTGGTGAGGTTGAGCCCGGCGGGGGTGCCGTCGCCGTCCAGCGCCTTGGGCTCGAGGCGGGTGAGGATGCGCAGCGTCTGGGCGTTGCCCTCGAACCCACCGCAGGGCGCGGCGACCGCGTTGAGCGCCTGCTCGCCGTTGTGCCCGAACGGCGGGTGGCCGATGTCGTGCGCCAGCCCGGCGGTGTCGACGAGGTCGGGGTCGGCGCCGAGCTCCTCGGCGATGCCCCTGCCGATCTGGGCCACCTCCAGCGAGTGGGTCAGCCGGGTCCGCGGCACACCGCTGATCTCCGTACCCTCCCCCGGGCCCACCACCTGGGTCTTGCCGGCCAGCCGGCGCAGCGCCGCCGAGTGCAGCACCCGTGCCCGGTCACGGGCGAAGTCCCCACGCGCGGTCGGGTGCGCGCCGGGCAGCGCCGCGGTCTTCGGCGGCTCGGCGACGCGCCGCGCGCGGTCGTGGCCGGTGTATCCGTTCACCCGCGCCAGCTTAAGCCGCCCCGCCGACACTCGGCTTCTTCCCGACGATCCCGGTTGGCTGTACCGGTCGGTGCTGGTCGATGTCCCGCGCGGCGGCGTCAGCCCAGGCCGGCGCCGCCGATGTCGTCGGCCGGCCGCTTGGCCAGCCGGTAGTACAGCAGCGCGCCGGTCTCCCGGATGATGTAACGCGCCTGCGTCTCCCGGGTCTGCACCACGGGGCCGCGGTGCGTCGGCGACGTCCACGCCCGCAGCCCGAGGTCGTGGGCCATCGTGCGGGCCCGCAGCGAGTGCCACGGGTCGCTGACGATCACCGCCGAGCGCCAGCCGAGGGCGTGCGCGCGCTCCGCCACGGCGCGCAGCGTCCCGAGCGTGTCGTGGCCCTGCTCGACGGGCACGGTCCGCTCCGCGGGCACGCCCTGCGCGACCAGCCACCGGGCACCGGCCTCGGCCTCGGTGTAGGCGTCGCCGGCCTTGCTCCCGCCCGAGGTGACCACCACCGGCGCCACGCCCTGCTCGTAGAGCCGCTTGGCGTGCGCGAGCCGGGCCGCGAAGATCTCCGAGGGCCGCCCGTTGTACTGCGCGGCGCCGAGCACCACGATCACGTCGGCCCGGGAACGGTCGTCACCGCGGGCCACCTGCCACACCCGGACCGCCGTCCCCCCGATCACCAGTGCGCCGACCAGCACCGCTCCGAGCACGGTACGACCCAACCAGCGCGCTCCGGACGCCCCGTCTCCCCGTGGCCGCATGCTCCTCCCTCGCCGGCGCCGTCCGATGCCAGGTCAGCAGCCGGGCAGCCGGGCGGCCAGGTAGGACTCCAGCTTGTCCATCGCCACCCGCTCCTGGGCCATGGTGTCCCGCTCGCGCACGGTGACCGCCTGATCCTCCAGCGAGTCGAAGTCCACCGTGACGCAGAACGGCGTGCCGATCTCCTCCTGGCGCCGGTACCGCTTGCCGATCGAGCCGGCGTCGTCGAACTCCACGTTCCACAGCTTGCGCAGGCTCGTGGCGATGTCCCTGGCCTTCGGGGTCAGATCGGCGTTGCGGGACAGCGGGAGCACCGCGACCTTCACCGGCGCGAGCCGATAGTCCAGCTTCAGCACGACCCGCTTGTCCAGCCCGCCCTTGGCGTTGGGCACCTCGTCCTCGGTGTAGGCGTCGAGCAGGAACGCCATCATCGGGCGGCCCACCCCGGCCGCCGGCTCGATCACGAACGGCCGGTACCGCTCACCGGAAGCTTGGTCGAAATAGGACAGATCGACACCGGAGTGGTTGGCGTGCGTGGTGAGGTCGAAGTCGGTGCGGTTGGCGATGCCCTCCAGCTCACCCCACTCCTGCCCCGAGGAGAACCCGAAGCGGTACTCGATGTCGACGGTGCGCTTCGAGTAGTGCGACAACTTCTCCTTGGGGTGCTCGTAGTGCCGCAGGTTCTCCCGCCGGATCCCCAGGTCGGTGTACCACTCGGTGCGGAGGTCGATCCAGTGCTGGTGCCAGCGCTCGTCCTCGCCGGGCTCGACGAAGAACTCCATCTCCATCTGCTCGAACTCTCGGGTGCGGAAGATGAAGTTGCCCGGGGTGATCTCGTTGCGGAACGACTTGCCGATCTGGCCGATGCCGAACGGCGGCTTCTTCCGCGACGTGGTCAGCACGTTGAGGAAGTTGACGAAGATGCCCTGCGCGGTCTCCGGGCGCAGGTAGTGCAGCCCCTCCTCGGACTCCACCGGACCGAGGAACGTCTTGAGCAGCCCGTTGAACTCGCGCGGCTCGGTGTACTGCCCGCGCACGCCGCAGTTGGGGCACGGCACGTCGGACAGGTCGCCCTCGGCGAGTTGCTTGCCGGTGCGCTCGGCGTACTCCTCGGCGATCTGGTCGGCACGGAAGCGGCGGTGGCAGGACAGGCACTCGACCAGCGGGTCGACGAACGCGTCGACGTGTCCGGAGGCCACCCACACCTGGCGGGGCAGGATGACCGACGAGTCGAGGCCGACCACGTCGTCGCGGCCCTGCACCATGGTCTTCCACCACTGCCGCTTGATGTTGTCCTTCAGCTCGACGCCGAGCGGGCCGTAGTCCCAGGCCGACCGGGTACCGCCGTAGATCTCCCCGCTGGGGAAGACGAAGCCCCGGCGCTTGCACAGGCTGACGACGGTCTCGATCGTGTTGGCGGCCACCCACGCTCTCCAGTCATGCGGGAACGGTTATCGGAACTCTGAGCTGTCAGCGTATCCGGCCGCTCCCGCGGCCTCGCGGGGGGATTACCCGCCGCGAACACCGGTCACGGACGGCTCACCAACTCCGCGGTCACGATCCTGTTGTCCCGGTACCCGTCGGTGCCGCCGACGTAGTCCCCGCCGCAGGTGACCAGCACCAGCCGGTGCGGCCCGTCCTGGCCGAACAGCCGCTGCGCGTGCGCGGGCAGCTCGTCCTTGTGCAGGGTGAGCACGTCGGTGACCCGGTAGACCCAGCGGCCGCCGGCGGTGTCCAGCACGATGACCTCCTGGCCGGACCGGATCCGCCACAGCTCGTCGAACGGCCCCTTCCTCCGGTTCCAGTTCACGTGGCCGGACAGCAGCGCCGCGCCGTGCCCGGCACCGAGCTCCGCGCCCCACCAGGTGGCCTCCCCGAGGCTGTCCGGGATGGGCAGGGTGCCGTCGGCGGTGAGCTCGCGGCGGACCAGTGTCGCCGTGCCGCCCTCCGGCAGCCGGACGGTGCCCGGCCGTTGCGCGGCCACCTGGCGCACGGGGGCCGAGGTCGTCGCGGCGGGCGGCTCGACGAGTGGCGCGGCCGCGGGCGGTGGTGCCGTGGGCTCGGGCGGCGCCGCCCAGGGGCGGACCAGCACGAGCACCCCGGCGGCCACGGCGGCGACCGCGAGCAGGGCGGCGACCGCGGCGAGCGCGCGCCGGCGGCCCCGCGCGGGATCGACGCCTCCCGGGGCGTCGGTCGGCCCGGCGGACCCCGGCGGTCCGGCAGCCCCCCTCGGCCCGGCACCGCCCCTCGGCCCAGCGGAGCCCGCCGACACGGCGGACCCGAGCCGCTCGGCGCCCGGTGCCGGGGACTGGGCGGGGCCGGTCGGCTCGGTGGAGTCCGGGGGCACGGTCATCCCGTGTGGTCGGTCCGGTCGAGGCCGGCCCGCCGGGCGCGCCGCCACAGCATTACGGCGCCGGCGCCGAGCAGCGCACCGCCGGCCACCAGGCCGACACCGGCCGCGGGGTCGAACGGGGCCTCGGCCTCGATCGTCCGGTCGCCCACCGGGCCGCCGATCACCTGGGCCTCGGCCATCCACCCTGCCGGGATCTTCACCGGGACGGTGGGCCGGTCCAGGACGGGGGTGAAGCCGGCGGGCAGCGAGCAACTCACCCCGCCGAGCACGAGCCGGGTCACGACCTGGGTGGGCTCACCCTCCTTGTCGACGAGGACCTCCCCCTCGCTGTCCCGGAGGTGGCTGGTGATCCGGACCGCCCACCCGCCGACGCCGGTGACGTCGCCGTCGCGCCACTCCTCCTGGCGCAGTAGTTGGTCGAACGCGGTCACCCGGCGCACCACGACGTCGGAGGTGGTCTTGGCCGGGTCCGCCCCGTGCAGGGTCAGCGGCGCGCCGATGGGCAGGTCGGTGAGGGTCAGCTCCTCGCCGACGGCCGGCGGGTCGACCGGGGTGAGCTCACCGTCGCGCTGGCGCACCCACAGCGTGGCGGCCGAGGTCTCGGACTCCACCCGGTCCACGGCGGCGCACTCGACGGCGCTGCGTGCCTCCTGGATGGCGAACACCGTCGCCGCCACCCCGGGGAGCTTCTCGGTGTCGTCGCCACCGCCGTCCCCCTCGGTCGCGGGCCGGACCTGGAGCGCGTAGTTCGCCTCGGCGGTCGCGGTGGGGACCGTGTCGGGCCGCAGCGTGGCGACCACGTCGTGCTCGCGGCTGGGCACCTCGGCCGGGAACGGGCTCGTCGCGCCGGCGTCGGGGCCGAACCGGACCAGGTAGTCGCCCATCGTGGCTCGCTCGTCCGGCTCGCCCGGCGCGGGTGGCTTCTCCGACTTCTGGGGCACCATCACCCGCTCCCGCGACAGCGTCGAGCTGCCCGGCCGCAGCGGCGAGCGCTGAGTCTTGGTGACGAGGAACCCACCGCCCTGGCCGTCCTCGCCGATCTCGGCGGCGACGACGTTGGCGAACGCGACCGGGCCGGTCCGCTCGTCCACCGCGACGTCCGCGGGACCACCACCGGTCTGCGCCGCCGCGCCGGTGAACCATCCGGGTGCGGCCGCGAGCGCGAGTGCCGCCGCGCCGGCCGCCAGCTTCGTCCCGAAACGAGTCATGGCTCCTCAGCTTCGTCCTCGTCGCCGATCACCCGGATCACGGGCGACCGGGACTCCCTGGCCTGTGCGTCCCCACACTCCCCGGCTCGCGACGGGTCACACCGTAGCGTGAAGCCGGGCACCGTTCGGCGACAACCTGTCACCTTCTCCGTCACAACGCGGGCAATTCGCGAAGGATTCTCGGAAACCACCTGGATGGAGTAGCGTCGGGTTACCGGGCGTGTCGAGGCCACAACCACCCGGGATCGGACCGGCCGGCACCTCGTCGGGACCGGGGACCCGCCGGCGCGCCACTAGGATGGGTGGGGACGCCTCTCGGGACGGCCGAGGTGGGCACGACCAGATGCCGGAGACGCTGGAGTGACGAGATGCCGACGGTGAGCCCGGACGCGGCACCCCCGGGGCTGCCCGGGGACGCGGAGCAGCAGGTGCACTCGCCGGAGCGGCCCCCCACCGCGGCGACGCCCCCGCCTCCGGCCGCTACCCTGGCCGACGCTGGTGAGCTGCTGCGGGCGTTGGCCGCCCCGGTGCGGATCGCGATCGTGCTGCAGCTGCGCGACGGCCACCGGTGCGTGCACGAGCTCGTCGACGCGCTGGCCACCGCCCAGCCCCTGATCAGCCAGCACCTGCGGGTGCTCAAGGCGGCCGGCGTCGTCCACGGCGAGCGACGCGGCCGGGAAGTCGTGTACCGCCTCGTCGACGACCATCTGGCGCACATCGTGGCCGACGCGGTGACCCATGTTCAGGAAGGCGGAACCGTGCGGGAAGGCGACCGGTCGTGAGCGGCGGCCCCACCACCCGGCGCCGAGCTCCCGTGCCCGGCCGGCGGGCCACCCGGCAGCGCGCCGCCGTCGTGGAACTGCTCGACGAGGTGGACGACTTCCGCTCCGCCCAGGAGCTGCACGACGAGCTGCGCAAGCGGGGCGAGGGCATCGGGCTGACCACGGTGTACCGCACGCTGCAGTCGCTGTCCGAGGCCGGCGAGATCGACGTGCTGCGCACGGACAGCGGCGAGGCGATCTACCGGCGTTGCTCGTCCCACCACCACCATCACCTGGTGTGCCGCCGCTGCGGGTACACCGTCGAGATCGAGGGTCCCGCGGTGGAGCGGTGGGCGGACAAGATCGCCGCCGGCAACGGGTTCTCCGACATCAGCCACACCGTGGAGATCGTCGGCACGTGCGCCACCTGCCGGGCCGAGGAGAACTGACCAGCCCGCTCGGTGCTGGCTCAGTACTCGTAGGGGTCCTCGGGCACCGGCACCGGGCGCACGGTGGCCACGGTGAGGTCCGGGGTGTGGTCCCGCCGGTCGGCGCTGCCCGGCATTAGCTGCCCCGTCACCTCGACCCAGGTGTCCTGGGCGAGTCCGGTGACCCCGTCCCCCAGCAGCCGCACGGTCACCGGGAACGCGTCCGCCGCGCAGCAGCCGATCCGCATCCTGGCCAGCAGGACGTCGCCGTCGGCGCGCACCACGAAGCCGGACAGCGACACCGTGCGGCCGTGCAGGCTGCCGGTGTCGTCCCAGCCCGCCCTGGCGACGAACTCGGCCATCCCCAGCGGCACCACCGCACCCTCCGGCAGCGCGGGGAACGCCGCCGCAGCCCTGGGCGGTTCGCTCTGCGGGGCCCGCGCCTGGGTGCGGACGACCGAGTCGGCGCCCAGCGCCGGCGGCGCGACCAGGAACACCGCGAGCACCGGCACCATGAGCAGCCACGCCGAGCGGGCCGGGTGGTGGTGCCCGCCCTCGGCCGGATCCCGCGCGGCACGGGCGGCGAGCAGGTCGCGCACGATGGCGATCGCCCCCAGCGCCACCATCACCGCTCCCCCGCCGAGCATCCACGGCTGCTGGCTCGGCTTGACGTAGCGCAGGTAGTCGCCGTTGAGCGCGATCTTCAGCAGCGCGCCGCCGAGCAGGATCAGCAGCACGTTCTGGGTCTCCCGCCTCATCGCACACCGCCCAGCACGAGCACCCCGGCGAGCACCGCGCAACAGACCGCCACCACGAAGGTGACCGGGGCGAACCGGAACGCGAAGGACCGGCCGAACGTGCCGGCCTGCATGGCGACCAGCTTCACGTCGACGGCGGGGCCGACCACCAGGAACACCAGCCGGGGCAGCAGCGGCAGCGCGCTCAGCGACGCGACGACGAACGCGTCGGCCTCGCTGCACAGCGCCAGCACCACGGCGAGCACGGCCATCACCAGGACGCCGAGCACGATCTGCGAGCCGAGCACGCCGAACCACTCGGCCGGGACCAGGACGTTCATCGCGGCCGCGATCAGCGCGCCGAGCACCAGGAACCCGCCGGCGTCCACCAGGTCCGCGCGGGCGATCTCGGTGAACGTCCGCCACCGCGCGCCGGGCGCGACCTCCGGCAGGCGGCGCAACGCGCGCTCAGCGATCCACTCGAGCCGGCCCCACCGCGCCCACAACCAGCCCATGATCACGGCGGTGCCCAGCGAGCCGAGGAACCGGGCGAGCACCATGCCGGGCTCGCCGGGGAACGCCACCGCGGTGGCCACCAGCACCACCGGGTTCACCGCCGGCGCGGCGAGCAGGAAGGTCAGCGCCGCCGCCGGGGCCACGCCCTGACCGATCAGCCGGCGGGCCACCGGGACCGAGGCGCACTCGCAGCCGGGCAGGGCGACCCCGGCGAGCCCGGCGACGCCGACCGCGGCGCCCTGCCGACGGGGCAGCACCCTGCGCAGCGCCCGCGCCGGGACGAACGCCGCGATGGCGCCACTGAGCAGCACGCCGAGCACGAGGAACGGCAGGGCCTGCACGCACACCGCGACGAACACCGTGGCGCCGGTGCGCAGGGCCGGCACGTCGAGCACCGACCGCAGCCAGGACTGGCCGAGGATCGCGACCAGCAGGACCGCGCAGAGCACCTCGACCGAGCTGATCCTGCCGCGGCGCGGGCGCGCGGCCACCGGCCCGGTGGTCTCGGTGGGCTCGGTGGGCTCAGCGGGCACACTGTCGAAAACGGTTCCCATTGGCGGCAATGCTGCCAGACGCGGTCGACCGGCCGCGCCGGACCGCCACCCTGGACCGGCTCGCGCCGGTTCGGCGCCTTCCGGTTCACACCGTCGGCTCGTTCTTCCCGATCACGTCCTCGACGCCGATGTCGTCGAGGCTGGCGACCGCGGTGGCGAGCGAGTCCAGGACGTGACGTGGCTTGGTCTGGATCTCCGGGAAGCGTTCGAGCGCCTTGATCTCCACCTGGGACAGGGTGCGGGAGAGCACCACCTCCCCGTGGTCACCCTGGTACTTCACCAGGAGGATCGACCCGACCCGCAGGCAGGCCTGCGGGACGTCCTGCAGGGAGGCCACGAGGTTGGCGACCGCCTCGGCCGACTTCACGTCGACCTCCGCCTGCGCCTGCTCGACGGTGGCCAGCTGCAGCGCCCGCTCCACCATGATCCGGCGGGCCCGCATCTCGTCGGAACCGAGCCACTCCCCGAGCTTCGTCGTGGTTCGGCGCCACCACGAACCACGCAGGACGTGCTCCCGCTCCGGGCGCTCGTAGCCGAGCACCTCCACGAGGTCGTCCAGTGCGGTGAAGACCGAGCGGGCGACCAGCGGATCGTCGGTGTCCAGGTACGCCTCGACCACGAGCGTGTCCTCGGCGGCCGAGTCAGTGGCTTCGGGGAGCACGGGTGCCGGTTCATCGGCCAGCGGGTCGCCCCATGCATGCCGCTTCGGGCGGAACGGCACGAGGCCCTCACCGCCGGTGCGGAAGCCGACCCCCGGCCCAACCGGAGCGAACGGGCTGGCCGCGGCGTGGTGGTACAGGGCCGCCCGGTCGCCGAGGTAGGTGCCGACGCCGCCGGCCGCGGTCGCGAGGAGAACGAATCCCACGACCGCGAGCACACCCAGGCTCCAGTCGCGGGTTCTGCTGTCGGGGTCGGTCGTCGTGAGCACGGCCGCGGTGAGCGCGAGCAGTGCCGCCAGCCAGCCGAGCGCGCGCACCGGGCGGTGCCCGTAGCCGACCGTCCAGCGCCGCAGCCCACTCCACAGCCGTATCCCGACCCGGGGGACCGGGTGGGCGCGGGCCAGCGAGTCGTAGCGGGAGCGCTGCTTGGCCAGCAGCACCCTCGCGGCCTGCCGGTCGTTGCCGCTCGCGTGCAGCGTCGCGGCGAGCTGGTCGTAGGGCCCGGGCAGGTAGTCGCGGAGACCGGCGCGCAGCATCGCCAACCGCTGGTCGACCGCCTTGTCGTTTGACGGCGCGATCGGCGGGTCGAGCGTGCCGTAGCGGAAGCCACCAGGTCCAGCCCGCCGGTGGCCCGCCACAGCTCGGGGGAGTCGCGGAGCGTGCCGCAGCGCCCGCCCCGCAGCACGACCCTGCCCTCCGGTGGCCTCCTCGGGGCCAGCACGAACTCACCGGCGGTGGCGCTGGCGTCGAACGCGATCCCGCCCATGCCCATCCGCGAGCAGGCCAGCTCGCCGCCGGTGATGTCGATCCGACGCCCGACCGTGCCGCCCGCCAGAGTCACTCCACCCTCGGCGCGAAAGCCATCGGTGAGTCGGACGTCACCGGTGACCCGCGCCGCGCGGAGGTCCACGGACCAGGTTTTCGACCTGGCCAGCTCGGGATGCCGTGCCCTGGTACCGCGCAGGTCGATGCTGCCGCCGACGGTCACGTCGTCCAGGCGAAGAGTGCCGTCCATGGTGCAGTGCGCGAGCACGAGGTCGCCGGAAACACTGGCTCGGCTGACCAACAGGGCCTCGCGTCCGTCGCCATGGACCGTCGCGTTCAGGCACACGTCGCCGTGCACGGTCGCGCCGACGAGCCGTACCTGCCCCTGGATCCGCCCGGTGCCCTCGAGGTCGCCGGCGATCTCAACGCCGTCCAGGAGCACGGCCGGGCCGGGGAATGGCTCGTACCCATGGCGCCGCATCTCGATGCGGGCCCGCGCGAGCCGGAGCGAACCTGCTATGTGGGCGTTGGGCATCCGGATCGCCCCCGTGGCCTCGAGCTGCCCACTCAGCTCGACGTTGCCACCGGCACGTAGCCGGTCCGCGACCAGCGCCGCCCGACCACCGGCACTCATCGCGTGGGCGCGCTCGTCGGTCAGGGCGCCGGTGAGCCGGGCGTCGCGGAACACGACGTCGCCGGCCACCGCGAGGTTGGGCAGGTACAGCACCCCCTCGGCGCTGAACCGGCGAGACTCGTCCTGGTCCCTCTCGCCCAGCAGGTTGCCACCGACCCGCAGGCCCTCCCCACTGAGCGCGACGCCCGCCGGGTTGTCCAGGGTGGCCCCGGAGAGGATGACGTCGCCACCGGTGCGCAGGCCGTGGACCCGCACCTCGCCGCTCACCCGGAGCCGGCGGGCTGACAGCTCACCGGTGACGACCAGCCGGTCGGCCAGCAGCGCACTGCCGCCCGGATGCCGGAGCGCGCTCCTGGTGAGCACCAGCGAGCCGCCGATGGCGGCATCGGTGAGGTCGACCGCACCGGCGGGCGGCTCGTGCTCGGCGACCACTCCCCGACGCACCGTGGCCGCGCCGTCCTCGGACACCTCGTCGGCCACGACGGCGCTGCGGACGAGGCACACGTCGCCGCGGCTGTGGAGGTGGCGGGCCGCCAGTCCCGGCAGCCAGCAGTGGCGGAACTCCAGGCCGAGCAGGCGCGCCTCACGCAGATCCAGGGGCCGTTCGAACCGGCAGCGCTCGAACCGGAGCCGATACGGCAGGTCGGCGCCCCACAGGTCGAGCCAGCCGGTGACGTGGGCGTCCTCGAGCAGCAAGGTCGGCGCGGCCGGGCTCGGTCCCCGACGCCACGCGGCGTCGACCGGCTCGGCCAGCAGGCGCAGCAGGTCGGCCGCGTCGACCTCGCGCTGGTCCGGCGCCGGCTCGAACGGATCGAACCGCTCAACCGGAGCCGGCTCGGCGTCGTCGCCCACGTTGTCGACCCGACGAAACTCCGGCATTCGACACCCTCCCGACACACCGACCCGCGGCGGACAAGCGTAGTCGTCGAGCGCTCACCCACCGCCACGTTCGGCGGTGTCCGCCCGGGAACGACCCGAGCGCGGACCTCCCGGGCAGCGCGGGGCGTGCTCAGCCGGTGGTGGGCTCGCCGGGGCCGAGCAGGTCGGCCCGCACCTGCGATGCGGTGGAGACCACCAGCATCAGCAGCGTGCCCAGCGGTGCGGAGTCCATGCCCCCCGCGGGGAACGCGTAGCGCAGGGTCAGGTCCAGCCCGCGCTCGGTGTGCACCACGCCCAGCGTGCCGAACAGACCCTGGCCGGCCCGCTCGGCGACGGCCGCGGCCAACGCGGTGTCGTCCGGCAGGTCCCACGCCACCACGCAGGTCAGGCTGAGCACGGTGAGCCCCTCGGCGAGCCGAGTCGCCTGCACCACGCACGGCACGTCGGCGTGCGAGAAGGTCAGCGCGCCGTCGTCGTCGACGTGCACCTCGAGGAACCGCTCGAGCGACTGCCGGGCGAGGGTGAGCAGCGCGGCGGTGTCGGCGGCCTCGGTGGTCATGAGCTCGCTCCGGCGGCGGGGGTGGCGAGAGTGGCCGACTCGGCCGCGCGGTCCAGCGCCGCGCCGAACCGCCGGTCCCGCCGGGCGTACTCCAGGCAGGCGTCCCACAGCCGCCGGCGGTCGAAGTCGGGGAACAGCGTGTCCTGGAAGACGAACTCGGCGTAGGCCGACTGCCAGAGCAGGAAGTTCGACGTGCGCAGCTCGCCGGAGGGCCGCAGGAAGAGGTCCACGTCGGGCATCTCCGGCTGGTACAGGTACCTCACGATCGTGCGCTCGTCGACCTTCGCCGGGTTGATCTTCCCCTCGGCGGCGAGGGTGGCGATCCGCCGCACCGCGTCGGCGAGCTCGGCCCGCCCGCCGTAGTTGACGCACATCGTCATGTTCAACCTGGTGTTGTGCCTGGTCTTCTCCTCGGCGGCCTGCAGCTCCTTGATGACGCTGCGCCACAGCCGGGGCCGGCGCCCCGCCCAGCGGATTCGCACCCCGATCGAGCCGAGGTAGTCGACCTGTCGGCGGATGGTGTCGCGGTTGAACCCCATCAGGAAACGCACCTCGTCGGGGCTGCGCTTCCAGTTCTCCGTGGAGAAGGCGTACACCGACAACCACTCGATGCCCAGCTCGACGGCCCCGCTGGCGACGTCGATCATCACCGCCTCGCCGCGCTTGTGCCCCTCGATCCGCGGCAGGCCACGCTGGTTGGCCCAGCGGCCGTTGCCGTCCATCACCAGCGCGACGTGGCGGGGCAGCAACTCCCGGGGGATCTCCGGCGGCCGGGCGCCGGAGGGGTGCGGGTCAGGTGCCCGTAGCCGCGCCATCGATGCCGCCGGCGCCGCCTCCCGTTCCTTGCGCCGCACCCGACACCTCCCTGTCCGACTCCGTACTCGGCCCGCCGCGGAAATCCGTCCCGGCCGACCCGTCAGACCCTAACCTGCCCGGGTCGGCCGCCTCCCGGCGCCGTTCCACCAGCGGCAACGACCGCAGCTGCCGTTCCAGGTGCCACTGCAGGTGCGCGGCGACCAGCCCGCTGGCGTCCCGCCGGGTGCCGGGCGCGCTCCGCTCGGCCGCGGCCCAGTCGCCGTGCAGCAGCGCCTCGAGCAGCACGAGCACCTCGGGCGCGGGGTGGACGCAGCCGGCCATCCGGCAGCGGGCGCACAGCGAGCCGCCGGCGGGGACGCTGAACGCCCGGTGCGGGCCGGGCAGCCCGCACCGGGCGCACTCGGTGATGGCCGGGGCCCACCCGGCGAAGGCCATGGCCCGCAGGAAGAACGCGTCCAGCACCAGCGAGGCGTCCCGGTCGGTGGTGGCCAGCGCCCGCAGCGCGCCGGTGACCAGCAGGTACAACCGCAGCGCCGGCTCGCCCTCCTCGGCGGTGAGCCGGTCGGCGGTCTCGGTGATCGCACTGGCCGCGGTGTAGCGCTGGTAGTCGGCGACCAGCGGGAGCGCGAACGCGTCGACCGTCTCCACCTGGGTGATCACGTCCAGCGTGCGCCCGGTGTAGAGCTGCACGTCGACGTGCCCGAACGGCTCCAGCCGCGCGCCGAACCGGGAGCTCGTCCTGCGCACGCCCTTGGCGACGGCGCGCACCTTGCCGTGCCGGCGGGTGAGCAGGGTGATGATCCGGTCGGCCTCACCGAGCTTGTGCACCCGCAGCACCACCCCGGTGTCGCGGTAGAGACTCACCCTTCCATGGTCGCATCCGCATCCGTCAGCGGGCGCGGATCACCATGGTCTTCGCCGCCATGTCGTGCCAGCCCTGCTGGGCCGGCGAGCGGTCGAACACCGGTGACAGGTACACCAGCAGGCCGCCGAGGCCGCAGCTGACCCAGCTCGCCCCGAACGGCACCAGGAACCGCAGGAAGCTCGTCCCGACGCCGGGCAACGCGCCGTCGGCGGTGCGGACCACGCGGATGCCGAGCGCGCGCTTGCCCACGGTGGCGCCGCCGCGGGCCACCATCGCGATCTCGTAGGCGGGCGGGATCAGCGGCGCGACGCAGTACACCAGCACGATCAGGGTGAGCAGCGCCCACAGCGGCGGGTCGTCGCGGTCGAAGGCACCCCGGGCCGCGAGCAGGCCGACGACCCCGCCGACCAGCGCGCCGAGCACGACCAGCAGGAGCAGCCCGTCGAGCAACCGCGCGGCGAACCGGCGACCCATCCCGGCCCGGCGCACCGGTCCAAGCCCGGCCAGCGCGAGGTCGCCCTCGGGGCCGCAGGGGAAGCCACCGCCCGCGGCGATCGGCGGCGGATACCCCGGGTACGGGTGTCCGGGATACGGCGAGCCGGGCGGGACGTGCCCCTGGGCGGCCTGGGCGGTCCATCCCGGCGAGTACGGCGGAGCGGGGTGACCCGTGCCGGGCTGTGCCGCTGGGTACGGTCCGCCCGCTGCGTACGGTCCGGCCAGTGGGGGCGGGTCGGCCGGTGGGAACGGATCGGCCGGTGCCGGCTGGGCGGCCGACGGACCCGCCGCCGATGGGGGCGGCTGAAGGTGGGACGGCGCGGCATCGGGCGACAGCGGGAACGATCCCGACTGAGACGGTGCGGGGTCGGCCGCGGCCCAGCCGGCTCCGCCGGCCATCGTGGGGTCGGGGCCCGGCCGCTCGGGGTGCGGTGGGGAGGTCATCGGCGGCACCGGCTCACCGGGAGGCTGGATCGTCGGGAAGCTGCGTCACCGGGAAGCCGGCGCCCGCCGGCCGGGCTCACCACTGCTGCGGGGGGTGCCCGTCCTGCGGCGGCTGGCCGTGCTGGCCGAACCCGCCGGGCTGCCCGTACTGCTGACCCTGCGGCGGGAAGCCCGGTGCCTGGCCCTGCTGCGGGTAGCCGCCTTGCGGGTAGCCGCCTTGCGGGTAACCGCCCTGCGAGGGGAAGCCGCCCTGCTGCGGGTGACCGCCGTAGGGCTGCCCCGGGGCGCCGAACCCGGGCTGGCCGTTCGGCGCGGCCGGTGCCGGCACGACCAGCGTGCCGATCACCTTGTCGGCGAAGGTCTGCCGCTTCTCGTCCCACAGCGGCCAGAGGAAGCCGATGTAGCAGGGCAGGCCGTCGAGGAAGTGGGCGAGGTCGCGGACGAAGGCGTTGCCCGCGCCGATCGGTTGCCCGGTGTGCTCGCCGACCAGGGTGATGCCGAGCATCCGCCGGCCCAGCGACTGCCCGGTGTTTCCGCCCTGCATCCACCGGTTGTAGATCAGCCAGCCCAGCCCGACGAGCCAGCCGAGCATGGCGATGATGACGCCGGCGGTGGGCGAGCCGAGCGCGACCAGGATCCCGATCAGCGGGAGGATGGCCGCCGGCAGCCCGTCGACGAGGTACGCGCCCGCCCGCTGGCCCCAGCTGGCCAGGTTCTGCGGCCCGCCGGGATAACCCCCGTAGGGCTGGCCGGGATACCCGCCCGACTGGCCGTACGGCTGCTGGCCCGCGGGGAAGCCCCCGGGGGGCGCCCCGTAACCGGGTTGCGCGGCCGGGAAGCCGCCGGAGCCCGGCTGCTGGGCCGGGAAGGCCCCCGAGCCTGGCTGCTGGCCGTACGGTTGCTGGCCGTAGGGCTGCTGCCCGGGAAAGCCGCCGCCCGGCTGGCCCTGCCCGGCCGGCTGCTGGCCGTAGGGACTGGTCATGCTCTCCCCCTGAGGTCACGATGATGCGTGTGCGCTGCGGCAGCGTACCGTCCGGCCCCGGCGTGGCGGCCCTGCCCCACGGGCGTCAGACCTTCAACGCGGCGAACGGCGCGAACGGCAGGTTCCGCAGCACGAACCAGCCGACGAACACGATCCCGATGACGGCCGGCGCCCAGCGCCACTGCTGCCACGTGCGCACCGGGCGGCCCCGCAGCCGCACCACGGTCCACGCGGCCATGCTCCAGGCGAGCAGCGGCAGCGCGGCCACGGCCACGGCGTTGAAGTGCAGCGCGGCGCCGACGTCGGCGTGCAGCAGGCTGTAGAGCATCCGCAGCGTGCCGCAGCCGGGGCAGGTGAGCCCGAACAGTGCCTTGGTCGGGCACACCGGCAGTGGTCCGCCGGGCGTGGTGGGGTCGGCCCAGAGCAGCACGCCGGCGCAGACCGCCCCGCCGGCGACGACCGCGAGCGGCGGCCCGAGCGCGCGGAGCATGTTCCGCGGCCCACGTACCGGCGCGCTCGGGAGCTCGCCGGTGATCACGGCGTGACCTCGTCCCACGACAGTCCCACGGCCAGCAGCATGACCGCGATGAGAATCACGTACAACACGAGCACGATCCCCGTCGCGGCGGCCGACCAGATCGCCCACGTCCTGGCGTCGTCGGCGGCCTTGTGCGCCTCGGCCGCGAAGCCCTGCGCCCACAACGTGTTGACCTGGCTGGCCTTGACGATCGAGACGATCCCGAACGGAAGGCAGCAGAAGATCGTGGTGAGAATGCCCCACACCAGGTTGTTATCCGGCGGCGGGCCGTACACCGGCTGCCCGTACGGGCCCTGCGCCGGATACTGCGCCGGATACTGCGCCGGATACTGCGCCGGATACGGACCCGGGTACTGCGCCGGATACTGACCCGGCTGGCCGTACTGGGCCGGGTACCCGTACTGCCCCGGCTGGCCGTACTGCCGCGCGTCGGGCTCCTGGCCCTCCGGTTGCCCCGGGTACGGGTTCGTCACCTGGTCCTCCCCTGCTCGTCCCTGGCCCGCTGGCCAGCGCCCCAGGCGGTGGGGCTAGTACCCGGTGGTGCCGTCGAACACGCTGAGTGTGACGACACCCGCGGCCGCCAGGATCCACCACAGCGCGCCACCATGACCATGACCACATCGAGATCGTGATCGCCCGCCGGTCGGTCGGTCACCGCCGTCCCCGGCGGGTCAGAAGCCCAGCCTGCGCAGCTGCTTGGGATCGCGCTGCCAGTCCTTGGCGACCTTGACGTGCAGGTCGAGGTAGACCTTGCTGCCCAGCAGGGCCTCGATGTGCCGGCGGGCGCGCGTGCCGACCTCCTTCAGCCGTTCCCCCCGGTGCCCGAGCACGATCCCCTTCTGGCTGGGCCGCTCCACGTGGACGACGGCGTAGATGTCCACCAGGTCGGCGCGGCCCTCGCGGGGCAGCATCTCCTCGATCGTCACCGCGATGGAGTGCGGCAACTCGTCGCGGACGCCCTCCAGCGCGGCCTCCCGGACCAGCTCGGCGATCAGGGTCTGCTCGGGCTCGTCGGTGAGGTCGCCCTCGGGGTAGAGCGGCGGCCCCTCCGGCAGCTTGCCCACGAGGACGTCGGCGAGGGTGCCCACCTGGTAGCCGTCCACCGCGGAGACCGGGACGAGCTCGGCGAAGTCCAGCACCTTCTCCAGGGCCAGCAGTTGCTCGGCCACCCGCTCCGGCGGCACGAGGTCGGTCTTGGTGACGACGCCGACCACCGGGGTGCGGCGGGCGACCTTGGTCAGCTCGCCGGCGATGAACCGGTCACCGGGCCCGATCCGCTCGTCGGCCGGAACGCAGAGTCCCACCACGTCCACTTCGGACCAGGTGGCCCGGACGACGTCGTTGAGCCGCTGGCCGAGCAGGGTGCGCGGGCGGTGCAATCCGGGAGTGTCGACGATCACCAGCTGCGCGTCGGGGCGGTGCACGATGCCCCGGATGGCGTGCCGGGTGGTCTGCGGCTTGCTGGAGGTGATCGCGACCTTCGTGCCGACCAGCGCGTTGGTCAGCGTCGACTTGCCCGCGTTGGGGCGGCCGACGAAGCAGGCGAACCCGGACCGGTGCTCTGGCGGAGTGCTCATCACCGACCATTGTCGACCATGGCCCCCCGCGGGCGCCGGGCGCGTCCGGGCCGGTGCGGTCAGCCGTCCGTGCCGTCGAGCCGGAGCACCTCCTGGACGGCGCCGGAGGGGTCGGCGCGGACGATGCTGGCCCTGGGGGCGACGTCGCGGAGAGCGTGCACCGACGCCTGGTCGAACAGCGGCCGCTCGCTGACCACGACGGCGGCCTCGAGGCCCTCGGCGCCGCTGGACACGGCCGCGGCGACGGCGGCCTGCAGCGCGGTGAGCGCGAAGGACGGCAGCCGGACGGTGCTCGCGGCGTACGTGCGCCCGTCGGTGTCCCGCACGGCGGCGCCCTCCTCGGCCTGGGTGCGCGCCCTGGCGGAGCGGGCCAGCACCACCAACTTCTCGTCCTCGGCCGCCAGCTCGGCCCCGTGCTCAGGCATGTTCGACGCTCCTGTCCCGCTCGTCACCGTCGTCCGGCTTGCTCACCCGAAGCCGCCGCCCGGCGATGCGCTCGTCCTCGGCGTGCACCACCACCGTCGTGATCCGCATCCGGCCGCGCCGGTCCTTGCCGCCCTCGGCGTGCAGCCGCAGGCCGGCGACCTCGGCCTCGGCGCCGGGCAACGGAACCCTACCGAGCCGCTGGGCGAGCAAACCGCCCACGGTCTCCACGTCGTGGTCGTCCAGCTCCAGTCCGAACAGCTCGGCCAGGTCGTCGACCCCCAGCCGGGCGGACACCCGCACGGTCCGCTCGTCGAGGTGCTCGACGGGGGGCCGCTCGGCGGTGTCGGACTCGTCGGTGATCTCGCCGACGATCTCCTCGAGGATGTCCTCGATGGTGAGCAGGCCGGCGGTGCCGCCGTACTCGTCGACGGCGATCGCCATGTGGTTGCGGGTGACCTGCATCTCCCGGAGCAGCTCGTCGAGCCGTTTCGAGTCGGGGACGAAGCTGGCGGCGGTCATCAGCTCCTCCACGGGCCGCGCGATGCCGTCCTCGGCCAGCGCGGCTCGCACCAGGTCCTTGAGGTTGACCACGCCGACGATGTCGTCGACCGACTCGCGGATCACCGGCAGCCGGGTGAACCCGGTGCGCAGGGACAGCGCGAGCGCCTGCCGCACGGTCTTGGTGTGTTCGATCCAGACGATCTCGGTGCGCGGGACCATGACCTCGCGGGCCACCGTGTCGCCGAGCTCGAACACCGAGTGGATCATCTCCCGCTCCTCGGTGCCCACGACGCCGCGCTCCTCGGCGAGGTCGACCAGCTCGCGCAGCTCGACCTCCGAGGTGAACGGACCCTCGCGAAAGCCCTTGCCCGGGGTGATGGCGTTGCCGAGCACGATGAGCAGCCGGCTGAGCAGCCCCAGCACCGAGCCGAGGACGCGCACCGGCCCGGCCACGACGAGGCCGACTCGGTAGGGGTGCTGGCGACCGATGGTGCGCGGGCCGACCCCGACGAGCACGTAGCTGACCAGGACCATCACCGCCGCGGCGGCGGCCACGGCCAGCCCGTCGGGGTCGATCGAGCGCAGGAACGCCACGGTGACCAGCACGGTGGCGGTGAGCTCGCAGCCCATGCGCAGCAGCAGGAGCAGGTTGATGTGCCGGCGGCGCTCGTCGACGACGAGGGCGAGCTGGCGGGCGCCGACCCGCCCGAGCCGGATGAGCCCTTCGGCCATCGCCCTGGACACGGTGCTGATCGCGGCGTCGGCGGCGGCGAACACGCCACCGAGCAGCACCAGCACCGCGGCGACGACGAGGAGCGGGACGGAGTCGATCACGGCTGCCGGCCGGTCACTCGGTCGACTCGACGGGCCCCCCGTCGAGGCCCACCGTGCCGAGCAGGCGGTCGTCGGCGTCGCGCTGGGCGTCGCGCCGGCGGGCGGCCGCCGTCGCGGCCTGGTACTCGCCGAGGATCCGCTTCTGCAGCGCGAACATCTCGCGTTCCTCGGCGGGCTCGGCGTGGTCGTAGCCGAGCAGGTGCAGCACGCCGTGCACGGTCAGCAGGTGCAGCTCGGCCAGCAGCGAGTGGCCAGCGGTGTGAGCCTGGTCCTTGGCGAAGGCGGGGCACAGCACGATGTCGCCGAGCAGCGCCGGGGACGCCTCGGCGGCGTCCGGTCGACGGGTGGACTCCAGCTCGTCCATCGGGAAGGCCATCACGTCGGTGGGGCCGGGCAGGTCCATCCACCGTTCGTGCAGGTGTTCCATGACGTCGAGGGTGACCAGCAGGACGGACAGCTCGGCGAGCGGGCTGACCTCCATCCGGTCGAGGGCGAAGCGGGCGACGGAGACGATGGACTCCTCGTCGACCCGGACGCCGGACTCGTTGGCGATCTCGATGCTCACGGTGCTTACCGGCGGCCCTTCCAGCCGTTCTTCGCGTCCTGGTTGGCCTGCCACTTCTCGTAGGCGTCGACGATGTCGCCGACCAGCCGGTGCCGCACGACGTCCTGGCTGGTGAGGGTGGCGAAGTGCAGGTCGTCGACGCCGTCGAGGATGTCCCGGACGACCCGCAGGCCGCTGCGCTGCCCGTTGGGCAGGTCGACCTGGGTGATGTCGCCGGTGACGACGATCTTGGAGCCGAAGCCGAGCCGGGTGAGGAACATCTTCATCTGCTCGGGCGTGGTGTTCTGCGCCTCGTCGAGGATGATGAACGCGTCGTTCAGCGTGCGGCCGCGCATGTAGGCCAGCGGCGCGATCTCGATGGTGCCGGCCTGCATGAGCCGCGGGATGGACTCGGGGTCGACCATGTCGTGCAGCGCGTCGTAGAGCGGCCGCAGGTAGGGGTCGATCTTCTCGTACAGGGTGCCGGGCAGGTAGCCGAGCCGCTCGCCGGCCTCGACGGCGGGCCGGGTGAGCAGGATCCGGGTGACCTGCTTGGCCTGCAACGCCTGCACGGCCTTGGCCATGGCCAGGTAGGTCTTGCCGGTGCCCGCGGGGCCGACGCCGAACACGACGGTGTGCTTGTCGATGGCCTCGACGTAGCGCTTCTGGTTCAGCGTCTTGGGCCGGATGGTGCGGCCGCGGCGGGACAGGATGTCCATGCTGAGCACGTCCGACGGCGACTCGGCGCCGCCGGCGGAGAGCATGCCGACGGTGCGCCGGACCGTGTCGGGCCCCACCTGCTGGCCGCGGCCGACCAGGGTGACCAGCTCGGTGAACACCCGTTCGGCGAAGGCGACGGCCGTGGCGGAGCCGGTGAGCGTGACCTCGTTGCCCCGCACGTGCACGTCAGCCTCGAGGAGGTCCTCGGCGATGCGGAGGTTCTCGTCACGCGACCCCAGCAGGATGAGCGCCGCGGCGTCAGGGATGGGGAACTTGGACTGTGCCGATTCGGCGGCCGCCCCGGTGTCGGGTGTCCGCGCTGTCTCCTGGTCGGCGGTCTCCTCGGTGCGGGAGACGTCTCCGTTCAGCGGGGAGCGGGCGGCGCCATCCTGTGCGGTACCGGCCACGTGCGTTCGGGCCTGCTTTCTGCGGGTTCGCTGCTCGTCGGTTTCGTCTGGTCTCCCTCGATGCTAGCGGCACCGCCGGGGCCCGCGCAGTCGGTTACCCCGGCGCGGGCGGGCTCAGGAGCGGTAGCGGCCGAAGAAGCCCAGCTGCTCGCCACCGAGGACGTGGGCGTGGACGTGGAACACGGTCTGCCCGGCGTCGGCGTCGGTGTTGAACACGACGCGGTAGCCGCTGCCGGCGATGCCCTCGAGCTCGGCGACCTTGTGCGCGGTGGCGATGACGTCGGCGAGCAGCCCCGGGTCGGCGGCGGCGAGCTCGGCGACGTTGCGGTAGCGCGTCTTCGGCACGACCAGCACGTGCGTCCTGGCCTGCGGCTTGATGTCCCGGAACGCCAGTGTCGTTTCGGTCTCGTACACGACGTCAGCCGGAACCTCCCGAGCAATGATCCGCAAGAACAACTCGTCCGCATCACTCATGACCCAGACCTTAACGCCACCCCACCGCCCACCATCGAGACCACCTTCCCCGAGCTAAGCCGCACGCAGAGAGGGACCAGGCAACGAAAGCAGGTGCCCCCCACCACAACGAGACCCGAACTACCCGAAGTGACCACACATCGAGATCCCTGACGGTGACGAACCTCGCCAAGGCCACCCCGGCACGGGGGCCCGGGCCGGTGACGAACCTCGGCAAGGCGACCACATGTGGGGGGTCCGGGGGGCGGAGCCCCTCCGGGTGGGGTGTGGGGGGCTTCGCCCCCACAAAACACGCCCTCACCGCCCCCGGGAAGCCGGCCACCAGGCCGGCGAACAGGGGGCGGGAAAGGTGAGGGCGCCGCGGGGCGATGGAACCTGGGGGTCGCTCCATCGCCACCGCGGCTCCGCCGGACCGAGGGGGGAGGTGTCCGGCGGGGACATCGACGCCCCAGGAGAAGTGGACCCCCCGGGCGCCCGAAACCTTTGTGGCGCTACGTGTCGAGCCTAGTGGCCCGCCGGTCGTCGCGCCAGGATCCGCTCCGAAAAGGCGCGAAAAAGTTCGCTGTTTCGAAGATCGGTGATAGTCGGCGGCGGTCAGGCCCAGCGTGGCGTCAGCACGCCGAGCGCGCCGAGTGCGACGGCGGCGGCGGTGGAGGTGCGCAGCACGGTGGGGCCGAGGCGGGTGGGGACGGCGCCGGCGGCGGTGAGGGTGGCGAGCTCGTCGGGGGTGACGCCGCCTTCGGGGCCGACGACGAGCAGCAGCTCGCCGGTGTCGGGGAGGTCGAGGTCGGCCAGCGGGCGGGGTGCGGCGGCGTCGAGGACGAGGGCGCGGGTGGCGGCGCGGACCCGGTCGGCGAGGTCGCGGGTGTCCACGGGGTCGCCGACCTCGGGGACCCAGGCCCGGCGGGCCTGCTTGGCCGCGGCCATGGCCGTGGCCCGCCAGCGGGCGAGCGCCTTGGCTCCGCGCGGGCCTTCGTCCCAGCGGGCCACGCTGCGGGCGGCGCGCCAGGGCAGCACGGCGTCGGCGCCGGCCTCGGTGGCCAGCTCGACGGCGAGCTCGCCGCGGTCGCCCTTGGCGAGCGCCTGCGCGACGGTGACCCGCAGGGCGGGCGGGGGCACTCGCTCGCGCCGGTGGATCCGCAGCTGGAGTTCGGGGTGCCGGCCGGGACGGACGGACTCGACGGTGCAGTGGGCGAGCCCGCCGGCGCCGTCGGTGAGTACGAGCGGCTCGCCGGCGCGCAGCCGCCGGACGGTGGCGGCGTGCCGGGCCTCGTCGCCGTCGAGCAGGCCGGTCGGGCCGCCGGGCAGGGTGGGCACCAGGAACACCGGTGGCGTACTGTCGCCGGCCTGGGTCACGCCCCCTCCCCACCGGCGCTGGCCCGCGGGGCTTCCCGGGACGTCGTGAACAGCGACTCGCGCGCGGGATTCCCAGCGGCCGGGGGGTGCCCGGTCACCGGCTCTTGGCGCGCAGCTTGGCGAACAGCCCGCCGTGCTTGCTGCCATTGCCGGCCAGCGTGGGTGCCTCCTCGCCGCGCCGCTGCGCCAGCTCGCGCAGCAGCTCCTCCTGCGCCTCGTCGAGCTTGGTGGGGACCACGACGTCGATGTGGACGTGCAGGTCGCCGCGGCCGTCGACGCGGCCGGAGGAGCGCAGCCGGGGCATGCCCTTGCCGGGCAGCACGAGCTCGGTGCCCGGCTGGGTACCCGGCTCGATGTCGATCTCGACCTCGCCGTCGACCAGCGTCTCCAGCGGGATGGTGGCGCCGAGCGCGGCCGTGGTCATCGGGATCCGGAAGTTGCAGTGCAGGTCGTGGCCCTGCCGGACGAACACCTCGTGCGGCACCTCGTCGACCTCGACGTAGAGGTCGCCGGCGGGCCCGCCGCCGGGGCCGACCTCGCCCTGCCCGGACAGCCGGATCCGCATGCCGTCGCCGACGCCGGGCGGGATCTTGGCGACCACCTGCCGGCGGGCGCGCACCCGGCCGTCGCCGCCGCACTGCCGGCAGGGGTCGGTGATCACCTCGCCGTAGCCGCGGCAGACCGGGCAGGGTCGGGAGGTGACCACCTGGCCGAGGAACGACCGCTGCACGGACTGGATCTCGCCCTGCCCGCCGCAGGTGTCGCAGGTGGTGACGGACGCGCCGGGGGCGGTGCCGGCGCCGTGGCAGCCGTCGCAGACCACGGCGGTGTCGACGGTGATCTCCTTGTCGACGCCGGTGGCGCACTCCTCGAGGGTCAGCTCGAGCCGGATGAGCGCGTCGGAGCCGGGCTGCACGCGGCTGCGCGGGCCGCGGCCGCGGGCACCGCCGGTGGCCGCGCCGAAGAAGGCGTCCATGATGTCGCCGAGCCCGCCGAACCCGGCGAACGGGTCGCGCATGCCGGCGCCGGCGCCGTTGTCCAGTGGGTCGCCGCCGAGGTCGACGATCTTGCGCTTCTGCGGGTCGGACAGCACCTCGTAGGCGGTGGTGACCTCGGCGAAGCGCTGCTGCGCGTCCTCGGCCGGGTTCACGTCCGGGTGCAGCTCGCGCGCGAGCTTGCGGTACGCGCGCTTGATCTCCTGCTCGGACGCGTTCTTGGGCACCCCCAGGATGCCGTAGTAGTCCCTCGCCACCGTCTTGACGTCCTCCTAGAAAAGGCCGGCCGCCCGCCGGCTACCTGCCGGACAGGATCTGGCCCACGTAGTTGGCCACCGCGCGTACCGCCGCGATCGTGCCGGGGTAGTCCATCCGGGTCGGCCCGACCACCCCCATGCCGCCGAGCAGCAGGTCGTCCATGCCGTAACCGATCGACACGACCGAGGTACTGCGCATCTGCTCGTCCTCATTCTCCTCACCGATCCGCACCGAGACCGCACCGGGGTTGCGGACGGCGGCGAGCAGCTTCAGCACCACGACCTGCTCCTCGAGCGCCTCCAGCACCTGGCGGAGCGAGCCGGGGAAGTCGGCGACGTTACGGGTGAGGTTGGCGGTGCCGCCGAGCACCAGCCGCTCCTCGGGGTGCTCGACCAGCGACTCGACCAGCACCGTGCAGACCCGGGTGAGCACGTCGTGCAGCTCGGCCGGACCCTGCTCGGGCAGCTCGGACACCTTCGCCGCGGCGTCGGTCAACCGGTGGCCGGCGAGCGCGCCGTTGAGCAGGTCGCGCAGTCGGGACACGTTCTCCTCGGCGAGCACGTCGCCGAGGTCGACGGTGCGCTGGTCGACCCGGCCAGTGTCGGTGATGAGCACGAGCATCAGCCGCGCGGGGGTGAGCGCGACCACCTCGAGGTGGCGCACCGTCGACCTGGTGAGCATCGGGTACTGCACCACGGCAACCTGCCGGGTGAGCTGGGCGAGCAGCCGCACCGAGCGGCGGAGCACGTCGTCGAGGTCGATGGCGCCTTCGAGGAAGTGGTGGATGGCCCGCCGTTCGGCGGCACTGAGCGGCTTGATCTCGGAGAGCCGGTCGACGAACAACCGGTAGCCCTTGTCGGTGGGGATCCGGCCGGCGCTGGTGTGCGGCTGGGTGATGTAGCCCTCCTCCTCCAGCGCGGCCATGTCGTTGCGCACGGTCGCGCTGGAGACCCCGAGGTTGTGCCGGTCGACCAGCGCCTTCGACCCGACCGGCTCCTGGTTGGAGACGTAGTCGGCGACGATGGCACGCAGGACCTCGAACCGTCGCTCGTCGGCGTTGGCCATCGGCACCTCCAGTCCACCGCTCGTCGATACCCGCGCGTAGCTGACAACGAGTTTACGTACTGGTTGGTGCCCGCGGGGCCACGCCGGTGGCCGGGCGTTGCCCGCTGGTTCAGCCGGTGCCGGGGAAGGCGAGGTCGGGGCGCGCCGAACCCGGCCGGGCCGCCCGCTCGGCCGGCCAGCGCGCGGTGACCACCTTGGTGCGGGTGAAGAAGTGGAAGCCCTCGGGGCCGTAGGCATGGCTGTCGCCGAACAGCGAGTCCTTCCAGCCGCCGAACGAGTAGTAGGCCACCGGCACCGGGATGGGCACGTTCACCCCGACCATGCCCACCTCGACCTCGTGCTGGAACCGGCGCGCCGCGCCGCCGTCGCCGGTGAACACCGCCGTGCCGTTGCCGTAGGGGTTGGCATTGACCAGCTCCAGCGCGGCGTCGAGGCTCGGCCGGCGGACCACGGACAGCACCGGGCCGAAGATCTCGTCGGTGTAGATCGACATGTCCGGCTCGACCCGGTCGAAGAGGGTGGGGCCGAGCCAGAACCCGCCGGCGGCCCCGTCGACGGTGACGTCCCTGCCGTCCACCACCAGCCGGGCGCCCGCGGCGACGCCGGCGACGACGTAGGACTCGACGCGCTCCCGATGCGCCGCGGTGACCAGCGGACCCATCTCGGAGTCGGGGCTGCGGCCGTCACCGACCCGCAGCCCGGCGATCCGGTCGGCGATCCTGGCGACCAGCTCGTCGCCGACCGGGTCCACGGCGACCACCACGGACACGGCCATGCACCGCTCCCCGGCCGAGCCGAAGCCGGCGGATACCGCGGCGTCGGCGGCCTGGTCGAGATCGGCGTCGGGCAACACCACCATGTGGTTCTTCGCCCCGCCGAGCGCCTGCACCCGCTTGCCGTGCCGGGTGCCGGTCTCGTAGACGTACCGGGCCACCGGGGTGGACCCGACGAACGAGATGGCCTTCACGTCCCGGTGGGCCAGCAGCCCGTCGACCGCGTCCCGGTCGCCGTGCAGCACGTTCAGCACGCCGTCGGGCAGGCCGGCGGCGGCGAACAGCTCGGCGACGAGGATGGCGGCCGAAGGGTCCTTCTCGCTGGGCTTGAGCACGACGGTGTTGCCGCAGGCGATGGCGTTGGGCACGAACCACAGCGGCACCATCGCCGGGAAGTTGAACGGTGAGATCACCCCGACCACGCCCAGCGGCTGGGCGATCGAGTAGACGTCCACCCCGGTGGAGGCGTTCTCGCTGAACCCGCCCTTGAGCAGTTGGCCCGCGCCGCAGGCGTACTCGACGTTCTCCAGCGCGCGTCGCACCTCGCCGGCGGCGTCCGCCGCGACCTTGCCGTGCTCGGCGGTCACCAGCGCGGCCAGCTCGTCCTTGCGGGCGTCGAGCAACTGGCGGAAGGCGAACAGAATCCGGGTACGGGCCGACAGCGCGGTGTCCCGCCAGGCTGGGAACGCCCTGGCGGCGGCGGCCACCGCCTCGTCGACCTCCGCGGGGCCGGCGAGGTCCACGTGGGCCCGCACCCGCCCGGTCGCCGGGTCGAACACCTCTCCGGAGCGGGTGGCCACGCCGGCCCACGGCTTGCCGTCGATCCAGTGGCTGACGCGGCGGGTCATGCCGGCGCCACCTCCTCCTGTGCGGCGCCGACGGCGGCGGCGAGGACGTCCAGCGCCTCGTCGGCCTCCTCGGCGGTGAGGGTCATCGGTGGCGCGAGCCGGATCACGTTGCCGTGCAGCCCGCCCTTGCCGACCAGCAGGCCACGGGCCTTGGTCTCCTCCAGCACCACGCCGGCCGCGGCCGGGCTGGGCTCTCCCGGTCCCGGCTCCCTGGTGCCGGGCCGGACCAGCTCCACGCCGATCATCAGTCCCTTGCCGCGCACGTCACCGACGACGTCGTGGTCGGCGGCGATGTCCCGCAGCCCCCCGACCAGCCGGTCGCCCAGCTTGGCCGCGTTGCCCTGCAGGTCGTGCTCCAGCAGGTAGTCGAGGGTGGCCCTGGCCGCGGCGGTGGCGACCGGGTTGCCGCCGAAGGTGGAGATCGAGTTGGCGGTGAGGCAGTCCATGACCTCGCTCCGGGCGACCACCCCGCCGATGGCCATGCCGTTGCCGAGGCCCTTGGCGAAGGTCATCACGTCGGGGACGACGCCGTGCGCGGAGATGCCCCAGAAGTGCTCGCCGGTGCGGCCCCACCCGGTCTGCACCTCGTCGGAGATCAGCAGGATGCCGTGCTCGTCGAGCACCTCCTCGAACGCCCCGAACAGGCCGTCCGGCGGCATCGCGAACCCGCCGACGCCCTGGATCGGCTCGACGATCATCGCGGCGACGTCGCCGGCCGTGGTGGTGGCGAGCACGTCGCGCAGGTCGGCGACGCAGGCGGCGACGTAGTCGGCGTCGGAGAGGTGACGGAACGGGCTGCGGTAGCGGTAGCCGCCGTGGACGTGGCTGACCCGCACCGGGGACAGCGAGCTGGCCGCCCAGCCGCGGTTGCCGGTGATGGCCACCGTGCCGAAGGCCCTGCCGTGGTAGGAGTTGCGCAGCGCCAGAACCTGGTTGCTGCGCCGGTACTGGGTGGCCAGCATCAGCGCGGTCTCGTTGGCCTCGGTGCCGGAGTTGGTGAAGAACACCTTGGCGTCCGGGATGCCGGACAGCTCGGCGATCCGTTCGGCGAGCTCCACCTGGCCGCGGATCAGGTACAGCGTGGAGGTGTGCAGCACGCCGGTGTCCACCTGGGCGCGGACGGCGTCGCTGATCTCGGCGACGCCGTAGCCGATCGCGTTGGTCAGGATGCCGGCGAAGAAGTCGAGGTAGGTGCGGCCGGAGGCGTCGGTGACGTGCCGGCCCCCGGCGCGGACGATCTCGATGGGCTCGTCGTAGTACAGCGCCAGCCAGTCGGGCAGCACCGCCCGATGGCGGGCCAGCAGCTCCGCTTCGGTCATGCCTGCGAGTGTCGGCGCCGCCGGAGGGCCGCCACCACCGACAACATGTACCGAGTACCGGTGGGAGCCGTACAGTCTGCTTTCCGGTGCGGGTGGTCGAGGGACGGTCGAGGAGGCACGCATGTACCCGACCGTGGCGGAGGTGCTGGCGCTGCCGGTGGTCCGGTCCGGCCTGCCCCGCGTGGTGGCCGGCGCCGCGGGACTGGACCGCAGGGTGCGGTGGGTGCACGTCGCGGAAGTCGCCGACATCGCGCACCTGCTCAAGGGCGGCGAGTTGGTGCTCACCACCGGCATCGCGTTGCCCGACGACGCCGCCGCGCTCACCGCCTACGTCGACTCGCTGGCCGACGCCGGGGTGGCCGGTGTGGTGGTGGAGCTGGTGCGGCACTGGAGCGACGCGCTGCCCGAGGCCCTGCGCGCGGCCGCCGAGCGGCGCGGTGTCCCGCTGATCACGCTGGGTAGGGAGACGCGGTACGTCACGGTCACCGAGACGGTGCACGCGATGATCGTGGACGCGCAGGTCGCCGAGTTGCGGGCGGCCGAGCAGGTGCACGAGACGTTCACCGCGCTCACCGTGTCCGGGGCGGAGCCGGCGGTGGTGCTGCGCGAGGTGGCCCGTGGCACCGGGCTGCCGGTGGTGCTGGAGTCGCTCGGGCACGAGGTGCTCGCCTACGACGCGGCCGGAACCGATCCGGTCGAGCTGCTCGACCGGTGGCCGGAGCGCTCGCGCGCGGTGCGGCTCGGGGAGCGCACCGGATACGCGGCGGAGTCGGGCTGGTTGGTCACCGTCGTCGGGGCGCGCGGGCACGACTGGGGGCGGCTGGTGCTGGTCACGCCGGAGCCGCCGGCGCACCGGCACGTGGTGGTGGTCGAGCGGGCGGCATCGGCGCTGGCCGTGCACCGCCTGTTGGCCAGGGACGGCGACAGTCTGGAACGGCAGGCGCACCGGACCGTGCTCGGTGAGCTGCTCACCTCTCCGGTGCCCGGTGCCGAGTTGCTCGCCAGGGCCGCGGCGATCGGTGTCGAGCTGACCGGTCGGCGACTGGTGGGGGTGGCGGTGCGGCCGTCGCTGACCGCGGCCACCCCGCCCGCGCCGGCCGCCGCCGTGCCGTCCGTGGTGCGGGAGCTGACCGAGGCGACAGTGCTGGCCGCACGCCGGGCCCGGGTGCCGGCGCTGGTGGCCGACCTGGACGGCACCGCGGTGCGGGCGCTGCTGTCGCTGTCCCAGGAGGCCGACGTCGACGTGGTGCTCGGGCGGCTGGCCGGCGAGCTGCGGCAGGGGCGGTCGGCGGTGCCGGTGGTGGTGGCGGCGGGCACCACGGTGGACGGCGCCGGCGCCGCCGGGCGCAGCCTCACCGAGGCGGCGCACGTGGCCGCGGCCGCGTGGGAGCCGGCACCGCACGGGTTCCACCGGCTGGCGGACGTGCGGTTGCGGGGGCTGCTGCACCTGCTGGCCGACGACGACAGGGTGGCCGCGTTCGCCGCCCGCGAGCTGGGGCCGCTGCTGGCCAGGGACGCCGCGTCCGGCGGGCGGCTGCTGCGGGCACTGCGGCATTTCTGCGCCCATGGCGGGAACAAGTCGGCGGCGGCCGCGGCGGCGCACACCTCGCGGACGGCGTACTACCAGCAGCTCGCCCGGATCGAGCAGGTGCTCGGGGTGCCGCTGGAGGATCCGGAGTCGATGCTGTCGCTGCACTTCGCCCTGCTGGCACATGAGGTGCGGCGGTCCCGGTCGGCGACGTAACCCTCCACATCGCTCGATCGTGGCAGCCAACTTTCACCCGGCCGAGTAACTCAGTGACGGGTCTCCCGTGCCGATAGGCAATATATGCCTATGTTTCCTTTCGAACCCATCACCGCGTGCGCGCTGACCCTGGCATGCCTCGGCGGGCCGGCCGCTCCGCCCGAGGCGTCGTTGACGCTGTCCTTGTACGAAGTCGACGGTGCCGCGAAAACGGTCACCCTCCACTGTGCCCCGGCCTACGGCAGCCACCCCGACCCGCAGGAGGCGTGCTCTTCCCTGGCGCAGGCCGGCGGTGACCTCACCAAGCTGCCGGTCAAGCAACAGTCCTGCATCATGATCTACGACCCGGTCAAGGCCGTGGCGCACGGCATCTGGCGGGGCAAGCCGGTGCACTTCCGCGCCACCTACCCCAACAGCTGCGTGGCCGACTCCGAGACCGGCGGCGTGTTCGGCTTCTGAACCCGTTCCGGGGTAGGCCCACTGAGCGGGCCCGCCCCGGAACCGTCCCCACCGCCGACGAAGCGTGCACCGTCCTCCGGCCGGGCGAATTCGCTCTGCCATCACCCACAAGGGACATCCCGCGGTTGCCGCCCACATGACCTCGTGCCAGCGTTGGTGATCACTGCCTCGAGCTCGAAGGGTGTGGACGTGTACGTCGCGGTGACCGTCGCCATGAAGTGTGCCGGCACGCCGGTGTTCCGGGAACTCGCCGAAGCCGCGCCGGCCTCGTCCCGGCCAGTCACCGGGCGGCCGGCGTGACGTCAGCGCCCTGGAGCCGGCCACTCACCGGGCTCGAACACGCCTTCGTCGCCTACGAAGCCCGGACGCCGGTCGCCAACGTGCAGGTCGGCGGGCTGGCGTTGTTTCACGGGTCGCCGCCCGCCGCCGATTGGCCCCGGTTCGTCGCCGCGCGACTCGGTGGCCTGCCGGTGCTCGAGTTCGCGGTGTGTCGCCGCGGGCCCACCCTGGGATGGGTCCGGCCGGAACCGGATCTCACCCGACACTGCTCGACATGGGTGGCCGAGCCCGACGGGTTACCCGCGGCGGTGGATGCCATCATGGCGCGGCGCCTGGACCGGGGGCGGCCCCCATGGCAGATGTGGCTGATCCACGGCTACGCCGACGACGAGTGGGCGCTACTCTTCAAGGCCCATCACGCCTTGTTGGACGCCGCCTCGATAGTGGCGGTGACCTGTCGCCTGCTCGCCACCACACCCGATCAGCCCGCCACGGCAGCCCCATACCCGCCCGTCGAGCGGACGAGAAGCGCCGGCCTGCTGACCGTTCTTCGCGGCGGTCTTCGGTACCTCCGCGCGTTCCTGCCGCTGGCATCCCGGTCGTTCACGACCCGCGGCCGCACCGGCGACCGCCGATTCGCGTGGACGTCGGTCCCGGTCGCCCGATTACGCGCGCTGGCCGACCGGCACGGCGTCACCCTCAACGATCTCTTCCTGGCCACGCTCGCCAGCGCGCTACGTGAGTGGCCGCACACGCCATGGCGACGCGGCCCTCGTCCGGTGTGGACACTCATCCCGGTCGACCTGCATCGCAGGGAGGGCGATCACACGCTCGGCAACCGGGTGGCGAACCTGCGGGTGGCGTTGCCCTGCGACGAGCAGGACCCGCGACAGCGACTGCGGCGGGTCAGTGCGGCGACAGCCACCGCGAAGGGCGGCGGGCGGATCGGCGTGGCGGCGGCCGGAATGCGGGCCCTGCCACGCTGGTTCGTCCGGGGGATCTTCGCCCTCACATTCTCCCGCTGGCACGTCGACCTGCTCGCCAGCAACATCCGTTCCGCAACGCATCAGCTGGGCTACCAGAACGCACCAGTGACCCGGGTCGTGCCGTTGGGCTTCCTTCCCCGTCGGCACCCCCTGGCGGCCTACTTCACCACGTACCAGGACCACGGCTGTGTCGGCTTCGCCGTCGACTCCGGTTTGCCCGACGGGGACGGGCTGTGCCGGTTGTGGCTGCGGGCACTGACGGAGCTGGAGGAATCGGAGGAGCTGGACCCACTGGCACCACGACCCGGATCGCCGACCCGCTCCGTCTTTCCGAACGGCGCCGAAGAACTGACGTCCGGCCCCGACCGACCGCGGCAGGCGGCCTGGGACTGATCACCGGGCCGGGAGGGCGAGGCGCGTCGGCGCGGCGCCCTTACGCGCGGGCCGCGGACGCGGCGGCGCGTCGTATGGTGGCGTGTAGGTAGTTCCGATCCAGCCGCGGGCAGTGCGTCGAATTGCCGAGCAACGCGCGCACCCTGCTGTCGTCGAACCGCCGGTGCTGCCGCGCGTAGGATCCGAAGGCCGAGTAGTAGCGCACGGCGGCCTCCAACGACGTCTCGTCCGGCGGAACACCGGAGACGAGCCGGGGACGCACGGGCGCGATCCGTTCCAGCACGGCGAGCAGGTCGGCGATCAGCGTGTCCCAGCGATGCACGATGTGGAAAGTATCCACCCCACCGGACGGGGGGTGCTCGGCCAGCCTCGCCATCACCGACGCGGCCGTGTCGACCGGCAGCAGGTTGAGGTGGGCGGTGGAGTCCCCGACGATCCGGACCACCGGGCGCAGGTGCTCCGGCGGCCAGTGGTCGGCCAGCCCGAACTGCCGCAGGTGTTTCTCGACGAGTTCGCCGACCAGGCCGACCGTGTGCCGGGGCAGGTCGGCGCACCGGGGCAGGTCGGTGACCAGCACGCTCGGCCGGAACACGACGACGGGCCGCCCGTGCTCCGCGGCCCACCGGCGCACGAGCACTTCGGCTTCGAACTTCGACCGCTCGTAGTGGTTTTCGAAGCCGGCACTGTCGTCCAGAAAATCCTCCCGAATCGTGCCGTACCGATGGGCACCGGCGACGAAGGCCGTGCTGACATGGTGGAGCAGGGGCTGTCGCCGCCCCGCCGCGGCCAGGTCCAGCATCTGTCGGGTACCCCCGACATTGACCCGGCGCAGCTCGGCCAGGTCCCCGCCCAGGGTGACGTCGCCCGCGCAGTGCCAGAGGACGTCGAGCTCGTCGGCCAGTTCTCGAAACGCGGTGGCGGACAGCCCGAGCCGCGGTCGGGTGAGATCCGTCCGCACCGGACGAACGCGCCCGGGAAGCTCGTCGAGCAGCTCCGCGGACGCCCCGGCCAGCCGCAGGAACCGGCCGATGCGGTCGAGTACGGATGCCGAGTCCCCGCGCGCCAGGACGGTGAGCGTGCGGTGGCGGCGCAGCAACTCCCGAACCAGGTGCGCCCCGAGGAATCCGGTGGCGCCGGTCAATGCCACTCCCGGCTCAGCCACGCGGCTCCCCGTCCTGGTCCGCCGCGCCGGGAACGAGCCGGGCGAGCACGATCCGCGCCAGGTCGTCCACGTTCCTGCTGCGGACCGCCGCCATGACCGGGACGTCGCAACCGAGCCGCGCCCGGATCGACACCAGCAACTCGGCGCCCATCAGCGAGTCCATGCCGAGTTGGTCCAGGCGGGAAGACGGCTCGATCCGGTCCGCCTCGATCTGGAGCACGCCGGCCAGCAACTCCACCAGCGCCTGGCGAACGCGAACGTGGGCTTCCTCGGGACCCACCTCCGCCAACAGGGCCGCGAAGTCGGCGTGGTCCTGTCCGGTGCCCTCATCGCACGGTGGCAGTAGCCTCGCCAGCCGCGGCGCCCGCAGCGCGGGCAGCGCGTCGCGGAGCCGGCCCCAGTCCATTCTTCCGGCCGTCAACACGTCGAGGTCGGTGCCGAGGAACCGCTCGAGCTCGGCCAGTACCTCCCGCGGGGCCAGGGTGTCCAACCCGAAGCTGGTCAGGGTGTCGACCATGCCGGTGCGTGCCGCGTACCCGACCTCGCCGAGGACCCCCCACTCGACCGCTTGCCCCGGCAGTCCCCGCCACCGCCGATTCCGGGCCAGTGCCTCGGTGGCGAGGTTGCCGGCGCAGTAGTTCCCCTGCCCGATCTGGCCGACCAACGCGGACACCGAGGAGAACAACAGGAAGAAGTCCAACGACTTGTCCGCGGTCAGCTCGTCCAGGACTTGCGCGCCGCGCAGCTTCGGGACGAGCGCTGTGCGGAACCGGTCGTCCGTCAACTCCCCGAGTGGCGCGTCATCGAGTCGCATGGCCGCGTGTACCACCCCTCGCAGCGGGCAGCCGGTCGCGGCCACACCGTCGAATACCCGCCGCATCGCCGCCACGTCGGCCACATCCGCGGCGTAGGCGGTCGCCGTGACGCCCTGTGCGGCCAACTCGGCGACCAGCCCTGACGCCTCCGGGGCGTCCGGGCCACGCCGGCTCACCAGCGCCAGGTTTCGGGCACCGCGGGCGGCCAACCAGCGCGCCGTGGCGGCGCCGAACCCACCGAGGCCGCCGGTGACCAGGTAGCTGGCCGAGGGGTCCAGCCGCACCGGGGCCGGCCGCAGTTCCACCGGCACGTCCGCCTCGAACGAGACGACCACCTTACCGATGTGCCGCGAATGCCGCAGGAACTCGACCGCCTCGGCCACTCTGGCGGCCGGATACACCGTGTGGGGCAACGGCCGAAACACATCCTCGGCAACCAGCTCGGCCACGACGGACATCGGCGAATTGGACAGCGGATGGTCCGGTTCACCGGTGCTGAGGTCGACGCAGAACAGGCTGATGTTACGTTCCAACGGGCGCAGCGACAGTCGTTTGTTCTCCAGGATGTCCCGCTTGCCCAGCTCGACGAACCGGCCGTGCGGGCACAGCAGTTCGAGGCTACGCACGGCCGCCTCGCCGGCCAGCGAGTTGAGCACCACGTCCACGCCCCGCCCCCCTGTCGCCCTCAGCACGTCGTCGACGAAGGACAAGTCGCGGGAGGCGAAGACGTGCTCGACGCCGAGCGTGCGCAGCAGGTTCCGCTTGGCCGCCGACCCAGCCGTGGCGATGACCGTCGCGCCCCGGTGCCGCGCGTACTGCAGGGCCGCGAGCCCGACGCCACCAGCGCCGCCGTGCACCAGAAGCACCTCGCCGGGCGCCAGCCGCGCGAGGGTGCCCAGGCCGTGGTGGACGGTGATCGCGGCCACCGGAAGCGTGCTGGCCTCGGTAAAGGACAGCCCATCGGGTATCCGCGCCACCGCCCGCGCATCGGCCACGACGGGTGAGCCCAATGCGGCCGGGGCCATGCCGAACACCCGGTCTCCCGGCGCCAGCTCGGTGACCCCGGCGCCGACCTCGGTCACCACTCCCGCGCACTCGAAGCCGAGCCCCGCCTCGCTGACCGTGCCGTGCACCGCCTCCGGTGGCAACACGCCCACCGCGTTGAGCACGTCGCGGTAGTTCAGGGCCGTCGCGCGCGGCGCGATCGCCACCTCGCCGGGGCCGACGACCGGGCGGGAACGGGGAACCCAGGAAAGCCGGTAGGACAGGCCCGGATTGTGGAGCTGGAGCGAGCACGGCGTCGTCTCCCCCACCGCCACCATCGCGGTCTCGGGTTCGGCTTCGACCACCCGGGGCACGAACCGGCCACCGCCGGTCAGCACGATCTCGTCCTCGTCGCTCGGGGTGAGCAGTTCCCTCGCCAACCGGTCGGCATTCTCTCCGAGGTCGGAGACCCGTGCCAGGGACAACCGCCGGACCCCCAGTGCCGGGCACTCGTTGGCCAGGGACCGCGCGGCGCCCCAGATCGCGGCGTCCTCGGGTGCCTCCGGACGTTCCGGCGCGGGCAGCGCCCCACTCGGCCGGGTCACCACCCAGCATTCGGTGTCCGATGTGTCCGGCAGCCGATCCCCGGCCACCGCGAGGTCCCGAAGGATCGCGGCTCGGCGCCCCAACCGGTCCGGCACCACGCGGCCCGTTCCCCCGGGAAGGGCGGGACCCGCCGACAGCAGGAACACGATCCGCACCGAGGCGGCGTCGGGATCGAGCACGGCCGGCCAGCCGTCGGGTGCCGCACCGGGCACCGCAACCCGCACCTCGTCGGCACCGGCGTCGGTCAACCGTTCCGCCAGCGCCGCGCCGAACTCGACCTCGGTGTCGTCCTCGGCGAGCACGATCCACCGGGTACCGAGGGGGGTAGGGGGCAGCACGGGCTCGACCGGGCGGCGTCGCTCCCGGGCGGCCACGAGGACCGAGGCCGCGCCGCGGAGCGGTTCCCGCTCGTCACCGAGTTGGACGACGTCACCGAACCCGCACCGGCGCAGCAGGGCCGGCCAGGCCGCGCGGGGCAACAATCCCGACGTCGGCCGGAGATCCCGGTCGGCGGCACGCCAGAAGCCATCCAGGACGCCGAACGGCAACACCACCAGCTCGGGATCGTGCGTTTCGCCGGCGAGAAGCAGGCCGCCGTCGGTGAGCAGTCGGGACACCGACCGCACCGACCGCTCCAGGTCGACCGTGCCGTGCAGGGTGTTCGACGCGACGATGACGTCGAAGGTGGCATCGGGAAATCCTTGGTCGGCCGGGTCGCGATCGAGATCCAGTACCGCGAAATCGACGAAGTCGTAGCGCTCGAGGCGTTTCCGTGCCCGGGGGAACAACGCCCGGCTCGTGTCGGTGACGACGTACCGGGTGCGCTCGGGCGGCAGCACCGGTAGCAGGGCCGCGCTCGTCGCACCCGTGCCGGCGCCCACCTCCAGCACCCGCAACGGGTGGTCCTCCGGCCAGCCGTTCACGACCGCACTCAGCAGCCGCAGGATGGCCAGAGTGGTGGCCCGGCCCAGCGGAGCCACCTCGTGGTATCGCTCGACGAGCGCGGCACAGTCAACCGTGATCATCTCGCCCGGGTCCCGCTGGCCGCGTAAGATCCCGGCGAGTTGGTTCCCCACCTGGCCGAACAGTGCCGTCTCGGGGCCGTGCTGGGGACACTCCTCGATCAGGGACCGCACCACCGAGGATGGGTCACCCGCGGATGTCAGGCGCCAACGCCGATCGCCGGTCCGGTGCGCGAACCCCTGTGCCTGGGCCGCCGACAGCAGCAGTTCCGCCAGTCCGGCGAACTTCGCCGACAGGCCCGCGGCGAGCAGGTCGTCCTGGTCGAACTCCTGCCCGAGCGGCACGAACTCCGCGAGGGCGGCCGCCGCGTAGTGGGCACAGCCCTGCCGTGTCCACCGCAACACCTCGCTGTCGACGTGCTCGAGAACCGCCCGCGCGGATTCCCCCTGAGGGGTGGCGAGCAACTCGTCGACCGCCGGTACCGGTGCGGGTGCCAGCTCACCGCTCTCGTACGGCGCGGCTCGCAACACGGTGACGTACCGTTGCACAGGTGGGGCGTCCAAGGCGTCGAACCGGCGTAACCAGACGTCGCGCAGTTCCAGGGCGACGATGCCCTGGTCGTCCAAAACGGTGATGTCCCAACGGGCGTAGCGCTCGGTCCGAGCGCGGGACCGAACCCGGACCATCCCACGTGCCGCCGGCTGCCGCCAGCAACGGACGGTGCCGATCGAGACGGGCAGGAAGGCCTTCCCCTCGGCGGCCGAGTCGAGCAGCGGGGCACCGGCCTGCAGCGTGGCGTCCAGCAGCGCCGGATGCACCTCGTAGCCGGTCTGCGATGCCTCGTGGACATAGGACGCCAGCACGTGGTCCTCGCCCACCCGCAGCTCGTCGAGCACCTGGAACGCCGGCCCGTAGTCAAGGCCGGCCTCGGCCGCGCCGCCGTAGAAGTCCTTTTTCGACAGTCGTCGGGGCAACGGCGGCCCGGGATCGCGGGGGCCGGCGGGCAGCGGTTGCGGCCGCCAGAGCCGACGAACCCGGCCGGTGGCGTGGACATGCCACTCCGCACCGTCCTCGGTCCGGCTGGCGACCCGGAAGACGTCGTCCTCTTCCGACAGGGAGAACTGGAGACGCACGTCCTGGCCGTCGTCCCGGTGCAACACGAGCGCGCTGGTGATCCGCAGGTCGGTGACCTCCACCGGGGCGTCGTGGACGCGCCGGCCGGCGGCGAGTGCCATCTCGACGTAGGCGGCCGCCGGCAACACGACGGCCCCACCCACCCGATGGTCGGCCAGCCACGGCACCCGCACTGGCTCCACCACGTCCTGCCAGGTCGGCTCCAACACCGCCATCCGCTCCCCCAGCAACGGGTGGTCGATCGTGCCGTCGCCACCGGCACTCAGCAGGCTGTGTGGCGTCCCGTTCCAGTGCCGCTCGCGCTGCCACGGATACGGCGGTAGCTCCACCACCCGCCCCGGTTTCGGGAAGTACCGGTCCCAGTCCACCGGCACTCCGGCCGCGATCAGCGCCGCCATCGTCGCCTCGAGCGCCTGCGCACCCCCGATCGTCCGGGTCAGGGTATCCACCACCGCCGTGAGCTCCGGCACGGTGCCGGCCAGCCGGCGCAGGTACCCGCCCAGCACCGGGTGCGGGCCGACCTCGACGAAGACGTCGACCCCGTCGCCGAGCAGGCACTGCACCGCCGGGCCGAACAGCACCGGCTCCCGCACGTTGCGCCCCCAGTAGTCCCCGTCCAGCTCCGCGCCGGAGACCCACCGCCCGGTCACCGTCGAGGCCATTGGCAACCGGGACGCGGTCGGCGCCAGGTCCGCCAGTACCGTCCGCAGCGGCGCCACGATCGGATCCATCGCCCTGCTGTGAAAGGGGTAATCCAGGTCCAGCTCCCGGAAGAACACCCCCTGTGCCATGAGGTGTTCGCCCAACGCCGCCAGTTCTCCGGCATCGCCACTGATCGTGACGTCCTGACCGGTGTTGATCGCCGCCAGCTCGAGCCCGGGCCAGCGGGCCAGCACCTCGCGGGCCCGGTCCACGGGCAGGCCCACCGCCGCCATCCGCCCCGAGCCGGCCGTCACCGCCTGAGCGCGGCTGCGCTCGGCGACCACCTGGCAGGCGGCGTCCAGGTCGAGCGCGCCGGCCACGTACGCCGCCGCGACCTCGCCCGCACTGTGTCCCACGGTGACCGCCGGAATCACGCCCCACGATCGCAGCAGGTCCGCTACCCCGACCTGCACCGCGAACAACGCCGGCTGCGCCACCTCGGTGCGCCTCATACGGTCGTGGGCGTTCGCCGCCAGCTCCGCGGCCACCGACCAGCCCAGCCTCGGCCGCAGGCGGGCGTCGACCGCCGCCACCGCACTGCGGAACACCGCGTCCGTCGCCAGCAGGTCCGCGCCCATTCCCGCCCACTGCGCACCGTTGCCGGAGAACACGAACGCGACCCGTCCTCGCGCGGTGGCCCTGCCCCGCCCAACGGCGGCCGCCGGTTGATCTAGCACACGCCGCAGCCGGTCGGCGGCCTCCCGACCATCGCCGGCCAGCACGACCGCCCGATGGGGGTGGTGGCCGCGCCGGCGGGCCGCGGTGTAGGCGATGTCGGTGAAGCCGACCGGTGTGGCGTCGGCGAGGTGCTCGGCCATCCGTTCGGCGGCGACGGTGAGGGCCTCCGGGGACCGGGCCGAGACCACGACCGGTAACCGCATCGCGGCCGGTGGGGCTCCGTTCGGACGCGGCGCCGGCCCGGCACCCACGATCACGTGGGCGTTCGCGCCGCCGAACCCGAACGAGTTCACCCCGACAACCCCGCGCCCGTCGGTGGACAACGGGCCGGCCTCCACCGCCGGGGCCAGTCCCCATCCAGTGAAGTCGATCTCGGGGTTCGGCGGGGTGACGTGCAACGTCGGTGGAACCGTGTGATGTCGCAACACCACCAGGGCCTTCAGCAGGCCCGCCATGCCGGCGGCCGGCTCCAGGTGCCCCAGGTTCGACTTCACCGACCCCACGGGAAGCAACTGGCCCTTCCGCCGGTGTCGCCCCAGTGCCCCGCCGATCGCGGCGCACTCGATCGGGTCACCAACCGGGGTCCCGGTGCCGTGTGCCTCGAAGTACCCCACCTCGTCCGGTTCCACCCCCGCCGCGGCGTACACCTGGCGCAACAACGCCTCCTGCGTCCGCGCCCCCGGCAATGCCAGCCCCCGGGTGCGGCCGTCGCAGTTGGTTCCCGACCCGAGGATCACGCCGTGCACCCGGTCACCGTCGGCCACCGCGTCCGACAGTCGCTTGAGCACCACCACCCCGCCACCCTCGGCCCGCACGTACCCATCGGCGTTGGCCGAAAAGGGGCGGCAGCGGCCGCTCGGCGACAACATCGAGGCCCGCGCGAAACCGACGAAGGAATAGGGATTCAGCAGGACGTTCACTCCGGCGGCGAGCGCCACCCGGCACGTTCCGTCAACCAGGCTTCGGCATGCCTGGTGCACGGCGACCAAGGACGACGAGCACGCCGTGTCGATCGCCATGCTCGGTCCGTGGAAATCGAAGAAGTACGACAGGCGGTTCGCCGCAATCGACGCCGCACAGCCCGAATTGGTGTACGCGTTGACGCTGGACAGGTTCGCGTTCTGGAAAAACGAGTAGCCGACCTCGGAAATTCCCACGAAAACACTGGTATCCGATCCTGTCAGTCCCGCGGGATCAATACCAGCATCGTCGAACGCCTCGACCGACATTTCCAGCAACAACCGTTGTTGCGGATCCATCCGACTGGCTTCCCGAGGCGACACGCCGAAGAACTTGGCATCGAACTCGGCCAGGTTGAATCCGGTCAACACCCCCGCCGCGCTCGTATAGCACTTCCCGCGCCGCCGCCGGGCGGGGTCCACGAACCGCTCCGTGGCGAAGCGGTCAATCGGCAGTTCCGACACGAGGTCGCGTCCCTCGGACAGGGCCGACCACAAGCCGTCGAGCCCACTGATCCCACCCGGCAGCCGACATCCGACCCCGACCACCGCGATCCCCTCCGCGGCGACGTCCTCCCTGGCGGCACCCGTCGCGGCCAACCCGGTCATACCCACTCCTCGAGATCGGTCCGGAAACGTCGACACGAATCGACATGTAAACCATTGGAACGGTAAGCGCCACAGTTTCACGCCCCGGGGCCGGGACACAACTACCCATCACTCGATCTGGTGGTTCCCCCCCATCTTCACCCAACCGGGTCGCATTGCCGGCGGCGCCACCGGCCGGCGAGTTCTAGACTGCCGGAACCTGATCCTGTCACCAACTCTTCACGAGGACCCTCGCGTGCACACCGATTCCGGAACGGAACCGCCCGAGCCGAACACACCGGCGGACTTCCCGGTGCCACCTCCGCCGGGCCGCACCCGCTGGGGCCGCTTCTGCGCGCTGGCCATCGCGAACCTGATCGCCGCCGCCGGGCTGCTGGTCCTCACCGCCACCTCCGCGCTGCCGGTCTCCGTCGCGCTGTCGGGCATCCCGGTCAAGGTCTCGGCGGCTCGGTTGGAGGGAAGCGGCTTCCTCCAGGTTCCGCAACTCGACCTGACCGGTTCTGCCGGCCAGCCGATCGCGCTGACCACGCTGATCTCGGCCCGCATCACCTCCCTGTGCCAGTCCACCGCGGTACCGACCCCGATCGGCCCGGTGACCCTGCGCATCACCTCCGGCGAGGGCGCCCCCGTCGAGGTGCAGGACCTCGTGCTGAACCTGACCGACCTGCTCGGCAACACCACGTTCAGCGGTATCGGCCTCGGCGCGCTGCGGCCCGATTCCGAGCACCCCGATGGCGCCGACTACGCCCAACGCGCCGACTCCCTGGTGATCGACGACCTCCGCCTCACCACACGACAACTGGTCGCCGGCACCCTGCAGGTCCCCGGCCTCCGGTTCGACGTGTCGTTACGTGGACCGGAATGCTTCTGATGCCGGCCACACGCACCGGGGTCGGCACCTGGTTTCGTGCCTGGCGGCGCACCCGCCCCTTCCTCGCTGGCCTGGTCACCACCCTCGCCGGGCTGGAACTGCTGTTCGTCCCCCTGTGGAGCGCGAAGTTCCTCCTGGTACAGGGCGTCACCGGGGTCGGCGCCCTGCTCGCCGGAGCTGTGCTGGTGGGATGTGGCATCCTGCTGCTCCGCCTGCCCCACCGGCGCGTGCCGCTCGGCATCGTGGTCCTGGTGTTCGGCTTCGTGTCCTACGTGACGACCAACCTGGGTGGTTTCCTCGTTGGCATGGTGTTGGCCCTGGTGGGCGGCTCGCTGGCCCTCGCCTGGTCCCCACCTCGGCCCGCCGGAACGAACACCGAGGTGCGACGCACCACCGACGTCGCCGAGCCCACCTGACCAGCCCGCTGGCATTGTCGTTGTCCGTCGGCAGGGCACGACGCAATCGACAGAGTGTGTGCTGTGTCACGTATCGCTGAACACTCTGCCAGTCCCGTCCGCGCCGGTCGGACACGACGATGCCGGGATGGAGCCCGCGCAGCTGCGTCACCGCGACGGCCGGATCGAACTGGTCGACTCGGCCGCCATCGCCGGGAGCCGCTTCCTCAACCCGGAGCTGGCCCCGGTCCCGGTCGCGGGGCGCCGCTGGACGACGTACAACTACTTCGCGCTGTGGATGGGGATGGCCCACAACATCCCCTCGTACCTGCTCGCCTCCGGCCTCATCGCCATCGGGATGAACTGGGCGCAGGCGTTCCTCACCATCACCCTCGGCAACCTGATCGTGCTGATCCCGATGCTGCTCAACAGCCACGCCGGGACCAAGTACGGCATCCCCTTCCCCGTGTTCGCCCGCGCCAGCTACGGCGTCCGCGGCGCCAATCTCGCGGCCCTGCTGCGCGCGTTCATCGCCTGCGGCTGGTTCGGCATCCAGACCTGGGTCGGCGGGCAGGCGATCTTCGTCATCCTCGGCACGCTGGTCGGCGACGGCTGGCTGCACGCCGCCGAGGTGTTCGGCCAGCCCTGGACGATGTGGCTCGGCTTCCTCGCCTTCTGGGCCTTCCAGATGGCCATCATCTGGCGCGGGATCGACGCGGTCCGCCGGTTCGAGAACTGGAGCGCGCCGCTGGTCACCGTCGGCTTCCTCATCCTGCTGGTCTGGGTGCTGGTGAAGGCCGGCAGCCTCGGCCCGATCTTCTCCCAGCCGTCCCGGTTGGGCTGGGGTGCGGACTTCTGGGTGGTGTTCGCGCCCTCGCTGATGGGCATGATCGCGTTCTGGGCGACCCTGTCGCTGAACATGCCGGACTTCACCCGGTTCGGCGCCAGCCAGCGCAAGCAAGCGCTCGGCCAGGTGCTCGGCCTGCCCACCACGATGTCGTTCATGGCGATCGTGTCCATCATGATCACCTCGGGCGGCATCGTGATCTACGGCGAGGCGATCTGGGACCCGGTGGAGCTGGCCAGCCGGTTCGACTCGCCGCTCGTCGTGGTGCTCGCGCTGCTCGGGCTCGGCCTGGCCACCGTGTCGGCCAACCTCGCGGCCAACGTGGTCAGCCCGTCCTACGACTTCTCCAACGCCTTTCCGCGGCGGATCAGCTTCCGGGTCGGCGGGCTGATCACCGGGGTGCTGGGCATCGCGATCCAGCCGTGGCGGCTGATCGCCGACCCCAACATCTACATCTTCGCCTGGCTCGGCTTCTACGGCGGCACCCTGGCCGCGGTGGCCGGGGTGCTGGTGGCCGACTACTGGGCCCACGCCAGGACCCGCCTGTGGTTGACCGACCTGTACGCCGAGGGCGGCCGCTACTGGTTCCGCGGCGGCTGGAACTGGCGGGCGCTGGTGGCCACCGCGGTCGGCGCGGTGCTCGCCGTCGGCGGCGCCTACTCCGAGCCCGGCGCCGGCCCGTTCCCGGCGGACGGACTGATCCCGCTGTTCAAGCCCTTCTACGACTACAGCTGGCTGGTGGGTCTGGTGGCCGCGTTCGCGGCGTACCTGCTGCTGTCCCGCGGCGCCCCCAGCCGGGCCGAGTTCCTGCGGACGACGAAGGAGGACACAGGTGAGCGACCTCATACGGGCGGCGCTGGTACAGCAGCGGTGGACGGGTGACAAGGAGTCGATGATCGCGGGCGCCGTCGACGCCATCGCCCACGCCGCGTCACAGGGCGCGCAGGTGGTGTGCCTGCAGGAGTTGTTCTACGGCCCCTACTTCTGCCAGGTGCAGGATACCGACTACTACTCCTACACCGAGGCCGTCCCGGACGGCCCCACCACACAGCTGATGCGGGAGGTGGCCGAGCGGCACGGCGTGGTGCTCGTGGTGCCCGTGTACGAGGCCGAGCAGCCGGGCGTGTACTACAACACGGCCGCGGTGATCGACGCCGACGGCCGCTACCTCGGCAAGCATCGCAAGAACCACATCCCGCAGGTGAAGGGGTTCTGGGAGAAGTTCTACTTCCGTCCCGGCAACCTGGGCTACCCGGTGTTCGACACCGCGGTCGGCCGGATCGGGGTGTACATCTGCTACGAGCGGCACTTCCCGGAGGGCTGGCGGGCGCTCGGCCTCGCCGGCGCGCGGATCGTGTTCAACCCGTCGGCCACCAGCCGCGGCCTTTCCGAGTACCTGTGGCGGTTGGAGCAGCCGGCCGCCGCCGTGGCCAACGAGTACTTCGTCGGCACCATCAACAGGGTCGGCGTGGAGCCGTTGGGGGACAACGAGTTCTATGGCCAGTCCTATTTCGCCGACCCACGCGGCCAGGTGGTCGGCGAGGCGGCCTCGGACACCGAGGACGAGGTCGTGGTGCGGGACCTGGACATGGGCCTGCTGGCCGAGGTCCGCGACCTGTGGGCGTTCTACCGGGACCGGCGGCCGGACAGCTACGGGCCGCTCGTCGAGGCGTGAGGAGGCCGGCATGCGAACCCTGATCACCGGCGGCACCGTGCTCAGCAGCACCGGCGCGAGCGCGGCCGATGTCCTGGTGGACGGCGAGCGGATCGCGGCGGTCGCCGCGCCGGGCGTGTTCGACCCCGACGCCGCGGACACCGTGCTCGCCGCCGCCGGAAAGTACGTGCTGCCCGGCGGTGTCGACGCGCACACCCACATGGAGATGCCCTTCGGCGGGACGGTGGTCTCGGACACCTTCGCCACCGGCACCACCGCGGCGGCCTGGGGCGGCACCACCACGATCATCGACTTCGCCAAGCAGGAGAAGGGCACGTCCCTGCTGGCTACTTTGGACGAATGGCATCGGAAGGCGGACGGCAACTGCGCCGTGGACTACGCCTTCCACATGATCGTGTCGGACGTCAACGACACGACGCTCAAGGAGATGTCGACCTGCGCCGGCGCCGGGGTGAACAGCTTCAAGATGTTCATGGCCTACCCGGGCGCGCTCTACTCCACGGACGGCGAGATCCTGCGCGCGATGGACAAGGCGACCGAGATCGGCGCGACGATCATGATGCACGCCGAGAACGGCATCGCGATCGACGAGCTCGCGGCGCGGGCGATCGCCGAGGGCCGCCGGGAGCCGGCGCAGCACGGCCTCACCCGGCCGCCGGAGCTGGAGGGCGAGGCCACCCATCGGGCGATCATGCTGGCCAAGGTCACCGGCGCGCCGCTCTACATCGTGCACCTGTCCGCGGCGCAGGCACTGGCCGCCGTCGCCGAGGCGCGCGACACCGGGCAGAACGTGTTCGCCGAGACCTGCCCGCAGTACCTCTACCTGTCGCTCGACGACATGATGGCCCCCGGCTTCGAGGGCGCGAAGTACGTGGCGTCCCCGCCGCTACGGGACAGGTCGCATCAGACCGACCTGTGGCGGGGCTTGCGCACCAACGACCTGTCGGTGGTGTCGACCGACCACTGCCCGTTCTGTCTGAAGGACCAGAAGGAGCTCGGCAGGGACGACTTCCGGGACATCCCGAACGGGATGCCCGGCGTGGAGCACCGGATGGACCTGCTGCACCAGGGCGTGGTCAGCGGGGAGATCTCCCTGGCCCGCTGGGTGGAGATCACCTCGACCACCCCGGCGCTGATGTTCGGACTCTATCCGCGCAAGGGCGTCATCGCGCCGGGATCGGACGCCGACATCGTGATCTACGACCCCACGGCGCGGCAGACCCTGTCCGCGGCCACCCACCACATGAACGTGGACTACTCGGCGTACGAGGGCTTCGAGGTCACCGGCCGGGTCGAGACGGTGCTCTCCCGGGGCCGGGTGGTGCTCTCCGGTGGGACGTTCAGCGGAAGGGTCGGCCACGGCACGTTCCTGTCCCGGGACCGCTGCCAGTACCTGCGATAGGGGTGTCCGCAATGGACTTCGGGGTGGTGTTGCAGACCGACCCGCCGGCACGCGAGGTGGTCCGGCTGATGCGGGTGGCCGAGGATCAGGGCTTCGGCTACGGCTGGACGTTCGACTCCTGCGTGCTGTGGCAGGAGCCGTTCGTGATCTACTCGCAGGTCCTGGCGGCGACGTCGACGATGACGGTCGGCCCGATGGTGACCAGCCCGGGTACCCGGGACTGGTCGGTGACCGCGTCGCTGTTCGCCACGCTCAACGACATGTTCGGCAACCGCACCGTGTGCGGCATCGGCCGCGGCGACTCGGCGCACCGGGTGGTCGGCAAGCCGCCGTCGACGCTGGCCACCGTGCGCGACGCCATGCACGTGATCAAGGAGTTGGCCGAGGGCAGGGCGGTGTCGATGGGCGACCGGGTGGTGCGCATCCCGTGGGTCCGCGACGGCCGGCTGGAGATGTGGATGGCCGGGTACGGGCCGAAGGCGCTGCGGATGGTCGGCGAGCACGCCGACGGGTTCATCCTGCAGACCGCCGACCCGGCGATCGCCCGGTGGACGATCGGCTCGGTGCGGGAGGCGGCGCGCGCCGCGGGGCGGGACCCCGCGGGGATCACCGTCTGCGTGGCCGCGCCCGCCTACGTGGGCACCGACCTGGCGCACCAGCGGGAGCAGCTGCGCTGGTTCGGCGGGATGGTCGGCAACCACGTGGCGGACCTGGTGGCCCGCTACGGCGACACCGGGCCGGTGCCGCGGGAGCTGACCGACTACATCGCCGGGCGCGAGGGCTACGACTACGCCCACCACGGGCGGGCCGGCAACCCGTCCACCGACTTCGTGCCCGACGAGATCGTCGACCGGTTCTGCCTGCTGGGGCCGGCCGGGGCGCACGTGGACCGGCTGCGGGAACTGGCCGCCCTGGGGGTCGACCAGTTCGCCGTGTACCTGATGCACGACCAGCGGGAGGAGACGCTGGCCGCCTACGGCAGAGAGGTGATCGGCGCACTGGCGGGCGGGTGAGGGTCAGGCGCTGACCGCCAGCACTGCGCGGCGACGACCTCGACGCCGCAGTAGAGCCAGATCGGGCGCGGGCCTCACCACCGCCGCGGTCGCGCGCGGGCTTCGCCAGCGCACCGCACGTCAGCGACAGCTTCTCCGCGACGTTCGGGCTGTCCCCCACCCGGCCGCTCGGCACCGGCGTGGTCATCCGGGTGCCGCCGGGGCGAGCCGGCGTCGGGGTCAGGACGCCTTCTCCGACGCCTTCTCCGCCGCCTTCTCCGCGCGCCACTCCTCGTCGTTCTTGCCCCGCCGCCAGTAGCCCGAGATGGACAGCAGGTCGCGGCGCACCCCGCGCTCGTCGAGCAGGTGCCGGCGCAGCTCGCGGACGAACCCGGCCTCGCCGTGCACGAACGCCTGCACGGTGCCGGCCGGGAAGTCGAGGGCGCGCACGGCCGCCACCACGTCGTCACCGGCGCGACGGTGCAACCAGCGCACCTCGGCGTCACCCTTGGTGACGAGGAGCTGCTCCTCGGCGCCGTCCTCGACCAGGATCAGCGCCCGGACCGGTGCGCCGGCCGGCATCGCCTCCAGCGCGGCGCCGATCGCGGGCAGCGCGCTCTCGTCACCGACCAGCAGATGCCAGTCGACGTCGGCGGAGGGCGCGTAGGCCCCGCCGGGGCCGAGGATCATCATCTCGTCGCCGGGCCGCACCGCCGCGGCCCACGGGCCGCCCAGCCCCTGGTCACCGTGGTGGACGAAGTCGATGGCCAGCTCACCCGCGGCCCGGTCCAGGTAGCGCACGGTGTAGGTGCGCAGCGTCGGCCACTGCTCCGGTGGCAGCTCGGCCCGGATCCGTCGCATGTCGAACGGCTCCGGGTAGCGCACCCCGGGCACCGGGAGCACCAGCTTCACGTAGCTGTCGGTGAACCCGTTCGCCACGAACTCGGCGAGCCCGTCACCTCCGGCGACCACCCGGATCATGTGGGGGGTGATCCGCTCCACCCGCTGGACCCGCAGCCGGGTCAGCGGCCGCTTGCGGGCGGGTTGCTCCGCCATACGCCTTCTCCTCGACAAACCCCGACGACGTTTACTCAGATTAGGCTACCCTCACTTTCTCCGGCGCGCGCTTGCCCCCTTGCTCGCGTTGCGCGTACGCGTGTCCGCCCTCTGTGCACGCGTGTCCGCGTCGTGCGGCGCGAACACCTGATCGCGGCGCGCGGACACGACGCCCGCCCACGGTCAGGGGGCGCCGGGTTCCGTGCTGGTGGCGCAGGGCAGCCGCTCGCCCCACCAGCGGGTGAGCCCGGTCAGCCCAGCAGGCGGCGCACCACGCCGTCGGCGAGCAGCCGGCCGCGGTCGGTGAGCACGGCCCGGGCCTCGGCGTCCATCGTGGACCCCTCGAGCAGGCCCTCGGTCGCGGCCGCGCGGGCGGCGCGCCGGCCGGCGACGTCCAGCGCGTCCAGCGGCAGGCCCTCGGCCAGTCGCAGCTCCAACATCACCCGCTCGGTGTGCCGCTCGTCGGTGGTGAGCTCCTCCCGCCCGCCGACCGGGGACTCGCCGGCGGCGAGCAGGCCGGCGTAGCGGGCCGGGTGCTTGACGTTCCACCAGCGCACCCCGCCGACGTGACTGTGCGCGCCGGGCCCGGCGCCCCACCAGTTGCCACCGCGCCAGTAGCCGAGGTTGTGCCGGCAGCGGGCGGCGTCGGTGGCCGCCCAGTTCGACACCTCGTACCACCGCAGGCCGGCGTCCCGCAGGGTGCGGTCGATCAGCTCGTAGTCGGCGGCCAGCACGTCCTCGTCGGGCGCCGGCAGCTCACCGCGGCGCACCCGGCGAGCCAACGCGGTACCGTCCTCCACGATCAGCGAGTACGCCGACACGTGGTCGACGCCCGCCTCGACCACCGCGGCCAGCGACGCCGCCAGGTCCTCGGTGCGCTCACCCGGCGTGCCGTAGATCAGGTCCAGGTTGACGTGCGCGAACCCCGCGGCCCTCGCCTCCGTGGCGGCCGCCCCCGGCCGGCCGGGGGTGTGCGTGCGATCCAGCACGCGCAGCACGTGCGGGGCGGCCGACTGCATGCCCAGCGAGACGCGCGTGTAGCCGGCGGCGCGGATGCCAGCGAAGAACTCGGGGGAGGTGGACTCGGGGTTGGCCTCGGTGGTCACCTCGGCACCGGGGGCCAGCCCGAAGGCGGCGCGGACCGCGGCCAGCACCTCGGCCAGGCCGTCCGCGCCGAGCAGCGACGGCGTGCCGCCCCCGACGAACACGGTGTCCGCCGGCGGTGCCGAGCCCAGCACGAGGGCGGCGAGGTCGAGCTCGCGGCGCAGCGCCTCCAGCCAAGACCGCGGCGACGCGGCCGAGCCCAGCTCACCGGCGGTGTAGGTGTTGAAGTCGCAGTACCCGCAGCGGGTGGCGCAGAACGGGACGTGCACGTACACGCCGAACGGCCGCCCGGCGAGCCCGGCCAGCGCGGGCGCGGGCAGCGCCGACGCCTCGGGGAGGACGGGAACAGCCACCCGACCAGTATGACCGGGTGGACCGGCGCCGCCTCACCGGCGGTCGTGGTGCTCCAGCCAGCCGGTCTGCATGCGACGCCGACTGGATCGAGCAGCCAACTCGACAGCAGGGCTAGCCAGGCGGGGGCGGTTCTCCACGGAACGCGATGTCGCCGAAGCTGGTCGACGAGGGTGTGCTGGCCGAGTGACCGGCAGGCGTGTTCCTCCCGGCGGAGAACCGTGGTCGCCCCGATGACCAGCACACGGAGACTCGAGGTTGCCGCTCATCCGGCTCGTCGCGCGGCTACAGGTCGCTCACCAGGTCCGCGACCTCGGTCAGCTCGGCGGTCGAGGTCAGCGCCCCGGGCAGCAGCGGCACCCGTGCCACGCCCTCCCGGCCGAAGCGCTCCGCCACGCGCGCGAGCACCTCCTCCTGCTGCTCCCGCCGCCGCGCCAGCAGGCCGGTCTCCCCCGCCGGCACCACCCGGTTCACCACCACGGTTCCCAGCCGCAGCCCGCCGCCGGTCAGCTGCTCCGCCGCGCGCACCGTCTCCGCCAGCGGCAGCCGCTCGGGCACCAGCACCAGGTGTACCTCCGCGTCGGCCCGCAGCCGCTCGACCAACCCGGCCATCCGCTCCCGTCGCGCCCGCAACCGCTCCAGCAGCGGGTCCGGTTCCTCGTCGGCCCGCCCCACCAACCCGGCCGCGAGCCGGTCCACCCCGCGCACGCTCTCCCGCTGCCGCGCCAGCCCCTCGATCCACGGCGTCAGCAACGCCGGCAGGCTCAGCAACCGCAGCATGTGCCCCGTCGGCGCGCTGTCCACCACCAGCCGATCCCAGTCCCGACCCACCTGCTCCACGAGATCGGTCACCGCGTCCAGCAGCGCCGACTCGACGGTCCCCGGGCTCTCCACCGCCCTGGCCAGGTGCCGACGCACCGCCGGCAGCACCTCCCGCGGCAACGTCCGCTCCGCGTCCGCCACGATCTCCGCCACCCGCCGCGCCGCCTGCGCCTCCCCGCTGACCTCCGCCGCCCACAACCCGGGCACCACCGCCAGCGGCCGCTCCCCCAACGGCACGCCGAACACGTCACCGAGGGAGTGCGCCGGGTCGGTCGACACCACGAGGGTCCGCTCCCCGCGCCGCGCCCGGTGCAGCGCGTAGCCGGCGGCCAACGTCGTCTTGCCGACCCCGCCCTTGCCGCCGAAGAACCGGATCGGCCTCAACAGCACACCCCGGGATCGCCGAAGCTCTCCCGCCCCATCCGCCGGTGCCACGCGTGCAGGTCGGCCACCAGGTACGGCACGAGGTCCAGCGTCTCGTAGGCCACCGGGTTGTCCACGCCCAACGACTCCAGCAGCACCAGCGCCCGCAGCGTGTCCTCGCGCCGGCGCGCCTCCCGGCGCAACCCCTGCCGCCAGCGCGCCACGAACAGCGCGTCGTGCCCGCGCTCCAGCCGCCGCCACGCCGACCGCAGCCGGCCCCACCCGCTCACGACTCCGGTTCCGGCTCCCGCTCCGGCGACCGCGCCGACAGCCAGGCCCGGCGCAGCGCGATCGCGCTCTCCACGATCAGCCAGAGCGCCAACACGAAGATGATCGTGTCCAGCGGCGCGAGCACCCACTGGCCCTGGTCGACGAACTTGCCGAGGTTGATGATCAGCGCCCAGCTGGTCATCGCGAGCAGGAACACCAGCGGAACGAGGATGGCCACCGGGCTGCGCCGGTGACGGGTGACCCACACGGCGATCACCGCCAGCGCCAGCCCCGCGGTGAGCTGGTTGGTGGTGCCGAACAGCTGCCACAGCACACCGAAGGTGTACCCGGCGTCCCCTCCGCCCGGCAGCAACGCCATCACCAGCGGGATGAGCACCGCGATCGCGGTGGCCAGCGTGACGTTGCGGGCCACCCCCCGCGCGCCGGCGATCTCGGCGATCTCCTGCACGATGTAGCGCTGCAGCCGCACCCCGGTGTCCATCGTGGTGGCCGCGAAGCTGATCACCACGATCGCCGCGAAGATCACCGCCACCGAGGTGGGCACGCCGAGGTTGCCGGCGAAGGACGCGACACCGTTGACGAAGTTGCCGGTCGCCCCGCCCGACGCCGTGGAGAAGTTGGTGTACAACGCGTTCCAGTCCACCTGGGTGGCCGCCACCCCGGCGGTGCAGGCCAGGATCGAACCGACCGCCAGCGAACCCTCGCCCACGGCACCCATGTAACCGACGTATCGGGCGTCGGTCTCCTTGTCCAGCTGTTTCGACGTGGTTCCCGACGCGACCAGGCTGTGGAAGCCGGAGATCGCGCCGCAGGCGATGGTGATGAACAGGAACGGGAACCAGCTCGGTGAGCCGGCCGGGGTGTCGTTGACGATCGGCGCCACGATGCGGTCCATGCCGACCAGCAGCCCGAGCCCGATCACGCCGAGCGCGATGAACAGCTGGTGCGAGTTGATGTAGTCGCGGGGCTGCAGCAGCACCCACACCGGGATCCGGGACGCCACGAACGTGTAGGCGAACAGCAGGATCACCCAGAGGTTGCGCTCGGTGAGCAGCCCGTCCTCGGCGGCGATGCCGGCCAGCGAGATCGGCCAGAGCTGCCCCAGCAGGATCGTCGCGTACAGCAGGACGACCCCGACGATCGACGGCACCAGCGCCGCGCTGCGGGTGCGGTAGATGTACTGGCCGATGGCGATGGCCAGCGGGATCTCCAGCAGGATCGGCAGCACGGCCGAGGGGTTGGCGACGAACAGGTTCGCGATGACCACCGCGAACACCGCGTTGACCAGGGTCAACAGGAAGAAGATGATCAGCAGGAACAGCGTCCGGGCCCGCTTGTTGATCACTTCCTTGGCCAGGGTGCCGATGCTCTTGGCGCGGTGCCGCACCGACACGACCAGCGCGCCGAAGTCGTGCACGCCCGCGGCGAAGATCGTGCCGAGCACCACCCACGCCAGCGCCGGCCCCCAGCCCCAGAAGACCGCGATCGCCGGGCCGACGATCGGCGCGGCGCCGGCCACCGAGGTGAAGTGGTGGCCGAAGAGCACGTGCTTGTTCGTCGGCACGAAGTCGACGCCGTCCCGCATGCTGTGCGCGGGGGTGACGAACGCCGGGTCCAGGGCGTACACCTTGCGGGCGAGATACGCCGAGTAGTAGCGGTACCCGAGGTAGAACAGGACGGCCACCACCAGGGCAACCACGATCGCGGGCATGTCGGATCCTCCACGGACGCCACTGGCCGGAGGCTTGTGACCAGCCGATACTGCGCGGCACGGTAGCAGCAGCCCGATCTTCGAGAGAAGAGTTGAGACGTGAACGAGTTGGTTCGGTTATGGCGACGCGCGGTCACCGCGGAGCTGTGCTGGCTACGACCGTCGGGTGAACCCGCGGCGGTGGCGGTGACACCGCTGACGCTGGACGGAGCACCGTGCGTGGCGCTGCCCTACGCCCGCGCCGCCGAGATCGCCGACCTGGGCGCGGCCGGGGAGGCGGTGTTCGCCGTGACCGACTCCCGCTCCCTGCCGCCCCGCCGCGCCGGCGCGGCGGCGGCCGGCCGGATCGACGTGACCGACGACACCACGGGCGAGGTGTTCGCCGGTGAGCTGCTCGACCAGGAACTAAGGAAGTACCCGCCGTCGCGGGTGCTCGCCGACAGCCCGCTGCTGCGCCGGGAGAACTGGTGGTGGCTGCCCCGGATCGTCGTCCGGCTGGCGCACGCGCACACCGTCACCGACTTGCCCGCGCGCACCAACCCGCGCACCCAGGCACTCGTGGTGCACGGGCACGGCGGGGCCCCCGCGGTGCGCACCGCCTCGGTACGGGACGGAGGCCAGCGCGTCGGCCTGCGCCCGCTCGCCGCGGGTGACCTGCCGGCCGGCGGGCCCGCGCTGGTGTTCGGGTACGACTACTCGATGCCCGATCTCGAACGGTGGGAGTGCTGGTCGCGGTACGGCACCCTGGACGGCGCCGAGCTGACGGTGACCCGCCGGCACGGCGACCCGGACGCCGAGTTGGGCCCGCTCCCGCTGCTGCGGAGGATCCAGCGGCGCCGTGACCTGGGCCGGGGCTGCCGCCGGGGCATCGCCGCCGCCGAGCGGGCCGCGACTCCCTGACGCCGGGGTGGCCGCCGTCGCGCTGCGTCCTCGGTACCGCACCGCCCACCGTGACACTTCTCCCAGCATGTGGATGCGGCTCGACCACATTCTGGGCGCGTGGCACCCTGGACGGGTGACTTCTGCCGGTGTGCGACTCGTGTCCCGACGACACGTGGATCAGGGCCGTATGGCCAGCGCACTGTGCCAGGCGACGAGCTGACCTCCCGCCGCCCGTTTCCGTAACCACCAGGCGCCGGGCCCGCCGCGAAGCGCTCCCACCACGGTCGACCCCGGGCGCTCGCCGGCGCGCGCGGCACCTTACCGCCAGTCCCCGGAGGACGACCAGATGGCCTCGCCGACGCGCGAAACCCCGAACACCGGCCGCGCCGCGCGCCCCAAGCAACGCCGAGGCGAAGGGCAGTGGGCGCTGGGCTACCGCGAGCCGCTCAACCCGAACGAGCGGTCCAAGAAGGACAACCATCCGCTCAACGTGCGGGCGCGGATCGAGAACATCTACGCCCGCGCCGGCTTCGACGCGATCGACCCCGGTGACCTACGGGGCCGGTTCCGCTGGTACGGGCTGTACACGCAGCGCAAGCCCGGGATCGACGGCGGCCGCACCGCGACGCTGGAGCCGGAGGAGCTCGACGACTCCTACTTCATGCTGCGGGTGCGCCTCGACGGCGGCGCGCTGACCACCGAGCAGCTCGCCCTGCTCGGCGAGATCTCCCAGACCTACGCCAGGGACACCGCCGACATCACCGACCGGCAGAACATCCAGTACCACTGGATCCGCATCGAGGACGTGCCGACGATCTGGCAGAAGCTCGAGGCGGCCGGGATGACCACGATGGAGGCGTGCGGGGACAGCCCCCGGGTGATCCTCGGCTCCCCGGTGGCGGGCATCGCCGCCGACGAGATCATCGACGGTACGCCGGCGATCGAGGAGATCCGCCGCCGCTACGTCGGTGACCCCGCGTTCGCCAACCTGCCGCGCAAGTTCAAGACCGCGATCTCCGGCCTGCCGGACGTGGCGCACGAGATCCACGACGTGGCGTTCGTCGGGGTCGAACACCCCGAGCACGGCCCCGGCTTCGACGTCTGGGTCGGCGGTGGGCTGTCCACCAACCCGATGCTCGGCCAGCGACTGGGTGCCTGGGTGCCGCTGGCCGAGGTGCCGGACGTGTGGGCCGGCGTGGTCGGCGTGTTCCGCGACTACGGCTACCGCCGGCTGCGCCACCGGGCGCGGATCAAGTTCCTGGTCAAGGACTGGGGCGCGGCGAGGTTCCGCGAGGTGCTGGAGACCGAGTACCTGAAGCGGCCGCTGCTCGACGGTCCCGCGCCCGAGGTGCCGGCCGTGCCCATCGACCACGTCGGGGTGCACCGCCAGCACGACGGCCGGTACTACGTCGGCGCGGCGCCGGTCGCCGGCCGGGTGTCCGGCTCGTCGCTGCTCGCCGTGGCGAAGGCCGCCGAGCGGGCCGGGTCGGCCAGGGTACGGCTGACCCCACAGCAGAAGCTCGTGGTGCTCGACGTGCCCGAGTCCGAGGTGTCCGGGCTGCGGGCGGAGCTGGCCGAGCTGGGGCTGCGGGCAGACCCCTCGCCGTGGCGGCGCGGCGTGATGGCGTGCACCGGAATCGAGTTCTGCAAGCTGGCGATCGTCGAGACCAAGGCGCGGGCCCAGCGGCTGGTCGCCGACCTGGAGCGACGGCTCGCCGATATCCAGTCCGATATAGACACACCGGTGAGCGTGCACCTCAACGGTTGCCCGAACTCGTGCGCGCGGATCCAGACGGCCGACATCGGGCTCAAGGGGCAGATCGTCACCGACGACGACGGCACCCAGGTCGAGGGCTTCCAGGTGCACCTGGGCGGCGGGCTCGGCCTGGACGCCGGGTTCGGCCGCAAGCTGCGCGGGCACAAGGTCACCGCCGCGGAGCTGACCGGCTACGTCGAGCGGGTGGTGCGCCGCTTCGTCGCCCAGCGCGAGCAGGGTGAGCGCTTCGCGCAGTGGGTGGCCCGCGCGGCGGAGGAGGACCTGCGGTGAGTGAGCGCGCGGCGCCCTTCTACTGCCCGTACTGCGGTGACGAGGATCTCAGGCCGGAAGAAGAGCGGCAGGGTGCGTGGTTGTGCACGGCATGCCGCCGTGTCTTCGCGGTGACACTGGTGGGACTGCGGCTTCCAGGAGGCGTGCGATGACAACGGCAACCCGGACCGAGGAGCTGAAGGCGCTGGCGGAGCGGGCTTCCGCCGAGCTCGCCGACGCGACGGCGGAGGAGGCGATCCGCTGGGCGGTGGAGCGGTTCGGCGACGACCTCATCGTCGCGTCGAACATGCAGGACGCCGTGCTGATCGACCTGGTCACGAAAATCAAGTCCGATGTGGACGTCCTGTTCCTGGAGACCGGCTACCACTTCGCCGAGACGATCGGCACCAGGGACGCGGTGACCACCGTCTACCCGGACGTGCGGATCGTCAACGCCTACCCGGAGCAGAGCGTCGCCGAGCAGGACGCCGAGTACGGCCCGCGGTTGCACGAGCGGGACCCGAACCAGTGTTGCTTCCTGCGCAAGGTGGTGCCGCTGCGGCGCACCCTGGCCGGCTACTCGTGCTGGATCACCGGCGTGCGCCGGGTGGACGCGCCGACCAGGGCGAACACGCCGATCGTCACGTGGGACGAGCGCAACGGCCTGGTGAAGGTGAACCCGATCGCGGCGTGGACCGACGAGGAGTTCGACGGCTACCTGCACGAGCACGGGATCCTGCAGAACCCGCTGGTCGCCGAGGGGTACCCGTCAATCGGCTGCGCGCCGTGCACGGCGAAGGTCGCGCCGGGGGCCGACCCGCGCAGCGGCCGGTGGGCGGGCAAGGCGAAGACCGAGTGTGGCCTGCACGCGTGAGAGAGGGAGCCATGACGACGCTCGAGCCCGCGACGGACGCGGCCCGCGACAACCTGACCGCGCTGGAGTCGGAGGCCATCCACATCATCCGGGAGGTGGCCGGTGAGTTCGATCGCCCGGTGATCCTGTTCTCCGGCGGCAAGGACTCGACCCTGCTGCTGCACCTGGCGATCAAGGCGTTCTGGCCGGCGCCGGTGCCGTTCCCGCTGCTGCACGTCGACACCGGGCACAACTTCCCCGAGGTCATCGCGTTCCGGGACGAGGTGGTGGCCCGGCACGGGCTGCGGCTGGTCGTGGCGAAGGTCCAGGACTGGATCGACGACGGCCGGCTGGCCGAGCGGCCGGACGGCACCCGCAACCCGCTGCAGACCGTGCCGCTGCTGGACACGATCACCGAGCACAGGTTCGACGCGGTGTTCGGCGGCGGCCGGCGGGACGAGGAGCGGGCGCGCGCCAAGGAGCGGATCTTCAGCCTGCGCAACGCGTTCGGGCAGTGGGAGCCGCGCCGGCAGCGGCCCGAGTTGTGGAACCTCTACAACGGCCGGCACCGCCCCGGCGAGCACGTTCGGGTGTTCCCGCTGTCGAACTGGACCGAGGCCGATGTGTGGCACTACATCGCCAAGGAGCGGATCGAGCTGCCGTCGATCTACTACGCACACCGGCGCGAGGTCTTCCGCAGGGACGGGATGTGGCTGACCGATGGTCCGTGGGGCGGGCCGCGCGAGGGCGAGGAGGTGCGCGAGCTGACCGTGCGCTACCGCACCGTCGGCGACGGCTCGTGCACCGGCGCCGTGGAGTCGACGGCCGCCACGGTGGAGGACGTCATCGCCGAGGTGCTGGCGAGCCGCCTCACCGAGCGGGGCGCCACCCGGGCCGACGACCGGCTGTCCGAGGCCGCGATGGAGGACCGCAAGCGAGAGGGGTACTTCTGACCATGAGCTCTTTGCTGCGCCTGGCCACGGCCGGCAGCGTGGACGACGGAAAGTCCACCCTCGTCGGGCGGCTCCTCTACGACACGAAGTCGGTGCTGGCCGACCAGCTCGACGCGGTGCGCCGCGCCAGCGTCGACCGTGGACTGTCCACACCGGATCTCTCCCTGCTGGTCGACGGGCTGCGCTCGGAGCGGGAGCAGGGCATCACCATCGACGTCGCCTACCGGTACTTCGCCACGCCGCGGCGCAGCTTCGTGCTGGCCGACACGCCGGGCCACGTGCAGTACACGCGGAACACCGTCACCGGGTCGTCGACGGCACAGCTGGCCGTGTTGCTGGTGGACGCGCGCAAGGGTGTCGTGGAGCAGACCCGCCGGCACGCCGCCGTGCTCGCCCTGCTCGGCGTGCCGCGCCTGGTGCTCGCGGTGAACAAGATCGACCTGATCGGCTACGACGAGGCCGCGTTCGCGGTGATCGCCAAGGAATTCAGTACCCACGCGGCGTCGTTGGGCTACGCCGAGGGCACCGTGCTGGCGATCCCGGTGTCGGCGCTGCACGGCGACAACGTGGCCGCCCGCTCGGAGCGCACGCCGTGGTACGCCGGGCCGACGCTACTGGAACACCTGGAGAACGTGCCGGTGGCGCCCGACCCGCACGACGCGCCGTTCCGGCTGCCGGTGCAGTACGTGATCCGGCCGCGTACCCCCGAGCATCCCGATTACCGCGGGTATGCCGGGCAGGTGGCCTCGGGCACCGTGCGGCCGGGCGACGAGGTGGTGGTGCTGCCGCAGGGGTTGCGCAGCAGGGTCGAGCGGGTGGACACCGCGGACGGTCCGCTGCCCGAGGCAGGGGCCGGGCGGTCGGTGACCGTGGTGCTGGCCGACGAGCTGGACGTCGCCCGGGGTGACCTGCTCGCCGCGGCGGACGCGCCGCCGACCGTGACCGACGAGCTGGCCGCGACGCTGTGCTGGCTGTCCGGGACCGCGCTGCGAGCCGGGGCGCGGGTGCTGGTGAAGCACGGCACCCGCACCGTTCCGGCGCTGGTGGAGGAGCTGGACCGCCGCTTCGACGAGCAGTCTTTGTCCACCGTGGACGGTCCCGATTCGCTGGAACTGAACGAGATCGGTGCGGTGCGGCTGCGGCTGGCCGAGCCGGTCCCGGTGGACGACTACGCCACCAGCCCGCGCACCGGCGCGTTCCTGGTGATCGACCCGAAGAACGGCGACACGCTGGCCGCCGGCATGGTCGGCGAGCGCTTCTCGGCCCTGCGCCCCCCGTCGGCCGCGGGATCGGCGTCACCGGCGTCCGCGCCCGGGTCGCCGTCACCCGAACCGTCCGCACCGAGTACGCAGACGTGAGCGCCGCGCACCTACCGAAGGGGCCCCTCCCCCACCCCCTCCCCGCCCTGGTTGGCGGTGTGCCCGATCGTGGTACCACGGCACGCGGCGGCACCCGGCCAGCCGACGGCACGAACCGGGGCGCCGTGGTTACCGGTGACGCCGGTGGTGCGCCGCCGCTGGTGGCGGTGGCGCACGGCAGTCGTGACCCACACTCGGCGGCGACCATTCGGGCACTGGTCGACGTCGTGCGGGCGCTCGCGCCGGGTCTCGAGGTGCGTCCGGCGTTCCTCGACCTGTCCGAGCCGAGCGTGCCGGACGTCCTCACCGCACTGCACGGCGACGGTCACCGGGAGGCGGTGGTGGTGCCGCTGCTGCTCGGCACCGCTTACCACGCCCGGGTCGACCTACCGGCGCTGGTCGACCAGGTCACCACCCGCTCACCCCGGCTACGAGTGTCGGTGACGGACGTGCTCGGTCACCCGCCGGCCCTGGCGGCGCTCGCCCTCGACCGGCTCGTCGCGGCCGGTGCCGACCTCACCGACCCCGAACTCGGCATCGTCCTGGCCGCGGTGGGCTCGTCGCACGCGGCCGCGAACGACGTGGTGCGCCGCCTGGCCCGGCACTGGGCTACCAGGAACCCGGTCGCCGGGGTGGTCGCGGCGTTCGCCAGCGCGGCCAAGCCGGACGTCCCGGCGGCGATCGCGAAGCTCCGCGCCATGGGCGCCCGCCGGTTCGCGGTGGCGTCCTGGTTCCTCGCGCCGGGCCTGCTGCCCGACCGGATCGCCACGCTCGCCCGGCACGCGGACCCGGCCATCCCCCTGGCCGCACCGCTCGGCGCGGACACCAAAGTCGCCCACCTGGTCCTCCAGCGATACGCCGAGGCGACGGCCACCGCTGCCACCCGCCCGGCCTGACCACCGATTCCAGCACGCTTCCGACCCCCTTCCAACGCGGCGTCAGATGGGCCGCGTGAGTCCACGATACGGCGACATTCGAACGGGCGTTCGACACAATCGGGTGGTGTTGGCGAACCACGAGGCGGTACGGCCACGCACGTGCACCCTGTGGTGGCGCGCCAGTTCGTCCAGTTCTCCGCCGCCACGGCCTGCCATTCCGCCCCGAACCCGGTCCGCACCACGACCACATTCGGTGACCGCACGCCGACGAGGATCACGTCGGAGCGGACCGGGTGCTGTGTCACAGTGTCCGCATGGCTGACGAACTGGTGCACTACTCGGTGGCGGGTGGCGTCGCGACGATCACGCTCGACTCGCCGCACAACCGCAACGCCCTGTCCGCCCAGCTCCGCCGCGAGCTCCGCGACGGGCTCACCACCGCGGTGGCCGACGAGGCCGTCCGGGTGATCGTGCTCGACCACACCGGCCCGGTGTTCTGCGCCGGCATGGACCTCAAGGAGGCCCGCGGCGCCGGCGCCGCCGACCAGGGTGTCAACGAGTTCCCGGAGATCCTCGAGCAGATCTGGACCAGTCCCACACCGGTGGTCGCCAAGCTCGCCGGGCCGGCCCGCGCGGGCGGTGTCGGCATCGTGGCGGCCGCGGACATCGCCGTCGCGGTGCGGGACGCCACCTTCGCGTTCACCGAGGTGCGGATCGGCGTCGTCCCCGCGGTCATCTCGGTGACCGTGCTCCCCCGGCTCACCCCGCGCGCCGCGCACGAGCTCTTCCTCACCGGCGACACGTTCGACGCCGAGCGGGCCGCCGAGATCGGCCTGATCAACGCGGCGGTGCCGGCCGAGCGGCTGGACGCCGAGGTCGCCCGCTACGTCCGGTCGCTGTCGCTCGGCGGCCCCAACGCGCTCGCCGCGACCAAGGAGCTGCTGCGCACCGAGCGACCTTCGACCCTGTCCGCGGCGTTCGCCGACATGCTCGAGCTCTCCGCCCGGTTCTTCGCCAGCGAGGAGGCCCAGGAGGGCATCACCGCCTTCGCCCAGAAGCGCCCCGCGGCATGGGTCCCCTCGGAGCCGGGCGCCGGCTAGCGTCATCGCTTGGGCCACTGCCAGGACGGCCGGTCGAGCCGACCCTGGCCCACGACCTGCGTGGCGCCGAGCTCCTTCACCAGCTCCACCGGGGTGGCGTCCTCCGCGACGGCGGTCACCGCGCGCACCAGGAGCTCGGAGTGGGAGACCACGACGAGCTGGGTCCGCTCCGCCGCCGTCGCGATCAGGGCGGCCAGCGCCGGCACCAGGTCGGGATGCAGGCTGGTCTCCGGTTCGTTGAGCACCAGCAGTTCCGGCGGCCGCGGGCTGAGCAGCGCGGCCACCCAGAGCAGGTAGCGCAGGGTGCCGTCGGACAGCTCGGCCGCGCCGAGCGGGCGGAGCAGCCCGTGCTGGTGGAACCGGAGGTCGAACCGGCCGTCGTCGGCAGCGAACACCTCCAGTCGGGAACCGGGGAAGGCGTTGTCGATCGCCGTGCCCAGCGCGGCACCGTCGCCGAACTCCTGGATGGTGCGCAGCGCCGGGGCGAGGTCGCCGCCGTCGTGGTCGAGCACCGGGGTGCGGGTGCCGATCCGGCTCTGCCGCGCGGGGGCGTCGGCGTCGGTGCGGAAGTGGTCGTAGAAGCGCCACGAGCGGAGTCGCTCCCGCACGATCAGCAGCTCGGGACAGGCCCGCGGGTCGGCGAACTGGCTGAGCATGCTGTCGGTCGGTCCGATGGGGTGCGCGTCCTGCGCCCAGCCGCCGGACTCGTCACGCCGGAGCATCCTGGGCCCCGCCCGGTCGGCGACCAGGGTGGCCGGGCGCAGCACCGGGCCGCGCCACACGCACTCCCGTTTCACCTCCGGATCCAGGTTGAACTCGCTCTCGTCCTCGGGAACCGGCAGGCCGAGGTCCAGCGCGTAGCCGAACTCGTCGCCGGCGAAGCCCAGCCGGAGACCGACCGGCTCGCTCCGCCGCACCGGTTGCACCGGTGCTCGCCCCTCGCGCACCGCCCGGCCGTGCACCTCGGGCCCGGCCCACAGGGTCGAGGGCAGCCCACCCTCCCTGGCGAGCGCGGCCACGGCGCCGTTGCGCGCGGCGTCGGCGAGCAGGCGCAGCGCGCGGTACAGGTTGGACTTGCCGCTGCCGTTGGCACCGGTCACCACGGTGAACCCGGACAGCGGCAGCACCAGGTCCCGCAGTGACCGGTAGTTCCGCACGGCCACGGTGGTCAGCATTCCCCGACACTAGCCGGGGCCGCACGGTCGGGCCCTAGTGGTCGAACCAGTAGGTGAGGGTGTAGCGCACGTGCGATCCGTCGGCGGCGGTCACCCGGTCACCGCCGACACCGCGCAGGCCACGCAACCCTCCGGTGCCCGAGTCGGGGACGACCCGCCAGTCGCTGCGCGCGGTGTGCCCGTCGAACGTGCCGGTCGTCCGGATCACGAAGCCGCCCGCCCTGGTGCCGACTCGCCCGGTCACGACGATCATCCCGGCGAAGTCGCGGGTGCCGTCGGCGCGGATCAGGTGCTCCTCCTCCGCCCACGCCTCGCCGGTGATGCCGCCGGCGAACGTGTCGGTGGCGGTGAGGTGGATCAGCCGTGCCCCGCCGGGGAGCTCGTGGTGCGTGCTCTCGTTCCACGAGGTGATGGTGAAGACGCCGGTGAGGCGCCCGCCCGGCGCGGCCGCTCCGGCCGGTGCCACCCCGGCGAAGGGAAGCGCCGTCAGCAGCAGGAGGGCCAGCGGTCGCGGACGTCGTGCCGTGTTCATGTCCGGGAGACGAACGAGCGGCCCCCGGAGCGACACTCAGTCCGGGATCTCCTCCAGGTGCACCCGGCCGTCGGGGTCGACCCGCCAGCCCGGGTTGTGACAGATCTCCCAGATAACGCCGTTCGGGTCGGCGACGTGCCCGTGGTAGCCGCCGAAGTCCGCCCGCTGCGGCGGCTTGACCAATCGAGCGCCGGCGCGCACCGCCGCCCGCACGGTCTCGTCCACCGCGTCCGGGCTGGCGACGTTGTGCGACAGGGTGATCCCGGTCAGCGACGGCTCGGCCGCGGTGCCGCCGAGGTCCGCGCGGAACCTGTCGGCACGGAACAGGCCCAGCACCAGCCTGGGCGCCACCTGGAAGAAGACGATCTCGTCGGGCACGTCCAACAGCGGGGACCAGCCCAGCCCGTCGCGGTAGAACCGCCGGGCGGCGTCCAGGTCGGCCGTGGCGAGGGTGAGGATGTCGACGCGTTGCTCCATGTCGTCAGCTTCGCACGACCGACCGTCCGCCGGCTTGATCGAACCGGACGCCGGGCTACTCCGGCGCGCTGCCGTCGCCGGAGGTCAGCACCACGGTGAGCCGGCGGAGGTCGGACCGGTCCGCGCCGTGCGTGGTGGCCCGCTGGGCGTCGGAGAGCACGCCGTGGATGCCCAGGTAGCCCTTCGGGTCCGCGCGCTTCAACGCGTCCGCGTCCACCCAGATCAGCACGTGCTCACCGGTGGGCAGCCAGGACAGGTCGGTGAGCATGTCGTACAGCGCGTCCAGGTTCCGGCCGAACCAGTCGGGGAACGAGAACGCGGCGGCGATGGCGTCCAGTGTGGACATCTTGTCCGGCCGCGCGCCGGCGTTCACCACGTGCGGGAACGCCCCGCGCGCCCGCGCGCCGTCGGCGATGGAGCTGACGTTCGGTGTGTCCACGGTGCTCACCGGGCCGGGTCCACGAGGACGAACGACGCGTAGTGGTCGTCCGTGTAGTACAACTCGCCGCCGGAGCCGGTGACCAGCCGCCGCGGGCCGCGATCCCGGCTGCCCGGCGTCGGCACGGTGTATTCCCGGTAGTACCCGGACGCCTTGGGGGGCAACAGCTTCTCCCGATTCTCGAACACGCTCCCGTCCCGGTCCGGGTACGGGAACGGCCCGTCCTGCTCGATCAGTTTCCAGGTATCACGTGCCTCTGGAGGCAGGCTCGACAGCGGCACCGCCCGCTGCCCGGACTCCGCGCCCAGAGCCGGTGCCTGGCTGGTTCCGGCCGGTGCGCCGGCACCCCCACCGTCGGTGACGGCCTCCTGCACCAGCCAGCCGCCGAGCACCAGGACGATCAACCCGACCAGCGCGGCGGTGATCCGTCTCCGGTTCCGCATGGCGACACCCTAAGACCGGCCCGGCGGCTCCTGTTCCCGGGTCACGCCGAACCGGTGGGGCAGGCGGTCGACCAGCCAGCCGAGCACCCACGCCACCCCCAGGCACAGCGGCACGAGCACCGCCATCACCAGGACGAACTGCACCGGGAACCAGCGTTGCGCGAGCCACAGCTCGAACGTGTCCCACCACGCGGTCAGTCCGTCCAGCACGCCGGTGAGCCTACGCCGGCCCGGCTGTACCCCGAGCGACGGGCGGGTAGGTTGACCCCCATGTTTGCCGTGTACGCGAAGGAACCGAACCAGGACGACCCGCTCGCCTCCCTGGTGGTGGGCGAACGGCCGGAGCCCGAGGTGCCCGAGGGGTGGGTCAGGGTGGCGGTCAGGGCGGCCAGCCTGAACATGCACGACATCTGGACGCTGCGCGGGGTGGGCATCAAACCCAACCAGTTCCCGATGATCCTCGGCTGCGACGGCGCCGGCGTGCTGGACGACGGCACCGAGGTGGTGCTGCACTCGGTGGTCAACGCGCCCGGCTGGCAGGGCGACGACACGCTCGACCCGAAGCGCACCCTGCTCACCGAGAGGTACCAGGGCACCTTCGCCGACTGGGTCGTGGTGCCGGCCCGCAACGTGCTGCCCAAGCCGGCGAGCCTGTCCTTCACCGAGGCGGCGACCATGGGAACCGCCTGGCTGACCGCCTACCGCATGCTGTTCGTCAAGTCGGGCCTGCGCCCCGGGCAGACGATGCTGGTGCAGGGCGCGTCGGGCGGCGTCGCCACCGCGCTGGTCCAGCTCGGCGTGGCGGCCGGGATGCGGGTGTGGTCGACCGGACGTACCGAGGAGAAGCGGGCGCTGGCGGAGCGGCTCGGCGCGCACCGGACGTTCGAGTCCGGGGCTCGGCTCCCGGAGCGAGTCGACGCCGTGTTCGAGACGGTCGGCAAGGCGACGTGGGGGCACTCGGTGCGCTCGCTCAAGCCGGGTGGGGTCATCGTGGTCTCCGGCTCGACCAGCGGACCGAACGCCGACGCCGAACTGCAGCGGGTGTTCTTCCTGCAACTGCGGGTGGTCGGCTCGACCATGGGCACCCGGGACGAGCTGGCCGACCTGCTGGCCTACGTCGACCTCGCCGGCATCCGCCCGCAGATCGGCGCCGAACTGCCGTTCACCGAGGCCGAGCGGGGCTTCCGGGACATGCACGAGGGGGCGACCGCCGGCAAGATCGTCTTCGTCCGGGAGTGAGCTGACCTGGGCAGACGCCTCGTTGACGCCGTGCCGATACGTGTTTGTGATCCACGGTTTCCGAGCGGAAGTCGAGAGTCCTTGGCTAGCCTGGACAGGTGACCGCGACACGGCGGGCCGCCCCGCTCACCCCACCGGGCCGGCAGGAGACCGATCCGGCGGTGGTCCGGGTCGGGCACCGCCGGATCGCCGGGGTGCGCACGAGGGTGCTCGAGGTCGGGCCCCCGCAGGAAGGGCCGCGACGCGCGCGGCCGCGGCGGCGCGGGGCCGCGCGGTCGGAGCGTCCCCGCCTAGTGCTGCTGCACGGCTACTGCGACAGCGCGGACACCTGGCGCCCGGTGCTGGAGGAGCTGGGCGCGGCCGGCCACCCGGCGGTGGCGGTGGACCTGCCCGGGTTCGGTGCGGCCGAGGCGCTGCGGCCGGGGCCGATGCTGCCGCAGCTCGACATGTTCACCGCGGCGCTGCTGCGGGAGCAGGCGGCGCTGGGCACCGTGGTGCTGGCCGGCAACTCGCTCGGCGGCACGCTCGGCCTGCGTGCCGCGCAGGATCCGCGGTTGCCGCTGGCTGGGATCGCGTCCATCGCGGCCCCGGGGTTCGTCGACTCGTGGCTGATCCGCACCGTCGCCCGGTACCCGCTGCCGCTACGGCTGTACTCGACGCTGCCGCTTCCGGTGCCCCGGTTCGTCGTCCGCGCGATCGCCGAGCAGGTCGTGCCGTGGCTGCTCTACGGCGACCGGACCACCGCGGAGCCGGAGCACGTGCGCCGGTTCCTCGAGCTGTTCCCGGACTACCGCAGCACCACGCACCGCCTCCACCAGGCCCGCCAGCTCATCACCGAGCTCGCCGCGGCCTACCAGCTCGACCGCGTGCGAGTGCCGCTGCTCGTGGTCGCCGGCGGCAAGGACCGCCTGGTCAGCGCGGCGTCCGGGCGGCAGCTGCACGCGCTCGTGCCGCACAGCAGGCTGCTGGTCCGCGACGACTGGGGGCATTGCCCGCAGCTGGACGACCCGGCCGAGGTGGCCGAGCTGCTCGCCTACTTCGCGGCCGGCGTGCACCACTCGGCCGGGACCCGCGCCCCGGCGGGCGGTGCGGCGGTCCCCGCCGAGCGCGACGCCGCCGGCTGACCGGCGCCCACCGGAGACGTCAGCGGCCGAGGACGCGGTGGGCGGCGCGGTCGAGGGCCGCGCGTGCCTGCTCGGTCAGCCGGTCCAGGATCTCCGCCACCGGCCCGGCGCCCGCCAGCGCGTAGGTCTGCCCCGCCCACAGCGACAGCGCCTCCGGGTCACCGGCCGCGCCGGCCGCCGCGCGCACCGGCTTCGTCAGGTGGTGCACCTGCGGGTACGCGGCCGGCGCGTGCGCGCCGTGCGCGTCCAGGAACCGGTTCACCAGCCCGCGCGCCGGCCGCCCGCTGAACGCGCGGGTGATCGCCGTGGGCCGGCCCGCCTCGGCGAGTGCGCGCCGGTACGCCGGCGCCGTGCCCGCCTCGTCGGCCCGCAGGAACGCCGTGCCGAGCTGGGCGGCCACCGCGCCGGCCGCCAGCACCGCGGCGACGTCGGCCCCGTGCACCAGTCCCCCGGCCGCGACCAGCGGCAGGTCGGTGACCGCCGACACCAGGCGCATCGCGGCGAGCAGCCCGTACAGCTCACCGCCGGCCGGGTGCGCCGGGTCGTCGGCCAGCAGGCCGCGATGGCCACCCGCCTCGAACCCCTGCACGCAGAGCCCGTCCACGCCGAGCGCGGCCGCCGCGGCGGCCTCCTCCGGCCCGGTCACGGTGACCAGCACCCTGCTGCCGGCCTCGCGCAGCCGCGCCACGTCCCGCTCACTCGGCATGCCGAAGGTGAACGACACCACCGGCACCCGCCGCTCCACCACCACGTCCAGCTTGGCCGGGTACGCGTCGTCGTCCCAGCGCGACTCACCGGGCGCCACGCCGTACCGCTCCGCCTCGGCCCGCACCCGCTCGACATAGGTCCCGAGGCCGGCGGTCGACCGCTCACCGGGCACGAACAGGTTGACCCCGAAGTCAGCGCCGGTCAGCGCGCGGGTGCGGTCGATCCGGTCGGCCAGCGCGCCGGTGTCGAGGTAGCCACCGGCCAGGAACCCGAAGGCGCCGGCCTCGCCCGCGCCCGCCACCAGCTCGGGGGTCGAGGGGCCGCCGGCCATCGGCGCCACGATCACGGGGCAACGCAACGTGTCGAACATGCCCTCACCCTACGACCGCCGGCGCGACGGGCCAGCCGAACGTGACCTACTTCTTGCCCTTGCCCTTGTCGGAACCATCCTCAGTGGACAAAGCAGCGACGAAGGCCTCCTGGGGCACCTCCACGCGCCCCACGGTCTTCATCCGCTTCTTGCCTTCCTTCTGCTTCTCCAGCAGCTTGCGCTTCCGGGAGATGTCCCCGCCGTAGCACTTGGCGAGCACGTCCTTGCGGATCGCCCGGATCGTCTCCCGCGCGATCACCCGCGAGCCGACGGCCGCCTGGATCGGCACCTCGAACTGCTGCCGTGGGATGAGCTCGCGCAGCCGGGTGGCCATCCTGTTGCCGTAGGCGTAGGCGGCGTCCTTGTGCACGATCGCGGAGAACGCGTCCACCGGCTCGCCCTGCAGCAGGATGTCCACCTTCACCAGGTCGGCGGCCTGGTCGCCGGCCTCCTCGTAGTCCAGCGAGGCGTAGCCGCGGGTGCGCGACTTGAGCGAGTCGAAGAAGTCGAAGATGATCTCGGCCAGCGGCAGGTCGTAGCGCAGCTCGACCCGCTCCTCGGACAGGTAGTCCATGCCGCGCAGCTGGCCGCGCTTGCTCTGGCACAGTTCCATGATCGCGCCGATGAACTCGGCCGGCGCGATGATCGTCACCCGGCTCACCGGCTCGCGCACCTCGGCGATCTTGCCGCCGGTCGGCCAGTCGGACGGGTTGGTCACCTGCATCTCGGTGCCGTCCTCCATCCGCACCTCGTAGACGACGTTCGGCGCGGTGGAGATGAGGTCGAGGCCGAACTCGCGCTCCAGCCGGTCACGGGTGATCTCCAGGTGCAGCAGGCCGAGGAACCCACAGCGGAAGCCGAACCCGAGCGCCACCGACGTCTCCGGCTCGTAGGTGAGCGCGGCGTCGTTGAGCCGCAGCTTGTCCAGCGCCTCGCGCAGCACCGGGTAGTCCGAGCCGTCCACCGGGTACAACCCCGAGTAGACCATCGGCTTGGGATCCCGGTAGCCGGCCAGCGGCTCCTTCGCGCCGTGCTTCTCGCTGGTGACGGTGTCACCCACCCGGGACTGCCGGACGTCCTTCACCCCGGTGATCAGGTAGCCGACCTCACCGACGCCGAGGCCCGCGCTGGGCTTGGGCTCCGGCGAGATGATGCCGACCTCGAGCAGCTCGTGGGTGGCCCCGGTGGACATCATGCGGATCCGCTGCCGCGGGGTGATCCGGCCGTCGACGACCCGGATGTAGGTGACCACGCCACGGTAGGTGTCGTACACCGAGTCGAAGATCATCGCCCGGGGTGGGCTGTCCGCGTCGCCCTCCGGCGGCGGCACCTGGCGCACGGCCTCGTCGAGCAGCTCGCGCACCCCGGCGCCGGTCTTGGCCGAGACCCGCAGCACGTCCGTCGGCTCGCAGCCGATGATGTGCGCCAGCTCCGCGGCGTACTTGTCCGGGTCGGCCGCCGGGAGGTCGATCTTGTTCAGGACCGGGATGATGGTGAGGTCCTTGTCCAGCGCGAGGTAGAGGTTGGCCAGGGTCTGCGCCTCGATCCCCTGTGCCGCGTCGACCAGCAGGATCGCGCCCTCGCACGCCTCCAGCGCCCGGGAGACCTCGTAGGTGAAGTCCACGTGGCCGGGCGTGTCGATCAGGTGCAGCACGTGGTCGCGGCCGTCGACTCGCCACGGCAGGCGCACGTTCTGCGCCTTGATGGTGATGCCGCGCTCCCGCTCGATGTCCATCCGGTCGAGGTACTGGTCGCGCATGGCGCGCTCCTCCACCACGCCGGTGATCTGCAGCATCCGGTCGGCCAGCGTCGACTTGCCGTGGTCGATGTGGGCGATGATGCAGAAGTTCCGGATCTGCTCCGGCGGGGTGAAGGTCGTGTCGGCGAACGTGCGGGGTCGTGTCACTCGCGAGTCCTCGGGGTCGTCGTGGGCACTGCCCATGGTCCCATGACCGGCCGCGGCGAATTCCGGGTCATCCCCGATGCCGGCCGCGGCGAGGCGTGCTGTGCTCGAAGTATGCGTACCTCACTGACCGACGACGTACTGGACAGGGCCTTCGGCCACCCGCGCGGCGTGCTCGGCCGGATCGGTGGCGCGCTCATGGCCCGCGGCAACGGGCCCACCGAGCGGCACGTCGTCGCGGTGGCCAGGCCAACCGCCGAGGAGACGGTGCTCGTGGTCGGCCCCGGTCCCGGAGTCGGGCTGGCCGAGGCGGCCGCCGCGGCCCGGCGGGTGATCGGCGTGGACCCCTCGGCGGAGATGCTCGAGCTGTGCCGGAAGCGGTGCGCCGAGGCCGCCCGCCGCGGCACCGTCGAGCTACGGCTCGGCTCGGTCGACGACACCGGGCAGGACAACGCCTCGGTGGACGTCGTGCTGAGCGTCAACACCGTGCCACTGTGGTCCGACCGCGCCGCGGGCTTCGCCGAGCTGCTGCGGGTGCTGCGCCCCGGTGGGCGGCTGGTGCTCTCCGCGCACGAGAAGTGGCTACCGGTGCCCCGGCACGCGCTCGCCGACGAGCTCACCGACGCGGGCTTCACGGACGTGCAGACCTGGGTGTGGGACCCGCCGGGGCCGATGGCGGGCAGGGCGGCGCAGCTGCGGGCCCGCCGGCCGGACTGACCGCCACCCCCGGCCGGCCGTCACTGCTTGCCCTCGGCGAGCTTCTCCTTCTCCTTGTCGTAGTTCTCGTCGGCCTGCGCGTTCTCCTTGGCCGCCTCGTAGACGACGGTCCGGCCGATGTTGTCCGCGCTGAAGGTGTCGGCGAAGCCGTCCCGCGGGCGCTTGGTCATCATGTCGTCGACCTTGCCCGCCGTGTCCCTGAGGCCGTCCGGCAACCGGCCGACGATCTTGTTGTTCCAGTCGTCGACCTTGCCCTCGATCTGCCGCAGCGCCTTGCCGTGCCGGCCGGCGGTCTTGCCGAGGGTCTTGGCCACGTCGCCGAACCGCTTGGCCAGCTTGCCCAGCGCCTGCACGGCACCGCGCAGCTTGCTGAACTTGCTCAGGATGTTGGCCAGCTTCATCAGCAGCTTGGAGATCTTGCCGGCGATCTTGCCCGCGGTGGCCGCGCCGCGGGCGACGGACCAGCCGATGAACGCCGCGATCGAGCCGCCGAAGGAGCACCAGCTAGTGGCCAGTGCCGCCCCGGCGGCGATGATGATCTCGGCGACGACGTCGGCGATGAGGTCACGGATGATGCCGCGCACGGTCGCGACGAGCTGCCCTGAGCCCTTCACGCCCTCCGCGACGGCGGCCGAGGCCGCGTCCAGCGAGCGGATCTGCTCCACGATCTCGTTGGCAGTCCTGCGGTAGGAGTCCGCCGCGTCGCCCGACCAGCTGGTGATCTCGGACTGGATCGCCTTCTGGTAGTCGTCGGCGATCCGCCCGACCTCCTTGCGCACCTGCTCGCCCCACACGGCGGCGACACCGAAGATCGCGCCGGGGTCGCCGGCGAGGTCGTCCAGCGGCTCCTTGAGGAACTCGAGGTGCTCGATCAGCCAGCCGATGCCCGCGCCGAGCAGGCTGCCCAGCGGGTTGGCGATGAAGCCGAGCGTGTCCAGCCCCAGCGCGACGCCGTCCATCGCCCAGTCCTCGGGCTTGTTGAAGTCCATCGCCGCCTGGTAGACGGTGTCGATGGGGCCGGCCCCCGCGGTCGGCTCGTCCATCCCGGTGAGAACCATCACTCGCCCCCGAACTTCTTGAGCAGCTGCTCGATCTCGTCCTCGATCCGCTGGTACTGCTGGCCGGCGCTCTCGACGCCGTCGCCGAAGTCGGACAGCCCGGAGGCGAGCTCGTCGATCGCGTCGGCGGTCTGCGTGATCTGCTCCTTGACGTCACCGGCGAAGGCCTGGCCGATGATGCCGTAGGTCTCCCCGCCGAGGTCGACGCCACGGCCCGTCGTCGCCGCGCCGCTCAGCTGCTCACCGAGCCGCTTCACGGTGGCGGAGTGCGTCGCCAGGTCCTCCGGGGTGGATTTGAATCCGGTCATGGCTCACCTCAGGATGGAGCCGCCGAACGGCTCGTCGTCATCGTCGTCGTTCCGCGGTGGGCGGGGGCGCCGCGGCGGCGCCGGGCGGCTCGGGGCCTGCTCGTCGGGCCGGCGCAGCACCGGTCCGGCGGGCTGGTCGCCGGGGGCGGTGCCCGGCTCGGGCTCCGGCTCCTCGGCCAGCGAGGTGCCGATCTGGTCGCGCAGGAACTCCATGGCGTCGGACTCGCCGACCAGCGGCCGCAGCGCCTCCTCGGTCTGCGCCGCCGCGTTGGCGTGCGCGGCCTGGATGGTCTGGGTGATCACCGTCGCCAGCCGCTGCGGACCCAGGTCCATCGCCCGTGGCGAGAGGTCGAGTCGCTCCAGGCGCCCGCCGGGGGCCAGCACGACCGACACCGAGCCGTCCTGGCTGGCCGCCCGTGCCCGCAGGTTCTTGATCTGCTCCTGGGTCTGCTCCGCCTTGCGTTGGATCTCCCCGACCCTGCGGGTGTAGTCGGCCAGCCACTGCTGACCCCCCGCCATGCCCTCCGTTGCCACCGCGCTCCTTCCACCGCGCCGTTACGACTCCGCCGAGCCGCTCCCGGTTCCCGCCGATGCCCGGGAAGTTTCCCGGTGCCGTTCCAGCAGCAGGGTGAGCCGCCGGTGCCGGGTCTCCACGGTGCCGAGCCACAGCGACGCCAGCGCGGCGAGCAGCACCGCGTCGCGCAGGCTGGCGAGTTGCACCGGGACCGGGGCCTGGGACGACCAGGCGTTGATCGCGCGCATTGTTGCCCACGCCGCCACGGCGAGCAACAGCACTCCGACGGCCACGCCGGCCAGTCGGAACCCGACGTCGTGCGCGGCCAGCCGGCCCAGCTGGTCGGCCACCCTGCGCTCCACCGGGCCACGGCCGGCGAGGTCCCGGCCGACGTAGTCGGGCCCGTGGCGAACGACGCGCGCGGCGTCGGTGCGCGACGCGCCGGCGGCCGCGGCGAGCAGCACCGCCAGGATGGTGCCGAGGACCGCGACGGCCGTGGGCGGCACGTCGAGCAGCAGCGCATCGCCGAGCCGCGGCCAGGGGGAGGTGAACTCCGGCGACCTCGGCGCGTCGTAGCGCGGGACGGTGGCCAGCAGCGTGTACAGCACGGCCAGGACGCACCACGCGGCCAGCAGCCGCAGCCGGACGGTGCGCCGGGGCGTCGGGGTCGCGGCGAGGTCGGCCGCGGTCACCGGCCAGCGCCGCTCGGCGCGGCGGCCGGCCTTGCGCTGCTCCGCGGCGCGGCCGCGGACCCGTCGCTCCGGGCGCTCGCCCCGCTCGGGCCGGGCCGAGTGGGGGCGGAAGACCCGGTAACCGGTGTAGGCGGCGCCGAGGCCGAGGCCCGCCACGACCACCCCGAGCAGGAGGTTCGCCGGCAGCCGCAGCGCGGAGAACCGGGCGCTGTCGTTGCGGCCCAGGGAGAGCTCACCGCGGACGCCCTCGGGGATGTCCAGGTACACCGGCACCGCCGCGCCGGTGTCGGCGGGACTCAGCTGCCCCGGGGAAAACTCCCGCTGCTCGACCTGCCCGTTCGACCACCGCACCTCGGCCGTGCAGGTGTGGGTGGTGCCGACGCCGAAGCGACTGACCGGGCCGTGCTCGACGCACCGCAGCACCTGGGCGGTGCCGAGCCGGTCGACCTCGGGCCCGCCGCCGTAGGTCACCCTGGCCACCGTCGCCCACGCGAGCAGGCCGACGACCAGGGCCAGCAACCAGATCAGGGCGCGGCCCACCCGCCGGGCGAGCGGCGCGGGAGCCTCCGCGGACGTGCGCACGGGGCGAAGTGTGGCACAGGGTCAGGGCGTGCGGGCGTCCGTGCGCAGCGGATGGCCTTCGGGAATCTCCACCAGCACGATGCGGGTGCCGTCCGGGTCGACGATCCACGCCTCGTCCAGCCCCCACGGTTCGCGCCGGGCGTCCCGCTCGATCGCCACACCGCGGGAGCACAACTCGGCGAGGGTCGCGGGCAGGTCGCGGACCTGCAGCCACAGTGCCACGTCCGGTCCGGCGCCCGCCTCGCCGCGGCCGACGACCTCCAGCAGGCCCTGGCCGAGGAAGAACACCGTGCCACCGGGGAACTCGCGGTAGATCGCGAGGCCGAGCACGTCCCGGTAGAACGCCGTGGTCACCGCCGGATCCTTCGGCTTCAGAAGTACGCGGCTGCTCAGGATCTCCATGCCTCCCTGCCTACCGGCTGGGCGCCGGCGGGGCCACCCCGCTGGTCAGGCCAGGGTGAGCGCGGCGATGCCGGCGAGCACGACCGCCGAGCCGGCGAGCCGGCGCACCGGCTCGGCCTCGCCCAGCACCAGCCAGGCGGCCAGGCCGCCGAGCACGATGCTCAGCTCGCGGGCCGGGGCGACCAGGCTCACCGGGGCGAGCCGCAGGGCGAACAGCACCAGCAGGTAGGCCAGCGGGGAGAGGAGCCCGACGAGGAGCACCTCGCGCCGGTGGGCGCGCCAGAGCCGGTCGAGGGCGGGGCGGTCGCGCAGGGCCAGCGGGGCGAGCAGCAGGCTCTGCAGCGCCGAGCCCGCGGCAAGGTAGGCCAGCGGCGGCACCGCCAGCCCGGTGACCGAGTGGGCGTCCCACAGCGTGTAGGCGGCGATCATCACCCCGGTCAGCACGCCGTAGCCGATGCCGGCGCGCAGTGCCGGGCGGTCGCCGGTGCCGTGGCCCGGCCAGCCGATCACCAGGACGCCGGCGACGACCAGCAGGGCGCCGGTGAGACCGGTCCAGCCGGGGCGCTCGCCGAGCAGCAGCACGGCGGCGAGGACCGCGAGCAGCGGGCCGGTGCCGCGGGCCAGCGGGTACACCACGGACAGGTCGCCGACCGCGTACCCGCGCTGCAGCACCAGCCCGTAGCCGACGTGCAGCACGGCCGTGCCGGCCGCGGCGAGCAACCAGCCCCACGCCGGGCGTTGCTGGTCGAGCAGCAGCGCCACCAACGCGACCGGCAGGCAGGCCACCGCGGACACGGTGTAGTAGAGGTAGACGAACCGCGCGCCCCCGTCCGGGACGCGCTTGGCGGCCAGGTTCCACCCGGCGTGCAGGGCGGCGGCACCGAGGACGAGACCGAGAGCGAGGACGTTCACCGGGGACCCTTTCCGTGTCGTACGCGGAATGCGGGCCTCCAGGCTTTTGTCCCGTCAGCTGAACGGCCAGTTGGGCCGATGGTGCCGCTCGGACCGGTCCCGCCGGCCCTGGTTGTCGTTCCCCGTGCCGTCTCCTCGGTCGGGCCGGCGGCGGAACCCTAGGCACTGGCACCCTCGATCATGGCATCGCGGCCGGTGGCGGGGCGAGGAGCCGGGACCGGGTGTCCTGCCGGGTGGGCGGGCCGGGTACGCTGTCTCGCTGTCGCCGTGTGGCATTCCGCAAGGGAGGAAGCCCGATCCCGCGTCGAGCGGGGCCGGGGCCACGACAACGCGGCACGACCAACCCGAGCCGATGGAGGAGCGCCCGCGTGGCCAACATCAAGTCCCAGATCAAGCGCATCAAGACCAACGAGAAGGCGCGGCAGCGCAACCAGTCGGTGAAGTCGTCGGTGAAGACCGCGATCCGGAAGTTCCGTGAGGCCGCGGAGGCCGGCGACCGGGAGCGCGCCCTCGAGATGCAGCGGGCGGCCGCCCGGAAGCTGGACAAGGCCGTCAGCAAGGGCGTCATCCACGCCAACCAGGCGGCGAACAAGAAGTCGCGGATGGCCAAGCGGGCCAACGCCCTCTGAGCCGTCTTCTCCGTGGGCCCCCGGCGATCACCCGCCGGGGGCCCACGGCGTTCCCGGCCCCGGGGAACTCGCCCAGACCGAGAGTCCCCCGCCGGCATCGGTGAATCCCACCCTCGGATCGCGGTTCCGCCTGCCAGCCGAAGGCCCTGCGCCGCTAGAACGCGAAGCTGCTGCCCGAGAACCCCTCGGTGGCGCACAGCACCACTAGGCACGGGGGCACCAGGCGTTCCCCCGCCGGCTCGGGGCACGCCCCTAGGCGCGGGGCACCATCCATTCCCCCTCCCACCCCGATCCGAAGCCGCTGTGCGGCTCCCGGTCCGCGCGCCGGCCGCTACCGCAGCTCGCGCGCGGCGGCCACCTCGAGCACGGCGCGCTCCAGCGCGTAGTCCGGGTCGGCGGCCGCGCCCTTGACCTCGGCGTTCACCCGGGCCACCACCCGCATGGCCGCCGACAGCCCGGCCGGCCGCCACCCGCGGACCTGCCCCTGCGCCTTGCGCACCTTCCACGGGGGCATGCCCAGCTCGCCGGCGAGCTGGTTCGGGTTCCCGCGACCGGCCGCCGACACCCGCGCGATGGTACGGACGGCGTCGGCCAGCGCGTCGGCCACCAGCACGTGCGGCACTCCGATCTGCTGGGCCCAGCGCACCGCCTCCAGCGCGGCCGACCGGTCGCCGGCCACGGCCTTCTCCGCCACGGCGAACCCGGTGACCTCGGCGCGCCCGCGGTGGTAGCGGCGCACCGCCTCCTCGTCGACGGAGCCGCCCGAGTCGGCGACCAGCTGCGCCGCGGCCGCGGCCAGCTCGCGCAGGTCGGAGCCGACGGCCTCGATGAGCGCGACGACCCCGGCGGCGTCGATCCGGCCGCCGGCCGCCCTGACCTCGTTGCGGACGAAGGACTCCCGGTCGGCCGGCTTGGTGATCCTGGGGCACTCGGTGAGCACCGCCCCGGCCTTGCGCAGCGCCGCCGGCAGCGACTTGCCGGCCTTGCTGCGCCCACCGCCGTTGTGCACCACGACGAGCACCACCCCGTCGGCGGGCTGGGCCGCGTAGCCGATGACGGCGTCGGCGATCTCCTGGCTGGCGTCCTGCGCCCCCTCGAGCACGATCACCCTGCCCTCGCTGAACAGCGACGGGCTGACCAGCTCGGCCAGCGCGGGCGGTGTGAGTTCGGACACCTTGACGCGGGTGAGGTCCGCGGGCGGGTCGACGAGCCGCGCCGCGTCGAGCGCGGCCCGGACGGCCCGTTCGACGAGGAGTTCCTCGTCGCCGAGCACGAGGTGCAGTGGTGCGGGGGTGGTGGCTGGCGCGGTCACACCGTGATCCTGCCATGTGGAACGCGAGGCGTCCGCCCCGGTGATGTGCCCCCATCCCGTGGCCGCGCGATGGCGTGATGTCGTACTGTGGAGCACACGGCAGCCGCCGACAACCGAATACCGCTCATCCAGAGGGGCAGAGGGAACGGCCCGACGAAGCCCCGGCAACCGGCGTCCAGCCTGTCATCTCGATTCCGCGAGGTAGCTGGCGACCACGGTGCCAATTCCGGCCCACGATGTGGGACAGATGAGGAAAGGACCTCGCGATGACCGCAGCCCTGGGAACCTCCCCCGCCGACCGCGCGCGCACCGTCGACCTCGGCCCCGCCGTGGAGCTGGTGTCGAAGGAGGAGGGTCACCGGCAGCCGTTGGCTCCCGAGTTCGTCTCCGCCGAGGACTTCTCGCCGCTCGAGGTCGGCTATGACTTCGGCCGGGTGCGCCGCGAGGACATCGAGTCGGGCCCGCGCAACATCTGGCGGTACAAGAAGCTGCTCCCGGTGCCGTCGAACGTCGAGGAGGTCCCCAACACCGAGCCCGGCTGTACCCGGCTGGTGCGGGCCGACCGGCTGGCCGCGGAGCTGGGCGTCCGGCGGCTGTGGGTCAAGGACGACACCGGCAACCCCACGCACTCCTTCAAGGACCGGGTGGTCGCCGTCGCGCTGGCGGCCGCGCGGGAGTTCGGCTTCGACACGCTCGCCTGCCCGTCCACCGGGAACCTCGCCAACGCGGTCGCCGCCGCCGCGGCCCGCGCCGGCTGGCGGTCGGTGGTGCTCATCCCGTCGTCGCTGGAGCGCGCGAAGGTGCTCACCACCGCCGTGTACGACGGCGCGCTGATCGCCGTGGACGGCAACTACGACGACGTGAACCGGTTGGCGACCGAGCTGGCCGCCGAGCGGGAGACGTGGGCGTTCGTGAACGTCAACGTGCGGCCCTACTACTCGGAGGGGTCCAAGACGCTCGCGTTCGAGGTGGCCGAGCAGCTCGGCTGGCGGCTGCCGGAGCAGATCGTGGTGCCGATCGCCTCCGGGTCCCAGCTGACCAAGGTGGACAAGGGCTTCCGGGAGCTGGGCGAGCTCGGCCTCGTCGACGCGAGCCCGTACTCGGTGTTCGGCGCGCAGGCCACCGGCTGCTCGCCGGTGTCCGCGGCGTTCCGCGCCGGCCACGACGTGGTGCAGCCGGTCAAGCCGGACACGATCGCGCGGTCGCTGGCCATCGGCAACCCCGCCGACGGCCCGTACGTGCTCGACGTCGTCAACCGCACGGGGGGCGCCATCGAGGACGTCAGCGACGACGAGATCGTCGAGGGCATCCGGCTGCTCGCGCGGACGGAGGGCATCTTCACCGAGACCGCCGGCGGGGTGACCGTCGCGACCGCGAAGAAGCTGGTGGACAACGGGGTGCTCGACCCCGACGCCGAGACCGTCCTGCTGATCACCGGTGACGGGCTGAAGACCCTCGACGCGGTGGAGGGCCGGATCGGGCCCCGCGCGACGGTGCCGCCGTCGGCCGACGCGGTCCGCGAGGTCCTCGGCGGCTGACCGGCCGCCCCACTCCGCTCCCCCGGTCCCGTGCTTCACCGCGCCGGCCGTTCGGGGCGCGGGCGAGCGAGCAGACCTGGGCGGGTGGGGCAGCCGAACTGCCCCACCCGCCGTACGGCTCGGTCGTTCCCACCCCCGCCAACCGGTGACGGTGGTCGGGTCCGTCATTCGGGCCACGCTCAGGCCGTGGCCACCACGGCCAGCACGGTCGCGGCGGCCGCCACCTGGTCCGCCGGTGCGTCGGTGAGTTGACGCAGCTGACCGGCCAGCGCGTCGCGGGCCTCGGCCTGGCTCAGCCCCTCGATCTTGATGCTCTCGATCAGCGCGGCCAGCGCCTCGGCGCCCTCGCGGACCCCGAGCGCCACCGTCTTCAGCACGCCGCTGGAGATCACCCCGCCCAGGCCCGGAATGAACCGGAGCGCGTTCCCGATCGTGTCCAGGATCTGCGCGGCGAGCGGGCCGCCGATCCGCAGTGCGGCGACCACGATCGGTTGGGCGAACTTGGCGATGCGCTTGATGGTGTCGATGATGTCCTGGTTCGCCACCGACGAGCCACCCAGTTCGGACTTCTCGCTCAGCACGGTCACCAGTTCGGCACGAACACCGTCGAGCGCGTGCACCGTCTCCGTGTCACCGTTGGCGCGGGCCGCGGCGAGCAACCCGTCGACGTTCTCGACGGTCACCACGGAGCCGAGCGCGCGGTCGACCGCGAGCTCGTCCACATCGGATGCCGTGGTCGCGCTCGGCGGCAGGGTCCCGGCGCTGGCGAGCTGAGCTCCGCCGACGAGCAGCACGCTCGTGGCCAGCAGCACCGCGACCGGCTTGTACACAGTGGAACGAATCATGGTTTTCGACCTTTCTGGACAAATCGAGGCCCGCCACCGAAAGGGGCGGAAATGGGCAAGGTGGTCGAGCCCTGACCACCTTGGGACTTCAATCCTCCGGGTATTCCAGAATTGTTCCGGTGACCGAATGGTAGGCAGGAGACCGAGAACGGGGACAAGAGTTCCCACGAGTACGGTGCATCACATCGAAACCGGCTGAACGTAACTCAATTCGGGCGACGGGTGAACACCGGGCGACTGCACGGTGACCGGATGGTGCCGTTCCGCCGCTGTCGCCTCCAGCACCTCGATCACCGTCCGCACGGCTCGGGTGGGCCACGACTCCGGCCACCGGCGCGACCCCGGCCTCGGCGGACCACCGCCGGGCCGGTGGTGTCGGGCAGCACGGCGGTGTCGCCGTCGGTGTCGGTGCGCACGACGAGCGCGCCACCGGCGGTGAGTGCGCCGAGGGTGGTGGGGTGCGGATGGCCGTAGGTGTTGCCGGCGCCGACGCTGACCACCGCGAGCCGGGGCGCGACGGCGGCCAGGAAGCCGGGCAGGGAGAACCGGCTGCCGTGGTGCGGGACCTTGAGCACGTCGGCCCGCAGGTCGACGCCCGCGGCGAGCAGGTCGCCCTGGGCGATGAGTTCGATGTCGCCGGTGAGCAACACGCTGCCCGCCGCGGTCGCGGCCCTGGCGACCAGGGAGGTGTTGTTGATGGCCGTACCGTCCTGGTCCGCCGACCGGCCGGTGACGTGCCGCGGCCCGATCACCTCCAGGCGGAGATCGGGCCACGCCAGCCGGTCGTCGGCGGCGAGTTCCAGCAGCGGGACGTCGTGCGCGGCGGCCTGGTCGGCCACCTGCCGCCAGGCCCAGTGCGGTGAGCGGCCGGGGCCGACGGCCACGCCACCGACGGCGCGGCCCTCGAAGACGGAGGCCAGCCCGCCGATGTGGTCGGCGTGCAGGTGGCTCAGCACGATCAGTGGGACCCGGCGCACGTCGAGCCGGTCGAGGCAGCGGTCCACCGGACCGGGTTGCGGCCCGGTGTCGACCACCACGGCCCGGCCGGGCTCACCGGTGGCCAGGACGATGGCGTCACCTTGACCGACGTCACAGGCGACGACGGACCAACCGGCCGGTGGCCACGGCGGCGCGATCGTGCGCAGCGGCACGAACACCAGCAACCCGACGACGAGCACGACGGCCAGGCCGGTGCGGGCGGCGCGGTGCCGCAGGGCCAGCACCAGCAGGGCCGCGACCAGGGCGGCCAGCGCGCCTCCCCACCAGCCGCCGGGCCAGTTGAGGGTGGCGCCCGGAACGGCCGATGCCTCCCTGGCGACCAGGATCAGCCACTCGACGCCGGGCTCGGCCACCCGGAGCGGCACCTCCGCGGCGCCGGGCCACGGGCCGGCGAGCACGACCGCCGCGACGCCGAGCACGGTCACCGGCGCCACGACCGGGGCGGCGAGCAGGTTCGCGACCACCGACACGACGCTGAGCTCGCCGGCGACACCGGCGAGGACCGGTGCCGTGGCCAGGAAGGCCGCGACCGGTATCGCCAGCGCCTCGGCGGCGCCGGTGGGCACGCCGCGGCCGTCCGCCCAGCGAGGTGCGAGCAGCACCAGCCCGGCGGTGGCCACCACCGACAGGGCGAAGCCGACGCTGGTCGCCATCGCGGGGTCGTACAGGACCACACCGCCGATCGCGACGGCGAGCGCCGGCACGGCCGACCGGTTCCGGCCGAGAGCGAGCGCGAGCAGGGCCACCGCGCCCATTACGCCGGCACGCAGCACGCTGGGCTCGGGCCCGACCAGGATCACGAACCCGGCGAGGACCAGGCCCGCCGCGGCGGCGCGGACCCGGGGCCCGATCCGCAGCAGGCGCAGCAGCATCAGCACCGCCCCGCAGACGATGGCGACGTTGCTGCCCGAGACCGCGAGCAGGTGGGTCAGGCCGGCGTCGCGGAACTCGTCCTCCACCCGGAGGGACAGGGCGTCGGTGTCACCGACGACCAACCCGGGCAGCAAACCGGCGGGCTCGTCCGCCATGACCGAGGCGGACGAGCGCAGGTCGGCGCGCATCGAGGCGGCCGCGCGCTCCCACCAGGGTGCGGGGGTGGCGTCGGCCGGTGGGCCGCGCACGTGGCACACGGCGGCGGTGAGCTGGCCGGGGCGGGCGGGGACCATCCGCCCGGTGGCCGTCACCTCCTGCCCTGGCAGCAGGTGGGACCACTCCTCCGCCGCGGCGACGAGCACCACCCGGCCACCGGTGGGCACCGGTTGGCCGGTCACCGTCGCGGCACGGACCTGCCCACGGAGCACCACGAGCCGGGTGCCGCCGGGCCGTCCGGCGAAGCCGGCCGCCCGGACCGGCCGGGGCCGTTCGGTGACGACCACCCTGAGCACGGCGTGGGCACCGCGGTCGGCGTGTGTGCGCAGCGGGTCCTGTTCGGCGCGGGCCAACCGGAGCCCGCAGGTCACCGCGGCGAGCACGCCGCCGGCCAGGACCGCCGCGGCGGCGCGCCGGAGCGCCGGCCGGCCGTGCCGGAGCAGCGGCACCGCCGCGAGGGCCGCGGTTCCCGCCGTGGCGACGGTCAGCCACCACGTGTGCAGGCAGCCGAGCAGGACCGCGCCCCACACCACGAGCGCGGCGGGCACCAGCCGAACGTCGTGGCGAACCCGTGGCGGTGGGTCCCGTGGCGGTGGGTCGACCGGTGGGGTGCTCATCTGGATCCTCCTTCCTGCTGGGAGCCGGGTTCGCCACCCGGTACGGGTCGCCGCGCTGGCTGGTGCCGGTCGGCCCGGCCGGTGACGCGACGACCTCGAGCGCTCGGGCCACGGCGTGGGTGGAACCGGTACGGCCGTCAGCGAGCCGCCACCAGCGAGCGCGACCTGCGGCGGCGCGGCTGACGATGGATTTCCGAGCACCTCGTCGTGCTCGGATGGAGCAGCGTGTGTCGACGCGGCCGTGGCGCCGGTCGGCAAGAAACGCGCACCGACCTTCGGAGCCGACCGAGCCGACCGGGCTCACCGCCCCGGTGCCCGCACGCGACGGCGAGCACGTCCTGCCCTCGGCGACCGGCATGACCAGCCTCATGCGCTCGACGCGCGCACGGCCGACCACCCGTCCCTCAACCCGTCCGACCGCCACGCCGTCCCTCAGCCGTGTCCCGGACCAGCACGCCAACGTTCAGCCGTGCCCGACCACCGAGGCGGGCCGCTGGCCGCGGCCGGCCACCTCGGCGCGGCCCCGGACCGGCCGCGCCGATGGGAAGTCGGGCGCTCCGCCCACCGCGGCGAGCAGTCGGCACCCAGACCACCTCGCCGGGCGGTCACCCACGCACGCCACCTCGACAACGGCCGGCCATGTGACACCTGGTTCGGAGGGACCGACCGACGGGCGCTGCCGGTAGCCCGTGCCGTGCGGCAACGGCACGTCGGCCACGCCGGTCCACTGCGCCGGGCGACCCGCGGTCGGCAGCGCCGTGGCCGCGGTAGTCACTCGGTCCGTGCGGACCGTACGCCCACCCGTGACCCTCCCTCCATTGGAGCAGTGTCCACAACGGACTTCGCTGTGCGATTCCACCCGACCGCCTGGATTCGAGCACGCCCATCGGGAGCCCAGCGGACCGAGCCACCGGCGAACCCTGACCGACCGCCCCCTCCGCGCGAGATGCCGCACCCGGATCGTGTGCCCCGGGAGAAACCCAGAGCCGCCACCCGCCACCCGTCCCATTCACCTGGCCGACGGACACCAGGAAGGCCGGCACAGCGCCGGTGAGCCTTCGCCCAACCGACACGGGCAACAGGACTGCCGGCCGCGAGTCGGACGACCTTGTGGAGCGGACCGATGGGACGGGGTGGGTAGGGCGCCGGGGCGATGACCTCGGCCCTCCAGCTGGCCGCCGTCGTCGTGCCCGTGCACCAACTCGACGAACCTGGGACAACAACCGCCGGACGGCCTGCACGCCGTGTCCGGGCCGGTGTCGCCGACACGGGCGCCCGATGCTCTGGTCAGGCGAGCCAGCCAGCGGGGTCCACCCCGGCCGCGGGACAGCACTCGGACGAGCCGGACCGGTTGCTCCATCCCGTTCCCCGGCGACGCTCGTCGGGGCCCCCCGCCCTGACCGGACAGCTCGGGGCGAGCTGGCCCGATCAGGCGAGCCGGGCCGGACCTCGGAGAGGTGGGCCTCGGTACCTCGTCGCTGGAGTGGCCGGGCGGGAGGCCCGGGCGCCGGCGAGGCGTGCCAGGTGGTCAGGGAGGGACACCCGCCACGCGGGATGCCGGTCGGATCAACCGCGGACTCATCCGACCGTCACCTGCTCACGCAACCGGGAGAACCGTTTCTCCCCGATGCCTTCCACCTCACGCAACTGCTCGACAGCGGTGAACGAGCCGTGCTGTGCGCGCCAGTCGAGGATCCGCTGCGCGGTGACCTCGCCGACGCCGGGCAGCCCGTCGAGCTGCTCCACCGTCGCCGTGTTGAGATTCACCAGTCCGGTGGCGCCGGCGGCCGGCGCGCTGGCACCACCCGGGGGCGGTGCACCCGGCGGGGGCGTGCCGACGTGGATCTGCTCACCGTCGACGAGCTTGCGCGCCAGGTTCACCGTGGCCAGGTCCACCTCCCCCATCACCCCGCCCGCGGCGTCGAGCGCGTCCGCGACCCGTGCTCCCGGGGCGACCGTCACCAGCCCGGGCGAACGAACCTCCCCGACGACGCTCACCACCACCGACCCCTGCTCGGCGGGTGGGCCGGACGCGGCGGAAGGCCCAGCGGTCGCCGCGGCGAGCGGCAGGGGCGGCGGTGTCTCCTCGGCCGGGCGGGCGCCGAGGACGAGGACGCTGACCAGCACCGCGACGACGACACCGAGCAGCACGACCACGATCAACGCGCCGCGCCGGCCTCCCGTGTCGGGCGGCGCGGGCAGCCATCGGCACCACAGCCGCCAGAACCGGCCGGGTGGGTCCCGGTGGCCTCGGTCGACGACGTCAGGAGTCGGGCCGAGGACGTCGTCGTCCGGCGGGCCGTGGGTGGCCAACTGCCCGAGCGTGAGCGTGGTGGGCCCGTGGTGCGGGGAAGGAGGGGGTGGTGTGTCGAACATGTGGTCGAGGTTAGGGAGGGGGTGGTGGGGAGGCCAGGGGGAAGGGCGGGGGCTGTGGACAAGGGGGTGGTTGTGGACAGGTCGGGGTGCGCTGACGGAAACGGTCGGCGGCGTGTGCTATCGGGCGTCGGGCTCACCGTCAGCGGGGCACGGCACCGCCCAGGAACCGCCGGGCGTGGACGACGAGGACAGCCTCAGCGACCGGGCCGTTGCACCACCACGCCGAGCACCCCCGGCCCGGTGTGCGCGCCGATCACCGCGCCGAGCTCGGACACCACGCAGCCACGTGACCGGGGCAGCCGCTCCTCCAACCGGTTGGCCAGCTCGACCGCGCGCTCCGGCGCGGCCAGGTGGTGCACCGCGAGCTCGACCGGCTCGTCGCCGGCGGCCTCCGCCGCCAGGTCCACCAGTCGGGCCGCCGCCCGGTGCATCGTGCGCACCTTCTCCAACGGCTGGATCAGACCGTCATCCATGTGCAGCACCGGCTTCACCGCCAGCGCGGTGCCGAGCAGCGCCGCGGCCGGCCCGATCCGACCACCTCGCCGCAGGTGCTCCAGTGTCGGCACCACGAACAGCGTCGAGGAGCGCCGCGCGGTGTCGACGGCGGCGGCCTCCACCTCCGCCGCGCTCCTCCCACTCGCGGCCACCTCCGCGGCGTGCAGCGCGGCGAAGCCGAGGCCCATGGCCGTGGTGCGCGAGTCGACCACCCGCACCCGGTCGGGATCGACCTCCTGCGCGGCGAGCACCGCCGACTCCCACGTTCCGGACAACCGCTGGGACAGGTGGACCGACACCACCGCGTCGGCACCGTCGCCGAGCACCGCCCGGAACGTCGCGGCGAACTCGGCGGGCGTGGGCCGCGACGTCGTCACGATCCGCCGCTGCCCGAGCGCCTCGGCCAGCTCCGCGGGCCCGACGTCGGTGCCGTCCAGCGCGGCCACCCCGTCGATCAGGACGTGCAGGGGCACCACCCTGATCCCGTGCCGGTCGGCGAAACCCTCCGGCAGGTGGGCGGTCGAGTCGGTGACGACGGCAACCGGCACCGGGCCAGCCTACGGCCCCGGGTCGTCCGCGGCCGGGAGCAACGGCCCGATCAGCTCGGCCATGGCGGCGCCGACCGCGGCGTGCCCTGCCCATCCCCAGTGCATGCCGTCCGGGTTGCCCCGCCCGCCCCGGACGTGCTCCCCCACCACGGCCGGCAGGTCGAGCAGCGGCACGCCGACGCCCCTACCCCACGCGGCGACCGCGGCCGTCGCGGCCGGATGGGCGGTGTGCACGTACCCGTAGGAGGGCGCCTGGTGCACCGACGGCAGCCAGCCGACCACCGGCAGGGTCGGCCGCAGCGTCCGCAGCGCGCCCACCGCCGTGTCCAGGTACCGCACGGTCAACCGAGCCGGTAGCACCGTGGGCCGCCCGCGCAGGGCGACCGCGAGCCGCGGCTGCGCGGCCAGGTAGGCCCGCCGCGCGACCCGCCGCAGCCGGTCCGGGCGCAGGTAGCGCAGCCCGGTGCGCAGGTAGGTCGGCAGCGGTGAGGGCAGCGTGTCCATGCTCCCGACGGCGAGCACCACGACATCGGCCCGGTGCAGCTCAGCCCACACGCGGGGGTCGTTGATCAGCGCCCACCACATGTCCCTGGCGGTCCAGCCGATCTGGGCGACGACGTCGGCGGTGCCGCCGAGCGCGGTGGCCGCCACGTTGGGCCACAGGCGGGGTTCGTCGGCCCGGTGGGGACCGTCGGGGCCGTGGAAGCTGAGCGAGTCGCCGAACACCAGCAGCCGGGGCGCGGACACGCCGCCCTACCCGGTCATGCCCGCGTTGTAGGCGTGCAACCGCCAGGCGCCGTCCCGCCGCCCCAGCTCCACCCAGTGGCAGTTGGCGATGCCGCCGAGCACCGGCCAGCTCTCCACGGGCAGGTTCAGCAGGCGCGCGGTCAACGCGATGATCAGCCCGCCGTGCGCGGCGAGCAGCACGGTCTCGCCGACCTCGGCCTCGGCATGTTCGAGGTCGGCGACCACCTCGTAGGCCCGCTCGGCGACGTCCACCCGCGACTCGCCTCCCGGCGGTGCCCAGGTGGCGTCGGCGCGCCAGCGGTCGCGCTCCCCCGGCGAGCGCGCGTCGACCTCGGGGCCGGTGAGCCCCTGCCACTCGCCGAGGTGGGTCTCCCGCAGCCGCTTGTCGACCCGCAACGGCACGCCGATGGCCTCGGCGAGGACGGTCGCGGTGTCGGTGGCCCGCCGCAGGTCGGAGGCGATCACCAGGTCGGGCTGGAAGCGGGCGAGCGCGGGCACGGCGAACCGCGCCTGGTTCCAGCCCACCACGGTGAGCTCGGAGTCCAGGTGTCCCTGCATCCGGCCGGTGGCGTTGAAGTCGGTCTCCCCATGCCGCCACAGCACGAGCCGGCGCAGCGTCACGGCGCCCCGTCCTCCCCGGCCGGCTCCGCCTCCGCGGGGGCCAGCCCCTCGACGTCGATCCGGGGGCAGTCCTTCCACAGCCGTTCGAGACCGTAGAACGAGCGTTCCTCGTCGTGCTGGACGTGGACCACCACGTCGACGTAGTCCAGCAGCACCCAGCGGCCCTCGCGGGCGCCCTCCCTGCGGACGGGCTTGTGCCCCGCCATCCGCAGCTTCTCCTCGACGTTGTCGACGATCGCGCCGACCTGCCGCTCGTTGGGCGCCGAGGCGATGACGAAGGCGTCGGTGATCACCAGCTGGTCGGAGACGTCGAGCACCACCACGTCGGTGGCCTTCTTGTCCGCCGCCGCGTGGGCGGCCGCCCTCGCGAGGTTCCGTGCCTCGGCCGTCGCTGCCACAGTGCTCCTTCACGAATCGGTGGTCCCGCAGCAGGGTACCCGGGGTCACCCGCAGTCAGGCCTGTGACCTCGCGACCTCGGACGGAGCGAACGGCTGCCTACTTTCCGTGTCCACCCCGACGGGGGACTCAACTACCCTGGAGGTATGACACCCGGGATCGGCCGCACGCTGCGCCAGATCCGCCATGCGCGCGGCAAGTCGCTCACGGTGGTCGCCGGGCTGGCCGGCATCTCCCCGTCCTACCTGTCCCGGCTCGAGTCCGGGGACCGGGCGCTGGACCGCCGCTCGCTGATCGTGGCGCTGGCGAACGCGCTGGATGTCGCGCCGACCGAGATCACCAGCGGTGCGCTCGCCACGCCGGGCGAGCTCGACGAGGAGCGCTCCCTGGGCGCGGTGCGGCTGGCGTTGCTCGCGGTGAGCATGGGTGAGCCATGCGGTGAGTGGATGCCGGCGGAGGCACTCACGGCCCGGGTGAGCGACGTGCTCGCCGCCCAGCGGGACTGCCGGTACGCCGTGGTCGGCGAGGCGCTCCCGGCGTTGATCCGTGACCTGCACACCGCACTGGCGGCCGGCGGGGACCAGCGCACGCTGCTCCGCCTGTTGGTGCTCACCCACGTGCAGGGCACGCAGGCGTGGCTGATGGACGTGGGCGCGCCGCTGGACCTCGCGTGGCAGGCCGCCACGCTCGCCCGGCACGCCGCCGAACGGTTGGCCGACGACCCGGTGGCCGAGGCGGCGAGCGCGTTCGGCACCGGCTTCGGCCTGCTCGGCGCCGGCGCGCTGGACCTGGCGGCGCAGACGCTGGCCGCGCCGCGGGTGGGCACCGCGACCGGCGAGCAACTGCAGTTGTCCGGCATGCTCGCGCTGGCCTCGTCGCTGGTCGCCGCCGCTCGGGGGGACCAGCGGGAGCGCGCGGCGGCCCTCGACCACGCGACCGAGCTGGCCGAGCGCAGCGGCGACGGCGACGCGTGGTGGTTCGGCTTCGGGCCGGCGAACGTGGGCGTGTGGCGGATGTCGGTGGCGCTGGAGGCCGGCGAGCACGCCGAGGCCGCCCGGATCGCCCAGTCGGTCGACCCCGACGCGCTGCCCTCGCCGACCCGCAAGGCCGCGTACTGGCGCGAGTACGGGCGGGCGCTGGCGCGGCTGCCCAAGCGGCACGAGGACGCCGTGCTGATGCTGCGCAGGGCGGAGCGGATCGCGCCCGCGCGGATCCACCGGCACCCGTTCATGCGCTCGGTGCTGGCGGAGCTGCTGGCCAAGGCGAAGCGCGACGCCGTGGGCCGCGAGCTGCGGGGAATGGCGTTCCGCGCCGGCCTGACCGTCTGACGCCGGCACTGCTCCGATCGAGTAGTTGCCACGGAGTCAACGTTTTCCGCCGCCGGCGGCGCACTCTGGGGTCATGCGACGCAGCGACGGCAGGGAGCCGGTGGGCTCCACCGCACGGCACTCCGCCGGGCACGTGATGTGCGGCGGGGTGGCCGAGGCGGCCCGCCGGCTGGCGCACTGGGTCCCGATCGGGGCCGAGATGGTCCCGTACCGCTACGGGGTGGCCTACCGAGCGGTGTGTGGCGCGGCGTGCGTCGTCGCGTCGGAGGACTACCTCGAGGTGCTGCCACCCTGCCGCGTCTGCTCGGAGCGGGAGCCCGGCTTCGTCCGGCGCCTGCGGCAGGCCTGCTGCTCCCGCTGACCCCGGCCCCCGGTCGGCGCCGATGCGCGGACACATCCGCGTCGACCGGGTTCCATCCCCAGCTACTCGACCACGGTACCTTCAGCCCAGCTCAGACCGGTGGGTGGCGGTACAGCCGGCGCTTGTCGATGTAGCGCACCACGCCGTCGGGCACCAGATACCAGACCGGCTCACCGTTGAGCACCCGCTGCCGACAGTCGGTGGACGAGATCGCCATGGCGGTCACCTCGATCAGGCTCACCTTGCCGCTGGGCAGGTGGTGGTCGTTGAGGTGGTACCCGGGGCGGGTGACGCCGATGAAGTGCGCGAGGTCGAAGAGCTCCTCGGCGTTGCGCCAGGTCAGGATCTGCTCGAGCGCGTCGGCGCCGGTGATGAAGAAGAGCTCGTCGTCGGGGTACTCGGCGTGCAGGTCACGCAGCGTGTCCACGGTGTAGGTCTTGCCGCCCCGGTCGATGTCGACGCGGCTCACCGAGAAGACCGGGTTGGAGGCCGTGGCGATCACGGTCATCAGGTACCGGTCCTCGGGCTTGGTGACGATCCGGTCGGACTTCTGCCACGGCTGCCCGGTCGGCACGAAGATGACCTCGTCGAGGTGGAAGCGGGACTGGACCTCGCTGGCGGCGACGAGGTGTCCGTGGTGCACGGGGTCGAACGTGCCCCCCATGACCCCGATGCGGCGTGGCGACATGAGCCCGAGCGTATACGCCCAGTTGAGGCGCGGTGCGCGGGTCGGCCCTACCGCTCCCCGAAGGGGCCGTCCCCGCGCACCGCGGTTGCGGCGGGTCGTCGCCCGCCGCGCGCCGGTCCTCCCCCGCGAGGACCGGCACACCGGTGAGAGCGCGAGCCCGCCGCCTCATCACGAGGCCTGCCAACCCGAGAAAAGTGATCTGCGACACACATTCTCTGGTTTCGTGAACCGGCGGCTCCGTTCGTGCCGTCGCGATTCCGCCCCCGTCGGTCCGATGCGGTACACGTGGATCCCATGAACAGCACCCCCACCACAGCCCTCCGGACACCGCTCCGGCAGCGCGCCGAGTCCCTGCTCACGGCGCTCGCCGGCGACGGAGCCGCCCTGCGCGAGGACCAGTGGACCGCGATCGAGGCACTGGTCGAGCACCGCCGGCGGGCGCTGGTCGTCCAGCGCACCGGGTGGGGCAAGTCGGCGGTGTACTTCGTGGCCACCGCGTTGCTCCGGGAGCGGGGCGCCGGCCCCACCGTGATCGTCTCGCCCCTGCTGGCGCTGATGCGCAACCAGATCGCGGCCGCTGCCCGCGCCGGCATCGCCGCCACCACGATGAACTCCGCGAACGTGCAGGAGTGGGAGCAGGTGCGGGTCGCGATCGCGGCCGGCGAGGTCGACGTGCTGCTGGTGAGCCCGGAGCGGCTGAACAATCCGGACTTCCGGGACGCCGTGCTGCCCGAGCTCACCGCCTCCACCGGGCTGCTCGTCGTCGACGAGGCGCACTGCATCTCCGACTGGGGCCACGACTTCCGCCCGGACTACCGGCGGTTGCGCACCCTGCTCGGCGCCCTGCCGGCGGGGGTGCCGGTGCTGGCCACCACCGCCACCGCCAACGACCGGGTGGTCACCGACGTCGCCGACCAGCTGGGTGTGGGCAGCGCGAACCCGGGCACCGCGGCGCTGGTGCTGCGCGGCCCGCTCGACCGGGAGAGCCTGCACCTCGGCGTGGTCCGGCTCCCGACCGCCGAGTCCCGGCTGGCCTGGTTGGCCGAGCACCTCGAGAACCTGCCCGGTTCGGGCATCGTCTACACGCTCACCGTCGCGGCCGCGCACGACGTCACGGCGCTGCTGCGCGAGCGCGGGTACCCGGTGGCCGCCTACACCGGCAAGACCGACCCGGCCGACCGGATCGCCGCCGAGGACGACCTGCTGGCCAACCGGGTCAAGGCCCTGGTGGCGACCTCCGCGCTCGGGATGGGCTTCGACAAGCCCGACCTCGGCTTCGTGGTGCACCTCGGCTCGCCCGCCTCCCCGATCGCCTACTACCAGCAGGTGGGGCGAGCCGGGCGCGGGGTCCGGCGGGCCGAGGTGCTGCTCCTTCCCGGCGTCGAGGACCAGGAGATCTGGCGCTACTTCGGGTCGCTGGCCTTCCCGGGAGAGCGGCAGGTGGCGCAGGTGCTCCGGACGCTCGCCGCCGCGGACCGTCCACTCTCGACCGCCGCGCTGGAGCCGAGGGTCGAGCTGTCCCGGTCGCGGCTGGAGATGGTGCTCAAGGTGCTCGACGTGGACGGCGCGGTACGTCGGGTACGTGGCGGCTGGGTGAGCACCGGGCAGGAGTGGCACTACGACGGCGAGCGTTACCAGCGGGTCCGGGCGGCCCGTGCGGCCGAGCAGCGGGCGATGCTCGACTACCTCGACACCGAAGGGTGCCGGATGGAGTTCCTGCTCCGGCAGCTCGACGACCCGCACGCCGCCCCGTGCGGGCGCTGCGACAACTGTACGGGGCGCCGCTGGTCGGCCGAGGTGTCGGCGGAGACGTCGGCGGGCACCGCCGAACGGCTCCGCCGGCCCGGGGTCGAGGTCGCGCCACGCCGCCAGTGGCCCACCGCGATGGCGACGCTGGACGTGCCCGTGTCGGGCCGGATCCCGAAGGGTGAGCAGGCCGAGCCGGGCCGCGCGCTCGGCCGGCTCACCGACATCGGCTGGGGTACCCGACTCCGGGAGCTGCTCGGTCCGGAGGCCGCCGACGGCCCGGTGCCGGAGCCGGTGTTCCAGGCCTGTGTCCAGGTACTGGCCGCCTGGGACTGGCCGGCCCGGCCGGCCGCGGTGGTCGGGATCGCGTCACACACCCGGCCGACCCTGGTGCGCGACCTCGCGCAGCGCCTCGCCGCCATCGGCCGGATGCCATTGCTGGGTGCGGTCGAGGCGCACGGGCCACCACCGCGCGGATCGAACAGCGCCCAGCGGCTCGCCGACCTGTGGTCCCGGCTGCGGCTGCCGGACGCGCTGGCGGCGAAGGTGTCCGGGTTGGACGGCCCGATCCTGCTGGTCGACGACGTGGTCGACACCGGCTGGACCATGACGGTGGCGACGCGCCTGCTGCGGAAGGGAGGTGCGCCAGTGATCCTGCCGTTCGCGCTGGCCACGACCTCCTGAGGTCGGCCCACCGCGATCCTCCCGGCCCCGCGTCGGGCAACGACGCCCCGAGCCGCGTTCCGTGGGGCAGGGTCTCCCGAGCACCGCCGCGGGCACGACGTCCGGGGGGACGGCGTCCCTGGGGCACACCGGATCGAGTGCGGCGCCGCGGGCACCCGATCGGGCACGGCGAGCCCGACATGCGCCCCGGCACAGCATGTCGGCTCTGCCTTCCGGGACGTGCATCTCCGGGTACCTGGTTGGGTCAGTGGGCGGATTCGGGCCACGGGTTGGACAGGCGGGCGGAGGGGCCCCGGTTCGGTGAAGGATTCTCGGGCCGCCCGGGTCGCGGCGAGCAACCCCGGCGCGACGCGGGCGAGCGCGGTGCGCACTGGTGGACGCGGCGCCGCCAGGTGGGACGCAGGTAGCCGAAACGGCGGCCCTGCGGTTCTGCTCGGTGACGGTGTGTCGCCGGAGGCTGCTCGGTGTCGGCAATGTGGCGGGGCTGCTCGGTGCGGTGACGTGGTGGTGGCTACTCGAGGGCGACGGTTCGACGACAGTGGCTCGACCACAACAGCCCGACGACAACCGCCCGGGGTAGTCGCTCTCAGGTGGGCGTCGTCGGGTCTCGCCAGCCGGTGGTCCGGTTGGCCCCGGCCCACGTCGGCACTGCCGGACAAGGCCGTGTCAAGATCTTACGACGCGCGGTGGCGGTGTGGCAGGGTCCGACGCGGTGGGCCCGTTCGGCTCATTCGGAACAGCGGGCGGACCGGTTGGGAGGCAGGGTGGTCGAGGCGGGCGCGCGTACGAACAGTCGGCACCGGCTTCCGGTCCGGAAGCTCGTCGCGGCCAGCGCCGGCAACGCGCTCGAGTGGTTCGACTGGACGATCTACGCCACGTTCAGCATCTACTTCGCCGGGGCGTTCTTCCCCGGAGAGCTGGCGGAGATCAACGCCTTCGCGACCTACGCGTTGGCGTTCTTCTTCCGCCCACTCGGCGGCATGCTCATCGGCCGCTTCGCCGACGTGCGCGGGCGGCGACCGGCGATGATCTTCACGATCGTGCTGATGGCCGGCGGCTCGCTGGCGATCGGGCTGCTGCCGACGTTCGAGCAGGTCGGCTGGTTGGCCCCGATCCTGCTGCTGCTCGCCAGGGTCGGTCAGGGGATGTCACTGGGCGGCGAGGTCTCGAACGCGTCGGCCTACCTGGCGGAGATCGCACCACCGCGCCGCCGCGGCCGGTACTCGTCGTTCTTCTACATCTCCACCGGCTCGGCGGTGCTGCTCGCCTCGCTGCTCGGCTACGTGCTGTCCCGGGCGCTGGACCCGGCCCAGCTGGAGTCCTTCGGCTGGCGGATCCCCTTCCTGCTGGGCGGGGTGTTCGGGGTGGTCGCCCTGTGGCTGCGCCGCACGCTGCACGAGACCGAGCAGTTCGAGGGCAACAAGGTCAAGGCCCGCCGGGTGCGCCACCCCCTGGCGACGACTCTGCGCGAGCACCCACGGGCGGTCGGTCAGCTCGTCGGCTTCACCATGCTGTCCACCCTGTGCTATTACACGTTCTTCAGCGCGCTGACCCCGTTCGCCGTGCGGACGCGGGGCGTGAACGACGAGCACGTGTTCCTCGCGCTGTCCATCGCCACCGCGTTGTTCGTCGCGTTGCAGTACCCGATGGGCGCGGTGGCCGACCGGTTCGGCCGCAAGCCGCAGCTGCTGGTGTGGTCGGCGGCCACCGCCGTGCTCATCGTGCCGCTGTCCACCCTGGTGCGGCCCGGGGTGGTCAACCTGCTGGTGGTGTTCTGCGTCGGGCTCGGCCTGTACACGGCGATGACCTCGATCGCCCCGGCGGTGATGAGCGAACTGTTCCCGACCGAGGTCCGCGCGCTGGGCATCGGCGCCTGGTACAACCTCACCGTCGCGCTGTTCGGCGGCACCGCTCCGCTGGTGATCAGCGCGCTGGCCACGGCCGGCGCGTCGACCGTGTTCTTCTGGTACGTCGCCGCCGGGGCCGCCGTGGCCTTCCTGGTGATCCTGCGGTTGCCCGAGACCAGGGGAAGCGTGCTGCGCTGACCGGCGCCGCCACGATCGCGGACACCGTCGTCGAGTTCGTGCGCGGCCTCCTCCGTGACCCCGCCGCGGCGCGCCTGCTGATGTGGGAGAACCTCACCGGCGGCACCGGCACCGGCACCGCGGAGGAGGCGGGCGCACAGCGGGACTTCCTGCGCGAGCGGGTCGAGTACCTGCGGCAGCGGCAGCGGGCCGGCGACCTCCCCGGCGACCTGGACCCGGCCCACCTGATGCTCATGTTGATCAGCCTCGGCAGCGCGCCGGTGGCGTTCGGCGCCGCGGCACGGGCCATCCCCGGACTCGACCCGGACTCCCCCGGGTTCGTCGAGGCCTACGCCGAGCAGGCGGCCCGCCTCGCCCGCCACCTGTGCCCCACCAGGGCGGACGCAGCTGGCTCACCGGCACTCGGCAGCGGTGCCGGAAGGGAGACATCGCGGGACGAGCTGACGCCGGGTGACGAGGAACCCGTCGGGGACCGCGGGCCGGCCGACGACTCCGCCGGTGACACCGGACCGCGGCGGCACGAGCATTAGCCACGCCGCGTGCCGAGGTCGTCCGGGGCGGGAGCCGTAGCGTCCACCCGAGGGGGCGGAGTCGGCTCAGCGCGAGCCGCGGGTCAGTGGCGGCGGAGGGGAACGAGGTCGTCGGCATGCACGACCTCCCGGCGCTGTTCCTCCGGCAGCTCGTGGCTCGACCGGCCGATCAGGTCCGGCAGCTCGGCCACGTCGAACGCGACCACCCCACGGGCCACCACCCGCTGCGCCGAGTCGACCAGGTCGACCACGTCGCCCGCCTGGAAGTCACCGTCCACCCCGGTGATCCCCGCGGCCAGCAGCGAGCGCCGGCGGTGCACCACCGCCTGCACGGCGCCGTCGTCCAGGTGCAGCCGGCCGCTCACCCCGGCCGCGTACCCCAGCCAGAACCGCCGCGCCGACAGCCGCGACCCCGCCGGCCGGAACGCGGTGCCCACGTCGGCGGGGCCGAGCGCCCTGGCCGCCTCGGTCGCCGCGGCCAGCAGCACCGGAATCCCGGCCGCCGCGGCGGTGCGCGCCGCCGCCAGCTTGGACACCATGCCCCCGGTCCCCAGCCCGGAGCTGGACATCCCCACCTCCAGGCCGTCCAGGTCGGCCTCACCGGTCACCTCGGTGACCTTGTGGGTGGCGCCACGCCGCGGGTCACCGTCGTAGAGGGCGTCCACGTCGGACAGCAGCACGAGCCCCTCGGCGCCGACGAGGTGGGCGACCAACGCCGCGAGCCGGTCGTTGTCGCCGAACCGGATCTCCTCGGTGGCCACCGTGTCGTTCTCGTTCACCACCGGTACCGCGCCCAACGCGAGCAGCCGGGCGAACGTCCGCTCCGCGTTGCGGTAGTGGGTGCGGCGCACCACGTCGTCCGACGTCAGCAGCACCTGACCGACGGTCAGCCGGTACCGGTTGAACGACTCGGCGTACGCGTGCGCGAGGGCCAGCTGCCCGATGCTGGCGGCGGCCTGCTGGGTGGCGAGGTCCCGCGGCCGGGCCCGCAGCGACAGCGGCGCCAGCCCGGCGCCGATCGCGCCGGAGGAGACCAGCACGATCTGCGTCCCCCGGCGCACCCGGCCGGCCACCGCGTCGACCAGCGCGTCCAGCCGGTCGCCGTCGAGGCCGTCACCGGTCGACGTCAACGCGGAGGACCCGACCTTCACCACCAGGCGCCCGGCCGCCGCGATGGCCGCGCGGGCGTCGCGGCGCGCACCGACGGCCGCCTCAGCCATTCTCAGCCATCCCCGTCCACCCGGTTCTCGGTGGAGTGGGCACCCTCGCCGGCCTCGGCGTCGGGCACGCCCTCCCGGCGGATCCGCCGGGCCTCCTTCCGCTCGGCGGCGCTGACCCGGCCGCTCTGCTCCAACCGCGCGTCGGTGCCCCGGCCGGACGGGGTGCCGGCGATGCCGGCGGGCGTGGACGGCTCCCAGTCGAACGTCACGTCGCCGATCGTCACCGGGCTGCCCGGCCGAGCCCCGAGCCGGGCCAACTCGTCCTCGACCCCGAGCCGGTTGAGCCGGTCGGCGAGGTAGCCCACGGCCTCGTCGTTGCCGAAGTTGGTCTGCCGCACCCAGCGCTCCGGCTTGGGCCCGCGCACGACGAACCCGCCGGGCTCGTCCGAATCGGGCTCCACGGTGAACCCGGAGTCGTCCACGGCGGGCGGTTGCAGCACGATCCGGCGCGGCGCCGGCGCTGGCCGCGCCGCCCTGTCCGCCTCGACCACCTCGCCCAGCGCGAAGGTCAGCTCCCGCAACCCCTGTCGGGTGGCGGTGGACACCTCGAACACACGCAGCCCGCGTCGCTCGAGGTCCGGCCGGATCAGCTCGGCCAGCTCGGCCGCCTCCGGCACGTCGACCTTGTTGAGCACCACCATCCGCGGCCGCTCGGCGAGGTCCCCCCCGAGACCCGGGGTGTACTTCGCCAACTCCGCCTCCAGGGCGTCCATATCGGACACCGGGTCGCGGCCGGGCTCCTGGGTGGCGCAGTCGACCACGTGCACCAACACGGCGCAGCGTTCGATGTGCCGCAGGAAGTCGAGCCCGAGCCCCTTGCCCTCGCTGGCGCCCGGGATCAGCCCGGGCACGTCGGCCATGGTGAACACCGTGTCCCCCGCGGTGACCACCCCGAGATTGGGCACCAGCGTGGTGAACGGGTACTCGGCGATCTTCGGCTTGGCCGCGGACAGCACCGAGATCAGCGACGACTTGCCCGCCGAGGGAAAGCCGACGAGGCCCACGTCCGCCACCGAGCGCAGCTCCAGCACCAGGTCGTGTTGCTCGCCGGGCTCGCCGAGCAGCGCGAAGCCCGGCGCCTTGCGCGCTCGCGACGCCAATGCTGCGTTACCGAGGCCCCCGCGGCCGCCCTTCGCCGCGACGAACGTGGTGCCGGGACCGACCAGGTCGGCGAGCACCTCCCCGTCCTCGGTGAGCACCACCGTGCCGTCCGGCACGCGCAGCTCGAGGTCCTCGCCCGCGGCGCCGTTGCGGTGGCTGCCCTGGCCCTGCTTGCCGTTGCGCGCCCGGGCGTGCGGCCGGTAGTGGAAGTCGAGCAGGGTGTGCACGTTGGGGTCGACGACCAGCAGCACGTCGCCGCCCTTGCCGCCGTTGCCGCCGTCGGGCCCCCCGAGCGGCTTGAACTTCTCCCGGTGCACCGAGGCACAGCCGTTGCCACCGTCACCGGCGGCCACGTGGATCACCACGCGGTCGACGAACCGTGACGCCATGCCCGTCCTCTCCCGAATGTCTGCGGCCACCACGGGAGCCGGCGCCCTCGCGGGGCGGGCTCGTCCCGGTGGTGGATAGCAAAAGGGCGACGAGGCCCGCGCATGTGGCAGGCACCCGTCGCCCGAGTGGTCCGAGTTACTCGGCCGAGACGACGCTGACCGTCTTGCGACCGCGCTTCGTGCCGAACTCGACCGCGCCCGCGGACAGCGCGAACAGGGTGTCGTCACCGCCGCGACCGACGTTCACGCCGGGGTGGAACTTGGTGCCGCGCTGCCGAACCAGGATCTCGCCGGCCTTGACGACCTGACCGCCGAACCGCTTGACACCGAGGTACTGCGGGTTGGAGTCACGGCCGTTGCGGGAGCTGGAGGCGCCCTTCTTGTGTGCCATCTCTGGTCACTCTCCTTTGCTGCAACAGCCTTACTTGGTGATGCCGGTGACCTCGACGCGGGTCAACCGCTGCCGGTGACCCTGGCGCTTGTGGTAGCCGGTCTTGTTCTTGAACTTGTGGATCCGAATCTTCGGACCCTTGGTCTGCTCGACGACCTTGCCGGTGACCGAGACCTTCGCCAGCGCGTCGGCGTCCGTGGTGACCTCGCCGCCATCGACGACCAGCACGGCGGGGAAGGTGTGCTCGGTGCCCGGCTCGCCCTCGAGCTTCTCGACCTCGACGACGTCGCCGACAGCCACCTTGTACTGCTTGCCGCCGGTCTTGACGATCGCGTACGCCGACACGGAAGTCTCCTGCTTACTCGACTGTGGATTGGGACGTGCGGGTGGTGCTGGCGCGGCCGGCCCGCCGGGGGCGGTCCGGGGCTCGCGCACCGTGAGGCCCGCCTCTGGCGACGGGCCGCTGTCCAGGTTACGGGAAGCCCGGACAGCGGCCCACACCGGGGTGCGGATCTTCGGGTCGTCAGGTGTTGTCCGAGACGTTCACCGGCGGGCCAGCGGGCCGCGACGCCGCCCGGCGGCGCGGCCGCCGGGTGGTGGACCGCACGGCGGGCGCCGGGACGTGGGGCACCTCGGGCTGGGTCGGCTCACCGGTCCCGCCCTCCTGGCCGGTGGGCGCCGGGGTCATGGGCTCGGCCGGGTGGGCCGACTCGGGACGCGCCTCCGGCTCGCGCTCGGTCGACGCGCCGCCGTCCGTAACCTTCTCCTCGCCCGCCGGCTCCGGCGCCGGGGCGGTCTCGCCGGTGCCGGGCCGGTCCAGGCCGGCCGGCGCGTCGGCGGCCCCGGCTTCCGCCGCGCCCGTTCCGGGGCGCTCGGGCGCGGGGCCGGACTCGGGCGTCGTGCCCACCGCGGCCGGCTCCGCGCGCTCGGCCCGGTCCTTCCGGCCCCGCGGGGCCTTCCGCTCCCCGCGGCCGCCGGACTCCGCGGCCGGGGCGCGCCCGTTGCGCGGGGTCTCCTCGTGCCCGGTCGAGTCGCCCTCACCGCCCTTCGCGGTCTTGGACGCGCTGGCCATCGCCTGCACGGCCGAGACCACCGACTCCCGCTGCTCGGGCGTGGGTCCGGCGGGCGCCTGCTCGGTGCGCTCGGCCGGCGCGCCGTCGTCGGCCTTGCCCCGGCCGCGCGACCGGCGGGATCCGCCGTGCTGGTGGCCACCGCCACCGTTACCGCGCTGCGGCTCGGTGGAGATCAGCACGCCGCGGCCCTTGCAGTGCTCACAGGTGGTGGAGAACGACTCGAGCAGCCCGGTGCCCACCCGCTTGCGGGTCATCTGCACCAGGCCCAGTGACGTGACCTCGGCCACCTGGTGCCGGGTGCGGTCCCTGCCGAGGCACTCGGTGAGTCGGCGCAGCACCAGCTCGCGGTTGGACTCCAGCACCATGTCGATGAAGTCGATCACGATGATGCCGCCGATGTCACGCAACCGGAGCTGCCGGACGATCTCCTCGGCCGACTCCAGGTTGTTGCGGGTCACCGTCTCCTCCAGGTTGCCCCCGGAGCCGGTGAACTTGCCGGTGTTGACGTCGATCACCGTCATCGCCTCGGTGCGGTCGATGACCAGATAGCCGCCGGAGGGCAGCCACACCTTGCGGTCGAGCGCCTTGGTGAGCTGCTCGTCGATCCGGTAGTCGGCGAAGACGTCCCCCGTGCCGGTGTACTTCTTGAGCCGGTCGCGCAGGTCCGGCGCCACGTGCTCGACGTAGGCGGAGATGGTCTCCCACGCGGTCTCGCCCTGCACCTCGAGCCTGCCGAAGTCCTCGGTGAACAGGTCGCGCACGACCTTCACCAGCAGGTCCGGCTCCTCGTAGAGCATGGCCGGCGCACCGGACTTCTTCTTGCCGGAGGAGCCGTTCGCCGCGGCGGCCTTCTCCTTGATGACCTCCCACTGCGCCTTGAGTCGGCGCACGTCGCGCTCCAGCTCGGCCTCGCTGATGCCCTCCGACGCGGTGCGGATGATCACCCCCGCGTCCTCGGGGACGATGCGCTTGAGGATGTCCTTGAGCCGGCGCCGCTCGTTCTCCGGCAGCTTGCGGGAGATGCCGGTGGCGCCGCCGGACGGGACGTAGACCAGGAACCGGCCGGGCAGCGAGATCTGGGTGGTCAGCCGGGCGCCCTTGTGCCCGACCGGGTCCTTGGTGACCTGCACCAGCACGTTGTCACCGGTGGACAGCGCCTGCTCGATCTTGCGGGCCTTGCCCTCGAGGCCGGCCGCGTCCCAGTCGACCTCGCCGGCGTAGAGCACGGCGTTGCGGCCCCTGCCGATGTCGATGAACGCCGCCTCCATCGACGGCAGCACGTTCTGCACCCGGCCGAGGTAGACGTTCCCGACGATCGAGCCGCTGCCCGAGGTCGTCACGAAGTGCTCCACGAGCACGCCGTCCTCGAGCACCCCGATCTGCGTGGAGCCGTCCCGCTCGGCGACCACCATCGTCCGATCGACCGACTCCCGCCGGGCCAGGAACTCCGACTCGGACAGGATCGGCGCCCGCCGGCGGCCGGCCTCCCGGCCGTCGCGGCGCCGCTGGCGCTTGGCCTCGAGCCGGGTGGAGCCGCGCACGCTGCGCACCCCGTCCCTGCCGGCGGTCTCGCCCTTGGTCTCCCGGACGTGCACCACGGTGTTCGGCGGGTCGTCGCCGGTCTCGGTCGTGTCGGCGTCGGTGTCGGCACCGCCCTTGCGCCGCCGGCGCCGCCGCCGGCGGCGGCTGGAGGTCTCACCATCCTCGCCGTCCCCCGACTCGGCCCCGGCCTCGTCACCGTTGGTGTCCGGCTCGGCCTCGGCCGACTGGGCGGCCTTGTCGAACTTCTCCGCCTTGCCAGTCTTGTCAGACTTGTCGGCCTTGTCAGCTTTGTCCGTCTTGGCAGACTTCTCCGATTTATCAGTCTTGTCCGACTTGTCCTGCTTGTCCGCGCCATCCCCGGACGGCTCGGCCTTGCCCGCCGACTCCGACTGCTCGGCACCGGTGTCGTCACCGCCCTTGCCCCGGCCGCGACCGCGCCGGCCCCGGCGGCGGCGGCGCCGGCCGGCGGACTCCGACTCGTCGGAGTCGTCCGTGTCCGGGCCGCTCGTGGTGTCCGGGGCCTCCGGGGCCTCGGCCCGCGCCGGCTCCCCCGGCTCCACCCCGGCCTCCGGCTCGGGCGGCAGGAACACCGGCGACGGTGCGGCGAACACCGGTACGTGCGGGGCGGCCGGGGCGGCCGGCTCGGGCAGCCCAGCCGGGGTCTCCGGCGGCGCGGAGAACGGGGTGGCCGGCCGGCTCGGCGCCGCCCCCCGGTCGGCCCGGTCGGCGGCGCTCGGTGCGGGCTCGGTGCGAGCCGACCTGGTCGGCTCGGTCGGCTCGGTCGCCGGCTCGCTGGTCGGTTGGGTGATCTCGGGCCCGGCGTCGGTGAGCCCGGTCACGCCGAGGGACTCGGCGACCCGCAGCGCGTCCTCCCTGGACATGCTGGACTGGGCGCTGCGGGCGGCCACTCCCAGCTCGGACAGCGTGGTCAGCAGCTCGCGGCTGCTCGAACCGAGCAGCTTGGCCAGGGCGTGCACCCTGATCCGGTCGGGCAGTGCGGCCAGCGGGCCGTTGTCGGGTGTGGCGGTAGTCCCGCCCTGGTTCTCGGCGGGTGTCTCCGCGTTCGACATATGTCTCCTCCGCCCCCGGGCGCGTCCGTCGCCGCCTCCGGTCGAGGTCTCTCCTCACACCGGAACCGGCTGGTCAGGACGCGGCCGCACAGGGGCCTCTTGTTGTGGTCCGCCACGGCGCTGGCCGACGGCGGGAATCCTGTCCTGCACGCCACCAGGGTGCCGGGTCGCCGGCCCGCCGGTGGCAGGTCCCTTCTCGGTCACGCTCCGCGCGCACGCTGGCGGTTCGCCACCTCCCACGTCGCCTCGCCGCCGGCACCCGCAGTGCTCGCGGCGGCGACGTCCTGGCGTTCACCCGGCACGTCACCGGGCCACCGTGCCGCCGCGCACCACGCCTGGGCGGTGCCGCGATCCGGTAGCCATCGTCGAGTATTCCACACGGCACGCGCCCGGACGGGTGCTCGGTGCCCGAGCGCACCCCGCGGCCCGCGCCATGTGCGGCGGGAGGGCGACATGCACGGCCGCCGCGCACCGGTGGGGGAACTTCGTCGAATCGCTTGTCCACCCCGCCGAGGGTGGCTAGCGTGCGCGTCGAGAGCGGCACCCGGCGGCCGGCGACACCGAGCCGAGCGGGTCCGACGAGCAGTGGCGATGGAGGTTGCGGTGTCCGTGCGGCGGACCAGCGCGATGCTCACCTGCGCCGCGCTGCTGGTCGCCGGGCAGTTGGTGGCCGCCAGCCCGGTGCTCGGCGCCCAGGCCGACGGCTGTGGGGACTCCGGTGGCGCCCCCCTGCGCTACCTGGTGGTGTTCGACCGCGGCACCGCGGAGAGCGCCGCGACCAGCGAGATCCTCGCCGCGTGCGGTGCCCCGACGATCTACTACCCGGAGATCGCGGTCGCCGTCGCCACCTCGGCCGACCGGGACTTCGCCGACCGGTTGAGCACCGGCCGGGCGTTCAGCGCGCAGCGGGAGCGCCTGCGGTCCGGGACCGGCGCGCCGCGCGAGCGGCTGGACCGCCTCGGCGCCGCGGCGGTCCCCACCGCCGACCGCACCGCCGAGCAGTGGAACATGCGGGCGATCAACGCCGAGTTGGCCAGGGCGGTCGACCGGGGCAGCCGGGACGTGGTGGTCGGGGTGCTCGACTCCGGGATCGACCCGGACCACCCCGACCTGGCCGCGGCCCTCGCGCCGGACCTGTCCGCGGGCTGCCTGACCGGGGCGCCGGACCGGGACCGGGCCGCGTGGGAGCCGACGACGTCCCCGCACGGCACCCACGTCGCGGGCACCATCGCGGCCGCCGACGACGGCCGGGGCGTGACCGGAGTGGCCCCCGGGGTGCGGCTGGCCTCGGTGAAGGTGGTCGACGACCACGGCCGGGTCGACCCGGAGGCGGTGGTCTGCGGGTTCCTGTGGGCGGCGCGGAACGGATTGGCCGTCACCAACAGCAGCTACGCCGTCGACAGCTGGTCGCCGTCCTGCGGGGAGGGTGGCGGGCACGCGGTGGCGCGGGAAGCGGTGACCAGGGCGGTCGCTCACGCCGACGCGGCCGGCACGCTCAACGTGGCCGCGGCCACCAACACCGCGACGAACCTCACCCCGGTGCCACGGGCCGTCGCCCGGTCGGCGGGGGGAGGCGGGACGCCCGGCGGGCACTGCGCGGCGCTGCCGGCCGGCCTGCGCGAGGTGGTCACCGTGTCGGCGGTCACCGAGCGGGGCGTCAAGGCGGGCTACAGCTCCTACGGGCTCGGCGCGATCGACCTCGCCGCCCCCGGCGGCGACGCCGGGCGGTGCGTGCTGTCCACGGTGCCCGGTGGGTACGCGTCGCTGTGCGGCACCTCGATGGCCGCGCCGCACGTGGCGGGGGTGGCGGCGCTGCTGGCGTCGACCCGGCCCCACCACGCGCCGCGGCGGCTGCGCCAGGCGCTGGCGGCGGGAGCGCTGCCGGTGCCCTGCCCCGCCGACTACGACCTGACCGGCAACGGTACCCAGGACGCCTACTGCGCCGGATACACCGCCTACAACGGCTTCTACGGCCACGGCCTGGTCGACGCCCTCGCCGCGGTGAGCCCGGCCCAACCCGCGCGCCCGGTCCCGGTGCGGTAGGTCCGTCCGGCGGGTCAGCGCAGCAGCAGGGTGCCCAGCCGGCGGGCCGTGCCCCACACCCCCACGGTGGCCAGCGCCACCAGGTAGCCCACGTTCAGCAGCATCGACGGCTCCAGGGCCCCGACGGACAGGCCGCGCATCAGCTCCACGCCGTGGTAGAGCGGCACCAGCTGGACCACCACCTGCAGCGCGTCCGGGTACACCGACAGCGGATAGAACGTGGTGGAGAACAGGAACATCGGCACCACGGCGAGCTGGACGAAGTCGAACTGCGAGGGCGAGCGCAGGAACGTCGCGCACGCCATGCCGACCGCGGCGAACGCGAACGCCACCAGCAGCGCGGCCGGGATCAGTAGCACCGCCCACGGCGAGGCGACCAGCCCCATCCCGCCCATCACGCCGAAGAACGCCACCGCGTACAGCCCGCCGCGCAGCACCGCCCAGCCGATCTCACCCAGCGCGATGTCGAGTGGGCCGATCGGCGTGGCCAGCATGGCGTCGTAGGTGCGCGAGTAGCGGAACTTGAAGAAGACCCCGTAGGTCGCGTCGAACACCGCCCCGTTCATGGCCGACGCGGCCAGCAGTGCGGGCGCCACGAACGCCACGTAGGACATCGGCCCGTCCGGACCGACGACCTCGGTGACCAGCCGGCCGAACCCGACCTGGAACGCCAGCAGGTAGAACAGCGGCTCGACCGCGCCGGACACGAACACCAGCCACGCCCGCGAGTACGACAGCACGGACCGTTCCAGCAGCGCGCTCGCCCTGCCCGCGTACAGCGCGGGCGGCAGGATCCGCACCAGCAGGCCGCGCGAACGCGCACCCGCCACCGTCGCCGCTCCGGTCATCGTCACACCACCAGCCGACGGTAGAAGTAGTGCCGCGCGGCGAGCGCGCCGACGGCGAAGAGCGCCACCAGGAACGCCAGGTGTCCCAGCGCCGGCAGGAGGTCCAGCCCGCCCAGGGTCACGCCGCGGGCGAGCTCGTTGCCGTGCCACAGCGGGGAGATCCACGCCAGCCAGCGCAGCACGGCGGGCAGCTGGGTGATCGGGAAGAACGTGCCGGCGAACAGGGTCATCGGCATCACCACGAACCGGAACAGCGAGGTGAACCGCGAGCCCTCGTCGTTGGTGGTGGCGGCCAGTGCCATCACCGGTGCCGCGCAGGCCATACCGGCGACGACGCCGATCCCGACCACGAGGACCGCGCCCGGGTTGAGCCAGGCCCCGAAGGCGAGCGCGACCAGCGCGTACACCGCGCCGGCGATGAGCAGCCGCAGCGCGACCCAGATCAACTGTCCACCGAGGACCTGCCCGGGGGTGATCGGCGTCGCGGTGACCGCGAGGTAGTCCTTCTGCCACTTGAACCCGGACAGCACCGGGAAGCTCGACTCGGCCACCGCCTGCTGCACCGCGCCGGCGACCAGCAGCGCCGGCGCGACGAAGTGCAGATAGGACAGTCCACCGGTTGCCGGCCCGGCCGGCACCTGGGAACCGAAGCCCAGCCCCATCGCGGCGAGGAACAGCACCGGCTGCAGCCCGGAGGAGTACAGATTGGACTTCCAGTACCGTCGGTACCATGTCCAGTGGCCCTCCACCCGCAGCAACGCCGCCCGCCAGGACGGCACCACCCGGCCGGCGGACCACGGCGGCAGCCTGACGTCCACGCTCACTCGACCAGGCTCCGTCCGGTCAGCCGGAGGAACACGTCCTCCAGCGTGCTCCGCCGGACCAGGCTGGACAGCGGCCGCACGCCGCGCGCGTGCACCCGCTCCAGCGCCGCCTCGCCGGCGTCGGTGTAGAGCAGCAGCCGGTCGGGCAGCACCTCGAGCCGGTCGGCGAGGTCCTCCACCAGTGGCACCACCCCGTCCTGCTCGCCGGGTGGGAACCGCAACTCGAGCACCTCGCGGGTGGAGAACCGGGCGATCAGCTCCAACGGCGAGCCCTCGGCGGCGATCCGCCCGCCGTCCATCACCACGAGCCGGTCGCACAGCTGCTCGGCCTCGTCCATGTAGTGCGTGGTGACGATCAGCGTGACACCCTGCGACTTGAGCCGGAACAACCGGTCCCACAGCAGGTGCCGGGCCTGCGGGTCCAGCCCCGTGGTCGGCTCGTCGAGCAACAGCAGCTCCGGGTCGTTGACCAGCGCCCGCGCGATGGTCAACCGCCGCTTCATCCCGCCGGACAGCGGCTCCACCTCGTCGTCGGCGCGCTCGGTGAGGTTCGCGAACTCCAGCAGCTCCACCGCCCTGCGCCGCACGTGTGCCCGGGACAGCCCGAAGTACCGACCGTAGACCTGCAGGTTCTGCCGCACGGTCAGCTCGGTGTCCAGGTTGTCCTGCTGCGGCACCACGCCCATCCGCGCGCGGATCCGCGGCCCGTCCCGGTCCGGGTCCATGCCCAGCACGGTCAGGTCACCGTCCGAGCGCGGCGACACGCACCCGATCATCCGCATCGTCGACGACTTGCCGGCACCGTTCGGCCCGAGGAAGCCGAACGCCTCACCGCGACGGACCTCGACGTCGATGCCGCGCACCGCCTCGACGTCGCCGAACCGCTTGACCAGTGCCTTGCCCTCGACCAGCGGCCCCGCCTGCTCCCCTTCGGTGTTCACACCATGCACACTGCCACGCCCCACCGACAGGAACGAACCGCTTTACCGGGCGGATTCCCCTCAGTGGGCCAGCTCAGTGGGCCAGCTCAGTGGGCCAGTTTCAGGCCGACCACGCCGGCGACGATCAGCAGCAGGCACAGCACCCGCGCCAGGGTCGCCGGCTCGCCGAGCCAGAGCATGCCGAACGCCGCGGTGCCGACGGCGCCGATGCCGACCCACACCGCGTAGGCGGTGCCGGTCGGGATGGTGCGCATGGCGTACGCGAGGCCGGCCATGCTCAGCAGCAGCGCCACCGCGAACACCAGCGACGGCACCAGCCGGCTGAACCCGGCGCTCCTGCCGAGGGCGATCGCCCAGACGGTCTCGAACAGCCCCGAGATGACCAGGATGATCCAGTTCATGGTGTGGTGCGCGCCGTCTTCGCCGGGCCGGGTACGGCGTGCGCTCGTCCGGGGCGGCTCCGGATCGGGCCGCCACCGGCGAGGATACCCACGGCGGCGTGCCGCCGCCCGGGCGGCGGCACGCCGATCCCGTGAACCGCGCGGGTCTCAGCTCACCCGCACCGGCAGGGTCCTGGTCGTGCCGTTGACCGTCACCCGCAACTCGGTGCTGCCGGCGCGCAGCGCGGTGAGAGTGCCGGTGGTCGGGTCGAACGACGCGACGTCCCACGGCGCCGGCCGGGTGGTGCCGCCCCACGGCGCGGGCTCCACGACGTGCAGCCCGTGGCCGCCGGCCCAGTCGGCGCTGACCGGGTGGCGCACCGGCACCCGCCGGCCGGCCTGGAGCACCTCGGCGGTGACCCGTGCCGAGGCACCCGGGGCCAGCGTCCCCGGCCCGTGCAGGGTCAGCTCGTCGACGTGCGCCCTGGTCTCGATCCGCACCGGCTCCGCGCGCCGCGCCGGGTCGACGCGGACCAGCGCCCAGCCGGTGAAGCCGCCCTCGCCAGGCGCGGCCGCCGGCGCCTTGCCGGCGTTGCCGTTCAGCAGGTACGGCACGCCGTCCACCCGGGAGAGGTGGAACACCCCGGCGTGCGCGGCCAGTGCGGCGGCCGGCTTGCCCGAGCGGTGCTCGAACTCGCTGAGCCACTCGGTGAGCAACTCGGCCTCCTTGCGGTCGGCCAGCTGGGAGTTTCCGGTCGGCGCGGGGTCAGACACCGGATGGTGCATGGCCACCATCACCCCGCGCACCGCGCGGTCGGCCACCGCGCCGTCGAGCGCCTCGCGCAACATCCGCACCTGCTCGAACCCGCCGGCGCGCAGACTCCCGCGCGAGGAATCCAGCAGCACCAGCCGGACGCCCTTCACGTCCACCACGCGGTAGGGGGCGCCGAACTCCGCCTGGAACTCGGTCAACCCGCCGGCGTCACTGCCGCCGTCGGCCTCGTGGTTGCCGGGCACGTAGTACCAGGGCACCCTGCCGTCGAGCTCCTCGGTGATGATCCGCCGGGCGAGCGTGAAGTCGGCGGTCGTGCCGCGGTCGACGAAGTCCCCGTTGATCACCACGACGTCGGGCCGGGCGGCGACGGCCTCGCGCAGCGAGCGGCGCGCCTGCGCCACCAGCGGGCCGTCCGGGTTGTCCGCGGTGAACTGCGCGTCGCTGACCACCGCCATCCGCAGGCCGCCAGGGCCGACCACACCGTCGGTGAGCAGGGCCGGGTCGGGCACCGCCGGGTCCGCCGGGACGTTCGCGGCGGGCGCCACCTCGACGGTGAGGTCGTCGAACACCAGCCGGCCGGAGTACTGCTCGGCCGGCACGTTCTCCACGGCGTAGAACCGGGTCAGCCGCTGCCCACCGGGCAGGCCGTCCGGCAGCGCCGCCGACACGTACCGCCAGCCGGTCCAGTCCACGCTGCGGCTGAGGTCGAGCAGGGACGCGACGTTCGCGGCGTCCCGCAGCTCCACCCGCAGCCAGGCGCCCTCGCCGTCGCCGTGCACCCACATCCCGATCCGCTGCGTGCCCGCGGGCAGCGGGAGCGGCGTGGTCGCGTTGACGTAGGCCGCGCGGGTGGCGTTGGTGCCGGTGAGCCGGTAGTCCAGCGCGAGGCCGGCGCCGCCGTCGCGGCCCTCGGCGCCGGACAGCGCGGCCCCAACCACCGCCGGGTAGACGCTGGCCCGCCAGCCGGTGGCGCCGTCGAGCGGATGCAGCGGCTCCGGCCGGCTGCCCACCGACGCGGCGAGGTGGGTGGTGTGCCCGGCGGCGGTCGCGGTGATCACGGTGGCGCCGGAGCCGGCCACCGCGGTGACCGCGAACCGGTCGCCGGCCGGCTCGACCCGCACCACGGCCGGGTCGTAGTCGAGCTTGACGTCGTCGGGCTCGAGCCACGTGCCGTAGCCGTCGGCGTCGTAGCCGAACACCTGGAACTCGCCGCGAGCCCGGGCGCCGGACAGCGCCACCTGCTCAGTGCTGGTGCCCAGCCGCACCGGCCGGCCGAGCACGGTGAGCGTGCCACGGCCGACCACGCCGCGCTGGGTGGCCACCACGGTCACCTCGGCCCGCCGGGCCGGGTCCACCGGGTCGGGATGCGCGGTGAACTCGCCGCTGGTCACGGTGCCACGCACGGGGTTGGTGGTGAACCAGTGCGGCCGGGCGTCGACGGCGGTCCCGGTCTCGTCGTGCCCGCCGTGCTCCAGGGTGCGGCTCAACCCGGACAGCACGCGGTCGGCGTGCTCGGTGTCCAGCGCGGGGCGTGGGGTCAGCCCGGTGAGCCGCCCGCTGCCCGGCGCCGTGGTGAAGCCGAGACCGTTGGGCACCGGGCGCTCACCGCCGTCGGACGGCGCGTTGCGCACGGCCGCCGCCGGCTCGCCCTGCTCCCTGGCCAGCAGCGTCGAGGAGCCGCCGCCGTCGAGGTTGAGCGCGTCGTCGGCACCGAGGGACTTCAGGTGCCGGGCCAGCTCCAGCTCGGTCATGCCGCGGCTGTCGGCCTGCCGGCCGTCGATCGTGACCAGCCACAGCTTCCTGCCGTCGGCGGAGAAGCCGACCGCGGTGCGCGGGTGCGCGGTGACCGCGTCGACCGGCTGGATCTCCCCGTCGCGCAGCAGCACCTTGTTGCCGCCGACGGCCACGGCCAGCTCACCGGCGTCGGTGCGCGGCGCGTAGGACACGGTCACCGGGTCGCCGGGGCGCAACGCGGCGAGGCCGTCGACGGCCGCGTCCCTGGCCAGCAACACCGTGGAGCCCGCGGCGATCGGGCCGTCGGCGACGTGGTCGCGGACCTCCGCCACGGCACCGTCGCGCAGCTCGACCTCAAGCACCCGGTCGGCGCCGGCCACCGCGGTGTCGCGCGCCGCACCGCCCCACAGCGGGGTGTAGACGCCGAGCCCGCCGGCGGGGATCCGGGCGCCGTTGAAGTTCGTGGCCGGGACGGTCGTGCCGCCCGGCAGGGTCACCTCGGCCTTCAGGAACACCTCGGCGAGCCGGGCGGTGCCGCCGGTGGTGACCGACGCGGTGAGGTTGTGCCCGCTCGCCGGCGCGGTCCGCAGCTCGCCGCCGGCGATGCCCACGCCGAGCGGCGCACCGGTGGCGTTGATGTCGAAGAAGTCGCCGTTGACGCCGGCGACCGCGCCCGCCCGCTCGGCCTGCTCCGACAGCGGGGTGCGGGCGGACACCGTGCCCGGGCTGAGGTAGGTGGGCCGCGGGCCGGCGGCGAGGTCGACGGTCAGCGTGTCGCCGCGGATCCAGCCCCGCGGGTCGAACCGGTCGAACTCGGTGAGCGTGAGGCCGGGCGCCACCGGCGCGGTGACCGTGTCGGTGACCAGGCCGTCGTCCGGTGTGGACCCGGCCCGGGACGGCGCGGTGAACGCCATCGGCCCCTCGGCGGCCGAGGACGCCGGCGGCGCGGCCTCCACCGGCGGCGGGCCCAGTGGCGCGGCGAGCGGGTCAGCGGTGGCCGGGGCCCCGTGGGCGCCGAGAAGGGAGCTGACGAGGGCGCTGAGGAGAGCGCTGAGTCCGAGCGCCAGCAGCGGTGACTTCTTCACAAGGTTCCCCACGATCGAGTGAATGCCTGGACCATTGAACCGCGTGCGGCCGCCCGGCGGAAGACCTTCGGATGAACAGGGAGGAACAGGATGACAAGGACGCGCGTCAGTTCTCCGGCGGCTCGGCCCGCTCCACCCTGGCCCGGATACCGCGGAAGTGCTCGTCGACCGCGGCCCGCAGCGCCGGCTCGTCCCCGGCACGCAGGGCGTCGAGGATGTTCCGGTGCCAGCGCGCGGTGACCTCGGGCGGGTCGGCCGCCCGCGGCAGCTCGGCGTCGAGCTGGTGGAACACCCGCCAGAACACCTGCAGCAGGGCGAGCACGAGCTCGTTGCCCAGCGGCCGGTACAGGGCCTCGTGGAACGCCCAGTCGTGGTCGGCCGCGTACCGGCCCCGCTCGGCCTCCCGCTCCATCCCGGCGACGGCGGCCTCGAGCGCGGCGAAGTCCAGCCGGTCGTGCGCGGCGAGCAACCGGTCGACCAGCCCGGCCTCGAGCACCTCGCGCACCTCGAGCAGGTCGCGGATGTCCCGCAGGTCGCCGCGCAGGGACAGCGCGCCGCGGAAGGCGAGCCCGGCCTCGAGCCCGGTGAGCGCACCGGAACCGACGTAGGTGCCGTAGCCGTGCCGGATGTCGACGATGCCGAGCGCCTCCAGTGCCTTCATCGCCTCGCGCAACGGATGCCGGCTGACCCCCAGCTCACGCATCAGGTCGTGCTCCGTGGGCAGCGGTGCGCCCGGGGCCAACCCTCGGTCGACGATCAGCCGCTTGATCGACTCCTGGAGTGCCCGCTGGTTGGCCCGCGCCCCACCCGGCCGCTCGGCACTCGGTCGATCAGCACTCGGTCGATCAGCACCGGGGCGGTCGGCGCGGGAACGGCTGCTCGCCGGGGTCGTCACGGGCATCGAGTCTAGGCCGCCCCGCCGGTCGGGCACCCCTTGCGTCCTTCCCGTCATGGCACTACCTTACCGCTGGACATAGGACATCCTATGTCTTCCTGACGGAGGTCCTGCCATGGCAACGGAGCCGCCCGGCGTCCCCCAGTCGTTCCGCCAACTCAGCGGAGGCCAGCGCAAGGCGTTCTTCGCCGCCTGGCTCGGCTACCTGCTGGACGGATTCGACTTCATCCTGATCACCCTCGTGCTGACCGAGATCGCCGACGACTTCGACCTCGACCTGACCACGGCGGCCACGCTGGTCTCGGCGGCGTTCGTGTCCCGGTGGCTGGGCGGCCTCGTGCTCGGCGCCATCGGCGACCGGTTCGGCCGCAAGCCCGCGATGATCCTGGCCATCCTCGCGTTCTCGGTGGGCAGCGGGCTGTGCGGGTTCGCCTGGGGCTACTGGTCGCTGTTCGTGTTCAGGGCGATCGTCGGGATCGGCATGGCCGGCGAGTACGGCTCCAGCGCCACCTACGTGATGGAGTCGTGGCCGAAGGCCATGCGCAACCGCGCCACCGGCTTCCTGCTGTCGGCCTACCCGATCGGCACCGTGCTGGCCGCGCTGTCCTACGAGGTGATCGTGCCCGACCTCGGCTGGCGGTGGCTGTTCTACGTCGGCATCGTGCCCATCGCCCTCGCCCTCTACCTGCGCCGCTCGCTGCCCGAGGCCGCGGAGTGGACGGCCGAGGTGGCCGGGCGGCGCGACGTCACCACGTCGTCGGTGCTGTTCACCCCGCGCCGGCGACTCGGCAACGGGCTCCTCGCGGCCGTGCTCGCCACCGCGCTGGTCCTGGTGTTCAGCGAGAACTCCGGGGGCGTGAGCTGGTTGCTGGTGGCGGTGGTGGTCGCCGGGTTCGTCGCGTTCGCCGTGCAACTGGCCGGCCGGCTCTGGCCGGTGATGCTCGCGATCATGGTGACCGTCTTCTGCGCGTTCCTGTACTCCTGGCCGATCCAGTCGCTGCTGCCGACCTACCTCAAGACCGAGCTCGGCTACGACGCCGGCCAGGTGTCCAACGCGCTCACCTGGGCGGGCCTCGGCTACGCCGCGGGATCGTGCCTCGCCGGCGTGCTCGGCGACCGGCTGGGCACCCGGCGGGCCTACGTGCTCGGCCTGTTCGTCTCGCTGGCGTTCGTGTTCCCCGTCTTCGCGCTGCCCGCGGGCAACATCGTGCTGCTGTGGGTGCTGCTGTTCGCGATGCAGGCCACCAGTCAGGGGATCTCCGGCCTGCTGCCGAAGTACATCGCCGACCACTTCCCCACCCGGTTGCGCGCCGCCGGCCTCGGGTTCAGCTACAACGTCGGCGCGCTCGGCGGCGCGGTCGCCCCGCTGGCCGGCGCGGCCATCGCCGCCGACCTCGGCGACCTCGGCACCGCGCTGACCACGCTCGCGGTCACGCTCACCGTCACCGTCGCCCTGATCATCGGGTTCGACCTGCCCGCCAGGATCGGCCGCTGGCTGCGGGTCAGCACCGACATCTCCGCCGACACCCCGGCCCGCACCAGCACGGATCGGACCACCCCATGACCGCCGACCTCGCCCTGCACGGTGTCGTGCCCCCGCTCGTCACCCCGCTGACCGCAACCGGGGAGGTGGACCGGGCGTCGCTGGAGCGGCTCGTCGAGTTCCAGCTGGCCGCCGGGGTCGACGGGGTGTTCCTCGGCGGGTCGTCCGGGGAGGTCGCCCTGCTCGACACCGCCCAACGACGGGCGATCGTCGAGGTCGCGGTCGGCACGGTGGCCGGCGCGGTCCCGGTGCTCGCCGGTGCCGTGGACACCGGCACCCGCCGGGTGATCGAGCACGCCCGGCAGGCCGCCGCGCTCGGCGCCGACGCGGTCGTGGTCACCGCGCCGTTCTACGTCCGCCCCCACCCGGCGGAGATCGTCGAGCACTTCCGGCTCGTCCAGGCCGCGCTGCCGTGCCCGGTCGTCGCCTACGACATCCCCGGCGCGGTCGGCGCCCGGCTCGTCCCGGACCTGGTGGCCGAGCTCGCCGAGACGAAGCTGGTCGTGGCGTTGAAGGACTCCAGTGGTGATCTCGCGACATTCCGGGAGATCCGCCGAAGGGCCCCCGACCTCCCCGCGCTCACCGGCTCGGAGCTGCTCGCCGACACCGCGGTGGCGCTGGGCGCGGCCGGGATCGTGCCGGGCCTCGGCAACGTCGACCCGCACGGCTACGTCCGGCTGTACCGGGCCGCCCGGGACGGCGACCTCGCCACGGCGGCCGCGGAGCAGGACCGGCTGGCCCGGCTGTTCGGCATCGTCGACATCGCCGACCGCGGGCGGATCGGGTTCACCGCGGGCGCGCTCGGTGCGTTCAAGGCGGCACTGGCGCTGCGCGGCGTGATCGACCACCCCGCGACCAACCCACCGCTGCTGCCGCTGGACCGGGCCGAGACCGGCGCGATCAGGCGAATCCTGACCGACGCCGGTCTCGGCTGATGGTTCCCGTCCCGGGTGAGGCCCGGCGCTCAGCTCCGCGCTGGCTCCGGCATCACCGGCTCGTCGAACGGGCCGCGGTCGGGCTGGCAGACGGTGCCCTCGGCGGGCAACGTGCCGTCGGCGAAGTAGGCGCTCACCGCGGCGTCGACGCACGCGCTCTCACCCAGCGCGCCGTGGCCGAAGGTGTCCAGGGTGAGCAGCCGCGCGTCGCCCAGCATGTCCGCGGTCTTGCGGGCGTCCTCGTACGGAGTCGCCGGGTCGCCCTTGCCGTTGCCGATCACCAGCACCGGGTTGGCGGTGTCGCGGTTCCACGGACCGGTGTAGCGGTCCTTGTCGGCCCCGGGCCAGGTGGCGCAGGGCACCGACAGCCAGGTCCACTGTGAACCGAAGCCACGGGCGTCCTCGTCGGCCTTCCGGGCGAACCGGCCCCACTGGTAGGGGTTGCCGGGGTTGCTGGAGTCGGCGCACATCACCGCGACGCCCTGCTCGGGGCCGAGCCGCAGCGGAGCGTAGGGCGTGCTCGGCACCGGCGGTAGCGCGGCCACCGGCGGGCCGGACAGCCAGGTGTCGGGCCGGGCGGCGTCGTGCAGGGCCTGCAGGAACTCGGCGAGCACCGGCGAGGCGGCCGCGGAGTACAGCGCGCCGAGGGTGCTCTGCACGGCGAGTTGATAGGTGATCTCCTGCGGCTGCCCCTCCGGGAGGGTGATCGTGAGCGGACCCTCCAGCAGCCGGTCGAGGATGGCGTTGTACTTGGCCAGCAGGTCCACCCCCGGCTCCCGGAACGCGCAGCGCTCGTCGGCGGAGCACGCGTCGAGGAAGCTTTCCAGTGACCGTTGGGCGCCGAGGTGGCTGCCGAGGCGGTAGGAGAACGGGTGGAACCACTCCTCCGGGCGGTAGCCGGTGGTCCACTCCACCGGGTCCAGCACGGCGTCGATCACCACCGCACCCACCCGCTCCGGGAACAGGTTGGCGTAGACCGAGCCGACATGGCTGCCGTAGGAGATGCCGTAGTAGGACGTCATGTCCTCGCCGACCGCCTGCCGCAGCAGGTCCATGTCCCTGGCGACGTTGGCCGTGGACATGTGGTCGATCAACGGTCCCGCGTTCCGCCCGCAGATCTCGGTGGCCTCGGTGACCTCGCGGACCCGCTCACGCTCCTGCGCCGGGGTGATCGGGAACGGGCCGCCCAGCTTCCGCGCGTCCTCCGGGTTCGGGAAGCACGACAGCGGCGTGCTCGCGCCGATCCCGCGCGGGTCGAACCCGACGATGTCGAACCGCTCGTGCAGCTCCGGCGTGAGCGGCGGCGCGATGCGACCGGGTCCGCCCGGACCGCCGGGGTTGTAGAAGATCGTGCCGAGCTTGTTGGCCTGGTCGGTCGCGGGCAGCCGACCGACGGCGAGGGTGATGCTCTGCCCGTGCGGATTTCGGTAGGACAGCGGGACTTCCGCGGTGGCGCACTCGTAGCCTTCCGGCGCCACGTCGTCCGGACACGGCGCCCAGTTCAGCTCGGGCACCGGCGCCCCGTTGGTGTCCAGCGCTTCGACCGCCGCGGCCTGGCCACCGCCGACCAGGCCGGTCACGAGCAACGCCGTTCCCGCGACCGCACCCGCCCGACGGGCAGGCGAACGCAAACCACTTACCACAACGACCCCCTAGAGGTAATTCCTTGCCCAGGTGCGGCCGACACTATCGGGCACGGCCTCAGGGACGCCAGGGGGAAAATCCCTGAAGTCCGTCGCGATGACGGACCCCAGGGCGATGCTCAGAGGTCGGGGAACCAGAGCTTCAGCTCGCGCTCGGCGGACTCGGCCGAGTCGGAGCCGTGCACCAGGTTGAACTGGGTCTCCAGGGCGAAGTCGCCGCGCAGCGTGCCGGGCGTGGCCTTCTCCACCGGGTCGGTGCCGCCGGCGAGCTGGCGGAACGCGGTGATCGCGCGCGGGCCCTCGACGGCCATGGCGACCACCGGGCCGGAGGTGATGAACTCCAGCAGGTCGCCGAAGAACGGCTTGTCCTTGTGCTCGGCGTAGTGCTCCTCGGCGACCGCCCGCTCGACGGCGCGGAGCTCCAGCGCGGCGAGGGTCAGCCCCTTGCGCTCGATGCGCGAGATGACCTCGCCGACCAGGCCCCGCTTGACGCCGTCGGGCTTGACCAGGACCAGCGTGCGCTCAGTCACGACGGTGTTTCTCCTTCGGTGGGAACGTGCTTCGGCCCCGGCAGCCTAGCGATCGGATCCGGAGGTCCGGCGCCCGGCGCCGCGTCCGAGCGGTTCCACCGGGGTCCCGGCGGCGGTCTCCCGCACGACGTGCTGCGGGAAACCCCCGAACTCGCGCCGAATCCTGGCACCCGCCGGCTCCGGTGGCTACGTTGGGCTGCGTCAGGAATGCGGTCAGCGGCGCGGTGGCGGAGGGTGGTCGAGATGGCCGGGCGGGGTGCGCGGAAGCCGGGTTCCCGGGGGTGGCGAAGAGCGGGAGCGGTCGCGGCGGCCGCACTGGTGACCGTCGGGCTGGTGGCGGCGCCGGCGGTCGCGGCCCCCGCGAGCGGACAGGCGATCATCCGCTACACCGAGCACGGTGTCCCGCACATCCTCGCCGGGGACGTCGCCGGCGCCGGGTACGGGTACGGCTACGCGGCGGCGAAGGACAACCTCTGCGCGCTCGCCGACATCTACCTCACCGTCGGGGCCGAGCGCTCCCGGCACCTCGGACCGGATGGTGCCGGCAACGACGGCCTCGGCTCGGCGCGCGGCAACCTGACCAGCGACCTGCACTTCCAGCGGATCATCGACTCGGGCGTCGTCGAGCGGCTGGCCGCGCTGCCCGCACCGGCCGGGCCGCGGCGGGAGGTCCGCGAGATCGTCGCCGGCTACGTCCGCGGCTACAACCGGCACCTCGCCGAGACCCCGCCGGAGTCGGTGACCGACCCGGCCTGCCGCGGCGCGGCCTGGCTGCGGCCGATCACCGAACTCGACGTGTATCGGCATTTCTACGCGCTGGCCACCATCACCGGGCAGGGCCTGCTCGCCGAGGGCATCGCGAACGCCGCGCCGCCGACCGACACGGCCGCCGCGGCCACGGCGTCGAGGGGCACCGTGCCGCCGCCGGACGTGGCCGGTCGGCTCGCCACCGGGCTCGCCGAGGCGCTCGGCTCGGACGAGCTCGGCAGCAACGGCATCGCGATCGGCGCCGACGGCACGGCCGCCGGCCGGAGTGTGCTGCTCGGCAACCCGCACTACCCGTGGCAGGGCAGCCGCCGGTTCTGGCAGTTCCAGCTGACCGTGCCCGGCCGGCTCAACGCCTCCGGGGGCGGGCTGCTCGGCATCCCGCTGGTGCAGATCGGGTTCACCAGGGACGCGGCGTGGACGCACACCGTGTCCACCGCGCGCACGTTCGGGCTGTACGAGTTGGCGCTGGTGCCCGGCGACCCGACCAGCTACCTGGTGGGCGGCAAGGCCGAACGGATGGTGCCGCGCACCGTGCGGGTGGCGGTGCGGCAGCCCGACGGCAGCCTCGGCGAGGTGTCCCGGACGCTGTACGAGACCCGGTACGGCCCGATGGTCACCGCGGGGCCCGGGATCCCGCTGCCGTGGACCGAGCGGTCCGGCTACGCCGTGCGGGACGCCAACGCGACGAACCTGCGCGGGCTGAACACGTGGTTCGAGCTCAACCAGGCACGCAGCACCCGGCAGATCGTCCGCACGCTGGCCGGCACCCAGGGCGTGCCGTGGGTGAACACGATCGCCACCGACCGCGCCGGCAACGCCCTGTTCGCCGACGTGCAGGTGGTCCCGCACGTCACCGACGAGCTCGCCGAGCGCTGCGGCACCCCACTGGGACGGCAGGTGTTCCCGGCCACTGGAGTGTCCATTCTGGATGGGTCCGACGCGACGTGCGGGTGGGGCAGCGACCCCGACGCGGTCGAACCGGGGCTCTTGGGAGCGGGCCGGCTGCCGGTGCTGCACCGTCGGGACTACGCGCTCAACGCCAACGACAGCCCCTGGTTTACCAACCCGCGCGCGCCGATCACCGGCTACCCGCGGGTCCTCGGGGACGTCGGCACCGAGCGGTCGGGACGGACCCGCGAGGCGATCGTCTCCGTCGAGGAGGCGCTGGCCGGCGGTGGCGTCACCCCGGAGTCGATGCGGCGGTTGCTGTTCGGTGACCGCAGCCGGCTGGCGGTGCTGGCCGCGGCGGACACCGCCCGCATGTGCGCGGCCTTCCCGGAGGGGCGGGCGCCGTCCGGGACCGGGCCGGTGGACGTGCGGTCGGCGTGCCCCGCGCTGGCCGCCTGGGACCACACGTACGGCGTGGACAGCCGGGGGTCGTTGCTGTTCGACCGGTTCGCCCGCGAGGTGGCGGCGATCCCCGGGGTGTGGCGGACGCCGTTCGACCCGGCGGATCCGGTGGGCACGCCGAACACCCTGGACATCGACCGGCCCGAGGTGTGGCGGGCGTTCGGCGACGCGGCGGCGGAGCTGCGCGCGGCGGGCATCCCGCTGGACGGGCGGCTCGGGGACCACCAGTACGTGGTGCGGGGCGGCGAGCGCATCCCGGTGCACGGCGGCCACCAGGTACTGGGTGTGCTGAACATGCTCGTGCCGGTGTGGGACCCGGCGCGCGGCTACACCGAGGTGGTGCACGGCTCGAGCCACATCCAGGTGGTCGGCTTCGGCCGCGGCCCCTGCCCGGACGCCGCGACGCTGCTTACCTACTCGCAGTCGGCGGACCCGACCTCACCCCACCACGCGGACCAGACGAGGCTCTTCTCCCGCGGTGAGTGGGTCCGCGCCCGCTTCTGCGAACGCGACATCCTCACCTCCCCCGCCCTTCGCGTCGTGCACCTGCGTTAGTCGTGCTCGCCACGTTCAGGACGTCGCCGTCGGGAAGCCGCGACGGACGGCAGGGAGGAACGCGATGAGGAACCCCGACTTCGACGTCGACGCGTTCCTGGCCCAGCCGCTGACCGCACGCGTCGCCACGAACGGTCCGACCGTGCGACCGACCTGGTACCTGTGGGAGGAGGAGGCGTTCTGGATCCTCACCGGGCCGTGGGCCCGGTTGCTCGACCGGGTCCGGGCCGACCCGGTGCTGGCGCTCACCGTCGACCTGTGTGACCCGCGCACCGGCCTCGTCCGGCAGGTCATCGCGCGGGGGCGCGCCGAGGTGCTGCCCTTCGACGTCGAGCGAGGGCGCCGCAAGCTCGGCCGCTACCTCGGCCCTGACGAAGCCAACTGGGATGATCGCTTCCGTCGGTACCTCCACGACGACCCGGCCGAGCGCGGAACGGTGTGGCTTTGCCTCCGCCCGTCCCGACTCACCGCTACCGACCTCAGCTACCAGGTCTGACCAGGGCGAGTCCACCATGCCCGGCCAACCCAGGGATGCCGGAGCGAGGTGACGGCGGTCTCAGCCCTGGTCGGGTCGCTGGCTGGGGAGCGTGCCGGCGGCCATGCGGCGCGCGACGTCGCGGCGCAGCCACAGCAGCCACAGCCAGACCGCCAGGAACAGCAGGCCGATGATGGCCACCGCGGGCAGGGCGACGGCGAACGCGACCAGCGCCACCTGCAGGGCGAGCACCACCCAGGTGACCCATGGCCGGCGCAGCACGGCGCAGCACAGCACCAGCGCGGCGGCGATCCCGATGATCGCCCAGCCCTGCCAGCTGGCGATGCCCGCGCCGAGGTTGGCCACCACCGGCAACGCCAGCGCGACCACGACCGCCTCGATCACCAGGGTCCCGGCGAGCACCCCGCGGAACGACGCCATCGGGTCCTTGCGAGGGGGTGCCGGCTCGGCGGCCCGCTCGTCCGTGGTCCCACCGTCCCGCCGCTCGTCCCCGGCCATCACTCGGGCTCCTTGCCGAAGAGGGTGCGGGCCTCGCCCGCCGTCACGACCGAGCCGGTGACCAGCACTCCGCCGCCGGCGAGCGGCTCCTCCGGGTCGTCGGTCTGCTCGACCAGGCCGATCGCGGTCTCCACGGCCGCGTCGATGGTCGGCTCGGCGGCCACCCGCTCCTCCCCGAACACCGAGGCGGCCAACGCCGCCAGCTCGTCCAGCGGCATCGCCCGCGGCGAGGAGTTCCGGGTCACCACCACGTCCGACACCACCGGCTCGAGCGCCTCGAGGATCCCGCGGGCGTCCTTGTCCGCCATCACCCCGACCACGGCCGCCAGCCGCCGGAAGGCGAACTCCTCGCGGACCGTCGCGGCGAGGGCCGCCGCGCCGTGCGGGTTGTGCGCGGCGTCGAGCAGCACCGCCGGCGCCGCGCGCACCCGCTCCAGCCGGCCCGGCGTCCGCACCTCCGCGAACGCCTCCCGCACGGCGTCGACCACCAGCTGCCGGTCCTTGCCGGCCCCGAAGAACGCCTCCACCGTGGCCAGCGCCAGCGCCGCGTTGCCCGCCTGGTGCGCGCCGTGCAGTGGCAGGAACACCTCGTCGTACACCCCGCCGAGTCCCTGCAGCCGCAGCAGCTGCCCGCCGACCGCGATCTGCCGGTCGAGCACGCCGAACTCGCTGCCCGCCCTGGCCACGACCGCGTCCACCTCCACCGCGCGCTCCAGCAACGCCCGCTCGGCCACGGGGTCCTGCTCGGCCAACAGCGCGACCGCGCCGGGTTTGATCACCCCGGCCTTCTCCCGCGCGATGCCGGCGAGGTCGCCGCCCAGGTACTCGACGTGGTCGAGCCCGATCGGGGTGATCGCGGCCACCTGGGCGTCGGCGACGTTGGTCGCGTCCCACCGACCGCCCATGCCCACCTCGAGCACCGCGGCCTCCACCGGGGCGTCCGCGAACGCCGCGAACGCCATCCCGGTGAGCACCTCGAACTTGGTCATCGCCGGACCGTCCGCCCCCGTCGCACTGTCCACCATGGACACGAAGGGGGCGATGTCGCGATAGGTCTCGACGTACTTCCACTCCGGGATCGGCGCGCCGTCCACGCTGATTCGCTCGGTCACCAGCTGCAGGTGCGGGCTGGTGTACCGGCCGACACGCAGCCCCATCCTGGTCAGCAGCGCCTCGATCATCCGCGCGGTCGACGACTTGCCGTTGGTGCCGGCGACGTGCAGCACCGGGTAGCCGCGGTGCGGGTTGCCCAGCAGGTCGAGCAACGTGGCGACGCGGTCGAGCGACGGCGCCACCTTCGTCTCCGGCCACCGCTGGTTCAGCTCGGCCTCGACCACCAGCAGCTCGCGGCGCCCGCGCTCCACCCGCTCCGCCTCGTCGACCTCGGCGGCGCCGGCCTCGGCCGGGTCGTCGGGCAGCGGGCCCGCGACGAAGTTGTCGCCACTGGACAGTTCGGCCGGGTACTCGGCGTTGTCCGACCCGGCCGGCTCCGCACCGGATGGATCGCCGGAAGAGCCCATGTCACCTCGGGGCAATCGTGCTCCGTGTCTCTGGGCCGCGCTCCTCCCGCCTCCGCTCCTCCCTCGCCGGGGCTCGGTCGATGCTCGGCAGTCGTCGCACGGCGTGTTCTCTGGGCCGCGCTCCTTCCGCCTCCGCTCCTCCCTCGCCGGGGCTCGGTCGATGCTCGGCAGTCGTCGCACGGCGTCGCGCTGTTCGTCCCGCCGCGAGTCTACGTCCGCCCGTTCTGGCACCGTTGCCGTGTGCCCTTCGACCACAACGACCACTACCACCCGCTCCTGCTGCGCCAGGTTCCCCGGCACGCGCGCACCGCGCTCGACGTCGGGTGCGGCACCGGCCGGTTCGCCCGCCGGCTCGCCGCCACGGGCCTGACCGTGGACGCGCTGGACGTGGCGCCGGACATGGTCGAGGCCGCCCGCGCGCTCGGCTCGCCGGGCCCCGGCACCATTCGCTACCGGGTCCAGGACGTGTCCCGCGCCGAGCTCCCGGCCGGCCGGTACGACGTCGTCTCCTGCCTCGCCGCGCTGCACCACATGCCGTTCGCGACCGTGGCCGCGCTCCGCACGGTGCTGGCGCCCGGCGGTGTGCTGGCCGTGCTCGGCCTCGGCAGGCCGAGCACCGCCGGCGACTGGACCACCTGGATCGCCGCCATGCCGGTCAACCTCGCCGCCAGGGCCGTCGTCGCCGCCGGCGAGCGGCTGAACGGCGGCCCGGACCCGCTGCCGCACCCGCCGATCCGCGACACGACCATGACCATGGCCGAGATTCGCCGCGAGTCGGCCCGGCTGCTGCCCGGCCGGCGGGTGCGGGTGCTGCCGTTCTGGCGCTACCTGCTCACCTACCGCGAACCCGAGCTCACCAGGTGACCGGCAGCCGGTGCACGCCGTAGACGCCCATGTCGTGCCGTAACGGCACCTCCTCGGCCGGCACGGCGAGCCGCAGCCCCGGGAAGCGGGCGAACAGCGCGGTGAACCCGATCCGCAGCTCCATCCGGGCGAGCTGCTGGCCGAGGCACTGGTGCACGCCGTGCCCGAAGGCCAGGTGCCCGGCGCCGGCCCTGGCGGGCTCGGGGCGGTCGGGGTCGGGGAACCGCTCCGGGTCCCGGTTGGCCGCCGGAAGCCAGGCCAGTACGCACTCCCCCGCCCGGATCCGCTGTCCGGCCAGCTCGACGTCCTCCTTCGCGGTGCGGCTCACCCCGAAGTGGACGATCGACAGGTAGCGCAGCAGCTCCTCCACGGCCGCCGCGACATCCTCGGCCGAACCCCGGAACGCCGCCAGGAGGTCGGGCTCGCCCAGCGCCGCGAAGGTACCCAGCGCCAGCATGTTCGCGGTGGTCTCGTGGCCGGCCACCAGCAGCAGGAACGCGATACCCACCAGCTCGTCCTCGGTCAACCGGTCCCCCGCGGCCAGCGCGCTCAGCAGGTCCTCACCCGGCTCGGCGCGCAGCCGGCGCACCAGGTCCCGCAGGTACTCCCGCAGACCACGCACCGCGGCGGTCGCCACCTCGTCGGTCACGTCCAGCCGCAGCAGCGCCGCGCTGTCCCGCTGGAACCGGTCCCGGTCGGCGTAGGGCACGCCGAGCAGCTCGCAGATCACCAGTGACGGCACCGGCAGCGCGAACTCCGGCACCAGGTCGACCGGTGGGCCGGCGGCGGCCATGGCGTCGAGCCGTTCGCCGACGATCGCCTCGATCCGCGGGCGCAGCCGGTCCATCCGGCGCACCGTGAACTCCCCGGCCAGCAGCCGCCGGAAGCGGGTGTGCTCGGGCGGGTCCATCCCGATGAAGAAGCCCGGCGGGGTACGCCCACCCGGACCGAGGTCGTCCGCCCGAGGCCGGCGCACCGGGCTGTGGCGCAGCTCCGATCGTGCGCTGAACCGGGGATCGGCCAGCACCGCCCTGGCCAGCGCGTAGGAGGTGACCAGCCAGCCCTCGTGGCCGTCGGCGAAGCGCAACCGGTGCGGCGTGTCGCGGTCACCCAGCGCGGCGAGCCCCGCGGGCGGGTCGAACGGGTGGTGCCGGGTGGTGGGGAGGACGTCGGCCATCGCGGACCCCTTCGCGTCGACAGCAGAACTGACACTAACTATCAAACACTATCTTCATCCAGTTTACAACTGCTGTAACTTTCTCGGGGTTAGGCTGAGCCGATGTCCACGGGGTTGCGGGAGCGCAAGAAGCAGCAGACCCGGCAGGCGCTGTTCGCCGCCGCGCTGCGGCTGTTCGCCACGAAGGGCTATCACCGCACGACGGTCGCCGAGATCGCCGCGGAGGCGGGGGTGTCGACGAAGACCCTGTTCAACCACGTCGGCGGCAAGGAGGAGGTACTCTTCGCGTTCCGCGAGGACCGGATCGAGCAGATGCTCGCGGTGGTCCGCACGCGGCGCGCCGGCGAGCGGCCGGCCGCGCTGCTCGGGCATGTGGTCGAGCGGGTGCTCGATCCCGCGGCCGTGATGGACGAGCAGAGCTTCCTCTCGCTGGACCCGATCCGGATCCGGCTGATCACCACCGTGCCGGAGCTGCGGGCCCGGTCGCTGCAGCTGCTACAGGACGCGCAACGGCGGCTGGCCGGCGCCCTGTGCCGCGCCTACCCGGACAAGCTGGACCCGGTGACCGCCGCGGCCGCCGTGGGCGCGCTGTTCGGCGCGATGCAGGCCGCCGCGCTGACCGCGCTGGACGACGGCGCCTCGGCGCGGGAGACGCTCGCCGCCGCCCGCCGGGCCGCGGACCTCGCGGCCCGCGGCCTGGCGACACTGGACTAGCCGCCGGGAGTCAGCCGCCGGGAGTCTCAGCCCTGGCCGTGCTCGGTGAGCTCGCCCGGCAGCCCGCGCGGCGGCAGGAACACGTGCACGTGCCCGATCCCGGCCTCGATGCCGGCCACGTCGAGCTGGTTCGCCGCCACCGACCACGCCACCACGGCGTCGTCGCGCAACGACCGGGCGAGTGCCCGCGACCGCTCCCCCGCCTCGTCGGCGGTCTCGCCAGTTGTCGAGGCCAGCTCGTACACCTCGACCGCCCTGCCGAGCGTGGTGATCGCCCCGGCCAGCCCGGAGCGGGCCAGGTTGACGGCCGTGCCGCCGGACGGTCGGGCGGCGAAGCGCTCCGCCGCCGCGTCCACCGCGGCCCGCCACTCGGCCACCCGGTCGGTCGAGGCGGCGGGCTCGTCGAGCCCGCCGAGCACCGGCACCACCTTGGCCCGCGCGGCCTCGGCGAGCCCGACCAGCTCCCTGGTCAGCTCGGCGTCCCGGGCCCGCTCGGCGGCCCGCAGCTCGGCGACCCGGTCCTGCCGGGGGTCGCCACCGCCGAGCAGGTCGGGCAGCAGCACCACGGCCAGCACGGCGAGCGTCACGCCCGCCGCCAGCCCGACCCGCGCACGGACACCGGGGAGCCGGCGCCCCGGCGGACGAGTCCGCCGAGGCGCCGGCCGGTGCGAGGATCGGCCCGGCATCCGACCTCGCGTCCTGGGTGATCCCATCAGCCGCGCCACTCCGCCACGAGTGCCTCGGCGTCCCGGACCAGTACCTCCCGCGCCTGCTCGTCACGCACGTGGCGGCGGGCGGTGTCGGCGAACAGCTCCATGGCCCTGATCGCGCCATGGGTCACGCCGGCCGAGGTGAGCGTGGTCGCCGCGAACAGCGCCGACCGCAACCGGACCGTGGTGACCCGGTCGATCCGGCCCTCCCCGGAGAACCGGTCGACCAGTGCCCGCACGTCGGCCAGCGACGTCGTCACGGTGAACGTGACCTTCCGCTCGGCGACGTTGCCCGCCCCGTCGGTCGCGGTGACCACGAGCTCGTGCGGGCCGAGCGCCAGGGCGTGCAGCGGGACCACCGCACCGTTGTCCACCGGCGCGCCGTCCAGCATGGCCTCGGTGCCGGCGACCCCGGACTCGTCGTCCGTGGCCGTCCAGCCCAGCGTGAGGTCCACGGAGTCACCGTGGCTGGCACCGTCGTCCACACCGGACACCTCGACGGCGGGCGGCTGCTCGTCACCCACCGCGACACCGCGGCCGACGAAGGTCAGCGAGTCGAGGTCGAACGGGCTGGCCATCGCCCCACGGAACACCACGAACAGCTCCGTCGTGCCGCCGGGGTCGGTGATGTCCACCGGGGGCAGCTGGACGTAGTTGTTCCACCCGCCGGTGCTCGGCACCGGCACGGTGGCCACCAGCGGCCCGTCGGTCGCCCCGGCCCGCAACTCCACCGACCCACCCCGGCCGTCCGGCGCGGAGGCTCGGAGCGAGACCTGGTCGATGCCGGTGAAGTTGACCGGGTCGAACGCGATCCAGTCGCCGTCGGTGATGTCGCCGATGCGCTGGCCGTTCTCCGCGCCGCTCTGCGACACCACGCGGATGCCCATCGAGCGGGTGAAGTACTCGGCCTGCTTGTGCTTCGGCTGCAGCACCGCCATGTCCCGACCGACCAGCGCCGGAGCGCCGTCGCCACCGCGGTCGGTGTAGCTGGCGTCCACCGAGTAGAAGATGTTCGCCCCGGCGTGCCCGTCGTCCACGATGGTCTGGAACCGACCTGTGCAGGCGTTGATCGGGTCCAGCGGGTGGGCGTGCTGGTCGTGGCCCAGCGCGGGTTGCACCACCACCCGCGAGCAGTCGATCTCACCGTCCTCGGGGTCGGTGACCCGCACGTCGAACGGCACCGTGTCGCCGAAGTCGAAGAACCCGCCGTCGACCGGCGAGACCAGCTCGACCTCCGGTGCCGTGTTGCCCACGGTGACGGTCACGTTGGCCGCTCCGGTCTTGCCGGTCTCGTCGGTGACCACGAGCTGCGCGTTGTACTGCCCGTTGCGGGTGTAGACGTGCACCGGGTCGGGCTCGGTCGACGTGGTGCCGTCGCCGAAGTCCCACGCGTAGCTCACCTTGGTGCCCTCCGGGTCGTTCGACCCCGCGCTGGAGAACGTCACCTCCAGCGGGGCCTGCCCGGACAGCGGGCGGGCGCTCACCTTCACCACGGGCTGGCGGTTGCCCTGGTTGTACTCGATCCGGTAGAGCCCGGAGTCGGGGTGGTCCCTTCCGAAGCCGCCGCCCCACTCGAGTAGGTACATCGCCCCGTCCGGGCCGAACCGCATGTCCATCGGCGCGAGGGTCTCCACGCTGTCCAACCACGGGTCGATGGACAGCAGCGAGCCCTCGTCGTCGAGGTTGAAGGAGAAGATCCGGTTGCGGGCCCACTCGGAGAAGAACGGCTTGCCGTCGTAGTAGGCCGGGAACTTCACCTCCGAGTCGAGCTCGGGGTCGTAGCGGTACACCGGACCGCCCATCGGCGCGGAGCCACCGGTGCCCAGAATCGGGAACTCCGCGGAGGGCCCATAGCCGTACCACATCTCCGCCGCCTTCGCCGCCGGCAGCTCGCGCAGCCCGGTGTTGTTCGGCGAGTCGTTGATCGGGTTGGCGCAGTCGAACTTGGCGCCGGAGGTACCGGTGGCGAAGTCGTAGTCGTTGTACGGGATGTTGTCGGCCACGCAGTACGGCCAGCCGTAGAAGCCCGGCTCACGAATGATGTTCCACTCGACCTTGCCGTCCGGCCCGCGGTTCGGGTCGGCGCTGCCGGCGTCCGGCCCGTAGTCGGCCACGTAGACCGTGCCGTCGGTGTCCACACTGAACCGGAACGGGTTGCGGAAGCCCATTGCGTAGATCTCCGGGCGGGTCTTCTCGATGCCCGGGGCGAACATGTTCCCCTCGGGGATCGAGTAGCCACCGTCGGCCTCCGGGTGGATCCGCAGGATCTTGCCACGCAGGTCGTTGGTGTTCGCCGAGGTCTTCTGCGCGTCGAACAGGTCCCGGCCCGGTCGCTCGTCGATCGGGCTGTACCCGCTGGAGTGGAACGGGTTGGTGTCGTCGCCGACGCCGATGTAGAGGTTGCCGCCGGGCCCGAAGGTCAGGTAGCCACCGGTGTGCCCGGGCTCCTCGCGCCGGGACGCCGGGATCTCCAGCAACACGGTCTCCGTGCTGGCGTCGATGGTGTTGTCCCGCACGGTGAACCGGGAGACCCGGTTGATCTCCTCGGTGCCCGGCGGTGAGTAGTACAGGTAGAGCCAGTTGTTCTCGGCGAAAGCCGGGTCGAGGGTGATGCCCACGACGCCGTCCTCACCGCCGGAGTACACCGGGATGTCGAGCGCGACCGAGTAGCTGTCGGTGGTTGGGTCGAACACCTTCACGTGGCCGAGGATCTCGGTGTAGAAGACCCGGCCGTCCGGCGCGACGTCCAACGCGGTGGGCGCCTTGGTGTCGCTGTCCAACGCGATCTTCTCGAACGAGCTGTCCACCGTGGCCGCGCAGTCGGCGGGCGCGACCCCGGCGGCGGTGCGGACCCCGCCGAGCAGGTGCTCGATGAACAGCGGCTCGGAGAAGGCCGCGGTGGGGTGACCCATCGCGGTCGCCCACACCCGCGCGGTGCCCACCGTGCGGCACCACGAGATCGGGTGGTCGGCACCCATCGCGTCGGGGCCGGGGTTGTAGGTCGACTCGTCCGCGGTGACCAGGACGTGCGCCTTGCCGCGAATGCTGTGGTCGAAGTTGTACCACTCCTCGTCGCGCTCCCAGCGGTCCGGCAGCCCGGCCGTGGAGGGGTGGTTCGGGTCGGCGACCTTCGCGGTGCCGCGCAGCACGCCCGGCGAGTGCGACGGCATGTGCGCACCAGCGTTGACCAGCTCGTCCCACCAGGGGAACTCCGACTCAATGCCCATGTCGGTGGCGTTGTGGATGGCCGCGACACCGCCACCACCGGCCACGTAGTTCCGCATCGCCTGGCGCTGCGCGTCGCTCTCCCAGACCATGCCGGAGGTCTGGAACATGATGACGACGTCGTAGGTGGCCAGTGTCGCGTCGGTGAAGACCGCGGAGTCCTCGGTGTGGTCCAGCTCGAAGTGGTGCTCGGCCGCCAACTGCTCGAACATGGCGACGCCGGCGGGGATGGAGTCGTGCCGGTAGCCCGCGGTCTTGGTGAACAGCAGGGCGCGGAACTCCGGGTCGTGCTCGTGGCCGGGATGGGCCGACGCGGACGCCGGGGCGAGCCCGATCGCGACCAGCGCGCCGAGGACGACGGCGCCCACCCTCGGCAAGAGTCTCATGCGTGTCATGGATTCCTCACGTGTGGGGACGGAGAGAGAAATCGGGGTTCTCCGGCGTGCCGGCGCCGTCGAGGTGGATCAGGCTCGTGCGGTGGACATCACCTCCCGCAGGAACGCCAGCCCGTCCGCGGCGAGCGCGTCCTGGCTCTCCGCCAGCGGGCGCCACACCGACGCGGCGGTGGCGATGCTCTGGTTGTGCGCGGCGAACGACTCGACGCACAGTGGACCGCGGTAACCGGCGGCGTCGAGCGCGGCCAGCAGGGCCGGCCAGTCGAGGTAGTCCCGCCCCGGCGTCCCCCGGTCGTTGCCGCACACCTGCACGTGCGCGATCCGGCCGGCCGCCGCGCGGATCGCCGCCGGCGGGTCGGTCTCCTCGATGTTCTGGTGGTAGACGTCCAGCGCCACCCCGCACGCGCGCTCGTCGAGACCGTCGAGCGCCTCCAGGGTCTGCGCCACGGTGTTGAGCAGGCTGGTCTCGTACCGGTTGAGCGGTTCGACGCCCAGCACGACTCCGGCCCGCCCCGCGTACTCGACCACCGGGGCGAGGTGCTCGCGCAGCTCGGCGAGGCAGGTCTCCCGCTCCGCCGGGCTCGTCCGCCACGTGCGGCCGACCGAGGCGTACGCCGGCCCGGCGAGCACCGGCGAGCCGACCGTGGCCGCGACGTCGACACAGTGCCGCAGGTAGTCCCGCGTCGCGCCGATCACCGCGGCGTCGGCCTGGACCAGCTCGCGTCCCGGTGGCATCACCAGCACCACGGTGGCCGTGAGGCCGAGGTCGGCCAGCACGGTCGCCGCGGCGGCCGGGTCCCAGTCACCCGGGTTCTCCACCGGCAGCTCGAGCACGTCGAACCCCTGCTCGGCGGCCCACTTCGCGCGCTCCCGCAGCGCGGCGTCGTCCAGCGGCGAGGTCCACACCCAGGTGTTCACCCCGACCGGCCACACGGCCGTCACCGCCAGCGCTCGGGGTAGCCGGGCATGTCCTGGCAGCCGCAGAGGCCGTAGTGCAGCGGCGGCATGCCCGCGGTGAGGTACTGGTCGAGGTTGGTCGAGTCGATCACCGGCTGCGGCAGGATCCACTCCTTCGGCACCCGCTCGCCGTTCAGGATCTTCAGCGCCGCGATGACCGGGGTGCGCCACTGGTAGGTCGGGTAGGTCGGGGCGAGCGCGGTCAGCCCCTCGGCCTTCCACTTCTCCAGGAACTGCTGCTGGTCCTCGCCGGAGATCGCCGGCGGCTCGAGGCCGGCGTCCTCGAACGCCTCGAGCACGGCCACGGCCGCGGTGCCGTCGTCCATCCAGATCCCGTCGATCCTGCCCTCGCGCTGCAGGTAGTCGGACACGATGCTCTTGGCCTTCGCGCTGTCGTTGCCGGTGAACTCGGCGCCGACCACCCGCACGCCGTTCGCCGAGAAGATCCGCTCGGCCGCGGCCCAGCGGTGCTCCAGCACGTCCACGCCCGGCAGCACGCGCAGGCCCAGCACCGAGCCGCCCTGGCCGACCTCCCGGGAGAGGAACTCGGCGGCGGTCGCGCCGAACGCGTAGCCGCCGATGGGGTGGATGACGGTGACCGGGCAGTCGGTGTTGACGCCGCGATCGAACACGATCACCGGCATGCCGGACGCGCACGCCTGCTCCACCGCCGGGGTGAGCGTCAGCGTGGTGTTCGGCGAGACGATCAGCGCGTCGCAGTCCTGGGACACCAGTGACTGGATGTCGCTGATCTGCTTGTCGTCCTTGGCCTCGGCGTCGAGCGCGGTGAAGTCGGCGATCTCCGGGTGCAGGTCGACCTCGGCCCGCATGGTCTTCCAGCCGACCTGCCGCCACGGGTTGTCCACGGAGGCGTTGGAGAAGCAGATCTTGTGTGGACCGTCCTTCTCGTACTGCGCGGTGTCCACCCATTCCGGCCGCAGCGCCTGCTCCCACGGCTTGTCCGCCGGCCCCTCGGGGGTGGCCTGGCGCAGCGCGAGCTGGCGGTCGTACTCGGCCTGGTCGAAGAACTCGCTCGCCGCGGGGGCGCTGGACGGGGCGCCGTCGGCGGGCGGCTTGTCCGCCTCGGCCGGCAGGTCGCTCGAACACGCCGGAAGGGCCAGCGCGCCGGCGGCGAGGACGGCCATCCATGCTCTCGTCATCGGTTTCTCCTGGTTCGGTTGCCGGGAAGGAGTCGGTGTCCCACCGCCGCGTACGCCACGGCGGCGATGATGATTCCGCCCTGCACGGCCGACTCGAGGCCACCGGCGACGCCGAGCAGGTTGAGCAGGGAGAACAGGGCCTCGAGGGTGAGCGCGCCGGCCATCGCCGCGACCACCGAGCCGCGGCCGCCACCGAGCACCACGCCGCCGAGCACGACCGCGGTGATGACCCGGAACTCCAGGCCGTCGCCGACCTGCGCGGAGACGCCGGCGAACCCGCCGAGCAGGATGGCCGCGACGGCCGCGGACAGTCCGGACAGGACGAACGCCAGGGTGCGCAGCCGCTCGACGTTTCCGCCGCCGAGCCGCACGACGTCCGGGTTGTCGCCGACCGCGACCAGTGTGCGTCCGGTGCCGCCGCGCATGAACAGCACGGCCGCGACGCAGAGCACCGCGAGCAGCACCACCGACCACGGCAGCTGGCCGAGCAGCGGCACCTCCAGCCCGCCCCGGCCGACCTCGCGGAACGCGTCGGACAGCGCGCCGCGTGGCGAGCCGCCGGTCCACAGGAACACCGCGCCGTCGAGCACCAGCAGCATGCCCAGGGTCACGATGAACGACGGCACCAGCAGCCGCGTGGTGATCAGCCCGTTGACCAGGCCGACCAGCGCGCCGAATCCGAGCAGCAACGGGATCACCCACAGCGTGGCCGACTCGTCGCCGTCCATCAGCCGGGCGGCGATCACCACCTCCGCGGTGACCAGCGAGCCGACCGAGAGATCGAACCCGCCGCTGACGATCACGAAGTACTGGCCGATCGCGAGGATCATCAGTGGCGCCGCCCGTTTGAGCAGCGCGAGGTAGCCGGCGGGCTCAATGTAGGCCGGCCCGGCGAACGCGAGCGCGACGAGCAGCACCACCAGCACGGCGAGCACCGGGCCGGTGCCGTCCGCCAGCCGGAGCCGCCGGGAACGCGGGCGCGCGGCCGGGGTGCCGGCGCTGGTGTCGTTCGTGGTTCCGCTCGTGGTTCCGGTGTCGCCGGTCATGCCGCCCTCCGCATCCGCCGCCGGGCGTACAGCGCCACCGCGACGATGAGCACCACCCCGCGGACGACGTCCTTGACGAAGGAGTTCAGCCCGATGTCGTCGAAGATCGTGTCGAGCGTGGCGAGGATGAGGACGCCACCGATCGTGCCGACGACGCCGCCCCGGCCACCGGCGAGCAGCGTGCCGCCGAGCACCACCGCCGCGATCGACTCGAGGTCGTAGCCGGCGTCCACGCCGACGTACGGTGCCCCCGAGCCCAGCCGGCTGGCCAGGAAGAGGCCGGCCAGCCCGGCCGCGAGCGAGCACAGCACGTGCGCGGTGACCACGACCCGACCGGTACGGATGCCGGACAGCCGCGCCACGTCCTCGTCGCCGCCGACCGCGTAGAGGTGGTAGCCGCCGCGGCCCCGGGTCAGGTACCACCAGGCCAGTGCGGCGAGGCCGAGCATCAGCAGGGTGGACACCGGGACCGGGCCGATCCGGTCGTAGCCAAGGTGCTGGAAGGCGCGGGGCACGTCACCGGCCGGTCCGGTGTAGCCGTTCTCCAGGTAACCGCGGATGACCAGTGCCATGCCCAGCGTCGCGATGAAGGCGTTGACCTTCAGGCGCGTGACGATCAGGCCGTTGACGAGGCCGACCCCGGCGGCGACCGCGAGGGTCAGCAGCACCGCGGGCACGATCCGGGCCGGATCGCCGGCCATGGTCTCCGCCGCGACCAGCGAGCACAGGCCGATCAGGTAAGCCACGGACAGGTCCAGCTTGCCGGCCAGGATCACCATGGTCTGGCCGATCGCGACCAGCCCCAGCGCGGTGGCGCGGGTGAGGATGTTGAGGATGCCCCCCTGGTCGAGCAGTACCCCGCCACGCGCCCCGACCACCACGCTGCCGGCGACCAGCACCAGCACCAGCGCCAGGTAGACCGCGACCGTGGGGCTCAGCCACGACGTCCACTTCGGACGGCGCTCCGGCCGGGGCGCGGCGGCCGGCCGCGGCCGCACCGCGGTCGTGCTCACGCCGCCCCCTCACCGGCGCTCCTCGGCGACACCCGCCGGGCTGCCGCGTCGCATGGCGCGCTCACGAGCTCGCCCGCGAACCCCTCCCCACTGAAGACCACCACCGTGTTCGCCGCTCCCGTCCGCGTATTCGCCGCTCGCGTCACCGTGTTTGCCGCTCCCGTCGGGAGGTTGGCCGTTCGCGTCGGGAGGTTGGCCGCTGTCGCCGGCCCGGGGTGCGCCTCCGGTCCCGTTCGCCGCATCGCGATGTCCCCCGGTTCGCTCGCCTTGGCGGTCACGCCGCCTCCTCGCCCAGCTCGTGCCCGGTGGCCAGGCGCATCACGGCCTCCTCGGTCGGCCCGGCGGGCAGCTCGCCGGCCAGCCGGCCGTCGTGCATGACCAGCGCCCGGTCGCTCATCCCGATCAGCTCCGGCAGGTCCGACGAGATCATCAGCACCGCCACGCCCTCCCTGGCGAGACCGCGGAGCAACTCGTAGACCGCCTCCTTCGCGCCGACGTCGATTCCTCGGGTCGGCTCGTCCACCACCAGCACCGCCGGCTCGACCGCCAGCCACTTCGCCAGCACGACCTTCTGCTGGTTCCCGCCGGACAGGAACCGCACCTCCTGATCCTCGCCGCGGGCCACCACCGCGACCGAGCGCAGCAGCTCGCGCACGTCCCGCGCGCCCCTGCTGCGCCCGAACGCCGCGCGCCGCACGAGCAGCACGTTGTCCCGCACCGACTGCCGCAGCGCCAGCCCAGTGCCCTTGCGGTCCTCGGTGACGTGGGCGATGCCGTGCCGAACCGCGGCCCGCGGGGAGCGGATCCGCACCGACCGGCCGTCCAGCTCCAGCGTCCCGACGGTGAACGGGTCGACCCCGCACACCGCGCGGGCCACGGCCGACCGACCGGCGCCCTGCAGCCCGGCGAGGCCGACGACCTCGCCGGCGTGCACCTCGAGGTCGATGCCGCGCAGTCGGGCGTTGCCCGCGCCGCGCAGGGCCAGCCGCACCGGGCCGAGCTCCTCCGGGCGCGCCCTCTCCGGGAACAGCGCGGCCAGCGGGCGGCCGACCATGTGCCGGACCAGCTCGTCGGTGGTCAGCTCGGCCGTGGGCACCGACGTCACCAGCGCGCCGTCCTTGAGCACGGTGATCCGCTGGCTGAGGTCGAACACCTCGCGCAGGCGGTGCGAGACGTAGAGGATGGCGATGCCGGCCTCGCGCAGCCGGCCGACCAGCCGGTAGAGCAGCTCCACCTCGTGGTCGGCGAGCGCGGCGGTCGGCTCGTCCATCGCGAGTACCTTCGCGTCCGTTGATAGCGCTTTCACGATCTCGACGACCTGTTGCTGGGCGACCGGCAGGCGACGCACCGGGACGCGCGGGGAGATGCCCCGCTCCCCCAGCCGGTCGAGCAGCGCCGCGGTGTCGGCCTCCATCCGCGCGCGGTCGACCTGGCCGCGGCGCACCGGCTCCCGGCCGAGACAGACGTTCTCCGCCACGGTCCGGTCGGGCAGCAGGGTGAACTCCTGGTGCACGATCGCGATGCCGGCCCGCTGGGCCTCCCGCGGGGAGCCGAACGTCACCTCGGCGCCGTCGATCTCCACCGTCCCCGCGTCCGGGCGGTGTGCCCCGGCCAGCACCTTCATCAGCGTCGACTTGCCGGCGCCGTTCTCCCCCACCAACGCGTGGACCTCGCCGGCGTGCAGGTCGAGGTCCACCCCGTGCAGGACCTCCACCCCCAGGAACTGCTTGCGAACGCCCCGCATCCGCACCACCGGGTGCCCTTGTGAGGTCAGCCCTGCCACAGACATGCGCTGGACCCTACGAGGGATCTTCAGTGCATGTCAAACAAAAGTGTGTATTAGTTGTGCGAAAATGTGCTTCTCAAGGCCAGAAAGCCTGTCGATTGCGCCAAATGTCGTAAGGAGCGGGTGAAGTCGGCCCGATCGGAGGACACCGCCGGCGCCCGTCGGAGGCTAGGAACAGGAGAGGCGCCGCCGTGGCCCGCGAGGTCCAGGGCCGAGCGACCGCGGTAACCATCGGTGACCGCTCCCGCGAGGCCAGGGCTGGGCGCCGGTGGCCGCCGTTGACCGCCGCCTGCCCGCGAGGGTGTCCCGTGCTCGTCCGCCGCAGCGTGTTCACCGCGCTGTTCACCGCCATCACCGCGCTCACCCTGATGGCCTTCGCGCTACCGGCGGCCGCCGCGGGGGCCGCCGCCACGCCCCGGCACTACGTCGCGCTCGGCGACTCCTACACCTCCGGGCCGCTGATCCCGTTGCAGCGGCTCGGCCCGTTCGGCTGCATGCGGTCGACCAGCAACTACCCGTCGATGCTGGCGGTGGCGCTGCGCCCGAGGTCGTTCACCGACGTCAGTTGCGCAGGCGCGCGGACCGAGCACATGTTCCGACCCCAGGACGTGACGCTGGGTCGCAACGCGCCGCAGTTGGACGCGTTGCGGGAGGGCACCGACCTGGTGACGCTCGGCATCGGCGGCAACGACTTCGGGGTGTTCGGCCGGCTGGTCGGCACCTGCCCGACCCTGCGCGACGCGGACCCGACCGGGGCGCCGTGCCGGGAGCACTTCACCGAGGGCGGGGTGGACGCGATCGCGGCGTTGCTGCCCGGGATCCGGGACAACGTTGCGGCCGTGCTGGACGGGATCCGGGCGCGGGCGCCGCGGGCGGAGGTGCTGGTGGTCGGCTACCCGCGGATCGCGCCGGAGCGGGGGCACTGTCCGGACGTGCTGCCGTTCGCCGAGGGTGACTACGCCTGGCTGAGCAGTGTGGAGGAGGCGCTCAACGCCGCGCTGGCCGCCGCCACCGCCTCCCGCATCGGAATGTCCTATGTCGACACCTACGGCCCTTCGAATGGCCACGACGCGTGCCAGCCGGCCGGGGTGGCGTGGGTGAACGGCAAGGACCGCACGCTGTTCCAGGCCGCGGAGTACCACCCCTACCGCGCCGGAATGGCCGGCGTGGCCTCGGTGGTCCGTGCCCACCTCGACACGCGGCTCACCGCCCGGTGAGCGGGCGTCACCCACAACGCGACCCACCCACTGAACGCAGCCGACCGCCACCGCCGGGCCGCCTCAGTGCGGCGTGCCGGCCAGGCTGTCCCGCAGGACGCGCCGGAACCGCCGCTGCCCCACGGGGAAAGGGCGGACCAGCTCGTAGATCTCACCTTCCGCGGTGCGCAGCGTGGCGGTGACCATCCATCCCGCCCGGCCGAGTTCCATGGCGCGGACCGCCCCGGCGTGCAGCACCGGCTCGGTGAAGCCGCGGATCGCCAGGCCGCGACGCATCTCGGCGACGGTGGTCCAGCGGGCACGGAGCGGCACGATGCCGAAGACCGGCGGCCGCGCCAGCCGCCCTGGCCGGGCCCAGCCGAGCGCCACCCGGCGCAGCTCCGCGGCGCCGCGGGCGAGCCGCAGCAGCAGCGCCTCGACCGCGACGGCGGCCACCAGGACGACCAGCCCGGTCGAGCCACTGCCGGGCAGACCCAGCCGGGTCCAGTTCACCGCTACCGGCGCGACTCCGAGCAGCACGACCGGCACGCCGACGAGCAGCTGGTACCGGTACCAGACGTACGGATCCGGCAGCACCGCGACACCGTCACGCAACCCGTACACCGCGGCCCACCCACGGCCACGCTGCCGCACCCAGGTCACCCGCCGGGGTCGGTCCACGTCGTCTCCACTCGTCTCGGAGTGCTGCGCTGTCCCATCCGAAGCCACGCGGGGTGTGGTGGGCATGGCTGTCCCATTTCGAAGCCGCGCGGGCGAGTTGTGCTTGGAGCCTTGTCCCGCTTCGGGACGTTGGTCCCCACCCCGAAGCCCCAAGGTGTTGACGATCGGAAATGGGGAGGGGAATGGCCGCAACCTGCAACCCGTGGTGAGGTGTGTGCCCCTTGTCGATGGGGGCGTGCCCCGAACCGGCCTACGCACGGCTGCCCCTGGGGTGAGGCGTGCCCCACCTCACTGGTGTTCCCCGGGCAGCAGCCACGCAGCACCCCATCCGCCAGGCTAGGAGGAGGGCAGGGAGTCGAGGCGGGCGGTGATGCGGTGGATGTCCGCCTCCGCGGTGTTCCGCCGGGCGCGGATCTTCTCCACCACCTCCGCCGGCGCCTTCTCCAGGAACGCCGCGTTGCCGAGCTTGGCCTCCGCCTGCTTGAGCTCCTTCTCGGCCACCGCGAGATCCTTCCGCAGCCGCTTGCGTTCCGCGGCCACGTCGATGGCGCCGGACAGGTCGAGCCGGACGTTCACCGCGCCGGCGGTGAGCCCCACCTCGAGCGCGGCGCTCTCGGTGAACCCGTCACCGGGCTCGGTAAGCCGGGCGAGCGCGCGCACCGCGGCCTCGTGCCCGGCGATGCCGTCGTACCCCGGCCCGGACAGCGTGGCGACCACCCGCTGGCCCGGCTTGAGCCCCTGGTCGGCGCGGAACCTCCGGACCTCGGTGATCAGCTTCTGCACGTCAGCGATCCGCTCCGCCGCGACCTCGTCGGCGTAGCCGGCGAACCGGTCCGCCTCCGGCCACGCCGCCACCACCAGCGACACTCCCCCGGTGAGCGCGGTCCACAGCCGCTCGGTGACGAACGGCAGGAACGGGTGCAGCAGCCGCAGCACGGTGTCCAGCGCGTGCCCGAGCACGGCCCTGGTGTGCTCGGCCCGCGCGGTGTCCTCGATGGTCAGTTGCACCTTCGCCAGCTCCAGGTACCAGTCGCACAGCTCGTCCCACACGAAGTGGTAGAGCACGTTGGTCACCTTGGCGAACTGGTACTCCTCGAACAGCTGGTCCACTTCGGGCACCACGGTGGCGAGCCGGCCGAGGATCCACCGGTCGGTCGCGGTCAACTCGTCGGCGGGTGGCAGTGGCCGGGCCACGGTCGCTCCGTTGAGCAACGCGAACCGGGTGGCGTTCCACAGCTTCGTGCCGAAGTTGCGGGCCCCGGCCGCCCACTCCTCGGCCAGCGCCATGTCCCCGCCCGGGTTGGCACCGCGGGCGAGGGTGAACCGGGTGGCGTCGGCGCCGTAGGTGTCCATCCAGTCGAGCGGGTCGATCACGTTGCCCCGCGACTTCGACATCTTCTTGCCCTGCGCGTCCCGGATCAGCCCGTGCAGGAACACGTTGTCGAACGGCTGCCGGCCGTCCATCGCGTACAGCCCGAACATCATCATCCGGGCCACCCAGAAGAACAGGATGTCGTAGCCCGTGACCAGCACCGTGGTCGGGTAGAACTTCGCCAGGTCGGCGGTCGGCTCCGGCCAACCCATCGTGGAGAACGGCCACAGCCCCGAGGAGAACCAGGTGTCCAGCACGTCCGGGTCCTGGTGCCACCCCTCGCCGGTGGGCGGCTGCTCGTCGGGGCCGACGCACACCGTCTCGCCGTTCGGCCCATACCACACCGGGATCCGGTGCCCCCACCACAACTGACGCGAGATGGTCCAGTCGTGCATGTTGTCGACCCAGTCGAAGTAGCGCTTCGCCAGCTCCGGCGGGTGGATCCGGGTGCGGCCGTCGCGCACGGCGTCGCCGGCCGCCTTGGCCAGCGGCCCGACCCGCACCCACCACTGCAGCGACAGCCGCGGCTCGACCACCGTGTCGCACCGCGAACAGTGCCCTACGGCGTGCAGGTACGGCCGCTTCTCCGCGACGATCCGGCCCTGCTCACGCAGCGCGGCCACCACCGCCGGCCGGGCCTCGAACCGGTCGAGCCCCTCGAACGGACCGTGCGCGGTGATCACCCCGCGCTCGTCCATGATCGTCAACGCCGGCAGGTCGTGCCGCCGGCCGATCTCGAAGTCGTTCGGGTCGTGCGCCGGGGTCACCTTCACCGCACCGGTGCCGAACTCCGGGTCCACGTGCTCGTCGGCGACCACCGGGACGCGCCGCCCGGTCAATGGCAGCTCGACCTCGGTGCCGACCAGGTGCCGGTAGCGCTCGTCGTCGGGGTGCACGGCCACCGCGGTGTCGCCGAGCATGGTCTCTGCGCGGGTGGTGGCGACCACGACGGACTTCTCACCGTCGCCGTACCGGATGGAGATCAGCTCGCCCTCGTCCTCCGAGTGCTCCACCTCGATGTCCGACAGCGCGGTGTGACAGCGCGGGCACCAGTTGATGATCCGCTCGGCCCGGTAGATCAGCCCGTCGTCGTAGAGCCGCTTGAACATGGTCTGCACGGCCCGGGACAGGCCCTCGTCCATGGTGAACCGCTCGCGCGACCAGTCGACGCCGTCGCCGAGCCGCTTCATCTGGTCGAGGATCTTGCCGCCGTACTCGGCCTTCCACTCCCAGACCCGCTCGACGAACCCCTCCCGGCCGAGGTCGTGCCGGGACACGCCCTGCCCGGCCAGCTCACGCTCGACGACGTTCTGCGTGGCGATGCCGGCGTGGTCCATCCCGGGCAGCCACAGCACCTCGTAACCCTGCATGCGACGCCGCCGGGTCAGCGCGTCCATCAGCGTGTGGTCCAGCGCGTGCCCCATGTGCAGGCTGCCGGTGACGTTGGGCGGCGGCAGCACGATCGTGAACGGCGGCTTGTCCGACGCCGCGTCCGCGGTGAAGTAGCCCGCGGCTACCCAGCGCCGGTAGAGCTCGGCCTCTTCCTCGGCCGGGTTCCAGTTGCCGGGCAGTTCCGTCTGCTGCTGGGTCCCAATGTCCGTCACAACCGGTAAGCCTACGAAGTGCGGCTCCTCGAGCCCTCGTGGGGGCAAGAACCGCGGAGAAGGCGGGAGTTCGGATCTTGTTCATACACCCCATGCTAGCGCGGTATTCGAACTCGTGTTCGACACCTTAGTGTGAACAGCCCTGGCGTCCGGGCCGGCCCATGGCGGAGGATGCGAGGCATGCCAAGGAAACCGCCCCGCGAGGACATCGACGAGAGCCGGCTCGACGCGCACGGCCCGAAGTCGGCGGCGGCCGGAGTCACCGGTGTCGTCGTCGCGGCGAAGCGCGCCCTCGAGCAGCTCGGCCCCGGCAGGGCGGTACGGACCCTGCGGCTGGTCAACCAGCGGGAGGGCTTCGACTGCCCCGGCTGCGCCTGGCCCGAGCCGCGCGCGGCCGACGGCGGGCACCGCGGGACGATCGAGTTCTGTGAGAACGGCGCCAAGGCGGTGGCCGAGGAGGCCACGCTGCGCCGGGTCGACCCGGAGTTCTTCGCCCGCCACCCGGTGGCCGAGCTGGCCGAGCGCACCGACCACTGGCTCGGCCAGCAGGGCCGGCTGACCCACCCGATGGTGCTCCGCCCCGGCGCCACCCACTACGAACCGATCGCGTGGGACGACGCGTTCGGCCTGATCGCCGGCGAGCTGCGGGCGCTGGCCGATCCCGGCGAGGCGATCTTCTACACCTCCGGCCGCACCAGCAACGAGGCGGCGTTCCTCTACCAGCTGCTGGTCCGCTCGTTCGGCACGAACAACCTGCCGGACTGTTCGAACATGTGCCACGAGTCCTCCGGCGCCGCGCTGTCGGAGGTCACCGGTGTCGGCAAGGGCTCGGTGCGGCTGGCCGACCTGCACCGGGCGGACCTGATCGTGGTCGTCGGGCAGAACCCGGGCACCAACCACCCGCGCATGCTCACCGCGCTGGAGAAGGCCAAGGCGAACGGCGCGCGGATCGTGGCGGTGAACCCGCTGCCGGAGGCCGGCCTGATCCGGTTCAGGAACCCGCAGACGCCGCGCGGCGTGGCCGGCAGGGGCACCCCGCTGGCCGACGAGTTCGCCCAGATCCGACTGGGTGGCGACCTCGCGCTGTTCCAGGCGCTCGGCCACCTGCTGCTGCGCTGGGAGGACGCCGCGCCCGGGACCGTGGCGGACCGGGACTTCGTCGAGTCACGCACCGACGGGTTCGCCGAGTACGCCGCGCACCTGCGCGCGCTGGACTGGACCGCGGTGGACGAGGCGACCGGGCTGCCCAGGACACGCATCGAGCGGATCGCCAGGATGCTCGCCGCGTCCGAGCGCACCATCTTCTGCTGGGCGATGGGGCTGACCCAGCACCGACACGCGGTGCCCACCATCCGCGAGATCGCCAACGTCGCGCTGCTCCGCGGGATGATCGGCAAGCCGGGCGCCGGACTGTGTCCGGTGCGCGGGCACTCCAACGTCCAGGGCGACCGAACCATGGGGATCTGGGAGAAGATGCCGGAGCCGTTCCTCCGCCGGCTCGAAGAGGAGTTCGGCATCACCGTGCCGCGGGAGCACGGCTGGGACACCGTCGAGGCGATCCGGGCGATGCGCGACGGCCGCGGCCGGGTGTTCGTCGGCCTGGGCGGCAACTTCGCCGCCGCAGCACCGGACTCCGCGCTCACCGAGCGGGCGTTGCGCTCCTGCGCGCTCACCGTGCACGTCTCGACCAAGCTCAACCGCTCGCACGTCGTGCCCGGCCGCACCGCGCTGATCCTGCCGACGCTCGGCCGCACCGAGCGGGACGTCCAGGCCGCCGGCGCCCAGTTCGTCACCGTCGAGGACTCGATGTCGGTGGTGCACGGGTCGCGCGGCACCCTCCCGCCGGCGAGCCCGCACCTGCGCTCCGAGGTGGCGATCGTGTGCCGGCTGGCCCGCGCCCTGCTCGGCCCCGACCACCCCGTGCCGTGGGCGGAGTTCGAACGCGACTACGACCTCGTCAGGGAGCGGATCGCCCGGGTGGTCCCGGGCTGCGCGGACTACAACCGGCGGGTGCGCGAGCCGGACGGATTCGTGCTGCCACACCCGCCGCGGGACAACCGCGAGTTCCCCGGCACGAGCACCGGGCGGGCGCGGTTCACCGCGAACGAGCTGGAGTACCCGGCGGTGCCCGCCGGGCGGCTGCTGTTGCAGACCCTGCGCAGCCACGACCAGTACAACACCACGATCTACGGGCTGTCCGACCGCTATCGCGGGATCGAGGGCGGCCGTCGGGTGGTGTTCGCCCACGGCGACGACCTCGCCGCCCTCGGGTTCGCCGACGGCGATCTCGTGGACCTAATCTCGGAGTGGCGCGACGGCGAGCGCCGGGCGGAGCGGTTCCGGGTGGTGGCCTACCCGTGTGCCCGTGGCTGCGCCGCCGCGTACTTCCCCGAGGCGAACGCGCTGCTCCCGCTGGACTCGGTGGCCCGCACGTCGAACACGCCGGTGGCGAAGGCGATCGTGGTGCGGCTGGAGCGCGCCGGCTGAGCTCAGCTGGTGGTGCTGACGATCGTGGGGACGAAGACCGCGACCATCACCGCCGTGGTGATCTCCTCGGTCACCTTCCCCATCGCGTCGGACACCCAGTTGCCCTCGGCGATCTCCTTGGCCCGCCGCTCGACCAGCTTCCGGTCCGGCGCGTCGACCACCCTGCCGGCCAGCTTCATCGCGGACAGCAACGCGATCATCGCGGCCTCCCGCTCGGTCGGCGCCCCACCGTCGACGAGCACCCGGCGCAGCCCGGCGCGGACCTCCTCCTCGTGCCGGGACTCCTCGGCCGGCCAGCGCGTGGTCGGGAAGATCCCGAGGACGCGGCCCTGCTCGCGGCGCAGGATGCCGCGGTCGGCCAGGCCAGCGAGCAGCCGGTTGGAGAGGTCGTCGCCGGACAGCGGGCGGATGGCGTCCTGGGGCTTGCGCCCCTCCAGCTTGCCGAGCTTGTCCAGGGCGTCGTCGAGCGCCGGGTGGCCGGTGGGCGTGCTGTCCCGCAGCACCAGGCGCCCCTTCTTCACCGACTCGCCCTCGACGGCCAGCCCGACCCTGCCCAGCATCGCCAGCTCGATCAGCAGCGCGCCGGCGAGGCTCAGCTCGAGGTTGCTCACCCCCGAGATCGGCTTGCCGGTGTCGTCGTCGAACGCCAGCAGCAGCAGGTCTTCCGCGATCACCATGCCCCGAGCCTAGGGGCCCCGGCCGGGACGCGCCGGGGAGACCGCGAATCGGTTCCCCGGCGCCGACCCCGACTCCTCAGTGGGTCACGGGGTGCTGGTCCAGTAGACCGCCCTGGCGAACTGGGCGAACAGGCCCTTGGGGTGGGCCCGGAACAGCGGCTCGGTGCCGAACAGGACCGTCCGCGTACCGCGGTCGGCGGTGCCCGACACCACCGCCGCAGACCCGGCGGCCTGCGCCGGCCCCTGGCCGTCCTTGCCGGGCAGCCAGTGCCCGGCCACCAGCGGGTTCCCGGTGGCGTACCGCTGCTCGGCCACCACGGACTCGCCCAGCTCGGTGAACCAGATCGGCGAGTACACGAACGAGTGCGCCGGCGAGCCGCTGCCCACCGCGCCGCCGCCGGTCGTGGTGGCGACGACCCCGTTGGCGTCGTCGCGCCCGGCCACGGCTCGCACCCGCAGCAGCCCGGCGTCGGCGTTGAACGCCGCCCCGGTCGCACCGCGGGTCACCACACCGCCCCGGGCGAGGAACGCGTCCACCGCCGCGCGCGCCTGCGCGGTGAGCTGCCGGTAGGACAGCCCGCTGGAGACCACCAGGGTGTCCACCCTGGACAGATCGAACCCGGAGTTGAGCGCCGAGGTGGACACCGGGTGCACCTCGAAGCCCAGCTCACGCAGCACCGCCAGCTCGTCGGCGCCCACCGCGGCGGCGAGCACCGGACGGCGCAGCAGCGGGCCGCGTTCACCGGCCGGCGCCGCGGTGAACCGGACGCCGAACCGCTCCGCCACGGCCAGTGCCGCCGAGCGCGCCGACGCCGGCACCATCACCCCGCCGTCGGTCTGCCGGTGCACCGGGAGCCCCTGGCCGAGCAGGGTGTTGACCGCCTGGACGTCCTTGCCGTCCAGCAGCGCCAGTGCCAGGTCCTGCCCCGGCGCCGCGTCGACCCCGCCGGTCGGCGCGGCCGCCGTCACCGGCGTGGTGCGCACCCGCGGGGCCTCGTCCCGGACGACGTCCACCGACGCGCCCCACAGCAGCCGGTGACTCCAGCCGGAGATGTCGTACATCCTCGGGACGTCGGCGGAGATGTCCTTGCCCTCGGCGAGGATCGCGTTGGCGAGGCCGCGCTTGGGCTGGTGCATGTCCACCAGGTACGAGCCCGCCGGATAGGCGCGGCCGCCGAGCCGGAACGGCGACCGTGCCTGGCCGACCCGCACGTCGTTAACCACGAGGTGGTCGACCAGCCGGGCCGCCGCGGGCGCGGAGCGCTGCCCCTCGCCGGCCGGGATCACGTAGGCCCGCGGGAAGTCGACGGTGTAGCGGTCCTCGGGGCCGTAGCCCGGCACGTAGCCGTCCGGCACCTGGCGCTGCGGCGTGCCGGCCCAGCCGCGCCGGAACTGCTCGATCTGGTCGGCGATCAGCGCCGCCCGGTTGTGGTCGGTGTAGTCGATCGCGGCGCGGATGGTGGCCGCGGCGACGTCGGTGTTGATCGCCGAGCGGCGGCGCAGCTCCTCGACCGGCAGGGTGTCGTACTCGCGCCGGTTGACCCGCAGCGGCACCTCCACGGTGTGCCCGACGGCGCCGTGGTAGATCGCGTACATCGGGGTGAAGATCGGTGGCCAGTCGTCCCACTCGCCGGGGTCGAAGTCGCGGAACGGGATGTCCGCGGTGGCCGTCTCCGGGTGGCCGAGCCCGGCGACGGCCTTCTCCATGCCGAGCGCGTTGGCGTAGGCGTGCTTGATGTAGAGGTCGTACTCGTAGTTCTGGCCGTGCGGCGGGGTGGCCGGCTCGATCAGCGTGGTGCCGGTGTAGCCGTGCTCGTCGAGCATCACCAGCGGCTGGGTGCCGATCACGACGTCCCGAACGGCCCGGGACTCCGGTTGGGCGGAGGTGATGTGGTCGCGGTTGATGTCGAACCCGGCGGCGTTGGCCCTGGTGCCGGCGACCCGCCCGTCCGGGTTGTTGGTGACGGTGACGTGGATCCGGGTGCGCTCCAGCAGCCGCCGGGTGTCCCGGTCCTGGGCGGTGGCCAGCCGCTCGATGACCCGCAGCGCACCGTCGGTGCCCTCCCACTCGTCGCCGTGGATGTTGGCGTTGATCCAGATCGGCGCCTTGTAGTGCCGGACCAGCGCGACGTTCCGGGCGGCGCGGGCCGGGTCGTTCTCGATGAGTTCCCGCCAGCGGTCCTGCCGCCGGGTCTCCGCCGGCCGCTCCGGGGCGGTGACGGTGACCAGGTACAGGTCACGGCCGAGCGTCGACTGGCCGATCACCTCGACCGAGACCCGGTCGCTGCGGGCCTGCAGGTCGTTGAGCCGGGGTGCCAGCGCGTGGTAGGGCACCAGACCGAGCTTGACGGCCTTGTCCGTCGGATCCTCCGGGTAGACCCGCAGCTCGGTGCGGCGAGGGTAGCCCCGGTGGTCGCCGTGCCGCCGGTTCTCCCCCGCCGCCCTGGCGGCGACCGGCCGCGGCGCGGCGTCGGTGGCGGCGACCCGGTTGCGCTCGGGCCCGTTACCGGGTTCGCGGTGCGTGGTGGCACCGGGATCCGGGCCGGTCGGCGGGGCGGCCTGGGCCGGTAGCGCGGTGGCCGGCAGCAGCAGGAGTGCGGCCGCGGCGAGCAGCCGGCGGGCCGAGCGGGCACGGGGCATGGGTACCTCCCTGAGCACGGGTGCGACGAGTGTTTCGCCCCGCTAACGACTTGGCAAGAAGTCGCCGGCTAACACTTCGGCATACCGGGCGGTTGACGGGTCGCCGCGGTGAGCCGGGGCCGGTCATCCGGGAGCCAGGCGGGCGGTGCTCGCGGGGCCAACTCGGGCCGCTGATCGTCACACCGCCGCTTCCAGCGGGGGTCCGGGGTCGAGGACGACGCCGCTGAACGGACCCAGGACAAGGGTGGAATCCGACCCGCCTGCCGTGGCCGAAAGCGCCGGTCCCGCGGCGTCGCTGGTCGAGGCCAGCAGCACGGGTGTGGCCGACCAGCCGGGCCCCAACACCGCGGCAAGGTCGAGGAAGCAGGTCGTGGCGGCACAGTTCAGGACCACCAGCGAGCGTTCCCCGCCCTCGGTGCGGAGGTAGGCGAGGAGGTCGCGTGGCACGTCGAGGAACACCTGGCTTCCGGCTCGCAGGGAGGGCCGGGTTCGGCGCAGGCTCAGGAGGTCGCGGTAGAGGGTGAGCATCGAGCTCGCGTCCCGGAGTTCGGCGGCGACGTTGAGTTGTTCGGCGGTGGCGCCGATCGGCAGCCATGGTTCGGCGGTGCTGAATCCCGCGTCAGGACCGGCCGTGGACGGTGGCCCCCAGGGCATCGGGGTGCGTTGCGGGTCGCGCCCGTTGCGGTCCTCGCCCACACCGGGTGGTAGTTCGGTGTCGGGGAGGCCCAACTCTTCACCTTGGTAGAGGAAGGGGGTGCCGCGCAGGGTGAGCAGCAGCATGGCGGCGAGACGCCCCCGGGCGTGCCGGACCTTCTCGTCGTCGCCCGGTGCCGACCACCGGCTCACGACCCGCGGTTCGTCGTGGTTGTTGAGGAACCACGCGGGCCAGGTGCTCGGGCCGGCCAGGTCGAGGAACTCCTCGACCGTTCGCCTGATCTCCGCGGCGTCGAGGGGCAGCCTGGCGAACACGAAGTTGTGGGCGAGATGCAGTTCGTCGGGGGCGAGATAGGGCAGGATGCGGCGTTGGTCGAACTCCCAGACCTCGCCGACCACGACGGCGTCGGGGTACTCGTCGACGAGCGCGCGAACCTGGCGCAGGTAGTCGTGCAGTGTCGGCCAGTTCTGCTGGCGCGGGGGTTGGCCGGGGACGTTGTCGCGGTAGGCGGGGTCCTTGCCGAGGCGGTTGATCGAGTCGAGCCGGACGCCGTCCACGCCGCGGTCCAGCCAGAAGCGCAGGACGTCGAGCTGCGCCGCCCGGACCGCGGGGTTGGACCAGTCGAGGTCGGGCTGCTGGGGCAGGTGGGAGTGCAGATACCACTGAGCGGTGGCTGGATGCCACGTCCAGCTGGAACTGCCCGGAGGGAACCCGGCGGACCAGTTGTTCGGTGGGCCGCCGTCGGGGCGACCGGGGGTGGGCCCGTCACGCCAGACGTAGTAGTCGCGCGTCGGTGCGGTGCGGGACGTGGCCGCGGCGCGGAACCACGGGTGCTGGTCACTGGTGTGGGGCAGCACGATGTCGACGAGGACGCGCAGATCCTGCGCATGGGCCGCGGCGATGAGCACGTCCGCGTCGGCGTCGGTGCCGAAGATCGGGTCGACGGCGGTGTGATCGCTGATGTCGTAGCCGTAGTCGACCATCGGCGATCGGAAGAACGGCGAGATCCACAGGGCGTCGACACCGAGGGAGCGGAGATGGGGAAGCCGCTCGACGATGCCGGGAAGGTCCCCGATCCCGTCACCGTCGGTGTCGGCGAAACTGCGTGGATACACCTGGTAGATGACGGCGTCCTGCCACCAGGGCCGGGCCGGTCGCCCGAGGGTGAGATGGGTGTTCTCCGTGCGCATTGTGTAACGATACACAAGTAGGCTGGGACCATGTCCAGCGCCGGATCGTCGCGCGTCACCATGGCCGAGGTGGCGCGCCGCTGCGGGGTCTCCCCGATGACGGTGTCGTACTGCTACAACCAGCCGGACCGGGTCGCCCCGGACACCCTGCGCCGGGTCCGGGAGGTCGCCGCCGAGCTGGGCTACCGGGGACCGGACCCGACCGCACGGTCCCTGCGCCGTCGCCACAACGGCGCGATCGGCGTCGTGCTCGGCGAGCACCTCGCCTACGCCTTCGAGGACCCGCAGGCCCGCCGCTTCCTCGCCGGCGTCGCCGAGGTCTGCCGCGAGCGCGGGATCGGGCTGAACCTCATTCCGACCACGGGTGAGGACGAGGACGTCGACCGCGTGCGGTCGGCATCCGTTGACGGCTACATCGTCTGGACCACCGTCGACTCCGACCCGGTGCTCCCGGTGGTGACCGGGCTGCACAAGCCGGTCGCCGTTCACGGCGGTCCCGCTGTCCCCGGCGCTCGGCTGGTCGGCATCGACAACCGTGCCGCCGCCCGCGAGCTGGCGGCGCGCACCTTCGGCGGAGCCCACCGCCCGACGGTGCTCAGCTTTCCCTTCGGTCGCGACCGCAGATCCCGACTGGAAACCGGACCGGACCCCGACCACGTGGCGTTCCCGGTCACCCGCGCACGCCTCCTCGGCGTCTACGACCACTGCCGGAAAGCGGGCCTCGACACGTGTCGCCTGCCGGTGGCCGTCGTGGCCCGCAACGACCGCGACGACGCGGCGGCCATGGCGGACGTGCTCCTCGACGCGTGCGACACCGACGCGGTGCTGGCCATGAGCGACCAACTCGCCTTCGCCGTCCTCGACTCCGCCCGTCGCCGAGGACTCCACGTGCCGAACGACGTCGCGGTGTCCGGTTGGGACGACGGCCCGGACGCGAGGCGCGAAGGTCTCACCACCATCGCCCAGTCGCTGCTCGATCAGGGGCGGGCCTGTGCCCTGATCGCACTCGGCGATCGCGGACCGAGCGGCCCCGCCGCATGGACCGCCTCGGTGCGGGCCAGCACGCGATGAACCCGCTCACGCCGTCCTGCCCGACGTCGAGAACCAGGAGCGCGCGGGCGGCCCTCGTCTCGTCCGGAGGTTCGCCCGGCACCCCACACCTGTGTCGACGCCGTCGGCGATGGCGCGTCAGTGGTGGCCCTGGCGGCCGAGGGTCTCCACGGGAGTCGCGCCGGGGCGGGTCCACTGCGGCACGGGGCGGCTGGTCGGGCCCCAGGTGGCGTTCCCGTCCGCGTCCGAGCGCCAGTACCAGCACCAGCCGCGCCCCTCGGGCCAGCCCTCGGGGTTATCCCCCCACGTCTCGCGGCGGCCGTAGGGCGTCATGTCGAGCAGGCCGAAGGACCCGCTGGCCGGCTCGTTGCCACGGCCTGTCGTGGAGTAGGTGAGGAATGCGCGGTCGCCATCGCGCAGGAAGCAGGTGAGGTAACCCATGCCGCCACCGACCGGCGCGTCCACGTCGCGCACCGAGTACCAGGGCTGGGTGTAGCCCATGAACTCGACGTAGGAGGCCACCTCGTCCCACCGGCCCGTGGTCAGGATGGCGAACGAGACACCGCGGGCGTTGAGGTAGCCGGCGTCCTTGAGGTGCCAGGCCGTGGTGGTGCAGCCCTCGCACTGCCCCTGGTGCGGCGCGCCGTCGTGCCACATGTGCTTGTAGACCACGAGCTCGTCGCGGCCCTGGAACAGGTCCAGGAACGGGACCGGGCCGTCCGGTCCGACGACCTCGACCGTTCCGTCGAGCTCCACCATCGGCAGCCGCCGGCGGGCCGCGGCGAGGGCGTCGCCCTCGCGGGTGTGGGCCTTCTCGCGGACCAGGAGCTCGGCACGGGCGGCCTGCCAGGTGGCCAGGTCGACCACGGGCGGGCGGCCGGGCAGCGCGGTGGCCGGGTCGTCCGGCGTGGTCGTCCTCCGTGGTGTCTCGTTCCGGGCATCGTCATATGACGGTCTCCAGCACAGACGCGCGACCCGGCCGGAACTCACCGCCGCAGGGAGCGCCCTCGGCCGAGCCCTGCACCAACCACGTCGGGCCGACAACTTCGCAGTTGCGCTCTCAGAAGAGCCGGACGACCTTGGCGATCAGCTCGACGAGGCCGTAGCCGAACGGCACGGCCACCCACAGTCCTGCCCCGCCGCCATGCCCAGTGCGGAGAGCAGGAACCCTGCCGAAAAGCAGCTCGCCGAGACGAACATGGCCCACCGCGGCCCGTTGCGCTCCACCCGGGTGCCGCCGAACGCCGCGGACAGCCCGAGCATCACGATGGCCAGCTGGAACGGCAGCGCGCTCTGCGTGCCGGTGAGGCCGAGCGCTCCCTCCAGCGGTGGCTTGAACACGCTCCACGCGTACACCTGGCCGATCGCCACATGGATGGACAGCGCCGCGGGCGGGATCAGCCAGCGGCTCCAGCCCCGCGGCGCGACACCGCGCGACCGGTCGAGGAAGCCGACGCCCATCCCGGAACCCTCCGCTCGCCTACGCTGGCACGTGGTTGAGCGCGCAATCCAGTGCCTGGCCGCCGCGCCGCGCAGCGCCGACGCGAGGACAAGACTGGACACGATCGCTCAGGATCGAGAGGAGCGGCCAATGGGTGGGGTGACATGGGTCGGGTGACGGTGCGGCGCCCGGTGCGCCGGCTCACCCCCGAGGGGCGGCACCGCCGGCCGGACACGTTGGCCGCCGAGGAGCCGATGGAGCTGCGGGTGGACGGCCGCCCGCTGGCGGTCACCATGCGCACCCCTGGCGACGACGTCGAGCTGGCCCACGGTTTCCTGCTCGCCGAGGGAGTGATCGGCGACCGGGTCGACGTGGCGACCGCCCGCTACTGTGCCGGCGTCGACGACACCGGCCGCAACACCTACAACGTCCTCGACGTGACCCTGGCGCCCGACGTACCGCCTCCGGCGACCGGGGTGGAGCGCAACTTCTACACCACCTCCTCCTGCGGCGTGTGCGGCAAGGCGGCGCTGGAGGCGGTGCGCCTGGCCACCCGGTTCGACCCCGCCGACTCGCCGTTCCGGGTGACCGCCGAGGTCCTCGCCACGTTGCCCGAGGCGCTGCGGTCGCGGCAGCGGGTGTTCGCCGCGACCGGCGGACTGCACGCCGCGGCCCTGTTCGACGCGACCGGCACGCTGCTGGTGGTCAGGGAGGACGTCGGCCGGCACAACGCCGTGGACAAGGCGCTCGGCTGGGCGCTGCTGCACGACCTGCTGCCGCTGGCCGGCACCGGGCTGCTGGTGTCCGGCCGGGCGTCGTTCGAGCTGGTGCAGAAGGCCGCGATGGCGGGCATCCCGCTGCTGGCGGCCGTGTCCGCCCCGTCGTCGCTGGCCGTCGAGCTGGCGGAGGAGCACGGGATGACGCTGGTCGGCTTCCTGCGCGGGAACAGCATGAACGTCTACTGCGGGGAGGGGCGAATACCCGGGTGAGGGCCGTTCGGCCGGCAGGATCGGCCGGACGGCCGATGGCAACACCAGGGCGGTGATCGACGATGGGATCACGGAGGGCCGATGGCTCGGGTGTGAAGGGGGTCGCGGTGGCGGGACCGGACGGCGGGCGGCGGCACAGCCGTCGGTCGGTGCTGCTGGCGACGGCGTCGGGCCTCGGCGTGTCCGTGGTGGCCGGCGGGATCGCCACCGACACCCTGCCGGTTGGCCCGGCCATGCACCGCACGCTGGGGGTCGCGTCGGGGCCGGAACCGCGGCCCGGCCGGTTCCGGGTCGAGCGGGTGTACTCGGCCGCCCGCGGCCGGGAGGTGGACCTGGTGACGATGCTGCCGACCTCCTCGCCCCGGGCCGGACTGCCGATGGCGCTGTTCCTGCACGGCCGGGGCGGCTCGGCCAGGGCGGCCGCGCCGTCCGGGCTGCTCCGGCAACTCGCCACCGACGTGGCTCGGCGCGCGGTGCCGGCGTTCGGGTTCGTCGCCGTGGACGGCGGCGACCACTACTGGCACGAGAACCGGCCGGGTGACGACCCGATGCGGATGCTGCTCGAGGAGGTGCCGCGCTGGCTGCGCGACCGCGGCCTCGGCGGCGCCGACGGCTCGCCATTCGCCGCCGCGGGCGTGTCGATGGGTGGCTTCGGCGCCCTCCTCTACGCCCGCCGCCGGGTCGAGCGGGGCCGGCCCCCGGCCGCGGTGGCGGCGCTGTCCCCCGCCCTGATCACGACCTGGGCCGAGATGAGCAAGCGCCGCGCCTTCAGCGGGATGCGGGAATGGCTGGCGCTCGACCCGCTCCGGCACGTCGAGGCGCTCGCCGACGTCCCCACCGCGGTGTGGTGCGGCACGGACGACGGCTTCATCCCCGGGGTGCGCCGGTTCATCGCGCTGGCCCGCCCGGAGATCGGCTACACCGCGCGCGGTGGCCACGGCGACGGGTTCTACCGGACCGTGCTGCCGAGCCTGGTCCGGTTCCTCGGCCGGTACCTGCCGGCCACACCGTAGTGGAGCCCACGCACGTCAGCGGCGGAAGTACGCCCGCACGGTCGTGCCCCCGGGCCCGGTGTGCAGCCGAACCAGGTCGGCGAGCTGGTGCACCATCAGCAGGCCGCGCCCGCCGAGCTGGTCGGGTGGCGCCGGAAGGTGCCCGGCGAGCGGGTCGACGATCCGCCCCGCGTCGGTCACCTCGCACAGCACGTGCTCGCCGTCCGCCCAGACCCGCAGCACACCGCCGCCCTCACCGTGCACGACGCTGTTGGCGACCAGCTCGGAGACCACCAGCTCCACGTCGCGGAGGCGCTCGCCGGCCAGGCCCAGCTCGGTGGCGCGGGCCACGGCGAACTGCCGGGCCGCGCGCAGGCCACGGACGTCGAACGGCAGTTTCACGGCGGCCAGCGGTGGGTCCAACGGCCGGTCGCGCTCGGCGAGGACGCGGTGGGGGTCGAAGTCGGCGCTGCGCCGCGTCCCCCCGGCCTCGACCATCACCGGGTGGGTGAGCGCGGCCTCCTTCACCACGGCCTCGTCGAGCCGGGCGGCGTCGTAGGGGCACAGGATGGCGCCGTCCCGGTCGCGGAACGCCAGGTTGATCAGGGCCTCGTGGCGGGCGCAGGCGGGGTACTCGGCGTCCGACCGGCCCGGCCACACCGACTCACCGATGGCGCGCACCGGTCCGGGGTGGGCGTCGGCGAACGCCAGCAGCACCCGAGGAAGGATTCGCCCGGGGTTGCGCCCGGCCTCGGACATGTCCACCAGCCTGACCTCCCCCGCCGCGTCGCCGAGCTCGGCGCGGAGCAGGTCCAGGTTGGGTGGGGGCACGGCCACCAGCACCGGCAACCCCGCGGCGAGAGCGTCCTGGACGAAGGGCACGGTGCCGGCCACGTACTCGTCCCGTCCGCGGTAGAGGAGCGCCTGGTGAGAGACCGTGTCGGTCCCGGTCGCTCGAGCCGTCACAGGTGGCCTCCGTTCCACATCGCGCGGGTAGTTACCCCGAACGGGAACGGGACAAACGCCGGAGGCAGCGAGCGGGCGGAACCGTTATCCGACCTTGTCGAGCCAACGCGCGACGATGCTCATCGCCCAGAAGCACACCGCGACGCCCAGTGCCGCCAGCAGGGTCCAGCCGAGCAGCGCGCGGTCATCGGCCGCCCGCCGGGTGCGGTGCAGCGCGTAGCCGGCCAGCGCGAGCGCCGGCAGCGGGATCAGCGGCGCCGGCGAGGCGCGGGTGACGGTCGCCGCCACGCACACCGCGGCGAGCACGCCCAGCGCCACGGCGGCGACCAGGCGCAGCTTCGGGTGCCGGCGGTACAGCCGCGCCACCACGTGCCGGGAGAGCTCGGCCAGGCCGCGCGGCTCGTCGTACCCGGTCGAACCGTCGGGGGCGGGACCGTGCGAGGCCGGAGCGGTCATCGGGCGGATGTGGCGGGACCGGCTCAGGCCGACTTCTCGCCGCGCTCACCGCGCTGGCGGCGGGACGGCTGCCGGGACACGATCGTCGGGTTCACGTTCTCCCTGACGGTCTGCTCGGTGATCACGACCTTGGCCACGTCGTCTCGGCTCGGGATGTCGTACATCACCGGCTGGAGGACCTCCTCCATGATCGCCCGCAGGCCGCGGGCGCCGGTGCCGCGCAGCACCGCCTGGTCGGCGATGGCCTCCAGCGCCGTCTTGGTGAACTCCAGCTCCACGTTGTCCATCTCGAAGAGCTTCTTGTACTGCTTCACCAGCGCGTTGCGCGGCTCGGTGAGGATGCGGACCAGGGACTTCTTGTCCAGGTTCGTGACGCTGGCCACCACCGGGAGCCGGCCGATGAACTCCGGGATGAGCCCGAACTTGATCAGGTCCTCCGGCATGGTGTCGCCGAAGACGTCGCTCTCCTCGATCTCGGCCTTGGTGCGGATCTCCGCGCCGAAGCCGAGGCCGCGCTTGCCGACCCGCTCGTTGATGATCTTCTCCAGGCCCGCGAACGCCCCGGCCACGATGAACAGCACGTTCGTGGTGTCGATCTGGATGAACTCCTGGTGCGGGTGCTTGCGCCCGCCCTGCGGCGGCACGGAGGCGGTAGTGCCCTCGAGGATCTTCAGCAGCGCCTGCTGCACGCCCTCGCCGGAGACGTCCCTGGTGATCGACGGGTTCTCCGACTTGCGGGCGATCTTATCGACCTCGTCGATGTAGATGATCCCGGTCTCGGCCCGCTTGACGTCGTAGTCGGCCGCCTGGATCAGCTTGAGCAGGATGTTCTCGACGTCCTCGCCGACGTAGCCGGCCTCGGTGAGTGCGGTGGCGTCGGCGATGGCGAAGGGCACGTTCAGCAGCTTGGCCAGCGTCTGCGCGAGGTAGGTCTTGCCGCAGCCGGTGGGGCCGAGCAGCAGGATGTTCGACTTGGCGATCTCGACGGGCTCGTCCTTGGAGTCCTTCGGCCCGGTCCGGTTCTCCGACTGGATGCGCTTGTAGTGGTTGTACACCGCGACCGCGAGCGTCCGCTTCGCGTCGTCCTGGCCGATGATGTATTGCTCGAGGAAGTCTCGAATGTCCGCCGGCTTCGGCAGCTCGTCGAGCTTGACGTCACCGGCCTCGGCCAGCTCCTCCTCGATGATCTCGTTGCACAGGTCGATGCACTCGTCGCAGATGTACACGCCTGGTCCGGCGATGAGCTTCTTCACCTGTTTCTGGCTCTTCCCGCAGAAAGAGCATTTCAGCAGGTCTCCGCCGTCGCCGATCCGTGCCATGACCGTTGACCTCGTCCCCTCCGGCGCACCGGGTGCACCTGACTGTCTGCCTGCCCTCGCGGCCACCTCTGGTCGCTGGCGTCACGCGCGCTGCCACTGACGGTACCCGCCCGACGCGTCCGACGGGAGGACCAACGGCCCGCGAAACGCGCCGAGGGGCCACCCTAGACCAGGAGACCGGCGTCGCCGGGTGGCACACGCCGGTCTCCTGGTCTGGTTGTCTCACTTCCGCCCGGACGCCTTCCGGTACGGCAGCACCTCGTCGATGAGCCCGTACTCCTTGGCCTCGTCGGCGGTGAGGATCTTGTCCCGCTCGATGTCGTCGCGCACCTGCTCGGGCGAGCGGTTGGTGTGCTTGGCCAGCGTCGCCTCCATCAGCCGGCGGACCCGCTGGATCTCGTTGGCCTGGATCTCCAGGTCCGACACCTGGCCGTAGGTGCCCTCGGTGGCCGGCTGGTGGATCAGCATCCGGGAGTTGGGCAGCGCGAGCCGCTTGCCCGGGGTGCCGGCCGCCAGCAACACAGCCGCCGCGGAGGCGGCCTGACCGAGGCACACCGTCATGATGTCGGCACTGACGTACTGCATCGTGTCGTAGATCGCCATCAGCGAGGTGAACGACCCGCCCGGCGAGTTGATGTACATCGTGATGTCCCGGTCCGGGTCCTCGTGCTCGAGGTGCAGCAGCTGGGCCATCACGTCGTTGGCGGAGGCGTCGTCCACCTGCACGCCGAGGAAGACGATCCGCTCCTCGTACAGCTTCGTGTACGGGTTGTGAGTCTTGATCCCGTAGCTGGTGCGCTCGGTGAACTCGGGCAGCACGTACCGGGAATGGGGAAGGTGAAGCTCGCTCATGTCCGTCTCCTCGTTGGCTCGGTACGTGCTCAGCGGTCCGAGCCGGTACGCGGCTCGCGGGACAGCACGTGGTCCACGAAGCCGTAGTCCTTGGCCTCCTCGGCGGTGAACCAGCGATCCCGGTCGCCGTCGGCGATGATCTGCTCGACGGTCTGCCCGGTCTGCTCCGCCGTGATGGCCGCGATCTCCCGCTTCCACTTGCCGTAGACCTCGGCCTGGATGGCGATGTCCGACGCGGTGCCGCCCACGCCCGCCGAGGGCTGGTGCATCATGATCCGGGCGTGCGGCAGCGCGTAGCGCTTGCCGGGGGTGCCCGACGACAGCAGGAACTGGCCCATGGACGCGGCCATCCCCATCGCGTAGGTCGCCACGTCCGGCCGGATGAGCTGCATGGTGTCGTAGATGGCGAACCCCGCGGTCACCGACCCGCCCGGCGAGTTGATGTAGAACCGGATCTCCGACTCGGAGTCGTCGGCGTCGAGCAGCAACAGCTGCGCGGTGATCCGGTTGGCGATCTCGTCGTTGACCTCGGAGCCGAGCACGACGATGCGCTCGGCGAGCAGCCGCTCGTACACCGAGTCGGTGAGGTTGAGCCCTGCGGTGGTGGTCCGCCCCTCGGGCAAGTGCTGCGTCACGTCTGCCTGCCTTTTCGCGAGATGGGCGCGGGCGCGCCCCGCTCTGCCGTTCGTTCTGCTGTGCGGATCTTGTAACCGACCCTAACGAACTTGGGCGGCGCAGAATGCCTGACACCGCCCGAGTTCGCTGAGAGCATCACCGCTGGTCGGTTGTTCCCGCCTCGCCCGTGACCTGCGTCTCGTCGCCGTCACCCGAAGGGGTCGACTCGGTCGAGCCGAACAGGTCGCCGAGGTCCACCTCGTTGCCGGAGGTGTCGGTGACGGTGGCCTGCCGGACCACGCCGGCCAGCGCCTTGCCACGCCGCACGTCGGCGTAGATCGCGCCGAGCTGGCCGGACTGCTGGGCCCGCTGCACGTACTCGTCGGGGCTGATCCCGAACCGCTGCGCCTGGTAGACGATTCGCTCGGTCAGCTCGGCGTCGTTGACGTCGACCTTCTCCGCGTCGGCCACGGTGTCCAGCAGCAGCTGGGTGCGCACCGCCTTCTCCGCCTCGGCGCGGACCTCGGAGTCGAACTCCTCCAGGCTCTTGCCCTCGGCCTCGAGCGCGCGGGCGAACGCGGCCTCGTCGTGGTCGAACGGGTGGATCGCGTCGTGCTTGCGGTTGTCCACCTCGGCGTCGACGACCTTCTCCGGCAACGGCACCTCGGTGGCCTCGAGCAGGGCCTCCAGCACCTTGTCCCGCGCCTGCACGCCCTGCTGCATCCGCTTGACCTGGGTGAGCCGCTTGCGGAGGTCGTCCCTCAGCTCGTCCAGCGTGTCGAACTCGCTGGCCAGCTGGGCGAACTCGTCGTCGGCCTCGGGCAGCTCGCGCTGCTTGACCGACTGGACGGTGACGGTGACCTCGGCGTCCTTGCCCGCGTGCTCCCCGGCGAGCAGCCTGGTGGTGAAGGTCTTCGTCTCCCCGGCCCGCGCGCCGACCAGCGCCTCGTCGATGCCCTCGACGAGCTGGCCGGAGCCGATCTCGTAGGAGAGGCCGGTGGTGGTGGCGTCGGGCACCTCCGCACCGTCGACGGTGGCGGACAGGTCGATGGAGACGAAGTCGCCTTGCTCGGCCGGCCGGTCGACGCCGGTGAGGGTGCCGAAGCGGGCCCGCAGCTCGTCGAGCTGGGAGTCGATCTCCTCGTCGGTCAGCTCGAGGTCGTCGACGGTCACCGCGACGCTCGAGAAGTCCGGCAGGGTGATGTCCGGGCGGATGTCCACCTCGGCGGTGAACTCCAGCACCTCGCGGTCCTCGAGCCGGGTGACCTCGAAGTCGGGCCGGCCGAGCGCGCGGACCTCACCGGCCCGCACGGCCTCGAGGTACTTCGCCGGGATGACCTCGTTGACGACCTCGTCGAGCACCGGTGCGCGGCCGATCCTGCTCTCCAGCACGCGGGCCGGAGCCTTGCCCGGCCGAAAGCCGGGAATCCGGACCTGCTGGGCGATCTTGCGGTAGGCGCGGTCGAAGTTCGGTTTGAGTTCGTCGAACGGCACCTCGACATTGATCTTCACGCGCGTCGGGCTGAGCTGCTCGACGGTGCTCTTCAACGTGTTCTCCTCGAGCTGGAAATAGTGGATGTTCCCAGGTCGGTCGCGGACCCGGACTGGCAGAGTCTAGGACCGCGGGCTCGCCGGGCCGAGGCCGGGTTGGCCCTACGGCTTGCGCGCCACCCCGACGAAACCGCAACTCGACGGCGGGTCGTGCGCCCACTCGGCGCTGAGCTCGGAGTCCACGTCGTCGAGATGCCACTCCGGGAACCACACCACGCCCGGCTCGACCAGCTCGAACCCGTCGAAGAACGCGCTGAACTGCTCACGGGTGCGGTAGCCGACCGGGGTGTTGGCCCGCTTGTACCGCTCCTCCGCCGCGCCGAGCTCGGCGGCGAGGTGCGGCGGGACGCCGTCGTTGGTGGCGTGCGAGACGACCAGGTAGGACCCGCTGGGCAGCAGCTCCTTGTACCGGGCGACCGCCTCCTCAGCGCCCGCGCCGGGCGGGATGAAGTGCAGCACGGCGACCATCAGCAGCGCCATCGGCTCGTTCGGGTCGAGCACCCCGGTGGCCGTCGCCTCGTTCCACAGGTGCTCCGGGTCGCGCAGGTCGGCGTTGATCGTCGCGTGCCGCCGCGGGTCGCCCCGCTGCTCCAGCAGCACCTTCGAGTGCGCCACGGCCACCGGCTCGTTGTCGACGTAGACCACTCGGCTGGTGGGGTCGACCTCCTCGGCCACCTCGTGCACGTTGCCGGCGGTGGGGACCCCGGAGCCGATGTCGAGGAACTGGTGGATGCCCTGGGCCGCGCAGTACCGCACGGCACGGCGGAGGAACTCGCGGTTGATCCGCGCCAACGGCTTCAGCGAGGGGAACGCCTGCAGCACCTGCTTGCCGAACTCCCGGTCGACCGCCCAGTTGGTGGTGCCGCCGAGGTACCAGTCGTAGGTGCGGGCCGCGTTGGGCTTCTCCAGGTCGACGCCCTGCGGTACGTACACCGGCCGCTGCTCGTCGCTCATGACTCCGCTCCCCAGTCCCCAACCATCGCCCGACCTCCTCGTCGCGTCCCTGACCTCGTGAGCCTCGTGGGCCACCTTAGCGAGCCGCCGGGTACCGCCGATCCGGTCGTCACCCGATGGCCCACGACGAGGGTCGGGCGTTACCGTGCGGGCGTGGCAACGGAAAGCGCCTACCGGGCGACCAAGGGTGGCGCGCTGGACGTCGACCGCGCCTTCTACGGGCGGCTGGCCGCCGCGCACGGCGAGCACGAGTTGGTGGAGTCCTTCGAGGTGCCGATCCGCTCCGGGCGGGCGTGGCCGGTGCCCCGCGGCCACCTGTGCCGGCTGGTCACGCTGGACGGGCCGCAGGTGGGTGACCTGAACGTGTGGAACCTGCACGACCCGAGGGAACGGCTGTGGGCCGCGCGCACCCGACAGCTCCAGCGGGCGCACGTGAGCACGTTCGACCGGCTGTGGTCGACGCTGCCGTTCCTGCGCCCGCTGGTCACGATCACCGCCGACTCGCTGGCCGGCTACGGCGTCGACGCCGAGGGAGGCCGGGTGCACGACCTGCTCGGCACCCGCTGCGACCCGTACGTGAACCGCATGCTCACCGGCGAGGACTTCGACTTCCACTGCCACTCCAACCTGGTCCGCGCCGTACTGCCCTACGGGCTGACCGAGTTCGACGTGCACGACGTGCTCAACGTCTTCCAGTGCACGGGGCTCAACGCCGACGACCAGTACTTCATGAAGGCCTGCCCCGCCCGGCCGGGCGACCACCTCGAGTTCTTCGCCGAGCTCGACCTGCTGTGCGCGCTGTCCACCTGCCCCGGCGGCGACCTCTCGGTGCCCCTGTGGGGTCCGGAGGCCCGGGACCCGGTGAAGGTGTGCCGGCCGCTCGGGGTCGAGGTCTACCGGCCGCGGCCGGAGCTGCTCGCCGGGTGGCGCCCGCCGGAGCGGGCCGCCTACCGCAGCGTGCACGGCCTGCGCGCGCCCCGCTGGGACGAGCGGTAGTTCCGCGAGCGGCGACGGTTCCGCGAGCGGCGACAGTGCCTCAGTGCCTCAGTGCCTCAGCGGCGCCGGCGGAGCGCGGCCAGTACGGCGCCGACCGTGCCGGCGTAGACCAGGTGGCCGACCACGCTGGTGGCCCGCTGCTCCCGGCTCCACCGCCACGGCGGCGGGGTGTCGCCGGCGAGCGGGAACACGGTGACCGCCATCGCCTGCGTGGCCAGGTAGAACACGGCGGTGCCGGCGAACTCGCCGGGCACCACGCGACCGATGAGCTGCCGGCCGATCCCGACCGCCGAGCCGTAGCCCCAGTGGACGAGGTGGAACAGGGCCCGCCGGGCGGCGGGGGTGCGCGGCTTCAGCCGCAGCAGCCGCGCGGCGGCGATCACCACGTGGTCGCTGTTGTCGAAGTCGATCACCGGCAGGGTGCCCGACTCGTCCGGCTCCAGCGGGCCACGTCGCCGGGCGTACACCGCGGCGGTGACCGTCATCGCGGTCGTGCCGGCGAACCCGGCGAGCACGCCCTCCCCCGCCGTCCGCGCGAGCCGTCCCGTCACCCCGTGCCTCCTCAGCCGGTCGGCGCGGGCGCCTCCCGCTCGGCGGCCCGCACGATGTTGCGTGCCATGGTGCCGAACACCACGGGCCGCACCGGCCGCTGGGCGAGCCAGAACGCGTAGCCGGCCGCGCCGTGCGGGTAGAACAGCACCTCCTGGCGGAACCGGGCGCCGCCGTCGCACGGCTCGACCCCCAGCTCCAGCCACATCCGGCCGGGCAGCCGCAGCTCGGCCACCAGCAGCAGCCGCCGGGCCACCGGGTCGCACTCCACCACCCGCCAGCAGTCGACGACGGCGTCCCTGGTCAGCTCGCCGGGCCGGCCGCGGTGCAGGCCCACCCCGCCGACGAGGTGGTCCGCCAGGCCCAGCGCCGTCCACACCAGACCGGGCACCCGCCAGCCGGCGTCGCCGCCGATGCCGGCCACCACCCGCCACACGTCGTCGGGCCGGGCCGGCGTGGTGAGCCCCCAGGTGTCCCGCAGCACCGGCCCGCTGTCCGTGCCCGGCTTGCCGGGGGCAGCGGTGGCGGCGAGCGGGTCGTGCGCGCGGATCGCCGCGTCGACCCCGGTCGGCCCGCCCGGTGGGGCCGGCAGGACGTCGGTCACCGGCACGCCGTGACACACCATCTCGTGCCGCAGCGACTCCAGCAGGGGCGTGGCGATCCGGCCGGGCACCGGGGTGAGCCCGTCGACCACCGGGCCGGCGAGCCGGGTGAGCAGCGCCGGCGCGGGAACCAGCAGCCGCTTCGGCAGCCCGGTGATGCGCGCGTAGCGCTGGATGAGCTGCCGGTAGGTGAGGACCTCGGGGCCGCCCACGTCGACCGTTCCGCGGCGCGGCGCGGGCAGCGCGGCGCAGGCGGTGAGGTAGTGCAGCACGTCGGTGATCGCGACCGGTTGGATGCGGGTGTCCAGCCACGGCGGCGCGGGCAGCACCGGCGCCCGGTGGGTGAGGTGGCGCAGCAGCTCGTAGCTGATCGAGCCGGTGCCGATGATCATCGAGGCGCGCAGCACCAGCGCCGCCACCGCGCCGGTGAGGAACACCTCCGCCACGTCGCACCGGGAGGACAGGTGCGCGGACAGGTCCTCGTCCCGCTCGGGGTGCAGGCCGCCGAGGTAGACCAGCTGCCGCGCGCCGACCTCGGCGGCCGCGGCCGCGGTGAGCTCGGCCGCGCGCCGGTCCCTGGCGACGAAGTCCGGCGCGTCCAGCGAGTGCACCAGGTAGTACACGACGTCGACGCCGGCCATCGCGGTGTCCAGCGAGTGCCGGTCGAGCACGTCCCCGGCCAGCGGTGTCGCCCCAGCCGCGGCCAGCCCGTCCGCCTTCGCCCCGTCCCGCACCAGGCAACGCACCTCGTGGCCGGCGGCGAGCAGCCGCGGCACCAGCCGGCCGCCCACGTAGCCGGTGGCGCCGAGCACCAGGCAGCGCGTCATGGCTCCTCCCCGTCCCGGCCGATCTCCTCCCGCGACCGGGCTCCCAGTATCACCAGGCCGGCACGCTCAGCGCACGGTCAACCGCCACAGGGAGGTGACCTCCGCGGCACGGGCGGTGCGCAGCGGGTCGTCCGGGGCGGTGGCCCGCCGGTGCCGAGGGGCGATGTCCAGCCGGCCGACGACCGTGAGCCCGGCCAGCTCGAACGCGTCGAGCAGTTCGGACCGGGTGCGCAGGCCGAGGTGTTCGGCCAGGTCGGACAGGATCAGCCAGGCCTCGCCGCCGGGGGCCAGGTGGCCGGGCAGCCGGGTGAGGAAGGCCCGCAACATGCGCCCGCCCGGGTCGTAGACGGCGGCCTCGAGCGGCGAGGTCGGTTGGGCCGGGACCCACGGTGGGTTGCACACGACGAGCGGGGCACGGCCCGGCGGGAAGAGGTCGGCGTGGCGCACCACCACCCGATCGGTCAGCCCCAGCCGGGTGATGTTGTCCCGAGCGCAGGCGAGCGCCCGCGCGTCCTGGTCAGTGGCCACCACCCTGCCCACACCCCGCCGGGCGAGCACCGCGGCGAGCACGCCGGTGCCGGCGCCGACGTCGAAGGCCAGCTCGCGGGACGGCAGCGGGGCGCGCGCCACGAGGTCGACGTACTCGCCGCGGACCGGGGAGAACACCCCGTAGTGCGGGTGGATGCGGGCGCCGAGTGCCGGGACGGGGACGCCCTTCTTCCGCCACTCGTGCGCGCCGATCACGCCGAGCAGCTCGCGCAGCGGCACGAGCGCGGGCTCGTCGGCGGGGCCGTAGGCCTCCAGGCAGGCCTGGCGGACGTCGGGGGCCCTGCGCAGCGGAACGACGTGGTCCGGGTCCAGCGGGACCAGCAGCAGACTCAACGTGCGGGCCCGGCGCGACTGGGCGTGCCGGTGCCGGTGGAACGCCTCGGCGGGCGAGCCGGGCTCCCTGCTGGCCGACCGCCGCCGGTCGATCCGGCGGCCCAGCGCGCTCAGCAGCTGCCGGGCGTTCTGGTAGTCACCGCGCCACAGCAGACCCGTGCCGGCGCTGGCGAGGCGGAACGCCGCGTCCGCGGTGGTGGTGTCGTCGGCGATCTCGATGCGGCGCGGCGGTGGCGCGCCGGAGGCCGAGCGCCAGCGGGCCTCGCGCGGCTCACCGGCCTCGGTCCAGCGCACGACCTGGTGCCCGGTCACCCTCGTCACCGTAGCGGGTGGGTCAGAACGGGGTGCCGCACCACGGGTGCACCGGGGTGCGGAACAGTTGGTCGGCCATGGCCGGGGCGGCGGGGTCGGTGACGCCGATCCGGCCGACGTCGGCCAGCAGGCTGACCCGCCACTCGCCGAGGTAGAGCATCGCCAGCGTCTCGACGTCCAGGCGCAGCTGGGGCGGGTCGGTGGTGCGGGCGGCGCCGTCGGGCCCGACCCGGTAGCGGCCGGTGCTGGCCGGCAGCTGGTCGTCGGTCACCTCGAGCACCACCGGCACGCCGGGCGCGTAGCCGCGGGCGGCGAGCGCGGCGGGGACGTCGACCAGGCGCAGCCAGAGATCGTCGAAGACGTTGGTGGTCTGGCACGCCCTCGGGTCGGCGAGCATCGCCGGGAGCGGGTCGTCGAGCGGGCGGCCGGGCACGCGGATCTCGGCGACGAGGTCGACGGAGAGCAGGTAGCGCCACAGGCCGGCGGCGGCCACGGCGTTGGGCGCGTGCAGGTCCACCACCTCCAGCGCCTCGCCGAGCACCGGCTGGTCGAACGAGCGGCGCTCGAGCACGCGGTAGAGGACGTAGCCGTCGTCCTCGCCGGCGGGGTCGCGGTGCACGGCGACGAGGTGGTTGTCGCGGACCCGTGCCTCGTGCCGCAGCGACCACCACTGCGCCGGCCGGTCGATCCGGCCGGGGCGGCGGGTGCCGGCACGCCGGTACAGCGCGGGCGGCAGGGTGAGCGCCTCGTCCGGGTCGAGCAGCCGCACCTCGCCCGCCCTGGGCAGGTCGGGTCGTGGTGCCGCCGCGCGCCGGTCCACCCGGAGCCAGGCGACACGGGTGGCGATGCCGTAGCCGAGCCGGCCGTAGATGGTGGCCTCGCTGGCGTGCAGCGCGGCGAGGACGTCGCCGCGACGGGCGCAGTCGCGCAGCTGCTCGGTGAGCAGGCGGGTCATCAGCCCGCGGCGGGTGTAGCCGGGCAGGACGCCGACACCGTCGACCGCGGCGGTCCGGACGGACTCGCCGCCGGGCACGGTGAGCCGAGTCGGCATGGAGCCGGTGAGGCCGACCGGGCGATCGCCGGCGAACGCGGCGAACCGGCGCTCCGCCAAGAAGGCCGCAGCGCGCTGGGCCCACCGCTCGTCGTCCGGCGGGGTGCCGCGCAGCGCGCGGACCAGCACGCCGAACACGGCGCGCTCCTCACCCTCGGCCACCGGACGGACCACGAGATCAACCATGGGGCGATCCTGGCCGCGGGCACCGGGTCCCCGCACCCGAATATCGGTCGACGCTGCCGGTCGACGCAAAGTGTCCAGGCCATACCCGCGCCGTGCCCGTTGCCGGACCAGCCGGCACGGGCCGGACGAACCCGCAGGTCAGGCCACCGTTGTCGGGGTGACAGGATTTGAACCTGCGACCCTTCGCTCCCAAAGCGAATGCGCTACCAAGCTGCGCCACACCCCGTATCGATCACCGCCCCCACCAGGGCGCCGTGTGATCACCCTAGCGGCACCCGCTAGACTTGCGCCGCGCCCGGTACCCGTTGGGCGCCTGCGGGTGTAGCTCAATGGTAGAGCTCCAGTCTTCCAAACTGGCGACGCGGGTTCGATTCCCGTCACCCGCTCGACGGTGGGCGCCCCCTGCTCGCGGAACGCGCTCGCCTTGTCCGTCTCGCCATCGCATCTGGGGGCCGAGCCCCCAGACCCCACGGTGCGAGCTCCTTCTGTTGGCGGGCGCTGGTGACGTTGGTCGTGAACCAGCATGGCGCGTGGGGTTGCCTCGTCTTCTTGTCGCTTCGCTCGCTGCGCTCGCTTGCTCGTGCCACGCGTGGGTTCTGTGGTCGCTTTTGGTGCGAATCCCACGTTCGGGAGCGCGAGAGCTTTGTTCGGGAGCGCAAGATCGACGTACGGCTCGGGTCCGGCCGAGGCTCTCCGCAGGACGCGAGCCCCCTCCAGGGACAACGCATCCGGCGGTGCGCGCCTTACCGGCGCGGGGGCACCTGCCGTTCCCCACGCCGGATCAGGGCATGCCTCATGAGATGTGGGGGCTCCATCCATTCCCCCTCCCCACCCCGATCCGAAGCCGCTGTGCCCGTCACTGTCGGCCTGGCCTCGCGACAGCTGAGCGAGTGGCCGCCGAAGTCGGCGCCGAAGATCGTGGTCGAGGCGAGACACCGCTTCGAGCCGGAGGCCGACCCGCCGAGGTCCTGGCCCAGCCGAGTACACCGGACCATCCGAAGCTCGGTCGCATGGACTGGTCGATCACACTGCACGCCGTGCCGCTACTGGTGGACGGGCAGCCGGCGACATGTGAGGTGACCGTGAGCGGGCTCCGCGTCGGCGACCCACCCACCGAGTTCCGGACGGTGGCCGCGGATCCGTACGTCTCCGCGCTGAGCGAGCTGCTCGGGCTTCGCTGAGTTCAGGCGTCCACCGGGCGGGCGGTGGCCATCGCGCGCTCCGTCTCCCAGAACGCCCGCACCGACGCGATCAACCCGTCGTCGCCCACCCGGTAGACGAACACGCCGTCCGTGTCCACCCGGTAGCCGCCGGGCAGGAACGTCGTGATCGTGCCCACGTTCGCCACCTCCGCGCCGGCCGCGTGCGAGTCCCGGATCACGAACTCGAGCCCCTCCGCCCTGCCGATCGTCGCGTCCCAGAAGGCGGCGATCGCCGTCCGACCACGATGCCCGCGACCTTCCGGATCGAACATCGACGGCCCAACCGGGTCCTCCACGACGCCGTCCGGGGCGAACAGCGCCAACCACTCGTCCTTGTCCCCGCGCGCCACCGCGTTCATCGACCGCCACGCGGCCACCCGCGCCGGCGGCTGCTCCGCCTCCGGGTCCCAGCACACCGTCACCGACACGGCATCCTCACCTCTGCTCACACCTTCGCGATGACCTCGTCGGCGAACCGCTTCACCGAGTCCCGCTTCGCCGAGAGATCCGCGTCGAACCCCACCCCGTCCAGCACCCACGGCACGGTGATCGCCTCCGTCACGCCGATCTCCTCCTGCTGCCGGTAGCCGTCCACCCCGAACCGGTCCACGCACACCGCCTGGATCTCGAACGGCTCGTCCGCCCGCCCCGCCTCGGCACGCAGCACCCGCAGCCGCTCGATCGCCGCCCGCAGGTCGTCGAACCGCATCATCGCCGACGCCCACCCGTCGCCCACCCGCGCGGCCCTGCGCAGCGCCGCCTCCGTGTGCCCGCCGATGTAGAACGGCACTCGCCGCCGCGGCGCCGGGCTCATCCGCAACCGCCCGAAGTCGAAGAACCGGCCGTGGAACTCCACCATCCCGCCATCGAGGATCCGGCGCAGCACCTCGATCGCCTCGTCCGCGCGCCGGCCGCGGTCGGCATAGGGGACCCCGCACCACTCGAACTCCTCCGGCGACCAACCGACGCCGAGCCCCAGCCCGAACCGGTCGCCGGTGAGCACCGCGACCGACCCCACCTGCCGGGCCAGCGGCACCGGATGGCGCGAGCCGAGCTTGAGCACCGAGGTGTAGAACCTGATCTCGTTCGTCACCGCGCCCATCGCCGCCGCGGCCACCAGCGGGTCCGTCCACGGCGTCTCCTCGTCCCAGAACCGGCTTCCGTCCGGAGTGTACGGATAGGCCGCGGACACGGACTCCGAGTAGAAGAGCGAGTCCGGCAACGCCACCGCGGCGAATCCGCACTCCTCCGCGGTCCTCGCCAACTCGGCGAACTGCTCCGGCGGGCTCATCGCGACCGAGACCGTGAACCTCATCCGCACCACCCCGACGACCCACAGCAATGGACCTCGACACTATAACGTGTTCTAGTTTTCACCACCAGGCCGAACCCGTTCACCCGGCGCGGGAACCCACGGGCCGATGTCCGCGTTGTCCGGAAAAGTGGCCGGAAGGGTGGCCGAACGCCACCGACCGAGCGGAGCGTGATCCATGGGTACCGCCATCGTGCTGACCGTTCTCGTGGCGCTCGTCGTCCTCGCCGGCGTCTATCTGGCCCGGAGCAGGGCCGCCGCGCGGCAGCGTGAGGTCGACGACGCCAAGGCCGAGGCCCGCCGCTGGGTCGAACGCCTCGGCGGCCAGGTGCTCAACCTCACCGGCACCGACCTCGCCGCACAGCAGGCGCTGGCCGACGCCGCCGAGCGCTACACCGCGGCGGGCTCCCAGCTGGAGCAGGCCAGGACGGTCGAGCAGGCCCGCCTGGTCACCGACACCGCGCTCGAGGGGCTCTACTACGTCCGCGCGGCCAGGGAGGCGATGGGCCTGGACCCCGGTCCCCCGCTGCCCGCCGACCGCGAGCGGGAGCGCGCCGGTTCGGTGACCGAGCGCCGCGCGGTCGAGGTCGAGGGGCACCGGTACGTGGCGTCGCCCGAGCCGGGGCAGGACACCCCGCACTACTACCCGGGCGGCCGGGTGGCCGGGCGGCCGGTTCCGCGGGGCTGGTACAGCGAGCCGTGGTGGAAGCCGGCGCTGGTGGCCGGCGCCTGGGGCCTGGGCTCGATGATGCTGTTCAGCGCCATGTTCTCCGGCATGGCCGGGATCCCGTCCGCCGAGGCGTGGGAAGCCGGTCACGACGCCGGCCAGCAGGACGCGCTGGAAGGCGCCGACGGGGGCGCCGATGCCGGGGCCGAGGTGGGCGCGGACACCGGCGGCGCCGAGGGAGCCGGCTTCGACGGCGGCGGCCTCGATGGTGGGGGCTTCGACCTGGGCGGCTTCGACATCTGAGACATCTGAGAACGGTCAGGGCCGGCTGCGCCGGAGTCACCGGCGGTCGGCTACCCCGCCTGGCAGGCCGGGCACCAGTACAGGTTCCGACCGGCTAGCTCACGGCGTGCCACCGGCGTGCCGCACACCAGGCAGGGCAGCCCCGCACGCCGGTAGACGTAGACCTCACCGCCGTGCCGGTCCTGCCGCGGCGCCCGTCCGGTGGCCTCCGGCCGGTGCTCGTCGGCGACCGTGTCGATCCGGCCGGTACGCACGCCCGCCCGCATCAGCGCGACCAGGTCGGCCCACAACTCCTTCCACCGCGGCTCCTCGAGCGCGGCGCCGGGCAGCATCGGGTCGATGCCGTGCCGGAACAGCACCTCCGCCCGGTACACGTTGCCGGCCCCGGCCACCACCGACTGGTCCATCAGCAACGCCGCCAGCGGCGTCCGGGACCTCGAGATCCGCTGCCACGCCAGCTCCGGACGGGCGTCCCGGCGCAGCGGGTCGGGGCCGAGCCGGGCCCGGATCCGGTCCACCTGCTCCTCGTCGAGCAGCTCGCACCGGTTCGGCCCGCGCAGGTCCGTCCAATGTGTCCGACCGACCAGCCGCAACCGGACCTGGCCGACCGGCGGTGCGACCGGGAGCGGAGCCTCGGTGAACGCGCCGTACAGCCCGAGGTGCACGTGCACCGTCCCCAGTGGACCGAAGTGGTGGAAGAGGTGCTTGCCGTACGCCTCGACGTCGTGCAGCACCGCACCGTCCAGCCGGGCGGCCTCGGCGGCGAACCGCCCCTGCGGGCTGGAGACAGCGACCGGCGCTCCGGCGTAGCGGCGCCGGTGCAGCCGGGCCAGCCGGTGCAGCGTGTGCCCCTCCGGCATCAGCCCTCCGGCAGCACCGGCGGGGTCCCGGTGCACTCGTAGTCGAGCACCTGGCGGACCCGCCGGGTGTGCCGCGCTTGCGTCGACACCGGGGTGTCGAGGAACGCCTCGACGATCGCCACGGCCTCCTCGGGCCGGTGCATCCGCGCGCCGATCCCGATGAGTTGCGCGTGGTTGTGCTCCCGGGCCAGCCGGGCCGTCTCCGTGCTCCAGGCCAGGGCCGCCCGCGCGCCGGGCACCTTGTTCGCCGCGATCTGCTCGCCGTTGCCGGAGCCGCCGACCACGATGCCGAGGCTGCCCTCGTCGGCGACGACCCTGCGGGCGGTCTCGATGCAGAACGGCGGGTAGTCGTCGGCGGGGTCGTAGTCCCGCGGCCCGACGTCGACGACCTCGTGGCCCAGCTTCCGCAAGTGCCCGACCAGGTGGTTCTTCAGCTCGAACCCCGCGTGGTCGGCTCCCAAGTAGACGCGCACGGGATGCCAGTCTGCCATCCCCGGCGGCGGGCCGGCATGCTGGGGAGGTGGACCTCAGGGCGCAGATCGAACGGGAGATCTTCGGGCAGTCCGGGCACGACATCCGCCTCGAGTGGAGCGCGGAGGGCGTGGCCGCGCTGGGCCGGGAGTGCGCCGTGCTCGTCGTGGTGGACGTGCTGTCGTTCTCCACCACGGTCGACCTCGCGGTGAGCCGCGGTGGGCGGGTCCGGCCGCTGCGCTGGGGTGACTCGGCGGCGCGCGCGGCGGCCGCGGCCGAGGGCGCCACCGTCCCCGACGAGCACGGCCACACGCTGCGCCCCTCCTGGGTGCTGCGCACCCCGCCCGGCGCCTACATCGCGGTGGCCTCCCCCAACGGCGCGACGCTGTGCCTTGCGGCCGCCGAGACCGGCGCGGAGGTGCTCGCGGGTTGCCTGCGCAACGCCCGCGCAGTGGCGGCGGAGGCGCGGGTGCGCGCCGCGGGCCAGCCGATCGGGGTGGTGCCGGCCGGGGAGCGCTGGCAGGTCGACGTGCTCGCGCCCGCCGGCACGGTCGGCCCGCTGCGGCCCTGCGTGGAGGACCACCTCGGGGCGGGCGCGATCGTGGACGCGCTGATCGGACTCGGCCTGCGCTGGCCGTCGCCGGAGGCGAGCCTGGCGGCCCGAGCGTTCCGCGCGGCGGGTCCGGACGTGGGCTCCGTGGTCGCCGGCTCCGCCTCGGGCAAGGAGCTCATCGACGCCGGGTACGGGGGTGACGTCGACCTGGCCATCGGGGTGAATCGCTCGACGGTGGCGCCCCGGCTCGTGAACGGCGTGTTCCAGCACCTGCCCCTACGCTGAGATCTCGCGAGCGAGGGGGCAGCCATGGACGAGGGCCGGTGGATCGAGCTCGCCGACGGCGTCTTCGCCCGCCGCTACGCCGAGCTCGACCTGACCGTGGGCCTGGTGCTCGGCGCGAACGCGTGCCTGGTGGTGGACACCCGGGGCGACGCCGTGCAGGGTGCGGAGCTGGCGGCGGCGGTGCGGGCGGTCACCCCGCTGCCGTGGTCGGTGGTGCTCACCCACGCGCACTTCGACCACTGCTTCGGCACCTCCGCGTTCACCCCGTGCCCGGTGTGGGCACACGAGGGGTGCCGCGCCGAGTTGCTCGCCCACGGCCAGGACGCCAGGGCCGAGTGGGCCGCCCGCTACGCCGACGAGGGCCGGCCCGACATCGCCAGGCGCATCGCCACCAGCGAGATCGTGCCGCCCGATCACCTCGTCAGCAGGGAACAAGAGCTGACCGTGGGTGGCCGCCGGGTGCGGCTGGCCCACTTCGGCCCGGCGCACACCGGGCACGACCTGGTCGTGCGGGTGCCCGACGCCGGCGTGCTGTTCGTCGGCGACCTCGTGGAGAACGGGCCGGAGGGCACGTTCACCGCCGAGTCGTTCGGCCCGGACGCCGCGGTCGGCGGCTGGCCGGCCGCGCTGGCCGGCATCCTCGCCGCCGAGCCGGCGGTGGTCGTGCCGGGGCACGGCGACCCGGTGACACCGGACTTCGTCGCGGCGCAGCGGGAGCCGCTGGTGGTGCTCGGCGGCCTGTGCGCCGCGGTCGCCGCCGGCGAGGTGGCCGTCGACCAGGCGGTGGCCCGCTCGCCCTACCCCGCCGACGTCACCCGCGCGGCGCTCAGTCGAACGTGAGCTCCTCGTCGCGGGTCCGCTTGAGCTCGAAGAACTTCGGGTAGCTGGCCAACATCCGCGCACCGTCGAAGATCTTGAGCGCGTCCTCCCCGCGGGGGATCTCGGTGAGCACCGGTCCGAAGAACGCGACGCCGTCGATGTGCAGGGTCGGCGTGCCGACGTCGGTGCCGACCGGGTCCATGCCCTCGTGGTGGCTCTTGCGCACCGCCTCGTCGTAGTCGGTGCCGTCGGCGGCCTCGGCCAGCTCGGCGGGCGCGCCGATCTCGGCGAGCGCGTCGCGCACCGCCGCCCGGTAGTCCTTGTTCCCCTGGTTGTGGATGCGCGTGCCCACCGCGGTGTAGAAGTCGCGTAGCGCCTCCTCACCCTGCCGCTCGGCCAGCGCCGCCGCGACCCGCACCGGGCCCCACGCCGCCTTGGTCAGGTCCTTGTACTTCTCGGGCAGGTCCTCGCGGTTCTCGTTCAGCACGGCGAGGCTCATGATCCGGAAGCGCAGGTCGAGGTTTCGCTGCTTCTCGACCTCGAGGATCCAGCGGGAGGTGATCCAGGCGAACGGGCACGCCGGGTCGAAGTAGAAGTCCACGCGGGTGCGGGTGGCCGGTGCCTCGCTGGTGGTCATGGTGGTTCTCCCTGGTCGTCGAAGGCGGGGCGGGCCGTGGCTCGGTCCCACTTGCGGGCAACAGCGAAGATCGGCGGCTTGTTCCCCAGTGCCGGACACCCCGGCTGCATGATTGGATGCACGAGCAGATGCAATCGAGAACCGCTACCAGCAGAGGTGCCAGTGCCCGCCCCGAACCTGACCCGAGAGCAAGCCGCCCAGCGCGCCGAACTCCTGGACGTGCAGTCCTACGACATCGAGCTCGACCTCACCGACGGCCACGGCGGACCCGGTGAGAAGACGTTCGAGTCGAGGACCACGATCCGATTCCGCTGCGCGCGACCCGGCGAGCGGTCGTGGGTGGACATCGTCGCGGCCGGGGTGCGCTCGGCCACGCTGAACGGCCGGCCCCTCGATGCCTCCGGCTACGTGGAGGACGAGGGCATCGCCCTGCCCGACCTCGCCGCGGACAACGAGCTCGTCGTCGTCGCGGACTGCCGGTACATGAACACCGGTGAGGGGTTGCACCGGTTCGTCGACCCCGTCGACGACAACGTGTACCTCTACACCCAGTTCGAGACCGCCGACGCCAAGCGGATGTTCACCTGCTTCGACCAGCCGGACCTCAAGGCGACCTACCGACTCACCGTGCTCGCGCCGGAGGAGTGGGCCGTGGTGTCCAACACGCCGGTCGAGTCGGCCGAGGCGTCCACGGGCGGCGCGGTGCGCACCCGGTTCGCCGAGTCCCCCCGGCTGTCCACCTACCTGGTGGCGCTGATCGCCGGCCCGTACGCGTCCTGGCGCGACGAGTACACCGACGAGCACGGCACCATCCCGCTCGGCATCTACTGCCGTGCCTCGCTGGCCGAGTTCATGGATGCCGAACGGCTGTTCACCGAGACCAAGCAGGGCTTCGGGTTCTTCCACCGCAGCTTCCGCACCCCGTATCCGTTCGCCAAGTACGACCAGCTGTTCGTGCCGGAGTTCAACGCCGGCGCGATGGAGAACGCCGGCGCGGTGACCTTCCTCGAGGACTACGTGTTCCGCAGCAGGGTCACCCGCTACGCCTACGAGCGGCGGGCCGAGACGGTGCTGCACGAGATGGCGCACATGTGGTTCGGCGACCTGGTGACCATGCGCTGGTGGGACGACCTGTGGCTGAACGAGTCGTTCGCCACCTTCGCCAGCGTGCTCGCCCAGGCCGAGGCCACCGAGTACGTGCACGCCTGGACCAGCTTCGCCAACATCGAGAAGTCGTGGGCCTACCGGCAGGACCAGCTGCCCTCGACGCACCCGATCGCCGCGGACATGGTGGACCTGCAGGCGGTGGAGGTGAACTTCGACGGCATCACCTACGCCAAGGGCGCCAGCGTGCTCAAGCAGCTCGTGGCCTACGTGGGGTTGGACAACTTCCTCGCCGGGCTGAAGGTGTACTTCGACCGGCACGCGTGGGGCAACGCGACGCTGGCGGACCTGCTCACCGCGCTGGAGGAGGCGTCGGGGCGGGACCTGTCCGGATGGAGCGCGCAGTGGCTGGAGACCACCGGGCTGAACACCCTGCGGCCGCGGTTCGAGGTCGGCGCGGACGGCCGGTTCACCTCCTTCGCGGTGCTGCAGAGCGGCGCGAAGCCGGGCGCCGGCGAGCTGCGCACCCACCGGGTGGCGGTCGGCGTGTACGACGACGACACGGGCCGGCTGGTCCGCACGCACCGGGTGGAGCTGGACGTCACCGGCGAGCGCACCGAGGTGCCGGACCTGGTCGGGGCGCCGGCGGGCAAGCTGGTGCTGGTCAACGACGACGACCTGACCTACTGCGCGATGCGGCTGGACGAGGGGTCGCTGGTCACCCTGGTCGACCGGATCGCCGACATCGCCGAGCCACTGCCGCGAACGATGTGCTGGTCGGCCGCCTGGGAGATGACCAGGGAGGCCGAGCTGAAGGCCCGCGACTTCGTCACCCTGGTGATGCGCGGTGTCCAGGGCGAGACGGAGGTGGGCGTCGTGCAGCGGCTGTTGCTGCAGGCGCAGACCGCGCTGAACTCCTATGCCGAGGAGGCGTGGGCCGCCCAGCACGGGTGGCCGGCGTTCACCCAGCGGCTGCTGGAGCTGGCCCGCGCGGCCGAGCCGGGCTCGGACCACCAGCTCGCCTACGTCAACGCGCTCACCGGCGCCGTGCTCGACGGCGCGACGCTGGACGTGCTGGCCGGGTGGCTGGACGGGTCCGCGCCGCTTCCCGGACTCACCGTCGACACCGACCTGCGCTGGCGGCTGCTCGACGCGCTGGTGGCGCACGGAAAGGCCGGCGAAGCCGAGATCGACGCGGAGAAGGCGAGGGATGACACCGCGGCGGGGCACCGGCACGCCGAGCACTCCCGGGCGTTGCGGCCCACTCCGGAGGCGAAGGCCGAGGCGTGGCGGCGCGCGGTGTACGACGACGAGCTGCCGAACGCGGTGAGCGACGCGATCATCTCCGGCTTCGCCCACCCGGCGCAGAAGGCGCTGCTCGGCGGTTACGTCGACGACTACTTCGAGGTGATCGACGAGGTGTGGCGGCGCCGGTCGAGCGAGCGGGCCCAGCCGACGGTGGTCGGCCTGTTCCCGTCGTGGGCGGTGACGAAGTCCACGGTGGAGGCCGCGGACGCGTGGCTGGCCGGCGACCGCCCGGCGGCACTGCGGCGGCTGGTGTCCGAGGGCAGGGCCGGCATCGTGCGGGCACTCGCGGCCCGGGAGTTCGACGAGAGCTGACCTCGACGGCGGGGGCCGCCGGCGAGGTGCCGGCGGCCCCCGCCCGCTCCCGCCGCGCGTCCGCGTCTGGCCGTGCGCGAGCCGCGGCATCGGCCGCACCCGGGTATCCCTGCACGGCTCGGGAAGGTCAACGCGCCAGCAGCGGCGACTGGACCCACTACGCGGCCGAAGTCAGCGACGCACCTGAGGAGCCGCCGTGAACCATCGACCCGAAGGGCGACCTGAACACCACGAAGGGAACGCCGACGCCGCAGTCCTGCGTGCCCGGCTGCGGCACGTCTACTGGATTGGTGGCGGCAGCGGAGCGGGCAAGTCGACCATCGCGCGTCGCCTGGCGGCTCGGCACGGTCTGCGGCTCTACGCGACCGACGACGTGATGTCGGATCACGCCGCCCGGAGCAAGCCCGAAGACAGCCAGTTTTTGGGCGAGTTCAAGGCCATGGACATGGACGAGCGGTGGGTGAACAGATCTCCAGCGACCATGCTCGAGACCTTCCACTGGTTTCGAGGCGAAAGCTTCAGCCTGATCGTGGAAGACCTTCTCCGCCTCCCGAGAGAACCTGGTGTGCTCGTCGAGGGCTTCCGACTGTTGCCACACCTCGTGAAGCCTCTCCTTGCCGTGCCCAGTCACGCCGTCTGGCTCCTCCCGACGCCCGACTTCCGCCGGGCGGCACTCCACAGCAGGGGCTCGACATGGGACATGGCGCGGAAGACCAGTGATCCGGAGAGGGCCCTGCACAACCTGCTCGAGCGCGATCGGATGTTCACTGGACGCCTCTGCGCGGAGACGAGGCGTCTCCAACTGCGCGTCATCGAGGTCGACACCACGATGACCGAGGATGATCTGTCCGAGCGAGTGACGGAAGCGCTCGGACTCTGAGCCAGGACAGGACACGCCGCCACCAGCCCTCTTGCCATTGGGCGGGCCACCCGACCAGCGGATGAGTACCGTGACGTCACCACCGAGGAGTGGACCGAGTTCGAGGCGAACCTCGACAAGCGCAAGGTCGAGCTCGGCGGCTGCGGCCGGCCCTATGGCCCGCCCTGCCGCCACGAACACGCCTGCTTCTCTGAACTACCGCTGGCTCGGTGCTTTTGGGGCGCGCGCTGGCAGCACGACACACGTTTCCGGACGCGCCGGGCGAAAAGGTCCGCCCGGGAGTATGCCGGACAGCATCGTGTCAGCCTTCTGACTCGATCGCGTGCTGCGCTGTTGATGTTGGCAGACTGATCACATGACAGGCCTGACCGCCGAACTCGTGGTCGATGGTCGTACACCGCAGACCCCGGCCCTTGCCCCGAACGGACAACTGCTCTGCTACGTCCTCGCTCCCGTCAGCCGGACCGGTGACCACCTCGACACCGAACTCTGGCTCGTCGACACCGACTGCGCCGCGGCGTCGCACCGGGCGACCACCGACACCGCAGCAGAGTCCCGACCACGCTGGTCCGCGGACTCGGCCATGCTGTTTTTCCTGTCCGACCGCGCTGACCGCGGTATCCCGCAGGTGCACCGGCTCCCCCTTGCCGACGGCGCGGCGGCCGCGGTGACCAACTGGCGCGCCGGCGTCGTCGACTACCTGCCGCTCGCTGACCCCAACCTGGTCGCTCTGCTCGCCCAGGACGAACCCACCGAGCAGGACGCGCGCCGCGCCCGGGACCGTGACGACGCTGTTGTCGTCGGTGAGCGCGAACCGCGTGCCCGGTTGCGTCTGCTCGACCTGCACACCGGACGGGTCACCACCCCGGATGTGTTCGGCGACCGGCACGTCGTGGAACTGCGGCAACGTCCCGACGGCGGCGCACTCGCCGTACTCACCCAGGCCAGCAGCGACAACGACTACGGCCTCCGCACCGGCCAACTGCACCTGTTCGACACCACGACCGGGACAGCGGTGGACCTCGGAGCTGTCGGGGCAGACGCACACTCTCTGGCCTGGTGGCCAGGCGAGGACGGCTGGCACCTTGGCTACATCGCTCTCACCCCACCGGCTCTGCAAGCCGGCACCGCCGTGTTCGACCTGGCCGTGGGCAGCCGTGTCCTGCGTAACCGGACTTCCGGTCTCCCGATGTGTCCCACCGAACTGCACCAGACCGATGCCGCCCCACTGATTGTGTTCGCCGACGGCCTGAACACAACCCTGGCCCGACTCGACCCCACCGGCCCCACGACCTTGTCGCAGCACCCCGGACGCCTCGACGACCTCACCACCACCCCAACCGGGGAGAAGATCGCGGCACTGACCGGCACCCGCTACCAGCCCGCGAACGTTCACGTCGGGCCACCGAGCGGGCCGCTGCGAAAGATCACTGACACCCGCCCGGAACTGGACGGCATCGCTCTTGGGACTCAGCAACCGCTGGCCTACCGTGCCGCCGACGGTCTCGACCTGGACGGCCTGCTCGTACTGCCGGTCGGAAAGTCCGCGTCGGACAGCCCGTTTCCTCTGGTCACGATCGTGCACGGAGGCCCGTACGATCGCTACGCCGATCGTTGCCAGCTGTTCTGGTTCCCCAGCGCGCAGTGGCTGGCCACCGCCGGCTACGCGGTGTTCCTGCCCAACCCGCGCGGGGGCCAAGGCCACGGCCACCAGTTCGCCTCCCGTGTGGCTGGCCGGGTCGGCCAGGAGGAGTGGACCGACATCCTGACCGGCATCGACCTGCTCATCACCGAGGGCGTCGCCGATCCGGATCGGCTGGGCATCGCCGGCGGGAGCCACGGCGGGTTCATGTCCGCCTGGGCCGTTGGCCAGACCGATCAGTTCCGCGCCGCGCTGGTCGTCGCCGGCGTCATCGACTGGGGCATGCTCGCCGCGACCGGCGAGAACGGCCAGTTCGAAGCTGCGCTCGGTGGCAGCACCGGGTGGTCCGGTGTCGGTCCGCATCCGCACGACGCGGTCAGTCCGATCTCCTTCGCCAGCCGCGTTCGCACTCCGGTGCTCATCCTGCACGGTGCCGAGGACACTAACGTGCCCCTCGGTCAATCCGTGTATTTCCACCGGGCGCTGCGCCATTTCGGCGTCGAGCACGAGTTCGTGATCTATCCGAGAGAGGGGCACTCGATCCGGGAACGCAATCACCAACTCGACGTCCTACGCCGGACCCGTGCCTGGCTCGACCGCTGGCTCCGGCCCTGACCAACGACACGTGGCCCTAATGTCGTCGCGTCCCATGACAATGACGATTGGGACGGCAAGATCGCTCGCAGGCAGCTCGCGACGCGAAGCGTGTTCGCTCGTCTCATCCATGCGCCGGGCGTAGGTCGTGCGGGAAGCCGCTCAAAGTTCACAGTGGCGGGTGCAGACCAATGACAGCACTCCAATCTCGGGCAGGTCGGGCACAACCCCCCAACTGTCGTCAGGCAATGCTTCGGTCGTCCTTGATCGCGATCGCGATCACCGCGCCGCCCAACGCACCCAGGGCGGTCAGCAGTGTCCAGGCGTCGACCGCTGTCCCGAGTTCCTTCCGCCGGCGCCGAATCGCGGCGAGCTCAACGGCCTCGACTGCTACCCCCAGCTCGAACCATCGCTTCACCGGAGCGCGCGACCACAACGCGCTGATCGTGCCGACCCCGATGACGAGATCCCGCACGGCCATCGCGCGAAGCGCGACGTCACCCCCACCGGTATCAATCCCGTCACCCAGCCAGGACCTCCCGACGGTCGATGGCGCAGCCAGGAACCCAGCCGCGATCGTCGAACGAGTAACCGCGTGGCTCCAGGCCAACGCTCGCACCGCCCGCTGCAGACGCACGTCGGCAATCTTGCCCGTCGACCGGTGCCGCCGTCGAGCAAGCGCCTGGCGTCAAGTCCCGGCTCGCGTGGTGCAGAAGACACCGCTTAAGTCGGCGCGCCCACGCGACCCGCGGCACCCCGCCCGGCTCCGCCCGCCCACGCGCGGTCCATGGCCCGCACACGGGTCTACGCATCCCCTGGGCGGGCCGGGGCGTCGGCAGGGCCGGAGGTGCCAATCGGCGCGCGTCCCCGACGTGGACCGCTCGGTCGTACGGCGCGACGGCACCGGCGCCGCATCGACGACCCGCTTCCCGTGTCAGGCCCCGCCGTCCCCAGGTCACACCGCAGATGCGCGTCGACCCCGCGTCCTCCGAGGCGGCCGGCGGCCTCGGACGGTTGTCCACATCGCCGAAAGGCGTCCACAGATTTCCGCAACCCCCGCCCACGGCCCCCACCAGCGGTAGGCTGGAAGCGGGGCCGGCCCCCAAGGGACAGGGTGGGGGTGGGGGCAAGTGGTTCCGCGCGATTCGCGTTCGGGTCAGTCGCGGGGTGCGGGGCCGGCCTGGTCGGTCATCATGCGCAGGCCGCTGATCAGCCCGCCGATCAGGTCGCCCTCCTTGAAGGAGGCCACCATGCTCATCACCGCGAGCTTGGCGCCACGATCGGGCAGTCGGCGGTGTGCCTCGGCGCCGGTGACCACCTCGACCACCCGCTCGCCCGGGGACACCGCGATGAGCACCGACCAGGGAGCCCGCTCCCCAATCGAGTCGTGCAGCCGCTCGGCGCCCACCCTGCTGTCCTCGCCCAGCTCTCCCAGGTAGATGGTGAAGTCCAGCCCGGTCTCCCGGCTGGCCAGGGTCAGCGCCTCGTCCAACCGGGCGAGCTGCGTCGGGTTGAAGAGACCGGATGGAGTAGGCGGCTCGTACATCCTGGCGGCCGACACGCGGCCGCTCGCCGTAACCGCGGCGCCCGGTCCGAGCTCGGCCGGATCCACCCGCACGTCGCCGTGCGTCAGCTCACCATGTCCCACGCGCGCCTCCCTTGACCGTGCCGTCGGTGGTCGCCCCGGACGCCTCGTCCCCGACCCGCTGATGGCTCACGCCGTCCGGGTTGGCACTCCACCACTGCGGCGGGTACTCCCACGGCTGGCCCGGACGGTATCGGGGGGCACCGGCGAACTTCGACCTCAGCGTGGCCAGGCTGATCACGCCGTAGAGGGCAAGCGGTATCAGCACGAAGACCAGGATCGTCTCGACCATGTTCACGCGCGCAGCGTAACCGATCGGTTCGGCCGACGTCCGCTTGCCGGTACCGGCGCCGCCCCAGCCGGACCAGGACACCGGTGGCAGCGGTCACGGACCGTTCGCCCTCCGGAGTCACCCGTCCGCCGACTGCCACGCCACGCATCCCACGTTGGGCCGAAGAGGGTCGCGCGAAAGGTTGCAACTCACCGTACGGGCGGCGGCACCCGACGCTGTTGTCTTGTTCGCCGAGTGAAATGCTCGTAGTTTTTTCACCTGTACGGGCCTTGCGCCTCGCTCCCCATCCCAATAAGTCACGTACCGGTTCCGGAAGGACATGTCATGCACTTCGCCAAGACCCCCGCCCAGGCGAGCACCGACACCCTGCCGTCACTGATCGATTCCCACCCGGAGCTGGGCACCCGCGTCACGCTCGGCACCCGGGTCACCCGTGGCACGCGCGTCACCAGAGGCACCCGCGTGACCTGCGGTACCCGCGTGACCTGCGGTACCCGCGTCACCCGCGGCACCCGCGTCACGGCCGGCACCCGGGTCACCAGGGGCACCCGCGTGACCCGCGGCACCCGTGTCACGGCGGGCACCCGGGTGACCGCCGGCACGCGAGTCACTCGCGGCACGCGCGTCACCAGGGGCACCCGCGTGACCTGCGGCACCCGCGTCACCCGCGGTACCAGGGTCACCGCCGGCACGCGCGTCACCCTCGCCGCCTGAGTCGACCCGGTCGACCCGTACCGGCCGGGGCCGGCACAGCCCCAGCGGACCCCGCCGGCAATCCGGGGTCGGACGTACCCGTCGGCCCGCCCAGCCGCTCCGGCGGCTGGGCCGCCGCGGTCCGGCACACCGGTCAGGCCGCCGGGATCCCCAGGTACTGCCGCCACTGCGGGTCGGCATCCGTGGAGTGCGCGAGCAGTCGCCAGTGCGGCCCGTGCGGCACCCTCGGCACCGTCCGCAGCCGCCAGCCGAGCTCGCTCAGCAGCCGGTCGGCCTTACGATGGTTGCACTTCGCGCAGCAGGCCACGCAGTTCTCCCAGGTGTGCTGCCCCCCGCGGCTGCGCGGCACCACATGGTCTATCGTTTCCGCCCGGCCTCCGCAGTAGGCGCAGCGGAACCGGTCCCGGTGCATGAGCCCGGCCCGTGTCAGCGGCGCCTGCGCGCGGTACGGCACGCGCACGTAGTTGCTCAACCGGATCACCGACGGCACCGGCACCGACACGGTCGCGGCGTGCAGGGTCAGCCCGGCCGGGTCACCGTGCACCACCTCGGCCTTACCACACACGACCAGGACCACCGCGCGCCGCAGCGGCAGCGCGGTCAGCGGCTCGAAGGTGGCGTTGAGCAGCAGCACCCGCCGCTTGCCGCCGGTCAGCGGTGGACCGACCGCCGGGTACTCCGATCGGCGTTGCCCCGGTCCGCGGCCGTTCCTGCCGCCGCGGGTGGGTGGCCCGGTCGGCTGCGGTCCGCTCGTGGCGCCTCCCGCCACCGTCGAGTACGGCATGCCCCCCGGCGCGGGCCCGACCTCCTGCGGAGCGAGCACGCCGTGAGGGCTCGGTTGTCGGTCTGGCACTCGACCACCTCCACCGGTGCAGGCATAGTCGACCACAGATCACCCCCGGAGCGCACGCTCGTTGGCTCCAGGATCACAGCGGGTACGGTGCTATCGCGAGGTATCCGGAGCCCGTCCGTGACCACGTCCAGGACAAGGAAGTGCCCTCTTACGTGAACCAGCTGCTCAGCGAACCACCGGACTGCGTGAACGACGCCGGCACGTGGTGCGCCCAGGTGTTCCGGCTCACCCACAACGAGTGGCTGGCGGCCTCCGCCGACTGGCTGGTGGCCAAGCCGCTGCGGATCCTGCTGATCCTGCTGATCGCCCTCGTGGTGCGGTTCCTGGTTCGCAAGCTGATCGACCGGCTCACCACGGTGCCCGCCGACGGCGGTGGCAAGCTGCCCGCCCTGCTGCGGCCGCTGCGCGAGCGGGCGCCCGACATGCTCGGCCCGCTCACCGCGGAGCGGCGCCGGCAGCGGGCCAAGACGATCGGCTCGGTGCTGAAGTCGCTGACCACGTTCGTCGTCTACGGGCTCGCGGTGCTGCAGATCCTCGCCGAGCTGGGCATCGACCTCGGCCCGATCATCGCCTCGGCCGGCATCGTCGGGATCGCGCTCGGGTTCGGCGCGCAGAACCTCGTGCGCGACTTCCTCTCCGGCATGTTCATGATGCTGGAGGACCAGTACGGCGTCGGCGACGTCGTGGACGTCGGGGAGGCGGTGGGCACGGTCGAGGCCGTGGGCCTGCGGATCACCACCCTGCGGGACATCAACGGCACCGTCTGGTACGTCCGCAACGGCGAGATCCTCCGCGTGGGCAACTCCAGCCAGGGCTACGCGGTGGCCCTGGTGGACATCCCGTTCAGCTACAACACCGACGTCGACCGGGCCACTCGACTGCTGAACGAGGTGGCCACCGACGCCGCGGCCAGCGACGCGATCGCCCCGGACATCCTGGAGCCGCCGGAGGTGCTGGGGGTGGAGAGCGTGACACCGGAGGGCATCCAGCTGCGGCTCACCGTGAAGGTCCGGCCCAGCCGGCAGTGGGCGGTGCAGCGGGCGCTGCGCGCGAAGGTCATGTCCGCGCTGGAGGACGCCGGCTTCGAGCCGCCGCTGGGGCGCTTCTTCGTGAACCAGCCGAACTCGAACAACTCCGGCTGACGGCCCGCCACCCGACTCGAGCACGACAGGCAAGATGGAGGCATGGCAGACGTGACCGGCCAGCAGCCACCGACCGACCCGGAGAGCTTCTTCGCGGCCGTGGGCGGGGAGCCGACGTTCCGCGAGATCGTCGCCCGCTTCTACGCCGAAGTCGCCGAGGACGAGGTGCTGCGCCCGCTGTACCCGGACGCCGACCTCGGTCCGGCGGAGGAGCGGTTGCGCCTGTTCCTGATGCAATACTGGGGCGGCCCGCACACCTATTCGGAGCAGCGCGGCCATCCGCGGCTGCGGATGCGGCACGCCCCATTCCGAATCGGTCCCGCCGAGCGGGACGCCTGGTTGCGGGCGATGCGCGTCGCGGTGGACGAGGCCGACCTGCCCGAGCCCTATCGCACCCAGCTGTGGAACTACCTGGAGATGGCCGCGCACTCGCTGATGAACAGCTGGGGGTGAGCCGGTGCGCAGAGCGGTGGCCCGGTCCGACTCGGACCGGGCCTGGTGGACCGACGCCGTGTGCTACGTGGTCCACGTCCCCTCGTTCGCGGACGCCGACGGCGACGGGGTCGGCGACCTCGCCGGCGTGCGGAGCCGGCTCGGCTACCTCGAGCTGCTCGGCGTGGACGCGCTGACCCTGGCCCTTCCCGAGCCGGCGGGGCGACATCCGACCGACGACGTCGACGGGTTGGTGTCCGACGCGCACCGGTGCGGGCTGAAGGTGACTGTCGACGTCCCGCTCGGCGACGACCCGGCGGAGCTGGAGCACATCCTGCGGTCCTGGCTGGCCCACGGCGTGGACGGGTTCCGGGTCGGTGGCGACCCGGCCGGCGGTGGTGACCCAACCGAGGCACACCGGACGGTGCGCAAGGTGCTCGACGAGCATCCCGCCGTCATGGCCGCCGGGCGGTGGTCGGCCGCCGGCCCGCTGGACCTGGTCGTCGACCGTGGCCTGGTACTGCCCCGGTTCGACGCCGACGCCCTGCAGGCCGCCGTCGAGCGCGCGCTGACCGCCGCGGAGCGGGCCGGCGTGCCACCGGCCTGGACAGCGGTGGACCACCGCGGACCGCGCCAGGCTGACCGGTTCGGGGCGGGCGAGGACGGACCGCGGCGGGCGCGGGCGATGGCGCTGTTCGCGCTGGCCCTGCCCGGCGCGGTGTTCCTCGATCAGGGTGAGGAGCTGGGCCTCGCCGGCGCCGAAGCCGGCGTGCCGTTGCCCTGGGAGGGCGCGGAGCCCCCGTTCGCGTTCTCGACGGCGCCGAGGACCTGGCCGGTGCCCGGCGACTGGGCCGACCGGACGGTGGCCGCGCAGCTGGAGGACACGGACTCGACGCTGTCGCTGTACCGGCGGGCGCTCGAGCTGCGGCAGGAACATCCTGCGGTGGCCGGGTCGACGGTCGAGTGGTACGGCGCCCCGCCCGGCTGCTGCGCACTGCGCCGGCAGCCCGGCGGGTTGGTGTGCGCGGTGAACAGCGCGGCGGCGCCGGTGCCGCTGCCGCCCGGCGAGGTGCTGCTGTCGAGCGTGCCCCTCGCGGGCGAGCAGCTGGCGCCGGACGCCGCCGCCTGGCTGGTCTAGACCCGGCTCACCTCCGGTCGCGATACTGCGGCTGGGTCTGCGCGTTGAACTCGTCGAACCGCACGGCCTTCGCGCTCATGGTGCGCCGGTCGCGCAGGTCCAGCACGTCCAGGCCCTTCTGGATGTCCGAGGAGTAGATGTAGCCGTTGTAGTAGTAGGCCGACCACGATCCGCCGGTGAGCGACTCGGTGGCCGAGAGCGGGCCACGCTCCCAGTAGGCGATCTCCTTCGGATTGGCCGAGTCGGTGAAGTCCCACACCGACACGCCGCCCTGGTACCACGCCTGCACCATGATGTCGTGGCCGCGGACCGGAACCAGCGATCCGTTGTGCGCCACGCAGTTCTCCGTGTCGGCCTGGTGCCGCGGGATCTTGAAGTAACTGCGGAAGACCAGCTTGCGGTCGTCGCCGCTGCCGACGATGTCGTAGATGCCGTCGGCGCCGCGGTGGGGACCGAAGCGGGCGTTGCAGGTGGGCAGGCCACCGCCGCCGAGTTCGTCGGTGAAGATCACCTTGGTGCCGGTGTTGTTGAACGTGGCACTGTGCCAGAACGCGAAGTTGACGTTGTCCTGCACGCGCTCGATGACCCGCGGGGCGAGCCGGTCGGAGACGTCGATCAGCACGCCGTCACCCATGCACGCGCCGGCGACCAGGTCCTGGCTGGGGAAGGCGGTGAGGTCGTGGCAACCGGTGGTCGCCGCGCGGCGGGTGCCGTCCGGGTTGGTGCCGCCGAGGTTGCCGCCGTCGGGGAACAGCACCGGGGTGGCGACCACCTCGGCCTGCGCGGGGCGGCGCAGCGGGACCTTGATGATCGAGATCTTGTCGTGCGGGGGCTGGCAGTTCGGCAGGTCCGGCGCCGGCGAGTAGGACGAGACGTAGATGAACACGTCCTTGCGGTCGGTGCCGGGGACGAGCGTGTTGGTGTGCGAGCCGCAGTCGGTGCGGACCGAGGCGACGTAGCGCGGCCGGGCGAGGTTGCTGATGTCGAAGATCTTGATGCCCTCCCAGGCGGAGGGGTTCGACGCCGGCATTGGCTCGCTGGTGCAGGAGTCGTTGCTGCGCGGGTAGTCGGTGGACAGGAACAGCAGGTCGCCGTGCACCGTGACGTCGTTCTGACCGCCGGGGCAGAGGACCTGGCTGACGATCCGCGGGCGGAACGGGATGCGCACGTCGTAGATCACGAAGCCGTCGTAGTTGCCGACGATGGCGTGGCCGTCGGTGAAGGCCATGTCGGTGCCGTAGGCCTCGGTGGTGTTGAACGGGGCCTGCTTGGGGATGTTGGCGATCTGCCGCAGGTTGGGGCTGTGGGCGATCTGGTCGACACCGGGGATGCCGGTGGTGTCCTGGGCGGTGGCCGCGGGGGCGGTGAGCACCCCGCCGGTCAGCAGGCTCGCCGCGCCGAAAGCGGCGAGCAGGGTTCGGCGCAGGCGCCGGGGCTTGGCGGGATCCGTCCGCGTCGGGCTCGTCTGCACGTGAAGTCGCTCCTCTCACCGGCGCTCGTGGCGCGTTCGGCCGGCTTGGCGCGATTATTACCCGAGGTCGTTCGCTTGGCTAGCTACATTTGGAGGATGCGGTTGACGTGGGCGCGGTCGGCGGGGTTCGCTGGCGCCATGCGGGTTGGGGTGTGCGCCGCCGTGGCGGCCGTGGCGTTGGTGGGCGCCGGGTGTACGGCGGGGCCGGAACCCGCGCCGGGCGGGGAGTCAGCGGGGGTGCTCGTGCCGGGTCGGCCGGGTGAGGAGGCGAAGGAGGTGCCGGCCGCGCGGGCCGACGAGCACCGGCAGGAGGTGCCACACAACGAGGCGGACGTGCGGTTCCTGACCATGATGATCCCGCACCACCGGCAGGCGATCACCATGACCGACATGGTGGAGGGGCGGGTCAACGACCCCCGGGTGCGGGCGATCGCCGAGCGGATCGCGGTGGCGCAGGACGGTGAGATCGCGTTGATGGAGGGGTGGCTGGCCGAGCACGGCGAGCCGGTGCCGGCCGAGGAGCACGGGTCGCACGGACACCACGAGCACGGTGCGTCCGAGTTGATGCCCGGCATGGCGACGCCCGAGCAGCTGTCCGCGCTGCGCGCGGCGAGCGGCCCGGAGTTCGACCGGATGTTCCTGGACCTGATGATCACCCACCACGAGGGCGCGCTGACCATGGCCGAGGAGGTGCTCGCGCACGGGGTGAACGTGCGGGTGCAGCAGCTCGCCCAGGACGTGGTCACCGGGCAGAGCGCCGAGATCGACCGGATGCGCGCCGTCCGCGGCTAGTGTCGCCGCGGCACTCATCCCGAGTGGACGGCCTGCCCAGGGCTCCGCGGCGAACATTCGCGACGCCGAGCACACCCCGGCCACCGCGTTGACCACGGCGAGGGGCCGCGACGGCGGCTTCCGGGCTTCGCGGCCACACGCGGGCTTCCGGCTTTACGACCACATGCGCCACGAAGCCAGCGCTACACTTGATCGACAACCCCCCAGGAGGTAGCCCCCACCCGCACCGGGGGGCGGCCCCGGTTCCAGTCTACCGGGAGTCGGGTGGCTCGGCGGGTTCACCGGGAATCTGTGGACAACTTGGACCGATTCGGCGCGCCGAGTGGAGCTCTCGGGGCGTTTTCGCTCGAACGGGTGGACAGCGTCGGCGGGTGCCGGCCGGATCGCGAGCGCGTCGCGGTGTGTGGTGCGGTCGGTGCTTCCTGCTCGATCTCGGGATGGGTGGGTCTCGGTGGCGGTTCCGCTCGCGCGCCCACCCTCGCGACTCCACGCACAGTGATCGCGTTGCCCGATCGTGGAGGCCGCAAGCTGGTCCACATCGGTCACCGCCAGCCCTGCCACCCCATCGACGACGTGGCCTGGTACTCCACCGGGCGCTCCGGCTGTTCGACATCGCGCGGATCACGATGCCGGGCGGTCCGACGAAACGCGCCCATCCCCGGGACGTCCCTGATTCTCCGAGGCGGTGACTTCTGACACGGAGCCACCCCTCCAGCGGCCGCCACTGTTGACGTCAAGTCAGGTGGAGGTGCCAGGATGATCGGCATGAACACCACGCAGAATGACGACATCAGGGCGATCGAGCAGGTCGTCGCCACCGTTGAGCATGCCCAGGCCAACGAGCTCGTCGACGAGTTCGTCGCCCAGTTCCGTGCGGACGCCATCTGGACCACCGGCCATGGCAAGCGTCTGACTGGGCGCGACGAGATCGCCGCCTTCACCAGCAAGGTCCTGCCCGGCGCCATGAAAGACCTCAGGCCGAGCTACGAAGTCGTGCACGTCCTGTTCATCCGCCCCGACGTCGCCGCCGTGAAGGTCCGTCAGCGGTACTTCACCCGCGACGGGCAACCGATCGAGGGCCAGCACGAGGGCAGCCCGCTGTACGTGATGTCCAAGGAGGACGGCCGGTGGCTGCTGACCGCCTGCCAGAACACCGAGGTGCTCGACTCCTGAGCCACGCCGGAGCCTCGATGCGGGCGCGGTGCGGGATCAGCCCCGTCTGGAACACCACCAAGGACAGGGCGCGTCGGAAGTCGGCGCCTCCATATCTCAGAACAGCAGGGGCAGCAGCGCGTGGCGGCGCCGCACGGCGGCGCCGTACCGCGCGTCCAGGCGCATCCAGGAGTCGGTCGCGGTCACCCTGACCACGTCGTCCGGCAGCGAGGAGTCCACGAAGCCCATCCCGGACAGCGCGAACAGGCACCGCATCGGCACCTTGATCTCCAGGTCCCCACCGGTGACGGTGAGCACCGTCTGGTCCATCAGCGATGCCGGCGGCGTGCCGTGCGGCCCGACGTTCTCCCTGGCCAGCGCGACACCCCGTTCGGCCAACTCCGACACCACCGCCGCGGGCAGCGCGTCCACCGGCTGCCACGTGGCCCCCGCCGGCAGCTCCGAGCGCCACAGCAGGTCCCGCGCCGGCCCGGGGTCCATCCGCGCCCCACCCGCCACGGTCAGCGCGGCGAGCAGCTCGTTGCCGGACACGGTGACGTCCGCGGGCGCGATCTCCCCGCCCACGGCCCGGGTGACCAGCACGTCGAACGGAGTGGCCACCCACGCCTCCACCACCTCGGGAGACCGCCGCCGCAGCCGTACCACGGCCTGCGCGTCGAGGCGCACCGCGCGGGCGACGAACGCGGCGAGCGTCTCCCGGTCCGCCGGGTCGGTGATCCGCAGCTCAGGCATTCACTCCCCCGTCCAACCGCCGGGCCAGGAACTCCCGCTCCCCCTCACTCAGCCGGCGCGGCCGGCCGCCGGCCACGTCGTACGGCGCCAGCACCGTCCGCGCCTCCACCGCCACACCGTTCTCAGTAGATGGTCCGTTGTAGACGGTGTAGTCGAGGGTGAACGAGGCGAACGCCAGCTCCGCCAAGGACACCTCCACCCGGACCTCCGTACCGCGGACCACCACCGGCGCCCGGTAGTCGACGGCGAGCCGGACCACCACCACGCCACGGGCGAGCCCGGTGAGCCCGGCCGCCGCAGCCTCGTCGAACAGCAGCGGCACCCGCGCCTCCTCCAGGAGGGTCACCATCTTCGCGTGGTTGACGTGCCCGAACACATCCATGTCCGACCACCGCGGCCGGACCAGCGCCACGTAACCGGCCACTACTGCACCGTGCTCCTCAGCTGCCGCGCCGCCACCGACAGCGTCGCCAGGTCGTTGCGGCCCGACCGCTCGATCTGCCTGAGCGTCACCGTCGCCCGCGCCAACCGCGACGAGTTCGCCTGCTCCCAGTGGGCGATCTTGTTCTCGACGCTGTCCTCCGGCTCGCTGTGCCGCAACGCGTCAAGGGTGATCGCCCGCAGCGAGGAGTACACGTCGTCGCGCAACGCGAGCCGCGCCAGGGCGTGCCACCGGTTGCCCCGCTCCAACGCGCTGATCGCGGTGAGCATCTTGTCCACGCCGAGGTGGTCGGACAGCGCGTAGTACAGCTCCGCCGTCTCCAACGGGCTGCGCTCGGTGTCCAACCCGACCTCGCGCTCGGCGAGCTCGGCCACCTCGATCACGTCGAGCAGGCCGTAGGTGTGCAGCAGCACCGCGGTCCGCTCGGCCAGCTCGTCGGGTACCCCGTCGGCGACCAGCCGCCCGACATACTCCCGCACCGACGCGGCCTCCCGGCCGCGCAGCAGCTCCGGCAGCCGGGGCATCAGATCACTGACCGGCTCGCCGAACCGGCTGATCTCGGCGCCCACCGCGAGCGGCTGCGGCCGATTGGTGAGGAACCAGCGGGCGGCACGGTCGAGCACCCTGCGGGTCTCCAGCACCATGGCGTCGGCGAGCCGGCTCGACACGACATTGTCCAGCGCCCGGATGTCGGCCCACAGCGCGGGCAGGTCGAACACCGACGTCACCACGGCGTGGGCCCGCACGGCGTCGGTGGCCGTCGCGTTCATCTCCTCGCCCAGCCGGAAGGCGAACGAGATGCCCGCTCCGTCGACCACCTCGTTCACCAGCAGCGTGGTGGTGATCTGCCGGTGCAGCGGATGTTCGTGGATCGCGTCGGGGAACCGCTCGCGCAGCGGCCGCGGGAAGTACTCCGGCAGCCGGCGGGAGAACACCTCGACGTCGGGCAACTCACTGGCCAGCAGCTCGTCCTTGAGGTCCAGCTTCACGTGAGCGAGCAGGGTCGCCAGCTCGGGCGAGGTGAGTCCGAGATCCGCCTTCTCCAGCGCCTTGAACTCGCCGGGGTCCGGCAACGCCTCCAGCTCCCGGTCCAGCGCGCCCTTGGCCTCCAACGCCGCCACCAGCCGCTGGTGCACCGAGAGCATTCCGGGCGCGTGCGCGCGGGCGACACCGAGCACGGCGTTCTGCCGGTAGTTGTCGGCGAGCACCAACTCGGCGACCTCCTCGGTCATCTCGCCCAGCAGGACGTTGCGCTGCTCCCGGTCCAGCTCGCCGACGTTGACCAGGTGGTCGAGCAGGATCTTGATGTTGACCTCGTGGTCGGAGCAGTCCACACCCGCGGAGTTGTCCAGCGCGTCGGTGTTGATCTTGCCGCCGTTGCGGGCGAACTCGATCCGGCCGCGCTGGGTGAAGCCGAGGTTCCCGCCCTCGGCGACGACCCTCACCCGCAGTTCGTCGCCGTTGACCCGCACCGCGTCGTTGGCCTTGTCGCCGGCGTCGGCGTGCGTCTCGTCCGAAGCCTTGACGTAGGTGCCGATGCCGCCGTTCCAGAGCAGGTCCACCGGCGCGAGCAGGATCGCCCTGATCAGCTCGGGTGGGGACAGCTTCTCCACGTCGTCGGTCAACCCCAGCGCGGCGCGCACCTGCGGGCTGATCGGGATCGTCTTCGCGCTGCGCGGGTAGATCCCGCCGCCCTCGCTGATCACCGACCGGTCGTAGTCGTCCCACGACGACCGCGGCAGCTCGAACAGCCGCTCGCGCTCACGGAACGAGGCGGCCGCGTCCGGGTCGGGGTCGAGGAAGATGTGCAGGTGGTTGAACGCGGCCACCAGCCGGATGTGCTCGGACAGCAGCATGCCGTTGCCGAACACGTCGCCGCCCATGTCGCCGATCCCCACGACGGTGAAGTCCTGAGTCTGGGTGTCCACTCCCAGCTCGCGGAAGTGCCGCTTGACGCTCTCCCACCCGCCGCGCGCGGTGATCCCCATGGCCTTGTGGTCGTAGCCGACCGACCCGCCCGACGCGAACGCGTCACCGAGCCAGAACCCGTACGCCGCCGACACCTCGTTGGCGATGTCGGAGAACGTCGCCGTGCCCTTGTCGGCGGCCACCACCAGGTAGTTGTCGTCCCCGTCGTAGCGCACCACCTGTGGCGCGGGCCGGGTGGTGCCCTCGACGAGGTTGTCGGTGAGGTCCAGCAGGCCGGAGATGAACATCCGGTAGCAGGCGATGCCCTCGGTCTGGTTGGCGTCCCGGTCGAGGCTGGCGTCGCCGGTCGGGGCCGGCGGCCGCTTGACCACGAACCCACCCTTCGCGCCGACCGGGACGATCACCGCGTTCTTCACCGCCTGCGCCTTGACCAGGCCCAGGATTTCGGTGCGGAAGTCCTCCCGCCGGTCCGACCAGCGCAACCCGCCGCGGGCCACCGTGCCGAACCGCAGGTGCACGGCCTCGACCCGCGGGGAGTACACGAACACCTCGAACTGCGGCCGCGGCTCGGGCAGATCGGGCACGGCCTGCGGGTCGAGCTTGACCGCCAGGTACGGGCGCGGGTTGCCATCGTCGTCGGTGACGTAGTAGTTGGTGCGCAGCGTCGCGCAGATCACCGCGAGCAGCCGGCGCAGGATCCGGTCCTCGTCGAGGCTGGTCACCGCGTCGATCCTGGCGTTGATCTCGGCGACCTGCGCCTCGGTGTGCTCCGCGCGCTGCTCGGCGGAGCAGCCGAGGTCGAACCGGCTCTCGAACAGCCGGACCAGCGCCGTCGCCACGTCGGTGTGCGCCAGCACGGCGTTCTGGATGTACTCCTGGGAGTAGGTGCTGCCCGCCTGACGCAGGTAGCGGGCGTAGGCGCGGATCACCGCCGCCTGCCGCCAGGTGAGCCCGGCGCGCAGCACGAGCGCGTTGAACCCGTCGACCTCGCAGTCGCCGCGCCAGGCGGCGCCGAACGCGTCCTGGAACCGTTGCTGCAGGTCCGCCTCGTCGCCCTGGCTGATCTGGTCGAGCATCTTCGGCTCGACCCGAAGCCCGAAGTCGTAGATCCAGGACCTGGTGCCGTCCTCTCGGCGCAGCTCGTACGGCCGCTGGTCGACCACCTCGACGCCCATCAACTGCAGCACCGGCAGCAGCGTGGACAGGGTCACGCCCTCACCGAGCAGGTAGAGCTTGAACCGCCGCTCCCCCGGCTCGGCCTCCTCCGGCAGGTAGAACGACATCGCCAGGTCGTCCTCGCCGGTCAACGACTCCAGCCTGCGCAGGTCGGCAAGGCCTTCCGCGGCGGAGAAGTCCTCCTTGTAGGCCTCCGGGAACACGGCCACGTAGCGTTGCCCCTGCTCGCTAGCCGACTCCTCGACCACCGCGGGCGCCACGCCGCCCTCGTTGCGCTCCCGGCGCTCCGCCAGGATCGCCTCGACCATCCGGTCGTCCCAACTGCGGATCGCCTCCGTGAGCCGTTCCTGGATCCGCAGCGTGTCCGGCTCGACCCGGCGGGACGGGTCGGTGTGCACGGTGAAGTGCACCTGGGCGAGCAACGTCTCCCCCACCCTCGTGCTGTACTCGAGGTGGGTGCCGTCCAGCTCCTGCAGCAGGACCTCCTGCATCCGCAGCCGGGACCGGGTGGTGTAGCGGTCCCGGGGCAGGAAGACCAGGCACGAGTAGAAGCGGCCGTAGGTGTCCTGGCGCAGGAACAGCCGCAGCCGCCGCCGGCCGGCCAGGGTGATCGCGCCCGTCGCGGTGGCGTAGAGCGAGTCGGTGTCGGCGGAGAACAGGTCGGCACGCGGCCAGTTCTGCAGCACCTCGAGCATCCGCTGCCCGGAGTAGGACTCCATGGGGAACCCGGCGCGGTGGATGACCTCCCGCACCCGGCGGGCCACCACCGGGATGTCCAGCACGTCCTCGTGCAGCGCCGTGGTGGTGAACATGCCCAGGAAGCGGTGCTCACCGTTGACGTTGCCGTCCTCGTCGAAGGTCTTGACCCCGATGTAGAACGGGTAGACCGGCCGGTGCACCGTCGACGGCGCGCTGGCCTGCGTCAGCACCAGCAGAGTCGGGGCCAGCGCGCTGGCGTCGGGGCCGGCGGTCAGGCTGCGCGCGGCGAGGCTGTCCTGCCGCAGCACGCCGAGCCCGGAGGCGAGCACGGCACGCAGTGCCGGCTCCTCCCCACCTGAGCCGGGGTGACCGATGATCTCGTAGCGCCGGTAGCCGAGGAAGGTGAAGTGCCCCGCGGCGAGCCAGCGCAGCAGATCCGCGCCCTCGCGCACCTCCTCCTCCGGCAACGGCGGCGGGGTGGCGTCGAGCTCGGCGGCGATGGTGTGCGCCGCCTCGATCATCTTCTCGGTGTCCTCGACGACCTCGCGCACGTCGCCGAGCACGGAGGTGAGCCGGTTGTCCAGCTCGCGGGCACGCTCGCTGTCGGTGATCCGGTCGATCTCGAGGTACATCCACGACTCGGCGGTGGCGCCGGCCGGGGGCTCGTCGACGTCCGCGTCGGGGTGGACCTCGCGCAGCTCGCCGGTGAGGTCCCGGGTGACCACCACGATGGGGTGCACGATCCGCTGGACCTGCACGCCGGCGCGGGACAGCTGCGCCGCGACCGAGTCGACCAGGTACGGCATGTCGTCGGTGACCATCTGCACGACGGTGGCCTCGCGGTACCAACCGTCGTTGGCCATCGTCGGGTTGAGCAGCCGCACCACCGGGCGGCCGGGCATCCGCCGCTGGGCCAGTTGCAGGTGGGCGCGCACCGCGCCGACGAGGCCCTCCGGGTCGTCGCCGAGGATCTCCTCGGCGGGGACGTGGCGGTAGTAGAGGCGGATCAGCTCGGCGATGTCGGGAGCGTGCTCGGCGGCGGCCTCGACGAGCTCGTCCCTGATCTGCTCCGGGCTCCGCGGGCGCCGCCGGCGGTCGCCCTGGTCGTCAGCGGCCTGCGGCTGCCGATGCGTCGTCCCCACCGAGCTCATCTCAGACAACTCTCCACTTCATGACACGACCGTGTGCCCCGACCCCGGGATCACCCTAACGCCGATGGTGGTAGGTCACCGACGGGCCCGGTCGACCGCGCCGCAAGCCGTGGCGGGGACCGGAGCTCAGTCGTCGTCGCGGTGCCGGCCGTTGACGCGACGGGGCCCGTCCAGGTCGGTCTGCTGCGCGCCGAGGCGCTTGACCAGCGCGGCGGCGCTGCTGGTGCCCGCCTTGTGCTCGGCGAGCGCCCTGGCGAGGAGCTCGGCCAGCCCGGCGCCGGGCGGTGGGTCGTCGAGCGGGAAGTCGTAACCGGTCGGCTCGGGCTCGGCGGAGTGGTCGGGGGCGCCGTTGGCGGTGCCGGAGTCGGTGAAGCCGGAGTCCGAGAAGTCGGCGCCACCGAAGCCGGAGTCGCCGTGACGGTCGGGCGCGGCGGAGGGGGCGTCCTCGGCCGTGCGGTGCTCGCGCGCGCGGGTGTACTCGGCCGCCGCGGTGCGGCCGGGCTCCGGTGCGTGCCTGGATCCGGTCTCGGCCGGCGGTGGATCCACCGGCGGATCCACCGCCGAGAACGTGAAGTCCAGGTCGTCCATCGGCGCCAACGACGGCGGCAGGCGCAGCCGGGGCAGCCACGTGTCGTTCTCCTCCGTGGCTGGTTCCGGGCCACGGTCGTCCCGCTCGGTGGGTTCGGGCGAGCCGGTACCCCAGCGCCCGCTTGGCTCGGCCTCCGTCCGGAACGTGAAGCCGGGTTCGCGGGCCCGCTCGTCGCGTGACCGGCGGCTTCCGCTCCGGTCGACGCCGGCGTCTCCTCGGGACCATTCGTCGTCGAGCCGCTCACCGCTGGGCCGGTCCGCCCCGAACCGGCCGCCATCCGAAAGCCCAGCACCGAACCGGTCCTCGCCGAACCACTCGTCACCGCGGTCGCCGCTGTCCCGTTCCCTGGCGAACCGATCGGCGCTGTCCTGGTCGCGGCCGAACCGGCCACGGTCCGACCGATCGGCGCTGTCGCGATCGTCGTGGTCCCGCTGGGCACTCAGCCGATCAGCACTTACCCAATCAGCACTTGCCCAATCGGTGCTGGGGCGGTCGAGGCCGTAGCCGGTGTGAGTCCGCTCGCCGGTGTGGACGCGGTCGTCGCGGCCGGGCTCGTCGGACTCGCTTGCCCTGCGGCGTCCCCCTGACCCCGATGTCGAGATTCCCAGCCGGTCGAGCACGGAGCGCGCGGTGACCGAGCCGTGCTCGGCGTCGTGCCGCGTGGTGCTGGTCGACGTCCCGGAGCTGCCACTCCGGCCGGTGATCGGGCGCGTCTCGCTCTCGAACCGGCGCTCCCAGGCCGGCTCGTCGGCCCCGGACCGCCGCCACGGCTCGGTCGGTGGCTCCACCTCGCGTGCGGCACGCGACGGTGCGGTGTCGTGCTGGGCCCGCCACGGTTCGGGGCCCACCGGCTCCGCCAGCTCGTCCCGGCTCCGCCACGGCTCGGCCCCGGTGGCCTCCAGGGACTCGGGCCGGGACCGCCGCCCTCCGGTGGTGGTGGCGCCGGCCGGCGCGGACACGCCACGGGGTCGCCACCCCTCGCTGTCAGCGACCCGTGCGTCAGCGGCGCGCGCGGGGTCGGTGCGCAGCCGCCACCGCTCGGCCTCGCCCGCGCGCGCCGGTTCCCGGGAAGTAACCGCGGGCGCTGTCTCGTGACGAGGCTCGGGCGCCACCTGCTCGGATGCCAGCTGCAGTACGGGCGCCACCGCCGCCGACCGCTCGGCCGCCCGCGGCGCCGGCGCGGACACCGTCGGTGCCAGCAGCTCGTCGAGGTCGACCGGCGGCTGCTCGCCGGTGCCGAACTCGCCGGCGAGCACCGCGCAGGCCTGCCGGCGGGCCCTGGCGTGAGTGTGCTCGGCGGCTCGGGACCGGCGCAGGCACCGCACGGCCTCGGCCGGCCGGTCGAGCTGCTCCTCGACATAGGCCAGCTCCAGCCACAATCTGGCGGAGAGCGCGTGCAGGCCGTGCGCCTCGCTGCTGTGCAGTGCGTCGCGCAGCAGGCGTGCGGCGGCCTCCCCGGATCCCTCCGGCAGGTACACCCGGGTCGCGACCGCCAGTCGCAACCAGCCGGCCGGCGCGACCCCGGCGGCGCGGTGCGGCTCGTCGAGGATCGGCTGGGCCAGCTCCACCGCGGTGTCGGCGTTGCCGCGGTCGAGCAGGGAACACACCAGTGCCAACACCAGCCGGACGCGCACCACCCCGCCGTCGGCCGACTTGTCCGCCAGGTCGTCCAGGAAGCCAATCCCGGTACGGGCCGCGTCCGCGGCGCCCATCAGGTCGCCGTGTCGTCTCCGGTGCGCCGACACCCCGACCCGGAGCAGCGCTCTGGACAGCAACCGGGTGTCGTCGTCGAGCGCCTCGTCGGCCAGGCACAGTCGGTCCGCCTCCAGCAGCGCCCGGTCCAGCTCCGGCTTACGCCCGAACGGCCCGAGGCAGCCGACGAGTTGGCACAGCGCGAGCGCCCGTTGTGACTGCCGTACCGCGCGAGTCGCCAGCACCGGTCGCAGCGCCGCCAGCCCGGCCAGCGGGAGCCCGACGCTGCGCGCGCACAGCGCGAGATCGGTCCGCAGTTGCGCGGCGGTGGCCTCCTGACCGCTGTCCTCGGCAGCGCGCAGGGCCGCCACCGCCCTGCCGACCGTGGGGGCACGCACACCCAGCCGCACGCTGGCCAGGACCACCAGGCCCTCCGCTCGCACCCACAGCTCGTTGGAGCCCGCCGCCTCGGCCAGCGCCGCCGCACGCTCCCCGAGGACCAGCGCCAGCTCAGGCGCCCGCAGGGTCAGCCCGGCGGCCTGCTCGAGCAGACGCTCGACCCCACCGCGGTCGCCGGCACCGGAGGCGGCGTCCGCGCCGGCTGTCGGACCGGCCACGGCGCCTGGCCTGGTGTGCTTGCTGGCTACCACGGGGGGACTCCGCTCGGTCTGGGTTCTGGCGTACTCGCTCAGCGGTGCCTAGGAGTACCACGAACCGTTCAGTCGCGGGTGAGCTTGCGGTGCGTGACCCGGTGCGGGCGCGCCGCGTCCGGCCCGAGTCGCTCCACCTTGTTCCGCTCGTAGCCTTCGAAGTTGCCCTCGAACCAGAACCACTTGGCCGGGTTCTCGTCGGTGCCCTCCCACGCCAGGATGTGCGTCGCCACCCGGTCCAGGAACCACCGGTCGTGGGAGATGACCACGGCGCAGCCGGGGAACTGCTCGAGCGCGTTCTCCAGCGATCCCAGCGTCTCGACGTCCAGGTCGTTGGTCGGCTCGTCCAGCAGGATGAGGTTGCCGCCCTGCTTGAGGGTCATCGCGAGGTTGAGCCGGTTGCGCTCGCCCCCGGACAGGACCCCCGCCGGCTTCTGCTGGTCCGGACCCTTGAAGCCGAACGCGCTCACGTACGCCCGCGACGGCATCTCGGTATGGCCGACGTGGATGTAGTCCAGCCCGTCGGAGACGACCTGCCACACCGTCTTCTCCGGGTCGATCCCGGCCCGCTCCTGGTCCACATAGGACAGCTTGACCGTCTCGCCGATCCGGACCGTGCCGGCGTCCGGCTCCTCGAGCCCGACGATGGTCTTGAACAGTGTCGTCTTACCGACGCCGTTCGGACCGATCACGCCGACGATGCCGTTGCGCGGGAGGGTGAACGACAGGTCCTCGATCAGCACCCGGTCATCGAAGCCCTTGCGCAGGTGCTCGACCTCCACGACCACGTTGCCCAACCGCGGGCCCGGCGGGATCTGGATCTCCTCGAAGTCCAGCTTCCGGGTCTTCTCCGCCTCGGCGGCCATCTCCTCGTACCGCTCCAGCCGGGAGCGCGACTTGGTCTGCCGGGCCTTGGCGTTGGAGCGCACCCACTCCAGCTCGCTCTGCAGCCGCCTGGCCAGCTTGGCGTCCTTCTTGCCCTGCACCTCCAATCGCTCGCGCTTCTTCTCCAGGTACGTCGAGTAGTTGCCCTCGTAACCGATCACTCGGCCGCGGTCGATCTCCATGATCCACTGCGCGACGTTGTCCAGGAAGTACCGGTCGTGGGTCACCGCCAGCACGGCGCCCGGGTACTTCGAGAGGAACTGCTCGAGCCACAGCACGCTCTCCGCGTCCAGGTGGTTCGTCGGCTCGTCGAGCAGCAGCAGGTCCGGCTTCGACAGCAGCAGCTTGCACAGCGCCACCCGCCGCCGCTCACCGCCGGAGAGGTGGGTGACCGGCTCGTCGCCCGGCGGACAGCGCAGCGCGTCCATCGCCTGCTCGAGCTGCGAGTCCAGCTCCCAGGCGTCGGCGTGGTCGAGCTCCTCCTGGAGCTTGCCCATCTCCGCCATCAGCTCGTCGCTGTAGTCGGTGGCGAGTTGCTCGGCGATCTCGTTGAAGCGGTCGAGCTTCACCTTGATCTCGCCGAGCCCCTCCTCCACGTTGCCGCGAACCGTCTTGGCCTCGTTCAGCGGGGGTTCCTGCAGCAGGATGCCGACCGTGGCCTCCGGCTGGAGGAACGCCTCCCCGTTGCTCGGCTGGTCGAGCCCTGCCATGATCTTGAGCACGGTGGACTTGCCCGCGCCGTTGGGACCCACCACGCCGATCTTGGCGCCCGGGTAGAAGGCGGTGCTGACGTCGTCGAGGATGACCTTGTCCCCGACCGTCTTGCGCACCTTTTTCATGGTGTAGATGAACTCGGCCATGCCTGCGATCGTAGAGCCGCCGTGCGCGCGCCTTCACGGCGGTCACCGTCGAGCCGTCCCGGTCGCCGCGGTACTCGCCCTTCACCACCTCCTTTCCACCGCTGAGCACGGCCGCCGAGGCCTCCGGCGGCCGTCAGAGCCCCCCGCCGAGCACCCGGCGGGCTACACCGCCGCCGGAGCCGGCGCGGCACGGTCGGTGGCCTTCGGCGGGCCCGGGTCGGACGCCGGAGGGCCGTCCCGGCGGTGCCGCTGCACGACCGTGGCGCACCGGCCGAGGTTGGGCCCGACGGCGTACGCGTCCAACTCGGTGATCGTGCGCCGGCCGCCGTCGGCACCGTCGAACTCGCTGGTGTAGAGCCGGCCAGTGACGATCACCGGGTCACCCTTGCCCAGCGACACCTGGACGTTGTCCGCCAGCCGTCGCCAGCACGAGACCCGCACGGAGAGCTGCCGGCCGTCGACCCACTCGCCGGTGTCCCGGTCGAACCGCCGCTCATGGCTGACCACCCAGAAGCTGGTGACGTCGTCACCGGTGGACACCCGCCTCCGGGCCAGGTCACTGGTCACCGTGCCGACCAGTGCCACCGTGGTCTCCCCAACCGCCATCGTCCTTCTCCTCCGTCTCGGCTGTCGCTCGGAGCCGCTGCCCTTCCCGAGGGTCGGAGCGGCTACTGGTCAGCGTGCCCGGCCGGGAGGCGGCGTGGGGCGGCCGCGGCGAATCTGTGGACGACCGGAGGCGATGTGGACAACCTGCGGGTCGGCGGGCCTCGGAACGGCGTTCCTGTCGGTGGGGTGTGCTACCGGGTACGGCTCACTCGCGGGGGCGGCCCTGGTCGGCGAGCTTCTTGAGCATCGCGTTGTACGCGGCCAGCTCCGCGTCGCCGCTGGCCGCCTCCCGACGGTCGGTGCGGCGCGCCTCGCGCTCGTCGGCGCGCGCCCACTGCACCAGCAGGGCGATCAGGACCAGGACCACCGGCCCCTCGCCGGAGGCCCACGCGATGCCGCCGCCCAGCCGCTGGTCGGCCAGCAGGTCCTGGACCCACGGCAGCCGCAGCGAGCGGTAGAAGGTCTCGCCGATGACGGTCTGCATGCTCATCAGGATCACGCCGAAGAAGGCGTGGAACGGGATCGCCGCGAACATCAGACCCAGCCGACCGATCGGCGGGAGGCGGCGCGGGGCGGGGTCGACCCCGATCACCGGCCAGAAGAAGACGTACCCGGCGAGCAGGAAGTGCGCGTTCATCGCCAGGTGGGCCCAGTGGTAGTTGAGCGCGGAGTCGAACAACCCGGAGAAGTACAGGATGTAGAAGGAGCCGACGAACAGCACCAGTGCCACCAGCGGGTGGGTGAGCACCCGCGAGACCGGGGAGTGCACGAACGCCAGCAGCCACTCGCGCGGCCCGGGAGGCGCCTTCCGCCCGGCCGGTGGCAGCGCCCGCAGCGCCAGGGTCACCGGGCCACCGAGCACCAGCAGCACCGGCACGACCATCGAGAGCAACATGTGATTGCCCATGTGCACGCTGAACATCGCCGGCGCGTACCGGCCGATGCCGGACGAGGTCGACACCAGGAGGAGCGCGCAGCCGGACACCCAGGCCAGGGTGCGGCCGACCGGCCACCGGTCCCCACGGCCACGCAGCCGGCGCACGCCGAGCAAGTACAGCGCCGCGAGCACGATCGCCGCGGTGCCGTAGACCAGGTCGAACCGCCAGTCGAAGAGCAGGCGGGCCAGCGTCGGCGGGGCGTGCAGGTCGTAGCCGATCAAAAGCTCGGTGGTGGACGGTTGGTAGCCGATCTCCTCCGGCGGCGGTGTCCTGGCCAGCGCGGCGGCGAGGCCGATCGTCACGAACATCACCACGATCTCGACGGCGGCCAGCCGGAGCAGTTGCCCGCCGCCGGCGCCGTCGACAAGGCCGCGCACACCACGCTGACGCTGCTGGTGGCCGAACACGCCGAGCACGCCCAGTGCGGCGATCTTGGCCAACACGAGCAGGCCGTAGTCGGTGGTGAACAGGTGCTCCGGTCCCATCCGGACGACCGCGTTGAGCACCCCGGAGACGGCCATGACGATCCAGCACACCAGCGCCAGCTTCGAGAAGCGGCGCGCGGCCAGGGTGAGGTGCCTGCCCCGCCGCCATCCCAGCGCGAGCACCGCCACGAGCCCGCCGACCCACAGCGCGGCCGCCACGAGGTGGTACAGCAGGCTGTTGGTGGCGACGTCGTGCGAGCCGCCGCTGGCGGAGTGCCCGGTGACGGCGATCGGGACCAGCCCGCCGACGGAGAGGAAGAACAGGGCCGTGGTCCAGCCCCAGCTCAGCACGAGGCGGCACCCCAGCGCGAGCAGCAACGCGATCAGCGCGGTGATGAGCCACGCCTTCGGCTGCTCGATGGCGTCCACGAGGCCGACCAGCACCTCCGGCGACAGCACCCGGGTGACCGGACGGCCGGCGCCGTCGGCGGCGCTGAACACCACGGAGGCGAGCGCCGCGACGCACCACACCCACGCCGCCACGCCGGCGATGCGGACCGCGGCGTAGCCGTCGGCGGCGAGGGTGCCCGACCGTTGCGGCGGCACCAGGAACGCGGCGAGCAGCAACGCCCCGATGCACACCACGGCGGCGGCCTCGGCGACCACCCTGACCACGGTGACGCCGTAGCGGGTGACCACGCCGGGGTCGGTGAGCCCGGCGATGACGTAGCCGGCACCACCGGTCAGCGCGACCAGACCGATGGCGACGAAGGCGGCGAGTAGAACGCAGACCAGGAGCAGCGGGAGCGTGCTGGCCCGGCGGGCGGCGCCGGTGGTCGGGGATCCTTCCGGGGACACCCCACGAGAGTAGGCCGAGCGCCGAGCGCGGCTCCTCTCGCCCGGTGCCCTCGGATGCGGTGGATCTCTCCGCCGGGGTCGGGAAGGGGTCCGTCAGGCGCGTCCCGAGCAGCGGGTGGCGGCGCGCTCCCTGGCCAGGGACCGGCCGGCGGCGGTGGCCGCGGGCGCGATGAGCGCGGCGATCAGCCCGACGGCCACGAACGACGTGGACAGCGAGGTCAACTGGGCGATCCCGCCGATGAGCGGTGGCCCGGCGAGGAACCCGGTGTAGGCGATCGCCGTGACGAAGGCGATCTCCCGCTCTCCCCCGGTGCCGTCGCCCCGCCGCCCCGCCTCACCGGCGAGGCTCAGCGCGACCGGGAAGGACGCCGCGAGACCGGCCCCGGCCAGGACGAAGCCGGCGTAGCCCGCCGCCGCGACGGGAAGGAGCGCGGCCGCGAGGAGTCCGCCGCCGGCGCACACGGCGCCACCCACCAGGACCCGCGTCGGCCCGAAGCGCGCGTGGGTCCAGCCGCCGGCAAGCCGGGTGACGGCCATGGCCAGCGAGAACACCGAGAAGGCCAGCGCCGCGGCGCCCTCCCCGACGCCGTGCTCGGTGACCATCAGCAGTGCCGACCAGTCCGAGCTCGCGCCCTCGGCGATCGCCGAGCACAGCGCGACGCCGGCGAGCAGCCACAGCGCCGGGCGCCGGATCGGAACCGCCCCGGCGGCGGGCGGCGGCTCGGCGGAGTGCGCCGCCCGCGGCGCGACACCCGGCAGGGGCCGCAGCACGGCCAAGAGCACGGCGACGGCGACCACCGCCGCGACGGTGAGGTGCCGTGCCGGCGACCAGCCGTGCCCCGCGGCCAGCGCCGCCGCACCCGACCCGACCAGCGCGCCGAAGCTGAAGCCGGCGTGGAAGATCGGCATGACGGGCCGCTCGACCCGCCGCTCGACGGCCACGCCGGCCACGTTCATCGCCACGTCCAGCATCCCGACCGACGCGCCGAGGCCGACCAGCGCGGCGCCCAGCAGCGGCACCGACGGCGCGGCGCCGAGGCCGGGCAGCAACGCGCAGGCCACCAGTGTCGAGCCGGCGATCACCGCGCGGGCACCGAACCACTCGACCAGCCGCCCGGTGACCGCCGCCGCGAGCAGCATGCCGACGCTGGCGCCGAGCAGGGCGAGCCCGAGCGCGCCGGGTTCGGCGTCGGTCTGGTCGGCCAGGGCGGGCACCCTCGGCGCCCAGGACCCCAGCGCCCCTCCGTTGAGCGCGAACACCAGGATCACCGCGAACCGCTGTGACACCACGGACCTGCCCCTTCCGCCCGGTGAGACTCCGCTCCCAGCGTGTCTTAAGCGCTTCAGAATGTCCACCCGACCTAGACTGCGGCGATGACCGACGGGAAGCGACGCCGGCCGACGCTCGATGACGTCGCCGCGCTCGTCGGCGTGTCCAGGGCGACGGTGTCCAACGCCTACAACCGGCCGGACCAGCTGTCCGCCCGACTTCGGGAGGAGGTCCTGCGCGCGGCCCGGCAGCTCGGCTATCCCGGCCCGAACCCGACCGCGCGGAGCCTGGCGACCCGGCGGGCCGGCGCGATCGCGTTCATGCTCGATACCGGGCTGTCCGCGGCGTTCTCGGACCCGGCCCTGTCCATCACCCTCGACGCCCTCGCCAGCCGGGTGGACCCGGAGGGGCACGCGTTGCTGTTGCTGCCCGGCGGGGACGACGGGGGCCCGCGCGCCGAGCGGGTGCTCAGCGCGCAGGTCGACCTGGCGGTGGCCTACTCCCTCGCCGACGGCGCGCCGGCGTTGCGGGCGGTGCGAGACCGGCGGCTCCCGCTGGTCGTGATCGACCACCCGATGGTGCCGGGATCGGCCAGGGTGGGCATCGACGACCGGGGCGGTGCCGCGGCCGCCGCCCGCCATCTGGTGGAACTGGGGCACCGCCGGTTCGGCATCGTGTCGGCGCAGTGCCTGTCCACGCCGCGCGAGGGACCCTTGACGGTGGACGAGGCGCTGCGCAGCCGGTTCCGGGACAACCGCGAGCGGCTGACCGGGTACCTGGAGGTGCTGGCCGCTGCCGGCGTACCGGCCGGGTCGGTGCCGGTCTGGGAGACCTCGGGGCTGTCCCGCGAGCAGGCCATGGGCGCGGTCCGGGCAGTTCTCGACCGGGAGCCGCGGCCCTCCGCGCTGCTGTGCATGTCCGACGAGCTCGCGGTCGCCGCGCTGACGGTGGCCCGGGAGCGGGGGCTGGCGGTACCGCGGGACCTGTCGGTGGTCGGCTTCGACGACACCCCACCGGTACGGTGGACTGAGCCGCCGTTGACCACCGTGCGGCAGGACCTCACCCGCAAGGGCGAGATCGCGGGTGAGCTGGCGCTGCGGTTGTTGGCCGGGGCGCGGCCACCCCGCGCGACGACGCTGGACGTCGAGTTGGTGGTGCGGGAGTCCGCCGGCCCGGCACCGAGTTAGCACGCTGGGTTTTCTCCTGCAACCACTTCCGGCAATCTGTGGACAACTCGAACCCGAACAGGTGACTTCTTTCCAGTTGTCCACAATCCTCGAATTCCCTCTTGGCTTCCCCTCCCCCGGCCCTGCATATTTGCTCCAGCGCCCCATTCCGGACCACAACAGGGGGACCACGACGATGATGAGGAAAATCCCGCGACTGTCCCGAGCTCTCGCGCTCACCGGGCTCGCCCTGCTCGCCGGCGCCGGCCCCGTGTCGGCCGCCCCCGCCGCGCCGGACCCGGTCACACCGCCGGGTTTCGACTGCGCGCCGGGCGAGTTCTGCGCGTGGGCGAGTGAGCTCTACGCGGGCACGCCGGCCCGATACGACCTCCGTAACACGAACCCCGAGGAATGCGTTCCGTTGAGCGAGGGGATTGCGGCGAAATCCTTCGTCAACCGCATCGACCGGGACGTCACCGTCTATCAGGACGAGGACTGCGCCACCGAGGCGGACTTCACGACCTATCCGGGTGGTGGCACCTTCGTGCCGCAGGCTCCGTTCCTCGTGCGCGCGATCCAGATCTGGAACTGAGCCTCCTGAACCGGGCCGGTGTCGTTCTTCCTGGGGACACGACACGACAACCGGCCCGAGAAAGGGTCGTGCCCCGACACGACCCGCCCGCGGGCGCGCCCGCACCTGGTCACCGGGTGCGCCCGCGGGTCTTTCCCGGGGTCCGGTGGCCATCGGTCGGGGACATGCCCCGCCCTGGCGGCGGTGGCCACCGGACCCACCGGCCGGCGTCGTGCGGTCCGGCTGACGCGGTCACGCCGGCTGGCGCTCCTCGAGGGTCGATGCCGGCCGGGTGAGTTCGGCGGCTACCGCCGAAGCCGGGCGCACCGAGGCAAGGCCGTGCCAAAAGGTCGGGTGCGCCGAGGTCAGCGGCGACACGGACGACACCGCGCATGACGGATGGAACAACGACAGGCAGGGAGCATCGACATGGCACACCCATCCGGGGAGCAGCACCCCGGACTCAGCGCAGCGGCGGACACGGCTCGGCGGCGGCCGCTGGTTCTCGACCACGTGATGGCTCGCCACCCCGGCGTCGGATTGGCGGGACCGGCCACCGCGGGTGATGGGTCCGGGCGTCCCCCGCAGCGACCGCGGTGGTCGGCAAGGTGCTCGCCGCCGGTCCCCCGATCAGCACGCCGACGACCGGGACCGGAGCGGCCAGCGGACTCCGGATAACGGCACCCGAGCGGAAGCGCCACTGGTCCGGCCTGGGCGGGCGGCGACGGCGGGTCACCGCACGAGGCTGCCTCGTCCCGACCCGTCCGTCTCGGACTGGGGCCACCTCAGCCCGCGCCGGTCTCCGGCGCTCGGCCTTTCAGCTCGTGGAAGCCCGGCACCCCGGTGACGAGCAGGACCCCGTCCCACAGCCGGCCGGCGCGTTCGCCGTGCGGGACCTGGGACAGGACCGGGCCGAACATGGCCGGCCGGCTGCCGTCCGGACAGGTGACCGCCAGCACCGGGGTGCCGGTGTGGTCGCCGACCAGGCGGACGCCGTCCTGGTGCGAGGCGCGCACCGCGTCGTCGTACTCCTCGGTGGTCCCGGCCTCGGCCAGCGAGGTGGGCAGGCCCGCCGCCGCCAACGCGGTCTCCAGGTCGCCGATCCAGTCCTGGCCGACCCGGTCCTGGTCGGCCCCCGACCAGAGCTCAGCGTAGAAGCGGCCGAGCGCGTCGTGACCGTGGTGTCGCGCCACCGCGGCGCACACCCGAACCGGAACCCACAGGTAGCCCTCCGGATCACCCTCGGGATCGTCGTCGCGATGCTCGTTGAGGACCGACAGGCTCATCACCCGCCAGCGCACGTCGACCGGGCGCACGGTCGTCACCTCCACGAGCCACCGCGAGGTGATGAAGGTATAGGGGCACGAGGGGTCGAACCAGAAGTCCGCGATCCAGCGGTCGGCCATGCCCGAACCCTACGCCCGCGAACGACGGCCCGGCCTCACCCGAACCGGAAGCGGAACCGGAACCGGAAGCGCAGCCTCATCCGAATCGGAAGCTCTCCGGTGGCCCGAGATAGCTCTCCCGGAGATCACCGGTGTCCACCACGAGCTTCCGCAGCACCACGGTCGGGTCGGCCATCCAGAACGTGACGGTGTGCACCCCAGGGGAGGTGATGACATGCCGCGTGACCGTGCGGTTGACGTTGTCCGACGTGTTGCGCTCCCACTGCTTGTTCATCGCCGTGTCGTCGGCGCCGGTCGCCTCGGTGACGTTCACGACCTGCGGTGGCTGGTCGTCGATCGGGATGGCGTACTCGAGCCCGTTCGACGACACCGTGTCGTTGCGCGGCGACAGGTACGCCCACACCTCGCCCGGTCCGGTGGTGAACACGTTCATCCGGTACTCCAACCGTGGTCCGTCACCACCCGGGGTCTGGGCCGGCGCGGTGACAGGGAACGGTTGGCCTCGACGAACCCCGCCGGCCGGGTTCCCGACACCTTCCGATTGTCCACAATGGCCTCGACCACCAGCTCGGCGCCGTCCGGCCCGGACACCCTGATCGGCACCCGGCTGGTGCCCTTCGGCTCCCGGGACCAGTCGACCCGGACGGTGGCACGCACCTGCTGGTCGACCCGGCCGCCGCTCGGCTCGACGAGCACCCACGGCTCGGCGGGCGCGATCCGGTAGTCGAACGGGACCGTTCCGCGGTTGAAGACCTCGATGTACTGGGCCGGCTGGGTTTGGTACGGGCTGAACATCGGCAGCACCGGTAGGCTGTCCGCCGCCGGCCACCAGTCCGCCGATCCGTCGACTGCCACCCCCATGTCGGCCATCGGCGGCACCTCGATGCGTTTCGGCGGTGGGAAGACGGCGTCCGGAGCGCCACGTGGTTCCGGGTCCGCGGCTGCTGCCACGGCGCGTCCGGCCCGTAACGCTCGACATCCCCGTAGCCGATCTTCGGTTGCGTCTGGAAGCCGTTCCACTTCCCGCCGGCCAGCGTGTTGTCGTAGTAGTCCGACATCGCCTGGTCCTCGGCGAACCGGGCACCGGTGGCGTCGGCGAGGTCGTTGGTCGCCGCCCGACCCTGCTCGGCGTAGCGGAGGTTGGTGAACTCGGCCTCCCGCAGCGCGTACAGGTTGGCCGTCGCCCTCACCTGGTAGAGCACCAGCTGGTAGTAGGCATTCCGGTGGGATGCGGGCAGCGCGGCGCCGATCCGCTCGGCCCTGGCCGCCAGCCGTTGCCACTCCTCCGTGACCCGCTCCCGCTCACGATAGTCGACGTGGTTGAACGGGTCGGCCTCGTCGTCGCAGACGACCGCGGTCGGGTCGGTCGCGAGATCCTTGGTGGGGTCCACGCTGATCCTCCCGTTGAGCAGTTCCGGCTTGCGCCGGGACTGCAGCGTGCCGTAGGTGCGCAGGACCTCGGCGACGGCGCCGGCGTGCTCCGGCCCGAAGTTCTCCGCGGCGTAGCGCCGCTCCCACTCGCCGAGCCGCTCGACCGGCCACCGGTGCTGGTCAGGCTGGTCGTCCCGATATCCCGTTCGTCGATCGCCACGATCGGCATCTACACGGCGTCGCAGGCGTGGAACGGCTTCCTGTTCCCGCTCGTGCTCACCCTGACGCTGTGGGAGTACCAGACCCAGTTCGCCGGTCGCTCACCAGCGGCTTGATGGGGATCGGTGGGAAGTGAGACCGCGCCACCCTGACCCGCGAGTTCGACAGCGTGACCCCCGAGAACGAGATGAAGTGGGAGAGCCTCGAACGCAACCGCGGGCAGTACCACGCGCGGCGGAACGGCAAGTCCCTTCGTGGTCACACGTTGGTGTGGCACAGCCAGCACCCGAGCTGGTTGAACAACCTGTCGGCCGACGAGCTGCGGACGGTGGTACGCAACCACATCACCACGGTGATGAGCAGGTACCGGGGTCGGATCCGGGCGTGGGACGTGGTGAACGAGGCGTTCAACGAGGACGGTTCGCGGCGCAACTCGATCTTCCAGCAGAAGCTGGGTGACGGCTAGGTCGCCGAGGCGTTCCGCTGGGCGCGGCAGGCCGATTCCTCGGCCAAGCTGTACATCGACGACGACAACATCGAGGGGCAGAACGCGAAGAGCAACGCGGTGTACAACCTGGTGCGCTCACTGCGCCAGCAGGGAGTCCCGATCAACGGCGTGGGCCTCCAGACGCATCTGACCATCCAGTACGGCTTCCCGAACGACCTGCGGTCCAACCTGGAGCGGTTCGTCGCGCTGGGCGTCGCCGTGGCGATCACCGAGATCGACGTGCGGATGCCGTTGCCGGTCGACTCGTCGAAGCTGTCCACTCAGGCCGACTACTACAAGCGGGTGTGGGACACCTGCCATGCGGTGTCCCGCTGTGTCGAGTTCACCACGTGGGGTTTCACCGACCGGCACTCGTGGGTCCCCGACGCCTTCAACGGTCAGGGTGCGGCATGCCTGTTCGACAGCAGCCTGAGGCCGAAGCCCGCCTACACGAGGATCAACCCGTAGGCGCTGCCGGCAAGGCCGGGGAGGGTGGCGCGGCGCGGCACCGCCCTCCCCGGCCGGCACCAGGCGCGTGCAGCGGCTGTAGGGGCGCCGGTCGGAGCCTCCTCCCGGCGATCACCGCCGGCCACTCGCACAAAACCAGCGGACGACTGGTCCATCCGGCGCAACCACCGTTACCCACCCTGGACGAAGGGGAAGTCGGGCTTGTCCACTCGGCAACCCACCTCCCCCCGGCCCGGTCCGGTTCGCCGCGAGGGCCGGCCCCCCTCCGGTCGGCCCGCTCCGCCGACGAGCTCCTCACCTGCGATAATGGGGGTTGGCCACGCCGCCACCCCGAGCAGCTGTGACGCAGGCCTCATCCGGGCTTGCCAGCGGTGAAACGCTTTGCCGCGATCGGACGATCGACAAGATGTGCCGACTAAGCTGGGGGCATGCGGGTGGCCACCGGCAGTCGGCCGCACCGGCCCTCGTAGCTCAGCTGGATAGAGCAAGAGCCTTCTAATCTCTAGGTCGCAGGTTCGAGTCCTGCCGGGGGCACACAGCAGATGGGAACAGGGGGGACGAGTCGCTGAGCGCCTCGTCCTTCTCGTTCGCGTCGGTGCTGGTGCTGCCGTGGTTCTTGCGCTTTGGCTTCGTGAAGGGGAGTACCACTCCGCTCTCGTGTGTGGTCTGCTGAAGCGCTGGGAGCGTCTCGCCACTCAGCGTGATGCGGCAGACGGCGGTGTTGTCGGTCTTGTTGTAGTGGATCTCCAACCTGAGCGCTTCGAACAGCGCGAGGTCGAGGTTGAGTCGCTCCGCGATCGCCTCGTAGCTGAGTCGCTCGGCAATCCGCCAGTCGTAGATCTTGCGGACGACCGCGGCCTCGATCGGCTCCTTGACGAGCTTGCTCTTGGTCCGCGGACCGTTCCGACCCTTCCCTCGATTACCAGACCTTCCTCGCCCTGTCTGCTCGGCGCTGCCCTTGTCGGACGCGTGCTCGTCGTCGGAGTCCTGCTTGTCGAGCCGGACCTGGACGGTGCGGTAGCCGTAGCAGGCTTTGCCGACGTTGTAGCCCTGATCGGTGTGGGTCTCGAACCCGTCGCGAGCCCGCTTGATCATGTCCAGCGCGTACCACTCAGCGATGCCCTGCTTGACCCGTCGGGTGAGCACCGTGGTCGGGTCGATGAGCATGTCGGTATCGAGCCGAATGGGCTCATCGGCGGCCCACAGTCCGACGTTGGCTGACTGGAGGCGGTGCTCCACGAGCGTGCCGTAGTAGGCCCGACGTGCGATGCGGTCGATCTGTTCGCAGATGACTGCTTGGAAGCGTCGGTTGGGGTTGGTTGCCTCTTTGAGCAGATCGTGGATGCCGCCATCACGCGGGATGGGGATGCCGAGCCGCTCGTGACGATCGCCCCGGCCGCGCACATCGAGGTCTTTGCGTCCGGACTCGACGTCGTAGAAGTACGCGACGATGACACAGCCCTCGGGCAGCGCTTCCTGCGAGATGCGCAGCTGGCGCAGCAGCGACCCGACGGGGTCCTGCTGGTCGTCGGTGGAGGTGCGCCCGAGGAACGCGACTGGGATCAGGGCAGGCGCGGCGGTGACCGCAGCCGAGTCGAAGCCGTCCCAGCCGGAACGGTACGGGCCGGAGACAGCGCTCAGGCCGCCTTGCTGGTTGAGCCATTCCTGGGTTGCCTCTGGGCCAGCCATTGCGTCACCTCCATGAGTACCTGGGCCTGTTCGAGCCGGAGTCGTTCGGCTTCGGCGCCTTCGGCAATGCGAATGTCCAGCCGCATCTCTGGGTCGGCGGCTGGTTCGGGAAAGCGGTCGTTCGTGGGGGTCATCGAAGCGTCGGCCATTCCGGACAGCTGAGCCCGAGTCGGGAGAAGACCAGTGCGTTGGGTGCGAGTTGCCGGGTCAGAGACAGGTCGTCGGCGAACGCCAAGGGCACGTTGGCCGTGCTCGCCGCGCGTAGAAGTGGGTGTCGCAGGCGAGGCTGGCGTGGGAGGCGACCGAGCGCGGCACAGACGATCGTGGCGAACTCGCGGTCCGGATCAGCGATCCTGATAGCGAGCTCCCGACAGTCACCGCGTGGCATGCCGAGTTGGGACTCGATGTCGTGGACGTTGAGGCGGAAGCGGCCGCCGAGGGTATGCGGGGGCGTCGTAGAACCACTGGGCCATCGCGCCGGACTCCGCCGCTACCGCGCTGCAAGCGCGGTAGCGGCGGGACACGTCCGTCCCGGCTCTCTCGCCGGTGTGGTTGGTACATCCATAGACGGCGGGCCGCATACGCGTCGGCCCGGAACCAGTGGTTCGGCTCACGACTCCATCCCTTCGTCGGTGCAAGCCACAGCGGCTCCAGGCCGTATCGAGCACTGCGCGGCACGCGACGGCGCGCCGCGGCCGCAGGCAATGTGATCAGGGCCGTGATCGGTAGTAGTACTAGCACCCCCAGCCAGACCGCGCTCGCCGACATACCCGTCGACTACCTCGCCCTCTACCAGCAGGCCGCCACCGCATGTCCCGGCCTCGACTGGTCCATCCTCGCCGCGATCGGAAAGGTCGAGTCCGACCACGGTCGCAGCACCCTGCCCGGCGTCGCCGAGGGCACCGAGAACTCTTCCCACGCACGCGGTCCCATGCAGTGCCTCCAGCCCACGTTCGACAGCGTCATCGCCCGCCACCCCCTTCCGCCAGGCGGACACACCCCGCCATCTCCCTGGGACAAGCACGACGCGATCTTCGCAGCCAGCTTCTACCTCTGCGACAACAACGTCAGCCACGGCTTGCACGCCGCGATCTTCGCCTACAACCACGCCGGCTGGTACGTCGACGAAGTCCTCGCCCAAGCCGCCCTCTACCGCGACGCCGCGCCCAGCAGCGGCCCACCCGGCCAAGCCGCACAGGCCGCCGTGGCATTCGCCCACGCCCAGCTCGGCAAACCCTACGTCTGGGGCGGCGACGGCGATGCCGAAGGCGGATTCGACTGCAGCGGCCTCACCCGCGCCGCCTACCAAGCAGCCGGGGTCACCATCCCGCGCACCGCGCGAACCCAACACGACGCCGGCCCGCTGCTCCCACCCAGCACACCACTGCTACCAGGTGATCTGGTGTTCTTCGGCACCAGCCCACACACGATCACTCACGTCGGCATCGCCATCTCCAGCACCCACATGATCAACGCCCCCTACACCGGCGCCGTCATCCGCATCGACCCCATCGGCCACTACCGCGCCGCAACAAGACCAGCCCAGGGGGCAGCAACATGAGACCGGATGCACGTTCCCAGGATAGGCAGACCGAACACCAGCCTCATCCCCTGAGGCGACCCGACGACGGTTTCCGGCGAGCGTACGCAGAGTACAACCCTGTAGTCCTGGTGCTGGAACGCTAATGGCGTCGATATCGACCTGCCTCCTTCTCAACCATTTTCGATGTGGACATTGGGCAAGCCGGCCACTGCGTGCGCAAGTTTCCTGTGCGCCCGTGTCACCAGGGGGCCGTACTGGAACACCTTCGGCTTGATGCCAATCTCCACACGAGCACCAGTGCCTTCCGCTGATACGACGACAGGGTAAAAGAAGCCCCAGGTGAAAGCGGTCGGCCGTGACGAAAGGATCACCAAGCCGCGGAAGGGGTCGACGTCCTCGACTGAGTAGCCAGACGGGCACTCCTGCGAGAGTAGGGCGTACACAACATCCGGTGAGGCTGCTGAATGCAAGACGATTCGCCGGGTGGTCATCGTGATGGTCGTCACTGAGCCCTTCCGGGTCAGGGCCACCAGCAACATCACGCCGACAGCAACTATCATGATGGCTACTGTGATGAGAATGGTTACGAGGGAATCCACGCTGTGGGGTATGCTCGATTACTCT
>NZ_FOWW01000005.1 GCF_900115565.1 Amycolatopsis arida | reverse complement strand
CGGGATCGTCGAGCGCTACAGCAAGCAGGAGGCCGTGATCATCCTCGTCGACTTCCGGCGGACGATGCTCGGCTACGTCGAGGGCGACCAGCTGCTCGGCTACGCGGTGTCGGCGCCGCAGCTCACCGAGATGATGAAGGACGTCGCCGGGTCGATGACCAAGCGGCTGCCCGGCCCGGATGTCACCCCGCAGCAGCTGAAGAACCGGTCCTGGTGGACCGGCCCCGAGCTGTTCCTCATCGTCGACGACTACGACCTGGTGGTCACCCAGACCAGCAACCCGCTCAAGCCGCTGTCGGAGTTCCTGGCCCAGGCCAAGGACGTCGGGCTGCACATGATCGTCGCCAGGCGCACCGGCGGCGCCTCGCGCGCCGCCTACGACCCCATCATCGGGAAGCTGAAGGAGCTGGCCGCTCCCGGGATGGTGATGAACGGCTCCCGGGACGAGGGCGCCCTGCTGGGCAACGTCAAGCCCGGTCCGATGCCACCCGGCCGGGGCTACTACGTCAGCCGGAAGGCGGGCAAGCAGCTCATGCAGGTGTCCTGGATCCCGCCGGAGTGATCGGCAGCGCCGGGCCGGGCTCGTTCACGGGGCCCGCTGACGGGAGGGCGAGAGGCACAGCGGAGGCCATCGAGAGCACGACGGGTGGGAGCGGCGGGTGACGGTCCGGGTGGCGGTGGACTTCGGAACATCGAGCACCTGTGTCGTCGTGTCGGTGAACGGACGTGAGCCGCAGGTGGTGGTGATCGACGGTCAGCCCCTGCTGTCCTCGGCGGTGTACGCCGCCGAGGACGGCACGCTGTTCGTCGGGCAGGAGGCCGAGCGCCAGGCCGCCGTCGACCCGTCCCGGTACGAGCCGCACCCCAAGCGCCGGATCGACGAGGGCGAGTTGCTGCTCGGTGACCGGGTGCTGCGGGTGGTCGACGTGGTGCACGCCGTGCTGAGCCGCGCGGTCGCCGAGGCGCGTCGGCTCGCCGGCGGCGCCGAGGTGGACCTGCTGGTGTTGACCCACCCCGCGGATTGGGGTGCCATGCGCACCCGGCTGCTCCGCCAGGCCGCGGGGCGGCTCGCGCACGAGGTGGCACTGGTGCCCGAACCGGTCGCGGCGGCGGTGTTCCACGCCGCCACGGCCGCGCCCACCGAGGTCAACCAGGACCGCACCGTCGAGTTCAGCGGGCAGGTCGGCGACACCCTCGCGGTGCTGGACCTCGGCGGCGGCACGGTCGACGTGAGCGTGGTGCGCCGGATGCCGGCCGCCGGCGGGCGGCGGGGCCCGCGCGGCGGCGTTCCCGGCGGTGGTCGCGGTGCCGGCTTCCAGGTGCTGGCCACCCGTGGCGACCCCAGCTTCGGCGGGGCCGACGTGGACCAGGCGCTTCTGGAGCACGTCGGGTCGCTGGTGTCGGCCGCCGACCCGGAGGCGTGGCGGCAGCTGGTGGAGGGCCGGGAGCTCACCGACCGGCGCCGCCGGCGGGTGCTCCGGCAGGACGTGCGCGGCGCGAAGGAGACGCTGTCCCGGCACTCCTACACCGACGTGCCGATGCCGCCGCCGTTCGCCGACGCGCACGTGACCAGGGAGGACCTGGAGCGGCTCATCGCCGCGCCGCTCGGCCGTGCCGTGGAGCTGACGGTGGCGACCATCGAGGCTGCCGGGGTGCGGCCACGCCAGCTCACCGCGATCTTCCTGGTCGGCGGGTCGAGCCGGATCCCGATGGTGTCGCGGCTGGTGCACGAGCGCACCGGCGTGGTGCCCACCACCCTCGACCAGCCGGAGACCGTCGTCGCCAGGGGCGCGCTGCGCGCGGTGCTGGTGGAGGCCGATCGCACCGGCGTCCTGCCCGGCACCGGCCGGTCCGGCCCACCGCGCGGGGTGCGTGACCAGCGCACCGAGGTGGTCGGGCCACGGGACATCCCCCGGCCCGGGTTCCCCCCGCCGCCCCCGCGACCGGGTCCCCGGTCGGCGCCGACGGCCAGGGCACCGCAGGCGACCCAGCCGCCACCGCCGAAGCCGATGCCGGGGTGGGCCGAGTCCGCTGCGTCACCGTCGCCGCACGGGCAGCCGGCGGTGGCGGTGGGCGCGCCGCCCGAGGCCGTCAGGGACGGGGCACCGCGCCGCCCGGACCACCGCCGCCGGTACTGGCTGGCCGGTGGCGCGCTGGCCCTGGTGGCGGCGCTGGCGGTCACCGTGCTGCTGCTGCGGGACGATTCCGGGCCGGTGGGGCGCACGTTCGCCCAGTACAACTACGTGTTCGTGGCGCCGCAGGACTGGACGCAGACCGAGGACGAGATCGACAAGCGGCAGGTGATCGTGAAGCCGGCCGACGCCGCGCAGGGCTCCGACCTCGTCGTGGTGCAGGAGTTCACCCTGCCTTACGACGGTGGCGCCGAGCGCGACCGGCTGGTGGCGGACCTCCAGCGGCTGATCGAGGACAGCCAGCGGAACGTGTACTCGGACTTCTCCCCGAGCCTGCGGTACGGGGACAAGGACGTCATCTACTACAAGGAGACCAAGCCAGCGGCCATCGTGGACTGGTACGTCTACGCCGGGGGCACCGTGCAGGTCAGCGTGGGCTGCCAGTACGCCGCGCTCCGGGACCGGGTCGCCTCGGCGTGCGAGCAGATTGTGCGCACCCTGGAGATCAGGAACTGAGCCGCCGGAACGGTTCGGGTGCCGGTGGCGGGTTCCGGCATCCGCCGGCCGGCTGCCCGGTGGAGTGTGGCGGGCGACGGTTCTTCGCGATCGCGAACCCGTGCCGGCGTCACCGCGGCGCGGGTCGAACGACGACGTCCGCCCAGGTCAGCGGCACCGTGCTCGAATGTCGCGGGTGGACGTTCCCCCGGGTTCCCTCGACCCGCGTTCACGCTCGCAACTACTTCGGAACAACCAGGGACAAGCGGAACCAACCGTGGCAGTGTGCTCGTCGTAGGCACGTACGAAACAGCAGACGTACGGCAAACCACCAGCGAAGGGGGTAACTCCGAATGAGCGGTTTCAAGGGTGAGGTCGAGCAGTTCAGCCAGGCCGAGAAGAACGTCGTCGACGTCAAGAACTCGATGGTGCAGAACCTGAACAAGCTTCGGGACAACATCGAGGCCACCCGTGCCGGCTGGTCCGGCCCGGCCGCCGAGGCGTTCAACAACGTGATGATGCGCTTCGACGAGAACTCGCGGAAGATGTACGACTCGCTCGAGGGCATCGGCAACCTGCTCCAGCAGGCCGGTAGCAAGTACCAGGCCGCTGAGGACGCGCAGCTCGACTCGGTGAACTCCGTCGCGCGCAGCATGCCGGGTCTCTGAGGCCGACCCACTTCTCGATCGTCCATCTCGAACCACAGACTCATCACGGAGGGTAGAAAATGCCGAACGGCATCGTCGTCGACTACGCCACGATCCACACCGCGTCCGAGGACTGCAAGAACACCGGCAACGAGCTGGCCGCGCTGTTCGACGACCTCAAGTCCAAGCTGAACCCGTTGATCAGCACCTGGGAGGGTGAGGCGCAGCAGTCGTACCTGCAGCTGCAGAAGGAGTGGGACACCTCCTTCGAGGACATGAAGCAGCTGCTGGCCCAGATCGCGGCCGTGCTGCCGCAGATCGCCGACGGCTACCAGGGCACGGAGTCCGGCATCCAGCGGATGTTCTGAGCCCGCCCGGGCCGCCGAGGCTGGCAAGGGGTGGTTCCGCCGAGGGCGGGACCACCCCTTCGTCGTCTCGCGGTCACCGCCCGGCCAGGTGGGCGCTCACCAGAGGGAGAGCCTGTTCGGCCACGGCGCACGCCTGTTCCGGCTCGCCGAGGACCGACGTTCCGATGCCGACGAACCGAGTCCCCCGCGCCTGGGTCGCGAAGTCGCAGAACTGTTCGCCGAACGGGTTGGGCCGCCGGCTCCACTCGTAGCCGCCCACGGTCCGCGTCCCGGTCGGTGGGGCCGTCCCGTAGAACTCCTCGGGGTGGATGTCCACGCTGACCACGATGCTGAACGTGCTCAGGCGGGACGGCACCCCGTCCACCGGGGACCACGAGCAGCCAGGTGGGACCAGCCGTTCCGGCTCGCCAGGCATCGGCGTTCCCCGTGGCTCCAGGCCGAGATCTTCGGCTTCGCGCTCCGTCAGGAGCGCGCACGGATCATAGGGCGCCGGCGCGGGTGGCCGCGGAGCGTCGCGCGGACCGTGGACCGGTAGCGCTTGCCCACCGACCGGCGACGCGCACGCCGCCAGCAGGATGGTCAGCGCCCCACACGTCGTGGACGCTGCCAGTGTGGTCGCCCTCCCGGCTCCGTGGCGCCCGCTCATGACCCGCCGCTCCCTTCCGCCCGGCCGCCACCATCAGCGGGGCGCGCCGACCTCGAACTGCGGCTTGTCGTTGAGCACCCGGATCCGCACGGTCCTCGCCTGGCCGGCCACCACCACCCGGCAGTCGAACGTCACGCCGTTGCGCGCCGGCTGGTCCGCCGGGCAGCGCGCGTCGCGCACGTCGTGCTCGCCGTAGCTGTCCCGCAGCACCATCAACACCCCGTCCTGCACGGAGTCCTGGTCCAGCACGTCACCGCGGAACGCGCCGAGCAGCCAGGCGGCCGCCGCGCCGGCACCGAGCACCAGCACCGCGGCCCCGCCGATCAGCCACGGCTTCCGGGACCGCGGCCGCCGCGACCGGTCGTCCTCGTCGAACGCGCCGAGGCCGCCGTACCGCTCGCCGAAGCCGCCGCCGAACCGCTGGTCCTGGTGGGCCGGACCGCCCGGCCCGGGGTGCGCCGGCCCCGGCTGCTGCCCGTACCCGGGGTGTGCCGGGTACGGGGCCTGCTGCGGATACCCCTGTGGATGCCGCTGTGGATGCTGCTGGGGGTACGGCGTCCCGGGGTGGCCCGGTCCCTGGGGCGGCCACGGTCCCCCCTGCTGCGGATGCGGTGGTTGGGTCATCGAACTCAGCCGCCCTCCTGCAGTTCGCCCATGCGGTCGTAGAAGTCCCGCACGGCCGCCTCGTCCGGCAGCACGGTGACCTGGTCCTCGGCAGGGACCTTCGGCAGGTCGGCCTCGGTCGGCGGATCGAGAACCTGGTAGGTCATCCGCACCTCGAACCGGGCCGGCCCCGCGATCTCCGCCGTCATCGCGATCTGTCGCAGCCCGCCCTCGGGGTCGAGGCTCACCGTGGTGGCGATCGGCTCGGACCGCATCTCCTCGGTGAGCCTGTCGACCAGGTTCTCCGGGATGACGACGACCCGCTCCTCCAGGAAGATCCGCAGCGGCACCTCGGCGGTCAGCTCCACGCTCCCGTCCGGGAAGCTCTTCGCCTGCTTGGCCGCGTGGCCCTGGTCCACCGACCGGCTGACCGCGGTGAGCATCTTGCAGACGTCCTGGTATCCCGCCCAGTAGCACTCGCTGAGGTGGGCTCCGGTGTAGGGCGTCGAGACCCACGGCGTGGGCGCGAGGCTGGCGTACGCGGGCCCGAGCAGGAGGTACTCCACCGGGCTGCCGGCAGGGTGGAACACGTCGAGGTACTCGTCGGAGTTCTTGTTCGAGTGGTTCTTGGACAGCCGCGTCGGCGGGCGGCCCACCTGGACGGCGGTGATGGTGGAGTCGATCCACTTGTCGTCGATCCGGAGGTACTTGTCGAGCTTGCTCTTGCGCGGCTCGTTGCCGGTGAACTCGGAGGCGAGGCCCTTGAGGGTCTCGGCGAACTTCGCGCTCACGTAGGCGGCCGCCTCGTCGCCGTCCGGCACGGCGGTGCCCGGCCGGGCGGCGCCGCACCCCGTGAGCAGGGCGGCGAGCAGGCCGAGGCCGGCGACCAGCGCGACCAGCCGGCGGCGGGCGATGCGGGTGCTCACCGGAGGGCCCCCTGTGTCGGATGCGGTCGATGTGCCGGACACACTAGTATGGGCGACGGCGGGGACCCCCCGCTTCAACCCTCTCTCCCGCGGCCGGGTATCTTCATAAGCTGTTGTGCGCGCACGAGCCGCGGTGCTGGGCACGCACGGAACCCACAAGCAATGTTGACGACGAGGTAGACCCTTGCCCACGTACAGCCCCAAGCCCGGCGACATCATTCGTGCCTGGCACGTGATCGACGCCGAGGATGTCGTGCTCGGCCGGCTCGCGACCGAAGTCGCCACCCTGCTGCGCGGCAAGCACAAGCCCACCTTCGCGCCGCACGTGGACACCGGTGACTTCGTCATCATCGTCAACGCCGACAAGGTGGTGCTGACCGGCAACAAGCGCGACCAGAAGTTCGCCTACCGGCACAGCGGCTACCCCGGTGGTCTGCGCAAGCGCACCTTCGGCGAGCTGCTCGACACCCGGCCGGAGCGCCTGGTGGAGAAGGTCGTCAAGGGCATGCTGCCGAAGAACAAGCTCGGCCGCGCCCAGGCGAAGAAGCTCAAGGTCTACGCCGGGCCCGAGCACCCGCACGCCGCGCAGAAGCCCCAGCCGCGGCAGATCGCGAAGATCGCTCAGGTCAACCAGTGAGTGAGGAACAGTCTGTGACCAGCACCGAGACCGAGGCCCCCGAGACCGCCGCGGGCGCGGCGGACCAGCCGGTCGTGACCAGCGAGACGCCGGCGGCGCCGAAGCCGTCCCGGGCCGCCGGTGGCACCGCCCAGACCGTCGGCCGCCGCAAGGAGGCCGTCGTCCGGGTGCGGCTCGTCCCTGGCACCGGCGAGTTCAAGCTCAACGGCCGCAGCCTGGAGCAGTACTTCCCGAACAAGGTGCACCAGCAGCTGATCCGTGACCCGCTGGTGGCCGTCGAGAAGCCGGACTCGTTCGACGTGTTCGCCAACCTGCGCGGCGGCGGCCCCTCCGGTCAGGCCGGCGCGCTGCGCCTGGCGATCGCCCGCGCCCTGGTCGAGGTGGACCCCGACGACCGCCCGGTGCTGAAGAAGGCCGGCTTCCTGACCCGGGACGCCCGGGCCACGGAGCGCAAGAAGTACGGCCTCAAGAAGGCGCGCAAGGCGCCGCAGTACAGCAAGCGCTAGTCGCGCCGGTAGGCCGCCGCGCGGCCGCTTCCGGCAACCAGGGAAGCGCTCATCCGTCCTCCGGATGGGCGCTTCGCTGCTTTCCGGTGCCGTTTCCGGTCCGGCGCGGTCCGTGAACCGTGGCAGGGGCGTGCGGAGCCCGGTCCGCGGCACTCGCTAGGTTGACGGGCTGTCCCGACCGGGACGCCCGGTTCGCGTGGCTCGCCACCCGGCACAGGGTTGGCACACGGACAAGGAGGTCGACGACATGGCTCGCCTTTTCGGGACGGACGGCGTGCGGGGGCTCGCCAACGTCGAGCTCACCCCGGAGCTCGCGCTGTCCGTCGCCGCCAGCGCGGCGCGGGTGCTGGCCGCGCACGACCGCTCGCACCGCCCGGTGGCCGTCGTCGGCAGGGACCCGCGGGCCAGCGGCGAGATGCTCGAGGCGGCCGTCGTCGCCGGGCTGGCCTCCGCGGGCGCGGACGTGGTCCGGCTCGGTGTGCTGCCGACCCCCGCCGTCGCCCACCTCGTCGGCGAGCTGTCCGCCGACCTCGGGGTGATGATCTCCGCGTCGCACAACCCGATGCCGGACAACGGCATCAAGCTGTTCGGCGATGGCGGCCACAAGCTGCCGGACGGCATCGAGGACGAGATCGAGGCCGCGCTGGCCAACACCGGAACCCGGCCCACCGGCGCGGAGATCGGCAGGGTGTCCGAGGCCGGCGACGCGGTCGACCGCTACGTCGAGCACCTGCAGGCCGCCTGCCCCCGGTCGCTGTCCGGGCTGCGGGTCGTCGTCGACTGCGCGCACGGCGCCGCGTCGGCCGCCGCGCCACTGGCCTACCGCAAGGCCGGCGCGGACGTCGTCGCCCTGCACGCCGAGCCGGACGGGATCAACATCAACGACGGGTGCGGCTCGACCCACCCTGAGCGGCTCCGTGCCGCCGTGGTCGAGCACGGCGCCGACCTCGGCATCGCCCACGACGGCGACGCCGACCGCTGCCTGGCCGTCGATGCGAACGGCGAGCTGGTGGACGGCGACCAGATCATGGCGGTGCTCGCGCTGGCGATGGCCGAGTCCGGTGAGCTGACCGACAACACGCTGGTCGCCACCGTGATGAGCAACCTCGGCCTGCACCTGGCGATGCGGGAGAACGGGGTCATCCTGCGTACCACCGCCGTCGGCGACCGGTATGTGCTGGAGGAGCTGCGGGCCGGTGGCTACGCGCTGGGCGGCGAGCAGTCCGGGCACGTCGTGCTGCCCGGCTACGCCACCACCGGCGACGGGCTGCTCACCGCGCTCCGGCTGATGGACAGGGTGGTCGCCACCGGCAAGCCGCTCGCCGAGCTGGCCGGGGTGATGCGCCGGCTGCCGCAGGTGCTGGTCAACGTGCGGGTCGCGGACAAGGCCGCAGTGGCCGCCTCCCCGGTCGTGCGGGACGCCGTGGACGCGGTGAGCGCCGAGCTCGGCGAACAGGGCAGGGTGCTGCTCCGGCCGTCGGGCACCGAGCAGCTGGTGCGGGTGATGGTGGAGGCACCGGCCGAGGAGACCGCACAGGCGGCCGCCGACCGACTGGCCGGCGTGGTCGCCACCGCCTCCTGAGCGCGTCCCGACGATCGTCGCGGAACTCGGTGAAGTGCCTGCGGCCCGCGGACGGTGCCCGGTACATTCCGTAGGCGCCCGGTGACGGCACGGGCGACATCTCCGCGGACGGGAGGGACCGGTGGGCGCAGGTCACAGGGTGGATCCGGGGAAGCTCAACGCCGCCGGCGCGGCGTACAGCGCCGAGAGCGGCGAGCTGGCCACCCTCGCGGCCCGGGTGGAGACCGAGGTCACCACCGGGAAGGTCGGCCGTGCCTGGACGGACGTCGCCGGTCGCTACGCCGAGGTGGTCGCCCGACACGGCGACACCATCGGCCGGTACGCAGACGGGGTGTCGGAGCTGGGTGCCGCGCTCACCGCCGCGGCCGGCGGCTACGAGAAGGGCGAGGACGTCGGCGCGGACGTGATCACCAGGAGTGGGTCCCGGTGAGCCGGCTGATCGGTCCCTCCGACGCGGGGGCCAAGGACTTCGCAAACCAGCACTTCGGCACCGCGCAGATCGCCGAGATGCGGGCGATGCTGGACGACCCGAACGTCCCGCCCGAGCTGCGGAACCGCATCCTGTACGGCCTCTCGGCGATGGGCCACCTCACCGACGCGGAGATCCGCCGGTACGCCCCGCAGGTGGGTGCGGACCCCGCCGACGTCCAGGGCGGCGGGCAGGCCGCCGGCGAGAGCGTGACCAACCTGCTCTTCGCCTACCCCGCGGCCCAGGCCCAGCGGGAGGCCGGGCGGGTCCGCGACGGCCAGGACGCGGTGCGCTCCGGCCGGGAGGCGCTGCGGCAGGGCGGGTTCGCCACCTCCGACCAGATCATCGACGAGGCCGCCAAAGGGCTGCGGCTGTTCGACGACTTCCACCCGTACTTCCAACAGGCCGGCGGCCCGCTGGCCCCGGCGCCCACTCCCGCGACCGCGGCGGCACCGGGTGGCGGGTACCCGCACTCCGGGGTCGACCCGGCGAGCCTGCGCGCCGGGCTCGACGAGTTCCGCGGCATCGACTTCGCCGCCTTCCGGGCCGACGCCCAGCTGCTGCGCACCACGGCCGAGGGGGTCGAGCAGGTCCGCGAGCACCTGCGCCAGGCGTGGACCACGAACACCGCCGACTGGGCCGGTGACGCCAAGGCGGCCGCGCAGCGGCGCGACGACGGGCTGGTGAAGGGCTCGGCCACGCTGGCCCACGCGCTGGGCACGGCACCCGAGACGATCACCGAGGTGGTCGACACCGGGGTGCGGCAGTCCGTGGTGGACTTCGCCAACCGGGTGCTCGACGCCTACGGAGACGGCACCATCGCCGGTCACACCCCGAGCGAGGTCGCCAACCTGCTGCAGGCGCGGGAGCGAACGCCGGGACTGATCCAACAACTCGAGGCCGAGGCCGCCAAGGTGGAGAGCGCCGGTGAAGGGTTCATGGGCTTCCTGGGCGACCTGTACGCGGTCGCGGTGCCGGTGTTCGGACTTCCGACCAAGCTTGGCTTCGACCTCAGCACCTCGATCAGCGCGGACAACATCCGTGAGGAGATCGCCAAGTACCAGCGCCTGCTGCAGGAGGCCGAGGCGGCGCTGCAACGGTTCCGCACCGAGTACAGCGCCAGGGCCGGCGCGGTGCACCAGCACGCCGCGACCTACGTCCATGCCGTGCGGGAGAGCTACGAGGCGCTGGTCGAGGAGCTGGCTGGAGCGCTCGACCCGGACCCCTTCCCGTCGGCCCCGGCGACCGCGCCGGCCGAGATGGGGAGCATGCCGGCCGCCGCGGGCGTTCCGGTGGCCGCGGGCGGGGTGCCGGCCGTGGGTGCGAACCCGGTGGCCGCTGGCGTTCCGGCGGCTCCCGGCGCCGCCGTCCCGCCGCCGAGCGGGCCCGCCACGGCGCCCGGCACGCCGGCCGACGCGGGGCCCGACGCGGTGCCTGGTGCGGGGGCCGAGGCGATGCCGGCGGACGAGGCGCCGGTGCCGGGGTCGGATCCCGTGGGGAGCGGGGCCAGCGATCCCGAGCGAGACGCGCTGACCGTGCGAAGGGGCGACCGGGAGCTGACCCTCGTCGCACCCGATGCCGGCGGCCGGATGACCGTCGTGATCGACGACGGCACCGGCACCCGCACCGAGTACCACCTGGACCTCGACCCCGAGGAGCCCGGTGGTGCCCGCTCCGGCGAGCTCGGAGTCGCCCGCCCCGATGCCCTCGCCGATGTGGGACGGGACGCCGGTGAGCGGGCCGCCGCCCCGGGGGATGGCGCGGACGGCGAACGGCCGGGCGGCGGGGCCGAGCGGCCGGCGCACCGGCCAGGTCCGGACGGGACGGTGCGCGTCGAGGACGGCGAGGTGACCATCACCGCCGAGCGACCGGCCGGACCCGGCGGCCCCACCGTCGTGACCATCGCCGACGGAAGCGGGGATCCCACCAGCTACGTCCTCGGCCAGGATCCCGAGCACGTCGCCACCACCCCCGGTGCGAACCGTGGCGGTGCCGGCATCGGCGGTGGTGACGGCGGCGCCGCGGGCAGCGCCGGTGTGGGTGATGGCGCGGACCGTGGCGGTGCCGGCACCGGGAACGGCGGTCGAGTCGCGGACAACGTCGAACGCGCTGGCGCTGACAGCGCTGACAGCGCTGGCGGCACCGGCGGTGGGAAGGACGGCGTCGACCAGGCAACGACGCCGGCGGCGTTCCGTGGCGCTGACCAGGCTCCCAGCGGTGGTGTTGCCGGTGGTGAGGGGCTGTCTGGTCCTGGACTGGGCAGCGCGCCCGGTGGGGACGGCGGTGCTGACCAAACGACCGTGCCGGCGGCGTTCCGTGGTGCTGACCAGGTCCCCACCGGTGATGTTCCCGGTGGTGGCGAGGGGCCGCCTGGTCCCGGGCTGGGCAGCGCGCCCGGTGGGGACGGCGGTGCCCCCGGCGCCGGACCGGCGGACGGCGGCGGTCTCCCGGCGCTGGGCGGCGGTGGCGGCGGTGTCCCGGCCGGCGAGGCCGAGCGTGGCCCGAACGCGTCGCGGGTAGGGCAGGAACCGTTGGACGGCGGAATTCCCGAGCAGGGCGCCGCCACCGGTGCCGCCGGCGACCGTGGTCCCGGCCGTGGCGGGTTGCTCGAGGACCTCCTCTTCGGGCGGGGCGGCACCGGTAACCGGATCAGCGGCTCGCTCGGCGAGCTGCCCGAGGCCCCCGCCGGGCGGGAGGGCGGCCGGTGAGCACTCCCCCCTCCACTCCCCACTCCACACTGGCGGAACGGCTCGCCCGGATCCGGGAGCGCGCCGGCGCCGCGGCGGCCGAGGTCGACGCGGCCGTCCGCACCCAGCGCGACCGCATCCGCGCGGAGGCCGACCGGCGCCGCGCGGAGTCCGCGGCGTTCTGCGCCGAGCTCGACCGCACGGCGAGTGACCGGCGGGCCGGCCGGAACGCGTGGTCGCGGCCGGCCACCCCGGCCGACGACGAGGTGACCTTCGACCTGCCGGACGACGAGGACGCCCGGGGCGCGGGACCGGGCCGGCCGGACAGCGACCAGCGCGACCGGCCACCCACCCCGGCCGGCCCGCCCCCGGCGCCGGGCCCGCTACCGAACCCACCAACGACCCCAGTAACGGACCCAGTGCCGACCCCACTGTCGAGCCCCGTGCCGGGGAGCCCGCCGACACCGTCGACACCGCCGACACCGCCGGCACCGCCGCGCACCGCCACCAATCGCCTCGTCGACGACGAGGACGACTTCGCCGACACCGACTGGACGTCCGACTGATCACGTCCGCGTACCCGAACGACGCGAACCGCTGCTTCCCGACCTCGCCGGTCGGTACATTCTGGTCAGCGCGCCACGGCGCCACCCGCACCGGTGGGACACGGCACAGCGGGAGAACGGCACCGAACGCCTCCCCGCCGCGTCCCACCACCGCAGGCCGCCGGACATCTCGTTGAAGGGGGAGCGGACCGTGACCACACCGCCGCCAAGCGTGAGCACCACCTCGGGGGTGTCCGCGCCACAGGGCTACACCGCGCAGGCCGACACGATGGTCCAGCAGGCTCGGGCCATCCACGACGCGGCGGAGGACGCGAAGTCCGAGGTGAAGGACCTGCAGCCGACCAAGGTCGCCGAGAAGGACTTCGGCACCAAGCACGGCCAGTGGCACGGCCAGTACTCGCTGGGCATCGAGCAGGTGGGCAAGGCCGCGGACACCATGTGCGCGTCGCTGGTGGCCTTCGCCAACTCGATCGGCAGCGCCGGCAAGAGCTACAGCGCGGCCGAGTCGGCGCAGGCCGACGCCGCCCGGCGCTCGGGGAGCGGGCTGTGAGCAAGTCCTGGAACGAGGTCAAGCAGCTGCTGGACGACCCGTACGTCTCCGCCGACACCAAGGAGGAGCTGCTCCTCGCCTACTCCTACGAGAACGGCGGCAACCGGATCGGCGGTGTCGTCGAGCCGCCCGAGGCCCGGCAGTACATGGAGCGGTACAACTTCAAGGGCGACGCCCCGTACAGCCGGCCCGACGCGCTCGGCAATCCGGGCGTCCCGTATTACGGGTCCACCGACAAGGTGTACGAGCGGGCGAGGTCCGAGTCGGACGAGGCCGGTCACCACGCCCGCGAGCAGCGGACGCAGATCACCGAGAACCAGGGTGAGCTCGACGGCCTGCGCCCACCCGGTCCGGGCGGCGCCGGCGTCAAGACCTCCGACGAGCTGTTCGAGCTGGCCGAGCCCGCGCTCGACGTGTTCCGCGACTTCCTGCCGGTGGACGAGCAGGTGCCGGAGGACTCCCGCGGGGTGGAGGGGCCGCTGCAGTTCGACCGCGACATCCAACAGCGGTTCGACGAGCAGAAGGGCATCGACTTCGCGAAGTTCCTCGACGAGGCCGAGAAGCTGCGCGACGCCCACACGGTGCTGTCCGAGCTCAAGCGGACCTCCGACGGGCAGCTCAACTCGCTGTACGAGGACTGGACCGGCGCCGGCGCCAACGCCTCCTACGACAAGTACGGCAAGGACATCCAGCCGCACGCCGACGAACTGATCGAGCACCTCGCCGGCGCGCCGCAGGTGATCGAGGCGGCCGTGCAGACGGTGTACGACGCGTGCAAGGCCAAGGCCGACGAGGTGCTCGCCCTCTACACCGACACCCTCGGCAGCGCCACCAAGGACATCGCCGGCAAGGTGATGAAGCTGGCCAGGGGCGAGTTCGACTCGCAGGAGCAGGTGCTCGAGGTCGCCGCGTGGGTGGACTCCGTGTGCGGCAGCAACCTGGAGTCGACCATCCGGAGTGACGATTGCGGCCTCAACGACGAGAACAAGGCCTACGTCATCAGCGAGTGCAAGAAGTGGATCCGCCAGTCGTGGAACCCCGACCTCTACGGCAGCAGCGGGGCGCAGGGCCTCTACCTGCGGTTCGAGCAGGTGTGCGACGACACCGTCGAGGCGGTGGACGCCGCGTGGGAGGAGCTGGCCAACTACCTCAAGGAGTACGAGAACAAGTTCCCCGAGGTGCGGGACCCGGGCCCGGCCAACCCGAACCCCAACCCGGGCGACACCCCCGGCGGTGGCACGCCAGGGGGTGGCACGCCCGGCGGCGGAACCCCGGGCGGCGGCATGCCCGGTGGCGGGGGCACCCCGCCGTCCGCGAGCACGCCGGAGACGCCCGGCACGGAGAAGCCGGAGGCCGGCACCAACCCGGTCACCGGCGAGCCGCTGGAGGTGAACCCGGAGACCGGCGAGCCGTACCCGATCGACCCGGAGACCGGCGAGGCCGTCAAGGACCTCGGTGAGGACCGGGACACCCTCACCGTCGAGCAGGGTGACCACAAGATCGAGATCTCCGAGCCGGACGAGTCCGGGGACATGGCGATCTCGGTCGACGACGGCTCCGGCGCGGTGAAGGACTACCAGCTGGACTTCGGCACCGGCGAGGACAAGGCGGGCGACGAGGCCGGCGACGTGGCGGGCGGCGACACCGCGGGCCAGGGCGAGTTCGGCCCCCGGGGCGGCGGGCCCGGTGGCGAGCAGGTGTACCGGCCAGGGCCGGACGGCAAGATCCACATCGAGGACGGCGACCTCAGGATCACCGCGGAGCAGCCGGAAGGGCCGGAAGGGCCCACCGTGGTCACCGTCGACGACGGCACCGGTGAGCCCACCACCTACACGCTCGGCGAGGAGTCCGCGGCCGGCGCCCGGCCAGGCGAGCCGCGCCCCGGCGAGGGCCCGCGGGTCGGCGGCGAGGCGCGGATCGGCCGGGCCGAGGTCGGGCCGGACGGGCTGGGGGTCGAGCGCGGTGACGGTGGGATCGAGACCAAGCCCGCAGCCGGCGACCGCCCGCCCGCGGCGGTCGGTGTCGCCGCCGGGGGCGGTGGCGCCCCCGGCGACATGGGTGGTCTCGCGGAGGCCGGGGCGGCCGGCGCCGGTGTGGGCGCCGAAGCGGATACCGGGTCCGAGCCGGCCGACGACGCCGCCGAGCGGACCACGCCCGCGGCCGTGGGCGGCGGCAGCGGCGGCGGGCTCCTCGGCGACGCCGGGTTCGGCGGTGGCGGCGCATCGGACGGCGCACCGCTGGAAGAGGGGTCGCAGAGCGCGGCGGCCGCCCCCGGGGCGGCGCAGCCGGCCGGTGTCGGCGCCGGGCTGGGCTCCGCGCCCGGCGGGCTCGGTGACGCGGGCGCCGGTGCCGGTGCGGCCGGCATGGGCGGCATGGGCATGATGGGTGGCGGCATGGGTGCCATGGGCGTCGGTGGCGGGGGCGGCGGCGACCAGGAGCGCGGCTCGAACCCGTACCGGATCGACGGCGGCATCTTCGACACCGGGAGCTCGGCGAACCGGATCAGCGGGTCGCTGAACGACGAGGGCGAGCGGTCGGTCCGGTTCGACCGGTGACGTCGGCGTACACGGAGAGCGAGGGGTGACGGTGGCCGAGGGCAGGGCGGCGGCGGCGATCTCCCGGTTGAGCGGGATCACCCGCGAGCTGACGGACCGCCGCGCGCTGCGGGAACGCAACGCCGAGCAGGCGCGGCAGCAGGCACGGGAGAACCTCGTCGCGCAGGGCAGGGTCGCCGAGAAGGTCGCCAAGCACATGGGCGAGCTCGGCCGCCGGCAGCGCGGCGCGGGTGGCTGGGCGACCGAGAAGACCAGGGCCAGCCGGGACAACGTCATGGGCTTCGGCCCGGAGGAGGACGAGCGGCCGGCCGACGACATCGCCCGGCTCGCCGGCACACCGGCGCCCACCGGCGAGCCACCGGCCCCGTCGACCCCGGCCCCGTCGACCCCGGCCCCGCCGAGCCCGGTACCGCCACCCCAGGCACAACCGGCTCCGCCACCCCCCGGCCGGCCCGCGGCGGAGCCGCCGGCCGCCGAGCGGCGGCTCGACCCCGAGCCGTTCCGCCGGCGCGGCCGGCACGCCCGGCCCGAGCCGGCCTTCGACGACGACGACTTCTCGAACAACAGCTGGATGAAGTGAGCGAGCGGGCGATGAACGCGGTGGTGGCGCGGCGCGCCGACGAGATCAGGCAGGTGGTGTGCCGCGTGCTGGAGGTCGACACCGGGCGGGTCCGCGAGACCGACCACTTCGTCGACGACCTCGAGGCCGACTCGATGAAGCTCATCGAGCTGCTCGCCAACCTGGAGATCGAGTTCGACGTCGAGATCGACGAGGACGCGCTCGACCGCCTGGTCACCCTGCGCGGCGTGTACGAGGTTCTCACCGAGGCACTGGACCGCTGACCGTGCGCCGGGTGGCCGTCACCGGGCTGGGGGTGGTGTCCAGCATCGGCACCGGCGCCGCGGAGTTCGCCGCGGGCCTGCGCGCCGGGCGCGGTGGTGCCCGGCCGATCAGCGCGTTCGACACCGCCGGCTTCGCGCACGCGACCGGCTGCGAGGTCGTCGGCTTCGACCCGCACCGGTGGATCCGCCAGGTGCCGGTGGCCGAGCTGGGTAGGGCCGCTCAACTCGCCACCGCCGCGGCCGTGCAGGCCGCCGCCGACGCCGGACTGGACACCGGCCGGCGCGGTCTGGTGGCCGTCGGCACCACCGACGGCGGCTCCGACGAGGGCGAGCGGCTGACCGAGACGGCCGTGCGTGCCGGCCCCGAGGCGATGGACCCGGCCGGCGCGGCGCGGGTGCCGGCGCACCTGTTGTCCGTCGCGGTGGCCCGCGAGCTCGGCCTTTCCGACGTCGAGCCGACCACGCTCGGCACGGCGTGCGCGGCCGGCAACTACGCCATCGGCGACGGGTTCGACGCGGTGCGCACCGGTGTCGCCGAGTTCGCCCTGTGCGGCGGCGCCGACGCGATGTGCCGGACGACGTTCACCGGCTTCTACCGGCTCGGCGCGGTCGACCCCGAGCGCTGCCGGCCGTTCGACCGCGACCGCGGCGGCATCCTCACCGGCGAGGGCGCGGCGATGCTGGTGCTGGAGCCGTTGGCGGCGGCACGAGCCCGCGGCGCCCACGTCTACGCCGAGGTGCTCGGCCACGGGCTGACCTGCGACGCCGGCCACCCGGTGGCCCCCGACCAGGACGGCGTCGCCAGGTGCATGGAGTTGGCGCTGGCCGACGCGGGGGTGCGGCCCGGGGAGGTGGACCTCATCTCCGCGCACGGCACCGGCACGAAGGTCAACGACGCCACCGAGTGCGCGGCCATCCACCGGGTGTTCGGTCCCCAGCCGCCGCCGACGGTGTCGATGAAGTCGATGCTGGGGCACACCATGGGCGCGGCCAGCGCGCTCGCCGCCGCCGGCTGCGTGCTGGCCATCGAGCACGGGTTCCTCCCGCCGACGATCAACCACGAGCACCCGGACCCGGCCTGCGCGGTGGACTGTGTGCCCAACGTGGCCCGGCCGGTGGCGCCACGGATCGTGCAGAACAACGCGCTCGCGTTCGGCGGCAACAACGCCGTCGTGTTGTTCGGCGGGCCGGAATGACAGCGGTGCCGAACCTGGCGATCAGCGGGTGGGCCGCGGTCTCGGCCTACGGCGCCGACCGGGACGCCTTCGTCGCGGCCGTCCGCGCCGGCCGCCCCGCGCCGCGCGTCGCCGCCCCGGAGGGCGCCCCACCGGGGGAGGCGTTCCGGGCGGCGGACTTCGACGTCGTGGCCGCGCTGGGCCCGAAGGGCACCGGGTCGATGGACCGGGCCAGCGGGATGGCCATAGCCGCGGTCGGCGCGCTCGGCGTGCCCCAACGCCATGAAGGCCACCTTCATGACGTTCAACGCGATGAAGGTGGCCTTCATGGCACGGATCGGGTCGGGGTGGTGCTCGGTACGACGTCGGGCAGCGCGCAGACCCAGCACAACTTCACCCGCGACTCGCTGACCCGGCGCAGGCCCTACTTCGTCAATCCCGCACAGCTGCCGTTCGCGTTGATGAACAGCGCCGCGTCCCGGTGCGCCAGCTGGCACGGGCTGCGCGGGCCGAACAGCACGGTGGCCGCGGGGCGGCTGTCCGGGGTGGCGGTGCTGCGGTACGCGGCCCGGCTGCTCGCCACCGGCCGGGCCGACGCGCTGGTGTGCGGAGCCGTGGAGGAGTACGGCCCCGCGCGCGCCTGGCTGGAGCGGGCGCGGTGGGAGTGGCACCGGCAGTCCGACGCGGGGGACCCGCTCGGTGAGGGCGCCGCGGTGTTCCTGCTGGAGCCCGCGGGCGACCGGCCGCCGCTGGCCGAGGTGCTCGCCACCGACACCGCGGTGGCCGTCGACGGCGACCCGCGGGCCGCGCTCGCCAGGTGCCTGCGGCGGTTGCTCGCGGCCGCGGGGGTGGCCGCGGTCGAGGTGCGGCTGGCCCTGCCCGGCGCGGCCGGCGGCCCGCTCGCCGAGGCCGAGCGGGCGGCGGTGGTCGACGTGCTCGGCCGGGAACCGGAGGCCGCGCTGCGGCCCGGCGCGCTGGTCGGGGACGTCGGGGCGGCCACCGGCCCGTTCCAGGTGCTCACCGCGCTGGCCCTGCGACCGGGGGTGGCGCTGGCGACCGCGGTGGACCCGGCCGGGGTCGTGGGTGGCGCGCTGCTGCGGGCGCCCGGCTAGCGGCTGGCCTGCCGCTCGCGCTCGAAGGTGATCGGCGCGCCCTTCACGTCGGCCTCCAGCAGTGGCAGGTAGGCGTCGGTGCCGGTGAGGTGGGTCAGGAAGAACGCGGTGAACAGCGCGCGCACCAGGCGTTGCGTGCCGCGGTGCGGCTTGCCGTGCAGCAGCAGCTGGCTCCAGTGGCCACCCTCGGTCACCCCCAGATGCGACGACTTGGCGAGCGTGCGCAACCGCACCGGGCCACCCCACGCACTGGCGATCGCCTCGCCGTTGGCCACGGCCGGGGCCACCAGGTCGTCGTCGGCCACTAGGTGCAGGCCCGGGACGTCGAGGCGGCCGGCGGCGTCCGTGGCCGGCGGCAGGGTCTGCGTCGCGGCGACCGTCGCCACGCAGCGCGCGGCGGGGCCGCCCTCCTGCGCCGCGGCGAGCACCGCGGCGCCGCCGCCGACGGAGTGCCCGGCGAGGCCGAGCCGCTCCGGGTCGACACTGATCCCGCTCGGTCCGAGCCGCACGGTGGTCACCATCTCCAGGGTGTCCCGCAGGTCCGCGGCGAACAGCCGGTGCGAGGGCACCGGGCCGCGCTGGGTGTCCGGCGCGGCGGCGACGACACCCCAGCTCGCGAGGTGTCGGAGCAGCCCGAGGTAGCGCCGCGCCGGCTGCAGCCAACCGTGCCCGAACGCGACCGCGGGCAGGCCCAGCCCGGACCTCGGGGTGAACACCACGCCGGGAAGCCCGACCAGGGCGAGGTCGCCCCTGAGCACGTCGTGCGGTCCGTCGTGGGACAGCTCCTCGAGCAGCTGCCTGGGCTTGCCGGCCATGGATCCGCACCTTACTGGTACCGGCGCTCGCGCACCCGCCGGCGGTCCCGCCCGCGCCGGGCCCGGCGACGGCGTCTCGTTACGCTGGTGGGCGTGTGCGGAATCGTGGGTTACGTCGGCCACCGGCCGGCGCTGGACGTGGTGCTCGGCGGGTTGCGCCGGATGGAGTACCGGGGCTACGACTCGGCGGGCGTCGCCGTGCTGGACGGCGCCGGGCGGCTGACCGTCGAGCGCAAGGCGGGTCAGCTGGCCAACCTGGAGGCCGAGCTGGACGCGGTCGGCAGGGACGGGTTCGCCGGCACCGCCGGCATGGGCCACACCCGGTGGGCCACCCACGGCGCGCCGGTCGACCGGAACTCCCATCCGCACCGCGACGCCACCGAGCGGGTCGCCGTGGTGCACAACGGCATCATCGAGAACTTCGCCGCGCTGCGCGCCGAGCTGGAGGCCGCGGGCGTGGAGCTGAGCAGCGACACCGACACCGAGACGGCCGCGCACCTCATCGCCCGCGCCTACGCCGAGGGCGACACCGCCGGTGACCTGCCCGCCAGCGTGCGCGCCGTGTGCCGCCGGCTGGAGGGCGCGTTCACCCTGGTGGTCACGCACGCCGACCGGCCCGACCTGATCGTCGCCGCGCGCCGGTCCTCCCCGCTGGTGGTCGGCGTCGGCGCCGGCGAGACGTTCGTGGCCTCCGACGTGGCCGCGTTCATCGAGCACACCCGGGAGGCCGTCGAGCTGGGCCAGGACCAGCTCGTGGTGATCACCCGGGACGGCTACACGGTCACCGACTTCGCCGGGGAGCCCGCGCAGGGCAGGCCGTTCACCGTCGACTGGGACCTCTCCGCCGCCGAGAAGGGCGGCCACGAGTACTTCATGCTCAAGGAGATCGAGGAGCAGCCCGACGCGCTGGCCAACACGCTGCGCGGGCACTTCGACGGCAGCGGGATCGTGCTCGACGAGCAGCGGCTGGCCGACCAGGACCTGCGCGACGTCGACAAGGTGTTCGTGGTCGCCTGCGGCTCGGCCTACCACTCCGGCCTGGTCGCCAAGTACGCGATCGAGCACTGGACCCGGCTCCCGGTGGAGGTCGAGCTGGCCAGCGAGTTCCGCTACCGCGACCCGGTGCTGGACCGCGACACTCTCGTCGTCGCGGTGTCCCAGTCCGGGGAGACCGCCGACACGCTGGAGGCGGTGCGGCACGCCCGGGAGCAGAAGGCCCGCGTGCTGGCCGTGTGCAACACCAACGGCGCGCAGATCCCGCGCGAGTCCGACGCGGTGCTCTACACCCACGCCGGCCCGGAGATCGGGGTGGCGTCCACCAAGGCGTTCCTCGCCCAGATCGCCGCCAACTACCTGGTCGGGCTCGCGCTCGCGCAGGCCCGTGGCACGAAGTACCCGGACGAGGTGGCCAGGGAGTTCGCCGAGCTGGAGGCCATGCCGGCCGCCGTGCGGAAGGTGCTGTCCACCACCGAGCAGGTGCGCGACCTCGGCCGGCGGATCGCCGACTCCAAGGCCGTGCTGTTCCTCGGCCGGCACGTCGGCTTCCCGGTCGCGCTCGAGGGCGCGCTGAAGCTCAAGGAGCTGGCGTACATGCACGCCGAGGGGTTCGCCGCCGGCGAGCTCAAGCACGGGCCGATCGCGCTGATCGAGGACGGGCTGCCGGTGGTCGTGGTGATGCCCTCGCCGAAGGGCAGGGGCGTGCTGCACGCCAAGCTGGTGTCCAACATCAGCGAGATCCAGGCCCGCGGCGCGCGGACCATCGTCATCGCCGAGGAGGGCGACGACCGGGTCCGCCCGTTCGCCGACGAGCTGGTCGAGATCCCGGCGGTGCCGACGCTGCTGCAGCCGCTGGTGTCCACCGTGCCGCTGCAGGTGCTGGCCGCCGAGATCGCCCGCACCCGCGGCTACGACGTGGACAAGCCACGCAACCTCGCCAAGTCGGTGACCGTGGAGTAGGGCCGTGCGGGGCGTCTGGACCACCGGCAGGGTGCGCGCCGCCGAGGATCGGCTGCTCGCGCGGGTGCCCGAGGGCGCGCTGATGCGCCGGGCCGCGTTCGGCGTGGCGGTGCACGCCGCGGAGCTGCTCGCCGAGCACACCGGGCGGGTCGCCGGTACGCGGGTGGTGCTGCTGGTGGGCGCCGGCAACAACGGCGGCGACGCGCTGTGGGCCGGCGCGTTCCTGCGCCGCCGTGGCGTGGGGGTGGCCGCGGTGCTGCTCAAGCCCGAGAAGGCACACCGCGCCGGCCTGGCCGCGCTGCGCCGCGCCGGCGGCAGGGTGCTGCCGCCGGCAGGGTGGGCCGGCGCGCTGGAGCGGGCCGACCTGGTGGTCGACGGGATCGTCGGGATCTCCGCGTCCGGCCCGCTGCGCCCGGACGCCGCGGCACTGCTGCCGCACCTCACCGCGCCCGTGCTCGCCGTGGACCTGCCCAGCGGCGTCGACCCGGACACCGGCGCCGTCGCGGGGCCGGCGATCACCGCCACCCGCACGGTGACCTTCGGCGCGCGCAAGCCGGTGCACGCGCTCAACCCCGAGCGCTGCGGCGACGTGCATCTCGTCGACATCGGGCTCGGCGACGAGCTGGGCGAGCCCGACCTGGTGTGGCTGGACCTCGCCGACGTCGCCGCGGCCTGGCCGCTGCCCGGCCCCGGCGACGACAAGTACAGCCAGGGCGTGCCGGGCATCGCGGCCGGGTCGGCGGCCTACCCGGGTGCCGCGGTGCTGGCCGCCGGTGCCGCGGTGCGGGCCAAGTCGGGGCTCGTGCGCTACGCCGGGCCGGCCGCCGACGCGGTCCGCGCGCACTGGCCCGAGGTGGTGGCCACCGGCTCGATCACCGACGCCGGGCGGGTGCAGGCGTGGATGGTCGGGCCGGGGATCGGCACCGGCCGGGAGGGCCGCGAGGTACTGGAGTACGCGCTCGGCCAGGGCGTGCCGGTGGTCGCCGACGCCGACGCGATCACGCTCATCGCGGCACACGAGGAGGTGCTCGACGCGCGGGACCCGGACACGCCGCTGGTGCTCACCCCGCACGCCGGGGAGTTCGCCCGGCTGACCGGCGCCGAGGTCGGGGCCGACCGGGTGGCCGCGGCCCGCGCGGCGGCGGCCCGCTTTGACGCGGTGGTGCTGCTGAAGGGGCACTGCACCGTGGTGGCCGCCCCGGACGGAAGGGCGCTGGTGAACACGCCGCGCGGGTCGTGGCTGGCCACCGCCGGCTCCGGCGACGTGCTGTCCGGCATGCTGGGCGCGCTGGTCGCGGCGGGCCTGGAGCCCTGGCTCGCCGCCGGCGCGGCCGCCAGGGTGCACGCCGAGGCCGCGGCCATCGCCGCCGCCGGCGCCCCGGTCCCGGCCTCCGGCGTGCTCGACGCCATCCCCGCCGCCATCCGCGCCGTCCGCTCCCTCCACTGACCAGCCGCGCAACCCCGCCGTGTTCACCGCTCGCGTCGCCGTGTTGGCCGCTCGCGTCGCCGGGTTGGTCCGAGCGGCGCAGCCGGAGCCGACCGACGTCGGACCGGGCGGGGGCGGGCGCGGTCGAGTGGGTCACGGCGGGGTCGTGCTCTGGTAGGAATGGCGGGGATGTCCGATCTCCCCGATACCGACGCCGTCCTGGTCGCCGGGGTCGACTCGTCGACCCAGTCCACCAAGGTCGTGGTGTGTGACGCGCGCACCGGGCAGCTGGTGCGCACCGGCCGGGCCGCCCACCCGGACGCCACCGAGGTCGACCCCGAGGTGTGGTGGCGCGCGCTGGACACCGCCACCGCCGGCGGACTCCTCGACGGCGTCCGGGCCCTCGGCGTGGCCGGGCAGCAGCACGGCATGGTCACCCTCGACGAGCACGGCCACGTGGTCCGGCCGGCGCTGCTGTGGAACGACACCCGCTCCGCACCGGCCGCCGCCGACCTCACCGCCGAGCTCGGCGGACCGGCCGCGTGGGCCGACGCCGTCGGCTCGGTGCCGGTGGCCAGCTTCACCGTCACCAAGCTGCGCTGGATGGCCGAGCACGAGCCGGAGCTGGCCGACCGGGTCGCCCGTGTGGTGCTGCCGCACGACTGGCTCACCTGGCGGCTGCTCGGCGGCACCGGCGCCCCGACCACCGACCGCGGCGACGCCTCCGGCACCGGCTACTTCGCCCCGGCGACCGGCGAGTACCGAACCGACCTGCTGGCCCGCGCCTTCGGCGGGCGCACCCCCGACGTTCCGGCCGTGCTCGATCCGGCCGAGCCGGCGGGGCACACCGGCGACGGGGTCCTGGTCTCCGCCGGCACCGGCGACAACATGGCCGCCGCGCTCGCGCTGGGCGCCGAGGCCGGCGACGTCGTGGTGTCGCTGGGCACCAGCGGCACCGTGTTCGGCACCAGCCCCCACCCCGCGCGCGACCCCTCCGGGCTGGTCGCCGGGTTCGCCGACGCCACCGGCCGGTTCCTGCCGCTGGCGTGCACCCTCAACGCGGCCAGGGTGCTCACCGCGACCGCCGCGATGCTCGGTGTCGAGCTGGCCGAGCTGGACCGGCTCGCGCTGGCCGCGCCGGCCGGCGCGGAGGGCCTCACCCTGCTGCCCTACCTCGACGGCGAGCGCACCCCCAACCTGCCCGACGCCACCGGCACCCTCACCGGCCTGCGCCGCGCCGCCATGACCCCGGAGAACCTGGCCCGCGCGGCCGTGGAGGGCATGCTCTGCGGGCTGGCCGCCGGGCTGGAGGCCGTGGCCCGGCACGGCCTGGAGCCGCGCCGGGTGCTGCTCATCGGCGGCGCGGCCCGCGCGGAGAGCGTGCGGGCCGCCGCCCCGGTCGTGTTCGGCGTGCCGGTCGCGGTGCCCGAGCCGGCCGAGCACGTGGCGATCGGCGCGGCCCGGCAGGCCGCATGGGCGCTGTCCGGCGCCGCCGAGCCACCCGAGTGGTCGGCCCGGTCGCTGCGCGAGCTGCCCGAGCCCACCGCGGGCGACGCCGCCGAGGGGGAGCGGATCCGGCAGCGGCACGCCGAGGCCCGCGGCCGGATGCACGGCTGACGCCGCCGACCCGACCACCGTGCGCTCGGACACTCCCGAGTCGGCCTGTCCAGCCACTATGGGAAACTCGGCGATGTCATGAGCACTCCAACCGCGCACCACCCCGCCCCCCGCGCCGAGGTCGTGATCGACCTGGCCGCCGTCCGGCACAACGTGGCGCTCCTCGCCGGTCGGGCCGCGGCGTCCGGCGCCGCCACCATGGCGGTGGTCAAGGCCGACGGCTACGGGCACGGCGCGCTGCCGGTCGCCCGCGCCGCGCTGGCCGCGGGCGCCACCTGGCTGGGCACCAGCTCGCTGGCCGAGGCGCTGGAGCTGCGCGCGGCGGGCGTCACCGCGCCCCTGCTGAGCTGGCTGGACCCGCCGGACGTCGACTTCGCGCCCGGTGTCGCCGAGGGCGTGGACCTCTCGGCCAGCTCGACCGCCGAGCTGGCGCGGATCGCCGGCGCGGCGGCCAGGGCCGGCACCCGCGCCCGGGTGCACCTGAAGATCGACACCGGGCTGTGCCGCAACGGATGCCCGCCCCAGCGGTGGGCCGAGCTGGTCAAGACCGCCGCGGCCGAGCCGGACCTCGACGTGGTCGCCGTGTGGTCGCACCTCGCCTGCGCCGACGAGCCCGGGCACCCCTCGATCGACCGGCAGGCCGAGCGGTTCGCCGACGCCTACGCCCAGGCCCTCGACGCCGGGTTGCGGCCGATGCGGCACCTGGCCAACTCCGCGGCCACGCTCACCCGCCCCGACCTGCACTTCGACCTGGTCCGCCCGGGCATCGCCGTGTACGGCCTCAACCCCGTGCCCCAGCGGGAGGACCTGCGCCCGGCGATGACCTTCCGCTCCACGGTGGTGCTCACCAAGCGGGTCGTCGCCGGCGAGTCCGTCTCCTACGGGCACACCTGGACCGCCCCGCGGGACACCACGCTCGCGCTGGTGCCGGTGGGGTACGCCGACGGTGTGCCGCGCACCCTGTCCAACCGGATGGACGTGTGGCTGGCCGGCCGGCGCCGGCCCATCGCCGGGCGGGTGTGCATGGACCAGATCGTGGTCGACTGCGGCGACGACGAGCCACCGGAGGGCAGCGAGGTCGTGCTGTTCGGCGGCGGCGCCACGGGGGAGCCGACCGCGACCGAGTGGGCCGACGTGATCGGCACCATCGACTACGAGATCGTGACCGGCATGTACCGGCCACGGGTGCGGCGCCGCTACCTCAACGAGGGCGGGGTCGACGAGGGCACGGCCGGCGGGGACGCGGCGGGATGAGCGTGCCCCGGCGGATCCTGGGGGTGACCGGCGCCGTCCTCACCGGCCCGACGGCCACCGCGCTGGCGCTGGCCACCCAGCACCGGCGCGGCCGGGTCGACCCGTTGGCCGGCGAGCCGCTCGGCCGGCTGCCCACCGACCGGGCCTCCACCGTGGCCGCCGACGACGGCACACCGCTCGCGGTGTCCGAAGTGGACCCCGAGGACGGCGGTGTGCCGGAGCTCACCGTGGTCGGCGTGCACGGTTTCGCGCTGTCCCAGCGCAGCTGGCACTTCCAGCGACGGGACCTCGCCGCGCTGCGGCTGCCGCGGGTGCGGCAGGTGTACTACGACCACCGCGGGCACGGGCTGTCCGGGGAGGCGATTCCGGAGACGAGCACGATCGAGCAGCTGGCCGCCGACCTCGACGCCGTGCTGCGCGCGGTCGCGCCGGAGGGGCCGATCGTGCTGGTCGGCCACTCGATGGGCGGCATGGTGATCATGGAGCTGGCCCAGCGGCGGCCGGAGCTGTTCGCCGAGCGGGTGTGCGGCGTCGCGTTCCTCGCCACCGCGGCCGGCGAGGTGGGCGCCCGCGGGCTGCCCCGGTCGCTGCTGTCGAAGTACAACCCGCTGACCCGCGGGGTCGGCGGGTTGGCCGGGTGGCAGCCCGGGCTGGTCGAGTTCGTCCGCGCGGCCGGTGGCCAGCTCACCCGTGGCGCGGTGCGCCGGCTGGCCTTCGGCGGGCGGGACGTCAGCCCCGCGCTGGTGGACTTCATGCAGGAGATGCTCGCCACGACGAAGGTGCGGCAGCTGGTGTCCTTCGTGGACACCCTCGGCAGCCACAATCGGTACGCGGCGCTGGCGGGGCTGAAGCACACCAGTGTGCTGGTGGTCGGGGCGGCGCACGACCGGCTGACCCCGTTCGCGCACGCCGAGCGGATCGCCGCGGAGCTGCCGGACGCGGAGCTGGTGCGGGTGCGCGGTGCCGGGCACATGGTGCAGCTGGAGCAACCGGAGCTGGTGAACAGCGCGCTGATCGACCTGCTGCAGCGCTGTGCCGGCGTGGACGGCGCGCGGCGCGTGCCGTGGTCGGGGGAAGGATGGCGGCGACGAGGATGGGCGAGGTGGTGGCGGAGGTGAGCCGACGACTGCCGACGGCCGAGGACACCGTGGCGTTCGGCCGGGAGCTCGGCCGGCTGCTGCGGGCCGAGGACCTGGTGCTGCTGGCCGGGCCGCTCGGCGCGGGCAAGACCACGATGACCCGCGGCATCGCCGAGGGGCTCGGGGTGTCCGGGCGGGTCAGCTCGCCCACGTTCGTGCTGGCCAGGGTGCACCCGGCGGGGCCGACCACCGCGGAGCGCCCGGACCCGGTGCCGCTGGTGCACGTCGACGCCTACCGGCTCGGCGGCGACCTCGCCCAGCTCGACGACCTCGACCTGGACGCGGACCTGGACCGCTCGGCCGTGGTGGTCGAGTGGGGGGAGGGCATCGCCGAGCGCCTCTCGGCCGACCACCTGGTGGTCCGGCTGGACCGCCTTCCGGACGACGTGCGCGTGGTCGACCTCGAACCGTCCGGCTGCTGGACCGACCGCCTACCGGCCACCCGCCTCGCCGGCTGACCGCGCCGGCGGCGTTTCAGCCGGGTGGTGGGACCGGGGTGACGATGCCGCGGGCGATGTCGAGGTCGACGAGGTCCTGGGGGCGTAGCCGGAGCTGGTCGGCCACCGCGGGCACCTGCTCGGGCGGGCGCTTGAGGATCGCGGCGGCGGCCTCCGGCGAGGTCACCGAGAAGTAGCTGTCCGGGGTCACCCAGGTGCGTCCCGGCGCGGCGAAGGCGAGCGCGCCACCCGAGCCGCCCTCGCCGATGACCAGGGTGGTCACCGGCACCCGCGCCGCCGCCACCGCGCCGAACAGCTCGGCGATCGCCGGCCCGACCCCGGCCCGCTCGGCCGCCGCGTCGTTGGCCGCGCCCGGGGTGTCCACCAGGGTGAGCACCGGGATGCCGAGTCGGTCGGCGAGCCGGACCAGCCGCGCCGCGGCACGGAAGCCGGCCGGTGCCGTCGGCGTGCCGCACTGCGCCGCGTACGCCACCGCGCGTCCTGCCCGCCAGCCGAACCCGCAGCGCACCCCGGTGTCGACGCCACCGCACCGGTCGCCGCTGATGTCCTCCCGCCACGCGAAGTACGCGTCCAGGTAGGCGTCGGCGCGGGTCCCGGCTCCGCTGTGCCTGACGCGGGCCGCCCGCACCGCCGCCCAGCCGGTCGCCGGGGCCTCCACCGGGCGCAGCGCCGCCGGCGGCGGGGCGGGCTCCGTGCTCGGCGTGCCGAGCAGCCGCACCCACCGGCCCAGCACGTCCGGCACCTCCGCCGGCGCCAGCACCCGGTCGGCGTGGCCGTGTGCGAGCTGGCTCTCCGCGGTGTACGCGGCATGGTCGCCCGGCGGCCGCACCCGCGACCCGGCGAACCCGACCTGCGCGCCGGCCACCGCCAGCGTCACGTCGGCGCCCGCGCCGAGGGTGGCCCACCCGCCCCCGGTGGTCGGGTCGCGCAGCACGGCGACCAGCGGCAGGCCGAGCTCCCGGTTCCGGGCGCTCTCCGCCGCGATCCGCTGCAGCTGGGACAGCGCCCGCATGCCCTCCTGCATCCGGCTGCCACCGGTGGCGACCAGCGCGACCAGCGGCCGGCGCAGCTCCCGCGCCCTGGCGAACGCGGCCGCGATCCTGGCTCCGGTGGCACCACCGAGCGAGCCGCCGAGAAAGCCGAACTCGAACGCCACCAGCACCGCGGGCGCTCCGCCGACGAGGCCGGTGCCGCAGACCACCGACTCCCGCTCGCCGGTGCGGGCCCGCGCCCGCGCCCTGGCCTCGCCGTACCCCGTCCAGCCGATCGGACCGTCCACCCCGGACTCGTCGGGAAGGTCCGCGGCGAGCTCGGTGAACCCGGCGCTCACCCGGTCGAGCAGCGCCCGGGCCGACTCACCCATGCTGTCGACCGTCCAAGGCCCGCTTCAGCACCTTGCCCATGTCGTTGCGGGGCAGCGCGTCGAGGAAGCGCACCACGCGGGGACGCTTGTGCGGCGCCAGCAGCCGCGCGACGTGGTCGACCAGCTCCGCCTCGTCCGGCCGCGGCCCGGCGGGCACCACCCAGGCCACGATCCGCTCACCGAGGTCCGGGTCCGGCTCGCCGGTCACCGCCGCCTCGGCGACCGCCGGGTGCTCCAGCAACGCGTTCTCGATCTCGCCGGCGCCGATCTTGTAGCCGCCGCTCTTGATCAGGTCGGTGGCCCTGCGGCCGACGAGCCGCAGCGCGCCGTCGGGCTCGCGGACCGCCATGTCGCCGGTGCGGAACCAGCCGCCGGTGAACGCGGCGGCGGTGGCGTCCGGCCGGTTGAGGTACTCGGTGAACAGGTTCGGCCCGCGCACCTGGACCTCGCCGACCGTCTCCCCGTCGGACGCCTCGATCGGGTGACCGGCGTCGTCCACCAGCCGGAGCTCCACGCCGGGCAGCGGGACGCCGACCGTGCCCGGCCGGGGCGGGCCGTCGACCCGCACGCTGGTGTTCATCAGCGTCTCGGTCATCCCGTACCGCTCCACGACGCGCTGCCCGGTGGCCGCGGTGATCCGCTGGTGGTCGGCCACCGGCAGCGCCGCCGACCCGGACACCAGCAGCCGCGCGCCGGCCAGCGCCGTGGCGAGCTCGGGGTCGGTGCCGAGCTCGTCGGCGATTCGGTGGTACATCGTGGGCACCCCGAACACCATCGTGCCGCCGTCCCGCAGCGCGGCGGCGAGCGCGCCGGTGGCGAACCGGCCGAGGTGGCGCACCGTGCCGCCGCGGCGCAGCGGGCCGAGGATGCCGAGCACGAGGCCGTGCACGTGAAACAGTGGAAGGGCGTGCACGAGGACGTCGTCGGCGGTCCACCGCCACGCGTCGGCGAGGGCGTCGAGCGTGCTGGCGATCGCCCGGCGGGGCAGCACGACGCCCTTCGGCGGGCCGGTGGTGCCCGAGGTGTAGACGACCAGCGCGGGGACCTCGGCGTCCGGCTCCGGGAGCGGCGCGGCGACGTCGCCGGTGAGCGCGACGTCGGTGCGCGGCAGCTCGGCCAGCGCCGGCGGCAGCTCGGCGCCGGGCGCGGCGAGGACGCTGGCCGGCGCGCTGTCGGCGACGATGTGCGCCAGCTCGCGCTCGCCGATCCTCGGATTGACCGGCACCGCGGGCACGCCGGCCAGCAACGCGGCCACCACCGCGACGGCGGTCTCCGCGGTCGGGGTCGCCCACACCGCCACCCGGGGCGGCGTCCCGGCGAGCGCGGAGGCGAGCCGGCCGGCGGCCGCGGCCAGCTCCCGGTAGCTCAGCGTCACCTCGCCCGCGTTCGGCGAGGTGACGCGCAGCGCGGTCCGCTCCGCCGCCGCGGGGTCCGTCAATGCCGGCAGCAGCACGTCCACCCGACCTCCAAGCCGTGACGTCCGTCGATCCGCCCACCATGATGCCGCCCCGCGTGCCCGAGGCCACCCCGGTCGCACGGGGCGCGCCGGGGCTCGGGGCTTCGGGTGAGGTTGGCGCGAGGCGCGTTCGGCGTGGTCGTACGCTCGACGGGTGCTGGTTCTCGCCATCGACACCGCGACCCCCGCGGTCACCACGGGGGTCGTCGCCCTGGAGCGCGCCGGGACGACCGTGCTCGGCACCCGGGTCACGGTGGACCCCCGGGCCCACGGGGAGCTCCTCACCCCGCACGTGCTCGAGGCGACCAGGGACGCCGGGGTGACGCCGCGGGAGCTCGCCGCGGTCGTGTGCGGCAGCGGCCCCGGCCCGTACACCGGCCTGCGCGCCGGGATGGTCACCGCCGCCGCGCTCGCGCACGCCCTCGGCATCCCCGCCCACCCGGTCTGCAGCCTCGACGGCATCGCCGCCGAGGTGGACACCGGCGAGCCGTTCCTCGTGATCACCGACGCCCGCCGGCGCGAGGTGTACTGGGCGGCCTACGACGCCAGCGGCACCCGCACGGACGGCCCGCACGTGGCACCGCCGGCGGAGCTTGCGGCACGCGCGACCGGGCGCCCCGCCGCCGGGCACGGCGCCGAGCTGTACCGCGACGTGCTCGACGCCCGCGTCGTCGGCCCGGCGTATCCGGGCGTGGCGGGCCTGGTCGCGGCGGCGGCACCCGAGCTGCTCGCCGGCGCCGAGCCGGCCCCGCTGACCCCGCGCTACCTGCGCCGGCCCGACGCGCGGGAGCCCGGCCGCCCGAAGCGGGTGAGCACGGCATGACGGTGACCCTGGAACCGCTGCGCCGCGCGCACATCCCGCGGTGCGTCGAGATCGAGCGGATCCTGTTCGTCGGTGACGGTCCGTGGAGCGCGTCGGCGTTCCGGTCGGAGCTGGACGCCGGCGGGCACTACGTCGCCGCGGTCACCGAGGACGGCGCGCTCGCCGGGTACGCCGGGTTGGCGATCGCCGGGCGGCAGGGGGACTGGGAGACCAGCGTGCACACCATCGGCGTCGACCCGGAGTTCCAGGGAAGGGGCGTCGGCACGCTGCTGCTGCGCGCGCTGCTGGCCAGGGCCGACGAGCTGCGCGCGCCGGTGTTCCTGGAGGTGCGCACGGACAACGAGCGGGCGATCCGGCTGTACGAGCGGCACGGCTTCGACCGGGTCGGGGTGCGCCGGCGGTACTACCGGCCGTCCGGCGCGGACGCCTACACGATGTGCCGGCCACCGCTCGGTGGCGCGGAGGCTCCGGACGCGTCCCGGGCCGAGCGGGAGGAGGCGGGCTGATGTCGCGGATCGTCATGGGCATCGAGAGCTCGTGTGACGAGACCGGTGTCGGGCTGGTGCGGCTGCACGACGACGGAACGGTGGAGCTGTTGGCCGACGAGGTCGCCTCCAGCGTCGAGCAGCACGCCCGGTTCGGCGGGGTGGTGCCCGAGGTGGCCAGCAGGGCGCACCTGGAGGCCATGGTGCCCACCGCGAACCGCGCGTTCGCCGCGGCCGGGCTCGAGCTGTCCGATGTGGACGCGATCGCGGTGACGGCGGGACCGGGGCTGGCCGGCGCGCTGCTGGTGGGGGTGGCCGCGGCGAAGGCGTACGCGGCGTCGCTGGACGTGCCGCTCTACGGGGTGAACCACCTCGCGGGGCACATCGCGGTGGACACCCTGCAGCACGGACCGCTCCCTTCGCCGTGCCTGGCGCTGCTGGTCTCCGGCGGGCACACCCAGCTGTTGCGGGTGGACGACGTCGCCGGGGGGATCACCGAGCTGGGCTCTACCGTGGACGACGCGGCGGGGGAGGCCTACGACAAGGTGGCCAGGGTGCTGGGGTTGCCCTACCCCGGCGGCCCACCGATCGACAGGGCGGCCAGGGAGGGTGATCCGGCCGCGATCGACTTCCCGCGCGGGATGACCGGGCCGCGGGACCCGAAGTTCGACTTCTCGTTCTCCGGGCTGAAAACCGCGGTGGCGCGGTGGGTCGAGGCGGCCGAGCGGCGCGGCGAGGAGGTCCCGGTGGCCGACGTGGCGGCGTCGTTCCAGGAGGCGGTGGCCGACGTGCTGACCGCGAAGGCGGTCCGCGCGGCCACCGAGTTGGGCATCGGCACGCTGGTGATCTCCGGTGGGGTCGCGGCGAACTCGCGGCTGTCCGCGCTGGCCGCGCAGCGCTGCGCGGAGGCGGGGATCGAGCTGCGCGTGCCGCGCCCGCGACTGTGCACCGACAACGGCGCGATGATCGCCGCGCTGGGTGCCCATGTTCTGGCCTCCGGCGCGAAACCGTCCGGTTTGGACATCTCCGCCCACCCGGCACTCCCGGTGGAGACGGTGACCGTCTAGCGTTGGCTCGAACACTTGCGGCTCCGGCCGTCGCGATCGCAGCGGTACCCTCGCCGCATGGTCGATCACCTCGTGGTAACCACGACAACTCCTGACCGCGCGGCCGCCGCGATGCTCGCGGCCTCGGCCGTGCGTGCCAAGCTGGCCGCCACCGCGCAGGTGCATGGCCCGGTGACCAGCTACTTCTGGCACCTCGGCGAGGAAGGCAATGGCGAGGAGTGGATCGCGACGTTCAGGACCACCAGCGAACGGTACGCGGAGTTGGAGGCCCACCTGATCGCCGAGCATCCCTGGACCAACCCGGAGGTCACCGCGGTGAAGATCGCCGCCGGGGCCTCGGGGTACCTGCGCTGGCTGGTGGAAACCACCAAGCAAGGGACCGACTAGCGACCTGGCGCTGTCCCCGCCGACAACCGGCTACGCTAAGGGAGTACGTCGTCACCGGACAGGCAGGGCTGGCGTCATGGACGATCGGACGAACCTGGGTGCGCGAATCCGGCAGCTTCGCGGCAAGCTGATGACCCAGCAGCAGCTGGCGGACGCCGCCCAGGTCGATGTGAGCCTGATCCGCAAGCTCGAACAGGGCTTACGGCACACGGCGAGCATCGGCAGCCTGCAACGCATCGCCAGGGCGCTCGACGTGACGGTCGCCGACCTCCTCGGCAAGCCCGCGGCGCTACCGACCGCGAGGTCGGACGCCGGGGTCGTGGCCGTTCGGCGCGCTCTCACGCCGGTCGACGATCTCGTCGACCTCCCGGTCGACGACGAGCCCCTGACCCTGGACGAGGCGGAGCGCTCCGTCGGATACCTGTGGGGTGCCTACTGGGCGGGCCGCTACGAGCTGTTGAGCGAGCTACTGCCCACCGCGCTGCCCCGGTTGCGGGCCACCTACCGGGAAGCGCCGGCCGAGCGGCGAAGCCAGGCCGCGTACGCCCTCGCCCGCGGCTACCAGGCCGCCGGCGACACCCTCGTCCATCTCGGACATCTGGACGCCGCGTGGTTGGCCCTCCGCGAGGCGTTGCGGATGGCCCGATCCGGCGACGACCCGTTGCTGTACGCCGCGCTGCGCGTCTCGGTCGCGTGGCAGCTCCTCGTTCAGGGCAGGTACGCGGAGTCCGAACGGGTGTGCACCGTCGCGGCGGGCGAGGTCGAGCCGCACGGAGCCGCGGACGACTCCCGGCTCGCGGTGTACGGCTTGCTGGCGATCACCGGCGCGACGGCGGCCGCCCGTGCCCGCAAGGGTGCGGCGGCGGCGGACCTGCTCGACGTCGCCGGCGAGACGGCCGACCGGTTGGGCTACGAGCGGTCCGACCACCAGTCAACGTTCGGGCCGGCGAAGGTCGCCATGCTGGCGGTGGACGTGCACGTGGTGCAGGACAACTTTCCCGACGCGCTGTCCGCGGCCGAGCGGCTGCCGCGGGACGCGGCGCTTCCGGTGGCCACCCGGGCGCGCCACCTCGCCGACCTCGCGCTGGCGCACCTGCGGCTCGGGCAGCACGACAAGGCACTGAACACCGTGCTCACCGCGGAGCAGCTCGCGCCCGACTGGATCAAGTACCAGTCGCTGCCCCGGCAGATCGTCGCCGAGTTGGTCGAGACCGAACGAAGGGTGAGCACCCCGCTTCGGGACCTCGCGCTGCGCCTTGGAGTGACGGCCTCGGCGTGACGTTCCAGTAGACGCGGCACGAAAAAGGCTCCGATCGGGTAATGGGACAGAGCGTCCTACCTGCCCGATGGTCTCACTCCTAGCGTTCGCCCCATGACAGAACGCCACAGTACTGACGATGGCCCATCGGTGGTCGTGGACGATCGGATGGTGCCGGCGCGGGTGGGGTACTACGCGTTCGGTGGGCGGCGGCACCTGGTGGTGTGGGCGCACCAGAACCGGGATGGGGTGGTGTTGCGCACCTGGTGCGGGCTGGGGCACACCGCCTCGATCGAGGACGCCACCTCGGCCCGGCGCCCCTGCCCGGTGTGCGCCGCGTGCCGGCGATGAGGCTCGAGCCACGGTGGTGCACGGTCGCGCAGATGTGGCACGTGGTCGTGGAGCGGCGGGGTGACGCGCTGCTCACCGGGTGCGGCTGGTTGGTCTGGCCCGGTGCCTACGACGCCCGCATGGCCACCCCGCCGACCTGCGTCACCTGCCGCTACCTCTATCCCGAGCACACCGACCCGTCCCGCCCCCACCGCCCGTGAGTTCCCTGCCGATGAACCCAGCCGCCAACCCCGCCGAGTGGCGGTGTGCCGACCGCGCCGTCGTCCTGCTCGGCGCGGCCGTCGCCGACCTGCGCCGCGACCGGGGTCGGGCCCAGGCCGTGGTGGCCGGCGCCGCCGGGCTGCACCCCAGCCAGCTCAGCCGGTTCGAGCTCGGCCGCCGCGGCGCGACGCTGACCCAGTTCACGCGGCTGTGCGTCGTGCTCGACCTGCACCCGGCCCGGGTGTTCACCCACGCCCTTCCCGCCCACTGGCCGCCGAAGCCGGTCCCGTCCGCGCCCACCCTGATCGACCCCCACGGGGTGTGAGCAGGCGGTCAGCCGGTCCCGGCCATCGCCGCGAGGCGGTGGGCGAGCAGGGCGGCGGCCTCCCGCAGCTCCGGAGGCTCCAGCACCTCCGCCTCGAATCCCAACCGGGCCACGTGCATGGCGAGCCAGTCCAGGTCCTCCCCGCCGGCGACGAGCACGCACCACCCGTCGCGATCGTCCTCGACGCGTCCCACCTGGGGCGGCACCAGCTCCCGCACCCACTCGGGTCGGGCACGCAGCCGCACGCGGGCGCGGTACCGGTACGGCGCCTCGGTCACCGACCGCTGCACGTAGTCGACCGGGTCCGGATGCTCCCTCGCCCGGAAACGCCAGGTCGTCGGCACCACCTCGCGCATCCGGTCCAGCCGGAAGGTGCGCCAGTCGTCGCGGTCGACGTCCCAGGCCATCAGGTACCAGCGGCGGCCGGTGGCGACCATCCGCACCGGCTCGACCGTGCGCTCGCGCTCCCGGGCGTCGTCGCGACCGGCATAGGTGAACCGCACCCGCACCGCGTCGCGGCAGGCCCGCGCGAGCGTCACCAGCAGCTCGGCGTCGATCTCGACCCCGGGGCCGACCAGGGTCGCGGTGGCGCCGTGCACCGCCCGCACCTCGGCGCGCAGCCGGGGCGGCATCACCTGGTCGAGCTTGGCGAGCGCCCGCAGCGCCGCCTCGCCCGCCCCGGCGACCGTGCCCCCCGACGCCATCCGCAGGGACACCGCCGTCGCGATCGCCTCCTCGTCGTCGAGGAGCAGCGGCGGCAGGCGGGTGCCCGCACCGAGCTGGTAGCCGCCGCCGACGCCCGCCGTGGCGTGCACCGGGTAGCCGACCGCGCGCAGCCGCTCCACGTCGCGGCGCACCGAGCGATCGGTGATTCCCAACTCAGCGGCGAGCTCCGCGGCGGTCCAGGACGGCCGCCGCTGTAGCAGCGCCAGCAACCGCAGCACCCGCTCGGTCGTCGCCTCGACGGTCACCCGCCCATAGTCCCACGGATCACGGAACGACCCTGTCCGGTATCTGCGAGAAGCTGGAACCATGACCGACTTGACCTGGAACCCCCTGCTCCGCGAGCAGACCGCCTGGCACTGGACCAACCAGCTACGCGATCGCCTCGACGGACTCACCGACGACGAGTACTTCTGGGAGCCGGTGCCCGGCTGCTGGAGCGTGCGCCCGCGCGGCACCGGCTCCGCGCCGATACAGGGCGGGTCCGGCGCGATGACCATCGACTTCGCGGCGCCGGCGCCCGAGCCGCCACCGTTCACGACGATCGCCTGGCGACTCGGGCACGTGATCGTCGGCGTGCTCGCGATGCGCAACGCCGCGCACTTCGGTCGCCCGCCCACCGACTACTACTCCTTCTCCTACGCCCCGACGACCGACGAGGCGCTGGCCCAGCTCGACGCGGAGTACGCCACGTGGCTGGCCGGGGTCGAGTCCCTCGGCGACGCCGGCCTCGCCCGCCCGTGCGGGGAGGCGGAGGGACCGTACGCCGAGCGTCCACTGGCGGAGCTGGTCCTGCACATCAACCGCGAGCTGATCCATCACCTGGCCGAGGTGTGCCTGCTCCGCGACCTCTACCTGCACACCCACCAGCAGACTCGGGAGGCGAGCTGAGATGGCCCGCGACGTTCAGATCACCTTCGACTGCGCCGACCCGGCCGGGCTGGCGGCCTTCTGGGCCGAGGCCCTCGGCTACCGGCTGCAGGACCCGCCCGAGGGCTTCGCGTCGTGGGAGCAGGCCCTGGAGGCGATGGGCGTGCCGCCCGAGCGCCGCAACGACGCTTCGGCGGTGGTCGACCCCGAGGGCTCCGGGCCGCGGCTGTTCTTCCAGCGGGTGCCAGAGGGCAAGCAGGCCAAGAACCGCGTGCATCTCGACGTGCGCGCCGCACCCGGGCTCGAGGGCGACGCGCGGATGACGGCGCTGGAGGCGGAGGCCGAGCGACTCGTCACCCTCGGCGCCACCCGGCTCGAGCGCCACGAGCCCGAGCCCCCGCTCGGCGCCGGGCACCTCGTGCTGGCCGACCCCGAAGGCAACGAGTTCTGCCTCGACTGACCAGCCCGGCGGTGGCATCGGCGCCGTCCGGACCGAGCTTCCGGCGACATCGACGCCACCGGCACCGCGGCGGGCCGGCGTCCCGGCTGGCGGAGCGGAGCCAGACGTTCGCCGTCGTGCGGTCCGGCCTCCGGTGATCGCGATGCCGACGTCCAGCGCGGCCCGGCGCCGCCGCCGGTCGAAGGTGCCCAGCACCACCTCGGTGCCCGGCTGCCCGGTGAGCCGGTCCGCCACCGCCAGATAGCAGGCGTCGGCGCTATGCAACGGCCCGTGGTCGGCGACGAGGTACCCCCTCAGGGCGTCACCAACCGGGCGATCGCGTCGACCGCGGTCGCGGCCGCGGTGCCATCGCCGTAGGGGCTGGCCCCGGCCCTGGTCCGCAGCGACCCGGACAGCACCTCCGCGGCCGTCTTGGTGATCAGCTCGGGGTCGGTGCCCACCAGCCACGCGCAGCCGGCGTGCACCGCCTCCATCCGCTCGGTCACCTCGCGCAGCACCAGCACCGGCGTGCCGAAGCTCGGCGCCTCCTCCTGAATGCCGCCGGAGTCTGTGAGCACCAGCGCGGCCCGGCTCAGCGCGCGCACCAGGTCGGGGTAGTCCAGCGGCTCGGTGACCGCCACCCTGGCCACCCGGCCCAGCTCGGCGTCCACCACCGCGCGGACGGCCGGGTTGGGGTGCGCCGGCAGCAGCACCCGCACGTCCGGATGGTCGGCGACCAGGTGGCGCACCGCGGACAGCGTGCGCGCCATGGGCTCGCCCCAGGACTCCCGGCGGTGCGAGGTCACCAGCACCAGCCGGCCGCCCTCGGCGGCCAGCGCCCGCTCGACCTCCGCCAACGCCGGGTCGCGGGGCGGCAGGTCCCGGGCGGCGATGTCGCGCACCGCGTCGACGACGGTGTTGCCGGTCACCACCACCCGGTTCGCCGGAACGCCCTCGGCGCGCAGCGCGGCGGCGGCCCGCTCGGTCGGGGCGAGGTGCAGCGCGGCGATCCTGGCCACCATCTGCCGGGTGCCCTCCTCCGGGAACGGCGCGGCGAGGTCGTGGGTCCGCAGCCCGGCCTCGAGGTGCACGACCGGCACCTCCCGCCAGAACGCGGCCAGCGCGCCGGCCAGCACGGTGGCCGTGTCGCCCTGGACCACGAGCGCGGCGGGCCGCCGCTCGGCCAGCGCCGCGTCCATGGCCGGCAGCACGCCGGCCACCAGCTCGGCCTGCCCGCCGGACACCCGGGGTGGGACGTCGAGCCGGGTGTCGACCGCCAGCCCGAAGGCTCGCAGCGCCTGCTCCACCATCCCCTCGTGCTGGCCGCTGTGCACCAGCACCGGGCGCAACGTCGGGTGTGCCCGCAACGCCAGCGCGAGCGGCGCGAGCTTCACCGCCTCCGGCCGGGTGCCGGCGAGCAGCAGGATCTCCACGGGCACTCCTCTTCCGTGGCCTTCCATGGCCGGGACGGGTGGTCGACACCCATGGTCCCGGAGGACCCAGCGGCGCGCTGCCGGTGGGTCCTCCGGGACAGGGTTTCTCAGGACCGGTCGGTCCTGGCGAGCCGGCGGCTCCTCCGATAGGACGCCACGACCGCCACCGTGCCGAGCACGAGCAGCAGGGCACCCAGGGCCAGCCACCAGCCGATGTCGGCACCGGTCGCGGCCAGCGTGCCGACGCTACCGCCGGCCGCGCCGACCCCAGCACCAGGCAACTTGTACATCAGCGACCACCTCGCCCGATCAGGCCGCGGCCTCGGTCGTGGCACCGCGCCGGCGGCGGATGACGTAGACGCCCGCGGGCAGGCCCACGGCGGCGACCAGGCCCAGCCCGATCCACAGGCCGGCGCCGGAGGCCATCGGGATCGGCGGTGCGGCCGGGCCGCAGGTCGCCGAGGAGACGACCACGTCACCGGAGCCGATGGCGCCGACAAGGCCGTCGCCGAGCAGCTTCACGTGGACGGCGTTGACGGTGAGGCTTCCGTCCTTGTTCTTGATCTGCTCGTTGAGGATGACCGTGGCGATGTTGCCGACACCCGGCAGCTTCACCGCGAGCTCGGTGTTGGCGGCCGGGGTGCTGGACACGTCGCCCAGCTTGCCGAGGTTCGCGCCGACCAGCTGGGTGCTGCCCTTGACGCCTTCCTGTGTCGCGGTGCACACGGCCTCGACCAGCTTGACGCCGGCCTCCTTCAGCGCGGCCTTCAGCAGGGTGATCTCCACGTCGGTCGTGCTGGCCTTCGCGGTGACCGCGCCGGACTCGTCGTCCCGGACGGCCTCGGTGTTGATCACACCGGTCTTCAGCACGCCGGGGAGGTTCACGCCGGCGAAGCTGTTCTGGGTGGGGCCCTCGGTGCTCGCGGCCGCGAACGGGCCGGCCTGCACGGCGTCCTGGCCGAGCAACTGCACGTCGACCTTGGCGCCGTACGCCGAGCCGTCGCCCGGCTCCGCGTAGGCCGGGGCCGCGCTGACCAGCACGGTCGCCGCGGCGAGGGCGGCCATGATCCCGCCTCGACGCAGTCTGTGCGTCTTCATCAAGTGATCCTCCGTAATTGTCGGGGACGGCCGACGCCGGTGCCGGCACGCGTCGTCGCGCGCTCGGAAGAACCCGCCGGCGATCAGTCGGGGCCGCGCACGTTCTATCGAGCTTTCACGCTTCAGTGGAACACTGTAGAGGGGTTTATCACCCGATCGAGCTACTACCGATTCTGTTTTCGCAGGTGGCGAAGGTGATGTAGGGCACAGCGGGCCACTGTTCGTCAATTTCCGCCAAGATGGTTGTAATGAACCGCGCGGGCGGGTCGATAGAGCGCCGGGGCGAGGTGCGCGCCGGACGCGCCACCCCCCGCACACCCATCGGCGAGCGAGAGGTCCACAGTGGCTGTTGCGAGCACCTCCGCGCCCAAACCCTGGGCGCCTGCTGGGAAGTTGGCCGTCGGCGCCGTCCTCGCGGCGGTGGTGGGGCTGGTCGTCCTGGAGCGGCTCTACCGCGAGCTCGAGATCCGGCTCGCCGGGCTCGTCCTGAACGTGGTCACGTCCGAGGGCGTCCACGTCGTGGGCGAGCGGGAAACCGTTTACTTCGGACTGTCCGGGGAGAACCCGCTCGGACTGCGGATGACACCGGAATGCTCCTCGGCGTTCATGTTGATTCCACTCCTTCTGGTGACCGCCGTATTTCTGTGGCTGAAGCCGCAGAACATGAAACGGCTGTTCGTCTCATTGTTCATCGCCTGTGCCGCGATTGTTGTCGTCAATCAGGGACGGATCCTGACGATCGTCGGCTTGGTGGAATGGATGGGTGTCGACCGCGGCTATTACTGGGGCCACACGTTGCTCGGGTCGCTGGTCAGCGTGATCGGCGGCGCCGTTGCGCTGGTGTTGTTCGTCTGGTTGGGCACCCGTAGGTCGAAGGCCGAGCGACGGCGGGCATGAGCGGCGAGTCGGTCAAGGTCCTCCTCGCGATCACCCAGGCGTTCGCGCTCACCATGAGCGTGGCGTTCATCGTCTACGTCGTGGTGATCATCGTGCCTTTCCTGCGTCGGAAACCCGGCCCAGTGGGCGATCCCCGCGACTTCGATTGGCACTTCTTCGTGCCCTGCCGGGACGAGGAGACGGTCATCCGGGACACCGTCCGCTACCTGCGCACCACCTTTCCGTTCGCGCACGTGTGGGTGGTCGACGACGACTCCGAGGACCGCACCGCCAGGGTGGTCCGGTCGCTGTGGCGCCGGGACGGAACCCCGGACCCCTTCATCCACCTCGTCCAGCGCAAGCGCCCGAACGCCCGCACCGGCAAGGGTGATGCGCTCAACCAGGCCTACCGCACGCTGGTGGACTGGTGCGGCAAGCACATCCCGCGAGACAAGGCGATCGTCTGCGTGGTCGACGCCGACGGCCGCCCCGCGCCGAACTGCCTGGAGGTGTGCGCCGCCGACCACCTCTTCGGCGACGGCACGATCGGCGCGGTGCAGCTCGACGTGTGGATGCACAACCGCGACGTCGAGCCGGCGGATGGCTCGTGGTGGAAGCGGAAGTTCGGGCTCAAGCTGGCGCAGCTGCAGGACCTGGAGTTCCGCACGGCGATCGCCGCCATCCAGACCTCGCGCGGGTACACCGGCACGATCTCGATGGGCGGCAACGGCCAGTTCACCCGGCTGTCCGCGCTGCACTCGATCGGTGGGCCGGAGGGCGCGCCGTGGCGGGGCTCGCTGCTGGAGGACTTCGAGCTCGGGGTGCACCTGCTCACCGCCGGCTGGCGCACCGGGTACACCCCCGACTCGCACGTCTCCCAGGAGGGCCTGTACAGCCTGCGCCGGTTCCTCACCCAGCGCACCCGATGGGGGCAGGGCACCATGCAGTGCGCCCGCTACGTCCGGCGGATCTGGGACTCGCCGCACCTCACCACGCTCGGCGCGGCGGAGATGATGTACTACCTCGCCCAGCCGTGGATGCAGCTGTTCGGTTCGCTGCTGTACCCGGTGCCGTTCGTGGTGCTGCTGGTCAACACCGCGGGCAGCCCGGCGGAGATGTGGACCTGGTTCACCGGTGGCGCGTGGATCCTGTTCGCCATCTACGGCACGTTCGGGCTGGCGCCGTTCGTCGTGTGGGGGCCCGTGTACCAGAAGAAGTGCCTCGGTAGCAACAACCTGCTGCGCGGGCTGGGCATGGGGCTGGCCTACGCGCTCTACATCTACACCTTCTACATCACGTCCTGGCGGGCGCTGTTCCGGCTGATCCGCGGCCGGAACGGGTGGGCCAAGACCCGGCGGAACAAGGAGCGCTCCGCCGGCGCGAAGGTCGCACTGGACAGCTGAGCCGAGCTGTCCCGACTGCCATGAAGGCCACCTTCACCGCGCTGAACGCGATGAAGGTGGCCTTCATGGCGTTCAGCGGAACGCCGGCAGGATCAGCACGTCCGACGCCTTGACGAACGCCACCCGGTGGCCGAACTGGATCTGCACGTACCGGGTGTGACCGCGGACCACGACGTGCTCGGCCGGGTCGAACGTGGTGGCCTTGTAGTACTCGGCGCGGACCACCGGGCCGGCGGCGTAGCGCTGGCCGGCCGGCAGCCGGTACTGCAGCGGCACGATCGGCTGCGGGGTGAGGCCCTCCGGGTACGCCTCGGCCTCCGGGTAGGCCCGCCCGTACACCGGGATCGACGCCAGGCCGGGCCGCGGCACCACCATCTTCCCGGTCACCACCCGCGCGGTCGGTGCCGTCCGCGGATTGTGGAACCAGCCCTTCTGGCCGAGGTACCACACGGCGGTCCAGTCGCCGCGGACCTCGGCTACGGCGTAGCGCTGCCCGGCCTCGGTGCGGCTGCCGATGTCGGAGACCCGCATCGTCGCCGGCGAGCCGTCCGGGCGCAGGCCGATGTCGGACAGCAGCGGCGCGTCCGGCCGCGGCTCGGTGCGCAGCACCACCGAGGCCGAGCCGCGGGACGGGCACGGCGCGGCGGGGTCGGCGCGGTCGCAGCCGAAGAACGCCGGGCGGTTGGTGGCGAAGTCGGGGCTCATCTGCACCAGGTGCGAGCCGGGCGCGACGGTTCGCCCGTCCAGCGGGGCGCCCAGGAGGTCGAAGTAGTGCGCCCAGTCCCAGTAGGGGCCCGGGTCCCAGTGCATGCCGGCCACCCGATCCGGGGTGATGCCGGGAACGTTGTCGTGGCCGAGGATGTGCGACCGGTCGAGCGGGATGTCGTACTTCGCCGCCAGGTGGCGGACCAGCTTGGCCGATGTGCGGTACATCGCCTCGGTGTACCAGGTGCCCTGCGCGGCGAAGCCCTCGTGCTCGAGGCCGATCGACTTGGCGTTGACGTACCAGTTGCCGGCGTGCCAGGCCACGTCCTTGGTCGGCACGTGCTGGGCGATGTGGCCGTCGGCCGAGCGCAGCGAGTAGTGCCAGCTCACGTACTCCGGGTTCTGCACCAGGTCGAGAACGGTGTTCCAGTAGCCCTCGGTGTCGTGGATGATGATGTACTCGATCCGCTGGCTCGCCGGCCGGTCTGCCTTGTCGTGGTTGCCGTAGCCGCCGTTCGGCAACTCCTGGTACGGCGCCGGGATCCACTCGCACGAGATGTCGCTCGGGCACTCCACCTGGCCGCGGTCGGTGGGCCGCAGCCCGAGCCGGTCGAGCTGCGCCCGATCGGGCACCAGCCCGGGGCGGGCGGGCAGCCGCACCCGCTGGCCGTCGTCGGTGACCCGCTGCTGGCCGGTGGCGATGGTGTCGAACACCTCGTCGGCGAACGAGCCCGCGGCGGCGGTGTCGGTGGCGCCGCTGTACCGGGCGACCGCGCCGTACCAGTCCGCGGGGTCGGTGCCGCGGATGCCGAGCTCGCGCTGGTGGTGCGCCAGCAGCGCGGCGCCACCGCGGATGTTCTGCGCGGGGTCGGCGCGCAACGTGGCGGGGTCGGCGCCGGTCAGCTCGGCGGCGAGATCGACGGTCTGCAGCGCGGGCACCGGCTCGGCGGGCGCGGGCTCCTCCGGGTGCAGGGTCGGCCGGGCGTCGTCGCCGCGCGGGTCCTCGGTGCCCTCGTCGTGGTGGCTGCCGCCGGGGCCGGCGGTGCGCAGGTCGGTGAGGTGCATCGGGCCGTAGCCGGCGGCGGTGCTCGGGGTGCCGGCGTTGGTGTCCCACCGGGACTCGAGGTAGGAGACGGCGAGCAGCACCTCGGTCGGCACGCCGAACTCGGCGGCGGCCGCGGCGAAGGCGTGCTGGCGCCGCTGGTCGGCGGCGGTGGTGTCGGTGGTGCCGGCCGCGGTCTCGGCGGTCTCGGCGGCGGCGGGCGCGCCGAGCAGCAGCCCGGCGACGAGCGCGCCGGCGGCGGCCAGTGCGGTTCTCGATGGTCGGGTCGGTCGGGTTAATCGTGCCACGGGCGACATGGGCGGCCCTCTCCAATCAGCGGCAGGGAAAGTCAGAACTTAACAAAGAAAACACCGGACAGGTAAGAAAGACGCCGCGTTCGGCGGCCCGACCGAAGCGCGTCGCCGAACCGCCCTCGACCCCACCGGCGTGTTCGCCCCTGACGTCACCGTGTTCGCGCTTCGCGTCGGTGCGTTGGCGCCGCGTGACGCGAACACGGCGACGCGAACGGCGGACACGGCGACGCGAACGGCGGACACGGCTCCCAGGCCGGCCACCGCCAGCGGCACGGCGAGCCGCGCCGGTCCCCAGTCCGGGCCGAGCGGTACCAGCGCCAGCAAGGCCGACCGCGACGACCGTCGCGCCGATCGCCGCGGTCCGGCGCGCGCCGTACCGGTCGGCGAGCAGGCCGCCGAGCAGTCCGGAGGCCATCAGCGCGGCGGAGAACACCAGCAGCGTCAGCCCGGTCTGCGCGGAGGCGGCGCCGGCCGAGCGCTGCAGGTGAAACGGCAGCAGGAACAGCGGCCAGCATCGCGATCCCGACGCCGCGCGGCATCGCGAGGTGGTGACCGAGTTGCGGCTGCGCGACTGCCGACGACTGGCCGCGTGGTTGCGGCGCGAGGGCCGGTTGGCCGCGCCGTGGACGGTGGCGACCGCCGCGGCCATGCTGTGGGCCCTCATCTCCAGCGAGATGGTCGCCGGGCTGCTGGACGAGCGCGGTTGGAGCCGGGAGGGGCTGACGCAGCGGCTCACCGCCCTGTACGAGGTCACCTTCGTACGGCCCGCGTAGATCCTTGCCCGCGCCACCAAGGCCCCCGTCGGGCCCTCGCTGCGCGACAACGGCGAAGCCCGCGCAGTGGGGAGCGCTGACCGCCACCAAGGGGGCCTTGGTGGCGGTCACGGGCCGGGTGGGCCTGGCTGTCGTGGTGCGCTGGTCAGCTCGAATGCACCGGGGTGAGGCCCGGCCGGCGGTCGGCGACGACGAACGACGCGCGGGTGCGCACCGGCGCCGCCGGCTCGGTCACCTTGTCCACCACCCGGAAGTCGGCCCGCAGCTCGTCTCGGGTGATCCGGGTGCGGACGTAGCCCCGCTGGTTGTTGAAGAACTTGATGTGCGGGTTGCGGGCGAGGTTGGGGTCGGTGCTCGGGTCGGAGTCCCGGCCGTTGCCGCCCGAGGTGATCGACGTGGTGACCAGCTCGGTGCCGATGCACGGGCTGTCCGGGTCGTCGTAGTTCGCCTTGAGCTCGTTCGCCCAGTGTGTGTGCACGTCGCCGGTGAGCACCACCGGGTTGCGCACCCCGGCCTCGACCCAGCCGCGGCTCACCCGCTCCCGGGACCCCTGGTAGCCGTCCCAGGCGTCCATGCTCTGCGCGCCGGCCGCGTTGCGCCGTTGGGCGAAGAACACCTGCTGGCCGAGGACGTCCCAGCGGGCCCGGGACGTGCGGAAGTTGCGCAACAGCCACGCTTCCTGCTCCCGGCCGGTGAGCGTGCGGGCCGGGTCGGCGGCGTCGGCGCACACCTTCCACCCGTCGTCGCACGCCTGGTCGTCGCGGTGCTGCCGGGTGTCGAGCATGTGGAAGTTGGCCAGCGAGCCCCACCGCACCAGCCGGTACATCTGGATGTGCGAGCCGTCCGGCTTGCTGCGCCGGCGCAACGGCATGTTCTCGTAGTACGCGCGGAAGGCGTTGGCCCTCCGCTCCAGGAAGTTCGGCTGCGGGATCTCCGGCTTCTCGTGGATGTCGCCGGCCCAGTTGTTGTCCACCTCGTGGTCGTCCGGCACCACCAGCCACGGCGCCACCGCGTGCGCGGCCCGCAGGTCCGGGTCGGTGCGGTACTGGGCGTGCCGCTGCCGGTAGTGGGCCAGCGTCTCCGTCTCCGGGCCGCGGTGGTCGCGCACGTTGCCGTCCGGCGAGACGTAGACGCCACGCTGGTACTCGTAGATGTAGTCGCCGAGGTGCAGCACGAGGTCGGGCTCGTCGGCGGCGAGGTGCCGGTAGGCGGTGAAGTAGCCGTGCTCGTACTGCGAGCAGGAGGCGAAGCTCATCGTCAGGCCGGCGCCGAACACGCCGACCAGCGGCGCCGTGCGGGTCCGGCCGGTCGGTGAGACGTGCCGGCCGACCCGGAACCGGTAGAAGTACTCCCAGCCCGGCAGCAGCCCGGCGACCTCGACGTGCACCGCGTAGCCGTGGTCGGCGTCGGTGCGCTCGTGGCCGCGGCGGACCACCCTGCGGAAGCGCTCGTCGAGGGCCAGCTCCCAGTGCACCTCGACGCGGCGGTCGCCCATGCCGCCGAGTCCGTCCTCGGCCAGCGGGTCGGGGGCGAGTCGGGTCCACAGCACGGCGCTGTGCTGGTCGGGCTCACCGGAGGCGACGCCAAGGGTGAAGGGGTCGCCGGTGCCGGGCCGGCCGGCCCCGGTCCTGGCGGCGGCCGGCAGCGCCACGCCGGTGACGACCGCGGCGGCGCCGAGTGCGGCACCACCGGCCAGCACGGTACGGCGGGTGGTCACACGGGACGGGTTGTCTCCTGGTTCGGGCACGGCAAGGCTCCCCATCGTGGTCGGGTCAGTCGGAACGTCCACAGCTTGCGACGGCCGGGTGGCCGTGGCTACCCGATCAGGTGATCTCGCGGTGAACATCCGAGCCGCGTCCCAACGCGCGGAAAACGGCGTGACCAGCCGGTGCCGGCCGCCTACCGTGCCCGCATCGACGAGGAGGTGGCGCCGTGGACCCGGGTCTGCTGGTCGCGTTCCTCGGCGCGGCGGCGGTGATCAGCCTCGCGCCGGGGCCGGACATGATGTACATCGTCGCCAACGGCATGGCGGCAGGGCCGCGCGCCGGGGTGGTCGCCGCGCTGGGGATGTCCACCGGGCTGGCCGTGCACAGCCTCGCCGCGGCACTCGGGTTGAGCGCGTTGTTCCAGGCGGTGCCGGCCGCGCTGGACGTGGTGCGGGTGGCCGGTGTGGTGTTCCTGCTCTACCTGGCGGTGGACGCGCTGCGCTCGTCGGGGCCGGACGTGCCGGACGTGCGGCGGCAGCCGGAGATGCGCTCGCTGCGCAAGGTCTACGGGCTGGCCGTGCTGACCAACCTGGCCAACCCGAAGGTGATCATCTTCTACCTCGCCTTCGTGCCCCAGTTCGTCACGCCGGGGTCGGCGTGGCCGGTGCCGGTGCAGATGCTGGTGCTGGGCGCGCTGCTCATCGTGGTGGGGCTCACCGTGGACGCGCTGACCGGGTTCACCTCGGGCCGGCTGGCCGACCTGCTGGCCCGCCACCGGGCCGTGCGGCGCTGGCTGGACCGGATGTCCGCGGCGGTGTTCGCCGGCCTCGCGGTCCGCCTCGCCGTCGACGACCCCGCCCGCTGACCCCGCCCCGAACGGGCTGTTCAGGCGTTTCCCCAGTTCCCCGGACCCTCCTTGCGCGGCTAGCACTCCCATCGCTAGAGTGCTAATCGCACGGCACCAAACACGCCCCGGCACCCGCGACGGCGGGGGTGGTAGGCGCCGTAACCGCGAGACGAAGGGCGCCTGCCCGGACTCGAGCAACGCACGACAGTTACGTAACCTGCCAACGCTTTCGACGACCCGTGGAGGTCAACCCGGTGAGCGTGAACATCAAGCCGCTCGAGGACAAGATCGTTGTCCAGACGAGCGAGGCCGAGGAGACGACCGCGTCCGGCCTCGTCATCCCCGACACCGCGAAGGAGAAGCCCCAGGAGGGCAAGGTCCTGGCCGTGGGCCCGGGGCGCATCGACGACAAGGGCAACCGGATTCCGGTGGACGTCAAGGAGGGTGACGTCGTCATCTACTCCAAGTACGGCGGCACCGAGGTCAAGTACAACGGTGAGGACTACTTGATCCTGTCCGCTCGCGACGTGCTGGCCGTCATCAACTGACGACCCACGGCTGCGGTGACGCCCCGGCGGCCCCACCTTTCCGGGGCCTTCGGGGCGTTTTCCGCGCCAAGAGAGGATACCGATGCCGAAGCAGATCAACTTCGACGAGGACGCTCGTCGCGCGCTCGAACGCGGGGTGAACCGGCTCGCCGACGCGGTGAAGGTCACCCTCGGGCCGCGGGGTCGGCACGTCGTGCTCGACAAGAAGTTCGGCGGCCCGACGATCACCCTCGACGGTGTCACCGTCGCCAGGGAGATCGAGCTGGCCGACCCGTACGAGAACCTGGGCGCCCAGCTCGCCAAGAACGTGGCGACCAAGACCAACGACGTCGCCGGCGACGGGACCACCACGGCCACCGTGCTGGCCCAGTCGCTGGTCAGGGTCGGCCTGCGCAACGTCGCGGCCGGCGCGAACCCGGCCGAGCTCGGCCGCGGCATCGAGGCCGCCGCCGAGAAGGTCATCGAGGTGCTCAAGGCCAAGGCCACGCCGGTCAAGGGCCGGGACAACATCGCCCAGGTCGGCACCGTCACCTCGCGCGACGCCACCATCGGCGCCCTGCTCGGGGAGGCCGTGGAGAAGGTCGGCGAGGACGGCGTGATCACCGTGGAGGAGTCCTCCACGTTGGCCACCGAGCTCGACATCACCGAGGGCGTGCAGTTCGACAAGGGCTTCCTGTCCGCGCACTTCGCCACCAACCCGGAGGAGCAGCGGGCGATCCTGGAGGACGCCTACGTGCTGCTGCACCGGGAGAAGATCTCGGCGTTGGCCGACCTGCTCCCGCTGCTGGAGAAGGTCGCCGAGGCCAAGAAGCCGCTGCTGATCATCGCCGAGGACGTCGAGGGCGAGGCGTTGTCCACCCTGGTCGTGAACTCGCTGCGCAAGACCATCACCGCGGTGGCCGTGAAGGCGCCGTTCTTCGGTGACCGGCGCAAGGCGTTCCTGGACGACCTCGCGGTGGTCACCGGTGCCGAGGTGATCTCGGCGGAGGTCGGCCGCAAGCTGTCCGAGACCGGGCTGGAGTCGCTGGGCCGGGCGCGCAGGATCGAGGTGACCAAGGACACCACCACGATCGTCGACGGCGCCGGCACCAAGGAGGACATCCAGGCGCGGATCGCCCAGATCCGCAAGGAGATCGAGACCACCGACTCCGACTGGGACCGGGAGAAGCTGCAGGAGCGGCTGGCCAAGCTCGGTGGTGGGGTTGCGGTGATCAAGGTGGGCGCGGCGACCGAGACCGAGCTCAACGAGCGCAAGCACCGCATCGAGGACGCGGTGGCCTCCACCAAGGCGGCCGTCGAGGAGGGCATCGTGCCGGGTGGTGGCTCGGCGCTGGTGCACGCGGTGAAGGAGCTGGACGCGTTCGCCAAGGAGCGGTCCGGCGACGAGGCGCTGGGCGTCACCATCGTGCGCGACGCGCTCACCGCGCCGCTGTACTGGATCGCCAGCAACGCCGGCTACGAGGGCGCGGTCATCGTGTCCAAGGTGCAGGAGCAGAGCTGGGGACAGGGCTTCAACGCGGCCACCGGCGAGCTGACCGACCTGCTCGCGGCCGGCATCGTGGACCCGGTGAAGGTCACCCGCTCCGCGGTGGCCAACGCGGCGTCCATCGCCCGGCTGGTGCTCACCACGGAGGCGTCCGTGGTGGACAAGCCCGAGGAGGAGGGCGAGGGCTCGGGCCACGGCCACGGGCACTCCCACTGACTCCTCGCTCACGTACGGCGCGACGGGCCGGCACCTCGATCGGGGTGCCGGCCCGTTCGTGTTTCGCGCCTCCCGAGCGCTCGGGGTCCGTGGTGTGCCGGCGTCCGTGCCGAGCGCGCTGATGCTCGGCACGGGCGGCGCGCCGTCCCGTGCCCGGCGTCATTCCCACCTGATTCCGGGCACGCCCAGCGGAGGGGCCGCGGCCGTTCCCCTCCCCACTTCGGCTCGGGCGCCCGTCATCATGGGAGGGGCAACACCCGTTCCCCGTCCCACTCCGATCCGACGCCGCTGTACCCGTCACCTCGATCGGCGTTGGGGCGGGATTCCGGCGCATGCCACTACGCGGCCAGTGCGTGCCCCGGTACGAAGGCCCCCCACGTGCCCGGCACGACCGGAACCGCCAGATTCCGAGCCGCTACGACCGCAGCCGCCGGAACCCGTATCGGCAGAACAGAACCGCCGAACCTCGCATTGATGCCACGGTAGCCGCCAGAACCGTGCATCGGCACGAACGGATTGGTCAGATCCCGCCGGTATGACCGCAGCCGCCAGAACCGCGCATCGACACGAGCGGAACCGTCAAAACCCCGAGCTGGCACGAACGGAACCCTCAGAATCCCGCATCAACACGAACGGAGCGTCTGGGCCCCGAAGTTGTCCACATTTTCCGCACCACCCCTCCCCGACCCCCATCCCCGGTAAACTGGAAGCGGGGCCGGCCCCCGGAGCGGGTGGGGGATGCTTAGGGGGGCCGCCACTCGCGGTATTCGGGCTGGGTTCATGCTATCGAGTGCTCTGCGGGCTTCCGGAAGACCGCGGTGGGATGGCGGTTGGTGCCGCTGCGGGGCGCGGGCGAGGCCGGTGCCCGACAGCGGGGTGGCGCGTCCGCGCCGGTACGCGTGCCCCACCGCAGTGCACGCGTCCGCGCCGGTACGCGTGCCCCACCGCAGTGCACGCGTCCGCGCCGAACGCACACGTCCCGCCATCAGGCACACCTCAGCGCCGGAACGCATGTTCCGCCGGGACGCGCACGTCCACGCTGGTCCCCCCGCCGCCGTGCCGCGACGCGGGCAACCGCGCAGCTCGTCGCCGCCGGCGCGCAGGTCGGCGACGGCCGCGTCGATGCCCCGGTCCTCGCGCCTAAGCCTCGTAAGGCGCATGTTCGCGGAACGGGCGCCTCCGCACCGAAAATGCGCGTCGCCGGGACGCGCACGTCCACGCTGGTCCCCGCGCCGCCGTGCCGCGACGCGCGGGCAACCGCGCAGCTCGTCGCCGCCGGCGCGCAGGTCGGCGACGGCCGCGTCGATGCCCCGGTCCTCGCGCCTAAGCCTCGTAAGGCGCATGTTCGCGGAACGGGCGCCTCCGCACCGAAATGCGCGCCCACACCGAGAACGGACGCCCCGCCCCCGAAACGGACGCCCGGGCGAGAGCCACGCTGCCCGTGAAAGGTGCAGGTGACCCCGAATTCGGTTTCGATCCCAGAGATCCGCCCACCCAGAACGGACGCCCACCCGGGGACGCACGCCCACCCCCGGGACGCACGCCCAGGGGGCGCACGCCCGCCGGGACGTGCGCCCATCGGGGATGGGATGCGCGCCCACCGGTGATGTGCGCTCACCGAAACGCGCGCTCCCGCCGAAACGTGCGCTCCCGCCGGGACGTGCGCCCACCGAAGGATGGGATGCGCACCCACCGGTGATCTGCGTCCGCCGAACGCGCACTCTCGCCAGGATGTGCGCTCTCGCCCGGACGTGCGCTCCCGCCGAAACGCGCGTTCGCCGCCGGAAAGCGTGTGTCTACTGTGGTTCGTCCCCCGGGTCAGGCGTTCAGCCCGCCGTCGATGGTGATGGCGGTGCCGGTGATCAGCCGGCCGCCGTCGCCGGCCAGGTGGGCCACCGTCGCCGCGATGTCGGCGGGCTCGGCGAACCGGCCGCTCGGGTTCAGCGCGAGCTGTGCCGCGGCGTGCTCGCCGCCGGCCGGGTTCATCTCGGTGTCGGTCGAGCCCGGCTGCACCACCACCGCGGTGATCCCGCGCGGCGCCAGCTCCCGCCCCAACGCCCTGGTCAGCCCGAGCAGCGCCGACTTGCTCGCCGAGTACAGGCTGAGCCCCGGCCCGATGGCCCGCTCGGCGAGGTTGCTGCCGACACTGATGATCCGCCCGCCACGGGTCATGTGCGGCACCGCCGCCTTGGTCGCGACCAGCACCGCACGCACGTGGATCGCCAACATGCGGTCGATGTCGGCCACGGCGAGCTCCTCCACGGGCGTCACGGCGAAGATGCCGGCGTTGTTCACCAGCACGTCCAACCCGCCGAGCACCCCGGCCGCGCTGTCCACCGCGGAGGTCAACGCCTCGGCGTCAGCGCTGTCCGCCCGGATCGCCAGCGCCTTGCGGCCCAGCCCCTCGATTTGCCCCACGACCTCCGCCGCTCGGTCCTCCGCCCTCGCGTAGGTGATCGCCACGTCCGCGCCGTCCGCCGCGAGGCGGGTGGCGATCGCCGCCCCGATCCCACGGCTCCCGCCGGTCACCAGTGCGACCCTGCCGTCCAGTCCCGTCATCGTCCCTCCAGTTCTGTACCGGTCGATACACAAATACGGCGGGGTACGATCGAAGGGCAAGCTTTTTTGTGCCAATCGATACAGAAAGAGACCGATGTCACCCCGAGGGCGACCCCGCGGCTTCGACCGGGACGCGGCGCTGGCCGCGGCCATGCGGGTCTTCTGGGAGCGCGGCTACGACGGCGCCTCGCTGGCCGACCTGACCGCTGCCATGCGCATCAACTCGCCGAGCCTGTACGCCGCGTTCGGCGGAAAGGAGGCGCTGTTCCGGGAGGCTGTCGCGCTGTACGGGGCTACCCACGGCGGCCACACCCGGCGCGCGCTCACCGAGAAACCGACCGCGCGCGCGGCCATCGAGGCGATGCTGCGGGACAACCTCGCCGCCTACACCGATCCCGCGCTACCGCCGGGCTGCATGGTCGTGCTCGCCGCCACCACGGCGACCCCGGCCAACCACGGCGTGCGCGAACACCTCGCCACCCTGCGCCGGGAGACCCTCGCCGACATCCGGACCCGCCTCGACCGTGGCGTCGCCGACGGCGACCTGCCGGCTGGCGTGGACACCGCGGCGATGGCCACCTTCTACGGAACAGTCCTGTTCGGACTGTCCATCCAGGCCAGGGACGGGCGGGCGACCGGCGAGCTGGCCGCGGTGGTCGACGCCGCGATGGGCGCCTGGGACTCGTTCACCCGTCCCGCGAGGCCGGGCATCGGCCGCCCCTGATCGGGCCCGGCACCACCAGGTCCGACCCGAGCCGCTGGATCAGCTCCCCACCGCGAGGGCGTCACCGGCGCCCCGACGCCGCCGGGGCGCCGGTGGCCGAGTTCAGCTTCCGGCCAGGCTCAGCGTGCGCTTGCCCGACTTGATGATCATCTCCCGTTCCGACTCGGACAGCCCGCCCCAGATGCCGTACGGCTCGTGCACCGCCAGCGCGTGTTGTCGGCACATCTCCAGCACTGGGCAGGTCTGGCACACGGCCTTCGCCCTGGCCTCGCGGCGCGCCCTCGCCGGCCCCCGTTCGCCGTCCGGATGAAAGAAGGATCCGCTGTCCATTCCCCTGCACGCCCCCTCGAGCTGCCAGTCCCACATGTCGGCGTTCGGCCCAGGAAGCCTGCGCGTGTCTGCCATCGTGACCGCCTCCGCTGTCCGGCTCCATCAGCCGGACTCTGCAGTTGTTCGTGCGACTCGAGCTCGCGTCAACTCGACCGTTCAGGCGCGGCCTGCTTCCCCCTCCCGCACGACGCGCCCCCTACCGTCTCGCCTTCGCTCGCTACTCCATTCGGTGCAACGCGCGTAACGTTAGAACCGCGTCAATAGTTGTTCAAGGCATTCTTCGCGATTCAACCATTAGGCTTCCCCCGTAGGTGTGAGGCCCGGTGACCAGCACGGTTGCCGCACCTGGTCGCGCCCGGGATATTGGGGCAGGTGGGATCGGAGCCTGGCCCGAACGAGCCAGCCGGCGACAGGTCGGCGCGGGCTGATTCCGGCATTGCCGTCGCCGCCGCCGTCGCCGCCGAGCCCACGCTCCCGGTCGCTTCGGTCGCCCGCCGGCTGGGCGTGGCCCCCTCGACGCTGCGCACCTGGGACCGTCGGTACGGCGTCGGCCCGAGCCGGCACACCGGTGGACGGCACCGCCGGTACGGTCCCGCCGACATCGGCCGCCTCGAGCTGATGCAGCGGGCACTGCTCAGCGGCGCGTCCACCGCCGAAGCCGCCCGCTATGCCCTCGCCAGGATGCCCAAGTGCGCGCCCGCCGAGTCCGCTCGGCCCGCGCCGGCGCCCCCGCCGACCATGGCACTACGCGTGGACACTCCCGACGGCGCCGTGGTGCTGCCCGCCGAGGAGCCGGCCGACGGCGCCGGGCTCGGCCCGTCGCGGTTCGCCCGGCGGCTCAGCGCCGCGGCACTGGCCATGGACGTGCACACCGTGCAGCGGTTGCTCGCGGAGGCGATCGCGGCCGAGGGGGTGCTGGTGACGTGGGAGGAGATCGTCGAGCCGGTGCTGGCCGCGCTCGCCCGCAGGGATCGGGTCGGCGCCGCCGGCGTCGAGGTGGAGCACATGCTCGCCGAGTGCGTGCTCGCGGCGCTGGTCCGGGCGACCCCCGTCCCCGCCGAGCCGCGCAACCGGCGGCCGGTGCTGCTCGGCTGCGTGCCCGAGGAGCGCAACGGCCTTCCGCTGTACGCGCTCGCCGCGGGGCTGGCCGAGCGCCGGCTGCTCGCCCAGTTGTTCGGTAGCCCGATGCCCGCCGACACGCTGGCCGTCGCGGTCCGCCGCAGCCTGCCGGCCGCGGTCGTGCTGTGGGCGGCTCGACCCGGTGCCGATCCGCGGCTGTTCACCCGGCTGGCCAGGGGCCGCCAGCGGAGCCGCCTGTTCGCGTGCGGGTCCGGTTGGGACGCCGCCACGCTGCCCGCGAAGGTGGAGTTGCTCGGCGACCTGCCCGCCGCCGTCGACCGGCTCGAGTACGTCCTGCTCGGGCACCCGTGATGGACGAGGCCGGGTTGCGCGCGGCCGCGTTCGGGGCCGGGCCGCCCCCGGGGCGCCGGGACCTCGCCGCGGCCGCCGAGGGAGCGCCCCGCCGGCGCTGGTTGGCGGCGGTGCTGCTCGGCGCGCAGGGGTGCTACGCCGCCGCGGCCACCCTGCTCGGCGGGCTGGCCAGGGGGCGGGACCGGACGCTCGCCGCGCTGGCACTGGCCACGCTGGCCGCGCACCGCCGGCAGCTGGGCGGGCACGCCGCGGCCCGTCCGCTCGACGGTGCCGCCCTCGCGCTGGTCGGCGCCCGGCCCGCCGACCCCGCCGACCAGGACGGCCTCGACCCCGCCGGTGCCCGTGCCGATGCCCTGCTCGGGCTGGCCGCGGACAACCTCGCCCTCGGCCGGACCACCGCCGCCCGGCGCCTGCTCGCCGCGGCCACCGCCCGCTCCGCCGGCTGGCGCGCGGAGGTGCGGGCCGGCTGGGTGGGCGCGGAGGTGGAGCTCGCCGACGGCCGGCCGGAGGCGGCGGTCGGTCCCGCGGAGCGCGCGGCGGAGCTGGCCGCCCACCGGAATGCGGTGCGGCACGGCATCAAGTCCCACCTGGTGCTCGGCGCGGCGCTGGCGGCCACCGGTGATCCCGCGGCCAGGGAGCGGGCGGTCGGCCTGGTCGAGGCCGCGCTGGACCACGCGGCCCGGTGGGAGCTGCGCTCGCTGACCTGGCCGGCCGGCCTGCTCGCCGCCGACCTGGACGGCCGGAGGGCGGCCGCGCACCAGGCGTTGGTTACCGACGAGTTGCACGCTGTGTTACTGCGCTCGGACGGCGTGGGGCGGCGGCTGGCCCTGGAGTCACCCTGGGTCCCGACCGGCGGGTGTTCCCTGGCTCACACCAGGCATACCGACATCCGGGCGAGGCTTTCTCAAAAAAAGCCACCGGATCGTGTCAAGGTTGAGCCTAAAGCGTCCGATAGGGGATATGGAATGTCACCCGGCTGCAGGAAGGAAACCCCGTGACGACGGTCTTGATCTGCGACGACCGACGCAGTGTCCGCGAAGGGCTCACCCGCGTGATGTCTGCCGTCCCCGGCGTCAGTCGCATCGACTGTGTAGCGCACGGTGACGAGTTGCTCGCCAGGTACTCCCGGCAGCCGGTCGACGTCGTGCTGGTCGGCACCCAGCGCGCCGTGCCGACGGGCGTCGAGGCGACCCGCCGGCTGGTCTCCGCCAACCCGCAGGCCAACGTCATCGTGTTCGGCGCGCCGGACGATGCCGGCAGCATCGCCGCCGCCATCGCCGGCGGCGCCCGCGGCTACCTCCGTTGGGACGCGTCCCGCCCCGAGCTGGTCGCCGCGCTCGCGCACACCCTGGCCAGCACCTCGGTCCCCGCGCCGCGGCAGCCGTCCGACCCCGGTGTCCAGCTCACCGAGCGCGAGCTGCAGGTGTTGCGCGGCATGAGCCAGGGCAAGAGCAACGGCCAGATCGGCCGCGAGCTCTACCTGTCCGAGGACACGGTCAAGACCCACGCCCGGCGGCTGTTCCGCAAGCTGGGCGTGCGCGACCGGGCGCAGGCCGTCGCACACGGCTTCCGGCGCGGCCTCGTCTCCTGACGAATCCTCCTTCCGGCACGCCACGCCTCCCGTGCGTCGCGTGCCGGCTCGACGTGCCTACGTCCGGCGCGGCCCGCTCCGCGGCTTCGCGAGGTTGTTGAATTTTGCAACACTTGGGGTAAGCTGCTAGGTCCGCGAGGAGTTTCAGGACGCGCCGGTGGCAACCGTGAGCGAGGCCGGCAGGACTGGAAGGTACGGTGGGTATCACCGGCGTGAGGGATGTCTGAACCGCACGCCGGGTTCTTTGCACGCCTACACGTAACACCGGGACTGTTGTCTGCGATGGCCAATGTGGGGGACGGACTGGAGGAGTCGGTCGCCGCCGCTGTCGAGGGTGAACCCCAGGCAGTGGATCGGCTTCTTGCTGCCATCCGCCCCCTCGTGGTGCGGTACTGCCGCGCCAGGGTCGGAAGGCAGGAACGTTCGTTCGCCTCGGCTGACGACGTAGCCCAGGAGGTGTGTCTCGCGGTGCTCACGGCATTGCCCTCGTACCGTGACCAGGGCCGCCCTTTCCTGGCTTTCGTCTACGGCATCGCCCAGCACAAGGTGGCCGACGCGCACCGGGCGGCGGCGCGCAACCGCGCCGAGCCGGTGGCCGAGGTGCCCGACGAGGTGGAGGGCGGCGTCGGCCCCGAGCAGCGGGCCCTCCAGGGCGAGCTGAACGCGCGGATGTCCCAGCTGCTCCGCGTCCTGCCGGAGAAGCAGCGCGAGATCGTGGTCCTTCGGGTCGTCGTGGGCCTCTCCGCCGAGGAGACGGCCGAGGCCGTGGGGTCCACCCCCGGCGCGGTCAGGGTGGCCCAGCACCGGGCGCTGGCCCGGCTTCGCAAGGTACTGGCCGCTGAGGAGGTGGTCTGAAGTGACGGAACAGCACAGCCGGCGCGGGAGCGCGCGGGACGAGGCGTACGCCAGAGGATCCGACGACGTCGTCGAGACCACCATCAGCGGCTCACCGGACGACCTGTCCCAGGTGCAGGCCGACGACGCGCTGCTGGACGCGCTCGGCGGGTCGGACCCGCGAGCCGCCGACGGGCTGGGGGACCAGGAGCTCAACGCCCTGCTGCTGGCCTGGCGGCGGGACGTCGACAGCGTGCCGTTCGGCGAGCTGGTCGACATCGACACCGCGGTGACCACCGTGCGGAGAGCGGCGCTGGCCAGACGCAACGCCGCCGCGGGTCGCCGGCGCAGATTTCTGGTGCCGGTCGCGGCGGCGGCCGCCGTGCTCGCCATCGGGTTCACCGGGACCGGGCTCGCCGCCAGGGACGCCCAGCCCGGGGACACCCTCTGGGCACTGACCAAGGTGCTCTACGCCGACCACGCCCGCTCGGTGGAGGCCGCCGCGGCGGTGCGGACCGACCTCGACGCGGCGAACCTGGCCCTCGCGCAAGGCCGGTACGAGGAGGCGCGGCGCGCGCTGGAAGACGCGCAGCACGCGCTGGCCGGGGTGTCCTCGCCCGACGAGGCGGAGCGGCTGCGCGCCGAGCACCTCGCACTGTCGATGCGGCTGCACGACCCGGCGGCGCCGGTCCAGCCGACCAGGCCCACGGCGACACCGGGAACCAGCGGTTCGGCGAAGCCGTCCACGTCGCCGAGCTCGCCCAGCGCGACGACGCAGCCGCAGCCGACGCTGCCGCCGGAGACCAGCTCCCACCAGCCGACACCCAGCACCTCGTCCTCGCCGTCCCCGTCACCGGTGGACGGCAGCGAGTCGGGCAGCAGCCCGCGGTACGACCCGGGGCAGGAGCCCAACGAGGTGCCGACGACCTGAGCCTCGAACACGACCGAGGGCGCGGGACCAGCCGGTCCCGCGCCCTCGCGTTCTGGTGGCTCTGCCCGCCTAGTGGGCCCGGCCTAGTAGGCGCTCTCGGTGGCGGTGACGCCGTCGGCGAAGCCGCGGCAGTAGTCCCAGGTGACGTAGTCAGCGGGGTTGGGGTCGAACGCCGGCTCGTGCGGGCGCATTCGGCCGTCGGAGAGGAGTTGCTCGAGGCTGGCCCGTAGCAGGTGCCAGTCGTGGTAGTGCGGTTGGTCGCACTCGCCGCAGTCGACCACGATTCCGCGTACCCCGCGAGGCTCCAGCAGTGCCTGGTACATCGCCAGGTCGGAGAGGTCGGCGAGCAGCTCGGCGCGCTCGCTGGCGCTGATCGGCTCGACCGGCTCGTCCTCCAGGGCCGCGATCTCCCTGGCCGGGTCGTCCGGGTCGTCGGCGAACGGGTCTGGGGGCAACACGTCGTGTGGCACGACCTGCACGGTACCGGGCGCTGCCTGGGACACGTCCAGTAGGCTTCGCCGAACGCACACCTTCCCCCGATCGGAGCAGGGCGCCTACCAGCGCGAGGAGGCTCGCTCGACCGGTCGGTCGGCGGCTTCCCGCTGGTCCACGGGGCTCGTCGCCGCAGTTGTCCACAGGCAACGCCGAATGTGGGCAACTGCTGTGGAGAAAGCGCTTTCTCCCTGGTCGGGCCACCGGGTCCGGTAAGCTGGAAGCGGGGCCGCCCCCCAAGGGTGGGGGGTGCTCGGTGGCGGGTCGTTTTCGACGAAGCGCTGTCGACGAATTCCCTTGTCGACGAAGCGCTTTTCGACCAAGCACCTTTTGCCGAAGCGCTGTCTCAGGTGATCGTTCTACCGGACGTCGAGGTGGTCGTGCTTGCGGGGCTTCCCGGAACGGGTTCGGCTCTTCACCGAGCGTCGCTCCAGCGGGGCCCGGCGTCGGCTCGGACCCGGCCGAGCGAGCGGCTGCCGGCGCCGCTCCCGGGGCGGAGGCGCCGCCGTCCCGCCGGATACCATCGAGGCAGGTCCCGCACACCGGAACCGCCACTCCCGGTACCCCGAAGGAAGGCCCACACCCCGCCATGACGAGCGAGTTCACCGCCGCGATCCCGGACAAGTTCGCCATGCTCGGCCTGACCTTCGACGACGTCCTGCTCCTTCCGGCCGAGTCCGACGTCGTGCCCAGCGCGGTCGACACCGCCACCCGCCTCACCCGCAACGTCAGCCTGCGCGTCCCACTGGCCAGCGCGGCCATGGACACCGTGACCGAGGCCAGGATGGCCATCGCCATGGCCCGCCAGGGCGGCATCGGCGTCCTCCAGCGCAACATGCCCATCGACGAGCAGGCCCAGGCCGTCGAGGTGGTCAAGCGCTCCGAGGCCGGCATGGTCACCGACCCGGTCACCTGCTCCCCGGAGGCCACCCTCGCCGAGGTCGACGCCCTCTGCGCCCGCTACCGCATCTCCGGCGTCCCGGTCACCGACGCCGCCGGCACCCTCGTGGGCATCATCACCAACCGCGACATGCGCTTCGAGGTCGACCACAGCAAGCTCGTGCGCGACGTCATGACCCCCGCCCCACTGGTCACCGCCCAGGTCGGGGTCACCGCCGACGCCGCGCTCGGCCTGCTCCGCCGACACAAGATCGAGAAGCTGCCGATCGTCGACGGCGCCGGCAAGCTGCGCGGCCTCATCACCGTCAAGGACTTCGTCAAGACCGAGCAGTACCCCAACGCCACCAAGGACACCGACGGCCGGCTGCTCGTCGCCGCGGCCGTCGGCGTCGGTCCCGACGGCCACCAGCGCGCCATGGCGCTGGCCGATGCCGGCGTCGACGTGCTGATGGTCGACACCGCGCACGGCCACCACCGGGCCGTCGCCGACACCGTGGCCGTGCTGAAGAAGGAGCTGGGCGAGGCCGTCGACGTCGTCGGCGGCAACGTCGCCACCCGCGCCGGCGCGCAGGCCCTCGTCGACGCCGGCGCCGACGGCGTGAAGGTCGGCGTCGGACCGGGCTCGATCTGCACCACCCGGGTCGTCGCCGGCGTCGGCGTCCCGCAGATCTCCGCCATCTACGACGCCGACCAGGCGTGCCGGCCCGCCGGGGTGCCGGTGATCGGCGACGGCGGCATCCAGTACTCCGGCGACATCGTCAAGGCCATCGCCGCCGGCGCGTCCTCGGTGATGCTCGGCAGCCTGCTCGCCGGCACCGCGGAGGCCCCCGGCGACCTCATCCTGGTCAACGGCAAGCAGTACAAGACCTACCGCGGCATGGGCTCGCTCGGCGCCATGCAGTCCCGCGGCGGTGGCAAGTCCTACTCCAAGGACCGCTACGCGCAGGACGACGTGCTCTCCGAGGACAAGCTCGTGCCGGAGGGCATCGAGGGCCGCATCCCGTTCCGCGGCCCGCTCGCCACGGTGGTGCACCAGCTCGCCGGTGGCCTGCGCTCGGGCATGGGCTACGCCGGCGCGCGCACCATCCCCGAGCTGCAGCAGGCCAAGCTGGTGCGGATCACCGCGGCCGGGCTCAAGGAGAGCCACCCGCACGACGTGACCATGACCGTCGAGGCGCCCAACTACACCACCCGGGGCTGATCGGACCCCACCCCCGCACCGGTGACACCGGCCGCGCCGCGACAATGGGCCGGCAACATCGGCGCCGGAGAAGGGACCACACGTGCGGGATCTGGTCGAGATCGGCATGGGGCGCACCGCGCGGCGGGCGTACCAGCTCGACGACATCGAGATCGTGCCCTCCCGGCGCACGCGCTCGTCCAAGGTGGTGTCCACCGCGTGGCAGATCGACGCCTACCGTTTCGACCTGCCGCTGGTGACCCACCCCACCGACGCGGTCGTGTCCCCGGCCACCGCGGTGGCCGTCGGTGAGCTCGGCGGCCTCGGCGTGCTCAACGCCGAGGGGTTGTGGGCCCGGCACGCCGGCGCCGAGGACGTGCTTGACCGCATCGTCCGCACCGCGCGGGACGGCGACTCGGCCGCGCTGGTCGGGCTGCTGCAGGAGCTGCACTCCGCGCCGATCCGCGCCGACCTGCTCACCGAGGCGATCCGCACGGTCCGCGAGGCCGGGGTCACCGTCGCGGCCAGGGTCAGCCCGCAGCACGCCGCCGAGCTCACCCCCGACCTGCTCGCCGCCGGCGTGGAGATCCTGGTCGTGCAGGGCACCATCGTCTCCGCCGAGCACGTCGCCAAGGACGGCGACCCGCTCAACCTCAAGGAGTTCATCGCCGACCTCGAGGTGCCGGTCATCGCCGGCGGGGTGAGCGACTACCGCACGGCGATGCACCTCATGCGCACCGGCGCGGCCGGGGTGATCGTCGGTCACGGCTCCAGCCCCGGGGTCACCAGCACCGACCGGGTGCTCGGCATCGGGGTGCCGATGGCCACCGCGATCATCGACGCCGCCGCCGCGCGCCGGGACTACCTCGACGAGACCGGCGGCCGGTACGTGCACGTCATCGCCGACGGCGGAATCGGCGTGTCCGGCGACATCGCCAAGGCCATCGCGTGCGGCGCCGACGCCGTGATGCTCGGCGCCCCGCTCGCGGCCGCGACCGAGGCGCCCGGCAAGGGCCTGTACTGGACGGCCGCCGCGGCCCACCCCTCGCTGCCGCGGTCCCGGGTGGTCGGCGGCCCGGCCCGCCCGGTCGACCTGAAGACCCTGCTCTACGGCCCTTCGGTCGACGCGGAGGGCGTGGTCAACCTCTTCGGCGCGCTGCGCAGGGCGCTGGCCAAGACCGGCTACTCCGATCTCAAGGAGTTCCAGAAGGTCGGCCTCACCATCCGCTGCTGAGGTGCCAACTCGCCGGTAACTTGCCCCTGTTCAGGGTGTTACCCGCGGGTTAGGCTTTAGGTGTGACTGCGCGTAACACCACCACGGACTACGACGTCATCGTCGTCGGGTCGGGCTTCGGCGGCAGCGTTGCCGCGCTGCGGCTCACCGAGAAGGGCTACCGGGTGGCCGTCATCGAGGCCGGCCGCCGGTTCGCCGACGACGAGTTCGCCAGGACTTCGTGGGACCTACGCCGGTACCTGTGGGCGCCGCGGCTGGGCTGCTTCGGCATCCAGCGCATCCACCTGCTCAAGGACGTGATGATCCTCGCCGGTGCGGGCGTCGGCGGCGGCTCGCTCGTGTACGCCAACACGCTCTACCGTCCGCTCGAGCCGTTCTACACCGACCGGCAGTGGGCGCACATCACCGACTGGCGGGCCGAGCTCGCCCCGCACTACGACCAGGCGAGCCGGATGCTCGGCGTGGTCACCAACCCGTCGGTCACCCCGGCCGACGAGGTGATGCGCGAGGTCGCCGCCGACATGGGCGTAACCGGCAGCTACCACCCGGTGCCGGTGGGGGTGTACTTCGGCCGGCCGGGTGAACGCGCCGCCGATCCGTACTTCGGCGGCGCCGGGCCGGAGCGCACCGGGTGCACCGAGTGCGGCTCGTGCATGACCGGCTGCCGGGTCGGCGCGAAGAACACCCTGGTGAAGAACTACCTCCACCTCGCCGAGCGGGGCGGGGCGAAGGTCATCCCGCTGACCACGGTCACCGCGCTGCGGCCGCGCCGCAGTGGGGCTACCCCCGCCAATGGGGGCGTAGCCGGCGGGGGAGGCGCCTTCGAGGTCGACGTCCGCAGGACCGATACCACCTCCCGGCGGTTCCGGCACACCCTCACCGCCGACCATGTCGTGCTGGCCGCCGGCACCTGGGGCACCCAGCGGTTGCTGCACCGGATGCGGGACAGCGGCGCGCTGCCCCGGCTCTCCCCGCGACTGGGCGAGCTCACCCGCACGAACTCCGAGGCGATCCTCGGCTCCGCCCGGCCGTCGGTGGACCCCGAGCGGGACTTCAGCCGAGGTGTCGCCATCACCTCCTCGATCCACCCCGACGAGATCACCCACATCGAGCCGGTGCGCTACGGCAAGGGCAGCAACGCGATGAGCCTGCTGCAGACCATCGCCACCGAGGGCGACTCGCCGGTGCCGCGCTGGCGCCAGGCGCTGCGGTTCATGGTCCGCCACCCGGTGCGGGCCGCGCGGCTGCTCAACGGCTACCGGTGGAGTGAGCGGACAGTGATCCTGCTGGTGATGCAGAGCCTGGACAACTCGATCACCACCTACACCAGGCGCGGCTGGTTCGGCCGCCGCCGGTACACCTCCCGCCAGGGGCACGGCGTGCCCAACCCCACGTTCATCCGTGCCGGCTACGAGGCGAACCTGCGGGTCGCCGAGCACATCGGCGGGGTCGCCGGCGGCGCGTGGAGCGAGCTGTTCGACATCCCGCTCACCGCGCACTTCATCGGCGGCGCCCCGATCGGCGACAGCCCGGAGCACGGCGTCATCGACCCCTACCACCGGGTGTTCCACTACCCGAACCTGTCCATCGTGGACGGTACGGCGATCACCGCGAACCTCGGGGTGAACCCGTCGCTGACGATCACCGCGCAGGCGGAGCGGGCGTTCTCCTTCTGGCCCAACAAGGGCGAGCCGGACCCGCGGCCGGAGCAGGGCGCGGGCTACCGCCGGCTGGACCCGGTGCCCCCGAAGAACCCCGCGGTGCCCCCGCACGCGCCGGCCGCCCTGCGGCTGCCGATCGTCGAGCGCGGCTAGCCCACGAGGCTACGGCACCACGCCGGTGAGCACGGTGACCTTCTCCTCGGTGAGGTCGCGCATCGCGGCGGGCACGCCCTCCCGGCCGCGGCCGGAGCCCTTCACCCCGCCGTAGGGCATCTGGTCCGCGCGGTAGGAGGGCACGTCGCCGAGGATCACCCCGCCGACCTCGAGCTCGGCGGCGGCGCGGAAGGCGAGTTCCATGTCGCGGGTGAAGACGCCGGCCTGCAGGCCGTAGGCGGAGGCGTTGACCGCGGCGAACGCCTCGTCCGCCGAGTCCACCACCGCCACCGCGAGCACCGGGCCGAAGACCTCCTCGGCCCAGACCCTGGCGCTCACCGGCACGTCGGCGAGCAGCGTCGGGGCCACCGTGGTGCCCTCGCGACCCCCGCCGGCGAGCAGCCGCGCCCCGCCGGCGACCGCCTCCTCGACCCACGCGACGATCCGCTCGGCCGCGGCCTCGTCCACCACCGGCCCGACCGAGGTGGCCGTGTCGTACGGGTCGCCGGCGGGCTGGGCCCGCACCGCGCCGGCCAGCTTCGGCACGAACTCGTCCGCGATCGCCCGCTCCACGATCACCCGCTGCACGGCGATACAGGACTGGCCGGCCTGGTACGTGCCGAAGGTCGCGACGCGCTCGGCCGCCCCGTCCAGGTCCGGCCAGTCGGCCAGCACCACGGCCGCCGCGTTGCCGCCCAACTCGAGCACGACGTGCTTGCGCGGCACGGCGTCGGCGATCCGCCAGCCCACCGGAACCGAGCCGGTGAACGACACCACCGGCAGCCGTTCGTCGGACACCAGCGCCTCGGTCTCGGCGTTGCCCAGTGGCAGCACGGAGAACGCGCCCTCCGGGAGGCCGGCCTCGGCCAGCAGCTCGCCCAGGACCAGCGCGGACAGCGGGGTGCGCGGGGCGGGCTTGACCACGATCGGCGCGCCGACGGCCAACGCGGGGGCGACCTTGTGCGCCACCAGGTTGAGCGGGAAGTTGAACGGCGCGATGCCCAGCACCGGCCCGCGCGGCACCCGCCGGACCAGCGCGAGCCGCCCCTCGCCGGCGCTGTCGGTGTCCAGCCGCTGCAGCACCCCGTCGTCGGCCCTGGTCTCCTCGGCGGCGACCCGGAACACCGACACCGCGCGGCGCACCTCCACCTCGGCCCAGCGCAGCGGCTTGCCGCTCTCCGCGGTGATCACCTCGGCCAGCTCGTCGGCCCGCGCGGCCAGGCCACGGGAGACGTGCTCCAGCGCGTCGGCCCGCCGGTACGCCGGCGCGACCCGCCATGCCGGGGCCACCGCCGCGGCCGCGGCGACGGCCCGCTCGACCTGCTCCGGGCCGGGCACCGACACCGTCGCGACCTCGCTGCCATCGAAGGGGTGGGTGACCACGAGGGTGCTCGCGCCCTGCTCGGGCCGGCCGGCGACCCAGCAGGGCCGTGGCCGCGGGGTGATCGTGTCGTCCATGCCGGCCACGCTAGGCCCGTGCCAGCGCCGCGGCCACCGGCCCCACCGGCATCACACCCCCGGGTGAGCCACCAAGGCCCCCCTTGGTGACATTGGTGGCATCGGTGGCATTGGACACGGGGCGGGTCAGGGCTTCACGAGGACCTTGAGGGCCTCGCGGTCGGCCATGGCGCGGTAGCCACCGGGGACGTCGTCGAGGCCGATGGTGCGGTCGAACACCCGGCCCGGCCGCACCCGGCCCTCCACCACGTCCGGCAGCAGCTCCTCGATGTACGCGCGGGCCGGGGCGATCCCACCGGTCAGCGTGACGTTGCGGCGGAACATCGCGGGCCCCACCGAGCCCTGCTCGTACTGCGGGACGCCGACCCGGCTCACCCGGCCGCCCGGCCGCGCCACCCGCAGCCCGGTCGCCAGCGCCTCCTCGGTGCCGACACACTCCAGCACGGCGTGCGTGCCCCTGCCGGTCAACTCCCGTACCCGCGCCGCGCCCTCCGCGCCGCGCTCGGCGACCACGTCGGTCGCGCCGAACTCCACGCCGAGGTCGGTGCGCGCCGGGTGCCGGCCCATCAGCACGATCCGCTCGGCGCCCAGCCGGCGGGCGGCCAGCACCGCGCACAGCCCCACCGCGCCGTCACCGATCACGGTGACCGTGGTGCGCGGCCCCACCCCGGCGGTCACCGCCGCGTGGTGGCCGGTGGGGAACACGTCGGACAGGGTGAGCAGCGAGGCGAGCAGCTCCTCGTCGCCGGTCGGCGGCAGCGGGACCAGCGTGCCGTCGGCCTGCGGCACCCGCACCGCCTCGCCCTGGCCGCCGTCCACCCCGTCCGTTCCGTAGAAGCCGCCGTTGACGCACGACGTGTGCAGGCCCTCGCGGCAGAACTCGCAGGTGTTGTCGGAGAAGACGAACGGAGCCACCACCAGGTCGCCGGGCCGCACGCCGCGCACCTCGGCGCCGACCTCCTCCACCACGCCGAGGAACTCGTGGCCGATCCGCTGGCCCTCCTCGACGCGGGGCATGCTCTTGTACGGCCACAGGTCGCTGCCGCAGATGCAGGAGTGGGTCACCCGCACCAGTGCGTCGGTCGGCTCGACCAGCTTCGGGTCGGGGACGTCGGTCACCCGCACGTCGCCCGCTCCGTAGATCACCGTGGCCCGCATGGCGCTCCCCTTTCCGAGTCCGGCGTCGCAGTGCCCGATCGACAAGGCCGATCAACACAAGGCCCGATCAACACGAGGCCCGATCAACATATGTGGTGGGAGGGGCCGTCCGCCACGGCCGGGGCGGCGGCGGCCCGACGAACCCCACCTGGGACGATGGACCCGCCGGGCACGCGAGGCAGGAGGTAGGCGGGTGGCCGACGGACCCGTGTTGGTGGTGGACTTCGGGGCCCAGTACGCGCAGCTGATCGCGCGGCGGGTCCGCGAGGCCCAGGTGTACTCGGAGGTCGTGCCGCACACGGCCGGCGCCGGCGAGATCCTGGCCAGGAAGCCCGCGGCGATCATCCTGTCCGGGGGCCCTTCCAGCGTCTACGCCGAGGGTGCCCCGAGCGTGGACCCGGCGCTGGTCGAGTCGGGGGTGCCGGTGCTCGGCATCTGCTACGGCTTCCAGGTGCTGGCCGGCGCGCTCGGCGGTGCCGTCGAGCACACCGGGGCCCGCGAGTACGGGCGGACCGAGGTCAAGGTGCTCGGCGAGGGCGGCGTGCTGCACCGCGAGCTGCCCGGCCGGCATCCGGTGTGGATGAGCCACGGCGACAGCGTCACCAAGGCGCCGGAGGGCGCCACCGTCACCGCCACCAGCGAGGGCGCGCCGGTCGCCGGGTTCGAGCACCCCGAGCGCCGGTTCGCCGGCGTGCAGTACCACCCGGAGGTGGCGCACTCGCCGCACGGGCAGGAGGTGCTCCGCCGCTTCCTGCACGACATCGCCGGAATTCGTCCACAGTGGACCACCGCGTCGATCGTCGCGGACCAGGTGGCGCGGATCCGGGACCAGGTCGGCGAGGGCAGGGCCATCTGCGGGTTGTCCGGCGGGGTGGACTCCGCGGTCGCCGCGGCGCTGGTCCAGCAGGCCATCGGCGACCGGCTGACCTGCGTGTTCGTCGACCACGGCCTGCTGCGCGCCGGCGAGCGCACCCAGGTCGAGCGGGACTTCGTGGCGGCCACCGGGGTGAACCTGGTCACCGTGGACGCCAGGGAGCGGTTCCTCACCGCGCTGGCCGGGGTGACCGACCCGGAGGAGAAGCGCAAGATCATCGGCCGGGAGTTCATCCGGGTCTTCGAGCAGGCCGAGCGTGACCTCAAGGCCAAGGGCGACTACCGGTTCCTGGTGCAGGGCACGCTGTACCCGGACGTGGTGGAGTCCGGTGGTGGCGCGGGCACCGCGAACATCAAGAGCCACCACAACGTGGGCGGCCTGCCCGAGGACCTGCGGTTCGAGCTGGTCGAGCCGCTGCGACTGCTGTTCAAGGACGAGGTCCGCCGGGTGGGCCTGGAGCTGGGCCTGCCGGAGACGATCGTGCACCGCCAGCCGTTCCCGGGCCCCGGGCTGGGCATCCGGATCATCGGCGAGGTCACCGCCGACCGACTGGCCACGCTGCGCGCCGCCGACGCGATCGCCAGGGAGGAGCTCACCGCCGCCGGGCTGGACCGCGACATCTGGCAGTGCCCGGTGGTGCTGCTCGCCGACGTGCGCAGCGTGGGTGTGCAGGGCGACGGGCGCACCTACGGCCACCCGGTGGTGCTGCGGCCGGTGTCCAGCGAGGACGCCATGACCGCCGACTGGACCCGGCTGCCCTACGACGTGCTGGAGCGGATCTCCACCCGGATCACCAACGAGGTGGCCGACGTCAACCGGGTCGCGCTGGACGTGACCAGCAAGCCGCCGGGGACCATCGAGTGGGAGTGACGGCACCGGGCTGGGGGTGAGTGCGATGTGGATCGTCGGGTTGGTGCTGGTCGTCGCGGGCGTCGTCGGGTTCTTCTTCATGCGGCACCTGAAGAGCGAGCTGCACACCATGATCGGCACGGAGACGCTGTCCGTTCCGGAGCTGGAGCGGTTCCGGTCGGCGTCGGACGAGGTGGGGGCCAAGGGCTCGTTCCGGAAGGTGGCCGAGGTGGTGGGTGCCGCGCACCCCGGCCCCGACGGGCCGCTGGTCGCCGAGCTCAGCGGGGCCGAGTGCGTCTGGTACCGCTACCGGGTGGACCGGAAGTACGAGAAGATCGAGTACCGCGACGGCCGGCGCATCCGCCGCACCGCCACCGAGAAGGTCGCCGAGTACACCTCGTGGCAGGGCTACGCGGTGATCGACGATCAGGGGCGCACCATCGGCGTCGATCCCGGCGGCAACGAGCCGGACCGACCGGAGCAGACGGTCGACCGGTTCGAGCCCGCCTCCGGTCGACGGTCCGTCGAGCTGTTCGGCATTCGGTTGCCCGGGGTGTCCGGCGGGGACAGCACGATCGGCTACCACTACAAGGAGTGGCTGATCCGGTCCGGTCGTCGGCTCTACGTCCTCGGCGAGGTGCACGACCGGATCGGCCCGCTGGTGATCGGCAAGCCCGAACGCGGCGGACACTTCATCATCTCCACCCGCGACGAGCAGGCTCTCCGCGCCGAGCGGGTGCTGCACCACCGGATCGTCGCGGTCGGCGTCGTGGTGGCGACGCTCGGCGGGCTCGCGTTGACCGTGGCCGGGCTGATCGGCTGAACCGCCCTGGCGGGTGCCGCCCGGCGGGTGTGGGGTCCCACCCCGAAGCTTGATTGTGTCGACCGCGAGGCGGCTTCGGATCGGGGTGGGGAGTGGATGGTGCCCTCGTCCATGGGGGTGGGTGTGCTCGTCGATCTCGCTGGCCGCCGGACGGTCAGCGGCGGCGGGCCGACGCGGTCAGCATCAGCACGCCCACGAACACCGCGCCGCCGGCCAGCACCCAGCGCAGGTCCAGGTCCGGCAGCCACCGGTCGCCGTCGGCCAGCAGGTAGCCCGACACCAGCAGTGCCGCCACCCCGGCCAGCAGCGTGAACAGGTCCACCCGGTGCCGCTGCCGCGGCTCGGTCCCGGTCGTCCCGGTTGTCTCTGTCTCGGTCCCGATGTCTCCGTCAGCCACGGCGCACCTCCACGTTCCCCGTCCCGGCCCGCACGGTCAGGTCGATTCGCGCGCCGCCCGGCCCGTCGCCGCCGTTGTTCTCGCCGCTCACCGGCGGCAGGCCCATGCCCGACTGCCGCTCGTCGAGGCAGTCCTGCTCACCCGCCCAGCTCTCGCAGGTGAACCGCACGTCCGCGGTGTCCGGCACGATCACCGTGCCGTTGCCCGCGCCGACCGACACCACGGTGCTCACCTCGGCCGTTGCCGGCAGCGCCGACAGGTCGAGGTCGACGTTGCCCACCGTGCGGGAGTAGCTCGGCAGCACCTCCTGCGCGGTGCGCGGTGCCGCGTCCAGGTTGCTCATGCCGCCGGTGAACTCGCGGAACGGCAGTGCGGCCAGGGCCAGCCCGACCACCGCGAGCGGGACGGCCAGCAGCACCAGCCCGCGCCCGCCCCCGCGGAACGCCCCGGCCACCATTCCAGCACCGAGCACCGCCAGCGCCAGGCCGATCACGTGCTCCGGGGTGAACCACGCCACGCCGTTGAGCCCGAGGTTCACCCCGACGACGGCGACGACGAGCGCGGTCCAGAACGCCAACGGTCCGAACACCGAGCGACGCCGGGGCGGCCGCGCCGGCCGTGACGGCCGTGACGGCGGTGCCGGGCTCGGCGCGGGCACCGGGTCGGGCAGGTCCCAGGCCAGCGGCGCGGCGCCGAGCGGGTCCCACCCGGGTGTGGTGGTCGCGCTGGTCGGTGTGTCGTGGGTCGCGGCGAACGTGCCGGCCGGTGGCGCGACGGGGCGGTTGAGGTGCCCTCGGCTGCGGTGCAGCAGGTACCCGGCGGTGGCGAACAGCGCGAGCGCGATGAACCCGCCACCGTCGAACCAGCCACCGCCGAACACCCAGCCCGAGCTGGGGATCAACGCGACACACAGCAGCACGGTCAGCGGCGCCGACGTGGTGCTGCGGCCACGGCCGACCAGCGCCTCCACCGGCGACACCTCGTCCCGCTCGTCCGGGAACAGCAGCCAGCCCAGCAGGTAGAGGAACACGCCGACGCCGCCGAAGATGGTGGCGACCACGAGCGCCACCCGCACCACCACGGGATCGATGCCGTACCGGTTGCCGATCCCGGCCGCCACGCCGGCGATCTTGCGTCCGTGCTGGGGCCGGCGGGGCCGGCTCACCCAGAAGTCCTTGATCGTCGCCTCGAAGCCCTGGTTCGGTGGGCTCGAGGTGTCCGTCGCGCCACTCATGGTGTCGAGGATGCGCCCCCGGCCCGGCCGGCACATCCGGGATCACCCCTGATGTTCGGCGTACCCGGGGGATCAGGGGTTTCCCTGATGACGCCCCCGTGCGGCCGTGCCAGCATGGATGACGTGCAGGAACAGGCCACGAGCACCGACACCGCCGGAGCACCGGGGCCGGACCAGGCGGAGCGGGGCCAACCGGAGCGGGGCCAGCCGCTGGCGCCGGCCACCACCACCGCGCTGGCCGAGCCGACCGGGCCGCCGAAGATGTACCGGCGGCGGTCCGGCCGCGCGCTCGCCGGGGTGGCCAGCGGGCTCGCCGACCACCTCGGCGTGAAGGTGCTGTGGGTCCGGGTGGTCTTCGCCGTGCTCGCCGGGCTCGGCGGCGCCGGGCTGCTGGCCTACGGGCTGCTCTGGGTGTTCGCGCCGCAGCAGCCGCACGAGGAGGAGCGCGCGCCCGGCTCGGGCCGGGAGCGGCAGCAGGCGTTCGGGCTGCTCGCGCTCGGCGTCGGGCTCGCGGTGGCCAGCGGCGCCATCGCCGGGGTGTTCAGCGGCTGGGCGGCGATCCCGGTCGCCGTGGTGATCATCGGTGCCGCGGTGGTCTGGCGGGAGGCCGACGAGTCGCAGCGGCGCCGTTGGCGCGACGGCGCCCGGTCCGGGGTGAGCGGTGCCGTCGTCGGCGGGGGCGGCTGGTCGGCGATCGTGCGGGTGTGCGCCGGCGTCGCGCTGGTGATGACCGGCATCGCGGTCGTGCTGCTCCGCAGCGGGACCTTCGAGCAGGTGCAGTTCGCGCTGATCGCCGTGCTGGCCACGCTGGTCGGGGTCGCCGTGCTGACCGTGCCGTTCTGGGTGCGGCTGGTCGGCGACCTCGGCGAGGAGCGGCGGGCCCGCATCCGCACCGAGGAGCGCGCGGAGATCGCCGCGCACCTGCACGACTCGGTGCTGCAGACGCTCGCGCTGATCCAGAAGCAGGCCGACTCGCCGCGTGAGGTGGCCCGGCTGGCCCGCGGGCAGGAGCGGGAGCTGCGGGCCTGGCTGTACGGCCCTTCCGGCTACGGCAGGGCCGGAAGGTCCGACACAGCCGGAGCCAACGGCGAGCACGGCGACGAAGGGCGACCGGAGCCGCTGTCCGCCGCGCTGGCCGCGGCCTGCGGCGAGGTCGAGGACACGTTCGCGGTGTCGGTGCAGCAGGTGGTGGTCGGCGACGTCGAGCTCGACGACCGGCTGGGCCCGCTCGTGCAGGCGGCCCGCGAGGCCATCGTGAACGCGGCCAAGCACGCCGGCGTCGACGAGGTGAGCGTGTACGCCGAGGTGGAGCCCACCGAGGTCACCGTGTTCGTGCGGGACCGGGGCAGGGGCTTCGACCCGGACGCCGTCCCGGCCGACCGGCACGGGCTCGCCGACTCGATCAGGGGCAGGATGGAACGCCACGGCGGCACGTGCCGGCTGCGCACCGCGCCCGGCGAGGGCACCGAGGTGCAGCTCGGCATGCCGGTGCGCGGGCCGGTGCGCGAGGACTCGGCGGTCGGCGCGTCCGGGTGAGGTGCGGTACCGCCCGGCGACGTGGGAGGGTGAGCGGGTGCGAGAGGTGAGCCAGTGAGTGACGACCAGCGGCCGCGAGAGCCGGTGACGGTGTTCCTCGTCGACGACCACGCGCTGTTCCGCGCCGGCGCCAGGACCGAGCTGGAGTCGCTCAGCGACGAGGTTCGGGTCGTGGGCGAGGCCGGGTCGGTCGCCGAGGCGGTCGCCGGGATCGCCCGCGCCCGCCCCCAGGTGGTGCTGCTCGACGTGCACATGCCCGATGGCGGCGGCGCCGAGGTGCTCCGCAGGGTGCGGCCAGAGCTGCCGGACGTGGTGTTCCTGGCGCTGTCGGTCTCCGACGCGGCCGAGGACGTGATCGCGGTGATCCGGGCCGGGGCCCGTGGCTACGTCACCAAGACGATCTCGTCGCGGGAGCTGGTGCGCGCGGTGATCAGGGTGGCCGATGGCGACGCGGTGTTCTCCCCGCGGCTGGCCGGGTTCGTGCTGGACGCCTTCGCCGACCGGCCCGGCTCGGCGCCGATCAGCGACCCGGAGCTGGACCTGCTCACCCCGCGGGAGCGGGACGTGCTGCGGCTGCTCGCCCGGGGCTACGCCTACAAGGAGATCGCCTCGGAGCTGTTCATCTCGGTGAAGACCGTCGAGACGCACGTGTCGAGCGTGTTGCGCAAGACCCAGCTGTCCAACCGCTACGAGCTGTCCCGCTGGGCCTCCGACCGCCGGCTCGTCTGACTCGGCCTGACGCCGCGGCCTCCCGCCCGCCGCGGGCCGGGGCGGGCGGGCGGGAGGGCAGCTCACGTCGTGCGCGCGCGGCGGGCCAGCAGCGCCAGTGCCGCCCCGGCAGCCAGGAGCCCGACCCCGGTGCCCAGCGGGGCGGCGAGGTCCAGCCCGGTGTCGGCCAGCCCGGAACCCGCGCCGCCGGCGGGCGAGCGGGGCGGGGTGCCCGCCGAATCGGCCGGCGGAGTCGGTGCCGGGGCGTCGGGATCGCGCGGGTCCGGCCCGGGCTCGACATGGATCGTCCAGCCCGGCCGTGGGTGCTTGCCGAGGATCACCGGCACGAAGGACTTCTCGTCGACCACCTTCCACGGTCCGATGATGTGTGGCGTGTACCGGCCGGCGGGGATGTCGGTGTAGCCCAGCCGGCCTTCGGCGTCGGACACCGTGGTCGCGACCACCTCGCCGGTCGCCCGGTCGAGCAGCCGCACCTCGGTGTTCGGGATCGGCTCGCCGGGGGTCTCGAGGCCGCGGTCGCGGAGCAGCCAGCCGTGGGTGTCGCCGCGCAGGCCCGGCACCTTCGCCTCGGCCTCCATCACCGGGAAGCCGCGGACGTAGGTCGGATCGTCCCCGACATTGCAGGTCACGAACACCACACCATGGTCGATCGCGTGGTCCGGCACGACGCCGGTCACGGTGAAGGCCCGGGTCTGCCCCGGCGTGAGGGAGACGCCCCCGCCCCAGGCCAACTCGCCCCAGCGGGCGGGGTCGTCGGTACCGCGCAGGTGCGGCCCCTCGCCGGACGGGTCACAGGCGGCCACGATGCCGGACAGCGGCCGGTCCCCGGTGTTGGTGAGCGTGACGGTCAGCGTCGCGGTCGTGCCCGGGGCGTACGTGGGCTCGGTGAACCTGGCCTCCGCCCGCAGGGTCTCGCGCAGCGGCCGCTCGCCGCGAACCAGGATGTTCTCGCTCCGGTCCGTGCCGTCCACCGTGCCGTCCGCTCCGTAGGGCACGATCCAGCCGCCCGGCGCGTCGCTCAGGACGAGGTGATTCACCCCCGCGGGCACGTCGGCGAACAGGAACCGGCCGTCCGGGCCGGTGATCCCGTGCTCGTAGGCCGTGCCCCGGTGCAGGTCGACGCGAACGCCGGCCAGTCCTTCGCCGGGATCGGGGGCGCCGTTGTGGTTGCGGTCGCCGAACACCAGCCCGCTCACCGGCGCCTTGGTCTCCTCCGGCGAGACCAGCCGGATGGGCACCTCGGCACTGTTGTTCTCCGCTCGCCGGTCGTTGGTGGCGCTCACCTCGAGCCGCACCACCGGCCCGGCGCCGGTCCACTCCCAGACCTCGCCGGCGACCTCCATAATCCGCTCCTCGCCGGCCGCGAGGCCGCCGCCCTCGCCGGACGGGTCGAAGTCGCGCCACTCCCAGGGGTCGATCCGAAGCCGGGAACCGCTGAGGGTCCGATGGTGGGCCTTGACCGCGGTGGCGTCGCCCGGACCCTCGTTGCGGATCGTGATCGTGATCGGGATCCGCTCGCGGAGCAGGAACGCCCGGCCGGGCACCGACGCGGTGACGCTCAGGTCCGACCCCTCCTCCTGGGGCTGGGTCGGCGCGGGGCTCGACGTCGGTGGCGATGTCGGTGCCGGCGACATGGACGGATCGGCGGTGCTCGGCGTGGTCGGCGCGGTCGGCACGCCCGGTGCGGTCGGCTCCTCGGCGACCGCGGCGGGCGCGAGGGCGGTGGCATCGACCAGGACGGCGTCGACCATCGCCCCCACCGCTCGGCGGAGGTTCGTGACTGACAAGGGCGTTCTCCCCAGGATCGGCCGCCCGCCGGCGGCGGAACGCCCCGACTCGCCACCTGACGCCACCCGGCGCGGCCTCGCTTGTTCGACCGTCCGGACGCTAGCGGGCCGCCCGGGACCGGAAGGTGGTTCCGGCGAAACGTTATCCGGGCGAGATACCGGGGTAGTTCCACGTCCGGCCGTGTCCGAGGAGGGGAGGAGTGCCGTGCCCGCCGAACGGACCCGTGTGGTCGGCCTGCTGGCCGATCCCGGGTTTGCCACCGAGCTGGCCGACCAACTGGCCGCTGAGCTGCCCGAGGTGCTCGACCGGCGCGGCGGGGACGGCTTCCGCTGGCGGTTCGAGGTGGTCTCCGAGCCGCTGGCACTGGACCCGGACAACAACCTCCGACTCGTGGAGACCGCCCGGGATTGGCGGCCGCGGCGGGGCTGGGACCTGATGGTGTGCCTCACCGACCTGCCGAGGCGGATCGGCACCCGTCCGGTGATCGCCGACCTCGACCGGCGGCACGGCGTCGCGCTGATCTCGCTACCCGGTGCCGGCTGGCTGTGCGCCCGCACCCGGGTCCGGGAGGTGTTGGTGATGGTGCTGGGGGAGCTGGCCGACGTGGCGCGCCTGCCGGCGCTGGCCTCGGGGAAGGGCCGGCTGTCCTCGCTGCGCAGGGTGGACTCCCCGACCGAGGGCGTGGACATCTCGCTCGTGCTGGTCGGGCTGCGCGGGCGGCTGCGGCTGATGGCCGGCATGGTGCGGGACAACCGGCCGTGGCGGCTGGTGCCCAGCCTGTCCACGTCCCTCGCGGCGGCCGCCGCGACCGGCGCGTTCGGTGTCTTCTACTCGACCATCTGGTCGATGGCCGACGCGCTCACCGTGGTCCGGCTGGCGATGGTCAGCGTGTTCGCCATCGCGGTGATGGTCACCTGGATCATCCTCCACCACGGGCTGTGGGAGCGCGGGCGACCCTGGCGCGAGGCGGCTCTCTACAACGGCGTGACGGTGCTGACCCTGCTCATCGGCGTGGCGTGCATGTACGTGGTGCTGTTCGGCCTGACCGCGCTGGCGGCGATGGTGGTGATCGCCGACGACTACCTGGCCTCCCAACTCCGGCACCCCGTGGGGCTGGGCGACTACACCCGCCTGGCGTGGCTGGCCAGCTCGCTCGGCACGGTGGCCGGCGCGCTGGGCTCGAGCCTCGAGTCGGAGGACGCCGTGCTGGCCGCGACCTACGGCGTGCGGGAGCGGCGCCGCCGGGTCCGCCGCAGGGCGGAGGAGGACCGGTCCGGTTGACGCCTCACCTTGCCGGCGCGTGTGGCTCGGCCGCCGCGGGCACGGCGACCGGCGCGGGACGCCGCCGGCTCAGCGCGACGCCCACCAGCACCACGACCATGCCGGCGACCACCCGTGGGCTCAGCGCCTCGTCCAGCAGGAGCGTGCCGAGCAGCACCGACACCACCGGGAGCAGGTAGCCGACGGTCGAGGTCGCCACCGCGCCCTGCGCGGCGATCAACCGGTAGTTCAGCGCGAACGCGATGCCGGTGGAGAACACCCCGAGGACGGCGACCGCGGCGAGCGCACCGGGTTCCAGCCGTATCGGCGTGGTGCCGGCGACCGGCATCACCAGCAGCAGGAAGCCGCTCGCGGTGAGCATCTGCGCGCCGGCCAGCGCGATCGGCGAGGCACCGGCGTCGGCGAGGAAGCGGCCCTCGTAGACCATGACGAAGCCGTAGCTGGCCGACGCGGCCAGGATGGCCAGTGCGCCCCAGCTCACCAGCCCGGTGGCCGACCACGGCGCGAAGATCAGGAGGACCCCGGCGAAGCCGAGCAGGAGGCCGCCGAGCTGCGCCCGTCCCGGCCGGCGTTCCAGGCCCCACACCAGGGCCACCGCCAGCGCCCAGAGCGGGGTGGTGGCGTTGAGCACGCCGGTGACGCCGGAGTTCACGGTCTGCTCACCGATCGCGAACAGCAGGAACGGCACCGCGTTGTGGAACAGCGCCGCCACGGCCAGGTGCGCCCACAGCCGGCGGCCGGCCGGCAACCGATGACGCTGGGCGAGGCAGAGCGCCATCAGTACGGCGGCGCCCAGGACCAGCCGGACGAGCACGAGCTGGGTGGGGGAGAACGCGTTCAGCCCGATCTTGATCCAGAAGAAGCTGGAGCCCCACATCAGGGCGAGTGCCCCCATGGCCAGCAATGCTCTGCCTTCGCTCACCGTGTCCTCGTCCTCGCCGGGTGACCGCCGGGTCATCTCCGCCCGGCGCCACGATCCGCCATGACCACAGCCTGGCCCGGTCGGCACGTAAGGACAAGCGAATTCTGCTGGAAGAACATTTCAGCTGAGCTGTACGATCGGGGGATGCTGGACGTGCGGCGAATGCAGGTGCTGCGCGCGGTGGTGACCAGCGGTTCCATCACCGCCGCCGCGCGCAACCTCGGCTACACGCCGTCCGCGGTGAGCCAGCAGCTGTCCACGCTGGAGCGGGAGGCGGGGGTTCCGCTGCTGGAACGGGCCGGTCGTGGGGTGCGGCCGACCCCGGCGGGCAGCCTGCTGGCCGAGCACGCCGAGCTGGTGAGCACGCAGTTGGCCGCCGCGGAGGCCGCACTCACCGACCTGAAGGAGGGTCGCACCGGGCGGCTGTCCATCCGGTACTTCGCCACCGCCGGCACCGCGCTCGTGCCACCCGCGGTGGCCGCGGTGCGCCGCGAGTTCCCCGGCGTCCGGCTCGACCTGCGGCTGTCCGAGCCGGACGACCCGCTGCCGCTGGTCGCCGTCGGGGAGGTGGACGTGGCGATCGTGGTGTTTCCGCGCCGCGAGCCGCCCGCGCCGCACGTGACGTCGGCCCACCTCCTCGACGACCCGTACCGCGTGGTGCTGCCCGAGGGGCATCCGCTGGCCCGCCAGCGCGTGGTGGACCTCGCCGACCTCGCCGAGGAGCCGTGGATCGGCAAGCACTGGACGCGGTCGAGTCCCTGCCAGCGGATCCTGCTCGACGCCTGCGCCGCGACCGGGTTCGCGCCGAACCTCACCGTCGAGGCGGAGGACTACCCGACCGCGCAGGGCTTCGTGGCCGCCGGCCTCGGCGTCACGCTCGTTCCCGAGCTCGGGCTCGGCATGCCGCACCCCGGCGTCGTGGTGCGCCGCATCCGCCGGCCCGAGCCGGTGCGCCAAATCCACGCCGTGGTGGCCGCCCACTCCCGCGACCTGCCCGCGGTGCGGTTGCTGATCGACACGCTGCGCGCAAAGTCCCCGCAGCGCTAGCGGGAACGGCCGCGGGGCCGGCGCTCGGGTCGTCGGCTGGAAGACGCTCGGGTCGTCGGCTGGAAGAACAGCCCGGCGGGCTGGAAGAAGAGCTTCGCCGCGCTAGAAGAAGAGCTCCGCGACGGCGATCCCGACCAGGACCGCGACCAGCACGGCCACCGCCGTGAGCACCCACCTCCGCACGTCCGGCCCGGTGCGCGTCGGCGCCGGGGGCGGGGCGTGCGGGCGCACCCGCGTGGCCGGCAGCACCGGCACGGTCGGCATCGCCGGCGCCGTGGGCGGCACGATCGCCGCCTGCTGCCCCTGGGTGATCGCCTTCAACGAGGTGACGGTGTCGGTCATCGTGGGCCGCAGCATGGGGTCGTCGCGCAGCAACTTGAGCAGCGCGCCGGTCAGCGGACCGGACCGCCGCGGGGGCACCGGCTCACCCGTGCCGTCCGGGCCGAACGGCGGCATCCCCTCCACGGCGCGGAACAGGGTCGCGCCGAGCGAGAACGCGTCCGCGGCCGCGGTGGCTTGCGCGCCCTTGGCGACCTCCGGCGCCTGGTAGGCGGGGTCGAGCGGACCGCCGTCGATCCCGATGTCGGTGATCTTCACCCCGCCGTCGTCGGCGAGCAGCACGTTGCCCGGCTCCACCCCGCGGTGTGGCAGGCCCACGGCGTGCGCGGCGGCGAGCGCGGAGCCGAGCTGCACGCCGAGGAACGCGGCCTGCTCCGGGGTGAGCTCGCCGTGCTCGGCGAGGAAATCGGCCATGCTGCGGGAGGGGACGTACTCCATCACCAGCCACACGTCGTCACCGTCGCGAAGCGCGTCGAACACGGCGATCGCGCACGGGTGCACCACGCGGATCGCGTCGCGGCCCTGGCGCAGCGCGGTCTCCCTGGCCCGCTCGGCCCGCTCACCCTCGAGGCCCGGCGGGAGGTAGCAGCGTTTGGCGGCCACCGTGCGGTGCAGGCGGGTGTCGTAGGTGAGCCACACGATCCCGGTGCGGCCCCGGCCGATGGGCTGGTCCAGCCGGTACCGCTCGCCGACGAGCGTGCCCTCGGTCGTCACAACACCCCCGGGTCCAGCGGATGGTCAACTCCTGCCGCCCACCCTATCGGCTGGCTCCGACCAGGCCCGGGAGCGTCAGCTGTCAGTCGACGGAACGGTGGTATCCGAAGTGGGGGGCGGAGTCGTTGTCGATGATGACCGCGACGGTGTGGTGGTCTTCGTGGTGGTCGGCTTGGTGGGCTGCGGTTGCGGCCGCGGCTGGGGTTGCTGTGTGGGCTGCGGCTGGGGCTGCTGGACCGGAGGCTCCATAGGCTCCTCGTCGACCGGCTCGGTGATCTCCGGCTCCGTGGTCGTCAACTCCGTGGTGGAGGTCGAGGTGACGACCTGGGGCGGCTCGGCGTCCGGAACCTGCTGGGTGCCGCGACCGGAATCGCCGAACACCCAGATGCCCATGGCCACCATGCCGGCCAGGACCACGGCGCCGACCAGGGCCGGCACCTTCCAGTGGCGCTTCTCCTCGGCCGGTTCGTCCTCGGGGCCGACGTAGTCGGGGTCGTCGTACGATCCCTCGTCGAACCGGGTGAGGCCGGCCTGGTCGGCCGCCAGCGCCCTGGTGGCCTGCGCGTCGGCGGGCTGTCCCTGGTAGTCGTAGTCCTCGTCCGGGTAGCCGCTGGCGGGGACGAACCGGTCCTCCTCCGCGTCGCCGCCGTGGAGGTCCTGCTCGGCGCCGGCGAGGGTGCCCGAGTAGCCAGCCGGCAGCACCTCGTCCTCGTCGGCGGCACCCGCGGCACCCGCGGCGCCCGCACCCAGCGCGGCGGCCCCGGCCGCCGGCGCGACCCTGGTCGCGTCCGCCGGCCCGCCGAGCGGGGTCTCGCCCCTGGCGACGGCGGCGAGCAGCTCCTCGCACTCCGCGGCGGTCGGCCGGTGCTCGACCTCGGGGTGCAGCAGCACCGCGAGCACGCTGGCCAGCGGCCCGGACTGGCGCGGCGGGTTGATCTGCCCGGCGGCGACGGCGTGCAGCAGGCCGAGCGTGTTCTCGCTGAGCCCGAACGGGGGCTGCCCCTCGCACGCCGCGTACAGCGTGGAGCCGAGCGAGAACACGTCCGACTCCGGGCCGGGGTCGCCGCCGATCGCCACCTCCGGCGCCAGATAGGCCGGGGTGCCGGCGATCATCCCGGTCTTGGTGACGGTGACGTCGTCCTTGGCCCGGGAGATGCCGAAGTCGGTGATCTTCACCAGCCCGTTGCCGGACAGCAGGATGTTGCCGGGCTTGATGTCGCGGTGCACGATGCCCACCGCGTGCGCCTCCTTGAGCGCGGCGGCGACCTGCGCCCCGATCCGGGCGACCTCCCGCGGCGGCAGCGTCCCGCGCTCCTGCAGCACGGCCGCGAGGCTCGTGGAGTCGAGGTACTCCATGATCAGGCATGGCTGGCCGTTCTCGTCGGTGACGACGTCGAACACGCTGATCGCGTTGGGGTGGTGCAGCCGGGCGGCGATCCGGCCCTCGCGCATCGTGCGCTGGCGGGCGTCCTCGGCCTCGTGCTCGTCGAGTCCCGGCTGCAGGAGCAGCTGCTTGATCGCGACCGTCCGGTGTAGCACCTCGTCGTGTGCCTGCCAGACGGCCCCCATGGCTCCCGTGCCGATCCGCCGGATGATGCTGTACCGGCCGGCGACCAGGCGACCCTCGTCGCTCACGCGACCCTCCTTCGGGGCATTGGCGTCAGTCCGGGCAACGGCGAAGCGCGAGACGGTGCGCCGCGTTCCAGGAGCGTAGGCGCAACTCGATCGTCTGTGTGCCGGTTCCGCCGAGACCGACCGAGAACAAGGCTAGAGTCCTCACTCTGCGCACACACACCCGGCACGGTGCGCGCCGTCATGCCGCCGGCGGGCTCAGATGTGCCGGGCGGACACCAGGCGGACCTGGGAGATCACCCCGGCCGGGCCGTCGGCCAGGTCCAGGACGTGGGTCACCCGCAGCCGGCGGCCGTCCGGCTGCAGCATCGTCACCACGGCGAGGATCGACCCGTCCGCCTGCTCCCGCACCGACTCCAGGGTCACCGCCGTCATGGCGGACCACGCGCGCACCAGGTCGCCGGTCCGATCGCCGACGAGCACCGGGTCGAGCAGCCCGAGCGCGTGCTCGGGGGCGACGTCGATCAGCCGGTAGAATTCCCGGACGGTGCCGAGCCGGTCGGCGGCAGGGGCGAGTGGGGCGCTGGTGACCGGCGAGCCCGTCGCCGCGGCCGGTGCGGTGCCGGGCTCGCCGGTCGGCCGCTCCGCCGACCCCTCACCGCGCCGCGGCTCGGGGGACGCGGCGGTGGAGGTCGGCGTCGGGTGGGTCGTGGCGGGGGTGGACGGGAGGTCGGTCGGCATGACGAACCCACCGAGGGCGGCCGCGCCGGTGATCTGCAGGCCCGCGGCGGCGTCGGCGTCGCCGCGGGCCAGTTCGCGTTGCTGGGCGAGCAGTGACGCGGCGACCACCGCGCCGAACAGCAACGCCGCGGCGAGGATCAGCCCGAGCAGCTTCGCCCGCCGGGCCAGCCGGCTCTCCGGCTCGCGGGACGGCCGGCGCGGCCGTAGCTTCCCCGGCGCCGTGGTCCGCGGTGGCGGGAGGTAGCGGGCGGGTTCCCGGAAGACCTCGCGGAGGTACTCGCGGTCGACCAGTTCGTCGTCGAGCAGGTCGGCGCCGAGCACGTCCTCGACCCAGGGGCCGTCGTCCTCCCCGGCCGCCCTGGCCACGTTTCCGGCGCGGACCGGGAGGAGCCGCCCGGAGCTTTTCCCGTCGTGCACTGCTGTCTCGCCTCGTTCTCGCGATGGCGGGGCGGCCGGGTCGGCCGGTCCCGCCGCGGTTGCGGTCGTGCTGGTGCGTGTCTCGTGGACACGCGGTTGCGGACCCCGGAACCAGGAAACCTGGTGGGTCCGGCGACGACCAGCGGGAGTCGGTGGACAGTATCCGGGACACGACGAGCGGCAGTGCCCATCACCCGGATAGCTCAAATTTCAACCATTCACCGCACGGCACGTGCAAGGGACACGGCCATTCGCACGTGCATTCGCAGGCGGGAGCAGGTGCGGCGGTCACCCACCGTCGCGCTGGATCTTGGTGTCGTCGCCGAACACGAGTGTGCGGCGCTGCGTGCTCTTGCTCCCGTCGGGATGGGTGACCTCCACGGTGTTCACCGTGTAGCCCTCGTTCGGGTCGACGTAGATCTCCTTGACCTCGTAATAGGCAACGTGGCCATGCCGGCGGCGCAGGCCCTCCGGCCCGCCGGCGGCGAGCTCACCGGTGGTCACCTCGTGCGCCGCCGCCGGGTTCTCGGTGACCTCGTTGAGGTAGAACTCGGAGCGGTCGGCCATGGTCTTCGGGTCCATCGACATGAAGTGCTTGGGCGGGGCGTAGGCCCGCTTGGCCTTGGTGGGGGGCGGCTTGCGCGGCTTCGCGCGCTGCTCGGAGGTCGGCGACGGCGCCGCGGAAGGACCCGGTGTCCTGGCCACCGGCGCCGAGCTCGACGCGCGGGGGCCGGGGGACCCGGGGAGCGGCGACCAGTCGGTGGTCGGATCGGCATCGGCCGGCGAGGAGGTGCCGCTCTCCGGCGACCGGCGGATGGTGTCGCTCTCGTCGGCCAGCTCCTCGCCTTCCAGCAGGGGCTGCCCGCCCCGCTCGGTCCATCCGTTGATCGCCTGCGAGTGGGGGTTGCCGGGCGGTTCCACCAGCAACGACCCGGCGAGCAGCAGCGCGACCACCACGCCGCCGGAGGAGACCGTGGCGAACCAGGCGGCCTTCCGCCAGCTCTTCGGCGGGGTGACCGAGGCGGGCACCGTGCCGAGGTCGAAGGTGCTCAGCCCGTCCGGGACCGGCGCCGCGTACACCCGGGCGTCGTCCTCGTCGACCTCCGCGTACGCCGGTGGTTCCGGCGGGGCGGTGAGGGTGATCCTGGTCCGCCGCACCGTCGGCCGGTCGGGGTCGCGATCAGCGAGGTCGGCGGTGTCAATGGGTTCGGTGGGTTCGGTGGGGTTCGTGGGGTCGGCGAGGACACGGTCGTGCCCGGCCGTGTCCTCGCCGCCGACCGGCCTCCCGATGACGGCTGACGGCACGAGGGGTGCGAGTCGGGCCTGTGGGGCCACCGGCAGCTCCCCGCTGATGCTGTGGTGGCCGCCGTGGCGGTGCGGCTCGGTGGTGGTGTGCGGGTGGTCGGCATAGCCGTCCCTCAGGAACGCCACCGGGAACGAGCCGCGGATGGTCGCCTCGAGCGGGTCGTCCGGGGCCACGTGCCGGCCGCCGCGGCTCTGCGCCGGCACCGCCGGGGTCCAGCCGCCGGCGCCGTGACCACGCCGGTGGCGTCCCGACCGATGCCCGGGCAGGGTCTGGTGATCGGTGGAATCGGTCCCGCCGTTCATGCTGGATGGACCCCTCCCTTCCGGTCACCTGACGGGTTTCCGCTCGGAATGGCCCGAACGGAGGAGCGGGCATCCGAGCGGTCCTGGCCCCGCGTGTCGACGCATCCGCATCTGCACGCCGTCATCTGCACGGCGCCGATGCACTTGCATCGGACAGTGCGCAGCCCAGTTCCCAGGAAGCTCCGCCGACCCCTGCCACAGCGGTCTTCGTCCGACCAAGCGTAAGAGCGTTCGGGCCCTTCTGCGCCCCCGGGCGGGGAGTTTCTTCGCTTTCACTCCGTCGGGGCAGTTGGCGCGGGGGGGAGCTGCCTTCCTCGGTAGTCGGGCACCTCCCCGGCGCCGCCGGATCGGGCGAATCAGCCGGACGCCGCCGCCCGCCCGGTGCCGTGGAGTAGTCAAGTGCCGATCGACTGCATGCTCGTCGTTCCGCCGGTCACCCCCGAGTGGGGGCATAGCGCAGCGCGACCACCGCCGAGTCGAACGTCCTCGCCGACTCCAGCCGCAGGCCGATGCGGTCCAGCGGGGTGGGGAACAGCGGCGTGCCGCCACCGAGCACCACCGGGTGCACGAACAGGCGGAGCTCGTCGAGCAACCCCTCCCGCAGGAATGTCCCGGCGATGTCGGCGCCGCCGAACAGCACCATGTCCCCGCCCGGTCGCCGCCTGAGCTTGGCCACCTCCTTGGCGACGTCGCCGCGGACGACCTCGGCGTTCCAGTCGGCCCGCTCCAGGGTGGTGGAGAGGACGACCTTCGGCATTGGCTTCCACAACTCCGAGAACCGCAGGTCGAACTCGGTGCTCGCGCCGAAACGCGCCGGATCGGGCCAGAAGGAGGCCATCAGCTCGTACACCTTCCGGCCGTACAGGAAGGTGCCCATCGTCCCGGCCTCGTCGAGGAAGTGGCGGTGCAGCTCCTCGCCGACCACCGGCCAGTCGAACTCGCCGTTCGGCCCCTCGACGAAGCCGTCGACGGACACCTGCATCCACAGGACCACCTTGCGCATCGCGCTCCTCCTCGCTCGTGGCCCGCGCGGTTTCCGCGGGCTCACCGGGACAGACCCGCGGCGGGAGGAGAGCTCATCGCGCCGTGCGGTGCGCGGGCTACCCCCGCTCAGCCGCCGCTGCGGTACTTGGCCTGGGTGGACTGCAGTGCCTTCGTGGCGACCGTGCCACTACCGGCGGCCAGGAGGATCGCCAGCACGTCCATTCCGGTATTCCCCGAGGTGAACAGCCAGGCCAGCAGGGACGCCGCGAGGGTGCCGCCGGCCACCGGCCACCGGGACCGGACGTACTGGGCGATCGGCGTGCCGCCGGCCCGCTTGTTCGCCGCGCTGGCCAGCAGCGCCAGGTATCCCGCGTGGCCGAGCGCCGCCAGCACGCTGGCGATCGCGATGACGACGGCGATCAGGTTGACGATCGTCTCCATGCGTCCAGTCTGCCCGTTGCCCGCCTGGACCGGATCGGGGGAACACCCGGATCTTTCCCGGGCTCACCGACCGAGCCGGCCACGCCCCAGGTTCAGCAGCGCCATGGCGAGCTGGCGGCCCTCCGGCCCGAGCTCGCGGTACCGGGCCAGCACGTCCATCTCCCGGTTGTAGACGATCCGCGGCCCGCCCGCGGCCATCCTGGCGGCGCCGATCGTCCTCGACACCTCGATCCGGCGCTTCACCAGCCGCAGGATCTCCGCGTCCAACCAGTCGATCTCCTTGCGCAGGGTCTCGATGTCCGGCTGGTCGCCGGTCCCACCGTTCTCCGCGGCGCCCGCCTCGTGCGTCTGCGTGTTCATCTGGTCCTCCGGTCGGTCCGGATCCCGATCCGGCCCGGAGCCGACGAAAGCCCCGGGTCCGTGGACTCCGGGGCTTTCTGGTGATGGCGAGGGCACTACGCGATCACGGGAGCCGGAGTCCGGTTCCCGTAGAAAAATCGGAAAGTGTCGTGCCGCACGCGGCCAGTATGGCACAACAGCGGCACCGCGCGCGGCACGCCGTCCGGTGACCCTCGGCGGCGTCGGTGCCGGCGGGTAGCGTGAACTCCTGATGAGCACCCTCTTCGATCTGCCTTCCGAACCCGCCCCGGGTGGTCACTCGCCACGGGACGTCGACCGGCACCGCGACCTGCTCGGCGACCTCAACCCCGCCCAGCGCGCCGCGGTCGAGCACACCGGCTCGCCCCTGCTGGTGGTGGCCGGCGCCGGCTCCGGCAAGACCCGGGTGCTGACCCGCCGGATCGCCTACCTGCTCGCCGAGCGGGACGTGCGGCCCGGCCAGGTCGTGGCGATCACGTTCACCAACAAGGCCGCGGCCGAGATGCGCGACCGGGTGAGCGAGTTGGTCGGCCGGCGGGCCAACGCCATGTGGGTGTCGACGTTCCACTCGATGTGCGTCCGGCTGCTCCGCCGCGAGGCGAAGACACTGGGCATGTCGTCGAACTTCTCCATCTACGACGCCGACGACACCCGGCGGCTGATCACGCTCGTCGCGCGGGACCTCGACCTCGACCCCAAGCGGTACCCGGCGCGCACGCTGGCCGTGCACATCTCCAACCTGAAGAACGAGCTGCTCGACGCGGACGCCGCCGCCGGGAGGGCGGGCAACGACCTGGAGCGCAGGGTGGCCGAGGTCTACGCCGAGTACCAGCGCCGGCTGCGCCAGGCCAACGCGATGGACTTCGACGACCTGATCATGCGCACGGTCGAGCTGTTCCAGGTGTTCCCGGACGTCACCGAGCACTACCGGCGCCGGTTCCGGCACGTGCTGGTCGACGAGTACCAGGACACCAACCACGCGCAGTACACCCTGGTCCGCGAGCTGGCCGGGCCCGCCGGCCCTGGAGGCGGTGTCGGGACCCGGCCGACGGAGTCGGGCCTGGAGCCGGCCGAGCTGTGCGTGGTGGGCGACGCCGACCAGTCGATCTACGCGTTCCGCGGCGCGACGATCCGCAACATCGAGGAGTTCGAGCGCGACTTCCCGAACGCGCGCACCATCCTGCTGGAGCAGAACTACCGCTCCACGCAGACCATCCTGTCCGCGGCGAACGCGGTAATCGCGCGGAACCCGAACCGGCGGGACAAGCGGCTCTGGACCGACTCCGGTGACGGGGAGAAGATCGTCGGCTACGTCGCCGACAACGAGCACGACGAGGCGGCGTTCGTCGCCGGGGAGATCGACGCGTTGGCCGACGCGGGCGAGGCGAGCTACTCCGACGTCGCCGTGTTCTACCGGACGAACAACCAGTCGCGGGTGTTCGAGGAGATCTTCATCCGGCTCGGGCTGCCCTACCGGGTGGTCGGCGGGGTGCGCTTCTACGAGCGGCGCGAGGTGCGCGACGCGCTGGCCTACCTGCGGGTGCTGGCCAACCCCGAGGACGACGTCAGCCTGCGCCGGATCCTGAACGTGCCCAAGCGGGGCATCGGCGACCGCGCGGAGGCCGTGGTGGCCACCCACGCCGAGCGCGAGCGGATCTCCTTCGCGGCCGCGCTGCGGGCCGCGGCCGCCGGGACGGTGCCGCTGCTGAACCCGCGCTCGCAGAAGTGCATCGCCGGGTTCGTCGAGCTGCTCGACGGGTTGCACGAGCTGGTCGAGGACGGGCACGAGGTCGCCGACCTGCTGACCGCCGTGCTGGACCGCACCGGGTACCGCGCCGAGCTGGAGGAGTCCGACGACCCGCAGGACGCCTCCCGGCTGGAGAACCTCGACGAGCTGGTCACCGTGGCCAGGGAGTTCGCCGAGATCGCCGAGACCGTGCCGGCACCGGAGGACGAGGACGCCGGCGTGCCGGAGCCGGGCTCGCTGCCGGCGTTCCTGGAGCGGGTGTCGCTGGTGGCCGACGCGGACTCGATCCCCAGCGCGGACGAGTCGGGCGAGCAGGGCGACACCGGGGTGGTCACGCTGATGACCGTGCACACGGCCAAGGGGCTGGAGTACCCGGTGGTGTTCTGCACCGGCTGGGAGGACGGCGTGTTCCCTCACCTCCGGGCCCTCGGCGAGCCGGCCGAGCTGGCCGAGGAGCGGCGGCTCGCGTACGTGGCGATCACCAGGGCGCGGGAACGGTTGTACCTGTCCAGGGCGGTGGTGCGCACCGCGTGGGGGCAGCCGATGACCAACCCGGCGTCGCGGTTCCTCGACGAGATCCCGGCCGAGCTGGTGGAGTGGCGGCGGGAGGACCCGACGCGCCGGGAGGGCGGTGCCGCGCCGCGCGCGGCCACCACCTGGGGCCGGCGGTCGTTCGGCGCCGACTCCGCGCAGGCGGGCCTGGCGGCGGGCGGGATGCGGACGACGTCGTTCAAGGGCTGGAAGGACACGGTGGCGCTCAAGCTGGACGTCGGCGACCGGGTCAGCCACGACAAGTACGGGCTCGGCACGGTGGTGGCCACCGAGGGCAGCGGGCCGCGGGCCACCGCGACGATCGACTTCGGCACCGCCGGCAAGGTCCGGCTGATGCTGATCGGCAGCGTGCCCATGGTGAAGCTCTGACATCTTGCCGTTCCCGCCGATGAGTTTCGCCGGGGCGGGAAGGCTGCCCTGGCGATGGCGTCGGACGACAGGGAGCGCACCATGGGCAGGGTTTGCTATTCGATGATCGTGTCGCTCGACGGGTACGTCGAGGACGCGGCCGGCAGTATCGCGTTCTTGGAGCCGGACGAGGAGGTGCACCGGCTGGCGAACGAGCAGGCCCGGTCCGCGGCCGCCTTCCTGTTCGGGCGGCGCCTCTACGAGGTGATGGAGGAGCCGTGGACCGCGGCCGCGGCGCGGGCGGACCTGCCCGAGGTCGAGCGGGAGTTCGCCCGGATCTACCTGGACACCCCGCGGATCATGTTCTCGGACACCCTCGACACCGTGCCCGACGGGGTCCGCGTCGTCCGCCGTGACCAGGCGGAGGCCGAGGTGCGACGCCTCAAGCGGAGCACCGAAGGCGACCTGAGCCTCGGTGGCCCCACGCTGGCCGCCGCGCTGGTGGACCTGATCGACGAGTTCGCGATGTTCGTCCTGCCCGTCGTGCTCGGCGGCGGCACGCCGTACCTCGCCGCCGGAACAAGGGTGCCCCTGCGGCTGGCGGAGCAGCGGACCTTCCCGTCCGGGACGGTCTACCTGCGGTACGTGCGCGCCTGACGCCACCCCACCGAAACTGTCAGACCCCCTCCCTACCCTCGGCTCGAACACAAGTTCGATGTCAGGGTGGCCACCCGCCACCCTGGAAACGGGGGACCGCGGTGTGGAGCACGAAGCGTTTCATCTCGTCGCCGCCGGGGTATGTCGCTACCTGGACGAACTCGCGGCGCGGGCGAACGGGGAGCGGGGACCACTGGCGCCGGAGGTCGTCAGGCTGGTCGCCGCGTGGCGGGCGTTGTTGCGTCGCCACGCACGGGGAGCGGACGGCCGGTGTGCCGGCTGCGGGCACCGGAGGTGGTGGCTGCCGCCGGCGCACCGGAACGGCGAGCTGTGCACCGTCTGGCAGGTGGCGGTCGGCTACTTCCTGCGCCGGGTACCCCGACGGTAGGTCGGGTCGGTCAGACGCTGACGCCGCGCGCGGCGAGCCAGGCGCGAGGGTCGACCTTCCTGCCGTCCGGGGTCCACACCTCGAAGTGCAGGTGCGGACCGGTGGACTGGCCGCGGTTGCCGATCTCGGCGATCTTCTCGCCGGCCTTCACGTTCTGCCCCACGCGCACCGAGTAGCTGTGCATGTGGCCGTAGACGTGCGTGGTGCCGTCGGAGAGCCGGATCTTCACCCACAGGCCGAAACCGCTGGCGGGGCCGGCCTCGATGACCTTGCCGTCCGCGGCCGCGACGATCGGGGTGCCGATGGCGTTGGCGATGTCGATGCCGTAGTGGGGCGCGCCCCACCGCATGCCGAAGCCCGAGGTGAACCGGCCCTGCGCGGGGAGGACGGTCTTCGGGCGGGCGGCCTCCTCGGCGGCCTTGCGGGCCGCTTCGGCCTCGCGCTCGATGCGAGCCTGGGTGACCTCGGAGCTGTCGGTGAGCTTCTGCACCTCGGCCGACGCGTCGCTGTTGCGGGCCACCGGGAGCAGCTCGGGCGCGGCGGGTGCGTCACCACCGACGCCGAGGGCCGCGCTCGCGTCACGCGCGCTGGCGAGCGGTGTTACCCCGGTGTCCGAGTCGGCGGAGGCAACGGTCTGCAGGGTCTGACCGGCGGCAGCGGCGGCGAACGCGCCAGCGGCGACGGCCGCGACCACCACGCGGCCGCGCAGGGCCGACGAGGGCGCGGGAAGCCGATGTGACCCCCGGACGCGAACGACGGCACCGTCCAGTGCCTGTTCGAGTACCGGGGAAGGAGCTTGGCCGCCGGGGGAGCGGTGTCGAGCCAAGTCAGGGCCTTCCGTTACTCGGGGAGCCAGGTCGGTGGCGGACGCCGGGCGGGGGATCCCGGTGAGCGGCTTCGGGGGCAACCGCTCGTGGCCCTGGGGGGACCAGTCCGTTCGTGACCTGACCGTAATGGGGACCGGGGGACAGTAACGAAGAGGCACCGTTCGGGGCAAGATCCCGCTTGCGTGTCGGCCGAACGAGGAGCTCGCGCGGGACGGCGAGCTGCGCAGATCACGCAAGGTGGCAGGCGGAATTACTCCATTTGGTGTGAGTTGGGTTACAAGCGCTCAACCATTCCTCCGTCCGGTCCGCGGCGTCCCCGGGGTGGCACGACTCGTTCGTGCGGCCGCCGGGTCGCCTCGGTTGACTCCACTGACTCCGCCTCCTCCCAGCACCCCAGCACCCTCAGTCCGTTGCGTCACTTCGATCCGGCGGCGAGTCCGTACCGAGGGGGCACCGGGTGAGGACAACGGGAGCACGCGAGCTCGGTGTGCTGGTGGTGGACGGTTTCGTCCTGTCCTCGACCACCGGCGCGGGGTGGGCGTTCACCACCGGCACCTCGCGGGAGTACGGCACTCCGCGGCCGCCGAGGTCCACCGGCCACGACGATCGCCGGGAGCCCGCGGGACATCGCCTGGTCCGACCGCGGCGGGGTCCAGTGCGGCCTGGTGTCGATGCCGGTGGACCGGGCGAGGGCCGGCGGCCCGATCACGGGCACTGAGCCGCGGCCGGATCCCCGCCACCGATCCGGCGCGGCGGATCGGCGCTCGTGGTCAACTTCGGCGCGGGCAACACCACGGGGGATGTCCGCGCCCAGCTGCCTCCCGCGGTGCGCGCGCTCGGGCACGGTTCGACATCGTCGCGTTCGACCCACCGGGCCTCGGCAGTCAGGACAACGGGACCCTGGTGCGCTGCGAGACACCGGCGCTGTCGCTCTTCCACCTCGTCGGCGACCCCTCCCGACGGGCATGGCGGGACCAGGAGGCGGCAACGCGGCCTAGGACGCGAGTTGCCGCGCAGGCAACCGGCTCGGCGTACGCGCACCGCACGTCGTGGCAGCTGGCCCACGACGTCGAGGCGCTGCGGGTCGCGCTCGGCGAGGAGTGGTTGCACTACCTCGGCAACTCGTACGGCATCTACGGACAGACCTACGCGGAGCTCTTCCCGGACCGGGTGGGGCGGATGTACCTCGACGGCGTCACCGACTACACCCAGCCCGGGCTTGCGGGCTGGCTGGCGTGCTACGCGCTGACCCACGAGCGGCAGCTCACCCGGTTCCGGGACTGGTGCGAGGTGGCGGCGCGGGCCGAGCGGGGCCCGTTGCCGAAACCCGGCCGGCCCGGCAGCGGTGTGCTGACGCTGGGCGAGCCGCGGGTCGGGATGCCGGTGGGAATGAACCCGCCGAGACAAGCGATGCTGGCCGGCACTCGCGACGGCGGCGTCACCACCTTCGCGACCGAGCTGGGGGAGCCGGAGCCCGAGCCACCCGGCACCGTGCGAAACGCCCTGCTGTGCCACGACTTCCTGCCCGACGTGCCCGGCTTCACCGAGCTCCGCGGGATGGAGCGGCGCCTGCGCGAGCTCGCGCGCGGTTCGGCTGGTTGTCCGCGAGGATGGAGGTGGGCCGCTGCCTCGGCGTCACCGGTCCGCCGACGTTCCCGCCGCGGCCCCTCCCCGCGCCGGGGCTGCCACCGGTCCTGATCGGCATCGGTGAGCGGGACAACCTCACGCCGAACCTCGGCGCGCGGCACGTCGCCGACCAGCTGCCGGGCGTCCGCACGATGGGGCACGGTGACGGGCACGTCGCGTACCCGCTGGGCAACCGGTGCCTGGTCGAGCGCGTCAACGCCTGTCTCACCGACGGCACGCTGACCCCGCACGGCACCGGTGACCCGGCGAGCTGCTCCCTCGCTGATCGAGGAGTCCCGAGCCGCGGGCGCCGGACCGCCGCCTCCCGCCGCCTGATTGGACGTGGTGGGCGGGCGTCGGCCGGTCGTGCTTGCTAGCGTCGCCGACGATGACTGCGCGCAATCGTCCGCCCTCGGGGGAACCGTCGGACGACCCCCGGGACTCGTTCGGTCCTCCGGGCGGCAGCACGTCCGACCCGCCCGCGCGACTCGCGGCCCCACTGGTCGGCGCGCTCGCCGCCGCGACCGCCGGGGCCGTGCTGCTCGCCCTCGGCGGCCTCGTCCCGGTCGTGGCCGGCGCGCGGCCCGGCTTCGGCAGCGGCCCGCTCCTCGTGCTGCTCGCGGTGCTGCCGGTCGCCGCCGCGGCGGCCGCGGCGCTCCTTCCGGCACCCCGCCGGCGCCCAGGACTCGCCGCCGGCGTGCTGGTCGGAGCGGCCGCGCTCGCCCCCGGCCGTGCCCTGCTGGACCTCCAGCTCGCCGCCGACGCCTCCGCGGCCGCGCGGCCCGAGTTGCACGTGCCCACCGACCTGACGTCCCCGAGCCCCGCGGCCGGCCTGTGGCTGCTGCTCGCCGGCCACCTGGCCACCGCGGTCGCCGGCCTGCTCGCCCTCCGCGTCCGGGACGAGCAGGGCGAAGGCCAGGGATCGCGCTGGCGGCTGCTGGCCGTGGTGTCGGTCGCCGTGGTGGGCGCGCTCGGGCTGCTGATGGCCCCTTTCGGCTCCCACGACGCCTACCTGCCCACGTCCGGCGCCATCGACGCGCCGATGCCCGCCGCCGCCGGGCTGCTCCTGCTGGCCGCCACGCTGCCGGTGGCCGCCGCGCTCGCGGCGAGCTCACCCGCGCCCGGCCTCGCCCGCGGCGGGCCGCTCGGTCTCGGTCTCGCCACCGCGGCACTGGCCGCGCCCCCGCTGGTGGCCGCGGCCGCACTCCCCGCGCTGGACGTCACCGCCGGACCGGTGTTGCTGGCGTTCGCGGCGGCGGGGCTGGTCGTGCTCGGCGTCACCCCGCTCCCGGCGAGCGCGAGCACGCCATCGGGTCCCCAGCCCGCGCGCCGGGCCGAGCCCACCGACCTGGCCGGCACGGCGACCCTGCCCGGCCAGCGCCCGCTCGACCTGCTCACCGGGTCGATCGCCGTGCTCACCGCACTCGCCGCGGTCGGCGGCGCCTTCACCGAGCAGGTGGTCTCGGCGACGAACACGGCGGTGCCTAGCTCGGCCCGCTGGTGGTTCCTGGTCGCCGGCCTGCTGCTCGGCACGGTGGGCCTGGCGATGTTCGGGCCCGCGGTCGCCGCCCGGGTGCGGCCGGCGCTCTCGGTGCTCTGGGCCGGTCCGCTGGTCACCGGCGCCGCCGTGCTGGACACCGCGCTGGCGGCGACCGAGCTCGGCGCGCTGTCCGTGTCCACCCTGGGCGTGCTGTGGGTCGCGCTGGCGATGGTCGGTGCCGCGGCCACCGGCTGCTCCTCGGCGGTGGCCGGAACCGTCGAGCGGGAGGAGGCCATGGACGTCGTCGGCGCGGCCGGATGGCGGGCCGCGCCCAACGTCCTCACCCCGCTGGTCGCCGCGGCGATCCTGGGTGTCGCCGCGTTCGGCCTTCCGGTGGTCCGCGCCGCTGACTACACCGCCCCGGGGCTGTGGTCGCACTTCACGCCGGCGTCCTGGGGCCTGCTCGCCGGCGTGCTCACGGTCCTCGGCGCGCTCGCCCTGGTGCCACGCAGCCGGCCGGCCAGGGCCGTCGCGCTGCTGGCCGGGATCGCCGGACTCCTCCTGCTGCGCGCCGCCGAGCTGCCGCTGCGCACCGGCATCACCGGCGCGTGCCCCGGCCCGGGGCTGTGGCTCGCGCTGGCCGGTGCGGCGGCGGCACTGGTCGCCGCCGGCCTGGCCCTGCCCGGCGCGCGCCGCGGATCGTGACCCGCCGCCGGCCCCGCGTGCTGCTCGTCGAGTGGGGCGGCCGGTGTCCGGAGGCGCTGGCGCTGGCCCGCGCCGCGGGACGCGCCGCCCCGCCCGCGGACCTCCCGGTGTTCACCGCCGGCGGCCCGCCGCGACCCGGGCTGGCCCACCTTTCGGGTGCGACCGTCGTCACCCGCTGGGTCTCCGGTGGGCCGACTCACATCGGCGCGACCGAGGCCGGCCGTCAGCGGTGACCGAGTTCACCTGGTGCGGCGCCCCCGGCCCCCGCGCCGCTCGCTAGGGTCGTCACGGCCGAAGAGCAGGCGGAACGGGCCCACGGCCGCGGTCGAGGCGGTCGGAGCCGGCGATGCCGGGGTTGCTTTACTTACCAGCGGCCCGCCCCGCGCATCCCGCCGATCGCGCGTTCGGTGAGCGAAGCACAGCAATGTCGCGTGTCGTCAGGAGACTGGAGAGTGGACCTCTACGAGTACCAGGCGAAGGATCTCTTCGCCGCCCACGGTGTACCGGTGCTGCCGGGCGCCGTGGCGGAAACCCCTGAGCAGGCCCGTGCCGAGGCCGAGAAGATCGGCGGCACCGTGGTGGTCAAGGCGCAGGTGAAGACCGGTGGGCGCGGGAAGGCCGGTGGCGTGAAGCTGGCCGAGGGCCCGGACGAGGCCCGGGCGAAGGCCGAGGCCATCCTGGGCATGGACATCAAGGGGCACACCGTGCACCGGGTGCTCGTGACCGAGGCCTCCGACATCGCGGAGGAGTACTACTTCTCGTTCCTGCTGGACCGGGCCAACCGGACCTTCCTGGCGATGGCCTCCGCCGAGGGCGGGGTGGAGATCGAGCAGTTGGCCACCGAGCGCCCCGAGGCGCTGGCCAGGGTGCCGATCAGCCCGCTGGCCGGTGTGGACAGGGACAAGGCGCTGGAGATCCTGCGGCAGGGCAACTTCCCGGCCGAGGTGCTCGACGAGGCCGCCGACGTCGTGGTGAAGCTGTGGGAGACCTTCGTGGCCGAGGACGCCTCGCTGGTGGAGGTCAACCCGCTGGTCCGGGATCCGCGGAACAGGATCATCGCGCTGGACGGCAAGGTCACCCTCGACGACAACGCCGCGTTCCGCCAGGAGGCGCACGCCGCGCTGGTGGACAAGGCCGCGGAGGACCCGCTGGAGGCCAAGGCGAAGGCCAAGGACCTCAACTACGTCAAGCTGGACGGCCAGGTCGGCATCATCGGCAACGGTGCCGGCCTCGTGATGTCCACCCTGGACGTGGTGGCCTACGCCGGCGAGAAGCACGGCGGGGTGCGGCCGGCCAACTTCCTCGACATCGGCGGCGGCGCCTCCGCCGAGGTGATGGCCGCCGGGCTGGACGTCATCCTGCACGACCCGGCCGTGCGCAGTGTCTTCGTCAACGTCTTCGGTGGCATCACCGCGTGCGACGCGGTGGCCACCGGCATCGTGGAGGCGCTGAAGATCCTCGGTGACGAGGCGAGCAAGCCGCTGGTGGTGCGGCTCGACGGCAACAACGTCGAGGAGGGTCGCCGGATCCTGGCCGAGGCGAACCACCCGCTGGTCACGGTGGTGGACACAATGGACAACGCGGCGGACAAGGCCGCCGAGCTGGCGGCGGCGGGGGCGTGACATGTCGATCTTCCTGAACGAGCAGAGCAAGATCATCGTGCAGGGGCTCACGGGTTCCGAGGGCACCAAGCACGCGACGAAGATGATCAGGGCCGGCAGCAACATCGTCGGTGGGGTGAACGCCCGCAAGGCCGGCCAGAAGGTCACCATCGAGGGCAAGGAGCTGACCGTCTTCGGCACGGTCGAGGAGGCGATGAAGGAGACCGGCGCGAACGTCAGCGTCGTCTTCGTGCCCCCGCGCTTCGCCAAGGACGCCGTGATCGAGGCGATCGACGCGGAGATCCCGCTGGCCGTGGTGATCACCGAGGGCATCCCGGTGCACGACTCGGCCTACTTCTGGGCGCACGCCTGCGCCAAGGGCAACCGGACCCGCATCGTCGGCCCGAACTGCCCCGGCGTGATCAGCCCCGGCAAGTCCAATGCGGGCATCATCCCGGCGGACATCACCGGCCCTGGCAAGATCGGCCTGGTGTCGAAGTCCGGCACGCTGACCTACCAGATGATGTACGAGCTGCGGGACATCGGCTTCTCCACGGCCGTCGGCATCGGTGGTGACCCGGTGATCGGCACCACCCACATCGACGCGCTCGAGGCGTTCCAGAACGACCCCGAGACCGAGGTCATCGTCATGATCGGCGAGATCGGTGGGGACGCCGAGGAGCGGGCCGCCGAGTACGTCAAGGCCAACGTCACCAAGCCGGTGGTTGGCTACGTCGCCGGGTTCACCGCCCCGGAGGGCAAGACGATGGGCCACGCCGGTGCCATCGTCTCCGGTTCCTCCGGCACCGCGCAGGCGAAGAAGGAGGCCCTCGAGGCCGCCGGTGTCAGGGTGGGCAAGACCCCCAGCGAGACCGCCGAGCTGGCCCGGGAGCTGTACAAGGCGCGCTGACCGAGCGGGGACGGGCAGCGGGCCGGGCGCCGGGACACGGCACCCGGCCCGCTGCCGTTCGGCGGACTTTCGGTGTCGACGAAACCGGAGCCGCCTCTCGTGCGTCCGTCAGAGCAGGGGTGCGTGGGCCCAGTGCGGACCCAGCGCGGGTTCGCTAACGTTTTCGTGCCGAACGGATGACAGGAGACTCACCGATGACCTTCCCGAGCAGCGGGCCCGGTTACCCACCTCAGGGCGGCGGCGCGCAGCACCCGCCCCAGCCGCAGGGGCCGCGGCAGACGCAGGGCCAGGGCCTCGCGGCCGGCTCGCTCAACCTGGGCGTCCTCCTCGCGCTCGCGGTCACGGTGCTCGGCCTGGTCAACTACTTCATCGGCTTCGCCGAGGAGGCCGGGATGGCCCAGCAGGCCATCCTGTTCCTGCTCGTGGCCGGTCTGCTCGGCGCGCTGCGGGTGCTGCCCAACGGGCCGAAGGTGATGCCGTTCGTGGCGCTGTTCAGCGTGCTCGGCGCGCTGAACGCGCTGCTCGACGTCGTGCAGGTGCCGGAGCACTCCAAGGTGCCGGGCGTGGTCACCGTGCTGTTGATCCTCGGCATCCTGCAGATGCTGATCGGCGTCGCCGCGCTGCTGTTCGATCACGGTGTGCTGAAGTCGCCCGCGGCCCGACCGCAGTCGCCGCCGTACGGTCAGCCCTACGGCCAGTACGGTCCCGGCCCGTACGGCCAGCAGGGTCAGCAGGGTCAGCAGGGTCAGCAGGGCCAGGCCGAGCAGCAGCCCGGGGGCGTGAACCAGCCGACGAAGTTCGCGCCGCCGGCGACCCCGCCGACCCAGCAGGCCACCCAGTACGCGCCCCAGCAGGGCCAGTTCTTCCAGCAGCAGTCGCCGGAGTCCGGCAAGCAGCCGGGCACCCCGCCGGGTGGCTTCGGCTCGCAGAGCTGAGCCAGACCTCGGCGGGGCGACCCCCGATCGGGGCGTGAGACGAGCGCCCGCGGTGACCGTTCGGTCCCGCGGGCGTTCGTTCGCGGGTGGGGACGGGAAATCGAATGCCCGCGAGCAGCGATGACTACCCACCGTGGCAACGAGGAACACGCGCTGCCCCGACCGGGTGGGTATGGTGTTCCGCACGCTCTTTTGGCGGCGTGGCTCACCCATATGGCCTATTGAGGGTGCGAAGGTGCGGCTCATGCAGCTGCCCACCTTGCGTCTCCGCCGGGAGACCGTCGACGACCCTGGCACCGAGCCCGGGGACGTCCCGGCCGTCTCCCGCGCCGCGTGGATCCGGGCGATGCTGGCCGCGGCACTGGGGCCGCTCATCGCCGGGTACGTCGCGGTCGTCGCCCTGTTCGCGCTGGTCACCGGGATCACCACGGAGGCGGCGTTCGAGCCGGTGGGCGTCCTGCGGGCGGCCGCTCCCGGCTGGCTGGCCGCCTACCAGGTGCCGGTGCGGATCGGCGGGCAGCCGCTCGGTGTCCTGCCGCTGCTGCCGACGGTCGGGGCGTTGGTGCTGGTGGCCCGTTCCGCGGCGCGGGCGGCCCGGCGGCTGGGCCTGCGCGCACCGGCCCAGGCCGTTCCGCTGGTCGCGGCCATGGCCGGCGGGCACGTGCTGGCCGCCGTCGCCGTGGTGGTGCTCTCCCGGAACGCGCCGGTCGGTTCCGAGCCGCTGCCCGCGCTCCTGCTGCCGGCGTTGCTCGCCGGGGTGGCCGCGACGGTCGGGCTGGCCGGGCGATGCCGGCTGGTCGAGGCGGCTCGCCACCACCTCGACCCGCTCGCGCTGCGCGGCCTGCGGGCCGGGGCGCTGGGCACCGCCGCGCTGCTCACCGCGGGTGCCGCGACCTACGCCCTCGGGCTCGCCCTGTCGGCGCCGACCGTGCACACCCTGTTCGGCACGCACGCGCCCGGCCCCGGCAGCGGGACCGGGTTGCTCCTGCTGTCCCTCGGGTACCTGCCCAACGCCGTGGTCGGCGCACTGAGCTTCGCCGCGGGGCCGGGGTTCTCCCTCGGCGCCACCGTGGTGACCCCGATGGGCCACGCCGGCGAGGTCCTGCCCGGGCTGCCGCTGCTCGCCGCGGTGCCCGAGACGGACTCGCCGTGGTGGTGGGCGCTGGCCGTGCTGCCGGCCGCCGCGGGTGCCCTGGTCGGCTGGCGGCTGCGCGCGGTGGCCGCCGACCCGAGGGTGCGGCTGCGGGCGGTCGTGGTGGCGGGCGCGTTGAGTGGGTTCGGCGCGGTGGTGCTCGGCACCTTCGCCGGCGGCCGGTTGGGGCACGGCCCGTTCGACCCCGTCACCGTTCCGGCCGGGCCGCTGTCGATCGCGGTGTTCGCCTGGATCACGGTGCCCGGCGGCCTCGTCGCGTGGTTCGCCGGTCCGCGCTCGGCGCCGCCACCCGAGCCGGCCGAGGCCCAGCCGGACGCCACCGAGCCAGCCGAGCGCGCCGAGTCCACCGAGCCCGCCGAGCCCGCCGAGTCGGAAACGGACGGTGCGACGGACGGCACCACCACGGAGGACGGCGCCGCCGAGACCGCCGAGATTGCCGAGCCCGAGGTCGACGGGGACGGTGCCGAGCCCGACGGCGCCACCGAGCGCGAGGACACCGTCGATCCCGCGGACGGCGCGACGGAAGCCGCCGGCGGTGCGAACTCCGCCGACTCCGCCGATCCCGCCGATCTCGTCGAGACCGGGGACACCGAGGCGCCGGAGCCCGACTGGCCCGGTGAGCCCGGCTCCGCCGAGTCCCCGCGGCCCACGGAGTCCGCCGACTCGGTGGAGCTGACCGAGCGCACGGAGCCCACCGGCGCCACCACGGACGACGGCGACGAGGAGCGGCCGCCCACCGCCTCTTCATGATCGACTTTCCGGCGTTAGGGTTGGGCGACGAGGTGAACGCCGTGCGCCCCGCGCGCACCGCCCGGCAAGGAGACCGTGCTGACCAGGGATCGCGACACGGCCGGCGCACCGCACCCACCGGCGTGCCACCCGGAGGCGGCGTGACCGCCCGACCCGTCGAGGACGCCGGCACCCGGGATCGGCTGGAGCTGCCCGTCCCGGCGCGGCTGGTGGTGCTCGCCTCGGGCTCGGGCACGCTGCTGCAGGCGGTGCTGGACGCCACCGGCCAGCCGGACTACCCGGCCAGGGTGGTGGCCGTCGGCACCGACCGGCCGGGCGTCGAGGCATTGGCCAGGGCCGAGCGGGCGGGCGTCCCGCACTTCACCGTCCGGGTGGCCGACCATCCCGACCGGGCCGCGTGGGACGCGGCGCTGACCGGCGCCGTCGCCGCGCACCGGCCGGACCTGGTGGTGTCCGCCGGCTTCATGAAGTTGCTCGGCGAGCGGTTCCTGCGTCGCTTCTCGAACCGGGTGGTCAACACCCATCCCGCGCTGCTGCCCGCGTTCCCCGGCATGCACGCCGTCGCCGACGCCCTCGCCGCCGGGGTGAAGGTCACCGGCTCGACGGTGCACCTCGTCGACTCCGGCGTGGACACCGGCCCGATCATCGCGCAGGAGGCGGTGCCGGTGCTGCCCGACGACGACGAGGCGGAGTTGCACGAGCGGATCAAGACGGTGGAGCGCCGGCTGCTCGTCGACGTGATCGCGACGCTGGCCCGTGCGGGCTGCATAGTGGACGGACGGAAGGTGAGGATCCCCAGGTGAACGAGCAGGCACGGCGCCCGGTGCGGCGCGCCCTGATCGGCGTTTCGGACAAGACCGGCCTGCTGGAGCTCGCGACCGGGCTGCACGCCGCGGGCGTGGAGATCGTGTCCACCGGCGGCACCGCGAAGGTCATCGCCGACGCCGGGGTGCCGGTGACGCCGGTCGAGGAGGTCACCGGATTCCCCGAGTCGCTCGACGGCCGGGTGAAGACGCTGCACCCGCGGGTGCACGCCGGGCTGCTCGCCGACCTGACCCGACCGGACCACGTCGAGCAGCTGCGGCGGTTGGACATCACGCCGTTCGACCTGCTCGTGGTGAACCTCTATCCGTTCGAGCGAGCCGTGGCGTCCGGGGCGAGCCCGGACGAGTGCGTGGAGAACATCGACATCGGCGGGCCGGCGATGGTCCGGGCGGCGGCGAAGAACCACGGCAGCGTGGCCGTCGTGGTCGACCCCGCGCGCTACGGCTGGGTGTTGGAGCGGGTCCGCGACGGCGGGTTCGACCTCGCCGAGCGGCGGCGGCTGGCGGCGCGGGCGTTCGCGCACACCGCGGCCTACGACGCCGCGGTAGCGTCCTGGTTCGCCGAGGTCCACGCGCCGGCCGACGACACCGGCTTCCCCGACTTCCTCGGGATGACCTGGGAGCGCGGCGAGGTGCTGCGCTACGGCGAGAACCCGCACCAGGGCGCCGCGCTCTACCGCTCCGGTCGCGAGGGCCTCGCCCACGCCGAGCAGCTGCACGGCAAGGCCATGTCGTACAACAACTATGTCGACACCGCTGCGGCGCGCCGGGCCGCGTACGACTTCGGCGAGCCGGCGGTCGCGATCATCAAGCATGCCAACCCATGCGGGATCGCCGTCGGCGTGGACGTGGCCGACGCGCACCGCAAGGCGCACGCGTGCGACCCGGTGTCGGCCTACGGCGGGGTGATCGCCACGAACCGGCCGGTGTCGGTGGCCGCGGCCGAGCAGATCGCCGACGTGTTCACCGAGGTCGTGTTGGCCCCTGACTTCGAGCCGGAGGCGCTGGACTTGCTGCGGCGCAAGAAGAACATCCGGCTGCTGCGGCTGCCCGAGCCCGCCGGGGAGGCGCGGGTCGAGCTGCGACCGATCTCCGGCGGGGTGCTCGTGCAGACCGTGGACGCGCTCGACGCCCCCGGTGACGACCCCGCGCGCTGGACCCTGGCCGCCGGGGAGCCCGCGGACGCCCGCACCCTGGCCGACCTGGCGTTCGCGTGGCGGGCGGTGCGGTCGGTGAAGTCCAACGCCATCCTGCTGGCCAGCGACCTCGCGACGGTCGGCGTCGGGATGGGGCAGGTGAACCGGGTCGACGCGGCCCGGCTCGCGGTGCGGCGGGCCGGCGACCGGGTCGCGGGAGCGGTGGCCGCGTCGGACGCGTTCTTCCCGTTCCCGGACGGGCTGGAGGTGCTGCTCGACGCCGGGGTGCGCGCGGTGGTGCAGCCGGGTGGCTCGGTGCGCGACGCCGAGGTCACCGCGGCGGCCGAGGCGGCCGGCGTGCCCCTGTACCTCACCGGCACCCGCCACTTCGCGCACTAGCCCGCTGGTCCGAGTCCGTTCCGAGTAGCCGGCACCGATGAGTTTCGTCGGGTTCCGGGGTCGGTACTGGCAGGAGCCGGAACGGGAGGAACAGAGATGAGTCTGCCGCGAGTCGTGACCAGGGAAGAGTGGGCCAGAGCGCGCGAGGAGCTGCTGGTCAAGGAGAAGGCGGCGACCCGGGCCAGGGACGCGCTGAACGCCGAGCGCCGCCGACTGCCGATGGTCGAGATCACCGAGGACTACGTCTTCGAGGGGCCGAACGGCCGGCTCGGCCTGCTCGACATGTTCGAGGGTCGGCTCCAACTGGTGATCTACCACGCCATGTTCGACCCGGAGTGGGACCTGGGTTGCCGCAGTTGCTCGGGGTTCCTGGACCAGATCGGGTATCTCACGCACCTGCACGTCCGCAACACCACGTTCGCGGTGGTCTCCCGGGCCCCGCTGGCCAAGATCACGCCGTTCAAGGAGCGGATGGGCTGGACGATGCCGTGGTACTCGTCCTTCGGCAGCGACTTCAATCGCGACTTCGACGTGACCCGGGACGACGGCGAGCACCCGGGACTGAGCACGTTCCTGCGCGACGGCGCGCGGGTGTTCCACACGTACTCGACGTACGCCCGTGGCCTGGACGGGCTCGGGAGCACCACCAGCTTCCTGGACCTGACCGCGCTCGGCCGGCAGGAGGAGTGGGAGGAACCCAAGGGCAGGGCGGCCGCGCTGGGCCTGCAGGCCGGCGGTCCGGAGCTGCGCTATCGCGACGAGTACGAGACGCGTCCGGACTCGGCTACCGGGCGGTGAGGTTGTCCAGCACCTCCGCGCCGACGGCGGCGACGGCGTTGGCGAAGTCGCGGACCGGCGCGGGCTCGTTGCCGAGGAAGCCGACGTCCCACCCGCTGTAGCTGACCAGCACGAACTGCCCGCCCTGGCGGACCTGCAGGGTCACGTCGGTGATGTTGCCGCTCAGCCGCGCGCCCAGGCACGCCTCCTGGCCGAGTTGTGGCGGCGGCAGTTGCTCCCCGGCGCAGCGGGGCCGCCGGTCGGCGCCGCTGATGATCTGCACCTCGAGGTGGCGCCGGCCCTCCCCGTCGACGCCCTTGGTCTGCTGCCACGCGCAGCGGGCCATCCGCTCCTCGCCGCCACTGAGGTCAGGGTCGGGGTTGGTGGTGCGTAACCGTTGCCGGGTCTGCTCGCTGACGGCGTCACAGCGCGGGTCCAGCTGGGCTCCGGTGGGTGGGACGCCGCCGTCGCGGTGCACGTTCAGGTAGACGATCACCAGGGTGGCGAGCCCGCCGAGCACCAGCAGCGCGACGACGCTTACCGCGACGACCACCCCGGCGCGCCGCCCCGGTGGCTGGCCCGATGGCTGGGGTGGCTGGTGCGATGGCCAGCCCTGGGCTCCCGGGTGGCCTCCGTGCGGTGGCCATCCCGGCGGTCCTCCCCACGGTGGTCCCGCCGGTAGGCCTCCCCGGGAGCCTCCGGCCGGTAGGCCTCCCCGGGAGCCTCCGGGTGGTCCTCCAGTCGGCCAGGAGCCGGGCGGCGGTGCCGGTGGTCCTGGTGGGCCCCACCCCGGTGGTGCCGTCATGCCCGCTCTTCCCCCAGCTGGTCGAGACCGAACGTCCAGCGCAGTATGCCGCAGCGGGTCGTGCCGGAGCGCCGCGAGCTCACTTCCGGGTGAGTCCCCGGGGCCCGCTTGACAGTCGAGGATGCCGAGTGTTCACTAGTCATCGAACACACGTTCGATATCCACCGGCTTCCCCACGGTGGGCAGGTTCCACCCGCGCCAGGCGCGGGTGGCTCGGTAGCGCTCGTGGGGAGGTGATGTCAGGTGCGGGGCGGATCGGCGGCCGGCGCTCTTCGGGAAGCCCGATCTTCGGGGACGGAGCGGGTCGAGCGGCGGCCGGCGGGGACGGCTGGGGCCGCGGGCGCTCCGGAGTCCGGGGGGACGCCGGAGTCCGTGGAGATGCCGGAGTCCGCGGGGATGCCGGAGTCCGCGGGGATGCCGGGGACGCCGGGGACCGTCGCGCACCTGGCGGCACTGCCCGGGGTGCGCACGGCCAGCGGGGTGGCCGAGGCGGCCCGGCACGCCCGGACCACCGGGCGGCTGCTGCCGGTGCCGCCGGCGCTGGCCGACCTGCTGCCCGGGGGCGGGCTGCGCCGGGGCTGCACGGTCGCGGTGCACGGGTCCACGTCGCTGCTGCTGGCACTGCTGGCCGAGGCGACGGCGGGCGGATCGTGGGCGGCGGCGGTGGGCATGCCCGACCTCGGGGTCGTGGCCGCCGCGGAGCTGGGGGTCGAGGTCGGCAGGCTGGCGCTGGTGCCGCGGCCGGGTGCGGACGTCGTCGGGGTGACGGCCGCGCTGCTGGACGGCGTCGACCTCGTCGCGGTCCGGCCGGCGGGGACGGTGTCCGGTCCGGCCGCCCACCGGCTGTCCGCGCGGGCTCGGCACCGTGGGGCGGTGCTGCTCGCGCTGGGGCACTGGCCGGGCGCGGAGGTGGAGCTCCGCCCCACGGCCGAGCGGTGGACCGGGCTCGACCAGGGGTACGGCTTCCTGCGCGAGCGTCGCGTGGAGGTGTGCGGGACGGGCCGTGGGGCAGCGGCGCGCCCCGTCCACGCGGCGGTGTTGCTGCCCGCGCCGGGTGGTGCGGTCGCCGGTGCGGGCGGTGCGGCCGATGCGGCCGCCGGCGGGCCCGCGTGGGACGAGCGGGGAGTGGGGTAGCGGTGGCCCACGAGACCCCTGCCCCCGCGCGGGCCCGCTCGCCCGGCGACCCGGTACCGGTGCGGCCCGAGGACGTGGCGTGGCGCCCTCACCAGCCGCCCGGCGAACCAGGTCCGGCCGCTCCGACGAGGCCCGCCGACTCGACTCCACCTGCTCCGGTCGGACCCGCCCGGTCGGCTGCGATTGCCGGGCTGGCTGTGGTCGGGCCTGCCCGGCTGGCGGCGGTGGGGCGTGTCCGGTTGGCTCTGGTTGGGGCCGCGCGGTCGGGGCGGAGTGGTGTTTCGTCCGGACTGAGCTGGCCTGTTTCGGCTGCCCGGTCCGACCCACGCGACTCCGCTGCCCAGTCTGGTTTGTTGGCTGGTTCGTTCGGGTGTTCCGGTGGCGGCGGGGCGGGGCTGGTTGGGCTCGCGCCCGACGGGCGGGGCTCGGTCGTTGCGGAGCGGTCCCCCCGATCTGTTCCGGTTGCTCCGGTCGCGCCTGCCCGGTCGACTCCGGTGGAGCCTGTCCGGTCGGTATTGGTTGGGCCGGCCCGGCCGGCTGCGGTGGGGCGTGTCCGGTCGGTTCTGGTTGGGTCTGTGCGGTCCGGGCGGGGTGTTCCGTCCGGGCGGAGCTGGTTCGCTTCGGATGTCCGGCCCGATCCGCCCGTCGGCTCCCTCGGACGGCCCGGTCCGCCCGCTGGTTCGTCCGCGCCGCGGCGTGGTGACTCGGCACCAGAGCCTGCCCAACCTGGTCCGGGCGTTCCGGCTCGACCTGACCGGCCAGATCGGGATGAGTTCGCCCCACCGCGCCCGGATGCGAGGGACGCCCGCACCGATCCGCCCTCCGGCCCACCCGCACGGCCCGGCGATCGGGATGCGCCGGTGCGGCTGCTCGTGCTGTGGTGCCCCGACTGGCCGGTGGTCGCGGCCGGGCTGGCCGCCGGCGTGCCCGCGCACCGGCCCGCCGCGGTGTTCGCCGCGAACCGGGTGGTGGCCTGCTCGGCCGTCGCCAGGTCCGCCGGGGTCCGCAGGGGCATGCGGCGCCGGGAGGCCCAGTCCCGGTGCCCGGAGCTGGTGGTGTTCGGCGACGACCCGGACCGGGACGCGCGGCTGTTCGAACCCGTCGCGGCGGCGGTGGAGGAGCTGGTCGTCGGGGTGGAGGTGGTGCGCCCCGGCGTGGTCGCGGTGCCGGCGCGGGGCGCCGCCGGGTACTTCGGTGGCGAGGAGCGCCTGGTGGAGTTGCTGGTCGACCACGTGTCCGGCCGGGCGGGCGTGGAGTGCCAGGTCGGCGTCGCCGACGGGCTGTTCGCCGCGGTGCTCGCCGCGCACCGCTCGGCCGTGGTCCCGCCCGGCGCGAGCGCGGAGTTCCTCGCCCCGCTGCGCATCACCGAGCTGGACCAGCCCGGATCCGACCGGGCCGAGCTGGTCGACCTGCTGCGCCGGCTGGGCCTGCGCACCCTCGGCGCGTTCGCCGCGCTGGCCGAGCGGGACGTGGCCGCCCGGTTCGGCAGCGCGGGAGTGCTCGCGCACCGGCTGGCCAGGGGCCGCGCCGACCGGCCGCCGCACCGCCGCGCCCCGCCGCCGGAGCTCGCCGTCACCGAGTCGTTCGACCCGCCACTGGAACGGATCGACGCCGCCGCGTTCGTGGCCAGGTCGTTGGCCAGCCGGTTCCACACCGGGCTCGCCACCCGCGGCCTGGCGTGCACCCGGCTGGGCATCCACGCCGTCACCGAGCGGGGCGAGGAGCTCGACCGGGTGTGGCGGTGCGCCGACCCGCTCACCCCACAGGGCATCGCCGACCGGGTGCGCTGGCAGTTCGAGGGCTGGTTGCGCGCGGGTGAAGGGGAGCGGCCCACCGCGGGCGTCGTCCGGTTGCGGCTGGAGCCCGAGGAGACCGTCACCGGGCAGTCCCTGCAACTCGGGCTGTGGCCGGCGGGGCCGGGTGGGACGGCCCGCGGCGGGCTCGGCGACGAGCACGCCCTCGCGACGGAACGGGCCGGCCGGGCACTGGTCCGGGTGCAGGCCCTGCTCGGCCCGGACGGCGTGCTCACCCCGGTGCTCGGCGGCGGGCGCGGCCCGGCCGAACGGGTACGGCTCGTGCCGTGGGGCGAGCGGGCGGAGCCGGCCGGTGACCCCGGCGCGCCCTGGCCGGGTCGGCTGCCGCCGCCGTCCCCCGCGACGGTGTTCGAGCGGCCACCCCCGGCGACCGTGCTCGACGCGGCGGGGGAGCCGGTGGGCATCACCGCGCGGCACCGGATCACCGCGCCGCCCCACCGGGTGGCGGTGGCCGGCGGTCGGGCCCGACGGGTGCTCGACTGGGCGGGGCCGTGGCCGGTGGCGGCGGCCTGGTGGACCGGGCCGGGCGCGCGGGACCGGGCGCGGCTGCAGGTCCTGCCGGAGGGCGACCGGCCCGGCGAGCCCGGCACCGCGCTGCTGCTGGTGTGGGAGCGCGGAGGCGATCCGATGTGGACAGTGGAAGGGAGGTACGACTGAGATGGACAGCGAGTGGGAGCCCGACGTCACCGACCTCGGCGCCGATCCGGTCTCCGCGGTGGACACGGAGTGCTGGGCGGTGATCCCGGCACCCCGGCGGTCGCCGGAGAACCCGGGGTGACGTCGTGGGCTGGAACAACCCGCCGGTGCCGTGGCGGGAGCACGAGCGCCGCCTCTCCGGCTCGGCAGATCCGTCAGATCCGTCCACAGGGGACACGAAAGCCGGCACTCGGCCGGCGCCGCACGACCGTCCCGCCGGCGCCGGCCCCGCACCCGCGAACACCGGGGTCCGGGTGCCCTACGCGGAGCTGCACTGCCACTCCAACTTCAGCTTCCTCGACGGGGCCAGCCACCCGGAGGAGCTCGTCGCCGAGGCGGCCCGGCTCGGGCTGGACGCGCTCGCGCTCACCGACCACGACGGCATGTACGGGGTGGTGCGGTTCGCCGAGGCGGCGCGCGAGCTGGGGGTGCGCACGGTGTTCGGCACCGAGCTGAGCCTGGGGCTCGACGCGCCGCAGAACGGCGTCGCCGACCCGGCCGGCGAGCACCTGCTCCTGCTGGCCAGGGACGCCGACGGCTACGCCGCGCTGTGCCGGGCCACCACGGCGGGCCTGCTGGCCGGGCACAGCGCCGAGCACAGCGTCGCCGAGGACGCCGGGGGCGCCACCACGCGCGGGGGCGGGCCGCGGGCGGAGAAGGGCCGCCCGGTGTACGACCTGGAGGCGCTGGCGGCCGAGGTGGCCGACCGGTGCGTGCTGCTCACCGGCTGCCGGAAGGGCCCGGTGCGGCGGGCGTTGGCCACGGCCGGGCCGGACGTGGCGGCGGACCGGCTCCGCCGGCTCGTCGAGCTGTTCGGCCGGGACAACGTGGTCGTCGAGCTCACCGACCACGGCCTGCCCACCGACACCGCGGACAACGACGTGCTCGCCGAGCTGGCCACCCGGTTCGGCCTGCCGACCGTGGCCACCAACGCGGTGCACTACGCCACCTCGGAGCGCGGCCGGCTGGCCGCGGGGCTGGCCGCCATCCGGGCCCGGCGGAGCCTGGACGAGATGGCCGGCTGGCTGCCCGCCGCGGGCACCGCCCACCTCCGCTCCGGCCGGGAGATGGCCCACCGGTTCGCCCGCTACCCCGGCGCCGTGCGGCGGGCCGCGCGGCTCGGCGTCGAGTGCTCCTTCGACCTGCGGCTGGTCGCGCCCGAACTGCCCCCTTTCGACGTCGGCGAGGGGCACACCGAGGCCAGCTACCTGCGCGAGCGGACCTACCTCGGGGCGGCCCGGCGCTACGGCGGCCCCGTGGCCAACCCCGAGGCGTACCGGCAGCTCGAACACGAGCTGGACATCATCGAGCGGCTCGGTTTCCCCGGGTACTTCCTGATCGTCTGGGACATCGTCCGGTTCTGCCACGACAACGGCATCCTCTGCCAGGGTCGCGGGTCGGCGGCGAACTCGGCGGTCTGCTACGCCCTCGGCATCACCAACGTCGACTCGGTGCGCTGGCGGCTGCTGTTCGAGCGGTTCCTCGCCCCGGACCGGGACGGCTACCCCGACATCGACCTGGACATCGAGTCCGACCGCAGGGAGGAGGTCATCCAGTACGTCTACCGCCGCTACGGCCGGCTGCGCACCGCACAGGTCGCCAACGTCATCACCTACCGGGCCCGCTCGGCGGTGCGCGACGCGGCCAGGGCACTTGGTTACTCACCGGGGCAGCAGGACGCGTGGAGCAAGCAGATCGACCGCTGGGGCCCGCTCGCGGAGACCCAGCACGACCACGACCACGACATCCCGGCCGAGGTGCTCGCGCTGTCCTGCGCCATCGAGGACTTCCCGCGTCACCTCGGCATCCATTCCGGTGGGATGGTGATCTGCAACCGGCCGGTGAGCGAGGTCTGCCCGATCGAGTGGGCGCGGATGCCGAACCGGAGCGTGCTGCAGTGGGAGAAGGACGACTGCGCCGCGGTCGGGTTGGTCAAGTTCGACCTGCTCGGGCTGGGCATGCTCTCCGCGCTGCACTACATGATCGACCTGGTCCGCGAGCACGAGGGCGAGGAGGTCGACCTCGGCCGGCTCGACCTGGCCGACGACGAGGTCTACGCGATGCTGCGGCGGGCCGACGCGATCGGCGTGTTCCAGGTGGAGAGCCGGGCGCAGCTGGCCACCCTGCCCAGGCTGAAGCCGCGGACGTTCTACGACCTCGCGGTCGAGGTGGCACTGATCCGGCCCGGGCCGATCCAGGGCGGCTCGGTGCACCCCTACATCCGGAGGAGGAACGGGGACGAGGACTGGGACTTCGACCATCCGTTGCTGGCGGGCGCGTTGCGCAAGACGCTCGGGGTGCCGCTGTTCCAGGAGCAGCTCATGCGGATCGCGGTGGATGTCGCGGGATTCAGCCCCGCGGAGGCCGACGAGCTGCGGCACGCGATGGGCGCCAAGCGCTCGACCGCGCGGATGGAGCGGCTGCGGCAGCGGTTCCGCGCCGGCGCGGTGGCCAACGGTGTCGACGAGGCGTTGGCCGAGCGGTTGTTCGCCAAGTTGCAGGCGTTCGCCAACTTCGGCTTCCCGGAGAGTCACGCGCTGAGCTTCGCGCACCTGGTGTTCGCCAGCGCCTACTTCAAGCGCTACCACCCCGAGGCGTTCCTCGCGGCGCTGCTGCGGGCGCAGCCGATGGGGTTCTACTCCGCGCAGTCGCTGGTCGCCGACGCCCGCCGGCACGGCGTGGTGGTGCGCGGGCCGGACGTCAACGCCAGCCTGCCGCACGCCACGCTCGAGCCGCGGTCCGCCGCGGGTGGGCTCGTCGTGCGGCTCGGGCTCGGCGCCGTGCGCACGATCGGGAAGGACCTCGCGGAGTCGGTGGCGGCGGAGCGGCGGCGGGGCGGGGAGTTCCGGGACATGGCCGATCTGACCCGCCGGGTGCGCCTCACCACGCCGCAGGTGGAGGCGTTGGCCACGGCGGGCGCGTTCGGTTGTTTCGCGCTCGACCGGCGCTCGGCGCTGTGGGCGGCCGGCGCGGTGGCGGAGGAGCGGCCGGGGAAGCTGCCCGGCACGGTGGTCGCGACGGCGCCGGTCCTGCCGGGGATGAGCGACGTGGACCTGGCCGTCGCCGACGTGTGGGCCACCGGGGTCTCCCCGGACAGCTTCCCCACGCAGTTCGTGCGGGACCGGCTGGACCGGATGGGCGCGCTGCCGGCGGCGCGGCTGGCCGAGGTCGACGCCGGGGCGCGGGTGCTGGTCGGGGGCGCGGTGACACATCGGCAGCGCCCGCCGACGGCCGGCAGCGTGACGTTCCTGAACCTGGAGGACGAGACCGGGATGGTGAACGTGGTGTGCTCGCCGGGGTTGTGGCGGCGGTACCACCGGATCGGCCGGTCGAACCCGGCGTTGCTGGTGCGGGGGGTGGTGGAGCGCGCCGACGGGGTGGTGAGCCTGTACGCCGACCGGCTGGAGCCGCTGCCGCTGCGGATCACCACCCGCTCCCGCGACTTCCAGTGAGGGGGCGGTCCCTGTCGGTGGTGGCTGGCATAGTGGCGGTATGTGGCGGCGCGGCGGTGAGCAGGTGGGAGTCCCCGCCCGCTCCGGGGTAACCCCGGGGAGTAGGAACTCGGTTGGGCACGGCGCCCCACGCGCGTCGGCACGCTCCGCGTACTGGTCAGTGCGCGCGGAAGAACGGAGAGCAGGTCACCCCGCGCCGCCACGTCCCGCCGGAGCCCGCGCTCGATGAATCCACCGGGCACCGACGAGCCGGGTGACGGGTCCGGCCCTGCCCGCTTCGATCCTGCCTGGTTCGATCCTGCCTGGGCCGATACCGCCGCGCTCGCCGCGCGGTACCGCCGGCGCATGGAGTCCGAGGAGCGGCGACGGGCCGGCCGTCTCGCCGAGGTCGCCCTCGCCGGTCCGTGGCGGCGCGGCGCGCTCGCCGACCGGCTGGCCGAGCAGGGCCGGTTGCCCGTCGACGAGGCCGAGACGCTGGCCACCCGGTTGATCGAGCTCAGCCCGTCGCCGCCGTTCGGGCCGGCCGAGCTCGCGGCGTTGCTGCGGTCGCTGCCGCCACGACCCGCCACGCCCGTGCGTCGCGCCCGGCACGGCGCGGCCGTCGTCGGAGACGATCGCCCGCACGGCCGCGCCGAGCGCACCCCGTTGACCGGTGCGGTCGGCGGCACCGCGGCACCGACCAGAACCGACGGTTCCGCGGACGGCGCCCCTCGACCAGCTGGCGCGCCCGGCGATCCTGGCGATGCCACGCTCGCCCCACCGGAACACGGCGAACCCTCCGCCGGTGCGTCGGCCGACGCGGCATCCGGTCGTGGTGAGGGTGGGGGTGTTGACGCGGCTGGGTCGGTGGGTGGGGCTGGGCGTGGGGTGCCCGGCGGGCTGGTGAGTGATGGTGATGCCGGTGAGGCGCCGGGTCGCGCGGGGTCCGGTCGTGCCGAGGCAGTGGGTGCTGGAGCAGTGGGGGCTGGAGCAGTGGGTGCCGGAGCTGCGGGCACCGACGCGGCGGGGTCCGCCGGTGCGCCTGGCCGCCCTGCGCCGGTCGCGGCGGAACCGGGGGACGGGGCGAGCGCGTGGCGATGGGACGTGCCGCGCTGGGCCACGCCCGGCGAGTGCGCCCGCGCGCTGGATCTCACGCCTGGGGAGTTGGAGTGGTTCGCCGACGCCGGCACCTGGAACCGCCGGGCCGGCGAGCCGTTGCGGCACTACCGCCAGACCTGGGTGCCCACCCGCTCGGGCGGAGTGCGACTGCTGGAGCAGCCCAAGCCTCGGCTGGCCGAGTTGCAACGCCGCGTCGCGCGGCACGTCCTGGCCCGGATCCCGCTGCACGACGCCGCGCACGGCTTCCGCCCGGGTCGGTCGGTGGAGACCTGCGCGGCGCCACACGCCGGCCAGGCCGTGGTGGTGCGGATGGACCTCGAGGGCTTCTTCGCGTCGGTCACGGTACGGCGGGTGCGGGCACTGCTCGGCCGAGCCGGCTACCCACCCCGGGTCGCGCGGTTGCTGGCCGGGCTGCTCACCACCGCCACCCCGGCCGACGTCCTCGCCGCGGTGCCCACCACCCCGCCCGGCCCACCACCCGGCGACCCGCCGAGCCCGTCGCCGGCCACGCCGCCCGATCGGCCAGGCGACCGGTCCGGCCGGGCCCCCATTGACCCGTCCGATCGACCACCGCCCGCCGACCCAGCAGGCCCACCGGCGGCCGGCCCACCGGATCCTTCGCCGACCGGCCTGTCCGCCCCGACGCCCGCCGGTCCGTCGGATCCATTGTCCACCGGCCAGGCCGGCCCATCACCCGCCGACCCGGCGAACCCGGCGGACCCGGCGCCGAGCAACCCGCCCGATTGGCCGGGCAGCGACCGGTCCGGCCGGGCGGTCACTGGCCCGTCCGCCCGACCATCGCCCACCGGTCGAGCCGGTCCGTCGGCGGCCGGCCCGCCGGATCCGTCACCCGTCGACCAGGCCGGCTCGGCGGGTGCCGGCCGTGCCGACCCGGCGTGCACCGACCCGTCCGGCCTGGCGCGCACCGACTCGTCTGGCCTTGCCCATGCCGGTCTGCCGGACCCGGCGTGCACCGGCCGCGCGCCCGCTCGCCACGCCGACTCCTCGCCCGTCGACCACCTGTCCGGCCGGTCGTCGGCCGTGCCGGTCGACTCGCCGGGCACCGGCTTCTCCGGCCTGGTGCCCGCCGGTTCGGCCGATCCCTCACGGTGGCGGTTGCTGCGCCGGCTGGCCGCGCCGCACCTGCCGCAGGGCGCGCCCACCTCGCCGGCCGTGGCGAACGCCGTGGCCTACCGGCTCGACGTGCGGCTGGCCGGCCTGGCCCGCGCGCTCGGCGCGCGGTACACCCGCTATGCCGACGACCTCGCCTTCTCCGGCGACGCCGGGCTCCCGGTGCGCCGGCTGGTCGCGGGCGTGGCGCGGATCGTCCGGGGCGAGGGGTTCCGGGTGCGGGCGTCGAAGACCTCGGTGGCGCGCGCCCACCAGCGGCAGAAGGTGGCGGGCCTGGTGGTGAACGCGGCCCCGGCGGTGCCCCGCGCGGAGTACGACGCGCTACGGGCCCTGCTGCACAACTGCGCGCGCACCGGACCCGCCGCGCAGAACCGGGACGGCCACCCGGAATTCCGGGCGCACCTGCTGGGCCGGATCGGCTGGGTGGGCGCCACCCACCCGGCCCGCGCCGCGCGGTTGCGCGCGCTGTTCGACCAGATCCCGTGGTGAGCCCGCCCGCGGGAACGAGCATCCGAGTGAAGCCGCGAGCTCGCCGTTCGGGACGGTGAGTTCGACGTTCGGGGGCGCGGGCGTTACCCGTGAGCGAGCTGGCGAGTGAACCATTGAGCACAGCAGCCCGGCGAGCGTCGCCGACGAGCGCCAGCGAGGAGGGTGCGTGAGCGAGCTTGCGAGCGCGCCATTCAGCACAGCAGGCTGGGCGAGCGCCAGGGAGGAAGCGGCGTGAGCAGGTTGTCGGTCGGGTGTGGGAGGCTCGCCCGGTGGCCGAGAACCCGCGTCCTTCCGCTCCGCGTGACCCTGACGAGCCGGGCGCCGACCCCGTGACCGAGACCGGCGCCGACTATCGGGACGCGGTCCTGACCGGGCAGGAATGGTCGCACCGGCACTTCGTGCGCTGCGACTTCACCGACGCCGACCTGCACGGCCTGGTCACCAAGTCCTGCACCTTCGACCAGTGCGACCTCACCCGCGCCGACCTGGGCGAGTCCCGGCACTCGGCGTCGGCGTTCCGGTCCTGCACCTTCCGCCGCGCCGTGCTCACCGGGTCGACCCTCACCGACTGTTCCCTGCTCGGGTCGTCCTTCATGGACAGTAAGTTGCGGCCGATCACCCTGCGGGACTGCGACCTCACCCTGGCCGGGCTCGGCGGTGCCGTGCTGCGCCGGTGCGACCTGTCCGGCCTGCGGTTCCGCGAGGCCAACCTCGTCGAGGCCGACCTTTCGGACGCCGACCTGCGCGACGCCGACCTCACCGGCGCCCGGCTCCTGGGCACCGTGCTCACGGGCGCGGACCTGCGCGGCGCCCGCGTCGACGCGGACGGCCTCCGCCACGCCCGGCTCGCCGGGGCGCACGTGGACCTCGACACCGCGGTCGCCTTCGCCGCCGCCAACGGGCTCGTCGTGCGCTGAGCGGCGCTCACCGGATCCCCCGAACCTGCCCTCCCGTTCCCGCCAGCCGCCTCGACGGCGGGTGACATGTCCTCGCCCGGCGACTCGAGTGCCACCAAGGACCCCTTGGTGGCGTTGGGTGTTCGCTCGGCGCGCGCCCGGAAGGGTGGTGCGCCACGGGGACGGGCCGTCGGACACGCTCTAGTCGATCGGGGGCTCGCCGGGTTCGAGCTCGATGAGGTCGCCGCTGGCGAGGAGTTCCTCGATCGAGGCCGGCAGGAGGTAGGCAGCGCCCCCGCCGGGCTGGTTGAACCACGGGATCGCCACCCCGTGCAGCGCCTCGAGCGGCCGCTGCACCCGGTACACGTGGTACGGCCGATTCACCCACTCGGGCACCAGGGAGCGCTCCTCGAACGGCGTGCCCGCCGCGTAGGTCAGGTTGCCGTTCGGCCCGCCGAACCGGTCCAGCTCGCTGCCCACCGGCAGCTCGCGGATCTCCTTGCCGCGGAACAGCGTGAGCGGCGGCTCACCCTCCAGCGGCTGGATCGGCCACTGCTGCTGGCCACCACCGCCCGCCGCCGGCCGCCCACCGGTCGCGCCGGCACCCGCCGCGAGACCACCACCGGCCGCCGGCGGCACCGGCGCGCCCGCCGGCCGCGCCGCCCGCTGCGGCGGCTCCCCGGCGTCCCGTCCCGGCACCGGCCGTGCCGGCTCCGGCTCCGCTCCGGCCGGTGCCGGTCGACCACCCACGGCCACCTCCGGCGACAGCATCGCGGTGACCCGCTTCGGCGGTCCGGGAACACCCTTCGGCCCGGGCCCACCGACCTGGCCGGGCGCACCCGACGGCCCGCCCCTGCCGTGCCCCGGCGCCCCGGTGCCGGCGGGCTGCCCCGAGGGCGCACCGTGCGCCGGCTGCCCGGAAGGCGCACCGTGGGCAGGCTGCCGGGCAGCCGGACCGCCGGCACCGGCCGTGGCCGGACCACCGGCCGCCGCGCCCCTCGGCGCACCGGTGCCGTGGGCGGCCACCCCGCCCTCGGGCGCGAGCAGCAGCTTGCCGAGCAGGAACGCGGCCGCGTCGTCGACGTCACCGAACATCGCGGGGTTGGTGAGCTCCCCGTCGTACCAGCCGACCCGCCACCCGGAGCCGACCTCCTCCAGGCTCCAGCCGCGCCGGATCGGCCTCCCCAGCCGGTACTCCGACGCCGGGACACCCAGCTCCTGCAGCTTGTCGCGCAGCTGCTCCAGCACCGGCTCCGCATCCTCGGACACCGGCGGCAGCGGCGGCGCGCCGGCCTGGGTGGGCGGGCCACCGTCGTCGAGGTCGTGCTCGGCGCCGCCGTCCTCGTGCTCGGCGTACCGGGTGTGGTCACCGCGTTCGGCCTGGTCGACGTCGTCCGCGGGTTCCTCGCCCCGTGCCCCCGGCAGGGAGATTGGCTCGGCGGGCGTGGCGGCGTGCGCCGACACCGCCGGGGTGATCCTGGTCAGCTGGGCCTCGTCGGCGTCGTACCCGGAGGCGTCGGCGCCGTACTCGGAGGCGTTCCGCCCGGCCTCGGTGGAGCCGGGAGCCGACGCCGGAGTCGAGCCCGACGCCGGAGCCGCGGACACGGCGGGAGGCGGCGGCGGGGAGGACACCTCCCGCTCCGCCGGCTCCGCGTACGTGGTCGCCTCGGCATGGCCCGGCGACTCGTACCCGGAGGATCCGTGGCCCGCGGACTCGAAGCCCGAGGAATCCGTGGAGCCAGGGGACTCGTAGTCCCGGGACTCACCCGCCGGCTCCGCGTGCCGGTCCTCGGCGAAGCCCTGCCCCTCGAAGTCCGGCTGGCCGTGCCCGTCGTCGGCGTAGTCGTCCGGCTGCTCGTGCCGCCCCGGCGCCTCCTCGGCCGCGCCGCCGGAACGCCCCCCACCGGCGGCGTATCGGCCATCCCCTGGTGGGGCCGGTACCGGTGGCGGCGGAGCCGCGACGGGCGGCGGTGGCGGCGCTGGCGGCGCTGGCCGGGCGGGCGGCGCGCCACGGGAGATGTGCGCGGCGGCGGCCTGCCGCAGCGGCTCCGGCACCTCCGGCACGGTGTGGCCCGCGGCCTGGATGTGCTGAACCAGGTCGGGCTCCGGGGAGACGCCGTACTCGCGCAGGTAGTAGTTCACCGCGGCCGGCCAGATCCAGTTGCCGTCGCTGTGGAACGCCACCGGGACGGTCGCCTCGGGTGTGGTCGCCAGCCGGTCCACGTCGTAGCCGCGGCCGGGCACCACGACCGGCGCGTTGTCGAGGTACTCCAGCAGCCGGTCCTGCTCGTCGACGTCGAGGTCCGGCCGGTTGATCAGCGGCCGCCCGCCGGGACCGACGCCGTCGAAGATCCGGGCGATGCGGAACCTCGGCCCCGGCCGCTCGGGGCCGAGGCCGGACATCCGACGCATCAGCCACTCCGGAACGTTCTCCTCCGACCGTGGAAACATCCGCAGCTCGTCGGCGTAGGCCTGGGGCGGCGGCACGAGGTCCCAGTTGGGCTCCTCGCGGTCGTACTCCAGGTTGTAGCTGGAAGGGTGGTCGAGCTGGTAGCGCGCGTTGAACCAGGTCCCCCGCCCCTCGCGGTACATCCCGGCGCGCAGCCGGCCGAACAGGGTGGCGATGTCGTGCGTGGCCACCCACTCGTGGACGGACCCGTCCTGGGTGGTGACCTCCCCCGTCAGCTCGTGATACCTGCCCACCGCGCGGTACTCGGCGACCACGCGCCGCCAGTCCCGCGGGGCGGCACGCAGCAGGGCAAGGCCGATCTGCTTGACCAGGGTGTCCTGCTCGGTCGCGTTCAGCTGCGTCGCTTGTGCCACCCGAACATCTTGACTCTTCGCCCCAATTTATGCACGGCACATGTGAGGTTCGCTGCCGTTCGGCCTGGTATCGCGCGCGCGGAGGGCGGTAGAGCACACGCTGAGCGAGAGGCACATCACCGAACCGGGACAGCTTTACCGCCCCCACCCGCGGAGAATGGGCGGTGATGACTACCGCCAGTACGTCCGGAGTACCGGAACGCGCGATAACCCACTCGAATCGGCGAGAACCGTCCGGCGCGCGGGTAGTCGGCGTGGCGTTGGCCGCCACGTCCGGGCTCGCGATGGCCGCGCAGGCCCGGATCAACGGCCAGCTCGGCGTCGAGCTGCACGACGGGCTGCTCGCCGCGGTCATCTCGTTCGGCGGCGGCCTGCTCGTGCTGCTGCTGGCGCTCGTCGTGTCGGCCGGGATGCGGACCGGGGTGCGCCGGATCGCGGCGGCCGTGCGCGGCGGCTCGCTGCGCCCGTGGCAGTGCCTCGGTGGCGTGGGTGGCGCGATGTTCGTCGCCGGCCAGTCGGTCACCGTCGGCGTGCTCGGGGTGTCGCTGTTCACCGTCGGCGTGGTGGCCGGGCAGACGATGAGCGGGCTGGCCGTCGACCGCGCCGGGCTCGGCCCGGCGGGCCCGCAGGCGCTCAGCCGGCCCCGGGTGCTCGGCGGGCTGCTCACCCTGGTCGCGGTCGCGCTGTCCGTCGCCGGCGGGCTCGACCTGCCCGGCGGGCCGGACGGGCTGTGGTTGCTGGTGCTGCCGCTGGTGGCCGGGGCGCTCGTCGCGGTGCAGCAGGCCGTCAACGGGCGGGTCGGGCAGGCCGCGGGCAGTCCGCTCACCGCGGCGCTGCTCAACTTCGCCGTGGGCACCGCGGTGCTCGTGCTCGCCTGGCTGGTCTCGCTCGCGGTGCGCGGTGGGCCCACCGGCTTCCCGGACAACCCCGTGCTCTACCTCGGCGGGCTGGTCGGCATCGTGTTCATCGCGCTGGCCGCGCTGGTGGTCCGGTGGACCGGCGTGCTGCTGCTCGGCCTCGCCGCGATCGCCGGGCAGCTGGTCGGCTCGGTGCTGCTCGACGCCCTCCTGCCGGCACCGGGGTCGCACCTCACCGCGACCACCCTCGTCGGCACCGCGTTGGCGCTGCTGGCCGTCGGGGTCGCCGGGGCGGGCGGCCGGCGGCGGACCGGTCCGCGTTTGGAACAATGAGCCGCGTGACGGCGACGGTTCTGGACGGCAAGGCCACCAAGGACGCGATCTTCGCGGAGCTCGCTCCGCGCGTCGCGGCGCTGGCCGAGCGTGGCCTGCGCCCCGGGCTCGGCACCGTCCTCGTCGGCGACGACCCCGGCTCGCACTCCTACGTCAAGGCCAAGCACGCCGACAGTGCCAAGGTGGGAGTGACCTCGATCCGCCGGGACCTGCCCGCCGACATCGGCCAGCGGAAGCTGGAGGCGGTGATCGACGAGCTCAACGCCGACCCCGCCTGCACCGGCTACATCGTCCAGCTCCCGCTGCCGGCCCACCTGGACACGGGCGCCGTCCTGGCCCGCATCGACCCGGAGAAGGATGCCGACGGGCTGGCGCCGGTCAGCCTCGGCCGGCTGGTGCTCGGCGAGCCCGGCCCGCTGCCCTGCACGCCGCGCGGCATCGTCGAGCTGCTCCGCCGCTACGACGTGCCGCTGGCCGGCGCCAGGGTCACGGTCGTCGGCAGGGGTATCACCGTCGGCCGGCCGCTCGGCCTGCTGCTCACCCGGCGCACCGAGAACGCGACCGTCACCCTCTGCCACACCGGCACCCGTGACCTCGCCGCCGAGGTGCGTCGCGCCGACATCGTGGTCGCCGCGGCCGGTGTGCCCGGGATGATCACTCCGGACATGGTGCGGCCGGGGGCCGCCGTGCTCGACGTCGGAGTGTCCAGAGTGGACGGTAAGCTGGCCGGCGACGTCGCGCCCGGTGTCGCGGAGGTCGCCGGGTTCGTGTCGCCCAACCCGGGCGGGGTCGGCCCGATGACCAGGGCGATGCTCGTGACCAACGTCGTCGAGGCGGCCGAGCGCACTGGAACTCGCTCGGGTCGGACCGCGTGACTCCACCGCACAAGACTCCGCCCCGGGACCGCCATCCCGCGCTGACGCACCTGCCGTTCGCGTTGGTGCTGGTGCTGGTGGCGATCGCCGCGGTGCGCATCGGCCAGTACCACTGGCGGCAGGGCACCGCGCTGATCGGCGGCGCGCTGCTCGTGGCGGCGGTGCTGCGGGCGGCGCTGTCCGACGAGCAGGCCGGCCTGCTGGCGATCCGCGGCCGCGCCGTCGACGTGTTGAGCTATGTGGGGCTGGGTGTGCTGATCCTGTTCGTGGCGCTGACCATCTCCGGGGGCCTGCTCGGCTGATCCTTCCGACGGTGGGTGGCGATGTCCTCCGGAAGAAGGACGACCCGTCCCGGACCTCGGCGCCAGGATCGGGACATGTTCCGTTCCGTGCTCGCCGCGCTCACCGTGACCGCGACCCTCGCCGCGCCACCGCCGGCCGCGGCCGCCCCGACCGATCCACCGGTGTCCCCGCTGGCCGCTCAGGCCAGCGCGGCCGACGCGGCGCCGACCCCGGTGCTGGACTGGCGGCCGTGCGCCGAACCCGGGCTGGAGCACCTGCAGTGCGCGGTCGCCGCGGTGCCGCTGGACTATGACAACAACCGTGACCACAACGATGACCACAACCACGCCCACAACCAGGCCCACCCGGGCGGGCCCATGCTCGACCTCGCCGTCGTCCGGCAGCCGGCCACCGACCCGGAGCGGCGGGTCGGAACGCTGTTCACCGCGGTGGGCGGGCCCGGCGGGTCGGGCATCGACGCCGCGAGGAACGGACTCGGCTTCGGCGAGCTGGCCCGCCGGTTCGACATCGTCACCTTCGACCAGCGCGGGATCGGCCGCAGCCGGCAGGTGCGCTGCTTCGCCTCGGCCGAGGAGCAGGAGCGGTTCTGGGTCGGTGTCCAGCTGCCGCCGGTGACCCCGGCCCAGGAGCGCGCCGCCGAGCGGGCGAGCCGCGCGCACGCCCGCGGCTGCGCCGCCCACTCCCCGGACCTGATCGGCCACCTCACCACCGTCGACGCCGCGCGGGACATGGACCTGCTGCGCCGGGCGGTCGGGGAGCCGAAGTTGATCTACACCGGCGGTTCCTACGCCAGCTACCTCGGCGCGGTCTACGGGGCCCTGTTCGGTGACCGGGTGCGCGCCCTGCACCTCGTCGCCGTGCTCGACCCGGTCGGCTACACCAACGCCACGCTCGGCCTGCTCTGGCAGCGGTCCGCCGGCACCGAGGAGGTGCTCCGCGAGTTCGCCCGGCTGTGCGCGCGGGCCGGCCGGGACCGGTGCCCGCTGGCCGCGCCGACCACCGACGCCGTGCTCGCCCGCAACGCGGCGGTGCTCGACGCGCTCCGCCGCGGGCCGGTCACCGTGGGGCGGGGCGAGGAGGCCGTCCGGGTCCGCTACGCCGACGTCGTGCCGATCCACGCCACGCTGCTCTACGACACGGGCGAGGGCTGGCCGGCGCTGGCCGCGCTGATCGCCGAGCTGGAGCGCGGCGCCGACGGCGACCCCACGGTGGTCGGCGAGGTGCTCGCCGCCATGTCGTTCCGGCTCGACTTCCTCGACTCCTACCTCGCGATCTCCTGTGCGGACAACACCTTCCCCCGCCATCCCGGCCTGTGGCCGGGGCTGGCGACGGCGTTCGAGGCGCACGCGCCGACCTACGGCCGGCACTGGCTGTACCAGCAGCAGGCCTGCGCGGCCTGGCCCGCGCCGCCGGGCGGCTACCCGCAGCGGCACACCGGGCCGTGGCGGCTGCGCGGCGACGTGCCCGCGCTGCTGGTCAACAACCGCTACGACCCGGTGACGCCGCTGGCCGGCGCGCGCACCGCGGAGCGGGTCATGGGTGACGCCAGGCTGGTCGTGGTCGAGGGGCACGGGCACAGCGTGCGCGGCCGGTGCACCGACGCGATGGCCGAGCGCTACCTCATCGACCTCGAGCTCCCGCCGCCCGGCGCCACCTGCGCCCCGGACCGGCCACCGTTCGCGTAGGCCACCCCGGTCCGGACTCCGCGGTGTCCTAGGCTTCCGCGGCGGCCAGCCGGGCCGGAGCGGCCTGCTCCCGGCGCTCGAGCCCGCCGGACACCGCGGCGATGGCCAGGCCGAGCACGGCCAGCAGCGCGCCCACCCAGTTCGGCGCCACCAGGCCGAGGCCGCCGGCGATGACCAGTCCGCCGAGGTAGGCGCCGATCGAGTTGGCGATGTTGAACGCCGACTGCACGGCCGCCGACACCAGCGACGGCGAGCCGCCGGCCTTGTCCATGATCCGGGCCTGCAACATCGGGCCGATCATGAAGCCGACCAGGCCGATCAGGAAGATCGTGACGGCCGCGCCGACCTTGGCGTGCGCGGTGACCGTGAAGACGGCCAGCACCGTGGCCAGCGCTACCAGCGACCCGTACAGGCTGGGCATCAGTGCCCGGTCGGCGAGCCGGCCGCCGAGCAGGTTGCCGGCGGTCATGCCCAACCCGGCCAGCGCGAGCAGCAGGGTCACGCTGCTCGGCTCGAAGCCGGCGACGTCGGTGAGCACCGGGGCGACGTAGCTCAGGCAGGCGAACGTGCCGCCGAGGCCGAAGGTGACGATGGCGAGCGCGAGCCAGACCTGGGGGCGGCGGAACGCCGCCAGCTCGCCGCGCAGCGACGTCTCGGTGGGCACGCCCTGGTGCGGCACCAGCTTCGCGATGCCGGCGATGGCGGCGAGGCCGATCACCGCGACCACCACGAACGTGGCCCGCCAGCCGACCCGCTGGCCGAGCAGCGTGCCCAGCGGCACGCCCACGACGTTGGCCAGGGTCAGGCCCAGGAACATCATGGACACGGCCTTGGCCCGGTTGCCGGGGCCGGCCATGCTGGCCGCCACGACCGCGCCGGCGCCGAAGAACGCGCCGTGCGGCAGGCCGGCGACGAACCGGAAGGCGACGCCGAGCTCGTGGTTCGGCGACAGGGCGAACAGGGTGTTGCCCGCGGTGAACAGCGCCATCATCGCGAGCAGCATCGTCTTGCGGGGCAGCCGCATGGCGACCGCGGTGAGCAGCGGGGCGCCGATCACCACGCCCAGCGCGTAGCCGGAGATCAGGTGGCCGGCGGCGGGGATCGAGACGCCGAAGTCGGCGGCCGTCTGGGGCAGCACGCCCATCATGACGAACTCGGTGGTGCCGATGCCGAAGGCACCGATGGCGAGTGCGAGCAGCGCGAGGGGCACGGCTCTCCTCTCGAACAGGTCGAAGGGGGCGAACGGTTGAACGGGATCGATTCAGGCGTCGGCAGCGTCGTCGCCGCCATCCGGTCCGCCGTCGTGACCGGGACCATCTGCTGAATCGATAAAGTCGAGTGTCAGAAACAAGGACAGCCATCGCGCACCCCTGCGTTGGGCTGTCCTGCTACCAGTTCAACTCATGCACGCCATCGTTGTCATCCCGTTATGGCGTGAGCCTGCACACGTGCCATGCGGGGGAGGGCTCCGCGGGCCATGACGGCCACCGGTGGGGGAGCGCCCACCCGTCTCCCCGACCACTCGCACGGAGACGTTGGGCGTCACAGTGCTTGCCCAACGCTCCCCTACTGCGCTGCTTCGCCATTGTCGCGCGGCGGGGACCCACCGGTGGCCTTCATGGCATCGAGGGCTGGGGCCGCCGGAGCGGCGTCAGGCGTGCTGGGTGAGGATCTCGCAGTCCGACCCCGGCACGACCAGTCCCTCGTGGCCGTCGCTGAACCGGACCAGGTACGGCGGCTGGCCGTCGTCCCCGCGGACCTCGATGATCTCCCCGCGCTGCTCGCCGGAGCCGACGATGCGACCGTGAACGAGGATCTCGTCTCCCACTCGTGCGCGCATGCTGCATCACCTCCGCGACATCAAGGTTAGGAGCGGTGTGCGACGGGCGTCGAGTGGTGGACTCGTCCGTTCGGGGCGAATTATCGGGCGCATAGAGTTGGCCACGTGGTCGAGGTGCTCGACAGGGTCGACGGGGTGTGCGGCGAGTTGGTGCTGCGCCGCGACGGCCCGGCCCTCGAGGTGATCGCCAACGGGATGTTCCTGATGGACACCAGGAACGGCGAGTCCGAGCGGTTGCTGGTGACCAGTGCGCTGGAACTGGCGCCGGCACCGGCGCGGGTGCTGATCGGCGGGCTCGGTGTCGGGTTCTCGGTGCGCGCCGCGCTGGATCACCCCGCGGTGCGCGAGGTCGTGGTGGTGGAGCGGGAGCCGGCGATCGTGGCGTGGAACCGGACCGGCCCGCTGCGGGACGGGCACGGCGACGCGCTCGCCGACCCGAGGGTGCGGCTGGTCGAGGACGACCTGCTGCGGTGGGCCGCCGAAGGGGAGCGGTTCGCGGCGGTGTGCCTGGACATCGACAACGGGCCGGACTGGACGGTGAGCGAGGGCAACGCGTCGCTGTACGGGCCCGCTGGTGTCGACCGGCTCGCCGGGATGCTGCGTCCCGGCGGCGTGCTGGCCGTGTGGGGCGCCGGGCGGAGCCCGGAGTTCACCCGGCGGCTGCGGGCCCGGTTCCGTGACGTGCGGGTGCTGGAGGTGCCGGTGCCGCGCGGCGACCCCGACATCGTGTGGCTCGCCGTGGTCTAGACCAAGGCTCCGTAGGCTGGACAACGGGCGGCCGGCCCGACGTACATTGCCGGGGAGCGGGGTGGCAGACGGTCATTACCGCTGGGTAACCAGGGTGCGGCGCGGGCGGCCCGAGTTTTTACCAGTACGCTTGTACCGCTACGACGAGACGTGAGAGATCCCGCGGAGGGCCTGCAACCCGGGTCCGACCATCGCGCAGAGAGGAGCACCGCTGCTCATGGCCAAGATCAAGGTCCAGGGCACCGTCGTCGAGCTCGACGGCGATGAGATGACCCGCATCATCTGGCAGTTCATCAAGGAGAAGCTGGTCCATCCGTACCTGGACATCAATCTCGAGTACTACGACCTGGGCATCGAGGAGCGGGACCGCACCGACGACCAGATCACGGTCGACGCCGCGAACGCGATCAAGAAGCACGGGGTCGGGGTGAAGTGCGCCACGATCACCCCGGACGAGGCGCGGGTCGAGGAGTTCGGCCTGAAGAAGATGTGGCGCAGCCCGAACGGCACCATCCGGAACATCCTCGGCGGGGTCGTCTTCCGCGAGCCGATCATCATCTCCAACATCCCGCGGCTGGTGCCCGGCTGGACCAAGCCGATCATCATCGGCCGCCACGCGCACGGTGACCAGTACAAGGCCACCGACTTCAAGGTGCCCGGCCCCGGCACGGTGACCATCAGCTACACGCCGGAGGACGGCTCCGAGCCGATCGAGCTCGAGGTGGCGAAGTTCCCCGAGGGCGGCGGCGTCGCCATGGGCATGTACAACTACCGGCGGTCAATCGAGGACTTCGCGCGGGCCTCGCTGCAGTACGGCCTCGACCGCGGGATGCCGGTCTACATGTCGACGAAGAACACGATCCTCAAGGCCTACGACGGCATGTTCAAGGACGTGTTCCAGGAGATCTTCGACAACGAGTTCAAGGCGGACTTCGACGCCAAGGGGCTGACCTACGAGCACCGGCTGATCGACGACATGGTGGCCGCGTCGCTGAAGTGGGAGGGCGGCTACGTCTGGGCGTGCAAGAACTACGACGGTGACGTGCAGTCCGACACGGTGGCGCAGGGCTTCGGCTCGCTCGGCCTGATGACGTCGGTGCTGCGCACGCCGGACGGGCGGACCGTCGAGGCCGAGGCGGCGCACGGCACGGTGACCCGGCACTACCGGCAGCACCAGCAGGGCAAGCCGACCTCGACCAATCCGATCGCCTCGATCTTCGCCTGGACCCGGGGGCTCGAGCACCGCGGCAAGCTGGACGGCAACTCGGAGCTGATCGGCTTCGCGAACAAGCTGGAGCAGGTGGTGGTCGAGACCGTCGAGAGCGGCAGGATGACCAAGGACCTCGCGCTGCTCATCGGCAAGGACCAGCCGTACCTGACGACCGAGGAGTTCCTCGCCACCCTGGACGAGAACCTGCAGAAGAAGATCGCCCAGGGCTGACGGAGCTCGGCGATCGGCGGGGCGTCCCCACGGGGGCGCCCCGCCGTGTGTGGCCCTGACTTGCTGCTGGTGCCAATTGGGTACCGCTTTCGGTACCGTCTGAACCGTGGCGATGAATCTTCGACTGAGCCCGGAAGCCGAGGCAGCCCTGCGAGCGGAGGCGCGGCGCACCGGCCGGTCCCAGCAGGACATCCTGCGCGAAGCGGTGAACCGACACCTTGGGCTCGTGCCGGAGCAGCAAGCACCGATGACGGACCCGCTGTTCCTCACCGGGAAAGTAAGCCCGCCCCGCATTCCGTATCGTCGTGCGCACCCGCGGCGCCGATTGGAGCCTGGCGAGAGCAGTCTCGACATTCTGGACCGCCAGGAACGTTTCTGATGCGTGTCTATGTCGACACCAGTGCCCTCATCAAGCGGGTCATCGTCGAGCGGGAATCGACTGATCTCGAGGATGCTCTCGAGGAGTACGCGGACAGGCATGTGCTCCTGGCTTCGTCGACTCTGGCATGGGTCGAGGTCGGCAGGGCTGTCCGGAGTCGGTACGACGCGTCCTATGGAGATGTCGCGGACGAAGTCAGCGCCGCGCTAGCCGGAATCGCCGAGCATCGAATGGACCGCGAGGTCATCAGCCTGAGCCGGCGGCTGCCGCCGAACGCGCTCCGTTCCCTGGACGCCATTCACCTGGCGTCGGCGGTCCTGCTCGATGTCGAGGTCATGGTGACGTACGACCGCCGGCTGGCCGAGGCGGCCGCGCTCGCGGGGATCCGCTGCACCGCGCCGGGCGACGGAGAGTAGCCGCCGCCGGAGCCCTGTTGGCGCTGCCGGGTGGTTCGGGCGCGCGGGTCTGGGGAGGGCGCCCGTCGCGGCTCTACCCTGGTCGGGACGCCCTCCTGGCCGTGAGGAGTACGAGTGTCACTCGGCATACCGAAGCGGGTCATCATCGTCGTCGCACTGGTCGCCGCCGTCGTGCTGATCTACGCGATGGGCGCCGACCGGCGCAGCTCCGAGGGCGCCGAGGGCGGCGGCGCCAATCCCGGTGGCCCCAGCGGCTGCCGGGTCGCGGTCACCGCCGACATCCTCAACGTGCGGGCGGAGCCACACCTCGGCGCGGAGATCGTCGGCAAGTACAAGCAGCACGCGCAGGCCGACGCCGAGCCGGTGGTGGAGAACGGGTTCCGCAAGCTCGCCGAGAACCGCTGGGCGGCCGACGAGTACCTGCGCCCGCTCGACGGCACTCGGTGCGGTTGACCGGGGGCACCCACCGACGGGCGCCGTCGCGGTCGAACGGGCCACCCGCCCGCGCCCACGACTCAGGGCAGGTCGACGACCATGCCGTCGGCCGCGGCCAGCACCTCGCCCGGGAACGCCGCGGCCGCCGCACGCACGGAGAACGAACGGTCGCTGCCCGGCCAGAAGTGGGTGGGCAGCAGGCGCCGGGCCCCCGCCCGCGCCGCCCACCGGCCGGCCTCGCCGGCGGTGAGCAGGTACCGGTCCGTCCGCGGGCCCTGCAGCGTGGCCTCCACGACGAAGAGGTCCGCGTCCCGCCCCAGCTCGGCCAGCTCCGGCGCCGGCCCGGTGTCCCCCGTGTAAGCCACGGTGAGCCCAGGCGCGGCCAGCCGCACACCCAGGTTCGGCACGTGGTGCGGCAACGGGACCCCGCTCAGCTCGACCGGGCCGACCCGCGCCGGCTCGGCCAGGTCGTGGACGGCGAACACCGTGTGCGGGTCCGGTCGGGGCTCCAGCCATGCCAGCACCTCCGGCGGGCAGAACAGCGGCAGCGGCGTCCGGCGCGGCTCGGCGAAGTGCCACGCCCTGCCCAGCGCGGTGAGGTCGGCGCAGTGGTCCGGGTGGGCGTGGGTGACCACCACCGCGTCCACCATCCCGTCCGGGCAGAGCTGGAGCAGCCGGGAGACCGTGCCGTAGCCGAGATCGAGCACGATCCGCACCCCGGCGTGGTCGAGCAGGAACCCGCTGCAGGCCCGGCCCGGCTCGGGCCACGCGCCGCAGCTGCCGAGGACGTGCAGCCGACTCACCCGGCCAGTCTGCCGGAGGGCGCCCGGCGGTAGCGTGGTCGGCCGTGCTGACCGTGTCGACCGTGAACGTCAACGGCCTGCGGGCCGCCGCCAAGAAGGGGTTCGTGGAGTGGCTGGGCGCCACCGACGCGCAGGTGGTCGCCTGCCAGGAGGTGCGCTGCGCGCCAGAGCAGCTCCCGGCCCTGCTGCGCGAGCCGGCCGGCTGGCACACCGCGCACGCGGTCTGCGCCACCAAGGGTCGCAACGGGGTGTGCCTGTTCAGCCGGACCGAGCCCGAGTCGGTGCGCGTCGGCTTCGGCGAGGCCGAGTTCGAGGACAGCGGCCGCTACGTCGAGATGCACCTGCCCGGCCTGGTGGTGGCCAGCGTCTACCTGCCCAGCGGCGACGTCGGCACCTCGCGGCAGGAGGAGAAGGAACGCTTCATGGCGGCGTTCCTGCCGTACCTGGTGGAGCTGCGCGGCAAGGCCGAGGCGTCCGGGCGCGAGGTGCTGGTGCTCGGTGACTGGAACATCGCGCACGCCGAGGTCGACCTGAAGAACTGGCGCGGCAACCGGAACAACTCCGGCTTCCTTCCCGAGGAGCGCGAGTGGCTGGGCCGGGTGTTCGGGGAGGCCGGGTACGTCGACGTGCAGCGCCGGCTCGACCCGCACGGCCCCGGCCCGTACACGTGGTGGTCCTACCGTGGCAAGGCTTTCGACAACGACGCGGGCTGGCGGATCGACTACCACGTCGCGACACCCGGGCTGGCCGACCGGGTCGTGGAGATGCGCGTCGAGCGCGCCCCGAGCTACGACCAGCGCTGGTCCGACCACGCCCCGGTCACCGCCACCTTCGACTGGCCGCCACCCTGATCACCACCGGCGGGGCTCGAAGATGCTCCGGGGCTCCTCGTCCTCCTCGGTGGGCGCGGGCGCCGGTGCCGGCTCGGGTTCGGGATCGGCCAGCCCGTAACCGGTGAGCTTGGCCCGCGGTCCCAGGACACGCTCCGGATCGACGTCGGCGCCGACGCTGCCGCGGACGAGCTCGAGCTGTCGCTCGGTCGCCTCGCGGACGGCCTGCCGGATCGTCGCGTTGAGCGTGGCGGCGAGGGCGCTCGCGGTGCCGCGCACCGCGGTGTCGGCCAGCTCGACGCCGCGCACGATCCCTCCCGCGCCGGCCACCACCGTCACCGTGCCGTCCGGCGAGGACACCCTGACCTCCAGCGCGGTGAGTCGCGACCGCATCGTGTCGAGCTTGCCCAGCAGGGCGTCGTTCTCCGCCTGCCGGTCCCGGATCTTCCGTACCTGCCAGCGCATCTCCTCGATGAGCTCGGCGTTGCTGGGACTCACCATCCGCTTCCCGCCTCCCGCACTCGGTCGTGTCGGACGAAGACGATCCACCCCTCGTACCAGCGCGTCGTGGTGCGCAGGGAGTTGTGGTAGGTCGAGTAGACGTAGCCGAGCTCGGCCGCCACGTCGAGGCACACGAGCCGGTCGACCCCGACGTGACGGAGCACGATCGTCACGACGTCACGGCCGTCGAACTCCTGGACCAGCCGCGTCATCCGTTCGGTCAGCGCCCGGCGCGGGCTACCGGCCACCAGCGGCACGACCACCGCCGCCATCAGCGCCAGCACGGCCAGCGCGAGCGTCCAGCCCACCACCGCCCGCCGGGTGGCGACGTAGAGCGCGATCAACGCCGCCACCATGACGACCCCAGCCACCAGCGCCACGATCCGCGCGCGGTGGTGCCCCGCGGAGCTCCGGGAGCCCGCCGCCGGAAGTGGGACGGCCTCGCGCAGCGAGCCGATCGGCCGCCGGCCCAGCAGGAGCACCGGGTCGAACCGGTCGCCGAGCACCCGCAGGATCCGGGCGCCGTGCCGGCCCGCCAGTCCGGCGACGTCGTCGAGGGTTCCGCCGAACTCCGCCGGCCGCACCCAGGCGAAGTCCTGTGTGGACAGTTGGCCGGCCAGCTCGGCACGGCGAGCCTGGTGTTCCGCCGCCGGCGCCGGCGGCGGAATCGGTCCGGAGTCGCCGGTCGGCTGGTAGCGGAACGCGAGCACCTCCGCGGTGGGCGGTGGCATCTCCTGGTAGCCGCGGCGCGCCGCCAGCCGCCGGATCTCGGGCACCGGCACCGGCCATCGCCGCGGGTCGACCACCGACTCCTGCCGGTGCAGGAAGCACTCGCTGACCAGGTGGGCCCGCCGGCTGTCGGCGTCGTTCTCCCGCAACGCCCTGGCCTGGATCAGCAGCACGGTCGCCGTGCCCGCGATGGCGACCACCGCGACCAATCCGAGGAGCAGGGTCTGCACTTCTCACTCGGTCCCGGGCTCGAGGCGAATGCTGTTCGCCACCCGCATCGCCGCGGTGAGCACGGCCTGCCAGGTCTCCTCGTCCCGGCCGGTCACCACGAGCACGATCAGGTGGGTCCCCGCCGGGACCGGCAGCTGGAACTCGGCCCTGAGCTGGGGGAGGACGGTGGCCTGTCCGGTCCGGGTCGCCTGAGGTGGCAGCCGGTACTCGCCGGCGGTCACCGCCACCATGGCGGGGCCAAGGCCCAGCGGGACGATCCGCGCGTCCGCCCCGGGGTGTCGCTCGAGGTAGTGCCGGCGGAGCTCCTCGACCGCCGCGTGCCGGTTCCGGCGCACCGCCGCCGGCCCGGTGTCGTCCTCGGCCCGGAGTGGCACCACCGCGAGCGCCAGTTCGGCGAGGCTCGTGTCGCTCACCGCGAACCGGCCGTAGAGCCGGACCGAGCCCTCGGCGAGGAGCTGAGCGAGCCAGGTGAGGTGTCGCGGGAGCTCCGCGGCCTGGTCGCCGGCGTGCGGGGCGAGGTCGCTCGCGAGGCCGGCGATCGCCGCGGCGTTGTCCTCCGCCGACCCGCGCAGCGGCAGGCCGACGAAACCGGGCGGGACGTCGACGAGCAGCTCGGGTCCCTCCGTCGGCCGGTCGGTGCTCGCTGGGCTGCTCACTGCCACACCCGTTCCTCGGCGCGTCGGCGGTCACGCTCGGCCTGCCCGGCGTTGTCCTCCTCGATCCCGTCCCGGATCGCGTTCTCGAAGGCCACCGACGCCGGGCTGACCGCCCCCTGCACTCCCTGCCGGAGGTCCCGCGGCACCCAGTACTGGCGGAGGTTGTCGTAGATGGTGCTAGCCTCGCCGCCGGTCGCGGCCTCACCGATGCCCTGCCCGGCCAGCATGCCGAGACCGGCACCGGGGACGGGGGTGGTGACCAGCCCGATCACGTCGAGCGCGATGGTCTCGTCGGGCACGTCGCCGCCAGCCGCCTTCGCCACGACGTGCCCGGTGAGGGCGACCGCGCCGAGGGTGCCCGAGACGACGTTCAGTGCCTGGTCGGCGACCTGCCCGACCACCGGGACGACGTTCAGGACGTCCCCAACGGCGCCGATCATGGTGCTGAGGTCGCTGATCACGTCGGAGACGTTGGCGATGAGGTTGGCGTTGTCCTCGATGAAGTCGGTGACGGTCCGCAGGGCGTCCCTGGCGAGGTCGAGCGTGTCGTTGGCCAGCTCGGTGACCGCGTCGCCGAGCGCTTCCAGACCCTTGGCCAGCATCCCCGGCTCGTCGGGCGCGATCTCGCGCGCACGGTCGAGCAGCTCGGCGATCCGTGCGGCCAGCTCGTGGTGTTGCTCCCGCAGGCGCCTGGCCGCCTCCAGGACCGCCTCGAGCTGGTCGATGGCCGCGGTGAGCTGACGGGCCGCCTGGTCCAGTGCGCGGTTGGCGGCCTCGAGCGCCGCCGGGTCGGTGAAGGTCTGCCCGGTGAGGTCGAAGGCGGGGTTCGCCCTGGCCGCCTCCGCCGCCTCGCGGGCCTGGCGGGCCCTGGCCTCGAGCTCCACGGCCCGCTGCTGCAGGTCGCCGAGCGCGCCGGCCCAGTCGTCGAGCGCGGTCGAGGCCTGCTTCATGGACTCGGCGGCCTTGCCAAGGTACTCGGGAAGGTCGCCGACCCTGCGGGCGAAGGCCTCGCTGGCCTCGCCCTCCCACACGCCGGTCTGGTCGATGATGGACTCGATGGCCCGCAACGCCGCGGCCAGCCGGGTGCCGACCTTCCGGTACTGCTCGGCGCTGGCCTGGACGGCGGGCAGCTCACCGGGGGCGGGGTCGAAGCCAAGGGCGGTGAAGTCGCGGACGCCGCCGCGCGCCGGGGCGGTCACCGGGCGCCCCCGAGAACGTCACCGATGGACCGGTCAGGGACCTCCGGGGCGGATCCGGGCAGCGTCGAGTCCGGGCCGCCGGGCATGCCGGGCGGGCGGTTGCCGTCCGTGACCAACGGCGGTGAGGAGCCGATGCCCGGCGGGGAACCCGTCCCGGCCGGAATGATCTTGTCGATGGCGCCGGCGTATTCCTCTTCCAGCGCCTCGTAGTTCTTCTTGGCGGATTCGAGCCGCTTGATGACGCCTTTCGCGGCCTCGTCCAGCTTCTCGAGACCGTAGCGCCACTTCTCCTCGAACTCGTGCGCGGCGTTCTTCAGCACGTCGTCGCCGAGCAGGTCGAGCTGGCCCTGCGCGGCCAGGGTCTTGTTGGCCTCGCGTACCTCGTTGGCACCGTCCTCGAGGGTGGTGATCAGTCTGGCGAGTTCGGCGACGTTGACCGCGTAGCCGTTCGACATCGGAGTGCCCTTCCTGATTGCGCGGCAGCGTAACAATTGACGCAGCTGGAAGGGCTCGGTTCCGCCTGATCTTCACTGAATCGGGAGAGCCGCGTGGCATCACCTGGGGTGGGGTGCCGGGCGGCCGCTCAGTTCTCCCGCCAGGTGAGGATCTCGCCGGTGCCGGAGCGGGCGAACTCGCCGGGGAAGACCCGCAGCCGCCACGGCCGGAACCGCAGCACACCCCATGCCGGCGAGTCCGGGCTGTCCCAGCCGGGGATGGTGGCGGGGTCGTAGCCCAGCGGCGGCGGGGTGGACGCGAACAGCTCCCAGCCGGCCCGCCGGCTCGCCGCGTCGAGCAGGAGCTCGGCGCGGCACTCCGCCACGCACGTGTCGTAGGCCTCGACGCCGTCCCAGTAGTTGCACGACACGTACGGGTTCGCCGCCAGGTGAGCGCGCTTCAGCGGGGTCACCCCGGCGCCGGCCCACCCGACCAGCTCCGTGCCGTCCCACTGCCAGAGCGTGTGCACCATGCGGGAGCGGGGACGGCCCCGACTGTCCACGGTCGCCATCGTGGCGTACACCATCCGGTTGGCCATCTCCGTGAACGCCGCGGCCACGGTCGGGAAGTCTCCGTTCGGCATGAGCTGATCCTCGCGCATCGTGCCCAGTGCCCGTACCCCCGGTGCGCGGTGCGGGGGAGGCCTCGCTATGGTCTGCCGGCGAGTTGGGCGAAACGCCGACGTCTTGACACTCTCGGTAGCTTTCAACTCGGCAAGCCCCTCTTTTGGGGGATTGGTGGAAGGACCTCGTCCCGGGAGGCACTCCGGTGCGCAACCCAGTGAGTGAGCTGGCGCGAACGCTCCCGCACGCGGCACGCGTCCTCGTGGCGCTGGTCGTGGTGTCGACCGTCCTGCTGGTCACCGCGGGCACCGGCGCCGCGGCACAGGCCGCCCGCGTGGAGCCGAACCAGGTCAGCTTCGGGCTGCTCGGCCCGGTCGGGCTGGCCGCGGTGCTGATCGGCATCGTGGGCATGACCGCGGGCGTGCTCCGCCAGCGCCGGCGGGCCCGCGAGGCGACACCGCACCCGCACGTCACGGCACAGGCTCCGGCCGACGAGCCCGTGCTCACCACCACCCGCCACGGCTGAGTTCCAGCCGGTTGCACCGTCCGCCATTCGAGCCGACACCATGCCGTGTCCGCGCTCCCTGCACATGTGTCCGCGCGCCATGCACATGTGTCCGCGCGTTATGAACACGTGTCCGTGCCCTGCGACGCGGACACGCGTACACGGACCGCGGACACGCGTGCAGGAACCGCGGACACGCGTGCAGGGAGCGCGGACACTCGTAGGCTTTGCCGTGGTGCCGCCGCGGGTCGGCGTTATTCCCCGCCGTCCGGGTGATGACTCACACCTCCTCCTCGCTGGCGCTCGTCGGCGGCGTTCGCCGAGCCTGCTGTGTCGAATGGTTGGCTCGCGAGTTCGCTCACATCGCGAACGCGTACCCCGCAGCCCCGGCGCGGCCGTAGTCTCGGGCGCATGGCGACACCGCTCTCGATCACCCCACCGGAACCGAAGCCCAGCTCCAGCGCACTCCGCCGAGCGTTGAAACGGGCCGAGGAGGGCGTCGCGCTCGACGTCGCCGAATCGGCGGTGCTGCTGCACGCCCGGGGTGCGGACCTGGAACGCCTGTTCGCCGCCGCCGCGCGGGTCCGCGCCGCCCACCTCGCCGACCAGGGCCGCACCGGCCTGGTCACCTACAGCAGCAGCGTCTTCATCCCGCTCAGCCGGCTGTGTCGCGACCGCTGCCACTACTGCACGTTCGCCACGGTGCCCGGCCGGCTGCCCGCGCCCTACCTGGAGCGCGACGAGGTGCTGGAGATCGCCCGCGCGGGCGCCGCCGCCGGCTGCAAGGAGGCACTGGTCACCCTCGGCGACCGGCCGGAGGACCGCTGGCCGCAGGCCGCGGAGTGGCTGGCCGAGCGCGGCTACGAGTCCACAGTGGACTACCTGAGGGCGTGCGCGATCGCGGTGCTCGAGGAGACCGGCGTGCTCCCGCACCTCAACCCCGGCGTGCTGAGCTGGGAGGAGCTGCAGCGGCTGAAGCCGGTCGCGGCCAGCATGGGGATGATGCTGGAGACCACCGCCGAGCGGCTGTGGGCGGAGAAGGGCGGGCCGCACTACGGCAGCCCCGACAAGCAACCCGCCGTCCGGTTGCGGGTGCTCGACGACGCCGGCCGGGTCGGGGTGCCGTTCACCACCGGCATCCTCGTCGGCATCGGCGAGACCCTGACCGAGCGGGCCGAGTCGCTGCACGCCATCCGGCAGCGCGCCCGGCAGTACCGGCACATCCAGGAGATCATCGTGCAGAACTTCCGGGCCAAGCCGGACACGGCGATGCGCGACCACGCCGACGCCGACCTGCACGACCTGGCCGCCACCGTGGCCGTCGCCCGGCTACTCATGCCCCCGGGAGTGAGCGTGCAGGCCCCGCCGAACCTCGTCGGCGACCAGCATGCCCTGCTGCTGCGCGCCGGCATCGACGACTGGGGTGGCGTCTCCCCGCTCACGCCCGACCACGTGAACCCCGAGCGGCCGTGGCCGCGGATCGACGAGCTGGCCGAGTGGACCGGTGAGGCCGGGTTCGCGTTGCGCGAACGCCTCGCCGGCTACCCGCGGTACGTGCGGGACCGAGACCGGTGGCTCGACGTCAGGGTGCACCCGCACGTCACGGCGCTGGCCGGCGCGGACGGCCTCGCCGACGACGACGCCGCGGTCGAGGGCCGCCCGTGGCAGGAGCCGGACGGCGGGCTGGACACCGTCGGCAGGGCCGACCTGCACGCGGCCATCGACACCGAGGGCAGGACCGGTGACCGGCGCGGCGACTTCGACACCGTCTACGGCGACTGGGACGCCCTCCGGGACCGGGTGCGCGCCCCGGAGCGGCTGGACGGCGACGTCGCCGAGGGCCTCCGGCTGGCCGCCGACCGGCCGGCCGCGCTGCTCGACGAGGCCAACGCCGCGGCCGCGCTGGCCCTGCTCACCGCCGAGGGGCCGGCGCTGGAGACGCTGACCCGGCTGGCCGACGAGCTGCGCGCCGACGTCGTCGGCGACGACATCACCTACGTGGTCAACCGCAACATCAACTTCTCCAACGTCTGCTACGTCGGCTGCCGGTTCTGCGCCTTCGCGCAGCGGGAGCGGGACGCCGACGCCTTCCGGCTCTCGGTGGACGAGGTGGCCGCCCGTGCCGTCGAGGCCGCCGCGGCCGGCGCCACCGAGGTGTGCATGCAGGGCGGGATCGACCCGAAGCTGCCGGTGACCTACTACGCCGACATCGTGCGGGCGATCAAGAAGGCGGTGCCGGACCTGCACGTCCACGCGTTCTCCCCGATGGAGATCGTCGCGGCCGCGGCGAAGGCCGGGGTGAGCGTCGAGGAGTGGCTCACCGAGCTGCGCGACGCGGGGCTCGGCTCCATCCCCGGTACCGCGGCGGAGATCCTGGACGACGACGTGCGCTGGGTGCTCACCAAGGGCAAGCTGCCGGCGCGGACGTGGATCGACGTGGTGACGACCGCGCATCGGCTGGGCATCCCGTCCTCGAGCACGATGATGTACGGCCACGTCGACCACCCTGGGCACTGGCTTGGTCACCTGCGGGTGCTGGCCGGGATCGCCGAGGAGACCGGCGGGTTCACCGAGTTCGTCGGGCTGCCGTTCGTGCACCACAACGCGCCGATCTACCTCGCCGGCGTGGCCCGGCCCGGCCCGACCGTGCGGGACAACCGGGCGGTGCACGCGGTCGCCAGGCTCGGCCTGCACGGCCGGATCGACAACGTGCAGTGCTCCTGGGTCAAGCTGGGTGACGAGGGCACCGCGCAGGTCCTGCGCGGCGGCGCCAACGACATCGGCGGCACGCTGATGGAGGAGACGATCTCCCGGATGGCCGGCTCCGCGCACGGATCGGCGCGGACCGTCGCCGAGCTGGATCGGCTCGCCGCGCTGGCCGGCCGCCCCTCCCGGCAGCGCACCACGACCTACGGCAAGCGGGTGCGCGCGGCGAGCTGACAGGGCCGGTGGCGCGCGGCGCCACCGGCCCTGTCGTCACCGTCGCGCTACCTGATGTTCGCGGCGATCCAGCTCGAGAAGTACGGCACGTCGACGTAGATGGACGGGCCGGTGGCGCAGATCGAGCTGCCGTTGCCGGAGCGGCTGGTGGCGCCGATCAGCTGCCACACGCCGTTGACCCGCTTGACCTGCGGGCCGCCGGAGTCGCCGTAGCAGGCGCCCTTGTTGCCGCCGGGGTTGTTGGTGCAGATCTCACTGGCGGCGCGGATGCCCCAGCAGCTGCTGTCCGACACGATCGAGGTGTCCAGTTCCTGCAGGGTGATCGGGGCACCGCAACCACCGCGCTGCGGGCAGGTCTGGCCCCAGCCGATGATCCGGGTCTGGGTGCCGACCGGGCCGGACGAGCTGGCGATCTCGATCGGGGTCTGGCTGACCGAGGTGGACAGCCGCAGCAGGGCCAGGTCGGCCGAGGGGTGCGGGATCCGCTGGGCGACCCTGGCCACCGAGCCGCCGCTGGTGCGGTTGGTCGTGCCGACCCGCACCTGGTACGGCGTGCCGCAGTGGGCGGCGGTGACCACCCAGTTCGACTTGATCAGCGACCCACCACACGAGTGGCCGCCCCTGCTGGACTGCAGGGACACCATGAACGAGTAGACCTGGGTGGCGTTGCGGCCGCCGACGATGTACGGCGAGACGTCGTCCGCCGCGGCCGTGCTGGGAACCGCCAGCCCGGCGAAGGCGGTCGCCGCGGCGATGAACAGGCCGGAGAGCAGGGAACGTACCTTCATGAAGGTTCTCCTTCGCTGTACCCGGAAGTGTGATCCGGTGCGTTACAGAACGTTAAGAACGCGTTCGGGGGGCGGAGAACCCTCGGAAGTAGGTGCCGTTTCACTGTTTAACTGTTGACGACTTTGGTCGTGCCGCGTTCGCCGGCCGGCTGCTGGCCCGCCCGGCCCTCGGCACCGCCGCCGGTCGGCGGCCTGGCAGAATCCAGCCGTGTCCGTCGATGCAGCCATGCCCGACCCCCGGCGACCCCGCGTGCTGTCCGGGATCCAGCCCACGGCCGACTCGTTCCACCTCGGCAACTACCTCGGCGCGTTGCGCGAGTGGGTACGCCTGCAGCGGACGCACGAGACCTACTACTGCGTGGTCGACCTGCACGCGATCACCGTCGAGCACGACCCGGAGCTGTTGCGCGAGCGCACCCGCCGCTCGGCGGCGCAGCTGCTGGCGCTGGGCGTCGATCCCGAGCACGGCGCGCTGTTCGTGCAGAGCCAGGTGCCCGAGCACGCGCAGCTGAGCTGGGTGCTGGAGTGCCAGACCGGGTTCGGCGAGGCCGGCCGGATGACGCAGTTCAAGGACAAGGCCGCCAAGCAGGGCACCGAGCGGGCCAGCGTCGGGCTGTTCACCTACCCGGTGCTGCAGGCCGCCGACATCCTGCTCTACCAGGCCGACGCGGTGCCGGTCGGTGAGGACCAGCGCCAGCACCTGGAGCTGTCGCGCAACCTGGCGCAGCGGTTCAACAACCGGTTCGGCCGCACGTTCACCGTGCCCGAGGCACACATCCCGCAGGACACCGCGAAGATCTACGACCTGCAGGAGCCGACCGCGAAGATGAGCAAGTCGGCGTCCTCGGTGAACGGGCTGATCGAGCTGCTCGACGACCCGAAGCGGTCGGCGAAGAAGATCCGCTCCGCGGTGACCGACACCGGCCGGGAGATCGTCTACGACCCGGAGGGCAAGCCCGGGGTGGCCAACCTGCTGACCATCTACTCGGCGCTGAGCGGGCGGAGCGTCGCCGACCTGGAGGCGGCCTACGCCGGCAAGGGCTACGGCGACCTGAAGAAGGACCTCGCCGAGGTGCTGATCGAGTTCGTCACGCCGGTGCGGGAGCGGGTGCGGTCCTACCTGGACGACGTGGCGGAGCTGGACAAGCTGCTCACCCGCGGGGCCGAGCGGGCGCGGGAGATCGCCACGGCGACGCTGGCCACGGTGTACGAGCGGGTGGGCTTCCTACGCAGGGTGTGACGCTCCGTTTGCGGGCCGTCGCCCCCCTGGTTAGCGTTTGCTCGTGCGAGACCAGGACGGGACGGGGCCGCAGGCCGCCAAGGCCGGCAAGGCCGGCAAGGCGGACGACGAGAAGCTGCTGGCTCGGCTGCGCCGCCGGTACCCGTGGCTCGATCACCTGGTCCGGGCGGGCGGCTCGTTCAACGAGAACTACGGCAACCACTACGCCGCCGTGATCACCTACTTCAGCGTGCTGTCGGTGATCCCCATTCTGATGGTCGCGTTCGCGATCGCCGGGATCATCCTGGCCGGCAACCCGGCGATCATCGACCAGATCACCACGGGCATCGACAAGTCGGTGCCGGAGGGGCTCAAGGGGATCGTCAACGACATCGTGTCGACCGCGCTGGAGTCCGGCGGCGGGCTCGGCATCATCGGTCTGGCGTTGGCGCTGTACTCCGGCATCGGCTGGATGTCGAACCTGCGGGACGCGCTCACCGCGCAGTGGGGGCAGGAGAAGAAGCATGTGCCGCTGGTGTCCAGGGTGCTCAAGGACCTCCTCGCGTTGGCCGGTCTCGGGCTCGCGTTGCTGGTGTCGTTCACGCTGACCGCGGCCGGCGCCGGGGTGGGGCGGTCGCTGCTGGAGCTGGTCGGGCTGGCGGACGAGGCGTGGGCGGTGTTCCTGCTGCGGCTGGCGTCGATCGTGCTGGCGTTGTTCGCCAACTTCCTGGTGTTCCTGTGGGTGATCGCCCGCCTGCCGCGGGAGAAGGTCGCGGTCGGCAGCGCGGTCAAGGGAGCGGCGATCGCGGCCGTCGGGTTCGTGATCCTGCAGCAGGTCGCCACGTTCTACCTGAAGGGGCTGTCGGACAAGCCGTCGTTCGCCGTGTTCGGGCCGGTGCTCGGGTTGCTGATCTTCGCGAACCTCGTGTCCCGGTTCCTGCTGTTCGTGACCGCGTGGACCGCCACCTCCAGGGAGAACCTGACCCACACCGTGGAGGAACCTTCACCGGTGGTGATCCGCCCGGCCGTGCGGGTCCACCGGGGCGTCAGCCCGCGCGCGGCCGCCGGTTTCTTCGCCGCCGGCGCCCTGCTGACCTGGCTCACCCGACGCCGCTGACTGGCCAGGGGCGCCCGTCCCGGTGGGAGGGCTCGCCCACGACGACGGCGAGGCGCGGCAGGAGCTCTCGTTGTGCTTCCGGGCTCGCCCGGTCGGTGGAACCCTCCGGGCCAGCGGCGAGGCCTGCCCCACCCGGCAGGGCCGGTACTTCCGCACGGCGGCGACAGATCATCCGATGATCGGGGCATATGCTCGCGGGTGGCCGGGAGGGGAGACAGTGACGGAGACGAGCACCACCACGCCCACGCGCGGGACGACGCTGCCGAGAGAGATCTGGGTCCTCGTCGGGGCCAGCTTCCTCATCGCCATCGGCTACGGGCTGATCGCGCCGGCGCTGCCGAACTTCGCGGTCAGCTTCGACGTCGGGGTCACCGCGGCGTCGGTCGTGGTCAGCGCCTTCGCGTTCGTCCGGCTGGCGTTCGCCCCGCTCAGCGGGCGCATGGTCACCCGCTTCGGGGAACGCCCGGTCTACCTCTGGGGGCTGCTGATCGTCGCCGCGGGGACGTTGGCCACCGCGGCCGCCGTGGAGTACTGGCAGCTCCTCCTGTTCCGCTCGCTCAGCGGCGTCGGCTCGACCATGTTCACCGTCTCGGCCGTCGGCCTGCTCATCCGCATCGCCCCGCCGCACCTGCGCGGCCGCGCCTCCGGCCTGTGGGGCACCAGCTTCCTGCTCGGCGGCATCGCCGGCCCGATCGTCGGCAGCGGCCTCGTCGCCGTCTCGCTGCGCGCCCCCTTCCTCGCCTACGGCCTCGCCCTGCTGCTGACCACCGCGTTCGTCTGGTGGCAACTCCGCCGCTCCACGCTCGTCTCCCGCGCCGACGAGGACGGCGAGCCGGTGCTCACCTTCCGCCAGGCCCTGCGACACCGCACCTACCGCGCCGCGCTGGCCTCCAACTTCGCCAACGGCTGGGTCGTGTTCGGCGTGCGCATGTCGCTCATCCCGCTGTTCGTCACCGCCGTCCTGCTCCGCGGTGAGGAGTTCACCGGCGTCGCGCTCGCCGTGTTCGCCGCGGCCAACGCCGCCGTGCTGCTGATCTCCGGCCGCTTCGCCGACACCCGGGGGCGCAAGCCGCCCGCGCTGCTCGGGCTCGCGCTGCTGGCCGTCGGCACCGTGCTGCTCGGCCAGGCCGACTCCCCCTGGCTGTTCCTGGTCGCGTCCCTGATCGCCGGGTTCGGCTCGGGCGCGGTCAACCCCGCGCAGAACGCAGCGGTGGCCGACGTGCTCGGCGCCAAGGCCCGCGGCGGCTCCGTGCTCGCCGGCTTCCAGATGGCCGCCGACGTCGGCGCGGTGCTCGGCCCGCTGGCGGCCGGCGCGATCGCCGAGCAGTGGTCCTATGGCGCGGCCTTCTGGCTCACCGGCGGCGTGGCCGCCGTCGCGCTGGTCACCTGGATCCTCGCCACCGAGACCCTGCCCCGCCGCGGCCCCGGCGAGGAGGACCACGCCGCTCGCGACGCCGTCGTCGAGGACCGCTGCGGCCTGGACTGCCCCAGCAGGTGCCGGTGAGCGCTACGACTGCGCGGCCTGCCGCCGCCGGTGCAGCGTGATCACCATGCCGACCGACAGCACGCTGACCACGATGGTGATGATCCAGCCGGTGGTGCCGAACGGGTCCTCCGTCGCCGTCGCCAGCGCGGTCCCGCCCGTGCCGGCCGGCTCCGGCTCGGCCGTGGGAGCGGTCAGCGCCGTCGGGGAGTAGTCGATCCGCCCCACCGGCGGTGTCCCCGCCGCGGCGAGGGCGAAGCCGTAGTCCAGCAGCGCGGCGGCCTGGTCGGTGAGCCGGGTCGGCCGCTGCTCACCCCGCAGCATCACCACCGCCAGCCGCCGGCCGTTCCGCTCGGCCGCGCCCGCGTAGGTGTGCCGGGAGTCGTCGGTGAAGCCGGTCTTGCCGCCGAGGAAGCCGGGGTAGGACCCGAGCAGTTTGTTGTCGTTGTAGATCGGGAACGCCGGCTTGTCCCCCCACCCGGGGAACTCCATGGTCCGGGTGGCCACGGCCGCCGCGTACTCCGGCTGCCGCATCGCGTGGTGGAAGACCAGGCCCATGTCGTAGGCCGAGCTGGACATCCCCGGGCCGTCCAGTCCGGACGGTGACGCGGCCCTGGTGTCCTTCGCACCCAGCCGGGCGGCGAGGGTGTTCATCCTGCGCAGCGCCTCCGGCACCCCGCCCAGCGCGGTGGCCAGCGCGTGCGCCACGTCGTTGCCCGAGCGCATCAGCAGGGCGTGCAGCAGCTGGTCCACCGTGTACCGGCCGCCGGGGACGATGCCGACGCAGGTGCACTCCTGGCTGGCGTCCAACTCGGTCGGCACGACCACCTGGCCCGGCTCGAGGTCACGCAGCACCACCAGCGCCAGCAGCGACTTGACCAGCGACGCCGGCCGCTGCCGGCCGTGCGGGTCCTTCGCGGCCAGGATCGCGCCGGTCTCCAGGTCCTGCACCACCCACGACGCCGCGGTCAGCTCCTCCGGCGGCCGCGGCGCGCCCGGCGGGAGCACCAGGCCGCACTCACCCATCCGCTCCCCGCCGACCGGGGTCTCCGGCACCGGCAGCGGCGCGGGGGAGGGCTGCCCGGGGGGCGGCCGCTCCGAGGTGTCCACCGGCGGGGGAGGCAGCTCCCGGTTCGCGCACTCCGCCGGCTGGTCCGGACCCTGGCGAGGAGCGGCCGCCGCGGGCAGCGGCGCCGCGAGCAGGGCGGACAGCACGACGGTGAGCACGACGCCGAGTGGGCGGGAGGGAACGCAACGCACCCGAGCAGGCTAACCCGGCGGCCGCGGAGTCCCCGGCAGGACCCGGGCTCACCCGCCCGTTCTCCCCCGTTCCGTTGATCTTCAGGCCGTCGGTGTGCCCGGAACGGGTGGATCGGTGGCGGGCGCGCATACTGCGGGGCATGCGCATGTCCCGCCCGGTCTCCCTCTTCCTGCTGCTCTTCGGGGTGTGGTCCTGGGTCATCTGGGTCACCTTCGCCCGCAATCTGTGGGCGAGCGAGGACTCCTGGGCCGCCGACGGCTCGCCCACGGCGTTCTTCGTGGTGCACGCGGTGTTGACCGTGGTCTCGCTCGTGCTGGGCACGATCATCGGTGTGCTCGGCTGGCGCGGGCTGCGCGCGCTCCGGAGAACTCCGACATCGCAGGAGTCCCCGACCGAGTGATTGCTCCGAATGGCGGGCGGTGCTTCCCCGTGACGCTGCCTAACGTTCTCCGGGTCGATCCGACCTGGGCGGGTCCGGTGGGGCTGACCGCCTCCGGCCGGGAACGCCCGTGAGCTGGAGGTGGAATGTTCCGGACCAGAAGGTGGCTGCCCGCGGTCACCGCCGTCGCGCTGGGCGCGAGCGGTGTGCTGACGGCGCCCGTGGCGGCCGCCGAGCCCGCCGCGGCCGCGTGCGACCCGACGAGCCCGCGGTACACCTATGTGGTGATCTACCAGCCGCACACGCCGGAGCCCCGGGTGACCGACGAGCTGCGCCGGCACTGCGGCGAGCGGGTGGCCTACTACCGGGAGATCGGTGTCGCCGTGGCCGCCTCCCGCGACGCCGACTTCGCCGAGCGGATCGGCGTGTTCCGCGCCTACTCGGGCGAGCGGGAGATCGCCGAGCCGCCGACCACGGCCGCGGCGAGCGCGCGGGCGGCCGCGCGGGCCGCCGCCGACAAGGAGGTGGAGCGCACCACCGAGGTCGCCGCGACCCAGGACCTGAGCGCTCAGCAGTGGGACATGCGGGCGATCAAGGCGCCGGAGGCGAACGCCGTCAACCCCGGCAGCAAGGCGGTCACCGTCGGGGTCGTCGACTCGGGCATCGAGCCCACCCACCCGGCGCTGGTGGCGTCGCTGCGCCCGGAGGTGTCGGCCGGCTGCGTCACCGGCGCCGCCGACCCGAGCCCGGCGGCCTGGGTGCCGACGACGTCCGACCACGGCACCCACGTCGCCGGCACGATCGCCGGCAGGGACCCGGCTACCGGGTTCACCGGTGTCGCGCCGGGCGTGCGGATGGCGTCGGTGAAGGTGGTCAACGACGAGGGCTACATCTACCCGGAGTCCGCGGTGTGCGGTCTGATGTGGAGCGCCAAGCACCGGTTCCAGGTCAACAACCACAGCTACTACATCGATCCGGGCATGTTCTACTGCCCGAGGCAGCCGGGTGACGCGGCCGCCTACGAGGCGGTCCGCCGGGCGCTGCGGTACTCGACCGACCGGGGCGTGCTCAACGTGGCGGCCGCCGGCAACAGCAACTTCGACCTGGCCAACCCGACGTTCGACCCGAACCGGCCGCACGAGGTGGACGCCAGCTGCAAGATCCTCCCGAAGGGGATCGAGGGCGTGGTGACCGTCTCCGCGGTGGGCTACGCCGGGACCAAGTCGTCGTACAGCAACTACGGGCTGCGGCAGGTCACGGTGACCGCGCCGGGTGGTGACCGGGCGCAGGTACCGCCGCAGGGCGAGGGTCCGGCCTGCCCGCTGTCGACCATCCTCGCCGGCGGGTACGGCGCGAAGTGCGGCACCTCGATGGCATCGCCACACGCCGCCGGGGTGGCCGCGCTGCTGGCCAGCCGGTACCGGCACGCTCCGCCGTGGGCGCTGCGGGCGCTGCTCGGTGCCCAGGCCGACCCGGTGCCGTGCGGTGACGCGGCGAACTGCACCGGCCCGGACCGCAACAACTCCTTCTACGGCAAGGGCCTGGTGAACGCCCTCGACGCCGTGCGGTAGCCGCCGGTCCATGCCATGAAGGCCACCTTCATCGCACCCAGCGCGATGAAGGTGGCCTTCATGGCGTTCCGGCCGAGAGGGATCAGACGCGCTTGAAGAGCAGGGCGCGCTTGACCTCCTGGATCGCCTTGGTGACCTGGATGCCGCGCGGGCAGGCGTCGGTGCAGTTGAACGTCGTGCGGCAGCGCCACACGCCCTCGGCGTCGTTGAGGATGTCCAGCCGCTCCTCGGCGCCCTCGTCCCGGGAGTCGAAGATGAACCGGTGGGCGTTGACGATCGCCGCCGGGCCGAAGTAGGACCCGTCCGCCCAGTACACCGGGCACGACGACGTGCAGGCGGCGCACAGGATGCACTTGGTGGTGTCGTCGAAGCGCTCCCGGTCCGCCGGCGACTGGACGCGCTCCCTGGTCGGCTCGTTGCCGTAGGCGATCAGGTACGGCTTCACCGCCCGGTACGCCTCGAAGAAGGGCTCCATGTCGACATAGAGATCCTTCATCGTCGGCAGGCCCTTGATCGGCGCGATGGTGACCACCGCCGGCTTGCCCGCGGAGTCCTTCTTCCCGAGCAGGTCCTTGACCAGCACCTTGCACGCCAACCGGTTGATCCCGTTGATCTGCATCGCGTCCGAGCCGCAGATCCCGTGCGCGCAGGACCGGCGGAACGCCAACGTGCCGTCGACGTAGTTCTTGATGTTGAACAGCAGGTTCAGCACCCGGTCGGTGGGCAGGGCGGGAACGTCGTAGGACTCCCAGTGCGGCTCGGTGTCCAGCTCCGGGTTGAACCGCAGGATCCGCACCGTGATGGTGATCGAGCCCTCCGGCGCGGGAATCTGGGAGGTGTCGTGCACGCTGTTGTCAGCTACCGCGGTCATCAGTACTTCCGCTCCATCGGCTCGTACCGGGTGAAGGTCACCGGCTTGTAGTCCAGCCGGATGTCGGCCAGGAAACCGTCGATGCCCAACGGCGCCTCGGTGGCCGTGTCCTTGCCCTTCTCCGGCAGGATCTTGTACGACATCGAGTGCCGCATGAAGTTGACGTCGTCGCGGTTCGGGTAGTCCTCCCTGGCGTGCCCGCCACGCGACTCCTTGCGCGCCAGCGCCGCGTTGACCAGCAGCTCCGCGAGGTCCAGCAGGAAGCCCAGCTCGATGGCCTCGAGCAGGTCGGTGTTGTACCGCTTCCCCTTGTCCTGCACCGCGATCCGGCCGTACCGCTCCTTCAGCGCCTGCACGTCGTGCAGCGCCTGCTTGAGGGTGTCCTCCGTGCGGTACACCGCCGCGTTGGCGTCCATGGTCTGCTGCAGCGCGGTGCGGATGTCGGCCACCCGCTCCCCGCCGGTGGCGGTGCGCAGATGGCCCACCATGCTCTCGACCGTGCGCGCCGGGTTCTCCGGCGGCTCGACGAAGTCGTGGCCCAGCGCGTACTCCGCGGCGGCGATCCCGGCCCGCTTGCCGAACACGTTGATGTCCAGCAGCGAGTTCGTGCCCAGCCGGTTCGCGCCGTGCACGGACACGCACGCCACCTCGCCGGCGGCGTACAGCCCTGGGACGACGTTGTCGTTGTCCCGCAACGCCTCGCCGTGCACGTTGGTGGGGATGCCGCCCATCGCGTAGTGCGCGGTCGGGTACACCGGCACCAGCTCGTGCACCGGGTCCACGCCGAGGTAGGTGCGGGCGAACTCGGTGATGTCCGGCAGCTTCGTCTCCAGGACCTCGGCGCCGAGGTGGGTGCAGTCCAGGTACACGTAGTCCTTGTTCGGCCCCGCGCCCCGGCCCTCCAGCACCTCGAGCACCATCGAGCGGGCGACGATGTCGCGCGGCGCGAGGTCCTTGATCGTGGGCGCGTAGCGCTCCATGAACCGTTCCTTGTCGGCGTTGCGCAGGATCGCGCCCTCGCCGCGGGCACCCTCGGTGAGCAGGATGCCCAGCCCGGCCAGCCCGGTCGGGTGGAACTGGTAGAACTCCATGTCCTCCAGCGGCAGGCCCTTGCGCGCGTAGATGCCCATGCCGTCGCCGGTCAGGGTGTGCGCGTTGGACGTGGTCTTGAAGACCTTGCCGAAGCCGCCGGTGGCGAACACGATGGACTTCGCCTGGAACACGTGGATCTCGCCGGTGGCCAGCTCGTAGGCGATGGCCGCGGAGGCGACCGGGCCGTCGGCGGTGTCGGTGAGGGCGACGTCGAGGACGTAGAACTCGTTGAAGAACTCGATGCCCTGCTTGACGCAGTTCTGGTACAGCGTCTGCAGGATCATGTGGCCGGTGCGGTCGGCCGCGTAGCACGACCGGCGGACCGCGGCCTTGCCGTGGTCGCGGGTGTGCCCGCCGAACCGCCGCTGGTCGATCCTGCCCTCCGGGGTGCGGTTGAACGGAAGGCCCATCTTCTCCAGGTCGAGCACCGCGTCGATGGCCTCCTTGGCCATGATCTCCGCGGCGTCCTGGTCGGTGAGGTAGTCACCGCCCTTGACCGTGTCGAAGGTGTGCCACTCCCAGTTGTCCTCCTCGACGTTGGCCAGCGCGGCGCACATGCCGCCCTGCGCCGCGCCGGTGTGCGACCGGGTGGGGTAGAGCTTCGTGAGCACCGCGGTGCGGGTGCGCTGCCCGGCCTCGATGGCGGCGCGCATGCCGGCGCCACCGGCACCGACGATCACCACGTCGTACTTGTGGAACTGCATCAGGGAACTCCCGTGGTGGGTTAGCTGGCCGGGATGTCGGGATCGAACGTGAAGATCACCAGCGTGCCGACGACCAGGATGAGCACCGTCGAGACGTAGAGGAGGATCTTCAGCCAGAACCGCGTGCTGCCCTTGCGCGCGTAGTCCTCGATGATCGTGCGCAGCCCGTTCGCGCCGTGCAGCTGGGCCAGCCACAGCATCGTCAGGTCCCAGAACTGCCAGAACGGCGAGGCCCAGCGGCCGGCGACGAAGGCGAAGTTGATGCGGTGCACCCCGCCATCGAGGATGTTCATGATGAACAGGTGGCCCAGCACGAGCACCACCAGCGCGAGGCCGGAGATGCGCATGAACAGCCAGCTGTAGAGCTCGAAGTTGCTGCGGCGGGCCGCGGGGCGGCGCGGGGAGCGGGGCTTGTCCAGGGAGAGCGCCTCAGCGTTGCCCAAGGTCATCAGTGTCCCCCTCCGAACAGCTCGCTGACCGTGCGTTCGAGCATGAAGTAGGTGCCGGGGATCATCACCAGCAGCCAGACGCCGATGATCGTCCACAGCATGACCTGCTGGTACCGCGGTCCCCTTGCCCAGAAGTCGACCAGCATGACTCGGATGCCGTTGAGGGCGTGGAAGAGCACCGCGCCGACCAGGCCCACCTCGAGTAGGTTGACCAGCGGGGTCTTGTAGGTCTCGATCACCTCGTCGTAGGCGTTCGGGGAGACCCGGACGAGCGCGGTGTCGAGGACGTGGACGAACAGGAAGAAGAACGTGAGCACGCCGGTGATCCGGTGCAGCACCCAGGACCACATTCCGGGGTCGCCGCGGTAGAACGTTCCGGTCCGGCGCGAGGCACCCGCCCGATCGCTCGCCACCGCCTCGCCGGCGGTGCTAGCCGTGGTGGACATCGGTGAACGGCCTCCAACGTCGTGGCTGGACTGAGCCCGGCTGATCAGAACTCCCACCACCCGCCGGCGGCGTCCACCTGGGACTCCAGTCGGCGCCGGTGCCGGGGTCATGGTCATCGAGCGTGGATGGTTGGGATGCTAGACCCGTGCTCACGAGGGCACTCAACCTCGGGTTGTCCGGTGTGATGGACCAGACACCCCCCGCTGTGGTAGAGGTCTCTCCTCCTTTCACCGCTCCGTGGGACGCGATTTCAGCCCTTCGAGGAGCAGTCACACAAAGTGTTCGACTTGTCGCCGAGCGGCGCCGTGGGTGAACATTTGGGTTACTTGGGGTGTATTCGCTGATGACGGTGTTGACCCAGCCGGGTACCGTTCGCCAGTCGGCCCGACAACTGGAGTCGGGCCGTTCTCGGTTCATCCGCTGGAACAGCGGGGAGGGAGAGACACCGTGCGTCGATCGCGGGGTAGCGCGCTCAGAGCCATCACAGCCATCGCCGCGGCCAGCGTGCTGGCGCTGGCCGGGTGCGCGAAGGACTCCGGCAACAACGGCAACGCCGGTGGCGACCAGTCCGGCGATGCCGGCGACTGCGTCACCGCGCAGGCGCCACCCGCGCCGGCGGGTGGGGCGACCACCGAGAGCCGGGCGGGGGAGAACGTCGACGCCAGCGCGCTGCGGGTCGGCCTGGCCTACGACGTCGGTGGCCGGGGCGACGCCTCGTTCAACGACGCCGCCGCGGCCGGGGTGGACCGCGCCAAGGAGGAGATGGGCGTCACGGACGTCACCGAGAGCACCGCGGCCGCGACCGAGGACGAGGCGTCCAAGCAGCAGCGGCTGAGCCAGATGGCCAGCGAGGGCTTCAACCCGATCATCGCGGTCGGCTTCGCCTACAGCGAGGCGCTGGCCGCCGTCGCGCCGCAGTTCCCGGACACCCAGTTCGCCATCGTCGACGACGCCTCCGTGGAGGCGCCGAACGTCACCCCGCTGGTGTTCGCCGAGGAGCAGGGCTCGTTCCTGGTCGGCGTCGCCGCGGTGTACGAGAGCGCGAACTGCCACATCGGCTTCGTCGGCGGCGTGGACACCCCGCTGATCGAGAAGTTCGAGGCCGGGTTCGTCCAGGGCGCCGAGGCCGCGTCGGACAAGGTGAAGATCGAGCGGGACTACCTCACCCCGGCCGGCGACATCTCCGGCTTCCAGGACCCCCCCAAGGGCAACGCGAAGGCCAGCGCGCAGCTCTCCCGCGGCGCCGACGTGCTCTACCACGCGGCCGGCGCGTCCGGTAAGGGCGTGTTCGAGGCCGTCGAGGGGGCCAACGCGAAGGCCATCGGCGTCGACTCCGACCAGTACCACCAGAAGACGCTGGTCGACGTCCGCGACGTGATCATCACGTCGATGATCAAGCGGGTGGACGTGGCGGTGTACGACTACATCGCCGCGGTGGCGCAGGGCGACCTCTCCTCGCTTCCCGAGCGGTTCGACCTGAAGGTCGACGGGGTCGGCTACTCCACCTCGGGCGGCAAGATCGACGACATCGTGCCGGTGCTCGAGGGCTACAAGCAGCAGATCATCGACGGCCAGATCACGGTCTCCGAGAAGACTCAGGACTAGCCGGCGGCCCCACGTCGGCGGGGCCCGGGAGGGCGATTCCTCTCCCGGGCCCCGCCGGCGTGGTACCAACGCGGAACCGACCCCCACGAGCCCTTCACGACAGTGAGCCTCCAACGACAATGAGCACTGTGGAAGCCGCGCCACCGCGCGGAACACCGGTCGTCGAGCTGACCGGGATCACCAAACGCTTCCCCGGCGTGGTCGCCAACTCCGACGTCAACCTCACCGTGCGCGCGGGCGAGGTGCACGCCATCTGCGGCGAGAACGGCGCGGGCAAGTCCACCCTGATGAAGATCCTGTACGGGATGCAGCAGCCCGACGAGGGCACCATCGCGGTCAACGGCCGGACGCTGCGGTTGCGCAACCCGCAGGACGCCATCCGCGCCGGCATCGGCATGGTGCACCAGCACTTCATGCTCGCCGACAACCTCACCGTGCGGGAGAACGTGCTGCTCGGCGCGGAGGGCCTGCACGGCATCGGCAGGGCGGCCGGTGCCAGGATCGCCGAGCTGGCCGAGCGCACCGGGCTGCACGTCCACCCGGACACCCTTATGGAGCGGCTCGGCGTCGCCGACCGGCAGCGGGTGGAGATCGTGAAGGTGCTCTACCGCGGCGCGCGCATCGTCATCCTGGACGAGCCCACCGCCGTGCTGGTGCCGCAGGAGGTCGACGCGCTGTTCGAGACGGTGCGCGACATGCGGCGGCACGGGTTCACCTTCCTGTTCATCTCGCACAAGCTCGACGAGGTTCGGGCGATCGCCGACCGGGTCACCGTGATCCGCCGCGGCACCACCGTCGGCACCGTGGATCCGAAGGAGGTCACCTCGCGGGAGCTCGCCGAGATGATGGTCGGCAGCGAGCTGCCCAGTCCGGGGGCCCGGGAGTCCACCGTGACCTCCCGCGAGGTGTTGCGGGTGCGCGGGCTGCGGCTGGTCGCCGAGGGCTCCGAGCGCGCCGTGCTCGACGACGTCACGTTCACCGTGCACGCCGGCGAGGTGCTCGGCATCGCCGGTGTCGAGGGCAACGGCCAGACCGAGCTGGTCGAGACCATCATGGGCATGCGCAGGGCGACCGGCGGCACGGTGGAGCTGGTCACCGACGGCACCGCACACGACCTCACCAGGCTCGGCACGCTGGCCCGCAGGGAGGCCGGCATCGGCTACATCCCCGAGGACCGCACCCGGCACGGGCTGCTGCTGACCAAGCCACTGTGGACGAACCGGATCCTCGGCCACCAGACCCGCCCCCCGGTGGCTCGGGGCCCGCTGCTCGACCTCGCCGGCGCCCGCGCGGACACCCGGCGCATCGTCGAGGACTACGACGTGCGCACTCCCGGCATCGAGGTGCCGGCCGCCGCGCTGTCCGGCGGCAACCAGCAGAAGCTCGTCGTCGGCAGGGAGCTCGCCGGCGACCCGGTGCTGCTGATCGCCGCGCATCCCACTCGCGGGGTCGACGTCGGCGCGCAGGCGCTGATCTGGGAGCGGATCCGCCGGGCCAGGGCCGAGGGTCTCGCGGTGCTGCTGGTCTCGGCCGACCTGGACGAGCTGATCGGGCTGTCCGACACGATCCGGGTCATGCTGCGCGGTCGGCTGGTCAGCGAGGCCGATCCGGCCACCGTCACGCCGGAGGACCTCGGTTGCGCGATGACCGGGACGGCCCCCGCCGACGCCACGGAGGACGAGTCGTGAGGCACTGGCGGACCGCGCTGTTGCCGCCGCTGCTGGCGGTGGTGTTCGCGCTGCTGCTGTCATCGGTGGCGCTGCTGATCTCCGGCGCCGACCCGCTGGTGGCGTTCGGCACCATGGTGCGCCAGCTGTTCCGCGGCAGCACCGCGGTGGACACGGTCAACCTGGCCACCGTGTACTACCTGGCCGGGCTCGCGGTGGCGATCGGCTTCCAGATGAACCTGTTCAACATCGGGGTCGAGGGCCAGTACCGCTTCGCCGCCATCATCGCGGCGATCGCCGGTGGCGCGCTGGCGCTGCCCCCGGTGCTGCACACGCTCGCGATCATCCTGGTCGCCGCGCTCGCCGGCGCGGCCTACGCGGCGATCCCGGCGATCCTGAAGGTCACCCGCGGGGTCAGCGAGGTGATCTCCACGATCATGCTCAACGCGATCGTTGGCGGGATCATCGCGTTCCTGGTGAACCCGGACCACTTCGGCGTGCAGCGCGGCAACAACGTGAGCACGCGGGAGATCGACCCGAGCGGGTGGATTCCCGGGATCCCGCTGGGCAACGCCGGCACCCTGTTCGGCTTCGTGTTCATCGCGGCGCTGGTCGGCGTCGGCTACTGGTACATGCTGACCTACACCCGGTTCGGCTTCGAGCTCAAGGCCAGCGGCGAGTCCCCGACGGCGGCCGCGGCGGGCGGGGTCAGCGCGAAGAAGATGGTGCTGGCGGCGATGCTGCTCTCCGGCACGGTGGCCGGCCTGATCGCGCTGCCCGAGCTGCTCGGTCGTGACCACAGCTACGGCATCACCGCGACCCAGGGCTACGGCTTCACCGGCATCGCGGTGGCGCTGCTCGGCCGCAACCACCCGGCCGGCATCGCGTTCGGCGCCCTGCTGTGGGCGTTCCTGGACAAGTCGGCGGTGTCGCTGGAGCAGGTCCAGGTGCCCAAGGAGATCGCCACGATCATCCAGGGCACGATCGTGCTCTCCGTGGTGGTGGCCTACGAGATCGTCAAGCGCGCCGAGCTGGCCGCCGAGCAGCGCCGGGTCGGGCGGGCGCTGGCGCGCAACGGCCGGTCGGCGAGCGTGCGGGAAGGCGGTGCGGTGTGACCAACACGGTGATCGACTCACCGAGCCCGGTGACCGGACCACCCGGGCGGGCGCCGAAGCGGAGGCTGCCGGGCTGGGCCCGGGCCGCGCTCTGGGCGGCCGCGGCCGTCGGGGTGGTGTCCATCGCCTCCTACGCCACCGACATGCCGGTGCTCACCTCGAGCAACACCGCCAACACCGCGTTGCGGCTGGCCTTGCCGATCCTGCTGGCCGCGCTGGGCGGGTTGTGGGCCGAGCGCGCCGGTGTGATCAACATCGGGCTCGAGGGCATGCTGATCCTCGGCACCTGGGGCGCGGCGTGGGGCGCCTATCACGGCGGGGTGTGGGCCGGGCTGCTCGCGGCGATCGTGTTCGGGGCGCTCGGCGGGTTGCTGCACGCCGTCGCGACGGTGACGTTCAACGTCAATCACATCGTCTCCGGCGTGGCGATCAACCTGCTCGGGCTCGGGCTGACCAAGTACCTGGCCAACCTGATCTTCGAGCCGATCTCCGGCAACCCGCGGCAGTCACCGCCGGTACCGAAGTTCGACACCTACTCGGCGACGTTCCTGTCCGACTGGCTCGGTGACCTGGAGGACGCCCAGCGGGTGGTGCTCTCCGATGTCGCCGGGCTGCTGCGCGGCCTGGTCACGCAGGTCACCCCGCTGGCGATGCTCGCGGTGCTGCTGGTGCCGCTGAGCTATCTCGTCCTGTGGCGGACCCGGTTCGGGCTGCGGTTGCGGTCCTGCGGGGAGAACCCGGTGGCCGCCGAGTCGCTCGGGGTGAACGTGTACCTGCACAAGTACAGCGCGCTGGTGGTGTCCGGCGGGCTGGCCGGCATGGGCGGGGCGTCACTGGTGCTGTTGCCCGGTGGGGCCGACTACCTCGAGGGGCAGACCAACGGCCGCGGCTTCATCGGCCTGGCCGCGATGATCTTCGGCAACTGGCGGCCCGGCGGGCTGCTCGGCGGCGCGGCGCTGTTCGGCTACGCCGACGGCCTGCAGCTCTCCGGTGGCGGCGAGGCGGTGCTCGGGCTGCTCTACGGCGTGGTGATCCTGCTGCTGGTGATTCTGGTGGTGCAGGTGGTCCGGCGGAAGTGGGTGCCGGCGCTGCTGGCCGCCGCCGGCGCCGGGATCCTGTACTACGTGTACTGGGCCAACGACGAGCTGCCCCGCGACCTGATCCCGTACACCGCGCACTTCGTCACGCTGATCGTGCTGGCGGTCTCCGCGCAGAATCTGCGACCACCGCGGTCGATCGGCCGGCAGTACCGGCGTGGGGAGGGTGACTAGGTGTCCACTGTGGTCGGTGGATCCAGTGCGTCCGTTGTGGACTGGGAAGCGCTGCGGGCCAGCGCGGTCCGCGCCGCCCGACACGCCTACGCGCCGTACTCGGGGCTGCGGGTCGGCGCGGCGGCCGTCGTGGACGACGGCCGCGAGGTCACCGGGTGCAACGTGGAGAACGCCTCGTACGGGCTCGGGCTGTGCGCGGAGTGCACGCTCGCCGGGCAGCTGCGGCTCACCGGCGGCGGGCGGCTGGTGGCGGTGGCCTGCCGATCGGGCGAGGGTGAGCTGCTGATGCCGTGCGGGCGGTGCCGGCAGCTGCTGTGGGAGCTGGGCGGGCCGGAGTGCCAGGTGGACACCCCGCGCGGGGTGCTCCCGATGTCGGAGGTCCTCCCGGACGCCTTCGGCTCAGCGGACTTGCCGGAGTGAAGGGGGAGCTGGTGAGCGGGTTCGCGGTGGTGGACGTCATCCGGACCAAGCGGGACGGCGGGCGGCTGTCCGACGAGCAGATCGCCTGGGTGGTGGACGCCTACACCCGGGGCGAGGTGGCCGAGGAGCAGATGGCCGCGCTCGCCATGGCGATCCTGCTGCGCGGGATGGACGCCGGCGAGACCGCCAGGTGGACCGGCGCGATGATCGACTCCGGGGAGCGGCTCACGCTGGACGTGCCGCGGCCGACGGTGGACAAGCACTCCACCGGCGGGGTGGGAGACAAGATCACCCTGCCGCTCGCGCCGCTGGTCGCGGCGTGCGGTGCCGCGGTGCCGCAGCTGTCCGGGCGCGGGCTCGGGCACACCGGCGGGACGCTGGACAAGCTCGAGGCCATCCCCGGGTGGCGGGCCGAGCTGGACACCGCCGAGATCGTCCGGCAGCTGACCGACGTCGGGGCGGTGGTCTGCGCGACGACGCCGGCGCTGGCGCCGGCCGACCGCAAGCTCTACGCCCTGCGCGACGTCACGGCGACCGTGGAGTCGGTGCCGCTGATCGCCAGCTCGATCATGAGCAAGAAGATCGCCGAGGGCTCGTCCGGCTTGGTGCTCGACGTGAAGGTCGGGTCCGGCGCGTTCATGAAGACCGAGGAGCGGGCGCGGGAGCTGGCCGGCGCCATGGTGGAGATCGGCGCGGCGCACGGGCTGGCGACGACGGCCGTGCTCACCGACATGAACACGCCGCTGGGCCGGGCGGTGGGCAACGCGGTCGAGGTCGCCGAGGCGGTGGAGGTGCTGCGCGGCGGCGGGCCGGCCGACGTGGTGGCGCTGACGGTGGCGCTGGCGCGGGAGATGCTGGCACTGGCCGGGATCGACGCGGACCCGGCGGAGGTGCTCGCCTCCGGCGCGGCGTACGAGACGTGGTGCCGGATGATCCGCGCGCAGGGCGGGGACCCGGAGGCGCCGCTGCCGGCGCCGCGGCACGTTGAGACGGTGCCCGCGGCCCGCGACGGCGTGGTGGCGGGGCTGGACGCCTACGCCGTGGGCGTGGCCGCGTGGCGGCTCGGGGCCGGCCGCGCGCGCCGCGGCGAGCCGGTGCAGTCCGCGGCCGGGGTGCTGTGCCTGGCCAAGCCGGGTGCGCGGGTGTCCGCCGGGCAGCCGCTGCTGGAGCTGCACACCGACACCCCGGAGCGGGTGCCCGACGCACTGGCCGCCCTGCGCGACGCCGTGACACTGGCCGACACCGAGGTCCCCCCGACCGGCGACATCGTCCTGGACATCCTCCGCGGCTGAGCCACCTCCGGGACGTGTTCAGCATGTGGTCGGGTGGCTACCCTGATGTTGCCCCTGCGGCCAACCGCGAGCGAGGTGGACATGAGTGACATCGGCCGGCGCCTGCGGGAGATCAGGTCGTGGCGGCGAATGTCATTGAGAGTGACCGCCGAGCTGTCCGGGATCTCGTACGGCTACCTGGCGAAGTTGGAGCGTGGTGAGAAGGCGGTCAACAGCCGGAAGACACTGGAGGCGCTGGCCAACGCCCTGCGGGTCTCACCGGTCGAGCTGACCGGCAAGCCGTACGTACCGGTGGACCGGTCGGACGGTGAGACCGTCGCCGCGATCCAGGCCGTGGAGGACGCGGTGGCTGCCTGGTGGCTCGGCGACGTGCCCGAAGGTCCGCGCCGGCCGTGGCCGGAGGTGCGGGCCGACCTGGATCGGCTGAACAGGGCGTTGCGTCCCCGCGCGGCATACCGTGAGCAGGCGGAGCTGCTGCCGCCCCTGCTCCGTGAGCTTCTCGCGGCCGCGGCCGACCCCGCACTCCGGCGGTCGGCGCTCATGGGCCTGATCGGCGCTTACAAGTCCGTCGCCTACGTCGGGTTCGACCTCGGGATCAGGGCGTTGCCGATCCTGGCGGCGGACCGGATGCACCAGGCGGCTGAGTCGCTCGGTGATCCCGAGGTGGTCGCCGACGTCGCGTGGCGCCGGGCGCAACTGCTCAGCGGCGGCAACCGGTCACGGCAGTACGAGCTGGCCGCGGCGACCGCGGACAGCGAGGCCCCCTACCACGTCCGGGGCATGGCACACCTGGTGGCGGCGCTCGCCGCCGCCACTCAGGGGCGGGAGGACGTGGCACTGGGGCGACTCGACGAGGCCGAGGCGCTCGCGCGGGTGATCGACACGGACGACCGGCCGTGGACGAGGACGGACTTCACCCGGACGAACGTGGGCATCTGGCGGGTGTCCATCGCGGTCGAGCTCGGATACGGCGCGAAGGTCGCGGAGGTGGCGGCCTCGGTGCGCCCACCGGAGACCCTCCCGGTGCCCCACCGCCAGGCGGCGTTCTGGATCGACTTCGGCCGTGCGCTGCTGGCCGAGCCGCGCTACCGCGACCGTGGCATCGCCGCCCTGCTGCGCGCCGAGCAGCTCGCGCCACAGAAGGTGCGCGCCAACGCTTTCGCCCGCGAGGCGGTGGCGAACGCACTTCGCCGCGTTCGGCGTGATGCCGAGGGGCGCGAGCTGCGCGCCTTGGCATGGCGAATGGGTGTTGCCCCGGTCGGGTGAACCGGCGGGGCGTGTCCTCAAGGGACAAGTCCGCACCGCATCCGCTCCTAGCGTCCCTTCCCAGTTGCGGGAGGTGACGGAGCATGGATGCGCGTAAGGGCGACTCGGACTGGTTCGATGGCGCTACATGGTGGTCGGCCCACGAGGGCACCGGCCGGCACGGTCGGCCCCGGCCGGGCACCCGGGTGCGATTGCGGCGCGGCGGGTGGGGTGTGGTCCAGTTCTACGAGGGTCAGTGGGACAGCATCACGTTCCCGGTGCGCCTGGAAGCCACGGGTCACACGGAGCTGTGCACCCCGAAAGACCTGGACGATCAATCCGGCAGAGCCTGTACGGGATGGCCGTGTCGTCCGTCGCGTTCCCTACCCAGCGCGTGGCGGGACGTTCACGACCGTGGGGGCCGGTGATGACCGTGGTCGGGATCATGCGGGCGGCGGTGCCGGCCCGGCGCGGTCGTGTCGAGCTGGCTGGCCTGGTGGATCGGGAGTGGGCCGCGCTGGCGGTGCGGCAGCTCGGTGAGACGTTCGCCGAGTTCCGCCGCTGGCAGCGGCGGACCCAGGTGGAGGCGGTGGCCGGGACCGGGCTGTCCAACAGCACGCTGTGCCGGTTCGAGGTCGGTCGGCGGTCGCTGACCCTGACCCAGTTCGTGCAGGTCTGCGCCGCCATTGGGGCGCACCCGGGTGAGGTGTTCCTGTGGGCACTGCCGCCCACCAACCCGGAGCCTGCGCCGATCGACCCGGCCACCCTGGTCGACCTCTACTCGGTGTGACCCGTCCGGCGGTCCCTTCCCACCTCGGCAAGACCCACGATCGGCCGAGGGGAGGGGTGCGCGTGTCGAAGTCGGTCGGGAACCTGGCGGCGGCGGTCGAGGCCGTGCTCACCCTGGTCGAGCGGTGCCGCGTCGCGCTGCGCGAGGCGGCCGCCGCACTCGAGGAAGCCGGGACCGTCCTCGAGCCCCTGACGCGAGGCACCGCTGATTGCGAGTTCGGTCAGCTCCCCGCCGTGGCCGCGCGGAGCGCCGCCGACCTCGACCGGCTCACCGAACCGCTCGACACCGTGAACCGGCACCTCCGCGCCTACCTCGACCGGCTCGGCGCCACCCGACCGCCACCGTCCAACCCCACCGCGCCGATGTCGGCCGGCCCCGTGAAGAGCACATCGACGGAGGTTCCGCCGCACCTCGCCGAGCGGGTGGAACGGTCGCGTGCCCGGGTCGGTCAGCGGCCGCCCGGAACCGTGCCGGCACGGGGTGAGTGGCTCCGCTCGGACGGCTGGACCGTGCGCATGGCCAGTGGCGATTCGGACGAGCACTTCCGGGCGGGCCAGCGGTTCGTTCTGGATCACCTTCCGCCCGCCAAGCGGCCAGCCGAGCAACTCGCCCGGCACGTGGAAGTCAAGGTCGCGATGGCTATGCGCCGGGAAGGTCTGACTGATGAGACGGTGGTCATCGACCGCCAGGTCTGCGGTACCCGCGACTTCGACCGGCGGCGGAACTACTCGTTCACCTGCGACCGGTACCTATCGGAGTTCCTGGCGCCAGGGGCGCGATTGCGCGTGGTACAGGGAGACGGAACGATCCGGGTGTACGAAGGAGGCTCACCGTCATGACCCACACCGCGACCTACCGTGCGGCCGTGCCAACCTTTCGGGATGGTGTCGCCGGCGGTGAGGACGTCCCGGTCAGCACGGAAGAGGACGTGGACCGGCTGGTGACACTGCTCGTCGAGCCAGGCGTGTACACGGCGTCCCTCCAAGCTGGGGAAGGCATGGCCGTGCTGGAGGCGCACGTCCAGGACGGCTATGGCTACCTGCGCTACTACGGGTTGGACCAGTCCGCCGTCAGCGCCGGTGTCTCCGCCTCGCCGCCGGTCGAGTCGGAGGTCGAGTTTCCCGGCGGCTCGGGTCTGCCGCTGGACCAGTTCCGGGCGGTTCTGGCCGAGTTCGTGAAGACTGGCGGTCGACGACCAGCCGCTGTGGAGTGGCGACGCCTGAGCTAGCGGCCTACCTCCACCGCCATGAAGGCCACCTTCATCGCGCTGAGCGCGATGAAGGTGGCCTTCACGGCAAGCACCTCGTGGGTGACGCGAGGGTCAGTCGGTGTCGTCGGTGGCGTCGGAGCCGGACTTGGCCTTGTCGGCGGCCTTCGGGGCCCGACCGTTGCGCGAGCGGCGCGGCTGGCGCGGCGCGGGCGGCGCCGGCACCGGCTGCGGGGCCGGCCCACCGCCGAGCATCAGCTCGGCGAACGTGGCCATCGCCTCGTCCAGCTGGCCCCCGATCCGCCGCTCGGACTCCTCGTTGCTCTTCTTCACCAGCGAGGTGACCGTCTCGGTGTCCGGCCGCTGCGCGACGGTGCCCTCGACCTTGGTCAGCCCGCTCTTTACCGAGCCGTCCAGCTCGCCGATCCGCGCGGCGACGTTGCCCTCCACCGTCTCCAGCCGGCCGGCCAGGTCGTCGAGCCGGCTGGTCACCTGGTCGAGCCGCTCGCCGAGGCCGTCCAGCCGCGCCGCCGGGTCCACCATCTCACCGGTCTCCGCCACCGCGGTGCGCAGCGCGTCGGTGTGCGCGTCGAGCCGCTCCTTGGTCGCGGTGTCCAGCGTCTCCACCCGGTCGCGGAGCACGGACTCGGACAGCTCGATCCGCTCCTTCACCGGCCCGTGCACGGCCGCCGGCAGCGACTCCAGCCTGCTGTCCTGCTTGTCCAGGTGCGTACCCAGCTCGTCCAGCCTGCGGTGGATGCTCTCCAGCTTGTCCTCGAGGCCGTCCATCCGGCCCGCGACGCCCTCGAAGCGCGCGCCCACGCCGTCCAGCCGGCCGTCGAGCTGGGCGAACGGCTTCGCCAGCTTGTCGACGATGGCCTCCACGGCCCTCGCCAGGTCGGCGATGGCGTTGTCCTGCGCCTCCAGCCGGGACATCGCCTCGTCCAGCCGCTCGGCGAGCACGCCGACCTCGGTCCGGTCGGGCAGCTCGGACAGGCGCTTGCGCACCGCGCCGAGGGAGTCCACCGGCGCGAGCCTGGCGTAGATGTCGTCGAGGGCGTCGAAGATCTGCTGCTGCTCGCTCTCTCGGACCTCGGCCGCGCGCACCAGCATGTTGCGCATCCGGTCGAAGGACGGGGCTGCGAGGTGGTTGTCAGTGGTCACTGCGGTGTCCTTCATCGGCGGGGAAAAGGATGGGACGTGGGCCGCAGCTTATCTAGTCCGGAATTGCTGTGGGTATCGCCCCCGCTGGCGAACGGAATGACATGGGCACCCCCGATGGCCCAATGCGCTCCCACCACGCGAGCTGAGGGTTAAGTCGAGGCTGAGACTTGGTCGGATCCACGCAGCGGGTGGGCCGTGTAGGTGAACGACGGGGGCCGTTCGGCCGACGCCGGGCGCACCCGCCGCGGGTAGGGTTGCGGCATGCCAGGCGTCCCCACCCTCGAGGCCATCCGCCGCGTCCCCAAGGTCCTGCTGCACGATCACCTCGACGGCGGTCTGCGCCCCCGCACCGTCGTCGAGCTCGCCGCGGCCACCGGCTATGCCGGACTGCCCACCGCCGACCCCGACGAGCTGGGTCGCTGGTTCATCGCGGCGGCCAACTCCGGGTCGCTGGAGACCTACCTGGAGACGTTCGCGCACACCTGCGGGGTGATGCAGACCGAGGAGGCCCTGGTCAGGGTGGCCGCCGAGGCGGCGGAGGACCTGGCCGACGACGGCGTGGTCTACGCCGAGGTTCGTTACGCTCCGGAGCTCTTCGTGGAGCGCGGCCTGTCACTCGACACGGTGGTGGAGGCCGTGCAGCAGGGGTTCGCGGAAGGGGCCCGGCGGGCCGCCGAGCGGGGTCGGAACATTCGCGTCGTCACCCTGCTGTGCGCGATGCGGCAGCACGCCAGGGCGTTGGAGATCGCCGAGCTCGCGGTGCGTTACCGGGACGCCGGCGTCGGTGGTTTCGACATCGCCGGCCCCGAGGAGGGCTACCCGCCCACCCGCAACCTGGACGCGTTCGAGTACCTGCGCCGCAACAACGCGCACTTCACGATTCACGCCGGTGAGGCGTTCGGGCTCGCGTCGATCTGGGAGGCGATCCAGCACTGCGGCGCCGAGCGGCTCGGCCACGGCGTCCGGATCGTCGATGACGTCAAAACCGCTGGTGACGGCCATGTTCAGCTCGGCAGGCTGGCCAGCTACGTCCGCGACCGGCGAATCCCGCTGGAGATCTGCCCCTCGTCGAACGTGCAGACCGGCGCCGCCCGGTCGATCGCTGAGCACCCGATCGGGCTGCTCGCCCGGCTGCGGTTCCGGGTCACCGTGAACACCGACAACCGGCTGATGAGCGGCTGCACGGTGTCCTCCGAGTTGGCCGCACTGGTGGACGCCTTCGGCTACGGCTGGGCGGACCTGCAGTGGTTCACCATCAATGCGATGAAATCCGCCTTCCTCGATTTCGACCAACGGCTCGAACTGATCAACACGGTCATCAAGCCCGGTTACGCGGAGTTGCTCGACTAAAAGCGTTTTTCACCCGATTGAGCTAATTGCGCAGGGTGATCACCGGCGGTCTCGCGCGGCTGGTCGCCCTGTTCACCGAGGCACGTCGCCGCTCGCTCCCGCCCGCGGAGTTGTGGTTGCTTAGGTATGCGAAGTAAAATCCAACATAGTAGGAAATCTATCCCGTATGTTGGGACGTGCCATGGTGGAACGAGGCCACGTCGAGAAAGGCCGCGTCGAGAACGGCACGCTGCGGACCGCTCCGCGTCCGCCCGGTCGCCGGTGGCTGATCCTCGCGCTCGGGCTCGGCGCGCAGGCCGCCAGTTGTGTCTTCCTCTTCGGCATGCCGTTCCTCGTGCCGGCCCTGCTGGCCACCGAGGGCCTGTCGCTGGCGCAGGCGGGCGCCGTGGTCGCCGCGCCGAGCGTCGGGCTGCTGCTCACCCTGATCGCCTGGGGTGCCGTCGCCGACCGCTATGGCGAGCGGCTGGTGATGGCGCTGGGCCTGGGCGCGTCCGCGGTGCCACTGGTCGTCGCCGGGTTCGGCGGGCACTCGCCCGGCCGGCTGGTGCCCCTGCTGCTGCTCGCCGGCGCGGCGACCGCCGCGGTGAACGCCGCGAGCGGGCGCGTGGTGCTGGGCTGGTTCGGCGCGGCCGAGCGGGGCCTCGCCATGGGGATCCGGCAGACCGCGCAACCCCTCGGCGTGGGGATCGCGGCGCTGGCACTGCCCCCGCTGGCCCAGCACGCCGGCGTCGGCGCGGCGCTGCTGTTCCCGGCGGGCCTGGCGGTGGTGGCCGCGGTGCTGGTGGCGTGGCTGGTCACCGACCCACCCCGGCCGCCGGCTCCGGCTCCCGGCGCGGCGCGGCCGGTCTCGCCGTACCGGAGCCCGGCACTGTGGCGGGTGCACGGTGCGAGCGCGCTGCTCGTGGTGCCGCAGTTCGCCGTCGCGGCGTTCGCACCGGTGTACCTCGTCACCGCCCACGGGTGGACCCCGGTGGCCGCCGGCTGGTTCCTCGCCGCCGTGCAGGGCCTCGGCGCACTCGGCCGGCTCGGCGCCGGGTACTGGTCGGACCGGGTGCGCAGCCGGCTGCGCCCGATGCGGCTGCTGGCGGTGGCCAGCGCGGTGGTGATGGTCCTGGTCGCGTGGGGCGACGTCAGCGGGACGGTGTGGGTGGTCGTCGCGCTGGTGCTCGCCGCGGTGATCACGGTGAGCGACAACGGACTCGGCTTCACCGCGTCCGCCGAGCTCGCCGGCCGTGCCTGGGCCGGCCGGGCACTGGGTGCGCAGAACACCGCGCAGAACATCGCCGCGTCACTGACCCCGCCGCTGCTCGGTTTGCTGATCGGCGACACCCGCTACGCGCTGGCGTTCGCCGTCGCCGCGGTGTTCCCGCTACTGGCGATCCGCATGGTGCCGGTCCACGCCGAGCGCCTTGCCGACACCTGACGCACGAGCGAGCCCGCACCCAGACCCGCACGGCCCGATGTTGGTTCAACCAGGACGCCACCAGCGCCCGCCAGGGTGGGAACCTGGCAACGTGGGGTCTGGGGGTCGCCCCCAGAGACCTCAGTGGGTGCGGAGGCGGTCCTCGAACTGCTCGACGAGCTTGCGCCAGGCGCTCTGCTCGGCGTCGAACGGTGGGCTGGGCGCGAGCCGGTTCGGGTCGGGCCGCAGCACGAACGACACCAGCCAGCCGAGGCTCTCCGACGTCGACAGCGCGTTGGCGACCGAGTCGTCGTCGGCCCAGTCAGCGGCGTCGGTGAGCAGCTCGACGGCGAGCTCCAGCTGCGTGGGGTCGATGGCGTTCACGCCCTCGGCGATGTCCTCGTCGAGCCCGGCCAGCACGTAGGTGTTCTCCTGGTCGACCTCGACCTCCAGCTCGCCGGCGGTCGCCCTGGCCAACACCTCGTCCCAGGTCGTCACCTCGGCCAGGTCGGTGTCGGCGAGGTCCCTGCCGTCGGCCAGCCGGCGGGCCAGCGCCTTGGGAGAGGTGAACACGTCGATCCGGCCGTCCGAGCCGAGGAAGATCGGCTCGTCGTCGAGGTAGCAGCGCAGCGTGTAGTACTCCGCGCCGGTCGTGACGATCTTGATGGGGTCGATGCCCACCTCGCCCCAGAAGCCCACCGGCTCGTCGTCCTCGTCCTCGTCGGCATCGGAGTCGGTGTCGGTGTCCAGGTCGGTGTCGAGGTCGTCCTCGCCCTCGGTGTCGACGCCGGCCTCGGCCTCGGCCGACTCCTCGTGGAAGGCGGCGAGCTCCTCGGCGGTCTGCTCCAGGATGGCGGCGTCCACCTCGGGCACGGTCACCAGCGAGTCGATGGCGTCGAGGACGGTGTCCCACTTCTCCGACACCACCCGGGACAGGTCGGTCCACAGCCGCTCGCCCTCGCGGCCGGTGAACGGCAGCCTGCCCTGCTCCAGCAGGGAGAAGCCCTCGCAGCCGTCGAGCACCTCGTGCACCTCGTCGAGCTCGCACACGTCGGCGAGCGAGCGCACGATGGCGACGATCTCGGCGAGCTCGCCGATGGTCCACGAGTCGGGCTCCTCGGCGACCAGCTCGGGCACCCCGACGAGGTCGTAGGAGTGGTCGTCGTCCGGAATCAGCTCTGGCACGTTCAGCGCCGGAACCACCTGCCACGCCGGATGGTCGATCAGGTCGTGCTGCTCGGCGGTGCGCACGAACGCGGCGAGGTGCGCGGCGTCGGGGAAGGCGTACAGGTCCTCGTCGTCGCCGAGGAAGGCCTCCCACTCCTCGCCGTCCTCCCGCCACCGCGGGGCCCACAGGGTCACCAGGTCACCCTGCGGCAGCCCGAGTTCGATCGGGATGATGTCCTGTGCCATTACGACCCTCCGGAGTACCGCCTGTATGCGCGGGCAGGGGTGGTCCCGCCGGACTGCGCCTGCGGGCAGCCTACGGGTTTCCCCTCCGGGCCGCGATCACCCCCGGTGTCCGGATCGCCGGATGGCACGATTGACCCATCATGACTGCCAGCCTCGCCAGCCGAATCCCCGCCGACGCCGATCCCGACGCCCTCTTCGACGCGTTCTCCTCCTGGACCACCGAGCAGGGCGTCGAGCTGTACCCGGCCCAGGAGGAGGCGCTGATCGAGGTGGTGTCGGGGGCCAACGTCATCCTGTCCACCCCGACCGGATCGGGCAAGAGCCTGGTCGCCGTCGGCGCCCACTTCACCGCACTGGCCCAGGGCCGGCGCAGCTTCTACACGGCGCCGATCAAGGCGCTGGTGTCGGAGAAGTTCTTCGCGCTGGTGGACGTCTTCGGCGCGGACAACGTCGGGATGATGACCGGCGACTCCAGCGTCAACGCCGACGCCCCGATCATCTGCTGCACCGCGGAGATCCTCGCCAACATCGCGTTGCGCTACGGCGCCGACGCCCCGGTCGGGCAGGTGGTGGCCGACGAGTTCCACTTCTACTCCGAGCCCGATCGCGGCTGGGCGTGGCAGGTGCCGTTGCTGGAACTGCCGAGGGCCCAGTTCGTGCTGATGTCGGCGACCCTGGGCGACGTCACCTCCTTCGAGAAGGACCTCACCCGGCGCACCGGAAGGGGCACGGCGGTGGTCACCTCCGCGCAGCGCCCGGTGCCGCTGACCTTCCGCTACGCCACCACGCCCATGCACGAGACGATCGACGAGCTGCTCCACGGCGGGCAGGTGCCGGTCTACGTCGTGCACTTCGCGCAGGCGGCGGCGGCCGAGCGGGCGCAGGCGCTGATGAGCGTGAACGTGTGCAGCAAGGCGGAGAAGGCCGCGATCGCGGAGGCGATCGGCGACTTCCGGTTCTCCGCCGGGTTCGGCAAGACGCTGTCCCGGCTGGTGCGGCACGGCATCGGCGTGCACCACGCGGGCATGCTGCCGAAGTACCGCCGGCTGGTGGAGCAGCTCGCCCAGGCCGGCCTGCTCAAGGTCATCTGCGGTACGGACACCCTCGGTGTCGGCATCAACGTGCCGATCCGCACCGTGCTGTTCTCCGCGCTGACCAAGTTCGACGGGACCCGGCAGCGGCACCTGAAGGCCCGCGAGTTCCACCAGATCGCCGGGCGCGCCGGCAGGGCCGGCTTCGACAGCGACGGCTACGTGGTGGTGCAGGCGCCCGACCACGTGGTGGAGAACGCCAAGGCGCTGGAGAAGGCCGGCGACGACCCGAGGAAGCGGCGCAAGATCGTTCGGAAGAAGGCGCCCGAGGGGTTCGTCAACTGGACGGAGAGCACGTTCGAGCGGCTGGTGACCGCCGAGCCGGAGCCGCTAACGTCGAGCTTCCAGGTCAGCCATTCCATGCTGCTCAACGTGATCTCCCGGCCCGGCGACGCGTTCGTCCACATGCGACATCTGCTGGAGGACAACCACGAGCCGCGGCCGGCGCAGCGCCGGCACATCCGCAGGGCGATCGCCATCTACCGGGCGCTGCTGGCGGCCGGGGTGGTGGAGCGGCTGCCCGAGTCCGACGAGCAGGGCCGCACCGTACGGCTCACCGTCGACCTGCAGTTCGACTTCGCGCTCAACCAGCCGCTGTCGCCGTTCGCGCTCGCCGCGATCGAGCTGCTGGACCGCGAGTCACCGAGCTACCCGCTCGACGTCGTCTCCGTCGTCGAGGCCACTGTGGACGATCCGCGGCCGGTGCTGGCGCAGCAGGAGTTCAAGGCCCGCGGTGAGGCCGTGGCCGAGTTGAAGGCGCAGGGCCTCGACTACGACGACCGGATGGCGCTGCTGGAGGACGTCAGCTACCCGAAGCCGCTCGAGGAGCCGCTGCGCGCCGCGTACGAGACCTACCGGCGCGGTCACCCCTGGGTCGCCGACTACGAGCTGTCCCCGAAGTCCGTGGTGCGCGACATGTACGAGCGCGCGATGAACTTCGTCGAGTACGTCAACTTCTACCAGCTCGCCCGGTCCGAGGGGCTGGTGCTGCGCTACCTGGCCAACACCTACGACGCGCTGCGGCACACCGTGCCCGACGAGGCGAAGACCGAGCCCCTGCGCGACCTCATCGAGTGGCTGGGCGAGCTGGTCCGCCAGGTCGACTCCAGCCTGCTCGACGAGTGGGAGGCGTTGCGGCACCCGGACACCGCGGGACCGCCCGACCGGGCGGCGCTGCCCGAGGGCCCGCCGCCGGTCACCGCCAACGAGCGGGCGTTCCGGGTGCTGGTGCGCAACGAGCTCTTCCGCAGGGTGGAGTTGGCCGCCCGCCGCGATCACACCACGCTCGGCGAGCTCGACGCGGGGTCCGGGTGGGACGCCGAGGCCTGGGCGGACGCGCTGGACGACTACTTCGCCGAGCACGACGAGATCGGCACCGGCGCCGACGCCAGGGGACCGGCGCTGCTGCTGATCGAGCGGGAGCCGGACGTGTGGCGGGTGCGGCAGATCTTCGACGACCCCGCCGGTGACCACGACTGGGGCATCAGCGCCGAGATCGACCTGGCCGCCTCCGACGAGGCCGGGCACGCCGTCGTCCGCATCGTCGACGTCGACCAGCTCTAGCGGTGCGCGCGGCATGGGCGAGGCGCGCGCACCGCTGGAGCGGTCGGACGGTGCGCGCTAGCCGGCGCCGGCGATGACGAAGATCAGCGCCGCGATGCCGAAGCCCATCAGGCCGATGGTGGTCTGCATGACGGTCCACGTCTTGAGGGTGGTCTTGACGTCCATCCCCATGAACCGGCCGACCAGCCAGAAGCCGGAGTCGTTGACGTGGCTCGCGGTGACCGAGCCGGCGGCCAGCGCCAGCACGATCGCCGCCAGCTCGACCCCGTTGTACGTGCCGGCCAGCACCACCGGCTGGATCAGCCCGGCCGCCGTGGTGAGCGCGACCGTGGCCGAGCCCTGCGCGATCCGCAGCGCGGTGGCGATGACGTAGGCGGCCACGATGGTCGGCATGCCGATGTCGGAGAAGGTGTCGGCCAGCGCGTCGCCGATGCCGCTGGCCCGCAGCACCCCGCCGAACATCCCGCCGGCGCCGGTGATCAGGATGATCGCGCACACCGGGCCGAGCGCGGAGTCGAGCAGCTTCTCCACGGTGTCCTTGCCCCGCCCGCGCCGGGTTCCGAGCACAAAGGACGCGACCAGCACGGTCGCCAGCAGCGCCACCGGGGTGGAGCCGAGCGCGCGGGCCACCGCGTACCAGCCGGCGTCGCCGTCCACCCAGCCGGCCGCGCGGGCGGCGTCGAGCCCGGTGTTGGCGAAGATCAGCACCAGCGGCAGCAGCAGCAACGCGACCACGGTGGACGTGCGCGGCGGGTGCTCGTCGTGCTCGGCCTGCTTGCCACCGGAGAGGATGTCCGGCACCGGCAGCACGATCCGCCGGCCCACCCAGAGGCCGTAGAGGTAGCTGGTGACGTACCAGGTGGGGATGGCCACCACCAGCGCCAGCGCGACCACCAGGCCCACGTCCGCGCCGAGCAGCTCGGTGGCCGCCACCGGGCCGGGGTGCGGCGGGACGAAGATGTGCATCACCGAGAACGCGCCCGCGGTGGGCAGGCCGTAGCGCAGCACGCCGCCGCCGAGCCGGCGAGCGATGGTGAACACGATCGGCAGCATCACCACGAGACCGGCGTCGAAGAAGATCGGGAAGCCGAAGATCAGCGACGCGACGCCGAGCGCGAACGGCGCCCGCCGGTCGCCGAAGCGGCGGACCAGCGTGTCGGCGAGCGCCTGCGCGCCGCCGGTGACCTCGACCAGCCGGCCGAGCATGGCACCGAGCCCGACCAGCAGCGCCACACTGGCGAGCGTGCGGCCGAAGCCCGTGGTCAGCGTGTCGATCACATCGCCGGCGGGGATGCCGGTGGCGAACGCGGTGAGCAGGCTGACCAGCACCAGCGCCAGGAAGGCGTGCACGCGCAGCCAGATGATCAGCACCAGCAGCACGCCGATCGCGGCGGCGGCGATGCCCAGTAGTGGTCCGGTGCCCAGGGTCTGCACCCACTCGTCGGTCTGGTTCATGCCTCAGCTCCGTTGCTCGGTGACAGGGACGCGCCGTCAGTGGGCACCGGGGTGGCGGAGGGCGGCTCCGACGGGGTCCCCCATCAGGCCAGCCCGAGCCGGGTGAGCGCGGAGTCGACGACCGCCTCCGGCGAGGCGGCGGCGTCCACCACCACGCCGTCCTCGTCCCGGCCGAGTGGTTCCAGGTCGGCGAACTGCGAGCGCAGCAGCGACGGCGGCATGAAGTGGCCGGACCGGCCCGCCAGCCGCTCCCGCACCACCTCCTGGGTGCCGTCGAGGTGCACGAACCGCACCCGGGCGTCCGCCTCCCGCAGCAGGTCCCGATAGAACCGCTTCAGGGCCGAGCAGGTGAGCACGGTGCTGTCGCCGGCCGCCGCCCGCGTGCTGATCCAGTTCCGGATGGCGGCCAGCCACGGCACCCGGTCGGCGTCGGTCAGCGGCACACCGGAGGTCATCTTCTCGATGTTCGCGGCGGGGTGGAACTCGTCGGCCTCCGCCATCGGCCAGCCGAGCCGGTCGGCCAGCATGGCGGCGACGGTGGTCTTGCCGATCCCGGACACGCCCATGACCACGAGGGCGGTGGCGGGAGCGGGGTCGGGCATCTCGTCTCCTGGGTGTTCTCGTGGTTCTCGGTGCCCCCGCCCGCGTGCTCGGCGGCGGGACGGCGGCGGAAAGGTATCACCATTAAGACGTGCTGGGAAGCCCTGGTGTCGGGTCTAGGCTCGAGGTGGGCTGGGCCGAGGCAGGGAGGGACATGAGCGTCGAAGCGCTCCACAGCACGGTCCTGGACACGATCGGGCTGCGCATCGCGGACGAGTCGTTGCCGGCCGGGTACGTGTTCACGTTGGACGGTATCCAGGAACGGTTCGGCGTCTCGCGGACCGTCGCCAGGGAGACGATGCGGGTGCTGGAGTCCATGGGACTGGTTACCTCGCGTCGCCGGGTGGGAATCATCGTGCAGCCGAGGTCGACCTGGAACGTCTTCGACCCGCGGGTGATCTGGTGGCGGCTGGCCGGCTCGGGCCGCGACGCGCAGCTGCGCTCGCTGACCGAGCTGCGGATCGCGGTCGAGCCGCTCACGGCCGGTGCCGCGGCCCGCGGGGCCACGCCCGAGGAGCGGGAGCGGATCGTCGTGCTCGCCGACCGGATGCGCGAGCGCGGGGAGGCCGGCGACCTCACCCGGTTCCTGGACCTGGACATCGAGTACCACACCCTGCTGCTGCGGGCCAGCGGCAACGAGATGTTCGCCGCGCTGACCGACGTGGTGGCCGCGGTGCTGCGCGGGCGGACCCAGCTCGGGCTGATGCCGCGCAGCCCGGTGCCGGAGGCGCTGGACCTGCACGACACGGTGGCCCGCGCGGTGGCCGAGGGGAACATCGAGCTCGCCGAGGACGCGATGCGCCGGCTGCTGGCCGAGGTGCGCGCCGCGGTGGTGCCCCACGGCTGTTGACCCGGCCGGTGGCCGCGCCCGACGCGGGGGAGCGGTCAACCGCCCATCGGGTGCCAGACCGTCTTGACCTCCAGGTACCGGCGCAGCCGGGCCACGTCCGGCCGCCGGGTCCAGTCCGGCTCCTCGTCCGGCACCCGCAGCACCCGCTTGACCGTGCCGGCCGCCGCGCGGGCGAGCTCGGCGCGGTCGGCCGGGTCGGCGCCGGTCGGGTCCAGCGCGTTGACGTCGCCGTGCGCGGCCAGCCACGGCCCCAGCTCGGCGGCCCGCCCGGTGAGCAGGTTGACCACACCGGCCGGCACGTCGGAGGTGGCGAGCACCTCGGACAGGGTGATCGCCGGCAGCGGCCGCTCCGCGCTGCTCACCACCACCGCGGTGCACCCGGTGGCCAGCACCGGCGCGAGCACGCTCACCAGGCCCAGCAGTGACGACCGCCGCGGCGCGAGCACGCCGACCACGCCGGTCGGCTCGGGCACGCTGAACGAGAAGTAGGGCCCGGCCACCGGGTTGGCTGCGCCGAGCACGGTGGCGATCTTGTCGGTCCAGCCGGCGTACCACACCCACCGGTCGATCGCGGTGTCCACCGTCGCCTGCGCGGCGCGCGCCGGCAGCCCCTCGCTCGCGGCCACCTCGGCGACGAACTGCTCCCGGCGGCCCTCCATCAGCTCGGCCACCCGGTACAGCACCTGGCCCCGGTTGTACGCCGTGGCGCCCGACCACCCGGGAAACGCCGTGCGCGCGGCGACCACGGCGTCGCGCAGGTCCTTGCGCGACGCGTGCGCGGCGTTGGCGAGGAACTCCCCGCCGGCGCCGGTGACCGGGTAGGACCGGCCGGACTCCGAGCGCGGGAACTTCCCGCCGATGAACAGCTTGTAGGTCTTGGCGACCGCGACCCGCGCGGGTGCCTTCCGCTCTGTCGCCTTCCGGTCAGGCATCGAGGTAGGCCTCCAGTCCGGCTCGGCCACCCTCACGGCCGAAGCCCGATTCCCGGTACCCGCCGAACGGCGCGGCCGGGTCGAAGCGGTTGAAGGTGTTGGCCCACACCACCCCGGCGCGCAGTCGGTCGGCCATCCACAGGATCCGGGAGCCCTTCTCGGTCCAGATCCCGGCGGAGAGGCCGTACGGCGTGTTGTTCGCCCTGGCCACGGCCTCGTCCGGGGTGCGGAAGGTGAGCACCGACAGCACCGGGCCGAAGATCTCCTCGCGGGCGATCCGCATCGACTGGTGCACGTCGGAGAACACCGTGGGGGCGAAGAAGAAGCCGCGCTCGGGCAGCGCGCACGGGCTGGTCCACCGCCGGGCGCCCTCGCTGTCGCCGGACTCGACCAGCTCGCGGATCCTGGTGAGCTGCTCGCGCGAGTTGATCGCGCCGACGTCGGTGTTCTTGTCCAGCGGGTCGCCCAGCCGCAGCGTCGACACCCGGTAGCGCAGCTTCGCCAGCAGCTCCTCGGCCACCGACTCCTGCACCAACAGCCGCGATCCGGCGCAGCAGACGTGGCCCTGGTTGAAGAAGATGCCGTTGACGATGCCCTCGACGGCCTGGTCGAGCGGCGCGTCGTCGAACACGACGTTGGCCGCCTTGCCGCCCAGCTCCAGGGTCAGCCGCTTGGGCGTGCCGGCCACCGCCCGCTGGATGATCTTGCCGACCTCGGTGGAGCCGGTGAACGCGACCTTGTCGACCCCGGGGTGCTCGACCACCGCGGCGCCGATGTCGCCGGCGCCCGGCAGGATGTTCACCACGCCCGGCGGCAGCTCGGCCTGCTGGCAGATCTCGCCGAACACCAGCGCGGTGAGCGGCGTGGTCTCGGCCGGCTTGAGCACCACGGTGTTGCCGGTCGCCAGCGCGGGCGCGATCTTCCAGGCCAGCATCAGCAGCGGGAAGTTCCACGGGATGACCTGGCCGGCCACGCCCAGCGGGCGCGGGTCGGGGCCGAGCCCGGCGTACTCCAGCTTGTCCGCCCAGCCCGCGTGGTAGAAGAAGTGCGCGGCGGCGGTGGGGATGTCGGCGTCGCGCGACTCCTTGATCGGCTTGCCGTTGTCGAGCGTCTCCAGCACGGCCAGCTCGCGCGCGCGTTCCTGGATCAGTCGGGCGATCCGGAACAGGTACTTGGCCCGCTCGGTGCCCGACATCGGGCCCCACACCTCGTCGTGGGCCCGCCGGGCCGCCCGCACCGCGATGTCCACATCGGACATCGATGCGGTGCTCACCTCGGCGAGCACCTCCTCGGTCGCCGGGTTGATCGACTTCAACGGCTCGCCGGAACCCTCGACGAACTCGCCGTCGACGAAGGGCCGGTAGCCGGGCTTGAGGTTGGCGATGTCCCGCGACTCCGGGGCAGGGGCGTACTCCCACACGGGTGGGTTGGGCACGGTCATGTCAGTCCAGGGTGACGTAGTCGGGGCCGCTGTAGTGGCCGTCGAGCTGGGTGCGCCGCTGTAGCAGCAGGTCGTTGAGCAGGCTGGAGGCGCCGAACCGGAACAGTGCCGGGGTCAGCCACTCGGGGCCGGCGACCTCGTGCACGGCGACCAGGTAGCGGATGGCGTCCTTGGTGGTGCGGATGCCGCCGGCCGGCTTGACGCCGCGCCGCTCGCCGGTCGCGGTGTACCAGTCGCGCACGGCCTGCAGCATCACGTGGGTCACCGGCAGCGTCGCGGCGGGCGAGACCTTGCCGGTGGACGTCTTGACGAAGTCCCCGCCGGCCAGCAGCGCCAGCCACGACGCCCTGCGCACGTTGTCGTAGGTGGCCAGCTCGCCGGTCTCCAGGATGACCTTCAGGTGCGCCGACCCGCAGGCCGCCTTCACCGCCTGGATCTCCTCGAACACCTGCCCGTAGCGACCCTCGAGGAACGCGCCCCGGTCGATCACCATGTCGACCTCGGTGGCGCCGGCGGACACGGCCAGCTCGACGTCGGCCAGCTTCACCTGGCGGCTGGAGCGGCCGGACGGGAACGCCGTGGCGACGCTGGCCACCCCGATCTCGGTGCCGGCCAGTGCCTCGACGGCCGTGCCGGCCAGGTCGGGGTACACGCAGACGGCCGCGACCCGCGGGGTGTCCGGGTGCTCCGGGTCGGGGCGCTTGGCCTTCGCCGCCAGCGCGCGGACCTTGCCGTGCGTGTCGGCACCCTCGAGGGTGGTCAGGTCGACCATCCCGATCGCGGTGTCGATCGCCCAGCGCTTGGCCGCCTTCTTGATGCTGCGGGTGGCCAGGCTCGCCGCCCGCTGCTCGACGCCGACCTGGTCGACGCCCGGCAGCCCGTGCAGGAAGCGGCGCAGGCTCGCGTCGTCGCGGGTGGCGTCGACGAGGCCAGGCACCGCGGTAGGTGTCGCCATGGCGACGAGGGTACCGCGCGGGACGGCGGCGGCCCTGGCCTCACGTCGCCGGCGGCAGCCCCCGGCGCTCCGGGGCCGGCTTGCGGATCACCGTGACCGCGCCCCAGAACGCCAGCCCGTTGACCTTCACCACCGGGGCGTCCGGGCCCGGCTGGCGCAGCTGCTTGCCCCTCGCCTTGTCCCGGCTCTCGAACGCGCCCATGAACCCGACGCCGTTGACCTCGACGATGATGTCGTCGGGGACCACGATGTCGACGCCGCCCATGATCGCCACCGCGGTGATGGTGCTGGTGCGCTCGGCGAACCGGGCGTGGCGCAGGTCGATCTCCACGCCGCCCCAGAACGCGAAGCTGGTGTGCTGCGGCGGGACCACCCAAACGCCCTTGCGGTCGGCGCCGGACATGACCGCGATGGAGGTGGTCGAGCCGGGCGTGCCGCCGACCCGGGAGTCGGGAGCGGCCGGCTGCCGGCTCGGGGTGGGCTGGACGGCCAGGCCGGGGACGCCGGCGTCGGGCAGGTCGGCGGTGACCGGCTCGAGTTCGCCGAGCGTCTTGGCCGAGTACACCGCGTCCAGCCGTTCCTCCAACTCGGCGAGGGTGATCCGGCCCTCGCCCATGGCCTGGTGCAGAATCCTGGCGACGTGCTCCCGGTCGGCGTCGGAGGCACGCAGCTGCTTGCGGTCGGGCAGGTCGGTCACGGCTGGAAGCCTAGTGCCGCGGCGGCCGGCCGTGGGGCGGAAGCGCCGGGCCCGTGGCCCTGCCCGTTACTGTGTCCGGCCATGGACGTGCACGTGGTTGATCATCCGCTGGCCAAGGCCAGGCTGTCCACCATGCGCGATGCCCGCACCGACAGTGCGGCGTTCCGCGCGGCCCTGCACGAGCTGACCGTGATGCTGATGTACGAGGCGACGCGGCAGCTGGAGGTGCGGGTCGAGCGGATCCACACGCCGGTGGCCCGCACCGACGGCTACCGGCTGGCCAACTCGCCGCTGCTGGTACCGGTGCTGCGGGCCGGGCTCGGCATGGCCGACCAGGCGCACAAGCTCATCCCGGAGGCGCGGATGGGGTTCGTCGGGCTGGCCAGGGACGAGCGGACCCTGCGGCCGACGCCGTACATGGAGTCGCTGCCGGAGGACCTCGCCGGGTGGCCGGTGCTGGTGCTCGACCCGATGCTGGCCACCGGCGGCTCGATGGAGTTCACCATCCGGCTGCTCACCGAGCGCGGCGCCACCGACGTGACCGCGATCTGCGCGCTGGCCGCGCCGGAGGGGCTCGCCCACCTGGAGCGGTCCGGGCTGCCGGTGCGGGTGGTCACCGCGAGCGTCGACGAGCGGCTCAACGACTCCGGCTTCATCGTCCCCGGTCTCGGCGACGCCGGCGACCGGCAGTACGGCGCCGTCTAGCGCGGCTGGCTCGGCCGCTCGACGGTCACCGGGTCCGGCGCGGTCCGCCAGCTGGCCAGGAGCCGCAGCGCGGTCTCGGTCGGGGTCCCCGCCGCGGCCGTGTGGGCGACGAGCACCTGGTCGGGCTCGTCCGGCGGCCGCAGCGACTCGTAGTCCAGCACGAGCTCGCCGACCAGCGGGTGGTGCGGCACCTTGCGCCCGCTGGTCTTGTCGGTGACGTTGTGGTCGGCCCACCATCGGCGGAAGTCCTCGCTCCTGACCGACAGCTCACCCACCAGCGCGGCCAGTTCCGGATCCTCGGGGCATGACCGGACCTAGCCGTCGCGATCGTGGTCCGACCGGTGGCCGCGTTCCCCCGTGGACGGAACCGCCCGCCGCTCCGCCGCCCGCGCCGCGGCGTGGAAGACGGCCAGCAGGACGGTGACGACCAGGCCGAACCCGGCGAACAGCACCACCGCGGCGACGCCGTTCATCGGGATCTCCCGGCCGTCGGCGCAGCGCACCGAGATCGCGGCGCGGAAGCTCAGCTCCGCGGGGCCCGCGCAGGAGGCTCGCACCTCGGCGAAGCCGATCAGCCCGGCCAGCAGCACCGCGGTCTGCGCGGCCAGCGTCCAGACGACCAGCAGCCACACCGACGCCCGCACCGCGCCGATCCCGCCCCGCCGGTTCATCGCCGGACGTTGAAACCGTCGAAGAACTCGTCGTCGTCCGGGGGGCGCCGCCGCTCGGGGCGGGGCGCGGCCGGCGGCGGGCCCGGTGGCGGCGGCGTGGCCGGCGTCGGTGGTTCCGCGGGGCGGGCCGCGGAAGGGTCGGGTGCCGGCGGCGCGGGTGGGCGCTGCGCCACGGCCGCCGCGTCCCTCAGCTCCCTGGCGAGCTCGGCGACGTCGAAGTCGAGGAAGGTGGCGGCCTCACGGGCGGACTCGTAGGCGCTGTTGATCTCCTCGGTGAGCCACTGCTCGTCGCCCTCCCGGACCGTGTTGGGCGCGATGTGCACGCGCTTCTGCCGGCCCAGCAGGTCCACCCACACGGTGACCGCACCGCTGCGCGACGTTCCCCTGAACTCGCTGAACAGCGCCTGCCGCGGATTCTCCTTGATCTTGTGCAGCCGGGCCTTGAGCGCCTCGACCTGCTCCGGACTCGTCACGTGCCACTCCGCTCGTCACAGCTTGGTCTGGTTGGCCGAGGTCATCGTCTCGGTGGCCTCCTCGCCGGCGGCCTCCAGCGCGTCGATCTTGGCCTGCTCCTGGCTGTGCAGGGTCCACCAGATCGACGCCGCGCCGACGAGGATGCTCAGCACCCCGATCACCAGCCCGACGACGGCGCCGATCCCGGTCCAGCCGGCGGCGATCTCGACGACCAGCGCGACGATGACGCCGATGATCGACAGGATGAGGCCGATGATCGCCAGGATGTCGCCGAAGCTGCGGCCGAACACCTGGTCCCACGCGTCCGCGAGGGAGACCAGTGCGTCGCCGACGTCGGCGGACGGTCGGCGCATGTCGTTGATCCCGGCCTTGATCTTGTCGACCCGGGTGGCGTAGGCGTTGCTCGCGTCGCCGGTCCATGCCGCGGTCTGTCGGTTGGCCCGGTCGAGGTCCTCGACGCACTGGTCGAAGTGCTTGCTGATCAGCCCCTCGCCGTCCTCGCCCCCGGTGCCCCACACCTCCTTGCCGACCTTCCGGAGCTGGTCGCTGTCGATGTCGCGAACCAGCCGGAGGGTGTTCTCCACCGACGGCAGCGACTGGCCGCGCTCGCGGAGGAAGTCGTCGATCTTCCGGGCGTCGGCCAGCACGCCCTCGTCGATCAGGTCCTTCAGTGCCATGGGAGACCCCCGGTCGTCAGTTGGGCTGGTGCCGGCGCAGCCAGGCCGTGACCTGGTCCTCGGTGATCTGGTACTCCGAGCCCGCCCTGGCCACGCCGTCGGCGGTGGTGGTGATGGTGACGTGTGCCCTGGCGATGAAGTTGTTCATCGCGTCCACCACGCTTGGGTACTTCCGGTCGACGAACTCGGTGAGCTTCAGGACGATCTCCTCGACCGTCTCCTCGACCTGCTCGTACCGGCTGACGTCCTGCGTGGTCAGGAATCCCTCGAGGGACGCCCGCTGCGGGAAGTCCGTCATGTTCAACGCGTCGCTGGCCTCGTTGAGCGTCTTCTTGAGCTGGTCGAGCTCCTCGGGCTCGACGCCGTAGCCCCCACCGGGACTGCCCATCTCCGTCCTCCGCTTGTCGTGCTCGCCGGCCGCTCGTTCGGCTCTCCGTGCCCGGTCGGACGGTCCGCCCTCGGCGCCGGTTCCCGCACGGTGCCACATGGGAGGCGGCCGGTCAGTCCCCCGAACGGCGCAGCCAGCCGGTGGCGGTGGCGCGCAGCGCGGCGGCGAACGCCTCCGGGTCCCGCAGCGCGGCCGGCAGGGTCCCGCCGAGCTCCAGCGACACCAGCCCGTGCACCGTCGCCCAGCAGCCGCCGGCGATGACCTCCGGCTCGGTGTCCGCCAGCACGCCCGCCGCGACGCCGGCGCGCACGGTCTCCAGCAGCGGGTCCAACGTCGACCGGGCCAGTGCCGCGGCCTCCTCGTTGGGCTCGAAGCCCGGCACCGCCTTGGTGAACATCACCGCGTAGAGATGCGGGTCGGCCAGCGCGCTCGCCCGGTAGGCGAGGCCGAGCCGCACCAGGTCGGCCACCGGCTCGCCGGTGCGCTCCACCGCGCGCAGCCGCATGGCGAACCGGCGGAACCCCTCGACGTACAGCGCGTTCACCAGCTCCGGCTTGCTGCCGAACAGCGAGTACACCGCCGTGGTCGAGGTCCCGGCGTCGGCGGCGAGCCGGCGCAGGCTCAGCGCCTTGGCGCCCTCCGCGGACAGCAGCTCGCCGGCGCGGTCCAGCAACCGCAGCCGCAGCGCCTCGTCGTGCGTCCTCGGTCGCGGCATGGACGCACGGTAACGCGGGTTTGACCTGGAGCGCGCTCCAGGTCGTACTGTCGCCGCCATGAGCTACTCGATCGCCGAGGCCGCGCGGCGCAGCGGGCTGTCCATCGACACGCTGCGCTACTACGAGCGGATCAGGCTGCTGGAGCCGCCGGCGCGGGACGCCGCCGGCCGGAGGGCGTACTCGGACGGCGACCTCGCCTGGCTGTCGTTCCTGACCAAGCTGCGCACCACGGGAATGCCGATCCGGCGGATGCGCGAGTACGCGTCGCTGCGGGCGCAGGGCGCGGCGAGCGCCGGCCGGCGCAAGGCCATCCTCGTCGAGCAGCGCCAGGCGGTGACCGAGCGGATCGCCGAGCTTCAGTCCTGTTTGGACGTCCTGGACTACAAGATCACCAACTACGAGCGGATCGAGCGCGGGATGGTCGACATCGCCGCCCCGCGGGAGCGGGGGGTACCGGCATGAGGACACGGACACTGGGCGGGCTGACCGTCGGCGCGCAGGGCCTCGGCTGCATGGGCATGAGCGAGTTCTACGGAACGCCCGACGACACCGAGTCGATCGCCACCGTCCACCGGGCGCTCGACCTCGGCGTCACCCTGCTGGACACCGCCGACATGTACGGCATGGGCCGCAACGAGGAGCTGGTCGGGCGGGCGATCGCCGACCGCAGGGACCGGGTGGTGCTGGCCACGAAGTTCGGCGTCGTGCGCGACCCGGACGACTCCTCGGCGCGCGGGGTGCGCGGCGACGCCGGCTACGTGCGGCAGGCCGTCGAGCGGTCGCTGCGTCGGCTCGGCACCGACCACATCGACCTCTACTACCAGCACCGGGTGGACCCGACCGTGCCGATCGAGGAGACCGTCGGTGCCATGGCCGAGTTGGTGCGGGAGGGCAAGGTGCGCCACCTCGGCCTGTCCGAGGCGGGCGCGGGGACCATCCGCAGGGCGCACGCCGTGCACCCGATCAGCGCCGTGCAGACCGAGTGGAGCCTGTGGTCGCGCGACCTCGAGCCGGAGGTGGTGCCGGCCTGCCGGGAGCTGGGCATCGGCATCGTGCCGTACTCGCCGCTCGGCCGCGGCGTGCTCACCGGCCGGTTCGGCTCCACCGCCGACTTCGCGCCGGACGACTTCCGTCGGAACGGGCAGCCCCGCTTCGCCGGCGGCAACCTGGAGCGCAACCTGGCGATGGTCGAGGCGCTGCGGGCGCTGGCCGCCGAGCGGGGCGTGACCGCGGGGCAGCTCGCGCTGGCGTGGGTGCAGCACCGCGGCGAGGACGTGGTGCCGATCCCGGGCACCAAGCGGCGCCGGTACCTGGAGGAGAACGTGGCGGCGGCCGAGCTGGAGCTCACCCCGGACGAGCTGGCCGCGATCGAGGCGGCGGTGCCGGCCCACGCGGTGGCCGGCGAGCGCTACCCCGCCGACGCCATGCGCCTCCTCGGCCGCTGACCGCGCCACGCCGAGTAGAACCTCCCCGCTGGCCACCATGGCCCCGGCGGGCCCCGCTGACAACGGCGAAGCCGCGCGGTGGGGGAGCAGTGAACAAGCACAGTGACGCGCAGCATCCCCGTTTGGGTGGTGGGGGAGACGCGCGGCGTGCCACCAAGGGGGCCTCGGTGGCACGTCGCGCGCCGGCTAGCGGTGCCGGTCGGTGTCCCAGGACCAGGTCTGGGCGCCGTACGGGTGCTCGACCCTGCTGTCGACGTGCAGGCCGTGCGGGCAGCGGTGCAGCCCGGAGAACCCGGCCGTGGCGCAGGCCGCGGCGAGTGTGTCCGGGGGGACGCCGGGGGCGACCACGTCCGCGGCGATGCCGTAGCGGTGCTGGCTGTTCGCCGGCCCGCCGAGCGCGGCGGAGTGCGGTCGCGAGTGGAACCCGCGGACGATCCGCACCGGGCGGTCGCCGACCTTGCGGCGCACCGCCTCCAGCCGGTGCATCAGCCGCCGGACGTTCTCGACGACGTCGCCCGTCCCGACGGCGCCGCCGGAGAAGCCGGCGCCGTCGGGCGAGGTGAACTCGGCGAACGCGAAGTGCGCGGTCGACCCGTCCTCGGCGGTCAGCGCGGCGAGCGCGGTCAGCGTGCGCGTCCCGACGACGCCGTCGGCGGGGAGGCCGGCGGCGCGCTGGAACCGCCGCACCGCGGCCTCCGTCACCGTGCCGAACTCGCCGTCCACCGCGACGAACGCGCGGCTCGGCGCGTCGGCCGCCCACCCGGCCACCCGGATCTGCAACTCGTGGACGTCGCCGCCGCGGTGACCGGGACGCAGGGCGCGGGTCCAGACGTCGGCGCGGGTGGCGCCGGCGACCCACCCGAGCCCCGCCGCGACGGGAGCCAGCGCCGCCACCCGCAACACCGCGCGGCGGCGGTGCCGCGGGTGGTCGTGCCCGGTTCCGGGCAGGTTCGACTGAGGTGGTGCCGGCATCCGTGCCCCCAGCGGCCGTGTCGGTGCATGTTCGACTGGATACTTCCCGGGTTGGTTGGTTCCCCACAACCGACGTCCGGAGGATGTTCCCCGGCTCGGTCCCTCAGTCCATGAGGCCGGCGGCGACGGTGGCGCCGAGCTCCCAGCAGGCCGACAGGTCCTCCTTGCCCGGCTCGCCGGTGATCGTGACCGCCGCGGCGGCCTGCTCCCACCCCAGCCCGGTGGTGATCCGCTCGATGGCCCGGACGGTGCCGGAGACGTCGCTGTTGCCGTGCACGAAGAAGCCGAACGGCCGGCCGCGGGTGGAGTCCAGGCACGGGTAGTAGACCTGGTCGAAGAAGTGCTTGAGCGCGCCGGACATGTAGCCGAGGTTCGCAGGAGTGCCGAGCAGGTAACCGTCGGCGGCGAGCACGTCCGGCGCGGTCGCGGCCAGCGCCGCGTGGCGGACGACGTCGACGCCCTCGATCTCCGGGTCGGTCGCCCCCGAGACGACCGCCTCGAACATGGCCTGCATCGACGGTGACGGCGTGTGGTGCACGATCAACAAGGTGGACACGCCTCCGGAGCCTGCCGCGCCACCGCCGCGCGGGCAACCGGGTCAGGCCCCCAGCAACGCCCGGACCTCGGCCGTGAGGTCGGCCAGCCGTCGCTCGGCCGCCGCCGTGGCCGCCGCGAGCCCCGCCGGGTCGGCCACCGGCTCGGTCACCTCGAGGTAGGCCTTGAGCTTCGGTTCGGTGCCGGAAGGGCGGACCACCACGCGCAGCCCCTCGCCCCGCATCCGCAGCACGTCGGCGTCCGGGAGCAGGTCGTCGACCTCGGTCCCCGCGCCGCCGAGCGTGGCCGGCGGCCGGGAACGCAGCGCGGTCATCAGCTCACCGATCCGGTCGAGTCGGTCCACCCGCAGCGCGACCTGCCCGGTGCGGTGCACCCCGTGCCGCACGGCGAGGTCGTCCAGCGCGTCGAGCAGCGTGCGGCCCCGCTCCCGCAGCGTGGCGGCCAGGTCGGCGGCCAGCACGGCGGCGCCGATGCCGTCCTTGTCCCGGACGAACTCCGGGTTCACGCACAGCCCGATGGCCTCCTCGTAGGCGAACACCAGGCCCTCGCCGGCCCGCGCCAGCCACTTGAAGCCGGTGAGCGTCTCCGCGTAGCGCGCGCCGTGCGCCGCGGCGATGTCGGCCAGCAGCGACGACGACACGATGGTGGTCGCCACCAGCGGGTCGGGGGCGCCGGTGGTGCTCAGGACGTGCTCGCCGAGCAGCACCCCGGTCTCGTCGCCGCCGAGCATCCGCCAGCGGCCGTCTCGGTCGCGGACCCCCAGCGCGCAGCGGTCCGCGTCGGGGTCCAGCGCGACGGCGAGGTCGGCGTCCTCGGCCTCGGCCAGCGCGAGCAGCAGGTCGGTCGCGCCCGGCTCCTCCGGATTGGGGAAGGCCACCGTCGGGAAGTCCGGGTCGGGGTCGGCCTGCTCGGCCACCAGCCGCGGCGGGTCGAACCCGGCGGTGGTGAGCGCCCTGGTCAGCGGCTCCGCGCCGACGCCGTGCAGCGCGGTGGCCACCACGCGCAGGGCCCTGGCCGTGCCACGGGGCAGGGTCGCCACGGTCGCGAGGTAGGCCGCGACCAGCTCGTCGCCGAGCTCGGCCACGCCCGGTGCCCGCGGCACGCTCACCGCGGCCGGTGCGGCCTCGATGGCCGCCTCGATCTCCGTGTCGGCCGGCGGCACGATCTGCGCGCCGGTCGAGTCGTACAGCTTGTAGCCGTTGTCCGCCGGCGGGTTGTGCGAGGCGGTGATCTGGATGCCGGCCACCGCGCCGAGGTGGCGGACGGCGAAGGCCAGCACGGGGGTCGGCTGTGGGCCGGGCAGCGTCCGCACGGCGAACCCGGCCGCGGTGAGCACCTCGGCGGCCGCGGCGGCGAACGCGGCCGAGCCGTGCCGGGCGTCCCGGCCCACCACCACGGTGCCGCCGGCGTGGCCGTGCCGGCGCAGCCACTCGGCGACCCCGGCGGTGGTCCGGACCACGACCGCCACGTTCATCCCGTTCGGTCCGGCCCGCACCGGCCCGCGCAGCCCCGCGGTGCCGAACCGCAGCGGTCCGGCCATCCGGTCGCCCAGGTCCGGAACGGCCGCGGGGTCGCCGCCCATCGCGGCGGCCAGCACGCTCTGGAGCTCGGCCCTGCTCTCCGGGTCGACGTCGTCGGCGATCCAGCGGAACGTGGCGTCGCGCAGGGCGGGGGTCAGTCGGGGCTCGCGCACGGCCGCCAGGGTAGCCGGGTGGTTGTTGTCACCGGGCCACGACGGCGACCCGTCGTCTTGTCACACCGATGACAAGGGATCCCGTTCCGTTCCCGGTTCGTTGCCGCCCGGATCACCCGCGCTGTACACAGATGACAATTGCCCTGCGTATTCCCCGGTACGGTCGAGGTGGCGCCGGCGTGGTCAGCGACGACTCGGTTTTCCGCGCACCCAGTGACGCGGCCTTGCGGGACGCCTACGAGGAACTGACCAGGACACTGAAGCGCATTTCCGCGGGCGCGGCGGCCGGGGGCGCGGGCGGTCTCGAGACGAGACTGCTGCTCGCCCGGCTGCCGACGAAGCTGGCGCCCATTCTGCGGACCGAATGCGGCAGGGTGGCCAGGGAGATCCTGCACGATATCCAGCGCAACATCCCCGAGTACGCGCGGCCGATCGAGGGCGCGTTCGGCAAAGCCATCGTCGCCGGGGTGGAGCGGGGCATCCTGGAGTTCGTCGAGCGGCTGGCGGACCCGGCGGCCCGACGCCGGCACGGCAGCGCGGAGCTGTTCCGCAAGCTCGGCGAGTACGAGGTCGCCGAGGGGCGGGACATCCACGTGCTGCAGTCGGCCTACCGGATCGGGGTGCGCGCCGGCTGGCAGCGGCTCAGCGAGTTCGGCCAGAAGATGAAGCTGCCGCTGCCCACCATGTGCCTGCTCGCCGACGCGCTGTTCGCCTACACCGACGAGCTGTCCACGCTGTCCGTGCAGGGCTACACGGCCGCGCGGGCGCGGGCGGCCGGGGCGCTGGAGCGGCGCCGCAAGCGTCTGCTCGAGCTGGTGCTCGCCGACCCACCGGTGGCCGCGCGGGCGATCGCCGACCAGGCCACCGCGGCCGGCTGGCCGTTGCCGGAGCGGATCGCGGTGGTGGTGCTGGCCCGCGCCGACGACGACGGCGCACCCCCGGCCGAGCCTGTCACCGAGCTCGACCCGGACGTCCTGGTCGACCTGGAGAGCCAGGCGCCGTGTCTCGTGGTGCCGGTCCACGGGGAGACGGTGCGTGACCTGGCCGCCGGGTTGGCCGGGTGGCGGGCCGCGGTGGGCCCGCCGGTGCCACTGTCCCGGGCGCGTGGCTCGCTGCGCTGGGCACGGCGGCTGCTGGCACTGGCCCGCCGCGGCGTGCTGGCGGACGCGCCCGTGCTGTCCTGTGTGGACCATCTCACCACGCTCACCCTGCTGGACGACCCAGCACTGGCCGAGCAGCTGGTCGAGGTGGTGCTCGCGCCGCTGCTGGGAGTGCCGGAGCGGTCCCGGGAGCGGATGGCCGAGACGCTGTCGGCCTGGTTGGAGACCCGGGGCGGGGCGCCCGAGGTCGCCGAGCGGCTGCGGATCCACCCGCAGACCGTGCGGTACCGGATGCGGCGGATCGGTGAGCTGTTCGGCGACCGGCTCACCGACGCCGACGAGCGGTTCGCCCTGATGGTCGCGCTGCGTGGGCGGCGGCTGCTCGCCCTCGGCGAGCCGGGATGACCAGACCGGTCGGTGCCTCGGTCCGCGTTGGTGGGCAACCCCTCCGATGACCCGCCGTGCTCGCGGCGGGAACGAGAACCGGGGCCGATTTGTGACCTGGACAACAGTTGCGCGAGAGGTTGCGCTCTGTTTCCGCGCAAGCACCCGATCGGGGTATTGTCCGCGCCCGTCAAGTTCGAGACGGTAGATACCTACCGGCGGGTAGGTACCGTTGCCGCAATTCCCGATATTGCCGTCGCGGGTCGTATTGCGTTACCGGTCACCGCCCGCTCCACCGGAACGGTTCGTGCACCCGCGTCAACCGTTTTCGATTGTCGTCGCGTGTCGCGTGTCGCGTCGGTGCCGGTGGCCCCGGGCGCCGACCGCCGGCGCGCGGTGAACTGGGAGGTCGCGATGAGTCGGATTCCGGACCGGACGGTCCCGCTGCGCCTGCTGCCGGAGGTCACCGACGTGCCGATCGTGCCCACCGGCTCCACCCCGGCCACCCCCGTCAAGCGCCCCCCGCGCGACTAGCGCATGTGTCCGCGGTCCCCGCACGGGTGTCCGCGCCGCACGACGCGAACACGCGCGCACGGACGGCGGACACCTGCGCACAGACCGCGGACACGCGCGCACGGACGGCGGACACGTCAGGCGCGGGCGAGCAGGTCGCGGAGCAGCGTGCCCATCCGCTCGGCGGCGGCCTGACCCGCGGTCAGCACCTCCTCGTGGTCGAGCGGCTCGCCGGTCATGCCGGCCGCCAGGTTGGTCACCAGCGACATGCCGAACACCTCGATGCCGGCCGCCCTGGCCGCGATGGCCTCCAGCACCGTCGACATGCCCACCAGGTCCGCGCCCAGGGTGCGCAGCATCCGGATCTCCGCGGGGGTCTCGAAGTGCGGTCCCGGCAACCCGGCGTACACGCCTTCGGCCAGTGAGGGGTCGACCTCCCTGGCGATCCGGCGCAGCCGGTCGGAGTAGAGGTCGACGAGGTCGACGAAGTTCGCCCCGGTGATCGGGGAGGTCGCGGTCAGGTTCAGGTGGTCGGTGATGAGCACCGGCTGCCCCACCCGGAGGCCCTCCCGCAGGCCACCGGCGGCGTTGGTCAGCAGGACGGCGCGCACTCCGGCCGCCGCCGCGGTGCGCACCGGGTGCACGACCCGCGCCACTCCATTGCCCTCGTACAGGTGGGTCCGGCCGAGCAGTACCAGCGCCCGCCGCCCGCCGACCTCCACCGATCGCGCGCTGCCGCCGTGGCCCACCGCGCTGGGCGCGGCGAACCCGGGGAGCTCGGCCATCGGAACCTCGGCGTCGGGTCGGCCGATGACGTCGGCCGCCGGGCGCCAGCCGGAGCCCAGCACCACGGCCACGTCGTGCCGGTCGAACCCGGTCCGCTCGGCCAGCACCTTCGCCGCCGTGCCGGCGATGTCCATCGGGTGGTCGAAGTCGTTGCTCACGGCCGGCAAGCCTACGGGCGCCGGTCACCGGAGGCCGCCGGCGGGCTCGTCGCGGCCTCCGGGACCGGTGGGCTGGGTTCTGCCTCCGGAGCCGGTGGGCTGGGTTCTGCCTCCGGAGCCGGCGGGCTCGACGGTGTGCCCGTGGTCGGGGCGCCCGGGTGGGCCGAGCGGACCAGCAGGTACGCGAGCAGGCCGAACGGCGAGAGCAGGATGGTGACCAGCAGGATCGGCGCCATGGCCAGCGGGTGTACGCCGCGGACCCGGGAGTCGGCGTACATCCACCTGCCGACCAACAGGTCGTAACCCACCAGGTGGGCCCACAGCCCGGCCGCGCCGATCGGCGAGCCGAGGAACTCGCGCAGCGTCTCCAGGTCCGGCCGGCTCATCACCGCCCACAGCTCGCCGAGGTGGGGCACCAGCAGGATCGCGTAGCAGACCAGCGGCGGCGCGGCGATCCACGGCGAGGCGATGATCCTAACGGTCACCGACCAGCGCGGGGCGAGGATCATCAGCGCCCAGAACGGCACGACCAGGTAGAAGGTGATGGTGAACAGCTGCGTGGTGCTCATCGGACGGCGACCTCCTCGCGCGGGGTGAACTCGATTCGGGTGGGGCGGCGGACGGCCAACACGGCGGCCAGCACCACGCCGGCCACCAGTGCCGCGGTCGCGCCGAGGGTCAGCGTGTCCGGGGCGACCACCGGCTGGCCGCGCAGCGCCTGCCAGGTCACCAGCGCGACCAGGCCGGTGTAGCCGATCGCGGCGATCCGGACCAGCCGCAGCCGCACGACGTCGTCGCGCAGCCGAGGCCGCCGCCGGCCGAGCAGCGCCAGCGCGATCGCGACCATCGGCAGCAGTTGCAGCGCGTGCATGCCGACGAAGTGCGGCACCCGTAGGTCGCCGGCCTCCGTGCTCCAGTTGAGCACCGGAATGCCCGGCCCGCCGTCGGGTGCGCCGACCGTGTGCGCGCCGAGCACATCGACGGATCGGCCCTGGTCGCGGGCGGCCTGCTGCTCGTCGGTCGGCCCCAGCATCAGCCCGCCGACCAGCAGGCCCGCGGCCGACACCGCCATGCCCCAGCGGACCGCGGCCGCGCTGGCCCGGTCGGCGTACCGCCCGGCCAGCAGCAGCGCGCCCAGCGCGAAGTGACCGAGCATGAGCACGATGATGGTGGTACCCATCAGGCCGAACACGGCGGTGTCGAACGGTGTCTCCAGGTTGAAGTGGCTCCGTTTGCCGCGCAGCACCTGGCCGACGATCACCAGCATCTCGACGGTGCCGGCGCCGGCGAGCACGGTGCCCGCCCACCAACCCCAGCGCCGGGCGCGTTGCTGGAAGGTGAGCATCCAGGCCCAGGTGACCGTGTAGAGCAGGAACGACAGGGCGAACTTCAGCGGCTTGGCCCAGATCGGCGCGCCGACCAGGACGCGGTCGTCGACGACGAGGCCGACGGCCGACACCACGGACACCACGGCCATGGCCGCGGCGAACAGCATCAGCGGCCGGTGCCAGGACAGGCTCCGGCGCGCCAGGGGGAGTAGCGGAGGCATCACGGCTCCTCATATGGATAGCGGCACTTACCACTACGGGAAGCTATACTATCCATACTGAGGGGTTCACAGGAACGACGGAAGGACGCCGCCGAATGCGGATGGCCGAGCTGAGCCGTGCCTCGGGAGTGCCGGTCCCGACCATCAAGTACTACCTGCGGGCCGGCCTGCTGCCGCCGGGCGAGCGGACCAGCCCCAACCAGGCCCGCTACGGCGAGGCACACGTCCGCCGGCTCCGGCTGGTCCGGGCGCTGGTCGAGGTCGGCAAGCTGCCCATCGCGACGGTCGCCGAGGTGCTGGCCGCGCTGGACGAGCCGGCGTCGCCGCACCACGTGCTCGGTGTGGCCCAGCGGGCGGTGACCACGCCGCGGGCCGTCGCCGAGGGCGAGACCAGGGAGCGGGTGGCGCAACGGCTACGGGAGGTCGCCGAGCGGCGCGGTTGGACGATCAAACCAGACGAGCCGGTGACCGAGGCGGTGCTCGGCGTGCTGGCGACGGTAAACGAGCTCGGTCACACCCACCTGCTGGACCAGCTCGACCGCTACGCCGAGCTGGCCGACCTGGTGGCCGAGTCCGATGTCGACACCGTGGTCGGGCTGCCCTCGGTGGAGGAGACCGTGGAGCAGGCGGTGATCGGCATGGTGCTGGGCGAGCCGCTGTTCGCCGCGTTGCGCCGGCTGGCCCAGCTCAACGCCTCCGCCCACCGCTTCGGTGACCCCGAGTGCGACCCCGAGTGCGAGACGAGCGGTTCCTGACCTCGTGCGCCCGGACATAAGCGGGACAAGGTCAGTGTGTGACACGACGGACCTGAAACAACGAGAACCCGAGTCGTTGGCCTCCTTGGTTCGCCCCCGTAAAACACTGCCGGCCACGAAGGGGGCGGGGGTGCACCCGAAGCCTCGGGGCTCATCCGCCGCGCCGAGGCCGGGAGCACACCGAGCCCGGTCCGGACGTCGCCTGGACCGCGCCGTGCGGGTGGGCGCAGGGCTGCTAGTCGGCGAGGCGGAACGTGGGGGCGATCCGGTCGAACAGCTCGACCTGGCCACTGCGCTCCTGCTCGGTGGGCACGGTGACGGCGACCACCCACAGCCCGGTGCCGTGGCGGAACACCTCCGCGAACGTCGACCGGCCGAGCTGCGACTCGGACGCCTCGCCGGGTCCGGTGGCGCGCTCCACGGTCCGGTAGAACAGCCGCACGCCGTCGCGGTCCGGCAGCGAGGTCTCCCGTACCGCGACGAAGTCGCCCGGTGCCCACTGCTTCGCCAGCGCGCCGCGGTAGTCGTCCACGGTCAGCGGCGCGGCGAACGGTGCGAACCGCTGCACGGTCAGCGTCTGGGTGCCGTCGGGGGAGACGTACTGCACCACCGTGCTCGGCGGCAGCCCCGGATCGGCCCGCTGGGTCACGAAGCTGGTCCAGTTCTGCGGCACGTGCACCGAGAACAGCCCGCCCTTGGCGCCGCTCAGGTTGGTCGCGTCGCCGGTGCGCGCCTCCAGCTCACCCTGCGGCGGCGTGGGCGCGGACGTGCGCTGCGGGCGCTCCGGCGGCAGCAGCGGCTGGGCGCCGACGGTCCGGGTGAGGGCGAAGCCGCCGGCCGCGGCGACCAGGAACAGCAGCACGGCGAGCAGCGCGGCCCCCGCGCCGGCCCGCCGCCGTGCCGGAGCGGGCGGGGCGAACGGCAGCGGGCCGGGATCGGTGGCCAGCTCACCGGGCTCCGGCTCGGCCGAGCGCTCGGTCGAGGTCCCGGCCGACGGCTCGGCCGGGGCCGGCGGCACCTCGCGAATCACCTGGGTGGCCGTGCCGTCGATCCGGTCCGGCGCCCGCGAGGTCGCCCGGTCGGCGAACAGCTCCGGCCCGAACAGCGTGTGCCGCGGCTGGGCGAGCAGCGGGTACAGCCTGCGCCGCACCTCCTGCAGCGACAGCCGCGCCGCGGGCTCCTTCGCCATCAGGCCCCGGATCAGCGGGGCCAGCGGGCCCGGCGCCGGCCGCGGCACCGCGCCGTTGACCACTCTGCCGACGGTCTCCAGCGGGTCGCCGTCGGCGTCGTAGGGCGGGCGGCCCTCGACGGCGGCGAACAGCGTCGCGCCGAGCCCCCACAGGTCCGCGGCGGGGGTGACCGCGCCACCGGAGGCCACCTCGGGGGCGATGTAGGCGGGTGAGCCCAGCATCATCCCGGTGCGGGTCATCGTCGCCTCGGAGACGTTGCGCGCGATGCCGAAGTCGGTGAGCTTGATCCGGCCGTCCCTGGCCACCAGCACGTTGCCCGGCTTGACGTCGCGGTGGGTGATGCCGGCCGCGTGCGCGGCCTCCAGCGCCGCGGCCACCGCGTCGGCCACCGCGGCCGCCCGCGGCACGGTGAGCGGCCCGTGCTCGCGCAGCATCCCGGCGAGGCTGCGCGCGGGCAGCAGCTCCATCACCACGAACGGCTCGTCGTCCTCCCGCGCCACGTCGTGCAGGGTGATCACGTTCGGGTGGGACAGCACGGCGATCGCGCGGGCCTCGCGCAGGGTCCGCTCGCGCAGCTCGGCGGCCTGGACCGGCGGCACCCCGGGCGGCAGCCGGACCTCCTTCACCGCCACCGGCCGGTGCAGGAACTCGTCGTAGGCCGACCAGACGGTGCCCATCGACCCCGAGCCGAGCACCGAGCGCAGCCGGTACCGCCCGGCGACGACGCGGGACCCGGCGGTGTCGTCCCCGCCGACCGGGCCCTTCTCGGAGCTGCTCACCCGACACATTGTGGCGCAGCCGGCATCCGCCGCGGCGGCCGGAATCGCGACCAGCCTCACACGTCACGGGTGCCACGCGGCCCTACCATCGAAAGTTATGACTGAGGCTGGGACGACGGCGTCCGTGCCGGAGCCGGTGGCGGGCAGGGAACCGGACGAGCTGGCGCTCGCGGCCGAGTTCGACCGCCCCGACCGGGAGGACTGGCGGAAGCTGGTCGCCGGTGTCCTGCGGAAGACCGGCGCGCTGCCCGAGGGCTTCACCGGGCCCCCGGAGTCCCTGCTGACCAGCACCACCTACGACGGCATCGCCGTCCAGCCGCTCTACACCGCCGAGGACACCGAGGACACCGAGGACACCGTGCCGCCCGCCGGTTTCCCCGGCCTTCCGCCGTTCGTCCGCGGCACCCGTCCCGAGGGCGCGATGCGCACCGGCTGGGACGTCCGGGCCCTGCATCTCGACCCCGACCCCGCGGCCACCAACCGGGCCGCGCTGGCCGACCTCGCCGGCGGGGTGCGGTCGCTGTGGCTGCGGGTCGGCGCCGGCGCGCTGCCGCCGGACGCGCTGGGCGACGCCCTGCACGAGGTCTACGTCGAGCTCGCCCCCGTGGTGCTGGACGCCGGCGCGGACCAGCCGGCCGCCGCGGAGGCGCTGCTGGCCGTGTTCGCCGAGCGCGGCATCCCGGACAGCGAGGTGGTCGGCAACGTCGGGGCCGATCCGATCGGGCTGCGCGCCCGCACCGGGCAGGCCACCGGCGGCGCGGACGCTGCCGCGGCCGCCGCGCTGGCCGCCGACCTCGCCGGCCGGTACCCGAACCTGCGCACCATGGTGGTGGACGCGCTGCCCTACCACGAGGCCGGCGGCGCGGACACCCAGGAGCTCGGCGCGGCGATCGCCACCGGGGTGGCCTACCTGCGGGCGCTCACCGGCGCCGGGCTCGCCGTGGACGACGCCGCCGCGCGGCTGGAGTTCCGCCTCGCCGCGACCGCCGACCAGTTCCTCACCATCGCCAAGCTGCGCGCCGCGCGCCGGCTGTGGGCCAGGGTCACCGAGGTCGCCGGGGTGAGCCCGGCGGCGCGCGGGATGCGCCAGCACGCGGTGACCTCACCGGCCATGCTCACCCGCCGCGACCCGTGGGTGAACCTGCTGCGCGGCTGCGTGGCCGGCTTCGCCGCCGGGGTCGGCGGCGCGGACGCGGTCACCGTGCTGCCGTTCGACGGCGCGATCGGCCTTCCCGACGCGTTCTCCCGCAGGATCGCCCGCAACACCCAGGCGATCCTGCTCGAGGAGTCCAAACTGGCCGGTGTGATCGACCCGGCCGGCGGATCGTGGTACGTCGAGCGGCTGACCGACGAGGTCGCGCGGGCCGCGTGGCGCGAGTTCACCGCCATCGAGCGGGACGGCGGGATCGAGGCCGTGCTGGAGTCCGGCACGCTCGCCGGCCGGCTGGCCGAGACGTGGGCCGCCCGTGAGCGCCGGCTGGCCACCCGCGCCGACGCGATCACCGGCGTCAGCGAGTTCCCGCTGCTGGACGAGAAGCCGGTGCGACGGCCGCCCCTCCCACCGGCGGTGCGCGCGGGCGGCGGGCTGCCCCGGGTCCGCTACGCCCAGGAGTACGAGCGGTTGCGTGACCGCGCCGACGCCCACCTCGCCGCGCACGGCACGCGGCCGCGGATCTTCCTCGCCACGCTCGGCCCGGTGGCCGCGCACACCGCGCGGGCGACGTTCGCCGCCAATCTGTTCACGGCCGGCGGTGTCGAGCCGGTCAACCCCGGCGCCGGCGGGTCCGCCGAGGAGGTGGCCGCGGCCTTCCGCGACTCCGGCGCCAGGATCGCGTGCCTCTGCGGCACCGACACCGCCTACCGCGAGCAGGGTGCCACCGTGGTCGACGCGCTGCGCGCCGCCGGCGCCGAGGCCGTCTACCTGGCCGGCAAGCCGGCGGACGACCTCCCCGCCGGTTTGCGCTTCGTGCACGCCGGCTGCGACGCGCTCGCCGTGCTCCGCGAGACCCTCGACACGCTGGGAGTGGCCCCATGAGCATCCCGAACTTCGCCGACGTCGAGCTGGGCACGCCCGAGCCGGGGGACGCCGGCGCGTGGGCGGAGGCGCTGCAGGCGAGTACCGGCAAGGGCGCCGACGCGCTGGCCTGGGAGACGCCGGAGGGCATCACCGTCGCGCCGCTCCACACCGCGGCCGACCTGTCCGATGTGGACTTCCTGGGCACGTTTCCTGGCATCGTGCCGTACCTGCGCGGCCCCTACCCGACGATGTACACCACGCAGCCGTGGACCATCCGGCAGTACGCGGGGTTCTCCACCGCCGAGGAGTCGAACGCCTTCTACCGGCGCAACCTCGCCGCCGGGCAGAAGGGCCTCTCCGTCGCGTTCGACCTCGCCACCCACCGCGGCTACGACTCCGACCACCCCCGGGTGGCCGGCGACGTCGGGATGGCCGGCGTCGCCATCGACTCCATCTACGACATGCGCCAGCTCTTCGACGGCATCCCGCTGGACAGGATGAGCGTGTCGATGACCATGAACGGCGCCGTGCTGCCGGTGATGGCGCTCTACATCGTGGCCGCCGAGGAGCAGGGGATGGCTCCGGAGCGGCTCACCGGGACCATCCAGAACGACATCCTCAAGGAGTTCATGGTCCGCAACACCTACATCTACCCGCCGCAGCCCTCGATGCGGATCATCTCCGACATCTTCGCCTACACCTCGCGCCGGATGCCGCGGTTCAACTCGATCTCCATCTCCGGCTACCACATGCAGGAGGCCGGGGCCACCGCCGACCTGGAGTTGGCCTACACCCTCGCCGACGGCGTCGAGTACATCCGCGCCGGTCTCGACGCCGGGCTGGAGATCGACGCGTTCGCCCCGCGGCTGTCGTTCTTCTGGGCGATCGGGATGAACTTCTTCATGGAGGTCGCCAAGCTCCGCGCGGCGCGGCTGCTGTGGGCCAAGCTGGTCCGCCGGTTCGAGCCGCGCGACGACAAGTCGCTGAGCCTGCGCACGCACTGCCAGACGTCCGGCTGGTCGCTCACCGCCCAGGACGTGTTCAACAACGTGGTGCGCACCTGCGTCGAGGCGATGGCCGCGACCCAGGGGCACACCCAGTCGCTGCACACCAACGCGCTGGACGAGGCGCTGGCCCTGCCCACCGACTTCTCCGCCCGCATCGCCCGCAACACCCAGCTGATGCTGCAACAGGAGTCGGGCACCACGCGGGTCATCGACCCGTGGGGCGGCAGCGCGTTCGTCGAGCGACTCACCTACGACCTGGCCCGCCGGGCGTGGGCGCACATCAGCGAGGTCGAGTCGGCCGGCGGGATGGCGCGGGCGATCGACGCCGGGATCCCCAAGCTGCGCATCGAGGAGGCCGCCGCGCGCACCCAGGCGCGGATCGACTCGGGGCGGCAGCCGGTGATCGGGGTCAACAAGTACCGGGTGGACACCGACGAGCAGATCGAGGTGCTCAAGGTGGACAACGCCGGGGTGCGCGCCCAGCAACTGGAGAAGCTGCGCCGGCTGCGCGCCGAGCGGGACGCCGACGTGGTCGCCGCGGTGCTGGACCGGCTCTCCGCGGCCGCGGAGTCCGGCGAGGGCAACCTGCTCGAGCTGGCCGTCGACGCGGCGCGGGCCAAGGCCACCGTCGGGGAGATCTCCGGCGCGCTGGAGAAGGTGTGGGGCCGGCACTCCGGGCAGATCCGTACCATCTCCGGCGTGTACCGCGAGGAGGTCGGCCGCTCCGACAACGTCGAGCGGGCCCGCGCGCTGGTCGCGGAGTTCGCCGAGGAGGAGGGTCGCCGCCCGCGGATCCTGGTGGCCAAGATGGGGCAGGACGGGCACGACCGCGGGCAGAAGGTGATCGCCACGGCGTTCGCCGACCTCGGTTTCGACGTCGACGTCGGCCCGCTGTTCTCCACCCCCGCCGAGGTCGCCCGGCAGGCCGTGGAGGCCGACGTGCACATCGTCGGGGTGTCGTCGCTGGCCGCGGGGCACCTGGCGCTGGTGCCGGCGCTGCGCCACGAGCTCGCCGAGCTGGGCCGGGAGGACATCATGATCGTGGTCGGCGGGGTGATCCCGCCGCGGGACCACGACGAGCTGCGCGCCGCGGGGGCCGCGGCGATCTTCGGCCCCGGCACGGTGATCGCCGACGCCGCGCTCGACCTGCTCGACCAGCTGCGCGCCCCGCGGTCCTAGGCCGGCATGCCCGAGCTGCGACTCGACGACTACGTCACGGGTGTGCGCGGAGGCGACCGCGCGGTGCTGTCCCGGGCGATCACCCTGGTGGAGTCCAGCCGCGCGGACCACCGCGAGCTGGCCCAGGCGCTGCTGGTGGAGCTGCTGCCGCACGCGGGAGGGGCGCGCCGGATCGGCGTCACCGGCGTACCCGGGGTCGGCAAATCGACATTCATCGACGAGCTGGGCTCCCGGCTCACCGCGGCCAGGCACCGGGTGGCGGTGCTGGCCGTCGACCCCTCGTCCAGCCGGACCGGCGGCAGCATCCTCGGCGACAAGACCCGGATGGCCCGGCTGGCCGTCGACCCGGCGGCGTTCGTCCGGCCGTCGCCCACCTCCGGCACGCTCGGCGGGGTGGCGCGGGCGACCAGGGAGACGATCGTGCTGATGGAGGCCGCCGGCTACGACGTGGTGCTGGTGGAGACCGTCGGGGTCGGCCAGTCCGAGGTCGCGGTGGCCAACATGGTCGACTCGTTCCTCTTCCTCACCCTGGCCCGCACCGGTGACCAGCTCCAGGGCATCAAGAAGGGCGTGCTGGAGCTGGCCGACGTCATCGCGGTGAACAAGGCCGACGGCGAGCACGAGCGGGAGGCCCGCCGCGCGGCGCGGGAGCTGTCCGGCGCGCTGCGGATGATCTACGGGCCGGACGCGCCGTGGACGCCGCCGGTGCTCACCTGCAGCGGCCGCACCGGCGGCGGGCTGGACACCGTGTGGGAGCAGCTCGAACGGCACCGTGAGACGTTGGAGTCCAGCGGCGAGTTGGCCGGCAAGCGGGCCCGGCAGCAGGTGGACTGGACCTGGGCCATGGTGCGCGAGCAGCTGCTCGACCGGCTGGCCGCGCACCAGCGGGTGAAGGCCGTGGTGCCCGAGGTCGAGCGCGCCGTGCGGGCTGGCGAGCTCACCGCCACCCTCGCCGCGGCGCGGATACTGGGCGCGTTCGGCATCGACACGGCAGACTGAAGCCCATGCGGAACCGCGTGTTGGCCGTCCTCGTCGCCGTGTTCGCCGTCTGCGTCGTCGGCTTGGCCGCTCCCGTCACCGCGTTGGCCGCTCCGGTCGCCTCCGGCGTGCCCGGTCCGGTGCTCACCCAGGACGAGACGCCGCAGCCCGGGCCGGTGCTCGACCCCGCGGAGAGCGAGCAGGCCAACGCCGAGAAGGCGAAGAACAAGCTCATCGTGGGCGGTGCCGCGGTCGTGCTGGCGATCATCGTCATCGTCGGCCGCCGGGCGCGCAAGAAGGCCGGCCCGTAGCCGTTCGCCTACGGGGGCTACAGCCTTGCCGAACTCTGCGTAGCCGTTCAACGCACACCCGCTACCGGCTGTCTCCCACATTGCGCCATTCGTTCCACGCTTCACCTGGATGGTGCAACACTGGCTGCACAAGGGTACTTCTCTCATCACGGAGTGGAGGATCTCCAGCGGTCCTCGCCTGCCGCGGTGACGGTGCGAGGTGGACAACGTGCAGAACGGGGGTAGGGCGTGACGGTGCTCGACTCACGACCAGAGACTCCAGGTGAGCCCGAGGGGTGGCACCGCTCGGCTCGACGAGCCCACTCGACTTCCTCGACTCACTCGACCGGGGGGTCCGGCGCGCTGATCACGGAGAGCGGGGTCAGCATGGCGCCCGTGGCCGACGTGGGCGCGGGGCGGGGGCCGGAGTGGCTCGACCACTGGCTGGCCGAGCATGCCGCTGACGTCATCGCCTGGCGCCGGCACATCCACGCCCACCCCGAGCTGGCCCGCCGCGAGTACGCGACCACCGAGCTGGTCGTCGGGCTGCTGCGATCGGCCGGCCTGCGACCCTCGGTGCTGCCCGGCGGCACCGGCGTGATCTGCGACGTCGGCACCGGACCCACGTGCGTGGCGCTGCGCGCCGACATGGACGCGCTGCCGCTGACCGAGGCCACCGGGCTGCCGTTCTCCTCCACGGTGGACGGCGCGGCGCACGCCTGCGGGCACGACGCGCACACCACCATCCTGCTGGCCGCCGGCCTGGCCCTGGCCTCGGCGGCGGACCTGCCCGGCCGGGTGCGGCTGATCTTCCAGCCGGCGGAGGAGGTCATGCCCGGCGGCGCGCTGGACGTGATCACCGCCGGTGGCCTCGAGGGTGTCGAGCGGATCTTCGGCCTGCACTGCGACCCGCGACTGCCGGTGGGCAGGTTGGGCACCAGGGTCGGTGCGGTCACCTCCGCCGCCGACTTGATCGAGCTGAAGCTGACCTCGCCCGGCGGGCACACCTCGCGGCCGCACCTGACGGCCGACCTGGTGCACGCGCTGGGCACGGTGATCACGTCGCTGCCGGCGTTGCTGTCCCGGCGGGTCGACCCGCGGTCCGGCACCGTGCTGGTGTGGGGCGCGGTGCACGCCGGCGAGGCGGCGAACGCGGTGCCGCAGGACGGGGTGCTGCGCGGGACCCTGCGGACCGGCGACCACGAGGTGTGGAGGCAGCTGGAGCCGCTGGTGCGGAGCACCGTGGAGGCGATGCTGACGCCCACCGGGGTCGGGTTCGAGCTGGACTACCGGCGCGGCGTGCCGCCCGTGGTGTGCGACCCGGACAGTACGTACCTGCTGCGGGCCGGCGCGGAGGCCGCCCTCGGCGACGGCGCGCTGACCGGCACCGAGCAGTCCTCCGGCGGTGAGGACTTCGGGTGGTACCTGGAGCACGTGCCCGGCGCGTTCGCCCGGCTGGGCGTCTGGTCCGGCGACGGCGCCATGCGCGACCTGCACCAGCCCACCTTCGTCCTCGACGAACGAGCCCTCCTCGCCGGCGTCCGAGTAATGGTCCACACCGCACTGACCACCCTCGCCTAACCTGTGTCCGCCCTCTGTGCACGTGTGTCCGCGCCCTGTGCACGTGTATCCGCGCTCTGTGTACGGCTGTTTGCGCCGCACGACGCGGACACTTGTACAGGGGACGCGGACACGCGCGTCGGGAGCTATCCACAGGTCCGCTAGTTATCCACAGTCTGTGGATTTCTAGCTTTCGCGCGGGCACCGCTGCTCGGCAGCCTTGGCGGATGAGCTTCCTCGGGCCCGGCAGCGCCGTCCTTCGACGGGATGTCGCCTCCGTGATGGGAGAGCGCGCCTTGCGAGCCGCGCTGGACAGTGGCGTCCTCACCCAGATCTGGCGTGGTGTGGTGATCCGCTCGGCGGACGTACTCGATCTTCGAACCCGGGCAGCCGCCGCGGTACTGGCCGCGGGGCCGCGTTCGGTGCTGTCCGGACCGACTGCCGTCGCCCTCCACGGATGTGGAGCCGCGGTGAGCACGGACATTCATGTCACCGTTCCGTACGCCCGATCCGTTCGCTCTCGACCAGGCCTCGTCGTGCACCAGAACTGCTTCGCGGTCGAAGACGTGGTCAACCTCCACGGGCTTCCGGTCTTCACGTTCGATCTGGCGCTGTCCGACTTCTTGTGCGACGGAAACAGGAAGGTGGCGTTCGCCTGCCTCGATCAAGCGTGCGCCGGGATGGACGAGGCCCAACTGAGACTCTTTCGCACCTCGTTGCGAGAGCGGTTGGCGAGGCGTGACGATCGGCGCGGCATTTCGCGGGCGCTGATGCTGACCGAACTGGCGACAGGGAAGGCGGAGTCACCGCCGGAGAGCGTGTTCCGGCTGATCGTGGTCGAGGCCGGGTTCCGGTCCCCGAGGCCCAGCACGAGATCCAGACCATCGACGGCAGGCGTCTCTACGTACTGGATCTGGCCTGGGTGCAGTACCGGATCGCCCTGGAATACGACGGGTACGCCGCGCACGAGGAGCGGGCCGTGTACGACGCCGAGCGAGACGAACGGATGGCTGCCCGAGGTTGGATCGTGGTGCGAGCGAGAGCCGACGACCTGCGCGACCCGAGCCGGGTGTTGGCCGAACTACGCGCGGCCTTCGACAAGCGCCCCCACTAGCGGTGTGTCCGCGGTCTGTGACCGCGTGCCTGCGCCGCACGGCGCGGACACCCGTACACAGAGCGCGGACACGTGTACATGGGGCGCGGACACAGGTGTTAGGGGCCTATGCCTCGGCAGGGGCGGGTGCGGAGGGCTTCCACGTAGTCGGCGGGGGCGCCGGCGGCCTCGGCGGCGTCGGCGAGGACGCCGAGGTAGCGCGCCGAGGGAAAGCCGCCCTCGTAGCCGTCCAGCACGTACAGCCAGGCGAGCACCGAACCCTCCATGGTCTGCACCCGCAGCCGGATCTTGTTGTGGATCCCGAGCTCACCGCCCTCCCAGCGGTCGAGCCGGGCCTCGTCGTACGGCGTCACGTCGTAGAGCACCACGAACACCCGGGAGCCGAGGTCCTCGACGATGGTCGCCAGCGCTCCCTCCCACCCGAGGTCCTCCCCGCCGAAGGTGAGTCGCCAGCCTTCCAGCCAGCCGGTACCCGCCATCGGCGAGTGCGGCGCTCGCTCCGCCATCTGGGCGGGATCCATGTTGGACCCGTACGCGGCATACAAAGGCACGGCCACAGCGTAGTCGCCCTGCCGTCACCTGAACGGAGGCATGGCCCGTGTCGGCCACCCGTCCGGTCGAATCCGGCCGCCGCGTACGGTGGGCTGGACCGGGGAACGAGGAGGAGGAACTGGTGACCAGGATCGTGATCATGGGCGGCGGGCCTGCGGGTTACGAGGCAGCACTGGTCGCCGCGCAACACGGGGCCGACGTCACCATCGTCGAGCGCGACGGCCTCGGCGGCGCCTGCGTGCTGTACGACTGCGTCCCATCCAAGACGTTCATCGCGTCCTCCGGCGCCCGCGCCAACCTGCACGGGCTCGCCGAGCTGGGGATCAACACCGACCTGAGCAAGGCCACCATCGACCTGCACACCGTGCACGGCCGGGTGCGCGGCCTCGCCCTCGCCCAGTCCGCCGACATCCGCGCCAGGGTGCAGCGGGAGGGCGTCCGGATCGTCCTCGGCACCGCCCGGTTCCGTGACGAGGAGCCCGGGCTGGCCACGCACAGGATCGGGGTGGAGGGCCGGGACGGCACCGAGAAGGTCCTCGACGCCGACGTCGTGCTCATCGCCACCGGCGCCACCCCCCGGGTGCTGCCCGGCGCGGTCCCGGACGGCGAGCGCATCCTCGACTGGCGCCAGCTCTACGACCTGCCCGAGCTGCCCGAGCACCTCGCGGTGATCGGCTCCGGCGTCACCGGCGCCGAGTTCGCCTCCGCCTACACCGAGATGGGGGTCAAGGTCACCGTCGTCTCCAGCCGGGACCGGGTGCTGCCGCACGAGGACGCCGACGCCGCGGCCGTGCTCGAGGAGGTCTTCACCCAGCGCGGCACGACCGTGGTCAAGAAGGCCAGGGCCGACCGGGTCGAGCGCACCGAGAAGGGCGTGGCCATCCATCTCACCGACGGCAGGGTCATCGAGGCCAGCCACGCCCTGATGACCGTCGGTTCCGTGCCCAACACCGGTGACATCGGCCTCGAGCGGGTCGGCATCGAGCCGGGCCCCGGCGGCTTCGTCACCGTCGACCGGGTGTCCCGCACCAGCGCGCCCGGCGTCTACGCGGCCGGTGACTGTACCGGCGTGCTGATGCTCGCCTCGGTGGCCAGCATGCAGGGCCGGATCGCCATGTGGCACGCCCTCGGCGAGGGCGTGGCACCGATCAAACTGAAGACGGTCGCGGCGAACGTCTTCACCCACCCGGAGATCGCCACGGTGGGCATCAGCCAGCAGGCGATCGACTCCGGCGAGGTCCCCGCCCGCACCATCATGCTGCCGCTGGCGACCAACGCCAGGGCCAAGATGGAGGGGTTGCGGCAGGGCTTCGTCAAGCTGTTCTGCCGCCCGGCGACCGGGGTGGTCGTCGGCGGTGTGGTGGTGGCGCCCACGGCGAGTGAGCTGATCCTGCCCATCGCGCTCGCGGTGCAGAACCAGCTCACCGTCGAGCACCTGGCGCTGACGTTCTCGGTCTACCCCTCGCTGTCCGGCTCGATCACCGAGGCCGGTCGCCAGCTCATGCGGCACGACGACCTCGACTGAAGGGGCCCCGCCGGCGCGGGTGCCACCAGCGTCACTCCACCCAGTCGAAGGTCTTGGTCACCGCCTTCTTCCACTGGCGGTACAGCCGTTCCCGCTGGTCGGCGTCCATGGCCGGGTCCCACTGCTTGTCCTTGGCCCAGTTGCGCCGGATGTCGTCCTCACCCGCCCAGAAGCCGACGGCGAGCCCCGCGGCGTAGGCGGCGCCCAGCGCCGTGGTCTCGTTCACCTGGGGGCGGATCACCGGTACGTCGAGGATGTCGGCCTGGAACTGCATGAGCAGCTCGTTGACCACCATGCCGCCGTCCACCTTGAGCGACTTCAGCGGTACGCCGGAGTCGGCGTTCATCGCCTCGATGACCTCCCTGGTCTGGTAGGCGGTGGCCTCCAGTACCGCCCTGGCCAGGTGTCCCTTGTTGACGAACCGGGTGAGCCCGACGATGGCGCCGCGCGCGTCGGACCGCCAGTACGGCGCGAACAGGCCGGAGAACGCCGGCACGAAGTAGGCGCCGCCGTTGTCCTCGACGGACCGGGCGTGCTGCTCGATCTCCGCCGCCGAGCCGAGCATGCCCAGGTTGTCCCGCAGCCACTGCACCAGCGAGCCGGTGACCGCGATGGCGCCCTCCAGCGCGTACACGGTGTCCTTGTCGCCCAGCTTGTAGCAGACCGTGGTCAGCAGCCCGTTCCGCGACAGCACCTTCTCCGTGCCGGTGTTGAGCAGCACGAAGTTGCCGGTGCCGTAGGTGTTCTTGGCCTCACCGACCTCGAGGCACGCCTGGCCGAACGTGGCCGCCTGCTGGTCGCCGAGGATGCCGGCGATCGGCACACCGGCGAGCGCGCCCTTGGCCCGGACCCGGCCGTACTCCTCGGACGACGACCGGATCTCCGGCAGCATCGACAGGGGGATGCCCATGTCCGCGGCGATGCCCTCGTCCCAGGACAGCGTGTCGAGGTCCATCAGCAGCGTGCGGGAGGCGTTGGTGGGGTCGGTGACGTGCATCCCGCCGTCCGGGCCGCCGGTCATGTTCCACAGCAGCCAGGTGTCCATGTTGCCGAACAGCAGGTCGCCGGCCTCGGCCCGCTGCCGCGCACCGTCCACGTTGTCCAGGATCCACTTGATCTTCGGCCCGGAGAAGTACGTCGCCAGCGGCAGGCCGGTCTTCTCCCGGTACCGTTCCTGGCCGCCACCGCGCCCGCCGGCGCCAGAGGCAGAACCCAGCTCGCCCAGCTCGGTGACGATCTGGTCGGTGCGGGTGTCCTGCCAGACGATGGCGTTGTACACCGGCTTGCCGGTCCTGCGGTCCCACACCAGCGTGGTCTCCCGCTGGTTGGTGATGCCCACCGCGGCGATGTCGCTGGTGTGCAGGTCGGCCTTGGCGATGGCGCCGGCGGCGACGGCCCTGGTGTTGGACCAGATCTCCTCCGCGTCGTGCTCGACCCACCCGGCCTGCGGGAAGATCTGCTCGTGCTCCCGCTGGTCGGCGGCCACCACCTGTCCGGAGTGGTCGAAGATCATGGTGCGGGTGGACGTGGTGCCCTGGTCGATCGCGGCGACGTAGGACGTCATGGACGCCTCCTTCTCGGCGGACGGGAGTTCTCAGGCGGTGGGCAGGGCGAGGTACAGCAGGCCGGCCAGCGCCGCGCCGGCCAGCGGGCCGACGACCGGAACCCACGAGTAGCCCCAGTCGGCCCTGCCCTTGCCCTTGATCGGCAGCACGAACGCGTAGGCGATGCGTGGGCCGAGGTCGCGGGCCGGGTTGATGGCGTAGCCGGTGGGGCCACCGAGCGAGGTGCCGATCACCAACACGACGAACGCGACGCCGGCGTAGCCGAGCGCGGCGTTGCCGAAGGTCGGGACCTCCCCGTTCACGCCCGTCTCGAATCCCGGGGTGAGCAGGATCCACGCGACCAGCACGAACGTGCCGATGATCTCGGTGACCAGGTTCCACGCCGGCTTGCGGATGGTCGGCTCGGTGGAGAAGATCCCCAGCGTGTACTGCGGCTCGGGGTGGTCGTCGAACTGCAGCTTGTAGGTGGCCCAGCAGAGCACCGCGCCGAGCACACCGCCGACCATCTGCCCGGCGAAGTAGAACGGCACGTCGACCCACTCGGTCTGCCCGCTGACCGCCAGGCCGAGGGTCACCGCGGGATTGATGTGCGCGCCGCTCGGCGCCGCGATGCTGGCCCCGGTGAACACCGCGAAGGCCCAGCCGATGGTGATGAAGAGGAACCCCGCGCCGTTTCCGGTGGTCTTGCGCAACGCGTTGTTGGCCACCACCGCGGTACCGAGCAGCACCAGCATCCCGGTACCGAGCAGCTCCCACAGGAAGATCGATCCCGCACTCATTCCGCCTCCCACAGTCCGACGTGGTCCACCGGCAGGGCCGACGTCGGGCGTGCGGCTCCGCTGCCGACCCAGGTCCTGGGCACGCTACTGGCTGGAAGCTGATCATTCCAGGAGCCGACTGTCACAATCGCGACATCGGTCGGGCGTGGCGCCGGCCGGGATGCGCCGGCGGGAAGACATGGAATGCTGGGTGGAGGACGAGGTGAGGAGGAAGCAGGTGGCGAAGTCGCGGCGGGTTGGCGCGGTGGCCGCGGTCGGCCCCGCGCAGCTGGGGCCGGAGGGCCGGGAGGCGTCCTGGGGGCGGCTCGGCGGCGAGACCTTCGATCTCGTGGTGATCGGTGGCGGCGTGGTCGGCGCGGGCACGGCGCTCGACGCGGCCACCCGGGGCCTGCGGGTGGCGCTGGTCGAGGCGCGCGATCTGGCGTCCGGCACGTCCAGCCGGTCGAGCAAGCTGTTCCACGGTGGACTGCGCTATTTGGAGCAACTCGAGTTCGGGTTGGTCCGGGAGGCGCTGCGGGAGCGCGAGCTGATGCTCAACCGACTCGCGCCGCACCTGGTGAAGCCGGTGAGCTTCCTCTACCCGCTGACCCACCGGTTCTGGGAGCGCCCGTACACCGCGGCTGGCCTGTTCCTGTACGACACCATGGGCGGGGCCCGCTCGGTGCCCGGGCAGAAGCACCTGACCCGCGCTGGGGCGTTGCGGATGGTGCCGGCACTGAAGCGCGACGCGCTCATCGGCGGCATCCGCTACTTCGACGCGCAGGCCGACGACGCCCGGCACACCATGACCGTGGCCCGCACCGCCGCGCACTACGGGGCCGTGGTGCGCAACTCCACGCAGGTGGTCGGCTTCCTCCGGGAGGCCGACCGGGTGTCCGGGGTGCGGGTGCGCGACGTGGAGAACGGCAGGGAGGTCGACGTCCAGGCCAACGCGGTGATCAACTGCACCGGGGTGTGGACCGACGAGTTGCAGCGGCTGTCCGGCAGCCGCGGTCGGTTCCGGGTGCGGGCCAGCAAGGGTGTGCACATCGTGGTGCCGCGGGATCGGATCGTGTCCGAGTCCGGGCTGATCCTGCGGACCGAGAAGTCGGTGCTGTTCGTGATCCCGTGGGGCAACCACTGGATCATCGGCACCACCGACACCGACTGGAACCTCGACCTCGCCCACCCCGCGGCCACCAGGTCCGACATCGACTACCTGCTCGAGCGCGTCAACCGGGTGTTGGCCACGCCGCTGACGCACGACGACATCGAGGGCGTTTACGCCGGGCTGCGGCCGCTGCTGGCCGGGGAGAGCGAGGAGACGTCGAAGCTGTCCCGCGAGCACGCGGTGGCCAGGGTGGCGCCCGGGCTGGTGGCGATCGCCGGCGGCAAGTACACGACGTACCGGGTGATGGCGGCCGACGCGGTGGACGCCGCCGCCGTGGACCTGCCCGGACGGGCGCAGTCGTCGATCACCGACAAGGTGCCGCTGCTCGGCGCGGACGGCTACCACGCGCTGGTCAACCAGGCCGACCACCTGGCCGCCGAGCACGGCCTGCACCCCTACCGGGTGCGGCACCTGCTGGACCGCTACGGCTCGCTGGTGCACGAGGTGCTCGCGGAGGCCGAGGGGCGACCGGAGCTGCTGCGGCCGATCGAGCACGCGCCCGACTACCTCGCGGTGGAGGCGGTGTACGCGGCCAGCCACGAGGGCGCGCTGCACCTGGAGGACGTGCTGGCCAGGCGGACCCGGATCTCCATCGAGTACCCGCACCGTGGTGTGGCGTGCGCCGAGCAGGTGGCCGAGCTGATGGGCGGGGTGCTCGGCTGGACGACCGACGACATCGCCAGGGAGGTCGAGATCTACCGGGCGCGGGTGGAGGCGGAGCGCGACTCGCAGACCCAGCCCAGTGACGAGGCCGCGGACGCCCGCCGCTCGGCGGCACCGGAGGCGCGGGCCGGGATCAACGAGCCGGTGGGCTGACCGGGCGCGGCCCTGGTGCCCCGGGCGTGGGGTCCGGGGTCGTGGCCGCCGACTCGGCGTCGCGAACGTTGCTCTCGCGGTCAGGGGCGGAGGGCTCTGCGGTCGATCTTGCCGACCGGGGTGAGCGGCAGCCGGTCGGTGAACGTGACGGTGGCGGGGACCAGGTGCTCCTGGCCGAGCCGGGCCAGGACGTGCGCACGCAGGTCCTCGACGGGCGGCGGGTCGGGCTCGGTGGGCACCACGACGGCGTGCACCAGCGCGCCCTCGGGGCCGGGAGCGCCGACCACGGCGGCCTGCCGCACGCCGGGGTGGTCGGCCAGCGTGTCCTCCACCACCGCCGGGTACACCTTGCTGCCGTGCTCGCCGGTGACGATCACGTCGTCGGCGCGGTCGAGCAGGTAGAGGTAGCCGTCGGCGTCGAAGCGGCCGAGGTCGCCGGTGCGCAGCCAGCCGCCGGTGAACGCGGCGGCGGTGAGGTCCGGCCGACCGGCGTAGCCCTCCATCAGCGCCAGCCCGCGGACCAGCACCTCACCCACGTCGCCGGGTGCTCGGGCCCCGTCGATCCGCGCCTCCATCCCGGGCACGATCCGGCCCACCGAGCCCAGCCGCCGGGGGTGGTCGAGCAGCTCGGCGGCGGTGATGCTGGCGACCATCGGCGCCTCGGTGAGCCCGTACCCCTGGCCGACGACCGGCCCGAACACCGCCAGCGCCTGGCGCAGCCGCCGCTCCGGCAGCGGGCTGGCCCCCAGCGACAGTGACCGCAGGCCGGACAGGTCGGTGCCGGCGAGCGCGGGGTGGTCGAGCAGGGCGGCCAGCCGGGGCGGGGTCAGCGACAGCGCGGTGACCCGCTCGGCGGCGATCGCGGCGAGCGCCGCGGCGGGGTCGAATTCGTCGTGCAGCACCACGGTGTCGCCGCGCAGCAGCGCGCCGAGCACGGCGGCGTTGCCGGTCAGGTGGGACACCGGCGCGACCACCAGCACCCGGCCGGGGCCGGCGGGGTCGGGCCGGAAGATGTGTGCCATCCCGGCGTAGATGCCGCTGTGCGCGACGAGCTTCGGCGCGCCGGTGGTGCCGCCGGAGGTGAACAGCGTGCGCACGGTGCCCGGCAGGGCGCGCGGCACCGTGGGTGTGGTGGAGCCGGTGGTGCCGCGGGTGTCCCGCGGGCTGGCGGTGGCCGGTGCGGCGGAGTCGGTGCTGTCGCCGGAGACGTGCGGCGGGTGCGGGGTGGGGGCGCCGGTCGCCAGCAGGTTCCGCGCGCCCGGCAGCGGGCCGAGGGAGAGGACCCTGGCGGGCCGGGCGGCGCGGACCAGCTCGACCAGGTCCGCCGGGTCCGGTACGCACTCCGGGTCGAGCACCAGTGTGGTGGCCCCGCCCGCGGCGACGGCCGCCGGCCGGTCCGGGCGGGTGGTCGACGCGCCCACCAGCAGCACCGTGGCGCCGAGGCACTGCGCGGCGAGCTGGGCGAGCACGGTCTCCGGCCGGTTGCCGCCGACCAGGGCGACCGTCTCACCGGCCCGCACCCCGGCCGTGGTGAGCGCGGCGTGCAGTCGGCGCAGCAGCCGGTCGGCGGCGCGGTAGCGGATCCGCAGTCCGCGGTGCACGAACGCCACCCGGTCGCCCGCGGCGGCCAGCGCGTCGAGCATCCGGGTGAGGAACACGCTGGCCGGCTCGGCCACCCCGACCGCGGACGCGGACCGGTCGGCTGCCCCGGAGGCGCGGGCCGGGACCACCGGGCCGGCGGGCTGATCCGAACCGGCGCGGGCACCGTCCCGAACGTGGAACTCACCCTCCCGAGCGTCGAACTCGCGGGTCATGCCTCGCCCGGGCCGCGGGACCAGATCAGCTCCCGCTCGCCGGTGTTGATGTCCTCGGCGCGCAGCAGCCGGAACCCGCAGCGGCGGGCCACGGCGGCCGAGGCCTTGTTGCTCTCGGCGTGCTGGTAGGTCACCGTGCGCAGGCCGAGCGCGCCGAAGCCGAACCGCAGCGCCGCGCCCACCGCGATGGTGGCGACACCCCGGCCCCTGGCGACCGGGTGCACCCACACGCCGGCCTCCGCGGTGGCGCCGGGCAGGTCGAGGTTCTTCAGCACCACCTCGCCGAGCAGCCCCCCGGTGGTGGGTTCGGCGATCGCCCAGGAGCAGCGCTCGTCCCGCGCCCACTGGCGGGCGCGCAGCGCCACGTACTCGCCGGCCTGGCCGAGGTCGTTCACCTGGTAGTCCGGGATGTACCGGCGGTGCCACGGGTCGGCGAACGCCTCGACGAGCGCCGCCCGGTCGTCGAGCCGGTCGTCGGCGCGCAGCTGGCGCAGGTAGCAGGTGCCCGCGTTGATCTCCACCGGTTCCATCTCAGCGCCGCCGCCCGCCGAACAGCCACAGCACCGCCACCGCCAGGCCAACCAGCGCGAACATCACGAGCAACGGGTTGCGCAGCAGCAGCGACAGCACCATCACCCCCGCGGCCCCGGCGACCAGCGCGACGCCGGACGGCACCCGGCCACCCGCCTCCCGCGCCGGCCGAGCGACCACCGGGTGCTCGACCAGGAACGCCGGCCGCGGCTCGGGCAGGTCGACGAACACGCCGACCAGCTCGTGCCGGCGGCGGGCGGTCGCCACCCGTCCGGAGCGATCCTCGAACTCGACGAGGTCCAGCCGCCCGGAGCGGACGTGCTCGGACAGCGCGTCCAGTGCCTCCTGGCGCTCGGCATCGCTGAGCCGGAGGTTCGGTTGGTCCGCGCGCACACCGTCGATCCTAGGCGCTCCCCGCGTCGCGGTGCCGCCGCTCGCCGGGGTCGTCGACTCAGTCCTTGATCTCCAGGAGCACGGCGCCCTGGCTCACCGCGGCGCCGACCTCGACGTTCAGGCCGGTGACCGTGCCGGACTTGGGCGCGGTGACGGGGTTCTCCATCTTCATCGCCTCGAGCACCACGACCAGCTCGCCGGCCTCGACCCGCTGGCCCTCCTCGACACCGACCTTGACGATCGTGCCCTGCATGGGCGCGGTCACCGCGTCGCCGCTGGCCGCGGCCTTGCCGCCGCCACCGCGCTTGCGCGGCCGGGCCTTGGTCGCGGCGCCGGCGTTGCCCTGGCTCCCGGCGGAGGCGAGCGAGAAGTCACCCGGCAGCGAGACCTCCAGCCGCCGGCCGCCCACCTCGACCACCACGTTCTGCCGGGGCTCCTCCTCGGCCGGCTCGGCGATGTCGGTGAACGGCTCGATCTGGTTGTCGAACTCCGTCTCGATCCAGCGGGTGTGCACCGAGAAGCCGTTCTCGTCGCCGACGAACGCGGGATCGCGCACGATCACCCGGTGGAACGGCACCACGGTCGCGAGGCCCTCGACGACCATCTCGTCCAGTGCGCGGCGGCTGCGCTCCAGCGCCTGGTTGCGGTCGGCGCCGGTGACGATCAGCTTGGCCAGCATCGAGTCGAACTGGCCGCCCACGACGCTGCCGGCGTGCACCCCGGAGTCGACCCGCACGCCGGGGCCCTCCGGCATGATCAGCCGGGTCACCGTGCCGGGGGCGGGCAGGAAGTTGCGGCCGGCGTCCTCGCCGTTGATCCGGAACTCGATGGAGTGGCCGCGCGGCGTGGGATCCTCGGTGAACGGCAGCCGGCCGCCCTCGGCGATGCGGAACTGCTCGCGGACGAGGTCGATGCCGGTGGTCTCCTCCGACACCGGGTGCTCCACCTGCAGCCGGGTGTTCACCTCGAGGAAGGAGATCGTGCCGTCCAGCCCGACGAGGTACTCGACGGTGCCGGCGCCGTGGTAGCCGGCCTCGCGGCAGATGGCCTTGGCCGAGGAGTGGATGGTGTGCCGCTGCTCGTCGGTGAGGAACGGCGCGGGGGCCTCCTCCACCAGCTTCTGGTGCCGGCGCTGCAGGGAGCAGTCGCGGGTGCCGACCACCACCACCGTGCCGTGCATGTCGGCGAGCACCTGGGCCTCGACGTGCCGGGGCTTGTCCAGGTAGCGCTCCACGAAGCACTCGCCGCGGCCGAACGCCGCCACCGCCTCGCGGGTGGCCGACTCGAACAGCTCGGGGATCTCCTCGAGGGTGCGGGCCACCTTCAGGCCGCGGCCGCCGCCGCCGAACGCCGCCTTGATCGCGACCGGCAGCCCGTGCTCCTCGGCGAACGCGACGATCTCCTCGGGCGAGTCCACCGGGTCCTTGGTGCCGGGGACGAGCGGGGCGCCGGCCTTCGTGGCGATGTGCCGGGCGGTCACCTTGTCGCCGAGGTCCCGGATGGCCTGCGGGCTCGGCCCGATCCAGGTGAGACCCGCGTCGATGACGGCCTGGGCGAAGTCGGCGTTCTCGGAGAGGAAGCCGTAGCCGGGGTGTACGGCGTCGGCGCCGGCGCGGCGGGCCACGTCGAGCAGCTTGTCGAAGACGAGGTAGCTCTCCGCGGCGGTGGTGCCGCCGAGGGCGAACGCCTCGTCGGCGAGCGTGACGTGCGGCGCGTCCCGGTCCGGGTCGGCGTATACCGCGACGCTGCCCAGCCAGGCGTCCTTGGCGGCCCTGATCACCCGGACCGCGATCTCACCTCGGTTGGCGACGAGCACCTTGGTCACCGGTCCGCTCTGCGTCGCGTTGGCTGCTTCGGGCACGCCTGCCTCCTCGTCCTCGAGCTGCGGAACCCGCCGGGGGCCTCGGAGCAGTTTACGGACCGAGGAGTAGGTATGTGATGAGAGCCGGCTCACCCCGAGCCGAGTGCGCAGGTTGGCGGAAGCCCGCTCACGCCGAGGTGGACGGCACCGGGCGGTGGCGCAGCTCCTCGGGCAGCTCGGTGTCGAGCATGATCACGTCGAACGGTTGGGCGTCGTAGACGTGGTGCAGCTCCTCGGTGGAGACGAGGACCCACGGCTGGTGCGGGCCGCAGCAGCGGACCAGGCGGTCCATCGCCGAGTAGGTGAGCAGGGCGAGCTTGCCCTCGTCGGTGCGGCGCAGCTCGACGGCCGTGGTGCTGCCGCCGTCGCCGGCGGGGTACTGACCGCAGGGGACGTACACCGCGGGCGGGAACCCGGGCGGGACGGTGAACTTCGGCGTCTCGGTCACGACGCCAACATAGTCCGTGGCACTGCGTTACCCGGTCGGGTGACATACCCTGACGGCCGTGGGCCGGACGCGGGTGCCCCGGTCGGTTCTGGTCACCGCCGTCGTGGCGGCGCTGGTGACCGCCGGTGCGCTGGGGGGAGCCGTCGTGCTGCGGCCGGGCGCCCAGCCGAACGACGCCCGGCCGCCCGATGGCGCGCCGACCAGGGCGGTCGATGCCCGCTGCCCACCCGAGTCGTGCCAGGTCCTGGCGTCGACGGAGGTGGCCGGCACCGTGGTGGCGTTGTTGGCGGACTCCGACGGCGGGTCGGGCCGCGTGCGGTTCGGCGGGCAGGCGCGGGGGCTCGTGGTGGAGACGATGGTGACCACGATGGGGGCGCGGCTGACCGGCGACTCGCTGCGGTGTGCCGAGGGCGCCCGGCCGGTGTGCCTGGTGCGCGGCGCGGTGGACGGCGGCGCCGTGGGGGAGGTGCTGGTATCGGCCGGCACCGGGGAGGGCACGTGGCGCGCCGCGGAGCGGCTGTACTTCTCCGACGCGGGGTACCTCTCGCTGGACGACGTCACCGGTGACGGGGTGGCCGAGGTGGTGGTGGTCCGGCACGACTGCGCCCCGGACGCGGCGCCGGCCCGGTGCCGGGTGGCGCCGGTGGTGGCGCAGGTGTTCGACCTCGGCGGCACGGAGGTCGGCTGCACCCGCCGGCACACCGCGCCGAGCGGCCTGCGTGGCTGGCCCGAGGTCGAGGTTCGCCGCTCCGACCTTCGCGACTGCCGCTGACTCACCCGAACGCTGACTCACCCGAACGCTGACTCACCTGAACGCTGACTCACCCGAACGCTGACTCACCCGACGCTGATTCATTCGAACGCGGCGGCGCGCGCCCGTCGCACGGCGGCCTCCGTGCCGAGCTCCACGCGGGCGGCGGGACGCTCGAGGTAGTAGCCGAGCAGGTGGTACACCAGCACGGGGTCGACGGCGAGGAACTTGCCGGGGATGACGATGGTCGGCACCGTTCGTCCGCGATCCTTGACGTCCGGGAGCCGGTCCTGCCGCCACAGTCTGGTGAAGCTGCGGCGCTGCCACGGCGTGTCGGGGTCGCCCACGAGCACGACGACCGGGCCGTCGGCGTACCGTGGCCACGCGCCCACGATGCCCGACCACGGCAGGAACGACTCGAACGTCCAGCCCCGCTGGTGGACACCGTCCGGCGACAGGCGCAGGTGACCACGAGCGAACCGACCGGTGGCCATCAGCACGGGCAGGGAGCCGAAGACCAGCGCCAGTGGGGCCCACAGGTAGGCCCCACGGGCCCGCTCACCGTCCCCGCTCCAGGCCGCGTCGACCGTCGCGACCAGGAAGACGAGGGCGATGGTGCCCATCAGTGCGGCATAACCGAGATAGATGTTCCTGGAATAAGGGATCTCCAACTGCCGGGAACCGTCGTCGAGCCGCGAGCTGGTGACCGCGTCGGCATCGTGGAAACGCCGGATGCGGGTCTCGTATCCGAGCCAGGTCGCGAGAAGCCCCACCAGCGCGACGGCAAGGCAGTACCTCGCCACCACCGGCTGGCCCCGCGTGGCGAAGAAGCCGGCGAGCACGAGTGGTGCCACCACCAGGACCACGACGGTGACGGACATGGCCAGCACATGCCGGGGCTCGGGACGGCCGGGCCATTCAGGCGGGCGGGAAAGATGATCAGAAAACCGCATCCCACACGTCCTTCACGCCCCCGGCAACGGCGCCCGCCGCGTCGCCGATGCCGTCGACCACGACCTCGCCGGTGTCGACCAACGCCTTCGCCCCATCCTCGATGGCCTGTCCAACCGCGCCTATACCGTTCTCGTACAGGGAATCGACCATACCGGAGGTGAACACGCCGACCCCGGCTCCCACGAGGGCGCCCACCGCCGTACCCACCGGCCCGCCGATGAGCGTGCCGACGCCCGCGCCGGCGACCACCGACGCGCCGAAACCCACGCCACCGGAGACGATGGCCTGGTCGACGGGTTTTCCGTGGGCGACGTCGTACACGATGCCCCCGACGGCCAGTGCGCCGCCGAGCTTGAGGCCACCGAGCTTCGCCCGCTGCTGGGCTGAAGTGGCGTCGTCGGCAAGGGCGCTGGCGGCGCGGGTGCTGGCCTGGGCGCGGTCCAGGTTGGCGTAGAAGCCCTTGTGATCCAGCACTACCTCGCCGTACGCGCGGACATGGCGCAGTGCCTGCGCGGCGTCATCGGCGTAGATCCGGGCGCCTTCGAGGAGGAACGAGCCGTACTTGGCGCCCGCCGCGGCCGCGATCGTGTTGCCCGCGACATCGGAGACGGTGAGCCACGCCTTGGGACCGACGCTGTTCGCCTCTGCGGCGATCGTCTCGACGCTGCCCTGCCACGTCCGCCGGGTGGCCTCGGCCTCGGTACGGGCCTTCTCGTAGGCCGCGACCTTCGCCTGGTGGGCCTGCTGCGCCTGGACGGCCTCACTATGTGCCCGGACCGCGTCCGAGGTCGCCGCTTCGCCGGTCGGCGCCGGTCCCGGGTCCGCGGGTGCCGGGCCCGGTTCGTTGATCACGTCGCCGGCCACGGTCAGTCCCGCGGCCGCGGCCTCCCTGCGGATGCGCGCCATGTCGGACTGGACGCGCCGCAGGTCGGCGCCGAGGTCGTCGAACTTCTGCGCCATCGACCGGGCCGTCGCCGCGAACTCGTCGGTGACGCGGGCCCCCTGCGTCATCCGGTCACGGAACGCATGCGCGGCGGGACCGTGCCAGCCGGCGTCCGCGCTGTTGCGTGCCTGGTAGATCTGGCTGGCGGTGTCGGTGACCCGGCTTCCGAGCGAGTCCCGTACCCATGTCGCTGCCGCGGTCACGCTGCCGGGGTCACCCTCGATCCTGGTGTCGATCGGCATCGCTCACCGCCCTCCCGCCGACCGGACCGCCTCGTTCGCCGACGCGTCGGTCTCGGCGTATGTCGCCCCGCCGTCGGCGACTGCATCGCCCGCGGCGGCCGTTCCGATCACCAACTGCCCGGCGCTGTCGGTCAGCTTGGCCAGGATGACCGCCACCGCGGCGCTGGCGTCCCCCGCGTCGGGCGTCGGCGGCGTGCTGTTCCCGACTTCGTCGAGGCGACCGGCGGCGGTGCGCAGGGTGCTGGCGATGCCGTCCAGCACACCCGGCTCCGCGCGGAATCCCCCGTCAGGCATCGTGCGCTCCGTGCCGGTGCTCGGCCGGGATGACGACGTCCAGCAGCAACAGCTCGAAGGGCCGGGCCCGCTGGATCTGGTCCAGCATCGGAGTCGGCACCACCATCCAGGGCTGCTGCTCCCCGCAGCAGTACTTCAGCCGGTCGAGTGCGGAGTAGGCCAGCAGCGCCATCCTGCCGTCCCTGGTCCTGCGCATCTCCACCACGGCCTCAGCCGGATCGGCGGCGGGTGTGGCGCAGGGCAGGTAGACGACGGGAGGGAAGTCCGGTGGGATCGGCGTGGGTTCGCGCGTCGTGGCGTTCTCGGACAAGGTTCCACCCCCTGCAGTCGCGAGCGAGTCGCAGGACTGGGACGAGTGTCGCGCCGGGCCGGTTCCGCTGCAATCGCCGCCGGCCGCGGGGCGTTCCGCGGCCGGCGGGGTCGGGTCAGGCGCTGGCGGTGGCGGCTGGTCGGTGGGTGGTGCCGGCGTCGTCGAGCAGCGGTGGGGCGCTCGGGGTGTTCAGCACCTCGTCGTCGAGCAGGCCCTCGGTGCGGGCGACCCACGTGGGGATCGCGATCTGCCCCGTGACGTTGGTCGCCGTGCGGATCATGTCCAGGATGGGGTCGATGCCGTACACCACGGCGATCCCGGTGGCGATCACCTGGGGCGGAAGGCCGAGCGTGCTCAGCGTCAGCGTGAGCATGGTGAACCATCCGGTCACGCCGGCGGTCGCGATCGCGCCGAACACGGCCACCACGACGATCAGCAGGTAGTCCACCAGGCCGAGCTGGATCCCGAACAGGTTCGTGATGAAGATCGTCGCCACCGCGGGGTACACCGCCGCGCAACCGTCCATCTTGGTCGTCGTGCCCAGCGGCACCGCGAAGCTCGCGTAGCCGGGGTCCACCCCGAGGTTCACCGCGGTCTGCCGGCTCAGCGGCAGCGTCGCGCCGGAGGACCGGGACACGAACGCGAACTGGATCGCCGTCCACGCCTTGCCGAAGAACCTCGCCGGGCTGACCTTGCCGACGAACCGCAGCAGCAGCGGGTACACCCCGAACAGCACCAGCAGGGTGCCGACGTACACCGCCGCGGTCAGCGACAGCAGCGGCCGCACGAAGTCACCGCCGTAGTTGGCGAACGCGTTGCCGATCAGGCCGAGCACGCCGAGCGGCGCCAGCCGGATGATCCAGCTCAACGCCTTCTGCACGATGTCGAACACCGCCTGGTTCACCCGCACGAACGGCTCCGCCCGCTCGCCGAGCGCGTAGCAGGCCATCCCGACCGCCAGCGCGACGAACACCACCTGCAGGATCTCGCCCTCGGCGAACGCGGCGAACAGGTTGTCCGGCACCAACCCGTTCAGCAGCGACAGCCACGAGCCCTGCTCCCGCTCGGCCAACCGGTCGACGGCGGCCGGGTCGGGCTGCAACGAGATTCCCGCACCCGGGTTGACCACCCGGCCGACGGCGATCCCGATCAGCACGGCGATCAGCGACGTCGTCGCGAACCACAGCACCGTCTTGCCGCCGAGCCGTGCCGCGGTGCGCGCGCCGCCCAGCCGCCGCAGGCTGGTGATGCCGAGGATGATCGCGGTGAAGATCAGCGGCAGCACCGTCACCTGCAGCAGGTCGGTGAACACTCCGCCGATCGTCTCGAGGGCGGTCGCCAGCCAGTCCAGCCCGGCCCGCCGGGCCAGGAAGCCCAGCAGGGCACCGACGACGAGGCTCGCGACCACGATGAGACCGAAGACCTTCGGCCGGGTGTAGGTGCGTACGAATGACAAGGTCAGCTCCGCGGTGTCCCAGGTGTTGCCGATGTGCGCCGAACGAGGACAACGCCCCGCGCCCGGCAACCCTTCCGCGTGCCCTTCCCGCCGTGAACCAACTCTCAGCGGCTCCCACCATGTGGGAATGCCATGAAGGCCACCTTCATCGCGTCCAGCGCCATGGAGGTGGCCTTCATGGCGCTGATGGCGAGCTGGGTCAGGGAGCGGTGGGAGGCTGCCAGAGGTGCACCACGGACACCCCGACCTCGGCCAGCAGCCGCCGGGTCAGCGGCAGGCTGATCCCGATCACGCTGGACGGGTCGCCGTCGACCCCCTCCACGAACCAGCCGCCCCGGCCGTCCAGGGTGAACGCGCCGGCCACCGCCAGCGGCTCCCCGGTGGCGAGGTAGGCGTCCAGCTCGTGCGGCTCGGGCGTGCCGAACCGCACGGTGGTGACCTGGGTGCCGCTGGCCACCGCCCGCGGCCCGCCGTCGGCGGGAAGGCGGAGCACGGCGTGCCCGGTGAGCAACTCCCCGGTCCGCCCGGCCATCGCCGCCCAGCGGTGGCGGGCGACCTCGGCGGTGCCGGGCTTGCCGACGACCTCGCCGCCGATGGAGAGCATCGAGTCGCAGCCCACCACGACGGTGTCGGTGTGGCCACCGGTCAGCGTGTCGGCCACCGCCTCGGCCTTCGCCCTCGCCAGCGCGGTCACCAGCTCCTCGGGCGTGGGGTCGGGCAGCCCGGCGGCGACGGCGTCCTCGTCCACTCCGGACACCACGACGCTGGGCTCGACCCCGGCCGCGCGCAGCACGGCGAGCCGGGCGGGGGAGGCGGAGGCCAGCACGAGACGCACGGCGCGCAGCGTAACCGGTGCGCTCGGCCGCCCCGGTGACGGGAGCGCCGGCGGAGCCGCCCGACACGAGCCGGGTCGTCACCACGGCGGCCGGCGGGAACGGCCAACACGGCGACGCGCACCGCGGACACGCGGACAGGAACCGCGGACACGCGGACGGGAACCGCGGACACGCGGACGGGAACCGCGGACACGCGGACGGGAACCGCGGACACGCGGACGGGAACCGCGGACACGCGGACGGGAACCGCGGACACGGTGGCGTGGGGTGGTGGCGGTTCCGTGGCGAGTGGCTACCTGGGGTCGGCGGACGCGCGCCACGCGGCGGGGCCCGGGTGCAGCGGCGCGCGCACCAGTGCCGCGCGGTCCGCCCACCGGGAGCGGGCCACCGGTGCCGCGGGCTCGGGGACGGCCGACGCCGCGGCGGCCACCACCGCGGTCAACGCCGCCAGCTCGGTCTCCTCCGGGGCGCCCCGTACCACCCGCAGCAGCGGGCGAACCTGCTCGTCACTCATCGCGACCTCACCAGCGCTCACAGCGGGATGTTGCCGTGCTTCTTCGGTGGAAGGGTCTCCCGCTTCTCCCGCAGCAGCCGCAGTGCGCTGGCCACGTAGCCGCGGGTGTGCGCCGGCGGGATCACCGAGTCGACGTAGCCGCGCTCGGCCGCGACGTACGGGTTGCACAGCGTGTCCTCGTACTCCTGGATCAGCCGCGCCCTCAGCTCCTCGACGTCCTCGCCGCTCTCCGCCGCGGCGGCCAGCGTCCTGCGGTGCACGATGTTCGCCGCGCCCTGCGCGCCCATCACCGCGATCTGCGCGGTGGGCCAGGCGATGTTCACGTCCGCGCCCAGGTGCTTGGACCCCATCACGTCGTACGCGCCGCCGTAGGCCTTGCGGGTGATCACGGTGACCAGCGGCACGGTCGCCTCGGCGTAGGCGTAGATCAGCTTCGCGCCGCGCCGGATGATGCCGTTCCACTCCTGGTCGGTGCCGGGCAGGAAGCCGGGCACGTCGACGAAGGTCAGCACCGGCACGTTGAACGCGTCGCAGGTGCGCACGAACCGGGCGGCCTTCTCGGAGGCGTCGATGTCGAGGCAGCCGGCGAACTGCGTCGGCTGGTTGGCCACCACGCCGACGCTGTGCCCGTCCACCCTGCCGAACCCGACGATCACGTTCGGCGCGAACAGCTCGTGCACCTCGAGGAACTCGCCCTCGTCCAGGACCCGGGTGATCACCTCGTGCATGTCGTAGGGCTGGTTCGGCGAGTCCGGGATCAGCGTGTCCAGCTCGCGGTCGGTGTCGGTGACGCCGTCGGCGACGGACTGCCCGCTGGGCTCCACGGCCGGGAACACCGGCGGGTCGGACAGGTTGTTGGCCGGAAGGAAGGACAGCAGCTCCTTGACGTAGGAGATCGCGTCCTCCTCGTCGGAGGCGAGGTAGTGCGCGTTGCCGGACTTGGTGTTGTGCGTCCTGCCGCCGCCGAGCTCCTCGAAGGTGACCTCCTCGCCGGTCACCGTCTTGATCACGTCCGGTCCGGTGATGAACATGTGCGAGGTCTTGTCGACCATCACCACGAAGTCGGTGAGCGCCGGGGAGTACACGTGCCCGCCGGCGTTGGCGCCCATGATCAGCGAGATCTGCGGGACGACCCCGGAGGCGTGGGTGTTGCGGCGGAAGATCTCCCCGTAGAGGCCGAGCGAGACCACGCCCTCCTGGATGCGCGCGCCACCGCCCTCGTTGATCCCGATGATCGGCCGGCCGGTCTTGATCGCCAGGTCCATCACCTTGACGATCTTCTCGCCGTACACCTCGCCCAGCGAGCCGCCGAACACCGTCACGTCCTGGCTGAACACGCACACCGGCCGGCCGTCGACCGTGCCGTAGCCGGTGACCACGCCGTCACCATACGGCCGGTTGCGGTCCTGGCCGAAGTTGGTCGAGCGGTGCCGGGCCAGCTCGTCCAGCTCGACGAACGAGCCGGGGTCGAGCAGCAGGTCGATGCGTTCCCGCGCGGTCTTCTTGCCCTTGGCGTGCTGCCGCTCCACCGCGCGCGCCGAGCCGGCGTGCACGGCCTCGTCGTACCGCCGGTAGAGGTCGGCGAGCTTGCCGGCCGTCGTGTGGATGTCCGGCTCTGCGTCGGGCGGCGTCCCGATCGGCTCCGTCGCACTCATGAAACGGCAGCCTAACGACTGTTCGCCGATTTCGGGGTTGTGGCGTAGGCCGCATCGTCACCGTCACCCCGCGTCCTAGGCTCACCACATGACCGTTCGCAAGCGCGTCGACGCGTCGGCGCTGCGCACCGAGCTGCTCGCCCCGGCCGGCCCCTACGCGGCGATCGACGTGGTGCCGAGCACCGGCTCGACCAACGCCGACCTGCGCGCGGCGGCGGTCGCCGGCGCGGCCGACTACACGGTGCTCCTCGCCGAGGAGCAGACGTCCGGCGCCGGGCGGCGTGGCCGCGGCTGGGTGTCGCCGCGGGGCAGCGGGGTGTACTGCAGCGTGCTGCTGCGCCCGGCCGGTGTCGCGTTCGCCGACCTGGGGTCGCTGGCCGTGGTGGCCGGACTGGCGATCACCGACGTGACCGCCGCGCTCGATGTCGACGCGGTGCTGAAGTGGCCCAACGACGTGCTCGCCGGGCCGGACCGCGGCAAGTGCGCGGGCGTGCTGGCCGAGTCGGTGGCGAGCGATGAGACGGCCGTGGTGCTCGGCATCGGGCTGAACGTGCAGCCGCTGGGCACGGACGTGCCGCCGGGGCCGGGCGGGCTGCCGGCGACCTCGCTGGTCGAGGCGGGCGCGCGGAGCGTGGACCGCACGGAGGTGGCCGCGCTGCTGCTGGCCGCGCTGGCCGACCGGGAGCGGAGCTGGCGGGACGCCCGCGGTGACCTGGCCGCCGCCGGGCAGCTCGCCGACTACCGCGCCCGGTGCGCGACCCTGGGCCAGCAGGTGAAGGTGGTGCTCGCCGACGGCGCGGCCCAGCTGGGCACGGCGGTCGACGTCGATGCCTCGGGGCAACTGGTGCTGGAGTCGGTCGAGGGGGTGCGCCGCACCGTGCTGGCCGGCGACGTCATCCACCTGCGGGCGCCCGATCGCGAGTACGGTTAGCCCACCAGCACCGCACGGCACGGGGAGCGTTGAGGTGGCCTATCCGGACGACCTGCTCAGTGAGGGCGAGTACGTCGTGGTGCACAAGCACCCGCACACCAAGATGCTGTTCTGGCCGGTCGTCGTGCTGCTGGTGGTGCTCGCCGGGGGCGGCTGGCTCGCGCTGTTGGCCCGTGACCTCACCCCGCCGTGGGACCTCGTGTCGCTGGTCGCGCTCGGTGCCGTGGCGCTGCTGCTGGTCGCCTGGCTGGTGCTGGCGCCGTTCGTGCGCTGGCGCACCACGCACTTCATCGTCACCTCCGACCGGGTGATCGCCCGTGAGGGCGTGGTGAAGCGCACCGGCATCGACATCCCGATGACCCGGATCAACAGCGTCCAGTTCGAGCACGGTCTCGTCGACCGGATCTTCGGCTGCGGAACGCTCATCATCGAGTCGGCCTCGGAGCAGGCGTTGCGGTTCGACGACATCCCGAGCGTGGAGAAGGTGCACACCTACATCTACCGCGAGGTCAACGACAACCCCTACGACGACTACGGCCGGCAGGGTGACGCCGGGTTCGACTCCGACCCGGCCGGGCCCCGGTCGCGCGGCAGGAGGTGAGTGGTGGCCACACGGAAGCTGGGCCTGCCCATGCGGGTGCCCTCGGCCGACGGCCTTCCGGAGCGGGTCACGATCTGGGAGGTCGGGCCGCGCGACGGGTTGCAGAACGAGGCGACGACCGTGCCGGTGGAGGTCAAGCTGGAGTTCCTCGACCGGTTGGCGGCCGCCGGGCTGTCCGTGCTGGAGGCCACCAGCTTCGTGCACCCGAAGTGGGTGCCGCAGCTGGCCGACGCCGAGCGGCTGCTGGCCGGGCTGACCCGCCGGGACGGCGTGCGCTACCCGGTGCTGGTGCCCAACCAGAAGGGACTCGGCCGCGCGCTCGCCGCCGGGGTGCGCGACGTCGCGGTGTTCGCCAGCGCGACCGAGGCGTTCGCCCGGCGCAACCTGAACAGCGGGTTGGACGCGCAGTTCGACATGTTCACGCCGGTGGTGACCAGGGCCACCGCGGAGGGGCTCGCGGTGCGCGGCTACCTGTCGATGTGCTTCGGCGACCCGTGGGAGGGCCCGGTGCCGGTCGAGCAGGTGGTGCGGGCCGGGCGGCGGCTGCTCGACCTCGGCTGCGGGCAGCTCTCCCTCGGCGACACCATCGGCGTCGCCACCGCCGGCCACGTCGAGGCGCTGCTGCGGGCGTTCGCCGACGCCGGGGTGGACCCGAGCGTGCTGGCCGTGCACTTCCACGACACCTACGGTCAAGCGCTGGCCAACACCCTCGCCGCGCTCCGCCGCGGTGTGTCCACTGTGGATTCCTCGGCCGGTGGGCTCGGCGGCTGCCCCTACGCCGAGTCGGCCACCGGGAACCTGGCGACCGAGGACCTCGTGTGGTTGCTCGACGGCCTCGGCATCGAGCACGGCGTCGACCTGGACGCGCTGGTGGCCACCAGCGCGTGGATGGCCGAGCGGCTGGGAAGGCCCAGCCCGTCGCGGGTGGTGCGCGCGCTGACCGGTTGAGCGGCTCACCCGATCCGGCAACGGTTGCGCGTCGGCCGGAACCGCGCGGCCGTCCGGCACGTCGGAGCTGGTGCGCGGTATCGCGCACACCCGCGGACGTGTCGGATCGGGGAGGGCGCCGTGACCGAGCACAGCGCACAGGTGGCGGAGCTGCTCGCCGGCTACCGGCGCAGCCGGGACCAGCTGGCCGAGGCGCAGCGGGAGCTGGCGGCGGTCACCGAGTCGGCCAGCAGCGCCGAAGGGCTGGTCACCGCCACGGTGAATGCCCGGGGCGTCCTGACCGGGCTGGTCATCGCCGACGAGGCCTACCAGCGGTACCGGCCGGCCGAGTTGGCCAGGGAGATCGTGCGGGTCAGCGCCGCGGCCACCGTGCGGGCGCTGCGTGGCGCGGCCGATGTCCTGGCGCCCGCGCTGCCCGACGGCACCGATCCGCAGGCGCTCCTGCTGGGCACCGGCGACCTCGCCGCGACCGAGGTCACGGCCATGGGCGCCGCGGCCGCCGCGGCCGCCGCGGACGACGACGAGAGCCTCGAGGACCAGAGCTGGTTGGAGGAGGCGCGATGAGCGGCGGCTTCGCGGCCGACCCCGCCCGGGTGGCCGCCCGCGCCGAGGAGGTCGCCGCCCTCGCCGAGCGCGCCGGTGCCATCGCCGCCGAGCTGCGGGAGGCGCTGGCGGCCGGCCCGGTGTGGGGCGACGACGCGGTGGGCCAGGGCTTCGCCGCGGCGCACGCCGGTCCCGCCGAGGACGCGCTGGCCGGGCTGGCGGGGCTCGGCGGCCGGTTCGCCGACTTCGGTGCCCGGCTCGCCGGCGCCGCCGCGGCGTACGCGGCCGGGGAGGACGCCGCGGAGCGTGACGTGACCGACGCCGGCGCGGGGCTCGGCTGATGGGCGTCGAGCTGCCGGCCGAGCTGGCCGAGATCGCGGCGGCGGTGGGGCTCCGCTGGCCGCGAGCGGACGAGGACGCGATGCGGGCGCAGGCCGAGGCGTGGCGGGAGGCGCGGCGCCGGCTGGAGGTCCTCGCCGAGGACGCCGACCGGGTCGGGGTGCTCGACGCGATGTCCGGACCGGCGGGCGAGGCGGCCAGGACGCGCTGGGCGGAGCTGGCCGACCCCGACCGGGGCGCGGTGGCCGACCTGGCCCGCGCCGCCGACGCCGCCGCCGCCCGGTTGGCGGCGGCCGCCGAGCAGGTGGGCGCGGCGAAGGTCGAGATGGTGCGCCGGCTGGTGGCGGCGGCGGAGAACGTGGCGGCGGCGCGGGCGGCGGCCGCGGCCGGTCACCCGGCGGCGCTGCTCGGGGTGGACACCGTGCTGCGCGGCGCCGCGGCGAACCTGGCCGCGCTGTCCGGTGGGCTCGCCGCGGCGGTCGGACCGGGGGGCGGGTCGCCGGTGGCCGCGCTGGCCGACGTGGCGGTGTCCGCGCCGGGGGCCCGGACGACGGACGGGCAGGGCGGTCTGCTCGCGGCGGTGACCGGCCTGCCACCGGCCGTCCTCGACTCGGCGCTGGCGCTGACCGGGTCGGGTGGTGACTCAGCGCCCGCGGGTGATTCGGCCGGCCCGCTCCGCGACCTGGGGCCGGTCGGGACCGTGCCGAGGGCACTGGTGGACGCGGCGGGTGGCCTGACCGGCGAGGTCGAGTCCGGTGACGGCGGGTCGGACGTGGGTCGGGTGGTGCGTGGGGTTGGTGGCGTGGTCGCGGGGGCGGCCGGGGGCGTGCCGGACGCGGTGGGCGCGGGCGCCGGCGGTTGGGGGCCGCCGGCGGGTGGTGCGCCCGGCGAGGTCGGTGACGTGGTGCCGGGAGGTGGTCGGGTCGAGTCCGGTGACGGCGGATCGGGGCTGGTGGGGGCGGGCACACCGGCCGGGGTCAGCGAGGGTGGCGACGCGTCCCCCGGCGCGCGGCCGGAGCATCCGCCCGGCCCGGCGGCGCCGACGGTTGACGAGGGCACCGGGCCGATCGTGTTGCCCCGCCAGTGGCCGCGCGCCGACGTGGCCGGTCCGGCGTACTCGGACGCGCCGACCCCGCCCGCGGGACTGCCGCGGGCTCCCGAGCACACCGTGGCCGCCGGGTTCACCGGGGGCTCGTTCGCGGCGGTGCCGAACGCCGGCCCGCTCCCGCCCGGCGCCGCGCCGGCCGGTCCGCAGGGCGGCGCGTGGGCACCCGCCGGCCCCGACGCGCGTGGGGCGCCGGCACCGGCGCCAGTGGCCCACCCGATGCCGGCCGGCCCATTGCTGGGATCGGGCGGCCATCCCTTCGGGAATCGGCCCGCCCCTCTCGCGCCGGGTGCGGCTCCGCCCGCCGCGAGCGCGGTTCCGTTCACCCGCCAGCCAGGGGCCGGCGCCGCTCAGCCGGTCCGGCCCCGCACGGGCGGGAGCCCGCCGGTCACGGGGGTTCCACCGTCCCCCGGTCGGTCGGCCGCCGGCGCGGTGCCGCCCGCCCGCCACGGGGGGACCGGAGTCGCGCCTCCCGACCACACGGTCGGTGCCGCGCCGCCCGCCTCCGGGCCCGGCGTGCCGCCGGCCACCTCCCGGGTACCGGGCCAGCATTCCGCCGGCCAGCCGGAACGACCGGTACCACCGGGCCAGCCGGAACCGCGGCCGGGGCCGGACCGGGGCGAGGCACGGCCGCTGCCGGTGCCGGTGGGCACCCCGCGCCAGGAGCGGGACAGCGTCGTGGCGTTGTTCCTGGTGCACATGTTCCCGATCGGGCACCTGCCGGTGGCCCGCCACCGCCCGGCCCGGCAGCTCCCGCTGCCGCCGCCGGAGGCCGACTTCGCGGCCGGGCTGCGGTTCCCGCCGCACGACCACCCCGATTCCGCGGCGATCGACCCCGGCCCCGTGCTCGACCGGATCCGCGAGGGCCGACGCTACCCGGCCCCGCCACCGGCCGGGGTGCTGCCCCGCCCGCCGGCCGCGCTCACCGTCGGCCACGACCCGCTCGGCGGGCTCGTCCGCCGCGAGTGGGACCGTCGGTACCTGGTGCACACCGACCGCGGCGCTCCGGAGCACGCCTGGCCACCGGGGGAGCGGTACCCGGAAGGCGGGTGCGCGCCGGGCGACCCGGTGTCGTTGCCGGAGGGCACCGTGATCGACCGGTTCGGCACGGCGGCGGGCCGGGTGTTCGCGCCAAGCGGCACGCCGTTCGCCGAGCGATCGCTGCCGCCGACCCACCTGTCGGCCGGGTACCGCCGCTACCGGGTGCTGCGCGAGCTGCCGGTGTGGCGGAGCGTGTCGGCGGGGTGGTTCGGCCAGCCCGGCGGCGGTACCCGGTTGCGCGCGGTCTACTCGGCGGCGGAGCTGGTGACCCTGGGATACCTGGCCGACATCACGTTCCAGGAGGACGCATGAACATCGAGTCGATCGAACGCTGGCTCGCGGCGGTCGGGGTGCCGCCGGAGGTGGTCTCGATCGGTACGGAGGCGGACAACACGTGGTGCCTGCTGCGTATCGAGGAGCCCGACGCCGAGTGCGGCGTGGCCTGGGAGGTGTTCTGGCGCGAGCAGGGCAACCGCTACGACTGGGCGCGGTTCAGCAACGAGCAGGTGGCCTGCCACTACCTGTTCGGCCGACTCACCTGGGCCCAGGTCGCCCGCGGCGCCGTCGGCGTGCTGCCCTGACCACGGATGCCTCTCACACCGCCACCACCCGGACCGCTGAGTCCAGTCCGCGGAAATCGGTGGGGTTGCGCGTGTAGAGCGGCAGATCGTGGCAGGAGGCCACCGCCGCAATCATCAAGTCCATTCGGCGCGGGCGTGGATCACGCTTGGCCTCGATCGTGAGTGCGACGAGCGTCCCGTAACGGGCCGCGGCGGGTTTGTCGAACGGCAATGCGTCGAAGCTGGCGATCGCCGCACCGAGCTGCTCGATGCGAGCCGCTTTGGTATGGGAGTCCCGAGCCATGGCGACACCCTGGTGCAGCTCGGCCAGCGTGACCGTGGTGATCTCGGGGAAGACAGGCAGGGCCGTGGGATCGAGAAAGGCCAGGTCGATGAAGACGCTCGTGTCGAGCACACCGTGCTTGTCCTGATCAGCCACGGAACAGGTCGGTTTCGTCGCCGACTCGGTCCTCGCCGAATATCTCGTCCGCCTCACGCCTCATCTGCGCGTAGTCCACGCGCGGCAGCCGACGGTGCTGCGCCACCAACTCCTCGGCGGTCACCTTCCGGTGACGGCGGACGGGACGCAGTTCCGCTACCTCGACCCCGTTCCGGGTGATGACGTAGCTCTCCCCGGCCTCCACGGCGTCCATCACCGCCGCGGAATTGTTCCGCAGCTCACGCTGCGAGATCGTGTTCACGAAGACGATTGTAGCCCCCCGTAGCCCGTCGTGCTACGAGTGTTCAGCAGGGCCAGTGCCTCGGCGTGGAGGTGGCCGTTGGTGGACAGTGCCGAGCCGCCGTCGAAGCGGGGCTTGCCCGCCAGGTCGGTGAACCGCCCGCCGGCCTCGGTGACCAGCACCTGCGCGGCCGCGACGTCCCACGGGTTCACGATCGCCTCGGCCGCCACGTCGATCGCCCCCTCGGCGACCAGGCAGTGCTGCCAGAAGTCGCCGAACGCGCGGTTCTCCCAGCACGCGTCCACCAGCGCCAGGTACGCCTCCCGCGAGTGGTACTCGACCCACGAGCCCAGGTGCGTGGTGGACAGGTAGGCGTCGGCCAGCCGGGCCACCCCGGACACCGCGAGCCGGCGTTCCCCGGCCGCGTCACGCACCCACGCCCCACCGCCCGCCGCGGCCCACCAGCGCCGGCCCAGCGCCGGCGCGCTGACCACCCCGATCACCGGCGTGCCGCCCACCACTAACGCGAGCAAGCTAGCCCAGACGGGTAATCCGCGGAGGAAGTTCTTCGTGCCGTCGATGGGGTCGAGCACCCACGTCCGTCCGGTGCCGGAGGCCGTCCCGCCGCGCTCCTCGCCGGCCACGGTGTCACCGGGTCGCTCCACCGCCAGCACCGCGCGCACCGCGTCCTCGACCGCGGTGTCGGCGTCGGTCACCGGGGTCCGGTCGGGCTTGCTGCGCACGCTCAGGTCCCGCGCCCGGAACCGGGTCGTGGTGATCTCGTCGGCGGCGTCGGCCAGCCGCAGGGCCAGGGTCAGGTCGCTCGGATCGTGGGACACGACCAGGATCGTCGCACGCCGCGCGGCCGTAGAGTTGGTGAGGTGAGCGTGGTGTTACTTGCCGAGGACGACCCGGCCATCGCCGATCCGCTCTCCCGGGCACTGCAGCGGGAGGGGTACTGCGTCGAGGTGGTCACCGAGGGGCCCACGGTGCTGGAGCGCACCGGCACCGGCGGGGTCGATCTGCTGGTGCTCGACCTCGGGCTGCCCGGAATGGACGGTCTCGAGGTGTGCCGGCGGCTGCGCGCGGCCGGCACCGAGCTGCCGGTGCTGATGCTGACCGCGCGCACCGACGAGGTGGACTTCGTCGTCGGCCTCGACGCCGGCGCCGACGACTACGTCGCCAAGCCGTTCCGGCTGGCCGAGCTGCTCGCCCGGATCCGCGCGCTGCTGCGCCGCAGGGCCCCGGAGGTGCTCGACGCCGGCGGCGTCCGGATGGACCTGGCCGCGCGGCTGGTGACCGTGGACGGCCGCGAGGTGCAGCTGGCCAACAAGGAGTTCGAGCTGCTGCGGGTGCTGATGAGCCGGGCGGGGCAGGTGGTGAGCCGAGACGAGATCCTCGCCGAGGTGTGGAACGACCTGGAGTCCAAGACCTCCAAGACGCTCGACATGCACATGTCCTGGCTGCGCCGCAAGCTCGCGGTCGCCGCCGAGCCGGACCCGACCAGGCCGGTGCGGCCCGGCGACGAGCGGCGGATCGCCACCGTGCGCGGCGTCGGCTTCCGGTTCAACGTGGACTGACGGCCCGTGCGCCGACGCATCCTGCTGGCGATCCTGCTCGCCGTCGCGGTCACGGCGGTGGCGCTGGGGATCCCGCTGGGGATCACCGCGTGGCAGCTGGTGGAGAACATCACCCGCGAGCAGCTGGCGGCCAGCGCGCAGCAGATCGCCGCGACGCTGGACGACCAGCTGGCCAACGGAAGGCCCCTCGACCTCGACGACGTGCGGGTCGCCGTGCCGGAGGACGGGCTGCTGCTCGTCCGCCAGGCCGGCGACGTCACGCTGCGCTACGGCGCCGACCCCGGGCCGAACCGGGTGTCCGAGGAGGTGCCGATCGCCAAGGCCGGCACGGTGGAGCTGGTCATCCCGGCGGGGCCGCTGCGCACCCGGCAGACCCAGATGCTGCTGGTGGTGGTGCTGCTGGTCGTGCTGTCGGTGGGCACCGGGACGCTGGTGGCGTCGGTCACCGCCCGCCGGCTGGCCCGGCCGCTGCGGCACGTCGCGGGGCGTGCGGCCCGGCTCGGCGGCGGCGACTTCCGGCCCGACGCCAAGCGCTACGACGTGGCCGAGCTGGACATGGTGGCCGAGGCGCTGGACGCCTCCGCCACCGCGCTGGCACAGCTGGTGCAGCGGGAGCGCCAGCTCGTCGGGGACGTGTCGCACCAGCTGCGCAGCAGGCTCACCGCGCTGCAGTTGCGGCTGGAGACGCTGGCCACGCACCCCGACCCCGAGGTGGTCGACGACGCCCGCTCCGCGCAGGAACAGGCCGACCGGCTGGCCGAGGTGCTCGACGAGCTGCTGGCCGCGGCGCGGGCGGCCAGCGAGGTGGGGGCCGAGCCGGTGGACCTGGCCTCGGTGTTGCCGGTGATCGCCGAGGAGTGGCGGCAGATGCTCCGCGCGGAGGGCAGGGGCCTGCGGCTGCGGGTGTCGGACGGGCTGATGGCACGGGCGACGCCGGGCCGGCTGCGCGAGGTGGTGGGGGTGCTGCTGGACAACGCGCTGCGGCACGGCGGCGGGAACGTCACGCTGTCCGCGCGGCGCGGCGACGCGGACGGCACCGTGGTGGTCGAGGTGAGCGACGGCGGCCCCGGGGTGCCCGACGAGCTGGCGCCGCACATCTTCGACCGGGGCTTCTCCGGCAGCGGCTCCACCGGTGTCGGATTGGCGCTGGCCCGCGCGCTGGCCGAGGCCGACGGCGGTCGGCTCGAGCTGTCCAACCGCCGACCGGCCACGTTCAGCCTCTTCCTGCGCGTCCCCCGGCCCGACGACGTCCCCGGCGTCCGCTGGCCCGCCGAACGCGTCCCGCGCTGAGTCTTGCGGGGGAGCCCCCCGCAGGCCCCACGTGCGAGCTCCGCGCGCGGGCGGGCGCTGGGCGCGGCGGGCGTGGACCAGCACCGGTCGGCGGCTCTCGTCGAGCTGGTGACGACGCTCTACTCGACGAGCTCGGCGACCTGGCGCCGCCGGTGACCCAGCTCGTCCGGGAAGACCCACTTCTTGAACGCCCAGAACTTGAACGCCATCGCCAGCAGCATCCCGATCACCGAGCCGGCGGCGAAGTCGGCGACCTCCTGCGTCAGCCGGGAGACGTGCGGAACCTCCAGGTCGAGCACGTAGCGCGACACGTACACCGGGATCAGGTTGATCACCATCGCGATCCCGCTGAACGCGAAGAACAGCGCGGCCTCGTGGTGGCTCTCCCGGCCACCACGGGTGCGGAAGGACCACTCCCGGTTGAGCACGTAGTTCACGATCGTCGCGACGATGATCGCGATGGCCTTCGCCGTGGTCGGCTTGGGCTCGAGCACGGTGAGCTTGAGCAGGTACCAGATCCCGTTGTCGACCACGAACGTCGTGCCGCCGACGATGCCGAACTTCAGCATCTCGCGATGCCTGATCAGCACCGAGCGTAACGGTTCCGGCACTCTGGTCAGCACGGTCTCGACAACGGCCACGACCGCAGTGTACGTAGCGCGGCAGCTCAGGCGGCCCGGTCCCGCGACTTCCCGGTCGGCGCGGGCCGCTCGCCGCCCCCGCGCACGACCCGTACCCCGGCCCGCGGGAACACCCAGCGTTTCAGCGCCCACCAGCGGAACGCCATCGCGACCAGCGTGCCGATCACGATCCCGCTGACGAAGTCGGCGACCTCCTGGGTGAGCAGGTCGACGGCCGGGGTGCGCAGCCCGAGCAGGTACCGGGAGACCGCCAGCGGCGCGGCGTTGAGCCCCAGGCTGACGCCGCTGATGAGGAAGAACAGCGCCGCCTCGTGGTGCCGCTCCCGGCCACCGCGGTCGTGGAACGACCACTCCCGGTTGAGCACGTAGGACACGATGGTCGCCACCAGCACGGCGACGCCGAGCGCGGTCACCGGGTGGGCGGTGAGCACGGTGAGCTTCAGCGCGTAGTTGACCGCGTTGGTGAGGACGAAGCAGATCCCGCCCACCACGGCGAACCGCAGGAGCTGGCGGTGCCGGAACAGCGCGGCCCGCGCCCAGCTCGGCGGCCGGTGTGGCTCGGGGTGGTCCGGTGGCACCCGGCGCAGTCTAGGGACCGGCGCCGGTCAGCCGATGCGTGGCCACCAGTCCCACGGCAGTGGCAGGTCGATCCTCGGCCCGCCGTCCGGCGCGGAGGTGCTGGTCGGCGGTGGAGAGGGCGGTGGAGAGGGGGAGGGCAGGACCGGCAGCGGGAGGTGTGGCTCCGCCGGCGTCGAGGGCGCGGGTTCGGTGTCCTTCGGCCCGGTGCCCTTGCCCGGTCGCCGGCCACCGGGCACGTCCGGTGAGGACGGCGCCCGGTCCGGGCTGATGCTCGGTTCGGGCGTGGGTGTCGGGCGGTCCGGCCAGCGGCAGGGGAACGCGCACGGGACGGTGGCCGACCGGGTCGCGATATCTGAGCCGAGCCGCGCGGTCACCGTCGCGGTGTCGTCGGCGAGGCCACGGTGCAGCAGGACCGAAAGCCGCAGCTCCTTCCCTGGCTCCACAGCCTCCCTGCTGGTGCAGGACAGCGTCCTGCCGCTGTCGCATCGCACTGCCCACCAGTCGGACGTCACCTGGCCCCGCATGTCGATCTCGACTGTGATCGGCTTGGTGCTCTCCCCGGTGTTCCTGGCCACGACCTTGAACACCGACCACCGGCTCCAGGGGAGCGCCCATGGCCAATTCTTCTCTTCCTCGACTCGCAGCGCGACCTCGTCGCGGAGGGCCCGCACGGCCACCGGCACCGACACGGAGATCCGCACCTCGGCGCCCGCGCTGACCGTGCCGGTGACCTGCCCGCCGCTGGCGTTCTCGCCGGCGACGAGCCGGAACACCAGCACCACCGACTCCCCGGGCTCCAGGCCCTCGGGCGAGGTGCAGGTGACCGTGCGGCCCTCGCCGCCGGGGCAGTCGACCCGCGGGGTGCCCGGCTGGGCGGCGTTGAGCCGCAGCGGCGCCGGCCCGGCCATCCGGTGGCCGGGGCCCGTCGCGGTCACCCCCGGCGGCAGGGTGAGCGTCGCCTCGACGGGCTCCGACTCGCTGCCGCCGTCGTTGCGGACGGTGATCGGCAGCTCGACGGGATCACCGTCGGGCACCAGCTCGATGTCGGCCGAGGGGCGCTCGGCGGTCAGCCGCGCCGGTTCCGGCTGGTCCGGCGGTGGGGGCTGCTCCGCGGGAGGCTCCTGCGCCGGGGGTTGCTCCGGCGGGGCTGGTGGCGGCACCGGCGGTGGTGCCGGCTCCGCGGGTGGGGGCGCGGGGGGTGGTGCCGGCGGCTCGGGCGCGGGCGGCGCGGGCGGCTGGGGCGCGGGTGGCACCGGCGGGGCCACCGGCTCCGGCGCGTGCACCCGCGACGCGGGTCGCTCCGCGGCGGCCGGGACGTCCTGCCCACCACCGCCGGCGGCGAGCCCGACGGCGATCGCGGCGGCCAGCGCCACACCGGAGGCGGCCACCCCGAGGAACTGGCGGGGCCCGGCGGTCGCCACGCCACCACCCCCCGACGCGCCCGAGGCACCGGCGGCGCCGGCGGCGGTGCCGGCGCCCACGGCGGCCGCACCCGCCGTCGCGGCGGAGGCCTTGGTGGCGCCGACCGCGGCCAGGTAGCCGAGTGCCGCGCCGCCGAGCACCAGTGGGGCGACCACGGCGCGCAGGCTGCCGTTGACGTCGGCCAGCTCGGCCGCCAGCGCCCGGCACCGGTCGCACTCGTCGAGGTGCGCCTCCACCTGGGCGCGCTCCCGCTTGGCCAGCCCGTCCCGGGTCCACGCGCCCAGCCGCTCGGCGGTGGCGCGGCAGCGTGTCGCGGCGGTCTCGGCGAGATGCACCTGCAGGTAGGCCTGCCGCAGCCCCTCCCTGGCCCGGTAGGCCAGCGCGGACACGCCGTTGGGGGTGAGCCCGAGCAGCGGGGCCACCTCGGCCGGCGACTGCTGCTCGATCTCGGTGTGCCACAGCACCGCCTGCCAGCGTTCCGGCAGCCGGGCGAACGCCCTGGCCGCGAGGGTGCGCTCCAGGCCGGCGACCGCGGTGTCGGAGAACGGCACGGTCAGCGCGTCCCCGGCCGCGCCGCCGACCTCGGTCATGTCCTCGTTGAGGTCCACCCTGCGGTCGCGCCGGGTCTTGTCGTAGGCGGTGTGCCGCAGCGCGGTGAGCAGGTACGCGCGGAACGCCCTGTCCGGGCCCTTGCCGCCGCGCAGCGTGTCGAGCACCTTCGCGAACGCCTCGGAGACCAGGTCGTCGGCCTCGGCGGGGGAGCGGACGAGCTGCCGCGCCAGGTTGTACGCCGCCCGGACGTGCCGCTCGTAGAGCGTGCCGTACGCCGTGAGCTCGCCGCGGCGCACCGACGTGATGAGCTCGGCGTCGCTCTGGCCGCTCGAATCGGCGGGGACGGTGGACACGGGCCTCCTCCTCCGGGATAGCTGCGGCCCCCTCGCCGCCTCACTACCCTGACGTCGCGCAGAACTCAGTGTGACGGACGGTGGGATGCACGTCACGTCGAAGGTCGGATGGTGCCCCGGAGGGCGCAACGACGGCTCCTCGTTCGCCGTCACGCCCCGGGGCCGGTGCCGTCACCTGATCGGACAGACGACCGGGAAGGCGGTTCGCAGTGGAGGTACCGGCGACGGGTGCGGCGCCCGGTTCGGACGGCGCCGACCGGCAACCGGTGGCCGACGGGCAGGACCGCTCGATGCGAGCGCTGCGGGCTCGCTGGCGCACGGCCAGCATGGCCGCGGGGTGGCGCTTCCCCAGCGACTGGGCCCTGCCCGAGGTCGACGCGGTGTGCGCGGTGGTCGTCCGGGGCGGCGCCCCGGACGCCGCGCTCGCCGGCCTCGGCAGGGCGCGGGCGGTCGCTGGGGCCGGGCTCGGCGAGACGCTCGCCGACCTCGCCGCGTTGCACGCCGTGCTGGCCCGGCCCGAGGGCATAGACGGGTTCGTCGCCCCGGACGTCGACACGACACCGTCCCGGTTGCTCAGGGTCACCGCGGAGGGGTGGGCGGACGCCGCGCTCGAGCAGGTGGCCCGCGCGGAGGTGACCGACCCGTTGACCGGGCTGCCCACCGCCGCCTACCTGCGGACCCGGCTCGCCGAGGTGTACCGGCAGGCCGCGCGGGAGGGCTGGCCGGCCGGCGAGCGGTACGCGCTGCTCGTGGTGGCGATGGACTTCACCGGGGCGCCCGGCTGGACGCGGCTGACCGGGATGATCCTGGCCGCGGACGCGCTGCGATCGGTGTTCACCGGCGGGGAGAGCCTGGCGGTGCTCGGCTCCTCGACGGTTGGCGCGCTGCTGCCCCGCGACGCCGGGCTGGCCAACCAGGCGGTGCGGCTGCGCCGGGAGCTGACCGAGCGGCTGGCGGTGGACCGGGACCTGTGCGAGGTGGGCACCCCGCGGCTGCGGGTGCTCCGGCTCCCGGTCTCCCACGACGCGGCCTGCGCCACCCTGGCCACCGCCCGCCGCACCTGACGCCCCGCCGTCAACGCCACCACGCCCCCCACCACACGAACGGGAGATGCTGCGCATCACCGTGCCTGGCTTGCTCGACGCTCCCCTACCGCGCGGGCTTCGCCATTGCCGCGCGGCGAGGGCCAACGGGGGCCGTGGTGGCGCGACGGCGCGGAGTTCTCGTGGGGCTTGGCGGCGAGCGGAGACTGGTTCGTGATTTCCTGATCGGGTGAGCCAGCTACCTCCCGCACCGCCACCGCGGCTGTCCCTGCGGACCTCACTGGAACGGCTGTCGCTGCGGCCGCGCTCGATCGCCCTGCTGGCCGCCGTCCCCGCGCTGGCACTGGTGGCCGGGGTGGTCGGCTGGCTGCTGGACTGGCGGCTCGGGGTGGACAGCGCCGTGTACCGCGCCGGCGCGCTGACCCTGCTGCACGGCGAGCCGCTGTACGAGGCCAACACGCTCGGCCCCGAGCCGTGGTGGGCGCTGCTGCCGTTCACCTACCCGCCCACCGCCGCGCTGCTGTTCGTGCCGCTGGCGCTGCTGCCCGTCCAGGTCGCCTGGGGCGTCATGGCGGCGGTGTCGATCCTGGCCATGGCGCTGGTGATCCGCGTCACCATCGGCTCGCTGCCCCGGCCACGTGGCGAGCTGCCCCGCTGGGCGTCGCCGGCCCGAGCCACGCTGGTGTTCACCGTCGTGCTGCTCGGCCTCGAACCGGTGTGGCGCACGCTGTTCCTCGGCCAGATCAACCTGATCCTGATGGCGATGATCATGCTGGACGTGCTGGTCATCGGCGCCAGGAACAGCAGGTGGAGCGGGGTACTGGTGGGCGTCGCGGCCGCGGTGAAGCTCACCCCGTTCGTGTTCATCCCGCACCTGTTCTTCACCGGGCAGCGGGCCGCGGCGGGCAGGGCACTGGGCACGTTCGCCGGCCTGCAGGGGCTGATGTTCCTGCTGATTCCCGGCGACGCCGCGCGGTTCTGGACGCACACCCTGTTCGACACCGGCCGGATCGGCCCCATCCACTGGGCCGGCAACCAGTCGCTGAACGGCCTGCTCAACCGGCTCACCGGGCTGGCCCCGTGGGCGTCGCCGGCGGCGCTGGCCATCGGCGCGCTGCTCGGCCTGCCCGCGCTGTGGTTGGTGCTGCGCTTCCACCGGCGCGGCCAGGCGCTGGCCGCGCTGCTGGTCACCGGGTTCTACGTGCTGATCGTGTCGCCGGTGTCCTGGTCGCACCACTGGGTGTGGGCGGTGCCGCTGACCGTGCTGCTGGTGTCCCGGCTGCCGCAGGGCACCCCGGCCACCGCCTGGCGCCGCTGGCTGGCGGCCGGTGCGGTGGTCGCGGTGTTCCTCAGCTGCGTGCTGCTGGTCCTGCCGAACGGGCGCAGCATCGAGCTGCACTGGCAGTTCTGGCAGTTCGTGGTGGGCAGCGCCTACCTCCTGGTGCCGGTCGTGCTGATCGGCGTGCTCGCCGCCCGCGCGATCTGGCGGCGCAGGGCCGCCCGCGTCGCGGTACCGACCGACGACCCCGGAGACAGCTCGGGTGAGCTCGCCGACGCCGGCCTGGCCCGCTGAGCGGTCGCGGGACTTCTGGCCGAGCAGACCGGTGGCGGGACGCCTTGCCGCTGTCACCAGTGGTGACGGCTACTTCCGATCGGAGTGGTACCCACCGGCACAGTAGGCTCGGGTGCGTTATGGACACTCGTACCGGGCTTCCCGTCGTCGGCATGGTGGGCGGCGGCCAACTCGCCAGGATGACCCACCAGGCGGCCATCGCGCTGGGCCAGTCGCTGCGTGTGCTCGCCGCCGGGGAGAACGACTCCGCCGGGCTGGTCGCCGGCGAGGTGGTCCAGGGCCACCACACCGACCTGGCGGCGCTGCGCTCGTTCGCCGCCGGGGTCGACGTGCTCACCTTCGATCACGAGCACGTGCCGAACGAGCACCTGCGCACGCTGGCCGCGGAGGGCGTCGTCGTCCGGCCCGGCGCGGGCGCGTTGCGGCACGCCCAGGACAAGCTGGTGATGCGCGAGCGGCTGGCGAAGCTCGGCGTCCCCGGCCCGGCGTTCGCCGCCGTGGCCGAGGTCGACGACGTGCGCAAGTTCGCCGCCGAGCACGGCTGGCCGGTGGTGCTCAAGGCCGCCCGCGGTGGCTACGACGGCCGCGGGGTGTGGATGCTCGACGGTGAGGCCGCCACCCGCGAGCTGGTGCCGGAGCTGCTCGCCGCGGATACCCCGCTGTTGGTGGAGGCCAGGGTGGCGATGCGCAGGGAGCTGTCGGCGCTGGTCGCCCGGTCGCCGTTCGGGCAGGGCGCGGCCTGGCCGGTGGTGGAGACCGTGCAGGTGAACGGCATCAACACCGAGGTGCTCGCGCCGGCCCCCTGGCTGGCCGACGACGCCGGGCACGCCGCGCAGGACCTCGCGCTGCGGATCGCCGCCGAGCTCGACGTCGTCGGGGTGCTGGCGGTGGAGCTGTTCGACACCGAGGCGGGTCCGCTGGTGAACGAGCTGGCCATGCGCCCGCACAACTCCGGGCACTGGACGATGGACGGCGCCCGCACCTCGCAGTTCGAGCAGCACCTGCGCGCGGTGCTGGACTACCCGCTGGGCAGCACCGAGCCGATCGCGCCGGCCTGCGTGATGGCCAACGTGCTCGGCGCGCCGAGCCCGCCGCGGATGGGGCCGGACGAGCGGCTGCACCACCTGTTCGCGCGGTTCCCTGACGCCAGGGTGCACCTCTATGGCAAGCAGGAGCGGCCGGGGCGCAAGCTCGGCCACGTGAACGTGTTCGGCGAGCGGATGGAGCCGCTGCGGGAGCGGGCCCGGCTGGCCGCGCACTGGCTGTCGCACGCCGAGTGGCTGGACCGCTACTCGGTCCACTGAGGACTTCGCTGAAGTCTACTGACTCTACTCAGGACCGGGAGGCAGACATGGCACCGCGGGTCGGTGTGATCATGGGCAGCGACTCGGACTGGCCGGTGCTGGAGGCGGCCGGGACGGCGCTCGACGAGTTCGGGGTGTCGTACGAGGTCGGCGTGTACTCCGCGCACCGCACGCCGCAGCGGATGCTGGACTACGCCCGCACCGCCGCCGAGCGCGGCCTCCAGGTGATCATCGCCGGCGCCGGCGGTGCCGCCCACCTGCCGGGCATGGTGGCCGCGGCGACCGTGCTGCCGGTGATCGGCGTGCCGGTGCCGCTGAAGTACCTCGACGGCATGGACTCACTGCTGTCGATCGTGCAGATGCCGGCCGGGGTGCCGGTCGCGACGGTGTCCGTCGGCGGCGCGCGCAACGCCGGGCTGCTCGCGGTGCGCATCCTCGCCGCGGCCGACGAGGGGCTGCGCCGGCGGATGGCCGAGTTCCAGGCCGGGCTGGAGCGGCTCGTGCTGGACAAGGACGCCGCGCTGCGCGAGCGGGTCGGGCTCAGCCCAGCCGAGTAGCGCCCAGCCGCTCGCGCAGCTCGCGCTTGAGCACCTTGCCGGCCGCGGACACCGGGATGGACTCGACGAACCGCAGCTCACGCAGCCGCTGGTAGGGCAGCACCTGGGCGTTGACCGCGGCGAGGAGCTCGTCGGCGGTGACGCCGTCGTGCGTGCGGACCACGAACGCCACCGGCAGCTCGCCCACATCGCCGGCGGGTCGGCCCACGACGGCCGCCGCGGCCACCCCGGCCTGGGCCAGCAGCAACTCCTCGAGCTGGCGTGGGTAGACGTTGTATCCCTTGTAGATGAGCATGTCCTTCGTGCGGTCCACGATGGACAGGTAGCCGTCGGCGTCGAGCACCCCGATGTCGCCGGTGCGCAGCCACCCGTCCACCAGCACCGCCGCGGTCTCGTCCGGCCGCCGGTGGTAGCCGGCCATCACCTGCGGACCGCGCAGCCACACCTCGCCGGGGGTGCCCGGTGGCAGCGGGCCGCCGGTGCCGTCCGGCGGCCGGACCGCCACCTCGGTGTCGAACAGCGGCACGCCCACCGAGCCGGGCCTGCGCGTGCCGGAACGCCAGGCGGGGGAGAAGACGGCGCCCATGGTGACCTCGGTGAGGCCGTAGCCCTCGGCGACCACCGCGTTCGGCAGGTGCCGCTGGAGCGCCCGGATCGTGCTCGCGGGCAGCGGGGCCGCGCCCGAGGTGACCAGTCGCACCGCGGACAGGTCGCGGGTGGCGATGTCGGGGCAGGCCAGCAGCGCCGCGAACAGCGTGGGCGCACCGCCCATCCGCGTCACCCGCAACCGCTCGGCGTCGGCGAGGTAGGCGGGCGGGTCGAACCGGTCGTGCAGCACGATCGTGGTGCCGGTGAGCAGCGGGATGACCAGCGAGCCCACCGTGCCCATGGCGTGGAACCACGGGGTGAGGTTGAGCGCGACGCCGGTGCCGACCTGCTCCGGCCACTCCTCGGCGGGGCCCGTCTGCCGCAGGACCGGGTTGCCGGCGGCGTCGGTGTCCGGCACGCAGCCGGTGGTCCAGCAGGCGCACTGCAGCGCGTTGACCACGACGTTGCGGTGCGGGATCCGCACGCCCTTCGAGCGGCCGGTGGTGCCGCCGGTGTAGGCGAGGTGGGCCAGGTCGGCGGGGTCGACGGCCACCGGCGGCGGGGTGGCCGGCTGGTCGGCGGTGAACGCGGCGAGGTCGAGCTCGCCGGGCCCGCCCGGGTCGGGTGTGATCGTCAGCTCGACGGCGGTGGCGGAGCGGGCCTCGGCCAGGGTGGCGGCGGCCCTGCCGGCGGTGACGGTGACCCTGGCGCCGGCGTCGGCGAGCTGCGCGGCCAGCGCCGGCGCGGGCAGCAGGGGGTTGGCCGGGGTGAAGGTCGCACCGGCCAGCAGGGTGCCGAAGTAGGCGACCGGGTAGGTCAGGCAGTTGGGCAGGTGCAGGGCCACGGTGTCGCCGCGGCCGACGCCGCGCGCGGCCAGTGCGTGCGCGAACCGGCAGGCCGACTCCACCAGCGTGGTGTAGCTCAGCGCGTCGGGCCCGTGGGCGAACGCCGTGCGGTCGCCGAACCGGGTGGCCGCGCCGGCCAGCAGCGCGCCGACCGGGACCTCGGGATAGGTGAGTGACCTGGGGAGCCCGGGCGGGGTGATCGGCACTACTCGACAGTAGGGAGAATGCGGGCAAGAACACAAGGACGTCCTAGTAAGCGAGCGCTAACATCGGGGGCGACATCCGCGGAGGGAAGAGGTGACGCAGGTGACCGACGGCGTGGAGCTGTACCGGCTGGCCGACGAGCACGAGGAGTTGCGGGCCGCGGTGCGGGCGCTGGCGGAGAAGGAGATCGCGCCGTACGCCGCCGAGGTCGACGAGCGGGAGCGGTACCCGGCGGAGGCGCGGGACGCCCTGGTCAGGGCCGGGTTCCACGCGGTGCACATCCCCGAGGAGTACGAGGGCCAGGGGGCGGACGCGGTCGCGGCGTGCATCGTGATCGAGGAGGTCGCGCGGGTCGACGCGTCGGCGTCGCTGATCCCGGCGGTGAACAAGCTGGGGACGCAGCCGATCCTGCTGTCGGCGTCGGACGAGTTGAAGAAGCTGGTGCTGCCGTCGATCGCGGCGGGCGAGGCGTCGGCGTCGTACGCGCTGTCCGAGCGGGAGGCCGGGTCGGACACGGCGTCGATGCGCACCAGGGCGCGGCTCGAGGGCGACACCTGGGTGCTCAACGGGACGAAGGCCTGGATCACCAACGCCGGCGAGTCGATGTGGTACACCGTGATGGCGGTCACCGACCCGGACGCGGAGAAGAAGGCGAACGGAATCTCGGCGTTCGTGGTGCACGCCGACGACCCGGGGTTCTCGGTGGGGCCCAAGGAGCGCAAGCTGGGGATCAAGGGCTCGCCGACGCGGGAGGTCTACTTCGAGAACTGCGCCATCCCGGCCGACCGGATCATCGGCGAGCCGGGGACGGGGTTGAAGACGGCGCTGCGGACGTTGGACCACACCCGGCCGACGATCGGCGCGCAGGCGCTGGGGATCGCGCAGGGGGCGCTGGACGCGTCGGTGGCGTACGTGAAGGAGCGCAAGCAGTTCGGCCGGGCGGTGGCCGAGTTCCAGGGCGTGCAGTTCATGCTGGCCGACATGGCCTCGAAGATCGAGGCGGCGCGGCACCTGGTGTACGCCTCGGCGGCGGCCACCGAGCGCGGTGACGCCAGGGCGAGCTTCATGGCCTCCGCCGCGAAGCAGTTCGCGTCCGACGTGGCCATGGACGTGACCACCGATGCGGTCCAACTCTTCGGCGGCGCCGGCTACACCCGGGACTTCCCGGTCGAACGCATGATGCGCGACGCCAAGATCACCCAGATCTACGAGGGCACCAACCAGATCCAGCGCCTGGTGATGGCCCGGTCGCTGCTCAAGGGCTGAGTTGACCTCGGGACGCTGGTTCCGTCCCATCGATGCCGTGCGATCAGGCCGTCGCCTCGGGCGGAGCTGTCCCGCCGCGGCTCGGCGTGCGCCGTCGATCGGTCACTCCGCAGTGCGGATTCCCATCGGCGTGCCTCCGCTACGGCCTCGCGGTACTCCGCTGGTGATCGCCCGGGTGGTCAGTAGTCGACGCGGAAGTCGCCGATCAGGGTGATCCGGTTGCCGTCGGGGTCGGTGAGGGCCGACACCTCCACGCCCTTGTTCACCTGCTGGATCTCGCCGGCGGTGAGGTCCCGCGCGGCGAGCTCGTCCCGGTGCGCGGCCAGGTCGGTCACGGCCAGGTTGACCAGCCCGTTCCCCGCGCGGTCGGGATCCTGCCACACCTGCAGCCACCCGGAGCCGGTCAGCCGCCACTCGGCCAGCGACTCCATCGGCCGGTTGTCCGGCGCCCGGCCGAACAGCCGCTCGTACCACTCCCGCGCGGTGGTGATGTCGGCGACGGGCACCACGGCCAGCACGTGTTCGATCGTCATCCGGTCCTCCTCGGTGTTCACTTCCTCACCCGGGTGGACCTCGTCCGGCCCCGGAACTCATCGGCGGCCGGGGCGCGATGCGACGAAGGTCTGGTGTCCCGCGGGGCCGCTGACCCAGGGGAGTGTACCGGCTCGCCACGTCCCTGGTCCTGCGGTCACACCGCGCGCGGCCCGAGATGACGCGGGCACGGAGCCACCGGCGCGGTCGCTCGCCTCACAGGTCCTTGAAGGAGCTCCGGTTAGCGTCCCGATCCTAGTTGAATATTCAATGGAAGCGAGGGTCTCATGCTGGAACGGGTACGGGACGTGTCCGCGTTGCTCGGCCGGATCGGGGTGGCCGTCGTGTTCCTCGCGCACGGCCTGCAGAAGTGGGACAACGGTGTGGGCGCGACGGCCGACATGTTCGCCGGGATGGGCGTGCCGCTGCCCACGGTCGCGGCGCTGTTCACCATCGCCGTCGAGGTGCTCGGCTCGATCGCGTTCCTGCTCGGCCTCGCGCTGCCGCTGGTCGGGCTGGGCTACGCCGTGGTCGGCATCGGCGCGATCCTCACCGTCCACCTGGACAACGGCCTCACCGGGCAGGGCGGCTACGAGCTGGTGCTGGTGCTCGCCCTCGCCGGCCTCGCCCTCGGCTTCAACGGCGGCCGCCTGGCGCTGGACCACGTGCTCTTCACCCGCCGGCGCCGCGCTCCCGAGGTGCAGCCGGCCTAGCCGGACGCGCGGCAACGGTCAGGGGCGGCACCGCGAGGACCACCGCGCGCCGGACATCATGACCTCACCCGGTGCGGCTCAGCGGAGCAGGTCGACCGTCGTGCGCTCGGTGCGCCGGCGGTCGGCCAGCTTCGCCGGGTCGGCCGCGGTGACCTGCACCAGGTGCGCCCCGGCCGACAGCGGCGCCAGCAGCCCGGCGAGCACGCCCTCGGGCAGCTCCCAGTCCAGTGTGGACAGTATCCGGTCGCCGGTGCCGATGCCCGCGGCCGCGGCACGGGCCGCCGCCCCGTTCAGCACTTCGTCCACTGTGGACTCGACGAGGGCCGGTGTGTCGCCGGGAACCGGCAGCAGCGGCGTGAAGTCGTCCCCGGCGAGGCGGGCCTCGGTGAGGAAGTCGACCGCGCCGCCGGCGGGTGGCGCGGGCAGTCCACGGCCGAGCGGGTCCAGCGCCACCACGGCCTCCACGTCCGCACCCTCGTCCGCCCCGGCCGAGGGCCCGACGAACGCCACCCGCGCGCCCGCCGGCTCCCGTACCACGTGGGCCCCGCACCACCACGCGCCCAGCAGCACCCGTCGGTACCCACCAACGACCGTCACCGGTGCGTAGCAGCCGCAACACCAGCAGGTCGATGAGCGTCCACATCAGCAGGTCCACCGTCGTCGTGGACAACATGTGTGACACGACGAACACGAACGTGGACAGCGCGGTCGCCGCCGCGGTCAGCACCTGCGCCGCCCGCCCGCCGCCCAGTTCCCTGGCGACGAGCGCGGACAGCACCACCGTCAGCGCACCGATCAGGGTGGCGGCGACCCGCAGACCGCTCGGGTTGTCCCGAAGAGCGCCGCGGCCGCCCTGGCGAGCAGTGGGGTGATCGGCGGCTGGTCCACGTAGCCCCAGGCCGGCCGATCCCCGGCGGCCAGGAAGTACAGCTCGTCCCGGTGGAAGCCGTAGCGGCCGGATAGCGCCGTGAGCACCGCGACCTGGGCCACCACGACGGCACCGACCGGTCCCAGCGCCAGGCGAGGCAGCGCGTCCCGGTGCCCGCTGACCCGTGTCGTCGCCAGAGCCATCGTGGCCTCATCCGTCCTGCTGTCCGCCACCTCGAGGTCTTTCGGTCGGTCGCCCCAGGCTACCGGCGCCGGGCGCTGCAGAGTGAGTGTTGGCGGCCCAATGGGAGCTACCGGCGCCGCCGTGAGGCCGACTCCCGCCCGGTAGCGGCCAGCGGGTGAGCACGCTCGTCGCCAGTATTCGATGTCCAGGTTCAGACCGTGTCCCCGCGGGGCGAGACGATTCGCTCCCGCTGGCACCTCGCCAGGGTCGCGAGGCTCCTCGCGCGACAGCCGTTACAACTGGCCGTACTCGCCGACGCGGCGGCCCCCGACCCAGGTTTGCAGCACCTTCGTCTGCCACAGCGCGCGGTCTCGCTCCAGCGCGAAAGGATCTTGGTCCACCAGGATGAAGTCCGCCCACTTACCGGGCTCCAGCGAGCCGAGCGCGTGTTCCTGGTGGGCGGCATACGCGGCATCCAAGGTGAAGGCACGCAGGCCCTCGGCGACCGTCATCGCCTGCTCCGGATACCAACCACCGGCCGGCCTGCCCTCCTTGTCGGTACGGGTCACCGCGGCGTGCCAGCCCTCGAACGGGCTTTCGGACGACACCGGGAAGTCCGAACCGGCAGCGAGCACGGTGCCCTGGTCGAGCATGGAACGCCAGGCGTACGCGCCGGCGATCCGATCGTGACCGACCCGCTGCTCAGCCATGTTCATGTCGTCGGTGGCGTGCACGGGCTGCATCGACGCGATCAATCCGAGCTGCTTGAAACGCGGGATGTCCTCGACCGCGACCACCTGGGCGTGTTCGATTCGGTGCCGCATCGGGGGCTGCGGGCTGGTGGGCAGGGCGTGGGCGAACGCGTCCAGCACCAGCCGGTTGCCGTGGTCGCCGATGGCGTGCACGGCGGCCTGGTACCCGGCGTCGACAACGCGCCGCACTCGCGCGTTCAACTCCTCGGCCGACAGCTGCGGCAAGCCGCGAGTGCCCGGCGCGTCGTCGTACGGTTCGAGCAACGCCGCCCCCCTGCTGCCCAACGCGCCGTCGATGTACATCTTCACGGTGCGCACCCTGAGCATGTCACCGGCCACCGAATCGGCGCGGACATCCTTGCCGATCTCGGTGAACGCGTCCCACGACAAGAACGCGTTCACCCGCAGGGTCAGCGAGCCGGCCGTCACCCGCTGCTGCAGTACCGCGAGCTCGTCAGCCGCCGTGCCCGCGTCGCTGACCGAGGTCAGACCCACTTCGTTCAGCCTGCGTTGCGCGGCGTCCAACCGTTGGTCGTGCTCCCGCGGCCCGGCCGGTGGGAGGTGCTTCTCCACCAGATCCTGCGCGGCGTCCACGAACAGTCCGGTCGGCTGGCCGTCCGGTCCGTGCACGATCTCTCCGCCCGGCGGGCTCGGCGTACCGGCGTCCACTCCGGCCGCGCGCAGACCCGCGGTGTTGGTCACCCCGGCATGCCCGTCCACCCGCACCAGCCACACCGGCCGATTGCCGACCACCGTGTCCAGATCGGTCGCGGTGGGCCGCCGGCCGAGGCCCCAGACGACCTCGTTCCAGCCACGGCCGACGATCCACGGGAGGTCGGGATGCTCTCGGGCGTAACGGCCGAGCGCCGCCATGGCCTCCTCCAGCGACCGCGTGCCGGACAGGTTCAGCTGGGTGGCATTGGCACCGAACCCCCAGATGTGCCCGTGTGCGTCGTGCAGGCCCGGTAGGCACACCCGGCCCCGGCCGTCGACCCGGCGCGCCCCGTCGGTGTTGCCCGGATCGAGGGCCTCGACCCGCCCGTCATCGCCCACCAGCAGGCTGCGGAACTCGCGCAAGGTGCCCGCGGCGAAGGTGTGACCACGCACGTTGTCCAGCAACAGCCTGCCCTCCGAGGGGCCCGAGGCGGTGGGTTGGGCGTTGCCGCACGACGCCAAGACGTTCGGCGCGGCCGTGACGGCCAGCCCAGCGCCGACCATGCGGAGGAACTGGGCGCGAGTCAGCGGACGTCGGCTCGGACGGGCGGTACCACGCTGATCGCACATGGGCTTCTCCTCATGATCACGGCGCCCCGACGCGAAACGGCCCCAGTCTGGCATCACCGCATTCGGCGCACTACCCGCTTTCGGCGATCAGCGCGGCCAGCGTCAGAACCGGGGATCGGGAGTCGCCGGGTGCCAGCCGAGCGGGTGCGGCGATCGGACCGGTGTCGATGGCGGCGAGGCACCGTGTCAGCCGCAAGTCTGTCCCGGCAAGAGCGTCCGTGAGTAGGTTGCGGTGAGCCATCGGGTCGGTGAGGTCGGCCGCGTGCCGGGTCAGGGTGCATCGCGGCTGCTGATCGGCGAGCAGTCGCTGCTTGCCCGCCAGCACCTTGGCGTGGTGCTTCGGTGGTGCGTCAGGTCAGCGGCGACATGAACGACCACAGCCGCTGCTCGAGGTCGCGGGCGATGTATTCGCGGTATCCGTAGGGCTGGTCGGTGGGCGGGTGGACGATGTCCGCGCCGTGCTGGTCGGCGTGTCGATAGTGGGCATCGACGTCGTCGACGACGATCGACATTCCCTCGGTGCACGCGTCCAGTGCCTCGGGTGACTGCAGGCCGAACCGCTCGGACACCGGATGCAGCCAGATCACGCCATCACCGGCGGTGACCTCGGCGTGGTGGACGGTGCCATCGGGCGCCCGCGCGATGCGCCCCGGTTCGAAACCGAAGACGGTGGTGAGGAATTCGTGGGCCGCAGGGATATCACGGTAGACCAGGGTCGGGATGCGGCGCCGGATATTGGTGTCGAGCATGGCCATGTCCTCCAAGGTCTCGAGAAGTTCGCGAGTGTCGGGCTCGCCATGGTGGGCCAGGGGTGTCGGCCATCGCGGCCAGCCGGTTTCGCAGTCGGTGCTCGATGCCCAGCCGTTGATCGAGCCGAGCGATGTGCCGGTTCATCGTGGCCAGCAGATTCCAGTCGGGATCGGTCAGGGCGGCGGCGACCTCGTCCAACCGCAGCCCGAGCTGCCGCAGCAGCCCGATGCGATAAAGCCGTTCCACGTCCTGAGCCGAGTACAACCGGTGTCCCGCGCTGGTCCGCTGTGACGGCGACAACAGTCCGATCTCGTCGTAGTAGCGCAGCGTCCGCACGGTGAGCCCGGCCGTGGCCGCCAGCTCGCCGACCTTGCCGGCGGTACCGGCGTCACGTTGGGACGTGTCGTCCCTCGACTTCGTCATGGATCCGATCGTAGAATCTCACGTCGCGTGAGGTGCAAGCCCAGCCAAAGCGCGCGGCCTGGACGAACAGAGCCGAACCGGCACGCCATGCCCCCAGCCTTCCCCGATGCTGCTCCTGGTCGACGATAGTGAGCCTGCTGGCGCTGATCGAGCGTCCCTGAATGCCTGGCGACGTCGGTGGGGGTCTTCCACCCTGGCGGGCTCGAGCCTGCTCCTGCCCGGGAAATCAGTTTGCCAAGGTGATTCGCCAACCGACCACCGGCGCGATTTGCTGTCGTCTCATGGTGATGTCGTTCAGGATCAGTCTCATTTCTGTTGCCTTTCCTGGGCGGTTCAGTATGTTCTGGGGTGATACGGCGCGGTCCCCTGCCGGTTCGGTCGATCATGGGCAAGATCGGAAGTACGCCCTGTGTGAATTACTTCCGGCGGGAGTCATTTGATTCCGTCAGGTGTGGCTGCCAGTAGTGTGGCGCCGGCGGCGTGGTCGAGTTGGGCGACTCGGCGGACAAGAGTGGCTTTTCTGGAGCCGAGATGTTTGGCGGCCTGGTCGAGGTCGGGAACGCCCGGGGATTGCGAGGAACACCGGGCCGCGGGGCGACCCTCCCTGCCGGGTCCGCTCACCCGAAAGGCGGCGTCGTCGCCGGAGAACTATCTCTTGACCCGGTAACGCAGGTGGGTAACGCCGATGCCCTCGACCACCGCTATGGGTCCCTCGAACTGCACCGGTGTGGGGCCGAGCTCGCCGAACAGCGTCTTCCCGCCGCCCAGCACGACCGGTACCAACTCGATGCCGACCTCGTCGAGCAGGCCGGCCTCCAGGCACTGTCGGGCTATCTGGCCGCCGTTGACGACGACGTGCTTGTCCCCCGCCAGCTCCTTCGCCCTGGCCACCGCCGCCTCGATGCCGTCGGTGACGAAGACGAAGTTCTCGTCGTCCTCCGGACGGTCGTCGGGGCGCCGGTGGGTGAGCACGACCGTGGTCACGTTCATTGGGTGACGCCCGCCCCAGGCGTTCGTCATGTCGTAGAGGTGCCGGCCGACGACCAACGCGCCGGTGTTCTCCCACTCCAGCTTGATCAGCTCGGCGCTCGCCGCGGAGATGTGGGGCGGCGGCACGTCGGGACTGGCCGAAGGGATCTCGACGTCGCCGTTGCCGTACCACTGGAACAGCAGATCGAAGCCGCTTTCTCCTGGTCCGGCGATGTAGCCGTCGAGCGACATCGTGGCGCCGGTGGTGACCTTGCCCATCTCGTTGTCTCCTTCGCTGTCGGTGGTGTCGTCAACGCGTCGCACGGCAGCCCACTCTTTCGACATCCCGCGTCAAGATTCTTTCACCGCGTTGGGACGAGCACGGCCTAGCACACGGGTGCGCACTCCGTCGTTGGGCCGGTCAGCGCTGTGCCGCAAGGTCTCGACACCCAGGCGTGTCCGTCCCAACGGTGGTGCGGGCACCGTCCTGTGCGGATCGTGAAGGAGCGCTACACTTGCCACTCGCCGGCGACCATCAGATCCCGGCCCACGATCTCGTTGGCTTCGCGCCAGGCCTGGATCAGCTCCGGCCGGATACGGAAGTACGGGCAGTTCCGCTGTTTCCGGGGTTCGAACCCCGTCTTCGCCGCGAACGCGTCGCCGACGTCGTGCGCGACCTCCTCGACGACCACCGCGAATCCCTCGATGAGCACCACGTCGCGGGGCGGCCCGACCGTGAGGCGGACCCGCCCGCTGGCGCGGAGATTCCGGGCTGTGGGATTGGTGGCCGGTGTCGCGATCAGGAGCGTCTCGCCGTCCCAAAGGAACGACAGGGGTACTAGATACGGCGTGCCCGCGGGGTCGGCGGTGGCCACCCAGGCGTCGACGTCGTGTTCGAGTCGGCGCAGTGTGTCGTTCTTGCGCTGCTCGGGGGGCCGGGGTGGGGGTTGCATGGCGTGAGGTCTCCTGTTCACGATTCGAGCGATGGTCGTTGATCTGCTGCGGCGCGACGGTGTGGTCGCTGCCAGCCCTCAGTTCGCCGCTTGCTTGACCAATGCGCTGATCCGTGCCTCGTCGGCGGGGTCAACTCCGTCAGGGCGAACGCGGTTGGCCACATGGCGCCATCGTCGAGGTTCGCCTGGTCGCTGAAGCCGAGTGGCGTGTACCTCGACTTGAACTTCTGCGCAAGATTTCGGCAAGCTCCATGTGCGGTTCGGCAAGGACGCCAACGGCAGCGGGCCGAAGGTCCGGCTGGTCCCGTTGATCGCTGGCGCGGACCGCCTGCTGACATGGTATGCCGAGGACGTTCGGGGCCGGTTCAACGATGAGGCGTTCTGGGGTGTGCCTGGCACGCCTCTGTTTCCGGCCGAACGCCGTACCAGCACGGGCAGCGGCCACCGTCAGCGGAGCAGGTCGACCGTCGTGCGCTCGGTGCGCCGGCGGTCGGTCAGCCTCGCCGGGTCGGCCGCGGTGACCTGCACCAGGTGCGCCCCGGCCGACAGCGGCGCCAGCAGCCCTGCGAGCACGCCCTCCGGCAAGTCCCAGTCCAGTGTGGACAGGACCCGGTCGCCGGTGCCGATGCCCGCGGCCGTGGCATCGGCCGCGGCCCGGTCCAACACCTCGTCCACTGTGGATCCGGCGAGGGCGGGCGTGTCGCCGGGAACCGGCAGCAGCGGCGTGAAGTCGTCCCCGGCGAGGCGGGCCTCGGTGAGGAAGTCGATCGCGCCTTCGGCGGGTGGCGCGGGCAGCCCGCGGCCGAGCGGGTCCAGCGCCACCACGGCCACGACCTCCGCGCCCTCGCTCGCCCCGGCCGAGGGCCCGACGAACGCCACCCGCGCGCCCGCCGGCTCCCGTACCACGTGGGCCCCGCACCACCACGCGCCCAGCAGCACCCCGGCGGTCTGCCAGTGCGCCGGCAGGTTCACCGCGACCTCGTCGCCCGGCTCCACGTCGTGCTCGTCCACCAACCAGTTCGCCGTCTTGGCGGCCCAGTTCGCGGTGGTGGCGACGGACAGTTCGATCCTGCTCCCGGCGGCGTCGTCGTAGTGGGTGATCAGCGGGCGGGCCGCGGCCGTGGCGAGCAGTGGACGCAGCAGCCATTCGGTGATGCTCATGGCCCCGACACTAGCCACCGCGGCCGATGACCGTGGTGCTACCTGCCCTTCCGCTTCCGCTTCCCGGACGTGCGGCCGCCGCGACCACGCCGGGCAACTCGCCGGGCGGCGGCACGTCCAGCATCTCGCGCAGTCCGCCCGTGTCCAGCTCGGTCATACCGAGAAGGCCCGCACGCGGGTCGAGCTCGTCCATCGGAACTCGCCCTTCGCGCACCAACGGGCGCGGAACGGGCAGGCCCGTACCGCTGCCAGGAGCTCTCAGGAGGTGGGCGCGGGGTTGTCTCAAGTCGTCCAGAGTGGACAGGGCAGGTCCGCCGGCGCACCGCCACCGACGTGCGCTAGTTGACGCAGGGAACGTCCTCGGCGGTGATCTGCCGCGCGGCGCCACCGCCGGCGCCGTTGCTCCCGGCGGCGCCGCCACCCCCTCGGACACCCGCGGTGGCCTCGGCGGCTCCGGTGGCTCCGGAGTCCGTGGGCACCAGGCCGGCGATGAACCGGCGCACCTCGGCGAGGTTCACCTCGACGATGCTCTGCCCGTCCTCGCTGCGGGCGCCCACCGTGACCACCGGGATGGTGACGAACTCGATGTCGCCCGAGGCGATGTCCTTCGCCTGCTCGGCGAACTTCAACAGGTCGAGGTCCGGGTCGGTGACCAGCGACCGGTGCACCGCGTCGGTGAGCTGGTCCAGCTTGCCCGGGTTGGTCAGCGTGCCCGCGGACAGCACCTGGTGCAGCGCCGACGCCAGGAACGCCTGCTGCCGCACGATCCGGTCCAGGTCGCCGCGCGGCAGGTTCTTCCGCTGCCGCACGAACGACAGCGCCTCGCCGCCGGACACCACCTGCGGCCCGGCGCGGAAGTCGGCCCCCGAGTCCTTGTCCTCGGTCGCGTGCCGCAGGCACACCTTGACCCCACCGAGTGCCTCGGTGAGCAGGTAGAACCCGAGCAGCCCGACCTCGGCGTAGTGGTCGATCCGCACCTGGGTGAACTCCTGCACGGTCTTCACCAGCGCGCGGCGCCCGGCCTGGTCGGACTCGCGCTCGATCGCGGCCTGGTCGCGCGCCCCCTCCCGGCGCAGCCGCTCGGCCGCGGCCGCCTTCGCCACGCCGTACACCGAGTTGATCTTGGCGTGGCCGCCCTGGGGCACGCTCACCCACGTGTCCCGCGGGATCGACACCCCGGTCGGCCGGCCGCCGTCCTTCGGGACGCGCAGCAGGATCAACGTGTCGGTGTTGATCCCCGCCTTGCTCTCCGTGCGCAACGCCCTCAGCACGTCGAGCGGCAGCGGGTTGCCCTGCATGTCGGTGCGCGCGTCGGTGCCGACCAGCAGGATGTCGGTGGCCCCGTCGTCGGCTGGCGGGGCCACCGGGTCCTCGTCGTGCAGGTCGAGGGCGTCGGTGGTGTGGACGTTGTCCCGCAGGTCGTCGAGCCGGGTGTAGGCGTAGCCGGTGGCCACCAGCGCCACCGCCGACAGCAACGCCAGCAGCACCCGCCCCACCGCGTGCCCGGCCCGCCGCCCCCGCCGCGACCGGGCGGGCTCGGCCAGGCGGGACTCGCTGGCCGGGGGCGCCGAGCGCGGGTGTGGCGAGGGCACGAACCGCCGCGGCGACGCGGCCGCTCCGCCGCCGCCCTCGGCCGTGTGGTCCTCGTAATCCTCGTGGTCTTCGGCAGTGGTGCTCTCGCCGGCAGCCGAGTCCCCGCCGTCCTCGGCGGTCCCGGCGCCGCCCGCCGGGTCCTCCTCGGCCGTACCGTGCTCGGCCGCGTCCTCGAGGGCAGCGCCGTGCTCGCCCGTGTCGTCGTGGGCGGCGTCCTCGCCGGCGTCACCCCGGTCCGCGGTGTGCTCGTCCGCGGTGCCGGTGTCGCCGACCTCCGACTCTCCGGACCCCTCCCGCTCCGGATCGCGCTCCGGGCCGTCGTCGCCGCCGGTCACGTCCCCACCCCACCTCGTTTCCGACGTCCACCATGCCTACTCAAGGCTAGGCCACCGGCGCTTCGTCCGAAGCCGTCGAGCCGGTACGGGAGCGCGAGTTCACACGCTAGTTCACGCAGGGGACGCCGCCGGCCGTGATCGGCGGCGCCGCGGGCGGCGCGGCGGAGGTCGACGCCGATCCCGGCCCTGAGCTGGCGGCCGGAGCCGGATTGCGCTGCCCAGCGGCGTTGGACGGCGAGGCCGCCGTGGTCGGCCGGAAGTCCCGCCCGACCAGGACCCGTGCCTGCCCGGTCGGCACGTCCGGATCGGGCTCCGCGGCCACCTCGACCTCGCCCAGTGCCTGCCGGATCGCGGTGAGCGTCGCCGTGTCGCCGGGCGCGTGCCGCACCACGGTGGTGGACCTGGCGGCGGTCCTGGTCACCCCGGTGCCGGCGAACCCGCTGTCGGTGAGCAGGTCCCGCACCTGCCGGCCGAGCCCGCTGCCTCCGGAGCCGTCGTAGACGGTGACGGTGATGTCCGCGGCGCCGGACACGGTGTCGTCCGGTGCCGGCTCGGGCTCCCCGACCAGCGAGGCGACGAACGAGCGCACCCGCGCCACGTCGATCCGGAGCACGTAGGCCCCGCCGATCCTGGCGTCACCCACCACCGGGATGGTGTGGAACTCGATGTTGCCGCCGGTGAGCCCGCGCATCTGCGCGGCGAACTCCCACAGGTCCCACTGCTCGGACAGCACCACCGACTTCTTCACCGCGGCGACCAGCTCGTTGAGCTTGCTCGGGCTGGTCAGCACGTCGGTGGAGAGCACCTTGCGGGCGAGGCCGGACAGGAACGCCTGCTGGCGGGCGATCCGGTCGAGGTCGCCGTTCGGCAGCTCGTAGCGCTGCCGGACGAACGCCAGCGCCTGCACGCCCTCGACGGTCTGCCGGCCGGCGGGCAGGTCGATTCCCGACCGGTACTCCTGGACCGGCTCCTTCAGGCACACCTCGATGCCGCCGATGGCCTTGGTGATCTCGTAGAAGCTGGCGAGATTGACCTCGGCGTAGCGGTCGATCATGCCCGGCCGGCCGATGAGCTGCTCGACGGTGGCGATCAGGTTCTTCCTGCCGGCGAGGGTGGCCTGCCGCTGCACCTTCCGCAGGTCGGTCTCGCCCTGGGCGAGCAGGGTCTGGTGCTTGTCGTTGTAGGCGTAGACGAACGCGCTGTTCAGCTTGTGCCTGCCGTAGCCGCCGGCCAGCTCGACCCAGGTGTCGCGGGGGAAGGAGACCGCCACGGCGCGGGTGCCGTCCTGCGGGATGTGCACCAGGATCATCGTGTCGGTCTGCCGCTCGCCGTCGGCCTTCCCGGCGTGCAGCATGTCCAGTACCTCGCGCGGAAGCGGGTTGCCGTGCGCGTCGGTGCGGCTGTCGAGGCCGACGAGCAGGATGTCGATCGCCCCGTCCAGCGGCTTGGCCTTCGGCTCGCCGTCGAAGACGTTGGTGGTGGCCAGCCCCTCGTTGAGGTCGCCGACGAACTGCCAGCCGTACCAGGCCAGCGCGAGCACGGCCACCGAGACGGCGGTGAGCAGCGCCTTGCCGCCACGCAGCACCACCCGGCCCACGGCGCCCCCTCGACGACGGGCGACCGGCTCGCCGATCACAGGCCGCGGCCGGTCCGTCACGCGCGCTCCTCCCAGATGGCCTCGCGGTCAGCGCGTACCCCGGACGAAGGGCGTTCCGCAACCTCCGCAGGGCGCTTTCCTCCCACATTACTGACTTCGCCGAGAATGTGGGGTGGATTGGTCGAATGAGGCCAGAGCGGACCGTGGCACACTGCGGGCGTCACCGGTAACGAGAGGGTGGAATGCACATGCGGGTCCTGGTCACCGGGGGAGCCGGGTTCATCGGGTCGCACTACGTGCGCCAGGCGCTGACCGGGCGGTACCCCACGGTCGCCGACGCCGAGGTGGTGGTCCTGGACAAGCTGACCTACGCCGGGTGCCGGGAGAACCTCGCCCCGGTGGCCGCGAACCCCCGGCTGCGGTTCGTCCAGGGCGACATCCGCGACGCCGAGCTGGTGGGTGAGCTGATGCGCGGGGTGGACCTCGTGGTGCACTTCGCCGCGGAGTCGCATGTGGACAGGTCCATTCTCGGCGCCGCGGACTTCGTGCTGACCAACGTCGCCGGCACGCAGACCCTGCTGCAGGCCGCGCTCGACGCCTCCGTCGGCAAGTTCGTGCACGTGTCCACCGACGAGGTGTACGGGTCGATCGAGGAGGGCTCCTGGACCGAGGAGCACCCGCTAGAGCCGAACTCGCCGTACTCCGCGTCGAAGGCGTCCGCCGACCTGATCGCCCGGTCCTACCACCGCACCTACGGTCTTCCGGTGTGTGTCACCCGGTGCTCGAACAACTACGGCCCGTACCAGTTCCCGGAGAAGGTCATCCCGCTGTTCATCACCAACCTGATCGACGGCGAGGACGTGCCGCTCTACGGCGACGGGATGAACGTGCGGGACTGGCTGCACGTCGACGACCACTGCCACGGCATTCAGCTGGTGGCCGACAAGGGCAGGGCCGGGGAGACCTACAACATCGGTGGCGGCACCGAGCTGACCAACCGGGAGCTCACCGACCGGCTGCTGCGGGCGGTCGGCGCGGGCTGGGACCGGGTGCGGCGGGTGACCGACCGCAAGGGCCACGACCGGCGCTACTCCGTGGACATCACCAAGATCAGCGGCGAGCTGGGCTACACGCCGCGGATCCCGTTCGACGAGGGCCTGGCCGAGACGGTCCGCTGGTACGTCGACAACCGCGCCTGGTGGGAGCCGCTCAAGAAGCGCGCCGCGCTGGAAGGGGCGTGACCACCGTGGACGGTCTCGTCGTGCTGGTGCCCGGCGGTGGTGGGCAACTCGGCCGTGACCTGGCCGCCGCCAGCGACGCGTCCGTGGAGGTGGTCGCGCCGGGCTCCGCCGAGCTGGACCTCACCTCGGCCGGTGCGGTGATCGAGGCGGTGGCCGACCTCGCCCGCCGGGCCCGGGAGTCCGGCCGGCGCGCGGTGGTGGTCAACGCCGCGGCCTACACCGCCGTGGACGCCGCGGAGACCGACGAGGAGCGGGCGTTCGCGGTGAACGTCGACGGGCCCAGGGTGCTCGCCGCGGCCTGCTCGTCGCGCCGGGTGCCGCTGGTGCACGTCTCCACGGACTACGTCTTCCCCGGCGACGCCGACCGGCCCTACGAGCCCGCCGACCGCGTGCTGCCGCGCGGTGCCTACGGGCGCACCAAGGCGGCGGGGGAGGACGCGGTGCTCGGTTCGGGTGCCCAGGCGTGGATCGTCCGCTCGGCGTGGCTGTACGGGGCCGGCGGGAGCAACTTCGTCGCCACGATGACGCGGCTGGAGCGGGAGCGGGACACGCTGTCCGTGGTGGACGACCAGCGCGGCTCGCCGACGTGGACCGCCGACCTGGCCCGCGGGCTGCTCGAGCTGGCCGGCCGGGTCGCCGCCGGCGAGGGCCCCGAGCAGCGGGTGCTGCACCTGACCAACACCGGCGACACCACCTGGTGCGGCTTCGCCAGGGCGATCTTCGCCGAGCTGGGCGCGGACCCGGAGCGGGTGCGGCCGTGCACCACGGCCGAGTTCCCGCGGCCGGCGGCACGCCCGGCGTACTCGGTGTTGTCGGACCGCGCGTGGCGGGAGGCCGGGCTGACCCCGCTGCGGCCGTGGCGGGAGGCGTTGTCGGCGTTCCTCGCCGCGCACGGGGACGCGCTGCGCGAGGGCGCCCGTTCGGACGGTTGACCCGGACGGCCCACGACGACCGGCCCTACGCACATCTGGTCTAGACCACTTACCCTCCGGGAGGGACGCTCCGGCGTCCACTCCCTGCAGGTCTCGACTTCTGAGACGAGGTGGTCGACCATGCGAACCGGCCGGATCCGAAGCGGCGTACTCGCCGCCGCGCTGGCGCTGGCGGTGCTCGGCGCCCCAACCACGGCGGCGGCGGACCAGAAGGGCGATCCGTTCACCGCGGCGGCGCCGGCGCCGACATCGGCGCCCTATATCGACATCACCATGTCCCGACCGTCCCTTGTGGACGTCGCGAGGGTCACGGGACACCGCGTCTTCACCCTCGCGTTCGTGCTCGGCGACCACAGCGGCTGCAACCCGTCCTGGGGCGGCACCATCCCACTCACCGACTCGCGGATCATCGACGACATCCGGGGGCTGAGGGCGATGGGCGGCCAGGTGGTCGTCGCCACCGGCGGCGCGGTCGGCCCCTACCTCGAGCACAACTGCCGGGACGCGGCGTCGCTCACCGCGGCGTACCGGAAGATCCTGGACACCGTCGGCACCAACCACCTCGACGTCGACGTCGAGGCGCCCATCCCGCACGACATGGTCAACACCGCGCTGGCCCGGCTGCAGGCCGAGCGCGGGACGACGGTCACCTACACGCTGCGGGTGCAGGGCGACGACTACGGCGTCGACCCGTACTCGGTCACCGTGCTGCGCAGCGCCGCCGCCCACGGCGTCGACGTGCTGGTCAACCCGATGACCATGGAGTTCGGCTCGTCCAGGGCGAACTGGGGCGACGCGGTGATCGCGGCCGCACAGGCCACGCTGAACCAGATGCGGCAGATCTGGCCGGGACGCGGCGACGCCGAGCTCAAGCGGCGACTGGGCGTGACCCCGATGATCGGCCGCAACTTCAACGGCAAGATCTTCACCCAGTCGCACGCCCGGCAGCTGGTGGACTGGGCGCGGGCCAACCGGATCGGGCTGCTGGCGTTCTGGTCGGTGGGCCGGGACAACGGCTCGTGCGCCGGCGGCGGCGTGTCCCCGACGTGCAGCGGCATCGCGCAGGGCCAGTACGAGTTCACCCGGATCCTCGCCGGCTTCCCCGGCTGATCGCGGCGGCCAGGCCGTCCCACCCCCTCGGGTCCCGGTGACCCCTCGCCAGCCCCGCCACCGGCCTGGTTCAGCGGGCGGCGGCTCGGTGGTAGGCCGCCATCGTGGCCTCGGCGCACCGGCGCCAGGTGTAGCCGGCGGCGTGCGCCCGCCGGCGTGCCGAGGCCGACGCGGCATGCGGGTCGCCCACCGCGGCCCGCATCGCCGCGGCCAACCCGTCCACGTCGCCGTAGGGCACCAGCGCCGCCTGCCCGCCGGAGACCTCGCGCAGTGCCGGGATGTCCGAGCACACCACCGGCACGTCGCAGGCCATGGCCTCCAACACCGGGAGGCCGAAGCCCTCGTCCCGGGACGGCAGCACCAGCGCGGCCGCCCCGGCCACCACGCTGCGGAGCTCCACATCGGACAGGTAGCCGAGGTGGTGGCTTCGCGCCGTGGCCGGGTGCGGGCCGGGCCCGGCGAACACCAGCGGCGGCAGCTCCGGCGCGGTCCCGTGCGCCTGGGTCAACCAGTCCAACCCCTTGCGCGGCCCACCGGCCCCGACGAAGAGCAGGTACCCCCGGGGCAGCTCGAGCCGCCGGCGCAGGTCGTCGTTCGGTGCCCTGCCGGTGAACCACGCCGGGTCGACGCCGAGCGGGGTCACCACGATCTTGTCCCGGTCCACGTCCAACCGCTCGGCCACCGCGTCGGCCACCGCCGCGGTCGGCGTGCACACCACGTCGGCCCGCGCGGCGCCGCGGCGCACCAGCCGGGGCAGCTCCCGGTCGCTCGGCGGCAGCTCGTGCGGCGCGTCGAGGAAGGCGAGGTCGTGGATGGTCAGCACGCCCGCGGCGCGCAGCGTGCCGGGCAGCACGAAGTTCGTGCCGTGCACGATGTCGGTCCGCCCGGCGAACAGCTCCACCGGAGGGAACTCGCCGCGCAGCCAGCACGCCCGCAACAGTCGCGCCGCCACCGGAATCCCCCTGGCCCGCACCCCGTGCGGCAGCACCGTGCGCAGCCGGCGCCAGCCGCGCAGGGTGAACGCCACCGCACGGGTGTCCACTCCGGACAGCGAGGCCAGCTCCTCGGACAGCGACGCGGTGTAACGGCCGACCCCGGTGCGCGCTCCGAGCAGGGGAGTGCCGTCGAGCAACACCCGCAGCGGACGGGATTCCACCGCGCTCACGTCCCGCCGCGTCCGCCCCTGGCCAGCCGCAGCACCCGGCCGGCCGCCCTGCGGGCCAGCTCGCGCGGTCCCCCTTCGGCCAGGTACTCACGCACCAGCGCGAGGTCCCTGCGGAGCAGCCGCACCCCGCGCACCGGCTCCTCGGCGGTGAGGTCGCCGGCGCCGGGCAACCGGTCGGCGGCCGGCCGCGGGTCGCGGCAGAACTCCACCAGCGGCGCCAGCACCCGCGGCCAGGTGAACCGCCGCGCCACCGCCTCGATCCGTGCCCGGCAGGCCGCGGCGAACTCGGCGTCGTAGAGCACCCGCTCCAGCGCGGCGGCGAGCGCGTCCGGATCCTCCGCCGGCACCACCACACCGAGCTCCTCGGTGCGGACCAGGTCGGCGAGCGCGTCGCCGTCGGTGGTGACGATCGGCAGCCCGGCCCACAGGTAGTCCAGCACCCGCGTGCGGAACGCGAACGTGGTCTCCACGTGCGAGAAGTGCGTGGTGACCCCGCAGTCGGCTTCGAGCAGCCAGTTCTGCCGCTCGTCGTAGGGCACCCACTGCTCGTTGAAGAACACGTGCTTGCCGGTGAGCCCGAGCGAGTCGGCCAGCCGCATCGTCCTGGTGCCGATGTCCATCTCGGCCACCTCCGGGTTGGGGTGGCGCATGCCGAGGAACACCAGCCGCAGGTCGCCGCGCCGCCGGCGCAGCGCGTCGACCGCGCGGACCAGGGTCAGCGGGTCGAACCAGCTGTACACGCCGCCCGCCCAGAGCACCACGTGGTCGGTGTCGGCGATGCCGGGCAGCGTGGCGCGCAGCCCGGGCCCGGTGCGCCGCGGCGGCTGCGCCGGCAGGCCGAACGGCACCACCGCGAGCAGCGAGCGGGTGGTCGGGTCGGCGTCGTAGAGCCGGGGGGAGAGCCGGCCGAGCGCGGCGAGGTGGCCGAGCCAGAGGTGTCGCTGCCGCTCGGAGGCGCACAGGAAGAAGTCGCCGCGCTCCAGCTGCGCGTCGAGCACCTTGGTGACCCCGGCGAGGTCGGCGGCCCTCCGGTCGTCCGGGGTGTCCCTGCTCTGCTCGAGCAGCTCCAGGTGCATCGGGTCGTACAGGTCGCAGACGACGATCTTGTGCGCGTGCTCGCGCTTGAGCGCCGGCGCCATCTCCAGGACGTGGCCCTGCAGGATCACGATGTCGGCCCAGGTGATCGGCTCGGCCAGGTCGCGGCGGCGGGCGGCGCCGACCGGGAACGGCGCCGGTGGCGGGTCGGCCAGCGGGTTCACCGTCACCAGCCGCACGTCGTGCTCGCCGGCCAGCACCGAGGCGATGTTCCACGCCCGGATCGCTGGGCCGGCCATCCGCTCGGTGATGGCGTCGCCGGTGAGCACCAGCACCCTGCGCCGCCGCCCGAAGTCGCGATCGAGGCCGAACGCCTCGACGAGGACGTCGTGCGCGGCGAGGTAGCGCGGCAGCGGGTACGCCGGCTCGAGCGCCTTGCGCAGCAGCGGCACCAGATCGGCGTCGGTGCGGACGCGCGCGGCCTGCTCGACCGCGCGGGCCTCGGCCAGCTCCGGCAACAGCTCCACGAACTGGTCGATGGCCAGCAGCCCGGCCAGCGCGGGCCGGGGCACCGGCACGGGGTCGGTCTCCGGGGCGGTCGCCTTCCGGAGGTCCAGATGGGTGGGGTCCAGCTCGCCGCGGGCGGTGGCCCTGCGCACGGCGAGCGCGAGCGCGGCCGGCAGCGCGCGGGCCAGCGTCTCGTCGGCGAGGTTCTTGTACAGCGCGGCCAACGCGTTGCGTTCCAGCAGGAACGTCTCCCTGCCGGTGTCCGCGGTGTCGACCCGCGCCATGGTGGCGTGGTGCCGGTGGAAGGCGACCGACTCCGGCACGTATCGCACCCGCCAGCCGCGCAGGTTCAGCCGCCAGCCGAGGTCCACGTCCTCGTAGAACATGAAGAACCGCTCGTCGAAGCCGCCGAGCTCGGCGAACACCGCGGCCCGCACGAACAGCGCCGACCCGGTGCCGAACAGCACGTCCTTGGCGATCTCGTGCTCGGCCGCCGGCAGGTCGGCCAGCGGCGTGCCGGCGTGCCGCTTGTAGCCCATGCCGAACCAGGTGAGCCCGGCGTCGACGAAGTCGGCGGCCTCGCCCGCCCAGTCGACCACCTTGCTGGCCACCGCGGCGACCGTCGGGTCGGCTCGCAGCTCGGCCACCGCGGCGCTGGCCCACTCCGGGTGCGGGCGGGCGTCGTTGTTCAGGAAGGCCAGCACGGTGCCGCGGGCGTGCCGGGCGCCGAGGTTGCAGCCGCCGGCGAAGCCGAGGTTCTCGCCCGCCTCCACCAGCTCCACCTCGGGGACCGCGGCGCGGATCCGGCGCGCGTCGTCACCGCCAGGGGTGTTGTCCACGCAACTCAGCTGCACGTTCGGGTAGGCGAGCTCGTCGCGGAGCGCGCGCAGGCAGGTGATCGTGTCCTCGGCGCCGCGGAAGTTCACCACGATCACCGACACCAGCGGCCGTGCGGTCTCCCCCTGGACCAACCCGTGCTCCTTCCCGCGCACTCCCGAGCGCCGTCCACCCTCGAGCGCCGTTCGAGACGTGCAGCCTAGCGGCCGGCCCAGGTCCGCCAGACCGCGCGTCGACCCGCCGTGGCCCGCCGGCCGATGGCTCGCCGCTGCCGCAGGGACGCCGGAAGCCTGCCCAGCACCTCGACCAGCACCCGGCAGCGCAACCCGACCCGGAAGTTGGCCGCGTCCGGCACCGCCCGGCGCGGTGTCCGGGGCAGTGTCCGACGCAGTGGCAGTGCGGCGGTGATGGCGGCGAACCGGGCCAGCTCGCGCAGCGCCACCTCGGCCGGCGCGCAGCGCAGCAGCATGAGCAGCCGGTTGCGCTCGTTCCAGCGGTGGAAGCCGGTCGAGCCGGGCCGGGTGGACGCGCCGTGCAGGTGCCGCACCCGCGCCGCCGGCGCCAGGACGACCCGGTGTCCGGCCAGCCGCAGCCGCCACGCGGTGTCGGTGTCCTCGTAGTAGCAGAAGAACGCGGCCGGAACCCCGCCGACGGCCCGCAGCACGTCGGTGCGCAGCAGCGCCGCCCCACCGCAGAACCCGAACGGCTCCGGGTTCCCGGCGGTGCCGGACGCAGCCTCAGGGAGAGGGAACGCTTGGGTGGTGTTGGTTGCCGCCTCGGCGGGAGGGAGTGCTTCGGCGGTGTTGGTTGCCGCCTCAGCGGTAGGGAGTGCTTCGGCGGTGTTGGATGCCGCCTCAGCGGGAGGGAGTGCTTCGGCGGTGTTGGATGCCGCCTCAGCGGTAGGGAGTGCTTCGGCGGTGATGTCCGCGCCGTGGCCGTCGCGGGTGAGCCGCACGCCGGCGGACTGCATCGTGCCGTCCGGGTGCTCCAGCCGGGAGGCCACCGCCGCCACCCCCGGCCGCAGCGCGTTCTCCAGCGCGGCCAGCCACCCGGGCGCCGGCGCCGCGTCGTCGTTCAGCCACGCCAGATACGGGGTGTCCACACGGGCCAGTGCCGCGGCCAGCGCGCCGGCGTAGCCCACGTTGCGGTCCAGCCGCAGCACGGTCGGGGCGCTGGGGTGCGCGGCCAGCAGCGCGGCGGTGCCGTCCCGCGACGCGTTGTCCACCACCAGCGTGGCGTGCGGCCGGTCCTGGGCGGCCAGCGCGTCCAGGCAGGCGGTGACGTGGTCGGCGCCGCGCCAGGTCACGACCACGACGGTGGTGGAGACGGCCCCGGGCACGGCGAGCAGCCTACTGGGCCGGCAGTCACCCGGGACCGAACGGCACGGCGCACAATGGCCCGCGTGCCGGAACTCGTGGTGATCGCCGAGCAGCTCCTGGCGCCGGTGCCCGGCGGCACCGGCCGCTACACCGCCGAGCTGCTCCGCGCGCTGGCCGTGACCGCGCCACCGGGCTGGACGGTCGCGAGCGCCGTCGCCCGCAGGGCCGATGTCGAGCCGGCCCGGATCCCCGGCGTGCGCGGGCCGCGGATGCTGCCGCTGCCGCCCCGCGCGCTGGTCGCCGCGTGGCAGGCCGGCCTGCCGCTGTGGCCGGGCGGCGACGCCGTGCACGCGCCCACCCCGCTGGCCCCGCCGCGCCCCGCCCGCGCCCGGTGGGGCGGGCAGTGGGGCAGGCAGTGGGGCAGGCAGTGGGGCAGGCACAGTCTCGCCGTCACCGTGCACGACACCGTGCCGTGGACCCACCCGGAGACGCTGACCCGGCGTGGGGCGGCCTGGCACCGCGCGATGGTCACTCGCGCCACCCGGCGGGCCGGCGCCGTGGTGGTGCCCACCAGGGCGGTGGCCGACGACCTGGCTCGGCACGCCCCCGGACCGGTGCCGGTGCACGTGATCGGGCACGGCGTCGCCGACCTGCCGGCGCCCGAGCCGCCCCCGGAGCCGCTGCCCGACCGGTACGTCCTGTTCGTCGGCACCCTCGAGCCACGCAAGGGGGTCGACGTGCTCGTCGACGCGGTGAGCCGGCTCGATGGCGTTGCGCTGGTGCTGGCCGGCCAGCCCGGCTGGGGCGGGCTCGACCCGGTGGCGCTGGCCGCCGAGCACGGGCTGGCCGACCTGCGGGTGCTCGGCGGGGTGCCCGACGCGGTGCTGGCCCACGTGCTGCGCGGGGCGAGCGTGCTGGCGGTGCCCAGCCTCGCCGAGGGGTTCGGCCTCCCGCTGCTGGAGGCGATGGCGTGCGGGGTGCCGGTGGTGCACTCGGACGCGCCGGCGCTGGTCGAGGTGGCCGGCGGCGCGGGGGTGGTGGTGCCCCGGCGGGACCCGGCCGCGCTGGCCGGCGCGCTGCGGGCGGTGCTCGGCTCGCCCGAGTTGGCCGGACGGCTGGTCACCGCGGGGCGGGCACGGGCCGCGGAGTTCTCCTGGCGCGGCGCGGCCGAGCGGATTTGGGCCCTGCACCAGTTTGCCGGTTCCCGACCCTCGTGAACCCGATCGGTCGTACCCTGCTCGGGTGGCAGCCGAACCACACGTGCTGATCGACGCGACCGCCGTGCCGGCGGACCGCGGCGGCGTCGGCCGCTACGTGGACTCCCTGGTGGCCGCGCTCGACCAGGACGGCGCGCCGCCGACGGTCGTCTGCCAGCCGCGGGACGCGCAGCTGTACGGCCGGCTGGCGCCGCGCTCCCGGGTGCTGCCGACCGCGCAGTCCACCGCGACCCGCACCGCCCGGCTGACCTGGGAGCAGACCACGCTGCCGATGCTGGTCCGCCGGCTCGGCGTGGACGTCGTGCACTCGCCGCACTACACCATGCCGCTGGCCAGCCCCGCCGCCTCGGTGGTCACCCTGCACGACGGGACGTTCTTCACCGACGCCGTGCTGCACGCCGGGGTGAAGGCGCGGTTCTTCCGGGCCTGGACGGTCACCGCGCTGCGCAGGGCCACACTGTGCGTCGTACCCAGCGCCGCGACCGCGCGGGAGCTGGGCAGGGTCACCAGGACCGACCCGGCCCGGCTGGAGGTCATCCACCACGGCGTGGACACCGAACGGTTCCACCCGCCGGCGCCGGAGGAGGTGCGGGCCGCCCGCGCCGCGGTCGGCCTCGGCGACACCCCGTACGTGGCGTTCCTCGGCGCGCTCGAGCCTCGGAAGAACGTGCCGGCGCTGATCCGCGGCTTCGCCAAGGCGGTCGCCGGCCGGCCGGACCCGCCGGCGCTGGTGCTCGCCGGGCAGCCGGGGTGGGACACGCAGGTGGAGAGGGCGCTCGACGCCGTGCCGCACCGGCTGCGGGTGATCCGCGCCGGGTATCTGCCGTTCGACACGCTCGCCGGGTTCCTCGGCGGGGCCGAGCTGGTGGCCTACCCGAGCCTCGGGGAGGGGTTCGGCCTCCCGGTGCTGGAGGCGATGGCGTGCGGGGCGTGCGTGCTCACCACCCGGCGGCTGTCGCTGCCCGAGGTCGGCGGCGACGCGGTGGCCTACTGCGGGGTGGGCGCCGGCGACGTGGCCGCCGCGCTGGCCGAGCTGCTCGCCGACCCTTCCCGGCGGGCGGTGCTGGCGTCGGCCGCGCAGCGCAGGGCGAAGGAGTTCTCCTGGGCCACCAGTGCCGAGCGGCACCGGGAGGCGTACGCGAAGGCGTGGGCGGCCCATCGGCGGCGCGCGCGGTGAGGGCGGGCACAATGGCGGCGTGACCGAGCCGACACTTGAGAAGACCTACGGTGACGACGTCGCCGTGGTGGTCGTCACCTACTTCCCCGGCGAGACGCTGGACCGGTTCCTGGACACTCTGGAGAAGGCCACGACCCGGGACGTGCCGGTGGTGCTGGCCGACAACGAGTCGGCCGACGGCGCGCCCGAGCGGGCCGCCGAGCGCCCCGGGGTGCGGCTGGTGCGGATGGGGGAGAACGTCGGCTACGGCACGGCGGCCAACCGCGGGGTGGCGACGCTCGGCGACGAGGTCGGCTGGGTGGTGGTGGCCAACCCGGACCTGGAGTGGCAGCCGGGGTCGCTCGACGCGCTGCTGGACGTGACGCGGGGCTGGCCGCGGGGAGGTGCGTTCGGGCCGCTGATCAGGGAGGCCGACGGCGCGGTGTACCCGTCGGCGCGGCTGGTGCCGTCGCTGGGCAGGGGGATCGGGCACGCGGTGCTCGGCAAGGTGTGGCCGGGCAACCCGTGGACGCGGGCGTACCGGCAGGACCGGGCGGAGCCGGTGGAGCGCATCGCCGGCTGGCTGTCCGGGTCGTGCCTGCTGCTGCGCCGGGCCGCGTTCGACTCGGTGGGTGGCTTCGACCCGCGCTACTTCATGTACTTCGAGGACGTCGACCTCGGCGACCGGCTGGCGAAGGCGGGCTGGCTGAACGTGTACGCGCCCTCGGCCGAGGTGATGCACCTCGGCGGGAAGGCCACCTCCCGCGCGCCGGCGAAGATGCTTGCCGTGCACCACGAGAGCGCGTACCGCTTCCTCGCCGACCGGCACCGGGGGCCGCTGTGGAAGCCGGTGCTGCTCGCCATCCGCGCCGGGCTGGCGCTGCGGCTGAAGCTCGCCACCCGCGGTCAGTGAGCCTGCCCGGCCGCTTCGGTTTCGGTGAGGTGCGCCGGTGTTTCGGCGTCGTGGTGCCGAGGCGAGCCGGTTGCCTGGTGGGGCCGTGCCAGACTGGCGGGCATGACCAACACTGACTGGGAGCGGCGGGTCGCGCTGCTGTGGGACTCGTTCGACGAGCGGAGTCCCGTGGATTTCCTCCGGGAGATGGAGAAGCTCGTCGCCGAGGTGCCGGAGGACGACCCGGTCGGCCTGTACGAGCACGGGTCGGCGTTCGACTCCACGGACCAGCCGGACCAGGCCGTCGAGCGGTACCGGCGGGCGCTGGCCAATGGGCTGTCGGGGTCGCTGCGCCGGCAGGCGGTGATCCAGCTCGCCAGCTCGCTGCGCAACCTCGGGCAGGCCGAGGAGAGCGTGCGGCTGCTCACCGAGGAGCTGGACCGCGGCTCGGACGAGCTGGACGATGCCGTGCGTGCGTTCCTGGCGCTGGCGCTGACCAGCGCCGGCAGGGAGCGGGAGGCGGTGTCGGTCGCGCTGACCGCGCTGGTCCCGCACCTGCCGCGCTACCAGCGCTCGCTCACCGACTACGCCCGCGAACTGGGCTGAGCACAGTGGACGAGTTGCGCGTCAAGGGGCCGGATCTCGGCTGAGCGCGCACGGGGGAAGGTACTGGGGAAGGCGTCCCCGCCCACGCCTCCCCCGGTACGGGGCTCAGCTGCCGAAGCAGAAGCCCTGGTTGGTGCCGAAGCTCCAGCACTGGATGGTGCGGTGGGTGGTTGCGGTGTTGCCATCGTTGTCGGTGACGGTGAGGGTCGCGGTGTAGTTGGTGGTGTGGCCGAGGTAGGTGTGCCTGGTGGTGGCTCCGGTGCCGGTGGTGCCGTCGCCGAAGTCCCAGGTGTAGGAGGTGATGCCGCCGTCGGGGTCGGAGGACCCGGAGCCGTCGAAGGTGCAGGTCAGCGAATCGTCGGAGCAGGAAGCGGTGAACTGGGCGACCGGGTCGCCCGGTGGCTGGGAACCATCGTTCGGCACGTACAGCAGCTTGTTGGGGGTGTCGCCGGAAAGCCCGGACAGCTTGCCGGTGCTCGCGTTGTCCATGACCCACGAATGCAACTGCGCCGGGCTGCTGCTCGGAGCGTCGTGCAACCGCAGCGCCATCGCGCCGGCCACGTGCGGTGCGGCCATCGAGGTGCCGCTCAGGGTGCCGTAGGAGGAGTCGCTGCTGCGGTAGGCCGAGTTGATGTCCGTGCCGGGGGCGAACAGGTCCATGCAGCGCCCGTGGTTGGAGTCGAAGCGCCGGGTGTCGTTGCTGGTCGAGTTCCCGACCTGGAGCGCGGAAGGGACCTGGCCGCCCGGCCCGTGGTCGCAGGCGTCACGGCCGTTGTTCCCGGTGATCAACGACCACTGGATGCCGGATGAGATCGAGTTGCTGATGGCCTCGGCCGCGATGTCCGGATCGTCGGTGTAGACGCTGAGATTGGCCACCGCCGGCTTCTCCGCGTTCTTGGTGATCCACTCGGCCGCCTCGATCACGTCGACGTCCTTGCCGAAGCCGTCGCAGCCGAGGACACGAACGGAGACGAGGTCGACCGCCTTGGCGACCCCACGGGTCTCCCCGCCGACGATCCCGGAGACGTGCGTACCGTGGTTGTTGCAGTCATTGCCCTGGTTGGGGTTGTCGTGCAGGTCCACACGAAGGAGGCCCGGCCGCCGAACTCCTGGTGGCTGTAGCGGATGCCGGTGTCCACGATGTAGGCCGTCACGCCCTCCCCGTCATTGGGATAGGTGAAACTGTCGTCCAGGGGTCGGTCCCGCTGGTCGATGCGGTCCAGACCCCAGTTCCGGGGATTCGGCTGGGTGCCACCAGTACCACCGATCCCGGCACGGCCGCTCTGCCGCACCTCGGCCACCCTGGGGTCGGCGGCGAGCCGGCGAGCCTGCCGCTTCGGCAGGTCCGCCACCACGTAGCCCCGCATGGTCGCGGTGAGGACGGCGTCCAGTGTGCCCCCGTACTCCTGGGCAAGGGAGCGTGCGGCTCGTTCCGTGCCCGCGGCCGACTGCGCGGCCTGGCTGCTCGCGGCCAGGGTGACCAGGTAGGTTCCCTCGACCGGGTGCTCGACGTTGCTGACGACCGGTTGTTCGGGTTGCGCCGCGGCGGCGGTCACCGTCTGCGTGAGCGCGAGTCCCGCACTCGCCACCACGGCGAGCGCGGATGCGCAGGCGCGCGATCTCCACTTTCTCAACTTCGCCTCCTGTGGTCGGGATTGCCACGGAGGAAGGTAAGTCGGTGGAACGCTGGCCGAACAGACTCGTTAAATCGGTTCGCGAATTCGGTCCGGCAATACTGTTAAGTTGCCACTCAATTCACCAGACCGGCGTCGGGCCAGCTCCACCGCATGCCGACGATCCCGGCAGGCAGGTCCCATTCGGCGACCAGTGCGGTGTTCGACCCGCCGATCCACAGCTCGCGCCCGCCGTCTTCGGGCGCGGTCACCGTGCGCCGCTCGTACCGACGGCACCGCGCGGGGACGGCACCCGGCTCGAAGCGTACCTGGAGGACGTACTCCTTCACCGGTTCGGGGACGCGGTGGTCGTAGTTCACCATTGGCGCGCCAGGGGAGAAGTGCCACTCGTACTCCAGCAGCGCGGGCTCCCCGGCGTCCAGCATCCGGTCCAGGATCAGCTCGGCCGCGATCAGGCCCACCGGCCGGTCGACCTGGGCCCGTCCCACTCGGCAGTACCGGACACCGGACAGCGCGGGCGGGTTCGCGGGGTCCTCGTGCGCCCAGTACAGCACCCCGCAGCTGGACACCCTGTCCACGTTGGCCCGGACGAGCTCGCGCAGGTGGACCGAACGCGCGCGCCGCTCACCGTCGATCGTGATGGTGACCTGGGCGCTGATCCTGCTCAGTACGCTGCGTGGGGGAGCGCCCACCGCGTTCAGCAGCTCGATCGGGCGGGTGTCGTCCCAGAGCATGCCCACGTCCAGGCTGCCCGGGGTGTGCCCGATCCAGCGTCCACGCGGCCTGCGCGGGCCGAGCAAGGAGACCAGGGAGTCGGCGGGGAGTTCGAGTACCTGCTCGAGCAGCCGAACGGCGTGTATCGAGCCGGGGCGCTCGGGCCTGCTGCGACCACGCCGCCAGTAACTGAGCGTCGGCACGCTGACCCTGGCTCCGTGCTCGGCCAGCCAGACCTGTAGCTGGTCGAGGGTGAACCCGCTGGCCTCGATCGCGAGATGCAGTGCGGCGGGGAACGGCCCCGTCCGCAACGCCTGGCGTAGCTCGGAGTGCACGCGCTCGCCGGGGTCACCGGCAGCCGTTCGAGTCGACATGGCGCCTCCCGCCCGCAGGATACGGTTTCTCCTTTCCCTCTTAACTGGTGGCACCCCTGTTTTCTCCGATGGCAGGGGGAGCGTTTCGACGCATGATTAGGTGTACGTATTTTTGGCGAGCGACTTGACAGGCTCCGGTTCGTTCCGGGGCCGGACTGGCATCGCTGTGAGCTTCCCCGCCGGAGTCGGTGGGGGCTGTGCCAAGGGGCGCCTCACGACCAACCGGGGCGACCGGGGTCAGCCGAAGCCGACCTCAACCGGGGCGGTCCGGGGTCGACCGAAGTCGGCTCGAGCCGGGGTCGCGGTGGTTGGTGTCACAGTCCTTCGAGGCGGCGGGACAGCTCGGACTGGCCCGAGCGGGTCTTGATCGTCGGGATGAGGCCGTCGACCTCCTGCTCCTCGACCTCGGTGAGCGGCTCGCCCGCTCCCCCCGCGCCGCCGGGCGCGGGTCGGCTGCTCGGCGCCGGCATCCGGTCGGTGGTGTCGGAGGCCTCGATCACCGACGACGGCAGCTTCGTGGTGGTGTCCGGGTCCTGCCCGCGGTCGATCTCGGTGACCACGGATCTCGGGATCTGCTGCGTGTTCACGGCATCCATCGGCGACGTCATGTTGTCCGGCGTCACCACACCCCCGCGCGCGCGTGCGCGGGAGAGCAGCACGTCGGCTCGCTCGCGGGGGTCCATGCCCTCGCCTCCCGTACCTCACCCGAGGCCCTCTCCGACCGGGGCCGCAGCCGTAATGTCTAGGGTATGCCCTCCGGGCGGCAACCGTCAGTGTTTCCCGCGGTCTGTCGCCTGTTCCGCGCAATGATCATCGCAGGGAGGGGTCGCGAGCCGTGAAGGTGTCCGGGGGAGCTGTCGACGCCGTCGTCCTCGTCGGTGGCAAGGGAACGCGGCTGCGGCCGCTGACGTTGTCGGCGCCGAAGCCGATGCTGCCGACCGCCGGCGTGCCGTTCCTCAGCCACCTCCTCTCCCGGCTCCGCGCCGCCGGCATCACGCACGTCGTGCTCGGCACCTCCTACCGAGCCGAGGTCTTCGAGGAGTTCTTCGGCGACGGCGCGGCCCTCGGGCTGGAGCTGGAGTACGTCGTCGAGGAGGAGCCGCTGGACACCGGCGGCGCCATCCGCAACGTCCACGAGCGACTCCGCGCCGACGACGTGGTGGTGTGCAACGGCGACATCCTCTCCGGCGCCGACCTCGGCGCGCTCGTCGCGGCGCACCGCACGGCGGCCGCCGACGTCACCCTGCACCTGCAGCGGGTGGCCGACCCCAGCCGGTTCGGCTCGGTGCCCACCGACGGCACGGGCCGCGTCACGGCCTTCCTGGAGAAGACCCCGAACCCGCCGACCGACCAGATCAACGCCGGCTGCTACATCTTCCGCCGCTCGGTCATCGAGTCCATCCCCGCCGGCCGCCGCGTCTCGGTCGAGCGTGAGACCTTCCCCGGACTGCTCGCCGCCGGCGCGCACCTGCACGGCTTCGTCGACACCTCCTACTGGCTCGACGTCGGTACCCCGGACGCCTTCGTCCGCGGCTCGGCCGACCTGGTGCGCGGCGTCGCGCCCACCGCCGCCCTGCCCGGCGCGTGCGGCGACGCCCTGCTGCTCGCCGGCGCCACGGTCGCCGACGGCGCCACGGTGACCGGGGGCGCGACGGTCGGCGCCGGCGCGGTCGTCGGCGCGGGCGCGCGCGTCGACGGGTCGGTACTGTTCGACGACGTGGAGATCGGCGAGGACGCGGTGGTGGAGCACTCGGTGCTCGGCCGCGGCGCGCGGGTCGGGGCCGGCACCGTGCTGCGCGGCGTGGTGCTCGGCGACGGCGCCCGGATCGGCGCCCGCTGCGAGCTGCTGGCCGGCGCCAGGGTGTGGCCGGGCGCCGAGCTTTCCGACGGCGCGGTGCGGTTCTCCAGTGATGCCTGAGCTGCGCCGCCGCTGGCGCCCACCGTTCCCGCTGGACCTGCCGGCGGTGCTGGCGCCGCTGCAGCGCGGCAAGGGTGACCCCGCGGTGCGCCGGGACGCGGACGGCCTGGCGTGGCTGGCCGGCAACACCCCGGACGGGCCCGGCACCCTCGCGCTGCGCCGGGCCGACGGCGAGGTGGAGGCGGCGGCGTGGGGCGACGGGGCCGCGTTCCTGCTCGACCGGCTGCCGGCGCTGCTGGGCGCCGGTGACGACGACACGGGTTTCGTCGCGCACCACGACGTGGTGGCCAGGGTGCGGTGGCGGATGCCGGGGCTGCGGATCGGCGCGTCCGGCCGGGTCTGGGACGCGCTCGTGCCCGCCGTGCTGGAGCAGAAGGTCACCGGCGTGGAGGCCCGCCGCTCGTGGCGCGAGCTGTGCCGGTGGTTCGGCGAGCCGGCGCCGGGCCCGGCCCCGGCCGGGCTGCGGGTGCCACCCACCCCGGCCGCCATCCGCTCCGTTGTGGACTGGGATTGGCACCGCGCCGGGGTCGACCTGAAGCGGCGGACCACGCTGGTCGCGGCGGCGCGGGTGGCGCGCCGGCTCGAGCGGGCCGCCGAGCTCGGCGGCACCGCGGGCCGGCGGCTGCTCCGCCAGGTGCCCGGCGTCGGGGTGTGGACCGCGGCCGAGGTCGCGCAGCGGGCGTGGGGCGATCCCGACGCGGTGAGCGTCGGCGACTTCCACATCCCGGCGATCGTGGGGCACGCGCTGGTCGGCAGCGCGCTGGACGACGCCGGGATGCTGGCGGAGCTGGCGCCGTACGCGCCGCAGCGGCAGCGGGTGGTGCGGTACCTGGAGGCGGCCGGCTTCACCCGCCCCCGGTTCGGGCCGCGGTACCCGGTGCGCGACTACCGCGCGGTCTGACCCTCCCCGGCCTCCAGCCGGCGGAACGCCCCGACCAGCTGGGCCTCCGCGACGTCGAGGTACTCCTCCAGCCGTCGCTCGGCCTCGGCCAGCGCACCGCGGGTGAGCAGCCCGGTGATCTCCCGGTTTCGGTCGAGGTAGGGGGCGTGGAACTCCTCCGGCCTGGCCATCACGTGGAACGCCAGTCGCAGCTCGGCGAGCAGCTGGCGCATGATCTCGTCCACCCGCTGGCTGCCGGCCAGCCCGGCGATGGCCTGGTGGAAGCGCATGTTCGCGGTGCCGACGTCCAGCCAGCGGCGCTCGGCGGCGGCCCGCTCGCCGGCGGTCACCGCGGCGTCCACCGCCGCGATCCGTGCCGCGCCGGCGTCCCCGGCCCCACGCAGCGCGGCGGTCTCCAGCATGCGCCGGATCCGGTACAGGTCGGCCACGTCGTCCGCGGTCAGCACCCGGACGAACACGCCGCGGTGGAACTCGTGCACCAGCAGCCGCTCGTGCACCAACAGCCGGAACGCCTCGCGCAGGGTGTTGCGGGAGACGGCCAGCGCGCGCCCCGCGCTCTCCTCGGACAGCCGGGTGCCCGGCCGGAGCAGGCCCTCGACGATGCGCTGCCGCAGCACGTCGGCCACCCGCTCGGCGGTGCTGGTGCGGTCGAGCAGTGCGCGGTCACCCGCGAGCAGGTCCACCCACGGGTCGGTGGCGGTCATCGGGCTCCTGACGTCACGAGGCTTCCACAATGATCGTAGCGACAAGGTTCCACAAGGGTATTGCCGGATTGTTCAACAACTCGGTACCGTTCCTGGCCAACGGAAGAGGGGAGTCCCCCATGGCCGACCAGACCACCACCGGCACGGCACTCCGGCGCGGAACGCTGCTCGGCGCGGTGTTCCTGATGGCCACCAGCGCCATCGGTCCCGGCTTCATCACCCAGACCACCCAGTTCACCATCAGGCTCGGCGCCGCCTTCGCCTTCGCGATCCTGCTGTCGATCCTGATCGACATCGCCGTGCAGCTGAACGTCTGGCGGATCATCGGCGTCTCCGGGCTGCGCGCGCAGGACCTCGGCAACCGGGTGCTGCCCGGCCTCGGCTACGTCATGGCGGCGCTGGTGGTGTTCGGCGGGCTGGTGTTCAACATCGGCAACGTCGCTGGCACCTCACTCGGGTTGGACGCGCTGCTCGGGCTCGACGTGAAGGTCGGCGGCGCGCTCTCCGCGCTGGTGGCCGTCGCGATCTTCCTGAGCCGGCGGGCGGGGGTGGCGATGGACCGCTTGGTGGTGGTGCTCGGCGTGCTGATGATCGGGATGACGCTGTACGTCGCGGCCACCTCCGCCCCGCCGCTGGGTACGGCGCTGCGCCAGTCGGTGTGGCCGGACACCATCGACTTCCTGGCGATCACCACCCTGATCGGCGGCACCGTGGGCGGCTACATCACCTACGCCGGCGCGCACCGGCTGGTCGACGCCGGCATCACCGGGCCGGCGGAGGTCGCTCGGGTCAGCCGCGGCTCGGTGACCGCGCTGCTGGTCACCGGGGTCATGCGGATCGTGCTGTTCCTCGCGGTGCTCGGCGTGGTCGCCGGCGGCGTCGCGCTGGCCGCGGACAACCCGACGGCGGACGCGTTCCGGCACGCCGCGGGCGAGGTCGGGCTGCGGCTGTTCGGGATGATCCTGTGGGCCGCGGCGATCACCTCGGTGCTCGGCGCGTCGTACACGTCGGTGTCGTTCCTCGTGACGTTCTCCCCGGCGCTGGCCCGGCGGCGGAACTGGCTGGTGATCGGGTTCATCGCGCTGTCCACCGGGATCTTCCTGCTGCTGAACCAGGCGCCGGCGACGCTGCTGGTGCTGGCCGGCGCGCTGAACGGGCTGATCCTGCCGGTCGGGTTCGGCGTGCTGCTGTGGGTCGCCGCGCGGCGGCGGGACCTGCTCGGCGGCTACCGCTACCCGCGCTGGCTGCTCGGCGTCGGGGTGCTGGCCTGGCTGCTGACGCTGTACCTGGGGTGGAACTCGCTGAGTGGCATCGCCGCGCTGTGGAGGTGAAGGTGGAGCCGATGGATCTCAACGCGGACCTGGCCGAGGGGTTCGGCCGGTGGGAGCTGGGCGACGACGCGGCGCTGCTGCGGATCGTCACCAGCGCCAACGTCGCGTGCGGTTTCCACGCCGGTGATCCGGGGGTGATTCGGCGGGCGTGCGAGCTGGCCGTGGCCGGCGGGGTCGCGGTCGGGGCGCAGGTGGGCTACCGGGACCTGGCCGGGTTCGGCCGGCGGTTCGTCGACGTGGCGCCGGCGGAGCTGACGGACGACGTGCTGTACCAGGTCGGCGCGCTGGCCGGGCTGGCGCGGGTGGCCGGCACCTCGGTGACCTACGTGAAGCCGCACGGCGCGCTGTACAACGCGATCGTGCACCACGAGGAGCAGGCCGGCGCGGTGGTGCGCGCGGTGCGCGAGTACGACCCGGGGTTGGCGGTGCTCGGCCTGCCCGGGTCGGCGTGGCTGCGGCTGGCCGAGGGCGCGGGGCTGCGGACGGTGCGGGAGGCGTTCGCCGACCGGGCCTACACGCCGGAGGGCACGCTGGTGTCCCGGCGCGAGCCCGGCGCCGTGCTGCACGACCCGGAGGAAATCGCGCTGCGGTGCGTGCGGCTGGCGGCGGGCGAGCCGATCGAGGCGGTGGACGGCAGCCGAATCGTGGTGCGTGCCGAGTCGATCTGCGTACACGGCGACAGCCCCGGCGCGGTGGCGATCGCCACGGCGGTGCGGGACCGGCTGCGCGCCGAGGGCATCCCGCTGGCGCCCTTCGCCCCACCACCGTCGGGGTGAGGAGGCGAGGGCACCCCGTGATCACCGAGTCAGGCCAACCAGACCACCACGAGGATGTCCACCCTGCGCTGCTCTTCCAGGATCAGGTACACGATGTCGCCCTCATCATGGGGCCCGAAGGTCAGGGCGCGCATGGGACTGTTCGGTCGATGCCGGTGGTAGGGCGCGCCGTTCCACGGTGCCAGCTCGAGTGCGGTGCGGGCCTCCGCGAACGGGGCCAGCGCCGACGAGGGGAGGGCGTCGATCTGTTGCCGGGACTGCTCGTCGGTGGTGACGTCGTAGACCCGCTACAGGCCCAGCCTGGCCTTGGTCCGCCGCAGCGGCTCGTCGGCGGGAACGTCCGCACCCGTCAGCCGCTCCGCGGCGCGCCGGTACATGCCACGGTGGGCCTCCGTTCCGCGGGCGGTGGTCAACCGGGCCACCCGGCGCCAGGACTCCAGCGTTTCCAGCACCTCGGACAGGTCGAGTGTCTCGGTGGCCCTGGCCATCACGGCACGCCACTGCTGGTCGAACTCCGCCGCCTCCTCGGGGATCAGCGCGGCACGGATCTCGGCGGGGGACGCACCGCCGAACGGCGTTCCCGCGTGGCGCCGAGGATCGGGGGAGCTCTGCGCTGTCATACCCGAGACCATAGCCGCGCACGCCCATCTCGGCACCTCGGTGTCGGGTGTCGGATCGTGTCGGGGCGGGACGAGTCGCGCGAAGGGCTGGGGCCGTGAGCGAGGTGTCGAGCACAGCTGGCCGGCGGGCGGAGGACCCATGGTCGCCGGAGGAGGCGCGGACCCGGTTCCGGGCGGGGTGGCGGGTGCCGACCGCCGGGTTGTGTCCGGGGTGGACACAGGCCAACCTGCTGTGCCTGCCCCGCGAGTACGCCTACGACTTCCTGCTCTTCGCGCAGCGCAACCCGAGGGCGTGCCCGGTGCTGGACGTGACCGAGCCGGGGGAGACCGCCGCCGCGCTGTTCGCCGGGGACCTGCGCACCGACCTGCCGGCCTACCGGGTGTACCGGGACGGCGAGCTGGTCGCCGAGGTCGACGAGGTCACCGCGCACTGGCGCGCCGACCTGGTGTCGTTCCTCGTCGGCTGCAGCTTCACCTTCGAGGCCGCCCTGCTCGCCGTGGGGGTGCCGGTGCGGCACCTCGAGGTGGGCCGCAACGTGCCGATGTACCGGACGGACCGGGAGTGCCGGCCGGCCGGGCGGCTGGCCGGACCGCTGGTGGTGTCGATGCGGCCGGTCCCGGCGGAGCTGGTGCCGACCGCGGCCCGGGTCACCGCCCGCTACCCGGCCGTGCACGGGGCGCCGGTGCACGTCGGCGAGCCCGCGCGGCTCGGGATCGCCGACCTCGACCGGCCCGACTTCGGCGACCCGGTGCCGGTGCGCCCCGGGGAGCTCCCGGTGTTTTGGGCCTGCGGGGTGACGCCCCAGGCCGCGGTGATGCGGTCGAGGCCGCCGTTCGCGATCGCCCACGCGCCGGGGCACATGGCCGTCACGGACGCGCGGGACGCGGAGTTCCAGTTGCCCTGAGTGAACGGGTTAGCCCGTTTGGCCCAATACTTTGCTGGCTGTACGACGGGCACGGGTGACGATAAGTTTCGGGACCGTGACCGTCCCGCGCTTGCGCCCGACGAAGGTGGCCTATGACTTCCCGGCGGGTGGGCTGGACCCCTTCGACGTGGAGGAGCCGCGCACGCAGCACCTCTACGACGCCGGGGGTTGGTCGCGCGCGTGGGTGGCGGGACGGTCGTGGCCGGCGCCGCCGCCGGGGCGCATCCACGACGTCATCCCGTTGCCGTACAAGTCGGTGTCGCTGCTGGAGAAGCTGGCCGTGGTGGTCAACGGCGTGGTCCTGCGGGAGTGGCCGGAGACCGGGCACGCGTCGGCGACCCGGCGGCTGCCCGGCCGGCTACGCCCGGCCGGGCTGTGGCGGGACCGCTGCGGGTCGGCGTACGTGCTGATCCGGCAGTCCGGCGGGGCCCGCACCGGGTTCGACACCTACGAGGACGCCATCGCCACCGCCGTGCGCCCCTGCCCGCACCCGGCGACCTGGCTGGTCGGCCGGGTGCTCGCCTACCGCTCCGCCTTCGCCTACCGCTGACCACGGTGTCGGCCAGGGGTGGTTCCGTCCAGTGCGGCGGTGACGATGGCCAGCGCCTCGTCGCGGGACAGGCCCAGTCGTCGGACCGTGGCGGCGTAGTCGGCCGCCGCCAGTTGGGCGCGTCGCCGGCTCTCGTCGCCGCCGGCGCCGACGAAGCTGCCCGCCCTGCCGCGGGTCTCGATCAGGCCCGCCTCCTCCAGCTCCCGGTACGCGCGGGCGATCGTGTTCGGCGCGATGCCGAGGTCGGCGGCGAGCTGGCGCACGGTGGGCAGCTTGGTGCCCACCGGCAGGGCGCCGTCGTTGATCTGCCGGGCGAGCCCGGCGCGCACCTGCTCGAACGGGGGCACCGGCGAGCCGCTGTCCACTTCGACGATCATCCGGCCGCACCCACCACCGCGTCTCGCCTGCCGGGCCGCTCCAGCGCCGCCGGTAGCCACGCGAGCGCGCCGACCGCGGCGTAGCCGAGCAGGGCCCACATCGCCGCCGGGGTGACCACGGCGTTCAGCGCCGCCACGGCCGCGACGACCAGTGGGAACGGCGGGACGCGGCGCGCGTCCGCGGTGCGCAGCAGGTCGTCGACGCGCAGGGAGGCCTCGTCCTCGGCGAAGGCCGGACGGCGCACCGCCTTGGCCGTGAGCACCGCGTCCAGTGCCGCGAAGACGAGTGTTCCCGCCGCGACGACGAGGCCGACCACCCGGTTGGCCTGGGCGTCGGTCAGGATCGCCAGCCCGAGCCCGACGGTGACCCCGCCGAGGTAGGTCACCGCGCCGGCGCTCAGCCACCGCCTGCCCACCACCTCGGCCACGCCGTGCCGGGCGCTGTGCGCGGCGCGCCGGGGGAGCGCCTCCGCGATGCGGCGCTCGGCCGCCAGCTGCCGTTGGTAGGCCAGCCAGACGACCACGGTCAGCAGCAGGTAGGCCACCGACATCTCCAACGGCCCGCGCAGCTCGGTGCCGCCTGGCCCCAGTTCGAGCGAGAAGTCGATGACCTCGACGAGCAACGCCCAGCCGATGACCAGCAGGCCGACCCCGGTGAGCAGGAGGATCTCCAGCTGCCGTGCCCGCGCCCTGGCGGCGAGCCGCGCGGCGAGCAAGCCGCTCGGCGGGTACCCGCTCGCGCCGCGCCTGGCGAGCCAGTCCCGAGCATGGGCGAGCTCCTTCTCGGTCACCGCCAAGGGATCGCGCCCCGCGCCGGAACCCATGCCGCCACCTCCTTTTGTACTGCGGTTTGTACAGCAAAGGTGACACGGATATAGGTACAAAGTCAACCGTCAGCGTCGGTCGAGCGCGGTGGCGATCAGCTCGGTGAGGTCCTCGGTGCCCGGCGGTAACTCCCGTGCCGGCCACCAGCGCAGGTCATCGGACTCAGTGCTGCGCACCGGCGCCGCCCCGGCCGGGGCGTGCACCACGAACCGCACGTCGAAGTGGCGTGTGGGCACGCCCAGCGAGCAGGTGATGGGATGCACCTCCAGGTGCACCGGGTCCGGATCGATTCGCAGACCGTCCATTCCGGACTCCTCGGTGGCCTCACGGAGCGCCGTGGCGGCGAGCGTGCCGTCGCCAGGCTCGCAGTGCCCGCCCAGCTGCACCCACCGCCCGATCCGTGGATGCAGGGTGAGCAACACCCGCTCCCCGGCGGCATCCAGCACCACCGCCGACGCGGTCACGTGCCCCGCCGCGCACGACCGGGCGCACCCGTCCGGCCGTGCGGCGAGGAAGCCCAGGTACGCCTGCCGCAGCGACTCCTGAGCCGCCGTCGCCGGTCGCCAGGCGTCCAGAGTGGACACGACATCCCCGTGCAGGTCCACCAGGCCCGCCGCCACGCCGGTCACCACTCCACCAACCCCTCGGCCGGCTCCCGCGGCGGACGCGGCTCCGCCGGTCCCTCGGCGGGGTGCCCGATCGCCACCGCGCCCAGCGGCACCCAGCTCTCCGGCAGGCCGAGCGTCTCCCGCACCACGTCCGCCGCGAAGATCGTCGAGCCGATCCAGCACGACCCCAGCCCCTCCGCGGCCAGCGCCACCAGCAGGCCCTGCACCGCCGCGCCGCCGGCGACCGTGAACATCGTGCGCTCGCCGGCGTTGCGCCGCTCGTCCGGGTAGGTGTGCGCCCCCTCGGGCACCAGGAACGGCACGACGACCTCCGGCGCGGTGTAGAGGATGTCGCCGCGGCGCAGCCGCTTCGCGATCTGCTCGTCGGTGAACCCGTCCCCGCGCAGGTCGGCCCGCCACGCGTCGCGCATCGCGTCGAGCAGCTTGCGCCGCCGCGGCGCGTCGCGCAGCCAGCCGAACCGCACTGGCCTGGTGTGGTGCGGCGCGGGCGCGGTGAGCGCGGCGCCGACCGCGCGGCGCAGCACGTCCGGGTCCACCGGCTCGGCGCTGAACGCGCGCACCGACCGGCGCACCAGCACCGCCTCCCTGCGGCCCTGCGCGCGGCCCTGGGCGATGGCCTCGGCGGTGCCCAGCCGGAACAGGTCCTCCTCCACCGGGCGCACGAGGTCCCGCGCGGTGGAACCGTCGTCGACCGGCCACAGCCCACGCACCACCGCGACCGGCACCCCGCCCAGCTTGCCCTTCACCAGGTCCGCCGCCGCGGCCACCTCGTCGGCCACCGCGACCTCGGTCACCGCCAGCTCGTTGCCCTGCCCGTCCACCGCCCCGGCGTAGGAGTGCAGCACCCGCAGGCCGCTCGCGCCGATCGCCGTGTCGGTCTGCCCGACCCGCCACGCCCGGCCCATGGTGTCGGTCACCACCACCGCGACCTCCACCCCGAGCCGCTCGCGCAGCCCGTCGCGCAGCGCCAGCGCCGAGGCGTCCGGGTCGGTGGGCAGCAGCGCCACCTCGTCGCCGGCGACGTTCGAGGCGTCCACACCGGACGCGGCCTGCACCACCCCGATCCGGTTCTGCGTGATCACCGTCCGGCCGACCCTGGCCAGCACCCGGGTGGCCTCCTGGTCGACCAGCGCGCGGCGGGCGGCGTCCCTAGCCGCGGGGTCCTCCGGCACCCGCACCAGCCGGCCCTCGATCTTGGACACCACCTTGCTGGTGACCACCACGACGTCGCCCGACCGCAGCCACCGCGCGGCCGCCGCGACGGCACCGGTCAGGTCGTCACCGGGGCGGAACTCGGGCAACCCCTCCACCGGCAGGATCTCCACCTTCCTGGCCGCGTGGTCCCGGTGCGCCGCGTGGTCGCCGTGCTCAGTCAACGTCGGCTCCGGCCAGCTCGAGCGCGGCACGGGCCATCTCCGCCGTGGCGTCCACATCGGACATGAGCAGCGGGACGGCGCGCACGGCGACCCCCGGCACGTCCACCTTCTCGCCGGTGTGCACCAGCCAGCCGTCCAGCAGGCCCTCGTCCGAGGTCTGCCGGGAGCCGTAGTGCCGCCCGACGCCCTCCGCGGAGGTCTCCACCCCGATCGCGGTCAGGCAGGCGTCGGCCATGCCGCGCAGCGGCCGCCCGCCGATGATCGGAGACACCCCGACCACGCCGGCCTCCGTCTTGCGCAGCGCCTCCCGGACCCCCGGCACCGCCAGCACCGTGCCGACCGACACCACGGGGTTCGACGGCGCGAACAGGACCGCGTCGGCCTCCGCGATCGCGTCCAGCACGCCGGGCGCGGGGGCGGCCTCGTCGGCACCGACCGGCACGATCGAGTGCGCCGGCAGCTCCGCCCGGTACCGCACCCACCACTCCTGGAAGTGCAGTGCCTTGCGCTGCCCCGGGTCGTCCGGGTCGTCCACCACGACGTGGGTCTCCACCCGGTCGTCGGACATCGGCAGCAGCCGCGCGCCGGGTCGCCACCGCGCGCACAGCGCCTCGGTCACCGCGGACAGCGGGTAGCCGGCGCGCAGCATGCGGGAGCGGATCAGGTGGGTGGCGATGTCCCGGTCACCGAGCCCGAACCAGCTCGGCTCGGCGCCGTAGGCGGCCAGCTCCTCCTTGACCGTCCACGTCTCGCCGGCGAGCCCCCAGCCGCGCGCCGGGTCGATCCCGCCGCCCAGGGTGTACATGCAGGTGTCCAGGTCGGGGCAGACCCGCAGCCCGTGCATCCACACGTCGTCCCCGGTGTTCACCAGCGCGGTCACCTGGTGCGCGGCACCGTCCGACACGGGCCCGACCGGGGGCAGTCCGAGTGCGGCCTTCACGCCGAGCAGGAAGCGGGCGCCGCCCACCCCGCCGACAACTACGACAACCTTCACACCGCCGAATCCTTCCACGCCGTCGCCACGTTCGGGCCCGGAACCCAGTACCGGTAGCGGTGGTGCTCGACGTACCCGAGCCCGCGGTACAGCGACAGCGCCGCGGTGTTGCCCACGGCGACCTGCAGGACACCGCGGGTGGCGCCGCGCTCGAGGGCCCAGCCGCCGGCCGCGTGGACCAGCGCGGTGGCCAGGCCCCGCCGGCGGTGCTCCGGGCGCACCGCCAACCGGGCCAGGTGCAGCAACTCTCCGGTCGGTGTCGCGCGGACCGCGCCGACCGTCGCCCTGCCCTCGGTGACCACCCCGAACCCGGTGCCGGGAGGGGCCAGCACGTGCCGCTGCGCCCGGCTCGGCGCCGCGCCGCCGGCGACCAGCTCCCACCACGGCCCGATCGGCGCGGTCAGCACCCTGGCCGTGCCCTTGTCTCCCCGCACCAGCGGGCCGACCAGCACGGACACCTCGTGACCTGCCGGATGCTCGACGTGCGGCACCCAGCCGGCCGCGGACAGCGCGGCCTCCACCGGGCCGCCCACCACGGCCTGCGCCATCGGCGGGATCCCGTGGGCGTGGGCGAACTCACATCCAGCCGCCAGCGCCGCCGGCACCGGTCGCCCGGGGTCGCCGACGGCCAGCACACTGTTGGCCCGACCGGTGAAACCGTCCGCGGCGCGCAGCCGCCACTGGCCGAGCGGCCGGTCCACCAGCGCCGGCCAGGCGTCGGCGCAGGCGATCTCCAACCGTTCGGCGTCGAGCACGGGTTAGATTGTGGGGTAACGAAAGCGGCCACCAGCAGGGAGGACCGATGAGCGTGGCACGCCGCGACGACCGGCACAACGAGGACCTCGCGCGAGAGATCTCCGACAGCTTCAACCGGACGGTGGCCGCGAAGCGGGCGGACACCGAGGACACCGGGACCGAGGGAACGGCCGCGCCGCCGCGGTTCGTGGTCACCGGTGACCGGCGGTACCCGAAGCGCGACCGGTAGCCGCGCCGCCCGCATACCAGTAGTACGCCACTCCGGCCTGCGGCATAAGGTGGCCTCACGACCGGAAGCCGAGCGTCACCGCGTACTGTCCGGCGGCGGGTCGGACCCACAGACGAACAGCAGGAGAGCCCAGTGACTTACGTGATCGCCGAGCCCTGCGTCGACGTGCTCGACAAGGCGTGCATCGACGAGTGCCCCGTCGACTGCATCTACGAGGGTGAGCGGATGCTCTACATCCACCCGGACGAGTGCGTCGACTGTGGTGCCTGCGAGCCGGTCTGCCCGGTCGAGGCCATCTACTACGAGGACGACGTCCCGGACGAGTGGAGCCGGTACACCCAGGCCAACGTCGACTTCTTCGACGAGCTCGGCTCGCCGGGCGGCGCGTCGAAGGTGGGCAAGACCGGCCACGACCCGCAGTGGATCAAGGACCTGCCCCCGCAGGGCGAATGACCCGCGTCCCGCTGCCCGACTTCCCGTGGGACTCGCTGGCCGAGCAGACGGCGCGGGCGCGGGCGCATCCCGACGGCATCGTCGACCTCTCGGTCGGCACCCCGGTCGACCCCGTGCCCGAGTCCATCCGGGCGGCGCTGGCGTCGGCGGCGCACCTGCCCGGCTACCCGGCCACGCACGGCACTCCCGAGTTGCGGGAGGTCGCGGTCGAGGCGCTGCGCCGGCGGCACGGGGTCGCCGGGCTGGACCCGGCGGCCGTGCTGCCCACGATCGGGTCCAAGGAGCTGGTGGCGTGGCTGCCCCGGCTGCTCGGCCTCGGCCCCGGCGACACGGTGGCCATCCCCGACCTCGCCTACCCGACCTACGAGGTGGGCGCGCTGCTGGCCGGCGCGGCGGTCCGCAGGGTGGACGGCCGCACCGCGCTCGGCCCCGAACGGCCCGCGTTGCTCTGGCTGAACTCGCCGGCCAACCCCACCGGACGGGTGCTCGGCGCCGCCCACCTGCGCAAGGTCGTCGACTGGGCCCGCGAGCGCGGCACCGTCGTGGTGTCCGACGAGTGCTACCTCGCGCTGGGCTGGGAGACCGAGCCCCTGTCGGTGCTGCATCCGGAGGTGCACGGCGGCCGGCTGGACGGGCTGCTCGCCGTGCACTCGCTGTCGAAGTCGGCCAACCTGGCCGGTTACCGCGCCGGGTTCGTCACCGGTGACCCCGCGCTGGTGGCCGAGCTGCTCGCGGTGCGCAAGCACGCCGGGATGATCGTGCCCAGGCCGGTGCAGCAGGCCATGGTCGCCGCGCTGGCCGATGACGCCGCGCTGGCGGCCCAGCGTGAGCGCTACGCGGCGCGGCGCGTGGTGCTGCGGCCGGCGCTGGAGCGCGCCGGCTTCCGCATCGACCACTCCGAGGCCGGGCTCTACCTGTGGGCGACCCTGGGCGAGCCGGCCGCGACGACCGTCGACCGGCTGGCCCGCCGGGGCATCCTCACCGCGCCCGGCTCCTTCTACGGCCCGCGCGGCGGCGAGCACGTGCGCGTCGCGCTGACCGCCACCGACGAGCGAGTCGAGGCCGCCGCCCACCGCCTGACCGCCTGACGTGCCATGAAGGCCACCTTCATGGCGTTGGGCGACACAGGTCGGGGTCGCTGACGGATCACCCGCCGCGGGTGAGCGCGCGGTGCAGGAACTCGGTGAGGAACTCGACGGCCTCGTCGTCGTCCAGCGCGTGTTCGGTGTCGCCCTCGACCAGCCACGTCCAGGCGAACTGGTCGAGCAGGCCGGACATCGCCGAGAGCACCAGGTGTGGCGGGCCGGGCAGGTGCCGCACCGGGGCCAGGTGGTCGGCCAAATGCGCCCGGTCCGCGGTGACGAGATCCCGCAGCCGCCGCCGGAACCGCTCGTCGACCATCGCCGCCTGCCGTAGCGCGACCAGCTCGGGCAGGTGGGCGCGGTAGAACTGCCAGAACGCCGCCACGTGCCAGCGGACCGAGTCGCGGTCGGTGAAGTCGGCGGTGTGCCGGGGGTCGGCGTCGACCTCTTGGTCGGCCGCGGCGAACAGGTCGGTGAGCAGCGCCTCCAGCAGCTCCTCCTTGCTGGCGAAGTGGTTGTAGAACGACCCCGCCGCGCGACCCGCCTCCGCGGTGATGTCGGTGATCTTCGTGTTCAGGTAGCCCTGCCGGGAGAACACGCGCCGGGCCGCCTCCTTGAGCGCGGCCTCCGTCTCCGCGGCCCGCTCCTTGCGCGTCGTCGTCACGTCCACCTCCTCGCTTGACGGGCACGCTAGCAATTGATTCACTGAATATCAGTTCACTGAAATACGATTCAGTAAGGAGGCGGCATGGATGTCCACGTGCTCGTCGCGGGAGCCGGCCCGACCGGGTTGACCCTCGCCATCGACCTCGCCCGGCGCGGGGTGCCGGTGCGGGTGGTCGACAAGGCGCTCCGACCGTTCGCCGGGTCGCGCGGCGACGGGTTGCAGCCGCGCACCCTCGAGGTGTTCGACGACCTCGGCGTGCTCGACGCGGTCCTCGCCGAGGGGATGCCCCCGGCGCCGATCCGGGCGTACGTCGGTGGCGAGCTCGTCGGCGAGCGTCGGATGGCGCCGGTCCTGGAGCCGACGCCGGACGTGCCGTACCCGAACCCGCGGGTGCTCGGGCAGTCGCGGACCGAGGCGATCCTGCGGGCCCGGCTGGCCGAGCTCGGGGTGCGCGTCGAGTTCGGCACCGAGCTCGCCGGCTTCACCCAGGACTCCGCGGGGGTCACCGCGACCCTCGGCGGCGGGCAGCGGGTCCGGGCCGCCTACCTCGTCGGCGCCGACGGCGGGCGCAGCACGGTGCGCAAGGCACTCGGCGTGCCGTTCGAGGGCAGCACCGACCCCTCGATCCGGATGCTGCTCGGCGACGTCCGGGTGGACGCGCTCGACCACGACTGCGGGTACTGGTTCGCGCCGGCCGACGACCCGAAGGCCGGTGTCGCGCTGAGTCCGCTGCCGGGTGGGCGGCACTTCCAGTTCGCCGCTCCGCTGGCCGGGGATGCCGAGCCGAGCCTGGCGACCCTGCGGGATCTGCTCGACCGGTGCTCGGGGCGAAGCGACCTTCGGGTCACCGACCTCGCCTGGGTGACGGTGTGGCGGCCGAACGTGCGGTTGGCCGCGCGGTTCCGGGTCGGCCGGGTGTTCCTCGCCGGCGACGCCGCGCACGTGCACCCGCCGACCGGAGGGCAGGGGCTCAACACCGGGGTGCAGGACGCGCACAACCTGGGCTGGAAGCTCGCCGACGGGACGCCGGAGCTGCTCGACACCTACGAGACCGAGCGCAGGGCGGTCGCGGCGCAGGTGCTCGGGCTGAGCACCGAGCTGCTCCGCCGGCACGTCGAGGGCGACCCCGACGCCCACGAGCGCGACGCGCGGACGCGGCAGCTCGACCTCGGCTACCGGACCGACCCGCCCGCCGCGGGCCGGGTGCGGCCCGGCGACCGGGCCCCGGACGCGCCGGTACGCGACGCGTCGGGCGCACCGGTCCGGCTGTTCGACCTGTTCCGCGGCCCGCACGCCACGCTGCTCGCGTTCGGCGGCGTGTCGCCGGCCGAGCGGGCGGCCGGCGTCCGGGTGTACCCGGTGGTGCGGGAGCCGGACGGCCGGTCGGTGGTGGACGTCGGCGGGCACGCCTTCGCCGCGTACGACGTCACCGAGGGTGGCCGGGTCCTGGTGCGCCCCGACGGCTACGTCGGCGGCGTCTGGACGGCCGCCTGAACACAACCACCTGAACACAACCGCCTGAACACCTGCCTGAACACACCGGTGCGCGGCCCGCCCCCGACGCGAGCCGCGCACCGATGCTTCCGTTCACCCCACGCTCAGTCCGCGGCGGCCAGTGCCAGCTCCGGCTCCTCCACCCGCTCCCGGCGGGGCCGGCGGCGGACGATGCCGGTCAGCGCGATCAGCAGGCCGGCGACGGCGAAGCCGCTGATCACCCACAGCGCCGGGGTGAAGCCGGCGAGCAGGGCGTCCGGCCCGGTCCGGCCCTCGCCGTTGGCGGTGAGCACCGCGGTGACGACGGCTAGCCCGATCGCGCCGCCGACCTGCAGCGAGGTGTTCAGCAGCCCACCGGCGAGGCCCTGCTCCTCGTCCGGGATGCCGGCCGTGGCCTGGATGTTGAACGAGGCGAACGCGAGGGTGAACCCGACGCCGAGCAGGATCATGCTGGGCAGCACACCCACCACGTACGGGGCGTCCCGGTCGACCACCAGGAACAGCGTGTAGGCGATGACGTGGGCGACCACGCCGCCGGCGATGGTGCGGGCGGTGCCGACCCGCTCGATCAGCGGGTCCATCCGCGGCGAGCCGAACGCCACGATCAGCGCGGCCGGCAGGAAGCCGAGCGCGGTCTGCAGCGCCGACCAGCCCAGCACCGACTGCAGGTAGAGCATCACCAGGAACTGGAAGCCCAGGTAGGCGCCGAAGAACACGGTGACCCCGGCGTTGGCCCGGGCGAGCGGGCCGGACCGGAGGATGCTGAGCCGGATCAGCGGGTGGCGGCTGCGGGTCTCGATCACCAGGAACGCGGCCAGCAGTGCGGCGGTGGCGACGAACTGGAGCAGCGTGCGGGGCGATGCCCAGCCGACCTCCGGGGCCTCCACCACGGTGTAGACGAGCAGCAGCATCGCGGCGACGCCGGTGATCGCCCCGGGCAGGTCGTAGCTGCCGGCCTGGCCGGTGCCCCGGTCCTTCGGCAGGACCCGGATGGCGGCGACGAGCGCGACGAGCGCGATCGGCACCGGCAGGAAGAAGGTCCACCGCCAGCCGACCTCGGTGAGCAGGCCGGAGAAGACCAGGCCGGCCGAGTAGCCGCTGGCGCCGAAGACGGCGAAGATCCCCAGCGCCCGGTTGCGGGCGGGCCCCTCGGCGAAGGTCGTGGTGATGATCGACAGGGCGGCCGGCGCGGTGAACGCGGCGGCGATGCCCTTGAGCAGGCGGGTGACGATCAGCAGGACGCCGTCGTCGACCAGGCCGCCGAGCAGCGAGGCCACGGTGAACACGGCGACCGCGGTGAGGAACACCCGGCGCCGGCCGAGCAGGTCGGCGGTGCGGCCGCCGAGCAGCAGCAGCCCGCCGTAGGTCAGGACGTAGCCGCTGACCACCCACTGCAGGGCGCTGGTGGACAGGCCGAGATCGGCCTGGATGGACGGGAGGGCGACGCCGACCATCGAGACGTCGAGCGCGTCGAGGCCGACCACGAGGGACACGGTCAGCAGCACACCCCAGAGCCGCGCGTCCCATCGGGTCGAGGTCGTGGACAGGTGAGTGGAAGAGCTCATGGACCAGGAGACTACATGCAGGTGCATCTAATGCCAACGCATTTAACCCGGTTGCATAAGATGTCTCTGCATGTTAGGGTCCTCCGCGTGAGCAATGTCGCCGAGCACGAGCTGGTGGCCGAGTGGCGCGAGCTGCTCGCCCGCCACGCGACCGTGTGCGGGGCGCTCGAGGCCGAGCTGCGGCAACGGCACGGGATCGGGGTCAGCGAGTTCGAGGCACTCGAATGGCTGGCCTGCCGCGAACGGGGGAAGTGCCGGGGCTCCGAGCTCACCGAGGCCGTGCACCTGAGTCAGAGCGCCGCGTCCCGACTGATCGCCCGGATGGAGAAGGACGGTCTGGTCCAGCGGGCGATGTGCGAGATGGACCGGCGCGGGATCTTCGTCGCGCTCACCGAGGCCGGGTGGCGGCGCTACCGGGAGGCCAAGGAGACCCACCGCGCCGTGCTCGCCGCCACCCTGCGCTGAGCCGTTCCGGGACGCTGAGCCGTTCGGGGTGAATGGTCCGAACGGCGGAACCTCGCGGTGGACGATCCGTGACTGTTCGAATGGGGCGCCCTTCAGGTCGCGCGGGCGGCGGCCTTACTCGGGTCGGGTGAGGAGTACGACCCACCGAAGCGATGAGTAGTTTTCCACGCCCGGAAACCGGGCAGAGGTCGTGGTTTTTCCCGGTTCGCAAAGCGTGCTTCTTTGGGGTGGAAACCGGCGCGTTCCGGTGGGGATTTCCGGGTCGGCGGCGCTAGTTTCGTCCGCATGGCTGACAGGTTCTCCGATGCCCGCCGCCGCGAGGTGGGCGACCAACTCCGCAAACGCCGGGTCGCCGCGGACCTGACCCTGGCGCAACTGTCCGACCGCACCGGCTTCTCCATCACCAAGATCTCCCGGATGGAGTCCGGGCTGGCCGGCTACTCGGAGGTGGGCATCACCGTCCACCTCGCGCACTGCGGCCAGTCCAGCGACGACATCGCCGAGGTCCTCCACCTGGGAAGAGAGACCGAGGAGGGCTACCTGGTTCGCCGGACCCCGCTGAGCACCCTTGTCCTTCACGAGAACACGGCTCGGAGCTTCGCCACGGCCGCGCCGTTCGTCGTCCCGGGGCTGCTCCAGACGGAGGACTACACCCGAGCGATCATGCATGCCATGGATGACCTGGACGAGTCCGAAGTCGCGATTCGGGTTCAGGTCCGACGGGACCGACAGAACCTGCTCTACCGGTGGAATGCACCGAAGTTCACCTTCTATCTCTGTGAAGGGGCCTTGCGTTTCAAGCTCGGCAGCAATCGGATGATGAACGAGCAACTCCTCCACCTGGGCTTCGTCGCCGAGCGGCCGAACGTCTCGATCCGCGTGCTTCCGTCCTCCGCTGGCTTGGGCAACCTCTGTGGAGGGCACATGACCTTGATGGGCTTCGCGGCGCACGGCTCGGTGCTCTTCGCGGAGACACGCGTGGCCGGCCTGTTCGTGGAAAATCGCGAGGACATCGCCAGCACGAGGACCTTTCTCGGACAACTCGCGGACGAGGCCCTGGACGAGCGGCAGTCCCGGGAGTTCCTTGCCCGCGTGGCAAACGACTACGACCGGCCCGAATGAGCAGCACAATGCGCGCGCCCGACACCTGGCGAACGAGTTCCCACAGCTAGTCGAGAGAGGACTGCGTCGAGGTGGCCTTCGCCAGGGAGGTGGGGTGCGCGACTCCAAGAACCCGACCGCCGGCCACCTCCGGCTCACCCCACGGGCCTGGCGCGCCTTCCTCGCCACCCTCACCGACCGCGCCACCCGCCCCTGATCCCCACCACCGGATCGCGGTGACCAACCCACTCCGTCGGGCTAGTTCGCCTGCCCGGTCTGTCGCACGGCGCTCTCCGTGGGATGGCAGCCGGTAGTCAGCGACAGCACGGTTCCGTCCTCGGTGCTGATCGACACCTCCGCACCGTACTGGTCGTGCAACGAGAACTGATTCGAGCGATACGCGATCCCGGTATTCGAACGCGCCGAGGTCGCCGAAACCGCCACGCCGTCGACTACTCCAGGCCGAGGGCGGCCGCGGCGGCGTGGATGTCGTCGAGGGTCTCCGGCCAGCGGGCCCTGGCACGTGCCCGGCGCGCCGCCTCGTGCTGCACGATCCGGCCGGCCACGAAGCACACCGCCGGGTCGTCGCCCGCCACCTCGCGCACCCGCCGCGCGCACACCACGGCGTCCTGGTGCTCACCGAGCACCGCCTGCAGCCGGCCGCACGCCTTGACCAGCTGCTTCAGCCGCCGCGCCCGCTTCGGGTCGGCCGCCCGCCGGGCCGCCTCCGCGACGTACCGCAAACGTTTGCTGGTGATCCGCAGCGCGTGCAGGTCGGCGTCCGGCGGGTCGTCCGGCAACGCCGCGACCGCCCGGCACAGCTTCCGGTACGACCTGCGCACGGCCGCGACCAGATCACCGCCGGGGCCCCGGTCCGCCACGTCGCCTCCGGACAGCGCCCGCAGGTCCCGCACCAGCGCCGGGTACCGGTCGCCGTCCAGCGCCGCGATCATCCGCCGCCGCGCTCGCTCCCGCCGCGCGCCGAACTCCGCCACCAGCCGCTCGCCCGGCTCGCGGTCCACCTCGTCGAAGCCGCGCACCACCTCGCGCAGGTGCTCGATCAGCACGTCGAGGTCGCGCACCTCGCCGAGCACCGAGCCCAGCCACCCCAGCTCGCGGCGCACCCCGCCGACCGCCGGCCCGAGCGGGTCCCCGGACACCTTGAGCAGCACGCGCAACCGCCGCACCGCCACCCGCATCTGGTGCAGCTCCTCAGGATCGGCGCCGTCCCTGGCCCCCGGCTCGGGCGCCAGCAGCGCGTCCACCAGCGCGTCCACCTGCGCCGGGAGTGGTGCGGAGGGGACCGGCCCGTTCACGCCGCCAGGCTAGTCGTTGGCGTGCAATGCGGCGTTGAGCTCGACGCCCCTGCCGTCGCGCGGCACCGCCTCGACCGCGCCGGTGGTGGAGTTGCGCCGGAACAGCACCCCGGAGATCCCCGACAGCTCGCGGGCCTTCACCGTCCTGCCCTCGACCACCACCTTGGTGCCGGCGGTGACGTACAGCCCCGCCTCCACCACCGAGTCGTCGCCGAGCGAGATGCCCGCCCCGCCGTTGGCGCCGATCAGACAGCGCTCACCGAGCGAGATCACCTCGCGGCCGCCGCCGGACAGCGTGCCCATGATCGAGGCGCCGCCACCGATGTCGGTGCCGTCGCCGACCACCACGCCCTGCGAGATACGACCCTCCACCATGGACGCGCCGAGCGTGCCCGCGTTGAAGTTCACGAACCCCTCGTGCATCACCGTGGTGCCCTGCGCCAGGTGCGCGCCGAGCCGCACCCGGTCGGCGTCGCCGATCCGCACCCCGGCCGGGACCACGTAGTCGACCATCCGCGGGAACTTGTCCACCCCGTACACCGTCACCGCGCCCCGCCCGCGCAGCCGCAGCCGGGTCGACTCGAAGCCCTCCACCGGGCACGGCCCGTGGTTGGTCCACACCACGTTGCTCAGCAGCCCGAACACGCCGTCGAGGTTCTGCTCGTTCGGCCGCACCAGCCGGTGGGACAGCAGATGCAGCCGCAGGTACACGTCGTGCGCGTCGGCGGGGGCCTGCGCCAGCGCGGCGACCGTGGTGCGCACCGCCACCACCTCGACCCCGCGGTCGGAGTCCGGGCCGAGCAGCGGGCGGACCGACTCGCCGAGCGCCGCCACGGCGTCGGCCTCGGCCAGCCGCTCGGTGCCACCGCTGAGATCACCGCCGGCGTCGATCAGCTTCGGCTGCGGGAACCAGGTGTCCAGCACGGCGCCGTCGGCGGTCACGGTGGCCAGCCCGACGCCCTGCGCGCCGGTCGTCTCGGGGTTCGGGTTCAGCTCGCTCACGGCCGACACCGTACCCGCCGACTGTCGGGACCTACCGGGACGCCGCCGGACCGTCCAGCATGGTGACGAGCGCGTCCTGGACCGCGCCGAGCGCGGCGGCGATGTCGGTGAGCGCCTGGGCACAGGCCGGCTGCCCCGCGGTGTCGGGCTGGTCACACCGGGCCCGCCGGTAGGACTCGATCCCGGCGGCCAGTGCCCTGCCGTGCTCGGCCAGCTCGGGATGGGCGTCCCCGGCGTACTTCTCCGCCCGGCCCGGGATGCTGCCGAGCTGGGTGACGTACTTCGCGCAGCCCGCGGGATCCTGCGCCTCGGGCGCGCGGTAGCAGTCGTCGACGGTCAGCGCGGCGAGCTTCGTCCGCAGCGCCTCGGGCCCGGGGTCCCGCGGCGCGTGCTTCGGGGCCGGGCCGGCCTCGTTCGAGCAGCCGGACAGTGCCGACAACACAGCCAGCAGCACGGCCAGCACCCCGACACGCGTGGCTACACGGATGCGCACGCCCCCACCGTACGCACCGGCCAGTACCGTGCCGGCATGCCCATCCTCGATCTGCGCACCGGCCCCGTCGAGCTCACCGCCGCGCTGGTGGACATCGCCAGCGAGTCCGGCGCCGAGCGGGAGATCGCCGACGCGGTGGAGGCGGCGCTGCGGGCGCAGGCCCCGCACCTGGAGGTGGTCCGTGACGGCGACGCCGTGCTCGCCAGGACCCATCTCGGGCGGTCGTCGCGGGTGGTGCTCGCCGGGCACCTGGACACCGTCCCGGTCAACGAGAACCTGCCGCTGCGTCGCACCGGGTCGGGCGCCGGCGAGGTGCTGCACGGGTTGGGCACCGTGGACATGAAGGGCGGCGACGCGGTGTTCCTGCACCTCGCCGCGACCGTGCCCGCGCCGCGGCACGACGTCACGTTCGTCTTCTACGACTGCGAGGAGGTCGACGCCGCGCGCAACGGCCTCGGCCGCATCGAGCGCACCCTGCCGGGGTGGCTGCGCGGCGACCTGGCGGTGGTGGGGGAGCCGTCGAACGCCGTGGTCGAGGCCGGCTGCCAGGGCACCCTGCGGGTGGAGCTGCGCTGCGCGGGGGCGCGGGCGCACACCGCGCGGGCGTGGATGGGCAGCAACGCAATCCACGCGCTGGCCGAGCCGTTGCGCCGACTGGCCGAGTACCGGCCGCGGACTCCGGTGATCGACGGGCTCACCTACCGCGAGGGCCTGCAGGCGGTGCGGGTGAGCGGCGGCGTGGCCGGCAACGTGGTGCCCGACGAGGCGGTGCTCGCGGTGAACCACCGCTTCGCGCCGGACCGCGGCCCCGCCGAGGCCGAGGCGCACGTGCGGGAGGTGTTCGCCGGGTACGACCTCACCGTGGTGGACTCGGCGGCCGGCGCGCTGCCCGGGTTGGCCGCGCCGGCGGCCGCGGAGCTGGTGGCCGCCGCCGGTGGGCGGGTCGCCGCGAAGCTCGGGTGGACCGACGTGGCCCGGTTCGCCGCGCTGGGCATGCCGGCGGTGAACTTCGGCCCCGGCGACCCGACGCTGGCGCACACCCGGGAGGAGCACATCGCCGCCGCGGAGGTGACCAGGGTGGCCGAGGTGCTGGGCGCCTTCCTGGCGCCGTGACCCCGCGCACACCGCGCGGACTCTAGGCTGGGCGCCGTGACGGAACAGGGGATCGACGATCAGGAACACCCGCCGGAGCGGCACCGCGGGCCGGTGGTGCTGCGTCGGGAGCGGCAGGTCGAGGACTCCACCACCGACCAACGGCTGCTCGACTCGCGTGGCCCCAGCGACTGGGTGCACACCGATCCGTGGCGGGTGCTGCGCATCCAGGCGGAGTTCGTCGAGGGCTTCGGCGCGCTGGCGGAGGTGCCGCGCGCGGTGACCGTGTTCGGCTCCGCCCGCACCCCGCGCGACCACCCCGAGTACGAGCTCGGCCGGCGGATCGGCGCGGCACTGGCCACCGCCGGGTTCGCCGCGATCACCGGCGGCGGGCCGGGGTCGATGGAGGCGGTCAACCGCGGCGCGTCGGAGGCCGGCGGGCTGTCCATCGGGCTGGGCATCGAGCTGCCGTTCGAGCAGGGCCTCAACCCGTGGGTCGACCTCGGGGTGAACTTCCGGTACTTCTTCACCCGCAAGACGATGTTCGTCAAGTACGCGCAGGCGTTCATCTGTCTTCCCGGCGGGTTCGGCACGCTGGACGAGCTGTTCGAGGCGCTCACCCTGGTGCAGACCAAGAAGGTGACGAAGTTCCCGGTGGTGCTGTTCGGCAGCGCGTACTGGGGTGGCCTGCACGACTGGGTCCGGCGGACCGTGCTGGGCGAGGGCAAGATCGGCGAGCGGGACGCGGAGCTGCTCTACGTCACCGACGACATCGACGACGCGGTGCAGGTGGTGCTCGACGCGTACAAGGCGTGGGAGGACACCCACTGATGCGGCGAATCTGCGTGTTCTGCGGCTCGGCCGACGGCAGGGGCACCGGCTACGTCGAGGCGGCCGCCGCGCTCGGCGGGCTGCTCGCCAAGCGCGGGATCGGGCTGGTCTACGGCGGGGCCAGCGTCGGGACGATGAGCGTGGTGGCCGACGCCGCGCTCGCCGCCGGCGGCGAGGTGTACGGGGTGATCCCGCGGCAGCTGGTCGAGTGGGAGGTGGCCCACCACGGCCTCACCGAGCTGCGCGTGGTGGCCGACATGCACGAGCGCAAGGCGACGATGGCCGCGCTGTCCGACGCCTTCCTGGCGCTGCCCGGCGGGGCCGGCACGCTGGAGGAGCTGTTCGAGGTGTGGACGTGGGCCACCCTCGGGCTGCACCGCAAGCCCATCGGGCTGGTCGACGTCGACGGCTACTACCGGGGGCTGGTGGCCTTCGTCGACCACATGGTCACCGAGGGCTTCCTCCGGCCGGAGAACCGCGACCTGATCGCCGTCGACCCCGACCCCGCCGTGCTGTTGGACAAGTTCACCGGCTGACGTCCGGCGAATCCCCGGTACGGAACGCCCTGCGGTAAGCCGACGGCGTCGTGCGCATGGCCTTGGTGAAGTGGTGGCGGAACGTGGCCGTGCTGTCGAAGCCGACACCGCGGGCGACCACGTCGATCGAGGCCGTCGTGGTCTCCAGCGCCCGCAGGCTGGCCCGAACCCGCTGGTCGGTGAGCCAGCGAATCGGGGTGGTCCCGGTGGTCCTGGTGAAGTGCCGCAGGTAGCTGCGCGGCGACATGGCCGCTCGGCGGGCCAGGATGCGCACGGTGATGGGCTCGGCGAGGTGGGCCAGCGCCCATGCCATGGACGTGGCGATCCGGTCGTCGTCCGGGGCCGGCGGCACGGGAGCCTCGATGTACTGCGCCTGGCCCCCGTCGCGGTGCGCGGGCACGACGAGCCGCCGCGCGACCGCGTTGGCCACGGCCGCGCCGAAGTCGGTGCGCACGATGTGCAGGCACAGGTCGAGGCCCGCGGCGCAGCCGGCGCTGGTCAGCACGTCGTGGTCGTCGATGTAGAGCGGGTCCGGGTCGACCTCGACGCGGGGGTGGCGCGAGCGCAACAGCTCCGCGTAGCGCCAGTGGGTGGTGGCCCTGCGGCCGTCCAGCAGGCCGGCGGCGGCCAGCGCGAACGCCCCTGAGCAGATCGACACGATGCGCGCGCCGCGGCGGTGGGCCAGGCGCAGGGCGGCGACCAGCCGCGGGCTCGGCGTGGCGGTCACGTCGGAGACGCTGGGGACGACCACGGTCCCCGCGCTCGCCAGCGCGTCCAGCCCGTGCGGGGTGGACAGCGTCGCGCCGCCGAGGACCCGCAGCGCACCGGGCCTTTCCGCGCAGACGGTCAACTCGTACCAGTCGGTGTCGAGCTCCGGCCACCGCAGCCCGAACACCTCGATGGCGATGCCCGTCTCGAACGCGGACATGCCGTCGTAGGCCAGCACGGACACGGTGCGCCGGGGTGCCGCGCCCACGTCCCCGCCCATGGCGCGATCTTAACGAAACGTGGCGTCGGCGCCGGTCGAGCACGAGGTCCCGAACGGCCAGCATCGACCTCATGACGACGAACGAACTCTCCGGATTCCCCGCCGGCTGGGCGCTGTCCCGCACCGTCGACTCGCCCCAGGGCACCGTTCACTGGGACGTCTTCGGTTCCGGCCCGCCGATCGTGCTGCTGCACGGCACGCCGAACTGGTCCTACATCTGGCGCAAGGTGGTCCCGTCGTTGGCCTCCGAGCACCAGGTGTACGTGTTCGACTGGCCCGGTTTCGGCCGCTCGGACCGGTTCGCGGGGCAGAACATCTCCTGGGACGAGCAGCCGCGCCGCCTTCCCGAGCTCTTCGCGCACTGGGGCCTGGACGCCCCCATGGTCGTGGCGTTCGACTTCGCGGCCGTCTTCGCCCTGCGCGCGCACCTCCTGGAGGGGCTCGACGTCGGCGCGTTCGTCCTCGCCGACGCGGCCGTGATCCCGCCGTTCGTCACCGACTTCTCCCGGCTGGCCAGGGAGAACATCGGCACGATGCGGGCGCTGCCCGTCCACGTCGCCGAGGGGATGATCGCCGCGCACCTGGCGCGTACCACGCACCGGCCGATGGCGAAGGAGACGGCGGCGGCCTACCTGGCGCCGTGGCGCGGCGAGGAGGGGGTGGCCGCGTACTGGCGGGTGGTCGCCCGCTACGACGAGGACCTGGCGGCGCCACTGGTGTCCCGGCTCGACCGGCTGGCGGTCCCGACCCGGCTGCTGTGGGGCGAGCACGACGCCTGGTTCCCGGCGGACAAGGCGCGCGAGTTGGCCGCCGCGCTGCCGGACGCCGAGCTCAGGTTCATCCCCGGCGCGGGGCACTTCTCGCCGGAGGACGACCCGGCGGCGTTCGCCGAGGAGGTTCGCCGCTTCCACCGCGAGCTCGGCCAGCCGTAGGTTTCAGGCGGCGTCGCGCTCCGGGCGCGGGTGGTAGGTGTCCACGTACTCCTGGCCGGACAGGTCCAGGATCGCGGCCATGACCTCGTCGGTGACCGCGCGGCGGATCGCCGGCGCGGCCGCCAGTCCGGTGTAGCGGGAGAACTCCAGTGGCGCGCCGAACCGCACCTCGACCCTGGCCAGCCGGGGGAGCCGCGCGCCGACCGGTTGCACCCGGTCGGTTCCGGACAGCGCCACCGGCACCACCGGCGCCCCGGTCGCCAGCGCGAGCGCGGCCACCCCGGTGTGCCCGCGGTGCAGCCGGCCGTCGCGGGAGCGGGTGCCCTCCGGGTAGATGCCGAACACCTCGCCGGCCTCGAGCACCCGTCGGGCGGCCTCGAGCGCGGCCAGCCCGGCCTTCGCGTGGCCGCGCTCCACCGGCACGTACCCGAGCGCGGACACCAGGCCGGCCATCGCCCGACCGCGCGGGCCCCGGCCGGTGAAGTACTCCGCCTTGCCGAGGAAGCGCACCGGCCGCGGCGACACCAGCCCGAGCGCCGCGGTGTCCACCGCCGCGCGGTGGTTCGCGGCCAGCAGCACGGGTCCCTCCGCCGGGACGTGCTCGGCGCCGGACACCACCGGCCGGTACACGGCCCGCGCCAGCGGGCCCAGCACCGACCGGGTCAGCAGCTGCAGCACGTCTCCTCCACACCGGGTCGGGTCCCACATCCCAGCATGGCACGATCGACGGCGTGACCCCGGAGATCAGCGACTGGTTCGCCCGACGGACGTGGCAGGCGCCACGGTGGACGGCCGGTGAGCTGTGCGCGGCCAAGCGCGGGCGCACGGTGTCGGTGGTGTTGCCCGCGCTCGACGAGGAGCACACCGTGGCCGGTGTCGTCGGCTCGGTGCGCCCGCTGCTCGGGTCGCTGGTGGACGAGCTGGTGGTGATGGACTCCGGCTCCACCGACGGCACCGTGGCCGCGGCCACGACGGCCGGCGCGCGGGTGGTGCGCCGGGAGGACGTGCTGCCCGACCTCGCCCCCCGGCCGGGCAAGGGCGAGGTGCTGTGGCGCTCGCTCGCCGCGACCCGCGGCGACCTCGTCGTGTTCCTCGACTCCGACCTGGTCGACCCCGACCCGGCGTTCGTGCCCACCCTCCTCGGCCCGCTGCTCACCGAGCCGGGCGTGCACCTGGTGAAGGGCTTCTACCGCCGCCCACTGCGGCTGGAGACCGCCGAGCAGGGCACCGGCGGCGGCCGGGTCACCGAGCTGCTCGCCCGCCCGGTGCTCGGCGCCCTCCGCCCCGAGCTGGCCGGCCTGGTGCAACCCCTCGGCGGCGAGTACGCGGCCAGCCGGGAGCTGCTGGAGTCGGTGCCGTTCGCGCCCGGCTACGGGGTGGAGATCGGGCTGCTGCTCGACACCGAGCGCCGCTTCGGGCTCGCCGCGCTCGCCCAGGTCAACCTCGGCGTTCGCAAGCACCGCAACCGCTCGCTGCTGCAGCTGGGCGTGATGGCCCGGCAGATCCTCGGCACCGCGCTGGCCCGCTGCGGCGTCGACACGCCCGGCCCCGCCGCGCTGACCCAGTTCGTCCAGGTGGCCGGCGAGTGGCTGCCGGACACCACCGACGTCGAGGTGGCCGACCGGCCGCCGATGCACGAGGTGCTCGCCGCCCGCGGCCCCGGTCGCTGAGCGCGCCCGCCGGTGGGGTGTGTCACGATCGGGACGTGACCACCGCACTGATCTACCTCGTCGTCATGGTGCTCGTGGCGGCCGTGGTGTTCCTGCTCGCCTCGCTGGTCTTCGGCCGGGGCGAGGAGCTCGCCCCGCTGGCCCCCGGCAGCTCGCCCACCCGACTGCCCGCCGAGGGCATCACCGGCGAGGACGTCACCGCGGTGAGGTTCCAGCTCGTGCTGCGTGGGTACAAGATGTCCGAGGTCGACTGGGTGCTGGCGCGGCTGGCCGGGGAGATCGACGGCCTGCGCGCCAGGATCGCCGAGCTGGAGGCCGAACGGCCCGAGCCCGAGCACGACAACGAGCACGACAACGAGCACGAGGCCATGCGGGAGACGGAGCGGGAGGACGCTCGGTGACCGACATCATGGTGTCCGTCGAGGTCGCGGCGCCGGCCGGCACCACCTGGCTCGCGCTCACCGACTGGCCCCGGCAACGCGAGTGGATGCTCGGCACCGACGTGCGGGTGGTCGAGGGCAACGGCCGCAGCGTGGGCTCCAAGCTGGCCGCGTTCACCGGCGTCGGCGGCGTGGGCGTCACCGACACCATGGAGATCACCGGCTGGGAGCCCCCGGTCCGGTGCACCGTGCGGCACCTGGGCAAGGTGGTCCGCGGCAGCGGCGCGTTCCACGTGCAGGACCGCGGGCCGGACCGCTCGGTGCTCATCTGGTCGGAGCGGCTGGCCCTGCCGTTCGGCCCGCTCGGCCGGCTCGGCTGGCCGGTGGTGAAGCCGGCGTTCCTGCTCGGCCTGCGCTACTCACTGCGCCGGTTCGCCCGCTTCGCCGAGTCGTACTCGGTGGGCGCCGCATGACGGCACCCGCCGCGCCCGACGCCTTGCGGGGCGACGACGGTCTGTCCCGCTGCGCCTGGGGCAACACCGCGCCCGACTACGCCGAGTACCACGACGCCGAGTGGGGCGTCCCGCTGCGCGGCGAGGCCGCGCTGTTCGAGCGGCTGTCGCTGGAGGCGTTCCAGTCCGGCCTGTCGTGGCTGGTCATCCTGCGCAAGCGGCCGGCGTTCCGGCGGGCGTTCGTCGACTTTCGCCCGGAGCGGATCGCCGAGTTCACCGACGCCGACGTCGAGCGGCTGCTCACCGACTCCGGCATCGTCCGCAACCGGGCGAAGATCCGCGCCACGATCGCCAACGCCCGCGCCGTGGCCGGGCTCGACCAGCCGCTGGACGAGCTGCTGTGGTCGTTCGCGCCGCCCGCCGCCGGCCGTGCCCGGCCCCGCACCATGGCCGACGTCCCCGCGGTCACACCGGAGTCGACGGTCATGGCCAAGGCACTGAAGAAGCGGGGGTTCGTCTTCGTCGGCCCCACCACGTGCTACGCGCTGATGCAGGCCACCGGCATGGTCGACGACCACGTCGAGGGCTGCTGGCGCGCGGGTGTCACCGGCCGGTGAAGTCGGGCTTCCGCTTGGCGACGAACGCCTCCACGGCCTCGGTGTGGTCGGCGGTGGCGCCCAGCGCGGTCTGCGCGGCGTCCTCGGCGGCCAGTGCCTCGTCGAGCGTGCCGTGCGCCGCGGTGGCCAGCACGTCCTTGATCTTGGCGTAGGCGGCCGCCGGGCCCGCGGCCAGCTGGGCGGCCACCCGGTGCGCCCGGTCGGCCAGCTCCTCGTCCGGGACGACCTCGCCGACCAGCCCGATCCGCAGCGCCTCCTCGGCGTCGACCTTGCGGCCGAGCAGCATCAGCTCCTGCGCCCTGCCGTAACCGATCAGCCGCGGCAACGTCCACGACGCGCCCGAATCGGGGCCGAGGCCGACGCCGGCGAAGGCCATCAGGAAGCTCGCCGAGCGGGCCGCGATCCGCAGGTCGCTGGCGTAGGCGAAGGCGGCGCCGGCTCCGGCGGCCGACCCGTTCACCGCGGCGACCACCGGCTTCGGCATCGACGTGATCGTCCGAACGATCGGGTTGTAGTGCTCGGCGACGGTCCGCAGCGGGGAAGGGTCACCCGCCTTCAGCAGCCCGACGTGCTCCTTGAGGTCCTGGCCCGCGCAGAACGCCTTGCCGGTGCCGGTGAGCACCACCGCGCGCACGGCGTCGTCGGCCGCGGCGTCCCGCAGCGCCGCCAGCAACCGCTCCTTCAGCTCGACGGTCAGCGAGTTGTAGGCCTGCGGCCGGTTGAGCGTCAGCGTGCGGACGCCGTCGGCGTCGGTGACCGGTAACACGTCCTCGGTCGTCACGGTTTCTCCTGCCTGTCGAGTCTGTCAGGGCTGGTATCGGGGCTGCTGGGCGAGTTTGGCAGCCGGGCGAGCCGCATACCAGCACCTATGCAACACCAAAAGATCGGTCCGCGTTCGCGGCCGCTCGCTGATGAGGGAGAATGGTCACAACCCGGTTGCTTTGGCGGGCGCGACCCGGGCGCGCCGGTTGAGACGGAAGGGAACGCTTATGGCGGCCATGAAGCCCCGGACCGGAGATGGGCCCCTCGAGGTGACCAAGGAGGGTCGGGGCCTCGTGATGCGCGTACCCCTCGAAGGTGGTGGGCGCCTCGTCGTCGAGCTGTCCGCCGAGGAGGCCAAGGACCTCGGCGCCGCTCTCCAGGAGGCCACCAGCTGACCCGCCGCTGACCCGTTGCGGCCAGGGTCGCCACCCGACGCGGCCTGGCCGGTCCGTCGCGCCCGGAAACCGGGCGCGACGTTTCCCTGTCTGGAGGATCCCACATGGCGCGTACGCCGCTGCCCACCGTGCCCACCCGGCTGCTCGACGTCGAGGTGGCCGCCGTCCCGCGGCCGAGCGCGCCGCTGGCCACGGTGATCCGGCGGGGTGCCGACGGTGCGGTGGTCGCCGGACCGCACGCCGAGCTCGCCGAGGAGCTCGGGGCCACCGGGAAGGCCGGCGAGGTGCACGCCGTGCCCGGGGCGCGGCGGTGGCTGGTCGGTGTGGGCGACGGTGATCCGGGGAGTTACCGGGCGGCCGGCGCGGCCTTCGTCCGGGTCGCCGACGCCGTGGTGGCGGCCGGTCGGAGCCGGGCCGTGCAGGTCGAGCTGCCCGCCGGCGCGGACGCCGGGGACTACGCCGAGTTCGCCACCGGCGCGATGCTCGGCGGCTACCGGTTCCGGGTCACCGCGCGGGAGCCGGAGCCGAGGGTGCGCACCCTGCGGCTGCTGGCCCCGGACGAGGCGGCCGTTCCGGCGCGCACCGGCGCGGTGGACAGGGCGCGCCGGCTCGCCGCGGCCACGGCGCTGGCCCGCGACCTCGCCAACATGCCGTCCAACGTCAAGAATCCGGAGTGGCTGGCCAACGTCGCCCGCCGGCTCGCCGGCGACACGCCCGGGCTGACCGCCACCATCCGGGACCGGCGGTGGCTGGCCGAGCAGGGGTTCGGCGGGATGCTCGCGGTGGGCGGCGGATCGGCCAGCCCGCCGCGGCTGATCGAGCTGCGTTACCAGCCGCGCGGGGCCGCCGCGCACCTGCTGCTGGTCGGCAAGGGCATCAGCTTCGACACCGGGGGCATCTCGGTCAAGCCGGCCGAGGGGATGCACCTCATGCGCACCGACATGGCCGGCGGTGGCGCGGTGATCGCCGCGGTGTGGACGATCGCCGCGCTGCGGCTGGGCGTGCGGGTGACCGCGTTGGTGCCGGCGGCGGAGAACCACGTCTCCGGCTCCGCCTACCGGCCCGGCGACGTCGTTCGCCACTACGGCGGCACCACCACCCAGGTGCAGAACACGGATGCCGAGGGCCGGATGGTCCTCGCCGACGCGCTGGCCTATGGCGTGCGGCGGTTCCGCCCGGACGCGGTGGTCGACGTCGCGACCCTGACCGGCGCGATGAAGGTGTCGCTGGGGCTGCGCACCGGCGGGCTGTTCGCCACCGACGACACGCTCGCCGACCGGGTGCGCGCGGCGGGGGAGCGGGCCGGCGAGGCGTGGTGGCGGATGCCGCTGCCGGACGACCTCGCCGAGCAGGTGCGCGGTGAGATCGCCGACGTGCGGCAGACCCCACCCGGTCCCGGCGGCATCACCGCCGCGTTGTTCCTGCGCGAGTTCACCGACGGGCTCCCGTGGGCCCACCTGGACATCGCCGGCCCGGCCCGCGCGGAGAAGCCCTACGCCGAGGTGGTCCCCGGCGGCACCGGCTTCGCGGCGCGGACGCTGGTGGAACTGGCCGCCGGATACACCTGACCCGAGATCTACGTTCCGAACCGCGAGATCGACGTTCGGGGCCGTGAATCTACGTTCGGGACGGCGAGTTCTACGTTAAAGGGCACGGCGAGCTCGTTCGTCTTGTGTTGTGGCTCTGCTTCGGGTGTCCGTAGTGGGCTGAGTCCAAGAACCATTCCGGACGGGTGATTCCTACCCGCGGGTCGGCCTGCTTTGGTGGTCGCCACGGAATCACCCGTCCGGCCCGGGAATCGATGGTCGCTTTGGGTGGGTGGCCGACTTCGGTGGTCGTTTCGGTGCGGATCTCTCGTCACGAGAGGGGTCGTCTTGGTTGGGTTGGGAAGCCCGGGAGGGCCGGGTCGGTGCGCTTGTGTTGGCTCGAATGTAGTGTGTGGCTGCTTCCGTGCTTCAACCCGAGGCGCCTGCATCCATTCCCCTGCCCCGTGCCGATCCTGAGCCTCCGTACGGACGGTGGCGTCGGCCGCTGTCACACTGGGCGACCGGGGTGGGGAGGCTTCACCGAGGATCACCGGGATCACCGGAGATTTCGCCCGACCATTCGAGACCATTCGAGCCCGGCCATTCGAGTACGTGGTCGCGGAAGGCCCGCACCGCGGGAGTGAGCGGATCGGCGGCCGGCCAGACCAGGGCGATCTCCCTCGCCACCCTCGGGGTGAGCGGCAGCTCGACCACCCCCGCCGGCGGTTCCGGGGCGAACCGGGTGAGCAGCGCCACCCCCAGCCCGGCCGCGACCAGCCCGCGGACCGTGTCCGACTCCTGCCCCTCGAACGCGACGCTCGGCCGGAAGCCGGCCTCCGCGCACAGCTCGTCGGTGATCCGCCGCAGCCCGTAGCCCGGCTCGTGCAGCACGAAGTCGTCGCCGGCGAGCTCGGCGAAGCGCACCCGCCGCCGGCCGGCCAGGCGATGCCCGGAGGGGACCGCCAGGAACAGCTCCTCCTCGGCGAGCACCACCGTGGTCAGCGCGCCGTCGGCCGGTGGGGGCGACACCAACGCCAGGTCGATCTCGCCGCCGTGGAGCCGGTCGAGGACGTCCTGCCGGGAGCCCTGCACCAGGCCGAACCGCACGTGTGGGTGACTGGCCCGGAACCCCCGGACCAACTCGGGCACCAGCGACCGGCCCAGCAGGTGCAGGAAGCCGAGCACCACCCGCCCCCGCTCCGGGTCGATCTCCGCGCGCACCTGCCGCAGCCCGCCGGCCAGGGTGGTGAGCGCCCGCTCGGCGCTGGCGGCCAGCAGCGCCCCCACCTTGGTCAGCCGCACCCCGCGGCCCGCGGGCACGGTGAGCGGCGCGCCCACCCGCTCGGCGAGCGCGGCCAGCCGCCGGCTCGCGGTCGGCTGCGGCATGCCGAGCACCTCCGCCGCACGGGTGATGTTCGCCGTCTCCGCCAGCGCCCCGAGCAGTGCCAGCGCGGGAGCTAGCTCCGCGGCGAGCTGGGCGTCCTCCTTCTCATGCGACATGGTATGGATTATCCACTAGCACTGTATTGGACGTATGAGTCGTGCCCGCATTAACGTCCTGGCACGTGACTTCGGACGCGCGCCTCGCGCCGGAACCGGCGGCATCCCCGGCCCGCCACGCCCGCCGGGTCACCACGGCCGTGGCCGCGGCCGGCATCGCCTCCTTCGCGCTGCTCTACGCGCCCCAGCCGCTGCTGCCCCAGCTGGCCGAGCGGTTCGCGCTGGACCCCGGCGGCGCCTCGCTGGCCATCGGAGTGGCGACCGGCGCGCTGGCGGTGGCGGTGGTCCCGCTCGCCGCGCTGTCCGAGGTGATCGGCCGGCGCCCGGTCATCGTCGGCTCGGTGGTCGGCTCGGTGCTGCTCGCCGCCGCACTGTCCTGGGCTCCGTCCTGGCCGGTGTTCCTGGCGTTGCGCGCGCTGCAGGGCGCGGCGATCGCCGGCTTCCCCGGCGTCGCGGCCGCCTACCTCGCCGAGCAGCTCGGCCGGGACCGCCGTGGCGCGGGCGTCGCCGCCGCGGTCGGCGCGCTGGTGGCCGGCAACACGGTGGGTGGCATGGCCGGTCGACTCGCCGCCGGGCTGACCGCCGAGCCGCTGGGCTGGCACGGCGCGCTCGCCGTGGTCACCGGCCTCGCGCTGGTGTGCGCCGCGGTCACCGTCCGCGCGCTGCCCGCGGCGACACGGCCGACCCCCCGGGAGCGGCCCCGGGTGCTCGCCGGGCTGGCGGCCGCGCTGCGCCGGCGGGTGCTGCTCGCCCAGTACTGCGTCGCCCTGCTGGGGATGGGCTCCTTCGTCGCCCTGTACAACGCCGCCGGGTTCCGGCTCACCGCCGCACCGTTGGCGCTGAGCCCCGCGGTGGCCTCGCTGGTGTTCCTCGCCTACGCGATGGGCTCGGTGTCGTCGGTCGCCGTGGGCCGGGTGGTCGACCGGTTCGGCCGGGCCCGCTGCCTGGTCACCGCGCTGCTGGTCACCGTGAGCGGCGCGGCGCTCACCCTGCCGGACTCGCTGCCGCTGGTCGTGCTCGGCTTCGTGGTGTTCACCGGCGGCTTCTTCGCCGCGCACACCGTGGCCAACGGCTGGGCGGCCACCGCCGCGCCGGCCGAGGCTCGCGGGCAGGTGTCCGGCACCTACACCCTGGCCTACTACCTGGGCAGCAGCGTCGGCGGGACGATCGGCGGCGTCGTCTACGGCCACGCCGGGTGGGGCTGGCTGGTCGGGGCGATCACCGGGTGGCTGGGCCTGGCCGCGCTGGCGATCCTCGCGGTGCGCCGGTGACGGCGTCAGCGCACGGCCGCGGCGAGCAGCAGCCCGGTGCCGACCGGCAGCAGCGTCGGCACCAACCGCTCGTCCTCCCGCACCGCGCGGGCCACCTCGCGCAGCGCCAGCGCCTCAGGGTCGCGGCGGGCCGGCGGGACCCCCGGCACGTTGTGGAACACGATCACCCCACCGGGGCGCAGCAGCTGCACACCGTGCGTGGCGTAACCGGGGTACTCGACCAGCGCGGCGTCGACGAACACCAGGTCGTAACCGCCGGAGGTGAGCCGGGGCAGCACGTCCAGCGCGCGGCCCAGGATCAGCCGGGTGCGGCCGGGCGGGAACCCGGCCTCGACGAACGACGCCCTGGCCGCCCGCTGGTGCTCCGGCTCCAGGTCGATCGAGGTGAGCACGCCGTCGTCGACCATCCCGCGCAGCAGGTACAGCCCGCTCACCCCGGCCCCGGTGCCGACCTCCACCACTGCCCTGGCCCGCAGCGCCGCCGCCAGGAACGACAGCACGCCCCCGCAGGCGGGGTCCACCGCGGCGCAGCCCAGCTCCGCCGCCCTGGTGCGCACCGTCACCAGCGCCTCGTCGTCAGGAAGGCAACCCTCGACGAGCTCGCCGCCGTCGGCGACGCCGGTGAGGTGGGTCTCGGAGGTCACGCGGAGAGGTTACTGCGCGGCCGGCCGTCCCGGGCGACTCGCCACTCGCCGGTGTTCTCAGGCTCCTCTCAGTCCGGTCTCACTAGAACCATAAGGACACGGGAGACACTCGGTCTCGACAACGGGGAACACGCCACGCCGCCCGCGCGTTGGGGGAAGTAGTTGGGAGCCAGCCGATGGAGGTGCCTTCGCCACCCATGCAGAAGAGCCCGATGACCGAGCCCCCAGTGGTCGGTGCCCCCGTGGAGGCCGGGGAGGTGGCGTGGACGCCGCCGTCCTGGGACGAGGTCGTGCGCGAGCACGCCGACCGGGTGTACCGGCTGGCGTACCGGCTCGCCGGCAACAGCCACGACGCCGAGGACCTCACCCAGGAGACGTTCATTCGGGTGTTCCGCTCGCTGGCCTCCTACAAGCCGGGCACCTTCGAGGGCTGGCTGCACCGCATCACCACCAACCTGTTCCTGGACATGGCCCGCCGCCGCTCCCGCGTGCGGATGGAGGGGCTGCCCGAGGACACCGACCGCATCGTCGGTGACGACCCGAGCCCCGAGCAGGTGTACTCCGACGCCCACCTCGACCCGGACCTGCAGGCCGCGCTCGACGAGCTGCCGCCGGAGTTCCGGGCCGCCGTCGTACTCTGTGACGTCGAAGGGCTCTCCTACGAGGAGATCGGCGCCACCCTCGGGGTCAAGCTCGGCACCGTGCGGAGCCGGATCCACCGGGGGCGGCAGGCCCTGCGGGCCGCGCTGGAACGCCGCAAGGCGCTTCGGCACGAGTCGGAGGTCCGGGTATGACCGATCTCCGGGGCTGGGGACTCCCCGAGTCGCACCTGCTGCCGGACGCCGTCGTCGCGTTCGTCGACGGCGAGCTCTCCCTCGGCGCGCGGGAACGCGCCGCCGCCCACCTCGTCCGTTGCCCGTCCTGCGCCGCCGAGGTCGCCGCCCAGCGGCAGGCGCGGGCCGTGGTCCGCCGCGCCGAGGCGCCGGCCGTGCCGGCGAACCTGCTGGCCAACCTCCGCGCCATCCCCGAGCACACCGACCTGCCCAGCGCCCCGGACAACCTCGCCGTCACCGAGGACGGCCAGCTCGTCGCCATCCAGCGGCCCGAGCGGGTGGCCGGCCTGCGTTCCACCGAGCCGCTGGGCGGCGGGGCGCCGCTGGGCACCTCGGCGAACGTGCTGGGCAACGGGCCCCGGCTCGGCGCCGCCCGCCGGCGCACCGCGCAGGGCGCCGGCGTGGTCGTCTCCGGGATCGTGCTGAGCGCGCTCGCGCTGGTGGTCACCGCGAGCCTGGACGAGGACGGCACCCCCGAACCCGGTGGCGAGCCGCCCGCCAGTGTGCTCCGCGCGCAGTTCGGCGTCGCCCCGCAGACCCCGAGCCTCACGCCGAGCACACCGCCGGTGTCCACCACCACCCCCGTCGTCGCCGGTCCCCGGCCCTTCTGACCACCCCCACAGCCACTTCACCGTCGTGGGGGCACACTGTTCCCGTGCCCGGCGTGCATCCTGCGCACGCCCGAGGACCTGAACGCACGACTCGAGCCCGGGGAACGATGAACCAGCCGAACTCGGACCAGCCGGACCAGGAGGACCCCGCCGCGCGGGAGCGGCGGCTCGGCCCCCGGCCGATCGAGCGGCCCGCCGTGGACCCGGCGCTGGCCGCCACGTTCGGCCGGCCCCGCGGCGTGGCGGGCGCGTTCGACCGGCTGCCCGCACCGGGCACCCGCTCCGGCAACGGCGTCGCGGCGCCACCACCGCCGGAGTCCCTGGCCGAGGCGTTCGGCCGGCCACCCGGCGCCGAGGACGTGGTGCTCCAGCGCCCGCAGGACGACATCGCGCCCGCCGAGACCACCGAGCCCGAGGCACCGCTGTGGGCGGAGCCGACCGACCCGTGGCGGGACCCGGGCGCCGGCGCCGTGCTCGGCGGCCCCGCCGTGCCGGCCGAGGAGCGGGACGACGACTCCGCGGGCCGGCCGCGGGGGCCGCTGCTCAGCCTGCCCGAGGTGCTGTTCGGCCGCAGGGTCAAGCCCACCGCGCTCGCCCTGCTCGGCGTGGTCGCGCTGCTGGTCGGCGCGGCGGGCGGGCTGGTCGGCTGGGCGATCGCCGGCGCTGGTGACTCACTGACCGGCGAGCTGAACATCGCCGAGGCCACCGCGGCCAAGGAGCGGCCCGCCGGGTCGGTCGCCGACGTCGCCGGCAGGGTGGCGCCGGCGGTCGTGTCGGTCGAGGTGAAGGCCGGGCAGTCCGGTGGGGTCGGCTCCGGAGTGGTACTCGACCGGCAGGGTTACGTCGTCACCAACCACCACGTGGTGTCGCAGGCGGTGAAGGACCCGGAGACCGAGATCACCGCGGTGTTCACCGACGGCACCCGAAGCCAGGCGCGGGTCGTCGGCACCGACCCGAAGACCGACCTCGCGGTGCTCAAGGTGAACGTGGCCAACCCGGTGGTCATCCAGGTCAGCAAGTCGGCCGACCTCGCGCCGGGTGACACGGTGATCGCCGTCGGTTCGCCGTTCGGGCTGGAGAACACCGTGACCCAGGGGATCGTCAGCGCGCTCCACCGGCCGGTGACCGCGCCGGGCGAGAACGGCGACCCGCCGGTGACCTACGACGCCATCCAGACCGACGCGGCGATCAACCCTGGCAACTCCGGCGGCGCGCTGGTCGACGCCACCGGCGCGCTGGTGGGGATCAACTCGCTGATCCGTACGGTTGGCGGCGACGGTGAGGGCGGCAGCATCGGCCTCGGGTTCGCCATCCCGGTGGACCAGGTCGTGCGGATCAGCGAGTCGCTGATCCGGGACGGCCACGTCAAGCACGCCGACCTCGGGGTCAACGCCGCGTCGGTCGCGGCCAACACGTCCGAGGGCGCGCAGATCCAGAACGTCGTGGCCGGCGGGCCGGCGGACAGGGCGGGCATCGCCGAGGGCGACGTGGTCACCAGGGTGGGCGACCGGGCGGTGCGCAACGCCGCGGAGCTCGTCGTCGCGGTGCGGGAGCACGAGATCGGTGACGTGGTGCCGGTCCGCATCGTCCGGCAGGGCACCCCGCTGACCGTCGACGTGACGCTGGGCAGCGACTGAGCGGGGCCGTCGTGCGGTACCCAGGTGCCGCCGGGGGCGGGTACGCTGGCGTCGCACGGATCGGGTGAGGCGGAGGTCCGCAGGTGTTCGAGAGCGTTGGCTGGGGTGAGATCCTCGTGCTCATCGTCGCCGGCCTGTTCATCCTCGGCCCGGAGCGACTGCCCGACGCCGCGGCCTGGCTCGCCCGGAGCGTGCGGAAGGTCCGCGACTTCGCCACCGGCGCGCGGCAGCAGCTGCGCGACGAGATGGGGCCGGAGTTCGACGAGTTCCGCAAGCCGCTGGAGGACCTGCGCGGGCTGCGCAACTTCGACCCGCGGCGGGCGGTGACCCAGCACCTGTTCGACGGCGACCACGATCCGCTCGGGCTGAACGAGATCAACGGCAACGGCGGCCCCAAGCCCAACGGCTACCCCGCGTCCAACGGCTACACCGGCCCCACCCCGCAACCCGCCGAGCCCCTCAAACCGGGCGAGAAACCCCCCGTCGACCCCGACGCCACCTGACCCATCCCGCTGTGTCCGCGCCCCGCGATCACGCGATCGCGCCGCACGGCGCGGACACGCGCGCACCGAACGCGGACACGACATGGACAGCCGTGTCAGCGGCCGGCGGGGGTGACGTTCAGCATCTTGCCGGCCAGGCCACGGGCCCGGGTGGACAGCGCCGCCGCCGCCTCGGTGAGCACCTTCGCCGCCGGGGCGTCCGGCTCGGCGAGCACCAGCGGCACCCCGGCGTCGCCCTGCTCGCGCAGCCGCGGGTCCAGTGGCACCTGGCCGAGCAGCGGCACGGTCGCACCGGTCGCCTTCGACAGCGAGTCCGCCACCGTCTGCCCGCCGCCGGATCCGAAGATCTCCATTCGCGAGCCGTCCGGGGTCTCCAGCCACGACATGTTCTCGATCACCCCGGCCAGCCGCTGCCGGGTCTGCAACGCGATCGCCCCGGCCCGCTCGGCCACCTCGGCCGCCGCCTGCTGCGGCGTGGTGACCACGAGGATCTCCGCGTTCGGGATGAGCTGCGCCACCGAGATCGCGATGTCGCCGGTGCCCGGCGGCAGGTCGAGCAGCAGCACGTCCAGGTCGCCCCAGAAGACGTCGGCGAGGAACTGCTGCAGCGCCCGGTGCAGCATCGGCCCCCGCCACACCACCGGCGTGTTGCCCGGGGTGAACATCCCGATCGAGATGACCTTCACCCCGTGCGCCTGCGGCGGCATGATCATCTTCTCGACCTTGGTGGGCTTCTCCCGCGCCCCGAGCATCCGGGGCACCGAGTGGCCGTAGATGTCGGCGTCCACCACGCCGACGGACAGCCCGCGCCGGGCCATCGCCACCGCGAGGTTCACCGTCACGCTGGACTTGCCGACCCCGCCCTTGCCGGACGCCACGCAGTACACCCTGGTCAGCGAGCCCGGCTGGGCGAACGGGATGACCGGCTCGGCCGCGTCGCCGCGCAGCGACCTGCGCAGCTCGGCGCGCTGCTCGTCGCTCATCACGTCCAGCTCGACCCGCACGTCCCGCACCCCGGACAGCTTGCGCACCGCCTCGGTGGTGTCCCTGGTGATGGTGTCCTTGAGCGGGCAGCCGGCGACCGTGAGGTACACGGCCACGGTGACCAGGCCGTCGTCGTCCACCCGCACGTCCTTGACCATGCCGAGCTCGGTGATCGGCTTGTGGATCTCCGGGTCGTGCACGTCCTTCAGCGCGGTGCGGACCTCGTCGACGGTGGGGAGCTGCTGCGTGCTGGTCACTCCTGGAGCACCGACCTTCTCTAACCAGACGAACGGGTGTGCACCACCATGCTACGGACTGGTAGCGCCACCCGGTTTCGGCCCGCGGCGTGCGACGTCGAGGTCCTCGCGCAGCTTGTCCAGCTCGCCGCGCAGGTAGTCGCGGGTGGCCACCTCGCCGATCGCCAACCGCAGCGCGGCCAGCTCCCTGGCGAGGTACTCGGTGTCGGCCTTCGTCTGCGCGGCGCGCGCCCGGTCCTCCTCCAGCGCGACCCGGTCCCGGTCGTCCTGCCGGTTCTGCGCGAGCAGGATCAGCGGCGCGGCGTAGGCCGCCTGGGTGGAGAAGGCCAGGTTGAGCAGGATGAACGGGTACGGGTCCCAGCGCAGCCGCGCCGCCGTGAGGTTGAGCACGATCCAGACGATCACCACGAGCGTCTGCCAGAACAGGTACTTGCCGGTGCCGAGGAAGCGGGCCAGCCGCTCGGAGATCCGGCCGACCGTGTCCGGGTCGACGCTGATGGTGACCCTGCGGTGGCTGCGCGGCTGGTCCAGCCGACGCCGGGTGAGCAGCTCAGGCACGGTCGATGACCTCCTCGGTGTCTCCGCCGGTGCGGTCGCGCAGGCCGGTCTCCCGCCAGTCCTCCGGCAGCAGGTGGTCGAGTACGTCGTCGACGGTGACCGCCCCGACCAGGTGGTCGTCGGCGTCCACCACCGGCCCGCAGGCGAGGTTGTACGCGGCGAAGTACCGAGTGACCTCGGCCAGCGGCGCCGCCGGCGCCAGCGTGGGCAGGTCGGTGTCCACCGCGCTGGCCACCAACTCCGCGGGCGGGTCGCGGAGCAGCCGCTGGAAGTGGACGCAGCCGACGTAGCGGCCGGTGGGCGTCTCGGTGGGCGGCCGGCAGACGAACACCATGCTCGCCAGCGGCGAGGGCAGTTCGGGGTTGCGGATGTGTGCCAGCGCCTCGGCCACGGTCGCGTCCGGCGGCAGCACCACCGGCTCCGGCGTCATCAGCCCGCCCGCGGTGTGCGCCGAGTAGGTGAGCAGCCGCTTCACCGGCGCCGACTCCGCCGGCTCCATCAGGTCCAGCAGCCGGTTCTTGTCCGCCGGTGCCAGCTCGCCGAGCAGGTCGGCGGCGTCGTCCGGGCTCATCACCTCGAGCACGCGTGCCGCCCGCTCCTCGGGCAGGTAGGCGAGCAGTTCCTTCTGGTCCTCCTCGGGCAGCTCCTCGAGCACGTCGGCCAGCCGCTCGTCGTCCATCGCGTCGGCCACCTCGTGCCGGCGCTTGACCGGCAGGTCGCGCAGCGTCGCGGCGACGTCGACGGCCCGCATGGTGTCGAACAACATCAGCAGCCGGCCGGCGCCCTGCGGTTGGCCGGTGAGGTCGGCGAGGCCCAGCCCGGCGACCTCGGACCACGGCAGTACGCGGAGGGTCGAGCGGCGACGACCGAGCGCGAGCCGGCCACCGCGCTCCCGCACGGCCAGCCTGGCGAGCACCCAGTCTCGGGTGCGGGTCGGCTCCATGGCCGCGTCCACGACGGCGACCCTGGCGTCGGTGGCCGCGATCCGGGCGGGCGCGTCGACCAGCTGGCCGAGCACGAGTACCTCGTGCGGGCGCTGATGGAAGTGGCGCATGTTCACCGACCCCGTGGCCAGTGTCACCGCGCTGGCGTCGATGGCGGTGACCCGCAGCATCGGCACGAACACCCGGCGGCGGGTGCCCAGCTCCACCACCAGCCCCAGCACCCGCGGCGGCTGCTGGTCGAGGCGCAGGCCCACCACCACGTCACGCGCCTTGCCGATGGACTCGCCGTCCGGGCCGAAAACCGGCAAACCAGCCAGTTGAGCTGCGAAAACACGGTTGACGGCGGGCATGTGGCCCAGACTAGCCAGCGCCACCGGAGTACGCCCATCCGGCGATCCGCCGCACGGCCGCGAGCAGCCAGTCCTCCTCGCCGTCGGGACCGTCAGGATCGTCGGGCTCGTCCGCGCCGTCCTCGCCTTCGTCGTCCTCGTCGTCCTCGTCGTCCTCGTCGAGGCACCACAGCCAGTTGATCACCGCGCGCACCAGCGTCCACTCCCTGGCCAGCGCCGGGTCCAGCTCCGCGCCGGCGACCACCCACCCGAACCGCTCGTCCAGTGTGGACTCCGCAAGCCGGTTCCACAGCAGCGGGATCACGCCGAACTCGACGTCGCCGGCGATCGGCTTGGGGTCGATGACGACCCACGTCGCCGGGTCCTTCCCGCGGGCGAGCACGTTGTCGTAGTGCAGGTCCTCGTTCACCAGCAGGTCACCGGCGGCGGGGCCACGCGTGCGGCAGACCTCCACCGCGGCGTCGAGCATCGGCCGGGGCAGCGGGCGGTCGAGCTCCTCCCACAGCTCGGGCAACTCCTCGACCCACTCGGCGGCCTGCGCCCGGAGCGCGCGGCTCAGCGGCGGTGCCGGCACCGCGAGCCGGCGGAGCAGCCCGGCGGCGACGGCGGTGGCCGGCGCGACGGGGACGCCGGCGAGGGTCCGCTCCGGGTCCAGCCGCTCCAGCAGCAGCACACCGTCCTCCGGTGCGTTGGCCAGCAGTCGCACCGCGCCCTCGCCGCGCCACGCGGCCAGCGCGACCGGCTCGTCCCTGGTCTCCTCGTCCCGCCAGCTCAGCTTGAGCACCGCGCGGGTGCCGTCGACGCGGCTCACCGGCAGGACCAGCCCGACGTATCCGTGCATGGCCGGGCCGTCGAGGGTCAGCGACCACCGGCGGCAGTAGGCGCCGGCGAGCGCGGGCAGGGTGGCCAGCCAGGCGCGGCCCGGGGCGCCGGCGGCCGCCGCGACGTGGTCGGCGAAGGACTGGGGAACGATCACGTTCCCAGCCTGCCAGTGCCGAGGCGGTTCCGGCCGCCGGTCCCGGGCGTAGCATGGATCGACAGGGGTGAGCACCCGGGAGGTGCCATGCTGGCGGAGATCCTGGCCACCGTGGGGCTCGCCGGAGCGTTGTTGCTCGGGTCGAGCCTGCGGGTGGTCAAGCAGTACGAACGCGGGTTGGTGTTCCGGTTCGGCCGGGTGCACCGGCAGCCGAGGCAGCCGGGGCTCACCATGGTCATCCCGGGCGTCGACCACCTGCGCAAGGTGAACATGCAGATCGTGACGTTGCCGGTGCCCGCGCAGGACGGCATCACCAGGGACAACGTCACCGTGCGGGTCGACGCGGTGGTGTACTTCAAGGTCATCGACCCGGTGCAGGCCATCGTCGGGGTGGAGGACTACCGGTTCGCGATGGGGCAGGTGGCGCAGACGTCGCTGCGGTCGATCATCGGCAAGAGCGACCTGGACGACCTGCTGTCCAACCGGGAGCGGCTCAACGAGGGGCTGGAGCTGATGATCGACAGCCCGGCGCTGGGCTGGGGCATTCACATCGACAGGGTGGAGATCAAGGACGTCGCGCTGCCGGAGGCCATGAAGCGGGCGATGTCGCGGCAGGCGGAGGCCGAGCGCGAGCGGCGCGGCCGGGTGATCGCCGCCGAGGGCGAGCTGCAGGCGTCGGAGAAGTTGGCCAAGGCGGCGGCGACGATGTCCGACACCCCGGCGGCGTTGCAGCTGCGGTTGCTGGAGACCGTGGTCGAGGTGGCCGCGGAGAAGAACTCCACGCTGGTGCTGCCGTTCCCGGTGGAGCTGTTGCGTTTCCTCGACCGGTCGTCCCAGCGGGACCCGGAGGTGCCGGCGCAACCGGGGCCCGAGCAGGCGCGGGAGGTCGGGCGTGTCGCTGGCCACCCTGTCCCCGCCGACCAGCCCGGTCCCCGTCATACTCATCGGTAACCCAGCGCCGGTCGAGCGTGCCGGCGTCCGCGCCGAGTGACAGGAGCTGGCATGGCCCGCCTCGCCCAGACCGCAGGCTTGACCGACGTGCAGCAGGAGATCCTGGCGACCGTGCGGGCGTTCGTGGACAAGGAGATCATTCCGTACGCGCAGGAGCTGGAGCACGGCGACGTCTACCCCGCCGACATCGTGGCGGGGATGCGGGAGATGGGGCTGTTCGGGCTGACGATTCCCGAGGAGTACGGCGGGCTGGGCGAGTCGCTGCTGACGTACGCGCTGGTGGTGGAGGAGATCGCGCGGGGGTGGATGAGCGTCTCCGGGGTGATCAACACGCATTTCATCGTGGCGCACATGGTCAGCCGGCACGGCACGCCGGAGCAGCGGGAGCGTTTCCTGCCGCGGATGGCCACCGGTGAGGTGCGGGGCGCGTTCTCCATGTCGGAGCCGGATCTCGGCTCGGACGTCGCGGCGATCAAGACCAAAGCCACCCGGGACGGCGACGGCTACGTCATCGACGGCACGAAGATGTGGCTGACCAACGGGGGCACGGCGAACCTGATCGCGTTGCTGGTGCGGACCGACGAGGGGGCGCCCAAGCCGCACCAGAACCTGACGACGTTCCTGGTGGAGAAGCCCGAGGGGTTCGGCGAGGTGGCGCCGGGACTGACCATTCCCGGCAAGATCGACAAGATGGGGTACAAGGGCGTGGACACCACCGAGGCGGTGTTCGACGGCTACCGGATCGGCGCGGACAGGGTGCTCGGCGAGCGGCCGGGCAGCGGGTTCGCGTTCATGATGGACGGGATCGAGGTCGGCAGGGTCAACGTCGCGGCGCGGGCGTGCGGGATCGCGATCCGGGCGTTCGAGCTGGCGATCGAGTACGCGCAGCAGCGGCGGACGTTCGGCAAGCCGATCGCCGAGCACCAGGCGGTGGCCTTCAGGTTGGCCGAGATGGCCACCAAGGTCGAGGCGGCGCACCTGATGATGGTCAACGCCGCGCGGCTGAAGGACACCGGCGCGCGCAACGACGTGGAGGCCGGGATGGCGAAGCTCCTGGCGAGCGAGTACTGCGCCGAGGTGACCCAGGACGCGTTCCGCATTCATGGCGGGTACGGGTACTCGAAGGAGTACGAGATCGAGCGCCTGATGCGGGAGGCGCCGTTCCTGCTCATCGGCGAGGGCACCAGCGAGATCCAGAAGACCATCATCAGCAGGGGCCTCCTCCGCGAGTACAGGACCCGCGACTGAGTCGAGCGTCGACCTTCCCACACCGCGCTGATGACCCGGTTCCGGTTCCATGGCCACGATAGGGGTGGGGTGCCGCTCGGCTGTGGCCTTCGAATAGCGGTTACATGATGAAAGGCTCAGCGCAGGGTCGAAAGGGTGGGGAGATGAGTTGCGCCTGGAAGCGTGATTGCGGGTGGGAGCTGGAAGTATACTGCAACTCGGATGACTCACTGGTCGATGAGATTCAACTGGAGAACGTGGACCGCGAAAAGCTCGAGCAAGCCCTTGGAATCAGCATGACGACCCCTGATGGCTACCTGTTGAACGCCGAACAGGTGCGACCAGTTCTGTCGTTTGTTTCGGTGCGGGATCGCGACAAGGCGGAGGTGAACACTGCCAAATTCGCATATATCCTGGCGCCGTGTCTGATATAGAGTATGGACGTGTGCGATCGTTCGGCTGGGTAGGATCGCCAGCGCTCGTACGAAAGGCGTGATCGACAAACAGTGCCGGATTGAGTCAGAGCATGCAGTTTGTTCACTGGACTCTTTGCGGAGGCGTCGGCTCGGGTAGGGTGAGAGGGAGTGCGTTCCCGGTGTGGGATACGAGTAGCGGCCGTCCCTCGCCGGGGTGTTCGTTGGCGGTCGGGTTCGCGGGGCTGGCGTCCGTGCTGGCGATCGTGATCCACTTCGTGCAGATGTCGATTCCGGCCACGACGTACTGCTCCGCGGATTTCGGCCCGTACGGCCCACACCCTGCCGTGACGACCGTGGTCCAGCCGGCGATCCTGTTCGGTGCCTTCTTCGCGTTGCTGTGGGGATTCGAGTGGTCGAGCCGGCTGCGGTGGCCGATCCGAATGCTTGTCTGGGTGTTGTTGCTGCTGGCAGGGCTGGGGGTCGTGAAGCTGCCGTTGTCCGAGGTGGCGACGCAGTGCCTGCTGTTTTGACGCGCTTCAGTGGTCACATTGCGGAGGCGACCGAGAGTGGAGTGCCGGGTTCGCGTGGTTACGGCGGGCTTGGCAGGATGGAGGGCATCAGCTCCAACGAGGCATGGGTGATGCGCGTGACCGGTCCGTTTTCGTCGGGACGACCCGCGGGGCAGCCGCGGCTGCCGACTCCGCCGACCGGGTGGCCGATCGGCTCCTACGAGACCTACGAGGAAGCCCAGCGCGCCGTCGATTACCTTGCCGACAACGACTTCGCGGTGCAGGACGTCACCATCGTCGGCGTGGACCTGATGCTGGTCGAGCGGGTCATCGGTCGGTTGAGCTGGGGCAAGGTGCTCGGCACGGGCGCCGTCTCGGGCGCATGGTTCGGTTTGTTCGTCGGCCTGCTGCTCGGCATGTTCGGCAGCCAGGGCGTCGGCTACGCCCCGATCCTCGTCGGCCTCTTCTCCGGCGTCCTGTTCGGCCTCGTCTTCGCCGCCATCAGCTACGCCTCCACCCGCGGCCGCCGCGACTTCTCCTCCGCCAGCCAGCTCGTCGCCGGCCGCTACGACGTCCTCTGCCAACCCCGCAACGCCGAGCGGGGTCGCGATCTCCTCGCCCGGCTCGCCATGCGCGCCCCCGGCTCCTGACCGACCCATCGCGGCCAGCTCGCCACCCCACCCGTACCACCAGCCTCACGAAACCCTAAAAAATCCCCTTTGACCTGCAGCTCTGGCCACCGGACCGCGACACCCGCTGAATCGTTACCGAGGTTGCTTGCTTCCGTTGACCCCCGGGAATAGGTTGCTCGGCACCGGTTGGGCGGGGCCCCAGCGGTCCCACCCAACCCGTCCTGCACGACGGGGTGCTGGCGTGGCCTTCCCGCGCCGCGGCGCCCCACCCGGCACCCGCGCCGCACCGTGCGCACTGGGAAGGAGACTTGATGGGGAAGGTCAACTCGCGCCGGGGACGGTCACCCTCCCGCATGGCCGCCATGCTCGGCGCCACCGCGGTGGCCGCCGGAACGCTCACCGCCTGCGGCTCCGACGAGGGCCTGAAGATCAACCTGTACTACGCGCCCGAGGACGGCTTCGAGCAGGTGGTGGACCGGTGCAACGCCCAGGCCAACGGGCGCTACGACATCGTCTACCACAAGCTCCCCCGCGGCGCCGACGGCCAGCGCGAGCAGATGATGCGCCGCCTCGCCGCCGGCGACAAAACCCTGGACATCCTCGGCCTCGACGTCACCTGGACCGCCGAGTTCGCCGAGGCCGGCTGGGCCGAGGAGTGGACCGGCGCCGACAAGGCCGAGGCGACCGAGAACGTGCTCCCCGGCCCGCTGGAGACGGCGACCTGGGACGGCAAGCTCTACGCGGCGCCGAAGAACACCAACGTCCAACTCCTCTGGTACGACGACCGGATCACGCCGAACCCACCGCGGACGTGGGAAGAGATGATCGCGATGTCCCGCGACCTCAAGGCGCAGGGCAGGCCATACCAGATCCTCTTCACCGGCGCGCAGTACGAGGGCCTGGTGGTGGTCTTCAACTCGCTGGTGGAGTCCGCCGGCGGGCACATCCTCGCCGAGGACGGCCAGTCGGTCGTCATGGACGAGGGCGCCGTCCGCGCGCTGGAGATCCTGAACGAGGTCAGCTCCTCCGGCCTCACCGACCCCTCCCTCAGCAACATGAAGGAGGACGAGGTGCGCCGGGCCTTCCAGAGCGGCAACGGCGCCTTCGAGCTGAACTGGCCGTTCGTCTACGCCTCCTACGCCGAGGAGAAGCCCGACGAGCTCCAGCACTTCAAGTGGACCAGGTTCCCGAAGGTCGGCGCCGACGGCCAGAGCAGGTCCACGATCGGCGGCTACAACCTCGCCGTCAGCTCCCACTCTCGCCACAAGGAGCAGGCGTTCGAGGCGGCGCTGTGCCTACGCAGCCCGGAGAACCAGAAGTTCTCCGCGCTGGTCAGCGGCGTGCCCCCGACCGTGGAGACGGTCTACGACGACCCGACCCCGCTCGACCCCTCGCAGCCGGCGGACCCGGCGGACAACCCCACGATGGCGACCAAGTACCCGATGAAGGACGCCATCCGCGCCGCGCTGGCCGAGGCGGCCGTGCGCCCGGAGACCCCGGCGTACCAGACCCTGTCCACGATCACCGCGCACGTCCTCTCCCCGCCGTCGGCCATCGACCCGCCGGCTACCGCCGAGCGGCTGCGGGAGGAGATGGGTGAGGCACTCGAGTCGAAGGGGATCATCCCATGACCCAGGCGGCAACCGAGATACCCGCGGCGGCGGCGGCCGGCAAGAAGCGGCCGAAGCCGGAACTCTCCGAGGGCAAGAAGGCGGAACGGCGGCTCGGACTGCTGCTGTGCGCCCCCGCCGCGCTGGTGATGATCGCCGTCACCGGTTGGCCGATCATCTACTCGATCTGGCTGTCCCTGCAGCGCTACGACCTCCGCTTACCGCTGGAGCGGGAGTTCGTCGGCCTGGACAACTACGTCGCCGTGCTGACCAACTCGTACTGGTGGTCGGCGTTCGGCACCACCGTCTTCCTCACGGTGGTGTCGGTGGCGATCGAGCTGGTGCTCGGCATGGCGCTGGCCTTGATCATGCACCGCACCCTGGTGGCCAGGGGCCTGGTCCGCACGGTGACGCTCATCCCGTACGGGATCGTCACCGTCGTGGCCGCGTTCTCCTGGCGCTATGCCTGGACACCGGGCACCGGCTACCTGGCCAACCTCCTGGCCGAGGGCGCCGCGCCGCTCACCGAGCGGTGGCCGTCGCTGTTCCTCATCATCCTCGCCGAGGTGTGGAAGACCACGCCGTTCATGGCGCTGCTGCTGATGGCCGGCCTCGCCCTGGTGCCGGACGACCTGTTGAAGGCCGCGTCGATGGACGGCGCCAGCGCGTGGCAGCGGTTCCTGAAGGTGACCGTGCCGGTGATGAAGCCGGCGATCCTGGTCGCCCTGCTGTTCCGCACGCTGGACGCGTTCCGGATCTTCGACAACATCTTCGTGTTGACCAGCGGTGCCAACGACACGTCGTCGGTGTCGATGATCACCTACAACAACCTGATCAAGGGCGCGAACCTGGGCATCGCCTCCACGATGTCGGTACTGATCTTCATCGCGGTGGCGATCATCGCGTTCATCTTCATCAAGGGCTTCGGCACCGCCGCGCCCGGCAGTGACGAGGGGAGGCGGCGCTGATGGCCGTTCCGACGATGGCGACCAGGGGACGGGTCACCCGCTGGGCGCTGCTGGATGTCGTGATCGTGGTGTACGCGCTGGTGCCGGTGCTGTGGATCGCGTCGCTGTCGTTCAAGGCGAAGGAGACGCTGTCCGACGGCAACCTGATCCCGCGCGAGTGGACACTGCAGAACTACGCCGACATCTTCGCCACCAACGAGTTCATCCGGCCGCTGATCAACTCGATCGGCATCGCCGTCATCGCGACGCTGATCGCGGTGGTCCTCGGGGCGATGGCGGCCTACGCCATCGCGAGGCTGGACTTCCCCGGCAAGCGGGCGCTGGTCGGGGTGTCGCTGCTGATCGCGATGTTCCCGCAGATCTCGCTGGTGACGCCGCTGTTCAACATCGAGCAGCAGTTGGGGTTGTTCGACACCTGGCCGGGGCTGATCCTGCCCTACATCACCTTCGCCCTGCCGCTGGCGATCTACACGCTGTCGGCGTTCTTCCGGGAGATCCCGTGGGAACTGGAGAAGGCGGCGAAGATGGACGGGGCCACCCCCGGGCAGGCGTTCTGGAGGGTGATCACCCCGCTGGCCGCGCCCGGCGTGTTCACCACGGCCATCCTGGTGTTCATCTTCGCCTGGAACGACTTCCTGTTCGCCATCACGCTGACCTCCACGCAGGCCTCGCGGACCGTGCCGGTGGCGCTGAGCTTCTTCACGGGTGACTCGCAGTTCGAGGACCCGACCGGCACCACGTCCGCAGCCGCCGTGGTGATCACCGTTCCGATCATCCTGTTCGTGTTGTTCTTCCAGCGCCGCATCGTCGCGGGGCTGACCTCCGGCGCCGTCAAGGGGTAAGCATGGCTGAAATCGTTCTCGACAAGGTGAGCAAGCGTTACCCGGACGGTGCGCTCGCGGTACAGGACGTCGACATCCAGATCGCCGACGGCGAGTTCATCATCCTGGTCGGCCCTTCCGGGTGCGGGAAGTCCACCACGCTGAACATGGTGGCCGGGCTGGAGGACATCTCCACCGGCGAGTTGCGCATCGACGGGCAGCGGATGAACGAGAAGGCGCCCAAGGACCGCGACATCGCGATGGTGTTCCAGTCCTACGCGCTGTACCCGCACATGACCGTTCGGGAGAACATGGCCTTCCCGCTGCGGCTGGCCAAGGTGGACGACGCGACAGTGCGGCAGAAGGTCGAGGAGGCCGCCAAGATCCTCGATCTGACCCCGCACCTGGACCGCAAGCCGGCCAACCTCTCCGGCGGGCAGCGGCAGCGGGTCGCGATGGGCAGGGCGATCGTGCGCAGCCCCAAGGCGTTCCTCATGGACGAGCCACTGTCCAACTTGGATGCCAAGCTGCGTGGCCAGATGCGCACCTCGCTGTCCAAGCTGCAGCGCCAGTTGGGTACCACCACCCTCTACGTCACCCACGACCAGACCGAGGCGATGACCCTCGGCGACCGGGTGGTGGTGCTGCGCGCCGGTCACGTCCAGCAGATCGGCTCCCCGCAGTTCCTCTACGACCAGCCGGCCAACCTGTTCGTCGCCGGGTTCATCGGCTCGCCGGCGATGAACTTCGTCCCGGTGACCGTCGAGGGTGGGCAGATCAGGGGCCCGTTCGGGGCCGTGCCGCTGACCGACCGGGTCCGTCGGCTGCTCGAGCAGGCCGACGCGCCGCGTGAGGTGATCGCCGGCATCCGGCCGGAGCACTTCGAGGACGCCGCGCTGGTCGACGAGGCCCTGCGGACCTCCGGCGCCACCTTCACCGCCCAGATCGAGGTGCTCGAGTCGATGGGCTCGGAGAAGTACGCCCACTTCACGCTGGAAGGCGAGGCGGCGGCCACCTCGGAGCTGCAGGAGCTGGCCGCCGACGCCGGCTCGGCCGACCTCGGGGGTGGCGGCGCCTCGGTGGTGGCCCGGCTCTCCGCCGCGTCCTCCGCACGGGAGGGGCAGCCGCTCGAGGTGTGGTTCGACCCGGACAACCTGCGCCTGTTCGACCCGTCCTCCGGCAAGAACCTCACGTTCACCGGCTGAACGAGAGTGGCCCGGGAGGCCCGATCGGGTGGGTCTTCCGGGCCTTTGCCCGGATCATCAGCGATTTCTCAGGGAACAGCGGGCAGTATCGTCGCGTTGGCTTGACACGTACCTCACATTGGAGGAGGTCAGCGGCCGATGGTGTCCGTGGCGATCGCCTGCGCGGTGCTGGGCGCGCTGTGCGCCGCGATCGGGGCGCAACTGCAGCACACCGGGGTGCGCAGCGAGACCAGCGCCACCAAGGACGGCCGGCTGCGGCTGCGCACCCTCGGCCGGCTGGTGCGCAACCCCAGCTGGGTGCGCGGCTTCCTGGTGCTGTTCGCCTGCGCGGTGTTGCAGATCCTGGCGCTGACGTTCGCGCCGGTGACGGTCGTCGCACCGATCGTGGTGCTCGCGCTGCCCATGGTGGCGCTGCTCAACGCCTACGCGGGCAAGTCGACGCTCGACGCCGCCGCGTGGGTCGCCGTGGTCGCCACCTCGGTCGCGGTGGCCGTGTTCGTCGCGGTCTCGGCCCACCTCGCGGAGGAGGCCCGCATCCCGCCGGACGCGGTGCTCGCCGCGGGCCGGCTGGTCGGCGGCGCGATGGTGGTGCTGGGCCTGGTCGCGGTGCTGACCAGCGGCAACGTCCGGTGCGTCGCGCTGGCGATGGCGGCCGGCGCGGCTTACGGCCTGGTGACCGTGCTGGTTCGGGACGTGGCCTACAGCGTCAGGCTGGGCGGCCTCACCGAGTTGCCGGTGCTGTCCGCGGCCGGGCTGGCGGTGGCGTTCCTGGTCGGCTCGTGGCTCATCCAGCTCGGCTACGACAGCGGGCCTCCCGACGTCGTGGTCGGCTCGCAGACCGTGGTGAACCCCCTGGTCGCCACGGTGATCGGGCTGACGTTGCTGAACGAGGCCGCCGGGCTCGGCCCCGGGGTGCGGGCGACGCTGCTGGCCTGCGGGGTGGTGGCGATGGCCGGTGTGCTGGTGCTGGCCCGGCACCACCCGGAGGCCGCGGCGCGCCGGCTGCGGCGGGCCGGCGTGCTGCGCTGAGCGGGCCGGTCAGGCCGCACCCGCCGTGGCTCAGCGCCGGCGGTCCACACGCAGCGCGCGGATGACCTCGTCGTCCCAGCGGTGCGTGCGGATCAGCCGGTACCGCTCCCCGGCGACCCACATGTACGCCTCGGCGTCGGTGCGGTCGCCGACCAGGTCGGCCTGGTGCAGCATCCGCACCACCGGCAGGTACTCGTCGGCGTACCAGCGGGCGGCGACCGCCTGCCGGTCCAGGAACCGGCACTCGTCCTGCATCAGTCGGAATCCCCACGCCTCGACGTGCTCGCCGAGCTCGGCGTAGTCCCACGGGTCGGTGAGCACGATCGCCGCCCTGGCCTCGCCGGGCAGCGGCACCCGCTCGAGGAACAGCCGGCGGTAGTCCTTGACGATCAGGTCGCCCCGGTAGCGGATCCCGCTGGCGTCCACTTTGGTGCGCACTTCCGTGACGAACGCCTCGATGGTGTCCAGCCCCAGCGCGTGCGCCACCGAGACCCGGTGGTGGCCGTCGATGATGAAGTGCAGCTCGCCGACCCGGTAGACGTCGATGGGCGGGATGCTCTCCCCGCGCCGGGCGGCTCTGGCCAGCCGCTCCCATCGCTCGCGCACCCGGCCCGACGTGGGCCGGAACCGCCGGTCGAAGTCCCGGCCGCGGTCCACGCTGCCGACGATCGAGTCGAGCCTGATCACCCGCGGCCCGATCCGCCGTTCGCCCACCCAGCCGAGCGCCTCCACCACCTCGTGGAACGGCAGCATGATGTTGACGTCGTCGGGCTCCCGGCGCAGCCAGGTCGCCAGCCGGGACAGCACCTGCCGGCGCCGGGCCCGCAGGAAGTCGTGCTCGGCGTCGGCGCGGGGGAATCCCGTCTCCCTGCTCATGCTCGCTCCGTCGACACGGCACCGATCTCCAACACGTGGTGGCCCACCACGTTGCGCACCCTGGTGTGCCCGATCCGGTGCTCGGGCGGCCGCTCACCGTGCGGGTGGACGTGACCGTGCAGCAGCCACGCCGGCCGCAGCCGGCGCACTGTCCGGTGTAGACACTCGAAGCCGCGGTGCGCCGGGTCCTCCCGGTCGCCGACGCCGCGGGGCGGCGAGTGGGTGAGCAGCACGTCCACGCCCCGACCGTCCCGCAGCCGGCGGGCCCACGCGCGCAGCTCCAGCCGCAGCGCCCGCCGGGACTGCTGCCCCTGGGTCCACTGGTTGGGCCCGTCCGTGTAGCGCACCGAGCCGCCGAGGCCGGCGATGCGCAACCCGGCGACGTCCACCACCTTGCCGTCGGCGTTGACCCCGCCGGCCGGTCCCGGCCACGGCTCGGGAAACCCGCCGCGCATCGACAGCCCGCCGTAGCGGGTGAACCCGGCCAGGTCGGCGTCGTGGTTGCCGGGCACGAACACCAGCGGCCGGTCCAGCGCCGCGGCCAGGAACTCCAGGTAGTCGAACGGCAGGTCGCCGGCACCCAGCACCAGGTCGACCGCCTGGCCGCGGACCGCGCCGGTCCACAGCCGCTCGTCGACCTCGTCGGCCACCACCAGCGCCGTCGGCATGGGCCCAGCCTACGACGCCACGATCACCGCGGCACCGTGCTCGTCGGGCTCGCCCGCCGCACGTCCCCTCCTCGCTGGCGCTCGTCGGTGGCGTTCGCCGGGCTGCTGGGTCGGATGGTCAGCTCGCTCACTGGGGGACGTAGGCGAAGTCCGGGTACTTGGCGATGATGTAGGTCACGGTCAGGATCCAGGCGAGCGCGAAGGTGAGTGCCCAGAACTTCAGGCTGGTCAGCATGCGCGGCATGGCGAATACCCCCATCGGTCGAGGAAGGACAAGGTGGTCCGTGGGCGTGGGCGTGGGCGCAGGGCCTACAGCCACTTGTTCTTCCGGAATATTCGGTAGAGCAGCAGGCAGATGCCGAGGATCGCGGCCACCGTGACCGGGTAGCCGTAGCGCATCTTGAGCTCGGGCATGTAGTCGAAGTTCATGCCGTAGATCCCGGCCAGCGCCGTGGGCACGGCGATGATCGCCGCCCAGGCCGTGATCTTGCGCATGTCGGTGTTCTGCTGCAGCGAGATCTTGGCCAGCGTGGCGTCGACCAGGGTGGTGAGCAGCTCGTCGAAGCCGGCGACCCGCTCGGCGACGTTGGTCAGGTGGTCGTGCACGTTGCGGAAGTACGACCGCACCTCGTCGGGCACCAGTCGGGTGTAGCCCTCGGCGAGCCGGCGCAGCGGCGTCGTCAGCGGCATCACCGCGCGCCTCAGCTCCAGCACCTCGCGCTTCATCAGGTAGATCTGCTCCGAGGTCACCGGCGAGCGCGGCGCGAACACCTGCGTCTCCATCTCGTCGATGTCGTCCTCGATCCGCTCGGTCACCTCGAGGAAGTGGTCGACGACGTGGTCGGCGATCGCGTGCAGCACGGCCGCGGGGCCCGGCTTCAGCCGCTCGGGATCGGCGTCCAGCTCCCGGCGCAGCCGGGCGAGGCCGGAGTGGTTACCGTGCCGCACCGTGATGACGAAGTCGGCGCCGAGGAACACCATGAGCTCGCCGGACTCGACGATCTCGTTGGCCGTGGTCGGCGACTCGTGCTCGATGTAGCGCACCGTGCGGAACACCATGAACAGCGTGTCGTCGTAGCGCTCCAGCTTCGGCCGCTGGTGCGCGTGCACGGCGTCCTCCACCGCCAGCTCGTGCAGGCCGAACGTCTCCGCGATGCCCTGGATCTGCTGCTCGTCCGGCTCGTGCAACCCGATCCACACGAAGCCCTCACCGCGGCGGCGGACCTCCTGGATGGCGGCGGTGTGCGTCCAGCGCCCCGGCTGCCGCTTGCCGTCCACGTAGACGGCGCAGTCGACGACGTACGCGGACACCGGCACGGGCACCGGCGGCTCGACCCGGTTGACTCGCCCGTTGCCGCGGCCGCGCAGGCCGCCGAGGGAGGGGATCGCTGGCATGGCTTCTCCTGACGTCGTGGATCGGACGACGTGCCCGCGGGGTCGCCCGCGGGCAGAGTGGTCCCGGAAGGGACGGCCAGCGCTCGGGCCGAGATCGGCGAGCTTCGAGAGAAAGCTGGTTACCAGCGGGAGCTGGCGCCGACCGGCGTGGCGGGAACGCTGGCTGACGTACTAGGAAGCGGACTATCGCCACTACTCATCGTGCGTTCCTCACCTCCTCCGATCGGGGGACGGGGCCGAGTGTCGCCGCTCGCGTTGACGGAGCGGACACCGATGGTCAAGGGTACTCCTCGATGTCGAAGGATGTCGTTCCAGGTCGGTGCGGTGTTACTCGGCACGGCGCCGGCCGCGTGCGTTCCAGGGAGGTCTTCGTGCAGTTCGGGCGGTACTTCGAGGAGTTCGAGGTCGGTGCCGTCTACCGGCACTGGCCGGGCAAGACGGTCACCGAGTACGACGACCACCTCTTCTGCCTGCTCACCATGAACCACCACCCGCTGCACCTGGACGCCCACTACGCCGAGGAGACCACCGACTTCGGCCGTAACGTGGTGGTGGGCAACTATGTGTACTCGCTGCTGCTGGGGATGTCGGTGCCGGACATCTCCGGCAAGGCGATCGCGAACCTGGAGGTGGAGTCGCTGCGGCACGTCAGGCCGACCTTCCACGGCGACACGATCTACGGCGAGACCGAGGTGCTGGACAAGACGCCGTCGAAGTCGAAGGACGACCGGGGGGTCGTGTACGTCGAGACCCGCGGCTACAAGCAGGACGGCACGGTCGTGTGCACCTTCCGGCGGAAGGTGATGGTGCCGAGACGTTCCTACGGCGAGGCCAGGGGCGGCGAGCAACCGGGCCGTCCGGTGCCCCATGAGTGACCTGCTCGCCGAGATTCGACACCGGCTGCGGGAGTTCGCCAGTACCGAGGCGGCCGGGGCCTCGCCGCTGTACGAGCACCTGGCCGAGCGGGCCGCCGAGGACGACGCCGTGGCGAGCCTGCTCGCGGCCGCGCCGCCCGCCGACGCCCGGCCGACGCTGCTACTGGCCGCGGCACACCGGCTGGTCCAGGCCGAGCCCGCGCACCCGCTGTCGCGGTACTACCCGTCGCTCGGCGGCTCGGACGGGGTGGACGGGCAGACCTGGCCGCTGTTCCGGGCGTTCCTGCTGGAACGGGCCGACAAAGTGCGCGAGCTGGTGTCCACCCGGTTCACCCAGACCAACGAGGTGCGCAGGGCCGCCCTGCTGTACCCGGCCGTGTCGCTGGCCGCCCGCCAGGCCGGCGGCCGGGTGGCGCTGCTGGAGGTCGGGTGCAGCGCCGGGCTGCTGCTCGGGCTGGACCGGTTCAACTACCGGTACCACTGCCCCGGCGGGGAGCAGCTGGTGGCCGGGCCGGCCAAGGCCGCGGTCGGCCTGCACTGCGCGCTGGAGGTGGCCGGCGGGGCGGCGCCGCCGAAGCTGCCGAAGAAGCTGTCCGTGGGCGCGCGGCTCGGGCTGGACCGCGCGCCGGTGGACGCCGGCGACGAGGAGGAGCTCGCCTGGCTGGAGGCATGCGTGTGGGCCGACCAGCCCGAGCGCATCCGGCTGCTGCGCACGGCCGCGCTGGCGCAGCGGAAGGACCCGCCGGAGCTGGTCGCCGGGGACGCGGTGGACGACCTGGCCGCGGCGGCCGGGCGGTTGCCGGCGGAGCTGCCGCTGCTGGTGATCACCAGCCATGTGCTGCCGTACCTGCCGGAGCGGCGCCGGGTGGAGTTCGTCGGCGCGTTGCGCGACCTGGCCGTCCGGCGGCCGCTGTGGTGGATCAGCGACGAGGGCTACGAGGCGGCGATGGCGCACGTGCTGCCCGGGCGGGACGACCTGGCGCTCGCGCGGACCGGGCGGTCGGTGCTGGGCCTGGCGACGTGGGTCGACGGGGAGCTGCGCGCGCAGGTGCTGGCCCGCACGTCGTCGCACGGGCAGCGGATGACCTGGGTGCCCTGACCTTCGTGGGACCTCCGGGTCTCCAGGGAGAGATTGCGCGCGGCGGCCGGCGGCGATGAGGATGACCACATGGCCGGGAACGACGCCACCTGGTACACGCCGCTGACCCCGCTGTCCTTCCTCGCGCGGTCCGCGGAGGTGTTCGCCGACAAGACCGCGATCGTGCACGGCGACCGGCGGGTCACCTACCGGGAGTTCGCCGCCGAGGCCACGCGGGTGGCGCACGCGCTGCGGGCCCGTGGCGTCGGGCCGGGCGACCGGGTGGCCTACCTGCTACCGAACATCCCGGAGATGCTGGTCGCGCACTTCGCGGTGCCGCTGGCCGGTGCCGTGCTGGTGGCGGTCAACACCCGGCTCGCGCCGGCCGAGATCCGGTACATCCTGGCCCACTCCGGGGCGAAGGTGCTGGTCGTGGACGCGGCGTTGCACCCGTCGGTCGCGCCGGTGCTCGGCGACCTTGGCGGGCTGGAGGTCGTGACGGTGACCGACCCGGCGGTGGGCGCGGAGCCGGACGCCGCGGTCGGCGGGACCTCCTACGCCGAGCTGCTCGCCGCCGGCTCGGACGAGCCGTTGCCGTGGGCCGTCGCCGACGAGCGGGACACCATCTCGATCAACTACACGTCCGGCACCACCGGCAAGCCCAAAGGGGTGATGTATCACCACCGCGGGGCGTACCTGAACGCGCTGGCCGAGGTGGTCCACTCCCGGCACACCACGGAGTCGCGGTATTTGTGGACTTTGCCGATGTTCCATTGCAACGGGTGGTGCACGACGTGGGGCGTCACCGCGGTCGGTGGGACACACGTGTGTCTGCGCGCGGTGGACGGCGGGCGGATCTGGCGGTTGCTGGACGCCGAGGCCGTGACCCATCTCAACGGCGCCCCGACCGTGCTCAACACGATCGCCAACCACCCCGACGCGCACCGGCTGGAGCGGGAGGTGCTGGTGACGACCGCGGGGGCGCCACCGAGCCCGACGGTGATCCGGCGGATGGAGGCGCTGGGGGCGCGGTTGGTGCACGTGTACGGGCTGACCGAGACGTATGGGCCGTACACGGTGTGCGAGTACCAGGACGGCTGGGCGCGGTTGGACGTGGAGCGGCGGAGCCGGCTGCTGGCGCGGCAGGGCGTCGGGATGGTCGTGACCGACGGGGTGCGCGTGGTGGACGAGCAGATGCGCGACGTCCCGAGGGACGGCAGCACGATGGGGGAGGTGGTGATGCGCGGCAACAACGTGATGTCCGGGTACTTCGCCGACCCCGAGGCCACCGCGCACGCCTTCCGCGGCGGCTGGTTCCACTCCGGCGACCTCGGCGTGTGGCACCCGGACGGCTACGTCGAGCTGCGGGACCGGGCGAAGGACATCATCGTGTCCGGCGGGGAGAACATCTCCACGATCGAGGTCGAGGCGGCGATCGACTCGCACCCGGCGGTGCTGGAGGTCGCGGTGGTCGGCGTGCCGAACGAGAGGTGGGGCGAGCGACCGAAGGCGTTCGTCGTGCCGCGCGAGGGCGCCGCCGTGGACGCGGAGGAGCTGCGGGAGCACGTGCGCGGGCAGCTCGCCCGGTACAAGGTGCCCGACGAGGTCGAGTTCGTGCCCGAGCTCCCTAAGACCTCGACCGGCAAGATCCAGAAGTTCCAGCTGCGCGAGCGCGAGTGGTCCGGCCGCGACACGCGGGTGCAGGGATAGGTCAGCTCGAACGTCCTGAGCGGTAGCACTCCTCGCCTCGACGCCATCAGCCAACGCGGCGACGGAACGGTGAACACGGCGACGGGGAGCGCAAACACGCGTACACGGGGCGCGGACGCGTGGGGTGGGGCGGGTCAGCGGGGGAGGGTGTTCCAGGTGCGGAGGGTCTCGGCGAGCTCGGGGGCGAGGGCGTCGGCGGCGTCGAGGTCGGTGAAGGTGGCCAGGTCGACCCAGCGGGCGGCGTCGGCGTCGTCGCCGGCGACGAGGTGGCCGCCGAGCACGACGCAGGCGTAGTCGTGGATCTCGTACGGCCCGCGCACCACCGTGCCCACCAGCGCGTCGGGCTCGGTGAGCAGCCCGGTCTCCTCGCGCACCTCGCGGACCACGGCGACGGCGTCGGACTCCCCGGGCTCAACCCGCCCCCCGGGCAGCGACCACCGCCCGCGCCCCGGTGCACGGCGGCGCCGGACCAGCAGCAACCGCCCGGCCGCGTCGTGCACCACGGCGCCGACGCAGCGGATCAGACCCGGATCGGCAGCCGCTCGGGTCCGCGCAGGTTGATCCGACCGTTCCACTCCACCTCACCGTCCAGCTCCAGCCGCGGGAACCGCTCGACCAGCCGGCCGATCGCCACCCGGCCCTCGAGCCGCGCCAGCGACGCGCCGAGGCAGTGGTGCGGTCCGCCGCCGAACGACAGGTGCTGCCGGGCTCCCTCCCGGTCCAGCCGCGGCCGCTCGGCGTCCGGCCCCCAGAATGCCTCGTCCCGGTTGGCAGAGGCCAGGCTGGCCATCACGAACGACCCGGCCGGGATCTCCCGCCCGTCCACCTCGTACGGCCGCAGGGTGATCCGCCGGCTGCTCTGCACCGGGCTGTCGTAGCGGAGCAGCTCCTCGACGGCGTTGCCGGCCAGCTCCGGCTCCCGCCGCAGCAGTGCCAGCTGGTCGGGCGCGCGCAGCAGGGCCAGCACCCCGCCGGAGATGAGGTTCACCGTGGTCTCGTGACCGGCGAGGTAGAGCAGCACCACCTGGGCGACCAGCTCGTCGTCGCTGAGCACGTCACCGCCGTCCTCGGCGGCGATGAGCGCGGTGAGCAGGTCGTCCGCGGGGTGCCGGCGCTTCCACGCGATGGCCTCCGCCGTCATCGCGGCGATCTCGGCGTCCGCGGCCTCGACCGCCCGTGCCAGCTCGGTGTCGACGATCGGCTCCAGCGAGCGGACCAGCGTGCCGGAGAGCTCGCGCAGCCGCTCGTGGTCGGTCGAGGGCATGCCGAGCATCCGGGAGATGACGGTGAACGGCAGCGGGAACGACAGCGCCTCCACCAGGTCGACCCGGCCGGCACCGGCGATCTCCCGCAGCGCGCCGTCCACCAGATCCTCGATCTCCGGCTCGAGCGCGGCCACGGCGCGCGGGGTGAACGCCTTCGACACCAGCCGGCGCAGCCTGGTGTGGTCCGGCGGGTCCACGTCCAGCATGGACAGCCCACTGACCGGCTCGACGGCACCCGTGACGCTGTCGCGGCCGTCGGGCAGCGTGTCCGGTGAGACGTGGCGCAGGTCCACCGACAGCCCGGCGCGCAGCAGCGCGAACATGTCCGCGTAGCGGGACAGCACCCAGAACCCGAACGGGTGGCGGTGCACCGGCGCGCGTTCCCTCAGCTCGGCATAGTGCGGGTACGGGTCGTCGGTGAACCCTGGCTGGAACGGATCGAAGACGAACTGCTCCCCGGTGGTGGCCTCGGTCATGGCTGCCTCCTGTTCGCCGAACGGCGCGCACCACCGACCCGAACCGGTGCCGGCAACCGTCACTGCGACTGTCACATACTCAGAGTATGTAATACACTCCCAGCATGGCACAAGCGAAGAGCCGGCGCGAGGAGTACTCGGAGGCGACCCGCGCGGCGCTGCTCGACGCCGCGACCCGGTTGTTCTACGAGCAGGGCTTCACCGGCACGACGTTGGAGGACGTCGCGGCCGCCGCGAGGGTCACCCGCGGCGCGGTGTACCACCACTTCGCCGGCAAGCAGGTGCTCTTCGAGGCGGTGCTGGAGCGCGTCGAGCTGCGGGTGGTGCAGGACGTCCTGGACAGGGCCACCGCGGGGCCGGACGCGCTGCGCGCGGCCCTCGTCGGGCTCGAGGTGTTCCTCGACCACTGCTGCGACCCGGTGTACGGCCGGCTGTGCTGGCGGGAGGGCCCGCTGGCGTTGGGCTGGCACCGCTGGATCGAGTTGGAGGAGCGGTACGCCTATGGCGTGACCGAGCGGTTGGTGCGGGGCCTGGTCGAGTCGGGCTACCTGAGGTCCGTCCCGCTCGCGTTGACCACTCGGTACGCGTTCGCCCTGCTCGGCGCGGCCGGCACGGAGCTCGCCGAGGCGAGCGAGGAGGCGAAGCCGCGGGTCCGCGCCGACAGCTCGATGCTGATCCGCCGGTTCCTCGTCGGGCTGCTGACTCCGGAGGCCGCCGAGCGGAGCGCCGCGCTGCTCGCGTCGACCACCCCGCCAGTTGATCACGGAGCGTCGTGATCTGGCAGGATGTCCGCTGCCGGCTGACCCATGCGCGGGACTTGTCTCCCGTAACGGAGCGCGGTGCGGTACAAACATATTGGTTACGTCCGACAGCCAACCGACAGCGCAGGTCAACTTCGACAAGACGGGACGGAGCGACGTGAAAATGAAGCAGCTCCTCACTATTGCCGGGATCGGATTGGTGCTCTTCTTCGTGATCGCCCGGCCCCAGGACGCGGCCGGCCTGGTGACCAACATCCTCGGGTTCCTCCGGGACGCCGCCGAGTCGGTGATCACCTTCGTCAGCACCGTGTTCACCTGACAACCGCTAGTCTTCGACCATGTTCGCGCCACGGGATCCGGACGAGTACCTTCTCGAGACCGAGCGCAGGGTCATCAGGATCCGGCGGCACTGGGCCAGCCTTGCCTGGGACAGCTTCGAGGCCATCGCGCTGATCGCCATCTGCGTGATGGTGTCGTACCTGTTGCCACCCTCGTGGTGGGTGCTGCAGAACCTGCTCTGGTACGTCGCGCTCCTCATCGTCCTGCGGTTCGCCTACACGGTGATCGAGTGGTGGGTCGAGCGCCTGGTGGTCACCGACAAGCGGTTCATCATGACCACCGGCGTGTGGACCACCAAGGTGCTGATGATGCCGATCACCAAGGTGACCGACCTCACCTACGAGCGCTCCTTCTGGGGGCGCATGCTCGGCTACGGCACGATGGTCGTCGAGTCGGCCGGGCAGATCCAGGCGCTGAACCGGATCTCCTACCTGCCCAACCCCGAGGAGTTCTACGACACCATCTCCGACCTGGTCTTCGGCGACAAGCAGAAGCAGGCCGAGCGGTTCTCCATGATCAAGGCGCAGCGGGCGGCCCGGGGCAAGAAGATGGTCGGCTGACCCGGCTCGCCGCGTCCCACCGGCCCGGGCGGCCCGGCCACCGGGTTGCCAGAATGAGCCCGTGCGCATCGACCTGCATACCCACTCCTCGGTCTCGGACGGCACCGACAGCCCGGCCGAGCTGGTCGCTGCCGCGGCACGGGCCGGCCTCGACGTCATCGCGCTGACCGACCACGACACCACCGCCGGCTGGGCGCCGGCGATCGCCGCGCTCCCGCCGGGGTTGCGGCTGGTGCCGGGCGCCGAGCTGTCCTGCGTGTCCGTGGCCGAGCCGGGGCGGCCGATCAGCGTGCACCTGCTCGCCTACCTGTTCGACCCAGGCTCCCCCGCCATCGTCGCCGAGCAGCGGCGGCTGCGGGAGGAGCGGCGGATTCGGCTGCGCGCGATGGCGGTGCGGATGGCCGCCGACGGCCTGCCGGTCGACCCCGACGAGGTGATGGGCCTGCTCGACCCGGACGCGCCGGCCGGCCGGCCGCACCTCGCGCAGGCGCTCGTGCGGGCCGGGGTGGTCGAGTCGGTCGACGACGCGTTCGCCACCTACCTGGGCAACGGCCGCGGGTACTACCTTCCACGCGAGGACACGCCGGTCGAGGACGCCATCGACATGATCGCCGCCGCCGGCGGAGTCACCGTGCTCGCGCATCCCTTCGCCGGAGTGCGCGGCCCCACGGTCGGCCCGGAGACGATCGCGGAGCTCGCCGCGCGCGGGCTCACCGGCATCGAGGTCGACCACCCCCTCCACGACGAGCGGGTTAGGGCCGAGCTGCGGGGCCTCGCCGGCGAGCTGGGGCTGCTGCGCACCGGCTCCAGCGACTACCACGGCACGAACAAGGCGATCGAGCTCGGCGCGGAGACGACCGACCCGGACGTGTTCGCGCGGCTGGTCGAGCGGGCCACCGGGGCCACGATCGCGGTGCGCGCATGAACGTCCAGGACCTCTTCGACGCCAAGCTGTTCATGGAGGCCTCGATCACCCTGCTGGTGATCATGGATCCGCCGGGCACGGTGCCGGTGTTCCTCAGCCTCACCGGGCGCAAGCCCGTGCCGGCCCGCGCCAGGGCGGCCCGGCAGGCCGTCCTGGTGTCGCTGCTGGTGATCACCCTGTTCGCGGTGGCCGGCCAGGCGATCCTGGCCTACCTCGGCATCGGCATCCCCGCGCTGCAGGGTGCGGGCGGGTTGTTGTTGCTGCTCATCGCGCTCGACCTGTTGACCGGCAAGAACAGTGCCTCGCCGGAGGCGACCGAGGACGTCAACGTCGCGTTGGTGCCGCTCGGCACGCCGTTGCTGGCGGGGCCGGGCGCGATCGCGGCGACGATCGTGTTCGTCCGGCAGGCCGAGGGCCGGCCCGGCGCCTACATCGCGCTCGGCCTGGCGATCGTCACCGTGCACCTCGCGCTGTTCCTGTTCATGCGGTACTCCGGCGTGGTGATCCGGGTGATCAGGGAGAGCGGCATCACACTGCTGGCGAAGGTCGCGGGTCTGCTGCTGGCCGCGATCGCGGTCGAGCTGATCGCCGACTCGGTGCGCGGGTTCATCATCGGAGCGTAGTGTCGGGGTCACTGGATAGGCTGGACCGATGGCACAGCTGGGGTTCGACTTCGGCGTCCAGCAGCGGCGGCTGATCAGGGTCACGCCGGCGCGACTGGCCACCTTCAACGACTGCCCGCGCCGCTACCGGATGGCCTACCTCGACCGGCCGCCGCCGCAACGCACCGGGCCGTGGGCGCACAGCACGCTGGGTGCGGTGGTGCACAACGCCCTGCGGGCGCTGTTCGACCTGCCACCGGACCGGCGCACCCCGGCCAGGGCCGCGGCGCTGGTCGGTGAGCAGTGGAGCGACTCCGGCTTCCTCGACGAGCGGCAGGCCGCGCGCTACCGGGAGCGGGCCAAGCAGTGGGTGGCCGAGTACGTCGACCGGCACGACCTCGGCGGCGACCCGGTGGGTGTCGAGCGGTGGGTGTCCGCGCCGGCGAGCGGGCAGGGCCCGCAGGGACCGCCGTCGATGATCGTCGAGGGTCGGGCCGACCGGATCGACGAGCGGGACGGCGAGCTTGTCGTGGTGGACTACAAGACCGGGCGTCGGCCGCCGGACTCCTACGACGCGCGCGGGGCGCAGGCGCTGGCGATGTACGCGGTCGCGGCGGCCCGCACGCTGCGCCGGCCGTGCCGGCTGGTCGAGCTGCACCACGTGCCGACCGGCACGGTCGCCGCGGCCGAGCACACCCCGGAGAGCCTGGCCCGGCACCTGCGACGCGCCGAGGAGACCGCCACCGACCTCCAGACGGCGACGGACACCCTGGCCGCCGGCGGCGCCCCCGACGAGGTGTTCCCGGCGCGCACCGGGCCGCACTGCTCGTGGTGCGACTTCCGGCCGAGCTGCCCCGCGGGTCAGCAGGCGGCGCCCGCCGCCCGATCGTGGGACCTGCTGGCCAGCCAGGAGCCCGCCGACGAGCGGGATACGCGGCACCCGGCCGAGCAGGACGTGGCCGGGACCGAGCCCCGGGGTGGGCAGCCGGCCGCCGAGCGCGGAGGCGGGCACCCGGCCGATCGGGCGGACACCTCGTCCCGCTGACCCGGCACGGCGGTGTGCCGGGCGGTGGTGCGGCGGGTGCCGGCGGAGTACGCGGCGCGGACGGTCGACGCGGCGGTGCCGCGCCGCCGACCCCTCGGCGGTGCTCGTCCCCGGCGGGGTGTCGGCGCGCGCCGAAGCCGGTGGTGGCGGCGTCCGCACGCGGTAGCGCCGCGGCAGCGACCGATCCCGGGGTGGGTCGCCTCCTCTGGCGCTGGTGGGCTTGTGGTGGCCGAACCGGGTGCTGGGTGGGCGTGTGGTGGCCGGTCGCGGCGCCGGTGGGCTCGCGGCAGCCGATGGCGGCGGTGGCGAGCCCGGCGCCGGTAGGGTTTCGGTGGTGGTTGAACTCGTCGCCGGTAGGGCCTGCTCCGGTCGGTCTCGTCGGTGGCCTGGCTCTGCCCCGATCGGCTCCGGCGACGGTCGGGTTCGGGGCAGGTAGGGCTGGACGCCGCCAGGCCGGCGTTGGCCGGGATCGGCGCTGGCCGGGATCGGCAGCGGCCGGATTCGGGGTCGGGGCCGGTGGGACCGGCGCCGGTGGGGATCGGCGGTGTCGAGAAGGGCAACGCGGGGTACTCGGCGGACGGGCGAGCCGCCGGCGGGATCGGGAGACGGACAGCGATCGGGGGTCGAATGCACGGACCGGACACCACGAAGCTCGAGCGCGTACCCGCGGCCGGCTCCATCGGGAACCCGGTGCCGGCCGAGCCACGGCCGGCCCGCCGCTGGTGGCGGGGGCTGACCGGCGCGCTCGCCGCCGGGCTCGCGCTGCTCGCGGTCGGCGTGCTCGTCGCGCAGGTGATCGCCTGGGCAGGCGGCTATGCGGGACCAGGTGCGCTTCCGGTCGTCGGGCACTGCGTCGCGGCGGCACTCGCGCTCGCCGCCCAGTACGTCGCCGACCGCCGGCGCGGCACCCCGGCGGGCGCCGCGGGAGCGACGGTCGCGCTGTTGACCCTGCTCACCCTCACCCTCTTCTGGTGGCAGTAACCCCCACCCCCCACCCCCCCACCCCGTGCGCGTGTGTCCGCGTGCTGTGCGCGCGTGTTTGCGCTTCCCGTCGCCGTGTTCGTCGTTCCCGTCGCTGTGTTCGCCGGCCGCGTCGCCGTGTCGGCCGGCCGCGGCGGGCGGCTGGGGCTCAGCCGGTGCGGTCGGGTGTGCCGGTCACCCAGCCGCGCCAGGTGGGAAGGAGCACCTTCAGCAGGCCACTCGGGTTCTCCGTGTTGGGGGAGTGCGCCGCGCCGGCGACGGTGGCGAACGGCGCGCCCAGCCGCTCCGCCATGTCACGCTGGGCCGGCACGCTCCACGCGTCATCGTGCTCACCGGCCACCACCAGGCAGGGGATGCCCCCGCGGCGCAACGTCTCCGCCAGCTCGGCCACCCGATCGGGCTCGTCGTGGAGCCCTCGCGCCATGCCCAGCAGGCCGGCGGGGTTCGACGCGACGAACCGGTCCCGGAAGAACTCCTTGAGCTCGCTCGCCATCGTCGCCCAGGCCGGGAACTGCGCGGACACCGCCTCGCGCACGGCGTACGCCGCCGCGACCCCCTCGGTCCGCAACACCGGCTCCCCGGCCTCCAAGGCGGTCAGCCGGTACCCCGGCGGCAACCGGTGCGGGCCGCTGTCCAGCAACGTCAACCCGGCCACCCGCGCGCCGGCCAGCACGGCGCCCCTCACCACCAACCCGCCGTAGGAGTGCCCCAGCAACAGCACCGGCCCCTCGCCGGCGATCCGCTCCACCAGCTCGGCGACCACCGCACCCAGCGGCGCCGGCAGGTACGCCTCCTCCTCGTCCGGTCCCGGCGACTCGAACTGCCCCGGCAGGTCGATCGCCACACACCGGAAGCCCGCCTCGGCACACGGATCCAGCAGCGGCGCGAAGTCCTCCTTCGACCCGGTGTAGCCCGGCACCAGCAGCACCGTCGCGAGCGGCCGCCTCGGCCGCGGCCCGCGCAGCGCGGCCACCGGCCCGTACCGGCCGGGCAGCTCCACCCGGTCACCATGGTGCGCGGTCAGCTGGCTGGCCACCTGACCGGGACGCGCCTCCGTCATCGCCCGGTCACCCCGGCCCGGACCACACCGGTCGGGCCCCCGTCACCGCAGCCGAGATCACCGCGGCCCGGGTCACTTCAGTGCCGCCAGCTGGTCGCCGCGCTGCTCCAGCACCACCGGCCCGGTCGAGTCGAGTCGCACCGGACCAGCGTAACCGTGCCGATCCACCCCCACCGTGCGCACGGTCGCGCCGGTGCCCTCGTCCACCACGGCCAGCCCGCCCTCGATCGGCAGCACGTACTGCCCGGCGAACCGGGTGCCCGGCCCGAGCGTGCCACGCAGTGTCCATAGTGGCGTCAGGTCCGACCGCGAGAGCGCGACCGTGGTCGACCCGGTGAACCAGAACATCCCCACGGCACCCTCGTTGGTGGGCACCACCCCGCCCTTCGGGTCACCCCCCAGGTCGGCCGCCGGCAGGTCCAGCGGGTACGCGGCCCGCTGGTCGCCCTCCGCGCCGTAGATCACCAGCAGCCGCTGCTCGGGCAGCACCACCGCGGTGTGATCACCGGACATCGCGACCACCTTCGCGTCGCGCCCGGCGAGCACCGCGGTGAACACCTGCTCCGGCTTGTCGCTCTTCTCCGGCACGGCCTTCAGCACCGTCAACCGGTCACCGGGGTCCTCGGGGCACCGCTCGACGACGCCGATTCGCCCGCTGGTCGCCGCGACCGACCCGTAGGTGCACCCGGTACGCGGCTGCCGGCCCGGGTTCACCAGCGCGGGAACCTCGCCGTACTCGTTGGTCTTGACCAGGTCGTCGCGCCAGGAGACGAGCAACCTCCGCCCGGTGGTGGTCACCTGACCGCGGCCGTCCACCAGCCGGGTGCCCAGCTCGGCGTCGCTGTTGCGTTGCGCCGTCCGCCGGCCGGTGTCCGGGTCGAGCTGGGTCACCTCGCTGCAGCCGAGCTCCTTGCGGTGCACCACGAGCACCCGCTTCCACGCGAGCGCGACCGTGCACAGCTCCAGGTCCCGCGCGTAGCGCCAGCGCACCTCCCCGGTCACCGCGTCCCGGCCGAGCACCTCGCCGCCCTCGGCGCTGACCACGGTCGGTCCCTGGGCCACCGGGACCGGGGTGGCCGGACTGGCCGCGGACCACATCTCGGTGAGCGCGCCGGGCACCGAACCGGGCGCGGGGGGCCGCGGCGCGGGCGCCGCGGCCGTCCGCTGGACCGTGCCGCGCTGGTCGCTCACCGACCACACGGCCACGGCCGCGCCGAGGCACACCACCACGATCAACGCGGCGAACACCCGGTCGCGCCGGCGGTTCCACGGCGACCGCCCGTTCCGCGGCACGCGCCGGACCGGGGCCCGGTGCCGCCCGGTCGACGAGCCAGTGGTGGCCCTGGTGCCGTCGGGTTCACGCCTCCACCCGCTCACCGAACACCTACCCCTGACGCCGGACGACGCTTGACGCGCTCAGTCTGCCGAGGGCGATGTGTTGGCGCTGTTGGCCGCTTCCGGCCGCCGGCGCCGACGACGCCGTGCCGGCCGCTCGGCGCTCTCCCCGGACCCGGCCTCGGCCTTGTCGGGCCCGCTCGACGGCTCGCCGTTCGGCTTGCTGCTGGCGCCCCCGCGGGTCCGCCGCCGCCGGCGGCGCTCCCCCGAGCCGGCGCCGTCCCCGCGCTGCTCCGGAGCCCCTTCGGCCGACTCGGCCCGCGCGGTCGACTCGCCGCCACCCCTCGTCCGGCGCCGGCTCCGCGAGCGGGACCGGGTGTCGGGGCCGGACCGGCCACGCCGCCGGCCACCCATGTCCTCCTCGTGCTCGGCGGACAGGCCCGCGCGGGTGCGCTTGGCCAGCGGCAGCCGCCCGGTCGCGTCCGGGGGGATCCCCAGGTCGGAGTACAGGTGCGGCGAGGTGGAGTAGGTCTCCACCGGCTCCGGGATCTCCAGGCCCAACGTGTCGGAGATGAGCTTCCACCGCGGTTCGTCGTCCCAGTCGACGAGGGTGATGGCGACACCGGTCTTGCCCGCCCTGCCGGTGCGGCCGATCCGGTGCACGTAGGTCTTCTCGTCCTCCGGCGTCTGGTAGTTGATGACGTGCGTCACGTCATCGACGTCGATGCCGCGGGCGGCGACGTCGGTGGCGACCAGCACGTCCACCTTGCCGTTGCGGAACGCGCGCAGCGCCTGCTCCCGGGCGCCCTGTCCCAGGTCGCCGTGCACGGCGGCGGCGGCGAACCCGCGCTCGGCCAGGTCGTCGGCTACCTTCTGCGCGGTGCGCTTGGTCCGGGTGAAGATCATCGTCAGGCCGCGGTCCTCGGCCTGCAGGATCCGCGCGATCACCTCGGGCTTGTCCAGCGAGTGCGCCCGGTAGACGAACTGCGTGGTGCGCTCGTGCACCGCGCCGGCGTCGTTCTCCTCGGCGCGAATGTGCGTCGGCTGGTGCAGGAACGTGCGGGCCAGCGTGATGATCGGGCCGGGCATGGTCGCCGAGAACAGCATGGTCTGCCGCTGCTCGGGCACCATCCGCAGGATCCGCTCGATGTCCGGCAGGAAGCCGAGGTCCAGCATCTCGTCGGCTTCGTCCAGCACCAGGCCCTTGATCTTGCCGAGCACCAGGTGCCGCTGCTCGGCCAGGTCGAGCAGCCGGCCCGGCGTGCCGACGACCACCTCGACGCCCTTGCGCAGCGCGGCGATCTGCGTGTCGTACGGGCGGCCGCCGTAGATCGCCAGGGTGCGCACGCCGAGGTGCTTGGCGGCGTCGGTCAGGTCGTGGGTGACCTGCAGACACAGCTCGCGGGTCGGCACGACGACCAGCACCTGCGGGGTGCCGTCGCCGGGCAGCTCGAGCCGGTGCAGCAGCGGGACGCCGAAGCCGAGCGTCTTGCCCATGCCGGTGCGGGCCTGCCCGATGACGTCCTCGCCGCCCATCGCCAGCGGCAGGGTCAGCTCCTGGATGGCGAAGGTGCGCTCGATGCCGGCCTCGCGCAGCGCGCGGACGATCTCCGGGCGCACGCCGAACGACTCGAAGGTGGGGGCCTGCGGCTCCACCGGGGCGTCGGCCCGCAGCGGGTGCGAAGGGTCGGTGTCGGGGACGCCGATCTCGCTGTGCTCCAGCTCGACCGGGTCGATGGTGGGATCTTGCTCGGGCTGTGGGGTGTTCGCGGTCAGGGTGATCGCCTCTCTCGGTACCAGCGCGCACGGCCAGTCGTCGCGCGACACTCGACCACCCGGGTGCCGGCTCGTCGAGGAGCCGGGCCACCGCCGGCGGGAATGCCGTTCGAGGCGTGCACGCGCACTGTCTTCCTGTGGGGTCGCCCGGCGCGGGTCCGCGCGGCGGGTTCGTCCGGTCCGGGCGGATGCAGGTCTGCTGCCGGCGGCCGGTCGTCCCCACGTTGTCTCCATGCCGCGGGCCATGTCGACGTTCCTCGTCGGGTGTCTCTCCCGGACGAAGGAGGAGCCGCAGCGTGGAAGCTCGGTCAATATCACGTGCAGTGTACCGCGACGGTGGCGGCACGCGGTGAGCCGGCGCGCGCGTCGCGGTGATCGCCGGTGCGCGGAGTTGCTCTACGGTGGCTTCCGTGAGCGAGGCAGCGGCGAACATCAGCGAGGGTGTGGTGGACCTGCTCGGCGTGCTGGCCTACGGCGAGCTGTCCGCGTTCGACCGGCTGGCCGAGGACGCGCGCGGTGCCCCCACGCTGGGTGGACGTGCCGCGCTGGCGTCCATGGCCGCCGCCGAGATCGGCCACTACCGGCTGCTGGAGCGCTACCTCGCCGACCACGGGGTCGACGTGGAGGAGGCGATGCGCCCGTTCGTCGGCCACTTCGACTCGTTCCACGCCTCCACCGCGCCGCGATCGTGGCTGGAATCACTCGTGAAGGCCTATGTCGGTGACGGGCTGGCCGCGGACCTGTACCGGGAGATCGCCAACTGGCTCGATCCGGAGACCAAGGAGCTCGTGCTCACCGTGCTGGCCGACACCGGGCACTCGGCGTTCGCCGAACGGGAGGTCGCCGCCGCGATCGCCGCCGACGGCAAGCAGCGCGACCGGCTCGCCCTGTGGGGGCGTCGGCTGCTCGGCGAGGCGCTGACCCAGGCCCAGTACGTGGTGGCCGAGCGCGACGGCCTCGCCGAGCTGATCGTGGCCGGCTCGGGGGACCTGTCCGGAATAGCCGGGCTGTTCCGGCGGTTGCAGCAGGGTCACACCAAGCGGATGCAGGTGCTCGGGCTCGGATAGCCTGTACCGGCACGGATGTTCTCAGGCGGAGGTTGCACGTGGAGGTCAAGATCGGGATCAAGGACACCCCGCGCGAGCTGGTGGTGTCCAGCGGCCAGTCGCAAGACGAGGTCGAGGCGCTGGTCTCGGAGGCCTTGAGCGGCGGCGACGCCCTGCTCCGCCTCTCCGACGACAAGGGCCGGAAGTTCCTCGTCCCCGCCGACCGGATCGCCTATGTCGAGGTCGCGCCGTCGAACGTGCGCAAGGTCGGCTTCGTCGTCGGCAACTAGCCAGGCCGTCACCAGAAGGCTTCCTCGATCCCCGCGTGCCCGGCCGTCCCCGACGGCCGGGCACGCGCCGTTTCCCTACCCGGTGGCCTCGATCTCGTCCAGCGAGCGCGGCACGGCGAACGGGGGCGTGCTGGTGCCCATGATCCGGTAGCGGTCCCACGGGTCGGGGTCGGACACCTCGCCCTTCGCGCTGCCCTCCGGGGTGTGGATCTCCGCCGGCTTCTTGCGGCCGCCGGCCAGCTCGGCCAACCGGTCGTTCGCCTTCACCCGCCCGTACCAGTGGTAGTAGCCGTCGATCGGCTGGAAGTGGCCGCGCAGCTCCACCTCCACCGGGATCTCGGTGTCCTCGACGACCAGGGTCGCCGGCCCGGTGTAGCCGTCCTCGTCGTGCTCGCTCATCGTCGTCTCCTCGGTCGTTCGTCGGGGCCCGCTCGCCGGGGTTCAGCCGGCCTCGGTCTGGTCGTTCTGGTCGGTCCGGTCGCGTTGCCGGCTCATCCGGACGACCTTGTTCTCCTCCAGCGGCACGTTCGGGTCGAGCACCACGCCCTGGGCGCGGGTGAGCCCGTCGATGGCCGCCCAGATGATCTGGGTCAGGTACTCCACCACGCTGTCCCGGCTCATCGACCGGCGTTCCAACCACCAGTCGCCGGTGTTCTGCACCATGCCGACCACGCCGTACGCCCACGGCTCGGCGGCGCCGGAGTCCATCCCGAACATCCGCATGTAGTCGCCGAACAGCGCGGTGAGCGCGGTCGCGATGAGCTCCTTGTCCTCGGCGACGATGTCGGAGTCCACCGGCTTCTCGGCGAAGGACTTCCGGACCAGCAGCCGGTACAGGTTGGGGTGCTCCTCGATCACGGTGAAGTAGGCGTCGATGGCCATCCGGATCCGCGGCAGCGGCGCCAGCTCGGTGTTGATCGCCGGGATCAGCCGCTCCAGCAGGATCTCGGTGCCGCGCTGGCCGAGCGCGACGAAGAGGTCGGCCTTGTCCTCGAAGTGCCGGTACAAGACCGGCTTGGTGACCCCCGCCGCCGCCGCGACGTGGTCCATGCCGAGGTCGGGTCCGTGCTCGTCCAGTGCCCGCAGCGCGGCCTCGACGAACTCCTTCCGTCGGGCGACGCGGTGCTTGCGCCAGCGGTCCTTGCGGGCGTCGCCGGTGGGCACGCCGTCGCGGGCGCTGGCCTGCTTCCTGTTGCGCTTGACACGGTCGACCATGAGGCAGCATGCTACCAGAGGTAACTGTTACCAGAGGTTACACACGATCTGGGTGTCGAAACTCTTGGAAGGCGGTGTCGGCGTTGACGCGGACGCTCAAGGACCCCACCCGCGAGAGGACCGCGGAGCGACTCCTCAAGTCCTCGGCGAACAAGTTCTACGACCCCGAGGTCGACATCGACTGGGGCGCGCCGCTGGTGGAGGGCAAACACTTCATCCCGGAGCACCGCTGCAGCCTCTACGGCACGCACCTGTGGGACCGGCTCACCCCCGAGCAGCGGATCGAGCTGGGCAAGCACGAGCTCGCCAGCATCGCCACCTCGGGCATCTGGTTCGAGGTGCTGCTCATGCAGATGCTGCTCAAGGTCGTCTACAACAGCGACCCGACCACCAATCACGCGCAGTACGCGCTCACCGAGGTCGCCGACGAGTGCCGGCACTCCACGATGTTCGGGCGGATGTCCGAGCGGCTCGGCGTACCGGTGTACGGCCCGACGCGGTTCCTGCGCGAGGTGGCCAAGGTGCTGCCGACCATCGGCTACGGGCCGGCGCTGTACGGCTCGATCCTGGTCGCCGAGGAGATCCTCGACCGGCTCCAGCGCGACCAGATGAACGACCCGGACATCCAGCCGCTCGTGCGGATGGTGAACCGGATCCACGTGCTCGAGGAGGCCCGGCACGTCACCTTCGCCCGCGAGGAGGTCGAGCGCGGCATGGCGAAGCTGAGCAAGCCGGAGCTGCTCTACCAGCGCTACCTCATCGCGCTGGTGTCGTTCGCCATCACCCGGTCGCTGATCAACCCGCGGGTGTACCTGTCCGTCGGGATCAGCCCGCGGGAGGGGTTCCGGACCGCGTGGAGCAACCCGCACATGCACGAGACGATGCGCTACGCCGGCGGCAAGATCATGCCGTTCCTGCAGGAGAACGGCCTGGTTGGCGCGCCGGGAATGCACCTGTGGCGCCACTCGCACCTGCTGCCGGCGACGTAGCGGGGCGAGGTCGACGATGACCGCGATCGAGGCGAGGCCGGTCGCCGGGCGGCCACCGGCCCCCTGGGACCCGGTGCGCGAGCACCGCTTCGTCACCAGCGACGGCACGGCGCTGCACGTCAGGTCGAGCGGGCCGGCGGCCGCCCCGCTCACGCTCGTCCTCGTGCACGGCTGGACCCAGGACCACCGCACGTGGGACAGGGTGGTCGACGAGTTCGACCGGATGGGCGACACCCCGGCCAGGATGCTGCGCTACGACCTGCGCGGGCACGGCGCCTCGGCACCCGCGCGCCCTGGCACCGCGACCATCGAGCAGCTGGCCGACGACCTGGCCGAGCTGCTGGCCGCGCGGGTGCCGGACGGCCCACTCGTGCTCGCCGGGCACTCCATGGGTGGCATGACGATCATGGCGCTCGCCGAGCGGCACCCCGAGCTGGTCGAGCGGCGGGTCGCCGGCGTGGCGTTCGTGGCCACCTCGTGTGGCTCGATGGACCGCATCACCCTCGGCCTTCCCGGTGTGCTGGGCACCGGCGCGGCGGCGTTCGAGCGCCGGCTCGCCGCGCTGCTGTTGCGGCATCGCAAGGACCGGCTGCCGCTGCGGCCCGCGACCGTGTACCCGGGGACGCGGCTGCTGGTCTTCGGCCGCCGCCCCCGGCGCGCGGACGTGCGGGACGTGGCGGCCCAGCTGCTCGTCGCGCATCCGGCCAGCGTGGGCGGCTTCCAGCAGTCGATCTCCCGGCACGACCGGCGGGTCGCGCTGGCGCGGCTGCGGGGCAAACCGGCGGTGGTGCTCGCCGGAGACCGCGACCGGCTCTGTCCGCTCCCGCACGCCGAGGCGATCGCGGCCGAGCTGCCCGAGGCCGGGTTCGTCCGCTACCCCGGCGCGGGGCACATGCTGGCCCACGAGCGGGCCGCCGGCGTGGCCGCCCGGCTGGTCACACTGGTGCGCACCGTGGCCGAGAGGCAGGGACGGCGTGCGTAGGGCATTCCTCGCGGGCATGGCGGCGGGCACGGCCGTGGCCCTGCTCGCGCTGAGCGGCTGCGGGGACTCCGGTGACTCCGCGGGGCAGTCACCGGGGACCTCCACGCCACCGGCGGCGACCACCACGACCACGGTCCAGGAGGAGGCACCCACCGCCCGGTTCGCCGTGCGGGGCGGCGCCCGCGCCGAGGGGCCGGATCGGGTCGAGGTGCCGGTCGGCGCCGACGTGCTCATCGAGGTCACCTCGGACACCGCCGACGAGCTGCACGTGCACGGCTACGACCGCACCGCCGAGCTGGTTCCCGGCGTGCCGGCGCGGGTCGCGTTCACCGCGCAGATCCCCGGGGTGTTCGAGGTCGAGCTGCACCACCAGGAGCTCCTGCTGACCCAGCTGCGGGTGGGCGGGTGATCCTGGCCCACGGGCTGGGTGGGCGCGCCGACCTGCCGGTGCCGCTGTGGCTGGCGCTCTACGCCGGCGCGTTCGCGGTGCTGGTGTCGTTCTTCGCGCTGACCGCGTTCTGGACCAGGCCGAAGCTGCGCGGCGCCGAGGCCGGCCACCCGCTGCCCGGCGGGGTGCGGCGGGTGGCCGACGCGCCGCTCACCCGCCGGGTGCTGCGCGGCGCCGGGCTGGTGGGCTGGCTGGTGCTGCTGGCCGCGGCGTGGCTCGGGCCGGACAGCTCCGCGATCAACCCGGCCAGCACGTGGTTCTACGTCTGGTTCTGGGTCGGCCTGGTGCCGCTGTCCCTGCTGTTCGGGCCGGCGTGGCGGCTGGCCAACCCGCTGCGCACGCTCGCCGCGCTGGTGCCGCGGCGGACCTTCCTGCCGCTGCCCGCGCGGCTCGGGTACTGGCCGGCGGTGGCCGGCCTGCTCGCGTTCCTCTGGCTGGAGTTGGTGTACGACCGGTCGGACTCGCCACGCGCGATCGCCGTGTTCCTCACCGGCTACACCCTGGTGCAGGTGGCGGCCGGCGCGGTGTACGGGTCGCGGTGGTTCGGCCGCGGCGACGGCTTCGAGGTCTACGCGAACCTGCTGGCGCGGCTCGCCCCGGTCGGCCGCGGGACGGAAGGGCGGTTGGTGCTGCGCAACCCGCTGGACGGCCTGGTCGCCGGTGGCGGGCGGGGGCTGACACCGGTGGTGCTCGTGCTGCTGGGGGCCACCGCGTTCGACGGGGTGACCCGGTTGCCGGTGTGGACCGACCTGGTCCGGGAGACCGGGCGGGCGGCGGGGATGTTGCTCGGCACGGCCGGGTTGGCTGGCGCCGTCGCGGTGGTGGCGCTGGCCTACGCCGGCGGGATCCGGCTCACCCGGCCCTACCTGCGCAAGGGGGTCGAGCCGTACGGGTCGTTCGCGCACTCGCTGATCCCGATCGCGGTCGGGTACACGGTGGCGCACTACTTCTCGTTCGCCGTGTTCCAGGGCCAGGCCGGGTACCTGCTGCTCGGGTCGGGCGCCGGCATCGACTACACGGTCGTGTCCGCGTCGACCATCGCGTTCGTGCAGGTCGCGGGTATCGTGATCGGTCACGTCGTGGGCGTGGCCGCGGCGCACGACCGGGCGCTGCAGGTGCTGCGCCCCGCCTACGTCAAGGTGGGCCAGTTCCCGATGCTGGCGGTCATGGTGGGGTACACCACCGTCGGGATCGCGCTGGTCTCGGGAGCGTGAGGGATGCGGCTGGCGACCCGCGTGGTGATGATGCACCAGGGCGGCTGGGACGAGATCGCCATCGTCGCCGGCCCGGTGCTGGTGATCGCCGTGCTGATCGCGGTCGCCCGCCGGCAGCGCCCGCCGGAGGACGAGGACGACTCCGCCGCCGGTGGCGAGGGAGCCGACAACCCCGAGGACCCCGAGGACGGGCGGTAGCCGGGTGGGTTCTGCCGTCGCCCGCACTCCCGCGCCACTCCCGCACTCCCGCGCCACCGCGGCCCGGGTCGCGCTCGGGCTCTGGGCGACCCTGCCGGCTCTTCACCCCACCGGAGGAAACTCGGCACGAGGCGACCATTCGCGCCGCCGCGACCCCCGAAGTTGTCCACAGTTCTCCGCGGCGGCCCTCCAGCGCCCTGACCAGCGGTAAAATGGACGTGGGGCCGGCCCCCGGGATCGGGTGGGGGATGGTTACTTGCGGTTCCGTCGCAACGTCGACGCCGCGGGTCGCCCCGGGGTTGGTCAGCCCTGCTGCTGCAGTGGGAAGCCGCCGCCGATGCCGCGCCAGGCCAGGGTGGAGGTCAGCGCGACCGCCTCCTCGCGGCTCATCGAGCTGTGGTGGGCCAGCCAGAACCGCGCGCTCACCTGGCTCATCCCCACCAGGCCGACGGCGAGCAACCGCGCCTTCTCCTCGTCGAGTCCGGCGTCGGCCGTGATCGTCTCGGTGATCGCGTCCACGCTGGCCGAGGTCGCCCTGTCGACGGCGGCCTGCACGGCCGGCTCCCCACGCAGGTCCGACTCGAACACCATCCGGAACGCGCCGACGTCACCGTTGACGAAGTCGAAGAAGGCGCCGACGGCGTTCTGCACCCGCTGCTTGTTGTCCGTGGTGGAGCTCAGCGCGTCCTGCACCCGGCTCACCAGGTGGTCAACGTGGCTCTCCAACAGCGCGATGTAGAGGTCGAGCTTGCCGGGGAAGTGCTGGTAGAGCACCGGCTTGCTGACCCCGGCCTGCTCGGCGATGTCGTCCATGGCCGCCGCGTGATAGCCGTTGGCGGCGAAGACCTGCTGCGCGGCCGCCAGCAGCTGGGCGCGGCGCTCGAGGCGGGGCAGCCGAACCCCACGCCCGACCTGCGCCGGGCCGGCGCTCTCACCGCCCTGCGAGTGCAGTCTGGCCGTCTCCGTCATAGTGCCTCCAGTATGGCGCCGGCGCCGGCGGGGTCACCGTCGACGCGAAACAGGGTCGAGATTACTCGCCGGTAGAGCCGGCGCGCCAAGCCCGGGGCATGTCAGGCATGCTGGGGTGATGTCCAGGATGCTCGCCCTACCGGCCGGCACCCGCGCCCCCGGGCGCGACCGGCCGCCGCTGACCCACGTGCCGCTGTCGACCACACCGCTGCCGCCGCTGGACCGGACGCGGCCGCCGTGGCACGGCGCGGAGGAGTCGGTCGGCGGGGTGCGGCTGCACGTTCGCCGGACCCCCGGCGCGGACGAGGCCACCACCGTCTACGTGCACGGGCTCGGTGGCTCGTCGACCAACTGGACCGACCTCGCCGGGCTGCTCGCCCCGTGGTCCGGCGGGGTGGCGGTGGACCTCCCCGGGTTCGGGCTGTCCGAGCCGGGGCCGGACTTCGACTTCAGCCTCGACGCGCACGCCGAGACGCTGGCCGAGTTCGTCGCCGGGCTGGACGCCGGCCCGGTGCACCTCGTGGGCAACTCGATGGGTGGCGCGGTCGCGGTGCTGCTCGCCGCCCGCCGGCCGGACCTGGTGCGCACGCTGACGCTCGTCTCGCCGGCGGTGCCCGACCTGCGACCCGACCCGCGCCGGCTCTCCGACCCCCGGATGGCACTGGCCTACCTGCCGGTCGTGGGGCGGCGGGCCCGAAGGCGGCTGGCGGCGATGGGCCCGCGCGAACGGGCCGAGCAGGTCATCCGGCTGTGCTTCGCCAACCCCGACTCGTTCCCGCCGCACCGCCTCGACGAACTCGCCGCCGAGCACGGCGCGCGGGCGGGGCTGGCGTGGGCCAACCCGGCGATGGCGCGCAGCACGGTCGCGATCCTGCGAACCTGGTGCCGGCGGGGCGGCCGGTCGCTGTGGGCGGTCGTGCCGGAGGTGCGCGCGCCGACGCTGGTGGTGTGGGGCACCGAGGACAAGGTGATCTCGGTGCGCCGGGCGGCGCGGACCGCGCGGCTGCTGCCCCGCGGCCGGCTGCTCGTGCTGCCGCGCACCGGGCACGTCGCGCAGATGGAGCGGCCGGTCACCGTGGCCAGGGCGGTGCTGGGCATGTGGGAGAGCGTGGCCGCCGACCGGTGGTGAGTGGTCCGGCGCGGGTGCGGCCGGTTGACACGAGCGGGTGAGATTGCGCTGTTCGGGTGAGGGGAAAGGCCCGGTGGCCCGCCGGTTGCCCCGACCGTCACCGTGCGCGTGTGGCACCCTGGGGCCGTGGAGCGCGTGACCAACGGCGTGGGTGGGGATGGTCAGCGGGTGGAGAACCCGCTGACCCGCCGCGACCCCTTCGCGCGCGCGGGAGGCTCGCGGGGCGTCGAGGACCGTTACCGGCCCGGCACCCGGCGGACCGCCGCCGAACCGCTGCGGGCGTCGTGGCGGCCCAAGACCGATCCGGAGCGGCCCGCGGGGGAGCGGAAGCGGCCACGCCAGTCGCGGCTGCGTCGGGTGGCCTCCACGTACGGCTGGCGGATCTACGCCCTGCCGATCCTGGTGGCGCTGACCGCCCTCGTGGTGTTCGAGACCGCGACGACGCCACCCACGCCCGCCGAGGGCGCCGCCACCGCCAACTCCGGCGCGGCGGTACCCGGCGGGGAGACGCCGCTGGTGAAGGAGAACCCGGCGGAACCAGTGGATCTGACGATTCCGACGGCCGAGTTGCCGGAGGGCGGCGAGTACACGCAGAGCGGGCAGGGCACGTGGCACGTGGTGCCGGTGCCGGAGGGCCGGGGAGAGAAGGCCGGCACCGGGAGCCGGCTCTACACCTACACCGTGGAGGTGGAGGACGGGATCGACCCGGCGAGCTACGGCGGGGACGACGCCTTCGCCAACTCGGTCGAGGGGATCCTGTCCGACCCGCGGAGCTGGACCGGCGGCGGGCAGGTGGCGCTGCAGCGCGTGGACGCCGGTGCGCCGGAGCCGGACTTCCGGGTGAGCCTCACCACGCCCGACACCGCGCACCGCCCGGACTACTGCGGCTTCCAGATCAAGTACGAGTCGTCGTGCAACCTCTCGGGCAAGAAGCGGGTGATCATCAACCTGGCCCGCTGGGTACGCGGCGCGCTGGCGTTCAGCGGTGACCTGACCGGTTACCGCCAGTACGCCATCAACCACGAGGTCGGGCACGCGCTCGGCAAGGGCCACGAGGGGTGCGCCGAGGCCGGCGCGCTGGCGCCGGTGATGATGCAGCAGAGCTTCGGGGTGTCCAACGACTACGTCGCCGACCTGAACAAGGTCGACCCGAGCAACTATGGCGCCGTCCCGGCCGACGGCAAGGTGTGCAAGCCCAACGCCTGGCCCAACCCCCAAGCCCGCTGACCGAAACCTGTACGCGTGTCCGCGGTCTGTGTACGTGTGTTGGCGTCCTGCGGCGCCGACACGTGCGCATGACGCGCGGACACGGTAGTTCGTGGTGTCCAGCAGGTGGGACAGGGAAGGTCCGCGCGCCTGGGGGTGTTGTGGATACTGGAAGCCGCCAACGCACCCGTCGCGAGCGTCGCGAGATGGAGGACCGATGTCAGGCACGCTGCCGCCGCTGGTCGAGCCGGCCGCCGAGCTCTCCAAGGAGGAGGTGGCCCGGTACAGCCGGCACCTGATCATCCCGGATGTCGGGATGGAGGGGCAGAAGCGACTCAAGAACGCCAAGGTCCTGGTCATCGGCGCGGGTGGGCTCGGCAGCCCGGCGCTGCTCTACCTCGCCGCCGCCGGGGTGGGCACCCTCGGGGTGATCGACTTCGACGTGGTCGACGAGTCGAACCTGCAGCGCCAGGTGATCCACGGGCAGTCCGACGTCGGCAAGCCGAAGGCCGTCTCCGCCAAGGAGTCGATCGCCGAGGTCAACCCGTTCGTCGACGTCCGGCTGCACACCGAGCAGCTCACCATGGACAACGCGCTCGACGTCTTCCGCGACTACGACCTGATCCTGGACGGCACCGACAACTTCGCCACGCGGTACCTGGTGAACGACGCGGCCGTGTTGCTCGGCAAGCCGTACGTGTGGGGCTCGATCTTCCGGTTCGAGGGCCAGGTCAGCGTGTTCTGGGAGGACGCGCCGAACGGCAAGGGGCTGAACTACCGCGACCTCTACCCCGAGCCCCCGCCGCCCGGGATGGTGCCGTCGTGCGCCGAGGGTGGGGTGCTCGGCGTGCTGTGCGCGTCGATCGGCTCGATCATGGTCACCGAGGCGATCAAGCTCATCACCGGCATCGGTGAGCCGTTGCTGGGCCGGCTGATCAGCTACGACGCGCTCGAGATGAGGTACCGCGAGGTGCGGATCCGCAAGGACCCGGCCACCCCGAGGATCACCGAGTTGATCGACTACGAGGAGTTCTGCGGGGTCGTGTCCGACGAGGCCCAGCAGGCGGCGAGCGGGCACACGATCACCCCGGCCGAGCTCAAGGCGAAGTTCGACGCGGGGGAGGACTTCGAGCTGATCGACGTTCGCGAGCCGCACGAGTACGAGATCGTCAACATCAAGGGCGCCAAGCTGATCCCGAAGGACCGGATCCTGTCCGGTGAGGCGCTGGCCGAGCTGCCGCAGGACAAGCCGATCGTGCTGCACTGCAAGTCGGGCGGGCGGTCGGCGGAGGCGCTGGCGGCGCTGCACCACGCCGGCTTCCGCGACGCGACCCACCTCGGCGGCGGCGTGCTCGCCTGGGCCAAGCAGATCGACACCAGCCTGCCCACCTACTGACATCCGCCACGAAGCCCACCGGTGGCCCCGCCGCGCGCGAAACGGCGAAGCTCGCGCGGTAGGGGAGGCGTTGAACGAGCACAGTGACGCGCAGCGTCTCCGTTCGGGCGGTGGGGGAGACGAGTGGCGCCATGAAGGTGGCTTCGTGGCGTTGCCGGCGCGGTAACGTAACCGGTCGTGACGACCAGCCGTGAGCGCCCGCCGGCCCACGTGTGCGCCGCGTTCGGGGCGTCGCCGGCCGACGCCGAGCCGCTGCCCGGCGGCTCGGCGTGGCGGTACGCGGGCATCGTGCTCAAACCGGTGGTCGACCGGGCCCGCGCGGTGTGGGTCGCCCGTACCCTCGCCGCCCTCGGCGTGCCGGACCTGCGCATCGCCCGGCCGGTCCAGTCGACCGACGGGCGTTGGCTGGTCGGCGGCTGGTCCGCCTTCCGCTACCTGTCCGGCGCGACCGAGCACCGCTACGACGACGTGCTGCTCACCGCGGTCAAGCTCCACCAGACCACCGCCGACCTGCCCCGGCCGCCGTTCCTGGCCGCCAGGGAGGACATCACCGCGGTCGCCGACCGGGTGGCCTGGGCCGAGCGTGAGGTCGAGCTGGACGAGCACAAGGGCGGCCGCTGGTTCGAGGTGCTCGCCGCCGCCCGCCGCCCGGTCCGCGTGCCCGACCAGGTGGTGCACGGCGAGCTGTTCGGCACCGTCCTGTTCGACGGCGACGCTCCTCCCGGCGTGGTCGATTTCGTGCCGTTCTTCCGCCCCGCCGAGTGGGGCGCCGCCGTGGCCGCCGTCGATGCCCTCGCCTGGGGTGGTGCCGACGGCGAGCTGCTCCGCCGCTGGGCACACCTGCCGGAGTGGCCGCAGCTGCTGCTCCGCGCCATGTTGTTCCGGCTCGCGGCACACGCACTGGACCCCCGCTCCACCCGTGCCGCACTGGACGGGTTGCGCCACGCCGCGCGTGAGGTCAGCGAGCTGGTGTGAGCCCGCGCCGCCGTACCGTCCACGCCAGCGTCGCGCTCGCCGCGCCGGCCGAGCACGTCTGGTCCTTCATCACCGGCTTCGTTGGCATCAACGACGAACTCCGCCCGTTGCTCCGGATGACGATTCCGCCCCGGCTGCGAGCCACCGCCGCCATCGACGTCGAGCCGCCGGTCGCGCTGGGACCGAGTCTGTTGCTGCTCTTCGGCGTCCTCCCGGTGGACGTCGACGACATCCGGCTCGTGGCGTTCGACCCGCCGCGCCGGTTCCTGGAACGGTCCCGCCTGCGCTCCGCCCGCCACTGGGAGCACGAGCGGGTGATCGAGGACACGGCCGGCGGTTGCCGGCTCACCGACCGCGTGACGTTCGAGCCCCGGTGGTCAGCCACCGGACCGATCCTGCGCACCGCCGTCGCCCGGCTCTTCCGGCACCGGCACGCCCGGCTCGCCGCGCGGTTCGGGGCGGCGTGACCCCGCGGGATCTCACCGCGACACCGGTCGAACCCCGGGGCAATGTCGCATGCCTGAAACATTCCGCCCCTTCCCGGTAACACCACCTGCCTACCGTCGGGCCTCGAACATCCCCGACACCGGCAGGAGCACCCGTGACGCTGACCGCGGACCGCACCGAGCGGGCGGGTGGCGCGGCCACCCACTGCCCGTACTGCGCCCTGCAGTGCGCGATGTCGGTGACCGCCCGAGCCACGGACGCCGCGGACGACACGGAAGCGGCCGCGGCGCCGACGGTCGCGCCGCGCGAGTTCCCGACCAACGCCGGCGGGCTGTGCCAGAAGGGCTGGACCTCCGCCAGCCTGCTGGGCTCGCCAGCCCGGCTCACCACCCCGCTCGTCCGGAACGCCTCCGGCACGCTCCGCCCGGCGAGCTGGGACACCGCGCTCGACCTCGTGGCGCGCCGGCTACGGGAGATCCGCGCCACCTCCGGCCCGGACGCCACCGCGGTCTTCGGCGGCGGCGGGCTCACCAACGAGAAGGCCTACCTGCTCGGCAAGTTCGCCCGCGTCGCACTGGGCACTTCGCAGATCGACTACAACGGCCGGTTCTGTATGTCGTCGGCCGCCGCGGCCGGCGTGCGCGCGTTCGGCCTCGACCGTGGCCTGCCGTTCCCGCTCACCGACCTGGCCGACGCCGACGCCGTGCTGTTGGTCGGCGCCAACCCTGCCGAGACCATGCCGCCGTTCGTCCAGCACCTGCGCGCCGCGCGGGCGGCCGGCGGGCTGGTGGTGATCGACCCCCGGCGCACCCCGACGGCGGAACAGGCCAACCTCCACCTACGACCCGCGCCCGGCACGGACCTCGCGCTGGCGCTGGGGATCCTGCACGCAGCCGCGGCCGACGGTCTCCTGAATCGATCCTATGTGGACAAGCGCACCATTGGATTCGACGAGATGTGGCGCACGGTCGCCGCATGGTGGCCCGAGCGGGTCGAGCGGGTCACCGGGGTCGCCGCCGCCGACCAGCGCCGGGTGGCCGCCGTGCTCACCGGAGCCCGCAACGCCTACGTGCTCACCGCGCGCGGCACCGAGCAGCACGCCGACGGCACGAACACGGTCAGTGCGTGGATCAACCTCGCGCTCGCCCTCGGCCTGCCGGGCACCCCCGGCTCCGGCTTCGGCTGCCTCACCGGGCAGGGCAACGGGCAGGGCGGCCGCGAGCACGGGCAGAAGGCCGATCAGCTCCCCGGCTACCGGCGCATCGACGACCCGGCCGCCCGCGCGCACGTGGCGAACGTCTGGGGCGTGCCCGCCGACTCGCTGCCCGGCCCCGGCCGCTCGGCCTACGAGTTGCTCGACGCGCTCGGCACCGCCACCGGGCCCCGCGCGCTGCTGGTGTTCGGCAGCAACGTGGTGGTGTCCGCGCCGCGGGCCGCGCACGTCGCCGACCGGCTGGCCGCGCTGGACCTGCTGGTGGTCGCCGACATCGTGCTGTCGGAGACCGCGGCGCTGGCCGACGTCGTGTTCCCGGTCACGCAGTGGGCCGAGGAGGACGGCACGATGACCAGCCTCGAGGGCAGGGTGCTGCTGCGCCGCCGCGCCGTGAACCCGCCGGAGGGCGTGCGCAGCGACCTGGACGTGCTGGCCGGGCTGGCCACCCGGCTCGACCGGTCGGCCACCGACTTCCCGACCGACCCGGAGACGGTGTTCACCGAGCTCCGCGCCGCCTCGCGCGGTGGCCCCGCCGACTACTCCGGCGTCAGCTACGACCGCCTGCGCGCCGGTGAGGCGCTGTACTGGCCGGTGCCGGCCGAGGACCACCCTGGCAGCCCGCGGATGTTCCTGGACCGGTTCGCCCACCCGGACGGCCGGGCGCGGTTCGTGCCGGTCGACCACACCGGGCCGGCCGAGTCGCCCGACCCCGACTTCCCGCTGTACGCCACCACCGGGCGGGTGTTGCAGCACTACCAGTCCGGGGCGCAGACCCGCAACGTGGCCGAGCTCGTCGACGCGGTCCCCGAGTCCTATGTGGAGGTGCATCCGGACACCGCGGCGCGGGCCGGGCTCGCCGAGGGAGACCTCGCCAGGATCACCTCGCGGCGGGGCGCGGCCACGGCCAGGGTGCGGTGCGTGCCGTCGCTGCGGCCGGACGTGGTGTTCCTGCCCTTCCACTTCGCCGGCGAGCAGCGGGCGAATCTGTTGACCAACCCGGCGCTCGACCCCACCAGCCGGATGCCCGAGTTCAAGGTCTGCGCGGTCCGGATCGCCCAGGCCGAGCCCAAGAAGACCACAGTGGAGGAAGTGGGATGAGTCCTCACAGGATCGTGGTGCTCGGGTACGGGATGGCCGGTGCGCGGCTGGCCGACGAGATCCGCCGCCGGGACCCCGCCGGCGAACGGGTCGCGCTGACCGTGGTCGGCGACGAGCCGGAGCCGGCGTACAACCGGGTGCTGCTGTCGGCGGTCGTCGCCGGGACCATGCGCCCGGAGGCGGTGCGGCTGCACGAGCCGGACTGGGCCCACCGGAACCGGGTCGACCTGCGGCTCGGGGTAGGCGCCCTGCGGATCGACCGGGAGCGCCGGACCGTCGAGCTCACCGACGGCTCCACTGTGGACTACGACACGCTGGTGCTGGCCACCGGCGCCCGGCCGTGGCTGCCACCGGTCGAGGACCTGTGCGACGAGGCCGGCGACCCCGCGCCCGGTGTGGTGCCGTTCCGCACCCTGGAGGACTGCGCGCGCATCCTCGACGCCGCCAGGGTCGGCGCGCCGGTGGCGGTGCTCGGCGGCGGCCTGCTCGGCCTGGAGGCCGCTCGCGGGCTGGCCGGCCGTGGCAACCTGGTCACCGTGGTCCACCCGGTGGGCCACCTCATGGAGCGCCAGCTCGACCCCGGCGCCGGCCGGGTGCTGGCCCGCACGCTCGGCGGGCTGGGCATCGACCTGCGGCTGGGCGTCACCGCCGCCCGGTATCTGGCCGGCCCGACGACGACCAGCGAGCACCGACCCAGCCCCGGCGAGGGAGGAGCGGAGCTGGGAGGAGTCGGGCCAGGCAGCGCGGGCGGATTGAAGCTGGACGACGGGTCGCACGTGCAGGCCGACCTGGTGGTCGTGGCCGCCGGGGTGCGCGCGGACACCGCGCTGGCCGAGGCCGCCGGGCTGGCCGTGGACCGCGGTGTGCTGGTGGACGACGCGCTGCGCACCAGCGACGGCCGGATCTTCGCGCTCGGTGACTGCGCGCGGCACCCTGGCACGGTGTCCGGCCTCGTGCAGCCGGCGTGGGAGCAGGCCGAGGTGCTCGCCGACCTGCTCACCGGCACCGACACCGCCGCGCGCTACCGCGGAACCCCGGTGCTCACCCGGCTCAAGGCCAGGGACATCGACCTCGCCGCGTTCGGCGAGACGCACACCGAGGTCGCCGACGAGACCGCCGAGGTGCTGTGCCTCACCGACCCGACCCGCGGCCGCTACGCCAAGCTGGTGCTGCGCGAGGGCCGGGTCACCGGCGCCATCCTGCTCGGCGCGCCGGACGCGGCCGCCACCGTCACCCAGTTCTACGACCGCGGCACGGTTGTGCCGGAGGACCGGCTCGGCCTGCTGCTCGGCCGGGCTCTGCCGACCGGCACCCCGGTGGCCGCCAGCCCGGTGGACCTGCCCGCCTCGGCGGTGGTCTGCCGGTGCAACTCGGTGAACAAGGGACGCCTCGTCGACGCGTGGCGGGCCGGCGCGACCAGCGTCCCCGAGCTGGCCGCGGCGACCAGGGCCACCACCGGCTGCGGTAGTTGCGCCGACGCCGTCTGCGGCATCGCCGACTGGCTGGCCACCACCGCCTGATCAACACCGCCTGAGCACCCCGAACGACCACCCGAAACGACCAACGCCGGGCGCGCTGCCCGGTGTTCCAGCCCCCGCGTCGCCGCCGCCGCGGACCACGGCCCGGCTCCCTGCCCGGGCGCCCCGAGAGTCCCGCCAGGAGAGGAGATTCCGCATGACCGTCGTGGCGGAACAGCCCACCGACCGGCCGTCGAAAGTCCGGAAAGGACGGTGGATCGACCACTGGGAGCCGGAGCGCCCCGAGTTCTGGGCGGGCGGCGGGCGACGGATCGCCTGGCGCAACCTGGGCTTCTCGGTGCTGGCCGAGCACCTGGGCTTCAACGTGTGGATCCTGATGAGCATCGTCGTGGTCAGCCTCGGCGACGTCGGCATCTCGTTCGGCGTCGGCCAGACCTTCTGGCTGCTCATCCTGCCCAACCTGGTCGGCGCGGCGCTGCGGGTGCCCTACACGTTCGCCATCCCCCGGTTCGGCGGGCGGGCGTGGACCACGACCAGCGCCTCGCTGCTGCTGATCCCGTGCGCGATGCTGCTCATCGCGGTGACCACGCAGGCGCCGTACTGGTTCTTCCTGCTCACCGCGGCGGCGATGGGCTTCGGCGGCGGCAACTTCTCGTCGTCGATGGCCAACATCTCGTTCTTCTTCCCGGAGGGCAAGAAGGGCCTGGCGCTGGGACTGAACGCGGCCGGCGGCAACCTCGGCGTGGCGGTGACCCAGCTGTTCGTGCCGATCGTGATCAGCACGAGCACCGGGGTGAATCTGGCCTACGCGGCGCTGATGTGGATGCCGGTGATCGTGCTGTCGGCGGCGTGCTCGTGGCTGTTCATGGACAGCCTCACCCAGGCCAAGCCGGACGGGACGTCCTACCGACTGGCCATGCGCAACAAGCACACCTGGGTGATGTCGTTGCTCTACATCGGAACGTTCGGCTCGTTCATCGGCTTCTCGTTCGCCTTCCCGTCACTGATCAAGATCAGCTTCGTCGGGTTCCAGAGCTTCGTGGGGCTGGCCTTCCTCGGCGCGCTGATCGGCTCGGTGAGCCGGCCGTTCGGCGGCTGGCTGGCCGACCGGGTGGGCGGCGCGCGGATCACCCTGCTGAACTTCCTCGGCATGGCGGCCGGCACGGTCGGGGTGCTGGTGAGCGTGGCGCGGCACGACTTCGCGCTGTTCTTCGGCTCGTTCGTGCTGCTGTTCGTGCTCACCGGGATCGGCAACGGCTCGACGTACCGGATGATCCCGATGATCTTCGCGGCGGAGGGGCGCCGGATGGCGGCGGAGCCAGGTGCCGACGCCGAGACCGCGATGGCCTCGGCCAAGCGGCAGGCCGCCGCGGTGGTCGGGGTCGCCGGCGCCGTCGGGGCCTTCGGCGGCGTGCTGGTGAACCTGGTGTTCAAGTTCTCCCTCGAGGGCACGGACCGGAGCCTGACCTCCGCGCTGGTGGCGATCCTGGCGTTCTACGCGGTCTGCGTGGTGACCACCTGGTGGTTCTACCTGCGCCGCAGCTTCGCCGTAAAGCGTGCGCCCAGCCTGGCCCACGCCGGCGTCTGAGGCGCACCGAGCGGCGGGCGGGGCGCGGAGCCGTTCGTAACACCGGCGCAACGCGGCAGCAGCAGCGCGGACACGAGCACTGGCGAGTATGACGGCACGAGTGGCGGAAGGTGTGTCGATGAGTCGAACGTTGGTGGTCGTCGGGCACGGGATGGTGGGCCACCGCCTGGTGGAGGCCGTCCGGGCCGAGGACACCGGGGGGACGTGGCGGGTGGTCGTGCTCGCCGAGGAGGCCCGCCCCGCCTACGACCGCGTCGCCCTTTCCTCCTATGTGGACAGCTGGGACGCGGCGAGCCTGGTCCTGCCGAACGCGGACTACGTCGGTGACGACGCCGTGGAGCTGCGGCTCGGCGACCCGGTGACCGCGGTGGACACCGACCGGAAGGTGGTCACCACGGCGAGCGGGCACCGGCAGCCCTACGACGCGCTGGTGCTGGCCACCGGCTCCCGCCCGTTCGTGCCGCCGGTGCCGGGGCACGACCTGCCCGGGTGCTTCGTCTACCGGACCATCGAGGACCTCGACGGCATCCGGGCCGCCGCGGAGCACGCGGCGGCGGTGCGCGGCCGGGCGGCCGGGATGGTGGTCGGCGGCGGCCTGCTCGGCCTGGAGGCGGCCAAGGCGCTGCGCGACCTCGGCCTGTCGCCGCACGTCGTGGAGCTGGCGCCGCGGTTGCTGCCGCTGCAGGTCGACGAGGGCGGCGGCAGCCTGCTGCGCCGGCTGGTCTCCGCGCTCGACGTCACCGTGCACACCGGCACCGGGACCGAGCGGATCGACCGGGACGGGGAGCGGCTGCTCGCCCGGCTGGGCAACGGCACCGAGCTGGACGTCGACCTCGTGGTGTTCTCCGCCGGGGTCCGCCCGCGTGACGAGCTGGCCCGCGCCGCCGGGCTCGCCGTGGCCGAGCGTGGCGGGGTGCTGGTCGACGACGCGTGCCGCGCCAGCGCGCCGGACGTCTACGCGGTCGGCGAGTGCGCCGCGGTGGAGGGCCGCTGCTACGGCCTCATCGCGCCGGGTTACGCGATGGCCGAGGTGGTCGCGGCGCGGCTGCTCGACCGGCCCGCCACCTTCCCGGGTGCCGATATGTCGACAAAGCTCAAGCTGCTCGGCGTGGACGTGGCCAGCTTCGGCGACGCGCACGGCACCACCGAGGGCGCGCTTGAGGTGGTGGTCAACGACGCGGTGGCCGGCACGTACAAGAAGCTCGTGGTGTCCGACAACGCGCGGACGTTGCTCGGCGGGGTGCTGGTCGGCGACGCGAGCGACTACAACCTGCTGCGCCCGCTGGTCGGCCGGACGCTGCCGGGCGAGCCCGGCGCCATCCTCGCCCCGGCCGGCGGTGCCGACAGTGCCGGCGGTGGGGTCGGCGTGGAGGCCCTGCCCGACGACGCGCAGATCTGCTCCTGCAACGCGGTGACCAAGGGCGCCATCACCGGCGCGGTCCGCGACGAGGGCTGCGACTCGGTGCCGGCGCTGAAGTCCTGCACCGGCGCCGGCACCGGCTGCGGGTCCTGCGTGCCGATGCTGGGAAAGCTGCTCGACCTGTGCGGGGTGGAGCAGTCCACCGCGGTCTGCGAGCACTTCCCGCGGTCCCGCGCCGAGCTGTTCGAGATCGTCCGGGCCACCCGGATCTCCACGTTCAGCGAGCTGATCGCGCGGTACGGCAGCGGATCCGGGTGCGCGGTGTGCAAGCCGGCGGTGGCCTCGATCCTGGCCACCCTGGGCAACGGGCACATCCTCGACGGCGAGCAGGCCACCCTGCAGGACACCAACGACCGGTTCCTCGCCAACCTGCAGCGCAACGGCACGTACTCGGTGGTGCCGCGGATCCCCGGCGGCGAGATCACCCCGGACAAGCTGATGGTGATCGCCCAGGTGGCCAAGGACTTCGGGTTGTACACCAAGATCACCGGCGGGCAGCGGATCGACCTGTTCGGCGCCACCGTCGACCAGCTCCCGCGGATCTGGCGCCGGCTGGTGGACGCCGGCATGGAGTCCGGTCACGCCTACGGCAAGGCGTTGCGCACGGTGAAGTCGTGCGTCGGCTCCACGTGGTGCCGGTACGGCGTGCAGGACTCGGTCGGCCTGGCGATCGAGCTCGAGCTGCGCTACCGCGGGCTGCGCTCCCCACACAAGATCAAGGCCGGGGTGTCCGGCTGCGCCCGCGAGTGCGCGGAGGCCCGCGGCAAGGACTTCGGGGTGATCGCCACCGAGAAGGGCTGGAACCTCTACGTCGGCGGCAACGGCGGCGCGATGCCCCGGCACGCCCAGCTCCTGGTGTCCGATGTGGACAAGGAGACGCTGGTCCGGACGATCGACCGGTTCCTGATGTTCTACGTGCGTACGGCCGACCGGCTGCAGCGCACCGCGCCGTGGATCGAGGAGCTGGACGGCGGGCTGGACCACCTGCGCGCGGTGATCGTGGACGACAGCCTCGGCATCTGCGCCGACCTGGACGAGGCGATGGCCCGGCACGTGGCCGGCTACACCGACGAGTGGCGGGGCGTGCTGGAGGACCCGGACAAGCTGACGCGGTTCGCGTCGTTCGTGAACGCGCCCGGCACGCCCGACCCGACGATCTCCTTCCGGGTGGAGCGGGAGCAGAAGGTACCGGTGACCCTGGGAATGCCGGAGGTGGTGCGGCGATGACGGCGGTGGCGGAGCACGCGGCGCGGCGCTCGTGGGTGCCGGTGTGCGCGGTGTCGGACCTGGTGACCGGCGGTGGGGTGGCGGCGCTGCTGCCGGACGACGCGCAGGCCGCGGTGTTCCGGACCGTGGCCGGCGAGGTGTTCGCGCTGTCCAACGTGGACCCGTTCTGCGGCGCGGCGGTGCTGTCGAGGGGGATCCTCGGCGACACCGGCGGCGTGGAGTTCGTCGCCTCGCCGATGCTCAAGCAGCGGTTCGACCTGCGCACCGGCGAGTGCCTCGACGCCGAAGGGGTGCGGGTGCCGGCGTACCCGGTGCGGGTGGTCGGGGACGTCGTGCAGGTGGGCGTGCCGTGACCCTGCCGCTGGCGGGCTACTCGATCGGGATCACCGCCGCGCGCCGGGCCGACGAGCTCGGCGCGCTGTTCGTGCGCAAGGGCGCGACCGTGCGGTACGGGCCGGCCATCCGGATCGTGCCGCTGGCCGACGACACCGAGCTGCACGCGGCGACCCGGCGGCTGCTGGCCGAGCCGGTCGACGCGGTGGTCGCGACCACCGGGATCGGTTTTCGCGGCTGGATGGAGGCCGCCGAGGGTTGGGGCGTCGGCGAGGAGCTGCGGGCCCGGCTGCGCGCGGCGGCGGTGCTGGCCCGCGGGCCCAAGGCCAAGGGCGCGGTGCGGGCGGCGGGCCTGTCCGAGGCGTACTCACCGGCGTCGGAGAGCAACGCCGAGGTGCTGCGACATTTGCTCGACGGGGGTGTGCGTGGCCGGACCATCGCGGTGCAGCAGCACGGCGAGCCGCTGCCGCAGTTCGCCGACACGCTGCGCGCGGCCGGCGCCGAGGTGGTCGAGGTGCCGGTGTACCGGTGGGTGCGGCCCGCCGACCCGGGGCCGTTGGACCGGCTGATCGACGCGGTGCTCGACGGCCTCGTCGACGCGATGCCGTTCACCAGCGCGCCGGCCGCGGCGAGCATGTTCGCCATGGCCGCGCGCACCGGTCGGGAGGCGGCACTGGTCGACGCGCTCCGCAGCCGGGTGGCGGTGGCCTGCGTCGGGCCGATCACCGCGGGCCCGCTGGCCGCGCGGGACATCCCGACGCTGCGGCCCGAGCGGGCCAGGATCGGCGCGCTGGCCCGGACGGTGGCGCAGGCGCTCGCCAACCGGTCACCCCGGCTGCGGGTGGCCGGGCGGGAGCTCGAGCTGCGCGGCCAGGCGGTGGTGGTCGCCGGGGAGCTGCGCGAGGTGCCGCCGGCGCCGATGGCGGTGCTGCGGGCGCTGGCCGAGCGGCCGGGGCGGGTGGTGTCCCGGCGCGAGCTGACCGCGGTGCTGCCCGGCGGCGGTGAGGAGCACGCGGTGGAGACGGCGGTCGGGCGGCTGCGCGCGGCGCTGGGGGACGCGCGGATGGTGCGGACGGTGGTCAAGCGCGGGTACCGACTGGCGGTGAGCGGGTCGTGATGCGGGCGACGGTGGTGCTGGCCGCGCACGGGACGCGGGACCCGGCCGGCGCGGAGGCGGTGCGGCGACTGGCCGCGGCGGTGCGCCGGGCCGGGGTGCCGGTGCGAGTGGCCTTCGCCGACGTGCGGCAGCCGGACGTGACCACGGTGTTGCGGGGACTGGGTGGGTCCGCCGTGGTGGTGCCGGCGTTCCTCGCCGCCGGGTACCACGTGCGCACCGACATTCCCCAGCAGGTGGCGGCGAGTGGCCATCCGGACGTCGTGGTGACCGAGGCCTTCGGCCCGGCGCCCGAGCTGGTCGACGTGCTGCGCCGGCGGCTGGTGGCGGCCGGCCTGCGGCGCGGTGACGCGGTGGTGCTCGCCGCGGCGGGGTCCAGCGACCCGCGCGCGCGCTGTCCGATGTGGACGTCGTGGCGCGGGCGCTGGCCGGGCGGCTCGGCGCGCCCGTGCGGGTGGGCTACGCCGCGACCGCCCGGCCGTCGATCGCCGAGGCCGTCGCGTCGGCACGGGTCGCCGGTGGCCGGGTGGCGGTGGCGTCGTGGCTGCTGGCGCCGGGGCTGTTCCAGCACCGGCTGGCCGCCACGGCAGCGGACGTGGTCGCGGAACCGTTGTGCGGCGGCGATGTTCCGGCCGAGGTGGTGGGCCTGGTGCTGCGCCGCTACTCGGCGGCGGCCACCTCGCTGGCCTCGTAGGAGTCGACCATCAGCTTCCAGTAGACCATCGTCAGGCCCATGCTGACCGCGGTCGCCCCGGCCGCCGGCAGGGCGCGGCGCCGGCGGGCGGCGATGAGCGCGGCGAGCAGCGCCATGCTGGAGGCCGCGTTGACGGCCATCGCGGTGTCCCGGGGGCGCTCGACGATCCACCGCTCCTCGCCGAGCATGGCCCGGGTGGCCCACGCGGAGTCATCGGCCGGCTTGGGGAAGACGACGGCGTTGGCGACCATCCACAGCGCGACCGGCGCCGCGTGCCGCCACCGTCGGGTCCACACCGGAACCAGGGTCAGCGGAGCGGACAGCCAGCGGGTCCACGCGCTCCACGGATTGCTGTGCCGAGCGAAGACACTGCGGCGCAGGGTGGCGAGTGTGCTGCTCATGACTCTGCCGCCTGGTCGCGCCGGCGCTTGAGCTCGTGCCAGCGCTCGATGATCGCGGGCATCTCCCGCATGACGTGCGCGTGGAAGTCGCGCATGTCGGCAAGCCGCCGGTGGGCCGGGCTGTCCGGTGCGGCCGCCGCGATGCCGCGCTCGGCGGTCTCCTGCATCATTCGTACGGCCGCGTTCCGCGACGACATGAGCGTCGGCCAGCCGTCGTCCGGGAACCGGTAGTGCTCCCGGCGGCTGCCGGGCATCGGCACCCTCTCGATCAGCCCGGTGGGGGTGAGCATCTTGATCGCTCCCGACACCGAGCCCGGGCTGGCGCCGAGCTGCTCGGCGATCTCCCCGGCCGTGATCGTCTCCTGGTCGGTGAACAGCAGCACCGCGAGGACCCGCGCCGTCATCCGCTGCATCCCGTAGCGGGTGAGCGTCAGGGCCAGGTCCTCCGCGGCCTCGCGGGTGTCTCCCACCTCGTCCTCCTCGGTCTTAACGAAATCCTATCACTTCCGAGATTTCGCAAAGTTCCGAATATTGAGTATGGTGCGGCCATGACCAAGGTGATCGAGCTGGACCGGCTGAGCAAGAAGTACGGCCGGCGGCGGGGACTCGTCGGGCTGACCCTCGACATCGAGCGGGGTGAGGTGTTCGGCTTCCTGGGCCCGAACGGCGCGGGCAAGTCGACCACGCTCCGGCTGCTGCTGGACCTGATCCGCCCCACCGGGGGCCGGGCCATGGTGCTCGGCCGGGACCCGCGGACCGCGGGGCCGGCGCCGCGCCGTCGGGTCGGCTACCTGCCGGGGGACTTCGTGGTGGACGGCCGGCAGCGGGTGGACGAGTGCCTGACCTTCCTGGCCAACCTGCGTGGCGGGGTGGCGCGGGCGCGGATCGTGGAGCTGGCCGAGCGGCTGGACCTCGAGCTCGACGCGCGGATCGGGAGCCTGTCCAAGGGCAACCGACAGAAGGTCGGGCTGGTGCAGGCGTTCGCGCACCAGCCGGAGCTGCTGATCCTCGACGAGCCGACGTCCGGGCTCGACCCGCTGGTGCAGCAGGAGTTCCTGGCGATGGTGCGTGAGGCGCGAGCGGCCGGACAGACGGTGTTCATGTCCTCGCACATCATGAGCGAGGTGGAGCGGGTGGCCGACCGGGTCGGGATCATCCGCGAGGGCGGCTGGTCGCGCTGGACACGGTGGCCGGCTTGCGTGAGCGGGCGGTGCGGAAAGTGCGGGTCACCTTCGCCGCGCCGGTGGTGGCCGAGCCGTTCGTCTCGGTGCCCGGAGTGGACGACGTGGCGGTGGAGGGGCGGACGCTGCGTTGCCGCGTGGTGGGCAGTCCGGACGCGCTGCTCAAGGCGGTCGCCCGGCACACCGTGGTCGACCTGCTCAGCGAGGAACCCGACCTGGAAGAGCTCTTCCTGACCTACTACGAAGGACACAACTGTGTTGTTGCGTAACGTCTACACCAAGTCGCTGTGGGACGGCCGCCGGGCGCTGGCCGGGTGGACCGTCGGGACCACCGCCGTGGCCGCGGCCTACGCGGCCTTCTACCCGCAGCTCGCCGGCGGCGGCGCGATGGCCGAGATGGTGGCGGGCTTCTCGCCCGCGATGCGGGAGGCGTTCCGGATGCAGGACATCTCGTCGGCCGCCGGCTACCTCGGCTCGAGCGTGTTCGGGCTGATCGTGCCGTTGCTGATGATCTGCTACGGCGCGGCGACCGGCGCGCGGGCGGTGGCCGGCGACGAGGAGTCCGGGTACCTGGACGTACTGCTCACCCACCCGGTGAGCCGCGCCCGGTTCTTCCTGGAGCGGTTCGCGGCGCTGGCCGCCGGGGCGGTCGCGATCGGCGCGGTGCTGTGGCTGGCCCTGCTCGGGATCCGCGGCGCCGCCGAGCTGGAGTCGGTGAGCGTGGCGCAGTTCGCCGGGCAGTGCCTGAACACGGCGATGCTGGGTGTCGTGTTCGGCGCGCTGGCACTGGCCGTCGGTGCCGCGTTCGGCGGCCGGACGCTGGCGCTCGGGGTGACCGCCGGGGTCGGCGTGGCGGCGTACGTGGCGAACACCTTCGCCGGGCAGCTGGGCGTGGACTGGCTGCGGTACCTGTCGCCGCTGCACTACTACATCGGCGGCGAGCCGCTGCGCCACGGCGTCCAGTGGGCCGACGCCGGCGTGCTGGCCCTCCTCGCCGCGGCGCTCGTCGCCGCCGGCACGTGGACCTTCACCACCCGCGACCTCCGCACCTGACCCGCCTGGGCCGGGGGGCCGGCCCCCCGGCCCAGGCCCAGTGTGTCCGCCCGCTGTGCACACGTGTCCGCCCGCTGTGCACACGTGTCCGCGCGCTGTGCACGCGTGTCCGCCCTCCACGTCGCCGTGTTTGTTCCCGACGTCGGCCAGTTCCACGTCCAGGACGATGAGTTCTACGTTCGGGGCGGCGAGTTTACCCTGGCCCGCGGCTGGAGTCGGGCAAGCGCGCGCAGCACGACACCGACATCCGTGCCCATCTCGCGTACTGCGCCCACGGCCGCCACCGACATCGCCTGCGTGCTCCGCGAGAGCGAGCCGGCCGAGCCCGGGTACACCCTCCGCCGGCGGCCGGCCCCCGCACTGGCGTTCCACGAGGACCTCGCGTTGCGGCTGCTGATTGTCGCCACGACCACCGTGCCCGAGCTGCTGCGCACCGAGTACTACGCCACCGCGCTGCTCGCCGCCGAGGGGCGCGACCCCGACGCCGTCACCCCGTTGCTCAACCGGCAACGGCTGCTCCGCCGCCGCGACGGCCCCGCGCTCGACGTCCTCCTCCACGAACCGCTCCTGCGTGCCGCGCCGACGGACCGCGACCAGCTCGCGCACCTGCTCGCGCTCGCCGCCCGGCCGCGGGTGTCGATCCGGGTGATCCCCATGGCGACAGCACGGGGCGCGGCGGGGTTCACCGTCTTCCAGTTCGCGGAGCACGAGCCGCTGGTGTACGCCGACGCGGCCGGCGTCGGGGTGTTCGTCGAGGACCCCGACGCCGTCACGCGGCACCGCCGGCACTTCACCCGGCTCGCCGATCAGGCGCTGAGCGCGGAGGACTTCCCGGCAACTGCTGGCTGGGCTCATTTCCACGTGACCGACCCCAAGCCGAGGCCACGGGCCGCGGCCACCCGCTCGGCCTCCTCGGACACCGCCGCGCGCACCGCTGGCGACAGCGGCCACAGTGGACTCACCGTGAGCGCCAGCCGGTGCCCCGACACCTTCGCCCGCCACGTCCCGGCGATCTCGCCGCCCGCGAGCAGCGCGCCCGGGTTGCCGAGGATCTTCCACACCTCCTTGTGGTGCGCCCTGTCCGGCACCAACACCGCCCGGTCCCGCGCCTGCAACAACGGATCCCACGGCGGCAGCAACCGCACCGCGGCGGGCTCCGGCGGGCTCGTCAACCGGTCCGCGTCCTCGGCCGGCAGGAACGCCCGCCGGCCGTCCACCCGCACCTCGACCAGGTCGTCCGGCCACAGCGACCGCTCCACCACCTTCCCCGTCGTCCCGACGAAACCGGCCGTGTCCGCCGCCGTGGCCGGGCCGTGCAGGGCGAGGTAGTGCCGCACGATCCGGGTGGCCCCCGCGAGGTCCGGCGACGCGGGCACCCCGGGCACGCCGTCGAGCGGCATCAGGGTCGCGGGTGACGCGCCGGCCACCAGCCCCACCCCCGCCGGCAGCGCGCTCAGTCGCATCAACTGCTCGTGCACGTGCGTCACCCCGCACGGCCGGCACCACCGCACGAGCCCCTCCGGCAGTCGCGGGCTGATCGCCCCGCTCACCGCGCCCTTGGTCATCGGCGCGGTGGCCACCTCCCGGATCGCGCCCGCGGTCACCCGGATCGCCTCGGTCACCGGCATCCCGGCCTGCTCCACGTCCCGCCGCCGCCACGCCATCCGGGCCCGTGCGTCGGCGTCGTCCAGCGGCAGGAGGGCGGCCGCGAGCCCGGGCAGCTCCGCCGACCGGTGGAAGTGCGGGGCGCCCCGGTGCGTCCAGGCGAGGGTGAACCGAGAGTCGCCCACAAGGGACGCCGAAGCGCGCGACCGGGCGACCAGCGCGAGCAGCGCCGTGTCCCGCGTGCTGTCCTGCACGCCCAGGTCGAACACCCGCAGGGCCGCCGGATCGGACGCGGTGCGCAGCAGGCCCTGCGTGGCCACCCGGTAGGCCATCACCTGCTGGCGGTCGACCTCGAGCACCCGGCGCTCCTCTCAGGACAGTGCGTAGTCGAACGTGTACGCCATCGTCTCGGAGCTCCCGGCGATCGTGCCGGTGCCGGTGAGCCCGGCGAGCTCTCCGGTGCCCGAGCCGGGCACCACCCGCCACGTGCCCTCGACGCCGTCCGGGCCGTAGCCCACGTCGTGCCGGATCACGAAGCTCCCCCTGCGCCCGTCGACGCCGCCCTCGATCCGCTCGAACCCGGGCGAGGTCTGCCCGGCGCCGACGTAGCCCTCGCCGGCGTAGTACATCAGGTAGTCGCACACGCCGGTGCCCTCGATGACGCCCGTGTACTCGAACGTCGCGGAGGCGTGGGCGAACCGCGGCCCGTCCTCCGGCCCGCTCACGACGTTCTCGGTCCAGCTCTTCATGGTGAAGGTGTTCTCGCTCATGGCCCCACTCTCGCCGCCATACCTGTCAGGTCATGTCAGGTTTTTCGCGGCATACTGGATCCGTGCGCGCGAGCAGGCTGCTGTCGGTGCTGTTGCTGCTGCAGAATCGCGGCCGGATGACGGCCGAGGAGCTCGCGGCCGAGCTCGAGGTGTCCGTGCGCACCGTCTACCGGGACATCGAGGCGCTCTCGGCCGCCGGCGTCCCGGTGTACGCCGACCGCGGCCGGGCCGGCGGGTACCAGCTGGTCGCCGGCTACCGCACCCGGCTCACCGGGCTGACCGAGGAGGAGGCCCGCTCGCTGTCCCTGGCCGGGCTGCCCGCCGCCGCGGCCGAGCTGGGCCTGGGCACGGTGCTCGCCGCCGCGCAGCTGAAGCTGCACGCCGCGCTGCCGGCCGAGCTGCGCGGCAGGGCCGGGCAGATCGCCGAGCGGTTCCACGTCGACGTGCCCGGCTGGCACCGCGACATCGAGCACCTCCCGCACCTGGCCACCGTCGCCGAGGCCGTGTGGCGGGCGCGCCGGGTCGCGGTGCGCTACGCCCGATGGGACGGTAGTGAGGTGCGGCGCATGTTGGAGCCACTGGGCCTGGTGCTCAAGAGCGGCGCCTGGTACCTCGCCGCCCGGCGCGAGGGGCGGGTCCGGACCTACCGGGTCTCCCGCGTCCGGGAGCTGACCGTGCTCGACGAGGAGTTCACCCGGCCGGAGGACTTCGATCTCGCGGCGTACTGGCGGGAGTGGTCCGAGCAGTTCGAACGCCGGCTCTACCCGCGCGCCGCGGTCGTCCGGCTGTCCCCGCTCGGACGCGACCTCGTACCGTTCTACCTGGGCTCGGTGGGGGCGCGGGCACTGCGCGCGGCCGGGCGGGAGCCGGACGACGACGGGTGGCTGCGCGTGGAACTACCGGTGGAGCGAGGCCGGCCGGCGCTGGGCCAGCTGCTGCACTTCGGCCCGGAGCTGGAGGTGCTGGAGCCTGCCGAGCTGCGCGCGGAGGTGGCCGAGGCGGCACGACGGATGGCGGCGACGTATGGGTGAGCTGAGCGGCGCCACGATCGGCGTCACGGCCGAGCGCAGGGCGGAGGAGTTCATCGACGCGCTGCGCCGGCACGGGGCGACCGTGCGGCACGCACCGACCCTGCGGATCGTGCCGCTGGCCGGCGACGAGCGGTTGCGCGCGGCCACCGAGGAGGTGCTGGCCGCGCCGGTGGACCTGGTGGCGGTCACGACGGGTGCCGGGTTCCGCGGCTGGCTGACCGCCGCCGGCGGCTGGGGGCTGGGGGCCTCGCTGGTCGACTGCCTGAGCGCGGCGCGGCTGTTCGTCCGGGGGCCGAAGGCGATGGGCGCGGTGCGCGGGCACGGGCTGCGCGAGGAGTGGTCGGCGCCGGGGGAGAGCAACGCCGAGCTGTTCGACCGGTTGCGTGCCGAGGACCTGGACGGCCGGCGCGTGGTGGTGCAGCTGCACGGCACGCCGCTGCCCGAGCACACCGGGGCGCTGGCCCGGCGCGGGGCGCGGGTGCTGGAGGTGCAGCCGTACCGGTGGCAGTGGCCGGACGACCTGGGGCCGGCGCGGTCGCTGGTGTCCGACGTGATCGCCGGCGGGGTGGACGCGCTGGCGTTCACCAGCGCGCCGGCGGCGGCGAACCTGCTCACACTGGCCCGCGAGGCCGGCCGGTTCGACGAGTTCGTCGCGGCGCTGGGTCGGGTCCTGTGCGCCTGCGTCGGGCCGGTCACCGCCGCGCCGCTGGCCGAGGTCGGGGTGCGCACGGTGCAGCCGGAGCGGCAGCGGCTCGGGGCACTGGTGAAGTTGCTGGTGGCCGAGCTGCGCCGATAGCCAGCCGGAGCAGGGCGACGCCCCGAGCCCCTGGTGAGGGATGCCCGGGGCGGGTGCCGGTGTTCGTCCTCAGCCGAACTGGCCGGGTCGGTAGTCGCCGGCGGGCTGCCGGACGACGACGTTCACGCGGTTGAAGGCGTTGATGAGGGCGATGAGCGACACCAGGGCGCCGAGTTGGTCCTCGTCGTAGTGCTTGGCGGCGTTCGCCCAGGCGTCGTCCGTGACCCCACCGGCCGCGTCGGCGATCCGGGTGGCCTGCTCCGTCAGCTCCAGCGCGGCGCGCTCGGCGTCGGTGAACACCGTGGCCTCCCGCCAGGCGGCGACCAGGTTGAGGCGTACCGAGCTCTCCCCGGCCTGCGCGGCGTCCTTGGTGTGCATGTCGGTGCAGAAGCCGCAGCCGTTGATCTGGCTGGCGCGGATCTTCACCAGCTCCTGGGTCGCGGCCGGCAGCGCCGAGTCCGATACCACCTTGCTCGCCGAGACGAGGTGCTTAAGGGCCTTGGCCGTGACCGGGTTGTCGAAGAGGTTCAAGCGAGCGTCCACAGTGCACTCCTTGCCGTTGTCGTCGGTTACACCTCTCTGACGGAACGGCTCGGCACGATGTGACAGGGGCGGATGTGACGTGCTTCACCAGCCCCCGTCCGGCCCGCGGGCTAGTCGGCGGTCGGCAGCTGGCCGGTGTCGCCCCGGCGGACCGACTCCCTGCCGGTGTCCTCCTCGCTGACGCCACGGCGCCAGTAGCCGGTGAACGTGATGCGGCGCTTGTCGATGCCGCGCTCGCGGACGAGGTGGCGCCGGACGAGCTTGACCATGCCGGCCTCGCCGGAGACCCAGGCGTACGGGGTGCCGCCCGGCAGGGTGGCGTTCCGGACGGCCGCCAACAGCCGCCGGCCCGGCGCGTCCGTGTTCCGGTGGACCCAGGTGACGTGCGCGGAGCCGGCGGTGGGCAGCGGCTGCTCGTCGGCGGGGCCGGCGACCTCGACGATCACCCGGACGTGGGTGCCGGCGTCGAGGTGCTCCAGGATCGCGGCGATGGCCGGGAGCGCGGTCTCGTCGCCGACGAGGAGCTGCCAGTCGGTGCCGTCCGGGACGGCGTAGAGGCCGTGCGGCCCGAGGAGGGCGACCTCGTCACCGGGTCGCGCCCTGGTCGCCCAGGTGGAGCCGGGGCCGCCGTCGGCGTGGACGACGAAGTCGACGTCCAGCTCACCGGAGGCCGGGCGCAGGGCGCGGACGGTGTAGGTGCGCATGGGCGGGCGGACGTGGTCCGGCATCGCGAGATAGGTGCGGTACCAGGAGAGGGTCTCGCCGTCGGGTGGCGGCGGCAGCTCAGGGCGGGGCTGGCCGGCGCGCGGGAAGAACAGCTTGACGTACTGGTCGGGCGCGCCGGACGGGATCGAGCGCAGGTCGTCGCCGGCGAAGCCGACGCGCAGCATGTGCGGCGTGAGCTGGCGGACGTGGCTGACCCGCATCGTGCGGTACTCCATGATCGGACCTTCCCCAGTGCGGATTGCTTAGGGAAGGCTAACCTGAGTTAGACCGCCACCGATAGGTGCGGAGGTTCACCTTCTTGCCGTCGGCCAGCACCCCCTCGGCGCGCAGCAGCTCCAGCTGCCGGCGGGCCAGGTGCGGGGCCGGGGTCCCGTTCGCCCGCAGGATCCGGTGCCACGGGAGGTCGAGCCCGTCCTCGGACAGGACGCGCCCCACCAACCGCGGCGTCGACGCACCGGCGAGGGCGGCGATGTCGCCGTAGGTGGCCACCTTCCCGGGCGGTACGGCGGCCACCAGCTCCCGCACCCGCTCGTGCAGCTCCTCGTTCATGTCCCTACTCTGCCCGGTTCGCGGGTCGTTCGGAGCACGGGTGCAGGGTCACCTGGGCGGGTGATATTCCTCCTGGTGGGATGGGCGTGCCGGTGCTCGGGTTGTCGCCGGCGCGTGGTTCCATCCGGGTGTGAGCACCGCCCGGCTCGTTCGCCCTGCGCCGCCCCCGCCGGAGGAGCGGGAGTGGGACGAGGCCGCGCACCACCTGCTCGACGGCCCCGCGGGGTTCACCCGCGTGCTGGGCGGCCCGGGCACCGGCAAGACCACCCTGCTCGCCGACACCGCCACGCAGCGCATCCGCGCGGCCAGCGCGGACCACGTCCTGGTGCTCACCGCGTCCCGGAAGGCGGCCGACGCGTTCCGGGCGCGGATCACCCACCAACTCACGAAAGGCGACCAGCCCGGCCACACCGTCCGGGAGCCGATCGTCCGCACGGTCCACTCCTACGCCTTCGCGGTGCTGCGGCTGCAGGCCCAGGCGCACGAGCTGCCGCCTCCCCGGCTGCTGTCCGGCCCCGAGCAGGACGTCGTGGTCCGCGAGCTGCTCGCCGGCGACCTCGAGGACGGCGCCCCCGACTGGCCGGAGCGCCTCCGCCCCGCCCTGCTGGTCCCCGGCTTCGCCGAGGAGCTACGCGACCTGCTGCTCCGCGCCGCCGAGCGCGGCCTCGGCCCCGAGGACCTCGTCAAGCTCGGCCGCGACCATGCCCGCGACGAGTGGGTCTCCGCCGGCATCTTCTGGCGCCAGTACGAGGAGGTCACCCTCCTACAGGGCGCCGGAGGCAACGCCCTCGGCCTGCCCGGCCCACCCGCCCTCGACGCCGCCGAGCTGGTCGCCTCCGCGCTGGTGGCCCTGGAGTCCGACCCCGACCTCCTCGCCCGCGAGCAGGCCCGGATCCGGCACCTCCTGGTCGACGACGCCCAGCACCTCGACCCCCTCCAGTACCGCCTGGTCCGCCGGCTCGGCAGCGGCGCCGCCGACCTCGTCCTCGCCGGCGACCCCGACCAGGCGATCTTCTCCTTCCGCGGCGCCGACCCCCGGCTGCTCGCCGACGCCGACCCCGACGCCACCCGCACCATCACGCTGACCCGCGCCCACCGCCTCGCCCCGGCCGTGCACACCGCGGTCGGCCGGCTCGCCGGCCACCTCACCGGCCTCGCCCGGCACCGGGAGACCACCCCCACCCGCGACACCGGGGGCCGGGTCCGCACCCGCCTGCTGCCCACCCCGGCCGCCGAGGCCTCGTGGATCGCCGACCAGCTCCGCCGTGCCCACCTCATCGACGAGATCCCCTGGTCGGAGATGGCCGTCCTGGTCCGCTCCCCGGCCCGCTCGTTCCCCGTCCTGCAACGCGCGCTGCGCGCCGCCGGCGTCCCGATCGCCACCGCCGACGACGAGCTGCCGCTGGCCCGCCAACCCGGCGTCCGCCCGCTGCTCGCCGTCCTGCGCGTCGCCGCCGACCCCGACCTGCTCGACGCCGACCTCGCCGAGTCGCTGCTCAGCTCGCCGCTCGGTGGCGCCGACCCGCTGGCCCTGCGGCGGCTCCGCCGCGGCCTGCGCCGGCTCGAGCTGGCCGCCGGCGGGGAGCGCTCCAGCGACGACCTCCTGGTCGAGGCCCTCCGCCATGGCGACGTCCTGGCCGGGCTCGCCGAGGCGGAGGCCGCCCCGGTCCGCAGGGTCGGCGCGCTCATCGCCCGCGCCAGGGCCGGCATCCGTCGCGGCGCCGGCGTGGAGCAGGTGCTGTGGGAGCTCTGGCAGGGCAGCGGCCTGGAGCCCCGGTGGACCCGGCTCGCCGCCCGCGGCGGCTCGCTCGGCGCGCAGGCCGACCGCGACCTCGACGCCGTGGTCGCGCTCTTCCACGCCGCGGGCCGCTATGTCGACCGGTTGCCAAGGGCCAGCGTCGCCGGGTTCGCCGACTACCTCGCCGCGCAGCAGATCGCCGGCGACACCCTCGCCCCCACCGCCGCCCGCGCCGACGGCGTCGCGCTGCTCACCGCGCACGCCGCCGCCGGTCGCGAGTGGACGGTGGTGGCGGTCGCCGGCGTGCAGGAGGGCAGCTGGCCGGACCTGCGGCTGCGTGGCTCGCTGCTCGGCGTGGAGCGGCTGGTCGACCTGCTCGCCGGGGTCGCCGGCAGTGACTCGGCCGGGGTGTCGATGACGGCACCGCTGCTGGCCGAGGAGCGCCGCCTCTTCTACGTCGCCGCCAGCCGGACCCGGCGCGTCCTGCTGGTCAGCGCGGTGCAGGGCGAGGACGAGCAGCCGTCCCGGTTCCTGTCCGAGCACCGGGTCGATGAGTCCGAAGAGGACACGAAACCCCGGGTGCGGCGCGCCGAGCGTTCGCTGGTCCTGTCCGAGCTGGTCGGTGAGCTGCGCACGGTGGTCTGCGACGGCACCGCCGACGCGGCCCGTCGCCGGCTCGCCGCCCGGCAGCTCGCCAAGCTCGCCGACGCCGGCGTGCCCGGCGCCCACCCGGACTCCTGGTACGGACTCGCCGAGGTCTCCACCGACGAGCCGCTCCACCGGCCGGACGACACCATCGCCGTCTCTCCATCTACAGTGGACACACTGGCCAAGTGCCCGCTGCGCTGGTTGCTGGAACGGCACGGCGGCAGTGACCCCGCCCAGCTCGCCGCGGTCACCGGCACGCTCGTGCACGCGCTCGCCCAGGCCGCCGCCAGCGGCGCCGACGACGCCCAGCTCCAGGCCGCGCTCGACGAGGCGTGGAGCAGGGTCGACGCCGGCGCGCCGTGGTTCTCCCGGCGGGAGCGCCGCCGGGTGGAGCAGATGGTGCGGAACTTCCTGGCGTGGCTGCGGACCAGCCGCGGCCAGCTCACCCAGCTCGCCGTCGAGCGGGACATGGAGGTGCCGCTGCCCACCGCCGAGGGCGAGCCGGAGGTGACCCTGCGCGGCCGGGTCGACCGGCTGGAGGTCGACGCCGAGGGCCGGCCGGTGGTCGTGGACATCAAGACCAGCAAGAGCGCGATCAGCGCCGCCGACGCCGAGCAGCACCCGCAGTTGGCCACCTACCAGCTCGCCGCGCTGCTCGGCGCGTTCGCCGAGACCGGCCGCGAGCCCGGCGGGGCGAAGCTGGTCTACGTCGCGAAGGCCCACCATCGCAGCGGCGCCGCCGAGCGGGAGCAACTCGCGCTCGACGCCGACGGTGGCGAGCACTGGCTCGACCTGGTGCGCCGCGCCGCCCTGTCCACCACCGGGCCCCGCTACACCGCACGGGAGAACCCCGACTGCGAGCGCTGCCCCGGCCGCTTCGCCTGCCCGCTGCGCCCCGAGGGTCGGCAGGTGACCGGGCCGTGAGCACCATGACCGCCTTCGTGCGCCCGGCCGAGCTGGCCGACGCGCTCGGCCTGCCGCCGCCCACCCCCGAGCAGGCCGCGGTGATCGCCGCCCCGCCCGAGCCCGCGCTCGTCGTGGCCGGCGCCGGCGCCGGCAAGACCGAGACCATGGCGGCCCGGGTGGTCTGGCTGGTCGCCAACCGGCTGGTGCACCCGGACCGCGTGCTCGGCCTCACCTTCACCCGCAAGGCCGCCCGCCAGCTCGCCGAGCGGGTGCGCGCCCGGCTGCGCCGGCTCGCCGGCTCGACCCTGCTCGACCGCGTCGACCCCGCCGGCGAGCTGCGCGCCGCGATCATCGCCGGGGAGCCGACCGTGCTCACCTACCACGCTTACGCCGGCCGGCTGCTCGCCGAGCACGGGCTGCGGTTGCCGGTGCCGCCCGGCGTGCGGCTGCTGTCGGAGACCGCGTCCTGGCAGCTCGCCCACCGCGTGGTCGCCACCTGGGACTCCGACCTCGACACCGACCGGGTCCCCGCCTCGGTCACCGCGCAGCTGCTGGCGCTGGCCGGCGAGCTGGGCGAGCACCTGGTCGAGCCCGAGGCCCTGCGCGCCCACACCGAGCGGCTGTGCGCGGTGATCGAGAACGCGCCGCGGGCCAAGGGACAGCGTGCCGCGCCGCCGGTGGCGCTCACCGACGTCGTCGCCGCGCAGCGGTTCCGGCTGCAGCTCCTGCCGCTGGTCGAGGGCTACCGGCAGCGCAAGCGGGCCGAGGGCGCGCTCGACTTCGCCGACCAGATGTCGCTCGCCGCGGCACTGGCCGAGGAGCATCCCGAGGTCGCCGCGGGGGAGCGGGCCCGGTTCGGCGCGGTGCTGCTCGACGAGTACCAGGACACCGGGCACGCCCAGCGGGTGCTGCTGCGCGCGCTGTTCGGCGGCACCGGGCGCGACCCGCTGCCGGTGACCGCGGTGGGCGATCCCGCGCAGGCCATCTACGGCTGGCGCGGCGCCAGCGCGGCCAACCTGCCCCGGTTCACCACCGACTTCCCCCGCCGGGACGGCGACCGGCTGGTGCCGGCGCGCCGCTACGGCCTGCTCACCAGCTTCCGCAACCCGCCGGAGGTGCTCGCCCTCGCCAACGGGATCGCCGAGCCGTTGCGGGCCGGCGGGCTCGGCGTCGACCGGCTGCGGGCGCGGGACGGGGCCGGCCCCGCGAACATCCGCTGCGCGCTGCTGCCCGACGTGCGGGCCGAGCGGGAGTGGCTGGCCGACGCGCTGGCCGGGGTGTGGTTCGCCGAGCGGGCCGACACCGGCGCCCCGCCCACCGCCGCCGTGCTGGTGCGCCGGCGGGCGGACATGGCGCCGATCGCCGCGGCGCTGCGTGAGCGCGGCCTCCCGGTGGAGGTCGTCGGGCTCGGCGGGCTGCTGGACGAGCCCGAGGTGGCCGACCTGGTGTGCACGCTACGGGTGCTGGCCGACCCGCTGGCCGGCACCGCGGCCGCCCGGCTGCTCACCGGCGCCCGGTGGCGGCTGGCCGCCGCGGACCTCGCCGCGTTGTGGCGGCGGGCGACCGAGCTGGCCGGCCCATCCCGCCGGCAGGCCGACTCGACGGTGCCGGCCGAGCGGGCCGAGCAGACCGGGCTGGTCGACGCGCTCGACGACCCCGGGGATCCCGCGCGGTACTCGGCCGAGGGCTACGCGCGGATTCGCCGGCTCGGCGCCGAGCTGGCCGCGCTGCGCCGGCGGCTGGACCAGTCGCTGCCCGAGCTGGTCGCCGACGTGGAGCGCACGATGCTGCTCGACGTCGAGGCGATGGCCCGGCCGGACGGCGCGGGCCGGGTGCACCTGGACGCCTTCGCCGACGTGGTCACCGAGTACGCGGAGAGCGCCCCCACCGCCACCCTGCTGTCCTTTTTGGACTACCTGGCCACCGCGGAGCACGCCGAGGACGGGCTGCCTCCCGGCGAGGTGGACGTGGTCGCCGACCGGGTGCAGGTGCTCACCGTGCACTCCGCGAAAGGGCTGGAGTGGCGGGTGGTGGCCGTGCCGCACCTGGTGGCGGACACCTTCCCGGCCAAGCGGCGGTCGTCGTCGTGGCTGAAGACCGTGCCCGAGCTGCCGGCCGAGCTGCGCGGCGACGCCGAGGACCTTCCCGAGCTGCGGTTGACCGGTGGCGAGGACCGCAAGGAGGTGCTCGCGGCGCTGGAGGAGCACGAGCGCGCCTTCGCCGAGCGGCAGGCGAACGAGGAGCGCCGGCTCTGTTACGTCTCGCTGACCCGCGCCGAGCACTGCCTGCTGACCTCGGGACACTGGTGGAACGAGACCAGCGCGCGGCCGAAGGGCCCTTCGGAGTTCCTCCGCGAGATCGCCGCGCTGACCGAGGCATCCGAAATGAACTCCCGGCCCGCCGGTGTGGTGGAGCACTGGGCGCCCGAGCCCGAGCCGGACAGCCGCAACCCGCTGCTCACCGAGCTGCGCGAGGCGCCGTGGCCGGCCGACCCGCTCGGCCGCCGCCGGCCCGCCGTGGTGGAGGGCGCCGAGCTCGTACTGTCCGCACTGGCCACTGTGGACGACGAGCCGGACCCCGACCCCGCCGACGACCCGGACGGCTGGATCGTCGACACCGACGTGCTGCTCGCCGAGCGGGCGCGCGCCGCGGGCGAAACCGAGCGGGTGTCGCTGCCCGGCCAGCTCTCGGTGAGCCAACTGGTCGACCTCGCCGACGACCCCGAGGCGCTGGCCCGCCGGCTGCGCCGCCCGCTGCCGATGGCGCCGAGCACCTTCGCCCGGCGCGGTACCGCGTTCCACGGCTGGTTGGAACGCCGGTTCGGCGCGGAGCGGCTGTTCGAGATCGACGACCTGCCCGGCGCGGCCGACACCGGCGCCGCCCCGGACGACGACCTGACCGAGCTGCAGGAGGCGTTCGAGGCGAGCGAATGGGCGCTGCGCACGCCCCACGAGGTGGAGGTGCCGTTCTCCACCGATGTCGACGGGATCACCGTGCGTGGCCGGATGGACGCCGTGTTCGCCGACACCGACGGCGGCTGGACCGTGGTGGACTGGAAGACCGGCGCGCTGCCCGACGACGACCGGCTGCCCGCGCTGTCGGTGCAGCTCGCCGCGTACCGGCTGGCGTGGGCGGCGCTGACCGGGGCGCCACTGGACAAGGTGCGCGCCGCGTTCCACTACGTGCGCGCCGACCGCACGGTGCGGCCGGTGGACCTGCTCGACGCCGACGGGCTCCGCGCGCTGATCCGCCGGGTGCCCCAGGAGTGAGTGGCGCCGGCGGCGAGCGGCTACCATCCGCGTCCGTGAGCGATGGAGACCATGGACCCAAGGTGAGCCGGCGGGTGCTCAAGAAGATCCGCCGGTTCTCGCTCACCGACCCGCTGGCCGACCAGCCCGACCACGCGCTCGTCGGCGTCATCACGATGCCGGAGACGGCGGTCAGCCCGCTGCGGGCGATCGTGAAGCGGATAATCGGCGCGCTGCTCGCGCTGACCGCCACGGTGCTCATCGTCTACGTGGACCGGGACAGCTATACCGACTCCGCGGGTGATGGCCTGTCGTTGCTCGACTGCTTTTACTACGCGACGGTGTCGCTGTCGACCACCGGTTACGGCGACATCTCGCCGGTCACCCAGTCCGCCCGGCTGATCAACGTCCTGGTGATCACCCCGCTGCGGGTGCTGTTCCTGATCGTGCTGGTCGGGACGACACTGGAGGTGCTCACCGAGCGCTCCCGGCAGGCGTTCCGGATCCAGAAGTGGAGGTCGAAGGTGCGCGACCACGTCGTGGTCATCGGGTTCGGCACGAAGGGCCGGGCCGCGGTGAAGACGCTGCTCGGCGACGACGGGGTCGAGCCCAACCGGATCGTCGTGGTGGACCCCGACCAGACCGCGTTGGACTCGGCCGGTGCGCTCGGCCTGGTCACCGTCCACGGCTCGGCCACCCGGTCGGACGTGCTCAGGGTCGCCGGGGTGCAGCGGGCGCGGGCGGTGGTCGTGGCGCCGAACCGGGACGACTCCGCGGTGCTGATCACCCTGACCGCGCGGGAGCTGGCCCCGAAGGCGCACATCGTGGTCTCGGTGCGCGAGGCGGAGAACGTCCACCTGCTCAAGCAGTCCGGCGCCAACCAGGTGGTGATCTCCAGCGAGACCGCCGGGCGGCTGCTCGGCATCGCCACCTCCACCCCGCGGATCGTCGACATGGTCGAGGACCTGCTCACCCCCGAGTCGGGCCTGGCGATCGCCGAGCGGCAGGTCGAGCCGGGCGAGGCGGGCGGCTCGCCGCGGCACCTGTCGGACATCGTGCTCGGCCTGGTCCGGGACGGGGTGCTGTATCGGGTGGACGCCCCCGAGGCGGACGCGATCGAACCCGGTGACCGGTTGCTCTACATCCGCAAGGTCACCCCGGCGGCGGAGTCGAGGCCCTGACCGCCGCGGCCGGCTAGCTCACGTTCCCTCCTCGCTGGCGCTCGTCGGGGCGTTCGCCTGGCTGCTGTGTTGATCGGTTCGCTCCGCAAGCTCCGCTCACGTTCCCTCCTCGGTGACGCTCGTCGGGGCGTTCGCCTGGCTGCTGTGTTGATCGGTTCGCTCCGCAAGCTCCGCTCACTTGCTTTGATCGGTGGATCTGGAACCATGGCGCGCGTGCGTCGGCGATCGGCTGCGGCGGGGCGAACGCCGCTGGACTGGAGGGTGTCCGCCGTCGCCGCCGTGGCCGGGATGCTCGCGGTGGTCGTAACCTGGTGGATGGGGCCGGGGCTGTTCGGGTCGCCGGTGGAGCGGGCGGAGGAGGTCGTGCCCGCGACGGTGACCAAGCCGGCGTCGTGCAGCGAGCCCCACCCCGAGGAGATGGTGCACTTCGAGCACGGGGGTGAGGAGCGCAACGGCACCCTCAGCGGATGCGGGCACCGGCAGGACGAGCAGGTGCGGATCGCCGTGCCGGTCGACGCGGGGGAGGGCATCGTCGAGGTTCGGCTGGCCGCCACCACCCCCGGCTTCAACGACCCGCGACGCCCCGTCGGTCTCGCCCTCCTGGCAGTGAGCTGCCTCGCCGGCGCCGTCTACGCCTACCTGGTGGTCCGCGGCCCCCGCCGCCGCCCCGCCCTCATCTGACGCCCCGCGAGGCACCCCCGACCGCAAGGCGGCTTCGGATCGGGGTGGGGAGGGGAATGGATGATGGCCCGCGTCTGACGAACCGGAACTCGCGCTCGAGCGTAGATCTCGCGTTCCCGAACGTAGATCTCGCGGGCGCCGTGGCGGGGCGGTCAGGAGACGGCGGAGCTGGGGGCGGCGAAGGTGTTGCAGGCGACGATCCGGTTGTCCTTCGCGCCGGCGCGCCACCATGCCGCGTAGTTGGCGTTGCTGCCGTGGTCCCGGGTGCCGGACGTGTCGTCGCCGCGGGTCTCCTGGTCGTGCCAGGCCCTGTTGTACATGTCGCGGGTGATGCTGCCGCCGCGGTCGACGTGCGCGCCGAGGAACATGCCGGAGAAGCACTGCGCCTGCAGCTCCTTGCGCCGCGCCATCTCCAGCCCTTCCTGGCTGTTCTGCCCCGCCTCGTAGATCCGCTCCCACGCGGCGTCCATCAGCCCGCTGACCTCCTGCACGTGGTGCCCGTACTCGTGGGCGAACAGCGCGAGGTACACCCCCGGGTTGTCGCCGTACTGGTCGGTCTGCAGCCCGGCGAACGGCACGTACAGGTTGTTCTCGCAGTAGTAGGCCGCGGTCGCGATCCCGACCTGGATGGTGCCGCACTCGGTGGTGAAGCTCGGCCCGCTCGGGAAGTGCAGTGCCGGCGACACGAACGGCAGGTCGTAGCGCTCCAGCAGCGGTCGCCACGCCGCGTCGAGGCAGTCGCTGGCCGCGGTGAAGAACGCCTGGGCCGACCGCGGGTCGCTGCGCCACGTTGGCAGGTGGCAGGTGTGGTTGGGCAGCCCGGCGCGCGGGTCCCGCAGCAGCGGGTGGTCGGCGAGCGCGAACACCTTCCGCGGTCCGGTGGGGGTGACCGGCGACGACATCCGGGGCCGGCCCGTGGTGCTCGTGCTCCCCGTGCTGGTCGTGGCCGTGGTGGAGCTGCTCGGGCTCGGCTCGGGGAGCCCGGTGGCGGCCGGGTAGTCGGGGTAGCCCGCGTCGGCCGCCTGGTCGCCGCCGCCGACCACCAGCGACACGACCACCACGGCGCTCACCACGAGCACCGCGACCACGGCCAGCGCCGCCGCGACGACCGGGCCCGTCCGGCGCGGTGCCGGCGGCGCCGGGGCCGGCACCGCCGGTGGTCCGCCCGCGTACCCGCCACCGCCGCGCGGCGGCCACGAGCTGGGCGCGCCGGGAGGCGATCCCTGCGGCGGTTGCGTCATCTGTGCGTGTCCCCGGTCGGTCGGCTGGCCGCGTGCGTCCCCCAACGACTGTCGAGCCACACGGGTGCGGCTCAGGGCAGCATAACGAGCGAGCTCGCACCAATGGGTGAAGATCGGGCATCACGGCTTGGTCGACGCCCTGCGTTTCGTACTGGCACCGGCGTGGTAGCTCTGCCACGCTGGGGCCGCTCCACTTTTGGGGGACCCACCGACACAGCCGACGACCAGGGGATAGGACGTTGCGATGACCGAATCGGGCGGATGGTCCGCACCGGATCCGCGGGACCGCGGCCAGCGGGGTGACGACCAGCACGGCGATCAACCGGGTGATCAGCGGGGTGGCCACCCCGGCGCCCAGCCGCCCTCGCCGGGCGCCGAGCAGCCGCCCGGCGACCAGTACGGCGTGCCGTCCGCGCCGCCGCCCCCGCAGCCGGGCTGGGGCTCGCCCACGGGCTACGGCAAGCCCGGAGTCATCCCGCTCCGCCCGCTGAGCCTGGGCGAGATCCTCGACGGATCGATCTCCACCATCCGCCGCCACCCGGGGGTGATCCTCGGGTTCTCCGTCGCCGTGCTGGCGGTCACGCAGCTGCTCAACGCCCTCGTGCTGACGGTGTTCATGGACGACTTCAACGCCGCGGCGACCCAGGACCCCGCCACCCTCACCCAGGACCAGGCGTGGGACGCGATCGGCGGCATGTTCAGCGCGGCCGGGATCACCGTCGTCGTGTCGGTCCTCGCCAGCACGTTCCTCAGCGGTTTCCTGATCACCGTGGTCGGCAAGGCGGTGCTCGGCCGGCCGGTCCGGTTCGGCGAGGTGTGGGCCGAGTTCCGGCCGATGCTGCTGCCGCTGCTCGGGCTGACGATCGTCTACACGGTCATCGTCACGGTCGGCCTGCTGCTGTGCCTCCTCCCCGGCGTGTGGCTGTACGTGCTGTTCTCGCTGGCCACCCCGGCGCTGGTGCTCGAGCGCGGCCGGATCTTCCAGGCCATGGGCCGGTCCCGGCTGCTGGTGCAGGGCTCGTGGTGGCGGATCTTCGGCATCCTGCTGCTCGCCCTGGTGATCTCCACGGTGATCGCCATGATCATCTCGCTGCCGTTCGAGTTCGCCGGCAGCGGCGCCAACATGCTCAGCCCCTCCGGCCCCGTCTACACCACCGCCGGCATCTGGCTCTCGGCGCTCGGCGGGCTGGTCGCCGGGGCGATCACCCAGCCGTTCGTCGCCGGGGTGACCGCGTTGGTCTACGTCGACCAGCGGATGCGCAAGGAAGGCATGGACATCGAGCTGGCCCGCGCGGCGGGCGCGGCGTAACCGGTGCGGCCGGGGTGGCCGGCCGACGTCCCGGTGGACATCGGCCGTGACGAGGCCAGGGAGGCGGCCCGCGCCGAGTTGGCCGACCCCGCCTACGAGGCCGCCCGCCCCTCGCTGCTCGGCCGCGCGTTGCGCTGGGTCTTCGAGCGGGTCTCCGACCTGCTCGACGGCGCGGCCGGCCTGGTGCCCGGCGGACCGTTCGGGCTGGTCGTGCTGCTGGCCGTGCTCGTCGTACTGGTGGTGGTGATCCGGCTGCGGACCGGCCGGATCGGCCGGGCCCGGCGTGCCGACCGCGTGGTGTTCGCCGACCCGCGCCGGTCGGCCGCCGAGTACCGCGCGGAGGCCGAACGGGCGCTGGCCGAGGGCCGGCTCGACGACGCGCTGCGCGCCCGGTTCCGCGGGCTGGTCCGCGGCCTCGAGGAGCGCGGCGTGCTGGACGAGCGGTCCGGCCGCACCGCCGACGAGGCCGCGCTCGACGCCGGCCTGCGGTTGCCGGACCACGCGGCGGAGCTGCGAGCCGCGGCCGTGCGGTTCGACGAGGTGCACTACGGTGGCCGGCCCGCCACCCGCGAGGTGTGCCAGCGGCTCGCGGAGCTGGACGAGGCGATCCTGGCCGCGCGGCCGGTGGTGCCGGCATGACGGTCTCGACGACCAGCGCCAGCCCGGACGCGCGGGAGGTGTGGCGTCGCGCGCGGGTGCCGCTGGGGATCGCGCTGGCCCTCGTCGCCCTCGCGGTGCTGTCGACCCTGCTGACCGGCGGCGAGGGTGGCGAGCTCGACCCCCGCTCGGTGAAGGAGGGGGGCAGCCGCGCGGTGGCTCGGCTGCTCGACGGCGAGGGTGTGGAGGTGGAGCCGGCCGGCTCGGCCACCGAGGCCACCGAGGCTCTCGGGGCGCTCGGTGGTGCCGCCACGCTGCTGGTGACCCACCCCGACCGGGTGTTGCCGGAGGAGCTAGCCCGGCTGACCGGGCGGGCCGGTGACGTGGTGCTGCTGCGACCCGGTCCGGACGCGCTCGCCGCGGTGGCCGAGCGCGTACGGTTCGCCGGGCCCACCGAAGATCGGCACCGCGCGCCGGGTTGCGAGCTGCCCGCGGCGCGGGCCGCGGGGCCGCTGACCCTGGGTGGGCTCGCCTACGGCACTGGGGACTCCGGCACTGGGGACTCGGCGGTGGTGACCGTGTGTTACGGCGGCGTGCTCGCCAGGGCCGCAACGGTGACCGTGCTCGGCGACGTGGCCCCGCTGACCAACGCCGCGCTGGCCGACGAGGGCAACGCCGCGCTCGCCATGCGGCTGCTCGGTCAGCACCCTCGGCTGGTGTGGTACCAGCCCGCGCCGGGCGACGCGGCACTGCGCGGTGGCGGCGAGTCGATCTACGATCTCGTTCCGCGCGGCTGGTACTTCGGGCTGGGCCAGGTGGCCGTGGCGGTGCTGCTGCTGGCACTGTGGCGGGCGCGCCGGCTCGGCCCGGTGGTGGTCGAGCCGCTGCCCGTGGTGGTGCGCGGGGCGGAGACCGTCGAGGGCAGGGCGCGGCTGTACCGCAGGGCGGGTGCCGCCGAGCACGCGGCCACCGCCCTGCGCGACGCCGCGCGCCAGCGGATGCTGCCGGCGCTGGGCCTCACCGCCGAGGCCGCGGCCGAGCCGGCGGTCGTCGTCGCCGCGGTGGCCGCCCGGACCGGCCGGAGCGAGGCCGAGGTGGGCGCGCTGCTGTACGGAGGGCTTACCGGCGGGGAGGCCCAGCTGGTCGAGCGGGCCGACGCGCTGGACGCCCTGGAGAGAGAGGTTCTGCAGTGACCGAGATCGACGTCGCGACCGGGCGGGTGGACGCCGACGCCGCGCGGCAGGCGCTGGTGGCGTTGCGGGCCGAGGTCGGCAAGGCCGTGGTCGGCAACGACCCGGTGGTGACCGGCCTGATCATCGCCCTGCTCTGCCGGGGCCACGTGCTCCTGGAGGGCGTGCCCGGGGTGGCCAAGACGCTGCTGGTGCGCACGGTGGCCACCGCGCTGGACACCTCGACGGCACGGCTGCAGTTCACCCCGGACCTCATGCCCGGCGACGTGACCGGCTCGCTGGTCTACGACCCGCACACCGCGGAGTTCTCCTTCCGCGAGGGGCCGGTGTTCACCAACCTGCTGCTCGCGGACGAGATCAACCGGACCCCGCCGAAGACGCAGTCCGCGCTGCTGGAGGCGATGGAGGAGCGGCAGGTGTCGGTGGAGGGCCGGCCGCGGCCGCTGCCCGACCCGTTCATCGTGATCGCCACCCAGAACCCGGTGGAGTACGAGGGCACCTACCCGCTGCCGGAGGCCCAGCTCGACCGGTTCCTGCTCAAGCTCACCATGCCGGCGCCGGCCAGGGAGGACGAGATCGGGATCCTGCGCCGGCACGTCGAGGGCTTCGACCCACGGGACCTCGGTGCCGCCGGGGTGCGCGCGGTGGCCGGGGCAGAGCACCTGGCCGCGGGCAGGGCCGCGGTGCGGGCGGTGACGGTGGCGCCCGAGGTGCTCGGCTACATCGTGGACGTCTGCCGCGCCACCCGCACGGCACCGTCGGTGCGGCTGGGCGTCTCGCCGCGCGGGGCCACCGCGCTGCTCGCCGCCGCGCGAGCGTGGGCCTGGCTGTCCGGCCGCGGGTACGTGACACCCGACGACGTGAAGGCGCTGGCCCGGCCGGCGCTGCGGCACCGGATCGAGTTGCGCCCCGAGGCGGAGCTGGAGGGTGCGACCGCCGACGGCCTGCTGGAGCGCGTGCTGGCCACGGTCCCCGTGCCGAGGTGACTCCCGTGTCGCCGGTCTTCCCGCCGCTGACGTTGGTCCCGCGCCCTGACCGCACGGCTCGGGTGATGGCATGGCGCTGACCGCTCGGGCCGGGCTGCTCGCGCTGTTGGGTGCGGTCGTCGTCGGGCTGCTGCTCCCGTCGTGGACCGGGGTGCTGCTGGCCACCGGGGTGGTGCTGGTCGGCGTGGTGGTGGACCTGCTGTTCGCGGTGAGCGTCCGGGGGCTGGTGCTGTCCCGGTCCGGCGCGGAGTCGGTGCGGCTGGGCGAGCGGGTCGAGGTGGTGCTCACCGTGCGCAACCCCGGGCCGCGGCCGCTACGGGGGATGCTGCGGGACGCGTGGCCGCCGAGCGCCGGCGTCGAGCAGGACCGGCATCCGATTACCGTGCCGGCCGGGGAGGCGCGCACGGTGGTGACGGCGTTGCGGCCCACCCGGCGGGGCGACCGGCGGGCGCACCTGGTGACGGTGCGCGCGGTCGGGCCGCTGGGGCTGGCCGCGCGGCAGGGCTCTCACTCGGCGCCGTGGACGGTGCGGGCGTTGCCGCCGTTCACCAGCCGTCGGCACCTGCCCGGCCGGCTGGCCCGGTTGCGCGAGCTGGACGGCCGGCGGGCGGCGCTGGTGCGGGGGCAGGGCACGGAGTTCGACTCGCTGCGCGAGTACGTGATCGGCGACGACGTGCGGTCGATCGACTGGCGGGCGACGGCGCGGGCGCGGGACGTCATGGTGCGCACGTGGCGGCCGGAGCGGGACCGGCACGTGGTGGTCGTGCTCGACACGGGGCGCACGGCGGCGGGGCGGGTCGGCGACGGCACCCGGCTGGACGCGGCGATGGACACCGCGTTGCTGCTCGCCGCCCTGGCGTCGCGCGCGGGGGACCGGGTGGACCTGCTGGCCTACGACCGGCGGGTGCGGGCCAGCGTGCAGGGGATCGGCGCGGCGGAGCTGCTGCCCGCGCTGGTGAACGCGATGGCGCCGGTGGAGCCGGAGCTGGTGGAGTCCGACGCGCGGGGGATGGTGGCGGAGGTGCTGCGGCGCACCCGGCGGCGGTCGCTGGTGGTGCTGTTGACCGGGCTCGACCCGGCGCCGGTGGAGCAGGGGCTGCTGCCGGTGCTGCCGGCGCTGACCGCCCGGCACCGGCTGCTGGTGGCCGCCGTGGCCGACCCGAGGGTGGCGTCGCTGGCCCATGCCCGCGGCGACGCGGAGGCGGTGTACTCCGCGGCCGCCGCGGAGCGCACCCTCGCCGAGCGGCGGCACGTGACCGCCCTGCTCACCCGGCACGGCGCCGAGGTGGTCGACGCCGTGCCCGACGCCCTGCCGCCCGCCCTCGCCGACCGCTACCTGGACCTGAAAGCCGCCGGCCGCCTGTGACCGCAAGCGGACCGACGACATGGTCGGGCGCGGGTTGTCCGGGACGGGGACTCGATGAGGTCGCGGCTGCGGGCAGCTCTTCTCGTCGTGTTGGTCGTGTTGCTCGCCGGATGCGGGTCGGGCGGCGGCGGAGCCTCACTGAACTATGACCCCGAGTTCGCCCAGCGGTTGCGCGACCTCAGGGTGCGCGGGGAGACCACGCCGCTCAAGGAGATCGTGCCCGGGCAGTGGGACACCGTGCGGATCTTCATCGGCCTCCATACCGAGGAATGGGTCGAGCGGGAACTCGGTCAACAGGTGCTGGAGCGAGTTTGGTGGGCAGCCGGTCGATCGGCCCGCTACCCCGCAAAAATCAGTTCCCTCAGCAGGGCAGACGCTTCCGTGCATCTATAGTTGTTTGGCTCCAAACGCGGGCGCGTTGGTGCGAGTTGTATTTCCCGGCGCTTTCTACTGCCCTGCCCTCGTACCAGCCACCCCGGCGGGCTTGTAGCCATATCGTTTTGCTTGGCGTTCAATCTCCTCGGCGTCAGATGTCGGATAATTCCAGCCCCACTCTGGAATATACCCAGCTGTGTCGGTCCAGGACGTGCGGATTTTCCTGAGGCTATTTGAGAACAACGTAAGAAAACTACCAAGTGCAACACGCGCAGTGAATACCGCCCGCCTGCGCATGGGGCTCCAGGCTTCCTGATAAGTATTAGACTCATTCGACGCCGCAGCCTCGTGGATGGCGATGTTCACATAACCCGCGGGATCTAGGCAAAGGTCAATATAGTAGCCGCCGCTGATCTCGCGTGCCCAGCGACAAGACACACATTGCCACCCCTTCGACAATTCGGCTACAATATGGACAAGTTCGGAAAATGAGTCTTGTAGCGTGTGCGACGAAATCTCGATACTAGTTTCGTCCTCGGAGAGACGGAGCGTGCACCATCCTCGGGAGAAGTCTACGCTGAGGTCAAATTTGGTCATATAGTAATGTTAACACAGCATGTCAAATGCAAGTCGTTGAGAGAGGCTTTTGAATGAAGTCGGTGGCCAATTGTGCGAAGCTGCTGGGGGATTACTTATCCGACAAGGAGATGAGAGATATCCCCGTCTGCGCCATTTCTAGCAGATTACTAATCCTCTGATGCTGCCACCTTCGTTGGTCGTGTTTCCCCAAAGCTCTATTTCGTCGAACTGTCCTGATTGAAACGGCTCAAAAGTTTGACAACTGGTGTCGGGGGCTAGTCTGATGTCTACTCGTACGGTTAGACGAACGCGGCACTGGTTGGCCACGTGGGCGATAGTCGAGAATGCGTCAGTTTTTGTCACCGTGATGCAGGGCGGAGCAGGGTCAGCCAAAGCTTCCTCGGCGTCCTTCTCGGTAGCTGATGCAAGACCGCCACCAAGTAACGTTAACGATGCCATGGCCCCGCCGATCATGGTAACAAGTGCGCCGAATCTATGGTTCCAAATTCGCATGCAAAACCCGTTCTGATGTCAAACTGTCGACGAGGTTCATCCGTTCGCGCAGGCCCACCAGTTGTTCCCATTTGGAGGGTCGCTGGTGAACATGGTTACCACTTGACCGTCAGAGTTTCTCCAGACTAACGTCGCGGTACCGCCGTCTGACCTGTTGTATCTGATCGCGGTGTTTCCAGGGGCTGCAGGGACTCCATAGTATGGCCGGGCAAAGATGTGATTGAAGCAACCGTTCACGTTCACATCATCCGCGCCGTTCTCATCGATCGGGTGACCAGCGTCGATGTGGATAATCCCATAGGCTGGCGATCCACAACTCAGCGTTACGGCCTGGTCGGGATTTCCCGCTGGTGTCAGGGAGGCGACGACATCACTTGGACGCGCCCAGCTAAAGCAGTCGCTTGCACCTACCAGTGGGACTTTACTGATATCTTGACTGGCGCTCGAAGGAGTGGCCAAAAACCAAGAAAGTAATGCGCTGCTTGCCGCCACTGTGGCAATCGACCTACGTATCATATTGCCCCCTAATTGATGTTTAGGTTCGAATGTTATGTCGATTTTCCCTGAGGGGAATGATGGTGTTCACCTATGATCGTGTATATAATAAGAAAAAATTCCCTAGTTTCCAAGGTAGCAAGCTGACCTTTGACTGTCACGGCGATTGGCGGGTCTTCACTCGGATGGCCGAGTTATCGCGATAATCCAGTGGTCAGGTTTCGTCACACTTGGCGACTGTGGCTCGCGCTTAATTGTGGATCTTGCTTAGTTCGCTGACCTGCTGGGCGTGTGCAGTCCTCGGCGCGGTCGGCTGAGGAGCCCCTGTCCAGCGCGACCGCGATCGTAGATTCGCGACGACCTTGCCCGGGTCTTGGAATGTCCGCAGCCACCCCCGGCGCGGCGATGGCAGTGCTGGTGCGAGGTGAGGGCGGCCGGATCGTGCTGGACGACCCGCTGCCGCCGCCGAGGTAGCCCGCGCGTCCGGCGCCGCGCTCACCCCGCCATCGGCAGCGCGTCGCCGGCCTCCTCGGACGAGAGGTCGCCGGTCTCGCCGGCGCGGGCGGCCCGGCGACCGAGCACGAAGACGTACGCGAGGAACAGCGCCTCCGCCACCACGCCGATGCCGATGCGCGCCCACGTCGGCAGTCCGGACGGCGTCACGAACGCCTCGATCACCCCCGACACGAGCAACACCCCGGTCAGCCCCAGCGCCATCGCCACCACGGACCGCCCCTCCTGGGCCACCGCCACCGCCCTCGGCCGCCGTCCCGGGTCGATCACCGTCCAGCCCAGCCGCAGCCCCGCGCCGGCCGCCACGAACACCGCGGTCAGCTCCAGCAACCCGTGCGGCGTGATCAACCCGAAGAACACGTCGAGCCGGCCGGCGCCGGCCATCAACCCGGCCGACACGCCGAGGTTGAGCACGTTGAGCCACAGGATGTACAGCACCGGCAGTCCCAGCAGCACCCCGAGCACCAGGCAGCCCGCCGCCACCCACGCGTTGTTCGTCCACACCTGCGCCGCGAACGAGGCGGCCGGCTCGCTGGAGTAGTACGACTCGAACTGCCCACCGGGCGCGGTGAGCTGCTCGATCTCCTCCGGCGCGGCGATCGAGGAGCGCACCACGGGATCGCGCACCACCCACGCCGCCAGCAGCCCGCTCACCAGCGTGAACGCCGCCGCCACCGACAGCCACCACCACCGCGCCCGGTACACCGCCGCGGGGAACCCCCTGGCCAGGAACTCCCCGACCGACCGCCACGCCGGGCTGTGCGTACCGGTCACCGCCGAGCGGGCCCGCGTGACCAGCTCGGACAGCCGCGCCAGTAGCGCCGGGTCCGGTGCCACCGACCGCACGATCGACAGGTGCGTGGCCACCCGCTGGTACAGCACCACCAGCTCGTCGGCCTCGGCCCCGCGCAACCGCCCGGCCCGCCGCACCAGCTCGTCGAGCCGGTCCCACTCGGCGCGGTGCGCGGCCACGAACACGTCCACGTCCATCCGCCACCACCCGCTCGTCCGTCGTGCGTCCAGCCCGGGCCCGCCGTCCGGCGAACCCCTACGGCGAACCCTAGCCTCGGCCAATACATTGGGCCGGTGCAGGCAGACCGGGCAGACCCCGACCTCATCACCGGCGACGCGGTGGTCCTCGACCTCCGCGCCGCCAAGCTGGCCAGCCGCGGCCTCGCGTTCGGCCTCGACGTCCTCGTCCAGGCCGCGGCGCTGCTCATCCTCCTGCTCGCGCTGTCCAGCCTGGCCGACCTCGACGAGGCACTGCTCTCCGCCGTCATGCTGACCAGCGTGGTGTTGGTCCTGGTCGGCTACCCGGTGGTCTTCGAGACACTCAGTCGCGGCCGCTCGCTCGGCAAGCTCGCCATGGGCCTGCGGGTGGTCCGCGACGACGGCGGCCCCATCCGCTTCCGGCACGCCCTCACCCGCGGCCTCGCCGGCGTGTTCGTCGACTTCTGGCTGCTCGGCCTGTTCGGCGCGGTCGCGCTGGTGGTCTCCCTGGTCTCCCCGAAGGGCAAGCGGGTCGGCGACTACCTCGCCGGCACGCTCGTGGTCCGCGAGCGCGCCCCCCGGTCGACCGCGCCGGAGCTCACCATGCCGCCGCCGCTGGCGCACTGGGCCGCCCGGCTCGACCTGACCAACCTGCCCGACCACCTCGCCCTCGGCGCCCGCCAGTACATCGCCCGCTACCCCGAGCTGCGCCCCGCCGCCCGCGAGCAGCTCGGCCGCGACCTCGCCGAGCAGGTCGCCGGGCACATCGGCGCGCCGCTCCCGCCGTCCGTGCCGCCGTGGGCCTACCTCGCCGCGGTGCTCGCCGAGCGCCGCGCCCGCGAGCACGCCCGGCTCGCCGGCCACCACCCGGCATCCCCCGCGGCGCCCGTGCCGCCGCCCGGCTCGCCGACCGAACCGCCCACGCCCCCCACCGGCCAGCGGGTCGAGCCACCCACACCCCCGACCGGGCAGCGGCGGCCGGACGGCGAGCCCCCGGCCGACCGCCCGTTCGCGCCGCCGAGCTGACCTCCGGTGCGGGTCCTCGTCCTCGCCCTGCTCCTGGCCACGCCGGCGCCGGCGCAGGGCGACCCGCCACCACCGACGCTGCCGCGCAGCGTCGAGGTCGCGATGAAGGTCGAGCGCGACGGCACGCTGTCGGTGGTCGAGGTGGTCTCGGTGCCGGCAGGGCGGCCGATGGTCCGGGCGATCCCGCTGCGCGTCCCGGCCGGCGCGGCCCACGAGCGCCGCGTCACGATCCGCGACGTCGTGCTCGAGGGCGCCGGCCACGCCGAGCTCACCGGCACCCACCTCACCGCGCGGCTGACCCGGCCCTCGACCCTGCGCTACACCGTCGAGGGGGCGGTGACCGGGGACGGCCGCGTCCACTGGCAGCCGGCCGGCGGCTGGGACACCGACCTGGAGCTGGTCCGCGGCTCGATCGCCGCGCCGCGGGTCTCCACCGGTGTCGCCTGCACGGTCGCTGGCACCATGCCGTGTCACGCCGCGCGGATCGACCACACCGGCCTCACCCGGTTCAGTCACCGCGACCTCGCCGCCGGCCAGCGGATGGAGCTGACCGTGGCGCTTCCGGCCGGCACCGTGCCGCCCACCGCGCGGTTGGTGCCGGCCCGCACGCTGGCCGGCGCGTTCCTGCTCACCCCGACCGCGGCCTGGGGCTGGGCCGGACTCGCCGCGCTGCTGCTCGGCCTCGCCGGCTGGCTGTGCCTCCCCGTCGCGCGCCGGACCGACCCCGAGCGGCTGCGCCGCGCCGGCCTGCGGGTGATGGCCTACGGCGTGTTCCTCACCGTGCTGCTCGCCCTCACCACCGGACACGCCCAGCTCGGCCTGGCGCTGCTCACGGCCGGCGCCGCACTGGTCGCCGCCGAGCGCGTCGCCGCCCGCCGCCCGCCCGCACCTTCCCCGTAGGGTGGAGAGCATGGCCGTTCCCGAGCTACATCGACTCGTCCTCGACAACGGGCTGCGGGTGGTGCTCGCCCCCGACCGCACCGCGCCGGTGGTCGGGGTCAGCGTGCACTACGACGTCGGCTTCCGCTCCGAGCCGGAGGGGCGCACCGGCTTCGCGCACCTGTTCGAGCATCTGATGTTCCAGGGGAGCGAGAGTCTGGAGAAGCTCGCCCACTTCCGCTACGTGCAGGGCAGCGGCGGCACGTTCAACGGCTCGACCCACCCGGACTACACCGACTACTTCGAGGTGCTGCCCTCGGCCGCGCTGGAACGGGCGCTGTTCCTCGAGGCCGACCGGATGCGCGCGCCGAAGCTGACCCCCGAGAACCTGGCCAACCAGATCGACGTGGTCAAGGAAGAGATCCGGCTGAACGTCCTCAACCGACCCTACGGCGGCTTCCCGTGGATCCTGCTGCCGCCGGTGCTGTACAAGACGTTCCCCAACGCGCACAACGGCTACGGCGACTTCACCGACCTCGAGCAGGCGACGCTGGACGACTGCGCCGCCTTCTTCGACACCTACTACGCCCCGGCCAACGCGGTGCTCACCGTCGCCGGCGACATCGAGGTCGACTCCGCCCGCGGGCTGATCGAGAAGCACTTCGGCGACGTGCCGGCGCGGCCCCGGCCGGAGCGGCCGTCGTTCGCCGAGCCGCGGCCCACCGAGGAGCTGCGCGACGTCCACCTCGACGCGCACGCGCCGCTGCCGGCGCTGGCCGTCGGCTACCGGATGCCCGACCCGGTCCACGAGCTCGACGGCTACCTGGCCCACCTCGTGCTGGCCGGGCTGCTCAGCGACGGCGACGGCTCCCGGCTGCAGCAGCGCCTGGTGCACCGGGAGTCCCTGGTCACCGACATCAACGCCGGCGCGGGACTGTTCGGGCCGTTCGAGGCCCGCGACCCGGACACCTTCTCCGTCACCGCCGTGCACCCGCCCGACGTGCCACCCGACCGGGTGCTCGGCGCGCTGGACGAGGAGCTGGAGGCGGTCGCCACGACCCCGCCGGACCCGCGGGAGCTGGCGAAGGTGACCGCGCGGTGGAGCGCGAACCTGCACGCCGAGCACGACCGGATGGTGTCCCGCACACTCGCGCTCGGCGCGTTCGAGCTGCTCTACGACGACCCGGTGCTGGTGTACGACCTGGCCGACCGGATCGCCGGAGTCACCGCGGAGGACGTCGCCGCCGCGGCCAAGAACCTGCGCCCCGACTCGCGGGCGGTGCTGGAAGTCCGGCCCAACGGGGAGGCGAAGTGAGTCATCGCAGCGCGGCGGAGATCGGTCGCACCGTCACCGGGCCGCGGGAGGTGCCCCCGCTCGGCGAGCAGCGCCCGGCCACGGACCTCGCGCACGTGGACACCGTGCTGGGCAACGGCCTGCGCGTGCTGGCCGTGCGCAAGCCCGGCGTGCCGCTGGTGGACCTGCGGCTGTCGATCCCGTTCGCCGGCACCGACCCGATGCACCCGGCCACCGCCGAGGTGCTCGCCGAGACCCTGCTCACCGGCACCGCCCGGCGGGACCGGATCGCCATCGACACCGAGTTGGCGCTGATCGGCGGCGAGCTGAGCACCGTGGTCGACCCCGAGCGGCTCGCGATCAGCGGCAGCGCGCTCGCCAGCGGCCTGCCCACCCTGCTCGACGTGCTCGCCGACGTGCTCACCGCGGCGGCGCACCGGGACAACGAGGTGCGCCGGGAGGCCGAGCGCATCGTCGAGCGGCTGGCCGTGGCCCGCACCCAGCCGCGGGTGATCGCCCGTGAGGCGCTGCAGCGGCGGCGCTACGGCGACCACCCGTACACCCGCGAGGTGCCGCAGGCCGAGGACGTGGCGAGGGTCGAGCCGGACGCCGTGCGCGCGCTGCACGCCGCCGCGGTGCTGCCCCGCAACTCGGTGCTGGTGCTGGTCGGCGACGTCGACCCGGACACCGTGGTCGGCGACCTCGAGAAGGCGTTGCGCGACTGGGCCTCCGACCGCGCGGCGTCGGTGCTGCCGCCGCTGCCGGAGGTCACCGGCGACGACGTGCTGCTGGTGCCCAGGGCAGGGGCGGTGCAGTCGCAGATCCGGTTGTCCGCGCAGTCGCTGCCGCGCACCGACCCGCGGTACCCGGCGCTGCAGCTGACCAACCTGGTGTTCGGCGGCTACTTCTCCTCCCGGCTGGTGGAGAACATCCGCGAGGACAAGGGCTACACCTACAGCGCGCACTCCGGTTTCGAGTTCACCGGCACCAGCGCGACGGTGCAGGTCGACGCGGACACCGCGAACGAGGTGACCGCACCGGCGCTGCTGGAGATCCGCTACGAGCTGGCCCGGCTGGGTCTGGTGCCGCCCACCGCGGAGGAGGTGGAGTCGGTGCGCCAGTACGCGATTGGCTCGCTGCTCATCGCCACCTCCTCGCAGGCCGGGCTGGTCAGCCAGCTCTCCGCGCTGGCGATGGTGGGGCTCGGCGTCGAGTGGCTGGTCGGCCACCCGCTGCGGCTGGCCGACGTCACCGCCGAGCAGGTCGCCGAGGCCGCGCTGGAGTTCTACACGCCGCCGCGGTTCACCGGCGTGGTGGTCGGCGACGCCGCGTCGCTGGCCCCGAAGCTGGCCGCGCTGGGTGACGTGGCCGTCGCCGAATGAGCCGGCCGTTCGAGCTGAACTCCCCGCCAGCGCTGTCCCGGTCCAGCGCCGACCGGGCGGAGACGCTGCGGGCGGACCCCGAACGGCTGCGCGCCCGGTGGCCGGACGCCCGCGTGGTGCTGATGGACCACCGGGGCCGCGTGCCGGCACACGTGCCCGAGCACGGCCCGGCGACACTGGCCACCCGCAAGGCGCTGGCGTTCGGCGACGAGCCGCCGGCCGAGGCGGTGTTCCTCGGCGAGTGGCGGGACTCCGACCACTGGGCGCTGCCCGGCGAGCCCGACCCCGCCGCCCCGACGGCGCGGATCGGCGGTGGTTGGGGGCTGGAATACGAGGTGCCGGCCGAGGGTGGGGAGCTGTGGCTGGATCTGCGCGGCCACGGTGACCGGTTCGACGACGTCTCCGCCGGCCTGCTCAGCACGGCGTTGGCGCTGGGCAACTGGCACCGCGGGGCGGGATTCTGCGCCCGGTGCGGCGCCGCGGCCCGGCGGGTGCAGTTCGGCTGGGCCACCCGTTGCGAGTCGTGCGGGCGCGAGGAGTACCCGCGCACCGATCCCGCGGTGATCTGCCTGGTGCACGACGACGTCGGGGTCAACGGTGAGCAGGTGCTGCTGGCCCGCCAACCGATCTGGCCACCGGGCCGGTACTCCGTGCTCGCCGGGTTCGTCGAGGCCGGCGAGTCGCTGGAGGGCTGCGTCGTGCGGGAGATCCGCGAGGAGGTGGGTGTCGAGGTCGGTGGCGTGCGCTACCTCGGCAGCCAGCCGTGGCCGTTCCCGCGGTCGATCATGCTGGGCTTCGCCGCCAGCGCCGACGCGGCGGCGCCGCTGCGGCCCGCCGATGGCGAGATCGAGGACGCCCGCTGGGTGCCGCGCGAGGTGGTGCGGGCCGCGTTCGAGCGGGGCACCGCCGGCGCGGAGGGCTTCGTGCTCCCCAGGAACGCCTCCATCGCCTGGATCATGCTCCGCTCCTGGGCCGACGCCGAGCCCTGACGCCGCCACGGACGTCCGGTTCGGTACGGTCGGCTCCGGAACTGGGCGGGCGGCCGCCGCGGGGTGGCCGGTAGAGCGGGGAGCCACAGGGGTGAGCACGGCGCGAGCCATCGGACTGCTGCTGGGAGTGGTCGCCGACGGCGCGCTCGGCGATCCCAAGCACGGCCGGCCCTCCGCCGGCTTCGCCCGCGCCGCACGGGCACTCGAACGGCGGCTGCCCGGGGACTCCCCGGTGTCCGGCGCGCTCTACGCCGGCGGGCTGGTCGGCGCGGCGCTGCTCGCCGGGGTGGTGGCCGAGCTGGCCGGCCGCCGGCACCCGATGCTGCAGGCCGCCGGCACCGCGGCCACCACGTGGGCGGTGCTCGGCGGGGCCGGGCTTGCCGTCGACGGCACCGACCTCGCCCGCCGGCTGGAGACCGGCGACCTGCCCGCCGCCCGGCGCGTCCTGTCCACACTGGACCCGCGGCGGACCGAGGGGTTGGACCTGGTCGCGCTGGACCGGGCGGCGGTGGAGACGGTCGCGGAGAACACCAACGACCTCGTGGTGGCGCCGCTGGTGTGGGGCGCGCTGGCCGGGGCGCCCGGCCTGCTCGGCGCCAGAGCAGCCGGGCTGCTGGCGAAGCGGCTGGGCACCAGGGCACCCCGGCGGACCCGGTTCGGCCTGGCCACCGCGCGAGTGGACGAGCTGGTCGGCCTGCTGCCGACCCGCGCGGCGGCGGCGCTGACCGTGGTCGCGGCACCCGTCGTCGGCGGCTCCGCGGCCGGGGCGTGGCGGGCGTGGCGGCGGGACACCTCGGCCCATCCGAGCCCGAACGCCGGCCGGGTGGAGGCGGCCTTCGCCGGTGCGCTGGAGGTGCGGCTCGGCGGGCGGACCGTGTACCCGCACGGGGTGGCCGAGCTGCCGGTGCTGGGGGACGGGCGCAACCCGGACAGCGGGCACGTCACCCGCGCCGTCGAGCTGTCCAGGGTGGTCGGGTGGCTGGCCGGGGTCAGCTCCGCGGTGCTGGCGGTGCTGTCCGGGCTGCGGCGCCGGCGTGGTCGTCGCCGGCGGCGCTGACCCCGGACCCGCCGTCCTCGTCCTCGTCCTCGTCCTCGTTCTCGGCGAGCAGCTGGGCGACGGACTTGCGCCGCTCCGGCCGCTCGCCGGCCAGCGCGCCGCCGGGGCGCAGCTCCCGGACCGTGAAGTACAGCCAGCCGAGCAGCGCCATGACGCCGAACGCGATCCACTGCAGCGCGTAGGACAGGAACGGGCCCGCGTCGAGCTGCGGCAGCGGAAGTGCGCCGAGCACGCCGGGCTGATCGGCCTCGAGCTGCACGTAGCCGGGGCGGAGGTCCAGCCCGCTGGCCCTGGCCACCACCCGCGAGTCGACGCTGTAGCTGTGCGGCCGGCCGCCGGTGGACTCGTCGGCAAAGGCGTCGCGGGCCTTCGGGTCGGTCTCGTCCATCCGCACCCTGCCCACCACCCGCACCTCGCCCGCCGGCGGGGCGGGGTAGGGCGGCACGTCGAGCCGGTCGTCGGGGCGGACGTAGCCGCGGTCGACCAGCACCACCGCGCCGGTGCCGGTGCGCAGTGGCGTGAGCACCTCGAACGCGGGCTCGCCCTGGACCGTGCGCAGCCGGGCGACCACCTCGTGCTCGGGCAGGTAGTGGCCGGTGAGCGTGACCCGCTGCCACTGGGTGTGCTCGTCCGGCGCGCGACCCTCGGGCAGAACCTCGGCCAGCGGGCGCGGCGGTGCGGTGAACGACTCCTGCAGCGCGGCGTTGCGGGCGCTGCGCTCGGCGTGCCGGTCGAACTGCCACGGCGCGAGCAGGGTGAAGCACAGGGTGGCGAAGCCGAACACCACCAGCGTCAGCGCCAGCCAGCTCGGCCGGAGCAGGAATCTCAACCGCACCCCTCCACGGTAGGTCGCCCGGTTCACTCGAGCCGCGGCGCGTCCCCGTCGGCCGTCGACGACAAAGCCATCCGATTGCGTGAAGTGGATTATTGCTCACGATCCGTGGGCATCTCCTCACGGTCGAAGTATCGACACGAGAATCGGCACAAGGAGAGGACATGAGGAAAATTCGGTTACTGTTGGCCGCTGGGATGGCCAGTGCTCTCGCGCTGACCACCGCCCCCGCCGCACAGGCATCGCCCCAGACGGCGCTCGCGTCCGCCTCGGCCCTGTCCGAGGTTCGTGCCCAGCACGGGACGCGTCAGCTATCGGCACAGGATCTGGCTTTCCTGAGAGCCTCGCACCAGGGGAACCTCGCCGAGATCTGGGCGGGGTCGACGGCGCAGGTCAAGGGACAGTGTGCTGACGTACGGCACCTCGGAGCCATGCTGGTCCGCGACCACCTGCGGCTGGACGCCAACGGGTTCGCCGTCGCCGTGCCGCACGGCGTGCTGCTGCCCATGGCCCCGACCGCTCAGCAGCGCGGCGAACTCAAGGAGGTGGCCGCGAAGTCCGGGCGCGAGTTCGACCTCGCGTGGCTGCGGATGCAGGTCGAGGCCCACATCGCGACACTGGAGCTCGGCCAGCGGCAACTCGAGCTCGGTCACTCGCCCGAGGTGAAACGGCTGGCTCGCGAAGCCGCCCCGGTCATCCAGCACCACCTGGACAGGGCTCGTGCCGCGCTGATCACCTGTTGAGCACGACCGGGTGAGCCTGACTCGTCCGCGACGAAGACCGACCGTCGCAGTCCGGCCGGCCGCCCCGGTCAGCCCAGCCGCAGGGCGTCCCGGGCGGCGGCCAGCGACTGCTGCCCGTAGCCGCCGCCGAACAGCGCGGCGTGCACCAGCAGGATGTGCAGCTGGTGCAGGCCGACCCGGTCGGGCCAGCCGTCGGCCAGCGGCGCGCCGGCGTCGGCGGCGGCCTCGGCGTAGGCGCCGAGCACGCGGTCGAGGTGGGGCAGCCCGAACACCCGCAGCATGGCCAGGTCGCTCTCCCGGTGGCCGCCGTGCGCGGCGGGGTCGATCAGCCACACCAGGCCGTCGTCGGCCCAGTGGACGTTGCCGCTCCAGGTGTCGCCGTGCAGCCGGGCCGGCGGCTCGGCCGGGCCGGCCAGCTCCGGCAGCCGGGCGCACAGCCGGTCGAACACGGCCACCTGGTCGGCGGTGAAGACGCCCTGGTCGGCCGCCATCCGCACGTACGGCTCGACCCGGTCCCGGGCGTAGAACGTGGGCCAGTCGGCGCGGTGCTCGTTGCGCATCGGGGCGAGGCCCATCCACGCGTCGGTGGGCCCGCCCGGCGGCGGCGCGCCGAACGCGGGCGCGCCGCGCAGGTGCAGCGCCGCGAGTCCACGGCCGAACCGCTCGGCGGCGGCCGGGCTCGCCGGGCCGCCCGGCACGTGCCGCATCACCAGCCAGTCCTCGTCGTCGCCGAACACCTCCGGCACCGGCACGTCGCCGGGCTCGGCCAGCCAGCGCAGCCCGGCGGCCTCGGCCCTGGCCGCGCCGGGCCCGGCGCCGCGCTTGGTGACCACCCGCTCGCCGCCGTCGAGGTCGACCAGGAACGCGGTGCCGCCGAGCGGCCGGGCGCTGGCGGTGGTCCGTCCCGTGTGCCGCTCGGCCGCGGCGCGGGCGGTGGCGCTCGTCGCCCCGGTCATGACGTCTCGCGAAGGGTCTCGGTCTCGTCGTTCTCGCGGAGGTGCTCGCGGACCCAGTCGAGCAGCGTCGGCATCGCCCGCTCGATCATGCCGAGCACCACGTCGAACCCGTCGGCGCCGCCGTAGTACGGGTCGGGCACCTCGGCCCCGCGCGGGGCGGTCGGGTCGAAGTCGCGCAGCAGGCGCACCTTGCCGGGGTCGTCCACCAGCGCGCGCAGCGCCTCGACGTGCCCGCGGTCGGCGGCGAGCAGCAGGTCGGCGGCGAGATGGTCGTCGTCGACCTGGGCGGCCACGTGCTCGACGGCGTAGCCGTGCCGGGTGAGCGTCTGGGTCGCCCGCTGGTCGGCCGGCTCGCCGACGTGCCACGGCCCGGTGCCGGCGCTGCTGATCCGCACCCGGTCGGCCAGCCCCGCGCGGCGCAGGTGCTCGGTGAAGATCAGCGCCGCCATGGGGGAGCGGCAGATGTTGCCCGAGCAGACGAAGCAGACGTGCAGGGGAGCCTCGCCGGCGGATCCGGAGATGTCGTTCGCCATGCCGCCAGTGTCGCCCATGCCGATCATCGGGGCGGTCCCGCCCGCCGCGTACGGCCGATCATTGACCGGATCGCCGGATGCCCGTGCCGTGCGGCGTGGCCACCACCTCACCTGGAAGAACCTGCGGCCACACGCGCGGCGCCTCCACCCCGACGTCACGCACACCTGTGCGAACGGTAAAGCCATCGAGATGGGATTCACCCGTAAGCCGCCGCCCACGCGATCGAGCTGAGGGCCGGGGGCGAAGGCCGGGGCGTGCGAGGATCGGGCCATGTCCACCACGACCGTCGCCGATGTCATCGCGGCCCTGGAGACCGCCTACCCGCCGGAGCTGGCCGAGTCCTGGGACGCGGTCGGCCTGGTCTGCGGCGACCCGGCCGAGCCGGTGACCCGGGTGCTGGTGTGCGTGGACGTCGTGGGCGAGACCGTGGCCGAGGCCGCCGAGCTGGGGGCACAGCTCATCGTGGCGCACCACCCGCTGCTGCTGCGCGGCGTGCACGGCGTCGGCACCGACACCGCCAAGGGCCGGCTGGTGCACCGGATGATCCGCACCGGCACCGCGCTCTACTGCGCGCACACCAACGCCGACTCCGCCACCCCCGGCGTCTCCGACGCGCTGGCCGTCGCGCTCGGCCTGCGGGTGCTGCGCCCGCTCGCCCCGCACGCGGCCGATCCCACCACCGGCATCGGCCGGATCGGCGAGTTGCCCTCGGCCGAGCCGTTCGCCGAGTTCGTCGCGCGGGTGGGCCGCGCGCTGCCGCCCACCGTGCCCGGCGTGCTCGGCGCCGGCGACCCCGACCGTCCCATTCGGACGGTGGCGGTGTCCGGTGGCGCGGGCGACGGCTACCTCGGCGCGGCCACCGCGGCCGGGGTCGACGCCTACGTCACCGCCGACCTGCGGCACCACCCGGCCGGCGAGCACCTGGAGACCGGCCCGGCGGCGCCGGCGCTGGTGGGCATCACCCACTGGGCCAGCGAGTGGCCGTGGTGCCGGCAAGCCTCGGCCGTGATCGACGCGGCCGGGGCGGGTAACGTCGACGTTCACGTGTCCACGCGGTGCACCGACCCGTGGACCCTGCGCGCAGGCTGAGGGAGACAGGGAGAGACGCAGAGTGAAGGCCGAACCCGCCGTACAGCGTCAACTGCTCGACCTGGCCAAGGTCGACGCCGAGCTGAACCGAATCGAGCACCGGCGCCGCACCCTGCCCGAGCAGGCCGAGGTCGTCGAGGGGGAACGCACCCTGCGGGAGCGCAAGGACGCGCTCGTCGCGGTGCGGCTGTCGGCCTCCGACCTCGACCGCGACGTGACCCGCCAGGAGCGTGAGATCGACTCGGTGCGGGCCCGCGAGGACCGCGACCGCAAGCTGCTCGACTCCGGCTCGGTGTCGGCCAAGCAGCTCACTGACCTCGAGCACGAGTTGGAGACCCTGAAGCGCCGCCGCTCCGCGCTGGAGGACGACCTGCTGGAGCTGATGGAGCGGCGGGAGGCGCTGGAGCTGGACGCCCAGCGCACCAGCGCCGAGGTGGACAAGGCCGAGCAGGCGCTGGGCGACGCCACCCGCCGGCGGGACGAGACGCTCGCCGACCTGGACACCACCGAGGCCCGCCGGAAGGCCGACCGGGAGCGGCTGGTGCCCCGGTTCCCCGCCGACCTGCTCGGCCTGTACGAGCGGGTCCGCGCGCAGAAGGGCATCGGCGCCGCGCTGCTGCGGGCCCGCCGGTGCGGCGCGTGCCAGCTCGAGCTGGACCGCAACACCGTCGCCGAGATCAAGGCCGCACCGGAGGACGAGGTGGTGCGCTGCGACAACTGCGGCGCGATCCTGGTCCGCACGCTGGAGTCCGGCCTGTGACAGGCCGGCGGGTCCGCGTCGAGGCCGACGGTGGCTCGCGCGGCAACCCCGGACCCGCCGGTTACGGCGCTGTCGTGCGTGACCCCGGCACCGGTGAGGTGCTCGCCGAGCGCAGCGCCGGGCTGGGCGTCACCACCAACAACGTCGCCGAGTACGAGGGCCTGATCGCCGGGCTGGAGGTCGCCGCCGAGCTGGGCGCGTCCGTTGTGGACGCCCGGCTGGACTCGAAGCTCGTCGTGGAGCAGATGTCCGGCCGGTGGAAGATCCGCCACGCGGCGCTGCGACCGCTGGCGCGGCGGGCCGGGGAGCTGGCCGGGCGGTTCGACCGGGTCCGCTACGAGTGGGTCCCCCGGTCCCGCAACGCGCACGCCGACCGGCTGGCCAACGAGGCCATGGACACCCAGGCCGGGCGAACCACTATCGCCGCGGCCGCGCCGAGCGAGGCCGAGCGCGGCGACACGGATCGCGGTTCGGGGCCGGGGTGGACCGGGGCGACCGGTACGCCCACCCGGCTGCTGTTGCTGCGGCACGGGCAGACCCCGATGTCGGTGGAGCGGCGGTACTCCGGCCGGGACGACGTCCCGCTGACCGAGCTGGGGGTGCGGCAGGCCGAGGCCGCGGCGAAACGGCTGGCGGCGTGGCCGGACCTGGTCGGCGAGGCTGGGTCGGTGCCGATCGTGGCGTCCCCGCTGACCAGGGCGCTGCGGAGCGCGCAGGCGGTGGCCGACGCGCTCGGCGGCCGGGTCGAGACGCACCAGGGCCTGCTGGAGACCGACTTCGGCGAGTGGGAGGGGCTGACCTTCGCCGAGGCCGCGGAGCGCGACCCCGAGCTGCACCGGCGCTGGCTGGCGGACACCGCGGTCGCGCCGCCGGGCGGGGAGAGCTTCGACGCCGTGCACCGCAGGGTGCGGCGGCTCCGTGACGAGTTGATCGCCGCCCACGGCGGGCGGACGCTGGTCGTGGTCAGCCACGTCACGCCGATCAAGTCGCTGCTGCGGATGGGGCTGGACGTTGGGCCGGCGCTGCTGTTCCGGCTGCACCTGGACCTGGCGTCGCTGTCGGTGGTGGAGTTCTACCCCGACGGCAACGCGTCCGTGCGGCTGGTGAACGACACCTCGCACCTGGGCTGAGCGAGCCACGGCGATAGAATGGTGGGCGCGGACGAGTTGGCAGGGCGGCCGCGACGCCGCGTTCGCGCGGTATCGAGGAAAGTCCGGACTCCGCAGGGCAGGGTGGTTGCTAACCGCAACCCGGGGCGACCCGCGGGACAGTGCCACAGAAAACAGACCGCCTGGCCGCTGCGGCCAGGTAAGGGTGAAACGGTGGTGTAAGAGACCACCAGCACCCCGGGTGACCGGGGTGGCTCGGTAAACCCCACCCGGAGCAAGGCCAAGAGGGAGCGCGAGCTCCTGCGCAGGCGTTCGAGGGCGGCCCGCCCGATGCCTGCGGGTAGGCCGCTGGAGCCTGCCGGCGACGGCAGGCCGAGATGGATGGTCGCCCACCGCGCCACCCGGCGCGGGGACAGAATCCGGCTTACATGCCAACTCGTCCGCCCCACCCTCCTCGACCTGGGGGAGGGCCGCCGATATGGCCGCTGAGCTGCGGGAATGCAACTCGGTAGTTCTCGTCGTTTCTCACCCTTGCTCGACGTCTGACGGCCTGATCTTGCCCCCTTGGCCACTCCTCCCCATCGCCCCGACACGAAGCCGTCTCCATTGGACGATCCGCGTTCGGGGCGGTGGGGGTGCTCCAAGTCGACCCACTGGATCGCGCCCGGTCAGCCGGAGCTGGATGCGTGGTCACATCGCGATACCGCCATGGATCACCCGTGAGGCGGTACGGGGAGCGGTAAGGCTTACCTACCTTTGATCAGGCACGTTGGCCGCGTGGATGGAAGGAGTGGTGTTCCGATGGGTGGATGTAGCTGTTGCAGCTCGTGCAGCGGTCCCGGGTGTGGCTGCTGCGGTAGCTGCTAGCTTCGCGCTCGTGGCCCTCGTCTCACTGGCTGTGCCGGCGGTGGGGCGGGGGTCGCGTCGTGTCTGCCGTGGGCGCGCCGCCGGTGGCGGCCTGGCACGTGGGCCGCGCCGCGCGTGCCGCCGGGCGGAGCGGGAGCCCGGGGCAGGCCGAGCCGGAACCGCGGGCGGAGGCGCGCCGGCTGCTGGAAGCCGTGCCCGATGAGCGGCGTCGGCCGCGGTGGCGGCCTTGCGGCGGCTCGCCGAACAAACCCGATACGGGGCGCACCCGGCGGTCCTGCCCGAACCACCACTCGCCGAGATCGGCTACCTGCTCAACCCGGGCCGGTGCCCGCGCCGAGGCCGCGTTTCTCCGTGATGTCGCGGACGGGCCGTCCGTCGTGGAGTCCATGCTCCGCACCGACGTCGCCCGCGCGGCCGATCTCGTCGAGAAGTACGCGGAACTCTCGTTGGGCACCGCGGACGCCTGCGTGGTCGCTGTGGCCGAACGGCTCGGCGTCACCCGGCTGGCCACCCTGGACCTGCGTCACTTCTCCGTGGTGAAGCCTCGGCACGCCGCGGCGTTCACGTTGCCGCCGTAGTCGACCAGCGGTGGATCGGGCGCGAGCGCTCCCTGGTGACCTTGGTGTGCACTACGTTGACCACATGAACCGGAACGACGCCGCCACGATCGCCTTCCGCTGTCACCGGGTGCTGGACCCGCTGCACTCGATGATCTACTTCGCCCCCGAAGCCGAGGAGTGCCTCACCGGGGCCGGGCTGCGTCCCGGGCGCATGTGCTACTTCGCCAGCCGGTCGGCGCCGATGGGTGCGGTCGGCCCGGGGACGGTGGCCGCCACGTTCTTCAACTTCAACCCCGAGCTGGTCGCCCGGCACATCCCGAGGGCATGGGAGCTGGCTTCGCCCACCGACGTCGTCGCCGCGCGGTTCGCCGCCGTGGACGCCGCGCTGCGCCGGCTGCTCGGCCCCGACACCCTCGCCGGCGAGCAGGTGGCCGAGGCCGCCGAGCTCGCCAGGGCGGCCGCGGAGGGCTGCGTCCCGGAGGGCCGGCCGCTCTACGCCGGCCACGCCGACCTCGACTGGCCGAGCGAACCGCACCTGGTGCTCTGGCACGCGGTCAGCCTGCTCCGCGAGTTCCGCGGCGACGGGCACGTCGCCGCGCTGGTCGGTGCCGGCCTGAACGGGCTCACCGCGCTGGTCACCCACACCGCGACCGGCAGGGGTTTCCTGGAGCCGGTCGCGAAGGTCAGCCGCGGCTGGTCCGACGAGCAGTGGTCGGGCACCGCGGACCGGCTGCGCGAGCAGGGGTTCCTCGACGAGCGCGGCGCGCTGACCGAGCAGGGCCAGCGACTGCGCGACGAGGTCGAGGCGGTGACCAACTCCTCCGCCGCCGCGCCGTGGGCCTGGCTGGGCGCCGACAAGGCCGAGCGCCTGCACGACCTCGGCCGGTCCCTCAGCCGCGCCATCGTCGCCGTCGGCGCCTTCCCGGACAACGTCTTCGCCCCCGCCGCCCCCGCCGCCGCCCCCCAGGGCACCCGCCAATAACCGCGAACTCGACGTTCGGAACCGCGAACTCGACGCCGGGGACGGCGAACCAAACGTTCGGACAGCGAACCGCCCGTTCCCGTCGCCGGACCGGGAGTCCGGCCCGGCGAGTTGCGCCCGAGCACGGGCGCGGGACTCCCGGCGCTCAGTCCTCGACGATCCGCAAAGCACCGGAGGGGCACAGCTCCACGGCCTCGCGGGCGGCCTTCTCGTGCTCGGCCGGCGGCCGCGCGGCCAGCACGACCACCGTGCCCTCGTCCTCGGACTGGTCGAAGACCTCCGGCGCGGTGAGCGCGCACATGCCCGCGGCGACGCACACCTCGGTGTCGGCTTCGATGCGCATGTCGTTCCCCTTCCCAGCGGTCACCAGGTGACCGGCAGGCGGTGCACCCCGTAGATGCTCATGTCGCTACGCCAGGGAATCTCCTCCGCGGAGGCCGCCAGGCGCAAGTTCGGAAACTCCCGCACCAGGGTAGCGAGGCCCACTCGAAGCTCGATCCGGGCGAGCTGCTGGCCGAGGCACTGGTGGATGCCGTGCCCGAACGCGAGGTGCCCGGTGGCCGGGACCCGCACGTCCAGCCGGTCCGGCTCGGGGAACCGCTCCGGGTCGCGGTTGGCGGTGGGCAGGTGCAGCAGCACGGTCTCGCCCGTGCGGAGCGTCACGCCGTCCATCTCGACGTCCTCCAGCGGCGTGCGCTCGGTGCCCAGGTGCACGATCGTGAGGTAGCGGAGCAGCTCCTCCACCGCGCCGTCGAGCAGCTCCGGCTCGGAGCGCAGCGCGGCGACCTGGTCGGGATGCGTCAGCAGCGCGTACGTGCCGAGCGCGAGCATGTTGGCCGTCGTCTCGTGCCCGGCGACGAGCAGCAGGAACCCCACCCCGGCCAGCTCGGCCTCGGTCAGCTCCCCGGTGCTGGCGAGCCCGCCGAGCAGGTCGTCGGTCGGCTCGGCCAGCTTGCCGCGCACCAGCTCGCCGAGGTAGCCGAACATCCGCTGGAGCGCGCCGAGCACCTCCTCGCTGCCGGCGCCGAGGTCGAGCAGGGTGGCCGAGTCCCGCTGGAACCGCGCCCGGTCGGCGTAGGGCACGCCGAGCAGCTCGCAGATCACCAGCGACGGGATGGGCAGGGCGAACCCGGCGACCAGGTCCGCCGGCGGACCGGACCGGCGCAGCGCGGCGGCGTGCTCGGCGGCGATCTCCTCGACCCTGGCCATGAGCTGGTTCATCCTGCGCACGGTGAACTGCCCGGTGAGCAGCCGCCGGAACCTGGTGTGCTCCGGCGGGTCCATGTGCACGAACTGGCCGGGCGGCAGCTCGGGCTTCGCGGCGGCGAACCGTGGTGCCGGGACCGGCGGGTGCTTGAGGTCGGCCCGGGAGCTGAACCGGGGGTCGGCCAGGATCGTCCTGGCCTGCCGGTAACCGGTGACCAGCCAGCCCTCGGCGCCGTCGGCGAAGGTCATCCGGGTGATCGGTCGCTCGGCGCGCAGGTCGTTCAGCGGCGCGGGCGGGTCGAGTGGCCGTTCCCGGCCGGTCGGCAGGCCCTCGAGAGGTGCGGGTGTCTCGGTCATCGCGTGCTCCTCCGCGCCGGGGATCACCACGGGCGATGGGCCCGTGACGTCAACCCAACTCTACAGATGTTTCACAAATTTTTGAATGAAATGACGTAGCTGAACGCGATCACGGAGCGTGCACGGCGCGAGAAAGTCCACCGGGCCGAGGGAACGGTCGCCGAACGATGTGAAATGCGCGTGTGCTCGCGGTTCTCCGTTCCGGAGATCGACCCGTTCGGATGATCCACTTCGCGGAGCGCGGTCGCGGGAGCCGTCACTCGGGGAGGCCAACGACACGCCCGATCAGGTCATGGTTCACTGGTTGTCGGGCCAACAGCGGTGATGTCCCCAACCCAGAGTGAGCAACAGCCCCTTCGATCGGGTGAGAGTCTGCGTACACTACGAAATCCGGGTGGACCGGCTTATCACCACACGGTCTGGCGGCGATGATGGAGGACGACGAGATTTCGGTGTGACCGGTCGTTCCGTACCTCGGGTCACCGTGCCCGAGCCACCAACACGCCCTTTGACCACTACCTCTCGTAACGCCATGATGTTTGGTGAACACGACAAGTGCTCGAACAACGACGGGATGCGCTCCGGCGCGCTCCGCACTACTACGCTCCGCCCACCCGGGAGTAGGCAATGACCACCATGATGACCCTGGCGGACCTGGCACAGGGTGGTGAGCTCGGTACCACGGGCGTGCGTACCTGGCTCCTCGACAACATCGTCCCGCTGGTGCTGCTCGCCGTGGCGCTGCTGCTGCTCTGGCTCGGCGGCGGCAAGGGCGACAACGCCGGCGTGATGCGCCGGCTCGCCGGCGTGGTGATCGCGCTGGCGGTCATCGGCCTCGCGGTCAGCGGTCTCGGGGTCGACGTCGGCCAGTGGATCGCCGGCCTGTTCACCGGCTGAGGTGCGGGCGAGTTGCGGATTCGAACCGACGACGAGGTCTACCGGGTCGACGCGGTCTGGCTCGGCCCCCCGAAGGCCACGTTCCCCTGGCGTGCGCGCTACGTGGCCTGGGGTGTCGGCATCCCGGTGTTCCTGCTGGTCCTCACCGTGGAACGGCAGCTGGGCTTCGGTTTCGGCTTCTTCTCCACGGCGTGGGCCTTCGTCATCACCATCGCCATCACCCGGCTGATCACCTCGAAGATCAACCACGAGCGGCCGCTCGGCTCCGTGCTCACCATGTGGGTGCGCGAGCTGAGAACCCCGCGGGAGCGCACCACCGGCAGCGGCGGGGCGGTCAGCGCCAGCAAGATCCGGGTGCGCCCCGAGCGGCCCCGGCCGAAGCAGCGGAGACGACCTGGCCGGCAGCACCGCAGGCCACAGCAGAGCACAGCACGAGCGCGCCGCGGCCGGTTCCCGGACGCGGTCGGGAGGTAGTCGTTGTTCGGTCGCGGCGGAAGCCGACGCAAGCGGGAGCAGGACCTGCCCTCGGCTGCCAGCGCATGGCACCACCGGCAGGCCCCGCCGGCACAGTCGAAGCAGGGCGGGCCCGGTCGGCGCCTGCCCGGTGAGCAGGCCATCCCCACCTACACCCCGTCCATCGCGGCGCGCAGCATCGACGGGCACCTGCTGCGCACCGGCCAGGAGGTCTACGCCTGGTACCGGCTGGCGCCGCAGCGCTGGTCGTTCCGCTCCGACTCGCAGCGGCGCGACCTCATCGCGGCCATCGCCGGGCAGTACGCCGAGCTGCAGGGCCGCTGGCTGCACCTGCGGGTGACCAACCGGCCCTACCCGATCCGGATGTGGGCCGAGGCGCACGTCTACAACGCCGTCAGCCGGCTCCCGGACACGCCGGGGGCGCTCTCCTTCGACGACTACCTGATCGGCGAGCAGCAGCAGCTGATGGGCCGCTCGATGGCGGAGAAGGAGGTCTACCTCGGGGTGCAGGTGCAGACCCGGGGCATGGTCGACCGCGCGGTCGAGCGGGCCGCGCCGCTGCTGCGCAAGATCCTGCCGGAGGCGGTGGACGCCGAGCTGCTCGCGCTGGACTCCGAGGTGGAGCACCTCGACCAGGTCATCGGCTCGGGCGGGCTGGAGGGCCGGCCGGTGCACGCCGAGGAGATGTCCTGGCTGATGCACCGGTCCTGCTCGCTCGGGCTGCCCGCGCCGCGCAACCTGCCGGCGGTGCCCGGCGCCGCCTGGGAGCCGGAGGACCTCGCCAGCTTCACCGACGCCGCCGACCTCCACGCCGAGCCGTACGCGCCCACGGTCACCGTCCGCGGCCGAACCGGCTCCAACGCCGGGATCAGCCGGCACGTCGCGGTGCTCACCGTCGGCCAGATGCACGGCCTGCAGATCCCCGAGGTCGACGACCCGTGGGTGCAGCACGCCGACCGGCTGCCGGCCGCGGTGGAGTGGTCGGCGCGGATCTACGTGCGCCGCCCCGAGGACGTCGCCGGCGAGCTGCAGCGGCAGATGAACAAGGTGCGTTCGCAGGTCAAGCACTACACCGACGAGCACGAGCTGGAGCCGCCGCAGTCGCTGGCCCGGCAGGCGTCCCGGGTGCTGGAGATCGACGACGAGATGACCTCCGGCTTCACCGCGCTCGCCACCCGGGTGCGGTCGTGGTGGCGGCTCGCGGTCTCCGGTCCCACCGAGCGTGACGCGCTGCGGCTGGCCCAGCAGCTGCTCGACCTGTACAAGCCGAAGATCGCCATCGAGCACCCCGAGGCGCAGTACGCGATGGCGCGCGAGTTCATCCCCGGCGAGCCGCTGGCCTCCGGGGCCTACCTGCGCCGCGGCTCGGTGGTGTGGGCGGCCTCGTCGGTGCCGACGGCCACCGCGGAGGTCGGCGACCGGCGCGGCATCCTGCTCGGCGAGACGTGCACCGCGACCCGGCGCCCGGTGGCCTGGGACCCGTGGATGGCCCAGGAGATCCGGGACGGCTCCGGCCTCACCGCGATGGTCGCCGGGCTCGGCGGCGGCAAGTCGTTCCTCGGCGGCGGCATCGTCTACAAGACGCTGCGCGCCGGGGCGCACTGGACCATCCTCGACCCGTCCGGCCCGCTGTCCCGGCTGTGCGATCTGCCGGAGCTGCGGCCCTACGCGCGGCCGATCAACCTGCTCAACGCCCAGCCCGGCATCCTCAACCCGTACCGGGTGGTGGCCGAGCCACAGCTGGAGCACTTCCTCGACGAGGACGACCCCGAGCGCGCCTGGCGGCGGGAGCGGGCACTGGCCGGCGCGACCCGGCGTCGCCTCGTGCTCGACGTGCTGACCGGCATCCTGCCCTACGAGGTCGGCCGGATGCCGCAGAGCCGGATCGTGCTGCTGCGCGCGGTGCGTGCCGTCGGCGGCCGGTTCGACGCCGACCCCGGGCAGGTCATCGACGCGCTGCGGCGCGACTCCAGCGAGCACCACGAGCACGCGGTGGTGGTGGCCGACTTCCTGGACGAGATGCGCGAGCGGATGTCACTGCTCATCCCGGAGGCCGACGCCGACCCGTACTCCGAGGGCCGCGACGACCGGATGACCGTGCTCACGATGGCCGGGCTGACGCTGCCGAAGGACGGGGTCGGCCGGGAGCACTGGACCGACGCCGAGGCGCTGGGCGTGGAGATGCTCAACCTCGCCGCGTGGCTCACCCAGCGCTCGGTGTACGAGAAGCCGAAGGACCTGCGCAAGGGCGTCTGGATCGACGAGGCGTTCTTCCTGTCCGAGGTGCCCACCGGCCGGGTGCTGATGAACCGCTTCGCCCGCGACTCCCGGAAGTGGAACGTGCGGGTGCTGCTCTCCTCGCAGATCCCCGCGGACTTCCTGCGCATCCAGGGCTTCGTGGCGCTGCTGGACTCGGTGTTCGTCGGCCGGCTCGACGACGAGACCGCGCAGGCCGACGCGCTGCGGCTGCTGAAGGTGCCGGTGGGCGTCGGCTACGAGCAGGTGGTGGCGGCGCTGGGCCGGCGCCCCGGCGCGCAGCGCGGCGTGGAGCGGGACCGCGAGCCGCGGCAGTTCATCTTCGCCGACGGCGCCGGCGGCGTGGAGCGGATCCGGGTCGACTTCTCCGGGCCGCACCTGGCGCACCTGCGCGCGGCCATGGACACCACACCCGGCTCCCCGGACTCGCGCGACAAGGCGCGCGCGCCCGAGCCGGCCGAGCAGGAGCGGCCGTACGTGGCCAGCCCGCCGGTGGACGACCTGGTCGACCCCGAGCTGGACCAGGACCTGGAGCGGGCGGCCGAGCTGGAGGTTGGCCTCACCGAGGAGCAGGTGCTCGCCGCGGAGGAGCGGCCCCCCGGGCAGCGGCGGGAACAGACCGCGGGCGCCGGCAAGAACGGCACCGGCCGGGACGCGGCATGACCACCCTGCTGACCCTGCTGGTCGCGCTGCTGCTGGCCAGGGCGTGGCACCGGCGGCACGGCCGCCGACGATCCACCGACGCCGGTCGTCGCCGGTCGGCGCTGGTGGCGGTCGCGGTCGTCCTCGGGCTGCAGTCCGTGCTGCTGGGCCCCTCGGCGTCGGCCGCGGGCTGCGGCGAGGCGCCGAACCCGGAGCGGCCCGGTTCCGGGATGGTCGGCGCGCTCGACCCCGCGCACGGGCAGGGCGAGGCGAACAGCGCCTACAGCGAGTACGGCTACGCCGGCATGGTCTGGCACGTGTTCCAGACCGACTGCGGGCCGCTGTCCGGGATCACCGACCCGAACTCGACCATCGACACCTGGGCCGGCAACCAACTGTTCAACATCGGCAAGAACATCGTCGGCGCCACCAACTCGCTGCACTACACCGTCCTGGAGGGCGGCCTGCTCAGCCCGCTGTACGACGCGGTGCACAAGGGCGCGGAGAAGGTCTACAACAACATCTACGCCCAACTGTTCGGCCTGTTCGCGCTGCTGCTGGCGATCCTGATGTTCCGCAACATCTGGCGCGGCGACCTCTCCGCGGTGAGCAAGCGCGCGCTGTTCGCGCTCGCCGCGATGTGGCTGGCGGCGTCGTCGCTGGCGATGCTGCGGTACTACGACCAGATCGACCGCGCCATCGTGCAGACCAGCACCAACATCCAGGCCGGCTTCGTGGACGATGCGGAGAACCGGGTGATCTGGGAGGTGTTGCCGACCAGCCTGCACAACGAGGTGGTGTACAAGAACTGGCTGCGCGGCGAGTTCGGCGCGCCGGACTCGCCCCAGGCCGAGCAGTTCGGCCGCCCGCTGCTGGACGCGCAGGCGTTCACCTGGAACCAGATGGTGAACGGCGACGACGGCCGGCAGGAGGTCGTCGATGCGAAGAAGGCCGAGTTCAAGAACATCTCCACCCAGCTCGGCCCGGCCACCGGCTACTTCACCGGGGAGGACGGCAGCCGCACCGGCGCCGGGTTCCTCGCGTTCCTGCAGAGCATGGTCTACGCGCTGTTCCAGCTGTTCGCCAAGGCCGCGGTGCTGCTGGCGCAGATCCTGGTCCGGCTGTTCACCCTCACCGCGCCACTGATCGGCCTGGTCGCGCTGCTGCACCACGACATCCTGCGCAGGGTGGCGAAGGTGGCCGGCGTGGTCGCGTTCAACCTCATCGTGCTGTCCGTGCTGGCCGGCGTGCACGCCCTGCTGCTGCAGGCGATCTTCGCCGCCGGTTCGGCGCTGTCCATGCTGACCCAGATGGTGATGGCCGGCCTGGTCACCGTCCTGCTGTTCCTCGTCGGCCGGCCGGGGCGGCGGCTGTGGCAGATGGTCGAGATGTCGGTCGGCATGGTCGGCTCGGCGGTGCCGTCTCCCCGCGGCGGGCTGCTCTCCCGGTTCCGCAAGCAACAGCAGGGCCCGACGCCGCAGGACGAGTTCTGGCAGAACGTGCGCGACACCGACGACGTGGAGGGCAACGCCGACGTCCGCGGCCCGCTGGGCGCCACTGTCGGCGGCCGCCGGGTGCGCCCGGAGGCTGGTGGGCACTCGGTGCTGGCCACCGCGCGGCGGATGGACGTCTCCGGCGCGGCCGCGCACCCCGCGTCGAGCTGGCCGGGTGCGCTGCCCGGGCAGCCGGCTCGGGCCGCCCTTCCCGCCGGCGGGATGCCCGCCGGGGTGTCCGGCTTCGTGCCGACCAGCGGCGTCCCCGGCGACTACGTGCCGCTGGACTACCGGGCGCCGTTCGCTGGCGGGCTCGGCGTGCCGGGCAGCCGGCGGGTGGACACCGCGCCGGTCGCCGACCGGCCGTGGGACCGCGGCGAGGACCCCGAGCCGGTGGTGGTGCCGTCCCGGCTGGCCACCGCGGCGCCGGTGCACTCCGCCGCGCCCGTGCCACCGCCGCGGCCACCCCAACCGCGCCGGGTCGATCCGGAGATGGTGGCCGGCAAGCCCGTCTTCGTGCTGTACCGCCCATCGCGCGGGCTCGAGGTCCGCGACGAGCCGCGGGACACCGACCAGGTGGTGCGGGGGTAGCCGATGCCGATCCGGACCAACCGCGGCCGTGCCGCCGTCTACCGCCGCCTGTGGGGCTGGCCCCTGCGCTCGCCGGCACACCTCGCCGGCGCGCTGGTCCTGTTCGTCGCGCTGGTGGTCGGGCTGGGCATCGTGCTGCCGAAGATCTTCGGCGACGGCGGCGCCGGGCGGACCCCGCCCGGCGCCGCCTCGTCCGCGGAGCGCACCGGGGACACCCGCGGGTCCGCGGTGGCCGGCAGGACCCCGCTGCCCACTCGGCTGACCGAGCCGAGGGAGACGCCCACGCCCGCCGCGCCGGACCCCGACGCGATGCGGGTCGCCCGGCAGTGGGCCGAGGCGTGGGTCCACCACCCGGAGGGGATGACCACCGAGCAGTGGCTGGACAACCTCCGCCCGCTCACCACCCCCGAGTACCTGCCGGTGATGTCCACGGTGGAGCTGTCGAACATCCCGGCCGGCAAGGTCACCGGCGAGCCGGTGGCCACCATGTCCTACACCAGCTCCGTGGAGGTCGAGGTCCCCACCGACGGGCCGACGTTGAGCATCACCGTGGTGCGCACCGACGCCGGCTGGCGGGTGGCGCACTACGAGCAGGCGGGGTAGCCGATGCGGCTCGGGATGCTGGTCGGGGTCGTCGTCGCGGCGCTGTTCGCGGCGGTGCTCACCACGGGCACCGTGGTGAAGGTGGCGGCCGACAAGGCCGAGCTCGAGGCGAAGGGCATCACCAACCTCAGCTGCGAGGCGTCGATCGGGCCGTCGCAGCCCGGCCAGCCCGACCGCGGCACGGGGGACGCCGCCCGGCTGACCGAGGAGCAGCTCGGCATCGTCGCGCTGATCATCTCCATCGGCAAGCAGCGGGAGATGTCCCCGCGCGCGTGGCAGGTGGCCATCCAGGCCGGCATGACCGAGTCCGGCCTGCGCAACCTCAACTACGGCGACCGCGACTCGCTGGGCATCTTCCAGATGCGCCCCTCGATGGGATGGGGCACGCCCGAGCAGGTGACCAATCCGCCGTACCAGGTCAACAAGTTCTACGACGTGCTCTCCGGGATACCGAACTGGGAGCGGATGCGCCCCGGCGACGCCGCGCAGGCCGTCGAGCGCTCCGGCTTCCCGGACCGGTACCACAAGTGGGAGGCCATGGCCGTCCACCTGGTGGAGAACCTCGGGCAGGTCAGCGACGCCGCCGGCTGCGGCGAGGGGATGGGCGCGGCGCTGCCGCCGAACCAGGCCGCCGCCGCGGCGATCCAGTTCGCGCTGCGCGAGCAGGGCAAGCCGTACGTGTGGGGCGCGACCGGGCCGAGCGCCTACGACTGCTCGGGGTTGATGCTGCGGGCCTACGAGGCGGCGGGGATCACGTTGCCGCGGGTGTCCCGGGACCAGTACCGGGCGGGGGCGATGCTGCCGGTGGAGCAGTCGCAGCCCGGTGACCTGCTGTTCTGGGCCTACGATCCGGCGAATCCGAAGACCATCCACCATGTTGCGATGTACCTGGGCGACGGGAAGATGGTGGAGGCACAGCAGAGCGGCGTCCCGGTGCACGTCCGCTCGGTGTCGTGGGACGAGCCCGAGCTCGTGGCACAGGCTGTACGGCCCGGGGTCTAGGAGAGATCGTGGCGAAGAAGTTCGGCAGGCGGGGCAAGGCGCGGGGCCAGCAGGTGCCGGAGGACCCGCGGAGCATGTTCGGCGCCCCCCAGTTGCCGCGCCCGTCCGGGCCGCCGGCGTCGAGCACGCCGTTGGCCGACTACCTGGCGCGCGGCTGGCCGGGGGTGGACGCGGGGTACGTGGTGTTGCCGCGGTCGCTGGCCGAGTCGATGTCACTGCCGTGGCAGCAGCAGCTGGTGAACCTGCTGGCCCAGTTCCACGAGGCTCACCAGGGGCTGTCGTGGCCGATCTACCGGGTGGTGCCGTCGCGGTACGAGCAGCTGGTGGACCTCGACGAGGAGCAGCTCGCCGAGGCGGGCTACCTGGTCGAGATCGACGCGGACGGCGAGATGGTGTACCGCGAGCGCAGTGGCCGCAAGGTGGCCGACCCGGAGCACACCACGGTGCTGGTGCCCTGCCTCGACCCGATCCCGCCGCGCGGCGCTGGCCGCCCGGGCGCTCCGGTGCCCGGTGCACCCGGGGCTGGTGGGCCTGGGGTGGGCGCGCCGGGGGCTGGTGCTCCCGGGGTCAGTGCGCCGGGAGCGGGCGGTACTGGGCCGGGTGCTCCGGCCTCCGGTGTTTCGTCGTCGGGTGCTCCCGCGGCCGGCCCTCCGGCGCCCGGCACTGCTCCGGCCGGTGGTCCCGGGCAGGGTGGACAGGAGCACGATGCGCGGGAGCAGGGGCCGTCGTCCGGGGCCTTCCCCGCGGCGGGCGGATCCCCGGCTCCGCGCGCCGGGCAGCCGGGTTCCGGACCGCTGGGTGCCGGCGAGTCGCCGGGTTCCGCGGTGGGTTCGGGGGCGCCGGGCGCGGGTGCGGTGGGCTCGGGTACCGCCGGTCCGCGCTCCGCCGCGGGGTCCGCCGCGCAGGGCTCGGGTAGTGGCGGGCCGGCCGTGGGCTCGGGTGCGTCGCCAGGGCGGGACGCGTCCGATGCTCGGCCGGTGGCGCGCGGGAGGCGTGCTCGTGCCCGGGGAGTCCGTGGCAAGGCGGCCCCGCTCGACTCGCCGGCGCAGGGGCCGTCGTCGGGGTCGTTTCCGGCGCAGCAGGGACCGTCGTCGGGGTCCTTTCCCGCGCAGGGCCCGTCCTCCGGGTCGTTCGCGGCGCAGGGGCCGTCGTCGGGGTCGTTTCCGGCGCAGCAGGGACCGTCGTCGGGGTCCTTTCCCGCGCAGGGCCCGTCCTCCGGGTCGTTCGCGGCGCAGGGGCCGTCCTCGGGGTCGTTCCCCGCGCAGGGGCCGCCGTCCGGGTCGTTCCCCGCGTCGGCCGCGCCCCCGCCGCCGCGGATCCCGGCACCGATGAACATCGGGCCCCAGCCGAAGTGGCCCACTCCGCGGAAGACCGCGCCGACCGGCCCCCCGCCGCCACCGTTGCCGGCTCCGCCGGTGGCCCCTTCGGTGCGCCCGGCTCCGCCGCCTCCGGCCGACCCCACTCCGCCGACGCCCACCCCGCCGGAGCCCGCGCCGTTCGGCACCCCGCCGTTCGGGACGGGGTCGGCCACGCCGGCCCCCGCCCGGTCGTCCCCGACCGAGCCGCCTTCGACCGAGCCGAGGCCGGCCGAGCGGGTCCCAACCGAGCGGGTCCCAACCGAGCGGGTCCCAACCGAGCCGGAACCGGCCGGGGCAGAGTCGGCCGGGGCAGAGCCGGCACCGGTCACCGAGCCCACGCCCGCGGGGCCGGAGCCGCCACGCTTCGACACCACCGAACCCACCGCGCCCGCGGTGGCCTCGACGGGTGCGGCCGAGATCGACCCGACCGAGGCGGCTCCGACCAGGGCCGACTCGGACGAGGCGGACCTGACCAAGGCCGACATGGACACGGCGGACATGGCCACGGCGGACATGGCCATGGACGTAACCGTGGCGGACGCCGCGGACTCGGCAACGGCGGAGACGGGCCCGCCCGGCGCCACGCCAGGCAGGGCCGGGTCCGATGGCCGGCCCGAGACGGTCGAGCCTGGATTCGCCAGGTCCGACCGCCCTGCCGAACCCGCCCCCGCCAAGCCCGCCCCCACCGAACCCGACGCCGCTGAACCCGACGCCGCTGAACCCGACGCCGCTGAACCCGACGCCGCTGAACCCGACGCCGCTGAACCCGACGCCGC
>NZ_FOWW01000006.1 GCF_900115565.1 Amycolatopsis arida | reverse complement strand
CGGGCGGCGCGGTAGGAGGAGCGGACCAGTGGCCCGGCCATCACCCCGGAGAACCCCAGGGCTTCGGCGGTGCGCGCGTGCGCCACGAACTCCTCGGGCTTGACCCACCGATCCACCGGGTGATGCCGCGGCGAGGGCCGCAGATACTGGGTCAACGTGATCAGCTCACACCCCGCCTCCCGCAGATCGCGCAGCGCCGGCTCGACCTCCTCGGGGGTCTCCCCCAGCCCGAGGATGAGGTTGGACTTGGTCACCAACCCCGCCGCCCGCGCCGCGGCCAACACCTCCAGCGACCGGGAGTAGCGAAACGCGGGCCGGATCCGCTTGAACACCCGCGGCACCGTCTCCAGATTGTGCGCCAACACCTCCGGCCCCGACGAGAACACCTCACCGAGCTGGTCGGGGTTGCCGGTGAAGTCCGGGATCAACAACTCCACCCCCGCCCCCGGACACTCCGCGTGAATCCGCCGGACGGTCTCGGCATACAGCCACGCACCCCCATCCGCCAGATCATCCCGCGCCACCCCCGTCACCGTGGCATACCGCAACCCCATACTGGCCACACTCGCCGCGACCCGCCGCGGCTCGTCGACGTCCAGCTCAGCCGGACGCCCCGTGTCGATCTGACAGAAATCACACCGCCGCGTGCACTGATCCCCCCCGATCAGAAACGTCGCCTCCCGATCCTCCCAACACTCATAAATATTCGGACACCCCGCCTCCTCACACACCGTGTGCAAACCCTCCCGGCGCACCAAGCCCTTCAACTCGGTGAACTCCGGACCCATCCGCACCCGCGTCCGAATCCACGACGGCTTCCGCTCAATCGGCGTCTCGCTGTTACGAACCTCCAACCGCAACAACCGACGACCCTCAGGCGACGCACTCACGGGGCCCAGCCTACGCCCGCGCCGGGCGTCGTCCGATCAGGCGGGATCGGGGGTGACGCCGGTGAGCTTGGCGGTGAGCTCCCACAGCCCGGCGCCGGTCTCCGGCTTCAGCGCGCGGCCCAGCGGGCGGCCGACGACCGGGTGACCGCGCACCCCGCGCAGCCCGTCCGGCCCGACGTAGTCGCCGCCGGCGATCTCGGGTGCGGTGGCGGCGTGCAGCTGGGGGAGGGTGCCCATCCGCACGCTCTGCCCGAGCAGCAGCTCCCCGATCCGCACCCCGCCGCCGACGACCGTCCGGATCAGTGGGTTGTCGTACGAGCGCGCCATGGCCGAGCCGAGCCCGGTCACCGTGTAGCCCGGGTGGGCGGCGACGCTGAGGATCTGCTCGCCGGCCGCCCGCAGCCGCCGGTCGAGCTCCACCGCGAACACCTGGTTGGCCAGCTTGGCCTGCCCGTAGGCGGCGGCGGGGTTGTACCCCCGGCGCTCGAAGTTCGGGTCGTCCAGGTCGATCTGCCCTGTGGTGGCGGCCATGCTGGACACCGTCACCACTCGCGGCCGGTCGTCGGAGCGCGCGGCGTCGCGCAGCGCCGGCATGAGCAGCCAGGTGAGGGCGGCGTGGCCGAGGTGGTTGGTGCCGAACTGCAGCTCGAACCCGTCCTTGGTGCGGCGCAGCGGCGTGCCCATCACCCCGGCGTTGTTCACCAGCAGGTGGAGGCCGTCCCCGGTGCGGTCGCGGACCTGGCGGGCCGCGTCCCGCACCGAGGCCAGGTCGGCGAGGTCGAGCGGGACCAGTTCGGGCTGGTTGCCCGCACCGGCGAGCCGCGCCACCCGGTCCAGCGCGCCGGCGCCCCGCTCGGCCGAGCGGCAGGCGAGCAGGACCTTGGCACCCCTGGTGGTCAGTACCTCGGCGGTGCGCAGGCCGAGCCCGGAGTTCGCGCCCGTGACGAGGGCGACGCGCCCGGCCTGGTCCGGAATGTCGTTCTCGGTCCATTTCCTGGCCTGGGAGACCATGGATCCACCTAACTACAGTCGATGGGAAAGCGCCATACCGGCGGTAGGCGGGCTGTGGCCCGATTCGATTCAGGCGGTGGGCGCGAGCTTCCGCAGCAACTGGTCGACCGGGTGGCGCCAGCGGCTTGCCGCCCGGTCGGGTTGGTGCCGCAGCAGGGTGCGCAGTGCCGCGCCGACCCTGGCCGTGTCCTCGGCGGGCTCGTACGGCTCGGCCAGCCCGGCGGCGACCGCCAGCATTCCCAGCTCGGTCCGCCGAGCCGCACGAACCGTGGGGTGGCGGTCCCCATGCGCGTCGAGCAGGGCCGCCAGCGTCGGATGTTCCCGTACCGCGGCGTGCCAGGCCCTGCCCACCGCGTCGACCTGGTCGGCGTCGCGGCCGGGTGGCAGGTCGGCCGCGTCCTCCGGCCCGGCGACCTCGGCGCGCAGCTGGCCGCTCAACAGCTGGGTCCAGCGGTGCTGCAGGGCGAGCAGCAGGCTCTCCGGGGTGCCGAAGGTCTCGACGGCGCCGGGCACCTCGGCGAACGGCAGCGGACCGGCGGGGTCGTGCCGCGCCCTCCGCAGGACCTCGGCCATGACGTCGCGCCGCCGGTAGAAGTCGCTCCAACTCATGGTCTGCGTCCCCTCCCCGTGACCCGGGCCATACCGCGGGTTTGCGGCATACTCCCAGTACGGACTTGGCGTAGCAAACATACCACGAGTACGGGAATGGCGGCGTGCCGTAGAGTTGTGAACGTGGTGACGGTGAGGTCCAGGCGGCTCGACTACTCGGAGTCCACCCGCTCGGCACTGGTGGACAGCGCGGTCGAGCTCTTCACCAAGCGTGGGTACGCGGGCACGTCGCTGGACGAGATCGCGAAGCGGGCGAGGGTGACCAAGGGCGCCCTGTACCACCACTTCAGCGGGAAGCAGGCGCTGTTCGAGGCGGCGTTCGACGCGGTCGAGACGCTGTGCCTGCACCGATTGGAGAAGATCGTGCTCGGCCCCGGCGCGCCGTGGGAGCGGGCGATCAACGGCATCCGGGAGTTCCTCCGCAACTGCCTCGACCCGGCCTACCAGCGCATCGTCATCCACGAGGCGCCGGTCGTGATGGGCTGGGAGCGCTGGCGGGAGGCCGAGGACCACTTCAGCTTCGGGCTGATCCGGGCGAGCCTGCAGGCGTTGATCGACGCGGGGGAGCTGGACGACCTCCCGGTGGAGATCACCGCCCGGCTGCTCTACGGTGCGCTGTGCTCGGCGGCGACCACCATCGCCAGCTCGGCCGAGCCGAAGAAGGTCAGCGCCGAGGTGGAGACGGCGATCGTGCGGTTGCTCGAGCGGATCCGTCGTCCCGCCATGCGATGACCGGTCGGCTACTACGCTGGTCCTCGTGGAACTGAGGATCTTCACCGAGCCCCAGCAGGGGGCCAGCTACGACGACCTGGTGCGGGTGGCGAAGGCGACCGAGGACGCCGGCTTCGACGCCTTCTTCCGCTCCGACCACTTCCTGAAGATGGGATCCGTGTCCGGCCTCCCCGGGCCCACCGACGCCTGGATCACCCTCGCCGGGCTCGCCAGGGAGACGTCCCGGATCCGGCTCGGCACCCTGGTGACCGCCGCGACGTTCCGGCACCCCTCGGTGCTGGCGATCTCGGTGGCGCAGGTGGACCAGATGTCCGGTGGCCGGGTGGAGTTCGGCCTCGGCTCCGGCTGGTACGTCGACGAGCACACCGCCTACGGCATCGAGCTGCCGGAGATGAAGGAGCGGTTCGACCGGTACGCCGAGCAGCTCGAGATCATCACCGGCCTGTGGGAGACCCCGGAGGGCGAGACGTTCTCCTTCGGCGGCGACCACTACCGGCTGGTGGACGCGCCGGCCCTGCCGAAGCCGGCGCAGCGGCCGCGCCCGCCGGTGATCATCGGCGGTGCCGGCAAGCGGCGCACGCCGGCGCTGGCCGCCCGGTTCGCCGACGAGTTCAACCTGCCGTTCCAGGACTCCGACACGGCGCGGGCGCAGTTCGACCGGGTCGCGGCCGCCGCGGAGGCGGCCGGCCGGGATCCGAAGGAGATCGTTCGCTCCGCCGCGCTCGTGGTGGCCGTCGGCCGGGACGAGGCGGAGGTGGCGCGCCGCGCGGCGGCCATCGGCCGTGAGGTCGACGAACTGCGCGGCAACGGCGTGGCCGGGACACCGGCCGAGGCGGTCGACACGATCGGCCGGTGGCGGGAGCGCACCGGGATCACCCGCCTCTACCTGCAGGTGCTGGACCTGAGCGACCTCGACCATCTCGAGCTGATCGCCGCCGAGATCATGCCCCGGCTGGGCTGAGCGCTCCCGTCCCGGGAAGGCCCTGAATCCCCTCGCTCGTGCGGCGGTCTTCAGGGCACCCGGGTCGGGGTGGCGTCGCAGAGCGCGGTGGGCGTGGGCTGCTCGGTGCGGCGTAGCCAGCGGTCGTCGCTCACCGGGAGCGCGCCGTCGAGCGCGGCCAGCACGGCGTCCCTGGCCACCGGCAGCACCTCGGCCACCGGCACGTCCCGGCCCAGCTCGCGGCTGAGCGAGGTGACCCCGGCGTCCCGGATGCCGCACGGCACGATCTTGTCGAACGCGTGGAGGTCGGCGTCGCAGTTGAGCTCGAACCCGTGCATGGTCACGCCGCGCTGTACCCGGATGCCGATGGCGGCGATCTTGCGTTCCGGCCCGCGGTGGTCGGCCGGCACCCACACGCCGCTGCGGCCCTCGACCCTGCCGGTGAGCACGCCGAACCGGTCGCACACCGAGATCAGCGCCTCCTCCAGGCGCCGCACGAAGTGCACCACGTCGATCGGGTCGGCGAGGCGGATGATCGGGTACCCGACGAGCTGTCCCGGACCGTGCCAGGTGATCTTGCCGCCGCGGTCCACGTCGATCACCGGGGTGCCGTCGACCGGCCGATCGGCCGGCTCGGTGCGCTTGCCCGCGGTGTACACCGAGGGGTGCTCGAGCAGCAGCAGGGTGTCGGGTCCGCTGCCGTCGGCCCGCGCGGTGGCGCGGTCCCGCTGCAGGTCCCACGCCTCCAGGTAGTCGATCGTGCCGACCTCCCGCACGTCGACGGGATCGGTGGTGGCACGGCAGGACACGGCTGAACCAGTCACGACAGCGAGGCTAGTCGTCGCGCGGCCCGACCGACACCCGGTCCCGGCCCGCGGGCAGCAGTCCGAGGCCGGCGCAGGTGAGCAGGCCGAACCCGATGACGGCGAGTACCGCGCCGATGGTGTCGGTGAGCCAGTGCACGCCGAGCGCGATCCGCGCCGCCGCGGCGAGCGCCGTGGCCACCACCGCCAGCGCCACCATCCGGCGCAGCAGCCGCGGCGCCAGCCACGCGCACAGCACCACCAGCGCGAAGCCGGCACCGGCCACCGACACGACGTGCCCGCTCGGGAAGCTCGCCTCCGGGTACACCCGTGGCCGCTGCCGGTCGAACACCGGCTTGAACACGACGCTCGTGGCCCGGCACACCGCGAGCACCACGGCCACCCGGATCAGCAGCCCGGCGGTGCGGTGCTCGCCCCGCCGCCACAACAGGGCCGCGCCGGCGAGCAGCACCACGCCGAGCAGCGTGGGCAGCACCGGGCCGAGCACGGCGCCGGCCAACTCGGCCGCCCGGCCGAGCGGCCCCGTCCACCGGGTGCCCACCAGGTCCTCGACGGCGGCGTCCACCCCGCCGTGCCCGGCGTGGACCAGCACGCCGAGCAGCACGAACGCGGCCACCAGCACACTGCCGGTCACCGCGACCCGCGCCCGCCCGCTCACAGCGCCGCCTCCCCGGAACTCACCCCGTTGGTCGCGTTGGGCAGTGAGCGTTCGGCTCGGTCACGTACTTGTGGCTGGGTTGCGTCACGGTCCCCTGAGGTGACGGTTCCCGAGGTCGATACAAGGTGTATCACTGGTGCACCTCTCCGACGTGACTCATGCGACGACTCGGGCTCTGACTCAGACGACGGCCGACAGCGCCGCGCGCAGGTCCGGGTGGGCGAACGCGAAGCCGGCGCGGCGCAGTGCTCCTGGCACGGCTCGTGGCCCCGTGAGGAGCATCTCGTCGGCGCCCGCGCCGAACACCAGCCGCAGCATGGGTGCCGGCACCCACCAGGGCGCCGGCCGGTGCAGCGCCGCGGCGAGTGCCCTGGTGAACTCGGCGTTGGTCACCTGTTCCGGGGCGATCAGGTTCACCGGGCCGCGCAGCTGGTCGGAGTCCAGCGCGAGCCGGACGGCGGCCACGTGGTCGGTCAGGCTGATCCACGGGAAGTACTGGGCGCCGCTGCCGAGCCGGCCGGCGAGGCCCAGCCGGAACAGCGGTGTGAGCAGGCCGAGCAGCCCGCCCTCGGGGGCGAGCACGGGCGCGGTGCGCAGCAGCACCACCCGCGCGCCGGCCCGTGTCGCGGCCGCCGTGGCGCCCTCCCACGCCGCGCACAGCTCGGCGAGGAACCCGCGGCCGACCGGTGCCGACTCGTCCACCACGGTGCTGCCGGTGTCGCCGTAGAAGTTGATTCCCGACCCGTTCACCAGCACCGGGATGCCGTGCTCGGCCACCGCGTCGGCCAGCACCTCGGTGGGCTCCACCCGGCTGTCGAGCAGCACCTGCTTGCGTGCCGCGCTCCACCGGCCGCCGGCCAGCGGCGCGCCGCAGAAGTTGACCACGGCGTCCACCCCGGCGAAGGCGGCGTCGTTGACCCGCCCCGCCGGAGGGTCCCAGCCGTGCTCGTCCGGGGCCGCCGCGGGCCGGCGGACGAGCCGGCGCACCTCGTGCCCCTCCGCGCGCAGCCGTCGCCGCAGCGCGGTGCCGAGCAGGCCGCTCGAGCCGGCGATGAGAACCCGCATGAGCCCAGCTAAACACACCCGGGAGGGGTGCCCTTCGCGCGGACACCCCTCCCGGGTGAGTGATGGTCGCGGAGCGCCCCACGGCGTCCGCGGCCCGTCCTACAGGCCGAGCTCGTCCTCGAAGTTGCCCTCCTCGAGCCGCTGCTTGATGGTGGTGATGAAGCGGCCGGCGTCGGCACCGTCGATCAGCCGGTGGTCGTAGGTGAGCGGCAGGTACGTCATCGACCGGATGGCGATGGCGTCGTTGCCGTCGGCGTCGGTGACCACCACCGGGCGCTTGACCACGGCGCCGGTGCCGAGCATCCCCGACTGCGGCTGCACGATGATCGGCGTGTCGAACAGGGCGCCGTTGCTGCCGATGTTCGTGATCGTGAAGGTGCCGCCGGTGAGCTCGTCCGGGGTGACCCGGTTGGTGCGCGCTCGCTCGGCGAGGTCGGCGATCCGGTGCGCGAGCCCGGCGAGGTTCAGCTCGTCCGCGTCCTGGATGACCACGGAGAGCAGCCCACGCTCGGTGTCCACCGCGATACCGAGGTGCACCGCGCCGTGGTAGGTGATCTCCCTGGTCTCCTCGTTGTACGAGGCGTTGACGTTCGGGTGCTGCTTGAGCGCCTCCACCGTCGCCTTGGCGAAGAACGGCAGGAACGTCAGGTTCACGCCCTCCCGCTCACGGAAGGCCGCCTTCGCCCGCTGGCGCAGCGTCGCGATCTTGGTGACGTCGACCTCGTGCACCTGGGTGAGCTGCGCCGAGATCTGCAGCGACTCCTTGGTCTTGGCCGCGGTGATCTGCCGGATCCGGCTGGCCTTCTGCACCGTGCCGCGTAGCCCCGCCTTGTCCGGCGCCGGCTCGGCGGTCCTGGCCGCGGGCGCGGCCGCGGCCGGCCGGGCCTGCTCCTGGCGCGGGGCGGCCTGCTGGGCACTGCGCTGCCGCTCCTCGACCGCGGCCAGCACGTCCTGCTTGCGGATCCGCCCGCCGACCCCGCTGCCGGTGACGGTGTTGAGGTCGATGTCGTGCTCGGCGGCGAGCTTGCGCACCAGAGGGGTGACGTAGGGCGTGCCCGCACCGTCGCCCGACGGTGCGGCCGCCGGCTCGGGCCGGGCCTCCTGGCGCGGCTGGGGCTGCGGCTCCGGCCGGGGCTCGGGCTTCGGCTCGGGCCGGGGCTCGGGCCTCGGCTCCGGTCGGGCTTCCTGGCGCGCCGGGGTCTCCTGCTGGGGCTGGGCCTCCTGACGCGGCTCCGGCTTCGGCTCGGGCTTCGGCTCGGGGGCCTCGTCGGACGGCTGGGCGCCCCGGTCACCGACCACCGCGAGCTGGCCGCCGACCTCGACGGTCTCGTCCTCCCGGACGTTGATCTCCAGGACGGTGCCGGCCACCGGGGAGGGGACCTCGGTGTCGACCTTGTCGGTGGAGATCTCCAGCAGTGGCTCGTCCACCTCGACGGTGTCACCGACCTGCTTGAGCCACCGGGTGACGGTGCCCTCGGTGACGCTCTCGCCGAGCTCGGGCAACCGCACCGGGGTGCCGCCGCCATCACCGCCCGCTGACGGCGCGGACTCCGCCCGCGCCGGCTCGGGCTCGGGCCGGGTCTCCTCCCGCGGGGCCTCCCGCCGGGGGGCTTCCTGCTGGGGGGCCTCCTGCTGGGGGGGCTCCTGCTGGGCCGGCTCCTGCCGCGCGGGCTCCTGGCGGTCGCCGCCGGCGGCCTCCCCGCCCGAGCCGTCGTCGATCACCGCGAGCTCGCCGCCGACCTCGACGGTCTCGTCCTCACGGGCCACGATCCGGGCCACCACGCCGGCCACCGGGGAGGGGACCTCGGTGTCGACCTTGTCGGTGGAGATCTCCAGCAGTGGCTCGTCCACCTCGACGGTGTCGCCCTCCTGCTTCAACCACCGGGTGACGGTGCCCTCGGTGACGCTCTCGCCGAGCTCCGGCAGTGTGACGGAGTAGGCCATCGTTCGCTGACTCCCTTACGTCTGGATGGGGGATGAGGTGGTGCCGCGGCGTCAGCTGTGCACGTGCAGTGGCTTGCCGGCCAGGGCAAGGTGCGCTTCGCCGAGGGCCTCGGTCTGGGTCGGGTGGGCGTGGATCAGCGGGGCGACGTCCTCCGGGAACGCCTCCCAGTTGTAGATCAGCTGCGCCTCGCCGATGAGCTCGCCGACCCGGTCGCCGACGAGGTGCAGGCCGACCACCGGGCCGTCCGGCGCCTTGACCAGCTTGACCGCACCCGAGGTCTTGAGGATCTGGCTCTTGCCGTTGCCGCCGAGGTCGTAGGTGAAGGTCTGCACGCCGGAACCGTACTTCTCCTTCGCGGCGTCCTCGCTGAGGCCGACCGAGGCCACCTCCGGGTGCGAGTAGGTCACCCGCGGGATGCCCGCCTCGTCGATCGGCCGCGGGTCCAGCCCGGCGATCTCCTCGGCCACGAAGATGCCCTGCTGGAAGCCGCGGTGGGCGAGCTGGAGGCCGGGCACGATGTCGCCGACGGCGTAGACGTTGGGCAGGTTGGTGCGCAGCCGCTCGTCGGTGGGGACGAAGCCGCGATCCATCGCCAGCCCGGCCTCCTCGTAGCCGTGGCCGGCGGTGTTCGGGCCCCGGCCCACGGCGACCAACAGCAGGTCGGCCTCGAACGTCTCGCCGGACTCCAGCGACACGGTGACGCCGTTGTCGTCCTGCTTCGCCCCGGTGAACCGGACGCCGGTCTTGAAGTTGATCTTCCGGCGGCGGAAGGCGCGCTCGAGCTGCTTGGAGGCGAACTCGTCCTCGTTCGGCACCAGCCGGGGCAGCGCCTCGACGATCGTGACGTCGACGCCGAAGGAGGCCCACACGCTGGCGAACTCGACACCGATCACCCCGCCACCGAGGACGACGACCTTCTCCGGGATGTAGTCCAGGGTGAGCGCGTCGTCGCTGGTGATGATCCGGCCGCCGAGCTCGAGCCCGGGCAGCGACTTGGCGTAGGAGCCGGTGGCCAGCAGGAGGTTCTTGCCGGTGTGGCGTTGGCCGTCCACCTCGACGGTGGTGCCGCCGACGAACGTGCCGGTGCCCTCGACGAGGTTCACCTTGTGCGCCTTGGCCAGGCCCTGCAGGCCCTTGTACAGGCGCGAGACGATCGATTCCTTGTACTTGTTGACCCCGGCGATGTCGACGCCGTCGAAGGTGGTCTTGACGCCGAACTGCTCGCTGTCGCGCGCCGAGTCGGCGACCTCCGCCGCGTGCAGGAGTGCCTTGGTCGGGATGCAGCCGCGGTGCAGGCAGGTCCCACCCAGTTTGTCCTTCTCGATCAGGGTGACGGAAAGGCCCAGCTCGGCCGCGCGGAACGCCGCGGCATAGCCGCCCGATCCGCCGCCGAGGATCACTAGGTCGGCGGAGGTGTCGGTCACGTCGGTAACTCCTCGACAAGCAGGTTGTGGTGCTCAGTTGGTGTTGCTCGAGTCGTCCGCCCGGCGCCGTTCGGCCCCGGCAGCACACCTCATCTTGTCACTACGTGCGGCAAGCTTGCGACCGAGCCGGGTGCGGGGCATGTCACCCGGGATAATGACCTTGGGTCGATCGTGGGCGCTGACGGAGAAGAGGTGGTCGACGTGGGACTTTTCGACTCGTTGCGTAGACGGCGCGGGGGCGGGCGGCGCCCCGGCACGCTGCGGGGATCGACCGACGCGGACACCCGGCACCTCGACGAGTGGGCCGAGTCGCGGCGGGGTGTCGAGGCCTTCGTCGAGCCGCGCACGACGGTCACCGAGACCACGGTCGTGCTGGTCGCCCACGACGGCGAGTGGACGAGGCGGCGGATCGGCAGTTTCGAGGCCGCCGTGCGGTTCGCCCGCAAGCGGGCCATGCCGGTGTACGAGGTCGCCAAGGTCGGCTACCCCCAGCGGATGCGGGACTACACCGAACGGCAGAAGATCCTCCAGCGCCGCCGCGAGCGCGGCGACAACCCGCCCCGCTGACGCTGTGTCCGCGTTCTGTGCACGCGTGTCGGCGTCGCACGACGCCGACACGCGTGCACGAACCGCGGACACGCGTGCACGAACCGCGGACACGCGTGCGGGAAGCGCGGACACGGTCAGGCGCTGTCCTCGAGCAGGCGGAGGTGCTCCTCCAGCAGCGCGCGGAAGCACGGGTGCGCGGTGGTGCCGAGCACGTGGTCGTGCTCCTCGGCGCGCCAGCCGTCCCGGCCCCACGCCAGGGTGATGACGGCGAACTCCCCGGCAGGGTCGCTCACCACCAGCCGACCGGGCGCCGGGGAGTGGGTCCGGCTCGCGTTCACCTGAACCAGCTCCGCCGCGCCGAGCAGCCGGGGGAACACCACGTCCGCGGGTAGCCCGTCGCAGGTCCGCAGGAACGCGCGGTAGTCGGCGGGCAGCCGCACGCCCAGTTCCCGCTCGACCGTGGCCAGCCGGTCCGCCGGCACCGGCGCGGGCGGCGGACCGGGCTCGCCGCGCAACCGGAGGATCCGCTCGACCAGCTCCGTCCACGAGCAGGGGACCGGCGCCGGGAAGCGCACCCGCAACGCGGCGGTCACCTGGTCCGCGCAGTCGCGGGCCCAGTCGGCGGAGATGTCCAGCGCCCGGCCGAGCGCCCCGGCCCGCAGCAACCCGGCCAGCGCCGGCCGCGCCGCCAGCCGGGCCACGTCCGGGTGGAAGGCGGCTCGCCGGGCCCACCGCTCGATCGCCGCGACCGCACCGTCGGCGTCGCCCGCCTCGGCCCGCCGTTCCACCTCGTCCACCAGGCCCTCTGACGGGTCCCGGGTGGTGCCGGGCGGATCGTGGCCGAGCTGGCGGGCCAACCCGGCCACGAGCCGCCCGACCACGTCGTCGTCCGGTGCGGCCGCCGGCGCGGTGTCCGCCACGTCATCGGCGTCCGGGGAACTCCCGTCGCGAAAGCCGCTCGGCCACGGGCCGGCCTCCCGGGAGCCCGCGCGGGTGGAGGGGTGCGGGCCGCGGGGTTCCGCGTCGGCGAGCGGCAGCCCCTCGGCCCACGTCGGACGGGTTCCCCTGGCCGCGAGCAGGACCGCCCACGCCCGCGCCGCCGCGTCGGTGAGCCCGGCGGCCGGCCGTCCCGTCGCGGCGACCCACCGCTCGACCACCCGGTCCGACTCGGCGGCGAAGCCCGCGGCCGCCAGCAGCAGCGCCGCGTGGCCGACCGCCGCGTCCACCCGCGCGTCGCCGCCGGTGAGCACGTCCTGGGTGACCGAGTCGGGGTAGCGCCCGGCGGCCCAGCCGGACACGGTCAGCCGTTGTCGGCGATGTCCGCCAGCACCGCGGCGATGGTGCGCACCGGCACCCCGGTGCCGCCCTTCGGGGTGTAACCCCATGGCCCGGACGTGTTGAACGCCGGCCCGGCGATGTCGATGTGCACCCAGGGCAACCCCTCGGCCACGAACTCCCGCAGGAAGACGCCGGCGACGAGCATCCCGGCCCACCGCTGCCCGGTCACGTTGGTCAGGTCGGCCAGCCGCGACTCCAGGTCGGCGCGCAGCTCGTCCGGCAGCGGCATGGCCCAGCCGCCCTCGCCGGTGGCCCGCGCGATGCCGGCCACCCGGTCGCGGAACTCGTCGGAGCCCATGACGCCGGCGGTGCGGTTGCCGAGCGCGACGATCTGCGCCCCGGTCAGCGTGGACGTCTCGATGAGGTAGTCCGGGCCGTCCTCGGCGGCGCGCACGATCGCGTCGGCCAGGATCAGCCGGCCCTCGGCGTCGGTGTTGAGCACCTCGACCGTCTTGCCGCCGTACATGCTCAGCACGTCACCGGGCCGGTACGCGGTGCCCGAGGGCATGTTCTCCGCCAGTGGGATGGTCGCGGTCACCTCGAGCGGGTACTTCAGCTTCGCGGCGAGCACCACCGACGCGAGCACGGCCGCGGCCCCGGACATGTCCGAGGTCATGTGGTCCATGTTGGCCGCCGGCTTGATCGAGATGCCGCCGGTGTCGAAGGTGACGCCCTTGCCGACCAGCGCGACCTTCTTCTTCGCCTTGGCGCCGCGGTAGGTCAGCCGCACCAGCCGCGGCGGTCGCGCGGAGCCGCCGCCGACCCCCAGGATGCCGCCGAAGCCCTTGCGCTTGAGGGCCTTCTCGTCGAGCACCTCGACGGTCAACTCGTGCGTCTCGGCCAGCTTCCTCGCCCGCTCGGCGAAGGAGGCGGGGAACAGGTCGTTGGGCGGGGTGTTGATCAGGTCCCTGGCGATCATCACCGACTCGGCGATGGCGCCGGCCGCCTTGAGCGTCGCCTTGTGCTCGCGGGCGGCGCCCCCGTCCGGGCTCGCCACGTCCAGCGTGGCCACCGGCGCGTCGCCGGGCTCGGACTTGTACCCGGTGAAGGCGTAGCCGCCGAGCACGGTGCCCTCGACGGCCGCCTGCAGGTTGATCGCGGACAGCGTGGTGAGGGCCCGCTTGGTGCCCACCAGTGCCCTGCCGGTGGCGCCGGCGGCGCGCCGGACCTGCTCCGCGGTGATCCCGCCCTCGGCCGGCTTGCCGAGGCCGGCCGCCAGCACCACCGCCGCCGGCAGCCTGCCGAGGGTGGGCAGCTTGACGACCTCCTCGGCCTTGCCGGTGGCGCCGAGCGCGCCGAGCACGTCGACGAGGTCACCGCCGAGCGCGGCCGCCACGGCCTCCGCCCCGGGGGCGAGCTCCAGCCCGTCGGCGCCCTGCACCGTCCCGATCACGATGGCGTCGGCCTTGGTCTTGGCCAGTGCCGCCTCGGTGTTGTCGGTCAGGGCTAGCTTCGGCACGGTCACGTCGGCTCCTCGCGCGGTCGCTCTGGTCGGGGCACCGGGCGGCTGCCCGGCCGGATCGTGAGCCATGCTAACGAGGAACGCGGGGGATCGGGGACGGAGGTCGTGTGCTCCTTGCCGTGGGGTTGCTGGTCGTGCCCGCCGTGGGTGCCGCTGTCGCGGGCTGGTGGCTGCCGCCCGCTGTCGGGCTGGCCGCCGTGCTGGCCGGGCTCGTCCGGCCGGTCCCGGCCACCGGATCCGAGGACGGCGCCACCGCCGGTGTGGTGGAGCGGGTCGATCGCGCGGTGGCGGTGGCGTTCCGGGTCGCGGTGCTCGCGCTGAGCGCGGCGGTGTTCGCCGGATACGTCGTTCCCGACGCGCGGTGGCCGGCCGCCGCCGCGTTCACCGGCGTGGCCGGCCTGGCCTGGGCGGGCGGGATGCGGCTGGACGCCTACTACCGGCGGTGGTGCGCCGGCCTGCTGCTGGCCGCGGCGGTCGTGTTCGTCGCGTTGTGCCTCGCGGTGGCGCCGGAGCGCGGGCCGGTGCCCCCGGTGGGCCCGCCCGACCGGCCGCTCGGGGTGCTGGTCGCCGCCGCGCTGGCGGTGCCGCTGTTCACCGGGGTCCGGGGCCCCGATCCGGGGAGGCACACCCGCCGGCTGCTCGGGGCGGCGGTGGTGGCGCTCGCCGTGATCGGCGCGGCGCTGTACCAGCTCGGCCCGGTCCGGTTGGGACTGTCGCCCACGTCGCTGCGGGACGTGCTCGCCGCCGCCGACGCGCGGGCGATGGCACCGGTGCTCGGCGCGGTGGTGCTGCTGGCCACGCTCCCGGCGGCGTTCGCCGCGCTGGACCGGCCGGGGGCCCAGCGCCGCCGGCTCGCGGGGTGGCTCCTGCCCGCGGTGCTGGCCGCCGCGCTGCTCGCCGGGCTCGGCGCGCCGGCGGTGCTGGCCGTGGTGGCCGTGCTCGCCCTGGTCGGCCCGCTGGTCCGGGTGCTCGGCCGGCGCGCTGCCCTGAACCGCCGCGCGTGGGCCGCCGCGGTGCTGGCGGCGCTCCTGCTCGCGGCGCTCCTGCTGTCGGCGCTGCTGTCGAGCGCGGTGGCGGGGCTGCCGTGACGGCGCGGTGGCGGCCGGGGGAGACGGCGGTGCTGCGGTTCGTCCGCCCGGACGGCAGCGCCGGCCGGCACCACCCCCTGCGGGTGTTGCGCGACGACGGCGCCACGGTGCTGGGCTGGCAGCCGGCGGGCACCCCGATCGTGGACACCCGGCTGGCCGGCGGCCGGCGGATGCGCGATGTCCCGCTGGAACAACGGTTCCGGCTGCCCCGGGTGTCCGTTGTGGACCAGTGGAGGGGCACCGGAACGCTGCGGCTGGTGCCCGGCACCGCCTGGTCGTCGGTGTGGTGGTGCTTCGGCGAGGACGGGGCGTTCCGCGAGTGGTACGTGAACCTGGAGGTCCCGGCGGGGCGCACCGCCCGCGGGCCGGACCGGATCGACGGCGTGCTGGACCTGGTGGTCGACCCGGATCGAACGTGGCGCTGGAAGGACGAGGACGAGGCCGAGGAGGCCGTGCGGGCCGGCCGGCTCACCCCGGCGTGGCTCGACCGGCTGCGCGCCGAGGGCCACCGGATCATCGGGCTGGTCGAGGCCGGCGTGTTCCCGTTCGACGGAACGTGGACCGACTTCCGCCCCGACCCGGCGTGGCCGGCGCCGACCCTGCCGCCCGACCTACTCGCCGAGCTCGGGTTGGGGAGCTAGGACGTCAGGCGGGCGATCCGGGCGCGGAGGTGGCGCCGTTCCGGGTCGCCCGTGGTGCGCGGGCTGGCCTCCTCGTACCCGGCCCTGGCGGCGGCGAGGTCGCCGGCCAGCTCGAGCAGGTGGGCGCGGACCGCGGCCAGGCGGTGGTGCCGGGCGAGCCGGGGATCCTCGTCGAGCGGGGCGAGCATCGCCAGCCCCGCGCGGGGGCCGTAGGCCATGTCCACCGCCACGGCCTGGTTCAGCCGGACGACCGCGTTGCCGGTCATGGTCCGGAGCAACCCGTACAGGCCGACGATCTGGTGCCAGTCCGTGTCCTCGGCCCGCCGGGCCGGCGCGCGGGGTGAGCGCGACCTGGGCGGTGGTGGGCAGCACCGGATGGCGGCACAGCAGCAGGAGCACGAGCGAGTCGTCACCGCTCCCGGCGGGGCCGGTCCACTCGCCCGGGTCACGCACGAACACCTCCACCTCCCGCCGCCGGCGGGACTGGTCGGCACGCGGCTGGTCGATCAGCCGCCGCGCGGCCACCCGGATCAGCCAGGGCTTCGGGTCCTCCGGCACGCCCTGCTCGGGCCACTGCCGCACGGCGGCCAGCAGCGCCTCCTGCACCGCGTCCTCGGCGAGGTCGAAGTGGCCGTAGCGCCTCGTCAACGCGCCGAGGACCCCGCGGCGCCAGCGCGCGCAGCAGGTCCTCGACGCCCTGATGGTCCACAGTGGTCATCCGTCCGCGGTCGGGTCCACCCCGATCGGCCGGACCTCCACCGTGTCCCCGATCGCCTCGACGATCCGGCCGGCGATGTCGAGGGCACGGTCGTGGCTGGCGCAGTCGCCGATCGCGAAGCTCGCCAGCACCTCCTTGGCCTCGGCGTACGGGCCGTCGACGGCGACCGCGCGGCCCTCCCGCGGTGTCAGGACATCGGGTGTCAGGACATCGGGTGTCAGGACATCGCGTAGACGATCAGTGCGAGCACGACGGTGGCCACGGTGAGGCCGATCATCGACGACCGCGGGATGTCCCGGGGAAAGACCTTGTCGTGCAGGCTGCGCCACCACACCACGCCGAAGACGGCGCCGACGATGCCCAGGAACCCGCCGAACCCGCCGGCGATCCCGTACCCGATCAGCACCACGCACCCAGCCGCGAAGGTCAGCAGCGCGGCGGCGGCGAGGGTCTTGACGTCGGACGCGGTGCCCGCGGAGACGCGGTTCGGGCCGGCGGGCTGCGATGGTGAGCTCACCAGCCCATCCTAGGGGGGACGGCGGGACATCGGGGATGGCCGCCGCGCCGGGCGGGAATGTTCTGACGTCCTACTAAGGGATATCCTCTGACCATGACGACGCCGATGTCCTTCCGCCATGTCCCCCACACCAGCCCGGCCAGCGCGGAGCGGGTGGCGGAGGTACTGGCGAACCCGGGCTTCGGGTCGAGCTTCACCGACCACATGGTGACCGTCCGCTACGCCGAGGGGCGGGGCTGGCACGACCCGCGGGTCGGCCCGTACCAGCCGCTCACCCTGGACCCGGCCACCTCGGTGCTGCACTACGCCCAGGCCATCTTCGAGGGCCTCAAGGCCTACCGCCAGCCGGACGGCTCGATCGCGGCGTTCCGCCCGGAGGCCAACGCCGCCCGGTTCCGCATCTCCGCGCGGCGGCTGGCCATGCCGGAGCTGCCGGACGAGCTGTTCCTCGCCTCGCTGCGCGAGCTGATCGCCGTCGACGGGCGCTGGGTGCCCTCCGAAGGCGAGGCGTCGCTGTACCTGCGCCCGTTCATGATCTCCACGTCCGTCGGCCTCGGGGTGAACGCCCCGGCCAGCGAGTACCTCTACGCGGCCATCGCCTCGCCGGCCGGCTCGTACTTCCCCGGGGGGGTGAAGCCGGTGACGGTGTGGTTGAGCACCGAGTACGTCCGCGCCGCCCCCGGCGGCACCGGGTTCGCCAAGTGCGCCGGCAACTACGCCGCCGCGTTCGTGGCACAGGCACAGGCCGTGCGGCAGGGCTGTGACCAGGTCGTGTGGCTGGACGCGGTCGAGCGCAAGTGGGTCGAGGAGATGGGCGGGATGAACCTGTTCTTCGTCTTCGGCTCCGGCGCCGACGCGCGGCTGGTCACCCCGGAGCTGACCGGCACGCTGCTGCCCGGCGTCACCCGCGACTCGCTGCTCACCCTCGCGAAGGACTTCGGGCTCCCCGTCGAGGAGCGGCGCATCTCCACCGAGGAGTGGCAGAAGGCCGCCGAGTCCGGCGAGCTCACCGAGGTGTTCGCCTGCGGCACGGCCGCGGTGATCACCCCGGTGGGCCGGGTGAAGCACGCCGAGGGCGAGTTCACCATCGCCGGCGGCGAGCCCGGCGAGGTCACCCTCCGCCTGCGCGCCGAGCTCACCGGCATCCAGACCGGCACCCGGCCCGACCCGCACGGCTGGCGCCACCGCCTCGACTGACCGCGGTTTCGGGTGCCCCGCCGGTTCGCGGCGGGGCACCCGGTGGTCAGCCGTGCTCCCGCCAGAACCGGCGCACCGGGCGCGCCAGGTCCGCCGGTCGCTCGGCGGGGAAGAACAGCCGCCCACCCTCGACCTCGACCAGGTCGACCACGCGCGGCAGCGTGTCCCGCAGCCAGTGCGCCCAGCGCGGCGGGAAGTTCGGGTCGTCGGTGCCCCAGACCAGCAGGGTGGGCACCGCCAACTCCTTCAGCCGTGGCTCGGCGGCCACCAGCTCCGCGGCGTCCAGCGACGTCAGCAGCCGCTCGAAGAGGCGGCCGGCCCTCTCGGTGCCGAACACCGGCTCGAGGTAGTCGCGCACGGCCTCGTCGGTGAGTCGCTCGGGGTACTGGAAGGCGCCACCGAACACGTCCTGCCGGGCCTGCTCCGGATTGGCCACGAGCTGGGCCCCGATGGCCGCCAGCTCGCCCCGACGGGCCAGCTCGACGGTCGGCCGCAACGCCTCCGGTGGCACGTTGTCGTGCGTCTCGCAGTTGGTGAGCACGAGGGTCCGCGGCAACCGAGGGTGGCGGGCGGCGAGGACCTGCGCGACGGCGCCGCCGGTGTCGTTGGCGACGAGGTCCACCTGGTCCAAGTCCAGCGCCGCGCAGAAGTCCGCGATCGCCGTCGCCAGCCCGCCCAAGGAGAGGTCCTGGTCGTCGGCGGCCGGGGACCGCCCGTGCAGGGGCAGGTCGAGCGCGAGACAGCGGCGCTCGGTGGCCAACGCCTCGAGGACGCCGGTCCACAGGTTCGCGTTCGTGCCCACACCGTGCACGAACAGGGCGGCGGGACCCCGGCCCGCGGACAGGTAGCTGAGCGGGCCGGAGCGGGTGGCGACGGTATGTCTGGTCAGGGTCGGGGCGGTCATGGGTAGGGTGCCTCCACGGAAGAGTTGGACAGACCGACTGTCGGTCTGGAGTTTTCTAGACCGACAGTCGGTCTGTCAAGTCGTGCGGCGAGACGAGCGAGGCGTGGGGACGGATGGACAAGAAACGGGAGCGTGGGCACGCCACGCGCGACCACGTGGTCACCGTGGCGACCCGGCTGTTCGCCGAGCACGGATACGACGGCACCTCCGTCGAGGCCGTGCTCCGGGAGTCCGGCCTCAGCCGCGGTGCCCTCTACCACCACTTTCCCGGCAAGGACGCCCTGTTCACCGCCGTGCTCGAGGCGCTGCACCGGCGGGTCGACGAGCGGATGGCCGCGGCCACCCGGGGCAGCTCGGACCCCGTCGCGGCGGTGCGGGCGGGTTGCGCGGCTTGGATCCGGCTCACCGGTGACCCGGCGGTGCAGCGGATCCTGCTGCTCGACGCGCCGGCCGTGCTCGGCTGGCAGCGCTGGCGTGAGCTGGACGAGCAGCACGTCCTCGGGCGGATCCGCCGTGCGCTGACCGACGCCGCCGGGGCCGGGCTGCTCGCCGCCGACCACGTCGACGTGTTCGCCCACGCCCTGCTCGCGACGATGAACGAGGTGGGGTTGATGCTGGCGCGGGCGCGGGACCACGCCGCCGCGGTCGAGCCGGCCGAGGCGGCCGTCGACGAGCTGCTCCGCCGGCTCCTCGCGCCGTAGGTCAGCGCCCCGGCGGTGGGAGCACCGGGCGGGGGACGCCCGCCTGCTCGTACGTGGCCGTCTCCGCCAGCACCCGCACGGCCATCGCCAGCAGCGGCAGCGCGGCCGCCGCGCCGGCGCCCTCGCCGAGCCGGATGTCCAGGTCCAGGAGCGGCGCCAGGTCGAGATGCTCGAGCACCAGCGGGTGGGCGGGCTCGGCGCACCGGTGCGCGGCGACCCACCACGCCGAGGCGCCCGGGGCGAGCTCCTCGGCCAGCAGTGCCGCCGCGCCCACGGCGAGCCCGTCGAGCAGCACCGGGGTGCGCCGCACGGCCGCCTGCGCGAGGAACCCGGTGAGCGCCGCGAGGTCGGCGCCACCCGCCGTGCGCAGCAGCGCCAGCGGGTCGGTCAGCACGGGCCGGGCGCGGCGCAGCGCGTCGCGGACCGCCGCGGCCTTGCGCATCCAGGCGTTGTCGTCGATGCCCGACGCCCGGCCGACCACCGCGACCGGCTCGCTGCCGGTGAGCGCCGCGACGAGGACCGAGGCCGGGGTGCTGCCACCGACCCCCAGCTGCGCGGGCAGCAGCAGGTCCGCCCCGGCGTCCACCTCGGCGTCGGCGACGGCCATGCCGGCCCGCACCGCCGCCAGTACCTCGTCGCCGGTGAGGGCGTCCTCGGTGTCGATCGACCCCGAGCCGCGGCGGACCTTGAACCGGGCCAGCTCCGGGTCGGGCGGCTCGGCGTCGACGCCCACGTCCTCCACCCGCAGCCCGGCGCCCACGGCGGCGGCCAGCACGCCGGTGACCGTCCCACCGGTGAGCAGCGCGACCACCATCCGCGCGGTGGCCTCCGGCGGATGGGCCGAGACGCCCTTGGCGGCGATGCCGTGGTCGGCGGCGAACACCACGACCCGGGGCCGGACGAACGGCCGGGGCGGCGACTGCCCCTGGCAGGCGGCGATCCATGCGCCGAGCTCCTCCAGCCGGCCGAGCGACTCGACCGGCTTGACCAGCTCGGTGTGCCGGCGCAGGGCGTCGGCCCTGGCGATCTCGTCGGGCAGCGGGAGGGTGGGGAAGGTCAGGGCTGGGTCCACGGAGCCCACGGCGTCCACGTCGTCCACGGTGGGAACGCTACCGGGTGCGCGCCGCCCGTCCGTATGCTGTCCGGCGTGCCACCCGCCTCCCCGACCGCAGCCGGTGTGGTGCTGGCCAGCGGTGCGGGCACCCGGGTCGGCGCGCGGCGGAACAAGGTGTACCTGCCGCTCGCCGGGCGCCCGCTGGTCGCCTGGTCGTTGGCCGCGTTCGCGCGCGCCCCGGACGTCGGCGTGCTGGTGCTGGTGATCCGACCGCAGGACGCCGAGCTCGCGGCGGAGGTCGCCGGCCCGGGAATCGAGGTGGTGCCCGGCGGCGCCACCCGGCAGGAGTCCGAGCTCAACGCGCTGCGCCAGCTGGCGGAGCGGATCGGCGCGGGCGCGGTGGACACCGTGCTGCTGCACGACGGCGCGCGCCCGCTGGTCTCCCCGCGGCTGGTCACCTCGGTGTTGGCCGCGGCGCGCGAGCACGGGGGAGCGGTGCCCGGGCTGACCGCCGACGACCTCGCCGCGGTCGACGGCACCGGGTCCCGCCTGGCCGGCCGGCCGCCGGGCATGCTGGTCCGGGCGCAGACCCCGCAGGGGTTCTCCGCCGCGCCCCTGCTGGCCGCCTACGAGCGTGCCGCCCGCGAGGGTTTCGCCGGCACCGACACCGCCTCGTGCGTCGAGCGGTTCACCGACCTCACGGTCCGCCGGGTGCCCGGCGAGCCGACCAACCTCAAGGTCACCTACGCGCACGACCTCGCGGTCGCCGAGCGCGTGCTCGCCGGCCGTTCGGTCGCGGCCGAGTGAGGAGGGCCAGCACGACGTCGGGCCGGTGGCCTGGGACGTCCCCGGCCACCGGCCCGTTCGTTCGATCACGAGCGACGATCAGGGGCTGACCGTCCGCCGCGGGTCGCGCTCGACGACGTCCTCGAGCACCTCGTCGATCTTGGCGAGCAGGTCGGCGTCCAGCGTCACGCCGGCGGCCTTGACGTTCTCCCGCACCTGCTCCGGCCGGGTGGCGCCGATGATCGCCGAGGCCACGTTCGGGTTCTGCAGCACCCACGCCACCGCCAGCTGGGCCTGCGTCAACCCGGCCTCCTTGGCCAGCGGCTCCAACCGCTGCACCCGCTCGAGCACCTCGTCCCGCAGGAAGCCCTTGACGAAGGTCGCGCCGCCCTTCTCGTCGGTCGCCCGCGACCCCGCCGGCGGTGGCTGCCCCGGCTTGTACTTGCCGGTCAGCACGCCCTGCGCGATCGGCGACCAGACGATCTGGCTGAGCCCCTCCCGCTCGCACGCCGGGATCACCTGGCTCTCGATCACCCGCCACAGCATGCTGTACTGCGGTTGGTTCGACACGAACGGGATCCTCAGCTCGCGGGCCAGCGCGGCGCCGCGGGTGATCTGCTCGGCCGTCCACTCCGAGACGCCGACGTAGAGCACCTTGCCCTGCCGCACCAGGTCGGCGAAGGCGAGCATCGTCTCCTCCAGCGGCACCGTCCGGTCGAACCGGTGCGCCTGGTAGAGGTCGATGTAGTCGGTCTGCAGCCGCTTCAGCGACGCGTGCGCCGACTCCATGATGTGCTTGCGGCCCAGCCCCCGGTCGTTCGGCCCGCCGGGCCCGGTCGGCCAGAACACCTTGGTGAAGATCTCCAGGCTCTCCCGGCGCTGCCCGGCCAGCCCCCGGCCGAGCACCGACTCCGCCGCGGTGTTCGCGTAGACGTCGGCAGTGTCGAAGGTGGTGATGCCGGCGTCCAGCGCGGCGTGGATGCAGGCGTGCGCCTGGTCCTCCTCCACCTGGGAGCCGTGGGTGATCCAGTTGCCGTACGAGATCTCACTGACCGAGAGGCCGCTGCGGCCGAGGCGTCGAAACTCCATGCCGGCCAGCCTAGCCGATACCTTTCGCGTTGCTAACGACCTGGAGCGCGCTCCAGCCGCCCGTCCTACCGCGGGTCGGGCACCGGGTTGCCCGGCCGCACCCGCGGCTTGGGCACCCGCAACCGCCGGATCTGGCTCGCCCGAATGAACGCGTACCAGCCGATCGAGAAGCCCTTGATGTTCTCCTTGGGGAACTTCTCCCGCACCTGCCTGGCCACCCGCCGGCCGTTGAGCACGCCCTCGACGATCATGCCGAGCAGCATCACCGTGGTCAGCAGCGTCGCGTACTGCTGCACCGCCGGGTACGGCACCAGCAACGCGATGAACACCACGATCGCCAGCGGCATGAACAGGCCCAGCACGTGCCGCCGGGAGTCGACCAGGTCACGCACGTACGCCTTCACCGGGCCGCGGTCGCGGGGCAGCAGGTAACGGTCGTCACCGGCGTTCATCCGCTCGCGACGCTCCCGCGCGGCGGCCCGGCGCTCCTCCTTGGAGACCGGGTTCTTCTTACGCAGCTCCCGGTTGCGCCGGATCGCCTCCTTGGTGCTCCGCGGCGGCGGCGCGACCGGCCCGCGGCGACGCTCCGCCTCCCGGCGCTTCGGGGTCGGCCGGCCCTTGCCCGGCGTGTACCCCCTGCCCACGTGGGTCTCGCCGCTCTCCTCGACCTCGACGGTGGCGGTGTCGGCCTCTTCGGTGCTGTTGCGGCGCAGGAACCTCACCCGATCAGGATATGGCAGCCGACCTGCGTGAGATCAGGCACCTCGGGCACCTGTGTCACCATGGGGGCAGCGCCACCCGTCCGGCGGGCGGTGTGGAACACAACGGGAACACCGTGTGTTGGCACTGGCAGTACCATCGTTCCCGCGACAGCTACACCCGAGGGAGATCCATGACGACCGCTGAGCAGACCGGCACCACCCAGGCCGAGGCCGGCGAAGCGACCCACGGCGTGACGTTGACCGAGGCCGCCGCGGCCAAGGCGAAGGCCCTGCTCGAGCAGGAGGGCCGCGACGACATGCACCTGCGCCTCGCCGTGCAGCCGGGCGGCTGCGCGGGACTGCGCTACCAGCTGTTCTTCGACGAGCGCACGCTGGACGGCGACCTGTTCCGCGAGTTCAACGGGCTCCGCGTCGCGGTCGACCGGATGAGCGCACCGTACGTCGACGGCGCCTCCATCGACTTCGTCGACACCATCGAGAAGCAGGGCTTCACCATCGACAACCCCAACGCGGGTGGCTCCTGCGCCTGCGGCGACAGCTTCCACTGAGGCGTTGTTGCGGGGGCGACCCCCGCACACCCCACAGTGCGAGCTCCATCACGTTGGCGGGCGCTGGTCACTTTCTCGAGTGACCAGCGCCCGTCTTCATGTTCGGCTGGTGAGGCAGCGCCACTCCTCGAGTTGGGGTGGTGACCAGCGCCCGCCGGCCCCTCCAGGGTGTTGGGCGCCGTCCGTTGGTGCGTGACGTTGGCCTGCCCGCGGCATTGCCGCGCGGGGGACCACAGCCCGCCCGCGTGGGGGGCGTCCTGCCCAGGACTGGGGCGGGTGGTTCGGTCAGACGTAGGTGTCCAGGTCGGCGACCTGGGCCAGGCAGGCGTCGTCGACCGTCCACGGCTCGACGACCGTGGACCGGGGGGCGGGCGGAGGTCCGGGGCGCAGGTCCGTCGGGATCTCCGCGCAGTCGGCGATCAGCTCGCCGAGGGTCTCGGGCTCGTGGATACGGCTCATCTGCACGACGTTATGGACCGGTTCTCGAGCCGGAAACCCCTACCTCCCGGTAGTGTCGGACGGCGGGGTGGAATTCCCCGGAAACTGCCCGGACGGGTTACTCCCACCGGGCGGCCGGCACCCGCCGGCCGTCGACCGAGCGCCGATCGACCCGAAGGAGAGCCGGTGGCAGCCAAGGCGCGGATCGCGGTGTGCGGCAGCATCGCAACCGACCACCTGATGCACTTTCCCGGCCGGTTCGCCGAGCAGCTCGTCGCCGAGCAGCTGCACCGGGTGTCCCTGAGCTTCCTCGCCGACGACCTCGTGGTTCGCCGCGGCGGCATCGGCGCCAACATCGCCTACGGGCTCGGTGTGCTCGGCGTGCGGCCCGTCCTGGTCGGCGCCGTCGGTGCCGACTTCGCCGACTACCGCGCCTGGCTGGAACGGCACGGCGTGGACACCTCCGGCGTGCACGTCTCCGAGGTCGCGCACACCGCCCGATTCGTCGCCACCACCGACGAGGACCTGTGCCAGATCTCCACGTTCTACGCCGGCGCGATGGCCGAGGCCCGCAACATCGAGCTCGCCCCCGTCGTCGACAGGGTCGGCGGGCTCGACCTGGTGATGATCAGTCCCGACGACCCGGACGCGATGCTGCGGCACGCCGAGGAGTGCCGGCAGCGTGACTACCCGTTCATCGCCGACCCCTCGCAGCAGCTCGCCAGGATGGACGGCGAGCAGGCCCGCGACTTCGTCGCCGGGGCCCGGTACCTGTTCAGCAACGACTACGAGTGGGAGCTGCTGCTGCGCAAGACCGGCTGGACCGAGGCGGACGTGCTGTCCAGGGTCGGCATGCGGGTCACCACGCTCGGCGAGAAGGGCGTGGAGATCGTCGGCGCCGACGGCACCGCCCTGCAGGTCGGCGCCGTGCCCGAGACCGCCAAGGCCGACCCCACCGGCATCGGCGACGGCTTTCGCGCCGGGTTCCTCGCCGCGCTGCACGGCGGGCTGGGCGTGCAGCGCGCCGCGCAGCTCGGGTCGCTGATCGCCGTGCTCGTGCTGGAGGTCGTCGGCCCGCAGGAGTGGACCTTCGACCGCGACAGCGCCCTCACCCGCCTGCGCGACGCCTTCGGCCCCGACGCCGCCGACGAGATCGCCCCCGTCCTCCCCACCTGACCACGAGCTCCACGCCCGGGCCGCCGTGTCCGCGCTCCACGTACGCGTGTCCGCGCTCTGTGCGCACGTGTCCGCGCCGCACGACGCGGACACGTGCGCATAACGCGCGGACACACCGGGTCAGACGTGGACGGGGTACTGGGGTTCGGGGACCTCCGGGGTGATCCGGTGCTCGACGAAGATCCCGTGCCAGATCATGAACACCAGCAGCGCCCACAGCCGGCGGCTGTGGTCCAGCGTGCCCGCCCGGTGCTCGTCGAGCAGCGCCCGCACGGCCTTCTTGTCCAGCAGCTCGTCGGTCTTCGAGTCGGCGATGATCCCGCGCGCCCAGTCGTACATCTCGTCGCGCAGCCACAGCCGGATCGGCACCGGGAAGCCCAGCTTGCGCCGGTTGAGCACGTGCGCCGGCACGATGCCGTCGAGCGCCCTGCGCAGCGCGTACTTCGTGGTCTCCTTGGTGATCTTCTGCTCGAGCGGGATGCGCGAGGCCACCCGGAACACCTCCGGGTCGAGGAACGGCACCCGCAGCTCCAGCGAGTTGGCCATGGTCATCTTGTCCGCCTTGACCAGGATGTCGCCGCGCAGCCAGGTGAACAGGTCCACGTGCTGCATCCGGGCCACCGGGTCCCACCCAACCGACTCCCGGTACCAGCGGTCCGTGACGTCCCGGTGCCCGACCCCCTCGGTGAAGGTGCGCAGCACCCCGCGGAGCTGGTCGTCGCGGAAGATGCGCGCGTTGCCGTAGTAGCGCTCCTCCAGCGGCAGCGCGCCGCGGCGCAGCAGGTCCTTGCCGCGGGTGCCCTCCGGGATCCGGGTGGACACCTTGCCCAGCAGCCGCCGCACGCTGCCCGGCACCTTCTCGAACGGCGCCAGCGACAGCGGCTCGCGGTAGATGGTGTAACCGCCGAACAGCTCGTCGGAGCCCTCGCCGGAGAGCACCGCCTTCACCCGCTTGCGCGCCTCCCTGGCGATGAACCACAGCGGGACCAGCGCCGGGTCGGCCACCGGGTCGTCGAGGTACCAGACGATCAGCGGCAGCGCCTCCATCATCTCCTCGACCGACACCGTGCGGACCACGTGCTCGACCCCGATCGCCTCGGCCGACTCGGCGGCCACGTCCACCTCGGAGTAGCCCTCGCGCTCGAAGCCGGTGGTGAAGGTGATCAGGTTCGGGTTCCGCTCCTTGGCCAGCGCGGCGATCGCCGTCGAGTCGATGCCGCCGGAGAGGAACGCGCCGACCGTGATGTCCGGGTCGGAGACCATGTGCTTGGCCACCGAGTCGCGCAACACGTCGGCGATCTCCCGGTGCAGCGCCTCGGCACCGGCCGCGTCCGGCACCGGCCGCGCGGCGAACTCCGGGACGAAGTACCGCTCGGTGGACAACTGCCCGCCCGGCGCCACGGTGAACGACGTGCCCGACTCGATCCGCCGGACGTCGGCGTGCAGCGTCGCCGGCTCCGGCACGTACTGCAGCACCAGGTAGTGCTGCAGCGCCGTGCGGTCCAGCTCCTGGGGCACGCCCAGCACGTCGGACAGCTCGAGCAGGCTCTTCTTCTCGCTGGAGAACGCGATGCCGCCGGGGCCCTGCGCGTAGAACAGCGGCTTGATCCCGAACGGGTCGCGGGCGCCGAACACCACCCTGCGCTCGGCGTCCCAGATCAGGAACGCGAACATGCCGCGCAGCCGGCGCACCGCGTCCGGGCCGAGGTAGTGGTAGGCGGCCACGATGGCCTCACCGTCGCCCTCTGTGGCGAACGTCGCACCGTGCTCGCGGGCCAGCTCCTCGCGCAGCTCGCGGTAGTTGTAGATCTCGCCGTTGAAGTTCAGCGTGTACCTGGTCGGCGCCTCCGGCGGGCCCCAGGTCAGCGGCTGGTGCGAGCGCTCGAGGTCGATGAACGCGAGCCGGTTGAAGCCGTACACGACCTCGCCGTCGGCCCAGGTGTCGGTCTCGTCCGGGCCGCGATGCCGCTGGCAGCGCAGCGCCCGGCCCACGGCGTCCCTGGCCTTCACCGCGTCGTTCTCACTGGCACAGACCAGTCCAAGCAGGCCGCACACGCGTCTTCACACACCTTGAGGTCGAGGCCGGATTCCGAGAGCCAGAGTATGCCGCGACACGCCGGACGCCCCCGGCGCCGGCCCCCCGAGCCCGCCCCACGGCAGTGTTACCCCTTGGTCGGCGGGATCCGGCTGCTCGGCTAGGCTCCGCCTGTCACGACGTTCGGCAAGGAGGCGGTGTGAAGCGGCACGGCGCAGGGTTGTCACCCACCCCCCGGCGGGGGGCCGCTCCGGACGGCGGGGCCTCGCGGCCGGCACGGGCCGGCAAGGTCGCCGCGCTGGCCGGGCTGGTCGCGATCCTGGCGACCGGGTGCTCCGGAGAGGAGATCCTGCGGTTCGGTTGGCCGGAGGGCGTGACCCCGGAGGCCGAGCGGATGCAGGCGCTGTGGACCTGGTCGGTCATCGCCGCGCTCATCGTTGGCGTGATCGTCTGGGGCCTGATCTTCTGGTGTGTCGCCTTCTTCCGGAAGAAGGACGGCGACGGCCCCGACCGGCTGCCCCGGCAGTTCCAGTACAACCTGCCGCTCGAGCTGTTCACCGTGGTCCTCCCGGTGATCATCGTGTGCGGCCTGTTCTTCTTCACCGCCACCACCGAGACCAAGGTGCTCGGCAAGAAGGACGACCCGGACGTCGTCGTGGACGTGGTCGCCTTCCAGTGGAACTGGGAGTTCGTCTACCCGGAGGAGGCGAGGACCGCGGAGGGGCAGCCGATCAGCACGGTCGGCAGCTCGACCGAGATCCCGCTGCTGGTCCTACCCACCCAGCGGACCATTCAGTACAACCTCCGCTCCACCGACGTGATCCACTCGTTCTGGGTCCCGGAGTTCAACTTCAAGCGGGACGTCTTCCCGCACCCGGAGAAGAACAACCAGGACAACGCCTTCCAGAACACCATCGACAGGGAGGGGTCGTTCGTCGGCCGCTGCGCCGAGCTGTGCGGCACCTACCACGCGGTGATGAACTTTGAGGTCCGCGCGCTGTCCCCGGACAAGTACGACCGGTACATCCAGCTGCGCACCCAGATCAACCCGGCCACCGGACGGCCGAACACCGCGCGGGAGGCGCTGGCCGCGATGCAGGCCGAGGGCTGCGGTGAGCTGTGCGCGCCGAGCGCGGTCACCACCTCGCCGTTCAACACCGACCGCACGGCGCGGACCGCCTCGGGCTGATCCGCCGGCCGAAAGCGATCCCCCAGCAGCGCGAGAAGTGAGGACACGTCCATGAAGGTCGAAGCCCGGATTTTCGACATCGTCACGGTCTTTGCCTTTGCGGTGGCCGCCATCTACGCAGTGATGACGGCGTACATGACCAACGACGGCGTGGAGCCGGTCGGGACGGTGGCACTGATCCTGACCGGCGGGCTCGCCCTGCTGGCCGGCAGCTACATGCGGTTCATCTCCCGGCGCATCGAGCCGCGCCCGGAGGACCGGGAGGAAGCCGAGGTCAGCGACGGCGCCGGTGAACTGGGCTTCTTCAGCCCGGGCAGCTACTGGCCGATCGGACTGGCGGCCTCCGCCGCGCTGGGCGGTGTGGCGCTGGCGTTCTTCCACGTCTGGCTGCTGATCTTCGCGATCATCGCGCTGCTCATCACCATCGGTGGCCTGGTCTTCGAGTACCACACCGGCCCCAACCACGAGTAGCCTCACCGCCGTCGCGGAGCGAGTGCCGCCACCAGCACGGCCGCCATCCCCACCGCCTCGGTGGCGGTGATCCGGTGTCCGTAGGCGAGCACGTCGACCACCACGGCCACCACCGGGTACACATAGGACAGCAGTGCCACGGTGCCGGTGGGCAGCCTGCCGATGCTGCCGTACATCAGCACGTACATCAGCGCGGTGTGCACGCTGCCCAGCAGCACCAGCCAGAGCAGCCCTTCGGTGCTTCCCGGCAGCGGGGTGACCAGCAGCGCCGGCGCCAGCAGCACGGTGCCGGCCGTGAGCTGGATGGCGGCGAGCAGGTGCGGCCGGATGTGGGCGAGCCGCTTGGCGACCAGCGAGGCGCCGGCGTACAGCGCGGCCGCGCCCAGCGCCAGCGCGATCCCGGCGAGCCCCACCGGCTGTCCGCCGGCGCCGGAGGCGCCGAGGGAGATCAGCGCCACCCCGCCGAACGCGACGACCGCGCGGACCAGGTGGCCGCGGGTCACCCGCTCGCCGAGCAGCACCGCCGCGAGGCCGACCAGCAGCAGCGGCTGGGTGTGGTACACCACCGTGCTCACCGAGATCGACGACAGCGCGTACGAGGCGAACAGCAGCACCCAGTTGCCGACCAGCAGCACGCCGCCGAGCACGGCGAGGCCGAGGTCGGCGCGGCCGATCGTCCAGGCGCGGGGGCGCAGCCAGCCGCGCGCGGCCGACCACAGCGCCAGCAGCAGCCCGCCCACCAGGCAGCGAGCGAACGCCACCGCCGGGGCGTCCGCCCCGCTCTCCAGCACGACCGCGCCGATCGTGCCGGACAGCGCCATGGCGGCCGTCCACTTCAGCAGGGCCCGGGAGTCACCGGCCGGCGCGGGCGAGGTGCTGGTGGGGCGGGGAACCGTCTTCGTCGTCATCTGCCCAGCGTGGACCGGCCGACCGGTGGCGACGAGTGGCAGAGGTGACAACGACCGCAAAGCTTGTGACACACTGCCGGTGTGGACGTGCAGCGGGTCGCCGTGGTCGTGGCCAACCAGGTGTCGCCGTTCGAGCTCGGCGTCGCCTGCGAGGTGTTCGGCACCGACCGGACGGCCGACGGCATCGACGGCTGGGACTTCGCCGTCTGCTCGCCGGACGCCGAGCCCGTCACCAGCTGGTCCGGCTTCCGGCTGACCGGGCTGTCCGATCTGGACTGGGCGAAGGCCGCCGACCTGCTGGTGGTGCCCACCTGCGCACCGCGCAGCGAGCCCCCGCCGGAGCCGGTGCTGGACGCGCTGCGCGGGGCCGCCGGCAGGGGCGCCTGGGTGGCCGGGTTCTGCGCGGGCGTGTTCTCGCTCGGCTACGCCGGGCTGCTCGACGGGCGGCGGTGCACCGTGCACTGGGTGTACGAGCGGGAGTTCACCGAGCGGTTCCCCACCGCCGAGGTGGACGCGCGGGCCCTCTACGTCGACGACCGCGGGGTGCTCACCAGTGCCGGCACGGTCGCCGCCGTCGACCTGTGCCTGCACCTGGTGCGCCGGACGCGGGGCATCGCCGCGGCCACCGCGCTGGCCCGCCGGATGGTGGCCTCGCCGCACCGCGCCGGCGGGCAGGCCCAGTTCGTCGAGGCCCCGGTGCTGCCGTCCGACGCGTCCGACACGGCCCACGCGGCCATCATCGCCGAGGTGCTGGAGTGGATCGAGCGCCGGCTGGACCAGCCGGTGACGGTGGCCGAGCTGGCCCGCCGCGCGGGGTTGCGGGAGCGCACGTTCCTGCGCCGGTTCGCCGCGGTCACCGGGACGACGCCGCACCGCTGGCTCACCGAGCGCCGGCTGGACCGGGCGCAGGCGCTGTTGGAGGAGGGCCGGCTTCCGGTGGAGGACGTCGCGCGGGCGTGCGGCTACGCGTCGGCGGCGGCGCTGCGGCACCAGTTCCGCCGGTTGCGCGGCACCAGCCCGAGCGACTACCGGCGGGCGTTCAGTCCCGAGCCAGTCGCCGGGTCAGTTCCGCCCACCGGGTGAGCAGGTCCGCCGCCGCACCGCTGTCGACGGCCGCGGCCGCGCGGGCCATGCCGGCGGCGAGGTCGTCGGCCAGCGAGCCGGAGAATCCGGCGTGCGCGGCCAGTGCCCCCGCCGCGTTGAGCAGCACGGCGTCGCGCACCGGCCCCGGCTTGCCGGCGAGGAGCTGCCGCACCACCTCGGCGTTGGCCTCGGCGTCGCCGCCGCGCAGGTCCTCGCCGGTCGCGGCCGGGATGCCCAGCGCGGCCGGGTCCACGGTCTCCTCGCGGACCGCACCGCCGTCGACCACCCACACCGAGCTGGTCGTCGTGGTGGTGAGCTCGTCCAACCCGTCATCGCCGCGGACCACCAGCACGGTCCCGCCGCGCCGAGCGAACACCTCGGCCAGCACCCTCGTCTTGTCCGGGTAGGCGCAGCCGATCATCCCGGCCGCCGGCCGCGCGGGGTTGGTCAGCGGTCCGAGCAGGTTGAACGTGGTCGGCACCCCCAGCTCCCGGCGGGGCGCGCCGGCGTGTCGCAGCGCCGGGTGGAACGCCGGTGCGAAGCAGAATCCGATGCCCACCTCCCGCACGCAGCGGGCCACCGCCTCGGCGGTCAGCTCGATCGCCACGCCGAGCGCCTCGAGCACGTCGGCGGCCCCGGACCGGGAGGACGCCGCCCGGTTGCCGTGCTTGACCACCGGCGCGCCCGCGGCGGCCACCACGAGGGCCGCCATCGTGGAGATGTTCACCGACCCGGAGCGGTCGCCGCCGGTGCCGACGATGTCCACCGCGCGGACGTCGACGTCCACGAGGTGCGCGTGGTCGAGCATCGCCTTCGCCATGCCGGCGATCTCGGCCGGCGTCTCGCCCTTCGCCCGCAGCGCGACGGCGAACCCGGCGATCTGTGCGGGCGTGGCGGCGCCGGACATCACCTGGTCCATCGCCCAGGCGGTGTCGGCCGAGGACAGGTCGGTGCCGGCGATCAGTTGCGTGAGCAGGTTTGGCCAGGTGGGCGCGGCGCTGGGCGGCGGGGACGCTGGGGACGGCTCGGACACCGCTGCCATGGCGGTCAGCCGCGAACGGGGGCCGCCGACCGGGCGCGCAGCACGTCGGCGACGGTCTCGGCGGAGGTCAGCGGGTCGAGCGGGTGCACCAGAACGGCGTCGGCCTTGGCCCAGGTGGCCAGCCACCGGTCGTCCTTGCGGCGGACCGCCACCACCAGCGGCGGGCAGTCGTCGAGCTCGCTGCGCAGCTGCCGGGCCAGCCCGATGCCGCCGGTGGGCTGCGCCTCGCCGTCGAGCACGGCCAGGTCGACCGCGCCGGCGTCCATCTCCATCAGCACCTCGGCGATCCCGGCGGCCTCGACGTACTCCACCCGGCCGAGGTCGGGGGCCGGCCGGCGGCCGATCGCGTTGATGATCGACTCGCGCACCTCGGGCCGGTGGCTGAAGACGAGGATCCGCAACGGCTGCTCGGGCATGGCGACGGCCTCCGGGATCGGGGAGTGGCTCGGACTGCTCGCATGCTATCCGTCCACCACCCGTCGACCCCAGCGCCCACCCGACCTCCCCCGCACGCGTCCCGCCCGGCACGCCCGGTGGAGGTCGGTGACCGGGTTCACTCGGTCGGGTGGAGCACGTCGTGACCGGAGCGGCCTGTCCTGCCGGAACACCACGTCCGAGCAGGTCACGGTGGGTTCGGGCAACCGGTCGGTGACGTCACGGTGACGGCGCCCGCGGGGCGGCCCGACCCGCGGGGCCGGGGCCGTGCGACCCGATCGACGACGTCGCGTCGGAGGACGACATAATGCGACGCGTGACGACGGCAGCTCCCACCATCAGCCAGCGTGTGCACTCGCTGAACCGGCCGAACATGGTCAGTGTCGGCACGATCGTGTGGCTCTCCAGCGAGCTCATGTTCTTCGCCGGGCTGTTCGCGATGTTCTTCACCGTCAAGGCCCAGAACGACACCGGCCACTGGCCGCCGATCCTGGAGTCCACCGGTGAGCCCATCCACCTGAACGTGCCGTACGCGATCCCGTTCACGATCATCCTCGTGGCCTCGTCGTTCACCTGCCAGCTGGGCGTGTTCGCGGCCGAGAAGGGTGACGTCTTCGGGCTGCGCCGCTGGTACCTGATCACCCTGGTGATGGGAACGATCTTCGTCGCCGGTCAGGGCTACGAGTACATCAACCTGGTGCACGAGGGTGTGACGATCCCGTCCGGCGCGTTCGGCACGGTCTTCTACCTCGCGACCGGCTTCCACGGCCTGCACGTGATCGGCGGGTTGGTGGCCTTCGTCTACCTGATCATCCGGACCAAGCTGAGCAAGTTCACGCCGGCCCAGGCGACCTCAGCGATCGTGGTCTCCTACTACTGGCACTTCGTCGACATCGTCTGGATCGGGCTGTTCGCGGTGATCTACTTCGTCCCGTAGCCCGGATAGCGCACCGCCAGCCCCCTATCGGCCGAACTGACAGCAAGGGTTGCCGCAGACATGACCACCAGCAAGAACCCCGCCCCCGCCGGTCGGCGGGCCGGTCGCCGCGCCAAGTTTCGGCGGCGCGTCTCCGGCCTGCTCGCGCTCGGCGTCGCACTGGTGAGCCTCGGCGGGCTCTACGCCGTGTTCGCCCCCGAGCCGCAGACCGCGCAGGCCCAGGGCGACCCGGCGCTGCTGCGCAAGGGCGAGGAGATCTACAACAACACCTGCATCACCTGCCACGGTGCGAACCTGGAGGGGGTGGAGGACCGCGGTCCCAGCCTGATCGGCATCGGCGAGGCGGCGGTGTACTTCCAGACCTCCACCGGCCGGATGCCGATGGTGCGGCAGGAGGCGCAGGCGCAGCGCAAGCCCCCGAAGCTCACCCCGGAGCAGATCGACGCGCTGGGCGCCTACATCCAGGCCAACGGCGGAGGTCCGCAGCGGCCCGCGGAGAAGGGCGCCGAGTTGCGCGGCGACAACCCCGCGCGCGGCTCCGAGCTGTTCCGGCTCAACTGCGCGTCCTGCCACAACTTCACCGGTCAGGGCGGGGCGCTGTCGGCCGGCAAGTTCGCCCCGCCGTTGGCGCCGGCGAACGAGGAGCAGCTCTACACCGCGATGCTCACTGGCCCGCAGAACATGCCCAAGTTCTCCGACCGGCAGCTCACGCCGGAGGAGAAGAAGGACATCATCGCGTACGTCAAGTCGGTGAACGATGGCAACAACAACCCGGGCGGCAACGGGCTCGGCGGGTTCGGCCCGGCCACCGAGGGCGTCATCGCATGGCTCGTGGGGATCGGCGCCCTGATCGGCGTGACCCTGTGGATTGGATCGAGGGCGTAGGCACATGAGTAGCGAGAAGGAGCCGAACCTGCCCGGCGACGACGAGCTCGCCCGGATGGACCGCGACGAGCTGGTGCGGCTCGGCACGAAGCTGGACGGCGTCGAGATCGTCGACTACCCCACGCCGTGGCCGGTCGAGGGCACCCGGGCGGAGAAGCGCGCCGAGCGGATCGTGGCGCTGTGGTTCGCGCTGTGCGCCATCTCCGGGCTGGCCTTCGTGGTGGCGTTGGTCTGGTGGCCATGGCGGTACGAGCCGCCGACCGACGAGACCGGCCACTTCTGGTACAGCCTCTACACCCCGGTGCTGGGCGTGACCCTCGGCGTCTCGGTGCTCGCGCTCTCGGTCGGCGTGCTCCTCTACGCGAAGAAGTTCGTCCCGCAGGAGCTGGCCATCCAGCAGCGCCACGACGGCGGTGGCGAGGGCTCACCGGAGCTGGACAAGCAGACCATCGTGGCGCAGCTGGCCGACAGCGGTCAGCGCAGCACCATCGCCCGGCGCTCGTTGGTTAAGCGCACTCTGGGCGCCGGTGCCGGCGCGCTCGGTCTCGCGACGGTGGTGCTGCCGCTGGCCGGGTTCATCCGCGACCCGTGGAAGAACAGCGAGAACAAGGAGTCGCTGTGGCACACCGGCTGGCAGCCGCTGTTCCCGGGTGAGGTCGTGTACCTGCGCCGCAACACCGGCAACTCGCACGAGATCTCCCTGGTCCGGCCGGAGGACCTCGACGCGGGCGCGATGGAGACGGTGTTCCCGTTCCGCGAGTCCGAGCGCGACGACGAGCACGCCCTGTCCCAGGCGCTCAAGCGCTCCGACAACCCGGTGATGCTCATCCGGCTGCGGCCCGCCGACGCCGCCCGCGTGATCAAGCGCAAGGGCCAGGAGGACTTCAACTACGGCGACTACTACGCCTACACGAAGATCTGCAGCCACGTCGGGTGTCCTACGTCGCTGTACGAACAGCGGACCAACCGTATCCTGTGTCCGTGTCACCAGTCGCAGTTCGACGCGCTGCAGTACGCGAAGCCGGTCTTCGGCCCGGCCACCCGCGCGCTGGCGCAGCTGCCGATCACGGTGAACGAGGAGGGATACTTCGTGGCCCGCGGCGACTTCATCGAGGCGATCGGTCCAGGCTTCTGGGAGCGTAAGTCATGAGTTCACTCACCACGCCGACCAAGGGCTCCGGCTTCCTCGAGAAGCAGGCCGCCACGGCCGCGACGAACGTCGACCAGCGGTACCGCGTGGCCAAGGGCCTCCGGCACCAGCTCAACAAGGTGTTCCCGACGCACTGGTCGTTCCTGCTCGGCGAGATCGCGCTCTACAGCTTCATCCTCGTGATCCTGACCGGGGTGTACCTCACGTTGTTCTTCGACCCCTCCATGGAGGAGGTCGTCTACAACGGCCCGTTCAAGAACCTGCAGGGCATGGAGATGTCCCGGGCGTTCGAGAGCACCCTGGAGATCTCGTTCGAGGTGCGGGGCGGGCTGCTCATCCGGCAGGTGCACCACTGGGGCGCACACATCTTCGTCGCCGCGATGATGGTGCACATGTTCCGGATCTTCTTCACCGGAGCGTTCCGCCGGCCGCGCGAGGCCAACTGGGTGATCGGCGCGTTGCTGCTGATCCTGGGCATGTTCGAGGGCTTCTTCGGGTACTCGCTTCCGGACGACCTGCTCTCCGGTATCGGCATCCGGGCCACCCTGTCGGGCATCGTGCTCTCGGTGCCGGTGATCGGCACCTGGATTCACTGGGCATTGTTCGGTGGGGAGTTCCCCGGCACGGGGGAGATCATCCCTCGGCTCTACACGCTGCACATCCTGTTGATCCCGGGGATCATGCTCGCCCTGGTCGCGGTGCATCTGGCGCTGGTGTGGTACCAGAAGCACACCCAGTTCCCCGGTGTGCGGCGTAAGGAGACCAACGTCGTCGGCGTGCGGATCATGCCGGTGTTCGCGCTCAAGGCCGGCGCGTTCTTCGCGGTGGTCACCGGCGCGGTCGTGCTGATGTCCGGGCTGTTCCAGATCAACCCGATCTGGAACCTGGGGCCGTACAACCCGTCGCAGGTGTCGGCGGGGTCACAGCCCGACTGGTACCTGGCCTGGGCCGACGGCATCCTGCGGATCTGGCCGGCGTGGGAGCTCTACCTCGGCAACTACACGGTGCCGCCGGTGTTCTTCGCCGGCGCGGTCGGCATGCCGATCCTGTTCGGGTTGCTCATCGCCTACCCGTTCATCGAACGGAAGCTGTCCAAGGACACCGCGCACCACAACCTGTTGCAGCGGCCGCGGGACGTGCCGGTGCGCACCAGCCTCGGCGTCATGGCCATCACGTTCTTCATGGTGCTGGAGCTGTCCGGGTTCAACGACATCATCGCCTACACGTTCGACATCTCGCTGAACGCGACGACGTGGATGGGCCGGATCGGGCTGCTGCTCGGCCCGCCGCTGGCGTACTTCATCACCTACCGGATCTGCCTCGGCCTGCAGCGGGCCGACCGGGAGGTGCTCGAGCACGGGGTGGAGACCGGCATCATCAAGCGGCTGCCGCACGGTGAGTTCATCGAGCTCCACCAGCCGCTCGGGCCGGTGGACGAGCACGGCCACCCGGTGCCGCTGGAGTACCAGGGCGCGCCGGTGCCGAAGAAGATGAACAAGCTCGGCTCCGCGGGCCAGCCGGTGCCCGGCAGCCTGCTGACGCCGGACCCCGCGGAGGAGACCGCCGCGCTGGAGCGGGCCCGCGGCAACGGCCATGCCGAGCCCGGCCCCGGCGAAGGCCAGATCGAGCAGGTCCCGGCCGGCTGGCGAACCCCGAAGCCCAGCGGCGAGTAACCCGGCAGTAATGCCATCAAGGCCACCTTCATTGCGTTCGATGCAATGAAGGTGGCCTTCATGGCGTTGCGGGGGAGGGGCGCGGGACGCGCGGTGGCGTCGGGGTGTCAGTCGCCGTCGACGCCGATGTCGAACGCGGTCTCGGTGTCGGCGCGGGAGTAGGAGCGGAACGCGATGTGGGTGTCGGTGTCCCGCACCCCCGGCACCTTGCCGATCCTGGCCGGGATCAGGTCGGCGAGGTCCTCGTGCGCGGGGACCCGGACGATCGCGACCAGGTCGACGTCCCCGGCGCAGGAGTAGACCTCGGCGACCCCCTCGATGTCCGCGATCGTCTGCGCGGCCTCGGGGATGCGGTCCGCCTCGGCGGAGATCATCACGATCGCGGTGATCACCGGTGTGCCTCCTGACGCTGCAGTGCTCGTACCGCGCCGATCGTATCCGCGACCCCCACACCCGGAACCGCGAGATCGACGGTCGGGACGGCGAGATCCACGGTCGTCGACCGCGAACCCGACACTCGGGTCGGCAGGCTTCGGCCCCGCTACACCCGTGCGGCCTCGGACGGCACGGTTTCCAGAGCGGTGGCGGTGGCCGCCCTGTCGAGCCAGGCCCGCCAGGCGCCGGCGCCGTGTGCGGGCTCGGCCCACGGCACGGCCGTGCGGACCAGCCGCACGCCCGGCCGGGTGAGCCAGCGCAGCAGCACCCCGACCTCCTCCGCGTTCGCCCCGCGCAGCGGCCCCGGCCCCGGCTCCACCGTCTCCGCGGCCGCCACCAGCGCCTCCACCACGGGCATCGGCGCCACCCCACGTCGGGCGACCCCCGCGGAGGCGAGCCGCCCGTACCGGACCACCGCGAACTCCCACCCACCCGCCCCGTCCGGCGCGGCGGCCACCAGCTCGGGTATCCCGGCGAGCGCGGCCATCCGGTGCGCCCGCTCCACCCCGCGGACCAGTGCGGCCAGCTCGTCCCGCCGCCGAGCGGCCCGCTCGAAGTGCTGCCCCGCGGCCAGCTCGTGCACCCGGGACAGCGCCCGCCGCAGCGCGGCACCGTCCCGCCCGGTGATCAACGCGTCCACCGACCGTGCCGCCGGCGCGTACTCCGTCACGCTCTGCCGACCCGCGCACGGCGCCCCGCACCGGCCCAGCTCGGCCAGCGCGCACGGCGTCGCCGCCGCCCCGACCGCCGTGATCCGCAGCGTGCACGTCCGCAACCCGGCGGCACCGGCGAGGGTGTCGGCGGCCGAGCGCGCCGCCTGCTGCGACCGGAACGGCCCCAGCGCCCCGTCCCGAGGCAGCCGGACCACCGACAGCCGGGGGAACGGCTCATCGGTGAGCGCCACCCACCATGACGTGCGCGGGTTCTTCGACCGCCGGTTGTACGCCGGTCGGTGCGCCGCCAGCAGCCGCAGCTCGCGCACCTGCGCCTCCAGTGCGTGCGCGCACTCGACGCCGTCCACCCTGGTGGCCAGCGCGACCATCTCGCGGATCCGTCCGCGGCTCTCCGACCCGGTGAAGTACTGCCGCACCCGCCGCCGCAGGTCCCGCGCGGTGCCGACGTAGAGCACCTCCTCGTTCGGCCCGCGGAACAGGTACACCCCGGGCCGGTCCGGCAGGTGGGCGGCCATGCCCCGCTTGCGTCGCTGCGCGGGCGTCACCTCCGGCAGGTAGTCCAGCAGCTCCTCCAGCGAGTGCACGCCGAGCGACCCGACCCGTTCGAGCAGCGCGTGCAGCACGTCCACCGTCGCGCGCGCGTCCGGCAGCGCCCGGTGCGTCGGCGCGGTCCGCGCCCCGACCAGCCTGGCCAGCGTGGCGAGCCGGTAGCTCGGTGTCTCCTCCCTGCCGATCACCTTGCGGGCCAGCCGCACCGTGCACACCACCGCCGGCCGGGGCCACGCGTAGCCGTGCGCCTGGCACGCGGCCCGCAGGAACCCGACGTCGAACCCGGCGTTGTGCGCCACCAGCACCGCGCCGGCGGCGAACTCGAGGAACGCCGGCAGCACCTTCGCCAGCGGCGGGGCGTCGTACGCCATCGCCTGGGTGATGCCGGTGAGCGCGACCACCTGCGGCGGGATCGGCCCACCGGGGTCGACCAGGGTGGCGAACTCCCCCAGCACCTCGCCGCCGCGCACCTTGACCGCGCCGATCTCGGTGATGCCGTCGCTGCCCGGCGCGGTGCCGGTGGTCTCCAGGTCGAACACCACGAAGGTGGTGTCCCGCAACGGCGTGCCCAGCTCGTCGAACGTCAGCTGCGCGGCCCCCTGCCGGCGTCCTCCGATCATGATCGGCACCCTAGGGAGGCCCTCCGACATTCCGCTGCGAGCGACCCGCGGGCCCCGGGGACTACTCTGGACAGATGCCACCGTCCGCGCACCCGGAACGGCCCGAGGAACCCTTCGGGCCGCGGCCGGCCGCCGCCCCGGAGCCGGCGGCGGGGGAGCGCGGGTCCCCGCCGGAGCCGGTCGACTGGCTGGCGCTGCCCGAGCCGGTCCGGGACCGGATCGCCGAACTCGCGGCCGACGCGCTCGGCCGGTTGCCCACCGTCGACGTACCGCGCCAGCTGCGGCCGGTGGCTCGGTTCGCGCCGGCCAAACGTGCCAAGCTCGGTGCCGTGCCGCTGCTGTCCGCGCTGCGCGAGTCGTCGCGGTTCCGCACCGCGGTGCTGGAGTGGTTGCGTGAGCACCGGCAGCACACGCTCGACCCGAACGCCGCCGACTCGGTGGCCGCCGCGGCCGCGGCGGTGCTGCTCGGTGAGGCCGACGCCTCGTCCAGGGTGCGGCTGGTCGCCAGGAACGCCGAGGAGAACGCGCTGCGCGCCGAGCGGGACGCGGCCGTGGCCAGGGCCCAGCGCCTGGAGGCCGAGCTCGACCGGGTCCGGCGGGAGCTGGCGGAGGCGCGCAGGTCCGCCGAGGAGGCACGCGGGGAGCGGGAGGCCGAGCTCGACCGGCTGCGCGGCCGGCTGCGCGAGCAGGGCATGCGGCTGCGCGAGGCGAAGGACGCCGCCGAGCAGGCCCGCGTCGAGGCCGAGTGGGCGGGTGCCGAGCGGGAGGCCGAGCTGGCCGAGCTGACCGCCCGGTTGGACCGGGAGCGGCAGCGGGTGGCCACCGAGCGCGCACGCGCCGACCGGGCGGCGACCGAGGCCGACGCGGCCAGGGAGTCCGCCCGCGAGGCCCGGCAGGCCGACGAGGTGCGGCTGGCCCTGCTCATCGACACCCTCGACGGCGCGGTCGCCGGGCTGCGCAGGGAGCTGTCGCTCGGCGGCGCCGCGAGCCGGCGGCCGGCCGACGTGGTGCGCGGCGCGAGCACGGCGCCGGGGGCGCCGCGCGGGGTGCGTGACCCGGCCGAGCTGGACCGGCTGCTCGCGCTGCCGAGCGTGCACCTCATGGTCGACGGCTACAACGTCACCAAGACCGGCTATCCCGAGCTGCCGCTGGCCGACCAGCGGGAGCGGTTGGTCCACCAGCTCGCCGCGCTCGCCGCCCGCACCGGCGCCGAGGTCACCGTGGTCTTCGACGGGGCCGGCGTGCTGTCGGTGCCCGCCGCCGCGCCGCGCGGGGTGCGGGTGCTCTTCTCCGACCCTGGCGTGCCCGCCGACGACGTCATCCGCTCGCTGGTCGCCGCCGAGCCCGCGGGGCGACCGATCGTGGTGGCCACGGCCGATCGCGCGGTGGTCGACTCCGTGCGCTCTCGCGGGGCCTACCCGGTGCCGTCCACCGTCCTGCTCAGCCGGCTGCGCCGGGTCTGACCAGCGCTTCATCCCTTCCCGCACGACCTCGGGGTGACCAGTATTCTGCGTGTGTATACACTGCGCGTATACACGAGGGAGAATCCCTCGGGGGAAGGAGTGGCGGATGTCGGTGTCCCACGTCCTGCTGGGGTTGCTGGAGCCGGAGCCACGGCACGGCTACGACCTCAAGCGGGCCTACGACGAGCAGTTCGGGCACGGCCGGCCCCTGGCGTACGGGCAGGTGTACTCGACGCTGTCCCGGCTGCTGCGCAACGGGATGGTCGAGGTGGCCGGGGTCGAGCACGGGGAGGGTCCCGAGCGCAAGCGGTACACCATCACCGAGGCCGGGGTCACCGACATGGAGACCTGGCTGCGCACCCCGGAGAGCCCGGAGCCCTACCTGCAGAACACGCTGTACACGAAGGTCGTGCTCGCGCTGCTCTCCGGCCGCGGTGCCGCCGAGATCCTGGACAGCCAGCGCGCCGAGCACCTGAAGCTGATGCGCACGCTGACCCGGCGCAAGACCGAGGGCGACCTCGCCGACCGCCTCATCTGCGACCACGCCCTGTTCCACCTGGAGGCCGACCTGCGGTGGCTGGAGCTCACCGCGGCCCGGCTCGACGACCTGGCGAAGGAGGTCCGGCGATGACCACCGAGCAGCCCACGGCGCCCGTGCTGGAGGGCCGGGAACTGCACAAGAGTTTCGGCAGGACGACGGCGTTGCGGGGGGCGAGCGTCACCGTCGGGGCGGGTGAGGTGCTCGCCGTGATGGGCCCGTCCGGGTCGGGCAAGTCGACGCTGCTGCACTGCCTCGCCGGCGTCGTGCGGCCGGACGAGGGGGAGATCCGGTACCGGGGCCGGGACATGGTCGCGATGGCCGACCGCGAGCGCAGCGAGCTGCGCCGTACCGAGTTCGGCTTCGTCTTCCAGTTCGGGCAGCTGGTGCCGGAGCTGACCTGCCTGGAGAACGTGGCGCTCCCGCTGCGGCTCTCCGGGGTGCGGCGGCGCCCCGCCGAGGCGCGGGCCCGGGAGTGGCTGGCCCGGCTCGAGGTCGAGGACGTGGCCCGGTCCCGGCCGGGAGACGTCTCCGGCGGGCAGGGGCAGCGGGTCGCGGTGGCCAGGGCACTGGTCGGCGGGCCGAGGGTGGTGTTCGCCGACGAGCCCACCGGCGCACTGGACTCGCTCAACGGCGAGCGGGTGATGCAGCTGCTCACCGACGCCGCGCGGCAGAGCGGCGCGGCGGTCGTGCTGGTCACCCACGAGCCCAGGGTGGCCGCCTACTCGGACCGGGAGATCGTGGTGCGCGACGGCCGCGCCGGTGAGCGGGAGCTGGTGGCATGAGGGTGGTCGAGGACTTCGCGCTGGGGATCCGGCTGGCCGTCGGGGGCGGCCGGATCTCCGGCGCGGCCCTGCTCCGGCTGGCGATGACCACGGTCGGCATCGCGCTGGCGGTCGCGGTGCTGCTGGCCGCCGCGTCGATCGGCAACCTGACCGGCGAGCGCGAGGCCAGGGAGCTCGGCATGGCGCCGATCACCGAGCCGCGGGCCGGGGTCGCGCCGCTGCACACCTACGAGGACTACTGGGACGTGCGCGGCGACGTCGTCACCGTGGAGTGGGTGGCGCCGGCTGGGCCATCGGCGCCGGTGCCGCCCGGGGTGGACCGGCTGCCGGGGTCGGGCGAGCTGGTCGTCTCCCCCGACGTGGCCGACCGGTTGGCCACGGGCGACGAGAGCCTGCGGGCCCGGCTGCCGGGCACGGTCGTCGGGGTGATCGGCAAGCCCGGCCTCGTCGATCCCGACGACCTGCGCGTGCTCGTCGGTGCCGCGCCGGAGGAGCTCGCGGCCGAGCCCGCCGCCCACCAGGTGTACGGGTTCGGCCGGTCCGGCGGTGGCGCGGCGACCGAGATCACCACGTTGTTGATCCTGGCGCCGGTGGCGGTGGCCCTGCTGCTGCCGTTGCTGATCTTCGTGACCACCGCGTCCAGGATGGGTGCCGCGCAGCGCGAGCGGCGGCTGGCCGGGCTGCGGCTGGTCGGCATGTCAGCCGCCCAGGTCCGGCGGGTCGCCGCGGCGGAGACCCTGCCGGGAGCGCTGCTCGGGCTGGTGCTGGGAACGGCGCTGTTCCTGGGGTTGCGCCCGCTGGTCGGCGGGCTGGAGCTGTTCGGTCGCCGCTACTTCCCGGAGGACCTGGTCCCCGCGTGGCCGCTGGCGGTGCTCGTCGTGCTGGCGGTGCCCGCGCTGGCGGTCGGTGCCGCGCTGTTCGGGCTGCGCCGCACGGTGGTCGAGCCACTGGGTGTGGTGCGCACCGGCAAGCCGCCGCGGCGCCGGATGTGGTGGCGCTGGCTGCTCACCGGCGCTGGGGGAGCCATGCTGCTGGGCACTCTGGCGGTGTCCGTGGACGACCGGGACCAGGTGGCGGCGTTCGTGCTCGCGGTCGGGAGCGTGTTGCTGCTGGTCGGGATCGCCGCGGTGCTGCCGTGGGCGGTGGAGCGGATCGTCCACGCGGTCCACGGCGGCCCGCCGTCCTGGCAGCTGGCGATCCGCCGGCTGCAGCTGGATAGCGGGACGGCCAGCCGGGTCGTCTCCGGGCTGGTGGTCGTGCTGGCCGGCACCATCCTCATCCAGGTGCTGCTGGCCTCGATCGGCAGCACCGCTCCGCCGCCGGGACGGCCGGTGGCGCTGAACCCCGCGCCGGTGGCGGTGGCGACCGACGCCGAGCACCTGGCCGAGGTGCGGCGGCGGGTCGAGCGTCTCGACGGGGTCACCGCGACACACGTGGTGCGTACCGGGCTGGTCGAGAGCGCGGACCAGCCGCCCGGGTACGCGGAGCGGGTGGAGGTCGGGGACTGCGCGGCGCTCACCGCGCGGGCGACCCTGCCGTCGTGCGCCGACGGTGACGCGTTCTACGTCCTCTATCCGACGAGGCCCGCCGCGTCGCCGGCCGCGCCGGCGGGGCCGATGCGGTTCGTCAGCTACGACGACGAGGGCGAGCTCCGCCGATCGGACGCGACGTGGCGGCTTCCGGCCGAGGTGACGGAGATCCCGTCCACCGCGGCATCCTCCTACCTGGGTGGCACCCTACTGGTCACCCCTGGTGCGCTGGGCGACGTCGGACCGGTGGACATGACCCCACGCGTCTTCGTGGCCGGCGTGGGCAGCCCGGACCAGCTGGCCGACCGGGTGGCGGCGGCGCTGAGCGGGCTCGCCTGGCACGCGTCGACGTCGGTCGGCGGCGATGACGAGACGGGCCGGATCGAGGAGCGGCTGGCCACCTTCCGCGCGATGCTGCTGACGGCCGCGCTGTTCGTGCTGTCGGTGGCCGCGCTGAGCCTGCTCATGCTCTCCGTCGAGCAGATCACCGAGCGCCGGCGGGCGTTGGCCGCGCTGTCCGCCGCCGGCGTGCCGGTGCGGGTGCTCGCCGGCGCCTCGCTGTGGCAGGCCGGGGTGCCGGTGCTGGTCGGGGTGGCGCTGTCGGTGGCGGCCGGCATCGGGATTACCCTTCCGACGCTGCGGCTGGCCGACGTCCCGTTGGTGGTCGACGCCCCCGCGGTCGGCGGTCTGGTGCTGGCGGCCGTGCTGGCGGTGCTGCTGGTCACCGCGTTGACCCTGCCGTTGCTGCGCCAGGCCACCCGGCTGGACGCCCTGCGTGCCGAATAGCTCGATCGGGGCGTGACGGACCGACGCCGGGGCCGTTGTTATCCATAGGACAACGATGGCCCCGGCGGAGGTGCGGATGCGGAGCGGACTCGCCGTGGTGACGACGCTGGTACTGGTCGGCGCGTTGCTGCTTTCTCCGGGGGCCGGTGCGCAGGACCGGCCCCCGGAGCCCGGAGTGGAGGCCGGGGTCGCGCCCGGCGCCGGCGTGCCCGACCCGCGGCCCGGCACCGCCTTCGCCGACCCCGAGGTGGCGAAGCTGCAGCGCACGGCCGACGAGGTCCAGCGCGAGTTGGGCGAGCTCGCCGGGCGGATCCGGGAGACGCGGGACGAGGTGAACGCCGCGGCCGACCGGCTGCGGCGGGCGCGGGCGGAGCGCGCGGCCGCCGACGCGGCGGTCGCCGAGCAACAGCGCGCGGTGGACGAATTCTCCCGCGCCGTGTTCACCGCCCGCGGCCGGCCCGGTGAGCTGCGGGTGCTGCTGACCGCCGGGAACCCGCGCGACCTGCTGGACGGCACGTCGATGCTCCACCACCTGCGTGCCGAGCAGGACCAGCGGCTCGGCGCGGCGCTGCGCCGGCAACGCGACGCCGTCGCCGCCGAGGAGGCCGCGGCCGGCGCCGAGCGGTCGGCCACCGAGCGGAAGGCCGAGCTGGAGCGGCGCACCGGCGACGCGACCAACCGTGCCGACGCCGTCGCCGCCGAGCTGCGCGGACCGATCGGCGCCGCCGACGCCGCCGTGGTCGCCCAGCAGCGGGCCCAGCAGGAGCGCAACCGCGCCACGGCGGACAACTGGCGCGCCTACCTCGACCGGCTCGCCGACGCCGGGATCACTCCGCCGCCCGCGGCCGCGCTGCGCGACCCGGCCCGGCTGCCGGCCGGGCTGTCGGCGGTGCCCGGCCCGGACGGCGCCCCGCAACCAGGTGTCGCGCAGCGGAGCGTGACCGGGCAGCGGCTGCTGGTGCTGCCGAAGGAGACGATCGCCGCGGTCTCCGCGGCGGTGGAGGCCCTCGGCCGGCCGTTCGTGCCGGACCGCGGTGGCGAGGGGCCGGTGGCCTACTCCTGCGACGGGCTGGTGCGGTCGGTGTTCGGCGGTGCCGGGCTGCCGCTGCCGGCGCCCGCCGGCGAGCAGTTCGCGGTGAGCCGGCCGGTGCCGGCGGGGGCGGCGCGGCCCGGGGACCTGGTGTTCGTGGGGCCGGAACGGTACGGCGTGCAGTCGGTGGGGATCGTGCTCGACGAGCGGACGATGCTGGCCGCCGACGCCCGGCTGGCCGGCGTGGTCGTCACCGACCTGCCGGCGGGCGACACCGTGCTCGGCTTCGCCAGGCCCGCGCTGGGCACCCGACCCGCCGAACCGGTGCCGGAGCGGGCCGAGGGCGAACCGCACTGGCGGTGCGGCGGCGTGCAGCTGCCGCCCCGGCCGGACGCGCCCGAGCGGGCCGTCGGCGCGTGGGGCGGCTACCCGAACGGGCTGATCCCGGCCGCCGCGCTGTGCCCGATCGGGGTGGGGGCGCACCGGCTGCGGTGCGACGCCGCGCAGACGTTCCAGGAGATGTCGCGGGCGTTCGCGGCCACGTTCGGCCGGCCGCTGTGCGTCACCGACTCCTACCGCACCTTCCCGGCGCAGGTGGACCTGTACCGGCGCAAGCCGTCGCTGGCCGCCGTGCCCGGCACCAGCAACCACGGATGGGGGCTCGCGGTGGACCTGTGCGGCGGCGCGGAGTCGTTCGGCACGCCCGAGCACGGCTGGCTGGTCGCCAACGCCGGGGCGTTCGGCTGGACGCACCCCGGGTGGGCGCGCCAGGGCGGCGGCAGGGAGGAGCCATGGCACTGGGAGTTCATCGGCTGACCTCCCGGCGTGTTCGCCGCCCCCGTCACCGTGTTCGCGGTTCGCGTCCGCGTGTTCGCCGTTCCCGTCGCCGTGTTGGCCGCCGGCGTCATCCTCGGTGACCGAGCCGGAACTGTCGGGGGTCGTTCCTACTGTGCGAGTCGAGGACACCGGATGCCGTGACGCCGCGGCCGAGGGAGCTCGAGGAGGAAGACGTGGACGACACCCTGATCATCGACTGCGACCGGTGCGCGGTGCGCGGTGACGCGTGCGCCGACTGCGTCGTCAGCGTGCTGCTGGGCGCGCCGCCGGCGGTGGAGTGGGACGACGACGAGCGGCGCGCGATCGGTGCGCTGGTCGAGGCGGGCATGGTGCCCCGGCTGCGGCTGGTGCCGACCGATCACGCCGGCGGCACCGGCGGGAATGCCGACCCCGCCCCCGCTCGCCAGGCCGGACGACGGCGGCGGGTCCCGCGGGCGGGATGACGCGCGACAGTAGCGGTGTTCCCCCGACCACCCGACGATCGAGTGAAGGTTTTCACCGCCGCCGCAACTCTGTGTTGCCTCGCTCACACTATTGGATGTACCGCCGCTGCGCTGCGACAACGCGGTTCCGCGGCAGGCGTTCTCCGTTCGACCGGTGGACTCCGAGACGACTGTTTCGTAACCTGGCCGAGATCTCGTGGCAGTCGGCCGTCACGGCAAGGAGACGGCGACGCGGGATCGCCGCCGAAACAGCTTGTCGGGGAGCTGTGCCGGCCCGCTGCGCACGTCCAGGCGATCGACCCAGTCGCGGTGTCGCCATGTCTGGAGCGGCGGGACGCCTCGCCACTGGACCGGCTGTTCGACCGCCCGGTCCCGTCGGCCGGGAGGAGGGCCCCCGACCTCTTCCCGTAGGGCGACGCCGGTAGGCGGCCGACAGCGAAGGAGACACGCGCGACGTGCAGTCGCATCCAGTGAAGCGTGTGGTCTCGGGCGCGCTGGCCGCCGCCGCCGTGATCGCGGCGGTGACCGTCACCGAACCGGCCACCGCGAGCCCCATCCCCGCCCCCGCTCCCCAACAACCCCCGAGCAACACCTCCGAGGCGCTGCAGAAGTACCGTGAGCTGGCCGCGCAGGCCGAGAAGCTCAACGAGGACTACCTCAAGGCGAAGGACGACCTGTCCGCCCGGCAGGCCGACCTGGACAAGGCCAGCGCCGACCTCGAGGCCGCCCAGCAGTCACTGGCCGCGGCCAAGGAGGACGAGGAGCACTTCCGTCGCGAGGTCGACAAGTTCGCCGACGCCTCGTTCACCAGCGGTGCCCAGCTCAACAAGCTGTCCGCACTGCTCACCGGCAACTCCGCCCAGGACTTCCTGGACCGCTCGTCGGCACTGGAGGTGCTGGCCGCGGACAAGAACAACGCACTGAGCCGGCTCTCCGGCGCGGTGACGCAGGCCGCGGACGCGCAGCGGCAGGCGGCCGACGCGCAGGCCCGCGCGCAGACCGCCAAGGACGAGGCGGCCAAGCTCACCGCCGACATCGAGGCCAGGAAGAAGGCGCTCGACGACCAGCTCGCCGAGCTGGCCAGGGCCAACGGGCTGCTCACCTCCGCCGACCGCGCCGCGCAGCGGGACACCGGCGGACCGATCCCGAACGTGAAGGCGCCCGGCCCGGCCGCGCAGGCCGCGGTGGACGCCGCGCTCAGCAAGCTGGGCAGCAGCTACGTGTGGGGCGCCGAGGGCCCCAGCACGTTCGACTGCTCGGGGCTGACCTCGTGGGCCTACAAGCAGGCCGGCATCAGCATCCCGCGGTCCAGCCGGGCCCAGTCCGCCTACGGCACCCCGGTCTCCCGCAACCAGCTCCAGCCGGGTGACCTGGTGTTCTTCTACTCGCCGGTCTCGCACGTGGGCATCTACATCGGCGGCGGCAAGATGGTGCACGCGCCCACCTCGGGCGACGTCGTCAAGATCTCGCCGCTGCAGGCGCAGTACAGCGGCGCGCGCCGGGTCGCCTGAGCGAGTTCGACAGCGCCCTCGAATCCACCTCGAACGGGGTGGCACCGATCGCGGTGCCACCCCGTTTCGTGTAGCTACTCGCGCGTAGCGTGATCACTTCTTCGGTTCGACTACTCCGGACGGACCAATCCGGCTACCGTTCAGCGCTTCTCGGTCTCCGTTCACCTACGCACAGTGGATCGCCGGTTGTGCCCTCCATAGCCTGACCGAGGTCTCGTGGCAGGCGAGCCGGCCAGCGGGGCCGGCCGACGCGGGACCGCCGCCCGATCAGCCGTGCGGGGGCGGCGCCGGTCGTGCCGACCGGCGGGCGGCCGAGAGCAGAGGAGACCCGCGCGACGTGCGGTCGCAGCTGACGAAACGAGTACTGTCCGGTGCGCTGGCGGCCTCCGCGGTGATCGCGATCGCGGTCCAGGTGCCGGCCACCGCGACACCCCAGCCTGTTCCCCTGACCCCGCCGGGCACGTCGTCCTCGGACGCGCTGGCGCAGTACCGGGAGTTGGGCGAGCAGGCGGAGAAGCTCAACGAGGAGTACCTGGTCGCCAAGGAGGACCTGGCGGCGAAGCGGGCCGAGTTGGAGAAGGCGACCGCCGACCTCGAGGCGGCCCGGCAGGCGGGCGAGCGGGCGGCGGCCGACGAGGAGGTCTTCCGGGCGGAGGTCGACCGGCTGGCCGGGACGACCTTCACCAGCGGGGCCGCGCAGCTCACCAAGCTGTCCGCACTGCTGTCCGGCAGTTCGGCCAATGACTTCCTGGACCGCTCCGCGGCACTGGACATGCTGGCCGCCGAGCGCAACCAGGTGTTGCGCCGGCTGGCCGGGGCGGTGGACCAGTCCGCCGCGGCCGAGCGGCAGGCGGCCGACGCGCGGGCCCGCGCGCAGGCCGCGAAGGACGAGGCGGCCAAGCTCACCGCGGACATCGAGCAGCGCAAGAGCGCGCTCGACGAGCAGATCCGGCGGCTGGAGCGGGCGCACGGCTTGCTCAGCAGTGCCGACCGGGCCGCACAGCGGGACACCGGCGGGCCGATCCCGAGCGTGAAGGCGCCCGGCCCGGCCGCGCAGACCGCGGTGGACGCCGCGCTGAGCAAGATCGGCAGCAACTACCGGCTCGGTGAGGAGGGTCCGCGCGAGTTCGACTGCTCCGGGTTGACCTTGTGGGCGTACCGGCAGGCCGGGATCACCCTTCCCCGTACCGCCCGATCCCAGCAGGGCTTCGGCACCCCGGTGTCCCGGCAGCAGCTCCAGCCGGGTGACCTGGTGTTCTTCGGCTCGCCGGCCTACCACGTGGGCATCTACCTCGGCGGCGGCAAGATGGTGCACGCCCCGCAGCCGGGCGAGGTCGTGAAGATCTCCTCGGTGCAGAGTGGCTACAGCGGCGCCCGCCGCGTCGCCTGACCCGCCCGCCACGACCCTCACGATGCGCCCCCGCCGGCCGGCGACCGGTGGGGGCGCGTCAGCTCGGTACCGCGTGCCCGCGTGGATGGTGGGGATGGTGACGAAGGAAGCGGCCTTCGTGGCATCGCCGGTGCCGCGTCCGGGCCGGTGGTGGGGCGGTAGCCTGCGGCGTGTGCTGCGGACTCTGCTGGTGACCAACGACTTCCCGCCCCGGCCGGGCGGGATCCAGAACTACCTGAACTCGCTGGCCCACCGGCTGCCCGCCGACGACCTGGTGGTCTACGCGCCGTCGTGGGAGTCGTCCACCGGCTCACACCGGGAGTTCGACGCCGCCGCGCCGTTCGAGGTGGTGCGGCACCCGACCGGGCTGATGCTGCCCACGCCGGACGTGCTGCGGCGGGCTCGGGAGATCCTGCGGGCCCGCGGGTGCCGGGCGGTGTGGTTCGGCGCGGCGGCACCGCTGGCGTTGCTCGGCTCGGCGTTGCGGGCGGCGGGCGCGCAGCGGGTGGTGGCGTGCACTCATGGGCACGAGGTCGGGTGGTCGATGCTGCCCGGTGCCCGGCAGGCGTTGCGCCGGATCGGCGACACGGCCGACGTGGTGACCTACGTCAGCGAGTACACCCGGTCGCGGTTCGCGTCGGCGTTCGGCCCGATGGCCGCGCTGGAGCACCTGCCGTCCGGTGTGGACCCCGAGCTGTTCCGCCCCGACCCCGCCGGAAGGGCGCGGCTGCGCCGCCGGTACGGGCTCGGCGACCGGCCGACCGTGGTGTGCGTGTCCCGGCTGGTGCCGCGCAAGGGGCAGGACATGCTCGTGCGGGCGCTGCCGGAGCTGCGCCGGCGGGTTCCGGACGCGGCGTTGCTGCTGGTCGGCGGCGGCCCGTACCGGAAGCGGCTGGTGCGGCTCGCGGCCGAGGTGGGGGTCACCGAGCACGTGGTGTTCGCCGGGTCGGTGCCGTGGGCGGAGCTGCCGGCGCACTACGCCGCCGGTGACGTGTTCGCGATGCCGGCGCGCACCCGCGGGAAGGGGCTCGACGTCGAGGGGTTGGGGATCGTCTACCTCGAGGCGTCGGCGACCGGGTTGCCGGTCGTGGCCGGCCGGTCCGGCGGCGCCCCCGAGACCGTGCTGGACGAGGTGACCGGACACGTCGTCGACGGCCGCCGGCTCGACCAGCTCGTGGACACCATCGTCCCGCTGCTCGCCGATCCGGCCCGCGCGCGGCGGATGGGTCACGCCGGCCGCGAGTGGGTGCGCAGGCACTGGCGCTGGGACGTCCTCGCCAACCGCCTGTCCACCCTCCTCGACCCCGACCCCACCCCCACCCCCGTCACCACCTGACGTGTCCGCGCTCCCCGCACGTGTGTCCGCGGTCCGTGTACGTGTGTCCGCGGTCCGTGTACGTGTGTCCGCGGTCCGTGTACGCGTGTCCGCGCCCTGCGGCGCGGTCACGTGATCGCAGGACGCGGACACACCCTCTCCGGGTCACCGGTCCAGGCCGCGGACCGCGGGGTGGTCCGGGTGGTCCATCCGCACCACGACGTCCGCGGTACGCACCGGGTCGACCTCCCGCGCGTAGCGCCGGTACGCGGGCAGCGTCCAGCGCTCCTCCTCGGGCAGGCGCCGCTCCAGCCCGGCCGGGGACAGGTGCAGGTGCACGGCCAGGTCGACGTCGAGGCCGCGGCCGAGCAGCAGATCGCCGTCGAGCAGCAGCACCCCGCCGGCCGGCAGCACCGTGCGCGGCAGCCGGTACGCGCGGTCCCTTGCCGCGTCCCACAGCGCGGGCAGCACCTCGCCGCTGCCACCCGGCCGCAGCGGGTCCAGCACCTCCCGGCGCAGCGCCCCGACGTCGAGCCAACCGTCCAGCCGGGCGTCCGGGTCGGTCCGGCCCCGCTCGAACCGCAGCGACGCCGCGCGCAGGAAGTCGCCCGCCGAGACCCGCAGCACGGCCCGCCCGCGCACCCGGAGCGGGTCGACCAGCGCGTCGGCCAGCTCACCGGCGCCGCGCGGCCCGTCGACGGCCACTCGCACCCGCTCGTCCGGCGGCGACGAGCCGGCCACGCGGTCGGCCAGCTCCTCCACGAGCCGCTCCGGACTGATCGGGCGAAAGCGCACCCCCCGATCGTGGCGCATCGGTCGACGGCCGACATTCCGGGACCGGCGGGCACGATCTTGCCGGCCCGACCGTTGGACGAGCAGACGACGAGAGGAGAACCAGGTGCGGCTGGGGGAGCAGGAGATTCGACTCGACGAGAGCTTCACCGGGGACCCGCATCCGCTGCTCCGGCGGCTACGCGTCGAGCACCCGGTGCGCCGGGCGGTCACCGCGCGCGGAGTGCCGGTCTGGCTGGTGACCCGATACGCCGACGCCAGGGCCCTGCTGGCCGATTCGCGGCTGAGCAAGGACCACCGCATCGCGGGCGACCTCTTCACCAAGTACGTCACCGCCACCGGGGGCACCGCGGGGAGCTTCACCCAGGCGCTGGCCGCGCACATGCTCAACAGTGACCCGCCCGACCACACCCGGCTGCGCCGGCTGGTCAACAAGGCCTTCACCGCGCGCACCGTCGCCCGGCTGCGGCCACGGATCGAGGAGATCACCGGTGAGCTGCTCGACGCGATGGCCGGCCGGGACACGGTCGACCTGCTGGCGTCGTTCGCCTTCCCGCTGCCGATCACCGTGATCTGCGAGCTGCTCGGCGTGCCCGGCGACCGGCACGACGACTTCCAGCAGTGGTCGAACGTCCTGGTGTCCAGCGCCACTGCCGACCCGGTGGAGTGGGCCTCCCTCGCGATGAGTGAGTACCTCGCCGGGCTGGTGGCCGCCAAGCGGGCCGAGCCGACCGAGGACCTGCTCTCCGACCTCGTGCACGCCTCCGACGAGGGCGACCGGCTCTCCCCGACCGAGCTGGTCTCGATGGCCTTCCTGCTGCTGGTCGCCGGGCACGAGACCACGGTCAACCTCATCGGCAACGCCGTGCTCGCCCTGCTGCGCCACCCCGAGCAGCTCGCCGCGCTGCGCGCCGACCCGGGGTTGATGCCGAACGCGGTGGAGGAGTTCCTCCGCTACGAGAGCCCGGTGAACATCGCCACGCTGCGGTTCACCACCGAGCCCGTTCCGGTCGGCGAGGTCACCATCCCGCCCGGCGAGTTCGTGATGATCTCGCTGCTGTCCGCCAACCGCGACACCACCCGCTTCCCCGGCCCGGATCGGTTGGACGTCACCCGGCAGCCCGGCGGGCACCTCGCGTTCGGGCACGGCATCCACTACTGCGTCGGTGCCCCGCTGGCCCGGCTGGAGGCGGAGATCGCGCTCACCCGGCTGCTCGCCCGGTTCCCCGACCTGGCGTTGGCCGCCGAGCCGGAGACGCTGCGCTGGCGGGACAGCACGCTGGTGCGCGGGCTGGCGACCCTGCCGGTACGGCCGGGGGAGGCGGCCGCCTCTCGAGGAGCCGCACCGTAAGGTGCCGGCATGACCCCTGAGGAGCTGCTGGCGCTCGACGCCGAACACGTCTGGCACCCGTACGCCCCGATGCCGGGCAGGGTGCCGCCGCTGCTGGTGAGCGAGGCCGAGGGCGTTCGGCTCCGGCTGGCCGACGGGCGGGAGCTGGTCGACGGCATGTCGTCGTGGTGGTCGGCGATCCACGGCTACCGGCACCCCGTGCTGGACGCCGCGCTGGCCGAGCAGGCCGGCCGGATGAGCCACGTCATGTTTGGCGGGCTCACCCACGAGCCGGCGATCACCCTGGCGAAGACCCTCGTCGACCTCACCCCGGAGGGGCTGCGGCACGTGTTCCTGTGTGACTCGGGATCGGTGTCGGTCGAGGTCGCCGTGAAGATGTGCCTGCAGTACTGGCGTTCGCAGGGGCGCCCTGGCAAGCGCCGGCTGCTCACGTGGTGTGGCGGCTACCACGGTGACACCTTCCATCCGATGAGCGTGTGCGACCCGGACGGCGGCATGCACGCGCTGTGGCGGGGCGTGCTGCCGGACCAGGTGTTCGTCCCCGCGCCGCCGGCCGGGTTCGACGCGCCCGCAGATCCGTCCTATGTGGATGAGATCGAGGAGGCGGTCGCGCGGCACGCGGACGAGCTGGCCGCGGTGATCGTGGAGCCGGTGGTGCAGGGCACCGGCGGGATGCGCTTCCACTCCCCGGCCTACCTACGGGTGCTGCGCGAGGTCACCGAGCGCCACGGCGTGCTGTTGGTGTTCGACGAGATCGCCACCGGCTTCGGCCGCACCGGGGCGCTGTTCGCCGCCGAGCACGCCGGGGTGACGCCGGACGTGCTGTGCCTCGGCAAGGCGCTCACCGGCGGCTACCTGACCATGGCGGCCGCGCTGTGCACCGCGGAGGTGGCCCACGGCATCTCCGCCGGCGACCTGCCGGTGCTCGCGCACGGCCCGACGTTCATGGGCAACCCGCTCGCCGCCGCGGTGGCCAACGCGTCGATCGGCCTGCTCCGGGAGGGGGACTGGGCGGCCGACGTGCGCCGGATCGAGCGCGGGCTGCGCGAGGGGCTCGCCCCTGCCGCCCGGCTGCCCGGTGTCGTCGACGTGCGGGTGCTCGGGGCGATCGGCGTCGTGCAACTCGACCACGAGGTGGACATGGCCAAGGCGACCCGAGTGGTCACCGAGCACGGCGTGTGGCTTCGGCCGTTCCGCGACATGATCTACTGCATGCCGCCGTACGTCACTCGTAACACCGACGTTGCGGCGATCACCGCGGCGATGGTGGCCGCGGCCACCGTCAGCTGACACCGATCCCGGCCTTTACCGCGTTCGCGTGGTCCGCGCCACCGGACTGTCGAGTGACGGTCCAAAGTTCACTCAGTCCGGTTACTGAATCTGAGACTTCGTGGCATAGTCGCTAATTTTGCTACTCTGCGCGACCGCGTTGCCCGGATCCTTTCTGGATCGGGTGAGACGTGGCACACTCCTTGTCGATCTTGCTCACGGTCCGATGCCGAATCCGTGACGAACTCTGTGTGAAGAGAACATGAGAAGGTTTGCCCATAGCGGACAGTTCACGCGTTTTTCGGTTATCTGGTGGGCAACGGGTCGTCACAGCCGCCGGCCCGACATCCGGCGGAACCGCCGGGTGCCGGATCCACTAGCGGGAGGTTTTCCATGACGGGAGGGGTCGTGCCCGAGGCGCGACGGGAGGAACATCCCAAACCGAGGCTCGTCCTGCGCACTGTTCTCCGCCACGATGTTCCCGCCTCGCTCGTGGTGTTCCTCGTGGCCGTGCCGCTGTCCCTGGGCATCGCGCTGGCCTCGGGTGCGCCGATCGTCGCCGGGCTCATCGCCGCGATCGTCGGCGGCATCGTCGCCGGCCTGCTCGGCGGGGCGCCGTTGCAGGTCAGCGGCCCCGCCGCCGGGCTCACCGTCGTGATGGCCGAGACGATCAACCACTTCGGCTGGGCCGTCACCTGCGCGATCACCGTGGCCGCGGGGGCGCTGCAGGTGCTGCTGGGGATGAGCCGGATCGCCAGGGCGGCGCTGGCCATCTCCCCGGCGATCGTGCACGGCATGCTCGCCGGCATCGGCGTGACGATCGTCCTCGGCCAGCTGCACGTCGTGCTCGGTGGCTCCCCGCAGAGCTCGGCGATCGACAACGTCCTCGAGCTGCCGGGCCAGATCGTCGGCCACCACGACGCGGCCGCGGTGATCGGCCTGCTGACCATCGCGATCCTGCTGGTGTGGGGCAGGCTGCCGGCCGCGGTGCGGCAGGTGCCGGGGCCGCTGGCGGCGGTGGGACTGGTGACCGTCCTCGCCACGGTCACCGGGATGACGCTGGACCGGGTGAGCCTGCCCGACGACGTCCTCGCGATCTCCCTCGCGCCCCGGCTGCCCGACGGCGGCTGGTGGGACGTCGCGGTCGCCGTGGTCACCATCGCGCTGATCGCCAGTGTGGAGAGCCTGCTCTGCGCGGTGGCCACCGACCGGATGCACACCGGGCGGCGGGCCAACCTCAACCGCGAGCTGGTGGGGCAGGGGCTGGCCAACATGACCTCGGGTGCCGTCGGCGGCCTCCCGGTCACCGGCGTGATCGTCCGCAGCTCCACCAACATCGCCGCCGGTGCCCGCACCCGCGCCTCCGGTGTGCTGCACGGGGTGTGGGTGCTGGTGTTCACCGTGCTGCTCGCCGGGCTGATCGAGAGCATCCCGCTGGCGGCGCTGGCCGGGTTGCTGGTGCACGTCGGCGCCCGGCTGGTGAACCCGCAGCACATCCGGGAGGTGCGCGAGCACGGCGACCTGTCGGTGTACCTGGTGACGCTGACCGGCGTGGTGGTGCTCGACCTGCTGACCGGCGTGCTGATCGGCATCGCCCTGTCGCTCGCGGTGATGCTGCACCGGACGATGTGGTCGGGAATCCACGCGGAGGGCGAGGGCGAGCACCGGCGGGTGGTCGTCGAGGGGGCGCTGACCTTCCTCTCCGTCCCCAGGCTCTCCAAGGTGCTCGGGGCGCAGCCGGCGGGCAGCACGGTCACCTTGGAGCTGGTGGTGGACTACCTCGACCACGCCGCGTTCGACTGCATCTCCGGGTGGCAGCAGAACCACGAGCGCTCCGGCGGCGCGGTGATCGTCGACGAGGTCGGGCACCCGTGGCTGGCCCGCGGCCGGTCCGGCCGGCCTACGGTGCGCAAGGACGCGGTGCAGAAGGTGGCGCCGCGTTGGCTGGCCCCGTGGTCGGAGTGGCAGGCCAACCACTCCGGGCTGACCGTGCCGGGGCAGCGCACCGAGCCGCCGGCCACCAGCGCGCTCAGCAGGGGCACGTCGGAGTTCCAGCGCCGGACGGCGCCGCTGGTGCAGGACACGCTGAGCCGGCTCGCGCACGGGCAGCAGCCGCACACCCTGTTCATCACCTGCGGTGACGCGCGGATCGTGCCGAACCTGATCACCACCAGCGGGCCGGGTGACCTGTTCACGGTGCGCAACATCGGCAATCTGGTGCCGCCCGCGGGCGCCGCCGGCGACGGCTCGGTGGGTGCGGCCGTCGAGTACGCGGTCGGCGTTCTCGGCGTGCGGGAGGTCGTTGTCTGCGGCCACTCCAGTTGCGGCGCGATGAAGGTGCTGCACGGCGGCGCGACCGCCACCCCGGTGGACCTGCCGAACCTGGGCCGGTGGCTGCGGCACGGCGAGCCGACGGTGCGGCGCCGCGCCGCCGAGGGCCCGGTGCTGCTCGGTGACGGGCTGCCGGTCGCCGAGGAGGACGCGCTGGCGCTGCACAACGTGCTGCAGCAGCTGGAGCACCTGCGGGAGTACCCGGTGGTCGCCCGCGCGGAGGCCCGCGGGGACCTGCACCTCACCGGGATGTACTTCGACATCGGTGGCGCCCAGGTGTACCTGTTCGACCCGGTCCGCGGCGGGTTCCGGCCGGCCGGGGTCGCCCCGGACGCGCCAGCGGTGGCCGTGTCCGAGCCGGAGGGGTGAGGCACTACTCTGGCCTGCCGTGAGCGTGCTGGTGGTGTCCGGAACGGGTACCGGGGTCGGCAAGACCGTGGTCACGGCGGCCATCGCGGTGCTGGCCAGGGAGGCTGGCCGGCGGGTCGCCGTGCTCAAGCCCGCGCAGACGGGCGTGCCGATGGACGAGCCCGGCGACCTGGCCGAGGTGCGGCGGCTCGCCGGTGAGCTGCCGACCCGGGAGCTGCGCCGGTACCCGGACCCGCTCTCGCCCGAGGCGGCCGCGCGGCGCAGCGGGCTTCCCCCGGTCACCCCGGTGGAGGCCGCGCAGGCGGCGGTTGAGCTGCACGCGAAGCACGACCTGGTGCTGGTCGAGGGTGCCGGCGGGTTGCTGGTGCGGTTCGACCCGGACGGCGGCACGCTGGCCGACGTCGCCTGGTCGCTCGGCGCGCTGGTGCTGATCGTCGCCGAGGCGGGTTTGGGCACGCTCAACGCGACGGCGCTCACCGCCGAGGTCGCCACTCGGCGCGGGCTCAACGTGGCCGGTGTGATCGTCGGGTCGTGGCCGGCCGAGCCGGACCTGGCGTCGCGCAGCAACCTCGTGGACCTGCCGGTGGCCGCCGGTGCCCCGCTGCTCGGCGTGCTGCGCGCCGGGTTGGGCCGGGCGAGCCGGGAGGAGTTCCTCGAGGAGGCGCGGCGCGGGCTGTCGCCGTGGTTCGGCGGGCAGTTCGACCCGGAGTGCTTCACCGGCAGCGCCGCGGCCCAGCGGTAGCGCCGGACGTGACGGGGGTCGCTGTGGCCGGCGGCACCCGTCAGGCACACTGCTGCAGACCAGCCGCCCGGTCATTTTGTTCGTCCGGGTGACCTGTCGTGTCAAACCGTCTCGAAGAGGAGCAGTCGTGACCGCAGCACCCGACCAGGACGTCACCGAGCAGGAGCCGGCGGCCGACATCCTTGCCGTCGCCAGGGAGCGGGTGCTCGAGCGCGGCGAGGGGCTGACCGAGGAGCAGGTGCTCGCCGTGCTCCGGCTCGACCTCGACCGGCTGCCCGAGCTGCTCGGGCTGGCGCACGAGGTGCGGATGCGGTGGTGCGGGCCGGAGGTCGAGGTCGAGGGCATCGTCAGTGTGAAGACCGGTGGCTGCCCCGAGGACTGCCACTTCTGCTCGCAGTCCGGCCGTTTCCCGACCCCGGTGCGCTCGGCGTGGCTGGACATCCCGGGGCTGGTGCGGGCCGCGCGGGAGACCGCGGCGACCGGGGCCACGGAGTTCTGCGTCGTGGCCGCGGTGCGCGGGCCGGACGCGCGGCTGCTGTCCCAGGTGCGCGAGGGCATCCGGGCGATCCGGGAGTCGGGCAACGACATCCAGATCGCGTGCTCGCTGGGGATGTTGACGCAGGCCCAGGTCGACGAGCTGGTGGAGATGGGGGTGCACCGGTACAACCACAACCTGGAGACCGCGCGCTCGCACTTCCCCAACGTGGTGACCACCCACACGTGGGAGGAGCGGTGGGAGACGCTGCGGATGGTGCGCGACGCCGGGATGGAGGTGTGCTCGGGCGGCATCGTCGGGATGGGGGAGAGCGACGCGCAGCGCGCGGAGTTCGCCGTCCAGCTCGCCGAGTTGGACCCGCACGAGGTACCGATGAACTTCCTGATCCCGCAGCAGGGGACGCCGTACGAGGACTACCCGGTGATCGAGGGCAAGGAGGCGCTGCGGATCGTGGCGGCGTTCCGGCTGGCGCTGCCCCGGACGATGCTGCGGTTCGCCGGCGGGCGCGAGCTGACGCTCGGTGACCTCGGCGCGGAGCAGGGCATGCTGGGCGGGATCAACGCGATCATCGTGGGCAACTACCTGACCAACCTGGGCCGGCCGGCCGAGCAGGACCTGGCGATGCTGGCCGACCTGAAGATGCCGATCAAGGCGCTGAGCGAGACGTTGTGACCGGTTCCGGGTTCTGCGTGCGGTGCGGGCAGCCGGTCGCCGCGGAGGAGGCACCCGAGCACGTGGCGTGCCGCAACCCCCGCACGGCCCTGGAGCCGCCGCGGTTCTGCCACCACTGCGCCCGCCGCATGGTGGTCCAGATCACCCCGTCCGGCTGGTCAGCCCGCTGCAGCCGCCACGGCGAAACCACCGCCCCCGGCTGAGACCTCGTGCGGATCCCCCACGTGCGCGGGGAAGACTACGTCGACGAGGCCACGCTCGTGCCCGAGGCGGCACCCCCACCTGCGGGGGGAAGACCGGCTCCCGACGTGCTCATCGCGTTGTAGTGGGACCGTCCCCGCGTGTGCGGGGAAGACGAGACCAAGTACTGCGCTCGCGGCGAGATGGAGGGACCACCCCCGCGTGTGCGGGGAAGACATCCGTCCATGCGTCTCCGCGTCAAACACGCACTGGACCACCCCCGCGTGTGCGGGGAAGACACTCCTTGACCTGCGGGTTTGGGCGGCTCTGGGGCGAATTTCATTTACTTTGTGCCGCAGAGTCTAACGCGTCGCGGCGCCGGCGTCGGCCGGTTCGGCAGCCGCCCTTCGGCGTTGGTTCCAGTTCCCTGGCGGAATGCCGGTCAACCGGGCGCTACCTCGCCAGCCCGTCGGGCCGGTCAACCGCCACTCGCTTGGGTGAGTGGCCGTGTGTGGGGGTGTGGGGCGGCCATCGAGCAGCGGTTAGGCTCGCGGGACGGGGAGTTCGCGTGCAGGGAGGTCGCTGTGACGGGGTCGCCGGTCCGGTCCCGCCGGGTCGCCGCCGAGCCGGGCCGGGCGTTGCCCGGGGTGCCGCGCGAGCGCCCGCGGGTCGTCGTCAAGGCGGACCTGCTCCCGGCGATCATCGTGCTCTCCATGGTCAGCCTGGTCGGCATGCCGCTCGGCTGGCTGTGGGCGCGCCTGGCACCGCCCCAGCGGAAGCGGGTGATGCCCGAAGGCGAGCCGGTCCCGCTGCAGTTGGAGAGCTGGCACCGCTTCGACGACCTGGCCATCTTCCTGCTGCTCGGCCTCGGCGCGGGTGTGCTCGCCGGCGTGGTGTTGTGGCTGCTGCGGGAGCGGCGCGGCCCGGTGCTGCTGGTCGCCGCGGTGGCCGGGTCGCTGGTGGCCGGCTGGGTGGGCACCCAACTGGGCCCTTCACTCGCCAAGGACCGCTACCCGGTCGCCGGGGCGCCCAACGTCGGCGACGTGCTGACGCTGGCGCCGGTACTGGAGTCCGGCTGGGTGCTGCTGGCCATGCCGATGGGCCTGTCCCTGGCCTACGGCGTCCTCGCCGCCTGGAACGGCCACGACGACCTGGGCCGCCGCCTGGGCTGATCACTGCCTGGTCGATGGCTGCCCGGGCTGCTCGCGCCCCCCGGCTGCTCGCGGTCCGGGCTGATCGTTGCCTCGGCAGTCCGCCGCCTCGGCTGATCAGCCACCCGACCACGGCCTCCGGGCCGGCGCTCAGCCCGACGGCTGCCGGCGAGACCGACTCGTGCCGCGGGCCTGGCTCACCGCTCGCGAGCTGCGTCGTTGGCCTGGTTCGCCGCTTGCGACCGGTGCCGTGGGCCTGGCTCGCTGCTCGCGAGCTGTGTCGTGGACCTGCCTCGCCGCTCGCGAGCTGCGTCGTTGGCCTGGTTCACCGCTTGCGACCGGTGCCGTGGGCCTGCCTCGCCGCTCGTGAGCCGTGCCAGTGGACCGTCCCGCCGCTCCCGTTCACCCACACAGGGATTAGTTCAGGCTCGCCGGGGTGGTCGGCTCCGGAAGGCAGCCCGGTGGCGCCGGCACCGCGCGCAGCGCCGACAGCAACCCGGCCTCCCGGTGCAGCAGCCCGAGGACGGTGCTCAGCCGGTACAGGGGGTGGTCCTCCTCGAGCAGCCGCTGCTGATCGGCCAGCGACAGCACGCAGTCCGCGGCCAGCGCGTAGGGCAGCCGGCCCAGCGGGGTGTCCGCTGGCGGCTCCGTCCAGTCCTCCCGCCGCCACGCCGCGGCACAGTAATGCCGGTGCGCGGCCCGCGCGGCGGCGGCCAGCCCGGCCGCGGCATCGTCGGCGACGCCGGGCACCGGCCGGTCGTCCAGCCATTCCACCGTGCCCATCAGGTACGGCGCGGCGCCCGCGTCCACCTCGTGCAACCGGAACCGCCGGTGCCCGGCCACCACGATGTCGAACCGGCCGTCGGGCAGCCGGGTCGCCTCCCGCAGCCGTGCCACGCACCCCACCGCGTGCACGTGCTCGACACTGTCCACCTCGGCCATCGGGGTGGTGCGGGTGGCGACCACGCCGAACTCCCGGTCGGGCACGGTGCCGGCGATCAGGTCGACGGTGAGCTGCCGGTACCGTGGCTCGAAGATGTGCAGCGGCAGCAACGCGCCCGGCATGAGCACCGCCTGGAGCGGGAACAGCGGCAGCGTCGCCCGCTGCCGTTTCTCCGTCTCCGTATCGCCCACGCCTTCACGTTACGACGGTGCGGCACGGCGCGCTGGCCGGCGCGGCGGCCGGGCCGGCGGGCGGAACACCGCGAACGGGTCGGTCACCTGGATGCCCTTCCCGGTGAACGAGTACAGCGCCGCGGGCCGGCCGCCGGCGCGCCCCGGCACTGCCGTGCCACCGGTGGGCGCCAGCAGCCCCCGCCGGGACAGCACGCGTTGCAGGTTGGTCGCCGACACGCGGTAGCCCAGCGCCGCCGAGTACAGGTCGCGCAGCGTGGAGACCGTGAACTCCTTCGGCGCGAGCGCGAAGCCGAGGTTGGTGTAGCACAGCTTGGCCCGCAGCCGGTCCCGCGCGCGCAGGGCGATGGCGCCGTGGTCGAACGCCGTGCGCGGCAGCGCGTCGAGCTCGTGCCAGGCGGTGTCCTCCGGCACCTCGGGGTCCACCCCGGTCGGCACGAGCCCCAGGAACGCCGTGGCCACCACCCGCGGCCCCGGCACTCGGTCGGGCGCGCTGAACACGGCCAGCTGCTCCACGTGGCTGAGCTGCTTGACGTCGACCTTCTCGGCGAGCTGCCGGCGGATCGACGCCTCCACGTCCTCGTCCGGGCGCAGCCGCCCGCCGGGCAACGACCAGCGGCCGATGTGCGGGTCGAGCGCCCGCCGCCAGAGGAGCACCCGCAGCGTGGGCGGGCCCGATGTGGCGTATCGCACCTGGAGAACGGCCGCCAGCACCTCGTGGACCATGGGGGCGCTGCTGTTAAGATGGCTACGCACGGTTTTCGATTGTAAGGCGAAAACCAGCCGTCGGCCGAGGAGGCAGGACATGGCTTTGCGGAACGCGCCCGTGTGGGACGCGCCGATGGTGGAGGCGGACGACCTCACCCCGTACGACGGCGTCGTGGCCGACGCGAACTGGGCCGACGAGGTGCGCCGGCTGGCCAGGGCCAGGGACGCCGTGCTGCTCGCGCACAACTACCAGATCCCGGAGATCCAGGAGATCGCCGACCACACCGGTGACTCGCTGGCACTCAGCCGCATCGCCGCGGCCAGCGACGCCAGCACCATCGTCTTCTGCGGCGTGCACTTCATGGCCGAGACGGCGAAGATCCTCGCTCCGGACAAGACCGTGCTCATCCCGGACGCCCGCGCCGGCTGCTCGCTGGCCGACTCCATCACCGGGGCGCAGCTGCGGGAGTGGAAGGCCGAGCACCCCGGCGCGGTGGTGGTGTCCTACGTGAACACCACGGCCGAGGTGAAGGCCGAGACGGACATCTGCTGCACCTCGTCCAACGCGGTCGATGTCGTGGCGTCGATCCCGGCGGACCGGGAGGTGCTGTTCTGTCCCGACCAGTTCCTCGGCGCGCACGTCAAGCGCGAGACCGGGCGGGAGAACCTGCACATCTGGGCCGGGGAGTGTCACGTGCACGCCGGCATCAACGGGCCGGAGCTGGCCGAGCGGGCCGCCGCCGACCCCGACGCCGACCTGTTCATCCACCCGGAGTGCGGTTGCGCCACGTCCGCGCTGTACCTGGCCGGTGAGGGCGCCGTCCCCGCGGAGAAGGTGAGGATCCTGTCCACCGGGGCCATGGTGGACGCCGCCAGGGACACGAAGGCGCGCTCGGTGCTGGTCGCCACCGAGGTCGGCATGCTGCACCAGCTGCGCAAGGCCGCACCGGAGATCGACTTCCGCGCGGTGAACGATCGGGCCTCGTGCCGCTACATGAAGATGATCACGCCGGCGGCGTTGCTGCGGGCGCTGCGGGACGGCGTGGACGAGGTGCACGTGGCCCCGGACGTCGCCGCCAGGGCCCGCGCCTCCGTGCGGCGGATGATCGAGATCGGCCGTCCCGGCGGCGGGGAATGAGCCACCGGGCCGCGACCCAGGTTATCGACGCCGAGGCGAAAACCTCCGTTGATCGAGAGATCGAGCCAAAGCGGCGAGTGACGCGGACGCCGAACACGGCGACGCGAGCGGCGAACACGGCGACGGGAACGGCGAACATGGTGATGGTGGCTCGGTGGGAGGCCAGGGCGGACCTGGTGGTGCTGGGCAGTGGGGTCGCCGGGTTGACCGCGGCGCTGCGCGCCCAGCGGCTCGGCCTGCGGGTCCTGGTGGTCACCAAGGCCGCGGTGGGCGACGGGAACACCCGCTGGGCCCAGGGCGGGGTGGCCGTGGTCCTGGAGGGCGAGCACGACGCCGGTGACTCCGTCGACCGGCACATCGCCGACACCCTCACCGCCGGCGTCGGGCTGTGCGACGAGGACGCCGTCGCCGCGATCATCGCCGGCGGGCCGGCCGCCGTGGCGCGGTTGCGTGGTCTCGGTGCCCGGTTCGACGCCCGTGACGGCCTGCTGGCCCGCACCAGGGAGGGCGGGCACAGCGCGTTCCGGGTGATCCACGCCGGCGGGGACGCCACCGGCGCCGAGGTCGAGCGCGCCCTGGTCGACACCGCCGGCGCGCGCGGCCTGCCGGTGCTGGAACGGCACATCGCGGTGGACACCCTGCGCACCCCGCTGGGTGCCGTGGCCGGGGTGACCGTCCTCGACCCCGACGGCGTTCCCGGCGTGCTGCGGGCACCCGCCGTGCTCATCGCCACCGGCGGGCTCGGCCAGCTCTACCAGGCCACCTCGAACCCCGAGGTCGCCACCGGCGACGGGCTGGCGCTGGCGCTGCGCGCCGGTGCCCTCGCCGCGGACGTGGAGTTCGTGCAGTTCCACCCCACGGTGCTCTACGTACCCGGCGCGCGCGGCCGCTGCCCGCTGGTCACCGAGGCGGTGCGCGGCGAGGGCGCGGTGCTGGTCGACGGCGCCGGCGCGCCGGTGATGCGCGGCGTGCACCCGCTCGGCGACCTCGCCCCGCGGGACGTGGTGTCGGCGGCGATCACCCGCCGGATGGCGGCGGCGCCGGGAGGCGTGGACGACCACGTGTTCCTCGACGCCACCGGGATCGCCGGCTTCGCCACCAGGTTCCCCACCGTGCACGCCGCCTGCCGGGCGGCCGGTGTCGACCCCGTGCGTGACCCCATCCCGGTGGCGCCGGCCGCGCACTTCGCCTGCGGCGGGGTGGCCACCGACACCGCTGGCCGGACCGAGGTGCGCGGGTTGTACGCGGCGGGCGAGGTGGCCCGCACGGGGCTGCACGGCGCCAACCGGTTGGCGTCCAACAGCCTGCTGGAGGGTCTGGTGGTCGGTGAGCGGGCGGCCGAGGCCGTCGCCGCCGACCTCGCCACGGGGCTGCTCGCCGACCCGCGGCACGGCCGGGCCCCGGAACGCGGCCTCGCCGGAGTCGTCGAGCGGGACGCCCTGCAGCGGGTGATGATTCGCTACGCCGCGATCGGCCGGGATGCCGAGGGGCTCGCGGTGGCCGGTTCCGTCCTCGCGCTGTCCACAGTGGACACTCCGCTGTGGACGCACGAGGCGATCGAGGACGCCGCGCTCACCCTGGTGGCCGGCGCGCTGCTGACCGCCGCGGCCCGGCGCACCGAGTCCCGGGGCTGCCACGTCCGCACCGACTTCCCCGAGCGGGACGACCCGGGGTGGCGGCGCAGCCAACTGGTCCGGCTGAGCCCCTCCGGCCACCCCGTGCTGGCCGACCCGGTGCTGCTGGAGGGTGCGGCATGACCGGCCCGATGACCTGCCAGGGCCCGCCGGCGGAGGACGTGCGGCGGATCGTGACGACCGCGCTCGCCGAGGACCTGCGGCACGGGCCGGACGCCACCACCGAGGCCACCGTGCCGGCGGGGGCGATCGCCACGGCCGAGCTCACCCCGCGGGCGGCGGGGGTGGTCGCCGGCCTCCCGCTCGCGCTCGCGGTGTTCGAGGAGGTCCTGTCCGGTGACGTGACCGTGGTGCACCGGGGCACGGACGGTGATCCCGCGGTCCCGGGAGAGCCGGTGCTGGTGCTGCGCGGACCGGTCCGCGGGCTGCTCGTCGCCGAGCGCACCGCGTTGAACCTGCTCTGCCACCTCTCCGGCGTGGCCACCGCGACCGCCGCGTGGGTGTCGGCGGTGGCCGGAACCGGCTGCCGGATCCGGGACTCCCGCAAGACCCTGCCCGGCCTGCGGTCGGCACAGAAGTACGCGGTGCGCTGCGGCGGCGGGGTCAACCACCGGATGGCGCTGGGCGACGCGGTGCTGATCAAGGACAACCACGTGGTGGCCGCGGGGTCGGTCGGGGCGGCGCTGCGGTCGGTCCGCGAGTGGCTGGGCCGCGCCGGTACCCCGGACCTGCCGTGCGAGGTCGAGGTCGACGACCTCGACCAGTTCGACGAGGCCCTCGCCGCCGGCGCCGACGAGATCCTGCTGGACAACTTCACCCCGGAGCAGTGCGCCGAGGCGGTGCACCGGCGGGCCGAGCGTGGCGCCGGCGCGCGGCTGGAGGCCTCCGGCGGGCTGCGGCTGGCCACCGCGCGAGCGTACGCCGAGTCCGGCGTGGACTATCTGGCGGTAGGCGCGCTCACCCACTCGGCGCCGGCCCTCGACCTCGGAATGGACCTGCGCTGAGCGCCACCCGGGTGCCTGCCGTCCAGCGGCTCCCAACGCGCGCGGGATGGGGAAGGATTAATCGCGTGATGGAGAAATCGGGTGCTCGCGATTATCCGGTCCGGGCGGCGGTGATCGACGACCACCCGCTGTACCGCGGGGCCGTGGTCCGCGTGCTGGGCGCGGCCAGGATCGAGGTGTGCGCGGAAGCCGAGTCGGTGGACCGGTTCGCCGGGTATCGCGTGCCGCCGGGCGCCGTCGTCGTGCTCGACCTCAAGCTGCCGGGCCGCAGCGGCGGCGCGGCGGTGGCCGAGGTGGTGGCGATGGGGCACGACGTGCTGGTGGTGTCGGCCTACAGCGCGCACGTCGACGTGCTCGGCGCGATCGCCGCCGGCGCGAAGGGCTACCTGGCGAAGACGGCCGACGGCGACGACATCGTCCGGGCGGTGTGCACGGTCGCCGCGGGCGGGTCGTACTTCTCGCCGGCGCTGGCGTCGCTGATGCTGGACTCGGAGCGCGACCGCGCCGGCGGTGCCCGGCTCGAGCTGTCCGTGCGGGAACGGCAGGTGCTCTCGCTGGTCGCGGCCGGCGAGCGGGACCAGGACATCGCCGAGGCCATGTCGATCAGCGTGCGGACGGTGCGCTCCTACCTCGACCGCATCCGGGACAAGACCGGCTACCGCCGCCGCCCCGAGCTCACCCGCCTCGCCATAGAAGAAGGCCTCACCACCCACCCCTGACCCACGTGTGTCCGCGCCCTGTGCACGTGTGTCCGCGTTCTGTGCACCGGTGTCCGCGTCGTGCGGCGCCGACGCGCGGTCACAGCGCGCGGACACGACAGCCACTGCCGTGTCCGCGCTCCGGCCCGGTTACCGGCCGAGGCGGCGGTTGGCCAGCACGCCGGTCGCCGCGCGGGACTTCTCGGCGAGCTCGGGGTCGATGTCGACCACGAGCCGGTCGGGTGCCGCGCCGAGTTGCGCGCGCACCTGCCCGAACGGATCCGCCACGGTCGAGTACCCGATCCCGGTCGGCGCCTTCGGGTGCACCGCGACGCCGGTGGCCACCGGGTCGGCCTGGCCGCAGCCGAGCACCCAGGTGCCGGAGTCCAGCGCCCGCGCTCGCACCAACAGCTCCCACTGCTCCCGCTTGCCCTCCCCGGCGCCCCACGACGCGGGCACCAGCATCGCCGCGGCGCCGCGCTCGGCCAGCGCCTGGAACAGCGCGGGGAACCGCAGGTCGTAGCAGGTCGCCACGCCCAGCCGCACGCCGTCCACGTCCACGGTCACCGGCTCCGCGCCGCCGGCGACGGTGTCGGACTCGCGGAACCCGAATGCGTCGTAGAGGTGGATCTTGTCGTAGCCGATGTGCACGCCGAGCCCGGTGAGCAGCAGCGTGTTGCGCACCCGCTCACCGGCCGGGGTGAACATGCCGGCCACGACCAGCACGTCGTGCTCGGCGGCGACGTCGGCCACGGCGCGCGCCCACGGCCCGTCGAGCGGCTCGGCCAGTGGCGCCAGCGGCACCCCGAACCGGGCCATCATGGCCTCCGGGAACACCACGACCCTGGCGCCCTCCCGCGCCGCCGCGGCGACCTCGACCCGGATCAGCGCGAGGTTGGCCGACGGCTCCGGCTCCGCCGTGCGCTGGCACAGGGCGATGCGCAGCACGCTCACCTCCGAAAGCTACCCTTGACCCATGCTCAACCGTACCGACCTGCGGGGTCGCGTCCCGGCACCGGCCGAACTGCGCGCCACGCTGCCGCGCGCCGAGGTGGACGTGGACGCGGCGCTGCGTGCGGTGCGGCCGGTGGTCGACGCGGTGCGCGAGCGCGGCGTCGACGCGGTGCTGGAGTACACCGAGCGGTTCGACAAGGTGCGCCCGCGCGCCGTCCGGGTGCCCGCGGCGGAGCTCGACCGCGCGCTCGCCGAGCTGGATCCGGCCGTGCGGGCCGCGCTCACCGAGGCCATCGCCAGGGCCCGTCGGGTGCACGCCGACCAGCGGCGCCCCGACGTCACCACCGAGGTGGTGCCCGGCGGCACGGTCACCGAGCGCTGGGTCCCGGTGGCCCGCGTCGGGCTCTACGCGCCGGGCGGGCTGGCCGTCTACCCGTCCAGCGTCGTGATGAACGTCGTGCCCGCGCAGGCCGCCGGCGTGTCGTCGCTGGTGCTCTGCTCGCCGCCGCAGGCCGAGTTCGGCGGGCTGCCACACCCCACCACGCTGGCCGCCGCCGCGCTGCTCGGGGTGGACGAGGTGTGGGCGGTCGGCGGCGCGCAGGCCGTCGCGCTGCTCGCCCACGGCGGCACCGACACCGACGGCACCCGGCTCGACCCCGTCGACATGGTGACCGGTCCCGGCAACGTCTACCTCACCGCGGCCAAGCGGTTGCTGCGCGGCGTCGTCGGGATCGACTCCGAGGCGGGACCCACCGAGATCGCCGTGCTGGCCGACGGCACGGCCGACCCCGCGCACGTCGCCGCCGACCTGGTCAGCCAGGCCGAGCACGACCCGCTCGCCGCGAGCGTGCTGGTCACCACGTCGGAGGCGCTGGCCGACGCGGTGGACGCCGAGCTGGCTCGGCGGGTGCCGGCCACCAAGCACGCCGATCGGGTGCGCGAGGCGTTGACCGGCACGCAGTCCGGCACCGTGCTGGTGTCCAGTGTGGACGACGGGGTCCTGGTGGTGGATGCCTACGCCGCCGAGCACCTGGAGATCCAGACCGCCGACGCGCGCGCCGTCGCGGCCAAGGTGCGCAACGCCGGGGCGATCTTCGTCGGGCCGTACGCGCCGGTGTCGCTGGGCGACTACTGCGCCGGCTCCAATCACGTGCTGCCCACCGGCGGCTCCGCCCGACACTCGTCCGGCCTGTCGGTGCAGACGTTCCTGCGCGGCATCCACGTCGTGGACTACAGCGCGGACGCGCTGCGCGACGTCGCCGGCAAGGTGGTGGCGCTGGCCGACGCCGAGGACCTGCCGGCACACGGCGAGGCGGTCACCGCGCGGTTCCCGGGGGATGCCCGGTGAGTCTCGACGACGTCACGCTGGACCAGCTCCCGCTGCGCGAGGACCTGCGCGGGCGCAGCCCGTACGGGGCGCCGCAGCTGGACGTGCCGGTGCGGCTCAACACCAACGAGAACCCCTACCCGCCGCCGCCCGGGCTGGTGGACGACGTGACCGTCGCCGTCCGCGCGGCCGCCGCCGACCTGCACCGCTACCCGGACCGGGACGCCGTCGAGCTGCGCCGCGACCTCGCCGCGTACCTGTCCGGCGCCACCGGTGTCGCGCTCACCGAGCGGAACCTGTGGGCGGCCAACGGCTCCAACGAGGTGCTGCAGCAGATCCTGCAGGCCTTCGGCGGGCCGGGACGCACCGCGCTGGGGTTCGAGCCGTCGTACTCGATGCACCCGATCATCGCGGCCGGCACCCGCACCGACTGGGTGCCCACCCCGCGGCGGCCGGACTTCACCGTGGACACCGATCGGGCCGCGGAGATCGTCGCCGAGCGCCGGCCGGACGTCGTGTTCGTCACCAGCCCGAACAACCCCACCGGCGGCTCGATCCCCCTGTCCGGGCTCGGGTCCCTGCTGCGGGCCGCGCCGGGGATCGTGGTGGTGGACGAGGCCTACGCCGAGTTCTCCGCCCGGCCCAGCGCGGTGCGGCTGCTGGCCGACCACCCGGCGACGCTGATCGTGTCGCGCACGATGAGCAAGGCGTTCGCGTTCGCCGGCGGCCGGCTCGGCTACCTGGCCGCGACGCCGGCGGTGGTCGACGCGCTGCAGCTGGTCCGGCTGCCCTACCACCTGTCCGTGCTCACCCAGGCGGCGGCCCGCGCGGCGCTGCGGCACGCCGGCGAGACGCTGGCCTCGGTGGCGACGCTGGCAGCCGAGCGCGACCGGGTGGTCGAGGCGTTGCGCGGGTTGGGCTTCGAGCCGGTGCCCAGCGACGCCAACTTCATCCTGTTCGGACGGTTCGCCGACGCGCCGGCCGCGTGGCGGGCCTATGTGGATGCCGGGGTGCTGGTCCGCGACGTCGGCATCGAGGGCCACCTGCGGGTGAGCGTGGGCACCCCGGAGGAGAACGACGCCTTCCTGGCGGCGAGCAAGGAGGTGCCGCGGTGAGCCGCGTCGGCAAGGTGGAGCGCACCACGAAGGAGGCTTGCGTCCGGGTCGAGGTGGACCTCGACGGCACCGGGCAGGTCGAGGTCGCCACCGGCGTGCCGTTCTACGACCACATGCTGCACTCCTTCGGCGTGCACGGCTCGCTGGACCTGCGGATCGAGGCCGAGGGCGACGTGCACGTCGACGCCCACCACACGGTCGAGGACACCGCGATCGTGCTGGGCCAGGCCATCCGCGAGGCGCTCGGCGACAAGAGTGGCATCCGCCGCTTCGGCGACGCCTGGATCCCGATGGACGAGACGCTCGCGCACGCCGCGATCGACGTGTCCGGCCGGCCGTACTGTGTGCACGTCGGCGAGCCGGAGCACTTCACCACCTTCACCATCGGTGGAAACTATCCGTTCGTGTTGACCCGGCACGTGTTCGACTCGCTGAGCTTCCACGCGCAGATCGCGCTGCACGTCCGCGTGCTGCACGGTCGCGACCCGCACCACATCGCCGAGGCGCAGTACAAGGCGGTGGCCAGGGCACTGCGCGCGGCCACCGAGCCGGACCCGCGGGCCGGCGGCGTCCCGTCGACGAAGGGAGTGCTGTAGATGGTGGGGCCCGGGCAGCTCGTGCCGCTGCTGCTGTTCGCCCTCGCCGGGTTCCTGCTCGGCGGGGTCTACAGCACGTGGAAGCGGTCCCGCCCGCTCGCGGTCACCCTCGGTGTCGCCGCGGCACTGGCCGTCGGCGGCGCGGTGGCCTGGCTGTCGGGTTGACGGGCTGACGGGCTGACGGGCTGACGTGGTGTGCCACCCCCGACGTGGGGGTGGCGCACCGACGGCTCAGTGCTCGGCCGGCTCCGGCAGCGGCTCGCCGGTCTCCAGCAGCGTCTTGAGGCTGGCCAGCAGCTCCGGCCACCCGCCGGTGGTCTCGCCGCGCACCGCGCGGAGCATCTCGCTGCCCGGCTCGAAGCCGTCGTGGATCACGGTCAGCTTGACGTTCGGCCCGGCCGGCTCGATCTCGAAGGTCACCGTCGAGACGCGCTCCTTGCAGCGCTCGGCGAACTCCTCGGCGGACCAGCCGAACAGCTCGGCGTGCTCGGGCTGGTAGTTGTGCCACCGGTAGGACAGTCGCCGGTACGGTTCGGACTCCAGCACCACCTGGCCCAGGTCGCGGAACTCCTCGCCCGGCGCGTTCTGCCACTTCACCGGTGAGCCCACCCGCCAGTCCGACTCCAGCGCCACGCCACCCCAGTAGCGCCGGGTGAACTCGGGCTCGGTCAGTGCCCGCCACAGCCGCTCGGATGTGGTGCGGATGTAGGTGGTGTAGACGAAGTCGGTCCTGCTCACGGTGCTCTCCAATGCGGTCCTCAGGTCGGTGAGCGCGCGTGCCCGCTCCCGGCCGTACTGGTCGATCCAGCGTTCGGCGATGGCGTTGATGGGCGCGGCGTTGAGGTAGTGCAGCTTCTGCCGTCCGCGGCGGACCGTGCTCACCAGCATGGCCGCCTCCAGCACGGCGAGGTGCTTGCTCACCGACTGGCGCGCCATGTCCAGCTCGGCGCACAGCTCGGTCAGGCTCTGGCCGTTCCGCGCGTTCAGGCTGTCGAGCAGCCGCCGCCGCCCGGGGTCGGCCAGTGCCTTGAAGACCGCATCCATGGATGTCGCCGCCATCGCCCCATTATGCAGCCGTTCGGCTGCCTATGGAGGATAGGCAGCCGAACGGCTGCACGTCAACGCTCGAGCCGGATCAACGCGCGGGCTCGAGGACCCGGTCGGCGTCGCCCGCCTCCCGGCCGAGCCGCTCGCCCTCGACGTCCACCGTCGGCAGCACCCGGTCCAGCCACGTCGGCAGCCACCAGGCCCGCCGGCCGAGCAGGGACATCACCGCCGGCACGATCGTCATCCGCACCACGAACGCGTCCACCGCCACGCCGAAGGCGAGCGCGAACCCGATCGACTGGATCAGCGTGTCCCGTGCCAGCACGAACCCGGCGAACACGCTGATCATGATCAGCGCGGCGGCGACCACCACCCGCGCGCCGTGCCGGAAGCCGATGATCATCGCCTGGTCCGGCTCGGCGCCGTGCACGTGTTCCTCGCGCATCCGGGTCACCAGGAACACCTGGTAGTCCATCGCGAGTCCGAACAGGACACCGATCAGCAGGATCGGCAGCATGCTCATGATCGGCCCCGCCGACGCGACGCCGAGCAGGTCGTTCAGCCAGCCCCACTGGAACACCGCCACCACGGCACCGAACGTGGCGGCGACCGAGCCGAGGAAGCCCAGCGCGGCCTTCAGCGGCACCACCACGGACCGGAACACCAGCATCAGCAGCACGAACGCCAGGCCGACGATCAGCCCGAGGTAGGGCAGCAGCGCGTCGGAGAGCGTGCGCGAGACGTCGATGTTCATCGCGGTGTGCCCGGTGACCGCCAGGTCGGCGCCGGTGCTGGCGCCCAGGTCCGCCGCCTGGTCGCGGATGGCGGTGACCAGCTCCTCGGTGGCGGCGCTGCTCGGCCCACTGCGCGGGATCACCGTGAGCAGCGCGGTGTCGCCGTCCGGGTTGAGCCGCGGCGGGGTCACCGCGGCGACGTCAGGGAGGCCGGCGACGCGCTGGGTGGCCAGCTGCGTCGCGCCCTGCCGGTTCTGCGCGTCGCGCAGGTCGAGCACCACGGTCAGCGGCCCGTTGGCACCCTCGCCGAAGCCGGCGGTCACCAGGTCGTACGCCTTGCGCTGGGTCGAGCCGGGCGCGGCGGTGCTGCCGTCGGGAAGGCCGAGCTGCATCGACGCGGCCGGCACGGCCACCACCAGCAGCCCGAGCACGGCGGTGGCGAGCACGGCGATCCGGCGGCGGGCGACGAACCGGGCCCAGCGCGTGCCCAGGCTCGTCCGGTCCTGGCGTGGCCCGCGCAGCCCGGGGATTCGGCCGCCGCGCACGCGGTCGCCGGCGAAGCCGAGCACGGCGGGCAGCAGGGACACCGCGATCACCACGGCGACGGCGACGGTGACCGACGCGGCGAGGCCCATCTCGCCGAGGAACGGGATGCCCACCACGGTGAGCCCGGCGAGCGCGACGATGACCGTGAGCCCGGCGAAGACCACCGCGGAGCCGGCGGTGCCGACCGCGCGACCGGCCGCCTCCTCGGGTGCGCGGCCGGCGTCCAGCTCGTGCCGGTAGCGGGAGACGATGAACAGGGCGTAGTCGATGCCCACCGCGAGCCCGATCATCAGCGCGAGCACCGGGGTGTTGGAGTTGAGCTCGAGGAAGCCGGACGCGGTGGTGATGCCGGCCATCCCGATGCCGACCCCGATCAGCGCGGTGAGCAGCGGCAGGCCGGCGGCGACTAGCGAGCCGAAGGTGATTACCAGCACCACCGCGGCCACCGCGACGCCGACGATCTCGGTCGGCTCGGTGGTCGGCACGGCCTGCACGGCGTCGCCGCCGAACTCCACCTGGAGTCCGGCGTCCCGGCCCGGCTCGGTGGCGGCGAGCAGCGCGGCGCGGTCGGCGTCGGTCAGCTCGAAGCCCTGGACCCGGTAGCTGACCTGGGCCAGCGCGACGCGGCCGTCGGGGGAGACGGCCTGGGTCGAGAACGGGTCGGCCACCTGGACCACCCGGGGCGCGGCGCGCAGCGCGGCGACGACCTCCTCGGCGGCGGCGCGGTTCGCCGGCTCGGCGAGGGTCTCGCCCTCCGGCGCGGCGATGGCCACCCGCGCGGTGGCGCCGCCGGCGGCGGCCTGCGGGAACCGCTCGGCGAGCCGGTCGATCGCCTGCTGCGACTCGGTGCCGGGGATCGACACCGAGGTGCTCAGCGGGCCGGACAGCGTCAGCGCGCCGATGCCGAGCGCCACGAGCAGGGTCGCCCAGACCCCGGCGACCAGGGTGCGTCGCCGGAAGGAGAACCGGCCGAGCCGGTAGAGGAGTGAGGCCACGCCGAAGCTCCGTTTCGTCCGCTGTCCTTCGATCGGGTTACGGCCGAAGCTAGCCGAACGGCAAGGAGGCCGCCAAGCCGATCGGCAAGTATGTGACTAGCCGCACGGCTAGGCGTTCCCTAGCCGATCGACAGGTGGCCCGTTTGCCGTTCGGCTAGCCCGCGGCGTAGGGTCGCGGAGGTTTGACGAGGAGGTTCGGCCATGACCGCCGACGTGCGGGACGCGGAGGGCACACGGGCCCGGCTGCTGGCCACCGCGCTGCGGCTGTTCACCGAGCACGGGGTCGAGGGCACGTCGCTGCAGATGATCGCCGACGCGCTCGGGGTCACGAAGGCCGCGGTGTACTACCACTTCAAGGCGAAGGACGAGATCACCGCGGCGGTGACCGAGCCGGCGTTGCGGGAGCTGGAGACGATCGTCGCCGACGCGGAGGCGCAGCGCCGGCGGGGCGCCCAGGTCGACCACCTGCTGGCCGGGTTCGTCGACCTGATCGTGCGGCACCGGGCGCTGGTGGCGTTGTTCAGCAGTGACCCCGGGGTGGCGCGGGCGATCGAGCACGCGGCGGGCGACTTCGAGGGACTCAAGGAGCGGCTGGTGTCGGTGCTGGTCGGGCCCGAGCCGGAGTTGCGCACCACGGTCGCGGCGCACGTGGCGCTGGCCGGGCTGGCGCTGGCCGGTGGGGCGCCCTACCTGGCCCACCTCGACGACGACACGTTGCGCGCGGAACTGCTCGACATCGGCCGCCGGCTGCTTGGCCGGCCACGGCGGGCGGCCCGCTGAGGCCACAGACCCTACGCACTCCTTGTCCGACGGCGGTGACGCGCGGTACGTTTGACCAATTACACGAAATTGGTCAAGAAGTTCGATCATGACAGCACACGTACTGGAGCGCGCGGGTTCGCGGCTGCACTACTGGCTGGCCGGTCCCGAGCGGGCACCGTTGGTGGTGTTCACCCATGGGGCGTCGATGGATCACGGCATGTTCGACGAGCAGGTGCCGGCGGTCGTCGGCGCCGGATATCGGGTGCTGACCTGGGATGTCCGCGGTCATGGGCGCTCCAAGCCGCTGGGCGACCGGCCCGTCTCGGTGCGCGCGTTGGCCGCGGACCTGCTCGCCGTGCTGGACGAGATCGACCGCGGGGAGCCGGTCTGCCTGGTGGGCCAGTCCCTCGGCGGCTACCTGGCACAGGACATCGTGTTCACGCACCCGCATCGGGTGGCCGTCCTCGGCATCATCGGGTCCACCTGCGCGACACTGCCGATCCCGTGGTGGCAGCGGTGGTCGCTGGCGGCCAGCCCGCTGATGCTCCGATTGTGGCCGGACGGTGACCTGCGGCGCCGGATCGCGCAGCGCACGGCGGAGACATCACGGGCACGCGAGTACGCGCTCGCCGCCACCCAGCGGCTCACCAAGGACGAGTTCGTGGCGGTGTGGGGCGCGGTCGCGAAGGCCATCCATCCCGAACCGGGCTACCGCATCGAGCACCCGCTGCTGCTCTGCCACGGCGACCGGGACCGCGTGGGTGACGTGGCCGAGACCGCGCCGCGGTGGGCCGCTCGGGATCCGCGGTGCCGGTACGAGGTCGTGCCGAACGCGGGCCACAACGCCAACCAGGACAACCCGGAGTGGTTCAACCAGATCCTGATGGACTTCCTCGCGGCGCACTTCCCGCCGGGCGGCGCCGGATGAGCGAGCGGGCGGGGCGGATTCTGACCGCCGCCGCGGAGTTGTTCCTGCGGTTCGGCGTCGCGAAGACCACTGTCGACGACATCGCCCGTGCGGCCGGGGTGTCCAAGGGCTCGGTGTATCTGGAGTTCCGGGGCAAGGACGAGCTGTTCGAGGCGCTGGTGAAGGCGGAGGTCCGCGGCTATCTCGATGCCGTGCTCGGCAGGGTGGAGGGCGACCCCGAGGGTGGCAGGCTGGGGCGCATCTACCGGCACGCGATCGACGAACTGCTGGCGCGACCGCTGCTGATGGCGCTCTACACCCGTGACGCCGACCTGCTGGGCGCGATGGTCCGCCGGCACGGCGCGGCCCGCTACGCGCCGCGGTTCCCGCTGGGCCGTGAGTTCGTCGAGCGGTTGCAGGCGGCCGGGCTGGTGCGGCCCGACGTCGACCCCGGTGCGCTCAGCGACGCGATGGCCGTGGTGTCCGTCGGGCTGGTGATGGCGCCCCCACTGCACGGCGACGGCCGGAACTGGCCGTTGCCCGGCACCGTCGACCTGCTCGCCACCATGGTGACCGAGGTGGCCGAGCCACCGGATGCCGGCGGGGCCGACCAGGCCGCCGTGGCCGCCGGCAAGGCGGCGTTCGCCGCGCTGTGCCGGCGGCTGGCCGAGGAGATCGCGAGCTAGCGGCGCGACGTGTCCGGGGGTTGGTCGAGAAGGACGTGCGACTCGGCGCGCAGAAATCGCGGCGGCACGTGGGGGACGAGCCAGACGCCGTTGGCGCTGACCCGGAACCGGTGGCCGGCGGCGTGCATGGCGTGGGCGTCGACGGTGAGCACGACGGGCCGGCCGCGCCGCGCGCCGACCGCGGTGGCGGTGTCGGGGCTGGTGGAGAGGTGGACGTCGTGCCGCCGCATGGGTCGCAGCCCCTCCCGGCGGATGGCGTCGAGGACGTGCTCGACGGTGCCGTGGTAGAGCACGTCGGGCGGGGTGGCGACGGGAAGGTCCAGCTCCACCCGCACGGTGTGCCCTTGGTTGGCCCGGATCCGCCGGCCGGTCTCGTCGTAGCCGAAGCGCCGCTTGTCGTTGCCGGCGACGACCTCGTCGAGCTCCGCCCTGGTGAGCCGCACCCCGTGCCGGGCCAGCGCGGCCAGCAGGTCGTCCACCGCGACCCACCCGCCGGGCTCCAGTTCGAGCCCGATCTCGTGCGGCGCGTGCCGCAGGTGCCGCGAGATCCGCTTGGACGCGCGAACGAGCGCGGAGTGCTTCATCTCGACGACATTCTGCCAGGGCGAACGCCTGGGGGCACCCCGTTTCGGCGATCGGTGGTCACCGCGCCGCGACACCGTGGGCCACCTCGGCCAGCGTCTCACCCAGCGCTCCGACGAACGCGCCCACCGACCGCTCTGCCTCGGGCGTCGCGGGGTACCGCGAGCGCAGGAACAGCCCGTCATGCGTGCGGGACACCCAGAACTGCGCGTCGTCGGTGGCGGTGACGTTGCTGATGTGCCACGCCCGCCGCGGCCCGTGCCACTCCGCGCCCGGCAGCCTCTGGTAATCCACATAGGACAACATGAAGACGTCGTCGCCGTCTCGACGGAAGGCGTCGCCCAGCGCGTCGAGCACCCTGGCCACCGGCACGTCCACGTGCTCCCGCGCGGCCCGGAACTCCGCGCCCGCCGCCGCCACCGCGTCCGCGAACCGACCCGCCCGCGCGTCCACGGTCAGCGGCGCCACCGTCGTCAGCCACCCCACCGTGTGCCGCCACCGCGGCGCGGTCCGGGTGTGCAGTGGGGTGAGCAACCGCAACACCGGGCCCCCGCCGAGCCGTCGCGCGGCCAGCCCCGCCGCGGCCAGCACCCCGGTGACGCTGCTGCCGTCGGCCGCCCGGCACGCCGCCGCGAACGCCTCAGCGCCCGCGCCGTCCAGCAGCCGCGACATCCCCGTCGCCTGCGGGAGGGCCCGCCCTGGCCGCGCGCCCAGGTCGAGTGGGAACCTCGGCGTCGTGCCGCCCCCGGCGGCGAGGAAGTCCCGCCACCGCCGCACCGCGCCGGCCGGCAGGTCGACCGCGGCCTGCTCCCGCGCGCAGAACTCCAGGAAGCTCGCCGCCGGTGGCAGCCGCACCGGAACGCCCGCCCGCACCGCGGCGTAGATTTCCGGCAGCTCGTGCGCCGCGACCGCCAGCGAGTACCCGTCGACGTCCCGGTGGTCGAACCCGCAGAACAGAGTGGACAGTCCTGGCCGGACGATCGTGGCGAGCAGGTACGACGGCCAGCCCAGCGGCCGGCACACCGCGTCCAGCCGGGCCCGCAGGTGCTCGCGCAACGTCACCGGGTCGTCGAACTCCCGGCCACCGGACTCGCCGACCGTCACCTCCGCGGCCGGCACCACGAACCGCTCGAGCCGGTCGCCGCGGCGACGGAACCCGCTGCGCAACGTCTCGTGCCGGCGCAGCCACGACGTCAGCGCGGCCCGCAACGCCCCGGGGTCGAGCGGGCCGGGCAGGTCGACCGCGACCGCCAGCCACGTGCTCGGCCCGTCCCTGCGGTCGGCGGTGGCCAGGTGGAACCGCTGGTTGAACGACGGCGGCGCCGGCACGGCCGGCGGGTCGGCCACCGCCGTGCCGGCCGGCCACTCGACCACCGTGCCGGCCTCCGGCAGGTAGCGGTCGATCGTGCTGACCCGCACCGCTAGGTCCCGGCGGCGGCCGGCGTCCGAACCGCGTAGTCCCCGGTCCGCGCGACGGTCCGCAGGATCTCCCGCACGTGCTCCAGGTAGCGTGGCACGTTGGCGCGCGCCTGCGGCGTGTCCGGGTGGCTGGCCTTGAGGTAGGTGCGCCGGGGCAGGCGGTTCACCCAGATCGGCACGTCATGGCTGTCGCCCGGCCCGCCGAGCACCTGGCAGTCGGACCGCTCCCAGTCCTCGGCACCGGGCGTGGGGCGGGTGTCGATGTAGGACACCATCGGCAGCACGGCCCGCGGGTCGGCCTGCACGTTCAGCGCCTCGGTCACCACCTCGGCCACCCGGTGCACCGACACCCCGGCGAGCCCGCGGGCCGCGGCGAACGCCTCCTGCGCCGGGCGGAGCACGTCGCCGAACCCGGCCGCCCCGGCCACCGGGAACCGCACCGGCACCAGGTTGATGAACCAGCCCTGGGTGGTGGCCCAGCGTGGCTCGTCGCGGGTGTGCACCACGGCCAGCCCCCGATAGCCGTCGAGCCCGGCCAGCTCGTGGTTGGCGATGCCGAGCGCGGCGAGCAGCCCGGCGGAGAACCCGCCGCCGAGCCGCTTGCAGGCCGCGGCGAACGCGTCGGCCTCGGCGGCGTCGAACAGGTCGAGGTCCACCGGCACCGCCGGGTAGGTGCCGTCCGGTGCGACGCCGAGGTCCAGCGGGAACCGCGGGGGCTGCCCGCCGCCGGAGATCCAGAAGTCCAGCCACTGCCGCACGGCCGGGGAGTCGGCGGTCACCTCGGCGGCCCTGGCACGCTCCAGGGCGCAGAAGTCGACATAGCTACCGGTTTCCGGCAAATCGGCCGGCGTGCCGTCGACCTCGGCCCGGTACAACCGGCGCAACTCATCGAAGACGAGGATGATCGAATAGCCGTCGGAATGCGCGTGGTCGACCGCGAAGTAAACGGTGGACGAATCGTCGCGAACGATCGCGCCGGCCACGAACGACGGCCACGTCAACGGGCTGGTGCCCTCGTCGAAACGATCGTGCAACCGTTCCCGGATCCGCTCCGCGGAATCGAATCGCCCGATCTCCTCGGTGCGGAGGGAGAACTCCGCGGCGGGCACCGCGTGCCGCCGCAGCCGGTCGGCGTCGAGCCGGAAGAAGGTGAGCAGCGTCGGGTGCCGGCGCACCCACTTCTCCAGCGCGGTCGCCATCGCGGTGGTGTCCAGCCGGCCGGGCAGGTCGAACACCGTCGCCAGCCACGGAGACTGGATCTTGCCTGACTCCTGGTTGGCCAGTGCCCGCCGGATGTGCCGCTCCTGTACGTACGACGGCGGCGCGGGGTGCGGTTCGGCGTGCTCGGCCGCGGCCGCGGTGTCCTGGCCGACCACCCACTCGACGAGCAGCCCCGGCCGGGGCCGGTAGTCCAGGATCGGTGTCATCAGCATGGTGTGCGTCCTTTCGGTGTCACCGGGTCGGAGCGATGTCCCCGGCCGGCAGCGTGGGCCGTTCCGGGATCGCGTAGGTGCCCTGCGCGGCGATCTCGTCGATGACCCGGCGCAGGTGCCCCAGGTAGCGGGTGACGTTGCGGCGGCCAGCGCCGGTGTCCGGGTGCCGGCAGGTCAGGTACACGCCCTCGGGCCCGCGGTGGATCCAGAGGTAGACCTCGTCGGCGGCGGCCGCCCTGCTGTGGAACGCGCAGGTGCGCCACTCCCGCCAACCCTGCGCGCCCGGGGTGTGCCGCATGTCCATGTAGGACACCACGAACCGCGGGCGCAGCGGCGCTCCCAGCAGCTCACCGACCCTGGCGACCGGTACCCGCGCCACCGGCCTCGCCTCCCTGGCCGCGGCCCGCGCGGTACGGGCGAGCTGGTGGAAGTTGCCCGCCCCGCCGATCGGGAACTCCACCGGCGCCAGCCCGATGTACCAGCCGAGCGAGTCCACCCACTCGGCCCCGTCGCGGGTGGAGAACGGGGCGAGCGCGCGGAACTCGCCGGCGCCGCTCACCTCGTGACCGGCGATGCCGAGACAGGCCAGCACGCCGGCGAGGAAGCTGCCGCCCGCCTTGGTGCACGCCGCGCCGAACGACTCGGCCTGCGCGGCGTCGAGCAGCCAGGTGCAGGTGCCGCGCTGGGGCACCAGCGCCGCGGGGCCGGCGCCGACGTCGAGCGGGAAGCCGGGCAGTTGCCCGCCGGCGTCGAGTACCCGCCGCCAGCGGGCCACCACCGGGGAGTCGGGTCCGACCGACTCCGTCTCGGCCCGCTCGCGGTGGGCGAACTCGAGGTAGCTGCCGACCTCCCGCAGGCACGGGGCGGCGCCGTCGCGGGCGGCGAGGTAGAGCGCGCGGATCTCGTTGGGGATCAGTAGGATGGAGTAACCATCCACATTGGCGTGGTCGAGTCCGAGGTAGATGGTGGTCGAGTCGGTGCGGTCCACGGTGACGACGGCGTACGACGGCCAGCCAAGGGGGTCGGTCACCCGGTCGAACAGGTCCGCGACGTGCGCGGCCACCGCGTCGCCGCGGCCGAGCTCGCCACGGTCGGTGTGGTGCAGGGCCACGCCGCCGGCGGGCAGCGTGGACCGGCACAGCCGGCCGTTCCGGTCGAACGAGAGCGCGCTCCGCAGCGTCTCGTGCCGGTCGATCCAGCGCAGCAGGGCCGCCCGCAGCGCGGTCGGGTCCAGCGGGCCGGGCAGCTCGAACGCGGTCGCCAGCCAGGTGGGGACCGGCCGGCCGGCGGTGTGTCGGACCAGCGCGTCGCGCACGTGGGCTTCCTGGACGTGCGAGGGCGGGCGGGGATCGGAGGCCCACCCGACCTCGGGCGAGGCCACCGTGGCGGTCCACTCGGTCAGCCTGCCCGGGCGCACGTCGTAGTTGGAGATCTCGGTGAACTTCATCCGCATGTCCTTTGCGAACAATTCGGACATCGGCGTCCGGGGGTAACCCGAGAGGGGGAGTCTGCGGGGGCGTTTCTTACGCTTTCCTTGCGCCGGAAGGGATTGTTCCTCTTCCCGTCGAGGCAACCCCGGGTCCGCGTCGACCGTGGTGGGCGGAGTTCTTCGAGGCGCACCCGCAGACTATTCACCGAGCGCCAAGAAAGGCAACGGGTCCACATTGTGAACCGCGGCACCGGACCATCCGAAAGTATTGTCCGGTGCGCTCGGGTGACGGGACCGTCAGATGCCGCCCTCGGTGGCGGGCTTGAGCCCACCGGCGCCGGGGCCGAACCGGGCGAGCTGGTCGTCCGGGTTGTTCAGGGTGCAGGTGCGCAGCGAGAGGCAGCCGCAGCCGATGCAGCCGGTCAGCCGGTCGCGCAGCCGCTGCAGCGCGTCGATCCGGGCGTCCAGCTCGGTCTGCCAGCCCTTGGACAGCCGGGCCCAGTCGGCCTTCGTGGGGGCGTGGTCCCTGGGCAGCGTCGACAGTCCCTGGCTGATCTCCTCCAGCGACAGGCCCACCCGCTGGGCGGCGCGGATGAACGCGATCCGGCGGAGCACCGCGCGCGGGTACCGCCGCTGGTTGCCCGCGGTGCGCTCGGCGAAGATCAACCCCTTGTCCTCGTAGAAGCGCAACGTCGTGTGCGGCACGCCGCTGCGCTCGGCGACCTGGCCGATGGTGAGGTGGTCGGCTAGCCTCGTCACGCTTCCACCATACCTTGACTTCGACTTTGGTCGAGGTTGCAGCGTGGGGGCATGACGAATGCAACGCTGACACCCGGCATGGCGTCCGGGCACTGGGACTACGACGACCTTCCCGCCCTCATCGCGCGGATGACCGGGGACGAGAAGCACGCCGCCGCCGCGGAGTCGACGCTGGACGCGCTGTGGGTGCTCTACGACCGGGTGCTGAACGTCGCGCCGGACACGGTCGACGACCCGGACCGCGACCGCTTCCTGCTGTCCAAGGGGCACGGTCCGATGGCCTACTACGCGGTGCTGACCGCCAAGGGATTCCTCGATCCGGACGAGCTGGCCGGCTGGGCCAGCGCGCGCTCCCGGCTGGGCCAGCATCCGGACCGGGTGCTGGTGCCCGGGGTGGAGATCAGCAGCGGCTCGCTCGGGCACGGGCTGCCGATCGCCGTGGGCGTCGCGCTCGGCCTGCGTGCCCAGCACCGCGGCACGCCGCGGGTGGTGGTGCTGGTCGGCGACGCCGAGCTGGACGAGGGCTCGAACTCCGAGGCCATCGTGCTCGCCGGGCGGGCCGGGCTGGACCGGCTCACCACGGTGGCGATCGACAACTCCTCCGCCACGCACGGCTGGCCGGGCGGCCTCGCCCGGCGGTTCGAGGTGGAGGGCTGGGCCACCCACACCGTGGACGGGCGCGACCACGACGGGCTGTACGCGGCGTTCACCGAACCCCATCCCGGGCGGCCGCTGGCAGTGGTGGCCGTCGTCGAGCCGGAGGAGGACCTGTCATGAGCATGCGGGAGACCTTCGTGTCCACCATCGCCGAGGCGTTGGACGACCACCCGAGGCTGGCGGTGGTGCTGGCCGACGTCTCGGCCGCCCGGCTGGACGAGGCCGCGCTCCGGCACCCCGGGCGGGTGATCAACGTCGGCATCCGTGAGCAGTTGCTGATCGGGGTGACCGCCGGGCTCGCGCTGTCCGGGCTGCGGCCGGTGGCGCACACGTTCCCGTCGTTCCTCGTCGAGCGGCCGTACGAGCAGGTCAAGCTCGACCTGACGCATCAGGGCGCCGGGGCTGTGCTGGTGTCCTCCGGCGGGTCCTACGACATGTCGACGGCCGGGCGGACCCACCAGTCGCCGGCGGACGTGGCGCTGCTCGACGCCATTCCCGGGTGGACGGTGCACGTGCCGGGGCATCCGGAGGAGGCGCGCCGGCTGCTGCTCGACGCGCTGCCCGGGGACGGCACCGTCTATCTGAGGCTGTCCGAGGCGGAGAACGCGACGCCGCGGCTCGGTGCCGGGACGCAGCTGGTCCGGCGCGGGCGCCGGGGTGTGGTGCTCGCGGTGGGGCCGATGCTGGACCGGGTGCTGGAGGCGACCCGCGGGGTGGACGTGACGGTGCTGTACGCGATGACCGTGCGCCCGTTCGACGCGCGGCTGCTGCGCTCGGCCGTGGCCGACGCGACCCCTGAGGTGGTGCTCGTGGAGCCCTACCTGGCCGGAACGTCGGCCCACCAGGTGGCCGAGGCGCTGGCCGACGTGCCGCACCGGCTGCGGTCGCTGGGCGTGCGGCGGGACACCGAGGTGCGGATGTACGGCGACATGGCCAACCACGACCTGGCGCACGGCCTGGACGAGGCGTCGATCGCCGCGGCGGTGAAGGACTTCCTGGCCTAGCGGGACGGCCCCCGCTCGCGCCGAGGCCGGCTGCCCCGCTCGCGCCGTCAGCGGCGGCGGTCGTCGTCCTGGCCGGGGGCGTGGCGCCGGCCAGGACGACGCTCCCCGTGCCGGCGCGGCCCGGTGGACACCTGGTCGGTGCGCGCCCGGCGCCGGGTCTGTCGGGGGATCAACGCGCGTGGACTCAGGAGGTCGGAGAACACCGGGAAGGGCTCGCTGTCGATGTCGCGCCGCCACGCGCGGAGCAACCGGTTCAGCTTGTCGTCGGCGGCCATGCGTCGCCTCCCGATAGGGCTCACCCCCAGAGTACCCGCGCGTCCCCCAACCCAAACGTGTCCGCGCTCTGTGTACGCGTGTTCGCCGCCCACGTCGCCGTGTTGGCCGCCCGCGTCGCCGTGTTGGCCGGTCACGAACGGCGGGTGTGGCCGGGGCCACCGCGCGTGGGACTCGTCCGGTGAGCAGGTGCGCACGTGTCGTGCCGAGCGAGAGCCCCGTCCCGACCGACACCGGTCACCGGCTAGAAAGGCGCGGTGTCCCCACTGCGTGATCGCGACTTCCGGCTGCTCCTGAGCGTCACGGTGACCGTGATCGCCGGCTTCGCCCTGCTGTTGCCGGTGGTGCCCATGTGGGTGACGCACCAGGGCGCGGGGGAGCTCGCCGCGGGCGGGTCCACCGGGGTGTTCATGGCCAGCACGGTGCTCGCCCAGTTCGCGGTGCCCACGCTCGTCCGGGCCCGCGGCTACCGGATGGCCTTGCTGCTCGGCGCGCTGCTGCTCGGACCACCCACGGCGCTGCTCGTCCTCGCCACCGACGCGCCGGGCATCCTGGCCATCTCCTTCGTCCGCGGCCTCGGCTTCGGCCTGGTGACGGTGTGCGGCAGCGCATTGGTCGCCGAGCTGCTGCCCCGTGAGGTGCTGGCCCGCGGCGCCGGGCTGCACGGGCTGGCCACCGGCGTGCCCCAACTGGTCGGCATGCCGGCCGGCCCGTGGCTGGCGACGCACCTCGGGTTCCCCGCGGTGTTCCTGCTCGCGGCCGCGTTGCCGGCGGTCGGCGTCGTGCTGACCGCGCTGCTGCGCGACGTCACCCCGGCCGCCGCCGACGACCGCTATCGGCTCGCGTTGCTGACCGCGACGTGGCGGCCGTGGCTGGTGATGCTCGCCGGCTCCACCGGGTACGGCGCGCTGGCGACCTTCCTGCCGATCGTGCTCGGCGGCTCGGGCACGGTCGCGCTGCTGGTGGTGGCCGGAACGGCGCTGCTGGCCCGGTGGACCGCCGGGCGGATCGCCGGCGGGGTCGCCGGAGCGGGGCGGATGCTGCCGTTCGCACTGGCTGGGGTGGGCCTGGGCCTGCTGGGATTCGCCGCGACCACCGGCACGCCGGCGCTGGCGGTGGCGGCGGTCGCCCTGTTCGGCGTCGGGTTCGGGGTGGTGCAGAACGACGCGCTGGTGCTGATGTTCAGCAGGGCCGCCGCCGGGCCGGCGAGTGTGGCGTGGAACGTGGCCTTCGACGCCGGGCAGGGGCTCGGCGCGGTGGCGGTCGGCGCGATGGTCGGGGCCACCGGCTTCCCCGTCGCGTTCGGACTGCTCGGCGTCGCGGCGCTGGTGTTGCTGCCCGTCGCGATAACCGGTCGCGGGCGCGGCTAACCTGGACGGGTGCCTCGCGTCGTGATCCTGGACTACGGTTCCGGCAACCTCCGCTCCGCCGAGCGCGCCGTGCGCCGTGTCGGCGCCGACGTCGAGGTCACCGCCGACCCGCACGCCGCGCTCGACGCCGACGGGCTGGTCGTGCCGGGCGTCGGCGCGTTCGCCGCGTGCATGGAGGGCCTGCTCGCCGTCGGCGGCGAGAAGATCATCGGCACCCGGCTCGCCGGCGGCCGCCCCGTGCTCGGCATCTGCGTGGGCATGCAGATCCTCTTCGAGCGTGGTGTGGAGCACGACGTGGCGGCCGACGGCGTGGGCGAGTGGCCGGGCACCGTGGAGCGCCTGCACGCCGACGTCCTGCCGCACATGGGGTGGAACACGGTCCGCGCGCCGGAGGACTCCGGGTTGTTCGCCGGGCTGCCGGCCGATACCCGGTTCTACTTCGTGCACTCCTACGCGGTGCGCCGGTGGGAGCTGGAGTCGGGGCTGCCCGGGCGGCAGCCCAGGGTCACCTGGGCGCACCACGGCGAGGACTTCGTCGCCGCCGCGGAGAACGGGCCGCTCTGGGCGACGCAGTTCCACCCGGAGAAGTCCGGCGACGCCGGGGCGCACCTGCTGGAGAACTGGCTGCGCACGCTGTAGGGAACGGGGGCTGGGGGCCTGCGCACGGGTGTGTGGGCCCTCGTCACGCTGCTGGCCGTCGTGATCACGGTGAACGGCGCGCGGGTGGAGCTGACGCTCGACCAGGTGGTGCCCGACCGCGCCCGGCTCTACCTCGGCCGGTACGCGAGCGACCCCGGACGGATCAGCACGGCTGATGACCTGCGGGTGGGGCGGCTGGACTCGGCCGCGCTGCGCCGCCCGGCCGGCTCGGCGCTGCGGTACGTCGGCTACTACGCCGCGCGGCTGCACCCGGCCGGTGGCGACCACCTGCCGGAGGTGACCGGCCGGAGCAACCTCAACTGGGTGAACATCAGCGACTACGACCGCTACCGGCCGGAGACGCTGGCCGACTGTGCGCCCCGGTCGTGCGTGGTCTACGCCGGCCACGAGTTCTTCGACTGCGCGTCCGGCGCCTGTCGGCTGCACGCCGAGGCCGAGCGGCGCTGGGGTGTGCTCGCCGCGCAGGTGCGCCCGTACCTGGACCGGGTCGGCGCGTTCTACCTGCTGGACGAGCCGTTCCACCGGGGTGCGACGTTCGCCGACGTGCGGCGGTCGGCGCGGCTGATCGAGGGCACCTACCCGGACGTGCCGGTGATGATGGAGGCCGGGCCGAAGGTCGACGCGAACCTGCGGGTGCCCGACGAGGTGGACTGGGTGGGCTTCGACTGGTACTGCCGGCCGATGGCCGAGATCGAGCGGCTGGCGGCGACGTTGGAGCGGCAGGCGCCGGGGCGGCCGGTGTTCCTGCTCCCGGAGGCCGCTCCACGGTGTCCGGGGCAGACCGACGCCGTGGTGGCGCAACGCCTCCGGGAGTACCCGCGGATCGCCGAGGCACGCCCGCGGGTGGCGGGGCTGATGCTGTTCGGGCCATGGACGGGCGTCGGACCGGGCGACCCGCCGGCGGGGCGGCCGACGCCGTCGAAGCACCCACGCTCGGGCGACGCCGTGGAGCGGATCGCCGCGCGCATCCTCGGGGCCACCAGGTAGCCGAGCCCAGCCGGTCGTCGTCGGCCCGTGACACCGTTGCCGCGCGGGCCGCCGTCGATCGACACGGTGACGAGTTCGGACGCGACCCCCGCGACAACTGGAGGTGGACGTGGGCCCGCCGGAGGCGATCACCCGGCAGTGCCGGCGTGGTTCGTTCCCTTCGTCACTGCCGGTCGGGGCCGCCCGGTCGGTGGCCCGCCGGTGGCTCTTATAGTGGCCGCGTGACCTTCACCCTGCTTCCCGCCGTGGACGTGGCCGACGGCCGGGCCGTGCGCCTGGTGCGCGGCGAGGCCGGCACCGAGACCGCGTACGGCGACCCGCTGGAGGCGGCCCTCACCTGGCAGCGCGATGGTGCCGAGTGGATCCACCTGGTGGACCTGGACGCGGCCTTCGGCAAGGGCAGCAACCGCGAGCTGCTGGCCGAGGTGGTCGGGAAGCTGGACGTGCACGTGGAGCTCTCCGGCGGGATCCGCGACGACGAGTCGCTCGCCGCGGCGCTGGGCACCGGGGCGCGGCGGGTCAACCTCGGCACCGCGGCGCTGGAGGACCCGGAGTGGAGCGCCAGGGTGGTGTCCGAGCACGGCGACCGGGTGGCGATCGGGCTGGACGTGTGGATCACCGGGGCTGGCCACCGGCTCGCCGCGCGCGGCTGGACCCAGGACGGCGGCGACCTGTGGGAGGTGCTGGACCGGCTCGACCGGGACGGTGCCCAGCGGTACGTGGTGACCGACGTCAGCAAGGACGGGACGCTCAAGGGGCCGAACCTTGACCTGCTGCGCGAGGTGACCGCCCGCACCGACGCGGCGGTGATCGCCTCCGGCGGAGTGTCCAGTGTGGACGACCTGCGCGCACTGGCGGCGCTGTCCCGGGACGGCGTGGAGGGCGCGATCGTCGGCAAGGCCCTGTACGCCGGCGCGTTCACCCTCCCCGAGGCCCTCGCCGCGGTCGCCGGCTAGTCGCTCTGCTTGCCCAGCCCGAACCGCCGGGCGAACGCGAACATCTCGGCGCGCTGCTCGGCCGGCTCCGTGGCTGGGCTGGACACGACGACGCGGGTCACCCCCTGGGCGGTCAACTCCTCGGCCCGAGCGACGGTGAGGTCGATCGACGCCGACCGGGTGTACTCCAGCGCGTTCGGGTCGCGGCCCGCCTCCGCGGCCGCCGCGCGCGCGATCTCCAGTTGGACGGCACGCTCGTCCGGATGCACGATCCCGCCGGGGAAGTACCCGTCGCCGAGGCGTCCGGCTCGCCGGGCGGCCGCGCGAGTCGAACCACCGACATGGATGGGCAGGCCGGTGGAGCCGTGGGGCCTCGGGACGCTGAACAGGTCGTCGAAGGCGAAGAACTCGCCGTGGAAGCTGACGCCGTCCTCGCCGCCGGCCCAGAGCAGGCGTAACACGTCGATCGCCTCGTCGGCTCGGCGGCCGCGGGTGCGGAAGTCGACACCCACCGCCTGTGCCTCACCTGGCAGCGCGCCGATGCCGACGGTGAGCAGCCGCATACGTCCGCGGGACAGGACGTCGATGGTCGCGAGCCGCTTGGCGAGAATCACCGGATGGTGATACGGCAGCACCAGCACAGCCGTGCCGAGCAGGAGCCGACACGTGGCCGCGGCGACGAAGCTCAGGCAGTCGAGCGGGTCCAGATAGGGCAGTGACGATGGCAGCTCCAGCGCTCCGATCGCCGCGCCGCGGTACAGCGCCACGTGTTCGGGAAGGTAGAGCGCCTCGAACCCGCAGTCCTCGGCGTGCCGTGCGTAGGCGATGATCGTGTCGGGGTCGGTGCCGTGGTAGGGCGGGCTGTAGCTGATCGCGAACTTCATCCGGGTCAGATCGGCACTCACGCGGCCGAATTCAGCCGCACCGCGATGCCGACCGTGCGCCGTGTGCCGCCGCGCAACCGGCTGAACAGCATCGTCACCCGCCCGATCACGCCGTACTTGCGAGCGATCGCGTCCCGCACCCGCGCCGAGCCCGCGGCGTCGAGCAGCCGAGCCCGGCCGGGCACGGTCGGACCGTGCGTACGCCGCCCGCGCACGTCACACGCCGTGACCTCCACCCGGTCGTCCCGCCGCAGCCGCTTGACCTTGCCGGCGTCCCGCGCGCTCCACACCACCAGCTCACCGTCCAGCGGCGCCGCCCACACCGGCGTCGACACCGGCTCGCCGCTCTTCCGGAACGTCGTCAGCAACACGTACTTCTCGGCACTCAACCGCTCCACGCTCACGACGATGACCCTACCTTCCTGGTTGGCTGAGCGGATTTCTGCTCGCACGAGCAGATGTCGGTGCACATGCCGGTCACGGAGCGGGCCCGGCGGGCGCGGATCGTCGACGCCGCCATCGTCACGATCCGAGCCGAGGGAGCTGCCCGAGCCCGACGACAGTCTGTCGACAGTGGACCGCCGAGCCCGCGCCGGTCACCGACCCGTGGTGCGTGAGGGCGCCGGCGCGGCACCTTCCGGCGGCGCACCCGGCGCGGGATATTCAGGAGCGGCCTGCTCGCCGGCCTATCGTCGGAGGCGGCGGGTCGCACCCCAGCTCACCCGGATGGGGGCGATCGAGGTAACGCTCCGGCACCGTTCGGTGGCCTGGCGTACCAGCGGGCGGAAGAATGGGTGGGTGAACTCCTCCGCCCTCGTGTCGCCGTCGCCGGCCGACCGGCCGCGCCGGCGCCCGCGCAACCGCAAGGTGCTGATCCTGCGCGCCGCGGGGGAGCTGTTCCTGCGCGACGGGTACCACGCCACCTCGCTGTGGGACGTCGCCGACGCGGTGGGGATCACCTCGACCGCCATCTACCGGCACTTCCGTAGCAAGGAGGACCTGCTCGCCCGCACCCTGTTCGCCCACCTAGAACAGATCGAGACACGCCTCGCCGGCCTGGACGGCGTGAGGTCGGATCCGGACGCGGTGCTGCGCGAGCTGGCCGGGCTCGCCCTCGAGATGCGGGGCGTGCCCGCGCTGTGGCAGCGCGAGGCCCGCAACCTCGCCCGGCCGGTGCGCCGCGAGCTGCTCCACCGGGTCGGCCGGCTGGCCGGCACGCTCGCCGGCATCGCCCGCGCCTGGCGGCCCGAGCTGGACCCGGCCGACGCCGACTTCCTCGGCTGGTGCGCGCTGTCGGTGCTGGGCAGCCCGTCCTACCACGCGGTGCGGATGCCACGGCCGGAGTTCGAGTGGCTGCTGCGCCGGCTGATCCACGCCGCGTTCGCCGCGCCGCTGCACCCGGCCGGCGACGGCACCGCCCCGCGCCCGCACCGCCGGCTCGACCTCGGGTCCCGGCGGGAACGCGTGCTCGCCGCGGCCACCCGGCTCTTCCACGAGCGCGGCTACACGGCGGTGGGCATCGAGGAGATCGCCGAGGCCGCCGGCATCACCGGCCCGACCATCTACCACCACTTCACCGGCAAGGCGGAGATCCTGGCCGCGGTGCTCGGCCGCGGCGTGGAGTGGATGCGGCTGTACACCTCGCGCGCGTTCGCCGAGGGGCGCACCCCGCGCGAGGTGCTGGACCTGCTGCTGACCTCGTACGTGGACGTCACCCTCGACCACCCCGACCTGATCGGCATCCTGGTCAGCGAGGTGATCCACCTGCCGCCTGAGGAGGCGCGGAAGTACCGGCGGATCCAGCGGGACGGCATCGACGAGTGGGTGCGGCTGCTGCGGGAGGACCGGCCCCCTGCCGAGAGAGCAGCGTGGAGTCCGGCGGCGGCTCGGGTCGTGGCCCAGGCGGTGATCATGATGGTCAACGACCTCACCCGGCTGCCGCCGATGCGCCGGCGCGCGCACCTGGCCGCGGACATCGTGTCGGTGGGCCGCGCGGTGTTGTTCGTTCGGTGAACCGGGGGCCGGTTCCCCGCTCGTGTGTGTGGACAAACCGGATAGTCGGATTTGCGGCACTGACACACGGTGCGCCCCTTCGGTGAATTCGTCGCGCCACTCCCCGGAAACGTCGCCACTTCGGTCTATTTTCACCTCATGACAGACCGAGACACGACCGTGCGCAGCCGCGAGCTCGGTGAGGCGCTGCGCAGGGGAATGGAACGCAGGGGAATGACCGGCCGGGACGTCGCCAGGATGCTCGGCTGGTCCGACAGCCGCGTCTCCCGGCTGCTGAGCGGGAAGCGCGGGGGAAGGGAGGTGGACATCTCGGCGGTGTGCGCCACCACCCGGATCATCGGCCCGGAGCGGGAGCGGCTGCTCAAGCTGTGCCGCGACGTCAACACCCCGGGCTGGCTGCAGCGCCACGGCGCCCGCCTGCCGAAGCAGCTGCGCACGTTGGTGGACCACGAGAACAAGGCCACGAAGATCACCGACTTCCAGCCGATGGTGGTGCCCGGCTTGCTACAGACCGAGGACTACGCGCGAGGGCTACTGTCCGGCCTCGGCACCCTGCCGGAGGAGGAGCTCGACGATCGGGTGACGGCACGGATGGAGCGACAGAAGATGCTCGGCAACTGTCGCTGCGAGCACTTCACCTTCTTCATCCACGAGTTCGCGTTGCGGTTGCCGGTGGGTAGTAACGAGGTGATGTCCGACCAGCTTCATCACTTGCTGCGTATGTCGGTGCGCCCGTATATCACCATTCGGGTGATTTCCGCTGCTGCGGGTGTACACGCCGGAATCGCCGGTGCCTTCAAGCTCATGGAGTTCGCGGACATTACTCCGGTCGTGTATCTCGACAGCCAGACCGCCTGCCTGTTCCTGGAGGAGCACGATGAGATCGGGGCATATCGGCGAGTGCTGGACGTGCTCGCGGACATCGCCCTGGATGAGGGAGAATCGAGGGAGGTGATTGCCAGGCTGGCAACCGAGCTCTACCCGTAGCCGGAGGACCGCATGGAGTGGCGCACGAGCAGCTACAGCACCCAGAACGGCGACTGCGTCGAGGTCGCCTGGCGCAAGAGCAGCTACAGCGCCACCAAGGACGGTTGTGTGGAAGTGGGCTGGCAGAAGAGCACGCACAGCACCGGCAGCGGTGACTGTGTCGAGGTCGGCTGGCAGAAGAGCAGCCACAGCGCCACCCAGAACGGCTGTGTCGAGGTGGGGTGGCGGGCGCCGGTGGCACTGGTGCGCGACTCCAAGAACCCGGCCGCCGGCGCCCTCGCCGTCGGACCGGCCCAGTGGTGGGCCTTCCTGGCCACCCTGCGCTGACCCGCACCCGCGCACCCCGGCCCACCCACGCGGGCCCGCGTCCCGAGTCGGCCCGTACGCTGGACGTATGTCCGTCGCGGTGAGGGTGATCCCGTGTCTCGACGTGGACGCGGGACGGGTGGTCAAGGGCGTGAACTTCGCCGGCCTGCGGGACGCGGGCGATCCCGTGGAGCTGGCGCGCGCCTACGACGCCGAGGGCGCCGACGAGCTGACCTTCCTCGACGTCACCGCCTCCTCCGGCAACCGGGAGACCACCTTCGACGTGGTGCGCCGCACCGCCGAGCAGGTGTTCATCCCGCTCACCGTCGGCGGCGGGGTGCGCGGCACCGACGACGTCGACCGGCTGCTGCGCGCCGGCGCGGACAAGGTGAGCGTCAACACCGCCGCCATCGCCCGCCCCGAGCTGCTGCGCGAGGCGTCCCGCCGGTTCGGCGCCCAGTGCGTCGTGCTGTCCGTCGACGCCCGCCGGGTGCCCGAGGGCGGCCCAACCACCCCGTCCGGCTTCGAGGTCACCACGCACGGCGGCCGGCGCGGCACCGGCATCGACGCGGTGGAGTGGGCGGCCCGCGGCGAGGAGCTGGGCGTCGGCGAGATCCTGCTCAACTCGATGGACGCCGACGGCACCAAGGCCGGCTTCGACCTGGAGCTGATCGAGCTGGTGCGCGAGGCCGTGCGGGTCCCGGTGATCGCCAGCGGCGGCGCGGGCCGGCCCGAGCACTTCCCCCCGGCGGTGCGCGCCGGTGCCGACGCCGTGCTGGCCGCGAGCGTGTTCCACTTCGGCGAGCTGAAGATCGGCGACGTCAAGCGGGCGTTGCGCACCGAGGGGATCGAGGTCCGGTGAGCGTCGAGGTGCGGCGGGTGCCGGTGGAGGTCAAGGTCGTCGTCGCGCTGCTGGTCGGCGTGGCGCTGGTGTACCTCGCGCTCGCCGGGGTGATGGTGGCCTCTACCGCCGCCGACGCGCGGACGTTGCTGATGCCGGCCACCGGGTTGCTGCTCGGCGGGCTGGTCGCCGGCGGGATCATGCTGCGCAACGCGTTCGCCCGGATGGCCGGGTTCGTGGTGGTGGTGCTGTTCGCGGTGCTGCACGCGTTCTTCCTGCTGGCCGCGGCGCTGCTCTGGGTGAAGCTGTTCTCCCTGCTCGCGGCGGCCGGCTACGTCTACGCCGGGGTGCTGCTCAACTCGCGCCCGCTGCGCCGGTACGTGCTCGGGGACCGCGCGTGACCACGCCTCTCGATCCGGCGGACCCGGCGGACCCGGCACGGTCCGCTGGGCCGGCCGGGACCCTCGACCCGGCGGTGGCCGCCCGGCTCAAGCGCACTCCGGACGGCCTCGTCTGCGCCGTGGTGGTGGAGCACGACACGTCCGACGTGCTGATGGTGGCGTGGATGAACGACGAGGCGCTCGCCCGCACCCTGGCCACCCGCCGGGCCACGTACTGGTCCCGCAGCCGACAGCGGCTCTGGGTGAAGGGTGAGACGTCCGGCCACACCCAGCACGTCCGTGAGGTGCGCCTCGACTGCGACGGCGACACCCTGCTGGTGCGCGTCGACCAGACCGGCCCGGCCTGCCACACCGGCACCCACACCTGCTTCGACACGGAAGCCCGCCTCCTCCTCCCCGACACCTGACCCACGTGTCCGCGCCCCCTGCACACGTGTCCGCGCTCCCTGCACGCGTGTCCGCGCTCCCTGCACGCGTGTTTGCGCCGCACGGCGCGGACACCTGATCACAGACCGCGGACACCTGATCACAGACCGCGGACACCTGATCACAGGTCGCGGACACACGCGTTAATCGAGGGGGCCGGTGAGGTAGCGCTGCAGGGTGGGGGCGATGGTGGCCACCAGGGTTTCCACGTCGGCCGACGCGATCGGCTCGAACTCGGCGACGTAGCGGGCCATCCCGAGCCCGATCATCTGCGTCGCGCACAGCCCGGCCCGCAGCTCGGGCTGGTCGCAGCCGGCCGCCTCGGTGACCCCGGCGAAGATGTGCCTGATCAGCACCTCCCTGAGCACCCGCAGCGCCTCCGGTCGGGTGGTGACGCTGCGGATCAGCGCCGTGAACACCGCGCCGCCGGCCCCGTCCCAGCGGGTGACGAACGCGCGGATGATGCGCTCGCCCAGCCTCGCGGGGTCGCCGGGCACCACCGTGTCCAGCACGTCCCGCGGGTCGAACGGCACCTGCAGCACGGCCTGCGCGAACAGGCCCTCCTTGCCGCGGAACCAGTGGTTCACCATGGCCGCGTCCACCCCGGCGCGAGCCGCGATCGCGCGCACCGTCGCGCCGTCGTAGCCGGACTCGGCGAACACCTCGCGCGCGGCGGCGAGCAGCGCCTCCCGCGTATCCTGGCCGGCGGGTCGGCGACCCCGCCGGCGGCCGGACGGTGACTTGGCCGACGTCATGGGCCCATCATGCCCGACCAGCGCAATGCTTTCAACGAGCGTTGAATTATGCCCCGTTCCGGCGTCGTCGGAGGGTAGCGGCACAATGTCCGCATGGTCGAAGCCCTCAGCTCCAGCGCCACCGGGCTCGGCGCGGTGAGCCCGGACCGCCTGGAGTTCCGCGCGCTGGCCGAGGGGCGCCGGGTCATCCCGGTGGTCCGCCGGCTGCTCGCCGACGCGGACACCCCCGTCTCGCTCTACCGCAAGCTCGCCGGTGGCCGCCCCGGCACGTTCCTGTTCGAGTCGGCGGAGAACGGGCAGTCCTGGTCGCGCTGGTCGTTCGTGGGGGTGCACAGCCCGGCCGCGCTCACCGTCCGGGACGGCAGGGCGGTGTGGACCGGCACCCCGATCGCCGGCCTTCCCGAGGCGGAGAACCCGCTGGTCGCGCTGCGCGAGACGATCGAACTGCTGCACACCGAGCCACTGCCCGGCATGCCCCCGCTGACCGGCGGGATGGTCGGCTACATCGGCTACGACGCCGTGCGCTGGCTGGAACGGCTGCCCGAGCTGGCCGAGCGGGACATCGACATCCCCGAGCTGACCATGCTGCTGGCCACCGACCTGGCCGCCTTCGACCACCACGAGGGCACGGTCACGCTCATCGCGAACGCGGTGAACTGGGACGACTCGCCGGAACGGGTCGACGCCGCCTACGACGACGCGGTGCGCCGGCTGGACCGGATGACCGCCCAGCTCGCCGCGCCCGCCCCGGCCACCAACGCCGTGTTCGACCGGCCCGTGCCCGAGTTCACCCGGCGCCGCGACAAGGCCGACTTCCACGCCGCCGTGCGCGCGGCCGTGGAGGCCATCCACGCCGGTGAGGCGTTCCAGATCGTGCCCTCGCAACGGTTCGAGATGGCCACCGACGCCGACCCGCTGGACATCTACCGCGTCCTGCGCACCTCCAACCCCAGCCCGTACATGTACCTGCTCCGGCTGGACGGCTTCGACATCGTCGGCTCCAGCCCGGAGTCCCTGGTCACCGTGCGCGACGGCCGGGCCAGCACCCACCCGATCGCCGGCACCCGCTGGCGCGGGGCCGACCCGGACGAGGACGCCCAGCTCGCCAAGGACCTGCTCGCCGACGACAAGGAGCGCGCCGAGCACCTGATGCTGGTCGACCTGGGCCGCAACGACCTCGGCAAGGTGTGCGCGCCGGGCTCGGTGCACGTCGTGGACTTCTTCGCCATCGAGCGGTACAGCCACGTGATGCACATCGTGTCCACCGTCACCGGCGAGCTGGCCGAGGGGCGCACCGCGTTCGACGCCGTGGTCGCCTGCTTCCCGGCCGGCACCCTCTCCGGCGCGCCCAAGGTGCGGGCGATGGAGCTGATCGAGGAGCTCGAGCCGACCCGCCGCGGGCTGTACGGCGGCGTGGTGGGCTACCTGGACTTCGCCGGCGACGCCGACACCGCCATCGCGATCCGCACCGCGCTGATCCGCGACGGGGTGGCGTACGTGCAGGCCGGCGGGGGCGTCGTCGCCGACTCCGACCCCGACTACGAGGACAACGAGTCGCTGAACAAGGCGCGCACCGTGCTCTCCGCGATCGCCGCCGCGCAGACGATGCGACCCGCCGGTGCGCTGGACCCCGGTGAGGACCGGGCCGGTGTCTGACCCCACACCCGACCCCGAGCCCGATCCCGCTTCCGACCGCGCCGACAAGCGTCCACTCTGGATCGTCGTGGCGGCGCTGGCGCTGGGCGCCGCGGCGTTGTGGGGCGCGTCGCGGCTCACCTGGCTGGCCGAGCCGAGGGCGGCCGGGGTGCGCGGAACCGTGCTGCACACCGAGGACGGCGCGCAGGCCGCGGTCGCGCTGGTGCCCCTCGCGGTGCTCGCGCTCGCCGGCGTCGCCGGGATGGTCGCCACCGGTGGCTGGCCGCGCCGGCTGCTCGGCGCGGTGCTGGTGCTGGCCGGGCTGGCCGCGGCCTGGATCGCCGTTGACGGCGCGCGCACGAGTGGTTACCCCGCGGGTGCACCGGTCGGCGAGATGCTCGCCGCGCACGGATTGGCGCTGGTCGGCGGGCTGCTCGTCGCCGCCGGTGGGGCGCTCGGTCTGCGCTGGGCCGGCCGGATGCCGCGGCTGGGCGCCCGCTACTCGGCGCCCGGTGCGAAACACCGCCCCGCCGATTCCGATGCCCACCTGTGGGAGGCACTGTCCGACGGGGAGGATCCGACGATCGGTCGCTGAGTTGCTCGACCCGGCACCGGTGAAGCGGTGCGCCCGGGTTAGCATCGGTTCGGCGGGAAGGGGAAGGTTTTTGTGAGCGACCTGGAAAGTGACACGGTGAACGCGGCAGCGGGTGGGGCACTCCGGTGAGCGTTCTGGAGGACATCGTCGCGGACGTGCGGGCCGACCTCGCCAAGCGGGAAGCCGAGCTGCCGTTCGACGAGCTCAAGCGCCGGGCCGCCGCGGTCGCGCCGCCGCGGGACGCGAAGGCGGCGCTGACCGACCCCGCGATCGGCGTCATCGCCGAGGTCAAGCGGCGCAGCCCGTCCAAGGGCGACCTGGCCCCGATCACCGACCCCGCTGCGCTGGCCAAGGACTACGAGGAGGCCGGCGCCAAGGTGATCAGCGTGCTCACCGAGCAGCGCCGGTTCGGCGGGTCGTTGGCCGATCTCGACGCGGTGCGCGACGCGGTGAACGTTCCCCTGCTGCGCAAGGACTTCGTCGTCAGCCCGTACCAGGTGCACGAGGCCCGGCTGCACGGCGCCGACATGGTGCTGCTGATCGTCGCCGCGCTGGAGCAGAACGCGCTGGTGTCGCTGCTCGACCGCGTCGAGTCGCTGGGGATGACCGCGCTGGTCGAGGTGCACAACGCCGAGGAGGCCGACCGCGCGCTGGAGGCCGGCGCGAGCGTCATCGGGATCAACGCGCGCAACCTGCACACCCTCGAGGTCGACCGGGACGTCTTCAGCCGGCTGGCCCCCGGGCTGCCGATGGACGTCATCAAGATCGCCGAGTCGGGCGTGCGCGGGCCGGGCGACCTGATGGCCTACGCCGGACACGGCGCGGACGCGGTGCTGGTCGGCGAGGGCCTGGTGGCCGCGGAGGACCCGAAGGCCGCGCTGGTCCAGCTGGTCACCGCCGGGTCACACCCCGCGTGCCCACGGCCGAGCCGGTGAGGAGCGCGATCCGATGAACGAGCCTTTGAAGGCGGCCCCGGATCCCGAGGTCGACACCACCGCGAAGCCCGATCGGCACGACCCGGACGAGCGCGGGCACTTCGGCCCGTATGGCGGCCGGTTCATGCCGGAGGCACTGATCGGCGCCTTGGACGAGCTCGCCGCCGAGTACGACAAGGCGAGGGTCGACCCGGACTTCACCGGCGAGTTCGCCCGGCTGCTGCGCGACTACGCCGGGCGGCCGTCGCTGCTCACCGAGGCGCCACGGTTCGCCGAGCACGCCGGCGGGGCGCGGATCTTCCTCAAGCGCGAGGACCTCAACCACACCGGCTCCCACAAGATCAACAACGTGCTGGGCCAGGCGTTGCTCACCAAGCGGATGGGCAAGAAGCGGGTCATCGCCGAGACCGGCGCCGGCCAGCACGGCGTGGCCACGGCCACCGCGTGCGCGCTGCTCGACCTCGACTGCGTGATCTACATGGGCGAGGTGGACACCGAGCGGCAGGCGCTCAACGTCGCGCGGATGCGGCTGCTCGGCGCCGAGGTGATCCCGGTGAAGACCGGGTCGCGCACGCTGAAGGACGCCATCAACGAGGCGCTCCGCGACTGGGTGACCAATGTGGACACCACGCACTACCTGCTGGGCACGGCGGCGGGCGCGCACCCGTTCCCGGTGCTGGTGCGCAACCTGCACAAGGTGATCGGCGAGGAGGCGCGCCAGCAGATGCTCGACCTCACCGGCCGGCTGCCCGACGCGGTCGCGGCGTGCGTCGGCGGGGGCTCCAACGCGATCGGCATCTTCCACGGCTTCATCGACGACCCGGACGTCCGGCTGGTCGGCTTCGAGCCGGGCGGCAAGGGGCTGGACAGCGGTGAGCACGGGGCGACCCTGACCCAGGGCACGCCGGGCACACTGCACGGCGCGCTGTCGTACCTGCTGCAGGACGAGGACGGTCAGACCATCGAGGCGTACTCGATCTCGGCGGGGCTGGACTACCCCGGCGTCGGGCCCGAGCACTCGTGGTTGAAGGACACCGGCCGCGCCGAGTACCGGGCGGTGACCGACGACGAGGCGATGCACGCGTTCCGGCTGCTGTCCCGCACCGAGGGCATCATCCCGGCGGTCGAGTCGGCGCACGCGCTGGCCGGCGCGCTGCGGCTGGGCGCCGAGCTGGGGCCGGACGCGCACATCCTGGTCAGCCTGTCCGGGCGAGGCGACAAGGACGTCGACACGGCCGCCCGCTACTTCGGGCTGATCGACAGCAAGGGGAGTCCGTGAGACACCTTCTGTCAACCTCGGGAACCGTCACCTCAGGGGACCGTGACGGAACCCAGCCACAAGTACGTGATCGAGCCGAACGCTCACTGTCCAACGCGACCAACAGGGCTAATTCCGGGGAGGCGGCACTGTGAGCGAGCTCGACGAGCTGTTTCAGCGGACGCGGGCGGAGCGGCGGGCGGCGCTGGTCGGGTACCTGCCGGCCGGGTACCCCACGGTGGAGGACTCGAAGCGGCTGATCGCGGCGACGGTGGACGCCGGTGCCGACCTGGTGGAGGTCGGGGTGCCCTACTCCGACCCGGTGATGGACGGGCCGACCATCCAGGCCGCGGCCGACGCGGCGCTGCGGGCCGGGTTCCGGCTCAAGCACCTGTTCGAGGTCGTGGAGTCGGTGGCCGCGCGGGGTGGCCGAGCGGTCGTGATGACCTACTGGAACCCCGTGCACCGGTACGGGGTGGACGCGTTCGCCCGCGACCTCGCGGCGGCCGGCGGGCTCGGGATGATCACCCCGGACCTCACCCCGGACGAGGGGGAGGAGTGGCTGGCCGCGTCCGCCGAGCACGGGTTGGACCGGATCTTCCTGATCGCGCCGTCGTCGTCGGAGGAGCGGATCGCGTTGACCGTGCGGGCGGCGTCCGGGTTCGTGTACGCCACCGCGGTGATGGGCGTGACCGGCGCGCGGGACGAGGTCGGCGCGGGCGCCGCCGAGCTGGTGCGCCGCGCGCGGGCACACACCGACCTGCCGATCGGCGTGGGGCTGGGCGTGAAGTCGGGGGAGCAGGCCGCCGAGGTCGCCGGTTTCGCCGACGCCGTGATCGTCGGCTCGGCCCTCATCACCAAGGCCGACGAGGGCGAGGTCGCCCTGCGCGCCTTCGTCGGCGACCTCGCCGAAGGCGTCCGCAAGCGCTGACCCCTCCCGGCGTGTTTGCCGCTCCCGTCACCGTGTTCGCCGTTCGCGTCATGGTGTGATCACGCAAGGTGCCCCACCAACGGGTGGTTCGTTCGCCGGAGACTCCTTCACACGCCTGGATTGTCGGCAGGACTCACCAAGCTGACCTCGTGAATCGCTTCCGCGGGGGGTCAGCATGGCACACTGGGGCCCACCAGGCGATCGGGACGTGGGCGGAGGTGAACGGCTATGGCCGCTCCACTTCGTGTTGTCCCTGCACCAGCCCTGCACCGCCGAGCTGCGCCTCGACGGCTGAGCGACGCGAGGTCAACCCACCGGCGCGAACGGCCAACGCGTTGACGGGGATGGCGAACACGGCGACGGGGAACGTGGGACTGAGCGTCGGGCGGGTTGTGGTGCGCGCTACGGTGGCCCGGTGAACTCGGCCGCCGCTGTCTTCCTCGCGAACATCCCGAGCCCCGATCGCGGGGTCTGGCAACTCGGGCCCTTCCCGCTGCGCGCGTACGCCCTCTGCATCATCGCGGGCATCGTCGTCGCGATCTGGTGGGGTGAGCGACGCTGGGCGCAGCGCGGCGGCCGCAAGGGCACCATCGTCGACATCGCCGTGTTCGCCGTGCCGTTCGGCCTGGTCGGCGGCCGTCTCTACCACGTCATCACCGACTACCAGCTCTACTTCGGCGAGGGCCGCAACCCGATCAACGCGCTGAAGATCTGGGACGGCGGCCTCGGCATCTGGGGCGCCATCGCCCTCGGCGCCGTCGGCGGGTGGATCGCCTGCCGACGCAAGGGCATCCCGCTGCCCGCCGTCGCCGACGCCGTCGCCCCCGGGATCGTCGTGGCGCAGGCCATCGGCCGCCTCGGCAACTACTTCAACCAGGAGCTCTACGGCGGTGAGACCGACCTGCCGTGGGGCCTGGAGATCTACCGCCGGGTCGACCCGCAGACCGGCCTGGACGACCCGCTCGGTGGCGTCGCGGTCAGCGACGTGCCGATCGCCGTCGTGCACCCCACGTTCCTCTACGAGTTGCTGTGGAACCTCGGCGTCGCCCTGCTCGTGGTGTGGGCCGACCGCCGCTTCCGGCTCGGCCACGGTCGCGCGTTCGCCCTGTACGTCGCCGGCTACACCGCTGGCCGGTTCTGGATCGAGCTGATGCGCACCGACCCGGCCAACGAGATCCTCGGCCTGCGGGTCAACGTGTGGACCTCGGTCCTGGTGTTCGCCGGCGCGGTGGCCTACTTCGTGCTCGCCGCCAGGCGCGGGCCGCGCGAGGACCCGGCCGTCCTGCGCGGCAAGGAGGACCCCGACACCGACGGCACCGACGAGCCCGCAGCCGGCACGAGCGACACAGCCGACCCGGCCGACGGCTCCGACCAGGACGATACCGGCGCCAAGGCCGACGAGACCGGGACCACCAAGGCCGACGAGACCGGTACCGCCGAGGCCGACGAGACCGGTGCCGCGAAGGCCGAGGTGTCAGGGACGGACGAGACCACGACCGGTGACCAGCGGAAGGTCGAGCCCGGTCAGTAGCCCCGGCGGCGCCTGCACCACCGCCGGGATGGCGTTGACCAGCCGCATGGCGGTGGCCTTCAGCCCGGCCGTGTTGTGGTCGCCGTCGGAGCCGAGCAACCGTAGGTCCAGCGTGTAGTTCGGCTCGCCGGTGACCTCCACCCGGTAGCAGCCCTGCCCGGCCGGCCGCGGCCAGTCGGGTCCGAGGTCGGGTCGCAGCCGGGTCACGTGCTCCAGCACGCACACCGGGCGACCGCCGCGCATCCCGGCCACCTCGAACCGCAGTGCCGCGGCCGTACCCTTCTCGATCGTCCCGGACGCGATGGTGAACGTCTCCGGCGCCGGCAGCCGCTCGTGCCGCTCGCGCACCTCGTCCAGCTCGACGTCCAGCCCCGCGGCGAGCTGCCGCACCACGCTGCCCCACGCCAGGGTCAACACTCCTGGCTGCAGCAGCATCGGCGGCTCGTCCAGCGGCCCACCGAAGCCCATGATCTCGAACAGCACCTTCGCGTTGTCGTAGGTCGAGTAGTCCAGGATCTCCAGGCAGCGCACCTCGTCGATGCGCTCGCACACCCCGGTGAGCACCAGCGGCAGCCAGTCGTTGGCGAAGCCGGGATCGACGCCGTTGACCCACAGCGACGCGCCGCCCTCGGCCGCGGCCGTGCGCACCGGCCCGCTGACCTCGTCGGGCACCACGCCGTCCGGGAACTGCAGGAACACCGGGCTGCTGGACACCACGTTCACCCCGCCCCGCAGGATGCGTCGCAGGTCGCCCAGCGCCTCGGGGATGCGGTCGTCGGCCATCGCGGTGTAGACCACGCAGTCGGGCCGCAGCGCGAGCAGCGCGTCGGCGTCCCCGCTGGCGGCGACACCCAGCGAGCGACCGAGCCCGGCCAGCTCCCCGGCATCGCGGCCCACCTTGGCCGGGTCGGACACCCAGACGCCGACCAGGTCGAGGTCGGGCCGGGCGGCGATGCCGGCGATGGCGTGCCGGCCCACGTTGCCGGTGCTCCACTGCACGACGCGGTAGGTCATTCCGGCGTCCCTTCGAGGTCGGGCAGGCCGAGGTCGAGGTTGGGGGCCTGCAACCCGCCGTCCACCTCGAGGACCTTGCCGGTGAGGTAGCCGCCGGCGGGCGCGGCGAGGAAGAGCACCGCGGCGGCGACGTCCTCCGCCGCCCCGATGGTGCGCAGCGGCGTCGCCGACTCCATGCGGGTGCGCAGCTCCTCGTTGCCGAGCACGAGGTCGAGCGCGGACGTGGCGACCGAGCCGACCGCGATGGCGTTCACCCGTACCCGCGGCGCGAGGTCGGCCGCGGCGAGCCGGGTGTAGTGGGCCAGCGCCGCCTTGGCCGTGCCGTAGGCCAGGAAGCCGCGGCCGCTGACCCTGCCCATGATCGACGAGATGTTGACGACCGCGCCGCTGCCGGAGCTCAGCATCGCCGGCACCGCGGCACGGGTGAGCGCGTGTGCGGTGGTGACGTTGAACTCGAACGCCTCGGCCAGGAACTCCGGCGTGGTCTCCAGGAACGGGCGGGGCAGGGTGCCGCCGACGTTGTTCACCACCACGTCCAGCCGGCCGAACACCTCGACCGCGGTGCCGGCGAGGCTGGCCGCCGCGTCCGGGTCGCTCAGGTCGGTGGGCACGACGTGCGCCCGCCGGCCGGTCGCGGTCACCCGCTCGGCGACCTCGGCGAGCTGGGACTCGGTGCGGGCGGCGAGCACGACGTCGGCGCCGGCCTCGGCGAGGGCGACCGCGGTGGCGGCCCCGATGCCCCGCCCGGCACCGGTCACCACGGCGACCCGGTCGGGCAACCGGAAACGGTCCAGGATCATGCCAGGAAATGTAACACGTTCTAGTCCTCGGTGGGGCCGCTCAACCGACCCGCCGTTCCCGCAGCCGAGCGAGCCCGAGCTCGGCGGCGAGCTCACCGCGCGCCGCCGCGTTCGACTGGTAGAACCGCAGCGCGGCCAGCACCAGTGCCGGGTCCACGGCGAGCCACTTCGTCGAGATCGCGAGGTGCGGCGCGAGCCTCGCCTCGGCCTGCCGCCACACTCGACTGGTGGTGCGGACCGTGGCCGACGTGTTGGCGACGACCAGGGCGCCGATGCCGGGGCCGTCCGCGCTGACGGCGTTCACCGCGGTGAGGTCGGACCACGGGAAGAACGGCGCGCTCGCCGGTGGGCAACGGGGTCGAGCGGATACGCTCGGCGCCCTCGGGCCGTCCCCGAGCGCGGTTGACGTACACGAGCGCCGCCGCGAGCGCCAGGAAGGCCGCGTGGCCGGAGTCGGGGCCGGTGAGGCCGATGACGCCGACCGCGGCCACCCCGACCGCGGCCAACGCGAGAACGGCGACGACCACGAGCCACAACGGCCGACCGGCACGGCGCCACTGCTCCGGCCACTCGGTCGTCGATCGGCTGGAAGCCGTCATCACCGCTCCCGTCCCTCGACCGGCCTGCTCCGGCGGTGTGCAGATGCTAGAAGATCGAGTCCCAGACCTTCTTCGCGCCGCCGCCGACGGCCTTGCCAGCCGCGGTCAGCCCTTTGTCGATCGGGTCGGTGACGCCCTTGGGCAGCCGGTCCCACGCGGCGTCCACGGCGCCGCTCGCGACCAAACCGACGCCCGCGCCGACGACGGCACCGACGGCGGTGCCGGCCACCGGCACGACCGAGCCGACCGCGGCGCCCGCCGCGACACCCGCGCCGATGCCGGCCGCGGTGGACACGACGGCCTTGCCCGGCGGCTTGCCGTTGGCGATGTCGTAGCCGGCGCTGGTGATCGCGATCCCGGTCCCGATGACCGGCAGCTTGCCGCCGAACCGGGCGGCGATCCGCGCGCCGCGCGCGGCCTGCGACGCCCCCCGCTGCGCCGCGTCGACGTTGCGCAGCGCCCTGCCCGCGTCGCTGCCCGGGATTCCCCGGTAGACCGTGCCCGGCAGCCGGGACTGGGTCTGCCGGGCCAGGCCGTCGAACATCCGGGCCCGCTCGTTGAGGCGGGTCTGGGCCCGCTGGGCCGCGGACGCCGCGAAGGTCGCGTCGGCCAGCGCCGCGCCTGGAACCACGGCTTCTGCGTGACCTCGTCCTTCATGTTCTTCCAGGTGTCCTTGGCGTACCGCCAGATCGCGTTGCCCTCCTTGGCCTCCGCCTTGGCCTCGACGAACGCGGCGACCTGCTTGGCGTGCGCCTGCTGGGCGCGGGCCGCGTCGGCGTGCGCGGCCCGCTGGGTCGGGTCGGCGTCGGCGGGCAGCGTGCCGGGATTCGGTGGGGCCGGGTCGGGATCTAGGATCTGGGTGGCGGTGAGCGTCAGCCCGCCCTCGGCGGCGATCCGTCGCGCGCTGGCCATCCGGGTCTGCGCGGTCTGCAGGTCGTCGGCGTACTTCTCGAAGGACTGGCCGGCCCGGTCGGCGTCCTCGGCGAGATGGTCGGCCCGCTTGCCGCCGGAACTCATCTTCGCGCGGAACGCCTCGGCGGCGGGACCGGTCCAGTCGGCCTCGGTGTTGGTCCGCGCGTGGTGGATCTGGGTGGTGCAGTCGTAGATCCCCTTGGACAGCGTGTGCCGCAGCCAGCGCGCGGCGGCGCGGATGCTCTCCGGGTCTCCTTCGATCTTGGTGTCGATGGGCATGTGCTCGCGCTCCGATGTCGGCGTCAGGACGAGAGGTCGGCGTGGGCGGAGCGTTCCTGCTCCAGGTAGACGTTCCGGGCGTGCGCCACCTGGTCGCCGGCGGCGTTGACCCCGATCACCAGCTCGCTCGCGCCGCGCAGGAAACGGGCCAGCAGGCCGGCCATGTCACCACTCAACTCGCCGGCGTCCGGCGTCCCGGGGTCGCCCCCGAGGCCGTCCAGCGTGGTTCCCGCGGTGCGTAGCGCGCTCGCCGCCTGCTCCAGGGTCGAGGGGTTCAGCTCGTAGCCGTCGGGCATCGCCTCACGCCGCCTTCCGTCGCAGCTCTTCGGGCATCTCGATGTCGATGAGGATCATGTCGAAGTGGACGTGCTCGGCGACCCGCTCGAGGTTGCGGGTGGGCAGCACGACCCACCGTTGGTGCGGACCACAGCAGTTCAGCAGGCGGTCGTAGGCCGAGTAGACGAAGACCGCTCGCTCGTCGTCCTTCGTGGCGCGGACGTGCACGATGAAGTCGTCGCCGTCGACCGAGTCGCACGCCAGGTAGACCATCGGCGGGATGACCGGCCTGTCCTCCATCGGATCGCCTCCCTCGAGATCGCTGCTGTGGCATACCTTCGAGGGAGCGGCGCCCGGTTCGGTTCCCTTCGAGGAACGGGACCGTAGGAGGTGACCTCGGCTCAGGTCAGCCAGTGCGACTGGATCCGGTCGACCGCGGGGTTCCCGGCGAACTCCTGGCGGGCCCGCGGGTTCGCGTGGTAGAAGCGCAGTGCGGCCAGCAGCACCGCCGGGTCCACGCCCAGCCACCGGATGGGGATCACCACGTCGGGCCTGAGCGTGTACTCGCGTTGGTGCCAGACCCGGGTCGACGGGAGCCTGGTGCCCATGCGACCAGAGAGGACTCGCAGGACGATCCGCCCACCGCCCGCGGCGACCGCGTCCACCGCGGTGATGTGCTCCCACTTCACGGTCAGCGAGAACGTCCACGACTTGTGGTGCACCATGTCGGGCTGGAGCACCACACGCCCGGGTGTGACTCTGTAGCGCCGTGCTGCCACGAGGAACCAGCCCGAGTAACCGGTCAACCCGAGCGCGGCGAGCGCCAGCACCGGCCCTTCTGGCGCTTCCGGCGTCCACACCACCGAGCCGACCAGCGACACCGCCCCGACCACCAAGCCGCCCGTCGCCGCCGTGAGGTACGCCGGGTAGAGCCACCGCGCGTAAGGGAAGGCGATGGCCGGATCGTTCGGCCCGGCCAGAGACACCACTGCGACCTGACTGCTACTCCGCGCCCGACGCCATCGCAGGTAGGCCAGCAGCGCGGCGAAGGCCAGTACCGGGCTGGCCAGCGCCAGGAACGCACCCCACATGGCGGTGGCTCCGGACCGGGTCGCGGCGGTGAGAAAGCCACCGGCGGCGGCACCGGCCGCCGACATCGCGAGCGCGCCCGCGAGCACGAGCCACACGGGCCGGCCGCGGCGCCGCCACTGGTCGGGCCACTCGACCTCGTGCGGTGCGGGTGTCGTCATCGTCACCCCTTTCCGTCGCGCCAGCGTGCCAGAAAGCGGAGCGCCACGGTGCCTCCTTCCCGAGATGGAGTCGGGATGGCACCCAGGACGATCCGGGGGTCACGGCGGTCGTGGCTACGGTCCCGGGCAGAGGACAAGGGGGTCGGATCACGGCCGCCCATCCCGCCGCGCCGTACCGGGGACCGCGGTGGCAGGCACCAGGCTTTGAACGCGGTCCGGCGCGCGACACGCGGGACAGATCGACACAAATCCCGTGACACGGACCTGGCGTGGGCGGTATTCTCGCCAGCGATCCGGCCCTCCTCGGCTCTGGACTACCGCGCTTCTGGACAACTGCGTTCCCGGACTACCGCGTTCCCCGAGGACTCTCCGACAGGGGCCGACCAGCGTTCGCGGCGGCGCGCTGCCGCGGCTTCGCCATCCCAGTGGGTCTCCAGCGCCGACGCCATCGGTGTTCCCTCGGCGTTCGAGGACCCTTCCAACTCAGGAAGTCCAACCCAGAAAGGCTGAACGGCCGATGTCAGTACTGCCTCGAGTGACCACTGGACCCGAGCGTCTCATGTTGGAGCACATGCTCGACCGCAACCGGCAAGCGCTCATCGACACCGCACGAGGACTGTCCGAAGTAGACGCCCGTCGACGCCTGGTCACCTCACTGACCACTCCGATCGGGCTGATCAAACACGCGGCCGTCGCCGAGCGCATCTGGTTCCAACGCACCCTGCGCGGCCTGGACGCATCCGAGTGCGACGGCTACGCCACCCCGGACGAGGGCAGTTTCGTCGTCGCCGACGGCGAGACCCTGGCCGACGTGATCGCCGAGTTCGAGCGCGCCAGCGATCGTTCCCGCGAAATCGCCGCCGACCTCGAGCTCGACGACACCAGGACAAACCCCCGCGCCGGCGATGTCAGCCTCCGGTTCGTCTACCTGCTTCTGATCGAGGATTTCGCACGTCACGCCGGCCACGGCGACATCCTCCGCGAACAGATCACCGCCGGGCGATGAGCCTGTCGCACGGGTCCATGCCCGTGGCTCGACAGCCGGACCCGCCCTAGGCACCCCGGCGCGGGGCGACCACCGGGTGGCCGCCGGCGGTGGTGAGGATTTCCGTGGCCGCGTCGTAGTGGTGGGCGAGCCGCTCCGGGGTCAACACCTCGGCCGGGGTCCCGGCGGCGACCACGGCGCCCCCGTCGAGCAGCAGCAGCCGGTCGGCGTACTGGGCGGCGAAGGTGAGGTCGTGCAACGTGGTGACGACCGTGATGCCGTCCTCGCGACGCAACCGGTCCAACCGCTCCAGCAACGCCTGCGCGTGGCCGATGTCCAATCCGGTGGTGGGCTCGTCGAGCAGCAGCAACCGGGTCCGCTGGGCCAGCACCCTCGCGAGCACGGCCCGCTGCCGCTCACCGCCGGACAGCGTGCGCAGCGGCCGCCCGGCCAACCCGTCCAGGTCCAGCCGCGCCAGCACCTCTTCCACAACGAACATGTCGAGGGCGCTCTCCCTGGCCAGCGGGCCGAGGTGCGGGGTGCGGCCGAGCAGCACGTAGTCGGTGACGGTGAGCCCGTCGGGCAGCGCGGGGGACTGTGGCGCGTACCCCACCTCCCGCGCCCGCGCCCGCGGCGTCAACGACCCCGCCGCGATGCCGTGCACCAGGATCTCCCCCTCGGCGCGGACGACCCCCACCACCGCCTTGAGCAAAGTGGACTTCCCGGCCCCGTTCGGCCCGATCACCGCGAGCCATCCGCCGTCGGGCACGTCCACCGACACGTCCCGCACGACGGTCCGCCGGCCGTAACCGACCCGCACGCCCCGCAGCCGCAGTGCCGTCACGGCATCCGCACCTGGCGCGAGGTCCGCAGCACCAGCACGAAGAACGGCGCCCCGGCGAACGCCGTCACCACGCCGAGCGGCAGCTCACCCGGCATCACCGTGCGCGCGATGTGGTCGGCGATGATCACGAACACCGCGCCGCCGATCAGCGACAGCGGGATGATCACCCGGTAGCTCGCCCCGAACAGCAGCCGGATCATGTGCGGCACCACGATCCCGACGAACCCGATCAATCCGCTCACCGCCACCGCCGCGGCCGTGGCCAGCGACGCCGCGGTGAGCAGCAGCAACCGCACCCGCCCCGGCCGCACGCCGAGCGACGCGGCCTCCGCGTCGCCCAGGGTCAGCACGTCGAGCAGCCGCGCGCACAGGCACAGCACCACGGCCGCCGCCGCCACGTACGGCAGCGCCAGCCACACGTCCTTCCAGCCGGTGATGTTCAGCCCGCCGAGCATCCACGTGTACACCTGCCGAATCGTCTCGGTGTTGAGCTGCTGCACGAACGTCTGCACCGCGGTGAGGAACGCCGCCACCGCCACCCCGGCCAGCAGCAACGTCGCCGTTCCCGTCCCGCCGGCCGACCGGCCCAGCATCCAGCTCAGGCTCACCCCGCCGATCGCCCCGGCGAACGCCGCGATCGGCAGCGGCCCCACCACCCAGTCCGTGGTGGACGGTGCGGCGACCACCACGATCGTGGCGGCCATCCCGGCCCCCGCCGCGGCGCCGAGCAGGTACGGGTCGGCCAGCGGGTTGCGGAACACCCCCTGGAACGCCGCGCCCGCGCTGGCCAGCGCCGCGCCGACCAGCCCGGCGAGCAGCACCCGTGGTACCCGGAGCTGCCAGACGATCGCCGCCTCCCGCTCCGACAGCGGCGACGTGCCGCCGGTGAGCTGGGCGACGATCTCCGCGAGCACCCGGCGCCAGCCCAGGTCCCCGGCGCCGACGAGCACCGCGAGCAGCACGAACACCACCAGCACGAGCAGGCCGAGCAGCAGGGTGCGCGGCCGCAGGGACGTCGTGGCCCTGCCGACCCGTTCGGCGCGGCGGCCGTTCCGAAGCACCTACGGCACCTACGACCCGGCCCCGCGTACCGCGTCGGCGACCGCGTGGACGAGGTCCACCACCCGCGGGCTCCACCGCGACGCGACGTCGTCGTTCAGCGGGTACACCCGCCCCTCCTTCACCGCGTCGAGGGTGTCCCAGCCGGGGCGGGCGGCGACGGTCTCGGCGTTCTGGCCGCAGCAGTTCGTGTCCGCCAGGAAGATCAGGTCCGGGTTGGCCCGCAGGATCCGCTCCGCGGACAGCTGCGGGTAGCCGCCCGAGGCGTTCGGGTCGTCCCCGTCCGCGATGTTGACCAGGCCGAACAGGCCGTACACCTGGCCGATGAACGTGGCCGACGTCGTCGTGTAGTAGGTCGGGTCGAGCTCGTGGTAGTAGGTCAACGGCGGGTTCGGCTTCGGCGTGTCGGCCACGATCTTCTCGATGTCCTCGCGGGTGCGCCGGGCCAGGTCGGCCCCCTCGTCGGCGTGCCCGGTGGCGGTGCCGACCAGCGCGAACTGGTCGTAGGCCGCCTGCAGCGTCCGCGCGTCGGGCAGCACCAGGGTGCGCACGCCGGCCTTGCCGAGCGCGCCGGTGAGCTGGTTCTCCCGGTCGGCGCTGACCACCACGAGGTCGGGGGAGTGGGCGAGGATCGCCTCGGGGTCGAGGTTGAGGCCGGACAGGTCGGTGCGCGGGGCCTGCGGCGGATGGGTGGACTGGTTGTCCACCGCCACCACCTGCTGGCCGGCGCCGACGGCGAACAACGTCTCCGTGGCGGAGGGGGACAGCGACACGATCCGCTCGGGCCGCTTCTCCAGGGTGACCGCGGGCGCGCCCTCGGCCCGCACGGTGACCGGGAACGCCGCGTCCCCGGGAGCGGGCTCGGCGGGCTCCTCACGGTTGGCGCAGCCGGCCAGCACGGCGACCCCGAGCAGGGCCAGCACGGGCAGCAGCGCGCGCAGCGGGGCGGGACGGGACATGGTGACCTCGGACTCCTTCGGCCGGCGCGGGCCGGGCCGAACCGCGAGCGGATCCGGACGCCGCACCCCTGCGCCGGAGGCGGGTGGCGTCGGCGAGCGGCAGGCGACCTGGCTCGGCCGCGGGAGCTCCCGCGGGCCATCACAGTTGCGGCACAGCACCGGGTTCGCACCGGATTTCGCTGCCGGTTCGCGTCCGGTCAGCGGGCGCTGACCAGGACCGGGACGCTACCACTAGGCCACCGGGCTGCCGACCCGCCGGGTGGGCAACACCACGCGACACCCACGTTCGCGGCCCGTCTCGTCGAGGTAGGTGATCCTCCACCCCGAAGCGGTCATTGTGTCGACGACCGCAAGGCGGCTTCGGACCGGGGTGGGGGAGGGGAATGGCTGGTGTCCCGCGCCTGGTGGGGCGCCCCGAGTTGGGTGGAGCGGTGGGTGCCCGTGCTCTCGTGCTCAGGCGGTGAAGCGGTCGACCAGTTGGGTGGGGAGCACGACGGGGTCGGCGGCGGGGCCGCCGCCGATCTGGGTGAGCAGCAGCTCGGCCATGAGGCGGGCCTGGTCGACCACCGGCTGCCGGACCGTGGTCAGCGGCGGCTCGGTGTGCCGGGCCAGCTCGATGTCGTCGAAGCCGACCACCGCGACGTCGTCCGGGACCCGGTGGCCGGTGGCGCGCAGGGTGCGCAGCGCCCCGGCGGCCATCAGGTCGTTGGCGGCGAACACCCCGTCCAGGTCGGGGGCCCGCTCCAGCAGCGCGGCCATCGCCCGCTCGCCGGACTCGCGGGTGAAGTCGCCGTGCTCCACCAGCTCCTCGGCACCCTCGACAGCGCCGAGCGCCATCCGGTAGCCGGCGAGCCGGTCCGCCGCGGCCGTCATGTCCGCCGGCCCCGCGATGGTCGCCACCCGTCGCCGGTCGCCGGACAGCAGTCGCTCGGTGGCGAGCTGCCCGCCACCCAGGTTGTCCACGTCGACGGAGGTCAGCCCCGGCACCGGGCGGGCCGGCCGGCCGCCGACCACCACCGGAACCCCGGACTCGACCAGGATCCGTGGCAGCGGGTCGTCGCCGTGCATCGACGCCAGCAGCACCCCGTCGACGTGCCCGCCGCGCACGTAGTCGGCCAGCCGCGCGTGCTCGGCGTCGTTCTTCGCGTTCATCAGCACCAACTGCACGCCGGTGCCGGCCAGCGCCTGGCTGGTCGCGATGATCATGTTGCCGAGGTAGGGGTCGGCGAGCACCGTGGCGTCCGGCTCGCGCATCACCAGGGCGATCGAGTCGGTGCGGCGCATCACCAGGCTGCGCGCCGCGTGGTTGGGCACGTATCCCAGCCGCGCGATCGCCGCCTCGACCCGCGCCCGAGCCTCCGGTGACACCCGGGGTGAGCCGTTGATCACTCGGGACACCGTGGCCCTGGAGACGCCGGCGGCCGTCGCCACCGTGTCCAGCGTCGGTGGTCGCCGCGCGACCGCTGCCGGCCCCTCAGTCACCTCTGGCCACGCCTTTCCCCCGGCCCGCCCCGGCGGCGGGTCGATCCCGGTTGATGCCGGTTGATGCCGGTTGATGCCAGGTGATGCCATTGTCCCGGATCACGTCGCGATACCAGTACGCGCTGTCCTTCCACGTGCGGCGCTGGGTCGCGTAGTCGACGTGCACGATGCCGAACCGCTTCGCGTAGCCGAACGCCCACTCGAAGTTGTCCAGCAACGACCACACGAAGTATCCCCGAAGATCGACGCCGGCCTCAATCGCCTCGTGCAGCACGGCGAGGTGCTCGTGCAGGTAGGCGATCCGCTCGGGGTCGCGCACCGCCCCGTCGGACCCTGGCCGGTCGTCGAACGCCGCGCCGTTCTCGGTGACCACCATCGGCACGCGGTAGTCGTCGTGCACCCGACGCAGGATCCGGCCGAGCCCGCGGGCGTCGATCGGCCACCCCATGGCCGTGGTCGGCCCGGACGGCGGGACGAACCGGACGTCGGCGCAGCCCGGCCACGGCGAGGGGCCGGCGGCCGGTGGTCCGATGTCGACCACGGTGGGCGAGTAGTAGTTGATTCCGAGCACGTCGATCGGCGCGGCGATCACCGCCTCGTCACCGTCCCGGACGAAGTCCCAGCCGGTGATCGCGGCGGTGTCGGCCAGCACGGCGGCCGGGTACCCGCCGCGCAGCAGCGGGTCGAGGAAGAGCCGGTTGCCCAGCCCGTCGATCCGGTGCACCGCCTCGGCCGCCGCCGGCGTGTCCGACCCGGCGGAGACCGCGAACAGGTTCAGCGTGACCGACACCTTCGCGGCGGAGGGCGAGGACGGCAAGGCCGCGCGCAGGGCCCGGGTGCCGAGGCCGTGCGCGAGCAGCAGGTGGTGCGCCGCGCGCAGGGCGAGCGCGGGGTCCTGGTGGCCCGGCGCGTGCTCGCCGGAGGCGTAGCCGAGGAAGGCGGCACACCAGGGCTCGTTCAGCGTGGTCCACCACGGGACCCGGTCGCCGAGCCGGTCGGCCACCAGCCCGGCGAAATCGGCGAACCGGGCGGCGGTGTCCCGAGCGCCCCACCCGCCGGTGTCCTCCAGCTCCTGTGGCAGGTCCCAGTGGTAGAGCGTCACGATCGGGGCGATGCCCTTCCCGGCGAGCTCGTCCACCAGCCGGTCGTAGTGGTCCAGGCCCGGTCGGTTGACCGGGCCGCGCCCGCCCGGCTGCACCCGAGGCCACGACACCGAGAACCGGTACGCCGGCAACCCCAGCTCGGCCATCAGCGTCACGTCCCGCCGGAACCGCCGGTAGTGGTCGGCGGCGACGTCACCGGTGTCGCCGCCGAGCACCCGGCCCGGTGTGTGCGCGAAGGTGTCCCAGATGGACGGTCCGCGGCCGTCCTCGGTCACCGCGCCCTCCACCTGGTAGGCGGCGGTGCTCGCGCCCCACAGGAACGCCGGCGGGAACCGCAGCCTCCCGTTCGTCGACCCGGTCATCCCTTCACCGCACCCTGCATGATTCCTCCGATGATCTGGCGGCCGAGCAGCAGGAAGACGATCAGCATCGGAAACGTCGCGATCACCGTCCCGGCCAGCACCAGCGAGTAGTCGACCTCGATGCCGCTGGCCGTGTTCGCGATCGCCACCTGCACCGTGGGGTTGCGGGTGTTGAGCAGGATCAGCGGCCAGAATAAATCGTTCCAGTAGGTGATGAACGTGAGTAGGCCCAGCACCGCCGCGCCGGGGCGGGCCACCGGCAGCACGATGTTCCAGTAGATCCGCCACGTCGACGCGCCGTCGGCCCGGCCGGACTCCACCAGCTCCCCCGGTAGCGCCGAGGACAGGTACTGCCGCATGAAGAACACCCCGAACGCGCTGACCAGCGCCGGCACGATCACCCCACGCAGGTCGTTGGCCCAGCCGAACCACTGGGTGACCATGATGTAGAGCGGGATGATCGCCAGCTGGGTCGGCACCAGCATGGTCGCCACCACGAGGGTGAACAGCGCGCCGCGGGCGCGGAAGCGGAGCTTGGCGAAGGCGAACCCGGCCAGCGTCGAGGTGAGCACCACCGACACCGTGATCGCCCCGGCAACGATGGTCGAGTTCACCAGCGCGAGGCCGAAGTTGCCCTGCTCGAACGCCGTCGTCAGGTTGTCCCACAGGTTCCCGCCGGGCACCAGCGGCGGCGGGTAGCGGCCGATCGCCGACTGGTCGCGCGAGGACACCACCACCGACCAGTACAGCGGGAACACCGACATCAGCACGATGGTGCCCAGCAGGGCGTACACCGGCCACCGGCCGCGGTCGCGCGCCGATCTCGGCCGGTGCCGGGAGCCCGGGTCACGCCGCGGTGGCGGCGCGGCCACCGCGGCGCGCTGTTGCACGAGCGTCATCGACCTCCCCCTCTCACTCCGCCGACCGGATCCGCCGGACCAGCGCGAAGTTGATCAACGCGATCAGCACGGTGAGCAGGAACAGGCTCCACGCGATCGCGGCGCCGTAGCCGTACTGCCCGTTGGCCCAGAACTGCTGGTACAGGTAGAGCACGACGGTCTGGAACTGGCGCTGCGCACCGCCGTTGCTGTTGCGGGTGGTGTCGAACAGGTACGGCTCGGCGAACAGTTGCAACGCGCCGATCGTGGACACGATCACCGTGAAGATGATCGTCGGCCGCAGGCTCGGGATCGTGATGTGCCAGAACTGCCGCCACCGGCTCGCGCCATCGATCGACGCCGACTCGTACCACTCGTAGGGCACGGTCTGCATCGCCGCGAGGTAGATCAGCGCGTTGTAACCGGTCCAGTGCCAGGTGACCATCACCGACACCGCGACCCACGACGACAGCGTTCCGGCCCGCCAGTCGATCGGCTGCTCCACCAGCGGCTGGAGCACCCAGTTCAGCAGGCCGAAGTCGCGGGCGAAGATCTGGTTGAAGATCAGCGCGACCGCGGCCACCGAGGTGATGTAGGGGACCAGCACGCCCATCCGCAGGAACAGCCGGCCGCGCAGCCGGCAGTTCAGCAGGTGCGCGATGCCCAGCGCCAGCAGCAGTTGCGGCACGGTGGACAGCAGCCCGATCCCGAACGTGTTGACCAGCGCGTTGTGGAAGTTGTCGTCGCCGAGCAGGGCCCGGTAGTTGTCCAGCCCGACGGAGACGTCCTCGCTGCCCGCCCTGCGCGGGTTCCACGCCGTGGTCGAGATGTACGCGGTGTAGGCCAGCGGCAGCAGGCCGAACACCGCGAACAACCCGAAGAACGGCGCGACGTACAGGTAGGGCGAGGCCCGGACGTCCAGCCGGTGCAGCCGGGTACGCAGTGCCTGGCTCATGCGGCCCGGCCTACCCCGTCCCCGCCGCCGACTCGATGTCACTCATCACCTGCCGCCACGCGGCCTCCGGGTCGGCGCCCTGCTCGACGCTGTTCAGCGCGTCGGAGAAGGCGTTGCCGATGACCCCGCTCTGCGGCCCGGTCACCTGCACCGGGGCGTTCTCCAGCGACGCGGGAAAGATCCTGCCGGCCGGCGCACCGTTGAAGAACTCCGGCGCGTAGTCGGCCACCTCGGGCCGTGTCCACGTGCTCCGCTGGCTGGGGAAGTTGCCGAGCTCCCGGAAGATCGTCACCGCTTGCTCCGGTGCGGTCAGCCACGTCGCGAGCCTCACCGCGGCCTCGACGTTCTCGCCCCCGGCCGGCACGGTGACGTAGGAGCCGCCCCAGTTGCCGGAGCCGCCGGGGATGGTGGCGATGTCCCACGTGCCCCGGGTCTCCGGGGCATTGCCCTGGATGTAGCCCATCATCCAGGCGGGGCAGGTCACCGTGGCGAACTGGCCCTGCTGGAAGCCGGTGTTCCACTCCGGGGAGAACTCGGCCAGCGCGGCCGACTGGCCCTCCCGGATCGCCGAGACGGTCAGGTCCCACGCCGCCCGCACCGCGGGGTTGCGCTCGACGATGAGCTCGCCGGCGGCGTCGTAGAACGTCTCCGACTCGTTGCCGAGGACGCCGAGGAAGACGTGGCCACCGGTGTCGAACCACTTCACCCCGTCCGGGGCGGAGGCGAGGAACCGCTGGCCGGTGTCGACGTAGTCCCGCCAGGTCGGCCACAGCGCGGACACCGCGTCCCGGTCGGTGGGCAGGCCGGCCTGCTCGAACAGGTCCGTGCGGTAGCACACCGCCAGCCCGCCGACGTCGGTCGGCAGCCCGATCAGGGTCTGCCCGTCCGGCGTGGACGCCCGCTGGAGCACCGCGGGTGTCCACTGTGCTGTGTCCACGCCCTCGGCGGTGAAGTCGACGAACTCGTCCGGCTGCCCGGTGAACCCGGCGATCTGGCCGACCTCGATCAGCTCGATGTCGGCGGCGCCGCTACCGGCGGTGAGCCGAGCCTGCAGGTTCTGGTGGTGGGTGCTGTAGTCGCCGCGGTTCTCCACGATCCGCACCCCGGGGTTGAGCCGCTCGTACTCGTCGTAGAGCGTCCGGTTGTCCGGAAGGGAGAAGTTGTCGCCGAAGACGTTGATCGTGAGCGTGGTGGTGCCGTCCTCGGCGGGGTCACCACCACCGCACGCGGTGAGCAGCAGCGCGGTGGCGGCGAGCAGTGCCGTCTTTCGGGCCGCCTCGGGGGTTCTGCGCACGGGACCCTCCTGGGTTATCGGGCGAAGGTGAACCAGTTGACGTTGACGAAGTCGGCCGGCTGGCCGCTGCGAAAGGTCAGGTAGACGTCGTGCACGCCGGTGATGTCACCGATGTTGGCGGGCACGGTGCGCCAGCTCTGCCAGCCGTCGGTGTCGGCGATGGCGAAGCTGCCCACCGGCGGGTTGCTCCGACTGTCCAGCCGCACCTCGACCAGGCCGCTCACCCCGCCGGCCGCGCCGGAGGCGACCCTGGCCTGGAACTGGCGGGCGGGGGTGCCGCCGAAGTCGACGCCGCGGTAGAGCGCCCAGTCGCCGTCGGAGACCGCGCCGAGGTGCCGGCCGCCACCGGTGTCGGAGGTGTCGCCGAGCGAGGCGCCGGACTGCTGGTGGTAGCTCTCCGCCTGGATGGTGGAGTAGGCGCTGACGCCGCCGCCCGGCGGCGGGTCGCCGGGGTCTCCACTACCGGCGCGGCTCCACACCGCCACGTAGTCGACCACCATCGGATGCCCCGGTACGGTCGCCGCGGTGGGCGTGCGGAAGCCGGCGACACCGTCCGGGAACGCTCCGCCGATGGCGACGTTGAGCAGGATGAAGTAACCGGCGTGGCTGGTCATGTTCCGCCAGGTGTCGGCGGGCAGCTGGCCCTGGCTGACGCCGTGGAACTGCTGGCCGTCGACGTACCAGCGGAGTTGGTTGGGGGAGACGCTGGTGTCCCACTCGAAACGGTAGGTGTGGAAGTTCCCCGGACAGGGCGACCCGGGGCAGGAGCGGCTGGCGCCGATGCCGTTGTTCTCGTGGCACGGACCGCCCGGGCTCACTCCACAGTGGAGAACGCCCCACACGCTGTTCAACCCGTTGACGTTCTCCATGACGTCGAACTCACCGATGCCCGGCCAGTTCCAGTAGTTGCCGCGGTAGGGCGAGCCGAGCGCCCAGAACGCCGGCCAGTAGCCGAGCGCGGCCTGCCCGGTGACGTTCGGCAGCCGCAGCCGGCTCTCGATCCGCAGCACCCCGCCCGCCGGTGGCGTGAAGTCCGCGCGGCGGGTCTCGATCCGCGCCGACGTCCAGTTGCCGGCGCCGTCCCGGCGCGGGGTGATCCGCAGGTTGCCGGTGCCGTCGAGGCTGATGTTGGCCGGGTCGTCGGTGTGCCGGGCGATCTCCCCGGTGCCCCAGTTGGCCGGGCCGCCGGGATAGTTGTGGCCGAGGTCGAAGATCCAGTTGTTGGCCGAGGGCAGGGTGCCGGCCGCGCCGGCGAAGTCGTCGGCCCACTGGAGGGTCCAGCCCGGCGGGGTGGGCGGGACCGACGCGTGGGCGGGCGCGGTGAGCGGGACCGCGACCAGCAGCGCCGCGCCGGCACCCCCGAGCAGCCGCCGCCAGCGGCGACCACGGCGGGTGTCCGCGGTCAGCCGAGGCCGGTCGGGGGTGCCCGCCCGACCTCGGCTGGTCAGGGGACGGGTGTGCGGGGTGGGGACGGGCATGGCGGTGACCTCCTTGTCACGGCCCGGCTGGGTGCCGAGGACCCGACGTGCGTCGGGTGCCAGCGGTGCGGCGTTCCTCCACGAGGCCCGGTGTGCGGCTACCGGGAGTGATGGGCGCCACAAGATTTGCCGCGACTCATGGAAGCGCTCTCACACGCCGATGTCAATGGGCCGTTCGTCGGAAGGGGGTGCGCGGCGGGGCCGGGTCGGATCATCGGGAGCCGCTAAGCCGGTAGGGACCGATCAGACCGAAGGCGGCCGGTCGCCGCAGGTCGCACGCCCGGCGCGAGACAGCTGCCGTCGATCTCCTTGATATAGTGGACAGATCAACCAGTTGCTATGCTTGGCAGCTCGGACCACCGCACCCCATTAGATACGACGTCGTCGTCGGCTGCCAGATCGTTACGGTTTTCGCGCGGAAACCCTCGTTCGAGCAGGTGCTGCCCTGTTTCCCGGGTGTTAAAGTCGCGCTCACGAGCGGGCCATCGTCGTCCCGTGCGCAGCACCACCGAGCACGAGATGACGACGTGGGAGGTCTCGATGATCTTCTCCGCCACGCCCGGCCGGCACGGCCTCTACGACCCCAGCACCGAGCAGGACTCCTGCGGCGTCGCCATGGTCGCCGACGTCCGGGGCCGCCGCTCGCACGGCATCGTCTCCGACGGGCTGACCGCGCTGACGAACCTGGACCACCGCGGCGCCGCCGGGGCCGAGCCGACCAGCGGCGACGGCGCCGGCATCCTGCTGCAGCTGCCCGACGAGCTGCTGCGCGCGCGGGTGCCGTTCGCGCTGCCGGAGCCCGACGAGCGGGGCCGGCACCGCTACGCGGCCGGCATGGCGTTCCTGCCGGTCGACCCCGACCACCGCCGCGCGGCGGTGGAGCTGGTCGAGCGGCTGGCCGCCGAGGAGTCGCTCGAGGTACTCGGCTGGCGGGACGTGCCGGTCGACCCGGACGCCGCCGGCATCGGGCCGACCGCCCGGTCGGTGATGCCGCACTTCGCGATGCTCCTCGCCGCCGGCCGGCCGGACGCCGAGGGCCACCGGCCCGCGGGACTGGAGCTGGATCGGCTGGCGTTCTGCCTGCGCAAGCGGGTCGAGCACGCCACGCCGCCCGGCGGCGAGGGCGTCTACTTCCCCTCGCTGTCCGCGCGCACCCTCGTCTACAAGGGCATGCTCACCCCCGAGCAACTCCCGAGGTTCTTCCCCGACCTCACCGACTCGAGGCTGACCAGCGCCATCGCGCTGGTGCACAGCCGGTTCTCGACGAACACCTTCCCGTCGTGGCCGCTGGCGCACCCGTTCCGGTTCGTCGCGCACAACGGCGAGATCAACACGATCCGCGGCAACCGCAACCGCATGCGGGCCAGGGAGGCGCTGCTGTCCTCGCCGCTCATTCCCGGCGACGTCACCCGGCTCTACCCGATGTGCTCACCGGACGCGTCCGACTCGGCGTCGTTCGACGAGGTGCTCGAGCTGCTGCACCTCGGCGGGCGCTCGCTGCCGCACGCGGTGCTGATGATGATCCCGGAGGCGTGGGAGAAGCACGCCACGATGGACCCGGCGCACCGGGCGTTCTACCAGTTCCACGCCAGCCTGATGGAGCCGTGGGACGGGCCGGCCTGCGTCACCTTCACCGACGGCGCGCTGGTCGGCGCGGTGCTCGACCGCAACGGCCTGCGCCCGGCCCGCTGGTGGCGGACCGCCGACGACAGGGTGGTGCTGGCCAGTGAGGCCGGTGTGCTGGACATCCCGCCGGCCGAGGTGGTCGCCAAGGGCCGGCTCAAGCCGGGTCGGATGTTCCTGGTGGACACCGAGGCCGGACGGATCGTCGACGACGACGAGGTCAAGTCGGAGCTCGCCGCCGAGCACCCCTACGGCGACTGGGTGCACGCCGGGCTGCTGTCGCTGTCCGACCTGCCCGACCGTGACCACATCGTCCAGCCGCACGCCTCGGTGCTGCGTCGGCAGATCTGCTTCGGCTACACCGAGGAGGAGCTGAAGATCCTGCTCGCGCCGATGGCCGCCAACGGCGCCGAGCCGATCGGGTCGATGGGCACCGACACCCCGCCGGCGCCGCTGTCCCAGCGGTCCCGACTGCTGTACGACTACTTCAAGCAGAACTTCGCCCAGGTGACCAACCCACCGCTGGACGCGATCCGCGAGGAGCTGGTCACCTCGATGAGCCGGATCATGGGTCCCGAGCAGAACCTGCTGGAGCCGGGGCCGGCGTCCTGCCGGCACATCCAGCTGCCCTACCCGGTGATCGACAACGACGAGCTGGCGAAGCTGATCCACATCAACGACGATGGCGACCTGCCCGGCTTCGCCTGTACCGTCCTCTCTGGGCTGTACGAGGTGGACGGTGGTGCGAAGGCGCTGGCCGAGGCGGTCGAGCGGGTGCGCCGGGAGGCGTCGGCCGCGATCGCCGCCGGGGCGCGCACCCTGGTGCTCTCCGACCGCGACTCCGACCACCGGATGGCGCCGATCCCGTCGCTGCTGCTGGTGTCGGCGGTGCACCACCACCTGGTGCGCACCAAGGAGCGGCTGCGGGTCGCGCTCGTGGTGGAGACCGGCGACGCCCGCGAGGTGCACCACATCGCGCTGCTGCTCGGCTACGGCGCGGCCGCGGTGAACCCGTACCTGGCGTTCGAGACGATCGAGGACCTGATCGCGCAGGGCGCCATCACCGGCATCGAGCCGACCACGGCCGTCCGCAACTACGTGCGGGCGCTGGTCAAGGGCGTCCTGAAGATCATGTCCAAGATGGGCATCTCCACCGTCGGCGCCTACACGGCGGCGCAGGCGTTCGAGGCGTTCGGTCTGGCCCAGGACCTGCTCGACGAGTACTTCACCGGCACCACGTCCAAGCTGGGCGGGGTCGACCTCGACGTGCTCGCCGAGGAGGTCGCGCTGCGGCACCGGCGGGCCTACCCGGACAACCCGACCTCGAGGGTGCACCGCGGCCTGGAGACCGGTGGCGAGTACGCCTACCGCCGCGAGGGTGAGCTGCACCTGTTCACCCCGGAGACGGTGTTCCTGCTCCAGCACGCCAGCAAGACCCGGCGGGAGGAGGCGTACCGGGCCTACACCGAGGAGGTGCACCGGCTCAACCGCGCCGGTGGCGCGCTGCGCGGGATGTTCTCCTTCCGCGAGGGTGCGCGCGAGCCGATCCCGGTGGAGGAGGTCGAGTCCGTGGAGTCGATCTGCCGCCGGTTCAACACCGGGGCCATGTCCTACGGCTCGATCTCCGCCGAGGCGCACGAGACCCTCGCCGTCGCGATGAACCGGATCGGCGGGCGGTCCAACACCGGTGAGGGCGGCGAGGACGCCGACCGGCTGTACGACCCGGAGCGGCGCAGCGCGATCAAGCAGGTCGCGAGTGGGCGGTTCGGGGTGACCAGCGAGTACCTGGTCAACGCCGACGACGTCCAGATCAAGATGGCGCAGGGCGCCAAGCCCGGTGAGGGCGGCCAGCTCCCGCCGAACAAGGTGTACCCGTGGATCGCCAGGACCCGGCACTCCACGCCGGGCGTCGGACTGATCTCGCCGCCGCCGCACCACGACATCTACTCCATCGAGGACCTCGCGCAGCTCATCCACGACCTCAAGAACGCCAACGAGCGGGCCCGCGTCCACGTGAAGCTGGTCAGTTCGCTGGGTGTGGGCACGGTCGCCGCGGGGGTGTCCAAGGCGCACGCCGACGTGGTGCTGATCTCCGGGCACGACGGCGGCACCGGCGCCTCGCCGCTGAACTCGCTCAAGCACGCCGGAACGCCGTGGGAGATCGGGCTGGCCGAGACGCAGCAGACGTTGCTGCTCAACGGTTTGCGCGATCGGATCACGGTGCAGGTGGACGGCGCGTTGAAGACCGGGCGGGACGTGGTGGTCGCCGCGCTGCTCGGCGCCGAGGAGTACGGCTTCGCCACCGCACCGCTGGTGGTCGCCGGCTGCGTGATGATGCGGGTGTGCCACCTGGACACCTGCCCGGTGGGCATCGCCACGCAGAACCCCGATCTGCGCCAGCGCTACACCGGCCAGGCCGAGCACGTGGTCAACTACTTCCGGTTCGTCGCGCAGGAGGTGCGCGAGCTGCTGGCCTCGCTCGGGTTCCGATCGCTGGACGAGGCGATCGGGCGGGCCGACGTGCTCGACGTCGACGAGGCCGTGGAGCACTGGAAGGCGCACGGGCTCGACCTCGCACCGGTCTTCGCGATGCCGACCGACACCCCGTACGGCGGAGCGCGGCGCAAGGTGCGGGAGCAGGACCACGGGCTCGAGCACGCGCTGGACCGCACCCTCATCCAGCTCGCGGAGGCGGCGCTGGAGGACGCCCATCCGGTGCGGCTGGAGCTGCCGGTGCGCAACGTGAACCGCACCGTGGGCACGCTGCTCGGATCCGAGATCACCCGCCGGTTCGGCAGCGCCGGGCTGCCCGACGACACGATCCGGATCACCCTCACCGGCTCGGCGGGGCAGTCGCTGGGCGCGTTCCTGCCCCCCGGCGTCACGCTGGACCTGGCCGGCGACGCCAACGACTACGTCGGCAAGGGCCTGTCCGGCGGGCGGATCGTCGTGCGCCCGCACCCGGACGCGCCGTTCGCCGCGGAGCAGCAGGTGATCGCCGGCAACACCATCGCCTACGGCGCCACGTCCGGGGAGATGTTCATCCGCGGGCAGGTGGGCGAGCGGTTCTGCGTGCGCAACTCGGGTGCGCTGGTCGTGGCCGAGGGTGTCGGCGACCACGCGTTCGAGTACATGACCGGCGGTCGGGCCGTGGTGCTCGGGCCGACCGGCCGCAACGTCGCGGCGGGCATGTCCGGCGGGATCGCCTACGTGCTCGACCTCGATCCGGCGCAGGTCAACACCGAGATGGTGGACCTGATGGCGCCGGAGGCCGAGGACCTGGCGTGGCTGAAGGACGTCGTGCGGCGCCACCACGAGGAGACGCGCTCGGCGGTGGCGGCCTCCCTGCTCGGCGACTGGCCGCGCCGGTCGGCGTCGATCACCAAGGTGATGCCGCGGGACTACGCGCGGGTGCTGGCCGCGGCGCGCGCCGCGCGGGCGGCCGGCCGCGACGTGGACGAGGCGATGATGGAGGCAGCCCGTGGCTGACACTTGCGGAGCTTGCGGAGCGACGGCCACGGGTGCCGACCGGGTGCGGGTGTCCCGCAAGACACAGGAGGCAGCCCGTGGCTGACACTTGCGGAGCTTGCGGAGCGACGGCCACGGGTGCCGACCGGGTGCGGCGGTGCTCGTGCGGGGCACCCGCGCCCGGGCCACGCAAGACACAGGAGGCAGCCCGTGGCTGATCCGACCGGCTTCCTGAAGCATCCTCGTCGCGAGCCGCCGAAGCGGCCCGAGGACGAGCGAGTGCACGACTGGCACGAGGTGTATCGCGAGCTCGATCCGGCCGAGCGGGACGAGACGGTGCGGGTGCAGGCCAGCCGCTGCATGGACTGCGGCATCCCGTTCTGCCATTCCGGGTCGGCGGGTTGCCCGCTGGGCAACCTCATTCCGGAGTGGAACGACCTGGTGCGCCGCGGCGACTGGGCGGCGGCGGGGGAGCGGCTGCACGCCACCAACAACTTCCCCGAGTTCACCGGGAAGCTCTGCCCCGCGCCGTGCGAGGCCGGCTGCGTGCTGTCGATCTCGCCGGACGTCGGTGGGCCGGTGTCGATCAAGTGGGTCGAGGCCACGATCGCGGACAGGTCGTGGGAGACCGGGGCGGCGCGCCCGCAGCACGCGGCGGTGTCCACCGGGCAGCGGGTGGCCGTGGTCGGCTCGGGCCCGGCCGGGCTGGCCGCGGCGCAGCAGCTCACCCGCGCCGGGCACGAGGTGACCGTGTTCGAGCGGGACGACCGGTTGGGTGGCCTGCTGCGGTACGGCATTCCCGAGTTCAAGATGGAGAAGAAGGCGCTCGACCGGCGGCTGGCGCAGCTGCGGGAGGAGGGCACCACGTTCGTCACCGGGTGCGAGGTCGGGGTGGACATCACCGTGCCGGAGCTGTGGGAGCGGTTCGACGCGGTGGTGCTCGCCGTCGGCGCGCTGCGCGGTCGGGACGACCGGATCACGCCGGGCCGGGAGCTGGCCGGCATCCACCTGGCGATGGAGCACCTGGTGCCGGCGAACCGGGCCTGCGAGGGTGACGGGCCGCCGGACATCGACGCGGCGGGCAAGCACGTGGTGATCATCGGCGGCGGCGACACCGGTGCCGACTGCTACGGCACGGCGATCCGGCAGGGCGCGCTGTCGGTGACGCAGCTCGACCAGTACTCGCAGCCGCCGACCAGCAGGGACGACGAGCGCTCGCCGTGGCCGACGTGGCCGTACATCCTGCGGACCTATCCGGTGCACGAGGAGACCGGGGAGCGGAAGTTCGCGGTGGCGGTGCGCCGCTTCCTCGGGGACGGCGAAGGGCGCGTGCGGGCCCTCGAGCTGCAGCGGGTGCGGGTGCGCAAGGACCCGGCCACCGGGCGCCGCGAGGTCATCCCGGTGAGCGACGAGGTGGAGGAGCTGCCGGCGGACCTCGTGCTGCTGGCGATCGGCTTCGAGGGCGTGGAGCACATGACGTTGCTGGACGACCTCGGGTTGCCGCTGAGCCCGCGGGGCACCGTGCCGTGCGGCCAGGACTGGCAGACCTCCGCCCCTGGCGTCTTCGTCTGCGGCGACGCGCACCGCGGCGCGTCGCTGGTGGTGTGGGCGATCGCCGAGGGCCGCTCGGTGGCGCGCGCGGTGGACGAGTACCTGACCGGGGCGTCGGAGCTGCCGGCGCCGGTGCACCCCACCGCGCTGCCGCTCGCCGTGGTCTGACGCCGGTATCACCGGAGGCGCCCGCAACGGTGGATCGCGCGACACCCGCGGGGTGAGCAGTACGGTGGCGCACTCGTGCCGAACGCCTGTCGTGTGGCCGGGTGAGGCGCGAGCCTCCTCGATGGTCCTTGCTCGGCCTCGTCGATTGTCTGGGGAACAGCGGTGTGCTGCCGATGATCCGCCACGCCGCGACGCCGCTCGAAAACGACCGGACGAAGCGGATTCTGGCGCACCCTCGGTACGTAGCCGCGGCGTTGTCCTGTTCGAACTGACAGCGGAACGGCGAGAACGGGCGTGGGGCGGCACAAAGTAGAGGTTGCCCCAGTCGATCGTCGAGCCACACTTTCGGGTGAGCTGTGATCCAAGTCACATACATACGAGGTTTGATGGAGTGTGGCTGGCGGTAATTACGCGAGACATATCCAATTGACGGACAGTAATGACACCGACGCGGTAAGTGCCCTAGTTGGAGACAGAAGTGCACCCTTCCTGCTCACCCGCCAGCAGGTGGGTGCCGGCGGGAAGTGAGGCGTCATGGAGCGAGGAGTCCGGCGATCGGCAGTGATCACGGCCGTGGCCGCAGTGTTGTCGGTGGTCTGCGTCGTTCCCGTGGCGGCGCGATCGGTGCCCGACTCGGACGCGGTGCATGCTGTGTCGACCCCGGCCGAGGTGGTCACCGAATACTGGACGCCGGAGCGGATGCGGGCGGCGGAGCCGATGGAGCGGAGGGTCGCCGAGGACGAGGCCGCCCCGGTGGACGGCTTCCCGCCGGACCTCAATTCCGAGGCGGTGGTCACCGGCGAGGAGTGGACCAACAACGGTCTGGTCGCCAAGACCACCGGCCGCGTGTTCTTCACCTTCGACGGGCGCGACAGCTCGTGCAGTGGCAGCGCGGTGAAAAGCGACAACGGCAGTGTGGTGATCACCGCCGGGCACTGCGTGATGTACCAGGGGAGTTGGCACAAGAATTGGCTGTTCGTGCCGGGCTACTCGGACGGGAACGCTCCCTTCGGTGAATGGCCGGCCCGGCTCACGATGGTTACACCGCAGTGGGAGGCCAACGAGAACCTCACCTACGACATCGGCGCCGGCGTGGTGGAGCAGGTCGACGGCCGCAAGCTCACCGACGCCGTCGGCGGCCAGGAGATCGCGTTCAACCAGCAGCGCAACCAGCGGATGTACTCCTTCGGCTACCCCGCGACCGGTCAGTACGACGGCAGTGCGTTGATCTACTGCAGCGGCCCCACCTTCGTGGATGTGGTGCTCACCCAGGACCACGGCATGCGGTGCGGCATGACCGGTGGTTCCAGCGGTGGCCCGTGGTTCCTCGAGTTCGACGAGGAGTCCGGCACCGGGAAGGTGGCCTCGGTGAACAGTTTCTACTACTGGTTCCTGCCAGGCTTCCTCTTCGGGCCGTATTTCGGCGCTGAGGCCCAGGCACTGTACAACCGCGCGCAGTCCGCCTAGCCGAAAAGCTCCTGGGCGTTCACGCGGTCGTGGGCGGCGGTGACGGGTTGGGCGAGGATGTGGTGGGCGGTGCGCCGGGGGTGGGTGGATCCGTTCGCGCTCGGAGCTCCGGCTGGGTACGGCCGAGGTGATCGCCCTCGTCGTGGACGCCGGGCAGTACGGCGATCGCGCTGGACTCGTCGATCAGGAACTGGTGCGGGCGTCCTGTGCGGACAGCGACCGCCGCGCCCTCTGCTGCCGGCGAGCGCGGGTTCTTCCACGGTGGCGGGCCTCGCCGCGTCGCCGTGTTGCGGGTGATCCGGAGGCGCCAGTGCCCATGGCCGCGCCGCGAACGTCCGGGTGAGCAGCCGACGCGTCCGTGTCCGGTCCGGTTCCCGACCTTGAGCGGCCGTGCTCGCGCGCCGACTCAGGGTGGTGGTCCACTCGGCCCTCCCCGCGCCGCCACTTGGCTGATTGCCAGAAGGTAACCGTCTCCTTACTGTCGGTTTCTGCCCCGAGATCGGCGGATCGACATCCCTGCGACCAGGCCGGCGCGGGGGCGGCGCCGGCCGGAAGTGAGGCGTCATGAGGCGAGCAGCCCTGCGGTCGGCACTGATCACGGCCGCCACCGGTGTACTGACGGCAGCGTTCGCCCTCCCGGCGGTGGCCCAGTCGCCGGTGGCGGGTTCCGCCGAGGCGCCGGCCGTACACCCGGCGCCGGCCGCAGCCGAGGCGGTCGCGAAGTACTGGACGCCGGAGCGGATGCGCTCCGCGGTGCCCATGCAACGGCTCCTCGGCGCCCGCACCGCCCCGACCGGGTCCGCACCGGTGGCCGACGGCGCGGCCGCGGCCGTCCCGCCGGTGAGCCCGCTGGCGTTTCCCACCACCGGGGCCGACTGGACCGGTGGCGGCGCGGTCGCCAAGACCGCCGGCCGGGTGTTCTTCACCTTCGGCGGCCGGAACGCCTCGTGCAGCGGTAACGCCGTGACCAGCGCGAACCGCAGCGTGGTCATCACCGCCGGGCACTGCGTGAAGTACCAGGGAAGCTGGCACACGAACTGGGTGTTCGTGCCCGGCTACGCGGGCGGCAACGCCCCCTTCGGGGAATGGCCGGCGCGGGCCACGCTGACGACGCCGCAGTGGGAGGCCAGCGAGGACATCAACTACGACATCGCGGCCGCCGTGGTGGGCCAGCGCGACGGGCGCAGCCTCACCGACGTGGTCGGCAGCCAGGGCATCGCGTTCAACCAGCCGCGCAACCAGAACATGTACGCCTTCGGCTACCCCGCCGCCGCGCCCTACGACGGCAGCAAGCTGGTCTACTGCAGCGGGCGCACGTTCACCGACTTCCTGCTCACCCGGGACCACGGGATGGGCTGCGGCATGACCGGCGGGTCCAGCGGCGGCCCCTGGTTCCTCAACTTCGACGAGGCGACCGGCACCGGGACGGTGGCCTCGGTGAACAGCTTCGGCTACAAGTTCCTGCCGGGCAACCTCTACGGCCCGTACTTCGGCCCGGAGGCCAAGGCGCTGTACGACCGGGCGCAGGCCGCCTGAGCCACTGCCCGGACAGTGGGAGGCCGCTCCCACTGTCCGGGCGACGGGCGCGGCAGCCTATCCTGAGTGCCGTGAACTGGACTGTGGACGTCCCCGTCGACGCTCTTCCCCAGCTGCCCCCGCTGCCACCCGAGCTGCGCAGGCGGCTGGACGAAGCGCTGGCCCTGCCCGCGGCCCAGCAACCGGAGTGGCCCGACCCCGAGGCGACTCGTCGTGTCCGCACGGTGCTGGAGAGCGTGCCGCCGATCACCGTGCCCGCCGAGATCGACCGGCTGCGGCGGCGACTGGCCATGGTGGCCCGCGGTGAGGCGTTCCTGCTGCAGGGTGGCGACTGCGCGGAGACGTTCGAGTCCAACACCGAGCCGCACATTCGCGCCAACCTGCGCACCTTGCTGCAGATGGCGGTGGTGCTCACCTACGGGGCCAGCCTGCCCGTGGTGAAGGTCGGCCGGATCGCCGGCCAGTACGCCAAGCCGCGGTCCAACAGCACCGACGCGCTCGGGCTGCCGGTCTACCGGGGCGACATCGTCAACTCGCTGGTGGCGAAGCCGGAGCTGCGGGTGCCGGACCCGGGGCGGATGATCCGGGCGTACGCCAACTCGGGCGCGGCGATGAACCTGGTGCGGGCGCTCACCGGCGCCGGCATGGCGGACCTGGCGCAGGTGCACGACTGGAACAAGGACTTCGTGCGGACCTCGCCGGCGGGTGAGCGGTACGAGGCGCTGGCCGGTGAGATCGACCGCGGCCTGCGGTTCATGTCCGCGTGCGGGGTCACGGACACGTCGCTGCACACCACCGAGATCTTCTCCAGTCACGAGGCGCTGCTGCTCGACTACGAGCGGGCCATGCTGCGCCTGGACAACGCCGACGCGACCAACCCGAAGCTGTACAACCTGTCGTCGCACTTCCTGTGGATCGGTGAGCGCACCCGTCAGCTCGACGGCGCGCACATCGCGTTCGCCGAGCTCCTGGCCAACCCGATCGGGCTCAAGATCGGCCCGACCACCACGCCCGAACAGGCGGTGGAGTACGTCGAGCGGCTGGATCCGCGCAATGAGCCGGGGCGGCTCACGCTGATCTCCCGGATGGGCAACGGCAAGGTTCGCGAGGTGCTGCCGCCGATCGTGGAGAAGGTGGAGAGCTCGGGGCACAAGGTCATCTGGCAGTGCGACCCGATGCACGGCAACACCCACGAGTCGTCCACCGGATACAAGACACGGCACTTCGACCGGATCGTGGACGAGGTGCAGGGCTTCTTCGAGGTGCACAGGAAGCTGGGCAGCTACCCTGGTGGGATCCACGTGGAGCTGACCGGTGAGGATGTGACCGAGTGCCTCGGTGGGGCACAGGACATCTCCGACCTGGACCTGTCCGGCCGCTACGAGACGGCCTGCGACCCCCGGCTGAACACGCAGCAGTCGCTGGAGCTGGCGTTCCTCGTCGCCGAGATGCTGCGCGGCTAGGTTTCGCCGTGGGCGCCTCGTCCGGCACGGAGGTGTCAGAGAGGGCCCGCCCTGGGGGATGGCTCCCCGAGGTGGTCGTTTCCGGGAGGGTCTTCGCCGAGGTCGTTCGCTTCGCGCGGCGTCCCGTCCTCGTGATCGAGCGCTGCCTTCCGCGTTCCGTCGTGGCATACGCGCCATGTGCGGGCTGGAACTGTCTACAGTGGAGGGCCTCGTGAAGACGAGGATGGCCGGGTTGTGGCAGGCGGCGCAGCGGGACAACCGGTTCACCATGAACGTGTACGACCAGGCCCTGCACGGCGCGGACTACTATCTGGTCTACATCACTCGGCAGGGGTTCGACCCGACCCGGCAGAGCTTGCGCTGGTCGGATTTCGAGCTGGTCGAGGAGGTGGGCCGGACCGCACCCGCGAACAACACCCGGATCGACGTCGACGCGGGAACGCGAACGGGACGGCACATCGTCTACACGATCTGGCAGGCCAGCCACATGGATCAGTCGTACTACCTCTGCAGCGACGTGACCTTCTCCGGTCGTCGCTGAGTCGCTGACCCGCCCGACCTCTTCCCGCCCGGCACAACCGGGCGGGGAGAGCCCGCGGGGTCAGCAGGGCAGTACTCCACCGCGCGCAGCAGCGCGGCCGTCGACTTGGTGACCGCGTCGCCGAGCGAGCCGATGTCGGCCACCGCGACACCGTCCGCCTGAAGTCCGATGTGGATGATGTTGCGGTAGCACGCCACGGCGATGCCCACCGCGTGGTGCGGCGCCAGCGGCACGAACGGGTAGACGTCCCGCACCACCGCCCCGTCGAGGGCGAGCGGCACGCTCGGCACCGGCACGTTCGTCACCACCGTGTCGAACAGCAGCGGTGCGGCGTGCCCGGCCAGACGCGTCGCCACCCTGTGCACCCCGGGCGGCACCCGGTTGGCCAGCACCGGCAGCGCCCCGGCGCCGCGCGCCGGCCCGGCCTGCTTGTTCCGGAGCATGGCCGCCCGCACCGCGTCCAGCCGGTCCACCGGGTCGTCGAGATGCACCGGCAGGTCGCACAGGTACCCGGACAGCACGTTGCCCCCGGCCCGGTCGGCCTCGCGGCCCCGCAGGCTCACCGGAACCAGCACGCGCAGCGGGCCGGCGTCGGGACGCTGCCCCCGATTGAGCAGCCACTCGCGCAACGCCCCGGCGAGGATCGCGAGCACGACGTCGTTGGTGGTGCCACCCCTGACCCCGCGGATCCGCCGCACGTCGGCGAGATCGACCCGCGCGAACCCGAGCCGGCGGCTGGCCGAGCCGGTCGCCGCGATCGGCGACACCGGGTACGGCCGGGTGGCCTTCAGCACGGAGCCGGCGATCCCCGCGGACTCGGTGATCCGGCTGACGGCCTCGGCGGCCTCGGCCCGCAACGCGTCCACCGGCGACCGGCTCGGCGCGGGCCGCCCGCGCGCGGCTCCGGCCCTTCGCGCGGCCGGCACCTCGTCGAGCAGCCCGAGCACCGTCTCCACCGCGCCGGCCCCGTCGATGAGCGCGTGGTGCAGCTTCACCAGCACGGCGAACGAGCCGTCGGGCAGCCCGGTCACCACCCGGGCCCGCCAGAGCGGCTTGGCCAGGTCCAGCGGGCGGGCCAGCCAGCGCGACGCGTGGGTGGCCAGCGGGTCGGGGTCGTAGCGCGCGGTCAGCCGGTGCGTGTCGACGTGCTCGGCCGGGTCGACGTCGGCGTCCTCCACCCAGCTCGCCCCACCCAGCGGCCAGCCCTGCCGGACCCGGCGCCGCAATCTCGGGAGGCGGGCGGCGCGCTCCGCGAGCAGGGCCGCGATCCGGTCCGCCCGCACCGGCTCGGTGGCGCGGAAGGTCACCACCGCGCCCATGTGCATCGGGCTGGTCCTGCTCTCCAGGCACAGGAACGCGACGTCCAGCGCGCTCAGCCGGTCACCGGCCATCGACGACCTCCGAGGGGCAAGGGGTGGGCCGCTCTCCACTGCACCAGACGGACGTGACGGGCGCATGGTCGGGGTGTTACCGCGCCGCTAATGCGCAGCAGGGTTCACCCCATCCGGCGAGCCTGTCACAAGATGTGCAACTTCACCTTGCTGCCGGCCTGCACCATGGTTCCCGGCTCCGGTTCCTGCCGGATGACGAACCGCGGGAGGAAGCCGTCCTCGTCGTCATCATCATTGCCCCGGCCACGCCCCTTGACGTCCGGTTCGAGCCCGGCTTCCTTCAGCACCTGCTTCGCGTCCTTCAGGGTGCGCCCCACGACGACCGGCACCTCGACGGCGTTGGACACGTACACCCCGACCTTCCGCACACCGGTGGTGCCGGCGGCGGGGTCGGTGCGGGTCACCGCGCCCTTCGCGACGTCCGCGGAGAACTCCGTCCCGGCCTCGTACGGCTCGAAGCCCGCCTGGCGCAGGGCCTGGAACGCGGCGTCCTTCGGCTGGCCGACGACGTTCGGCACCGGCGTCGGCGGCGGTCCCTTGGACAGCCCGAGCCGGACGCGGTCGCCGATGTTGGCCTGTGCGCCGGGCTGGGGGTCGACCTTGAGCACCGTGCCCTGCGGGACGTCGTGGCTGTAGTCGTCCAGCGCGGGATCGTGTCGTGGATCCAGCTGCACGTCGCGGATCGCCTGCTCGGCCTGGTCCACCGGCGTCCCCGGGGCGATCGCCGGCACCGTGGGGCGGCCCGCGGACACCACCACCGTCACCTCGTCGCCGAGCAGCGCGTCGGTGCCGGCGGGCGGCTCGGTGCGGATCACCGTGCCGCTGGGGGCGGTGTTGTGCCGTTCGGTGCGCACCACGGGCACCAGCTGCGCCTCGCGCAACGCCTGCTCGGCCGCGGCCCTCGGCTCGCCGTCGACATCGGGCACCGCCACCCACCGGCCACCGTTGAACCACCACAGCGCGGCGCCGATCCCGGCGGCCAGCAGCACCGCGAGCGCCACCCACAGCACAGTCCGGCCGCGGGGACGCCCCGGCGCCCGCGGCCGCGATTCGGTCGGCGGGCCCTGGACTGGCGGCTCCGCCGGCGCCGGGACGGGCGCGACGCGGGACAACGCGCGGGTGCCCCGCGGGCCGGGGCCAGGGGTGACCGCCGGGATGACCGGCACCGTCCGCTCGACGTCGGCGACCGCCGTGGTCACCGTGGGCGCCTCCGCCGCCGGCACCGGCACGGGCACCGGCTCGATGCCCAGCTCGGTGCGCAACCGCTGCAGCTCGCGCAGGAAGGCGCCGGCGTCGGCGGGCCGGGCCTGCGGGTCGCGGCGGGTGGCGCGCAGGATCAGGTCGTCGAGTGCGGGCGGCAGGCCGGGCCGCGCCGCGCTGGGCGGCGGGACGTCGTCGTTGACGTGCCGGTAGGCCACCGACAGCGCGGTGTCCCCGGTGTAGGGCGGCTGGCCGGTGAGCATCTCGTAGAGCAGGATGCCGGTCGAGTAGACGTCGCCGCGCTCGCTGGTCGCGCCGGTGGCCACCTGCTCGGGCGAGAGGTAGGCGACCGTGCCGAGGATGACGCTCGAGCTGGTGGTGCCGGCGCTGGCCACCGCCCTGACCAGGCCGAAGTCACCGACCTTGACCACGCCGGACCCGTCGTTGCCGTGCCCGATGAGCACGTTCTCCGGCTTGACGTCGCGGTGCACCAGCCCGGCGGCGTGCGCGGCGGCCAGCGCCGCGAGCACCGGTTCGGCCACGCTGAGCGCGAGGTGGACGTCGAGCGCGCCGCGGGCGTCCAGCAAATCGCGCAGCGTGCCGCCGTCGACCAGCTCCATCACCAGGAACGCCCGGTCCTCCTCGGCGCCGGTGTCCACGCCCTGGTCGTGCACGGCGACGACGTTCGGGTGGTGCAGTCGGGCGGCCGAGCGGGCCTCCCGCTCGAAGCGCTCCACGAACGAGCGGTCGGCGGCGAACCGGGCGTCCATGATCTTGATGGCCACCGGGCGGTCCAGGCGGGTGTCCACGCCCCGGTACACCGCGGACATCCCGCCCCGGGCCAGCAGCCGGTCCACCCGGTAGCGGCGGTCCAGCAGGGCCCCGAGGAGGGCGGGATCGGTGCGTGTCACACGGCGAATCCTACGGACGGCGGCGAAATCCGTGGGCGGCCCCCGCGAAGACACCGGGCGTCCTGGGTCCGCGCCAGGTTAGCCCGCTCGAGCGAAGATCGTCCCGAAGCGGTGGAATATGGCAGGGTAAGAGGCGTGAGTGCGATTCCAGTCGCTGATGACGTGCTCGGTCCCGAGGTCGTCGTCCTCCCGTTGGACGAGGTGGCCAGGGTGCTCGGGATCTCGATGAACAAGGTGCGGCAGTTGTTGCGCGATGGGCACCTGATCGCCGTGCGGCGGAACGGCGAGCTGATGGTGCCGGCGGACTTCGTGAGCAAGGACGGGCTGGTGAAGGGGCTCGCCGGCACGTTGACGGTGCTGGCCGACGCGGGCTTCGGGCGCACCGAGATGCTGCGCTGGCTGTTCGCCGCCGATGACACCCTCCCCGGGGTCACGCCGATCAACGCCCTGCGCACCAGCCACGGCACCGAGGTCAAGCGGCGCGCGCAGGCCATGGCGTTCTAGCCGGCCCGCACGGGGGCCCTGCCGGCCCGGCAGGCCAGGAAGGTCAGCGCGGCCAGCAGTTCCACGGCCGCCGCGACGAGCAGGCAGCCGGGCACCGACCATGCCGCGAGCGGGCCGGCGAGCGCGGATCCGAGGGCGAAGCCGGTGAGCTTCACGCTCGCCCCGGTCGTGAACACCTGCGCGCGAACGGCGTCGGGCGCCTCCCGGTGCCGGATCGCGAACAGCGCGGTGAGCTGCGGACCCTCGCCGAGGCCGACGAGCAGTACGGCGGCGACCACGAGCGCCGGCGAGGTGGCCAGCGCGGTGACCGCGACGCCGGTGCCGATCAGCAGGCCGCTCAGCGGCACCAGCGGGTCCGGCCGATAGCCGCCCGGCCGCCGGGCGAGTGCCGCGTTGGCCAGCAACGCCGCCGCGGCCACCGCCGCGAGCAGCAGCGCGCCGCGGCCGGGGTCACCGAGGAGCCGGGCGCCGAGCAGCGGGGAGCACACCACGAACAGGCCGTTGCCCACCATCGACACGACCGACGCGGTGGTCGCGGCGAGCAGCGGTCGGCTGGCCGCGAGGGCCCGGACGCCGGCGCGCAGGCCGTGGATCAGCGGAGGCCGATCCGGGTGGGGCCGCCGGGGGAGCGTCACCGCGGCCGGCAGCGCGGCGGTCACCAGCGCCACGGCGCCGACCATGCCGGCCGGTGCGCCGGCGAGGTCGGCCAGCAGCCCGGCCAGCGCCGGCCCGACCAGGCCGGCGGCGTTGAAGGTCATGGCGTCCAGCGCGGTGGCCCGAGCGAACCGTGGGCCGGCGGCGACCAGGGGCAGCTGCGCGGTCCAGCCGCCGGACAGCGCCGGGTTGAGCACGCCGGTGAGCACGGCGACGGCGAGCAGCGCGGCCGTGGGCAGGTGCCCGGCGCCGGCCAGCAGCAACACCAGGCCGGTCGCGTAGGCGGCGAGCGCGCCGGCCAGGAGCCGGCCGGGCCGGGCGCTGCGGTCGAGCAACGCGCCGAGCACGGGGCCGCCGACCGCCGCGGCGACGGTCAGCCCGGCCAGCAGGGTCGACGCCGTGGCGACCGAGCCGGTCGCGGCCAGCGCGAGCACCAGCAGTGCCGGCCCGGACATCTCGTCGCCCGCACGGGCAGAGGCGGCCCCCGACAGGTAGCGCGTTAGCGTGTAACGTCTCGTCACTATATAGACGTTACACTAGGGTCGTGCCCGTGCCCCCGTTCCTGTCCGGTCGCTCGGCGCGGTCGGCCGCCCAGCGCGCGGCCGACCTCGTCGCCGTGTTGGTGCTCGCCGAGCCGACCGTGCCCGCGGTGTCCGAGGTCCTGCTCCGGCACGGCGAGCGGGAGCCGCTCGGGCTGACCGAGCGGGACCTGGTGCCGCTGCGGGCCGCCGCGGTCGACCTGCGCCGGGTGTTCGCGGCGGAGGACGTGGACGAGGCGGCGGCGCTGCTCAACGAGCTACTGGCCCGGCACGCCCACCCCCCGAGGTTGACCACGCACGGCGGTGCCCACGACTGGCACCTGCACGTGGACAGCCGCGACGACGCATCGTGGGACGAGTGGTTGCGGACGTCGTCGGCGCTGGCGCTGGCGGTGCTGCTGGCGGAGCGTCAGCAGGCGCCGGGCGGGATCTGCGCGGCGCGCGGCTGCGGCCGGCCGTTCGTGACCGCGGGCAGCGGGAGCCCCCGCCGGTACTGCTCGTCGCGCTGCGCCACTCGTGAGCGGGTGGCCGCCCACCGCCGCCGCGCCTGAGACGCGCGCCTGAGACGTCGATACGTTGGTGCGGACCGGAGCGCGATGTCTCGACCGCGTCAGGAGCCGTGGCTGGTGTGGCCGGCGTCGGCCGTCGTCAACCTCGTGCTGGGGTTCTTCGGGATCCTCCCGTTCGTACTGATGATGTCCGTCCTCGCCAAGGTGTTCGCGGCACTGGGCTGGCAGCCTCCGACCCGACGTACGAGGACGAGACCGCGATGCTGGTGGTCCTCGCCACGACCGGCACCGCGGGGGTGCTGCTCCTGTTCGGCCTCGTCAACCGCGCACTGGGGCGACGGTCCGGAGTGGCCGCCGGTGGTACTGGTCGATGAGCTCGGTGGTCTTCCTTGCCCCGTTCGTGGTGACCATGACCTGGCCGGAGATCACCGTGGACTGGTTCTGACGCGGCGGCGGAGATCAAGCCTCGCCGTGCTCGACTCGGTGTTGCTCGACCAGCGCCGGGAACTCCTCGGGGTCGCCGTCTCGCACCTGGACCGGGTGTCCCTCCCCGACGGTCGTACGCACTCGGTCGGCCAGCGCGGCGACCGCCGCCGGGTCGGCGTACACGCCGAGAACGAGAGCGACCGGCTCCGCGTCGGTGAGGGTGAACTCCCACGGCACCGCACACGGCCCGTTGTGCTCGGGATCGGGGCAGAGCAGCCGTGCGATCGGCTCCTGCGCCGCGAGTGCGTCCGCCACGCTCGGGAACCCGCCGACGTGGATCTCGTGGACGCGTGGCCCGTCGACAATCTCGTTCGAAGTCATCATGAGTCCGCGGACACGCGGCCGGAACCGGCCCGGCCGCGCGCCCGCTCGTCCTCCTGTCCGGGTTACTTGTTCTGGTCGTCGCGCCAGGCGAGCCACTCGCGGAGGCGGCCGAGATCGTAGTCCGGGCCGTTCGCCTCCACCGTGAACAGGCTGATGCCGAGCCCGCGCAGGGGCGCGCCGAGCTTCTCGGGCGAGCCCTGCACCCCGACCGACCGCTCGATCTCCGCGGGGTCGCGGCCCACGTCCGCGCAGTGCTGGTCGAGGATCCGCACCTTGCGCTCCGCCAGCTCCGGGTCGCCGAAGCCGTGCCAGATGTCGGCGTGCTGGGCCACCAGCCGCAGGGTCTTCTTCTCCCCGCCGCCCCCGATCAGCACCGGGATCTTGCGCGTCGGCGGCGGGTTGAGCTTGGCGAACCGCCGCTCGATCCGCGGTAGCGCCTCGGCGAGGTCGGCGATCCTGGTACCCGCCGAGCCGAACTCGTAGCCGTAGTTGACGTAGTCCTTCTCGAACCACCCGGCGCCGATCCCCAGGATCAGCCGGCCACCGCTGATGTGGTCGACGGTGCGCGCCATGTCGGCGAGCAGGTCCGGGTTCCGGTAGCTGTTGCACGTCACCAGCGCGCCGATCTGCGCCCGTGACGTCGCCTCGGCCCAGGCGGCCAGCATGGTCCAGCACTCGAAGTGCTTGCCGTCCGAGTCACCGAACAGCGGGTAGAAGTGGTCCCAGTTGAACAGGATGTCGACACCCAGCTCCTCGGCCTCCGCGGCGGCACGCCGGATGTCGGCGTACTCGGCGTGCTGGGGCTGGAGCTGCAGTCCGATCCGGACGGGCCTGTTCGTCGCAGTCGTCATGGCCGCACCCTATCGGCGCTTCCGGTGAGCGGCAGCTCAATACCCGCCGGTGATCCGTGCGGCGGCGAGCCGCCCGGAGATCAGCACCGGCGGGATCCCCACCCCGGGTGTGGTGCCGCAGCCGGCGAGCACCGCGTTGTCCACCCCGCGCACGAGGTTGGCCGGGCGGAACGGTCCGGTCTGCGCCAGGGTATGCGCCAGCGAGAACGGCGTCCCCGCGGTCATCCCACGATCGGCCCACCCGACGGGGGTCACCACCTCGTCGACGGCGAACCGCTCCGCGAACCCGGTCAGCCCGCGCCCGGCGAGCGTTGCCACCAGCTCCGCGCGGTACGCCGGCCCGACCCGCGCCCAGTCGACCCGCCCGGCGCGCAGGTTCGGCGCCGGCGCGAGCACCGAGATCACCTCGTGCCCGCCGCCCCGCCCCGGGTCGGTCGCGGTGGGTCGGGTGACCAGCAGCGACGGGTCGCTCATCAGCGTGCCCTCGCGGGTGATCTCGGCGAAGGTCCGCCGCCACGCCCCGCCGAAGAAGAGCGTGTGGTGGCCCAGCTCCGGCCATCCGCGCTCGGCCGTGCCGTGCAGCAGCACGGCTGACGGCGAGTACCGCGGCGGCACGACCCGGCGCGGCCGCATCCCCAGCAGCCGGTAGGCGGTGTCCAACTCGGTGGCCAGCACCACGGCGTCGCACGGCACCCGCTCGCCGGCGGCGGTCCGCACCGCGCGCACCCGTCCTGACACGCGCTCCAGCCACGCCGCCGTCGTGCCCAGCCGCACCGTCGCGCCCGCCCGCTCGGCGGCACCGGCCATCGCCGCGGCGACCGTGCCCATCCCGCCCATCGGGTAGTACACCCCGGCCACCGTGTCCATGTACGAGATCACCCCGTACGCGGCGAGCGCGCGCATCGGGTCGAGCCCGGCGTAGAGCGGCTGGAACGAGAACACCCGGCGCACCCGGTCGTCGCGCAGGAACCGGGCGATCCGCGGGCCGAGCCGGCCGAACCCGCCGAGCGCGGCCAGCCGCGCCAACTCGGGCCGGAGCAGGTCCCGCGGCCCGTCGAAGTTGCCGCCGATGAAGTGCTCGCGCTGCGCGGCGTACAGCTCGGTGAGCCAGCGGCGCAGCGCGCGGTAGCCGGCGGCCTCCCGCGGCCCGGCCAGTTCGCGGATCTCCGCCTCCATCGCCGCGGCGTCGGTGCGCACCGGCAACGTGCTGCCGTCGGCGAAGCGGGCCCGGTACGCCGGGTCCAGCCGGACCAGCCGCAGCCGGTCGGCGAGCCGCTCGCCCACCGCGGCGAACGCCTCGTCGAGCAGGTCCGGCATCGTGAGCACGCTCGCCCCGGTGTCCACCGACCAGCCGTCGCGCTCGCGCGTGCCCACCCGGCCACCGGGGTGGTCGGCGCGCTCCAGCACGGTGACCCGCCGGCCCGCGCCGAGCAGGTGCAGCGCGGCCGAGAGGCCGGCCAGCCCGGCACCGACCACCACCACGTGCTCGACCCGCCCGGGAACGGTGCGCATCAGAACGTCCGCTGGGTGGCCCTGGCGACGAGGTCGGCGAGCCGGTCGGTGGCGGGCTCGGCGAGCCCGGCACCGCGCAGCGTGCCCAGCGCGCTGCCGGTAAGCTCCTCGATCCGCCGCTCGACGGCCGCGACCGCGCCGACGTCGACCAGCGCCTGCCGCACCACGTCGACGTCGGCCTCGGTGAGCGCGCCGTTGCCGACGGCCGCGCTGATGATCGCGTGCTCGCGCGGGCGGTTCCGTTCCTCCGCGTGCCGCAGCCCGAGCGCGACCAGCAGGGTCCGCTTGCCCTCGCGCAGGTCGTCCCCGGCGGGCTTGCCGGTCACCGAGGGATCGCCGAACACCCCGAGCAGGTCGTCGCGCAGCTGGAACGCCACGCCGACGTCGCCGCCGAACGCCAGCAGCGCGCCGACGAGCCGCTCGTCCGCGCCGGCCAGCGCCGCGCCGAGGTGCAGCGGCCGCTGCACCGTGTAGGCGGCGGTCTTGAGCCGGTCGATGCGCAGCGCCGCCGTGGTCGACGTGTCCCCGGTGGCCTGGGTGTGCACGTCCAGGTACTGCCCGGCGAGCACTTCGGTGCGCATCGCCTGCCAGGCCGGCCGGGCGGCGGCCAGCGTGGCGGCGGGCAGGTCGGCGCCGGCGTACATGTCGTCGGCCCAGGCGAGGGCGAGGTCACCGATCAGCACCGCGGCGGAGAGGCCGAACGTCGCCGCCGAGCCAAGCAGGCCCCGGTCGGCGTGCCGCTTGGCGAACGCGACGTGCACGGTCGGCGCGCCGCGCCGCGAGTCGGACGAGTCCATCAGGTCGTCGTGGATCAGCGCGCACGCCTGGATCAGCTCCAGGCTGGCGGCCACCCGCAGCACGCCCTCCGCGTCGCCGCCCGTGGGATCGCCGCCCGCGCCGCGCCAGCCCCACCAGGCGAAGGTCGGGCGCAGCCGCTTGCCGCCGCCGAGCACGAAGTCGGTGAGCGCGTCGACGGCCGGTCCGAACGTCGGCTCCTGCCGCCGGATCGGGTCTCCCGCCGACCGCAGGAAGTCGGCGAGCACCCGCTCGACGTGGGCGGGCAGGTCGGCGTCGTAGGCGGTCATGCCGTCCATCGTCGCCGGTTCCCGGTGCGGCCGCGACGCAAGGGGGGCGGAATGTGGTGGACGTGGCACACCGACGCCGGGTGTCGGATTCGCGTAACTTCGAGGCATGGCCACGTTGGTGACGTTCCACGCCCATCCCGACGACGAGTCCATCTGCTGCGGCGGCGTCATGCGCAAGGCACACGAGGAGGGGCACCGCGTGGTGCTCGTCCTCGCCACTCGCGGCGAGCAGGGTGAGGTGCCCGAGGGGTTCCTCACCGAGGGCGAGGAGCTCTGGCAGCGCCGGGTCGCCGAGACCTACGCCGCCGCCGGGATCCTCGGCGTGGACCGCGTGGAGTTCCTCGGCTACCGCGACTCCGGGATGATGGGCGAGCCCACCAACGACGCGCCCGGCTCGTTCTGGACCGCGCCGGTGGAGGAGGCGGCGCGGCGGCTCGCGGCGATCCTGCGCGAGGAGCGGGCCGACGTGCTGACCTGCTACGACGACAACGGCGGCTACGGCCACCCCGACCACATCCAGGTGCACCGGGTCGGGATGCGCGCGGGCGAGCTGGCCGACACGCCGCGGGTGTACCAGCACACGATGAACCGCGACCAGATGGTGCTGGGCATGACGGAGTTCGCCCAGACCGCCGCGGCGGCCGGGATCGAGCTGCCGGACTTCGACGAGACCGCGGAGTTCGGCAAGCCGGAGGCCGAGATCACCGCCGCGGTCGACGTCACCGCCTACGCCGAGCACAAGCGCAAGGCGATGCGGGCGCACGCGAGCCAGATCAGCGAGCAGTCGTTCTTCCTGGCGATGCCGGACGAGGTGTTCCGGGCCGCGTTCGGTACCGAGTGGTTCATCCGCGCGGGGCAGGGGCCGGGCATCACCGAGACCGACCTGCTGGCCGGGCTGTAGGGCGGCTCGAGCCACACTCGCGGCACCGTCCACTCCCTGGGAAAGCGTCCCATTCCTCGGACGGTGCCCACTACCATGACCGGCATGACGACGGTGGTGGAGCGGCTACGTGGAGACAGGCCCGTCTTCTCGGTCGAGTTCTTCCCGCCCCGGGACGCCGCCGACGAAGCGGTCCTCTGGCGGTCGATCCGCGAGCTCGAGGCGTTCGACCCGGCGTACATGTCGATCACCTACGGCGCCGGCGGGTCGAGCCGCGACGGCACCATCCGCAGCATCGCCAGGGTCGCCACCGAGACCACGCTGGTGCCGATGGCCCACCTGACCGCGGTGAACCACTCGGTGGCCGAGCTGCGCAACGTCATCGGCTGGTACGCCGCGGTCGGCGTGCGCAACGTCCTCGCGCTGCGCGGCGACCCGCCCGGCGACCCCTACGGCGAGTGGGTCCCGCACCCGGAGGGCCTCAACTACGCCGAGGAGCTCGTCACCCTGGTGCGCTCGCTGGGCGACTTCTGCGTCGGGGTGTCGGCCTTCCCGTACGGCCACCCGCGCTCGCCCGACCTCGACACCGACACCACCTACCTCGTGCGCAAGCTGCGGGCCGGCGCCGACTTCGCCATCGCCCAGCTGTTCTTCGAGGCCGAGGACTTCCTCCGGTTGCGTGACCGGGTGGCCGGGGCCGGGTGCGACGCGCTGCTGATCCCCGGCGTCATGCCGCTCACCACGCCCCGCACCCTGCACAAGACCATCGAGCTGTCCGGTGCGAGCGCCCCGGACCGGCTGCTGCGGCGGCTGGAGCCGCTGGCCGGCGACCCCAGGGCGTTCCGCGCCGAGGGCCTGGACGTGGTCACCGAGCTGTGCGAGCGGCTGATCGCCGAGGGCGTGCCGGATCTGCACTTCTACACGTTCAACCGGTCCAAGGCGACCCGCGAGCTGGTCACCCGGCTGGGGCTGCTGCCCGCGCGTGCCTGACCGCCCCCGCGGCCGGTAGCGTGCAGCGCATGGCTTCCACCGAGGGCGTGCACCAGATCTGCGACCGGTTCGTCGACGAGTTCGCCGCGGCCCACCCCGTCGCGGCCACCGAGTTCGGCGTCACCGGGTACGACGACCAGCTCACCGACTACTCGCCGGAGGGACACGCGGCGCGGGCGGCGCTGGCGAAGCGAGCCCTCCGGGAGATGGCCGGCGCCGAGCCACGCGACGCCGGCGAGCGCGCCGCGAAGGCCGTGTTCACCGAGCGGGTCGGGCTGGACGTCGAGATCCACGAGGCGGGGTTGGACCTCGGCGCGCTCAACGTGATCGCCAGCCCGGTGCAGGACCTCAGGATGATCTTCGACCTGATGCCCACCGACACCGCCGAGCAGTGGGAGACCATCGCGGCGCGGCTGGTGCGGCTGCCCGAGGCGCTCGACGGCGTGCGGGCGTCGCTGCTGGTGGCCGCCGACGCCGGCCGCGCCCCGGCACTGCGCCAGGTGAGCAAGGTCGCCGAGCAGGCCGAGACCTGGGCGGGCCTGCACGGCAGGCTCGGGTTCTTCACCCGGTTCGTCGACACCGCCGACCCCGAGGTGGTGCCGGAGTCACTGCGCGAGCGGCTGCGCGCCGGCGCGCACGCCGCGCAGGAGGCCTACGCCGAGCTGGCCGGATTCCTGCGCGCCGAGTTGGCCCCGCTGGCGCCCACCAAGGACGCGGTCGGCATCGACTCGTACCGGCTGTGGTCGCGGTACTTCACCGGGGCGGCCCTGGACCTGCGCGAGGCCTACGAGTGGGGTTGGGAGGAGTTCCACCGCGTCGAGCGGGAGGCGAGGAAGGTCGCCGAGCGGATCAGGCCGGGGGCGTCGCTCGCCGAGGCGGCCGCCGCGCTGGACGCCGACGAGCGATACCGGGTGCACGGGCAGCGCGCGTTCGAGAAGTGGATGCAGGACCTGTCCGACGCGGCGCTGACGTCGTTGCGCGGCACCCACTTCGAGATCCCGGACGAGCTGATGGCGCTGGAGTGCCGGATCGCGCCGCCGGGCGGCGGCGTGGGCGCCTACTACAGCGGCCCGAACGAGGACTTCACCCGGCCGGGGCGGATGTGGTGGTCCGTCCCGCCGGAGAAGGAGGAGTTCTCCACCTGGCGGGAGGTCACCACCGTCTACCACGAGGGCGTGCCGGGACACCACCTGCAGATCGCGACGGCCGTGCATCAGGCCGCGACGCTGAACAAGTTCCAGCGGCTGCTGGCGTTCACCTCCGGGCACGCCGAGGGCTGGGCGCTCTACGCCGAGCGGCTGATGCGCGACCTCGGCTACCTCGACGACGACGGCGACCTGCTCGGCATGCTGGACGCGCACCTGTTCCGCGCCGCGCGCGTGCTGGTGGACATCGGCATGCACCTTGAGTTGGAGATCCCCGCGGGCACCGGCTTCCACGAGGGCGAGCGGTGGACCCCCGACCTCGGCCTGGAGTTCATGCTCACCCGGACCATCACCGACGCCGAGCACGTGCGCGACGAGATCGACCGCTACCTCGGCTGGCCCGGCCAGGCTCCGGCGTACAAGCTGGGGGAGCGGCTGTGGCTGGCGGCCCGCGAGGACGCGCGGCGCCGCGCCGGGGCGTCCTTCGACCTCAAGGACTTCCACACGAAGGCGCTCCGCATGGGCGGCATGGGCCTGGACACCCTCCGCGAGCAACTCGCCACCCTGGACTGAGCGCCGCCCAACCGCGAGTTCCCGTTGGTGACGGCGTCGGGAGCGGCCAACGCGCCGACGCGAGCGGCAAACACGCGCGCACAGTGGGCGGACACGCGTTCACAGCGGGCGGACACGCGGTCAGGGAACGCGGACACGTGGAACGTCGGTGCCCACGGTCCCGGTCGTGGGGTAGGGTGCCGATCATGCATCGGGTCTTCCTCGTCACCCCGCCACCACGCTCCTGAAGCGGGGTGTGTGACCTCACCGTGCGGCCCTGATCCGGGGCCGCACGGCCGTCGCGGCCTTCCCGCCGTCAACTCCGGCCGGCCGCGCTGACGATTCCTCCACGCCCCGCGTCGTCGTGTCCCCCTCCCTTCGACGCTGGAGCGTTTCTCCATGTCCACTTCCCTTGCCGTGCGCTCGCGCACGGGGTCCGCGGCGGCACTGGTCACCGCCGGTGTGCTCTGGGGCACCGGCGGCCTGGCCGGCGCGCTGCTCGCCACTCACGGCGACCTCCACCCGCTGTCGGTGGCCACCTACCGCCTGCTGCTCGGCGGTGTCCTCGCCGTGCTGTTCCTGGCCGCGACCGGGGGCCTGCGCGGGCTCGTCACCACCTCCCCCGTCGTCCGCAGGGTGCTCACCGCCGGCGGCCTGCTGGCGATGTTCCAGGCCTGCTACTTCGCCGCCGTGGCACTGACCTCGGTCAGCCTGGCGACGATGACCACGATCGGCAGCGTCCCGGTCTTCGTGGCGTTGGCCACCACCGTGCGCGAACGGCGCCGGCCGGCCACGCCCACCCTGGTGTCGATCCTCGCCGCGCTGGTGGGGCTGGTGCTGCTCACCGGCTCCCCGGACGGCGGCGACGACCGCGGGACGCTGGCCGCCGGCCTGCTCTGCGCGCTCGCCGCGGGGGCGGGCTTCGCGACGCTGACCATGGCCACCCGGCGCCCCGTCCCCGGCCTGGACCCGCTGCGCACCACGGCGTTCGGCCTGCTGACCGGGGGAGTGCTGCTGCTGCCGCTCGCCCTGTGGCTGGGCATGGCGCTGCCGTTGCGGGCCGAGGCACTCGCCCTCGCGGTCTACCTCGGCGCGGTGCCGACGGCGCTGGCCTACGCGGCGTACTTCCGCGGCCTGCGGGACGCCAGCCCCGTGCTCGCGGCGCTGTCCGCGTTGCTCGAGCCGCTCACCGCGGCGGTGCTGGCGGCGGCGCTGCTCGGCGACCGGCTCGGGGTGGGCGGCTGGTGCGGCGCCGCGCTGCTGGCCGGCGCGCTCGCGCTGACCTACCGGCGCGGCTCAGCCGAGCGGTAACGCCCGGCCGAGGATGGCGAACGGGCGCGGGTCACCGGCGAAGTGGTAGTGCCGCAGCACGTCGACGAAGCCCGTCCGGCGGTACAGCCGCCACGCCCTACTGGGTCCCTCCGGAGTGGACAGCAGCACGTGCCGGTAGGGCAGGCCGTCGAGCACGCGGCGCAGCAGCTCCTCGCCGATGCCCCGCGCCTGGTTCTCCGGGTGGACGTGGATCTCGGTGAGCTCGAAGTAGTCCGCGAGCCACTCCGCCGCGTCCACACCGCCGTCAACGAGACCGCGACGCACCTGCTCGTGCCACCACTGGCCGGGCCGGCCCTGGTAGCCGTAGGCGACGCCGAGCAGCCGACCGTCGTCGGCGAACGCCCCGATGCAGCGCCACCCCTCGCGCAGGGCGTGGGTCAGCCACATCGGGGCGCGCTGCTCGGCGGTCCCCGCCGGATAGCCCATCGCGGTGACGTACAGGTCGAGCGCCTCGCGCAGCCGCGCGCGGAACTCGTCCCCGGAGAGCTGGGCGAAGTGCGCGCGGCCGGCGGACATCGCGGTCACCGCTCGGCGCCTTCCCCCGGCGCCGCGGCGGCCACGTCGGCGGCCCGGGCCCCGGTGAGCTCGAGCAGCGCGGCGTAGGTCGTGGGGAACACCGCCTTCGCGTGCCCCGCGGCCGCCCACACGACCTCGTGGCGGGCGAGCGCGGTGTCCACGAGGGTGGTCAGCCGGGTCGGGTGGCCGACCGGGGCGACGCCGCCGATCGCCTGCCCGGTGTGCTGCCGGACGAACGCCGGGTCGGCCTTGTCGACCTCGCTCGCCCCGACGAGCCGGGCGAGCGTGCGGGTGTCGGCCCGGTGCGCACCGGAGGTCAGGGCCAGCAGGGGGGCGTCACCGGCGGTGGTCACCGCCCGGAACACCAGGCTGTTCGCGATCGCGCCGACCTCGACGCCGAGCGCCGCCGCGGCCTGCGCCGCCGTGCGCACCTCCGCGGGGAGGATCCGGATCCCGTCGGCGGCGGCGGACATGCCCGCCTCGGCCAGCGCGGCAGCGACCTTCGCGATCGAGGGGTGGTCGAGGGTGCTCATTCCGTTATGAGATCACGAACTCACCTGCCCGTCATGGCCGCACCGGGATTCCCGCTCGCCGGGGCGCGGGTGCGACGTGCGTCGCAGGTCCGGGGGTTGAGTCCGCGCCCGCCCCGAGCTAATCTCGAACTGTTCGAACACAAGTTCGAACCCGGAGGAGCGCTCGCCGGTCCGGTACCCGGCGAGGGGGTGGGGGAAGCACCTCCTCGCCGGGTGCCACCGGCGGTCCCGCCACGGCGGGCCGCGCGTCACCACGAGCACAGGAGGTCGCCATGGCGATCGCAGCCGCATCCCGCGCCCGCGGCGGGCAGCAGGCGCTGCCGTTGAGCTGGCGTCCGCCGGCGTCGCCGGCGGCGGTGTCCCTGCTCGCCGAGGCGCGGCACGGGCTCGGCGAGGCCCGCCGGGAGAGCGACCCGGCGCCGCGGTTCGTCACCGCGTACCTGTCGGCGTTGCGTGCCGCGGCCGCGGTGCTCGCCGCCCGCGGCCGCCCGCACCGCGGCCGGGCCCGCCCAGCGAGCGTGTGGGTGCTGCTCGAGAGCACGGTGCCCGAGCTGGCCGAGTGGGCGGCGTACTTCGCGGCGAACTCGGCGGCCAGGGCGGCCGCGCAGGCCGGGATCACCCGGCGGATCACCGCGGACCTCGCCGACGAGCTGGTCGAGCGCGCCGGCCAGTTCCTCGAGCTGGCCGGCCGGGTGGTGCACGCCGCGGCCGTGCCCGCGCCCCGGGCCCGGCACTGCCCGCCACCACGGCCGCGCCGGCCGCGGAGCTAGGGATGGCGGGGCAGGCGATGGTCGACCCCGGTCGGCTGCTGGAGGTGTTCGGGACCGAGGGCGAGCGGCTGGCCGCGACCGCGCACGTCACCCCGCCGGACGTGCCGGTGCCCCGGTGCCCGGGATGGACGTCCGGCGAGCTGGTCCGGCACGTCGGCAGCGTGTACCGCGTGGTGCTGGGCTGGCTGGCCGAGGGGCGGCGACCACGGGAGTGGCAGCACGCGCCGCGGCCAGGCCAGTCGGCGGAGGAGTACCTGCGGGAGGGGCTGGCCGCGCTGCGGACCGAGCTGGGCCGGCACGACCCGGACGAGCGTGCGGACACCTGGTGGCCGGCCGACCGGACCTACGGGTTCTGGCGGCGCCGGATGGCACACGAGACGACGATCCACCGGATCGACCTGCAGTACGCGGCCGGCGCCGAACCGGACGCCGTCGCGGAGGACGTGGCGCTCGACGGGGTGGACGAGGCGCTGGCGTTGTGGTTCGGCCAGCGGCTGCCGATGCTGGGACTCACCGGCACCCGGCCGGGCGCGGTGGCGGTGCGGACCGGTGGGCACACCTGGCTGACCAGGGCCGGGCCGACGGAGACCACCGCGTGGCGGTGCTCCGCGGCCGAGGCGCGACGGGCGGACGCGGTGGTAAGCGGCACACCACAGCAGATCTACCGGTGGCTGTGGGGCCGGGCGGGGCCGTGGTCGATCACCGTGGAGCGGGGTGATCACGACGCGGTCGGGCAGCTGTGGGCGCTGCTCCGGCTGGCCACGCGCTGACCGCTACCGTTGCCCGGTGGAACGGCGCCCCTCGATGGCAGGTCACTCCATGTCGAGCCGTGGGCGGGTGGCCCGATGACCGGGTGGAGGGCGTTGGAGATCAACACCGCCGACCCGCCCGCCGCGGCGCGGTTCTGGGCGGAGCTGCTCGGCTGGCCGGTGGCTCACCGTTCGGCCGACTTCGCCGGGCTGCGGACCCCGGACGGCCGGGGGCCGTGGCTGGAGTTCGTCCGGGACGCCGCGCCCTCCGGGCCGTCGCGGCTGCGGCCCGCCGGCGTCCCGGCGTCCCGGCGTCCGGGACCGTCCTCGGGCCGCACGGCACCGATCCGGAGGGCAACGAGCTCGTCGTGCTGCCAGACGAGGGCTGACCCGCCGTTCCCAGTGCGCCAACGTGCCAGGAAGGTGGCCCTCCTACGTTCCGGGACCCGTGTGGGCGGGTATCGGAAGCTGATCCCTTGGTTGGGACTGCTGACACGGGCGCAACACGGGCGTTCCGGATCGGCAACAACCGGGCGGGATCGTCGGGGGCATGGACGCGCGTGACGTTCCCCCCGCCCCCGACCCGGTGCTCGACTGGCCGCACACCGCGGGTGAGGACGATCCCCCTTCCGTCACCTGGCGGCTGCGGATCCGGGTGGACGACCGGCCCGGCACCCTGGCCCGTGTCGCCATCCGGCTGGCCGACCTGGGGTGCAACATCCTCGGGCTGACCGTGCTGCCGGTGCCCGGCGGGGTGCTCGACGAGGTGGTGCTCCGCCCGCCCATCGGGCTGACCCCGGCCCAGCTCGTCACCGCGCTCCGCGGCGAGGGATGCGACTGCGTCGGGCTCGTCGAGGCCGACCTCCGGGACCTGGTGGACGCCGGCACCGCGGCACTGGCCGCGGCGACCCGTGCCGTGGTCGACCCGGCGCACACCGTCGACGCGATTCGTGAGGTGTTGGCCGCCGACCTGGTGACGGTGGTCCCCGCGGACGAGGCGAACCCCGGGCGCACCGAAGGCGGCCACCGCGCCGTGCTCCCGCTGGGCCCGGCGCGGGTGCTGGTGGCCCGCCGCCGGTGGGCCCCGTTCGCGCAGCTCGAGCTGGCCAGGGCGCGGGCGCTGGCCCACCTGATGGCCGCCGTCGCGGACAACGCCTCCGGCCCGGTCGTGCTCACCTGCGCCGACGGTGCGGCGCTGGTGCTGCGGCTCGGCGGGCCGGCCGACGTCGACGCCGTGGCGGCACTGCACGGGCGATGCTCGGCCGGCACCCTGTTCCGGCGCTACCACACGGACACCCGCACGGTTCCCCGGCGCTGGCTGCAGCGGCTGCTGCTGCCCCCGCGCGGGCTGAGCGTGCTCGCCGGGTGCGGCCGGGACGTGGTCGGGCTCGGGCAGCTGATCCCGCGGCCGGGCGAGACCGTGGCCGAGGTGTCCCTGCTGGTGGAGGACGCCTGGCAACGCCGTGGGGTGGGCACCGGCCTCGTCCGGCGGCTGGCCGTCCTCGCGGCGGCCCGCGGCTACCGGGAGCTGCTGGCGGTGCACCCGCCGGACCAGGACGTCGTGCGCCGCGCGGTGCTGCGGGCCGGGCTGCCGGTCACGGCCGAGGCGGAGGGAGCCGTCCGCGTCACGCTTCCCGCACCGGGCGCCGGCGGCGGGTAGCGGGGCCGCGAAACCCGATGACCGCCCCGGGCCCGGCTGGCTACCCTGCGGCCCGTGGTCGGGGAAACGAGCGCCGAGGGGGCGGGCGCGGCCGCGCGGGTCCGCGCGTGGGTGCGCGCGGACTTCGCCGTGGACCTGGTGACCGTCGAGCCGGTGGGGCACGGCGAGGACCCCGCGGCCGAGGTGTGGCGGGCGGTGGCCGCGGATGGTGCGCGGTATGGGGTCAAGTGGACCTCCGGTGGCTCGCTGGCCGGGCTGGCCGTCCCCGCGCATCTCGCCGCCCACGGGGTATCGGGCGTTCCCGTGCCGGTGCCCACCCGGTCCGGCCGGCTGTGGAGCGAGCGCGCCGGGCGGCGGCTGGCACTGTTGCCGTGGGTGCCCGGTGTGGACGCGCTGCCGGCCGGGTTGTCCCCGGCGCGGTGGCGGTCCTTCGGGGCGTTGCTGGCCCGGGTGCACGCCGCCCCGGTCACCGGACCGCTGCGGGAGGTGCTGCCCCGCGAGGAGCACACTCGGCACCGGCACTGGCTCCGGACGCTGTGGACCGTCGAAAGCGGAATCGCCTCGCCCGGCCCCGCCGACCCGCCGGTGCGCGAGCTGGCCGAGGAGTGGCGCGCCGCCGCCGGCGCGGTGGCGCTCGTCGCCGACCAGGTCGAGGTGCTCGGCCGGGAGCTGGCCGCCCGGCCCGCCGAGAGGGTCCTCTGCCACGGGGACCCGCACCTCGGCAACGTGCTCCGCGGCTCCCCTGGCGGCTCCCCTGGTGCCGATCCGGTGGGTGATGACGAGACCCGCCGCCCGTGCAGCGCTCGCGACGTGGCCGCCCCGCTCGGGGGGCGTGAGGCGCGCGCCGACGCCGAGGTGGCGCACCGCGGCGACGCCGGGGTGTGGCTGGTCGACTGGGACGACACGGTCCTGGCCCCGCGGGAGTGGGACCTCATGTTCGTGCTCGGCGGGGTGCTCGCCTTCGCGCCGGTCGGCCCGCGGGAGCAGGCCGAGTTCTTCGCCGGCTACGGCGTGGTGGACGTCGATCCGGTCCGGCTGGCCTACTACCGCTGCGCCCGGGCCGTGGAGGACCTGGCCGAGTTGGCCGCGCGCGTGCTCGACCACCGACGTGCCACCGCGGATCGGGCGGCGGCGCTGTCGCTGGTGCGCGGGGTGCTGTCCCCGACCGGCCTGCTCGCCCGCGCCGTGTCGTCGCTGGCCGAGCTCGGCCGAGCGCCGGCGGACCCGTAGTGGTGGCGCCGCCGGACAACGGGAACGGGGCCCCGCCGGTTCGGCGAGGCCCCGTCGTCGACCACCCGGGGAGACTACGACCCGGTGACGTTGCGGACGATCACGTCACCGCTGCCCACCAGCACACCGCCGTCGGTGCGCACCTCGACCTGGCCGAGCAGCACCCGGCCGGCAGTCGGTGCGGTGTTCGCGGTCACCGTGCCGTTCACCGTCCACTGTGCACCCGCCGGCCGCAGCGCGTCGGTGTCGGACAGCGACACCGAGCCGAAGCCCGGGCCGCTGAAGACGTCCAGGTACTCGTAGGTCGTCGTGCCCGCCGGCACGGCGTAGCCCTGGACCACCACCCGCCAGTCACCCGCGGCCGGGTTGGCCACCGTCACCTGCTCCTCGGAGTCGCCGTCGGCGCTCTGTCCGGCGAGGACACAGTTGCCGCTGGTGCAGTTGAACAGGAACAGGTCCAGGTCGGCACCCACGTCGGACGGGCTGCCGATCCGCGCCTTGAGCTGGGTCGCCCCCGGCTCCACCCGCACCGGGAACTGCTCCTCGGCGCCGTCGGCGATGCTCGGGGTGTCGAGCTTCGCGCTGCCCACCGCCGTGCCGGCGGCCCGCCCGGTGAACGGGCCGAACAGGTTCTTCAGCGTGTACTGCCGCTCCACCGGCGCGCCCTTCGCCGCCGACTCGATCACGTCGGGGTTCGGGGAGACCTCCGCGCCGAGCACCGACGCCGTGATCGTATACGGGGCGAACTCCGCGTCGGAGGTCCGCCGCGCGTCGACCACGATCTCCCACACGCCCGGCGCCGGGTCGGCGACCGTCCGGCTGGTCGGGCTGCCGGTGGCGCAACTGCCGTTCGGCGTCACCACGGGGTGGTAGCAGCTCAGCGAGGAGTTGCTGTCCAGCCCGATGCCGTACGGGTGGAAGCGCAGGAAGCGGATCTGGCCCGCGCCCTTCGCGTCGCCGCCACCCTGCAGGTCCACCTTCAGCGCCGGCGTGTTCGGTTCCACCCGGACGAAGAAGCTGCGCGCCTCGTTGCGGCCGATCTGGCCGCCGTGGCGCACCGCGAACCCGTTCTGCGCGGTGAACTCCTCCGCCGCGATCACGGTGTTCAGCGTCCGGAAGTCCACTCCGGTGGTCGTCGGGCTGTCCAGGGTGAGGATCGCCGAGTGCGCGCCCGCCGACCGGGGGTTCACCGTGACCCGGAACTTCGCCGCGTAGCCCTTGCGCAGCTGCACGGTCGCCGGCGAGCTGAACGTTCCGTCGTTGCCGACCCATCCGACCTTGTAGGTCACCGGGTGGTTCGGCCCGGAGTGGCGGACGAACGTGTACTCGCGCACGTACCGCTCACCGGTCCGGACCCCCTCGCGGTCGTGAATGCCCACGCCGACACCCGGGGTGCCGAGGAACGGCGACAGCACGGTGTTCACCGGCACCGACGAGCTGATCTCGACGGTGTCCACACCGGACTTGAGCAGGTTCCACGCCTTGCCGACGTCGATCAGGCCGTTGCCCTGCTCGTACGCCTGGTAGCCGGGGATGAACCGGGCCGAGTCGCTCAGCGCGCCGCGCAGCTGCGCCGGGGCGTGCTCGACATCGCGGGCGCGGGCGGCACTCACCAGCAGCGCGGCCGCGCCGGCGGCCTGCGGTGCCGCCATCGAGGTGCCGTTGAACATGGCGTAGCCCGGCGGTAGCTGGTAGGTGCCCGCGACCGGTCCGCCGGCCTGCCAGGTCGGCACCGGCGAGATCGCCGCACCGGGCGCGATGATGTTCGGCTTGAAACCGCCGTCCTCGCGGGGGCCACGCGAGGAGAATCCGTGCAGGTTGTCCTGCGCCGCGGCGTCCGAGCCGTAGTTGCGCTGCCAGGTGGCCTTGGAGACGTACGAGCCGACGCTCATCACCTTGTCGGCCACCGAGGGGTCGCCGACGGTGTTCGACCCGGAGCCGGAGTTGCCCGCCGAGATGAACATCTGCACGCCGTAGGTGTCGATCAGCCGGTTGTACAGCTCGGCCCGGGCGTTGTTGCCGTCGTTGAGCGCGGGCAGGCCGCCGATCGACATGTTGATCACGTCGACGCCGGCGTCGCGCGCGGCGTAGATCATGCCCTCCAGCAGCGCGTGGCTGGTGCAGCCGGCGATGAACAGGCACACCCGCACCGAGACCAGCTTCGCGCCGGGGGCCGCGCCGCTCATCGCGCCGCCGAAGAGCTCGTTGCCCGCGACGATGCCAGCCACGTGCGAGCCGTGCGCGCCGGAGACGACGCCGATGTTCACCGACTTGTTGGCCGGATCGGTCTGCACCACGTACGGCATGGCCTCACGCACCGGGGTGGCCGGGTCGTCGGTGCCGAACGTGCCGACGTCGTACCGGACCTTGTAGTCGGTCATGGCCTTGTCGTCGGTGAAGTCGTGGTTCTGGTTGGCGTCCACCCAGACGGTGTTGCTGGCCGGGTCCCACAGCACGCCGAAGGTGCCGTCGCTGCCCGCCGGGTTGCCGTCCCGGTTGACGTCGTTGCCCAGCTCACCGCCGAGCCGCGGGTCCCGCTCGTTGAACACACCGAATCGGTAGGACGCCGTGCCGGGGGCGGTGTAGTTGCCGCCCGCCGCGCCGAACGTCCCGCCTGTCACCTCGATCGACATGTCGATCCAGGTGGGGTCGTTGTCGTTGTTGACGCCGTTGGTGAACCGGCTGTCGGTGTAGGTCACCCAGTCGGTGACCTTCCGCTCGCCCGTGCTCGTGACGTTGAGCGACGGGTGGTCGAGGTCGATGCCGGTGTCGACGATGCCGACGGTCACGTCGCGGCCGTCCCACTTCGGGTTGGCCTCGGTGAACTGCGCCGCGCCGGTCTCGCCGGTGGGCAGGTACGGGTTGACCCGTGGGGTGGCGGCGTCCGGCGGGGGCTGCGGCGTCGGGTCGACGGCGCCCTCGGGTCGCGGGTCGGGCAGCGGGATCTCGTCGTCGACGTCGACCGCGTTGACGCTGCCCAGCTCGGGCAGCTTCTCGACCTTGTCGACGGGCACCTCGGCGCGCACGTAGCCGAGCTCGTCGGCCCGGTACTCGACCTTGGCGCCCTCCCTGGTGAGCTCCTCGGCGCCACGCTCGGCGGCGCCGGGCTCGGTGGCCACCAGCACGGTGACCGTGCGCTGCCCGCGTTGCTTGGCCTCGAGGAGCCGCTCCTCGTCGTGCTTGCCGATGCCCGGGTCCTCGTGGGGCGCCGGGTCGGCGTTCGCCACCGCGGGCACGCCGGCGAGCACCGCGCCGGCCACCGCCGTGCTGAGCGCCATGCCCAAGGCCGCCCGGCCGCGCCGGCGCCAACTCCGTGGGGTCATGCCACGTCCTTCCTGATGAGTCGCTGAGCCGCTCGGGCGGACCGCTTCGCCCCGACCAGGCCCGACCGAAGACGACCCCAGCCACAACCCCTCTCGGCGATACCCGATCAGGTGAATGTGGCCAGGGCGTTCACGGAGTGTTATTGACGTGGCCGTGGAAGGCTAGCGTCCATTGGGGCTAATGGGCGGATGGTGTCCGGATCGAGATCCGACTTTCGTCGGTGGTGCTCAACGCTCCCTGCTGGTATATCCGCGTCCGCCCCGAACGGCCCGGCACTCAGCGGCGCCAGAACCAGTCCTTGCCGCGGGCCTCGCGCAGCGCGCCGCGCTTGCGGTCGGACTCCAGCCGGTCGAGGTAGAGGATGCCATCGAGGTGGTCGGTCTCGTGCTGCAGGCACTGGGCGAGCACGTCCCGGCCGCTGACGGTCACCGGCTCGTTGCGCAGGTCCACCCCGCGCAGCGCGGCGTGCGTGGCCCGCCGGGTCGGGTACCACAGCTCGGGTATGGACAGGCAGCCCTCGGGGATCTCGTGGGTCTCCTCGGACAACTCCACGATCTCCGGGTTGATGACGTAGCCGATCTCGGTGTCGACGTTGTAGCTGAACGCCCGCAGGCTCACCCCGATCTGCGGCGCGGCGAGGCCGGCGCGGCCGGGGGCGTCGACGGTGTCCAGCAGGTCGGTGATCAACGCCTCGAGCGTGCCGTCGAACCGGGTCACCGGGTCCGCCGGTGTCTTCAGCACCGGGTCGCCGAAGTAGCGCAGCTCCCGCACCGCCATGACGTGTGGTCCTCCTGCCGGGTTCCGCCGCCGACCTCGGACGGCCCGGGCCGCCCCACTCGGCGCGAAGTCGATCACACGCAGCATAGGACGACCGTCCCGGACCGGTTACGGGCGCCACTCCCTGCGGTAACCAGGGTGGCTGAGGTAGGGGCGGGCGAGCAGGCGCAGCGTGCGGCACCAGTTGTCGGCCGGTCGCGGGTGGCAGGTCCGGCACTGGTACTCGACCCGCAGCTCCTCGCCGTCCACCCGCGGGGCCACCGTGGTGAGGTGCTCGGCGACGAGGCGGCGCTTGGCGTCGATGTCGAGCAGGACCGACAGCGGGTTGTAGTGCACGATGTGGTGAGCGTTCTCGGTGCCCCGCCCGAACATCGGCTGGCACGGCACCGTCGCGATCAACTCCTCCTCGTTGTTGATGGTGACCCGACAGCCCGTCCGGTCCCCGCGCATCCGGTCCACGTGCCAGGGCCCTTCGCCCGCCGCGAGCGCGACCCGCTCGTCGACGTCGAAGCAGGAGAACAGGAACTCGACCAGGTCCGCCATAGCAGCATCCTGGCAGCTTTCCGGTGCGGACAGACGCCCCCGAACGGCGCGCGTCGGCCTTGCGGCCGGGGCAATCGGCCAGTGGCAGCGAACGCCGGGCCACCCACCGTGCCGGAGCGGGCGTCGCAGGGCGGGCCGTGGCTCCCGACGCGCCACCCGCGTTCCCGGCGACGCCATCCGCCGGCGCGCACGGCCAGCCATCGGAGCGGAGGAGCTCGCCGACGTGGGCGGCGAACACAGTGACGCGGACAGCGAACACAGTGACGCGGACGGCAAACACAGTGACGTGGGCGGCGAACACGGCGATGGGGCGGTGCGGCGGGTCAGGCGCGGAGGCGCAGGCCCTTGGGGGTCGCCCGGAAGCCCACCTCCCGCAGGATCTCGGCCAGCTCGGAGGTCAGGGCGTGCTCCCCGTCGGCGCGCCGCACCGCGAGCTGGCCGAGCCAGCCGTCCCGCACCGCGGTCGACAACGACCGCGCCGCCTGCCGCAACACCTCCTCGTCCTCGGTGAACGACAGCAGCGACCGCCCGCCGCGCTCGACGTACAACGCCGGCACCCCGTCGACCAGCACCGCCAACGCGCCGGCCTTGCGCGCGGGCCGGTGCCTGGTCTCGCCCACCACCGGCGGCCACGGCAGCGCGGCCCCGTACGGCTGCGCGGGATCGGTGGCCGCCAGCACCACGGCGGCCTGCTCCCGGCGCGGCCCGGCCACGTCGGCCAGCGCGCGCAGCCGGTCCACCGCGCCCCGCGCGGCGAACTGCGCCGCGCCCAGCCCTTCGACCACGTACCCGCGGACCACGTGCCCGGCGTCCTCCATGCCGCGCAGCACCTTGTAGATCCCGGAGAACCCGCCGGTGACCCGCTCGGTGTCCAGCGCGCCGCGGGTGAGCACGCCGTGGCGCTCCAGGAACGCCTCCGTCCTGGCGTGGGTGCGCCGGGTGGGGTCCGGCTCGCGGTCGGGGGTGAGCGTCCACCGCCCGGCGACGGTCGGTGGCCCGGTGCGCGACGGCATAGCCGGGCGGCCCGCGCGGAGCCGGCCGTATCGCCCCCGCGGCGCCGCGCGGCGCGGCTTGTGCGCCGCGCCCCGGCCGGACACCTGGGCGCGCAGCGGGGCCAGCGTGTCACTGGTGACCATCCCGGCCCACACCAGATCCCACAGCGCCGCGACCACGTCCCCGTCCGTGACCGGCGAGTCGACCAACGGGGTGACCCGGTCGACCAGCTGCCGGAAGAACAGCGCGCCGCCCGCCAGCGTGGACCGGACCGCCTCGTGCAGCGGGCCGGCGGGCGCCTCCTCGTCGACCTCCGGCAGCAGCAGGTCGGCCACGTCGGCGCCGGCCAGTGCCACCCACCCGTCGCCGCCGGGCAGCGCCCCGCACCCGCACCAGACGACCTCGCCCGCCGTGGTGAGCTCGTCCAGCAGCGCAGGGTGGTAGCCGGGCAACCGGTTGGGCAGGATCAGCGACTCCAGCGCACTGGCTGGCAGCGGCGCGCCAGCTAGCTGGTCGACCACGCCGAGCACGTCGTCGGCCATCGGCGCCGAGCGCATCCGCGCCCCGATGCCGTGCCACGCGGGCAGGAACCGGCCCAGCGCCGCCGGCTCCACCGGCTCGACCTCGGCCCGCAGCCGGGCCAGCGACGCCCGCCGCAGCCGCCGCAGCACCCCGGCGTCGCAGTACTCGACGCTGCCGGCCTCCCGCAGGTGCGGCGACCCGACCGGACTCAGCTCGCCGCGCACCAGTCGGCCCTCGGCGGTCAGCCGGTCGAGCACACCGGTGACCACCGCCTGGCCGAGGCCGAACCGTTCGGTCGCCTCCACCGCCGGGAACGGGCCGTGGGTGCGGGCGTAGCGGGCCAACAGGTCGCCGAGCGGGTCGGCCACCGGCTCGGTGAACACCTCCGGCACCCCGACCGGCAGGGCCACGCCGAGCGCGTCGCGCACCCGCCCGGCGTCCTCGATCGCGATGTACCGCTCCCGCCCGGCGATGCGCACCGGGATCGCCCGCCGCTGGTCAACCAGCTCGGTCAGCCATTCGGCGCGGATCCCGCGCTCGGCGGCCTCGGCCACGGACAGGTCTCCGAGGAAGCGGAGCAGGTCCGCCGCGTCCTCCATCCCCCTGGCCTGTCGGTCGGGATCGAGCCGCTGCAGCGACCGCTCCACGTCGGCCACCACGTCGGGGTCCAGCAGCTCCCGGATCGCCTCGGTGCCGAGCAGCTCCGCCAGCAGCGTCGTGTCCAGCGCCAGCGCGGCCGCCCGCCGCTCGGCCAGCGGCGCGTCCGTCTCGTACAGGAACATCCCGACGTAGCCGAACAGCAGGCTGCGGGCGAACGGCGACGCCGCCGGCGTCTCCACCTCCACGACGCGCACCCGCCGCGCTCGCACCTCAACCATCAGCTCGCGCAACCCGCCCACGTCGTAGACGTCCTGCAGACATTCCCGCATGGCCTCCAGCACCACCGGGAACCGTTCGTACTTCGCCGCCACCCCGAGCAGCTGGGCGGCGCGCTGCCGTTGCTGCCACAGCGGCGTGCGCCGACGCGGGTCCCGGCGGGGCAGCAGCAGCGAGCGGGCCGCGCACTCGCGGAACCGCGCGGCGAACAGCGCCGACCCGGTGACCTCACCGACGATCAGCTGCTCCACCTCGTCGGGGTCGAGCAGCACGTCGTCGACACCCACGGCGACCTCGGCGCCGTCGGCGTCGACCGCGTCCGGCAGCCGCAGCACGATGCCGTCGTCGGAGTGGGCGACCTGCGCGTCGACCCCGCGGTGCTCGCGCAACCGGGCCGCGATCGCCAGCGCCCACGGCGCGTTCACCTGCGCGCCGAACGGCGAGTGCAGCACCACCCGCCAGTCACCCAACTCGTCGCGAAACCGTTCGAGCAGCACCGTGCGGTCGGTGGGCACGTGCCGCGTCGCGGCCCGCTGCTCGGCGAGGTAGCCGAGCAGGTTGTCGCACGCCCGCTCGTCCAGCCCGGCCGCGGCGGCCCGCGCCCGCGCCGTCCCGGCGTCCGCGACGGTCACCTCGCGCACGAACGCGCCGAGCGCCCGGCCCAGCTCCAGCGGCCGGCCGGGGGCGTCGCCCTTCCAGAACGGCATCCGCGCCGGCTCGCCCGGCGCCGGCACCACGATCACCCGATCGTGGGTGATGTCGGTGATCCGCCAGGACGAGGTGCCGAGCAGGATCGTGTCGCCCACCCGGGACTCGTAGACCATCTCCTCGTCCAGCTCACCGACCCGGCGGCCGCCGGCTCCCTCCTCGCCGGGCGTGGTCACGGTGAACAGGCCGCGGTCGGGGATCGTGCCCCCGGAGGTGACCGCCAGCCGCTGCGCGCCGGGCCGGCCACGCAGCTCCCCGGTGATCCGGTCCCAGGTGATCCGCGCGCGCAGCTCGCCGAACTCCTCGCTCGGGTACCGCCCGGCCAGCATGTCGAGCACCGCGTGCAGCGCGTCGTCCGGCAACGCGGTGAACGGCGCCGCGCGGCGGACCGTGGCGGCCACCTCGGCCACCGTGCGCGGCTCGACCGCGACCATCGCCACGATCTGCTGGGCGAGCACGTCCAGCGGGTTGCGCGGGTAGCGCACCGCCTCGATCCGGCCGGCCGCCATCCGCTCGGCCACCACCGCGCAGGAGACGAGGTCGCCGCGGAACTTCGGGAACATCACCCCGGAGGACACCGCGCCCACGTGGTGGCCCGCCCTGCCGACCCGCTGCAGCCCGGAGGCGACCGTCGGCGGGGCCTCGATCTGCACCACCAGGTCGACCGCGCCCATGTCGATGCCCAGCTCCAGCGACGACGTGGCCACCACGCACGGCAGCCGGCCGGACTTCAGCTCCTCCTCGACGAGGGTGCGCTGCTCCCGGGACATCGAGCCGTGGTGAGCCTTGGCGACGGTGGCCGCCGCGCCGGTGGTCAGCCCGGACTCGCCGATCGCCTCCGCCGGGTACCGCTGGTCGGCGCGCAGCTCGGTCTGCTCGGCGGCCAGCTCGTTGAGCCGGGCGGTGAGCCGCTCGGTGAGCCGCCGCGAGTTGGCGAACACGATGGTGGACCGGTGCCGCCGGACGAGCTCGAGCACCCGAGCCTCGACCGCCGGCCAGATCGACGGCCGGCGGATGGGCAGCTCCGGGTAGGCGCCGTCCCCGCCGTCCCCGCCGTCCTCGGTGGGCAGTGGTGGCGGATCCGGGGCCGGCGCGTCCAGCTCGGCCATGTCCTCGACCGGGACCTCGACCCGCACCTCGACCGTCTTGCGCAGCGCCGGCTGCACCACCCGGACCGGCCGGCCGCCGGCCAGGAACGTGCTCACCTCGTCCACCGGCCGCACGGTCGCGGACAGACCGATGCGCTGGGCCGGGCCGCCGTCGAGCAGCTCGTCCAGCCGTTCCAGGGACAGCGCGAGGTGGGCGCCCCGCTTGCCGCCGGCGACGGCGTGCACCTCGTCGACGATCACCGTCCGCACGCCGCGCAGCGACTCCCTGGCCGCGGAGGTGAGCAGCAGGAACAGCGACTCGGGGGTGGTGACCAGCACGTCCGGCGGGGTGCGGGTGAAGGAGCGGCGCTCGGCGGCGGTGGTGTCGCCGGTGCGCATGCCGACGGTGATGTCCGGCGGGATGTCACCGAGCCGGCGGGCGGCCTGGGAGATGCCGGCCAGCGGGGCGCGCAGGTTCCGCTGCACGTCCACCGCCAGCGCCTTCAGCGGGGAGACGTAGAGGACCCGGCACCGCCGGGTGGGGTCGGCCGGCGGCCCGGCGACGGCCAGCCGGTCGAGCGCCCAGAGGAAGGCCGCCAGCGTCTTGCCGGAGCCGGTGGGCGCCACGACGAGCGCGTGCTCGCCCGCGTGCGCGGCCCGCCACGCGCCCTCCTGCGCGGCCGTGGGCGCGGCGAACGCCCCCGCGAACCAGTCCCTGGTGGCGGGGGAGAACAGGTCGAGCACGTCACCCACGCCGTCCATGGTGCGTCAGGGCACCGACAGTTTCCCGCCGGACCCGGTGCCCGGTTGCGCCCACATCGACGCGGTACCCGTCAAGTTCCGCCACCGGCGGCGGCGTGCCGCGGGCACCGCCCAGCCGTGCACCCAGTTCCGCCGCAGCTCCAGCTCCTCGACCCGCATGCGGCGATCACGACAGCCGCCACCGACGTCACCGCGAGTCCAGCGGTTCCAGCGGGGTGCGGAGCAGACAGAACTCGTTCCCTTCCGGGTCGGCCAGCACGTGCCACGACTCCCGCCCGGTCTGCCCGACGTCGGCCCGGGTCGCGCCCGCGGCGAGCAGCCGCGCGAACTCGGCCTCCTGGTCACAACCGACCGGGCTGACATCGATGTGCAGCGGGAGCTGTCCGCGCTTCGGCCGGTCGGTTCGGTTGAACACGATCGTCGGCTGCGGGCCGCCGAACCCGACCCCCGGCGGCCCGATCTCCACGTCGCCGTCCTCGGTGCCGAGCACGACGTACCCGAGCACCTCGCACCAGAACCCGGCCAACCGCTCGGGGTCGCGCGCGTCCAGTACCAACTCGCTGATCCGGCATCCCATCGGGCCACTCTACGGTTGCCGCCGACCCTCCGGGTTCCGTCCACCTCGGGACCATCGGCATGGCAGCATCACCGGCAGCGTCACGCGGCCGGTGATCGGCGCGACCGACACGGACAAGGGGAGAGCTGTGCGGGTCCTTTCGGTGGATCTCGGAACCTCGAACACGGTCGCGGTGCTGTCCGCGCACGGGCAGCCGCCGCGCGTGGTCGAGGTCGACGGCGCGGCCACCATGCCGTCCGCGGTGTTCGCCGAGGAGGACGGCAGGCTGATGGTCGGCCGGGACGCCGAGCGGCGCGCCCGGCTCGACCCCACCCGATTCGAGCCCAACCCCAAGCGGCGGGTCGACGAGCAGACCCTCCTGCTCGGCGACGACGTGGTGCCGGTCAACGAGGCGCTCGCGGCGGTGCTGCGCCGGGTGCTGGACGAGACGACCCGGCAGCTCGGCGGCGAGCAGCCGGACGAGGTGCGGTTGACCCACCCCGCGCAGTGGGGTCCGGTGCGGCGCGACGTCCTGCTGTCCGCGGCCCGGCTGGCCGGCATGGGCGCGGCGCTCTCGCTGGTCCCGGAGCCGGTGGCGGCGGCGGCGCACTTCGCGTCGTTCCCCGGCCGGACCCTGGCGCCCGGCCAGGCGCTGGCGGTGTACGACCTCGGCGCCGGCACCTTCGACGTCGCCGTGGTCGGCGCGACCCAGAACGGCTTCACCGTGCTCGCCGAGGACGGGCTGCCCGACCTCGGCGGGCTGGACGTCGACCAGGCGCTGCTGGTGCACGTCGGGCGCGAGGTGTCCCATCGCGACCCGCAGCGCTGGCAGCGGCTGCTGCGCCGGGAGTCGACGGCCGACCGGCGCACCCGGCGGGCGCTGCAGGAGGACGTCAAGGACGCGAAGGAGACGCTGTCCCGACACCCGCAGACCGAGGTGCCGATGCCCGAGCCGTTCACCGACGTGCTGGTCACCAGGGCCGAGCTGGAGGCGCTGGTCCGCCCCGCGCTGCTGCGCAGCGTCGAGCTGCTGGGCCGGACCGTGCACTCGGCCGGGTTCGCCCCCGACCGGCTCGCCGGCATCTACCTCGTCGGTGGGTCGAGCCGGCTGCCACTGGTCGGCACCATGATCGCGGAGAAGCTGGGCGTGGTGCCGACCAGCCTGGACCAGCCGGAGACGGCCGTGGCGATGGGCGCCCACCACGTCACCGCGGACGGCATCAGCATGCGCACGCAGAACGTCGCCCACCCGGTCGCGGCCGGTGCCGCGCGCCAGACCGGGCCGCACCCCGCGCCCGCCGGCTACGGTGGCTACCCGGCGCCGACCCCGGCGGTCGTACCGCCTCCGCCGCCGGCGAGCTTTCCCAGCTACCCGAAGGCGGAGGGCACCCCGCGGCGGGGCCGGCGCGGCCTGCTGGCCGGGGTCGCGGCGGCGGTCGTGCTGCTGGTCGGGACCGGCCTCGCCGTGTGGCTGCTGCCGTCGGGGGCACTGACGACACCCACCTACACCGCCGAGGAGTGCCGGCAGCCGGGGCAGCCCGACGAGCGGGGCTTCACCGGCTGCCTGCGTCAGCTCGCCGGCGGGGTCGCCGACGACGACACCTGCGGCCCCGGCATGGGCACGGGTCCCGCCGCGGCCGCCGACGCCGAGGCGCTGGGCGTCTCGGTGACCTGCTCGACACCGGGACTGGCCGGGGCGCAGGTGACCTACCTGCACGGCAGCTCGGTCGACGACCTCACCCAGTACACCAACGGGCTGCTCGACCGGACCGGCGGGGGTGAGGTCGTGCAGGCGGACTGGAAGGGCAACGGGCTGACCGGCCGGTACTTCGCCGCCGGCGGGCGGGACTCCTCGGTGCTGGTGTTCCGCGTGGCGGACCGGCCGCTGGTCGGGTTCATCTACCAGGTCAACACGACCGGGCAGGAGTCCGCGACCAGCCCCGCCGCGCTGGCCGACTACTTCGAGCAGAGCATCCAGCCGGGCGAGTAGCTCAGCGGTCGCGGTTGTTCCGCCACATCCGGATCACGACCACCAGCGCGGCGGCCACCACCGCGATGGAGGCGAGGCTGAGGGCCACCGGGGCCCACGAGGGCAGGTCCACCGTCACCATGCCACCCACCGTATCCGCCCGAGCCGCCCGGCGCCGGTGGTGGGCGGGCGGTCCGTACCCTCGGGGTGTGCGAATCACGGTATTCCGGCGGATGATGGCCGAGGAGTTCGGTGCCGTGCGCGCCGAGACGCTGAGCAGGGACTACGTGCTGAGCGGGCTCGGCGGGCGCACCGTGGAGCAGGCACTGGCCGGCGGAGTTTCCGCCAAGGAGGTCTGGCAGGAGGTCTGCGCCGAGTTCGACGTGCCGCCCGAGCGGCGCTGAGCGCGGAGCCGAAAAACCCTACCCGCCCGGTGTGTCAGTTTCGACCTCGAACATCTGTTCGTCTATCGTGTTGTCCACATCGGGGTCAACCATCCCCAGATTCGGCGCTCGCACACCGAACTGTCGGACCCCGCCCGTAACGTCGGACCCGACCGATCGACAACCGCACACAGGCTTCCGACCGGGCCCGCCACGGGCTCCTTCGACTCCTATCGACGAGGTGGATCCAATGCCAGCAGCACCGGACAAGGACAAGGCGCTCGAGCTCGCCCTCGCCCAGATCGACAAGCAGTACGGCAAGGGCTCGGTCATGCGCCTCGGCGACGAGGGGCGCGCGCCGATCGAGGTCATCCCGACCGGTGCCATCGCGCTCGACGTCGCGCTCGGCATCGGCGGGCTCCCCCGCGGCCGGATCGTGGAGATCTACGGCCCGGAGTCCTCCGGTAAGACCACGGTCGCCCTGCACGCGGTGGCCAACGCGCAGCGTGCCGGCGGCATCGCGGCGTTCGTCGACGCCGAGCACGCGCTTGACCCGGAGTACGCCAAGGCGCTCGGCGTGGACACCGACGCGCTGCTGGTGTCCCAACCGGACACCGGGGAGCAGGCGTTGGAGATCGCGGACATGCTGATCCGCTCCGGCGCGCTGGACATCCTGGTGATCGACTCGGTGGCGGCGCTGGTGCCGAGGGCCGAGATCGAGGGCGAGATGGGTGACTCGCACGTCGGCCTTCAGGCGCGGCTGATGAGCCAGGCACTGCGCAAACTCACCGGCGCGTTGCACAACTCCGGCACCACGGCGGTGTTCATCAACCAGCTCCGCGAGAAGGTCGGTGTCATGTTCGGGTCGCCGGAGACCACCACCGGTGGGAAGGCGTTGAAGTTCTACGCGTCGGTGCGGCTGGACGTGCGGCGGATCGAGACGCTCAAGGACGGCGGCGAGCCGGTGGGCAACCGCACCCGGGTGAAGGTCGTGAAGAACAAGGTCGCCCCGCCGTTCAAGCAGGCCGAGTTCGACATCCTCTACGGCCACGGCGTGTCCCGCGAGGGTTCGCTCATCGACATGGGGGTCGACCAGGGCATCGTGCGCAAGTCCGGTGCCTGGTACACCTACGAGGGCGACCAGCTCGGGCAGGGGAAGGAGAACGCGCGGAAGTTCCTGCGCGACAACCCCGACATCGCCAACGAGATCGAGAAGCGGATCAAGGAGAAGCTCGGCATCGGCGCCAAGCTCGACGCCGAGGAGACCGTTCCGGCGCCGGTCGACTTCTGAGTCGGGTTCCGAGGTGAGGCGGTGAGGCGGACCGCGGGTGGCCCGGTCGGTGGGAGCGGCGGGCCGGGCCGCCCCGTGCCCGCCATGGTGACCGAGGGGGTGGGGTGATGCTCGGGTGAGGGACTCACCGGTTGTGGGTTCGGAGACGGGTCGGGCGTCCGGACCGCCCGGCGTGCCGGAGGTCGGCGAGACCAGCGGCGGTGGGACCGGCCGCGGTGGGGCCGGCCGCGGTGAGCCGGGTGGTGGTGCGACGGGCGCCGTGGAGGCCCCGCCGGCCGAGGCGATGTCGCCCACCGCGGGCCCCGGCACGCCGCAGCCTCCCGCGTCAGAACCCGCTGTCCCAGTGTCCGTGGCTCCGGAGCCCACAGTTCCAGAGTCCGTGGCTCGGGAACGGGAGTGCGCTGTTCCGGAGTCCATGGCTTCGGAGTCCGCTGTTCCGGAGTCCGCCGATCGAGAGCCGGTTGTCGCGGGGTCCGGCGCCGTGGCGGGGTCGCTGGCGGCGCGCACCGGGGCGGGGTCCGGCTCAGGGAAGGCCGGTGCGGAGCGCACGCCGTTGCAACGGGCCAAGGCGATCTGCTTCGACCTGCTCGCGGCGCGACCGAGGACCAAGGACGAGCTGCGGCAGGCCCTGCGCCGTAAGGGTTTCGACGAGGACACCCGGGAGACCCTGCTCGGCAAGCTCGACGACGCGGGACTGGTCGACGACGCGGCCTTCGCCGAGATGTGGGTGCGGTCCCGGCACACCCACCAGGGTTTGGCCAGGACCGCGCTCGTCGCCGAGTTGAGACGCAAGGGTGTGGACGGTGCGGTCGCGGCGCGGGCGGCCGAGGCCGTCGACCGCGACGCCGAGGAGCAGCGGGCACGGGAGCTGGTCCGCAAGCGGCTCCGTGCCCTCGGTGGCGTGGACGAGCAGACCGCGATCCGCCGGCTGCTGGGGACGCTCGGCCGCAAGGGATACCCGCAGGGCCTGGCGTACCGGGTGGTGCGCGACGAGCTGGCCGCCGCGGGCGCCGACACCACCCCCCTCGACGACGCACCCCCGGACTGACCAGGACCGCGAGCGCACGCGTGTTTGCGCTTGGCGTCGCCGTGTTCGCCGCCCGCCCTCGCCGTGTTTGCGGTTCCCGGCGGCGTGTTCGCCGCCCGCGTCATCGTGTTCGCCGTTCCTGACGGTGGGTTGGCTGATGGCGTCGGGCCGGAGGGGTGCTGGTGCGTGGGGTGGCTTCCCGGCGCCGCTCGACACGCCGGGCTTGACAGGGGTGCCACTCGAGCGCGGGGCCGGCCGCGTCGCGATCTGGCCGCCGGCTCGTTGCCCGGCCACCCCTTGCCAACGGGGCTCGTGGCGGCGGTTCAGGCGACGGGCTCGGGCGTGCCGTCCGGGGACAGCCGGCAGGGGCGGACGATCGTCGGCCCGGGATCGCGGACCCACCAGGCGCCCGTCTCGCGCCGTTCGCGCGCCGTGGTGAAGCGATAGGTGAACAGGCGGGCCCGGACGAAGGTCGGCAGCGAACCGGGGAACGGGTCGCGCCGGAGCAGGCGCAGCGTCGCCCGATCGCCGGCGAGCAGCTTCGCCACCAGGCCGGGCAGCCACGTCCGGCCGTAGTGCGTGGAGATCCCGACGAACCACAGCATCCAGTCCAGTCGCAGGTGGTAGGGCGCCACCTGCGGCGGCCGCCGCCGCGGGTCGCCGGGCTTGCCCTTGAACTCGTACTCCCGCCATACCGTGCCCGGGGTGATCTCCGGGTCGTCCGTGCCTTCGATGATCACCTCGTGTCGCCGGCGGGTGATCCCGCCGAACGCGCCGTAGGTGTTCACGAGGCGCAGGCTGGTGAAGCTGTAGTTCATCAGTTGGCGGCGCGCCACCAGGTTGCGCACCGGCCGGTAGCTCAGCACGGTCACGAGCACGGTCAGCGCCACCACCAGCACCAGCTGCCACCCCGGCGGCTCGGTCAGCTCCGGCCGTGATCCCGGCAGCACCCGCTCCACCAGCCGCCCGTCCAGTACCGGCACCGCCAGCGTGATGGTCAGCGCGTTCAGCCACGCGAAGTTGCCGCTCAGCATGAGCCAGCCCTGGGTGACGATCACGACCCCGGCGGCGACCGACGCGACGGGCTGCGGCGCGAACAGCGCGAACGGCACGACCAGTTGCGCGAAGTGGTTCGCCAGCACCTCGACCTTGTGCAGGGGTTTGGGCAGGTGGTGGAAGTACCAGCTGAGCGGGCCGGGCATCGGCTGGGTCTCGTGGTGGTAGTACAGGCACGTCAGATCGCGCCAGCATCGGTCGCCGCGCATCTTGATCATTCCCGCGCCGAACTCGACGCGGAATAGCAGCCAGCGCAGCAGCCACAGCACGAGCACCGGCGGCGCGGTGTCCGCCGGCCCGAGGAAGATCGCCAGGAACCCGGCCTCGGCGAGCAGCGACTCCCAGCCGAAGCCGTACCAGACCTGCCCGACGTTGACGATCGACAGGTACAGCACCCACGGCACGGCCCACAGCAGCATCGACAGCCACACCGGTGCGGAGTCGGCGAGCCCGAGCAGCAGCGCCGCGGACAGCGCCGCGCCGGTCCACGCCACGGTGGCGAAGAGCCGGTCGGAGTAGCGCAGGTAGAAGATGCTCGGCGCGGCGCGAAACGGCGTGGCCGCCACGAAGCGCGGGATCGGGGTGATACCCCTTTCGCCGAGCAGCGGCCGGAACTGCCGGGCGGCGCACACGAAGGCGACGAGGTAGATGGCGGCGAGCATCCGCTGGAACAGCAGCCGGGACGCCCAGTAGTCCGGGTCGGTGAACCACTCCCAGGTCACCGTGGTCACTCCCTCGGAACGACACGTTCGCCGACGACGGCCGACGCCACCAACCGCGAACACAGTAGCCAACTTCGCCCGGCGGGACACGTCGAACCACCGCCGACCGGGCACCTCGAGGCATCACGGCACCGCCGGCCGACCGGGGTACGAAGCGACCGCCGCGAGCCCGGTGGCCGCGCCACCCTACGGGATGGCGCCGGTAATTCAGTGGACCGGAGTGGACGGACGGCCGAGCGTCCCGCGGTCGTCCGAACCTGGCATTGGCCTGGCTTGCCGCGGATGTGGGTGGTCTGGCGTGCGGATGGGGTTCCTCGGCGCGGGTGATCGCCGCCGGTGGTGGGGTGGGTTTCTTGCTGGCGGTATCGGCGGGGCCGCGGGCGCGGTGGCCGCTCGGGCGGGCTGCGGGACCATTATCGGCTCCGGGGCCTCGCCGTGGCCTCGAGCCGGGGGCGCCGCGCGGGTGGGGTTACGCCGACGTCGGCGGGTGGCGGCTCGACGCGGCGGTGCACGAGGAGAAGGAGCACTCGGCGCGGCGGTTCCGCGCCCAGTGGCGGGAGAGCCGGCACCTGCTCGGCGACGCGATCTCGCCGTACCAGGTGCCCTCGCTCACCCCGGACAGTCCGCTGTTCACCGACGGCGAGCTGCTGGCCGAGCTCGCCGCGCTCGCGGGCTCGGGCGTGCGTGTCGGGTTCCCCACCTCCGGCCCGCGCCAGGCGGACACGATCACCCGCGCGCTCGACCTAAAGGTGCTCCGTGCCGGTGCCCATCGGGGCACCGAAAGGCCTCGCACCGCCCTAGGATCGGGCCATGCGCGTTGTCGTACTCGGCGGGACCGGGCACATCGGCACCTACCTCGTCCCGCGGCTGGTCGCGGCCGGGCACGACGTCGTCGTGGTCTGCCGCGCCCGGCGCGAGCCCTACACCGGGCACGGCGCGTGGCGGCAGGTGACCACCGTCCCGATCGACCGCGACACCGCGGAAGCCGAGGGAACCTTCGGCGCCCGCGTCGCCGACCTCGCCCCCGACGCCGTGATCGACCTGATCTGCTTCACCCCGCCCAGCGCCCGCCAGCTCGTCGACGCCCTCCGCGGCCGGATCCGCCACTTCCTGCACTGCGGCACGATCTGGGTCCACGGCCCCAGCACCGTGGTACCCACCGCGGAAGACGGGCCGCGGCGCCCCATCGCCGAGTACGGCAGGAACAAGGCCGCCATCGAGGAATACCTGCACCGCCAGGCCCAGCTCGACGGCTTCCCGGCCACCGTCGTCCACCCCGGACACATCACCGGCCCCGGCTGGGCGCCGGTCAACCCCGCGGGCAACATCAACCCGGACGTCTTCCAGCGGCTCGCCGACGGCAGACCACTGCCGCTGCCCAACCACGGAATGGAAACCGTCCAGCACGTCCACGCCGACGACGTCGCGCGGATGTTCGTCGCCGCGCTGGCCAACCGGGCGGTGAGCGTCGGCGAGAGCTTCCACGCGGTGGCCGCCACCGCGCTGACCCTGCGCGGCTACGCCGAGGCGGTCGCCGCCTGGTTCGGCCGCCCCGCCACGCTGGAGTTCCAACCCTGGGAGCAGTGGCGCGGCGGCGCCGACCCCGAGGACGCCCGCATCACGTACGACCACCTGGCGCACAGCCCGCACTGCGCCATCGAGAAGGCCCGCCGGCTGCTGGGCTTCGAACCCCGCTACACGTCGCTGGAAGCCGTCCGCGAGGCGGTCGACGCGCTGGTCGCCGTCGGCCACCTCCGTCTCGGCTGAAGCGCACCACGACCGCGCCGACGGCGGACGGCCTTTCCGGAGCGCCTCGGCGCCGGGTGAGCGCACCGGAGCGGCGGCGGGTCGTGCCGGGGTGAGGGCAACGGGCGCGTTCGCCGACTCGGCGTACCCGATCTCGCATGCCAGGTCTCGCCGCGCGCGGGCCGGTGGCCGGGCGGGCGGGTGCCGCGTCGGCGCCGGCCGCGCCGCCGCGGCATCCGGGCAACCCGCCCCGCGGGCCGCGGACGCGTCGCCGATGACGGGCCGCACCGGAGTTCGGCCCCGGTTATCCGCATTCGGCCGGACGCTATGCGCAACCGGGCCCGCTCTGCCGCCGACCACACCGCCACCCGCACGCTCTGCCCATCGTCCGCGCGGCGATCGAGGACAGCTGCACGACCGTGCCCCGGCTGTCGAGCAGGTGCGGCAGTGCCGCATGGGTCAGGTACATCAGGCCGAGCACGTGATGTTGATCATCCGGGTCCAGTCCGCGGTGTCGGCCTCCAGCACCGGGGCGAGCAGCATCATGCCGGCGCAGTTCACCAGCACGTCCAGCCGGCCGAACATGTCTACAGTAGACTGGGTGGCGGCGCGGCCGGCCGGCTCGTCGGTGACGTCGAGCGTGACGACGTGCACCTAGGTGCCGCCGCCCTCCAGTTCGTCGCGCAACGCCAACAGGCGGTCCGTCCCGAGATCGGCGACGGCCACCGAGGCGCCTCCGCGGCCAGTGCCCGTGCTGGCCCTGCCGACCCGGAGCCCGCCCCAGTGACGAACGCGACCTTGCCGTTCAGCGCTACGCCCATGCCACCCACCCCACTCGACCCGGACCTCCGTCGGGAGGAGGACCGCCCACGCGGCCCGCCCGGTCCGCGGCGTAACGGCATGTCCGCTGCCCTCGGCGCCCTTCGGTTGTGCGTGCTCCCCAGGTATGCGGGTTCGCGCGACCGTCACGGGACGCCGGCCACCCACCGCACCGGCAGGCCGTGGCCGTCGGCCAGCGCGAGCAGCCGGTCACCGCCACCGGGCCAGCCACGCAACCGCACCTCGAACCGGTCGCCGACCGGCTCCAACGACAGCACCGCCAGCGGGGCGGTGGTGCTCGCCCGCCGCCCCGCCTCCGCGATCACCTCGCCGAGCGCGCGGCGGTCGGCGTCGGCGAGGTAGCCGAGCACGATCGAGTGGAAGACCACGGTGGCCGTGCCGGGCCGCGGGGACGCGAGGTGCTCCCGCAACCAGTCGACGGCGCCGGCCCGCTCGACCCGTACCCCCGGCGCCAGGCCGCGGACGACGTCGACGGCGGAGCGCAGCCGGTCGACCGGTCGGTCTGGTCGGGCCACACGTACGACAGCAGCGTCAGCCGCCCGTCCTCGGTGCGGGGGTCGATCGGGTTCAGGTCGCACCCGAGCCGCTCCACGACGGTGACCGGGGCGCCGGCCGGGGTGGCGCCGGTGAACAGGCCGGTGATCCGCACCGGGGAGGCGGGATCGCCCCACGACCAGCCTCCCGACTCGTACCGGTACCGATCCCAGCCCAGGTTCAGCCCGGCGCTGGCCCCGATCTCCAGCAGCCGCAGTGGAAGCCCGGTCTCGCGGGCGACCAGCAAAAAGCCACCGAGCAAGCCGGCGGAGCGGCCCACCTCGTTGGTCTGCGGCGGCTTGGTGACCAGCCCGGCGAGCTCGCTGGCCCGGTCCACCACCGTTGTGTGGAACGCCTCCCACAGTCCGGGGCCGGGCCGCCCACCCACCGAGGGGTAGTGCGCGGCCAGCACGGGGGCCCGACCGTCGAGCACGAGCCGGTGCACCGAGCCGAGCAACCGCAGCGCGGGGTAGAACTCCGCGGGGCAGCCGGCGAGGTCGCGCAACACCGTCCACACCGGACCCCTCGCCGCGACGTCCTCGGCGCACCGCGCCAGGAGCCCGGCGTAGAGCTCCGACCCGAGTCGCGCGCACAGCTCCGCCTGGGTGCGGCACAGCTCGGCCATCCGGCCCGCCGCAGGGTCGGCTTCGGCGGAGGTGATCGGCGCCGCCGACCGGTCGGGCATCGACATCGGGCCGAGCGTAGTGCACCGGGTGGGCGGCACCGGGAACGTCGCTGTGCGCCCTCCCTCGGCGAGCTGTGCGTGGACCTCCGCGGGCCCCTCCTGCTGCCTCGCCCGACCTGTCGTGGCGCCGGAGCCCAGGAGGAGCCGACAGTGGCCGAGGTCAGAGAACGTCCCCGCCAGGGGATGGCCGGGAGACCCTCGTCGAGCGCCGGATGCGCCGAATCGTAAACCTGCTCACGGCCAGGGAACACGTGGAGCCGGAACAGCACTTCGCCCGGTCCTTCCTCGAGCAGCCTCCCGATGGCATCGGCCCGTTCCTCGGCTCCTGGCGCGCGGGAGGACCCGTTCACCGTCGAGTCCTCCACCCCTGTTGCGCAGAGGAACCCGAAATCACCGGGCCAAGATCATGCGCATCCGTCGCGGCGAAGACACATAACTGTTCAGATACCCGAGTGCCGAGCCGTTGTGCCGCCGGGGTGGCACGCTGGCCATCACCATTCCGAGCCGGTACCGTCCCCGGGGGTCTCGCGCCGGTGGTCACCGACGGTCGGGCGACGGCTCAGTGACAGCTCGTGGCATTGCCGGGCCGGTGATCGGGACCCGGGGGGAAAGGGGAGACGAATCGATGACGGCCACCCTTCCGGGTCGTCGATCCGGGCGGATCGCCACCCGCTGCCTTCCGGTGCTCCTGGCCGGCGCGTTGCTCACCGCGTGCGACGACGGCGACACCGACGCCGCCACGCGGTCGCTGGAGGCGTTCCTCACCTCGTGGCGCGGCGGGGTGGTGCCCGGTCACGAGGCCGAGTACCGGGAGCTCACCTCCGGTCTCGGCGCGCGTGCCCCGGAGCTGAACCCCGCGGGCGAGGTCGACGTGGACGGTGACAGGGCGACCGCGCCGGTGACGGTCGCCTGGACCCTTGCCCCGACCGTGCGCTGGGAGTACCAGACCACCGTCACCCTGGCCCGCGCCGGCGACGACTGGCGGGTCGAGTGGTCGCCGACCACCGTGCAGCCGGACCTCGCGCCCGGCGACCGGCTGGCGCTGCGCCGCGACGACGACAGCCGCGCGGCCATCCTCGACGGTGGCGGCAAGCCGATCACCGAGCCGCGGCCGGTGGTCGTGGTCGGGGTGCAACCCGGCAAGGTCGAGTCGGCCGAGCGGCTGGCCGCCGACCTCGGGGCCGCGCTCGCGGCGGACGGCGTGGACACCACGGGGTTGCCGGACAGGATCGGCGAGGCCGGCCCCGACGTGTTCCTCTCGGTGGTGACCCTGCGCAAGGAGCGATACCTCGAGGTCCGGGACGCGATCCACGACCTTCCCGGCACGGTGTTCCGCGAGGAGACCAGGGTGCTCGCGCCCAGCCGCGACTTCGCGCGGGCGCTGCTGGGCACCGTGGACCCGGTCACCAGGGAGGACATCGACGCCGCTCCCGGTGTGTTCGCCGTCGGTGACGAGAAGGGACACAACGGGCTGCAGGGACGCTACGACGAGCGGCTGCGCGGCGCGCCCGCCGTGACGGTCACCGCCGAGGGGTCGGGCCGCGAGCTGTTCCGCGCCGAGCGCCGGCCGGGCGCGCCCGTGCGGACCACACTGGACCAGAAGGTGCAGAACGCGGCGGACGGGGCCGTCGCCGAGGGGGAGAAGAAGGCCTCGATCGTCGCCGTCCGGATCTCCGACTCCGCGGTGCTCGCGGTCGCGAACTCGCCGAGCGCGGGCGCGCAGAACCTCGCGATGGACGCGCACGTGCCCCCTGGCTCGACGTTCAAGGTGGTGAGCGGCCTCAGCCTGCTCGAATCGGGCGCCGTCGACCTCGACACACCGGTGCCCTGCCCGGCGACGGTGAACGTCGAGGGACGGGTGTTCAAGAACGCCTGGAACGGCGGGCTCGACAACGCCACGTTCCGGGACGCGGTCGCCCACTCGTGCAACACCGCCTTCGCCCTGCTCGCGCCGAAGCTCGGGCCGGACGGGCTGGCCAGGACCGCGGGCACGCTCGGCATCGACCAGCGGTGGGACCTCGGCATCGACGTGCACACCGGGTCGGTCGCGACGGATGGCGGGGCCGTGGAGCAGGCCGCGGCCGCGTTCGGTCAGGGCAGGACCGTGGTCAGCCCGATGGCCATGGCCGCGGCGACCGCGGGGGTGGCTCGCGGGACGTGGCGGCAGCCCGCACTGGTCACCGACCCGGCGCCGGCCGCGCCGGCAGCCGACGGTCCGGAGCTGGACCAGGCCGCGGTCCGCGCCCTGCACACCGCCATGCGGGAGGTGGTCACCCGCGGGTCGGCCCGCCCGCTGAACGGGGCGCCCGGTGGGCCGCTGCACGGCAAGACCGGCACGGCCGAGTACGGAACCGAGACCCCGCCACGCAGCCACAGCTGGTTCGTCGGCTGGCAGGGCGACGTCGCCTTCGCGGTGTTCGTCGAGGACGGTGGCAACGACGTCAGCCTGGCGCTGGCCGCGGCCCGGCGGTTTCTGGATCGGCTCCACCGGTAGCGGACGGTAACACGACGGATGATCCGACCTTTCCGGTTTCTGGGAATGATGCTTCCGGCTGTGCGACTTGTTGGTGCATGACACGATCGGGCTGGGCCGAACGGTTATTCGGCAGCCTGCGTTCCACCGAGTGCGGCTCCGCATTTTCCTATATTGTCTGAATCGCACTCCGGGGCGATGGACGCTGGAGACCGGGCACGGGATTAAGGCGCTGGGGGCTTTCCGAAATGGAGTTCGAGAGATCTGTAGCGCATTCTTTCTCTGGGGCGTGGGGCCCACCGGGCGCGGTCAGCCACCGGCGCCACCCGTCACGCGCGGGCCAACCCCAGCGAGGTCGCACTTGGCACGCTCGCCGAGTACCTGCGCGGACCGGAGGTGGTGATCGAGATCGACCTCGGCATCGCCGACGGCTCCTTCACGGTGTACGGCTGCGACCTCACCGAGGGCTACGTCCGGCTCAACTCCGCCTACACCACCTGACCGTCACAGCCGCAGTGTCCCCAGGTGCTCCGGGGCCAGCACCGTGCTGCCCGGGCTGGCCGCGGCCACGGTGCGGGTGAACTCGGCCAGCAGGTCGGCGCGCACCGCGGGTCCGGCGGCCAGCCGCGTCGCCAGGTCGTCGTGGTGCGACGGCACGACGACCGGTGGCCGGTCGAGTGCTCCAGCGCGCGCTCGAGGTAGCGGTGCGTGCCGGGCGCGGCGGTTGAGCACCCGCAGCCGGTCGGCGACGGTCACCTGGTAGGCGAGCGTGCCGCCCTAGGTGTGTCCGCGGTCTGTGTACGTGTGTCCGCGGTCTGTGCGCGCGTGTCCGCGCCGCACGGCGCCGTTACGTGGTCGTGGAGCGCGGACACACCCGGTGCGTGGGGTCACGGGCGCAGCGCGGCGGCCTCCTTCGCGAGCGCCGTGACGCGGGAGAAGTCCCCGGCGGCCAGCGCGTCCCGGGGGGTCAGCCAGGAGCCGCCCACGCACCCGACGTTCGGCAGGGCCAGGTAGCCGGGTGCGGTGGCGGCGGTGATGCCGCCGGTGGGGCAGAACCGCAGCCCGGGCAGCGGGCCGGCGACCGAGCGCAGGAACGCGATACCGCCGGCGGCCTCGGCCGGGAAGAGCTTGAGCTCGGTCCGGCCGCGCTCGGCCAGCCGCATCGCCTCGGACACCGTGCCGGCGCCGGGCAGGTACGGCAGCCCGGTGGCGTCGGCCGCGTCGAGTACGGCGTCGGTGCTGCCCGGCGTGACCAGGAAGCGGGCTCCCGCGTCGGCGGCTCGCCGCGCCTGCTCCGGCGTGGTGACCGTGCCGGCGCCGACCACGATGTCCGGCACGGCCGCCGCCACCCGCTCGACCGCCGCCAGCGCGACGGGCGTGCGCAGGGTCAGCTCCACCACCCGGACCCCGCCGGCCAGCAGCGCCTCGGCCATCGGCACCGCGCGTGCGGCGTCGTCCAGCACCACCACCGGCATCACCGGGGAGAGCCGCAGCAGCTCCGCCGCCGGCATCGTCCCGGTCATCGCCCCACCTCCACTGCCTTCGTCGGCGCCAGGTCCCGGTCCGGGCCCAGCGGCGCGGGGGCCGGCACCGGGCCGACGACGCCCGCTCCGTGGTCGGCCGGGCCGACCACGCGGCGCAGCGCGGCGAACAGCTCCCGCCCGGTGCCGGTCCACGCCGTGTCGTCCGGCGGGCCGTCGACCAGGGGCCGCGCGGCCAGCTCCGCCGGGTCGACCAGCACCTCCAGCCGGCCGGCGCCGGCGTCGAGCCTCACCACGTCCCCATCGCGCACCTTCGCCAGTGGCCCGCCCGTCGCGGCCTCGGGCGTCACCTGGATCGCCGCGGGCACCGTGCCGGACGCGCCGGACATCCGCCCGTCGGTGACCAGCGCGACCCGGTGCCCACGGTCCAGCAGCACCCCGAGCGCCGGGGTCAACCCGTGTAGCTCGGGCATCCCGTTGGCCCTCGGTCCCTGGTGCCTCAGCACCACCACGACGTCGCGGTCGAGCTCCCCGGCGCGGAACGCCGCGGTGAACTCCTCCTGCCCGGTGAACACCCGCGCCGGTGCCTCGACCACCCGGTGCTCCGGCGCCACGGCCGACACCTTGATCACCGCGCGGCCCAGGTTGCCGGACACCATCCGCAGCCCACCGTCGGGGGCGAACGGCCGGTCCACCGGGCGGAGCACCTCCTCGTCGAGGCTGCGCGGCGGCACCTCCCGCCAGGTGAGTCGATCGCCGTCGAGCACCGGCTCGCGGCGGTAGCGGTGCAGCCCGTCGCCGGCGACCGTGCGCACGTCCGGGTGCAGCAGCCCGGCGTCCAGCAGCGTGCCGGCGAGCGTCGGCACTCCGCCGGCGGCGGCGAAGTGGTTGATGTCGGCGGTGCCGTTGGGGTAGATCCTGGCCAGCAGCGGGACGACCGTGGACAGGTCGGCGAAGTCGTCCCAGGTGAGCTGGATCCTGGCGGCCGCGGCGATCGCCACCAGGTGCATCGTGTGGTTGGTCGACCCGCCGGTGGCCAGCAGCGCGACGACCCCGTTCACCACGGCCCGCTCGTCGACCACCTCGGCCAGCGGGGTGTACTCCCGCCCGCGGGTCAGCTCGACGATCCGCCGGCCGGCCTCCTCGGTGAGCGCGCGGCGCAGTGGCGTGCCGGGCGGCACGAAGCTCGCGCCGGGCAGGTGCAACCCCATCAGCTCCACGACGAGCTGGTTGGAGTTGGCGGTGCCGTAGAACGTGCAGGTCCCCGGCGAGTGGTAGGACGCCGACTCGGCGGCCAGCAGCTCCTCCCGGTCGGCCCTGCCCTCGGCGAAGCGCTGGCGCACCTTCGCCTTCTCCGCGTTGGGCAGCCCCGAGGGCATCGGCCCCGCGGGCACCAGGATCGCCGGCAGGTGACCGAAGGACAGCGCGCCGATCAGCAGGCCGGGCACGATCTTGTCGCAGACCCCGAGCAGCAGCGCGCCGTCGAACATCTCGTGCGACAGCGCCACCCCGGTGGCCATCGCGATCACGTCCCGGCTGAACAGCGACAGCTCCATCCCGGCGCGGCCCTGGGTGATCCCGTCGCACATCGCCGGGACACCGCCGGCGAACTGGGCGACGCTGCCGGCCGCGCGGGCTGCCTCCTTCAGCCACCCAGGGAACTCGTGCAGCGGCTGGTGCGCCGAGAGCAGGTCGTTGTAGGCGGAGACGATGGCGATGCCCGGTCTGATCGACCCGCGCAGCGCCAGCCGGTCCGGCCCCGAGCAGGCGGCGAAGCCGTGGGCGAGGTTGCTGCAGGCCAGCCCGGCACGGGCGGGGCCCTCGGCGGCGGCCGCGGCCACGCGGTCGAGGTAGGCGGTCCGGGTCCGGGTGCTGCGCGCCGCGACGCGCGCGGTGACCTCGGCGAGCACCGGGTGGAGGTGGTCCGTGCGGGGTTCCGTCATGCCTGGCCTTTCGGGGAGGTCGGCGGAGGGTGGCCCGGCGGACGGCGGCGCTGGCGTCGCTGGTGGGACGTTCGACACGCTACCTCGCGGCGGAGCTCGAATCAAAATCGATACAGATGATCGAGAAACGTGACCCCGATCACCCGCGAAACGGCGCGTGTGCTACTTGTCACAGTGCACACGGAAGGGCAGAGTCGGGCAGTACGGCGGCGCCGACCCCGCCCACCACTCGGCACAAGCCCACCACAACGGCACGCCCGACGGACGAACTGACTCGGAGGTATCCGATGACCGCCACCGAAATCACCGAACTGCGACGAACCATCGGGCAGTTGCGGCAGTGCGTCGGCGCGCTGCGGGCGCGGTACGGCGAGGCGCCGGCCGTCCGGCGGCTGGTCAACGACGTCGAGCGGCTGGACATCGACGCCGGCGAGCTGGACGAGACGCCCCCGGTGCCCGCGCAGCCCAAGCCGGTGGACCGCGCCAACGTCGTCGTCGTGCCGGACACCCCGTACGACCCGGCGCTCTGGCGGGACGCCGACGACGAAGGCGTTGGCGGCTACCAGCGTCACCAGCGGTGAGCCGGCCGGTCGGCAGCGTGGCGGGCCGGACGAGCACCGGAGTCGGCACGCCGGCGCGGGCGCGGATCGGCGCCCGCACGCTGCGGACGGACCGGTGGTGGCTGCCGCCACTGCTCACCACGCTGGGGCTGGCGGTGTTCGTCATCTACGCGACGTTCCGCTCGTTCACCCGCGAGCACTACTACGTCGCCGAGCACCACTACCTCACGCCGTTCTACTCGCCCTGCCTGAGCGACTCGTGCGTGCCGGGCTCGGCGCACTTCGGCACCCCGATCGGGGAACTGCCGGGAATCATCCCGCTGGCGTTCCTGTCCTTGCCGTTCCTGCTGCTGTTCCGGCTCACCTGCTACTACTACCGGAAGGCCTACTACCGGTCGGTGTGGTTGTCGCCGCCGGCGTGCGCGGTGGCCGAGCCGCACGGGAAGTACACCGGGGAGACCCGGTTGCCGCTGATCGTGCAGAACTCGCACCGATACTTCTTCTACGCCGCGGTGGTCATCGCGCTGATCAACACCTGGGACGCGATCCTCGCCTTCGGCGGGGAACGGGGCTTCGGCATCGGGCTGGGCAACGTGGTCCTGCTGGTCAACGTCGTGCTGCTGTGGTGCTACACGCTGTCCTGCCACTCCTGCCGGCACGTGGTCGGCGGCCGGCTGAAGCACTTCTCCCGGCATCCGGTGCGGTACTGGATGTGGTCGCAGGTGACCCGGCTGAACAACCGGCACATGGTGTTCGCCTGGGTGACCCTGGCCACCCTGGTGCTCACCGACCTCTACGTGTGGTTGGTCGCCAGCGGCGCCATCGCCGACCTGCGGTTCGTCAACTGAGTCGACCGAGCCGGCCACGCACGTTCCGAACAACCCCAGCGATCCTTCTCGAGGTGGCAACTTCATGACCGAGGTCGAACGGCACGGCTACGACGTCGTGGTGATCGGTGCCGGCGGCGCGGGCCTGCGCGCGGTGATCGAGGCACGGCAGCGTGGGCTGCGCGTGGCGGTGGTGTGCAAGTCCCTGTTCGGCAAGGCACACACCGTCATGGCCGAGGGCGGGTGCGCCGCCTCGATGGGCAACGCCAACGCCAACGACAACTGGCAGGTGCACTTCCGCGACACGATGCGCGGCGGCAAGTTCCTCAACAACTGGCGGATGGCCGAGCTGCACGCCAAGGAGGCCCCGGAACGGGTCTGGGAGCTGGAGACCTACGGCGCGCTGTTCGACCGCACCCCGGACGGCCGGATCAGCCAGCGCAACTTCGGCGGGCACACCTACCCGCGGCTGGCGCACGTCGGCGACCGGACCGGGCTCGAGCTGATTCGCACCATGCAGCAGAAGATCGTCTCGCTGCAGCAGGAGGACTTCGCCGAGCACGGTGACCACGAGGCGAACCTCAAGGTGTTCGCTGAGTGCACCATCACCGAGCTGGTCAAAAAGGACGGCCGGATCGCCGGGGCGTTCGGCTACTGGCGGGAGAGCGGCCGGTTCGTCCTCTTCGAGGCGCCGGCCGTGGTGCTCGCCACCGGCGGTATCGGCAAGTCGTTCAAGGTCACCTCGAACTCCTGGGAGTACACAGGGGACGGGCACGCGCTGGCGCTGCGGGCCGGGGCGAAGCTGATCAACATGGAGTTCGTCCAGTTCCACCCCACCGGGATGGTCTGGCCGCCGAGCGTGAAGGGCATCCTGGTCACCGAGGGCGTGCGCGGTGACGGGGGAGTGCTGAAGAACGCCGACGGCGAGCGGTTCATGTTCTCCTACGTGCCGGACGTGTTCAAGGGCCAGTACGCCGACAGCGAGGAGGAGGCGGACCGCTGGTACACCGACCCGGACAACAACCGGCGCACTCCGGACCTGCTGCCGAGGGACGAGGTGGCGCGGGCGATCAACACCGAGGTCAAGGAGGGGCGCGGCTCGCCGCACGGCGGGGTGTTCCTGGACATCGCCAGCCGGCTGTCCGCCGAGGAGATCAAGCGCAAGCTGCCGTCGATGTACCACCAGTTCAAGGAGCTGGCCGATGTGGACATCACCAGGGAACCGATGGAGGTCGGGCCGACCTGCCACTACGTGATGGGCGGGATCGAGGTCGACCCGGACACCGCGGCGTCGAGCGTGCCGGGGCTGTTCGCGGCCGGTGAGTGCTCCGGTGGCATGCACGGGTCCAACCGGCTCGGCGGCAACTCGCTGTCCGATCTGCTCGTCTTCGGCCGGCGCGCCGGGCTGGGCGCGGCGTCCTATGTGGAGTCGTTGGGGCAGCGGCCGGCGGTGGCCGAGTCGGCGGTGGAGGCGGCCGCGCGGGCGGCGCTGGCGCCGTTCGACCCGCCGGCGGAGGGTGCGGGGGAGAACCCGTACACGCTGCACATGGAGCTGCAGCAGACGATGAACGACCTGGTCGGCATCATCCGCAGGGCGGAGGAGATCGAGCAGGCGCTGGAGCGGTTGACCGAGATCAGGAAGCGGGCCCGCGACGTCACGGTCGAGGGGCACCGGCAGTTCAACCCCGGGTGGCACCTCGCCATCGACCTGCGGAACATGATCGTGGTCAGCGAGTGCGTGGCGAAGGCGGCACTGATGCGCACCGAGAGCCGCGGCGGGCACACCAGGGACGACTATCCACAGCTCGATTCGGCGTGGCGCAACCGGTTGCTGGCCTGCTCGGTCGCGGCAAACTCCCCGGCGGACGCGGCGATCCCGGACGTCACGGTCGACGTGCGGCAGCAGGAGCCGATGCGGCCGGACCTGCTGGAGCTGTTCGAGCTGGAGGAGCTCCAGAAGTACTACACCGACGAGGAGCTCGCCGCGCACCCGGCGAGGCAGGAGGCCTGAGATGGCGTACCAGGGGCGGTTCCGGGTGTGGCGTGGCGACGCCGGGTCCGGGGAGTTGGCCGACTACACCGTCGAGGTCAACGAGGGCGAGGTGGTGCTCGACGTGATCCACCGGTTGCAGGCCACCCAGTGCCCGGACCTGGCGGTGCGGTGGAACTGCAAGGCCGGCAAGTGCGGCTCGTGCTCGGCGGAGATCAACGGCAAGCCGCGGCTGCTGTGCATGACCCGGATGTCGGTGTTCACCGAGGACGAGGTGGTCACGGTGACGCCGATGCGCACCTTCCCGGTGGTGCGGGACCTGGTGACCGACGTGTCGTACAACTACGTGAAGGCGCGGGAGATCCCGTCGTTCGCGCCGCCGCCGGAGCTGGCGCCCGGCGAGTACCGGATGAAGCAGGAGGACGTCGAGCGCTCGCAGGAGTTCCGCAAGTGCATCGAGTGCTTCCTGTGCCAGGACACCTGCCACGTGATCCGCGACCACGAGGAGAACAAGGAGGCGTTCGCCGGGCCGCGCTACCTGATGCGGATCGCCGAGCTGGAGATGCACCCGCTGGACGTGGCCGACCGGCGCAACCAGGCGCAGACCGAGCACGGCCTCGGGTACTGCAACATCACCAAGTGCTGCTCCGACGTGTGCCCGGAGAACATCCACATCACCGACAACGCCCTGATCCCGATGAAGGAGCGCGTCGTCGACCGCCGCTACGACCCCCTCGTCTGGCTCGGCAACAAACTCTTCCGCCGCAACGACTCCTGAAGCTGAATCGACCTGACCCGGTCCGACCAGCCCCCACGCGACTTTGCCGGGGCTGGTGCTGCGGGCACGGGCCGGGCAGCGGGCCGGGGGTCTTGTCCTCGGCTCCGTAGTCGTGTAGGAAATAGGGTAAGCCGCTATAACCTTGGGAGAGGTTTTTCGGGAGGGGGGACTTCTTGATGAGATAAATTGGTAGAGATCATGGTGGTTCGCCCGTTCAATGCAGGGTGCACTTGAACCAGATTGATGCGAACAGCCCGTACGGTCCTTTATGTGGATTGTACGCACGGCCGCGCCAGCGTTTCGCAGTACGATCTCCCCCGCGGCTGCGGGACCCCTGCAATGGAAGCATGGGTATAATGTTTCCCACGACCATGTATTCAACGGCTCTTCAGGATCCAACATGGACTGCGTCATCCCACAAAAAGGGGTTACAGCGTGCGTTCGTTTCGACCGGCAAGCCATCTACGTTCGCAGCGATAGCGCCAACGGCTATTTCAAGCTAGGCCAGCTCACGAAAGTGGTCGGCGGCGACACCTACCGCTGTCAGAACAACAACACCAATAGTGCGGGCAACGGTACCTGGGTCGGTTGCAATTTCAGCTGGCCGAGGGCCTGCTACAGGATAAAATCCGGATACGGGCAGCACGATTGGTATATCATCAATGATGTCAACCAACTGAAGTGTTTATAAGGACCTTCTCCCGTTGGGTTGAGCGGGGTTCATGATCGATTAAGTGCACGCCGTGCCGTCTGCGTTTCTGGGTTGCGAAGCTCAGAAACGATCATGGACGGGACGGCGTGTGCCCTACGAGGCTATTACGAGACCTGCTGTGGGTCCAGGACGCGGTGGTGGAGTCGAGTCGCTGGGAGGAGGTGGGTGAGGACGGCTCGTCGGGGCTGGTGCTGCGGGCACGGGCCGGGCAGCGGGGCCGGCGCTCGCGCTGTGGGCGGCGGTGTGCGGGCCAGGATCGGTGTGGTTTCGGCTCGGCGGTGGCGCAGCCTGACTGGGGCGTCATCCCGAGTTCGTCAAGCTCGCCGCCACCATCCGCCGATACCTGCCCCTGATCCACAGCACCCTCGATCACATGGCCTCTGCCCACCACTACCCCAACGGTCCTAACAGACACATTGCTCGAAGTCGTGTTGTTTTCAGTCGAAGCTGATGCCTCGCTGCCGAGAAATAGTGTCGACGCCGCCAATGCGAGTGCGGTTAACCAACGACTGCTGGATCTCATTGGCGACATTCTTCCTCCTGTTATGATTTCGGAGTTCCTCCTTCCTGTGGAGTATTATGGTGGTAGCGCATTATCGCATATCGTAATGATCGTGGAAGTCACACCGCGATCCGAGTGGTTCCCAACATGGCTCAAACGCGTTGCTGTTCGGCATCAGGGATGTGTACGGCCCCCTCCTCCTTCGCCGGTACCACTCCGGGAGCGACCGGGGCCTTCTTGTTCCTCCGGTTGCGTTGCTCCAGGTACCGGGCCAGACCGGTCAGCGCGAGGCACATCGCGATGTACATGGCGCCGACGAGGAGGGTGACCGGCACCAGCGGACGGCCGAACTCGACCAGGCCGCCGAGGTACCGGGCGTACCGCAGCAGCTCCTCGTAGGTGATGAGGAAGCCCAGCGCGGTGTCCTTCAGCAGCACCACAAGCTGGCTGACGATCGCCGGCAGCATCGCCCGCAGCGCCTGGGGCAGCAGGACGAACTGCATCACCTGCGTCTTGCCCATGCCGACCGCGTAGGCCGCCTCGCTTTGCCCCCTGGGCAGGGACAGCACGCCGGCCCGGAACACCTCGGCCAGAACCGACCCGTTGTACAGCATGAGACCGAGCACCACCGAGTAGAACGGTGCCCCGAGGCTCAGACCGAAGTGGAAGAAGAAGATCATCACGACCAGCGGCACCGCACGGAAGAACTCGACGATGATCGTCGACGGCACCCGGAAGACGGCGTGGTCGGAGAGCCGGCCGGCCGCGAAGACGGCACCGAACGCCAGGGCCAGCACGGCGCCGACGGCGAACGCCTTGAGCGTGTTGCCCAGCGCGGCCAGCAGATCGAGCTGCACCTGCTCGTACTGGATCCAGTTCCACATCCGTGCGGCGAACTGGCCGGCCTCGGCGAACTGGTAGATCACGAACGCGAGGATCGCGGCGATCGCGGCGCCACCGACCACGGCGTAGACCCGGTGCCGAACTCGAGCCTTCGGCCCGGGGACGTCGAACAGAACCGAGCTCATCGGACCACGCTCCACCGCTTCTCGAGGCTGCGTTGCAGTTGGGTGATGGGGATGATGAGGATGACGAACCCGAGTGCCACCCAGAGCAACCCGATCATCACGCTGTACCCCCGCTCGGAGAGGTAGGCCGAGATGGAGCCGGCCTCGAACACCGAGAAGCCGGCCGCGATCGTGGTGTTCTTGAACAGCGCGATCATGGTGCTGATCATCGGCGGCACCACCGAGCGAACGGCCTGCGGGAGCACGATCGAGCCGAGGATCTGCCCGAACGTCATGCCGATCGCGCGGGCGGCTTCGGCCTGGCCGACCGGCACGGTGTTGATCCCGGAGCGCACGACCTCGCAGACGAACGCCGACGTGTACAGCGTGAGCGCGACGACCGCGGCGGTGAAGAACGAGACGTCGACGATCCGCAGCAGCGGGTACGCGAACGCGAAGAAGAAGAAGATCAACGTGAGCGGGGTGTTCCGGAACAACGTCACGTAGGTGGTACCGGCCGCTCGCAGAACGGGCACCGGGCTGACCCTCAGCATCGCCAGGATCGTGCCCAGCACCAGTGACCCGGCCGCCGAGATCAGGAACAGCTTGATCGTGTTCAGAAAGGCGGGAATGAACAGGTCGAGGTTGTCGAGTAGGACGTCCATAGTGTTCCTCGGAGTCGGTGGCGGCACCCGACGGTCTTCGCCCGGTTGGGCCGGTGCCGGTACGACCGGGCCGCCTACGACCGCGGCCGGCGGGGCACGGGGTGCTCCGCCGGCCGCGACGTGGAATCAGTACCGGTCGATGGTCGGCTTCTCGGCGGGCGCGCCGGACTTGCCGAGCGTGGCGTCGTAGATCTTCTCCCAGTCGCCGTTCTGCAGCGACTCTTCGAGGATGTCGTTCACCTTGTCCCGCAGCGCCTTGTCGCCCTTCGGCATGCCGATGCCGTACGGCTCCTCGGAGAAGGTGTCCCCGACGACCTTGAACTTGTCCGGCTCCTGCGCCGCGTAGCCCTTCAGAATCGCGTCATCGGTGGTCACCGCGTCGACCTGGCCCTGGACGAGCTGGTTGACGCACTGTGAGTAGGTCTGCAGCTCGACGATCTTGTCAGTCAGGTTCTGGTCGCGCACCCGCTGGATCGGGGTCGAGCCGGTCACCGAGCAGACCGTCTTGCCCTGCAGCGAGTCCTTGCCGGTGATGTCGGTGTTGTCCTCGCGAACCAGGAGGCCCTGCCCGGCGACGAAGTACGGGCCGGCGAAGGCGACCTGCTCCTTGCGCTTGTCGTTGATCGTGTACGTGCCGACGTAGTAGTGCACGTCCCCGTTGATGATGGCCTGCTCCCGACCAGCGGAGGGCACCGGCTTGTACTCGATCGTCCCGGGTTCGAAGCCGAGCTTCGCAGCCACGTAACGGGCGATCTCGATGTCGAAACCGCTGTACTCACCGGTCGTCGGGTCCTTGTACCCGAGACCCGGCTGGTCCTCCTTCACCCCGACGACGGGGTGGCCCTTGGCCTTCATGTCCTGGAACGTCGGCGAGCCCTCGACGCTGACGTTCTCGGCCACCTGGTAGGTCAGCGGCTGAGCGCCGCCGTTGCCGTCGCCGTCGCCGTTGCCCGCGTCGGTGGGGCCACCTTCCTTCCCGCACGCCGACAGGGCGAGGCCGCTGATCAGCAGACCCGCGGCGAGGGTACGAAACCTCATGAGTTCCTCTCCTGACTGGTTCATCGGCCGCGGCACGGCGGTGCCGCGGGGTGGAGCTAGTGCGTCAGAATCTTGCCGAGGAAGTCCTTCGCCCGGTCCGACTTCGGGTTGGTGAAGAAGTCGTCCGGGGTCGAGTCCTCGACGATCTCACCATCCGACATGAACACCACCCGGTGCGCGGCGCGGCGGGCGAAACCCATCTCATGAGTGACCACGACCATGGTCATGCCCTCCTTGGCCAGCCCGACCATGGTGTCCAGCACCTCCTGGACCATCTCGGGGTCCAGCGCCGAGGTCGGCTCGTCGAACAGCATCACCTTCGGGCGCATCGCCAGCGCCCTGGCGATCGCCGCCCGCTGCTGCTGGCCGCCGGACAGCTGCGCCGGGTACTTCTCCGCCTGGTCGGTGATGCCCACCCGCTCGAGCAGCTCCATCGCCGTCTTCCTGGCCTCCGCCGGGTTGACCTTGCGCACCTTGATCGGCCCGAGGGTGACGTTCTCCAGGATGCTCTTGTGCGCGAACAGGTTGAACTGCTGGAACACCATGCCGACATCCGCGCGCAGCGCCGCCAGCGCCTTGCCCTCCGCGGGCAGCGCCTTGCCGTCGACGTAGATCTCCCCGGAGTTGATCGGCTCGAGCCGGTTGATCGCCCGGCACAGGGTGGACTTGCCCGACCCCGACGGCCCGAGCACCACGACGACCTGACCCCTCGGCACCTCCAGGTTGATGTCCTTCAGCACGTGCAGGTCGCCGAAGAACTTGTCCACGGCCACCGCCTTGATCATCGGCGGCGAGGGCGTCGCATCGGTCATCTGGCCTCCATCGCGGCGGTCTGCTCGAGCTCGGGCCCACTTCCGGGCAACAACGGGATCTAACACCGAAGCGGCCCGGGAGAGACGCTCTTTGGTCAAAACGCAACCTAGGTGCTACTCGGGTCACCCCGAAAGGTGACCCGGAGCATTGTGGGCGAGACTCTAACGACTCGCCCGCCGAGCCGGCACGTCAGGTCGTGACGGCCCACGTCACCGGCCTGCCGGGGCCGCGGCCTACCCTGGAAGGTGACGTACCGCCATCGCACGCGACCAGGAGTTCGGGTGACCCGGAGTTACCAGATCCGCACCTTCGGCTGCCAGATGAACGTCCACGACTCGGAGCGGCTCGCCGGGCAGCTCGAGGACGCGGGCTACGAGCCGGCCGGCCCGGAGGGCACGCCCGACGTCATCGTGTTCAACACGTGCGCCGTGCGGGAGAACGCGGACAACAAGCTGTACGGCCACCTGGGCCAGCTCCGCCCGGTGAAACGGGCCAACCCGAACCTGCAGATCGCCGTCGGCGGGTGCCTCGCGCAGAAGGACCGCGGCGAGATCGTCCAGCGGGCGCCCTGGGTGGACGTCGTGTTCGGCACGCACAACATCGGCTCGCTGCCGGTCCTGCTGGAGCGGGCCCGGCACAACGCCGAGGCCCAGGTGGAGATCCTGGAGGCGCTGGAGACCTTCCCGTCCACGCTGCCCGCCCGCCGCGACTCGGCGTACTCCGGCTGGGTGTCCATCTCGGTCGGGTGTAACAACACGTGCACGTTCTGCATCGTTCCGTCCCTGCGCGGCAAGGAGCGGGACCGCCGGCCGGGGGAGATCCTGGCCGAGGTCGAGGCGCTGGTCGCCGAGGGCGTGCTGGAGGTGACGCTGCTCGGCCAGAACGTCAACACCTACGGTGTCGAGTTCGGCCGGCGGGACGCGTTCGCCGAGCTGCTGCGCGCGTGCGGCCCGATCGAGGGGCTCGAGCGGGTGCGGTTCACCTCCCCGCACCCGGCGGCGTTCACCGACTCGGTGATCGACGCGATGGCCGAGACCCCGAACGTGTGCCACCAGCTACACATGCCGTTGCAGTCCGGTTCGGACCGGGTGCTGAAGCGGATGCGCCGTTCCTACCGGGCCAGCCGGTTCCTGTCCATCCTGGACAAGGTGCGCGCGGCGATGCCGGACGCGGCCATCACCACCGACATCATCGTCGGCTTCCCCGGGGAGACCGAGGAGGACTTCCAGGCCACCCTCGACGTGGTGCGGCAGGCCCGCTTCTCCGGCGCGTTCACCTTCCAGTACTCCAAGCGGCCCGGCACCCCGGCGGCGGAGATGCCCGACCAGGTGCCCAAGGAGGTCGTGCGGGAGCGCTACGACCGGCTGGTCGCCCTGCAGGACGAGATCGCCTGGGCGGAGAACAGGACGCGGGTCGGGCGCACCGTGGAGCTGCTGGTCGCCGCGGGGGAGGGCCGCAAGGACGCCGAGACCCACCGGATGACCGGCCGGGCCAGGGACGGCCGGCTGGTGCACTTCACCCCGCGTGGCGCGGTGGTCGACCGCGCCGTCCGGCCGGGCGACGTCGTGGAGGCCGTGGTCACCTATGCCGCGCCGCACCACCTGGTCGCCGACGGTGAGCTCGTCTCCCACCGGCGCACCCGGGCCGGGGACAACACCGAGGCCGGGCTGCGGCCGAAGACCGGCGGGGTCAGCCTCGGCCTGCCGGGGTTCGGCACGCCACCGCAGCCGCCGGCCGCCGTCGGGGGGTGCGCGCGATGAGCGGCACCCCGAGCGGATCCGGCGACCGGGCCTCCTCCGACGTCGACCGGCTCGCCGCCGACGTCGACGCCGTGGTCAGTCGGGCCGCCCGCACCGTGGAGCTGGGCCGCCGCGGGTTCGTGATCGCCGTGGCCACGTTCGCGCTGATCGTCGGGCTGCTGCTGCCGTGGGTGGGCGACGTCGCCGGGTGGCAGGTGCTGGCCGGCGAGGGCGGTGCCGTGCCGCGGCTGTTCGCGGCGACGTCCACGGCGTTCGGGGTGATCGCCTCGGCGCTGGCGCTGGCCACCCGACGGTGGTGGCTGACCTGGGTGTGCGCCGTCGGCGGTTGGTTCGCCTCGGTGGACGGGGTGCTGGCGATCTGGTCGCAGCAGTCGTCGCCGGCCAGCGGCGCGCCCGGCGCCGGCCCCGGCATCGGGATGGTGCTCGCCCTGGTCGCGATGATCGTGCTCGCCGCGCAGTGGATGCGCACCGCCTGGTCCCGCACCTGACCCGCTCGTCCGGCGGCGACCGCGACCGGAGGACCCTCGCCGCGCGGCAGCGGTGAGGGTCCGTGCGTTGCGCGAGTGCGCCGGAGCCGGGTGACCCGCGCGGCGTGGCCTCCGACTCCGGGTCAGCGGTCGGCGACGGCGCGCTCCGCGGCCGCGAGCCACTCCCGCCACTGGGCGGCCTGCTCCTCGGCCTTGCGGGCCCTGCGCTCGTCGCCGGCGGCGCGGGCCTTGGCGGCCTGCGACTCGAACTGCTCGACCCGCTCGCGGAACTGCGCCGCCCTGGCCTCGGCCTCCGGGTCGGTGCGCCGCCACTTGCTGTCCTCGGCCTCGCGCACCCGGTCCTGCACGGCCCTGAGCCGGCCGTCGAGCTCGCGGATCCGCTCCCGCGGCACCTTGCCGATCTGGTCCCACGCGTCCTGGATCCGGCGCAGTTGCGCCTTCGCCCCCTCCAGGTTCACCGAAGGGTCGATCTTCTCCGCCTCGGCGAGCAGCTCCTCCTTCTTGGTGGCGTTGGCGGCGAACTCGGCGTCCCGCTCGGAGAACACCGCGGACCTGCGGGAGAAGAACCTGTCCTGGGCGGCCCGGAACCGCTGCCACAGCGCCTCGTCGGTGTCCTTGGGCGCCCGCCCCGCGGCCTTCCACTCCGCCATCAGCTCCTTGTACCGGCCGGCGGTGGGCCCCCAGTCCGAGGACTCCGACAGCTCCTCGGCCTCGGCGATCAGCTCCTCCTTGCGGGCCCGCGCGGCGGCCCGCTGCTTGTCCAGCTCGGCGAAGTGCGAGCCGCGCCGGCGGTTGAACGACTCCCTGGCCTTGGCGAAGCGCTTCCACAGCTCGTCGTCGGTCTTGCGGTCGACGCCCTTGATCGTCTTCCACTCGTCCAGGATCGCCCGCAGCCGGTCGCCGGCGGCCTTCCACTGGGTCGACTCGGCGGCGATCGTCTCCGCCTCCTCGGCCAGCGCCTGCTTGCGCGCGACGGCGGCCGCGCGGGCCTGCTCCCGCTCCTGCCGCACCTCGGCCAGCGCCCGCTCGGCGTGCGCGAGGACGTGCTCCACCCGAGCCCGCAACGCCGTGAGGTCGCCGACCACCGCGGCCTCGCCGAGGCCGTCCCTCAGCTGGGTCGCGCTGGCCAGCACCTGCTTCGGGTCGCCGGTCCCCGACGACAGCCGAGTCTCCAACAGCTCGGCCTCGGTGCGCAGGTCGTCGAACCGGCGCGCGTAGTGCAGCAGCCCCTCCTCCGGGGTGCCGGCCTGCCAGATCCCGATGACCCGCTCACCGTCCTCGGTGCGGACGTAGACCTTGCCCTCCTCGTCCACCCGGCCCCAGCGCTCGGGGCTGGCCTCGGCGTTCGGCACCGGGGGCGCCGGGGCGGCGTGCGCGTGGGGCACCTGGGACGGCGCCGGGACGTCGGTGCCGTCGGGTGTGCTGTGGTCGGCCATGGCCGGCTCCTTCTCGCCTGTCGGCCCGCCCGGTGGCGGGCGCCCCGCCGGGTGGCGGGGCCGGGTGGTGCGTGGTGCGGCGGGACCGCGATCCCTGGCGGGCATTCAAACAGGTCAGCGCCGTTCGTGGTACTCCGAGCCTGGGTCGGCGACCCGTTCCGGTGTGCCGGGTACCGTCGATCGGTGTGATCACCCATGCCGCCGTGGTGCCCCATCCTCCCCTGCTCGTGCCCGAGCTGGTGCCCGGAATGGTGGACGCGACCGCGGCCGTCCGTACGGCCTGCGTGGCCGCCGCCCGGCGGCTCGCCGAGGTGGCCGGGCACTGGCTGGCCATCGGCGCCGACGCCTGCCCGGGCCGGATGCGCCCGCCCGCGCGGGGCACGTTCGCCGGCTACGGCGTCGACGTGCCGGTGACGCTGTCCCGATCGGCCCCCGCCGAGCTCACCGACCTGCCGCTGCCGGCGCTGGTCGCGGCCTGGCTGCGGGAGCGGGCCGGCGCCGAGTCGGTGGAGGTCGAGTTGCTGGCCGTGAACGCCGGTGCCGCCGGCGACGCCGACCGGGACCGGCTGGTGGACCGGCTGGCCGCGGTCGACGGCGCGACCGACCCGGTGGGCCTGCTGGTGCTCGGTGACGGCGCGAACCGGCACGGGCCGCGCGCCCCCGGCGGGGAGGACGACCGCGCCCCCGGATTCGACCGGGCCGTCGGTGCCGCGCTGGGCACCGCGGACACCGCGGCGTTGCTGGCACTCGACCCCGAGCTGGCCGCCGAGTTGGGCGCCGGAGGGCGGGTGCCCTGGCAGGTGCTGGCCGCGCTGGCCGCCCCGGGCCGCTGGCGGGCGCGGCTGCTGTACTCGGCCGCCCCGTTCGGGGTCGGCTACCACGTCGCGGTGTGGGAGCGAAGGTGATCCGACCGGTCGCCGTCGTCGGCCCCACCGCCACCGGCAAGACCGCGCTGGGGGTGGAGCTCGCGCTCGCCCTGGGCGGCGAGGTGGTCAACGCCGACGCGATGCAGCTCTACCGCGGCATGGACATCGGCACCGCGAAGGCCACCGTCGAGGAGCGGCGCGGCGTGCCGCACCACCTGCTCGACGTGCTGGACGTGACCGAGACCGCGTCGGTCGCGGCCTACCAGCGCGACGCGCGGGCGTGCGTCGCGCGGCTGCTCGCGGCCGGCAGGGTGCCGGTGCTGGTGGGCGGGTCCGGCCTGTACGTCCAGGCCGTGCTCGACGACCTGCGCTTCCCCGGCACCGACCCGGCCGTGCGCGCGGAGCTGGACCGGGAGGCCGCCGAGCGCGGCGCGGCGGCGCTGCACGCCAGGCTGGCCGAGCTGGACCCGACCGCCGCCGCGGCGATCCTGCCGTCGAACACCCGACGGATCGTGCGCGCGCTGGAGGTCATCCGGATCACCGGGCGGCGGTTCTCGGCGAACCTGCCCACCCCGGGGGCTCCGCGCTACGGCGCGGTCCTGGTCGGGATCGACCGCGCGGTCGACGAGCTCGACGCGCGGGTGGAGCGGCGGGTGCGGTGGATGTTCGACGCCGGTTTCGTCGACGAGGTGCGCGCGCTGGTCGACCGTGGCCTGCGCGAGGGGAGGACCGCCTCCCGCGCGCTTGGTTACCAGCAGGTGCTCGCCGAGCTCGACGGCGCGGGCGACTTCGCGGCCGCCGCCGAGGCGACCGTGGTGGCCACCCGGCGCTTCGTCCGGCGGCAGCGGTCGTGGTTCCGCCGGGATCACCGGATCCGGTGGTTCGACGGCGGCCGGCCGGACCTCACCGAGCGGGTGCGAGAGGTGGTGTCCGTCGTCGACTGAGCGATCCGGGTTCCGCGCGCCGGCAGTGGATCCGCGGGCTGGGGGCGGAACCCGTAACCTGTGCGCATGGGCGGCATCGAGTTCCTCAAGGGGCACGGCACGCAGAACGACTTCGTGCTGCTCCCCGACCCGGCCGGGCGGCTGGACCTGACTCCCGAGCGGGTGGCCGCGCTGTGCGACCGGCAGCGCGGGCTCGGTGCCGACGGGGTGCTACGGGTGGTGCGGCCGGCGGCGCTGGGCGTGGAGTCGGCCGGCGAGTGGTTCATGGACTACCGCAACGCCGACGGCTCGCTCGCCGAGATGTGTGGCAACGGGGTGCGGGTGTTCGCCCGCTACCTCGTCGACGCCGGGCTGGTCACCGAGGCGGACTTCGCGCTCGGCACCCGGGCGGGCGACCGGAGGGTTCGGGTCCACCCGGACCGCTCCGTGACCGTCCACATGGGAGCGGCGCGGATCGTGGGCAGCTCGGTCACCGCGGTGGCCGGCAGGGAGTTCTCCGGCATCGCGGTGGACGTGGGCAACCCGCACCTGGTGTCGTTCGCCGACGACGACGTGGCCGACCTCGACCTGCGCGACCAGCCGGCGTTCGACCGCGACGTCTTCCCGCACGGCGTGAACCTGGAGTTCGTGAACGTCCTCGACGCCGACGCACTGCGGATGCGGGTCTACGAGCGCGGGGTCGGGGAGACCCGGGCGTGCGGCACGGGCACCGTCGCGGCGGTGGCCGCGGCCGTGCACCTCGCCGGCACCGACACCGGTTCCTCCACTGTGGAGCTTCCCGGCGGCACGGTGCGGGTCACCGTCGAGCACGGCGCGTCCACCCTGACCGGGCCGGCGGAGATCGTCGCCCGTGGCGAGCTGGACGAGGGCTGGTGGGCCGGCGCGGCCCGCCCCTGACCGCGCGGGAGCCGGACGCCCCACGCTCCCGCCGGATCCGACGACGCGAGGCTCGTTCAGGATCCGGACGGGACCACGCGGGCGGGCGTGGTGGGCACGTCCCGCATCGTGCGCAGCGGGGAGCAGAGCACCCATGCCACGGCGACGGTGCTCGCGGCGGCGGCCACCCACACCGTGGCCGGCACCCCGATCCACTCGCCGAGCAGGCCGCCGGCCAGCGCGCCCAGCGGGAGGGTTCCCCAGACCACGCACCGGATGCTCGCGTTCATCCGGCCGAGCAGGTGGTCCGGGCAGAGAGCCTGCCGGTAGCTGATCTGGGCGACGTTGTAGACGACGATCCCGTAGCCGGTGACGACGAGGCCAGCCACGACGAGGCCGATCCGCCAGCCCGGCGCGCTCAGCGGGACGAGGAACATCGCCGGCGCGGTCAGCAGCGGCACCAGCCAGATCGCCCGAGCCTGCCCGATCCGGCGGGTCCACCACCCGGCGGTGAGCGCGCCGAGCACGCTGCCCGCCCCGCCGGCGGCGAGCACCGTGCCGACCGCGGCGGCCGGAAGGCCCAGGTGCCGGGTCAGGAAGAGCACCTCGACCGCGGTGAACGCGGCGCCGGCGAAGTTCGCGGAGGCGGTGTAGCCGGTGATGGCCCGCAGCGCGCGGTCGCCGAACACGAACCGCAGCCCCTCGGCCACCTCGGTGCGCAGCCGGGTGCCCTCGGCGCGGACCGGGCGTGGCTCCCTGGCCCGGATCCGCAGCAGCCAGCCGGCCGAGGCGAGGTAGGACAGGCCGGTCGCGGTCACCGCGGTGGCCGCGCCGACCGCCTGGACCAGCAGCCCGCCGATGCCGGGGCCGGTGACCTGGGCGACCGACTGGCTGGCCTGCAGCTTGGTGTTGCCCTCCACCAGCCGGTCCCGCCCGACGAGGAACGGCAGGTAGGACTGATAGGACACGTCGAAGAACAGGGTGCACGCGCCCACCAGCAGCGCCACGACGACGAGGTGGGTCAGCGTGAGCGCACCCGCCCACCATGCCAGCGGCACGGTCAGCAGCAGCGTCCCGCGCACGGCGTCGGCGGCGAGCATGAGCGTGCGCCGGCGGACCCGGTCGACCCAGACGCCGGCGGGCAAACCGAGGAGCAGGAACGCGGCGTGCTCGGCGGCGGTGAGCAGGCCCATCTGCGCCGGCGTGGCGGCGAGCACGGTCGCGGCGAGCAGGGGCAGCACGGTGTGTCCGACGAAGGTGCCGAACTGGCTGACCGTGTCGCCGGCCCAGAGCCGGCGGAAGTCGCGGTGGAGCCACAGGGACACGCGGGGCATCCGAGCAGCATGCCGCCAGTGATTGGAATGTGTCAATCACTGCTCGTCGTAGGCTGTGCGGGTGGACCCACGACGGAAGGCCACCGAGGCCGAGGCGAACGCGCTCGCCTCGGGAATACGGCTGCGCATCATCCGGTTGACCTACGCGGAGGCACTGACCAACAAGGAGTTGGCCGAACGCTTGGGCCGCGATCCCGCGACGACGTTGCACCACGTCCGCAAGCTGGTGGACGCGGGCTTCCTGCGGCCACAACCCGCGCGCAGGGGAAACCGCGGCGCGAAGGAGATCCCGTACCGGTCCACCGGCCTGTCCTGGCGGCTGGACAACGCCGACAGCGACGGTGTCCGTGAGGCGATGCTCGAGGCGTTCCTCGCGGAGGTGGCGGAGACCGGTCCCGGTGAGCTGGACCAGTCCCGCCTGGTGGTGCAAATGCCCGCCGAGGAGCAGGAGGAGTTCCGACATCGGCTGCGGGAGCTGCTCGACGAGTTCGCGGCCCGCCCGCGACGGTCCGGCGCCGACCGCATGGCGGTGTACCTGGCGCTCTACCCGAGCCGGTAATTGGCTCGTTGATCCCCACCAACCGTGGGACGATAGGGAGACGATGACAGAACTGACACACAGGTCTTTCGACGACCAGGCTTTCGCCGACACCGATGTCGACGACGCCGCTCTCGATGCCGCGTTGCGGGAGGACGAGCTGCTGCTCGACGAGCCGGAGCTCTCGCCAGGCGAGCTGGAGCTGTCCGAGCGGGCGTCGCTGCGGCGGGTCGCCGGGCTGTCCACCGAGCTGGACGACGTCACCGAGGTCGAGTACCGGAAGCTCCGGCTGGAGCGCGTGGTGCTCGTCGGGGTGTGGACCGAGGGCACGGCCGAGCAGTCGGAGGCGTCGCTGGCCGAGCTGGCCCGGCTGGCCGAGACCGCGGGCTCGCAGGTCCTCGAGGGCATGGTGCAGCGGCGCGGTCGCCCCGACCCGGCGACCTACATCGGTGCCGGCAAGGTGCGCGAGCTGGCCGACGTGGTCAGGGCGACCGGCGCGGACACGGTGATCTGCGACGGTGAGCTCTCGCCGGGTCAGCTCCGCCAGCTCGAGGCGAAGCTCAAGGTGAAGGTGATCGACCGGACCGCGTTGATCCTGGACATCTTCGCCCAGCACGCGCGGTCGCGGGAGGGCAAGGCGCAGGTCGAGCTGGCCCAGCTGCAGTACCTCGTCCCGCGACTGCGGGGCTGGGGTGAGTCGTTGTCCCGGCAGGGCGGTGGCCGCGGTGGCAACGCCGGCGTGGGTCTGCGCGGCCCCGGTGAGACGAAGCTGGAGACCGACCGGCGACGGATCGGCAAGCGGATGGCCAAGCTGCGCCGCGAGATCGCGGCGATGGACACCGTCCGGGCCACCAAGCGCGGGCGGCGGACGGCCAACGAGGTGCCCAGCGTGGCGATCGTCGGCTACACCAACGCCGGCAAGTCGAGCCTGCTGAACGCGGTCACCGGCGCGGGCGTGCTGGTGGAGGACGCCCTGTTCGCGACGTTGGATCCGACCACGCGGCGGGCCGAGACCCCGGACGGGCGCGCCTACACCCTCACCGACACCGTCGGGTTCGTGCGGCATCTGCCGCACCAGCTGGTGGAGGCGTTCCGGTCGACGCTGGACGAGGCCGCCGACTCCGACCTGCTCCTGCACGTCGTGGACGGGTCGGACCCGGCGCCCGAGGACCAGGTGAGCGCGGTGCGCGAGGTGCTGGCGGAGATCGGCGCGCGCCGGTCCACGCCGCTGCCGCCGGAGCTGGTCGTGGTGAACAAGGCCGACGCCGCCGACGAGGTGACCCTGGCCCGGCTGCGGCACCTGCTGCCCGACGCGGTGGTGGTGTCCGCGCGGACCGGGCACGGCATGGCCGAGCTGTTGGAGGCCGTCGCCGAGCGGCTGCCCCGGCCGGAGGTCGCGGTGGAGGTCGTGGTGCCCTACACGCGGGGTGAGCTGGTGGCGAGGACCCATGCCGACGGTGAGGTGCTCGCCGAGGAGCACACCTCGGAGGGCACCCGGCTGGTGGCCCGGGTGCGGCCGGACCTGGCCGCCGCGTTGCGGGACTACGCGGTGGAAAGCTCCCGCGCGTAGCGCGTCGCGCGGGACCGGTGTCCCGCCGACTTTCAGTACGGTGGACGGGTGATCACGACCCGTCGGTGCCGTCCCGGCCGTGTCCCGGCGGGGGCGGCCGTGCTGTCAGTGCTGCTCGCGGTGCTCCTGGTCGGCTCGCCCGCGCTCGCGGCTCCGGCGGAGGTGCCCGCGCCGGAGCCGGTGTGCGCGATCGACGATCAGCGGATCGGTGAGCTGTCCGGGATGGCCGCCGACGGGGGGCACCGGTACGCCGTCAACGACGGCGGCCGCCGGATCCAGGTGTTCGTGCTGGACCGGAGCTGCCGGGTGCAGCGCGTGCTGACCAACTCCACGGATCCGTACGACGTGGAGGATCTCGCCCTGGCCACGGACGGCACGCTGTGGCTGGCCGACACCGGGGACAACCGCAAGCAGCGGGACACGGTCGCGTTGCACGCCGTCAGGTCCGACGGCCGCGCGACGCTGTACCGGTTGACGTATCCGGACGGGCAGCACGACGCGGAGGCGCTGCTGTTGGACCGGGCCGGGACGCCGTACCTGGTCACCAAGAACGTGCTCGGCCGGTCGGAGGTGTACCGGCCCGCCGAGCGATTGACCAGCCCGGGGCCGACGCCGCTGGAGAAGGTGGGCTCGTTGAGCCTCTCGGCCACGGACACGCCGGGCGGGCCGGTCGGGCCAACCGGTTCGGTGCTGGTCACCGGTGGGGCGGTGAGCGCGGACGGCACGGTGGTGGCGCTGCGTACCTACACGGATGCCTACCTGTACCCGGCGCCGGACGGTGACGTGGTGGCCGCGCTGGGGCGGCAGCCGGTGCGGGTACCGCTGCCCGACGAGCCGCAGGGCGAGGCCATCGCGTTCGAGCCGGACGGGACGTTGCTGTCGGCCAGCGAGGGGGTCGGGCAGCCGGTGCGGGCGGTGCCCGGCGCCGCCGGGCTGGTGGGCGAGGCCGGCACGGACGGCCCGAACGCGGGCCGGCCCGGCGGCGAGCCACCGGCCGACAGCCGGGCCGCCGACCCCGCCGGTGAGGAGTCGATGCCGGTGCTGCCCGCGGTGGCGGTGGTCGTGGCGCTGGCCGCCGCCGCGCTGGGCCTGAACAAGCTGCGGCGCCAACGGCACCGCCGGCCGGGTCGCTAGGGAAGCGCGCCGAGCCGGTTCGCACCGCCGGCACCCAGGCAGGGACAGGGCGAGGTCAACCCCAGCCACCAGGATGCGCCCCGCTCGCCGAGCCGAGTCGATCCGACGAGCAAGCTCACCGCGGGAACAACCTCTCCGCTTCCCCCGGTCTCCCTACCGGGACCACTTCCCTGCCGAGGCCACGTCCCCGCCGACTGCCACCTTCGCTGCCAAGCCGGCCGACCGACCACCGATCAAGCCACACGAACCCGTCAGGTCCAGAGGAAAGCCACCAACCCACTCAGGCGAGCACCTCTTCGAACCCAACCGCCTACGGACCACCCGACGCGTATCACCCCACGCCGGAACGCTCCACACGAACCACCCGACGCGGATCAGCCCCGCAGGTACCACCGAAGCGCGGGCCACGCGGCATCCGGCGTGAACCATCCGAGCACAGCACCTGGGCCGCTGACCACCCCGAAACCGGAGCACCCACGCCCCCGACGCCCCGACGCGAACCACCGAGGCGCCGAGCACCCCGCCCGCGCGAGTCGTGGTGTCAGAGTCGCCGCAGCACCGCCACGACCTTGCCGAGGATGGTGGCCTCGTCACCCGGGATGGGTTCGTACGCCTCGTTCTGCGGCATGAGCCAGACGTGCCCGTCCTTGCGCTTGAGGGTCTTCACCGTCGCCTCGCCGTCGATCATCGCTGCCACGATGTCGCCGGTCTCGGCGTCCGGTTGCTGCCGGACCACCACCCAGTCGCCGTCGGTGATGGCGGCGTCGATCATCGAGTCGCCGGTGACGCTGAGCAGGAACACGTCGCCCTCGCCGACGATGTCCTTCGGCAGGGGGAACACGTCCTCGATGGCCTGCTCGGCGAGCACCGGGCCACCGGCGGCGATCCGGCCGACCAGCGGCACGTAGGCCGGCTGCGGCATCTGCTCGTCCATGGTGTCCGGTGCCGCGCCGGCGGGGGCGCCGGTGACGGTGGCCGGGTGGGCCTGGGTGGCGAGCACGCCCACCGCCCTCGGCCGTTTCGCGTCGCGGCGCAGGTAGCCTTTCCGCTGCAGGGCGCGCAGCTGGTGGGTCACCGACGACGTGGAGGTCAGCCCGACGGCCTCACCGATCTCGCGCACGCTCGGTGGGTAGCCGAACCGGTCCACCCAGGCCCGGATCACCTCCAGGACCTGCTGCTGACGCGCGGTCAGACCGTCGTCGGGGTCGTCCACCTCGCGCAGGGCGTGCACCTTGCCCGCCCCGCGCTTGCTCTCGCTCACCACTGCGCTCCTCCCCGTCCTCCGGGCACTTGTCCTCCGGCCTCACTGTCACCGAGGTCCGGTGCCGGCCGGTCCGGCGCCGTGGCGTCGGACCGGTTCCGGACCGGCACCGAACCGGCACGGGGTCGATGCGTGGCGTCGTTCCGCCGGCGCCGTCGACCACCGGTCTACCCCTCGACGTTAGCCCTCCACTCGGGGGATCTCAAACAATTGTTCGAACGACACGCCGCTGTCACTCGATTTTGTCGGTCCCGGGTGGTACACATCGCACTGACGTTCGATAGAACGGCTGTTCGACCGGCTGGCCGGGAGGGCGAGACACGAGGAGGGTCGGATGTCGGTGCTCATGGACCGCGGGGCGCGCGGAACCGGGACGTCCGGGATCAGGACGACCGGGGCCAGGATGCCCAGGATGGCGAGGTCGGGGCTGGCGGTGCCGCCGCGGGTCGCGCCGGCGCGGCCGCGGCGGGGTGAGCCGCGCCGGCCACCCACCAGGGTCAGAGCGGTGGCCGGCCGCGGGCGGGTCACCACCGCCACCTGCCCAGCTCCCCGCCGGACGGTGCGATGGCCGTTGCTGGCGGCGCTCGCGGTCGCCGTGGCGTTCACCGTCACCGGCCTCGGACTGCTGGGTGACGGGGTGTCGACCGGGGTGCCGGAGCGGACCGCGCTGGTGTCGGTCGCGCCGGGAGAGACGTTGTGGGATCTCGCCGAGCGGATGGCGCCAGGCAGCGACACCGGCGCCGTCGTGCGGCGGATCCAGGAGCTGAACGAGCTCTCCGGTGCCGCCGTCCCGGCCGGGCTTCCGCTCGCCGTGCCGTACGAGCCGGGCGTCGCGCTGCCCTGACCCGGGCGCCGCGGGCCGAGGCGCGGGTGTCCTGGCCGGTGGCGGGAGCGCGCTTCCCGTGCCGGGGGTCGGCGACTCCTCGGTCCGACCTCGGAAGGCCGGTGGCCGGAGCGTCGGGTCGCCGAGCTCGCGGTCCCGATCCCATCCCGAGCGGTCCCTGAGCCCGCCCGCTGCGCGCTGGCAGTATGGTCGGCGCGCCGGTTCCCGGCCCGGTGATGCCGCGGCGCCGGTTTCCGGTACGCCGGTTCCGCCTCCCCGTGGCGGCGAAGCCGCTCCGCCCGGGCCGGCGCCGGCTGGTTGGCGCTCCGGTGATCTGCCGGCGCGAGGCCGATCCCCTTGCCGGGGGAGTGACGCGTCGCGAGCACGGGCACACCGCCCGCGACACTCCCAGGTGGACGCCGCCCCCGGCACGACGACCCTCACTCGGTCCGGTCGCGTCGCTTGCGTGGCCCGACGCCGCGACTTAAGGTCAACCCCTACATGTAGTAGTACACGCCTGTAGTTGGTCCACAGGTTGGGGTAGGATCCGAAGTAGGCTGTCGCAGCGGGCCGGCTTCGCGTGGTGGCTCGGATGGTCGGCCTCAGTGAGTCGAGCCCGTGTCGTGGGGAGGAAGGTGATCGGCCGTGCGTTGTCCCTTCTGCCGGCACGCGGACTCCCGCGTCGTCGACTCTCGTGAGGTCGACGAGGGGCAGGCCATCCGGCGGCGCCGCTCGTGCTCGAAGTGCGGTCGCCGGTTCACCACCTCGGAGCAGATGGTGCTCGCCGTGGTGAAACGGTCGGGGGTCACCGAGCAGTTCAGCCGGGACAAGGTGGTTCGGGGAGTGCGCCGCGCCTGCCAGGGTCGGCCGGTCGACGACGACGCGCTGCAGCAGCTCGCGCAGCGGGTCGAGGAGTCGATCCGGGCGACCGGCGTCGCGGAGATTCCGAGCCACGAGGTGGGGCTGGCCATCCTGGGTCCGCTCCGCGAGCTCGACGAGGTCGCCTACCTGCGCTTCGCGAGTGTCTACCGCTCCTTCTCGTCCATCGAGGACTTCGAGAAGGAGATCGCGGATCTTCGGCAGGCGATGGCGGAGTCGGCTGCGCAGGACGACGGTGAGCAGGACAGCTGACGCCGCCGCGGCGCTCGGGAACAGTGGAGAGGGAGTCATGACGGAGACCGTGGGAGTCGACGCGGAGGCCACCGGCAAGTCGGGCAAGCGGCGGCGGCGCGGCCTGAGCGTGCAGCGCGTGTTCACCACCAAGGGCGTGCACCCCTACGACGAGGTCACCTGGGAGAAGCGTGACGTCGTCATGACCAACTGGCGCGACGGCTCGGTGAACTTCGAGCAGCGTGGTGTCGAGTTCCCGGACTTCTGGTCGGCCAACGCCACCAACATCGTCACCAGCAAGTACTTTCGCGGGGCGCTGGGCAGCCCGCGGCGCGAGCACAGCCTCAAGCAGCTGATCGACCGGGTGGTCAAGACCTACGTCGCGGCCGGCGTGAAGCACGGCTACTTCGACACGAAGACCGACGCGGAGATCTTCGAGCACGAGCTCACCTGGATGCTGCTGCACCAGGTGTTCAGCTTCAACTCCCCGGTCTGGTTCAACGTCGGCACCAGCTCGAAACAGCAGGTGAGCGCGTGCCAGCCGTACGACGCTCTGGTCAGCACGCCGGGTGGGTTGGTGCCGATCGGCAAACTCGTCGAGGACGGTGCGGTCGGCACGAAGGTGTACGACGCGTACGGCCTCACCCGAGTCGTCGCCGTGAAGGCGAACGGCGTCAAGAACGTGCTTCGCCTCCACACGAAGGCCGGGTACGTCCTCGACGTGACGGCCGACCACCTCGTGTGGAAGTGCACGAGTGACCGGACAGGGCGGTTCGTCGAGGCGGGCGGTCTCCGACCCGGAGACCAGCTCCAGTGGCACCGCCGGGATGGTTTCGGCGAGGGGGAGATCAGCCCCGACGAGATCGCCGAAGCGGCGCTCGCGGGTTGGTTGCAGTCGGACGGCTTCGTCGGCCAGTACGAGGGAACGAACAAGTCGTTGACGATCGAGGCGATGACCGTCAACGACGACGAGTTCGGCTGGGTGATGTCCGCGATCGATCGGGTGTTTCCTGAGGCGCACCGTCATGTGCGGACGGTCGAGACGCAGCGCGACGACCTGGACTGCCGCCGGATCCGCCTCTACGGCAACCACCTCGCGTCCTTCGTCGAGAAGTGGGGACTACGCGCACGGGGCGTCGACATGAAGGTGCCCGAGCGGCTCTTCACCGCGCCGCTGCCCGTGGTTGCCGCCTATGTGCGGAGCATGTTCCAGGCCGAAGGTTACGTATCGGCGCGTGAGCGGTCGACGCTCGTCGCCATGGACATGATCTCCGAGCGACTCGTGCGCGGCGTGCAGTCGCTGCTGTTGAGGTTCGGCATCTTCTCGCGGGTGAGCTTCAAGCCCGATCCGCGTGCGGATCGGCACGGCTGCTGGAGCCTCCGAATCCAGAACGCCGGGGACCGGAGGACGTTCGCCGACGAGATCGGCTTTGTCGGCCAGGACAAGGCAGCCAAGCTGGCTCGAGGGTTCGACCAGCCGGGCCGCGCGGCCGGCCCGGTGAAGCGGTTGGAGATCGCCCGCGTCGAGGAGCTCGGTCCAATGGAGGTCTACGACATCCAGACCGAAAGCGGCGAGTACCTCTCCGGCAACCTGCGTGTCCACAACTGCTTCATCCTGTCGGTTGATGACACGATGGAGTCGATCCTGAACTGGTACCGGGAGGAGGGGTTGATCTTCAAGGGCGGCTCCGGCGCCGGGCTCAACCTCTCCCGGATCCGCTCGTCCCGCGAGCTGCTCTCCTCGGGCGGCACGGCGTCCGGCCCGGTCTCGTTCATGCGCGGCGCCGACGCCTCCGCCGGCACCATCAAGTCCGGTGGCGCGACCCGGCGCGCGGCGAAGATGGTGGTGCTCGACGTCGACCACCCGGACATCGAGGAGTTCATCCAGGCCAAGGCGCGCGAGGAGGAGAAGATCCGCGTCCTGCGGGAGGCCGGTTTCGACATGGACCTCGGCGGCGGCGACATCAGCTCGGTGCAGTACCAGAACGCGAACAACTCGGTGCGGGTGTCCGACGAGTTCATGCGCGCGGTGGAGACCGACGGGAAGTTCGGTCTGCGGGCCCGGATGACCGGCGAGGTGATCGAGGAGGTCGACGCCAAGGCGCTGTTCCGCTCGATGGCCAAGGCCGCGTGGGAGTGCGCCGACCCGGGCCTGCAGTACGACGACACCATCAACGACTGGCACACCTGCCCGGAGTCGGGCCGGATCACCGCGTCGAACCCGTGCTCGGAGTACATGCACCTGGACAACTCCAGCTGCAACCTGGCGTCGCTGAACCTGCTGAAGTTCCTGGGCGAGGACGGGTCGTTCGACGCCGAGCGGTTCGCCAAGGCAGTCGAGCTGGTGATCACCGCGATGGACATCTCCATCTGCTTCGCCGACTTCCCCACCGAGGCGATCGCCGACACCACCCGCAAGTTCCGCCAACTCGGCATCGGCTACGCCAACCTCGGCGCGCTGCTGATGGCCACCGGGCGGGCCTACGACTCCGCCGGCGGCAGGGCGCTCGCCGCGGCGATCACGTCGCTGATGACGGCCGTGTCCTACCGGCGCTCGGCGGAGCTGGCCGAGGTGGTGGGTCCGTACGAGGGTTACGCCCGCAACGCCGAGGCGCACCAGCGGGTGATGCGCAAGCACGCCGCGGCCAACGACGAGATCCGCACCCTGCACACCGACGACGCCAGGACGCGAACGTTGGCGACCCGGGAGTGGCAGCGGGGCATCGAGTTCGGCACGGCGCACGGCTGGCGCAACGCGCAGGCCAGCGTGCTGGCGCCGACCGGGACGATCGGCTTCATGATGGACTGCGACACCACCGGCATCGAGCCGGACTTCTCGCTGGTGAAGTTCAAGAAGCTGGTGGGTGGCGGCTCGATGCAGATCGTCAACCAGACGGTGCCGAGGGCGCTGCAGGTGCTGGGGTACCAGCCGGAGCAGGTCGAGGCGATCGTCGAGTACGTGGCCCAGCATGGCCACGTGGTGGACGCGCCCGGGTTGCGGCCGGAGCACTACGAGGTGTTCGACTGCGCGGTGGGTGAGCGGTCGATCGCCCCGATCGGCCACGTGCGGATGATGGCCGCGGTGCAGCCGTTCCTGTCCGGCGCCATCTCCAAGACGGTGAACATGCCGGAGTCGGCGACGGTCGAGGACGTCGAGGAGATCTACTTCCAGGGCTGGAAGCTGGGCCTCAAGGCGCTGGCCATCTACCGGGACAACTGCAAGGTCGGCCAGCCACTGTCCACGGCCAAGAAGGAGCAGGACAAGGCCGTCGAGGAGGTCGAGCAGCGGCCGGTGCGCCGGCGGCTGCCGAAGAAGCGGCCGAGCCAGACGGTGTCGTTCACCGTCGGTGGCGCCGAGGGGTACCTGACCGCCGGCTCGTACCCCGACGACGGGCTCGGCGAGATCTTCGTCAAGCTCGGCAAGCAGGGCTCGACGCTGGCCGGTGTGATGGACGCGTTCTCGATGTCCATCTCGGTGGGGCTGCAGTACGGGATCCCACTGGAGTTCTACGTCCAGAAGTTCTCGAACCTGCGCTTCGAACCGGCCGGGATGACCGACGACCCCGACATCCGGATGGCCACCAGCGTGCTGGACTACCTGTTCCGCCGGTTGGCGCTGGACTACCTGCCGTTCGAGAAGCGGGCCCAGCTCGGGATCTTCACCGCCGACGAGCGGTCCGCGCAGGTGCGGGCCGACCACGGTGAGCCGCCGGCCGAGCAGGTGGACCTGGAGGCGCTGCGCAGCACCGTCGACGCGAGCGGGTCGCGGGCCGCCGAGCGGGAGAACGCGGAGCCGTCCGAGTCCGAACGATCGGCGCACAGCACCGCCGAGCTGGTCGAGCTGCAGCTCGGCAAGGCGGCCGACGCGCCGCTGTGCATGACCTGCGGCACGAAGATGCGCCCCGCGGGCTCCTGCTACGTCTGCGAGGGCTGCGGCGCCACCTCCGGCTGCAGCTGACGGTCAGCGCTGGGTGACCCTGAACAGCCGCTCAGGTGGGGCACCGCCAGTCCTGGCGGTGCCCCACCTGCTAGCTCACGGCGCGAATCTCGGGTGCCTCGGTGGCAGGGCCCCGGGCAGGCTACGGAGATGACCAAGGTCCTGGCTTACCGGCGGGTGATCCTGGGGACGGCGGCACCCCGGCTCGCGGTGGACTGGACAGACCCTCCTGCCCGCTACCTGACCGTCGACGGCGTGCCACGAGTACGCGATCGATCCCGCCAACGTCGCCTGTCACCGGCTCGGTCACCATCAGGTCGACGAGCACGCAGTTGTTCCAGTTCGCCGTTCCCATCACCGATTCCGCGCTCGCCGACCCGGTCACGACCGCCCGCTACGGAGAAGCCTCCGGCCACCCGACCGCTGCCGCCCTGGGGCTGCTCGACATCGAAGGCCCGTGGTTTCGCCGCGTGCGCCACTGGGGGGCTGTTCCACTTCCTCCTCGACGGCCACCACAAGATCGCCGCGGTGAGGGGAGGGAGTGTCCGCCTCCTGACCTTTGTGTCGGTTGGTGAGTCCTGCGCCACCGAGGAGGAGATTCTCCGCCTCCCGGAGCTTCTCCGGAGCTGAGCAACAGCGCGTCCTGGGAAGCGCCCCGCCAGTTCCGCTCCGGTTGTTCAGGCCGGAGTACTGGCGGGGCGGCTCAGTCGTCGGTGCGGTCGCGCAGGCGGTGGACCAGCTGCTCCATGGCGTCGAGTTGGGCGCGGAGCGCGGCGCGGCCCGCGCGGGTGAGCCTGAGGTAGGTGCGGGGCCGCCGCTCGGCGAACGTCTTGCGCAGCTCCACCAGCCCGGCCTCCTCGAGCACCCGCAGGTGCCGGCTGAGGTTGCCGTCGGTCAGCTCCAACTGGTCGCGCAGCGCGGCGAACGTGCACTCCGTGGCCTCGGCCAGTACCGCCAGTATCGCCAGCCGCACCCGTTGGTGGGTCGTCTCGTCCAGCGCCAGCGCGGGATGCGGCGCCTCGTGCTCACTCATGCCGTGCCCCCGCGGGTCCGCCAGAGCTGCCGGCCGGCGACCAGCACCAGCGGGAGCACCATCAGCAGCAGGACCGGCCCCGGCCGGTGCAACCCGAGCAGGGTGAGTTGGCCGCCGTCGGCCGACCCGCCGTCGCCGCCGTTGAGCAGCCACGTCGCCCCACCGGACAACCCGCCCATTCCCGCCGTGCTGTGCCACGCCGTGATCAGGCCGAGCCACACCCCGCCGGCCATCAGCCCCGGGCTGCGCTCCACCGCGCCCAAGGCCACGGCCGCCACCGCCACCACGATCAGCGGCGTGAGCAGGCCCGCCCAGCCGGGGGGATGGTCGCCGTCGGGCGTGCGGGGCACGGCCGCCACGACCGCCAGCGACGCCAGCGCGCCCAGGGTGATCGCCACGTACCAGTGCCAGGCGACCCGCATCCCGACCCGGCCGCCGCGCCACCGGTACCACGCCCCCGTGGCGGCCACCACCAGCGGTATGCCGAGGAACCAGTACAGGTACGGCCCCACCTCGCTCCGGGTGACGTTGGGCAAACCGGCCCAGAAGGGGTGCGTGATCCACCCGTCCTGATCCGGCTCACCGAACGGCGCCTCGTACCACGCGGTGCTGCCCAGCACCAACGCGGCGAGCAGCAGGGCCGTCAGCCACGCCCCGCCGTGTGCCAGCCGGCGGGCCCGCTCCCGGACCCGTCGAACCTCCGCCAGGGTCCCCTCCGGGTCCATGCCCTGTGCGCTCTCCGTCATACCGCCCCCGTAACTCGTGTCCACCAACAACTTTGCTAGAAAAAGTACACGCTGAGGAGAAGCCCGTCGAGGCGGGCTTGACCCTTCCGTTACCCGAGGGTGCAGAGTGGGGGTAGCCGACCGAAGGGGGTCACCTGACGATGGCCGTGGACTCGCCCACCGACCGCCGCGCGTTCCTCACCTGGCTGGCCCGCTGCGGGGCCGGACTCACCGTCGCCGGCGGCACGCTGACCACCGGGCTCGACGCCGCGGCCGAGCCCGGCGGAGCGGAGATCACCATCCTCACCGGCGCCACGGTGATCGACGGCACCGGCCGGCCCGGGCGGCCGGCGACCGTGGTCCTGGTCGGCGACCGGATCGTCGCCGTGGGCCACACCCCGGCACGCGGCTTCCCGCCCGGCGCGCGGGTGCTGCGGTTGCCCGGCAAGTACCTGATCCCCGGCCTGTGGGACATGCACGTGCACTCCGTCCCGCTGGACCGGGTGTACCCGCCGCTGTACGTCGTCAACGGGGTGACCGGTGTGCGCGAGATGTACGGCTACTTCCACCCCGCGCTGCACGACCTGCGCGAGCGCATCGACCGCGGCGAGGTGCTGGGCCCGCGGATGGTCATCGCCAGCACGATCATCGACGGACCGCACTCGATCCACGCACCGACCGGCGCCGCCCAGGTCGCCACCCCCGACGAGGCCCGAGCGGCCGTCCGCGCCGCCGCCGCGCGGGGCGCCGACTTCGTGAAGGCCTACTCGTTCCTCGGTGCGGAGACGTTCGCGGCGGTCGCGGCCGAGGCCCGGCGGCAGCGGCTCCCCGTCGTCGGGCACGTGCCGGAGCGGGTCTCCGCGGGCGAGGCCAGCGACCAGGGCCTGCGCAGCATCGAACACCTCTTCGGGATGTTCCTCGCCACCTCCGCCGACGAGGACCGGATCCGCGTCGAGATCACCAGGGAACCGGTGGACCCCGAGCGGCCGATCGAGTGGTTCCTCCGGGCCAGGAGGCTGGAAGGGACGGCGGTGGCCGGCTACGACCCGGCCAAGGCGGACGCACTGTTCGCCCGGCTGCGCCGCAACGGGACGTGGCAGTCACCGACCCTCACCGTGCTGCGGTCCCTGTCGCTGCCGGTCGCGGCGTTCGACCCGGACGACGAGCGGCTGGCCTACTTACCGCCCACCATCGTGGACTACTGGTGGCGGCAGCTCGAGAGCACCGCGCCCGGCACGCCCGAGCAGATCGCCGAGCGACGTGCCTTCTTCGCCGCCCAGCGGCGGCTGGTCGGCACGCTGGACCGGGCGGGCGTCGGCCTGCTCGCCGGCACCGACGCCAACAACCCGTTCTGCTTCCCCGGTTTCGGCCTGCACGACGAGCTGGATCTCCTGGTCGAGGCCGGGCTGTCCCCGGCGCGGGCGTTGCGCGCGGCCACCCTCGACGCGGCCCGGTTCCTCGGCCTCGCGCACACCACCGGCACCATCACCCCGGGTGCGAGCGCGGATCTGGTGGTGCTCGACGCCGACCCGCTCGCCGACATCCGCAACACCCGGCGGGTGCACGCCGTGGTACTGCGCGGCCGCTACCTCTCACCGGAGGAGCGGCGGCGGGTGCTGGCCGACATCAGGGAGGCGGCACGCGAGCCCCTCGGGCCACCGCCGGCGGTCGCCGGCTGCGGCTGCTGGGGCTGATCACCCCGCTGAGGGCGTCAACCGAGCTGGGACCACAGGAACTCGAACACCAGCGCCCACTTGACGGCGAGCTGCGCGTTGTCCGCCGCCGCCCCATGGCCGCCCTCGATGTTCTCGTGGTAGCGCACCCGGTCCGGCCCGTACCCCAGCTCGCGCATCCGGGCGACCATCTTCCGCGCGTGCGCCGGGTGCACCCGGTCGTCCCTGGTGGAGGTCACGAACAGCACCGGAGGGTAGTCCCGCCCGGCCCGCACCTGGTGGTAGGGCGAGAACTCCCGCAGGTGAGCCCAGTCCGCCTCGTCGTCGGGGTCGCCGTACTCGGCCATCCACGACGCGCCGGCCAGCAACCGATGGTAGCGGCGCATGTCCAGCAGCGGCACCTGGCTGACGATCGCGCCGAACAGCTCGGGGTGGCGGGTCAGCATGACGCCCATCAGCAGACCGCCGTTGCTGCCGCCCTGGATGCCCAGTCGCTCCGGGGTGGTGATCCCGCGCTCGACGAGGTCCCTCGCGATCGCGGCGAAGTCCTCGTACACCCGGTGCCGGTCGGCCCGGACCGCCTCGCTGTGCCACCGGGGGCCGTACTCACCGCCGCCGCGGAGGTTGGCGACCACGTAGGTGCCGCCGCGGGCCAGCCAGCCGCGGCCGATCACACCGCTGTACGACGGGGTGAGCGACACCTCGAACCCGCCGTAGCCGGTGAGCAACGTCGGCCCCGGCCCGGACCCGGGACGGCCGACCACGAAGTACGGCACCTTCGTGCCGTCCGTCGAGGTCGCGACGTGCTGGTCGACGGTGAGGCCGTCGGCCGGGAAGAACGCCGGCGCCCGCTTGAGCACCTCCGTGTCCTGGCCGACCTCGCCGCGGACGAGGGTGGCCGGCTCGGTGAACCCGCTGGTGCTGAGCAGCAGCTCGTCGGTGTGCCGCGGGTCGGTGTCCACCAGCTCGATCGTGGCGGCCCGCTCGCCGACCCCGGAGAGTGGCTCGTCGCGCCAGCCGTCCCCGGTGGGGGTGAGTACCCGCAGCCGGGTCCGCACGTCGGACAGCGTGCCGACGACGAGGTGGTGCCGGGTCCACGCGTGGTAGTCCAGCGATGTGTGCTCGTCGGGCTCGAACAGCACGTCCCAGCGGTGCCGGCCGGCCAGGAACTCGTCGAGCCGGGCCGCCAGCAGCGCACCCGCCGGGTGCTCGGTGCCCCCGACCGCCCACGGCGACCGCGTCCGCACCAGCAGCCACTCGCGGTGCACCGACGTCCGCGCGTCGTCGGGGACGTCCAGCCGGACCAGCCCCTCGGCGGTCCGCAGGTAGCGCTCGGCCCGGTAGAAGTCGATGCTGCGGTGGACCATGTGCCGCTCGAACCCCTCGGTGGGGTCGTACAGCCCGTACACGGCCACGTCGTCCGCCTTGCCCTCGAACACCGTCTCGGCGTCGGCCAGCGGCGTGCCGCGCCGCCACTCCTTGACCAGCCGCGGGTAGCCGGAGGAGGTCAGCGACCCAGGCCCGACGTCCGTGCCGACGTAGATCCGGTCCTCGTCGATCCAGGTGACCGAGCTCTTCGCCTCGGGCAGCGTGAAGCCGTCGGGGACGAACTCCCGCCGATCGAGGTCGAACTCGCGGACCACGGTGGCGTCGGCGCCGCCCCGGGACAGCTCCACCAGTGCGCGCGAATAGCCCGGGTAGCGGACGGTGGCGCCCTGCCACACCCAGTTCTCGCCCTCCCGCTCGGCGAGGGCGTCGACGTCGAGCAGCACCTCCCAGTCCGGCCGCGGCGTCCGGTACTCGGCCAGCGTGGTGCGCCGCCACACCCCGCGCGGGCGCGCCGCGTCCCGCCAGAAGTTGTAGAGCAGCTCGCCCCGCCGCCGGACATAGGGGATGCGGTCGTCGGCGTCGAGCACCTCGCGGATCTCGTCCCGCAGCCGCCCGAACCGGGGCCGGTCGGCCAGCTCGGCGGTGGTCTCCGCGTTGCGTGCCCGTACCCAGTCGAGGGCCCGCTCGTCGGTGACGTCCTCCAGCCAGAGGTAGGGATCGGTGTCGGTCATTCCCCCAGTCTGGCCCATTCCCGACGGGTGCCGGCGCGGGAGGAGTTCTCGTTTCGTGATCCGGAGGGGAAGACCCCTGGATATGCTGGCCTTCGCCGCGAGCCGGGGGAGGATCGCAGGTGGGGGAGGAGACCGTGGACACAGCCGAGGAGGGCAGGCGCGAGGAACCGCCGGCGCAGCCCCCGCCGTCGCCCGGCACGGCGCCGAGTGACCCGCCGGATGACACCGTGCCGGCCGGTGCCGACTACGGGTCGCCACCGGGCATGGCCGCGCCACCCCGCAACTCGCCGTGGGCCCTGCTCGGCACCGCGCTGCTGGTGCTCGCCGTGGTCGCCACCGTGGTGCTGGTGGGCCGGGCCGGTGGGACGGTCGGCGGCACGCCGATCGCGCTGCCCGGGGTCGCCGCGAGCGCGAGCCCGTCGAGCAGCACCTCCGCGGTGGCCGCCCCTGTCCGCGCGCTCGGCACGAACCCGTTGCTCGCCGCGGACGTGGAGCTGCCGAAGGTGGCCTGCGACCTGCCCGAGCTCGGCCGCGCCGCGGATCAGCTGCGCGCGTTCTACACCGCCGGCGTGGCCTGCCTGGACGAGGTGTGGCGGCCGGCACTGGCCGCGGTGAACCAGCCGTTCGCCTCGCCGCGGCTGGACATCGCGGCCGACGCGAGCACCGAGTGCGGCGAGACACCCACCGCCGAGGAGGCCACCGCGTTCTACTGTGGTTGGGACGAGGTCATCTACATGCCCGAGGACCGGCTGCTCGACACGGTGGGCACCAACCCCGCCTCGCACCTGGCCGTACTCGCCCACGAGTACGCCCACCACGTGCAGACGTTGAGCGGGATCATGTACGCGGTGCAGGACGAGCTGGCCGACGCCGAGGAGGACGGCCCCGAGGTGAAGGCGCTGACCCGCAAGGTGGAGTTGCAGGCCAACTGCTTCGCCGGGCTGTTCCTGAGGAGCGCCGCCGGCCAGGGCTCGCTCACCATGCGGCAGGCTCGGGAGGCGGTCGACGACTTCGCGAACTCCGGGGACAGCGACACCCACGGCACGCTGGCCAACCAGGTCCGGTGGGCGGAGATCGGATTCCGGTCCTTCAGCACCGGGTCCTGCAACACCTTCACCGCGCCGGAGGACCAGGTCCGCTAGGCGATCAACGGCTTTCCCGGGCCCCGCCCCGACCGCTAGCCTGATGTGAGTCAGCTCACCGGGTCGGGAGGAGAACGCATGCGGATCGCCGACGTGTTGCGGAGCAAGGGGACGTTCGTGGCGACGGTGGATCCGGACGCCACCGTGGCCGAGCTGCTCGGCCGGCTGGCCGAGCACAACGTGGGCGCGCTGGTGGTCGCCGGCGGCGACGGCGTCGCGGGAATCGTGTCCGAGCGGGACGTGGTGCGGCGGCTGCACGAGCGGGGCGCGCAGCTGTTGGGGCGCCCGGTGTCGGAGATCATGACGAAGGTCGTCGCCACCTGCGGTCCCGAGGACTCGGTGGACGACCTGAGCGCGGTGATGACGCAGCGGCGGATCCGGCACGTCCCGGTGCTCGTCGACGGGAAGCTGGCCGGCATCGTCAGCATCGGGGACGTGGTGAAGGCCAGGATGGACGAGCTCGAGCAGAGCCGGGAACAGCTCCAGGCCTACATCTCCCAGGGGTGAGAGTGTTCTGGACTTGTTTCCCGTGGCGGTGCGGGTAGCGGTGCGAGGTGCGTGCCGCGCAGGACGCGGCTGCCGCCGCTGGGAGACGAATGGATCGGATTCGCCCTACTCCCGCCAGCCGGCGAGCTCGACGCCCTTGCCCACGTCCACCCGGAACGACAGGATGATCTCGGCGTCGGCGCCGGGCGCGAGTTCCAGCCGCCAGGTCAGCTCGCCGAGGTCGGACCGCTCGTCCGGCTCCGGGTGGGCGTGCACGTCGCGCACGACGACGGCGTCGTCGCGCGACACCGGCACCTGGTCGAGCACAGTCACGGTGGCCGGTGTGGGTCGGTGGTTGGCGACGGTGATCCGGTAGCCGACCTCGCGTCGCCGGGCACCGGACAGCGGGCCCCTGCCGGCGGTGCGGCGGACCAGCTCGCGCTCCACCTGGATCCGGTCGTCGATCCCGAGCGCGAGCTCGACCTCCGCGCCGGGTGCCCAGGTGGGCAGGCTGGTGGTGCCCACGAACTCGGTGTCGTGGAACAGCGCGGCCCGGCCCGGCCGCAGGGTGTGCGGGGAGCCGTTGGTGACCACCGCGCGCAGGTAGGCGTGGTCGTCGCGGACCGGTGCGGCGACGTGGTCCAGCGTGGCGGTCAGCGCGAGCTCGGCGATCGTCGTGCGGTACGGGCGGCCGTCGGCCGGCACGGCCACCGGGCGGGTCGGCCGGTAGGTGGACACCGTGGCGCCGTGCTCGGCCTCGGCGGTCGCCACCGCCATCTCGGGCGCGCCGCCGCCGGCCGGCATGGCGAGCGTGGAGGAGCCGCCCCGGCCCTGCGGCGGGGGCGCGGGGCGGGCGCGGTCGAGGAACCACGGGGCCAGCTCGGGCACGGACACGCCGGCAGCGGGGCGCGCGGTGGACAGGGTCAGCGGGCACTCCGGCCAGTCCTCGCCGGTGCGCTGGTGGACGATGCCGTGCCAGATCAGCGCGAGCCGCTCGCCGCGCAGCCGGAGGTCGTAGCCGGACTCCCAACCGGCCTCGGTGACCACATAGGACACCTCGAGCTCGACTTCGGGGTCGTCGTGCCCGGCCCGCTCCGGGGCCAGCTCGACGGTCACCGCCGTGCGGTCCGGCCCGTGCTCGGCCTCCCGGTCGCGCACCGCCCGCGCGGCGGCGTCGAGCTCCTCGGTGAGGCGGGCGTGGCGCTCGGCGAGGTCGCGCTGCCGGGCGAGGGTCGCGCCGAGCTGCCCGGTGACGGCCTCCCCGATGTGCGCGACCCGATCCGGTTCGGCCGACCCACGGGCCAGCGCCGTGGCGAGCGCGCCGCCCGCGCGGCGGGCCAGCGCGTCGAGCAGCTCCGCGCGGGTGGTCTCCACGGTCCGCGCGTCGCCGATCTCCGCCAGTCGCCGTTTCACGGTGCGTTGCCGTTCGACCAGGGCCGCCAGCTCGGGGTCGGCCGGCTCGGCGCGCACCTGCCGGGCCAGCTCCACGCCGACGACCGTCGCCGGTCCGCGCCCGGCGACCCGGACGGAGTCGGGCACGATCCCGAGCGGCAGGTCGCCGAGCACCAGCCGGGGGTCGCCGGCCAGGCGGGCCCGCCCGCGCCGGGTGATCCGCGCGTGCCGGGGGTAGACGGTGACGGCGACGATCGGGGCGTCCAACACGGTGGGCATGCCGCCGACGGTAGTAGCCGGAGCCGCCGTTCGTCGGGCAACCAGCCGAACTCCTTGACACCACGGGGGTCTCCGGTCAGGGTACGTCGACGTCTACCCGCTCCGACCCAGACTGGGGGACCGCGTGAGAGCCACCGCTCGCCTCGCCGCCCTGTGCACCGCCGTCGTGGTGCTGCCACTGACCGCCGTCGCCGCGCACGCCGACCCGCCACAGGGACCGGTGTTCGTCGACGGCGAGGCCCAACCGGTGTTCGACCCCGCCGACGTGGTGCGCGAGCACGCCTGGGTCACCGCGCCGGTGGACAGCGACGCGGACGGTGCCGACGACCTGGTCCACGTCGAGGTGGTCCGGCCACGGGCGACCGAGCGGGGGCTGCGGGTGCCGGTGGTCTACCAGGCCAGCCCGTACTACGCCGGCGGCAACGACATCACCATGCACGACGTCGACCGCGAGCTGTACGTGCCGGGGCGGAAGAAGCCGAGGGACGACAACGGAACGCCGGCGTCGGTGGTGGGGCTGGCCGGGCCGCAGGACGCCGCGCAGATCACCTGGCGCTACGAGCAGTACCTCACCGCCCGCGGCTTCGCCGTGGTCTACGGCGAGTCGCTGGGCAGCGGCCAGTCCACCGGCTGCCCGACCAGTGGCGGGCGGAACGAGACGCTCGGGGCGAAGGCCGTGGTCGACTGGCTCAACGGGCGCGCGCCGGCCCGGGACGCCGGAGGCGCGCCGGTGACCGCCGGCTGGACCACCGGCAAGACCGCGATGATGGGCGTGTCGTACAACGGAACGCTGCCGAACGCGGTGGCCAGCACCGGGGTCGAGGGGCTGGAGACGATCGTGCCGATCGCCGCGATCTCCTCGTGGTACGACTACTACCGGGAGGACGGCGCGGTCGTGGCGCCGGGCGGCTACCAGGGCGAGGACACCGATGTGCTCGCCGAGTACGTCTACACCCGCGCCGACCGGCAGGTCTGCCGCCCGGTGATCGACCGGCTCACCGCCGAGCAGGACCGGCTCACCGGCGACTACAGCGGGTTCTGGCACGAGCGCAACTACCTCGCCGACGTCGGCAAGGTCCGCGCGTCGGTGCTCGCCGTGCACGGGCTCAACGACTGGAACGTCACGATGAGCCAGGTGGCGAAGTGGTACGAGGCGCTGCGCAAGCGGGGTGTCGAGCACAAGATCTGGCTGCACCAGTCCGGCCACGTCGATCCGCTCTCGCTGCGCCGCGACGCGTGGCTGTCCACAGTGAACCGTTGGTTCTCGCACTACCTCTACGGGCAGGACAACGGCGTCGAGCGCGAGCCGAAGGCCACCGTGCAGCGCGAGGACAAGTCGTGGACCGACGAGGCCGACTGGCCGGCGCCGGGCACCGCGGACGCGCGGTTGTACCCGCGGCCGGGGGGTTCGGCGCGGGGTGGCCTGGACGTCCGGCACCCGGTACCGGGTTGGCCCACGGTGGAGCGACTGACCGACGATGCCACCAAGACCATCGAGGAGCTGGTCGACCAACCGCGGTCGGCACACCGGTTGGCCTATGCCACCGGCCCGGCCACCCGGCCCGTGCGGTTGAGCGGCACGGCGAAGGTGAGCCTGGCGATCTCGTTCGACCGGCCGGCCGCCAACATCACCGGCGTGTTGGTCGACCGCGCGCCCGACGGCAGCTCCACGGTGATCACCCGGGGCTGGACCGACCCGCAGAACCGGATCAGCCCGGCGCACACCCTGCCGATCACACCGGGCAAGACCTACCGGGTGACGTTCGAGCTGCAGCCCGACGACTACGTGCTTCCCGCCGGGCACCGGTTGGAGTTCGTGCTCGCCTCCAGCGACCACGACTTCACGCTGCGGCCCAAGCCGGGCACCGGGTTGGCGATCGACCTCACCCGCACGTCGGTGACGCTGCCGGTGGTGGGCGGCACCCGGGCGCTGTGGGCGGCGTTCTGACCGCTCACAGGGTGTAGGCGAGGTTGGCCAGTACCCGCTCGGCGAGCGCGGTGTCCCCGGTGACGGCGATCTCGTCGCGGTGGGTGTCGGAACGCACCCGGCCGCCGGCGAGCCGGGCGAACAGGACGGCCGGGAGCCGCAGCGTGGTGGTGGCCGGCGCCGGCAGCTCGGGCACGACGGCGGCCCTGCCGTCGACGAGGACGTGCCGGTCGCGGGGGCGCGGACCGGTGAGCGCGAAGGTCACCGAGCTGCCCCGCGGCGCACCGGCCAACTTGCCGACGATGTAGCCGAGGGCGCGGTCGATCTCGTCCAGCGCAACCTCGGCGCGGGTCGCGTCGTCGCCGCCGGGTCGCCGGGTCGCCGCCCGGATGTCCTGCTCGTGCATCCAGCAGTCGAACACCCGGATCTGCATGAACCGGCCATAGGTGGCCTGGCCGGCCGGGGTCCAGCTCGGTCCGTCGAACTCCTCCTGCGACATGGCGGCGAGCGCGGCGCGGCGGCGGTCGGTGACCTCGGCGAACCGGGCGAGGACCTGGCTCGGGGGCTGCTGGCGGAGGGCGCGGACCCAGCGTTCGTTGGCCTCACCGATGGGGTTGTGCACGTGCGGCAGCGCGGCGACGTCGACGCCGGGGTCGGGGGTGGGCTCGCCGTCGAGCACCGCCTCCGTGCCCAGGACGTGGGCGAACACGTCGCGCACCGACCATCCGGGCAGGTCGGTCGGGGTCGACCAGGCGGGTTCGGGCAGCTCCGCCATGAGGTCGGCCAGCGCGGTCCACTGCTCGTCCAGAACGGACACCAGTGGCTGCTTCGGGATGGAGGTGGTCACGCGCGGTCTCCGTTCTCGGTGTTCCTGGTGGGGGTGGCGAAGGAGAGCACCCGGCCGCGGTCGACGCTCACCCAGTCGCGGCCGCGGAGGTAGGGCTCGAGGGCGTCGGCGATGGCGGCCTGGTCGCAAGCGCTCTTGGGGCGTTGCAGCTCGTACAGGTGGGGGAACTCGAGGAAGCCGGTGACGACCTGCCACAGGCGCAGCGCGGCGGGGCCGGTCGGCGGGTCGATCAGCACGGGGCCGAAGAGGTGATCGCCGTCGGGGAAGACCAGGGTCGGCACGCCGAACCCGCCGGCGGCCACCACGCGGTTGTGGTCGTCCCGGACGTCGTCGTGGGTGGTGGGGTCGGCGAGAGCCTCGTCCAGAACGGCGGCGCCGGCGCCGATCTCGTCGAGGAGCCGGCGCGCGACGTCGGGGTCGTGCGGCTTGCCCCCCTCGACGTGCAGGGTCCGGCCGATCGCCGCGTACCAGGCGTCGAGCAGGGCCATGTCCCGGCGGCGGAGCAGCGCGCCGATGCGCATCAGTGACCAGCCGGAGGACCAGGGACGTTGCCACGGGTGTTTCTTGCCGTCGGCGCGGTTGACCTCTTCGAGACTGAAGAACCGCCAGTGGACGGTGAGGTCGGTGTGTTCACGGACCGCGCGGATCCACCGTGAGGTGGCGTAGGCGAACGGGCACATGGGGTCGAAGTGAAAATCCACTTCGGTCATGTCGGGGCTCCTTCGTTCAGGCCACTGTTCCGGCCACTGTTCCGGCCCTGGCTCAGGTGGGCGGCGATCAGGTCGTGGAGCGCGTCGGCGATGTCTCGGGCCGGGGAGCCGTCGACCTTCGCCAGCAGGATGGCGCCCTGTGCCTGGGCGAGCAGGGCGCGGGCGAGGCGTTCCGGGTCGGTGCCGGGGCGGAGCAGGCCGTGCCCCGCGGCGCGGTGGCAGGCCAGGGCGATCTGGCGTCGCCAGTCGGTGAAGACCCGGGCGAGCCGGATGCGGACGGCGTCGTCGGCGGTGGACAGCTCGGCGGCGAGGTTGCCGAACGGGCAGCCGACGACGTGGCCGAACCGGAGCTCGAAGCCGGTCTGGATCTCGCCGATCGTCCTGGCGACCGCGACCAGCGCGGCGGCGGGGTCCGGGGTGGTGGCGGCCCGCGTCATGCGCTCGTCCAGCGCGGTGGCGTGGAAGTCGATCACGGCGAGCGCGAGGTCGGCCTTGGAGCGGAAGTAGTGGTAGAAGCTGCCTTTCCGCACGTCGGCGGCCAGGCACACGTCCTCGACGCCGACGGACTCGTAGCTGGCCGTGAGGAACAGCCGCGCGGCGGCGCGGACGATGCGCTCGCGGGCGTCGGAGGTGCGGCCCATGCGGACAGCCTAGAAATACTTGACTAAGCGGTCAACAACCTTTCTCGCCTGCCTGTGCCATGGGCGGGCCCGCCGGCCTACCCGAGACGTTCCACCTCGTGCCATCGCCTGGTGGAGTGGCTACCGTTCACTGAGAGGAGTGGCGCCACACCCACTTGTCGACAATCAGTGTTTGTCGCGGTGCCCCCGTCGCTCGACCTGCCACGGGTGGTGTGCCACGGGACGAGCGGCCGGGCCGCACATGTCGCCAAGTCAGGCGAGGTGGCGGCTGTAGGCGGGAGGGCGATGCCGTCCGGCTGCTGGCTCACGACGGGGGAGGTGGGCCGATGGCGGTACCCCGTCGTGCTGCTCGGCGACGCCGCGCACCCCATGGCGCCGTTCCTCGGCCAGCGGTGCCTGCGGTCGGTTCCGTCCAGGTGGTGATTGCGGGCGAGTCGGCGGTGCCGTCTGGTCGTTCGGCTGTCCATGGGTCAGGTGGGCTGATGGCGGTGCCTGCGGTCGGATCGGGCGAGGTGATGGCTACACCCGAGTCAGCGACGCGGTCTCGCCACCCGACCCCCACGGCGGGGTGGCCCGGCGGCGGTGTCGGCAGCCGAACCGGCGCGAGGCTCGGCACCAGGTGATCCACACTCGCCGGCACGCCCGGACGCGTGAACTGCCCCACCCATCCGGAGAGCTGATGCTCACCAGGCCGGAACGCCGATGTCCATCAGCCCGGAGCCGAACTGACCGCCATCCCCGGAGTTGGCGGTGACCGCTGATCCGCGCGCCCTACCCCCACCCCCGACACTTCTTCCTCCGTTTCACCCGAATGCCACCCACCTGTCCACATCACCCGTCCGTGATCCACAGATTTCCCGCGCCCCTTCCCCGCCCACCCGTGCCACCGCATCGTGGATTCATGACCACCCCCACCCCGACCCAACCGCCCGCCATCGATCTGCGGCCGCCGGAGCGTCTCGTCGCCGCGGTCCCGTACCTGCTGGGATTCCGCCCCACCGACTCGGTCGTGCTCGTCACGCACCGGGGTCTCCACGGTGACCGGGTGGGCGTGGTCCTGCGCGCTGACCTGCCACCGCCGGGCCGGGAACGCGACGTGGTGGGCGTGCTGCTGCCATCCCTTGTCGCCGAGCCGGCGGTGGGCGTCACCGTGCTGGTCGTCGGTGGCGTGCCCAACCCCTCGGAACGGGAGATCCCGACCGGGCAGGGCGGCGCCCGCGAGGAGATTGCCGGGCACCTCCTCGCCGCGCCACCGGCGCACCAGGCGCTGATCACCGCACTGGCCGAAGCCTGCTGCCGGGTCGGCCGACCGGTCCACCACGCGCTCTGGGTTCCGGAGATCCGGGCCGGCGTAGCGTTCGACTGCTTCAGGCACGCGGGCTGCGGGGGCGTGCTGCCCGATCCCGACAGTTCGGTCATGGCCGCGACGCTGACCGGTGCGGGTCGGGTCACGTTCGCGACCAGGGACGAGTGGGCGAGGTTGCTCGCACCGGGGGACGCCGGCGTGCTCGCCCGCAGAGCCGCGTTGCTCGATGCCGTGATCGACGGCCTACCGCCCGCCGGGGACACCGTTGGCGACGAGGTCCGTCCGAAAGCTCTACTCGACCCGCCGGCCTCGGCTGTCACCCGCGGCCGTCGGACGCCGCCGCCTCCCGCTCGGCGCCGGCGGGTGGAGCCCAGCACGGGCGAGCGGGCGGGCGGCGAGCGGCACGACATGGCGGCGTCCGGCGACGTCGACGGCGCGTCTCCGGACATCAGCCGTCCGGAGACCCTGCCTCGGGAGATGTGCCGTGACGTGCTGGCCGCGTTGGCCCGGGCCCGCGGAGGGGACATCGACCTCACCGACGACCAGGTCGTCCGGCTGGCCCTGGCGCTGTCCGACGAGCGGGTACGGGACGCCTGTTTGAGGACGGCGTTGCCGCCGGGCGGTTCCGACGCGGTCGCCGCGGAGCGACTGTGGCTGCGGTTGGTCCGCGAGACACCGGCGCCGGAGCGGGCCGCGCCCGCCTGCCTGCTCGCGTTCTCGGCCTACCTGCGCGGCGAGGGAACTCTCGCCGTGGTCGCCCTGGACGTCGCGCTGGAGGCCGATCCCGGGCACACGCTCGCCGACCTGCTGCGCCGCTCCATCGGGTTGGGCATTCCCCGGGAGAAGCTCGCCACGATTGCGGCTCACGACGACGTGCCGATCCTCCCGCCGGCACCGGACGGCCTGCCGCCACCGAACCCGGCGCCCGCCGGCGGAACGGAGGTTTCGTGACCCCGCGGCCGAGCGTCCCCCGACGAGCCGGTACGCGGCCTCCCGGTTGGTGCACTCGGCTCCTCGGCAGGAGGAGATGAGCCAAACCGGCGTTCGGCTGGGGGCCGCGGGCGTCCCGGATTCCACCTCACGGCGAGGGCCGGTCACGGCGTTGCCCGAGCCGCTGGCAACGGGACGAGCCACGAGTTGCGCTGACCGGCCGTGACCCAGGAAGAGCGGAGAACCGATGTCCTGCACCGCGAGCCTGGTGGGGCGCCCGGCGTCCTCCGCCCACCACGCACGGCTCGCCCTGCCCGTGCTCGGCGTGCACTCGACGCGGTTCCCCGAGGGGACGGGAAGCGTTGCTCCCGGGCTCGGTGGTGGTCCATGTCGCTGGAAGGCGGGTCACGTTGCCCGAGTCGCCGCTACCGGACAAGGCATGGGCGCTCGTGAGACAAGGAGGGGAGAGAACCGATGCACGCCTCCGGGATTGTGCGGATGGACCGCGTTCTCCGCCCGCGACGGCACGGGTTCGTGCTCGGTGCGCTACACGTGGTTCCTCTGGGGGAGCAAGAGGAGTTGATCTCACGCTCGGAAGTGGTCCGTAGGCGTCCTGGCGCTCCAGGTCACCGGGAGGGCGGGTTACGGCGTCGCCGAGTCACTGCCGGCGGGCGAGCCAGGAGCCCTGGCCGCCCGAGACCGGGGAGAACCGATGCATGCACCGCAAGCCCCCGCGCGGGTGGCCCGCGGCATCTGTTCGCGATGGCACGGTTCGTCCTTGCCGTGCTCGGTACCCCCACATGGCTCCTCGGTGGGCCGCGAAGGGCCGAACCGCCGCTCAGTGGTGCTCCGCGGGTGTTCCAGATTCACGTCAGCGGGAGGGCGGGGTGAAGGTGTTACCTGGACCGCCGGCGGCGGGGCGAGCCATGAGCTGTGGTGACCGGTCGCGGGGAAGGGGGAGAGAACTGACGCGACGAACCGGTGAACCCTGTGCGGGCGGCCCGCGTCATGCGCCCGCGACGGCACGGCTCGTCGTGTCCGCGCTCGGTGCGGCCTGGCGGTTCCTCGACGGGCCGGCCAAGGGTTGCCCCGGCGCTCGGTGGCGGTCTCCACGTGTTCCGGCTTCACGTCAGCGGGAGGGCGCGGTGATGGCGTTGCCCGGGCTGCCGGCGGCGGGGGTGAACCCGGGAGCCGCCTGACCGGCCGGGAGAAAGGAGGGGAAGATCTGATGCGACGAATCGCGGGCCCCGTGGGGGCGACCCGCATCATCTGCCCACGAGGGCAAGGCTCGTCCTGTCCGCGAGTTGGCACTCGCCGGGCTTGGCCCAGGCGCCTGGTCACCGTCGCGCCCGTGGGCGGGCCGGAACCGGCCGGAGGGCGGCACGAGCCCGGCCCGACCCGCGATCCTTGTGGACGAGCCGGGTGTCGCGCCCGGCCACCGCCGACCAGCGGCCGGGCTCCGGGTGGCGGTGCTCCGGTGGCTACCGGGCGCCGTGGCGACCGCGGTGGAACTCCCACGCGTCGGACACCATTGTCCGAAGGTCAGCGCGTTCGGGCTTCCAGCCGAGCTCCTCGCGGGCCCGGTCGCTGGCGGCCACGAGTACCGCGGGGTCGCCCGCCCGCCGCGGGGCGACCACGGCCGGGATCGGGTGGCCGGTCACCTCCCGGCACGTCTCGATCACCTGGCGTACCGAGAAGCCGGCGCCGTTACCCAGGTTGTAGATGCGGTGGTGGCCCGGCTGGGCGTGCTCCAGGGCGAGGAGGTGCGCGTCGGCGAGGTCGGTGACGTGGATGTAGTCGCGAATGGCGGTGCCGTCGTCGGTGGGGTAGTCGTCGCCGTAGATCTGCACCTGCTCGCGCCGCCCGGCGGCGACCTGGAGCACGAGCGGGATGAGGTGGGTCTCGGTGGCGTGCCGCTCGCCGAGCTCGCCGTGGGCCCCGGCCACGTTGAAGTACCGCAGGCTCACCGCGGCGAGCCCGTGCGCCCGCGCGTAGCTGGTGATCGCGTGGTCGATGGCGAGCTTCGTGGCGCCGTAGGTGTTGGTCGGCCGCGTCGGGGCGGTCTCCGGGATGGGCGTCTGTTCCGGTTCGCCGTAGGTCGCCGCGGTGGAGGAGAACACCAGGCGGGGGGTGCCGTGCGCCCGCATGGCGTCGAGGAGTCGGAGGGAGGTGACGACGTTGCCGCGCCAGTAGGTGCCCGGGTCCTGCATGGACTCGCCGACCAGGGACTTGGCGGCGAAGTGCAGCACGCCGTCGAAGCGTTCGGCGAGCAGGGTGCCCGCGACCTCGGCCGCGTCGCCCTCGACGAAGCGCGCGCCGGAGGGGACGGCGTCGGCGTGGCCGGTGGAGAGATCGTCGACCACGACCACCTCGTGACCCGCTTCGAGCAGGCGGGCGGTGCACACGCTGCCGATATAGCCGGCACCGCCCGTGACCACCAGCTTCAGGGGCTTGCTCGGCTTGTCGGTTGCCATGGGTCGTCCTGGCCTTTCTCACAGGAGGGAGGGGGAGCGATGTGCTCGCCGCCACAACACTCGTCACCGTATCTCGACCGTCCCGGTCCGCTCCGACCAGGCGTCGTCCCGCTGGTCCCACGGGCAGGGCCGACCGAGCGCGGAGTCCGTCACCAGCGGTGACAGTGTGACAAAGCGCCGCCGCCGCGGGCCGCTCGGCCGGTCCCCGCCGGCGGCAACGCGGAACGCGCCGAGCGCGGCCCCTGCGCTGGCGGCCCCAGCCACGCGGTCGGGCGCGGACGAACGCGACCGGCACACGTACCGGCGACGGCTGGCACGCGCGGCGACATCGCGAGCCGCGCGAGGAGCGTCGTGCGCGCTCGTCGTCGGCTCGTTACGTCGGGGAGGGGAGGGGGTGGGGGCGGGGGCCCGGGGAAAGGCAAGGCCGGCACAGGGTCCGTGCTGTCCGACGGGATTCCCTGTTTCAGCGGGGTTCCGTCGTCGAAGCTCGCTCGGCGGGTCCAGCTTGTCGAGAGTGTCGCCACGGACGTGGATCGGATTCGGCGAGTGGGTGTGGGCGACGGCGAGCGCGTGTCCGGGGTGTCGCCAACGCCAGGTTCATGGTGCCCGTGATCGTGGCTGCGAGAGGGACCACCGCTGACTGATCGGGAGGCACGGGCGGGCCGCGGCTCCTACTCGCGCCCCGCGCCGGCGGCGGGAACGGCGACGAAGATACGGGGTGCGCGGAAGCCCGCCCTGGCGAAGCCGGCGGTCACGGCGTCCTCGACCGCCTCCTGGCCGTCGGCCCGCACCAGTGCGATCGCCGACCCGCCGAAGCCGCCGCCGATCATTCGCGCGCCGAGTGCCCCCGCCTCCCGGGCGGCGTCCACCGCGAGGTCCAGCTCGGGCGCGGACACCCGGTAGTCGTCGCGCAGGCTGCGGTGCGAGGCGTCGAGCAGGGGCCCGACGTCGACGAGGCGCCCGTCGGCGAGCAGCTCGACCGTGCGGAGCACCCGCTCGTTCTCGGTGACCACGTGCCGGACGAGTGGTCGCAGCTTCGCGGGCACCGCGTCGAGCGCCGTGGGCAGGCCCTCGGGGGTGACGTCCCGCAGGGCCTCCACCCCGAGCAGCTCGGCCGCCCGCTCGGTGCCGCGCCGCCGGTCGCCGTACCCGGAGTCGCCGAGCGCGTGCTTCACCCGCGTGTCCACCACCAGGACCCGCAGTCCCGCGGCCGCCGCGTCGAACGGCACCTGCTCCCGTTCGCCCGTGCGCACGTCGAGGAACAGCGCGTGCCCCTCGACGCAGCACAGCGACGCCATCTGGTCGAGCACGCCGGTGGGGACGCCGACGAACTCGTTCTCCGCGCGCTGGGCCCACCGGGCGATCTCCGCCCTGGCCCGGTCGTCGGGGTCGTCGCGGCCGGCCAGCCCCAACAGCGCCAGCGCCACGGCGCACTCCAGCGCCGCCGACGACGACAGGCCCGCGCCGGTCGGCACGTCACCCGCCAGCACGAGGTCGGCGCCGCCGTCGACACCCTGCTCGCGCAGCACCCACGCCACCCCCGCCGGGTACGTCACCCAGCCGAGATCACCGCCCGGCCGCAGCTGCGGGACACGCAACGGCTCGGCCTGCTGGATCCGCCCGTCGGAGCCGACCGTGGCCACCGTGAGCACCCCGTCGGCACGCGCCGCGCCCGCCGCGGCGAGGCGGTGCGGAAGCGCGAACGGCAACACGAAGCCGTCGTTGTAGTCGGTGTGCTCCCCGATCAGGTTCACCCGGCCGGGAGCGGACCAGATCCCCGTCGGGTCGTGCCCGTGCAGCGTGCGGAAGGCCTCGGCGGCCACGACCGCCGGCCGCTCACTCCTCGTGGTCAACCCGTCGCCGCGCTCACCGCGCCTGGGCGAGTACCGCGTGCAGCACCGAGTTGGGCACCCGCATGCTGGTGTTCTCGCCGCTGATCTCGACGCTGGAGCCGCCGTCGGCCTTGCCGACCTTGACCGTCGCCCCCGGCACCACACCGACCGACTTCAGCTCGGTCATCAGCGACTCGTCCAGCTGCACGTGCTCGGCGATGCGGCGCACCTCGACGGTGCCCCCGCCGGTCCGCGCGAACTCGTCGAGCCGAATCAGGTCCGCCTCGGCGGGCGGGGCCGGCTCGCCCGCGTCGAGTTTGTCCAGCCCGGGAATGGGGTTGCCGTACGGGGACGTGGTGGGGTGACCCAGCAGCTTCACCAGCTTGCGCTCCACCGCCTCGCTCATCACGTGCTCCCACCGGCACGCCTCGTTGTGCACGTGCTCCCACTCCAGCCCGATCACATCGACCAGCAGGCGCTCGGCGAGGCGGTGCTTGCGCATCACGGCGACGGCGAGGTCGCGACCGTGCTCGGTGAGTTGCAGATGCCGGTCGTCGGCCACCACCACCAGACCGTCCCGCTCCATCCTGGCGACCGTCTGACTCACGGTGGGGCCGCTCTGCTGCAGGCGCTCCGCGATGCGCGCGCGCAGCGGCACGACACCCTCCTCTTCGAGCTCGAAGATGGTCCGCAGGTACATCTCGGTGGTGTCGATGAGATCGTTCACGCTGTCCCCTTCGTCCGCGTTATCCATGGTAGTCACTGGTCCCGACGGAATTGGCAGGTGAGGGGGAAAACCATGCCCGCTGACCGGCACGCTGCGTGATTCCACTGAGGCGGGTGGTCCCCGGCGGCGCCGGCGTGGCGGCCAGGAACGGGCCGACGCGTGGCCGGTCGCGGGCATCGACCGCCCGGGACATCGACACCGGCGGGAGCACGCGGGCCACCCTCCGAACGCCGCCGTGGGCCACGGCGGGGCGCGAGGGTCGCGCGTCGAGCGCTGAGGAACTGTCACGCCAGGCGTGCGGGGACGCGAGGTCGAGGCACTGGCCGCGGAGGTGGGCAACGGCGAGTCGCGGGTTGGGGCGCTGGTGACGCGGTGCCGTGGGCATGCCGGGGTGGGATGTCGAGTCGGTGCGCGTGGAGGTGTCGAGGGGGGCTTCGGCCGCTGGTGACCTGGCCGGCCAGGCGAGCGGGGGACGCGACGCCGAGGTTCTGCCACGGCAACCGGGTAGGGATCGCGGGTCGGGTAGCTGGTGAGCTGGCGTTCCTGGGGTGTGGGGGACGCGACGCCGAGGTTCTGTCCCGGAGGTGGGGTAGGGATCGCGAGTCGGGTGGCTGGTGACCCGCCCTGCCCGAGGCGTGCTCGGCGGAGTGCCGAAGTGCCGGTCGTGCGGGCGTGCCGGGTCGGCGGTGCCGGCCAGGGGCGTGCCGGGCAGGACGACGGTGTCTCCGCGCCCTGGCGACTGCCAACACCTGCCGCTCGGCACCGGTGACACGGCGGTGCCGGGGTGGGTGTCGCTGGTACCCGGGACAGGGCTTGTTCCGGCCGCGTGGGACCGCGGAGCGGGCAGGTCGCGTGCCGCTCGGAGCGGCGGGGCTCACGTGACGGTCGGGGGGCCAGGGGGCTCCGTGCTGCGTGCGTCGGCGACCGCGTCTTGTACGTCCGGTCGCCGTGTGGTGCGGCGTTCGGTTCCCTCAGTAGTGGGCGGGGTCAACCACCGCGGTGTTGTCCCCTGTCCCTCCCACGGACGACGCGGCGGCCCGCGGGTGGCGGTGTGGGCCATGGTGCGCCAGGTCGAGTAGCGTCCACCGTGGCGACGCGCTCCGCTCCCGCTGGTCCGATGTGGAGGATGTCAGGATGGCTCCGTTGATCTCGACGGCGGCGCTCGCCGCGCGGCTCGACGACGTCTCCGAGCGCCGACCGGTGCTGCTCGACGTGCGGTGGCGGCTGGCCGGCCCGCCCGGCGTCGACTCCTACCGGGAGGCCCACCTTCCCGGCGCGGTGTTCGTCGACCTCGACACCCAGCTGGCCGGCCCGCCCGGTCCCGCCGGCCGGCACCCGCTCCCCGACCCGGCACGGCTGCAGGAGGCGCTCCGGGCGGCCGGGGTACGCCGCGGTCACCCGGTGGTGGCCTATGACGACGGCGACGGCTCGGTGGCGGCCCGCGCGTGGTGGCTGCTGCGCTGGGCCGGCCACCCCGAGGTGGCGGTGCTCGACGGTGGATACGCCGCATGGGTCGCCGAGGGCCGGCCGGTCACCGACGAGGTCCCCGAGCCCGCCCGCGGCGACATCGAGGTCCGGCCCGGCGCCATGCCCGTGCTCGACGCCGACGGTGCGGCCGCGCTGGCCCGCGCCGGCGTGCTGCTCGACGCCCGCGCCCCCGAGCGGTACACCGGCCGGACCGAGCCCGTCGACCCCCGCGCCGGGCACGTCCCCGGTGCCCGTAACGCCCCGTTCACCGCCCACCTCGGGCCGGGCGGCCGGTGGCGCTCGCCAGCCGAACTGGCCGAGCACTTCGCGGCGCTGGACGCGCGCCCGGACGTGCCGGTCGGCGCGTACTGCGGCTCCGGGGTCACCGCCTGCTCCGTGGTCCTCGCGCTCGAGGCCGCCGGCCGGCCCGAGCCCGCGGCGCTGTACGCGGGCTCCTGGTCGAACTGGTCGGCCGACCCCGACCGTCCGGTCGCCACCGGCGACGCCCCCGGCTGACCACACCACACCCCCAGGGCGTCGCACGACGGGCGCGATGCCGCGGGTGCCGCACGGCCGCGCTCTCGACACGACGGCGCCTGCCGAGCGGGAACGGCCCGCGCAGGAGTGTCGCCCGCGTGTTCGCCGTTCCCGTCGCCGTGTTCGCCCTTCGCGTCGCCGCGTTGGCGTTGCGCGGTCGGCCTGCTCCGGCATCGGCGCGAACCGGGGGATGCCACGAACCGCCCCTGCGTCGGCGCCGCCGGGCCAACACGCCGACGATGCCCGTGGTCGATACGCCGATGCGGGCGGGGAACACGACGCCACCGCCGGCCGATACCGACGCGGGCGGCCAACGCGGCCAACGCGGCGACGAGGGTGGTGAACACGCTGACGCGGGCGGCCAACACAGCGATGTGGGCGGCCAGCACAGCGACGCAGGTGGCCAACACAGCGACGCGGGCGGCCAACACGGCGATGGGGGTGGCGACCTCGAACTGCATGGGGCGGGTGTCGGCGATCATCGGGGGGCGCGGGGGCGGGCTACGCTTTCCGTTATGCCTGCCTCCGTCGTCTGGGATCCCGCACTGCTGGCGTACGACCTCGGCGGCGACCACCCGTTCAACCCGGTGCGGCTGGAGCTCACCATCCGCCTCGCCACCGAGCTGGGGGTGCTCGCCGACGTCCCGCTGCTCGTCCCGGAGCCGGCCATCGAGGAGGAGCTCCACCGGGCACACAGCCCCGAGTACCTGGAGGCCGTCAAGCGCGCCCCGATGACCGGCGCCGAGCTGGCTCACGGCCTCGGCACCGAGGACAACCCGGTCTTCGCCGGCATGCACGAGTCGTCCGCGCTGGTCGTCGGTTCCACCCTGCTCGCCGCCCGCCGGCTGGCCGCCGGCGAGTCCACCCGGGTGGTCAACATCGCCGGCGGCCTCCACCACGCCATGCGCGACCGCGCCGCCGGCTTCTGCGTCTACAACGACTGCGCGATCGCCATCGACTGGCTGCTCGACCACGGCTTCGACCGGGTGGCCTATGTGGACACCGACGTGCACCACGGCGACGGCGTGCAGGCCGCCTTCTACACCGACCCACGGGTGCTCACCATCTCCCTGCACCAGCACCCCTTCACCCTGTGGCCGGGCACCGGCTACGCCAGCGAGGTCGGCGCCGCCGGCGCCGAGGGCAGCTCGGTGAACATCCCCCTCCCACCGGGAACCCGCGACCCCGGCTGGCTGCGTGCCTTCTCCGCCGTCGTCCCCGCCCTGCTCGCCGAGTTCCGCCCGCAGGTGTTGGTCACCCAGTGCGGCGTGGACTCCCACGAGGAGGACCCGCTGGCCGACCTCGCCCTCTCCGTCGACGGCCACCGCGCCATCTACCGCACCCTGCGCGAGCTCGCCGAGAAGCACGCCGGCGGCCGCTGGCTGGCCGTCGGCGGCGGTGGCTACCAGCTGATCCGCGTCGTGCCCCGCTCGTGGACCCACCTGATCGCCACCGTGCTCGACCGTGACGTCCCGCCGGACACCCCGCTGCCCCTGACGTGGGTCAACGACGTCCTGCGCGCCGCGCCGTCGGCCGAGCTGCCGGCCGCGATGACCGACGGCCGCCCCACGGACTACCGCCCGTGGGGCGACGGCGTGGACGAGCCGGTCGACGTCGCCATCCGCGACACCCGCCGCGCCGTCTTCCCCCTGCACGGGCTGGACCCGGACGACCCCAGGGACTGAGCGGGAGGCCGCGCGATGACCAGCGAGAACACCGAGAACACCGAGAAGACCGACCCGTACGACTACCCCCGGCACTGGGAGGCCGACGTCGTGCTCAGCGACGGCGGCACGGTGCACCTGCGCCCCGTCGTCCCCTCCGACGCCGACGGACTGGTCGCCCTGCACGCCCGGTTGTCCGAGCGCACCCGCTACCTCCGCTACTTCGGCGCCTACCCGCGCATCCCGGCGCGCGACCTGGAGCGGTTCTCCGTCGTCGACCACCACGGTCGGGTGGCGTTCGTGGCGCTGCTGGGCGACGACATCGTCGCGGTCGGCCGGTACGAGCGGCTCGGCGACCGCGACTCGGCCGAGGTCGCGTTCGTCGTCGACGACGCCCACCAGGGCCGCGGCCTCGGCTCGATCCTGTTGGAGCACCTCGCCGCCGCGGCCTCCGAGCGCGGCCTGCGCCGGTTCGTCGCCGAGGTGCTCGCCGAGAACACCCAGATGGTGCGGGTGTTCCGGGACGCCGGCTACCAGGTCACCCGCTCGTTCGAGGAGGGCGTGGTGCACCTGGAGTTCGACATCGACCCCACCGAGGAGTCGCTGGCGGTGGCCCGCGCCCGCGAGCAGGCCGCCGAGGCGCGCAGCGTGCACAACCTGCTGCACCCGCGCTCGGTGGCGGTCATCGGCGCGTCCACCGACCCCACCAAGATCGGTTACGCGGTGCTCACCAACCTGCTGTCCGCCGACTTCGCCGGCACGGTGTACCCGGTCAACCCGGAGCACCGGTCGGTGCGCGGCGTGCGCGCCTACCCCTCGGTGACCGACATCCCGGACGCGGTGGACCTCGCCGTGGTCGCGGTGCCCGCCGAGTCGGTGGAGTCGGTGCTCGACGGCGCGCTGGAGAAGGGCGTCAAGACGCTGCTCATCGTCTCCGCCGGGTTCGCCGAGGCGGGGCCGCACGGGTTGCACGCCGAGCTGCGCCTCGTCGGCGAGGCCAGGGCGCACGGCATGCGGGTGGTCGGCCCGAACGCGCTCGGCGTGCTGAACACCGACCGCGCGGTGCGGCTCAACGCGACGCTGGCGCCGCGGCTGCCCAAGCGGGGTCGCACCGGGTTCTTCTGCCAGTCCGGTGCGCTGGGCATCGCGATCCTCGCCGACGCCGAGGCCCGCGGGCTCGGCCTGTCCACCTTCGTCTCCGCCGGCAACCGCGCCGACGTCTCCGGCAACGACCTGCTGCAGTACTGGGAGAGCGACCCGAACACCGACCTGGTGCTGTTGTACCTCGAGTCGTTCGGCAACCCGCGCAAGTTCGCCCGGTTGGCCCGCCGGCTCGGCCGCAACAAGCCGATCGTCGCGGTGAAGTCCGGCCGGCACGCGGTGCGTCCGCAGCTGGCCGCCACCTCCGCCGAGGTCGACGAGTCGAGCGTGCAGGCGCTGTTCGAGCAGGCCGGCGTGATCAGGGTGGACACCCTCGCCCAGCTCTTCGACACCGCGTTGGTGTTCGCCCACCAGCCGCTTCCCGCGGGCTCGCGGGTGGGCATCGTGGGCAACTCCAGCGCCATCGGCCTGCTCGCCGCCGACACCGCGCGGGCGCAGGGCCTGCGGCTGGGCATCGACCCGGTGGACGTGGGCCCGCAGGCCGGCCCTGAGGAGTTCGCCGCGGCCGTCGGCGAGGCGCTCAGCTCCCCGGACGTCGACGCGCTGGTCGTGGTGTTCGTGCCCCCGGTGGCGATCCCCGGCACCAGCTACGCGCGGGCGCTGCGGGAGGCCGTCGTCGAGACCGGGCGGCAGGGGGAGAAGCCGATCGTGTCCACGTTCCTCGCCGCGGAGGGTGTGCCGGCGGAGCTGGCGGTGCTCGACGACGACGGTGCCCCGACCCGCGGCTCGATCCCGTCCTACCCCAGTCCGGAGCGGGCGGTGAACGCGCTGGCGAGGGTGATCCGGTACGCCGCGTGGCGGCAGCGGCCGCAGGGCAGCCTGGTGCGTCCCGCCGAGCTGCACCCGGCCCGTGCGCAGGCGATCGTCCGGGAGCTGGTGGAGCCCGCCGGCGGCGGGACCACGGTGTTGGAGGACGACGACGTGGTCCGGCTGCTGGAGTGCTACGGCATCGAGATCGTGCCGTTCCGGGTGGTGGCCGACGCCGAGACCGCGGTCGCCGCCGCCGGCGAGTTGGGCTACCCGGTGGCGCTGAAGTCGGTGGACGAGCGGCTGCGCGGCCGGGCCGACCTGGTGGGCGTGCGGCTCGACCTGACGTCACCGGACTCGGTGCGCACCAGCTACCGCGACCTGCGGGAGGTCTCCGGCGAGGACGAGGTGTACGTGCAGCGGATGGCGCCGAAGGGGCTGTCCTGCGCGATCGGCCTGCAGGACGACCCCTCGTTCGGCACGCTCGTGTCGTTCGGCCTGTCCGGGCTGGCCAGCACGCTGCTCGGCGACCGGGCCTACCGCGCCGTGCCGCTGACCGACGTGGACGCCGCGACGCTGGTGCGGGAGCCGCGCAGCGCGCCGCTGCTCACCGGCTACCGCGGCGACGAGCCGGCCGACCTCGCCGCGCTGGAGCGGCTCGTGCTGCGGGTCGCCGCGTTGGCCGAGGACAACCCGGAGGTGCGCTCGCTCGCCCTGGAGCCGGTGCTCGCCTCGCCGAAGGGCGCGTTCGTGGCCAACGCGCGGGTGGTGCTGGGCCCGCCGCCGTCCCGGCCGGACACCGGGCCCCGGCGGCTACGACCCATTCCCGCGCCGGACTAACCCGCTCCGCCCGTGGCGGAGACCAGCGGCGCGTAGACCGGTTCCGGCCCGGCGCGGTGCCACACCGGGTCGGCGCAGCCGGTTCCCTCGGCGGCCAGCGCCCGCTTGCGCACCTTGTACGTCGGCGTGCGGGGCAGCTCGGTGGCGATCCGCACGTACCGCGGCCACTGCCGCGGTCCCAGGTCGCGCTGCGCGGCGAGGAACTCCCCGAACGCCTCCGGGGGCAGCGGCCCGTCGAGCACCAGCGCCACCATGACCGCGTCGCCGATCCCGGACGGGTCCGGCACCCCGTACACGGCCGCCTCGGCCACCGCGGGGTGCCGCAGCAGCACCCGCTCGATCGGCGCGGTGCCCAGGTTCTCCCCGCCGACCCGGAGCCAGTCGCCGAGCCGGCCGGCGAAGTAGCAGAACCCGTCAGCGTCCAGGTAGGCCAGGTCACCGGTGTGGTATCGGCCGTCACGCAGCCGCTCGGCCTCCGCGGCCGGGTCGCCGTAGTAGCCGGCGAACCAGCCCGGCCCGGTGGTGTTGACCAGCTCGCCCACCGCCTCCTCGGCGTTGCGCAGCGTGCCGTCCGGGCCGAACTCCGCCGGCGGGCAGGGCCGGCCGGTCTCCGGATGCACCACCGCCACGCCGTCGACGAGCCGGCCCAGCGAGCCGGGCGGGGTGTCCGGGGTGCGGGCGAAGCCGACGCCGCCCTCGGTGGAGCCGAACGCGTCGACCACGTGGCAGCCGAACCGCTCGGCGAACGCGGTCAGGTCCGCCTCGGCGCCCTCGTTGCCGTAGACCAGCCGCAGCGGGTTGTCCGCGTCGTCCGGCCCCGGCGGTGTGGCGAGCACGTAGGACAGCGGGGTGCCGACGTAGTTGGCGTAGGTGGCGCCGACCCTGCGGACATCGGCGAGGAACGCCGACGCCGAGAACCGCCGGCGCAGCGCGATCGTGGCACCCGCGGCGAGGCCGACCGACCAGCCGGCCATCACGGCGTTGGAGTGGAACATCGGCATCGCCACGTACACCACGTCCCGGGTGGACAGCCCGAACCGCTCGGCGAGCATGTGGCCGGGGAAGGCGACCTTGGCGTGCGTGCAGCGGACGGCCTTGGGGTCGCCGCTGGTGCCCGACGTGAAGATCAGCATCAGCAGGTCGTCCGGCCGCGCGGCCACCGGCTCGACCGGGGCCCCGCGGTGCGCCGCCAGCGCGCCCGTCCACTCCGGACCGTCCAGGGCGAGCACCCTGGCGCCACCGAGGTCGAGCCCGGCCAGCAGTGGCGCGTAGGCCGGGTCGGCGAGCACCAGCCGGCAGTCGGCCAGCCGCACGTCCCTGGCCAGCGCGGTGCCCCGGCGGGTCGGGTTGAGCCCCACCAGCACGGTGCCGCCGAACGCGGCCCCGCCCAGCAGGAAGGAGGACTCCGGCACGTTGTCCGCCAGCAGCCCGACGTGCGGGGGGCCGCCCGCGGGCAGCAGCGCGCGTACCGCCGCCGCATGCTCGGCGCATCCCTGGACGTGCTCGGCCCACGACCACGCCCGGTCGGCATCGGTGTCCACCCAGCGCAGCCCGGTGTGCGTGTCGTCCCGGCGGGCCAGCAGCAGCTCGGTGACGGTCGGCGGGGTGGCGGGCGCGCTCATGCTCCCTCCTCCCCAACGCTCGCCGGCGACGTTCGCCGGGCCACCGCGTTCACCGGTTCGTCCGGGAGCTCGCTCGCGGAGGCCAGCCATTCGCCCAGCGACCGCAGCTGCGCGGTCGCGCCACCCAGCGTGAACTCCGCCCGCTTGGCGGCCACGAAGTAGCGGTGCATCGGGGAGTCGACGTCGATGCCCACGCCGCCGTGGACGTGCACGCAGGTGTGCGCGACGCGGTGCCCGGCCTCGGCGGCCCAGAACTTCGCGGTGGCCACCTCGGCGTCGGCCGGCAGCCCCTCCGCCAGCCGCCACGCCGCCTGCCACAGGGTCAGCCGGACCGCCTCGACGTCGAGATAGGCGTCGGCCAGCCGCTGCCGTACCGCCTGGAACCCGCCGATCACCTGGTCGAACTGCTTGCGCGCGCGGGCGTGTTCCGCGGTCAGCTCCAGCGCCCGCTCCAGCACTCCGAGCTGCACGGCGGCCACCCCGACCGCGCCGCGCCGGCGCAGCCACCCGGTGACTCCGATGCCCGGCGTGCCGAGCACCGCGTCCGCGCCGAGCCGCACCCCGGCGAGCTCGACCAGCGCGGCGTCGGCGTGGTCCACCACCGCCTGCGCGGCCACCGCCACGCCCGGCTCGTCGCGGTCGACCAGGAACACCGCGTCGCCGGCGGGGGTGTCCGCGGCGACCAGGAACCCGTCGGCGAACGCGCCGAACGGCACCGCGGTCTGCGCCCCGGTCAACCGCCAGCCGGCGCCGTCCCACTCGGCCGCGACACCGCACCGGGCGCCGGTGTCCGGTAGGGCGACGGCCAGCACCCTGGCGCCGCGCAGCACCGGCACCAGCCACCGCTCCAGCACCTGGCCGGCCGCCGCCGAGCCCGGCCCGAACTCGGCGAGCGCCGCGCCGGCCATGGTGACCGTGGGCAGGTAGGGCACCGGCGCGACCGCCCTGCCCACCTCGACCAGCACCGAGCACTGCTCGAGCAGCCCGTACCCGCCGCCGCCGACGGCCGCGGGCAGCGCGGCGTCCACCACGCCCGCCCGGGCCAGCTCGGTCCACAGTGTCCGGTCGAGGCCGCCGGTGCCGTGCCGGCCCAGCGTCTCCGGGGTGACCTTGTCGGCGAGGATGCGCCGGGTGAGTCCGGCGAGGTCGCGCTGCGCCTCGGTGAACGAGAAGTCCATGCGAACGGTCCCATCGTGTCGTGGTCTGAAGCGGGGTGGTCCGCCACCCGGGGCGTGGGTCAGCGGGTGACGGGAAGGCCGAGGGCGGCCGCGGCGACGATGTCGCGCTGCACCTCGTTGGTGCCGCCGCCGAAGGTGAGGATCAGCGAGGACCGGTGCAGCCGCTCGATCCGGCCGCGCAGCAGCGCGCCCGGTGAGCCCTCGCGGACCACCGCGCCGGCGCCGAGGACCTCCATCAGCAGCCGGTAGGCCTCGATGGCGAACTCGGTGCCGAACACCTTCGTCGCCGACGCCTCGGCCGGGCCGAGCTCGCTCTCGGCCGCGGCCCACGCGATCTTCCAGTTGCGCAGCGTCAGGTACTCGGCGGAGGCGTGCACCCTGGCCAGGTGCAGCCGCACCCACTCCTGGTCGATCACCCTGCGCCCGCCGGGCAACGTCGTCTCCCGCGCCCACCGCCGCACCTCGGCCAGCGCCGCGCGCACCGGCGCGGCCGAGGTGAGCGCCACCCGCTCGTGGTTGAGCTGGTTGGTGATCAGCGGCCAGCCGGCGTTCTCCTCGTCGATCCGCGCGCTCACCGGCACCCGTACGTCCTGGTAGTAGGTGGCGCTGGTGCCGGGGCCGGCCACCGTGTGCACCTTGGTCCACGAGAAACCCTCGGCGGAGGTCGGCACGACGAGGATGCTCAGCCCCTTGTGCTTGGGCGCCTCCGGGTCGGTGCGCACCGCCAACCACACGTAGTCGGCGTACTCGATCAGGCTCGTCCACATCTTCTGGCCGTTGATTACGTACTCGTCGCCCTCGCGTACCGCGCGGGTGCGCAGTGACGCGAGGTCGGTGCCGGCCTCCGGTTCCGAGTAGCCGATGGAGAAGTGCAGCTGTCCACTGGCGATGCGGGGCAGGTAGAACGCCTTCTGCTCGTCGGTGCCGTACCGCATGATCGTCGGCCCGATGGTGTTGATCGTCAGGAACGGCACCGGCACCCCGGCCACGGCCGCCTCGTCGGTGAAGATCAGCTGGTCGAGCATCGACCGCTCCTGGCCGCCGTAGGCCCTCGGCCAGCCGAGCGCGAGCCAGCCGTCCCGCCCGAGGGCCCGCACGACCTCCTTGTACGCGGTGCCGTCGCCGTACTCTCCCCCGCCGACTCCGCCCCCAGTGGCGGGCGTACCCCCACTCCCGCCACGCAGACCCTCGCGCAGCTCGGGGGTCATCAGCTCGGCGAAGTAGGACCGGAGCTCGGCGCGGAGCCGCTCGTGCTCCGGCGCGTAGCCGATGCGCATCTCAACCTCCACCTCGGGCGTTGAACTGGTGCCGGGCTCGCCCGCCGGGCTAGTGTAGAACAAGTTCTAGTTTTTCGACACGAAGCAGGGAGGCGACCGTGGAGGTCAGCGTCGACCGCACGCTGTGCGAGGCCAACGAGGTGTGCATCGGCATCGCCCCGGCCGTGTTCGAGCTGGACGACGACGAGGAGTTGCGCGTCGTCCAGCCGAATCCTCCGCACGGTGAGGTAGAACGAGTTATGCGAGCAGTGGCCTCCTGTCCCAGGAACGCGCTGGTCATCAAGGAGTAGCGCCCGGCAATTGCCCCTTGCTGATCGCGAGAACAGATTCTAGTGTGTGCCGGAAGAGGGGAGCCAACGGCGGCTCCCCGGCGAGGCCCGAGGGAGGCAGTCGGAGTGAGAGCGGCTGTGCTGAACGCGATCGGCGACGACGAGCTCGAGCTGCGCGACGACGTCACGACGGTGGACCCGGGCCCGCACGAGGTGCGGATCGGGGTTCGGGCCTCCGGCATCTGCCACAGTGACCTCTCCGCCATGGACGGCACGCTGCCGGCCCTCGCCCCTGGCGTGGTCGGCCACGAGGGCGCGGGGGAGGTGCTGCAGGTCGGCTCGGCCGTCGAGCACCTGACCCCCGGCGACCACGTCACCGTCTCCTTCGTCCCGCCCTGCGGGTCCTGTCCGAGCTGCCTGCGCGGCGAGCCCAACCTGTGCGCCGTGCACGCGATCGCGGCGTTCTCCTCGCCCCGCTTCCGGCGCGGGGACACGCCACTGTTCGGCTACGGGGGGCTGGGCACTTTCGCCGACGAGGTGGTCGTACCGGCCTCCGGCGCCATCAAGGTCGACCCGGACGTGCCGTTCGAGACGGCCGCGCTCATCGCCTGCGGGGTGCTCACCGGTGTCGGGGCCGTGCTGAACACCGCGCGGGTCCAGCCCGGCTCGACGGTCGTGGTGATCGGCTGCGGCGGCGTCGGCGTCTCCGTGTTGCAGGGCGCCCGGCTGGCCGGCGCCACCACCATCGTCGCCGTCGACCCGGTGACCGCCAAGCACGACGTCGCCAAGCGGTTCGGCGCCACCCACGCCACCACCCCCGAGGGGCTGGAGGAGCTCAAGCAGACGGTCACTGCGCACGAGGGCTTCGACTACGCCTTCGACGTCGTCGGCCTTCCGGCCACGATCCGCTCGGCGTGGGACAGCGCCCGTCGCGGCGGGAGCGTCGTGGTCGTCGGCGCGGGCAAGGCCGACGCGATGGTGCAGTTCAGCGCGCAGGAGTTGTTCCTACACGACAAGAAGATCCTCGGATCGTTCTACGGCTCCGCGCACGTCCACCGGGACACCGCCAGGATGATCTCCTTCTGGCGCGCCGGGCTGCTCGACCTCGACGGCATGATCTCCCGCCGGCTCACGTTCGCCGAGATCAACGACGGGCTGGCCACGCTGCGGGAGGGCAGCACCGATGTCATCCGCCAGGTGGTGACCGTGGCGTGAGCGGGACGGGACTCTCCGGCCGGACCGCGATCGTCACCGGCGCCGGCGCCGGGATCGGCCGCGCGGAGGCGCTCGCGCTCGCGGCCGCGGGAGCCGCGGTCGTGGTCAACGACCTGGCCGAGTCGGCGGCGGCCGCGGTGGTCGAGGAGGTCGAGGCCCGCGGCGGCAAGGCGCTCGCGGTCGCCGGCGACGTGTCCGAGCGGGCCTGCGCCGACGCGCTGCTGGCCGCCGCGACCGAGCACTTCGGCGGGTTGGACGTGGTGGTGAACAACGCCGGCGTGGTGCGCGACCGGATGGTGTTCTCGATGTCCGACGAGGAGTGGGACACCGTCGTCCGGGTGCACCTGCGCGGTCACTTCCTGCTCACCCGCGCCGCCACCGCGCACTGGCGTCGGCGGTCCAAAGAGGAGGGTGGACCGATCTACGGCCGGCTGGTGAACACCGCGTCGGAGGCGTTCCTGGTCGGCTCGGCCGGGCAGCCCAACTACGCCGCCGCCAAGGCCGGCATCGCCGCGCTCACCGTCGCCACGGCGCGGGCGACCACCCGCTACGGCGTGCGCGCCAACGCCATCTGCCCCCGCGCCCGCACCGCGATGACCGAGGCGGTCTTCGGCCCACCTCCGGACGAGGGGGTCGACCCGCTGTCGGTGGACCACGTGGCCCCGTTCGTCGCGTTCCTCGCCTCGCCCGCCGCCGAGCGCATCACCGGCCAGGTGTTCGTGGTGCACGGCGGCATGGTCGCGCTGCTCGCGCCGCCGGCGGTCGAGCGCCGGTTCGACGCGGGCGGCGACACCTGGACCACCGGTGAGCTCGCCGGTGCCGTCGGCGGCTACTTCGCCGATCGCGACGCCGACCGCATGTTCGCCACACCCGAGATCCTCGACCTGCCCTGACCGCCCACCCGCGAGCCGTCCGCACCGATCCCGCCCCGACGCGAAGGAGCCATCATGACGCTCACCGTGCGACCGCACCGCGAGTCGCTCGGCCTGAAGACCGGCCAGCTCTACCTCGACGGCCAGTGGACACCGGCGCGGGAAGGGGCGAACTGGACCCACCGCCACCCGGCGACGGGGGAGGAGATCGGCGAGTTCGCCGTCGCCGGGGCGGCCGACGTCGACGACGCCGTCGCCGCCGCCCGGCGCGCCTTCGACTCCGGCACCTGGTCCAACTCCCGGGCCAGCACCCGGATCGCCGTGCTGCGCCGGTTCGCCGACCTGCTCCGCGCGCACGACGAGGAGCTGCGTTCGCTGCAGGCACTGGACAACTCCGTGCCGCTGTCGTTCAGCGGCAGCATCTACGCCACGTCGGTGGGCGCCGCGGCGGACGTGTTCGACCACCACGCCGGCTGGGTGGACAAGCTCGGCGGGCAGACCCTGCCGCCGTACCAGGGCGGCGACCACCTGGCGATGACGTTCCGCGAGCCGATCGGGGTCGTGGCCGCGATCCTGCCGTGGAACGCCCCGTTCCTGCTGTTCGCGCAGAAGGTCGCGCCGGCGCTGGCCGCCGGCTGCACGGTGGTGCTCAAGCCGTCGGAGTACGCCACGTTCACCGTGCTGCGCATGGTGGAGCTGTTCGCCGAGGCCGGGCTGCCAGCCGGGGTGCTCAACGTGGTGACCGGACCCGGCGACCCGGTGGGCGAGGCGCTGATCACCCACCGCGACGTCGACAAGGTCAGCTTCACCGGCAGCAGGGCGGTCGGCCGGCGGATCGTCGAGGCGTCGGCCGGAACCCTCAAGCGGGTGTCGCTGGAGCTCGGCGGCAAGAGCCCGGCGCTGGTCTTCGCCGACGCCCCGGACGTCGGGGTGGCCGCGGCGACCGTGGTGGGCGCGGTGACGATGGGCCTGTCCGGCCAGGCGTGCGTGGCCAACACCAGGGCACTGGTGCAGCGCGACGTCTACGACGACTTCCTCACCGCCGCGCAGGGGATGGCCGCCGCGGTGACCTACGGCGATCCGTTCGACCCCTCGGTGATCTCCTGTCCGCTGATCAACGAGCGGCAGCTCGCCCGCGTGCTCGGCTACATCGAGCGGGGCAAGGAGGAGGGCGCCCGGCTGGTGACCGGCGGCGAGCGGCTCGAGGGCGAGCTGGCCGCGGGCAACTTCGTCGCGCCGACCATCTTCGCCGACGTGCCCAACACGGCGACCATCGCGAGGGAGGAGATCTTCGGCCCGGTGCTGGCCGTGGTGCCCTTCGACGACGAGGAGGAGGCCGTGGCGCTGGCCAACGACACCGAGTACGGGCTGGGCGCCGCGGTGTTCTCCGCCGACGCGCAGCGCGCCTTCCGCGTGTCGCGCCGGCTGCGCGCCGGAACCATCGGTATCAACGGGTTCCAGATCGAACCGCACCTGCCCTTCGGCGGGTTCAAGCAGTCCGGGTTGGGCCGCGAGGGCGGGTTGTCGTCCATCGAGGCCTACACCGAGCTGAAGTCGGTGCTGATGCCGCTGACCGGCGAGTTGATGTGAGAGGCGGGCGGATGGGACGGCTCGAGGGCAAGGTCGCGCTGGTCACCGGCGCGGCCCGCGGCCAGGGCGCCGCGGCCGCGCGGCGGTTCGTGGCCGAGGGCGCGAAGGTGGTGGTCGCCGACGTGGCCGACACCGAGGGCAAGCAGCTGGCCGACGAGCTCGGCCCCTCGGCGGTCTACACGCACCTCGACGTCGGCGACGAGGACGACTGGGCGCGCGCGGTGGAGCGCACGTTGACCGAGTTCGGCGCGCTCACCGTGCTGGTCAACAACGCCGGCGTGTTGCACTTCTCCGCGCTCGCCGAGACGACGTTGGCCGACTACGAGCGGGTGATCCGGGTGAACCAGGTGGGGGCGTTTCTCGGGATGCGCTCGGTCGTTGAGCCGATGTCCGCCGCGGGCGGCGGCGCCATCGTCAACGTGTCCTCCGTGGAGGGGCTGGCCGGGATGCCGTTCCTCGTCGCCTACACCGCGAGCAAGTTCGCGATCCGCGGGATGACCAAGGTCGCGGCGCTGGAGCTCGGCGAGCGGAACATCCGGGTGAACTCGCTGCATCCCGGCATGATCGACACCAAGATGGTGCAGGATGCGGCGGGTGGCGCGGAGGTGGACCTTTCCTGGGTCGGGCGGAAGGTCGCGCTGCGGCGGGTCGGCCGGCCGGAGGAGATCGCCGAGCTCGCACTGTTCCTCGCCAGCGACGAGAGCTCGTACTGCACGGGCGGCGAGTTCGTCGCCGACGGCGGGGCCACGGCGACACACGCGCTGAAGGTCTGAGGACGGACGGAAACACCGGGCGGCGGAGGTGGCATGGGCGCTCCAGGCGGATCGACGACGATCCCCGGCTCCGCCGCGCTGGCCCAGGTGGGCCGGTTGTCCACGCTGTCCTGGGAGGTGCTGCGGGCCATCCCGCGCCGGCCGTTCCAGTTCCGCGAGTGGATCCAGCAGTGCTGGTTCTTCGCCAGCGTGACCATCCTGCCCACCGCGCTGGTGGCCATCCCGTTCGGCGCGGTGATCGCGCTGCAGCTGGGCTCGCTCACCCAGCAGATCGGCGCGCAGTCGTTCACCGGCGCGGCCAGCGCGCTGGCGATCGTGCAGCAGGCCAGCCCGCTGATCACCGCGCTGCTGGTGGCCGGCGCCGGCGGCAGCGCCGTCTGTGCCGACATCGGGGCGCGCAAGATCCGCGAGGAGATCGACGCCATGCAGGTACTCGGCGTCAATCCGATCCAGCGGCTGGTCGTGCCCAGGGTGCTCGCCGCGATCGTGGTGTCGGTCCTGCTCAACGGGCTGGTCAGCGTCGTCGGGGTGCTCGGCGGCTACTTCTTCAACGTCGTCATGCAGGGCGGCACCCCCGGCGCCTACCTGGCCAGCTTCAACGCGCTGGCCCAGCTGCCGGACCTGTGGGTCAGCGAGATCAAGGCGTTCCTGTACGGCTTCGTCGCCGGCGTGGTCGCCGCCTATCGCGGGCTGAACCCGGCGGGCGGGCCGAAGGGCGTCGGCGACGCGGTGAACCAGGCCGTGGTCATCACCTTCCTGCTGCTGTTCCTGATCAACGTCGTGCTCACCGCGATCTACCTGCAGATCGTGCCCCCGAAGGCGTTGTGACCCGATGACCGAGACCAACGCCGCCCCCACCCCACGGATGTCCGACCGGACGCTGGAGATCATCGCGCGCCCGGGTGCCGGGCTGGAGGGCTTCGGCACCCAGCTGTCGTTCTACGTTCGCGCGCTGGCCTGGGCGCCGCGCACACTGCGCCGCTACCACAGGGAGACGCTGCGGCTGCTCACCGAGGTCAGCTTCGGCACCGGGGCGCTGGCCGTCATCGGCGGCACGCTCGGCGTGATGATCGGGATGACCCTGTTCACCGGCATGGTGGTCGGCCTGCAGGGCTACTCGGCGCTCGACCAGCTCGGCACGGCCGCGTTGACCGGGTTCATCTCGGCCTACTTCAACACCCGCGAGGTCGCCCCGCTGGCCGCGGGGCTGGCGCTGTCGGCCACGGTCGGCTGCGGGTTCACCGCGCAGCTCGGCGCGATGCGGATCTCCGAGGAGATCGACGCGCTGGAGGTGATGGGCGTGCCGAGCATGCCCTACCTCGTCACCACCCGGGTGCTCGCCGGGATCGCCGCGGTGATCCCGCTCTACGCCGTCGGGCTGCTGTCGTCGTACCTGGCGTCACGGCAGATCACCATCTGGTTCTACGGCCAGTCCGCCGGCACCTACGACCACTACTTCAACCTCTTCCTGCCCCCGGAAGACGTGTTGTGGTCGTTCCTCAAGGTGATCGTCTTCAGCGCGCTGGTGATCCTGTCGCACTGCTACTACGGCTACACCGCGCGCGGCGGTCCGGCCGGTGTCGGCGTCGCGGTCGGCCGCGCGGTGCGCACCTCGATCGTGCTGATCGCCGTGCTGGACTTCTTCCTCAGCCTGGCCATCTGGGGCGCCACCACGACGGTGCGGATCGCCGGATGAGCACGCGACGGTCGGTCCTGCTGCGCAGGCTGTGGCACCAGGTGCTCGGCCTGGTGTTCCTGCTCGTCGTGGCGCTGTTCCTGGTCACCACGGTGGCGATCTACAACAAGGCGTTCACCGACTCGGTGCCGGTGCGCCTGGAGACCGACCGGGTCGGCAACCAGCTGCGCGCCGGCGCCGACGTCAAGCTCCGCGGGGTCAGGGTTGGCGAGGTGCGCGGCGTCGCCTCCCGGGGCGAGGTCGCGGTGCTGGACCTGGCGCTGGTCCCGGAACGGGTGGACGACATCCCGGCCAACGTCACCGCGCGGCTGCTGCCCAAGACGCTGTTCGGCGAGCGCTACGTGGCACTGCAGGTGCCCGAGTCGCCGGCCGCGGAGCCGATCGCCGCCGGCGCGGTGATCGGCCAGGACCGCAGCAGCACGGCGATCGAGCTGGAGCAGGTGCTCGGCAACGTGCTGCCGCTGCTGCGCTCGGTGCAGCCGCAGAAGCTGTCCAGCACGCTCACCGCCGTGTCCACCGCGCTGGAGGGGCGCGGCGAACAGCTCGGCGACACCCTCGTCCAGCTGTCCGACTACCTCGGCGAGCTGACCCCGGCGCTGCCCGACCTGAAGGCCGACATCAGCGCGCTGGGCGACGTCGCCGACACCTACCACCGGGCGGCGCCGGACTTCCTCCAGGCGCTGGCCGACCTCACCACCACCAGCCGCACCCTGCTGGAGCGGCAGCGCCAGCTCGCGGAGGTGTTCGCCACGGTGAGCACCGCGTCGGTGGACCTCACCCGGTTCCTCGAGGTGAACAAGGACAACCTGATCCGGCTCACCAGCACCGCGCAGCCGACGCTGGACGTGCTGGCCAGGTACGCGCCCGAGTATCCCTGCCTGCTCCGGCAGCTCGCCGAGTCGATCCCCGCCGCCGAGGCCGCGTTCGGCAAGGGCACCGACGAGATGAACCACGTGACCATCCGGTTCACCGCCAGCCGCGGCAAGTACCTGCCCGGCGTGGACGAGCCGCGCTACGAGGACAAGCGCGGCCCGCGCTGCTACCCGCAGGTGCCCGCGCCGGGGCGGTGGCCGCAGTACCCGCCGGACGGCCCGATCAGGGACGGCTCCAGCAAGCCGGCGCCGCCGCGCTCACCCGACGGCACCCTGCCCGGCCCGATCGGTGGCGTCGACACCGGCTTCGACAACACCGCCGGCGGCGGGTCGGCACCGGCTGGCGCGCCCGCGCTGGCCCACTCGGCGGCCGAGCGGGAGCTGATCGCCGCGCTGCGCGCGGGCCAGCTCGGCGTGTCGCCGGAGGAGATCCCCGGGTGGACGAGCCTGCTCGTCGGCCCGCTGTACCGCGGAGCGGAGGTGCGCGTGGAGTGAGGTCGTTCGTCCCCTCCCTGATCAAGATCCTGACCTTCGCGGTCGTCACCGTGCTGCTCACCGCGGTGCTCGGCGCGACGATCGCCAACACCAACTTCGGTGCCACCGCCGGCTACGTCGCCCGGTTCACCGACGCCTCGGGCCTGCAGGAGGGCGACGACGTGCGGATCGTCGGGGTGAAGGTCGGCCAGGTCGACGAGATCACCGTGGGCGAGGACAACCTGGCGCACGTCCGGTTCGACGTCGCGTCCTTGCACCGGCTGCCCGCGTCGGTCACCGCCACGGTCAAGTACCGCAACCTCGTCGGCCAGCGCTACCTGTCACTGGGCACCGAGGTGGACGAGGAGTTCCTCCCGGAGGGCGGGCAGATCCCGCCGGAACGGACTCAGCCGGCGCTGAACCTCACCGTGCTGTTCAACGGGTTCAAACCGCTGTTCGCCGCGCTCGACCCGAACGAGGTGAACCAGCTCGCCGGCGAGATCATCCAGGTCTTCCAGGGCGAGGGCGGCACGATCCGCAGCCTGCTCGCCCACACCGCGTCGCTCACCTCGGCCATCGCCGACCGGGACGAGGTGATCGGGCAGGTCATCGCCAACCTCAACCAGGTGCTCGCCACGGTGAACGGCCGAGGGCCGCAGCTGGACCAGCTGATCGACCAGACCCAGCAGCTGGTCACCGGGCTGGCCGAGCAGCGCGGGCCGATCGGTGAGGCGGTCTCGGCGCTCGGCGGGCTCACCGACGCCACCGCCGGGCTGCTCGCCGACGCGCGACCGCCGCTGCGCGAGGACATCGCCGCACTCGGCGACCTGGCCGGCAACCTCGCCGACTCCGAGCAGCTGCTCGACGAGCTGCTCGGGCTGCTGCCCACCAACCTGGAGAAGTTCACCAGGACCCTGAGCTACGGCAGCTGGTACAACTACTACCTCTGCGGGCTCACCGGCACGATCGGCGTCGAGTCGCTGAACATCACGCTGCCGTTCCTGCCGATCCCGGCCACCGAGATGCCGGAGAGGTGCCAGCCGTCATGACACCATTGCGGGAACGCAACCAGGCCGCCGTCGGCGCGGTCACCCTCGTCGTGCTGGTCCTGTCGCTGGTGGTGGTCTACTCGGCCGAGGACCTGCCGCTGTTCGGCGCCGGCACCACCTACTCGGCGCACTTCGCCGAGTCCGCCGGGCTCGAGCCGGACGACGAGGTGCAGGTGGCCGGGGTGAAGGTTGGTGAGGTCGACTCCGTCGAGCTGGCCGGCCGCACGGTGCTGGTGACCTTCCGGGTGGAGGGTATTAGGGTCGGCGCGGCCTCCACCGCGTCCATCGAGATCAAGACGTTGCTCGGGGAGAAGTTCCTCGCCCTGCGCCCGGCAGGGGACACCCCGCAGGACCCGGCCGAGCCGATCCCGCTGGAGCGCACCCGTACCCCGTTCCAGCTCCAGGACGCCTTCGAGCAGCTGTCCACCACCGTCACCGAGCTCGACACCGACCGGCTGGCGCAGAGCCTCACCGTGCTCGCCGACGCGCTCCAGGACACGCCGCCGCACCTGCGGGAGGCGCTCGACGGGCTCACCGCGCTGTCCCGCACGGTGTCCTCCCGCGACGCCGAGCTGGGCGAGCTGCTGGCGGGCGCCAGCCAGGTGTCGACGGTGCTGGCCGACCGCAACGCCCAGCTGGAGCGGGTGATCGCCGACGGCAACCTGCTGCTGTCCGAGCTGCAGCGGCGGCGGGACGCGATCAGCGCGCTGCTGCGCGGCGCCAGGGAGCTCTCCGCCGAGCTGACCGGGCTGGTCGCGGACAACCGGCGGCAGCTGCGCCCGGCGCTGGAGCGGCTGGGCACGGTCACCGACATCCTGCAGCGCAACCAGGACAACCTGAACCGCAGCCTCGCGCTGCTCGCGCCGTTCACCCGGGTCGGGGCCAACGCCACCGGCAACGGGCGTTGGTTCGAGGGCTACATCTGTGGGCTGCTCCCACCGGTGATCGTCGCCGGTGGCGCGCGGGTCAACCCGGAGGGCTGCTCGCCGCCGATCTCCGCCCCCGACCAGGGCATCACCCAGCAGGGAGGTGGCCGATGAGCGTCGACACCAGGGCCCGCCGCGGTGTGCACACCTGGCTGGCCCTCGGCTGCGTCGTGGTGCTGCTGCTCACCGCGGGGCTGTGGCTGGTGCTGCGCGACGCCGGCGGCACCCGGCTGACCGCCTACTTCGACCGCACCGTCGGGCTGTATCCGGGCTCGTCGGTGCGGGTGCTGGGCATCGACGTCGGCGAGATCACCGCGGTGACGCCGGAGGGCGGCGCGGTGCGGGTGGACCTGCGGGTCGACCAGGGGGTCCCGGTCCCGGCCGACGCCGGCGCGGTGGTGGTGGCACCGAGCCTGGTCAGCGACCGCTACGTGCAGCTCACCCCGGCCTACGAGGACGGGCCGGCGCTGCGCTCGGGCGCGGTGATCCCGCTGGAGCGCACCGCCACCCCCGCCGAGATCGACGACCTGTACGGCAGCCTGAACGAGTTGTCCACCAGCCTCGGCCCGGACGGTGCCAACGCCGGCGGCGCGCTGTCCAGGGCGCTGGACGCCGCGGCCGCCAACCTCGAGGGCAACGGGCGCAACCTCGGTGACACGGTGCGCCGGCTTGGCGAGCTGTCCCGCACCCTCGACGGGGCCAAGGGCGACCTGTTCGCCACCGTGCGCAACCTGCAGTCGTTCACGTCCATGCTGGCGGAGAGCGACCAGCAGCTCGACGAGTTCTACCGCCGGCTCGCCGACGTGGCCGGCTTCCTCGCCGAGGACTCCGACGACGTCGGCGCCGCGCTGTCCGCGCTGGGCACCGCGCTCACCGACGTGCAGGGCTTCGTCGAGGAGAACCGCGACCTGCTCTCCTCCAATGTGGACAAGCTGGCCGGGATCACCGGTGTGCTGGTGGACCAGCGCGCCGCGCTGGCGGAGGTGCTGGACGTGGGGCCCACCGGGATGACCAACTTCATCAACTCCTACGACGCCGCCTCGGGCAGCATCCAGATCCGCTACAACGCCAACGAGCTCACCCACCCGCTGCTCACCACGCTGTGCCGGCTGGTCCGCGCGGCGACCCCGGAGCAGCTGCCCGACGCGTTGCGGCCGCTGTGCGAGACGATCGCGCAGGTCGAGTCGGGCGTGCTGAAGGTGCCGTCGCTGTCGCAGATGCTCGCGTCGATGCAGCGCGGCGACCTGCCCCCGCTGCCGTTGCCGCTGGCGGACGTGCTCACCCGGGACTTCGACGGAGGTGGCCGATGAGGTGGCTGAGGGGGCTGATGTGGCGCGGCCTGCCGGTGGTCGCGGTCGCGCTGGCCGGGGCGGTCACGCTCGGCGGCTGCGGTCCCGGTGGCTTCTCCGGGCTGTACAACGCCCCGCTGCCCGGCGGCGCCGACCTCGGCGACCACCCGTACGGGGTCACCGTCCACTTCGCCGACGTGCTCGACCTGGTGCCGCAGGCCAGCGTGAAGGTCAACGACGTGCCGGTGGGCAGGGTGGACCGGATCGAGCTCGCCGAGGACACCCGCACCGCGGTGGTGCGGCTGTCCGTCAACGGCGACGTCGAGTTGCCGGCCAACGCCGAGGCCGAGCTGCGCCAGTCCAGCCTGCTCGGCGAGAAGTTCGTCGAGCTGCGCGGGCCCACCGGCGAGGCGGCGGCGGGGCGGCTGGCCGACGGCGCGGTCATTCCGGTGTCCCGCACCAACCGCAACCCGGAGGTGGAGGAGGTGCTCGGCGCGCTGTCCCTGCTGCTCAACGGCGGCGGCGTGGAGCAGCTGCGCACCATCACCGAGGAGCTCAACGCCGCGCTGGCCGGCAACGAGGTCGACATCCGCGCATTTCTGTCCAGAGTGGACACCGTGGCCACGGAGCTCGACGCGCACAAGGGCGAGATCATCCGGGCGATCGACGGGCTGAACCGGCTGTCCAGCACGCTGGTGGCGCAGACCGACAACCTCACCACCGCGCTGGACGACCTCGCGCCGGGGCTGCGGGTGCTCACCGAGCAGCGGGACCAGCTGGTCGGGATGCTGCAGTCGCTCGACCGGCTGTCCAGGGTGGCGGTGGACACCGTGCGGCAGAGCCGGGACGAGCTGGTGGCGAACCTGCGCGCGCTGGAGCCGACCCTGCGCAACCTCGCCGCGGCCGGGCAGAACCTGCCGACCGCGTTGAAGATCCTGCCGACCTACCCGCTGCCCAGTGCCGCGGGCGCCGTGGTGAAGGGCGACTACGCCAACGTGCGGGCCCGGCTGGACCTCAACCTGGACGCGATCTACCGGAACTTCGCCGACTCGTCCCAGCCGCCGTTCCGGGTGCCCACGCCCGACGTCGGGACCGCCGGCGCGGGGCCGCCCGCGCCGGCGTTGCCGTTGCCGGCGGTCGACCCGCCGAAGCTGCCGGATCTGTCCCCGCCGGCGCCAGGGGCGACGTCCGGTGGACCGCTCGGCGGCCTGCTCGGCCCGCTGCTGGGAGGCCGCTGATGCTCACCCGCACCCAGCGCGTCCAGCTGATCGCGTTCGTGGTGATCGCGATGGTGTCGGTGGTCTACGCCGGCGCCAGCTACGCCGGGCTGGACCGGCTGTTCGGCGCCCGCGGCTACGTGGTCACCGCCCGGTTGACCGACTCCGGCGGCATCTTCCCCGGCGCGGAGGTCACCTACCGCGGTGTCGCGGTGGGCCGGGTCCGCGGGCTGGAGCTGACCGATGACGGCGTCGACGTGGCACTGGACATCGACTCCGGCGCCCCGCCGATCCCCGCCGACACCGAGGCCGTGGTGGCCAACCGGTCGGCGGTGGGGGAGCAGTACGTGGACCTGCGGCCGGCCGACGGTGAGGGGCCGTACCTGACCGAGGGCTCGGTCATCGGCCGCGACCGGACGGACATCCCGCTCGCGCCGGACACCGTGCTGGCCAACCTGGACCGGCTGGTGACCAGCGTCGACCCCGGGTCGCTGCGGATCGTGGTGGACGAGAGCTACGACGCCTTCGCCGGCGCGGGCCCGGACCTGCAGCGGCTGTTGGACACGGCCGGCTCGTTCACCGCCGCCGCGACCGAGCACCTGCCGCAGACGAAGGCGCTGCTGGCCGACGGCAGGGTGGTGCTGGACACCCAGCGGCGGCAGGCGGACAACATCGTCGCGCTCGCCGAGGGCCTGCGCACCATCGCGGAGGGGCTGCGGAACGCCGACCCCGACCTGCGCCGGGTGCTGGACGAGGCCCCGGTGGTCAGCCGGCAGGTGAGCGAGGTGCTCGCGACCTCCGGCACCGACCTCGGCGTGGTGCTGGCGAACCTGCTGACCACCGCGCAGATCACCACCCTGCGGGTGGACGCGATCGAGCAGTTGCTGGTGGCCTACCCGGTGATCTCGGCGTTCACGAAGTCGGTGACGTCCAACGGGGAGGGGCACCTCGGGTTCGTGTTCAACCTGTTCGACCCGCACTCGTGCACCAAGGGCTACGAGGGCACCCGGCAGCGACCGGCCAGCGACACCACCGACGCGCCGGTGAACATGAACGCCTACTGCGCCGAGCCGCCGGGCAGCGAGACGGGGGTCCGCGGGGCGCAGAACGCGCCGTACCCCGGCCTTCCCGCCGCCCCGCCGGACCCGCCGCGGCCCTCGCCGCACGGCGGTCCGCGGCGGGACGCGCTGCCCGGGGTGCTGGGCATGGCCACCGGCGCGGCTCCGGTGGACGTCCCCGGTCTGCTCGGGCTGTCCCACCAGTCCGGACAGGGTGATGGCGGATGAGGGCGCTGGTGCAGGGGGACCGGGTGGTCGGCACGGTGCTGGCGCTGGCCGTGGCGGCGGTGCTCGCCGCGGGGGTGGCCGGCTGGGCGTGGTGGCGGGCGGCGCACGACGAGGGGTTGGCGGCCGCGCGGGAGCGGGACGACGTGCTGGCGGCGGTGTCGCGCGGGTTGGAGGTGCTCAACACCCTCGACCACCAGCATGCCGAGCGGGACGTGGACCGCTGGCTGGCGGTGACCGCGGGGCGGCTGTACGACGAGCTGTCCGGTGACCGGCGGTTGCAGCTCGACCGGGCCGCCGGGACGCGGGCGGTGTCCACCGCGGCGGTGCTGCGGGCGGCGGTGACCGAGCTGGACCGGGCGGCCGGCACCGCGCGGCTGGTGGCGGTGCTCGACGTGCGGATGGCCACCGGCGGCGAGCCGCCGGAGCCGCGGCGCAGCCGGCTGACCGTCGAGGCGAGCCGCACCGACCAGGGCTGGAAGGTGAGTTCCGTGCAGGCGGCGGGCTGACATGGGCAACACCGCGAGCACCAGGGACACCGACTCCACGCCGCCCCCACCCGGCGGCGAGCGGACCCCACCCGCCCGGAAACCCACCCCCACCAGGAAGCCCGCGTCGACGCGGAAGCCCACCCCGGCGCGGAGGCCACCCGCTGCGGAGGCCGCACCGGCCGGGGCGGCCCCATCCGGTGGGGAGGCCACGTCCGCCGTGACGGCCGCGCCGGTCGAGAAGCCCACGCCGGGCCGTGAGCCCACGCCCACCCGCGGGGCGGCGCCCACGGAGGACCGCACGCCCGATCGGGTCGGCCCTGCCGCTGGGGACGCCGCGCCGGGGGGTGGCGCGGTCGGTGGGCGTTCGGGGCGCAGCGCGCGCGGCCGAGCCCCGCGCGGCTTCGGGCTGCTGGCGCGGGGCGTCGGGCGTCCGGCCGGCGTGCGGGCCCGGCGGACCCGGCTGCTGGTCGCGCTGACCGTCGTGACCGTGCTCGGCGCGGGGGCGGCGACGTGGTTCGGCATCGAGGCCGCCGCGCTGCGGGCCGGCGACCCGGAGCGCAACGCCGCGGTGGTGGACGCGGCCGCCACCGAGGAGGTGTCGGCGCAGGTCGCGGCGGCGGTCAAGGCGGTGTTCTCCTACGACTACGCCAACCTCGCGCGCACCGAGCGGGCCGCCGCCGCGGTGCTCGTGGACCGGGCCGTGGAGCAGTACCGGGAGCACTTCGCCGCCGCCCGCGAACGAGCCGAACGCGAGCGGCTGACGCGCAGCACCACCGTGCGCGCGATCGGGGTGACCGAGCTGCGTGGCCCCGAGGCGCGGTTGCTGGTGTTCCTGGACCAGCAGACCGTCCGCGAGGGCGACGACACGGTCGAGACCTCCACCGGCCACCTCGACATCGTCGCCCGCCACGTCGACGGCCAGTGGAAGATCGCCGCCCTCACCGCCCTCTGACGGTGATATCCACCCCAAGATCGCTACGTGTCCGGTCCGCCGATGCGGTCGGAGCGGGCGCGGGGTGGCCATGGGTCGTCCAGCCGGAGCCACTTGCGGGCCAGCCGGTTGGTGGTGGCGCCGTTGGCCACCGAGTGGCGGATGCCGTTGTAGACCAGGTCCCACAGCGCCTGGTTGGCCTGGATGAGGTTCATGCCGGTGTCGGCGCTGCCGCCGTGCTGGTCGAACAGCTCGATGTGCGGGTCACCGCCCCCGCCCGGGGTCACCTTGATCTCGGTGAGTTCGTAGGTCTTGACGAAACCGCCGCGACAGTTCAGCCAGTCGGCGCCCGCCGAGATCTTGTGCCCGAGCGGGACGATGTAACCAACAGCAGCCAACCCCATGAAGACGACCCAGATGTCCCATTCGGCCATCCAGGCGAGGCCGCCGCGCTTGAAGGTAGCGATAATGCACAATCCGCCAAAGATGATTCCGGCCATCCAACGTTGCATTCGCCGATCGCCGTAGTGCCACTCCAGGGCGGGTCCCTCGCCGGCCGGCGGTTGGAGGACCTTGCGTTCGCGGTAGGGCTGGCGGGGCTCGGCGTGGTCGCCGCTGAGCGGAGCGCGCGGTGGCCGGGGCTCCCCGGTCCGGGGGTCGGGCTTGGGCGGCAGACCGTGGGTGGTGTCCATGTGGCTCACTTCGGTGGCGCGAGGCCCTGGCCGGGGGTGTTGCCGAAGTCGTCGAAGAAGGTCTCCTCCCGCATCCTATCGTGGTACCAGTCGGTCACGTCGGGGCCGAACTCCTCGACCAGGAACCCGACCCCGGTGGCCACGACGAAACCACCCACGGCGCCGACCGGCCCGCCGAACGCACTGCCGATCGCCGCGCCCGACCACGCGCCGGCCAGCAGGCCGCTTGTGTTCGAGACCACGCTGGTCGTCGGGTCCTTCCCGCCTTGGACGTCCAGGTACACGCTGCCGGCGGTGAAAGCCGCACCAGAAACCGGAACTTTCTTCAGCACGGCGAACGACTTGCTCAGGTACTGGGCGTTCTTCGGGATGAACTCTTTGAGGTTCATCGTGACGACCCGCTGGGCCGGTTTCGGGAGCTTCTCCAGCCACTTTCCGACGCGGTTGGCCTCGGCCTTGTCCAGATCCACCTTGGCGCGGGCCTGCGCGATCATCCCGGCCACCGCGTGTTGTGCCCGGGTGCCCGAGTCGAGGGTCGCGTCGCGGACGGCCTTCAGCGCGTCGTCGGCGATGGCGCCGAGGGTTGCCGCGCTGGACCGCCACGTGCCCTGCTGGGCGAGGTATCCGGCGGCGAGCCCGGTGAGGAAGTCCGAGCTGTTGATGTGCCACTTGTCGGCGACGTTGCCGAGGTACTTCAGCAGCAGGGTCTGGGAGTCGTTCTCGATCTGCCGGGCCTCGATCACCACGGCGGAGCACTCGGCGTAGGCCTTGGCCCGCTCGACCCAGGCCAGCCAGCGGTCCTGCGCGAACCCGTAGCCCTCGAACTGGGACTTGGTCGCGTCGGCTGGCAGCGGCTCCGGTCGTGGGGGCGGCGGGCCGGGGTCGTGGATGGTCGTGTCGGTGCACGGCAGGCCGGCGGCCGTGGCGATCTCGACGGCCTGGCGCATCCGCGCCCTGACCGTGTCGATGTCGGCCGCGTGCAGCTCCAGCGCCGCCGCCGTCCCGATCCAGCCGTCCGCCAGCCCGTCGGCACCCGGTCTGAGGTCGCCCATCGCGCCGTGGAAGCCCGACGAGCCGTCACCCGTCCATCCGTCGTAGGCCCGACGGGACGCGGCGAGGACGGAGTCGGCCACCTCCTCGACGGACTGGCCCGCCGCGCGCATCGCCGTCGCCGTGGCGCGGAGGCTGTCCGGGTCGGCCTCGACGTGGATGTTGAGCGTCATCGTTCTCCCTGGTCACACCGGCTTCGGGCCCGGTTTCGGCAACGCGTTCCTGGCGTTGTCCTCGGCCAGTTGGTAGTCGTCTCGACCGGTGGTGACCGCATCGGCGGCACCGGCCAGCTTCGCGGTCAACGCGAAGGTCTGCTCCGCGAGGTGGGCCATGACCCCCGCGACGGCGCCGGTGACCAGGCCGGCCTGTGGCGCGGGCGGCGGTGCCACCGTGTCGAGGTCGTGGGCGGCCGTGCGGAGAATTCCGGCCACGTCGTGCAGGACTTGTGGATCGACGCGATATCCACCGGCCATTCCGTCATACCTCCGAGTCGTCTGGTTCGCCGTACTGGCGGTCCGCCGGGTCGATGAGCGCGTCCCACAGCACGGTGTCCGCCTGCGCGAGGTACCGGAACTCCTCGATCGCCTCGGCGCGCAGCGCCAGCCACGGTTGCTCGTCACCGCAGCCGTCGACGAGCCGGTCCAGCGAGGTGAACACCAGCATCGCCCGCCTGCCGTCGGCCAGTTCGCGAAGCACCAGCGCGGCCTCCGCGCCGCGCAGCGGTGCGGCCGTGGGGGTGTAGAGCACCGTGGGCGCCTCGTCGTCGGCGATCAGCTCCGTGCCGAGCAGCGGCCGGGAAACCTCCACCGGCCGATCCCGGCCGTGATCCGGTGGTTCGCCATGACCCATTTCGGCTCCCCCCTCCCATGGTTTGCCCCAGTGGCAAACCATAACGACGGGTAGCCGAGTGAATGCCAGTCAATGGCCGCCATCTCCCCCGTTCGGCCCAGTCAGCCGTATTCGTGATCGCCGCACGCTTTCCGGGAAGGACACGATCTTCGGTTGACGAACCGCGTCCGCGCGCCGACTCGTCGGCCGCGCGCGGGGTCGTCGCCTATCGTGGCGTCATGCGCGCCTTCTCGCAGAGCATCTCTCCGATGGCTCGCGGCCTGGCCGCCTACGTGCGCACGGTGGCGGAAGCCGTCGGCGTGCCCGAGGAAGCAGTCGACTTCGAGGTCAGCGACACCGCGACCGCCTACCTGGGCCTGGCCCGGCGCTGGCGGAACCGGCCGGAGCACGACCTGATGCTCGTGTGGAGCGAGCGGCACGGGTGGTCCCTGGCGGCGGAGACCGAGCCCACGCAGGACCCGGTGGTCCTCGCCCACTTCGGCCCCGACCTCGTGCCCGCGCCGGCCGAGGTGGCCCGGTTCGTCACCGACGTGCTCGCCGGCCACGGGCGCGGCCGCCCCCGCCCGGACCTGTCGGTGGCCGACGACCGCGCCCGGCTCACCGAGCTCCTCGGCGCCTACCTTCCCGGTCCCCGCTGACGATCTCGACCGGACCCGCCCGCGCGCCGGAAACCGACCACTCGCGCCGAGATGCGCCGCCCGGCACCGCGTCGCAGCGCCCAACCGCCCCGCCGGTAACCTTCCCGGCTGTGTCTGTCCCCAATGATGGGCCGGCGACGTCCGAGGGCCGGGTTCCGGACCAACCGGTGAAGGCCGTCGTGGCGCCGCCGCGGCCCGACCGGACCGAGCCGGTGCCGCTGACCACGCTCGTCGCCCGCGCCGACGCCCGGCTGGTGCCCGAGGCGGACGCCGACCCCGGCGCCGAGCCGATGATCACCGGTGCCACCCTGCGCGCGCAGCACGTCCTGCCCGGCGACCTCTTCGCCGCGCTGCCCGGCGCCCGCGCCCACGGCGCCGACTTCGCCGCCGACGCCATCGCCGCCGGCGCCGTCGCCGTGCTCACCGACCCCACCGGCGCCGAGCGCCCCGCCCTGCGCGACGCCCCCGTCCCGGTGCTGGTGCATCCCGACCCGCGCGGCGTGCTCGGCGCGATCGCCGCCTGGATCTACGGCGAGCCGTCGCTGCGGCTGTCCGTCCTGGGCGTCACCGGCACCTCCGGCAAGACCACCACCGCCTACCTCGTCGAGTCGGGTCTGCGCGCCGCCGGGCACGTCACCGGCCTGATCGGCACCGTCGAGACCCGCATCGCCGGCGAGCGGCTGGCCAGCGCCTTCACCACCCCGGAGGCCCCCGACCTGCAGGCGCTGTTCGCGGTGATGGCCGAGCGCGGCGTCACCCACGTGCCGATGGAGGTCTCCAGCCACGCGCTGGCGCTCGGCAGGGTCAACGGCATCCGCTTCGCCGTCGGCGCGTTCACCAACCTCTCCCAGGACCACCTCGACTTCCACCGTGACATGGAGGACTACTTCGCGGCGAAGTCGTTGCTGTTCGACGGCCGGTCGACCACCGAGGTGGTGGTGATCGACAGCGCGTGGGGCCAGGCGCTGGTCACCCCGCACACCGTCACCGTCTCCACCGAGCCGGACAGCACCGCCGCGTGGTGGGCCTCCGACATCGCCACCACCGACACCGGCGAGCAGACCTTCCTGCTGCACGGCCCGGACGGCCGCGCGGTCCCGGCCAGCATGCCGCTGCCCGGCACGTTCAACGTCGCCAACGCGGTGCTCGCCGCCGCGGTGCTCGACGTCGCCGGCGTCGCCACCGAGCACATCGTCGCCGGCCTCGCCACCGTGGAGGTGCCCGGCCGGATGGAGCGGGTGTACCTCGGCCAGCCGTTCACCGCGGTGGTCGACTACGCGCACAAGCCCGCCGCCGTGGCGCAGGCGCTGCAGGCGTTGCGGGCCCGCGCCGAGGGCAGGGTGATCACCGTGCTCGGCTGCGGCGGCGACCGGGACATCGCCAAGCGCCCGATGATGGGCGAGGCCGCCGCCCGCGGCAGCGACGTGCTGATCGTGACCGACGACAACCCGCGCGGCGAGGACCCGGCCGCCATCCGCGCCGCCATGCTGGCCGGCGCGAGGGCGGTCGGCCAGTCCGAGGGCTGCGAGATCCTGGAGATCGGCGACCGCAGGGCCGCGATCGTCGCCGCCGTCGGGCGGGCCCGGCCCGGTGACGTCGTGCTCGTCGCCGGCAAGGGCCACGAGACCGGCCAGGAGATCGAGGGCGTCGTGCACCCCTTCTCCGACCGCGACGAGCTGGAGGCCGCCATCCGGGACGAGGTCGAGGGAGCCGGATGATCGAGCTGACACTGGCCGAGATCGCCGAGATCGTCGGCGGCCGGCCACACCACACCGACGGCACCCCTCGGGTGACCGGCACCGTGGAGTTCGACACCCGCCGGCTCACCCCCGGCGGCCTGTTCGTCGCGCTGCCGGGGGAACGGGTCGACGGGCACGACTTCGCCGCCACGGCCGTCGCCGCCGGCGCCGCCGGCGTGCTCGCCGCCAGGGAGGTCGACGCCCCCGCGGTCGTCGTGCCGCCGCTGCCGCCCGGCCGCGCCCACGAGCGCTCGGTGGCGCTCGCCGGCGACACCGACGGCTCCGGCGCGGCCGTGCTCGCCGCGCTGGCCGCGCTCGCCCGGCACGTGGTCACCGAGCTGGCCAGGGACCGGCTCACCGTGGTCGGGGTGACCGGCTCCTCCGGCAAGACCTCCACCAAGGACCTGATCGCCCAGCTGCTGGAGCCGCTCGGCCCGACGGTCGCACCGCCCGGCTCGTTCAACAACGAGCTGGGCCACCCGTGGACGGCGTTGCGCGCCGACCGGGACACCCGGCACCTGGTGCTGGAGCTGTCCGCGCGCGGCCCGGGGCACATCGCCGAGCTGGCCGCGGTCGCCCCGCCGCGGATCGGCGTGGTGCTCAACGTCGGCAGCGCCCACGTCGGGGAGTTCGGCTCCCGGGAGGCCATCGCCAAGACCAAGGGCGAGCTGCCCGAGGCGCTGCCGCCCGGCGGCGTCGCCGTGCTCAACGTCGACGACCCGCTGGTCGCCGCGATGGCCGAGCGCACCCGCGCCAGGGTGGTCGGGGTCGGTGCGGGCCCCGCCGCGACCGTGCGCGCCGCGGACGTCCGGCTCGACGAGCAGGCCCGCGCGTCCTTCCGGCTGGTCACCCCGGCGGGGGAGGCACCGGTGCGGCTGCCGTTGCACGGCGAGCACCACGTGGGCAACGCGCTCGCCGCCGCCGCGGTCGCGCTCGAGCTGGGCACCCCGGTCGAGCTGGTCGCCGAGCGGCTGAGCGCGGTGCGCCGCCGGTCGGAGCGGCGGATGGAGGTGGTCACCCGCGCCGACGGGGTCACCGTGCTCAACGACTCGTACAACGCCAACCCGGAGTCGGTGCGCGCCGCGTTGAAGACGCTCGCCTCGATGAGCCGCGGCCGGCGCTCCTGGGCGGTCCTCGGCGTCATGGGCGAGCTGGGGGCCGATAGCGTGGCCGCGCACGACGAGATCGGCCGCCTCGCGGTGCGGCTGGACATCAACCGGCTCGTGGTGGTCGGCGGGGAGGGCTCCCCAGCGGCCCCGATGCACTACGGCGCGAGCCACGAGGGTTCATGGGGAGAGGAGTCCGTCCTGGTTCCCGACACCGACGCCGCGATCGCGCTGCTGCGCGCGCAGGTGCGTCCGGACGACGTGGTCCTGGTGAAGGCGTCCAAGGTCGCCGAGCTGTGGCGGGTGGCCGAGGCGCTGCTCGCCGACGAGCCGCGGGGCGGTGACGCGTGATCAGCATCCTGATCGCGGCGTCGATCGGCCTGCTGGTGTCGATCCTGCTCACGCCCTACCTGATTCGGGTGTTCTCCCGGCAGGGCTTCGGCCAGGAGATCCGCGAGGAGGGACCGCAGGGCCACAGGTCCAAGCGCGGCACCCCGACCATGGGTGGTGTCGCCATCCTGATCGCGCTGGTGGCCGGCTACTTCGTCGCGCACGTCATCGACTGGATGCGGGGCTCGCCCAACGGCCCCACCGCCTCGGGGCTGATCGTCCTGTTCCTGGCCGTGGGCCTGGGCATCGTCGGGTTCCTCGACGACTTCATCAAGATCCGCAAACAGCGCAACCTCGGGCTGAACAAGACCGCGAAGCTGGTCGGCCAGCTCGTCGTCGCGGTGACCTTCGCGGTACTGGTGCTGCAGTTTCCCGACGCCAACGGCCTCACCCCGGCCTCGCAGCACCTGTCGTACGTGCGCGACCTCGCGCTGATCTTCCTGCCGCTGCCGGTGTTCATCGTGTTCTGCTACGTGGTGATCTCCGGCTGGTCGAACGCGGTGAACTTCACCGACGGGCTCGACGGCCTCGCCGGCGGCGCGTCGGCGATGGTGATGTCCACCTACGTGGTGATCTCGTTCTGGCAGGCCCGGCTGAGCTGCCAGGAGACCCCGCAGGCTGCCTGCTACGTGGTCCGCGACCCGCTCGACCTCGCGGTCGTCGCGGCCGCCGCGGCCGGCGCGTGCGTCGGCTTCCTGTGGTGGAACGCCGCGCCGGCGAAGATCTTCATGGGCGACACCGGCTCGCTGGCCCTCGGCGGTCTGGTCGCCGGGCTGTCCGTCACCACCCGCACCGAGCTGCTGGCGATCGTCATCGGCGGGCTGTTCATGGTGGAGATGCTGTCCGTGGTGGCGCAGATCGCGGTGTTCCGCACCACCCGGCGCCGGCTGTTCCGGATGGCCCCGTTCCACCACCACTTCGAGCTCGCCGGCTGGGCGGAGACCACCGTCATCATCCGGTTCTGGCTGCTCGCGGCCATCTGCTGCATGTTCGGCCTCGGGCTGTTCTACAGCGAGCAGCTCGCCGCCGCGGGAGCCTGAGCACCATGGGTGGCGGGACCGGCGCGGGCGCCGCGATGTCGTCGCCGGAGCTGGCCGGGCGCGCGGTGCTGGTCGCCGGTGCCGGGGTGACCGGCCGGTCGGTCGCGGCGGCGCTCGCCGAGGCCGGCGCGACGGTGACGGTCACCGACGGCGACGCGGACCGGCTGGCCGAGCTGGAGCCGCTCGGCGTCGAGCTGGTGCCGGGCCTGACCGCGCCGCCGGAGGGCACCTCCCTGGTGGTGACCAGCCCGGGCTGGCGGCCGGCGGCACCCCTGCTGGTGGCCGCGGCCGACCGCGGTGTCGAGGTGATCGGCGACGTCGAGCTGGCCTGGCGGATCGGCCGGCACCGGGCCCGGCCGCCGGTGTGGCTCGCGGTGACCGGCACCAACGGCAAGACCACCACGGTCGGCATGCTGGAGTCGATCCTGCGCGCCGCCGGGCGGGACGCGGTGGCCTGCGGCAACGTGGGCTTCGCCGTGCTCGACGCGGTGCGCGCCGGGCACGAGGTGCTCGCCGTCGAGCTGTCCAGCTACCAGCTGTACTGGTCGCGCACCCTCGCCCCGGCGGCGTCCGTGGTGCTCAACGTGGCCGAGGACCACCTGGACTGGCACGGCTCGATGGCGGCCTACGCCGCGGCCAAGGGCCGGATCCACGAGCGGTCCGGCACGGTCGTGCACACCGTGGGCGACGCGTGGTCCACCCGGCTCGCCACCGACCACGCCCCCGCCGGGGCCACCCACGTGGGGTGCACCCTCGCCGTCCCCCGCCCCGGCGAGCTCGGCGTGGTGGAGGACCTGCTGGTCGACCGCGCGTTCGTCGCCGACCCGCGCACCGGCGCCGAGGAGCTCGCCGGGCTCGCCGACGTCCGCCCCGCCGGCCCGCACAACGTCACCAACGCGCTGGCCGCGGCCGCGCTGGCCAGGGCCACCGGGCTGCCCGCCGAGGCGGTGGCCGAGGGGCTGCGCCGCTACCGGCCGGCGGCGCACCGGGCCGTCGAGGTGGGCGAGGTCGCCGGGGTCCGCTACGTCGACGACTCGAAGGCGACCAACCCACACGCCGCGGCCGGGTCGCTGCTGGCCCACGCCAGCGTGGTGTGGATCGCCGGCGGGCAGCTGAAGGGCGCCTCGGTGGACGAGCTGGTCGCCGCGGTGGCCGACCGGCTGCGCGGGGTCGTCCTGCTGGGTGCCGACGCGGACGTGATCGCCGCCGCGCTCGCGCGACACGCCCCGGATGTCCCCGTCCAGCGCCTACTTTCGGGTGACGATGACCCCATGACCGCGGCGGTGCGGCTGGCCGGTGGGATGGCGCGTCCCGGTGACGTGGTGCTGCTGGCCCCGGCCGCCGCGTCGCTGGACATGTTCCGCGACTACGCGCACCGCGGCGACGCGTTCGTCGCGGCGGTGCGCGCGCTGGCGGCCGACGGGAGGTGAGGGCGTGCCGGACAGCCAGCCGGGCTTCCCGCGTACCGGCGTGGCCCCGCCGGCCGGTGCGGTGCCGGGCACGGTGGCCGGAGGCGGTGCCCGGCCGGGTGTAGCGGGGTCGCCGCATGACCGTGGTTGACCGGGACGGCGGTGCTCCCGGTGCTCCCGGCACGCGCGGCACCCGTGGTGACCGGGCCGAGCGGCCGGCGCGCCGGCGCGGGGAGCGCCACGAGCGCGGCCGCGGTGCGGTGCGCACCGCGCTGACCGCGTGGCTGTCCCGGCCGCTGGCCGACTTCCACCTGATCCTCGCCATCTGCGGCCTGCTCACCGCGCTCGGCACGATCATGGTGCTGTCCGCGTCGTCGGTGGCCTCCTACGACCCGCGCACCGGCGAGTCGGTCTACGCCCAGTTCCAGAAGCACGTCCTGTTCGTCGCGATCGGCGGCATCGTGTTCTGGCTGGGCCTGCGGATCCCGCTGAAGCGCACCCGGCGGCTGTCCGCCACCGGCATGGTGGTCTGCCTCGGCCTGCTCGCGCTGGTGCTGACCCCGCTCGGGACGAGCGTCAACGGCTCGCAGGGCTGGTTCGTGCTCGGGCCGCTGTCCCTGCAGCCGGTCGAGGTCGCGAAGGTCGCGCTCGCCCTGTGGGGCGCGCACATCCTGGTCACCAAGTACCACCTGCTGCACCAGTGGCGGCACCTGCTGGTGCCGGTGGTGCCGGCCGCGCTGCTGATGTTCGCGCTGGTGATGGCCCAGCCCGACCTCGGTGGCACCATCACCCTCGGCGTGGTGCTGATGGCGCTGTTGTGGTTCGCCGGCGCGCCGAAGCGGCTGTTCGCGGTGATCTTCCTCGGCGGGGTGGTGGGCGCCGTCGTGCTCGCCCTGGTCGCGCAGTACCGGCTGGCGAGGGTGACGGCGTTCCTCAACCCCGCCGCCGACCCGATGGGCAAGGGCCTGCAGGCCCGGCAGGCGCTCTACGCGCTGGCCGACGGTGGGCTGTTCGGCAAGGGGCTCGGGCAGGGCCAGTCGAAGTGGGCCTACCTGCCCAACGTCCAGCACGACTTCATCTTCGCGCTGATCGGCGAGGAGCTCGGCTTCGTCGGTTGCGCCGCGGTGATCGGGCTGTTCGTGCTGCTCGCCGTGGTCGGCCTGCGGATCGCGGTGCGCAACCTGGACCCCTGGATCCGGATCGTCGCCGGCACGCTCACCGCGTGGCTGGTCGCCCAGGCCGCCATCAACATGGGTTACGTCGTGAACCTGCTTCCGGTCACCGGGGTCACCCTGCCGCTGATCTCCTACGGCGGCACGTCCCTGGTGGTGACCATGCTGCTGTTCGGTCTGCTGGCCAACTGCGCCCGGCACGAGCCGGAGGCGGTCGCCGCACTGCGCACCCAGGGACCGGGTAAGTTCGGGAAACTGATGCGGCTGCCCGCGCCGGACCCCTACCGGCCGCCGGCACGGCGCCGCGGCTCGGGCCGCGGCGGCTCCGGCCGGTCCGGTCGGCCGGCGGCACGGGGCGCCCGGTCCGCGGCGGTCGCCGACCGCCGCCGCGCGGCCCCCGAGTACGGTCGGCGGTCTTCGGCCCGTGGTGGCACACGGGGAACGTCGAGTCGGAGAGGACGTAGGTGAGCGAGCCGGCAACCGTGCCTTCCGGAGCACCCGAGCCCGAGTCAGGACCGGGGAGCGCCAGCGCCGCCGCGCGGGGCAGGGCACCCACGGTCGTGGTCGCCGGCGGCGGCACCGCCGGCCACATCGAGCCCGCGCTCGCGCTCGCCGACGCCGTCCGCCGGCTGCGGCCGGACGCCACGGTCGTCGCGCTGGGCACCGAGCGCGGGCTGGAGCGCACCCTCGTGCCCGACCGCGGGTACCTGCTGGAGCTGATCCCGCCGGTGCCGCTGCCCCGCAAGCCCACGGCGGAGCTGCTGCGGCTGCCGCTGCGGGTGCGAAACTCGGTGCGCCGCACCCGGGCCGTGCTGGACCGGGTCGGCGCCGACGTCGTCGTCGGGTTCGGCGGCTACGTCGCGTTGCCGGCCTACCTGGCCGCGCGCGGGCGGGTGCCGATCGTGGTGCACGAGGCGAACAAGCACGCCGGGCTGGCGAACAAGGTGGGCGCCCGGTTCGCCAGCAGGGTCGCGGTCGCCGCGCCCGGCACGGCGCTGCCGGGTGCCGAGGTGGTCGGCATCCCGTTGCGCCGCTCCATCACCACCCTGGATCGGACCGCGCTGCGTGCCGAGGCGCGGAAGCACTTCGGGCTCGATCCCGACGCGCCGACGCTGCTGGTGTTCGGCGGCTCGCAGGGGGCCCGCTCGATCAACGCCGCGGTGTCCGGCGCCGCGCGGGAGCTGGCCGAGGCGGGGGTCGGCGTGCTGCACGCGCACGGGCCGAAGAACACGCTGGTGGTGCGGGAGTTCTCGGGTCGCCCCGGCTACGTCCCGGTGCCCTACCTGGAGCGGATGGACCTGGCCTACGCCGCCGCGGACGTGGTGCTGTGCCGGTCCGGTGCGATGACCGTGGCCGAGGTGTCCGCGGTGGGGCTGCCGGCGGTGTTCGTGCCGCTGCCGCACGGCAATGGCGAGCAGGCGCTCAACGCCCAACCGGCGGTCGAGGCCGGCGCGGCCCTACTGGTCGAGGACTCCGCCCTGACGCCGCGAACCGTGGTCGAGAAGGTGCTGCCGCTGGTGACCAACCCGCAGCGGGTGGCGGCGATGAGCGCGGCCGCGGTCGGCCTCGGCCACCGCGAGGCGGACGAGGTGCTGGCGAGGATGGTGCTGGAGGCTGTGGGTGACCGGGGTGCCTGAGACGACTGTTCCCGAGGTGCTGCGGCGGGCGCACCTGATCGGCATCGGCGGTGCCGGGATGAGCGGCATCGCGCGGATCCTGCTGGCCAGGGGCGCACGGGTGTCCGGGTCGGACGCGAAGGACTCGCGAGCCGTGCTCACCCTGCGCGCGCAGGGCGCCGAGATCGGTGTCGGGCAGCGGCCGGAGAACCTGGACGCGTTTTCCGGCGGCCCGTCCGCGGTGGTGGTGTCCACCGCGATCAAGGAGTCCAACCCCGAGCTGCGGGCCGCGCGCGAGCGGGGCGTGCCGGTGCTGCACCGCGCCGAGGCGCTGGCGGCGCTGATGGCCGGCCACCGGGTGGCCTGCGTCGCCGGGACGCACGGCAAGACCTCCACCACGTCGATGCTCACCGTCGCGTTGCAGCGCTGCCGGCTGGACCCGTCGTTCGCCATCGGCGGCGACCTCAACGAGTCCGGCGCCAACGCCCACCACGGCGACGGTGGGGTGTTCGTCGCCGAGGCCGACGAGAGCGACGGCTCGTTCCTGTCCTACACCCCGTCGGTGGCGGTGGTGACCAACGTCGAGCCCGACCACCTGGACCACCACGGCACCGCCGAGGCGTACACGGCGGTGTTCGACGAGTTCGTCGGCCGGATCGCCCCCGGCGGCGTGCTGATCGCCTGCGCGGACGACCATGGCGCCGACCGGCTGGCCGACCGCGCGGCCGCGGCCGGGGTGCGGGTGCGCCGGTACGGCCGTGGTGTCACCGGGCCGGACGACGCGCGGGTGCTGGAGTACACGCCCACCGAGGACGGCGGCACCGTGCACGTGTCGGTGCAGGGAGAGAAGCTCGCGGTCCGGGTGGCCGTGCCGGGCGAGCACATGGCGCTCAACGCCGTCGCTGCGCTGCTGGCGGGGATGGAGCTCGGCGCGCCGGCCGAGTGTCTCGCCGAGGGGCTGGCCGCGTTCGGCGGCGTGCGGCGCCGGTTCGAGTTCAAGGGCCGCTCCGGTGACGTGCGGGTCTACGACGACTACGCCCACCACCCCACCGAGGTCGCCGCGCAGCTGCGCGCGGCGCGGCACGCCGCCGGCTCCGGCCGGCTGGTGGTGGTCTTCCAGCCGCACCTGTACTCGCGCACCAAGGCGTTCGCCGCCGAGTTCGCCGCGGCGCTCTCCCTCGCCGACGAGGTCGTGGTGCTCGACGTCTACGGCGCGCGCGAGGAACCCGAGCCGGGGGTGAGCGGGGCGCTGGTCGCCCGGCGGATCGAGGCCGTTCCGGCGCACTACGAGCCGGCCTTCGACCGGGCCGCGGTGCTCGCCGCCGACCTGGTGCGGTCCGGCGACCTGCTGATCACCATGGGTGCGGGGGACGTCACCCAGCTCGGCCCGGAGATCGTCGCCGAGCTCGATCGGCGCGCCGAGCGGGGATAGCGGTGCGCACGGCCAGCCAGCGTCCGGACCGGCGGCGCTCCAGCCGGCGGGGCCGGCCGACCGAGCGGGTCCGCCGGGACCGGAGCGACCGGGCCGGCGTCGACCCGGCCAGGGGCGACCGGGAAAGGGCTGACCGGGACAGGAGCGCTCGGGGAAGGGGTGAGGCCGTGCGCAGCCGGCGGGGGCGCCGGCCGCCCAGCGCCCGGGCGCGCACCGGCACCCGGCCCAGCCGGCGCAAGGCGCTGCGCCGGCGCTGGGTGGCGCTGCTCAGCGTGCTCACCGTCGTCGGGCTGGGCTACGTGCTGCTGTTCACCCCGCTGCTGTCGGTGCGCACGGTCGAGGTGCTCGGCCTGCACGGGCTGTCCACCGACCAGGTGATCGCGGCCGCCCAGGTGCCCGAGGAGCGGCCGATGCTGCGGGTGGACACCGACGAGATCCGCGACCGCGTGCTGGCTCTGCCCGGGGTGGCCACCGCCGAGGTCTCCCGCTCGTGGCCGTCGACAATCGAGATCACCATCACCGAGCGCACCGCGATCGGCTTCTTCGACACCGGGGAGTCGCTGCATCTGGTGGACGCCTCCGGGGTGGCGTTCAAGGAGGTGCCGGAGCGGCCCGAGGGGCTGCCCGAGCTGCGGCTGCCCAGGGTGACGCCGGACGATCCGACCACCAGGGCGGTGACCGCCGTGCTCGACACGATCCCGGGGCCGCTGCGGGAGCGGGTGGTGGCCGCCGGTGCGCGGACGCCGGGCAGCGTCGAGCTCACCCTGGCCGACGGCAAGACCGTCCGCTGGGGAGACGCCGAGCAGACCGAGCGCAAGGCCAAGGTGCTGGCCGCGCTGCTCACCAGGGAGGGCGACACCTACGACGTGTCCAGCCCGGAGCTGCCCACCGTGTCCTGACCGGTTCGCTCGCGTGCCGCCGGCCTCGGGGAGACGGCGAAGCAGACGGAATAGCAGACGGAAAGCACTGTGGCGAAACACGTTTGGGGACACACGGCGTGGCTGCTGGATTCACGCCTCCCGGATGCCTACCGTCCTGCACGACGTTGGTAGTTGACATAACTCTGAGCCTTGAGTTGAGGTTGAGGGTTTCTGGCCGGAGAGCGGACCACCGACCAACGCGCAGTACGAACGAACCACGATCAGGAAGGCGACTCCGATGACGCCCCCGCACAACTACCTCGCGGTGATCAAGGTCGTCGGCATCGGCGGCGGCGGCGTGAACGCCGTCAATCGCATGATCGAGGTCGGCCTGAAGGGCGTCGAGTTCATCGCGGTGAACACCGACGCCCAGGCCCTGCTGATGTCCGACGCCGACGTCAAGCTCGACATCGGCCGCGAGCTCACCCGCGGGCTCGGTGCCGGTGCCGCCCCCGAGGTCGGGCAGCGGGCCGCCGAGGACCACCGCGAGGAGATCGAGGAGGTCCTCAAGGGCGCCGACATGGTGTTCGTCACCGCGGGCGAGGGCGGTGGCACCGGCACCGGTGGCGCCCCGGTCGTCGCCCAGATCGCGCGCAAGCTCGGCGCGCTGACCATCGGTGTGGTCACCCGGCCCTTCTCCTTCGAGGGCAAGCGGCGCAGCAAGCAGGCCGAGGACGGGATCCAGTCGCTGCGCAACGAGTGCGACACGCTCATCGTGATCCCCAACGACCGGCTGCTGCAGCTCGGCGACATCGGGGTCAGCCTGATGGACGCCTTCCGCTCGGCCGACGAGGTGCTGCTCTCCGGCGTCCAGGGCATCACCGACCTGATCACCACGCCCGGCCTGATCAACCTGGACTTCGCCGACGTCAAGAGCGTCATGTCCGGCGCGGGCAGCGCGCTGATGGGCATCGGCTCGGCGCGCGGCGAGGGGCGTGCCGTGCAGGCCGCCGAGAAGGCCATCAACTCGCCGCTGCTCGAGGCGTCGATGGACGGCGCGCACGGCGCGCTGCTGTCCATCGCCGGTGGCTCCGACCTGGGCCTGTTCGAGATCAACGAGGCCGCGTCGCTGGTGCAGGAGTCGGCCCACCCGGACGCCAACATCATCTTCGGCACGATCATCGACGACTCCCTCGGCGACGAGGTGCGGGTCACCGTGATAGCCGCGGGCTTCGACTCCGGCGCGCCGACCCACAAGAAGCTCGAGCCGTCGTCGTTCGGCTCCCGCAACGGGTCCACCGCCACCGCCGAGGCCGGCCGGGTCGGCGGTGGCGGCTCGACCCCGCCGTCCGGCACGCAGCAGCCCGTGGGTGGCGGCCGGCCGGGTGGAGGCGCGCCACCGCGCCCGCAGCCGCCCGGCAGTGGCTCGCAGTCCGGCTCGCTCCCGCAGCCCGGACCCGGCGGCGTCGGCGGCTACCCCAGTCCGCGGGCCGGGCAGGGCAGCCTGCCCGGTCGCGCGGTACCGGTCACCGACGACCCCTCCGACGACGAGGTCGACGTTCCTCCCTTCATGCGCCGATAGCCTCGGCGCGGCCGAGCTCGCGTGCCGGATAGGGTCGGGGTAGTCGGCCGAGCGGAGGGGCGATTGGTGCGGATTCGTCGGGTGGTCACGACCAGGGCGGGCGGCGCCTCGCGGCCGCCGTACGACAGTTTCAACCTCGGCGACCACGTCGGCGACGATCCGGCCGCGGTAACGGCCAATCGGGCCAGGCTGGCCGCCGAGCTCGGGTTGCCCGAGCGGCGGATCGCGTGGATGGAGCAGGTGCACGGGCGGACCGCCACCATCGTGGGCCCTGTCGGCCCTGACCCCGCCCGGCCGGCCGAGGCCACCGACGCGCTGGTCAGCGCCACCCCTGGGCTCGCGGTCGCCGTCCTCGTCGCCGACTGCGTCCCGGTGCTGCTCGGCGACCCGGAGGCCGGCGTCGTGGCCGCGGTGCACGCCGGAAGGGTGGGCGCCAGGGTCGGCGTGGTGCCGGCGGCGCTGGCCGCGATGCGCTCGGTGGGTGCCGACGTGTCCAGGCTGGAGGCGCTGCTCGGCCCGGCGATCTGCGGGGACTGCTACGAGGTGCCCGCCGCGATGGCCGACGACGTCGAGGCGCACCTGCCGGGTGCCGCGTGCCGCAGCCGGGCCGGCACCCCGGGCCTGGACCTGCGGGCCGGGTTGTGGCGGCAGCTCGCCGACGCCGGGGTGGCCAGGATCGGGGTGGACCCTCGCTGCACCGCGGAGGACGAGACGTTGTTCAGCTACCGCCGCGACGGCACCACCGGCCGGCTGGCGGCGGTGACCTGGGTGGAGGCATGACCGAGCACACCAACCGGAAGGACGAGCTGGCCGCCGCGCTGGCGGCGGTGCGCGCCCGGATCGAGCGGGCCTGTACGGCCGCCGGTCGCGACCCGGCCGAGGTGCGGCTGCTGGCGGTCACCAAGACGTTTCCTGCCGGCGACGCGGCGCTGCTGGCCGACCTCGGGGTGACCGAGCTGGCGGAGAACCGCGACCAGGAGGCCGCGGCCAAGACGCGCGAGGTGGCCCGGCTGCGGCCGGACGCGCCGATCCGCTGGCACATGGTCGGCCAGCTGCAGCGCAACAAGGCCCGCTCGGTGGCCCGGTGGGCCGCGGAGGTCCAGTCCGTCGACTCGGGCCGGCTCGCCGAGGCGCTCGCCAAGGCCGTCCGGAACGCGCGCAACGCCGGCGAGCGGGACCGCGCGCTCGACGTGCTGGTGCAGGTGAGCCTCGATGACGACCCCTCTCGTGGTGGTTGCCGGCTCGATGATCTTAGTGCCGTCGCCCAGATTGTCACCCGTTCAGGTGAGCTGCGGTTGCGCGGCCTGATGGCCGTCGCTCCGCTGGGTGCCGAGCCGGCACCCGCGTTCGCCCGGCTGGCCGAGGCCGCCGCACGGCTCCGCCGGGACCACCCGGACGCCACCGAGCTGTCCGCGGGCATGAGCGGTGACCTGGAGGAGGCCATCGCGCACGGCTCGACCTGTGTGCGTGTCGGAACCGCATTGCTGGGGGGTCGCGGATTAGCCTCGCCCTGAGGGAGTTCACCCAGCGGCGTTCGTGCGCGTGACTCAGCGTCAGGGTGGCCGTTCCGGATGGGCGAGGGAGAGGCATGAGCGCGCTTCAGAGGCTGAAGGCGTACTTCGGCATGGTGCCGGCCGACGGTGACGGCTACGACGGCTATGACAGCTACCACGCCGACGACGACTACCGCCGCGGCTACCCGGACGAGGACGGCTACGACGCCTACGAGCGCGAGCCGGCGCCCCGGCCCCGGGCCAGGGGGCGCTACCACCCCGTCGACGACTACGACGTCGAGCCGGTGCGTGGCCGCGGGTCGCTCGCCGACACCGGCGTGCAGGGCGCGCTCGCCGTCGAGCGCCAGCCCGAGCCGGTGGCGCGGCTGCGACCGGTGCCCGAGCAGCCGCGACCGCGCGACCCGCTGGCCCGGATCACCACGCTGCACCCGACCAGCTACGCTGAGGCACGGGCCATCGGTGAGGCCTACCGGGACGGCATCCCGGTGATCATGAACCTCACCGAGATGGAGAACGCCGACGCCAAGCGGCTCGTCGACTTCGCCGCCGGGCTCGCGTTCGCCCTGCGCGGCTCCATGGACAAGGTCACCAACAAAGTGTTCTTGCTCTCACCGCCGGACGTCGAGGTCACGGCCGAGGACCGGCGGCGGATCGCCGAGGGAGGGCTGTTCCTCCGGCACTCCGATCGTCCCTTCTGAGGGCCGGTTGTGGCAGAGTGAGCGGCGTGGATGCGGTCCGGATAGTCCTCTACTACCTGCTGTTCGCCTTCTGGCTCCTGCTCACGGCGCGGATCGTCGTGGAGCTCGTGCGGGCGTTCGCGCGGGAATGGCGACCCGTCGGGGGGGTTGCGGTAACGCTGGAGACCATCTACACAGTGACGGACCCGCCAGTCCGCGCGGTGCGGCGGATCATCCCGATGGTGCGGATCGGCGGGGTCGGACTGGACTTATCGATTATGGTGCTGCTGTTGGTTGTGTTCATACTGATGCAACTGGCACTGCCCGGGTGACGGGGACCCGGGTGCTGTCCGGCAGGCCATGGAGTGCGTGAGGTGATCTGATGTCGTTGACCCCTGCTGACGTGCATAACGTCGCGTTCAGCAAGCCTCCAATCGGCAAGCGGGGCTACAACGAGGACGAGGTGGATGCCTTCCTCGACCTGGTGGAGACCGAGCTCGCCCGGTTGATCGAGGACAATAACGAGCTGCGGCAGCAGGTCGAGCAGCTCGATGCGGAGTTGGAATCAACCCGTAGCGAGCTGGAAGCCGCCAAGGCCGGCGCGCCGCACCGGGAGGACTCCCGCCGGCTCGCCCCCGTGCCCTCGCCGATGGAGCAGACCCAGACCCACGTCGGGCTGATGGGCGACAACGGCGAGCCCAACGTGCAGGCCGCGAAGGTGCTCGGGCTCGCCCAGGAGATGGCCGACCGGCTGACCGCCGAGGCCAAGACCGAGTCCGACGGCATGCTCGCCGAGGCGCGCACGAAGTCCGAGCAGCTGCTCTCCGACGCCAGGGCCAAGTCGGACTCGATGGTCAACGAGGCGCGCGCCCGCGCGGAGACGATGCTCAACGACGCCCGCACCCGGGCCGAGACGCTCGAGCGGCAGGCCAGGGACAAGGCCACGACGCTGGAGCGCGAGGCGCAGCGCAAGTACACCGAGACGATGAACAACATGAACGCCGAGAAGACCGCGCTCGGCAAGAAGATCGAGGAGCTGCGCACCATCGAGCGGGAGTACCGCACCCGGCTGCGCGGGTTCCTCGAGTCGCAGCTGCGTGAGCTCGACGACCGCGGGTCCGCCGCACCGGCGTCCGCCTCGGCCGGCTCCGGCAAGTCCGGCAGCGGAGGCAGTGGAGGTGGTAGCGGCCAGGGCTACTCCTTCGGTCCGCGGGCCGAGGCAGGCTGACCACCCGCCCCGGCCCGCGTACTGAGCCACGACCGTCACCCCGTGATGTGATCGCCCGCGCGCTCCACCACGTCCCACCCGGATCGCCCGGTGGAGCCGCCCGGCGCCTGCCCGATCCGCCGTCGCCGGGGCACCTGGACCGCACCGGTTCCGGTGCCCCGGCGGGCGGGACCCCGCCCGGCGACTCGGCAATCCCGCCCGCCACATGGTGTAATTCACCGTGCTCTACATCGTCCTGATCCTGGTGTTGGCCGCGCTCGGCGGCGTCGTCACGGCACTCATCACCGCCGACTCGCTGTGGGCCTGGATCTCGATCGCCCTGTCCGCCTTGGCCGGTGTCGTCCTGTTCGTGGACTGGCTGCGCCGGCGCTCGGCGGCTCGGCCGGGCACGGACCACGATGCCGACGAGACCACCGAGCCCGGCGAGGCCGGGGACGCCGAGGACGCCGAGGACGTCACCGCGGAGGCCGCGGACACCGAAGCCGACGCCGGCGAGACCGTGAAGGCCGGGGAGTTCGGAGAGCCGGAAGCAGCCGCGAAGCAGCAGACCGCCCTCCTGCCCGCGGCGGGAGAGCTGCGGAGCGTCGGCGAGTCCGACGAGGGCGCCGGCCGGGTCCCCGACGGTGAGCCGGCCGAAGAGGAGACCGACGCCGCCGACCTGCTGGTCGTCACCGAGCTCGACGACGAGGTGGTCGTCGTCGACGAGCACCCCCGCTACCACCTCACCGAGTGCGACTGGCTGGCCGACCGCGACATCATCCCGATCGCCGTGTCCGAGGCCAGGGAGCTCGGCTTCACCCCGTGTGCCCGCTGCGGCCCCGACGCCACGTTGGCCGCCGCGCACCGCCGCAAGGGCAAGTCCCGCGCCGACCGCTAGGCCACGAAGCACCGACCAGTGGCCCTGGGCTCCGGGGCGGGTGCGTTACGCGGTGGACGGGCGGGTTAACCTGATAGGCACAGGCGTCGATCCGGCCATCACCGGGGAGCCTCCGGAAGAACGGGACCCGGGGTCCTCAGTAGAACCGGACGGGACGGCCCGTCACAGCCGACCAACGAGAGGCCCGCGCCGCCGGCGCGGGCAAACGGGGTGGTACCGCGGAACGCTCGCCGGGCGGTGGGCGTGTCGTCCCCGTGTGGCCAGCCGGACCAGTGCCGGCGAACCGGACGAGAGACGACCCGCGAGGAGCGCACCGGATGTACCCCAAGGCCTCGGTCGGTGACCTTCCCCCCGCCCAGGTGCCCGCCCAGCCGTCCTTCCCGGAGCTGGAGGAGGCGGTGCTGGCGTACTGGGAGGCCGACCGCACCTTCACCGCGAGCGTGGAGGCGCGCGAGCCGGGGACCAACGGGGCCAACGAGTACGTCTTCTACGACGGCCCCCCGTTCGCCAACGGGCTGCCGCACTACGGCCACCTGCTCACCGGGTACGTCAAGGACGTCGTGCCGCGCTACCAGACCATGCGCGGTCGCCGGGTGGAGCGCCGGTTCGGCTGGGACACCCACGGCCTGCCCGCCGAGCTCGAGGCCATGCGCCAGCTCGGCATCACCGAGAAGGCCGAGATCGACGAGATGGGCGTGGCCACGTTCAACGCGGCCTGCCGCGAGTCGGTGCTGCGGTACACCAAGGAGTGGCAGGACTACGTCACCCGCCAGGCCCGCTGGGTGGACTTCGACAACGACTACAAGACGCTCGACGCCACCTACATGGAGTCGGTGATCTGGGCGTTCAAGCAGCTCTGGGACAAGGGTCTGGTCTACGAGGGCTACCGGGTGCTGCCGTACTGCTGGCGGGACGAGACGCCGCTGTCCAACCACGAGCTGCGGATGGACGACGACGTCTACCAGAGCCGGCAGGACCCGGCGGTGACCATCGGGTACCGCGTCGAGGGCAACGGCGGTGCCCTCGCCGAACTCGACGGCGCCTACCTGCTGATCTGGACCACGACGCCGTGGACGGTGCCGGCCAACCTCGCCGCCGCCGTCCACCCCGACGTCGACTACGTCATGGTGGAGGGGCCCGAGGGGCGCCGGTTCCTGCTCGCCGAGGCGCGGGTCGCCGCCTACGCCAGGGAGCTGGGCGAGAACCCGCGGGTACTGGCCCGCTACCAGGGCGCCGACCTGCTCGGCACCCGCTACGCCCCACCGTTCCCGTACTTCGCCGGGCACGACAACGCCCACCGCGTGCTGGCCGCCGACTACGTCACCACCGAGGACGGCACCGGCATCGTCCACATCGCACCGGCCTATGGCGAGGAGGACAAGGTGGTGACCGACGCCGCCGGCATCGAGCCGGTGACGCCGGTGGACTCGAAGGGCTGCTTCGACGCGCAGGTGCCCGACTACGCGGGCCAGCAGGTGTTCGAGGCCAACCCCAACATCATCCGCGACCTGAAGAACGGCACCGGGTCCGCGGCGAGCCAGGGCGCGGTGCTGCTCCGGCACGAGACCTACGAGCACCCCTACCCGCACTGCTGGCGTTGTCGCAGCCCGCTCATCTACCGGGCGGTGTCATCGTGGTTCGTCGCGGTCAGCCGGTTCAAGGACCGGATGGTCGAGCTGAACCAGCAGATCACCTGGTACCCGGAGCACGTGAAGGACGGCCAGTTCGGCAAGTGGCTGGAGAACGCCCGCGACTGGTCGATCTCCCGCAATCGGTACTGGGGCACGCCGATCCCGGTGTGGGTGTCGGACGACCCGGCGCACCCGCGGGTCGACGTGTACGGCTCGCTGGACGAGCTGGAGCGCGACTTCGGGGTGCGGCCGACCGACCTGCACCGGCCCTTCATCGACGAGCTGACCCGGCCGAACCCGGACGACCCGACCGGCCGGTCGACCATGCGTCGGGTGCCGGAGGTGCTCGACGTCTGGTTCGACTCCGGGTCGATGCCCTATGCCCAGGTGCACTACCCGTTCTCCAACGCCGACTGGTTCGAGCACCACTACCCCGGTGACTTCATCGTCGAGTACATCGGGCAGACCCGCGGCTGGTTCTACACACTGCACGTGCTGGCCACCGCGCTGTTCGACCGGCCGGCGTTCCGCACCTGCGTGTCGCACGGCATCGTGCTCGGCTCGGACGGGCAGAAGATGTCGAAGTCGCTGCGCAACTATCCGGACGTCAACGAGGTGTTCGCCCGGGACGGCTCCGACGCGATGCGCTGGTACCTGATGTCCAGCCCCATCCTGCGCGGCGGCAACCTGATCGTCACCGACAAGGGCATCCGGGACGCGGTGCGCCAGGCCGTGCTGCCGCTATGGAACTCGTACTACTTCCTCGCGCTCTACGCCAACGCCGAGGGGATCCAGGGGCGGTGGCGCACCGACTCGCGCCACGTGCTGGACCGGTACGTGCTGGCCAAGACGCACGAGCTGGTGACCGACGTGCGACACGCGCTGGACACCTACGACGTGGCCGCAAGCTGCGCGCTCGTCCGGGACTTTCTCGAGGTGCTCACCAACTGGTACGTGCGCCGGTCGCGGGACCGGTTCTGGGCCGGCGAACAGGACGCGATCGACACCCTGCACACCGTGCTGGAGGTGACCTGCCGGGTGCTGGCGCCGCTGCTGCCGCTGACCACGGAGGTGGTGTGGCGCGGGCTGACCGGTGGCCGCTCGGTGCACCTCACCGACTGGCCGGTGGCCGAGCGGCTGCCGGCCGACGCGGCGCTGGTCACCGCGATGGACCGGGTGCGGCAGGTGTGCTCCTCGGCGCTGTCCCTGCGCAAGGCGAACAAGCTGCGGGTGCGGCTGCCGCTGCCCCGACTCGTGGTCGCCGCCGGCGACGTGGACGTGCTGCGGGACTTCACCGACATCGTGCGCGACGAGGTGAACGTCAAGAGCGTCGAGCTGACCACCGACGTCGCCGCGCACGGCCGGTTCGAGGTCGGGGTGAACGCCCGCGTGGCCGGTCCCCGACTGGGCAAGGACGTGCAGCGGGTGATCAGGGCGGTGAAGGCGGGGGAGTGGTCCACCACCCCGGGGGGCGCCGTGGTCGCGGCCGGAATCGAGCTGGCCGAGGGCGAGTACGAGCGGCGGCTGGTGGCCGAGGACTCCGGGGCGGCGGCGGAGCTGCCCGGCGGGTCCGGGCTGGTGCTGCTGGACACCGAGGTGACCCCGGAGCTGGCCGAGGAGGGCGTGGCCAGGGACCTGGTGCGGGTGGTGCAGCAGGCCCGCAGGGAGGCCGACCTGGACGTGGCCGACCGGATCACGCTCACCGTCGACGCGCCGGACGGGGTGGTCACGGCGGCGCGGGCGCACGAGGAGTTCCTGGCCGCGGAGACCCTCGCCCGCTCCGTGCGGTACGACGAGCTGACCGACGGGTTCGCCGGCACCGTGGGTGACGGGGTGCCGGTGACCGTCGCGGTGGCCAGGGCCTGACCGGTGGGGCCGAGATGAAGGAATCTTCATCGTCGGCTCATCCCGCTTTCGCCGGCGCGGACGAGGCTGGGGGCATGGGTCGCGCTCCCCGGATCGCCGCGCTGGTCGCCGTGCTCGCGCTGCCGGTGTGCGCCGCGCTGGCGGCGGTGTTCCTGGTCGGCGACCCGGCGCCCCCGGCGGTGCCGGCCGTCGTACGGATCGGGGAGTCGCCCCCGGCGCCGCTGCCCACCACGTCGGGTCCGGCGCCGACCACGTCACCGAGCACCGCGACCAGCACGTCCGAGCCGACCCGGTTGCCGCCGCCGCCCCCGGTGGACGACGACGACGTGGACGACGGGCCGGACGATGACGACTGACCGGGAGCCTGGCCAGCGGGACACGGCCGCGCGACGACCGTCGAGCATCGACCGTGTCTCGGCGAGGGAGGAGTGCGGTCCAGCGGGCACGGCCGCGCGACGGCCGCCGAGCGTGGAGCGCCCTCCGGGGTGGGAGGAGTGCGGCCCAGACGACACCCTTTCGCTGCCGCGGCCGGGCCGGGGGCCGAGGGTGCCGGCGCGGGTGCAGATCATGGGCTGGCTCGTGCTGGTGATGGCCGCCGGGCTGGCGGCGGTGGTGCTGCTGGTGGCCCGGTTCGAGTACACCGCCCTCACCGACCGGGTGAACCGGGGGTTGGAGCAGGACGCCGCGGAGTTCCACCAGTTCGCCGCGGCGGGGGTCGACCCGGCGACGGGCGGTCGGATCACCGATCCGGACGCGCTGTTCCGCCGGCACCTCGCCGCCCAGTACACCGACCGGGCGGAGCTGCTGGTCGGTGTGGTCGACCACGGCGGCCGGCTGGGCACCGTGCGGCAGGTGGACGCGTCGGTGCAGGACTTCCCGCTGGACGACGCTATGCTCGGGGAGATCGTGCGGGCCCCGGCCAGCGAGGGGGTGCTGGCGACGCCGGCAGGGCAGCTGCGCTGGGTGCGGGTGGCGGTCGACTCCCAGCCGCGGTCGTGGTTCGTCGCCGGATTCGTCACCGGCCCGGTGCTGGCCGACGCCGACGCGACGGTGCGGACGCTGGTGCTGGTCGGCGCCGTGGCACTGCTGCTGGCCGCGGCCGTGTCGTGGGTGGTGGCCGGGCAGATCCTGGCGCCGGTGCGCACCGTGCGGCTGGCGGCCGCGTCGCTGACCGAGGCCGACCTCACCCGGCGGATCCCGGTGCGCGGGCGGGACGACATCGCGGCGCTGGCCGAGCAGTTCAACGCGATGCTGGACCGGTTGGCGAAGGCGTTCCGCACGCGGCGGGACTTCCTGGACGACGCGGGGCACGAGCTGCGCACGCCGATCACGATCGTCCGCGGGCACCTGGAGCTGCTGGGTGACGATCCGGCCGAGCGGGCCGAGGTGGTCCGGCTGTGCACCGACGAGCTGGACCGGATGGCGCGGATCGTCGACGACCTGCTGCTGCTGGCCAAGGCCGAGCAGCCGGACTTCGTCCGTCCGCAGTGGACGTCCATTCCGGAGTTGACCAGCGACATCGACGCGAAGGTGCGGGCGCTGGCGCCGCGGGCGTGGACGATGGAGGCGCTCGGTGAGGGCGAGGCGGAGGTGGACCCGCAGCGGGTGACGCAGGCGGTGCTGCAGTTGGCGCAGAACGCGGTGCAGCACACCGCGGAGGGCGACCTCGTGCGGATCGGTTCCGCGCTGACCGGCGGGATGGTGTCGTTCTGGGTGACCGACACCGGCCCCGGGGTCGACCCCGCGGAGGCACCGCGGATCTTCGAGCGGTTCGCCAGGGGCGCGGCCGGTGCCGGGCGCCGGGGCGGCGCCGGGCTGGGGTTGGCGATCGTGAAGGCGATCGCCGAGGCGCACGGTGGCCGGACGGTGGTGCTGTCGCGGCCGGGAGAGGGCGCGACGTTCGGGATCGAGTTGCCGGTGGGTGGCGCGGTCACGAGTCGGGGAGGTACCGAATGAGCCGGATTCTCATCGCCGAGGACGAGGATCGGATCGCCGCGTTCGTGGAGAAGGGGCTGCGCGCCAACGGTTTCGGTACCGAGGTGGTGGCCGACGGGGAGGCCGCGCTGGCGGCGGCGGTCACCGGGGACTTCGACCTCGTGGTGCTGGACCTGGGGTTGCCGCGCCGGGACGGGTTCGCCGTGCTGCGGGCGATGCGCGCGGCACGGGTGACGACGCCGGTGATCATCCTGACCGCGCGGGACTCGGTGCACGACACCGTGGCGGGGTTGGAGGGTGGCGCCGACGACTACATGACCAAGCCGTTCCGGTTCGAGGAGCTGCTGGCCAGGGTGCGGCTGCGGTTGCGACCGGCCGACCGGGCACCCGAGGTGACCGTCCTGCGGCACGACGGGTTGTCCCTGGACCTGCGCACCCGCAGGGCGAGCGTCGGTGAGGAGACGGTGGACCTGACCGCGCGGGAGTTCGCCTTGCTGGAGCTGTTCCTGCGGCACCCGGGGCAGGTGCTGTCGCGGGCGCAGATCCTCTCGCACGTCTGGGGGTACGACTTCGACCCGGGGTCCAATGTGGTCGATGTCTACGTGCGGACGCTGCGGCGGAAGCTGGGCGCCGACCGGATCGAGACGGTGCGCGGGATGGGCTACCGGCTGGGTTGACCTCGGCCCGAAGCGGCACTCGGAACCGGCGGGGCTCATCGCACCGCCGCGATCGAACGTGTCGCGCGACCGGTGCGCTACGGCTTCGCCCGGCGCCCGGATGAAGAGCCTCTCATCCGGCTTTCACGAACGGTTCAGCGGCGAGCGCGACGCTGTTCGATATGAGCGCGGTGGGGAACACGGTCGTGGAGCCGGTGGCGGAGCCTCGCCCCGATCGAGGCGGGGCGGGGCGGGGTGCGGCCGTGACGCGCCAACACGCGTCGCACGAGCACGTGTCGTACCGGCACACTCCGACCGGGCGCTCCACGCGCCGGGACCCGGCGGGCGACGTGCCCACCGTGCCGCTGCCGGTCGGCGCCGCTGCGCCCACTCGGAGGACCGCCCGCTGGGGATGGTGGCTCGCCGGGGCCGGTGTCGCCGCGGGGCTGCTCGCGGCGCTCGCCGTCGCGCTGCCAGGGCCGGACCAGGGTCTTCCGGCCGAAGGGCGCGTCGCGCTGGTGGTGTTCGCCGCCGCCGTGCTCGCCTGGACCCTCTCCCGGCTCGACGACACCTTCGTCGGGCTCGCCGCGGTCCTCGTGCTCGTCGCCGCGGGCGTGCTGGCCCCGGACACCCTCTTCTCCGCACTGGGCGGGGACATCGTCTGGCTGCTCATCGCCGCCTTCGTCCTCGCCGCCGGGCTCACCGCCACCGGACTGCCCGTCCGCCTCGCCGTGCTGCTCTGCGCCCGCGCTCGCTCGGTGCGCCAGCTCGCCCACCTGGTCACCGCCGCGCTCGTGCTCACCGCGCTCGCCGTGCCGTCCACCTCCGGCCGCGCGGCGGTGGCCCTGCCCGTCTTCCTGGCCCTGGCCGAGGCCCTGCGCGATCGGACCGCGGTGGTCCGCGCCCTCGCCCTGCTCTTCCCGACGGTGATCCTGCTGTCCGCGATCGCGACGCTGATCGGCGCCGGCGCCCACATGATCACCGTGCGACTGCTCACCGACATGACCGGCGCTGGCATCTCCTACGGCCACTGGCTCCTGCTGGGACTGCCGTTCGCGGTGCTGACCGCGCACCTGGCCACGGAGCTGGTGCTGCTGCTGATGACCCGCCGCCGCGACCGGGCCGGAACGCTCCGGCTCAGCGCCGACCGGCTGGCCGCGCACGCCGGCGTCCCCGTGCGCGGCCCGCTCGACGCCGCCCAGTGGCGGGCGCTCGCGATCATCGCGGTCGTGGTCACGCTGTGGAGCACCGAGCCGCTGCACGGCGCGCCGCCCGCGCTGGTCGCCCTGCTCGGCGCGGTGCTGATCACCGCGCCCGGGCTCGGCACCACCCGCATGGCGCCGGCGCTGGCCGGCGTGCCGTGGTCGCTGCTGCTGTTCATGGTGAGCACCGCCGTCCTCGGTGGCGCGCTCGCGACGTCCGGCGCGGCGAGCTGGCTCGGCACCGCGCTGCTGGGCGTGCCGGCCGGCCACGGCGTCGGGTTCCTGGTGCTGGTCGTCGGGATCAGCCTGACCGCGCACCTGGTGCTGCAGTCCCGGTCGGCCCGGTCGTCGGTGCTGGTGCCGCTGGTGATCCCGCTGGCCGCGGGGTTGGGGCTGAACCCCGCGGCGGTGGCGTTCGCGTCCACCGCGGCCGCCGGCTTCTGCCACACGCTGCCCGCGTCCGCCAAGCCGGTGGCGCTGTTCGGGGCGGTCACCGAGGCGCCCACCTACCGCCGGTCCGACCTGCTGCGGCTGGCGGTGCTGCTCGGCCCCCTGGTCGGGGCGATGGTCGTGGGGTTCGCGCTGGTCGGCTGGCCGGCACTGGGCCTGCCCCTGCGGTGAGCCGGAGAGGTCGCGGAGCCAGGCGGCCCGCAGAACACCGAGGAGGAACGGATGCGCGTCGTGGTGGCCCCGAGCGGGTTCAAGGAGTCCCTGCCGGCCGAGGCGGTCGCCGGCGCGATCGCCGCCGGCCTGCGGCGGGTGGTGCCGGGCGCGGCGGTGGACACCGTGCCGCTGGTGGACGGCGGGGAGGGCTCGGCGCGCACGCTCGCGGAGCTCACCGGCGGCCACCTCGTGCCGGTGACCGTCACCGGGCCGGTCGGGCGGCCCGTCGCGGCGCACGTCGCGGTCCTCGGCGGCGCCGGACCGCGGACCGCCGTGGTCGAGATGGCGGCCGCGGCCGGGTTGCGCCTGGTGCCGCCGGACGCCCGTGATCCCGGCCGCACGGTCACCGACGGGGTGGGGGAGCTGATCCGGGCGGCGGTGGACGCGGGATGCCGGCGGATCATCGTCGGCTGCGGCGACTCCGGCACCTGTGACGGCGGTGCCGGTGCGCTACGGGCCCTCGGGGCGCGGATCCTGGACGGGGCCGGAACCCCGCTGGACTCCGGTGGGTACACCCTGACCGAGGCCGCGCGGCTCGATCTGTCCTGTGTGGACGTTCGTCTGTCCGAAGTGGAGATGATCGTCGCGGGCAACCCGTGCAACGTGCTGACCGGCGAGCGCGGCGTGGCGGCGGTGTTCGGGCCGCAGAAGGGCGCGACACCGGAGCAGGTGGCCTCGCTGTCCGCGGCGATGGAGCAGTGGGCGAAGGTGCTGGAGCACGCCGGCGGTGGTGACCTCCGCCTGATGCCGGGCGGTGGGGCGTCGGGCGGGCTCGGTGCCGGGCTGGCCGGCGCGCTCGGGGCGCGGCTGGTGCCGCGGTTCGACGTGTTCCTCGAGTACGTGGAGCTGGACGCCCGGCTCGCCGCGGCTGACCTGGTGATCACCGCGGAGGGTGCGATCGACGGGCAGACACCGCACGGGAAGGTGCCCGCGGAGGTGGCTCGGCGGGCGAAGCGGTACGGCAAGCCGGTGGTCGCGCTCGCCGGGACCATCGGCGCCGGCGCCGCGGCGGTGCACGACGCCGGAATCGACGCCGTCACCGGGATCCTCACCGCGCCGATGGCCAGGGTCGAGGCGTTCGACCGGGCCGCCGAGCTGGTCGCCGACGCGACGGAGCGGGCCCTCCGGCTCGTGCTCGTCGGCCGCGACCTCGCCATGGCCGGAACCTCGGATCTCGGCCCGGCGGCGTAGGCCCGCCCGCGACGTTCCGGGGGGCCGGTCAGGCGGCCGCGGCCACCCGGGACAGCAGGGCGCGGCCGGCCCCGGTGAGGACCGCGGGGACCCGCTGCCCGACCAGCCCCGGCCGGGCGGGCCGGATGAGACCGTCGTGGGTGAGCGCGTGCGCGGCGAACTGGTCGCAGCACGGCACGCCGTCGACGAACAGGTCCGGCTCGCTGCTGTGGGACACCTGCCCGCGCCCCGCGGCGACGGCGCGGAGCATGGCCAGTGTCCGGTGGCTCGCGGTGTCCATGTCGGGCTCCTTCGGTTGGGCTCTGGAGGCTCTGCACCTACGTCGAACACCGCGGCCGGTTCTCGACACGCTCGGCCGACACGTGTCCGCCCGCGTCTCGCTGTCACGTTCCGGCGGGCTGTCCCGTCCACCCCTCGGAAGGCCGAGCGGGATCCGAAAGGTGGAGATCATGACGGCAGGACGGGAGTTCGTCACGGCGACGACCGGGGTGCTGGGGGCGGCGACGTTCGGCACGGGCGCATGGGCACTGTCCGCGCCCACCTCGTTCGCGGAGTTCGCGGGCTTCGACGTGCACGTGCACTTCCTGCGCGACGCCGGTGCCTTCCAGCTCGGCCTCGGCGCGGGGCTGCTGCTGGCGCTGCTGTGGGCCGACGCGCTCGCCACGGTGCTCGCCGGGTTCCTGCTGGCCACCACCGTGCACACGGTCAACCACGCCGTCGACCTCGATGTGGGCGGATCACCGTGGCAGGCGTGGTCGCTGGGCGCGGCGTCGGTGCTGGTCGCGGCCGCGCTCGCGGTGCGGCTGCGGGCGCTCGGCTTCGTCGTCGGCGCGGTGCCGGCCGCGACCGTGCCGGAGCTGGCACCGTTCGCGCGGCAGAAGACGGTCGCGCTCACCACCTACCGCCGCGACGGCACCCCGGGCCGCACCCCGGTCAGCATCGCCGTCGACGGCGACCGCGCCTACGTGCGCAGCTTCGAGCGGTCGCTCAAGACCAGGCGGCTGCGCCGCGACCCGAAGGCCGAGATCGCGCCGTGCACCGGGCGCGGCGGGCCGCTCCCCGGCCCCGCGGTGCCCGCCGGGGCGCGCCTCCTGGCGGGGGCGGAGGACCGGAACGCCGCGCGGATGCTGCGGCGGAAGTACCCGGTGCTGCACGGGGTGGTCGTTCCGCTGGGGCACCGCGTGCTGCGCTCGCGCACCGGTCGGACCGTCCACTTCGAACTCACCGTCACCGGCGGGCGGTGAGCTGGTCAGCGAGGCCCGGCGTGGCGAGGGGAGGGCTGGAGGTACCCGGGCGGCCAACGCGCCACCGGGTACCTCCAGTGAGCGACGAAGGTCACGACACGCGCACGCGGCGCCCGTTAACGGGGACCCCCGAGCCAGCGATGGTCAGACTGACGGGCACGCATAGTGAACCGGCTGTCGCCATCCGCGGACGGCCGCGTCCGAGCCAGGGGGTGTCGTGCGGGAGCGAACGCGGCGGTGGGTGCTGGCGACGGGCGCCGTCGCGGTCGTCGGGATCGTCACCGCCGCCGTGGTGACGTTGACCGCCGAGGGCGGCACGAGCACCCCGGCGAAGGACGCGCCGTCGGCCGCCGACACCGCCCGCCAGTTCCTCCTCGCCTTCGCCGGCGGCGACGCCGCCGCGGCCGCGGCGCACACCGACGACCCGGCCGCGGCGCGGCGCGTGCTCGCCGACGCCCACTCCGCGCTGCGCCCCGAGCGGCTCACCGCCCGGCTGACCACCGCCCCGACCGGCGACACCCCCGGCACGGCCACGCTGACCTGGACGTTCGGCCCGGACACGGCGTGGACCTACGACACCCGTCTCGAGCTCGCCGAGGGCGAGCGGGGCTGGCGGGTCCACTGGAGCCCCGCGCTGGTGCACCCGAGCCTGGGCGCCGGCCAGCGGCTCGCGCTGCGCACCGGCGGTGGTGGCCCCGCCGTGGTCGACCGCGCGGGCACCCCGCTGCTGACCTGGCAGGGCACCCGCGCCGTCCCGGCCGGCGGGGTGAGCGCGCCGGTGCTGCTGCCGGCCATGGCCAGGGTCGCCGGGGAGCGGGCCGCCACCAGCTGGTCGGTCGACCTCGTCGACACCGCCGGCACCGTCGTCGAGACCCTGCGCGGCCCGCCGCCGGAGGACGGCGCACCGCTCACCGCCACGATCGGCCTGCCGGTCCAGCGGGCCGCCCAGTCCGCGGTCGACGGCGCCGGCCGGCCCGCGCTGCTCGTCGCGCTCCAGCCCTCCACCGGCGACCTCCTCGCCGTCGCGCAGAGCCCCGAGGTCGGCGCCGATCCGAGGGCGCTGTCCGGGCTGTACCCGCCGGGCTCCACCTTCAAGATCGCCACCGCGACCGCGGTGCTGGCGCGCGGCGCCGCCACCGCCGACACCGTCCTCCCGTGCCCGAGCACGACCACCGTCGGCACCCGCACCATCCCCAACGACGACCGGTTCGACCTCGGCCCGGTCCCGCTGCACCGCGCCTTCGCCGCCTCCTGCAACACCACCTTCGGCCGGCTCGCCAGCGAGCTGCCCGCCGACGCGCTCGCCGGCGCCGCCGACCAGCTCGGCCTCAACGCCGACTTCGCCATCCCCGGCATCGACACCGAGGCCGGCACCGTGCGCCCGACCGGTGACCCGGTGCAGCGCCTCGAGGACGGGATCGGCCAGGGTGACGTCGTCGCCAGCCCGTTCGGCCTCGCGCTGATGGCCGCGACCGTCGCCGCCGGGGAGGCGGTGACCCCGCGGCTCTGGCGCGAGCTGGACACCACCGTGAACGAGGGCTACTCGGCGCCGCCGCAGCGGGTGCTGCGCCCGCTGCGCGGCATGATGCGCGAGGTGGTCACCGGCGGCACCGCGACCGAGCTGAGGAACCTCGGTCAGGTGTCCGGCAAGACCGGCACCGCCCAGTACGACACCGGCGTCCACGCGCACGGCTGGTTCGCCGGCTTCCGCGGCGACCTCGCGTTCGCCGTGCTGGTGCCGAACGCGAACACCTCCGACCCCGCCGTCGCCGTCACCGCGCGGTTCCTGCGCGACCTGCCGCGGTGACTCACCCCACCCGCTCGGCCGCCTCCCTCGCCCGCCGCAGGGCCTCCCCGTGCAGGGCGTCGCCGGCGGCGAGCAGCCGCGGCAGCGACTCCCGCTCGGTGGTCAGCGCGCGGAACACCAGCTCGACGGTCACGTCGTGGTCGGGCTGGTGCACGATCCGCACCGGGTCGCCCGCGGCGATCTCGCCGGGCACGATCACCCGCAGGTAGGCACCGGTGCGGCCACGCTCGGTGAACCGCCGTACCCAGCCCCGCTCGCCCAGGTGCCCGGCGAAGGTGCGGCACGGGGTGCGCGGCGCGGTCACCTCCAGCACCACCCGCTCACCCACCCGCCAGCGCTGCCCGATCGGCGTGCCGTTCAGGTCGAGCCCGGACGTGGTCAGGTTCTCCCCGAAGCACCCGTGCGGCAGCGGCCGGCCCAACTCGGCCGCCCAGCTGTCGAGGTCCTCCACCGCGTAGGCGTACACCGCCTGGTCGTCGCCGCCGTGGTGCCGGCGGTCGCCGATCTCATCGCCGACCAGCCCGCTGCCACCGGTGCCCTTCGCCCCGGGCGCGCGGACCGTGACCGGACCGGCCATCGGCCGCTTCCCGATCGCGGTCACCCCGGTGCTCGCGTGCTCGCTCGGCTCGGCCTTGCCGACGCTCACCGACAGGATGATCCCCATGCCGGAACGGTAGCGGTGCACCGCCCCGCGGGTCACCGGAATACCAAGGAGACCGAGGGTAGCGAGCCCGCGCCGAGCCCTTGACCTGCGGGGATCGGCCACGTCCGGGCGGATTGGTGTCCACCGGCGCGGTAGCGTGGCCGGCGTGGCAGGTGCGCTCCGGTTCGCGGTCCCGGTTTCGCGGTCCCGGTCAGGCCGGGCGCCCGGCGGGAGGCCGTCGGCGGCACGGGGGACGGCGCGCTCGGTCGCGCGCTGCTGGTGGCGGTGCGCGCCCGCGGTGGACGGCGGGGCCACCGCGGCGGTGCGGGCGGCGCTCGCCGCCGCGCTCGGCGTGCGCGCCGGGGGCGTCGAGGTGGTTCGGGGAGCGCGGGCGGGACGAGCTGGTCGAGGTGACCGATCCCCCACCGGGCACGGCCGAGCGGCTCGACGCTCTATTCTGGAACCGGTGACGGTCGCGCAGGGGGAGGGAAGATGGAGCAGCTTCCCACCCTGCTCGGTGTCGGCGCGGCCGTGCTGCTCGCCGCGGTGCTGGCCGTCCGGGTATCCATCCGGTTAGGACTGCCGTCGCTGCTGCTCTACCTGGGTATCGGTGTGCTGCTCGGGGAAAGCGGCCTCGGTATCGAGTGGGACGACGCCGTCCTGACCCAGTCGCTCGGCCTCGCCGCGCTCGTGCTGATCCTCACCGAGGGTGGGCTGACCACCCGGTGGACCAACGTCCGGCCCGCGCTCGGACCCGGGGTCGCACTGTCCACTGTGGCCGTCGGGATCAGCATCGCGGTGACCGGCACGGCGCTGCACTTCCTGCTCGGCCTCGACTGGCGGACCGCGCTGCTGTGGGGCGCGGTGCTCGCCTCCACCGACGCCGCGGCGGTGTTCTCGGTGCTGCGCGGCGTCGGGGTGAGCAAGCGGCTCGCCGGCGCGGTCGAGCTGGAGTCCGGGCTCAACGACGCCCCCGCCTACATCGCGGTGGTGGTGCTCGCCACCGGCGTCACCGTCGACTGGACCCTGCCCCTGTTGGTGGTCTACCAGCTGCTCGCCGGCCTCGCCGTCGGCCTGGCGTTCGGCTGGCTCGGCGCGTGGACCCTGCGCAGGGCCGCGCTGCCGGCCACCGGGCTGTACCCGCTGGCGACGGTCGCCGTGTGCGTGGTCGCCTACTCCTCCGGCCAGCTGCTCCAGGCCTCGGGCCTGCTCGCCACCTACGCCGCCGGCCTCGTGCTCGGCAACGCCCGGTTGCCGCACCGGTCGGACACCCTGTCGTTCGCCGAGGGGTTGGGCTGGCTCGCGCAGATCGGGCTGTTCGTCCTGCTCGGCCTGTTCGCCTCGCCCGGCCGGCTGCTCCACGCCGTGGTGCCCGGCCTCGTCGCCGGCGCGGTCGTGCTGCTGCTCGCCCGCCCGCTGTCGGTGCTGCTGGCCACCCTGCCGTTCCGCGTGCCGTGGCGGGAACAGGCGTTTCTGTCCTGGGCCGGCCTGCGCGGCGCGGTGCCGATCGTGCTCGCCATCATCCCGCTCAGCGAGGGCGTGCCGGGCGCGGGCCGGCTGGTGGACGCGGTGTTCGTGCTGGTCATCGTGCTCACCCTGCTGCAGGGCGCCACGCTCAGCCCGCTCGCCCGGCTGCTCGGCCTCGCCGCGCGCGCCGAGCCGAGGGAGATTCAGGTCGACTCGGCGCCGCTGGACGAGCTCGCCGCCGTGCTGCTCCAGGTGCGGATCCGGCCGGGCTCCCGGCTGCACGGCGTGTACCTGCCCGAGCTCCGGTTGCCCCGTGGCGCGTCGGTGAGCCTGGTGGTGCGCGAGGGCCGCGGCTTCACCCCGGACAACTCCACCCGGCTGCAGGAGGGCGACCAGATCCTCGTGGTGGCCACCGAGGAGTCGCGCGCGGCGGCCGAGCGCCGGCTGCGCGCGGTGGACCGGGCCGGCCGGCTGGCCCGCTGGCGCGGCGAGTCCGGCCGCTGACCTGGCCGGTTCGGGGCTCCTCCCACGTGGTGGACGCGGCTCGCCGTGGCCGCGCCGGGCCGCTACCGTTCTGCCGAGGTCATGAGTGCCAGCGCCAAGCCCCGGCTCGCTGGCCGGCAACCCTCCTTCCGCGGTGGGGTGCCCCGGGTGAGGACCTGGACCGGCACGCGGTGTGCCGGTCAAGCGCGGACCCCTCGCGGGTCCGACCGGACCACGTGGAGGATGCCCGATGACACTCGCGCTCGACACGGTCGACGCCGCCGTCCCCGCCCCGACCCCATCGCCCGCGCCGGCCGTTCCCGCCGTGGTCGGCGCGGATCTTCCGGTGCCGCTGGTCACCGGCGGCCGGATCGGCTACGCCAACCTCGATCACGCGGCCAGCGCGCCGTGCCTTGCCGCCGCGCGCGCCGCGGTCGACGAGTTCCTGCCCTGGTACGCCAGCGTCCACCGCGGCGCCGGGTTCGCCTCGCGGGTGAGTACCGCCGCGCACACCGAGGCGCGAGACGCCGTGCACCGGTTCGTCGGCGCCCGCCGCGGCGACACCGTGGTGTTCACCCGCAACACCACCGACGCGCTGAACCTGCTGGCCCGCGCGGTGCCCCGGCACACCGCGGTGGTGCTGTTCGACACCGACCACCACGCCGCGCTGCTGCCCTGGCGCGGCCCGCACGTCCACCGCGTCCCGACCCCGACCGACCCGCTCGCCGCGGTGGCCGCCGCGGACGCGGCGCTCGCCGCCTGCCCGACCGGGCCGCGACTGCTGGTGGTCACCGGAGCGTCCAACGTGACCGGTGAGCTGTTCCCGGTCGCCGCGCTCGCCGCGGTGGCCCGCCGGCACGGCGCCCGGGTCGCGCTGGACGCCGCCCAGCTCGCCCCACACCGCCCGGTCTCGCTGCGCGAGCTGGACGTCGACTACGTCGCGCTGTCCGGGCACAAGCTCTACGCCCCGTTCGGCGCGGGCGCGCTGGTCGGCAGGGCGGACTGGCTGCGCGCCGCGCCGCCCTACCTGGTCGGGGGCGGGGCGAGCGCGCTGGTCGAGCGCCGCGGGGACGGCCTCGGCGTGGCCTGGCACGCCGGCCCGGAGCGGCACGAGGCCGGCTCGCCGAACACCGTCGGAGTCCACGCGCTGGGCGTGGCCTGCGCCGAGCTGGCCGCGCACTGGCCGGCGGTCATCGCGCACGAGCGCCGGCTGCTGGACCGGTTGCGTCGCGGCCTCGCCGCGGTGCCCGGCCTCACCCAGCTGAGCCTGTTCGAGGGGAGCCAGGTCGACCGGGTGGGCACGGTGAGCTTCGTGCTCGACGGCGTGGACCCGGGATGGCTGGCCGCCGTGCTGTCGGCCGAGTACGGGATCGGGGTGCGCGACGGCGCGTTCTGCGCGCACGTCGCCACCCGGCGGCTGGTGGCCCGCGCCGGCCAGCCGGCGGGACCGGCCGTCCGGGCGAGCCTCGGCCTCGGCACCACCGCCGAGCACGTCGACCGGCTGGTGCGCGCGCTGCGGCGGGTCGTCGCGCGCGGCGCCGCGTGGACCTACGCCCGCGAGGACGGGCGCTGGGTGCCCAGCCCCGACCCGCGGCCGCTTCCGCCGTTCCTCGGTGACGGGCCGGGCCGGCCGGGCTGACCGGGCGGGGTGCGGCCGGTGCCCGGCGCCCGTGGAGAATGGCCCGGTGAGCAGCGAACACCCGGGCCGGCCCGAGGACACGGCTCGACCGGCGACACCGGCCCAGCCGGACGCGACCGCCCAACCGGAGCCCCCGGCCCGACCCGGATCCGACCAGCCCGCCGGTCCCGACCAGCCGGACTCCGCCGGCGGTGTCGATGACACCGACCGGCCGCCGCGTCGGATCGCGTTGATCGGGCTGGTGGCGCTGGTGGTGCTCGCCCTCGACGTCGCCACCAAGGTCCTCGCCACCGCGACCCTCGAGGGCCGCGCGCCGGTCGAGGTGCTCGGCGGCCTGGTCTACCTGCAACTGGTCCGCAACCCGGGTGCCGCGTTCTCGATGGCCACCGGGATGACCTGGCTGCTGACGATCGTCGCGATGGCCGTGGTGGTCGCGATCGTCTGGCTGGCCCGCCGGCTGCGCTCCACCGGCTGGGCGATCGGCCTCGGGTTGGTGCTCGCCGGCGCGCTGGGCAACCTCGTGGACCGGATCTTCCGCGCGCCCGGCCCGCTGCGCGGCCACGTGGTCGACTTCGTCTCGGTGTTCGCGCCCAACGGGGACGTGTGGCCGGTGTTCAACGTCGCCGACTCGGCGATCGTCGTCGGTGCCGCGCTGATCGTGCTGCTGTCCCTGCTCGGCCGGGACTACGACGGAACCTCCAGCCGGCGCCGCGCGCGCGGGAGTGGGCGGTGACCGGCCGGATGCTGCCCGTGCCGGACGGGTTGGACGGGATGCGGGTGGACGCCGGGTTGGCGAAGCTGCTCGGGCTGTCCCGCACCGCGGTCGCCGACCTGGCCGAGTCCGGCGACGTGCTGCTCGACGGCAGGCCGGCGGGCAAGTCCGACCGGCTCACCGCCGGCGGGTTGCTGGAGGTGACCCTGCCGGAGCCGGAGCGGCCGGTGGAGGTGGTGGCCGAGCCGGTGGAGGGGCTGCGGATCCTGCACTCCGACGACGACATCGTCGTGGTCGACAAGCCGGTCGGGGTGGCGGTGCACCCCAGCCCCGGCTGGACCGGGCCGACCGTCGTCGGCGGGCTGGCCGCCGCGGGGCTGCGGATCTCCACCTCCGGCGCCGCCGAGCGGCAGGGCGTGGTGCACCGGCTCGACGCCGGCACCACCGGGGTGATGGTGGTGGCCAAGAGCGAGCACGCCTACACGGTGCTCAAGCGGGCGTTCAAGGAACGCACCGTGGACAAGGGGTACGACGCGCTGGTGCAGGGGCACCCGGATCCGACCAGGGGCACCATCGACGCCCCCATCGACCGGCACCCCCGACACGACTACAAGTTCGCCGTGGTGGCCGGCGGCCGGCCGAGCGTGACCCACTACGAGGTGGTGGAGGCGTTCCGGGCCGCGTCGCTGGTGCGGATCAAGCTGGAGACCGGACGCACCCACCAGATCCGGGTGCACTTCGCCGCGCTGCGCCACCCGTGCGTCGGCGACCTGACCTACGGCGCCGACCCGGTGCTCGCCCGCCGGCTCGGCCTCACCCGGCAGTGGCTGCACGCCCGGGGCCTCGGGTTCGCCCACCCCGCCGACGGCCGCTGGGTGGAGTTCACCAGCGACTACCCGCCGGACCTGGCGCGCGCGCTCGACACCCTGCGCGCGGAGAGCTGAGCGCTACTCCCGCAGGTAGCTCACGGTGAGCAGCGTGATGGTGCGCGCGCTGATCGCCGCGGCGCCCACGTCCGGAAGCTCCGTGAGGGTGCGCTCGCCCGGCGCGCGGTAGCCGATCGGCGCCCGCAGGGTGATCTCCCGGTCGGCGACGTCCTCTCGCATCCGGCTGAAGGACAGCAGCGTGCCGGTCACGTAGGAGCCGTCGTCGAGCACCACGCCCACCAGTACCGTCGCGCCGGGGTGCTCGGTGAACAGCATCGTCCATGCCGAGATGTGTGCCTCGTGCTCGCGGTGGCCCACCATCCGGCGCACCCAGGGCAGCCGCGCGGCCACCCGGCGGGGCCACCGCGAGCAGGGTGGCCACGGCGAGCAGCCCGACACCGACCGAGCCGCCGCCCCGGACGGGACCGGGGAGCCGCCGTCGCCGTACTCACCACCCATGCCGCAGTCACCGGCGGGTGGTCAGTTCCGCGCCGGGTGTCGCCCGCACCGGGGCCGCGGTACGGGGGAGCGTGGCCTCCGGTGGTGCCGCCCGACGCCGGGTACGCGCGGCAGCCAGGGGGCGGCGGACAGGTCCGGACCGTCGCGGAGCCGCCGCCGACGCGGGACGGCGGCGGGCCGTGGTACCACGCGGACGGCCACGGTTCCGCCCACCAGCCTTACGGTCCGTACCACTCCCCGCCGGTCCGGCTCGAGTCGGAGGACGAGCCGTTGCCCTCCCCGGTGCGGTTCCACCGGGCGGCCCTGGCCCGGCGCGCACCGTTCCCCTGGTGAGTCCGGCTCAGTCGACGGACCAGGTCAGGGACCGGTGGTCGGGCTCGGGGCGGGGGCTCCAGCGCACCGCCACCACACGGGTGGCCTCGGGCAGCACGTACACGGTGTGCCCGCCGGCGGTCTCGCCCGGCCGCACGCCGATCTTGTGCGGCGGACGGGAGGTCAGCGACACCGGCGCCTTGGTGACCGTGCCGCCGTCGGCGGTGACCAGCTCCAGGTAGTTGTCCGGCAGCGAGACGAACGGGATCCCACCGCGGTTGCTGATCTCGGTGTGCACCACCACGGCCCGCTCGCCCTCGTCCAGCCGGTAGCCGGCCGCGCCGAACAGGTAGTCGGCCGGGTCCTGCACCTCCAGCAGCTGCACGGTGAGCCGCTCGCCCTCCAGCCCCTGCGTCTCCAACACGTCACCGATCCGGCCGGTGCGACTCGTCGGCGCCGCGGTGGCCGTGCCGGCGCCGGGAGCGTCGCCGCGGGCCCAGGACGCCGTCTGCGGCGGCCCCCACGTGCTCATCACCGGGTCCGGCGGTGGGGCGGGCGGGCGGTGCTCGGCCGGCGGGTAGGGACCGGACGGGGTGCCGGGCACCGCGTGCCCGGCGCTCGGACTGGGGTACGCCCCCGGGGCGGCAGCCGTCGGGTAGGCGCCGGACGGCGCGCCCTGCGCCGGGTACGTCCCCGACGGCGTGCCCTGCGCCGCGTACGGTCCGGACGGTGTGCCGTGCACGGGGTAGGGCCCGGACGGCACGCCCCGTGCCGCCGGCGCGCCGGGGCCGGTGGCCGGACCGGGACCGGCCGACCCGGAACCAACCGATCCGGGGCCGGGCGCCGCCGGGTAGGGCCCGGAGGGCGGGCTGGCCGGGGGAGCGGACCCGGCCAGTGCGGCCCACAGCCCCCGCGGGTCGCTCTCCACCCCGACCAGCAGGGGCAACCCGCTCCCGGAGAGCCCGACCAGCCGGTACGCCACCTCGCGCGGGTCCATCCCGACCTTCGCCGCCAGCTCGTGCACGGCGGTCTTGCCCACCTCGGCCAGCGCCGCGAGCAGGCGGGCGTCGACGGGATCGGTCACAGCCACGAGCCCAACATAGCCTGCGGTCCCGTTCGCCCCGCGGCCCCACACGACGGCGCCGGGGCCCCACCCCCGCCGAGTCCAAGACCAGGGAGACCGAGGGCAAGCGGACTGGTGCACCGTTCTGACCTGCCCGAACAGCGTGCTTTCGGTCGGATTGGTAGCTACCGGCACGGTAAGCTCGCGACGGTACCGCCGCCGACGACTGGGGACCCCGCATGACCGACGTAGTCTCGTTCGCCGACGAACTGGTCGAGCTGATGTTCGACGCCCAGCCGTTGTCGCCGGCCCTGCTGGGCCTGGAGTCCGACCGGACCGGCCTGGCCGACCTGTCCGAGGAGGCCGAGCGGACCCATCGCGGTCGCGTGCTCGACCTGCTCCGCCGGCTCGCCGACGTCGACCGCGCGGCGCTGCCCGAGGGGGACCGGGTCACCGCCAACGTCGTGCTCCACCAGGGACGGGCGCAGATCGACGTGATCGACACCAGGTCCGTCGAGTTCACCGTCAGCGACCTCTTCCACGCGCCCGCCGCCGGCCTGCTCACCCTGCTGCCGATGGTGCCGGTGGCCGGCGACCGGCAGGCGCGGGCCCAACTCGACCGGCTGGCCGCGATTCCCCGCTACCTGGAGCAGGCGCTGGACCGGCACCGGGCCGGTGCCGCGGCTGGGCGGGTGCCGGTGGCCCACCTGGTGCACGCGGCCGTCGCGCACCTCGACCGCTATCTCGCTGCGCCGGAGCGGGACCCGCTGCGGCGCCAGCCCGCGCCGAACGCCGAGTTCGACCGCGAGCGGGAGCGGCTGCTCGCCGACGTGGTCCGGCCCGCGTTCGCCGCCTACCGCGACGGCCTCGCCACCGACATCGCCCCGCACGGCCGACCCGCCGACCGCCCCGGCGTGTGCTGGCTGCCCGGCGGCGAGCGGATCTACGCCAGCCTGGCCAGGGTCCACACCACCGTCACCCACCGCACGCCCGACGAGCTGCACGAGACCGGGTTGGCGGTGATCGAGGGCCTCGCCGCGGAGTACCGGGAGATCGGGTCGCGGGTGTTCGGCAGCACCGACCTCGGGGAGATCTTCACCCGGCTGCGCACGGACCCGGCGCTGCGCTGGCGGGACGCCGACGAGCTGCTGGACACCGCGCGGGCGGCGATCACCAGGGCCGAGGCGGCGGCCCCGAACTGGTTCGGCCGTGTCCCGCCGCAGCCGTGCGTGGTCGAGCCGGTGCCCGCGGCCGAGGCGCCCGGCGCGCCGGCCGCCTACTACCTGCTGCCGGCGGCGGACGGCTCCCGGCCGGGCACCTACTTCGCCAACACCCACGAGGTCACCGAGCGGTTCCGGCACACCGCCGAGGCGACCGCGTTCCACGAGGCGGTGCCGGGACACCACTTCCAGCTGTCCACCGCGCTCGGCCTCGCCGAGCTGCCGCTGCTGCGCCGGATCGGCGACTTCACCGCCTATGTGGAGGGTTGGGGGCTGTACTCCGAGCGGCTGGCACACGAGATGGGGCTGTACTCCGGCGACGTCGCGCTGCTCGGGATGCTGAGCATGGACTCGCTGCGCGCCGGCCGGCTGGTCGTCGACACCGGTCTGCACGCCAAGGGCTGGAGCCGGGAGCGGGCCGTGGCGTTCCTGCGCGAGCACACCCCGATGCCCCCGGTCGAGATCGAGTCCGAAGTGGACCGCTACATCACGTATCCGGGGCAGGCGCTGGCGTACATGGTGGGCCGGCTGGAGCTGCAGGAGATGCGGGCGACCGCGGAGAAGGCACTGGGCGACCGGTTCGACATCCGCCGGTTCCACGACCTCGTGCTGGGCGGGGGCGCGCTCCCGCTTCCGGTGCTGCACACCGTGGTGACGAGCTGGGCGGAGGGGAACCGATGAGCGAGACGGTGAGCACGGCCGATCGGTTGGCCGACGAGTGCCTGGACCTGCTGTTCCGGGTGGACCCGCTGTGGCCGTCCCTGCTCGGCGTGCCGGGCGAGCACGACCGGCTGCTGCCCGACCACGCCGCCGCCACCGCCGCGCGGAACCGGGCCGCCTTCGCCGACCTCGCCGCGCGGGCCGAGGCGCTGGACGCCGAGACGCTGTCCGAGCGGGACGTGGTCACCCGGGACGTGGTGATCCAGCAGGCGCGGGTGGCCATCGACCTCGTCGACAGCCGGGGCGTGGAGATCGCGGTGAGCGACACGTTGGACGCGCCCGTGCAGCGCCTGGTGTCCGTGCTGCCGATGATCTCGCTCACCGACACGGCCAAGGCCGAAGGCTACCTGAACCGCCTGGCGGCAGTTGGGTCCTATGTGGACACCACGATCGAGCGGCAGCGGGTTGGCGCCGCGGACGGCCTGCTGCCGCCGGGATTCCTGGTGGAGGCCGGGATCGCGTGGGCCGACCGCTACCTGGCCGACCTCGCGGCGGACCCGTTGCGGCTCGCCGCCGAGGTCGACGTTCCCGGCTTCGCCGCCGAGCGTGACCGGCTGCTCACCGACGTGGTGCGGCCGGCGGTGCGCCGGTACCGCGAGTTCCTCGCCGGTGAGCTGCGGCCGAGGGCGTTGCCCGCCGACCGGCCGGGGCTGTGCTGGCTGCCCGGCGGCGAGGAAGCCTACGCGGCGTTGCTGCGGGTGCACACCAGCACCGACCGGGGCGCGCGGGAGTTGCACGACATCGGCCTGCGGCTGGTCGAGGAGCTGGCCGCGGAGTACCGGGAGGTCGGCTCGCGGGTGTTCGGCAGCACCGACCTCGGGGAGATCTTCACCCGACTGCGCACGGACCCGGCGCTGCGCTGGCGGGACGCCGACGAGCTGCTGGACGCGGCCAGGTCGGCCATCGCCAGGGCTGAAGCGGTGGCCTCGAAGTGGTTCGGTCGAATCCCGCCGCAGCGCTGCGCGGTGCTGCCGGTGCCGGAGTCCGAGGCCGAGGACGGCACGATCGCCTACTACGTCGAGCCCGCGCTCGACGGGTCGCGGCCCGGCCGGTACTACGCCAACACGCACCGCGCCGCCGAGCGCAGCCGACACACCAGCGAGGCGATCGCGTTCCACGAGGCGGTGCCGGGGCACCACTTCCAGCTGTCCACCGCGCTCGGGCTGACCGAGCTGCCGCTGCTGCGCCGGGTCGCCGACGTCAACGCCTACACCGAGGGCTGGGGGCTGTACTCGGAACGGCTCGCCGACGAGATGGGCCTCTACAGCGACGACGTGGCCCGGCTCGGGATGCTCACCCAGGACTCGATGCGGGCCGCCCGGTTGGTGGTGGACACCGGGCTGCACGCCCTCGGCTGGAGTCGGGAGCGGGCGGTGGAGTACTTCCGGGAGAACGTGCCGATGCCGCCGCTGGAGATCGAGGCGGAGATCGACCGCTACGCCGGCCTGCCAGCGCAGGCGGTGTCCTATATGGTCGGCCGGCTGGAGATCGAGCGGCTGCGCGGCATGGCGGAGCGCGAGCTCGGCCCGGTGTTCGACATCCGCCGGTTCCACGACGTCGTGCTGGGCGGCGGCAACCTGCCGCTGTCGGTGCTGGACACCGTGGTGCGGGACTGGGTGGCCAGCCAGCGCGGTTGACGTGTCGTCCCTTATGACGAACGCGCGATGACAGCGACTCTCACACTACTGGGCGCACTGGGCCGGCGAACTCCCGGCAGAGCAGGCCGACGACACCTTCCTGCTGACCACGGATCCCGAGGTCCTGGAGCGGGCTGCGGCTCGCGCATCATCCGCTGAACCGCGCGGCTGGGTGCGGGTCTGACCGGGAGAACAGGATTCGGGCCGCCGCGGAACGGGCATTCGAGGCGGCACCGTGTCAGTCGGCTACCGACCCAGCCGTCAGGTTCACGGCCGCGGCCGTCGGGCCGTCAGCGGTCGCCTGGTAGACAGCGGCACGCCCCGCCTCCGCGACCGAGGGCACCCGGCCGAGCATCGTGTCTGCCTCGACCGTCGCGAGGACCTCCTCCGCCGCGGCGTCCCCGGACCAGCTCGACCCGTAGTCCCGGTGACCCAGGATCGACTCGCGGAACCCGGCCGTCCTGAGCCAGCACACGCGGACCCCTGCCGGACCCAGGTCGACGGCCCACTGGCGCAGCATCGCCTCGACCAGCCCCCACTGGACCGTCGTCGTTCCCATGCCCGCGTACGGCGAACCGTGCCCGGTCACCGTCAGGATCACGCCGCTTTGTTGGGCCGCCATACGGCGAGCCGCGGCTTGGGTGACGGCGTACTGTGTCGCCACCGTCGTCCCGACCGCCCTGGCGAACGTCTGGTAGCTCATGTCCACCAGCGACTCGCCCTGCACATCCCCTATGTTACGGCGTTGAACACGATGTCGACCCGGCCGGCGATGGCGTGGATCCCGTCGACGTGCCGCGCGACCGCGTCCGGATCGGCCGCGTCCACGCGGTTCCAGCTGACCCGTCCGATCGCGTCGATGCCGTCCGCCAGAGTGGCCAGGCTGTCGCTCGTCCGGCCCGCGAGGAAGAGCCGGGCCCGGCATCGGCGAACGCGTGGCTCACTGCCTTCCCGACGGAGCCCGCCGCTCCACGGTCATGCCTCTCCCTCGGTCTCCGGATGCCACCCCAGGGAAACCTGTACGACTGTGATGGAACATCTGTACGGCAAGTGCCGGCAAGGGGAAGACCGGAGCGGAATCCCGGAGGCGCGGCGCCTATCTGCTCGATGCCGACGTCGATGTGGTCGCCGAGCACGGGATCGCCGCGTTGAGCATGCGCGCGGTGGCCATCGCGGCGGGTGTTTCGCTGGCCCAGGGTGCAGTACTAGTTCGTCACCAAGGAGCGGTTGAGTGGACGTGGATGCCGGGGTGACTCACACCCCGTGGGGGTCGATCAGGGTGGCCGAGGTCGGTGCGGTCGTCGGCGGCCAGTGGGGTGGCAGGGCGCGGGCGAGCACCCGAGCGGGGTGCAGGTCGAGGACGACGCACAGTCGGGTGAACTGGGTGAGTGTGGCGCCGCGGTGGCCGAGTTCGAAGCGGCTGAGCTGGCTGGGGTGCAGTCCGGCGGCGTTGGCCGCCGCGGCTTGGGCCTGTCCCCGGTCGCGGCGCAGGTCCGCGAATGCCTGGCCGATTCGCGCGACGGCCAGGTCGGCGTAGCGCCACTCGGGTGGTGGGTCGGGGTGGTCGGGTTTCATCGTGTCCAGGGGTGGGTTCACGGGTTTCGGGGGTGGGCGTTGCCGGTGTCGTCGTCGGTGTAGAGGTAGTGGCAGGTGATGCAGGTCGGCGGGGTGGGCATGCGCGCGTCGTGAGTGCCGGGCCAGATCAGCCAGCCGCATCCGGTGAGCAACGCGTCGCCTCGCCGTTCCACGATGACGTGTCGCATCTGCGCGGCAATGCGCCATCGTGGCTCGAGGTTCATCGCGGGCACGTGGCGCACACCGGGCAGGGGCGGCGGGCGGAGCGGGCGTCGTCGATCGAGGCGGTGTGCCCGATGCCGCACCAGGTGCGCAGCACCGCCCCGTCCCGGTTCTGGTGCGCCCACACCACCAGGTGCCGCCGCCCGCCGAACGCGTAGTACCCCACCCGCGCCGGCACCGCCCGGTCACCCACCTCCACCGACCGCTCCCGGTGATCAGGCAGCTCGAACTCGTTTCGACCGATCCAGCTCATGGCCCACAGAATCTGGCTCGCCGGTCCCGGAGAACAGGGCTTCGCAGCAGCCCTTCCGGGTCTCGAATACGCGGATCTAAGCCTGGGAGGCAGGGAAGCGGTGAGAAGGAGGGCGGACGGTAGCCTCAGTGTGTGGATCTCCTCCCGTTCGACGAGTACGTGCGCTCGCTCAACCGGAAGCGGATGTCGGCTGGTGTGCTGCTGCGGGACTCGGATGGCCGGGTGCTGCTGGTCGAGCCGTCGTACAAGCCGCACTGGGACATTCCCGGTGGTGCTGTGGACGCCAACGAGGCGCCGTGGGCAACTGCGGTACGGGAGGTGCGCGAGGAGTTGGGTATCGAGTGTCCGCTCGGTCGCCTCCTGGTGATCGACTACCTGTCCGCGGACGACCGGATGCCGGAAGGGCTCGCCTTCGTGTTCGACGGCGGACCGATCACCCAGCGCCGGGTCAGTGCCCTGAGCATCACCGATCCGGAGATCAACTCGGTTGGCTTGTTCGCCCTGAGGGAGGCCACAACGAAGGTGAAGCCGTCGCTTGCCACTCGCCTCACTGTGGCCCTGGAGATGGCTGAAACGGGGGAACTGGCACTCTGCGAGAACGGTAAACGCGTAGCGGGTTAGGCTGAGCACTCTGGGTAAACCCTCGGGGAGGGCCGGTGACCGCTGGAAACCACATCTCGGAGAATCTCGCACGCATCCGGAAAGCGCGAGACCTGTCGCAGGAGCAGCTCGCCGAGGCGGCATCCGTGGGTGTGGACACGGTTGCCCGTATCGAGCAGGGAATCCGAACCACCTGCCGACCAGCTACCTTGCGCCGGCTTGCCAGCGCTCTGGGCGTTACGGTTGACGCCCTCTTCGGACGCTCTCCGGTGGAATCGCTGGACGAACACAACGTGACAGGCCTCCGGGAGGCACTTACCGGGGGTGAGCACATCCCGGGTCTGGATGACTTCGCGGAGCCGTACGAGGTCATCACCCTGTCCCATCTCGCGTCGGCTGTCCGAGACTCCTGGCACGCTTACGTCGACGGTCGACACGCCGAGCTTCTGTGCGGCTTGCCGAGCTTCGTCGTCGACGCTCGGCGTCTGGTCCATGCTTCCATGGGAGATCAGCGCGCCGCCGCGCAGCGGATGTTGTCGACGGTATACCGACTAGGCGCGGGTCTGACCGGAAGGATAGGACTCGACGATCTTGCCTGGATCGCCGCCGAACGGGCGCTCGAAGCGGCACGACTTACGGATGCACCCGAGGTGGAGTCGGCCATATCCTTGCGTTTCCTGGCATGGACGCTGGTCCGTCAACAAAGGTTCGACGCGGCCGAGAGGATGGCCACCGAGGCTGCTGAACGTATCCAGCCGGCGATGCTCGACCGTGCGGCGGTCCGGACCGGCGTGTTCGGGAACCTGTTGTTCAACGCGGCCACGGCGGCGCTGTCCGCTGGGCGACTCGGGCGGGCCGAGGATCTGTTGACCGAGGCGCAATCGGCTGCCATCCGGGTGCGTGGAGACAGTGCCCGGGAACATGCGATCTTCGGGCCTCGCGTCGCCGCGATACAACGGGTGGAGTTCCTGGCTCGAGCCGGTGACCCAGGGCGGGCGCTCCACCTCGCGAAGTCTCTTCCACCACCGAGAGGTGACGTTCCCGCATTCTGGGAGGCGGGCCATCGGCTACGGCTCGCGGCAGCGTCATTACAGCTACGGCAGGAACGCGGGGTGCTCAGCCTTCTCGCCGAGGCCAAACACCGTGCTCCGGACTGGTCGCGAACCCAACCGCTCGGTCGATCAATCATGCGGCGTCTCGTCGAGCACGCTTCTCGACGCCGTGGCGCCGAGTTCGCCGACCTCGCCGCCCACTACGGCGTCGTGCCTGGCTAGCCGTTTCCTGCCTGGGTAACGGGTCAGCCACTGGTGCCGGTCAACCGAGCGCAGACCACCAGGTCGGGCTGGCCGGACGGGGTGGTGTCGTACACGGCGCCGCCGGTGAGCAGCCGCAGCTCGGGGGCGGCGACCGTGGCGTCGATAGCCGGGCCGGCGGAGGAGTCGGCGGCGTCGGTCCGCGGCCGCACCAAATACACGGTGAACTCGGCCGTCGTGCCGTCGGCGCGGGTGACGGCGATGGTGTCACCCGGCCGAATCCGGCCCAGCCCGTGGAGCGCGCCGCGCTCGTGCGCGAACTCGATGTGCCCCACGAGCACGGCCACCCCGCGCTCGCCGGGCGTGACGCTCTCGACGAACCACCCGACCGCCCGCGGCGCGGCGGGGATCTCCATCGCGCCGGCGGGGGTGCGGTTGAGCTCGACCAACCCGTCGACATGCAGGTCGAGCACGGGCATGGACAGGGCGACCGGTGCCGAGGCGGGCAGCGCGACCGCCGTGGCGACGACCTCGCTGGTGGCGGTCCGTTGCGTGGAGAGGGTCTGGCCGGCCGCACCGTCGTCACGGTGCGGTTCACCGGCTCCACGCGCGTCGGCCAGTACCAGGCCGGCCCCGGTGAGCGCCGCCGCGAGGGTGACCACGACCGCGGCCGCCACGGCCGCCAGCCGTCCGGCGTCACCCCGCCGCCCGTAGCCGGGCAGGTCGCTCACCTGGCGTCTCCGACGACCGTCGGAACCAGCCTCCACCGGACCATCAGGCGCCCCTCCTCGACGAGCCAGCACTGCACCGACGCGCTCCGCGCCACCGGACCCACCACGAGACCGCTGACCGTTCGGGACGTCGACGGCGTTGTCGGACGATTCGGACAAGTCTTCTGCTCAGTCATCGCCGAGGAGGGGACCGAGCGTTACCACGGGTTCTGCTATCTTGGGTAGGTTCACCCGTTTGGGTTATCGGAATGTTACCCGGTGGTGCGGTGTTCTCCTGGGTGCTCGGACCGCGCCAAGAAAGCGGGCCAGTCCTGGACAATGACGCGGTTCCCGGTTTGGAATCGCTTCGACGGGGAACTTTCCGGATCCGGCGAACAACGGTGCGAAAGGTGCGAGGAGCGTGCGGTCGGTGCAGGTGACGCGGGAACCGATGGTGGGGGTCCTGGACGTCGGCGCGTTCAGTGCCCGGCTCGTCGCCGTCCCGCACGGAGGGTCACCGCTGGAGCCCGCACTCACCCACAAGAGGCGCCTCCGGCTCGACCGGGCGCTCGACGCGGCGGGACGGCTCGGCGACGACGGCATCGCCGCCGTGGTGGCCGGCGTCCGCGCCGCCGACCGGATCGCCCGTGCCCACGGGGTCGACCCGATGTTCCCGCTGGCGACCTCGTCGATCCGGGACGCCACCAACGCCGCCGAGGTCGTCGCCACCGTGCGCGCGGCCACTGGTGTGCAGCTGTGCTTCCTCAGCGGCACCAGGGAGGCCGAGCTGTCCTACCTGGCCGCCCGCCGCTGGTACGGCGCCGCGGCGGGTCCGTTGCTGGTGCTCGACATCGGCGGCGGCACGGTCGAGCTCGCCGCCGGCACGGGGGAGCGGGCCGAGTTCGCCCGGTCACTGCCACTGGGCGCCAGGGAGATGACCAGGGCCTGGCTCGACGACGATCGGCCGTCGGAGCGGCGGATCGCGGCCCTGCGGCGGTACGCGCTCGACCGGGTACGGGAAGAGGTGGGCGAGGCCGACCTCCGCGACTTCGCCGGGTACCGGACGGTGGGCTCGTCGAAGGTGTTGCGGCAGCTCGCCCGGCTGGCCGGCGCCCGCCCGCAGCGGGAGGAGCCCGGCGTGCCCCGCGAGCTGCACCTGGCCGACCTGCGCACCGCGGTGGCGCTGCTGGCCCGGCTGCCGGCCGCCCGCAGGGCCGAGCTGCCCGGAATCTCCCGCTGCCGGGCCCGCCAGGCGCTGGCCGGCGCGGTGGTCGCCGAGGCGCTGCTCACCGTGTTCGCCGGGCCGGCCGCGATTTGCCCGTGGTCGACCACGCACGGCCTGCTGCTGACCCTGCTCGACGGTGCCCGCCCCGCCGACCTCGTGCGCGGCGCCGCCGCCTGACGGCGCGGCGGGTGTGAACGCCGCGGTGTGAGGTAGCCGGGGGTATGGACGACACCAAGCGGGATCCGTACTTCGAGGAGCCGCCCGACGAGGCCACGCCGCCGGTGCACGATGTCGGTGTGGACCGGGCCAGGGCCGACGATTCGGCGGAATCCGAGGAGGTGCTGCACCCCGGGGACCCGGACACCGACCCCAACCCCGAGCCACCCGACTAACCAACCGGCTCACCGGGTAGTAGGAGGGCATGACCGACGACGACTTCGCCGGCGTGCTGGTGTTCGCGCCCTCCCCACAGGTGACCGTGACCATCGAGGACCTCGGCGGCGAGCCGGACCTCCACGTGCACGCCGGTGGGCAGGGCGTCTGGCAGGCCAGGATGATCGCCTCGCTCGGAGTGCCGGTGGTGCTCTGCGCCGCGCTGGGCGGGGAGACCGGCGACGTGCTGCGGCACCTCATCGAGCGCGACGGGATCAGCCTGGTCGCCGTGCCGGTCTCCGCGCGCAACGGCGGCTACGTGCACGACCGGCGTGGGGACGGCAGGGTGCCGCTGGCCGAGGCCGCCGGTGACCCGCTGCCGCGGCACGATCTCGACTCGCTCTACGAGGCGGCGTTGCTGCACGGCCTGCGAGCCCGCACGGTGTTGCTCAGCGGGCCGTCGCTCGGCCGGACCGTGCCGACCGACGCCTACCGGCGGCTGGCGGCCGACCTGCGGGCCGACGGGCGTGCGGTGCTGGCCGACCTCGCCGGTGAGCGGCTGGACGCGGTGCTCGAGGCCGGGCTGGACTTCCTCAAGGTGAGTCACGAGGAGTTGCTCGCCGACGGCAGGGCGACCGCTGACGATCCGAAGTCGCTGGTGGCCGCCATGCGGGAGCTGGTAGCGCGGGGCGCGCGCTCCGTGCTGGTCTCCTGCGGCGGTGACCCCGCGCTGGCCCTGCTCGACGACGAGCTCTACGAGGTGCGGCCACCGGTGCTGCACCCGGTGGACACCCGCGGCGCGGGGGACTCCATGACCGCCGCGGTGGCCGCGACTCTCACCGAGGGCGGGTCACTGACCGACGCGGTGCGGCTGGGCGCCGCGGCCGGCGCGCTGAACGTCACCCGGCACGGCCTCGGCACCAGCGGGGGGCACGGCGCGAGGGAGCTCGCCTCGCGGGTGGAGCTGCGCCGGATCGACGCCGAATGACCACAGTGGACGAGACAGGACGGGCGAAAGGGGCGGCGATGGCACTGCGCGCGCTGATCACGAACGACGACGGCATCGCCTCCGACGGCCTCGCGGTGCTCGCGCACGCCGCCGTGGCCGCGGGGTTCGACACCGTGGTGGCCGCACCGCACGAGGAGTCCAGCGGTACCAGCGCCGGGCTGACCGTGCTCGCCGAGGAGGGCACCCCGGTGATCAGCAAGGTGGACCGGCCCGGACTGCCCGATGTGGACTGCTACTCGGTGGCGGCGCACCCGGCGTTCATCACCCTCGCCGCGACCGAGGGCGCCTTCGGTCCACCACCCGACGTCGTGCTGTCCGGGGTGAACCGTGGTGCCAACGTCGGCAGGGCTGTGGTGCACTCCGGCACCGTCGGCGCCGCGCTCACCGCGGTGGTCAACGAGCGGCGCGGGCTCGCCGTGTCGCTGCAGGTCGAGCAGGGTGGGCCGCCGCGGTGGGAGGCCGCCGCCGCGGTGCTGCGGGTGGCGCTGCCGATGTTGGAGCGGGTGCCGGCCGGAGTGGTGCTCAACGTCAACGTGCCGAACCTGCCACCGGAGCGGCTGGGCCCGCTGACCAGGGCTGGGCTGTCCAGCCGGGGTGTGGTGCAGACGCAGCTGGAGCACCGCGACCACACCTCGGACGTGGTCACCGCGGTGGTCGGTGGTGAGGACGGCGCGCGCCCGGGCACCGACGTCTACCTGCTGGAGCGGGGCGTGCCCACGATGACCGCGTTGCGCCCGGTGTCGGAGGCCGACGACGACCCGCTGCCCGAGGAGATCCCACTCTCCGCGCGCGGTTGACGGCTCGTCGGGCCGCCCGGCGGGTAGTCCCGCCGCAGAATGCACACTACACTGTGGACCCGGCACTGTGGACAGCGCGTCGCAACGAATTCATCGGTGCACAAAGACTTTGCCGCACCACTTCTGATTGTCGGTCCCCTCTAGGTAGCCCCCACCCGATCCCGGGGGCCGGCCCCGTTCCAGTCTACCCGGGGGTCGGTGGGGAGGAGTGGGTTCGCGCGAAGTTGTGGACAACTCGGGGGGTTTCGGGGGTGTGAACGGGTCGTTCATGTCCGAGTTCACTCGGATGGGCACCTTGTGTGGTCCTTGGTGGGAGCCGGTTGCGGCGGTCGACGGGGCCGACCGGCACAACCGGAGCACGGCAGGTGCGATCCGGGTCATCGCATCGCACTCGCCGCGGCTCGGCCATCGCGACCAGGACGTGGCCGATCCGGCTGTGGCGGTCCGAACGCGCGGCCCTGCTCGTGGCGGCCCCGGTCGTCGCAGCGCGGCCATGGCAGCCGGGCTACGGCGAACCGGCCGGCGGCGGCGTGGCCACGACATTCGGGCCAGCGGGGTGACGACGGCCGGCCAGCCGCGCACGGCAGCCGGCAGCCGCGCCACGACAGCCGGGCCAGCGGGGTGACGACAGCCGGCCAGCCGCACCACGACAGCCGGGCCAGCCGGGTGACGACAGCCAGCCGCGCACGACAGCCAGGCCAGCCGGGTGACGACAGCCGGGCCAAGACCTCCCGGTCACGACGACGGCCGGGTCAAGACCTCCCGGTCACGGGGCAGCCCGGCGACGGCGGCCGGGCCATGGGCGGTCGGGTCACCGCAACCCGCTCACAGGGCAGCCTGGCTGTGGCAGCCGGGGCAGGGCAGCCCGCTCACGCTGTCCGGACACGACGGCGCACCTCCATGGCACGCCGACGGGCGGGAGCCCGGCCTGGCGGCTGGGCGGGCCGCGGCAGCGCCGGCGGCGGGGGCACCGGCAGCGTCACCGGCTCGGCGCCGAGGGTGAACCGGCTGCCGTGGTGCGCGAGCTCCAGCGGCGGACCGGACAGCAGGGTGTAGCGGGCCTCGCCGGGCCGGACCTCCACCTCGAAGCTGGTGTCCCGGAAGCACATCCGGAACGCGATGCGGTCCAGTTCGGACGGTATCCGTGGCGCGAAGGTGAGCTTGCCGCCGTGGTCGCGCATCCCGCCGAACCCGGCGACCGTGGCGATCCAGGCCCCGGCCAACGACGCCATGTGCAGGCCGTTGCGCACGTTGCTGTGCAGGTCGTGCAGGTCGGTCAGCGCGGCCTCGGCGAGGTAGTCGTAGGCCAGGTCCAGATGGCCCACCTCGGCGGCCACCACGGCCTGCGTGCCCGCCGACAGCGACGAGTCCCGCACCGTCCTCGCCTCGTAGTAGGCGAAGTCGCGGGCCTTCTCCTCCGGGGTGAACGAGTCCCCGCACACGTGCAGCGCCAGCACCAGATCGGCCTGCTTGACCACCTGCCGCCGGTACAGATCGAAGTACGGGTAGTTCAGCAGCAGCGGGTAGTGGTGGGGCGGGGTGTTGGCGAAGTCCCACTCGGCGTGCCGGGTGAACGACTCCGCCTGCGGGTGCACCCGCAGCAGGGCGTCGTAGGGCACCGCCATCTTGTCGGCCGCCTCGCGCCAGCCGGCGATCTCGGTGTCGTCCACCCCGTACGCCTCGGCGACGTCCTGGTGCCGCTCGCACGCGTTGGCGGCCTCGCGCAGGTTCCGCCGGGCCATCAGGTTGGTGTAGACGTTGTTGTCCACCACCGCGCTGTACTCGTCCGGCCCGGTCACCCCGTCGATGCGGAATCCGCCGTGCTTGTCGTGGTGCCCGAGCGAGCACCACAGCCGCGCCGTCTCCAGCAGGATCTCGGTGCCGTAGCGCGCCTCGAACTCGGTGTCCCTCGTCGCGTTCACGTAGCGGACCACGGCGTCGGCGATCGCGGCGTTGACGTGGAACGCGGCCGTGCCCGCCGGCCAGTACGCCGAGCACTCCGCGCCGTTGATCGATCGCCAGGGGAACGCCGCGCCGCGCAGGCCGAGCTGCCGCGCCCTGTCCCGCGCCTTGTCCAGAGTGGAATGCCGCCAGCGGAGGGCGTCCCGCGCCGCCGGCGGCACCGTGTAGGTCAGCGGCGGCAACACGAACGCCTCGGTGTCCCAGAACGCGTGCCCGTCGTAGCCCGGCCCGGTGAGCCCCTTGCCGGGAATGGCCCTGCTCTCCCCGCGCACCCCGGCCTGCAGGACGTGGAACAGCGCGAACCGCACGGCCTGCTGCAGCTCCGGGTCGCCGTCGATCTCCACGTCCGCCGAGGCCCAGAACTGGTCGAGGAAGGCCCGCTGCTCGGCGAGCAGGCCGTGCCAGCCGGTCTGCTGGGCACCGGCGAGCGCGGCGTCGACCTGCGCCCGCAGCGCCGGCGCCGAGCGTTGCGCCGACCAGCCGTAGCCGAGGAACTTGGTGATGCACAACCGCTCGCCCAGTGGCACGTCCACGGCGACGGTGAGCCGGGCGAGGTCGTCCTCCGCGGTGATCCCGGTGCGCAGCCCGTCCGGCGCGACGATCTCGTGGTCCATGGCGGCGGCCATCCGCAGCCCGGACCTGGCCGTGTGGTGCACGAGCACCGCCCGCAGCTCCTCGGCCACCCCGTACTCGGCGACCAGCGGTGCCTCGAGCGCCGCGGCGACCCGCGGGTCACCGGTCTGGGTCTCGATCGGCTCGTTGGCCAGCAGGTCGGACTGCACCACCAGCTGGAGGTCGCCGTCGAGGGGCTCCACCTCGTAGCGGATCGCGGCGACGGCCCGCTGGGTGAACGACACCAGCCGCTCGGTGCGCACCCGGACCGTGCGCCCGGTGGGCGAGGTCCAGTCGGTGGTGCGGCGCAGGGTGCCGGCACGGAAGTCGAGCACCCGCTCGTGGTGGCCGGCCTCGCCGTAGCGCATGTCCAGCGGCTCGTCCTGGACCAGCAGCCGGATGATCTTGCCGTCGGTCACGTTCACGACGGTCTGCCCCGCCTCGGGATAGCCGTAGCCGGCCTCGGCGTAGGGCAGCCCGTGCGACTCGTAGAAGCCGTTGAGATAGGTGCCGGGAAGGCCACGGGGCTCCCCCTCCTCGAGCGTGCCGCGCATCCCGATGTGCCCGTTGGACAGGGCGAACGTCGACTCGGTGCGGTGCAGCTCCGACACGGCCAGCCCGCGCCAGCGCAGCTCCCACGGGGCGCACTCGTAGCCGCGCCTCCGGTTCTCCATCACCCCTCCTCCAGCAGCTCGGCCAGGTCGTTCACCACCACGTCGGCGCCACGGGCGCGCAGCGCCTCGGCCTGGTCGGCGCGGTTGACCCCGACGACGAATCCGAAGCCTCCCGCCCGGCCGGCCTCGACACCGGCCTGGGCGTCCTCGAACACCGCGGCGTGCTCCGGGGCGACGCCGAGGGCCCGCGCGCCCGCCAGGAACGAGTCCGGCGCCGGCTTGCCGCGCAACCCCTCGCGACGGATGACCAGCCCGTCGACGCGGGCCTGGACGAACCCGCTCAGCCCGGCGGCCTCGAGCACCGGTCCGCCGTTGGCCGACGACGTGACCACCCCGATGGCCAGCCCGGCGGCCCGTGCCGCCTCCAGGTACCGGACCGAGCCGGGGTAGGACTCGACCCCGCGCTCGGCGAGGATGCGTTGGACCAGGTCGTTCTTGCGGTTGCCGACACCGTTCACGGTGGCCGCGGTCGGCGGGTCGTCCGGCTCGCCCTCGGGCAGCGTGATGCCCCGGGAGAGGAGGAACTCGCGCACGCCGTCGGCGCGGGGCCGGCCGTCGACGTGCGCGGCGTAGTCGGCGTCGGTGAACGGGCGGAACCGAGGGTCCTCCCGGTCTGCCAGGAACGCGTCGAAGGTCTCCTTCCACGCCTCCCGGTGCAGCCTGGCCGTGGAGGTCAGGACGCCGTCCAGGTCGAACAGGCACGCGGAGATGTGGTCGGGCAAGCCGATCATGCGTGCAACCTAGCGGCGCGAGGGCGGTTTCGCCACGCGGTCCGCACGGTCGGTCAGTTCCCGGCCCTCGCCGCGACCACGAGGACGGCGACGTGTTCGGCCGCCCGGTGCAGCGGGTCGAGCGAGCGGCGGACCCTGGCCAGCAGCAGGGCACCCTCGAGGTTGGTGATGACGGCGACGGCGAGGTCGGTGGCCCGCTCCGGCGGGAAGCCGCGCTCCCGCAGCAGCGCCGCGGCCTGCTCCTGCCAGCTGGTGAAGGCGTGCTCGCACGCGGCGGTCAGCGCGGGTGAGGCGTGCGCCATCTCCAGCGCGATCGTGGCCAGCGGGCAGCCACTGCGGAAGTCGCCGACGGCGAGCACCTCGCCCGCCTTCCGGTACCACCAGCGCACGGCGTCGGCCGGGTCGTGGTGCCGCTCGAACGCCCTGCGCACGGTCCGGTTGACCAGCTGCGTGCCCAGCTCCACCGCGGCGACGCCGAGCTCCTCCTTGCCGCCGGGGAAGTGGTGGTACGCCGAGCCCCACGGGGTGCCCGCCTCCTCGACCAGCCGCCGCCAGGACGTGGCCGGGTAGCCCCGCTCCCGGAACAGGCGCAGCGCGGTGGAGACCATCCGGTCCCGGGTCGTGGGCTCGGTCACGCCGCGGATCGTACCCTTGACTAGGACGACCGTCCTAGCGATAGTGGCCCCACCAGGACGGCCGTCCTGGGGAAGGCGAGGTGCCGCATGACCACGGAACCCGCGGTGCGGACGAAGACGATCACCTGGCGCGAGCCGGTGCCCGAGAAGCTCGCGCGGATGTCCGGTCGCGAGTTCCTCGCCGCCATGGCGGAGGGCAGCGTGCCGCCCCCGCCCATCTCGGCGCACCTGGACATCAAGGCGGGGTCGCGGATGGCCTTCGCCGAGGGCGAGCTGCGCGGCCCCGACGGCACGCCGCTCGCCACCGCGTCGAGCACCCTGATCGTCCTCCGGCCGTGAGCGGCGACCTGCCCGCCGTGGCGCGGGAGCTGTGGGTGCTGCTGGAGCCGGTGCACGACGTCACCTACTTCACCCCGCAGGCGCGGGCCGCGCACGAGGTGGCTGGGCTGCGCGGGTTCTGGCGGGGCTACGTCGCGACCAGGGCGGCCCCGCTCGGACCGGTCGGGGTCGCGCCGGTGACCGCCGTGTTCCACAACTTCGCGCCGGCGTTCCTGGCCCGGTCGCTGCCCCAGGTGTGGGAGATGGCGAGCCCGGAGCGGGCGCTGGCGGCGCGGGCCGCGGGGGCGGAGGCGGCGCTGGACGCGCACCTGCCGGACGTGCTGGCGGAGCCGCGTTTGGCGGAGGCGACCGCGGTGCTGCGGCGAGCGGTCGAGGCGGTGGAGTGGGCGGGCCGGCCGCTCGGCGCGGCGAACGCGGTGCTGCCGTGGCCGGAGGAGCCGTTGCGGGCGCTCTGGCACGCCGCGACCGTGCTGCGCGAGCACCGCGGCGACGGGCACGTGGCGCTGCTCGTCGCCGAGGGGCTGGACGGGGTGGAGGCGCACGTGCTGCGCGACGCCGAGGACGCCAGCAGCACGGTCACCAAACCGAACCGCGGCTGGACCGACGAGGAATGGGCCGCCGCGGCGGAGCGGTTGGTCGGGCGCGGGTTGCTGGACCGGGCCGGTGGGCTGACCGAGCGCGGCCGGGCGTTGCGGGTGTCGTTGGAACGGCGGACCGACGAGCTGGCCGCCGCCCCGTACGCGGCCGCCACCCCGGGTGAGCTGGCGATGGTGGCGGAGTTCCTGCGCCCCATCGCGCGGCGGCTCATCCCCGGCGCGATCCCGTACCCGAACCCGGTGGGCGCGCCCCTGCCCTGACGCACTGCCCTGACGCGCTGCCCTGAGTCACTGCCCTGAGCCACCGGAACGGCCGCGGGTGCCCGGACGCGGCCGCTCCGGCCCCGCTGGGGCCGGGGCGGGGTGACGCGGATGGTCGGGCGCGGCTGTCACGCCCGGTCGACGGGAGTGTTGGCCCGCTGGCGGAGCCGAGCCTGACACAGCCACCCCGACAACCCCCGTTAGTCGGCGGCGGGACGGGGACCCGGGATGCGCAGCCCCTCGTCGGCCGAAAGGCCCAGCGCCTCGAGCAGCTCGGCGCACTCCTTGGCGTCCCGCGCGGCGGAGGCCGCCGCGCGGGCGGCGCGGTAGCGCTGCTCCGGGGTCGGCTCCTGGTCGGCCGGTGGCGCGACCGGGATGACGTGGTGGTCTCGGGTTCGCATCGCTTCCCTCCCCGGGGTCGTTGGGTGCCGAGCGTGGCCCGGTACTACCCCGAATCGCCGAGGGCTACACGGCCGTCCCCGAACCACGAGGGTGTGCGCGCCGCGCGGCACCAGCTCGCCGATCACCGGGGCGCCGGGTACCTCGCCGGTGAGCAGCAGCCCACCCGAGGTCTGCGTGTCGGCCAGCAACTCGGTTGCCATGGGCGAGCCGAGTGCTCATCGCCGCGGCCGCGGCACTGTCGGTGCTGCGCCGGCGTCGCCGCGCGCTGTCCGTGGCCGCCGGCGCGACCTGTGTGGCCGCCGGCGGCGCACCCGGTTCGGTGTCGACGCCACCGGGGGTGCGTTCCGCGCGGGACTCGAAGTACGTCGTGCACCCGCGGCGCGAGCGGCTGGCCGAGCGGGTCGCCGCCGGCGGGTAACGCGGTTTCCGTGCGCGCCGATTCGGGTACTCACCGTAGGAGCCGTGTGCTGGAACCGGAGAGGAGACCCCGGTGGACACCAACGCCTACGTGTCGTTCCTGATCATCGGCGCGCTGCTGGTGGTGATCGACGGCATGCTGATCTACCGCAGTGGCCGCAAGTACCTGGCCGAGTCCTACGGCGGCGACGACACCGCGAGCCAGTCCATGACCCGGCTGACCACCGTGCTGTTCCACCTGGTGGCGCTCGGCCTGCTGGCACTGCTCTCGCTCATCGACTTCGGCGAGGAGTCGCTGCGCGCCGTGATCGGCAAGCTCGGTGTGCTGTTGCTGGTGCTGGCCCTCGTGCACGGCGTGACGATCGCGGTGCTCACCCGGATGCGGGAGAGCCAGGTCGCCGAGACGGTCACCGCCCAGCGCCATTCGGCGGCGGGGGCCGCTCCGGGCGTGGCGCCCGCCGCGCTGCCCACCGACACCCAGTACCAGGAGCCGACGCGGCAGCAGATGGCCCACGGCCCGGTGGTGGCGCCGGTGCCCGGGCAGAAGGGTCGCGATCCGAAGGTGAGCCCCACCATCGAGAACCGCGAGATGTAGTCGCGACACCGGTCGCGGCACCCGAAGGCGACCACGAGGAACGCGTTCCTCGTGGTCGCCTTCGCGTGGCTCGGGGCCCGTTCAGGGCCGCTCAGCGCCGGTCGTCGGACTGCCAGTCCAGCGAGGCCAGCGCCCGTTCCACGGCGTCCACGACGTCGGGGTGGCCCATCGGCATCGGCGGCTCGACCCGGTCCCGGGTGCCGCCGGGGCTCTGCGCGACCGTCTCGACCACCACGCCCGCCCGGCGCAGTTCCTCGCGCCGCTCGGTGACCGGCGCGGGCTCGACGCCGCCGTCGGCGTTCGCGCCGGGGTCCACCAGCAGCAGCGCGCGGACGGCGCCGGGGTGGTGGCCGAGCAGATCGACCACCGCGGGCACGGCGGGTCCACTGGTCACCACGTCCACCGGCCGGCCGAGCACGTCGCGGTCGGCGAGCAGCCGTTCGGCCTGGGCCAGCGACCCGTCCGCGGGCAGCCGGCACCAGACCAGCCGCCGGCGCTCGGTCAACGGGCGCCACGTCGCGGGCACCTCCGCGTGCTTGGCCGCGCCGGAGGGGTCGAGTACCACCAGGCTCGGCGCGCCGGAGGGCCCCTCGACCACCATGACAGGGCCCTCCGCCCGCGCGGCGAGGTCGTCCGTACTCACGCCCTCGGCGGCGCTCGCGACGTCCTCGGCCCCCGCGACGGGGGCGAGCGGGTCACCGTGGGTCTGCTTCGCGGCGCCGAATCCGTCGGATGTCATGTCACTCCCTTCGCCGGCTACCGCGTACCCCTGGTCAGCGCGCACTACACCCGGGTGCCGCGATTGGTGCCGCCCCGCTCGGGGTAGCCCGGAAGTGGACTATCCGGAGGTGACTGATGACGCAGCAGGTGAGGACGACCTCGCCGGAGACGGGCGACCGTTCGGTCGCGGAGCTGGTCTCCGACCTGTCCGAGCAGATGAGCCGACTGGTCCGGGACGAGATGCGGCTGGCGACGGCGGAGCTGCAGCGCAAGGGCAAACGCGCCGGGCTGGGCGCGGGGCTGGCGGGCGCCGCCGGGGTCACCGCCTTCCTCGGCGGCGCGACGCTGGTCGCGTGCGTGGTCCTGGCGCTGGCGCTGGTGATGCCGGCCTGGCTGGCCGCGCTGATCGTCGGCGTCGCGCTGCTCGTGGTCGCCGGGCTGATGGCCGCGGTGGCCAGGGTGCAGCTCAAGCGCGCCACGCCGCCGTTGCCGCGCGAGGCGATGGACGGCGTCCAGCGGGACGTCCAGGTGATGAAGGAGAACGTGCGGTCATGACGAACCCGTCCGAGGACAGGAGCCGAACGGACTTCCCCCGCGACGAGGAGGAGGCCCGGCTGGATCTGGAGCTGACCCGGCAGGAGCTCGGTGAGACGGTCCAGGAGCTGGCGCACAAGGCGAACGTGCCGGCCCGCGCGCGGGAGCAGGCCGAGCACACCGTCACCGCGGTCAAGGAGAAGCTGCCGCCGCCGGTCGCGGAGAAGGCCGAGACCGTCGCCGGTGCCGCGCGGCGCAACCCGGTGCCCACGGTCGTCGGGGCGGTGGTGCTTCTGCTGCTGGTGCGCAGGCTGACCCGGCGCAGGAAGCGGTGAGGAGGCAGCGATGACCAAGGTGCTGTACAAGCCGTTGGGGCTGCTGGTCGGCGCGCTGGGCGGGATCCTCGCCACCGCGGCGTTCAAGCAGGTCTGGAAGCGGGCGACCGGGGAGGACGAGGCGCCGAGCCCCACCGACCGCAACTTCAACTGGCGGCAGGTGGTGATCGCGGCGGCCATCCAGGGCGCCATCTTCGGTGCGGTGAAGGCCGCCGTCGACCGCGCCGGCGCCGTCGGCTATCGCAAGGCCACCGGCGACTGGCCCGGAGACGAGTAACCCGACCCGCGCGCGGGACTCGATCCGCGTGCGCGGAACGCGATCACGCGTCCACACAACGCGGACACGGCGCCGCCCGGCGCCGTGTCCGCGTTCTGTGAGCGCGGGTCCGCGGTCCGGGGCCAGGTGTCCGCGTGGTGGCACCGTCGAATTCGGGCAGGGGCGCACCGACCTGCCCGTTCGCGCCACCGAGTTGTCCACATTTTCCCGCGCGCCCCGAAGTCCCCACTCGAAACCGATAGCCTGGACATCAGGGGGACCCCCTTGGCCGGGGACCCCTTTCCGTGGCGTTTCCGTGACGGGATTCCGGTGTGCCGTGTGCGCGGCGGTGCGGGGATGGGCTCAGCTGTCGGGCTCGGGGTCCATGCGGGCGAGCATGCGTGCCACCGCCCGTTCGAGTGTGGCGCGCATCCGCTCCGGCGCGTCCTGGCCGCCGGCGGCCACCTGCCCGCGGGCCCTGCGCACCGCCGGCGCGATCGTGATCCCCTCCTCCCACGCCCGCACCACCCGAGGATCCACATAGGACTTTCGGGCCACGGTGGGGGTGTTGCCCAACTCCTCGGCCACCTCGCGCATCACCGCCGTGACCGCCCTGGCCCTGCCGCGCTTGCTGGTGGGCCGCTCGGTCTCGGCGAACGCCGTGGCGGCCAGCACCGTCGCGTTCCAGGTGCGCAGGTCCTTGGCGGTGAACCGCTCGCCGGCCAGCTCCTTGAACCGCTCGTTGATGTCCTCGGCGTGCACCTCGTGCCACCGCCCGTTCTCCCGGTAGGCGAGCAGCCGGTCGGTCGGCGGCCGGGCCCTGCGCAGCGTGCTGATCACCGCCGCGAGGTCGGCGTCCCGGATCCGCACCGTGCGCTCGATCCCGCCCTTGGCGGTGTAGCAGAACACCAGCTCGTCACCCGACTTGCGGACGTGCTCCCGCAGCAGTGTGGCGGCCCCGTGCGTGCCGTTGTCCTCGGCGTACTCCTCGCCGCCGGTGCGGAACACCCCGACGTCGAGCATGCGCAGCGCCGCCGCCAGCACCCGGTTCCGCCCGGTGCCGCCGGCGTCGAGGTCGGCCTTCACCGCGGCGCGGAACCGGGGCAGCCGGCGAGCCAGGTCCAGCACCCGCTGGTGCTTCTCCACGTCCCGCTGCCGGCGCCACTGCTCGTGGTAGATGTACTGCCGCCGGCCGGCGTCGTCCACGCCGACCGCCTGGATGTGCCCGGCGGGGTGCGGGCAGATCCACACGTCCCGCCATGCCGGTGGGATCACCAGCCCGCGGATGCGCCGCAACAGCTCCGGGTCGGTCACCGGCGTGCCGTCGGCGGCGAGGTAGCGGAAGCCCCGGCCCCGGCGCTGCCGGCGGATGCCGGACGTGTTGGGATCACTGCGGCGCAGTCGCATGGCGGGGGAGTACCCCCTGGTGAGGCGGGTACTCCAGGGTGTGATGCGCGAACGGTTCCACGCCAGGTTGGGCGCGCTGGGCGCCCGGCTCGGGCGGATGTGTGCCATGGCCGGCCAGGAGCTCCGGCAGGCGACCGCCGGCCTGCTGGAGCAGGACCTGGCCGCGGCCGAGCGCGCCCTCTCGGCCGACGCGGAGCTCGACCGGGCCAGGGCGGAGTGCGAGCGGGCCGCCCAGTCACTGCTGGCGCTGCAGGCCCCGGTGGCTCGCGACCTGCGGACCGTGCTGGCCGCGGTGTACTGCGCAGACCGGATCGAGCGGATGGGCGACCTGGCCCGGCACCTGGCCGAGCTCGCCCGGCGGGAGCATCCGGCGCCGGTGGTACCGGCGGAGCTGGTGCCCGCGTGCGTCGAGCTCGGCGAGCTGACCGGAGCCATGGCGGAGGACCTGCGCCAGCTGCTCGCCGGCACGCCGGGAACGGCGTTCGCGCGGCTCAACGCCGCCGACGACCGCGTCGACCGATTGCACGAGGAGCTCCTCGGCGCGGTCACCGATCCCGGGTGGACACACGGGGTGCGGCCGGCGGTGAACGTGGCGCTGGCCGCGCGGTTCTACGAGAGGTTCGCCGACCAGGCCGTGTCCGTGGGCAAGCGGTGGGACTTCGTTCGCACCGGCGTGCTGCCCGCCGTTTCCGCGTCCGGCGCGGCGGGTAGCCGTCGGGCCGACCACCGGTGACACAGGAGGTGATGGCGTGGCTGAGGCACGTGTCGACGAGGAGTTGTGGGACGAGTTCCACCGCGTGGTGAACATGACCTCCCGGGAGCTCGCCGAATGGCTGCGCACCGACTCCGCCGAGCCGGACCAGGAGGAGCTGCCGGACCAGGCCGGCACGCCGACCGGGCAGCAGGTGCTGGCCATTCTCGGCAAGCGCAAGGTGGACCTGGACGACCAGGACGTGCGGGTGATGCGCAGGGTGGTCGACAGGGTGCAAGCCGAGCGGCGGGACGACCTGGAGCCCACGGCCGGGCAGGCGCACTGGCGGCACCGCCTGATGTCGCTGGGCCACGACCCGCTCAAGCCGGCCTGACCGGCACCACCATCGGACATCGCTGGACGCCACCAAGGCCCCATGGTGGCGCGCAACGCCCCCTACCGCGCGGCTTCGTCGTTGTCACGCAGCGGGGCCCACTGGGGGCCTTGGTGGCGCGCAACGTTTCCCTGGTACGCGGGCTTCGCCAGTAGCCCGCAGCGAGGGCCCCGGGTCCTTGGTGGCAGCCCCGGGTCCTTGGTGGCGGCGGGGGTCCACCGGGGTCCTTGGTGGCGATCGCCTGCTGCCCGGGTCAGCCGGCTCGCCAGTCGTTCGTGGACAGCGCCGAGCTGGCCTGCGGGCCCATCAGCAGCATCCCGCCGTCGACCACATAGGACGCGCCGGTGACGTAGCCGGCGGCCGGGGTGGCGAGGAAGGCCACCACCGCCGCGACCTCGCGGGCATGCCCCGGCCGCCCAAGGGGATAGCCGGGACGTTCCTGGGTTCGCGGGTTCACGTCGTCCTGGTCGGTCATCGGGGTCGAGATCTCGCCGGGCGCCACGGAGTTCACCGTGATCCGGTGCTCGGCCAGCTCCATCGCCAGCACCTTGGTCAGCGCGCCCACGCCCGCCTTGGCGGCGCAGTACGGCGCGGCCCCGACCCGCGGGGCGTGCTCGTGCACGCTGGTGATGTTGATGATCCGGCCGCCGCGGCCAGCGTCGATCATGTGCCGGGCCGCGCGCTGGGCGCAGGCGAAGGCGCCGTCCAGGTCGACCGTCAGCACGTGCCGCCACGTGTCGAAGTCCATGTCCATCACCCGCTGCGCGCTGCCGGTCCCGGCGCAGTTCACCAGCACGTCGACGCCGCCGAGCTCGTCGGCCAGCTCGTCGACCACCGCGGCCGAGGTGGGCAGGTCCCCCAGGTCCAGGTGTCGGACCGGGGCGCGCACACCGTGGTCGGTGGCCTCGGCGGCGGTCCGCCCGGCGCCGTCGGAGTCGGCGTGGTAGGTGATGCCCACGTCCAGCCCGCCGCCGGCCAGCGCCACGGCGGTCGCGCGGCCGATCCCGGAGTCGGAGCCGGTCACGATCGCGGTCCGGGGTCGGTCCATCTCCTGGGGAAGGGGCGCTGTCTCGGTCATGTCCGCCGGGTACCCCGGGCCGCGGGCGGCGACACGCGGCGTTTGCCCTGATCGACGTCGGGTATCCCGCGCGGGTGACCACGATGCAACCCGTGCGGGAGAAGGATCTGCTGCGCACCATCACGAGGGTGGTGAACACGCTGCGGCGGGCCGGTTTGCGGTTCGCCGTCGCCGGGGGCTGTGCGGCCTACGCGCGTGGTGGACCACCATCGGAGCACGACGTGGACGTGTTCCTCAAAAAGGACGACGTGCCGGCGGCGCGCGCCGCACTGGTGGCGGAGGGCATGACACCGGTCGACCCGCCGGAGGACTGGCTGACCAAGGTCTACGACGGCGACCTGTTGGTGGACCTGATCTTCTGCCCGCACGGGGAGCCGGTCACCGACGAGATGCTCGCTCGGACCGAGGAGATGCGGATCGGCGCGGCGACCGCGCCCGTGCTCACCGGCACCGACCTGATGGTGGACAAGCTGATGGTGCTCGGGCCGCACCGCTGCGACTTCACGCCGCTGTTGCGGATCGCCAGGGAGCTGCGGGAGCAGGTGAGCTGGTCCGAGGTCGCCGAGCGGACCAAGGAGTCGCCCTACGCCAAAGCGTTCCTGACCCTGGTGCGCGAGCTCGGCGTCGCCGAGCCGGGAGTCTGAGAGCACCGCGCGGGCACGGCACGGACCGAGAGTCCAAGGAGGACAGATGAACGACGAGGACGCGCCGCAGTACTCCGTCGCGCACGTCCGGCGAGCGCTGGCCGAGGACGAGCGGACCGCCGAGCTGGGCGTCCGGGTCAACATCCGGGGCAACGCCGTCCACCTCAGCGGCGAGGTGGCCACCGAGCAACGCAAGGCCGAGCTCGACCACGTGCTGGCCGAGGTGGCGCCCGAGCTGCGGGTGCACAACGACGTCCGCATCGTGGGCGCTGGCGAGCCGACCAGGAGGGAGGAGTTGCGGTGATCCGGATCGCGGCAGTGGGGGACGTGCACATGGGGGAGGACGCGCGCGGCCGGCTGCGCCCGGCGTTGGAGCACGTCGGCCAGCACGCGGACGTGCTGCTGCTCGCCGGCGACCTGACCCGGCACGGCACCATGGACGAGGCGGCGGTGGTGGCCGACGAGTTCGCCGGGCTGCCCGTGCCGGTGGTCGGGGTGCTGGGCAACCACGACCACCACAGCGACGCCGCGGACAAGATCACCGAGTTGCTCACCGCGCACGGCATCCGGATGCTCGAGGGCGACGGGGTGACGCTGGACGTCGGCGGGCGCCGGCTCGGCGTGGCCGGGGTGAAGGGCTTCGGCGGGGGGTTCGCCGGCAAGTGCGCGAGCGCCTTCGGCGAGCGGGAGATGAAGGAGTTCGTCGGGCACACCACCGAGGTGGCCGGGCAGCTGCACGCCACGCTCGACGCGCTGGACGCCGACGTGCGCGTGGCGCTCACCCACTACGCGCCGATCCCGGAGACCCTGCGCGGCGAGCCGCCGGAGATCTACCCGTTCCTGGGTTCCTATCTGCTGGGCGAGGCCATCGACGACGCGGAGGCCGACTTCGCCGTGCACGGGCACGCGCACTTCGGCACCGAGCAGGGCGTGACCCCCGGCGGGATCCGGGTGCGCAACGTGGCGCAGCCGATCATCCGTGCCGCCTACGCCGTCTACTGCCTGGAACCCGACCGGGTGTCCGCCTCGGCGTAGAGTCGTCCTGCCGCACGAGCGGCGACGCGGTCAGCGCGTCTCCGCCGCGATCCCAGTTCCGCTCGGGCGGCTGTTCACCGCGGGTTGGCGACGCAGCCGCTGCCCGTGGTCAGGCGGAGCTGGCGGCGGGTGGCGTCCAGGTATGCGCAGCCGTCTCGCTTGTTGGGCTCCACGAAACCGCCTTCGTGCCATTCGTTCCAGGCATACAGCATGACGAAATTGTCTACAACGGGCGGCCGGGACGACTCGGTGATGTCGGCCTTCACCGTGTCGAGCAGCCGTTCGTACTCAGCCAGGGTGGCGTCGTCGTACCAGCGGAAGCTGTCCCGCTGTTTCTGCTCGTCCGGCCCGGGGTCGGGAACGAGAATGCCGATTCGCGGCCGCTCGTCGAAGTTCGAGGTGGCGCACCGGATCAGCGGCATGGTGCCGTACCTCGCGAAGAAGTTTCGCTGAGTGTCGACGTAGGCCCGGTAGGAGCGGGACTCGTCGAACTGGCCGAGGCACTGACCGCCGTCGAAGCCGGCGCCGGCAGGCGGCCCGCCGTTCAGCACGATCATCACGTCTTCGCCCAGCTTCTGTCGGGCACGTTCCCGTACGGCATCGTTGAACCGCTTGGTCGCGGCCACGTCGATCGTCGTGTTCTCGCCCCCGATGCCCCGGGCGTCGCATACGCCGAGGATGGGCCGGCCGTCGTTGGCCCGCAGGTAGTTGGGCTGGGTCAGGTAGGTGTCGACGATGATGTTCGCCGCTCGGGTGATCTGCTCCTGTGGCAGCGAGAGGGACACGTCGCCGTCGCGCCACGGATGGAAGCACGGTAGCACGTTGAAATCGATGTCCATGCGGTTGTCGGCCTTCAGGAAGGACTTCAGACCCTCGATGTAGTTCTCCGACCCGCCGTTCGCGGGGTTCCAGTACCAGTAGAAGCTGAAGTACCGCAGCCCGGCGCCGGCCGCCTGGGTTATCTGCTTGCGCAGCGTCTCCGGGTCGGAATCGTCGTAGTAGCCGATTGCCGGCTGCAGATCGGAGAAGTCCTCGTTCGGCCAGTGCCAGGCATTGCGTTCCACCCCGGCGCCGGCGAAGTCGCGCAGCCCGCCCCACCAGTCGTTGCTCCGTCCGTACACTCGCTTGGTGCCGGCGATCAGCTGACGGTTGCCGCCGTCGTCGAAGGTCGCGAAGTAGATCGCGCCAGTGCGGTAGTAGGTGGGCCAGGCGTAGCCGAGCGGGCCATCGGTGCGGTAGCCGCGGCGCTCGAACTCGGCCTGGCGTGCCGCCGGGACGACGCGCCACTCCGCGCCGTTGGACATCCGATAGAGCATCTCGGTGCCGGGCAGCCGCTGCTCGGCGGCGTATCCCAGCACCCCCTCGTCGGCGAAGTCGCCGGAGTCGACCAGGGCGCGGCGCTCGGTCTCCGAGGCGGTGACCAGGTAGGTGCTCTTCTTCGTGGCTCGCAGCCGGTACACCGGATGGCTGTCGGTGAACTGCTGACGACGCAGGAACCCGAGGTTGCCGCGCAGCGGCGTCATGCCGTGCTCCTGCTGCGCCTTCGCCGCCTCGACCTGTGACAGCGTCCAGAACCAGCCGGTGTGGCCGGCCGTGCGTAGCTCCAGGAGCGGCACCGGGTCGGTGACCTTGGCCTCCGCGCTGGTGGCGACCGAGGTACCGGCCGCCGCGGGGCGAGCACCGGGCAGGCCGCCGAGCACTGCCGCAGCCACCGCGCCAGCCGCCGTGACGGCCAAGGACACGCGTAGCCCGCCGCGCATGGTAGAACGACATCCACGGCGCACCCGAGGCCACCTCCGCGCGGTTGACGATGCGATCGACGCGCGGTCGTGTCGATCAACCAGGGCAGCCTAACGACGTCGATCGCCCGGTCACAAGGCGAGGCTCCGGCCTCACTCGCTGAGCTTCTCGCGGAGGAACTGGAGGGTGCGGGACAGCAGCCGGGACACGTGCATCTGCGAGATGCCCACCCGCTCGGCGATCTGGGTCTGCGTGAGGTTGCCGAAGAACCGCAGCATCAGCACCGTCCGTTCCCGGTCGGGCAGCTCGCGCAGCAGCGGCTGCAGCGCCTCGTGGTTCTCCACGTTCTCCAGCTCGCCGTCGTAGTCCCCGATGGTGTCCACCAGCGACAGCCCGTCCTCCCGGTCGCCGGTCGCGCCGACCGTGCCGTCCATCGACACCGACTGGTAGGCGTTGCCGGCCAGCAGCCCGTCGGACACCTCCTCCGGGTCCAGGCCCAGCTCGGCGGCCAGCTCGCTCGGCGTGGGCGCCCGCCCGAGCCGCTGCGACAGCACCCCGCTGGCCTGACTGATCGCCAGGTGCAGCTCCTTCAGCCGGCGCGGCACCCGCACTGCCCAGCTCGAGTCCCGGAAGTAGCGGCGGACCTCGCCCATGATGGTCGGCACCGCGAACGAGATGAACTCCGTACCGCGCCCGACCTCGTACCGGTCGACGGCGTTGAGCAACCCCAACCGGGCCACCTGGACCAGGTCGTCCCTGGCCTCCCCGCGGCCACCGAACCGACGCGCGATGTGTTCGGCCAGCGGAAGACAGCGCCGCACGATCTGGTCGCGCAGCGCCTCACGGGCGGGGTCGTCCTCGGCGAGGCCGGTCATCTTCTCGAACAACGGCAGCACGTCGCTGTAGTCGGCCTGCTCCTCGCCGCCCTCCCGGTCGGTGCCCGTCACGCGCTCTTCCGTTTCGTGAACTCGATGGCGGTCGGGAAGCCTGCCCTCCCTCGTTCGGGCGGACCCTGCCGGGCGACTACCGAGTCGGTCAGCGAACGCAGCACATGCCAGCCGAAGTCACCCCGGCCCGGCACCCCCGGCACGCTGGCGACGCTGCTGACGCTGATGGTCAACACGTCGATGGAGAGGGTGAACCGGCAGGTGAGCATCCCGCCGAGCACCGACTTCGCCAGCAAGGCGCCGCACGCCTCGTCCACGGCCAGCTTGACGTCCGCCACCGCGTCGAGGTCGAAGTCGCTGCGCGCCGCGACCATCTCCGCGACGGCCCGCGGGATCACCAGCTGGTCCGCCTCGGCGCGCACGCTCAGCTCGACCACGCTGTCGAACAGGGTGCCGAGGTCCTCCGCCACGCCAACTCGGGTCACGGCCGCCTCCAGTCGGTTCGGATTGCCGGGAGCACGTAACGCCTCCCCGCTGGGAATACCCGGATCTCGCGGTGCCACACCGGTTGTGTGGCGCCCGTCATCCTTCGCCGGCGCTCGGCTCGGTCGATGCTCGACGGTCGTCGCACGGCGGTGTGGGGTTGGCCGTGCTCCTCCCGCTTCCGCTCCTCCCTCGCTGGTGCTCGGTCGATGCTCAGCGGTCGTCGCACGGCGGTGTGGGGTTGGCCGTGCTCCTCCCGCTTCCGCTCCTCCCTCGCAGGCGCTCGGTCGATGCTCAGCGGTCGTCGCACGGCGGTCACGGCCGCGCTCCCACGCCGGTGCGCAGCAGCTCGTGCAGCCGGCCTCCCTCGACCCGCGGCGCCAGCGGCGGCGTCGGCAGGCCGGCGCCCTCGCGCAGCCCGGCGAGGAACTCGGCCAGCGCGTCCCGCGCCGAGTGCCGCGGTGCCCAGCCCAGCTCGTCGCGCGCCCTGGCGCAGTCCATCACCGGGAGCCGGGGCACCGCGTCGAACAGCCCGGGCGCGGCGGGCACGGCGTGCACCTTCCAGGCCGCCGCCAGCGCCGCCCGCACCGGCGGCAGCGACACGGGCACCGCCCGCGCGTCCAGCAGCTCGGCCAGTACCTCGACGTCGACCACCGGCTCGGCGGCGAGGTTGACCGCCCCGCGCACGTCACCCAGCACGGCCCGGCGGAACCCGTCGGCCGCGTCGGACGTGTGCAGCGCCTGGAACCGCAGGCCGGGCAGGTCGGGCAGCAGCGGGACCAGCCACGGCCGGACCAGCATGCCGGGCAGCAGCGGCCCGGCGAACAGCCGCCGCTGCTCGGAGGCCGACTCCCGCTTGAACATGAACCCCGGCCGCATTCGCACCACCCGTACCTGGGGATGCGCGAGCTCGAACGCGTCGAGCACCCGCTCCAGGTACGCCTTCTCCCTGGTGTAGGCGGCCCCTGGCCAGCCGTGCGTCGGCCAGTCCTCGGCCACCGGCGGGTGCTTCGGCCCCGGAGAGTAGGCGCCCACCGAGGAGGCGTACACCAGCGCCGGCACCCCGGCCGCGGCGACCGCGTCGAACACCCGCAGGCTGCCGATGACGTTGTTCTCCCAGGTCGTGGCCGGGTCCCTGGTCGGCTGGAACAGCCACGCCAGGTGCACCACCACGTCGGCGCCGGCGAGCACCGGCTCCAGGTCGTCCCTCGAGACGTCCACAGTGGACAGCTCGACGCCGGGGTGGCCCCACTCCGCGCGCCGCCGGGCCAGCCCGACGACCGTTCCCACGCGCTCGTCGTCGGCGAGGGCGCTCACCAGGCTGGTGCCCACGTTGCCGGTGGCGCCGGTCACCACCACCCGAATCCCGGTCATGCCCTCCGAGATACCCCGCCGCGGGATCGGTTACACCGGTCGGGCGCGGGGTACCCGGCGATCGACGCCTGCTCCGCTCTGTCGTCCGCAGCAGGACGTGCCAGCACGAGGAGGGACGATGCCCGAGCCGACCGACCGACCCCCGCAGCCGCCGCAGCGCCAGGAGCCGCCCGGCGAGACCGACGAGATGCGGCCGGAGCCGCGCGACGAGATGGCCGACTACGTCGGTCGCGACCTGCTGGCCGGGCGGGTCGCGCTGATCACCGGTGGTGACTCCGGGATCGGCAGGGCGGTGGCGGTCGCGTTCGCCAAGGAGGGCGCCGACGTCGCGATCGCCTACCTGGAGGAGCACGAGGACGCCGAGCACACCGCGCGCCTGGTCCGCGACCAGGGCCGGCGCTGCGAGCTGCTGCCCGGCGACCTCGCCGATCGCGAGCGGTGCCGCACGGTGGTGGAGCGGACGGTCGAGGCGCTGGGCGGGCTGAACATCCTGGTCAACAACGTCGCGACGCAGTGGCCGGTGAAGTCGCCGGACGAGCTGACCGAGGACCAGTGGATGCGCACGTTCGACGTGAACATCCATTCCTACTTCCGGGTGACCGCCGCGGCGCTGCCGCACCTCGGCGAGGGCGACTGCATCATCAACACCGGCTCGGTCAACGGGCTGCGCGGCAACAAGACGCTGATCGACTACTCGGCCACGAAGGGCGCCGTGCACGCGTGGACCTACGCGATGGCGCAGGCGCTGACCGAGCGCGGCATCCGGGTGAACTGCGTGGCGCCGGGTCCGGTGTGGACTCCGCTGATCCCGTCGACCTTCCCGGAGAAGCGGGTGGAGCACTTCGGTGAGCAGGTGCCCTACCAGCGGCCGGCGGACCCGGACGAGATCGCCCCGTCGTACGTCTTCCTGGCCAGCAACCGGCTCTCGTCGTACTACACCGGCGAGGTCCTCGCCGCGCTCGGCGGCCAGACCGTGCCCGGTGGCTGAGCCCCGGCCGGCGCTCCCACCGCACGAGCGTGAACCCGGCGGCGTCCAGCGGCGCCGGGTCGAGCGGGTCGCCAGCGTTTACCACCGGCCGCGCCGCCCCAGTCGGGGCCGGGTGCCAGGTGGTCGCGGCCGATCCGCCGGTCGAGCCCACCGCGGGGCCACCTGGATGAGGTCGGCGCTGAAGCGCTCGCACGGCTCGGCGAGCTCGTGGGCCGAGGACGTCGTGCTCGCGAGGAACGCGTCACCGGCGTGCTTCGCCAGCTCCTCGCTGGCCGGGTCGGTGCGCAGCAAGGGGGCGCGTCGACGCCCGCGTACAGCGCGGCACCCCGCTCACCCGCGACCGGGTCGTCCGCGCCGACGACGATCCGGTCCGGGCGCGGGAAGTCCGCCACCGTGTGGCCCTCGCGGAGGAACTCGGGGTTGCTCACCACCCGCACGTCGGGCCGTGCCAGCCGCTCGGCCGCCCGCCGTGCGGCGCCCACCGGCGCGGTGGACTCGAGGGCGAGCACGCCGCCGGCGGCGACCGTGCCCGCCACGTCGGCCCGCACCTGGTCCAGGGTGGTTCCAGGGTGGTGAGGTCGGCCGCACCGTGCTCGCCCATGGGGGGCAGGCGCAGCAGCACCACGCCGCCGGGGGCCAGGTGGGCCAGCCGGGTGGCCAGCGCGGACCGTGGAGACCGTGGGTGTCGTCGGCGCCGGCTACGTGGGGGCGGCCAGCGCGGCGTGCCTCGCCCACCTCGGCCACCCGGTCGTGTGCGTGGACGTGGACACGGCGAAGGTGGCCGCGTTCTCGATCGCGGCGCGGTCCGGGGACGCGGTGCCGGTCCACGAGCCCGAGCTCGCCGAGCTGGTGGCGCGCGGGGTGGCCGCCCGCCCGCTGCGGTTCACCGTCATTCCCTTCCGTCCCTGCGGGCCAGCAGGCCCTCCTCGGCCAGCTGGCGCACGGCGGCGAGCACGTCGTCCTCGGTCAGCCGGAGCAGCCCGGGTGCCGGCGCGTCGGCGAACGGGTCCGCCGGCTCGCCCGCCCACAGCGCGACGTGCCGCCGCTCGCCCTCCGGCGGCCCCCACTGTCGGGGTGACACCGGGCCGAACAGCAGCACCGACGGCGTGCGCATCGCCGTGGCGAGGTGGCCGACCCCGGTGTCGGCGGCCACCAGCAGCGTCGCCCGCGCCAGCAGCGCGACCAGCTCGGCGAGCCCGAGCCGGCCGGCGAGCACCACGTCCTCGGGCAGGCCGGCCCGCCGCGCCACGTCCCGGGCCAGGTCGGCCTCGGCGGCGTTGCCGGTGACCACCACCCGGTGCCCTGCCGCGGCGAGCGCGCGGGCCACCCCGGCGAAGCGCTCGGCCGGCCAGCGCCGTGCCGGCTGTGCCGCGCCGGGGTGCACGACCACCGCGCCCGGCGCCGGGCTCGGCCCCGGTGGCGCCGGCAGGTGGAGGTCGGCCGGGTCGGCGGCGATGCCGAAGTGCTCCAGCAGCCGGCACCACCGCCGCACCTCGTGCTGGTCCTCGACCCACTCCGGGCCGGGCAGGTCGGGGAAGTCCGGATGCCGGTGGGTGAGCAGCGTGCCGGGGCGGGTGGCACGCAGGTCCCGGATGCTCTCCGGGCCGCGGCCGTGCAGGTTGACCGCGACCTCCGGCGGCTCGCCCGGCCAGTGCAGGGCGCCGAGGCCTGGCGTGGGCAGCAGCTCGTCCACCGCGTCGATCAGCTCGACCACCTCGGTGAGCTGGTGCGGCGCGGCCAGCACGGTCCGGGCGTCCGGGTGGGCTCGGCGGAGCCCGCGCAGCGCCGGCACCGCGACCAGCAGATCGCCCAGCCCCAGCGCGCGCAGCACCAGGACCGCGTCACTCACGGGTAGGAGCCCTCCTCCGACGCGCACACCACCAGCTCGCGCACCTCGCAGCCGGGCGGCTGGCGCAGCGCGAACAGCACGGTCCGCGCCACGTCCTCGGGGTGGTTCAGCTTCGCGTCGGCCGGCGGCTTGTACTGCTCGGGCCGGTCGTTGAAGAAGTTCGTGTGCATCCCGCCGGGGACCAGCAGCGTCACCCCGACCCGGCCGGCGGTCTCCGCGGCCAGCGCCTTGGTGAAGCCGACCACCCCGTACTTCGAGGCGCAGTAGGCCGTGGCGTCGCTCACCGCCTTGATCCCGAGGGTGGAGGCCACGGTGACCACCGTGCCGTGCGTTCGCTCCAGGTGCGGCAGCGCGGCCCGGACCACGGCGGCGGTGCCCAGCAGGTTGACGTGCACCACGCGTTCCCAGTCCTTCGCCGGCACCTCGGTCAGCGGGCCGCACGCGTCGATGCCGGCCGCGGTGAACACGCCGTCGAGCCGGCCGCCGGCGCGGTCGACCAGCTCGGTCACCGCGCGCTCGGTGGTGTCGGTGTCGGCGAGGTCGACCAGCACGTGCTCGACCCCCTCCGCCGGCGCGACCCGGTCGAGGACCAGTGGCCGGCCACCGGCCTCGCGCACCGCCGCCACGGTCGCCGCGCCCAGCCCGGACGCGCCACCGGTGATCAGGACATTGCCCAGTGGTTTCATCGCGCTCCTCACGTCTGCCGTTCGTCGGTCGGGTTCGAAGCTGACTCAGTGCCGCCCGTTGCTGGCCGCGGCGACCAGCCGGGTGGTGGAGTAGCCGTCCGTCAGCGGGACGAGCACCACCTCGCCGCCGTGCCGCCGGACCACGCGCGCCTCGGGCAGCTCGGTGCCGGCGTAGTCGCCGCCCTTGACCCACACGTCCGGGCGGAGCCGGTCCAGCACCGCCTTCGGCGAGGGCTCGTCGAACACCACGACGGCGTCCACGGACTCCAGCTCGGCGAGCAACCGGGCCCGGTCGGGCGCGGACACGATCGGCCGGGTCGGGCCCTTGAGCCGGCGCACCGAGGCGTCGGAGTTCAGGCACACCACCAGCGCGTCGCCGAGGGCGCGGGCCTGGCGCAGCAGGCTGACGTGGCCGGGGTGCAGCAGGTCGAAGCAACCGCCGGTGGCGACCAGCCGGCCACCGGACCGGCGCACCCGCGCCGCCAGCTCGAACGCGTCCGTCCCGGCCGGTGCGGGTCCGTCCGGGCGGGCCGGGGCGGTGCCGGGCGCGTCGCAGACGGACAGCGCCGCGGCGCCACCGGCGGCGACGAACCGGGCGGCGGCGTCCACCGCCTCGGCCACCGCGTCGGCCAGCCCGGCGCCGCCGAGCAGGGCCGCCGCGGCGGCGCTGGCGAACCGGTCGCCGGCGCCGCACGTGTCGGGCCTGCTCGGCCCGGTGACCGTCGCGGTGCCGGGCACCGGCACGGTGCGGGTCGGGCCGTCGCCGGCGAGCACGGCGCCGCGCGCACCGACGGTCACCGCGGTGCCCGTGCACTCCCACGCCTCGCGCAGCCGCTCGGCCAGCGCCGCGGCGTCACCGGGGGAGTCGCCGGCGAAGCCGGCGGCCTCGGCCTCGTTGGGCGTGGCCAGCCGGACTCCCGGTACGGGGGCCGGCCCGCGCGGGTGCGGATCCCACACCACCGGCACGGTCCTGGCCAGCTCGGCCAGCAGCCGCCGCAGGCCGCGGTGGGCGGCCAGCCCGCGCCCGTAGTCGGCGACCAGGATCGCCCCGGCGCCGCGCAGGACCCGCTCGGCCCGGCGGGGCAGCGGGTCGCCAGCGGCCCTTCCGTCGCCGGAATCCAGCCGCAGCAGCGACTGGCCGCCCGCACGCACCCGGGTCTTGCACACCGTGCCGCCGGCCAGTGGCAGCGGCACCACCTCGGCCTCCCTGCGGAGCAGGTCGCGCAGGGTGCGGCCGGGCCCGTCGTCGGCGAACGCGCTCACCAGCACGACCTCCGACGTGGACCGCGCGGCCAGCAGGGTGGCCAGCCCGGCGCCGCCGGGCCGCAGCCACTCCCGGCCGATGTCCACCACGGGCACCGGCGCCTCCGGACACAGCCGGTCGGCGCTGCCCTCGATGTCGATGTCGAGCAGCGCGTCACCGACCACCACCAGCGGCCTCATGCCGCGACACCCAGCGACTCGTCCAGCACCGCGCACAGCGCGTGCACCACGGCCAGGTGGACCTCCTGCACGGTGGCCACGGTCGGCGCGTCCACCGCGACGGCGTCGTCGCACAGTGCGGCCAGCCGGTTGGGGGCCGGCCCGGTGAGCGCCCAGGTGGTGAGGCCCAGTTCCTGGGCCGTCTTGGCGGCGGCCACGACGTTCTGGCTGCGCCCGCTGGTGGACAGGGCGACGAGGACGTCGCCGGGCCGGCCGTGCGCGCGCACCTGCCGGGCGAACAGCTCGTGCTCGCCGTAGTCGTTGAGGATGGCCGTGCCGGCGGAGGTGTCGGCGTGCAGCGCGATCGCCGACAGCGGCGCCCGCTCGTCCCGGAACCGGCCGACGAGCTCTCCGGTCAGGTGTTGGGCCTCGGCCGCGCTGCCGCCGTTGCCGCAGGCCAGCAGCCGCCCACCGGAGCCGAGCACCTCGGCGAGGTGGTGCCCCCACCGCTGGATCCGCGGGGCGGCCGCGCAGGCCCGGTCCAGGGCCGTGCGCAACGCGCTGAAGTGTTCTTCGATCACGACACACCTCCTGTTCGGCGGGCCCGCTGCCCGCCGGTCGTGAAGCGAGGGAGCGGAGCGGCCCCGCGTTGGTTGACGCGAGGGAGCGGAGCGGTCGCGCCGTGATTCAGCTCCGCGACGGCCGCCACCACCCGCTCGGGGGAGATCGACTCGAGGCAGGGGTGACCCGGCACCGGACATTCCCTGGCCCGGGTCCCGCGGCACGGAGCCGACTGGTCGCCGAGCAGCGCGACGGGAACGCCGTAGGGCGCCCACCGCGCGGCCGGCACCACCGGCGCGAACAGGGAGACCACCGGGGTGTCCACGGCCGCCGCGAGGTGCGCGGGCCCGGTGTTCGGGGCGACCACCACGGCGGCCCGCTCCAGCACGGCGGCCAGTCCGGGCAGGTCCGTGGCGCCCCCGAGGTCGGTCGCGGCGTCGCCGGCCACCTCGGCGGTCAACGCCCGCTCGGCCGGGCTCCCGGTGACCAGTACGCGGTGCCCGGCCTCGGCCAGTGCCCGTACGTGGGCCGCCCAGCGCCCGGCGGGCACCGTGCGCGCCGGCACCGAGGCGGCCGGGTGCACCACGACGTAGCCGGGGTCGCCGGTCAGCGCGGTCACGTCGGGCAGCGGCCGGCGCACCGCGAGCCGCCCGTCGTCCCCGGGCGGGAGGCGGAACCCGGCGGCCTCGGCCAGCGACAGCGCCCGCTCGGCCTCCGGCGGGTCGCCGTCCACCCGGTGTCGCAGGTCGAGCAGCGAGCCCGGGTAGTCCTCGCAGATCGCGCCGATCCACGGCACCCCCGCCATCCGCAGCACCAGCGCCAGTGGCAGCGGGGACTGGTGGAACGAGGTGACGATCAGCGCCGCGTCGGGCGCGACGTCGCGCACCTGCTTGACCAGCGCCTCCACGTCCTCGGCGGTCAGCTCCGGCGGCTCGGGGTCGATCCACGGCGCGCACCACTCGATCACGTCGGCGACGCCGGGCAGCAGCTCCGCCCCGGCCCGGCCGCGTGGCCCGGCCAACATGGTCACCTCGGCCGACGCCGCCACCGCTCGCACGCACGGCCCGGCGAGCAGCACGTCGCCGACGTTGTCCAGCCGGGCCACCAGCACTCGCCGGGTCATCGCACACCTGCCAGCGCGAGGTCGACCGCCGCGGGAAGGGTGTCGGCGACGGTGGCGGAGGCGCGGGCGTCGGCGACCTCGCCGGGCAGCGTGCGCCCGGTGGGCACCAGGACACCGCGGGCGCCGGCGGCGAGCGCGGCGGCGACGTCGGCGCCGGTGTCGCCGATCATCACGCAGCGGCGCACGTCCACCCCGAGCGCCGCGGCGGCCCGCAGCACCAGCCCTGGCGCCGGCTTGCGGCACGCGCAGCCGTCGGCCTCGCCGTGCACGCAGACCTGCCAGGTGTCGAACGGGCCGAGCAGCTCCTCCACCCTGGCGTTGACCGCGGCGAGTTGGTCGGGGCGGATCAGCCCGCGCGCCACCCCGGACTGGTTGCTGACCACGCCGAGCGGGATGCCCGCGGCGCGCAGCCGGCGCAGCGTGGTCACCGCGCCCGGCACCGGTCGCACCAGCGCGGGGTCGGCCAGGTAGGGCACGTCCACGATGAGCGTGTCGTCCCGGTCGAACAGCAGTGCGGCCGGCGCACCGGAGGTGTCCGGGCCGGCGGCCGCGCCGGTCCGGGCGCCCTCGACGTCCACTCCGTGCATCGGTACGCCAACCACCTCTCGGATCGTGCGTTCGGGCCGCCGGCGCGGCCCGTCCTCCTGTCGTAAGCGCTACCCAGCGAAACCACTACTAAACGGCTCGCCCGAAAAGCCCCAGGAAACGACTACTGTCCGAAACCACTTCTCGGCGAAACCCCTGCTCGGCGCCCACTGTGGACCGAGCGGGAAAGTTACGGTCCGAGGTCGGTGTTTCACGTCATGGCGGAAGGAGTCCGCTCCCTCGGGTGGCCGCTCGTGCGGTCGGTCGGGTCAGCCGAACGAGTCGCGCCACTCCACGGCGGCCGGCAGCCGGTCACCGAGTTCAGGAACTCGGTGCCGGCCTTCCGACGTGCGCGGCCGTTCATCGCCTGCGAGAGCTCGCGGGCTATCGGGTCGTGGTGAATGCGCTGCGGGGCGGTTCGTTCCGCCGTGTCCAGATGTCGGATCGCGTCCCAGCCGCGCGACCCACCTTCCTGCGTCAACGCCCGAGCCAGACCGAAGTGCCAGGCCGTCGTTCGGTTCGCCGAGTCGAAGACTTCCGGGTTGAGCGGGCGCCGGTGAGCACGGGTCAGCAACGCGGCGGTGGCCCCGGCGTGGGCGGGGCCACCGCGGAAAGGGGTCACCCTGGCGGGGGTTGCAGGTGGACCACCTTGGTGGTGGTGAGCTCGTCGAGCAGCTCCGGGCCGAAGCCGAACCCGTGGCCGCTGGCGCCGCGCGGCTCGGCCGCCCCGCCGGGTGCGCCGCCGAACACCGCGTTGACCTTCACGGTGCCCACCGGCAGCTCGCGCCAGGCCCGCTGGGCGTGCGCCATGGAACCGGTGAGCACGGTGGCGGCCAGGCCGTACCGGCCGGTGGCGGCCTCCGCCAGGCCCTCGGCGAAGTCGTGGACCACCCGGACCGGGGCGACCGGGCCGAACGTCTCCTCGGTCAGCACCCGCATGTCCTGGGCGCAGTCGGCCAGCACGGTCGCCGGGTAGTGCGCGCCCGGCCCCTCGGGGACCTCGCCACCGGCGAGCAGTCGCGCGCCGCGGTCGACGGCGTCGACCACGTGCGCGTGGACCTGCGACCGGTGCCGCTCGTCCACCAGCGGCGCCAGGACCGACTCCCGCGCGCGCCGCGCCAGCGCCGCGAGGAACGGCTCGGCGACCGCGCGGTGCACGTAGATCCGCTCCACGGAGACGCAGATCTGCCCCGAGTTGGCGAACGCGCCGATCGCGGCCTGCTCGGCCGCCCACTCCGGGTCGACATCGCCGTCGACCAGCAACGGGTCGTTGCCGCCGTTCTCCAGCAGCGTCTTCGCGCCGGTGCGGGCGGCCGCGGCGGCGATCGCCCTGCCGGTGGCGGTGCTGCCGACGTGCGCGAGCACCGCGACCCGGTCGTCGGCGGCCAGCCGCGCCCCGACCGTGCCGTCGCCGGTCACCGTCGACAGCACGTGCTCGGGATGCGCCGCGGCGACCAGCTCACCGAGTCGTGCCCCGGTGTGCGGGGCCCGCTCGCTGGGCTTGTGCACCACCGCGTTGCCGGTGACCAGCGCGGCGCCGAGCAGCCCGCAGGCCACGGCCACCGGGTCGTTCCACGGGGTCAGCGCGACCACCACGCCACGCGGCTCGGGCACCATGAGGTCGGTCGCGTCGTGCTCGCCGAGCAGGCTGCGGCCCCGGTGCACCGGCCCCAACTCGGCGTACTGCTCCAGGGTGCCCGCCCCGGCGAGCACGCCGTCGGCGGCCTCTGCGCGGGGCCGCCCGGTCTCCGCCTCGTTCAGCGCCGCCAGCTCGTCGGCGTGCTCCCGCACCGCCGCCGCGGCGGCGCGCAGCGCGGCGCCCCTGGCCGCTGGCGCGGTGCGGGCCCAGGCCACCTGGGCGGCGTGTGCCCTGCCGACCGCCGCGTCGACCTCCTCGGGCGTGGCCATCGGCACCGTGCCGACCAGCCGGCCGTCGGCAGGGTCGTGCACCTCGATCACCGGGGTCCGGGTCTCCAGCGTCGTCACCGGGCGACCCTCCCCACCCGGGTGGCCCCGGCGCCGACCTCGGTGTGCACCGCCCGGTCGTAGACCCGCAGCGTGTCCGCGGCGATGCGGTCCCAGGAGTAGCGAGACCGGGCGCGGTCGCAGCCGGCGATGCCGTAGGCGTCTCGCACCGCGCGATCGGTCAGCAGCCGGCGCAGCGCGGTCGCCAGCTCGTCCGGCTTGCGCGGCGGCACCAGCGTTCCGGTGACGCCGTCGACCACGGTGTCGGTCAGCCCGCCCACGGCGGAGGCCACCACCGGCACACCGCAGGCCATGGCCTCGAGTGGCACAATGCCGAACGGCTCGTACCAGGGCGCGCACACCACCGCGTCGGCCGACCGCAACAGCGCCGGCATGTCCTCGCGGGAGATCTGCCCCGGCATGTGCACCCGGTCCCGCACGCCCAGCCGCTCGGCGATGCCGAGCAGCCGTTGCGCCTCCGGGTCGGCGTCGAGCCGGCCCTGCTCGGGGCCGCCGGCGATGACCAGCTCGGTCTCCGGCAGCAGCCGCAGCGCCTCGATCACCGTGTCGAAGCCCTTGCGCGGCACCAGCCGACCGACGGTGACCAGGCGGTGCCGCTCGTACTTCGGCGCCCGCGGCCCGTCCGGCCGGAACCGTTCCAGGTCCACGCCGCACGGCACCACCGACATCCTCGTCCTCGGCAGCCCCATCCTGGCCAGCTCGAACACCTCGTCCGAGCAGGTCGCCGCGATCCGGGTGACGCTGCGCCCGATCAGCCGCTCCAGTCGCATCCGCTCCGGCGGGCTGGTGTCCTTCGAGCCCTGGTAGCGCCGCTTGACCACGCCGAGCGCGTGGAAGGTCTGCACCACCGGCAGGTCGAGGTCGCGGGCGGCGAGCACGGTCGCCAGTCCGGACATCCAGAAGTGCGCGTGCGCGATGTCCGGCCGGTCGGCCGCCCAGCGCGCGTGCAGGAACCGGGCGAACTCGCCCATGTGCGGCAGCAGCTCGTCCTTCGGCAGCATCCGGGGCGGCCCGGCGGGCACGTGCACCACGCGGTAGCCGGCCGGGGCGCGGACCTCGTCGGGGGTGTCCGGGTCGTCCCGACGGGTGAAGACGGTCACCTCGTGTCCCTGCCGGACCAGCGCTGCCGACAACTCGGCGACGTGCAGGTTCTGCCCGCCCGCGTCGACCCCGCCCAGCGCGGCGAGCGGGCTGGCGTGTTCGGAGACCATCGAGATACGCATGGGTTCCCTCCCGGAGCCGCTCTTCGGTGTTGTCGGTGTTGTCATCGCACGACCTCCGAGAGGAGGACGTCCCAGTGGCGCAGGAACGCGTCCAGCCCGAAGTGGGTGAGCGCGTACTCCCGCGCCGCCTTGCCGGTGACCGCGGCCAGGTCCGGCTCGTGCACGAACCGCCGCACCGCCGAGGTGAGCTCGGTGACGTCGGTGGACAGGACGCCGGCCTCGGCGGGCACGGCCGCGCCCGCCTCGGTGGCCGCCACCGCGACCACCGGCATCCCCAGGTGCATGGCCTCGAGCAGGGAGAGCCCCAGCGAGGTCCACCGCGCGGTGTGCACGTAGACCCGGCGCCGGGCCACCTCGTCGTGCAGGGTCCGCTGGTCGAGGTCGGCGATCCCGCGGACGGGATGGGCCGCCGGGGGCAGCTCGCCGGCCAGCCGGTCCACCCCGATGCCGTACACGTCGACCGGCGCGATCTCGGCGAACGACGGCAGCAAATCGGTGCCGGTGATCCGCCACCGGCGCACCGGCTCGTTGATCATCGCCACCACGTGCGGCAGCTCGCCCGTGTAGCGCGCGCCGGGGTCCACGATGCCGTGCGGGATCACCGTGGTGGGGCAACGGCCGCAGTCCCACATCAGATCGTTGAAGTGGGTCACGTGCGCGACCGGGATGGCGGTCTGCTCGGCGAGGGGGTGACGGCTGGTGGCCGCGTGACCCCGTGGGGTGTTGTGCTCGACGTACACCGCGGGCACGTCCCGCCCGGGGCGCCGGCCGAGCCAGCGCTCGGCCACGTCGATCTCCTCGGGGCGCTGCAGCACCACCACGTCGACGTCGAGGTCACCGAGCTGCTCGGCCGGCACCTCCCGGGCCCGGTCGGGCCACGGCCGGCCGGCGCGGCCGAGGCCCCACGGCCCGCCCTCCGGCAGGGTCGGCAGCAGGTAGTGGTGGCGGCCCCGCACGAACGCGGACGTCCACGACCCGTGGACGTGCCACACCAGCACCCGCAGCTGTCGGTTCGTCTCTGCCATGCAGGAGTAGTTGCCGCTGCGCGGATGGGTAAACCTCCGGTAGCGACTACTACTCGACGTGATCGCTACGTCGTTTCCGCTGGCCGTCGGGCTCGCCGTTCGGCGAGCAGGCCGATCACCAGTCCGAGCAGGGCGGTGATGGCGTGCAGCACGGTGTCGGCCCAGTTGACGTTGATCCCGTCACCCGGGCTGTTCGTGGCGGAGGCGAACAGCCCGTACACGGTGAGTCCGGTCAGCGCGACGAGCGAGAACCAGCCGAACAGCTGGGTGCGCGTGACCGAGGTGACCGCCGCGATGCCGAGCACGCCGACCGTGAGGTGGGTGAGGTTGAGCAGGATGCTCGTGCTGAAGATCCACACCGCGTTGCTCGGTTCGTTGCCCACGTGGGTCGGGTCCGCCAGCACGAAGCCGAGGATGCCCAGCGTCAGGTACACGAGCCCGACCAGCAGCGCGAGCACGCGGGCGACGCGGTGGCGGGCGGGGGTGGCCATGACGTCCTCCCGGGGAGAGAAGTCCGCGAGCAGATGATCGAGGGGTACCCCGACGCGGTCGGACAAACCGTGCGACCCGGCTGGACGGCACGTGGTGACGCGGTCGTCCCCGGCGCATAGGCCGCGCCGATCCTGGGTACTCCCGCTCCGCCTGGTGCGCCGAGCTGGAGGGAGCTGAGGAGTGGTCGACTCGATGCCGCAGCGGGACGCGCTGATCCGGCCGACGCCGATCCCGCACCGACCGGCCAGGCGGGGCAAGCGCGGATCGGTGTTCCTCGATCTGCTGCGCACCACCGACCACAAGACCATCGGGGTGCTCTACCTGGCCACGTCGTTCGGCTTCTTCCTCGCCGGCGGCGCCATGGCGCTGCTGATGCGCAGCGAGTTGGCCGTACCCGGGCTGCAGTTCCTGTCCAACGAGCAGTACAACCAGCTGTTCACCATGCACGGCACGATCATGATGTTGCTCTACGCGACGCCGAACGTGTTCGGCTTCGCCAACGTCCTGGTGCCGTTGCAGATCGGCTCGCCGGACGTCGCGTTCCCCCGGCTGAACGCGTTCTCGTACTGGCTGTTCCTGTTCGGCGGGCTGACCGTGATGGCCGGCTTCCTTACCCCGGGCGGCGCCGCCGACTTCGGCTGGTTCGCCTACACCCCGTTGTCCACCGCCACCTACTCACCCGGCATCGGCGGGGACCTGTGGATCACCGGGCTGCTCGTCAGCGGGCTCGGCACGATCCTCGGGGCGGTCAACATGATCACCACGATCCTCTGCCTGCGCGGCCCGGGCATGACGATGTGGCGGATGCCGATCTTCACCTGGAACATCCTGTTCACCAGCGTGCTCGTGCTGGCGGCGTTCCCGATCCTCACCGCCGCGCTGTTCGGGCTGCTGGCGGACCGGCACATCGGCGCGCACGTGTTCGACCCGGCCAGCGGCGGCGCGATCCTGTGGCAGCACCTGTTCTGGTTCTTCGGCCACCCCGAGGTCTACATCGTCGCGCTGCCCTACTTCGGCATCATCAGCGAGATCATCCCGGTCTTCAGCCGGAAGCCGCTGTTCGGTTACAAGCTGATGGTGTGGGCGACGGTCGGCATCACCGCCCTGTCGTTCTCGGTGTGGGCGCACCACATGTTCGCCACCGGCGCCGTGCTGCTGCCGTTCTTCTCGTTCCTGTCGTTCCTCATCGCGGTGCCCACCGGGATCAAGTTCTTCAACTGGATCGGCACGATGTGGAGGGGACAGCTGACCTTCGAGTCCCCGATGCTGTGGGCGATCGGGTTCATGGTCACCTTCCTGTTCGGCGGGCTGTCCGGGGTGATCCTGGCCGCGCCGGCGCTGGACTTCCACGTCACCGACACCTACTTCGTGGTGGGTCACTTCCACTACGTGCTGTTCGGCACGATCGTGTTCGCCACGTTCGCCGGGCTCTACTTCTGGTTCCCGAAGATCACCGGCCGGATGATGGACGAGTCGCTGGCGAAGCTGCACTTCTGGCTCACGTTCGTCGGTTTCCACACGACGTTCCTGGTGCACCACTGGCTGGGCAACGAGGGCATGCCCCGCCGCTACGCCGACTACCTGGCCAGCGACGGCTTCACGGTGTTGAACAGCATCTCGACGGTCGGGGCCTACGTCCTCGGCCTGTCGATGCTGCCGTTCCTGTGGAACGTGGTGAAGAGCTATCGCTACGGCGAGCCGGTGGACGTGGACGACCCGTGGGGCTACGGCAACTCCCTCGAGTGGGCCACCTCGTGCCCGCCGCCGCGGCACAACTTCACCGAGCTGCCCCGGGTCCGCTCGGAGCGGCCGGCGTTCGAACTGCACTACCCGCACATGGTGGAGCGGTTCCGCGCGGAGAGCTACGGCACCTCGGTCCGCGGGGAGCGCAAGCACGCCACGCCGTCGGAGGAGCTCGCGGACGCGGTCGAGCACCCGGAGCGGAACTGACGGCCTGGCACACCCGCCATGAAGGCCACCTTCATGTCATAAAGGCCACCTTCATGTCATAAAGGCCACCTTCATGGCCTTCATGGCGCTGAACGCTCCCCTACCGCGCGGGCTTCGCCCATTGCCCGCCCCTTGCCGGCGCGGCCGGGCCCCCACCGGTGGCCTTCATGGCGGTTCAGTCCCCGAGTGGTGGGATGCTCCGCCGGGAGGTGCCGCCGGGATCGGCGACGCCCGGCTCGCGCACCTCGGCCCGCTGCACCGGTCGGCGCACCTCGCCGCGCCACGCGCCGGTGGCGCGGCCGCGCTGCTCCACGAAGTCCTTGAACCGGGCCAGCTCGCCGCGGACCAGGTGACCCAGCGGTGCCAGCGCCACGGCCTTACCGGCCACGGTCTCCGGCTGGTAGTCGACGTGCAGCTCCAGCCGGGTGGTGGTGTCATCGAGGCAGAGGAACAGGGCGAGCCCGCGGTGCCGCGGACCCCGGACGCACTGCCACACCACCCGCTCGTCGGGGCGTTGCTCGACGATCTCCACGTCGAGCTCGACGCGGGCCCCCGCGGCGCGCAGCACCCAGTGGAGGTGCGTGTCGGTGCGTTGCTCCACCGCGTCCACGTGTTGCAGGAAGGACGGGAACGTCTCGAACTGGGTCCACTGGTCGTAGACCGTCGTGATCGGGGCGCGGATGTCGACGAACTCCTGGATCGTGCGCACTGCGGCTCCTCTCGGGCCAGGTCCGTACCGCGACGGTGCTCTCGGAGGTTCCCGAACGGGGTACCCCTGCATGGCGTGGTCAACCGGGCCGGCGGTTTCGCTGCTCCTCCTGCGTGGTACCCGCTGCGTCGTGTTGATGTTGCGACTTCCCGGGGTGTACCGGCCGCAGGCCGACACCTGGCTGCTCTCCAAGGCCGTGCGCGAGGCCGGGCTGCGGCCCGGTGCCCAGGTGCTCGACCTGTGCACCGGGACCGGCGCGGTGGCCTTCGCGGCGGCGCGGGCCGGCGCCGGGGCGATCACCGCGGTGGACACCGCCCGGCGCGCCGTGCTCGCGGCGTGGCTGAACACCCGGCTCCGCCGGCTGCCGGTGCGGGTCCGCAGGGCCGACGTGAGGCACCTGCCCCAGCTGCCGCGGTTCGACCTGGTGGTGGCGAACCCGCCGTACGTGCCGGGGGACCCGGCCCGCGGGCCGACGCGCCGGGCCGAGCGGGCGTGGGACGCGGGGCCGGACGGCCGCCGGTTCGTCGACCGGCTGTGCGCGGCGGCCCCGGAGCTGCTCGCCGAGGGCGGAGCGCTGCTGCTGGTCCACTCGTCGCTGTGCGGGGAGCAGGCCACGCTCGACCGGTTGCGGGCCGAGCGGTTGAAGGCGTCGGTGGTGGCCCGCCGGGTCGAGCCGTTCGGCCCGGTGCTGCGCGGGAGGGTCGGGTACCTGGAGCGCGCGGGCCTGATCGAGCCCGGCCAATGCCACGAGGAGCTGGTGGTCATCCGCGCCGACCGCCTCCCCCTCCCGCCGGAACACGAGCGTGGCTAGCGGAGGTGGGCGTGAGCGGCGCCGGGTGACGGTGGTGCCCGGCGGGCCGATCCTCGTCGAGGGGCCGGTGGAGCTGGTCACCCCGGACGGCGACACGGTTCACTCCGACCGGTTCGTGGTGGCCGTGTGCGCGTGCCGGCGCAGCAGGCGCTACCCGCTGTGCGACACCAGCCACCGCCGCCGCGTTCGCCAGTCCCCCTCGGACTCCCCGGGTACGGAGGGCCCCGCGGGCTCCTCGAACCCTCCGGACTCCTCGAGCCCGGAGGGTCCCGCCGGTGCCGCTGACTCCGCGGTGGGCTGACCCTACGACTCGGGCAGCGGGCGGCGCAGCGAGGTCCGGCCGGCCCGCCAGTGGCCCAGCAGGTGCTCAGCGAGGTGCTCCTCGAGCAGCTCGGTGGCCTGCACGCCGAACACCACGTCCGGGGCCAGCTCGGGCTCGGTGGCCAGCAACCCGCCGACGACGTCCCGGCGCAGCACCTGCTCGTGCACGGCGTCGGCCTCGATGTGCTCCGTGTAGAAGAACCGGCACGGCTCGGGCGCGCCGAGCCGCCGCAGTGCCTGGTCCAGCCGCTGGGCGCTGGGCGCGGTGGTGATCTCGGCGGCGGCGAAGTGGCCGACGAGCGCGCCGCGCAGCCGGCGGTGCAGGCCGAACAGCGACATCATGTTGACCACGGCGATCGAGCACGCCGGCACGTCGTCCTGGTAGTGGAGGTAGTCGGGGGAGAGGCCGGCCGCCGCGAGCAGGTCGGCGAACAGCCGCTGGTGCACCCGCTCGGCCCTGCCGCCGCCGAACTCGTCGAACTCCACGGCCACCAGCGCCGCCTTGGCTCGGTCGCGCAACCGGGGGATCACCCACGCGTGCGGGTCGGCCTCCTTCAGGTGGTAGATCGACCGGTGCGCGAACAGCTCGCGCAGCTGCCACCACTCACCCTCGTCCCGCAGGTGGTGGCTCACCCCGGTGCCGTCCACCGGCTCGACCAGCAGCGCGTCGAGAGTGCCGGTCACGTCGTCCCCGCCGGGCACCGCCGCCCGCAGCGCGGCGAGGAACACCCGTTCCAGCGCGGCACGCAGCCGCAGCAGCGCGGGGTCCCACTCCCAGTCCGGGTCCACCCCGGTGAAGCCCTGGTAGTGCAGCTCGTAGCAGACGTGCAGGGCCAGCTGGAGGTCGTCGCCGAACGGGTCGGCGTGCTCGACCTCGGTGCTGGTGGCCGGGTCGAGCACCGCGCCCCCGGCGTCCCGGGACAGCGCGTCGAGCACCGCCGCGGAGAGCGGCCCGCGCGGCGCGGGCAGTGTGGCGCCCGACGGGCGGGTGACGGTCGGCTGGTCGAGCATCGATCACCTCCGGAACGCGAGTGCTCCTCATCTACCCCCGAACACCCCTGGCTACGCCTGCGTGGCGCGGGCCAGCGCGTGGACGGCACGCACCCAGCCGGCACCAGCGGCCGCGCGCTGCCGTTCGGCGCCGGTGCCGTGCCGGCGCACCCGGTCGAGCAGTTCCGCCACCAGCGCCAGGTCCCCGGTTTCCGCCAGCGCCGGCCGGACGTGCTCGACCAGCGCGGCCACCAGCCGCTCCGCCGGCACCCGCCGGGCCCGCCGGCAGTCCACCCCCGGCCCGGCCAGCCCGTGCCGCGCGGCCGACCACACCGCGGCCGCCGCCACCTGCGGGTCGACGAAGGGCGCCGGCCGGTCATCGCCCAGCTCGGCCAGCGCGGCGCGTACCAACCCGCGGGCCAGCAGCGCGAACAGCACGGCCTCGTCCACCGTGGTGGCCGCGTCGGCCACCCGGAACTCGACGGTCGGCAACGTCGGGGACGGGCGGGCCAGCCAGAACGTCATCCGCTCGTCGACCAGCACGCCGCAGTCGACCATTCGCGCCACCGCGGCGTCGTGGCCGGCCCGGTCGCCCAGGGCGGGCGGCACCCCGGAGCCGGGGAACCGGGACTGCTGCACCATCCGCCAGCTGCCGTAGCCGGTGTCCCGGCCCCGGGCGAACGGTGAGTTCACCGACAGCGCCAGCAGGGTCGGCAGCCACGGCCGGAGCCGGTCCACCACCGCCACCGCGGTGTCCCGGTCGGGCACGCCGACGTGCACGTGGCAGCCGCACGCCTCGTAGTCGGCGACCATCCCCGCGTAGCGCTCGTCGATCTCGGCGAACCGTTCCAGCCGGTCGCCCCGCCGGGCCGGCCCGCCGAGCACCGGGGTTCCGGCCGACACCAGCAGCACGCCCTCGGCCTCGGCGGCCGCGGCCAGGTGCCGCCGCCCGGCGCGCAGCTGCGCCCGCAGCCCGCCGGCGTCCCCGCACACGCCGGTGGCGAACTCGACCTGGGTGGCGCGCAGCTCGGCGTGCGCGGCGGCGCCGGCGGGCAGCGGACCGGCCACCCGGCCGAGCACCTCCGGCGCGCTCGGCACGGTCGCCGCGGAGATCGGGTCCACCAGGAGGAACTCCTCCTCCACACCCATGGTCGTCCCGGGGGTCACGCCGACTCTGGTGCCCCGTGGGCGCCCCGGTGAAACCGGTAGGGCGTTTAGCGACCGCGAGGTGGGGGATCTTCACAGGGACACGGAATGTGAGGAGCGACAGGTGAGCCAGATCGACGTCTTCGTGGTGGGGCTCGACGAGCCGAATCTGCGGACGCTGCACGACGTGCCCGACGCCATCCAGTACCGGTTCCACGGGCTGCTGGACATCGACGAGGTGCAGCACGGCGAGATCGACGTGGCCGACCTGATCCGCAAGGCGGAACGGCGGCTCGACGAGTTCGATGGCGAGATCGGCGCCATTGTCGGCTACTGGGACTTCCCGGTCAGCACCATCGTGCCGATCCTGTGTCGCCGCTACGGCCTGCCCAGCGCCGACCTCGAGGCTGTGATCAGGTGCGAGCACAAGTACTGGAGCAGGCTCGAGCAGTCGAAGGTGATCGACGAGCACCCGAAGTTCGCGGTCGTGGACCCGGAACGGCCGGAGAAGCCCGCCGAGCTGAGCTACCCGATGTGGCTCAAGCCGGTGAAGTCCTTCTCCTCCGAGCTGGCCTTCCACGTGGGCGACGACGCCGAGCTCGCCGACGCGGTGCGGCAGATCGCCGACGGCATCGACAGGGTCGGCAATGCGTTCGACTACCTCGTGCGGCAGCTCGACCTGCCGCCGGAGATCGCCGAGGTGGGCGGGAAGGCCATCCTCGCCGAGGAGGCGATGTCCGGTCAGCAGGCGGCCAGCGAGGGCTACGTCCACGACGGCGAGGTCGTCGTGTACGGGGTGCTCGACTCGCTCAACTACCCGGGCACGTCGAGCTTCCTGCGCCACCAGTACCCCTCCCAGCTGCCGGAGCCGATGGTCGAGCGGATCCGGGAGGTGTCCCGCAGGGTCATCGAGCGGATCGGGCTGAACAACTGCACGTTCAGCATCGAGTTCTTCTGCCAGCCGGAATCGGGGGACATCGGCCTGCTGGAGGTCAACCCGCGGCACTCGCAGTCGCACGCCGAGCTGTTCGAGTACGTCGACGGGGTGCCCAACCACTACTTCATGCTCAGCCTGGGGCTCGGCCGGGACCCGAATGTGCCGCACCGGAAGGGCCCGTACGAGCTGGCCGCGAAGTGGTACCACCGCCGGTTCGGCGACGCGCTGGTCACCAGGGTCCCCACCGACGACGAGATCAAGGACATCCAGGAGGACGTGCCCGGGGTCGTGATCGACGTCAAGGCGCCCGAGGGCGAGCGGCTGTCCAGCATGACGGGCCAGGACAGCTACAGCTACGAGCTGTCGCACATCTACATCGGCGCCGACGACGAGGACGAGCTGAAGCGGAAGTACGAGCGCGTGGTGGACAGCCTGCGCTTCGAGTTCGTCGACGCGGAGGAGGCCCGGTAGATGCGGACGGTCAGCTCGCTGCCCTATCAGCTGAAGGAGGACGAACACGTCTGGGTGCCGATGTCCGACGGGACGCGGCTCGCCGCGCGGGTCTGGCGCCCGGTGCCCTCGGACGACGAGCCGGTGCCGGCGGTCCTGGAGTACATCCCGTACCGCAAGCATGACCTCACGGCGTGGCGGGACTCCATCCACCACCCCTACATCGCGGGGCACGGCTACGCGTGCGTGCGGGTGGACCTGCGCGGCAGCGGTGACTCCGAGGGAGTCCTCGTCGACGAGTACCTCGAGCAGGAGCAGCTCGACGCGGAGGACGTGCTGGACTGGATCGCCGAGCAGCCGTGGTGTGACGGGCGGGTCGGCATGATGGGCATCTCCTGGGGTGGCTTCAACTCGCTGCAGGTGGCCGCGCGCAAGCCGCCGCAGCTGCGGGCGATCGTCATCTGCTCGTTCACCGACGACCGCTACGGCGACGACATGCACTACATGGGCGGCTGCCTGCTGTCCGACAACCTCGCCGAGGCGGGCACGATGTTCGCGCACAGCACGTTGCCGCCCGATCCCGCCCTGGTCGGTGACCGGTGGCGGAAGATGTGGCGGGAGCGGCTGAGCGGCGTGGGGCCGTGGGTGGACGAGTGGCTGCGGCACCAGTACCGCGACGAGTACTGGCGGCACGCGTCGGTGTGCGAGTCCTATGCGGACGTCCAGGTGCCGGTGCTGGCGGTGAGCGGCTGGGCCGACGGGTACTCCAACGCCGTCACCCGGTTGCTGGGCAATCTGGACGTTCCCCGCAAAGGGCTGATCGGCCCGTGGTCGCACAAGTATCCGCACCTCGGAGAGCCGGGTCCGGCGATCGGCTTCCTGCAGGAGGTGGTCCGCTGGTGGGACCACTGGCTCAAGGACGAGGACAACGGCGTCATGGACGGCCCGATGCTGCGGACCTGGATGCAGGACAGCGTTCCGCCGTCGACGTCCTACGAGGAGCGTCCGGGGCGCTGGGTCGGCGAGCCGACCTGGCCGTCGCCGCACATCACGCCGATCGAGTACCCGCTGGCCCGCAACCGGATCGTCCGGCCGGACGAGGAGCGGGAACCGGCGACGGTGACCGTCGAGTCGCCGCTGTCGGTCGGGCAGTTCGCCGGGAAGTGGGCGTCCTACAACGCGCCGCCGGACCTGCCCTACGACCAGCGGGAGGAGGACGGCGGCTCGCTGGTGTTCGACAGCGAGGTGCTCACCGAGCCGTGCGAGATCCTCGGCGCGCCGACGGTCACCCTGGAGCTGTCGGTGGACCGGCCGGTGGCGATGGTCGCGGCCAGGTTGTCGGACGTGTTCCCGGACGGCAGGGCCACCCGGGTGACCTACGGGTTGCGGAACCTGACCCACCGGGACGGGCACGAGCGACCCGAGCCGCTGGAGCCGGGCCGCCGCTACCGGGTGAGCTTCTCGCTCAACGGGGTGGCGCAGAGCTTCTCGCCGGGGCACCGGATCCGCCTCTCGCTGTCCACATCGTACTGGCCGCTGGCGTGGCCGCCGCCGGAGCCGGTGCTGCTGTCGGTGCACACCGAGGGCAGCAGCCTCACCCTGCCGGTGCGGTCGGTGACCGAGTCGGACGAGGTGTCCCAGTGGCCGTTCGACGAGCCGGAGGGCGCCGAGCCGATCCCGATGACCCAGGTGCGGCCGTCGGACCACCGGTGGACGGTGTGCCGCGAGCTGACCGACTACTCGTCGGCGCTGGAGATCGTGAAGGACAACGGCACCGTCCGGTTCGACGACATCGACCTGAACGTCGCCAAGCGGGCCTACGAGAGGTACAGCTGGGTGGCCGACGACTTCACCTCGCCCCGCGGCGAGACGAACTGGTCGGTGACCTTCACCCGCGGCGACTGGACGGCGCGTACCGACACCCGCACGGTGTTGACCTGCACCGAGCGGGAGTTCATCGTGCACGCGCAGCTCGACGCCTACGAGGACACGCGGCGGGTGTACTCGCGGAACTGGACGTACACGATGCCCCGGCACCTGGTGTGAGGAGTCCGAGAGCGCCCCCTTGGCCGCACTGCTCCCTCGCTGGTGCTCGGCGGTCGCCGTGCGGCGAGTCCGGCGAGGTGGCCACGCCCTCACTAGGCTTGGCGGGCGTGGACGTGCGAAGCGCGCTGTACGAGCGGTGGCCGCGCCGGTGGCCGGTGCGGCCGTTGCCGGCCGAGCGGTGGGCCGCGCAGGAGCCGACCTACCGGGACGCGAGCCCGGCGCTGATCGAGGCGGCGACGAAGCGGGCGCAGGCGAGGCCGGCGGGTAACTGGTTCGTGTTCGCCGCCAGTCGGGAGGTGCGCGCCGATCGGCCGTTCGGGGCGCGGGTCGGTGGGATCGAGCTGGTGGCGTGGCGGGATCGGGACGGGCGGCTGTTGGTCGGGCCGGGCGCGTGCCCGCACCTCGGCGCCCCGCTGGCCCAGGCCAGGGTGGAGTGCGGGCGGTTGGTGTGCCGGTGGCACGGGTTGCCGCTCGGCGCGGAGGGGCGATTCGGCTGGTCGCCGCTGCCCAGTCACGACGACGGGGTGCTGGCGTGGGTGCGGCTGGACCGGCTGGGCGGCGAGCCGCCGCTGGACCGCCCGGTGGTGCCGCGCCGGCCGGCGGCCGCGACGGCCGTGGACGCCGTGGCGACGATGGTCGGCAGCTGCGAGCCGGTGGACGTGGTGGCCAACCGGCTCGACCCGTGGCACGGGGCGTGGTTCCACCCGTACTCGTTCTCCCGGCTGCGGGTGGTGTCGGCGCCGGGGGAGGGCGACGTGCCGGAGGAGGAGGACCGGTTCCTGGTCGACGTGACGTTCCGGGTCGGCCGGCGGCTCGGGGTGCCGGTGCGGGCGGAGTTCACCTGCCCGGAGCCGCGGACCGTGCTGATGCGGATCGTCGAGGGCGAGGGGGCCGGCAGCGTGGTGGAGACGCACGCGACGCCGCTCGGTCCCGGCCCGGACGGGCGCCCTCGCACCGCGGTCGTCGAGGCGACGGTGGCCAGCTCGCCGCGGCCCGGCTTCGCGGTGGCGCGGGCCGCGGCGCCGGCGCTGCGTCCGGTGATGCGCTGGGCCGCGGCCCGGCTCTGGAAGGACGACCTCGCCTACGCCGAGCGCCGCTACCACCTCCGCACCGCGCCCTGATCCCGCGGCGGAACGGGTCAGTCACCCGGTCGGCGGTCACGTGCGTCACCGGCAACGCCCACGATCGAACACGGTCGCAAGGGGGCGTCGGTGTCGGTCGAGGAGCTCGCGGGGCGGTCGACGGCGTGCTCGGCCTGGTGCGGCGCTGCCGCGTCGCGCTCCGCGAGGCCACCGGCGCGCTGGAGGAGATGGCGGAGATCCTCGCGGGGCTGGTGGCCGGCAGCGGTGACCCGGAGGCCGCTCGGCTCCCCGCCGCGACCGGGCAGGCCGCCGAGGAGCTCACCCGGCTCACCACGCTGCTCGAGCCCGTCGGGCGGGACCTCCGCGCCTACCTCGACAGCCTTGGTGCCATACGGCCGGCGCCAACCGCACCGCCGGCTCCACCGGCGCCGGACACTGGGTCGGTGCCGACCGCTGCGGCGGAGCTCCCGTCGGAGCTGGTACCACCGGGGGCTCGCTTGCGGGTCGTGCAGGGAGACGGAACGATTCGTGTGTACGAAGGAGGAGGCTCGCCAGGATGACCGACACCGCGACCTATCGGGCCGGCGTTCCGACCTGTCGCGATGGCATGTCCGGTGGTGAGAACTTCCCGGTGAGTACTCCGGAGGACGTGGACCGACTGGTGGAGCTGCTCGCGGAGCCCGAGGTCTACACCGCGTCCCTCCAAGCCGCCGAAGGCATGGCGGTGATGGATGCCCACGTGCAGGACGGCTACGGCTACCTGGAGTACTACGGCCTGGACCGCTCCGCCGTCAGCGTCGGTGATCCGGACTCGCCGGCCGTGGAGTCGGAGACCGAGTTCCCCGCCGGCGCCGGGGTGCCGCTGGAGCGGTTCCGGAAGGCCCTTGTCGAGTTCGTGACCACGGGTGGGGAGCTACCGACCGCCGTGGAGTGGCGGCTGGGTTGAGCCCGGCCGCCGTCTCGAGGTGGCCGAGCGGGTCAGCAGGCGGTGCAGGGGTTCCAGCAAACCGCGGGTCGGGACGGTGTGCAGGGTGTGGCCGGCCAGCCCCCAGCGGGCGAGCAGGCAGTTCGCCGCGTGCCAGCCGGTCGTGGCGGCACGCTCCATGAGCGCCACCGGCAGGTCGACGCGCACCCCGTCACCGGCGAGCACCACCCCGTCCACCGGCGTGCGCACCCGCGGTCGCCGGGCGAAGTCGCCGAGCCCGAACAGCGGGCAGTCCGCCCGCCACTCGCTCAGCTCCCCGACCACCCGCGCCCCGGCCGTCTCCGGGTACACCTCGTGGAGCCGCCGCAGCATCCCGCCGGCCACCTCCTCCGGCGACCCCTGCGCCGCATACGCGTGCAGCTCCACCACCGAGCCCCCGGTCCGCCGTGCCCACCGCGCCGCGGACGCCTCGAACCGGTCCAGCACGCTGACGTTGTCCAGCGGCGGCCGGCCACCGGTGCCGAGGAACGCCGGCCGCCCGGCCGCCACCGGGTCGGCCAGCCACAGCCGACGCACCAGGAACGGCGGCGCGGTCCGCAGGTCGGCCACCGCCGCGCGCCACTCGGGCGTCCCCAGGCCCGGCGAGCCGGCGACGATCCGGCGCAGCCCGGCCACGTCCGCCGCCAGCACCACGCCGTCCACATCGGACGACCCGGAGCGGGTGTGCAAGCGGAACCCGGCCGGCAGCGGCTCCACGCCGGTCACCGTGACCCCGGTGCGGATTCGCACCCCGCGCGCGTCCAGGTAACCGGCCAGCGGGTCCCACAGCGCCACCGGGAACGTGTCGGCCGGCACGTCGAACACCAGCCCCTCGGCCGAGCCCAGGAAGTACAGGTGGAACATCACCGCCAGCTCCGCCGCCGACATCTCCCGCGGCGGCGCGAAGAAGCTGCGGGAGAACACCTCGAACGCCAGGTGCCGCGCCGCCGGCGGGAAGTTGATCCGGCGCAGGAACGTCTCGGCGTCCACCTCGTCGAGCAACGCGTAGGTCTCCGGCACCCGCACCGCCGCCAGCGGCAGCGCCGCCCGCGCGTCCAGCCGCAGCAGGTCCCGCCAGCCGAACGTGGGGCTGCGCAGGGCGAACGCCAGCGCGTTCCACGGTGGCGTGCGCGGCAGCCCGCGGAACCCGTCCCACCGCCCCTCGGCGTCCACCAGCGGGTAGTCGTCCACCGGCACCAGCCGGCGCAGCTCCGGGTCGGTCCGCCGGAGCAGCATCCGCAGGTTGTAGTACTGCCGGAAGAACGCGTGGAACCCGCGGCTCATCGCCACCGCCGTCCCGTCCGGCAGCCACGCCGGCCAACCGGCCACTCGCCCGCCGAGCCGGTCGTCCCGCTCGACCAGCTCCACCGCCACGCCCCGCTCGGCCAGCCCGGTGGCCGCCGCCAGCCCGGCGATGCCGCCGCCCACCACCGTCACCCTGGGCCGCCGGCCGAGCGCCCCGGCGTCGGCGAGCCCCGGCGGCGCCGGGTGCCGGACCCGCCGCCGGTCCCTCACCGCCGCGCTCCCGGCGCCGTGGCCAGGAAGGTGTGCACCACGCCGCGCTGCCACCCGGTCATCGTCTCGGTGTGCACCCCGGTGAACCCGGCCCGCCGCAGCCGCTCCTCGAACGCCCGCACACCGTCGAAAGTGGACACGCTGCGCCACAGGTGTCGGTAGAGCGTGGCGTCCCCGGTGAGCAGCCGCCCCGCCGGGATGATCACGGCCCAGCACACCGCGTGCCACACCGCGCGGGTCGGCATCGAGTCGCGCACCGAGTACTCGTGCACGGCCAGCGACGCGCCCGGGGCGAGCAGCCCGCGCAGCGCCCGGAGCTGCCCGTCCGGATCGGCCAGGTTGCGCACCAGGTAGGCGGCGAGGACGCCGTCGAACGGCCCGCGCACCCCCGCCTCGGCGAGGTCCTCGACCCGGCTGTGCACGAACCGCACCGACTCCGGCCACGCCTTGCGCCGCGCCAGTGCGAGCATCTCCGCCGACGCGTCCACGGCGGTGATCCGCGCCCGCGGCGCCGCCGCGAGCAGCGCCGCGGTGGACGCCCCCGTGCCGCAGCCGGCGTCCAGCAGGTGCAGCCCTTCGCCGCCGCCGGGCAGCCGCAGCCGCCGGGCGGACAGCCGCAGGTGGGCGTGATAGCCGGGGTTGGCCCCGACCAGCTGGTCGTACGCCGCGGCCGCGGCGTCGAACGCGGCCGGAACCTCGCCGCGGGGCAACCCGGTCAACCTCATATGTGCTCCTTTCCCGACGGTCCCGAACCGGCCAGCCGGCGCCGACCACGGGCCACCACGGCCCGGGACAGCGCCGTCCCCGCCACGGCGAGCCGGCGGCCGGTGCCGACCGCGACCCGCCGGGCGAACACGTCGTGGTCCTGCGCCTCGATCCGCTCCAGGATGCCCCCGTAGAGGCGGAACGCGGTGGCCACGCACGGCCGGGACACCGGGTCGAGCATGGCGATCCCCGGCCAGGCCCGCCGGTAGATCGCGCGTGTGGTGGCGATCTGGTCGGCCAGCGCCCTGCGCACCCTCGGCTCGGCGCGCCCACGGTCCCGGCACCACCGCAGCAACGCGCGGTCCACCCCGAACGCCGCCAGCTCGTCGGCCGGCAGGTACACCCGGCCGCGATCGAGGTCCTCGGCCACATCGCGGAGGAAGTTGGTCAGCTGGAACGCCGTCCCCAGCGCCGCCGCGGGCCCGCGCGCCTCCGTGAGGCTGGTCACCGTGCCCAGCACCGGCAGCACCTGCAGCCCGATCACCTCGGCCGAGCCGTGCACGTACTCGGCGAGCGCCGCCCGGTCCGGGTAGTCGGTGGTGGTCAGATCCATCCGCATCGACCGGAGGAACGCGGTGAACAGCTCCGGCGCGATTCGGTAGCGGCGCGCGGTGTCCACCACCGCGGCGAGCACCGGGTCGTCGCTGTGCCCGCGGGCCAGCCCCGCGGCCAGCGCGACCGCGAGCTCGTCGAGCCGGGCGGCGACCGTCGCCGGTGCCGTGCCCGGTGTCGCCTCGTCCACCAGGTCGTCGGTCCACCGCGCGAACCCGTAGAGGGCGTGCACGGGCGGCCGTTGCGCCGGCGCCAGCAAGCGCGTCGCCAGGTAGTAGGTGCGGCCGTGCCGGGCGTTGAGCTCCCGGCAGCGCAGGTACGCCCGCCGCAGCCGGGGCTCCCGGATGCCGGCCGCGTCCAGCTCGCGTCCGGTCACCCCGCACTCCAGGTGTAGCCGGCGCCGACCGAGGTACCCCCAGTACACGAACGCGACGCGGGCGGGCCACTCCGGCCGCCCCGGAAGGAGGCACCGTGAGCACCATCACCGAGTCGGTGGATGTCGAGGTCCCGATCCCGACCGCCTACAACCAGTGGACGCAGTTCGAGTCCTTCCCGGAGTTCATGGAGGGTGTCGAGCAGGTCCGGCAGCTCGACGACACCCACACGCACTGGGTGACCGAGGTCGGCGGGGTGACCAGGGAGTTCGACGCCACGATCACCGAGCAGCACCCGGACGAGCGGGTGGCGTGGAAGTCCGACAGCGGTCCGCGTCATGCCGGTGTCATCACCTTCCATCGTCTGGACGACAACACGACCAGGGTGACCGCGCAACTCGAGATCGACCCCGAGGGCTTCGTGGAGAACGTCGCCGACAAGACCGGCACGCTGAAGCTGCGGGTCAAGGGTGACATGAAGCGGTTCAAGGAGTTCATCGAGCGGCGCGGCGCGGAGACCGGGGCCTGGCGCGGCGACGTGCCCCGCCCCGGCAGCTGACCCCGAGCGGCCGTCCCCGGTCCCGCACCGGGGACGGCCGTGTCGTATCGAAGGCGTACGGAAGCGGTACGGGAGTCGTCTGGGCACCAGCGGCACCAGCGGGCCGAGGCCCGTAGCGGTCCCGCCGGCCCGGCAGCGTGACGGCGCCGGCAGCGTGACGGCGCCGGATCCGGCCCCAGCCACTCGACCACGCCGAGCATTCGGGGCCGGCGCTTGATGATCCCGCCGGCGAGCGGCGGCAGGAACACCCGGCCGCCGCCCCGCGGCGTGTCGAGCACCGTCGCGGTACCCGGCACGTCAGCCGGCGGCTACCGCGGCTCTTTCCGCTCCTCGTCGAACGGCGGCACCTCGGGGTCGTCGTCGGCGGGCGGCTCGGGGTCCCGCCACTCCTCGGCCCTGGTCGGCCGGTTGCCCTGCAGCATGCCACTCAGCTCGGCCTTCAGGTCGTCGTCCTCGCGGGGGCTGTGTTGGTCGCTCTCGCGTCGCATCGCCACCTCCTCGGTCCGGCTCGGTCCGGTTCGGTCCCGAGCGCATACCCGGTCGCGTTCGGGGGAAAACGGGTTGTCACCCGCCCCGAACGGGTACCCGAAGCTCCATCCGACGGTGAAAGGGGCACGATGAAAGCGGTCACCTGGCACGGCAAGCGGGACGTCCGGGTCGAGACGGTCCCCGACCCCCGGCTGGTGGAACCCACCGACGCGATCATCCGCGTGACCTCCACCGCGATCTGCGGCTCCGACCTGCACCTGTACGAGGTGCTCGGGTCGTTCCTCGACGAGGGTGACGTCCTCGGCCACGAGCCGATGGGCGTGGTGGAGGAGGTCGGCGCCGCCGCCGGCGACCTGAAGCCCGGCGACCGGGTGGTCGTGCCGTTCAACATCGCCTGCGGGCGGTGCTTCATGTGCGAGCGCGGCCTGCAGTCGCAGTGCGAGACCACCCAGGTGCGGGACAAGGGCAAGGGCGGTGCGCTGTTCGGCTACACCAAGCTCTACGGCCAGGTGCCCGGCGGGCAGGCCGAGTACCTGCGCGTTCCGCAGGCGCACTACGGGCCGATCACGGTGCCCGAGGGGCCGCCGGACGAGCGGTTCGTGTACCTGTCCGACGTGGTGCCGACGGCGTGGCAGGCGGTCGAGTACGCCGACATCCCCGAGGGCGGCAGCGTCGCGGTGTTCGGGCTCGGCCCGATCGGCCAGATGTGCTGCCGGATCGCCCGGCACCGTGGCGCCGGCACGGTGATCGGCGTCGATTTGGTCACCGAGCGCCTCGCCATGGCCGGCCGGCACGGCGTGGACACCCTCGACGTCCGCGCGGAGCGCGACGTCGCCGGCGCCATCCGGGAGCGCACCGACGGCCGCGGGCCCGACTCGGTGATCGACGCGGTCGGGATGGAGGCGCACGGCGCACCACTGTCCAAACTGGCCCAGGAGATGGTGACCCTGCTGCCGGGGCCGATCGCCGCGAGGTTGACCGAGAAGGCCGGCATCGACCGGTTGAGCGTGCTGCACCTGGCGATCGACACCGTGCGCAGGGGCGGCACCATCTCGCTGAGCGGCGTCTACGGTGGCATGGTCGACCCGATGCCGATGATGGACCTGTTCGACAAGCAGATCCAGCTGCGGATGGGCCAAGCCAACGTGCGGAACTGGCTGGACGACGTGCTGCCGCTGGTGACCGACGAGGACGACCCGCTCGGCGTGGAGGACCTCACCACCCACCGGCTGCCGCTGGAGGAGGCGCCGTACGGCTACGAGATCTTCCAGCAGAAGCGGGACGGCGCGATCAAGGTCCTGCTACAGCCGACCGGCTGAGCGGTGTCACGGATTTGTTGGGATCTCGTAGGTTCACCTGAACGTCGACCACCGGCCGCGCTGGTCTGGTAGTCCTGACCACATGAGAAGAATGTCGGTGAAGGCCCTGCTCGCGGCGCTGGTGGCCGTGGTCGCGGCCACCCTCCCGTCCCCGGCGGCCGCGGACGACGGCAGCCGCCTCGTCGCGATCACGGACCAGCGCTACGACAACCACGCCGCGGCGCGGATTCGGCTGCTCGACCCCGACGTCGCCGACTGGGGTTCGGCGGCCGCGCAGAGGTGGACCTGGCATCCCACCTCGAACAACGGGTTCGGCGGGCTGACCGGGGCGTGGGGCCTGCCGACCGACGTCAAGCTGCGCAAGGACCGGGCCGGCGCCTACGTCGCGGTGGTCTCCGACTCGCGCGGGCTGGCGGCGCTGGTGACCTACCCGGGCGGCCGGCGCGTCTGGGGGGTGAACGCTGGCGCGCCGAGCAACCCGCACAGCGTGGAGTTGCTCCCGGACGGCAACGTCGCGGTGGCGGCCAGCCACGGCAACTTCGTCCGCGTCTACACCGCGTCCCAGGGCGCGAGCTCGGCCCGCTACACCCAGTACACGCTGGCCGACGCGCACGGTGTGCACTGGGACCCGGCTCGGCGGGTGCTGTGGGCGCTCGGCAAGACGGAGCTGGTGGCGCTGACGGTGGGCGGAACGGCCGCGGCACCGACCCTCACCCGGTCCCACGCCTGGGCGCTGCCCACCAGCGGCGGCCACGACCTCGCGCCCGCGCTGGAGGACGACGACGTGCTGTGGATCAGCACGTCGAGCCACGTGTACCGGTACAGCAAGTCGCGCGACGCCGCGGTCGCGACGTACCCGCTGGCGACCGTGAAGAGCGTCAGCAGCATGCCCAACGGCCAGCAGGTGCGCACCGCACCGAAGGCCGGCTGCCGGACGGGCTGGTGCACCGACACCGTGACGTTCCGTGGCCCGGACTTCACCCGCACCCGCCCCGGTGCGCAGATCTACAAGGCCAGGGTGTGGAGCTCGCGCTACCGCTGAGCTCGCACCGTTTCTGACCATCGACGCGCGATTCCCTACTTCCGGCCGGCGCTGGTCGGTGGTACCCGGCGGGAGCCGGCCGGCCTAACGTCGAGCCATGGATCTGGAGCTGCGGCACCTGAAGGTGGTCTGCGCGATCGCGGACACCGGCAGCGTGACGAAGGCCGCCGCACGGCTGGGGCTCGCCCAGCCGGCGCTGTCGGCACAGCTCCACCGGATCGAGCGGACGCTGGGCGGTGCCCTGTTCGAGCGGGACCGCCGCGGCGCCCGCCCGACCGCGCTCGGCGAGCTCGTGCTGGCCCGCGCCAGGGTGTTGCTGCCGGCGGTGCGCGGCCTGCAGGAGGACGCCACCCGGCTGGCCGGCGCCGCGGCGAACCCGCACCACTGCCGGATCGGTGCGATCAACACCCCGGTGCTGCGCGGGCTGGTGCACCGATTCGCCGCGGACTTCCCGCACGCCCACGTCGCCACGCACACCTCGTGGTCGGTGGGCGAGCTGGTCGGGATGCTGGTCGCCGGCCGGCTCGACTTCGCCCTGATCGGGCTGTGCGGCACCGCGTCGCCGCCGACCGAGCCGGGGCTGGTCTGGCGGGAGGTGGGGCTGGACGCGGTGGGTGTGCTGCTGCCGGAGACGCACCCGCTGGCCGCCGGCGACGAGGTCCGGCTGGCCGACCTGGCGCTGGCCCGCTGGGCGGCCACCCGCGGCGAGGGCTGCTTCGGCGACTGCTTCGCCGCCGCGTGCACCCGCGCCGGGTTCACCCCGCTGCCGACCTACGAGACGGACGTGGTCAGTTGCATCGAGCTGGCCCAGGCCGGCGACGCGGTGGTGCTGTGCAAGCCGAGCTTGCCGCCGCTGGCCCGGCTGCGGGCCCTGCCGCTGGCCGGCGCCCCGCTGCGCTGGCGGCACTACCTCGGGTGGCACGAGGAGGCGCCGGCGACCGTGCTCGGCGAGCGGATGGCGCGGTACGCGGAGGAGGCGTTCGCGGCGGCGGTGCGGCGCAACCCCGCGTACGCGCGGTGGTGGCGGCGCAATGCCGACGAATTGAGGTAACGCCAACGATATGAGGTAACTAGTATTGGCGCCGCCGCGGCGCACCGACCTAGCGTTTTGACCGAAAGATTCGCCTCGTCCCTGCCTCGGCTCGGCCCGCCCGACCAAACCCGGGCGGGCCGTGCCGGTCACCCTGCGAAGGAGAAGCGGCATGTCCCGCAGACTGCTCCGACTACTGTCAGTGGCGGTGCCGACCGCGGCGCTGGTCGCCGCCATGGCCATTCCCGCCACCGCGGGTTCCGTCACCCCGGAGACCCCCGGCACCGACATGTTCACCGCGTACCAGCGCGACCTCGGCCTGACCGCCGAGCAGGCGCGCGCCCGGCTCGCCGGCGAGCAGCGCGCGATCGCCGCCGACCAGCGGCTGCGCGCGGAGCTCGGGAACCGGTTCGTCGGCTCGTGGTTGACCGACGACGGCAGCCGCCTGGTCGTCGCGGTCGCCGACGAGGCCGACGCGGACGCCGTGCGTGCCGCCGGGGCCGTGCCCACGGTCGTCGCACACGACAAGGCCACCCTCGACGCGGCCAAGGCCGCGCTCGACCGCAACGCGGAGACCGCGCCGGAGTCGGTGGTGTCGTGGTACGTCGACGAGCAGGCCAACGCCCTGGTGGTGCTCGCGCACGGCTACGCGGTGGGTGCCGCGGAGCGGTTCGCTGCCGACAGCGGGGCACCGGCCGGCACCGTCCGGATCGAGGCCACCGCGGAGCGGCCCCGACCGCTGTACGACGTGCGGGGCGGCGACGCCTACTACATCGACAACCGGACCCGCTGCTCCATCGGGTTCTCGGTGCAGGGCGGCTTCGTGACCGCCGGCCACTGCGGCCGGGTCGGCTCCACCACCGCCGGGTACAACCGGGCCACCCAGGGCACGTTCCAGGGTTCGTCCTTCCCAGGCAACGACTACGGCTGGGTGCGGGTGAACTCGAACTGGACCCCGCAGCCGGTGGTGAACGGTTACCGCTCGGGTGGGAACGTGCAGGTGCGCGGGGCCACGGAGGCGCCGGTGAACGCGTCGGTGTGCCGGTCGGGCTCGACCACCGGGTGGCACTGCGGCCGGATCACCGCGCGCAACGCCACCGTGACCTACCCCCAGGGCCGGGTGAGCGGGCTCATCCGCACCACCGTCTGTGCCGAGCCGGGTGACTCCGGCGGGTCGCTGGTGACCGCCGACCGGAACAACGCGCACGCACAGGGCGTGACCTCCGGTGGCTCCGGCAACTGCCGTTCCGGTGGCACCACCTACTTCCAGCCGGTGGGGGAAATCCTCAGCCGCTACAACCTGCGCCTGCTCACCGCCGGCTGACCTCGCGGCACCCCCTTCGGTCCGCCGCCAGCCTGCCCCGGCCCGTCCCGCGGCCGGGGCAGGCCCGTGCCCGCGCCGATCCCGCGCAGCCGGTCTCCGACCGGATCCGACGGGTGGGCCGGTGGGTCCGCTAGCGTGGCGGGGAGGACGCCACCGCCGGTCGGTGGCGTCCGCGCCGTCGAACGGGGGTGGGCATGCCGAACGAGCTGGTGTTCCGGGGCCGCAGGGTGGTCCGCGACCGCGCGCTCGTGATGGCGATCGTCAACCGCACCCCGGACTCGTTCTACGACCGTGGCGCCACCTACGCCCGAGACGCCGCGCTGGCCGCGGTGGACCGGGCGGTCGAGGAGGGTGCCGACATCGTCGACGTCGGCGGGGTGAAGGCAGGGCCCGGCGCCGAGGTGGACGCCGCCGAGGAGATTCGCAGGGTCGTGCCGCTGGTCGAGGAGGTCCGGCGGCGTCACCCGGACCTGGTGATCAGCGTCGACACCTGGCGCCACGAGGTGGGCCGGCGGGCCTGCGCCGCGGGGGCGGACCTGCTCAACGACACCTGGGCCGGCGCCGACCCCCGGCTGGCCGACGTCGCCGCCGAGTTCGGCGCCGGTTACGTCTGCTCGCACACCGGTGGAATCCCGCCGCGCACCCGGCCGTTCCGGATGCGCTACGCCGACGTGGTGCGATCCGTGGTCGAGGAGACCACGCGGCTGGCCGAGGCCGTGGTGGCCCGCGGCGTGCCCCGCGAGGGGGTGCTGCTCGACCCGACCCACGACTTCGGCAAGAACACCTGGCACGGGCTGGAGCTGCTGCGGCACGCCGACGCGCTGGTGGCGACCGGGTGGCCGGTCCTCATGGCCCTGTCCAACAAGGACTTCGTGGGGGAGACGCTCGGCGTGGAGGTGACCGAGCGGGTCGACGGCACCCTCGCCGCCACCGCGCTGGCCGCCGCCGCGGGTGCCAGGGTGTTCCGGGTGCACGAGGTGCGCCGGACCCGGCACGTGCTGGAGATGGTGGCCGCCGTCCAGGGGGACCGCCCACCCGCGCGCGTCGTGCGCGGGCTCGCCTGAGTCGCCCTCGCACCCCAAGCTGAACCTCGACGTCGTGGTGCCATCACGGCGCCAGAACGTCCTGCCGAGGTACGGCTCGTACTCCAGCAGCACGTGGTGATCGTGGTCGGTGTCAGAGCCATGTCAGAGCCGTGTCAGTCGTATGGCTGGTCCGTCGGTGAGGGTGGCCGCGACAACCGCCACGAAAGGAAGTCCGATGAGTCACCCGGTTCCGATCCCGCACGGTCTCCCCATGGAGCGCGATGCAGGTCCCTTCGACCCGCCCCGCGAGATCACCCGGCTGCGCGAGGCCCGCCCGGTCAGTCCCATGGTCTTCCCCGACGGTCACGAGGGCTGGCTCGTCACCGGCTACGACGCGGTCCGCCAGCTCATGGCCGACACCAGGTTCAGCTCCCGCCAGGACATCGGCGTTCTCCACGTGCCGTACGAGACCCCCGGCATGCCCGCCGCTACCGAACCGTCCCCGCAGGTGCCGGGCTTGTTCATCGCCATGGACCCGCCGGACCACACCCGGCTACGGAGAAGGCTCACCGGCACCTTCACCGTCAAACGCATGAAGCAGCTCGAAGAGAACATCGTCGACATCGCCGAGCGGCAACTGGACGAGCTGGCGCGCCTGACCCCGCCGGTCGACCTGGTCGCGGAGTTCGCGCTGCCGGTGCCCTCGCTGGTGATCTGCGCACTGCTCGGCGTCCCCTACGCCGACCGGGAGACCTTCCAGGTCAACTCCGCCAAGTTCCTGGAAAAGGACGTGACGCTCGAGGAGAAGATGGCCGCGTACGGCGCGATCACCACGTACCTGTCCGAACTGGCCACGCGCAAACGCGCCGAACCTGGCGAGGACATCCTGTCCGACCTGGCCCGCCATGACGACCTCACCATCGAGGAGCTGACCGGCATCGCCTTCCTGCTGCTGCTCGCGGGCCACGAGACCACCGCCAACATGCTGGCGCTGGGCACCTTCGCGCTCCTGGAACACCCCGAGCAGCTGGCCGAACTGCGCGCCAACCCGGACCTGTTGCCCGGTGCCGTCGAGGAGCTCCTGCGCTACCTGTCCATTGCCGACATCTTCTATCGCTACGCCACGGAGGACATCGAGCTCGGCGGCGAGACGATCGGCACGGGATCGACCGTCGTCGTCTCGCTGCTGGCCGCCAACCGCGACCCCCGGCGCTTCGACGACCCCGACACCCTGGACATCCACCGCACGGCCCGCGGTCACCTGTCCTTCGGCCACGGCGTCCACCAGTGCCTCGGCCAGCAACTGGCCCGCATCGAGATGCGCGCCGGTTTCGCCGGCCTGCTGCGTCGCTTCCCGACCCTCGAGCTCGCCATCCCCGCCAGCGACGTGAAACTCAAGACCGACATGAACATCTACGGCGTCCACGAACTGCCGGTCACCTGGACGGACACTGCCAGGTGACGCGATCGGGATCTAGGCCCTCGACTCGTCGGGCTCGGTTTCGGGCTCGGGCTCGCGGGGCCGCGGGCTGGGCCGCTCCCGCACGCGCCGGTCCTCGGGGCCCGGGCGGCGCAGGGTGGTGACGGTCATCAGCACGATCGTCACCACCATCAGCCCGCCCACCGCGCCGGCCGCCACGAACAGCGGCACCGATGGCGACGCCGGCGCGGTGGGCGCCGTGCCCGGCTGCACGGTGGCCACCACGATCCGTGGATTGTCCGCGGAGTCGGTGCCGAACTCCGTGCGGACGGCGTCGGCGTAGCTCGCGGCCACCGCGTCGGCCAGCCGGGTGGCCCGCGTCGGGTCGCGGTCGGTCACCGTGATCCGCAGCAGCAGCGTCGAGTCCGGCGTCACCGCGGTGACCTTCTTCCGCAGTTCCTGCGCCCCACCGGGGTAGCCGAACCGGTCGGCGACCGGGTCCAGCACCGCCGCCGTCGTGGTGAGCGCGGCGAACGTCGGCATCCGCTGCAGCAGGTCCTGGCTACCGCCGGTGACCTCGGCCGCGCCCTGCCGGTTGAACAGCAGGTTCACCTCCGACTCGTAGCTGGGCGGCAGCAGCGCCGCGCCCGCGAGGCCGGCCAGCCCGCCGGCCACCACCGCGGCCAGCACGACGAGCCACCGCCGGCCGAGCAGCCGGACCACGTCGCCGAACTCCACCCGTCCTCCTGCCCACCGTCCGCGATCGTCGCTGGTTATCCTAGGTCGTCGCGACCGGCCGCCCCGGTAGGAGGGCCGGCGTGGTCGGAGGCCGGGCGGAGCGGGAGCCGGATGGGACAGCACACCAGCGTGGCGCCCCGCGCGGCGGGGTCCGCCGGCCGGCTGCTGCCCCAGCTGGTCGTGCTCGTGTGGTTGCCGGTGTGCTTCTTCTTCGGCCTGGTCAACCGGAGATTCCTGCCGGAGAAGTACTTCCTCGACGACCGGCACCTGCAGGCGGTGATGCCGACCGCCACCCCGGACTCGGCGGACTCGTTCGTGGTGATGGCGTGGATCTACCGCGCCCTGGGCGCGATGGGCCACCCGACGGCCGTGCAGGCGGTCACCATGCTGCTGTTCTTCGCGCTGCTGTTCACCTGCGCGCCGTGGTCGGCGCTGACCCGATTCACCGTGTACGAGACCGGGATCTTCTGCTTCTGCGCCGCGGCCTGCGCCGTCTACCTCGCGCAGTACTCGAAGGAGAGCCTGGTGCTGCTGCTGGTGCTCGGCCTGGTGCTGCTGCCCCGCTCGGTGCTCGGCGACGTCGTGTTCGTCGCGGCCGCCTGCCTCTACGCCGCCACCCTGCGCGAGTACTGGTTCCTCGTGGCCGGCGTGTACGTGCTGCTGCGGTTGGTGCTGCGCAGGGCCCGCACCCCGGTCTGGGTGCCGCTGGTCATGGCCGGCGCGCTGCTGGCCTTCGCGGTCGGCGTGGAGGTCCTGCTCGGCCAGGACCTGAACACGTTCCGGGAGATCGTGGCCCAGTACCGGGTCAACTCGCCGAACGCGCAGTCGGCGATCCAGGACTACCTGCCGGCGGACACCCCGCCGCTGGCCGCCGCCAACGCGGCGCTGACCGTGCTGTTGCTGGTGGTGCCGATTCCGCTGCTGCTCGACGGCTCGGTGGTCTACCTCGGCTTCTCCGTCGTGATCGCCGCGCTCTGGCTGGGCACCGTGGCCCGCGGCGTCGCGTGGGGCACCCGGCGCGGCTGGTTCGCCCGTGACGTGCCGATGGCCAGGGCGGTGTCCCTGCTGCTGGCCATGCTCACCGTGCAGGCGGTGTTCGAACCGGACTACGGCTCCTACCTCAAGCACCTCACCCCGCTGCTGCCGCTGTTCCCGCTGCTGTTCGTCCGGTTCCGCGCCCAGCGGGAGCGGGACGCGCGGGCGCGGGGCGGGTCACCGGCCGTCACGGCGTGAGGTTGTCCCGCACCACCAGCTCGCGCGCGGCGTCGACGTTGACGATCTTCTCCGGCCCGGGTACCCGCACCACGTTGCCGCTCACCATCGACCGCTCGGTGCCCCAGCAGTCGATGCCCCGGGTCGCGGCCTCGACCGTGTTGCCGGTGATCAGCGTGCCGGAGCCGTTCGCCCGGAGGATGCCGGTGGCCGTGCCGCGCACCGTGTTGCCGCAGATCGACATGTCGTCGCCGGAGTCCTCGGCGCAGTGGACGCCCACGCTGTCCCCGGTCGCCGCCGGCGCCGCCTCGAACAGGTTGTCCCGGATCTCCGCCCGCTCGGCGCCGAAGCCCCAGAACCCGCGCTCGGTGAAGCCGCGCACCGTGTTGCCGCGCACCCGCAACCGGGTCGTCCGCACGTCCGAGGTGACGCCGAACCGCACGTCGGCTCCGTCGTCGGCGGCGAAGCCGTTGTCCGCCACGAGCACGTCGGTGGGGGTCGGCGGGTCCAGCTGGTCGGCCGCGGTCGCGGTGAAGTAGCTGAACAGCGCCGAGCCGGCGGCGGCCCGCACGACGTTGCCGGTGAACACGCTGTTGCGCACCCCGCCGAGGCAGTGCAGCGCGCACCGGCGTGGCGCGAAGGTCTCGCCCTGCAGGTCGGCGGCGGTGCGGGTCCACACGACGGTGTTGCCGGTCACCGCGCAGTCGGCGGAGGCGATCAGCGCGATGCCCCACCAGGTGGGGTCGGCGACCACGTTGCCGGTGATCGTCACGGCTCGCATCTCCTCGCAGACGATGCCGCGGCGGAACCGCCCGCGCACCACGTTCCCGCTGACGGTGACCAGCGCGTCGGTGTGCGCGGGGAACGTGCGGTTGCGCCCGGCGGAGAGCGCCTCGCAGTGGATGCCGATCCGGGCGTCGGTGCCCTCGGCCGCGGAGACCACGTTGCCCACGACGCTGACCCGCGCGCCCCAGACGGTGATCCCGTCGCCACGGTCCTCCCCGGCGTCCGATGTGGATGAACCCGAGCCGAGGACGTCGGCGACCCGGTTCTGGCTGATCACGATGTCGGTGAACTCGCCGCCGGTGCTCTGCACGGCGATGCCGTACTGGAACAGCTCGAGGTGGCACCCGGTGACCACCACGTCGTTGGCGGCGACCAGGATGCCGGTGTTGGCCTCGCCGTCCACGGCGCGCAGCAGGTTCGGGTTGCGCAGCCGCAGCCCGTCGACCCGGCAGCCATCGGCGGCCAGCCGCAGTGCCGGCCCGTGCTCGATCCCGGCGACGAACGACAGCACCCCGCCGCCGGTGAGCACCAGCCGCCGGCCGACCGCCAGGCCGCCGGACAACGCGAAGGTCCGGCCTCCGGGGAACACCACCGTGGTCCCCTCCGCGGCGCCGGCCAGCGCCCGCTGAATCGCCGCGGTGTCGTCGGTGCGGCCGTCGCCAACGGCGCCGACGTCGACCACGTTCAGCGCGGTGGCGCCGGCGCCGAGCCGCGGCGACGCCGGGGTGGCCCCGGGCAGCTGTCCCATCAGACCTCCCGTCAGCGCGACCGCGCCCGCCCTGAGCGCGTCCCGCCGGTCCACTACGGACCCGGCCGCGCGAGTCGCTCGGTGAGCTCGGCCAACCGGTCCAGGGTCTCCCGCAGGTCGAACCGCCTGGCGTGGACCAGCGCGGCGGCCCGCGCGGCGCGGGTGCCGGGCAGGTCGGCCAGCCGGTCGGCCAGCGCGGCCGCGAGCGCCGACGGGTCCTCCGGAGGCACGCCGGTGGCGCAGCCGGCGGTGAGCACCTCGGCCAGCCCCGGCACATCACTGCCGACCACCGGGCGGCCACTGGCGAACGCTTCGAGCGCGGTCAGCGACAACCCCTCCCAGCGGGACGGCAGCACCACGACGTCGGCGGCGGCGTACCACGGCCGCACGTCGGCGACCGCGGGCACGAGGTCCACCCCCTCCGGGCGGGCCGCGCGCAGCGCCGGGCCGAGCTCGCCGTCGCCGACCAGCACCAGCCGCGCGTCCGGGCAGCGGGCCCGCACCGCCGGCCACGCGGCGAGCAGCACGTCCTGCCCCTTCTGCCGGGTCAGCCGGCCAGGGCAGACGGCGACCGGAACCTCCGGCGCGATCCCGATCCGGGCCCTGGTGGTGCCGTCGTCCGTGGGCGCGAACTCGGCCAGGTCGACGCCGTTGCGTACCACCGTCACCGCGCCCACCCCGGCCGCGCGGCCCTGCGCGGCCTCGCCGTCGCCGACGCACACCAGCGCGCCGGTCCACCGGGTGGCGACCCGCTCCCAGCGCCGGGCGGCCTCCGCCACCGCGCCGGTGGCCGCGAGCCACGACCAGCCGTGCGGCTGGAACGCGGTGGGCCGGCGGTCGCGCACCGCCAGCCGGCCGGCCAGGCCGGCCTTCGCCGAATGCAGGTGCACCACGTCCGGCCGGGTCGCGGCGACGATCCGCCGCACCCTGGCGATCTCCGCCACGGTGCCCGGCCCGGGGGAGCGGGCGGCCGGCCACGGCAGCCGGGGCACACCCCAGTGGCGCAGCGTGCCCGGGAGGGTGCCGCCGTCCGGGCAGGCCACCACGGCGTCCCACCCGCGGCGGCGCTGATCGGCCGCGGCCGTGGCGACGTACCGGGCGACACCGCCGGTGGTCGGCTGCGCCACGTGCAGTACCCGGAGACTCATGCCGCCGCCCTCGCCCCGGTGACGAGCTCGGAGTGGAGCGCGTCGATCGCGGCCGCGGCGCGGGCGATGTCGTAGTGCCGGGCCGCGGGCGGCACCTCCCGTGCCGGGTCGCCGCGCAGCGCGGTGAGCGCGGCGGCGAACGCCTCCGGTGTGGGGTCGGCTCGCCGGGCCCTCGGCGCGGCGCCGGCCGGCAGGCCGTCCAGCGCCGGGCAGCACGCGTACGCCGTCGGCAGCCCGGCGGCCAGCGCCTCCAGGATCGCCAGGCCGAAGGTCTCCTCGGTGGACGGCGAGCCGAGCACGTCCACGGCGGACAGCATGCCGCGCATGTCGTCCACCTCGCCGGCGAGCAGCACCCGCTCCCGCACCCCCAACCGGGCCGCCAGCTCCGCCAGGGTAGTCCGAAGTGGACCTTCACCGGCGATCAGCAGCACGGCGCCGGGCATCGCGGGCAGCGCCCGGACCAGCACGTCGAACCGCTTGGTCGGCACCAGCCGCCCCACCGCGCCCACCACGAACGCCTCGGGGGCGAGGCCCAGCCGCGCCCGCGCCTCCGCCCGTGCGGCACCGTCGAAGGCGAACGCGTCCAGGTCGATCCCGTTGGGCACCACGCGGATTCGCTCCGCCGGCACCCCCCACTCCACCATCGCGCCGGCGACCCGCTCGGACACCGCGACGGTGAGTCGGCCGAGCCGCTCGGCCGCCAGGTACAGCGCGCGCACCCCGGCCCGGTCACGCGGCCGGCCCTCGATGGTGGTCGCCGCGAGCGAGTGCTCGGTGGCCACCACGTGCCGCACCCCGGCCAGCCGCGCGGCGAGCCGGCCGAACAGCATCGCCCGGTACAGGTGGGTGTGCACCACGTCGAACCGGCCGGCGCGGATCCGGCCCACCAGCCGGGGCAGCGCGGTGAGATCCCGGTTGCCGCGCATGTCCACACAGGACACCGGGACGCCGTCGGCCCGCAGGGCGTCGGCCACCGCGCCCGGGTTGGTCAGCGCGATCACCTCGGCGTCGGCGGCGCTGTGCCGCAGCAGGTGCCGCAGCTGGGTCTCGGCGCCGCCGGCGGCCAGCCCGGTGATGACGTGCAGCACCCTCACGGCGCCCTCCGTGTCATGCGGGACACCCGCACCCGGTCGGCCTCCATGATCGTTGCTCCGCACGCTCCGCCAGTGTCGCTCATGAAGGCCTCCGTTCCCGCAGGGCGTGCCGCCACCGCTTGGCGTGCAGCCGCGGCCCGGTGTCCCGGTCGCCGACGAACATTCGGGGCAGCGCGAGGTCGTCGGGGCGCGGGGGATGGCCGACGGCGCAGGCGTAGCGGTAGCCGGCCGCCTTGACCGCGCGCCGAGTGCTCTCGTCGAACCGCCCGTACGGGTAGGCGAACCCGGCCGGCGGCGTCCCGGTCAGCGACGCCACCGCGGCCCTGCTTCCGGTGACCTCCTCGGCCAGCTCGGCGGCGCTCAGCTCCGGCATCGGGCGGTGCCGCAGGCCGTGCGAGGCCACCTCCATCCCGGCCGCGGCGACCGCGCGGATCTGCGCCGCGGTCATCAGCGGCTTGCGCGGGCCGTCCGCGTCCCACTCGTTGCTGCCGGCCAACCGGCCCGGCAGCACGAACACCGTGGCGGTGCAGCCGTGCGCGGCCAGGATCGGCACCGCGACCTCGGCGAAGTCGGCGTAGCCGTCGTCGAAGGTCAGGCCGACGGCGTCCCGCGGGTCCTCGACCAGCTCGCGCATCGACACCCCGCGCAGGCCGCGCCGGCGCAGCCAGGTCAGCTGGGCGGCGAACCGGTCCGGGCGCACGGTGACCTGGTAGGGATCCTCGGTGTAATCGTTGATCGAGTGGTACATCCACACCATCGGGTAGCGGCCGGACGGTGTCCGGAAGGTCATGCGACTCCTCTCCGTGCCCTGGTCAGCCACCAGCCGGCGGCGACCACCCCGGCGAAGATCGCGACCGAGGCCACCCCGCCCACCGCGACCGCGACCGGCGGCGGCCACCCGGCCAGCGGTTCCCGCAGCAACGCCCCGGCGGCCACGGTCGCCGCGGTCGGCACCAGAAGCAGGGCCAGCCGCGCGTAGACCGCCCGGCCCGGCGCCGACGGCAGCCGGCCGCGGGCGGACCCGGCGAGCAGCACCCCGGTGAGGGTGATCCCGGCCGCGTTGGCGAGCGCGATGCCGGCCGCGCCCCACGGCCGGACCAGCCACGCCGCCAGCACGGCCGTGGCGAGCAGTCCGGCGGTCATCGCCGCGGCCGGCAGCCAGCTCGGCCGCTCCCGGGTGAAGTAGCTGCGGCAGAGCAGGTCCACCATCGCCTGACCGAGCAGGCCGAGCACGTACACCCGCATGATCGCGGCGGTGGCGGCCGTGTCCTCGGGGCCGAACTCGCCGCGCTGGAACAGCAGCGCGACCACCGCCGGGGCGAACGTCGCGAGGAAGGCGGTGGCCAGCAGCGCCACCGCGCCGATCACCAGCAGGTCGGTCTCCATCCGCCGGCGGGCCTCGTCCCGCCGGCCGGCGGCGACGCTGCGGGCCAGGATCGGGAACGTCACCGCGGCCGCCATCGCCGACAGCGTCAGCGGGACCTGGGCCACCTTCTGCGCGTAGTTGAGGTGGGAGATCGTCCCCGGTTCGAGTGGCGCGGCCAGGTACCGTTCCACGAACACCTGCGCCTGTCGGAGCAGGGTGTAGCCGCCGACCGGCACGAACGCGCCGAGCGCGACCAGCCCGCTGCGTCGCCATGCCAGCGGTGGCAGGCCCACGTGCCGCAGGTAGGGGCCGAGCTGGACGAGCACCATGAACGCCGCGCCGACGGACAGCCCGGCCGCGGCGCCGCGCACCCCGAAGGCGGAGTGCCCGAGGCCGATGCTGCCGATGATGCCGACGTTGTAGGCGAGGTAGATCGCGGCCGGCGGGCCGAAATGTCCGTGCGAGCGCAGCGCCGCGGACATGTACCCGGCGACGCCGATCAGCGGCACGGTCACCGACACCAGCCGCATGCAGTCGACCGCCACGTCGCGGTGGGCGAGGCCGGGGGCGAGCGCGTCCACCAGCCACGGTGCGAACGCGACGACCAGGCCGCCGACCACGATCAGCACCGCGACGATGCGGGCGAAGGTGGCGGCCACGACGTCGTCGACCGCGGGGTGGTGCCGGCGGGCGTCCCCGGCGGCGGCGAGCGCGCGGCCGAACGCCGGGACCATCACCAGCGCCATCGTGCCCTCGACGAGCAGCGGGGACACCGTCTCCGGCACGGTCCACGCGACGAGGAAGGCGTCGGTGTCGCCGCTGGCGCCGAACAGCGCGGCGACCAGCAGGTCGCGGACGAGGCCGAGCAGCGAGCCGAGCGCGACCAGGCCAGCGGACAGCGCGCCGGCGCGCACGAGGAACCGGTTCGTCGCGGTGCCGGGTGCCGCGGGAGTGGTTCCGGTGGTCAGCGGGGCCACAGCACCTGCCGGGCGGTGCGGAGCACGATCTTGACGTCCAGCCACAGCGACCAGGACTCGGCGTACAGGTTGTCGAACAGCGCCCGGTGCTCGATCGAGGTGTCGCCGCGCAGCCCGTGCGTCACGGCGTAGCCGGTGAGCCCGACCGGGACACGGTGGCGGTGCGCGTAGCCGGGCACCGTCCTGCTGAACTCGTCCACGAAGTACGGCCGCTCCGGCCGGGGCCCGACGACGCTCATGTCGCCCTTGACGATGTTCCACAGCTGCGGCAGCTCGTCCAGGCTGGTCCGGCGGATGAACCGGCCAACGGGGCCGAGCCGGCTGTCGTGGTCGATGTTCCACCGGGTGTCGGCTTCGTCGCCCACCGGTCTGAGCGAGCGGAACTTGTACAGCGTGAACGGCACCCCGTTCATCCCGACACGCTGCTGCTTGAAGATCACTCCGGGGCCGGACTCGAGGCGGACCGCGAGGGCGACCACGGCGAGCACCGGGCTGAGCAGGACCAGTGCCAGCGCGGCCAGCGTGGTGTCCACGACGCGCTTGACCATCAGCGTGCGCCGGCGGAAGGCGGCCCGGCGCAGCCGCACCAGCGCGATGCCGTCCACCAGCTCGGCCCTGCGGACGTCGTACATCTCGAACAGCCGGGGCAGGATGTGGATCCTGCAGCGCAGTCGGCCCAGGGCGCGCAGCGGCTCGACCAGCTCCGCGGACCCGCGCCGGCCGAAGGCCACCAGCACCAGGTCGACGCCGTGCCGGCGGACCAGGTCGGGCAGGTCGTCGAGCGGGCCGAGCAGGGGCGGCGCGCCCGTGCCGGCGGGGGCGGGGCCGTCGTCGACGAAGCCGACCACCCTGGCGCCGTAGTCGGGGTTCGCGCGCAGGGCGCGGCCCAGCCGCAGGCCCTCCTCGCCGCAGCCGATGACGATCGCGCTCGCCAGGCCGATGCCGCGCCGGCGGAGCCGGCCGAGGACCGTGTAGGCGCAGACCCTGCCAGCGAGCGTCAGCGCCGCGATGGCGGCCGCGGCCAGCAGCACGCCCTTCGCCTCGTCCGGGGCGTCGGCGAGCACGAGCGCGGCGACGGCGGCGAGCGCGGCGACGCAGCCGCGACCGATGAGGCCGGGGGCGTCGTCGAGCACCGAGGGGGCCGACCGCCAGTGGTAGCCGTCGAGGCCGGCGGGCGCGGTGACGAGCACCAGCGCGGCGGCGCCGGCCGCCACCGGCCAGCCCACCGCCGGTCCGACCAGGACGACCGCGAGCGCCGCGCAGACCACGTCGGACAGTCCGGTGACCAGCGACTGGCCCAGCCGGCGCTGTGCCCCCGTGGGTGCCGAGGTCGCCGTGGCCGCCGTGGTCGCCGTGGTCGCCGTGGTCACCGCCGGGCGCGGGGCGCCGACGACGTCCTCGGCGGGTGCCGCGTCCTTCCCGCAGAGAGCTTGGGACACCGATTTCTCCCGTTGTCAGGGCACGGGCGGGGGAGCCCGTCCGGGGTGGAGCGGTGGTGGTGCGGGCGGCTCGGGGCGCGCAGCGGTGCGCGGCGCCAAAGCCACCGATGGGGTAGCCCGAACGAGGTCGCCGAGCCAGTGTGAGCCGGTGTCCGTGACCACCGACGCGCAGAGGCTAACCCGGCATCCCCTCGATCAGGCAATCCGCATATCGCTCAATCGAGCTATTTGTTACTTAGTGCATACGGGTGATCGCGCCGCTCGAGAATTCCGTAGCGCTGGCGCCGGCACCTGCTCTGAGTAGAGAAATGCCGGATTCCGGAAAAAACACCGACACCTCGGGGGTGAAAAGCGAACCGGCGGCTAACACCCGGTCAACCGCGCGCGATGGAATTGGCTCGAGCAACCGGACGAACCGGAGGGACACGTGACGAGCGACACCGCCGGTGCCGGCCCTTTCCGAGGAACGGCGCCGGCCCGTCGGCCGGCCGTGCGGGCCGGAGCGGCACCGGCGGGCCCGGCACCCGACGCCGGGGGCGAGCGGGCCGACCGGCTCGGATCGGCGCGGGGGCTCACCGGTGCGGCCGGCGCGCGCGACGGCCGGCTCGACCGGCTGCGGATCGCGGCGGCGGTGGTCGTGGTCGGTGGGCACGCGGGGTCGCACATCGTCAACCACGCGGCCGCGTGTTCGGCCGCGTGGTGGCCGGCGTCGGCGGCCGTGATGACCCCGCGCTGAGCGGTCCCGGTGTTCGTCATGATCAGCGGGGCGCTGCTGCTGCGCGACCGGGAGCGGCCGCGGTCGCCCGCGCCGCCGGCCGGCCCGCCCGCGGTCGCGCCGACCTCATCGGCGCGGGACCGAGTCGTGCCGCCGGCCGGTGCGGGGGGCGCCGCGCCGGCCTCGGAGCCGGTCGCCCCGCTCGGGCCAAAGCGGATCGGCGCGGTCACCGCCCGCCGACTGGGCAGGATCGGCTGGCCACTGCTGTTCTGGAGCGTCGCCTACCTCGGCCTGCAGCGGTGGTTCGGCGCCGGCGACCCGCGGATCACCGAGGGTGGTCCGGCGGGGATGCTCGACGCCGTGCTGCTCGGCCGCCCGATGTACCACCTCTACTACCTCTTCATCGCGGCCGGCCTGTACCTGCTCGCGCCCTTCCTCCGCCTGGTCGTGCACGGCCTGACCCCCGAGGGCAACCGGCTGCTCGCGGTGGGTGCGCTGGCACTGGCCGTGGTGTCCGGCCTGCTCGACTGGCGGTTGGGTACGGGTGGCGCGAACGCGGTGTCGCTGTTCGTCCCGTTCGTGGGCTACTTCCTGCTCGGCCACCACCTCGCGAACCTGCGGCCGGCCCGCCGCCGGTGGCCCTGGCTGACCGTGGGCGTGCTCGCCGCGGCGGCGTGCTGGGGCGCCTACCTGCTCGCGGTCCGCTCGGGCGCGCCGGCCGCGGTGGACTACACCGAGTCGTTCCTGCACCCCGCGGCCGTGCTGGCGGCGGTGGCGCTGTTCGCCGGGGTCACCGCCCGGTCCGCCACCGGCTCGGTCGGCTCGGCGCGGACCGAGCGACCGTCCGGCCGCACGTTCGGGGTGTACCTGGCGCATCCCGTGTTCATCGCCGGGCTGGGTGCGATGCTGCCCCAGGCCGAGGGACTCGGCGGTGGTCTGGCCCAACTGGCCGCGCTGTGGACCGCCGGGCTGGCCGGTTCGCTGGCCCTGGTGATGGTCTGGGAACGGTTACCGTTGTTACGGAAAGTGGTCTGACCGCCGCCCGCGGGTGGAATGGTGGCTCACGGTGTCCTGCGTCACGAATTGCTCGCGCGACGGCCGGTCGGCACATTTCTCACCCGGGTCGACGTGGCGAAGGTTCGCTCGCGGTTTCCCGAGTCGTGACATTCTCCGGTGCCGTTGGAAACGTCGCGCGGGCCGGCCTCGCCGGAGCTCGCCCGATCACCGGTCGGACCCGTTGCGGCTGGTCAGCGGGGTGACCACGATGGTTCAGGAGTGTCGCCGCGCGACGATTCCGCGTACCGTCAGTACCCGACGGCAGCCGGACGAATGTCGGAGGTGGACGGCGATGCGCGCGATGTGGAAGGGCTCGGTGTCGTTCGGCCTGGTGACCATCCCGATCCAGCTGTACGCCGCCACCGAGAACAAGAGCGTGTCGCTGCGCCAGGTGCACGAGGCCGACGGCGGGCGGATCCAGTACCGGAGGTTCTGCTCGGTCGAGGACAAGGAGGTGCCCTACGCCGAGATCGCCAAGGGGTACGAGCTCTCCGACGGTGAGATGGTCATCCTCACCGACGACGACCTCGCCGAGCTGCCGCTGTCCACCTCCCGGGCGATCGACGTGCTGGAGTTCGTGCCGCTGGAGTCGATCGACCCGATCTACTACGACAAGACGTACTACCTCGAGCCGCAGAAGTCCGCCGCCAAGCCCTACGTCCTGCTCCGCGACGCGCTGCACAAGTCCGGGCACGTCGCGATCGCCAAGGTGGCCATCCGGCAGCGCGAGTCGCTCGCCGTGCTGCGGGTGGTCAGCGACGTGCTGGTGATGACCACCATGCTGTGGCCGGACGAGGTGCGCGCACCCGACTTCGCGTTCCTGCGCGAGGACTCGCCGCAGGTCCGGCCGCAGGAGCTCACCATGGCCGGCTCGCTCATCGACTCGCTGTCCGAGCCCGTGTTCGAGCCGGACAAGTACCACGACAGCTACCGCGAGGCGCTCGAGTCGCTGATCGAGGCGAAGGTGGCCGGCAAGGAGACCACCAAGCCGCGCACGGCCGGTGTGAAGGCGGAGGTGGTCGACCTGATGGCCGCGCTGGAGGCCAGCGTCAGCGAGGCCAAGAAGTCGCGCACGCCCTCGGCCCCCCGCAAGACCCCGGCGAAGCGCGCCACGAAGAGCACCACGAAGAGCACCACGACCAAGGCCGCCGACAAGCCGGCGAAGAAGCCCACCCGCGGCCGCCGGACCGACAGGAGCGCCTGACCGCCCCTCGCGCCATGAGCCGGCTGGGCCGGAGCGCCGAGCGACCGGAGCATCGTGCGCGGCGGGCACGCCTCGAACGGTGCGGTGCCGGAACGAACGGAGCCGACACGCCGGGATGGGCGTCCCACACCCTGTCGGCCGCCGGTGGTAGGAAGTAGCCGCGACTCAGGTCGAGCTCGAGAACCGCTCGAGAACGGCTCGCGGAAGGGTGGAACGGTCATGGAGTGCCCGCGCTGCACCGGCGGCATCGACCACTGCCACGGCACCCTCGTGCTGCACGCCGACGGGTTCGTCGAGTGCACCGACCCCGCGTGCCCCGACGCGGACGAGCCTCGACACTTCCTCACCATCGACTGCGCCGAGATCGACGGCGGCTGCGCCTGCGTCGCGCTCCCTGAGCGCGAGCTCCTCCGCGCCTCCTAGGCCGCGTCCCGTGGGTCTCGGCGTGGTCTTCGACACGTCGTCTGGATCCCGAACGCTACGAGCAGCGCAACACACACCAGCACCGCAGCGCGCACGCTGGCCACGCTCGCCAGGGGATCGCGGAACGTCGGATTGACCGTGCTGACCAGGAATCCGGTACCGACCGCCGCAGCCGTGCCGAGGACAGCGGCGCGCTCGCCTCGTAGAGGTTGCCAAAGCCCCACCAGGCCGCACGGGGACGACTCATCCTCCACCAGCCCAACCTGATCCACCGGACGCTACCTGCCGGCGTCCCGTTCGACACCGCCACCACGCCGGCCGGCCGAAAACCGGATGCGGGCCGTCGACGCGATGGTGTGGGATCGGGGCTGTGGCGATCACGATGGGCACCCCGGGAGCCGACGGGTTGAGCGAGGCCGTGGGCGTGCTGCGGGAATGGCAGTACGACGGGGCGCCGATGCAGCTGCATCCCGGGGACCTGGGCTGGTTCTGGCGCTTCAGTGCGGAGGCGACGGCCGCGGCGGTCCGGACCTGGAGCCGGGACGGGCGGATCCTCGCCATCGGGCTGCTGGACGGTCCCGAGCTGCTGCGGCTGACGACCGCACCCGATGCTCGGCGGGACGAGGAGCTGGCTCGGCAGCTGGCCGACGACGTGACCGAGCCCGAGCGCGGCGTACTGGGCGCGGGGACGGCGTCAGTCGAAGTGCCGCGGAGCGCGTTGGTCCACGACCTGCTGGTCGAGGGCGGCTGGGACGCCGGCGAGCCGTGGACGCCGCTGCGCCGCGACCTCACGGAGCCGGTGCAGGACCCGGGCGTGCGGATCGAGGTGATCGGGCCGGAGCGGGCGCACGTGCGGACCGCCGTCCAGCGGGCCTCGTTCGACGGGTCGACCTTCACCGACGAGCACTGGCACGCCATGGCGGCCGGCCTGCCGTACGCCGACGCCCGGTGCCTGGTCGCCCACGACGACCTGGGCAACGCGGTGGCGGCGGTGACGGTGTGGTCGGCCGGTCCGGGCAAGCCCGGGTTGGTCGAGCCGATGGGCGTGCACCGGAACCATCGCGGTCACGGCTACGGCAGGGCGATCACCGTCGCCGCGGCGGCCGCGCTCCAGGAGCTGGGCTCGTCGAGCGCGGTCGTCTACACGCCGAGCGCCAACGTCGGCGCCGTCGCCACCTACCGGTCGGCCGGCTTCCAGCGACGGCAGGAGATGCGGGACCTGTGCCGGGCCGCCTGACCACGAGTCCGAGGTCCGCCGACCGGGGGCCGCTCAGTCCTCGGCGAGGGTGCGCAGGATCTGCTCCCCGTACTTGGCGAGTTTGCTCTCCCCGACGCCGTTCACCGCGCCGAGCTCGGCGAGCGTGCCGGGCGCGTCCAGCGCGATCTGTCGCAACGTGGCGTCGTGGAAGATGACGTAGGCCGGCACGCCCTGCTCCCTGGCGGTGGCGGCCCGCCACGCCCGTAGCCGTTCGAACACCGGCACCGCCGCCGCGGGCAGCTCCACGGCCGCCCGCCGGGCCTTGGGCGCCGCCGCGGTCCGCGCGGGGCGCTTCGGCTCCCGCCGCAGCCGCACCGTCCGCCCCTGGAACAGCACCTCGGCGCTGGCGTCGGTGAGCACCACCGTGCCGTAGTCGCCCTCCACGGCGAGCAGCCCCCGCGCCAGCAGCTGGCGCACCACGCCGCGCCACTCGCCCTCGTCCAGCTCCGCGCCCACCCCGAACACCGACAGTGTGTCGTGGCCGTGCTGGGTGACCTTCGCGGTGCGCCGGCCGAGCAGGATGTCGATGATCTGCCCGGCCCCGAACTTCTGCCCCCGCTCCCGCTTCAGCCGCACGACCGTGGACAGCAGCTTCTGCGCGGCCACCGTGCCGTCCCACGACTCCGGTGGGGTCAGGCACGTGTCGCAGTTGCCGCACGGCTCGGCCCGCTCCCCGAAGTAGGCCAGCAGCTGGACCCGGCGGCACTCGACCGTCTCGCAGAGCGCGAGCATGGCGTCCAGGTGCCGGCCGAGCTGCCGGCGGTGCGCGTCGTCGCCCTCGGAGGTCTCGATCAGCTTGCGCTGCTGCACCACGTCCTGCAGCCCGTACGCCAGCCACGCCGTCGACGGCAGCCCGTCCCGGCCGGCCCGCCCCGTCTCCTGGTAGTAGCCCTCCACCGACTTCGGCAGGTCCAGGTGCGCCACGAACCGCACGTCGGGCTTGTCGATGCCCATGCCGAACGCGATGGTCGCGACCATGACCAGCCCGTCCTCGCGCAGGAACCGCGCCTGGTTGGTCGCGCGGGTGCGGGCGTCCAGCCCGGCGTGGTAGGGCAGCGCGGTGATCCCGTTCTCCACCAGCCACGCCGCGTGCTTCTCCACCGACGCCCTGGACAGGCAGTACACGATCCCGGCGTCGCCGACGTGCTCGGTGCGCAGCAGCTCCAGCAGCTGCCGCTTGGGCTCGCTCTTCGGCACGATCCGGTACTGGATGTTCGGCCGGTCGAAGCTGGCCACGAAGTGCCGCGCGCCGGTGAGGCCCAACCGGGTGGCGATCTCCGCGCGGGTCGCCTCGGTCGCCGTGGCGGTCAACGCGATCCTGGGCACGTCCGGCCAGCGTTCCCGCAGCGCGGACAGCTCGAGGTAGTCCGGCCGGAAGTCGTGGCCCCACTGGGACACGCAGTGCGCCTCGTCAATGGCGAACAGCGCGAGCTTGGCCCGGTCCAGCAGCCGCGGCGTCGACTCGGCCCGCAGCCGCTCCGGCGCCAGGTAGAGCAGGTCCAGCTCGCCGTCGAGCAGGGACTTCTCCACCGCGCGGCGCTGCTCGACGTCCTGCGTCGAGTTGAGGAAGCCGGCCCGCACGCCCAGGTCGCGCAGCGCGTCCACCTGGTCCTGCATGAGCGCGATGAGCGGGGAGATCACCACCCCGGTGCCCGGCCGGGCCAGCGCCGGCACCTGGTAGCACAGCGACTTGCCGCCGCCGGTGGGCATGAGCACCAGCGCGTCCCCGCCGCCGACCACGTGCTCGACGACCGCCTCCTGCTGCCCGCGGAAGGCGTCGTAGCCGAACACGCGCCGCAGCACGCGCAGCGCCTCGCTGTCGTCGGTGGTCCCGGTCGTCGCCGTGTCGGGTGCGGCCATCCGGCGATTCTACGAACGGGCGGGGACACTGGCGGGAGACGCCTACCGCGATGCCGATGGGGAGGACCGATGGCCGACGAGGACTTCATGGCGACGATCGACCGGCTGGTCGCCGAGGAGCGGGAGCTGCGCGCCAGGGCCACCGGCGAGGGGCTCGACGCCGAGGGGCGGGAGCGGCTGCGCGATCTGGAGCGGCGGCTCGACCAGTGCTGGGACCTGCTCCGGCAGCGGCGGGCCCGCGCCGAGTTCGGCGAGGATCCCGACCAGGCGAAGGCACGCCCCACCGACGAGGTCGGATCCTACCTCCAGTGACCCGGTGAGCTCTGGCCACGACTTCCCCACAGGTGGGAAACTTCCCGGGTCTGGGCCATCGGGGTGACCCGGTGGCGAGCCACGGCAGGGAGGCCAGGGCATGCGGTCGTGGAGCGTGGCATTCCTCGGGGTGGTCCTCGTGGTCGGGCTGGCGCCGCCTCCGGTGTGGGCCGGCACCGGAGGATGGGCAGTCCGCTCGGTGTCCGGGACGCTGGCCGCCGAGGTGCACCGGGACGCCCGCGCCGGCACGCTGCGGCTGGCCGTGCGGACCCGGCACGGTGAGGTGCTGTCGGCCGACCTGGGGGTGCGCACCGAGCGGGCCGACCTCACCCGCGACCTGCGCCCGGAAGGGGCGCGCCTGGCCTGGGTGCACGAGCGGTACGAGACGGCGGTGGGCAAGCGCCGGCGGCACCGGGACACCGCGCGGGAGCTGAGCATCGCCTTCCGTCACCCGAGCGGGCAGCGCCTCGAGGTTGAGGTGCGCGTGTTCGACGACGGCGTCGGCTACCGCTACCGGCTACCCGGTGCCGGCCCGGTGCGGGTGCTGGCGGAGGCCAGCTCGTTCCGGTTCCCGGCGGCGACGACGATGTGGGCGGCCGAGCACCGGGCCAACTACGAGAACCTCTACGACCGACTCGACGTGCGGGCCGTCGAGGACGTGCCGTACCAGTTCCCCGCGCTGTTCCGGGTGCCGGGAGGAGCATGGGCGCTGGTCAGTGAGTCCGATGTGGATGGGCGATATGCCGCCGCGCACCTGCGACCCACCGGTGCGGCCGGGCACTTCCGGGTGGCGTTCCCGGACGGCGGGGTGCGCTCGGCGCTGCCGCTGGCCACGCCGTGGCGGGTGGCCGTGGTCGGCGGGCTGGCCGACATCGTGCGCACCGACCTGGTCACCGACCTCGCCCAGGACGCGCGCTTCCCGATCCCGGACTGGGTGCGGCCCGGCAGGGTGGCGTGGTCGTGGTGGTCGGAGGGGAGCAGCCCGCGCGACGAGCGGCGGCAGCGGGACTACGTCGACCACGCCGCCGAGGAGGGCTGGGAGTACGTGCTGGTCGACGAGGGCTGGAGTCCGGAGTGGATGCCCGGTTTCGTCGACTACGCCGCGCGCCGGGGCGTGGGGGTGCTGCTGTGGGCGCGGTGGACCGACCTCGACACCCCGGCCGAGCGGGACACCCTGCTCGCCCGGTGGAAGTCCTGGGGCGTGGCCGGCGTGAAGATCGACTTCATGGACTCCGACAGCCAGGACCGGATGCGCTGGTACGACGACGTCCTGGCGGCCACCGCCGAGCACCGGCTCGCGGTGAACTTCCACGGCTCCACCGTCCCGCGCGGCGTCGAGCGCACCTGGCCGCACGTGCTGACCATGGAGGGGGTCCGCGGCGCCGAGGACTACCACTTCGGCTACCTCACCCCGCGGCACAACGTGATGTTGCCGTTCACCCGCAACGTCGTGGGCCCCATGGACTACACCCCGGTCACCTTCTCGGCACAGCGGGAGACCAGCGCCGGGCACGAGCTCGCGCTCGCCGTGGTCTACGAGTCGGGCTGGCAGCACCCGGCCGACGGCGTCGAGAGCTACGACAGCAGGGGCGTCGTCGAGGCGGTGCTACGCCGGCTGCCCACCGCCTGGGACGAGACCCGCCTCGTCGACGGCATGCCCGGCGAGTCGGCCACCGTCGCCCGCCGTGCCGGCCGGGACTGGTTCGTCGGCGCGATCCGCGCCGGACAACCCGCCGACCTGCGGATCCCGCTCGACTTCCTCGAACCGGGCCGGCGCTACGTCGCCGACATCGTCCGCGACACTCCCGGTACTGGCCTCGACGACCTCGAGGTGGAGCGCAGGACGGTCGAGGCCGGCACCCGGCTCACCGTGCCGGCCGCCGAGCACGGCGGCGCCGTGGTGCTGCTGTGCCCGGCCGAGCGGGGCGGCTGCCTCGACGACACGCTGCTGTCCCGGCTGACCGTGCGACCCGAGCGCGGGTTCCTCGACCCCGGGAGCACCGCCACCGTCGAGGTCGCCGTCGAGAACGACACCGTGGATGTCACCACGGTGGACGGTGCCGCCGGCCGGCCGCTGGAGCGGGTGGCCGTGGACCTGACCGTGCCACCCGGGTGGGAGGTGCGGCCGGTCGCGCCCGTGCCGGCCACCGTCCCGCCGGGTGGCACGGTCACCGGGCGGTGGATCGTCGCCGTGCCGGCCGACGCCGAGCTGGGCAGCGCGCACGAGCTGCGCGCCGAGCTCGGCTACCGCGCCGGCCCGAGCGAGGTCCGGCGCACCGCGGTCGAGCCCGTGCACGTCACGCCGGCGGAGCCGCCCCCGGCGAGTGGCTACCTCAGCGACGGCACGCCGCTGCGGTCGTTCAACTGGGTCGGCCCGGTGGAGCGGGACCGGAGCAACGGCGGACCCGAGCCGGGTGACGGTGGCCCGATCACCCTCGGCGGCCGGGTGTACGCGAAGGGCCTCGGCGGGCACGCGCACTCCGAGCAGGTCTACCACCTCGGCGGCCGGTGCGACCGGTTCCGCGCGGTCGTCGGCCTCGACGACGTCGCCGGGCCACGGGGGAGCGTGGTGTTCCAGGTGTGGACCGACGGCCGGCTGCGCCACGACAGCGGTCCGCGCGTGCCGGGCGCGCCGCCGGTGCCGGTGGACGTGCCGCTGCGGGGAGCCGAGACGCTGCGGCTGGTGCTCGCCGACGGCGGCGACTTCGTGCCCGACGACCTCGGCGACTGGGCCGATGCCCGGGTGAGCTGCTGACCGACGACCGTCGCGGGCCGGCCGGCGCACCAGGTGGTCGCGGCCGGCGGAACCGGCACCACCGGAAGGCCGGAGTCCGATCTCGGTTCGACGCATTGGTCTAGACCTTCTCGCTTCCGGGTGGCAGCATCGCGCCGTGGCGTGATCCGGGCCACCCGAGCGCGAGGAGGCGGCGGTGACGGGACGGGCAGGACGAACGGCGCGGCGTGGATGGGCCTGTCCGAGGCGGGCGCTCGTCGCGCTGACCGCCACGGCCGGCCTGCTGGCCGGCGGCACCGCGGCGGCGGGGACGTCTCCGACATGGGCGGCACCCGCCCCGGTCGCCTCCACCTCGACGGCGCAGGCGCTGGCCGACCTCGTGCCGGCCCCGGTGTCGGTCCAGCCCACGGCCGGGGTCACCCACGTGCTGACCGCCGACACCACGATCCACGTCCAGCCCGGCTCACCGGCCGCGCGCGGCGTCGCCGACCGGCTGGCCGAGATGCTGCGTCCGCCGACCGGGTTCGCCCTGCCGATCGCCGACGCCCCGGCGACACCGCCGCGGGCAGGGATCACCCTGCTGCTGTCCGGCGCCGACTCCCGGGTGGGCGACCAGGGCTACCAGCTCGACGTCACGGCCGACACCGTCGTGCTGCGCGCCCGCCAGCCGGCCGGCCTGTTCGCCGGCGTGCAGACCCTGCGCCAGCTCCTGCCGCCGAAGGTCGAGAGCGCGACCGCGCAGCCGGGCCCGTGGGAGCTGCCCGGTGCGCGCATCGTGGACCACCCGCGGTTCGCCCATCGCGGTGCCATGCTCGACGTGGCCCGGCACTTCCACCCGGTGGCCACGGTCAAGCGGTACGTCGACCAGCTCGCCCGCTACAAGGTCAACTACCTGCACCTGCACCTCACCGACGACCAGGGCTGGCGGCTGATGATCGACAGCTGGCCGCGGCTGGCCACCTACGGCGGCAGCACGCAGGTCGGCGGCGGGCCCGGCGGCTACTACACGAAGGACCAGTACCGGGAGATCGTGGCCTACGCCGCGGCGCGGCACATCACCGTCATCCCCGAGGTCGACATGCCCGGCCACACCAACGCCGCGCTGGCCTCCTACGCCGAGCTGAACTGCTCGGGCGAGGCGCCGCCGCTGCGCACCGACATCGCGGTGGGCTACAGCTCGCTGTGCGTCGGCAAGGAGATCACCTACCGGTTCGTCGACGACGTGCTGCGCGAGCTGGCCGAGCTCACCCCGGGGCCGTACCTCCACATCGGCGGGGACGAGGCACAGGTCACCTCGCCCGCCGACTACCAGACGTTCATGGACCGGGTGCTGCCGATCGTGGAGAAGCACGGCAAGCGGCCGATGGGGTGGCACGAGTTCGTCAGGACCACCACGGACACCGCGGCCGTGCCGCAGTACTGGGGCACCACGACCTCGAACTCGGAGGTGGCGGACGCGGCGCGGCGCGGCCACCAGGTGCTGATGTCCCCGGCGAACAAGGCCTACCTGGACATGAAGTACAACCCGAGCACCCCGATCGGGCTGAGCTGGGCCGGCTACATCGAGGTCAGGGACTCCTACGAGTGGAACCCGGGCAGCCACGTCAGCGGCGTTCCGGAGTCGGCCGTGCGCGGTGTGGAGGCTCCACTGTGGACCGAGACGGTGGAGACTCCGGCGCACCTCGACTACCTGGCGTTCCCTCGGCTGGTGGTGATCGCGGAGCTGGGCTGGTCGCCGTGGTCCACGCACGACTGGACGTCGTTCCGGGAGCGGCTCGGCGCGCAGGCGCCGCGCTGGCAGCGGCTCGGGCTGGAGTTCTACCGCTCGCCGCAGGTGCCGTGGCGGACCGGGACCGGCGAGCCCGGCCGGTGCACCGCACCGGCCTGGGACGGGGCGGCCGTGTACGTCGGCGGTGACCGGGTCGCGCACGGCGGGCACCACTGGACGGCGAAGTGGTGGACCCGCGGCGAGGAGCCCGGGACCACCGGTGAGTGGGGCGTCTGGCGCGACGAGGGGTTCTGCTGAGCGCGGCGGCCGGGATCGGGCCGCTGCCGGCACTGGGTAATCCGGCACTGGGTAGTCCGGCACTGGGTAGTCCGGCACTGGGTAGTCCGACACTGTGTAATACCGGGCCGGCGGTGGCGGATGAACCAGCTGGTGGCGTGTCGCGCCGCCCGGCGGGAGCGGGACGGCCCCGCCGACCACGAGGACGAGGTGGCCGACGATGGCGGACGCTCCACAGTCGGACGGCGGGTCTCCGGCCGCGCAGCCTCCCGCCGCACGGTTTCCCGCCGCCGAGTCGGCGGTGGTCGCGTGCCGGCGGTGGGGCACGCTGGCCGCGCGGACCGGGGTGGCCGTGCTCGCCGTGGCCGTACTGGCCGGCGTGGGCTACCTGTGGCACCTGCGGGAGACCGCCGCCGGCGGCCTGCACACCCTGCCCGACGACGCGTTCGCCGGGTTGCCGGACCGGCCCGCGCCGGCGTCGCCGGCCGCGGACGGCTCGACGCCGGTCACCCTGCTGCTGCTCGGTTCCGACCGCAGGGTCGGCGAGGACGCCGGCAGGGAGGACGTCACCGGTGAGCGCGCCGACGCGATCATGCTCGTGCACCTCAGTGCGGCCCGCGACCGGGTGGACGTGCTCTCGCTGCCCCGCGACTCCTGGGTGGACATCCCCGGTCGGGGCACCGCCAAGATCAACGCCTCGCTGGCCTTCGGCGGCGTCCCGCTGGCGGTGCGGACCGTCGAGTCGGTCACCGGCGTCCGGGTCGACCACGCCATGGCCATCGACTTCACCGGCGTGCGGAACCTGACCACGGCGCTCGGCGGGGTGACCGTCGACAACGACCGGGCCAGCACGGATCCGCTGACCGGCGAGCACTTCGCCGCCGGGCCGATCCCGCTCGCCGGCGAGCGGGCGCTGGTGTTCCTGCGCCAGCGCTACGGCCTCCCGGAGGGCGACCTCGACCGGATCGTCCGGCAGCAGATGCTGCTCGGCGCGATCGGGTCGACGCTGGCCGACGCCCGGCTGACGACCGACCCGGCCCGGCTGCGCGAGGTGGTGCGGATCGTCGCCGGCAACCTCACGGTCGACGCCGGCCTGTCCGTCGACCGGCTGAGCACGCTGCTGGTGGAGGTGCTGGGCGTGCCGGAGGAGAACATCCGCTTCCACACCGCGCCGGTCGCCGGGTTCGGCCGCTCCGCCGACGGCCAGTCCTCCGTGCTGCTGGACATCGCCGGACTCGCCGAGGCCGCGGCCGCGATCCGGGCCGACCGGCCGCTGCCGCTCACCGCCGCTCCCGTTCGGTTCTGATCCCGCTCCGGCCCCGCTCCGACCGCTTCGACCTCGCGCGCCGGGGAACCCACCCGGTCGAGTCGCTGCTCGGCTCCATGGCCGAGCTGCCGGCGCGCGGCTCGCCGCCGTCGAGCTCCAGGTGGCGCTCGACGCGCTGCTCGACCGGTTCCCCGGGCTGCGTCTCGCCGTGCCCGAGAGCCGGTTGACCTGGCGCACCGGCACCCTGGTCCGCGGCCTGGCGGCGCTGCCGGTCACCGGGGACCGGCATGGCTCGTGAGACGCACCCCACCCGCGGTCGGGGTATCGTCCCGGCCACACCGCCGGCGCCGTCGCCCGAGGTGACGGGCCTGGTTTGGCGACATCCCACAAACGCGGCCACGACACGTGGTGACCGGCGACAGTTCCCCGACCCACCGGTAACCGACAGTGTTGCGGTGTGGGCGACGACCGTGACCTGGGGAGTTCCGTGTCGCCCCGCATCTCCCGGCCGGCGACGAGCGTGCTGATTCCGAGCACCTGGGAGCCGTGCCGGTTTGTCGTGCGTTCGTCGGACTTGTGAGGCGTGAAGTCGTTGTTCAGTCGTGTCGCCATCGTGAATCGGGGAGAAGCCGCGATGCGGTTGATCCACGCCGTCCGGGAGCTCAACGCCGAGCGGACGGAGCGGATCGAGCCCGTCGAGACGATTGCCCTGTACACCGACGCCGACCGCGCCGCCACCTTCGTGCGCGAGGCGGACCTCGCCTACTGCCTCGGCCCGGCGTCGGCGCGGCCCTATCTCGACCTGGCCGTGCTGGAACGTGCCCTGCGCGAGACCGGGGCCGACGCCGCATGGGTCGGGTGGGGATTCGTCGCCGAGGACCCGGCGTTCGCCGAGTTGTGCGAGCGGCTGGGCGTGACGTTCGTCGGGCCGAGCCCCGACGCGATGCGCAAGCTCGGTGACAAGATCGGCGCGAAGCTGATCGCCGAGGAGGTCGGCGTCCCGGTGGCGCCGTGGAGCCGGGGTGCCGTCGAGGACGTCGACGCGGCGCTGCGCGCGGCCAAGGAGATCGGCTACCCGCTGATGCTCAAGGCCACCGCGGGCGGCGGCGGCCGGGGCATCCGGGTGGTCGCGGGCGACGACGACCTGCGCGAGGCGTTCGAGCGCACCAGCATGGAGGCCGCGCGGGCCTTCGGCAGCGGCGTGGTGTTCCTGGAGCGGCTGGTCACCGGCGCCCGGCACGTCGAGGTGCAGGTGATCGCCGACGGCCAGGGCACCGCCTGGGCGCTCGGCGTACGGGACTGCTCGGTGCAGCGGCGCAACCAGAAGATCATCGAGGAGTCCGCCTCGCCGGTGCTGTCCGCCGAGCAGGCCGCCGAGCTCAAGGCCGCCGCCGAGCGGTTGGCGCTGGCCGTCGGCTACCGCGGCGCGGGCACCGTCGAGTTCCTCTACCACCCTGGCGAGCGGCTGTTCGCCTTCCTCGAGGTCAACACCCGGCTGCAGGTCGAGCACCCGATCACCGAGGCCACCACCGGTGCCGACCTGGTCAAGGCGCAGCTGCACGTGGCGGCCGGCGGTCGGCTGGAGGGCGCGCCTCCCGCGGAGATCGGGCACGCGGTGGAGGCCCGGCTCAACGCCGAGGACCCCGACCGCGACTTCGCCCCCGCGCCGGGGCGGATCAGCCGGCTCGTCCTGCCGGCCGGACCCGGCATCCGGGTCGACACCGGGGTGAGCGAGGGCGACACCATCCCGGCCGACTTCGACTCGATGATCGCCAAGATCATCGCCTACGGCCGCACCCGCGACGAGGCGCTGGCCCGGCTGCGCCGCGCGGTCGCCGAGACCACGGTGCTGATCGACGGCGGCACCACCAACAAGAGTTTCCTGCTGGACCTGCTGGACCAGCGGGAGGTCGTCGCCGGAACGGCCGACACCGGCTGGATCGACCGGGTGCGGAGCGAGGGGCGACGACTGGTGTCGTCGCGGCACTCGGGGATCGCGCTGGCCGCCGCCGCCATCGAGGCCTACGAGGAGGAGGAGCGCGGCGAGCGGCAGCGCCTGTTCTCCACCGCCTACGGTGGCCGGCCGCAGGTGCAGCACGAGAGCGGCCGACCCATCGACCTCAAGCTGCGCGGCGCGACCTACCGGGTGACCGTCGCCCGCACCGGGCCGCGTCGGTTCCGGGTGGGCATCGTCGACCACGGCCAGGTGCGCCCGATGGACGTGGAGGTCGAGCGGTTCGACGCCAGCTCCGGCCAGCTGCTCGCGCACGGCCGGCGCTTCCGGCTGGTCACCGGCACCTCCGGCCCGATCCACGTGGTCGAGGTCGACGGCGTCACCCACCGGATCTCCCGGGACGAGGGCGGCGTGGTCCGCTCCCCGGCGCCGGCGCTCGTGGTGGCCACGCCGGTGGAGGTCGGCGCCGAGGTCGAGTCCGGCGCGCCCGTACTGGTGCTGGAGAGCATGAAGATGGAGACCGTGCTCCGCGCGCCGTTCCGGGCGGTGCTGCGGGAGCGGCCGGTGTCGGTGGGCAGCCAGGTGGAGACCGGCGCCCCACTGCTGCGCCTCGAGCCGCTCGAGGACGACGCCGCCGAGTCGGGCCCCGCCGCCGAGGCGGCGGACCTGGAGCTGCCGCCCGAGCCCGACGGCATGTCGGCCGAGGACCGGGCCGGCCGCGCGCTGGCCGACCTGCGCGGCCGGCTGCTGGGCTTCGACGTCGACCCGCACGACGAGAGCAGGGCGCTCACCGCCTACCTCGCCGCCCGCGCCGAACTGACCGCCGCCGGCCGCCGACCGGTGGAGGGCGAGGTGGAGCTGCTGCGGGTGTTCGCCGACCTGTCCGAGCTGAGCCGCAACCGGCCGGCAGGGGAGGAGACCCAGGCTGACATCCGGGTGCACAGCCCGCGCGAGTACTTCCACACCTACCTGCAGAGCCTCGACGTGGAGCGGGCCGGGCTGTCCGAGACGTTCCAGCAGCGGCTGGGGCGGGCGCTGGGCCACTACGGCGTCACCGACCTCGACCGCAGCCCCGAGCTCGAGGAGGCCGTGTTCCGGATCTTCCTCGCCCAGCAGCGCGCCGCCACCGACGTCGCGGTGATCACCGCGCTGCTGCAGCAGTGGCTCACCGAGCCGCCGCCGGGCAACGGCCACGCCGAGACCGCGGGCCACGCGCTGGAGCACCTCGTCACCGCGACCCAGCTGCGCTTCCCCACGGTCGGCGACCTCGCCCGCAGCGTGGTGTTCCGCTGGTTCGCCCAGCCGCTGCTGCGGCGCAACCGCGCGGAGATCTACGCGAACGTGCGCCGGCACCTGCGTTACCTGGACGAGCACCCGGACGCGCCGGACCGCGCCGAGCGGATCGCCGAGATGGTGGCCAGCCCGGAGCCGCTGGTGCGGGTGCTCGGCCAGCGGATCGGCCGGCCCGGCGCCGACCTCGGCCCGCTGCTGGAGGTGATGAGCCGCCGCTACTACCGCGACCGGGTGCTGGAGGACGTCCGGGTCCGCCGGGTCGCCGGCCGGGCCTGCGTCACTGCCGAGTACGACCTCGAGGGGAGGCGGCTGCGGCTGGTCTCCATCGCCGCGGACTTCGCCGGGCTGGCCGACGCGCTGCGGGCCGTGGGCGAGGCGGCCGGCGAGATGAATGGCGAGGCCGCTGAGGTCTCGGCGCCGGCGGACCTCGTCGCCGACGTCTACCTGACCTGGGCCGACCAGCCCGAGGATGAGGACGCGATGGCCGCGCGGCTGCGCGCGGTGCTCGCCGAGGTGCCGCTGCCCGGCCAGGTGCGGCGGGTGACCGCCACCGTCGCCGGCCGCAGCGGGGCCGCGATGCACCACCACTTCACCTTCCGGCCCTCGTCCACCGGACTGGCCGAGGAACGGCTGATCCGCGGCCTGCACCCGCTCATCGCGCAGCGGCTGCAGCTGCGCCGGCTGGCCGACTTCGACCTCACCCGGCTGCCGTCGGCCGACGAGGACGTGTACCTGTTCCGCTGCGTGGCACCGCGGAATCCGGCGGACGAGCGCTTGGTGGCGATGGCGCAGGTGCGGGACCTGACACCGCTGCGCGACTCGGAGGGGCGGCTGCTCGCGCTGCCGGCGGTGGAGGGCACGCTCGATGCCTGCCTCGACGCGATCCGCACGGTGCAGGCCCGCCGGCCGGCGAAGAAGCGGTTCGACACCAACCGGATCGTCATCTACGTGTGGCCGCCGAGCGAGCTGTCGATGGCCGAGCTCAACGCCGTCGCCCAGCGCGTGGTGCCGACCACCGCGGGGGCCGGCCTCGAGGAGGTGCAGTTCCTCGGCCGGCAGCGCGACCACGCCACCGGCGAGTTGCGCGACGTGGCGGTGCGCATCTCCTACGACGTCGGCGCCGGCGTCCGGCTGTCGGTGACGACGCCGTCGACCGAGCTGATCCAGCCGCTCGACGACTACGGGCAGAAGGTGTTGCGCGCGCGGCGCCGGGACACCGTCTACCCCTACCATCTGGTCGGGATGCTCACCGGGCCGGAGGGGTCGTTCGTCGAGCACGACCTGGACGGCACCGGCGCGCTGGTGCCGGTGGACCGGCCGAAGGGGCGGAACACCGCCGGCATCGTCGCCGGGGTGATCCGCACGCCTACCGCGCGGTACCCGGAGGGCGTCACCAGGGTGGTGCTGTTCGGCGACCCCACCAAGGCGCTGGGCGCGCTGGCCGAGCCCGAGTGCGCGCGGGTGATCGCCGCGCTGGACCTCGCCGAGCGAATGCGGGTGCCGGTGGAGTGGTTCGCGCTGTCCGCCGGTGCGCGGATCTCGATGGACTCCGGCACGGAGAACATGGACTGGGTGGCCGCGGCGCTGAAGCGGATCGTGCGGTTCACCCAGGACGGCGGCGAGATCAACATCGTGGTGGCCGGCATCAACGTCGGCGCCCAGCCGTACTGGAACGCCGAGGCCACGATGCTCATGCACACTAGGGGCATCCTGGTGATGACGCCGGACTCGGCGATGGTGCTGACCGGCAAGCAGTCGCTGGACTTCTCCGGCGGGGTCTCGGCCGAGGACAACTTCGGCATCGGCGGATACGACCGGGTGATGGGACCGAACGGGCAGGCGCAGTACTGGGCGCCCGACCTCGTCGGTGCCCGTGACGTGCTGATGGCGCACTACGACCACACCTACGTGGTGCCGGGGGAGCCGGGCCCGCGCAGGGCGGAGACCACCGACCCGCGGGACCGGGACGTCTCGGACCACCCGCACGCCGTGGTCGGCAGCGACTTCGGCACGGTCGGCGAGATCTTCTCGAAGGAGGCGAACCCGGACCGCAAGAAGGCGTTCGACATCCGGACGCTGATGCGGGCGGTCGCCGACGCCGACCACCCGGTGCTGGAGCGCTGGGCCGGGATGGCCGACGCCGAGACGGCCGTGGTGCAGGACGTGCACCTCGGCGGGTATCCGGTGTGCCTGGTGGGGATCGAGTCGCGGTCGGTGCCCCGTCGCGGGTTCCCGCCCACCGACGGACCGGACACCTACACCGCGGGGACGCTGTTCCCCCGGTCGTCGAAGAAGGTGGCGCGGGCGATCAACGCGGCCAGCGGGAACCGGCCGCTGGTGGTGCTGGCCAACCTGTCCGGGTTCGACGGGTCGCCGGAGTCGATGCGCAAGCTGCAGCTGGAGTACGGCGCCGAGATCGGCAGGGCGATCGTGAACTTCCGCGGTCCGATCGTGTTCTGCGTGGTGTCCCGGTACCACGGCGGGGCGTTCGTGGTGTTCTCCAAGGCGCTGAACCCGAACATGACGGTGCTGGCCGTGGAGGGGTCGTTCGCGTCGGTGATCGGCGGCGCGCCGGCGGCGGCGGTGGTGTTCGCCGGTGAGGTGAACACCCGCACCGCCGAGGACCCGCGGGTGCGCGAGCTGCAGGACCGGGTCGCCGCGGCGACCGGCGCGGAGCGGGTGGAGCTGACCACCCGGCTGGCCGACGTGCGGGCCGCGGTGCGGGCGGAGAAGGTGGGTGAGGTGGCCGCCGCGTTCGACGCGGTGCACAGCATCCAGCGCGCCGTCGAGGTCGGTTCGGTCGACGCGATCATCCGCCCCGCCGAGCTGCGCCCCCGCCTCATCACCGCCGTCGAGGAGGGCCTCGCCCGCCAGCGGTAACCCGGCGCCCGACCCGGCATACTCACCGGTCAGGCACCGTGTTGCCCAGCCGCCCGCAGGCTGCGCCGCCGTGTTCGCTGGCCGCGTCGCCGTGTTCGCCGGTGGTGTCGTCGTGTTGGCTGCCGGTGGCGGTGTGTTGGCCGGTGGCGTCGCCGTGTTGGCCGGTGGTGTCGTCGTGTTGGCTGCCGGTGG
>NZ_FOWW01000012.1 GCF_900115565.1 Amycolatopsis arida | reverse complement strand
GGCCGCGGGCCCATCCCACACCACCCCAAAAGGCTTTCCACCACCCCCCATGCAGGAGACGGTCATATCCGGTATTAGACCCCGTTTCCAGGGCTTATCCCAAAGTGCAGGGCAGGTCACCCACGTGTTACTCACCCGTTCGCCACTCATCCACACCCGAAGATGCTTCAGCGTCCGACTTGCATGTGTTAAGCACGCCGCCAGCGTTCGTCCTGAGCCAGGATCAAACTCTCCAACAATGCTGCAAGAGTCGACCAATGGCACAAACCATCAATCTCAAAGAAACCCACAAAAAAAGGGGCAAAAATCAAACTACTGGCTAAACAAAGCTCACTAGCACACTGTTGAGTTCTCAAACAACACTACAAACGTGTTCTCAAAGTCTTCGTACCCACCGGGACGAGACGCCCCAACCGGACAACCGCGAGGTTGGAAGTTGAGGGGTGTCGCCCTACTGGGCCTGTCGCTCCACGTTACCCGGTCCGACTCGCGGCTCCCGCATCGGGGTCCCGCACGACCCGGGGCCAACGCCTCGATCGAGTCTACACCCTGTCGAGTTCGTCGGCTACTCGGCCGGTCCTTCTCCCGAGAGTCCCTCGCGGTCCTCCATCCGTGTCGGCCCGGCCTTCCTGGCGACGAGGAAAAGACTACCTCCCGGGGAAGTCGGTCCGACACGGGGGGTCCCCTAACGGGGAAGTCCCAGGTCAGCCGCTCAGCGCAGCAGCCGAACGCCGGCGGTGGTCCGCTTGCCCCGGCGCACCACCAGCCACCGGCCGTGTAGCGCGTCGTCCGCGGCCGGCCGCCAGTCCTCGCCGGTGACCTTCGTGTTGTTCACGTACGCGCCGCCCTCCTTGACGGTGCGCCGCGCCGCACCCTTGCTGTCCACGACCCCGGCGGCCACGAGCAGCTCGACGATGGTCGGCTCGTCGGACAACTTCACCTCGCCGGTGGGCACCTCGGCCATCGCGGCGTCCAGGGTCGCCCCGTCGAGCTCGCGCAGCTCCCCCCGGCCGAACAGGGCCTGGCTGGCCGCGACCACCTGCCGGGTCTGCGTCTCGCCGTGCACGAGATCGGTGAGCTCGTGGGCGAGCCGACGCTGGGCCAGCCGGGCCGCCGGCCGCTCCGCCGTCGCGAGCTCGAGCTCGGCGATCTCGTCGCGGTCGAGGAAGGTCAGCAGCTTCAGGCACGTGACGGCGGTGTCGTCGGGGATGTTCAGGAAGTACTGGTACCAGGCGTACGGCGAGGTCATCCCCGGATCCAGCCAGATGTTGCCGCCCCCGGTGGACTTGCCGAGCTTGCGCCCCTCCGAGTCGGTCAGCAACGGCGTGGTCAGCGCGTGCACCTGGGCACCGTGCACCCTGCGGATCAAATCCACACCGGCGACCACGTTGCCCCACTGGTCCGAGCCGCCGATTTGCAGCCGGACGCCGTACCGCTCGAACAGCTCCCGGTAGTCGGTGGCCTGCAGCAGCACGTAGCTGAACTCGGTGTAGGACATGCCGTCGCCGTCGAGCCGGCGGCGCACGGTCTCCCTGGCCAGCATCGTATTGATCGAGAAGTGCTTGCCGACGTCGCGGAGGAACGCGGGCACGGTCATCGTGCCGAGCCAGTCGAGGTTGTTGACCTCGATCGGCGGCACGTCGGGGTGGTCGAAGTCGACGAACCGGGCGAGCTGGCCGCGCAATCGGGCGGCCCACTCGCGCACCGTCTCCTCGGAGTGCAGTGTCCGCTCTCCGACGTCCCGCGGATCGCCGATCAGCCCGGTGCCGCCCCCGGCGAGCAGCACCGGCCGGTGCCCGGCGTCCTGGAACCGGCGCAGGGCCAGCATCGGCACGAGATGACCGGCGTGCAGACTCGGCGCGGTCGGGTCGAATCCGGCATACAACGTGAGCGGCCCCTCGGCGAGGTCGCGCCGCAGCGCGTCGAGGTCGGTGGACTGCGCGATCAGGCCGCGCCAGGACAGCTCGTCAAGGATGTGCTCGCTCACGCTTCCGATACTCCCGTACCAGGTCAACCGGCTTTCGTCCGGGGCCGCACCCGGCCGCCGCGGCGGTAGGCCGACACGGCGGGCGAGCCGTCCAGCCAGAACCGCCACGGCAGGTCCATCGCCGCGGCCACGCCCACCCGGGGACCGGTGCGGATCCGGCGCCCCGGAACCGGGGGCAGGGCCAGCAGCCGCACCGGCGAGTCCGGGTCGGTGAGATCGACGCCGTTGTGCTCCCGCCCGACGCCCAGCACGGCGGTGAGGACGGCCGGGCCGACGGCGAGCGTGCCGGCTCCCCGCGCGGTCGGTCGCCGTGCCCTGGCCAGCTCCGCGCCGGCCTCGACCTCGCCCGCGCGCAGCAGCACCGCCCCCGGCTCGCCGTCCGTCAGCCCGACGACGTTGGCGCAGAAGTGCATGCCGTAGACGAAGTACACGTACAGATGGCCCGCCGGGCCCCACATCACCGCGTTGCGCGCCGTGCGGCCGCGGTAGCAGTGCGACGCCGGGTCGTCCCGCCCGCGGTAGGCCTCGACCTCGGTGAGCCGCACCCGCACCACACCCTCGGCGGACCGGGACTCCAGCACGCTGCCGAGCAGGCGCTCGGCGAGGTTCAGCGGGTCAACGGCCAGCTCGGCACGCGGGAACACCTCGTCGGTGATGGCGCCCTCCTCGACTCGCGGATCCTGGGCGGGCCCAGGCTAGCCGCTCACCCAGTCGCGGTGTGCGGCCAGCCGCGCGACCAGCCGGTCGCGCTGCTCCCGCACCCGCACGGGCGCCGTGCCACCACGGGCGTCCCGGGAGGCGATCGACCCGGCGACGGTGAGCACCTCCCGCACCGCCGGGGTGAGCGCGGGGTGGATCGCGGCGAGCTCGTCGTCGGTCAGCTCCTCCAGCCCGACACCGCGCTCCTCGGCGGCCCGTACGCTCTCCCCCGCCGCCTCGTGCGCCACCCGGAACGGCACCCCCTGCCGCACCAGCCACTCGGCGACGTCGGTGGCCAGGGTGAACCCGGCGGGCGCGAGCTCGGCCATCCGGTCGGTGGAGAAGGTGAGCGTGCCGAGCATCCCGGCGAGCGCCGGGAACAGCAGCTCCAGCTGCGCCACCGAGTCGAAGACGGGTTCCTTGTCCTCCTGCAGGTCCCGGTTGTACGCCAGCGGCTGCGCCTTGAGCGTGGCCAGCAGCCCGGTGAGGTTGCCGATCAACCGGCCGGCCTTGCCCCTGGTCAACTCGGCGACGTCCGGGTTCTTCTTCTGCGGCATGATCGAGCTGCCGGTGGCCCAGGCGTCGTCGAGGGTGACGTAGCCGAACTCGGTGGTGTTCCAGATGATCACCTCCTCGGCGATGCGGGACAGGTTCACCCCGAGCATCGCGACGGCGAAGGCGAACTCGGCGGCGAAGTCGCGGGACGCGGTGCCGTCGATGGAGTTCTCCACCGCCGCGGCGAACCCCAGCTCGGCGGCCACCGCGTCCGGGTCCAGCCCCAGTGACGAGCCGGCCAGCGCGCCGGAGCCGTACGGCGATTCCGCGGCGCGGACATCCCAGTCGCGCAGCCGGTCGATGTCGCGCTGCAGCGACTGGGCGTGCGCCAGCAGGTGGTGGGCGAGCAGCACCGGCTGCGCGTGCTGCAGGTGGGTGCGCCCCGGCAGCACCGCCTCCGGGTGCCGGTCGGCCTGCGCGACGAGCGCGTCGATCACGTCGAGCGCGCCGGCGACGACCCGGCGGGCGGCGGCGCGCAGCCACATCCGGAACTGGGTGGCCACCTGGTCGTTGCGCGACCGGCCGGCCCGCAGCTTGCCACCGAGCTCCGGGCCGGCGCGGTCGAGCAGGCCGCGCTCGAGGGCGGTGTGCACGTCCTCGTCGCCGACGGTCGGGGTGAACGCCCCGGACCGCACGTCCGCCTCGAGGTCGTCGAGGGCCCGCAGCATCGAGGCCAGCTCCGCGTCGTCGAGCAGGCCGGCCTCGTGCAGCACCCTGGCGTGTGCCCGGGAGCCGGCGATGTCGTACGGCGCGAGCCGCCAGTCGAAGTGGGTGGACGCGCTCAGCGCGGCCATCGCCGCCGCGGGCCCGCTGGCGAACCGGCCGCCCCACAACTGCACCGGCTGCTGATCCTCTGGCACGGGGTGCTCAGTCCTTTCGCTGTCAGTTCTTCAGGTCGCGCTTGGCGGCGATCTTGCTCGGCAGGCCCCACAGCTGGACGAAGCCCTTCGCCAGCGACTGGTCGAAGGTGTCGCCCTCGTCGTAGGTGGCGAGGTTGAAGTCGTACAGCGACTGCTCGCTGCGCCGGCCGTTGACCGTCGCGGTGCCGCCGTGCAGCACCATTCGGATGTCGCCGGAGACGTGCTCCTGGGCCTTGGCGACGAAGCCGTCCAGCGCCTCCTTGAGCGGCGAGAACCACAGGCCGTCGTAGACCAGCTCGCCCCAGCGCTGCTCGACCTGCCGCTTGAACCGGGCCAGGTCCCGCTCGACGGTGACGTTCTCCAGCTCCTGGTGCGCGGTGATCAGCGCGATCGCACCCGGAGCCTCGTACACCTCGCGGCTCTTGATGCCCACCAGCCGGTCCTCGACCATGTCCAGCCGGCCGACGCCGTGCGCCCCGGCCCGCCGGTTGAGCTGTTGGATGGCCTCGAGCATGGTGACGGTCTCGCCGTCGATGGCCACCGGAACGCCCTGGTCGAAGGTGATCACCAGCTCGTCCGGCGCCTGCCAGTTGACGGTCGGATCCTCCGTGTAGGAGTAGACGTCCTTGGTCGGGGCGTTCCACAGGTCCTCCAGGAACCCGGTCTCCACCGCGCGGCCCCACACGTTCTGGTCGATCGAGAACGGCGACTTCTTCGTCACGTCGATCGGCAGGTTCCGCCCCTCGGCGTAGGCGATCGCCTTCTCCCGCGTCCAGGCGAAGTCCCGGACCGGCGCGATCACCTTCAGGTCCGGCGCCAGCGCGCCGATGCCGACCTCGAAGCGCACCTGGTCGTTGCCCTTACCGGTGCAGCCGTGCGCGACGGTGGTGGCGCCGTGGTACTTCGCCGCCTCGGCCAGGTGCTTGACGATCACCGGCCGGGACAGCGCGGAGACCAGCGGGTAGCGGTCCATGTAGAGCGCGTTGGCCTGCAGCGCGGGCAGGCAGTACTGCTCGGCGAACTCGTCCCTGGCATCGGCCACCACCGCCTCCACGGCGCCGCAGTCCAGCGCCCGCTTGCGGATGGTCTCCAGGTCCTCGCCGCCCTGGCCGAGGTCGACGGCCACGGCCACCACCTCGGCCCCGGTCTCCTCAGCGATCCAGCCGATCGCCACCGAGGTGTCCAACCCGCCCGAGTAGGCGAGCACGATCCGTTCAGTCACCGTCCTTGCTCCTTTGTTCGTCCGAAGTAGAGGATCGCCGGGCAAGCGCGGCGAAACGTTCCGCCAGGTCGGTCCCGGTGAGCGGCTCCCTGGCGATCACCGCCACCGTGTCGTCGCCGGCGATGGAGCCGACGACCTCCTCCAGCGCCGCCCTGTCGATGGCGCTGGCCAGGAACTGCGCCGCGCCGGGCGGGGTGCGCAGCACGGTCAGGTTGCCCGAGGCGTCCACCGACACCATCAGCTCGGCGAGCAGCCGGGACAGCCGTGAGGTGCCGCCCTGCACCCCGCGGACCGGGCTGCCGTCCTCGGGGATGACGTACACCGGTGCCCCGGAGTCGGCGCCGCGCAGCTTCACCGCGCCGAGCTCGTCGAGGTCCCGGGACAGGGTGGCCTGGGTGACCTCGATCCCCTCGGCGGCCAGCAGCTTCGCCAGCTCGGTCTGGCTGCGGATGGCCATGGTGGACACCAGCTCGGTGATCCTGGCCTGGCGAGCGGCGCGGGACGTCATCGTCGCTCCGCCATGGTCAGCAGCCACACCAGCAGGGCCTTCTGCGCGTGCAGCCGGTTCTCCGCCTCGTCCCACACCGCGCTCGCCGGCCCGTCGAGCACCTCGTCGGTGATCTCCCAGCCGCGGTGTGCCGGCAGGTCGTGCAGCACGACCGTGTCCGTTCCGGTGCGGGCCAGCAGCTCGGCGTCGAGCTGGTACGGCCGGAACGGCGTCACCCTGTCCCTGCCGTCGTTCTCCTGCCCCATCGACGTCCAGGCGTCGGTGCTGAGGACGTCGGCGCCGTCCACCGCGGCGTGCGGGTCGGTGAACACCCGGGCGCTGCCACCGGTCTCGGCGGCGCGCTTGCCCACGGCCTCCATCACCGCGGGCAGCGGGTGGAAGCCCTCCGGGGCGGCGACCCGCACGTGCAGCCCGGCGGTGACGCCGCCGAGTAACAGCGAGTGGGCCATGTTGTTGCCACCGTCACCGAGGTAGGTCAACGTCCTGCCGGCGAGCCCGCCGGTGCGCTCCCGGACGGTCTGCAGGTCGGCGAGCACCTGGCAGGGGTGGAACTCGTCGGTGAGCGCGTTGACGATCGGCACGGTCGCTGCCGAGGCCATGGCGGTGATCCGCTGCTGGGCGAACGTCCGCCACACCACGGCGTCGACGTAGCGGGAGAGCACCCTGGCGGTGTCCTCGATGGTCTCCTCCCGGCCGAGCTGCATCGAGCGGCCGTCGACGATCACCGGGTGCCCGCCGAGCTGGGCGATGCCGACCTCGAACGACAGCCGGGTCCGGGTTGAGTTCTTCTCGAAGATCACCGCGACCGCCCTGGGGCCGTCCAGCGCGCGGTTGCCGAGCGGGTCCTTCTTCAGCGTGTCCGCCAGGTCGAGGACGGCGAGTTGCTCCTCCGGAGTCAGGTCGTCGTCCCGCAGGAAGTGCCGGGGCATGGGGTGTCCTTACGTGGTGGGGGACGTGGTGGGCGCGTCCAGCGCGGCGGGCAGCGCGGCCAGGAAGTCGCGCGCCTGCTCGGCGTCGAGGATCAGCGGTGGTGCCAGCCGGATGGCGTCCGGCGCGACGGCGTTGACCAGGTAGCCGGCGTGCTGCGCGGCCTTCGCGACGGCGGAGGCGACCGGCTGGCGCAGCGCGACGCCCAGCAGCAGGCCGGCGCCACGGACGCCGGCCACCAGGGGGTGGGCCAGCTCCTCGATGCCGGTGGCGATGTCCTTGCCGAGCGCGGCGGCGTGGCCGGTCAGGTCGTCGGCGGCGATGGTGCGCAGCACGGCCAACCCGGCGGCGCAGCACACCGGGTTGCCGCCGAAGGTGGTGCCGTGCTGGCCGGGCCGGAGCAGCTCGCCGGCGGCGCCGACGCCGATCACCGCGCCGAGCGGCAGGCCGCCGCCGAGCCCCTTGGCCAGCGTCACGACGTCCGGGGTGACGCCAGCGTGTTGGAAGGCGAGCCAGGAACCGGTGCGGCCGAGGCCGGTCTGCACCTCGTCCAGCACCAGCAGCGCCCCGGCGTCGCGGGTGATCTCCCTGGCCGCCTGCAGGTAGCCGTCCGGTGCGGGCAGCACGCCGGCCTCGCCGAGGATCGGCTCGAGCACCACGGCGGCGGTCTCGCCGTCCACCGCGGCCCGCAGCGCGGCGACGTCGCCGAACGGGACGTGCTCGACACCGGGCACCAGCGGGGCGAAAGCGTCGCGCTTGGCCGGCTGCCCGGTGAGCGACAGGGCGCCCATGGTGCGGCCGTGGAACGCCCCGGCGCAGGCCACGACCTTGGTGCGGCCGGTGAGCCGGCTGATCTTCAACGCGGCCTCGTTGGCCTCCGCGCCGGAGTTGACGAACAGCACCTTGCCGGTCACGCCGGCGACGTCGAGCAACGCCTCGGCCAGCTCGACGGCCACCGGGTTGACGTACAGGTTGGAGGTGTGCCCGAGGGTGGCGACCTGCTCGGTCACCGCGCGCACCACGGCGGGGTGGGCGTGCCCGAGCGCGTTCACCGCGATGCCGCCCACCAGGTCCACATAGGAGTTTCCGTCGGCGTCCCACACCCGCGCGCCCTCGCCACGGACGAGGGTCAGCTCCGGGGTGCCGTAGTTGTCCATCAGTGCGGACCGCCAGTGCCGTTGGCCGTCCACGTTGGACGTGATCTCACTCATTCCCCCTCCTCCTCCGCCGTCTCCTCCGCCGTCTCCTGCAGGACCATGGTGCCGACCCCCCGGCTGGTGAAGACCTCCAGCAGCACGGAGTGCGCGAGCCGGCCGTCGATGACATGCGCCCGACGCACCCCACCGCGCAGCGCCCGCACGCACGCCTCCATCTTCGGGATCATCCCGCTGGCCAGGCTGGGCAGCAGCTGCTCGAGCCGGTCCACCCGGATCCGGTCGACCAGCGAGGACCGGTCCGGCCAGCGTGCGTAGAGCCCCTCCACGTCGGTGAGCACGACCAGCTTCTCCGCGCCCAGCGCCGCGGCGAGCGCACCGGCCGCGGTGTCGGCGTTGACGTTGTGCACCACGCCGTCGGCGTCCGGGGCGACCGTGGACACCACCGGGATCCGGCCGGCGTTGACGATGTCCAGCACGGCGTCGGGGTTGACGCCGACGACCTCGCCGACGAGTCCGATGTCGACCGGCTCACCGTCCACCGTGGCGTGCTTGCGCGCGGCGGTGAACAGGTGCGCGTCCTCACCGGAGATGCCGACCGCGTACGGGCCGTGCGCGTTGATCAGCCCGACCAGCTCCCGGCTCACCTGCCCGACGAGCACCATCCGCACGACGTCCATCGTCTCGGGGGTGGTGACCCGCAGCCCGCCCTTGAACTCGCCGGCCAACCCCAGCCGGTCGAGCATCGCGGTGATCTGTGGGCCGCCGCCGTGCACCACCACCGGCCGCAACCCGGCCAGCCGGAGGAACACCATGTCCTGGGCGAACGCGTGCTTCAGCATGTCGTCGACCATGGCGTTGCCGCCGTACTTCACCACGACGGTGGCACCGTGGAAGCGCTGCAGCCAGGGCAGCGCCTCGATCAGCACGCCGGCCTTCTCCGCGGCCGTGGCCAGCCGCGCGTCGGCGGGGATCATCGACTCGGCCGGGGTCATGTCGAGTACGCCGAGTTCTCGTGTACGTAACCGTGCGTGAGGTCGTTGGTCCAGATGGTCGCGGTGGCCTTGCCCGCCTTGAGGTCGACGACGACGTAGACGTCCCGGCCGGACAGGTCCACGCCGTCCCGCGGCTCCCCCGGCTGCCCGTCGCGGCAGACCCACACGCCGTTGAACGCGACGTCCAGCGTCGCCGGGTCGAACGCCGCCGTCGTGGTGCCCGCGGCGGCGAGGATCCGGCCCCAGTTCGGGTCCCGGCCGAACACCGCGCACTTGAACAGCGCACTCCTCGCGATCGCCCTGCCGACCTCCACGGCGTCGTCCTCGGTCGCGGCGCGCACCACCTCGACGGTGATGTCGTGCTCGGCGCCCTCGGCGTCGGTCAGCAGTTGCCGGGCGAGGTCCTGGCAGGCCGCCCGCACGGCCGCCGCGAACTCGTCGGCGTCCGGGGTGATCCCGGACGCGCCGCTGGCCATCAGCAGCACGGTGTCGTTGGTGGACATGCAGCCGTCGGAGTCGAGCCGGTCGAAGGTGACCCGGGTGGCGGCGCGCAGCGCGGCGTCGGCGGTGCCGGCGTCCACGGCGGCATCGGTGGTGAGCACCACGAGCATGGTGGCCAGCGCCGGGGCGAGCATGCCGGCGCCCTTGGCCATGCCGCCGACCGACCACCCGGTGCCGGGGACGTGGACCTGCTTGCTCCGGGTGTCGGTGGTCATGATCGCCTCGGCGGCGGCCGGCCCGCCGCCCGGCGACAGCGCGGCCACCGCCTTGTCGACGCCGGCCAGGAGCGGGTCGCGGGCGAGCTGTTCGCCGATCAGGCCGGTGGAGCACACGACGACGTCGACGGCGCCCATCCCGAGCGCGTCCGCGACGCGCTCGGCCGTCGCGTGCGTGGTCTGGAAGCCCCGCGGTCCGGTGTAGCAGTTGGCGCCGCCGGAGTTGAGCACCACGGCCCGCGCTCGGCGGTTCGCCATCACCTGCTCGCTCCACAGCACCGGGTTGGCCTTGCACCGATTGGTGGTGAACACCGCGGCGGCGACATCGGCCGGCCCGTCGTTGACGACCAGCGCGACATCGGGGGTACCGCTGGCCTTGAGCCCGGCGGTGACACCGGCGGCCCGGAAGCCCTTCGGGGCGGTGACGGTCATGCTGCCGCCTCCACGGAGGGAGGTACGTCGAGGGTCACGGGGCCACTCCCACGGTCGGCAGGCCGGTGGCCTCGGGAAGGCCGAGGGCCAGGTTCAGGCACTGGACTGCGCCGCCGGCGGTGCCCTTGGTGAGGTTGTCGATGGCGGCGACCGCGACCAGCCGCCGCGCGTCGGCGTCGACGGTGACCTGGAGCTGCACGGTGTTGGCGCCGAGCGTCGCCGCCGTGGTCGGCCAGCCGCCCTCGGGCAGCAGGTGCACGAACGGCTCGCCGGCGTAGAACTTCTCGTAGGCCGCCCTGACCGTGTCCACAGTGGAGTCCGTGGGGGCGGTGGCGGTGGCGAGGATGCCACGCGGCATCGGCGCCAACACCGGGGTGAACGACACGCTGACCGGAGTGCTCGCCACGGCCCCGAGGTTCTGCGCCAGCTCCGGGGTGTGCCGGTGCGCGCCGCCGACCCCGTACGCGCTGGCCGAGCCCATCACCTCCGAGCCGAGCAGGTGCGGCTTGAGGCTCCTGCCGGCGCCGGAGGTGCCGGTGACCGCGACGATGGTGACGTCGGGCTCGACCAGCCCGGCGGCCAGCGCGGGGGCCAGCGCGAGCGAACCCACCGTCGGGAAGCAGCCGGGGACCGCGACGCGGGTGGCGCCACGCAGCCGCTCTCGGGCGCCGGGCAGCTCGGGCAGCCCGTACGGCCACGACCCGGCGTGGTCGCCGCCGTACCAGCGCTGCCAGTCGGCGGCGCTGGTCAGCCGGTGGTCGGCGCCGAGATCGATCACCAGGACGTCGGGTCCGAGCCGGCCGGCGAGCTCCGCGGAGTGGCCGTGCGGCAGGGCGAGGAAGACGACGTCGTGGCCGGCGAGGGCCTCCGGGGTGGTGTCGGCCAGCACCCGGTCGGCCAGCGGGACGAGCTGCGGATGGTGCTGCCCGAGTGGCGTTCCCGCGCTGCTCGCCGCCGTGAGCGCGCCGACCTCCACCTCGGGGTGGGCGAGCAGCAGGCGCAGCAGCTCGCCACCCGCGTACCCACTCGCCCCGGATACCGCCACCGTGACCGTCATGCGAATGATTATGCATCCCGCCGCAACTTCAATCAACGTGGGGTGGGCCGGCTCACCGCAGCAGAGGCGCTCCGGCGGCGGGACATGGTCGTGCGGCGCGGCCTCGTCCGCCCGTTTCACTCGTTGTGGTGACGGGCGGGGCCGGCGGCGCGGAACTGTCGGACCCCGTTCCTACCGTCGGGGCAGAACGCGAACGACGGGATCCGGGGGTGGACGATGAGGGAACTGGTGCGGGCCGTCCGGGCCGGTCTGGCGGAGCTAACCGACCCGGTCAGGGCGGAGAGGATGCGGCGGTACATGAAGTCGGCCATGCCGTTCCGCGGGGTGCCGGCGCCCGAGCGGCGGCGGCTGGCCCGGCGGTTGTTCCAGGAGCATCCGCTGTCCGATGTGGACGAGTGGCTGCGGGCCGTGCGCGAGTTGTGGCACGGCGCCGCGTTCCGGGAGGAGCGCTACGTGGCGGTCGACCTCACCGGGCATCGCGCGTACGCCGGGTGGCAGACGGCCGAGCTGGTGCCGCTCTACGAGGAGCTGATCGTCACCGGCGCGTGGTGGGACTTCGTCGACGAGATCGCCGTCCAGCGGATCGGCCCGATCCTGCGCGCGGACCCGGCATCGGTCACCCCGGTCCTGCGGCGCTGGGCGGGTGATGAGGACCGGTGGAAACGCCGCACGGCGGTGATCTGCCAGCTCACATCGGCCGAAGCGACCGACCTCGACCTGCTCGTCCACGCCGTCACCGCGAGCGCCCGCGATCCCGACTTCTTCCTGCGCAAGGGCATCGGCTGGGCGCTGCGGCAGTACGCCCGGACCGACCCGGGCTGGGTGCGGTCGTTCGTCGCCGAGCACCCAGAGCTCTCGGCCCTGTCCCGGCGGGAGGCCCTCAAGCACCTGGGTGACGGCGGTGACACCGGCTCACCAGACTCGCGACCGCGTGCCGGACCGGCGCCGGGTGGAACGCCACGCACCGCCGCCTCGGCGCGCGCCGGGCATCCGACCAGGGATCGCGGCGGTGGTGCCGGGTCGACATCGCCCACGGACGAACCCGGGAAGGACCATGCCGGACGCCTCGGCCCCCACGGAGCCGGGGCGCGGGCACCGCCCGAGGCCCGGCGGTGATGCTCCTATGGATGTCAAACCGCGTGGAATGTGGTTGTTGTGGTCTTGGTGTGGGGTTGAGGGCGTGGTAGATCTCTCGGGCGGTGTAGCGCGTGCGGCAGCGGATGATCTCTTTCTTGGACATGCCTTCTTTGGTACGTCGTTCGGCGTAGGCGCGGGTGCGGGGATCCCAGCGCAGCCGGCACGGGACGATGCGGTAGAGCGCGGCGTTGGCCTGTCGGTCGTCGCCGCGGTTAAGGCGGTGGCGGGTGGTGCGGCCGCTGCTGGCCGGTAGCGGGGCGACATCACACAGCATGGCGAAGGCGGCCTCGACAACGCAGCCGGTCGGGGGTGTCGCCGGCGGTGACCAGCAGTGGGCCGGCCATGTCGGGGCCGACGCCGTGCGGCGCGGTGAGTGTGGGGTTGATCGTCTCGGCCAGAGGTGTGATCACGGTGTCCAGGTCGGTGATCTCGTGGGTGAGCCGCTGGTGGCGACGGGCCAGGGTCGGCAGGGCATGGTGGCGACGTCCGGCTGCTCGACGTGGGTGGCATCGACAGGATGCCGGCGCCGTGGGCGATCAGGTCGGCGACGCGCAGGCTGCGCAGCTGGCTGCGAACCAGTTCGGTGCGGTGACCACGAGGGGGTACCTCTGACATGGGACGTCGGCGCGCTGGCCTACGGCGCTGCGGCGAGCCACCCGCAGGGCGCGTCGCGCCTCGATGTGGCCATCGCGCTGCCGGGGTGTGCCGGTGGCGCGGGCTGCCAGAGCAGCACGGGCGGCGGCCTCGGCGCCGACCGGGTCGGACTTGCCCTGCCAGCGGCGGGCCTTGCGGTCCGGGCGGTCAACCTCGACCAGGGACACGCCGTGCTCACGCAGGAACCGGGCCAGGCCGGCGCCGTACGCGCCGGTGCCTCCACACCGACCAGCACGAGCCGACCGAACCCGCACAGCCAGGCCAGCAGCGCCGCGTAGCCGGCCGGGAACAGGGTGTTGCCGAGCACCCGCCCGGCGGTGTCGACCGCTGTGGCGGTGTGGCTGTCCTCATGGGTGTCGACGCCGCCGGTGCACGAGAGTCCTCCCAGCCACGGTCGACACATCCCGTCAAGGACTTCAGGTCAGGCAGGCGCAGGGTCAGACCGGGGGCCGGGAGGATCCTCGTACATCCTCACTGTCAGGCGCGGAGGGTGGCGCCGAACCGCTCGGCCGCGGCGGCCACCGCGGCGTCACGGGACCGCGTGGCCTCCTCCACGGTGAGCGTGCGGTCGGGCGCGCGGAACCGCAGCTTGTACGCCAGCGACCGCTTGCCCGCGCCGACCTGGTCACCGGTGTAGACGTCGAACAGGGTGACGTCCTCGAGCAGCTCATCGGCCCCGGTGCGCAGCGCGACGGCCAGCTCCGCGGCCGGCACCTGCTCGTCCACCACCAGTGCGACGTCCAGTAGCACCGGCGGGTACGCGGAGATCACCGGCGCCGGCCGGCGGTCGTGCAGCGGGATCGCGTCGAGGTCGAGCTCCATGGCGACCGTCCGCGGTGGCAGGCCGAGCGCCTCCACCACCTTCGGGTGCAGCTCGCCGGCGTGCCCCACCGGCCAGTCACCGACCAGCAGCCGCGCGCACCGGCCGGGGTGCCACGGCGGCAGGTCACCCGACTCCACGCGCAGCTCCACACCGGCCAAGGCCGCGACCGTCCGCGCGGCCTGCACCGCGTCGGCCCAGATCGCCGGCTCGCCGGCGCCCCACCAGCCCGCGCGCCGCCGCTGCCCGGTCAGCACCACGGCCACATGCGTCGGCTGGGCCGGCACGGCGCCCTCCAGCGCCGCGAGCTCCTCGTCGGTGGGTCGACGGTCCACGCCGACCTCCGGCATCGGCACCTCGGTGGCCCTGGGCAACGTCACCTGTCCGATGTGGAACAACGCGAGGTCGCGGAAACCGCGGGCGATGTTGCGTTGCAGCGTGTCCAGCAGCCCGGGAAGGAGAGTGGTCGCCAGCTGGTTCTTGTCCGCCTCGAGCGGGTTGAGCACCGCCAGGGTGCGCCGACGCACGTCGTCGGCCGGAAGGCCGAAGGCGTCCCAGACGGCGGCCGACACGAACGGAAACGGCAGCACCTCCACGTACCCGGCCTCGGCCAGGGCCCGGGACACCGCGCGCCGCCGCCGCGTCGCGGGGCCGAGCCCCCGCCCTGCCGGCGCCGCCGGCAGCGTCGACGGGATGCTCTCGTACCCCTCGAGCCGCAGCACCTCCTCCACGAGGTCGGCCGACTGGGCCAGATCACCGCGCCAGCTCGGCGGCACCGCGGTCACCATCGCGGTGCCGTCGTCGCCGGTGCCCACCGACACCTTGCAGCCGATCTGGGTGAGCCGCCGCACGGTCACCCCGCGCTCGTAGCGCACCCCGGCGACCTGGTCGGGCAGGTTGATCGGCATGGTGATAGCCGGCATCGGCGGCACATCGCCCACGTCGGTGCGGCCGGGCTGGATGCTGCCGTCGCCGTACTGGCGCAGCAACCGCGCGGTCAGCTCCACCGCGGCCGCGCACAACTGCGGGTCGGTGTACCGCTCGAACCGCTTCGCCGCCTCGGAGAACAGCTTGTGTCGCCGTGCGGTGCGGCTGATCGACGCCGGGTCCCAGTGCGCGGCCTCGAGCAGCACGTCGGTGCTCTCCGGGGAGATCTCCGTGCTCGCCCCGCCCATGGTGCCGGCCAGCGACGCCGCGCCGCGATCGTCGGCGATCACCACGTCGTCGGGGTCCAGCACGCGCTCGACACCGTCCAGAGTGGTCAGCGTCTCCCCCGGCTCGGCCCGGCGCACCACCAGCTCGCCGCGTACCGCCGCGGTGTCCCACGCGTGCAGCGGGTGGCCCAGCTCGAGCATGACGTAGTTGGTCACGTCGACGGCGAGCGAGATCGACCGGATCCCGGCCAGCATCAACCGGCGCTGGATCCGCCACGGCGTCGGCGCGGACGCGTCCAACCCCGTCACCCGCCGCACCACGAACCGCTGGCATCCGGTGGGGTCGGCGATCCGCACCGGCCACGCCTCGCCCTCGGCCTCCGGCAGGTCGAGCGCCGCGGGGTCGCCGAACGGCAGGTCCAGCGCGCAGGCCAGCTCGCGGGCCAGCCCGCGCACCGACAGGGTGTAACCGCGATCCGGTGTCGGCTCCAGCTCGAGCACCGTGTCGTCCAGCCCGAGCACCGCGTGCGCGTCGTCGCCGGGGCTGGCCGTGCCGGTGGGCAGCACGAGGATGCCGCCCTGGTCGTCACCGAGGCCGAGCTCGCCGGCGGAGCAGATCATGCCCTCGCTCATCCGGCCGTAGGTCTTGCGCGCGGTGATCTCGAAGCCGCCGGGCAGCACCGTGCCCGGCAGGGCTACCACGACGAGGTCTCCCTCGACGAAGTTCGTCGCCCCGCAGATGATGCCGTGGGTGCGGATCCCCGCCGGGTCGTCGTCGATGTCCGACCCGGTCGGCCCCCCCGCGTCGGACGCTCCGGACTCGAACAGGTCCCCGGCCACGGTGTCGCCGACCTCGACCCGGCAGTACCGGATGGGTTTCTTGAACCCGGCCAGCTCCTCGAACGTCACCACCCTGCCGACGACCAGCGGCCCCTTCACCTCGCCGAGCGGCCGGACGCCCTCGACCTCGATGCCGATCCGCAGGAACGCGTCGGCCAGCTCCTGCGGACCGACCGACTCGTCCCCGAGACCGAGGTGCTCGGTCAGCCAGCTCACCGGGACTCGCACTACGCCTCCTTGTTCTCCGGGACACCCTCCCCTACCGCGGCGGAACAGCATGCCGCAGCGTGGGCCCAACCCGGTCGGCAGGAATGAGCAGCTTCGCGATGGTCACCCACTCATGCCTCCGTCCCGAAGGGAAGGGTGAACCGCACGTCGCCCTCCACCATGTCGCGCATGTCGGGGATGCCGTTGCGGAACATCAGGGTGCGCTCCAGGCCCATGCCGAACGCGAACCCCGAGTACACGTCGGGATCGACCCCGCAGGCCCGCAGCACGTTCGGGTTGACCATGCCGCACCCGCCCCACTCGACCCAGCCGGGGCCGCCCTTCTTCTCCGGGAACCACACGTCCACCTCGGCGGAGGGCTCGGTGAACGGGAAGAAGTGCGGCCGGAACCGGGTGCCGGACTCCTCGCCGAACATCGCCCTGGCGAACGCGTCCAGCGTCCCCTTCAGGTGCGCCATCGTCAGCCCCTTGTCCACGGCGAGGCCCTCGACCTGGTGGAACACCGGGGTGTGCGTGGCGTCCAGCTCGTCGGTGCGGAACGTGCGGCCGGGCACCACGACGTACACCGGCAGCTCCCGCTCGAGCAGGGCGCGCGCCTGCACCGGCGAGGTGTGCGTGCGCAGCACCAGGCCGGAGCCCTCCGGGGCCACGTAGAACGTGTCCTGCAGCTGCCGGGCCGGGTGGTCCTTACCGAAGTTGAGCGCGTCGAAGTTGAACCACTCGGCCTCGACCTCGGGGCCCTCGGCCACCTCGTACCCCATCCCGACGAACACGTCGGCGATCCGCTCGGCGAGGGTGGTGATCGGGTGGCGGGCGCCCCGCGGCACCGGCTCCCACGGGAGCGTGACGTCCACCCGCTCCTCGCGCAGCACTCGCTCGTCACGCTCGGCCTGCAGCTGGGCGCGACGCGCGTCGAACGCGGCCTGCACCGCCTGCCGCGCCTCGTTCACCCGCTTGCCGGCCTCGGCCTTCTCCTCCTTGGGCAACCCGCCGATCCGCCGCCTGGCGAGCAGCAGCGGGGACTGGTCACCGAGGTGCGCCGGTTTGACCGCGGCCAGCTCCGCCAGGTCCGGCGCGGCGGCGAACGCCTCCTCCGCCGCCTTGACCGCGGCCTGCAACGTCTCCGGCGCGAGCACGTCGCCCGGGTTCGGCTCTTGCTTGTCGGTGGCTCCGGACATAACTCCTCGACGTCCGCTCGGAACGGGGATCGCGGCCGCACGCAGGCGCGAGCGCAGGTGGGTGATGAACCGTGGTAATTCTAAGTGACCGTTATCCCGTCGCGACCAGGAGCCCTCGCGCGCGAGCGACCTCACCCGCCCGTGGGACGCACCGCTCCGGCGCGGGACGCGGCCATCGCGCTGGCGTAGAGGCACACCGCCGCCGCGGTGGCCAGGTTCAGGCTCTCCGCCCTGCCGTAGATGGGCACCCGCAGCGCCCGATCGGCGGCGGCACGCACCTCGGCGGGCAAGCCGTGCGCCTCGCTGCCGAACACCCATGCGGTGGGCGCGGCGAGCCGATCGGCGGCGGTCAGCTCGGTGTCGGCATGCCCGTCGGCCGCGGTGACCAGGAGGCCGGCGGCCCGGCACGCGGTGAGCGCGGCCACCGGATCCCGCTCCCTGGCGACCGGGAGGTGGAAGAGGCTGCCGGTGGAGGCGCGGACGCACTTGCCGTTGTGCACGTCCACGGTGTCGCCGGCGAGGATCACCGCGTCGGCGCCGGCGGCGTCGGCCACTCGCAACACGGTACCGGCGTTGCCGGGGTCGGCCACGCCGGCGAGCACCGCCACCAGCCGCGGCGCGCCGGACAGCGCGGCGGACAGCGGGACGTCGACGGTGTCGCACACGGCGACCAGTCCCTGCGGGGTCACCGTCTCCGACAGCAGCTCCGCGGCCCGTGGGGTGACGGTCGACACCCGCGCCGCGGCGGCCACGAGGTCCGGGTGCCGCCGCGCGGCGTCCTCGGTGACGAACAGCTCGTGCACCCGGCCGTGCCGCAGGGCCTCCCGGACGGCCTGGGCGCCCTCGGCGAGGAAGCGGCCGGCCCGCTCCCGGCCGGACCGCGTGGTCAGCCGCCGAGCGGCGACGACCCGGGGCGTCCGGTGCGTGCACACGGAGTCCCCGGGTCGTTCGGTCATGCCGGAACTCAGGCAGTCTTCGGCGCGGCGGCCGGGACGTTCTGCTTCGCGACCTCGGCCAGCGCCGCGAACGCCGCGGCGTCGTTCACCGCGAGCTCGGCGAGGATCTTGCGGTCGACCTCGACGCCGGCGGCCTTGAGGCCCTGGATGAACCGGTTGTAGGTCACCCCGTTCTGCCGTGCGGCGGCGTTGATCCGGGTGATCCACAGCTTCCGGAAGTCACCCTTGCGGGCGCGGCGGTCGCGGTAGGCGTAGTTGAGCGAGTGGAGCATCTGCTCCTTGGCCTTGCGGTACAGCCGCGAGCGCTGGCCGCGGTAGCCGCTGGCCATCTCCAGTGTCGCGCGACGCTTCTTCTGGGCGTTCACCGCCCGCTTGACGCGTGCCAAGGGTCCATCCTGTCGATCTCGGGGGGCGCGGGCGCCCCGGTGGGTACTGCGTGGGGGATGCGGTCAGCGGCCGAGCAGCCGGCGGACCCGACCGCGGTCGTTCGCGGCGACCTCGGTGGTGCCTTCCAGGCGGCGGGCCACCTTGCTGGACTTCTTCTCCATCAGGTGGCGACGACCGGCCTTCTGGCGGCGGAGCTTGCCGCTGCCGGTGACCCGGATGCGCTTGGCGGTTCCGCTGTGGGTCTTGAACTTCGGCATGAGTGGTCCTTTTCGCGTCTTTCCATGCGGCAGCACACCGATCACCTCGGTGTGCTGCTGACTGTGCTGGCCCCTGCCGGCCCGTACCGGCCGTCAGCGGAGGTCAGGACTCCGCGGGGCGGGCTTCCTTGGCCGCCTTCGGCTTGGCCTTCGCGTTCTTGTGCGGCGCCAGCACCATGATCATGTTGCGGCCGTCCTGCTTCGGGGCCGACTCGACGAAGCCCAGCTCGGCGACGTCGTCCGCCAACCGCTGCAACAGCCGGAAGCCGAGCTCCGGCCGGGACTGCTCCCGCCCGCGGAACATGATGGTCACCTTGACCTTGTTCCCGGCGGCGAGGAAGCGGGACACGTGGCCCTTCTTCGTCTCGTAGTCGTGCGGGTCGATCTTCGGCCGCAGCTTCTGCTCTTTGATGACGGTGAGCTGCTGGTTACGGCGGGACTCCCGGGCCTTCTGCGCGCTCTCGTACTTGAACTTGCCGAAGTCCATGAGCTTGCAGACCGGCGGCCGGGCCTGCGGGGCGACCTCGACGAGGTCGAGGTCCGCCTCCTGGGCGAGCCGCAGCGCATCCTCGATCCGGACGATGCCGACCTGTTCCCCGTTGGGTCCGACGAGCCGGACCTCCGGCACCCGGATGCGGTCGTTGATGCGTGTCTCGGAGCTGATGGGGCCTCCTTGGTCCGAGTTGTCGTTACTCCCGTGCTCGACCTGGTGCCCACATACCACGGGCCCCGTCACCGATACCGGCGTGCGGGGCCCTCGTCCGATCGGCACCCGACCACGAAGGTCGAGTGCTCCGCGGGCCGTCCCACCGGCGATGCCGGCGACGGTGGCCCGGGTGACCGGACCCGGCCGCCTGGTGCGGCGACGCGGGTGGGAGCGGGGCTCCACTTGCGGCCCCCGATCGCTCGGGGGCTGGTCGCTCGTGGAAGGGTACCAGACGTGGTAGACAACGCTGGCGAGCCGCCCGGGCATTCCCGGGCCGACGAGGCCGACGTCCGCGAGCTGGGGGAGATTCCCAGCGTCGAGGTGATCAGCAGGGCGGCGCTGATGCTGATGTCCGCCGCGGCCGAGCGGCTCGGCCTGGCCGATCCCGACCCCGCGACCAGCCCCCGCCGCGACCTGGACGAGGCCCGGCGGCTCATCACCGCGCTGGCCGGGCTGGTCACCGCCTCGGCCGAGTATCTCGGCCTGCACGCCGCCCCGCTGCGGGACGGCCTGCAGTCGCTGCAGAAGGCGTTCCGGGAGGGGTCGACGGTCCCGGACGCGCCGGGGCAGGGACCCGGCGAGAAGTACACCGGCCCGGTCCGGTAGCGGCGGTCACCAGGTGACCATCGACTCCCGGAAGATCGCGGCGAGGTCGTCGGCGGTCACCGGGCGCGGCGCCACGCCGAGGAGCCGCTGCTGCTTCAGCGCGCCGGCGACCAGCTGGTCGGTGTCGGCCTCGGTGTAGCCGACGGCGCCGAGGCCGTTCGGGATGCCGATGTCGCGCATCAGCTCGGCCAGCACCGCCGGGAGCCGCTCGCGCGGGTCGGTCGGGCGGGGCGCGTCCGAGGCCAGCAGTTCGGCGGCCCGCAGGTGCCGGTTGGGGTCGGTGGGGAAGGTGAACCGGAACGCCGCCGGCGCGGTCAGCGACACCGACTGCCCGTGCGGCACCAGCGGCTCCGGCGGGTAGCCCTCGGGCACGTAGTCACGCACCATCCCCGCGATCGGGTAGCCGCAGGCGTGCGGGATGTGCACCCCGGCGTTGCCGAAGCCCATGCCGGCGAACGTCGCGGCGAGCATCACGTCCGTGCGGGCCGCCAGGTGGCGGCCGGAGAGCACCGCGGTGCGCAGCGACTTCCCGAGCAGCCGCAGCGACTGCTCCGCCCACACGTCGGAGATCGGGTTCGCCCCGCAGTAGGCGACCCTGGTCTCCGCGGTGTGCCGGGGGAACGCGGAGTAGGGCTTGGCGGTGTAGGACTCCAGCGCGTGGCACAGCACGTCCATCCCGCTGGCCGCGGTGACCGCGGGCGGAAGGGTCAGCGTCAGCAGCGGGTCCACCACGGCCAGCGTCGGCCGCAGCCGGGGGTGGCTGATCCCGGTCTTGACCTTGTGGCCGAGCAGGTCGAGCACGCACACCGGGGTGCTCTCCGACCCGGTTCCCGCGGTGGTGGGCACCGCCACCAGCGGCTTGAGCGGCCCCGGTGGCGCCTTGCCCTCCCCGATCGGCCGGTTCAGGTACTCGGTCAGCTCACCGGGGTAGGTGGTGAGCAGGTTGACCGCCTTGGCGGTGTCGATGGCGGAGCCCCCGCCGACGCCGATGAAGCCGTCCCACTCCCCCTGCCGGGCGAACTCGACGGCCTCGGTGAGGCTGGCGTCGGTCGGCTCGACGTGCACGCCGTCGTAGGTCTCCACGGTGAGGCCGGCGGCGGTGGCCGCGTCGGCCACCCGATCCGGCACCCCGGTGCGGACCAGGCCGGCGTCGGTCACCACCAGCACCCGGTGGGCACCCGTCGCGGCGAGGTCGAAGCCGATCTCGTCGACCGCGCCCGCGCCGAACTTCAGCGGAACGCCGCCCCAGGTGAAGACCGTCTCGTTGAGGTACTCCGTCACGCCGGAGAGTCTCGCCGGTCCCGGCCGCTCCGATCAACCATCACGTGGCGACTCGTCGTGATGACATCAGCGGCGGCAGCCGCTTCCGGTGAGGCACGCGGCTCGCACCGCCGTGCACATCGCCCCGAACTCTCTAGTCGAGTACGGCGAGCGCGTCGATCTCCACCAGCAGGCCCTCCGGCAGCCCGACGTACACGGTGGTGCGCGCCGGGTAGGGCTCGCGGACCAGCTCTCCGTAGGCCTCGTTCAGCTCGGCGAAGTGCGCGGTGTCGGTGAGGTAGACCCGCATCATCACCACGTCGTCCAGGCTCGCCCCGGCGGCCGCGAGCACGGCCTCCAGGTTGCGGAACGTCTGCCGGGTCTGCTCGGCCACCGTCTCGCCGGCGATCCGCCCGGTCGCCGGGTCGATCCCGACCTGCCCGGCCACCTGCAGGATGTTGCCCCTGCGCACGCCCTGGGCGTACGCGGCGACCGGCTCCGGCGCCTCCGCGGTGCGAATCGCGACCTTGGTCATCGACCGTCCTCTCTCTCCGGTGTCCTTCTCACTGACGGTGTCCATCCACTCTGGAGGGACGCTTCCTCGGCGGCGGCGACCAGGTCCGGTACCAACGCCAGCAGCCCCTCGAAGTCGAGCAGCACCTTCGGCACCGACAGCGACACCGCGGCCAGCACCTCGCCGCCGGCGCCGCGGATCGGCGCCGCGACGCAGTGGATGAAGTCCTCGTGCTCGGCGTTGTCCACCGCGTAGCCGCGCTCGGCGACCCTGGCGAGCTCGGCAAGGTAGTCCTCGACCGTGCCGATGGTGTTGCCGGTCATCCGCACGTAGTCGATGCCGGCGGCGATCTCCGCCCGCCGGGCCGGCGGGAACGCCGCGACCAGCACCTTGCCCACGGCCGTGCAGTGCAACGGCGCCCGCTTGCCCACCCGCGAGTACATCCGCACCGAGTGCCGGCCCTCGAACTTGTCGATGTAGACGACCTCGCCGTCCTCGTAGCTGGCCAGGTGCACGGTGTGCCCGGTGCGCTCGTTGAGGTCGGCCAGCGCGGGCTCCGCGCTGCGCCGCACGTCACGCTGCTCCAGCGCCTGGTTGGCCAAATCGAACAGGGCACTGCCGAGCCGGTAGTGCCGGGCGCCGACCCGGTGCACGAAGTGGTGCGCCTCGAGCGTGCGCAGCAACCGCAGCACGGTGGACTTGTGCACGCCGACCTCCTCGGCCAGCTGGTCGAGCGTGCGCGCGTCCTTGGCGAGGCCGCCCAGCAGCGTCAGCGCGCGGTCCAAGCTCTGGCTCATCGGTCCTCCACGGCGGCCGGTGGTGAGGTTCGGTATCGGGCCGGCGGTGGGGCCGCCGCCGCGCCGGCTGGAGGAGCGGACCCGTCGCCCACGACCGCGGGCACCAGCCCGGCGTCGGTCAGCCGCGCCGCCGCCCACGCCGGCCCGTCGGCGGCCACCAGCGCGGCGACGACGTCCGGGGGCAGCGGTGGCCCGACGTCGGCGGCGGTGCGCAGCGTGGCGGCGGCCTGCACATGCCCTGCCCGCAACCGGGCCAGCGGGCTCGCCCCGCGCAGGGTCGCGGCGAGGAACCCGGCGGCGAACGCGTCCCCCGCGCCCACCGGCTCCACCACATCGACCCGCAGGGCGGGGGCGAACACCGGCGCGGCGTCCCGCTCCAGCAGCGTGGCGCCGCGCTCGCCGTGCTTGACCACGAGCGCCACCGGCTCGGGCAGCAGCCGGCGCAACAGGTGCGGGTCACCGGTCCCCCACACCACCTCGGCCTCGTCGTCGCCGACCAGGACGATGTCGGCGGCGGCGGCCAGCTCGGCGAGCAGGGCGGGATTCCGCCCTTCCCAGAGCGTGGGGCGCCAGTTCACGTCGAACGAGACCCGGTGGTTCCCGCGGGGCCGCGCGAGCAGCGCCCGGACCAGCTCCGCGCAGCCGACCGACAGCGCCGGCGTGATGCCGCTGAGGTGGACCAGCCGCACGCCGCGCAGGTGGAGCCGGCGCAGCAGCTCCGGCCCCATCCCGGACGCGGCCGACCCGGTCCGGTAGTACCGCACCGGACTGCCCGGCACCCCGGCCTCCTTGAAGTAGATCCCGGTCGGCCGCTGCGGGTCCACATAGGCGGCGGACACGTCGACGCCGGCCGCGGCGAGCTCGTCGAGCAGCGCGCGGCCGAACGGGTCCGGCCCCACGGCGCTCACCCAGGCGCTGCGCAGCCCGAGCGCGGCCATGTGACAGGCCACGTTGGACTCCGCGCCACCGACGGTGCGGTGCCAGGAACGGACCAGGTGCGGCGGGCCCGGCTCGGCGGGGACGAACAGCGCCATCGACTCGCCGACGCACAGCACTTCCGGGCCGACCGAGTCCTCCGTCAACCCGTCCTCCTCACCCGATTCGTTGACCTGTGGCGGCGGCAATGCTACACCTTCCCAATGCACTTCCCGCAACACCCGTTGCACATAGCGCAATCCAGGTGGTGGTCATGACAGTGCCGTCGACGCCGTCAGAGCCCTCAGAGCCGTCAGAGCCGTTCAAGCCGTCAGAGCCGTCGATCCCCCTCTCCCCGGGCACGCTCGACACGGCCGCCGTGGCGGGCATCCGCGCCGAGCGGCTGGACTGGCGGTTCCGGTGCGTGCCACCGGCGCTGGCCGGCATGGCGCTCGCCGAGGTCGCCGCCGCCCGCCCCGGGTTGTTCAGCGCGGGGTTCCTCGGCCCGGTCGTCGTGCTGGAGAACGCCGCGCTGGAGCACAACCTGCGGATCATGGCGCGCTGGTGCGCCGAGCACGGCGTCGCGCTCGCCCCGCACGGCAAGACCACCATGGCGCCCCAGCTGTTCGCCCGGCAGCTCGAGCACGGCGCGTGGGGCATCACCGCCGCCACCGCCGGGCAGCTGCGGGTGTACCGGGCATTCGGGGTGTCCCGGGTGCTGCTGGCCAACCAGCTGGTCGACCCGGCGGCGCTGGCGTGGCTGGCCGGCGAGCTGGCCGCCGACCCCGGGTTCGAGTTCGGCTGCTGGGTCGACTCGGTGCGCGGGGTGCGGCTGATGCACGACGCGCTCGCCGCCGCCCACGCGGACCGGCCGGTGGACGTGCTCGTCGAGCTGGGCGCCGAGGGCGGCCGGACCGGTGTGCGCGACCGGGACACCGCGCTGGCCGTGGCCGAGGCCGTGCGGGACAGCCCCACGCTGCGGCTGGCCGGCGTGGCCGGCTACGAGGCGGCGCTGGCGCACGACGCGTCCGCGGCCTCCCTCACCCGCGTCGAGTCCTATCTGGACGAGCTACGCGGGCTGACCGTCGCGCTCGCCGAGCGGGGGCTGCTCGCGTCGGGACGACCGGTGATCGTCACCGCGGGTGGCAGCGCCTTCTTCGACCAGGTCGCCGCCGGCATCACCACCGGCTGGCCGGCCGGGCTGGACGTGCTGCCGATCCTGCGCAGCGGTGCCTACCTCACCCACGACGACGGGTTCTATCGGGCGATCTCCCCGCTGGGCGCCACCCCGCGGACCGAAGGCAGCCCGCTGCGCTCGGCGCTGCGGGCCTGGGCCCAGGTGAGCTCCCGCCCCGCGAACGACCTCGCACTGCTCACCCTCGGCCGCCGGGACGTCTCGTTCGACCAGGGCCTGCCCGAGCCGCAGTGGCACCGGACCAGCGGGGGCTCCGCGGCGCCACTGGCGGGCCACGAGATCACCGCGCTCAACGACCAGCACGCGTTCCTCCGCCTCCCGGCGGGCTCGCCGCTGGACGTGGGCGACTGGGTGGGCCTCGGCCTGTCCCACCCCTGCACGGTGTTCGACAAGTGGTCGCTGCTGCCGGTGGTCGACGCCGACGGCGAGACCGTCGTCGACTTCGTCCGGACCTACTTCTGACCACCGCTGCCCCACCGCTGACCCGGAGGAGCCATGGACCTCGTCCTGCGCGGCGCGCGGATCGCCGACGGCACCGGCGCGCCACTGTTCCCCGGCGACGTCGGCGTCACCGGCGGACGGATCGCGGCAGTCGCCGAGCCGGGCACGCTCACCGCCGGCCGGGTGGTCGACGCGACCGCGCTGGTGCTGGCCCCGGGGTTCATCGACATGCACGCGCACTCCGACCTCCAGTTGCTGGCCAACCCGGACCATCTCGCCAAGGTGTCGCAGGGCGTCACCACGGAGGTGATCGGCCAGGACGGGTTGTCCTACGCACCGGCCGACGACCGCGCCCTCGAGGCACTGCGCGCCCAGCTCGCCGGGTGGAACGACGACCCGCCCGGGTTCGACTGGAGCTGGCGCTCGGTCGGCGAGTACCTCGACCGCCTCGACCGCGGCATCGCGGTCAACGCCGCGTACCTGGTGCCGCAGGGCACCGTGCGGATGCTGGTGGTGGGCTTCGCCGACCGGCCGCCGACGGAGTCCGAACTGGACCGGATGCGCGAGCTGGTCGCGACCGGGCTGGCCGAGGGCGCGTTCGGGATGTCCTCCGGGCTCACCTACCCGCCGGGGATGTACGCCGGCACCGACGAGCTGGTGGCGCTGTGCGCGGTGGTCGGCGAGCACGGCGGCTTCTACAGCCCGCACCACCGCAGCTACGGCGCCGGCGCGCTGGAGGCGTACCGAGAGATGGTCGAGGTGTGCCGGCGGGCGCGCTGCCCGCTGCACCTGGCGCACGCCACGATGAACTTCTCGGTGAACGAGGGCCGCGCCCCCGAGCTGCTCCGGCTGCTCGACGACGCGATCGCCGAGGGCCGCGACATCAGCCTCGACAGCTACCCCTACCTACCCGGCGCCACCTACCTCTCCGCGCTGCTGCCCAGCTGGGCCGCCGAGGGCGGGCTCGACGCCACCCTGGCTCGACTGTCCGATCCGGACACCCGGGAGCGGATCCGGGCGGAGGTCGAGGAGACCGGCTCCGACGGTGCGCACGGGGTGCCGGTCGACTGGTCGACCATCGAGATCAACGGCGTCCGCGGGGCCGAGCACGCCCACCTCGTCGGGCGCACGGTCGCCGAGTCCGCGCGGGCCGCCGGCGTCCCACCCGCCGAGCTGTTCTTCGACGTGCTGGTCGCCGAGCGGCTCGGCACGTCCTGCCTGATGCACGTGGGACACGAGGAGAACGTGCGGGCGATCATGCGCCACCCCGCGCACACCGGCGGCAGCGACGGCCTGCTCGTCGGCGACCGCCCGCATCCCCGGGCGTGGGGCACCTTCCCCCGATACCTCGCCCGCTACGTCCGTGAGCTCGGCGTGCTGGACCTCGCCGAGTGCGTCGCCCACCTCACCGGAAGAGCGGCCCGGCGGCTGCGGTTGCCCGACCGCGGGCTGGTCCGCCCCGGTTACGCGGCCGACCTGGTGCTGTTCGACCCGGACACCGTCGCCGACACCGCCACCTTCGACGACCCGCGCCAGCCGGCGGCCGGCATCCCGTACGTCTTCGTCAACGGGGTGGCCGCCATCGACGGCGGTCGGCCGACCGGCGCGCTGGCCGGGCGGGCGCTGCGCAAGCCGGGGGTGGGGCGGTGACGGCGTTCGTCGACTGGCTGCAGCACTCCACGGGCGGCCTGCTCACCCTCGCGGCCGTCGCGATCGCGGCGCTGCTGCTGCTCATCATCCGGTTCCGGATGGAGCCGTTCATCGCGTTGCTCGTCATCGGGCTGCTCACCGCGCTGGCCGCCGGGCTGCCGGTGGGCACCATCGTCGGCTCGGCGCAGAAGGCGTCGGACTCGCTGCTGGAGAAGGGCTTCGGCGGCGTCCTCGGGCACATCGCGGCGATCATCGGACTCGGCACGCTGCTCGGCGCGATCCTGGAGCGCTCCGGCGGGGCGAGGGTGCTCACCTCGGCACTGCTGCGCGCCTTCGGCGAGCGGCGGGCGCCGCTGGCGATGGGCATCGCCGGGCTGATCTTCGGCATCCCGGTGTTCTTCGACATCGGCATCTTCGTGCTCGCGCCGCTGGTGTACGTGGCCGCGAAGCAGGGCGGCCGGTCGATCCTGCTCTACTGCCTCCCGCTGGTGGCCGGACTCTCGGTCACCCACGCGTTCCTCCCGCCGCACCCCGGCCCGGTCGCCGCCGCCGGACTGCTGCACGTCGAGCTCGGCTGGGTCATCCTCATGGGTGCCGCGTGCGCGATCCCGGCCTGGTTCGTCGGCGGGGTGCTGTTCTCCACGTGGATCGGCAACCGGATCCACGTTCCGGTGCCCGAGGAGATGCTGGCCGCGTTGGGCGGATCCGAGGTCAGGGACGCGCCGGGCGCGGCCACCCGGCCGCCGCCGTCGCTGGGCCTCGTCGCCGGGATCATCGCGGTGCCGCTGGTGCTGATCCTGCTCGGCACGTTCGGCAGCATCTGGCTGCCCGATGACTCGGCGACGGCCGGCGTCGCGACGTTCGTCGGGACCCCCGCGGTCGCACTGACGCTGGCCGTGCTGCTGGCGTACTGGCTGCTCGGCACCCGGCGCGGGATGAGCGGGCGGGAGCTGTCCGAGCTGTCCGCGACCGCGCTGCGCCCGGTGGCGATGATCCTGTTGGTGGTCGGGGCCGGCGCGTTCTTCGGCGCCGTGCTCGCCGCCACCGGGATCGGCAAGGCCGTGGCCGGCTCGCTGGACTCGGCGGGGCTACCGGTGATCCTCGCCGCGTACGTGATCAGCTGCGGCCTGCGGATCGCGCAGGGCTCGGCCACGGTCGCGATCGTGACGACGAGCGGGATCGTCGCGCCCACCGTGGCCGAGCTGGGCTACTCGCAGGCGCAGCTGGCGCTGCTGGTGGTGGCGATCGCCGCCGGCTCCATCATCGCCTCGCACGTCAACGACGGCGGGTTCTGGATCGTCTCGCGCTACTTCGGCATCTCGGTGTCGGACACGCTGAAGACCTGGACGGTGCTGGAGACCGTCCTGTCGGTCGCCGGGTTCGGGGCGGCGGCGTTGCTCATGGCAGTTGTCTGATTCCCTCGCAGGAAGGCAGGTTCATGACCGGAATGGATCGCCGCCGGTTCCTCGGTGCCGCCGGTGCCGCCGCGCTCGGCACCGTCCTCACCGCCAGGGTGGCCGGTGCCACGGAGGCGGGCGCGGCCCGGCACGGGTGCCCCGTGCTCCTCGGCAGCTACTCCACCTGGGGCTCACCCCCCGGACGCGGGCTGCAGACCGCCCGGAAGGAAGGCGTGGCGCTGCGGGTCACCGGCACCGTCGCCGACGTGCCGGACGCGTCCTGGATCGCGTTCTCCGCCGACCGCACCCGCGCCTACGTCACCAACGAGCTGGTGCCCGACGGCACGGTCACCGCGCTGGACGTCACGGACCCGGCACGACCCCGGGTGCTCGGCTCCCGGTCGACGCGGGGTGCCGGGCCGACGCACCTGTCGGTGCACCCCGGTGGGAGGCACCTGCTGACCGCGAACTACACCGACGGCACGGTGGTGGTGCACCCGATCCACGCGGACGGCACCCTCGCCGAGGCCAGCGACCTCGTCCAGCACACCGGAACCGACCGCGAGCCACACGCCCACCAGGTGCTGCCCGACCCCAGCGGCCGCTGGGTGCTCGCGGTCGACCTCGGCGCGGACTCGGTGTACGTGTACCGGCTCGATCCGGCGCGCGGCACGCTGACCCGGCACCAGCAGGCCCGGTTACCCACCGGGGCGGGGCCGCGGCACCTGGCGTTCTCCCCGCTCGGCCGGACCGCCTACGTGCTCGGCGAGCTGCGCCCGGAGGTCACCGTCGCGGACTGGGACCCGGTGCGCGGCCGGCTCGAGCTCGGCCCCGCGGTGCCGACGGTGCCCGCGGACGCGCCCTCCCCGCAGTACCCGGCGGAGATCGCGGTGACCCGGGACGGGCGATTCGTCTACGCCACCAACCGCGGCGAGGACACCCTCGCGACGTTCGCCACCACGAACGCCGGACGCCGGCTGCGCCGGCTCGGCAACGTCGCCACCGGCGGGGTGTGGCCGCGGCACTTCACCCTGGACCCGGCTGAGCGCTGGTTCTACGTGGCCAACCAACGCTCCGGCACGGTCACCTGGCTACCCCGTGACCCGCGCACCGGCCTGCCCGGCCCGGTCGCCGGGTCGGTCGCGGTGCCCTCGGTCGCGATCGTCGCTTTCCGCTGAGCCTTCCGCTGCGCCCCGGTGGTCTAGACCCTTGTGCGTGGTCTGGTCCAGTCCTACGATCGATTGCCAATAGCGAAACTCCTGTTGCAGATAACGCAATGAGGTCCCCATGAGAACTCCCCGAACCCTGGCCGCCGCGCTCGCGCTCGCCGTCGTGGCCGGCTGCGGCCCCGCCCAGTCCGGTCCCGCCGGAGAGGGCGGCGACGAGACCACCGGGACGCTGCGGGTGTGGCTGTTCGACGAGGCCAACCGCACGCCGAAGGAAGCCGTGGTGAACGAGGCGATCGCCGCGTTCGAGGCCGAGCACGAGGGCGTCGACGTCGACGTGCAGTGGGTCGCCGTGGAAGGCCGCGCCGACAAGTTCGCCGGCGCGTTCAACGACCCTTCCAACGCCCCGGATGTCGCCGAGTTCGGCAACACCGACGTCGCCAGCTACGTCGAGACCGGCGCGCTGGCCGACCTGACGGCCGAGTTGCGGTCCTGGGAGCACGGCGATGATCTGCTGCCGTCGGTGCTGGACACCGCCAGGGTGGACGGCGAGGTCTACGGGTTGCCCTGGTTCACCGGCATCCGCGCCCTCTACTACCGCACGGACGTGTTCGCCGAGCTCGGACTGACCCCGCCGGCGACGCTCGACGAGCTGGCCGAGACCGCCCGCACCATCCGCGCCGCGCGGCCCGACCTCTACGGCATCTCCGTGGGCGGCAAGTACGTCTACGCGATGCTGCCGTTCCTCTGGGCCGCCGGCGGCGAGCTGGCCCGGCAGGAGGGCGGCCGGTGGACCGCCGCGGTGACCTCGGAGGCGGCCCAGCGGGGCGTGACCGCCTACACCCGGCTGATCCAGCCGGACATCTGCCCGCCCGAGCAGTGCGCCGACCTCACCGGGACACAGAGCGTGCAGGCGTTCGCCGGCGGCAAGGCCGCGATGACGATCGGCGGCGACTTCAACCGCAAGGCCGTGGAGGCCGGCGAGGCCGGCGGCAAGTACGCCGTGGTGCCGCTGCCCGGCTTCGAACCGGGCGCCATCGCTCCCGCGTTCGCCGGCGGCAACCTGCTCGGCGTATTCGGCGCCAGTCAGCGGCGCGGCCTCGCCGTGGAGTTCGTCCAGCTGCTCGGCGGGCCGGAGTACCAGCGCAGGATGTACGAGGCCATGGGCAACCTGCCGACGCTGGGCAGCGTGCAACGCGGCCTGGTGGACCAGGATCCGTTCCTCGAGCCGTTCGTCGCGACGCTGCGGTCCGGCACCCGGTTCGTGCCCGGCACCCCGGCGTGGTCCCGCATCGACGCGCAGGGCGTGCTGCCCACGGCGGTGCAGCGGATCGCCACCGGGGAGCAGCGCCCGGAGGAAGCCCTCGGCGTGGCCGCCGAGCAGATGAACAGCGCGTTCGGCGGCTGAGGCCGGGCAGCTCGATGGCGACCCAGCAGATCGCTCCCGCGCCCACCGTCCGGCCGGGGGTGCCGGCACCGGTGCGCGCCCGGCGCCGGCGGCGGGACGGGCGGCCGGCGGCGCTGTACCTGGCGCCGGCGGCCGTCCTCCTGCTCGGCGTGCTGGCCTACCCGCTGTACCAGCTCGTCCTGATCTCGCTGTACGACTACGGGCAAGCCGAGGCGGCCGGCAACGCGCCGCTGGTGTTCCTCGGCCTGGAGAACTACGTCCGGCTGCTGAGCACCACGCAGTTCTGGGTGGTGCTGGCGAAGACGATCGGCTTCGCCGCGGTGTGCGTGGTCGGCAGCCTGCTGCTGGGCACCGCGCTCGCGGTACTCGCCAGCCGGGTCCGCGCGGTGCCCCGGATGCTGCTGTTCCTGGCCGCGCTCGGTGCGTGGGCCACCCCGGCGATGGCCGGCTCCTACATCTGGCTGTTCCTGTTCGACACCGACTTCGGGCTGGTCAACGAGGTGCTCGCCGGGCTCGGCTGGGAGAGCATGGCCGGGCACTCGTGGACCTACGGCACCTACAGCGCCTTCGGCCTGGTGGCGCTGGAGGTGATCTGGTGCTCGTTCCCGTTCGTGCTCGTGACGATGTACGCCGGGATCAGGGGGGTGCCGGAGGAGGTCCTGGAGGCCGCCGCGCTGGACGGCGCGTCGTGGCGGCGGACCGCGACGGCGGTGATCCTGCCGATCCTGCGACCGCTGCTGCTGATCGCCACGATCCAGTCGATCATCTGGGACTTCAAGATCTTCACCCAGATCTACGTGATGACCAACGGCGGCGGAGTGGCCGGGCGCAACCTGGTGCTCAACGTCTACGCCTACCAGCAGGCGTTCGCCGGCTCGGAGTACGGGTTGGGCGCCGCGATCGGCGTGGTGATGACGCTCATCCTGCTGTCGATCACCGCGCTGTACGTCCGCTCGCAGCGGCAGAGCGTGGAGCTGTAGGGAGGTGGCCCCGGTGTCCACAGTGCTCGCGGCCCGGCGGCGCCGCGGGGTGCGCCGGCCCGGCCGGCTCGTCGCGGAGGTGATGACGGTCGCCGTCGCCGGCCTGGTCGCGTTCCCGCTGTACTGGATGCTGCTGTCGGCGCTCAAGCCGACCGGCGAGATCCAGTCGGCCGACCCGCGGCCGTGGACGCTGGCCCCCACCCTGGAGCACTTCGAGCGGGTGCTCGGCGCGGCCGGGTTCGCCCGCTACTTCGTCAACAGCGTGCTCGTCGCGGTCGTGGTGGTGGCCGGCTCGCTGCTGCTGTCGTTCCTCGCCGCGGTGGCGCTCACCCGGTTCCGGTTCCGCGGCCGCACGGTGCTGCTAGTGATGCTGCTGGTGGCGCAGATGGTGCCGGTGGAGGCGCTGACCATCCCGCTGTTCTTCCTGATGCGCTCGGTGGGTGACGTCGCGCCGGCGTTCGGGCTGAACGAGCTCGGCTCGCTGGTGCTGGTGCACCTGGCGTTCACCCTGCCGCTGGCGATCTGGATGCTGCGCGGGTTCGTCGCGGCGGTGCCGGCCGAGCTGGAGGAGGCCGCGACGCTGGACGGCGCCAGCCGGCTGCGGTTCACCTGGCAAATCCTGTTCCCGCTGGTACTGCCCGGGCTGGTGGCGGTCAGCGTGCTGTCGTTCATCCACGCCTGGAACGACTTCCTGTTCGCCAGGACGTTCATCATCTCCAAGACCGAGAACCAGACGCTGCCGCAGGCGATCCTGGTGTTCTTCAAGCCCGAGGAGAACGACTGGGGCGCGATCATGGCCGGCTCGACGCTGATGACGATCCCGGTGCTGATCTTCTTCGTGCTCGTCCAGCGGCGGCTGGTGTCCGGGCTGGCCGGCGCGGTGAAGGGGTAACCGTGCCCGGCTTCGACACGCTGCTGCCCCGCCCGGTGCGGATCGAGCCGGCGCCCGGGGTGTGCCTGCCGCCCGCGGGAACCGAGTTGGAGGTGCGCCCCGCGGCGGACCTGCCGGCCGAGGGCTACCGGCTGCACCTCACCCCGGATGGCGCGTACGCCGAGGCGGCCGATCCCGCCGGCGCCCACTACGCGTGGCAGACCCTGCGGCAGCTGCGCGGCCCGCACGCCTTCCGCGCCTCGGCCATCCACCCTGGACCGGATCGGCTCGCGTGCGGGGTGATCACCGACTGGCCCCGGTTCCGCTGGCGGGGCTGCCTGCTCGACGTCGCCCGGCACTTCCGCACCAAGGCCGAGGTGCTGCGGTTCGTCGACCTGCTGGGCGCGCACAAGCTGAACGTGCTGCACCTGCACCTCACCGACGACCAGGGCTGGCGGGTCGAGATTCCTCGCTACCCGCGGCTGACCTCGGTGGGCGCGTGGCGGACCGGGTCGATGGTGGGCAGGCACGACGGCCCGGACCGGGACGGGCGGCCGCACGGCGGCTTCTACACCGGCGACGACCTGCGGGAGATCGTCGGCTACGCGGCCGAGCGCGGGGTGACCGTGGTGCCGGAGATCGACGTGCCCGGGCACGTGCGGGCCGCGCTGGCCGCCTATCCGGAGCTCGGCGTGCACCCGGACCGCGAGCTCGACGTGTGGACGTCGTGGGGGGTGTGCCACGACGTGCTCAACGCCGAGGAGTCCACAGTGGAGTTCTTCACCGCGGTGCTGGACACCGTGCTGGAGATCTTCCCGTCCCCGGTGATCGGGATCGGCGGCGACGAGGTCCCGACCGAGCAGTGGGAGCACGACCCGCGGTCCCGGCGGCGGGCGGCCGAGCTGGGCCTGGCCGGCCCGCACGAGCTGCACGGCTGGTTCCTCGGCCGAATGGCGGCGCACCTGCGCGCGCGGGGGCGGCGGGCGCTGGGCTGGGACGAGATCCTCGACGCCGGCGGGCGGGTGCCGGCCGACGCGGTGGTCGCGTCGTGGCGGGGCACCGGCGCCGCCGTGCGGGCGGCCACCGCCGGCCACGACGTCGTGCTCTGCCCGGAGCAGGACGTCTACCTCGACCACCGGCAGTCCGACCACCCCGACGAGCCGATCCCGGTCGGCTTCGTCCGGGAGCTGGCCGACGTCTACCGCTACGACCCGCTGCCCCCGGAGCTGCCGGAGGGCGCCCGGGCGCGGGTGCTGGGCGCGCAGGCGCAGGTGTGGTCGGAACACCTCGACACGGCGCGCCGGGTGGACTACGCGGTGTTCCCGCGGCTGGCGGCGTTCGCCGAGGTGGTGTGGAGCAGCGGACCGCGGGACGACGCGGAGTTCCTGCCCCGGCTGCGCGACCACCACCTGCCCCGGCTCGACGCGCTCGGCGTGGAGTACCGGCCGCTGGCCGGGCCGCACCCGTGGCAGACCCGGCCCGGCGTGCCCGGCCGCCCGCGTCAGCTCACCGCCACGTACCGCGCCTCGGACCTGCCGACCTGCCCGTAGCGCGGCTTGCGGTCGGCCGGCGCGCATCTGGTGGGTCAACCGGGCCGGGCCGTCAGGTGCGCGCTCAGGCCGTGCCGGCCGCGGCGCATCATCACCGCGTGGTTGGCCCGGAAGAGCGGTCGCGCCAGCGGGGACAGCCACCGCAGCACGGGCTTGCGCACCACCACCTGCTGCACGATGTCGAGGCGGGTGCCACCCGGCCGGCCGGTGAGCACGCACCCGACGAAGCCCTCGAGGTCGCCGGTCAGCGCCACGCGCAGCCGCCCCCGGCGGTGGTCCCGCTCGACCCGCTGCTCGACGCGGCGCAACCACAGCCGCAGCTCGTACGGCAGCGCCGAGCGGCAGCGCACCTCCGCGGTGTCGTCGTCCACCCGGCACACCGCGCGGACGTCCGGCCACCACGACGGGTACCCGGCCAGGTCGGTGAGCGCGTCGGCCACCCGCGGCACCGGCGCGTCGATCGACCACACCACGTGGAACCGGTAGTCGATCAACGGCACCCTCGCATTATGCCGGCTCGGGGCGATCGCGGGCGGGGCGATCCGACGATCCGCGGGCTGCCGCGCCCGCTCGCCCACCTGCGAGGGCGCAGCCCCGCAGGACCGGCTCGAGGAACTGGCCGGTGTAGCTCTCCGCCACCTCGGCCACGGCCTCGGGCGGGCCCTCGGCGACCACCGTGCCGCCGCCCGAGCCACCCTCCGGTCCCATGTCGACGATCCAGTCCGACGTCTTGATCACGTCCAGGTTGTGCTCGATGACGATCACCGTGTTGCCCTTGTCCACCAGGCCGTGGATCACGCCGAGCAGCTTGCGGATGTCCTCGAAGTGCAGGCCGGTGGTGGGCTCGTCGAGCACGTAGACGGTCTTGCCGGTGGACCGCTTCTGCAACTCGCTGGCGAGCTTCACCCGCTGGGCCTCGCCGCCGGACAGCGTCGGCGCGGGCTGGCCGAGCCGCACGTAACCCAGCCCCACGTCGACGAGGGTCTGCAGGTGCCGGTGGATCGACTTGATCGGCTCGAAGAACTCGGCCGCCTCCTCGATCGGCATGTCCAGCACCTCGGCGACCGTCTTGCCCTTGTAGTGCACCTCCAGGGTCTCCCGGTTGTACCGGGCGCCCTTGCACACCTCGCACGGCACGTAGACGTCCGGCAGGAAGTTCATCTCGATCTTGATGGTGCCGTCGCCCGCGCACGCCTCGCAGCGGCCGCCCTTGACGTTGAACGAGAACCGGCCGGGCTGGTAGCCGCGCACCTTGGCCTCGGTGGTGGCGGCGAACAGCTTGCGGACGTGGTCCCAGACGCCGGTGTAGGTGGCCGGGTTGGACCGCGGGGTGCGGCCGATCGGCGACTGGTCCACCCGCACCAGCTTGTCCACGTGCTGCAGCCCGCGCACCCGGGTGTGCCGGCCGGGGACCTGCCGCGCGCCGTTGAGCTTGTTCGCCAGCACGGTGGCCAGGATGTCGTTGACCAGGGTGGACTTGCCCGAACCGGACACCCCGGTGACCGCGATCAGGCAGCCGAGCGGGAAGGACACGTCCACGCCGCGCAGGTTGTGCTCGCGGGCCCCGACCACGGTGAGCTGGCGCTTGCGGTCCACCGGGCGGCGGATCCGCGGGATCTCGATGACCTTGCGCCCGGCCAGGTAGTCACCGGTGAGCGACCCCCTGTTGCGCAGCAGCTTCTGGTACGGGCCACTGTGCACGATCCGACCGCCGTGCTCGCCGGCGCCGGGCCCGATGTCCACCACCCAGTCGCTGGACTTGATGGTGTCCTCGTCGTGCTCGACCACGATCAGCGTGTTGCCGAGGTCGCGCAGCCGGGTGAGGGTCTCGATGAGCCGGTGGTTGTCCCGCTGGTGCAGCCCGATCGACGGCTCGTCCAGCACGTACAGCACACCGACCAGCCCGGACCCGATCTGGGTGGCCAACCGGATGCGCTGCGCCTCACCGCCGGACAGCGTGCCCGCGGCCCGGTCCAGGGACAGGTAGTCCAGACCGACGTCGAGCAGGAAGCGCAGCCGGGCCTGGATCTCCTTGAGCACCGCACCGGCGATCATCGCCTCGCGCGGGCCGAGCACCAGGGCGTCGAGGAACTCCGACGCCTCGGCGATGGAGAAGGAGCACACGTCGGCGATCGAGCGCTCACCCCGGGTGGGGTGCTCCAGGGTGACCGCGAGGATCTCCGGCTTGAGCCGGGCGCCCTGGCAGGCCGGGCACGGCACCTCGCGCATGTAGCCCTCGTAGCGCTCGCGCATCTGCTCGGAGTCGGTCTGCTCCTGGCGCCGTTCCAGGAACGGGATCACGCCCTCGTAGTTGGCGTAGTACGAGCGCTGGCGGCCGTAGCGGTTGCGGTAGCGGACGTGCACCTGTTCGTCGACGCCGTGCAACACCGCCTTCTGCACCTTGGCCGGCAGCCGGCGCCACGGGGTGTCCACCCGGAAGCCCATGGTCTCAGCCAGGGACTGCAGTAGGCGCTGGAAGTACTCCGCGGCCTGCCCGCCCGACCACGGCGCGATGGCACCCTCGGCCAGGGACAGCTCGTCGTCGGGGACCACCAGCTCCGGGTCGACCTCCTTGCGGATGCCGATGCCGGTGCACTCCGGGCAGGCGCCGTAGGGCGAGTTGAAGGAGAACGAACGGGGTTCCAGGTCCTCGATGGCCAGCGGGTGGCCGTTGGGGCAGGCGAGGTTCTCGGAGAAGCCGCGGATGCGGTGCGCGTCATGCTCGGGCAGGTCGACGAACTCCAGCTCGACGAGCCCGTCGGCGAGGCGCAGCGCGGTCTCCACCGAGTCGGTGAGCCGCTGCTTGGCGCCGGCCTTGACGGTGAGCCGGTCGACCACCACCGCGATGTCGTGCTTCTCCTGCTTCTTCAGCGTGGGTGGCTCGGTGAGCGGGTAGACCCTGCCGTCCACCCTGGCCCGTGAGTAGCCCTGCTGCTGCAGGTTGGCGAACAGGTCGACGTACTCGCCCTTGCGGCCGCGGACCACCGGCGCGAGCACCTGGAAGCGGATGCCCTGCTCCATCGCGAGGACCTGGTCGACGATCTGCTGTGGGGTCTGCTTGCTGATCGGCTCGCCGCACTGTGGGCAGTGCGGCTTGCCGGCGCGGGCGTAGAGCAGGCGGAGGTAGTCGTAGACCTCGGTGATGGTGCCGACCGTCGAGCGCGGGTTGCGCGAGGTCGACTTCTGGTCGATGGACACCGCCGGGGACAGCCCCTCGATGAAGTCGACGTCCGGTTTGTCCATCTGACCGAGGAACTGCCGGGCGTACGCCGACAGCGACTCCACGTAACGGCGTTGCCCCTCGGCGAAGATCGTGTCGAACGCGAGGCTCGACTTGCCCGAGCCGGACAGGCCGGTGAACACGATCATGCTGTCCCGCGGCAGGTCGAGGTCGACACCGCGGAGGTTGTGCTCGCGGGCGCCGCGAACTACGAGGCGATCTGCCACCCGAGGGTCCCTTCAACTGGTGCTGTGGAGCGCCGAGATCCGGCGGGGCGAGGCTAGCGGGGACCACCGACAGAAACGGGTCGGTGCCCCGGCCGGCCGGACCCGGCGCGGCACCACGAGGGTACGTCGAGCGGTCGGAGGGCGTCGAACCGGTGGAGCCGACCGGCTACGGTGGGCGACGTGAACGTCGTGGACACCTACACCGGGCACGTGGACCCGGGCGGGGACGCCGCCCGGCGGACCCTGGGCGCGCTGACCATCACGAAGCTGTCGGTCGGGGCGATGGACAACAACACGTACCTGCTGACCTGCCGGGAGAGCAACGAGGCGCTGCTGATCGACGCGGCGGCCGACCCGGAGCGGATCTCCGACCTGGTCGGGCACGGCCCGGACCGGCCGGCGTTGCGCACCATCGTCACCACGCACCGGCATCCGGACCACTGGCAGGCGCTCGGCGCGGTGGCCGGGGCGTACGGGGCGAACACGGCGGCGCACCCCGCGGACGCCGAGCCGCTGCCGGTGCCGCCGGACTTCCTCGTCGAGCACGGCGACACGCTGACCGTGGGCGCGTGCACGCTCGAGGTGATCCACCTGCGCGGCCACACGCCGGGGTCGATCGCGCTGCTGTACCGCGACCCGGACGGGCCGCCGCACCTGTTCACCGGTGACTCGCTGTTCCCCGGTGGGGTGGGCAAGACCACCTCCCCGGAGGACTTCCGGTCGCTGATCGACGACGTCGAGCAGCGGGTGTTCGCCGTGCTGCCGGACGAGACCTGGTTCTACCCCGGCCACGGCGACGACTCCACCCTCGGCGCGGAGCGCCCCCAACTCACCGAGTGGCGCGCCCGCGGCTGGTGAGCGCGGCCGGGTAGGGTCCGCGGGGTGGACGAACCGGTCGTGGACATCTACACCGACGGCGCCTGCAGCGGCAATCCCGGGCCGGGCGGGTGGGGCGCGGTGCTGCGGTACGGCCCGCACGAGCGGGACCTGTACGGCGGCGACGCCGGTCCGACGACCAACAACCGGATGGAGCTGACCGCGCCGATCCGGGCGCTGGAGAGCCTGACGCGGCCCGCGGTGGTGCGGATCTACACCGACAGCACCTACGTGCGCAACGGCATCACGTCCTGGCTCCCGCGGTGGAAGGCCAACGGCTGGCAGACCAGCGCCCGGCAGCCGGTGAAGAACGCCGACCTGTGGCGCCGGCTCGACGAGGCCGCCGCGGACCACCGGGTGGAGTGGCACTGGGTCAAGGGCCACGCCGGCCACCCGGAGAACGAGCGGGCCGACCGGCTGGCCGTGCGCGGCGTCCGGGAGGCCACCGGCGCGCCATCGAGCGACCGGGTCACGACGGAGCCCGAGGGCGGGCTCGCCCCGGCCTGACCCCGCGCGGGACCTGGTGCGCGGAGTCGCAAGCCCATGGGGTCGGGGTGCGAGCTGGCCGGGGTCCGACGCCGTCAGTCGGACAGCGGCTCGCGCAGGGAGGCGGCCACCTCCTCCCCGTAGCGGTTTACCACGACCTGGTCGACCATCGCCTTCACCGTGGCGTCCTGCTGGGCGGCGGCCTGACCGAGCAGCTCGTCCATGGCCGCGAGCAGCGGTGTGAGGTCCACCTTCCACGCGTCGCCCTCCCGCTGGAAGTCCAGCTGGCGGAGCGTCGTGCTGCTCCGCCCGAGCACCCGCGCCGACGCCGCGTCGCCGTCCGCGGTGACGCCTCCCAGCTCCACCTCACGCAGCGTGTCGCCGTTCACCAACCCCAGGTCGACCGCGCCGCGCACCAGCTCCTCCGGCGTGTAGGTGCTCAGCTCCTCCCCGGTGAACTCGGCCCGCATCACGTAGACGGTCAGCAGGGTGGCCGGCCCGTGGCCGGTGAGCTGGTCCTCCGTCGCGGTCAGCGCCAGCTCGCGCGCCTCGTCGTAGAACCCGTACACCGACGTGGCCAGCACGGTCACGGCCGTCGCGCCGTCCTGGTCGATTGCGGCCGTTCAGTAGGTGTCGAACGCCGCGCGCACCGCCGACTGGACGTCGGCCGGGGCCTCCAGCTGCACATCAGGATGCGGACCGCACGCCCCCACGCCGAACACGACGACACCGCAGAGCAACGACCACAGAATTCGCCTCACCGGGGCAGCCTAGGCGGACAAGGGGGCCATCCGGCCGGAAGAGACCGGAACGAGACAGGTCAGCCGTGACGGCGCCAGTCGGCGTGCAGCAGGCGGGCCGCGACCAGGTGCACGGTCACCAGCACCGCCACCGACTGCGCGGCGAGCAACCCGATGAGCACCAGCAGCTGCGTCGCGCCGGCCTGGACGGGGCTGGCGCCACCGAGCAGCATCCCGACGTAGGCACCGGGCAGGGTCACCAGCCCCACCGTTCGGGTCTGGTCGAGCGCCGGCACCAACGCGTGCCCCGCGGCGGGCCGGGCGATCTCCAGCGCGGCCGGCCGCTGCGGGAACCCAAGCGCCAGCGCCGCCTCGTACTCGCCGTACCGGGTGCGCAGGTCGTCCAGCGACCGCAGCGCCGCCTGCGACGTCGCGGTCATCGCCCCGCCGATCACGATCCCGGCCACCGGCACCACCGCGACCGGCCGAACTGGCACCACACCGGCGGCCAGCACCAGCGCCAGCACCGGCGCCACCCCGGACCCGATCGCCACAGCCACCCACAGCACGTCCCTCGGCGCGCCGATCCGCCGCGCCGAGGTCACCACCGCGACCGAGAACATCAGCGCGACGAACCCGGCGGTCCACCACCCGGACCGCAGGATCACCGCGATCAGCAGCGACACCACCGCCAGTTGCACCGCCGCCCGCACTCCGGCGACGACCACTGCGCGCCCCGAGCCCACCTGCCCACGCGTCACGACCACGGCCGCGGCCAGCAGGAGCACCGCCAGCACGGCGAACAGCGCGGGTCCCGGCACGATCGACGCGTTCGTCACGGCCCCCGATCGTGCCGTACCGGGCTCAGTCGACCTCGCCGGACTCGGCGAGCAACCGCAGCGCCCGCCGGCCCGCGGGCGGGCAGCGCGGCGCGTCGGCCGAGGACAGCCACGCCAGCTCGGCGATCTCCCGCCCCGGCACGAACTCGCCGCGGTGCGCCGCCCGGTACGCGGTCATGTGCACCCTGCGCCCGTCGGCGTAGCCGTCGGCCCGCTCGTCGAACACCGCGAACAGGCGGAAGCTCAGCGGGTCCAGCTCGACGCCCAGCTCCTCGCGGATCTCCCGGCACAGCCCGGCGACGTCGCTCTCCCCCTCCTCGCGCTTGCCGCCAGGGAGGTAGAACTTCGCCCTGCCCCGGGTGCGCACGCCGAGCAACCGGCGATCCCGGACGAAGATCCACGCGAGGCTGTCGATCATCGGCGGGCTCGGCATGCGTTCACCGTAACTCGCTGTCGGACCCCGCCGGCATAATGCACCCATGTACGTCGAGCACCCGCCGCCCACCCCGCTCCGGCCGGCGATCCGCTGCCTGTGGCGCACCAGGATGCCCGAGCGCAAGCGGATCGTGCCGGATGGCTGCGTCGACATCGTCGTCGGCGCCGGCGAGGTGATCGTCGCCGGCCCGGACACCCGCGCCTGGCACACCGCGCTACCCGCCGGCGCGCTGGTACACGGCCTGCGGTTCCACCCCGGCCACGCACCCCGCGCCCTCGGCGTCGCCGCCGACGAGCTGCGCGACCTGCGGGTCCCGCTGGCCGACCTGTGGGGGCGCGGAATCGCCGACCGGCTGCTGGCCGAGCCCGCGGCGCTGCCCAACGTCGTCGCCAGCCGCCTCACCGGGGCACCGGACCCGCGGCTGGGTGTGCTGCTGGCCCGGCTGACCGCCGGGGTCCGGCTCGGCCCGGCCACCGCCGGGCTCGGCCTCGGCGAGCGCCAGCTCCGCCGGCGGTTCACCGCGGCCGTCGGCTACGGGCCGGCGCGGTATCTGCGGGTCGCCCGGCTGCAGCGGGCCATCCGGATGGCCGCGCGGGCGGCCGGCCTGGCCGACCTCGCGGCCCGCGCCGGCTACGCCGACCACGCGCACCTGTGCCGGGACTGCCAGGAGCTCACCGGGCTGTCCCCCGGCGCGTTCTTCCCGGCGTGGGTGACCGTTTCCGGCAAGCCGGCCGGCGTGCCGGCGGGCTAGCGTCAGCGCCATGAGCACACCCGACCTCGGCCGCGCCGCGGAGTTCCTCACCACCCACGCCCGGCTGCTGGAGCGCCGACTCGCCGCGCTGCACGGCGGCACCGGCGACGCCCACGGCGTGCTGGACGCCCTCGCGGCCTACCGCAACCCGGGCGGCGGGCTCGGCCACGCGCTGGAGCCCGACGTCCGCGCCCCGGACAGCCAGCCGCTCGCCGTCGACTTCGGACTCGAGGTGGTGGAGCAGGTGCTCGACTCCCCCGCCGGCCACGACCCCGAGGTGCGGGGCCGCGCCCGCGAGCTCGCCGCGGGCCTGCTGCCCTACCTGGCCGAGGTCGCCGCGCCCGGCGGCGGGCTGCCGATCGTGCTGCCCTCCGCCGCCGGCCACCCGCGTGCCGCGCACTGGGGCGACTGCCGGTTCCCACCCGGGCTGAACCCGACCGGGAACATCGTCGCCCGGCTGCGGATGCTCGGCCTCTCCTCGACCTGGCTGGACGCCGCGGAGTCCTTCTGCCGCGGGGAGATCGACGCGCTCGTCGCCGCGGCGGACCCGCCCGACGCGCACACCGCCGGCAACGCGTGGCGGTACTTGCGGTCCGCGCCCGACCGGGCCTGGGCGGAACGGAGGAGCGCCCAGCTCGCCGACCGGATGGCCGCCATGCCCCTGCTCCACCTCCACCCCGGCGAGGGGTACGGGCTGACCCCGCTCGACCTCGCGCCGACCCCCGACCATCCACTGCGCCCCCTGTTCCCGGCCGGCGCGGTGGCCGCGCACCTCACCGCACTCGGCGAGGCCCAGCAACCGGACGGGGGCTGGCCACTGGCCTGGCAGCCACCGGGTCCCGCGGCCGTGCTGGAGTGGCGCGGCGTGGTGACCGGCAACGCCCTGCGGGTGCTCACCGCCCACGACCGTTAGCGGCCGGGTCCGACGGCCCCGTCCCCACCCCGCGCGGAGAGCCCCGACGCCACCGAGGCCCCCTTGGTCGCGTTCAGCGCTCCCCTCCTGCGCGGGCTTCGCCAGCATCGCGCAACGGGGCACCTCGGGGGCTCTGGTGGCTCTGGTGGCACGACGACGCGGGGTTCTGAGCCGGGGTGTCCCGCTGCCGTTCGGCGAGGAAGTGCGCGATGTCGGCGGTGGCCGGGTACAGCACGCGGTAGCGGACGTAGAACTCGTCGTACACCGCGGTCCCGCGCTCGTCCGGGATCACGGTGTGTCGCACCGGGTTCCACTCCGCGACGTCCGGGTCGAGGCCCACGGCCACGGCCGCGAGCAGCGCGTCGCCGAGCGCGGCCCCCACCGTCTCCGCCGGCACCTGCTGCTCCGCGCCGGTCACGTCGCTGACGATCCGGGTCCACAGCCCGCCCCGCACACCACCGCCGACGGCCACCAGCCGGTGCGCCACCCCGCCCGCGTCGCGCATCACCTCGAGGTTGTGCCGGACTCCGTAGGCGATGCCCTCCAGCGCGGCCCGGTACAGCTCGGCGCGGCCGTGGCCGGTGGTCAGGCCGGCGACGACACCGCGGGCGTCCGGGTCGAACAGCGGGGTGCGCTCCCCGGCGAAGTACGGCAGCATCAGCAGCCCCCGGCTGCCGGCGGGCACCTCGGCGGCCTCCGCCACCAGCGTCGCGAAGTCCCCGCCGACCAGGCCGCGCAGCCAGTCGGTGACCGCGCCCGACGTGGCCATCCCGGCCGCGAGCGAGTACGTGCCGGGGTCGACGCCCCGGGTGGTCCACAGTCCCGGATGCGGCCGCGGGTTGGTGAGCACCTGGACGAGGAACATCGTGGTGCCGTACATGACCATGGTGTCGCCGGGCTCACGCACGCCGACGCTGGCGGCCTCGGCCCAGGCGTCGACCGTGCCCGCGGTGACCGGAAGCCCTTCCGGCAGGCCGGTCTCCGCCGCGGCGGCCGCGGTCACCGTGCCGGCCACCTCGGTCGGCCAGAGCAGCCGGGGCAGGGTGACGGTCGGGGCGACGCGGCGGGCCCAGTCCTGGGCCCAGGCCGCCGCGCGCAGGTCGTACATCGGGTCGCACTGGCTGGCCGAGTGGTGGTCGAGGACGTACTCGCCGGTGAGCCGGTGCACCAGATAGGAGCTGGCCATGAGGAACAGCTCGGCGCGCGCGGCCACGTCCGGTTCGTGCCGGGCCAGCCAGCGCCACTTCGGGCCCACCGCCTGCGACGACAGCGGCGTCCCGGCGCGACGCAGGATGGCGTCGGCGCCGAGCTCGGCGGTGAGCTCGGCGATCTCGGCCGTGGCCCTGGTGTCGACGCCGTAGAGGATCGCCGGCCGCAGGGGACGGCCCGCCGCGTCGGCTGGCAGCAGCACCGGGCCGATACCACTCACCGCCAGCCCGGCCAGCGGGCGTCCGGCCGCGGCGTCGAGCAGCTCCCGGCTCAACGCACGGAAGTCCGCCCACCACACGGCCTCGGCGTCGTGCTCCACCCAGCCGGGGCGCGGGGTCGCCGTGCGGTGCGCCCGGCCGACCTTGGCGAGCACTTCCCCGCGCGGGCTCACCAGCACTCCCTTGGCGCTCGCCGTGCCGATGTCGATGCCCAACAGCAACCCGTCCGGCACGGCTAGCTCCGCGACCACGCGTCGAGTCCCACGTCGAGCCACTCTGCCACGCGGCGCGGCCAGGCGGCCCACGACCATCCGGGGAGACGGTGGTCACATTCGCGCGTGCTCAGCGCCGTTTCCCGTCGTCAACTCACTCGCCGCGGCGAGTAATCGATTTCTTCGTCGATTATTCTCGCTCGGGATCGACGAGAACGGATACGAGGAGGGGTGGGCGCGTGGCGACCATCAGCGACGTGGCCGCGAGGGCCGGTGTCTCCACCGCGACGGTGTCCAGGGCGCTGAACGGGAAGTCCACAGTGGACCCGCAGCTGGTGGCCAGGGTGCTCGCGGCCGCCGAGGAGCTCGGCTACCACCCCAACGGGCTGGCCCGCAACCTCCGCCGGCAGGAGACGGCCGTGCTCGCACTGGTCATCTCCGACGTGGCCAACCCGTTCTTCACCGCGATCGCCCGTGGCGTCGAGGACGTCGCCCAGGACGCCGGGTACTCGGTGGTGCTGTGCAACTCCGACGAGAACCCGGACAAGGAGCGGCGCTACCTCGACGTGGCACTGCAGGAGCGGGTGGCCGGGGTGATCATCTCCCCCACCGGTCCGGCCACCAGCGTGGACGTGCTCACCCAGCGCGGCACCCCGGTGGTGGCGGTCGACCGGCCGCTCACGGGGCGGTCCGCCGACCAGGTGCTGGTGGACACCAGGGCCGCCGCGCAGGAGGCCACGGCGCACCTGCTGGCCGGTGGCTACCGCAGGGTGGGCTGCGTGACCGGACCGGAGGGGGTGCGCACCGCCGACGACCGGCTCGCCGGGTACCAGGACGCGCTGCGCGCCGCCGGGCTACCCCGGACCGGCCGGTGGGTGCGCCGGGTGGAGTACCACCTTCCGAGCGGGGCGCGGGCGGCGGCGGGTGACCTGCTGGCGCTGCCCGAGCCACCGGACGCGCTGCTGGTCGCCAACAACCCCACGGCGATCGGCGCGCTGGAGGCGCTGGCCGAGCGCGGGCTGCGACCGGGCCGGGACGTGGGCGTGGTGGCGTTCGACGACGTGCCGTGGGCAACGCTGATGGACCCGCCGCTGAGCGTGGTCACCCAGCCCGCCTACGAGATCGGCACGGAGGCCGCGCGGATGCTGCTGGCGCGGATCGCCGACGGCACCCGCCGGCCGAGCACCCGGGTCCTCGCCGCCACGCTGATCACCCGCGCCAGCTCGCGCCGCACCCCCTGACGGCGCGTGCCCGCCACGACACCGACATCCGTGTCCGCGCGCCACGCACACGTGTCCGCGCGCCACGCACACGTGTCCGCGCCGCACGACGTGGAGACACGTACACAGCACGCGGACACGTGGGGTCAGCGGATGAAGTCGGTGACGTTGGCGGGGGTGACCAGCCGCAGGGGTAGCGGCTGCCGCTTGGGGACCGGCTGGCAGTCGACCAGCAGCCGCCGGGACGTCTCGACCGCCTCCCTGCCGCCGGTGCTGTGGTACACCAGCGCGGCGAACCGGCCTTCGGCGACGGCGGCCACGCCATCGGACTCGCCCGTCAGCCCGGTGACCGCCACGATCGGCAGATCGGCCCGGCCGGCGGCCACGGCCGCCTGGTGCGCGCCCTCGGCCATCTCGACGTTGTGGGCGAACAGCCCCCGCAGGTCCGGGTGCTCGCCGAGGATCTCCGCGGTCATCCTCCGCGCCTCGTCCCGCAGCCAGTCGGCGTCGCGGGCGGCGACCAGCCGCGTCGAGGTGCCGGCCAGCGCCTCCGCCAGCCCGGCGGCCCGGTCGCGGGCCGCCGCCGAGCCGGGCAGCCCGCGCAACTCGGCCACCGGGCCCCCGTCCGGCAGCGCGCCGGCGAGGAAGTGGCCGGCCTCCCTGCCGATGGCGATATCGTCGGGGGCGACCAGCGCGGTGTAGTCGTCGCGCTTGACGTCCCGGCCCAAAACGATCACCGGAACGCCCTGGTCGAAGGCCTTCTTCACGATGCCGGTGAGCGGGGTCGGCTCGTTCGGGCTGACGATCAACAGGTCGACCGGCTGGCGCAGGAACTCCTCGATCTGCGCCACCTGCCGCGAGTTGTCCTCGACCGCGTCGGCGAACCGCACGGTGAGCTGCGGCACCTCCGCGGCGGCCGCCCGCACGTCCTCGTCCTGCCGCCGGTAGAAGGACTCGGCAAGGTTCGCCTGGCTCATCCCGATCGTGTAGCTGCCGTCCGGGCCGCACCGGGGCGGCACGGCGCCCTCGCCCACGGGGCTGGGCGCCGCGTCCCGAGGCGCGGCGCAACCGGGCAACACGAGCAGGCCGGCGAGGACCGCCGCGGCCAGCCGGCCGCGGGTGCTCGGTCTCATGGTGGTCACTCCTGGCATCGAACGGCACGGGCCACGGTCACGGCCGCGCATGGTCTGGCGGTCAGGCGGGGGAGACGCGGAAAGCGCGGCCCCGTGGGGACAATCTATAGCCGACCGGGAGGCTCTCGGTGAGCCCCAGGTTCTTCAGCTTCCGCACGTCGGCCTTGACCTCCGCCACCGGCCGGCCGCGGCGCGCCGCGAGGTCGGCCGCCCGCTCGCCCGGGTGGTCGGCGACCAGCCGCAGCAGCTCCCGGGTCCACGGCCCGTGCCGGCTGGCCCGGTCCAACCGGTCGAGGGCGGCCCGCAGCCGGTCCAGCTCCACTCCCTCGGCGACCCGCTCCCGCAACTCCTCCCTCGGGTCCGGGCCGGCGAGGGCCAGCGCGATCCGGTAGACCTGCCCGTCGGGGCGAGTGGCGAGGTCGGCGCGCACCGCGTCGGCATCGGGGTAGCCCGCGCTGCGAGCGTCGGCGTCGGTGATGTCCTCGGGCCGCACCGGGTCCACGGCGTCGATCCGCAGCACGCCCACCGCGGTACGCAGCGTCCCGCCCGACCGCACCGTGGGCCGGCGCCACCGGCGGAAGGCCACGGTGACCCTGCCCGCGGCGATGTGCTCCAGGATGTCACGGCTGAGCAGCATCGATCCCCCTTCCGGCCGTGCTGGTCACCGACATGATCGCACCGCCCGGCAGTGACGATCGACCCTGGACATCACCACCCGTGCCGGGCACACTGTCCCTCGGTCGTATACATCTCGTGTTGCTTCGTGTGCGGTCTGTACCGACTCCTGGTGAATCGGCGCACAATTGGGGTAGGAAGCGCACGAACCCGCACACACGGGATACCCTATGCACATGACGATCGCGTTGGAGAACATCCTGGCGAAGGTAGGGCTGAAAGTGGACGCCACCGAGTTCCTCACCATGGTCGAGGACGCGGCGCGCAAGCTGGCACCGCCGAACCCCGACCCGTCGCACTTCTTCTCCGCGGATCAGCGGGCCGCGTTGACCCAGGTCGGGCTGGACCTGTCGGCGCACCGCGACGACGAGCCGGACTACCGGGCCAGGGCCGTCGCCACGGACACCGTGCTCGCCGAGTCCTCGCTGACCGTCGGCGAGGCCGCCGCCCGCCTCGGCGTGGACGACAGCCGTATCCGCCACCGGCTCAAGGACCGCAGGCTCACCGGCTGGAAGGACCAGGGCGGCTGGCGGTTGCCGAACTGGCAGTTCACCGGCAGCGGCGTGCTGCCCGGCCTGGACGTCGTGCTGCGGGCCGTCCCGGACGACCAACCGGCGCTGGTGGTCGCCGCGTTCATGAACACCCCCCAGTCCGACCTGGAGATCAACGACCGGCCCGCCACCCCACGGCAGTGGCTGCTGGCCGGAGGGGACCCCGAGCGTGTGGCGCAGCTCGCAGCCACACTCGGCACACCCTTCTAGGCTGGCATCGGCCGAACACGATCTCACCGAAGGACAGGTAACCGCTTCACATGGCAAGGCTGCCTCTGCCGCCAGCGCGTGCCGTCCTGGTCAACGAGCTGCGCCGGACAGAGGACATCGTCGCGGTTCACCCGGCGACCAGGCTGGTGCGCATCTTCACCGCGCACGGCAACCACCCGCAGCAGTGGAACACGTTCCGCTACACGGGTCCGCTGCCGCACGGTCGGTTCGACCCGCAGCAACCCCGCCGCGGCGCGCCGGTCACCGACCGTGCCAACGGCGTGCTCTACTTCGGGCTGTCCGTGCGCACCAGCGTGGCCGAGGTGTTCCAGACGACGTCGACCGTGGACCGCAAGACCCGGGGGCCCCGACTGGTCGTCGTCCGGCCGCGGCGCACGCTGCGGCTGCTGGACCTGTCCGGGCTGTGGCCGACCAGGGTGGGCGCCTCGCAGGAGATCTCCAGCGGGCCGAAGAAGATCACCCAGGCGTGGGCGCGGGCGATCCGCGCCGCGTTCGGCGACCTCGACGGCCTGTGGTACCGCTCCTCGATGGACGGCGGCGACCCGGCGATCTGCCTGTGGGACCCGCCGGCCGGGTCGGCCCTGCCACGGGAGCCGGACGTGCTGCTCCCGCTCGACCACCCCGGGCTGGACGTTCCGCTCGCCCGGGTCTGCGAGGAGCTCAACTACGTCATGCTGAACTAGTGCCGCCGAGGTGGCGGTCCCACCACTCCAGCACGGCGTCGAACCGCTGCCGGCGGTGCCGCGGCCGGCCCGAGCGGCTCAACTCGTGCCCCTCGCCGGGGAACAGCAGCAGCTCGGCCGGGGCTCCGCGCAGCCGCAGCGCCACGAACATCCGCTGCGCCTGCTCCAGCGGGCAACGCCAGTCCTGCTCGGAGTGCACGACGGCGAACGGGATGCCGATCCGGTCCGCATAGGTCAGCGGACTGCGCCGGCGCTGCTCCTCGGGGTCGGTGCCGACATAGGAATCGGTGAACTCCCAGCCGATGTCCGAGCTGCCGGTGAAGGAGTCCCAGGCGTTGACCGCTCGCTCGCTCCACGCCGCGCGGAACCGCTCGCCGTGGTGCGCGGCCAGCCAGCCGGTCATGAACCCGCCGTAGGAGCCGCCCATCACCCCGACCCTGGCCGGGTCGAGGTCGGGGCGGGCCAGCGCGGCGTCCAACATGGCCAGGACGTCGCCGGCGTCCACCGTGCCGAGCCGGCGCACGATCGACCGCCCGTGCTCCTGGCCGTAGCCGGCCGACCCGCGCGGGTTGGTCAGCACCACCGCGTACCCGGCTGAGGCGTAGACCTGCGCCTCGTCGAACACGGCCCAGGTGTAGTGCGCGAACGGGCCGCCGTGCACGGCCAGTACCACCGGGTGCGGCCCCTCGCCCTCCGGCACGACCACCCAGCCGTGCACGGGGTAGCCGTCGGCCGACTCGGTGGTCAGCTCCTCCAGCGGCCGCAGCCCGGCGGACCGCAGCGGCGCGGAGAAGTCGGTCAGCACGCGGGGCACGGTACGGGTCTGCCCGTCGAGCAACACGACGTCGCCGGTGCTGTCGGCGGTCGCGACCACCGCGGCGACCGCGGCGCCGTCGACGGCGAAGCCGCGCACCACCCCGCGCTCTCCGGCCAGCAGCGGCAGGGTGTCCAGCGCGGCCTCCCGCGCGGTGCACGGCACGGCACGCAGCTCCTCGGCGCCACGGTGACGCACCACGACGAGCACCTCGTCACCCCGGCGCGCCGGCGGCCCCGCCGAAGGGGCGCAGTCCACCGACTCCACCTCGGTCAACCGGCGCGGCTCGGCCGGCGCACCGTCGAGCCGCAGCTCGGCCGCCCAGAGGCTGGTGTTGCGGCCGGCCATGTCGACGCCGGGGAACTCCGCGCCAAAGAACCAGACGGTGCCGTCGGCGTCGACGGCGGGCATGGCCGCCGTGCCGGCGGTGCGCACCGCGAGCACCGGGTCGCCGCCCTCGGCCGGCACGGCGTAGAGGTCGCTGTGCAGGGTCTCCACCCGCCCCCAGTCCCGCTCGGCGACCACCACGACGTGCCGCCCGTCCCGCGTCCACGCCGGGTCGTGCACGTCGGTGCGGTCGTCGGTCAGTGGCGCCGGGTCGGTGCGCTCACCGGTCTCGGCCGCGCGCAGGGCGGCGGGCACGTCGAGCACGAACAGCCGCTTCGGCCGGTCGAGCCGGAAGCCCAGGTCGTCCACCCGGTAGTCGAGCCGAGTGATCCTCCGCGGAGCCTCCGCCGCCGGCTCCAGTGCCTCGTCCTCATCTTCGAGAGGCGTGCCGTAGCGGCCCGGCTCGGGTACCCGCGCGGTGAACGCGAGCCGGGTGGAGTCCGCGGCCCACACCGGCGCGTCCACCCCGAGCGGCAGCGCGGTGAGCCGGACCGGCTCGCCACCGCCGGCCGGCATCACGTGCAGCTGGGGCTTGGCCTCCGCGCCGGTGCCGTCGCCGGCACGGAGGAACGCCACCCAGCGGCCGTCCGGTGAGATCGCCGGCGCGCTGTCCCGCGGGCCGTGGGTCCAGTGGGATGTCCCGCCGTCCGGGGACACCCGGTGCAGCCCGCCCCGGCAGGTGTCGGTGGCCAGGTCGGGCCGGGTGACCCCGACGAGGAGGAGGTCGCCGCGCAGCGCGGGCAGGCCGGGAGTCGCGAGGAGATCGAGATCGGAGGATCGCACGAGCGCGACCGTACCCGATCTTTAGCCGGTCTAACTACCTCACGTCGTGCGGCTGCCCGGCCTCGGCCCGGTCGGTTTCGCTCCGCTCGACCTCCACGCGCTCCTCCGGCGACGACGCGTGCAGCTCGAGGTTCACCCCGCTGGCGCCGGGGTCCTTGCGGGACTTGTACAGGCTGGCGAGCGTGGTCACGGTCAGGACGACGACGATCACGCCGAGCGACATCCAGTTGTTGATCTCCATCCAGGCCGGCGTCACGTGGTACTCGTGCAGCGCGTGCAGGAACAGCTTGGCGCCGATGAACCCGAGGATGATCGCCAGCCCGTAGGACAGGTACACCAGCCGGGTGACCAGGCCGCCGAGCAGGAAGTACAACTGCCGCAGGCCCATCAGCGCGAAGGCGTTCGCCGTGAAGACCAGGTAGGCGTCCTGGGTGATGCCGAAGATCGCTGGGATGGAGTCCACCGCGAAGAGCAGGTCGGCGCTGCCGATCGCCACGATCACCACGAACATCGGGGTGATCCAGCGCTTGCCGTCCTTCTTCACGAACGACTTGTGGCCGATGTAGTCGTCGGTGACCGGGAAGACCTTGCGCACCCAGCGGACGACGACGTTCTCGTGGTACTCCTCGTGCGCGCCGGTGTTGCGCACCATGCTCACGGCCGTCCACACCAAAATCGCGCCGAAGAGGAAGAACACCCAGACGAACGTGGCGATCAGCGCGGCGCCCACGGCGATGAACACGCCGCGCATCGCCAGCGCCAGCAGGATGCCGATGAGCAGGACCCGGTGCTGGTGGATGGCGGGCACCCGGAACGAGGCGATGATCACCATGAAGATGAACAGGTTGTCCACGCTCAGCGAGTACTCGGTGATGTAGCCGGTGAAGAACTCCACTCCGGAGTCGTGCCCGCCGAAGAACCACACCCCGATGCCGAAGAGCACCGCACAGGTGACGTAGAAGGAGACCCACCTGGCGGCCTCACCCGTGGTGACCTGGTGCGGCTTCCGATCGACGATCACCAGGTCGACCGCGATCAGGGCGAGCAACCCACCGATCGTCGCGAGCCACAGCCAGAAGGGCACGGTCATCGAGAGAACCTCCGGTTAGCGGGGTTGGGGAACCACTACCGGAGGTCTCTTCCACCGGCCGAGCCGGTCGGCGGTGCCGGGTGCCGGCGACCCCTCAGGCCCCGGCAGCCGTGTTGACGACACCACCGCGAAGGAATACTCCCCTCCACGTCGCTCGAGTATCTTCTCGGTTGCCGAGCGTCGGCGCCAGCCAAGGTTGCCTTGGTCACCGCAATTACCAGGGTAACGTCCGTCACAGTCGCTTTCCGCCGGTCCTCGAGCGGGTACCCACAGCGATCTCTCAGGAAACGCCGAATACGGTCACCTCCGTGCCCTTCCCCGCACCCTCCCCGCGCGCCCGTCGCGGCCGACTCGTCGCCGTCCTCGCCGTGGCCGTCCTGCTCGCCGGTGGCGGCCTCGTCTGGCTCGTCCCCGAGACCGACCCACCGCCGGTGCGCACCGAGGAAGCGATCCTCGAGGTGCCCGCCGCGCCGGGATCGGCCGAACGGATCGCCATCGACACGACGCTGTACGTCCCGCAGCGCTCACCCGCGCCCGCCGTGCTGCTGCCGCACGGGTTCGGCGGGGACAAGAACAGCGTCGCCGGGCAGGCCCGCGAGCTCGCCGAGCGCGGGATGGTGGTGCTGGCCTACTCCGCGCGCGGGTTCGGCCGCAGCGGCGGGCGGATCGCGCTGAACGACCCCGACCACGAGGTGGCCGACGCCAGCCGGCTGCTGGACCACCTCTCCTCCCGCCCGGAGGTACTGCTCGACGGCGCCGGCGACCCCCGGGTGGCGGTCACCGGCGCGTCCTACGGAGGCGCGCTGGCCCTGCTGCTGGCCGGCACCGACCGCCGGGTGGACGCGATCGCCCCGGCGATCACCTACAACGACCTCGGCGAGGCACTGATCCCGAACGCGGCCACCACCGGCGAGGTCGCCGCCGACACGCCGGCGGCCGGCGCGTTCGCGCCGGGCGGGGTGTTCAAGCGGTCGTGGGCGGGCATCTTCTTCTCCGCGGGGTCCGGCGCACCGGCCGGAGGGCCGGGCGGCGAGGCGCTCGAACCGGGGGTCGAACCGGACGACCAGGATCTCGGCACCGACCAGGGCGGTGCCGGGCAACCCGGCTCGGCGGCGCCGGACGGCTCGGCGTCGGATGGCTCGGCGTCCGATGGCTCCGCGTCGGGCGGTTCGGTGGAGGGCGGCGCCGAGCCAGGCCGGTCCGGGCGGAGCGGGGGCGCGGCGCCGGCCCGACCCCGCTCCGCGGCCGACCCCTGTGGCCGCTTCACGGCGGAGGTGTGCCGGGCCTACGCCGACGTGGCCACCGACGGCGTCGCCGACGAGCGGACCCGCGACCTGCTGCGCCGGGTCTCCCCCGCGTCGGTCACCGGCGACATCACCGTGCCGACGCTGCTGGTCCAGGGCGAGAACGACACGCTGTTCGGCCTGGACCAGGCCGACGCGACCGCGCGGCAGGTCAGCGCGGCGGGCGGCGAGGTCGACGTCGTCTGGTACGTCGGCGGGCACGACGGCGGCTCCCCGGGACCGCAGCTGCGCGGCCGCATCGCCGACTGGCTGGCCCACCGGCTCACCGGCGAGGCCGAGCACCCCGGCACGTCGTTCCGCTACGAGGTACAGGGCTCGCTGCGGGCCAACGGCACGCCGTCGGTGCGGGCGGTCGACGCGGCAGGCTACCCCGGCCTGCACGGCGGGACCACCGACTTCCGCACGGTGGCGCTCGGCGGTGAGCAGCAGCTCATCGTGCACCCGCCGGGCGGGAGCCCGGCCGCGGTCAGCGGCATCCCCGGGCTCAACCGGCTGGTCACCTCGTCGAACCGGCTGGCGGGGTTGTTCGGCTTCGACCCGCCGGGCCAGTCGGCGCGGTTCACGTCCACTCCGATGGACACGCAGCTGCTGGTCACCGGCGCGCCGCGGGTCCGGCTGCGGGTCGCGGCGGAGGGACCGGTGCCGCCGTCGGGCGCGGTGCTGTTCGCCAAGCTCTACGACGTCAACCCCGACGGCACGCGGACGCTGCCGGGCAGCGCGGTGGCGGCGTTCCGGATCCCGTCGCTGCCCACCGACGGCACCCCCGTGGAGGTGACCGTCACCCTCCCGGGGATCGTGCGGCCGGTCGAGACGGGGCACGCGCTGCAGCTCGTCGTCGGCACCACCGACCAGAGCTACGCCACCCCGCCCGAGGCGGCCACCTACTCGGTGTCCCTGGCCGGGGATGCCGGGCTGGCCGTGCCGGTGGTGCCGGGCACGCCGGCGAGCAGCGGCTGGCCGCTCCCCCAGCTGCTGGGCGTCGCCGGCGTGCTGGCCGCGGTGGCGCTGGTGACCGGGGTGGCCGCGCTGCGCCGACGGCGGGCGCACGAGGTGGACCCGGGCCTCGCCGACGTTCCGCTGGTGATCGAGAGCCTGACCAAGTCCTACCCCGGCGGGCTGACCGCGGTGAAGGACCTGTCGTTCCGGGTGGAGCCCGGGCAGGTACTCGGCCTGCTCGGCCCGAACGGTGCCGGCAAGACCACCACCCTGCGGATGCTGATGGGGTTGATCACGCCGAGCTCCGGTGAGATCCGCGTGTTCGGGCACAAGGTCGCGCCCGGCGCGCCGGTACTGTCCCGGATCGGCTCCTTCGTGGAGGGCGCCGGGTTCCTGCCGCACCTGTCCGGCGCGGCGAACCTGCGGCTGTACTGGGCGGCTACCGGCCGGCCGGCGGAGAAGGCGCACATCGCCGAGGCGCTGGAGATCGCCGGGCTCGGCGACGCGGTGCACCGCAAGGTCCGCACCTACAGCCAGGGTATGCGCCAGCGGCTGGCCATCGCGCAGGCGATGCTCGGGCTGCCGGAGCTGCTCGTGCTCGACGAGCCCACCAACGGGCTGGACCCGCCGCAGATCCACCAGATGCGCGAGGTGCTGCGCCGCTACGCCGCGACCGGGCGGACCGTGCTGGTGTCCAGCCACCTGCTCGCCGAGGTGGAGCAGACCTCGACGCACGTGGTGGTGATGCACCGGGGCGCGCTGGTGGCGGCGGGCGAGGTCGGCGACATCGTCGGCGCCGGCGGCGAGGCCACGTTCCGGGTCGATCGGCCGGAGGCGGCGGCGGAGGCGCTGCGCGCGGTCGGCGGGGTGTCCGAGGTGGACGTCGACGGCACGCTCGTGCACGCCGACCTCGACGGGCTGCCCCGGTCGGCGGCGGTGGCCGCGCTGGTGCGGGCCGGCGTGTCGGTGGAGCAGGCCGGGCCGCGACGCCGGTTGGAAGACGCGTTCCTGCAGCTGGTCGGAGAGGGTGGATCGGGTGAGTGAGTCCTCGGACCGGATGGTGGACACCGGTGTGCACACCGACCCGGCCGCGCTGCGCGAGCTCACTGACGCGGCCCGGCACGAGCCCACCGAGGTGGGCCCGGACGGAGCGGTCGCCAGCTACCGGGCGAGCCGCACGTTGCGGCTCGGTGTCGAGCTGCGCCGGCAGCTGCGCCGGCGGCGGACCCAGTTCGTGCTGGGCTTCGTCGCGCTGCTGCCGTTCATCCTGGCGCTGGCCTTCGAGCTCGGGGAGGACAACCCGCGCCGGTCGGGCGGGTTCATCGACCTGGCCACCGCCAGCGCGCCGAACTTCGTGGTGCTGGCGCTGTTCGTGTCCGGGACGTTCCTGCTGCCGATGATCGTGGCGCTGTTCTTCGGCGACACGATCGCCAGCGAGGCGTCGTGGTCAAGCCTCAAGTATCTGCTCGCGATCCCGGTGCCCCGGCAACGCCTGCTGCGGCAGAAGGCGGTCGCGTCGGCACTGCTGTCCGCGGCGGCGCTGACGTTGCTGCCGCTGGTGGCGCTCGGCGTCGGCGTCGTCTGGTACGGAGCGGGCGACGCGGTGAGCCCCACCGGCGACGCGGTGCCGTTCGGGGACAGCATCGTCGCGATGGCACTCGCGGTGGCCTACATCGTCGTGCACCTCGCCTGGGTCGCCGGGCTGGCGTTGCTGCTGAGCGTGTCCACCGACGCGCCGCTCGGCGCGGTGGGCGGCGCGGTGCTGGTGTCGATCCTGTCGCAGATCCTCGACCAGATCACCGCGCTCGGCGGGCTGCGCGACTTCCTCCCGACGCACTTCGCGTTCGCGTGGATGGACCTCATCGCGACCGATGTGGACTGGACGAACATCGCCAACGGGGTGCTGTCGGCCGTGATCTACGCGTCGGCGTTCGGGTTGCTCGCGGCGCGCCGGTTCGCCACGAAGGACATCACCAGCTGACCCGACCACCAGGCTGACCGTCACCGGCTGGGCCGTCGACCAGCTGAGCCCCACCGGCTGAGCGGGTTCCTCGGCTCGATCCTCCTCCTCGGAGCTCTGGCCTTACCCCGGGGCTCTTGCTCCGGGGGCGTCGCTGCTTTCGGGGCGGCGTCGCGGGTGGTCCGTAGGTGGTTGGGTCCAAAGACCATTCCGGATGGGTGATTCCTACCCACGGGTCGTCCTGCGTTGGTGGTCGCCACGGAATCACCCATCCGGCCCGGACTCGGTGGTCGCCTTGGCGAGGTTGGGACTTCCCGGTACAGGATCGAGTGGATGGTTCGGTGTCGTCGGTGGCTGGGTGAGGGGCTCGGGTTGGGGCGGTCGCGCAGGGAACCGTGAGGTAGGGAGAGGTAAGGAGAGCCGGGACGTCTGTGGCACGCTGCCCGCGGCTACCCGCGCCAGCGTGTTCGCCCGCTCCCGTCACCGTGTTCGCCGCCCGCGTCACGGTGTTCGCTCGTGTTCGGCGCCCCGTCACATTGTTTGCCGCTCACGTCTCATTGGGGCACACGCTGTCCTCGTTGGCGTGTTTGCCATCCCCGTCAGTGGCTTTACCGCCCCGTCGTTGTGTTTGCCGTTCCCGTCGGCGTGGTTGCCCTCTCCGTCCGTGTATTTGCCGCCCGCGTCGGTGTTGTCGCTGCGTCTGCCGGTGTGGCTGTTGCTTCTTCGCGTTGCCATCCGCCCGTGCTCGGCTGCTCCGACAGGAGCTCGCCGGCTCAGCGGCTCCGCCGGGCGGCGTTGGTGACGGTGGGGCCGGGATCGGGATCGGTGGCCAGGCGGGCGTGGATCTCCACGTCGTAACGGCGGTCGCCGTAACGGAGCTTGTCGCGCTGGATTCCTTCCGGGCGGAACCCGGCGTGCGTGGCCACCCGGCACGACGCCGGGTTGTTCAGCCGGTGGCCCAACTCCAGGCGGAACAGGCCGAGGTCGCGCAACGCCCAGTCGCTCACCACCCGGCAGGCGGTGCTCGCCACGCCGCGACCACGCGCCGGGGCGACCGTCCAGTACGACACCCACCCGGTGTCGTGCCGGCGGTCCACCGCACTCACCTCGACGCTGCCCAGCACCGCGCCCTCGGTGTCGGTGACCGCCCACGAGTAGGCGCGGTCGACCGCCCAGTGCCGCTGCCGCGCGGCGATCCACGCGGCGGCCGCCGCCGCGGTGTCCACCGGCTCGCTGCTCTGCCGCCCCATCTCGGGGTCGGCGAAAGCGCCCAGTACGGCGTCGCGGTCACCGGAGACCCACGGCCGGAGCAACAGGTCTCCCGCGACGATCAGGTGTTCGACCACCATCCCAGCTTCGGTCAGACCCCTGCCGGGGTCCAGCCAATTTCCGCCGAGAACACTCGCGCGCGGCGCCGCCGCCACGTCGCGCGGCTGTGTCCGCGGTCCATGAACGGGTGTTGGCGCCGCCGGACGCGGAGACCCGTACACCGGGCGCGGACACGTGCGCACGGACCGCGGACACGTGGGCGCGGAGGGCTCGCTACTTGACGCCGGCGGCGTCCATGCCGCGGAGCTCCCGCTTGAGCTCGGCGATCTCGTCCCGCAGCCGCGCGGCCAGCTCGAACTGCAGGTCGCGCGCCGCCTGCATCATCTGGTCGGTCATCTGCTGGATGAGGTCGGCCAGCTCGGCCCTCGGCATCGTCGACGGGTCCTTGTCCACCAGCATGCCGGAGCTGCGCACCCGGTCGCCCTGCTCGGGCTTCTTCCCCCGCGACGCGTTGCGGCCCGACCCGCCGACGGCGACCTCCTCCGAGTCCTCCGCCTCGGTGTACACCCGATCGAGGATGTCGGCGATCTTCTTCCGCAGCGGTTGCGGATCGAGGCCGCGCTCGGTGTTGTACGCGATCTGCTTGGCGCGCCGCCGGTTGGTCTCGTCGATCGCGTACCGCATCGAGTCGGTGATCGTGTCGGCGTACATGTGCACCTGCCCGGACACGTTCCGCGCGGCCCGCCCGATCGTCTGGATCAGCGAGGTGCCGCTGCGCAGGAATCCCTCCTTGTCGGCGTCCAGAATGGACACCAGCGACACCTCGGGCAGGTCCAGCCCCTCGCGCAGCAGGTTGATCCCGACCAGCACGTCGAAGTCGCCGGATCGCAACTGCCGCAACAGCTCCACTCGGCGCAGCGTGTCCACTTCGGAGTGCAGGTAACGCACCCGGATGCCCAGCTCGAGCAGGTAGTCGGTGAGGTCCTCGGCCATCTTCTTGGTCAGCGTGGTCACCAGCACCCGCTCGTCCCGCTCGGCCCTGACCCGGATCTCGTGCACCAGGTCGTCGATCTGCCCCTCGGTCGGCTTGACGACCACCTCGGGGTCGACCAGCCCGGTGGGCCGGATGACCTGCTCGACGAACTCGCCGCCGGTCTGCCCCAGCTCGTACGGGCCCGGCGTGGCGGAAAGGTACACCGTCTGCCCGATTCGGTCGGTGAACTCCTCCCAGGTCAACGGCCGGTTGTCCAGCGCGCTCGGCAGCCGGAATCCGTGCTCGACCAGCGTGCGCTTGCGCGAGGCGTCACCCTCGTACATCCCGCCGATCTGCGGCACGGTGACGTGCGACTCGTCGATCACCAGCAGGAAGTCCTCGGGGAAGTAGTCGATCAACGTCGCCGGCGCCGACCCCGCCGGCCGGTCGTCGATGTGCCGCGAGTAGTTCTCGATCCCGGAGCAGAAGCCGACCTGGCGCATCATCTCGATGTCGTAGGTGGTGCGCATCCGCAGCCGCTGCGCCTCCAGCAGCCTGCCCTGCCGCTCCAGCTCCTCCAGCCGCTCCGCCAGCTCGGCCTCGATCGATCGGATGGCCTTCTCCATCCGCTCCGGGCCGGCGACGTAGTGGGTGGCCGGGAAGATCCGCACCTCGTCGACATCGCGGACGATCTCCCCGGTCAGCGGGTGCAGGTAGTACAGCTTGTCGATCTCGTCGCCGAAGAACTCGACCCGGATCGCCAGCTCCTCGTAGGCCGGGATGATCTCCACGGTGTCCCCGCGCACCCGGAAGGTGCCGCGGGCGAAGGCCAGATCGTTGCGGGTGTACTGCACGTCGACCAGCGCGCGCAGGAACACGTCCCGCTCGACCTCCTGCCCGACGGTGAGCTTGGACGACCGGTCGAGGTAGGACTGTGGCGTGCCCAGGCCGTAGATGCAGGACACGCTGGCCACCACGATCACGTCCCGCCGGGACAGCAAGTTCATCGTGGCCGAGTGCCGCAGCCGCTCCACGTCGTCGTTGATCGACGAGTCCTTCTCGATGTAGGTGTCGGTCTGCGGGACGTAGGCTTCCGGCTGGTAGTAGTCGTAGTAGCTGACGAAGTACTCCACCGCGTTGTGCGGGAAGAACTCACGCAGCTCGTTGGCCAGTTGCGCGGCCAGCGTCTTGTTCGGCGCCATCACCAGCGTGGGCCGCTGCACCCGCTCGATCAGCCACGCCGTGGTGGCCGACTTCCCGGTACCGGTCGCGCCCAGCAGCACGACGTCCTTCTCCCCCGCCTTGATCCGACGCTCGAGCCCGTCGATCGCCGCGGGCTGGTCGCCGGCGGGCCGGTAGTCGCTGACGACGCGGAACCGGCCGTCGGTCCGCACGACGTCGGACACGGGCCGGAACTCGGAGTGCGCGAGCACGGGGTGTTCGGTTGCGAAAGCCACGAGGTCCAGGGTAGGCGGGACCACCGACAGTTCGCGCCGGGCATGGCCGGCGTCGCCTGCCGGCGCGGCACGGCCGCCACGCATGGTCACAGGAGCCACACGCGCATCACTCACGGCCGTGCCGAACTCGCCGTTCCGAACGCAGGACTCGCGGCCCCGAACGTAGGTCTCGCTGCCCGGAGCGTCGATCTCGGCGTGGTCAGGCGCCCTTGGGCAGGGTCTGCCGCGGCGCCGATCGCAGCAGACAGGGCTCGCACGGCATGCCGGCCAGCCCCGGCAGCAGCTCGGCCTGCTCGACCACGATGTGCTCACCGCACAGCGCCGTCAGCCGTTCCGGCAGTCCCCGCGCCTGCCACGGATCGGGGACGGGTACGACGTGACACACTCGCCGGCTCTCGCCGACCACTCCCCGCCGTAGCCGCACCATCGCGACCAGTTCACCCGGATTACCCATTGCGGACCCCATAGCGGGAGCTTATTGGCTCGCGGTCAATCACACTTCGTGTCGACCGACCAACAAACTCCCACCAGACTGGTCCCATGGACCGAACCGGCGGCTACCTCCGGTGCAGCACGGCCGGGCCGAGCCGGTGGCACAGGGTGAGCGCCAGCTCCACGTCGAGCCGGCGCTCCGCGACCGGCCGGCCCAGCAGCTCCTCCGCCTTGCGCACCCGGTACTGGACGGAGTTCTTGTGCATCGTCAGCCGGCTGGCCGCCGCGGTGTAGCTGCCGCCGCCGGCCAGGAAGACCCGTAGCGTCTCGCGCAGCCGCTCGTGCTGCTCGTCGTCGGTGGCCAGTGGGCCGAGGGTGTCCCGCACCCACGCACTGGCCGCGGTGATGTCCGAGGCCATCAGCGCGATCCCGCCGACCTCGGCGAACGTGAGCACCCTGGCGCACCGCTCCCCCGCGGCCTGCGCCAGCGCGTGCACCCGCTGCGCCTGCCGGTGGGTCCGGCGGAACCCGGCGAGGTCGTGGCCCGGCTCGCCCACCGCGAGCCGCACCGCGCCGTCGGCGGAGTCGGCGGACTCGACCTCGGCCAGCGCCCGTCGCAGCCACTCCCGGTCCGGCGCCGGGCCGGGGAGCGGCAGCCACACCCACGCGCACAGCTCGTCGTGCGGCACGAACAACGGGCGGCCGTCCCCGCCCAGCCGGGCGCCGAGCTCACCGGTCAGCGCCTCCAGCCGGGTGAGCGCGTCGCCCACGGCCGAGCCGTCCGGGTACCAGGCGATCACCCCGACGTGGGTGCCGCGCAGCCGGTAGCCCAGTCCGGCGGAGGTGGCGTCGAGGTCGGTCCCGCCGCCGTCGAGCAGCGCGCGCACCCTGGCCGCCCGGACGGCGCTGCGGTTGAGCAGCCACCGGTCGCGTTCCTCCTGGTAGGCCGACACCACCTGCTGGGTGACCCGGTCGATGAACGCGAACGTCGTGGTCAGCGCGCCGCGCATCATCGCGCTGAGCAGCTGGGTGTCGTCGACCTGGCGGGCGGCCTCGGCCATGGCCTCGTCGAGCACCGCGGTCTGCCCGAGGTAGTAGGCCCGGATCAGGTCGATCACCGGCGTGCCCCGCTGGGCCAGCCGGCGCGCGTACTCCATCGCCGCCGCGGGCGCCTCCACCCGGGTCGGGTCGATCCCGTGCTGGAAGATCCGCAGCGCGGTGTCGATGTTCTGGTACACGCTCGCGGACAGCAGGCTCACCATGTCCTCGGTGTCGTGCACCAGGTGGCCCAGCTCCCGCTCGTAGAGGGCGACGAGGTCGCTGGTCAGCTCCTCGGCCCGGCCGCCCAGCGTGGCCGCGACCCGCGCGACGTGCTCGGCGACCTCGGAATCCTCCAGCACGGTGATCACCATAGTGGTGCGACATCGCCGTTCGATCTGTCGACCCGGCAGGATGGCGGGCATGCCGGGCACCGAGCCGCACCCGCCGAAGACCGAGACGTTCGACCTCGCCGCCGGGGTGAACGTCGATCCCAAGGGCGTCGCGCGGGCGGTCGAGGAGTTCCGCGCGGAAGCGTTCGGGCTCTACCTGGCCAGGCCCGCGCCAGGGCGGGCGCAGTTCCACTACCTGGAGTCCTGGCTGCTGCCCGGCCTGGGGCTGCGGGTCACCGACTTCTGGTTCACCCCGGGGCACGAGCGCGACCAGGACTTCTACCTCGACGTCGTGCGGGTGGACCGGACCGATGGCCGGTGGCGGTCGACCGACCTGTACCTCGACATCGCGCTGCGCCAGCGCCGCGGACTGCGGGTGCTCGACGGCGACGAGTTGCTCGCCGCGGTCGCCGCCGGCCTGCTCGACCCGGAGACCGGTGCGGAAGCGCTGGACATCGCGTGCGCCACCGTGGAAGGGCTGGCCCGGCACGGCTACGACCTGGACGCGTGGCTGGCGACCCTGGGCGTGACCCTGACCTGGCGCCGGCGCCGAGCCCACCCCGACCGGGCGCGCAATCCACCGATCGGTTGATCCGGTTCACCGCCCGGCGGATGCCCTGCGTAACCGCGCGGGCGATCCCACGGCCAGCGCGCTCCCCCATGCTCGACTCCGGCAACCGAGCGAAGGGGGATGGACGTGCCGGTCATCGAGGTGGAAGGGCTGCGCAAGACCTACGGCGAGAAGGTCGCGGTGGACGAGGTGTCGTTCGCCGTCGAGCGCGGCGAGATCTTCGGGATCCTGGGATCCAACGGCGCCGGGAAGACCACGACCGTCGAGTGTGTGGAGGGCCTCCGGGTGCCGGACCGCGGCAGGGTGTCGGTACTCGGTCTCGACCCGTGGCGCGACACGGCCGAGTTGCGCCAGCGGCTCGGCATTCAGTCGCAGGCGAGCGAGATGCCGGACAAGCTGCGGGTGTGGGAGGCGCTGGACCTCTACGCCTCCTTCTACCGGCGTCCCGCCGATCCGGAGCGGCTGCTCGACAGGCTCGGCCTCGTTGAGCAGCGGGACACCCACTACCGCACGCTCTCCGGCGGTCAGAAGCAGCGGCTGTCCATCGCGTTGGCACTCATCGGCGACCCGGAGGTCGCGGTGCTCGACGAGCTCACGGCCGGTCTCGACCCCGCCTCCCGGCGGGAGACGTGGGACCTCGTCGAGCAGATCCGCGACCAGGGCGTCACGATCCTGCTGGTCACCCACTTCATGGCGGAGGCGGAACGCCTGTGCGACCGGCTGGCGGTGATCGACGCGGGCAGGGTGATCGCGCTCGACACGCCCGCCGGGCTGGTCGCGGCGGTCGACGACGGGCAACGCGTCACCTTCCGCCCGTCCGCACCCGTGGCGGACGAGTTCCTCACCGATCTTCCCGAGGTGCGGGCCGTCGAGCGGCACGGCGGACACCTGGTGGTCTCCGGCCGCGGCAACGTCCTGCACGCCGTGACCGCCGCGCTGGCCAGCCGGCAGATCGTCGCCGAGGAGCTCCGCGTGCAGCGGGCCGACCTCGACGACGCGTTCGTCGCGCTCACCGGGCGCGCACTCGACTGATCTCCACGAAGGGGGAAACATCATGACCGCACTGGGAAAGCTCACCGCCGTCGAGTCGAAGCTGTACCTCCGCGACCCGGCGAGCTGGCTCACGGTCGTCGCCGTCCCGATCGGGCTGCTGCTGGTGCTGAGCCTGATTCCGGGTGCCACCGCGCCGAGCGACGACTTCGGCGGGCACCAGCCGTTGGCGGCCTTCATCGCACCACTGTGCGTCACGCTCGTGCTCGCGATGGTGGCGTTGACGATCTTCCCGGCCTACCTCGGCACCTACCGGGAGAAGGGGATCCTGCTCCGGCTGGCCGCCAGCCCGGTGCCACCGCGCCGGCTGCTGATCGCGCAGCTGGTGGTCCACCTCGTCGCCGCCGTGGTGGTCGTCGTGCTGATCGTGGCGGTGGGTCACCTCGCACTGGGCATGGAGCTGCCCGCCAACCCCGGCGGCTTCGCGGTCGCGGCGTTGCTCGGCGCGCTCGCCCTGTTCTCCGTCGGGCTGGTCGTCGCCGCCGTCGCCCCGTCCGGGCGTGCCGCCAGTGGCATCGGCTCGGCCGCGTTGTTCCCGATGCTCGCGCTGGGCGGGGTGTGGGTGCCGAAGGAGCACCTGCCGGCGGTCCTGCGGGACGTGGCCGACGTGCTGCCCCTCGGCGCTGCCCTGAACGCGCTCCGGGAGAGCTGGGTCGGCGCCACGCCGCGCGCCGTGCAGCTGGTCGCGCTGGCGGTGGCCGCCGCGGTGTGCCTGGTGGTCGCCGTCCGCTTCTTCCGCTGGGGGCCACGGTGAGTGTGTCGGCCGTCCAGCCCACCCTTGGGCGGAGCACCGTCCCCGCGCTCGCCCGCGGCCCGGTGCTCGCGCTGGCCGCCGCCGTGGGGTTGCTGCTGCTGGCCACCAGCGGTCGCCACGGCTACTTCGGCGACGAGCTGTACTTCCTCGCGGCGGGGCGGCACCTGGACTGGGGATATGCCGACCAGCCGCCGCTGCTCCCCCTGCTCGCGCGGCTGATGGACACGCTCGCGCCGGGATCGCTGGTCGTGTTGCGGCTGCCGGCGACCCTGGTCACCGCCACCGGCGTCGTGGTGGCGGCGTTGCTCGCCCGCGAGCTGGGCGGCGGGCGGAAGGCCCAGGTGCTGGTCGCCGCGACGTCCGCGATCTGCCCGTTCCTCCTCGGCACCGGCCACTATCTCGCGACGTCCACACTGGACCCGTTCGGCTGGGCGGTGGTGACGCTGCTGCTGGTCCGCTGGGTGCGGACCAGGGCCGACGGGCTGCTGGTGTGGGCCGGGGTGGTCACCGGGCTCACCCTCAACGTGAAGTTCCTGCTCCTCGGGTTCTGGCTGGTGGCCGGGGTCTGCCTGCTCGCGGTCGGACCGCGGGAACTGCTCCGCCGGCCGATGCTGTGGGTGGGCGCGCTGATCGCCGCCGCGGCGGTCGCGCCGACCGTGGTGTGGCAGGCCCGCAACGGGTGGCCGCAGTTGGACATGAACGCCGCCATCGCCGAGGAGGTCACCGTCGGCTGGGGTGGTCGAGCGCTCTTCCTGCCCGGCGCGCTGCTGGGCGCGGGCCTCCTACCGGGGGTGGTGCTGCTGATCTACGGCGTAGTCCGGCTGCTGCGGTCGGCGGAGCTGCGGCCCCACCGGTTCCTGGGCTGGACCACGCTCGGGCTGGCCGCGGTCTTCCTCGCCATACCCGGCCGGCCCTACTACCTGGCCGGGATGTTCCCGGTGTGCTGGGCGGCCGCGGCGGTCGGCGTCGAGCGGGTCCGGCCGGCGCGCTGGTGGCGCTGGGTGCCGACCTGGCCGGTGTACGTGGTCAGCGCGGTGGTGGCGGTCCCGTTGAGCCTGCCGGTGTACCCGACGAGCTGGGTCACCGTGCGGCCGGAGATCCCGGGGCCGGCGTTCGCGTTCGCCGAGCTCGGCTGGCCGGACACCGTGGCCGCGATCGCGGGCGCCTACCACCGGATCCCCGAGCCGCGGCGGCGGCACGCGGTGGTGGTGACGGAGTTCTACTGGGAGGCGGCCGCGGTGGCGCGGTACGGTCCCGAGCACGGGCTGCCCGAGCCGTACAGCGGGCACCGCGGCTACTGGACGCTGGGCCGCCCGCCGGAGACCGCCGACACCGTGCTGTACCTCGGCACGGACCCGAGCGTCCTCCGGGCGCACTTCACCGAGGTGCGCCGAGTCGGCGAGCTGCCCGCGGGCACGGGCGCGATGCGGCCGGGCACCGGGTTGTGGCTGGCCACCGGGCGGACGGAACCCTGGGAGACGCTGTGGCCGAGATTCCGCCGGTTCTCGATCTGACCCCCGGCCCCCGCGATACTGGCCAGGTGACCGAGCACACCCGCGCCGGCCCGCCCCCGAGCGTCACCCCCGAGGAGGCGTTGCAGCCGTGGTTCGGCTACGTCGAGCGGGCCCTGCCACCCGTGCTGCTGGTCGTGGCGACGGCGATCGCGTTGATCCCCGAGGAGCACCCGCCGGCCGATCCCGCGGGCACCCTGGCGCTGGCCACGCTCGCCGGCGCGTGGGTGCTGCTCACCGACACGGTGCCGCCGGCGTGGTGGCGGACCACTCGGTGGCGGGCCCCTGTGTCCTTCGCCGGCCTGGTGGTGTTCGCGACGGTGCTCATGCTGCGCGACCCGCTGTTCCTGGTGTTCCTGATCGCCGGGTTCTTCGTGGCGCTGCGGCTGCGGCCACTGCCGGTGGTGTTCGCCGCGCTCGCGGTGTGTTCGACGCTGATCCACACGATCCCGCAGGGCGGGCCGGTGCGCGCGCTGACCGAGGAACCGTTCCTCTGGCTCACCATCGTCGCCGTGCAGACGTTGGCGATCGGCGGCGGCGCGGTGCTCTCGGACAAGATCGCCGAGCAGAACGAGGCCCGCCGCAAGGCGGTGGCCGAGCTGGAGTCCGCGCTGGAGGAGAACGCCGGGCTGCACGGTCAGCTGCTCGTCCAGGCCAGGGAGGCCGGCGTGCTCGCCGAGCGGCAGCGGCTGAGCCGGGAGATCCACGACACGCTCGCCCAGGGCTTCACCGGGATCATCACCCAGCTCGAGGCCGCAGCCCAGGCCCGGCACGACCCGGCCGAGCTGGACCGGCACCTGGCCCAGGCCACCGCACTGGCCAGGGAGAACCTCACCGACGCGCGGCGCTCGGTCCGTGCGCTCGGCCCCGAGGTGCTGGACACCGCCGAGCTGCCCGACGCGCTGGCCGACGTGGCGCGGCGGTGGTCGACGATGTCCGGGGTGCCGGCGGAGTTCACCACCACCGGCACGGCACGGCCGCTGCACCCGGAGATCGAGGCGACCCTGTTGCGGGTCACCCAGGAGGCGCTGGCGAACGTGGCCAAGCACGCCCAAGCCAGCAGGGTGGGGCTGACACTGTCCTACATGGAGGACCAGGTGACGTTGGACGTGCGGGACGACGGGGTCGGGTTCGGACCCGAGGTACCGGCACGCACCGAGCACGGCGGGTTCGGGCTGGCCGGGATGCGGCACCGGGTACGGCGGCTGGCCGGGACCCTGCACGTCGAGTCCGAGCCGGGCGCCGGCACCGCCGTGTCGGCCAGCGTGCCGGCCATCAGCGCCGGGGAGCCGGCGTGACCATCCGGCTGATCGTCGCCGACGACCACCCGATCGTGCGAGACGGCCTGCGCGGCGTCTTCACCGGCGAGCGCGGGTTCGAGGTGGTGGGCGAGGCCGCCGACGGCGCGGAGGCGGTGGCGCTCACCCAGCGTTTGCGGCCCGACGTGGTGCTGATCGACCTGCGGATGCCCGGCACGGACGGGCTCACCGCCATCCGCGCGCTCGCCGAGCGGGGCAACCCGGCCAGGGTGCTGGTGCTGACCACCTACGACACCGACTCCGACGTGCTGCCCGCCATCGAGGCCGGCGCCACCGGCTACCTGCTGAAGGACGCGCCGCGCGACGAGCTGTTCCGCGCGGTGCGGGCGGCGGCCCGCGGGGAGTCGGTGCTCTCACCGGCCGTGGCCAGCCGGCTCATGGGTCGGATGCGGGAGCCGGCGCGGGAGCCGCTGAGCCAGCGGGAGGTCGAGGTGTTGCGGCTCGTGGCGCGCGGCGCGACGAACCGGGATGCCGCGCGGCAGCTGTTCATCAGCGAGGCCACGGTGAAGACCCACCTGCTGCACATCTACGCGAAGCTGGGCGTCAACGACCGGGCCGCGGCGGTCGCGGCGGCGTTCGAGCGGGGCGTCCTCGGCGGCTAGGACTGCCGCTCCGGGCCCGGCCCCGCTCCGGGCTCCGGCACGGCGGGATGAGCCTCGAGGCTTCGATGCACCCCGCCCCTTCTTGACCGGCAGGGTGTTACGGGGCGAGCCTCGCCCTCCACACGGCGAGTTCTGCGCTGAGGATCGCGAGACCTACGTTCAGAACGGCGAGTTCCTCGTGGGGTTCCGGGCGGGTTCCGCCGTCGAATGGGGAGCTCGACCGGCCGCGAACAAGTCCACACGTCCCCCGTGCCAGCACCTCGCGGTGCTCGCGTTCCGGGCCTGCCCTCGGCGTCGGTCGGCAACTCCCGGTGGAACCGCTGGTGCTCCGGGGCCGGTGCGGCAACCGCGCGGGGACGCGGCCGACATCGGCGACCGACGCGGGCTCTACGGCCTCCAGCCGGTGCGTTCCGCCCAGCCCGCCGCCCGGCGGAACGCCGCGTCGATCCAGCCCTGCTTCTCCTCCGTGTAGGGCTCGACGGTGCCGTCCCCGGCGTGCGCCTCGGCCAGCCGCCGCTTCGCCGCGGCGTAGGCGGCGAGCTCGTCCGGCTCTGCCCGCAGCCAGTCGCGGAACAGCAGCGCCAGCCGCCACGCCGGTCCCTCGGCCGATCGGACGTGCAGGTTGACCGGGCGGGCCGGGTCGGCGCCGAAGTGGAACCGCTTGTCCCACCGGCCCGGCTCGGTGGCGCCGTCCTGCGGATCGTCGCACCAGTGCCCCTCGGCGCGCGGGAAGCCGGCGTCGGACAGCACCTCGGCGATCGCGTCGGCATCGGCCAGGGTCGGCACGGTCAGCTGGAGGTCGAGGACGTCCTTCGCGGGCAGCCCGGGCACCGCCGTGGAACCGATGTGGTCGAGTCGCACCGCTCGGTCCCCCGCCGCCACCCGGATCCGGGCGAGCGCGCGCTCGGCCTGCGCCGGCCAACTCGGGTCGGGCGGCACGACCATCGGCGAGCGCGGCGGCCGCGGCTTGCGCAGCCGCAGGTTCGCCTCGAACGGCACCAGCCGGTCCGCCCACAACGCGTCCACGTCGGCCAGCACGATGTCCCTGGCCGCGCCGTTGTCCAGCCACACGTCGGCGACCGCCCTTCGCTGCGCCGCACCGGCCTGCGCCGCGATCCGCGCGCGCGCGTCCTCCTCGGTCATCCCGCGGTACTCGACCAGCCGCCGCACCCGCACCTCCTCGTCGGCGTCCACCACGACCACGAGGTGGTAGTGCGGGGCCAGGCCGTTCTCCACCAGCAGTGGCACGTCGTGCACCACGATCGCGTCCGGCGCCGCCTCGGCCATCAACTCGGCGGTGCGGGCGCCCACCCTCGGGTGCACGATCGCGTTGAGCGTTCGGCGGGAGTCCTCGTCGGCGAACGCGCGGGCGGCCAGCGCGGGCCGGTCCAGCGACCCGTCCGGGGCGAGCACCTCCGCGCCGAAGGCGGCGACCACCTCGGCAAGCCCGTCCGTTCCCGGTGCCACCACCTCCCTGGCGAGCCGGTCCGCGTCGATCAGCACGGCCCCGTGCTCGACCAGGCGGGCCGCCACGGTGGACTTGCCGGCACCGATCCCACCCGTCAGCCCTACGCGCAGCATGGCCGCATTCAACCAGTCCCGGGCCGGCCACCGGCGGACTACCCGTCCGGGCCACGAGAGGTCCGGCGTCACCGGCGGAGCACACTCTGCGTCGTTATGCAACTGGATTGAGTGACACGCCGCGCGGTTCCGCCGGTTTTCGTCGTCACTTGCGTACGGTGCCTGCGAGGCGATCGTCCACGCCCGTCTCCCGCCGCCCCGGCACACGGAAGGCGCGCCCCGGACCCGCGTCGCCTCATTGTGTCACCCACACGGAGGAACGATGCCAGTCACGAAGCACGCCGGGAGGCACCGGCTCGGAACGCCGGGGCTAGTGCACTGTGTCCTGCATCGTCCGGTCGCCGAAGCGCTCGCCGAGTACCGTCGCAACTGGTTGACCGCCCTGCTGATCCCCGCCAAGCACAGCCTGGCCGGGCTGCGGCGCAGGGCACGCGCGGCCGCGCACGAACACGCCTGGGCTCCGGCGACCTGACGCCGGCACGGCCCGGTACACCGCCCCACACGTCCGCGTGTCCGCCGGCTGCGATCACGTGTTGGCGTCGCACGACGCCAACACGTGTACCTGGACCGCGGACACGTGGACGCGGACCGCGGACACGGCGGAGGCCCGGCTCCCCTGGGGAGCCGGGCCTCCGGTGGGCCTCAGCCGGCGGTCACGCGCCGCCGGACAGCTTCTCCCGTAGCGCGGCGAGCTGCTCGTCGCTGGCCAGCGTGCCGCCACTGCTCTTCGGCGCGGCTTCGGACGCGGTGGAGGAGTAGTTCTGCTCCCCGTCGTCGCCACCAGCCTCGCCGCCACCCTGGGCGGCGGCCGCGTCGGCCTCCGCGGCCTTGGCGACCTGCCTCATGTGCTTCTCGTAGCGGGCGTGCGCCTCGGCGTACTGCTTCTCCCACTCCTCACGCTGCTTCTCGTAGCCTTCCTGCCACTCCTGCGTGTCGGGGTCGAAGCCCTCCGGGTAGATGTAGTTGCCCTGCTCGTCGTACTCGGCGGCCATGCCGTACTGGGTCGGGTCGAACTCGGCGTCCGGGGTGAAGCCCTCGTTGGCCTGCTTCAGCGACAGCGAGATCCGCCGGCGCTCGAGGTCGATGTCGATGACCTTGACCATGACCTCGCTGTTGACCTGCACGACCTGCTCCGGGATCTCCACGTGGCGCTCGGCCAGCTCGGAGATGTGTACCAGGCCCTCGATGCCCTCCTCGACCCGGACGAACGCGCCGAACGGGACGAGCTTGGTGACCTTGCCCGGGACGATCTGGCCGATCGCGTGGGTCCGGGCGAACTGCCGCCACGGGTCCTCCTGGGTGGCCTTCAGCGACAGGGACACGCGCTCGCGGTCCATGTCCACCTCGAGCACCTCGACGGTGACCTCCTGGCCCACCTCGACGACCTCGCTCGGGTGGTCGATGTGCTTCCAGGACAGCTCGGAGACGTGCACCAGGCCGTCCACGCCGCCGAGGTCCACGAACGCGCCGAAGTTGACGATCGAGGAGACGACGCCCTTGCGGACCTGCCCCTTGGCCAGGTTGTTGAGGAACTCGCTGCGGACCTCGGACTGGGTCTGCTCGAGGTAGGCGCGGCGGGACAGCACCACATTGTTGCGGTTCTTGTCCAGCTCGATGATCTTCGCCTCGAGCTCGCGGCCGACGTAGGGCTGCAGGTCACGCACCCGGCGCATCTCGACCAGCGACGCGGGCAGGAAGCCGCGCAGGCCGATGTCGAGGATCAAACCGCCCTTGACGACCTCGATGACCGTGCCCCTGACCGGCTCGTCCTTCTCCTTGAGCTCCTCGATCGTGCCCCACGCGCGCTCGTACTGCGCCCGCTTCTTGGACAGGATCAGCCGGCCTTCCTTGTCCTCCTTCTGGAGAACGAGGGCCTCGACCTCGTCGCCGACGGTGACAACCTCAGCGGGGTCGACATCGTGTTTGATGGACAGTTCACGCGAGGGGATGACGCCCTCGGTCTTGTACCCGATGTCGAGCAGCACCTCATCGCGATCGACCTTGACGATGGTGCCCTCAACGATGTCGCCGTCGTTGAAGTACTTGATGGTCTTGTCGATCGCCGCGAGGAAGTCTTCCTCCGTCCCGATGTCGTTGACCGCGACCTGCTCGGCCTGCGGGGCGGACGTCGGGGCGGTGGTGGTGTCGGTGGTCATTAGGCGGGTTGCTCCGGTAACGGCTTGGGGTCAGTAGGGTTTGCAGTTTGCGCGCGCCGTGGGCGGGAGGCGACGACGAGCAAGCGTTCGAGAAGAACGGCCGCGAGCATCACCGACAGGAGCGCGACCCACCACTCGACACGGAGCCGAGGCAAGGCAGCGCGAACCCACTGCGCTAACAGTTATCCTACGCGGCCGTCGGAGCCGGGCACAATCAGGGTCCGGCCCTGTCCCCCGGGCGGCACAGCGGCCGGCGCCAGGGAAGATACCGGCGTGGAACCGTCACCGTCACCCGACCGCGCACGGGTCGCGCACCGCGACGTCCGCTCGGCCGAGGCCGCCGCCGCGAACCGCGCGTGGTGGGACGCCGACGCCGACGACTACCACGCCGAGCACGGCGACTTCCTCGGCGAGACCGACTTCCGGTGGTGCCCCGAGGGCCTGCGGGAAGCCGACGCCGGCCTGCTCGGCGACGTCCGCGGCAGGGACGTGGTGGAGGTCGGCTGCGGTTCCGCGCCGTGCGCCCGCTGGCTGGCCACCCAGGGGGCCAGGGTGGTGGGCGTGGACCTGTCCGCCGGGATGCTGCGGCACGCCAGGGCGGCCGCGGCGCGCACCGGTGTCGCCGTGCCGCTGGCGCAGGCCGACGCCGAGCACCTGCCGCTGGCCGGCGAACGGTTCGACGTCGCCTGCTCGGCGTTCGGCGCGGTGCCGTTCGTCGCCTCGGTCGAGACGCTGTTCGCCGAGGTGGCCAGGGTGCTGCGACCCGGCGGTCGCTGGGTGTTCGCGGTCACCCACCCGATCCGGTGGATCTTTCCCGACGATCCCGGGCCGCAGGGCCTCACCGCGACCCAGCCGTACTTCGACCGCGCGCCCTACGTCGAGGTCGACGATCACGGCGTCGCCACCTACGTCGAGTACCACCGGACGCTCGGCGACTACGTCCGGGCGCTGACCGCTGCGGGGCTGTGGCTGGAGGACCTGGTCGAGCCGGAGTGGCCGGAGGGCCACACGCGGGTGTGGGGCCAGTGGAGCCCGCTGCGCGGCCGGCTGTTCCCCGGTACCGCGATCTTCCGCACCCGCAAGGAGCCCCGGCGATGACCGACCTGGTGCGCGCGCAGGCCGAGCGGTTCGCCGCGCTCGACCCGCGGCTGCCCCCGTTCGACGACCCGCCCGAGGGCGAGGAGCTGTCCGCCGCGCTGCCGGACGGGCGGGAGGTCGGCGGGGTGCTCTACCGCGCCTACCACGGCCCCGGCACGCCGGAGAGCCTGTGGGCCGCGCGGGAGAACTGGGAGCTCACCCCCGTGCTCGGGAACACCGGCGCGGCGGGGATGGCCGCGCTGCTCGGGGCGCTCCGCCGCCGGCTGGACCACACCGCCACCGGCGCCGACTCCGCCTGCGTCGTCGCCTGGCCCAGCCGGGACGCCGACGTCACCCGCGTGCTGCTCGACCACGGGCTGGTGCCGCTCAACGCCCTCGCGGTGCGGCCCAACCGGCCGCCGGAGGCGGAGGCCCCGAACGGGGTACTGGTGCGCAGGGCCCGCCCGGTCGATGAGGAGGAGGTCGTCGCGCTGCGCCTGGCCGAGTTGGAGTACTCGGCGCTGGTCGGGTCGAACGTGCTCCGGCAGGACGCGGTGGACGTGGTGACCGCCGACGTGCGCCGTGGTCTGGTCTTCGGCGGCCGCAGCTGGCTGGCCGAGATGGACGGTGTCGCGGTCGGGTTGGCCAGTTGCGGGTGGAGCACGCCCGCGCCGGGCAGCGCGATCGCCGGCCGGCTGACCGAGGGGCGCTGGGGCTACGTGGGGACCCTGTCGGTGCGCCGGGACGCGCGCGGCGGCGGGGTGGGCCGGGCCCTGATGGCGGTGGCGCACCGGGAGCTGAACCTCGACGACGTGCCCGGCACGTTCCTCTTCTACAGCCCGGTGAACCCGCTGTCGTCGGTGTTCTGGCACCGACAGGGCTACCGTCCGCTGTGGACTTTCTGGGAGGTGCGGCCGGCGGGCGCGCTGCGCTGAGCCCCACCTGGCATCGCCTGATCGGGTCAGATCACACCCGTTCCGCTTGTCCCCCGCCCGGCACCGGGCTAGCTTTGAACTGACCGGTCAGTACAAACTTGGGCACTCGAGGCCAACCACGTCACGAGCGCACAACGCACTGTTCGGGCGCCCGCCCATTCGGACACATCCCACGGAGTATGCATGCAGGTCCGCGCCGACCGGGTGGCACTGGACGGCCCCCACGGCCCACTGCTGCCGGCGACGTCGCTGACCGTCGCCGGCGGCGAGCTCGCCCTCGTGCACGGTGACCCCGGCGCCGGGCTCACCGCGTTCGGCCTCGCCCTCGCCAGCCGGCTGCGGCCCACCACCGGCACCGTCACCGTGCACGGGCTGGCCGGCCACGAGCCCGGCACGGGCGACGCCGCCGCGCTGCGCGAGCTCGTCGCGGTGGTCGACGCGCCCGGGGTCAGCGAGCCCGACGAGGCGCTCCCGCTGCACGCCGTGGTGGCCGAGGAGCTCGACCTCGCCGGCCGACCCGCCGGCCGGGACGCCGTCCGGCGCTGGCTGCTCGCGCACGACCTCGCCGGCCACGCCGACACCCGGTTCGAGAGGATGCCCGCTGCCACCCGCACCCGGCTGCTCGCCACGCTGGCCGCCGGCCGTCCGGGCGTCGGGATGCTGGTGCTCGACCGGCCGGACCGGCACACCGCCGAGGTCGACGACTGGGCGATGCTCGCTCACGAGCACGCCGAACGCGGGCTGGCCGTGGTGGTGCTGACCGCCACCGTCCCGGTGGCGGCCCTGCCCGCGCCGTGCGCCCACATCGGCGCGCACGAGCAGCCCGAACCGCGACGCTGCCGCTCCGAGCCGGCGGCCGAGGGAGAGTCCGCATGAGCAGCCTCCGCATCGCCGCCAACGAGCTCCGCCGGCTCAGCGCCGGGACTCTGCCCAAGCTCGCGCTCGTCGCGCTGGTGCTCGTCCCGCTGCTGTACGCGTCCCTCTACCTCTACGCCAACTACGACCCCTACGGCCGGCTGGACAAGCTGCCGGCCGCGGTGGTCACCGACGACGCCGGGGCCACCGGGCCCGAAGGGCGACCGCGCAACGTCGGCAGGGAGGTCACCGACGAGCTGGTCGGCTCGGGCACCTTCCAGTGGCACGAGGTGTCCGCCGAGCGGGCCGCCGACGGCGTGCGGGACAACGACTACGCGTTCTCCATCACCATCCCCGGGGACTTCTCCGCGGCGCTGCTGTCCACCGGCGACCTCACCCCGCGCCAGGCGACGATCACGCTCACCACGAACGACGCGAACAACTACCTCGCCGGCACGATCGCCGACCAGGTGGCCGAGCAGGTCAGGGCCACGATCGCGGAGAAGGTGGGCAGCGAGGCCGCGGACCGGTTCCTCATCGGCTTCTCCACCATCTACGGGCGGATCAGCGAGGCCGCCGACGGCGCGGCGCGGCTGGCCGACGGCGCCGCCGACCTGCGCGACGGGCAGCAACGGCTCGCCGAGGGGGCGCACCAGCTCGCCGGTGGGACCACCGAGCTGGCCACCGGGCTGGAGACGTTGCGGCGGAGCACCGCCGACCTGCCCGAGCAGAGCCGCCGGCTGGCCGACGGCGCGAGCCAGGTCGCCGACGGCAACGCCCGTGTCGCACAGGCGGGCGCGTTGGTCGCCGACGGGTCGGCGGACCTGCAGCGCGGCCTGGACGACCTGAACGAGCGGCTCGCCCAGCGGCTGCGCGACAGCGGGCTCGACGAGTCGCAGGTCCGGAAGGTGCTGTCCGAGCTCGGCCAGCTGCGCCAGCCGGTGGACGACGCCGACGCCAAAATCCAGCAGGCGTCCGGTCAGCTCGACACGCTCGCCGACGGCGCGCGGCAGGTCGCCGACGGTGCCCAGCAGCTGGCCGGTGCCGCGCCCGCGCTCAGCGACGGCATCGCCAGCGCCGCCGACGGCGCGGGGCGGCTCCGCGACGGAGCCGCCGAGCTGGACCAGGGCGAGCAGGCGGCGCTGGCCGGCAGCCGGGAGCTGGCCGACGGCGCCGCGACGCTGCGGGACGGGCTGGCCGGCGGGCTGGCGCAGATCCCGCATCCGGACGACCCGACCCGCGCGGCCACCGCGAACACCATCGCCGACCCGGTGGCGATCAACTCGGTGGGCCTGGCCTCGGCCGGCACCTACGGTGCCGGGCTCGCGCCGTTCTTCATCGCGCTCGCGACCTGGATCGGCGCGTTCGTGCTGTTCCTGCTGCTGCGGCCACTGTCCACCCGGGCACTGACCGCGGGCGCCGGGCCGCTGCGAGTCGCGCTCGGCGGCTGGCTGCCCGCGGCGCTGCTCGGGGTCGCGCAGGTGCTGGTGCTCTTCGCCGCGGTGGCCTGGCTGGTCGGCATCCGGATCGCGCATCCGGTGCTGGCCGTCGGCTTCGTGGTGCTCGCCTCGCTGGCGTTCACCGCGATCGTGCACGCGCTCAACGCGCTGTTCGGCGCCGTGGGCAAGTTCCTCGCACTGGTGTTGCTGGTGCTGCAGCTGGTCAGCGCCGGCGGGACGTTCCCGTGGCAGACCATTCCGGACCCGCTCTACCCGCTGCACGTCGTGCTGCCGATGAGCTACGTGATCGACGGGTTGCGCCACCTGCTCTACAGCGGAGCCTCGCCACGGATCCTCGGTGACGTGGCGGTACTGCTGGCCTACCTCGTCGGTGCGCTCGCGGTGTCCGCGCTCGCCGCCCGACAACGTCGAGTGTGGACGGTGAACCAGCTGAAACCGGAGCTGGCGCTGTGAGCGAGCCGGCGCGCGAACCATTCCACACAGCAGCCCAGCGAACGACACCAATCACCGACAGCGAGGAGGGGGCGTGAACGGCAGGGACGCCACCCGGCGTCGACTGTTCGAGGCGACCCTGCGATTGGCCACCAGCCGGGGGCTGGTCGGGGTCACGGTGGACGAGATCGCCGCCGAGGCCGGGGTCGCCAAAGGCACGGTGTATTACAACTTCGGCAGCAAGGACGGGCTGGTCGACGCGCTGCTGCGGTACGGGGTGGACCTGCTCGCCGAGCGGCTGCGGGCCGGCAGCGAGCGGGACGACCCGGTGGCCGGGCTGGAGTCGCTGGTGGACGCCGCGCTGGAGTTCATCGCCGAGTACCCGGGTTTCTCGCAGATCCTGGTGAGCGAGATGTGGCGCACGCCGGGCCAGTGGCACGAGACACTGACCCTGCTGCGCGCGCGGATCGTCTCGATCGTGAGGGACCAGTTGCAGCGGCTCGCCGACGCCGGCCGGCTGCCGGACGGGGTGCGCATCCCCACGGCGGCCGCGGGGCTCTTCGGCACCCTGCTGGTCGTGGCCCTGGACTGGCGGGTGTTCCAGCCGGAGCGCAGCCGCGACGACATCCGCGAGTCGGTGATGCTGCTGGTGCGCGGCCTCGCCCGGCCGGATCAGTAGCCGGACGTCTGGCGCAGTTGGCCGACCTGGTGGACGCCCGGCGGCCGGCCGTCCACCGCGCGGCGCACCGCGGCGAGGATCCCGTCGACCATCTCGGTGTGCGACAGCGCCCTATCACTGTCCCGTTCGGACACCATGCCGAGCAGCACGAGCTGGGTCGGGTGCTCGGCCAGCACCGGCTCCGGCGGCTCGCCGAACGGGCTCGCGCCGCCGCGCACCTCCACCACCGGGGCACGCGAGGCGAGCAGCGGCTCGACCACGTCCAGGACCGAGCGGCGGTAGGACTCGTGCACCCAGGCCACCAGCAGGTCCGCGGGCTCGTCGAGCACCCGGTCGACCGCGGCGGCCAGCTCCCGAGGTCGGTCCCAGTGGGCCGCGACCCACACCGCGACGCCGGGGCCCTCCCTGCCGACGGCGCGGCGACCACCGCGACCGTGTCGCTCGGTACCGCGCTCGCCGGGCCGCAAAGCGATCGGGTTGTACCGGCGGCTGGGCAACACCACCCGCCATCCCTGCGCGGTCAACGCGTGCACGACCGGGTCCACCATGCCGGTACCCGCGAGGACCAGCGCCGTTCTGCCCGCCATGTGGTCACGCTACAAGCCGGATGGCGCTCGCGCGGCGCCAACACCCGCCGGTTCCGGCCGCGCTACCCGATCAGAGCAATCAGGAGCGTTCCCGGGACCTCACTCCGCGGACGGGGCGAAACCCCAGTCCTTGCCCGGGTCGAACGGGCGCCGCTCGGTGAGGCTGAACCAGTTGCCCGAGTCGTCCCGGAACACCGCCTCGACACCGTACGGGCGGTCGGCTGGTTCCTGGAGAAACGTCACACCGCGGGCGGAGAGCGTCTCGTACGCCTTGCGGCAGTCGTCGGTCTCGAAGGCACCCATCCCCAGCACACCCTTGGCGACCAGCTCGCGCAGCTGCCGCTCGGTCTCCGGGTCGTGCTGCGGCGGCCCCGGCTCCATGAGGATGATCTCCAGCTCCGGCCGGTCCGGCACCCCGACGGTGAGCCAGCGGAACCGCTCGTCCATCAGGACGTCGTCGCGGACCTCCATGCCGAGCTTCTCGGTGTAGAACGCCTTGGCCGAGTCCTGGTCCAGCACGTACATCGACGCGTGCGAGAGCTTGCTGATCATGTCCGCTCCCTTGCTCCGGTTGACGCCGACGCACCGCCGGCGGGAGCAACGCTAGGGCCCCTCGGCCGCCGGAGGCTTATCCGGAAGTGACGGCTTCGGCGCCGGTCGGGTCCACATCATCAGCACGCACCCGGGGATCGGCGGCGGACCCGCGGCGCGCGCGGCCGCCCGGTACTCGGTCGGGCTCGTCCCGACGAGCTCGGTGAACCGCCGGCTGAACGTGCCCAGGCTGGTGAACCCCACCAGCAGGCAGATCTCGGTCACCGTGAGGTTCGCGGCGCGGAGGAGGTCCTTGGCCCGCTCGATCCGCCGGCGAGCCAGGTACGCCTTCGGCGTCTCGCCGTAGGCCGCGGCGAACAACCGGATGAAGTGCTCGCGCGAGCACCCGGCGACGGCGGCGAGGTCGGCCACGGTCAGCGGCTCGGCGAAGTGCGCGTCCATCCAGTCTCTGGCCCGCCGCGGGTGGGTCACCGCGGGCGGCCGCGTTCCCGAGGTCAGTGCGCCGCCTCGTTCCACGACCGGCCGTAGCCGACCGAGACCTCCAGCGGCACCGCGAGCTCGTAGGCCTTGCCCATCTCCCGGCACACCAGGTCCTCGGCCCGCTCGCGCTCCCCTTCCGCGACCTCGAGGACGAGCTCGTCGTGCACCTGCAGCAGCACCCGGCTGCGCAGGCCCGCCTCGGCCAGCGCCCGGTGCACCCGCAGCATGGCGACCTTGATGATGTCGGCGGCGCTGCCCTGGATCGGCGCGTTGAGCGCCATCCGCTCGGCCATCTCCCGGCGCTGCCGGTTGTCGCTGTTGAGGTCGGGCAGGTAGCGGCGCCGGCCGAAGATCGTCTCGGTGTAGCCGACCTTGCCGGCCCGCTCGACCACGCTCTGCAGGTAGTCGCGCACCCCGCCGAACCGGGCGAAGTACTCGTCCATCAGCTCGCGGGCCTCCTCGGTGGAGATCCGCAGCTGCTGGGACAGGCCGTAGGCGGACAGCCCGTAGGCCAGCCCGTAGTTCATCGCCTTGATCTTGGCCCGCTGGGGCCCGGTGACCTCGGTCGGCTCGACCCCGAACACCCGGGCCGCGGTGGCGGCGTGGAAGTCGAAGCCGGACTGGAACGACTCGATCAGCGCGGCGTCCTCCGACAGGTGCGCCATGATCCGCATCTCGATCTGGCTGTAGTCGGCGGTCATCAGCTCGGCGTAGCCGGGGCCGACCACGAAGGCGTCCCGGATCCGCCGGCCCTCGTCGGTGCGGATCGGGATGTTCTGCAGGTTCGGCTCCACCGAGGACAGTCGGCCGGTGGCCGCGATGGTCTGCTGCAGCGTGGTGTGGATCCGCCCGTCGTCGGCGACCGACCGGATCAGCCCCTCCACGGTGGTCCGCAGCCGGGTGGCGTCCCGGTGCTCCAGCAGGTGCTGCAGGAACGGGTGCTCGGTCTTCTCGTACAGGGTCTGCAGCGCGTCGGCGTCGGTGGTGTAGCCGGTCTTGGTGCGCTTGGTCTTCGGCATCCCCAGCTCGTCGAACAGCACCACCTGCAGCTGCTTGGGCGAGCCGAGGTTGATCTGCTTGCCGATCACCGAGTACGCGCTCTCCGCGGCGTTCTTGACCCTGGCCGCGTAGTGCGCCTCCAGCTCGGTCAGCTGGTCGAGGTCCACCGCGATGCCGGCGGCCTCCAGCCGGGTGATGACCTCCAGCAGCGGCAGCTCGATCTCGCGCAGCAGCCGGCTGCCGCCGATCCGCTCCAACTCGTCGCCGAGCGCCTGGGCCAGCTCGGCCACCGCACGGGCCCGGACCAGCTCGTCCTGCGCGATCCTGGCGTCCTCCGCCTCGGCCGCGTCCGGCTCCAGCAGGGAGAGCTGGTCGCCGTCCTTGCCGGCCTCCGAGCGCAGCTCCCGGCGCAGGTAGCGCAGCGCGAGGTCGTCCAGCTCGAACGAGCGCTGCCCCGGCCGCACCAGGTACGCGGCCAGCTCGGTGTCCACGGTGAGACCGGCGAGCGTCCAGCCCCTGGCGAGCGTGGCGTGCAGCGGCACCTTCAGCGCGTGGCCGACCTTCGGCACCGTGGCGTCGGCCAGCCACTCGACCAGCGCTCGCTCGTCCCGCTCGTCCATCGCCGCCACGTCGACGTGGGCGCCCTCGCCGTCGGCGGTCGCGAACGCCACGGCCAGCAGGTCGGAGCGCACCGAGGAGCCGGTGGTGCGGAAGGAAAGGCCGACCGGGTCGCCGGTGCGGGCGTGGGCGGCCAGCCAGTCCGCCAGCGCGCCGGTGGCCAGCCGCTCCCCGCGCACCTCGAAGCCCTCGTCGGCCTCGGGCTCGGCGCTGGACAGCGTGGCGAACAGGCGGTCGCGCAGCACCCGGAACTCGAGCTCGTCGAACAGCCGGTGCACCGCATCGCGGTCCCACGGGCGCAACGCCAGGTCGTCCGGAGTGACCTCCAGCGGCACGTCGCGCACCAGCTCGGTGAGCCGGCGGTTGAGTAGTACGGCGTCCACGTGGGCGCGCAGCGCGTCGCCGGCCTTGCCCTTCACCTCGTCGACCCGGTCGACCAGCTCGGCCAACGACCCGAACTGCTGGATCCACTTGGCGGCGGTCTTCTCCCCCACCCCCGGGATGCTCGGCAGGTTGTCCGAGGGGTCGCCGCGCAGCGCGGCGAAGTCCGGGTACTGCGCCGGGCTGAGCCCGTACTTGCCGGTCACCGCGGCCGGGTCGAAGCGGACCAGGTCGGACACGCCCTTACGCGGGTAGAGCACGGTGCACGCGTCGCCGACGAGCTGCAGCGCGTCCCGGTCGCCGGTACAGATCAGCACGTCGTAGCCGGCGCCGACGGCCTGGGTGGTGAGCGTGGCGATGATGTCGTCGGCCTCGTAGTTCTCCTTGGTCAGCACCGGGATGCCGAGCACGCCCAGCACGTCCTGGATCAGCGCGACCTGGCCCTTGAAGTCGTCGGGCGTGGTGGTGCGGGTGGCCTTGTACTCGGCGAAGGCCTCCGAGCGGAAGGTCTTCCTGGACAGGTCGAACGCCACCGCCAGGTGGGTCGGCTGCTCGTCGCGCAACAGGTTGATCAGCATCGAGGTGAACCCGAAGACCGCGTTGGTCACCTGCCCGGTCGAGGTGCGGAACCGGTCCGCGGGCACCGCGAAGAAGGCCCGGTAGGCCATCGAGTGACCATCGATCAGCAGCAGCCGCCGCCCGGTGTCCGTGGTCTCACCGCTGGTGGTGGGGCTGGGGGTGGTCTGGCTGGCGTTCACGCCCCCTCCTCGCTGGCGCTCGTCGGCGGCGTTCGCCGGGCTGCTGTGTTGAATCGTTCCCTCGCAGGCTCGGTCACGTGCCGAAGTCTAGGGTGGGCTACCGACACCCGGTGGTGTGCGTCCCCCGCTCCCCCGTCCGGGTGCCGAGGCGGAAGAGGTGGCAACGTTGACCGAGCAGACGTCCGACGGGTACCGCGCGATGCTGCGCGGCGTCGACCCCGCGGTGGCCGACCAGCAGCTCAACGACAAGCTGGGGATCGAGATCGTCGAGCTGAGCCCGGAGCGGGTGGTAGCGACCATGCCGGTGACCGGCAACCTGCAGCCGTACGGCCTGCTGCACGGCGGCGCCAACGCGGCGCTGGCCGAGACGTTGGGCTCCGTCGCGGCCGCGCTCAACGCCGGTCCGGGCCGGGCGGCGATGGGCCTGGAGCTGTCCTGCACGCACCACCGTGCGGTGCGCGAGGGGGTGGTCACCGGGGTGGCGACGCCGCTGCACGTGGGCCGGGGCACGGTGACGGTGGACATCGCGATCACCGACGGGCGGGGGCGGCGCACCTGCACCGCACGGCTGACCTGCGTGGTACGGGACCAGCCGCCACGCTAGGTCTCACGCGGGCGGGCGCGGACGTGCATGCGCTCGCCCTGCGGGCCGAACAGGCTGAGGATCTCCACCGGGGCCTCGCCGGTGCTGCCGAACCAGTGCGGCAGCCTGGTGTCGAACTCGGCCACCTCGCCCGCCCTGAGCACGATGTCGTGCTCGGCGAGCACCAGGCGCAACTTCCCGTCGAGCACGTACAGCCACTCGTAGCCCTCGTGGGTGCACGGCTCGGGGGTGTCGCGGCTGGCGGGGATGACCATCTTGTACGCCTGCGGACCGCCCGGCCGCTGGGTCAGCGCCACCACGGTGAAGTCGCCGCGGCGGACCGGCCGGAGCCGCACCCGCGGGTCGCCGACCGGCGGGGCACCGACCAGCTCGTCCAGCGGCACCTGGTGGGCGTGCGCGATCGGCAGCAGCAGCTCCAGGCTGGGCCTGCGCTGCCCGGACTCCAGCCGGGACAGTGTGCTGACCGAGATCCCCGTGGCCGCCGAGAGCGCGGTGAGGGTGCACTGGCGCTCCTGGCGGATTCGCTTGAGCCGCGGCCCCACCGCGGCGAGCACGTCATCCATGCCACCATTGCAAGAACAGCAAACCGGCTTGTCAAGTTGGCAGCCGCCCTTTCGTCCTGAATGGACCTTCGGCGTCCCCTCGGGATACCCGGACGAGTGACGCACCGTGGCATGGCCGTCACCGGAAGACAGCGCTCCTCCCCTTGGCCGACCTCGCGAAAGGCCGCTGCCCGCGGGAGGTTGCAGGAGGGTCCCGATCGGGTTCATCGGCTCGCACCCGGGCACGCCGCGTTCTAGTATTCCGCCCTAATTCATGCGGACGGAGCAGTGTTCCGGCGACCGTGAGCGGCCGTCGGTCGGGGACGCGGCACCGTCCGTGCAGGCAGAACGACTGGAGGCTGGTGTGCACTTCAGGACGGGTATCCGCGCGGCCGTCACGGTAGCGGCCACCGCACTGGTCGTCGCCGCGTGCGGTGGCGGCGACAACGGCCAGGACAACGAGGGAACCGGAGAGCAACCCCAGACCGGGGCCGGCAAGGGCAACGGAGTCCTGGAGCTGGGCTACGTACTGCCGGAGACCGGACAGTTGGCCTACCTCGGCCCGCCGCAGATCCAAGCGGTCAACTTCGCGGTCGAGACGATCAACGACGCGGGCGGCGTGCTCGGCAAGCCGATCCCCGCGGTGGTCGGCCGGGACGAGGCGGGGCAGGAGGCCGTCGCCGCCCAGTCGGCCGACCAGGTGCTCGGCACCGGGGTGGACGCCATCATCGGCGCCGCCGCCTCCGGGATGTCACTGGCGATCATCGACAAGGTGACCGGCGCGAAGGTGGTGCAGTGCTCCGGCTCGAACACCGCGCCGACCTTCACCGACTACAACGACGGCGGCTACTACTTCCGCACCGCGCCGAGTGACGTGCTGCAGGGCCCGGTGCTGGCCAACACGATCATCGGCGACGGGCACAGCAGGGTCGCGCTGGTCGCCAGGGCCGACGACTACGGCCGGGGCCTGATGGAGGCGACGAAGGCGGCGTTGGAGGGCAGCGGCGCGACGGTCGTGCTGGCCGAGGCCTACGACCCGAAGGCGACCAACTTCTCCCCCGTGGTGCAGCAGATCAAGGGCAGCAACCCGGACGCCGCCGTGGTGATCGGCTTCGAGGAGGGCACCCAGGTCCTCCAGGGCATGATCGAGAGCGGCATCGGGCCGGACCAGATCGGCGTCTACGGCGCCGACGGGCTGCGCAACACCGACCTGGCATCCCTGGTGGCCCAGGGCAACCCGGGGCAGCTGGCCGGGATGAAGGGCACCGCGCCGGCGTCGGTGGACAACGAGGAGTTCGTCCAGCGGCTGCAGGAGTTCGCCCCGCAACTGACCGAGCTGCAGTTCGCGCCGCAGGTGTACGACTGCGTGATGGCGATCGCGCTGGCGGCGCAGAAGGCCAACAGCGACGACCCGACGAAGTTCGCCAACGAGATCGTCAACGTCACCAAGGACGGCGAGAAGTGCACGACCTTCGCCGACTGCAGCGCCAAGCTGCAGGCGGGCACGGACATCGACTACGACGGTGTCAGCGGTCCGCTCGACTTCACCGAGGCCGGTGAGCCGGGCCAGGCCACGATCGAGGTGTACACCTACGACGAGCAGGGCCAGCTGCAGACGCTGCGCACCGAGGTGAGCAAGCTCAACCAGTGAGCCCGACCCCGAGGGGGTGGCGCCGCGGCGCCACCCCCTCGGTCGTCAGGTACCGCTCAGCGGGCGCGCGCCAACGTGCCGAGGTAGCACTCCACGACCCTGGAGTCGTTCAGCAGCTCCCGGCCAGTGCCGGTGTGGGCGTTGCGGCCCTGGTCGAGCACGTAGCCGCGGTCGCAGATCTGCAGGCAGCGGCGGGCGTTCTGCTCCACCATCACGATCGACACGCCGGTGGCGTTGATCTGCCCGACCTGCTCGAACACCTGGTCCTGATAGGACGGTGACAGTCCGGCCGATGGCTCGTCGAGCAGCAGCACCGACGGCTCGGCCATCAGCACCCTGCCCATCGCCAGCATCTGCCGCTCCCCGCCCGACATCGAGCCGGCGCGCTGGTCCCTGCGCTCGGCGAGTCGGCCGAACAGCTCGGCGACGTAGGCGAACCGGCTCTCGAACTCCCGTGGCCGCAGGAACGTGCCCATCCGCAGGTTCTCCTCCACCGTCAGGGAGGGGAAGACGTTGTCCCGCTGGGGCACGTAGCCGACGCCCTTGGCGACGAGGGTGTGCGCCGCGGCGTTGGTGATGTCCTCGCCGCGCAGCCGCACGGCGCCGGCGCGCACCGGCACCAATCCGAACATCGCCTTGACCAGAGTGGACTTGCCGGCGCCGTTCGGCCCGATCACGCCGACCAGCTCGCCCTCGGCCAGCTCCAGCGTGCACCCGTCCAGCACGTTCACACCGGGCAGGTAGCCGGCCACCAGCTCGTCCGCGACCAGCAGTGGGCGCCGTCCGCCGTTGTCCGCCGCGCTCATCGTGACTCGTCCTCCCGCACCGGGCTCCCGTGCTGCTTGCCGAGGTAGGCGTCGATCACCTCGTCGTTGGCGCTGATCTCCCGCGGCGTGCCCTCGGCGATGACCTGGCCCTGCGCCAGGCACACCACCCAGTCGCTGGTGCCCATCACCATATCCATGTCGTGCTCGACGAAGCACACGGTCAAGCCCTCGTCCCGCAGCCGCACGATGTGCTCCAGCAGCGACTGGGCCAGCGCCGGGTTCACCCCGGCCATCGGCTCGTCCAGCATGAGCATGGTCGGGCGGACCATGAGGGCGCGGGCCAGCTCGAGCAGCTTGCGCTGACCGCCGGAGAGCGTGCCGGCGTGCGCGTCGCGCAGGTGGTCCAGCCGGAAGCGCTCCAGCAGCTCCTCGGCCCGCTCCCGGTTGCGCTCCTCCTGGCTCTTCCACAGTGGACGAACCAGCGCCGGGACCATCCGCTCACCGCGCTGGCCGGTGGCGGCGAGCAGGAGGTTCTCCAGCACGGTGAGCCGGGCCAGCGCCTTGGTGAGCTGGAACGTGCGGACCATGCCGTGCCGGGCCACCCGGTAGGCGGGTATGCCGGCCAGCGGGGTGCCGTCGAACGACCACCGGCCCGAGTTGGCCCGATCGAACCCGGTGAGCACGTTGAACAGGGTCGTCTTGCCAGCGCCGTTGGGGCCGATCAGCGCGGTGATCGCACCACGCTGCAGCTCGAGGTGGCGCACGTCCACGGCGTGCAGCCCGCCGAACGAACGGGTGACGCCGTCCACCACCAGCATCGGGTCGGGCTTGGCCACGCCCGGTTCGGCGGGCACGCCAGCGAGATCAACGGGCATCGAGCACCATCTCTTCCCTGCGGCCGAGAATGCCCTGCGGCCGGAACACCATCAGCAGCAGCAGGCCCAGGCCGACGAGCGCGAAGCGGACGGCCCCGACCTCGGCGTCGGCGAGGACGGTGGACGGGATGAGGCCGGTCGCGATCGCCTGGCGCAGCAGGGCGTCCAGGAACACCATGACGAACCAGAACAGCACCGAGCCGATGACCGGGCCGAGCACCCGGCCGGCGCCGCCGAGCACCAGGAGGGTGTAGAGGAAGAACGTCACCACCGGGTCGAAGCTGTCCGCGCTGGCCGACTGGGTGTTGATCACCATCACCATGCCGCCCAGCGCGCCGATGACGCCGCCGAGCACCAGGCTCTGCAGCTTGTAGGCGTAGACGTTCTTGCCGAGGCTGCGAGCGGCGTTCTCGTCCTCCCTGATCGAGCGCAGCACCCGGCCCCACGGGCTGTGGATCAGCAGATAGACCAGGAGCACGCCGAGCAGCACGAGGCCCCAGCCCAGGGTGGCGACCCACAGGTCGCGGGCGCTGAACGAGATCGGGCCGATGCCGTAGCTGCCCGGCGGGTAGGGGTTGAGCTCGTAGAAGTCGCCGGCGAACTGCTGCAGGCCGTAGACGCCACCAGTGAGCGGTTCGGCGAAGCTCGACCGGTAGAACAACCGGAGGATCTCGCCGGCGGCGATGGTGGCGATGGCCAGGTAGTCGGCGCGCAGCCGCAGTGTGGGGATGCCGAGCAGCAACGCGAGCACCACCGCGCAGAGCACGCCGACCAGCACGCCCACCCACAACGGCAGCGCGAACTCCGACACCGAGATGGCCACGCCGTAGCCGCCGACCAGCATGAAGCCCACCTGCCCGAAGTTGAGCAGGCCGGTGTATCCGAAGTGGATGTTCAGCCCGATCGCGGCGAGCGCGTAGGCCGCGGCCACCGGACCGATCGCGCCGGTGACGGCGGCGGTCAGGATCGCCGAGAAGTCCATGTCGCTCCCCTCACCCGATCCGTTCCCGGCGGCCGAGGATGCCCTGCGGCCGGACGAGCAGCACCACGATCAGCACCAGCAGCGCCCACGCGAACTGCAGCTCGACGGGGAACCACAGGGTGGACAGGTGGGCGACGATGCCGACGACGAAGCTGCCGATCATCGCGCCGTAGGCGCTGCCGAGGCCGCCGAGGATGATCCCGGCGAACATCATCAGCAGCAGCTTGAAGCCCATGTCCCAGGACACCACCTCGGCCAGGCCGTACATCACGCCGCCGAGCGCGGCGAGCCCGCCGCCGAGCAGCCAGACCACCAGCACGACGCGGTTGACGTCGATGCCGGAGGACTCGGCGAGGTCGCGGTTGTCCGACACGGCGCGGATCGCGGTGCCGATCCGGGTGCGCTGCAGCATGAGCGCGACGCCGACCAGGACCAGCACGGACAGGCCGACGATGCTCAGGTCCCGCGGGGTGGCGCTGACCGGGCCGAGGTCGACGGCCGACTGGATGTCGAAGTCGGTGTAGGAGCCGGGGCGGGAGCCGTAGAAGACCAGGATCACGTGGCGCAGCAGCAGGGACAGCCCGATGGAGATGATGAACAGGCTGATCCGGCCGGTGTTGCGGTTGCGCAGCGGGCGCCAGAGGGTGGTCTCGAGGCCCCCGCCGACCAGCGCCCCGGCGGCGACGGCCAACAGGGCGGCGATCACGAGCGGGAGGGCGGGCCCGCCGCCGGCGGCGTTGAAGAAGAACGCCACCACGGCGCCGATGGTGACCAGCTCGCCGTGCGCGAAGTTGATCAGCCGGGTGGTGCCGAAGATCAGCGACAGGCCGATGGCGCTGATCGCGATGACGGCGCCGAACTGGATGCCGCTGAGGAGTGCCTGCCCGAAGCGCTGCGGGAACGGTGGTTGGGCCGGCGTCGGGGGTGGAGGTGGCTCGCCGGCGGCGCCCTCCTGGACCAGCGGGAAGATCACGGCGCGGGCCTGGGACGGGGACACTGTGACGTCGCGAAGGACTTCGCCGCCCTGCTGGCGGGGCACGATGCCGCTGGGCAGGGTGGAGAGGTCCAGCCGGACCTCGTAGGCGCCGGGGCCGGGCAGCGCGACGCGCCAGTCGCCGTCGGCGTCGCTGGTGCTGGTGCCGACCTCGGTGCCGTCCTGGAGAACGGTGACGACGGCGCCGCTGACGGGGCCGTCGGGGCCGCGGAGGGTGCCGCGGAGGGCCTCACCGTCATTGGCCCCGCCGTCCTGTGCCGCGGCGGCCACCGCGGGTAGCAGGACGGTGAGTACGCTCAGTGCCAGCAGCACCAGCGACCGCGCGATCGTCCTTCGCACTGTCACCAACGAACACACGCCTCCGTAGCCGGTCGTGCCGCAGCACGCAATCCGTTCGCCCGTTCGCCCGTTCGCCGCAGACCACGTCCGGTCCGGGGCGGACTCGATGGCTGAACGTAGCTCCGTCACGCTGTGTTGCCCAGTCGAGCGATCACGCTGTGTCCACATCGTGACGCAGCCCGCCCACCCGATTGGGGGACCCCGCTTACTGACCGACCGTCCGGTTACTTGTTCATGCTGTCGAGGACCGCCTGGGCGACGGATTTCATCGTCGTACGGCGGTCCATCGCGGTGCGCTGGATCCAGCGGAAGGCGTCGGGCTCGGAGAGGCCCTGCGCGGTCATCAGGAGGCCCTTGGCGCGGTCGATCACCTTGCGGGTCTCGAGGCGGTCGGCGAGGCCGGCGACCTCGGCTTCGAGGGCCTGGAGCTCGGCGAAGCGGCTGACCGCCAGCTCGATGGCCGGGACGAGGTCGCGCTTGGCGAAGGGCTTGACGAGGTAGGCCATGGTGCCGGCGTCGCGGGCGCGCTCGACCAGGTCGCGCTGGCTGAAGGCGGTGAGGATGACCACCGGCGCGATGCGGTCGCCGGTGATCTTGGAGGCGGCCTCGATGCCGTCGACCTTGGGCATCTTGACGTCGAGGATGACCAGGTCGGGCTTGAGCTCGGTGGCGAGCTTGACGGCCTCCTCGCCGTCGCCCGCCTCGCCGACCACCTGGTAGCCCTCTTCGCGCAGCATCTCCACGAGGTCCAGCCGGATCAGGGCTTCGTCCTCGGCGACGAGGACGCGACGCTGCGGTGCGGCACCACTGGCCTCGGTAGCCCCTTCGGTCACCGGGGTCCTCCTGCTGTAGTCGATGGCGGGCGACACCCGCAGCGTACCGGCCGCCGGGACCTGCGCAGACATGGCGTTCACCACGAAACGTGACCGCGTGTTCGATGGCTTGTCGGGGGTCCGCGGTGGTAGCCCACGTGCTCGGTGGGAACGCCGGTCGCGTAGAGTTTCCGGTGCCGCCCCCGTAGCCCAATCGGCAGAGGCAGCGGACTCAAAATCCGTCCAGTGTGCGTTCGAGTCGCACCGGGGGCACTCCGCTCGATCACCCCCGTTCGGCCCCTCACCAGGGAAATCAGGTGAGGGGCCGATCTTGGAGTGTCCACCTGTGTCTCACCGTGTACCGCTGTGATCCGCTGGTTGTGGAACCCGTGTGGAACGCTGCCTTCCTCGGTGGGCAGCCCCAACGCCCGGCCGATGCGCTCGCGGGCGGCGTCTTCCTGGCCGGCGATGACCTTGGCGTAGATCTGGTGCAGCACGGTTACCGAGTGGCCGGCCCACTCGGCCACCTGAGTGGAGGGCACCCCAGCGGCGAGCCAGGTGGACACGCACGCGTGCCGAAGGTCGTAGGGCCGCCGGCCGAGCACCGAGACATACTCGGCCTCGCTCAACGCGGCCTTGCGCGCCTTGTCCCACACCCGCGCGATGGTCGACTCGCCGACGTAGCCACCAGTGAGGTTGCGGAACAACCGCCCATCGCCCGCGGTGCCGTGGCGTTCGAGGTGGGCGTGCAACAGCGCGGTCAACGGTGGCGGACAGGGCACGTGCCGCACCTCTCCCCTACCGCGCTGCTTGAGCTGCCGCCGATCCCGCCGATCCCCCGAGTCGGTCCACGCGGCCCCCGCAGTCGGCGCCGTCTGCGAGATCAGCAGCTCACCCCACCCCTCCTCCGGGATCTCCAGATCCTGCTTGCTGAGCATCGTGGCCTCCTCCGGGCGGAGTGCGGCGTAGTACATCGCCCCGAAGAACGCCACCAACATCGGCCCAGACGACCGTCGCGGCTGCCCCTCGACATGCTGGGCCTCGACGGCCGCCAGGAGCCGGCGCGCTTGCTCAGGGTTGATGACCACCCGCTTGTCGATCGCCTTCACCTCCTTCGGCGGAGTCCACTTGATCTCTCGCACCCGGTTGCGGCTCACCAACGTCAGCTCCACCGCGTACTCGACGGCGTTATGGAACACAGCACGCTTAGGCGCAACCGTTTTCGCCCCAGCCGACGTGCCATCCATCTTCAGCGCGAGCTGATCGAGCACGGCCCGCACGATCGCCGGGTCGTCCAACCGGGACACCGCCAGAGTGTTCGCCGCCAACCACCGGAGCGCCTTCTCGATCTCCGTAGGCTTCTCGCATCATCAGCACGGCGCGGTGCTCCAGCGGCCGACCGCACACTCCACACCACCGGTTGACCAAGGCGCGGCCCATCCGATCACGACCGACCGAGCCGAACAGGTAGCGACCGTCGGCCGTGCGAGGCGTAATCCAGGCACGACCAATCCGCCCACGGTCGGGAGGTGCTGTAGCGACAACGGAATCGGCGGCACGGTGACGTCGGCCATGATCCTTTCTTCTGTCTCCATGGGGTTGTCGCGTCGCGCACGCACGCACGCGAAGGCCGTGCGCGACGCTGAAGGTGGGTGAATGACGGTGAGGCGATGCCCGTGTCGGGGCCGATTGCGGGTTGTCAGGCTGCGTGTGGCCTGGTGTCGCGTGCGTGCCCGTTGGTGTGGCTGCTGATGCGGAGTTCGAGCCGCACGGTTTGGTTGTGGCAGCGGTACGAGGCGCGTGGGTCGAGCCAGTCGGTGTCCCGGTTGTCGTCCGGCGCGAGGCCGACGGCGGTGGGCACGCCGAGCTCGGCATCGGTGTCGGTGAACAACGTGCCGGCGCCGAGCGTGATCTCCTCGGCGACCCTCGGCGTGACGGGTACGAGGGACCGCGCGATGTCGCCACAGTGCTCGGAGCGACGTGTCTCGACCACGATGGCGACGAGCCGTCCCGGTTGGCCGACGGGTGCGTTCTCGAACGACACGTAGTCCTCGGCATCCGGACCAGTGAGCAGGAACACGGTGCCGTAACGGTCCGACTGGCGTTCGAACCTCGGCCACCACAGTTGGCCCTGGCCGAGCTCGATCGTGGCTGTCTCCTCGGGTGTTCCGCGGTTGCGGCTTGCTCGGCGGCGGTGATGATCTCGGCCATGGACAGGTCGTTGCGGAACCGGTGCCCGATCTCGGCTTCCAGCTCGGCGTACTCGGCGGCCAGCTCCGGGCGAAGTTGTGCGGCGCGCACGAAATCCGCGCGGCTGGCGAGCACGCACAGGGAGCACGACAGGGTTAACTGGACTACGAGCGAACTGGAGGGCCGAGAATCCTCCATCTCTCACGCAGCACGCGTATCCCACGCACATGTCCGCGGCCGGGCGCTCGTCCGGAATCGGCGCCGGCGGGATGCTGGCGGCAGCGCGGCTGGACCATCCCGGCGCGCGATGCCGGCGGGGCGTCGGCGATGCTGTGCGCGTGGAGTACGTGTCCAGAGTGCCGCGACCGCCGCTGGACGGGCTGATCGACGACCTTTACTACCTGGAGGGTGCGCCGCCGTACGCCCGGCTGACGCTGCCGCCGGCGCCGTCGGCGTGGCTTATCGTCAACCTCGGGGCGCCGTTTCGCATCCGTGCCGGCACCGACATCGAGACGGCCGAGTACGCCGACGGCTGCGTGGTCACCGTGCCCACCCGCGCCTTGGAGTTCGGCTACCCACTCCGGACCCGGTCCGTCGGCGTGCACTTCAAGGTGTGGGGGCTGGCGCCGTTCCTGCCGATGCCCGCGGCCGAGCTGTGTGACCGGCCGGTGACGGTAGAGCAGGTTTGGGGCCGGCCCGCCATTGCTGAGCTGCGAGACCGGCTGGCCACGGCGGACGGACCGCACGAGATGCTGACGCTGCTTGAGGAGGAGCTGATGCGACGGCTGTGCGAGACCGCCGGCCTGGGGCTGGTCCGCCATACGAGCAGCGTCATCGCGGCGACCAGTGGGGCGGTGGCGATCGGCGACCTGAGGGTGGCAGCCGGTGTCAGCAGCACTCATCTGGCACAGCGGTTCAAGGAGCTTATCGGCGTCACGCCGAAGCGGCTGGCTCGCACCTACCGCTTCGCCGCCACCGTGTTCGCGATCAACCCCGCCGGACCGGTCGACTGGGGCGACCTCGCCGGTGGCGCCGGCTACTTCGACCAGGCCCACTTCGGCCACGAGTTCCGGGCGTTCACCGGGCTCACGCCGACCCGGTACGTCGAAGTCCGGCGGCGGTTCCTCCGCGAACATCCCGGCCACGCGCTGGACGGCTGGCCGCTGCCGGCCGATTGATTTCTTACAAGAGCGACAGCTCACGACACGCTAATTTGGGGGCACCCCAAGCAGAGGAGAGCCCGTGGGCAAGGTGGTCATGTACAGCTCGGTGTCGGTGGACGGCTTCGTCGCGGACGAGAATGACCAGCCCGGACCACTGTTCGACTGGTTGTCCAGCGGTGACGTCCCGTTGGACGAGAGCGGCGAGCTGAAGGTGTCGCAGACGTCCTACGACTACACCCGGCCGTACTGGGACCAGATCGGGGTGACAATCGCCGGCCGCCACGTCTTCGACATGACGGACGGCTGGGACGGGAAGCCTCCGAGCGGGACCGACCATGTGGTCGTCGTGACACACCGGCCGAAGCCCGAGGGCTGGGACCCCGAGGCGCCGTTTCACTTCGTCGACGGCGTCGAGGCAGCCGTGGCCAAGGCGCAGGAACTTGCGGGTGACCGCATGGTCGAGGTCGCCGCCGGCGACGTCGGTGGCCAGGTGCTTGCCGCGGGCCTGGTCGACGAGGTGCGCATGGACGTCATACCCGTCGTGTTCGGGTCCGGCAAGCGCTACTTCGGGTCGGTCGACGCGCAGCACCTGTTGGAGGATCCTGACGTGGTGATTCAGGGCAACCGGGTGCTTCACCTGCGCTATCGGGTGCGCCGTTGACCGATCTGAGCGGGTACGCGAAGAAGTCCACTGCGAACGGTGACACAAGATCGGGCCTCCGGCTGCGTTTGCGCATCGCTGTCCCTGGTCGGGCAGCCGACGCCGATCCGCCCCAGCACCTCACCTGCGGCAAGTTCAACTTGAGATCACTGGTTGCCGGTTTCCGTCGTATCTTGGGCCCCCCATCAGGGGTATCCGGGGATCACCGGCATGCCCAGCTTCACCACACCCCGGTGCTGGTCTTGGTGCGCGCCAATCGATCCAGCGAGGCGAGTTTCTGCCGGGCCGCTTCCAGGCTGACCTGAAGCCCTTGAACTTCGCCGAGCCAGCCATTGGCGTGGGCCTCGGCGATGCGGTCGGTGAGGTTGCGGGCGATCTCGATTAGCCGATCCCGCTGTCGAGGCTCTACGCGCAGCATCGGGCAGCGAACGCAGGCGTGTTCGTGCGCGCACGTCCAGCACCACGAACGGAACGACCGCACCGGCTACGGGACCGACACGTCCCCACCGCGGCAACCCAACCGCGACGACCTCCACAGTCATGCAGCAACCTCCTCCCACTCGGGTGCACGACTCCTATCGGGAGCCCCCGCGTTACTCGGCGCGACACACGGGTGTGTCGCGCCGTAGTCCGGTCAATATGTCGGGTCATGCCCTGGTCGTAGGCCGGGTGGTATGGCACACCGGACGCCCGGATGCGTTGATACCTGGGCTTCGGTCCAGTCGTGGATCGGAAGCCAGGTGTCGACGGTGCGCCGTCCGCTGCTGGCAGCCTCGTCACGACTCAGGCGAGCCTGCTGGCGCCGCGCAATGCTCGTCCGCGCCGAATGATCCAACTCTGGGGTGACTCGTTGTTACGCGCGGGTGATTCCGTTCACCATGTGGTTGCGATCGTGAGCGCAGCGTCGGGCAGCCGCTCGTCGGAGCCCCGAAATAGCTGTAAAGCGCCCACAGATACAACACGCGGCTCGGCACCGACCGAAGTCCGTAGGAAGCGAAGTCTCCTTACCGCAGGTACTTGAGGATCATCGAGACGATCTGGTCGACCAGGTCGTTCGTCGCGAGCTGCGGGTTGTGGCCCATGAAGCGGTGGGTCAGTGACTCGATGGTGGCGACGACGAACCGGGCGGCCTGATCCGGACGCGTGACGTGCAGCCCGGTGTCCGTGCGGAGCAGCGCGGCGACCGCGGCCACCGCCTCCTGCTCGACCTGCCGGAACCGGGCCAGCAACTCCGGCGGTCGCGGCGCCTCCTCGAACAGCACCTGATGCAGTCGCGGGTTCTCGACGTGCAGGCCGACCACAGCCTCGGTGAGTGCCGGCAGCCATACCTCCACCGGTCGGGGCTCGGTCAACGTCTCCCGCACCACCTCCGCGGTCTGATCGAGGTGGGATCGCGCGAGCACCAGCAGGATCGCGTCCTTGTTCGGGAAGTACTGATACAGCGACCCGACTGACAGTCCGGCCGCTGCGGCGATCCGGTCGGTGGTGCCGGAGGCGTACCCGTACTCGGCGAAAACCTGAGCCGCCCCGGCGAGGATCCGCTCCCGCGTGCGCCGTGCCCGCTGCTGGATGGGCGTCTTCCTGGGCTGATAGACCGACTTCGACACGGACACCGGGGCCTCCGAACGCGAGTACCAAAAGTGAGGAATTCCTCATATTCTACCTGGGACGAACACACCCCCAGGAGGTATCCCGGATGACGACCCAGTTCACCCCAACGGCGACGGATCCGCAGGCCATGCACAGGCTTCGGGCCGCGCCGTTCCTGCTCCCGTACCTGGTCTACGTCCTGCACACCCTCGAAGAACTGCCCGGATTCGCCTCCTGGGCAACGAAGCACTTCGGCCCCGAGACCACCGGCATGTTCGCCACCTACCACATCCCGTTGATGCTGCTGGTGCTGCTCTGCTCCTGGAAGGCGCTCCTCGCCGACCGGCACGGCGGCTGGGTGGTCATGGCCATCGCCTTCCAGTGGCAGTTCGCGGTCAACGCGCTGTTCCACCTGACCAGCTGGATCACGCTCGGCGACTACGCCCCCGGTGCTGTCACCGGCGCGGTCGTGTCCATTCCGGCCACCGTCTACTTCTTCCTCTGGGTTCGACGCCAGGCCCGCGCCACCACCACCGAGATCACCCTCGCCATCACGATCGGCACCGTCATCGCCGCCCTCGCGATCGGATTCCTGTTCCTCTAACAAACGCCCGTGCCGCACGCCGTCCCACCACCGCCAACTACCTCGTCACCCGACCAACTTTACGGCTGCTACCCACCGTTTGTAGCGGCGGCCAACCGAACGCCCATTGTCGCTCGACCGGTGTGGTACACCTGCCCACGGCGGCTGACCGGTTGCGATCCTCGCCGGCCCCGGAGGGCCGGTGCTGCCCGACACGATGACCTCCACGATCCGCACGGAGGTGAACGCCTCGATCTGCCGCGGCATCCACGACCGGATGAGCCTCGCCGAGCAGGCGGGGATGCTGCGGCTGCTGGAAGAGCGCGACAGCGACGGCACGACGCGGTTCAACCGGCTGAAACAGACCGCCAGGGCCCGAGCTGGTCGCACTTCAAGCGCCTGTTCACGCATCTGGAGTGGCTGGACGAGCTCGGCGACACCGCGATGTGGGTGGACGGCGTCGCCTCGCCGAAGGTCACCGACCTCGCCGGGGAAGCGGATGCGGCGGACGCCTCCGAACTGCGGGACTACACGGTCGTCAAGCGGGTCGCGCTGTTGGCCTGCCTCGCTCATACATCATCGAGGGCCTCCTCAAGAAAACCAGCGAGGTCAAGCCGACCACCGTGCACACCGACACCCAGGGCCAGAGCGTGCCCGTTCTCGCCTTGGCGCACCTGGTGGGCTTCGATCTCATGCCCAGGATCAGGAACGAAAGGGCCTGACCTTCTACCGCCCGTCCAAGCAGACCGAGTACGTCCACATCGACTCCCTGTTCGGCGAGGCGGGCAAGAACGTCATCGACTGGGACCTGATCGAGTCCCAGTTCCGGCACCTGATGAAGGTCGCCGTCTCCGTCAGGGAAGGCGCCATCTCCTCCTCTACGCTGCTCAAGCGGCTGTCCTCGCCGACAGCGACCCCATCGAGCAGGAGTAGGCGATGAAGTTCAACGCCCTGCTCACGAACGCGGTGATCTTCCACAACGCCCTGGACATCGCGGAGATCGTCCGCCAGCTCCTGGAGGAGGGCTGGGAGATCGACCCGGAGGACCTGACCCACATCTCGCCGTACCTGACCGAGCACACCAAACGGTTCGGCGAGTACTCCACCCACGAACTCGGTATCCAGCCCGAGGCGTACGACCCGAAACTCGACGTCGACTTCACCCAGCTCCGCGACCAGGACCCGGCCGCCTCCGGCTTCAGCACAGCCGCCTGACCGTCACCTCTGTGAAGGACCCTGTCCTGCCCGTTGAGCAGTACGGCCCTCGGCCTCGCTTACATTCGGCAGGAGCTGAGCGTCACGCCGGCGGCCGGGTGAGTTTGGCGGCCACGGCGTCGAGGACCCAGTCCAGGCCGGTCGTGAAGGATGCCTCGGCGTCCACGTCCGTGCCGTCGTACACGGCCTTGGTCAGCGCCGGGAAGCGGCCCGTGGCCAGCACTCTCGTCAGGTGCGGGCCGCGGGCGCGCTGCCAGTCGTGCTTGGACAGGCCCGTGGCGCGCTCGGCCCGCAGATTCGTGATCTCGCGCCTGATCGCGCCCGTGAAGTAGGCGCTGACCGTCTCCACGGCGCGCATGACGGTGTCGATGTCGGCGAGGCCGTCGAGGGCGGACAGGGTGGACTCGGCCACGGCGAGGCCGTTCGGGCCCAGGGCCGGGCGGCCGCCGAGCAGGTCGGCCAGCCATTCGTGGCGGAGGGCGGCCTGCCTGGTGCGGTGGGCGAGGACGCGCAGCGCCTCCCGCCAGTCGCCGGGCTGCTCCTCGGGGAGGATCTCGGCCTGGACCTCGTCCACCATGAGGTCGAACAGCTCCTCCTTGGTGGAGATGTATCCGTACAGCCGCATCGGGCCGGCCTCCAGCCGGGCGGCGACCTTGCGCAACGAGACCGCCGCAAGGCCGCCCTCGTCGGCCAGCGCGATGGCGGCGGCGACGATCCGCTCCCGGTCGAGCGGCACGGGGCGAGTCGGCGGCTCCGGCCGGTCCCACACGGTCATGGTCACTCCGAACTGTTGCGATGCATCGACTGTTGCGATGCATCGTAATGAGGAAATACAGTGTATCGACATGAGACATCGTATCGCTGTGGTCGGGAGCGGCCCCGCCGGCCTTACCTTCGCCCGCGTCCTGCACCGTCATGGTCACCCCGTCACCGTCCTTGAACGCGATCCCGCCCGCGACGCCCGCCCCCCGGGCGGCACGCTGGACCTGCACGAAGGGCTGGGCCAGCTCGCGCTGGACAAGGCGGGGCTGCTGGCGGAGTTCCAGGCGCTGTCTCGCCCCGAGGGGCAGACCATGCGCATCCTGGACGCGGACGGGACCGTCCTGCGCGACTGGCGACCCCGTCCAGACGACCGCGCCAATCCCGAGATCGACCGCGGGCAACTCCGTGACCTGCTGCTCGGCCCTCTCGACGTCCAGTGGGGTCGGGGCGTGACGCAGGTGGTGCCGGGGACCCCGGATGGCGTACTGGTCCATTTCGCGGACGGGCGACAGGAGACGTTCGACCTCGTAGTCGGCGCGGACGGCGCCTGGTCCCGGATCCGCCCGGCAGTCTCGTCGGTGACGCCGCACTACACCGGCGTCACCTTGGTCGAGACCTCCCTCGACGACGTCGACACCCGCCACCCTGACCTCGCCCGGTTGATCGGCGACGGTTCCGTGGCCGTGTACGGCGTGAACCGAGCTCTCGTCGCCCAGCGCAACAGCGGCGGCCACGTCAAGGTGTACGCCCAGTTCCGCGCGCCGCTGGACTGGCACACGAACCTGGACCTGGCCGACGTCGAGGCCGTGCGATCGAGTCTGCTGGCTCTGTTCGACGGCTGGGCCGCTCCCGTCCTCGACCTCCTCCGCCACGGCACCGTTTTCGTCCACCGCCCCCTCTACGTCCTGCCCGTGTCCCACACCTGGACCCATGTCTTCGGGGTGACGCTACTGGGTGATGCCGCCCATCTGATGCCCCCATTGGGGGCGGGCGCGAACCTCGCGATGCTGGAAGGCGCCGAACTCGCCGAGTCCATCGCCAACGGCCCCGAAGATCTGGACGAGGCCGTCCGCGCCTGCGAGGAACAGATGTGGGCACGGGCCGGCAGGTGGGCGAAGATCACGACGGCCGGTCTGGAACGCCTCGTGAGCCCGGACCCCGCCGAAGCCCTCGCCCTCTTCGACCAAGTCCAGCCATCCTGACTGCCAAGCGCGAGAGCTCGCACGGCTTCACGGGAAAGTACGGCACCGCCGCGGTCCCTTCCGGCAAACCACCGTTAGACGAACGCACGGACGCCTGCACCCGAACGCAGCCCTCAGCCCGCTACCGCGAATCCGGTCCGATTCTCCTCGCACACATAACTACCGGGTGCGCGAAGAGTGATGGGCTCCAGCCGGGACGCCCTGGCCGTCCTCCGTGTCGTCAAAGGATCCTTTGATGGCATCCGCTCTGGAGGGGCCATCGGACCGCGGGGAGCATGGGAGAACGCGCGGCTCGATCCAATGCGCTCCGTTCCGGGTTGACGACGGGGTTTGACGACAGGCAGTAGCCGGAGGTGTCATCAACGAACGGATCAAGACGACAGGGAGGCCGCGAGCGTGGTGGAACTGGTCTACACGCGGGTGTCCGGGGTGGAAGTCCAGCTGCGCGGACACGCTGGTCAGCCTACCCGCGGCCTCACCGGCCGCCGCGGTACTGCGGCCAGCAGGAATTCGGCCGACACGATCTCGGGTTGCACATCGGGCCGCACCGCGGGGCGCAGTTCGGCTGGCAGGCCGGGTTGCAGTCCGGGTAGCACGGCCGCACCCCGGCCGACCGGACGCCGCGGCCCACCTGCCGCAGCCGATCTCGCTCACCCCGAGCACGGCAAGCTCGGCCTGGGCCTGCTCGGCGCGCTGGCCGTCGTCCAGGTCGATCACCCCGGCACGCAACGGGATGCCACGCCGCACCGCCTCGACGATCTTCGCCCTCGTCCGCGCATAGCCGGGCCGCTTGGTGATCGCGGCGTGCCGAGCCGGGTCGTCGGAGTAGTAGCTGGTCGCCACGCTGACCTCCGGCTGGGAGTTGCGATCCTCGCCGGCCCCGGAGGGCCGGTGCTGCGGGCTCTTTTCGTTACTCGTCGCCGCCGGGCTCTGGTTGCGATCCTCGCCGGCCCTGGAGGGCCGGCGCTGCCCGGGATGACCAGGGATTCTACGTCTCGCCAGTGGGTGGAGGCCTCCCTACTTGGTCCCGCAGGCCGCAACACGCCGTGGCGGCGGTTCGGAACCTCTCGGCGTGTCGGGCAGCACTACAGGTTCCGAACCGGCGTCCTGGGTCGGATCAGGGAGCCAGTGCGGTGGGGTGTGACGAAGGCAGCGGCAAGGTGGGTGGCGGTGGTGACGGTCCCTGGGTCGAGTTGGTAGAGGCGGACGCTGTTCACGCCCGGTCGATGATGTCGGGAGCTTGGCTTGCAGTTGAAGGGTGCTGCGAGGGGCTGTAGTCGAGTTCGAAGGCGGGCTTCTCATTTCTCAGGCTGCAGTGACCGTGTCGGTGTGCGGCACGGTTGTTACGACTCGGGGGAGATCTGGAGGGGGATGTGGGGGTGCGTGGGTGAGGGGGGAGCGATGACGACCCGATTGCGGCCGGTGTTCTTGGCGGTGTAGGCGGCGTCGTCGGCGGCGTGGAGGAGGCTGGTGTAGTCGTTGGCGGTGTGGGGGTAGAGGGCGGCGCCGATGGAGGCGGTGAGGCCGGTAACGGTGGGTGGCTTGCCGGGGGTGGGGATGGGGACGGGGACTTCGAGGGCGGCGATGGTGGCTTTGACGCGGCGGGCGATGGTGAGTAGTTCGGTGTCGGTGACGCCGGGGAGGAGGGCGACGAACTCGTCGCCGCCGTAGCGTCCGACGTAGTCGCCGCTGCGGACGGAGTCGGTGATGGCGGTGGCGATGGCGCGCAGGACTTCGTCGCCGGCGAGGTGGCCGTTGCCGTCGTCGATCTGCTTGAAGTGGTCGATGTCGATCATGAGTACGCCGGCGGTGGATCCGAGGCGTTCGGCGCGGACGAGTTCGCGGCGGGTGAGTTCGGACCAGAACTCGGGGGCGAGGATGCCGGTCTTGGAGTCGGAGCGGGCGGCGGTCTGGAGCTGGGGCAGCAGCAGGCCCAGGTGCAGGGCGATCGGTGGGACCAGGAACACGGGCAGCAACCATGGCCGCGCGGTCACGACCAGCGCGGTGCCGCATCCGGTGCCGACGGCGGCGAGCACGATGAGCACGTCGGACGGGTTTCCCAGGGCGTGACGGCCGGGTTGGTCGGGGTTGGTGATGATGATCATCAGGATCACCAGCACGTAGTTGACTCCGAAGTAGACGACGCCGGCCAGCAGCAGGCCGGCCAGGCCGGCTGGGCCGTCGATGTGGGGCATGAACGGGGCGAGTTGGCCGGTGCTCAGGTGCAGCACCGCGCCCGCGGCGGCGCAGGCCAGCACCACGGTGGCCGCGGAGAACACCTTGCGGTGCACCAGGCTGCGGCGCCGGTACACCCGTAGCCAGGAGTGGGTGTAGCTGATCACGATCACCAGGACGGCCAGTGGCGGCGGGAGGAGCAGCAGGCCGGCGAAGATCCAGATCGACTGCAGGTGCATGTGGGGGCGGCCCTCGGCGCCCAGTTCCCGGATCCGCTCGATGCGCTGCACGGCCTCCAGGTGCACGACCTCCGCCGCGACCAGCAGCCCACACCACACCAACGCCTGGGACGTGATGGGCACCAAGGTCGCGGTCGCGACGATCGCCACGACGGCGGCCGCTTCGACGGCGACGAGGTAGACCAGTGCCGGCCGGGTCAACCGCCACATCGCCCAATGTCGCGGATCGCAACCCAACCGTGGGGTGGTTGAGCTGGGTTCCGGTCTTCGCACCTTGGACAATTCCACGCGGAGCCCCTTCTCCCGGCGAATCCAGGAGGTTCGTCATCGTAATCGACCGCACGCGGTGTGTCACTAGGCCGGATGGTCCACCGGGCTCCGGTCACACCGCGTGCCCACCGCACCGGAGGCAACCCATGTCGATCAACATCCGCGCCCTGCAGACCGGCCTGCCCAGCAACCGGCGCCGCGGCCAGCGGCCAACCGACTGGACCCGGTCCTGCCCCACCGACTGGGCCGTCCGCACCGCGCCCACCGACTGGGCCGTGCGCCGCTCCCCCACCGACTGGGCCGTGCGCGAGCTGCCCACGGACTGGGCGGTGCGCACCGCACCCACCGACTGGGCCCGTCGCACCGATCCGCGCCGCGTGCCCGGGCCCCGCTTCTGACCTGCCCCGGCCAGGGGCTAGTCCGACGCCTCACCGGCCGCCGATCGCCACCCAGCCGGGCGGTCGGCGGGCCGGAGAGCGGCCCGGTGCCACGCCCACCCGGCGGCGCCCGCGGCCGCCGTGCCCAGCAGGCCGGCGCCGGCAACCACCACGTGGGGGGCGAGGTACTCGGCTGACGCACCGGCCAGCACCACCCCCGCGCCCTGGGACACCCGCAACGCGGTGATCGCCAAGCCGAACGCCTGCCCGCGGCGCTCGTCCGGTACGTGCTGCACGAACATCGTGGAAGCCACCACGTTGTACGCGCTGGCCACTCCCGAGACCAGAAAGATCCCCAACGTCACCGGCAGGCTCGGGTCGGCCGCGCAGCCGAGCAGCACCGCGCACGCCACCATCGGCAACGGCACCAGCACCCGCTCGCGGTTCGCGTCCGGCGCCCGGGCCAGCACCACCATCCCGATCACACTCCCGCCGGCGAACGCGCCCAACAACAACCCCACCGCCACCGACCCGCCGCCGAGCTCAGCGGCATACGGCGCGGCCAGCGCCTCCCCCGCGACGTAGAACCCAGACACACAGCCCAACGCCACCAACGCCCGCAACCGCCGGTCCGACCACACCAACCCCACCCCGGCCCGCACCTGCCGCCACCACACCCCACGCCGTGCAGTGCCGGACGCCGCGGGACGAGACGCCGCCGGACGTCGACCGGTCCCCCACCCCACCAGCACCGCCGAGACCACGAAACTGACCGCGTTCACCAGCAGCGCCCCCGACGGTCCCAACCACGCCACCAACGCACCCCCACCGGCGAACCCCAGCACCTGCCCGCCCTGCAACACCATCGACAACAGCCCCATCCCGGCCACCAACCCCCGACCCGGCACCACCTGCGCCACCAGCGCCGCCCGCGCCGCGTTCCACGGCGCGTTCAGCAGATGTACTCCCACCACCAGCACCCCCACCACCGGCAGCGGCATCCCCGGCACCGCCATCAACCCCACCAGCACCGCCCGCACCCCGTCCGCGACCACCATCACCGACCGCCGCGGAAACCGATCAGCCAACCCCGACAACACCGGCCCACCCACCAAGTCCGGCAGAAACGTCAGCGCATACACCACGGCCGCCCACCCCGGCGACCCCGTCCGACCGAACACCAACACCGACAACGCCACCCGCGCCAGCTGGTCCCCCACCACCGTCACCCACTGCGCGACGAACAACGCCCGAAACTCCCCCAACGCCAAGACCTCGCGAAATCCCCCCGACCGCCCTCCCCGCCCCACCACACCACCTCCACCCGCACCCACCACACCACGAGACCATGCGACCACAACGAGCAGCACACCCACGCCCCATGATGAGCCACAACGCCTGGTCGATCTCCGCGCGTCTCACCGGCAGCGCTGCCGGTGCGTACCCCGCAGATCAGCGCGCCGAGGTGTTCGTTGCGATCCTCGCCGGCCCTGGAGGGCCGGTGCTGCGCTGGCGGGTTTGGGCAGGTGGCTGGCGCCCTCCAGTTGCGATCCTCGCCGGCCCTGGAGGGCCGGCGCTGCCCTGGATGACCAGGGATTCTACGTCTGGCCAGTGGTTGGAGGCATTCCTACTCGGTTCCGCGGGTCGCAACACGCCATGGCGGCGGTTCGGAACCTCTCGGCGTGTCGGGCAGCACTACAGGTTCCGAACCGGCGTCCTGGGGCGGATCAGAGAGCCGGTGTGGGGTCTATGCCCGCGATCGGCAGGACGGCGTTGGTGGGGAGGCCGTCGCGGAGGATTCGCCAGGGTCGGCTTCGTGGGTGGGGATGATGGCCGCGCAGCCTGCGCGGCGCGCGACTCGTGCCCGAAATGCAGGAGCGAGGGGTATGCCGAGGTAGCCGGCTCCGTCGGTGCCCCAGGCCGGGTCGATGACCTCCCCTGAGGAGGTAGCACACCAGCCGTGTTCGAGCACGAGGAATCTGGAGCTCAGGCTGTCGAGGAGAAGGTCCTCGCATCTGCCGTACTGCCAACCCCGGCGCCTGCCGGCCGTCCGTCGGAGCGCGCCGATCTGGTCCAACCATGTGATCACGTGGCGGTGAGCGTGGCTTGCCGCGGTGACGGTCTGGCCCGGATCGCCGGCTGCTGGTTCCGTCATGGTCTCCTCGCACGCTGATTCAGTAGTCACAGGTCAGCAGCCGAACGATCCACGGCTCACGATGCTGGACGCACCATAGCGAACCCGCGCGAGGGCGTGGAGCGACGAGTCGTTCTGACGTTCGCGCCAGCGCTGCCATCGGGTTGCGCGACCGGAGCGAGGCTGCTCAGCGTGCGCCGGGTGTGGTTTCGGTCCAGTAGTCGGGGTTGCGGCCGTAGTCGGGGGTGGTGAAGGCCCGGTCCCAGGCAGCGTCGGGGGCGAGAAGTTCCTGCCAGGGGGCCGATTTCGGTGTAGAGCACGCGCATGGAGTTGAGCGCGGCGTAGTGGAGGTCGGGACCGTCGGTGGACACGGCGTCGTCTGGGACGGCGACCTCGACGTTGTGGGCGAGTCCGGCGCGTACGGTGGCTTCGACGCAGACGTTGGTCTGCAGGCCCGCCACGATCAGCCCCGCCCAGTGGAGCTCGACGCCGACAGCGAGCCGCTGGCCGAACTCGCCGGGCTGCTGTCCCGGCTCAACGGCTTCTACCTCGGCAACGCAGGCGTCCAGATCTTCCGCGCCGGCGACCCCGGCGTCGGCCCCGAGCTCCAAACCTGGAACGCGGCCCACACCTGGAAACACACCTACCACGGCCTGGCCGACAACCTGTTCTGTTTCGGCCAGGACCTCTTCGGCGTCCAGTTCGCCATCGAGGATCGTCGTCGCGTGGTCGCCTTCGACCCCGAAACCGCCCACCGCGACCCCCTCGGCGACACCCTCCACGACTGGGCCGCCTGACTTCGCCGCGATCTCCGTCTACGTCCCCACCTGACCGACGCCCTGAACCAGGAGGCGAGGCGGAACAGGCTCGCGCGCGTCGACGCCTACCCGCGACGGCTTTGTTTGAGCGTGTCGAGCATTGCGCGGTAGGCGACCTCGTCGTCGTGCTGCGCTGCAGAGTCGGAGGCGAACTCGGCGAGAGCGTGGGAGCACCGGGCAACGGGGAGCCAATGGCCACCTAGACGGGGCTCAGCGGTGGGGCCCGAACCAGGCGGGCGGTGGCGTCTGTGTCAGGCCATCGTCACGGCGATGGTCAGCAGGATGAGCACGACCTCGACGGCCGCGAGCCGCATTGCGCCCCGACGCTCACCCCGTCATGGCTTTGCGAAGCACCGTGTCGTCGGGCTTTCCACGCGTCGTTGCAAGCATGGCCAGCGTCGCGGTCGCCATCGTGTCGGCGTTACCCGAACGGGACTTCGCCGCAGCCCTTGGCTACTTCATGTCAACGTACTGTTGCGCGAAAGCGAACCAGGACCGCTCGTCGACCTCGCGGCCCGCGCTCACCGGCAAGCCGTCGACAGCCCGGAACGCCTCCTCCTCCTTCTGCGCGGTGACGAGCTTGGCCCGGAAACTCTCGGCCAACGCTTTCGTCGCATACGACTTCGACCACTCACGACCGGCCACCGTCCAGCGCACCGTGTAGGACTTCCGACCGCGGCGCCCAACCTTTTCGCGGAGCTTCCAGATCCGAACGTCGAACGTCGTCGACATCAGGCGGCCTCCTCGCAGTGCTGTTCGACCCAGGCGTCGAGGTCGGCGCGTCGGATGCGGATGCTGCCGTTGGGCAGCTTGATGCAGCGGGGCGCGCGTCCCTTGGTGCGCCAGTCGTTGAAGGTCGAGCGGGCTATGTCCAGTTCGGCGCAGACTTCGGCAATGCTGAGGTAGTTGCGGATGCGGCTTGCCATCGTGGGCGGTGCTCCTCCATGCGGTGACTGTGGGTGGCAGCGGTTGGTGGCATGGCGCATCTCCTCCTCGGGTGGGGGTTGGTGGGGTGGCGAACTCTGCGAACTTGCAAACTTTGGTGGTGGCCTGCGGGTTCTTGTGGAGCAAAGTTCGCGGGGTGCGAACTTTGCTTCCCGTGTTTGTGCTGGTCGGGGGGTCTGTTCGCTGGTTCGCGGTGTTCGCGTCGTTGGGGGCGCGGGCGGTGTAGAGCTCGGTGGGTCGGCCGCCGCCGGGGCGGGTTCGGTGACTGCGGGTGATGCGGCTGGCGTCGACGAGCTGATCGAGCACGCGCTGGGTGACGGTCAGGGTGGACAGGTCGCCGCCTTCCCACGCCGCCCGCAGGATCGCTGACAGCGAGTTGCCTTCGCGGCGCATCTTGGCCATGACCCCGCCCACTCGGACTCCATCACCATCAGCCGCAGGTCCCGCTCGCCGCCGGCCGGGTCAGCGTTGTCGGGCAGGGCGAAGCACTGGGCCAAGCCCTCGCCGGAGGACAGCCCGGATTTGATGTTGGTGCGGGTGAACTCGTCGTCGGCGGCGGCGATGAGCCGGCGTGCGGTCGACCACGAGGTGCCTTTCCGGCCGGCGGAGGTGCGGCCGATGATGAGCGGCCACACCAGCAGCGGGTGGGGGTCGTCGCCTGCCCGCACGTGCGGTCCCTGTCCCAGGTAGACCCCGGCGGCGCAGATCAGCGACGCCAGGATGGCCACCGGGTCGGCCTCGCTGGTCGGCTCGACCTGGTGGACCAGGTGGCCGAGGTAGCAGTCGAACACGGCCGGGTCGAGCGTGGGCAGCTCCCCGCGGGCGCGGGCCACCTGCACGATCGCCTCGGCCTCGGCCGCGTCCAGCGCGTCCGGGTCCGAGACCGGGTGCACCACCCGCAGCGGGCGGGCAGGGTCGACCATCAGGCAGCCTCCTCCGGGGCAGGGTGTCCGTGGTGGACCAGCAGGGCGGTTTGGGCTCCGCGATCTCGCGCGGCAGCGAGGTGGGCGAGCACAGCGCGGCGCCAGCGGGCGGCGGCGTAGCGGGGGCAGTCGGCGCAGTTCTTGGGGGCGGTGCAGCCGGGCAGCGGGGGGCTGCGGCGGGCTCGGTAGCTCCAGGCCAGGGAGCCCGCTGAGGCCAGCAGCGGCCCGTACCGGGTTAGCCCGCCGGTTTTGACACCGAAGCCGTGCGGGCGCAACCCGAGCGAGGCCAGGACGGTGACCAGGGTGGTGATCTCGGTAGTGGACTGGCGCCGGTTGTCGCGGCAGTGGCCGTGTCCCGTTGTGAGCGTGTCGCGTTGCGACCAGCCAGTGAAGCCCATCGGAGCCGTGCGCGTCCACATTAGACGATCCGACTTGCGGTCGGTGGAGGGGTGATGTCGTGTCGCAGTACTCCCTTGGAACAGGTCCTCGTTCAGCCGCATAATCCGGTGATCCTCGACTTCCTGGCAGGGATACTGCGGAGGTTGTTCGGCGAGTCGGCGAGCTGTCGAAGCCGGAGGATCTCTTCGTGCTGCGCGCTGAGTTGTGACAACGCGCGTTCCTTGAACTCGGCGAGCTCGGTGATCTGTGCATCGCGTTCCTGGACGCGTTCACCGAGCTTGGCGGTCTCGTCTTTCAGCCTGGTGATCCGACCCCGGCTTCTCGTGCGAGAGTCTTGAGGTCGCAACCACCGCGGGGCGGAAGCTGCCCCAGCAGTAGGCGGTCCATCGCAGCGCGGATGCTGGCCTCGTTGCGGCGGCGTTGTTCGGTGGTCAGTGGCATGATGTGCTCTCCTGCATTGCGGTCTGCGGAAACGTGGTGGAGTTCTGGGCCTGTTGGCGCCCGGTGACCGGCCTCTTCGCGTCGGTCGCCGACGAGATCGTGGTCATGGAATATCGTGTCGGTCGTGACGACGGACGACTGGTTGGCTGACACCCGAACCTCTTACGACACGGTCGCGGTCAGCTATACCAACCAACTGCGTGACGCCATCGCTGGTGACCCTTACCTTCGCGCCGCTCTGGCGGTGTTCGCCGATCGTGTGCGGGCCGCTGGCGGGGGGCCAGTGGCGGACGTCGGCTGCGGCCCTGGACACGTCACGGCCCACCTGCACGGGCTCGGTGTCGACGCCTTCGGCATCGATCTTTCTCCAGGGATGATCGACGTGGCCCGGCGTGACTACCCCGGCTTGCGGTTTGAGGTGGGCTCGATGACGGACCTGCACCTCCGCGACGCTTCGGTGGCCGGCGTGCTCGCCTGGTGGTCGTTGATTCACATCCCCGACGACGAGGTGCCGACAGTCTTCGCGCACTTCCACCGAGTATTGCGTCCAGGCGGACCGTTGCAACTCGGGTTTCACGTTGGTAACACCTCGAGGTTGAAGACGGAGGGTTATGGAGGCCACCCGATGACGGTCTATGTCCACCGCCGTCAGCCGGACAAGGTGGCCTCCTGGTTGCGTGACGCTGGGTTCGAAATCGAGGCCCAGTGGCTGTGCGACCCGGATGAGCGAGTTCCGCAAGCAGTTCTTGTCGCGCACCGCCCCTCCTAAGGTCCGTGGGAGCCGAGGGGCGTGTCGGTGTGTTCACCGCGGTGCTGGTCGCCTCGTCGATGTTGTGGAGCACCCGCTGGACCCGGTCGTGCTCGCGGCGCAACCGGGCTTGCTCACCTTTCGGGACTCGTGGGTTGCCGAGGAATGCCTGGAAGGTGGTGGCCTGCTCGGCCCATACCGGGCGGTGGCAGGCGTGGTGGGTGGCCTGGGGGCAGCGGGCGGAGTCGCAAAGTCCGATCAGCGGCCGTGTCGCCTGTGTGGTTCGGCCAGTCGCAGGCAGAGCGCTTTCGTTGGGTCGCGGAACCAGCAGTAGCTGGCCGGGCCGACGTGCAGAGCCCGACCACGGGTGCGGCGGCTAACAAGCCAGATCAGATGACACCCGTCCGTGCGGCAGTCCGGTTCTTGCGCTGGTTGGCATTGAAGCGCGCCTTCTTCTGACGATTCCCACACGTGTTCATGTCACACCATTTGCGGGTGCGACTTTGACTGGTGTCGAAGAAGGCGGCTTGGCAGGTTGGCGATGCGCACAAGGCCAATCTTCCGTCTCGTTCGCCTGCGATGATGCTGATCGCGTCGGCGGCGATTACGCCTAGGGCATCTTCTACGCGGGAAGCCGAACTAAGTCGCCATTGACGATTGCCCTCGGGCGTCAGGATAGCCGAGGCCCGACCCTGAATGCTGCGGTCATTGATGACTTGGACGGCAGACGCAGGGAGAGCGTCCTGGGTCGCGGTCGCTGTCGCGGCGGCGTGAATTGATTCCCTCAGTTCCCGAGCGAGTTCGAGTTGGGCGGTGGTGCAGGAGTCCACGGCTAGGCCGTTCACCGCCAGCCAGTCGACGAGTCGCTGCGGCGTGGGAATGCGCTCCACAGCGTTGCCATGACGCTCCGTCAGAGTCGCCGTGAAGCTGGTCGCCAGCACGTTACCGAGGCGAAAGTCAGGGAACCCAGCACGCATGGAACCACCTTAGCCTCGATCGTCCACGAGGACCGCATCCGGCACGCCAAAGACTCGGGGCTGGGCAGGTTCCCGTCGCGGGAGCTCGCGATCAACGCCACCTGGTCGATGCTCGCCCAGATCGCCGCCGACCTGGTCGCCTGGACTCGACTGCTCGCTCTGACTGGCGACGCGCAGGTCCTGGCCGCGTGCGAGCCGAAGGCCATGCGCTACCGATTCCCGCACGTCCCAGCCCGACTCACTCTCGGTGCTCGCAGGCGACGGATGCGCGTACCTGCAACCTGGCCCTGGGCAGCGGCGGTCGTGGCGATCTCCGCCAACAACGCAACCCGCCTGACCAGACCCAGTCCACTCACGAGAAACCTCAGAGACGCGTAGCCCGGCAGCGCCAGCTGGCACCCGGCCATGCCCGCCAGCGCACCCAGAGAGCCTGGTCACGGGTAACGCCGCAAGCGCCCCGACCCAGCGACCTTCCTGAAAGACCGGTTGCACGCAGGCATGAAGACATGCTAGAACCGTCTTAGCCGGTTCGCGACAGGTCGTAGCCGGCTCCGCGATGGCCAGGAGGTCTCATGCCCCGCCCAACCAGCGACGTGCACGCATTCGAAGCCCACGCACCTGACGCTGACCTCGACGATCTGCGCGCGCGACTGGCCGCGGCGCGGCTACCGGAGGCCGAGACGGTCTATCGCGCCGCGCCCGACCCTCGCCGATGGGAACAGGGCGTTCCTCTCGCCGACCTCGTCGATGTCGTGAACTACTGGCGCACCGGGTACGACTGGCGGTCGTTCGAAGAGCGCCTCAACCGTATCGGCCAGTTCAGGACGACCATTGATGATCTGGGAATCCACTTCCTGCACCGCCGATCCGCGCGCGCGGATGCCACTCCGCTGATCTTGACGCACGGCTGGCCAGACAGCATTGCTCGGTTCATCGATGCAGTAGACGAGCTGGCAGATCCGAAAGATGCAGACGCGCCGGCGTTCCACGTCGTGGTCCCGTCGCTACCAGGCTTTGGTTACAGCGACAAGCCGGCCACCACCGGGTGGGGAACCGAAAAGATCGCGGCCGCATGGGTGGAACTGATGGGAAGGCTGGGCTACGGCAAGTTCGCAGCCCACGGCGGCGACTGGGGAGGTAATATCACCACGGTTCTCGGCGGCCGGTTCCCGGCGCACGTTCTCGGCATCCACACAACGTTCGCGGAGGGACCGCCCGAGTTGACAACGGACGGGCTGACGGCGGCCGAGCGCAAATGGATCGAGGAAACCCGCGATTTCTGGCGCCACCGCGCGGCGTACGCGAAGCAGCAGGCGACCCGACCGCAGACCATCGGCTACTCGCTCGTCGACTCACCGGTCGGGCTTCTTGCCTGGATCCTTGACAAGTTCGCCGAGTGGTCAGATACCGAAGACAGCCCGTTCGAGACGATTTCCAGGGACCGCGTTCTTGACGACGTCACCCTGTATTGGCTGACGCGGACCGGCGCGTCGGCGGCCCGCATCTACTACGAAAGCCACAACTCGCTGGACCCCGAACTGCGGGTCGACGTCCCGTCAGCACTCACTATGTATCCCCGCGACGTCGAGAAGTGTCCGCGCCCCTGGGCGCAGGAGCGGTACCGACAGATCGTCCGATGGAGGACGCCCGAAATCGGAGGACATTTCCCGTCGCTGGAGGTTCCCGAGTATTTCGTCAAGGATCTGCAAGAAGGCCTCGGGGCAGTGTTGGCCGCTAATCGGTGAACGCGGCTGGGTGCCGGGACTCGGAATTGGTCCAGGAATCTGAGCTGCGCGCCGAATGCTCTGCGCGGCTAGCGGTCTCTGTTAGAAACTTTTGCGGTAGCGTTCGTGAGTTTCTTCCCAATCGTTGTGTGCTCGGTTCTCTGACATAGGCGTTCCCTTGAACGCTGAGGGTTCTCACCGGGATGTGGTGTTGGGCACCCAAATCGGCGGTTGTGACAGTGTGACTGGCCTGTCGGAGAGAATTCCGCACTCGCTGGGGCGCCCACAACGTTCGCCACCACAGCACCGGCACCAAACGCTTCCACCACTCCGCCGTTGGCGATCTCACCATCACCATCTACGCCGCCGAACCTCGACTCACCCGCCGACAAAGCCCTGCGCCTGCTCGTCTCCTGTGCTTCCCGTCCACTGGGCGTTGGTGGCTAGGTGTTCGCTCGGCGGAGGCGTTCGGCTGCCTGCGCGCGGACGGCGTCACCGGACACCGGGGGATCGCCGAGCAGTGCTTCCCATCGGACGTCGTGCGCTGCTGGCCACAGGCTGGCCGCCCACGCGATCTCCTGCTCCTCCGCGGTGAACCGACGCCCCCGAAGGTCCTGATAAGCCACCAAGAACGCCTCGGAACTTTCGATCGGTGGCAGTGTGGCCGGCCCGGTCTTGGGGAACACTCCACTCGCCGCTCCCACCAGTGCCGCCTCTGGCTGCCACGCCAGGCTGTCCCAGTCATGCACGGCCCACACGTGGCTGTCGTGCCAACGGAGGTTCTGCGCTTCGAAGTCGGCGTGACCCAGAACACGCGGCAGGTCGGCGGCCAGCAACCGCTCGCGGGCCCGGGCGGCCGTGTCGACGACGTAGGCGGGCACGGCGCTCTGGTCCCGCTGGTCGAGGAATCCGATCGCCGGCCACAGCCCGGAATCTGTGTGGTCCCAGCGCACCCAGCGAGGGCTCGGCACCGGAGGCGCGACGGTCATGTCGGCCAGTTCGGCCATCAGCCGGGCGAACACCGCCGCGTAGCGCACGGCGACCTCCGGCGAATCGCCACGCAGCAGTTCACCGCCGGGCCGGTACTCCTCGGCGTGCACGGCCAACGCATCGACGCCGACCGCGGGCGTGAGCGGCCGGGCACACGGAAACCCCCGCTCCGCCAACCGGGCCTGCGCGGCAACACACGACGCGGCCCGGCCGTCGTCCTCCCGCGCCTTCACCACGACGTCCCGCCCATCGGCCAACCGCAGCCCGAACACCGCCGATATCGACCGCTGCTCGAACAGCACGCTGACCGGCTCGTCCCCCAACTGGTTTACACACCAGGCCGGCAGCCAGTCCAGCAGATCATCCAACGGCACGGTGACGACTGTGCCATATGCGCCGGAAGCGATCTGGACGTGCCAACGACAAAGCCCAGCACGAGATCACAAACGCCGCAACGGTCATCCCTGCTTCTGAGCGCTGTTCGTGGCGCGAGCGAGGAGCCACGCCGCGGCCGACCGGGAAGGGCGCCAGCCGTTTCATGAGACAGCCGGTGCTGGGGAACGGCGGGTTCACCGAGTTGAGCTTGTACGGCCGGTGGCGGACCACCGCCGACCAGTACGTCGAGTCGGTGCGGTACTACCTCGACAGGATCGGCGGGCTGGACTTCGCCGCTTCGCAGGACTGGATGTGTGAGCCGGTCATGCTCGCTCGTACCGGGTTGTGCGTGCGCGAGCATCAAGACCGCACCGTCACCAACTTCTTGCGGCTGCGGGAGTTGGCGCCGGAGGTGCCTGGGCCCCGGTGGTGCAGGGTTGGCACCTGGTCGACTACGAGTTCTGCGTCGACCTCTACCGGCAGGCCGGGGTGGACTTAAGCCGCAACACCGCGCTGATCGACCTGGCCGCCCAACTTCCCGCGACAGTGCTGTCCGACCTGCTCAACCTGCACACCGAGACCGCAACGGCCTGGAACGATATCGCGGGCAACACCCGCGCCGGCTGCGCCGCCGAGTTGTCCCGCCGGCACGCCGACACCTGACCCGTCGAACGCGAGTCGGCATGACACGATGCCAGCGCCGCGCAGCACTCGGACCAGCGACTCCACGCTCGCAGCATCTGGCTACTGGCCAGCGGGCACGCGCTATCGAGCCCCTCAGGTCAGGCCGGACGCCTTGAGCAGTTTGATGACCGCCTCCAGTAGCGGTCGCCGACAGTGCCCACAGCCGCCGCGATGTGCTGAGTCGTTCAGCGGCCCGCCACAGACCAGCAGGTAGGCAACGTCAGCGCACCGCTCAGATCTGATTTCGGCAAGTTGAAGTGGTTCTGGCCCCACCTCGTTTGGGTGTTTCCGCTGGCCGCGTGAAGTTGCTAGCCCGGTGACGATGGCGTGGTGGAAAGGCATAAGCCTCTGGCCCGGTGATGCTGATGCGGGCGCTGGACGAGGTGTTCACCGGGTACTACGGCGACCCCCACCTCGACATCGAGGGTGTGCCTGACCTGGAGCACCTCCCCTGGATCGACCCGGCCCATCCGCCCTGACGAACGACCCGGTGTCAGCGGCTTCACCGATCAGAAATCCTCCGCCATGCCGTCAGTTCTGGTAGCCCCCTCGCACCGGTGGAAGGATTGATGACCATGACCGACGCTAGACCGCTGGGCGCCGACGAGGCCACGTTCATCGCGGTGGTCCGCTCAGGCGATACGGGACGGTTCGCGCTCATCACGGAGCGTCACCGGCGTGAGCTGCAGGTGCACTGCTACCGGATGCTCGCGAACTACGAGGACGCCCAGGACATGACGCAGGAGACGTTCCTGCGAGCGTGGAACAAGCGGGAGTCGTTCAAGGGCCACGCTGCGCTGCGGACCTGGCTGTACCGGATCGCGACGAACGTCTGCCTCGACTTCCTGGAGAAGCGCAACGACCGCACACCCGTACCCTCCGAGCTGTCGGACTCCGGCTCCGAGGTGCCGTACCTGCAGCCGTACCCCGACCGGATGCTCCCCGAGGACCCGCAGGAATCGGTGGTGGCGCGGGAGACGATCGAGCTGGCGTTCATCGTCGCCGTCCAGCACCTGCCGCCGCGGCAGCGGGCGGTGTTCATCCTGCGCGACGTCCTCGGCTGGCCGGCGTCGAAGGCCGCCAACGCCCTTGAGCTGACCGTCGCATCGGTGACCAGCGCACTGCAGCGGGCGCGCGTGACGATGCGCGAGCAGCTGCCCGACCGCCGCCTCGACTGGCGGAGCCCCGCCACCCACGAGCTGTCGAATGACGAGCGCGGCGTGGTGAAGTCGTACATCGACGCCCACGAGCGCAACGACCTCGACGGGCTGATCTCCCTGCTGCGCGACGACCTGCGCTTCGCGATGCTGCCCGAGCCGGGCACCGTGATCAGGACGGCCAAGGACGCGGTGGACGGCTGGGTCTCCGGCGGGCTTTTCCAGCGCGGCTACGACGACTGGCGCGGTATCACCACGACGGTCAACCGCATGCCTGCCGCCGTGCTGTACCTCCGCACCCCCGACGACCCGGAGTACCGGCTATTTGCCATCGCGGTCCTGCGCATCGCGGACGGGAAGATCGCCGAGCTCACCGGATTCGACGCCACCGACAAACCATGGCTGGACCTGCCCCCGACACTGTGATCACACATGTCCCCATCGTCGACGAGTCCAGCGCACGGGCCGGCCTCACCGAAGTCACCGCGGAATGAGCACCCCGACCGGCTGAACACCAACGCGACAACGCGAACACCACCGCCCCGCCGGCGTTTGACAGCGTTGCCGGCGGGGCGTCTTCATGCCCCGAAGAACATCGTCACGATCAACGACGCCGTCGTCCTCATCTCCAGCGAGTCGGTCAACAGCTCACTCGGAACGCAAGGAAAGGGCCGGGGAAGGTTCCCTCATAGCCAAGGGTCACGGTGAGCACGCCAGGAAGGATTTCGACCTGACCTCACGAGCCGATCGTCTGGCCCGTGCTCATCGCCTCGTCTCGTATCGGGTCAGCACCACGCCGCCGGGAAACGTCCGGGTCTCCACGAGGTTCAGGTTCACCCAGCTGTCCAGCCCGGTGAAGAACGGCGTGCCGCCGCCCACCAAGACCGGCACGGTGACCAGCACGTACTCGTCGATCAGCCCGGCCCGCATGGCCGCCCCGGCGAGCGTCGCGCCGCCGATGTCCATCGGGCCGGCGTCCTCGGCCTTGAGCCGGGTGATCTCGGTGACCGCGTCGCCGGTGACCAGGCGGGTGTTCCAGTCGACCGTGCTGGTCGTCGAGGAGAACACCATCTTCGGCATGTCCCGCCAGCGGCGGGCGAACTCGATCGCCGCCGGTGTGGCGCCGGGCTGCTGGTCGGCGGTCGGCCAGTGGGAACTCATCGTCTCCCACAGCTTGCGCCCATACAGCGCCAGGCCCGTCGCCGCCACCCGGTCGGACCACCACTGGAACAGCTCGTCGCTCGGCGACGAGTCCGGTCCCTCACCCCCACTCCAGCCGAGGTCGTCGCCGGGCGCGGCGATGTAGCCGTCCAGGGTCACATTCATGCCAAAGGTCAGTCTCCGCATCATGCCAGCCTCTCGTGAGTCGATCTCACACGTACAGACGGGCGCGGCGCGAAAACCTAATCGGTGCGCGATCTGCGTCCGCAGGTAGTCCTCGCGTTCCGGACTGAGAGCGTGTTTGAGAAGATCAACTTGCGGTGGTGAAGGTGCGTCGTTGCTGCCGGGTTACCAACGGACCGGCCGGCTACCTCACCTGCCCGACGGTCTTCTCCGAGCCGATGGCCTCCTGCACCACGGAGCTGGTCGGGTTCATCCCGGTCACGGTCAACGGCTGCCACCTCGCGTGCCACTTGATCACGGGCGTAATCGGGATGGTCGCAGTGGCCAGAAGGACCCGGGCGACCTCCTACGCCCTGCTGGGCGGTCTCTACTACCTCGTCTGGGGAGCCGTCGGCCTGGTCGGCGGCCCCGATGTGCGGCACCACCTCGGCGTCGACGTTGTCGGCACCTGGGTGCACATCGCCGAAGGGGCACTCCTCGTCGTGATCTGGCTCAGCACCCGGCGTCGCTCAGTCGCGACGGCGGAGCGGAGGCGGGCTGCCACGGCATCCACTACCTAGCAAGACCAACTCTGATGAGCAAATCAATGCGAGCACATGCCGTCACCGTCGTCGACAAGCCGTCCAATCGGGTGCGGGCCGCAGCGGCCGACCACGCCGCTATCACCGGGTGGGGCCCGCGGCTGCCTGTCCACGCTGACGGTGAGTCCGTCCCCGGCGCTCTCGGAACTGTTCGCCGCGTCACGGTCGGCCCCGTACCCGCGATCGTCGAACGCGTCACCGCCTTCACACCTGGAAGCGCCTGGGAGCTAAACAGCAGACATCAACCGACGGAACTCAGCATGTTCTGCACCGCGCAAGTCGCGATTGGGTAATTGTCGCTTTCGCCCGTGAGAGATCGTCTGGAGCGTCTGCCGGGTGGCGAAGTGGCCAGTGACGCGATGGTCGAGGTAGGTGACGATGTCGGCGTGGCGTTGTCGTCTGTCAGGGTGCGGTCTGGTGTCGGACGGCTTTGGCGAGGGTGCGGATGCCGCGGCGGATCTGGAGTTCGCTGACGTTGCCGAAGCCGAGTACGAGAGCGGGCGGGCGCTGCTCGATTTCCGCGCCTGTGGGCGCGAACCGGTAGTGGGCGAGTCCCTTGACTCGGACGCCCATGGTCGCTGCGGTCGCCACGACGGCGCGCTCGGATGTCCCGTCGGAGAGGCGCAGCAGGGCGTGACAGCCGGCCGCCAGCCCGTGTAACCGGCCCGGCCCGAAGGCGGCCTCGGCCTCGGCTGCCAGCACATCCCGGCGTGCGCGGTAGATCTCCCGCACGCGTCGCAAGTGGCGGTCGAAACGGCCCGACTCCATGAGCAGCGCCAGCGCTTCCTGGTCCAGGCCGGGGGCGCCGCGAGAGCTGAGCCGCTTCTCCTCGACGATCCCCGGCACGAACCGCGGTGGCGCGAGCACCCAGCCTAGCCGGATCGCGGGTGCGAGCGTCTTGCTGACTGATCCCAGGGCGATCACCCGGGCCGGGTTGAGGCCCTGCAGTGAGCCGACCGGCTGACGGTCGTATCGGAATTCGGCGTCGTAGTCGTCCTCGAGGATCACCCCGTCGACCTCGTCCGCCCAGGCAACCAGGTCGCGTCGCCGCGACGGGCCGAGCGCGACACCGGTGGGGCACTGGTGGGCCGGTGTCAACAGCACCGCCCGTGCCCCGGTCTCGCGCAGGCGGCCCACGTCGAGGCCGTGGTCGTCAACGGGAACCGGCACAGCGTCCAGACCCGCGCGGCGGGCGATGACGTCGTGCTCGCGAGGGCCGGGATCCTCCAGCGCGATGCGCTGGATGCCGTGCTGTGCCAGCGTCGCGAGGGCGAGAGCCAGTCCCTGCCGGAAACCGGAGACGACGACGGCGTCCTCGGCGACCGCGCAGCCCGACCGAACGCGACGGTGGTAGGCGGTGACAACCTCTCGCAGGTGCCTCGAACCGGCCGGATCCTCGTCACCCAACTCGGCGGTCGGAAGGGTCCGCGTCGCCTTCGACACCGCCCAACTCCAGTCGGTCAACGGCACCGAGCCGAGATCCGGGATGCCGTACTCGAAGTCGGCCTCGATCGGTCGGGACGACGAGGCCGCGACGACGCCGGGCGCTTGCCCGGCCGGCCCGCCGGCCGGCATCGCGGCCACCCGCGTCCCGGAGCCGACCGCCGACTCGACATATCCCTCGGCCAGTAACTGCTCGTAAACATCGACGATGGTGCCGCGGGAGACGCCGAGCAACTCGGCCAGGCGTCGAGTCGACGGCAAGCGTTCGCCGGCGCCGAGCCGTCGGTCGCGGATCGCCGCCCGCAGCTGGTCCTGGATCTGAATCCCGAGCGGTCCAGCGCGGCGGTCCAGCACCACCAGAACGTCGGGGCCACCGCGCGTCCAGTCCACCATCATGCCACCAGTACACCAAATGGTCCGCTCCGTGGGTCCGCGAGTGGACCTTCAGACTGGACCGCATCGACCTCAGGATCGATGCCATGAACCTCGGAATCATCTTGGCGCTCTCGTCGGCTCTCGCGTACGGCGCCGCGGACTTCGCGGGCGGCGTGGGCTCGCGCCGGTACTCCTCATGGCAAGTCGTTCTGGTCGGGCAGTCGGCTGGCGCGCTGGTCATGCTCGTGGCTGGCCGGTTGCTGCCGGGTAGCCCGGCGCGTCGGACTTCGCCTGGGCGCTGCTGGCCGGAGTCGGCTCGGCGACCGGCAGCATCTTCCTGTTCCGCGGGCTCGCCCGTGGCCGGATGGGCCTCGTGGCGCCGATCTCGGCGGTCGGGGCCGCGGTCCTGCCCGTGTTGGTGGGTGTGGTCCTCGGCGAGCGTCCTGGTTGGTTGGTCTGGGTCGGTGTGCTCGCCGCACTTCCGGGGATCTGGTTGGTCTCCCGCGAAACCACATGGGATCGACCGGATCGACCGGCGCGCACGCGGGGAGCGCTCGTCGACGGCGCCATCGCGGGCGTCGGCTTCGGGGTTCTGTTCATCGCACTCGCCCAGATCTCGGCTGACGCCGGCCTGCTGCCGCTGGCCGCCAACCAACTGATCGGCGCGATCCTGACCATGGTTGCCGCCACGAGCCTCGGACAGCCTTGGCGTCCCCGCCGCGGCATGGTCGCAGGCGTGGTCGGCTGGGGCAGTGCCTCCGGCGTGCTCGGCGCATCGGGCACCCTCGCGTTCATGGTCGCTACCGGAGCGGCGAGCCTCGGCATCGCCGGAGTCCTTGCCTCCCTCTACCCGGCCGTCACCGTGCTGCTCGCGGCCGGCGTGCTCGGAGAGCGGGTCTGCGCCAGGCAGCGAACGGGCATCGGCATCTGCACCCTCGCAGTTGTCACCCTGGCTCTGGGCTGAGCCAGGGTGACAACACAACCCACGACAGGAGACCATGAATGAACGACACCAAGCCGCAGACCACGGAAGGAAAGGTGCTCCGGCACTTCACGATGTCGCTGGACGGCTTCGTGGCGAGCCCGAACCACGCGATGGACTGGATGGTCGGGACAAACCGCCCGGGCCTGGAAGGCGAGTACGTCACGACCACGGGCGCCGTGCTCGGGGGTAGGGATGGTTGGGACATCGCCGCCACGAGCGGGGGCCGCCCCATACGGCGGCGACTGGGACGGACCGATCTTCGTGCTCACCCACCACCTCGACGACGCGAGACCCGCCGACGGAGTCACCTTCCTCGACTATGACCCCGCGGAGGCGGTACGGACCGGGCGTCTCGGACGGCGGTGCAAACTACAAGCGGAGGAGGAGCCTCATGCTGACGCAGGTTGCTGAGGGTGTGCTGATCCACCAGAGCGAGTCGCTCCGGAACAACACTGTTGTCGTGCAGGGCCGGGCCGGCGTGTTGCTGATCGACCCCGGGATCCGCGGCGATGAGATGGTCTGCCTGGCGAATGACCTTCGTAAGTTGGGCCAGCCCGTTGTAGCAGGCTTCGCGACGCATCCTGATTGGGATCACGTGCTCTGGCATCCCGAACTTGGCGAAGCGCCTCGTTACGGGACAGCCCGCTGTGCGGCTGCTATGCAAGATCTGCTGGCGAGCGCCGGATGGAAGGCCCGCGTTTCCGAGGGGTTACCGCCGGAAATCGCCGAAGAGGTACCACTGGACCTGTTCGGCCTCATTACGGGTCTGCCTGTTGAAACTGCGCAGATTCCTTGGGATGGCCCTCAAGTCCGCATTATTGAGCATCCGGCGCATGCCCCGGGCCATGCGGCACTGTTGATCGAAGAACGCGGGGTTCTCGTTGCCGGCGACATGCTCTCTGATGTGTTCATTCCGATGCTCGACGACGTGAACAGCACCAATGACCCGATCGAGGACTACCTCGTCGGGCTGCGACTGCTCGAAGACGTGGCGGACGACGTTGATGCCGTCGTCCCGGGTCACGGATCCGTCGGCAGAGCTGGTCAGGTAAGCGCAAGGATCGAACAGGATCGCGCGTACGTACATGCCCTGCGTGCCGGGGATGTTCCCGAAGACCCGCGGATCGGCTCATCGGCCGAGCCTGGCTGGGAATGGGTAAGCGACATACACGCAGGGCAGTTCCAGCGCTTCGCGCAAAGAAGCGAGCGCGACGAGACGCCCGGCTAGCGACCCCTTGCGGACGTTCCAGCGGGAACGCGTTGCCCGTCACCGATCCGCCTGTGGAGCAGCAGTTGATCCAGATCGAAGCCATGTGAGCACTGTTGTCGCTGGCGGAACCGCATCCGGGCACCCCGTGATCAAGTCAGCGTGCCCGGTAATCACGCGGCAAGGTCCCTCCCGGCGCAGCACCGCCAGTACGTGCCCGACCGCGCCGACCAGCGCGGCCAGCCACACCAACCCGGACAGCGACTCGTCCTCGCCCGGCAGCCGCCCGGCCAGCTCGGCCACCGCCCCCACCGGCCACCAGCCAGCCCGCCACCACCACGGCGACGGTGGCGGCCAGCCACCGCGCTGACCGCGGCCGGCCCACCAGCCGCGACTGCTGCCACAACAGCACCGTGTCCCGCTAGAAGAACGGCCCGCGTCGGCTTCCGTGCGATACCGGCGGCCTGGCAGTCCTGGCAGGTGCAGGTGGTCGGCCCAGGCAGGCTCGCCGAGCCCAACGCGCTGCCGGACGGCAGCAGATCACCGACCAGGTGGGTACCGTCGGTCAGGACGGCGCGGCATCCGGCTCGCCATAGCGGGGCCGCGGGCAGGCACAGTCGACCATCTCGCAGGCCACGGCCCCGGTGCTCAACCGCGCGGTGTGGAACAGTCTGAGGGTGAGTTTGAGGCGAACGCTCAGCCCAGGCGCCCTATCCACGCTCGCCTCCCGCACGCCCGGTGTCTGGTTGGGTGTCGATGCGGTAGCCGACGCCGGGCACGGTGGCGATGATCCAGGGTTCGTCGAGTCGCTTGCGTAGGGCCGAGACCGTGATGCGCACGGCGTTGGTGAACGGGTCGGCGTTCTCATCCCATGCCCGCTCCAGGAGCTCTTCGGCGCTGATGACACCACCCTCGGCGGCGACGAGAACTTCGAGCACGGCGAACTGCTTCCTGGTCAGCGCGACGTAGCGGCCATCGCGGTAGACCTCGCGGCGGAACGGATCCAGCCGCAGACCCGCGATCTTCCGCACCGGCGGCCTGTTGTACGCGCGCCTGCGGTCGAGTGCTCTGAGCCTGAGCACGAGTTCTCGGAGTTCGAACGGCTTGGTGAGGTAGTCGTCGGCTCCGAGCTCGAACCCGGAGGCCTTGTCGTCGAGCCGGTCGGCAGCGGTCAGCATCAGGATCGGCATGCCGCTGCCGGAGGCGACGATGCGTTCGGCGATCTCGTCACCGGAGGGCCCGGGAATGTCGCGGTCGAGGACGGCGATGTCGTAGGCGTTGATGCTCAGCAGCTCCAGAGCGGTGTCGCCGTCACCGGCGATGTCGGCCGCGATCGCTTCCAGGCGCAGCCCATCACGGATGGCCTCTGCCATGTAGGGCTCGTCCTCGACGACCAACACACGCATGCTCTCGATGCTACGAGCCGGAGCATATCGTCGGCATATCGAGAACCACGTACGTGCTGGCAACACCGCGCTCCCTTGTGACTGGCAGCATGAGTCGAATCGCATCAGCACGAACAACGACCCGCCAACCTCGACCCCGATCTGCTCCAGGCCCTGCGCGAAGCGGCGACGGATGCCGCTGCCGACGGCGTCGAGTTCTACGTCAACAGCGGCTGGCGTTCACCGGAGTACCAGAATCGGCTTCTTCGCGAGGGGGTCTCGCAGTACGGCTCTGAAGAGGAAGCTGCCCGATGGGTCGCCACCGCGGACACGTCCGCTCACGTGTCGGGGGGGACGCGGTCGACATCGGGTCTTTCGATGCCACGGCGTGGCGGTCGGAGCATGGCGCCAGGTACGGACTGTGCCAGATCTACAGCAACGAGCCCTGGCACTACGAACTGCGCCCCCAGGCGATCGGTCGTGGTTGCCCACCCATATATGTCGCGGCATCGGCGCGCGCACCGCGCACCGGTTCGCCCAGTATGGCGCCAAGGTCGCCGTGAACTATCTGCGCGATCACACCGTCGAGTACCTCGACATCTGGCACAACCGCCGGGCGGCGCCACAGCCGCCTCGGCGTGCTCCATGGTCACCCCGGTAGAGCTCGAGAACGCGACCACCGTGGCAGGAGATCCAGCAACGCCACTCCGCGAAGCCCGGGGCAGATCGCGTCGTAGCCGCGTTGTTCAGTCGGTGTGGGCGGCCTGGATGACGCCGTGGATGGCGCGGCCGATGCGTTCGGCGGCGCCCTCTGGGTCGGGTTGGCCGAGGTCGAGCCAGGCGATGACGGCTTCGAGGGTGAAGGTGGGGACGACGTGTGCCGCCCAGTCCCGCCACGGGCCCTCGGGGATCGCGGCGCCGAGGTGTCGGTGTGCGACCTCGGTCGATCCGGACCGGATCGCGTCGACCACGTCGCGGAACTCCGGTTCCCGGGCCGCGTGCCGGAACAGCAGCCGGAAACCGTCGGGGTCCGCGGCGGCGGCACGGATCAGCGCGGGCAGGCTGGTGCTGTCGAAGTCGTCGGTCCCGACGGTGTCGGCAAGTCGGGTACAGGCGCGGTCGAGCACGGCGCGGTAGAGCTCGCTCTTCGAGGCGAAGTGCCGGTAGAGGATCACATGGGTGACGCCGGCCTCGGCGGCAACGTCGTCGAGGCCGGTGGCGGCGAATCCCGTGCGGGCGAAGGCACGGGTGGCCGCGTCGAGGATCTGCTCGCGCCGCTCGGCGCGTGGCATGCGCCGGGCACGCTCGGGTCCGCTCCCCGACCTTCGTCGAGCGGGTTGCCCGGCGTCTGCCACCACAACGACCTCCCCTTGCTCAAGGCAGACTATACGAGTATTTTGTTTAAGTAATCTTATACAAGATGGCTTGGACTTGATGGAGGTCGTCATGGTCGCCCCCGTGCAGTTGCCGTTCGAGCAGTCGGATCCGCTGCGGGTCGCGCCGCTGCTCCGCGAACTTCAGTTCCGCGGCCCGGTCCACCGGGTGCGCACCGCCGTGGGTGACGAGGCGTGGCTGGTCACCGGCCACGCCGACGTGCGGCGGTTACTGGACGACGACCGGCTCGGCCGTTCCCACCCCGCCCCGGAGACCGCGGCCCGGACCGGCGAGTCGGCGCTGTTCGGCGGCCCGCTCGGCGACTTCGGCACCGAACAGGCCGACCACGCCCGGATGCGGTCCCTGCTACGGCCCCACTTCTCGCCCCGGCACATGAAGGCACTGCGATCCAGGGTGGAGGTCCTGACCGCCGGGCTGCTGGACGAGATGGTCGAGCACGGATCGTCGGCGGACCTGCACGCCGCGGTGGCGCTGCCGTTGCCGATCCTGGTGATCTGCGAACTGCTCGGCGTTCCCTACGAGGACCGCGACCGGTTCCGCGCGTGGACCGCCGACGCCGCCAACACCCGCGACCGCGCCCGATCCGAACAGGGGTTGGGAGAGCTGTTCGGCTACGGCCTCAGACTGGTCGCCCGCAAGCGGACCGACCCCGGCGACGATGTGATCTCCCGGCTCTGCTCGACCGACGGGGTGTCCGACGCCGAGGCCGCCGGGTTGTCCATGGCGTTGCTGTTCGCCGGACACGAGACCACGGTCGTGCAGATCGGCCTGGGCGCGCTGCTGTTACTGGCCAACCCGGAGCAGTGGCAGGCCCTGGTCGACCGGCCCGACCTGGTGCCGGGCGCGGTGGAGGAGATCCTGCGGGCACCCGGCAGGGGCGGCGGCGGGATTCCCCGCTACGCGCGCACCGACCTGGAGATCGAAGGGGTCGTCATCCGGGCCGGGGACCTCGTGCTGCTGGACAACGGCGCCGCCAACCACGACCCGGCTGTGTTCGCCGAACCCGACAGGCTGGACATCACCCGCTCGGCCGCCGCCCATCTCACCTTCGGGCACGGCGCGCGGTACTGCATCGGCGCACCGCTGGCCCGCATTGAGCTGCAGGTCGTGTTCTCGCAGCTCGCCCGCCGGTTCCCCACATTGGAACTGGCCGTTGGCGTGGAGGAGTTGCGGACGCGTCGCGACGTGCTGACCGGCGGTGTGGTCGAGCTTCCGGTGCGGTGGTGATCGGCATGTCGATGCGGCATCCAGTCTTCGCGCGGCTCTACCCGATGATGGGCCGGGCGATGGAGCGGGGCGGTATGGCGGAACGCCGGCAGGCGCTGCTCGCGGGCGTCACCGGCGAAGTGGTGGAGGTCGGCGCCGGTGACGGGCTCAACTTCGCACACTACCCGTCCACTGTCACGCGTGTCCTGGCGGTGGAACCGGAACCGCGTTTGCGGCAACTCGCCCACGCCGCGGCGGGGCGAGCGGCGATACCGGTCGAGGTCGTCGACGGTCTCGCCGAGCAACTGCCTGTCGAGGACTCCACTGTCGACGCAGCCGTCGTTACCCTCGTGCTGTGTTCGGTGCGCGAGCAGGAGGCGGCGCTGCGGGAGATCCGCCGGGTACTCAAGCCGGACGGGCAGTTGCGGTTCCTCGAACACGTCCGGGCCGACACGCCCGGCCTGGCACGTGTCCAACGTGTCCTCGACGCCACTGTCTGGCCGCGGCTGGCGGGCGGCTGCCACACCGGGCGCGACACCGTCGCCGCGATCGAGCGGTCCGGCTTCGCCATCGAGCGGCTCGACCGGTTCCTGTTCCCCGGCGCCCGCACGCCGAGTTCCTTCCACATCCTCGGCACGGCCGTACGCCGGAGCTGAACTCGGCGGGCCACCGGCAGATCGGCCAGCCGCCATTCGAGCATGCCGTCGACCAGTCGGCGGGCCGTACGTCCGTGGGCGGTGAGCAGTCGGACCGCGTCGTGGGAGAACACGCAGTACGCCCCGCGGCGGTAGGCGACGATCTCCTGATCGACCGGGAGTTCGGCCAATCGCTCCGCGAGTTCGTCCAGCGGGATCGACACCGCGCCGCGGATGTGCCCGGCGGCGTATTCCTCGCGTGGGCGCACGTCGATCACGATGGCGCCGCCCGAGCGGACCCGGCGTAACAACTCCTCGCGGGTGTCCTGCTCGGGTGTGGGGTCCGGCCGCGGTGGCCGGAATCGGTGCCGAACCCGGCAGTGCAACATGGACAAGAACATGAATTCTTCTCAGTGCCCTCGCCCGTGGCACTGTTCGGTGTTCGACCGCGTACTTGCGTCCCGTCGAATACGGCGCGACGCTTGTCCCGCCCGGTCACACCATTGTCCATACCCCCAGATGGCGACGACCGGGCGAGGAGCGGGAGTGCCGGGTCGGACGCGGCTCGGCACTCCCGTTCGGCTCCTGGCTCGGGCAGCGGTCTCACCGATCCGCAGGAGAGTTCCATGTCGTTGATCCGCGGGGCGCCGAGCGTCTTGCGGATAGCCTCCATGTCGAGCGCCGAGTCGAGGGTCGTCATACGAGGCAGCGGCCCGGGACCGTGGTCGGCGGTCGGCCGCCTGGCGCCGCTGACCGGCCGCGACCCCGTACCCGCTCGGAAGCGGGAACTCTTCCGCAACGAACGCGACACGTTCGGCGCCGCCGGGTTGCGACCCCTGCCCTCGGAGGTGGTCTCTCCCGCGAGAGCGGCGCAGTGTTCCATGCAACTATTGACAATTTCCGCCACTACTACGGCCTCGGCCACGAGCTCGGCCACAGCTTTCGGTCCACCACCTCGCGAACCCCGGGGGATGGTGCCGAGCAGCCAGGTCAATCGGCTCCAGCGAACATCTTCCCGACAACCGAAGCAATCGAGTGAGACACCACGGTCGCGGGTAGCACAGCGTGTCGCCCGTGGTCCTCATGCCGTCCGTGCCTCGACTCCCGATGTCGTCCTGTCTCGAACTGCCCGTGCTCGAGTTTGCGCCGCTCGCCAGTCGAACAGCGTTGCCTGTTTCGTCCGCCGGTCAGCCCGTGCTACTGGGCCCGGCGGCCCATCGCGCCTCGCGCCTTGCGCCTTGCGCGACTCGCGGTGCTCTCGGTAGCCCGCCGGCTCGACCCCAAACGGCGCGCGAGTTCCTCGTGGCTCACTCCCTGTTGCAGTCCGAACAGCACAATGCGTTCGCGTTCGGTCAACCTGCCGCAGCGCGCCATCAGCCACCGGGCCTCCTCGCGGTCGACCACGGTCTCCTCCGGCCCGGGGCGCGGAACCGGCAGTAGCCGCGGGTCGGCGGTCACGGTCCGCAGCGACACCTGGCGACGCCGGTCGTCCACGCACAGCCGGCGGACGACCGTGAGCAGGAACGAGGTGAGCCGGTCCAGATCCAGGCCGGGGTGGCCGGCGGCGCGCAGGAAGGCCTCGTGCACGATGTCCTCCGCGTCCACCGTGGCACCGAAGCGAGTAGCCGCCCGAATCAGGCCGGGCCGCAGCCGGAGACACTCCCCCCAGAAGTCTCCGGCCCGGGTCCGCCCATCCTCGTCACCGTCATCGCCACCCCTGCTCGACACGCTCTTCCCTCTCTCGACAAGGCTTTCGTGCCGAGAAGCCACGTTCGCAGGTCCCGCCGATCGGCCCATACCGCCGTTCGTGCCCGAGGGCGAACAGGGACGGCGACGTAGGCGGCATCGTGCCCGCGATGGTGAGAACAAGCTGTTCGACCGCCCGCTTCACGCGGTCGAACAAGGCGCTCGGCCAGTGCGGTTTCCTCGACCTCCACCGTCGGTTAACGTCTCCGGCCGGCAGGGGGCAAGCCGGAGACGCCAACCGAAGACGCTCCCCCAGGAATGGAATCGCGATGAGCCTCGAGTTGTAAGGAGACAAGAGTTTGGACCAGCTGTCGCGGCTCATCGCGCGGCGCCGTGGTCGTGGTCACGTCACAGTTCGAGCACAACGTGTACCGGTACCGGGAGCCAAGAACGTTCCGCACGCTGTCCATGGACGTCGGGCACCTGTTGACCACCGCCGAAGTCCTCGGAGCGGCGACGAAGACCCCGGGTACGGCTGGGACGCGGGTCTCGCGCCGGTCGACGAAGGCATCGAGAGGAACGGAAGATGAGCGTCATCCTGACCACCTTTCGCCCAGTGCCTCCCGGCGCGATCGACTACGCCGAACAGTCCCCCATCGAGGTGTCGTCGCCCGCCCACGGCAGGCGGACCCGGTTGTCCCGGCGGGCGGCGTCGGAGTACCTGTACCGGGGAGAACGGGCGGGCGAGAGATCCGCGCTGCTCGGCGGAACCGGCCCGTGGGAATCCGGGCGCCGCCACTGGTTCAGGCGGAACTGGGGATGGGCGGCCGCCAACTACCTCGCCTCGCGCCGCGCCCGCCTCGCCGATGGCCCAATGCGGCTGCTCGACAGCTTCGCGTGACCGCCGCGCCGTTCGTGCCGCGCGATCCCCTCGCTCACCTCGTCGTCGGTGACGAGTCCGTCGCCTCACTGGCGGCGAAGGGCTTGACATGGTCGCGCTGGCCTGTCCACTGCTGTCCGGCGCCTACTACTGGGGCGTTCGACCGCGCGTGCCGAAGCAGACATCCGCCGAGCTCGGCGTGAACGTGGTGGCCGTCGCGGCGGTCCAGCTGCCCACCGCGATCCTCGGCCGGTCCATCGCGGGCCTGACCGGCGTCGTCGCGTCCGCCCTCGGATGCTGGGCGTGCCGCCTGGCGGTCAGTCCTGCGATGGCACGGCGGATCGAACGCCGCCGTCACGCCGGACTCGGGAGCGCCGGTGCGAGGCGATGAGACCGACCCCACGGGCGGGAGGGACCCGAGGAAAATCGCGCGCCGATCCCTGGATGGGGCATTCCGGCGATCAACCCACTGGCTTCGCACCTTCCGCCCCTTCACCGCCTGGCTGGAAGGACTGTCCCCGCACGGCCCGTTCGTCGGACAACTCGACATCGCGGCCACCGAGCTGCGCCGACTCGGCAGGGAGATCGGAAGGATCCCGGAGTCGTCGTTGACGGCCCCCCAGCGAATGATGCTGTGGCAGGTGGCCGCGTGGACGCGAACCCAACGGAAGTGGTTGGCCACCACCGTGACGTCGGGTTCCGCGGTCCTGGAGACGGTCCTGCTCGGCTGCGTCTGCCTGGAGGAAGACGACGAGAACGAACTCGACCCTCGTCTCGTCGAGGACTACCTCGTGGGACTGTTGCGGTCGACGGACCCAGAGGCGCGGCGACCAACAATCACTCCGCGCGGCCGAACGATCCTCCGCCTCGCCGCCCGACACGGCCTGCGCCGCCTGGTCGACGAGCTCGACCGCGGTCTCGTCGAGCATCCGCCACTCGGCACCATCCACGCACCCACCCCGCCAGGGGTTCCGGACCTCAAGCCACAGGTCGTCGTCGACACCCTGCTGCGAGCGGTCCGCGAGCACGCCGCGGCGAGCGGTCGCTCCCACCGCTCCTCCCCCAACTTTCGGCGACTCGTGGCCGACGGCGTGCTCGACGTCTCGGCCACCATCAGCTATCTCGCGGACCGGCTCAACCCACCCTGGCTCGCCGACGGTCTGCGACTGCCTCGGATCCGCCGCGGCGGCCCCGCCGCCACGTTGCTGGCCCCACACGCGTTCTTTCGGTACGCGAAAGGCGCTGGTGACGTGTTCCACCGGCCCGTCCCGATCGACACGACCGGCGACCCGGACCGCGATCTCCGCGCCCAGGTGCTGATGATCGCGCACGAGGTCCTTCCCGGGCACGCGCTGCACCACCAGCAGGCGGTGTCGAGCCTGGGGCTGGAGCACGCCGCGGTGCTCCGGGACGGGCACGGCGTCGAGGGGTGGGCGGTGTGGGCCGAAGGGCTCGTGTCGGTGTCCTTACCCGAGATGGTGGAGACCGTGCTGTGGTTCCGGGTGAAACGGCTGCTGCCACTGGCGATGGCCGCCCTGCGCCACCACCGAGGCCACGACGCGGCACGCCGGCTGCTGGTCGAGGTGGCGCGCGCGTCCCCCACGCTGTTCACCGCCGCCCCGGCCGGACACCAACTCCGCGTCACCAACGGCGCGTACGGAGCCGCCTACCTCCGCACCCTCGAACTCCTCGGAGAGCCGGTGAACTGGACGGCCCCCCGCGCGAACCGGGCCTGGCTGCGCGCCTATCTCGGCGCCGGCGGCATGAGCCCGGAACGGTCGGCCGTGGTCGCCGACGTGATGACCAATCCGGTGACCTTCCACAACTGAGCAGCGAGTGGTCCTGCGAGTCCGTGGAACGGACGAGTGTTTGGAAGGACTGAAAAAGCCTCCAGCACACCGCACCACTGCCCAACCGGCACCGACCCGAGACTGTCGGCACGACGATCTACCCGCGGCAGCACTACCACTTCGGACCAGTGCACGCAGCACTTTTCGCTGGGCGATATCGGGACCGCCGCGGCCGAAACCTCGTATAGTCGAAACCTCGCACAGTGCGGCGAGCGCAGGGCGTCGCGGGGAGAAGACGGATGACTACGGGCACGAGGTTCCGGGTGCTAGGGTTGCTCGAAGTCGACCATGACGGTTGCCGCATACCGATATCCGCGGGAAAGCATCGTGCTCTGCTGGCGACGTTGCTTCTCCGTGCCAACAGAACCGTCACTGTCGCCGAGCTGACCGAGCGGATCTGGCGCGCCGCACCGCCGGCGGACCCGAAGGGCACCATCCAGAAATACGTGATGCGACTACGGCAGGTTGTTCCGGACAGCCGGATCCGGACCGAACCCGACGGGTACCGGATCGAGGTGACCGGTGATCAGCTGGACCTGCTTCGCTTTCAGGAACTGATCTTCGCCGCGGACCGGGCAGCCGTCGTCGGTGACTCGACCACCGAGGCCGCGCTACTGCGGGACGCGCTGGCGTTGTGGCGCCAGACGCCGCCCCTGCCCGATGTTCCTTCGGAGTGGGTACAGCAGGCCGAGGTGCCACGCCTGACCGAACTGTACCTCCAGGCAGTCGAGCGCCGGATCGAGTTGGACCTCGCCGCCAACCGGCACAAGGACGTGGTCGCGGAACTCGCGGCGCTGGTCCAGGACTACCCACTGCGGGAACGGTTCTGGTCGCAACGGCTGCGGGCGCTGTTCGGCGCGGGGCGACAAGGCGAGGCGCTCACCGCCTACCGCGAGGTGGTCGCGCTCCTCGCCGGCGAACTCGGCATCGCCCCCGGGGCGGAACTGCGTGCCGTCCATCAGCAGATCCTCCGGGGTACGGCCGAGGGCGGCACCCGCGACGTACCACGGAACCCACCCGACTCGGCGTCCGCGGGCCACCGCCCGCAACACCACCTGCCGATGTCGATCACCGGGTTCGTCGGCCGGAGGACCGAGGTCGAGCAGGTCGTGAACGCACTGAGCGCGCCCGGCTCGGGTGGCCTGCCCGAGCTCGTGGTGATCACCGGCCCCGCGGGAGCCGGGAAGACGACGTTGGCGGTGCACGCGGCTCACCAGGTGGCGCACCTGTTCCCAGATGGACAGTTGTACGTGGACATGCGCGCGCACGCCGACGCCGTCGCGTTGAGCGAGTCCGAGGTGTTGGGTCATTTCCTGCGCAGCCTCGGGGTCACCCCCGACGAACAGGCACTGACGCTCGACGACCAGATCGCCACCTACCGGACGCTGTTGGCGGGCCGCCGGATCCTCGTTGTGCTGGACAACGTCGCCGACGCGACACAGGTACGTCCGCTGCTGCCGGGCTCGCCGGGCTGTGCCGTCATCGTCACCAGTCGCCACGAGCTCACCGGACTCGCGGTTGTTCCCGGTGGCCGGTTCCTGTCCCTCGGGATGCTGTCCCCCACCGAGGGGCACCAACTGCTGGCCAGCATGCTGGGCGAGCGCCGAGTGTCCGCCGAGCCGGACGCGGTGCGGGCACTGGTGGACGCCTGTGGCGGGCTGGCGCTGGCCGTGCGGTTGGCCGGCGCACATTTGTTGCTCCATTCCGACCTGGGCATCGGTGACTACGTCGAGCAGCTCACGGCGGCGAGCCCGGTTCAGAAGCTCCAGGTCGACGGCGACGAACAGGCCAACCTGGCAGCCGCGTTCGACTGGTCCTATCGCCGGCTGTCCCCACCCCAGCGCAGGATGCTGCGGTTGCTCAGCCTGGTTCCCGGGCCCGACATCACTCCGCTGTCCGCGGCGGCGCTGATGGACATCAGCGGGTCCATGGCTTCGGAATACCTCGAGCAACTCGCCGCGGCGAGCCTGCTGACCCGCCGCGGCGCGGGACGGTTCGGTGTGCACGATCTCGTTCGCGCCTACGCCGCGGACCGGTGCCGAGACGAGGAGCTGGTTCGGGAACTGCACCAGGCCAAGCTGCGACTGATCACCTGTTACATCGCCGCGGCCGACGCCGCCTCGACCCGGTTCCTTCCGCTGACCAGGCTTTCGCGCGCCGCCCTGGATCCGCCTCCGGTCGCGGGTGAGGCGACGATGGACGACCTCGACGACAACCACGCGTCGATGGTGGCCGCCGTCCGCGAGTCGGCCGACGGCGATCACCCGGAGCTGACCTACCACCTCGCGGACGCGCTGCGCGCGTACTTCATGGTTCGAGGACACACCGTCGACTGGCTGACCGTGGTCGAGATCGGCCTCGGCGCCGCCCGACGCGACCGGGCCGACGAGGCGATCGCCGCGATGCTCAACAGCAAGGGAGCGCTCCGGTACCACACCGGCGACACACAGCAGGCCGAGGACTGCTTCCGCGGCGCTCTGACGATCTACGAGCGCCTGGAATCTCCGGTCGTGCACGACGTGCGGGTCAACCTCGGAATCATTGCCGGGGTGAGTGGTGACCCGCGGCTGGGCGTCGAGTACCTGACGTCGGCGTTGGCAGGTTATCGCGAGACCGGTGATGTCACGGTGGAGCATCGGACCCGCGAGAACCTTGTGCTCGCGCTGCTACAGAGCGGTGAGCTGGAACAGGCCGGCCGCGAATGTGTCGTGCTCGGTGGCGTCGGCTCTCGGCCGGACAGGTATCGCGCGCTCGGGATGGCCGGGCTGGTGGCGCAACACACGGCCGACCTGCGGGCGGCGGCGCGTCTGTTGACCGAGGCCGCGGAGGCGTCAGCCGCCCACGGTGACCACCGCACCGAGATCTGTCTGCGCACGGCCGTCGCGGCCTGTCAGCTGGAGATGGGGCAGGTGGACCAGGCGATGCGCCTGGCCAGCACGAGCCTCGAATGGGCCCAACGCGACGACCGCCGCAGCGTGGCGAGTGCGGAGACCATCCGCGCGGGTGCACTCCGCCGGGCCGGCCGGATCGCCGAGTCGCGAGCCGGGTACGTCCGTGCCCTGCGTGAGGCCCGCCAGGCACGACATCGCGACCAGGAGTGCGAGGCGCTGATCGGTTGGGCGGAGCTCGAACTCGAGGTACACCGCCTCGACGACGCGACGGCCAAGGCGCACGAGGCCGTCCGACATGCTCGCCGACCACGGCGCCCACTCCGGCTGACGCACGCACTCGCGGTGCTCGCCGCGTGCCATCGCCGTGACGGTGAGCTGGGCCAGGCTCGCGAGGCCGTCGACGAAGCACTCCGAACGGCCCGGGCATGCCGCTACCGACTCGGCGAGGCACGGGCACTGGCCGAGCTGGGTGAGGTCGAGTGGGCCGAGGGCAACCGTGCCGACGCCGTGCGCAGCTGGCGACTGGCCGAGACCCTGTACACCCAGATCAGCTCGGACCGAGGCCGCACGATGGGCAGGCGTATCGACGAGCTCACCGACCAGGACCCTGCGAGGTAGCTTCGGCGCACCGTGTTCGGTGCCACGGACAGTCGGTTCACTCAGGCGTGCATCCGCCCGTCCGGATCCGGATTCCGGCGCTGCAGCTGGTCGGCCAGCTCGTACCAGGCCCGAGCCGTGTCCGACGCCAGTTGGATGACCGCATGGAGGCAGTGCGGCGGCAGGTTGTCGATGATCCTGGCCCGCTCATCGGACCCGGCGGGTGCCGCCTCCAGCCAGCGAAGCAACATCCGGCCTGCCTCGGTGCACCGCAGTGAAGGATCGTTGCGGAGGCTCCGCAGGACGACGGCTCGATCCGGATCCACTCCGGAACGGGACCGCGTGGCCGGCGCCGACGTCGGGGGCCGCGCCTGGAGTGGAACGGGATCCTTACCCGACAGCAGCCGCTTCCGGACGTCGTGGGCCGTCGACACCGACACGCCCGCGCCTTCGCGATCTCGCGTAACGAAGCCCCTGGGCGCTCCGCCATGACCGTCCTCACCCTGCGGCGGCCTTCGGCACTGTTGGTCGGCCGTACCCTGCCGTCCTTGCCGATTCTGCCGTCAACCCGCGCCATGGACTCGGTCGACCGTTGCCTTATCCCGGCGACCGTCGTCGGCGCGAGGCCGGTCGCCGTGGCGATCAACCGGTCGGACCAGTTCGGGTGCGACACCACGATTCGCGCCGCCGCCTCGGTCCGCTCGGCCAGCGAGAGGGGCAACCCGCGGGTGACGTTCGCCTGGACCGCGAGTACGAAGGCATCCATCTCACCACCCTCGTAGAAGCGCACCTCGATCTCGGTGGAGCCCCGCAAGGCCGCGGCACGGAGCCGATGCATTCCATCGATCACCCGCATCGTCGGCCGGTGCACCACGATCGGCGGCAGGTCTGTTTCCGCGTCCGCCAGGAGCCGGACGTGGGCGAGGCTCTCCCCGTTCCGGCGAACAGAGATCGCCGGGGCCAGCAGCGCCATCAGCGGGACCGTCTCCACCGCCAGCATGTCGAGTCCCGACCAGCCACCCGTCGCCTCCACGCGCTCCTCACCAACCGCCGCACCATCGTCGACTTCCTCGACTCGCTCCATCCGCTGCCTCTCCCGCCCGGACGGCGACCCTGCCGCCCACTCGCCCCCAGGACCCTTGCCCACGATCCGGCCGTCGGTCGGAACACCTCGCTCGACGCTGACATCGCCGGAGAGGGTGAGGGCAGTGTGACTCACCTCACTGCCATTCCACTGCCACTCCGCGGGCCGTGTGAATCTGTCAGAGGCCGGTCCGTACGGCGAGCACGGCCCGTCGCACGCGGTGGTCGCTGCCGCTCTTCGCCATCAGGTTGCCCACGCGTGTCGTGCCGGTGGTGATGACGAGGTGTGCGCGCTGGGCGATCTCTCCGTCGGAGAGCCCGGCGCCAACCAGCGCGAGTACCTCGGGAGGAGGCAGCCGCCTTCCGGCGGCCCGCGGTGACGCCCACCCGGCGAGTCTTGACTCCCATGGCGACGGTGAACGGACGGCGTGGCCGCCACCCAACAACCACGGACTGCCACGCTGTCCGACTCCGCCGTGCTCGGCTCGGCTCGCTAGGGCAACGTCACGTAGGTGCCGAGGAAGGCCCGCGCCGACCGGCTGTCGAGTCGGTAGGTGTGGTTCCTGGCCACGCAGAACAAGTCGCCCGTCACCGTGATGGACACGACGATGTCGGTCTCCTGTGCTCCGGCACCGAGGAAGTGCGGCCCGCCGGAGTCGCCACCACAGGTTCCGCCGTCACCGGTGTGCGGGTTCTGCGACAGGCGCAGCCAGGACTCGTTGAGCGCGCTGAACTCCGACACCGCACGCCAACGGGCACCGTCATAAGGCTGGGCCGGAAAGCCGCCACCGAACTCCGCCTCCCGGACGCCGTAGCCCACGGCCGTGAACCTGTGGCCGTTGAGCGTGCCGGCCGACTTCATCCGCTTCAGCAGGTCGGCGGACGGCAACCGGGCGGGAGTGATTCCGGTGATCGGCTCGTCGAGGACCACCACGGCGATGTCGTGCGGATCCGACTGCACCCGGCCGTACTCCGGATGCCCGTAGAAGGTTCCTGAGTAGAGCGTCGTCGACGAGGACACCGGGTCGACGTCCTGGTCGAAGGAGACCCACACTCGGTTGTCGCCGCCCCGCAGAAGCGGGGAGCAGTGTGCCGCGGTGAGAAACACTGTCGGTGAGATGAGTGCCCCCGTGCAGGCGTGCTCGACCCCAGGACTGTCGGGATTCCAGTCGAACATCAGCGCGCCCACGTTGCGGTGCGTGTCGCCGTCCGGCTCACCGTAGACGATGGCGTGCGCGACAGCGCTGGACAGCATCAACCCGAGCACGACCGAGAGGACCAGAAAAATACGCTTCATTGCTTGTCCCTTCACTGAGGCGAACTGTTCTAACACTCCCGCATTCTGCTGTCTACAACGGATTGCCGCGCGGGCACCCGAAACTGAATCACAGTAGGCGGAACGTGTGCACTGGTGCTCACGGTGTCACCGGCAGCGTCCCGCCCCCGCTGTCGGTGACTCCAGGAGAAGGTGCGACGAGCACAGCCAGCTCCCGCAGGTCGCCCGGCCATGGAGCCGAACGGCGTATTGACGGTTCGGACGGCTCTCTCACATTCTCTGGGCAACCGATTACTCGGCGCCTGCTGGTGTCGCCATGTCGTGCGGAGGCGGTGCGGAATGAACAGAGCCGTACACGGACTGTTGGTGGCCGTGCTGATCGTGGTCTCATCCCTTGGCTCGGCGGGAACCGGTGTGGCCGCGCTGGACGTCCCCGCCCCGCCCGAAGCCGGAACCGCACCGCAGGCACCGGGGTTGGCCGCGGAGCTGCCCACGGTCTCCGCGGGCACGTTCTTCCGGGTGTACGACCCCTCCGTCGGCGAGACCCAGCGCTGGTACTACAACGACCACACCATGATCCGGGACGTGGCGACGGGGACCTGGCATGTCTATGCCATCACGCATCCCGAGCCGGCGAACCCGTTGGACGAGAAGAACTTCGGCCATGCCACGGCACCGTCGCCGAGTGGACCGTGGACCAAGCGCCCGTTCGCGCTGACCGCTGACCCGGCCGCCGGGGAGAGCCACATCTGGGCGCCACACGTGATCTACGACAACGGCCGGTACTACATGTTCTACGCCGCGGGCACGCCTGACCACGCGGCGTACCGGATGCACCTCGCCACGTCCACCGATCTGAACACCTGGGTCCGCAGCTCGGCGAATCCCTTGTTCACCGACGGGTTCGACGGCCGGGATCCCATGGTGACCAAGGTCGGGACCCAGTGGGTGATGTACTACACCGCCACTCGTACCCCGCAGGGCGGCAACCACCAGGTCGCCTACCGCACGAGCACGGACCTGACCCACTGGAGCGGCAAGCAGGTTGCCTTCGAACACCCGCGGGCGGGCACGGTCGGCGGTCCGACGGAGTCGCCGTTCGTGGTGTGGCGCGGTGGCTGGTGGTACCTGTTCATCTGTTGCGACTCCGACTACAAGGACACTCGCGTCTACCGTAGCCGGGACCCGTTTCGGTTCTCGGTGAACGACCTGGCCGGCCGGATTCACACCCACGCCGCCGAGGTGGTGACCGAGCCGAGCGGCACCACCTGGGTCACCGGAGCGGGATGGGGGCAAGGCGGGCTGTTCCTCGCTCCGCTCCGGTGGTCGTCCCCGCTCGCCGGGGTCTTCACCGGGTCGTCCGCGGACTTCACCGGCGACGGCCGGGACGACGTGGTGACGTTCACCCACGGTCCCTTGGCGGACGTGTACGTCGCCGTGTCCACCGGCTCCGGATTCTCCGGCAGTTCGAAGTGGCACGACTTCTTCTCCCTCGACGGCGAGACTCCGCTGACCGGAGACTTCGACGGTGACGGCAAGGACGACATCGTCACCTTCACCCACGGTTCCGGTGCCGATGTCTACGTCGCCTTGTCCACGGGTACGGGCTTCGCCGTGGCGCGGAAGTGGCACGACTTCTTCTCCCTCAACGGTGAGGTCCCCGCCGTCGGCGACGTCAACGGCGACGCCAAGGACGACATCGTCACCTTCACCCGCAACGACCTCGCCGACGTCTACGTCGCGCTGTCGACCGGCACCGGGTTCACCGCGTCCGCGAAGTGGCACGACTACTTCGGGCTCTCCGGCGAATCCCCGGGAGTGGCCGATGTCAACGGTGACGGACGAAGTGACATCGTCACGTTCACCCAGGGAGCGAACGCGGACGTCTACGTCGCGTTGTCGACCGGCACGGGGTTCACGACATCCACCAAGTGGCACGACTTCTTCGCGGTCGGCCTCGAGTCACCACGACTCGGCGACTTCAACGGCGACGGTGCGGCCGATATCGCGACGTTCACCAACAACGGGGACGGCGATGTGTACGTCGCGCTGTCCAACAGGACCGGCAGGTTCACCGACACCGGCACGAAATGGCACGACTTCTTCGCGTTGACCACGGAGTTTCCCTACGTCGGCGACTTCGACGACGACGGCCGAACCGATCTCGTCACCTTCACCCACAACGCCGGCGCGGACGTCTACACCGCACTGTCCACCGGCAGTGGTTTCGGACCCGGCGTTCGGTGGCACGACTACTTCGGCCTACCAGGGGAGACCAGCCTCTGATCCGCACAGCGTGGCTCACGAGGCGAGCTCGGACCGGGAGTGACGGCTGAGCCATTGCCGGTAGGGCCGACTGCGGCGGACGGCGGCGTCGTAAGCCCCGGTCGCGGCCGAGACGACCTGGTCGGCCATGGCGGCGATGGGGCCGGCGGTGGCCCAGATCAGGGAGTGCCGAACACGCAGTGGCGACCCCACGATCGCGCGGACGGCGATGCCGGGTGTGGCGCGAAAGCTCGCCTGTCCGATCCCGATGGCGTGACCGGAGGCGATGAGGTCGCGCGCCCCGCTCGCGTCCGCCTCGTGAGCGAGCCGGGGCCGGAAACCGGATGGGGCGCACGCTTTGTCCAGGGTGTCGCGCAGACCGTTGTCGGCCAGCGGTGGCAGCACCCACGACGCGTCCCGCAGATCGCTCAACTCGAGCTCCGCCCGCTCGGCCAACGGACAGTCCGCTGGAAGGAGGACGAAGGCCGGCTCCACGGCGATGACTCGGCGCTCGATGTCGGCGGCCAGCCCCACCGGGTAGTCCACGTACTCCAGCAATGCCGCCAGCTCCAGACTGCGATGGGCGACCAGGTCGGCCAGCACGAGCGACGACGGTTCGGTCCGCATACTGACCGCGGTCACCGAACGGGACGCAAGGCGCTGCAGGAGCCCGGCCATCAGCGGGCCCGGCACCGCGCCGTACCGCAGCGGCATGGCGGCCGAGAAGCCCGCGGCATACCTGCCGGCTTCGCGGTTGAGCTCGTCAACGGCCGGCAGCACCAGTCGTGCCTTGGCGAGCACGAACTCACCGAGCGGGGTGGCCACGGCTCCGTGCCGGCCCCGGCGGAACAACTGCCCTCCGAAGTGCCGCTCGATGCGCTGCAGCTGAGTCGTCAGTGCGGGCTGGGACAGCCCGAGTGTGGCAGCTGCCTTGCTCAGGCTGCCCTCGGTGGCGATCGTGTCGACGGTTCGCAGATGGCGAACGTCCATTTCCATCGGGAAAGATTAGGTAAGGGTGGGACTGGCGTCAACGAACTCGGTCCGCAAGAGAGTGGCGTGGCCGCACGAACACTTTTCTGGCGATACTCCCGAGATCGGCTGTCGTCGGAAGACGAACAACGGCACGAATGAACGGCGGTCGTCTCCGCAGCTTCCACTACCTCTCACACACCGGGTCGACCACCCGCGACACCTCCCCGAGCCGATCGACCGGTTCGTGATCACCGAGACGGACGCACTGAGCGACGACCGGAAGAGCCCTGCCGAAACGTCAACCGCGTACATCGTTGTCGGCCACTGGAACTCGGTCACTCGACCCCGGGTCCGCGGACGTGTCCGGTCGACCCGGAAGGCCGGGTCACGTTCACGTAACGATGCGAGCCGTTCGAGTGACCGGGACGCTCAGTCGAACGGCGGCGTGCCGGGGCTCGGGTCGCCTGCCGTTCGATCGTGAGCTGTTGCGGTTGGACCCACAGATTCCTAACTCTGTCCAGCGCAGAACCGTAGATCCATGAGGAGTCAGGAGTAGTGACGAATGTCGTCAACCGCGGTCGTACCGCCGATGGTCGTGCCGGGCGGAACAAGATCGTGGACACGGCGTTGGATACCACGGGGATGACGGGGGAACCACCGAGCCCTCGTGGCGAGGAACGCGCTCAGGTTGGTGATGCTGTCCCACGGGCCGCAGAAGCCGTTCGGCTGGTTCGGTGGTGCGGGCTTGGCGTCCATTCTGGACTTCGTGTCGGCCGCGGAGATCCCCGCCGCCGCCACTCCCCCGCTGATCGCCGGGTTCGCCGGCCGCGTGGCGGCCTTCTGGATCAGCGCGGCGATAATCGGCGCCATCTTGACCGTCCACCTGCCGATCGGGATCTTCATGAGCTGGTCGGACCGCTCCGCGGAGAAGGATTCGAACACCATCGCGTGGCCGTCGGACTGGCCGTCGTCGTGCTGATCAAGGGTGGCGGGCGCCTACGCCCTCGATCGCCTTCTCGGCACGAGCTGGTCGCGGCCAGGAGCCGAACGGCGACCGAGGGGCATCACCATGACCCGCGGCGGTGCTCGGACGGCCCCAGCCCGCCGTCCAACCGGTCCACATCGGACCGCCTGGTGCAGCCAGAACGTAGTGGAGCCAACGATGTACCGCGGTCGCGAGTCTGCGGCGTTCGAGTCGCGGTTGACATGTTCGCAGCACCGGGAAACCGGACCTTTGCGACGAACGGCGTATTGACGTTGGATTCCCACCATCTCACACTCTGTCGGGTAAACGATTACCCAGTCGTTCCCTGCCCTGCCCGGCCAGTGTCGCTCACCGCTGCCATCGCTGCGCCGGCCGACTGGAAGGCGGCCCTGATGCGGTGCTTCCGGATAGCTGTGCTCGGTCTTGTGCTTGGTGTTTCCCTGGTCGTCGCGCCCAGCTGGTCGCCGGCGACTCCCACGGCGGTGGGCGCTCCACCGGCCGAACCGCCCACGGCCACGGCCGCGGGCGGAAACGGTCCGGTGGGCTGGGATGTGTATCGGCGGCTGGACCTGTTGCCCGACCTGGCATCGGGGTCGCAGACCAAGCAGTTCTCCAGCTTCGGCCGCGACGGAACCAACAACGACGGCTTCACGGGTGCGTTCTCGTGTCTGCGCGGAAACGGGCCGGGATGTGTTCTCGCCGAGGATCGTGGACCCGGTGAGGTGAGCTCCATCTGGTTCACCCGAGACGGCGGCGACGTACGCGCGACCGGCACGATCAGGGTGGTGCTGGACGGCGTGACCGTGCTGAACGCCAACCTCCAGAGCCTGGTCAACGGTGATCTGGGCGCGCCATTCGTGTGGCCGTTGGTGACCAACGCCGACCAGACCTCGGGCGGGGTCACCATCAAGGTACCGATGCCCTATCGGGACTCGATGCTGATCACTACCACGAACAACCCGCGGTTCTACCATGTGACCTACCGTGAGTTCGCGGACACGGGGGGAGTCGGCCGGTTTAACCCGGCCGACCCTGCCCACGATGTGGTGCAGAAGCTGCGCTCGGCCGGGCGTGCCGATCCGAAACCGGCCCAGCCGGGTGCCACCACGAGCACGGTGACGGTGTCGCCGCCCGCGGGCGGTGCGGCAACGGTGACCGAGCTGGCCGGTCCTGCCGCGATCACCGCGCTGCGGATCCGGGTACCCGACGGTGCGGCGACCGAGGGCACGCTGGCCGGCCTGCGGATCAGGATGACGTTCGACAACCGGACCACGGTGGACTCCCCATTGGGCGAGTTCTTCGGTGCGGGACTCGGGGAACGCGACGTGCGCTCGTTGATGTTCGGGATGGATGCGGCGCCGGGTGGCTGGTACAGCGCGTGGTGGATGATGCCCTTCGCGGCATCGGCGCGAGTGTCGTTGGTCAACACGACCGGTGGCGGCGTCTCGGGAATCCAGGCACAGGTCTCCCATGCACCGAACCCCCGGTGGACCGCCGAGCTGGGTCCCACTGGAACGGCGGGACACTTCACCACTCAGTCGTTGCGTGGGGAAACCGCTCCGGCGCGGGACTGGATCGTGGCCCAGCAGAGCGGCCGGGGACGCTTCGTCGGCGTCACCCAGGTCGTGCGGGCCCGCAGCACCGGCGGCGTCGGCTGCTGCAACGGCCCACGGGGCTATCTCGAGGGCGATGAGCGCGTCCACGTGGACGGCTCCCTGAGCCCCCAGCTGTACGGGACCGGCACCGAGGACTACTACGAGTCGGGCTGGTACTTCAACCGGGGCGAGTACAGCGGGGTGTTCACCGGTAACACCGGCCACCGCGTCGGCTCCGGATCGTGTGCCATCGAGTGCGACAGCATGTACCGGCTGCAGATCGGCGATGCGCTGTCCTACAACTCCGGGCTGCGGTTCGGCATGGAACACGGACCGCAGAACGATCTTCCGGTCGAGGAGAGCTCCACGGCCTACCTGTACACCAAGACCGAAGCGAGCATCCGGCACACCGACACCGTCGTCGTGACCGACGCCACGAGCCGCACCGCCCACGGATACACCGAGACCGGCGCGGCCACACAGTACTCCCTCGTCGGCGTCTACGAGGGCAACGACGACTCCGACACCGTCGCCGCGCCCGTGCGGGCCACCGGCGGAGCCGTCAGCTTCCGCCTGGCCGTGGACCCAACCAACCAGGGCGTGCGGTTGCGCCGCACCGGTGACCAGGCCGAGGCCTACCAGTCGGTGTCGGTCAACGTGGATGGCGCGGCCGTCGGCACGTGGGTTCAGGCACTGGGCAACCGGTTCCAGCGCTGGCTCGACGACGACTTCACACTGCCCGCACGAGTCACCGCGGGCAAGTCGGTGATCACCGTACGGCTCACGCCGACCGGGGGCTCGGCCAGGTGGACCGCGGCGAAGTACGGCGCGCTCAACCTGGTCCCCCCGTTCGTGGATCGAACGGCACCGAGCCGGGTGGAAGGCCTCACCGTCGCTGCCGGGCGCGTCCACGCGATCCCCTTGACCTGGCGTGCTTCCGGCGACGACGTCGGCGTTGCCCAGTACCGGATCCACGCCTCGACCGATCCCTCGGTTCCGGTGACCGCCGGCACGCTCGTCGGCACCAGCACCACCCCCGGATTCCGGCACGGACCGTTGCCGGCCAACACCACCCGCTACTACCGAGTGGTGGCGGAGGACCACAACGGCAACACCGGACCGGCCTCGGCCGTGGTGAGCGCCCGGACCCGGTCCCGGGCCGCCAGTGACGTGAACGGCGACGGCCGGGACGACGCCGTGCTGTTCACCCAGGGCGACGCCGCGGACGTCCATGTCGCGCTGTCCGGCGGGTCCTCCTTCGGCGCCCGGCAGAAGGCCCACGACTTCTTCTCGCTCACCGGCGAGGTGCCCCTGACCGGTGACGTGAACGGGGACGGACGGGCGGACATCATCACCTTCACCCGCGGCACCAACGCCGACGTCTACGTCGCGCTGTCCACAGGGGCCGGCTTCGGTCCTTCCAGCAGGTGGCACGACCACTTCGCCCTGGGCACCGAACACCCCGAGGTCGGCGACGTCAACGGCGATGGGCGGGCGGACATCATCACCTTCACCCGCGGCAACAGCGGCGACGTGTGGGTGGCGCTGTCCACCGGCGCGGGGTTCGGGCCCGGGCTGAAGTGGCACGACAACTTCGGTTATGGCGCCGAGCGCCCCGCTGTCGGCGACTTCGACGGGGACGGCCGGGACGACGTCGCGACGTTCACCGGAGGTAGCGCAGCCGACGTCTACGTGTCGCTGTCCAACGGCGTCGCGTTCGTGGAGGAGGTGTGGCAGTGGCACACCCACTTCGCCGCCGGTACCGAGCTGGCCGGTGCGAGCGACGTGAACGGCGACGGCCGCGACGACGTCGTGACCTTCACCCGTGGGGAGACGGCCGACGTGTACGTGTCGCTGTCCGACGGAGGCAGGTTCGTCCAACAAGGCTGGAAGTGGCACGACTACTTCGCGGTCGGTGAGGAGGCCCCCGGCCTCGGCGATGTCAACGGTGACGGCCGAGCGGACGCCATCACCTTCACCAGAGGGACGCCCGAAGCCTCCGACGTCTACGTCGCCACGTCCACCGCGTCGTCGTTCGGCTCGTCGGCGAAGTGGCACGACGACTTCGGCTCCTTCGCGGAAGTCCCCCGCCCCAGCCTCATCCGGTAGCGGCCGGAACCCTCCGCACGGCCGACCGGCGTCGGCCGGACTCGCCACCTGACCCAGCCCTTCCCCTGCGTCCCCACCGAGAGGCAGTCAGTCATGACCCACCACCCTGCCCTACCCCGTCCACATCGGATGTTGCTGGTCCCGTTGCTCGCGACGGGGACCGTACTCGCCGCCACCGCCGGCTCAGTGCAGGCGCAGCCGCTCTGGGCGGACGACACTCCGCGGGCCGGGATCACGGCGGCCGGGCCGCGGCCGGACTTCCGGGCGCCCTGGCCGTGCGGACAGCAACGGCAGTACTACCACCATGCCAGCGAGGTCGTGAACGCGATCGACTTCAACCTTCCCGGGTCGCAGGACCTGGGAACTCCGGTACTGGCCTCGGCAACCGGCACCGTCAGAGACGTGGTGCGTAACCACGCGGGTTACGGCAACTACGTTCGGGTCGATCACGGCGGTGGGTGGACCAGCCTCGTCGCGCACCTGAACAGCATCAGCGTCAGCCGAGGACAGGTCGTCCCGGTCGGGGCCGAGCTCGGCAAGGTCGGCAGCACCGGGAACTCCACCGGGCCGCACCTGCACTACGAGCAGGAGGCCGACGGCGCGAACCAGCGGATCGTCATCGACGGAATCGCCCTCCGGTACAGCACCACGGCGTCGTATCACACCAGCCGCAACTGCGGTGGTAGCGGAAGTGTCCTGTTCGGCGGTTCACCGACCGACTTCACCGGCGACGGCAAGGACGACATCGTCACCTTCACCCAGAACTCGTTGGCCGACGTCTATACCGCGCCGTCCACGGGAACCGCGTTCGGAGCCGCCGTGAAGGCCCACGACTTCTTCGCGCTGGCTGGCGAGACTCCCCTGACCGGTGACGTCACCGGTGACGGTCGCGACGACATCGTCACCTTCACGCACGGCCCGGCCGCCGACGTCTACGTGGCGCCGTCGGCGGGGCTCACCTTCGGTGCCTCGGCCAAGTGGCACGACTTCTTCTCGCTCAGCGGTGAGGTGCCGGCGGTGGGTGACGTCAACGGCGACGGCCGGGACGACATCATCACCTTCACCCGCGGCTCGGCCGCCGACGTCTACGTCGCCCTGTCCACCGGCACCGGCTTCAGCCCGAGCACCAAGTGGCACGACTACTTCGCGGTCGGCGCCGAGTTCCCGGCGGTGGGTGACGTCAACGGCGACGGCCGGGACGACATCATCACCTTCACCCGCGGCCCGGCCGCCGACGTCTACGTCGCCCTGTCCACCGGCACCGGCTTCAGCCCGAGCACCAAGTGGCACGACTACTTCGCGGTCGGCGCCGAGTTCCCGGCGGTGGGTGACGTCAACGGCGACGGCCGGGACGACATCATCACCTTCACCCGCGGCCCGGCCGCCGACGTCTACGTCGCCCTGTCCACCGGCACCGCCTTCGGCGCCGGGACCAAGGCGCACGACTACTTCGCGGTCAACGCCGAGCAGCCCCGGGTCGCCGACGTCAACGGCGACGGCAGGGACGACATCCTCACCTTCACCAACGACCCGGCCGCCGACGTGTACGTGGCGTTCTCCGACGGTGCCACGTTCGGGCCCGGCGCGAAGGCGCACGACTTCTTCAGCCCGGCCGGTGAGTTCCCGTACATCGGTGACTTCGACGGCGACGGCAAGGACGACATCGTCACCTTCACCCACAACCACCTTGCCGACGTCTACGTCGCCCTGTCCACCGGCGCCACCTTCGGACCGGGCGTGTTGTGGCACGACTTCTTCGGCCTCGCCGGAGAACGCGCTTTCTGAGCCAGCCCCACCATCGCGAACCACCGCAGGATCCCCGAAGCCGAAAGGACACCCCATGGACGAACATCGGCACCTATCCAGACCCCGCTGGAGGCGGGCCACGCTGGCCCTCGGCACGATCGTCGCCATCGCGGTGACGACGCTCTCGGGAACTTCGACGACGGTGAGCGCACAGGACGGGACTGCCACGCCCACCTCGGATGTCGGCCCGCTGGTCTGCCCGAGCATCCCGACCACGCATGATCCCAACGTCATCAAGATCGTTTACAAGGTCGGTGTCGACCGCAACGTCTCGGACAAGGTGATGCTCGCCGGCTTCGAGGCGGGGTGGGTGGAGTCCCGGATGAACAACCTCCCGTGCGGGGAGGACGACTCACTCGGCGTGTTCCAGCAACGGCCGAGCTGGGGTTGGGGCACGCCCGAACAAATCATGGACGTCGCCTATGCCTCCACCCAGTTCTTCAGCCGCGCGCAGACCAACGAGCCCCGGTATCCCCACTACACGGCAGGGCAGCTGGCGCAGAGCGTGCAGCGCTCCTGCTGCCCGGCACGGTACGACCAGGCGGAGACCAAAGCTCGTGCGCTCATCGAGGAGGCGCGCCGCCTCGTCAACCCGACACCCTTCACGGGTTCGTCGGCTGATTTCAACGGTGACGGCCGCGACGACGTGGTGACCTTCACCCAGAACAACCTGGCCGACGTGTACGTGGCGCTGTCCTCGGGCACCGAGTTCGTCGGAAGAGAACAGAAGTGGCACGACTACTTCGCCCCAGCCGGCGAGACACCACTCACCGGCGATGTCAACGGCGACGGCAAGGACGACATCATCACCTTCACCCACGGCCCGGCCGCCGACGTCTACGTCGCCCTGTCCACCGGCACCGGCTTCGGCCCCGGCGTCAAATGGCACGACTACTTCTCCCCCAGCGGCGAAGTCCCAGCCG
>NZ_FOWW01000008.1 GCF_900115565.1 Amycolatopsis arida | reverse complement strand
TAGTCGAAGCGGGTGTTCGACGTGCCCGACCGACCCGGGATGCGCACCTCGACGACCCGGTCGGAACCGTCGTAGAGCAGGCGGGTGCGCTTGTGGGCGGGGTCCTCGAGCAGGGTGAGGTTGCCCGCGGCGTCGTATTGCAGGTAGGTGGTCTTACCATCGCGATCGGTGTACTCGGCCAACTGCCCCGCCTGGTTGTACCGATAGGAGCCGGCGGTGGTGCCGGTCGGATCGGTCAGCTTCGTGATGCGCCCCGCGTCGTCGTAGGCGACGGTGGTGACCCGGCCCTGCGAGTCGGTGATCGAGGCCAACAAGCCGGCACTGGTGTAGCGCACGGTGTTGACGTTGTCGTTGCGATCGGCCTGGGACAGCAACCAGCCCTGCGCGTCGAACATCCAGACGTCCTTGTCGTCGTTGAACGTCAGCTCATAGTTGCCGTTGTCCAGGCGTTCGAGTTCGGCGGGCACACCCGGCGCCGGGGTGTAGCCGCCCCCGTCAGTGGCGCTGTAGCGGGCGCAGTAGCCGGACTCGCCGTGCAACACCACGTCCCCACCATCGAAGGTCAGCCCGAGATCCGGGCCGGTGTTGAGCGACCAGCCGGTGCCGAACGCACCGGCGCCAGGCAACTTGCTGTTGTACACGTGGCTCAGTGACAGGTTCTGGCCCGTGCCCCGGATGGACAGGTCGCGCGCGGTAATGACCACGTTGCCGTTATGGGTGTTGACCAGCAGTTCCGAGCGGTCGGACACCGGGAAACGCTCGAACGGGTACTGCCGCAGGATCCCGGTCGCGACGTTCTCGTCACAGGGCACCGACGCCACACCGGCTTCACCGCCCCACGGACGCCCCGGCGGGGCCCCGCCCGCCGGGGTGCGGTTCAGCTCGGCCGGTGGGGCCCACGCCGAGGACGGCACCGACAGCCCGCCTTCCGGTTCCGCCGCGACCGCGGGCTGGACCGCCACACCGGGCACCGTGGCGATGATCGCGGCGATCGCCGCGGTGGACATTCCGCGCAGTGCCAGGCCCCACGCAGGTCTGTATCTCATTCGGACCAACATTCCTCCCCGTTACGCCCACCCCGACAGAGATCCCGATAACCCCCTGGGCGACACCCGGGACACTAGGGGCAAACCGAAATCCGCGACACAACGACGGAGAGACAATCACCCCAACGGCCCAACCCCCGCAAACATTCACCATCAACCACTGCCCGGACGGAGCACCACCGCGCAGCCCACCGATTCAGTCTCTCCCATACCTTACCTTTCGGTTGAGCTGGAACGCTGCACGGTTTAGCCCACTTGTCTAGCGGTGTCGAACTAGCTAGATTCGGCATGGTGTGGCGGGATCCCGGGGTTGCGCACGACGGTCAAGTGACCTTACCGTTGCGGCTAAAGTGGGAGTCTTCGCCATCAGCACGGACCATGACCGGCGCTTGTGTCGTGTCGTCGTGTGCAGCCATTCCTTCCAGGGGGAGATCATGTTTCGAAATTTGGCATGGAGACGCGTATTCGCTGTTGCCCTGGCCGGTGCTGTGATCTCTGGCGTCGCAGTTCCGACCGGGCACGCCTCACCAGCCGAGCCGCTGCCGGTGCCGGTCACCGCAGGCGGGCTGCCGACGCCGCAGACCGACGGGATCGTGTTCTCGGTCGTCATCGTCGGCGACACCGCCTACGCCGGTGGCCGGTTCCAGAAGGCCCGCCCCGCGGGCGTCGCCCCTGGAGGGCCGGGTGAGGTGGCCCGCACCAACCTGCTGGCCTTCGACGTCACCACCGGCGACCTGCTGCCGTGGGCACCGCGGGTGAGCAACCCGGACACCCTGCCCAACCGCCCGGGCAACACCTGCCGCCAACTCGAGTCCGGCGAATGGACCTGCGACACCGTCTTCCGACTCGAAACCTCCCCCGACGGCCGTCACCTCTACGTCGGCGGCGACTTCGCCAAAATCAACGACCAGTGGCACTCCCGCCTCGCTCGCTTCGACACCACCACCGGTCAACTCGACACTGACTTCACCCCGACCGTCGCCGGCCGAGTGCGCGGGATCGCCGTCACCGACGACACCGTCTACCTCGGCGGCGCGTTCACCCGCGTCAACACCACACCCCGCCAACGGCTGGCCGCGCTCGCCACCACCGGCACAGTCACCGACTGGGCACCAACCGTGGACGGCGACGTGCACGCCCTGGCCGCCGCCCCCGGACACGACCGGGTCCTCCTCGGCGGCTCCTTTGACACCGTCAACGGCGCCACCCACCACGCCATGATGGCCGTCCACGCTTCGACCGGCGCCAACGCACCCTGGAACGCCTCCGTCCCAGCCGGGACGGAAGTAGTCACCGACATCGCCATCGACGACACCGGAACCGCCTACTACGGCGCCTACGACCACGGTGGCCAAGCGATCAAGTTCGAAGGGCGCGCCGCCATCGACATCCCCACTGGCACGCCACGCTGGTGGGACGGCTGCTACGGCGACACCCAAGCCCTCGCCACCGCAGGCGGCGTGCTCTACAGCGCCTCCCACACCCACGACTGCACCGCCAGCAACGCCGCCATCCCCCCACCCGGCCGCGAGCGCTACTACCGGCTACTCGCCGAAACCACCACCGCCACCAACACAGCGACCGTCAGCGCCAATCACGTGACAGCGGGCGACCCGATCCCCACCGTGCTGCCCTGGTTCCCCACCATCAACGCCGGACCACCCGACTCGGCCTGGCAGCACGGACCCTGGGCCATCGACGCCACCACCGACTGGGTCGTCGCCGGCGGCGAGTTCACCACCGTCAACGGCCAACCCCAGCAAAGCCTCACCCGCTTCGCCGCCCGCCACGTGCCCGGCGCGAAGAACTACGGCCCCCAATTCCCCTTCCGCGCACCCCAGCTCACCCGAAACCCCGACGGCCACGTCGTGATCACCTGGCAGGCCACTTGGTCCGGCCAAACCTCCGACATCCGCTACGAAATCATCCGCCAAAGCACCCCCCAACCCATCCACACCCTCACCCGATCATCCCGACCCTGGGACCTCCCCCACCTCACCTACACCGACCACGCGCACACCGCCGGCACCTACCGCATCCGCGCCATCGACACCGACGGCACCCGCATCAGCAGCCCCTCCACCACCATCGAATAGCGCGGCTGCAACCGCGGCCAGTCCAGCGGTCCCCATCTGCACTTCCAGGTCGAACCCGGCGGACACCCCGTCGACCCGCGTGCCTACCACCAGCAATACACCGCGCTACCACTTGTGCGGCCGTGTGTCACGTGTGGTGGTCCAAGACCACGCTGGGAGTGCGGGACCGCGCTGCCGTCCACGGTCTGCCTGGTTAGGCCGTCGCGCGGTGAACACAGATGGGGGTGAACACAGTAAGACAAGATCAACTGCTCCCATCCGTGCTCCCAGCGACGACGAAACCCCCTCCGGAGGTGATCACCGAAGGGGGTTTGACCTGGGAAGACAGGTGGTGCGCGATACTGGGATCGAACCAGTGACCTCTACCGTGTCAAGGTAGCGCTCTCCCGCTGAGCTAATCGCGCGAGGCGGAGGCGGGAATCGAACCCGCGTACAGGGCTTTGCAGGCCCTTGCCTGAACCACTCGGCCACTCCGCCGGTCCCGGTCGGCGACACCGTCGCCTGGCCGGCTTCACTGCGGGGTGCCGCCGCAGCCGAGCGGACGACGGGACTCGAACCCGCGACCCTCACCTTGGCAAGGTGATGCGCTACCAACTGCGCTACGTCCGCATTCCACGCTCCGCCGGGCCCTTCGACCCGGTGTCGCGGTGACGCCAGGAACTCTATCGGACCCGCCAACCGGCGATGACACGGGGGTGGCCACTGCGTGTCCCTGCGTCGTGATCAGGTCAGATCGTTCGGAATCAGGTGGGTCAGTGCCTCGTCGACGTCCACCCAGAGGTGCTCGTTGCCGGGCAGCACGACGTCGTAGGTCCGGTCCAGGAAGTCGGCCAGCTCCTGCGCCGACGCCTCGAACATGGCGTGTCCGGACGGGGAGTTGAGCTCGATCAACACCGCCTCAGGGTCCTCCACCGACGGCCGGATCCGCACGTCGCCGTCGCCGGCCTCCGCGAGCAGGCCGTCGGCGAGCAGGTCACGTGCGTACACCCACTCCACCCAGCCGGCCCGGCCGGTCCGGAACGCCGCGACGACGGCATACGGGTCGCGCGTGTCGTACCGCAGCTCCACCTTCACCGGGACCGCCGGCGTCCGCGGCGCCAGCAGATCGAACACCGCGGTCGACCGGAGCGTCACGTGATCGTTTCGCATCGTCCTACCCTTCTGCTCCCTTCCCGGTCAGTCTGACCGAGCTCCGCCGGTGAGACGTCCCCGGGGGCCGACTCGCTCGCCGTTGGGCCGGAGATCACCCGTACGGGGCCATCCGGACCACCCGTCCCGACCTCTCCACTGGCGCCACCCTGCGCGGGCGATCCCGATGATCGTTCACGCGTACATACTGCTCGGTTCGGCGCTGGCGCGATAGCACCGTCGCGCGAATGCCGCACGTGACCTCCGTCCCCTCGCCGCGTACTCCCGCCGGGACAGCCCCGACTAGCACACGGTTGTTCGCTCCGTGCCCGCTGGTGCGCGGTGCGTGCGCGCCGAGGAACCACCCGAATGTCGGGCCCCCGAAGGCGTGCGGTACTGTTCTGTCCGTACCGCGAGGGGGCGATTAGCTCAGCGGGAGAGCGCTTCGTTCACACCGAAGAGGTCACTGGTTCGATCCCAGTATCGCCCACGCACCACTCCATGGTCGGGCCCGGCGCACGCCGGGCCCTTTCTTTTTCAGTTCTCTCCGGGATGTCCCCGGCGAGCCGGGTGACGTTGCCCCGGCCGACGGGAGAGCCCACCTGGCTCTATCACAGAGGGTAACGAAGATCGGGGCCTCTGGTCGGCTTTTTCATGCGTTCGGTGTAATTCTATCGCAGGTTTGCCGGGTAACGTGCAGGTCAGAGTGGTCGATACCACGACAAGCGTCACACGGCAGTGTCACGCACCGTTGTGTCGCCACTCACCCTGCGCCTGGCACAGGAGGGCCCCGGCATGGCCGACCCCCGTCGACCGTCACCGCCCGCCGCCCGCTCCGACCCGTCTCCGAGCCGCTCCGACCCCACTTCGGCAACGACCCCGCCGGAGCCACCACGCCCGCCCCCGCTGGTGGCGGTGTTCTCGGTCACGCCCTCGGCGCCCGGAGCTCCCGAGAAGTGGCCGCCCACCCTGCCGTTCACGGCGTGGGAACGCCGCTACCGGGCCGTGGTGGTCGTCACCGACGTCGTGGCCACCATCACGGTGACCGGGATCGCGGCCGCACTGCTGCCCGGTACGTCGGACCAGCGGGTGCCGCCGCTCTGGCTCGCCACCGGCACGGCACTGGCCGTGCTGGCCGCGCTGCCGCTCGCCAGGGCGTGGCACCAGGGTCCGCTCGGCGCGGGTCCCGAGGAGTTCCACCGGCTCGGTCGCGGGCTGGTCGGCGCCGCCGTGCTGGTCGCGTTCATCGGGCTGCTGGCGGGGGTGCTCGCCGTGCGGCCCTGCGTGTTCGTGGTGCTCCCGGCCCTCGCGGCCGTGCTGTTCCCGCAGCGGTACCTGCTCCGCCGGCTGCTGCACCGGGCCCGCCGGCGCGGCCGGTGCCTGCTCCCGGTGCTGGCCGCCGGCGACCCGACGACGCTGCGCGACCTAATCGAGCGCACCCGGCAGGAGTCGCACGTCGGGTGGCGAGTCGAGGCGGTGTGCACCTCCGCACCCGCGGCGCTGGCCCGTGGCGCGGTGGCTGGCGTGCCGGTGGTCGGCACCCTCGACCAGCTCGCCGACCACGTCCGCCGCGGCGGCTACCGAGTGGTGGCGGTGACGGCCGACCCGTACTGGAGCCCGGACCGGTTGCGGCGGCTGGCGTGGGACCTGGAGGGCACGCCGGCCGAGATGGTCGTGGCGCCCGTCCTGATGGAGGTCGCCGGCCCCCGGCTGCACGTGTCCGCCGTGCTCGGGATGCCGCTGCTGCGGGTCGCCGCCCCGCGGCTCACCGGCGGCCGGCGGGTGATCAAGGAGGTGGCCGACCGGGTCGGGGCGGCGATGCTGCTGGCGCTGCTGGCGCCCCTGCTGCTGGTGATCGCCGCCGCGATCCGGCTCGGCGACGGCGGCCCCTCGCTCTACCGGCAGCGGCGGGTCGGCCGGGACGGCCGGGAGTTCACCCTGCTCAAGTTCCGCACGATGGTCGTCGGCGCCGACCGGCTGCGGCCGCGGCTGCGCCAGGACAACGAGGCCACCGGCCCGCTGTTCAAGATGCGCAGGGACCCCCGGGTCACCCGGGTCGGCCAGGTGCTGCGTCGGTACTCGCTGGACGAGCTGCCGCAGCTGGTCAACGTCCTGGCCGGCCGGATGTCGCTGGTCGGACCGCGCCCGCCGCTGCCGGAGGAAACCGCCGCGTACCCGCCCGACGCCCGCCGCCGGCTGCTGGTGAAGCCGGGGCTCACCGGGCTGTGGCAGGTCAGCGGGCGCAGCGACCTCAGCTGGTCGGAGAGCGTGCGGCTCGACCTGCGCTACGTCGAGGACTGGTCGCTCGCCCTGGACCTGGTGATCCTGTGGAAGACCCTGCGCGCCGTGCTCACCGGCCACGGGGCCTACTGAGGCGCCGGCCGGGAACCCGCGAGCTCCTCCACCGCCGCGGCGACCCGCTGCCGGTACCGCCGGGGCGCGAACCGCTCGGCGGCGGCCGCGCGGGCCGCCAGCGCCCGCTCCCGGGCCACCGGCCAGTCGTCGAGCACCGCGGCGATGCCCCCGGCCAGCGCCGCGGGGTCGCCGGCGGCCACCACCAGGCCGTGCCGCCCGTGCCCGACCGTCTCCGGCAGCCCCTGCGCGTCGCTCACCACCACCGGCACGCCGGCCAACTGGGCCTCCACCGCGGTGTTGCCGAACGGCTCGACCCTGGACGGCACGACGGCGAGGTCGGCGTCGGCGTAGGCCGGCCAGACGTCGGCGGAGAAGCCGCGCAGCCGCACCGCGTCGGCGAGCCCGGCCGCGGTGATCCGGTCGCGCACCGCCCGCTCGTACCACTCGTACCCGGGGAAGACCGAGCCGAGCACGTCGAGCCGGACGTTCCGGCCGGCCCGGCGGAGCAGGGCCACCGCGTCGACGGCGACGTCGACGCCCTTGCGCGGCGACAGCCGGCCGACCAGCAGCACCCTGGCGGGCTCGCGGGGCGTGGCCGCGGGGCCGAGCGGTCGCGCCGGTCCGGCGACGCCGTTGTCGATCCGGCGGACCCGGCCGCGCAGCGGGGGCAGCGCCCGGGCCAGTGTTGCCTCGGTCGCCGCGCTGTTCACCAGCACCCGGCCGGCGGCCAGCAGGGGAGCGGCGAGCCCGACCCGCACCACGGCGGGGACGGCCTCCTCGGCCTCGTGCACGTGGGCCAGCACCGGCACCCGGCGCGCCCGGGCCAGCGGCAACCACAGCGGCACCGTGACGGTGTTGACGTAGATCAGGTCGGGCCGCTCGGCCCGCAGCAGCCGCAGCATCGGGCGCACCGCGCGGGCCGCGTCGAGCGCCAGCCGGGCCAGCCCGGCCGGCCGCAGCGCCGCCTTGCGCAGCACCGGCACCGGGCAGCGTGCCACCCGCGCGCCGGCCGCGCGGACCGCGGGCAGCAGCGGCCCCTCGCCGGGAACGGTCACCACGACCCGCCAGCCGGCGTCGACCATCGCGGCCACCGACTCCACGACCATCCGGTCGGAGCCGTACAGCTCGGCCGAGCCGTGCGCGAGCAGCACGCTCCGCCCGCCCGCGATGGTCACTGGTTCGCTCGCGAGCTCGCTCACGGTGACCCCGTCCGGTGCGCGACGGCGACCCAGGCCAGCAGCACGAACAGCCAGGTGCACAGCGCCGTCGCCGGCGCTCCCATCCCCTCGGTGAACACCGAGTTGGCCAGCATCGCCAGCAGCACGGACAGCACGACCATCCGCTCGACTCGCAGCGCCGGCCGGGTCCTGGCCAGCCGCAGCGCGGTGACCAGCAGCGCGGCGAGCAGCGCCAGCCACACCAGCGCCCCGACGGTTCCGGTGTCGACCAGCAGGTTGACCAGCGCGTTGTGCCCGCCGCCGAGGCCGATGCGCTCGAGGAACAGCCCGCGGGAGGCGGTGAGCCCGTAGCCGTACAGCGGCTGCCGCGCGAACAGCTCGATCGCGTACTCCCACAGGTCGGTCCGCGAGTTGAGGGTGGCCAGCCGCTCGGCCGACTCGCCGCGGGCGAAGTACGCCTCGATCCACCGGCCCGCGCCCAGCACGGCCACGACCAGCACCGTCGTGGAGACCAGCGCCGCCTCCACCCGGCGCCGCCCGCGCCAGCGGGTCCACAGGACCACCAGCACGCCCACCACGGCCCCGGCGACGGCCCCGCGGGTCTTCGTCGCCACCAGCCCACCGGCGCAGACCGCCAGCAGGGCCCAGTACGCCGGCGGCGGCCACCGCGGCCCGGTGCGCGCCAAACCGCCGGTGAGGGCGTAGGCGGTGAGCAGCACCACCGCCACCGCCAGCATCGAGCCGGCCTGCACCGGGTGCACGTACAGCCAGGTGAACCGGTCCGGCTGGGTCGGCAGCCGGGGGAACGGGACGAGCACCCCGAACACCACCGACCCGGCCATCAGCACCGCGTAGGCGTGCGCGACCCGGTGCAGCGCGGCGTCGTCGGCGTGCCGGGCGATCGACCGGCTCAGCGCCAGCAGGACCAGCACCTGCGCGCCGCGGACCAGCGCCAACTCCGGGTAGGGCGCGTACAGCGCCGACCCGGCGAGCACCACGGCATAGGCGTAGGCCAGGTAGGTGACCGGGAGCTCGGCACGGCGGAGCCGGCTGCCCGGCCGGAACCGGAGGAAGAGCAGGACCGCGACCAGCGCGTAGAGGCCGATCTCCAGCAGCACGAACGGGTCGGGCTCACCGGCGACGGCCTGGTCGTTCGGCCGCAGCCGCCACTTGTACTCACTGGCGACGACCAGGGTGAGCACCGCCGCGGCGGGCCACCACTGGCCGGCCGCGGCCCGGACGCCGCGGAGGGAACGGCCGGCGGGCAGCGGTGCCGTGGACGGAGTCATCGGGTCCTCACCGCAGGGGCCGACCCTGCGCGGTGCGACGAAGCGGTGTAACGAAAACGAGGCGTGCTCACATTACCAAGGAGACCGGACACACCCCGGACCTCGATCGGTGGGCGATGCGCATCTCGATGATCGGCACGCGCGGTGTCCCCGCCCGCTACGGCGGGTTCGAGACCTGCGTCGAGGAGGTCGGCCGGCGCCTGGTCGCCCGCGGCCACGAGGTGACGGTGTACTGCCGCACGGCCGGGGCCGCGGCCGACCGGCCCGAGCGGCACCTCGGCATGCGCCTGGTGCACCTGCCCGCGCTGCGCCGCAAGACCCTGGAGACGTTGAGCCACACCGCGCTCTCGGTGCACCACGCGGTCGCCGACCGCCCCGACGTCGCGTTCGTGTTCAACGCCGCCAACGCGCCCCTGCTGCCGGTGCTGCGTCGCCGTGGCGTGCCGGTGGCCACCCACGTCGACGGGCTGGAGTGGCGGCGGGCCAAGTGGAGCGGGCTCGGCCGGCGCTACTACCGCGCCGCCGAGGCGCTCGCCGTGCGCTGGTCGGACGCGCTCGTCGCCGACGCGCTCGGCATCGCCGACTACTACGCCGACCGCTTCGGGGTGTGCGCCGACTACATCCCCTACGGCGCGCCGGTGCTCGGCGAGATCGGCGCCGGCCGGCTCGCCGAGCTGGACCTGCGACCGGCGCGCTACCACCTGGTGGTGGCCCGGTTCGAGCCGGAGAACCACGTCGATCTGGCGGTGGCCGGCTACGCGCGCAGCGCCGCGACGCTCCCGCTGGTGGTGGTCGGGTCCGCGCCCTACTCCGACGACTACACCGACAGGGTCCGCCGGCTGGCCGCCGCCCGGCCCGGGGTGCGGCTGCTCGGCCCGGTGTGGGACCAGGAGCTGCTGGACCAGCTCTACGCGCACGCGCTGACCTACGTGCACGGGCACTCCGTCGGCGGGACCAACCCGTCGCTGCTGCGGGCGATGGGCGCCGCGACCGCGACCTCCGCCTACGACGTGTCGTTCAACCGCGAGGTGCTGGGGGAGTACGGCCGCTTCTTCCGCAATGCCGGCGAGCTGGCGGCGTTGCTCGACGACGCGGAGGCCCGGCCGGAGGCGACGCTGGCCCGCGGGCGGGCGCAGGTCGCGTCGCTGCACCGGTACGAATGGGACGGGGTGGCCGGCAAGTACGCCGCGCTCGCGGCCCGCCTGTGCCGCCGGCCCGCCGACCGCAGGGACGGTGATCGCCTCCACCACTGAGTCCACTGTGTCTACCGAATCAACGTGTGTCTACTGTGTCTACCGCGTCCACTGAGATGTCCCTGCCGCCCGCTCCGTCCCCACCGAGCCGAGAAGGACGTGTCATGCCCCCTGCCCGACAGCGCCGACAGCGCCGACGGCGAGCGATGATCGCCGTGGTGGCGGCGACGGCGACCACCGCCGCGCTGGCCGCGCACCCGGCCGCGCCCGCGCGGGCCGCCGAGCCGGCGTTGCCCCCGACCGTGACCGCGGGAGCGATGCCCACCCCGCAGACCGACGGGATCGTGTTCACCGTCGCCATCGTCGGCGACGTCGTCTACGCCGGCGGCCGGTTCACCAGGGCCCGGCCGGCCGGGGCGGCGCCCGGCGGGCCCGGCGAGGTGCCGAGGACCAACCTCATGGCGTTCGACGTGCGCACCGGCGAGCTGCTGCCGTGGGCGCCGGCGGTGAGCGGCAGCGTGTTCACCTCGGCCACCGACCCCGGACCGTTCTGCCGGCAGGTCGGCACACAGCAGTACGTGTGCGACACGGTGTTCCGGATCGAGGCCGCACCGGATCGGCGCACCATCTACGTCGGCGGAGACTTCGACAAGATCGACGGCCAGTGGCGGTCGCGGATCGCGGCGTTCGACGCGGTCACCGGCGTGCTGGACACCGGGTTCCGGCCGCGGGTGGCCGGGCGGGTGCGGGGCATCTCGGTCACCGCGGACACGGTGTACCTCGGCGGGGGCTTCCGGTCGGTCGACGGTGTCGCCCGCGGCCGGCTGGCCGCGGTGGGTCGGGACGGCACGCTCCGGCCGTGGGCGCCGACCGCCGACGGTGAGGTGTTCGCCGTGCTGGCCGCGCCGGAGCACGGGCGGGTGCTGCTCGGTGGGGCGTTCCGCACGGTCAACGGTGAGGCCCGCAGCGCGATGATGGCGGTGGACGCCACCGGCGGGGCGAACGTGCCGTGGCAGGCGCGGGTGCCCGAAGGGCGCGAGGTGGTCACCGACATCGCCACCGACGGCGAGGGCACCGCCTACTTCGGTGCGTACCACACCGCCGGTGGTGGCCCGCGGTTCGAGGGCCGCGCGGCGATCGCCATCGCCGACGGCACGCCCAGGTGGTGGGACGGCTGCTATGGCGACACCCAGTCGGTGGCCGTGGCCGGCGGGGTGGTGTACGCGGCCTCGCACACCCACGACTGCTCCGCGATCGGCGCGGCGCCGGAGAACGGGCCGATCGACTACTACCGGCTCACCGCCGAGACGGCCGCCGCGGTGCGCACCGCCCCGGCGACCGTCAACCACGTGCGCGCCGGCGACCCGATCCCGGAGTTCCTGCCGTGGTTCCCCGGCACCAACAGCGGGCCGGCGGACAGCCACTTCAAGAACGGTCCGTGGGCGGTGGACGCGGACGGGCGATACGTCGTGGTCGGCGGCGAGTTCACCACGGTCAACGGCCGCCCGCAGCAGGGGCTGGTGCGGTTCGCCGTGCGAGGTGTGCCCGGTGCGGTGAACAAGGGACCGCAGACGCCGTTCCGGGCGCCCACCCTGAGCCGGGAGAACGGCACGACCGGCAGCCCGGTGATCCGCTGGACCACCACCTGGGACGGGCAGAACTCGGAGATCCGCTACGAGGTGATGCGGGTGGGCCGGTCGACGCCGCTGCACGCGGTGGAGGCGCGGTCCCGGCCGTGGGAGCTGCCGCAACTGAGCTACGTGGACCGCGAGGTCGACTCCGGCACGTACTGGATCCGCGCCGTCGACGCCGACGGCGAACGCATCGGCTCGCCCCAGGCCAGCATCGGCTAGCGTCGGACAAGCACAGTCACGCGTGCGTCTCCTTTCGGGTGGTGGGGGAGACGGCGGCGCCCCGTCAGGGCAGGATGCCGATGGAGGGGTGCGGGTCGGCGGGCACGCCGAGCGCGGCGGCCACCTCGGCGGGCAGCGGGCGGCCGGCGCGGAACCCCGGCGCGTCCGGGCGCAGCGCGTAGCTCCCATACCTGTCACCGCTCGCACCGGCCGGGTCGGTGAACGGGCTCCCGGTCGGCACGGCCTCGAGACCGTGCCGATCCGCGCCGGTCGCCGCGGTGAGCGCGGCGAGTGTCGGGTACGCCGCCGTTCGACCACCCCCGTGCGCCCACACCACCAGCGGAGCGGGGCCGGAGGGGCGCAGGTAGGCGTTGCCGTCGGCCACCGCGACGAACGGCTCGGGCCGGGGCGCCGCCTTGTGGTCGGCCGACTCGATCACCGGCGTGTCCGCGTCCTCCTGCGCGAAGAAGTTGTTCACCAGCGCGGTGTCCATGGTGTGCCAGGACAGCCCCCGCTCGACGGCGTAGGCGTCGAACTCCGGCGCGCGCGGGTCGTTGTACAGCCCGAGGCTCAGCCGATTGCCGGCGAACGTGTTGTGGTGCAGCCGCACGTGGTCGGAGCTGGAGACCTTCACCCCGCGGGCGTTGCCGGCCAGCACGTTCGACGCGATCAGCGCCCGCGCCGACACCTCGTAGTACAGCCCGTTGCCGGCGTTGCGCGCCGCGACGTTGCGCACCACCACCGCGTCGGTGCAGCCGAGGTCGCACCACCACCCGGTGCCGATGTTGTCCGCGAAGGTGTTGCCGGCGAAGTGCGGCCGTTTCGTCCGGGTGACCTTGGCCCCCGCCGCGCCGATCGCCTCCCCGGTCAGCGCGAACCGCTCCTGGTTGTTGCCGGTGAAGGAGCTGCCGGTGACCCGCAGGTCGTCCGCGCGGTTGGCGACCATCCCGACCAGCCCGTTGTTCCGGAACACGCTCCCGCGCACCCGTGCCCCCGGCTGGAACACACCGAGGCCGCTCGACGCCGACCACGCGAACGTCACGTTCTCGACGGTCACGTCGGGCGCGTTCACCACGATCATCGCGCCGCGCTTGCCGTAGTTCTGGTTCGTCGCGTAGTGCGCCACCCCGATGCCGCGCACCACGCTGCCCCCCGCGCCACCGTCGAACTGCAGCAGCCGGTCGAGCGCGGCGGCCTCCACCACCGCTCCGTCGGGGTCGTCGCCGATCACCAGCTCCTGCCGCTCCCGGTCCACGAAGAACGCGCCCGCGCCCACCGCCTCGGCGGTGCCGACCTGGCGCAGCGGCCGGTCGTCGACGAACACCATGTCCGGCAGCCCCGCCCACGGGTGCGCCGGGTCGATGATCGCCGGTACGAAGCAGGTGTGGCACAGCCGCACCGTCCACCCGGCGTGCCGCCACACCCGGCCGTCCCTGGCCCAGCGGTCCACCACCACGCTGCCCTTGAACCACACCCGCTCGCCCGGGTACGGCTGCACGGTGATCCGCTTGGTCACGTCGCCGACGGTCTGGCGGTAGGTGCCGCCGCGGACCACGATCGTGCCGCCGGCCGGCACCCGGCGCACGGCCGCCGCGAGGCTGCCCAGTGGCGCGGCCTCCGTCCCGGCCGCCGCGTCGTCCCCGCCTTCCGCGACGAACACCGCGCCCGCGGGCACCGGGTAGGCGAGAGCCGGAGGTGCCTCGACGGCGTCCGGCCGCGACGTCTCGGGTGCCGGGCGACTCGCGGCGGCGGTGACGGCGGTGGCGACGGCGACGAGGACGGCGAGCGCCAACACGCCGGGACGGGCGGCGCGAGCGGCCATGGCACGCCCCTCAGGACGGGATCGACATCAACCTGCGCAAAGCGCTGCTGGACGTGGAGAGCGTATAGGGAAAGTAGACGACGCGCGCGCCGACCGCGCCGAGCTCCGCCTCCAGCCGGTTCCCGCGCTCGGTGCCGCGCCAGTCGTCCCCCTTGAACAGTACGTCGAAGCGCAGCTCCCGCCACGAGTCCAGCTTGTCGACGTGCGGATCGGGTACCGCTTCGTCGACGTGCCGCACGCTGCGAACGATCTCCAGCCGCTCGGCGAACGGGATGATCGGTCGCTTGCCCTTCGCCTGGTGCACCACCTCGTCGGTCGCCACACCGGCGATGAGGTGGTCGCACTCGAGCCGGGCCCTGCGCAGAATGTTCAGGTGTCCGATGTGGAACATGTCGAACGCGCCGGGGGCGTAGCCGAGCACTGTCACGTCCGGCCCGTCCCGTCGTTCCCGCCGCCGGCGGGGGCGAGCCCGGCCATGTCGGTGAACCACTTCGGCAGCGCCATCAGCAGGAAGGCCAGATTGGCCAGGAACAGCAGCCCGTAGGTCACCGCGAACACGTCCCGGAAGCCGTACAGGAGGAACGCCAGGCAGAGCACGCCGTAGTCGGTCGGCACCACCAGCAACGACCGCACAACCGACGGCCGGGCCGACTCCGCCCTCCGCGCCCCGTGCACCCGGCGCAGCTGGTCGTTGAGGGTCATGCCGAAGAACAGCACGGCCGCGACCACGGTGAAGCCGATCGGCACCAGGAGGTGTCCGGCGGGAAGGTCGAAGAAGCGGTAGCCGGCGACCAGCACGGCCAGGTGCAGCGCGGACAGCTTCGCGGCGTCGACGACGTGGTCGAGCCACTCCCCGGCCGGGCTCCCGCCGCCGCGCAGCCGGGCGAGCTGGCCGTCGGCGGAGTCCAACGCGTAGCCGAGCACCAGCGCGGCGCACACCAGCAGCCCGACCAGGGGTGCCGGCTCGACCAGCGCGATCGTGGCGACGCCGGCGAACGTGCACACCGCGCTGACCGCGGTGACGACATTCGGGGAGAGTCCGAGATGGTAGGCCCCCGCGGCGAGGATGCCGCCGGCCCTGCGGTTGACGAAGCGCGAGTAGGCCGGCGCCCCACGGGCGCTCTTCTGCACGGACGGCAGCCGGGCCAACGCCGCGGCGAAGCCCGAGCTCTCGGGCCCGCTCATGGCGTGGACGGCCCGGACGCGTCCCGGTGCGAAAGCACGATCATTGGCACGCTTCCGGATGGGTGGGGTGGGGGAGTGGTGCCGGCGAATGTAGCAGGCTCGACCCCCTCCGTTCGGCTGCAATTCGGTTACACCGAACGACATTGGGCTGTTCGGGTTACCCGTGGTGCCGTGACGTGAGATAACCCACCTCCGATTGTGCGAAAGCGCATTCCGGACGATCCCGACCAGCCCATTGGCGACCGCGTCCGATGCGTTCTTCCTGCTACATTGGGCCCACTTCACGCTCGGTGGAACGATCGGAATGCCCTTCCCATGCACGACCAACCGGCACCGAAGGTGCTCGACTCGCTCTGGCGGTACCGGTGGAGCTCGCTGGCGGTGGTGCTGGGCGTCGTCGTGCTGAGCGTGGCGGTCTCCCTGCTGACCGCGGACCGGGCCACCGCGCAGGCACGGATCGTGCTCAAGGCACCGGACCGGGCCGGCCTGGTCGGCGTGGAGGCGCCGAGCGAGTCCGCCTTCGTCCGGTACGTGAACCAGCGGGCGCTGTTCGCCGGGTCGGATCGGGTGCTCACCGCCGCGGCGGCGAAGGTCGGCGACCCGCCGGTGTCCGAGCTGCGCGAGCAGGTGACCGCGGAGGCGTCGGCCAACGGCGACTCGATCGTCGTGCGGGTCACCGCCGACGACTACGCCGCGTCGGCCGCGCTGGCCGAGGCGGTCGTCGGCGCCTACCAGGACGAGTCCCGCGCGGACGTGCGGGCCGCCGCGCAGAAGCTGGTGGACACGCTCGCCGCCCGCCGTGCGGCGATCCTCGCCTCGATCCCGGACGTCCCGGAGGCCTCCCGGTCGGTCGAGCCGAACTACTCCGCCGCCGGGCAGTCGCTGAGCGAGCTGGACAAGCAGGTGACCCAGGTCCGCGCCGCCGCCGAGCAGTTCGGTGACGGGGTGTCGTTCGTCGACAGGGCCGTCCCCGACCCTGCGGCCGGCGGCGCGGGCGCGCGGAACGCGGTGCTGGGGCTGGCGCTCGGCCTGCTCGCCGCCGCGGCGCTGGCGTGGCTGCGGGCCGACCGCGACCGCAGGGTGCGCGACGTCGACGACCTCGCCGGCGTGGTGGAGGAACCGGTGCTGGCCGAGGTGGAGACGCTGGTCCCGCCGGAGCTGGCCGCGCTGCGCGAGGTGGGCAGCCCGCCGCTGTGGCCGTACCAGTTCGCCGCCGCCAGCCTGCGCACGGCGGTCGACCGCGGCGTCGTCGTGGTGACCACCCCCGGGCGGGGCGACGGTGCCACGACCGCGACCCTGCAGATGGCCACCACCGCGGCCCGCGGCGGCTCGCGGGTGCTGGTGGTGGACGCGGCGGTCCGCTCGCACGGGCTGTCCGACCTGCTCGGGTTGCGCTACGACCGGCAGGGCCTGACCTCGATCGCGGTCGGCGCCGCCCGGCTGGAGGACTGCGTCCGAGTGATCGACCTCGGCGACCAGGTACCGCTGTGGGTGATCCCGGCCGGCCAGTACGAGGAGGCCACCCTCGACCACTTCCGATCCAGCCTGCTGCGCGCCGCGGTCGCCGCGATGCGGGCCGGCTACGACCTCGTGCTCGTCGACTCGCCGCCGCCGGCGATCGCCCCCGAGGTGACGCCGCTGGTCCGCGAGTCCGACGGCGTGGTCGTGGTCGTCCGGCGGGACCGGGAGACCCGGGTGGTGCACCGGCTGCGCGACCAGGTGCGGCTGCTCGGCGGCGCGATCATCGGGTACCTGTTCACGTTCGTCCCCCCGCGCAGCGAGACCCCGCGGCGGGACCTGCCGACACCGCTGGCCCCGTTGCGCAGGGCGCGGTAGCCGCCGATGAGCACTCCGGAGGCGGAGGCGGAGGCGGAGGCGGACCGGCCGGGTCGGCTGCTGGCCAGGGTCGGCCCCCCGGTGCTCAGCCAGGCGATCACCGCGGGCACCAGCCTGCTGCTGCAGGTGGTCGCCGCGCACACCCTCGAGCTGCCGGAGTTCGGCGCGTTCGCGCTGTTCCTGGCGTTGCTGGTGAGTGCGAGCGCGTTGCACACCGGCTTCGTCGGCGACGGCCTGGTGGTGCTCGACCGGCACGACCCGGACGTCCGGGCCGGGCTGGCCGCGAGCGCGGGCGCGGGCCTGCTGCTGGCCGGGGCGGTGGGGATCGGCGCCGCGCTGGTGATCGGCTCCGGCGACCCGGCCGTCGCGCTGCTCTACCCGGCGATGCTGGTGCTGTGGCTGGTCGAGGAGACGGTCCGCCGGTTGCTCGTGGCGCGGCGCTGGTTCTGGCGGTTGGTCGGCAACGACGTGGCCTACCTGGTCGGCACCGCGCTCGCCCTCGGCGCGGGGTGGGCGTGGGCCGGAGCGGTGAGCCTGCCGCTCCTGTTCGCCGCGATGGCCGTGGGCGCGGTGACCGCGGTCGGCGTCGGTGTCCTGCAGTTGCCCAGGGCCGAGCTGCGGGTTCCGCGGCCACGGCTGGCCGCCCTGCCGCGGGTGGTGTCCTTCGCCGGGTGGCGGGCCCTGCAGGCGGCCCTGCGCCCGGCCGCGCTGCTGGCCGCCAGGGCGCTGGTCGCGAACCTGGTGTCGCTGGCGGCGGTGGGCGTACTGGAGGCCGGCCGGCTGGTGGTGGCCCCGCTGCAGGTGGTGGTCAACGGCGTGGGCACCTTCCTGCTCTCCGCGTTCGCCGCGCGGGCCCGCTCCGGGCGGACCAGGCCGGACCGGGCGAGCAGGGCCGCCCTGCTGCTCACCGCGGGCACCGCCGCCGGTGGCGGGCTGCTCGCGTTGCTCGCCGCGCCGCTGGGTCGGCTGCTGACCGGGGAGCCGGCCGGTTCGTGGCTGGTGCTCGGCTGGGTGGCCTACCTCGTGGTCTGGTCAGCCGGGCTGCCCTACGTCGCCTTGGCCGTCGCGGCCCGGCTGACCCGTGCGGTGTTCACCGCCAGGGCCGCCGACTCGCTGCTCGGGGTGGCGCTGGCCGCCGCGGCGCTCGCCCTCGGCGCGCCGCTGGCCGCGGTGCCGTGGCTGATGGCGGCCGGTGGGCTGTACTCGGTGTGGCGGCTGCGGGCCCATACGAGCCGGCCGACCGCCCCGCTAGCATCGACACAGCAGTTCCGGCAAGACCCCCGAGAGCCCACTGCCCCGCCAGAACCCTTCCGAAGGAGCCCATCGTGTCCCAGCCACCCGCCGCCGTAGCCGCACCCGCGCCCCGCGTGGTGGTACCGGCGGGCACCACGGCGGGCACGGCGGTGCGGGATGCGGGGCTGTCCGGCAAGGGGCCCGACGCGATCGTCGTGGTTCGCGACGCCGGGGGTGCGCTGCGTGACCTCGCCTGGGCGCCGGAGGCCGACACCGAGGTCGAGCCGGTCGCGGCGAACTCCGAGAACGGCAGGGCCGTCATCCGGCACTCCGCCGCGCACGTCCTCGCCCAGGCCGTGCAGGACCTGTTCCCCGCGGCCAAGCTCGGCATCGGCCCGCCGATCAAGGACGGCTTCTACTACGACTTCGCCGTCGACCGCGCCTTCACCCCGGAGGACCTGCAGGCGCTGGAGAAGCGGATGAAGCAGATCATCAAGGGCGCGCAGCGGTTCTCCCGCAGGGTGGTGGACTCGGTGGAGGCCGCCAGGGAGGAGCTGGCCGGCGAGCCGTTCAAGCTCGAGCTGGTCGACCTCAAGTCCGAGTCGGACACCGTGGACTCGGTGGACACCAGCGAGGTGATGGAGGTCGGCGGGGGCGAGCTGACCATCTACGACAACCTCGACCCGCGCACCGGCGAGCGGGTGTGGGCCGACCTGTGCCGCGGCCCGCACGTGCCGACCACCAAGCACATCCCCGCGTTCAAGCTGACCAGGGTCGCCGCGGCGTACTGGCGGGGCGACGAGAAGAACCCGCAGCTGCAGCGCGTCTACGGCACCGCGTGGGAGTCGCCCGAGGCGCAGGACGCCTACCTGGAGATGCTCGCCGAGGCCGAGCGCCGCGACCACCGGCGGATCGGCGCCGAGCTGGACCTGTTCTCCTTCCCCGAGGAGATCGGCTCGGGGCTGCCGGTGTTCCACCCGAAGGGCGGCATCATCCGGCGCGAGCTGGAGAACTACTCGCGCCGGCGGCACGAGGAGTCCGGCTACGAGTTCGTCTTCACCCCGCACATCACCAAGAGCGGGTTGTTCCTCACCTCAGGGCATCTGCCGTACTACGCGGACACGATGTTCCCGCCGATCCCGTTCGAGGGCGAGGACTACTACCTCAAGGCGATGAACTGCCCGATGCACCACCTGATCTTCCGGTCGCGCGGGCGGTCGTACCGGGAGCTGCCGTTGCGGCTGTTCGAGTTCGGCACGGTGTACCGGTACGAGAAGTCCGGTGTGGTGCACGGCCTGACCCGGGTGCGCGGGCTGACCATGGACGACTCGCACATCTACTGCACGAAGGAGCAGATGCCCGGCGAGCTGCGCTCGCTGCTGCGCTTCGTGCTGGACCTGCTGGCCGACTACGGCCTCTCCGACTTCTACCTGGAGCTGTCCACCCGCGGTGACTCGGACAAGTTCATCGGCTCGGCCGCCGAATGGGCGGAGGCCACCGAGACCCTGCGGCAGGCCGCCGAGGAGTCCGGTCTCGAGCTGGTCCCCGACCCTGGTGGCGCGGCGTACTACGGGCCGAAGATCTCCGTGCAGGCCCGCGACGCGATCGGCCGCACCTGGCAGATGTCCACCATCCAGCTGGACTTCAACCATCCGAAGCGGTTCGAGTTGGAGTACACGGCGCCGGACGGCTCCCGGCAGACCCCGGTGGTGATCCACCGCGCGCTGTTCGGCTCGATCGAGCGGTTCTTCGGTGTGCTCACCGAGCACTACGCCGGCGCGTTCCCCGCGTGGCTGTCGCCGGTGCAGGTGGTCGGCATCCCGATCGCCGACGAGCACGTCGAGCACTTGCGCGGGGTGGAGAAGGCGTTGCGCGCCAAGGGGATCCGGGCCGAGGTGGACACCGGCGACGACCGGATGCAGAAGAAGATCCGCACGCACACCACGGAGAAGGTGCCGTTCCTGCTGCTCGCCGGCGGCAAGGACGTCGAGGCCGGCGCGGTGTCGTTCCGGTTCCGGGACGGCAGCCAGGTCAACGGGGTGCCGGTGGCGACCGCGGTGGAGGCGATCGCCGAGTGGATCGTCCGCAGGGAGAACGCCTCGCCCACCGCCGACGCGGTGGAGGCCCTGGTTGGCCGCTGAGCACGGGCCGGAGCTGGTCGGCCAGGACGGGGTCGGGTTCCCGGACGCGCTGCAGCGGCTGTGGACCCCGCACCGGCTCGCCTACATCCAGGGGGAGAACAAGCCGGAGGGCGACCAGCCGCAGGGCTGCCCGTTCTGCCGGCTGGTCGACATGGACGACGCCGAGGCGCTGATCCTCGCTCGCGGGGGCACGGTGTACGCGGTGCTCAATCTCTACCCGTACAACCCGGGTCACCTGATGGTGGTGCCGTACCGGCACGTCGCCGACTACACCGAGCTGACCCGGGACGAGTTGGTGGAGCTGGCCGAGTTCACCCAGACGGCGATGCGGGTGATTCGATCGGTGTCGGCCGCCCACGGGTTCAACATCGGTATGAACCAGGGTGTGATCGCCGGCGCCGGCATCGCCGCCCACCTGCACCAGCACGTGGTGCCGAGGTGGGGCGGCGACGCCAACTTCATGCCGGTGGTCGGCCACACCAAGGTGCTGCCGCAACTGCTGGGTCAGACCCGCTCGCTGCTCGCGGAGGCCTGGCCGGGGCGGTGACCGGGCGGTCCGGGGTCAGGACCGCAGGGACGCCTCGATGTTCAGCTCGATCCTGATCTTGTCGCTGACCACGGCGGTCGGGATGCTGGCGCCGACGCCGAAGTCCGAGCGGCTGATCTCGGTGCTGGCCGACACGCCGAGCACCTTGCTGCCCTCGGTCATGCCGTCGCCGAAGCCGCCGAGCTCGGTGGTGAGGGTGACCGGCCTGGTCACGCCGCGCACGGTCAGCTCGCCGTCGATCAGGTAGTCCTCGCCGTCAACACGGATGCCGGTGGAGCGGAAGGTCAGCGTCGGGAACCGCTCGACGTCGAGGAAGTCGGCGCTGCGCACGTGCCCGTCACGCTGCTCGTTGTTGGTGTCGATGCCCGCGGCCTGGATGGTGGCGATCACCGTGGAGTCGGTGATGCTCTCGGCGGTGGTGATCTCGCCGGAGAACTCGCCGAAGCTCCCGCGGACCTTCGAGACGCCGAGGTGGCGGACCGTGAAGCTCACGTCCGAGTGCACGGGGTCGATGTCCCACGTACCGGCCAGGTAACCGGGGATCTGGGTGGTTGCTGTGGTCATGTCGTTCTCCTGGGGTCTGGTGTTCCGGTCATCTCGGGGAGCCGTCTGATTGAGCTCTCAATCAGAACGTAGCCGAACATGGTTGAGCGCTCAACCACGGGTAGGATGGACCACATGGCGGGAACGCGATGGCTCTCCGAGCACGAGCAACGGGTGTGGCGCACCTTCAACGCCGCGACCGGCATGCTCCTCGCGCACCTGGAGGGCCAGCTCCAGCGTGACTCCGGGATGCCGCTGACCTACTACGAAGTGCTGGTCGTGCTGTCCGAGGCACCCGACCGAACACTGCGGATGAGCGAGCTGGCCGAGAGGTGCCACTCGTCACGCAGCCGGCTCTCCCACGCCGTCGCCCGGATGGAGGCCAACGGCTGGGTGCGCCGGCGCTCCTGTCCGACGGACAAGCGCGGGTCGTTCGCTGAGCTCACCCCGCAGGGGATGACCGCGCTCGCCGAGGCCGCGCCGGGGCACGTCGAGGCCGTGCGGTCGAGCCTGTTCGACGTGCTGACACCGGAGCAGGTGAGCGCACTCGGCGAGATCAGCGCGGTGATCCGGAACGGGCTGGAGCCGCAGTGCGCGAAGGCGCGCGAGGCCGCCGAGCGCGACGAGGGCGACGCCACCCGGTTCTAACCTGCGCGTCGGCGCCGGGACGGCGGGGCGGGCTCGATAGGCTCTCCTCGCCCATCCGCCCACGTAGCAGGTGCACCGGACGAATCTGATGCTCAACATCTTCGCGCGCCCCTCCGTCTCCCGCGTGACCGATCCGATCGGGACGGCGCTGGTGCGTGCCGGGCTCACCCCGAACGGGATGACGGTGCTCGGCACCGCCGGTGCGATGGCCTGCGCGCTGGTGTTCTTCCCGGCCGGGTGGCTGCTCACCGGCACGTTCACCGTGTGGGGCTTCGCGATGCTGGACCTGCTCGACGGGGCGATGGCCAGGGCCCGCGGTCACGGAACCCGGTTCGGCGCGGTGCTGGACTCGACGTGCGACCGGCTCGCCGACGGCGCGCTGTTCGCCGCCATCGCGTGGTGGGCGTTCGCGGTCGCCGGCAACGGCAGGGCGGCCGCCGCGGCGCTGGTCTGCCTGGTGCTCGCCCAGGTCATCTCCTACATCAAGGCGCGCGCCGAGGCGTCCGGGTTGAGCGCCGACGGCGGTCTGGTGGAGCGGGCCGAACGGCTGATCATCGCGCTGGTCGGCACCGGGCTGCAGGGGTTCGGCGTGCCGCACGCGGTGGAGGTGTCGCTGTGGCTGCTCGCGGTGTTGTCGGCGGTCACGCTGGCGCAGCGGGTGCTGGCGCTGGCCAGGTCGGCAAGGGAGGCCGGGCCGTGAGCGGGATGGGTCAGCGGTTCACCGCGCTCGGCTACGCCGCCGGCTGGCGGCTGGCCCGGATCCTGCCGGCCGGGCTCGCCGACGGCGTGTTCGCACTGGGCGCCGACATGCTGGCGCGGCGGGAGGGCGCCGCTGTGCGGCAACTGCGGCGCAACCTCGCCAGGGTGGTGCCACAGGCCGGCCGGACCGAGCTGGACGAGCTGACCCGCCGCGCGCTGCGGTCCTACGCCCGGTACTGGCAGGAGATGTTCCGGCTGCCGGCGATGGACCGGCAGGCCGTGGTGCGGGGCGTCGACCAGGGCATCACCGGGGTCGAGAACCTCAACGCCGCGCTGGCCGAGGGCAACGGCGCGGTGCTCGCGCTGCCGCACTCCGGGAACTGGGACGCCGCAGGGGTGTGGCTGGTGAACCATCTGGGAACCTTCACCACGGTGGTGGAACGGCTGCGACCGGAGTCGCTCTACCAGCGGTTCGTGGCGTTCCGGGAGTCGCTCGGCTTCGAGATCCTGCCCGCCGACGGCGGCGCCGTCGCGTTCCGCACGCTGATCCGACGGTTGCGCGAGAACAAGGTGGTGTGCCTGGTGAGCGACCGCGATTTGACGGCGTCCGGGCTGCCGGTCACGTTCTTCGGCGAGGAGACCAGGATGCCGGCGGGTCCGGCGCGGCTGGCGGCGAGCACCGGTGCCGCGCTGCTCCCGGTGGGCAGCTGGTTCACCGACGACGGTTGGGGCATTCGGATCCACCCGAGGATCAGGGTGAACGCGAGGGAGGAGGTGCGGGCGGCGACGCAGGCGCTGGCCGACGTCCTCGCCGGTGACATCGCCACGCACCCCGCGGATTGGCACATGGTGCAGAAGTTCTGGCTGTCCGACCTGCCGAGCGAGCAGCGCGCCCTGTTGCGGGGAACGGGGTAGCCGTGCCGGGTGGGGGGATCAGGGTCGGGATCGTCTGCCCGTACTCGTTCGACGTGCCGGGCGGGGTGCAGGGGCACGTGGTCGACCTGGCGAAGGCGCTGCTCGCCCGGGGGCACGAGGTGTCCGTGCTGGCCCCCGCCGACGACGACGTCGCGCTGCCCGCGTTCGTGCACCCGGCGGGGCGTGCGCTGGCGATCCCGTACAACGGATCGGTGGCCCGGCTGCAGTTCGGGCCGGTGTCCTACGCGCGGGTGCGGCGGTGGCTGCGGGACAACGACTTCGACGTGCTCCACCTGCACGAGCCGGTGGCGCCGAGCCTGTCGCTGCTCGCGCTGAAGATCGCCGAGGGGCCGATCGTCGCGACGTTCCACACCTCGACGCCCCGGTCGCGGACGCTGTCGGCGTTCCAACCGGTGTTGCGGCCGCTGCTGGAGAAGGTCACCGCGCGGATCGCGGTGTCCGCGCTGGCCCGGCGGGTGCAGGTGGAGCATCTCGGCGGTGACGCGGTGGAGATCCCGAACGGGGTGGACGTGCCGTTCTTCGCGCGGGCCACCCCGTTGCCCGGGTATCCCCGGGAGGGCGGCACGGTCGGGTTCGTCGGCCGGTTCACCGAGCCGCGCAAGGGGATGGCCGTGCTGCTCGACGCGTTGCGCCGGATGCTGCCCGACTGGCCGGGCCTGCGGCTGCTCGTGGTCGGTCGGGGTGAGGGTGACGCCCTGCTGCGCCAGGCGGGGCCGGAGTTGGCGCGGCGGATCGACCTGCTCGGGCAGGTGGACGACGAGACCAAGGCCAGTGCGTTGCGGAGCGTGGACGTGTACTGCGCGCCGAATACCGGCGGGGAGAGCTTCGGGATGATCCTGACCGAGGCGATGGCCGCGGGGACACCGGTGGTGGCCAGCGGGCTCGACTCGTTCCGTCGGGTGCTCGACGACGGCAGGGCCGGGGTGCTGACGCCGACCGGTGACGCGGCCGCGCTGGCCGGCGCGCTGGCCGACCTGCTGGCCGACGACGCCCGGAGGGCGCGGCTGGCCGAGGCGGGTCGGGAGCGGGTGGCGATCTACGACTGGGCTACCGTGGCCAGCCAGGTGGTGCGGGTGTACGAGGCGGCGATCGCCGCGGATCCGCGGCGGGTGAGCGCGGTGCCCGCCGAGCGGGAGGGCGCCGAGCGGTGAACACGCTGCTGGTGGTGCTGGCGCTGGTCGCGGCGCTCGTGGTGCTCGGTGGCCTGTGGTTGGTGGCGACGGCGAACCGGTTGGACCGGTTGCACGTGCGGACCGATGCCGGGTGGGCGGCGCTGGACGCCGCGCTGGCCCGCAGGGCGGTGGTGGCCAGGACCATCGCGGGCGGGGTGTCCGGGGCGTCGCTCGACGGGGCGCTGGTGGAGCGGCTGCGGGTGGCGGCCGAGCGGGCGGAGGCGGCGCCGAGGGCGGAGCGGGAGCTGGCCGAGAACGAGCTCACCCGGCTGCTCGCCGAGGTGGATCGTTCCGCGTTGCCACCCGTGTTGGCCGCGGAGCTGACGGACGCCGAGCACAGGGTGGTCATCGCCCGGCGGGTGCACAACGACGCCGTGCGCGACACGCTGGAACTGCGTGGCCGGCGGCACGTGCGGTACTTCAAGCTGGCCGGTACGGCGGGACGACCGGAGTACTTCGAGATCGCCGAACCCGAGTTGACCCCGGGCAGCCCGCCGTAGCGCGACTGGCCCCGCTCTCCGTTGCCGTGTCCGCGCGTCATGCGCGCCTGTCCGCGCCGCACGACGCGGGCACGCGTACACGGAGCGCGGACACGCGTACACGGAGCGCGGACACGTGTACACAGGCCGCGGACACGGGGTCAGGTGGCGGCGGTCATCCCCTGGGGCTGGGGGTCGTAGCGGGCGTGCCGGCGGGTGAAGCTGGCCGTGCCGGAGGTCATCGACCGGAGGTCGCTGGCGTAGCGGAGCAGCTCGGCGGCCGGGACCTCGGCGCGGATCACGGTGCAGCCGCCGGCGTCGGCCTCGGTGCCGAGCACCCGGCCGCGGCGGGCGGAGAGGTCGCCGAGGACCGTGCCGAGGTGCTCGTCGGGGAGCCGGACGGTGACCTCGTCGAGCGGTTCCAGCAGGATGATCCGGCCGTTGGCGGCGGCGTCCTTCAGTGCCAGCGAACCGGCGGTCTGGAAGGCCGCGTCGGAGGAGTCGACGCTGTGCGCCTTGCCGTCGACCAACGTCACCCGGACGTCCACCACCGGGTTGCCGTCGAGCAGACCGCGGGTGAGCTGTGCCCGTACCCCCTTCTCCACGCTCGGGATGAACTGGTGCGGGATGGCGCCGCCGACGATCCGGTCGACGAACTCGAAGCCGGCGCCGCGGGGGAGCGGCTCGACCTCGATGTCGCACACGGCGTACTGCCCGTGGCCGCCGGACTGCTTGACGTGCCGGCCGTGCCCGCGGGCCGGTCCGGCGAAGGTCTCCCGGAGCGGGATGCGCACCGGCTCGGTGTCCACCTCGGTGCCGCCGGCGCGGAGCCGGGACAACACGACGTCGGCGTGAGCCTCGCCCATGCACCACAGCACGAGCTGCTTGGTCTCCGGGTTGCGTTCCAGCCGCAGCGTCGGGTCACCGGCGACCAGCCGGGAGAGGTTGCGGGACAGGTTGTCCTCGTCGCTGCGGGTCTTGGCCACGACCGCCACCGGCAGCAGCGGCTCGGGCATGGTCCACGGCTTCATCAGCAGTGGCTCGTCCGGAAGGGACACCGTGTCGCCGGTCTCCGCGGAGCCGACCTTCGTGAGCGCGCAGAGGTCGCCCGCCACGCAGTACGGCACCTCGCGCAGGGTCGCGCCGAGCGGCGAGTACAGGTGGGCGACGCGTTCGTCGGTGTCGTGGTCCTCGTGGCCGCGCTCGGCGAGGCCGTGCCCGGACACGTGCACCGACCGCTCCGGCCGCAGCGTCCCGGAGAACACCCGGACCAGCGAGACCCGCCCGACGTAGGAGTCGACCGCGGTTCGCACGACCTCCGCGGCGAGCGGGCCGTTCGGGTCGGCCCGCAGTGGCTCGTGCGGGGTGCCGTCGGGCGCGGTGACGTCCGGGAGGGGATGTTCGAGCGGGGAGGGGAAGGCGCGGGCGATGCCGTCGAGGATCTCGGCGAGGCCGACGCCGGTGGCGGCGCAGGCGGGGATGACCGGGTGGAACGACCCGCGGGCGACGGCGGTCTCCAGGTCGGTGATGAGCGTCTCCTCGGCGATGTCCTCCCCGGCGAGGTAGCGGTCCATGAGGGTCTCGTCCTCGCTCTCGGCGATGACGCCCTCGATGAGCGCGTTGCGGGCGTCGGTGAGCCGGTCGAGGTCGGTGGGGTCGGGCTCGGTGATCCGCGGCGGGTGGCCGTCCGAGTAGTCGTAGAAGCGTTGGGTGATCAGGCCGATCAGGCCGGTGCGGCCGCCACCGGCGGGCAGGTACAACGGCAGCACGCCGGCGCCGAACGCCTCCTGACACGCCGCGATCTCGGCCTCCGGGTCGGCGCGCTGGTGGTCGAGCCGGGCCACGACCACCGCCCGCGGCATCCCGACCGCCGCGCACTCCTCCCACAACGAGACCGTCGCCGCGTCGACTCCTTCCGCGGAGCAGACGACGAACAGCGCGGCGTCGGCGGCCCGCAACCCGGCCCGCAGCTCACCGACGAAGTCGGCGTACCCGGGGGTGTCGATCAGGTTGATCTTGATGTCGCCGTGCATCAGCGGCGCGACCGAGAGCCCGACGGAGCGCTGCTGGCGCACCGCGGCGGGGTCGTGGTCGCAGACGGTGGTGCCGTCGGTCACCGAGCCGGCCCTGCTCACCGTGCCGCTGGCCGCGAGCAGCGCCTCGGTCAGCGTCGTCTTGCCCGACCCCGAGGGGCCGACCAGGACGACGTTGCGGACTTTCGCCGGGTCGTCCACAGCGACCGCGGCCCCGGCATCACCGTTCTTCCCGTGTTTCTCGGCCATGGTGGATCTCCTCGCGAGGTCGACGTCGTGTGTCCTCGATCACACACCTGATCGCGCCGCACGGCAAGGCCACGGACGGCCGATTACCGGGGCGACCGGTGCGTCCGACCACCGGAAAGTGGACTGCTGAGATACCCGTCTACTGGCCTGGGAGAGCGGTCCACGTCGCACGTATCCTGGGGTGGACAACGTTGGTTTCTCCTGTTGAAAGGCTCCCGCAGTGTCTGACGTCCAGTCTCCGAACCCCGCCGCGTCGCAGACCGGCACCGCGCGCGTCAAGCGCGGGATGGCCGAGATGCTCAAGGGCGGTGTGATCATGGACGTGGTCACCCCCGAGCAGGCCAAGATCGCCGAGGACGCCGGCGCGGTCGCCGTGATGGCGCTCGAGCGCGTGCCCGCCGACATCCGTGCGCAGGGCGGCGTGGCCAGGATGAGCGACCCGGACCTGATCGAGGGCATCATCTCCACGGTGTCCATCCCGGTGATGGCGAAGGCGCGGATCGGGCACTTCGTCGAGGCGCAGGTGCTGCAGTCGCTCGGAGTGGACTACGTCGACGAGTCCGAGGTGCTCACCCCGGCCGACTACGCCAACCACATCGACAAGTGGGCGTTCACCGTGCCGTTCGTGTGCGGTGCGACCAACCTCGGTGAGGCGCTGCGGCGGATCAACGAGGGCGCGGCGATGATCCGGTCGAAGGGTGAGGCCGGCACCGGCGACGTCTCCAACGCGACCACGCACATGCGCAGGATCCGGGCGGAGATCCGCCGGCTGACGTCGCTGCCGGAGGACGAGCTCTACGTCGCGGCGAAGGAGCTGCAGGCGCCGTACGAGCTGGTCAAGGAGGTGGCCGAGCGTGGGAGGCTGCCGGTGGTGCTGTTCACCGCGGGCGGAATCGCCACGCCGGCCGACGCCGCCATGATGATGCAGCTCGGCGCCGAGGGCGTGTTCGTCGGCTCCGGCATCTTCAAGTCGGGCGACCCGGCGAAGCGGGCCGAGGCCATCGTGAAGGCCACCACGTTCTACGACGACCCGGACGTGATCGCGAAGGTGTCCCGCGGCCTCGGGGAGGCCATGGTCGGCATCAACGTCGACGACGTGCCCGAGCCGCACCGCCTCGCCGAGCGCGGCTGGTAGTCCGCAGGCTGGTCCAGGTGATCCGCACGGTCGCCCGGACCAGCCGGGTGGTGATCAGGAAGCGGCGAAGAGCTCGATCTTCGCGTGATGCCCGTTCGAATGGGCCAGCTTGGCGTCAGTGGTGACAAGGGGAGCGTCGAGGCGTTCGGCAAGGGCGACGTAGGCGGCGTCGTAAGCGGTCACCGCATGTCGAAGCGTCCAGATCCGGTCCACCAGGCTTCGGTGAGGGACCCGGGTGATGGGGGCCTGCGGAAGCGAACGGACGATGTGGGTTGCCTGTTCGGCCGTGTTCGGGGCGAGTCGCGTGGTCTTTCGCAGAAAGTGAACGATCTCGAGGTCGATGCGCTCGGGTGCCACCAGGGACGACGTGTGCAGTCGGTGCCGCAACGCAGGTTCGGGGGAACCCAATAGCTCGATGTAGGCGGAGGCGTCAACGACGACTCGTGGCACTGTCACCGATCGACCTCGCGTGGGTTCTCCGCGTCGCGGACCTCTCGGATTGTCGCGACGATCGACTCCCTGGTGATGTCGGGAATGCGGAACTCCTCGATGCTGGCCAGCCACTCGTCCAAGGTCGGCCCGGTCTCGGCGCGCCTGGCTTCCTCGCGTTCCACGTAGGACAGCAGGGAAAACGATCCGGCTCCGTCAGGTGGATCCGGCCGATGCTCGTGGGTGTGTGCGTGCTCGGACATTGCCCCAGGTTAGCGGGAGGGGCCGACGATTCCCGGGATCTCAGGTGTGCTCGGACAGCAGCACCGCGAGGGTGTTCGGCTCCAGTGCCTGGAAGACGTGCGCCACGTCGCCCGGATAGGCGACATAGTCACCGGGGGCCAGCTCCGTCGGCTCGTCGGCCAGCCCGACCAGTGCCCGCCCGGTGCTGAGCACCACGTGCTCCACCACGCCCGGCATGTGCGGCGCCGACTCCCGCGCCGCGCCGGGCTGCACCGAGATCAGGTACAGGTCCCGCCGCGCCTGCGGCGGGCACGCCGACAGCAACGTCGCCACGTAGTCGGCGCGCTCGGAGTGGATGGCCGGTCCCTCGCCGGCCCGGATCACCTGCACCGCGGGTCGCGGCGGGTCCACCAGCCGGGAGAACGGCACGTCCAGCGCCACGCCGAGCGCCCACAACGTCTCCACGCTCGGGTTCCCGACTCCGGCCTCCAGCTGCGACAGCGTCGACTTGGCGACCCCGGCCCGCCGGGCCACCTCCGCCAGTGACAGCCCGGCCCTGCGCCGCTCGCGGCGCAGGGACGCCGCGATCACGTCGAGCGGAGCGCCGTTCCTCCTGCTGTCCTCGCCCGTCATTCGTTCGCTCCACAAGTCGCTTCGTTCGGCTTGACGAACGCCATGGTGGTTGTTCAGTATAGAAGGCGATGCGTTCGATATGGCAGACCCTGGACCGTACCCTCGCCCGTGACATCGGCCTGGTGTGCCTCGCCGACACCATCGTGGGCGTCTCCTTCGGTGCCATCGCGGTGAGCTCCGGCCTCCCGATCTGGCTGCCCATGCTGCTGTCGGTCGTGGTGTTCGCCGGCGCCGCCCAGTTCATGTTCGTCGGCATCATCGCCTCGGGCGGCAACCCGATCGCCGCGGTCCTCGCCGGACTGCTGGTCAACGCCCGCCACGTGCCGTTCGGCTTCGCGGTCGGCGACGTCCTCGGCCGCCGGTGGGCGAGCCGGATCGTCGGCAGCCACCTGATGATCGACGAGACGGTCGCCTTCGCGCTGGCCCAGGAGGAGGTCGCGCGGCGCAGGGCGGCCTACTGGGTGTGCGGCGCCGGGCTCTTCGTGTGCTGGAACGTCGGCGTCGCGATCGGTGGCGTCGGCGGTGCCGCGATCAGCGACCCCGCGGTGTTCGGCCTCGACGCCGCGTTCCCCGCGGTGCTGCTGGCCCTGGTGTTGCCGTCGCTGCGGGACCGGGCCGTCCGGCGGGCCACCCTGGTGGGCGTGGCGATTGCGCTGGCCACCGCCCCGTTCCTGCCCGCCGGCCTGCCGGTGCTGCTCGCGCTGGCCGGCGTGCTGGCCGGCCTCGGCCCCACGAAACCCAGCGAGCCCACCGAGCCCACCGAGCCGACCACGCCGGGCCGCGACGACACCGGTCCCGGCCGGGAACGGGAGGCGGCGTGCTGAGCGCGGACATGACGGTGACCCTGGTCGTCGCGACGCTGGTGCTCGGTGCCGGGACGTTCGCGTTCCGGTTCGCCGGCCCGCTGCTGCGCGCCCGGTTCGCGCTCTCGCCGAAGGCGGAGCGGCTGATGGCCACCTCCGCGGTGGTGTTGTTGGCCGCGCTCGTGGGCACGGCCGCGCTGATGGAGGGCGCCGAGCTCGCCGGGATCGCCCGCCCGGCCGGTGTCGCCGTCGGTGGGGTGCTCGCCTGGCGGAAGGCCCCGTTCGTCGTGGTGGTGCTGGCCGCCGCCGCGACCGCCGCCGGGCTGCGCCTGCTGGGCGTGCCCTGACACCGCTTCAGGCCAGCACGTCGGGTGTGGGCGGCACCTCCTCCTTGCGCACGTGCTCGAACAGCAGGTTCGTGTGCAGTTGCGCGACCTCCGGCCGGCTGGTGAACGCGTCCAGCACCAGTCGCTGCAGGTGCGCGGCGTCGGCCACCGCCACGTGCACCAGGAAGTCCTCCGGCCCGGCCACGTGCGACACCGAGATCGTCTCCGGCAGCCGCAGCACCGCCGCCATGAACGGGCGCACGACGGCCCGGGTGTGCGGCCGCACCCGCACCGCGATCACCGCCTGCAGCGGCCGGCCCAGTTGGCCGAGGTCAACCTCCGCGCGGTAGCCGGTGATCACCCCGCGCTCCCGCAGCGCCCGGTGCCGGACCAGGCACGTCGACGGGGCGACGTTCACCAGCGCGGCGAGGTCCTTGTTCGGCAGCCGAGCGTCCTTCTGCAACGCGGCCACGATGTCCGCGTCCACCGCATCCAGCACCGTACTCTCCTAGTTTGTCGAAGAGAATTCTGTGTACGACCAATTCTCCCGTGGTTCCTGCAGTATCTCCTCGTTCCGTCGAAGCGAGGAGGTCTTCATGTCGGGTGGCATGCCGGGTGGGTTGCGCACGCGGGCGGTGCACGGCGGCCGGCAGGACCTCGGCCGGCTCGGGGTGCACGCCCCACCGATCGACCTGTCCACCACCTACCCCGTCCCCGACCAGGACCTGGGCGGCCGGGCGCTGGGCGAGTGGGCCGACGGCGCCGAGTCGGCGGCCTCCCCGGTGTACGCGCGGCTGCACAACCCGACGGTGGCCAGGTTCGAGCGCGCGCTGGCCGAGCTGGAGGGCACCGACTCGGCCGTCGCCTTCGCCAGCGGGATGGCCGCGGTGACCGCGGTGGTGCAGGCCGCCTGCCTCACCACCGGCCGGCCGCACGTCGTGGCCGTCCGCCCGCTCTACGGCGGCACCGACCACCTGCTCGGCACCGGCCTGCTCGGCACGACGACCAGCTACGTCGCCCCGGACGAGGTCGCCGCGGCGCTGCGCCCGGACACCGGTCTGGTGGTGCTCGAGACGCCGGCCAACCCGAGCCTGGACCTGGTGGACATCGCGGCGGTGGTCGACCAGGCCGGCGACGTGCCGGTGCTGGTGGACAACACGTTCGCCACTCCGGTGCTGCAGAACCCGGCCGCGCACGGCGCCGCCTACGTGCTGCACTCGGGCACGAAGTACCTCGGTGGGCACGGCGACGTGCTCGGCGGCGTGGTCGCCTGCGCCGCCGACCGCGCCGGCCCGCTGCGCCAACTGCGGATCCTCACCGGTGCCGTGCTGCACCCGCTCGGTGGTTACCTGCTGCACCGCGGGCTGGCCACGTTGCCGCTGCGGGTTGAGGCGGCCCAGCGCAGCGCCACCGAGCTGGCCGGGCGGTTGGCCGAGCACTCGGGGGTGCGCCACGTGCGCTACCCGGGGCTGGCCGCCGGTGACGAGGCCGTCCTGGGCCGGCAGCTGCGCGGCCCCGGCGCGATGCTGGCCTTCGAGCCGGCCGGTGACCCGCACGTGGTGGTGGCCAAGCTCGGCCTCGTCACGCCCGCGGTGAGCCTCGGCTCGGTGGACACCCTCATCGAGCATCCCGCCGCGCTCACCCACCGCCTCGTCGGTGACGCCGACCTGGCCGCCTGCGGGGTGCCGCCGCGGCTGCTGCGACTGTCGATCGGCCTCGAGGACGTCGAGGACCTGTGGGACGACCTGGACCAGGCGCTGCGGGTGGCCGCCCACGGCTGACCCGTGCCGCACCGGCCGCGCGCCGGCACCGGCCGCCCGCCGGTACCCTTGACCAGGGGAGATCGGGCGAACGGAAGGAGGCCGAGTGGCGAACGCGCGGCCGGTGATCGGCGTGCTGGCGTTGCAGGGCGACGTCCGCGAGCACGCGGTGATGCTGGAGCGGGCCGGGGCGAGGGCGGTGCCCGTCCGCCGCCCCGCCGAGCTGTCCGCGGTGGATGGTCTGGTGCTGCCGGGTGGGGAGTCCACCACGATGTCCCGGCTGCTCGAGACGTTCGAGCTGCTCGACCCCCTGCGCGCGCGGATCGCCGAGGGCATGCCCGCGTTCGGCTCGTGCGCGGGGATGATCCTGCTCGCCAGGCAGGCCCTGGACGGCCGGCCCGACCAGCGGCAGCTCGACGGGTTGGACATCGTCGTGCGGCGCAACGCCTTCGGCCGCCAGGTCGACTCCTTCGAGGAGGACCTCGACTTCGCCGGTGTCGAGGGCGGCCCGCTGCACGCCGTGTTCATTCGCGCACCATGGGTGGAGAAGGCCGGCGACGGTGTCGAGGTGCTGGCCAGGACACCGGGCACGCCGGAGGCGGGAGCGGTGGGGGCTAGGATCGTCGCGGTCCGGCAGGGCCCGGTGCTTGCCACCGCGTTCCATCCGGAGCTGACCGGCGACGAGCGCGTGCACCGGCTGTTCGTGCGCCTCGTTCGCGAGGCCTAGCACCCGGGGGCACCCGATCGAGATGGAGGAGAGATGAGCGGCCACTCCAAGTGGGCCACCACGAAGCACAAGAAGGCCGCCCTCGACGCCAAGCGTGGCAAGCTGTTCGCGAGACTGATCAAGAACATCGAGGTCGCCGCGCGCACCGGCGGGGGCGACCCGGACGGCAACCCCACGCTCTTCGACGCCATCCAGAAGGCGAAGAAGAACTCGGTGCCCGCCGACAACATCGAGCGCGCGCGCAAGCGCGGCGCCGGTGAGGAGGCCGGTGGCGCGGACTGGCAGACGATCATGTACGAGGGCTACGGCCCGAACGGCGTCGCGGTGCTCATCGAGTGCCTCACCGACAACAGGAACCGCGCCGCCAGCGAGGTGCGCACCGCGCTGACCCGCAACGGTGGCTCGCTGGCCGACCCCGGCTCGGTGGCGTACCTGTTCAACCGTAAGGGCGTCGTGATCATGCCGAGGAACGGCCTGAGCGAGGACGACGTGCTGGCGGCGGTGCTGGACGCCGGCGCGGAGGAGGTCAACGACCTCGGGGAGAGCTTCGGGATCGTCAGCGAGGCCGGTGACCTCGTCGCCGTCCGGTCGGCGTTGCAGGAGGCCGGGTACGACTACGAGTCGGCCGACGCCGGCTTCGTGCCGTCGGTGAGCGTGCCGCTGGACGCCGAGGGCGCCAAGAAGGTGTTCAAGCTGATCGACGCGCTCGAGGACTGCGACGACGTGCAGAACGTCTACGCGAACTTCGACGTTTCCGACGAGGTCCTCACCGAGGTGGGGGCGTAGAGGTTCGCGTGGCGCGGCGGTGTCCGATTCCACGTTTCCGACGAGGTCCTCACCGAGGTCGGGTCACCGCTCGGCGCGGGAGACCGGCGTCCCGGCGAGGATTCCGGCGCGGGAGCCTGGGCGAGCGCGGCCGGGTACGGCACAATGTCCGCCGTGACGATGGACTCCCTGGACACCCTCGATGCCCGAGAAGACGAGCTCCGCGAGTGGATCATCAGCCAGGGTGAGCAACGCGGGAACGCCGTCATCACCGTGCCGCCGGACGAGCACGGCGCCGGCTACAGCTTCACCGCGTGCGCATGGGCACTGCACGAGGTGCCGGAGGCGGTGGTGATCGGGCTGCCCGAGGAGATCGCGCCGGTGCTCCTCGACGCCTACGTCGACCGCGCCGCGGCCGGGGAGCGGTTCGTGTTCGGCCGGCTCTACCACGACTTCTTCGAGGGCGTTCCGGTGACCTTCGAGCGGGTTGCCGAGGGGCACTACCCCGAGTTCTTCGGCAGCGCGTTCCTGGTGTACCCGGACGGCGACTTCCCGGCGGTGCAGATCATCGTGCCCACCCCTGAGGGGCTGTGGCCGTGGGAGGAGCGCGCGCCGGAGGGCTTCGCCACCTGGCAGCCCGTCCTCACCGTGAGCGGCGCCCCGGAGAGCTGGACCCCCGGCGTCGACGGACCCTGACCGTCCACATCGGACTTCAGTGGTGAACGGTTCGGCCGCTGTTCGCCTCCCCGTCGGCCGCTGGTCGGGTCGCGCACACCGGTGCCGGGGACGCTCGGCGCCGAGCACGGCACGGCCCGACCGGGAGGACGCATGGCGGAGGAGAAGGCCGGGATCACCCGGCGCGGGATGCTCGGCGCGGTCGGCGCGGCGGGAATGGCGGGGCTGCTCGGCACCGGCACCGGCACCGCGTCCGCCGGGCACCGGGACGCCCTCATCGGCAGGGCCGGTGGGGACACGCTGCACGTGGTCTCGTTTAACATCCGCTACGACGCCGGCGCCGCACCCGGCACGCCGGACTCCTGGACCGACCGGCGGCCGGTGCTGGCGCGGTTCCTGGAGATCGAGCAGCCGACCGCGCTCGGCGTGCAGGAGGCGCTGTACCACCAGGTCAAGGAGGTGGCCGCCGACCTGCCCCGGTACTACGACTGGATCGGGCTCGGCCGGGAGGGCGGCGGCCGCGGCGAGTTCATGGCGGTCTACTACGACACCCGCCGGCTGGAGCCGCGGGACTTCGACCACTTCTGGCTGTCCGACACCCCGGCGCTGATCGGATCGACGTCGTGGGGCAACACGGTGGTCCGGATGGTCACCTGGGTGCGATTCCGCGACCGCCGCACCTCGCGCGAGTTCGTGCACCTCAACACGCACTTCGACCACCGCTCGGAGAACTCCCGCCAGCGCAGCGCGGAGCTCGTGCTGGACCGCGTCCGCGGGGTCGAGGAGGGCCTGTCCGTGCTGGTCACCGGTGACTTCAACACGCCGGCGGGCGACTCCGAGTCCTACCGCGTCCTGGTCACCGACGGCGGGCTGGTCGACACCTGGACCGCGGCGGCCCGGCGGCTCACCCCCGCGTGGGGCACCTTCCCGAACTACCGCGACCCGGTGCTCGACGGCCCGCGGATCGACTGGGTGCTCGGCGACGACCGGGTGGAGGTGCTGCGGGCGGCGATCAACCCGTTCCGGGTGGACGGGCGCTACCCTTCCGACCACGTGCCGGTCCAGGCGCTGGTCCGGCTCCACTGAGCCGAGTCGACCAGAGTCGACCAGAGTCGACCTGGCCGGCCGCGCCGACCCGCGCGGCGCGTCCTGACCGGAGCCGCCGCCCCGCACCGGTAGTCTGCGACCTCGAACTGATGTTCGGCGGAAGGTGGGCAGGTGCGAGTGCTCGGCGTGGACCCCGGGCTGACCCGGTGCGGCCTCGGCGTGGTCGACGGCGGCACCGGCCGCGCGGTGAGCTGTGTCGCGGTGGACGTGGTCCGGACCCCGGCCGACGCGGACCTCGCCACCCGGCTGCTGCGGGTGGCCGACGCGGTCGAGGACTGGCTGGAGCGCTACCGCCCGCAGGCGGTCGCCGTGGAGCGGGTGTTCAGCCAGCACAACGTGCGCACGGTGATGGGCACCGCACAGGCGGGCGGGGTGGTGGCGCTGAGCGCGGCCCGCCGCGGCCTCCCGGTCGGATTCCACACGCCGAGCGAGGTCAAGGCGGCGGTGACCGGCTCGGGTCGGGCCGACAAGGCCCAGGTCGCCGGCATGGTCACCCGCCTGCTGACGCTGGCCGAGGCGCCGCGGCCGGCCGACGCGGCCGACGCGCTCGCACTGGCCATCTGCCACCTGTGGCGCGAGCCGATGCGGGCGCGGGTGGCCGAGGCGGAGGCCCGCGCCGCCGAGCTGGCCCGCCGGCACCGGGCCCGGCTGGCCGCGGCGGCCCGGGCGGCCGGCCCTGCCGAGCGGGAGGGACAATCGCCGGCGCGAACGGTGCGGTCGGCGCGATCGGCGGGGGTACGGCGATGATCTCCTCGGTACGGGGCGAGGTGCTCTCGGTCGGCCTCGACCACGTCGTGGTCGAGGTCGGCGGCGTGGGGCTGGCGGTGCAGGCCACTCCGGCCACCCTCGCCACCCTGCGCCGCGGCGAGCAGGCCCGGCTGCACACCGCGCTGGTGGTGCGGGAGGACTCACTGACCCTGTTCGGCTTCGCCGACCCCGAGTCTCGGGAGCTGTTCGGCCTGCTGCAGACCGTGTCCGGGATCGGCCCACGGCTGGCGCTGGCCGCGCTCGCCGTGCTCGACCCGGACACGCTGCGCACCGCGCTGGCCGAGGGCAACATCACCGTGCTCACCCAGGTCCCGGGAATCGGCCGTAAGGGCGCCGAGCGGCTCACCCTGGAGCTGCGGGACAAGGTCGTCGCCGCCGCCGGTGACGGCGGCCCGGCACCCGGCGGGGCGCCGGCCGGCTCGGCCGTGCGCGGCGAGGTGGTCGAGGCGCTGACCGGCCTCGGCTTCGCCGCCAAGCAGGCCGAGCAGGCGGTGGACAAGGTGCTCGCCGCGGACGGGGCCGGCGACACCGCGGGCGTGCTGCGCGCCGCGCTGGCCACCCTCGGTCGCAAGCGGTGACCCCCGGCGGGCACCATGCGGGGCGGAAGGACCGTGAACGGACGATCGTGAATGGGCGGACGTTCGTGAATGGGCGGACGTTCGTGAATGGGCACTGTGCCGATGGATGACGGAGACGGGGGCGACACCGTGACCGACCTCGACCCGACCGACGAGGCGCTGTCCGCCCTGCCGCAGGTCGGGGAGCGCGAGGTGGAGACCACGTTGCGCCCGCGCCGGCTGGCGGACTTCGTCGGCCAGCCGCGGGTGCGCGAGCAGTTGGAGCTGGTGCTGGCCAGCGCCCGTAAGCGCGGCGTCCCGCCCGACCACGTGCTGCTGTCCGGCCCGCCCGGGCTCGGCAAGACCAGCCTGGCGATGATCATCGCCGCCGAGCTGGACGCCGCCATCCGGATCACCTCGGGACCCGCCCTGGAACGCGCGGGCGACCTCGCCGCGATGCTGTCCAACCTGGTCGAGGGCGACGTGCTGTTCATCGACGAGATCCACCGCATCGCCCGCCCCGCCGAGGAGCTGCTGTACCTGGCGATGGAGGACTTCCGGGTGGACGTCGTGGTCGGCAAGGGGCCCGGCGCCACCAGCATTCCGCTGGAGATCGCGCCGTTCACCCTGGTCGGCGCCACCACCCGGTCCGGGGCGCTGACCGGGCCGCTGCGTGACCGGTTCGGCTTCACCGGGCACATGGAGTTCTACGCCCCGGACGAGCTCGAACAGGTCGTCCGCCGTTCCGCGGCCATCCTTGGCATCGAGGTGCACCCGGACGGCGCGGCCGAGGTCGCCCGGCGCTCCCGAGGCACCCCCCGGATCGCCAACCGGCTGCTGCGCCGGGTCCGGGACTACGCCGAGGTGCGCGCCGACGGCGTCGTCACCCTGGACGTCACCAGGGCCGCGCTGGAGGTCTACGACGTCGACGAGCTGGGCCTGGACCGGCTGGACCGGGCGGTGCTCGGGGCGCTGGTGCGGTCGTTCAACGGCGGCCCGGTCGGGGTGTCCACGCTGGCCGTCGCGGTGGGGGAGGAGCCGGCCACCGTGGAGGAGGTGTGTGAGCCCTACCTCGTCCGCGCGGGTATGCTCGCCCGCACCCCGCGGGGTCGGGTGGCGACGGTGGCCGCGTGGGAGCATCTCGGGATGCGCCCGCCCGCCGGCTCCGCGGTCGACTTCGGCGTGGTCGAGCTCGGCCGCTTCGACCAGTCGGAGCCGACGCTGTTCGACTGAGGTTGTTCGACCGGGGTTGTTCGACCGGGGTTGCGCGGAATCGGCACCGGTGGGAACCGCGGCGGACCGGGTGCGCGCGACTCCGATCGGCCGGCCCGGCGACCTCCGGTGCGGTGGTGCCGGTGGCACCTGGCACACTCGACAAGAGCACATCCCCACAAACCGGACGTCGCCGAGGCGTGCGGCGCCCGCCGAATGGAGAGTCATGGAAGGCCTTTTCCTGCCGCTGTTGCTGATGCTGATCGTCGCGATCCCGCTCATCATGGGCAGTCGCAAGCAGAAGAGGATGGCGCAGCAGCAGCAGGAGCTGCAGAGCAGCTTGACCGAGGGCGACCGGGTGATGACCACCTCCGGCCTCTACGCCACCGTCGCCGACGCCAGCGACGAGACCACCATCGATCTCGAGATCGCCGACGGCGTGGTCACCACGTGGCTGCGTCAGGCGGTGCGCGAGAAGATCGTGCTGGACGAGGACGGCGGCGACACCGACGGCGCCGAGGCCACTGACGAGGTGGAGACCGCCCCCGCGGACACCACCCCGGACACCGCCGAGAAGGTTGAGGCCGAGGTGGCCCCGCCGTTGGAGCACAAGAAGAAGTGAGTCCAGCCGGCGTGGCGGGCCGGCGTCGGCGCCGGGCCAACACTCGCCACACGCGGCAGTCGGTAGGGTCGCCCGGCGCCGACGCGCGCCATCGCGGGAGCACTCGTGTGGCGGGCGGCCCGCGCACCGGTGGCACCTGACCTACCCCAGCGGCGCGCCGGTGAACCGGCACGGCCCGAGCCGGACCGGTCCGTGTTCCCCCGGTCGCGCTCCGCCGTTAGTAGGGCGGTGGGTAGATTAGTGTCTCGGTGTTGCGGGCGTTCGCGGTGACACCGCAGGCCGGGCTCCCGCGCGGCCGCCCCTACCAGCCGAAGACCAGTTCGAGGAGAACGACCGACCGTGGCACCTCCGGCCGGGCAGATCCGCCCGGGACGCTATCTCGCCTTCTTCGCGCTCATCGTCGCCGTGCTGTACTCGCTGGTGTTCCTCACCGGCGACGGCAAGCCGACCCCGAAGCTGGGCATCGACCTCCAGGGCGGCACCCGGGTCATCCTGACCGCGCGCACCCCCGACGGCGGTGAGCCGTCCCGGGAGGCGCTGGAGCGCGCCCGGCAGATCATCGACACCCGGGTCAACGGCATCGGTGTCAGCGGCGCCGAGGTGGTGCTCGACGGCAACAACGTCGTCATCACCGTGCCCGGCGAGGAGGGCGAGCAGGCCAAGAACCTGGGCCGTACCGCCAAGCTCTACTTCCGCAAGGTGATCAACGCGGTGCCCGCCGGTCCTGCGACCGCCCCGGGCCAGCAGCCCCCCGCGGAGGGCCAGCAGCCGCCCGAGGGGCAGCCCGGCGCGGAGCAGCAGCCCGACGCCGGCCAGCAGCAGGGCGACCAACAACAGCAGGGCGCCGACCAGCGGAGTGAGCAGCCCGCCGGTGGCGGTGGCGCACCGGCCGCGGCGCCGGCGCAGAACCCGCCGGACGGCGGTGACGGTGATGGGGTGGTCGACGACCAGACCGCCCAGGAGATCCAGCAGGCCAAGGAGCTACGGCAGAACCCGGCACTGGTGCCGGAGAACCCGGGCGACCCCGCGCAGGCGGCCGCGGCGCAGCAGGCCCAGCAGCAGGCGCTGGTGGCGCTGGACTGCGGCCAGGAGGACCCGCTGCGCGGCAACGACGACCCGAACCTGCCGCTGGTCACCTGCGCCGAGGACGGCACCGAGAAGTTCGTCCTCGGGCCGAGCTTCCTGCCCGGTGAGCAGATCTCCGACGCGACCGCCACCCCCGCCACCGACCAGCCCGGCTGGTCGGTGAACCTGGAGTTCAAGTCCGAGGGCACCCAGAAGTGGGCGGAGTTCACCTCGGCCAATGTCGGTCAGCGGGCCGCGTTCGTGCTGGACACCCAGGTGGTGTCGGCGCCGACCATCCAGGTCGCGATCCTCGACGGCAAGACCCGGATCACCGGGAACTTCAGCCAGACCGAGGCCAAGCAGCTCGCCGACGTGCTCAAGTACGGCTCGTTGCCGCTGTCGTTCGTGTCCTCCGACGCCAAGACGGTGTCCGCGACGCTGGGGCTGTCCTCGCTGCAGGCGGGCCTGATCGCCGGCGGCATCGGCATCGCGCTGGTGTTCGTGTACTGCCTGTTCTACTACCGGATCCTGGGCGTGCTCACCGTGCTGTCGCTGTTCCTGTCGGCGACGGTGGTCTACGCGGTGCTGGTGCTGCTCGGCCGGTGGATCGGGTTCACCCTCGACCTGGCCGGGGTGGCCGGGTTCATCATCGCCATCGGCGTCACCGCCGACTCGTTCGTGGTGTACTTCGAACGGCTCAAGGACGAGATGCGCGAGGGTCGCACGTTCCGGTCCGCGGTGTCCCGCGGCTGGATCCGCGCCCGGCGCACCATCCTCGCCTCGGACGCGGTGCTCTTCCTCGCGTCGGCCGTGCTGTACACGCTGGCGGTCGGCGAGGTCAAGGGCTTCGCGTTCACCCTCGGCATGTCCACCGTGCTGGATTTGAGCGTGGTGTTCCTGGTGACCCACCCACTGGTGGCGTTGATCGCGAGGTCGAAGAGATTGTCCAGCCCGAAGCTCTCCGGACTGGGCGCGGTGCAGCGGCTGGGGGCCAGCCGCCGAGCCGCCGGCCGGGTCCCCGGCGCGGTTGCGAAGGAGGCATGAGGTGGCCGAGGACCGGCAGGACCCGACGCGGGACGGGGGCGACACGGCGGAGCCGACGCCGGCCGAGCCCGGCACCGGGAAGGTGAAGAAGGACAGCGTCTTCCACCGGCTCTACGTCGGCACCGGCGCGTTCGACATCGTCGGCGCCCGCAAGCGCTGGTACGTGGTGTTCGCGGTGCTGATCGCCGTGTGCATCGGCTCGATCGGGATCAAGGGGTTCAACCTCGGGATCGAGTTCGTCGGCGGCACGCAGATCCAGATGCCCGCGCAGGGCGCCAACGGGGAGATCACCCCGGACGAGGCCAAGGAGGTCTTCCGCGACGCGCTGGGCGAGCCGGCCACGGAGGCGCAGCGGGTCGGCGTCGGCGAGGCGGCGACCGTGCAGATCCGCTCGCAGACGCTGGACGTCGCCGAGGTCGGCCGGGTGAAGCAGGCCCTGTTCGACCAGCTGAAGCCGATCGGCGTCACCGGTGCGCCGTCCATCGACGCGATCAGCGACAGCGCGGTGAGCTCGACGTGGGGCGGTGAGATCTCCGAGAAGGCGTTGATCGCGCTGGCCGTGTTCCTCGTGCTGGTGACGATCTTCCTCGCGCTCTACTTCGAACGGCAGATGGCGATCGCCGCGCTGGTCGCGCTGTTGCACGACATCGTGGTCACCGCCGGTGTGTACTCGCTGGTCGGCTTCGAGGTCACCCCGGCGACCGTGATCGGTCTGCTGACCATCCTCGGGTTCTCGCTCTACGACACCGTGGTGGTGTTCGACAAGGTCAAGGAGAACACCCGCGGCCTGCTCGGACTGACCCGGCGCACCTATGGCGAGGCGGCGAACCTCGCGCTCAACCAGACCCTGATGCGGTCCATCAACACGTCGGTCATCGCGCTGCTGCCGGTGCTCGGCCTGATGGTGGTGGGCTACGTCCTGCTCGGCTCCGGCACGCTGCAGGACCTGGCGCTGGTGCAGCTCACCGGCATGCTCGCCGGCGTGCTGTCGTCGGTGCTGCTGGCCACCCCGCTGCTGGTCGACCTGAAGATGCGGGACCCGCGGTTCCAGCAGCAGGCCGAACGGGTGCGGGCCCGGCGGGAGAACGTGGCGCGCAAGGCCGCCGCCGAGCGCGAGGGCGACGAGCTGGACACCACCGACGACGCGGCGCTGGAGACGGAGCTGCGCAGGGAGAAGGCGTACGCCGCCGCGGCGAGCGTGCCCGCCCGCCACCCGAAGACGGCGCCGTCGAAGGCGGCACAGCGCCGGGGCCGGCCGGCCGGCAAGCGCGGCAAGCGCGGATGACCGGCGGCTCCTCCGCCGGGCTCGGCAGGCTCGACACGGCGCTCGACCTGATCGCCGAGGTGCCGGACTTCCCCGAGCCGGGGGTGCTGTTCCGCGACCTGACCCCGGTGTTCGGCGACGCCGCGGCGTTCGCCGCGGTGGTCGACGCGCTCGCCGGCACGCTCGACCCGACGACGGAGCTGCTCGCCGCGATCGAGGCCAGGGGCTTCCTGCTGGCCGCGGCGGTCGGCTACGCCCGCGGGCTCGGGGTGACCCTGATCCGCAAGCCCGGCAAGCTGCCGTCGGTGGACGGCCGGATCGACTACGCCCTCGAGTACGGCACCGCCACGCTGGAGCTGCCGGCCGGTACGGTGCCGGCCGGCAGCCGGGTCGCGGTGATCGACGACGTGCTGGCCACCGGTGGCACGGCCGCCGCCACCTGCGCGTTGCTGGGCGAGGTCGGCGCCGAGGTCACCGGCGTGTCCGTGGTGCTGGAGCTGGCCGGGTTGGGCGGGCGGGAGCGGCTGCCCGCGGTCCGGGTACACGCGCTGCGGGTGCGCTGACCGCTCGTGCGGCGCCGCGCCGCGCCGCCGGGACGCCCGGGGTTACGCTGGGGTCAACGGAACGCGATCGACGGGCGCGGTCCGTGAGCGCGATCAGCGGGAGGTGCGGGTGAGCCAAGAGCTCCACTCCGGTGTGCCGGCCCAACCCGGCTACCCGGCGCGGGCCGCCCAGCCCGGCGCGGCCACCCGGGCACCGTCGGCGACCCGGCGGGTGCGGGCGCGGCTCGCGCGGCGGATCACCGCGCAGCGGGCCGCCTCGGTCAAGCAGGTGTTGGAGCCGCTGGCCGCGGTGCACCGGGAGCTGCACCCGAACGCCGACCTGGCGCTGCTGCAACGGGCCTACGACGTGGCCGAGGAGCTGCACCGCGACCAGCGGCGCAAGTCCGGCGACCCGTACATCACCCACCCGCTGGCCGTGGCGACCATCCTGGCCGAGCTGGGCATGGACACCATCACCCTGGTGGCCGCCCTGCTGCACGACACCGTCGAGGACACCGGCTACTCGCTGGAGAAGCTCAAGGCCGACTTCGGCGACAAGGTGGGCGAGCTGGTCGACGGGGTCACCAAGCTGGACAAGGTCAAGCTCGGGACCGCCGCCGAGGCGGAGACCATCCGCAAGATGGTGATCGCGATGGCCCGCGACCCGCGGGTCCTGGTGATCAAGCTGGCGGACCGGCTGCACAACATGCGCACCATGCGGTTCCTGCCGCCGGAGAAGCAGGCCCGCAAGGCCAAGGAGACCCTCGAGGTGCTGGCCCCGCTGGCGCACCGGCTCGGCATGGCCACGGTCAAGTGGGAGCTGGAGGATCTGGCGTTCGCGATCCTGCAGCCGAAGAAGTACGACGAGATCGTCCGGTTGGTCGCCGACCGGGCCCCGTCCCGGGACATCTACCTGCGCGGGGTGATCGGCGAGCTGACCAAGCACCTCGGCGCGTCCCGGATCACCGCGAAGGTCGAGGGCCGGCCGAAGCACTACTACTCGATCCACCAGAAGATGATCGTCCGCGGCCGCGACCTCGACGACATCCACGACCTGGTCGGCGTCCGGATCCTGGTGGAGGACGTCCGGGACTGCTACGCGGCGATGGGCGTGGTGCACGCGCTGTGGCAGCCGATGCCGGGCCGGTTCAAGGACTACATCGCCCAACCCCGCTACGGCGTCTATCAGTCGCTGCACACGACGGTGATCGGCCCCGACGGCAAGCCGTTGGAGGTGCAGATCCGCACGCACGAGATGCACCGCACCGCCGAGTACGGCATCGCCGCGCACTGGCGGTACAAGGAAAGCCGAGGCACGCACGGTAACAATCCTGCCAACGCGGTGGACATCGACGAGATGGCGTGGATGCGGCAGCTGCTGGACTGGCAGCGGGAGGCCGCCGACCCCGGCGAGTTCCTCGAGTCGCTGCGCTACGACCTGGCCACCCGGGAGATCTTCGTCTTCACCCCCAAGGGAGACGTGATCACGCTGCCGGTCGGGTCCACTCCCGTGGACTTCGCCTACGCGGTGCACACCGAGGTCGGGCACCGGTGCATCGGCGCGCGGGTGAACGGCCGGCTGGTCGCGCTGGAGCGCAAGCTGGACAATGGCGAGGTCGTCGAGATCTTCACCTCGAAGGCCGAGGGTGCCGGGCCCTCCCGGGACTGGCTGGCCTTCGCCGCCTCGCCCAAGGCGCGGGCCAAGATCCGCCAGTGGTTCGCCAAGGAGCGCCGCGACGAGGCGATCGAGGCCGGCAAGGAGTTGATCACCAAGGAGGTCCGCAAGGTCGGGCTGCCGCTGCAGCGCCTGGTGTCGGCCGACTCGATGGGCGCGGTGGCCGCCGAGCTGCGCTACTCCGACATCAGCTCGCTCTACGCCGCCGTCGGCGAGGGCCACACCAGTGCCAAGCACGTCGTGCAGCGGCTGGTCGCGCTGCTCGGGGGCGTCGAGGAGGCCGAGGAGGAGCTGGCCGAGCGGTCCACCCCGTCCACCGTCACCCGGCGGCGCGGCTCGGGCGACGTCGGCGTGGTGGTCAAGGGCGCCAGCGACGTGTGGGCGAAGCTGGCCCGCTGCTGCACCCCGGTGCCTGGTGACGACATCCTCGGCTTCGTCACCCGCGGTGGCGGGGTGAGCGTGCACCGCACCGACTGCACCAACGCCGACGATCTGCGGGCCCAGCCGGAGCGCCTGGTCGAGGTGGAGTGGGCGCCGTCGGAGTCGTCGGTGTTCCTGGTGGCGATTCAGGTGGAGGCGCTCGACCGGCACCGCCTGCTGTCCGACATCACCAAGGTGCTCGCCGACGAGAAGGTGAACATCCTGTCCGCCTCGGTCACCACGTCGCGCGACCGGGTCGCGGTGAGCCGCTTCTCGTTCGAGATGGGCGACCCGAAGCACCTCGGCCACGTGCTGAAGGTGGTGCGCAACGTCGAGGGCGTCTACGACGTGTACCGCGTCACATCCGCTTCCTGACGCGAACGCCGTAGGGTGGGGGCCCATGACCGAAGGGCTCGAGTTCGTCCGGGACGGCGAGGTGGGCCGGCTGACGCTGTGCCGGCCGGCAAAGATGAACGCCGTCAGCTCCGCGATGTGGTCCGCTATTCCGGACGTCGTCGCCGAGGTCGAGCGGGACCGGGACCTGAAGGTGCTGGTGGTCACCGGCGCGGGGGAGCACTTCTCCGCCGGGGCGGACATCGGCGAGTTCCGCGCGCTGCGCTCGTCCGCCAACGGTGCGGCCGCCTACGACCGCGCCGTGGAGGCCGCCGTGCGGGCGCTCGCCGGCTTGCGCAAGCCGAGCGTCGCCGTGGTGCGCGGCAACTGCATCGGCGGTGGCTGCCAGCTCGCGGTCGCCTGCGACCTCCGGCTCGCCGCCACCGACGCCCGCTTCGGCATCACCCCGGCCAAGCTGGGCATCGTCTACGACTTCGAGTCCACCCGCCGGTTGGTGGCGCTGGTCGGGCCGGCGCACGCCCGGTACCTGCTGCTGTCCGCGCGGCTGCTGGACGCCCGCCGCGCTCGGGAGATCGGTCTGGTCAACGACGTGTTCCCGGTCGAGGACCTGCCCGGCGAGGCCGAGGACCTCGTTCGGACGCTGTGCGCGCGCTCGCAGGCGGCGGTGCGCGGGATGAACCGGATCGTGGAGAAGGTTCTGGCCGGTGCCCGGGCCGCCGACGACGAGGTGGCCGAGATCCGGCTGGCCGCGGTGCACGGCGAGGACTACGCCGAGGGCGTCGCCGCGTTCCTGGAGCGCCGCCCACCCCGCTTCACCCACCGCTGAGCGTCAGATCTCGTCCCAGGGGGTGGTGTCGTAGGCCTCGGTGAGCAGTGTGGTGAGCGCGGGGTCGAGGGTGAGCTCCGCGCCGTCGATCGCGGCGACCGGGACGGCCGGTGAGGCCGAGTTGCACAGGAACGCCGCACGCGGCACGCGGGCCTCGGCCAGCGGGACCGGTCGGGTCACGGTCGGCACCCCCACCCGGGCCAGGCCGCGACGCAGCAGCCGCTGGGTGATGCCGTCCAGCATCGGCGCGTCCGGGAACACCACCGTGCCACCGTCGACGAGTACGACGTTCGAGATCGACGCCTCGGCCACGTGCCCGTCGGCGGTGACGAACAGCGCGTCGTCGAACCCGGCGAGCCGGGCGGCGCGGGCGTGGTGGAACAGCCCGAACGTGCCGACGTGCTTGACCTCCGGCAGCTCGCGGGCGTAGCGCACCGAGCGCAGCCGCACCGGGGTGGTCGCCGGCTCGCTCGGCGGGCGCAGCGTCACCAGCACGTCGGGGGCGAGCGGGGCGGTCAGCCCGGTGCGGGGCAACTCCAGCGAGAAGACGTGCACCCGGGCGGAGACGTCGCCCGCGCCGGCCACCGCGTGTCGGAGGTGGTCCCGCACCCGGCCGGTGTCGAGGGCGTGCCCGAACAGCGTGCGGGTGGCGGCGGCCAGCCGGCGCAGGTGCGCCTCGAGCCCACGGACCCGTTCACCGCGCACCTGCATCGCGGTGAAGTGGCCGTAGTTGACCGTGGCCAGCACCGCCAGCTCCGCCGCGGTGGCCGGCCGGCCGTTGAGCTCGGCGGGGAACCCGGCCACCGCGGCCGACGGCTCAGCCGACGGTGACACCGGTGAACCGCAGGGGCGTCTTCGGCTTGCCGGTGCCATCGGGTCCCATCTGGGCCGGGTCGATGCCGTCCCGGGCCACCCGGTCGAGCACCTCCAGCCCGGGGTCGCCGATGTTGCCGAAGACCGTGTAGTCCGGGGACAGCTGGGCTTCGCCGTAGACCATGAAGAATTGACCGCCACCGCTGTTCGGCGCCTGCTTCTTCGCCATCGCCAGGAGGCCGCGCCCGTAGGTCAGCTCGGGGAAGTTCTCGTCGGGGACCGTGTATCCGGGACCGCCGGAGCCATCGCCCTTCGGGTCGCCGCACTGCAGCATCTGCAACCCCTCGGTGCCGAGCCGGTGGCACTCGCTGTCGGTGTAGTAACCCTGCTCGGCCAGGCTGAGGAAGCTGTGCACGGTGCACGGCGCCAGCGCGCGGTCGAGGGTCAGCGGGATGTCGCCGGCGGTGCTGTGCAGGGTGACGTCCACGGTGCCGATGGAGGGCACCTCGCCGCCCTGTGGCGGGCGCACCTCCTTGGCCGCCGGCTCCTCGGTCGGGTACTCGCAGCTCACCGGGTTGGCCAGCGGCTCGGGTCGCACCGGCATCGGCGCCCGCTCGGTGGGAATGTCGATCGGCGGCGTCTCGCTCGTGGTCGGGTCCTGCGCGGCGGCGTCGTCCCCGCCCCGGGTGGCCAGCACGATGATCAACCCGGCGGCCACCACCACGGCGCCGACGGTGACGCCGACCCCGACGATCCGCCGCCGCCGCGCCCGCTCGGCCCGGCGGGCGAGCTGCCGTTCGAGCTTGCGCTTGGCGGCTTCCCGGCGCTGTTGGTTGGTCGCCACGTGCCCCTCCCGAAATCCACTCGACACTTCGACTCACCCGCTCGGCCCGGGTGGCGGCAGTCTATGGCCCCAGTCTGTGAGAGCCCCGTACAGGGGCCGATAGGGTGGGGAGAAACTTCGGTCCCGCCCCGAAAATCGAGGAGGACGCCGTGCTCGTCGTCGGGTGTCCGACCGGCGCGTTCCTGGCCGACCATCGTCCGCCCAGGCGGTGTGGGACCCGTGCCGGCACGGGCGCCGCGTCCGGCGCTGGTGCGGCATGAGCGAGCACGACAGCGGGCCGGCCGAGCCGGAGCGCCTCCCGCTGCACAACGACGATCCCGTCGCCCGGCGCCGCCGCGGCTGCTCAGGGCTGATCGGCGTGGTGGTCTTCGCCGCCGCCTCGGGCGGCATCGCCGGGCTGCTCGGCGGTCGGGTCGCCGGGCTGGTCGCGGCGGCCGTCGTCGGGCTGCCGCTGCTGTACGTGGTGCTGTTCAACCTGCGCCGGCGGGTGTGGCTGGAGGGCAGGACCGTCGTGGTGCGCACCTGGCGGACCCGCCGGATCGACCTCGTCACCGCCGGCCGGATCGACCTGCTGATCACCGACGTGCGTGGCACCCGCACGGTCGCGCTGCTGCTCGACGCGGGGCAGCGCGGCAGGGCGGTCAAGATCGACCTGGCGATCTACGCCGGCACCGGTGGCCGGGAGCTGGGCATCCTCGCGCTGCGCCGGCTCGCCGACGCGCTGGCGAACAACGTCGAGGCCAACGGGATGGTGTTCGCCGAGCTGCTCATCGCGCAGCTGCGGTCGGAGGCCCGTGGCGACGCCGCCGCCGACCGGCCGTTGTACCGGCTGGCCGCGGCGGCCCCGTCCGGCCGGCTCGCCCAGCGGTTCACCCTGGAGGCGGTCAGCCGGTTCGTGGCGACGCTGGACTGAGCGCGCCGTCGGGTTCCTCGCGGGTGGCAACGAGCGCGGCCAGCAGCGTCGTGATCGGCACGGCGGCGATGATCCCGATGCTCCCGGCGAGCGTCCGCACGATCTCCTGCGCGATGTCCTGCGAGGTCAGCACGGTGGACAGGCCGACGCCGGACAGCGTGGCCAGCAGCAGCACCGGCAGTGCGGCGCCGGCGTAGGCCATGACCAGCGTGTTGACCGCCGAGCCGACGTGGTCGCGGCCGATCCGCAGCGCCGCGCCGTACAGCTCGCGCCACCGCAGCGCCGGGTTGGCCCTGCGCAGCTCCCACACGGCGCTGGCCTGGGTGACGGTGACGTCGTCGAGCACGCCGAGCGCGCCGATGACCACGCCGGCGAGCAGCAGCCCGCGGGAGTCGACGCCGTGGCCGAGGGCGGCGATCAGCGTGGCGGTGTCCTCGTCGAGTCCGGTGAGCGCCGCGGTGGCGGAGAAGAGCGCGGAGATACCGCCGATGAGCGTGAGGCTGACCATGGTGCCGAGGACGGCGACCGAGGTGCGCGCGGACAGCCCGTGCGTCGAGTACAGCGCGACGAACATGATCACGCCGGCGCCCGCGATGGCGACCAGCAGCGGGTTCTCGCCGGCCAGGATCGCCGGGAAGACGAAGAGCACCAGCACCACGAAACTCAGCCCGAGCGCGACGAGCGCCATCAGCCCGCGCCACCGGCCGAGCGCGAGCACCGCCGCCGCGAACAGCACGGCCAGCGCGGCGAGCGGGAGGCCGCGCTGGAAGTCGTTGAGCTGGTAGGAGTCCGGGTTGGCGGGGTCGGCGCCGAAGTAGGACAGGACGACCTCGTCGCCCACGGTGAACCGCGGGGTGCTCGGCTCGACCGGGACGATCTTGCGGAGGGTGGTGCCGGGGGCGGCGCCGTCGGTCAGCCGGACTTCGACGTGCCGGCACGCCTCGTCGGTGCCCGGTGCCGGCTCGCCGACCCGCACCCCGCCAGGGGACAGGCACGGCCCGGCGGTGACGCCGGTGACCACGCCGTGCACCGGGGTGCCCGACGGGGTGGCCGAGGTGGGCTCGGGAGCGCCCCAGGGGTACAGCACGACCACCCCGACGACCATCGCCGCCGCGAACGGCGCCAGCAGGGCGGCGAGCAACCGCCGCACCCGCCGGGACGCGGGCGGAACCGGCCCGTGCCCGTGTCCGGTGGCCGCCTCGGTCGGCCGGGGTGGCTCGGGTGGCTCGGGGGCGCTCGGTGGTTCAGGAGCACTGGGTGGTTCGGCGCGGCGGCGCCGGGTCCCACCACCGGCCGGGGGCGGCACGGCGGGCCGGGCCCGCTCCGCCGGACCCGACCGGTGGGCTGCCCGCTCGGCCGGGTCGGTCACCCGGGGTGGCTGGCCAGAGGGTCGGCGCCGCGGCGCGCGGGGCGGCGGGGTTGGAGGCGAGTCCCGCGGGGGCGCCGGCCGACGCGCCGACTCGGCGGGCACGCGCCGGATCGGGCCGGTGTCGTCGTCGGCGATGTCGCGGGGCACCGCGACATCTTCGCCAGGGCGGGCCCCGGCGACCAGCGCGGGGTGACCAGGCCCTCCCGATGCCGGCCGAGCAGGGCCCGACGGCCATCTCTTTATGGCGTAAGTTATTCTGCTCTTCGTGACTTCTGATGGCGCAAAGAGAGGCGTCCGCACGCCCAAGGTGACCCTGCACGACGGAAGCGTCCTCGAGCTGCACGTGCACGGCCACGGACCCACGCTGCTCCTCCCGGTGAACCCGCATCCGGTGACCGGCACCCAGGCCGAGTCCATGCGGGCGGTCGGCGCCGATCCGGAGCTGGGACCCGCACTGGTCGACGGCCTGCGCGACACCGTCCGGGTGGTCGCGTTCGACTACGAGGGCCATGTCATGGCCGCTCCCAAGCCGGACACCCTGACGCCCGCCGCCGTGGCCGCCGACCTGCTCGCGGTGGCCGACGCGGCGGGCGCGGACCGGTTCACGTACTACGGCTACTCGTGGCTGGCGATGGTCGGCCTGCAGCTGGCCCTGCGCACCGACCGGCTCGACGCGCTGGCGATGGGTGGCTTCCCACCGCTGGACGGGCCGTACGAGGCGATGCTGCGGGTCACCACCGCCACCCACGAGCTCGCGACGTCCGGGGGACGGCCGGCGGGATCGGCCGCGCCGGAACCTGCCCAGCCGGAGCCCGCTGAGTCGACCGGCGCCGGGGGAGCCGAGGGGTTCGACTGGGACGCGGCCGAGGTGACGCTGTCGGCGGCGCAGACCCGGCAGTTCGTCACGCTGTACCGCGCGCTCCAAGGCTTCGACGATCGGTCCGCCCAGGGCCGGATCCGCTGCCCCCGGCTCTGCTTCGTCGGCTCGGTCGACGAGATCCCGTACGGCCCGCGGTGGGGTGAGGTGACGGTGGACATCACCGGTCCCGTCGTGCGCCACCGTGCCGAGCTCGCCGACCTCGGCTGGGACGTGCGGGTGCTCGACGGGCTGGACCACGTCCGGGCCATGCGGGCCGAGCACGTCCTTCCGGTCCTGCGGCCCTGGCTGACCGCGGTGTCGGGCCGCCGCGCCGGCGCCTGACCTGCCCTTCTGCTCACCAGGCGCGGTTGTCCACAGGCCCGTCGGAACGCGGTTGACACCTGTTCGAACGTGTGTTCGACTGGCGGTGTGCGATGGGACAGGCAACGTGTGGAGAGGGCCCGGATGGAGGGCCCCGGTGTCGAGGGCGCCGGGCAGACGGGTGACCCCGTCGAGGGCGAGGGCGAGCAGGCGCCGCTCGCCCTGCCCGGCCTGGTCCGCACCGTGCGGTCGCCCGAGTTCGCCGGGGTGACCTTCCACGAGGTGCGGGCGAAGTCGGTGCTCAACAAGGTGCCCGAGACGGCGCGGGTTCCCTTCCGGTGGACGGTCAACCCGTACCGAGGCTGCTCCCACGCCTGCGCCTACTGCCTGGCCGGGGACACGCCGATCCTCATGGCGGACGGGTCGTACCGCGCGCTGGCCGAGCTCACGGTCGGCGACGAGATCTACGGCACGGTCGGGCGAGGGGTGCAGCGGCGGCTGGTCCGCACCCGGGTGCTCGCCCACTGGGCCACCGTCAAGCCGGCGTACCGGGTGACCCTGGCCGACGGGACCCGGCTGGTGGCCAGCGCCGACCACCGGTTCCTCACCGACCGCGGCTGGAAGCACGTCATCGGCACCCGGTTCGGCGCCTCCCAGCGGCCCCACCTGACCACCCGCAACCGCATGGTCGGCACCGGTGCGTTCGCCGTGCCGCCGCCGGACAACGCCGAGTACCGGGCCGGGTACCTGTGCGCGGTGATCCGGGACGACGCCGGGCTCGGCGCGCACCGGTTCCGGCTCGGCGTCACCGACCCGCACGCCCTCGCCAGGGCCCGGCACTACCTGGCCGCGTTCGGGATCCCGGCGGACGAGTCGGTGTACCCGCCCGGCCTGGACGGCCCGCCGCCGGCCCCCGGCGCCTCGGCGGGCTTCGCGGCCGTCGCCGAGATGTTCGGGCTGCCGGACGAGCCGTCGGCGGACTGGCACCGCGGGTTCCTCGCCGGGGCCTTCGACGCCGACGGCCAGCGGGCGCACGGGTTGCTGCGGCTCGGCGGCGACGAGCCCGGCATGGTCGCGCTGCTGCGGGCCGCGCTGGGCCGGTTCGGCTTCCGGCACAGCGTCAGCGGTGGTGCCAGTGGTGGTACGGGAGCCGGTGCCGACACGGGGTCGTGGACGCTGACCGTGTTCGGCGGCCTCGACGAGCACCTGCGGTTCTTCCACTCGGTCGGCCCGGCCGCCGCCGCGAAGCGGGTGCTCGACGGCGCGCCGGTCAGCCCCGGCCGCGGTCTCGGTGTGACCTCGGTCGAGCCGGTGGGGCTGGAGCTGCCGCTGTTCGACATCACCACCGGCACCGGCGACTTCATCGCCAACGGCGTGGTCAGCCACAACTGCTTCGCCCGCGACACGCACACCTACCTCGACTTCGACGCGGGCCGCGACTTCGACACCCAGGTCGTGGTCAAGGTGAACGCCCCGGAGGTGCTGGCCGCGCAACTGCGTCGACCGAGCTGGCCCCGGGAGCACGTCGCGATGGGCACCAACACCGACCCCTACCAGCGGGCGGAGGGCCGGTACCGGTTGATGCCCGGCATCATCTCCGCGCTGGGCCGCTCGGGCACTCCGTTCTCGATCCTCACCAAGGGGACCGTGCTGGGCCGGGACCTGTCGCTGCTGCGCGCGGTGAGCGCGGACGTGCCGGTCGGGCTCGGGGTGTCGCTGGCCCTGCTGGACCGGGACCTGCAGCGCGGCCTGGAGCCGGGCACGCCGAGCCCGCGGGCGCGGCTGGAGCTGGTGCGCCGGATCCGTGACGCCGGGCTGCCGTGCGGGGTGTTCGTCGCTCCGGTGCTGCCGGAGCTCACCGACTCGACGGAGGCGCTCGACGCGCTGCTCGGCGAGATCGCCGCGGCCGGCGCCACCGGCGTCACCGTGCTGCCGCTGCACCTGCGGCCGGGCGCGCGGGAGTGGTTCGGCCGGTGGCTGGCCCGGCGGCATCCCGAGCTGGTGCCGCGGTACCGGCGGCTGTACGCGCGGGGAAGCTACCTCCCGGCCGAGTACCGTCGACGGCTGGCCGACCGGGTAGCCCCGCTGGTGCGCCGCCACGGGCTCGACCGGCACGCGCCGGGGGAGGCCCGCGACACGGTGTCCGGCCAGGCCCGCGACGGCGCGGGGGAGCGGAGGGAATGGCCGCGCGGTGCCGTCCCCGAGCCGGGCCGGGACCGCGGCGGGGACCAGCTGTCGTTGCTCGGTGACGCCGGGAAACCTGGTGGCGGTGCCCCATGGCCGGTTCGTTAGCCTTGACCGTCGGCATGGCCGCGGCCGGCGGTCGGCCGCGATCGCCCCCTGTGCCCTGCCGTGGCCCCGAGTACCCGAACGAGGAGAGCGACCCCAGTGCTTCGCACCCACGACGCCGGCACGCTGCGTGCCGAGCACGCTGGCCAGACCGTCACCCTCGCCGGATGGGTGGCGCGGCGGCGCGATCACGGCGGGGTCATCTTCATCGATCTTCGGGACGCCAGCGGGGTCGCGCAGGTGGTGTTCCGCGAGGGCGAGATGGCCGAGCGCGCCCACCACCTGCGCGGCGAGTTCTGCGTCCGGGTCACCGGGGAGGTCGCGGTGCGCCCGGGGGGCAACGAGAACCCGGAGCTGCCCACCGGCGCGATCGAGGTGCTCGCCACCGGGCTCGAGGTGCTCGCCGAGTCCGCGGCGTTGCCCTTCCCGATCGACGACCGGGTCGACGTCGGCGAGGAGGTCCGGCTCAAGTACCGCTACCTGGACCTGCGCCGCAGCGGCCCGGCCGCCGCCATGCGGCTGCGCAGCGAGGTCAACCGGGTGGCCCGGCAGGTGCTGCACGAGCAGGGCTTCGTGGAGGTGGAGACGCCGACCATGACCCGCTCCACGCCGGAGGGTGCGCGGGACTTCCTGGTCCCGGCCCGGCTGCGGCCGGGATGCTGGTACGCGCTGCCGCAGTCGCCGCAGCTGTTCAAGCAGCTACTGATGGTCGGCGGGCTGGAGCGGTACTTCCAGATCGCCCGCTGCTACCGGGACGAGGACTTCCGGGCCGACCGGCAGCCGGAGTTCACTCAGCTGGACATCGAGATGAGCTTCGTCGACCAGGACGACGTCATCGCGCTGGGCGAGGACGTGGTGTCCGCGTTGTGGCGGCTGGTCGGCCACGAGATCACCCGGCCGATCCGGCGGATCAGCTACGCCGAGGCGATGGCCCGGTACGGCACCGACAAGCCGGACCTGCGGTTCGACCTGGAGATCACCGAGCTCACCGAGTTCTTCGCCGACACCCCGTTCCGGGTGTTCCAGGCGCCCTACGTCGGCGCGGTCGTGATGGCCGGTGGCGCCGACCAGCCCCGCCGGCAGCTTGACGCGTGGCAGGACTGGGCCAAGCAGCGCGGCGCCAAGGGCCTGGCGTACGTGCTGGTCAACGCCGACGGCAGCCTCGGCGGCCCGGTCGCGAAGAACCTCGCCGAGCACGAGCGGGCCGGCCTCGCCGAGGCGGTGGGCGCGAAGCCGGGCGACTGCGTGTTCTTCGCCGCCGACAAGCCGGCGGCGGCCCGCGCGCTGCTCGGCGCCGCGCGGTTGGAGATCGGCCACCGGCTCGGGCTCATCGACGAGGGCGCCTGGTCGTTCGTCTGGGTGGTGGACTTCCCGATGTTCGAGCCCGCGGACGAGACCGACGACGTCGCGGTGGGCTCTGGCACGTGGACGGCGCTGCACCACGCGTTCACCTCGCCCACCCCGGAGTGGATCGACAAGTTCGAGACCGACCCGGCCAATGCCCTGGCCTACGCCTACGACCTGGTCTGCAACGGCAACGAGATCGGCGGCGGCTCCATCCGTATCCACCGGGCCGACGTGCAGCGGCGGGTGTTCGAGGTGATGGGTCTGTCCGCGGAGGAGGCCCAGGAGAAGTTCGGCTTCCTGCTCGACGCCTTCCAGTTCGGCCCGCCGCCGCACGGCGGCATCGCGTTCGGCTGGGACCGCATCGTCATGTTGCTGGCCGGCGCGGACTCGTTGCGCGACGTGATCGCGTTCCCGAAGACCGGCGGCGGGTACGACCCGCTCACCGGGGCACCCGCACCGATCACGGCCGAGCAGCGCCGGGAGGCCGGCGTCGACGCCAAGCCGGCGCCCCGCGGTTCGTGACCCCGCCCGCCTGATCACCGCCCGCACAGGCGACCGGCTCCTCCGGTCACCCGGACGGCGGCCAACGAGTCTCCCGCATCACACGTCCTTGTTCGCGGATGCCGGATTTCCCGGTATCACGGACATCTCCGAGCAAACGTCACCGAGATCGCGGTGTGCCGCGTGCTCGCCGACTAGTAGGGTCTGTACCGATGTCAGTGGAAACCTCCTCTGCCGACGATTCGACCGTCGGAGCGGGAGCAGAGCTACTCCGGATCGAGGCCGCGCTGGCCGCCGCGGAGGCGGTGCTGGCGCACCGGTTCGGCAGCGCGATCACCCTGGTCGACCCGGAGGACCTCGCCGGCAGCGGGCCGGCCACGGTCGTCCGGGCCAGGGTCGCCTCGTCGCCGTTCGACCTGCCGCGGACGCTGGTGATCAAGCACTACCCGGGCTCGCCGATCTCCGGTGACCGAGACCCGTTCGCCCGGGAGGCGGTCAGCTACCAGCTGTTCACCGCGCTGCCCGCCGAGGAACGGATGTGCCCCGAGTTGCTGGCGCACGGCGGCGACCGCCGGGTACTGGTGATCGATGACCTGGGGCGGGCGCCGACACTGCGCGACAAGCTCTACGCCGGCGACGCCAGGGCGGCCGAGACCGCGCTGCTGTCGTGGTCGCGGTCGCTGGGCAACCTGCACGCCAGCACCGCGGGCCGGGAGGCTGACTTCAACGCCCTGCTCCGCCGGCTCGGCGGCCGGCCCGGCCCGGACAGTGCGCCGTGGCTCGCGGTGAGCACCGAGGTGCCGGCCATGCTGGAGACCACGCTCGGCGTGCCGACGTCCGCCCCGGTCCGGGCCGCCGCGGAACGGGCCGCCGAGCACGCCCGGTCGGCGTGCTACCGGGCGTTCAGCCCGGTGGATCTGTGGCCGGACAACAACCTGGTCACCCCGGACGGGGTCCGGTTCCTCGACTTCGAGCGCGGCCGGGTGCGCAACGCGCTGGTGGACGCCGCGCACCTGCGGGTGCCGTTCGTGTCCAGCCCCGACGCGCTGGCCCTGCCGCCGGGGATGAGCGAGGCGATGATCGCCGCGTGGCGGGCCGAGGTGTCCGGCATCTGGCCGGCGCTGGCCGACGACGAGGCCCTCACCGGGTACCTGCTGGACACCCAGCTGCTGCTGGTCTGGACCGCGACGTGGGACCTGCTGCCCAAGGTGCCCGCCGACGCGGCGGCCGGCCCGACCAGCCGCCCGGCCGCGCTGGTCGACTGGTGGCGCGGCCTGGCCCGGCACGCGGCCCAGTCCGGTGCCGGCGCGCTGGTTGAGCACGCCGAGCGAGTCGCGGCGGCGTTGGACGCCCGGTTCGGCCCTGGCCTGGAGCTCGCGCTCTACCCGGCGTTCCGCTGACGGCCGGTTCGGTCTCGAGTCCGGTACGGGCCCGGCGGAGCTGGCCGCACCGGTCGGTGGAGGGCCGTGCCGCGGAGTCCGCCGTGCCCGGGCCCGGCGATGCTCCGCCATCCTTCGCTGCCGAGCACCGACGCCGGAGCACCAACGCCGGAGCACCAACGCCGGAGCACCGAGGGTTCGCCGAGCCGTCCGCGCTCCGTAACTGGCGGCTCATCGCCGGTGAGTCCGGGTCCGCCAGGGTCGAGCCGTGACCGTGGTACACGACGACGTCACCCCGTTCCTCGACCCCCCGACCGACCCCCCGACCGACCCTCCGACCACGCTCCGCCGGGCCCGCCGGCTGGCGGTGCTCGGCGACTCCACCGCCGTCGGGCTCGGCGACCCGTTGCCCGGTGGCGGCTGGCGCGGCGTGGGCCCCCTGGTGGCCGGCGCCATCGGAGTCCCCCCGGCGGGCTACCTGAACTGCGCCTTCACCGGGGCCCGGATGCGCTGCGTACGTGAGACCCAGCTGCCCGCCGCGCTGGCCCACCGGCCGGACGTGGCGCTGGTGGTCGCCGGGATGAACGACACGCTGCGCTCGGACTTCGACCCCGCCGCCGTCGCCGCCGACCTGGACGAGGTGGTCACCCGGCTGCTCACCGCCGGCGCGGTGGTGGTGCCGGTGCGCTACCACGACCACGGCAGGGTGTTCCGCCTGCCCGGCCCGCTGCACCGGGCGCTGCGCGCGCGGATCGACGCGCTCAACGGTGCCGTCGACGCGGTGGCGGCGCGCCGGGGTGTGCCGTGCCTGGACGTGGTCGCGGTGCCCGGCGCCTACGACCTGGGCGCGTGGAGCGTCGACCGGTTGCACCCGTCCGAGTTGGGGCACCGGCTGCTGGCGCGGGGGTTCACCGGGCTGCTGGCGGAGGCCGGGTTCGCGGTACCGGCGCCGGTCGGGCTGGAGCTGTCCGGCGGGGCGCCCGGCGGTGCGCTCGACCACGTGGCGTGGCTGGTGGCCAAGGGCGTCCCGTGGCTGTGGCGGCGCGGCCGTGACCTGGTGCCCTACGCGGCGGGGATCCTGCTCCGCTCCGCGCTGGACGTGGGGGCCACCCGGCCGCGGCCCCGGCGCGTGCCCTCCGTGGAGAACGCCTCGGGCGCGATGCCGGGCGAGGGCGGATCGCCGACGACGCCGACGACGCCGACGACGCTGACGACGCTGACGACGCTGACGACGCCGACGACGTAGCCCACCGGCTCGACCAGACTCGGGGCTGGGAGGCTCACAGTGGACGCGGTGGCGACGGCGGCTGCGCGCGGCCGGACGGTGGACCGGACGGCTCCATGGGGCGCCCGCGGCGGGCGCCCCGGCGGCGGCAGCACACCGTGGATGCCGGAGCGCGCGCGGCCGCTGAGCAGGTGGACGGCTGGGAGCGGCATCGCCTGTTGGCGGGAGACGGCGCCCGCTGGTGGCGCTGTGTCGGTCCACCGCCCGTGTGTCGCCCAACCAGCCGGTGAGGCCGTCGGGTGCGGCCACGGCCTGTCGAACGCGGGTCCACGTCGCCGTGACCCCTCGTGGGAGAGCCCCCGTGCGGCGCGATCCGCGGTACCAGAACGCTGCGCCAGAGCCGCCGTGCGGCCGCGGCGTTCCATACCCCAGAAGAGGGATCGTGGGCACGAGGCACCCGTTGGCGCGGCGTGGACCCCCGCAGTTGTCCACAGCTTCCCGAAACGCCCTTCCCGTGCGCCGACCAGCGGTAAGATGGATCCGGGGCCCGGCCCCCAAGGGCAAGGGTGGGGGGCGCGCTGGGGCCGCGGCACGAATTCGGCTACGCGGATGAGTCGGGCTCGGGCTGTCGTAGATGGGTCGGGCGAGGTGGTCCGCCCCCTCCGGGTTCCTCGGGAGCGGTACGGGCCCGCGCTCACCGGGTGCGCACGGCTCCCCACGCGCCCCAGTCTTCCGCGACGTGGTCTCGGGCTCCACGGGACTCCGCAGGACGGAGCCGGCCCGCTGTCGCCCGGGTGTCACCGGGTGCGGCTACCGTCGACGGTGTGGCGCAAGACGAGCTGTTCACGGTGAACTCGGACCTGACCCGGCCGCCCGAACCACCGGCGGGGCCCGGTCCCGGTCCCCGGGAACCCTCTCGGGTGGACCCGCACGCGCCGCTGGCCGTGCGGATGCGCCCCCGCTCCCTGGACGAGGTCGTCGGCCAGCGGCACCTGCTCGGCCCCGGCGCGCCGCTGCGCCGGCTGGTCGAGGGCGCCGCGCCGGCGTCGGTGCTGCTCTACGGACCGCCCGGCACCGGCAAGACCACCTTGGCCAACCTGGTCTCCACCGCCACCGGCCGCCGGTTCGTCGCACTGTCCGCGCTGTCGGCCGGGGTGAAGGAGGTGCGCGGCGTCATCGAGGAGGCCCGCCGCCGCCGCGCCTACCAGGCCGAGGACACGGTCCTGTTCATCGACGAGGTGCACCGCTTCTCCAGAACCCAGCAGGACGCCCTGCTCGGCGCGGTGGAGGACCGCACGGTCCTGCTCGTCGCCGCCACCACGGAGAACCCGTCGTTCTCCGTGGTGTCCCCGCTGTTGTCCCGGTCGCTGGTGCTGCAGCTGCACCCGCTCACCGACGACGACGTCCGTGGCCTCGTTCGTCGCGCCGCCGCCGACGAGCGCGGCCTCGCCGGCCGGTTCATTCTGGCCGAGGACGCCGAGGACCACGTGGTGCGGCTGGCCGGCGGCGACGCCCGCCGCGCGCTCACCGCGCTGGAGGCCGCCGCCGACGCCGCCGCGGCGAAGGGCGGCGACACCATCGACCTCACCACCGTAGAGTCCACAGTGGACAAGGCGGCGGTGCGCTACGACCGCGACGGCGACCAGCACTACGACGTCATCAGCGCGTTCATCAAGTCGATCCGCGGCTCCGATGTCGACGCCGCGCTGCACTACCTCGCCAGGATGATCGAGGCGGGGGAGGACCCGCGGTTCCTCGCCCGCCGGCTGGTCGTGCACGCCAGCGAGGACATCGGCATGGCCGACCCCACCGCGCTGCAGGCGGCGGTCACGGCCGCGCACGCCGTGCAGTTCATCGGCATGCCCGAGGGCCGGCTCGCGCTGGCCCAGGCCACCGTCCACCTGGCCACCGCCCCCAAGTCGAACGCGGTCATCGCCGGCATCGACGCGGCGCTGGCCGACGTGCGCGCCGGCCGTATCGGCACCGTGCCACCGCACCTGCGGGACGGCCACTACGCCGGCGCGGCCCGGCTGGGCAACGCACAGGGCTACCGGTACCCGCACGACGTGCCGGAGGGCGTGCTCGCCCAGCAGTACCCGCCGGACGAGCTCGTCGGCCGCGACTACTACCACCCCACGCAGCGGGGCGCCGAGCGCACCCTCGCCGAGCGGGTGCCGCGGCTGCGCCGCACCCTGCGCGACGGGTGACGGTGGGCCGCCCGTCCGTGGCCGGCGGCACGCGGTAGCCTGACCGGCGATTCGACCAACGTCACCGTCGTCGAACTCTCGAGGAGGGCACGTGTCGGCAGGGCAGATCGCCGCGCTGATCGCCGCAGGCGCGTTCGTGCTGCTGGTGCTGTTGCTGGCGATCCCGCTGATCAAGCTCGGCCGGACGCTGGACGAGGCGACCATCGCCATCCGCAGGGCGCACGAGAACACCGACCCGCTGCTGCACGGCGCCAACGACACCATCACGCACGTCAACACCCAGCTGCAGCGGGTGGACGGCATCACCGCCAACGCGCAGGCGGTCACCGGCAACGTCTCCGCGCTCTCCTCGGTGTTCACCGCCACCCTCGGCGGCCCGCTGGTGAAGACCGCGGCCCTGTCCTACGGGATCACCAAGGCCATCCGCGCCCGGCGCAGGGCCAGGACGATCGAGGCCGGCCGGCACGCCCGGCGGAAGGGGGCGCGGCGATGAGGCGCCTGTTCTGGCTCGGCGTCGGTGTCGCCGCCGGGGTCACCCTGTCGCGCAAGGCCGGCCAGGCCGCTCGTCAGGCGACGCCGGCGGGGTTAGCCTCGAACCTGGGCGACGCCGTCCGCGAGCTCGCGGGCGCCGTCGGAGCCTTCGGCGCGGACATCCGCGCCGGGATGTCCGAACGAGAGCGGGAGCTGAACGAGATGGTGGAGCAGCGCGCCGGGCTGCCGGCCCGGCCCGGCGCCGGCAGGCACGCGGCGCCGGCGCCCCGTGCCCGGCGAGCTAGCCGGGCGGAGGGCTGACGCGCGCCGCCACCGCCGGCCGGCTCGCGGGTCCCCTCCGCCGCCGCAGCCACCCCTCGACCCCGGCTCGTCGCCGCGCGCCGAGCCGCAGAGCCGCAAGGACATTGCAGTGGAGACACACGAGATCGCCAGCCGGTTCCTCACGCACTTCGAGCGGAACGGGCACACGAAGGTGCCCAGCGCCTCGCTCATCCTCGAGGACCCGAACCTGCTGTTCGTCAACGCGGGCATGGTGCAGTTCAAGCCCTACTTCCTGGGTGAGGTGCCGCCGCCGTACCCGCGGGCGACCAGCGTGCAGAAGTGCGTTCGCACCGGCGACATCGACGAGGTCGGCAAGACCACCCGGCACAACACGTTCTTCCAGATGGCCGGCAACTTCTCGTTCGGCGACTACTTCAAGGAGGGCGCGATCGAGCTCGCCTGGGAGCTCATCACCTCCTCCCAGGACGAGGGCGGCTACGGCTTCGACCCGGACCGGTTGTGGGCCACCGTCTACGAGGACGACGCCGAGGCGGCGGCGCTGTGGCGGAAGGTCACCGGCATTCCGTCCGAGCGGATCCAGTACCGCGGCGCCGAGGACAACTACTGGGACATGGGCGTGCCCGGCCCCGGAGGGCCGTGCTCGGAGATCTACTACGACCGCGGCCCGGAGTACGGCCGCGAGGGCGGCCCCGCGGTGGACGAGGACCGCTACCTGGAGATCTGGAACCTCGTGTTCATGCAGGACGTGCGGGGCGAGGGCAGTCCCAAGCAGGGCCACCCGGTGCTCGGTGAGCTGCCGAAGAAGAACATCGACACCGGGATGGGCATCGAGCGGGTCGCCTACCTGCTGCAGGGCGTGGAGAACGTCTACGAGACCGATCTCGTCCGCCCGGTGATCGCGAAGGCCGAGGAGTTCTCCGGCCGCCGGTACGGCGCCGACCACGCCGACGACGTCCGCTTCCGGGTCATCGCCGACCACGCTCGGTCCGGCGTCATGTTGATCGGGGACGGCGTCACCCCCGGCAACGAGGCCCGCGGCTACGTGCTCCGTCGCCTGCTCCGCCGCATCGTTCGCTCGGTGCGGCTGCTCGGCGTGCACGAGCCCGTGCTGCCCGAGTTCGCCGCCGTGGTGCGTGACGCGATGGGCCCGTCCTACCCGGAGCTGGTCCGCGACTTCGATCGGATCGCCGAGGTCATGCGGATCGAGGAGGAGGCGTTCCTGGCCACCCTCACCGCGGGCTCGCGGATCTTCGACCTCGCCGCGGCCGAGACCAGGCGCTCCGGCGGCGAGATCCTCGCCGGGGACAAGGCGTTCCAGCTGCACGACACCTACGGGTTCCCGATCGACCTGACCCTGGAGATGGCCGCCGAGCAGGGCCTCGCGGTGGACGAGGAGGGCTTCCGCACCCTCATGGCCGAGCAGCGGCGGCGGGCCAAGGCCGACGCGGCGACTCGCAAGAGCGGCCACGGCGACCTCTCGGTGTACCGCCGGCTGCTCGACGAGCACGGCGAGACCCGCTTCCTCGGCTACACCGACCTGCAGGCCACCGCGAAGGTCGTCGGGATGCTGGTGGACGGCCGGCCGGTGCGCAGCGTCGCCGAGGGCGGCACCGCCGAGGTGATCCTCGACCGGACCCCGTTTTACGCCGAGGGCGGTGGGCAGATCGCCGACACCGGGGTGCTGGTCGGCTCCGGCGTGGAGCTGAAGGTGCTGGACGTGCAGCGGGCCGTGCCCGGGCTGTTCGTGCACCGGGTCGAGGTGGTCGCCGGCGAGCTCGGCCTGGACACCGAGGTGACCGGCGCGGTCGACGGCGAGCGGCGCGCCTCGATCGCCCGCTCGCACTCGGCCACCCACCTCGTGCACGCGGCCGTGCGCGGCGCCTACGGCAACCGCGCGGCGCAGGCCGGCTCGCTGAACTCGCCGGGCCGGATGCGGTTCGACTTCACCGCACCCGGTGGGGTGGGCACGGACGTGCTCACCGAGGTCGAGGAGGAGGTCAACGACTACCTGCGCACCGACGTGCCGGTGCAGGCCTACGTCACCAGCAAGGACAAGGCGCTGGAGCTGGGCGCGGTCGCGCTGTTCGGTGAGAAGTACGGCAACGAGGTGCGGGTGGTCGACATGGGCGACTACTCGCGGGAGCTGTGCGGTGGCACCCACGTCGAGCGGATCGGCCAGCTCGGCCTGGTGAAGCTGGTCAACGACGCCTCCATCGGCTCCGGGGTGCACCGCGTCGAGGCGCTGGTCGGCGACGACGCGCTGCGCCACGTGCGCAAGGAGCACCTGCTGGTGTCCCAGCTGGCCGGCACCCTGAAGGTGCCCGCCGACCAGGTGCCGGCCCGGATCGAGGAGCTGATCACCCGGCTGCGCAACGCGGAGAAGGAGATCGAGCAGCTGCGGGTCCGGCAGGTGCTCGGCTCGGCCGGCACGCTCGCCGGCAAGGCGACCGACGTCGCGGGCGTCGCGCTGGTCGCCGAGCGGGTCGCCGACGGCGTGGACGCCGGCGCGCTGCGGGCGCTGGCCGGCGAGGTGCGCAACCGGCTCGGGTCGCGGCCGGGGGTCGTCGCGTTGTTCACCACCGGCGAGGGCAAGGTCAGCTTCGTCGTCGCCACCACGGCCGCCGCGCGGGACAGGGGCTTCGCCGCGGGCAAGCTGGTGCCCGCCTTCGCCGAGGCCGTCGGCGGCCGTGGCGGCGGCAAGCCGGACATGGCGCAGGGCGGCGGCGGCGAGCCGGCCGGGGTCGACCGGGCGATCACGCTGCTGCGGGACGCGGTGGCGCGCGGGTGAGCTCGCCGCGCCCCGATCGGCCGGGTGTGACGGACCCCGGCCCGGGCCGCCGGCTCGGCGTGGACGTCGGGTCGGTCCGGGTCGGGGTGGCGCTGAGTGATCCCGCACCGTTCCTCGCCAGCCCGCTCGTTACCCTGTCCCGTGATGCGGACACCGACACCGACGTCGACCAGCTCGCCCGTCTCGTCGCCGAGCACGAGGTGGTGGAGGTGATCGTGGGGCTGCCGAGGACACTGGCCGACCGGCACGGCGCGGCCGCCGAGATCGCGGTGGACTACGCCGACCGGCTCGCCAGGCGGATCGCGCCGGTGCCCGTCCGGCTGGCCGACGAGCGGCTCAGCACGGTCAGCGCGGCGCGGATGCTGTCCCAGCGCGGCGTGAAGGGTCGCCGGCAGCGGGCCGTCGTGGACCAGGCCGCGGCGGTGGAGATCCTGCAGGGTTGGCTCGACGCTCGCGGTACGGCGGGGGAGGGCGCATGAACGGCCGGCACGGTGGTCCGCGACACGGTGGTCCCGACGGCTCCGACGGCCCGGGTGGGCGTCGCCGCCGGCCGGGCCCGCCGCAGCGGCCGGTGCCCGCGCCGGAGCAGCCGCCCGGCCCCGCTCCCGCGCGGCCACCGCGGCGACCGATGCCGGGCGCGGGGCCGGGCGGCTACCAGCGTCAGCAGGGCGACCTCCTGGGCGGCCCCGGTCAGCCGCCCGCGCCGCGGCCCATGCCCCGCCGGCCCCGGCCCCCGGTGGGCCCGCCACCGGACGAGCGGCCGACCGAGGTGTTGCACCTCGACCACGACCGGTTCGCCGAGCCGCGGCACCCGGACGCGCCCGACGACTACGTCGACGAGCACGAGGGCGACCTCTTCGACGACGACGAGGACCGTCCCGGCGACCGCGACGAGCTCGACGACCTCGCCGATCTCGACGACGAGGACGTCGCGGAGGAGCGGCCGCGGCGCCGGGGCCGGCGGGTGCTCGGCTGGGTCGCCGCGGTCGGGGTGATCGTGCTGCTGGCCGGCGCGGCGTGGTTCGGCGCGCGGGAGCTGCTGGGCTTCGGTTACGCGGACTACGAGGGCGCGGGCGAGCGCGACGTGTTGGTGCGGGTCGAGGAAGGTGACACCACCAACGCCATCGCGGAGAAGCTGCGCGCGGCCGACGTCGTGGCGAGCGCGAAGGCGTTCGTCGAGGCCAGCGAGGACGACAGCAGGGTGCGGGCCATCCAGCCCGGCTACTACATGCTCAAGACGAGGATGTCCGGCGCGAACGCGGCGGACCGCATGGTGACCCCGGGGTCCCGGGTCGGCCGGCTGGAGATCCGCGGCGGCACCCAGCTCGACGACATCACCCAACCGGACGGCAGCGTCACCCCCGGCGTGCTGAGCCTCATCTCGACCGCGTCGTGCGCCGACCTCAACGGCACCAGCACGTGTGTGCCGCCGGAGGAGCTGCGCGCGGCCGCGGAGAGCGCCGACCTCACCGCGCTCGGCGTACCCGAGTGGGCCGCCCAGCCGGCGGCGGAGGCGGAGGGCGCCCGCGCCATCGAGGGGCTGGTCGTGCCGGGCGTGTACGACGTGCGGCCCGGCTCCACCGCGCCGGAGCTGCTGACCGGTGTGCTGACCGAATCGGCGCAGCGGCTGCGGGCCACCGGGCTGCCGGACCGGGCCGAGGGGACCGGGAAGACGCCCTACGAGATCCTGGTCATCGCGTCGATCATCGAGCGGGAGGCGGTCAAGCAGGACTTCGCCAAGGTGTCCAGGGTGATCCACAACCGGCTCGCCGAGGGCATGCGGCTCGAGATGGACTCCACCATCAACTACGCGCTCGACCGGCCGACCGTGCGGACCAGCGCGGAGGACCGGGCGCGGGCCGGGGCGTACAACACCTACCAGAACACCGGCCTGCCACCGACGCCGATCGCCGCGCCGAGCAAGGAGGCCGTGACCGCGGCGCTGGATCCGGCGGAGGGTGAGTGGCTGTTCTTCGTGAAGTGCGAGAAGAACGGCCTGTCCTGCTTCGCGGTGACCAACGAGGAGCACAACCAGAACCGGCGGGAAGCGCAGGCCCGGGGTGCCTACTGACCCGAGTGGCACGGGGGGCTGCCGGGCCGCCGTGCTCGGCAAGCCGGTCGCGCACTCGCTGTCCCCGGTGCTGCACGAGGCGGCCTACCGGGCGCTGGGGATGTCCGGTTGGACCTACGAGCGAATCGAGGTGGACGAGGCCGGGCTGCCCGAGCTGGTCGCGGGGCTCGGCCCGGAGTGGGTCGGGTTGTCGGTGACCATGCCGGGCAAGCGGGCGGCCCTGGACCTCGCCACCAGTGCCACGGCGCGGGCGGCGGCGGTCGGCGCGGCCAACACCCTGGTCCGCGCGGACGGCGGGTGGCTGGCGGACTGCACCGACGTCGACGGGGTCACCGGGGCGCTGCGCGCGGCCGGGAGCCTCACCGGCGGCGCGGGCACCGGTGTGGTGCTCGGGGCGGGTGGCACGGCCGCGGCCGTGGTGGTGGCCTTCGCCGAGCTGGGCCTGACCGGGGCGCGGCTGGTGGTGCGCGAGCCGGCCAGGGCGGAGCGGACCGCGGCGGCCGCCCGGAGGGCCGGGCTGGCCGTCACCGTGTCCCGCTGGTCCGATGTGGACTTCACCGAGCTGGCCGCGGCACCGGTGGTGGTGAGCACGGTGCCGGCCGGGGCGCTGGGCCCGCACGTCGACCACCTCGCCGGGGCGCGGTGCCTGCTCGACGTGGTGTACCACCCGTGGCCCACCCCACTGGCCGAGGCCGTCGACGCCCGCGGCGGCCGGCTGGCCACCGGGCTGGACATGCTGCTGCACCAGGCGTTCGGCCAGGTGGAGCTGTTCACCGGCCGGCCGGCCCCCCGGGAGGCCATGCGCGACGCGCTCCGTGCCGCCACCGGCGACATCCTCCCGCTCCCCCTGACCTGACACCCGCCCACCGGCGTGTTCGCCACCCACGTTGCCGTGTTCGCTACCCACGTCGCCGTGTTGGCCGCCCACGTCGCCGTGTTGGCCGCCCACGTCGCTGTGTTTGCCGGTCACGGCGTCGACCTGGCGCCGGGCGGCTCCGGCGCCGTTGCCGCCGTCCGGTGATCAGGGTTACGTTGGTCGACTGCCGTCCGGAAGGAGCCGACCGCATGCCCAAGCCGCACCGGGCCGACTACACCGACGCCGACCTCGAGGCCATCTGGGTCGACGGGCCGCCACCGCTGAACTCCACCGTCACCCTTGCCGACTACGACCCGGAGTGGCCCCGGCGGTACGAGCGGGAGGCCGCGCGCCTGCGCCGCGCGCTGGGCGACCGGGTGGTGCTGCTGGAGCACGTCGGCTCCACCTCGGTGCCCGGCCTGTGCGCCAAGCCGATCGTCGACATCCTGCTGGTGGTGCCCGACTCCGCCGACGAGGACGGCTACGTCCCCGCGCTGGAACGGGCCGGGTACCGGTTGGTGATCCGGGAGCCGGACTGGGAGCGGCACCGGGCCTTCAAGGGCCAGGACACCGACGTGAACGTGCACGTGTACTCACCGGACAGCGGGGAGATCGCCCGACTGCTGACCTTCCGCGACCACCTGCGCCGCCACCCGGCCGACCGGGACCTGTACGCCAGGACGAAGCGTGAGCTGGCCGCGGGCACCTGGAAGTACATCCAGCACTACGCCGACGCCAAGACCGGGGTGATCGACGAGATCATGGCTCGCGCCCGCACCGCGCCGAGCCGGGGCGGCTAGCGTGGCGGCATGAAGATCGCCATCCTGGACGACTACCAGAACGTCGCGCTGCGCTTCGCCGACTGGTCGGTGCTCGACGCCGAGATCACGGTGTTCACCGAGCACGTCGCCGACCGCGACGAGCTGGTCCGGCGGCTGGCCGGTCACGAGGTGGTGGTGGCCATGCGGGAGCGCACCCCGTTCCCGGCGGAGCTGCTGGCCCGGTTGCCCGACCTGCGACTGCTGGTGAGCACCGGGCACCGCAACGCGGCGATCGACCTGGCCGCGGCGGCCCGGCACGGCGTCGTCGTGTGCGGCACCGGCTACCTGCCCGAGCCGACCGCCGAGCACACCTGGGCGCTGATCCTGGCGGCCGCCCGCAACCTGACCGTGGAGGAGCGCGCGATGCGCGAGGGCGGTTGGCAGCGCACGGTCGGCATGGGGCTGCACGGCCGCACGCTCGGCCTGCTCGGGTTGGGCCGGCTCGGGTCCAGGGTCGCGACGATCGGGCAGGCCTTCGGCATGAGCACGGTCGCCTGGAGCCAGCACCTCACCGCCGACCGCGCCGCCGAGCACGGCGTCACCGCGGTGTCCAGGGAGGAGCTCTTCGCCCGGTCCGACGTGCTCTCGGTGCACCTGGTCCTCAGCGAGCGCACCCGTGGTCTGGTCGGGGCGGCGGAGCTGGCCGCGATGAAACCCGGCGCGGTACTGGTGAACACCTCCCGCGGGCCGGTCGTGGACGAGCCGGCGCTGGTGGACGCGCTGCGCCGGGGCGCGATCCGCTGCGCGGCGCTCGACGTCTACGACGCCGAGCCGCTGCCGGCCGACCACCCGCTGCGCACCCTGCCGAACACCGTGCTCACCCCGCACGTCGGCTACGTCACCGACACCGAGTACGAGGTGTTCTACCGGGACGCGGTGGCAGACATCGCGGCCTACCGGGCCGGTGCCCCGGTCCGAGTGCTGGTTCAGCCCTGACCGCGCAGCTCGGCGAGCACGGCGTCGGTGAACGGCGGCCACGCCTCGGTCGCCCACGGCCCGAAGTCGCGGTCGGCGAGCACGACGCAGGCCGCGCTCGCGTCGGGGTCCACCCAGAGGAACGTCCCTGACTGTCCGAAGTGTCCGAACGTGCGCGGTGAGCTGGTCGCACCGGTCCAATGTGGACTCTTGTGGTCGCGGATCTCGAAGCCGAGCCCCCAGTCGTTGGGCTTCTGGTGGCCGAAGCCGGGCAGCACGCCGGCGCGGTCGGGGAAGGCGACGGTGGTGGCCTCCGCGACGGTGCGCGGGTCGAGCAGGGTGGGTCGCTGCAGCTCGGCGGCGAACCGGACGAGGTCGTCCACCGTGGAGTGCGCCCCGGCGGCGGGGGAGCCGGTGAGCGCGGTGCCCCGCATGCCGAGCGGCCCGAGCAGCGCCTCGGCCTGGTAGTCGGCGAACGGGATGCCCGAGTGCTTCTCCAACTCGGCGGTGAGCTGCTCGAAGCCGGCGTTCGAGTACAGCCGGCGGGTACCCGGCTCGGCCAGCACCTTCGGCGCGTCGAAGCCGAGCCCCGAGGTGTGCGCGAGCAGGTGCCGGATCGTGGCGCCCTCGGGCCACACGGGTGTGTCGAGCTCGACCACGCCCTCCTCGACGGCGATCAGCGCGGTGTAGGCGGTGAGCAGCTTCGTGACCGACGCCAGCGGGTAGCGGCGCCCGGTGTCGCCGTGCGCCGCGCGCACCGTGCCGTCGGCGGCGATCACCGCCGTCGCCGCGTTGGTCACCGGCCACTGGTCGATCAACCGCACACTGTCCATGCCGCCACCCTAGGCGCTGCGTTGGGGCACGCATGGAGGGGCCGGGTGACCCTGTCGGCTCGCGTCACCAGGACAGGGCCACCCGGCCACCGGGGGAACTACTCGTCGAGGTCGGTGCCGACCAGCTCGGCCACCGTGTCGACGGCCGCCTGCGCGCCGTCACCCTCGGCGCTGATCAGCACCTCGTCGCCGTGGCCCGCGCCCAGCGTCATCAGGTTGAGCACGCTGCCCGCGGCCACCGGCGTCCCGCCGTCCTTGGCGATGTGCACGGTGACCGGCTGGGCGGCGGCCGCCCTGGCGACCAGCGCCGCGGGCCTGGCGTGCAAACCGACCTTGCTGGCCACCGTCACGCGTCGCTCCGGCATGGACTGTCCTTTCGTGTCGTTCATGGGGCTAGGACTTGGTGGAATCGCCGTCGGACACCGAGCCCGCCTCGGTGGCGGTGCCGGCCGCGGAGGACCTGCCGGTCTTCGGGTCGCGAGGGGTCTCCGCGGCGATGATCTCCTCCTCGTCCTCGCGGCCGGGGGTGCGCAGGTTCCACTTGACGATCACCCAGCGGAACACGAAGTAGTAGATCACCGCGTAGACCAGGCCGATCGGGATCAGCAACCACGCCTTGCTGGCGGCCGGTGCTCCCGCGTTGAGCGCGAAGTCGATGGCGCCGGCGGAGAAGGCGAACCCGAGATGGATGTCCAGCGCGTTGACGATCGCCAGGGACAGGCCGGTGAGCACCGCGTGGATGATGTAGAGCGGGAACGCGACGAACATGAACGCGAACTCGATCGGCTCGGTGATGCCGGTGAGGAACGAGGTCAGCGCCGCCGAGACCATGATGCCGCCGACCACCTTCTTCTGGCTGGGCCGGGCGGTCTGCCAGATCGCCAGCGCCGCGGCCGGCAGGGCGAACATGAAGATCGGGAAGAAGCCGGCCATGAAGACCCCGGCGGTCGGGTCCTTCTCGTTGAAGAACTTGTTGATGTCACCGCCGTCGAGGATGAACCACAGCGGCACGTTGAGCAGCTGGTGCAGGCCGACCGGGATGAGCAGGCGGTTGAGCACGCCGTAGATGCCGCCGCCGACCACCGCGGAGCCGGTCACCGCCTCGCCGACGTTCTGCAGGCCGGCGTCGAACACCGGGAAGATCAGACCGAAGAGCACGCCGAGGAAGACCATCACGAACGCGGTGATGATCGGCACGAACCGGCGGCCGCCGAAGAAGGCGAGGTAGGGCGGCAGCTTGACCCGGTGGTAGCGCTGCCAGAGCACCGCGGTGACCAGGCCGACGAGGATGCCGCCGAACACGCTGTACGGCCACATGATCGGCCGGAAGACCCAGCCTTCCTTGAAGCCCTCCATCTCGTCGACCGGGGCGAAGACCTGCACCACCTTGTTGAACACGACCCAGCCGACCACCGCGGCGACACCCGTGGAGCCGTCTCCCTTGCGGGCGAAGCCGACCGCGATGCCGACCGCGAACAGCAGCGGCAGGTAGTCGAACAGGCCACCGCCCGCCGCGCCCACGACCTCGGCGACGCGGTTCCACCCGAGCCCGTCCTTGCCGAGCAGGTCGTCCTGGCCGAGCCGGGCCAGCAGGCCGGCCGCGGGCAGGGTGGCGATGGGCAGCATCAGGCTGCGGCCGAAGCGTTGCAGGCCGGCCAACCCCTTCCGCTGCCCCTTCGCCCCCTGGGCTGTCGTGGCGGTCATCGGGTACCTCCATGTCTGGCGAGATGGCCGAAATCCGGGGAGTTCCGGTCCAACTGCATGGTCACCTGGTAGTGATCACCCCGGTACCAGGACGTCATGTCCTCCACGGGCGCTCCCCGCACCCGGGAGACCCTGCGGAAGACGAGCAGCGGGCCGCCGGTGCGGATGCCGAGCAGCCGTGCGGTCTCACGGTCGGCCGACTCCGCCCAGACGGTCTGCCGGGCGTCGTCGAACCGGATGCCGTACCTGGTGGCGAGCTGGGTGTAGAGCGACGCGGTGAGGTCGAGGTCGAACAGCCCCGGCACGCGGCCGGCGTGGTACCACCCGCGCTCCACGGCGAGCGGCACGCCGTCGGCGCGGCGCAGCCGGCGCAGCCGGTACGCCCGCTCGCCCTCGGCAAGGCCCAGCGCCGTGCGGTTCGGGGTCGGTGGGACCTCGGTGGTCGTGCCCAACACCTCGGTGGTCGGGACCAGTCCGCGGCGGCGCATGTCGTCGGTGAACGACATCAGGTACAGCTGCAGCTCCATCCGCCGGTTGGCGGTGAAGGTGCCCTTGCCGCGCACTCGGGTCAGCAGCCCCTCCTCGACGAGTTTGCCGATCGCCGAGCGCACGGTGAGCCGGGAGACGCCGTAACGTTCGGCCAGCTCGCGTTCGGACGGGATCGCCGCGCCGGGCGGGAGCTCACTCTCGACCGTGCGGCGCAGGATCTCCCGCAGCTGGGCGTGTTTCGGTGTCGGCCCCTCGACCACCCGGTCGGCCGCGCCGGGACTCGTGGTCATGCCCGGCACCTCCGTTCCCGGGCCAGGAGGCCCGCTCGACAGCATGTCCCCGGCATTGGTACGTTCCGGTCTAGACCATTCGCTGATGGGGCAGGATGCTCCGCCGTGCGAGGGCTGTCAACCACCGTTACGGGTTCGTGTTCCGGGGTGGCGGGCATACCGGCGCACGGCGTAGTAATGCGTGCGCCGAAGGCGAGACGAGGACGAGGAGGCCGCGATGGCGGACGACAGGGCGGAACGGATTCTGGCGGCGTTGGGCGGCGCGGACAACGTCATCGAGATCGAGGGCTGCATCACCCGGCTGCGGTGCGAGTTGGAGGACGGCTCGGTCGTCGACGAGGCGGAGCTGAAGAAGGCCGGGGCGCACGGGGTGATGAAGGCGGGATCGGTCGTCCAGGTCGTCGTCGGGCCCGAGGCCGACACCATCGCCAGCGACATCCAGGACCTGCTGTGAGTGGTACGACTCCGGCGAGCGCCGGCGAGGAGGGCTCGTGACGGAACTGGTCGTGCGCAGCCCAGTGACCGGTGAGACCGTGCCGATGGCCGAGGTGCCCGACCCCGTGTTCGCCGAGGCGATGGTGGGGCCCGGCATCGCGGTGCGGCCCACCGGCGGTGCCGCGGACGCGGTCGCCCCGGTGGACGGCACGGTGGCCACCCTGCACCCGCACGCGTTCGTGATCGCCACCGAGGACGGCCGCGCCGTGCTGGTGCACCTCGGCATCGATACGGTGAAGCAGAAGGGCGAGGGCTTCACGCTGCACGTGGTGAAGGGCGAGTCGGTGCGGGCCGGGCAGCCGGTGGTCGGCTGGGACCCGGACGCGGTGGCGGCCGCCGGCTACTCGCCGATGGTGCCGGTGGTCGCACTGGACGCGAGCCCCGACGTCGTCACCGGCGCGCGGACCGGTGCCGAGGTCACGCCGGCGGAGCCGCTGTTCACCTGGAGCTCGTGACGCCCGACTGATGCTTCCGTCCTGGTGGGACGGAAGCATCAGCCGCGCCCTGGATGGCGGCCGGTCAGCCCGCCACCACGTCGCCGTTGTCCACCCTGGCCGCCACGGGCGGCAGCGGCTCGGTGGAGGGTCCCTGACGCACCGCCCCGCCGTGGGCGTCGAACACGGGGCCGTGACACGGGCACCGCAGCGCACTCCTGTCCGGCCGGACCTTGCAGCCCTGCTGCGTGCGGATGGCGCTGAACGCCGCCGCCATGGTCTCGGTCCGCCGCGACACGATGATCTCCTGGTCGTCCAGGGTGGTGATCGCGGCGGTCTCGCCGATCGGGATGTCAGCCAACGCGGTGAGCCGCTGCCCGCGGTGTCGAAGGCCGCGCGCGCCCGGTACACGGAGGCGCTCCGCCACGAGGTCTGGCACCTCGGCGTGGTGGTCTGCCTCGTCGAACCGGGCGCCGTCGCCACCAACGTGCTCGACGCGGCGACCGCCACGGGCGGCGCCATCGCCGACTACGACCGTCCCCGCGAGGCCGCTCGGCGGACCCTGCTCCGCGGCTTTCGCCGCGCAGCCGACCCGGCGGAGATCGCCACGCTCATCGCCGACATCGCCGACATCGCCGACATCGTCGGCACCAGCGGGCAGCGGCACCGGTACGGCGCGGGCCGTGACGGGCGCTGACTGCCCTACCTCGGGACCCTCCTGTCGCAGCGACTGTTCGACCATCTCCCGCGCCGTAGCTTGCGCCTGCCCACGTCCGGGAAGCCGGCCGACCCGCGCTGGTGACGTGAAGCCATGTGTTGTCGCCGGCTGTTCCTCGCCCCGTCATTCGCGCCGGTCGTGTCGCCCCTCTCGCCGGGTGCGGCGACGGCGGGTGACGGCGGCCGCCGTCACCCGTCCGCGTGGTCCTGCCCGCCGGACCGCACCGGCGGCTCCGTTCGCCCCGGCCGTTCCTTGCCGGTTCCCGCGTCCCGCTCCCACTCTGGATCCCGTGAGCTGGCACCTGGACATCGCGTTCGCGGTCCTCGCGTTCGCCGCGGCCGGGCTCGGCGTGGGCCGGGCCGGGCGGTGGGCGCTGCGTCGCTCCCGGGTGCCGATCGTCCTGCCCGTGGGCTGGTGCGAGCTGACCACGGCCGTGCTGTGGTCGGCAGTCGCCCTGCGCTGGCTCACCGGCGGCTGGCCCGCGTGGTGGCTTCCGGTGCCCCTCGCGGTCACCGGACTCGCCGTGCCGCTGGCGCTGGCCGACGCCCGGCACCTGCGGTTACCGGATGTGCTGACCCTGCCGGCGTACCCGGTGCTCGGCGCGGCGGTGGCCGTCGCGGCGCTCGCGGCGCCCGCACCGGGCCTCGCCGGCAGGGCGGCGCTGGCGGCGATCGTGTTCGGCGGGCTGCACGCGCTGGTCCACGTGGTCGTACCGGACGCGCTCGGCGCCGGCGACGTGAAGCTCGCCGGCAGCCTCGGTGCCGCGCTCGGCGCCAGCGGTTGGGCGGCGCTGCTGCTGGCGGCCTGCCTGGCCGCGGTGGTCAGCGTGGTGCTGGTGGCCGCGGCCACGCTGCGGCACGTCGTCGGTCGGCGGGACGGTCCTGGTGGGCGACGTGGCGTGCCCCACGGCGTGGGGCTGCTCGCCGGCGCGGTCCTGGCCGTGGTGTTCCCCGGAACGGAACTGGAGGTGGACATGGGTAGCTGACAGATGGCGGGCGACCACGTGACAGGATCGACGGCGTGTTGCGCTGGATAACCGCTGGTGAGTCGCACGGCCCGGCACTCGCCGCCGTGCTGGAGGGCATGGTGGCCGGGGTCGAGGTCACCACCGCCGACCTGGGCGAGCAGCTCGCCCGCAGGCGGCTCGGGTTCGGCCGCAGCCCGCGGATGGGCTTCGAGACCGACCGGGTGGAGTTCGTCGGCGGTGTGCGGCACGGCCGCACCCAGGGCGGACCCATCGCGGTGCAGATCGAGAACGCCGAGTGGCCCAAGTGGGAGAAGGTCATGGCGGCCGACCCGGTCGACCCCGCCGAGCTGGCCGGCCTCGCCCGCAACGAGCCGCTCACCCGGCCTCGGCCCGGGCACGCCGACCTCCCGGGCATGCAGAAGTACGGCTTCGCCGAGGCGCGTCCAGTGCTGGAGCGGGCCAGCGCGCGGGAGACCGCCGCCCGCACCGCGCTCGGCACGGTGGCGAGGGTGTTCCTGCGGCAGCTGCTGGGCGCCGAGGTGATCAGCCACGTGGTGTCGATCGGTGGCGCGAGGGCACCGGAGGGGCCCCTGCCGGGGCCCGAGGACCTCGCGGCGATCGACGAGAGTCCGGTCCGTGCGTTCGGCGCCGAGGCGACCGAGGCGATGGTCGCCGAGGTGGACACGGTGCGGAAAGCGGGCGACACCGTCGGCGGCGTCATCGAGGTCCTCACCTACGGCCTGCCCCCTGGGCTCGGCTCGCACGTGCACTGGGACCGGCGGTTGGACGCCCGGCTGGCGGGCGCGCTGATGGGTGTCCAGGCGATGAAGGGCGTCGAGGTCGGCGACGGCTTCACCACCGCCCGCCGGTGGGGCAGCCAGGCGCACGACGAGATCGACCCCGGCTCCGGGCCGAAGGGCGTCACCCGGCGGTCCAACCGGGCCGGTGGCCTCGAGGGCGGCATCACCAACGGTGAGCCACTGCGGGTGCGGGTGGCGATGAAGCCGATCTCCACGGTGCCGCGGGCGCTGTCCACGGTGGACGTGGCCACCGGTGAGCCGGCCGTCGCGATCCACCAGCGCTCGGACGTGTGCGCGGTGCCGCGGGCCGGCGTGGTGCTCGAGTCGGTGGTGGCGCTGGTGCTCGCCGACGCCGCGCTGGAGAAGTTCGGCGGCGACTCGCTCACCGAGACCCGCCGCAACGCCGAGGGGTACCTGCGGGAACTCGAGGAGCGGTGGTGAGCCCGCGCGCGGTCGTCGTCGGCCCTCCCGGGTCCGGCAAGTCCACCGTCGGGCGGCTGCTGGCCGAGCGGCTCGGCGTGGGGTTCCGGGACACCGACGACGACGTCGTCGCCCGTGCCGGGCGGTCGATCTCCGACATCTTCACCACGGATGGTGAGCCGGTGTTCCGCCGGCTGGAGGAGGAGGCGGTCGCCGCGGCGCTGGCCGAGCACGACGGCGTGCTGGCCCTCGGCGGCGGCGCGGTGCTGTCCTCGGCGACCAGGGTGCGGCTGCGCGGGCACGCCGTGGTGTTCCTCAACGTCGGGATGGCCGAGGGGATCCGGCGCACCGGGCTGTCCACGGCCCGGCCGCTGCTGGCCGGGGTGAACCCCAGGGCCACCTACAAGGCGCTGCTCGACGCGCGGCTCCCGCTGTACCGCGAGGTCGCCACCATGGAGGTGGACACCGACCAGGCCGGCCCCGATGAGGTCGCGGCGACCGTGGCGCGCCGGTTGCCGGCCGAGTCCGGCACGGACGAGGTCACCCCGGACAGGTCCACGGTGAACGACGCATCGGTGAACGACACATCGGTGAACGACACATCGGTGAACGACTCGGCGCCGAACGACCCGATCACGAAGGAGCCGTTCCCGGAGGGAGGAGCACGATGAGCGATCCGGTACGCATCGCCGTCGCCACCGACCGTCCCTACGACGTGGTCGTCGGCCGCGGTCTGCTGGGCGAGCTCACCGACGCCGTGCGGGACGCCTCCAAGGTCGCGGTGATCCACCCGCCCACGCTCACCACCACCGCGGAGGCCACCCGCGCCGCGCTCGCGGAGGCCGGGCTGGACGCCCACCGCGTGGAGATCCCGGACGCCGAGGACGGCAAGGCGCTGTCCGTCGCCGGGTTCTGCTGGGAGGTGCTGGGCCGGATCGGGCTCGACCGGCGCGGTGTCGTCGTGGCGCTCGGTGGTGGCGCGGTGACCGACCTCGCCGGCTTCGTGGCGGGCACCTGGATGCGCGGCGTGCGCCTGGTCAACGTGCCGACCACGCTGCTGGGCATGGTCGACGCCGCCGTCGGGGGCAAGACCGGCATCAACACCGAGGCGGGCAAGAACCTGGTCGGCGTCTTCCACGAGCCGTCCGCCGTGATCGCCGACCTGGCCACCCTGGAGACCCTCCCACCCAACGAGCTGGTCGCCGGCATGGCCGAGGTGGTGAAGGCCGGGTTCATCGCCGACCCGCGCATCCTGGAGCTGATCGAGCACGACCCGGCGGCCGCGGTGGACACCCAGGGTGACGTGCTCGGCGAGCTCGTTCGGCGCTCGATCCAGGTCAAGGCCGACGTGGTGGCCGCCGACCTGCGCGAGTCGGGGCTGCGGGAGATCCTCAACTACGGGCACACCCTCGGCCACGCCGTGGAGCGCCGCGAACGGTACCGCTGGCGGCACGGCGCCGCGGTGAGCGTCGGCCTGGTGTTCGCCGCCGAGCTGGCCCGGCTCGCCGGCCGGCTCGACGACGCCACGGCCGACCGGCACGCCGCCGTACTGCGTTCGCTGGGCCTGCCCACGACCTACGACGCCGACGCGCTGCCCCAGTTGCTGGAGGGGATGCGCAGCGACAAGAAGAACCGCGCCGGGATGCTGCGGTTCGTGGTGCTCGACGGTCTCGCGAAGCCGGGCCGGTTGGAGGGCCCCGACCCGGCGCTGCTCGCCGCCGCCTACTCGGCCGTCGCCGCCGAGTCGGCGGATGGCGGCGGAGTCCTGCTGTGATGCCGAACGGCCGGTGACCACGGCGACGACACGGAAGGACGGTGCGGTGAGCGCACGCAAGGTGTTGGTCCTGAACGGGCCGAACCTGGGCCGGTTGGGTCGGCGCGAGCCCGACGTGTACGGCTCGACGACGCACGACGACCTGGTCGCGCTGTGCGAGCGCGCCGGCGCCGAGCTGGGGATCAGCGTGGAGGTGCGGCAGACCGACCACGAGGGCGAGCTGGTGGGCTGGCTGCACGAGGCCGCCGACGGTGGGCTTCCGGTGGTGCTCAACGCCGGCGCGTGGACGCACTACTCGATCGCCGTGCGCGACGCGGCGGCCCAGCTCACCACGCCCATGATCGAGTTGCACATCTCGAACGTGCACCGACGCGAGGAGTTCCGGCACCGCAGCGTGCTGTCCGACATCGCCACCGGCCTCATCGTCGGTTTCGGCGTCGACGGCTACCCGCTCGCGCTGCGCTGGCTGGCCCGCAACGCGTGGTGAGCCGCGCGCGATGAGCGACGTCCCCGTCCTGCGCACCCCACGGCTGGTGCTGCGCGGCCTCAGCCCGGCCGACCGCGAGGCGGTGGTGGAGGTGTTCGCCGACCCGGCGACGAGCACCTATCTCGGTGCGGACCTCAGCGACGCCGAGCGGGCGCGGCGCATGGTGGAGCGGCGGATCGCTGCCGACACGCCGCCCGGCACGGGGCACTGGGTGATCGAGTGGGCCGGGGCGGTCGTGGGCCTGGCGCACCTGCGGCCGAGTGCCGAGTTGCCCGGTGGGTTGCCGGAGATCGGTTGGTATCTCGACCGCCGGCACGGCGGCAGTGGCCTGGCCACGGAGGCGGCCGCGGCGCTGCTGGACCATGGACTGCGCACGCTCGGGTTGCCCGCGGTGTGGGCGCTGGTCCACGAGGACAACGCGGCGAGCCTGGCGCTGGCCCGCCGGCTCGGTTTCCTCGACGTGGGCGGCGGCTGGCACTACGGCGGGCCGCACCGGGTGCACGTGGCGGTGGCACTTCCGGCGGCCGGAGCCGGCTCGCCGGAGCCGCCCCGGCCGGCTCGGCTCGAGGCCACGACATGGGCAACGCCGACGCCGCCATCGCTGGCACGGACAGCTGGTGCGGCGGGGTCGGGGTCGCCGGATGTGGTGGACTCGTCCGCCGCGGTGGAGGCGGAGGAGCCGCTGGCTGGGGTGAGCAGGTTGGAGGGGCGTGGGGCCGCGACGTGGGCACCGCGGACGCCGCCGTTGGCGGTATGGGCAGCTGGTGCGAAGGGGCCGGGGTCGCCGGATGCCGTGGACTCGTCTGCCGGGGCGAGGGAGGCGGCGGAGGAGCCCGCCGGGGTGAGCAGGTTGGAGCGGCGTGGGGCCGCGACGTGGGCACCGCGGACGCGGCCATCGTCGGCGCGGGCACCAGGGGCTGTGGAGCCGGGGTCGTCGGCTGGGATGGGTTCGTCCGCCGCGGGTGGGGCGGAGGAGTCGCTGGCCGGGGTGAGCGGGTCGGGGGAGTGTGGGGCCGCGACGCGGCGCCCCCCGACGCCATCGCCGCCGCGGGGGTCGGGGACCGCGGTGCCGAGGTCGCAGGGTACGTCCGGCTCGGTCGTGGCGAGGGAGGCAGCGGAGGAGTCCGCTGGGGTGGATCAGGCGGCGGAGGAGCCCGGCGGGGTGGATCGGCCGGGTGAGCAGAGCGCCGGGGCCGGGGAGGCGCCGGCACCCCTGGCGGGGCACCCGGCGATCGCCGGGCCGCCCGGGCCGGCCGGGGTGCACCACGTCGAGCTGTGGGTGCCGGACCTGGACCGCGCCGTGGCGAGCTTCGGCTGGTTGCTCGGCCGGCTCGGCTGGGTGGAGTACCAGCGGTGGCGGCACGGGGTGAGCTGGCGCGCCGGGACCAGCTACGTGGTGCTGGAGCAGTCGCCGGCGCTGACCGGGCACCGGCACGACCGCACCCTGCCCGGGTTGAATCACCTCGCCGTACACGGCCCGAGCCGCGCCGCCGTGGCCGCCCTCCACGCGGCGGCACCCGACCACGGGTGGCGGCCGCTGTTCGCCGACGCCTTCCCGCACGCCGGCGGGCCCGACCACTACGCCGCGTTCCTCGAGAACGCGGACGGTTTCGAGGTGGAAGTCGTCGCACCGCCATCCGAGTGACACACCCTCGGATCCGGGACGGCACCGGCGGCAGGCGTGCCGGTGGTCACGGCGACCCTCACGCCACCAATCCACCTGATCGGGTGAGCCCTTTCGTAGACTGGAGCGCGGCCCTGGCTGCCCAGGGTGTCCGGGGGAGGCGAACGGAGGTCCTGGGTCAGCATGCGAAGCGGTGGCCGGCTGGGCGCGTCCGCGCTGGCACTGGTGGCGAGCGCCGCGCTCGTCGCCGGGTGCACGGCCAGCACCGCGGAGCCGCACGCGGAGGGCGCCAACCCTGGTGCCATCGGCGGACGGACGGCCGCCCCCGCGCCGGAGCCACCGCCCCCGACATCGCTCGCGGTGGACAACGGCCGCGAGTCCCCCGGCCTGGTCGCCGCCGGCGGCGCCGACGCCGTCTACAACTACGGCCCCGCGCTCATGGTCGAGGGGAGCCGCGTCCGGATGTGGTGGTGCAGCCAGTACGGCAGCGCCCCACCCGCCGGCGACGACATCCTCCACGCCGAGGCGGCCACCCCGGCCGGCCCGTTCACCGGCCCCGGTGGCGCCCCGCCGGTCGCGGTGCTCTCCGGCGCCCCCGGCGAGTTCGACGGCGTCCACACCTGCGACCCGTCCGTGCTGCGCGTCGGCGGCACCTACTACCTGTACTACACCGGCGCCGCCGGCGACCACGCGCACGGCAACGCCATCGGGCTCGCCACCAGCACCGACGGCGTGCACTGGGACCGCGCCGGCGCCATCCTGCACCCGGCGCACGACGTCGCCAGGGACAACGTCTACGGCGCCGGCCAGCCGGCCGCGGTCCACCTCGACGGCTGGTTCTACCTCATGTTCACCGACACCACCGGCGCCGCGGCCGGCTGGAACGGCGCCGGCCAGTTCGTGTTGCGCTCCCCGGACCCGACGTTCCGCACCGGCGTGCAGGCGCTGGGCGCGGATGGCTTCACCCCGGCGCCGAGCACCTCCGCCCCGCGGACGAGCTCCCTCGTCGACGCGTTCAGCGCGGACCTGATGTGGGTGGACGCGCTGGACGCGTTCGCCATCGCCCACGAGACCGACGAGGGCACCACGATCACCTTCTGGGACCGCGACTTCGCCCGCAATCCCTACCACCCGGTGCTGATCCCCGGCCCCTGGCAGGAGGGACCCGGCCTGCTCCGCCAACCCGACGGGCACGCCCCCGTCTCGCCCGCCGACCCGTGCGGCCGGGTGCCGCTGGACGTGGTGCGGGCGACCGTCCTCGGCGCAGCCGGCGCACCCACCGACCTCCGGCACTTCGGTATCGACCTGCACGGCGTCGACGCCTGCGGCGAGCCGGAGCGCGCGCTCGCGGTGCTGGACGGCGTCGCCATGCCCTCACCGGTGCGGACCATGGACCTCGTCACCGGTGGCACGGTGGTGCGGGTGGAGCGCCGCTCCGTGGCCGCCGAGCTCGCCGACGTCGTGCTCGACCGCAGGCTGCCGGTGCTCGACGGGATCCCGGTGACCGCCCGGCTGGCGCCCGCCGCGCCCGCGGTGCGGGCCGACGGCGTGGGCACCGGGCTGCTGCTCGACGACAACCGGCTGTGGCCGGTCGCCTCGGCGCGGGCGGTGGAGCTCAACGGCTCCCCGATCGCGCCGGTCACCCGGCAGCAGTGGATCGGCTACCCGGCCGGCGTCGTCCTGGACGGCCGCTGAGCCGTGCCGTCCGCGTCCCGGTCCCCGTCACCGGCGGACTCGGTGTCCGCGTCGCCGGCGAGCTTGCCGCCGACGGCGAGACCCAGCCCGGCCGGGATCAGGACGAGCAGCGCGGTGAACGCCGCGCCGCCGGTGAGCGCGGGCCCGAGCGCGGCCAACCCGGTCTGGTCGACCAGGACCGCCTTGCCCACCACGGTGAGCAGCCCGGACAGCGGCCCGGCCACCAGCGCGCCGACGAACCACGCCCGCCCGCGGTCGGGGACACCGAGCCAGGCGTCGAGCGCGCTCCACAGCGCGGCGGCGCCCACCAGCACGGCGATCAGGATCACCGTCAGCACGGTGAGGTCGCCGGGCCGGAACGCCTCGATCTTGGCGAGCGCGACCGCGGCCGCGGCGTGCAGCACCGCCATGCCGAGCGCGCGAGTCAACCAGGAGGGCATCGCCCCACTGTAGATCCCCGGTACCCGTCCCGGGACCCCACTCACCCGCGGCCGGCTGGGATACTGCGCCCATGCCCGAGATCCATGCCGGCAGGAGGGCCGCGCTGCGCGCGCTGCTCACCGAGGCCGAACCGCCGTTAGACGCGCTGCTCGTCACCGACCTGGTGAACATCCGCTATCTCACCGGGTTCACCGGCTCGAACGCGGCGCTGCTGGTGCACGCCGGGGGAGAGGCGGACACGGTGTTCTGCACCGACGGCCGCTACCGCACCCAGGCCGCGGCCGAGGTGCCGGACCTGGAGCGGGTGATCACCCGGCCGAGCGCGCTGGAGCTGGCCGGCCGCGCCGCCGGGCGCCGGGAGACGTACCTGCGCACGGGCTTCGAGAGCCAGCACGTCACGGTCGAGGCACACGACCAGCTCGCCGAGCGGGCGGAGGGCGTGGAGCTGGTCCGCGCTCCGGGCCTGGTGGAGCGACTCCGCGCGGTCAAGGACGACACCGAGGTGGCGGCGCTGCGCCGGGCGTGCGCGGCGGCCGACCGGGCACTGGCCGAGCTGGTCGAGCGGGGCGGGCTGCGGCCGGGGCGCACCGAGCGGGAGGTGGCCAGGGACCTGGAGTCCCGCATGCTCGATCACGGCTCTACCGGCCCGTCGTTCGACACCATCGTGGCCGCCGGCGCGCACTCGGCGATCCCGCACCACCGGCCCACCGACGCCGTGCTGGCCAGCGGCGACTTCGTGAAGTTGGACTTCGGCGCCGTCGTCGACGGGTACCACTCCGACATGACCCGGATGGTCGTCCTCGGCGAGCCGGCGGCGTGGCAGCGCGAGCTGTACGACCTCGTGCTGCGGGCGCAGGCGGAGGGCAGCGCCGCCGTCCGGCCCAGCGCCGACGTGACCGCGGTGGACCGCGCCGCGCGCGAGGTGATCGAGCGGGCCGGGCACGGCGAGGAGTTCGGCCACGGCCTCGGGCACGGCGTCGGCCTGCAGGTGCACGAGGCGCCGAGCCTGGCCGCCACCGGCGCCGGTACACTGTCCGCCGGTATGGCGGTCACCGTGGAACCCGGCGTGTACCTCGCCGGTCGCGGTGGCGTCCGCATCGAGGACACGCTCGTCGTGCGGGACGGCAGTCCCGAGGTCCTCACCCTGAGCCCCAAGGAACTCGTGGTCGTCTGAGCCCGGCCGCCAACGACGACGCCGACGACCGCGAGACAACGACGTACAGGAGAGCACTCACCCGTGGCCACCACCAACGACCTGAAGAACGGCATGGTCCTCAACCTCGACGGCCAGCTCTGGTCGGTCGTCAACTTCCAGCACGTCAAGCCGGGCAAGGGTGGCGCGTTCGTGCGCACCACGCTGAAGCACGTGCTGTCCGGCAAGGTCGTGGACAAGACGTTCAACGCGGGCACCAAGGTCGACACCGCGACGGTGGACCGCCGGCAGATGACCTACCTGTACAACGACGGCTCCGACTACGTGTTCATGGACGCCGACACCTACGACCAGATCACCGTGCCGAAGGAGACCGTCGGCGACGCGGCCAAGTACCTGTTGGAGAACACCGAGGTCCAGGTCGCGATGCACGAGGGCAACCCGCTGTACGTCGAGCTGCCGGCGTCGGTCGAGCTGGTCGTCCAGCACACCGACCCCGGGTTGCAGGGCGACCGATCCACCGGCGGCACCAAGCCGGCCACGCTGGAGACCGGGGCGGAGATCCAGGTGCCGCTGTTCCTCAGCAGCGGCGAGAAGGTCAAGGTCGACACCCGCGACGGCCGCTACCTGGGCCGTGTGTCCAGCTGAGCGGCGAGGTGAGACCACAGGTGAGCGCCGAGCGCAGGCCGAGGGCGGGAGGGCGGCACGCCTCCCGCAAGCGGGCCGTGGAGATCCTCTACGAGGCGGCGCAGCGCTCGGCCGACCCGGTGGAGCTGCTCGGTGAGCGGGTCGGCTCGACCGACGTGGAGCCGATCAGCGACTACACGATCTCGCTGGTCGAGGGGGTGTGGGCGCGCCGGGAGCGGATCGACGAGCTGCTCGCCGAGCACGCGCACGGGTGGACGCTGGAGCGGATGCCGCCGGTGGACCTGGCGGTGCTGCGGGTCGGCGTGTACGAGCTGCTGTGGGGCACCGACGTGCCCGATCCGGTGGCGATCGACGAGGCGGTTGGCATCGCCAAGGAGCTGTCCACGGAGGACTCGCCGCGGTTCGTCAACGGCGTGCTCGGCCGCATCGGCAACATCGCCGACCGGCTGCGCGCGGTGCTCTGACCTGGGATTTTCCAGGTCGGGCACCGCCCGCGGCCGGCGGCTCAGTCCTCCTTCGAAGGGCGCGCCTCGGGCGGCAGCACCCCCCAGTCGATCAGCTGCTCGGTGAGCTCACCGGGCGTCATGTCGTAGATGATCGCCAGCGACCGCAGGTCCTCGGTGCGGATGGACAGCACCTTGCCGTTGTAGTCACCACGCTGGCTCTGGATGGTCGCCGCGTAGCGGGCGAGCGGGCCCACCTTCTCCGCGGGCAGCTGCTGCAACCGTTCCAGGTTGATCACGATCTTGGTGGCGGGCTCGGCGCCGGACGGCACCCTGCCCTCGGGCAGCAGCTCGACCACCGGGACACCGTAGAAGTCGGCCAACTCGGCCAGCTTCTGGACGGTGACCGCCCGGTCGCCGCGTTCGTACGAGCCGACGACCACGGCCTTCCAGCGCCCGCCGGACTTCTGCTCGACCCCGTGGAGGGACAGGCCCTGCTGCTGGCGGATCCCGCGGAGCTTGGCCCCGAGCGCCTTGGCGTAATCGCCCATCTGGTGGTTCTCCGTTTCCTCGCCCCGCTCGATCGGGCTGACCGCGGGGACCTCAAATTGAATACTGAGAGTAATGGTTACGCGTTGTCGTCACCAGGTCAAGCCGATGTGGGTGGGACGCGGGTGACACCGAGGGGACACCACCCGATGGGCTTAGCCCCCCGACCTGCTACTGTCTGGGCGATTTGCACATCCACCAGGCAATCGACGTCCTTTAAGGACCCGTCCAGTGAGGCGGGGAAGGAGGTCCTCCCGTGGCGCCACGTCCACGTGGCGCGACGGACCCGGCCGCTGAGCGTGAGCTGCTCTCGGCTGGCGACGTCGCGCGCACCATCGCTCGAATGGCCCATCAGGTCATCGAGAAGACAGCGTTGGGTGCCGGAACCATGGCCCCACCCGTGTTGCTGGGCATACCCACCCGGGGAACGCCGCTCGCGGCCCGGCTGGCCGCCCGAATCATCGAGTTCTCCGGGGTCGAGGTCCCGGCCGGCGCGCTCGACGTGACGCTCTACCGCGACGACCTGCGCCGCAAGCCCACCCGCCCGCTGGAGGAGACCCAGCTGCCCGAGTCCGGCGTCGACGACCGGATCGTGGTCCTGGTGGACGACGTGCTCTACTCCGGGCGGACCATCCGGGCGGCCCTGGACGCGCTGCGCGACCACGGCCGGCCACGGGCCGTGCAGCTGGCCGTCCTGGTCGACCGCGGCCACCGGGAGTTGCCGATCCGCGCCGACTACGTGGGCAAGAACGTGCCCACCTCGCGTGCCGAGGAGGTCGCCGTCCTGCTGTCCGAGGTGGACGGCCGCGACGCGGTCCTGCTCCGCCCCGGAAGGGAGGCGTGATGCGGCACCTGCTCGCCACCGAGGGGCTCGACGCCGAAGCCGCCACCGCCGTGCTGGACACCGCCGACGAGCTCAAGCGCACCCTGCTCGGCCGGGAGGTGCGCAAGCTGCCCACGCTGCGCGGCCGCACCGTGGTGACGATGTTCTACGAGAACTCCACCAGGACCCGCGTCTCGTTCGAGATCGCCGGCAAGTGGATGAGCGCCGATGTGATCAATGTCTCGGCCGGCGGGTCGTCGGTCGGCAAGGGCGAGTCGCTGCGGGACACGGCGCTGACCCTCGCCGCGGCCGGCGCCGACTGCGTGGTCGTGCGGCACCCGGCCTCCGGCGCCGCGCAGCGGCTGGCCGGGTGGCTGGCCGACGCCGGCACGTCGGTGGTCAACGCCGGGGACGGCATGCACGAGCACCCGACGCAGGCGCTGCTGGACGCGGCCACGCTGCGCGAGCGGCTCGGCTCGCTCGCCGGGCGGCGGGTGGCGATCGTCGGCGACGTGCTGCACAGCAGGGTCGCCCGGTCCAACGTGCACCTGCTCATCACCCTCGGCGCGGAGGTGGTGCTGGTCGCGCCGCCGACGCTGCTGCCGCCCGGGGTGGCGGCCCTTCCCGGCGGCGCGTCCGCCGGCGCCAGCGGCAGCCTCACGGTGTCCCACGACCTGGACGCCGAGCTGCCCGCGGTGGACGCGGTGATGATGCTGCGGGTGCAGGCCGAGCGCATGCACGGCGGCTACTTCCCCTCGGCCCGGGAGTACGCGATCGCCTACGGCCTGAACGAGCGGCGGCTGCGGCTGCTGCCCGACCACGCGGTGGTGCTGCACCCGGGGCCGATGCTGCGCGGCATGGAGATCGCCTCGACGGTCGCGGACTCGCCGCGGTCGGCCATCACCGAGCAGGTCCGCAACGGGGTGCACGTCCGCATGGCGGTGCTCTACCACCTGCTGGCGGGAGAAGGGGAGACGGCGTGAGGGAGCTGCTGATCAGGGGTGCCCGGTTGTACGGCGAGGGCGACCCGGTGGACGTGCTGGTCGCCGACGGCGTGATCGTCGAGGTGGGCGCGCCCGGCGAGAACGCCGCCCCGGAGAGCACCGAGGTGCTCGACGCGGCGGGGCAGGTGCTGCTGCCCGGGTTCGTCGACCTGCACACCCACCTGCGCGAGCCCGGCCGGGAGGACACCGAGACCATCGAGTCCGGCTCCGCCGCCGCCGCGCTCGGCGGGTACACCGCGGTGCTCGCGATGGCCAACACCGACCCGGTGGCCGACAACGCCGTGGTGGTCGAGCACGTGTGGCGCCGGGGCCGCGAGGTGGGCCTGGTCGACGTGCACCCGGTGGGCGCGGTCACCGTCGGCCTCGCCGGCGAGCGACTCGCCGAGCTGGGCACGATGGCTGCGTCGGCGGCCGGGGTGCGGGTGTTCTCCGACGACGGCCACTGTGTGGCCGACCCGCTGGTGATGCGCCGCGCGCTGGAGTACTCGACCGCGCTGGACGCGGTGATCGCGCAGCACGCCGAGGAGCCGCGACTCACCGTCGGCGCGCAGGCCCACGAGGGGGAGCGGGCCGCCCGGCTGGGCTACGCCGGATGGCCGGCGTCGGCCGAGGAGTCGATCGTGGCCAGGGACTGCCTGCTGGCCCGGCACGCCGGTGCCCGGCTGCACGTCTGCCACGTCTCCACCGCGGGCACGGTCGACGTGCTGCGCTGGGCCAAGGAGCGCGGCGTGCGGGTCTCCGCCGAGGTCACCCCGCACCACCTGCTGCTCACCGACGAGCGACTGGCCACCTATGACCCGGTGAACAAGGTCAACCCGCCGCTGCGCACCGAGGCCGACGCGGAGACGCTGCGCGCGGCGCTGGCCGGGGGCGTGCTCGACTGCGTGGCCACCGACCACGCCCCGCACGCCGACCAGGACAAGGACTGCGAGTGGGCGGCGGCCCGGCCGGGCATGCTCGGCCTGCAGACCGCGTTGTCCGTAGTGGTGGAGACCATGGTGCGGCCGGGGCTGCTGGACTGGCGGGGCGTGGCCAGGGTGATGAGCGAGCGCCCGGCGGAGATCGCCGGGCTGGCCGACCAGGGCCGCCCTCTGGTGCCGGGCGAGCCGGCGAACCTGGTGCTGGTCGACCCGGACGCCGAGTGGACGGTGCGCGGTGCGGAGCTGGCCAGCATCGCCGACAACACCCCGTACGAGGGCATGCGGCTGCCGGGCGTGGTGGCCGCGACGGTGCTGCGCGGGCGGGTCACCGCGCGCGAGGGGAAGATCCGGTGATGGACAGGCTCGCGTTGACGGCGCTCGTCGTGGCGGTCTTCGGGCTGTGCCTGTGGGGGATGTGGCGCGGCTGGCGGCGCCAGTCCCGCGCGCAGAGCGTGCGGTTCCCGCCGTTCCCACCGGTGCCGGCCGAGCCCGGCCCGGTGGAGTTGGAGCTGGCCGGCGTGTACGCCAGCAGCACGGTCGCCGGGCACTGGCAGGAGCGGATCGTCACCCGCGGCGCCGGCGTGCGCAGCGCGGCGACGCTGCGCTGTCACCGGGACGGGATCGCGGTCGCCCGGATCGGGGCACCGAGCTTCTGGATTCCGCGCGAGTCCCTCGTGGACGTCCGCACGGCGAAGGGAATCGCCGGCAAGGTGCTCGGCACCGCCGGGCTGCTGGTGCTCACCTGGCGACCGGGTGGGCCGGATCCGGGTGAGGTCGTGGTGGACACCGGGTTCCGCGGTGACGACGTCGATGAGTATCCACAGTGGATCGACAAGTTGAAGGGAGGTGCCCGGGCATGACGGGCGAGACGGGTACCCGGGCGCCGGCGGCGCTGGTACTGGAGGACGGAAGGGTGTTCCGCGGCGCGGCCTACGGCGCGCGCGGGCGGACGCTCGGCGAGGTGGTGTTCTGCACCGGCATGACCGGCTACCAGGAGACTCTGACCGACCCGTCGTACCACCGGCAGATCGTGGTGCAGACGGCGCCGCAGATCGGCAACACCGGGTGGAACGACGAGGACGACGAGTCGGCGCGGATCTGGGTGTCCGGGTACGTGGTGCGCGACCCGGCGCGGGTGCCGTCCAACTGGCGGGCGAAGCGGTCGCTGGACGAGGCGCTCGCCGAGCAGGGCGTGGTGGGCATCGCCGAGGTGGACACCCGCACGCTCACCCGGCACATCCGCGAGCACGGCGCGATGCGCGCCGGGGTGTTCTCCGGTGACGCGGTCGGCAGCGCGGACGACATGCTGCGCCAGGTGCTGGCCAGTCCGCCGATGAAGGGCGCGGACCTGGCCGGGGAGGTGACCACCCCCGAGCCGTACGTGGTGTCGGCCCAGGGGCGGCGGCGGTTCCGGGTCGCGGCGCTGGACCTCGGGATCAAGTCGAACACCCCGCGGGAGATGAGCCGGCGCGGGATCGAGGTGCACGTGCTGCCCGCCGGCAGCGGTCTCGACGACGTGCTCGCCGTCGAACCGGACGGCGTGTTCCTGTCCAACGGGCCGGGTGACCCGGAGACCCAGGAGCACGCGATCGCGCTGACCCGCGAGGTGTTGGGCCGCGAGCTGCCGCTGTTCGGCATCTGCTTCGGCAACCAGATCCTCGGCAGGGCGCTGGGCCTGGGCACCTACAAGATGCGCTACGGCCACCGGGGCATCAACATCCCGGTGCTCGACGTGGCGACCGGCCGGGTGGCCATCACCGCGCAGAACCACGGCTTCGCGCTGGAGGGTGAGCCCGGCCAGGAGTTCGACTCGCCGTTCGGCAGGGCGCGGATCAGCCACTACTGCCCGAACGACGACACGGTCGAGGGGTTGCGCTGCGCGGACGTCCCGGCGTTCTCGGTGCAGTACCACCCCGAGGCGGCGGCCGGCCCGCACGACGCGGCCTCCCTGTTCGACGAGTTCGTGACACTGATGGAGACCAGGTATGCCGAAGCGCGCTGACATCGAGCACGTGCTCGTCATCGGCTCCGGCCCGATCGTGATCGGGCAGGCCGCCGAGTTCGACTACTCGGGCACCCAGGCGTGCCGGGTGCTGCGGTCCGAGGGGCTGCGGGTGAGCCTGGTCAACTCCAACCCGGCGACGATCATGACCGACCCGGAGTTCGCCGACTCGACCTACGTCGAGCCGGTCACCCCGGACTTCGTGGAGAAGGTGCTGGCCACCGAGAAGGCGCTGGGCCGGCCGGTCGACTCGCTCCTGGCCACCCTGGGCGGGCAGACGGCGCTCAACGCGGCCGTCGCCCTGCACGAGCGCGGGGTGCTGGAGAAGTACGGCGTGGAGCTGATCGGCGCCGACATCGACGCGATCCAGCGCGGCGAGGACCGGCAGAAGTTCAAGGACATCGTCCGCTCGATCGGCGCCGAGGTGCCGCGCAGCGCCGTCTGCCACTCGATGGACGAGGTGCGCGCGACGGTGGCCGAGCTCGGGCTCCCGGTGGTGATCCGCCCGTCGTTCACCATGGGCGGGCTGGGCTCCGGCATGGCGCACACCCCCGAGGAGCTCGAGCGGATGGCCGCGTTCGGGTTGGAGGAGAGCCCGGTCACCGAAGTGCTCATCGAGGAGAGCGTGCTCGGCTGGAAGGAGTACGAACTCGAGCTGATGCGCGACCGGCACGACAACGTCGTGGTGGTCTGCTCCATCGAGAACCTCGACCCGATGGGCGTGCACACCGGCGACTCGGTCACCATGGCACCGGCGATGACCCTGACCGACCGCGAGTACCAGCACATGCGCGACGTCGGCATCGCCGTGCTGCGCGAGGTCGGCGTGGACACCGGCGGCTGCAACATCCAGTTCGCGATCAACCCACGGGACGGCCGGATGGTCGTGATCGAGATGAACCCGCGGGTGTCCCGCTCGTCGGCGCTGGCGTCGAAGGCCACCGGCTTCCCGATCGCCAAGATCGCCGCGAAGCTCGCCATCGGCTACACGCTCGACGAGATCAGCAACGACATCACCGGGGAGACGCCGGCGTCGTTCGAGCCGACGCTGGACTACGTCGTGGTCAAGGTGCCGCGGTTCGCCTTCGAGAAGTTCCCCGGCGCCGACCCTGAGCTGACCACCACAATGAAGAGCGTTGGCGAGGCCATGGCGCTCGGCCGCAGCTTCCCCGAGGCGCTGGGCAAGGCGCTGCGCTCGATCGAGACCAAGGCGGTCGGCTTCTGGACCCGCCCCGACCCGGAGGGCGCCACCCTGGAGTCGACGCTGGGGGAGCTGCGCACCCCGACCGAGGGCCGGATCTACGCCGTGGAGCGGGCGCTGCGGCTGGGCGCGAGCGTGGCCCAGGTGCACGAGGCCAGCGGCATCGACCCGTGGTTCCTCGACCAGATCGCGCTGATCGGCGAGGTCGGCGCCGAGGTGCGGGACGCCCCGGTGCTGGACGAGCCGCTGCTGCGCAGGGCCAAGCGCACCGGGCTGTCCGACCGGCAGATCGCCGCGCTGCGGCCCGAGCTGGCCGGCGAGGACGGCGTGCGGGCGCTGCGGCACCGGCTCGGGGTGCGGCCGGTGTTCAAGACCGTCGACACCTGCGCCGCCGAGTTCGCCGCGCGCACCCCGTACCACTACTCGGCCTACGAGACCGACCCGGCCGCCGAGTCGGAGGTCGTGCCGCAGCGGGACCGGCCGAAGGTGCTCATCCTCGGTTCGGGGCCGAACCGGATCGGGCAGGGCATCGAGTTCGACTACTCGTGTGTGCACGCGGCGCTGGCGCTGCGCGAGGCCGGGTTCGAGGCGGTCATGGTCAATTGCAACCCGGAGACCGTCTCCACCGACTACGACACCTCCGACCGGCTGTACTTCGAGCCGCTCACCTTCGAGGACGTGCTCGAGGTGGTGCACGCCGAGCAGGCGTCCGGCACCGTCGCCGGGGTGATCGTGCAGCTCGGCGGGCAGACCCCACTGGGGCTGGCGCAGCGGCTCGCCGACGCCGGCGTACCGATCGTCGGCACCGCCCCGGAGGCCATCCACCTGGCCGAGGACCGCGGCGCGTTCGGCGAGGTGCTGGTCGGGGCCGGGCTGCCGGCACCGCGCTACGGCATGGCGACCTCGTTCGAGGGCGCCAAGCGGATCGCCGACGAGATCGGCTACCCGGTGCTGGTGCGGCCCTCGTACGTGCTCGGCGGGCGCGGCATGGAGATCGTCTACGACGAGGACCACCTCGCCGGTTACATCCAGCGGGCCACCGAGGTCACCCCCGAGCACCCGGTCCTGGTGGACCGGTTCCTCGACGACGCCATCGAGATCGACGTCGACGCGCTCTACGACGGCGAGGAGCTCTACCTCGGCGGGGTCATGGAGCACATCGAGGAGGCCGGCATCCACTCCGGCGACTCCTCGTGCGCGCTGCCGCCGATCACCCTGGGCCGCACCGACCTGGAGGCCGTGCGCCGGTCCACCGAGGCGATCGCCCGCGGGGTGGGCGTGCGCGGGCTGCTCAACGTGCAGTACGCGCTCAAGGACGACGTGCTGTACGTGCTGGAGGCCAACCCCAGGGCCTCGCGCACGGTGCCGTTCGTCTCCAAGGCCACGGCGGTGCCGCTGGCCAAGGCCGCCGCGCTGGTCATGACCGGTTCGTCGATCGAGGACCTGCGGGCCTCCGGCGTGCTGCCCGCCGAGGGCGACGGCGGCGACCTGCCGGCCGACGCCCCGGTGGCGGTCAAGGAGGCCGTGCTGCCGTTCCACCGGTTCCGCACCCCGGAGGGGCACGGGGTGGACTCGCTGCTCGGGCCGGAGATGAAGTCCACCGGCGAGGTGATGGGCGTGGACGTCTCGTTCGGCAAGGCGTTCGCCAAGTCGCAGGCAGGCGCCTACGGGTCGCTGCCCACCACGGGGCGGGTGTTCGTCTCGGTGGCCAACCGGGACAAGCGCGCGCTGGTGTTCCCGGTGAAGCGGCTGGCCGACCTCGGGTTCGAGGTGCTGGCCACCTCCGGCACGGCGGAGGTGCTGCGCCGCAACGGCATCCCGTGCACGGTGGTGCGCAAGCACAGCGAGCCGGCCAGCGAGGGCACCGTGGGTGCGTCCGGGCCGAACATCGTCGAGGTGATCCTCGCCGGCGAGGTGGACATGGTGATCAACACGCCGTACGGCAACAGCGGGCCGCGGGTGGACGGCTACGAGATCCGCACGGCGGCGGTGTCCCGGGACATCCCGTGCATCACCACGGTGCAGGGCGCGGCCGCCGCGGTGCACGGCATCGAGGCGCTCATCCGCGGCGACATCGGGGTCCGCTCGCTGCAGGAGCTCCAGGCCGCGCTGCGGGCCTCGCCGTGACCGGCGGGGCCCCGGACGGGCCCGGCACGCCGGTGGCCGGGGCCGGTGCGCCGGGCCGGGGCGGGTCGTTCGGCCGGCGGCTGGCCGCGGCGGTGGCCGCGCGCGGGCCGCTGTGCGCCGGGATCGACCCGCATCCCGCGCTGCTGGAGGCGTGGGGGCTGCCGGTGGACGCTGGCGGCCTGGAGCGCTTCGCGCTCGCCGCGACCGAGGTGCTGGCCGCCGAGGCCGCGGTGGTCAAGCCGCAGTCGGCGTTCTTCGAGGCGCACGGCGCGGCCGGGATCGCCGTGCTCGAGCGGGTGCTGGCGCACGCCCGGCAGGCCGGCGCGCTCGTGCTGCTCGACGTCAAGCGGGGCGACATCGGTTCCACGATGGCCGCCTACACCGCCGCCTACCTCGCCGACGGCGCACCGCTGGCGGCCGACGCGGTCACCCTCTCGCCCTACCTCGGCGTCGAGGCGCTGGCCCCGGCGCTGGACGCGGCCGAGCGGGAAGGGCGCGGGGTGTTCCTGCTGGCCAGGACGTCGAACCCGGAGGCGGACCGGGTGCAGCGCGCGCGGCTGCCCGACGGCCGGACGCTGGCCAGGTCGGTGGTCGACGCGGCGGCCCGCCGCAACGCCGGCGCCACCCCGCTGGGCGGCGTGGGCGTGGTCGTCGGAGCGACGATCGCCGCGGCGGAGGTCGCCGGGCCGGATGGTCTGGACCTCGGGGCGCTCAACGGCCCGGTGCTGGCGCCCGGCTTCGGCGCGCAGGGAGCCACGGTGAGCGACCTTCGTCGGGTGTTCGGCCCGGTGCTGCCGGCCGTGCTGCCCGCCTCCTCGCGGGACATCCTGCGGCACGGCCCGGACCCCGCCGCGCTGGCCGCCGCGGTCCGGCGGACCCGGGACGCGCTGGCGGAGCTGGTCACCGGCTGACGCCGGTGAGGCCCGCTCCGCCACGAAGGCCCTTCGCTCGCGTTGAGTGCCATCAGACCCCACGGTTGCGTCCAGTGCTACCAAGGGGGCCATGGAGGCGTGGATCCGGGGTGTCCAGCCGCGTCGGGGGTCGCTGAGCGCACCGAATGCTTTTACCACGTTGCCGTTCACCGATTTCTTGTGGTCGCCGCGCACACCGGGGATGCCGATCTGAGCTAACGTATGCCGCGTCCCCTATCGCGGTCGTGGGGCCAGGCGACCAGCGAGCGTCGCCGCGTTCGGCGCCAGCGGAAGTCGCCCGGTGCGGCCACCCCCGCATTGTGGGCGGTGGTCGCGGGTCGGTACGGTCGCGACACCCACCAGAATTTGAGTTATTAACCGGAGGAAAACGTGGCACTTCCCCAGCTCACCGAGGAACAGCGTGCTGCGGCGCTGGAGAAGGCCGCTGCCGCCCGCCGCGCCCGCGCGGAGCTCAAGGAGCGGCTCAAGCGGGGCGGCACCACCTTGGCCGATGTGCTGAAGCAGGCCGACGAGGACGAGGTTCTCGGCAAGATGAAGGTGTCTGCCCTGCTCGAGGCGCTGCCTGGGGTCGGCAAGGTGCGGGCGCAGCAGACCATGGAACGGCTGGAGATCGCCGCCAGCCGGCGGCTGCGGGGTCTGGGCGACCGGCAGCGCAAGGCGCTGCTGGCCGAGTTCAGCGGTCAGTGAGCAACGGGGTACCCGACGCCCCATCCCGAGCCGGCGGGGCAGCCGGCCGCACGTCCGATGGTGAGCCGGTGCCGGGAGTGCCTTCCCGGCACCGGCTCACCGTCGTGTCGGGCCCCTCCGGGGTGGGCAAGTCGAGCGTGGTGAGCGAGCTGCGTCGACTGGACCCGAACATCTACTTCAGCGTGTCGGTGACCACCCGCCCGCCGCGGCCCGGCGAGGTGGACGGCGTGCACTACCGCTTCGTGGACCGGGAGACCTTCGACCGCATGGTGGACCGCGGCGAGCTGCTCGAGCACGCCGAGTTCGCCGGCAACTGCTACGGCACCCCCCGCGCGCCGGTGGAGGAGGCGCTGCGGTCCGGCCGGCCGGCGGTGCTGGAGATCGAGCTGCAGGGCGCCCGGCAGGTGCGCGCGGCGATGCCCGACGCGCGGCTGGTGATGCTGCTGCCGCCGTCCTGGGAGGAGCTGGTGGGCCGGCTGACCGGGCGGGGCACCGAGGCGAGCGAGGCGGTGCGGGCGCGGCTGGCCGAGGCGGAGCGCGAGCTGGCCGCGGCCGGCGAGTTCGACGCCACCGTAGTCAACGCCGACGTGCGGGCCGCCGCGCGCGAGTTGCTAACCTTGATGGCGACCTGACGAAACGTCTCACCACCGCCGACCCCCGTGGTCGGCGAGAACGCATCGGAGCACGAGTGACCGCGATTACGCTGAGCGCACACGGCGAGAAGCTGGAAGGCATCACCAACCCGCCGATCGACGACCTGCTCGAGAAGGTCAGCTCGAAGTACGCCCTGGTGATCTACGCGGCCAAGCGTGCCCGGCAGATCAACGACTACTACGCGCAGCTCGGTGAGGGCCTGCTGGAGTACGTGGGACCGCTGGTCGAGCCGGGCCCGCGGGAGAAGCCGCTGTCGATCGCGTTGCGGGAGATCCACGCCGGCCTGCTCGAGCACACCGAGGGCGAGTGATCGGGGCCGAGTCCCGCGAGCGGCCGCGCGTCGTCCTCGGCGTCGGGGGCGGCATCGCCGCCTACAAGGCGTGTGAGGTGTTGCGCGGCCTGACCGAGTCCGGTCACGACGTCCGCGTCGTGCCCACCGAGGCCGCGCTGAACTTCGTCGGCGCCGCCACCTTCGAGGCGCTGTCCGGCCATCCCGTGCACACCGGGGTGTTCACCGAGGTTCCGCGCGTGCAGCACGTCCGGGTCGGCCAGGAGGCCGACCTGGTGCTGGTCGTGCCGGCCACCGCGGACCTGCTGGCCAAGGCCGCGCACGGGCTGGCCGACGACCTGCTCACCAACACCCTGCTCACCGCCCGGTGCCCGGTCGCGTTCTTCCCGGCGATGCACACCGAGATGTGGGAGCACCCGGCCACCCGGGACAACGTGGCGCTGCTGCGCTCCCGCGGGATCGTGGTGACCGAGCCGGACTCCGGCCGGTTGACCGGCGTCGACACCGGCAGGGGGCGGCTGGCCGATCCCAGGGAGATCGTCGACCTCGCCCGGCTGCTGCTGGCCGACCCGACCGCGCTGCGCCGTGACCTGGAGGGCGTGCGGGTGGTGGTGTCGGCCGGCGGGACCCGCGAGCCGCTGGACCCGGTGCGCTATCTCGGCAACCGGTCGTCCGGCAAGCAGGGGTACGCGCTGGCCAGGGTGGCCGCGCAGCGCGGCGCGGAGGTCACCCTGGTGGCCGCGCACACGGTGGCGCTGCCCGCGCCGGCGGGGGCCGAGGTGGTGTCCGTGTCCACCGCCGAGCAGCTGCGCACCGCCGTGCACGCCGCCGCCGAGCGGGCTGACGTGGTGGTGATGGCCGCGGCGGTGGCCGACTTCCGGCCCGCCAGCAGGGCCGAACACAAGATCAAGAAGCGGGACGGGGAGCCGGACCCCACCATCGTGCTGGCCCGCAACCCGGACGTCCTCGCCGAGCTGGTCGAGCGGCGGCGTGGCGCACAGCTGGTCGTCGGATTCGCCGCGGAGACCGGCGACGACCGCGGCGACGTGCTCGACCACGCCAGGGCCAAGCTGAAGCGCAAGGGCTGCGACCTGCTCGTGGTCAACGCCGTCGGCGAGGGGCGGGCGTTCGAGGTCGAGGACAACGCGGGCTGGCTGCTGTCGGCCACCGGGGCGGAGCGGCCCATCCCGCTGGGCTCGAAGGCGCAGCTGGCGTCCGCCATGTGGGATTCGGTTGCCGACCTGCTGGCCGGCCGCTGAGCCTGCTCGGCGGGGAGTTGGCCGCGACTGGACCGTGCCTCCAGCCTGGGCCAGTACGCTGTCCGGTAGAGCTTTCAGCGGAAGGACTGCAGGATCACCGCGGCCGTGCCCGGCCGCGGTCGACAGAGGGATGTGACGAGCGTTGACCGCGTCGAATCGCAGGCTGTTCACGTCGGAGTCGGTGACCGAGGGGCACCCGGACAAGATCTGCGACGCGATCAGTGACTCGATCCTGGACGCGCTGCTGGCCAAGGACCCGCGCAGCCGGGTGGCGGTGGAGACGTTGATCACCACCGGCCAGGTGCACGTGGCCGGCGAGGTGACCACGGAGGCCTACGCCGACATCCCGACCATCGTCCGGGACGTGATCCTGCGGATCGGCTACGACTCGTCGGCCAAGGGCTTCGACGGCAACTCGTGCGGGGTGAACGTCGCGATCGGGTCGCAGTCGCCGGACATCGCCCAGGGCGTGGACACCGCGTACGAGTCGCGGCTCGAGAACGCTCTCGACGAGATCGACCGGCAGGGCGCCGGCGACCAGGGGTTGATGTTCGGCTACGCGTGCTCGGACACCCCGGAGCTGATGCCGCTGCCGATCGCGCTGGCGCACCGGCTGTCCCAGCGGCTCACCGCGGTGCGCAAGGAGGGCGTGCTGCCCTACCTGCGGCCGGACGGCAAGACGCAGGTGACCATCGAGTACGCCGGTGAGCAGGCGGTGCGGCTGGACACGGTGGTGGTGTCCACCCAGCACGCCGACGGCATCGACCTGGACAGCATGCTCGGCGTCGACGTGCGCGAGCACGTGGTGGCGCCGGTGCTGGGCGACATCGAGCTGGACGACTCGGACGTGCGGCTGCTGGTGAACCCCACCGGCCGGTTCGTCATCGGCGGCCCGATGGGCGACGCCGGGCTGACCGGCCGCAAGATCATCGTCGACACCTACGGCGGCATGGCCCGGCACGGCGGCGGTGCGTTCTCCGGGAAGGACCCGTCGAAGGTGGACCGCTCGGCGGCCTACGCGATGCGCTGGGTGGCGAAGAACGTCGTCGCCGCGGGGCTGGCGACCCGGGTCGAGGTGCAGGTGGCCTACGCCATCGGCAAGGCGTCGCCGGTCGGGCTGTTCGTGGAGACCTTCGGCACCGAGACGGTGGACCCGGTGAAGATCCAGGCCGCCATCACCGAGGTGTTCGACCTGCGGCCCGCGGCGATCATCCGCGACCTGGACCTGCTCCGCCCGATCTACGGGCAGACCGCCGCCTACGGCCACTTCGGCCGGCCCGAGCTGGACCTGCCGTGGGAGCGCACCGACCGGGTGGACGCGCTGCGCGCCGCGGTCGGCGCCTGAGTCGCTCGGGAGAGCGCCCGGCGTGTCCCGTCCCGAACCGACCCCGCTGTGGGAGCTGCCGGCCGACCGGTCCGGCACGGTACGGCGCTCGGGTGGTGCGAAGGCCGACGGCGGGCCGGCCAGGCCGGAGAAGCCGGCGCGGTCCGGGGCGCGCCGGTCGCGTGCCGCCGACCGGCGGGGGCAGCGGCGACCGGCGGAGGTGGACCCGGTCGCCCGCGTGGTGGTGGACGTGCCGCTGGCGCACCTGGACCGCACCTTCGACTACCAGGTGCCGGTCGAGCTGGCGGACGCGGCCGTGCCCGGCTGCCGGGTGCGGGTGCGCTTCGCCGGCCAGCTCGTCGACGGGTTCCTGCTGGAGCGGGCGGCGACCACCGAGCACGAGGGCCGGCTGGCGTTCCTGGAGCGGGTGACGTCGAGCGAGCCCGTGCTCGGCCCGACGCTGGCTCGGCTGGCCCGCGCGGTCGCCGACCGCTATGGCGGCACGCTCATCGACGTGCTGCGGCTGGCGATCCCGCCGCGGCACGCGAAGGTGGAGGGCGAGCCGACCCGGGAGCCGGCCCCGCCGCCGGCCGCGCCCGATCGGGCCGGCTGGGCGCGCTACCCGCGCGGGCCGGCGTTGCTCGACGCGCTCGCCGCCGGCCGGGCCGCGCACGCCGTGTGGCAGGCGCTGCCGGGGGAGGACTGGCCGGCCCGGCTGGCCGACCTGGCCACGACGGTCGCCGCCGCCGGCCGCGGGGCCGTGCTCGTGGTGCCCGATCGCCGCGACCTCGCCCGGTTGCACGCGGCGTGTGCCGAGCGGGTCGGCGCCGAGGGTGTGGTGGCGCTGGCCGCGGAGCTCGGGCCAGCCGAGCGGTACCGGCGGTGGCTGGCGGTGCGCCGCGGCGCGGTGCGGGTCGTGGTGGGCACGCGGGCGGCGATGTTCGCCCCGGTGGCCGACCCCGCGCTGTACGTGGTGTGGGACGACGGCGACGACCTGCACGTCGATCCGCACATGCCCTACCCGCAGGTGCGGGACGTCCTGGCGCTGCGCGCGCACACCGACCGCGCGGCGCTGGTGGTGGCCGGGTTCGCCAGGACCGCCGAGGGGCAGTCGCTGCTGGACTCGGGGTGGGCGCACCCGGTGGTCGCGGCGCGGGCCGAGGTGCGGGCCGCCGCGCCGAGGGTGACGCCGTTCGGCGAGGACTTCGACGTGGCCAGGGACGAGGCCGCGCGGGCGGCGCGGTTGCCGGCGGTGGCCTTCGAGGCGGCCCGCGGAGCGCTGTCCGGCGGTGCCCCGGTGCTGGTGCAGGTGCCGCGGCGCGGGTACGTGCCCGGGTTGGCCTGTGGGCGGTGCCGGGCACCGGCCCGCTGCCGGCACTGCGCGGGCCCGCTGGCGTTGCCCGGCACCGGGTCGGACGGCGCGACCCGGCCGCCGAGCTGCCGGTGGTGCGGGGTGCCGGACGCGACGGTCCGCTGCGCGGCCTGCGGGTCCGGCCGGTTGCGCGCGGTGGTGGTCGGGGCTCGGCGGACGGCCGAGGAGCTGGGCCGGGCGTTCCCCGGGGTGCCGGTGCGCACCTCGGGTGCGCGGGAGGTGCTGGCCGCGGTGTCCGGGGAGCCGGCGCTGGTGGTGTGCACGCCGGGCGCCGAGCCGGTGGCCGAGGGCGGGTACGGCGCGGCGTTGCTGCTCGACGGGTGGGCGTTGCTCGGCCGGCAGGACCTGCGGGCGGCGGAGGAGACGCTGCGCCGGTGGATGGCGGCCGCGGCGCTGGTCCGGCCCGCCGCGGCCGGTGGCAGGGTCGTGGTCGGCGCGGACGCGGCGCTGGCCCCCGTACAGGCGTTGATCCGGTGGGATCCGGCGTGGCACGCGGAGCTGGAGTTGGCGGAGCGGGCGGAGTTGGGGTTCCCGCCGGCGGTGCGGATGGCCAGCGTGGAGGGCGCTCCGGAGGCGGTGGCCGCGGTGCTGGCCGAGGTGGTGTTGCCGGAGTCGGCGGAGGTGCTCGGGCCGGTGCCGGTGGGGGAGGTGGACGCCGAGGGCGACGCCGAGCGGGAGCGGGTGTTGGTGCGGGTGCCGCGCGGCGACGGCAGGGCGCTGGCGGCGGCGCTGCACGCGGTGAGCGCGCTGCGCAGCGCCCGGAAGGACCCCGACCCGGTGCGCATCCAGCTCGACCCACTCGAGCTGGTCTGACCCCGGCCGCTCCTCCCCGCCGACCGGTGTCAGCTGGGCCGAGGTGAGTCGCGGGTGAGAATCTCGCGGGTGACGGCGGAGCCCACCCGCCCCGGGGGCCGGTCCTGGTCGCAGCGTATCGGGTGAGGCGGCCCGCGACGGGTGTCGCGGAAATCTGTGGATGCCGTTCGGGTGATGTGGACAACCGGCCGAGGCGGTCGGCGTAGCGGCGACACCCGACTGAGGACGCTCCGCCGGTGCGGCCGCGTGGCCGGCCGAGGGGCCCCTGGCAGCGCGGCCCTGCCGATGCCAGGGCCCGGCAGCGCGGCTTTGGCGACGCCGCTGGCTGGAGCTTCCGATGCCCCTGCCGATGCCCCCTGTGCCGATGCCCTCTGCCGATCCCCTACCGATGCGGCCCTCGCGGACGCGGCCCCTCCACCGCTCCCGCCCAACCCAGCCGCCCAACCCAGCCGACGAACCCAGCCGACGAACATGGCCGACGAACATGGCCGACGAACATGGCCGGCCGCCGCGGCCCTCGTGACGCGGGCGTGGCGACACGGCCAGCCCACTCGGCCAGCCCACTCGGCCGGCCGGCTCGCCGGCGAGCGTCGCCGGCGAGGCGTGGCTGGCCGTCTCGGCCGTGCGAGTGTGTCGGCCGGCGTGGTCCATGCCGGCGTGGTCCCTGCCGGCGTGGCTTCGGCGGCGCGGCTTCGGCCGTGCGGATGGGCGGTGCTACGACGCCCGTGCCGGTGTTCGCTGCCGATGGCGCTGCCGATGCGACCCTCGCGAGGCGGTCGTGGCGACACGGTCGGCCACCGCGGCCGGGCACCGTGGCCAGCATCCCCGGCCACCATCCCCGGCGAACGTGGCCGGCTGGCGCGGCCGTGCGAGTGTGGCCGGCGGCGCGCCTCTGCGAACGTGGCCGGCCGGCGCGGCCCGTGCCGACGTGCCTTCGGCATCGCGGCCCTGGCGAGACGACCTCGCCACCGCGACCTCGCCACCGCGGGCCCGCGGTGGCGAACCCGGTGCCGTCGGCCGCCACGGTGGCTCGCCCGACGGGCTTGTTGCCCGGGGCGGCACCGGTCAGACTTCTCGGCATGTCCCCGCTGCCTCCCCTCCCGCGTTCCCGCCGCCCGCGCCTGCCGCGCCGCGCCGTGCTGGCGCTGCTCGCCGCGGTCCTGCTCGTCCCGGCCACGGCGACCCCGGCCACGGCGACCCCGGCCACGGCGCCGACCAAGCCGAAGTCCCCGGTCGCCACCGGCTACCTCGGCGCGGTCGCCAGCGTCGACGCCGACGCCTCCGCCATCGGGCTCGCCGTGCTGCGCCAGGGCGGCAACGCCGTGGACGCGGCGGTCGCCACCGCCGCGGCGCTGGGCGTCACCGACCCGTTCTCCGCCGGCATCGGCGGGGGCGGGTTCCTCGTGTTCCACGAGGCGGCCACCGGCCGGGTGCACACCCTGGACGGCAGGGAGACCGCGCCGGCGTCGGCCGACGCGAACCTGTTCGTCGAGGACGGGGCACCGATCCCGTTCGCCGAGGCGGTCACCAGCGGCCTGTCCGTCGGGGTTCCGGGCACCTCGGCGACCTGGCGGGACGCGTTGCGCCGGTGGGGCACCCGGTCGCTGCCGGCGCTGCTGCGACCGGCGGAGCACCTCGCCCGCCGCGGCTTCGCGGTGGACTCCACCTTCCACGAGCAGGTGGCCCGCAACGCCGACCGGTTCCGCGACTTCCCGGCCACCCGCGAGTTGTTCCTCCCCGGCGGCGCCCCGCCGGCCGTCGGGTCGCGGTTCCGCAACCCCGACCTCGCTGACACCTACGCCACGCTGGCCACGACCGGCACCGCCGCGCTGTACCACGGCGAGCTGGCCGCCGACATCGCCCACACCGTGCGGCGGCCGCCGGTGGACCCCAACGCCACCCGTACCGTCCGGCCCGGCGGGATGACCGAGGCCGACCTCGCCGGATACCGGACGGTCGAGCGGGAGCCCACGCACACCCGGTACCGGGGGCTGGACGTGTACGGCATGCCGGCGCCCTCGTCCGGCGGGATCACCGTGGGAGAGGCGCTGAACATCCTGGAGACGGTCGACCTGGGCCGCCTTGACCGCACCGACTACCTGCACTACTTCCTCGAGTCCACCCGGTTGGCCTTCGCCGACCGCAACCGGTGGATCGGCGACCCCGCGTTCGTGGACGTGCCGGCCCGCGAGCTGCTCAACCAGGAGTTCGCCGACACCCGGGCGTGTCTGATCGACCCCGCCCGCGCGCTGGAGAGCCCGGTGCCGCCGGCCGATCCGCGCGACCCGAAGCCGTGCGCCCAGGCCGCGACCGCGGCGCCGACCCCGTACGAGGGCGAGCACACCACGCACCTGACCACCGCCGACCGGTGGGGCAACGTCGTGGCCTACACGCTCACCATCGAGCAGGAGGGCGGCAGCGGCATGGTGGTGCCGGGCCGGGGCTTCCTGCTCAACAACGAGCTGACCGACTTCTCGTTCACCCCGGTGACCCCGGGGGTGCCCGACCCGAACCTGCCGGCCGCCGGCAAGCGGCCGCGCTCGTCGATGGCGCCGACCATCGTGCTGCGCCACGGCCGACCGCTGCTCGCGCTCGGGTCCCCGGGCGGCGCGTCGATCATCACCACCGTGACGCAGGTGCTCACCGGCCGGCTCGACCGCGACCTCCCGCTGGCCGACGCGATCGCCGCCCCGCGGGCCTCGCAGCGCAACAGCGCCAGGACGCAGGTCGAGGAGGCGTTCCTGGCCCAGCCGGAGACGGCGCGGCTGGTCGCCAGGGGGCACCGGTTCGCCGAGCGGCCGAGCGAGATCGGTGCGGTCACCGGCGTCGAACGGCTCCCCGACGGCCGCTGGCTGGCCGCGACGGAACCCGAGCGCCGCGGCGGCGGGTCCGCCAGGGTCGTGCTCCCGGTACGCCTGCCCTGGGACCGGTGACGGCGCCGGAACCGCCGCGCGGGCAGGCGGGAGCGGACACGATGTGGGCAGGGAAGGAGGCGAGATCATGGCGGTGCCCGCGCTCGAACGCCCGTTTGACCCACTCGTGGACCTCGACGGGCTGTGGACGCTCGACCTGGCCCGGCGTTACCTGCCGATCGACGGCATGCCTCCCGCACGGTACGAGGCCGAGGACGGGAGACTGATCATGAGCCCTCGGGAAGGCAGCGCGAACAGTTGGGCTGCGGCCATGCTGCCGCACCAGCTCATGCCCGCCGCACGCGCCGCGGGGCACGCCGCGTACACCGCCCTGAACGTGCGCACTGGCATCATCGCTCCGGGTGGCCCGCCGGCGCCGCTACCGTTGGGTGGATGACGACACCGGAGATCGCCGTTCTCGCCGTTCCCTACGACTCGGGTCACTCCGGGGAGCGGATGGGCGCGGGGCCGGGCCACCTGCTCGACCACGGCCTGCTCGACCGTGCCGGGCCCGGCGCCCGCGCCGAGACCGTGCGCCCGGCGGACGGGTTCGCCGGCGAGATCGCGTCCGCGTTCCGCGTGCAGGCCGCCCTGGCCGAACGGGTCCGGGCGGTTCGCGCGGGCGGGCGCGCCCCACTGGTGCTCGCCGGCAACTGCAACACCACGGTGGGTGTGGTGGCGGGGCTGCGTGACCCGGACGTGGACCACCTCGGTGTGGTGTGGTTCGACGCGCACGGCGACTTCAACACCCCGGAGACCAGCACCAGCGGCTTCCTCGACGGCATGGGCCTGGCCGTGCTCACCGGCGACTGTTGGCGTCCGATGGCCGCGTCCGTGCCCGGCTTCCGGCCGCTGCCCGAACGGCACGTCGTGCTCGCCGGCATCCGCGACGTCGACGCGGCCGAGCGGGACCGCATCGAGCGCAGCGCGCTGCACGTCCTGCCGCCCGACCGGGTGAACCGGGCCGGAATGGCCGCCGCGCTGACCGGGCTGCCCGCCACGGTCCGCCGGATCCACCTGCACCTCGACCTCGACGTGCACGACCGGGACACGGTCGGCCGGGCCAACCCGTTCGCCGTGCCGGGCGGCCCGGACGCCGCCGGGGTGCGCGACGCGGTGGCCGCGGTCGCGGCCGCCCACCCGGTCGTCAGCGCCACGATCTCCGCCTACGACCCGGCCGCGGATCCGGCGGACCGGCTACGGTCCGTCGCGCTCGATCTGGCCGAGCAGGTCGCCGCGCTGCTCCACCCGCCGGCCCCCGCGTAGCCGGCCCGGTGGGCAGGGGCGTGCGGACCTTGGCGGCGATGGGACACCACCCGGGGAAGGCACGCCAGGGCCGGACGCCCCGCCGATCCGGTGCCACCGTGGGTGTGCGTGACGGCGCAGGCGGGAAAGGTCCGCCGGCTAGACTGGCCGGCGATGTCCACTTCTCCGAGCTCCACCCGCCGCGGGGTGCGGTGATGCGGCTGGTGTTCGCCGGCACCCCCGAGCCGGCCCTTCCCTCCCTGCGCGCCCTGCTGGCGTCGGACCGGCACGAGGTGGTCGCGGTGGTGACCCGCCCGGACGCGCCCGCCGGCCGCGGTCGTCGACTGGTCCGCTCCCCGGTCGGCGCGCTCGCCGACGAGCACGGCATCGAGGTGCTGACCCCACCGCGCGCGGGCGACCCCGCGTTCCTCGACCGGCTGCGCGCGCTGGCCCCGGACGCCTGCCCGGTGGTGGCCTACGGCGCGCTGCTGCCGCGGTCCGCGCTGGACATCCCCCGGCACGGCTGGGTCAACCTGCACTTCTCGCTGCTGCCGGCGTGGCGCGGCGCCGCCCCGGTGCAGGCCGCGATCCGCGCCGGCGACGAGCTCACCGGCGCCTCCACCTTCCGCATCGTCCACGAGCTGGACGCCGGGCCGGTGTACGGCGTGGTCACCGAGAAGATCACCGGTAATGACACCGCCGGCGTCCTGCTGGACCGGCTGGCCCACTCCGGCGCCGCGCTGCTGGTGTCCACGATGGACGGTATCGAGGACGGCACGCTGCGCGCCGTTCCGCAGCCGGCCGAGGGGGTGAGCTACGCGCCGAAGGTGACCGTGGACGACGCCCGGGTCCGGTTCGACGTGCCCGCGGTCGCCGTGGACCGGCACGTGCGGGCGATGACCCAGGACCCCGGTGCGTGGGCGGAGTTCCGCGGCAGCCGGCTCAAGCTGGGCCCGGTGTTCCTGGTCGACCCCGCGGACGCACCGTCGCTGGCCCCGGGGGAGCTGCTGGTCGAGCGCCGGCGGGTGCTGGCCGGCACGGCGAGCACCCCGGTGGGCCTCGGCGAGGTGCAGGCGCAGGGCAAGAAGCGGATGGCCGCGACCGACTGGGCCCGCGGCATTCGGATCGAGCAGGGGGAGCGGCTGGCATGAACCGGGAACGACGCGACCGGCCACGGAACCGGCCGGCTCCCCGGCGCGAGTACGCCGGGCGCCGGGAGCACGCCCCGCGCCGCCCCGTGCCCACCGACCCCGCGCGCCGCGCCGCGCTGGACGTGCTGCACGCCATTCGCGAGCGGGACGCCTACGCCAACCTCGTGCTGCCCGAACTGCTGCGGGAGCGGCGGATCACCGGCCGGGACGCGGCACTGGCCACCGAGCTCACCTACGGCGCCGCCCGCGCCCAGGGTCTGCTCGACGCGATCATCGCCGCCTGCCTGGACCGGCCACTGGACAAAGTGGACGGCGCGGTGCTGGACGGTCTCCGGTTGGGCGCGTACCAGCTGCTGCGCACCCGGATCCCCGAGCACGCCGCGGTCACCTCGACGGTCGACCTGGTCCGCGCGGACGCCGGCTCGCACGTCGCTGGCTTCGTCAACGCCGTGCTGCGCTCGGTCTCGGCCAAGGACGAGGAGACCTGGCTGGCCGAGCTCGCCCCCGACCCGACCGAGGACCCGATCGGCAGCCTCGCGCTACGCACCGCCCACCCGCGGTGGATCGCCCGCGCGTTCGCCGAGGCGCTGGGCGACACCGGCGCGGAGCTGGCGGCCGCGTTGCGGGCCGACGACGAGCGCCCCGCGGTGCACCTGGTCGCCCGACCCGGTGAGATCAGCGCGGAGGAGCTGGCCGCGATCACCGGCGGTGAGGTCGCGCCCTATTCGCCCTACGGCGTGCACCTGCCGCCCAGTGGCGGCGACCTCGCCGACTCCGAGCCGATCAGGGAACGGCTCGCGGCGGTGCAGGACGAGGGCAGCCAGCTCTGTGCCCTCGCCGCGCTGGCCGCCCCGGCCGAGGGGCCCGACCACCGCTGGCTGGACCTGTGCGCCGGCCCCGGTGGCAAGGCGGCGTTGTGGGGTGCGCTGGCCGCGTCGACCGGCGCCACCGTCGACGCCGTGGAGAAGGCACCGCACCGGGCGCGGCTGGTCGAGCGGGCCATCGAGGGGCTGCCGGTCACCGTGCACGTCGCCGACGGCCGCGAGTCCGGACTGCCCGGCGGGTACGACCGGGTGCTGGTGGACGCGCCGTGCACCGGGCTCGGTGCGTTGCGTCGGCGGCCGGAGGCACGGTGGCGGCGCCGCCCCTCCGACGTCGCCGAGCTGACCCGGCTGCAGAGCGAGCTGCTCGCCGCGGCGTTCGCGCTGCTGCGCCCGGGCGGCGTGCTGGCCTACGTCGTGTGCTCGCCGCACCTGGCCGAGACCGAGGGGGTCGTCGCCGCCGCGGCCCGCCGGGCGCGGGCGGCCACGCTCGACGCCCGCGAGCTCTTCCCCGGCGTCCCCCAGCTGGGCGACGGACCGTACGTGCAACTGTGGCCGCACCGGCACGGCACCGACGCGATGTTCTGCGCGGTGCTGCGCGCGCCGGAGTAGCGGGCGCCGATGACCCGGCTGCTGGGACTGGTCGCCAGCTCGTGCGGTGGCGTCGAGACGCGCTTGTGCGCCGAGCTGGCCGGGCCCGCCGCCCGGCGCGGCTGGCGGCTCGCCGTCACGCTCACCCCCACGGCGGCGCGGTGGCTGGCCGCCACCGGCGAGCTGGACCGACTGCGCGGGCTGACCGACCTCGAGGTCCGCAGCACGTCCCGGCTGCCCGGCCAGCCCCGGCCGCATCCGGATCCCGACGTGTTCCTGTTCGCCCCGGCCACCGCCGGCTCGGTGGCGAAGCTCGCCCTCGGCCTCGCCGACAACCAGGCGCTCACGGTGCTGGGCGACGCGCTCGGTGAGCCGGGGGTGCGCATGGTGGTCGGGTACCAGGTGCGGGACGCTCGCGACCGCCACCCGGCCTGGTCGAACCACCTCGCCGTGCTGGCCGGCGCGGGGGTGCGCACCCACCGGCTGGCGCTGGATCGGCCCTGGACCGAGGTGCTCGACCTGCTGCCCGGTCCGGGCGCGTGAACGCGGCGGCCGGCCGCGGGCAACACCGGACGTGAGGATCAGCACCGAAGAAGTGCCGGCCGGCGACTCCGGATCCGACGCCGACGGCCGGCCCGACCTGACGGGGCCGCATCCCGGCGGGGTGTTCGGCCGGCTGTTCGGCCGGCACGCCCGGCCGCTGCACCGGTACCTGGCTCGGCGAATCGGCGACGTGGCCGACGACCTGGTGACCGAGACGTTCCTGGTGGCGTTGCAGACCCGGGAGCGGTACGACCCGGCCCGCGGCACCGCCCGGTCCTGGCTGTACGGGATCGCGACCAACCTGCTCCGCCGTCACGTGCGGCAGGAGGTGCGCGGCCTGCGCGCCGCGACCCGCGCCGCCGGCGGGACCGAGACCGGGACGACCACGGCAGCCGGGTCGCCGACCGGGTCGACGCGCAGGCCAGAGCCCGCCGGCTGGCCGGCGCGCTCGCCGACCTCGACGCCGGGGACCGCGACGCCCTGCTGCTGACCAGCTGGGCCGGCCTGGACTCGACCGAGGTGGCCGAGGCGCTCGGCATCCCGGTCGGCACCGTCCGCTCCCGGCTGCACCGTGTCCGGCGCCGGCTGCGTGGCCACGCCGTCGAGCAGCCGGCGGCCTCCGATGTCCCAGCGCAGGAGGACCAGTCATGACCGACCACACCATCCGTCGGATCTGGAGCGAGGCCGAGCTCGACGAGGCTCTGGCCGAGCTGGGCGCCGGCGCGCGCACCGACGAGGACGCGCTGGCCAGGGCCCGCGCCACCCTGCTGGCCGCCGCCGAGCGCACCGGCGCCGCACCGGCCCGCACCGCGCCCGACGAGGAACAGGGGATCACCATGACCGAACCAGCCGGCACCGAGGAGCCCGCCGCGGCCGAGCCGGCCGGTCGGCGGGACGCGGCTCGGCGCCGCTGGCGCTGGGTGGGTGCCGCCGCGGCCGTAGCGGTGGTGGCCGCCGGAGTCCTGGTCGCCCAGACCGTCTCGTTCGGCGGGCGCCCACCGGCGTCCGCGGAGGCGGCCGAGGCCCTGGACCGGGCGGCGGTCAGCACGATCGGCGCGGTGGACGATCCGGTCGGCCCCGGCCAGTACCGCTACGTCGGCACCCGGGCGTGGTGGAGCGCCATGACGGAGAAGGACGGGCGGACGTTCGTCCGGCTCACGGAGAACCTGCTGGAGACCTGGGCCCCGGCGAAGGAGACCGACGAGTGGCTGCTGCGCCGGGACGTGACCGGCGAGCGGCGGTGGGTGGTCGGCACCGAGCAGGAGGCCGTGGCCGCCGGGGTGGACACCACGGGTGGCTGGCCCGAGGGCGAGTGGCGCGCGCCGTGCGGTGGCTTCTTCGCCGAGCAGGGCGAGGATCCGTGCGCCCGGCCGGGCGGGTGGCAGAACCCCACCGCCGAGTGGCAGGCGAGCCTGCCGAAGGACCCGCAGGCGCTGTACGAGCGGCTGGCCGCGGACGCCCCGGACAACGACCGGGGGGACGTCGAGCTGCTGGTCTACGCCGCCGACGCGCTGCGCAGCGGGCTGCTCACCAAGGACGTCCGGGCCGCGCTGTACCAGGCGCTGGCAAAGGTTCCGGGCCTGGAGGTGACCGACCGGCAGGCCAACCTGGACGGCCGGATCGGCACGGCACTCGGCATGGACGACGGCACCTCGCGGGAGGAGATCATCATCGACCCGGAGACCGGTCGGTTCATCGGGGAGCGCGAGGTCCTGGTCGAGGACAGCGGCGCGATCCCGGCCGGCACCACGATGAGCTTCACCGCGGTGACCACGGCGGTGGTCGACGAGAGGGGAGTCAGGCCCGCGAGCTGACGGCCACGCCGACGAGGGGTCCGCACGCGTCGGGGCGTGCGGACCCCTCGTACACTCGCCCGCGTGTCCTCCCGACCGATGATCGCCCCGAGCATCCTGTCCGCCGACTTCGCCCGACTCGGCGCGGAGATCGAGGCTGTCGCCGGCAACGACCTCGACCCTCGCGCCCGCGCCGACTGGGTGCACGTCGACGTCATGGACGCACACTTCGTGCCGAACCTGACGATCGGCCTCCCGGTGGTGCGGTCCCTGCTGGAGGTCACCGACGTGCCGCTGGACTGCCACCTCATGATCGAGGACCCGGAGCGCTGGGCCCCCGGCTACGCCGAGGCCGGCGCGTACAACGTCACCGTGCACGCCGAGGCCGCGAAGGACCCGGTGCGGATCGCCAAGGACCTGCACGCCGCCGGGGCGAGGGCCGGGCTGTCGATCAAGCCCGGCACCCCGCTCGACGACGTGGTGGACGTGCTGCGGCACTACGACACGCTGCTGGTGATGTCGGTCGAGCCCGGCTTCGGCGGCCAGGAGTTCGTCCCCGAGGCGCTGGACAAGGTGCGCACCGCGCGCCGACTGGTGGACACCGGGCACCTGGACGTGCTGGTGGAGATCGACGGCGGGATCAACGACGAGACCATCGAGCGGGCCGCCGAGGCCGGGGTGGACTGCTTCGTCGCCGGATCGGCCGTCTACGGCGCCGACGACCCGGCGCGGGCGGTGGCGGCGTTGCGGGCGCGGGCCGCGCGGGCGGGCGCGGCACACTGACGATCATGGAGGACGGGTCGCGCGACGAGCGGGCGATGCGCGCCGCGATCGAGCTGAGTACCGCGGTGCGCGGCACCACCAGCCCGAACCCGCCGGTGGGCGCCGTGGTGCTCGACCCGGCCGGGCGGCTCGTCGGGCAGGGCGCGACCCAGCCGCCGGGCGGCCCACACGCCGAGGTCGTCGCGCTCCGGCAGGCGGGGGAGCGGGCCCGCGGCGGCACCGTGTACGTCACCCTCGAGCCGTGCGACCACCACGGCCGCACCCCACCCTGCACGCGGGCGCTGCGCGACGCGGGCGTCGCGGCCGTGCGCTACGCCGTCGCCGACCCCAACCCGGCGGCCGCCGGTGGCGCCGCCACGCTGCGCGCCGCCGGGGTCGACGTCCGGGCCGGCCTGCTCGCCGGCGAGGTGGCGGCCGGGCCGCTGCGCGCGTGGCTGCACTTCGCCCGCACCGGCCGGCCGCACGTCACCTGGAAGTACGCCGCGACCCTCGACGGCAGGAGCGCCGCCGCCGACGGCACCAGCCGGTGGCTCTCCGGCGCCGAGTCCCGCGCCGAGGTGCACCGGCTGCGTGGCATGGTCGACGCCGTGGTCGCCGGCATCGGCACCGTGCTGGCCGACGACCCGCGGCTGACCGCGCGCACCCCGGACGGTGCGCTCGCCGCGCGCCAACCGTTACGCGTGGTGGTGGGTTTCGGAGAAGTCCCGGCCGGCGCGCGGGTGTTGGATGGAGCGGCGGAGACCCTGCGGGTACGGTCCCACGATCCGCACGCCGTGCTCACCACGCTGGCCGAGCGGGGCGTGGTGGACGTGCTGCTGGAGGGCGGTCCGCGGGTGGCGGGCGCGTTCGCCGCGGCGGGCCGGATCGACCGGATCCTCGCCTACGTGGCGCCGCTGCTCCTCGGCGCGGGTCCGGCGGCGCTGGGCGAGGCGGGCGTGTCGACCGTCACCGAGGCACACCGCTGGACGGTGGAAGGGGTCACCATGAGGGGAGGCGACGTGCGGATCTCGGCCGTACCGGCGCCGCGACCGGGAGGCGAGTGAGGGTGTTCACCGGCATTGTCGAGGAGATCGGTGAGATCACCGCGGTCGAGCAGGTGCCCAACGCGGCCAGGATGACCATCCGCGGTCCGGTGGTGACCACCGACGCCCGGCACGGCGACTCGATCTGCGTGAGCGGCGTGTGCCTGACCGTGGTCGACGTCTCCGGCAGCGACTTCAGCGTCGACGTGGTGCACGAGACGATGACCCGGTCCAGCCTGGCGAAGCTGCGCGTCGGCGACCTGGTGAACCTGGAGCGGGCCACTCCGGTCGGCGGCCGGTTCGGCGGGCACGTCGTGCAGGGGCACGTCGACGGCACCGGGGTGTTCCTCTCCCGCGACCCGCAGGGCCTGACCCGGTTCGCGCTGCCGCCCGCGCTGGCCCGCTACGTGGTCGAGAAGGGTTCCATCGCGGTCGACGGGGTGTCGCTCACCGTGGCGGGGGTGACGGAGGAGGAGTTCGCCGTCGCGCTCATCCCGACCACGATGGAGCTGACCACGCTGGGCCGCCGCGATCCGGGTGACCTGGTGAACCTCGAGGTGGACGTGCTGGCGAAGTACGTCGAGAAGCTGGCCGCGCCGCACCTGGGGGCGGCCGCGGGGGACAATGGAGCCGGCAAGGAGGTCGGGCGTGAATGAGGTGCGGGAGGCCGGCGTGGCCGTGGTGAAGGACGTGGCCGCGGAGATCGACCGGGCCGTGGCGGACATCAGGGCCGGGCGCCCGGTGATCGTGGTGGACGACGAGGACCGGGAGAACGAGGGCGACCTGATCTTCGCGGCGGAGAAGGCCACCCCGGAGCTGCTGGCGTTCATGGTCCGCTACACGTCCGGCTACGTGTGCGTGCCGTTGACCGAGCAGGACTGCCAGCGGCTGGACCTGCCGCCGATGTACCACACCAACCAGGACGCCCGGGGTACCGCGTACACGGTGACCGTGGACGCGGCCGAGGGCGTCAGCACCGGTATCTCCGCCGCCGACCGGGCGCACACCATCCGGCTGCTGGCCGACCCGGGCTCGCGGCCGCACGACTTCCGCCGGCCGGGGCACGTCGTCCCGCTGCGCGCCAAGGAGGGCGGCGTGCTGCGCCGGCCCGGCCACACCGAGGCCGCGGTGGACCTGGCCCGGCTCGCCGGCCTGCGCCCGGCCGGGGTGCTCTGCGAGATCGTGTCGCAGAAGGACGAGGGCGACATGGCCCGCCGTGACGAGCTGGAGGTGTTCGCCGCCGAGCACGACCTGGCGCTGATCACCATCGCCGACCTGATCGCCTACCGGCGGCGCACGGAAAAGCAGGTCGAGCGGGTCGCCGAGGCGCGGATCCCGCTGGCCGCCGGCACGTTTCGCGCGATCGGCTACGACAGCCTGCTCGACGGGATCGAGCACATCGCGTTCGTCTACGGCGAGATCGGTGACGGCGAGGACATCCTCGTGCGGGTGCACTCGGAGTGCCTCACCGGCGACGTGTTCGGCTCGCTGCGCTGCGACTGTGGACCGCAGCTGGACGCCGCGCTGCGTGCCGCGGTCGCCGAGGGGCGCGGCATCGTGCTCTACGTCCGCGGCCACGAGGGGCGCGGCATCGGGCTGCTGCACAAGCTGCAGGCGTACCAGCTGCAGGACGCCGGCGCGGACACGGTGGACGCGAACCTGGCGCTCGGGGTGCCGGCCGACGCGCGCGACTACGGCACGGGCGCGCAGATCCTGTCCGATCTGGGGGTGCGCTCGATGCGGCTGCTCACCAACAACCCGGCCAAGCGGGTCGGCCTGGAGGGCTACGGCCTGCGGGTCACCGGCCGGGTGCCGCTGTCGATCTCGCCGAACCCGGAGAACCTGCGGTACCTGCGCACCAAGCGGGACCGGATGGGCCACGAGCTGTCCCAGCTCGAACACTTCGACGAGGTCGGCGCCGGCGCGTTCTTCACCGCTGAGCCGGGTACGGACCCGGTGCTCACCCCGGAGGCGACGCCGGCGGCAGAGCGGGATGGCGAGGAGACGGCATGAGCGGTGAGGGGCGGCCGGAGATCGAGGTCGACCTGTCCGAGTGCGCGGGCCTGCGGCTGGCCGTGGTGGCCACCCGCTGGCACCCGCGGATCAGCGGCAGTCTGCTGGAGAGCGCGCTGCGGGCGGCGCGCGAGGCGAAGCTCGCCGAGCGGCCGACGGTGGTGCGGGTGGCCGGCGCGATCGAGCTGCCGGTGGTGGCGCAGTCGCTGGCCCGCACGCACGATGCGGTGGTGGCGCTGGGCGTGGTGATCCGCGGCGGCACCCCGCATTTCGAGTACGTCTGCGACGCGGTGACGGCGGGGCTGACCCGGGTGGCGCTGGACGAGGGCACGCCGGTGGGCAACGGGGTGCTCACCTGCGACTCCGAGGAGCAGGCGCTGGACCGTGCCGGTCTGCCGGACTCGCGGGAGGACAAGGGCTACGAGGCCGCGGTGGCCGCGCTGGACACCGCGCACGTGCTGCGCGGCCTGCGGCAGCCGTGGACCGAGCGGGGCTTCGTGTGACGGTGGCCCCCGACGAGCAGGTGGTGCTGCGCCCGCGGCGGGTGGTGTGGCTGGCGTCGGTGTTGGCGGTGGTGCTGGTGACGGTGTTCGTCGTGGTGGCGCTGCTGTTGCGGCACTCGGACACCGGGGTGATCTTCCAGGTCAGCGACCAGGTGGCGATGATCGGCATCGGGGTGCTGATGGGCGCGGCGTCGATGCTGCTGGCGATGCCGCGGGCCCGGGCCGACGCCGACGGGATCGAGGTGCGCAACGTCCTGACCACGCGCCGGTTCCGCTGGTCGGAGGTGCTCGCGGTGACCTTCCCGGACGGGGCCGCGTTCGCCCGACTGGAGCTGCCCGACGACGAGTACCACCCGGTGCTGGCCGTGCAGGCGGTGGACCGGGAGCGGGCGGTGGCGGCGGTGCGCGCCCTGCGCCGGCTGCACCGCCGCGCGCACGGCGGCTGAGCGCGTTCCCGCTACCCGTGCAGGTCGACGACCACCGGGGCGTGGTCGGACGGCGCCTTGCCCTTGCGGGCCTCGCGGTCGACGTAGGCGTCCCGTACGGCGTCGGTGAACCTCTGGTTGGCGTAGACGAGGTCGATCCGCATGCCGTTGTTCTTCGGGAAGGCGAGCTGCCGGTAGTCCCAGTAGGTGAAGGGGCGGTCGTACTTGAGCGGCCGGGGCACGACGTCGGTGAGCCCGGCGTCGCGCAGCACGGCGAGGGCCTTGCGCTCGGCGTCGGTGACGTGGGTGGAGTTGGTGAACAGCGAGATGTCCCAGACGTCGTCGTCGGTAGGAGCGATGTTGAAGTCCCCGAGCAGCGCGAACGGCCGGTTGGGGTCGGCCTCGGCGAGCACGGTGGCGTGCAGTGCTTCCAGCCAGCGCAGCTTGTACGCGTAGTGCGGGTGGCCGGGCTCCCGCCCGTTGGGGACGTACACCGACCACACCCGGACACCGGCGCAGGTCGCCCCGACCGCCCGTGGCTCCACGACGCCCTCGTAGGCCGGCTGGTCGACGAGGCCGCGGGTCACGTCGTCGAGGCCGACCCGGGACAGCACGGCGACCCCGCTCCACCGGCCGCTGCCGTGGCAGGCGACGGCGTAGCCCAGCTCGCCGACCTGGTCACGGGGGAAGGCGTCGTCGGCGCACTTGAGCTCCTGCAGGCACAGCACGTCCGGTTGGGCGGAGGAGAGCCAGGCGAGCAGCCGGGGCAGGCGGGCGCTGATGGAGTTGACGTTCCAGGTCGCGATCCGCATACCCCGACAATCCCACACACCACCACGTATAACGATCTATACGCCACCGCTGTGTTCGCCGCCCATGTCGCCGTGTTCGCCGTTCCCGTCGCCGTGTTCGCCGCCCGCGTCGCGACGTTGGCTGTGGAGGTCGGGGCGTTGGCGGTTCGCGTCGCCGCGTTGGCCGTCGGTGTTCCAGGTCGAGCCGGGCTGGGTCGTTCAGCGTCGCCGCGGGGTGTCGCCCAGCTCGCGGGTCTTCGTCAGCAGGAGGTCCCAACCGGCGGGGACGGCGACGACGTGGGGTTCGCTGTCGCGGTCGGCGGTGACGTGGACCAGCCAGCGGCCGGTGTCGAGGTCGACGAAGGTCAGCGGGTGCGTGGTGGTGCGGCGGTGGTCGAGGCCGCCGCGGCGGCCGGCGCTCACCTGGCCGGCGGCGTGGCGGGGCCGGGCCAGCAGGTCGAGGACGCGTCCCGCGTCGCCGCGGGGCAGCGGGCCGTCGGGGTCGGCGTCCCGGATGTCGCGCAGCGGCGCGGACAGGGACGTGCCGCGTGCCTGGGGCCAGTCGGGCAGCTCGGCGAGCAGGGTCTCGGCCAGTGCGTCGGGGCGGGTGGGGTGGAGCAGGACGTTGCCCGAGGCCGGTACCAGGCAGGCGAGCACGGCGTCCCGGTGGTCGGCGGCGACGTGCAGCCGGTAGCGCAGGTCCGGCTGGTCGACGTAGGCGAAGAGTTCGGTGGCCGCGGCGCAGAGCAGCCGCACGGTGCCGGTGAAGTCCTCGCTGGGGTGGTCGCCGTCCCGGAGGCCGTGCTGGTCCAGGGCGTCGAGGACGTGCCGCCAGCGGGCGGCGGCGGTGCCGTCGTCGCGCCAGGTCGGGGTGGGCGCGAGGGTGGGTGGCAGGGCCAGCTCGAGGCGTTCCGCCGTCGCGGCGAGGCAGTCCCGCGGGAGGAGGACGTCCTTTCGCAGGAGTGTGCCGCTATCTCTCACTTATCTCTCACTGTCGGGGCGGTGCTCGCCGATCACCGGTGGAGTGGTGCGGTCGGCCGGGCCGAAGAGCGCGTCGGGGTCGGGTTCCTGGAGGTAGTCCGGCCGCTGGTGCTCGGTGTCCTCGCCGCCACGGCCACGCCCGGCGGCGCCGGCCATGGGGGCCATGCCGGCGCCGGGCCGGCCGGTCGCCGGGGCGGCGGCCGCCGCCGGGCCGCCGCGGGCGACACCGCCCTGGCCGGGCGGCGCGGATCCCACTCCCTTGCCCTGCCCGAGGTTCGGCCCGCCGCCGGGGTTGTTGCCCGGGGCGCCGCCGGTGGTCCCGCCCGCCACGCGGGGGCCGGCCGTGCCGGGGTTCCAGCCGGCCCTGCCGCCGCCGCTGCCCGGGACGCCGGGCGCCGGCCCGCCGGAACGACCCGGCAGCAGGCCGGGGGTGCCGAGGTCGCCGGCACCGTGCCGGGTGCGGGGCAGGTCGGTGGTGGGTGTGTGGCCGGTGCCGGTTCGGGTGTCGCCCGGGGTGCGGGACGGGGTGGTGCCGGTCGAGGCGGTGTGGGTCGAGGCGGCGGGCGCGAGGCCCGGCGGTACGGGCTGGGATCCAGGTCCGGGTTGTGGTGCCGGTCCCGGTTGGCCGACGGTGGGGCTCGGCGCCGCCGTGTGCACGGGGCCGCCGGTGTGGCCGGCGACGCGGGTGCTGTCGCCGACGCCACCGCCGACGGCCGGGGGTGCGGTGGTGTGGACGCCGCCGCCGGTGCCGGGGGTGCGGACGTCGATGTCGCCGCCGCCAGGCGGTAGCCCGAGTTGGCCGTAGTCGGTGGGCCACCGGGCGGAGTTGTGGGTGCTCTGCCCGTGGTAGAGGTGGTAGTTGTCGACGACCTGCTGCGCCCTGGCGTTCCAGGCCTCGATCTCCTCGTCCCGGCTGGTGAGGAACGGCAGGTTGTCGCTGAGGAAGGTCTCGCCCGGCGGCGGCCCGGGGCCGTCGCCGATCTTGTTCTTCAGGTCGGTGAACGAGCTGCCCTGGCCGGTGAGGAGGTTCTGGGCCTCGGCGAGGTGCCCCGCGGAGACGTCGGAGGCCTGGACCAGCGGTCCGGCGCCGGCGTGGGCCTGCCCGGCCGCGGGGCCCTCCCAGTGGCTCTCCATGGCGGCCCGCAGGCGCTGGACCTTCTGGGCGACCCTCTCGTGCTCGCCGGCCATCTCCCGCGCGAGGTCGGCGGTGCCGTACAGGCTCTCCGGCCCGGCCCCCGACTTCACCCGTCTGACGATCTCCAGCGCGTCCATCTCACCCATCACGCGCCCCCCTCCATCGTCGTGATCGCCATCTCGGCTGCCTTCTTCACCACCGGGCAAGGGTCACCGTAGTGCGGGGAGTCCCGTTCGAACCCGGAGAACACCTTGAGCAGCACGTCATCCCGGACCCCCACGCTCAGTCCACACGCGCCGTACGAGCGCCGGTCAACCTGATCGGCGAACACACCCGGATAGCCGTTGACGTCCACCGGTTCGAAGTACGGCATCGGAAGCTCGGCATGTGACTGGTACGTGCCGGAGAGCCCGCCGCCGCCGACTGTGATGAAGCTGATCGTGAACAATCCTCCGCCGGGTTGGTCCCACTCACACCGGGGACCAATCTTGTCGGCGGTGTCGGCCTCTGGCGAGCTCAGTCCTGCCAGATCGCTGGCCTGTTGCGGCGTGAGCATCGCACACGGGTCCGCGAGAAATTTCGTGACGTCGACCGGGTCGTTGACCTTCGGCGCACCATGAGACGGAAGCTGCGTACCACGCTCGGAGCTCGGGACCGCGGAGGAATCAGGAGTGGGCACTGCCGACCCCGATTCCGAGCATCCTGCCGTCAGAGCGGCAGCGACCAATGCTGCCGCTAGCGTGGCTCGTGCGCGCATCATGTGTCCGGTCCGTGTCGCCCGACCGCGTCTGCCGCGGCGCTGTCCTGGCCTTCGACCTTGGTGATGGCCTTCTTGAGGGCCTCGACGTATGCGGTGGCGTACTGGTACTGCTGGTTCACGCTCTCCGTGTACAGCCGTGCATGTCGGCGAACGGCCTGGATTTGCAGGTTACTGGCGTCCTCGTCTGCCGGCGGTCGGGCTTCCGCAAGACGTGCGGAGTTGCCAACGAGTCGTTGGAGATCGTCGCGGGCTTCCTCCCACTGGGGGAGGAGGGCGCGCATCTCGTCGGTGCTCATCCGGAAGCCGCCGCTGGCGGCGCTGGTGCGGGCGGCCATGTCGGCCATGTCCTGGGCCAGGAAGGGTAGCCCCGCGGGCCCGAACACGCCGGACCTGGCGACCTTCTCGAAGGCACTCTCCGGAGCGGTGTAGCCGGGGGGCGGGTCGGCCGGTGGCTGGCCCTGACTGGTTCGCACGTCGCCGGTGGTGGGCAACGGCAGTGGTGGCGATCCGGGTGGCGGGGCGCTCGGCGGCGCCGTGACCTCGTCCGGTGTCAGTCCGTATTGCTCGGACACGACGTATTACCCCCTGTAGCGAGCTGGTTGCGCACCTTGCAAGCTATCAGACGACCACGGAAGTGGGAGCGGTTCCTGGTCCACTCGGGGGAACATTTCGACCGACAACGATCGGGTCGGTGGGCCGCCGGAAGAATACGGCCCACCGACCCTCCCGAGACACCGCTACGGCACGCGGATCTCGTACAGCCCGCGGCCGAACGTCGCGGCCACCATCCGGTGGTTGCGGCCGTCGTACTCGATGTCGTCCACCGGCACCATCGGCATGCCGCGGCCGAGCCGGTGCCACCGGCCCGGCACCACCGCGTGCCCGACGAACACCCCCTGGTCCGTCGCCACGTAGAGGATGCCGCCCAGCCCGAGCACCACATCGTTCACCGGCGCGTTCGGCAGATTGCCGGACAGGTCCCGCCACGTCCCGCCACCGTCCCGGGTGCGCAGCACGTGCGGCAGCTTCGACCCCGACCGGTATCCGGACAGCGTCACGTACGCCGTGCCCGGGTCGTGCTCGGCCACGGCGATCCGAGTCACCCACGGCTGGTTCTCCAGCACCTTCCGCCAGGTTTGCCCGAGGTCGCGGGTCACCCACACCCGCCCGTCGTCGGTGCCGACCCAGATCGTCTTCGGGTCCGCCTTCGCCGCGGCCACCGTGGTGATCGTGCCGTACGGGTAGGCGTCCTGGCCGGGCCCACCGGTGAGGTCGGGGCTGATCGGCGTCCACGTCACGCCGCCGTCGGTGGAGCGGTTCAGCCGGTTGCCGCCGTAGTAGAGCACCGACGGGTCGTTCGGGTCGAACTGCACCGGCGTGAACCAGTTCCTCCGGTCGGCGGTCGTCGCCGGCGTGAAGAACGTCATCGTGTCGCCACCGTCGGTCGACCGGAAACAGTTCCCGTACTGGTAGCAGGCGAACACGTTGTCCTTGTTCCGCGGATTGATCAGGTTCTCCTCGCCGTCACCGCCGAGGTATTCGTTGAACCGCGGCCCGCCCCACGACCGCAACGACCCGTTGTCCTGCGTTCCACCGGAGATCCGCGACGGGTCCTGCGGTGTGATCGCCGCGCTGTAGAACTGGGTGTACGGCTCGTGCTCCGCCTTCACCCAACCGCCGTGCCCGTCGGCGTCGGAGCGGTACACGCCGCCGTCGTTGCCCAGGTACACCCGCGCCGGGTGACGCGGGTCCCACACCATCGCGTGCTGGTCCACGTGGATGCTGGTGGAGTCCGCGGTCCAGGTCTGCCCGCCGTCCTTCGACGTCATCAGCGGCACCCCGGCCACGTGCACCTGCCGGGAGTCGTCCGGGTCGACCCAGATCTTGCCGAACCACCACCCGAACGACGACTGCGAGCTCACCAGCTCCGGCGGCGCGGGCAGCCGGGTCCAGCTGTCGCCGGCGTCGCCGGAGGTGTAGAAGCCGGCGAACGGGCCGGCCGTGGAGTTCACGATCGCGTAGAGCCGCCCCGGCTCGGAGGCCGAGACGCCGATGCCGATCCGCCCGACGTCGGGCCCGGCCTCGGGCAGCCCGCCGCCCAGCCGCTGCCAGGTGACACCACCGTCGGTGGACCGGAACACGCCCGACCCGACGCCGCCGTAGGTCCGCTTCTCCGGCGTGCGCCGGTGATCCCACAGCACGGCGTACACCCGCCGCGGGTCGGCCGGGTCGAACCGCACGTCCGCGGCACCGGTGAACTCGGTGGCCACGTCCAACGTGCGCTGCCACGTCGCGCCGCCGTCGGTCGACCGGTACACGCCGCGGTCGCCGCCGGGGGAGTACAGCGAGCCGGTCGCGGCCACCAGCAGGTGCCGGTCGTTCCGCGGGTCCACCTCGACGGCACCGATGGCGCCGGAGTCGCGCAGCCCCAGGTTGGTCCAGGTGCGCCCGCGGTCGGTGGACCGGTACACCCCGGTGCCCTCGTAGGTGATGCTGCCGCCGCCCGGGTTGGCCTCGCCGGTGCCGACGTAGATCGTGCCGTCCGGGGCGGTGGTCACCGCGCCCATGGCCTGCGTGCCGTCCTCCGGCCACGCCGGCGCGAAGGTCCTGGCCGCGTCGGTGGACACCCACAGCCCGCCGCTGGCCGCGGCCGCGTAGACGGTGTCCGGCCGGGTCGGGTCGAGCGCGAGGTCGACGATCCGGCCGCCGATGTTGGTCGGCCCGGCGAGCGTCCACCGGCCACCGACGCTGGGGATCCGCTTCGCCTCCTCGGCCGCCTGGGCGTGGGCGTGCCGGGGCAACGTCTGCCCTGGCAGGGTCTTCTGCAGGAAGCGGTGCTCGGCCGGGGCCGAGGGGCCGCGGACCGGTCGGTACTCGCCCGGCTGGCCGGTTCCGGGTGGGTCGGCCAGCGCGGTACCCGAGGTGGCGAGCAGCCCGGTCGCGATGCCCAGGATGAGGGCGGCGGACAGGCGGCGGCGTCGGCGCATGGGAACTCCCAGGGGTGAGGTCGGAGAGCCTGGCGCGGACGCTATTGCCAACCGGCCACGCCCGGTACCCGCCTTTCGGAGCAGTTCGTCCGATAAAGCCCCGCGCCGGGCTGTCGGAGCCGGGCCATAGGCTGGATGCGTGGCTGACCCGTCGACCTACCGCCCGTCACCCGGCAGCATCCCGGACGCCCCCGGGGTGTACAAGTTCCGCGATGCCACCGGCCGGGTCGTCTACGTCGGCAAGGCCAAGAGCCTGCGCGGCCGGCTGAACTCCTACTTCGCCGACCTCGCCGGCCTGCACCCGCGCACCCGGCAGATGGTCACCACGGCGGCGAGCGTCGAGTGGACGGTGGTGAACACCGAGGTCGAGGCGCTGCAGCTGGAGTACAACTGGATCAAGGAGTTCGACCCGCGGTTCAACGTCCGCTACCGCGACGACAAGTCCTACCCGGTCCTCGCGGTGACCCTGCCGGAGGAGTTCCCGCGGCTGCACGTCTACCGCGGGCCGCGCAAGCGGGGGGTGCGGTACTTCGGCCCGTACGCGCACGCCTGGGCCATCCGGGAGACGCTGGACCTGCTGCTCCGGGTCTTCCCGGCGCGCACCTGCTCCAACGGGGTGTTCCGCCGACACGGCCAGATCGGCCGGCCGTGCCTGCTCGGCTACATCGACAAGTGCTCGGCGCCGTGCGTCGGCCGGGTCAGCGCCGAGGAGCACCGGGCGATCGTGGAGGACTTCTGTGACTTCCTCGCCGGCCGCACCGACCTGATGATGCGCCGGCTGGAGAGGGAGATGGCCGAGGCCGCGGAAGCCCTGGAGTTCGAGCGGGCGGCCCGGCTACGCGACGACCTTGGCGCGCTGCGCAGGGCGATGGAGAAGCAGGCGGTGGTGCTCGGTGATGGCACCGACGCCGACGTGGTCGCCTTCGCGCACGACGAGCTGGAGGCCGCGGTGCAGGTGTTCCACGTCCGCGGCGGCCGGGTGCGCGGGCAGCGCGGCTGGGTGGTGGACAAGGCCGAGGAGATGGGCGTCGCCGACCTGGTGGGGCAGTTCCTCGCCCAGTTCTACGGCGAGCAGGCCGACCTCGCCGAGGCGGGCGCGGACAGCGGCCCGGCCGTGCCGCGCGAGGTACTGGTGCCGGAGCTGCCGCCGGACGCGGACGCGGTCACCGAGTGGCTGTCCGGCCTGCGCGGCGGCAAGGTGCGGCTGCGGGTGCCGCAGCGCGGCGACAAGCGGGCGCTGGCCGAGACGGTGGAGCGCAACGCCAGGGAGGCGTTCGCCCAGCACAAGCTGCGCAGGGCCAGCGACCTGACCGCCCGCTCCGCGGCGCTGGCCGAGCTGCAGGACTACCTTGGCCTAGACTCGGCGCCACTGCGGATCGAGTGCGTGGACATCAGCCACATCGCCGGCACCGACGTGGTGGCGTCGCTGGTGGTGTTCGAGGACGGGGTGCCGCGCAAGTCGGAGTACCGCCGATTCGCGTTGCGGGAGGCCGCGGAGGAGGGCGACGTCGCCGCGATCGCCGAGGTCGTGCGCCGCCGCTTCCACCGCTACCTCAAGGAGACCGCCGGCACGGAGCCGACCAACGGCGACAGCCCCGGCAACGGGAATGGCGGCGACAACGGCGGTGACGTGGACGGGGGTTCGCGCCCCGGCATCGACCCGGCCACCGGGCGCCCGCGCAAGTTCGCCTACCCGCCGAACCTGCTGGTGGTCGACGGCGCCGGCCCGCAGGCCACCGCCGCCGCGGACGTGCTCGCCGAGCTGGGCGTCACCGACGTGGCCGTGGTGGGTCTGGCGAAGCGGCTGGAGGAGGTGTGGCTGCCGGCCGACCCCGACCCGGTCATCCTGCCGCGCACCTCGGACGCGCTGTACCTTCTGCAGCGGGTGCGCGACGAGGCGCACCGCTTCGCCGTCCGGTACCACCGGGAGAAGCGGTCCAAGCGGCTACAGGTGTCCGCTTTGGACGGCGTCCCCGGTCTCGGCCAGTCCCGCCGGACGGCGTTGATCAAGCATTTCGGATCGGTGCGGAAGCTCAGGCAGGCCAGTGTGGACGAGATCTCCGCGGTGCCGGGGGTGGGTCGACGCACCGCGGAGGCCGTGTACACGGCGCTGGCCGGGCGGTCCGGTGAGGAAGGGGAGTCGGGCGCGTGAGTGAGAGCGCGACGGGTGAGCAGGACGCCGGGCGGGGCACCGGGATGGAGGTGGCCGTCGTCACCGGGCTGTCCGGTGCCGGGCGGAGCACCGCCGCGAAGTGCCTGGAGGACCTCGGCTGGTTCGTGGTGGACAACCTGCCGCCCGAGCTGATCGCGACGATGGTGGAGCTCGGGGCGCAGGCCCGCGGGGCGATCACCAAGGTCGCCGTGGTGATGGACGTGCGGTCCCGGGCGTTCACCGACGACCTCGCGTCGGTGATCAAGGACCTCGACGCGCGCGGCTACAAGCCGAGGGTGCTGTTCCTGGAGGCCACCGACGCGGTGCTGGTGCGCCGGTTCGAGCAGGTCCGCCGCGGCCACCCAATGCAGGGTGACGGCCGACTGCACGACGGCATCACCGCCGAGCGCAAGCTGCTGACCCCGCTGCGCGAGGAGGCCGACATGGTGCTGGACACCTCCGCGCTGTCGGTGCACCAGTTGCGCGCCAAGATCGAGGACGCCTTCGGCACCGAGGCCAGCACCCAGACCAGGGTCACCGTGCTGTCGTTCGGCTACAAGTACGGCCTGCCGATGGACGCCGACCTGGTGATGGACGTGCGGTTTCTGCCGAACCCGTTCTGGATCCCGGAGCTGCGCGACCACACCGGGCTGGACGGCGACGTGCGCAACTACGTGCTCACCCAGGAGGGCGCGGAGGAGTTCCTCGAGCGCTACCACGAGCTGCTGCGCCTGGTCGGCGCCGGCTACCGGCGGGAGGGCAAGCGGTACCTGACGCTGGCGGTGGGCTGCACCGGCGGCAAGCACCGCAGCGTCGCGCTGTCCGAGGAGCTCGCCCGCCGACTGTCCAATGAGGACGGCATGGCCGTCAAGGTGGTGCACCGGGACCTGGGTCGGGAGTGACGGGACGGGTGCGAGCCGTCGCGCTGGGCGGCGGCCACGGATTGCACGCGACGCTCACCGCGTTGCGCCGGATCACCCCGGACGTGACCGCGGTGGTCACGGTCGCCGACGACGGCGGCTCGTCCGGCCGGTTGCGCCGCGAGCTGGGGCTGCTGCCGCCGGGTGACCTGCGGCAGGCGCTGGCCGCGCTGGCCGCCGCCGAGGACGGCGGCACGCTGTGGTCGGAGGTGTTCCAGCACCGGTTCGGCGGCACCGGCGCGCTCGCCGGGCACGCGGTGGGCAACCTGCTGCTGGCCGGGCTGTTCGAGGTGCTCGGCGACCCGGTGGCCGCGCTGGACGAGGCCCGCCGGCTGGTCGGGGTGTCCGGGCGGGTGCTGCCGATGTGCCCCGAGCCGCTGGAGATCGAGGCCGAGGTCACCGGGCTGGAGCAGGGCGCGGTGAGCCACATCCGCGGGCAGGTCGCGGTGGCCAGCACGCCGGGCCAGGTGCAGCGGATCACCCTGCACAACCCGCTGCGGCCGGGCGTGCCGCCGGTGGCGTGCCGGGAGGCGGTGGAGGCCGTGCTCTCGGCCGACGTGGTGTTCCTCGGTCCGGGGTCGTGGTTCACCAGCGTGCTGCCGCACCTGCTGGTGCCCGAGCTGCAGGACGCACTGGTCCGTACGAGGGCCACCCGGGTGGTGATCCTGAACCTGATCCCCCAGCCAGGTGAGACGGCGGGCTTCTCACCCGAACGGCATCTGGACGTACTCTTCGAGCACGCTCCCCGGCTCCGGGTCGACGCGGTGATCGCCGATCGGAACTCCGTTCCGACCCCGGCGCGGCTGCATCACGCGGCCGAGGAGCTCGGGGGTCGTGCGCATCTGGGGGACGTCTGCGCGGCGGGGGCCGTGGGGCGGCATGATCCGGATGCGCTGGCGAGCTGCGTGCGAGAGGCTCTCGGTCTGCACCGAGAGCGGTAGGGAGGGGTTAGCCATGGCGATGACGGCCGCCGTGAAGGACGAACTGAGCCGGCTGGAGATCACCAAGCTCGGACCGCGCCGCTCGGAGGTGGCGGCCATGCTCCGGTTCGCGGGGGGCCTGCACATCGTGGGCGGACGGGTCGTCGTGGAGGCCGAGCTGGACACCGGGTCGGTGGCCCGCCGGCTGCGCAAGGAGATCCACGAGCTCTACGGGCACCACTCGGACGTGCACGTGATCACGTCCAGCAGCGGATTCCGGAAGGGCACGCGGTATGTCGTGCGGGTGGTCAAGGACGGCGAGGGGTTGGCGCGGCAGACCGGGCTGATCGACCAGCGTGGGCGACCGGTGCGGGGGTTGCCGGCGGCGGTGGTGTCCGGCGGGATCGCCGACGCCGAGGCGGCGTGGCGCGGAGCCTTCCTGGCGCACGGGTCACTGACCGAGCCCGGCCGGTCGTCGTCGCTGGAGGTGACCTGCCCGGGGCCGGAGGCGGCGCTGGCGCTGGTCGGCGCGGCCCGCCGGTTGGGCATCCAGGCGAAGTCGCGGGAGGTGCGCGGCGCGGACAGGGTGGTGGTCCGCGACGGCGACGCGATCGGCGCGCTGCTCACCCGGCTGGGGGCGCACACGAGCGTGTTGCAGTGGGAGGAGCGCCGGATGCGCCGCGAGGTGCGTGCGACGGCGAACCGGCTGGCGAACTTCGACGACGCGAACCTGCGTCGCTCGGCGCGGGCGGCGGTGGCGGCGGCCGCGCGGGTGGAGCGGGCGATGCAGATCCTCGGCGACACGGCGCCGGACCACCTGCTGGCCGCGGGAAAGCTGCGGCTGTCCAACCGGCAGGCGTCGCTGGAGGAGCTGGGCCAGCTCGCCGACCCGCCGATGACCAAGGACGCGGTGGCCGGCCGGATCCGCCGGCTGCTCGCCATGGCCGACAAGCGGGCCCGCGACCTGGGCGTCCCGGACACCGAGTCGGCCGTCACCGCCGAGATGCTCGAGGAGACCGTCTAGCCCGGATTCGTGCTCGAACGCTCACCCGTGGTGCGGATGCGGTGGTCGGGCATCGGAAACGTCGGTGCCCGCTACCGCTGTGTCGTGCCTTCGGGTTTCCCTCGCCGAGTCGCTAGGGGTTCCGCCTGTAACGCAGCACCGTGTGGGTGGAGAAGTCCTCGTCCTCCTCGTCCTCCTCGGCACGGGAGGTCGCACCGCTGGTGCCCTCCTTCTCGGCCGGCGGTGCGTCGGTGTCCCTCCGGCACCCGGACTCGAGGACGTCCTGGTAACCCAGGTTCACCACGGCGTCCTTCGGGGTGATCCGACCGGCGGCGAGCTCGGCGGCCAGCTCGCGCCGGTCCTTGTCCCCCGAGTCGAGTGCGGTCTCGATGGCCTCCTCGAGGAACGTCCGTGCCCGCTGGCGCAGCTGCTCGACCCCGCTCGCGTCGGCGTTCCCGTGCTCGCTCATGTCATCACCTACTTCGCGTGCACCGGGTGCACGTACCGCTTGAGGCTCTCCATGTCACACGGCGGTTCGTCGCCGAGATGCGCGGTGGTGCGCTCCTTGGTCAGTTCCTGGAACGCCGACATCCGGTCAGTGATCATGTCCCAGGTGTCCCTGATCAGTTTCACCACCTCGGCGGCCTTCCCCGACGCGACCAGGTTCGCGAGCTTGGCCACCCCGATCCCGACGACGGTGTCGAGCAGCGCGTTGACCAGGCTGTTCACCGTGTCGTAGGTCTCGACCAACGCCCGGGTGACGTCGCGGTAGAACGGCACCAGGTAGTTGTCGTAGTACTCGTCGCCCTCCGCGTGGGTGGCCTCCTCGACGCGGGCGAAGTAGCCCTGCGCGGTGTCCGCCGCCACACCGTGCCAGTACCACTCCATCCGCCGGCGCAGCCCGACGTTGGAGCCCATCGTCCGGGTCGCCGCGCCGGTGGCCTCCCAGACGCACGTCGCCTCGTACCAGGCGTGCCAGTCCCCGCCGAGGTAGCGGACGATGACGGCGAGCGGATCGACGCCGCAGATCTCCTCCAGGAGCTCGCGGACCCATACGGTCAGGCCAAGGTGGTCCATGAGCCAGCGGGCGTCGCCCACGAGTTGGTCCTGGCGCAGGTCGTAGTACTCCTCCACGCTGGGGGCCGTGCGTTCGTACTTGCGGACCACGTCGGCGGGGTCCCGGTTGTCCTCGAACTTCCGGTACACCTCGAGCGGCTTGTCCTTCCTGATCTCGCCCCCGCCGCCGGTCGGGTAGTCGCGCTCGTGATCGCCGGCGAGGTGCCGATCGAACTCCGCCGCCACCTCCTCGTCCGTCGTCTCGTAGTACGTGGCGGCGCGGTCCAGGTTCTCGGCGCTGTCCTCGGCCACCTGGACCATCGTGCCGAGGCGCTCGTTCGCCCGCATCAGGTGCATGAGGTGGACCTTGGCCAGCTCCCGGTACACCACGTAGACGTCGAAGGTGCCGCGCGGCACGAACGCGACACCGACCTCCGGCCCGCCGTTCGTGATGTACTTCTTCAGGTCCGTCGCGTGACCCGCGTAACGCTTCAGCAGCTGCGCGTACGCGCGCAGGGCGTGCTCGTCGACGTCGAAACCGCTCATCTCTCCTCCGCGATCGTGCCGTCGGAGTGCCGATGCTCGTCGCTTCCCCGCCGGGTCACCAGGTCTTTCGAGCAGCGTCGAACGACGCGCGCCCGCCGGTGGACCGCACCGGGTCGCGGAAAGCTCAGTCGACGATGGCGGCGTAGGCGAGGACCTTGGTGATCCGTGCCCGCACCAGGTATTCGCCGGGCACGGCGTTGCGCCGGCCGTACTCCTCGGCGCGCTCGGCGCCCATGTAGCGCCCGGCGATCGCGGTGGCCCAGCGGAGCATCTCGTCGAGGTCCTCGGACAGCCGCGCCTCCGCGGTGAGCTGCACGAAGGAGTACGGCGGCCGCGGGTCGTCCACGCACAGCGACAGCCGGGGGGCGCGGCGCAGCGCCCTCCCCTTGACCGAGTCCCGGCCGGTGTTGAACACCAAATCGTCACCATCGAGCAGGAACCACACCGGCGTCACGTGCGGTGTCCCGTCGACGCGGGTCACCCCGAGCTTCCCGGTCCGCGTCCCCGCCGAGACGAACTCGCGCCACTCCTCCCCGGTCATCGATCGCACAGGGCCGACCGTACCCGGGCGCCCCGCGGCCGCAACGGCTACCGTTGCTCGCTGTGCACGACGACGACCAGACGCCCGTCCCCGTGGACCGGGTCCCGATCGATGACGGCCTCACCCGCCGGCTGAAGGCGCTCGCCTGCACCGCGCCGCTGCACGAGCTCGACGCCCGCAAGGGCAAGCTGGACTGGGCCGACGCCACCGTCTACCAGATGGCCGAGATCGCCCTGCACACGATCGACCAGGTCACCATCGCGATGGACTTCGACACCGGCGCCGACCACCAGCAGGTGATCAACCGGCTGCTGCCGTTCGTCGCCGCGCAGGCTCCGCACCGCGGCGCCGCCGAGCACACCCGCGTCGCCCGCTGGGTGCTGGACAACCTGATCAACGTCGGCACCACCGACCGCGGCTTCCGCCGGGTGTACGGCAGCGTCGACGACTCCGGCGCCTACCGCCGCCGCGCGTTCGACTTCAAGCTGCTGGTCGAGCTGGCCGCCCCGGACGGCGGGGTGTACCTGCGGGCCACCGACGAGGCGATCAACGTCCTGGTCGGCGCGCTGGACACCGACGTGGAGTCGGCGCAGGTCGCCGCCGAGGTGAAGCTGGAGAACCTGATCAACAGGGGCCGGCTGGCCGACGCCAAGCTCGCCGCCGAGCAGGCCCGCTACCGCACCGTGCAGTACGGCGAGACGTTGCGCGCCAAGCTCGACGCCACCCGCCGGGACGTGCGCACCGTGGACTGGGAGCGGGAGGTGCCGGAGCTGATCGACGCCGCGCTGGCGCACATCGAGTCCCGGTTCCGCGCGGAGACGGCCATCCTGCGCAACATCACCGCCGCCCGCGACGAGGCCGAGGACCCCGACCGCAAGCGCCGCGCCGCCGAGCTGGTCGACATCGTCGCCGACTGCGTGCGCCGGCACACCCAGCTGCAGGCCCGGTTGCAGCGCGCCGGCGCGGTGTTCCGCGCCGAGCAGGACCGGCAGCAGTTCTCCGGCCCGCCGCAGCGTGCCGCGATCGACCTGTTCGGCCAGCTGCTCAACCCGACGCTGGGGTTGCCGGTGGCCGACGCGGTCCGCCCGGTGGAGTCGTACTTCCGGGCCGCCGCCGGGTTGTCGGTGTCGCCGGTGCCGCTGCTGCCGGCGCTGGTGTCGGTGCTGCTCCGGCCGGCGCCGGAGCGGGAGCACCTGGTCGGCGAGGTCCCCGAGCCGGAGCTGGTGCCGGCCGAGGACACCGACCGCTACACCGACGAGCAGTGGCGCCGCGCCGACGAGCTGCTCGACCTGCCCGAGGTGCCGCGCCGGCTGTCCGGCCTGCTCGCCGAGGCCCGCGCGCTCGATCCGGGGCTGCCCCGCCTGGTCGCGCTGCGGGCGCTGCACGCCTACGGTGCCGAGGTCGGTGCGGCGGTGCGCCAGGGTGACCGACAGGTGCTGCTGGCCGTCGACGACGGCACACGGCTGACCGACCCGGAGTTCGGCGGCGCCGACCTGCTGCTGACCTCGGCGCGGATCACCAGGGACGACTCGGCGGACGACAGGGAAGGGGCCGCATGAACACCCTGGACGTGGAGTCGGCGGCGCGGCTGGTGTCGTTCGGGATGCGGCCGAAGCTGCTGCCGTCGCGCGACGTGGTGTACGCCGAGCTGGTCCGCCGCTACCAGGAGGACAGCGCGTTCAAGCAGCTCACCCACGCGGTCGCCGCCGGGTTGGGCCTCATGGTGCTCGACGTTGGGCCCGCCGCCGGCGCGGTGCTCGCCGCGACCGACGAGTCGGTGTTCGAGATCCGGATGGACGGCTACGCCCGGCAGGCCAAGATCCGCGAGCGCCGGGAGACGGAGAAGGTGCTGCACGGCGTGATCCATCTGGCCACGGCCGCGCTGGCGTACCCGCGGCCGGACGACCTGGCCAACGACACCTACGTCGGCAGGGTCAGCGTGGAGCAGGTGGACGGCATGGTCCGGGAGGCGTGCCGGGTGCTGGACGAGCGCGCGGCCGCGGCCGAGGCGAACAACGACCCGCTGGCCTCCTCGCCGGAGCTGGAGCAGGCGTGGCGGGTGTATGCCCGCCGCCCGGCGGCCGCGGCCACCAAGGACGGGCGGCTGGCCGCCGACACCACCCGCGGCATGGTCGCCCGCGCCCTGCGGTTCCTCACCGACCAGGGCTTCCTGGTGGCGGTCAGCGACGAGCAGGGTGGCGTCTACCGGACCACGCCGCGCTACCAGGTGCAGGTGCGGGAGTTGGCCGCCGACGCGGCGTTCGACGACCTGCTCGCGCTCGGCGTGGTGTCGGTGGCCGACGGCACCGGGAGCCTGCGCGACGCCCGGCCGGAGACGCTGTAACGGGGGGAGAGGGGCGAGGATGTACGAGCTTTCGCGGGTGCGCCTGCACAGCGTCGGCCCGGCCGGCGCGCGGTACCAGGACGTGCTACTGGACTTCAGCGGCGTGGGCGAGGTGGTCGCCGCGCCGCGGCAGGACGCGCTGTTCGCCGCGGGGGTGCACGCCGCGCAGGGCCTGCCCCGCCGGCCGTCGCCGGCCAGCGTGCTGTTCCTGGAGAACGGCGGCGGCAAGTCGGTGCTGATCAAGCTGATCTTCTCGGTGATGTTGCCCGGTCGCCGGCAGGTGGTCGGCACCACCAACACCCGGGTGCTGGAGAAGTTCGTCGGTGCCAAGGACATCGCGCACGTGGTGCTCGAGTGGCAGCACACCCGCACGGGGGAGCGGGTGGTCACCGGCAAGGTGTCCGAGTGGCGCGGCCACGTCGTCTCCCCCGACCCGCAGAACCTCGTCGACTCCTGGTACTGTTTCCGGCCCAGCGCCGCGCTGCACCTGGAGTCGTTGCCGCTGACCGAGGACGGCCGGCTGCTGACCATGTCGGCATTCCACGAGCGGCTAGACGCCGCGCACGCCGCGGAGCCGGAGCTGGAGCTGTTCCGCACCCGCCGGCACCACGAGTGGACCGAGCGGCTGGACCTGCTCGGCCTGGACACCGAGCTGTTCCGCTACCAGCGGGCGATGAACGCCGGCGAGGGCGAGGCGGCCGACGCGTTCTCGTTCACCACCGACGGCGCGTTCGTCGAGTTCCTGCTCCGCGCGGTGCTGTCCGAGGACGAGCCGAAGGAGCTCGCCGAGGTCGTCGCCACCTACGCCGACAACCTGGCCCGGCGCGGCGACCTGGTGTGCGAGCGGGACTTCGTCGCCGGCGCGCTGGACCTGCTGCGGCCGCTGGCCCAGGAGGAGTCGCTGGCCGCGGCGTCCCGCAAGCTGGCCGCCACCGCCCGCGGCGACCTGGAGGTCTTCGCCGGCGAGGTGGCGGCTCGTGACGCGCTGGAGCACGAGCGGCTGGACGGGCTGGCAGCCCACCTCGGCGAGGTCGAGGAGGCGGAGAAGCTCGCCGAGGGCGATCACCGGCGGCGCGCGGCCGTGCTGGCCGAGCTGCGCCGGCTCGCCGCCGGGATGCGGCTGGAGGAGGCGACCGCGAACCGGGAGCGGGTCGACGCCGAGCTGGCCGCGGCCCGCCGCGAGGCGCGGGCGTGGCGGGAGACCGGCACCGTGCTGGCCCAGCTCAACGCCCGCCGGCACGCCGAGGACCTGCGCGAGCTGGTCGGCGGCCGGGAGCAGAAGGCGAAGCCGGCGCTGGCCGCCCGCAACGCCGCCGCGGCGGCGCTCGCCCGCGGCCTGCTGGCGCTGGCGGAGCAGGCACGGGAGCGGGCGGACGCGGCCGAGCGGCGGGTGGCCGAGCTGGGGGAGCGGGCGCTGCTGGCGCAGCGGGAGCGGGACGAGGCGACCTCGGAGGCGGCGAATCGGCGGGCCGAGGCGCACGGGCTGCGCGAGCGGATCGGCGAGGTCCGCGCCGAGGTGGCCACCGCGGTGCGCGCGGGGCTGCTCGCCGAGGGTGGTGACGTCGCGGACGTCGCCGAGGCGGCGCACCGGGCTCGGGCGGAGGCGGAGTCCGCGGCCGCCGAGCTCGACCGCCGCGAGGCCGACCTGGAGCGACTCGGCGAGGAGGCCTCCGCCGCGCGGGCCGAGCTGGGGCAGGCCGAGTCGGCCGCCGCGGCGGCTCGGGATCGGCAGGAGCGGGCCGAGGAGGAGCTGGCCACTGCGCGCCGCCGCACCGACGCGCTCGCCGCCGAGCCGCGGCTGCAGGAGCTGATGGGCGGAGCCGACGTCGCGCCGGAGACCGACGCGCCCGTGCTGCTGGACCGGCTGCGCGAGGCCAGGGCGGTGGCCGAGCGCGAGCAGACCGCGTTGCGGATGGCCGCCGCCGTCGACGAGCGGGCACTCACCGCGCTGGGTTCCGGTGGGCTGCTGCCGCCGCCGGAGGAGGTGCAGGAGGCGCTGGACGCCCTGGAGGAGGCCGGGATCACCGCGTGGTCGGGGTGGCGGTTCCTGTCCACGCTGCCCGCGGCACGCCGGGAACGCCTGCTGGACCGGGTGCCGCACCTGGTGTCCGGGGTGCTGCTCAACGACCCGGCGCACGCGGGCCGGGCCCGCGAGGTGCTCGCCGAGCGCCGCCTGCTGCCGCGGGCGATCGTGCCGGTGGGCGACACGGACGTGGTCGACCGGCTTGACGACCTGCCGGGCGCGGCGGGGGTGGCGTTCCTCGTTCCGCCCAACCCGGCGATGTACGACGAGGAGGCGGCCGACGCCGAGCGCGGGGAGATCGGCTGGCGGCAGGAGGAGCGGCAGCGCCGGTTGAGCCGGCTCGCCGAGGCGATCGCCGCGGACGGGGCGCTGTCCTGGAAGATCGAGGCGTGGCGGGCCGACCACCCGCCGGGCAGCGTCGCCGTGCTGGCGGAGCGGGCGCAGGCGGCGCGGTCCGAGCGGGAGCGGGCCGACGAGGCTTACGAGGCCGCGCGGCGGGAGGCCGAGCGGGCGGCCGAGGCCCGCGCGGCGCTGCGGGACCGGCTCCGGGAGCTGCGCTCGGCGGCGCGCGCCGGCGGGGAGACGGCCCGCGGGCTCGACGCGCTCGCCGCCTCCGCCAGCAAGGTTCCGCAGTGGACGGACACTGTGGAGCGTTCGGAGGAGGCCGCGGCGCGGGCCGAGGAGCGCGCCGAGGAGGCCGGGGCGCGGGCGGCCCGGCTGCGCGGGCAGGCGGCCGAGGAGCAGCGCACCGCCGACGGGCACCGGCGCACCGCGGCCTCGGCGCGGTCCGACCTCGCCGACGTGCCCGGCGCGAGCGAGGTGTCGCCTGCCGATCCGGTGCCGGCCGAGCCGATCGACGCGTTGCGGGCCGCTTACACCTCCGCCGCCGAGGCCTACGCCAAGGTCGCGGTCGGCGGGGACCTGCGGGCCGAGCTGGCGCAGGCGGAGCGGGCCGAGTCGGCCGCGCTGGCCGAGGTGCAGCAGCTGGACGAGGAGGTGCGGCGGCGGGCCACGGAGCTGCTGGACACCCCGGACGGCTCGGATGCCTCCGCCCGCGCCGACGCCCTCGCCAGGGCGGGGCGGCTGGTGGCCGCGCTGGAGCGGGAGCAGGCCGAGGCGATCGGCGCGGTGGCCACTCGGAAGGCGGAGCTGGAGCAGCTGCCCCGGCCGGCGGGCCCGCTGGACCGGGTCGATCGGCCGCGCGATCTGGCGCACGCCGAGGAGCTGATCGAGGCGGCGGCTGAGGAGACGTCGGTGGCGGCGCGGCAGTGGGAGGAGCTGCAGCGGCGGCGGGCCGAGGCGCGGCACACGCTGGACGCGGCCGGCGCCGCGGCCGAGGGGTTCGGGTTGCTGGCCGGGACGCTGGCGCCGTTCGTGCCGCGCGAGCACGAGCGGGTGTTCGACGGCGACCTGGACGCCGCGCGCGCCCGGTACGAGACGCTGCGGTCGGCGCTGGACACGGCGGACGCGGCGGTCGGCGCGGCCGAGCAGCGGGTGCGGGCCGCCGCGGACGCGCTGGCCCAGTACGCCACGGATTCCCGGTTCGAGCGGTTGAGCACGCCGGTGCGGCAGCAGATCGTCGGTGTGCGCCGGGACGCGCTGCCCACGCACGCGGCGGAGTGGGCCGACGCGCTGCGGCCGCGGCTGCGGACGCTCACCGACGACCTGGAGCAGATCGACCGGCACCGGTCGGGGATCGTCACCCGGTTGCACGGCATGGTGGAGGGGGCGCTGCGCACGGTGAAGTCGGCGCAGCGGGTGTCCCGGCTGCCGGAGGGGTTGGGGGACTGGTCGGGGCAGGAGTTCCTGCGGATCCGGTTCGCCGAGCCCGAGGAGTCGGTGCTGGTCGAGCGGCTCGGCGAGGTGGTGGACGAGGCGGCGGTGGGCCGGACCGCCGACGGCCGCGAGGTGAAGCGGGACGGCATGTCGTTGCTGCTGCGCGGAGTGCAGGTCGCGGTGCCGAAGGGGTTCCGGGTGGACATGCTGAAGCCGGACTCGGTGCTGCGCACCGAGCGGCAGCGGGTGTCGGAGATCCGGGACGTGTTCTCCGGCGGGCAGCAGCTCACCGCGGCGATCATCCTGTACTGCACGATGGCGGCGCTGCGGGCGAACAACCGGGGGCGGCTGCGGGACCGGCACTCCGGGGTGCTGTTCTTGGACAACCCGATCGGCCGGGCGTCGGCGGGGTATCTGCTGGAGCTGCAGCGCGCGGTGGCTCGCGCGCTGGGCGTACAGCTGATCTACACGACGGGCCTGTTCGACGCCGGGGCACTGTCGGAGTTCCCGCTGATCATCCGCCTCCGCAACGACGCCGACCTGCGCGCCGGCCGCAAGTACCTGTCCGTCGACGCCACGATCCGCAACGCCGTCGGCGACCTCGGCGATCCTGACGGGGTGGCCCGGCTGTCCGCGACCCGCCTCTTCGCCCGCCCGGAGACCACAGAGGACGGTGACGAGGGCTCCGGCGAGAACACCGCCGCGAGCTGAGCCCGGGCGCGGGAGCAACCGCTGGGCACGTTCCGCCGTCCCCCTGCTGGGACCGAGCGGAAGGACTGGCATGGGACGTGTGCGGGACCGGATCGCGGTGCCCGGTGGTACGCCGTGCTGGTCGTGGCGGCGGCGCTGGCCGCGTTGGGCGGCGCGCGAGCGGCGCGGGCTGCGGCGGTGTCGAGATCGAGGGTGGCGCCGAGCCCGCACCGTGTCCCGACGGGATTGGCTACGCGGTGCCGGCGCTGGTCGGCGGGGAGGTGGCGGCGATCGCCGTGGTCGCCGCCGGGTTGGCCGTCCTGGTGCGCCGGGGCGGTCCCGGCCTCGCCGGCCGGGTCGCCGGACACCTGCTGCTGGCGACCTTCGCCGGCACCGTCCTCGTCGCCGCGGCCGCGCTGGCGCTGGCACCGCCGCTCACCGTGGCCGACGCGGTGAGCCTGGTGCTGCTCGGCGCCGCCGGCACCCCGCTGCTCGCCCGTCGCCTGCGTCCGCGTGCGGTGCCGCTCGTGCTGACCGGGCTCGTCGTCGCGGCGACGGTCACCATCGTCGTGGGCTGGTCGGACCTGCTGCTGCCGTCCCGCTCCTGGTCGCGTTGCTGGCCGGATGGGTGCTCGCGCTGTGCCTGACCTGCCGTGCCCGGCGCGTCACGCCGCCATAGCGTCAGCCCTCGGGGGACGCGGCGTCGCCGGTGAGGTAGGCGTGCAGCTCGCCGGCCGCGGCGAGCATGGCGGCGCTGCGTCGGGTGATCTCGTTCCGCCGCCGGTCGAGCGCGGCGCGCAGCGCGTCGGTGCTGCCGGCTCGGCGGAGGTCGGCCAGCACGGGTTCGATCTGCGCCAGGTGGTACCGCGCCTGTCGGAGCAGCTGGACGACCCGCGCGTCCCGCACGTCCTCCGGCCGGTAGCGGCGGTACCCGGTGCCGTGCTCCCGCGGCGGGGCCAGTAGCCCGGCGGCCTCCCACAGCCGCAGCGCGGACGGCCGCATCCCGAGCAGCGCCGCGGCCTCACCCACCCGCAGCCCCGTCCCCGGCGCCTCCGCCGTGCCTGTCGGGGACCTCGGCGGATCCGGGTCGTCCGCTCGTGCCTTCAAGTTCGGCGGCGTTGCGGCCTGCGCGGTCACGGCCGCGAGGGCCTCGGCGGTGGCGGCGAGCGCCCGCCGCTGCTCGTGCAGCGCGGCGTGCGCGGCGTCGACCAGCCCCAGTGCCTCGGCCCGGTCCCCGGCGTGCACCGCCCGCATGATCTCCCGCGCCGTGGTCCACCCGTAGCTTCGGGCGAGCGCGCGGTAGGTCAGCAGCGCGCGCCGGTGCCGTTCGGTGAACCGCCGGTACCCGGCCGCGGTCCGCTCCGCCGACGGCAGCACCCCGGCGTCGAGGTCGTTGCGCACCTGCTGGGTGGAGATCCCCGCCGCACGGGCCAAATCCACCGGCCGAAGGCTCACCCGTCCCACCCTGGGTTACGCCGCGGTTTGAGGCTTTCGAGACAGAAATTCCAGGAAAACACCGCTGCCCTCCACGAAAGTCTCAACTTGGCAGTTCAACGATACAGTTGAAGGTATGGAACTTGGCAACAACCTGGTCATCGAGACCCGTGGGCTGCGGATGCGGTACGGCTCGACCGAGGTGCTGCGCGGGGTCGACCTGCGCCTGCAGCGCGGCGAGGTGCTGGCCCTGCTCGGCCCGAACGGGGCGGGCAAGACCACCACCGTGGAGATCCTGGAGGGCTTCCGCACCCGCTCGGCGGGTGGCGTGCGTGTCCTGGGCGTCGACCCGGAGCGCGGCGACGACGCGTGGCGGGCCCGGCTCGGGATCGTGCTGCAGTCCTGGCGCGACCACGGCGGCTGGCGGGTCCGCGAGCTGCTCGGCCATCTCGGCCGCTTCTACACGCCCTATGTGGACAGTCCCTACCGGGCGGACGAGCTGCTCACCCTCGTCGGCCTGGCCGAGCACGCGAACGCCCGGATCGCGACCCTCTCCGGAGGGCAGCGGCGCCGGCTGGACGTCGCGATCGCCCTCGTCGGCCGACCCGAGCTGCTGTTCCTGGACGAGCCGACGGTCGGCTTCGACCCGCACGCCCGCCAGGAGTTCCACGAGCTGGTCCACCAACTGTCCGATGTAGAGGAGACAACGATCCTGCTCACCACCCACGACCTCGACGAGGCGGAGAAGCTCGCCGACCGCATCGTGATCCTCGCCGGCGGCACGGTGGTGGCCGACGGCACCCCGGCCGACCTCGCTCGCCGGGTCGCCGCCGAGGCGGAGGTCCGGTTCACTCGCGACGGCGAGCGGCGCGTGCACACCTGCGCCGACCCCACCGGCTTCGTCCGCCAGCTGTTCGCCCGCCGGGACGACGGGGTCACCGACCTGGAGATCCGCCGGCCGAGTCTGCCGGAGGTGTACCTGGCCCTGGTCCGCGAGTTCGAGTCCGGCCGACCGGCCGAGGCTCCGCGCGAGCTGCTGGAGGTGTCCGGATGACAACCACGAGCAACCCGGTGAACGCCGCCGTCCGCGCCGGTCTGCAGCGCGGCTGGATCGAGTTCCGCACCATCGCGACCAGCGCGGCCGACCTGCTCGGCTGGCTGTGGATGCCGATCGTCGCGCTGGTGGTGATGTACACGCTGCGCGGCACGACGGTGCCGGGCACGACGTTCTCCCTCGGGGCGCAGGCCGTCCCCGGCATCCTCGCCATGACCGTCGTGTTCACCGGGATGATGGGCCTGGCGATGGCGCTGACCAGCGAGCGGGAGGACGGCACGCTGTTGCGCGCGAAGGCGACACCGCACGGCGTGCTCGGCTACCTCACCGGCAAGGTGGTCGGCCAGGCCACGCTGACCGTCGCCGCGCTGCTCGTCGTGCTGGTCCCGTCGGCGTTCCTGTTCGACGGCCTCCGGCTGGGCGCGGTGGGGGCGTGGCTGACCCTGGTGTGGGTGCTGGCGCTCGGGTTGGTGGCGACCCTGCCGATCGGCGCGGTGCTCGGGTCGCTGGCGCCCCGCCCGCAGAGCCTCGGCTTCGTGATGCTGCTGATCACCGGCCTGGTGATGGCCTCCGGGGTGTTCTACCCGGTCACCGCGTTCCCCGCGTGGTTGCAGTGGATCGCGCAGGTCTTCCCGCTCTACTGGCTCGGCCTCGGGATGCGTTCGGCGTTGCTGCCCGACGCGCTGGCCGTCGCGGAGATCGGCGAGTCCTGGCGGCACCTGGAGACCGCCGCCGTGCTCGGCGCGTGGGCCGTGCTGGGGTTCGTGGTGGCGCCGATGGTGCTGGGCCGGATGGCGCGGCGCGCCACCGGATCGACCGTGCGGGAGCCCGCCACATGACCTCGGTGTGACGCGGGCGCGGCGCTCAGTCCTTGCGGCCGTTGACGGCGAGCCCGGTGCCGAGGCCGATCATGGTGAGTCCGCCCGCGCCGCCGATGAGCTCCAGCCGGCGGGGAGAGCGGGCGAACCAGGCCCGCGCGGTGCCGGCGGCGTAGGCCCAGGCGCTGTCCAGCAGCAGCGCGGTGATCGGCAACAGCGTGCCCAGCAGCAGGATCTGCGCCGGCACCGCGCCCGCGGCGGAGTTGACGAACTGGGGGAGCACGGCGGCGAGGAACACGATCGACTTCGGGTTGGCGAATCCCACCACGACGCCGTCGCGGACCAGCCGAAGCGGACCGCCATGCGCCGGGCCCACCCTGACCGCCAGCGCGTCGCTCAGCGCGCGGCGGTGCCGGATCGCCTGCACACCCAGGTACACCAGGTACGCGGCGCCGGCGAGCTTCACCACGGTGAACACCGTCGCCGAGGTCTGCACCAGCGTGCCGAGCCCGAACGCGACCGCCACCACCTGCAGGTACACCCCGACCGCGTTGCCGACGACGGTCAGCAACGCGCCGCGCCGGCCCACGGTGAGCGCGCGGCTGATGGTGAACAGCACGCTGGGGCCGGGGATCACCACCATGACGACCGTCAGCACGGCGAACGCGATGAGCTGCTCCGGAGCGACCATGGGCCGACCCTAGCCCCGGGTACCGACACCGAGCAGCCGGTTTTTCGGCCCGCGCCGCCGCACCGAGTGGGGCCGTCAGCCGGAGCGACCGCTCCGGACCCGGTGGGCGCGGCGGCGGGCCGCCGCCCCGCCGACCACGGCGGCCCCGGTGAGTGGGCAGTCACCGCAGGGCCGGCCGTTCGGAACTCGGTAGTACAGGCAACAGCTGCGCCGGGTCACCGGACCGTCCCAGCGGCCGTCGAGGGTGCCGCGCAGCGGGGGCGCGGCGAGTAGGGCGGTGACCAGCGTGCCCACCCGTGGGTCGGGCCGCGACCGGGTCACCGCCCTGGCCGCCAGCACGAGCCCGGCCGCCGCGTTGCCCCACAGCAGCCCGGTGGCCACCCGGGTCACCGCGCGCAGGGCGTCGTGCAGCGGGCGGAGCTGCTCGTCGACGACGGTGTGGGTGAGCAACGCGGCCAGCTCGGTCGGATCGGCGACGTCCCATCCGCCAGGGGAGGGCAGGGCCAGCGTGACAGCCGTGCTGGTGAACCCGCACCGCAGCGGGCCGAGGTCCGCCGCCAGCTCCCCGGTTGCCCAGGTGCCGAGCGCCAGCGACCACAGCCTCTCGGCGAGCTCGTAGTGCAGCTGCGCGGCCGCGACGCGGGGTTCGTCGACCCGTAACGCCGCGGCGGCCCCGTCGACCACCGCGCGGAGGCCGCTGTGGTCCCCGCGCAGGTCGCGCAAGCTGGTGCCCTCGCCCGGCTCGGTGGTCGCCACGAAGTAGTCGCCGAAGGTCGCCGCCGCGGTGACCGCCGCGCGGACCCGGTCCGGGTCGGCGCGGCGGGCCGAGGGGGCCGGGTCCGCCGTTCGGCTTGGCCGCGGGGGAGGGGGACAGGGTGAACCCACGGTGCGGGCTCCTCTCTCGGGGAAATCCGCCCCGGTCGGAGGACGCGATGGGGGGAATGTCCTGACTCCCGGATCGTCGCTCGTCCCGGCCTTCCCAGCGCGCTCGCCGGTGGCCGTCGTGGGATCCGCTCCCCGGTCACAGTGGCGGGACCGTGCCGGACTCGCACCGGCTTCCTCCCCGTCATCGCCTGGTCACGGCGGAGTATGGCGCAGCCGGGCCCGCACGGCCAGCAGCCCCACCGCGAGGAACGTCGCCCAGAACACGTGGTGGGCCAGGTAGATGCCGGTCACCCCGAGGTGCAGCACACGGCAGAGCAGCCAACCCAGCGGCAGGAAGACGACGTATTCGCCGATCAGGCTGGCCCGCAGGGGAGTTCGCGTGTCCCGGTGCGCGCGCAGCACCGCGTTGGTGGTCGCGGTCCCCGCCATCCAGAGGACCTGGGCCCAGAACAGCCACACCACGCGCTCGGCCTCCGCGGCCACCCGGGCATCGTCGACGGCCAGCCGCAGGGCGGCCGGGGTCACCAGGGGCAGCAACGCGGCGCAGGTGACCGCCACGGTGCCCACGCTGCCCGCCGTGACGAGCACGACCCGCCGAGTGCCGTGGGGGTCGCCGGCGCCGATACGCTCGCCCAGCAGTGTGGTGCCGGCCGCGGCCAGGCCGGAGATCAGCATCCAGACCGCCAGCTCGGCCACGTCGAGGGCGCGCACCGTGGCGAGCGCGACCGCGCCGCTGGGCGCCAGCAGGACCGTCACCACGACGATCGAGCCGGTGCCGGTCGCCCCGAGCAGGGCTTCCGGCCAGCCCAGCGACCACGCCTCCCGGTGCCTGCGCGCGGGGCGGCGGAGGACTCCCCGCAGGGTCGGCACCGGGACGCCGGTGCGGCCGATCCGCCGCGACCACACCAGGAACACCACGGCGGGCACGACCGACCCGAGCAGGGTGCCCGCCGCGACGCCCAGCGGACCGGCGCCGAGCCGCAGGAACAGGATCGACGCGGCCACGTCGACAGCGGCGGAGGCGGTGGTGCTCACCAACACCACCGCCGACCGCGAGATCCCGGTGGCGAAGCCGCGCAGGACGACCCCCACCGCGAGGGCGGGCAGCCCCGACACCACGATCCGCAGGTACGCCGCCGACAGCGGGACGTCGACGGCCGGGCCGGCGATCGCGGTGATCAGTGGTTCGGCACCGAGGGCCAGCGCGCCGGCGAGCGGGACACCCACCCAGAGCGCGATCGCGACCGTGCGCTCCGCACCGTGGGCCGCTCCGGCGGGGTCGGCCGCCCCCTGGCGCCGCGCGGCGATCACCTGCGCGGGGATGCCGAAGCCGGACAGCAGCGCGACGGCGACGGTGTGCACGCCGACGGCGACGGCGCCGATGGCGACCGCGTCCGCGCCGAGGCGGCCCAGCAGCACGGTGTCGTTGCCGGCGATGGCGACGGTGACCATGCCGCTCAGGGCCAATGGCCACGCGAGCCGGAGCAACGCGGGCACCAGCCGCGCGGTGCCCGTCGCCGCGTCGCCGCTCGCGTCGCTCTCCGTCGTGGCCACGCCGGTTACCGCCCTTCCCGCGCGCGGTGGTCGGCGGCCTGGGCGCGCAGTGCCCGCCGGGTCTCGTCCGCGCCCTCCCGCACGATGTGCCGGCCGGCCGGGGGCAGGTCGCCGGCGAGCAACCGGCCCGCGGCGGCGAGGATCGCCGCGGTGGGCCGGCACGCCGGGTACAGCGCCGTGGTCAACGTCAACAGCTCCTCCTCCGGACGGTGCTCGGCCCACAACCGTGCGACCGCGTCCACCCACGTGTGCTCCGCGTACTCGGCCAGGACCGCGTACTGCCCGGGCCGCCAGAACCCGGTCAGGATGGCGTCCCGGACGGCCAGGGACAGTTCCGTCCCGTCGGCGACACCCTCCACCGCGGCGGCGAACGCCGCGGCCTTCACCGCCGGGTCGGGAAGGCTCGCCCAGGCCAGCCACGCCTTGCGCCGCCCGAGGTCGCCGGGATCGCGGCGGCGTTGCGCGGCGATGGCGACCTGGTCGACGGCGCCGAGCGTGGCGAGCCGGATCACGAGGTGCCATCGCAGGTCGGGGTCGACGGCTAGGCCGTCCACGGTGATCGTGCCGGTGAACAGCCCGTGGGCGAACGCCGGGTCGTCCTCGACGGCGACCAGGTAGCGGACCCAGCCGCGTTGCTCGGTGCCGCCCGGATCGGCGCGGTCGAGCGCCGTGCGGGCCGCCGCGGCCAGGGCAACTCGCAGCTCCGCCTCCCGGTCGGGGGCGCTGTACTGCTCGATTGCGTGCCGGGCATGGTCGAGCAGTTCGCGGCGGAGACCGATGTCGGGCTCCGGCACCGCGTGCCGGGCCACCAGGCGTACCCAGTCGCCGGTGGCCAGCTCCGCGTCGCGGGTCAGCTCCCACAGTGCCGTCCAGCAGAGCGTGCGGGCCAGCGCGGACGGGAGCTCGCCCAGCCGCTCGGTCAGCATCGTCAGGGAGTAGGCGTCGAAGGCCAGCCGGGCGTAGCCGAGGTCGTCGTCGTTGGGCAGCAGCAGGCCGGCGGGACGACCGACCAGCTCGGGCACGGGGGTGCGCGGTCCCCGCAGGTCGACCTCCCGCCGCCAGGTGCGGTTCAGCGCGCCGGCGGTCGCGGTGTAGTGACCGAGGGCGATCCGCTGCCGGCGGGGCCGGGCGCCGGGGTGGGCCGGGAGCTGGTGCACGACGACCTCGGTGTAGCGCCCGTCGGGCCCGATCGTGGCGTCGGTGCGCAGGGTCGGCGCTCCGGTGGTGTCCAGCCACTCGTCGGCCCACTGGTCCAGGTCGCGGCCGGAGGCGTCGGCCAGCGCCCGGAGGAAGTCGGCGCGGTCGACCGTGCCGAAGGCGTGCTCGCGGAGCAGTCGGCGAACGCCGTCGGCGAAGGCGGTGGGGCCGACCCAGTGCGCGAGCTGCTTGAGCAGCGCGGCGCCCTTGGCGTAGGTGATGTCGTCGAACCGGGTCAGCAGGCCAGCGGTGCTCCCGACCCGGGCGAGGACGGGGTGGGCGGTCCGGCCCTGGTCCTCGGCGTAGGCCCGGGCCTTGTAGCGGTGGGCGAAGTCCACCCACGCGCGCTCCCCGAACTCGGGGTGCGCGGCCAGGCCCAGGGTGGCGGCGTGTGTCGCGACGGCCTCGTTCAGCCAGAGGTCGTCCCACCAGCGCATCGTGGTGAGATTGCCGAACCACATGTGCGCCATCTCGTGGAGCAGCACCGCGGCCCGGTCGATCCGCTGCGGTTCGGTGGGGGTCGACCGGAACAGGTACCGCTCGCCGAGCAGGACGCAGCCGACGTTCTCCATGCCGCCCATCGGGAACTCGGGCACGAAGACCTGGTGGTAGGTGGGGAAGGGGTAGGGCCGACCGAACAGCTCGCGGTAGAAGTCCAACCCCCACCGGGTGAGCCGGAAGACCTCGCCGGCGTCCAGGAGACCGGCGATCGAGCGCCGGCAGGACAGGCCGAGCGGGACGTCGCCGTGCCGCTCGTGGACCTGATGGAGGGGACCGGCCACGACGGCGCTGGTGTAGGTCGGGATCGGGGGTGTCGGCGCGAGCCGCCACCCGGTGCCGAACCGGTGGGCGGGCCCGTTGCCGACGACCACCCAGTCCGGTGGCGCGAGCACGGTGACCGCGATCCGGGCCTTGAGGTCGGGCTGGTCGAAGCACGGGTAGATGCGGTGCGCGGCGAACGGCTGGCATTGCGAGAACACGTAGGTGGCACCGTCGGCCGGGTCGCGAAACCGGGACAGGCCCAGCCCGGTCCGGGAATAGGAGCACCGCGCCCGCACCACGAGCTCGTTGCGGGAGCGCAGGTCGGGCAGGGGAAGGCGGTGCCGTCCGGTCGTGGGCAGCGGACGGCCGTTGAGGGTGGCCTTCTCGACGGCCGCCGCGGTGAGGTCGAGGAAGGTGCTCGCGCCGGACCGGGCGGCGAACCGGATCGTGGTGTGGCTGGTGAAGGTGGCCGCGTCGGCGCGCAGGTCCAGCTCGACGTGGTAGCTGGGGTCGCGAACGACGGTGGCGCGCTCCGCGGCCTCGGCCCGCGTCAGTGCCGCGCGGTCGGTCGGGCCACCGCTCACCGAGGGGTTCCCGAGTGACCGGGCGGGGTGGTGAGCGCCCTCGTCGGACGCCCACCACCCCTGTGAGCGGGGAGCCGCGTTCCGCTCACGACCATCGGGCACACCGGCGTTCCGCCTGGCCGCTCACAGCGCCGCCTGTGCCGCCTCGATGAGCTCGACATCGCGGGTGAGCAGCACCAGGACGTCCACTCTGGACTCCTTCCAGGCGACGAGGCGGTCGATGATGCGGTCGAGCGGGCCGAGCAGCGCGTACTGGTCGACGAGCTCGTCGGGTACCTCGGCGGCCGCTTCCTTCCTTCTGCCTTCGGTGAACAGCGCGCGGACCCGGTGTGCCGCCGCCTCCCAACCCATCTCACAGGCCTGTTCGAAGTGCACGTTGCGGACGCCGACCCCACGCGGGCCGAGGTAGGAGGCGAGCACGGCGCGGACCTCCGCGCGCGCGGCGTCCAGGTCGTCGTCCCGGATCACGTCGATGACTTTGGCGATGGTGACGTCCGACCGTCGCCGTCCGGCCCGGGCGATGCCCTCCTCCAGTGGCGCGAGGCAGACCTTCTCGTGCTCCGGGATGTACAGGCCGCCGACCAGCCAGCCGTCCGCGATCTCCCCGGTGAGCGCGACGTTACGCGGACCGGTGGTACCCAGGTAGATCGGGATCTCGGTGCGGGGCGGCGGGTAGAGGGCCTTGAGTGGGCGGGACACGCCGCGGGCGTGCGGCCCCCGGTAGGGGATCTGGTAGTAGCGCCCTTCGAACTCCAGCGGCCCTTCCCGGGCGATCGCCTTGCGCAGCACGGTGACGTACTCGCGCAGAACATCCGTGGGGTGGTGGAACGGCAGCCCGTGCCATCCCTCGATCAGCCACGGTTGGGACAGCCCCAGTCCGAGCAGCGTGCGTTGACCGGACAGCGCGTCCAAAGTGGTCGCCGTCATCGAGGTGAGGGCGGGGGTGCGCGGGGCGACCTGCAGCACACCGGTGCCGAGTTTGATCCGCTCGGTCTTCGCGGCGAGGTAGCCGAGGATCGTGACCCCGTCGGGGCCGAACTCCTCCAGGCTCCACACCGAGTCGTACCCGACCCGGTCCGCCGCCTGCACCGCGGGCAGCACCTCCGACATCGGCTCACCGCTGTATCCCAGCGCCAAACCCAAGCGCATTCCGGCTCCATTCTTCCCTTCGGTGTCCGCCCGGTTCAGGCGAACGGCAGCGGATGACGGACCAGGTCGTCCTCGGTCAGTGGTCCGGGCACCCAGCCGTGGGTGACCGGTTCGGTGTACAGGCGCGTGCCCCCGAGCAGGGGGAACGCGGCCGGCGCGAGCTGGTACAGGCCGCCGACGACGACCCTGACCACGCGGAGCCCCGCTGCCGCCACGTCGGGGGTGGTGAGGTTGACCGATACGGCGGGCAACCCCGTGGCGGCGAGGGCCCGCAGGTAGGCGTCCCGAGGGTCGCCGTCCACCGGGGCGAGGTCGACCTCGCCGACCGGGTTCCGCAGTCGGCGCAGCGGCGCGTCCCGCATTCGCGGGTCCAGGTACAGCTGGACGTTGGGGTCGAGGTGGGTGAGATCCCGCCAGTCCGACCGGTAGTCGTCGCGGTAGTGTCGGTCGGCCCGCCACGGTCGGTACGGCCTGGCGCGGAGGCGGCCCGCGCTGACCGCGGCCCAGAACTCGCTGTCCGGGGCGGCCAGCTCGCGGCTGACCGTGTAGGTGACCAGCGCCTCGCAGAGTGCCTTCTCCGCGGCGGCCACGGGGGTGGGCCGGCAGGCGGTTCCGAAGGCGACCACGCCGCGTTCGTGGTCCTCCAGGAACACCCCGATCACGGGCACATCGAACGGGCAGGGGATGGCCAGGAAGGTCGGGTCCAGTCCAGCCGCGACGGTGTCGGCGCGCAGCAGCGCGAGCCGCGGGTCGTGGTCCGCTCGTAGCGCGCGTGCCGGCGCCCCGCTGTACCACCAGAGTGTCACGGCGTCGCGTTCGAGCAACTCCTCCAGTGCGGCGCGTTCGGCGGCGGCGACCGAGGGGCCCGCGGCGATCCCGGCGAAAGCCTGGGTGGAGATGGCGGGGTGCTCGCCGGGCCGGGTGCCCGGTCCGTTGAGGTAGGTCAGTGCCGCCGGCACCAGGATGGGGCCGCCGCCGTGCAGGTCGCGCCCGGTGGCCCAGGCCGTCTCGAGCTCCCGGCCGAACGGGACGAAGGGGAAACCGGGCGTCGCGTACTGGGTGGCCGAGTACAACGCGAGCCCGGTGGGATCGAGGACGTCCCGCCCGGTGGCGGCCAGGTCGGCCGCGGAGCCGATGACCAGGTCGGCTGGGACGGCGTTGCCGCAGTAGCGTTCGACCGCCTCACCGAGGGCGGCCGCGCGGGCGCGTTCGGGGTCGCCCCAGGCGGCGCCGCCGGTGACCGCGTCCGCGGTCCACGGGGCGAACTCGCGGGTGTTCGCGAGCTCGGCGGTGTAGCTGACGAAGGCGGCCGGTACGTCGGCCGGCTGTTCCCGGCGCAGCCGGGTGACCACCCCGAACCGCGGGTCGACCAGGCTCGACACCGGGACGGGAGAGCCGGGACGCCCGGTATCGACAGGCAGCGGCAACACCGGATGGCGGACCACCTCGCCCGGACCGACGGTCAGTTCACGGCCCGCGCCCGGGACGGGGTTTCCGGCGAGGTGGGCGAGCACGTCGGCGACGAGCAGGCCGGCGGCCACGGCGACCTGGCCGGGACCCGGCCAGGGTGGCGCCGGGAGGTTCGTGCCGGTGTCCAGGTGTGCCCACAGCTCACGCAGTTCCTCGGGCACCGGGCTGGCGGCCAGCCGGCGGGCGCGCACGTCGCGGTAGCGGACCCCGTCCCCGGGTACCACCATCGGCCCCACCCGGAGCCGGCCGCCGTCGAGATGGCAGCGGTGCCAGGCGATCCCGGCGGTGGCGCAGTGCTCGTCCACGTCCTGCCAGTGCCGGTCGGGCAGCCAGCCCGCGCAGGAGATCATGACGTCGACGCCCTCGGAGAGGTCGAGCGGGGCGCCGGGAGGCGTCGCTCGTCGCACGAGCTCGACGTGGGGTTCGAGGAGGGTTCGCACCAGGTCCGCGACCGGATTGTCCGGGCGGTCGCCCGCGGCGGGCACCGATTCGACGCACACCGTGTAGCGAGTCAGGTCGGCGGTGGCGGCAATGGTGGGGGCGGTGGGGGCGGTGGCAACGGTTGTGGTGGTGGCGGGGTCTGGCTCGCCCCGTGCTCCGCGTTCGACGAGCCCGGCCAGAAACCGCCGTACCTCGCCCGGAGTCGGCGGCTCGCCCGCAGCCGCCGGCTGGTGCGGAACCATCAGCGGCTCACCCCGAGCGGAAGTGGCGCCACCCAGCACGGCCTGCGCGTGGCGCAGCACGTGATCGCTAGCCCGCAGGTGGAGGAAACGGCCGTCCGGAAGGAGACAGCGCCACTGTCCGTCCGAACCGCGGTAGAGGAGGTAACCCGATACCGGGTACGCGGCTGGACCGACGTCCCGGCCGGTCTGGTCGGCTGTCCCTGCCTTCACCATGGTCCCCCGTGGTTCGCGAAGAGGCGGTCCGTGAGGAGCGATCCGCAACGCCGTGACTCGTCGCGGCGCCCGTTGCGCGGGTCGTTCTCCTTGCGCTGGCCGCTGCCGTCGGGCCTGCCGGGTGGTCGGCCGGGCCCACGGTGGACCCGGCCGACCACCCGGGTGGGTGTTACTCGGCCTGCTCGTCGGCCTCGGTGTCCGGGGTGTCGAGCCAGCCGAAGGAGTCCTCCACGGCGGGGGTGTGTGCCCGGAGCCGTCGCGGAGCGGTCTCGTCGATTTCCTCGTATTCGTAGCCGTGATGTGCCATGACTTCCTATCCCCTTCGGATTGGCGAATAGTGGCTGCGGCTCCAACTCCACCGTATTCCCGTGCTCGTGTCCGGGTCAAGGCGTCGGGGGAATTTTCTTCACCACCCGTGTTATTGGCGCGCGAATGCCCTCGGATCGCCATCGGTTGTTGAGCCGGCCGCACTCGGGTGTTGTCCGCGCTGGGATCCGGCCAGCTCGTTCGCGCTGGCGACCACGTTCCTGGTGTTCGCCCCATCTGCTTTTCCGGCCGCGTTTGCTCTGCGGCTCGTGTCTTCCGGACGTCGTTGTTAACGTTCCGAACGAGGCGAACAGTTCTGTCCGTTTTGTGTGCGAAGGGTTCGCTGGAGGGTCCGAACAGCGGGCGGCTATGGATTCACCCCGGGTTCCTGTCCGGCGCCGAAGGCCCAACCCTCGACCGAGCCTGGGGCGGGGTCGTAGTTCCCCGCGCCGAGTTGACTGTAGGACCACGACCCGCCCGGCTGGGCGTGCCAGTACGACCAGTAGGCGGTCACTGGCGCGCCGTTGCAGGGATCGGGAAGCTCGTCGATCCGGCAAATGAAACCGGGATACCCCGGGACGAAGTCGTACGTGAACCCGGCTCCGGTCAACGCCTCGAGCCCACTGGCCGGATCGCCCGGCGCGCAGCGGGTCTCGATACCTCCACCCAGCTCGGCGAAGTCGACGACGACGGTGACCCCACTGGTCCCGGTGCAGGCACCGGCGGTGGTCGTGGCCGCGGCCGCGGGGCCGGTGATCACGGCCGTCGTGACGGCGGCGGCGGTGGCGGCGACGGCGGCGAACCGGCGCGCAGCGGACATGGTCCCTCCTTGGTGGAACGATGGACGTGGAACGGGTGCCGGCGCCTCAGCTCCCCATCGCGCCGGCATTCGGTGTGACGCCAGTTCGGCACAGCGTGGCCGCCAGTGCCGGTCCCGCCTGGTACGAGGCGTAGGGGTTGTCGGTCGGGAACTCGTCGGTGTGGCGGAAGGCGCCGGACGGGTTCTGGAACGCGAGCAGCCTGGTTACCACGTGGTTGCCGTTCTGCGCCCAGGCCGCGAGATCCTGGCCGAGGACGCGGAGCGCGACGACGACGAGTGCGGTCGAGTTCGTGTCGCTGGCCGTGCCGTATTCCGTGGAGAAGGTGAAGCCGCCGTCCCCGGCCGCCTGCTGGGTGCGCAGGTAGGCCAGGGCACGCCGCACCGTGTCCGGGTGCGCCCCGCCGACGGCCCTGAGCGCGACCAGGGCCACCGCCGTGGTGTTGGTGTCGCTGTTCCGCGCCGGGACGTAGTGGCTCCACCCGCCGTCGGCCCGCTGCCGGGCGCGCAGCGCGTCGGCCGCGGCCGACGGCACCGGTCGGCCGGCGGCGCGCAACGCGATCATGGCGTAGGAATGGGCGGTGAGGTTGACGCCGAACAGGCCGGTTGCCGGCTCGTAGCCGGATTCGACGGCACGGACGAAGTCGATGCCGTTCGGCGCCGTCGTCGAGTGGCCCGAGACGATCAGCGCCAGCAGGAACCTCGCCGCGACGCCGGTGTCGAGATCGTCGGTCCGCGAGTAGATGTAGTCGATGGGTGAGTTGCCGTTGGTGGTCACCGTCGACGGGTCGACGCCGGCGGCGGCGAGGCTGTACACCGCGTCCGCGGTCGAGCCCGGGCCGATGCCGGGGAACGAGCCGTCGGGCGCCTGTTGGGTGCGGATGTAGTCGGCCAGCCGGTCGAGCGCGGACCGCGGCGTGCACGGTCCGCCCGACGAAGCGGTGTGCGTTCCGTGGGTAGTCGACGGTGGCACGGCCGTCGCGGCCGGTGCCCCGATCAGCATGGTGAGGAGTCCCAGCGCAAGAATCCCCAGAGCTCGGCCGAAGCCGTGCCGTGCACGGGTGCGAGTCATGGCCCATCCCCCAGTGTCGGGCTCAGAATGCTGTCCCGGAGCGAGGCCGGTGCCGGCGTCCGCTCACGGGCTCGGTTTCGACGCTAGCAGCGTGGCGGGAAATCGGGAGAGTTGAGCGGGAAGAGCACCCGAATGGTCTACGACGCAACGACTTGTCCACAATCGTCCTATATGGACACGGCGCCTCTCCCGTGCGAATCGGTACCGATTGCCTAGCCGGCTTCGGCCGATCGCGGGTGCGCGGCGCGCCCGAACGGGGGGTGGCTGTCCGGTACGAATGTCAGACCCGGGTGGTACCAAGGCGTCATGACCCGCCAGATCCGCCGCGTTCCCGTCGCCGAGCGCAGGGCCCGGCTCGCCCGTCGCCACCGGCTCGTGCCCGGTGCCCGTGCCGAGCGGCCCGAGGACGTGGCCGAGAGCCTCGTGGCGCTGCACGCCACCGACCCGGCCACCGTCCACCTCTCCGCGGCGGCCCGCCTGCGCGACCCCGCCGTCGCCGCCGTCGAGCGCGCCCTCTACACCGACCGCACGCTCGTGCGCATGATCGGCATGCGCCGCACCATGTTCGTGGTCCCCACACCGGTCGCTCCGGTCGTCCAGGCCGCCTGCGCCGGCGACATCGCCAGGGCGCAGCGCCGCCAGCTCGCCCGCGACCTCACCGCCCAGGGCCATCCGGAGCCCGTCCCCGACGCCGACCGCTGGTTGGCCGAGGTCCTCGACGAGACCGCCGCGGCACTGGAGCGGCGCGGCTCGGCCATGCCGAAGGACCTCACCGAGGACGTGCCCCGGCTGCGCCAGCAGCTGCACATGGCCAGGGGCAAGCCCTACGCCGCCATCGGCTACGTCACCACCCGCGTGCTCAACGTGCTCTCCATGGAGGGCCGCATCGTGCGCGGCCGCCCGCGCGGCACCTGGCTGTCCAGCCAGTACGAGTGGCACGCGACCGGCGCGTGGCTGCGCGGGGGCCTGCCCGCGCTCGACCCGCACGCCGCGCGGGTCGAGTTGGCCCGTCGCTGGCTGGCGGCGTTCGGCCCCGCCCCGGTCGAGGACCTCCGCTGGTGGACCGGCTGGACCGTGGCGACGACGAAGAAGGCGCTCGCCGACCTCGGCCCCGTCGAGGTCGACCTCGACGGCATCCCCGGTCTCGTCCTCGCCGACGACCTCGACCCGGTGCCCGAGCCGGACCCGTGGGTCGCGCTGCTGCCGTCCCTCGACCCGACGCCGATGGGCTGGGCCGGGCGCGACTGGTTCCTCGGCCCGCACCGGGCCGCGTTGTTCGACCGCAACGGCAACGTCGGCCCCACAGTGTGGTGCGACGGCCGGATCGTCGGCGGCTGGGCGCAGCGCCCGGACGGCGAGATCGCGGTCCGGTTACTGGAGGACGTCGGCGCCGAGGCGGAGGCCGCGGTGGCCGCCGAGGCGGACCGGTGGCGCCGGTGGTTCGGCGACGTCCGGGTGGTGCCGCGGTTCCCCTCACCGCTGCAGCGCGAGCTGGTTTCTTAATCGATTCCCCTGGCCAGGCGGGTGGTCGACGTCTCGCCTCGGGTCACTCCGGAAGCAGCAGGTGAGCACGCTAGGGTTTGCGGTGAACACGGCCGCGCGACGACCGCCGGAGCATCGACCGAGCGCCAGCGAGGGAGGAGCGGAGGCGGGAGGAGGGTGGCCAGGAAGGAACGGCCGCGCGACGACCGCCGAGCATCGACCGAGCGCAGGCGGGAGGAGCGCGGCCACGAGGTAGTCAGCCCGACGAAGTGGTGCCCGGCGCCGCCGGGTCGAGCCCGAATGAGGAGAGCAGAGCAGTGACGGTTCGCGTAGGCGTCAACGGCTTCGGCCGCATCGGTCGCAACTTCTTCCGTGCCGTGCAGGCGGCGGGCCACGACATCGAGGTGGTGGCCTTCAACGACCTGGGCGATGTCGCGACGATGGCGCAGCTGCTCAAGTACGACAGCGTCCTGGGCCGCTACCCCGACGAGATCAGCGTCAGCGACGAGGGCATCGTCGTCGGCGGCACGACCATCAAGGCGCTCGCCGAGCGTGACCCGGCCAACCTGCCGTGGGGCGACCTCGGCGTGGACGTGGTCGTCGAGTCCACCGGCTTCTTCACCAACGCCGACGCCGCCAAGGCGCACATCGCCGGCGGCGCCAAGAAGGTCATCATCTCCGCCCCCGCCAAGGGCGAGGACCTGACCGTGGTGCTGGGCGTCAACGACAAGCTCTACGACGGCTCGCAGACGATCATCTCCAATGCCTCCTGCACCACCAACTGTCTGGCCCCGCTGGCCAAGGTGCTGCACGACGAGTTCGGCATCGAGAAGGGCCTGATGACCACCGTCCACGCCTACACGCAGGACCAGAACCTGCAGGACGGCCCGCACAAGGACCCGCGCCGCGCCCGCGCCGCCGCGCTGAACGTGGTGCCCACCTCCACCGGCGCGGCGAAGGCCATCGGCCTGGTGCTGCCGGAGCTCAACGGCAAGCTCGACGGCTACTCGCTGCGCGTCCCGGTCCCCACCGGCTCGATCACCGACCTCACCGTCAACCTGGCCAAGAAGGCGACCGTCGAGGAGATCAACGCCGCCTACCAGGCCGCGGCGGAGGGCCCGCTCAAGGGCATCCTGCGCTACAGCGACGCCCCGATCGTCTCCAGCGACATCGTCAACGACCCGGCCTCCTGCATCTACGACGCGCCGCTGACGAAGGTCATCGACGACCAGGTCAAGGTGTTCGGTTGGTACGACAACGAGTGGGGCTACTCCAACCGCCTCGCCGACCTGGTCACGCTCGTCGGCTCGAAGCTGTCCTGAGGTCGCGCCGGTGAAGACACTCGACGACCTGCTCGTCGAGGGCGTGGAAGGTCGGTGCGTGCTGGTGCGCGCCGACCTCAACGTTCCCCTCGACGACGACACCATCACCGACGACGGCCGGGTCCGTGCCGCCGTCCCGACCCTGCGGCGCCTGGTCGAGGCCGGCGCCAGGGTGCTCGTGGCCGCGCACCTCGGCCGGCCGAAGGGCACGCCGGACCCGAAGTACTCGCTGGCCCCGGTGGCCGGCCGGCTCGGTGAGCTGCTCGAGACCCGGGTCACCCTCGCCGGGGACGTCACCGGCCCCTCCGCCCGGCAGTCCGCGGACGCGCTCACCGACGGGGCGGTGGTGCTGCTGGAGAACGTCCGGTTCGACCCGCGGGAGACCAGCAAGGACGCCGGCGAGCGGGCCGCGCTGGCCGCGGAGCTGGCGGGTCTGGTCGGCGGTGCGGGTGCCGCTGGCGCCGGCGGGCGCGGTGGCGGCGCCTTCGTCTCCGACGGCTTCGGGGTGGTGCACCGCAAGCAGGCCTCGGTCTACGACGTGGCCAGGGTGCTGCCCGCCTACGCCGGTGGCCTGGTGCTGGCCGAGGTCGAGGTCCTCAACCGGCTCACCGGCGACCCGCGCCGCCCCTATGCCGTGGTGCTCGGCGGCTCGAAGGTCTCCGACAAGCTGGCGGTGATCGAGGCGCTGCTGCCGAAGGTGGACCGGCTGCTGGTCGGCGGTGGGATGTGCTTCACGTTCCTCGCCGCCCAGGGCCACTCGGTGGGGAAGTCGCTGCTGGAGTCGGACATGGTCGACACCTGCAAGCGGCTGCTGGCCGAGGCCGGCGACAAGATCCAGCTGCCCACCGACGTGGTGGTGGCCGATGCCTTCGCCGCCGACGCCGCCACCCGCACGGTGCCCGTCGACGCGATTCCGGACGGCTGGATGGGCCTGGACGTCGGCCCCGACACGGTGCGCGCGTTCGCCGACACCCTCGCCGGCGCGGCCACCACGTTCTGGAACGGCCCGATGGGCGTGTTCGAGCTGGCCCCGTTCGCCGCGGGCACCCGCGGGGTGGCCAGGGCGATCGCCGACTCGGACGCGTTCAGCGTGGTCGGTGGCGGCGACTCGGCCGCGGCGGTGCGGCTGCTCGGCCTGCCGGAGGAGGGCTTCTCGCACATCTCCACCGGTGGCGGCGCGTCGCTGGAGTACCTGGAGGGCAAGGAGCTGCCCGGAGTGGCCGTGCTGGACGAGGGGAGCGAGTAGATGGCGCGCAAGCCGCTGATCGCCGGCAACTGGAAGATGAACCTCAACCACCTCGAGGCCATCGCCCTGGTGCAGAAGATCGCGTTCGCCCTGCCGGAGAAGTACTTCGCGAAGGTTGATGTCGCCGTACTCCCACCGTTTACGGACATCCGTAGCGTGCAGACCCTGGTCGACGGCGACAAGCTGCTGCTCACCTACGGCGCGCAGGACCTCTCGCCGCACGACTCGGGCGCCTACACCGGCGATGTCTCCGGCGCGATGCTGGCCAAGCTGGGCTGCACGTACGTCACCGTGGGGCACTCCGAGCGGCGGCAGTACCACGGCGAGGCCGACGAGCTGGTGAACAAGAAGGTGCGTGCGGCGCTCAAGCACGGGCTGCGGCCGATCCTCTGCGTGGGGGAGCCGCTGGAGGTCCGGGAGGCCGGTGGACACCTGGAGCACACCACGGCGCAGCTCGTCGCCGGGCTCAAGGGGTTGAAGGCGGAGCAGGTGCGCGACGTGGTGGTGGCGTACGAGCCGGTGTGGGCCATCGGCACCGGGCGGGTGGCCACCCCGGCCGACGCGGAGGAGGTGTGCGCCGCGCTGCGGAAGACCCTGGCCGACAAGTACGGGGGCGAGGTCGCGGAAGGCGCCCTCGTGCTCTACGGCGGGTCGGTGAAATCCGGTAACATCGCCGACCTGGTGGCGTGCGACAACGTTGACGGTGCCCTCGTCGGTGGGGCCAGCCTGGACGCCGACGAGTTCACCAAGCTGTGCGCGCTCGCCGCCGGCGGGCCGCTGCCCTGATCGAGGGAGCTACCCGGTAGTCTGAGACCTCAGGCCGCCGCACTGACGAGGGTGAGATGAAGCTGTTCCTGCAGATCCTGTTGATCGCCTCCAGCGTGCTGCTGATCGGCGCGGTGCTGCTGCACCGTGGCCGGGGCGGTGGCCTGTCGTCCCTGTTCGGTGGCGGCATGCAGTCGAGCCTCGCGGGCTCGAGTGTCGCCGAGAAGAACCTCGACCGGATCACGCTGTTGCTCGGCGCGATCTGGTTGATCAGCATCGTGGGCCTCGGCCTGCTGCTGAAGGTTTGACAGAACAGGCGTGCCTGCTTGGGGGGTGCGCCACCGATTCCTGATGTGAGGATTCATGGTTGGCGGAAACGCGATTCGGGGCACCAGGATCGGTGCCGGTCCCTCCGGCGAGTCCGAGCGCGGGGAGACCGCGCCGCGCCGCCGGGTGTCGTACTGGTGCGCCAACGGGCACGAGTCTCGCCCGTCCTTCGCCATGGAGGCCGAGGTACCGGAGGAGTGGGACTGCCCGCGGTGTGGGTTGCCGGCCGGGCAGGACCAAGACAACCCGCCGGCGGCGCCACGCACCGAGCCGTACAAGACGCACCTGGCGTACGTGAAGGAGCGGCGCAGCGACGCCGACGGGGAGGCCATCCTCCGCGACGCGCTGGAGCGGCTGCGCCAGCGCCGGCAGCAGGTCTGAGCCAGCCACACATGCCATGAAGGCCACCTTCATTGCGCTCAACGCCATGAAGGTGGCCTTCATGGTGTTAGCCCTGGGGTGCGGGGAGGTCGCGGCAGGTGGTGAGGAACGCGTGCCAGGCCCGCGGGGTGAGGCGCAGGTGGCCGGCGGCCGGGTTCTTGGAGTCGCGCACACCCACCTCGCTGGCGAAGGCCACCTCGACGCAGTCTTCATCAGGTGAGCTGTAGGTGCTTTTCCGCCAAGTTTCTCCGGGCGTGCGCATGCTCCTCCTTAGTCGGGCTGGTCGTACTCGCTTGCCAGGCGGGCAAGGAACTCCCGTGATTGTCGCTCATCCAGAGCATCCTGCGCCAGCCGTCCAAGAAGAGCCCTGCTGGTGGCGATGTCCTCCCGGTTCTCTACGAACAGCCCAGCCACGAGCGTGTCTGTGTAAAGCAGTGAGCCGTGCGCGGCGAAGCTCATCAGGGTGAGCTGGCTGACGCACAAGGCGCCTGAACTGGCGGTGGATGGGACCACCCGGATAGTTATGTTTGCCCGCTCCGCGACGAAGCCCAGATGGAGCAGTTGCTCGTTCATCACGCGGTTGCTGCCCATCTTCGAGCGCAGGGCCCCCTCGCAGAGGTAGAACGTGAACTTTGGTGGGTTCCACCGGTAGAGGAGGCTTTGCCGCTCCAGTCGAACCTGCACCCGGGCAGCTATTTGGGCTTCGTCGCGATTGCCCAGCACCTGCATGCTCGTCCGGGCGTAGTCCTCCGTTTGGAGTAGTCCGGGGACGAGGACCGGTGAGGCGGTGGTGATGGTGCGGGCGGTGTTCTCGTGCAGGACCAGGGTCCGTAGCGAGTCCCGGCGCACCAGGTAGCCCTTCTCGGTCTCCCGACCCAGGTACAGCACCTCGGCGATCTCGTTGCTCGACTGACGGCAGTGGGCGAGGTGGATGGTGATGTCCACCTCGGAGTAGGTCGCCAGCCCGGACTCCATACGGGAGATCTTGGTGACGGAGAAGCCGGTGCGGTCGGACAGTTGCGCCAGGGTCAGGTCCGCGACGACCCGGCGCTTGCGAAGTTGATCGCCCACCTCGCGGCGGCGGGCATCGGAGATCCTGTCTGCCATGCTGGAGAACGTAGCGGCACCTAGCCGAAAATCCAGACAGGAACGCACCCCTTACACCCCAAAGAAGCATGACCTGCGCGCCCGGAAAGTTACCCGCAGGTCGTCATTCCGAGTGAGTAGAACTACGCATTGATTACGTGCGTAATCCTCTTCACCCTCCTGGGTAAGGCCGCCGGAACAATGCCGATTCCGTTGAATCCGTTGCCCCCGTGGCATAGCGTCAGCACGAGACCACACGTTCGGGGGAGAGGGTGACGATGAGGTGGCACGCCTGGGCCGGAGGGGTGGCAGCGGTGGCTGGGGAACCGCGGACGGCAAAGCGCTGAAGTGGATCGGCCTGGTCTTCTCAGCCGTGCTGCTGGCCGGGGTGACGGTGGTCAGCATCGGCGTGCGCCGTGGGCGTGGCGATGCCGAGTGCACGCTGCGACGGCGGCGGGGATGCGCCCGCGTTCCGTGACGACGCCGTCGCCGCGGCGGTGGTGATCATCATCCTGGTCGCCGGCCTGACCGAGATTCTCGTGACGCTCGTCGGTGGCGGGATCGCCGTGCGGAAAGGGCGCACCCTCTCGGGTTGGGTGCTCGTCCCCTGGCTGCTCGCGTTCTTCATGGTCGTCGTCGCGCTCGCCGCGACGTCGACCTGATGTCGGTGCTGATCGTGGTGGCGCCGCGCTCGCGGCCGCGTCGGCACGGCACTGCTCAGAGATTGGTTGGCCGACCTGCCTGACGCACACGGCCGCCCGGACGCCGTCGACTCGCTGCCCGGCGCGGTGGCATTGTCCGGCGAGTAAGGGTGGCACGGTGAGCGAAACATTCGTCCCGCAACAGCGGCACCTGTCGCACCGGGAAGGCCACCGTGATCGCGCTCGACGCGGTCGCGGTGGCCTTCGAGGCAGGCGCAGGGAGTCAGCTCCGCACGGGGTAGCGGGCGCGGACCTGGAAGCCGCCGTCGGGGGTGGGGTTCGTCTCGAAGGTGCCGCCGAGCAGGCGGGCCCGCTCGGCCAGCCCGGTCAGCCCGTGCCCGCCGGAGGGCAACCGCGCCTCCGGCACCGTCGCCGTCGGGTCGGCGGGCGCGTTGCGCACCTCCACCCGCAGCCCGTCGCCGTCCCCGCGGACGTACACCTCCGCCTGCGCGCCTGGCGCGTGCTTGTGCACGTTCGTCAGGCACTCCTGCACCGTCCGGTACGCCGCCGCCGACACCTTCGGGCACAGCTCCTCCGGCACGCCCTCCACGATGAGCCGCACCGGCACCTCGAGGTTGCGCACCAACTCGGGCAGCTTCTCGATCCCCGGTCGCGGCCCGTCGTCCACCGCGCCCGAGCGCAGCACGCCCACCAGCGCCCGCAACTCCTCCAGCGTGTGCTTGCTCAGCTCGCGGATGGTCTGCGCGGTCCGCTGCGCCTCGCCCGCGGTGTTCGTCACCGACAACGCCCCCGCCTGCATCGCAATCAGCGTGATCTGGTGCGACACCACGTCATGCATCTCCCGCGCCAGCCGAGCCCGCTCCTCGGCCCGCACCGCCTGCTCGTGCAGTTGCCGCTCCCGGTCCCGGCTCGCCGCCAGCTCCGCCAGCCGCTTCGACAGCTCCGTCCGCGCCCCGATGAGCAGCCCGATCGCCACCGGCATTCCCGCGACGATCACCCCGTAGATCCCGCGGAACACGTGCTCCCGCCAGGTCAGCGCGAAGAACTCCGCCGGGGGCCACGGGACGAACCTGCCCACCCACACCAACCCGGCGCCGACCCACACCTGCCAGTGATGCTGCTTGCGTGTCGCCAGGAACCCCAGCGCGATCATCGCGGCCAGCTGGGACCACCCCACGAGGAACCCGGGCACGGTGGCCAGCAGCACGGCGAACGGGAACCACCGGCGTGCCACCAGGGCCAGGCAGGCGATCGCGGACAGCACGAACGAGTACGGCTCGGCCTGCTCGGGGATCACGAGCCAGAAGTCGAGCAGCGCGAGGGTGATCGCGGCGACGTCGACGGCGAGTGAGCGCAGCGCGGGCCGGCGTGTCCAGGCGAACCGATCGGCGACGCGGACGGGTGGCCGTGCCCGGTCGGCGGCTCCCGCGCCGGAGCCGCCGACCGAAAACCCGGGGAAGGACAACCCCTCAGTGGTCATGGCTTGGACCTCTCGTCTTGTGGACTTGGTGAAGAGAGGTGCGTGGGACCGGATCGGGACGCGCAGCAACGAACAAATGTGCGTCCGTTAAGAATGCGATTATTCCCCGACCGGCGAGGATTTAGTTGCAATTTCTACGACCCGCCAGCCCGGCAGGAGCCGTACCACGAGTCCGCGCCGGTATACCGGCACATCGGTACAACGAGGCAACACCGCGACGGGGTACGCACACCGGACATCGACCGGCCGCGACATGACGGCCGATCGAAAAAGTCGGGGTCAGGCCAGTGGCGGCTGGTACACCCGCTGGAGCTTGCCGGCGGCGGCCCGGTCCAGCAGCCACAGCGTACGCCGCTGACCGCGCGCACCGGCCACCGGAAGCTGAACCTCACCCGCGCCGGCGAGGGCGAGCGCCACCGCATCAGCCTTGCCCTCGCCGGACGCCGCCAGCCACACCTCCGCGGCCTGGCGGATCGCCGGCAGGGTCAGCGAGATCCGGGTGGGCGGCGGCTTGGGGGAGTGCCGCACCGCCACCACGGAGCGCTCCGTCTCGTACACGGACGGCGACTCCGGGAAGATCGACGCGGTGTGCCCTTCGCCACCCAGCCCGAGCAGCAAGATGTCGAACGTGGGCACGTCGCCGTGGTCCTCCGGCCGCGCGTGGGCCGCGAGCACCGCCGCGTAGGCCGCCGCCGCGGCATCCGGGTCGGCACCGAACTCGCCGTCCGACGGCGCCATCGCGTGCACCCGGTCCGGGTCCACCGGCACGTGGTCCAGCAGCGCCTCCCGCGCCTGCTTCTCGTTGCGCTCCGGGTCACCGCCCGGAACGAACCGCTCGTCGCCCCAGTAGACGTCCAGCCGCCGCCAGTCGATCGCGTCCCGGGCCGGCGAGTCGCGCAGCTGCTCCAGCATCGCGATCCCGGTGCCGCCGCCGGTGAGCACCAGCGACGCCGACCCCTTGGCCGCCTGGAGATCGACCAGCCGGGTCACCAGCCGGGCCGCGGCGGCCGCGGCGAGCAGCCGCGGGGTGGCGTAGACGACGACCTCGGTGCGACTCATCCCCGGTCCTTCCCCGCCGACGCCGTGGCGCCCTTCCGACCTTCCCGGGCCCGGCCGGCCTGGCCACTCCCGGACCGGCCCCCGGAGCGGCTCCGCCCGGCGAGCTTGCCGAGCCCGCACAACGCCGCCTCGTACACCTCGTCCGGGTCGAGCCGGCGCAGCTCCTCGATGAGGCAGTCCTTGGTGTCCCGGCGCTGCAGCGCGATCCGCCGGGTTGGCTGCCCGGGCTGGGTGAGCCGGCCGATCCGCCCGTCCGGCCGAGTCAGCTCGATCGGTCCGGACCGCCGCTCCAGCGTCACCGACAGGATGCCCTGCGCGCTGGTGGTCTTGACCCGTTTCACCGGCACCGACAGGTACGCGGCCAGCCAGCCGGCCAGCAACTCGGTGGACGGCGAGTCGGCCTCACCGACCACCGACGCCGCCGTCACCTTCTCGTACGGCGGCAGGTCCAGCGCCGACACCAGTTGCGCCCGCCAGTTCGTCAATCGCGTCCACGCCAGGTCGCTGTCGCCGGGGGAGTAGTTCTTCCCGCGGGTGGTCAGTGCCCGGATGGGGTTGCGCTCGGCGGCCGAGTCGGTGATCCGGCGCTGCGCCAGGTGGCCGAGCGGGTCGTCCGCCGGCGCCTTCGGCCCGGCGGCCGGCCACCACGTCACGATCGGCGCGTCCGGCAGCAGCAGCGGCACCACGGCGCTCTGCCCCTGCGCGGCCAGCGGCCCGTACAGCCGCAGCACGATGACCTCGCTCGCGCCGGCGTCCCCGCCGACCCGGATCTGTCCGTCGATCCGCGGCGCGGCGGTGCGCACCCCCCTGGCCACCACGATCACTCGCGACGGGTGCTCCCGGCTGGCCTCGTTGGCCGCCTCGACGGCGTTCTCGAGGTGCTCGTCGTCGTCGGCCACGATCACCAGGGTGAGCACGCGGCCCAGCGCGACGGCGCCGCCGCGCTCGCGCAGCTCGACCAGCTTCTGGTTGACCTGCGACGCGGTGGTGGATGGCAGGTCGATGATCACCGGGTCCTCCAGGGTGCGTGCGGGGTCACGGCCGCCTCCAGTGCCGGCCGGTGCGGGCCACCAGCCGCTCCGCCGACGGCGGCCCCCACGAGCCCGGCTCGTACGGCTCGGGCGGGGCGCCGTTGGCCGCCCAGTGCGCCAGCACCGGGTCGAGGATCCGCCAGGACAGCTCCACCTCGTCGTTGCCGGGGAACAGCGACGGCTCGCCGAGCAGCACGTCCAGGATCAGCCGCTCGTACGCCTCGGGTGAGGACTCGGTGAACGCGTGGCCGTAGCCGAAGTCCATGGTGACGTCGCGGACCTCCATCGTCGTGCCCGGCACCTTCGACCCGAACCGCAGCGTCACGCCCTCGTCCGGCTGCACCCGGATGACCAGCGCGTTCTGCCCCAGCTCCTCGGTCGCGGTGGAGTCGAACGGCAGGTGCGGTGCCCGCTTGAACACCACCGCCACCTCGGTGACCCGCCGGCCCAGCCGCTTGCCGGTGCGCACGTAGAACGGCACCCCGGCCCACCGCCGGTTCTGCACCTCCAGCGTCACCGCCGCGTAGGTCTCCGTGGTGGAGTCCTTCGGGAACCCCGGCTCCTGCAGCAGCCCGGGCACCTTCGTGCCGCCCTGCCAGCCGCCGGTGTACTGCCCGCGCGCGGTGGTCTCGTCGAACGGCCCGATCGCCCTGGTGGCGGCGAGCACCTTGACCTTCTCCGCGCGCAGCGCGTTCGGCTCGAACGACAGCGGCTCCTCCATCGCGGTCAGCGCGAGCAGCTGCAACAGGTGGTTCTGGATCACGTCACGCGCCGCGCCGATGCCCTCGTAGTAGCCGGCCCTGCCACCGAGGCCGATGTCCTCGGCCATGGTGATCTGCACGTGGTCGACGATGTTGGCGTTCCAGATCGGCTCGAACAGCTGGTTGGCGAACCGCAACGCCAGGATGTTCTGCACCGTCTCCTTGCCGAGGTAGTGGTCGATGCGGAACACCGACTCCTCGGGGAAGACGTCGTTGACCACCGCGTTGAGTTCCTTGGCGCTGGCCAGGTCGTGCCCGAACGGCTTCTCGATCACCACTCGGCGCCAGGTGTCGCCGTCGGACTCGGCCAGCCCGCACCGGGCGAGCTGCTTGGTCACCACGGGGAACGCCCACGGCGGGATGGACAGATAGAACGCGGTGTTGCCGCCGGTGCCACGCTCGGTGTCCAGGTCCCGCACGGTCTGGGCGAGCCGGTCGAACGCGTCGTCGTCGTCGAACGTGCCCTGCACGAACCGGATCCCCTCGGCGAGCCGGTTCCACACCGACTCCCGGAACGGGGTGCGGGCGTGCTTGGCGACGGCGTCGTGCACCACCTCGCCGAAGTCCTGGTCGGCCCAGTCCCGCCGGGCGAACCCGACCAGGGAGAAGCCGGCCGGCAGCAGCCCGCGGTGGGCCAGGTCGTAGATCGCCGGCATCAGCTTCTTGCGCGACAGGTCACCGGTGACTCCGAAGATCACCAGGCTGGACGGCCCGGCGATTCTCGGCAGCCGCTTGTCCCGGGGATCTCGCAGGGGATTGGTCCACGCACGGCTCATACCCGCAGATCCTGCACCGCGCGGATGATCTCGGCCAACCCGGCGGCCCGGTCGGTCAGGTGCAGCCGCAGCACCGGCCGGCCGTGCTCGCGCAGCACGTCGCCGTCGCCGAGCGCCTGGGCCAGCTGCAGCGTGCCGAGCGTGTACGGGCGGCCCGGCACCTCGAGGTCGCGCTCGTGCGCGCCGGTGACCTGCAGGAAGATCCCGTTCTGGTGGCCGCCCTTGTGGTACTGGCCCGTGGAGTGCAGGAACCGCGGGCCCCAGCCGAACGTGGTCTGCACGCCGGTGACCCTGGCCAGCTCGCTGCGCAGCAGCGCCGCCGAGGCGTCGTCGAGCCGGTCCAGGTAGGCCTGCACCGCGACGTACCCGCGCTCGGGCACGGTGTCCAGGAAGTCGCGCAGGACCTCGGTCAGCCCGCCGTCACCGGTCGCGCCCGCGCTGGCGTGGATCTCCACCGGACCGTCCACAGTGGACGGCGGGCTGCCGGAGCCGAGCTGGTCGGGGTCGTCCAGCAGCGAGCGGGCCGCCCGCTTGGCGGCCTCGACGTCCGGCTGGTCGAACGGGTTGATCCCGAGCAGCCGGCCGACCACCGCGGTCGCGTACTCCCACAGCAGGAACTGGCCGCCGAGCGGGCCGCCGGTGGCCACCGTGGCCCCGCCCGCCAGCGGGCCGATCGCCACCGGGGTGGCGCCCGACCCGGCGTCGGCGAAGCCGGGCGCGTCGGGCTTCTCCACCACCACCGGCAGCAGTCCGGTGCCCTGCTTGCCGGTGGACTCGGCGATGAGCTGCTCGGCCCAGTCGCCGAACCCGGTGAGCGTCCCCGGCACGCCGGCGTCGGTGTTGGTCAGCACCACCTTCTCCGCGCCGGCGGCGTGCGCCGCGCCGAGCGCCGCGGCCAGGGTCAGCGCCGGGTTGTCGGCGTCGTCGGCGGACAGCACGTCCGCCGCGGCGGCGGCCTGGTCGAGCAGCCGCGCGACGTCGGCCCCGGCGAGGCCGGCCGGCACCAGCCCGAACGCGGTGAGCGCCGAGTAGCGCCCGCCGACGTGCGGGTCGGCGAGGAACACCTTCCGGTAACCCTCCGCCTCGGCCAGCTCGGCCAGCGGGGAGCCGGGGTCGGTCACCACGACGATCCGCCGCGCCGCGTCGATCCCGGCGTCGGCGAACGCCTTCGCGAAGATCCGCCGGTGGCTGTCGGTCTCCACCGTCCCGCCGGACTTCGACGACACCACCAGCACGGTGCGCCGCAGGTCACCGGCCAGCGCGTCGGCGACCTGCCCGGGGTCGGTGGTGTCCAGCACGGTGAGCGGCACGCCCTCGGTCGCCGCGATCACCTCGGGCGCCAGCGACGACCCGCCCATCCCGGCGAGCACCACCCGGTCGACGCCCTCGGCGCGCAGCTCCGCCCGCAGGTTCTCGATCTGCCCGATCAGCGGCCGCGACGTGGTGTACAGGGTGGTCCAGGACAGTCGGATCGACGCCTCGGCCTCGGCGTCCGGGCCCCACAGCGTCGCGTCCTGCGCGGCGAGCCGGCTGGCGACCTTCTCGTTGACCAGCTCGTCCAGCAGCGCGGCCGCGCCCGAGCCGAGCTCGGCGTCCCCGATCACGACGCGTATGGCCCTGCCGTCCCCCATGTCGTCCGCCATGCGTCAGCTCCCGGCCTGCGCGAGCTGGCCGGACACGGTGTCCAGCAGCTCCGTCCACGACTTGTCGAACTTCTCCACGCCCTCGTTCTCCAGCGTCACGAACACGTCGGGGATGTCCACGCCGACCGCGGCCAGCCGGTCGAACACCGCCTGCGCCCGGTCGGCCGTGCCGGTGACCGTGTCGCCACCGATCTCGGCGTGGTCGGCCGCGGCGTGCAGCGTCTTCTCCGGCATGGTGTTCACCGTGCCGGCGACCACGAGCTGGTCGACGTAGCGGGTGTCGGAGTACTCGGGGTTCTTCACCCCGGTGGACGCCCACAGCGGACGCTGTGGGTGCGCGCCGTCGTCGGCGAGCGCCCGCCACCGATCGGTGTCGAACAGCTCCTGGTAGGCGGCGTAGGCGAGCCGGGCGTTGGCGATGGCCGCCTCGCCGCGCAGCGCCAGCGCCTCGTCGGTGCCGATCGCCTCGAGCCGCTTGTCCACCTCGCTGTCCACCCTGGACACGAAGAACGACGCCACCGACTGGATGGTGCGGAGATCGTGGCCGTTGGCCCTGGCCCGCTCCAGGCCGGCGAAGAACGCGTCGATCACCGCGCGGTAGCGCTCGACGGAGAAGATGAGCGTCACGTTCACGCTGATGCCCTCGGCGAGCGTCCTGGTGATCGCTGGCAGCCCTTCCTCGGTGGCCGGGATCTTCACGAAGATGTTCGGCCGGTCCACCGCCTTCCACAGGTCCTGCGCCTCGGCCACCGTGCGCTCGGTGTCCTTGGCCAGGCCGGGGTCGACCTCGATGGACACCCGCCCGTCGACGCCGTTGGTCCGCGCGTAGACGTCCCGGAACACGTCGGCGGCGTTGCGCACGTCGGCGGTGGTCAGCTCGCGCACCGCGGCGTGCACGTCGGCGCCGCGCGCGGCGAGCTCGCGAACCTGCTCGTCGTAGGCGTGCCCCGCGGACACCGCGGAGGCGAAGATCGTCGGATTCGTGGTGACGCCGACGACGTACCGGTCGCGGATGAGCTCGGCGAGGTTGCCGGAGTTCAGCCGCTCCCGGGACAGGTCGTCGAGCCAGATCGAGACGCCGGCCTCGGACAGTCGGGCCAGCCGGTTGGTGGTGCTCATCCCATCATCCCTTTCAGGTCGTCAGGCCGCGCCGGAGCCGACCGTGTGGAGCGACCGGCGCGCGGCGTCGGTCACGGTCTCGGCGGTGAACCCGAACTCGCGGAACAGCGTCTGGTAGTCGGCCGAGGCGCCGAAGTGCTCGATCGACACGATCTCGCCGGCGTCGCCGACGAACCGGTGCCAGGACTGTGCGACGCCGGCCTCCACGGCCACCCGCGCCTTCACGCCCGAGGGGAGGACCGACTCGCGGTACGCCTCGCTCTGGGCGTCGAACCACTCGACACACGGCATGGAGACCACACGGGCGGCAACACCCTCGGCGGCCAGCGTGTTCCGGGCGGCCACGGCCAGTTGCACCTCCGATCCGGTGGCGATGATCACCACGTCCGGGGTGCCGCTCTCGGCGTCGGCGAGCACGTAGCCGCCGCGGGCCACGCCCTCGGCCGCCTTCTCCCGGGTGCCCTCCAGCACCGGCACGTTCTGCCGGGTCAGCGCCAGCCCGGACGGGGCGGAGACGTCCTCCAGCACCGCCTTCCAGGCCGCGGCGGTCTCGTTGGCGTCCGCGGGCCGGACCACGTTGAGCCCGGGGATGGCGCGCAGTGCCGACAGCTGCTCGATCGGCTGGTGCGTCGGCCCGTCCTCGCCGAGGCCGATCGAGTCGTGCGTCCAGACGTAGATCACCGGCGCCTTCATCAGCGCGGCCAGCCGCACCGCGGGGCGCATGTAGTCGCTGAAGATCAGGAACGTGGCGCCGTAGGGGCGGGTGCCGCCGTGCAGCGCGATGCCGTTGAGGACGGCGCCCATCGCGTGCTCGCGGACTCCGAAGTGGAGGTTGCGGCCGTAGGGGTGCGCCGTGAACATCCCGGTGGAGGCGGACTCCGGGCCGAACGAGTCGGAGTTCTTGATGATCGTGTTGTTGCTCTCCGCCAGGTCGGCCGAGCCGCCCCACAGCTCGGGCAGCGCGTCGCCGATGGTGTTGAGCACCTCGCCGGAGGCCTTGCGGGTGGCCACGCCCTTCTCGTCCGGCGCCCAGCTCGGCAGGGTGCCCGCCCAGCCCTCGGGCAGGGTGCGGGTGCGCAGCCGGTCGGCCAGCTCCTTGCGCTCCGGGTTGGCCGCGGCCCACTGGTCGTACTGCTCCTGCCACGCGGCGCGGGCCCGCTTGCCGCGGTCGATCGCCTGCCGGGTGTGCGCGAGCACCTCGTCGTCGATGTGGAAGGACGTGTCCGGGTCGAAGCCGAGGATCTCCTTCACCGCGGCGACCTCGTCGGCACCCAGCGCGGCGCCGTGCGCCTTGCCGGTGTTCATCTTGTTCGGCGCGGGATAGCCGATGATCGTGCGCAGCCGGATGAACGACGGACGGGCGGTCTCCGCCCTGGCCGCGGCGATCGCCTCCTCGAACGCCACGACGTCCTCGCCACCCTCGACGGTCTGCACGTGCCAGCCGTAGGCCTCGTACCGCTTGGCGGTGTCCTCGGACAGCGCGATGTCGGTGTTGTCCTCGATGGAGATGTTGTTGTCGTCGTAGATCACCACGAGGTTGCCGAGCTGTTGCCGGCCGGCCAGCGAGGACGCCTCGGCGGTGACGCCCTCCTCGATGTCACCGTCGGAGGCGATCACGAAGACGTGGTGGTCGAACGGGCTCTCCCCGAGCGCGGCGTCCGGGTCGAGCAGGCCGCGCTCCCGCCGGGCGGCCATCGCCATGCCCACCGCGTTGGCCAGCCCCTGGCCGAGCGGGCCGGTGGTGGTCTCCACGCCGGGGGTGTGCCGGTACTCCGGGTGGCCGGGGGTGCGCGAGTTCCACTTCCGCAGCTGCTTCAGGTCCTCCATCTCCAGCCCGTAGCCGGCGAGGAAGAGCTGGATGTAGAGGGTGAGGCTGCTGTGCCCCGCGGACAGCACGAAGCGGTCGCGGGCGGGCCACTCGGGGTCGGCGGGGTCGTGCCGCATGATCCGCTGGAACAGCGAGTAGGCCACCGGCGCGAGGCTCATCGCGGTGCCGGGGTGTCCGCTGCCACAGTGCTCGACCGCGTCGGCGGCCAGCACGCGCACGGTGTCCACCGCCCTGGTGTCCAGCTCGGTCCAGTCGGCGGGCACGTTCCGCCGCAGTAGCGGGTTGTTCTCGCTGGTAGAGACGGTGTCGGACACTGAACTCGCACTCCCGGTCTGCTCGGTCGTTGGTGTCGTTCCGGCCGGAGTCCACCGGGTACCCGCACACGCGGGCCCGCTAGACATGACCAGAATCTACTTAATCGATCCCGATTCCGCCCGTCTCCCGCGCGGAGCGGGCCGTTCGCGCACGTCGGGACCCATTGGCGCCAGCCTAGTAGGTCCGGTGGTTTTCGGCCGGGAGGGCGCGGGCGGGAGCGGTCACACCGTCGCGGGGACCCGTGGGCGGGCGGCCGGTCCCGACGACTACGATCAGCGACAGCGCGGCCTTCCAGTGCCGAGCGGACCCCACCACCGGCGCCCGCGCGACCCGAACCTGACGCAGGGAGCGAGATGTCGTTGGTGCACGCCGGCCCCGGCCGCGCCGGTTCCGCCGGGCCCGTGCACCCCGCGGGCGGCCGCGGCGTGCGCCGCACCATCGCCGCCTACGCCGCGCTCGCCAAGCCGCGGGTCATCGAACTGCTGCTGGTGACCACCATCCCGGCGATGTTCCTGGCCGGGCGGGAGATCCCGTCGCCGTGGCTGGTGCTGGCGACGCTGGTCGGCGGGACCATGGCCGCGGGCAGCGCCAACGCGTTGAACTGCGTGATCGACGCCGACATCGACAAGGTGATGAACCGCACCAAGCGGCGGCCGCTGGTGCGCGACTCGGTGCCGAGGGCCGGCGCGCTGGTCTTCGGCCTCGCGCTGGGCGTGGCCTCGTTCGCCGTGCTGGCGCTGACCGTGAACCTGTTGTCCGCGGCGCTAGCCGTGGCGACGATCCTGTTCTACATCTTCGTCTACACGCTGGTGCTCAAGCGGCGGACGCCGCAGAACGTGGTGTGGGGCGGCGCCGCCGGGTGCATGCCGGTGGTGATCGGCTGGGCCGCCGTGTCCGGCACGGTCGAGTGGCCAGCGCTGGTGATGTTCGGGGTGATCTTCTTCTGGACCCCGCCGCACACCTGGGCGCTGGCGATGAAGTACCGCGACGACTACGAGCGCGCCGGCGTGCCGATGCTGCCGGTGGTGGCCACCCCGCGGCACGTGGCCAAGCAGATCGTCGTCTACTCGTGGGTGATGGTGGGCTGGACCCTGCTGCTGGCCCCGGCCACGAGCTGGCTGTACACGGCGTTCGCTCTGGTAGCCGGCGGGTGGTTCCTGTTCTACGCGCACCGGCTGCGCGCGGCGGTCGAGCGCGGCGAGCGCACCCGGCCGATGGCGCTGTTCCACCGGTCGAACACGTACCTGATGGTGGTGTTCTGCGCGCTGGCGGTCGACTCGGCCATCGGCCTCCCGGTGCTCGGCCTGCCGTTCGGCTGATCGCCCCCCGGTTGAGCCCGTCCGGGAACAAACGCCGGGGTGCGGGTCGTTGGGGATCTCGCGGTTCGTCGCGACCACCCCCCGAGCTGGAGGAAGATCGCCCTTGTCCCTGTCCCGGAACTCCAGGGAACCCGACACCACCACCGAGATCGTCCACGAGCAGTCCTACCTCGACCTGCTGTACCGCAAGCTCGACACCGAGCGCGAGGTCACCGCCCGGCGGCGCGACGAGGCGCTGCGCGGCCAGGCCGAGACCCCGCAGGCCGCCGCCGAGCGGGACGCCTCCGCCACGATGTACGGCGAGCGGCTGGCCCAGCTCAACTCCGTGGAACAGGGCCTGTGCTTCGGCCGGCTGGACACCCAGGACGGGCAGACCCACTACATCGGCCGGCTCGGGCTGTTCGACGAGGACGCCGACTACGACCCGTTGCTGCTCGACTGGCGGGCGCCGGCCGCGCGACCGTTCTACCTGGCCACCGCGGCGTCCCCGGACGGGGTGCGCCGGCGCCGGCACCTGCGCACGCTCAGCCGCACGGTGGTCGGCCTCGACGACGAGATCCTCGACCTGACCGCCCCCGACCAGGGCCACGACCTCGGCCTGGCGGGGGAGGCGGCGCTGCTCGCCGCGCTCGAGCGGCGGCGCACCGGGGAGATGTCCGACATCGTCGCCACCATCCAGGCCGAGCAGGACCGCGTCATCCGCGCCGACCTCGGCGGCGTGCTCGTGGTGCAGGGCGGGCCGGGCACCGGCAAGACCGCGGTGGCGCTGCACCGCGCCGCCTACCTGCTCTACACCCACCGCCGGCAGCTCAGCAGCCGTGGCGTGCTCGTGGTGGGGCCGACCAGAACGTTCCTCCGCTACATCGGCCAGGTGCTGCCGTCGCTCGGCGAGACCGGCGTGCTGCTGGCGACCATGGGCACGCTGTTCCCCGGCGTGACCGCCGACGGCACCGACAGCCCCGAGGCCGCGGAGGTCAAGGGTCGTGCGGTGATGGTCGACGTCCTGGCCGCGGCCGTGCGCGACCGCCAGGTGATGCCGGACGCCGGCGCCCCGCTGGAGATCGGCGTCGAGGGGGAGACCCTGCGGCTGGACCGGGACACCTGCGCGCGGGCCCGCGAGCGGGCGCGGCGCACCCTGCGGCCACACAACCTGGCCCGGCGGGTGTTCGTCGACCAGGTGCTCGACGCGCTCACCGCGCAGTCGGTGGCGCGGACCGAGAGCGACGTGTTCGACGGGCTCCCGGAGATCCCGCTCAGCGCGAACGAGTCGCCGGACGGCGAGGTGCTCGACGCGCGCGACCACGCGGCGATCCGGGCGGAGCTCGCCGCCGACCCGGCCGTGCGGGCCGCGCTGGACGAGCTGTGGCCGGTGCTGACACCGCGGCGGGTGCTGGCGGATCTGTTCGGCTCCGGCGAGCGGCTGGCCAGTGCGGCCGGTGACCTGCTCACCGAGTCCGAGCGGGCCGCGCTGCTGCGCTCGGCCGGCGGCGCGTGGACTCCGGCCGACGTGCCGCTGCTGGACGAGCTGGCCGAGCTGCTCGGTGAGGACGACACCGAGGCGAGGGCGGAGCAGGCCCGCAGGCAGCGGGAGGAGCGTGCCTACGCCGAGGGCGTGCTGCACATCCTGGAGCAGGACGACGAGATCATCGACGAGGAGGTCGTGCGGGTGCGCGACATCCTCGACGCCGAGCTGCTGGCCGAGCGGCAGCAGCTGCGCGGCGACCTCACCGCGGCGCAGCGGGCCGCACGGGACCGGACGTGGACGTTCGGGCACGTGATCGTCGACGAGGCGCAGGAGCTGTCGGCGATGGACTGGCGGCTGCTGATGCGACGCTGCCCCAGCCGGTCGATGACCGTGGTGGGGGACGTGGCGCAGACCGGCGCGGTCGCCGGGACGTCGGCGTGGGGAGACGTGCTCGGGCCGTACGTGGGGGACCGGTGGCGGCTGCGCGAGCTGACCGTGAACTACCGCACCCCGGCGGAGATCATGGAGCTGGCCGGGCGGGTGCTCGCCGAGGCGAACCCGGAGCTGCGGGCGCCGACGTCGGTGCGGGAGACCGGGACGCCGCCGTGGCGGCGCGGCGTCGACCCCGCCGAGCTGCCCGACCGCATCGGATCCATCGTGGACGACGAGTTGGCCGCGGCGGACGGCGGGACGGTGGCCGTGCTGTGCCCGGCGGCGCTGCGGCCGGCGTTGTCGTCGGCCGTGCACACCACGGCCACGACGTCGGGTTCGCCGGACCGGGTGTCGGTGCTCACCGTAAACCAGGCCAAGGGGCTGGAGTTCGACGCGGTAGTGGTGGTCGCGCCGGAGGAGATCGTGGCCGCCTCGCCGCGCGGGTACAACGACCTGTACGTGGCGCTCACCCGCGCCACCCAGCGGCTGGGGCTCGTGCACACCGGCCCGCCCCTGCCGGCACTGTCGGGGGCGGCCGAACTGCCGGGGGAGCCCGTCCGGTGAGCCGCGGTGGCCCCGCGGTCCCCGGGTGTGCCCGGGTCGCACGGAGATGCCCGGATAAGGTGTCGCCATGCGCAAAGGCTTGATCACCCTCGTCGCGGCGGCCGCCCTCGTGGGCACGGCGTGCTCGCCCAGCCTCGAGGAGCCGTCCGACCTGCCCCCGGGCGTCGACCCCACGCCCACCTCGATGTCCGCACCGGCGCAGGCCCACCCACCGGAGGGCCGGGTGACCACACCGCCAGGCGACCAGGGCCCGGAGTGCACGGCCGACGACATCCAGGTCACCGGCGAGTTCGGGCAGAAGCCGGAGATCACCATCCCGGAGAACTGCGCGCCGCCGAAAACCCTGCTCACCCGCGACCTCGTCGAGGGCACCGGTCCCGCGGCTGAGCCCGGGGACACGCTGCGGATGAACTACGCGCTGGTCACCTGGTCGAACGGCCAGATGCTGGAGAACTCCTTCGACCGGAACCAGCCGTACCCGGTGGTGCTTGGCCAGGGCGACGTCATCGCCGGCTGGGACGAGGGCCTGGTGGGCATCAAGCAGAGCGGCCGCCGCCTGCTCGTGGTGCCGCCGGACAAGGGTTACGGCCACCAGCAGGGACACGAGCTGCAGCACGAGACGTTGGTCTTCGTCGTCGACGCCGTCCAGGTCACCCCCGCCAGCTGAGCACGCCCGTCGCCCGGGGCAGCACGCCCCGGGCGACGCGCGTGTTTGCGGTTCGCGTCGTCGTGTTTGCCGCTCGCGTCGCCGGGATGGTCCTCCGCGACCGGCATCGGCAGGCGGCGGGCGTGGGGGCGTCCGGGAGCGGGTGCCGGGCCGGCCTCAGGGCTTGAGCAGGAGCTTGCCGGTGCTGCGCCGGCCCTCCAGGTCCTCGTGGGCCCGGCGGACGTCGGCCAGCGGGTAGGTGCCGCCGATCCGCACCCGCAGCCGGCCGGAGGTCACCGCGTCGAACAGCTCGCCCGCCCGCCAGTCGATCTCCTCCCGGGTCCGAGTGTGGTCGCCGAGCTTGGGCCGGGTCAGGAACACCGAGCCGGCCGCGTTGAGCCGCTGCGGGTCGATCGGCGGCACCGGGCCGCTGGCGGCCCCGAACAGCGCCAGCATGCCCCGCACCCGCAGGCTCGCCAGACTTCCGTCTACAGTGGACCTGCCGACGCCGTCGTAGGCCACCGCGACCCCCTCGCCGCCGGTCAGCCGGCGCACCTCCTCGGCGAAGTCCACCTCGTCGTACCGGATCACCTCGTCCACGCCGGCCTCCCGCGCCAGCTCCGCCTTCTCGGCGGTCGACACCGTGCCGAGCACCCGCGCGCCACGCGCCTTGGCGAGCTGGGTGAGCAGCAGGCCCACGCCGCCGGCCGCCGCGTGCACCAGGACCGCGTCGCCCTCGCGCACCGGGTGGGTGGACGCCACCAGGTAGTGCGCGGTCATCCCCTGCAGCAGCAGCGCGGCGGCGGTGTCGTCGTCGACGCCGTCCGGGACCCGCACGGCCACGTCGGCCGGCACCAGCGCCCGCCGCGCGTAGCCACCCAGCACGCCCTGCCACGCCACCCGGTCACCGGGCCGGAACCCGGTGACCTCGGCGCCCACGGCCGCGACCGTGCCCGCGCCCTCCTGGCCCAGCACGAACGGCAGGTCCACCGGGTAGATCCCGCCGCGCTGGTAGGTGTCGATGTAGTTCACCCCGGCGGCGGCCACGTCCACCAGGAGCTGCCGGGGGCCCGGCGGCCCGACCTCGACCTCGCCGACCTCGAGCACCTCGGGCCCGCCGGTGCGCCGCACCTGTACCGCCGTGGGCATGCCGTCCTCCTCGCCTCGCAGGGGTGATCTTTTCCGCCTGTGCCAACTATGGCCACCGCCACGATGTTCCGCGCCGCGGGCCCTGGGCCTCTAGACTTCGTGCTCGTGGCTGAGCAGACCGAGAAGGCGACCCCGGAGCCAACCGAGGCCCAACTGGACGCGGCGCGCGGCTTCGTCGAGCGGCACGGCAAGCCGGCGCGGGGCGTGGTGGAGTACATCGGCCGGGTCGGCGCGCGGGTGGTGCTGGTCGGCGCCGACGGCGCGCTGGGTGACGTGATCGTGCCCGACGTGGCGACCGGCGAGGCGCTCGTCGCGGCCGTGCCCGACCTGGAGCCCGCCGAGTGGGACGCCGAGACGGTGAACTCCACCGCGATCGGGCCCGAGCACCGGCGGCGGATGGCCGGCTCGCCACTGCACCGATGAGCCCAGCGCCGATGAGCCCAGTGCCGGTGAGCGAGGTCGTGCTGGCCAGCTGCGCCAAGCTGCCCGAGGGTGACGGCGACGAGCGGGCGCTGCCGGACGCGCTGGCCGAGGTGGGCGTGTCCGCGCGGTGGGCGCCCTGGGACGACCCCGGCGTCGACTTCGCCGCCGCCGATCTGGTGATCGTGCGCTCCACCTGGGACTACACCGACCGGCGGGACGAGTTCCTCGCGTGGTGCGACCGGGCGCCGGGGCTGCGCAATCCGGCGCGGGTGGTCCGGTGGAACACCGACAAGGCGTACCTGCCCGAGCTGGCCGCGGCCGGGGTGCCGGCCGTGCCGACCGAGCTGGTGGCGCCGGGTGTCACGCCGGCGTGGCCGGACGTCGAGTTCGTGCTGAAGCCGGCGGTGGGGGTCGGCTCGATCGGGGCGGCCCGGTTCGTGCCGGGGGCGCGGGACGAGGCCGAGCGGCACCTGGCCACCCTGCACGGTGCCGGGCACACCGTGCTGGTGCAGCCCTACCAGTCGCATGTGGATGCCGAAGGCGAGACGGCGCTGGTGTTCTTCGGCGGGATCTACTCGCACGCGTTCACCAAGGGCGCGATGCTCACCGGGTCCGATCTGGACGGATCGGGGCTGTACGTGTCGGAGCGGCTCGGGGTGGCCGAGCCGGAGCCGGCGTTCCGCAGGGTGGCGGAGGACGTGCTGGACGCGGCGGCGGGCGTGCTGGGCGTGCCGCGCGGCGAGCTGCTGTACGCGCGGGTGGACCTGCTCCGCGGCGTGGACGGCGCGCCGCTGCTGCTGGAGCTAGAGCTCACCGAGCCCTCACTCGGCTTTCGCTACGCCGACCCCGCCGCCCCGCTCCGGTTCGCCTCGGCCGTCCGCCGCCAGCTCGCCGGATAGCCGCCGAACGGTCCGTCACACTCTCCGATGGGTAGGACGGGTTCGCGCGTGTAGCGGTGGACGACGCGCGGCCGCTGTGGTGTGGTGGGTTGCCGTCAGGGAACGGAGTCCGGCTAGCGCCGGGCGAACCGGCCCGGGGGAGCCGCGGCGCGGCGGAGCCGGTCGGCCTGCCGCCGGAGCCGCTCGGCCAGCTCCGGCGGGTCCTCCAGCACGAAGTCGACCTCCAGCCCGCCGAGCAGGAACACCAACGCGTGCGGGGAGTCCGCGCCGAGCCGCAGCCGGCAGTGGTCGGCGTCCACCGGCTCGATCCGCCCGTAGGTCGCCGCGGCCCGCGCGACCTCCGACTCCGCGGGCACCGCCAGCACCACCGTCGCCGTGTGCGGCCACGCCCTGGCCACGCTCGCGGTGACGAACGCCGCCGGGTTCCCGCCCGGCACCGGGCGCGGCGGGAACCGCGGCCCGGTCGGCGTCCGGCAGCGCATCCGGTCCACCCGGAACGTCCGCCAGCCCTCCCGCCCGCGGTCCCACGCCACCAGGTACCATCGCCCGCCCCAGGCGACCAGCTCGTGCGGCTCGGCCTCCCGCCGCTGCTCCCGACCGGCGCGGTCCCGGTAGTCGAACCGCAGGCACTCGCGGTCGCGGCAGGCGGCGGCCACCGCGGCCAACTCGGCGGCGTCCACCACCGGCCGTCCCGGGACGTCCACGGTGGACACCTGGAGGGCGCCGATCCGGCGGCGCAGCCGGTCCGGCAGCATCCGCTCCAGCTTCGCCAGCGCCCGCGGCGCCGTCTCCCCGACGCCGCCGACCCCGCTGCCGGCGGCGGTGCGCAGGCCCACCGCGACGGCCACGGCCTCCTCGTCGTCCAGCAGCAGCGGCGGTAGCGTCGCACCGGCCCCGAGCCGGTACCCGCCGGCCGGTCCCAGTGCCACCTCGACCGGATAGTCGAGTGCCCGCAGCGTGTCGACGTCCCGCCGCACGGTCCGGGTACTCACCCCGAGCCGCTCGGCCAACTCGGACCCCGGCCACTCGCGGCGACTCTGCAGCAGGCCGAGCAACGTCAGCAGCCGCGCGGAGGTCGTCTTCACGCTACTCAGTGTGGCAGCGATGGCGGACAGTTTCCGTCCTCGACAGGCCCTACCGGGCACGCACCAGCCAGGCCCGGACGGGTCCCTACGCGGGGCGCTTGACGAGCTTGGCGGCGAGGCGCTCCGGGCGGGGCCAGCGGACGTCGTGGGCCCAGCCGAGCTTCTCGAAGATCCAGATCAGCCGCGCGGAGATGTCCACCTGCCCGCGCAGCACGCCGTGCCGGGCGCAGGTCGGGTCCGCGTGGTGCGAGTTGTGCCACGACTCGCCCATCGACAGGATCGCCAGCGGCCAGAAGTTCGCCGCCTTGTCCCGACTGGTGAACGGCCGCGACCCGACCATGTGGCACACCGAGTTCACCGACCACGTCACGTGGTGCAGGAAGGCGATCCGCACCAGTCCGGCCCAGAAGAACGCGGTCACCGCACCCCACCACGACCAGGTGAGCAGGCCGCCCAGTGCCGCCGGCAGCGCGAGGCTCAACGTGATCCACAGCCAGAACAGCCGGTTCACCACCCGCAGATCGGGGTCGCCCACCAGGTCTGGTGCGAACCGCTCGTAGTTGGTCACCTCACGCTGGAACATCCAGCCCATGTGCGCGTGCCAGAACCCCCGCAGCAGCGCCGTCGGCGAGGTGCCGAACAGCCACGGCGAGTGCGGGTCACCCTCCCGGTCGGCGAAGGCGTGGTGCCGCCGGTGGCTGGCCACCCAGAAGATCACCGACCCCTGCACCGCCATGCTGCCGGCGATGGCCAGCGCGATCCGCAGCGGGCGGTTCGTCTTGAACGCGCCGTGGGTGAAGTACCGGTGATAGCCGACGGTGACGCCGAGCGTGGCCAGCGTGTAGAAGGCCACGGCCAGTCCGACGTCCACCCAGTTGAGCCCCCACCCCCAGGCGAACGGCACGGCCGCGACCAGCGCCAGGAACGGGATGAGCAGGAACGCCTTGAGGACGACCATCTCGACGGTGCTGCGCTGGCCGGAGACGATCGGTTTGGAAGCCGCCCGCTCGGCGGACGGGGCTGGTGCGCTGCTCATGACGTGGTGCGACCTCGATTTCGTAGGGGAGGGGCTCGTTAGTGGACAGCGGGGACGAACCGGATGAATCGCGGCTCGACCCCGGCCAGCCTAGCGGCGCACCGTGACCGGCGGACCGCCCGGAGGTGACGCCGAGGAAACAGCGAGCGGACTCCGCCACACCACGTCGGGGCTGGGGGTGACGAGGAAATCCGCGGTGTCCGGCTCACCGGGTGATCGCCAGCGCGGGCTCCGTGGCGGGGGAGTGGCCGACCGCGGGGCCACGGTCGCGGGCGGCGCACCAGAGCGTGGCGGTCGTGACGATCACCGCCATCGCGCCGAGCACGTGCAGCGACACCAGCTCCTCCGGCACTCCGAGCGCGTGCTGCAGCGACCCGAGGCCACCCTGCGCCAGCGCGACCGCCCAGGTCACCCCGTAGCGCCGCCACAGCCGGCGGTCGGCGCCCACCCTGAGCAGCTGCAGCCCGAACACCGCCAGCACCACCAGGTACGTCACCAGCATCGCGGCGTGCACCTGCACCAGTGTCTCGATCGGAGCCTGCAACCGCGGCACGTCCGAGTCGCCGCCGTGCGGCCCGGCACCGGTCACCGTGGTGCCGGCCACCAGCGTCCCGGCCAGCGCGACCACCAGCGCCACCAGCAGGCCCCGCCCCACCGGCGGCACCCGCCAACGCGGCGGCGTGTCGCCCTCGCCGAACGCGTGCAGCAGCACCGTCGCCAACCACACCAGCACCGTGGAGGCCAGGAAGTGGATCGCGACGGTCCACCAGAGCAGCCCGGTGAGCACGGTCAGCCCGCCGATCACGGCCTGCGCGACCACCCCGGCCGGCATCGTCCACGCCAGCGCGAGCAGCCGCTTCCGCTCCGGGTGGTCCAGCCACACCCGCCACGCCACCACCACACACAACGCCGCCACCAGCACGACGACCCCGGTGAGCATCCGGTTGCCGAACTCGATCCAGGTGTTCAGCGCCGCGTACTCGGGATGCTGGACGGGGAACATGCTGCCCTCGAAGCACTGCGGCCAGGTGGGGCAGGCCAGCCCGGAGCCGGTGACCCGGACGATCGACCCGGTGACACCGATGCCGCCCTGGGCGATGATCGCGGCGATCGCCGCGCCCCGCTGGAGCGTCGCGGACGGGTAGGGCAGGCGCGCGATCAGCCGGGATATCTGCACGAATCGATGGTAATGAGCGGCTAGGCCAGCCGTGTCGTCCGGGTGGCCAGCGCACCGGCCGCGACCGCCCAGGCCAGCAGCACCAGCACCGGCGCCGGGGTGAACGCCCCGTCGGTCAGCGCGGCCCGCAGGCCCTCGGCCAGCGCGCCGGACGGCAGCAGCCGCACGAGGTCGCCGACCACCCCGGGCAGCGCCGCCGGGGCGAGCAGGATGCCGCCGGCGAGCAGCAGCACGAACCAGACGATGTTCGCCAGCGCCAGCACCGCCTCGGCCCGCAGCGCCCCGCCGAGCAGCACACCCAGCGCGCCGAACGCCAGCGTCCCGACCACCAGCAGCACCGCGCCGGCGAGCAACCCCGACGCCGACGGCGACCAGCCGAGCAGCGCGGCCACCCCGCCGAGCACGGCCACCTGCAGCACGACCACCACCAGCGCGGCCAGCAGCCGACCGGCGACCAGCAGCCAGCGCGGCAGCGCGGTGGCCGCCAGCCGCTTGAGCACGCCGTAGCGCCGGTCGAAGCCCAGCGCGATGGCCTGCCCGGTGAACGCCGACGACATCACCGCGAGGGCCAGGATGCGCGGCGCCACCCAGTCCACCCGCGCCGCGCCGTCCGGCGCGCCGAGCGGCAGGACGTCCAGCAGGGTGAGCCCGACCAGCAGTGCCAGCGGGATCAGCAGGGTGAGCAGCACCTGCTCGCCGTGCCGCAGGGTCAACGCCGTCTCCACCCGCGCGTGGGTGAGCAGCATGTGCCCCAGCCGACCGCGGCCGGGCGCGGGGGTGAAGGTGCCCGACGCGAACCGGGACCCGGTCTCGGCGGTCACGGGCGCGGCTCCCGTCCGGTCAGCTCCAGGAAGACCTCCTCCAGGTCTCGCCGGCCGACGTGCAGCTCCTCGGCCAGCACCCCGTGCTGGGCGCACCACGCGGTGACCGTCGACACGACCTGCGGGTCCACCAGCCCCTCGACCCGGTAGGCGCCGGGGGAGGACTCGCGGACCAGGTAGCCCTCGGGCAGCGCGGCGGAGAGCAGCTCGATGTCCAGCCCGGGCCGGGCGCGGAAGCGGAGCTGCGCGGCCTCGGCCCGCTCGGCGGTCAGGGCGTGCGGCGAGCCCTGCGCGACGACCCGGCCGTGGTCGACGATCACCACGGTGTCGGCCAGCGCCTCGGCCTCCTCCATCCGGTGGGTGGTGAGCAGCACGCTCACCCCGTCCGCGCGCAGCGCCCCGAGCAGCTCCCAGACCAGCCGGCGGGCCTGCGGGTCCATGCCGGCGGTGGGCTCGTCGAGGAACACCAGCTCGGGCCGGCCGACCAGCGCGCAGGCCAGGGACAGTCGCTGCTGCTGGCCGCCGGAGAGCCGTTTGAACGGGGTGCGTCGTACCGGGCCGAGGCCGAGCACGTCGAGCAGCCACGCCGGGTCCAGCGGCCGGGCGGCGCAGGCGGCCACCAGCCCGAGCATCTCGTCGGCGCGCACCCCGGGGTAGGCCCCGCCGCCCTGCGGCATCACCCCGATCCGCGGGCGCAGCGCGGCGCCGTCCCGCGCCGGGTCGAGCCCGAGGACGCGCACGGTGCCGGTGTCCGGCCGCAGGAATCCCTCGCACACCTCGACGGTGGTGGTCTTGCCCGCGCCGTTGGGGCCGAGGAGGGCCAGCAGCGTGCCACGGGGCAGGTCGAGGTCGAGGCCGTCGACCGCCGTGGTGCCGCCGAAACGCTTCACCAGCCCGGTGATCTGGACGGCGGGTGCACTCACAACCGGTAAGGGTACGGCGTCACGCGGCGCGCCCGCCTCCGGCGTCGGGTAGCCGAGGCGACGGAACTCGGGAGGTGCGCGCGCACGTCAGGGCGTGGGCCGGCTCGAGCGGTGCTACCCGCCGATCGGGGCTCGCCGCTCCCGCCGGAACACCATCGGCGCGACCCGGTGGACCACCAGCACCGCCAGCACCACCACCACGGCGGCGGCCAGGTGCGCCTGCGCCACCACGTAGGACCGGCCCTCGAAAGTGCCGCCGGTGGGGGAGATGAGCAGCGCGAGCACGGCGCTGACCGCGGTCGCCACCACCCGGAACCGGGACGTGCCGGCCGCCGCGGCGAGCGGGATCACCGCCCACAGCAGCCACCACGGCTGCATCGAGACGTGCAGCATCATGAACGCGCCCAGCGACACGCCGAGCCCGATCATCGGCCGGTAGCGCCAGCGGAAGCTGTCCCACAGGAACTTCACGGTGATGGCGGCGGCCACCCCGTAGCCGAGCAGGCCGAGGATCGCGATCAGCGACGCGGTGTGGTTGCCGAGGCCCAGCGCGATGCCGAGGACCCCGCCGAGCTGCGCGAGCTCGCTGACCGGGGAGAGCAGGCTCCACACCGCGCCGGGGGTGCCGAGCGCGCCGATCCAACCGAAGCCGAGCCCGGTGCCGACACAGACGGCGACGGTCACCACCACGAACACCGCCGCCATCAGCGCGCCCGCGCGGAGCAGGTCGACCAGCCGGCCGTGCCAGCGGCGAGCGATCATCACGCCGAAGAAGCCGAGCGCCACGATCGCGTGGATCTTGACCATCGCGCCCAGGGTGATCACCGTGGCGCCGAGCACGATGAACGGGATCTCTCCCCGGGCCAGCGGGGGTGGGCTGTCGCCCTTGACCCGCACCGGTAGCCGGCGGATCCCCAACTCGAGGCCGGCCATCATCAGCCCGATGCCGAGCGCCTCGTTGTGCGCGCCGGCGACCAGGTGGAACAGCACCAGCGGGTTCGCCGCGCCCAGCCACAGCGCGGTGGTCGGCTGCACCCCGAACCGGGCGGCCAGCCGGGGCAGTGCCCACACGATGAGCACCAACCCGACCAGCGCCACCGCGCGCTGCAGCAGCACCCCGCCGGTGATGTTGGTGCCGGTCACCGCGGAGATCCAGCTGCCGACGGTGAGGAAGAGCGGACCGTACGGCGCCGGTGTCTCCTTCCAGATGTTGGACACGCCGCTGGTGAGCGGGTCGGCGATGCCGAGTGCCTCGGCCGGGCCGAGCGCGTACGGGTCCATCCCGCGGTGCACGATCTCGCTCTGCGCGAGGTAGCTGTAGACGTCACGGGAGAACAGCGGGGGGATCACCGCCAGTGGCGCCGCCCACACCACGAGCGTGCGGTAGAGGTCGCCGCGGCCGGCCATCCGTTCGCGGCCGGGCCGGGCGAACCGGCCCAGCAGCAGCCAGCCGATGACCATCATCGCCATCCCGGTCAGCGCGACGGCCAGCGAGACGGTCGGGATGCGGGCGAACAGCCGCAGCACCGGTAGCTCGAGCACCGGGTTGCGGACCGGCGCCGCGCCCGCGCCGAGCGAGCCGAACGCGAGGAAGAGCGCGCCGACCGTGCCGAACAGTCGCACCACGGTGAAGGCGTGCCGCTCCTGTCCGGTCAGCGGCGCCGCGGGGCGTGGCCGCACCGGGGACCTGTCGGCCATGAGAACGGTGTCGCCGGTCGCGCCCGGCTGCCGCTCCGCCTCGCTGTTGCCCGCTGCCACGCCCGAGAGCGTATCGATTCGCCGGTCGACGTGAGTCCGGTCACCACGATCCCGGCGATCTTTGCCCCTCCCGGCGAAATACGACACAATTGTGTTGTGAAAAACCAGGGCACCTCCCGGCACCAGCGGAGCGGCGCGTCCGGCGCGGCTCCGGCGGGCACCGGCGTGCCCGGGGTCGGGGCTCCCGCCGCTCCCGCTGTGTCCTCGATCGAGGGGCGCACCCGGCACGAGGTCGCCCGGCTGCTGCTCGAGCAGGGGCCGATCACCGCGGCGGCCGTCGCCGACGAGCTGGGCATCAGCCCCACCGCCGTGCGCCGGCACCTGGACACGCTGCTGGCCGACGGCGAGGCGGAGACCAGGGACGCGCCCCGGCGCGGCCCGCGCGGCCGGGGTCGCCCGGCCAAGCTCTTCCTGCTCACCGAGCCGGGCCGGGCCCGGTTCGGGCACGCCTACGACGACCTCGCCGTCGCCGCGATCCGCTTCCTCGCCGAGCACGTCGGGGAGGACGCGGTACGGGCGTTCGCCGAGCGCAGGGTCGCCGCGCTGGTCGGCCCGCACCGGGAGGCGATCGCCAACGCCGGCGACGCCGCGGCCAGGGCGGAGGCCCTCGCCACCGCCCTGACCAGGGAGGGCTACGCTGCGTCGACCCGTGCGGTCGGCGCACCGGGCGTGGCGGCGGGCGCGCAACTGTGCCAGCACCACTGCCCGGTCGCGCACGTGGCGGCCGAGTTCCCGCAGCTGTGCGAGGCCGAGACCGAGGCCTTCGCGGAGCTGCTCGGGACGCACGTGCAGCGGCTGGCGACCATCGCGCGCGGCGACGCCGCGTGCACCACGCACGTACCCGTCTCCTCGGCGGGTAGCCCGGGAGCCCCGCTGCCGGGCAGCACACCGCCTTACCGGGCGGCACACGGGCAGCCGCCCGGGCCGGCCGAGGGGCGAACCGCAGGAACTGCGAATGGAGGCAACACCGCATGACTGCCGCTGCCGAGCAGCGCACTCCCACCACGGCGCCCCTGTCCCAGGAAGAGACCATCGACTCGCTGGGCAAGTACGCCTACGGCTGGGCCGACTCGGACGTCGCGGGCTCCAGCGCCCGCCGGGGGCTGAACGAGGATGTCGTTCGCGACATCTCCGCGAAGAAGTCCGAGCCGGAGTGGATGCGCGAGGCGCGCCTGAAGGCGCTGAAGCTGTTTGAGCGCAAGCCGATGCCGAACTGGGGTGCCGATCTCTCGGGGATCGACTTCGACAAGATCAAGTACTTCGTGCGCTCGACCGAGAAGCAGGCGACCAGCTGGGACGAGCTGCCCGAGGACATCAAGCGCACCTACGACAAGCTGGGCATCCCGGAGGCGGAGAAGCAGCGCCTGATCGCCGGTGTCGCCGCCCAGTACGAGTCCGAGGTCGTCTACCACAAGATCCGCGAGGATCTGGAGTCCCAGGGCGTGCTCTTCCTGGACACCGACACCGGGCTCAGGGAGCACCCCGAGCTGTTCAAGGAGTACTTCGGCTCGGTGATCCCGGCCGGTGACAACAAGTTCTCCGCGCTGAACACCGCGGTGTGGTCCGGCGGGTCGTTCATCTACGTGCCGCCGGGCGTGCACGTCGACATCCCGCTGCAGGCCTACTTCCGGATCAACACGGAGAACATGGGCCAGTTCGAGCGGACGCTGATCATCGTCGACGAGGGCGCCTACGTGCACTACGTCGAGGGCTGCACCGCGCCGATCTACCAGTCCGACTCGCTGCACTCGGCGGTCGTGGAGATCATCGTGAAGAAGGGTGCCCGCTGCCGCTACACGACGATCCAGAACTGGTCGAACAACGTCTACAACCTGGTCACCAAGCGCGCCAAGGCCGAGGAAGGCGCGACCATGGAGTGGATCGACGGCAACATCGGCTCCAAGGTGACGATGAAGTACCCGTCGGTGTTCCTGATGGGCGAGCACGCCAAGGGCGAGGTGCTCTCCGTCGCGTTCGCCGGCGAGGGCCAGCACCAGGACGCCGGCGCGAAGATGGAGCACCTGGCGCCGTACACCTCCTCGACGATCATGTCGAAGTCGGTGGCCCGCGGCGGCGGTCGCACCTCCTACCGCGGCCTCGTGCGGGTGGCGAAGCGGGCGCACCACGCCAAGTCCAGCGTGGTCTGCGACGCGTTGCTGGTCGACACCATCTCGCGGTCGGACACCTACCCCTACGTCGACATCCGCAACGACGAGGTGTCGATGGGGCACGAGGCGACCGTGTCGAAGGTCAGCGAGGACCAACTGTTCTACCTGATGTCGCGCGGGCTCTCCGAGGAGGAGGCCATGGCGATGGTGGTGCGCGGGTTCGTCGAGCCCATCGCCAGGGAGCTGCCGATGGAGTACGCGCTGGAGTTGAACCGACTGATCGAGCTGCAGATGGAAGGGGCCGTCGGCTGACATGACGGTGACGGAGCACAACACCGGCGCTGGCGCGGCGAACGCGGCCGCCGCCGCGGAGGCCGTCGTTCCGGCGACCTCCCGCGGCGAGCGCTTCACGTCCTACGACGTCGAGGCGTTCGAGGTGCCGAGCGGCCGCGAGGAGAACTGGCGGTTCACGCCGATGAAGCGGCTGCGGGGCCTGCACGACGGCTCCGCGACCGCCACCGGCGAGATCAAGGTCGACGCCGACGCCGCGCCCGAGGTGCGGGTGGAGACCGTGTCCCGCGACGACGAGCGGCTCGGCGCCGCGGGGGTGCCCAGTGACCGGATCGCCGCGCAGGCCCACTCCGCCTTCACCACGGCCACCGTCGTCACGGTGCCGAAGGAGGCCAGGGCGAGCCGGCCCAGCGTGATCCGGGTGACCGGGCCGGGCGAGGGGAGGACCGCCTACGGCCACCTGCAGGTGCGGGCCGAGCCCTTCGCCGAGGCCGTGATCGTGCTCGACCACGTCGGCTCGGGCACCTACGCCGACAACGTCGAGTTCGTCATCGGCGATTCGGCGAAGCTCACCGTGCTCAGCGTGCAGGACTGGGCCGACGACGCGGTGCACGTGTCGGAGCAGCACCTGAAGCTGGGCCGGGACGCCGCGCTCAAGCACACCGTGGTGACCCTCGGTGGTGACCTGGTGCGCGTGTCGCCCACCGCGAGGTTCGCCGACCGCGGTGGCGAGGTGGACATGCTCGGCCTGTACTTCGCCGACGCCGGCCAGCACCAGGAGCACCGGCTGTTCGTCGACCACGCGGTGCCGAACTGCCGCTCCAACGTGCTCTACAAGGGCGCCCTGCAGGGCGACGACGCGCACGGCGTGTGGATCGGCGACGTGCTGATCCGCGCCGCCGCCGAGGGCACCGAGACCTTCGAGCTGAACCGGAACCTGGTGCTGACCCCGGGTGCGCGTGCCGACTCGGTGCCGAACCTGGAGATCGAGACCGGCGAGATCGCCGGCGCCGGGCACGCCAGCGCGACGGGAAGGTTCGACGACGAGCAGTTGTTCTACCTGCAGTCGCGGGGAGTCCCGGAGGAGCAGGCCCGGCGCCTCGTGGTGCGCGGGTTCTTCCAGGAGATCCTGATGAAGATCGACGTTCCCGAGGTGCGCGAGCGCCTGGAAGCGGCGATCGAAGCCGAGTTGCGGGCCGTCGGAGCCTGACCCCCAGTTTTCCGCCACACAGGAGAAGACAAGAAGCAATGGCCACACTGGAAATCAAGGACCTGCACGCCGCCGTCACCACCGACGAGGGCGCCAAGGAGATCCTCAAGGGCGTCGACCTGACGATCCGCTCGGGCGAGACGCACGCGATCATGGGCCCGAACGGCTCCGGCAAGTCCACGCTGTCCTACGCCATCGCCGGCCACCCGAAGTACGAGGTGACCTCCGGCGAGGTGCTGCTGGACGGCGAGAACGTGCTGGAGATGAGTGTCGACGAGCGTGCCCGCGCGGGCCTGTTCCTCGCCATGCAGTACCCGGTCGAGGTGCCCGGCGTGTCGATGTCGAACTTCCTGCGTACCGCCGCCACCGCCGTCCGCGGCGAGGCGCCGAAGCTGCGGCACTGGGTGAAGGAGGTCAAGGACGAGATGGCCAAGCTGGACATCTCGGCCGAGTTCGCCGAGCGCAGCGTCAACGAGGGCTTCTCTGGCGGTGAGAAGAAGCGCCACGAGATCCTGCAGCTCGCGCTGCTGCGCCCGAAGTTCGCGATCCTGGACGAGACCGACTCCGGCCTCGACGTCGACGCGCTGCGCGTGGTGTCCGACGCGGTCAACGACTACAAGGCGAGCAACGACGTGGGCGTCATGCTGATCACCCACTACACCCGGATCCTCAAGCACATCAGGCCGGACTTCGTGCACGTCTTCGCCGGCGGCCGGATCGTCGAGTCCGGCGGCGTCGAGCTGGCCGACCAGCTGGAGGAGACGGGCTACGTGAAGTACATCGGCAAGCAGGAGCCGGCCAGCGTCTGAGCACCGGCGCACCGTTCCCGGATTCCCACCCACCACACGGAAGGAGTTGGCGCGAGATGACCGCCGTTCGGTCCGACACAGCGCCCCTGGACGTCGCCGCGCTGCGTGCCGACTTTCCCATCCTGTCGCGCACCGTGCGCGACGGGAAACCGCTGGTGTACCTGGACTCCGGGGCGACGTCGCAGCGGCCACGGCAGGTGCTCGACGCCGAGCGGCGGTTCCTGGAGACGTCCAACGCCGCGGTGCACCGCGGTGCGCACCAGTTGGCCGAGGAGGCCACCGACGCCTACGAGAACGCGCGCGCCGCGATCGCGGAGTTCGTCGGCGCCATCCCCGGTGAGCTGGTGTTCACCAAGAACGCGACCGAGGGGATCAACCTGGTCGCGTACGCGCTGAGCAACTCGGCCACCGCGGGCCCGGAGATGGCCCGGTTCACCCTCTCGGCCGGCGACGAGGTCGTGGTGACCGAGATGGAGCACCACGCGAACCTGGTGCCGTGGCAGCAACTGTGCCAGCGCACGGGCGCGACCCTGCGCTGGTTCGGGGTGACCGACGAGGGCCGGCTGGATCTGTCCAACCTGGACGAGCTGGTCACCGAGCGCACCAAGGTGGTGGCCTTCACCCACCAGTCCAACGTGCTCGGCACGGTGAACCCGGTGCGGACGCTCGTCGAGCGGGCGAACCGGGTGGGCGCGCTGACCGTGCTGGACGCCTGCCAGTCGGTGCCGCACGCGCCGGTGAACCTTCCCGCGCTCGGCGTGGACTTCGCCGTGTTCTCCGGGCACAAGATGCTCGGGCCCTCCGGGGTCGGCGTTCTCTACGGCCGGCGCGAGCTGCTCGAGGCGATGCCGCCGTTCCTCACCGGCGGCTCGATGATCGAGCTGGTCCGGATGGAGGGCTCCACGTTCGCGCCGCCGCCGCAGCGGTTCGAGGCCGGCGTGCCGATGACCTCCCAGGCGGTCGGCCTCGGCGCGGCGGTGGACTACCTGACCGCGGTCGGGATGGACCGGATCGCCGCGCACGAGCACACGCTGACCGAGGCGGCACTGGCCGGGCTCGGCGCGATCCCAGGGGTGCGCGTCATCGGGCCGACCGACCTGGCCGATCGCGGTGGGGCGGTGTCGTTCGTCGTCGACGGCGTGCACCCGCACGACGTGGGTCAGGTGCTGGACGGCCTCGGCGTCGCGGTCCGGGTCGGGCATCACTGTGCCTGGCCGCTGCACCGCAGGCTCGGCGTGCCGGCCAGCGTGCGCGCCTCGTTCTACCTCTACAACGATCTGTCCGACGTGGACGTGCTGGTGAGCGGGGTGCGGGAGGCGCAACGGTTCTTCGGGGTGGCGTCGTGAACCTGGACAGCATGTACCAGGAGATCATCCTGGACCACTACAAGAACCCGCACGGCCGCGGGCTGCGCGAGCCGTACGACGGCGAGTCGTTCCAGGTCAACCCGACCTGTGGGGACGAGGTCACGTTGCGGGTGCGGCTGGCCGGCGAGACGATCGAAGACGTGTCCTACGAGGGCCAGGGGTGCTCGATCAGCCAGGCGGCCACGTCGGTGCTGACCGACCTGGTGGTCGGGCGTACCGTCGGTGAGGCGACGCGGACGATGGACGCGTTCGTGGAGCTCATGCAGGGCCGGGGCGCGGTGGAGCCGGACGAGGACGTGCTCGAGGACGGCGTGGCCTTCGCCGGGGTGGCGAAGTACCCGGCGCGGGTGAAGTGCGCGCTGCTCGGCTGGATGGCCTTCAAGGACGCGGTGAACCGGGCCGGGATTTCGTTGCCCGGCAACGGGGCGAGCGGAAGCGAACGGCAAGGAGTGCAGTCATGAGTGACGAGACCGCGACCTCGACGCGCGAGGACAGCGGCACCGAGGTGCCGGAGCACCGAGCGGGCCGCACCGCGGCCGACCTGCCGGAGCAGCAGGCGCCGGCGGAGGTGGCCTCGGTGGAGGACGTCGAGGAGGCCATGCGCGACGTGGTCGACCCCGAGTTGGGCATCAACGTCGTCGACCTGGGCCTCGTCTACGACGTCCGGGTCGAGCCGGACAACACGGCGACCATCGACATGACGCTCACCTCGGCGGCCTGCCCGTTGACCGACGTGATCGAGGACCAGACCGCGTCGGTGCTGGTGGGCGGTGCCGGGTTGGTGAAGGACTTCCGGATCAACTGGGTCTGGATGCCGCCGTGGGGCCCGGAGAAGATCACCGAGGAGGGCCGCGAGCAGTTGCGCGCCCTCGGCTTCACCGTCTGACCCCACGGCGGCGTGTTCGCCGCTCCCGTCACCGTGGCCCTCCACGTCGTCGTGTTGGCCGTCCGCGTCAGCGCGTTGGCCATTCGCGTCGGCCATCGGTTCTTGGTGACGTCGTGGATCAGCCCATGCTCTTCGCACCGTCGAGGGACTCACGGATGATGTCGGCGTGGCCGGCGTGCTGGGCCGTCTCGGCGATGATGTGCATCAGCACCCGCCGGGCCGACCAACGCGCGTTCGGCTCGAACCACGGGGCCTTCGGCAGCGGTTGGGTGGCGTCCAGGTCCGGCAGGGTGGCGACCAGCTCGTCGGTGCGGCGGGCCACCTCGGCGTAGTCGGCGAGCAACCCGGCCAGCGTCTCACCCGGCAACATCCGGAACTGGTCGGCCCACTCGGTCATCTCCGCCTCGGTCATGGCGTCGAAGTCCCCCATGGCCGAGGGGCCCTCCAGGATGAAGTCCGCCCACTTCCGCTCGGTCGTGGTGACATGCTTGATCAGACCACCGAGGCACAGCTCGCTGACGGTGGTCCGCCGCGCGGCCTGCTCGTCGGTCAGCTCCCTCGTGGTGAAGCGCAGGAAGCACCGGTGCTTGGCCAACATCGCCAGCACGTCGGCGCGCTCGCCGGTTACGGCCTGGTCCTGGTCGGCCGCCTCGGTAGAGGTGAGGGTCTCGCTCATCGGAGTCTCCGCCTTTCGTCGTCTCGTCTCGGGCTCGTGAGCCACGGTATGGGCCGAAGCGGTCACTTTCTGACCTGAATTGCGCGAGAATCACGGCGATGGCGAATACCAGCACCCGGACGCTGCGGCTGCTGTCGTTGCTCCAGACGCATCGCTACTGGCCGGGCACCGAGCTGGCCGAGCGGCTGGGAGTCTCGGCCAGAACGCTGCGCCGAGACATCGACCGGCTGCGCGAGCTCGGCTACCCGGTGGAGGCGCGGCGCGGCGTCGACGGCGGCTACCAGCTCGCCCCCGGCGCGGCGCTGCCGCCGCTGATGGTCGACGACGAGGAGGCGGTGGCCCTGGTCGTCGGGCTGCAGACCGCCACGCAGACCGCGGGGCCGGGGATTGCCGATGCCTCGGTGCGTGCGCTGGCCAAGGTGGTGCAGGTGATGCCGGCGCGGCTGCGGCGCCGGGTGGAGGCGATCCGGGTGATGACCGTGCCCGCCGGCTGGGGCGGCCCGGCCGCGCCGGGCGCCGATCCCGGGGTGCTCACCGCGGTGACGCTGGCCTGCCGGGACAGCGAGCGGCTGCGCTTCTCCTACACGGCCGCCAAGGGCGAGCGCACGAGCCGGCACGTCGAACCACACCGACTGGTCTCCCTCAGCCGCCGCTGGTACCTGGTGGCCTACGACCTCACCCGGCACGACTGGCGCAGCTTCCGGCTCGACCGGATCACCGAACCGCACCGGACCGGTGCCCGGTTCGGGCCTCGGCCGCTGCCCGCCGCCGACGCCGCCGAGTTCGTCCGGGCCGGTCTGGACAACCTGCCCCGCCCCTTCCGGGTCGCCGCGCTGGTCGACGCCCCTGCCGCGTCGGTCCGCGAACGGATCGGCCGGTGGGCCGGGGTCGAGGACGTTGACGGCGAACGCTGCCGGGTGCTGATGACCGTCGAGTCACTGGAGTGGGCGATCATCGCCCTGGGCGTGATCGAGGCCGACTTCCACGTCCTCGACCCGCCCGAGCTGCTCGACCGGGTCCGTGACTGGGGCGTCCGGTTCGCCAGGGCCCGACCGCTCGACGGGATCCGGCCGCCACGCCGCGACTAGCGCAGGCGCGGGGTCACGCGTCCACCGACGCTGCCGCACCTTCCGGGGTGTCCTGGGGCGAGCCCTGCTCGGTGATGTGCCGGCGGTACCAGTGGCCCCACTCCTCGAGCTGGGTGGCGAGCGGGCGCAGGCTCGCGCCGGCCTCGGTGAGCGAGTACTCGACCCTGGGCGGCACCTCCGGGTAGATCGTGCGCAGGAGGAGGCCGTCGGCTTCGAGCTCGCGGAGTTGGCGGGTCAGCATCCGCGGCGTGATCGTCGGCATCGCCCTGCTCAGCTCCCCGAAGCGCAGCGTGCCACCGAGCAGGTGGTTCAGGATTGCCATCTTCCACTTGCCGCCGATGACCTCCATGGCGGCCTCGATCACGCAGTAGTCGGGCTTGCTCGCCACATCGTCCCGCACGCGTCCTCCTGACCTCGACGGTATACCTGAGGGAACTACTGCACAGAAAAGACCGTACTTGCACCTCCCGTAGGTACTACGGATGCTATCGCCAGGCCGGCCGGCCCGATCCCTGTTCACCCGACATCGAGGAGAGACGCGTGGCGACGCATCCTGCCCTGACACCGGTCCGGCTTGGCCGGCTCGACCTGCCCAACCGCGCCGTGGTCGCGCCCATGTCGCGGGTCAGTACCCGCGGTGACGGCGTGCCGACGCCAGCGATGGCCCGGTACTACGCGCGATACGCCGCGGGTGGGTTCGGCCTGGTCGTCACCGAGGGCACCTACCCGGACGACCGGTACAGCCAGTCCTACCCGAACCAGCCCGGCATCGTGACCCCCGCGCAGGTCGCCGCCTGGCGGGCGGTGGTGGATGCCGTGCACGCGGCCGGTGGCCGGATCGCGCTCCAGCTGATGCACGCCGGGGCGCTGGTCCAGCACGACCGCTTCCGCCCGATCGCGCCGTCGGCCATCCCGCCGAAGGGCGCTCGGATGCCCGCCTACGGCGGTGGCGACGGCCCGTTTCCGCTGCCCAGGGCCGCGTCGAGGGACGACATCCTGGCCGCGGTGGAGGGGTTCGCTGCCGCGGCCGCGCGGGCGCGGGACGCCGGGTTCGACGCCGTGGAGATTCACGGTGCCAACGGCTACCTCATCGACCAGTTCCTGACCACGTACACGAACCTGCGCGACGACGAGTACGGCGGCGACGTCGCGGGCAGGGCCCGGCTGGCCGTCGGGGTGGTCCGAGCGGTGCGCGCGGCCGTCGGCCCCGACTTCCCGGTCGGCATCCGGCTGTCCCAGACCAAGGTCAACGACGTGGACTACCGCTGGCCGGGCGGCACGGCCGAGGCGGAGACGATCGTCCGCATGGTCGCCGGCGCCGGGGTCGACGTCCTGCACCTGGCCAGCGAGGGTCGGGACTGGGTGGACGGCGCGACCCTGGACACCGGGGTGACGGTCACCCGGCTGGCGCGGGCGGTCACCGGGCTGCCGGTCATCGCCAACGGGGGCCTGCACGACGTGTGGCTGTCCCGCTCGGTGCTCGCCGATGGGCACGCCGACCTGGTGGCGCTGGGCCGCGGGGCACTCGTCAACCCCGACTGGCCGCGCCGGGTGGCCGAGGGCGCGGAGCTGGCCGCGTTCGACGCCGCCCTGCTCCGACCCGACGCCACGCTCACCAGCCAGGCGGCCTGGGAACGCGCCAGGGCGGCCCCCGCCGCGTGACCACCCGCCGGCCAGGCCGCCGTATAACGGCCTATACGGCGGAGCTGGTTGTGGTGGAATCCAACTCGGCTCGTGGGCGACGGTGCGGTAACCGGCTCAGGACGCGGCGCGGGTCCGGTCCACGGCGTGCAGGAGGCGCTCGACGCTCGGATCGTCGAGCGCCTCCTTGATGCACTGCCAGAGCTCCAGGTTCGCCATGGCCCAGCGGGAGTAGCTGGCCGCCGCCTCCGGGTTGTAGAAGTAGTAGCCCTCGTCGTGCACCCCGCACTGCTCGCCGACGATCTTGTTGGCCAGCTCGCGCAGGCTGATGCCGTTCTCGGCGAGGTAGCGGTGGGCGAGCACCACCGGGGTGACCGGCAGCGCCTTGAACAGGGTGTCGGCGTCGCTGAGGGCCTGGGCCTCCAGGCTGATGTCGCGGTGCCGGTTGGCCATCTCGGCCTCGTCGATGATCTCGTCGATCCACCGGGCCACATGCTCCGCCACCCCGGAGGCGGCCAGGATGCCGAGCCGGAGCTCGCTGCCCGCCGCGGCCGGTGAGTTGCGGAGGACGAGGTAGTTGACGTCGTGCACCAGCGCGGCGGCCTCCACCACGGCCGCGTCGGCACCGTTGTGCCGGGCGAACTCCACCGCCTTCGTGCGGACGAAGTCGACGTGGTGCCAGCCGTGGAAGGGCAGCCGCTCGGCGTAGCGGTGGCACAGGTCGCGCACCCGGCGTTCGACGGTGGCGAGCGCGGCGGGCGCTACGGTGGCGCACGGCGCGAGGAGTGTGATGGGCGAGGAGCTGTTGTGCGCGCGCATGAGATCCCTCCAATCCCACAGGACGTGGGTGGAGCGATCGTAAACTTACGCGCGGGCGTTTGCGTTCGGAATTGCTACATTCGTTCGACCAACTCCCCCAATCGGGCTTCGACGGGAACGTGCCGTTGACTACTGGCCGTGATCGGATCGTAGGAAAGGCTCCAGCCCCGCACCGGCCGGGACTTCACCAGGAACGTCATCGTGTTGTCCGCGGCGCGGGGGATCCGGTGGAACTCGTGGGCGAGCAGCGCGCCGGACGCGCCCCGACGGCAGACGATGCTGTGGCGCAGCACCGCGGAGTCGACCAGGTGGCCGTCCGGGTCGAGGGCGACGTCGTAGCGTTCGTGCTCGTAGCCACCGCTGAGGATGGTGGTGCAGAAGTGGTAACGGTGGTTGTGCACGGAGTCGGCGTAGCCGTGCCGCCAGTCCCGCTGCGGCTTGTACTCGTGCAGCCAGAACGAGAATTCGTCCTCCGGCCGGTCGAGGAGGCACCACGCGTAGTGGGTGGTGGTCTCGCGGGATCGGTCGGCCACGGCGGCGGCCGCCTGGGGCGGCAGGGTGCGCAGGTAGTGGCGCAGCTCGTCGCGCAGCCCGGGGCAGCGGACGCGGCGGTCGAACCAGTTGCCGACCCGGCGCCAGTGCTCGGTCAGCGGGAACGGCGCGCGGCGGAGCTCCTGGGCCATGCCGGTGAGGAGGGGCAGTCGGGTGAGGACCATGGTCAGCTCCCGAGTTCGGCGGCGTGGGTGAACTTCTGGCGGAAATGGTGGAAGCGGCGTTCGAAGTCGCGGAACCGCTCCTCGTCGATCGCGGTTCCGGTGATCTTGTGGAAGAGCGCGAGGAATTCCTCGCGGGTGGTGTTCGGGGTGATCTCGAAGTGCCGCTCCGTGCGGGAGGCGCACACCCGGAGGAAGTCGGCCCGCTCCATGCCGTAGACGAACGAGCGCTCGGAGAAGCGCAGCGTGCGCGGGTAGAGCGTCGAGGCGTCGCGGGCGTTGCTGTAGAGGGTGAGCCACACGCTGTCGTCGAACATCTCCAGCCGGTCGATGCGGGGATCGGTGACGGCCGTGATGTCCACCCGCACGCAGCGGGTGCGGGCGAGGAACAGGCCGACCAGGCCGATCCAGGCGTCGTCGCGCAGCTTGTGCCGCACGGACTCGTGGTCGGCCTCGGCGCCCTCGTGCCGCAGCAGGTAGCGGGTGCGGCCGGTCATGGTGACGCCGTCGCGGGGGTCGGCGATGATGACCCGCAGCTCCCGGTCCGCGTGGTCGAGCAGCAACCGGGCGGCGGCATGCCGGCCGGAGAACCCGCGGAAGAAGTACTGGCGGGTGCTGTGCAGGTCGCGCATCATCTGCTTGTTGAAGGCGGGGTCCGGCTCGCTGCTCGCCTCGAACACGTGGGTGGGGAAGAACTCGCTGTTCAGCGCCCGGTACTCGGCGCTGAGCTCGCGCAGGGCCCGCTTGCTCTCCTCGACCAGCGGCTCCACCAGCGCGCGCTGGGACGCGCTGGCGGTGATCAGGGTCTGCCCGAACCCGACGACCGCGGTGACGAGGGTCCCCGTGCCGATCGCGTACACGAAGTCCCGCCAGAGGCCCGTGGACATCGCGCTGGCGAGCCACATCGTGGACCCGGATACGACGACGAGGATCAGGAGCAGCAGTCCGGTCCTGGTCCAGAAGATCTCCTCGAGCAGGTTGCTGCGGAGCCGCTTGGCATCCGCGGACACGGTCACCTCCTTGGCGGGCACCCGGACGGACGAATGCGCTCCGTGCTCGATCGAGTGCAGGCAGCTACTCTACGCGCCCTTCGTCGGAGGCGAAATAAGAGAAACGGGCGAATCAGTGGGCGGAGATCGTTACCCGATCGTATCGAAACCGTGCCGACGGCTGCCCCGGCGGGGTGGCGGGAGACGTGGGACAGGAGGCGCGGCGAAGGAAGGGAAGGCGGGGACGGGAGGGACGGCAGAACCGCGGTCACCGGACGCACACGGCTGTGGGACCCGCGTACACCCGCCGACGGGAGCGGCCAACACGGTGACGTGGCCGGCGAACACGGTGACGGGAGTGGCGAACACGCCGGGGGGTCGCGATCAGGGGTGGCCGGCACGCTTCTGCGAGGATGCGGGAGTGCTGCTGCGGCGGATCCTCCGGCCGGTGGTGGATCGGTCCACCTATCGCCGGTGGACCTACCTCATCCTCGGGGGCGCGCTGCTGGTGCCGTACCTGCTGTTCGCGGCGATCGCGGCGCCGTCGGTGCTGCCGCTGGTGACCGGGCCGGGTGCGGCGTTCGTGATCGGTGGCCTGCTCACCGTCGGTGTCGCGTTCGCCAGCTCGTTCCTGCCGGTGGTGCGGGTGCTGGAGGGCGCGGCGGTCCGCGAGCTGCTCGACGACCCGGTGCCGGGCGTACCGTTCGGGCCGGCGCGGAGCTGGGCGGTGCGGCTGCGCTCCGGCGTCCTGTTCCTGCTGCACGTGCTGATCGGCGGCGTGGTGAGCCTTGTCAGCCTGGTGCTGCCGGTGCTCACCGTGCTCGGGATCGCCGCGCCGGCCACCGGCAACCTGCTGCCGGGTGTCGACGACCGGTTCCGGGTCCCCACCGGCTGGACGGGCCTCTGGGTCCCTGCGGTGCTCGTGCTGGCCCTGCTGGCACTGGTCTACCTGGTGGCGGCGTGCGGCGCGGTGCTGTGCCGGGCGGCGGCCCGCCTGCTCCGCCTGCCGGCCGCCGACCGGATCGCCGAGCTGGAGCGGCAGGCCGGGCGCCTGGTCGAGCGCAACCGGCTGGCCCGCGAGCTGCACGACTCCGTGGGCCACGCGCTGAGCGTCGTCACCCTGCAGGCCGGCGCGGCCCGGCGCCTGCTCGACCGCGACCGGACCGCCGCCGACCGGGCGCTGCGCGCGGTGGAGGACGCCGCGCGGGGCGCGCTCGACGACCTCGACCACGTGCTCGGGCTGCTCCGCGAGGAACGGGACAGGGCGCCGACCACGCCGCCGGCCGGGCTGGCCGAGTTGCCCGCCCTGCTGGACGCGACCACGCGGGCCGGCCTCGCGATCGACGCCGAGGTCCGCGCGCCGGACGGCGTGCCGCCGGTGGTGTCCCGCGAGGCGTACCGCATCGTGCAGGAGTGCCTGACCAACGCGCTGCGGCACGCCGGTGACGCGCCGGTCTCGGTGCGGGTCGGCGAGGTCGGCGAATGGCTGGAGCTGGTGGTCCGCAACCCGCTGCCGGACGGTGCCGGCCGCCGGCGCGGGCAGGGCGGGCGCGGCCTGCGTGGCGTCGCCGAGCGGGTGGAGCTGCTGGGCGGCCGGCTGAGTGCCGGGCCGGTGAACGGGGAGTGGGAGGTGGCCGTGCGCCTGCCGGCCGGGGAGTGGGGGAGCGGAGCGTGACCGAGAAGCCGATCCGGGTGCTGGTGGTGGACGACGAGGAGCTGGTCCGCACCGGCCTGCGGGCCATCCTCGACACCGAGCCCGGGATGGCGGTGGTCGGCGAGGCCGGCGACGGCGCCGAGGTGCCCGGTCTGGTCCGCCGGCTACGGCCGCACGTGGTGTTGATGGACGTGCGGATGCCCGCGGTGGACGGGCTCCGCGCCACCGAGCACCTGCTGTCCACGATGGACGAGCCGCCGAAGGTCGTGGTGGTGACCACTTTCGGGACCGACGACTACGTGTACGACGCGCTGCGCGCCGGCGCCAGCGGTTTTGTGCTGAAGCGGGCGCGGCCGGAGGAGATCGTGGCCGCCGTGCGGACCGTGGTCGAGGGGGAGTCACTGCTGTTCCCGGCGGCGATCCGCCAGCTCGCGTCCGCGCGGGCGAGGGCGTCCGCGCGGGACGTGCGGGCCGAGACCGGGCTCACCGAGCGGGAGGCCGAGGTGCTGCGGCTGATGGCCGCCGGACTGTCCAACGGCTTCGTCCGTGTCCGCGACCTGTGAGCACGTGTCCGCGCCGCACGGCGCGAACACGCGTACACAGGACGCGGACACGCGTACACAGGACGCGGACACGGCTGGTCAGCTGGCGGAGCGGTGTGGGGCGGCGAGGGCGTGCCGGCCGAGGCCGCGCAGCACCTCGACCCGATCCGAGCCGGGGCGACCCAGCACCCAGCTCGACCCGGGCACCTCCTTGGCCCTCCGCTTGAGCGGGGCCAGCAGCCGGGAGATCTCCCGGTAGGAGCGCACCGAGCCGCTGGCGCACAGCAGGGTGGCCAGTGACACGGTGACCGGGCGGCCCTCCGCCTGCCACGGCGTGTCCAGCAATCGCCCGGCCACCGTGGCGATCTCGTCGATGTCGCAGGCGATCAGGAAGTCGTCGCCGCCGACGTGGCTCACCGTGACCGTCCGCAGCGACCCGGCCAGCTGGGTCAACGTGCGGCCCAGCGCGCGGATGAGGTCGTCTCCGGCGGCGAAGCCCACCGTGTCGTTGACCGCCTTGAACGCGTCGACGTCGAGCCACGCGACGACCAGCGACTCACCCGCGGCGAGCCGCCGGGTGACGTCCCGCGCCACGGTGTCGCTGCCGGGCAATCGGGTGAGCGGGTTGAGCGCCGCCGCCTCCTCGACCTTGACCTCCGCCATGCCGCGGACCACCTCGGTGACCAGCACGACCCCCAGACAGCGCCCGCCGTCGTCGACCACCACGATGTCGTCGCCGGTGCGGCTCCAGTCGGCGTCGTTGACCAGCTCCAGCAGCTCGAGCGCGCCGGCGCCGGCGTGGATCACGTGCGGGCTGTCGGCCAACCGGGCCGCCGGCCGGCGGGCGTGCAGGGCGTGCCCGTACGGGCCGGTCACCGAGAGCAGGAACCGGGTCCGGTCGATCGACCACTGCGGGCGGTTGTCGGGATCCAGCCCGACGATGCCGGTGGGGGCGTCGTTCGCGGCGAGCACGTTGCGGACGTCCTCGCAGGTCGCGTCGGCGGGCAGGGTGGTGGCGGGCCGGAGGAAGTCCGCCACCCGCGGGGCGGCCGGCGTGGCGGCGGGCCGGTCCGGCTCGGGGGTGGCGGGCGTGATCGCGCCGGTCCACGCGGCCGCCTGGCTGGCCGGCGCGAACAGGTTGCCCTGCGCGATCCGGACCCCGGCCCGCCGTGCGGCGTCGAGCTGCTCCTCGGTCTCGACGCCGGTGGCCACCAGGCGCAGCTCGGTGCGCGTGGCGAACTCGGTGAGCATGGCCACCGCGGCCGCCGCGGCGGCGTCGGCGGGCAGCCCGCGCAGCAGGGTCCGGTCGAGCTTGACCAGGTCGATCGGCGCGGAGACCAGCAGGTCCAGCGGCAGGTCGCCGGCGCCGAGGCCGTCGAAGGCGAGTCGGAACCCGAGTTCGGCCAGCCGGCGCATCCCGGAGAGCAGGGCGCCCGCCGGCGCGACGTGGAACGGCGGGCCGATCTCCAGCACGACCTCCCGCGGCCGGCGGCCGGCCCGGCCGAGTGCCTGGAGCAGCGGCTCGATCGTGGCGGGCGCGGGCGCGGCCGCGGTGCGGGCGGTGAGGTTGACGTGCAGCGGGAGCAGCGTCTCGTGCCGGGTCTCCGCCTCGACCGCCCTCGCGGCCAGCCCGACGTCGATCTCGACGAGCCGGCCCTGCCGCAGCGCGGCGTCGAGGAGCTGCCGGACCTCGCCGGAGGGCGGCCGGGCGAGCGCCTCGAGCGCCACGACGCCGCCGGTGCGGAGGCTGTACAGCGGTTGGAAGGCGAACCTGACCGAACTCAGCGATGCAGCCACACGAGGATAGTGGCTGGTCCGCCGCCGGTTCGGGGAAAACGTCGACACATGTTCATCCGCCGGTCACGGAGATTATTCCGTGGGCGTCGCGTCCCGGGCCGGCCGTGTCACAAGGACCTTGGTGGCGCCCGCCCGTCTCCCCCAACCACCACGCGGTGCGTCACTGGGTTTGCTCGAGGTTCCACTACTGCGCGGGCTACTACTGCGCGGGCTTCGCCACTGCCGCGCAGCGGGGTCCAACCGGAGGCCTTGGTGGCGGGCAAGGGCGGGCTCAGGGGCGGAGCGGCAGGGTGAGGGCGGCGCGCAGCCGCCACGGCACGGGTCGGAACAGCGCCGCCATCGCCGCCGCGACCAGGCGCGGGTTGGTGCGCTCGGAGGTGAACGCGCGTTGCCGTTCCACCGGCAGCGCGAAGAACGCGTCGAAGAACGCCGGCACCAGCTCCGGCGGCAGCGCGCGCAGCGCCCGCAGGCCGTGCCGGCGCAGTGCGTGCACGGCGAGCGCCCCCGGCGGCCAGAGCTCGTGCCACGCCGCCCGCGCGGCGGCGCGCGGCCCCCTGCCGAGGCCGCCGGCGACGGCGGCGGCCACCAGTGGCGCGAGTCGCAGCGAGGTCGCGACGCTGTAGCCGGTCGCCGGGTGCACCAGGCCGGCGGCGACGCCGAACGGGACGGTCCGGTCGGGCCGGGGCAGCGGCAGGTCCAGCGGGATGCGCACCCGCTCCTCGGTGCCCCTCGCGGTGATCCCGGCGGCGGCGAGCCGGGATCGCAGCCGCGTGGCCAGCACGTCCAGGCCGAGGCCCGGGCGGCGGGCCAGCGAGGTCTCCTCGACCAGCACCCGGTCCCGGCCGAGCGGGATGACGTAGCAGAACCCCGGGTCGGCCGCCGGCGCGGGCGCTCGCCAGTCCATGAACAGCGCGGTGCCGGCGGGGTCGGGCAGCAGGGCCGCGGCGTCGGCGGCGGGCAGCACGACCCCGAACGCCGTCTGCTCGGTGCACGGGCCGCGCGGCGGGCCGCCGGTGAGCACCCGGCGGGCGCCGGTGGCGTCGACGACGACGCCGGTGGCCAGCCGCCGCCCGTCGGCGAGGACGACCGTGGCGCCGCGCGGGCCGTGGTGTGCCGCGCGGACCGCGCCGGTCACCACGTCGACCCGGTCGTCGGTGAGCCAGGCCCGCAGCCCCGCGTTGTCGACGATCAGGTAGTCGCGGGCCACCGGCGCGAGGGTGGTGCCGGCGGCGAGGACCCGCCGGGGCGCGGCGGCGACCGCGGTGGCCGGCAACTCGGGCAGCTCGTCCCGCCACAGCGCGTAGGTCGCCGGCCAGTGCCGGTCCGGCGCCGGGTCGACCAGCACGGTGTGCAGGCCCTCGCGGGCGCACGCCGCCGCCACGGCCCAGCCGGCCGGTCCGGATCCGGCCACCACGACGTCGCTCACGGTCCGATTCCAGCACGGACCCGGCCCCCGCGCCCGCCGGCGCTGGAGGCAGGCGACCGTGCCCGCCGGCGCTGGAGGCAGGCGACCGCGCCCGCCGGCGCTGGAGGCAGGAGACCGTGCCCGCCGGCGTCGAAGGCGGGAGACCGCCGCGTGAGATCGACGTCGCCGTTACCGTGATGGCCATGACCCAGCAAGCGGCCACCAGCGGCGGAGCCGGCCCGCGTGCCCGGCGGCGGGACGGCGTGGTCGGAGTGGCCACCGAGCACGCCGACCTGGCCGCCAGCCCGTTCCGGGTCGACCGCGACCGGATCTCCGGGTCGCCGTTCTTCGCTCGGCTGGGCGGGGTGACCCAGGTGGTGAGCGCGGCCGGGTCCGGGCTGCTGCACAACCGGCTGACGCACAGCCTGAAGGTGGCGCAGGTGGCGCGGGCGATCGCCGAGCGGCTCGGCGCGGAACCGGGGCCGCGGGCGCTGGCGGAGAAGCTGGGCGGCTGTGACGCCGACGTGGTGGAGGCGGCCGCGCTGGCCCACGACCTCGGCCACCCGCCGTTCGGGCATCTGGGGGAGCGGGTGCTCGACCGGATCGCCCGGCACCGGTACGGGCTGGCCGACGGGTTCGAGGGCAACGCGCAGACGTTCCGGATCCTGACCACGACCGACGTGCGGGGACCGTCGGCGATCGGTTTGGACCTCACCGCGGCCGTGCGGGCGGCGGTGCTGAAGTACCCGTGGTTGCGGCTGCACCACCCGGCGCCGCACCCGAGCCGGCTGCCGGTGCCGCCGCGGGGCGCGGCCGAGCCGGACGACGCCCCCGGGACCGGGTCGAGCAAGTTCTCCGCGTACTGCACTGAGTTGGACGACCTGGAGCAGGCCCGGGGGCCGTTCGCGGGGCGGGTGGAGCGGTGGCAGCAGACGGTGGAGGCGTCGGTGATGGACACCGCCGACGACATCGCCTACGCCATCCACGACCTGCAGGACTTCCACCGGATCGGGGTACTGCAGCACGCGTCGGTGGCCGCGGAGTTCGGCCGTTGGGCGGCGGACATGGCGGAACTGTCCGCGATGGACACCGACAAGTTGGCCGAGGGCCGGCGCCGGCCGGGGTACTCGCTGGAGCGGTTGCGCCGTCGGTTGCGGGCGAAGGACTCCTGGATCGTCGACGACGAGGCGTTCATCCAGGCGGTGCACCGGGTGCGCGCCGAGTTGGTGGACGAGTTGCTGGCGTGGCCGTTCGACGGGTCGATCGAGGCCGAGCAGGCGCTGGCGAGCTTCTCGGCGCGGTGGACGGCGCGGCTGGTCGGCGGGGTGCTGCTGACGGCGTCGCCGACCACCCGGTCCGGGCACGTGACGTTGCGGTCCGCGCAGTGGCACGAGGTGCAGGTGCTGAAGTTCGTGCACCGGCGGTTCGTGTTGCTGCGCCCGGATCTGGCGTTGCACCAGCGCGGGCAGGCGAGCCTGCTGGGGCGGCTGGTGGACGCGCTCGACGCGTGGCTGGTGGATCGCGACGAGGCGTCCCGGCTGCCGCGGCGGTTGCACGATCTGGTGGAGCTGGCGCACGACGAGTACGCCGCGCTGGCGGCGACGGCGCCGGAGCTGCTGGTCGGGGCGACCGGGGAGCCGGTGGAGGGCGCGGACGCGGTGCACGCGCTCGCCCGCGGCCGCGCGGTGGTCGATTTCGTCGCCTCGCTGACCGACAAGCAGGCGGTCAGCCTGCTCGACGCTCTCTCCGGCCGGGCGGCCCAGCCGTGGTCGGAGTCGTTCGTCCTCTAACCGAGGTTCCGGTCCCGGAGTGACGCGGGGTGTCCGACCGTCTCGGTCATCACGGTTCTCCTCCAGTGCCCTCGAGCTCGTCCACCAGCTCGACGCGCTCGGCCCGTGGGCGCTCGTAGCCCCTTGATCCCGAGGCGCGACGGACCGCAGCGTCCGGGCGAGGCCAACCCGGCGGTCGCGGGATGGGCGGGACCACGGCACAGTGGGCGGGGTGGGCAGGACGCGGCAGGCGCCGGGCGGTGGGCGCGTGGTGGAGGTGGAGCCGGACCGGCTGGAGCGCTGGTTCACCCGCTTCACCGAGCGCAACGACGGCGTGCTGGACACCCGGCTCGGCGCCGAGGAGGTGGTCGTGCGCGCCGGCGACGGCACGGTGGCCACCGTCGCGGTCCCGTTCCCGCCGCTGGCCTCTACCGGCACCCGTTCCGGCCTCGACGTCGCGCCGCTGGTCGCGCACGCCACCGCGCCGCGCCGGCTCGGCCTGCTGCTGGTGCGGCTCGGCGGGCACAGCGTCGGCATCACCGAGCGGGGTCGCGTGCTCCGCTCCCGCACGGACCGTCACCTCGTGCACGGCCGCAGCGCCGCCGGCGGCTGGTCCCAGCAACGGTTCGCCCGCCGCCGCGCCGGGCAGGCCCGCCAGGCGCTGCGGGCCGCGGCCGCCGATGCGCTCGAGGTGCTCGGCCCCGCACTGTCCGAACTGGACGCCGTGGTGCTTGGCGGCGACCGCAGGGCCCTCGACGAGCTGCGGGAGGATCCGAAGCTGGCGCCGGTCTTCGCGCTGGCCCGCCCCGGTGTGCTCGATGTCGGCGAGCCGCGCCGCGCGGTGCTCGACGAGGCGGCCGCGCGTGCTGTCGCCGTGGAGATCGTGCTGCGCGATCCGTGATCACGGTCACCGGGAGGAAAACCGCTGGACGCCCGCCCGTACACTCGAGGTGTGGTGGTCCAGCTGGAATGACGCACGCGCCCGCGCCGAGCGGGCTCTTCGTGCTGCCCTTCCGACCACCTCGTCTCCTGGAGTACCACTGTGATCACGGCCACCGGCCTGGAGCTGCGCGCCGGCTCCCGCGTCCTGCTCGCCGACACCGACCTGCGCGTCCAACCGGGCGACCGGATCGGCCTGGTCGGCCGCAACGGCGCCGGCAAGACCACCACGCTCAAGGTGCTCGCCGGCGAGGGCGAGCCCTACGGCGGCGAGGTGCGCCGCGGCAGCGAGCTGGGCTACCTGCCGCAGGATCCCCGCGAGGGTGACCTCTCGGTCGCCGCCAAGGACCGTGTCCTGTCCGCCCGCGGGCTGGACTCCCTGCTGCGCGAGATGGAGAAGGCGCAGACCGCCATGTCCGAGTTGGTCGACGACGCCGAGCGGGACCGCGCGGTCCGCCGCTACGGCCGGCTGGAGGAGCGCTTCGCCGCCCTCGGCGGGTACGCCGCGGAGAGCGAGGCCGCCCGCATCTGCGCCAACCTCGGCCTGCCCGACCGCGTGCTGACGCAGCCGCTGCGCACCCTCTCCGGCGGCCAGCGGCGCCGGGTCGAGCTGGCGCGGATCCTGTTCGCCGCCTCCGAGGCCGGTGTCGGCGGCAAGTCCAGCACCACGCTGCTGCTCGACGAGCCCACCAACCACCTCGACGCGGACTCGATCACCTGGCTGCGCGGCTTCCTCAAGGCGCACGACGGCGGTCTCGTGGTGATCAGCCACGACGTGGACCTGCTCGCCGAGGTGGTCAACAAGGTGTGGTTCCTCGACGCCACCCGCGGCGAGCTGGATCACTACAACATGGGCTGGCAGCGCTACCTCGACGCGCGCGCGACCGACGAGAAGCGGCGCCGCCGGGAGCGGGCCAACGCCGAGAAGAAGGCTTCGGCGCTGCAGCAGCAGGCGGCCAAGCTCGGCGCGAAGGCCACCAAGGCGGTCGCGGCGAAGAACATGGCCCGCCGGGCCGAGCAGATGCTCGCCAAGCTGGACGAGACCCGCAAGGCCGACAAGGTCGCCAAGATCGCCTTCCCGGCGCCGGCGCCCTGCGGGAAGACCCCGCTCACCGCCGAGGGGCTGTCCAAGTCCTACGGCTCGCTGGAGATCTTCACCGGTGTCGACCTCGCCGTGGACCGCGGCTCGAAGGTCGTCGTGCTCGGCCTGAACGGTGCCGGCAAGACGACGCTGCTGCGGCTGCTCTGCGGGATGGAGCAGCCGGACACCGGCAGGGTGGTCGCCGGGCACGGTCTGCGGTTGGGCTACTACGCGCAGGAGCACGAGACACTGGACCACGACGCCACGGTGTGGGAGAACATCCGTCACCTGTCCCCGGACACCGGCGCGCAGGAGCTGCGCAATCTGCTCGGCTCCTTCCTGTTCAGCGGCGAGCAGCTCGACCAGCCGGCCGGCACGCTCTCCGGCGGCGAGAAGACCCGGCTGGCGCTGGCCGGCCTGGTGTCCAGCGCGGCCAACGTGCTGCTGCTCGACGAGCCGACGAACAACCTGGACCCGGCCAGCCGCGCGCAGGTGCTCGACGCGCTGCACAGCTACGCCGGCGCCGTGGTGCTCGTGACCCACGACCCCGGCGCGGTGGAGGCGCTGGCGCCGGAGCGGGTGATCCTCCTGCCGGACGGCACCGAGGACCACTGGTCGGACGATTACCTCGATCTGGTGCAACTCGCCTGAGCCCGAGCGGTCACCGGCGGCACCGATGATCTCGTTAGTTGATGTTGGGCAAGCACTGGAATGGACCAATTTCGGTGCGTCAAGACGAGTTTTTCGGCTCTTGTCTGGCATTCCGGCGCCCAGTGTTCGATCATTGCGGCGACAGGGGTCGACTGTGGCCCGGAACACTATCGGGGCGGAAGGTGGATCGACGTGGCTGACCTGAAGAAGGGCGCGCGCATCACCGGAAACACGCGGGACAAGCTGGCCGCCGACCTGAAGAAGAAATACGAGAAGGGCGCCAGCATTCGCGCCCTCGCGGAGTCGACTGGTCGCTCGTACGGTTTCGTGCACCGCGTGCTGTCAGAGTCCGGCGTCCAGTTGCGCGGCCGCGGCGGCGCGACGCGGGTCAAGAAGAAGTAAGCCTGTCCTCCGTTCGGCGCTCCGCGGCCCGGAACACGAGCATCGCGCCGAGTAGCACGAACGGGTACACCAGGTAGCCGAACCGGGTCGCCGTGGTCAGCAGGATGAACGCGGTGAGCCCGACGGCGATGCGCAGTAGCGCGGCGGAACCGGTGCGCGGCGGGTCGCGGAGCAACCATACCGCGATCACCACTCCCGCACCGGCCAGCAGCGCGAACGCGATGGCCTGACCGACAGGTCCGGTGCTCGCGATCAGGTGACCGGGGAACGGGCTCGCGGCGGGTGAGGCCACCGCGCCCAGCCCGGCAGGGAAGCGCAGCACGTGCTCCACGAACGCGCCCGAGTCGACGAGCAGCACGGGCAGGGTCAGCACGGCGGTTCCGGCGAGGAGCACCGTCCCGAAGGCCGCCAGCGCCCGGCGTCCCAGCCGGGCGAGTATCAGGACGGCGAGCACCGGCGCGGCCAGCAGCGCGATCAGCTTCGCGCTGCCGACCACCGCCAGCACCGCACCGGCGGCGGCGGGGCGGTCGCGGGCGGCCAGCGCGCACGCCACCAGCAACAGGCCGAGGATCGCGAGGTCGGGCGCGGCGGTGGCGAAGGTCAGCGCGGTCACCGGGACGATCGCCGCGAGCTGCGCGGCCCGCACCGGCACCGGTGGCCGGCCGAGCAGCCGGAGGGTGAGCCACACGGTGAGCGCGGCGACCGCGACGAACACCAGCCGCGCGTCGGTGAGCGCGTCGGTCAGCGGGCTGCCCCCGAACAGCGCCCTCGGCAGCCCGAACACCGGCATGACCGGCCCGTACGGCGTGTAGTCGTCGACGACGGGCGGCCGGTCGAGCGCGGCGATGTCGGTGTAGGGCGTGCCCCGCTCGAGCAGCAGGCTCGCGGAGCGCTCGATCACCCACACCTCGGGCTGCGCGCTCCACGCCCCGGGGTCCTGCTGCCAGTCGCCGCCGCCCAGCCGGCGGATCACGAGGAACCCGAGCGGCAGGACCATGCCGACCGCGCCGACGGCGCCGACCCCCACCCAGCGGGAGGCCAGCCAGCCACGTACCGGAGCCCACAGCAGCAGCGCGGCGTGCGCGGCGGCGAGCCCGTAGCCGACCGTCGCGAAGGTGCCCCACGTGCGGTAGCCGTAGTAGGAGTTGGTGAGCGCCATCCCGACCGCGTAGCCGAAGCAGACGAGGTAGAAGGCCAGGTCCAGCCCGAGCGGCCGGTCGGTCCAGCCCTGTCGCAGCCACGAACCCAGCCGCGGAACCACCTGCGTCACCCCGCGCACCCCTCCGCGTCGCCTGCCTTGGTGAGCGCAGGCTACCGAGCGGGTCGGCGGCGGTCCGCGGCACCACTGCCGAGGAGTTGTCGAGAACTTCTGTCGGACCGGGAAGATAGAGTTGGAAGCCGGTGTTACCCAGGAGAAATGCGAACTGTATCTCGATGTAGGTCGAGGTATCTGGGGAAGGGTTGGCGGGATGGACAACGCCTGGTCACTGATGAGCGGCGCGATGCGCGCGGCGGACGCGCCGAAGGGGCTGCGCCGCGGGACGGTGCGCAGGGTCGCCGAGTTCGCCCGGCCGCACTGGCGCCGAATCGTGGTGTTCCTGGTCCTGACGGTGATCTCGGCGGTGCTGGCGGTCAGCAGCCCGCTGCTCGCCGGCCAGGTGGTCAACGCGATCGTCGACGGCGACGACGCCAGCGTGGTCGTGCTGCTGGCGCTGGTGATCGCGGGTCTGGCGATCGCCGACGCTGGGCTGGGTCTGGTGGAGCGCTGGCAGTCGGCGCGCATCGGCGAGGGGCTGATCTACGACCTGCGCCGCACGGTGTTCCGGCACGTGCAGCGGATGCCGATCGCGTTCTTCACCCGCACCCGCACCGGCGCGCTGGTCAGCCGGCTCAACAACGACGTGATCGGCGCCCAGCGCACCTTCACCGCGACGCTGTCCGGCCTGGTCACCAACGTCATCCAGCTCGCGCTGTCGCTGGCCGTGATGGTCACCCTGTCCTGGAAGGTCACCCTGCTGGCGCTGGTGCTGCTGCCGGTGTTCGTGCTCCCGGCGCGCAGGGTGGGCCGGCGGATGGCCGGCCTGCAGCGGGAGTCGGCCGAGCTGAACGCCGCGATGACCACGCAGATGACCGAGCGGTTCTCCGCGCCGGGTGCCACGCTCGTCAAGCTGTTCGGTCGGCCGGACGTCGAGGCGGCGGAGTTCGGCGCCAGGGCCGACCGGGTGCGCGACATCGGGGTGCGCACGGCGATGCTCACCCGGTGGTTCATGACCAGCCTGACGCTGGTGTCCGCGCTGGCGACGGCGCTGGTGTACGGCCTCGGCGGGTGGCTGGCGCTCGACGGCCAGCTCGCCGCCGGCACGGTGGTGGCGCTGGCGCTGCTGCTCACCCGGCTCTACACGCCGCTGACCGCGCTGGCGAACGTGCGGGTGGACGTGATGACCGCGCTGGTGTCCTTCGAGCGGATCTTCGAGGTGCTCGACCTCGATCCGATGATCAAGGAGAAGCCGGACGCGCGGGACCTGCCCGCGGGCGGGGTCTCGGTGGAGTTCACCGACGTGCGGTTCGGCTACCCCGCGGCCGACCGGTACTCGCTGGCCTCGCTGGAGGAGGTGGCCACAGTGGACAACCGCGGTGGCGAGGAGGTGCTGCACGGCGTGAGCTTCCGCGCCGAGCCGGGCCAGATGGTCGCGCTGGTCGGCTCGTCGGGTGCCGGCAAGTCCACCATCGCCTCGCTGGTACCCCGGCTCTACGACGTCGACTCGGGTGCCGTTCGGTTGTCCGGTGTGGACGTTCGCGACCTGAGGTTCGACGCCGTCCGCCACGCGGTGGGTGTGGTGACCCAGGACGGTCACCTGTTCCACGACACCATCCGGGCCAACCTCGCCTACGCCCGGCCGGGCGTCACCGACGCCGAGATCTGGGACGCGCTGGAGCGGGCGCGGTTGTCCGCGCTGGTCCGCTCGCTGCCGGACGGGCTGGACACGGTGATCGGGGAGCGCGGCTACCGGCTCTCCGGCGGGGAGCGACAGCGGCTGACCATCGCCCGGTTGCTGCTGGCCCGGCCCCGGGTCGTGGTGCTGGACGAGGCGACCGCGCACCTGGACTCCGAGTCGGAGGCGGCGGTGGGCGAGGCACTGGCCGATGCCCTGGACGGGCGCACCTCGCTGGTGATCGCGCACCGGCTGTCCACGGTCCGCGCGGCCGATCTCATCCTCGTCGTGGAGGCGGGGGAGATCGTCGAGCGCGGCACGCACGAGCGGCTGCTCGCCGCCGGCGGGCGGTACGCCGAGCTCTACCACACCCAGTTCGCCGAGCAACCCGCCGCCGCATGATCCCCGCGCCCGTGTCCGCGCTCCATGCGCGTGTGTCCGCGGTCTGTGCGCGTGTGTCCGCGGTCTGTGAGCATGTGTCGGTGCTCCAGGGACGGCGTGACGTACGCGAACCGCGAACACGCGGACGGGAAGCGCGGACACGCGGACGGGGAGCGCGGACACGGTGGGGGTGGGTGTGACGGAGCGGATGCCGGGGCTGCGGGTGTGGCCGGCGGAGGGGGCGGTGCGCGGCGTGGTGCTCGTGCTGCACGGCGGCGCGGAGCGCGGCCACGCGGCGGTGTCGCCGTGGCGGCTGGCGTACCTGCGGATGGTGCCGTTCGCGCGGCTCGTCGAGCGGCTGGGCCGGCGGCACGGGGTGCGCGTGGCGTTGCTGCGCAACCGGGTGTACGGGTGGAACGCGCCCGACCACGACCCGGTGTGCGACGCGCGCTGGGCGTTGGCCCGGCTCACCGCCGCCCACCCGGGGCTGCCGGTGGCGCTGCTCGGTCATTCCATGGGTGGACGCGTCGCGCTGCGAGTGGCCGACGACCCCGCGGTCGTCGCGGTGTGCGCCCTCGCGCCGTGGACCCCAGCCGGCGAGCCCGTGGCGCCGGTGACCGGGCGGGACGTGCTCATCGCGCACGGGGTGGCCGACCGGGTCACCAGCCCGGCCGAGTCGCTCGGCTACGCCCGCCGCGCCGAGCCGCACGCCAAGAGCGTCGTGCGGTTCGAGGTCGCCGCCGAGGGCCACGGCATGCTGCGCCGGGCCGCGGTGTGGAACGCCCTCGTCCGGGCCTTCGCCGCCGAGGCGTTCGACCTGCCGGGCGGCGCCGGAACGTTGGCCGCCGCTCGAGGCCGCCCCGCCGACGAGCGGCTGCGACTGCGCCTGTGAGCCGCCTGTGAGCCGCCTGTGAGCCCCGGTGCGCCGCCGGTGACGGGTGTGTGACGTCCGGCGCTCCGCGCACAACCCTGCCGGCGTGTCACACGTCTGGGCGGGGGAGAGGTGCGGTGGGTGGACATGGCGCCGGGGATGCCGCGGCCTCGGGGACGACGATGGGATGATGGGCCAATGACCTATGGCGGAGATCACCGCGGCTACCAGCCCCCTTCGGGACCTCGGCAACCGCCGCGGGGTCCCCGCCGGCACCAGGCGGCGCAGATGATGCCGCTGCCGGGCCGGGAGGCGGCGCCGCGGCGGCCGGTGCGCTCCGGTCCACCACCCCGGCAGGCACCCCCGCGCCAGGCACCGCCGCGCCAGGCACCGCCCCGGCCGGCCGGCCCGCCTCCCCGCCAGACTCTGTCCCGGCGGCGCCGGCGGTGGAACCCCGGCAAGGTCCTGCTGTCGCTGCTGATGGTGTTCGTGCTGTTCGTCGCCGGTGTGTGGGTCTACCTCGAGTTCTCCATCAACCGGATCGACGCGCTGCCGGAGTACGAGGGCCGGCCGGCGGCCGCCGAGGGCACGAACTGGCTCATCGTCGGCTCGGACTCGCGGGCCGGGTTGGATCCGGAGGACGAGGCACGACTGTCCACCGGGGACACCGGCGGTCAGCGGACCGACACGATCATGCTGGCGCACCTGCCGGACAACGACACCCCGCCGATCCTGCTCAGCCTGCCCCGCGACTCGCGGGTGCCGATCCCCGGCCACGGCACCAACAAGATCAACGCCGCGTTCTCCTTCGGTGGCGCGGCGCTGCTGGTGCGGACCGTGGAGCAGGCCACCGGCCTGCGGATCGACCACTACGCCGAGATCGGCTTCGGCGGGTTCGCCGCCATCGTGGACGCCATCGGCGGGGTCGAGATGGACATTCCCGAGGAGATGCACGACAGCATGACCGGCGTGACCATCCCGGCCGGTCGGCAGGAGCTGGACGGTGCCCAGGCGCTCGGGTTCGTCCGGATGCGGTACAGCTCGGCGACCCCACGGTCCGATCTGGACCGGGTGGCCAACCAGCGGAAGTTCATCGGCGCGCTGGTCAGCGAGATGTCCGGCCCCGGCACGCTGCTCAACCCGTTCCACCTGTTCCCACTGCTGTCCACGGCGCCGGACGCGCTGACCATGGACACCGGCGACCACCTGCACAACCTGGTCGGCCTCGCGTGGGCGATGCGCGGCATCTCCTCCGGCGGCGTGGTGACCGGGACGGTGCCGGTGACGTCCGGCTCGGCCGAGCGCTGGGACAAGGCCAAGGCCCAGCAGCTGTTCAAGGCGCTGCGCACCGACCAGCCGGTGCCCGACAGCCTGATCGTCAACTAGGACCCGGGGCGTAGGGAGGGCCGCCGGGGACGCGCCCGGGCGGGCCTCGTCCTCGGCACCGTTTGGGCGGCCGACGCGTCGCGCTTCCCGTGCACCCGGGTAGGCCGCGGGCGGTCGACGCGCCGTCGCGAAGGGCCGACGCGGCGGCGTGAGCGGCAAACACAGCGACGTGGCGGGCGAACTCGCGGTCGACTACTCCTCGATGGCACCGCCGACGGCGCGCAGGTGCTCGCGGAAGGTCAGCTCCGGCCGCCGCCGGCGCTCGGCGAGGTAGGCGTCGAACCGCACCTGCGTGCGCAGTGGCTCGCCGGCGCGGATCCGGTCGGCCTGCTGGCGCTCGGTGTCCCGGATTCGCTCGGCCGTGGTGAGGACGTCGTCGGCCCGGTCGGCCGGCACGGCGAGCACACCGTCGTCGTCGGCGAAGACCAGGTCGGCGCGGGTCACCGTGACGTCGGCGACGCCGGCGGACTCCAGCGCGTCCGCCGGCCGCGGGTCGAGGCGCAGCGGGCCGGTCGGCAGGGCACCCAGGCTGAACACCGGCAGCCCGATCGCGCGGATGTCGGCGGTGTCGCGGTGCAGGCCCCAGATCACCACGCCGGACAGGCCCGCCGCGCGCGCCTCGAGCACGGCGAGGTCGCCCACGCAGGCCTCGTCGCGGCGGCCGCCGTTGTCGACCACCAGCACGTCGCCCGGCTCGGCCCCGCCGAACGCCTCGAGGAAGACGTCGACGCTGCCGACGTGGCGGGCGGGCAGGGCGCGCCCGGCCAGGCGCCCACCCGGCACCACGGACCGCAGCGCGGCGCAGCGCACCGGGACCCCGGTCCGGAGGCAGCCGTCGGCCAGGTGGGCCGTGGTGAGTGTCGCGAACCGCTGACGGAGCGCGTGCTGATCCATGCCGGGTACCTCCCGCTCGAGTGATGGGTCGGTCGGAGGGCCGCGGCGGCGAGTGGCCGGGCCGGCCGTGGGACGAGGCTGTCGTGCGGCGCGGGCCGGCGCGGTGCGGGCCGCAGTGGTGGAACCGGCGCGCCGGCACGGCCTTCGTTCGCCGACCCTAGCCAGCGGGCGGCGGTGGCGGAAGGCTCCGTCGCCGCCGTGCGGGCCCGGACACCGCGCCCGAAAGCCGAACTCGCCGTACCGAACGGAGAACTCGCGGTCCCCAACGACGATGTCGCGGTCTCGAACGTAGCTCTCGCGATCAGGAGCGGGTGCGGCCGCGGAGCACCTCGAGGGCGCGGTCGGCGTGCGCGCTCATCCGCAACTCGCTCTTGATCACCTCGAGCACCGTGCGGTCGGTGTCGATGACGAAGGTGTGCCGGCGGGTGAGCAGCGGGCCGAAGCGACGCCGCACGCCGAACTGGCTCGCCACCGCGCCGTCGGGGTCGGACAGCAGCGGGAAGTCGAAGCCGTGCGTGCTGGCGAAGGCACGCTGCTTGTCCACCGGGTCCGGGCTGATCCCGACCCGCTGCGCGCCGACCTCGCCGAACTCGGCCGCCAGGTCGCGGAAGTGGCAGCTCTCGGCCGTGCACCCCGGCGTCATCGCCGCCGGGTAGAAGAACAGCACCACCGGGCCGGCCTCCAGCAGGGCGGACAGCGAGCGTGGTTGCCCGCTCTCGTCGGGCAGCGTGAAGTCCGGCGCGCGGTCACCCTGCTTCATCGGCGTCCCTTCCCGACCGGTCCGGTCGCGGTTGGCGTGTCCTGCGTCCATGGGTGATCCTGCCGGTCGTCACGGAGTGCCGACCTTCCGGGGTCCCAGCTCACCGGGCGTGCTGGGCGATCAGCTCGTCGATGGCGTCGCCGGTCGCGGCCTCGGTGACGAACGGACCACGGGCGGCGAGCACGCCGAGCCGGTGCAGCCGCGCCGCGTGCTCGCGGTTGCGGACGCCCTCGGCGCCGATCCGCAGGCCCAGCTCCCGGCCACGCTCGATCAGGTGTCGCAGGTGCCGGCTGGCCACCTCGTCGTCGTGCTCGGCGAGCGCGTCGACCACCGCGCCGCTGAGGATGACGTGCCGCACCGGTAGCTGGTGCGACGGGATCAGCTCCAGGTCGGCGGTGCCGGACACGGTCAGCACCATGGTGGCGCCCAGCTCGGCGAGCACCGCCAGCGAGTCCATCACCTCGCCGCGCGGGTCCAGCACCGACGGCCCGTCCGTGCACAGCCGCAGCGCCTGTCCCGGCAGGTTGTGGCGGTCGAGCTGCTCCTTGACCAGCAGCACCAGGTCCGGGTCGATGGCGAGCCGGTTCGGCAGCCGCACGCAGACCTCCGGCGCCCGATCGCCGAACCGCTCCCGCCAGCGGGCCGTCGCCGCGAGCGCCTCGGCGAGCAGCCACCGGCCGAGCGGCACGGTCATCCCGGTGGTCTCGGCGAGCGGGTAGAACTCCTCGGAGTCGAGCTCGCCGAACTCCGGATGGTTCCACCGCAGCCCGGCGTTCACCGCGGCCAGCTCGCTCGGATCGGCCAGCTTCACGGTCGGCTGGTAGAGCAGCTCGAACTCGCCGTTCTCCAGCGCGCCGGCGAGCACCGCGCCGATCCGATACCGGGTCCGGCTGCGGGCGTCGAGCTCCGGGTCGTGCAGCACCCACTGCGCCTTGCCGGCCTCCTTGGCGCGATGCAACGTGATCTCCGCGGCCCGGAGGACCTCGCGGTGGGTGTCGGCGGCAGGGCGGACGACGATGCCGGCGCTCGCGCTCACCCCGACGCCGTGCCCGTCCACGTACATCGGCTCCGCGAGCTCGTCGAACGCGTGCTGGACCAGGTTCACCACCTCGGTGGCGGTGAACCGGCCGTGCAGCAGCACCGCGAACCCGTCACCGGTGAGCCGGGCGACGAACGCGTCGTGCTCGTGGAACACCGAGGTGAGCTTGTGCGCCACGCCGCGGAGTACCTGGTTGCCGACCTCGTACCCGAGCCCGTCGTTGACGACCTTGAAGCCGTCGATGTCGAGGTAGACCAGCGCGACCTGGTCCTCGCCGGCGGACACCGCGGCCTCCAGCTTCGCGCTGAACTGCGAGGCGTTCGGCAGCCCGGTGAGCGGGTCGTGCAGGTTCTGGTGCCGCAGCGTCTCCTGCAGCAGGTGCAGCTCGTTGATGTCCTCGACCATCAGCACCGGGTAGACCCGGCCCTCGTGGTCGCCGGGCAGCGGCGCGAGCGTCGCGTGTACCCACAGTGGACCGTCGACGTGCTCGAGGCGCATCCGCTCCCGGTAGTGCGGCAGGGTGTGCTCGACCAGCTCCCGCACGCCGAGCCGCAGCGAGTTGATGTCCCGGTCCGCGGAGCCGAGGCTGGGGATCGGGATGCCGCGCAGACTCTCGGCGGAGCGGCCGAGGATGCGGCCCAGCGCGGCGTTGGCCTCGACGATCACGCCACCCGGATCGGCCAGTGCGATGCCGATGGGCGAGGCCGAGTACAGCGCGGTGAACCGGCGCACCGCGGCCTCCCGAGCGCGTTCGGCCTGCGCCCGGGACTCCCGCGCCACGTCCAAGAGGACGTCCTCGAGCACGTCCGGGTGAAGGGATACTCCTTTCGTGTCCGCCAACGTGCTCGCCCAGCGCCGGGCGATGTCCACCAACCCTGGTTCCGCACCAGGTTCAGGCACGCTCCACCCCTTCATGAAGGAACAAAGGCCAGGTCGGACGGGGTACCGGAGAGTAGGCACCGGTGCCCCGCCCTGGTAGGCCGAGAGTCATGCCACGGCATCATGCCAATGGCAGGGTGTCTACCGGCTGAAAGGGTGATGATCAGTACCTAGTTGATCACGCTCGGTCGACGGGGTGGGCCGAACCTCTCAGCGTGGGTTGAGCCGAACCGGCAGTCCGTCGACCGGCACCGGCAGGGAAACGTAGTCCCAGCGCACCGTGTACTCCTCCGGCAGGCTCCACCGGTGGGCCCGGAGCATCTCGTGCAGGATTGCCTTGACCTCGAACATGCCGAAGTGCAGCCCGATGCACTTGTGTGCGCCCCCACCGAACGGGATCCAGGCGTACCGGTGCGAACGGTCCTCCCGGCGACCCTCGGCGAACCGCTCCGGGTCGAACCGGTGCGGGTCGGTCCAGCACTCCGGGGCGAAGTGGTTGATCGCCGGGACCACGCCGACCAGGGTGTCCGCGGGGATGTGGTGGCCGAGCACCTCGGTGTCGCGAACCGTCCTGCGGGCCAACGTCGGTACCGGGGCGACCAGCCGCAACGACTCCCGGATCACCAGGTCGAGGGTGCGCAGCTCGTCCAGCGCGGTGATGTCCGGCGGCGCGTCACCGAGCCGCAACGACTCCTCCCGGGCCCGCTCCTGCCACTCGGGATGCTTGGCCAGGTAGTAGGCGGCCGCGGTGCTGGTGATCGTGGACGTGTCGTGGGCGGCCATCATCAGGAAGATCATGTGGTTGACCACGTCGGCGTCGGTGAACCGTGCGCCGTCCTCCGTGCTGGCGTGGCAGAGGGCGGAGAAGAGATCCGCGCCGTCGGTCCGCCGCTTGGCCGGGAGGTTCTCGGCGAAGTATCGCTCCAGCCGGCGCCGCCCGGCCAGGCCCCCCGCCCAGCGGCCACCGGGAACGGGGTGGCGCACGAGCGCGGTACCGGCGCGGACCGCGTTCACGAACGCGCGGTTCACCTCCCGCGCCTCGACGCCGCTGGGCATGCCCATGAACACCCGGGTGGCCACGTCGAGCGTGAGACGCTTGAGCAGCCAGTACAACCGTGGCCGGGACTGGCCCGACCAGCCGGTGACCCCGGCCCGCAGGGTCGGCCCCATCTGGTCGACGTAGCCGGCGAGCCGGTCGCGGGTGAACGCCTCCTGCATGATCCGGCGGTGTGCCCGGTGCTCGGCGAAGTCGAGCAGCATCAGGCCGCGGTCGAAGAACCGCTCGATGAAGAACTTCCAGCCCGCCTGGGAGAACGCCTTGTCCTTGTTCACCAGCGCGACCTGGGTGGCATCCGGCCCGGTCAGGAAGACGATCCGCTGGCCGAAGGCACCCATCCAGGACACCGGGCCGAACAGCTCGTAGCGGCGCAGGGCGTAGTCGACGCCGAACCGCATGGACTCCAGTGCGTGCCCGACCAGCGGTGGGCCGGCGTCGCCGAGCACGGGCGCGAGCCCGCTGCCGGAGGGCGGTGGCGCCAGCTCCCGCACCGGCCAGCGGAGGTCGAGCCAGCGCTGGTCGACCGCCTGCGGCAGGGGCAGCGCGGTGAGCGGGGGGACGTGCTCGCGGAGGGAGTCGGCCACCTTGTCGACGGCGCCGGGGAGGGAGAGCGCGGGAACGCGCTCGCGGAGCGAGCTCGCCACCTTGCCGACCGTGCGTGCCATGCTCGCCGCCTCTCCGCGTCGAGAGTGTCCCGTCGTCCTCCACGGTGCCGCACTGTTGGCAATGTGACAAGAGGGTGGGATGGGTTCAGCCGACCGTGGGACGCAGCGCACGGGCGGCCGCGACGAGGTTGCGCAGCGCGGGCTCGACCTCGGCGTAGCCGCGGGTCTTCAGCCCGCAGTCCGGGTTGACCCACAGCCGGTCGGCCGACACCACCTCCAGCGCGGTGCGCAGCAGTTCGGTGATCTCCTCGACGTCGGGCACCCGTGGGGAGTGGATGTCGTGGACCCCGGGGCCGACGGCGCGGGAGAAGCCGGACTCGGCCAGGTCGCCGAGCACCTCCATCCGGGAGCGGGCCGCCTCGACACTGATGACGTCCACGTCGATCGACTCGACCGCCGGCAGGATGTCGCCGAACTCCGCGTAGCACATGTGCGTGTGGACCTGCGTGCCGTCGGCAACGCCGGCGGTCGTCAACCGGAACGCCGCCACCGCCCAACCGAGGTACTCGGCGTGCCGTTCCCGGCGCAGCGGCAGCCCCTCCCGTAGCGCCGGCTCGTCGACCTGGATGACCCGAATGCCGGCGGCCTCCAGATCGTGCACCTCGTCGCGCACGGCCAGCGCCACCTGCCGCGCGGTGTCGGCGAGCGGCTGGTCGTCCCGGACGAACGACCAAGCGAGCATGGTGACCGGGCCGGTGAGCATGCCCTTCACCGGCCGGTCGGTGAGCGACTGCGCGAACGTCGCCCACTCCACGGTCATCGGCGCGGGGCGGGACACGTCGCCGTACAGGATCGGCGGGCGCACGCAGCGCGTCCCGTACGACTGCACCCACCCGTGCTCCGTGGTGGCGAAGCCGGTGAGCTGCTCGGCGAAGTACTGCACCATGTCGTTGCGTTCCGGCTCTCCGTGCACCAGCACGTCGAGGCCGAGGTCCTCCTGCAGCCGGATCACCCGCTCGATCTCGGCCCGCATGGCCGCGCGGTACTCGGTCGCGTCGACCCGGCTGGCCCGGTGCGCCGCACGCAGCCGCCGCACCTCGGCGGTCTGCGGGAAGGAGCCGATCGTCGTCGTCGGCAGGAGCGGCAGGTCCAGGGACGCGCGCTGGGCGGCGACCCGCCGCGCGTGGTCGGTCCGGGTGGCGTCCTCGGGGCGGAGCGCGGCCAGCCGGTCGCGGACCCGGGGGTCGCGGAGCTGCCCGGCGCTCGCCCGGTCGCGGGTGGCCGCGCGGGCGGTGGCCAGCTCGCCGGCGACCGCGCCGGCGCCAGCCCGCAGCGCACGGCCGAGGAGCACCACCTCGGCGACCTTCTGCTCGGCGAAGGAGAGCCAGCCGCGCAGTCGCTCGTCGAGCCCGGTCTCCGCGGAGACGTCGTAGGGCACGTGCAGCAGGGAGCAGGACGTGCCCACGCCCACTGAGATCTCTGGGGCGGCGGTGTCCCGCAGCCGGGCGAGGGTCGCCAGCGCGGCGTCGACGTCGGTGCGCCACACGTTGCGCCCGTCGACGACGCCGGCGACCACTTCCTTGCCCTTCAGCGCGTTGTCCTTCGCCGCCGCGGTGCCGGCGACCTGGTCGACCGCCGCCGGGTCGGACACGAGGTCCAGCGCCAGCGCCTCGACCGGGGAGCGGGCGAGCACGCCCAGCGCGTCGCCGAGCGCGCCGAGGTAGCCGGCGACCAGCAACCGCGGCCGGTCCCGCCGGCCGCCGAGGGTCGCGTAGGCGCGCTCGAGCTCGGCGAGCTCGGCGGGGGTGCGGTCGGCGGCGAACGCGGGCTCGTCGAGCTGGACCCAGTCGGCGCCGGCCTCGGCGAGGGCGCCCAGCAGCTCGGCGTAGACCGGCAGGACGGCGTCGAGCAGGTCCAGCGGCCGGAAGCCGGCCGACGCGCCGGGGGCCGGCTTGGCCAGCAGCAGGTAGGTGACCGGGCCGAGCAGCACCGGGCGGGTCTCGACGCCGGCCGCCTTCGCCTCCCGGTACTCGTCGAGCGGCTTGCGCTCGGCGAGGGTGAACGTGGTGTCCGGGCCCAGCTCCGGCACCAGGTAGTGGTAGTTGGTGTCGAACCACTTCGTCATCTCCAGCGCGGGGGCGTGTGGGACGCCCCGCGCCGCGGCGAAGTAGGTGTCCAGTGTGGACAGGTCGAGGTCGGTGAACCGCGCGGGCAGTGCGCCGAGCAGCGCGGTGGTGTCGAGCACGTGGTCGTAGTAGGAGAAGGTGTTGCTCGGGACGCTGTCGAGCCCGGCGGCGGCCAGCCCCCGCCACGTGTCCAGCCGTAGCCGCCGGGCGACCCTGGACAGCTCCCCCTCGTCGACCCTGCCGGCCCAGTAGCCCTCCACGGCGCGCTTGAGCTCCCGGTTCGGGCCGATCCGTGGGTAGCCGAGGACGGTGCTGCCGACGCGCTGCTCGCTCATACGCCTCCCCAGGTGCTCGATCACCGCGTGGCACCGGGAAGCGGCCCGGCCACGCCGAAGGACCTCCGACACGGTCGAGCCTAGTGATCAACTTCTCCGTGCGGGCACTCTCTCACCCACTGAGACCCGCGAGATCTACGTTCAGGATGGCGAGAGCTACGTTCGGGGTGCCGAAGTCCCCGGTCAGGCCGGGGCGCGTGCGGGAGCCACCCGTGGGGGTCTGTGGTCCCCGCCCCGGAGCTCGATCGTGTCGACCGCGAGGCGGCTCCGGATCGGGGTGGGGAGGGGGAGTGGCTGCGCCACAAGGGATCCCGACAGCGAACTCCTGCTCGGGCCCCCCCGGCTCTCGCTGTCCCGGCCCGTAGGTCTCGCTGTTCTGAACGTAGATCTCGCGGTTGGGCGACCCTCGCTGGTCCCCACTGTCGTGCCCAGCGCTCGCCAAGGTGACGGAGCCGCACCGTGGGGTCTGCGGGGGTCGCCCCCGCAACACTCCAGCACCGTGGGGCCTGCGGGGGTCGCCCCCGCGACACCTCAGTCCCAGTCGAGGGTGCCGCCGGTCTGGTACTCGATGACCCTGGTCTCGAAGAAGTTCTTCTCCTTCTTCAGGTCCATGGCCTCCGACATCCAGGGGAACGGGTTGGTCTCCTCACCGAAGATCGGCGCCAGGCCGAGCTGCTGCGCGCGCCGATCGGTGATGAAGTGCATGTACTGCTCGCACAGCGGCGCCGACAGGCCGAACATCCCGCGCGGCATGGTGTCCCGCGCGTAGGCCACCTCCAGCTCGCACGCCTCGGTGAGCATCCGCCGCACCTCCTGCTGGAACTCGGGGGTCCACAGGTGCGGGTTCTCGAGCTTGATCTGATTGATGCAGTCGATGCCGAAGTTCAGGTGGATCGACTCGTCGCGCAGGATGTACTGGTACTGCTCGGCGATGCCGACCATCTTGTTCCGCCGACCCAGCGACAGGATCTGCGCGAACCCGGTGTAGAACCACATGCCCTCGAACACCACGTAGAACGCCACGAGGTCGCGCAGGAAGTCCTGGTCGGCCTCGGCGGTCCCGGTGGCGAAGTCCGGGTTCTCCAGGTTCCGGGTGTACCGCAGCGCCCACGCGTCCTTGTCGGCGATCGACGGCACCTCCCGGTACATGTTGAACAGCTCGCCCTCGTCGAGGCCGAGGCTCTCGCAGATGTACTGGAAGGTGTGCGTGTGCACCGCCTCCTCGAACGCCTGGCGCAGCAGGTACTGCCGGCACTCCGGATTGGTGATGTGCCGGTACACCGCCAGCACGATGTTGTTCGCCACCAGCGACTCGGCCGTCGCGAAGAAGCCCAGGTTGCGCTTCAGCATCAGCCGCTCGTCCTCGGTGAGCCCGTCCGGTGACTTCCACAGCGCGATGTCGGCCTGCATCCCGACCTCGGTCGGCATCCAGTGGTTGCTGCACCCGGCCAGGTACTTCTCCCACGCCCAGCGGTACTTCAGCGGCAGCAGCTGGTTCACGTCGGCCCTGGCGTTGATCATCGCCTTGTCGTCGACGCTGACCCTCGCCCCGCCGCGGTCGATCTCGCCGAGGCCGGTGGTGTCGGTGGTGTCGGTGGTGTCGGTGGCCGCGGTGGTCACGGTGGTCTCGATGTTCGTCATGTCGGGGCTCCTCACTGGCAGGCTTCGCAGTCGGGGTCGTCGATCCGGCAGGCCGCCGGCTCGGCGGCGGGCGCGGGGGAGGGCGCCACCGCCGGCACGGCCGCCGCGGGCACGGAACCGGTGCCGGCGGGCACTGTGTTGGTGCCTCGGGTGCCGGCGGGCACTGTGTTGGTGCCTCGGGTGCCGGCGGGCACGGCGTTGAGCCGGCCGTCGGTGCCGCGCAGGGTGCTCTTCTCCACGTGCGTGGCCGACTGCGCCCGCAGGTAGTAGGTGGTCTTCAGACCCTTGTGCCAGGCGTAGCGGTACAGCTCGTCGAGCTTGCGGCCGCTCGGCGCGGCGATGTACAGGTTCAGCGACTGCGCCTGGTCGATCCACTTCTGCCGGCGCGACGCCGCGTCGACCAAGCAGCGGCTGTCCACCTCGAACGCCGTCGCGAACAGCTCCTTGAGGTCATCGGGCACCCGGTCGATCTCACCGAGGCTGCCGTCGAAGTACTTCAGGTCGGCGACCATCACCTCGTCCCACAGCCCGCGCTCCTTCAGCCGGCGCACCAGGTACGGGTTCACCACGGTGAAGTCACCGGACATGTTGGACTTGACGAACAGGTTCCGGAACTGCGGCTCGATCGACTGCCCGACCCCGCAGATGTTGGAGATCGTCGCGGTCGGCGCGATCGCCATGACGTTGGAGTTGCGCATCCCCACCGTGCGCACCCGCTCGCGCAGCCCGTCCCAGTCCAGCGTGGACGAGGTGTCGACGTCGAGGACGTCGCCCTCCCTGGCCTTCGCCAGCAGCTCGATCGAGTCGATCGGCAGGATTCCCTTGCTCCACAACGATCCCTCGAACGTGGCGTACCGGCCCCGCTCGGCCGCGAGGTCCACCGACGCGGAGATGGCGTGGTAGCTCAGGTGCTCCATGCTGCGGTCGGCGAACTCCACGGCCGCGTCCGAGGCCAGCGGCACGCCGAGCTCGAACAGCGCGTCCTGGAAGCCCATCAGGCCCAGCCCGACCGGCCGATGCCGCAGATTGGACCGGCGAGCCTCCGGGATCGTGTAGAAGTTGATGTCGACCACGTTGTCGAGCATCCGCACCGCGGTGTGCACGGTCCGGGCCAGCCGCTCGGTGTCCAGCCCGTCCGGCCCGACGTGCGCCACCAGGTTCACCGAGCCCAGGTTGCACACCGCGACCTCGTCCGTGCTGGTGTTCAGGGTGATCTCGGTACACAGGTTCGACGAGTGCACCACGCCCACGTGCTGCTGTGGCGAGCGCAGGTTGCACGGGTCCTTGAAGGTGATCCACGGGTGCCCGGTCTCGAACAGCATGGTCAGCATCCGCCGCCACAGCTCCACCGCACGGACCCGGCGGAACACCGTGATCTCCCCGCGGTCGGCCATGGCCTCGTACTCCCGGTACCGCTCGGCGAACGCCGTGCCGTAGAGGTCGTGCAGGTCCGGCACCTCGTCCGGGGAGAACAGCGTCCACTCGCCGTCCGCCTCGACCCGGCGGAGGAACTCGTCGGGCACCCAGTTCGCGGTGTTCATGTCGTGGGTGCGCCGGCGCTCGTCACCGGTGTTCTTGCGCAGGTCGAGGAACTCCTCGATGTCGACGTGCCACGTCTCCAGGTACGCGCACGCCGCGCCCTTGCGCTTGCCGCCCTGGTTCACCGCCACCGCCGTGTCGTTGGCGATCTTCAAGAACGGCACCACGCCCTGCGACCGGCCGTTGGTGCCCTTGATGTGCGCACCGAGACCGCGCACCGGCGTCCAGTCGTTGCCCAGCCCGCCCGAGTACTTCGCCAGCAACGCGTTGTTCTTGTACGCCTGGAAGATCGAGTCGAGGTCGTCGTCGACCGTGGTCAGGAAGCACGACGACAGCTGTGGCCGGGTGGTACCCGAGTTGAACAGCGTCGGCGTCGAGGCCATGAACGCGAACGTCGACAGCAACTCGTAGAACTCGACCGCACGCCGCTCCCGGTCGTCCTCGCGCAGCGCCAGTCCCATCGCCACCCGCATGAAGAACGCCTGCGGCAGCTCGAACCGAGTCCCGTTCTCGTGCAGGAAATACCGGTCGTACAGCGTCTGCAGACCGAGGAAGCCGAAGTTCAGGTCCCGCTCGGGCCGCAGCGCGGCGGTGATCCGGTCGAGGTCGAACCGGGTGAGCTCCGGGTCGAGCAGCTCCAGCTCCACCGCGCGGTGCACGTAGTCGCGGAAGTAGTCGCCGTAGCCGGCGGCCATCTCGTCCTGGTTGGCCTGCCGCGCCGCGCCGGCCAGGTGGCTCAGCGCTTCGGCGCGCAGCTTGTCCAGCAGCAGCCGGGCACTGACGAAGGAGTAGTTCGGCTCCTGCTCCACCAGCGTGCGGGCGGCCATGATCTGCGCCAGCGCCAGCTCGTCGGCGCCGATGCCGTCGTAGAGGTTGCGCCGGGTCTCGGCGAGCACCGGCTCGGCCGCGACGTCGGCCAGCCCGGCGACCGCCTCGCCCACCACGTGCGCCACCCGGTCCCAGTCCAGCGGAGCGAGGGTGCCGTCCGCCGCCCGGACCCGCAGCTCGGGCCGCGCCGGCGCCTCGGCCGGCCGGCTGGCCGCGCGCGCCCTGGCCCGCTCCTCCCGGTAGAGCACGTAGGCACGGGCGACCTTGTGGTGGCCGCCGCGCATGAGCGCCAGCTCCACCTGGTCCTGGATCTGCTCGATGTGCAGCGCGGGCTCCGGGCCGGCGTGCCGCAGCAGCGCGTCGGTGACCTGGCCGGTCAGCTCCTCGACCACGTGGTGGACGCGGGAGGACGTGGCCGCGTCGTCGCCCTCGACGGCGAGGAACGCCTTCGTCATCGCGACCGAGATCTTGGTCGGGTCGAACGACGACACGCTGCCGTCGCGCCGAATCACCCGCACCGGTGCGGTGCTGGCGTCCGCCGCGGACGGCGGCGAGGTGGTCTCCAGGGACATGCGAACTCCAAAGGGCGCGTTGGATCGGCACACCGGCGGACGCCGGCGTGCTGGGCGACACGACTGCAGGGTCGACGCGGGCGCGCGAGACCCTCCCGCGGCGGGCGGAACCCCCAGGAACCGCCCCAGGACACCGCCGGGCGCCGGCCCGTTCGGCCGGTACCGCCGCGCCACGCACCACCGCGGGAGGTGCTCGCCACGCCGTGCCCGCGGGGATCTCGACGGTCATCGTCGACCCGCAGGCTGTCGATGATCAGAGACTACATGTTGGGGTGTGCGACGCGCGAAGACCCAACATGCGGCGTGTCGGCGTGTTCCACAGCACAGTGATCACCACTCGATCACGACGGAGCGAAAGGTGGGACCTTCTCGTTAGAGTGAGCCGGCCTGGTCTACGGCGTCGACGGACACTCGGGAGTGACGATGGTGCAACCACGGAGCGCGCTGCGCCGGCTCGCCGACGTCGTGGGGCGGTGGTTCGCCCTGCTGGTGATCCTCGGCGGCGTGGTGGGGCTGGTGCTGCCCGGCCAGGTCGCCGTGCTCACCGGCGCCATCCCGGTGCTGCTCGGGGTGATCATGTTCGGGATGGGGCTCACCCTGCGGGCCGTCGACTTCACCCGGGTGCTGCGCCGGCCGTGGGCGGTGCTGGTGGGCCTCGCCGCGCAGTTCGTGATCATGCCGCTCACCGCGTGGGGCGTAGCCTCGGCGCTGGGGCTGACCGGGTTGCTGCTCGTCGGGATGGTGCTGGTCGGCTCCGCGCCCGGCGGCACCGCATCGAACGTGATCGTGTACCTCGCCAGGGGCGACGTGGCGCTGTCGGTGACGTTGACCTCGGTGGCCACCGTGCTCGCCCCGGTGCTGACCCCGCTGTTGGTGCTGTGGCTGGCCGGCTCGGCGCTGCCGGTGAGCTTCTGGGCGCTGTTCGAGTCGATCGTGCAGATCGTGCTGGTGCCGGTGGTCGCCGGCGTGGTGGTCAGGGCGTTCGCCGGGCGGCTGGTCGAGCGGGTGCTGCCCTACCTGCCGCTGGTCTCGGTCACCGGGATCGTCGTGGTCGTCGCCGCGGTGGTGGGGGCGAACAGCGCCGTGATGGCCAGCAGCGGCGCCCTGCTGGTGCTGGCCGTGGTGCTGCACAACGGCGTCGGCCTCGCGCTCGGCTACGGCGTGGCCCGGCTGGTGCGGCTGGACGAGACCGCACGGCGGGCGGTGTCGATCGAGGTGGGCATGCAGAACTCCGGGTTGGCGGCGAGCCTGGCCACCGCGCACTTCGCCCCGTTGGCCGCGTTGCCGGGCGCGTTGTTCTCCGTGTGGCACAACGTGTCCGGCTCGGCACTGGCCACCTACTGGGCGCGCCGCCCGGCCCGCACCGCCCCGGCCGTCCCGGCGCCGGAGCGATGAGTACGCGTTACACCGCGTCGAGCTTCGGCGACCGTTCCGGGACAACGTCCACATCGGACGTCGACCCGCTCGCGGCGCCGATCCGGTAGTCGGTGACGTCGAACCGGCGGGTGCGCCGCCGGTACTCCCCGGTGCGGCCGGGCCAGTTCGCCACCACCCGGCCGTGCTCGTTGCGGTACCAGCTGCGGCACCGCGTCCACACCGACCGCGCCAGCCGGCGCTGCACCTCGTCGTCCCAGCGCCGCTCCACCTCGGTCCGCACGTCGAGGTAGTGGCCGGGGTGCGCGACCAGCCGCCGCACCGCCTGCCGGATGTAGCGGGCCTGGCTCTCCAGCACGTGGATGATCGAGCCGCCGCCGAGGTTGGTGTTCGGGCCGTACATCAGGAACATGTTCGGGAACCCGGGCACCGTGATGCCGAGGTGGGCGCGGGCGCCGGCGTGCCACGCCGCCGACAGTCGCCTGCCGCCGAGCCCGGTGATCTCGACCGGCCCGAGCAGGTCGAGCGTGGCGAACCCCGTGCCGTAGATGATGACGTCCGCCGGGTGCTCGGTGCCGCCGGCGGTGCGCACCCCGGTCGGGGCGATCTCGGTGATCGGCTCGGTGACCAACTCGACGCCTGCTCGGGTGAGCGCGGGCAGGTAGTCGTTGCTGAACAGCACCCGCTTGCAGCCGATCTCGTAGTCCGGGGTGAGCCGCGCGCGCAGCGCCGGGTCGGGCACCGCGGCGCGCAGGTGCCGTGTCGTCTGCCATCTGAACAGCGGTACGAAGCCCTGCCACTTCGCCAGGCACTGCTGGGCGAACTCCGCGTACAGCCAGAAGCCCAGCCGGTCCAGCGCCTGCAACGGCGGCAGGACCTGGAAGGCCCGGTGCGGCCAGGACGCGTAGTCGTGGTCGCGCTTGGGCAGGATGTAGGGCGCCGAGCGCTGGAACACGGTGAGCCGACCGACCCTCGGCTGGATCTCCGGCACGAACTGGATGGCACTGGCCCCGGTGCCGATCACCGCCACCCGCCGGCCGGTGAGGTCGACGTCGTGGTCCCAGCGGGCCGAGTGGAACGCGGCCCCGCGGAAGGAGTCGATTCCCGGGATCGCCGGGTAGGCCGGCCGGGACAGTTGGCCGACCGCCGGGATCAGCACCGCCGCCGAGAGCTCCTCGCCGGTGGCCGTGCGGACCCGCCACCGCGCGGTCGACTCGTCGAACGTCGCGGCCACCACCTCGCGCTGGAAGCGGACGTGGTCGACCACGCCGTGCTTGCGCGCGACGCGGTCCAGGTAGGCGTGGATGTCCCGCTGCTGGGCGTAGCGGCGGGGCCAGCGCTGGTGGCGTTCGAAGGAGAACGAGTACAGCGGCGACGGCACGTCGCAACCGGCACCGGGGTAGGTGTTGTCCCGCCACACCCCGCCGAGGTCGGGTGCCCGCTCCAGGATCACGAAGTCGTGCACGCCGGCGCGGCGCAGCTCGATGCCCATGGCGACGCCGCCGAAGCCCGCACCGATGATCACCGCGGTGGTGCGCTCGGGTCCGGGCCCGGATCGCGCGGTCATCGTCACCTCCACTCGGGTCAGCCGCCGAAGCGCATCCGGAAGTCCCGCAGGCGCGCGCTCAGCAGGGGAGCGCGCCCGGCCAGGTAACCCAGCGGTCCGGCGGGGTTGACGCTCCAGCTCGCCGCGGCCCAGTGCGGCCGGGCGCGGGCGCGCACCCGGCTCGACCGCGGCTCGCCGTCCATCACCTGGGCGACCCGGAACCGGCTCGGCAGGGTGACCGGCGGCCCGGGCCGGGACGTGAAGGCCGCGGTGGCGATCCAGTCCCGCGACGTGGTGGCCGACGCGGTGAACGTGCGGCCGTGCCGCAGGTCGAAGGCGGCCAGCTCCTTCGGGATGCCCCACAGCTCCCGCCCTCCGGCCAGCGACACCGCGCTGTCCACCCAGATCTCGGTGATCGTGGCAGTGGGTCCGCTGGGTCCGCTGGGCCCGTGCCCGTCCCGCACGGCGACCGTGGCCAGCAGCTCGGCGTAGCTCAGCTGCCCGGGTGGTTGGTAGTCGATCCACGCGGTGACCACGACCGCGCGGCCGGCCACGACCACCGGGCGCAGCTCCCGCGGCACGCGGGGCAGGTCGGCCACCGGCACCAGCCAGGTGGACAGGTACGCCTGGCCGGCCAGGTGCCAGGGCTCGGGCGGGTAGCGGTCAGGGGGAGTGGCGGTCATCCTCGTCACCCTCGTCGGCCTTCGCGGCGTCGTCCGTCCCGGTGGCGCTGGAACCGTCCAGCCAGGGCAGGAAGTCGGGCAGGTCCTCGGGCACCCGTAGTGTCCAGCGCGGCGGCCGCTTCTGCAGGAACGACAGCACGCCCTCCACCGCGTCCGGGTTACCGGTCAGCCCGCCGATCAGCTTCGAGTCCAGCGCGTGCACCGGCAGCGGCGAGTCCGACCCGGACATCCGGTACAGCAGCTGCCGGGTGACCGCGACCGACACCGGCGCCGCGGTGGCGATGATCTCCCGAGCCAGCTCGTGGGCCCGGTCGAGCAGCTCGTCCGCGGGGTGGCGGCGGTGCACCAGGCCGGCGGCCTCGGCCTCCTCGGCGGAGAACACCCGACCACTGATCATCCAGTCCAGCGCCGTGCCCATGCCCACCAGGCGCGGCAGGAACCAGGCGGAGGCGCCCTCCGGATAGATCCCGCGGCGGACGAACACGAAGCCGAACCGGGCGTCGGTGGCGGCGAGCCGGTAGTCGGCCGGCAGGATGATGGTGCTGCCGGCGCCGATGGCCGCGCCGTGGATCGCGGCGATCACCGGCTTGTTCATCGCGAAGATCCGCCGGGCGCACCGGCCGGCCGGCTCCTGCCAGTGCGGTTCGGGGCCGTGCTCGGCGTCGAAGTCGAACCCGCCCTGGCTGAGGTCGGCGCCCACGCAGAAGTCCTCGCCGGCGCCGGTGAGCACGACCGCCCGCACGTCGTGGTCGGCGTCGGCCGCGGCGAAGGCGGCGGCCAGCTCGTCGGCCATCGTGACGGTGTAGCCGTTGCGGGCCTCGGGGCGGTTCAACGTGATCGTCGCGACGCCGCCGGCGACCGTGTAGGTGATCTGGGCGTACTCCGCCACGCGGCCTCCTTCGCTGGGCGTTTCGCCTGCGAACGGTAAGCCAGCACCGCCTTGCTGGCAAGTCGCCAACAAGGCTATTCCGCCGGTTCGCCGCGCAGGAACCGGCCGGCGAGCCGCACCGCGGTCCCGGCCTCCGGCAGGTAGCCGGCGAAGATCGGGAACACGTGGATCTGGCCGGGCCACACCTGCAGCTCGGCCGTGCCGCCCGCGGCGCGCACCTTGGCGGCCAGCCGCTCCGCGTCGCCGAGCAGGCACTCGGTGTCGCCCACCTGGACCAGCACGGGTGGCCAGCCGGTCTTGTCCGTGCCCAGCACGTCCAGCCGGGGGTGGGCGTGGTCGGGGCCGCCGAGGTAGGCCGCGCGGCACTTCTCCACGTAGGACGGGGGAACGAAGGGGTCCCGCCGTTCCCGGTCGCGGCGCCGCAGTTCCGTCAGATCGAAGTCGAGCCACGGCGACAGCAGCAGCGCCCGAGCGGGCCGCGGCAGGCGGAGCCGGACGAGGTCGTCGAGCAGCCCGGCGGTCAGCTGCCCGCCGGCGGAGTCCCCGGCCACGCTGATCCGGTCCGCGGGGAAGCCCCTGGCCAACAGGAGCCGGTAGGCGGCGAGCGCGTCGTCGGCCGCCGCCGGGAAGCGGTGCTCGGGCGCGCGCCGGTAGTCCAGCAGGAACACCGGCACCCCGATCCGCCGGGCCAGCCGGAACGCCAGCGTGCGGTGGGAGCGTGGTGAGCCGAACACGAAACCGCCACCGTGCAGGTACAGCAGCGCGCCCCGCGCGGGGTCGGCCCCCGGCGGCTGCAGCCACACCCCGCGGACCGAGCCGTAGCGGGCGGGCCACGCCCGGGTGCCCCGGGGTAGTCGGGTGAGGCCGGCGCTGTCGGCCGTGCTGCGTAGCGCGCGCAGCTGGTAGCCGCGCGGCGAGCTGCGCTCGGCGAGCGGACGCACCCGGGTGGCGAACCACCTGCGCAGCCGCACGCTCTGCGGGCTCGGCAGGTCAACGGGAACGGCGACCGAGGACGACATGGGACCTCCCGATGCAGGTAGCAGCTCCACGGTAGCGCGGGCGGGAGCAAAAACAAGCGTGCATGCTTGATTTTTACTGAGCCGGGTGCGACGCTCGGGGCACGACAGCGAGGGAGGTGGCGGCGTGGCGGACCTCGGGGCCGTCCTGCGCGACCTGGACGCGCAGAGCCGGGAGGTCGACGACCTGGTGGCGGGCCTGCCGGACGGCGAGTGGCGCCGCCCCACCCCGGCGGAGGGCTGGACCATCGCCCACCAGATCGGGCACCTGGCGTGGACCGACCAGCAGTCACTCGTCGCCGCGACCCGGCCGGACGAGTTCGCCTCCCTGGTCGAGTGGGCGATGAGCGCCGGCACCCGGTTCGTCGACGACGGCGCGGAGGAGCAGGCCGCCCGGCCCCGGGCCGAGCTGATGGCCGACTGGCGGCGCGGCCGCACCGAACTCACCGCCGCGCTGGCCGAGGTGCCGCCCGGCACGAAGCTACCGTGGTTCGGCCCGCCGATGAGCGCGGCGTCGATGGCCACCGCGCGAATGATGGAGACCTGGGCCCACGGCCAGGACATCGCCGACGCGCTCGGCGTGGTGCGCACCCCGACCGCGCGGCTGTGGCACATCGCCCGGTTCGGCGTCCGCACCCGCGACTTCGCCTTCCAGCTGCACGCGCTCGCCCCACCGACCGAGGAGTTCCGGGTCGAGCTGACCGCACCCGACGGCGAGACCTGGGAGTTCGGCCCGCCCGGCGCCGCCCAGCGGATCACCGGCAGCGCGCTCGACTTCTGCCTGGTCGTCACCCAGCGCCGGCATCCCACCGACACCGACCTGCGCGCGGAGGGCGCCGACGCGCGCGAGTGGCTCGGCATCGCCCAGGCCTTCGCCGGTCCGCCCGGTCCCGGTCGGAAGGCGGGGCAGTTCCGATGACGAGCACCGGACAACCGCTGCGGATCGGCAACGCCTCCGGCTTCTACGGCGACCGTTTCGCCGCCGTGCGCGAGATGCTCACCGGCGGCCCGCTGGACGTGCTCACCGGCGACTACCTCGCCGAGCTGACCATGCTCATCCTCGGCAGGGACCGGATGAAGGACCCGAACCGCGGCTACGCCAAGACCTTCCTCCGGCAGATGGAGGAGGGCCTCGGGCTGGCCAGGGACCGCGGCGTGCGGATCGTGGTCAACGCCGGCGGACTCAACCCCGCCGGGCTGGCCGATTCGTTGCGCGAGCTGGCCAGTCGGCTCGGGGTCGACGTCGCGATCGCCCACGTCGAGGGCGACGACCTGCTGCCCCGCGCGGGCGAGCTCGGCCTCACCGCGCCTGGCGGGCGGGGCGCGCCGCTGACCGCGAACGCCTACCTGGGCGCGTGGGGCATCGCCGAGTGCCTGCGGGCCGGGGCTGAGGTGGTGGTGACCGGCCGGGTCACCGACGCCTCGTTGGTCGTCGGCCCGGCCGCCGCGCACTTCGGCTGGCGCCGGGACGACTACGACGCGCTCGCCGGCACGGTCGCCGCCGGCCACGTCCTGGAGTGCGGGGCGCAGGCCACCGGCGGCAACTACGCCTTCTTCACCGAGCACGAGATCGGCCACCCCGGGTTCCCGCTCGCCGAGGTGTACCCGGACGGGTCGAGCGTGATCACCAAGCACCCCGGCACCGGCGGCGTGGTCACCACCGGAACGGTCACCGCCCAGCTGCTGTACGAGATCGCCGGCGCGCGCTACGCCGGGCCCGACGTCACCGCCCGGTTCGACGCACTGGAGCTGAGCGAGGACGGCCCCGACCGGGTGCGAATCTCCGGCGCCCGCGGCGAGCCACCGCCACCGGAGCTGAAGGTGTGTCTGAACACCCTCGGCGGCTTCCGCAACGAGGTCACCTTCGTGCTCACCGGGCTGGACATCGAGCGCAAGGCGGCGCTGGTGCGCGAGCAGCTCGACGCCGCGCTGGCCGCCCGGCCGCCCGCCGAGGTGCGCTGGACGCTGGCCCGCACCGACCACGAGGACGCCGACACCGAGCAGCGGGCCAGCGCGCTGCTGCACTGCGCGGTGAAGGACGCCGACCCGAAGGTGGTGGGCCGGGCGTTCAGCGGTGCGGCGATCGAGCTGGCCCTGGCCAGCTACCCGGGCTTCCACGTCACCGCGCCGCCGGCCGACGCCGCGCCCTACGGGGTGTACACACCGGCGTTCGTGCCGGCCGAGTCGGTGCCGCACGTCGCGGTGCTGCCCGACGGGCGCCGGGTGGACGTCCCGCCCGCCGCGCCCACCCGAGCGTTGTCCGATGTGGATGAACCAGGGCTGCCGGAGCCGCTGCCCGCAGGCCCGATGCGACGTGTTGCGCTGGGCACGGTCGCCGGCGCGCGCAGCGGCGACAAGGGCGGCAGTGCCAACGTCGGCGTGTGGGTGCGCACCGCCGAGGCATGGCGGTGGCTCGCGCACACGCTCACCGTGGCCGAGCTGCGCCGGCTGCTGCCGGAGACCGCCGACCTGCCGGTGCGCCGGTACCTGCTGCCCAACCTGCGCGCGGTGAACTTCGTGGTCGACGGGCTGCTCGGCGAGGGCGTCTCCGCGCAGGCCCGGTTCGACCCGCAGGCCAAGGCACTCGGCGAGTGGCTGCGCGCGCGGCACGTGGACATCCCGGAGGTACTGCTGTGACGGCACAGACACGGCCGGCGGGCCACACCGACCCGTTCGCCACACCGGAACGGGCCGCGTTGCGGGAGACCGTCCGCCGGTTCGTGCGCACCGAGGTGCTGCCGAACCTGGACGCGTGGGAGCGGGCCGGCGAGCTGCCCCGGGAACTGCACCGCACCGCCGGGCGGCTGGGCCTGCTCGGGGTCGCCTTCCCCGAGGAGGTCGGCGGTGGTGGCGGGGACTTCCTCGACGCGCTGACGGTGACCGAGGAGATCCACTACGCCGGCGGCTCCGGCGGCCTGGTCGCGTCGCTGTTCACCTGCGGCATCGCCGTGCCGCACATCGCCGCGGCGGGTGACCCGGCGCAGGTCGACCGCTGGGTGCGGCCCACCCTCGCCGGGGAGACGATCGGCTCGCTCGCGGTCACCGAGCCCGACGGCGGCTCCGACGTCGCCGGGATCCGCACCACCGCCCGCCGGGACGGAGACGACTACGTCGTCGACGGCGCCAAGACGTTCATCACCTCCGGGTGCCGGGCCGACTTCGTCACGACGGTGGTGCGCACCGGCGAGCCCGGCGCGCACGGGCTGTCGCTGCTGGTGATCGAGCGCGGCACGCCGGGGCTCACGGTGAGCAGGGGGCTGGCCAAGATGGGCTGGCACTGCTCGGACACCGCCGAGCTGTCGTTCGCCGGCTGCCGGGTGCCGGTGGCCAACCTGGTGGGGCCGGAGAACAGCGGCTTCGCGCAGGTGGCCACCCAGTTCGTCACCGAGCGGCTGTCCCTGGCCGCGCAGGCCTACGCCACCGCGCAGCGCGCGCTGGACCTCACCGTGGAATGGTGCCGGCTGCGCGAGACGTTCGGCCGGCCGCTCATCTCCCGCCAGCTCGTGCAGCACAAGCTCACCGAGATGGCCCGCAAGGTCGACGTGGCCCGCACCTACACCCGCCAGGTCGCGCTGCGGCACGTCGCCGGTGAGGAGGTCATCGCCGAGGCGTGCTTCGCGAAGAACACCGCGGTCGCCACCGGCGAGGAGGTGGTCGACGAGGCGGTGCAGCTGCACGGCGGGCTCGGCTACCTGCGCGAGTCCGAGGTGGAGCGGCACTACCGGGACGTGCGCATCCTCGGCATCGGCGGCGGCACCACCGAGATCCTCACCGGCCTCGCCGCCAAGCGAATGGGATTCACCGCATGACCACACTCAGGTCCACACTGGACACCAAGGGCGACTCCTTCGCCGAGAACCGGGACGCGATGCTGGCCAAGCTCGCCGAGATCGAGGCCGAGCACGCCAAGGCGATCGCCGGCGGCGGCCAGAAGTACGTCGAGCGGCACCGTAAGCGGGGCAAGCTGCTCGCCCGGGAACGGATCGAGCTCCTGCTCGACGAGGACGCGCCGTTCCTCGAGCTGTCGCCGCTGGCGGCGTGGGGCACCGACTACCACGTGGGCGGCAGCATGGTCACCGGGATCGGCGTGGTCGAGGGCGTCGAGTGCATGATCATCGCCAGCGACCCCACGGTGAAGGGCGGGGCGATGAACCCGTCCAGTCTGAAGAAGGGCTTCCGGGCCGCCGACATCGCCGCGCAGAACCGGCTGCCGACCATCAACCTGGTCGAGTCCGGCGGCGCGGACCTGCCGGCGCAGAAGGAGATCTTCATCCCCGGCGGGCGCACCTTCCGCGACCTGACCCGCTCCTCGGCCGCCAGGGTTCCCACGGTGGCACTGGTGTTCGGCAACTCCACCGCCGGTGGCGCCTACCTGCCCGGCATGTCGGACTACGTGGTGATGGTCAAGGAGCGGGCCAAGGTGTTCCTCGGCGGACCGCCGCTGGTGAAGATGGCCACCGGGGAGGAGTCCGACGACGAGTCGCTCGGCGGCGCGGAGATGCACGCGCGGGTGTCCGGGCTCGCCGACTTCCTCGCCGCGGACGAGCGGGACGCGATCCGGCTGGGCCGGGGGATCATCCGCCGGCTCAACTGGCACAAGCAGGGCCCGGCGCCGAAGCCGGACTACGCCGGGCCGCGCTACGCCGCCGAGGACCTGCTCGGCATCGTGCCGACCGACCTCAAGGTGCCGTTCGATCCGCGCGAGGTGGTCGCCCGCGTGGTGGACGACTCCGACTTCGACGAGTTCAAGCCGCTGTACGGCACCAGCCTGGTCACCGGATGGGCCACCGTGCACGGCTACCCGGTGGGCATCCTCGCCAACGCCCGCGGCGTGCTGTTCAGCGAGGAGTCACAGAAGGCCACCCAGTTCATCCAGCTGGCCAACCAGAGCGACACGCCGCTGATCTTCCTGCACAACACCACCGGCTACATGGTCGGCAAGGAGTACGAGCAGGGCGGGATCATCAAGCACGGGGCGATGATGATCAACGCGGTGTCCAACTCCACGGTGCCGCACATCTCGGTGCTGATGGGCGCCTCCTACGGCGCCGGCCACTACGGCATGTGCGGCCGGGCCTACGACCCCCGCTTCCTGTTCGCCTGGCCCAGCGCCAAGTCCGCGGTGATGGGACCGCAGCAGCTCGCCGGGGTGCTCTCGATCGTGGCGAGGCAGGCCGCCGCCAGCCGGGGCCAGGAGTACGACGAGGAGCAGGACGTCGCCATGCGGGCGATGGTGGAGGGCAGGATCGAGGCCGAGTCGCTGCCGATGTTCCTGTCCGGGATGCTCTACGACGACGGCATCATCGACCCGCGAGACACCAGGACGGTGCTGGGGTTGAGCCTGTCGGCGATCCACAACGGACCGGTGAGGGGCGCCGAGCGGTTCGGCGTCTTCCGGATGTGAGGGCAGTGATGGCACCGTTGATCCAGAACCTGCTCGTCGCCAACCGTGGGGAGATCGCCCTGCGGGTGTTCCGCAGCTGCCGGGACGCCGGGATCGGCACGGTCGCCGTCTACTCCGACGCCGACGCCGGCTCCCCGCACGTCGCCGCCGCGGACGCCGCGGTGCGGCTGCCCGGCGACGCGCCCGGCGACACCTATCTGCGGGCCGACCTGGTGATCGACGCCGCGCTCGCGGCCGGCGCCGACGCGGTCCATCCCGGCTACGGCTTCCTGTCGGAGAACGCCGCGTTCGCCCGCGCGGTCGGTGACGCCGGCCTCACCTGGGTGGGGCCACCGCCGGACGCCATCGCCGCGATGGGCTCGAAGGTCGAGGCGAAGCGGATGATGGCCGACGCCGGCGTGCCGGTGCTGCCCGAGCTCGACCCCGAGAAGGTCACCGAGGCCGACCTCCCGGTGCTGGTCAAGGCCTCCGCCGGGGGTGGCGGGCGCGGCATGCGGGTGGTGCGCGCGCTGGCCGACCTGCCGGCCGCGGTCGCCGGCGCCGAGGCCGAGGCCCGCTCGGCGTTCGGCGACGGCACCGTGTTCTGCGAGCGCTACCTGGAGACCGGCCGGCACATCGAGGTGCAGGTGCTGGCCGACGCGCACGGCACGGTGTGGGCGGTGGGGGAGCGGGAGTGCTCCATCCAGCGCCGGCACCAGAAGGTCGTCGAGGAGGCCCCGGCACCGCGGGTGGATACCGCCATGCGGGACCGGTTGTTCGCCGCGGCCGTCGCCGCGGCCAAGGCGATCGGCTACGTCGGTGCCGGCACCGTGGAGTTCCTCGCCACCGACGACGGCGAGTTCTTCTTCCTGGAGATGAACACCCGCCTGCAGGTGGAGCACCCGGTCACCGAGTGCGTCACCGGGCTGGACCTGGTGGACCTGCAGCTGCGGGTGGCCGAGGGCGAGCGGCTGCCCGGCGAGCCTCCACAGTGGACAGGACACGCCATCGAGGTGCGGCTCTACGCCGAGACGGTGGTGACCGAAGGCGACACCGCGAGCTGGCAACCGCAGAGCGGGACGCTGCACCGATTCGCCGTTCCGGGGGTGTCCGCGGAGTTTTCCGTGCCCGCCGGCACTGGAGGCACCAACACCGTGCCCGCCGGCACTGGAGGCACCAACACCGTGCCCGCCGGCACTGGAGGCACCAACACCGTGCCCGCCGGCACTGGAGGCACCAACACCGTGCCCGCCGGCACTGGAGGCACCAACACCGTGCCCGCCGGCACTGGAGGCACCAACACCGTGCCCGCCGGGTACGGGGTGCGGCTGGACAGCGGGGTGGCCGACGGCTCGGTGATCGGGGTGCACTACGACCCGATGCTGGCCAAGGTGATCGCGTGGGGGCCGAACCGCGCCGCGGCGGCCCGCACGCTCGCCGGGGCGCTGGCCGGCGCCCGCATCCACGGCGTGGCGACCAACCGGGACCTGCTGGTGAACGTGCTGCGGCACCCGGCGTTCCTGGCCGGCGAGACCGATACCGCGTTCCTCGACCGGCACGGCCTGGCCACCCTGGCCCGCCCGCTGGCCGGCGAGCGCGCGGTGCGGTTGTCCGCGCTGGCCGCGGCGCTGGCCGACGCGGCGGCGAACCGGCGGGCGGCCCGGGTGCTCGGCCGGCTGCCCAGCGGGTGGCGCAACGTTCCGTCGGCACCGCAGCGCAGGACGTACGCCGTGGGCGGCACGGAGCACGAGGTGGCCTACCGGTTCACCCGGGACGGCCTGGTCGCCAGCGTGGATGGAGACCACCCCGGTGTCGTGCTGCGGCACGCCGACCCGGAGCGGGTGGTGCTCGACGTCGACGGGGTGCGCCGCACCTTCACCGTCGGCCGCTACCCGGGGCTGGTCGCGGTCGACTCGCCGCTCGGCCCGGTGAGCCTCACCCCGGTGCCGCGGTTCGCCGATCCCGAGGCCGCGCTGGCCGCGGGATCGCTGGTGGCGCCCATGCCCGGAACCGTGCTGCGGATCGCGGTCGAGCGGGGCGAGCGGGTCGCCGCCGGTGCGCCGCTGCTGTGGCTGGAGGCGATGAAGATGGAGCACCAGATCAGCGCGCCGGTCGACGGCGTGGTCGCCGAGCTGCCGGTCACCGTGGGCCAGCAGGTGGAGCTCGGGGCGGTACTGGCCGTGGTGCGGGACGCGCAAGAGTAGGGAGCGGCAGTGAACTTCGTGGAGTCGGAAGAGCGTCAGGCACTGCGCAAGGCCGTGGCGGATCTGGGCCGTAGCTACGGTCCGGAGTACTACCGGGACAAGGCCCGCGCCGGCGGTCACACCACCGAGCTGTGGGACGAGGCCGGCCGGCTGGGTTACCTCGGGGTGGCGGTGCCGGAGGAGTACGGCGGTGGCGGCGCCGGCATCGGCGACCTCGCCGCGGTGTGCGAGGAGTTCTGCGCCGCCGGCACGCCGATGCTGCTCATGGTGGTGTCGCCGGCCATCTGCGCGATGGTGATCGCCCGGTACGGCACGGACGAGCAGCGCCGGCGCTGGCTGCCCGGCTTCGCCGACGGGTCGGTGCGGATGGCGTTCGCGATCACCGAGCCGGACGCGGGGTCGAACTCGCACCGGATCACCACCACGGCGTGGCGGGAGGGCGGCGGGTGGCGGCTGCGTGGCCGCAAGGTGTTCATCTCCGGTGTCGACGAGGCCGACGCGGTGCTGGTGGTGGGCCGCACGAGAGACGAACACAGCCGCACGGGCAGGCTCAAGCCGGCGCTGTTCATCGTGCCCACCGACGCGCCGGGGTTCGAGTACTCGAAGATCGAGATGGACCTGGTGGCCGCCGACCACCAGTTCGGGCTGTTCCTCGACGACGTCATCCTCCCGGCCGACGCGCTGGTCGGCTCCGAGGACGCGGCGATCGCGCAGCTGTTCGCCGGGCTCAACCCGGAGCGGATCATGGGCGCGTCGTTCTCCCTCGGCGTGGCCCGCTACGCGCTGGACAAGGGCGTCGCCTATGCCAAGGAGCGCAGCGTGTGGGACGTGCCGATCGGCGCGCACCAGGGCCTGGCGCACCCGCTGGCGCAGGTGAAGATCGAGCTGGAGCTGGCCAAGCTGATGACCCAGAAGGCCGCCGCGCTCTACGACTCCGGCGACGACTTCGGCGCGGGGGAGGCGGCCAACATGGCCAAGTACGCCGCCGCGGAGGTCGCGATCCGGGCGGTCGACCAGGCGGTGCAGGTGCACGGCGGCAACGGGTTGGCCTCGGAGTACGGTCTCGGCACGCTGCTGGGGGCGGTGCGGGTGGGCCGGATCGCGCCGGTGAGCAGGGAGATGGTGCTCAACTTCGTCGCGCAGCATAGTCTGGGCCTTCCCAAGTCCTACTGATCGGTAACCTAGGAGATCGCGTGAGCACGTTGGCGGGGAGGACCCTGATCATGTCCGGCGGCAGCCGGGGCATCGGCGAGGCGATCGCGGTGCGGGCGGCCCGGGACGGGGCGAACGTGGCGCTGCTGGCCAAGACCGCCGAGCCGCATCCGAAGCTGCCGGGCACGATCCACACCGCGGCCAGGGCCATCGAGGAGGCGGGCGGGCAGGCACTGCCGATCGTCGGCGACATCCGCGACGACGCGACCGTCGAGGCGGCCGTGGCGAGGACGGTCGAGCAGTTCGGTGGACTGGACATCGTGGTGAACAACGCCAGCGCCATCGACCTGACGCCGTCGGAGTCGATCAGCATGAAGCGCTACGACCTGATGCAGGACATCAACGCCCGCGGGTCGTTCCTGCTCTCCCGCACCGCGATCCCGCACCTGCGCCGCGCGGACAACCCGCACATCCTCACCCTGTCCCCGCCGATCCGGCTGGAGGAGAAGTGGTTCACCGCCGGCCACCTCGCCTACAGCATCGCCAAGTACTCGATGAGCCTGGTGACCGTCGGGCTGGCCGCGGAGCTGCGGAAGGACGGCATCGCGGCCAACTCCCTGTGGCCGCGGACCACGATCGACACCGCCGCGATCCGCAACGTGGTGGGCGCCGAGCTGGTCGACCGGTCGCGCACGCCGGAGATCATGGCCGACGCCGCGCACGCCGTCCTCACCAGGCCGAGCCGGGAGGTCACCGGGAACTTCTTCATCGACGACGAGGTGCTCGCCGCCGAGGGGGTCACCGACTTCGCGAAGTACCGGCAGGCCGAGCGCGAGGAGGACCTGCACCTCGACTTCTGGGTCGACCCCGCCTGATCATGGCCGAGCCACGCCAGGAGCGGAGCAGGACCACCCGACGGCGGCTGATGAACGCCGCCGTGGAGTGCCTGGCGGAGCTGGGCTGGAACGGCACGACCGTCGCGGTGATCGCCCAGCGCGCCGGGGTGTCCCGCGGCGCCGCTCAGCACCACTTCCGCACGCGGGAGGAGCTGGTGGCCGCGACCGTGGAGTACGTCGGCAACGAGCAGCTGGTCGAGCTGCGGGAGCGGGCCGCCGCGCTGCCCCGCGGCCCGGCCAGGGCCGAGCCGATCGCGCGGATGCTGCTGAACCTCTACACGGGACCGATGTTCCGCGCCGCGCTGCACCTGTGGGTGGCCGCCTCGACCGACGAGGCGCTGCGCGCGGTGCTGGTGCCGCTGGAGGCGCGGGTCGGACGGGAGGTGCACCGGGTGGCGCTGGAGCTGCTCGGTGCCGACGAGTCGCGGCCGGGGGTGCGGGAGACCGTGCAGGCGACGCTCGACCTCGCCCGCGGCCTCGGCCTGGCCAACCTGCTCACCGACGACAGCCGCCGGCGGGAGCAGATCATCCGGCAGTGGGCCCAGGTCCTCGAGCCGACCATCGGGGTGCCCGCCCCGACGTAGCGGCGGTCACGGCCCCCGCGCGTGCTTGCGTCCCGCGCGGTCCAGGCCCCAGGATGCGCCCGTGGTCGACGATGCTTCCGGCGTGCCGGGTTGGGCACTCGTGGTGATCCTCGCCGTCCAGGTCGCGCTGGGGGTGGCGCTGTTCCTGACGGCACGGCTGGGCGCGTCCGGCCGGCTCCGGCGCAACCCCTACTTCGGCCTGCGCACCCCCCGTTCCCTGGCCGACGACGCCGCGTGGGACCACGTCCACCGGAAGGCCGCGCCGGTGGTCCGGGTCGCGTTCGCGGTCGTGGTGGTGGGTACCGCGGTGCTGGTGGTCACGACCGGGGACATGGCGCTGTTCATCACCACACTCCTCACCACCGACGTGCTCGCCGTCGTGGTGCTCCTCGTCGCCGTCTGGATCGGCCACCGGGACCTGCCCCGCGGGTGAGTGTCGCTCCACCCGGAACCCAGCGGACCGGCCTACCGTCGAACCAGGTCGTTCAGACCACTGGGGGAAGGACGGGACAACGATGTCTGCACCGACGACACCCACACCGACCGCACCGGAGACCGCGCTCACCCATCGGGCCGGGGCCATGCTGCGGGCGGTGGCCGCGCGGCGCGCGCTCATCTCCGGTGGCAGTGAGCCCGATCTGTACGTCGACGGGGTGCCGTGCTGTGACCAGCTCACCGCGCACGGCCTGGCCCGCGGAGGGCTGATCCGCCCGGCCGGCGTCGCCCCGGTCCGGCTGGGCGCGCTGGTGCCCGCCGAGCTGACCGACGCCGGCCGGCGGGCGCTGGCCGCCTGGACCCGGTGGCGAGCCGAGCCCGGCGACCTCGGGTAGCCCCGGTCCCACCGGCTGGCAGTGCTCGCCGGCCCGCGGCCTCCGCACCTGCCATCGGGCCGTACGTCCGGCTCGTGCACCGTGGCGGTCGTCCCGTGGACCCCCCGGAGGTCGGGGCACCGGTGCCAGCACTCTGGCTCACGGTCGAGATGGGGAGCGGTCAGTCCGGCACGCCGATGTCCTCGTGCCACAGTCCCGGATGCTCGGCGACGAACGCGCGCATCAGCCGGACGCACTCGGGGTCGTCGAGCACCGTGACCGCCACGCCGTGCTCGGCCAGCCAGGCGTGCCCGCCGGAGAAGGTGCGGGCCTCGCCGACCACCAGCGCCGGGATGCCGAACTGGCGCACCAGACCGCTGCAGTACCAGCACGGCGAGAGCGTGGTGACCATGATCGTGTCCTGGTAGTGCGGGCGGCGGCCGGCCGCGCGGAAGGCCGCGGTCTCGGCGTGCATCGTCGGGTCGTCGTCCTGCACGCGCCGGTTGTGCCCGCGGCCGAGCAGGGTGCCGTCGGCGGTGAACAGGGCCGCGCCGATCGGCACTCCGCCCTCCGTGCGGCCGAGCAATGCCTCGTCGCGGGCGACGGCGAGCAGGGCGGCCGGGTCGGGGGCGGTCATGGGGTCACTCTGGCCCGGCGGCGCGGTCGCGGCAACCACCCGGCGGTGTGACCCGCTCGGGTCGTGACAGTCGCTGACCGACCGCTTAGTATGTTGCCGCGAGAGATCATCGGCGAGACGGGAGGTGCGCGATGGAGGCCCGGACGCGCTCAGCCCGCGGTGGGTTCCGCGCCGAGCATCCGCAGCACCAGCTCGCCGTACGCCCGACCCAGCTCGGTGGGCGAGGTGCGGCTGCGGTCGGTGTACCAGCGGGCGACGTCGACGCCGAGGGAGAGCACCGCGCGCGCCGCGGTGCGCACGTCGCGCACCGCGAAGTGGCCACTGTCGACCCCGGCGGCGATCACGTCGCGCACCGTTCGCTCGATGCGCCGGCGCAGGTCGGCCACGATCTCGTACTCCCGCTCCGGCAGCGCGGCCAGCTCGTACTGCACCACTCGCGCGACCGTGTGCCGGCGGGCGTGCCAGGCCACGAACTCCTCCACGACCCTGCGCACCGCCCGCGGCGGGTGCTTCTCGGTCGCCGCCACGTCCGCTACCAGCGCCAGCGACTGCTCGTGGCCGCTCCGGCTGATCGCGAACAGCAGCGCGGCCTTCGAGGGGAAGTGCACGTACAGTGCCGCCGGGCTCATCCCGGCCGCGCTCGCGATGTCCCGGGTGGTGGTGGCGTGGTAACCCCGTCGGGCGAACGACTCCACCGCCGCGAGCATCAGCCGGCGGGCCGCGTCGGGGTGGACGTCCGGCCACAGTTCGGCGGCGGGCGAGAGCGACATGCGAGGATTCTAAGCGAGCGCTTACCGCGCTCGCCCGGACGGACAGGAAGGCGGGAACAGTGGACTCGGTGAAGGACCGCGTCGCCATCGTCACGGGCGCCAGCCGGGGCATCGGTTTCGGCATCGCCAGGGAACTGGTCGCCAGGGGTGCCAAGGTGTGCCTCACCGCGCGCAAGCCGGAACCGCTGGCCGAGGCGGTCGCCGAGCTGGGTGGCCCGGACGTCGCCATCGCGGTGCCCGGCAAGGCCGACGACCCCGCGCACCAGGAGGAGGCGGTCTCCCGCGCGGTGGAGCGGTTCGGCAGCCTCGACCTGCTGGTGAACAACACCGGGATCAACCCGGTGTACGGCTCCGTGCTCGACGTGGACGACCAGGCCGCCGCCAAGATCCTCGGGGTGAACGTGCTGGCCCCGCTGGCCTGGGTGCGCCGCGCCCGCGACGCCTGGATGGGCGAGCACGGCGGCGCGGTGGTCAACGTCGCCTCGATCGCCGGGATCCGCACCTCGCCGGGCATCGGGATGTACGGGGTGAGCAAGGCCGCGCTGATCCGGCTCACCATGGAGCTCGCCGGTGAGCTCGGCCCGGGCATCCGGGTCAACGCCGTGGCCCCGGCCGTGGTCAAGACGAAGTTCGCCACCGCGCTGTACGAGGGCAGGGAGGACGAGGTGGCCGAGCCCTATCCGTTGAAGCGGTTGGGGGTGCCGGCCGACGTCGCCGGCGCGGTCGTCTTCCTGCTCTCCGACCAGGCCGCCTGGATCACCGGGCAGACGATCGTCGTCGACGGCGGGATCACCATCGGCGGGGGCCTGTGAGCGAGCGTGCGAGCGAACCACTCGACACAGCGGCCTCGGCGAACGCCGCCGACGAGCGCCCACGAGGAGGGGGCGTGAGTCGGGCCGTGGACGCCGTCGCGGGTGCCGGGGTGGTGGTCACCGGCGGCGCCGGGGGCATCGGTGCCGCCCTGGCCCGCCGGTTCGCCGCCGAGGGCGCCCGCGTGCTGGTGGCCGACCTGGACGGCGACGCCGCGCGGGCGGTGGCCGACGAGGTCGGCGGCACCGCGGTCGCCACCGACGCCGCCACCGAGGACGGGGTGGCCCGGCTGGTCGCCGCCGCCCGCGACGCGCTCGGCGCGATCGACGTCTTCTGCGCCAACGCCGGCGTCGCCCCAACCGGGGGACCCGACGCGGCCGAGGCGGACTGGGCGCTGGCCTGGGAGGTCAACGTCATGGCCCACGTGCGCGCGGCCAGGGCACTGCTGCCCGACTGGCTGGCCCGCGGCCGCGGCCACTTCGTCGCCACCGTCTCCGCCGCGGGTCTGCTCACCAGCCTCGGCTCGGCGCCGTACTCGGTGACCAAGCACGGCGCGCTCGCCTTCGCCGAATGGCTGTCGGCGACGTACCGGCACCGGGGCATCACCGTGCAGGCGGTGTGCCCGCAGGGGGTGCGCACCCGGATGCTGGCCGAGACCGGCCCGGCGGGGCAGCTCATCCTCGGCCCTTCGGCGATCGCCCCCGAGCAGGTCGTCGACAGCCTCTTCGCGGCGATGGCCGACGGCCGGTTCCTCGTGCTGCCGCACCAGGAGGTCGCCGGCTACTACGCGACCAGGGCCACCGAGCCCGACCGCTGGATCGCCGGGATGAACAAGCTGCAGCGCAAGATCGAGCAGGCCGGCGGTTGACCGGCGGTGTGCCCGGCCCCCGACCCCGGGCACACCGCGAGACGACCGCCGGGCACGGCCCGGGTGCCGGCGCGAAGGGAGCGTGGCCCCTCGCGCCGCGTGGCTGCTCATCGCGTTCCGGGTGTCGCCCTTCCGGCCGGTGTGCCGCTCATCTCGGTCAGGTAGCGCTCGATCCGCTCGGCGTAGGCGGTGGAGGCGGCCCGCAGCAGGGCCACCCCGGCGGTCAGGTCGCGCTCGAGCCGGGAGGCGCCCGCGGGCAGCGCCGGCGCGGCGGCCGGCACGGCTCGGCCGAGCAGCACCAGCTCAGCGCACACGACCAGCACGAGCAGTGTCGACGCGATCATCCCGATCATCGGGCACCTCCGAACAGTCCAATTGTGATGCCACGGTTCCCCAGTGGCCCGCTCGTGACCTATGCTGCTCCGGGGATTGGACAGGTGGTAGAGCCAATGACAGTAGAAGTGGATCGTTTTCGGCGGGAGTGCTACCGGCGCGGCGCCGAGCTGGCGGGCCTGCTCGGGGACTGGACCGCCGGGCCGGGGCCGCTGTACCGCAAGCTGGCCGACGCGCTCGCCAGGGCGGCCGAGGAGGGCGCGCTGCGGGCCGGGGAGCGGCTGCCCGCCGAACGGGAGCTGGCCACGGCACTGGCGGTCAGCAGGGCGACCGTCGTCGGCGCCTACGACGAGCTGCGCGCGCGCGACGTGGTGGAACGGCGGCAGGGCAGCGGCACCAGGGTTCGGCGTGGCCGCCGCCCGCCGCGCAGTGACGGCCGGGTCCGCGGCGGGCAGGCGGGCCGCATCTTCCAGCGGCTCATCGACGGGCCCGGTCCACTCATCTCATTGGCCTGTGCCGCCGAGGGCGGCGCCGGCGAGGTGGCCGACGCGCTCGACGAGGTCGCGGCGCACGACATCGGCGCCCTGCTCGGCACGCACGGCTACTACCCGCGCGGACTGCCGGCGCTGCGCGAGGCGATCGCCGAGTACCACAGCGCGCGGGGCCTGCCGACCCATCCGGACGAGGTGCTGGTGACCACCGGGGCGCATCAGGCACTGGTCCTGGTGGCGGAGGTCTACCTGCGCCGGTCCGCCACCGTGGTGGTGGAGTCACCGAGCTGGCCCGCGTGCCTGGACGTGTTCCGGGCGCAGGGCGCCGAGCTGGTCCCGGTGCCGCTGGACGGCGAGGGGATCGACCCTCGGCCGCTGGCCGCCGCGCTCGCCGAGCACGAGCCCGCGCTGCTCTACGTGATGCCGACCTACCACAACCCGACCGGGCTGATGACATCCGAGGCTCGCCGGCGGCGGGTGGTGGAGCTGGCCGCCAAGTGGGACGTCCCGGTGCTGGAGGACAACGCCTACGCCGGGCGGGCGCTGGCCCCCGACGCCGTCGACCTGCCGCCGCTGGCCGCCTACGCGCCGCCCGAGGCGGAGGTGGTGACCGTCGAATCGCTCGGCAAGGCGGTGTGGGGCGGCCTGCGGGTCGGCTGGGTCCGCGCACCGGTGGAGCTCATCGAGCGCTGCGCGCGGCGCAAGGCACTGGCCGACCTGGGCACCCCGGTGATCGACCAGGCGGTGGCAGCCCGGCTGGTGCCGCGGATGGGGGAGATCTCCCGCCGGCGCGCGGTCGACCAGCGGGAGCGGTTCGCGTTGCTCGAGCGGTTGCTGCGGGAGCGGCTGCCGGAGTGGACCTGGCGGCGGCCCGACGGCGGCTCGTCGCTGTGGGTGGCGCTGCCGGGGGAGAGCGCGGACGTGTTCGCCCAGCTCGCGCTGCGGCACGGGGTGGAGGTGATCCCCGGGTCGGCCATGGACCCCACCGGGGCGCACGACAACCACCTGCGGATCCCGTTCACCCACCCGCCGGAGGTGCTGGCGGAGGTGGTGGACCGGCTGGCCAGGGCGTGGACCGAGCTGCGCCGGCACGGTCCGCGAGACGTCCCCCGGCTGCACCCGATCGTCTGAGCCGGGCGCGGTGTCGTGACCGGTCGGCCACCATGCCCGCCGGTATCCTTCGCTGGATGCGGGGCGGCGGGGGGCTCGTGGTGGATTCGCGGTGGAGAGGAGGGGCGTGAACGAGCAGGGGAGCGGCCCGGTGAGCGCCGGCCAGGAGGAGACGGTGCCGAGACGGCTGCTGGCGGTGGCGACGCGGCTGTTCGCGGAGCGGGGCTTCGACCGCACCTCGGTGCAGGAGATCGTCGCGGCCGCCGGCGTCACCAAGGGCGCCATGTACCACTACTTCGACTCGAAGGACGACCTGCTCTACGAGATCTACGGCCGGATCCTGCGCGAGCAGACCGAGCGGCTGGAGAAGTTCGCCGCCACCGAGGCACCGGTGCGCGAGCGGTTGGTCGCGGCGGCCTCCGACGTGGTGGTGAGCAGCATCGCCAACCTGGACGACACGAAGATCTTCCTGCAGTCCATGCACCAGCTCAACCCGGACAAGCAGCGGGCGGTGCGGGCCGAGCGGCGGCGCTACCACGAGCGGTTCCGCGCCCTGATCGAGGAGGGCCAGCGGACCGGCGAGTTCCGCACCGACCAGCCCGCGGACCTGGTGGTGGACTACTTCTTCGGCGCGGTGCACCACCTCGGCTTCTGGTACCACAGCGACGGAGCGCTCTCCGCCCGGCAGATCGGCGACCACTTCGCCGACCTGCTGCTCGGCTCCCTACGCCCATCCGCCGCCTGAACGCCTTCCAGCGCCCCTACTGCCGCCAAGGCCCCATGGTCGCGTTGAGCGCCATCGAGGGGCGTTGAGCCCCGCCGCGGACGATGGCGTGGCCCGCGCGGTAGGGGAGCGTCGAGCGAGCACAGTGACGCGCGGCGTCTTCGTTTGGGCTGGTGGGGGGGCGGGCGTCCGCCACCAAGGGAGCCTTGATGGCGGACACTCGATCAGGCGGGGAGGTCGACGAGGGTGGCCAGGGTGGCGCGGTGCCGCCCCGGGGTGCCGAACGCGAGCTGGTTCGCCTTGGCGCGCTTGAGGTAGAGGTGGGCGGGGTGCTCCCAGGTCATCCCGATCCCGCCGTGCAGCTGGACGCACTCCTCGGCGGCGTGCACCGCGACGCTGGCGCAGTACGACTGGGCCACGGCCACGGCGATCGGTGCCTCGTCAGCGGTCGGCTCGCCGACGGCCAGCGCGTCGGCGGCGTGCCGGGCGGCTGCCCGCGCCCCGACCAGCTCCAGGTACACCTCGGCCAGCCGGTGCTTCACCGCCTGGAACGATCCCACCGGCCGGCCGAACTGGTAGCGCTGCCCCACGTAGCGCACGGTCTCGTCCAGGCACCACTGCGCCACGCCGAGCTGCTCCGAGGCCAGCAGCCCGGCGCCCGTGCGCAGCGCGGACTCCACCGCCGCGGGAGCCTGCTCCGGCCCGGCGACCCGGCGCGCCGGCGCCTCGGTCAGCGTCACGTCGGCCACCCGGCGGGTGAGGTCGAGCGTCACCCGCTCGGTCACGGTCACCCCCGGCGCCGCCGCCTCGACCACGTACAGCCCGGGCCCGTCCTGGTCGACGGCGGGCACCACGAGCAACTCGGCGACTGAAGCGTCGGCGACGCTGCCGACCCGGCCGGTGAGCACCCCGCCGGCGGCCCGCACCGGCAGTGGGGGTCCCCCCGCCAATGGGGGTCCCCCCGCCGGTGGGGGTCCCCCCGCCAGTGGGGGCGTAGCCGGCGGGGGAGGGGGCGTAGCCGGCGGGGGAGGGAACGCGGCGCCGGGTGCCGTGGTGAGCGGAACGGCCAGCGCACCCACCAGTTCACCGGCGGCCAGCCGCGGCAGCACCTCGCCGGCCGGCCCACCGCCGGCACCCGCGGCGAGCAGGGCGGACGTCGCCAGCACCGTGCTGCCGAGGAACGGCACCGGCGCCACCGCGCGACCCAGCTCCTCCAGCACCACGGCGGTCTCCCGCACCGAGGCGCCGTGCCCGCCGAACTCCTCGGGCACCGCCAGCCCGGCGGCGCCGACGTCGGCGGCCAGCGTGCGCCACAGGTCCAGGTCGTAGGGCTCGGCCGACTCGACCCTGGCCAGCAGCGCCTCCGGGGCGCACCGGTCGGCCAACAGCTCGCGGACGCTGGCCCGCAGGTCGGTCTCCACGTCCGAGTACAGCAGGTCGGTCATTTCGGCAGGTCCTTCCAGGCCACGTCCTTGTCCACCCGGGGCTCGGCGGGCAGGCCGAGCACGCGCTCGGCGATGATGGTGCGCAGGATCTCGGATGTCCCGCCCTCGATCGAGTTGCCCTTCGCCCGCAGGTAGCGGTAGCCGGCGTCGCGGCCGGTGAAGTCGACGATCTCCGGCCGGCGCAGCGACCAGTCGTCGTAGTGCAGCCCGTCGGCGCCGAGGAGCTCGACCTCCAGCCCGGACAGCTCCTGGCTCAACCGTGCGAAGGCGAGCTTCATCGCCGAGCCCTCCGGCCCGGGGCTGCCGGCGGCGAGCTGCTGGCGCAGCCGGATCCCGGCGAGCCGGAACGCCTCGGCCTCCACCCACAGCCGCAGCAGCCGGTCGTGCAGCTCGGGGGTGCGCTGCTCGGGCCGCTCCCGCCAGGTCCGCGCGACCACCCCGACCATGCCGCCCTCGCGGGGGACCGGCCGGCCGCCGATGGCCACCCGCTCGTTCATCAGCGTCGCCTGCGCGACCCGCCAGCCCTCACCGACCGCGCCGAGCCGGTGCGCGTCCGGGATCCGCACCCCGGTCAGGAAGACCTCGTTGAACTCGGCCTCCCCGGTGATCTGCCGCAGCGGCCGCACCTCGACGCCGGGGTCGGTCATGTCGCAGACGAAGTAGGTCAGCCCCTGGTGCTTGGGCACGTCCGGGTCGGTGCGGGCGAGCAGGATCGCCCACCGCGCGGTGTGCGCGGTGGAGGTCCACACCTTCTGCCCGTCGACCACCCAGTCACCCCCTCCCCCGCCGTTACGTGTGGCGCGGGTGCCCACCGCGGCGAGGTCGGATCCCGCGCCCGGCTCGCTGAACAGCTGGCACCACACCTCCTCGCCGGTCCAGAGTGGACGGAGGAACCGGGTGCGCTGCTCGGGGGTGCCGAACCGCAGGATCGTGGGCGCCGCCATGCCGAGCCCGATGCCGATCCGCCGCGGGTCGTTGTCCGGCGCGCCGGCCGCCGCCAGCTCGGCGTCCACGACGGACTGCAGCTCGCGCGGCGCGTCGAGGCCGCCGAGTCCGACCGGGAAGTGCACCCAGGCCAGCCCCGCGTCGAACCGGGCGCGGAGGAACTCCAACCGGTCGGTGGTCGCCGGGTCGTGCCGCTCCAGCAGCTCCCGGACCCGGTCCCGCAGGCTCGCCGCGTCGATCGTGATGCCCTCGCGTTCCGTCACGAGCTGGCCTCCTCCGCGTACGGTGCCAGCTCCCGCCGGGCCAGCGACCTCTTGTGCACCTCGTCCGGCCCGTCGGCGAGCCGGAGCATTCGCGCGGCGGCCCAGAGCTGGGCGAGCGGGAAGTCCTGGCTGACCCCGGCGGCGCCGTGCAGCTGGATGGCCTTGTCCAGGATCCACTCCACCGACGCCGGTGTGGCGATCTTGATGGCCTGGATCTCGGTGTGCGCGCCCTGGTTGCCCACGGTGTCCATCAGCCACGCGGTCTTGAGCACCAGCAGCCGCATCTGCTCGACCCGCACCCTGGCCTCGGCGATCCAGTCCCGCACGACGCCCTGCGCGGCCAGCGGCCGGCCGAACGCGACCCGGCTCACCGACCGCCGGCACATCAGCTCGATCGCCCGCTCGGCCATCCCGATCAGCCGCATGCAGTGGTGGATCCGCCCAGGGCCGAGCCGCGCCTGGGCGATGGCGAACCCGCCGCCCTCCTCGCCGATCAGGTTCTCCGCCGGCACCCGCACGTCGTCGAACACGATCTCGGCGTGCCCACCGTGGTCGCCGTCGTCGTAGCCGAACACGGTCATGCCCCGCCGGATCGTCACGCCCGGGGTGTCCCGCGGGACGAGGATCATGCTCTGCTGCCGGTGCGGCGGGGCGTCCGGATCGGTCTTGCCCATCACGATGAGGATCCGGCAGTTCGGGTTCATGGCGCCGGAGATGAACCACTTGCGGCCGGTGATGACGTAGGAATCTCCACTGCGGACGATGCGGGTGGCGATGTTGCGCGCGTCGGAGGAGGCGACGTCGGGTTCGGTCATCGCGAACGCCGAGCGGATCTCGCCGTCCAGCAGTGGCCGCAGCCACTGCTCGCGCTGCCGCTCGGTGCCGAACAGCGCGAGCACCTCCATGTTCCCGGTGTCCGGGGCGGCGCAGTTGAGCGCGGTCGGGGCCAGCTGCGGGCTGCGCCCGGTGATCTCGGCCAGCGGCGCGTACTGCAGGTTCGTGAGCCCCGCACCCAGCCCACCGACCGTGGAGGCAGAGTGCCGCTCGCCGGGGAGGAAGAAGTTCCACAGCCCGCGCCGCCGGGCCTCGGCCTTGAGCTCCTCGACGACCGGCACGCTCGTCCACGGGTCGGCGCGCGCGGCGAGCTGCTCGGCGAACACCGGCTCGGCCGGGTAGACGTGCTCGGTCATGAAGTCGAGCAACTCGGCCCGCAGCTCCTCGGTCCGGCTGTCGTAGGTGAAGTCCATGCGCTGCTCCTTGCGGTGGCGGGCGGCCGGCTAACGGCCCTGCTGGCGGTGGGTGCCGTCGAGGACGGCATTGCCGTGGTCGATCAGCGGCCACACGCCGCGGCCGATGTCGGCGAAGCCCTCGCCGACGGTCTTGCCCTGGCTGAACCGGAAGTGGATGCCCTCGAGGATCACGGCGAGCTTGAAGAACGCGAAGCCGAGGTACCAGTCGAGCGCGCGGAGGTCGCGGCCGGAGCGCTCGGCGTAGCGGGCCACCACCTCGGCGGCGTCGGGGTAGCCGGGGGCGGTGGCGGCGCTGGAGACGATGTCCAGGTCCACCGCGCCCCGCTCGGCGTAGGCGAGCAGCAGCGCGACGTCGGTCAGCGGGTCGCCGAGGGTCGACATCTCCCAGTCGAGCACCGCGGTGATCCGGTCCCGCCCGTCGACGAGGACGTTGTCCAGCCGGTAGTCGCCGTGCACGATCGCCGCGGGTCCCGACTCGGGGACGGCGGCGGCCAGCCGGTCGTGCAGGGTGTCGATGCCGGGTAGCTCGCGGCTGCGCGAGGCGTCCAGCTGCTTCTTCCACCGGCGCAGCTGCCGCTGCAGGTATCCCTCCGGCCGGCCGAAGTCGGCCAGCCCGACCGCCGCCGGGTCCACGGCGTGCAGCTCGGCCAGCGTGTCCACCAGCGCCAACCCGATGGCGTGGGTGCGCTCGGGGCCGAGCGCCGCCAGCTCGTCGGCCGACCGGTACGGCGTGCCGGTGACGTACTCCATGACGTAGAACGGGGCGCCGATGACGTCCTCGTCGGGGCAGAACAGCAGCGTGCGGGGAACCGGCACCGACGTCGCGTGGAGGGCGGAGATGACCCGGTGCTCGCGGGACATGTCGTGCGCCGTGGGCAGCACGTGGCCGAGCGGGGGCCGGCGGACCACCCAGCGGTCGTTGTCGTCGGTCACCAGGTAGGTCAGGTTGGACCGGCCGCCGGCGATCACCTCGCCGCGCAGCGGGCCGGAGACCAGGCCGGGTAGCTCGGCGTCCAGCCGGTCCCGCAGGTGGGCCAGGTCCAGGCCGGGCGGGTTCTGCGCTGCCATCCGCTCTCCTCGTTCGCGTCTCGGGTACCGACTGGCCGTTGTACCGGCTCACTGTTGTACCGACTGGTCGGTATGTTACCGCCGGTCACCCGTCCGCCGGGGTGACCTGACTCTCGCTCAGCCGATCAGCCGGGCCACCGTCTCGGCCACGCAGGCCGGCTTGTCCTCCCCGTCGATCTCGATCGTCCAGCGCACCATCGCCTGCCGGCCCCGTGGCACCTCGGTCACCTCGACCAGCTCGGCACCGGCCCGCACCCGCGAGCCCACCCGCACCACCTGGGGGAACCGCACCTTGTTCAGCCCGTAGTTGACCCCCATGGTCAGGTTGTCGACGCGGTAGACCTCGGCGGCCAGCATCGGGATCAGCGACAGCGTGAGGTAGCCGTGCGCGATCGGCGCGCCGAACGGCCCCTTCGTCGCCCGTTCCACGTCGACGTGGATCCACTGGTGGTCGCCGGTGGCGTCGGCGAACAGGTTGACCTGCTCCTGGGTGATCGTGTGCCACTCGCTGTACCCGAGGTGCTCGCCGACCGCGTCGGCGAGCTCGTCGAGCCCGGAGAAGACCCGCACGTGTGCTCCTTCCCGCTCGCGGTCAGTCCTTCGGCCCGCCGGCGACGTAGATGACCTGCCCGGACACGAACGAGGCGTCGTCGCTGACCAGGAACGCGGTCACGCCGGCGATGTCCTCCGGCTGGCCCACCCTGCGCACCGGGATCTCCTGCGCGGCCGCCTTCTGCATGTCCTCGAACGACACCCCGAGCCGCTCGGCGGTGGCCCTGGTCATGTCGGTGGCGATGAACCCGGGGGCGATCGCGTTGGCCGTGACGCCGAACTTGCCCAGCTCGATGGCCAGCGTCTTGGTGAGGCCCTGCAGCCCGGCCTTGGCGGTCGAGTAGTTGGCCTGCCCCCGGTTGCCGAGCGCCGACGTGCTGGACAGGTTGACGATCCGGCCCCAGCCCTGCTCGGTCATGTACTTCTGCGCCGCGCGGCTCATCAGGAACGACCCCCGCAGGTGGACGTTGATCACCGAGTCCCAGTCCTGCTCGGACATCTTGAACAGCAGGTTGTCCCGGGTGATGCCGGCGTTGTTCACCAGCACGGTCGGCGGGCCCAGCTCCTCGGCGACCCTGCTGACCGAGGCGTCGACCTGCGCGGCGTCACTGACGTCGAGGCCCACGCCCAGTGCCCGCCCGCCGTCGGCGGTGATCGCGTCGGCGCCCGACCGGCAGCCCGCCTCGTCGAGGTCGAGCAGGGCGACGGCGAAGCCCTCGGCGGCGAGCCGGCGGGCGACGGCCGCGCCGATGCCGCGGGCGGCGCCGGTGACGATGGCGACCCGGGAAGGGGATGGGGACACGTGCTCCTCCTCGTGGACCTGGGTGACGCCGCGGCTAAGCGGGCGCTTAGGAACTACCGACGGAAACTACCCGACCCGGGCTCGTAGTCAAGCGCCGTCACCGCACCGGAGGGGTCGCCAGCGGCAGTCGGCGGGACACCGCCGTGCCGGGCGAGGCCGAGCGCCAGCGCCGCGACGGCCAGCACCTCGGTGAGCGCCATCAGCCGCTCGACCAGCCCCAGCGGGAGTGCCCGCCACCACGGTTCTCCGCCGGCGAGCCACCGCGCCACGGCCGCCAGGATCAGCCCGAACCACAGCAGCGACAGCACGCCGAGCGCCTGCACCACCCGCCGGCGACCGGGGGAGTGGGCGAACGCGGCACGCGCGGCGGCGATCACCGCGACCGGCAGGCACACGAACGCGACGACGCTGGCCCACCGGTGGATGCTGCCGGCGACGCTCGGCCCCACCGCCCAGTCGGTCTTGGGGAACGCGACGACGGCGAGCAGGCCGAGCGACCACAGCGTGCCGAACACGGTCGCCGCGGAGATCGGCCGGACCAGCCGGCGCCGCACCAGCGCGGCGAACGCGACGGCCGATCCGGCGGCCACCAGCAGGACCGCCAGGTCGAACAGCCACTTGTTGCTGGTGAGCCCGTACTCGCTGATCGTCCGCCGGGTCGGGCTGATCGCGCTGGTCGGCGGCAGCAGTTGGAGAAGGACCATCAGCGCCACGCCGGTGGCGAGCCCGGCGAGGGCCAACCGCGGCAGCAGCGCGGCCGCCCGGCCGCCGACGGTCGTGTCCCGCGCGGTCACCCCCGTCATCGGCCGCCCTTCCCGGTCGTCGTCCGGCCCGCGGATCGATCCTGGCATCCGGGAGGCCACAACCGGGTGAAAGCGGACTATTCCGTCACGACCTGGTTCAGCACCCTGCGGAACGCGACCGTGTCCACGGTGGAGGGCTCGACGGCCAGCCACCCGCCGAGCCGGCGCACGAACTGCTCGGGGGTCATCGGCGGCACCACCATGCCGGTGGTGTCCCCGACGGTGAGCTCGCCGGCGCGGCTCGGGTAGACGACCACCGCGGCACGGACCTCGACGTGTGGCAGCAGCTCCCGGAACGCGGCGACCGCGTCGTCGAGCGTGCTGCCGCCGCCCCGGAACCGGTGGTCGTCGCGCCACAGCTGGCCGGACTCGTCGGTCGTGTAGTGCCCCGGCAACCACATCCTCGACTCGACCAGCACGAGCCGCCGGCCGCACAGCACGGCGTGGTGCACGTCGGCGAACACCGAGCCGGGTGGCGCCAGCCCGTGGAAGATCCGGGCGCCGGGCAGCCGGGTCAGGTAGCGGGCGATCAGGTCGGCGGTGAGCCGTTCGGCCAGCTCGTCGGGCTCGCCACCCGGACGGCCGAACGTCGTCCGGGCGCCGAACCGGGCGGCGAAAGCGCGTTCGGTACGGGCCGCCGCCAGGTACCAGCGGGTCAGCCGGACCACGACCGCGGCCGTCGCGATGGTGAGCAGCAGCCAGACGACCAGCCCGGTGGGGGAGAACCGGACCCCGAGCGGCCACGGCAGCGCCAGCAGCGCGAGGCCGGTCAGCGCGGCCAGTGCCGGCGCGTGCCCCGGCCGGCGGCGGGGCAGGTGCCGCACCCGCTCACCGGGCTCGACGTCCCACCACCAGTGGATCGTCTCCGGCCGGAGCCGGGGTGGCGGCGGCACGAAACCGGGGTCCTCGCCGAAGCGGCGGCGCCGGCCGCGCGAGCGCGGCGCCGACCGCGCGGGGCTGGGCACCGGCTCGGGCTCGGGGACCGCCGGCTCCTCGTCGACGTCGGCCGGGTCGACGTCGGCCGGGTCGTCCCGGTCGTAGTCGGCCCGCCGCACCGGGTCGGCGAGCGTCTCGTACGCCTCGCGGAGCAGCCGGAACGTGCCGGCGGTGCCGCCCGTGTCCGGATGCAATGCCTTCGCCAGCGAGCGGTACGCCGACTTGATCTCGGCCGGCGAGGCGTCCCGCTCCACGCCGAGCAACTCGTAGTAGTCGACCCCGTGCACGATCTCGGTGTCACCTCCTGCCGGGCAGCAACCCTATGGGGTCGCGTCGACACGGCACGCACCGACACGGCACCGGTTCGGGCGGTGTGCCGGCTACGGCCGGCCGGGCTGATCTTCGGCCCGATGGTTCGCGTGATGTTCGGCGGGACCCCGCTGCCGGACGTACCGTGGAGGGAGATCGTCGCGAGGAGGCCGCGATGGACCGGCGCCAGATGCTGTCACTGATCGCCGCCGTGGTCGTGGCGCTGGGTGGCCTGGGCCTGGTCGCCGTCCTGGTGTTGGTGCCGCGCGGCGACCCGCCGGCCGCGCCGCCGGAGCCCGCGCCGCCGCCGACCACCACCGAGGCGCCCCGCCAGCAGGGGGTGGTCGTGGTGAAGATCGACAACGAGCGTCCGGCCCGGCCGCAGACCGGGCTCGCCGCCGCCGACGTGGTCTACGTCGAGCCCATCGAGGGTGGCGCCACCCGGCTGGTGGCGGTCTACTCGGCGCCGCCGGACGTGGTCGGCCCCGTTCGGAGTGTGCGGGAGTCCGACGTGGACCTGCTGGCGCAGTACGGCCAGCCCGTGTTGGCCTTCTCCGGGGCGGCACCGGAGCTGAGGGACCTGGTCGAGCAGGCGCGGCTGGTGCCAGCCACGGAGCTGGAGACGCCGAAGGCGTTCTTCAGGGACCGGGGTCGAGCGAAGCCGCACAATCTGTACGTGCGGCCGGCGCGGTTGCCGGAGCCGCCACCGACGGAGGTCGAGCAGGTGTTGCGCTTCGGGCCGGCGCCGGCCGGTGGTGAGCCGGTGACCGAGCACGTCGTGCGCTACCCGTCGGCGACCTACACGTTCCGTTGGCTGTCCGAGCCGGGACGGTGGTCGGTGGCACTGGACGGCAGGCCGATGGAGTCCACCGAGGCCGGCCGGATCGCCGCGGCCACCGTCGTGGTGCAGCACGTGACCCAGCGGCCGGGTCTGGTCGCCGAGGACGCCGCGGGCGCGCCGTCGCCGGTGGTGGAGACGGTGGGGGAGGGGCCGGCCGAGATCCTCCGCGACGGGGCCCGCTTCGCGGCGACCTGGTTCCGCCCCTCGGCCACCGAGCCGACCCGGTTCACCACGGCCGACGGCACCCCGCTGCCGCTGGCCGAGGGCCCCGTGTGGGTCCTGCTCGTCCCGCGATGAGGCGGTGCTGGCCGGCTGTGCGATGGGTGTCGACGGATGTGAGGCCGATCACGTCGCCGGATACTACCGGTACCCCATAGCGTCGTCGGCACGGACGGCCGGGCCGACGAGGGCGCGGCCGGCACAGGAAGGGAAGCCGACATGGCCGGGAAAGCCGCCAAGACCGCGGGACTGCTGGTCGCCGCGACCGGTGCCGCGCACTTCGCCGCGCCGCAGCTGTTCGAGAATCTCAGCGCGTCGCTCTTTCCGGAGGACACCCGTAGCTGGGTGTACCGCAACGGTGCCACGGAGGTGGCGCTCGGCGCAGCGATCGTCGGGCGGCGCACCCGCAAGCTCGGCGTGGTCGGGCTCCTCGCCTACGGCGGATGGCTCGCCTCCCGCGCCGCAGCCCAGCGCTGACCCCCGCCGTGTTCGCCGCCGACGTCCGCGTGTTCGCCGGCGGCGTCGCCGTGTTGGCCTCGCAGGGCGCCAACACGGCGACCGGAGCGGCGAACACGACGGTCAGCTGCCGGGGTGGATCCGGAGGACGGCGGCGCCCGGCGGCAGCGTGCGGGGGCGGCCGCCGTCGAGCACGACGAGCCCGAAGCGGCCCGGGTCGGGTAGGCGCTGGCCGGTGCGGAAGAAGCGGAACTGGCCGGGGTCGGCGGCTTCCGCGGTCATCGCGGCCTCGTCGTCCGCGGTGGGTGGCCGCGCCTGGGACGGTGGACCGTTCCACGGTGGTGGCGGGACCGGCGGCGCCGGTGCCGGGTCGTGCCGGGGGAGCGCGGGGCCGGCGACGTACCAGGCCGTCAGGCCGGGGGTGGTGAAGCCGGCCGCGAGGATGCCGGCGGTCCCGCTGACCGTGCGGATCGCGGGGTAACCGATGGCTTCGTGGCCAGCGGGGTATTCGGTGGCTCCGCGGGTGGCGGGACGCCCGACCGACGGGTGGGCGGCGGCGACCTCGGTTTCGCCCCCACGGTGCACCCTGCGCAGGGCGTCCCCGATCGGTCCGGCGAGGTCGCTGGCGGCGACTCCGGCGAGCGCGGCGGCCTCGCCGGGTGGCAGCGGGCGGTGCGGGTCGGGCCGGCGCAGCGGCCACCGGGGGAACACCGGTTCCGGCCATACGTAGTCGGTGAACGGGCCCGCGAATCCGAGCTCGGCGGTGTAGTGCGCCGGGTCCTTGTCGAGCAGCGCGGCGCGGTGACTGGTGTGCAGGCCGGGGGAGCCCAGCCACGGTGGCAGCAGGCCCTCGGCCCGAAGGTACTCCCAGGTGGTGGGCTCCGGACCGGTGTAGGCCCGCAGCTGGCCGGCGACGCTGTCGCGGTGTCCGCGGTGGACCCACTCGGCGCACACCGCCTCTCCGTAACCGACCAGGGCACGGGTGAAGCCGCGCCACATCGCGACGGCGGGATGGCGCTTCCACGCGTACGTCGGCCACACCAGGGCGCGCAGGATCTGGAACACCTCGACCCGTTGCTTGCCCAACCGGCGCGAGTCGAGCGCCCGCGCGCTGCGCGCGAAGGAGGCGTGGGGCAGGAACGTCTGCACGGGTCGCCTGCTACCCCCTGCGCCCGCTGGCCAACCGCGAGCCGCCCGACCGGGGGCCGACGTCGGCCTGCCGGCGCATCGTGGGTCGCGCCCGCTGTCCGGCGCGGTGCCCGACCGGTGAGCCCGGGATGCCCCGCGGCGCGGCCGCGACTGGCTGACCCCGGGACTGCCCACGGGGTGCGGTGCCGCCTCGCCCTCGCAACCCCCGTCATGATCGAAACCAGGCCCCCGGTACGTACCCCCACCCGCTCCTGGGGGCCGGCCCCGTCTCCAGTTTCCCGCTGGTCAGGGCGCTGGACGGGGGTGGCCGAAATCTGTGGCTGCCTTTTGGGGGGTGTGGACAACCGGGTGGCCGGCGCGCTGGCGTCCTCGGTGCCGCCACCGTGGCGGATCACCGCACATCGGGATCACCGCACGCCGCGGGGGCGGAACTGCACGCTGATCCGCGGCCCGACGGGCTTGGCGGTCTTGGGCACGGCGTGCTCCCAGGTGCGCTGGCACGACCCGCCCATCACGATGAGGTCCCCGTGGCCCAGCGCGTGCCGCACGGTGGGCCCACCGCCGCCGCGGGGGCGGAGCAGCAGCGGGCGCGCCGCGCCGAGCGACAGGATCGCCACCATCGTGTCCTCGCTGCTGCCCCGGCCGATCGTGTCGCCGTGCCAGGCCACGCTGTCCCGGCCGTTCCGGTAGTAGCACAGCCCCGCCGTCCGGAACGGCTCGCCGAGCTCGGCGGCGTAGCACTCGCTCAACGCCGTCCTGGCCTCGACGAGCAGGGGGTCGGGCAGCGGGTCGTCCTCGCCGTAGAAGCACAGCAGCCGCGGCACGTCCACCACCCGGTCGTACATGTGCCGCCGCTCGGCGTGCCACGGCACGGTGCCCACCAGCCGGTCGAACAGCACGTCCGCCCCGGTCAACCAGCCCGGCAGGACGTCGATCCAGGCGCCCCGGCCGAGCACGGTGCGCCGCGCCCGGGACAGCGGGGCGAACCCGGTGGTCCCGGTCGCGTCGAACAGCGACCCCTGCAACGGACCGGACATGCCCCGAGCATACCTCGTGATCGAACGTTTGTTCCCACTGAGCGGCCGGGTGGGCTGTTCCGGGTGGTGGCGCGCATCCGCGCCGGCCGCGATCTCAGCCAGGGGGTCGTTCCAGGAAGGCGAGGGCGTCCCGCCAGGTGGCGGCGGCCTCGTCGGGCGCGTAGCGGGGATCAGTGGGGTCGAGGGCGAAACCATGGTCCAGGTCGTCGAAGACGACAGCGGTTCCGAGGCCGCTGCCGCCGTCGAGTGCGACACGCAGTCGACGGAGCGCATCCGCCGGCGTGAGTGGGTCGCGTCCCCCGTAGCAGCCTCGCCACCGGGTGGACAGTCTCGCGGCCAGCACCACCCCGGCCGGCATGCCCGGCCAGTACGGCTCGAGCAGGCCACCACCGTAGAACGTGACCGCCGCGTCGATGTCCAAGGCGGCGGCGGCCCAGAGCGCGACGGCACCGCCCATCGAGCACCCGAGCACGCCGACCCGCGGGGCACCCTCGACACGCAACCAGCCGATCGCCTCGGCGAGGACCTCTCCGATACCAGCGACCTCGAGACCGTCACGCCAATGGCGCGCCTGCTCGTCACTCGCCGGGCCCTGCGGACGGTCCACTTCGGCGTAGAAGTCCGGCACGGTGACCAGGAACCCGGCCGCGGCCAAGGCGCGTGCCGCGGACAGCAGCGGCGTGGTGATTCCCCAAATCTCGTGGCACACCACGACACCACCACGCGCCCGCCCCGGCGGCCGGAACACCATGTCTCGGTGCTCGTGTCCCGTCACGACGCGACCGCCGCCGGTGCGCCGGCGTCATCGAGCTCGATCACGGGAAGGACGTTACAAGCTCAGGACACACACGGAGTACACAGGGAACGGGTGTGCCTCGAGTGGGGCCCGGTCGTGGTCGGCGTCAACGCCGGGGCGCCCACGGGTTCGACTCGGGTGTCGTGAGATCGGCGCCGGACCGCCAGCCGGTGCCCAGCCCGTGCAGCGTCACCATCCTGCTGATGTCCGACGGCGTGACGATGCCGGCCAGCCTGTCCTCGTCGAACACCAGGGCCCTGCCGTCGGTGCAGCCGTCCATCCGCGCGAGCAGCCCGGTGATCGGCTCGTCCGGCTCGGCCAGCGGCACCTCCCCCGGTGGGCAGGCGACGTCCCGCAGCAGGGTGGCGTCCCGGTCCTGCGGCCGCACCGAGCGCAACCGGTTGAGCGTGACCATCCCCTGGAACCGCCCCGCCGGGTCGAGGATCGGGAACGCCGAGTGCCGGCGGACCAGCGCGACCTCGCGCAGGAACTCGCTCACCGCCACGTCCCCGTCCACGGTGTCCGGGTTCGACGTCATCACGTCCCGCACCCGCAGCCCAGCCAGCGCGGCGCCCAGCTCGGCCTGCCGCTCCTCCGCGGTGGCGACGTTGACCACGAACAGGCCGATCAGGATCGCCCACAGCCCACCGCCGAACGTGCCGACCAGCAGCTGCACCGCACCGTAGCCGATGAGCAGGAAACCGAAGACCCGCCCGGCCCGCGCGCTCCACACCGTGGCCCGGTGCCGGTCGCCCCGCCACGCCCACAGCGCCGCCCGCAGGATCCGCCCTCCGTCCAGTGGCGCGGCGGGGATCAGGTTGAACACCGCGAGGATCACGTTGATCAGCGCGAGGTAGGACAGCACCGCGGTGACCAGCAGGTCGACGTCGGCGGCTCCGGCGGCCAGCGCGAGCGCGCCGAACACCACCCCGGCCACCAGGCTGACCAGCGGGCCGACGCCGGCCACCCGCAGCTCGATCCCGGGTGTGCGGGCCTCCCCGCGCAGCTGCGCCACGCCGCCCAGCAGCCACAGCACGATGTGGTCCACCTCGAGCCCGTTGCGCTTGGCGACCAGCGCGTGGGCCAGCTCGTGCGCCAGCAGCGACACGACGAACAGCGCCGCGGCCACGACCCCGGCCAGCAGATAGGCGCCCGCGGAGTAGCCGGGCAGCAGCCGGGGCCATCGGGCGAACGCCAACAGGGTGACCAGGATCGCCACGATCCCGAGCACGCTCCAGTGCACGCCCACCCGCACGCCGCCGAGGCGGCCGAGCCAGACCGTCGCGGTCACGGTCGTTCCTCCGTCCGGTCGGAGAGTCGGTTCGCGTGGCGGATACCCCGCGGCCCCGCCGGCGAACCGGACGGCCGGGGCGACGCCACCGAACCCGCCGTTCGTCGCTGGTGCGGTTCCGGGAGCCGGCCTAGAACGGGGCGATGGACACTCCCAGACCGACACCATCCCCGAACGGCACCAGCCGCCGCGCGTTCCTGTCCGCCTCGGCCGGCGCGGCCGCCGCCACCACGCTCACCACCGCACCCACCGCGGCCGCCGAGCCGGCCATCCACCCGCCGTTCGAGCATCGCCCGCCGGGACGGCCGGCGACCCCACAGCGTCCCGACCCGGCGCTGCGCCGCCTGCTCGCCGCCGTCGACGCCCGGCGCATCGAGGCCGACGTGCGGCGGCTCGCCGCCTTCGGCACCCGCCACACTCTGTCCAGTCAGGACGATCCGCGGCGGGGCATCGGCGCCGCCAGGGACTGGCTGTACGAGCGGTTCCGCGCCGCCGCCGTGGGATCGGGCGGCCGGATGACCGTGGAGCTGCAGTCGTTCGTCCAGCCACCCGCGCCGCGGGTGCCGACGCCCACCCGGATCACCAACGTCGTCGCCACCATCGCCGGCACCCGCCACCCCGACCGCGTGCACGTCGTCAGCGGCCACTACGACTCCCGCGCGTCCGACCCGATGGACGCGACCAGCGACGCGCCCGGCGCCGACGACGACGCCTCGGGCGTGGCGGTCGTGCTGGAGCTGGCCCGGCTGCTGGCCCGCACCCCGCTGGAGTCGACGGTGGTGCTCGCCGCCGTCGCCGGCGAGGAGCAGGGCCTGTACGGCGCCGCGCACCTGGCGGAGACGTTCGTCGCCGCGGGGACCGACGTGCGGGCGATGTTCACCGACGACATCGTGGGCAGCAGCACCGCCGAGGACGGCAGCAGGGACCCGCGCACGGTCCGCCTGTTCGTCGAGGGCGTGCCCACCGCGGAGACCCCGGAGGAGGCGGCGATCCGGCGCGCGGTCGGCGGGGAGAACGACTCGCCGTCGCGGCAGTTGGCCCGGTTCGTCACCGACGTCGCCGCCAACGCCGCCACCGGCATGCGGGTGCGGGTGATCTACCGGCGCGACCGGTTCCTCCGCGGCGGCGACCACATCCCCTTCCTCGAGCGGGACTTCCCCGCCGCGCGGTTCACCGAGCCGCACGAGGACTACCGGCACCAGCACCAGGACGTGCGGGTGGTCGACGGCGTCCAGTACGGCGACCTGCCCGAGTTCTGCGACTTCGACTACATCGCGCGGGTGGCCAGGGTGAACCTGGCGACGCTGTGGTCGCTGGCCCAGGGGCCCGGCGCGCCGACCGGTGTCGGCATCCGCACCGAGCGGCTGACCAACGACACGGAGTTGGTCTGGGATCGTGGGCCGGAAGCCGACCTCGCCGGCTACGAGGTGGTGTGGCGGGAGACCACCGCGCCGGACTGGACCCATGTCATCCCCGTCGGCGACACCACGTCCGCGGTCGTGCCGCTGTCGAAGGACAACGTGTTCTTCGGCGTCCGCGCGGTGGACCGGGACGGGCACCGCAGCCCGGTCACCTTCCCCGTCCCCCGGAGGGAGTGACGCGGCGCGTGAACCCCGGCCCGCCCGGGTATGCCGTTCGCGGCGGACGGCGAACGGGAGGTGCTTTCCGCTGCCGGCACACACCGGGGAACGGGCCCGGGAGAGCGGACGGTTCCACTGCGCCGAGTGCGGGGCGGCGGTGGACGTCCGGGAGGGCGAGGAGATCCCGCGCTGTCCCAACGGGCACACCACCTTCGACCGGCGGACCAACGAGCCCGGCCAGCGGTGAGCCAGCGGTCGCACCGCGGGGAGGGGAGGAGATGACGGTTCCGGTGACGCTCCGGGCGGACCGGGGCGAGCTCGGCGGGGACCTGGGCGTGCCACCCGACGCGGTGGGGTTGGTCGTGTTCGCGCACGGCTCGGGCAGCTCGCGGCACAGCGGGCGCAACCGGGCGGTCGCCGAGGCGCTGCGCCGCCGCGGTGTGGCGACGTTGCTGATGGACCTGCTCACCGCCGAGGAGGAGGCGGTGGACCTGCGCACCCGCGAGCTGCGGTTCGACATCGGACTGCTCGCCGAGCGGGTACGGCTCGCGGTCGAGCAGGTGTGCGACCGGTCCGAGGTCGCCGGCCTTCCGGTCGGCCTGTTCGGCGCGAGCACCGGGGCGGCCGCGGCGCTGGTGGCGGCCGCCGGCGACCCGGCGGTCCGCGCCGTGGTGTCCCGGGGCGGGCGGCCCGACCTGGCCGGCGCCGCGCTGGACCGGGTGACCGTGCCGACCCTGCTGATCGTCGGCGGCCGTGACGAGCACGTGCTGGAGCTGAACCGGGAGGCCGGCTCGCGGCTGGCCGGGCCGAGCGAGCTGGTGGTCGTGCCCGGCGCGAGCCACCTGTTCGAGGAGCCCGGTGCCCTGTCGGAGGTGGCGCGGCTGGCCGGGGACTGGTTCGTCGCCCACCTGCCGGGGTGAGCCGCCGGGGAGGCCGAACTCACTCGTCCGAGCGTCGAACTCGGCGTCCCGAAGGTAGATCTCGGCGTTCTGACGGTAGATCTCGCGACGTCACGCCGGGCGGTCGTCGCGGTGCGGGGTGGTCGCGAGCCGGGCGAGGCGGAAGCCGAGCGCCATTCGCGAGGTCGTGCCGAAGCGGCGCTGCAGCTGCGACACGACGTTGCGCACGGTCCGGCTGCTCACCCCGAGCCGGGCCGCCACCTGGTGGTCGGTCGCGCCCTGCAGCAGCAGGTTCACCACGTCGCGTTGCCGGCCGGACAGCGTCTTCGGCCGGGGCGGCTCGGCGGTCAGCGGCCGGGCCGCCGACCACTGCAGCTCGAAGAGCTCGCTGCACGTGCCGGCGAGTGGTGCCCGCAGCAGCAGGGCACCCGCGCTCCACTGCGCCTGGTCGAGCGCCAGCACGGCGTACCGGTCGTCGAACACCAGCATCGGGCGGGAGAGCGGGGCGTACACCCGGATCTCCAGGTGCCGGCGGCCGGTCTCGCCGCCCATCGGGTCGGTCCTGGCGAGCGAGTCCACCAGCAACCGCCGCTGCTTGCCGCCGTCGGTCACCATCTCCAGCAGGGCGAGGTCGGGCCGGTTCCGCCGGGACCGGCCGAGTGCCAGCGCCCCCTGCACCGCGGTCGCCGAGCCGGCGAGCTGCTGCGCCCTGCGGAGCACGGCGGGATAGTCCGGTAACAGACCGACGAAATCCCCGTACCCCACGGAACGCGGACACGCAAGTTGGGGCTTCGGCAGGTTCACATTCGCCTCGCATCGTTTCCGTCGCGCCGCGGAAATGGTCGGAAATCGTTTGTATCAGCTCGTCCCGAAGGCGACCTAGGCCCATTCAGGGGACAGCAGGGCGGAAATTCTCGGGTCGGCGTTTCTGTCCTCCGGTTAATAACGGGCGTTCGGCCGGGTCGTTCGAGCGGTAGTACCTTTCACCCGGTCCGCGCATTCGTCGGACCGGAGCTACCTTCGGGTTCTTCCACGACCGTGCCGCCGGTGCCGCCGGTGCCGTCGAGCCCGGCGAGGACGAGGTCGCGGTACACCGGGCTGCACCGCACCAGCTGGTCGTGCCCGCCCCCGGCCACCACCCGGCCTCCGTCGAGCACCACGATGTGCTCGGCGCGGCGGACCGTGGACAGCCGGTGCGCGATCACCAACAGCGCGCACTCCTCCGCGACCTGGCCGATCGCCCGGGTGAGCGCGGCCTCGTTGATCGCGTCGAGGTGCGCGGTCGGCTCGTCGAGCAGCAGCAGGGCCGGCCGGCAGAGCAGCGCTCGGGCGATGGCCACCCGCTGGCACTCGCCGCCGGAGAGCTGGTTGCCGCGTTCCCCGACCGGGCTGTCGAGACCGTCCGGCAGCCGGTCCACGACGTCGCCCAGGTTGACCAGGTCCACCACTCGCGCCAACTCGGCGGCGCTCGCGTCCGGCGCGGCGTAGGTCAGGTTCTCCCGCAACGTGCCGTGCAGCACCGGCGTGTTCTGGTCGACCAGCGCGATCCGGGCGCGGCACTCGGCGCGGTCCAGCTCCGCGGCCGGGCGGCCGGAGAACCGGATCGCGCCGCTGGTCGGCTCGTGGAAGCGGGCGACCAGCGAGAGGATCGTCGACTTGCCCGCCCCCGACCGGCCCACCAGCGCCACGTGCGCGTGCTCCGGCACGGCGAAGGACACGCCGCGCAGCACCGGCCGGTCGCGGTAGCGGAACCACACGTCGCGGAACTCCAGCACCGGACTGCCGTCCGGGCACGCGGGCAGCGTGGCCCCGCCGGTGGGCTCGGTGGGCAGTGTCCCGGCCTCGTGCACCCGCTGAAGCGCGCCCATGCCCCGCTGCACGGTGCCGATGCCCTGCAGCACCGAGGCCAGCGGCACCACCAGGTAGGTCGCGTACAGCAGGAACGCCACCAGGTTGCCCAGCGACGTCGCGTCCCTGGCGACCATCGTGCCGCCGATGAGCAGCACCAGCAGCAGCGAGCCGCGCAGCGCCAGCTCCACGGCCGGGCTCATCACCGACGTCAGCTTCGCCGCCCGCACCCCCGCCGCGTACGCCTCCTCCGCGCGCCGGCTCACCCGGTCGGTCTCACGCCGCTCGGCCCGGCTGGCCCGGACCGTGCGGATCGCGCCGAGCGCCCGCTCCAGGTCCGCGCTCATCGCGCCGACGCCGCGCTGGGCCTGCTCGCTGGCGACCCGCAGCCGACCGAGCAGCGTGGTGACCACCACCGCGGCGACCGCGATCGTCGTCGCCACCAGCAGGAACAGCAGCGGATCCAGCCACACCATCAACGCCACCGTGCCCACCGCGGTGAGCGCGCCGGTGACCAACTGCACCGCCGCCTGGGTGGTGACCTCCCGCAGCACGGTGGTGTCGGTGCCGACCCGGGAGAGGAGGTCGCCGACCCGGTGCCGGTCGTAGACGTCCATCCGCAGCCGCAGCAGGCGGGCCACCAGCCGACGGCGCAGCCCGAGCACCACGGCCTCGCCGGTGCGCTCCAGCAGGAACAACCCCGCCGCGTCGACCAGCGCCTGGCCGGCGAACAGCAGTGCGAGGCCGACCAGCAGTGCCCACGGCACCGACCGGCCGGCGCCGTCCACCGCCTGCCGGACCAGCAGTGGCTGCAGCAGCCCGAGCCCGGACGCGACGACGGTCAACGCGATCGCCGCCGCGAGCGTCCGGGAGTGCCCGGAGGCGAGCCGGGCGAGGTCGCGCAGGCGGGCGCGCGGCGCGGCCGGAGCGCTCACCGGCGCGCCCGGTGCCCCGGCTCCACCGGGGGCACGGTGACGAGCCGGCGGAAGTAGTCGACCGGCACCCCCTCGTCCACCAGCCGCCCGTCGGCCTCGACCCAGGCGTGCGCCCCGAACGGCGGCAGCACCCGCACGCCCACGCACCAGGTCGGCCAGGTGCCGCCGGCCCGGCACAGCAGCGCCACCGCGATCGACCGGGGCAGGCAGCCCCGCGGGCCCAGGCAGGTGAGACTGGCGGCGAGCACGGCGTCGCGCGCCGACTTCGCGGTGGCGACGTCGGCGGGGCGGGCGCCGCGCCGGACCACGCCGAGGACCGCGCGCAGCCGGCGCGGCGGCAGCGGGGCGAGCAGCCGGGCCACGCCCACCGCGGCCTTGGCGGCCATCCTGCGGCGCAGCGGCACCGCGTCCGGCCTGTCGAGCGCGCTCGGGGTGGTCACGACGTCACCAGCCCGGCCGACCGCAGGCCGTCCACCAGGGACGTCACGTCGTTCCTGGCCCGGTCCTCGGCCACCGCGTACTCGCCGGCCAGCGCGCTGACGGCGGCCTCGGCGTCGCCACCGTCGAGCAGCGTCCTGACCACCACCGTGGCGGTCGGGTTGAGCTGCCAGTAGCGGCCGCTGCGCTCGTCGAGCAGCACGGTGCCGTACTCGGTGTCGGTCAGTGACACGTCGGGACGTAACCGGAGGCTCATCGGTGCTCCGTTCGGGAGAGGGCGGTGACCGGCGCTTGGTGGGCCTCGAGGGTGCGCAGCCACACCTCGCAGCCGATCGTGGAGTAGAGGATCGCGGTGGTCAGCTCCGGCGTCGCGGGCCGCAGCGCGAGCTCGATCAGCCGGTCGCGATCCACCAGGCCGAGCTCGGCCAGCCGTGACTCGGCCCAGAGCTCGGCCAGGTCGCCGCGGTGGGCGCGCAGCCCCGCGGCGGCGTCCAGCGCGGCCTGCGCCTTGCTGGTCCTGGTGAGGCAGTCGTCGGGGACGACACCGCGCATCGCGGCGACGAGGACCGGCTTGTACCGCCACGGCGTCACCCGGTCCAGTGGCCGGACGGAGAGGAACGCCTCGATCACCCGGTCGTCGAAGTACGGCGACGAGATAGGCAGGCCGGCGCGGGCGCTGATCTGCTCCCACTGCCGGATGATCCGGGTGCTGGCCCGGACCTGCTCCAGGTCGACGTGCTGGCCGCGGGTGGATCCCAGCGGGACGGCGTTCCGGCTCGCCGCGCGCAGGGCCGCCCTGGCGGCGTGCTCGGCGTCCGGGGTGACCCAGTCGAACAGCCGGGGCGGGGCGCCCCAGCCGAGGGCGGCGGTGACCGTCGGGGGGAGCGGGGCGCGGAGCTCGCCGGCCGTGCCGGCCAGCCAGCGCGGGTACGGCCGGGTGTCGGCCAGCGCCCGGACCATCGTGGACCACGGCCAGTGGAACAGCGCCCGGAAACCGCGCAGCCGGGGCAGCGCCTGCCACGGCCGGGTGCGCAGCAGTGTGTGGTAGTGCGCCTCCGAGCACCAGGCGACGTGGTCGCCGCCGATGCCGGTGAGCCGCACCCGGCAGCCCCGTGCCGCCAGCGGCTCGAGGTCGCTGAGCAGGCGGGCCAGGTCCAGCACGCCGATCGTCGGCTCGTCCAGTGGGTCGTCGATCTCCAGCAGGTCGGCGTAGACCAGCGGGGACCGCTCGGCCGGCCACACGGCGTGCTCCACCTCGGGCAGGTGCGCGGCCGCGCGGCGCGCCCAGGTCAGGTCGTCGTCGGCGGGGTCGATCCCCGGCCAGGTGCTCGCGACGACCTTCGCGGGACCCCTGGCCGCCAGGAAGCACACCGACGTCGAGTCCAGCCCGCCGGACAGGTCGCAGCCGACGACCCCGCCCGCGCGGGTGCGGGCGTCGACCGCCTCCGCCAGTGCCCGCCGGGCGCCGGGCGCGGCGTCGGGCAGCCGGCGTACCGGCTCCGGCGGCTGCCACCAGCGGATCTCCCTGGACCTCCCGTCGCGCTCCAGGACCAGCGCGCTGCCCGGCGGGACGCCGTGCACGCCGTGCCACAGCGGCTGGTCGGCCAGCGGGTGCGGCACCGGGAACAGCAGCCGGGTCGCCAGCCGGTCGATGTCCAGCCGGGCCCCGGTGAGCCCGGCGAGGACATCCGCCCGGTCGGCGGCCACCGTCGTCCCGCCGACCGCGGCGGAGAACACCAGTCGCAGGCCGGACGCGGGGCCCTGCACCCGGCATCGCCCGTCCCGTGCGGCGACGAGGTGGAAGCTGCCGGGCAGCCGCAGGGCGAGCGCGTCGAGCTGGGCCAGGTCGCGCAGTCGCGCGGCCGCCGCGGTGAGCTCGGCGGCGTCGACGGGACAACAGCCGATGACGGCCAGCGACGTGCCGCCTGCGCCGGCGGCGACGACGTCCGCGTCCCGCCACCGCCCGACGATCCAGGGTCGTCCGGAGGGATGGGACAGCGTCCGCACCCCGTTCGCGCCGGCGTCGTTCGCGCCGGCGTCGTTCGCCCCGCGGTTCGGCCAGCCGTTCGACAGCAGCCGCGAGGCCACGGCGACGGCGGACTCGTGGTCGGGCAGGACCACGAAGTACGCCTCGCCGTGCCCCGGGCCGTTCGGTGACTCCGACATCAGCGTCGCCGAAAACGGGTCGAGCCGTCAGTTCTTGCTCAGGATCAGGCGGTCGTTCCCGCGGAACTGGAGCAGGCCGGTCACCCGGTGGAACGCACCGAGGTCGATCAACATGGGGGTCTCGTACACCTTCATCAGAATTTCCTTTCCGGTCGGAACTTCGTCCATGTGGTGCGCGCGCGTCCTCGAACGTAACAAGGCACTTCGGACGCTGACAGGGAAGAAAGCCTTCCGGAAGCGGAAGATCGACCAGCGGTTGGCGCGAATTCTCGGGAGGTCAAGACATCTCGGCTAATGTGTTCTCCCGTGCCGGGGCGAACGGTGTCCGCGGTATCGTGGGGTCGACAATTCACGAACGGTGCGAGAGGTCCGGTACGGCATCACGACGCGGCACGCGGCGGGGAAACGCGGTGTGCGGGACGGCCGGGTCGGGTATCCGGGCGCGGAAACGGACGACGACCCCGGAGGCAGGGATGGATCGCGAGTTCGAGCGGGAGCCGGTGGCGGAGGATCCGGAGAGCGCCAGGAGGAGCCCGCTGGTGTCCGAGGAGGTCGACGACGTCGAGCACGACTACCCGGAGGGCGATCCGGGGGAGCTGCCCGGCTCCGGCCAGCGGCCGTACGGTGGCCACCCGAACCCGGAGCCGGAGGGCGGCGAGCCGCCCGGCGAGTGGACCGAGCACCAGGACGTCGCGCCGGCCCCGGACGGCCGTTGACCGGGTCGACTCGCGCGCCGGTCACGCCTCGCCGAGCAGGTCGTGCTCGCGCACTGCGGGCAGGGACAGCGTGCGGTAGCCGGCCTCGTCGAACAGCACGGTGAGCCGGTCGGCCTCCTGGTTCACCACGGTGCCCTCGCCCCACTCGGTGTGCCGCACGCGGGTCTCCGGCGGGAACTCCGGGTCGGCCGGTGGCGCGTGCGCGGCCGCGGTGCCGGCCTCGCAGGTGTCGCAGAACCCGCACGGCTCGTCCAGCGACTCCCCGAAATAGCCGAGCAGGAACTGCCGGCGGCACGAGCGGGTCTCGGCGTAGTCGCGCAGCATCTCGATCCGGGTCCGGTCGAGCTCCTTGCGGTGCTCGAACGTCTCGGCGGCCTCGGCCGTCGCCCGTTCCGGCTCCGGGCCGCCGTCGGCGTAGACGAACCCGTCGTCGGTGGCCCGCACCGCGTCCACCTGCTCCAGCAGGGTCAGCCCGGTCAGCGCCCTCCGGTGGGAGGCGTCCACCTCGTCGTCGAGCTCCTCGGGGCTGATCGGTCCCTCGTGCGCCCGCACCGTGTCGGCGACCTCGCGCACCGCGCCGGTGTCGACCGCGCCCGCGGTGAGGAAGCGCTGCAGCCCCAGGTCCTCCGGCCGGTACAGCAGTAGCGCGTCGGCCCGCTCGTCGTCCCGGCCGGCCCGTCCGATCTGCTGGTAGTAGGAGTCCAGCGAGTCGGGCACCGACGCGTGCACGACGAACCGCACGTTCGGCGTGTCGATGCCCATCCCGAACGCGGAGGTGGCCACCACGACGTCCAGCCGGTCGGCCAGGAAATCCTCGTGCACCCGCCTCCGCTCGGCCGCGGGAAGGCCGGCGTGGAACGCGGCGACCCGCACGCCACGGTCGGCGAGCTCGGCGGCGTAGTGCTCGGTGTCCTTGCGGGTCGCGGCGTACACCAGTCCGGGCGGATCGGCCTCGGCCACCCGGTCGAGCAGCGCGGCCCGCTTGTCCTCCTCGGTGCCGACGTGCCGCACCGCCAGGTGGAGGTTCGGCCGGTCGAACCCGGTGACCACCCGGACCGGGTCGCGCAGGCCGAGGTGGCGCACGATGTCGTCGCGCACCGGCCCGCTCGCGGTGGCGGTCAGCGCCAGCACCCGCGGGCGCCCCAACCGCGCGACCACGTGCCGCAACAGCAGGTAGTCGGGGCGGAAGTCGTGCCCCCACGCCGAGACGCAGTGCGCCTCGTCCACCACGAACAGGGTGGGCCGGGACCGTTCGAGATCGGCGAGGACGTCGTCCTTGGCGAGCTGCTCGGGGGCGAGGAAGAGGTACTCGGCGTCGCCGGCGCCGACCGCGTCCCAGGCCCGCTCGCTGTCCCGGGCCCGCTGCGCCGAGTTCACCGCCACCGCGTCCGGTGCGGCGCTGTCCGCGAGCTGGCCCACCTGGTCCCGCTGCAGGGCGATCAGCGGGGACACCACCACCGTCGGGCCGGGCAGCAGCAGCGCGGGCACCTGGTAGATCGCCGACTTGCCGGCGCCGGTGGGCATCACGACCAGCACGTCGTGCCCTTCGAGCAGCCGCTCCATCGCGGTCAGCTGCTCGGGGCGCAGCCGGTCCCAGCCGAAGGTGTCCCGCGCGGCGCGGCGGAGCTCGTCGCGGGCGGCGTGGGGAGGGTCGGATCGGGCGGGGTGTTCGGGCATGCCTGCTTGTTCCCGTTCCGCGCCGGCGGAAACGCCGCCGCCCCGGGGGTGTCGCCACTCCTCCGAGGTCGCGGTTCAGACCATCCGGTCCTGGTGTCCCCGCCAGCCGGCCCCCTGCTCGTCGAAGCGCACGATCGAGAGCCTGCCGTCGGGTTCCATCTGCGCCTGGCGCACCTGGCTCAGGCGGGTGATGCCCTGTTCACGGAGCTGGCTGAACAGCTCGTCGTCGGTCAGCAGCTCCTTGGCGAGGTTGTACCGCAGCAGCCGGCCCCGCCGGACCAGCGGCAGCGGGCGGGGCCGGACGAACCGGCGCAGTGGCGGCACCTTGTAGGCGAGGAAGTCGAGCGCCGTCGCCCACAGCACGATCACACCGACCAGCAGCACGCCGTCGCCGATGGAGGTGTACTCGCCGGCCATGCCGTTCTGCGCCGCGTCGGCCAGCAGGACGAGTACCAGCAGATCGGTGATCCCGGTGGCGCCCGACTCCCGCTTGAACACGAAGCGGAGCGTGAAGTAGATGAACAGGTACATGACGGTGCCGCGGACGAAGATCTCCACGGGGGAGACGTCGGGCGAGAAGATCTCCTGCCAGTTCATGCGCTACTGGCTTCCCCGCCGCGGCCCGGTCATGCGCGGTCACTCCTGCCCGCCGGGGGGCGGCACCACCTCGTAGGCCTCCACCCGCCGCTCGACGACCGTGGTCGGCGCCTCCAGGTGCACCGCGCCGCTGGGCAGGACGCCGGCGCCGCCGTAGGTGGCCAGCACCCGCAGCTGGGCGAGCACGTCCTCGCCGCAGTGGTCGGGTGGCAGCTCCGACCAGAAGTCGAACCCGCCGACCGACACCAGCGCCGCCCGGTCGTAGAGCACGCACCCGCCCACCCAGGCGATCTTGTACGCCACCCACTCGCCGTCGCGGAGGCCCAGGGCGTCGGCCAGGTGCGTGGGGTTGGCGGCGTTGTGCAGGGTCCACCGCCGCCACTCCGGGCCGTGCGGGGTGATCCGCTCCGGCTCGGGCGGGCCCTGCCACCGCTCGAACGGTTCCAGCTCCTCCGGTCGGTGGTCGTTCAGGTAGGACAGACCCTGCACGGCGTTGCCGACGAGGCCGCAGCCCAGCTTGCTGATCGCCTCGTGCAGCCGGCTGATCGTGCCCGGCTCCAGCCACACGTCGTCGTCGAGGAACAGCACGTACCGGGCGCGGGACCGGGCCAGCAGGTGCGCCCGGTGCTCGGCGAGGCCGCGCGGCGGCAGGTGCCGGCCGAACGACACCGGGTGGCCGGCGCGGCGCAGCACCCGCGCCATCGCCGTCGCCCCGGGCGTGTCGTAGCTGGGCGCCCCGTCGGACTGGTCGCTGACCAGGACCCCGAAGTCCGGGAAGTCCTGGGCGGCCAGCCCGGCCAGCGTGGTCGCCAGCTCCACCGGTCGGTTCCTGGTGGGGATCAGGACCTCCAGCTCCGGCTCGGTCACGCCGGTTCCCCCGTCCCCGCGCCGGCCCGGATCCGCTCGATCACCGCCGAGGTGGAGTGGTCGGGCACGTACCCGAGCACCCGCACCTGGCCGCCGTAGGAGCGCACCACCGGCGCCTCGGTCAGCATCTCCGGGGTGTAGTCGCCGCCCTTGACGTAGATGTCCGGCCGCAGCCCGCGCAGCAGCTCCACCGGGGTGTCCTCGGTGAACACCGTGACGTGGTCGACGCAGCTGAGCGCGGCCAGCACCGCCGCCCGGTCCCGGACGGTGTTCACCGGCCGGTCCGGCCCCTTGATCCGGCGCACGCTCTCGTCGGCGTTCACCGCGACGATCAGCACGTCGCCGAGCCGCTTCGCCTCGTTGAGGTAAGCCACGTGACCGCGGTGCAGCACGTCGAAGCAGCCGTTGGTGAACACCACCCGCCGGCCGGCGGCACGGTGCTCGGCCACCACGCCGGCCAGGTGGTCGTGGTCCAGCGCCGCCGACGAGTACGTGCCGAACCGCTGCTCCAGCTCGGCGGCGGTGCACACCGCCGTGCCCGGTCGGTGCACCACGATGTCGGCCGCGGCCTGCGCCAGCTCCACGGCGGTGGTGATCGGCAGGCCGCCGGCGAGTGCCACGGTGGCCGCGGCGACGAACGTGTCGCCCGCGCCGGAGGTGTAGTTCTCCGGCGCCGGCCGCGCCCACGTCCGATGCACCGGCTGCGATCCGGTCAGCAGCACGGCCCCGTCCCGGTCGAGGGTGACCGCCACCGCGGCGGCGCCGGTCGCCTCGGCCAACCGGTCACGGTGCCGGTCGAGGAACTCCACCCGCGCGTCACCGCCGTCGGGGAGGTCGGTGCCGAGCAGCTCGGCGGCCTCGGCGGCGTTCGGCGTCACCAGGTCCGGCCGCAGCGCCCGCCACCGGCCAGGATCGTGCGCGTCCAGCACCAGCAGCGGCAGCTCGGAGCGCAGCCCGCGCAGCGCCTCGGCCACCCGGGGACCGAGCGCCCCGTTGGCGTAGTCGCAGACGACCAGCGCGTCGGCGTCGGCGAGTGCGGCCCGCAGCGTCTCGACCAGCCGCGCGGCCTCGACGTCGTCCCCATCGCCGGTGTCGCCGTCGTCGAACCGCAGCAGGAGCTGGTCACCGGCGACGATCCGCCGCTTGCTCACCGTGGCCCGGCCACCGCTGACCGCGACGTGGTCGGTGCCCACCCCGCGGTTCCGCAGCTCCGCGCACAGCCGGCGGCCCGTGGCGTCGTCGCCGACGGCGGTGACCATGCTCACCCGCGCGCCGAGCGCGGCGAGGTTCACCGCGGTGTTGGCCGCCCCGCCCGGGGCGTAGGACCGTTGCCGGACGTCCACCACCGGTGCCGGCGCCTCGCGGCAGAGCCGATCGCACCGCCCGGACAGCCAGACGTCCAGGATCGCGTCGCCGAGCACCACCACGCGGGAGCCGGCCCGGAACAGGCCGCGGGCCAGCTCGGGGGTGATCCCCTCGCCGCCCCGGCCCACCTCGTCGGGTGGCATTCCTGCCGAGATGTCCACTCGTCACCTCCGCTCGATCCGCGCGCCCGGCGCGCCACTTCTCCTTCTGCAATGCCCGATGTGCACCGAGGCAAACGTGATCGTCCGCAGAGGACGCGCGACCGGGTGGTTTCCGTGGGGTTCGGCGGGTTTGGCCGGCGGGAGAACGGCAATACCTGCGAGTGGGCGCCGCCCTCGGGGTGCGGCGCGCGAACTTCGGAGGTGAGCACGATGCCCGGACGGGAGAGCATGCCGAGCACGTTGGAGCGCTCCCCGAAGGAGGCGCAGCGCACGTGGATCGAGGCGCACGACTCCGCGGTGGAGACCTACGGCGAGGGGGAGCGCGCACACCGCACGGCCTTCGCGGCGCTGAAGCACTCGTTCGAGAAGGTCGGCGACCACTGGGAGCCGAAGAAGAAGCGTGGTCCCTCGGACAAGCAGGCGGCCCGCGGCGCGCGGAGCCGGCGCGGGGACACCGCCGGTGGCGTCGACGCCAACGCGAGCAAGCAGCACCTCTACGACCTGGCGAAGCGGCTCGACGTGCGCGGCCGCTCGTCGATGACCAAGAAGGAGCTGGTCGAGGCCATCGAGAAGGCCAACCAGCGGAAGACCGCGAAGGCGCGGCAGCGGTGACCGGGAGCGGCACCACCCCCGGCTCCTCCCACCCGTCTCCCCCCACCACCCACACGGAGACGCCCCCCGCCGCGGCGTTCGACCAACGCCGTGAAGGCCACCTCGATCGCGCGGGGCGCGATGAAGGTGGCCTTCACGGCGGCCACCGTGGCCGGCTGAGCGTCGGGCCGCTGGAGCCGGCCTGGCCGGAGGTGCGGCGCATCGCGGTGTTGCGTGGCGGGGGGCTGGGCGACCTGCTGTTCGCCGTGCCGGCGATCGAGTCGCTCGCCGTGGCCTACCCGGACGCCGAGATCGTGCTGCTCGGCACGCCGCTGCACGCCGCGCTGTTCGCCGACCGGCCCGGCTCGGTGGGCGAGGTGATCACCCTGCCGCCCGCGAAGGGCGTGCACGAGCCGGGCGGCGCGCCACCGGACGAGGACGCGCAGGAGGAGTTCTTCCGGCGGGTCTGCCGCCGGCCGGTGGACCTCGCGGTGCAGCTGCACGGCGGCGGGCGGTGGTCGAACCCTTTCCTGCTGCGCACCGGGGCCCGCTGGACGGTCGGCGCGCGCACCCCGGACGCGGTGCCGCTCACCCGGTGGTTGCCGTTCCGGTACTACCAGCACGAGGTCATGCGCGCGCTGGAGATCGTCGGGTTGGCCGGCGCGCCGCCGGTGACCCTCGAGCCCACCCTCGCGTTGACCGACCGTGACCTGGAGGCGGCCGAGCAGCCGCTGCGCGGCCTTCCGGAGCCGCTGCTGGCCGTGCACCCCAGCGCCACCGACCCACGGCGCCGCTGGCCACCGGCCCGGTTCGCCGACGTGGCCGCGCACTGCGCCATCGACGGTGCCGGCGTGGTCGTGCTGGGCTCGCCCGACGAGAAGGACCTCGTCGACGAGGTGACCGAGCTGACCAGGGACCGGCTGCCGGCCGGAACGGCGCGTGCGGTGCGCGGCCTGACCGGCCTGGACATGAGCGCCCTGTGCGGTGTGCTGGCCCGCAGCCGGGTGCTGGTCGGCAACGACAGCGGGCCCCGGCACCTGGCGAAGGCGGTCGGCACCGCGACGGTCGGGGTGTTCTGGATGGGCAACGTCATCAACGCAGGACCGCTGGGCCGCGCGGGCGACCGGGTGCTGATCTCGTGGACCACGCGCTGCCCGATGTGCGGGGCGGACTGCACCCGCGAGGACCTACCCCGCTGCCCGCACGACGACTCCTTCGTCGCCGACGTGCCGACCGAGGCCGTCTGCGCCGAGGTGGTCGACCTGCTCGCGCAGGGTGTCCGCTTCTCCCACGGCCGGTGACCTGCGGCAACGCCGTTTAGCAGGGTGTGTCCCGGTTACCCGAGGAGCATGGAAGCCACCAGAGAACGGCAGCGAGTCGGTGATCGACACTCCGACGTGCCGATCGCGAGCGCGCTGCCCGAGATCGCGATAGGACACCTCAACGCTCTGAACGACACGCTCGCCGCGCTGCGCGGCCAGGTTCGGCGGATCGAGCGCTGGGGCCGGCTGATCGCCGACCGGTTCGCCGCCGGGTCCCGGCTGCTCGCCGCGGGCGACGACGAAGCCGTGCGGCAGGCCCGGCACCTGGCCGCCGAACTCGCCGGGCATGGCGACACCCTCGCACTGGACGGCCCGGGCGCGGGCGGCGGTGACCCGGACGGCCGGGCCGCGGACCTGGCCGCCCTGGTGACCGCCGAGGCGCGCGCCGGCGACGTGGTCCTGCTGCTCTCGGCCACCGGGCACACCACGGGCATGGCCGCCGCCGCGCGGGCCGCCCGCGCCGCCGGCGCCACCGTGCTGACCTGCTGCGGCTGCTGCCCCAACCCGCTGGCCAACGCCGCCGACGACGCGGTGTGCGTGCCCGGCACCGCCTCGGTGGTGCACGAGGCCCAACTGGTCGCCGTGGACCTGCTCTGCGCCGCGGTGGACGCCGCCGCCAGGGCCGGCCGCGACGCGGAGCCCGCCAGGTGAGCCACGTCACGCGCAGCACCCACCACGCCCACTGAGCACCCGCGCGTCAGCCGCTCTCAGTCGAAGAAGCGGGCCAGGTGCTCGGCGGAGGGGGCCGGCGCGTCGCCGTCGACCCTGAGCAAGTCGGCGAACACGCTGGCGCCGTCGCATTCGGCGTGCAGCGGGAACCACCGCCGGTCGGTGTCCTGCCGCTCGCAGATCCCCTTGAACGTCTGTACGTCGAGGAACCGGACGTGGGTCGGGTCGGCGACCGCGTTCACGTACCGCCACCACGGGGACAGCACGTGCAGGATTCCGCCGGGGCGCAGCACCCGGTGACACTCGTCGACCAGCGGCAGGAAGTCGACCAGGTGCTCCAGCACGTGCACGGCGAACACCCGGTCCGCGCAGCCGTCCGGGAAGGGCAGCCCGTCCCGCAGGTCGGCGACCACGTCCACGCCGGTCGCGGCCCGCCGGTCCACCCCGATGTTGTCCGGGTACTGCTTGGTGCCGCCGCAGCCGACGTCCAGCACGACCGGGCGGTGCCCGTCGACGACCACCCGGTCCCACACCGCCAGCACCCCCTGGAAGCGACCCACGAGGTCGCGCACCAGGGCGAGCTGCTCTGGCCGGTCCACCGCGCCGGTTAGGTGCGCCACCCCACCGCGGACGCTCACCTGCACGTCCAGCCCGTGCAGCCGCTCGTCGTGCTTGAACGCCTCGCCCACCGTCGACTCGAGGAACCGGTCGATCCGGTCCAACCGGTGGCTCGACAGCGGGGCGGCGGGCGGCAGGGTCATTCCGCGTCCTTTCGCGACGAAGGGGCAGGGTGGGTCGGTGCGCTGTCCCGGTGAGCCCGGGGACCGGGGTCAGCCGCTGCGGGCGCCGACGTCGGCGGTGGTGTCGAAGGTGAGCCGATCGTCCCGGACGTCCACGTTCACGTGCGAGCCGCGCTCGATCCGGCCGTCCAGCAGCATCCGGGACAGTTGGTTGTCCACCTCACGCTGGATGGTCCGGCGCAGCGGGCGGGCGCCGAACTCGGGCTGGTGCCCGCGCTCGCTGAGCCAGGCCATGGCGGCGGGGGAGAAACCCAGGGTGATGTCCTGCGCCTGCGCCCGCCGCCGAGTGTCCTCCAGCATCAGCTCGGTGATCCGGTGCAGCTGCTCGTCGGCCAGCCGGCGGAACACGATGATCTCGTCGATCCGGTTGAGGAACTCGGGCCGGAAGTTCTCCCGCAACGTCCGCATCAGCCGGTCCCGCAGCGACCGCTGCTCCTCGTCACCGGAGGGCGGGGTGAACCCGAGCGGGCCGGCGCCGCCGGTGATCAGCTCGGAGCCGAGGTTGCTGGTCATGATCAGCACGGTGTTGGTGAAGTTGACCGTGCGCCCCCTCCCGTCGGTGAGCCGGCCGTCGTCGAGCACCTGGAGCAGCACGTTGAACACCTCGGGGTGGGCCTTCTCGATCTCGTCGAGCAGTACCACCGAGTACGGGCGGCGGCGCACCGGCTCGGTGAGCTGGCCGGGGTCGTCGTAACCGACGTAGCCCGGCGGCGCCCCGATCAGCCGGCTGACCGTGTGCCGCTCGCCGTACTCGCTCATGTCGATCCGCACCATGTGCGTCTCGTCGCCGAACAGCGCCTCGGCCAGCGCCCTGGCCAGCTCGGTCTTGCCGACGCCGGTGGGCCCGAGGAACAGGAAGCTGCCCGAGGGGCGGGCCGGCTCGGCCAGCCCGGCGCGGGAGCGGCGCACCGCCTCTGCGACCGCGCTCACCGCCTCGTCCTGCCCGACCACCCGGCCGTGCAGGTGCTCCTCCAGCCGCAGCAGCCGGTCCCGCTCCTCCTGGGTGAGCTGGCTGACCGGGACGCCGCTGATCCGGGACACCACCTCGGCGATGTCGGTGGCCGACACCTCCGCGACCCCGCTCGGCCCGCCGTCGGCGCTGGCCCGTTCCAGCTCGGCGCGCACCTCGTTGATCTGGTCCCGCAGGGTGGAGGCGCGCTCGTAGTCCTCCTCGGCGACCGCCTGGTCCTTGTCCCGGTTGAGCTGGTCCAGCCGCGCCTGCAGGTCGCGCAGTCGGTGCGGGCGCCGGGAGCGCAGCCGCACCCTGGCACCCGCCTGGTCGATCAGGTCGATGGCCTTGTCCGGCAGGAACCGGTCGGTGATGTAGCGGTCGGACAGGGTGACCGCGGCATGCAGTGCCTCGTCGGCGTAGCGCACCTGGTGGTGGGCCTCGTACCGGTCGCGCAGCCCGCGCAGGATCTCCAGCGCGTCCTCGGCCGTCGGCTCCGGCACCAGGATCGGCTGGAACCGGCGCTCCAGCGCGGGGTCGCTCTCGATGTGCCGGCGGTACTCGTCCAGCGTGGTCGCGCCCACGACGTGCAGCTCACCCCTGGCCAGCGCGGGCTTGAGCATGTTGCCGGCCCCCAGGGACCCTCCAGCGCCCTCCGACGACCCGGCGCCGACCACGGTGTGCAGCTCGTCGATGAACACGATCAACTCGTTGCGGTGCGACCGGATCTCCTGCAGCAGCTTGGTCATCCGCTCCTCGAAGTCACCGCGGTAGCGGGTCCCGGCCACCATGGCGGTGAGGTCGAGCTGCACCACTCGGCGCCCGGTGAGCGACTCGGGGACGTCGTCGGCGGCGATCCGCTGGGCGAGCCCCTCGACGATGGCGGTCTTGCCGACCCCGGCCTCGCCGATGAGCACCGGGTTGTTCTTCGTCCGCCGGGACAACACCTCCACGGTCTGCTCGATCTCGTCGTCCCGGCCCACCACCGGGTCGAGGTCGCCGTCGCGGGCCTGCTGGGTCAGGTCGCGGCCGAACTGCTCCAGCGTCTCGGTGCCGGTGGGCCGGCCGCCCTCGCCGGCGCGGTCCGCCGACCCGCCGCGGGCCAGCGTCTCCGGGGTGACCTTCGCATCGCCGAGCAATCGCCCCGCGCCGGACTCGGGATTGGCGGCCAGCGCGAGCAGCAGGTGCTCGGGGCCGAGGTAGGACGACCCGAGTCCGCGGGAGATCCGGTGCGCGTCGAGCAGGCTGCGCTTGGCCGCCGGGGTGAGCCGCACCGGGCCGGGGTGGGGCTGCCCGGCCCGCGACGCCTCCTCGATGCGGCGGGCCAGCGCGTCGGGATCGGCGCCGGTCCCCTCCACCAGTGCGCGGGTGGCGGGCAGCCGCAACACCGCCCACAGCAGCTGCTCGGTGTCCAGGTCGGTGCGCCCCCACTGGGCGGTCTGCGCGGCGGCCTCCGCCACGACCGCCCGCGCCTGGTCGCTCATCACCGCGGTGATGTCCACCGGCCGACGCCCCGGTGAGCCGGCGCCGAAGAACTGGGCGAGGAACTCGTCGAACGGACTGGGGCCGCCTCCCGGGCCGAAGAAGCCGGTCATGGTCCTCCCTAGGACGGTCGTTCGTCCCAGGAGGGTTTGCCCCGCACGATGGGCGCCAAACCCGGTGCGCATCGCCGACCATGGTCGAAACCGCTACATCTGTAGTAGGTTGCCGCGGTGCCGATCTGCCACCGACTTGCCGGAGTACCGAATCGTGCCCGAGTGCCGGAACCGGCTCGGGCAGATGAGGGGAGCGCATGAGTCTGCGAAGCAACGTATGGGCCGCGGCCACCGTGCTGGTCGTGAGCGCGGCGACACTGATAGGCGTCCAGGGGCCGGCCGTCGCCGCGGCCGACCCCACCCTGAGCCTGGGCAACTTCGAACTACGTCCGAACGCCATGGGCGACGAACTGAAGCGCCGGGTCGCCGAGCTCGACAAGGAACTGCCCAGGGCCGGTGTGGGGAAGATCATCGCCGACGCCAACCGGGTCGGCCGGGTCGGTGCCCCCTACGTCCCGTGCAACTCCGCCGCCGCCGGACGAACCCTGGGCAGTGTCTCCGAGAGCATCTGCTTCAACGCGGGCGACAACTCCACCGGCCTGTGGATGCCACAGGGGGTGACGACTGTCGCTGACGCGCAGGACGACCAGCGCTGGGGCGAGCGGAACCAACCCATCCTCGTCTCCTGGTACGACAGCAGCAACAAGGACGGGGTCGCCAACGGGGAGGATTCGCTGGAGAAGGGCGTTCGGATCACCTTCATCGACCCGCGCACCGGCCGGTACCGGCACGTCCTGCTCGTCTACCCGACGGTGAACTCCTACGACAACGTGAGCTACATGAGCGTGCGTACCAAGCAGACCGGCGAGGGCAAGTCGCTGCACGCCGGCGGGATCGTCTGGTACGGCAACTTCCTCTACGTCGCCGACACCGGGCGCGGGTTCCGGGTGTTCGACATGCGCCACATCTACGACCTCGGGGCCGCGTCCAACGGCACCACCAAGGACCGGGACAAGATCGGCAGGAGGAGCGGAACCTATTACGGGCACGGCTACCGCTACGTCATGCCGCAGGTGGCCTCCTGGACCAGCACGACGGCGAAGGTGGCGAAGTGCACCGAGGACTCCCGGGGCCTGAGGTTCTCCTACGCCGGGCTCGATCGCAGCGGCGTCGACCACATGGTCGCCGGCGAGTACTGCAACGGGGCGAGTCCGGAGACCAGGGCCAGGGGCCGGGTGGTCGCGTGGCCGATGGCCGGTGCGGTGGACGGCGCCGGCGAGCAGATCACCACCAAGGGATACCGGTGGAAGGCCGATGCCGCGCACAAGGTCCCCTTCTCCAACATCCAGGGCGCGGCCCGGTTCAACGGGCGGTGGTACCTCAGCCAGAGCCGCGGGAAGGACTCCAACGGCGCCCTGTTCCAGACGGCCAGGGCCACCGCCTCCACCGAGACGCTCCAGGTCGCCACCAGCCAGCCCGCCGCCGTCGGCCCGGAGGACCTGTCGCACTGGCAGCGCGGGTCCGGCGGAACGACACTGGGGATCATGTGGACCGTGGCCGAGCATCCGAACAAGCGGATGGTCTACGCCACCGTCCCGAAAGAGATCGCCGGCTGACGGGCACGCCCCGGAGATGATCACGGCGCACGGCCGCCGGTTGGCCTCCAGCGCAGCGAATACGTCCCAGCGCAGCGGGTACGTCCCAGCGCAGCGGGTACGTCGAGCCCGAACCGCCGACCCAGAGCTGGAGTTCGCATGCGTGCCATGACCGTCGCGCCGGGACGTGCCGGCTCGCTGGCCGTCACCGACCTGCCCGACCCCCGCCCCGCGCCCGACGAGCTGCTGGTGGAGGGGATCGCCGTGGGGGTGTGCGGCACCGACAAGGAGATCGTGGCCGGGGAGTACGGCTGGGCCCCGCCCGGCCGGGACCGCCTGGTGCTCGGGCACGAGTCGCTGGGCAGGGTGCTCACCGCGCCGGCGGGCAGCGCGTTCGCCCAGGGCGACCTGGTGGTGGGCGTCGTCCGGCGGCCCGACCCGGTGCCCTGCGGCGCGTGCGCCCGCGGCGAGTTCGACATGTGCCGCAACGGCCGCTACACCGAGCGCGGCATCAAGGAGCTCGACGGTTTCGCCAGCGGGCGGTGGACGGTCGAGGCCGACTACGCCGTGCGGCTCGACCCCGGGCTGGCCGAGGTGGGCGTCCTCATGGAGCCCACCACGGTGGTGGCTAAGGCGTGGGACCAGGTGGCGAAGGTCGGGGCGCGGGCCTGGTTCGAGCCGAACTCGGTGCTGGTCACCGGCGCGGGGCCGATCGGGCTGCTGGCCGCGCTGCTCGGCGCGCAGCGTGGGCTCGACGTGCACGTGCTGGACCGGGTGACCGAGGGGCCGAAGCCGGAGTTGGTCGCCGGGCTCGGGGCGACCTACCACCACGGCGACATCGACGAGGTCGCCGAGCGGGTCCGGCCGGACGTGGTGATCGAGGCCACCGGGGCGAGCCCGCTGGTGCTGGCCGCGATGACGATCACCGGCCCGTACGGGATCGTCTGTCTCACCGGCGTGTCCAGCCCGGGCCGGCGGCTCGGGGTCGACGTCGGCGCGATGAACCGCGAGGTGGTGCTGCAGAACGACGCGTTGATCGGCTCGGTGAACGCCAACCTCGGGCACTACCGGATGGCCGCGGACGCGTTGGCCAGGGCGGACCGGGCGTGGCTGGCCGGGCTGATCACCCGGCGGGTGCCGCTTGAGCGCTGCGCCGAGGCGTTCACCGCCACCGACACCGATGTCAAGGTCGTGGTCGACCTCGGCTGACCGTGCCCGTCCGGTGGCGGCGGCCGCCGAGCCGGGCACGGCGGGCTCAGCCGGTCCGCCCGGCCACCTCGACGGTGACCTTCTGCTCGGTGCCGTCCCGCATCACGGTGAGCGGCACCTGCTGGTTCGGCTCCACGGACCGGAGCGCGGCGAGGACGTCCTCGACGCTGCCGATCTCCCGGTCGGCGAACCGGGTGATCACGTCCCCGGCCCGGATGTCGGCGTGTGCGGCCGGGCCGTCCGCGTCGACACCGGCGACCAGCGCGCCGTCCTCCGCCTCGATCCCGAACTGCTCCCGGATCGGCGGGGTGAGCGGGGACAGCGACACCCCCAGGTACGGGTGGGTGGCCTTGCCGTCAGCCAGGAGCTGCTCCGTCGTGTCCAGCACGGTGGCGGCCGGGATGGCGAAGCCGAGCGACACCGCGCCGGCCTCGGGCGGGATGTAGGCCTCGTTCACCCCGACCACCCGGCCCTGCGCGTCGAGCAGCGTGCCGCCGGAGTTGCCGGGGGAGATCGAGGCGTCGGTCTGGATGAGATCGACCAGGGACTGGGTCCGCGGCGCCGAGCCGGGGATCTCCCGGTGCAGGCCGGAGATGACGCCGGCGGTCACCGAGTTCTCGAAGCCCAGTGGGCTGCCGATGGCCAGCGCGAGGTCACCGGGTCGGGGCAGGTCGGTGCGGAACTCCGGGACCGGCAGGTTCCCGCGTGCGCTGCGCACCACGGCGAGGTCGGTGACCCTGTCGGTGGCCAGCACCTCGCCCTGGGCCTCGGTGCCGTCGGCGAACACCAGCGTCACCCTCCGCTGGTCGCCGACGACGTGGGCGTTGGTCACCACCACGTCCGGCCGCAGCACCACGCCGCTGCCGACGCCGGCGCCGGGGGTGCGCACCGTCACCACGCTCGGCGCGACCCGCTCCACCACGCCGGCGTATCCCGCGGCGTCGCCGGGTGCGGGGGCCGGGGCGGTCGTCGTTGCCTTGGCCGCGGGCTCGGGGGCCGGGTCGCCGGAGCAGCCGGCGGCGACCAGCGCCGTCGCGGCGAGCGCCACGATCCACTGGGGTGTCCGGGAGAGTGCCATGGCGGGGGAGTACCCCGGTTCCGCCGCGGCGACTCGTCCCGTCGCACGTCACTCCGCCGGGTGGGGCTGGGGCTCCGGCCGGCTCAGCCGGGGTAGGCCACAGTGGACAGCAGCGCGACCGCGGGGTCGCGCGAGTCCAGCCGGGTGTGTTGCACCACCACCGGCACGTCGCTGACCAGCACGCTGGCGTAGTCGGTGCCCCGGGGCACCCGTTCCGGGTCGGACAGCTCGTTGAACCGGAGGTGGGTGGTCCGCCGCGCCGGCACCGTCACCCGGTACGGCCCCACCGGCTCCCGGTCGGTGAAGTACAGGGTGAGCTCCAGGTGGGCGGCACGGTCACCGGTGTTGAGCACGCATGCGGCCTCGTGGCTGACCAACTCCCGGGACGAGTGTGCGCTGTCCTCCTCCGGCGGCAGGTAGCCCTCCGGGACCACCCACATGGTTCGGCCGATTCCCGTCATGCGCGGCGGGTACCCGGGCGGCGCGACGGGTAACCCGCGATCGGAAGGAGGCACGGGATGGACACCGGTGGCGAGCCCCGCTCGGAGCAGCAGGAGGAGCTGGAGTACGAGGACGCGGTGACCGGCGGCGAGGTCGACCGGCCGGACCGGGACCGCCGGCCCGATGTCGGCGTCGAGGACGGTGTTCGTTTCACCGATCCGCAGGACCCGACGCCGCAGGTGAGTCGTTCGCCCGAGGCGCGGGGGCTCGAGCAGGGCGACGCGGTGGCCGACGACGAGGGCCGCAGTTACGCCAGCGGCCCCGAACAGTCGGCGCTGCGCGTCGAGGAGCCGTCCGAGGAGGCGTGATCACGCGGCAGCGCCTCCACCGGAGAGCCAGGTCGTGCTGCCCTCACGTCGGGTGGAGGAGGTCGAGGATCACCGCGGCGGTCCAGCTGAAGTCCTTGGCGCCGTGGCCCTGACCGCTCAGCGGGTCGACGTACTCGCGGAACCCGGCCCGCTCGGCCGCGCGGAGCAGCGCGCCGCGGACCGTCCCGGCCAGCCCGATGGCGCCGTGCTCGCGCAGGCCGCGGCAGAGCAGCCAGCCGATGTTGAACCAGGCGGGTCCGCGCCAGTAACGGCTAGTGTCGAACCGCTCGTCGGTGAGGTCGAAGCTGGCCGGAAGGCCCAACTCGGCGAGCCGGAACCGGGGTCCGGTCGCGGTGGCCAGCAGCGCGTCGGCCACCGGCAGCCCCGGCACCACCAGCGGGACGATGCCGGCGACGCTGCCGTACCCCAGTGCCGCGCCGGTGTGCACGTCCCGAGCGGGAAAGGTCCCGGTCGCCGGGTCGAACAGCTCGTCGACCAGTGCCGCCCGCAGCCGGTCCACCTCGCGCCGGTGCGGCCCCGGGTCGGCGCCGATCTCCGTGGCGATGGCCGCCATCGCGTCCTCGGCGGCGGCGAGCAGGGCGGTGGTCAGCGGGTCCTCGACGGCGAAGGAGTGCCGCTCGGGGCGGTCCGAGTAGCCGGAGTCGCGGTAGTCGGCGGCCAGCCGCACGTACCGGCCGTAGTCGAGGTCGGTCGGCCGCTCCGTGGCGGAGGCGTGGTCGAGATCGCGGCGGCGGAACTCCCTTGCCGGGACCGGCGGCACCCGGCTCAGCGGGCCGTCCCACGCGGGGCTGTTGTCCATTCCGGACTCCCACGGGTGCACGATGCCGACCAGGCCGGTGCCGCCGAGGTCGCGGCGCTCGGTGAGGTAGCGGTGCCAGGCCCGCAGCCGCGGGTACAGCCGGGGCAGGAACCCGCGCCGGCGAGCGGTCGCCGGGTCGGCGCGGAAGGTCTCCCACGCCGCCAGCGCGTGCACCGGTGGCTGGACGAGCCCGGAGGTGGCCGGCCGGTGCCGGCCGGTGACGTCGGCCGAGCGCCAGAAGTCGGGCCCGGGGAAGTAGGCCCGCGGCGAGGAGGCCGGGTCGAACACGATGTGCGGTACCCGCCCGTCCGTCCACTGTGCACCAAACAACGACTCCAGTTCCCGCTGCGCGCGCCGCGCGGACACGTGCCGCAGGCCCAGCGCGACGAACGCCGAGTCCCAGCTCCACTGGTGCGGGTAGAGGTCGGCGGCGGGCACGGTGGACTGGCCGCGCCAGTTCGCCAGCAGCACGCCGGTGGCCCGGGCGCCCAGGGTCGGTGCGCGCATGCCTAGCCCGCCGCCCGCCGCAGGAAGGTCGGCACCGCCGCGACCGCGGCGGCCGGCTCGCCGCGGGGCCGGCACTCCAGCGCGAGGTAGCCGTCGTACCCGGCGGCGGCGAGCGCGCCGAGCACGGCCGGCCAGTCGAGGTGGCCGGTGCCGGGCTGGCACCGGTTCGACTCGCTGACCTGCACGTGCCCCAGGTACGGGGCCACCGCGAGCAGCGCGGCCGCGGGGTCGTCCTCCTCGATGTTCATGTGGTAGGTGTCGGCGGCCACCTGCACCGAGTCCAACCCCGTGGCGCGGACCAGCTCGGCCGCCTGGTCGAGCCGGTTGACCATGTGGTCCTCGTAGCGGTTCAGCGGTTCGAGGTAGAGCCGCACGCCTTCCCGCGCGGCGTGCTCGCCCAACTCCGCCAGCCCGGCGAGCAGCACCTCCCTGTCCTCCTCGGGGGAGCGGGGCGGCTCGAACGGCGGCAGCCGCCGGGAGAACATGCCGTACGTCGCCGGGGTCATCACCCCGCGGCCACCGATGTCGGCGACCACCGACAGCTGGGACCTCAGTTGGGCGATCGCGTCGCGGCGCAGCTCGGCGTCGAACGCGCCGAGGAAGTGCGCCATCTCCACGCACACCGTCGGCATCACCACCCCGTGCGCGGCGGCGCGGCGCAGCTCCGGCAGCCGGTCCCGGAAGGCGAGGTCGCCCCGGCCGCGCAGCTCGATGGCGCTGTAGCCGTTGGCGGTGGCGAACTCCCACTTGCGTTCGAGGGTGTCCCCCGGCAGTAGCTGTTCCTGGCACGCGAGCGCGAACACGGGTCACTCCTGGCCGACGTCGAGGACGATCTGCGGCGCGGCGGCGGGGTCGGTGAACAGCCGGAGTGGCGGGTCCCAGCCGCGGGTCAGGTACGGGTTGGTGCCGCGGTAGGCGGTGAGCTCGCTGCCGGCGGAGCTGCCCGAGTACCGGGTGACGACCCGCACCTGCCCCGTCCCGAGCTCCTCGCTCGACAGCTCGGCGAGCTCGACCCGCCGCGGCGCGGTGAACCCTACGACGCGCTGCACGCACTGCCTCTCTAGCTTCTTCGCTGTCTCTTCTGTCCATGACATTACAGACTTATGTCTTGCTATCAAGCAGAAGTCCTGGTGTTATGTCGGCGTTCAGTTGGAAGTCGCACGGAAGCGGGAGCCGTCGATGTCATTGCGATCGCGCGTCCGGGTCCGGGCCGCCGCGGTGGTGTCCACGCTGGCCACCGCCGGCGCCACCCTCATCGGCTGCGGTGGCGCTGGCGGGCCGGACGGCGAGCTCGTGGTGTGGAGCCTGGAGAACCTCACCGACCGGGTGCGGGCCACCGAGCAGGCCGCCGCGCGGTTCACCGAGGACACCGGGATCCCGGTGCGGATCGTGGCGATCGACGAGAACCAGTTCAGCCAGACGATCATGTCGGCCGCGGCGGCCGGCCGGCTGCCCGACGTGATCGGCGCGCTGCCGCTCACCGCGGTGTGGCAGATGGCCGGAAACGAGTTGCTGGACACCGGGGCCCACCAAGCGGTGGTCGACGCGCTCGGCGTCGGCACCTTCAGCCCTCGGGCGCTGGAGCTGACCCGCGACGGCGACCGACAGCTCGCGGTGCCCTCGGACGGCTGGACTCAGGTCCTGGTCTACCGCGCGGACCTCTTCGCCGCGGCCGGGCTGGCGCCGCCGGACACCTACGACCGGATCCTGCGCGCCGCCGAGACGCTGCACGGACCGGATCTCGTGGGCATGTCGATGGCGACCGTCGCCGGTGACGCCGCCACCGCCCAGGCGTTCGAGACCCTCGCCGTGGCCAACGGGTGCCAACTCGTCGACGGTGCCGGCGAGGTCACGGTGGACGCCCCCGCCTGCCGGGAGACCTTCGAGCTGGTGCGTCAGCTCGCCACCCGGTACTCGGCCCCGGGCGCGCAGGACATCGAGTCCATCCGGGCCACCTACTTCGCCGGCCGCTCGGCCATGGTGATGTGGTCGTCGTTCCTGCTCGACGAGCTGGGCGGGCTGCGCGACGACGTGCTGCCCACCTGCCCGGAGTGCGCCGAGACCCCTGAGTTCCTCGCCCGCAACAGCGGGGTGGTGACCGCCATCCAGGGGCCGAGCGGGTCGGCGCCGGTCCGGTACGCCGAGATCACCTCCTGGACGATTCCGGTGAACGGCGACGGCGCGCAGGCCCAGCGGTTCGTCGAGTACATGATGGGCGAGCGGGCCTACCCGGCGTGGTTCGGCATGGCGCCGGAGGGCAAGGTGCCGGTGCGCACCGGCACCCGGGACGATCCCGAGCTGTTCAGCCGGATCTGGGCGGAGTCGCCGGCCGTGGTCGACACCAAGCGCCCGCTGGCCGAGATCTACCCGCCCGAGGTGCTCGCCGAGATGCGCGCCGGCGTGCGGGAGTTCCACCGCTGGGGGTTCGACCAGGGGCAGGGCGCCCTGGTCGGCGCGACGCTCGGGGAGCTGCCGGTCCCCGAGGCGGTGAACGCGCTGCTGTCCGGCAGCACCGTGGCGGAGGTGGCGGAGGAGGCCGCCGGTGACGTCCGCTCGATCAAGACCTCGCTGGAGTGAGGGGGCACCGGCATGCTGAGGACCAGAGCGCCCCGGGGCCGGCCGACGCTGCGCCGGCAGGAGAACCGCGCCGGGCTGGCGATGGTGTCGCCGACCCTGCTGGTGGTGCTGGCGATCGTGGTGCTGCCGGCGGCGTGGACGATCGTGCTGGCGTTCCAGCGGGTCCGGCTGATCAACATCCAGGACGCCGACCTGTTCGGCCCGTACACGTTGCGCAACTTCGCCGCCGTGTTCACCTCACCGGGGTTCTGGAGCTCCGTCGTCACCACCGTGGTCTACGCCGTCGGCGGCACGGTGTTGTCGATCGCACTGGGGCTGGTCGCCGCGCTCGCCCTGCGCCGCACGTTCCGCGGCCGTGGCCTGCTGCGCGGCGCGATGCTGCTGCCGTACGTCGCGCCGGTGGTGGCGGTGGCGTTCGTGTGGGAGGTGATGCTCAGCCCGCAGTACGGGATCGTCAACGAGTGGGGCATCCGGCTGCTCGGCTGGGACCGGCCGATCGCGTTCCTCACCGACCGGGCGACCGAGGTGTCGCTGCTCGGCTGGGAGGTGGAGGTCCCGGTCGCGCTGCTGACGGTGATCGTGTTCGAGGGCTGGCGCTACTTCCCGTTCGCGTTCCTGTTCCTGCTGGCCCGGCTGCAGGCGGTGCCGAAGGACCTGGAGGAGGCGGCGACCGTGGACGGCGCCGTGCCCACCCAGCGGTTCCGGTACATCCTGCTGCCGCAGCTGGCGCCGGTGATCGCGCTGCTGGCGATGCTGCGGTTCGTGATGAACTTCACCAAGTTCGACGACGTCTACCTGCTCACCGGCGGTGGCTCGGGCACCGAGGTGGCGAGCGTGCGGGTGTACGAGTTCCTCACCGCCCGGTTCGACGTCGGCGCGGCCGCCGCGCAGGCGCTGGTGCTGGCCGCGGTGCTGCTGGCCTTCCTCGCCGGGTACCTGAGGTTCTTCGCGCCGTCCCCGAAGGAGGAGGCGTAGGTGGTGGACCGCGACTCCGTCGAGACCAAGGTCTTCGGCGCCCTGCGCTGGGTGGTCATCGCCGGGCTGGCGCTGGCGACGCTGTTCCCGTTCTACTACATGCTGCTGCTGTCGGTGCGCCCGATCGAGGAGCTGCTGCGCAACCCGGGCCGGCTGTGGGTGTCCTTCTCCGAGTGGACGGCGCGGACCTACGAGGAGGTGCTGCGCCCCACCGACGACGGCGGGCAGGGGATGTTGGCGCTGCTCGGCAACTCGGCGTTCGTCTCGGTCGGCGCGGTCGTGCTCACCCTGCTGGTGGCCATCCCGGGCGCCTACGCGGTGACCCGGTTGCGCTTCTTCGGCAGCCGGCACGTCCACTTCCTGTTCCTCGCGGTGTACCTGTTCCCGGCGATCTTGCTGGCGGTGCCGCTGTTCGTGCTGTTCACCAAGCTCGGCCTGCGCGGCTCGCTGGTCGGCCTGATGATCGTCTACATCGCACAGACGGTGCCGGTGTCGATCTACATGCTGCGCAACTACCTCGCCACGGTGCCCGAGGGCATCGAGGAGGCGGCCGCGATCGACGGCTGCTCGCGGCTGCAGACCCTGTGGCGGGTCACCGTCCCGCTGGCCGCGCCGGCGATCGCGGCGAACGCGCTGTACGTGTTCATGATCGCTTGGAACGAGTTCCTGTTCGCCCTGCTGTTCCTGGTGGAGGACCGATCACAGTGGACTGTCTCGCTCGGGCTCGCCCAGCTCGCCGACGGCGTCGAGGTGCCCAAGACCGTGCTGATGGCCGGGTCGGTGGTGCTTACCATTCCAATCGTGATCCTGTTCTACGCGGCCGAGCGGCTGCTGACCGAGGGGCTGACCAGCGGTGCCGACAAGGGCTGAGCCACCGGGCACGGCGGGCGCGCAGCACTCCGCCGGCCACCTGCTGTGGCTGGTCCGGACGGGGCGGGCCCGCACCCGCGCCGAGCTGCAGCGCACCACCGGCCTGTCGCGCTCCACCGTGGGCCAGCGGCTGGACGCCCTGCTCGCCGGCGGGTTCCTCCGCCCTGCCGGGGTGGACGCGTCCACCGGGGGGCGGCCGCCCACCCGGCTGGACTTCAACCACGACCACGGGCTGGTGGCCTGCGCCGACCTGGGGGCGACGCAGGCCCGGCTCGCGGTGTTCGATCTCGCCGGTGCGCCGCTGGCCCGGTCGCACGCCCGGCTGCGGATCAGCGAGGGCCCGGAACGGGTGCTCGACTGGGTCGACGGCGAGCTCCGCGCGCTGCTGGACCGGTGCGGGCGCCCGGCCGCGCGGCTGCGGGGCATCGGGATCGGCGTGCCGGGGCCGGTCGAGGCGAGCGCCGGGGTGGTCCGCCAGCCGCCGATCATGCCCGGCTGGGACGGCTTCCCGGTCGCCGCGCGGCTGCGCGACCGCTGGGGCGTGCCGGTGCTGGTGGACAACGACGCCAACGCCATGGCCTTCGGCGAGTACGTGGGTTCCCACCCCGACTGCCCCTCGCTGGTGCTGGTGAAGGTGGCCACCGGGATCGGCGCGGGGCTGGTGCTGAACGGGCAGGTCTACCGCGGCATCGACGGCGGCGCCGGCGACCTCGGGCACATCCGGGTGGACGGCGCCGCCGGTCGGACCGCGGCCCGGTGCATGTGCGGCGCCACCGGCTGCCTCGCCGCCCTCGCCAGCGGGGCCGCGCTGGCGCAGCGGCTGACCGAGCGCGGCGTGCCGGCGGCGTCGAGCCGCGAGTTCGTGTCGCGGGTGCGGGCCGGCGTGCCCGAGGCGGTCGCACTGGCCCGCGCGGCCGGGCAGCGGGTCGGCGAGGTGCTCAGCACCGTGGTGTGCCTGGTGAATCCGCAGGTGCTGGTGCTGGCCGGCGACCTGGCCGAGACGCAGTTCGTCACCGGCGTGCGGGAGGTGCTGTACCGGCGGGCGCTGCCGCGGGCCACCCGCAACCTGGAGGTCACCACGAGCGAGCTCGGCGAGGACGCCGGGGTGCGCGGCCTGCGGGCGATGGTCGTCGACGCGGTGTACGCGCCGGACTCGGTGGACCGCGAGCTGGACCGGCTCGCCGGCCGCGCCTGACCGGCGGCCCCCGGTCTCGGTCCCGTCAGAAGGCTCAGCCCCACCAGAACGCGGTGGCGATGATCGCGTACAGCGCGATGAGGGCGGCGCCCTCGAACCAGGTGGATTCGCCGTCGAGGACGACGATGATGGTGACCACCACGGCCAGGACCAGCGCCGCGATGAGCAGCGGCGGCAGCACCAGGGTGAACGACGCGGCCCCGATCAGCGGCGCGACCAGCACCAACACCGGCGCGAGCACGAGCGCGATCTGCAGCGGGCTCTGCAGGATCACCGCCAGGGCGTAGTCCGGCCGGTTCTGCCAGGCGAGCTGCACGCCCACCACGTTCTCCACCGCGTTGCTGGCGATGGCGACCACGACGAGACCGGCGAAGGCCTGGCTCAGGTGCAGCGCGGAGATCGCCGGCTCCAGCGCGTCGACGAACCACTCGGACACGAACCCGGCGCCGACGCCGGCGACGGCGAGCACGCCCAGCGCCACCGCCAGCGGCCAGTGCGGGCGGTGCTCGGGCGCGGCCTCGGCAACCGCACCCTCGGCGCCCTCCGGGCGGGTGGGCGGCTCCGGCCGGCGCGAGGTGACCGGCACGGACAGCGCGAACAGGACCAGCAGGACGACGGCCACCACCCGGGACAGCTCGACCTCGTGCCCGGCGGCGGGGCTGTGCAGGGCCGCGGTGAGCGCGGGGACCAGCAGCGCCGCCACCGCGAGCACCAGCATCAGCGCCGTCAGCCTGGCCGAGCCGGCGGCGAACCGTTGCGGCCCGTGCCGCAGCCCGCCGACCAGGAACGCCAGTCCCAGGACGAGCAGCACGTTGGCCAGGATCGAGCCCACGATCGCCGCCTGCACCACCCCGACCAGCCCGGCGTGCAGCGCGAACAGCACGACGAACAGCTCGGGCAGGTTGCCGAAGGCGCTCTGCACGACGCCGGTCAGCCCGGCGCCGAGCCGGTCGCCGAGGGCGTCCACGCCCAGCCCGATCAGCCGGGCCAGCAGCGCCAGCGCCACCGCGCTGACCGCGAACGGGACGATGTGCCCGACGTCGACCGCCCGGACGAGCACGGTGGCGAGCACGGCGGCGGCGCACAGCCCCAGGATCCGCAGGTCTCGGCCCCGCAGTCCCAGCCGCCCGACGACGCTGCCCGACTGTCCACTCACGACGTCACCCCTGTCCGGTGCGGTGCCGCGGCAGAACTACCCGGGCGCGTTCGTGGCGAAACCGGAGGTCCTGCTCGACACCGTGCCAGCCGGTGGGCCGGGACGAACACGTGGTCCGGCGGGGTTAGCGCCTGGCGTGGCCGGGAACTCGGAGGGCACGACATGGGAGGGCAGCCGAGATGTCCGTGCAACGGAGGATCCAGGTGTCGATCGCGCTCGGCGTTCTGCTCGGCGCGGTGCTGGTGGGGATCGGCCTCGGGGTCGGGGTGCCGTGGCTGACCTGGCTCGGGTTCCTGGTGGCGCTGGTCGCCCTGCTCGTCTGGCCGGTGTTCGGCCGGCAGCGTGGCCGCCGCGAGGACGCCGGCGGGTCGATGGTCGTCGACCACGAGCAGGCCGGTCCGCGGGCGACCGGGGGACGGCCCGACCCGAGTGACGCCGACCAGCACAGCACCACCGGACCGACCCCGAACGACGTCTACGTCGGCCGGGTCGCCGGCTCCGACCCGGGGAGCGAGGAAACCACCGGGGCCGAGCGGAGGGCCAACCCCGACGACGACCGCGACGAGCGCTGAACCGCTTCCGACCCATCGTCGGAGGGGGACATGGACCGGAACTCGGTGGTGTGGTGGCGCGAGGCCGTGATCTACGAGGTGTACCTGCGCAGCTTCGCCGACGCCGACGGGCCGCGGAGCAGCCGGACCTGAACTGGGCGACCCCGGAGGTCCGCGCCGAGTTCCTCGATGTCCTGCGGTTCTGGCTGGACCGCGGCGTCGGCGGCTTCCGGGTGGACGTCGCGCACGGTGTGGCCAAGCACCCGGACCTGCCCGACCTCGGCGTCGACCGCGAGGACCTCACCGAGCCGCCGGACCGGGCCGACCATCCCCACTGGGACCGCGACGAGGTGCACGAGATCTACCGCGAGTGGCGGGACGTGGTCGACGCCTACCCGGGGCAGCTGATGTTCGTCGCCGAGGCGTGGGTGGACCACCCCCGGCGGCTGGCCCGCTACGCGCGGCCGGACGAGCCGCACACCGCCTTCAACTTCGACTTCCTGCGCTGCTCCTGGCACCCGGACCGGCTCCGCGCCATCATCGAGGAGAGCCTGCGGGCGCTGCACGCGGTGGGCGCACCGGCGACGTGGGTGTTGTCCAACCACGACGTCACCCGGCACGTGACCCGCTACGGCCGCCGGCACACCAGCGGGCACGGCCCGAGGCGGGAGGCGACCGAGCCCGTCGACCTGGGGTTGGGCCTGCGCCGCGCCCGCGCCGCCGTGCTGCTGATGCTCGCCCTGCCCGGCAGCGCCTACCTGTACCAGGGCGAGGAGCTGGGCCTGTGGGAGGTCGCGGACCTGCCGGAGGAGGTGCTGCGGGACCCGACCTGGGAGCGTTCCGGCCACACCGTCCGCGGCAGGGACGGCTGCCGGGTGCCGCTGCCGTGGGCGGGCGACGCGCCCCCGTTCGACTTCGGTCCCGGCGGCACCGTCCCGTGGCTGCCGCAACCGCGCGAGTGGAAGGACCACACGGTCGAGGCGCAGACCGGCGACCGGCACGCGATGCTGGAGCTGTATCGCGCCGCGCTGCGCATCCGCCGCGAGCACCCCGCGCTCGGTGCCGGCACACTGCGCTGGCTGGACGCGCCACCCGGGGTGTTGCTGTTCGCCCGCGAGCCGGGATTCCGCTGCGCGGTGAACCTCGGCCCGGCACCGGTGCCCGGCGGGGCACTGCCCGCCGGCGAGGTCCTGTTGGCCAGCGTCCCCCTAGTCGACGACACGCTGCCACCGGACGCGGCGGTGTGGCTCTCGACCCCGACCGGGTGATTCCACGCCGGCTGGGTACCCGACCGTGGTGACGGAACCGAGGACCGCCGCGATCATTCCCGCAGTGAACGAAAGCAGCACCGTCGGCGATGTCGTCGACGCGGCACGGGCCGCCGAATGCGTCGACGAGGTGCTCGTCGTCGACGACGGCTCCACCGACGACACGGCGCCCGTCGCCGCCCGGCGCGGGGCCAGTGTGGTCGCCGGGCCCGGCCGGGGCAAGGGCGAGGCGATGCGGGCCGGGGTCGCCGCGACCGGCGCCGAGGTCGTGGTCTTCCTGGACGCCGACCTCACCGGGCTGCGCCCGGACCACGTCGACCGGCTGGTCCGCGCGGTGCGCGCGGACCGGGCCGGAATGGCCATCGGGCTGTTCGACCGCGGCCCGGTGCTGAACCGGGTGTTCCTGCACCTGCTGCCCCGGCTGAGCGGGGAGCGCGCGCTGCGCCGCACGCTGTTCACCTCGCTGGACCCCGCCGACGTCCGCGGCTACCGGGTGGAGGCCGCGCTCAACTCGCGCGCGGCCGACGCCGACGTTCCGGTCATCGCGTTCGTGCTCGACGGCATGTTCCACCGCACCAAGGAGGAGAAGGCGGCCAACCCGATGGTGGGGTTCCTCGGCAAGGTGGGCATGTTGCTGACCGCGGTGGGGGAGTACGCGCGGTACTGGGTGACCGGCCGGATCCGGGCCGCCCGGCGCCGAGTCAGCCGGCGCCGCTGAGATCGACGTTCGGGACGGCGAGATCTACGTTCGGGAGCGCGAGCTCGACGAACTGTCGGCGCCGGCCAGCCGGACCTTGCCCACCGGCTCCGTGGTGGACCAGCCGGGGTCGAGCCCCGGGGCGCGCAGCCGCCCACGACCCTCGTGCCGGTCGTGCCGGTCGTGCCACTGCCATTCCAGGCAGGGGGTCGTGCCCTCCCACCACAGCCGGTAGGACAGCCGGCCGGCGTGCGTGGGCGCCTCGCGCACCTCGACCTCCTGGCCGCGCCACTCCGGCGGCAGTACCGGGAGCAGGGCGAGGCCGTCCTGGCGGTCCTCGGTCACCAGCACCTCGCGCATGACGTTGAGGAGGTCGGCGGCCGCCCAGCCGTGGTGCCCGTCGCCCATGCAGCCCCCGCCCATCCGCGGATGGATCGCCTCGGGCCAGGTGTGGGTGGGGGTGGCCACGTCGAGCAGCCAGCGCACCCTTCGCCACGCCACGGGGTCGTGCCGGGCCAGCTCCACGAACGCGAGCTGCAGGGTGAGGTAGGTGCCCAGACCGGTGTGCGCGATCGCCTGGTAGAAGGCGTCGCCGAGGGTGTAGCGCCGGCGGATCTGGTCGACCGTGCCGGCGACCAGCGGGTCGTCCGGGTCGAGCAGGCGCAGCGGCGCGCAGGCCACCAGCGAGCCGATCATGCCGGCGTCGACGCCCCGGTAGGGCCCAGCGGGGATGAACCGCTCGTCCTCGCCGGCGAGCGCGGCCTCGATCGAGGCCAGTATGTCCGCGCGGAACTCCTCGGCCGTGGCCCGGATCGCCGCCGCGGCCTGGGCGTTGCCGGCGTGCTCGGCCAGCTCCGCGCCGTCGACGAGGCCGCGCAGGCACCAGAAGTCGTCCCAGTAGTAGTAGTCGAACGGGCCGAGGTGCTCGGCGGACACGCCGGCCGGTAGCAGGCCGCGCAGCTCCCCGCGCTCGGTCCGGTGCTCCCGCCGGGTGCGGTCGATCCAGTTCACCCCGCGGCGCACGCACGGCAGCAGCCGCCGGAGTAGCTCCTCGTCGCCGGTGAGCCGGTGGTGCTCGGCGATGGCCCAGATGGCGGCGCCGTTGGCGTCCCACTCCCGCCACTGGCTGTAGAAGAACCCGTCGTGGCGTTGCCGGTCGGGGTAGCTCACCAGCACGTCGGCGGCCTCCTCGTGCAGCCCCCACCGGTCGAGCGCGACGACCTGGTAGGCGGCGTCGCGGAACCAGAACCGGTGGTAGGTCGCCGGCCCGGCGGTGATGCTGCCGGGGTCGTGCAGCAACAGCAGGTAGGCGCGGTTGGCGTCGACGGCCTCCTGCAGGCCCCGGTCGGGCAGCCGGACCCGCATCCCGCGGTCGAGGTCGCGTTGCCACCGCCGCCGGACCTCGCCGGAGTCGGCCGCGCGGACCGTGGCGGCCGCGGCGGTGTGCCGGGTGCGGGACGCCGGTCCGGGTGCCAGCGGGACGCCGGCCACCACCCGCTCACCGGGGGCGAGGCGGTAGACCGCGGCCGCCTGCGCCAGCCCGGCCGGGTCGTGCACGGACACCGGCGGCTCCCCCCGCGCACCCGACGTGACCTGGTGCAGGCAGTCGCCGTCGAGGTAGGTGGACGCGGCGACCCGCTCGGGCGGCTCGGGCAGCAGGACGGCCGGTGCGCCGTCGGCCAGGATTCGGTCCCGCTCCACCCGCAGGTCCTCGACGACGGCGAGCCCCTCCGGGTTGTACGGCCGCAGCGCGAACGCGATCTCCAGTGGGCGGTCGCTCGTGTTGTCGACCTCGACGACGACCACCTCGCCGCCGGCGTCCTTGGTGGCGTAGACGCGTTGCACGGCCGCCTCGGGAGCCTCGGAATCGTCGCCGAGCCGCACCACGGTCTCCACGATCGGCACCCCGCCGGCGAGGCGCTGCTCGGGGGCCCGTAGCTGGCTCGGCAGCACCCAGGTGCCGTCGCCGGTGCCCACCCACCAGTCCAGCGACCAGGAGTCCGGCGCCGGGGTCACCAGGCCCGCCGGGTCGACGATGGCCTCCCACGGCGAGCCCGGGTTGCCGACCGCGGTCCAGTTGCGGTGGGTCATGTTCGTGGCGAACGGCAGGTGCCCGCGCGGCACGAACGACGGCGACGTCGGGTCGAGCTGCCGCTGCAACCAGTACGGCCACACCCAGTCGGGGCGGATCTGCGGCGCGGCTCGGGTGCGCAGTGCCCTGGCCAGGGTCCGCGCGCCCACCGGCAGCATCTCCGCGGGCGCCTCGATCTCGAAGCGCTGGCCCAGCCGCTGGAACGTCGACAGGTGCCGCAGGATGTCGTCCCCGATGTGGAAACGGCGGGCCAGCCGGCGTAGCAGGGCACCGCGCCAGTCGAACATGGTGACCTCCCGGTCCCGACGTCGTCCCTCTCTCCCGGCTCCCAGTACCCGCCGGGCCGCGTGGGCACACCCGCGCGGCTATGGTGACCGGGATGTCGAATCGCGAGCTGGTCGTGCTGGGCACCGCGAGCCAGGCGCCGACGCGGTTCCGCAACCACAACGGCTACCTGCTCCGCTGGGACGGCACCGGACTGCTGTTCGACCCGGGGGAAGGCACCCAGCGCCAGTTCCTGCTCGCCGGGGTGAGCGCGCACGACGTGCACCGGATCTGCGTCAGCCACTTCCATGGCGACCATTGCCTCGGGGTGCCCGGTGTCGTGCAGCGGCTGTCCCTAGACCGGGTGCCGCATCCGGTCGTCGCGCACTACCCGGCGTCGGGCCGGGAGTACTTCCACCGGCTGCGGTACGCGGCGGTGTACCACGAGGTGGCGGAGCTGCGGGAGGAGCCGGTCGAAGGGGACGGCCCGGTGGCGACCGGGCCGTTCGGCACGTTGGAGGCGCGGCGGTTGGACCACCGGATCGACTCCCACGGCTACCGGTTGGTGGAGCCGGACGGCCGGCGGATGCTGCCCGACCGGTTGGCACGGCTCGGCATCGCCGGCCCGGACATCGGGCGGCTGCGGCGGGCCGGGTCGCTGGAGGTGGCCGGGCGGCGGGTCGACGTGGCGGAGGTCAGCGAGCCGCGGCCGGGGCAGCGGTTCGCGTTCGTGCTCGACACCCGGCTCTGCGACGCGGTGTTCGCGCTGGCGGAGCGGGCCGACCTGCTGGTGATCGAGTCGACCTTCCTCGCCGAGGACGCCGCGCTGGCCGCCGAGTACGGGCACCTCACCGCGTCACAGGCCGGCAGGGTCGCCGCGGAGTGCGGTGTGCGGCGGCTGGTGTTGACGCACTTCTCGCAGCGCTACACGGAGCCGGCACGGTTTCACGACGAGGCCGCGGCGGTGTTCGGCGGCGAGGTGGTGGTCGCGGAGGACCTGCTCAGGGTGCCGGTGCCGGCACGCCGGTGATCCCCGGCGCGGGTTTGCCGCCGAGGTGCCGGGGCTACCCCCTCACCATGGGTGACTACCGGTACTCCGCGCCGGTCGAGCTACCGGCGGACCAGGTGTTCGCGTTCGTCGCCGAGCCGCGCAACCTGCCGAAGTACTTCCCTCGCGTGACCACGGCGGAGCCCAAGGACACGGCGGAGCCGGAGGGTGGGGACGCGGTGCACGTGGAGGCCGAGCTGGCGCACCGGCACGTCGAGGAGGAGGCGTGGCTGCGCCGTGACCCGGAGCGGCGCGCGCTGTCGTGGGGTGCGGAGGACGACGAGTACCACGGTGAGCTGCGGGTCGAGGAACGTGGCCCGGACGCGGCCGAGGTGCACGTCGCGCTGCACACCGGGCACGCCGACGGCGAGCGGGTGCAGCGGGAGCTGGAGCGCACGGTCGCCGCGATCACCCACCTGGCCGCCGCCGAGACCGACGTGGCGGCCGCGGACGACCAGCGCGGCTGGCTCTGATCCGGGGTTGGCGTCCCGGTCGGGCCCGGGCAGCCGGTGGCGTGGACCGAGAGCGGCACGACGACCAGCGTGAGCACGGCGATCAGGGCGAGTACCTGCGCCGGTTGGTTGAGGACGACGCGAGCCGGACGTCGCTGGAGGAGGGCGGTGCCGGGCTCGAGTTCCAGGATTCCAGGATGAGCCCGATCCGCAGGAGCGGTACAGCTCCGAGCCGGGGGATCCGGACGAGACCAGCACGACCGGGGCCGTCGGGCTCAGTGACCTCCCGCTCGACAAGGAGGACACCCAGTCCGGCTGACCGGCTCGGCCGGGCTCGAGTCGGCAGGCGGACTGGGCTGCCGGGTCGAGCTGCGCCGAGCCGCACGGTGTCGAGTCGCGTCGAGTTGCGACGGTGTCGAGCCGCACGGTGCCGACGAGGGTCCTGCCGAGCAGGTGGTCCCGTCCCTCGGCCATCGCACGGATGTGACCGGCCGCCACGGGACGAGGTCCGGAGTGGACGGTCGGGGAGAGCGCCTTCTCCGCCCCGACGGCGGCGCGCCCGCCTTGGCCAGCCGAAGTCTCCCCTGACCGCTCTTCCGGTGACCGCCGCGCCACCGAACACGTCGGGCGGACCGCGTCACTGCGGCCCGCCCGACGGTGTCGCTCACCGCTCGCCGGTTCAGGTCTCCTCGGCCGACAGCCGCTGGACCAGCAGCCGCTTGCCCTGCTCACCGGCCTTCCGGTTGTTCTCCTGGATCCTGCGGAACCATTCGGCGAGCTCGGTGTCGCCCTGCTGCTCCGCGTCGGCGATGTAGGTCTCCAGCTGCCAGATGTAGTGCAGCGAGTCCCGCAGGACGCTCACCAGGTTGTAGTTCTTGTCCTTGGCCGGGCTGGCCGGTTCACCTGCCACCGGGTGCTCCTTTCGGTCGTTCGCTTCACGCCGGCCACGCGAGCCCTCGGCGTGGCCCGTCCCGGGATACCCAGCACGGCGCGCACTATGCCGGCGCTCGCCCCGTCGTCCCCAGGTGCTCGCGCAGCTGCTGGCAGGCGTCCTCGCAGGTGCGGCACGCCTCGGCGCACACCGCGCAGTGCGGGTGGTCCCCGCCGTGCCGCTCGCACTCGGCGGCGCAGCCGCGGCAGGCCTGCTCGCAGGCCGCCAGCAGCGCCGCCGTGAGGTCCGGCGAACCCGAGCGGCGGGACACCACCCGCGCCGTCGTCTCGCACACGTCGGCGCAGTCGAGGTTCGCCCGCACGCAGCCGATCAGCCGCTCCGGGTTCGCGTCGCCGAGGCAGGCGTCCGCGCACGCGGTGCACGCCTGCGCGCAGGACAGGCACTCCTCGATGCAGGCGACGATCGCCGCGGGATCGACACCGCCCAGCTCGGCCGGGTGGGTCTCCAGCATCCGCAGTGCTCGGGTCATCTGGTCCTCCTCGAATCAATGGAACGGCGCCCCACCGGAGCTACTGGCCGGTGGGGTAGGTCTCCGCCTCGCCCGGAACGGGCTCGGTGGCGTGCAGCGGCCGCAGCGCCGAGGTGCGGTCGCAGAACAGGAACGCGTCGTAGCGGCGGGCCGGCACGGTGGGCACGTAGTTGCCGCGCCGCTCGCGACGCGGGTCGTAGACGACCCCGATGGCCCGGTGCCCGCGCACCTGCCCCGCCCACCCGCGCGGTGCGTCGAGCAGGATCAACACGTCGGTTCCGACCTCGTGCAGCAGTGCTTCCAGACTGCCCGCCCCGGCCTCGGGCACCGCCATCCGGCGCTGCGGGCCGCCCCAGAAGTCCCCCGCGATGACGCTGCCCTCGTAGGTGCCGAACCCGACCAGGGCCACGTCGCCCGCGCCGTACCGCTCCCGCGCCAGCTGGCCGATGTTGACCAGCCCGGCGGCGGCCATGTCGGTGGCCCGCGCGTCGCCGACGTGGGTGTTGTGCGCCCACACCACCGACTTCGCTCCTGGCCCGTACGCCTCGAGCAGCCGGTCCAGCGTGTCGGTCATGTGGTGGTCGCGGACGTTCCACGACCGCCGGTCGCCGCGCACCATCTCCCGGTAGTACCGCTCGGCGCCGGCCACCACCTCGGCGTTCTGCCGGGCGACGAACCGCGGGTCGAGCCCGGCCGCCGGCAGGTCGTCGACCTGCTCGCGCAGCCGCCGCAGCAGCCGCACCACCTCGTCGACACAGGTGTCCGGCACCACGGTGCTGGCGAAGCCGTACGCCTGCGGGTCCTCCCGGTACGGCTCGAAGCAACGGAACGCCGCGAGCGCGGTGTCGACGTGCTCGGGCTCGTGCTCGCGCAGGTAGCCGAGCACCGCGCGCAGCGAGTCCCACAGGCTGTACACGTCCAGGCCGTGGAAGCCCACCGGCGGGCCGTCCCGCCGGGCGTTGAACGCGCGCAGCCACCGCGCGAACTCCAGGACCTCCTCGTTGGCCCACATCCAGCGCGGCCAGCGATCGAAGCCGAGCAGCACCTCGGCGGGGTCGCCGGGGACCTCCGGCGCGCCGGCCACGCAGCAGTGCAGCCGGTGGCAGTCCGGCCAGTCGCCCTCCACGGCGACGAACGAGAAGCCGTGCTCGGCGATCAGCCGCCGGGTCAGCTCGGCGCGCCACCGGTAGAACTCGGACGTGCCGTGGGACGCCTCGCCGATCAGCACGTGCCGGGCGTCGCCGACGCGGGCCAGCAGCGGGTCGAGGTCCTCCTGGCCGTGCAGCGGGAGCGCGTCCCGCCGCACGTCGTCCGCCGTCGTGTCCACGCCATCCTCCATGCCACGGGGTGCGGCTGCCGTCCGAGCTGGGATAGCCCCCGGCGGGCGGGTCCACACCTGCCCGAGCGCGAGTTCCGCGGGTCGCGCTCGCCGCCGGCGCTCGGATCGGAGCTCAGGGAGCGTGAACCGTCAACCTGATGGACCTTGACTCGGTCAGCTCCTCCCAGCGAGCATGACTGCTCGTTCGTCGCCGCCAGGAGGTCGGCCCGATGGTGTTCCGCGTCCTGCTCGCCGTGGTCCTGCTCGTGGTCCCGGCACCGGTGGCCAGCGCCGCTCCCGTATCCGAGCCCGCCGCCGAGGCCGCCGTCCCGGTGCCCGACGTGCTCCCGACGCCGCGGTCGATCACCCCCCGCGGGGGTGCGTTTCCGGTGCCGCCGGTGGTCGCGGTGGTCCGTGGCCCCGCCACCGACCCGGCCGCCGCCCGCGAGCTGGAGGCGGTGCTGCGGGCGGCGGGCGCGCGCGTGGTGCTGTCCGGCGGTCCCGCCCCGCTCACCGTGTGGCTCGACGACTCCCGGGAGTCGTCGGACGCGTTGCGCCGGATGCGGGTCGCCGGCCCGGCCGGGCTCCCGGCCGAGGGCTACGTGCTCGCCGCCCGGCCCGGCCGGCTGGTGCTCGCCGGGGTGGACGGCGTCGGCACCTTCCACGCGGTGCAGACGCTGCGGCAGGTGCTCGCCCGCCGCGGCCCGGTGAGCCTGCTTCCGTCGCTCGACGTGCGGGACTGGCCCACCATGGCCTGGCGCGGCGTCGTCGAGGGATTCTACGGTCCACTGTGGAGCACAGCGGACCGGATCCGGCAGCTGGACCGCGCGGCGGCGACGAAGCTGAACACCTACGTCTACGCCGCCAAGGACGACCCCTACCACCGAGAGCGCTGGCGCGAGCCCTACCCCGAGCAACGGCTGCGTGAGCTCGGCGAGGTGGCGGCGCACGCCGCGAGCCGGCACGTGCGGTTCGTGTTCGCGGTGTCGCCGGGGCTGGACGTCTGCCACTCCGCACCGGCCGACCTCGCCGCGCTGACCGCGAAGGCGGAGGCGCTGTGGGAGCGCGGGGTGCGGCGCTTCGCGCTGTTCTTCGACGACATCGGCGGCGGATTGCACTGCGCGGAGGACGAGCGTCGGTTCGGGACGGACCCGGCACCGCTGGCCGCCGCGCAGGCGCACCTGCTGGCCGAGTTCCGCCGCGCCTTCCTCGCCGGGCGGCCGGAGGCGGGCCCGCTGGTCACCGTGCCCACCGAGTACGCCGGCGCCGCGGGATCGACCTACCAGCGCCGGTTCGGCGAGCTGGTCGAGCCCGGCGTGCTGGTGTACTGGACCGGTCCCGAGGTGGTGTCCGCGACCGTGGACGAGGCCGACGCGGCGGCCGCGCACGCCGTGTTCCGGCACGACCTGCTGCTGTGGGACAACTTTCCGGTCAACGACTTCGATCCGCGCCGGCTGTTCCTCGGCCCGCTGGTCGGGCGGTCCGCCACACTGCACCGGGCCGGCGTGCACGGTCTGACCGCGAACCCGATGGTCGAGTCGGAGCCGTCCGCGCTGGGCCTGGTGACCGCCGCCGACTACGCGTGGAACGCCGGCGGGTACCGTCCCGAGCAGTCGTGGCGCACGGCGCTGCGGCTGGTCGGCGGGGGCGCGGCCGAGTCGCTGCGGGTGTTCGCCGACGCCAACCGTGGTTCCCTGCTGGACCCGACCCCCGCGCCGGAGCTGAGCGCGCGGATCGACGCGTTCTGGGCCGAGCACGAGCGCGGTGTCGCCGGTCCGGCGGCCCGCGCGCTGGAGGAGTGGTTCGGTGCCATGGCCGTGGCGCCGGCCCGGCTGCGCGAGGGCATGGGGAATCCGGCGTTCGTCGAGCAGGCCGAGCCGTGGCTGACCAAGCTCCGGTGGTACGGCGTCGCCGGCGAGGCCAGCACCCGCGAGTTGGCCGCGCTGCTCCGTGGGGACGACACCACGGCGTGGCGGCAACGGGTGGTCCGGGACACGGCCACGGCCACCGCACGGACCGTCTACCAGCGGGTGGCACCGGAGGTGATGCGGCCGTTCCTGGACCGGGTGTCCGCCGCGAGTCGGGTGGTCACGCTGGAGGCGACCCCGGACGGCACCGGCGGGCTGACCCTCACCGCCGGCGTCCGCTCGGGGGCGGTGCCCATCGATCATGTGGAGTTCTACTCCGGCGACCGGCTCGTCGGGAGGGCCGACCAGGGGCCCTACCGGCTGGACTGGCCCGATCCGGCCGCCGCGCGGCACGTGCTCACCGCGCGGGCGGTCGCCGCCGACGGGACGGCCGTGCGCTCCGCTCCGGTGCGGCGGACGGTCGGTGCCCCCGACCCCGCGCTGCTGGTGGTCGGCACGGTGGACGCCGTGGGCGACGTCGCGGTGCGGCACCGGCTCGAGGAGCTGGGCCTGCCGGTCGAGGTGAAGGCGGCCGCGGACACCACGAGCGCGGACGCCGACGGCAAGGCGTTGGTGGTGATCTCGTCCACCGCGATCTCCGGCGACGTGGGCACGAAGTTCACCGTGGCCCCGGTGCCGGTGCTGACGTGGGAGTCGTTCGTGTTCGACGATCTGGGCATGGCGGCCGAGGTGGGGGAGACCTGGCGGGTGGACTCGGTCGTCATCACCGACCCGGCCAGCCCGCTCGCCGGCGGTCACACCGGCGAGGTCACCGTGTACACGGGCCCGGACCGGGTGCGGTGGGGGGTGCCGGCACCGGCGGCCGAGCGCGCCGCGGGCCTTCCCGGTGACGAGGCCAAGGCCACCCTGTTCGGGTACCGCACCGGTGACGCCATGGTCGAGGGCACCGCGCCCGCGCCCCGGATCGGGCTGTTCCTCGGCGACGACGGGCTGGACACGGACGTCGTGACCGCCGCCGCCGTCGATCTGTTCGACACGGCCGTGTGCCAGGCCGTGCCGGCAGGGTGCGTGACGGCGACCCGCTGAGGCCGGCCAGCCTGGCGAGCCACCTCGGGCGTCGTGTGCCACGCTGGGCACGTGGAGTTCCTGTACCGAGTCCTCGCCACGGCGGTGGCCGTATGGGTGTCGACGGTGCTGCCCGGCGTGGACCTGCTGGCGGGCTCGACCGCGGCCAGGATCGGCACCCTTGTCGGCGTCGCGGTGCTGTTCGGCTTGGTCAACGCCGTGCTCAAGCCGTTGATCAAGGTTGTCGGCTGCGTGTTCTACCTGCTCACGCTCGGGTTGATCGGGCTGGTGGTGAACGGGCTGCTGTTCTGGTTCACCGCGTGGGCCGCGGGGGAACTCGGCCTACCGTTCACCGTCACGGGGTTCTGGCCCGGCTTCTGGGGCGCGATCATCGTCGCGGTGGTGAGCTTCGTGCTCACCGTTCCGTTGCACGCCAGATCGATCGGTCGGGACCGGCAGCGCCAGTCCCGCTGAGCGCGCAACGTCAGGCCGGCCGCCGCACGTCGCGCAGCGCGCGACCGGTGGTGGGATGGACCGGCATGACGTCGCTGAGCCCGGTGAGCTGCAGCGGGCGCAGCACCTCGCGGCGCGTCGCGACGATGCGGGTGCCCGCCCCGCGCTGGCGCAGCGTGTCATAGGCGTGCACCAGGATCGACAGCCCGGTGGACCCGAGGAACCGGACGGCCGAGAGGTCGACGACCAGCCCGTCCGGCTCCGCCGCCAGCGCCTCGTCGACCGCGGATCGCAGGACCTCGGCGCTGCCGAGATCCACCTCCCCTTCGACCCTGACCACGCAGACGGGGCCGATCCGTTCGGTGCTCGCCCGCAACAGGCCCACCGCGATGGGGGACAACTGGACGGTGTGCTCGGACGCCGTGTAGTCGGACAGTGTCGTCATTGCTGCCTCCTGCCGTGAGTACCTCCTGGACGGGGATGCCACGGCTGGGCGCTGCGCGTAGCCGACGCGGCGTCCCCTGCGGCTGTCGGCTCAACCGGCGGACCTCCTCGACGGTAGGCCGTTCGGAGCACGCGGACAACCGCCCGCGAGGTGGACCTCGGACGGGCACCTTCCGCGTTTGGGCCGATTAATCGCGGGTATGCGGGCATCGGGCCGACGCGGTCCGGTTCGCGCGTGAGAAGCGCAGCTCAGCCGCGAGGGGCGCACCGTGCGGGCTGGCCCCGGCGATGAATTCCTGGGGGATGGTGATTCCCGGCCGGGGATGGGCGCCGCGAGTTCGCCCGCTCGTGACCGGATCGTGGTACGACGAGATCGCGTCAGCGTCGGAAGTAGGCGCGGACCGTGGTGTGGTCGGCGGCGGTGTGGGTACGGACGAGGTCGGCCAGCTGGTTGACCAGGAGCAGGCCACGCCCGCCGGGCTGGTCGGGTGCGACGGGAACGCGGCCGGCCAGGGGATCGGCCAGGTGGCCGGCGTCGGTGACATCGCACACGACGTGGTCGTCGTCGGCCCAGATCGCCAGCTCGCCCGAGCCACCGCCGTGCAGCACGCTGTTGGTGCCCAGCTCGGCGACGGTGAGGGCGAGATCCGCGTGCCGCGGTTCCGGCAGGCCCAGCGCCGCGGCCCGGTCCACCGCGAACCGGCGGAGGGCACGGAGGGTGTCGACGGTGAACGACCGGGTCGGCACATCCGGCGGCCGCTCCAGGGGACGGTTCCAGCCGTGGACGACACTCATCGGGTCGTAGCGGGTGCTGGGCAGCTCACCGGTGCCGTTCACCAGGACGGGATGGGTGGCGGCCGCCTCCGTCACCACCGCGGGATCGAGGCGTTCGACATCGTAGGGGCAGAGGATGGTGGCGGGGCGGCCCCGGAACGCGATGTTGATCAGCGCCTCGTGCTGGGCGCAGGCCGGGTACTCGGCGGCGCGCCGGCCGGGCCAGATCGGTTCGCCGATGATCCGGACCCTGCCGTCGTGCGCGTTGGCGAACGGCAACAGGACACCGGGCAGGATCCGACCCGGGTTGCGGCCGGCCTCGGACATGTCGAGCAGCCGGACCGATGTCGCGGCCGGTCCCAGCGCCTTCTCGAGCAGCGCGAGGTTCGGGCCCGGCACGGCGACCGCGACCGGTTCTCCCGCGGTCAACCCGTCCAGGACGAACGGCACGGTACCGGCCAGGTACTCGTCCTGCCCGCGGTAGAGCAGCGCGGGATGGACGAACGCGGCGGCTCCGTCGCCGCTACCCACGGGAGGACCTCCGTTCCGGCTCGGCAGGCCCACCGCGAGGAACAGTCGTGCGCCGAACAGCCATGTCGTCACACTATCGCTGGGCTTCCGGGTCGGCCGCGTGCCGACCTGGTAAGGGCCCGTGGGGCGGGCGGCGGGTAGCTCAGGCGTCCCGGCGCCGCCCCACGGCGGTCAGCGGCGCGCGGCCAGAAGACTGGCCATGCGTTCGTCCGGGCGGGCCGACGGCAGCGCCGAACCGGGGCGGTCGTCTGAAGCACCGCGCCTGGTCTCGTGGTTCGGGGGGCGTCGCCAGAGCGCCGGCGCGACCGGCCTGCCGGCGGAACATCCGGGATCGGCGGGTGGTCGTACCCGGTGTCGCCCGGGCCGCCGTCCGTGGACGCTCCGTACCCCCGGTGAGCTGGGGATTCTCGATCAAGGGGACCCCCCTTGTCATCGGGATCTCGGGGGTGGGTAATCTTCTCCTCGTCGCCAGGGAGACCGGGCGGACGGGCCGGAGCGCCGGGCCGGACGCGCGGGTTACCGGGCGGGGGAATACGAACCAAGCTCCCACCGTTGTGGTAGAGTGGGTGTTCCCCGCGGAGCGCCGCTCCTTATCTCCTTCGAGAAACGTCGACTACGACCGAGCGTCGCTGTCGCCGTGCCGGAGGCGTGGAGTCGAAACTCCGGCGGAAAACACGAGATACGAACACCTCAGTGTTGTTTGAGAACTCAACAGTGTGCTAGTGAGCTTTGTTTAGCCAGTAGTTTGATTTTTGCCCCTTTTTTGTGGGTTTCTTTGAGATTGATGGTTTGTGCCATTGGTCGACTCTTGACAGCATTGTTGGAGAGTTTGATCCTGGCTCAGGACGAACGCTGGCGGCGTGCTTAACACATGCAAGTCGGACGCTGAAGCATCTTCGGGTGTGGATGAGTGGCGAACGGGTGAGTAACACGTGGGTGACCTGCCCTGCACTTTGGGATAAGCCCTGGAAACGGGGTCTAATACCGGATATGACCGTCTCCTGCATGGGGGGTGGTGGAAAGCCTTTTGGGGTGGTGTGGGATGGGCCCGCG
>NZ_FOWW01000014.1 GCF_900115565.1 Amycolatopsis arida | reverse complement strand
TGTTGGCCGGTGGTGTCGTCGTGTTGGCTGCCGGTGGCGGTGTGTTGGCCGGTGGCGTCGCCGTGTTGGCCGGTGGTGTCGTCGTGTTGGCTGCCCACGTCGGGCGTGTTGCCGGTGGCGTCGTCGTGTTCGCTGCCCACGACGGTGTGTTGGCCGGGTGAGTTGGTGTTGGCCGGTGAGCGTCGGTGGGTTCGCCGGCTCAGGTGGCGTTCTGGTGGTGGCCTTGCGTGTGCGCGCCGCTGTGTTTGATGTGTAAACCAGGCGTATTGTCATGATCGCCGCCAACGTCGGCGTATTCGCCGCGCGCGTCGCCGTTTCGCCGGCTGCTTTGGCTGTCGACCCCCTTTTAGAGCAGCCCCCACCCACTCCGGGGGACCGGCCCCGCTTCCAGCTTACCGCTGGTCAGGGCGTGGGGAAGGCGGGTCGGGAAAGTGTGGACAACTCGGGGCGTTTCGCGGGACCGACGGCTCCGTTCGTGCCAAGGTCCGCCCATTCGGTGGAATCATCGGCAGGGCCAGTCCAGTGGCGTGGGCGTCAGTTTCCAGTGGGCACCGGCCTTCGGCTGCTGCTGAGTAGGGGCGGCACGTAGGAGCGGCTGAGTAGGGCCAGCCGAGTAGGACCGGCTCAGGATCGCCGGGGCCGAGCTCGGCTCCGGCCGGGGCGGCCCGCGCGCTGCATGTCCTGCCCGATCGTCCGAGTAGGAGCGGCCGGGTAGGACGGCCGAGTAGGAGGGCAAGAGTTGGCCACGCTCCTCGCCGGAGGTGGACGACCAAGACAGTGGAAGCGCTTACCGCGCTGCCCGCCCAGGGGGGTGCGGACAGCATGGAGCCGGATCCAGACCCAGGGCGTGCGGGGGCTCGTGGGCCGGAGTCTCCGCGGCGTGGCTCCGGCAAGCCCGGTCTCCGCGCGAGCGGTCGCGGCGCCCGGGGTCCGCCGGACGCCGAGCGCCGGCCTCGCGGGTGGGGCCGCGGATGCGGGATCGCGCTCGGCCGGAGGAGGGGTTTTCCTCGCGGCGGGTTCGGGTACCTCGTCGGCGCCAATCGACGGGGAGGTGCCGGAGTGGGCGAGTACGTGCCCGCACTACTGGTGGCGGCGACCGGGCTGCTCCTGGTCGCCGCCGCGTACGGGCTCGGTCACCTGGTGGCGGCGCGACCCGAGCCGCTGGTCACCCCGGCCTTCCTCTCCGGCCAGTCGCCCCGCGAGCACGCCGTGTCCCGCTTCCACGTCCGCTGGTACCCGGTCACCCTGCTCTTCCTCGCCTTCGACATGGAGATGGTCTTCATGTACCCGTGGGCGGTGGTCGCGGCCGACGTCGGCACCACGGCCGTCGTCGAGATGTTCGCGTTCCTGGCCCTGCTGATGGTCGGCGTGCTCTACGTCTGGCGCGAGGGCGGGCTGAGATGGACCTGATGGACCTGACCGCGCTGACCACCCGGCTGCGCGCGGCCGCGTCCCGCCGGCCGGCGGTGCTGCTGGTGCCCACCCCCGCCGGCACGTCGGTCCGGCTGGCCGTCGAGCGGTTCTGCCGCACCCGTGGCTGGCCGCTCGCCGAGTCCCCCGCGGGCGCGGACGCGATGGTGGTGGCCGGTCCCGTCGGGGCGTCACTGGCCGGCGCGGTCGAGCACACCGCCCGACAGCTGCCCGCCCCCGCCGTTCGACTATCTCTTGTGGACACCGCCGAGGTGTCGGACCGGCTGGCCACCCTGCCGCGGCGGCTGGCCACCGCCCGCCCCGGCCGCGCCGGACACGACTGGCCCGACCTCCCCATGGCCGGCACCGCCCCGGACCGCGACGGGCTCGAGCTGGACGCGCTGACGGTCTTCCTGGGCCCGGTGCTCCCGCACTGGCCGGCCGGACTGCGGCTGGGCCTGCGGGTCCAGGGCGACGTCGTCCAGCACGCGGAGGTCGACGTGCTCGGCACCGAGCCGGTCACCGGCTCGTACTGGCGCGGGTCGGCGCGGCGACACGCGGCCGGACGGCTGGACGCCCTCGCCCGGCTGCTCGCCGTCGCCGGCTGGCCGGCCGCACACCTGGCCGCCCAGGACCTGCGCGACCGGCTGCTCGCCGGCGAGCCCGGCGCCGCGCTGGCGTCCCGGTTCGCCCGGCTCCGCCGGCGCGTCGAGCACAGCCGCCTGCTGGCCGCCGCGCTGCCCGAGCGCGGGGACGTTCCCGACCGGCTGCGCGGTTGGCTGCGCGACGTCGACGCGCTCCTGCCCGACCTGGACGCCGCGCCGCCGAGCGCCGAGTCCGCCACCCCGCCCCGCACGGACGGGCCATCGGGCCAACCAGCCCGGCCAGGCGGGGCGGCCGAGCTGGGGAAGCCCGGCGGGCCGGACCGGCCAGGTGAGCGGGACCATCCGAACGGGTCCGAGGGGGCGGACGAGCCGAGGACATCGGCGGGGCCGGAGGGGGCAGCCGAGCTGGCCGGCCCCACGGACCGGGCCAGTCCGGACCGGCCGCGGCGCGAGCTGGCCGAGCTGCCGGACCTCGTCACCGGCACCGACCTGACCACCACCCGGCTGATCGTGGCCGGCCTCGCCCCCGACCTCGCCGCGCTGCCGACCCGCGAGGGGGCCGGCCGTGGTCCGTGAAGCGCCACTGTGGACGGTTCTGGTGCTGCCCGTGGTGCTCGGCGCGCTGGCGCTGGCCGCGGCGGCGCTGCACGCCGGACTCGCCGCCCGCGCCGCCGGCCGCCCGGTGGCCGCCGAGCTGACAACGCCGCTTTACGCGGCCGCCCGCCTGCTGGTCCGGCAGCGGCGCCGGATCCCGCGCGCCGACCTGGTGCTGTGGCGCGCCGGCCTGGCCGGGATCGTCGTGGCCGCCCTGCTGGCCGCGATGGTGGTGCCGCTCGGCGAGCACGTCGTGGCGGACCTCTCCGCCGGCGTCGTCTGGTTCAACGCCATGGAGGTCCTGCTCTGGATGCTGGTGTGGCTGGTCGGCTGGGGCGCGAACTCGGCGTTCGCGCTGGTCGGCGGCTACCGCTTCCTGGCCCAGGCGCTCGCCTACGAGCTGCCGCTGATGTTCGCGCTCACCGCGCCCCCGCTGGCCGCCGCGTCGCTGCGGGTCGGGGACGTGGTGCGGGCGCAGGACGGCCTCTGGTTCGCCGTGTGGATGCCGGCGGCGTTCGCGGTCTACCTGGTCGGGATCGTCGGCGTGGCGTTCTGGGGCCCGCTGGCCAACCCGGTGGGCGGTGACATCGCCGGCGGCGCCAGCGTAGAAGTGTCCGGTGTGGACGCCCTCGTCCTGCGCGCCGGCCGGTACCTCATGTTGGCCGCGGGCGCGGCGTTCGCGGTGCCGCTGTTCCTCGGCGGTGGCATGGGGCCGTTGCTGCCGCCGTGGCTGTGGTCGCTGGTCAAGACCGCAGCCGTGCTCGCCGTGCTGGTGTGGCTGCGGCACCGGCTGCCGAGGCTGCCGGTGGAGCGCCTGATGACCTGGGGGTGGACGGTGCTGCTGCCGCTGGTGCTGGCGCAGCTGCTGGTGGTCGGGGTCGTCGTGGTGAGGTGACGCGGGATGGAGATCGTGCTGTTCGCGGTCCTCGGCGTGCTCGCGGTGGCCGCCGGGGTCGCGGTGTTCCGGGTGGACTCCATGGCCAGGGCGACGGTGGCGCTGCTGCTGTCGTTCGTGTTCGTCGCCGGGGAGCTGCTCCTGCTGGACCTGGACTACCTCGGGGTGCTGACCGTGCTCATGATGACCATGGAAATGGCGATCATGGCCGTCTTCATGATCATGTTCATGATGAACCCGGCCGGCCTCGAGCCGATGGAGATGGTGCACAACAAGCGGGGCGCGCTGGCGATCGCCGCGGCCGTCTTCGCCGGGCTCACCGCGGCCGCGCTGCTGGTGCCGTGGCCGGCGGCGTACGGGCCGCGCGCCGCCGATCCGACGCGGCAGCTGGGCGAGGCGGTGATGGGCGGCCACATGCTGGTGATGATGGTCGTCGGCGTCGCCCTGTTCGCCACGATGATCGGCGCGACCGTGCTCGCCACGGCCCGCGGCCGCTACGGCGACGCCGCCACCCCCACGCATCCCACCGGACACGGCGGCCACGGGGAAAGCCACGGTGGGCACGGCGGGCACGGCCACGGCGGCGGCCATGGGACGAGCCACGGTGGCCACGGGGGTGATTCCGGATGACGTTGCAGGCGTTCCTGGTGCTGGCCGCCGCGCTGTTCTCGGTCGGGCTCTACGGCGCGCTGTCCCAGCAGTCCATCGTCATGGTGATGATGGGCCTGGAGCTGATGGTCAACGCGGTGCTGGTGGCGGCGGCCGCGTTCTGGTACTTCGTCTGGCCACTGCGCCCGGACGGGCAGGTGCTGGTGCTGGTGGCCATGGTCGTGATGGCCGTCGAGATGGCGATGGGCTTCGCCGTGGTCATCGCGCTCTACCGCGCCCGCGGCGTCGACATGACCGACATGGCGGCGGAGCTGCGCGGATGAGCGCGCTGCCGTGGTGCCTGGTCGGCCTGCCGGCCCTGACCGGCGCGGCGCTGGTCGCGGCGGCACCGGCCCGGTCCCACCGGCTCGACCGGGCGGCCGCACCGGTGGCGGTGGCCGTCGCCGCGGTCGGGCTCGGGCTCGCCGTCGCCGTCGCGCTCACCGGGCCCGCGGCCCGCGCGCCGTGGCTGGCCGGCCTGCCGCTGACGCTCACCGGCGACGGCCTGCCCGGCGTGCTGGTCGTCATGGTCACCGCGGTGACCCTCGCGGTGCTCGGCTTCGCCGCCGCGCTGCCCCCGCCCGGGGGGCAGGCCCGGTTCTTCGGGCTCATGCTGCTGTTCGCCGGCGCCATGCTGCTGGCGGTGACCGCCGACGATCTGCTGGCGCTGCTGCTCGGCTGGGAGGTGATGGGTGCGGCGTCCTACGCGCTGATCGGCTTCTGGTGGCGGGACACCGGGCGGGTGCGCGCGGCGACGACCGCGTTCCTCACCACCCGCGCCGCCGACCTGGGGCTCTACCTGGCCGCCGGCGCCGCGTTCGCCGCCGCCGGCACCCTCGACCTCGACCGGCTCGCCGCGCTGCCCGCGCCGTGGTCGCACCTGGTCGTCGCGGGTGTGCTGCTGGCCGCGGCCGGCAAGTCCGCCCAGCTCCCGCTGTCGTTCTGGCTGTCCGGCGCGATGGCTGGTCCGAGCCCGGTCAGCGCGCTGCTGCACTCCGCCACCATGGTCGCCGCCGGTGGATACCTCGTGCTGCGGCTGGTGCCGGCGCTGCACGCCTCCGGCTGGGGCGGGTCGGTGGCCGCCTGGCTGGGCGCGGCCACCGCGGTGGTGCTCGGCGCGGTGGCCTGCGCCCAGCGCGACCTCAAGCAGCTGCTGGCCGCGTCCACCAGCGCGCAGCTCGGCCTGCTGTTCCTGGCCGCCGGCACCGGGGCGGTCGCCGGCGGCGCCGCGCACCTGGTGGCGCACGCCGCGGTGAAGAGCCTGCTCTTCCTCGTCGCCGGCACCTGGCTGGCGGTGCTCGGCACCAAGGACCTCGCCGCGCTGCGCGGCGCCGCGCGGGCGTCGCCGGTGCTCGGCGGGACCTTCGCCGCCGGTGCCCTCGCGCTGGCCGGCGTCCCGCCGCTGTCGCTGTGGGTGACCAAGGAACTGACCCTCGCCGGCGCGGGGCCCGCGCTGCGCGTCGCGGGGCTGGCCGCCGCCGCGCTGAGCGCGGTCTACGCCGGCCGAGCACTGACCGCGGTGCTCACCGGGCCGGCGCGGGAGCGGGCCGCCGTGCCCGCCGGGGCACGGGTGGCGCTGGTCGCGCTGGCCGTGCCCGCCGCTGGCGCCGGGCTGGTCGCGCTGGCATGGGTGCCGTCGCCGCACCCCGGCGAGGCGGTGCTCGCCGCCGCGGTGGCGCTGGTCGCGCTCGTCGTGGCCTGGTGGTGGACCCGGCGAGGCGCGCCGCTTCCCCGGTGGGCCAGCGTGGCGGGGAAGGACTGGCTCGGGCTGCGGGCGCTGGCCGGCTGGGCGCTGGTGCGGCCGTTGTCGGCGTTGGCCCGCGTGCTGGCCGCCGTGGACGACCGGCTGCTGGCCGCGGCGGTGGCCGGGCTCGGCTCCGGCACGCTCACCGCCGCGCGCCGGCTGGCGTCCCTGGACGACCGTGGACTGGCCCGCGCGGTCACCGGACTGGGCGACGCGGGGATCGCCGCGGCGTCCACCGTGGACAGACGGTGGGAGCGGGGGATCAGCGCCGGCGTGGCCCGGGTCGGCGCGGGCGGCCGGCGGCTCGGCGGGCTGGCCCGCCGGCCGCAGACCGGGCAGCTGCACCACTACTACGCCCAGGCGATGGTGGTGCTGGCCCTGCTGGTGCTGGCCCTGGTGATCGCGGAGGTGGGCTGAGTCGTGCTGACGTTGGTGGTGTTCTTCCCGCTCGCGGCCGGGCTGCTGCTCGCCGCGTTGCCCCGGCTGCCCGACCGGGCGCGGCGGACCGGATTCGTCGGCGCGGCCGCCGTCGAGCTGGCTCTGGTCGTCGCGCTGTGGATCGGCTACCGGGGCCCCGGCTACGGCCACGAGGCCAGGGTGGCGTGGATTCCCAGCGCGGGCGTGTCCTACCACGTCGGTGTCGACGGCATCTCGCTGCCGCTGGTGGCGCTGACCGCCGTGCTGTTCCTCGCGGTGGCCGTCTACTCGCTGCGGGAGACCCGCCGAGTGCGCGGCTACGTGGCGCTGATGCTGTTCCTGGAGACCACCTGCGTCGGGCTGTTCGCCGCGCTCGACCTGATCCTGTTCTTCCTGTTCTTCGACCTGTCCATCGTGGGCATGTACTTCCTCATCGCCGGGTGGGGACACGGTGCGCGCCGCCGGTCGGCGCTGCTGTTCTTCCTCTACACGTTCCTCGGCTCGCTGGCGCTGCTGCTCGGCTTCATCGGGCTGTACCTCGCCGCCGACCCGCACACCTTCGACATCCCGGAGCTCACCGCCACGCGGCCGCTCGGCGCGGCGACCACCGGGGCCGGGCTGGCGTTGCTCGCCGTCGGCATCGGCCTGGCGGTGAAGACACCGCTGGTGCCGTTCCACACCTGGCTGCCGCCGGCGCACACCGACGCGCCCGCGGCCGGGTCGGCCATCCTGGCCGGGGTGCTACTGAAGATGGGCACCTACGGCTTCGTCCGGATCGCGATGCCGCTGCTGCCCGGCGCGTGGCGGCAGTACGCCGGCGTGGTCGTGGTGGTGGGTGTGCTCGGCGCGCTGTACGGGGCGCTGGTGGCGCTCGCGCAGACCGACTTCAAGCGAATGGTCGCCTACACCTCGGTCAACCACATGGGATACATCGCGCTCGCGCTGGGTGCCGCCGGCACGGTCACCGGCGCCGACGTCGCCGCGCGGGCGCTGGCGACCACCGGCGCGGTCACCCAGATGGTCAGTCACGGGTTGATCACCGGCGCGCTGTTCCTGCTCGCCGGGCTCCTCCGGGACCGCGCGGGCGGCTACGAGATGGGGAACTTCGGTGGGCTGGCCGCCCGCGCGCCGCGGTTCGCCGGCCTCACCACGGTGGCCGCGTTCGCCGCGCTGGGCCTGCCGGGCCTGTCCGGGTTCGTCGCCGAGTTCCAGATCTTCACCGGCGGCTTCGCCACTCGACCGGTGGCCGTCGCGCTGGCGCTGCTCGGCATCCTGCTCACCGCGGCGCTGTTCCTGCGGGCACTGCACCGCGTCCTCCTCGGCACCCCGCGGCGGCCGGACGTGGCGGCAGGGTTCCTCGACACCCGGCCGAGCGAGCTGCTCGCCGTCGGGCCGCTGCTGGCGCTCGTGGTGCTGGTCGGCGTGTTCCCGCGCTTCCTGCTGGACCTGATCGAGCCCGCGGCGTGGGTGGTGGCGGAGCTGGTGGCCCGGTGACCGGTCACAGCATGGACGTCCTCGCGCTGCTGCCCGAGCTGTGCCTGCTGCTCGGCGCGGTCGCCAGCCTGCTGGTCGGGTTGTGGCTGCCGCGGCGGCAGCAGTGGCCGGCGCACGCCGTCGCCGCGCTCGCGGCGCTGGCCGCGCTGGTGGCCACCGCGGTCGCCGCGGCCGGCCCGGACCGCGCGGTGTTCTCCGCCGGCTACCAGATCGACGCCACGCTGCACGTCGTGCGGGCGGTGGTGGCCGGTGCGGTCCCGCTGGTGCTCGCGATCTCCCGCGACCAGGTGCGACACCACCCGCGGGAGACCGAGTTCGCGACGCTGGTGCTGCTGGCCGCGCTGGGCGCGGTGCTGCTGGCCGGGGCGAACGACCTGCTGGTGCTGGCCGCGGCCTACCTGCTGGCCACCGTGCCGCTCTACGCGCTGGCCGGGTTCGGCAAGGATGCCGGGGGCACCGAGGCCGCGCTCAAGCTGGCGCTGTTCGGCGCGCTGCTGGGGATCACCATGCTCGCCGGCATCACCGTCCTGTTCGGACTGGGTGGGGCGAGCGGCTACCCGGCGCTGGCGGAGGGGCTGCGCGCCGCCCCGCCGCCAGCGGTGGTGGGCGCGGTGGTGGCCACGGCGGCCGGGCTGCTGTTCAAGGCGGGCGCGGTGCCAGGGCACTTCTGGCTGCCCGACGCGGTGGAGGGCACCGGGATCGGGGTGGCCGCGTTCCTCACCACCGTCCCCAAGGTCGGGGCGATCGCCGCGCTGTACCGGCTGGTGACCGACGCGGTGCCGGCCGCGGGTGGGGTGGCCCTGCTGCTCGCGCTGCTGGCCGTGGCGTCGATGACGCTGGGCAACCTCGCCGCGTTCGGCCAGGACGACGTGCGCCGGCTGCTCGGGTACTCCACGGTGAGCCAGGTCGGGTACCTGCTGATCGCCCCGGCCGCCGCCGGCGCCGAGCTGGCCCGGCCGGCGCTGCTGCTGTACCTGGTGGGGTACACGGTGACCAACCTCGGCGCGTTCGCGGTCGTCGCCGCGCGCCCCGGCGCCCATCAGCTGTCCGACTACAGTGGACTGTTCTATCGGGACCCGTTGCTGGCGCTCACCCTCGTGGTGTGTCTGCTGGGGTTCGTCGGCACCCCACCGACGGCGGTGTTCGCCGGCAAGCTGACCGTGTTCACCGCCGGGCTGGACGCCGGGCTCGGCTGGCTGGTGGTGCTGGCCGCGGTGAACACGGTGGCCAGCGTGTTCTACTACCTGCGCTGGATCGCGCCGCTGTTCCGGGAGGCCGGGACTCGCGAGGGTGGGGCGCGGGCACGCTGGGCCCGCGGCACCGCCTACACCGCCGGCGCGGCGACGTTGCTGGTGGGTGTCGGCGCGGGTGTGGTGCTGGCCGCCGTGGCGGCGTGACCGGTTCCCGGGGCGATCACCCCGCCAGGCGGCCGGCCAGCTCGTGGAGGGCCGCGGCGGCCTCCAGCCGGTCGACCCAGGCGCGGGGGAAGGCACCCGCCCCGCACCGGGCCCCGGCGAGCGCGCCGGCCATCGCGGCGATGGTGTCGGCGTCGCCGGCGACGCGGAGCGCGTAGCGGAGGGTGGCGACCGGGTCGTCGGGGTGCTGGAGGAACGCCAGCACCGCCGCGGGCACCGAGCCCAGCGCGGAGACGTCGTTGCCGAGGGCGCGGGCCGCGTGCTCGGGCTCCGCGGCCGTGCGGACGAGCTCGGCGACGCGGTTGAGCTTCTCGTGCCACGGCCGGGACGGCACCGCCCTGTGGAGCTCGCGCAGGAAGCGGGTGACGTCCACCGGCCGCGCCGGGTCGCCGCGCAGGGCGAGGTAGGCCGCGGCGGCCTGGGTGGCGGCGCCGAACCGGCCGTGCTCGTGGGCGTGGGTGAGCTCGCCGGTGCGCGCGCCCAGCTCGGCCGCCTGCCGCGCGCTCGTGGTCACGAGCGCGACCGGTGCCACCCGCATGGCCGCGCCGTTGCCGAAGGAGCCCGCGCCGCCGAACGCGGCCGATGCCGCCGCACGCCAGGGTGTCCCGTTGTCGATCAGCTCGAACACCCGCGCGGCCCCCGGCCCGTAGCCGCGCCACGGCTCGGCCCGCCAGGCCGCGGCGAGCTCGCGGGCGAGGGCGTCCGGGTCGACGAGCCCACCGTGGTCGTCCCGGCGGGCGGCGAGGTGCGCGGCGAGCGCGAGGGTGAGCGCGGTGTCGTCGGTGTGGGCCAGCGGATTCGCCGCGCGCTCGACCGCCGCGATCTCGGCGGCGTCGACGGCCGCCCTGCCCTCGAACGGCGCGCCCAACGCGTCGCCCAGCGCTCCGCCGAGGAGGAGACCCAGTGCCCGGTCGCGGGAAACGGAGGGGGTCACGGCGGGAAGTCCTCAGCCGCCGGCCGGCTTGGTCACGGCGAGGCGTTCGATGATGCCGGCCTTGCCGCGCCCCCGGTCCCGCACGGTCTCGTCGTGGTCGGGCATGTCCGCCTCCTCGATGGTCACCGTAGCCGAGGGCAGGGGGCAGCGGCCCGCGGCCGCCGGCTACTCGTGGGCGGCGACCCGGTCGAGCGCGGCGCGGGCGGCACGGATCCAGTGCGGCGCGCCGGCGCGGGTGGCCACGTCCACGGCGTGCCGGTAGTGCTCGGCGGCGGCCCGGCGGCGGCCCAGCGTGGCCGCGAGATCGCCGAGGTGGTGCGCGACGGGTCGGAGGGTGAGCAACCCGCTGCCGGCCCCGGCGAGCTCGTCGGCGGCGGGCCGCAGGTCGGCGTAGCGGCGTTCCATGGTCGGACGGTCGCCGAGGTGCAGGGCGACGACGGCGTGCAGGCAGGCGCGGGCCTCGAGGAGCAGGTCCCCGGGGGAGTCGGGGATGCCGCGCGCCACCTGCCCGACCCGCGCGACGTCGCCGGCAGCCAACAGTTGGAGTGGCCGGCACCAGGGGGCGTAGCGGCCGAAGTCGGTACGCGGGTCGGTGCCCGCGGGCCGACCGTGCTGGACGCGGTGGCAGAGCAGGGCGAGGGGGAGAAGGCCGCTGTCCAGCCCGGTCATCCCGGTCCCGGCCAGCCGGATGGCCGCGGCGCGATAGGCGGCCTCGGCCTCGTCGGGTGGTCCGGTGACGGCGCTGCGCAGCGCCCGGTACCACTGGGTGAGCACGCCCACCAGTGGCAGCTGGTGATCCTCGCCGAGCCGGTCGGCCGCGCCCGCGTGCCGGTCGGCGGTGGCGAAGTCGGCCAGCGCGCAGTGGGCCTGGAGCAGGACGAGGTGGCCGAGCACCTCGAAGCTCACCAGGCCGTGCCGGGAGGCCACGTCGACGAGGTCGGTGCCGAGGCGCGCCCGGTGCGGCGCGAGCCCGGCGCGCTCGAACGCCTGCAGGAAGCGGGCGTTGAGGGCGAAGGCGAGCAGGGCGGGGTCGCCGACGCGGCGCGCGAGCGTCTCGGCCTCCCGCGCCGCCGCGCGGGCTCGCTCCCCGCCGGTGTTGCGCAGCTCCATCGCGAGGGTGGACAGCAGCCGGCTCCGGTGCGCGGTCGCGTCGCGGGGGAGGGCGGCCAGGGTGCGCTCGGTGACCGCGGCGAGCCGGCCGGCGAGCTCGGGGTCGTCGTGCTCGGTCCAGCTCGCGGGCACGTCGAAGGCCCCGATCACCCGTGCGGTCAACCCCGGGTCGCCGACGCTCTCCGCGACGTCGAGCGCGTCCGCGCGCAGCCGCCTGGCCCGGTCGAGGGCGCCGGTCAGGGCCAGTGCGCGCGCCCACCCCGTCATCAGGTCGAGCCGCGCCCTGGGGTCCTCGTCGCCCGCGCGGTCGTGGGCGCCGAGCGCGGCCTCCCACAGCCGCGCCGCCTCGTGCGGCGCGAACCGGCGTTCGGCCCGCTCCGCGGCGGCGCGCGCGTGGCGGGCGGCCGGTTCCGCGGTCGTGGGGTCGCCGGCGAGGAGGTAGTGCTGGGCCAGCGACTCGACGTCGCCGGGGCGGAGCCGCTCGATCGCCTCGGCGACCGCGGCGTGCCAGCGCGCCCGGCGCGACCGGGACAGGTCGTGGTACAGCGTGTCGCGGATGAGCTCGTGGGCGAACCGGAACCGCCCCGCGGCGAGCTCCACGAGGAATCCCCGCGCCACGGCCCGCTCGAGGAGGTCGAGCACGGGAGGCCGCTCACCGGTGAGCGCGACCAGGACGTCGACGTCGACCTCGATGCCGATCACGGCGGCCCGCCGCAGCACCCGCCGGACGGGCTCGGGCAGCGTCGTCACGCGGTGGCGGACGAGGTCACGTACACCAGGGGGCACGGAGGACAGCGCGCCGGGGCCTTCGGAGTCGAGCAGCCGGGCGAGCTCCCGGACGAAGAACGGGTTGCCGCCGCTGCGCTGCCCGATCGTGCGTGCGGTGTCGCCGTCCACGTCCCGGCCGAGGGTGGCGCGCACGAGTTCGGGCACCTCCGCCGGCCCGAGCCCACCGAGGTGGATCCTGGTCGGCTCGGCGCGGGCGACCCGGCCGAGGAACGCGGTCAGCGCGCCGGGGACGTCGGTGGTGCGGTAGGTCGCCACCACCAACACCGGCTCGGCGACCGGGTCGGCGACCACGGAGGTCAGCAACGCCAGGGTCTCCTCGCCGGCCCGGTGCAGGTCGTCGAGGACCAGCAGCAGCGGAGCGTGCCGCGCGACCCTGGCGAGGTAGCCGGCCACGGCGCGGTGCCAGTGGAACCGCGCCAGGACGGGATCGGCCGCGCCCGGGCGCGCCGGCGGGGGCGCGGGCCCGTGTCCGGCGCCGGCCAGCGTGGTGAGCAGCCGGGTCCACGGCCAGGCGGCGGGCGCGCCGTCCGGGTTGCCGCCCCACGCGGTGGTCCATCCCCGGGCGGCCAGCCGCGTGGTGACGGCCTCGGCCAGCGCGGTCTTGCCCGCGCCGGCCTCGCCGGACACCAGCGCGAGCCGAAGCCGGCCACGGGTGGCGGCGTTCGTGGCCGCCTCCGCCAGGCGGGCCAGCTCGCCGGCCCGGCCCACCAGGGGCGGGCCGTCCTCGGCGGCTCGATCGGCCGCCCGGACGACGGCGGGAGTGGACGTTCCGCGCGGTCGCAGGTGTGGTGCGTGCGCGAGGATGTCCGACTCCAGTTGCCGCAGCCCGGGTCCGGGGTCGACGCCGAGGTCGTCGGCCAGCGCCCGGCGCGCGCGGCGCAGCGCGCCCAGCGCGTCACCCTGCCGGCCGCTCCGGTACAGGGCCAGTCCCAGTAGCCGCCAGGCGTCCTCGCGCCAGGGGTGGTCGTCGAGATGGGTCTCCAGCTCCGGCACGGCCTCGGCCGCGCGCCCCAGCTCGACCAGCGCCTCCGTGCGTCGCTCCACGGCCAGCAGCCGCAGCTCGTCCAGCCGGGCGACCTCGCCGCCGGCCCATGCGTACTCGCCGAACTCCGCGTACGCGGGCCCCCGCCACAGCCCGATCGCCTCGTCCGCTCGCGCCAGCGCGGCGTCGACCGAACCGTGGGCGAGCAACCGTCCGCACTCAGACACCGCGGTCTCGAACCGCCACGCGTCGACCGAGTCCGGCGTCGCGAGCAGGGCGTATCCCGGCGCCTGGGTCACCAGCAACCGGGCGGGGGCCCGTGCCGGCCGCTCGGGCTCCAGTGCCCGTCGCAACGCGGCCACGAACGTCTGCACCGCGCCGACGGCGCCCTCCGGCGGCGCGTCCCACAGGTCGTCGACCAGCCGGCGCACCGGCACGACCCGCCGCCGCGCGACCAGCAACCGCGCCAACACCGCGCGGTGCCGCGGCCCGCGGAGAGCGAGCGGTCCCGCCGCACCCTCGGCCGTCAGCGGACCGAGCACTCCGAATCGCACCGCCGTCACGATCACCCCTCCCCGCGGACTCTAGCCGCGCCCCCCGGCGGTCCGGGCGACGCTCGGCCCGTGCTGATCGGCTGCTGACTCCCACCCCCGAGGCTGGTGACGCGGCACCTGAGCGCGGTGCCGACCCGACCCCGAAAGGACCGAGCCGTGCGTCTCCCCGGATTCCACTACCAGCGGATCACCGTCGCCGACGGCGTCGCGCTCACCGTCGCCGTCGCCGGCTCCGGCGACCCCGTGGTGCTCCTGCACGGCTTCCCGCAGACCCACCTGATGTGGCGGCACGTCGCGGCCGACCTCGCCGGCGACCACACGGTCATCTGCCCCGACCTGCGCGGTTACGGCGACAGCGACAAGCCCGCCGACCGCGAAGGGCGGGCCTACGCCAAGCGCACCATGGCCGACGACGTCGTCGCGCTCGCCGCCGCCCTCGGTCACCGGCGCTTCGCGGTGGCCGGGCACGACCGCGGTGCCCTCGTCGCGTTCCGCGCCGGGCTCGACCACCCGGACACGATCACCCGGCTCGCCGCGCTCGACGTGCTGCCCACCGTGGACATGTGGGAGGTGATGCGTGGCACGCTCGCGGCCGTCGGCTTCCACCTCTACCTCATGGCCCAGCCCACTGACCTGCCCGAACGGATGATCGGGGCGTGCCCGGACGTGTTCTTCGGCCACTTCCTCGACGCGTGGGTCGAGGACCCCGCGGCCGTTCCCGCGGAGATCAGGGCCGAGTACCTGCGTGCCTCCCGCGACGCCGTCCCGTCGATCGTCGCCGACTATCGGGCCTCGGCCACGGTCGACGTGGACGACGACATCGCCGATCGGGAGGCCGGAACCCAGCTCCGCATGCCGGTGACCGTGCTCCAGCGGGACTGGGGCGCCGCCCTCGGGTTCGACGCCGCCGCCCGCTGGCGGGCGTGGGCACCCGCGTTGACCCACATCACGGTCTCCTCCGGCCACTTCATGGCCGAGGAGGCCCCGGCCACGGTCATCGAGGCGCTGCGTGACCTCCTCGCGACGTGACTAGGCGCGGCTGCCGGCGGTGTCGTGCCACACCGGCTCGGCGGACTCGCGGACCGTGCCGTCGGTGCCGAGCACGAGGTACCGGTCGAGGTCGGCGGCGAACCAGCGGTCGTGGGTGACGGCGAGCACCGTGCCGGAGAGCTCGTCCAGCCCGCGTTGCAACGCCTCGGCACTGGCGAGGTCGAGGTTGTCGGTCGGCTCGTCGAGCAGCAGCAGCGTCGCGCCGGACAGCTCGAGCAGCAGGATCTGCAGCCGCGCCTGCTGTCCACCGGAGAGCGTCTCGAACCGCTGCGCGCCGGCCGCCGCCAGCTCGTAGCGGGCGAGCGCGGACATCGCCTCGTTCAGCGTCATCGCGTACTCCCCGGTGACGATCTCCGCCGGGGTACGGCCGTGCAGGTCGGGCCGGGTGTGGGTCTGCACGAAGCGGCCGGGCACCACGCGCGCTCCCAGCCGCACCGACCCGGTGTGCGGCACCGTGGGCGGGTCAGTGGAGGGGGCGCCGCCGGCCGCCTCGGCGAGCAGCCGGAGCAGGTGCGACTTCCCGGTCCCGTTGGCGCCCACCACCCCGAGCCGCTCGCCGTACCAGACCTCCAGGTCGAACGGGCGGGTCAACCCGGTCAGCGCGAGGCCCTCGCAGATCACCGCGCGCTTGCCGGTGCGCCCGCCGCGCAGCCGCATCCGCACGTTCTGCTCCTTCGGCGGGCGCTCGGGAGGGCCGACCTCCTCGAACCGGGCCAGCCGGGTCCGCGCCGCGCGGTACGCGGAGGCCACCGAGTCGTTGTTCGCCGCGGTCTGCCGCAGCGTGTGCACCAGCCGCCGGAGCTTGGCGTGCTCCTCGTTCCATCGCCGGCGCCGCTCCGCCAGCCGCGCGATCCGGTCCCGCCGCCCCCGTGCGTAGGTGTCGAACCCACCGCCGTGCACCCACACCCCGCGCGACTCGACCGTCACGATGCGGTCGGCGGCGTTGGCCAGCAGTTGCCGGTCGTGTGAGACCACCAGCACCGTCTTGCGGGTCTCCCGCAGCCGCTGCTCCAGCCACTCCTTGGCCGGCACGTCCAGGTAGTTGTCCGGCTCGTCGAGCAGCAGCACCTCGTCCGGCCCCCGCAGCAACGCCTCGAGCACCAGCCGCTTCTGCTCCCCGCCGGACAGCGACCGCACCGGGCGGTCGCGCGCCTCCGGGTACGGCAGCCCCAGCGCGGCCGTGGCGCAGGTGTCCCACACGACCTCGAGGTCGTAGCCGCCGGCGTCACCGTAGTCGGCCAGCGCCTGGGCGTAGGCCAGTTGGGCCGGCTCGTCGTCGCGCTCGGCCAGCGCGCGCTCCGCCCGCGCCAGCTCGGCCACGGCCGCGCGGACCCGGTCCGGGGCCACCGACACCAGCAGGTCGTGCACCGTGCGCCGGTCGCGGACGGTGCCGACGAACTGGCGCAGCACGCCCAGCCCGCCGGAGCGGGCCACCCGCCCCTCGGCCGGCCGCAGGTCGCCCGCGACGAGCCGCAGCAGGGTGGTCTTGCCCGCGCCGTTCGGCCCGACCAGCTGACCATGCGCCGCCTCGCCGAGCGGCTGGGCACACCGGCTCCACGACGCTGTACTGGCACGTCCGCACCAAGGACGACGTGCTCGACCTCGCGCTGGACCACGTGTTCGGTGAGGTCGAGATCCCGGCGGCCAGCGGCGACTGGCGTGCCGACGCGACCGAGCTGGTCGGCAGGTGGCGCGGCACCCTCCTGCGCCACCCGTGGTCGGGGGCGTTGCTCGGCCGGCCGCTGCTGGGCCCGAACGTGCTGGCCCGCAGCGAGTTCCTGCACGCCACGCTGGCCGCGGCGGGGCTCGCCGAGCCGCGCCTGGCCGCGGCGGCGTACGCGGTGTCCAACTACGTCATCGGCTCGGTGCTGATGCAGCTCAGCGCGCGGGCGGGCGACGAGCGGCGGGAGGCCACCGCCATCCGGCGGCACCTGGCCGACCACCGCGACCGGTACCCGACCCTGGCGGCGCACGGCCCGCTGGTCGGCACCGACTGGGACGCCAGCTTCACCCTCGGCCTGGACTGCCTCCTCGACGGCATCCAGGCCAGGGGAGGCCGGGGCGGTGGCGGCGCTCCGGCCGGCTGAGCAGCCGCCCTCGGATTCAGCGGTCGCGGACCGGAGTGCCGGCCGGCGCGGTGCGCGGATCGGCCGGCCCCGCCCGCGTCCCGAGCTTGCCCGCACACGGTGGAGAAATTGCCGGGAAATTTGCCAGACTGGGCCGCGTGCGATTCCTTGGTTCGGTTCCCTACTGTTATTCCAACTCACTCGCGATGATTGGCGGGCCGGCGATCGGCGATGCTTCGGCGATCGAGGTGCTCACCGGATCCCCCTTCGGCGCGCAGCTCGCCGGCGACCTGCCGTTCTTCGACCCCCACGGCTGGGACCCGCGGCTGGGCATCGACACCGCGGTCGACCGGCTCGGCTGGACTTGCCACCGTGCGGCGGGAGGCAGCGAGGAGGAGGCGGTCGCGCGGCTGCGCGCGGAGTGCGCTGCCGGGCCGGTGCTGGTCGGTCCGGTTGAGCTCGGGCTGCTGCGCTACTGGCCGGACGCCGGCGGCGCGATCGGCGCCGACCATTATCTGGTGGTTCTCGGAATGGACGACGACATCGTTCGCGTGCACGACCCGCACGGATTTCCGTTCGGCACCCTGCCGGTCGCGGAGTTCGTCGCGGCGTGGCGCGCCGAGTCCATCGCCTACGCCCCCGAGCCCTTCGAGCTGCGCAGCCGGTTCCGCCGCGTGCGGGAGGTCGACGTGCGCGCGGCGGTGCGCGCGGCACTGCCGGCCGCCGCGCGGTGGCTGGACGGCGCCGGCGAGGGCGCCCGACCGGAGCCTGGCTCCGTCGGCGGGCCGGCCGCGCTGGCCCTGCTGGCCGACCGGGTGGCCGCGGGACCGCCCGCGGACGTGCACGCCCACCTGGTGCGTTTCGCGGTGCCGCTCGCCGCCCGCCGGCTGGCCGACGCCGCATGGTGGCTGGCCGAGGTCGACCGGCCCGCCGCCGCCGCGGTCGCCGAGCGGCAGGCCCGGTCGTTCGGCGGGCTGCAGTACCACCTGGTCACCGGGGACACCGCGGCGGCGGTGGAGATCCTGCGCCGGCTCGGCCCCGGCTACGCCGACCTGCGCGCCGCGCTCGGCTGAGCTCCCCGGCGCTCCAGCGCCGCTCCACCGGCGCCCGAGCCGGCGGTGGCACCGTGGCGCGGCTACGGAAGGGGGCGATCCGATGGCCGCGCCGAGCGCCGTCGTGGTCGGTGGCGGCATCGGCGGGCTCGCCGCCGCCATCGGACTGCGCAAGGCCGGTTGGCGGGTCCAGGTCCTGGAGCGGTCGGCGGCGCCGGGGGAGCTCGGCGCGGGCCTGGCGCTCATGCCCAACGCGCTCGCCGCGCTCGCGGAGCTGGACGTCGCGCACGAGCTGCGGGCCATCGGCCGGCCGATGGGGTTCGTCGGTCTGCGCACCGATCGCGGCCGGTGGCTGCTCCGCGCCCCCGCCACCACGGTGACCAGGACGCCCGGGCTGCTCGTCCACCGGGCCGACCTGCACCGCCGGCTGGTCGCCGCGCTGCCGGCCGGCACCCTGCGCACCGCGACCACGGTCACCGCCGTCGCACCCGGCTCGGCCGACGCGCCCGCCGTGGTGTCCTGTTCGGACTTCCGGGGCAGGCGCGAGGTGTCCGTGGAGCTGGTGGTGGCGGCTGACGGGCTGCGCGGCACGCTCCGCCGCGGCCTGTGGCCCGCCGCCCCGCCGCCGGCCTACGCGGGGTTCACCGCCTGGCGGGGCGTCACCGCCGGCCCTGTGGAGCTGGACGACGTGGTGCAGACCTGGGGCGGCGACGGGGAACTGGTCACCCTCACCCGCCTCGTCGACGGGCGCGGCTACTGGTGGGCGAGCGCGAACGTCGCCGAGGGCACCCGGTTCGCCGACGACCGTGCCGAGGCGCTGCGCCGGTGGGCCGGCTGGCCGGCACCCGTCGGCGCGTACCTCGCCACCACGCCCGCGGAGGCCGTGCTCCGGCACGACGCCTACCAGCTGCCCCGGCCGTACCCGCCGTTCCACCGCGGGCGGGTGGTGCTGCTGGGCGACGCCGCGCACGCCATGACCCCGGATCTCGGCCAGGGCGCGTGCCTGGCGATCGAGGACGCGGTGGTGCTCGCGGCCGTGCTGGCCGACCCCGCCGGCGGCCCGCTCGCGGGGAGGCTCGCCCGCTACGACGCCGCCCGGCGCCCCCGCACCCAGCGGCTGGCGGCGCTGTCGGTCCGCGTCGGGGCGCCGACTCGGCTGACCTCCCCGCTCGCGAGGGGCGTGCGGAACGCCGTGGTCCGGGCGGTGCCCGCGCGGCTGGCCCTGCGCGCCGCCGAGCGCCCGCACCGCTGGACGCCCCCCACCATCCACGCCGGCACGAGCGGGGTGGAAGGGGTACCGGGCCGAGGAAGGGGACAGGGATGACCGATCCGATGGTGGCGCCGTTGCTGCGGAGGTGGGCGACGCTGCTGCGCACCCGGCGTGGCGACGGCTCCTGGGTGGACACCCCGGTGAACGCCGCCGTGGCCGGTGACCGGGTGGTGTTCGGCACCGCGGCCACCACCGCGAAGGTGCGGCGGCTGCGCCGGCACCCGGAGGTCGAGATCGCGCCGTGCACGGTGCGCGGCCGGCCGGTGGGCGAGTTCCTGCGGGCGACCGCGCGGCCGCTCGACGGCGCGGAGGCGGCCGCGGCCGCCCGCTGCCTGCGCCGCCGGTTCCCGGTCAGCTACCGGATCCTGGCGCCGATCGAGATCCGCCGGCGCGGCACCCGGTACGTGTTCTACGAGCTGGCCGACCTGCGCCCCGCCGAGTGAGGAGCACCGCTGTCGAGTGGGGCTCCAGCCGTGCCGCCTACGGTCGGGCCGCGGCGGGTCGGCGGTGGGGAGGGTGATCGATGGAGCTCGACGGTGCCAGGGTGCTGGTGTTCGGGACGGCGGGAGCGCAGGGGTCCGGGCTGGTGCCCGCACTCACCGCGGCGGGTGGGCACGACGTGCGGGCGACCCGCCGGCCGGAGCGGGCCCGGGAGTGGGTGGGCGGGGGAGCCCGGGCGGTGGTGGCCGACCTGGCCGACCCGGCGTCGGTGCGGGCCGCCGCCGAGGGCGTGGACGCCGCCCTCCTGCACTTCCCGCTGTCCCTGGCCACGCCGGAGGGCGCGCTGGCCGTGGTCGGGTCGATCCGAGAGCTGCGCGCGGCCGGCCTCCCCGTGGTCGCGAACATGGGGTGCCCGGTGCCGGAGGAGGGCGCCACGCACCTGCGCGGGGTGCGGATGGTGGCCGAGGCGGTCGCCGACCTCGGAGCCACCGTGCTGGCGCCGACGGCGTACCTGGACAACCACGCCGAGCCGTGGGCGCTGCGGGCCCTCGCCGGTGGGGAGCTGATCTACCCGCGTCCCGCCGACGACGTGGTCGCCTGGGTGAGCGCGGTGGACGTCGGCGCCGCGGCGGTGGCGGCGCTGGCCGCCGAGCTGCCCGGGGAGCTGCTCGGCCTCGCCGGCGCGGCGCCGCTCAGCTTCGGTGAGCTGGCCGCGGAGCTCGGAGCGGGGCTCGGCCGGCGGGTCGGCTACCGGCGGGTGTCGCCGCGGGAGTACGGGGAGCCGGCCCGCCCGGTGCTCGGGTCGGGGTTCGCCGACTGGGTGATCGCGGAGTACGAGGCGAGGTCCGACGCGCCGAGCGACTTCCTGGCCGCCGACACCACCGACACCTGGGCGCGGCTCGGCGTGGCGCCGATGCCGGCGCGGCGGTGGGCCGCGACCGTGCTCGCCCCGGCGTTGGCGGGTGCGCGGTGAGCGGGCTGTTCGACCTGACCGGCAAGGTCGCCCTGGTCACCGGGGGTACCAGCGGGATCGGCCGGATGATGGCGTGCGGCCTGCTCGAGGCGGGGGCCTCGGTGTATGTCAGCGCGCGCACCGCCGCCGACGGCGCCGCCGTGGTGGACGAGCTGTCCCGGCACGGCCGGGTGGCCTTCCTCCGTGCCGACCTGTCGACCGCCGGCGGGTGCCGGGGCCTGGCGGAGGCGGTCGCCGGGCGGGAGGAGCGGCTGCACGTGCTGGTGAACAACGCCGGGGTGCACACCCAGGCGCCGCTGGCCGAGTTCCCCGTCGAGGACTGGGACAGGGTGCTGGACCTCAATCTGAGGGCGCCGTTCCTGCTCACCCAAGCGCTGCTGCCGCTGCTGGCGGCCGCCGCCACCGGGGACGACCCGGCGCGGGTGATCAACGTGGGCAGCATCGCCGGGCTGTCGCTGGTCGACCCCTCGGCGTACGCGTACTCGGCCAGTAAGGCCGGGCTGCACCACCTGACCCGGGTGCTGGCGAAGGAGCTCGTGCCGCGGCGGGTGACGGTGAACGCGGTGGCGCCGGGACCGTTCGAGTCCCGGCAGACCGCGGCGCTGCTCGCCGAGCACCGCGACGTCATCGCCGAGGCCGCGCCGTTCGGCCGGATCGGGCGGCCGGACGACATGGCCGGGGTGGCGGTGTTCCTGGCCGGCCGGGCCGGCGCGTACGTCACCGGCGCGGTGATCCCGGTGGACGGCGGCATCAGCACCACCGGCTGACGACGTGCTCGCGGGTCGGCGGTGGAGCTGCTTGGATGACCGCATGGTCGTGCGCACCCACGGTGGTCTCGTCGTGGAGCCGTTGACGCCTCGGTGGTGGCCGGCGTTCGAGAACCTGCTCGATCAGGGTGGACCGGCGGCCCGGTGCTGGTGCATGGCCTGGCGGGTGGGTGCGGGCTATCGACGACGCGGGGCCGGGCGGAACCGGGCGGAGTTTCGTGACGTGGTCGCGTCCGGGCCACCACCGGGACTGCTGGCGCTGCGGGGTGACCGGGCGGTCGGCTGGGTCCAGGTGACTCCCCGTGCGGCCGTGCCCGCGATCGAGGTCCCGTGGCGACTGCGGCCGGTCGACGGCCTGCCGGTGTGGTCGATCACCTGCTTCTGCGTCCGCAAGGGACACCGTCGCGAGGGAGTCATGTCGACCCTGATCGAGGCGGCCGTGGAGTTCGCGCGATCGGCCGGCGCCCCTGCCCTGGAGGCGTATCCGCTGGACGGCGACGTGTCCCCGAGCACCACGAGCACGGGCTACGCGTCGGCGTTCGCCGGGGCCGGGTTCGTGGAGGTCGCCCGTCGCTCGCCGGAGCGGCCGATCATGCGGCTCGTGTTCCCCGCCGGGGCGGTGCCGTCAGCCGGCTGACCGGAGCAGCTCGGTCTCCTCCGCCGGGGTGAGCCCGGCCTGCCGCGGCCGGTCGAGGCCGCGGGCGCGCTCCTCGGCCAGTGTCGCGTGCACCGTCTCGGCCAGCGGGCGGATCCGCGGCCCCGCGTCCCACGACCGCGTGGCGTCGTGGGAGACCAGTCCGTGGCGCGACGCCGGCAGCCACAGCGGCAGCGACCTGGGCCCCGACCACGGGCGCACCCCGGCCGCGACGAGTGTGTCCAGTGGGACCGGCACCAGCTCGGTCCCACCCGCCACCAGGTCGGTCATGTCCCGCAGCACCGCGCCCAACCGCGGGGTGGGACCGACGGCGTCGAAGGCCCCACCGATCCGCTCCTTTCCGGCGGTCACGATCCACGCGGCGAGGTCCCGTACGTCCACGTGCTGGATCGGCTGGTCGGGCGCGTCCGGGCCGATCGCCCGGCCGCCCCGGGACAGCCGCGCCGGCCAGTAGCCGAAGCGGTCCATGTAGTCGCCCGGCCCGGTGATCTGCCCCGGCCGCACGACGAACGCGCGCTCCCCGAGCGCCGCCCGCACGATGTTCTCGGTGGCCACCCTGACGCCGCCGTAGACCTCGGAGGTGACCTCGGACAGGTCGAGCTCGGGGAGGTCGGTGATCGGCTCGTGCCGGGGAGCGTCGGCCGTCTGCCCCCCGCTCGCCCAGCACCTCCACCGCCTCCCGGACCCAGGACACCGCCAGGTACGCGACGTCCACCACGGCGTCGAACCGCTCCCCGGCGAGCACCTCCAGCGCGCCCGGCCGGGCCCGGTCGACCGGGACCAGCCGGGCGCCGTGGGGGACGGTGCCCGACCGGCCCCTGGCGGCGCAGGTGACGTCGTGGCCGCGCCGCACGGCCTCCGCGGCGACGGCTCTGGACAGGGAGGACGTTCCGCCGAGCACAAGGGTTCGCATGCCTCGGCCCTGTCCCGCCGGTGCCGCGCGGATCCAGCGGAATCGCGGCCGGCGACACCGTGTCGGCGATGATCGCGGCCGGCGAAACATCACGGCCGGACGGGGTTTGCTGATCGGCAACGCGAGGTAGCCACAGGGCATGTGGCTCGGACTCGCGCTCCCGGTGATGTTGATGGTCGTCGTGCTGGCGCTGCAGCGGTTCGAGCATCACGTCATGGACGACTCGACGCTGCAGCGCCGGCGCTGACCGTCCACAAGGGACGATTTGTCAGGCGCCGAACCAGCCCGGCACGTCCAGCCGGACGCCGCCGGCTGGTGCCATGGCGCGCAGCGCGTCCTCGAGGACGCGCAGCCGCGCCGGGCCCAACTCGGTGGCCCACTCGGCGCGCAGCCGGTCGAAGATCGCCGCGGACCGGGCCAGCGCGTCGGTGCCGTGCGGGGTGAGCCGCACCAGCTTGCGCCGCGCGTCCGCGCGGTCGTCGACGCGCTCGACATAGCCCAGCCGGTGCAGCCGGTCCACCGTCTTGCCCGCAGCCTGCTTGGAGATCCCGAGGCGGCGACCCAGCTCGCTGGCGGTCGTGCCGTCCGGGCCGATCGCCTGTAGCGCGAAGCCGAACGCCGGTCGCACGTCCGGGTGGCCCTGTCGAGCCAGCTCCTCGTGCAGCCGGTCGATCAGCGCGCGGAACCCGGCGAACAGCAGCAGCGGCAGCGCGAAGCCGGGCCGACCGGCGTCAGGCCCACCCTTGCCCTGATCGTCAACCTGGTTTACCTTGTCGTCAACCATGTTGACGAGTTTAGCCCCGCGGCGGTGCCCCTCCGCGGGGAGGAGAGGGGAACGCCATGGACCTGTTCGTCGAGCACACGCCCGAGACGGCACCCGCCGGGTCTCGCCGCGCCATGACCGCGGCCGCGGACCGGCTCGGGTACCTGCCAGCCGCGGTCGCCAGGATGGCCGCGTCGCCGCACACCCTCGACGGCTTCCTCAGGCTCAGTGGCCTGTTCGAGGCCACCACCCTGGACCCGCTCGCCCGCGAGGTCGTGGTGATGACGGTGGCGACCCGTAACGGGTGCGAGGTCTGCGTCGCCCTGCACACGGCGAAGCTCGGCTCGCTCGGCGCCGATCCCGCGCTCGTCGCGGCGCTGCGCGGTCGACGCACCCTGCCGGCCCCGCGCCTCGAGGCACTCCGGCTGTTCACCCTGGACGTGCTGGACCACGCCGGCGCCGTCGGCGACGAGCGGGTCCGGGCGTTCCTGGCCCACGGCTACACCATGACCAACGCGCTGGAGGTGGTGCTCGGGATCGGCGCCCACACCCTGTCGACCCTGGCCAACCGGCTCACCGGCGCACCGCTGGACCCGCCGCTCACCCCCCACGCCTGGTCGGCCTGAACGGCATCGGGAGCGCCGAGATCGGGTTCCGCCGGGGCGAAACGGTGACCTGGGCAGCGGCGGGAGGTCCGCCGAGGGCCAGTGCGTCGAACACCCGGCGAGCACGCCGCCCAAGGCCGTGACCCGCGAAGCACTTGCCGACATGTCCTGGAAAGGCTTGGGTACAGGGTCATGATCGCGCGAATATGGCAGGGATGGGCATCGGCGGCGACAGCGGCTGACTACCAGCGCCACTACGAGTCCGAGGTGGCCGGGCACCTGCGGCAAGTGGCCGGCTTCCGTGGGGCGCGGCTGTTGCGGCGCCAGGACGGCGATGAGGTCGTGTTCACCTCCATCACCTTCTTCGCCAGTATCGACGATGTGCGCGCGTTCGCCGGCGACAACTACGAGAAGGCCGTCGTTGAGGAGCCTGCTCGGCGCGCACTCGACCGGTGGGACGACAGCGTCACCCACCACGAGGTCGCCGTCGATCTCCGGCCTTGATCAACCACCCACGAGTCTTGCCGGTCGCACCGTGGCTGGTTCGTCTGTCCGACCGCTCGCGGCAGCCCGGGATCCGGAGTCGCCGAAGGGTGAGGCGGACACGGCTTCCCCGCCCGGTTCGGGGTTCGATCGATCGGTTCCGGCGGCGCTGGTCGAGTTCGTCACACCGGGGTCGAGGCCGAGGACCTCGGCCGTGCGGTCGTCGGGTTCCTCGAACCGGACCTTCACCGAGACGCCTGGTCGGCCTGAGCGGTCACCCTGTGTCGCGCCGTCCTCCCCTCAGTCGGCGGCCCATTCGTAGGACAGTTCGTACCGGTCGGCCGGCAGCGTCATGTCGTTCATCTCCAGCGGCCGGCCGTCGTCGCCGTAGGCCACCCGGGTCACGGTGATCACCGGTACGCCCGGGCGTAGCTGGAGCGTGGTGACGTCGTCCGGTGTCGGCATGCGCGCGCCGACGTTCTCGGCGAACCTGGCGATGGTGTGCCCGGCTTCCTCCAGTCGGGCGTACGCGCCGCCGGTCGGGTAGCCCCCCGGAGCTCCGGCCTGTGCCCACCCTTCCGGCGGTACAGCCGAACCGCTCCCGGGATCACGATCCTCAGCGGGGGAAGGGGGCGCTGGTGTCGGTCGAGGAGTTGGCCGCGGCGGTGGACGTCGCACTCGCCCTGACCGAGCGGTGCCGCCACGCGCTGCGGGAAGCTTCCGGCTTGCTCGACGAGGTCGCGGACGACGTCGGCTCCCTGGTGCGGGGAACCACCGACCCGGACGTTGGTCGAGTGCCGGGAATGGCGGGCCGAGCAGCCGCTGACCTCGTCCGGCTCGCCGAACTGCTCGACACCGTGGAGCGCAACCTGCGCGGCTACCTCCACCAAGTCGGTGCAACTCGCCCTGACTCGACCGGCACGCACACGGCCTTCGTCGCGGCGAACGATCCAGTGTTGGCCGGGCTGCCGCTCCCGCAGCGGATCGCCCAGTCCCGTCGGCGCGTCGGGCGCGGAATCGCCGGCGCGCGAACCAGCGCGGAGTGGGTGCGATCCGACGGCTGGTCCGTGCGGGTGCTCAGCGGGGACGACGAACACAAGAGCGAGATCGTTCAGTTCGTCCGGGACCGCTTCCCACCGAGGCTTCGCCGTGCGGATCGACTTGCCCGGCACGTGGAAGTCAAGATCGCGATGGCGATGCGTCGCGAGGGCCTCAAGGACGAGACGGTTGTCATTGATCGAGAGGTGTGCGGCACCAGGGACTTCGACCGGAATGATCAGCTCACCTGCGACAAGCTACTCTCGCGGTTTCTCCCGCCGGTGCCCGCTTGCGCGTGGTCGAGGCGAACGGAAACATCAGGGTGTACAGAGGGGATACGACGACATGACCTGGGCTGTTTCTGTGCCGGTCGACGGCGCCGATGGTGGCGGCGAGCACTTCACCGTGGCTACCGAGGAGGACGTGGACCGTCTGGTCGCACTGCTGCGCCGTCCCGAAGCGGGCGAGGGATCGATCCAGTCCGAGAACGGCGCGTCCGTTCTGGACGTGCTCGTCCAGAACGACTACGGCTACCTGCTCTTTTCCGGCGAGGAAGCATATGTCTACTCGGTGGGTCATCCGGACTCTCCGGCGGGTGAGTCCGAAGGTGGCTTCCCCGCCGGCTCGGGGGTTTCGATCGATCGGTTCCGGGCGGCCCTGGTCGAGTTCGTCACCTCCGGCGGCCGGCTACCGAGTGCGGTGGAGTGGCGCGACTCCTGACCCTCTAGCCGCGAGCGGGCGCGAGTCGGCGAAAACCGCTCGTGGCGAGCGGAGGCTGGGGCTACCGTCCGGCGCATGGAGCGGGACGAGGTCGGGGTCCGGCCGTTGGAGGGTCGGGTCGCGGTGGTGACCGGCGCCAGTCGCCGGGCCGGGATCGGCTTCGCGGTGGCCGCGGAGCTGCTGGCGGCCGGTGCTTCGGTGCTGGTGCACTCGTGGTCGCCGGCCGACGCGGAACAGCCGTGGGGTGCCGATCCCGGTGGTGACGCGGGCATCGTGGAGTCGCTGGGTGGCGAGGGACCTCGCCTCCGGCACGTGGCCGCCGACCTCGCCGACCCGCGGGCGCCCGAGTTGGTGGTCGGCACGGCCGTGCGGGCGTTCGGCGCGGTGGACGTGGTGGTGGCCAACCACGCGCGCGGCTCGAACCAGAGCCTCGCCGAGGTCACCGCGGCCGAGTTGGACCGCACCTGGGCGGTGAACGCCCGCGCGAGCGTGCTGCTGGCCCAGGCCTTCGCCGCGGCGCACGACGACCGGCGGGCCGGCGGGCGGGTCATCCTGTTCACCTCCGGCCAGAACCTGGCCCCGATGAGCCAGGAGCTGCCCTACGCGATCAGCAAGGGCGCCATCCACCAGATGACCCTCACGCTGTCCGACGCGTTGGTCGACCGCGGGATCACCGTCAACACGGTCAACCCCGGGCCGGTCGACACCGGATGGGCGGACCCCGACCTCGCCGAGCGCGTCGGCCGCGCCCTTCCCGCCGGGCGGTGGGCACGACCGGACGAGGTCGCCCGCCTGGTCCGGTGGCTCGCGTCCGACGAGAGCCAGTGGATCACCGGGCAGGTGATCAACGCCGAGGGCAGCTTCCGCCGCTGGGTCATGTGACCGCCTCGTCCCGGGCCGCCCGCCCAGCCGGGCCCACCTGGCGGCGGGCCGGGCTCGGCGAGACCGCCTACGCGTGGCCGGTGGTGGCGGCCACGTAGTCGCGCAGGTGCCGGGCGGTGAGCGTGTCGCCGCGGGCGACGAGGTCGGCGGGCGTGCCGGTGAACACCACCCGCCCGCCGTCCTGGCCGGCGCCGGGGCCGAGGTCGACGATCCAGTCTGCGTGCGCCATCACCGCCTGGTGGTGCTCGATGACGATCACCGTGTTCCCGTCGTCGACCAACCGGTCGAGCAGCGCCAGCAGCTGGTCGACGTCGGCGAGGTGCAGGCCGGAGGTCGGCTCGTCCAGCACGTAGGTCCGCGCCTTCCCGGCCATCCGGATCGCCAGCTTCAGCCGCTGCCGCTCGCCGCCGGAGAGAGTGGTGAGCGGCTGGCCGAGTGTGAGGTAGCCGAGGCCCACGTCGACGAGCCGGTCGAGGATCGGCCGCGCCGGCCCGTCCGGAAGGAAGTCCCGGGCCGCCGCCACCGACATCTCCAGCACCTCACTGATGTTCCTGCCGCGCAGCGTGTACGCGAGCACCTCTGGGGTGAACCGCCGGCCCTCGCACTCCTCGCACACCGACGCCACCCCGGCCATCATCGCGAGGTCGGTGTACACGAGTCCGATGCCCTTGCAGTTCGGGCACGCGCCGGCGGAGTTCGGGCTGAACAGGGCCGGCTTCACGCCGTTGGCCCTGGCGAACGCGGTACGGATCCCGTCGAGCAGCCCGGTGTAGGTGGCCGGGTTGCTGCGCCGGGAGCCACGGATGGGGGACTGGTCGACCACGATCACGTCGTCCCGGCCGGCCAGGTAGCCGTGGATCAGCGAGCTCTTGCCCGAGCCGGCCACGCCGGTGACCACGGTCAGCACGCCGAGCGGGAGGTCGACGCTGACGTCCTTCAGGTTGTGCAGGGTGGCGCCGGTGATCGGCAGGTGACCGCGGGCGGGGCGGGGTCGCTCGCGTAGCCGGGCCCGGTGGTCGAGGTAGCGGCCGGTCAGCGTGCCGGAGCGGCGCAGCCCGGCCACGTCGCCGGTGTAGCAGATCCGCCCACCGGCCGACCCCGCGCCGGGCCCGAGGTCGACCACCACATCGGCGATCTCGACGACCTCGGGCTTGTGCTCCACGACGAGAACCGTGTTGCCCTTGTCCCGCAGGCTCCGCAGCACGCCGTTCATCCGCTGGATGTCGTGCGGGTGCAGGCCGACCGTCGGCTCGTCGAACACGTAGGTGAGGTCGGTCAGGCTGGACCCGAGGTGGCGCACCATCTTCACCCGCTGCGCCTCGCCGCCGGAGAGCGTGCCGGACTCGCGGTCCAGGCTGAGGTAACCGAGTCCGATGTCGACCAGTGAGTCCAGGGTGTGCCGCAGGCCGGCCAGCAGCGGCGCCACGGAGTCTTCCCCGATCTCGCGGACGAACTTCGCGAGGTCGTTGACCTGCATCGCCGAGCAGTCCGCGATGGTCTTCCCGGCGATCCGCGCGGACCGGGCCGCCGGGTTGAGCCGGGTGCCCGCGCAGGCAGGGCATCGGGTGAAGGCCACCGCGCGGTCCACGAACGCCCGGATGGTCGGTTGCAGCGACTCCCGGTCCTTGCCGAGGAAGAGCCGCCGCAGCTTCACCAACAGGCCCTCGTAGGTGATCGTGCCGGTGGCCACCGTGATCCTGGTGGCCGGCTTGTGCAGGAAGTCCGCCCACTGCCGCTCGGTGTAGTCCTTCAGTGGCACGTCCGGGTCCACCAGTCCGGAGTGGGCGATGGTCTGCCAGTACCACGAGCCGACGGTGAACTGGGGCGCGGTGATGGCGCCGTCGGCGAGCGAGCGGTCGACGTCGACCACCTGGTCCAGGTCGATGTCGGTGACCCGACCGAGGCCCTCGCACTCCGGGCACATGCCCTCCGGGCTGTTGAAGCTGAACGCGGTCGCGGTGCCGACGTGCGGGGTGCCGATCCGGCTGAACAGGATGCGCAGCATGGTGTGCGCGTCGGTCGCGGTGCCGACCGTGGAGCGCGCGTTGCTGCCCATCCGCTCCTGGTCGACGACGATCGCGGCGCTGAGGTTGTGCAGCGCGTCGACCTCGGGCCGGCCGATGCTGGGCATGAACGACTGGACGAAGGCGGTGTAGGTCTCGTTGATCAGCCGTCGGGACTCCGCGGCGATGGTGCCGAACACCAGCGAGGACTTGCCGGAGCCGGACACCCCGGTGAAGACGGTGAGCCGCCGCTTGGGGATGTCCAGCGAGACGTCGGCCAGGTTGTTCTCCCGCGCGCCGCGGACCTCGATCCGGTCGTGGCGGTCCGCGGGGTGCGGGTCCGCCGGCGGCTGGGGCTCCGTCTCGTCCGCTGTCGTCGGGGAGGTGGGCATGCGGCATCCTTCCTGGGTGAGCCGGGGGAACGCTGATACCTTACACGGTAAAGAGATAGCACCCACGGCTTTTTCGCCAGTCTCGGACGAGAAGGAGGCGCACGTGGTGGTCTACGCGGGCCGGGGCGACAGCCGCCGCGCGATGGCGTTGCTGTGGCGCACGGAGCCCGTCGCGACACGCCCGGGACCGAAGCCGGGGCTGACCATCGACATGATCGTGGCGGCGGCGATCGAGGTGGCCGACGCCGACGGCATGGCCGGGCTGTCGATGCGCGCGGTGGGGGAGCGGCTCGGCCGCACCGCGATGGCGCTCTACACCTACGTGCCGAACAAGGGCGAGCTGGTCGACCTGATGTACGACCACGCGCTCGGCGAGGTGCCCGACGTCGAGCCGGGGCTGGACTGGCGGGCCGCGGTGACGGCGTGGGCCGAGCAGCTGTGGCGGTGCTACCTGCGGCACCCGTGGATGCTGGAGGTGTCGCCGGCCCGGCCGGTGCTGGGGCCCCACGAGTACGCCCTGGTCGAGGCGCTGGTGCGGATCCTGCGGGAGACCGGGCTGCCCGCCGGGGTGCTGCGCCGCGTGGTGGGGACGCTGTTCCACGTGGTCCGCGGGGCGGCGCAGGTGGTCGCGGAGGCGCGCGGGGCCGAGCGCGAGACCGGGGCCGCCGAGGAGGACTGGTGGCGCACCAGGGCCGGACTGCTGCTGGAGGTCGTGCCCGACATCGCCACCCGGTACCCGGCGCTGACGTGGCTGCAGCGGGCCGACCCGCCGGCCGACCTCGGCCCCGACGAGGGGTACCTGGAGCGGGAGACCGGCGCGACGTTCCTCGCCGGGCTGGGCCTCCTGCTGGACGGCATCGACGCGGCGATCGCCCGCGCCGGTCAGGCCACGTCGCGGGCCGACAGCTCGTAGGAGTCGCCGTCGATGCCCCAGGACACGACCCGGCGCGGGTGGATCTCGATCCACCCGGCGTCGAACGGGAACGACGCACCGAGCCGGCGGCCGATCTCCGCGCCACCCTCGGCGTGGGTCTCGGCCCTGCCGCGGATCTCGATGCCCCGCGGCCGCCACGGGTTCGTCGACGCCAGGTCGTCGACGAGGAAGGCGACGTCCGGTCGGCGCGCGGCGTCCCGGAACTTCTTGCTCGCGGCCATGTCGGCGACGCTGCCGATCACGAGGGTCCCGCGCTCCGGGTCGTAGTCGAAGCCCACCGGGACCACGTGCGGCCGGGCGTGCGGACCGACGGTCGCGAGCCGGCCGAGCGGCTGGCCGGCCAGGTAGGCGATCTCGGCGTCGGTCAAGGTGGTCATGTCCGGTTCCTCCTCAGCGGGTGGCGGGTCGGTCGAGGTCGCCGGCGCTCGCCCGGTCCCCCAGGTACCGGGCGAGCGCGGCGGCCAGCTCCGCGGGGTCGAGTACGACATCGAGCCCGCGCAGCGTGGCGTCCAGCGCGCCGGGTGGCACGGTGCGCCGCTCGACCCGGCCGTCGGCGCGCTCCACGGTGAGCTCGTCACCCACCAGCCGGCGGCTGATCCCGGGCGCCAACCGCATCACCACCAGGCGGCCGCTGAACGGGGACCGCGGGTGGTTGGCGACGTAGTGGTTGGCCACCTCGTAGTCGATCGGTCGCCGCGCCGTCTCGTCGAAGGCGTGCAGCGCCTCCCAGCCATCCGCGGTCCGCCTCTCCAGCGTCCACAGCGCACCGTCCTGAGTGAGCCGGTGCTTCCACCCTGCCTGGTCCATTACGGCGCCGTCCACCAGCGGCATCGGGTGCAGCATCCCGGCGCCGAACCCGGGATCGACCAGGTGGTCCACCCCGTCGGCCCGCACCACCAGCGTCATGTGCGTGTGCGGACCCGGCCGGTTCGGCTGCACCCTGGCCATCAGTCGCCGCACCGGGTAGCCCAGTCGCTCGGCCGCGGCCGCGAAGAGCAGGGCGTGCTCGTAGCAGTAGCCGCCCCGGCTCCGGCGGACCAGCTTCGCGGTGATCGCCTCCAACGTCAGCTCAGGGCTCCGGCCCGTGAAGGGCTCGACGTTCTCGAAGGGGATCGCCCGGACGTGCGCCTCCTGCAGTGCGCGCAGCGCGTCGGCCGAAGGGGCGCGGCGCGGTTGCCCGATCCGGTTCAGGTAGGCGTCGAGGTCGAGTGCGCCGGACTCCCACTCCGGGTGTGGAGCCGGGTGTGGTGACTGGGTCATGACACCACGGTCGCACCTCCAGTTGACTCCAGGTCAAGCGATGGTGGGCGCGATCCTGTCAGTCGATCGGCGACGCGACCACGGTCGTCCACCTGCCGCCGGTGACATCCGGACGGAGGCGTCCCCGGCCGAGGGGTGCCGGGGACGCCGCGGTGCTCGGAGTCAGCGGATGCCGTCGAGGAACGCCTTCCAGGCGACCGCGGGCACGGCCAGGGCGCCGCCGTCGCGGTCCTTGGTGTCCCGCACCAACCAGGCGTCGGCGCGGTGTGCTACCTCCACGCACTGCGATCCACTGTCCGAGTAGCTGGACGTCCTCCAACCGGTCAGCTGGTCCACCTGCTGTCCACCTCGCCCTTGGTTGCGGTGATAGTGCGCAGCGATTCTGTCTCACCCATCGCAACACGAGACAGGTGGGTCAGCGCCTCCATGTACGGGTCGGTGAGCGTGGTGTCGTCCAGGAACACGCCTGACCTGACAAGTTCGACGTGCACGACCGGGCTGAACTCGTCGAACTCCAGGGCCAGGAAGCCGCCGAGTTGGCCACGGTGAGCGCCAACCCGGGATGGCACGACGCGGATGGTGACGTTCGGCCGTTGGGCCATGTCGAGCAGTGCGCCAAGCTGCGTGGACAGCACCTGCAGTCCGCCGACCTCGGCGTGCAATGCCGGCTCGCCGATGAACGCGGCGTACTGCACGTCGCCGGTCAGGATGTGTTGGCGCCGGAGCCTGGCCGTCAGCCGAACCTCGACATCCTCGGGGTCCAGGCCGTCGGCGAGCATCCACGTTCGCCCGTACTCCATCGTTTGGAGCAGGCCAGGGATCATCAGCGGCGCCCAGTTCGTGATCCGCTTCGCCTCCGACTCGTAGTCGGCCAGCGAGCTGGTGTCTGCTGGTAGCCCGCGGAGACCCTGTTCCCACCAGCCGGCTTCGTGCATCGTCCGAGCCATGTTGAGAAGCCGGTCGCGCCTGTCGCCGCTGACCTTATACAGACCTATGAGCTGCACGGCCTCCTCGTAGGACATGTTCCGTTTGCCGGTCTCGATCCGGCTCAACGTGGACTTGTCCCAGCCCATCGCCTCGGCGGCCTCGCGAAGGTTCAGGCCAACGCGATCACGATCGGCGGCGAGTTCGCGGGCTAGCCGCTTGGCCTTCGCTCCTGGAGATCGCCGTGGCACGTCAATACCTCCGTTAGGGTGAGTGCAGTTGCACCGTTGCTGCAACGGTGCGACCGTTGCGGCAACGAAGCCACGAGGTAGAGACAAGTAAACCATAGCGACAGGAGGTGGCTACGGTGGTCGAGACTCTGTTCCCGCTGCTCGTGCTGTTCGTCCTGCTCCTCCTTGTGCACGCGCTGGTCAGGCCGAGAGCTCGCACGGACGAGGAGGAGCACATGGAGCGGGTCACGGCCGTCGTGCGGGCTGTCACCGCCGTCCTCCGGGCGCCGAACCAGCCGGTCGACCGGCGTGATTCCCGGTGACCGGCCGCATCGCTCGGGTGTGCCGGGACGACGGCGCGGTCCACTACTACCGCGAGGCGGACGCGGTGAACCCGCGGGCGGACTGGATCAGGGCCGCGTGCGGAACCGAGCACCGGCGGTCACACATCCTCGCCTCGGCCGACGGTCTCGCCAGGCTGTCGATGTGCCCCGGCTGCCTCGGTGTCGTCGCGGTCAGTACCACGCCGTGGGCGGTGGCGTGATGCCCTGGATGTCGGAGTTCCCGAGCGGCGACCCGTCGAGCCGGTTGCACTGGGTGTACGACGACGAGGAGTGGCGCCAGCACGTGGGCGGAACCGACGGTGGCACCGGCCCCGGCTGGCGGGCGTACTGCGGCGCCAGGGTCACCCCGATCGGCGACGACACGACCGGCCATCCGGTGTGCCCGGTGTGTCGGCACCACGCCCAGGACGGATGACCGCGTGAAGGACGTCGTCGAGCTCAAGTGGGCCCTGATCGAGGCGTGCCACGACGTCGACGTGCTGCGCGACACCCTGTACCAGGTGATGAGCCGGTGCGTCCTCGTCAGCGTTCGGCTCCATGCCATCACCGACCAGGAACACATCCACCTCGCGAGCCTCGGGCTGGTCCGGGCGGAGGCGGCCCACGGCGCGCGGTGCGAGTTGACGGCGGCGCTCGACGAGATCGGCCGGTATCTGGCCCGCGTGTAGACCCCGGCCGGCGCGCTCACCCCCCGACGTGCGCCGGCCGGGCCCGCCGGGCTCACCACCCGGCTGCCGCCGCTGCCGGGTGGTGAGCCCGGCTCAGCGCAGGCCGGTGTGCACCGCGCCCATCAGGGCGCCGGTGTCGCCGGACATCTCCCAGATCATCACGCCGAGCAGCCCCTTCTCCCGCAGCCACGCGGTCTTGCGGGCGATGGACCAGGTGTCGTCGAACGTCCACCACTGCCCGCCGTCGCCGGTGTAGCAGTAGGTGGCCACGGCGACCTCGTCGTGGTGCACCGCGCAGTTCGGCACGCTCGCCACCAGGTTGGCGTAGCCGCGGGTGCCGGCCTCCTCGGCGAACTGGCCCGGCGCCGCGCCGTTGGCGGCCTGCCACTCGCCGCGCCGGCCGCCGTCGGCGACGCCCTGCCAGCCGCGGCCGTAGAACGCCAGCCCGATGGTGAGCTTGCGCGCCGGGACCCCGGCGGCGAGGTAGGCGTCGACCGCGCCGTCCACACTGAACTCGACGTCGTAGGGGTCGTCCGGGTCGACGTGCAGGTTGCCCTGATGCCCGGTCCGGCCCGGCTCCCACGAGTTGTCGCTGCCCGACCCGTGGAAGTCGTAGCCCTGGACGTTGACGATGTCCAGGTGGCGGGCCACCTTCGCCAGCTCCCAGCCGGCGTCGATCTTGGCGGGGTCGGCCGGGGTGAACGCGGTGAGCTGGTACCGCTGGCCGGTCCGCGCGCCCAGCTCGTCGAGTTGCCGGCGGAACTCGGCGATCAGCAGCGTGTTGTTCACCTTGTCGGCGGGGCGCACGTGGTTGCCGGGATGCCCCTCGGCGCCCGGCCACTCCCAGTCGAGGTCGATCCCGTCGAAGATGCCCTCGGCGACTCCCGGGCCACCGGCGCCGTTGTACACGGGCAGGTTGCCCTTGATGTAGATGTCGATGCAGGAGCTGACGAACTTCTTGCGCGCGGCGTCGGTGGCGGCCACGTCGGAGAAGTACTTCGAGTAGGTCCACCCGCCGAGCGAGATCAACACCTTCAGGTGCGGGTGCTTGGCCTTGAGCTTGCGCAGCTGGTTGAAGTTGCCGCGCAGCTTCTCCCACCCGGTGTCGGCCACGCCGTCCACCGACTGGGCGGCCGACATCGGCCGGGCGTAGTCGGCCTCGGCGTCGCCGGCGCCGTCACCCTGGTTCGGGTCCTGCGGATCGGGCGAGACGCCCTTGGTGACGCCCTGCAGGCAGGTCAGCTCGACCGGGTCGATGTTGCCGAACGCGTAGTTGAGGTGGGTCAACCGGGCCGCCGCGCCGGTCGTGTCCAGGTTGCGGACGAAGTACTGGCGGCCGTAGATGCCCCACTGCACGAAGTAGCCGACCTTGGCGTGCCCGGTGACGACGTCCTTCGTGGTCACCGTCACCGGAGCGCTGGCGGGGGAGACGTTGTCGTAGCCGTCCCTGGCCCGCACGGTGAACGTGTAGCGGGTGGCCGGTGCCAGCTCGGTGACCACGGCCGAGGTGCCGGTGACCGTGGCGGCGAGCTGCCCGTCCCGGTGGACGTCGTAGGCGACCACGCCGGTGTCGTCGGTCGCCGCGGTCCAGCCGAGCGTGGCGCTGGTCGACTCCGCCGCGATCGCGCGCAGTCCGCTCGGCGCGGTGGGTGGCCGGGTGTCGTCGGCGGGGTCGTTGGTGCGCACCGTGCGGGGCGTGCTCGCCGGCGACGCGGTGCCCTTCCGGTCCCTGGCGAGGACGGTGAACGTGTACTCGGTGTTCGGGGTCAACCCGGTCACCGTGCCGCCGGTTCCCGGTGTGGACAGGGCGAGCGTGCCGTCCCGGTACACCTCGTACCGCTCGACCGGCAGCGAGCCGGGTCGGGCGGCGTCCCAGGCGAGGCCGACCGCGGTGGTGGTGACCGTGGTGACGCGCAGGTTCGCCGGCGCCGCCGGCGGCGTGTCCGGGGAGCCGTCGCAGTGGGCGTCGTCCACCCGGCAGTTGCTCGGCTCCGCGGGCGCGCTGAGCCGGAACGTCGGGTTGTAGGGGTGGGTCGACCGGCCCGGCCGCAGCGTGTCGATGTAGTACGCGGGGGTCAGGGTGACCCGGGTGCCGGACTGGCTCACCGTCGCGTGCTCGCCGCTGGTCGCGGTGACGCCGGTGGGCAGCTCGAAGGTGATCCTCCACCCGGTGACCGCGGCGCCGCCGGTGTTGGTCACGGTGTACTGGCCGGCGGTGCCGGCGAGGGTGAACTCGGCTCGCAGGTTCCCGGCGGCGCGGGCCGGCGTGGCCACGGCCACCGCCGTGCCGATCGCCAGCAGGGCCACGACGGCGGTGCGGGCGAGCCGGTGCGGTACGCGTCTCATGGGCTGCTCCCCTGCGGTGTGGGAAGGCGGACACTTGTGGTCTAGACCACAAGTCCCGACGGTGCTCCGGGTGCCGATCAGAGGTCTAGACCACCAAAGTCGGGCCTTCCCGCGGGCGATTCGCCGGGACTACCGCGGTGCCATTCGGGACAGCGTGTCGCCGCGCAGCTCGCCCCGGGAGCCGAGCCCCAGCTTGCGCAGCACCCGTGCCACGTGCTGCTCCACCGTGCGCCGGGACAGGAACAGCACCTCGGCGATCTCCCGGTTGGTCCGGCCGGCGGCCACCAGCCGGGCGACGTCGAACTCGCGCGGGGACAGCTCGTTGCCGTACCCGCGCCGGCCGCGCCGGGACCGCGGCCCGGCACCGTGCAACCGCAGCAGGTGGCGGCAGCGGGCGGCGTCCCGGGTCGCGCCGAGCGTGTCGAACGTCGCGGCCACGGTGGTGAGCAGTGTCGCGGCGGACGCGTCGTCGGCGTTCACCCGGCACCGCGCCAGCCGCTCGGCGGCCAGCGCCGCGAAGTACCGGGCCGGCAGCTCGGCGTAGGCCGCGCGGGCCCGGTCGAGCAGCGGCTCGGCGACGGCGTGCTCGCGTCGGTGCGCGGCGACCATGCCCCGGCACAGCAGCAGCGCGGCGTCCGCGGCGGGCGCGTCCCGGTCGGCGACGCCGGCGGCGAGCTCCTCCACCAGCGCCACGGCGTCGGCTTCCCGGCCGGCGCGGCAGTACGCGTCCACCGCGGCCGGCGCCAGCTCGCCGGCCCACGCCCAGATCTCCTTGTGCCGCAACCGATCCAGCCCCGCGTCGCACTCGGCCGCGGCCGCGGGGTAGTCCTCCTGGTCGACCAGCATGCGGGCGGTTGCGGCGTGCGTGGCCAGCACGACCGGGGTGACGGCGTTGTCCGGGTCGGCGACGCCGGTGTGCGCGAAGTGCTCGGCGGCCCGGTGCCATTCCCCGCGCGCGACGGCGAGCGCGCCGAGCACGAACGACAGCTCGCTGGCCACCGGGTGCAGGTCGCGGTACTCGTCGAGCAGCCGGGCCGCCCGTTCGCCGAGCCCGTCCCAGGTGCCGGTCAACCAGTCCAGGTGCGCCTGGGTGGACCGCGCGGTGCTGGCCACGAACGGCGCACCGCTGTCGACGGCCAACCGCATGCCGCTGCGCAGGAAGCCGTACGCCCGGTCGTAGTGGCCGATCCACGCGCACGCGTCCGCCAGGTTGCAGTGCGCCCTGGCGAGGTAGCGCTGCTCCTCGCGGTCGCGCACCCGCACCGGCAGCCGCGGCACCATCCGCCACCCCCGCGGGTCGCCGATGTGCACCCAGGCCGCCAGGTTGTTGGCCAGTAGGTTGGTGGCCACCAGGTCCTCGCCGGCGGTGGCGATCGCGGCGTCCACCTCGGCCATCCAGGGCAGCAGCTGGGACAGCGGCGTGCTGCCGACGAACGGCTGCGCGAGCACGGACATGCCCTTGGCCCGCAGGTCCGGGCGGTCGGCGAGGTCGCGCACGGCCCGCTCGATCTCTGCCCGGCCCGCCTCGAGCCCGCCGGCCTGCCGGATCAGCAGCAGGCCCAGGGTCAACCGGACCTCGCCGCGCACGGTGTCGCCGAGCCGCCGGTCGGCCAGCAGCCGTTCCAGGGTGTCCGCCACCTCGTGCTGGCCGAGGCCGTTGGCCGCGATCCGGGTGAGCTTCCCGGCCAGTCTGTCCACATCGGAGGGAGCAAGGGTTGGCTCGGCGAGCGGCTCGCGCAGCGAGGCGATCGCGATGGCGGCGTCACCGACGCCGATCGCCCGGTCGGCCGCGGCCTCGGCGTAGCGCAGCCAGTCGCCCGACAGTCCTGCCCTGCGGCTGTGCTCGGCCAGTTGCACCAGCGGCGCCGGCTCGACGGCGCGCAACGCGGCGAGCGCCCTCCGGTGCAGCCGCTCCCGCTCCGGGCCGGGCAGGGTGCGGTAGACCGCCTGCTGGGCCAGCGTGTGCCGGAAGCCGTACCGGGCGTCGGCCACCTCCACCAGCACGTTGGCGTGCACCGCTCGGGTCAGCGCCGTCCGCGCGCGCTCGGCGGGCAGCGCCGCGACCGTGCCGAGCAGCGCCGACCCGGCCGGCACGCCGAGCACGGCGGCCGCCTCGGTGATCCGCCGGGCCGGCAGCGGGAGCCGGGCGAGCCGCTCCAACATCGCCTCGCGCAGCAGCACCGGCACCTCGGCCGGCTCCAGCAACCGGCGCACGGCGGTGACGTCGCGGTGCACGCCCCCGCCGGGGTCGCGCAGCGCGCGCAACGCCTCCTCCACCACGAACGGGATTCCCGCGGTGCGCTCGTGCAGCAGCCCGGCGAGCTCGGCGGTGACCGCCGCGTCGCCGAGGATGGCCGCCGCCATGCCGCGCACGCCGGCCACGTCGAGCGGTCGCAGCCGGATGGTGGCGCTGACCGGGTCCGCCCCCTGGCCGAACGCGCCGGGCCGGGCGGGACTGGGCCGGAAGGCACCACCCAGCGGGATTCCACCCGGGCTGTCCTCGGGGCGGTAGGTCAGCACCGTGCCGAGCGTCCCGGGCGGGTCGGCGGTGAGGAACCGCAGCAGCTGCCGGGAGCCGTCGTCGGCCCAGTGCACGTCCTCGACGACGAGCACGGCCGGACCCAGCGCGCCGAGCAGCTCGCGCACCGCGCGGAAGAGCCGGTGCCGCTCGGCTCCGGCGTCGCCGAGCGGCACCGGCTGCTCGGGCAGCAGGTAGGCCAGCTCGGGAAGGTAGGGGCGCAGCGAGCCGGCGACCGCGGTGAGCCCGGCGGCGTTGATCCGGTGCTCGTCGACGCCGCGCAGTGCCTCCAGGACGGCACCGTAGGGGAACGGCTCGCGCAGCGGCTGGCAGTACCCCACGAGCCGGCACCACCCGGCCAGCTCCGGTCCGGCCAGTGCCTCACCGACCAGCCGGGTCTTGCCGACCCCGGCCTCGCCCTCCACGAACGTCACCGAGCCGGGGCGGGGCACCAGCTCGCGCAACGCGCGCAGCTCCTCGGCCCGGCCCACCAGCACCGGTGAGCTGGTCCGCACGGTCACCGTCGGGGCGGTGATCATCACCGCAGCATAAGCCGCCCGGAACCGCTCGCCTACCTTCTTTCGCAGGTCACCGCGGTCGTGAATAGATACGTAGCCCTACGGGTCGTTGCCTCGATTGTTCGCCCTCCGCGTGCCGGCGACAGTGAGGGGCAGGTGGCCGCCAGTGATCGACTCCCTGCCCCGCGGCCACTCCCTGCGAGCGAATGGAGTGCTGATGCGTGCACAACAGCGGTCGCGTCGAGGGCTCGTCCGCGCGGGGGTGCTGGCCGTGGCCGGTGCCCTCGCCGGGATGGCGACCGGCGTTCCCTCCGCGGCGGCCGACACCGGGCGGATCCTCGGCGCCGGCGTCGCGGGTGCCATTCCCGACCGGTACATCGTGGTGCTGCGCGACGGTGATGTGCGCACCCAGGCGGTGGCCAGCACCGCCGGTGCGCTGGCGGCCGACTACGGCGGCCGGGTCGAGCGGACCTACGACACGGTGCTGCGGGGCTTCGCCGTCGCCATGCCCGAGCGCGACGCCCGCCGACTCGCCGCCGATCCCCGGGTGTCCGCCGTGGAGGTCGACGGCCGCGCCGAGGCGGTCGGCACCCAGCGGAACCCGACGTGGGGGCTGGACCGAATCGACCAACCGAGGCTGCCGCTGAGCGGCGACTACACCTACCCGGACAGCGCGGGGCGCGGCGTGACCGCCTACATCCTGGACACCGGGATCCGCACCACCCACCGGGAGTTCGGCGGCCGGGCCCGGTCCGGCTACGACTTCATCGACAACGACACCGACGCCACCGACTGCAACGGCCACGGCACGCACGTGGCCGGCACGGTCGGCGGCACGACCTACGGCGCGGCCAAGAGCGTGCGCCTGGTCGGCGTCCGGGTGCTCAACTGCGCGGGTACCGGCTCGTGGTCGCAGATCATCGGTGGCATGGACTGGGTGGCCCGCCACGCCAGGGGACCGGCCGTGGCGAACATGAGCCTCGGCGGGCCGGCCAGCGGCTCCGTCGACACCGCCGCGCGCAACCTCGTCGCGGCCGGGGTCACGCTGGCCGTGGCCGCGGGCAACTCCGGCCAGGACGCGTGCCGGACCAGCCCGGCGCGGGTGCCGCAGGCCATCACCGTGGGCGCCTCGGACCAGCGGGACCGGCGGTCGGTGTGGCGTGGCGAGAGCGTGTCGTCGAACTGGGGCCGCTGCCTGGACCTGTTCGCGCCGGGCACCGCGATCACCTCGGCGTGGCACACCGGCGACACGGCGACCCTGGCCAACAACGGGACGTCGATGGCCACCCCGCACGTGGCCGGTGCGGCCGCGCTGCACCTGGCCGCGCGCGGTGGCGGCGACCCGCGGCAGGTCCGGGACGCGCTGGTCGGCAACGCCACCAAGGGGGTGTTGACCGACATCAGGACCGGCTCGCCGAACGCCCTGCTGTCGGTGTCCTACCTCAACCGCTGACCCGTTCCGTGGGGCCGGGTGCCGTCCGGGGCGGCACCCGGCCCCACGGCCGGCCGTGACCATCGACCTGCGGCGCGCGGCCGGCTACTCTACGTTGCCTTCGTGCACGACCTCCACCTCCTGCTGCTGGTGCCGGCGTTGGCCGCCGCCGGCATGTTCGCGCGCGGCGTCCGGCGGGACCGGCGCCGGTTCGGCAACGGTGTCTACCTGCTGGTGGCGTTGCTGTTCGGCACGTTGTGGGTGTGGCAGGAGTCGGCCGACGCCGGGCTGCGCGTCATTCCCTTCGTGCTGATGGTGGTGGTGCTGTCCGCGCCGCTCGGGTTCCTGGTGCTGACCGGGTTCCTGGTGGCCAACGGTGTGGTCCTGATCCGCCGCGAGGGCAGAGGGGTGGTCGACAACCTGCCGTTGCTGGCGGGGCTGGGCATGCTCGCGCTCGCCGCGCTCCTCGTGGTGGCGGTCGCCGCCGGCGGGCCGTGGTTCCTCGTCGCGGTGCTGTCGGTGTGCCTGGTCGCCAGCTACCTGGGGTTCCTCTTCACCGGGTTCCTGCTGTACTCGGTGGTGTACGGCCGGATCCGGCACCGCGGGGCGCCGGACGCCATCGTCGTGCTGGGGTCCGGCCTGCTCGGCGCGCGGGTGCCGCCGCTGCTGGCCGCCCGGCTCGACCGGGCGGCCACCGCGTACCGCGAGGAGGTCGCCGCCGGGCGGGACCCGTTCGTGGTCCCGTCCGGCGGGCGCGGCCCGGACGAGGAGGTCGCCGAGGGCGAGGCCATGGCCGCCTATCTCGTCGAGCGCGGCGTCCCCGCGGGGCGGATCCTGGTGGAGGACCGGGCGACGACCACCAGGGAGAACCTGCGCTACGGCGCGGAGCTGGTGGCGCGGGCGACCGGCCGGCCCGACCCCCGGTTGCTGGTGGTGACCAGCAACTTCCACGTGCTCAGGGCGGCGATCCTCACCCGCCACCTCGGCCTGCGCGCGGCGGCCGTCGGGTCGCGCACCGCCCGCTACTACCTGCCCACCGCGGTGCTCCGCGAGTTCGCCGCGATGGTCGCGGAGTACCGGGTGGCCAACGCCGTCATGAGCGTCGCGCTGGCCGCCGCGTTGCCGCTGCTCCTGCTCGTCACGTCGTGATCGGCGCTCACCGGATGTCGGCGGCGAGGGGCACCGGGACCGCCCTGGCCGCGGGCGGGGTCTCACCGCGCGGAGCTGGGATGCGGCGGCTGGTGGTAGCCGGTGTTCTACCAGGCGAGCGCCACCCGGTACTCCCGGCGTCCAGGGCGCTGGCGGCGCGCTCGGTGTCAACGGGGAGCGGGGCCGCCACCTTCCGGTAGGCGGTGAGCGATTCCCCGTGCCGGGTGTGCTGGCTCCGATCAGTGGGTGCGAACCGGCCGGGCCGGCCGTGGTGTGCGGCGCGCGTTCGTGCGCAGGGCGAGGTGCCGCAGCGCTCGCACCATCGGGCTCCACCGCGCCGGATCGGGTACCCGCCCGGTGACGGCCAGCTCGGCGCGGTCGAGGCAGTCCTCCAGCAGGGCGTCGTGCAGCCACCGGAAGAGCAGCGGCCAGAGCAGCCGGCCGCTGCCGCACAGCCGCACGGCCATCGTGTGTCGCAGCGTCGCGCCGTGGCCGTTCTCGTGGACGGTGAACTCGTGGAAGCCGCGGAACCCGGTGGGTCGGGTGAAGGTGAACCGGATCCACCGGCCGGGAACGTAGCTGTCGATCGTGTACCGCACCATGCCGTGCCCGCCGGCCGCTCCGGCCCCGAGCGGGCGGCCGAAGCGCATCGCCGGCCAGCGGTCCCGGGGCCACAGCCGGTCGTCCCCGCTGGCCAGCGAGTCGAGGAGTGCTCCGACCTCCGCCGCGCTGCCGGGAAGCCGGCGCTCGTGGGTGTTCAGCACAGCCATTCCGTCTCCTATTCTAGAAGTAAGATTCTAGTATCGATGTCGCCAAGGATCTCGGGAAGGCGGTGCGGGCGAGCTCACCCGAGTGGGGTCAGCGGCGGGCCCTGCCGGCGGCCAGGACGCTGCGGCAGGCGGTGACCACCATCGCGTCGAGCATCGCGGGTGGGGCCTCACCGGCGAGCAGGTGCGGCCGGACGGCGGCGTACGGCACGTCGACGATCGCGAAGGAGACCCGGCGCACGGAGGCGGCGTCGGCGCGCCCGTACCGCCGGCGGGCGTGCCGGCGCACCGCGGCGGTGGCGGCGTCGTTGAGTGTGGACAGTTCCGGGTCGAGCTCGTCCGGCCAGCGGGCCACGAGGTCCTGCTGCCGGTACAGCGTCAGGACGCGCGCCTCGGCGGGATGCTCCCGCGCCCAGCGCACGACGTGCAGCGCGGCGCCGGTGGCCGCCACGTCCAGGTCGTCGTCGGTCAGCCGCTCCAGGTAGCCGTGCTGGAACCGGCGGACCGTCCGTACCCACAGCCGGGCGAGGAGCAGGTCGCGCGAGGCGAACCGGTGGTACACCGACCCGACCGGTGCCGCCATCCGCTCGGCGACCTTCGTGATCGTGGCCGCGCCGGTGCCGCCCTCGGCCAGGAGCGACAAGGCGGCGTCGAGGAAGTCGTCCTCGGTGAACTTCGCGCTCCGGCCCACCCGCGCAGTATAGGAGCGAGGGCGCTCGACCACCGCCGAGCGACTCAGGCGGGGGTGGCGACCCGGGTGAGGGGCTGGGTCGGGTCGAGGGTGACGCCGAGGGTTCTGGCGAAGCCGTCGAGCTGGAACCAGATCGACCGGCTGAGCAACGCGGCCAGCTCGGCCGCGGTGGCCCCGCTGCCGCGCTCGCGGACCCAGTGGCCCACGGTGCCGCGGACCTGCCCGATGATGCCGACCACGAGAAGGTCCACGGTGGCCGACTGCGCGTCGTCGAGGGGGACGCCCAACCGGCCGGCGCCGGCCCGGACGAGGTCGCCGAACGCGGTGGCCGCGGCCCGGAGCGTGCTGACCAGCTCGCCGGGCAGCCCGTCACCGAGCTCGCGCTCGATCACCAGGTAGAGGTGGGGATGCGCGGCGGCCCAGTCGACGTAGGCGGTCACGATCCGCCCGATGATCTCCTGGACGCTGCCGGCGAAGCTGATGCTGGGCTCGACGGCGCCACGCATCATGCCCACGATGTGTGCCTGCAGCGCGCGGTGCAGGTCGGCCTTGCCGGTGAAGTGCCGGTAGACCACCGTCCGCCCGATGCCGGCCCGCTCCGCGATCCGCTGCACCCTGGGCTCCGTCCCGGGTGGCTGCGCCTCGATGACCGCGACCGCGGCGTCGAGCACCTGGCGGCGGCGCTCGGCGTTGTGGTCGTGCCAGCGGACCCGGCGCCGATCCTGTCGCCCGGAGTCGTGGTCGGAGTCGCGGTCGGGGTCCACCCGGCGGCACACCTCAGCCACCGGGTTGGCTCGAGGCGTCCACAGTGGACCTGTCGGTCCCGGCTCCGATCCCGACCGGCCGGGCCGGCTCCGCGGGTCGCGCTCCGGGGGCGGCGGTGCGACCGAACCGCAGGACACCGTCCTCGATCCGGCCGCGCCGCAGCAGCACGGCGTCGCGGTAGTAGTCGTTGAGGACCTTCCACGGCTTGCGCGTTCCCTGCCGCGGGATCACCGCGTCGCCGCGGCGGATGTAGCCGGACCGCAGGGCGCTGCCCATGGCCGACTCCTCCGCCCGGTCGTCGGGCCGGGCACGGGCCACCACCTGCGTGTAGCCGTGCCGGTCCATGTGCCGCAGCAGCCGGCAGAAGTACTCGGCGGCGAGGTCCGCCTTGAGCGTCCAGGACGCGTTGGTGTAGCCGATGACGAACATGGCGTTCGGCACGCCGTCGATGAGGACGCCCTTGTAGATCACCCGCTCGCGGGTGGCGACCGGCTCGCCGTCGACCTCGATGGTGGCGCCGCCGCCGATCTGGATGACCAGCCCGGTCGCCGTCACGATGATGTCGGCGGGGAGCTCCTCGCCGGACTTCAGCCGGACGCCCTTCTCGGTGAAGGTGTCGATGTGGTCGGTGACGACGGAGGCCTCGCCCCTGCGCAGCGACCGGAAGAGGTCGCCGTCGGGGACCACGCACAGCCGCTCGTCCCACGGGTTGTAGGACGGGCTGAAGTGCCGCGGGTCGACGCGCGAGCCGAGCTGGCCGCGGACCACCGCGAGCAGGACCCGGCGGACCAGCGTCGGCAGCGACCGGGACAGTACGAACACCGCGCGTTGCAGGGCGATGTTGCGGGCGCGGCCGAGCCGGTAGACCAGCCCGGCCGGCACGCCGAGCCGCCGCAGGGCCGTCGCCATCGGGTCGTGCTCGGGGATCGGCATGATGTAGGACGGCGACCGCTGCAGCATGGTGACGTGCTCGGCGTCGCGGGCCATGGCCGGCACCAGCGTGACCGCGGTGGCGCCGCTGCCGATCACCACCACCCGCTTGCCGCGGTAGTCGAGGTCCTCGGGCCAGTGCTGCGGGTGGACGATCCGCCCGGTGAAGCGGTCCTCGCCGGGGAAGGTGGGCCGGTAGCCGGCGTCGTAGTCGTAGTAGCCGGTGCAGCCGGCCAGGAACCGGCTGGTGTAGACCTCGACCTCGCCGGTGGTCTCGTCGGTGGCCTCCACCGTCCACAGTCCCTCGCGGGTCGACCAGCTGGTCCTGGTCACCTTGCGGCGGAAGCGGATGTGCTCGGTGACGCCGTACCGGGCCGCGGTGTCCTCGAGGTAGGCGCGGATGTTGGGGCCGTCGGCGAGGACCTTGGTGCCCCGCCAGGGGCGGAACCGGTAGCCGAAGGTGTACATGTCGGAGTCGGACCGGATGCCCGGGTACCGGAAGAGGTCCCAGGTGCCACCGATCGCCGAGCGCCGCTCGAGGATGGCGAAGGTCTTGCCGGGGCACTGCTGGACCAGGTGGCAGGCGGTGCCGATGCCGGAGACGCCGGCGCCGATGACGAGCACGTCGAAGTGGTTGCCGCTCATGGCACGAGGCTCCTTCCGGTGGCGGATCCGCCGTGGCGTGGGGGAGTGGGCGCGTCGCCGCGATCGAGGGTCGGCGGCTCGCCGGGGCCGATCCGTTCGTAGGCCAGCACCACGAACCTCCGTCGCGTCGGTGGCGGGGCGCCGCGGGCCACCGTGGTGGTACCGCGGGTATGTGCGACAGTATGTCTCAGTATTCTCCACCGCGGAGGCCGAGTGAGACTCAGGCCACATCCGGCGTCGACGAGGGTCAACCGTTCGCCGCACAGCGGGGATCGCCCGCCCAGCAGGCATCGTCCCGGCCGGTGAGCTCCGCGTGGTGGGCGGCCTCGAACTCGTCGATCCGCCGCAGGGTCCGGCGCAACTCGGCGATCCGCTGGTCCAGCCGTGCCCGGGACACCCGCAGCAGCTCGGCCAGGCGGGGAGCGACGGGTGCCCCGGCGCCGGCCAGTTCGCGGATCTCGGCCACCGTCAGCCCGAGGCCGCGCAGCTGGCCGATCAGATGGACGCACCAGAGCGCGTCGGTGTCGAAGAGGCGATAGTTCGTGGCGCTGCGGCCGACGGTGTAGACCATGCCCCAGTCCGTGTACTGGCGCAGGGTCTTGATCGGCACGCCGGTGCGCCGGGAGAGCTCCCCCACCGTCATCAACTCCGTACTGGTCATGGCATCGCCTCCATCGTCGTACCGAGCGGCCCGGGTGCTCAGGAGGGCTCAGGAGGCACAACACGACAGCGTGGCCGGGTCGCGGGTGAAGGTCTGGGCGGCGAGCTTGATCCCCTCGGCCATCGTCAGGTAGGGGCACCACAGCTCGGCCATCTGGTGGACGGTCATGCGGTGGGCGAGCGCGTACACCGCGGTGGCGATCATCTCGCCGGCGCCGTCGGCGACGGTGTGCGCGCCGAGCAGGCGGCCGGTGTCGCGGTCGGCGACGAGCTTGACCAGGCCGAGGGTGTCGCGGTTGACCAGCGCCCTCGGCACGTGCTCCAGCGGCAGGACACGACACTCGCACCGGTGCCCCCGCTCGACGGCCTGGGCCTCGGTCAGCCCGGCTGCGGCGATCGCCGGGCTGGTGAAGGTCACCCTGGGCAGGTGGTGGTAGTCCAGGACGCGTCGGGCGTCGGCGAAGGCGTTGTCCACCACCAGGGTGCCGTGGGCGCCGGCGACGTAGACGAGCTGCGGATGGCCGGTGACGTCCCCGGCGGCCCAGATCCGCGGGTTGCCGGTGCGGAGGTGGCCGTCGACCACGACCGCATCGCGGGGCCCGGTCTTCACCCCGACGGCGGCCAGGTTCAACCCAGCGGTGACCGGCCGGCGGCCGGTGGCCATCAGCAGTCGCTCGGCCCGCGGCTGGCTGGAGGTGCCGGCGAGCGTCGCGCGGTAGCCGGTCGGGTCGGCCTCGACCCGGGTGAGGTCGGCGTCGGTGACCACCCGGATGCCCTCGCGGGTGAACGCCTCGCGCACGGCCGCGGAGACCTCGGGCTCCTCGGTCGGCGCGAGCCGGTCGGCCACCTCCACGACGGTGACGTCGACGCCGAGGCGGTGCCAGAGCTGGGCCTGCTCCAGCCCGACCGCGTTGCCCCCGACGACGAGCATCGACGCCGGCAGCGTGTCCAGCTCCATCGCGGTGGTCGAGGTCAGATACCCGGACTCGGCCAGGCCCTCGATCGGGGGCACCTCCGGGGTGGAGCCGGTGGCGATCAGGTAGTGCTCGGCCGTCACCGTGCGGGAGCCGCCGGCGGTGAGGTCGACCCGCAGCACCGGGTCCAGTCCCTCGGTGTCGAACCGGGCGCTGCCGGCGACGATGTCCCAGCCGTACTCGGCGGCGAGGTCGGTGTACTTCTCCGCGCGCAGCGCGCCCACCAGGTCGCGCTTCGCCCCGAGCAGGCGGGGCAGGTCCACCCCGAACGGGGCGACGTCGAGGCCGGGGAACCGGTCGACCAGGCTGACCTGGCGGGCCTCCGCCGCGGCCAGCAGCGCCTTCGACGGCACGCACCCGGTGTTCACGCAGGTGCCGCCGACCGTCCCGCGCTCGATCATCACCACCGTCCGGCCCCGGGTGCGGGCCGCGATCGCCGCCGCGAACCCGCCCGCACCCGAGCCGATCACCGCCAGGTCGTATCGCATTCCGCGCCCTTCCGTCGTCCGCCAGCCCACTCAGACATATCCGCTTCAGCGAATGTGAACACGTTAACCTAGGATCCGACTGTCCGCATGTACCGGAACGCAGGATGGTGAGCAGATGGCCGCGAAGTCGGAGCCGACGTTGCTGCCCGCCGAGCCGGACGGCGTGGCGACGGTGGCCAAGTTCTTCCGCGCGCTGGGCGACCCGGCGCGGCTGCGGCTGCTGGAGTTCCTGCTCGACGCCGAGCACACCGTCACCGAGTGCGTCGCGCACATCGGGCTGTCCCAGGGCCGGGTCTCCACCCACCTGGGCTGTCTGGCCGACTGCGGCTACGTCCAGGTACGCCGGCAGGGCCGGTTCGCCCACTACCGGGTCGCCGACCCGCGGGTGGCCGAGCTGGTGCACCTGGCCCGGTCGCTGGCCGCCGACAACGCCACCGCACTCGCCAACTGCGCGCGCATCACCTCCGCGTCGGCCGCCGACCACGAGCAGTGACCCGGTTCCGGAACCCGTCCGCGCGCTGACACTCGCACTGCGGCCCGCGACGATCGCTGCTGGAGTGGAGCCACGGTGATTCGGACGTTCGGCGGGAGTGGCGCATGGTGGAGCGCAAGCGGGACCGGAACGAGGTGTTCGTCGAGTACACGAAGAGCATCTGTCCGGTGTGCAAGGTCGTGGTGGACGCGCAGGTCAACATCCGGGACGACAAGGTGTACCTGCGCAAGCGCTGCCGCGAGCACGGGTGGTTCGAGGCGCTGGTCTACGGCGACGCGCGGGCGTACCTGGCGTCGCAGCGGTTCAACAAGCCGGGCACCATCCCGCTGACCTTCCAGACCGAGGTGCGGGACGGCTGCCCTTCCGACTGCGGCCTGTGCCCCGAGCACAAGCAGCACGCCTGCCTCGGGATCATCGAGGTGAACACCAACTGCAACCTGGACTGCCCGATCTGCTTCGCCGACTCCGGGCACCACGCAGGCGGCTACTCGATCACCCGTGAGCAGTGCGCGCGGATGCTCGACGTGTTCGTCGAGTCCGAGGGCGAGGCCGAGGTGGTGATGTTCTCCGGCGGCGAGCCCACCATCCACAAGGACATCCTGGCGTTCGTCGACCTGGCGCAGGAGCGGCCGATCCGCAACGTCAACCTCAACACCAACGGCATCCGGCTGGCGACCGACCGCCGGTTCGTCGCCGCGCTGGGGGAGCGCAACGGCCGCGCCGGCAAGTCGATCAACATCTACCTGCAGTTCGACGGGTTCGACGAGCGCACCCACCGGGAGATCCGCGGCCGCGACCTGCGCGAGCACAAGCGGCGGGCGCTGGACCACTGCGCCGAGGCGGGCCTGACGGTGACCCTGGTGGCGGCGGTCGAGCGCGGGCTGAACGAGCACGAGCTGGGTGACATCGTCGAGTTCGGCCTGGCCCACCCCGCGGTGCGGTCGGTGTCGTTCCAACCGGTGACCCACTCCGGCCGGCACGGGGAGTTCGACCCGCTGACCCGGCTGACCAACTCCGACGTCCTCGAGCTGGTCGCCGCCCAGCGCCCGGACTGGTTCCGCGTCGACGACTTCTTCCCGGTGCCGTGCTGCTTCCCGACCTGCCGGTCGATCACCTACCTGCTCACCGAGGGCACGCCGGGCACACCGGACTTCGGCATCGTGCCGATCCCCCGGCTGCTGCGGGTGGAGGACTATCTCGACTACGTGTCCAACCGCGTGGTGCCCGACTACGCCGTGCGGGAGGCGCTGGAGAAGTTGTGGAGCGCCTCGGCGTTCATGGGCACCGCGACCACCGAGGACCGGCTGCGCGCGGCGGCCGAGGCGCTCGACTGCGCCGACGCGTGCGGGGTGAACCTGCCGGACGCGCTGGCCGACCTCACCGACCGGGCGTTCATGATCGTGGTGCAGGACTTCCAGGACCCGTACACGCTCAACGTCAAGCAGCTGATGAAGTGCTGCGTGGAGGAGATCACCCCGGACGGGCGGATGATCCCGTTCTGCGCCTACAACTCCGTGGGCTACCGGGAGCAGGTGCGCGAGCGGATGTCCGGGGTGCCGGTCGCCGACGTGGTGCCCAACGCGGTCGAGCTGCGGCCGTTGCTGGTGGACTCGCCGTACGGGTCGAAGGTGGCCGCGACCGGCAACGGGCACGGCCGGGCGGTCGCCCCGGACGGCACCAACGTCGGCCGCCCGGCGGTGGAGCGGTGAGACCGGTGAGCGGGCCCGCGGAGATCAAGGCGTGCTGCGCGGCGTCCTACGGCTCGGACGCCGTGGCGCTACTGCTCGGCGAGTCCTACCACCCCGGCGGCCTCGCGCTCACCCGGCGGCTGGCCGACCGGCTGGGGTTGCGGCCGGGCACGCCGGTGCTCGACGTGGCCGCGGGGCCGGGTGCCACCGCGCGACTGCTCGCCACGGAGTACGGCGCCACGGTGACCGGCATCGACCTCTCCGAATCCACAGTGGACAAGGCGGGGGCCGCGGCGACGGCGGCCGGGCTGGCCGACGCCGTGCGGTTCCGGGTGGGCGACGCCGAGCGGATCCCGTTGCCGGACGGTGCGGTCGACGCCGTGGTGTGCGAGTGCGCGTTCTGCACCTTCCCGGACAAGGCGACGGCGGCCGCCGAGCTCGCTCGGGTGTTGCGCCCCGGAGGGCGGGTCGGGATCACCGACGTCGTCACCGCGGGCGCGCTGCCGGCCGAGCTCAGCACGCTGGCCGCGTGGGTGGCCTGCGTCGCCGACGCCCGCCCGGTCGCGGAGTACGCCGCCATCCTCGACCGCGCCGGCCTGCGGGTCGGGCACACCGAGGCGCACGACGACGCGCTGCTCACGATGATCGACGAGATCGAGGCCCGGCTGCGGCTGCTGCGGATGACCGCGGCCGACCGTCTCGCCGCGGCCGGTGTGGACGTCGCGGCGGTGCTGCGCTACACCGCGCTGGCCCGGCGGGGGGTCGCCGACGGTCTCCTCGGCTACGCGCTGATCGTCGCCGAGAAGCGGTGAGACTCAGGGGAGGGTGAGCTGGGGGACGCCGACGACGACGGTGGCGACGTAGAAGGGCGGTGTGCCGGCGGGGAAGCCGAGAACGCCCGGGTCGTCGGGGACGGGGTGGGGGCGCAGGCAGACGGCGGCGATGCCGAGTCCGTCGACGGTGTAGTCGAACACCGAGATCGCGGAGCTGCCGGTGATGCGGCCCGGGCTGGGGAGGGTGCGCCGGCCGGTGGGGGTGATCGTGGCCCGGAGCGGCAGCACCCAGGTGGGCACCAGGCCCAGCAGTGGGCTGGGCGCGCACTCGGGGTCGGGGATCCAGCGGATCGGGTCGCTGGGGAGCTGGAGCTGCAGGTGCGCTCCGCTGGGGACGGTCTGCGGCAGCCAGGTTCCGTTCCACCAGGGCAGGTTGTCCCGGTGCTGCTGGGTGAGCACGTAGACGTGGTCGTTGGTCAGCGGCTGGTTGCCGGGTCGTTCTTCGTGGTCGGCGGCGGTCGCGCCGCTGGTGCCGAGTAGCACGGCCGCGGTGAGGCAGGTGGCGGCGAGGAAGCGACGGCCCATGGTCAGGAGCCCTTCTCGGGCGGGGTGATGAGCAGGTTTCCCATCATGCCGTTGTCCTCGTGGGGGAGGATGTGGCAGTGGAACACCGTCTTTCCGGTGAGATCGGGCCGGAAGTGGGTGCGCAGGGTGAACCGACCGCGCGGCGGCAGCCGGAAGGTGTCCCACCACACGGTCGGGTCGGGCGGGGCCCACGAGGTATCACCGGGTGGGATGCCGCGGACGTCGGTGACCTGGAACGGGTTGACGTGGATGTGGATGGGGTGTTGGAAGACGTCCTCGTTGACCATCGTCCACTCCTCGACGGTGCCGGCCTCGACCTGCTGGTCGATACGGTCGTGGTGGTATTCCTTGCCGTCGATGAAGAAGCGCACGCCGATGCCGTGGCGGCCGGAGATGTCGCCGGAGAAGCGCAGGACGCGGTGGTGGGCGACCGGGAGGTCGGGCATGCGGGGCGGGTCGACCAGGCGGGTGGGGACGCGACCGGTGGCCGGTGGGCCCGCGACCACCAGGGTGGCCAGTTGGACGGAGGGCCGGGCGCCGCCGGGATGGCCCTGGTCGTAGGCGGGAGCGTGGACACGGTACCGGCCGGGCGCGCCGCCCTGGATGACGAACTCGGCGCGGTTGGCGGCGGTGAGCATGATGTCCGAGCGCGGCCGGGGCCGGTCGAACGGGATTCCGTCCTGCCCGATCTGGTGCAGGGTGTGGCCTTCGACGTGCAGCCACAGCGCGCGGTGCGGGGCGGCGTTGAGTACCCGCCAGCGCTGGGTCTCGCCGGGCCGGAGGTGGATCTCGGGCAGGAGCTGGCCGTTGACGGTGAAGTACATGCTGCTCGGGATCGCCGGGAAGCCGTTGAATGGCACCGGCCCGCCGGTGGGGATCACCAGGGTGGTGGGTACCTCGCCGGTGTCGTCGCCGACCCACAGCTCGTTGCACACCAGGATGCGCTCGCGCATGTCGGCGATCTCGGGCACGGCGTCGATGTCGCCCTCCACGACGATGGGTCCGGACAGGCCGGCCCAGCCCTGGTGGCTGGTGGAGCCGTGGAAGTGCGGGTGGTACCAGTGCAGCCCGGCCGGGTGGTCGGCGGGGATGTCGTAGGAGTACTGGTGGGAGCCGAGCGGGTCGATCCGGACGAAGACGTTGTCGCTGTCGCCGCTGGGGGAGACCTGCAGGCCGTGCGTGTGCAGGTTGGTGGCCAGCATGGTCTGCACGAGCGTGTCGCCGTGGTAGAGCTCGCCCAGTGCGTGCGGCACGCAGCCCAGCGCGCTGTCCGGCGGCCCGGTGGTGTCCGGGGTCCCGCCAGGGTGGGACGCGCACAGCGGGGGCAGCCGGTTGAGCGGGATGCCCATCGGGCGCATCAGGTTGCGCAGCAGGATGCGCAGCGTGTCGCCGGGCCGGATCCGCAGCACCTGCCCCGGCACCTGACCGTTGTAGGCATCCAGGGTGAGCACCCGGTCCCGCAGCCGCACCTGGGTCGCCGCGAGATCGATCCGGTGGTCCAGCACCCCGCTGGCGCCGCGGATCTCGGGCAGGTCCCGCACCGGTTCCCCGCCGGCGTGCGCGCCGCGGGGCCCCAGCTCCGCCGCCGACCGCGGGAGCAGGAACCCCGCTGCCGCGACCGCGGAGAACCGGGTCAGAAATGTCCTACGGTCCATCACTGCTCCACCTGATCGACGCCGAACGCCCGCGTGGGACGGTGTCGAGAAAACCCGCGTTCGGCCGGGTTCTCGCCCCCGCGCCGGGCCAACCGCCCGGTCAAGGGGTGCGGTTCACCGGTCCGGGGGAGGCGGAGTGTCAGCGTCCCGACATTCGTTCTCGCGAACGTGTGCGCTGGCTGACAGGATGGGGGAGTGGGACTGTCCAGGCTGACCGGTGCGTTGGAGTCGACGGCGCGGTTGCTCGGTCCCGGTCCGGCCGCCGAGATGGCGATTCGTCAGGCGGCGTGGGTGGCCCGGTGCGTGGGTCGGGGCGCGGACGCGCCGCTCGCGCAGGACGACCTGGCGGCCCTGGCCAGCGGGCTGCACGTGCGCGGCTACGAACGGGGCGCGGTGCTGTTCCGCGGTGGCGCCGGCGCGGAGGGGGTGTGGATCGTGCGGCACGGCCGGGTCGAGTTGGCGGTAGGCTCCGGCCGGCGGCGGGCGGTGGTGCACGTGCTGCGGCCGGGGGATGTCGACGGCGACATCGAGTACCTGCTGGACATGCCGTTGCCCTACACGGCGCGGGCGTTGGAGGAGTGCACCGCGCTGTTCCTCGACGCCCCGGACTTCGAGCGGCTGCTGGTCGCCCGGCCACCGATCGCGCGTCGGTGGCTGTCCAGTGTGGCGCAGCGGTTGGCGACCAGCCAGCAGCGGATCATCGGGTTGCTCGGTCGGTCGTTGACCGAGCAGGTCGCCCGGCTGCTGCTGGACGAGGCCACCGACGGGACCGTGCCGTTGCCGCAACGCGCCCTGGCCGCGATGCTCGGGGTGCAGCGGCCGTCGCTGAACAAGATCCTCAAGGACTTCGAGCGCCAGGGTTGGATCACTGTTCGCTACGCCCACATCGACATCCGGGACGCCACCAGCCTCGCCGACCTCGCCGGCTGACTCCTCGGGTGATGGTGGTGGCGCGGTCAGGATCCGCGGTGCGGCGGTACGGGCTGCTCGACGAGCCGAGCAGTCGTGCCGCCACCGACGCGCTGCTGGCCGGCCTGACCGCCGGACACTGGCGACCCCGGGCGTGGGCCCGGTTCGTCCTCGACGCGACGCTGCGGTCGCTGCGCCAGGCGCGGGCCCGGCCGCGGGCACTGGCCGAGGTGTGCGCGCTGCACCTGGCGTTCGCGGCGCTCGCCGCGGGGGTACCCGGACGAACGCCACGGTGGACTGCTCCGAAGTGGACGCTGATGAGCTGGGCGCTCGCCGCCGGCCACCTCGGCCTGCTCGAGCGGCGGCGCTCGCTCGGTGGGGCCGACGCCGTCACCCTGGCCAGGGCCAACCTGCCCACCTTCGCCACCGGCCGGTGGGTGCCCGCGCTGGCGCTGGTCAGTGACCTCGCCGACGGGATGCTCGCCCGGCGGCTGGGGACCGAGTCACGGTTCGGCGCCGCCGCCGACTCGCTGGCCGACGCCGCGTTCTGGACCTGGTTGGCGCTGCGGCACGAGCCGGACCCGCGGATCCGCGCCGCCGCGTCGCTCGCCTGGCCCCTGCCGGTGCTCGCGGTCACCGCACTCGGTGTCCGACGCGGCCACATGATCGACCCACCGCGGCCGGTGGTGCTCCGCCCGGCGGCGGCGCTGCAGGCGGTGCTCGCCACCCGGGCGGTACTGCGACCCACCCGAACGAACGTCCCACCGGGGCCATCCAACCGACGTTGCCGACGTTGACTGCGGCCGGGCCTAGGCCGTCCTGCTCGCGGCGGGCGGTCAGGCGACGGTGCCCAGCCAGGTGGTCAGCGCGTACAGGGCGAGGTAGGTCGCGACGGCGACGCCGAGGACGCCGGCCAGTCGCCACCGCCACCGGCGCACGCCGGCGATGCTGCACTGCTGACGCCGGCGCAGCGTGACCCACACCAGCAGCATCAGCACCACGAGACCGCCGAGCCGGAACCACCACGCGTGGTGGTCGTAGAGGGTGGTGGCCCACGCGTAGGCGGTGCCGGCGCTGACCACGCCGAGCAGGGCCAGCACGGTGGGTCCGACACAGCACAGGATGCCCACGAGCCCACCGGTGAGCCCCACGCGCCACACCGGCAACCGCTCGCTCCTCGGTGTCGTCCCGCCGGGCCGGGTCGGGTGTGGTCTCGGCTCGGACCGGGTCACGGCGTTGCCTTCCTTGGTCGCATCCTGACGACGTCTAGCGGGTCGCGCCGACCAGGTCGGCCCGGACCAGGGCCACGGCCCGCTCGGGTTCGGGGTCGGTGGCCAGCACGACGCCGTCGCAGACCAGGGCCCCGGCCGTCGTCGCGGCGTTGAGCCTCCGCAGGGCGACCCACGGGGACAGGCCGCGCCGCCGGGCGTCCCGCCACACCGCGGGCAGCAGCCACACCGTGTTGCGCGGGTCGACGACCGCGACGTCGAGCCTGTCCTCCCCGAACGCCTCCCGGAGCGCCCGATACACCGCGCCCGCCCGCGCCATCCCGGCCCGGGTGTGGGCGTAGGGGTCCGCCGCGCGCTCGCGCACGGTGCTGATCGCCTCGCTGCCGAGCCGCCCGCAGCAGCCCGACCCGGACAGCTGCTCGTCCCACTCCCGGACCAGCAGCACCCTGTGCCGTGCCATGTTCGGCCTCCTCGCCGACCGAGAGCTCCAGCATAGGCCGCTGCTCACCCGTGACGGCGCCACCACAGCAGCAGCCGGCCGAGGCGGCGGGCCACCGGTGTGCGCAGTGCCGACGTCGCCTCCGCCACCGCCGCCGACCACACCCCGTCGCTCCACGTGGGGTAGGGGTGGGTGACGCCGGCCAGGTCGCGGAGCCGGCCGCCCCGGGCGAGCACGCCGGTCAGCTCCGCGATCACCTCCCCGGCACGCGGTGCCACGACGGTCGCGCCGAGCACCCGACCCCGGCCGTCGAGCACCACGTGGGTGGACCCGCGGGTGGCGTCCTCGGTGACCGCGCGATCGACGTCGGCGTGGTCGACCCGGCGGACCCGCACCCGGTCTCCGTGCCGGGCCCGCGCCTGGGCCTCGGTCAGCCCGACGCGGGCCACCTCGGGGTCGGTGAACGTGACCCAGGGGATCCGCTCGTGGTCGACCCGCCGGAGCGGCCCCAGCAGCGCGTTGGTGGCCGCGACGCTCCCGTGCACCCCGGCCACGTGGGTGAACGGCAGCCGCCCGGTGACGTCGCCGGCGGCCAGGACGCGCGGATTGCTGGTGCGCAACCGGTCGTCCACCACCACGTGGCCGCGCTCGCCGGTCCGCACCCCGGCGGAGGGAAGGTCGAGGCCGGCGGTGCCGGGGCGGCGCCCGGTGGCCACCAGCACCCGGTCGGCGCGCAGCGGGTCCGGCCCCGCGGTGTCGAGCCGTACGCCGCCGGCGGCCGGGGCGGCCGCGGTGAGCGTGGTCGAGGTGAGCACGCGCACCCCCTCCGCCGCCAGCGCCGCGGCCAGCGCCTCGCCCACGAACGGCTCCTCGTTCGGCAGGAGCCGCTCGGCGGCCTCGACGATCGTCACCTCGGTGCCCAGCCGGGCGAAGGCCTGCCCGAGCTCGCAGCCGACCGGCCCGCCACCCACCACGACCAGCCGCCGCGGCAGCTCGGTCAGGTCCCAGACGGTGTCGCTGGTGAGCGGGTCGATCCCGGCCAGCCCGGGCACCGGGGGCAGCGCGGGCGAGGAGCCGGTGGCCACCACCGACCGCCGGAACGGCAACGCCCGCTCGCCCACCCGCGCCTCCCTCGGGCCGACGAAGGTGGCCTCGCCTCGGAGGACCTCGACCCCGGAGTCGGCCAGCGCGGCCGGGGAGTCGGCGGGCGCGATCCGATCGATCGCCGCCCGCACGTGGGCCAGCACCGCGGCGAAGTCGACCACCGGCTCCACCGGCGCGATCCCGAACCGCCCACTGGTGCTCATCCGGTGCGCGGTGCCGGCCGCGGCGAGCAGCGCCTTGCTCGGCACGCAGCCGGTCCACAGGCAGTCCCCGCCGGTGCGGTCGCGCTCGACGAGCACCACCCGGGCGCCGAGGCCGGCGGCCGTCCTGGCCGCGAGGATCCCGGCGGTGCCGCCGCCGATCACCAGCAGGTCGGGAACGCGCCGGGTCACGCCGGCCGGCCTCGGCGGAGCAGCCGGCGCAGCGGACCCCGCCGGCGGTCGGTGCGCGGCTCGGGCTCGCCCTCGATCCGCACCTCTCCATAGAAGGCGACGTGGTTCCTGATCCGCCGGGCCAGCGGGCTGGGGTGCGGGTAGTACCAGGCGCCGTTCGGCAGCGTGCCGTGGTCGGTGGTCACGTGGTAGTAGCTGGCGACGCCCTTCCACGGACAGAGCGTCCTGCTCCCGCTCGGCGCGAGGTTCTCCCGGCGCACCGACTCCGGCGGGAAGTAGTGGTTGCCCTCGACCCGCACCGTCCACGGCGCCTCCGCCAGCACCGTTCCGTTCCAGACCGCGCGCACCATCGCCTGCCTCCTCACTCTCGGCTCCCATCTCACCAGTCGGGTGGCGCCGAGGCAGGGGGAAGTGTCGGCGGCCTGACATCTTCGGCCGGTCGCGGGTTGGGCCGGGGCGTTGCGGGGTAGCAGCCGGGTATGGCCGCGATCGGGGACTACGGGTTGCTCGGCGACTGCCAGGGCGCCGCCCTGGTGTCGCGGGACGGATCGGTCGACTGGTGGTGCCCCGCACGGTTCGACGCGCCGAGCGTGTTCGGTCGGCTGCTCGACCCGGATGCCGGGCACTGGACGATCCGGCCGCGTGGCCGGTACGCGGTGCGGCGCCGTTACCTCGACGGCACGATGGTGGTGGAGACGGAGTTCCACACCGGCCAGGGTGTGCTGCGGCTCACCGACGCGCTGGCGCTGGGGCCGGGGGAGCGCGGCCACCGTATCGGTGACTCGTCGCCGCACGTGCTGCTCCGCCGGGTCGAGGCGCTGTCGGGCGAGGTGGAGGTCGACGTCGAGGTCGCGCCGCGCCCGGAGTACGGGTTGGTCCTGCCGAGGGTGGTCGAGGCCGGGGTCGGGATCGAGCTGGCCGGCGCCGCGGACCGGCTGACCCTCACCGGTGACCCCGCGCTGCGTGCCGGCGACGGCCGGGCCGCGGGGCGGCTGTGGCTGCGGGCGGGGGAGCGCGCGGACTTCGCGCTGCACCACCGGCCCGCCGGGGCCGGACCACCAGCTCCGGTGGACGGCGGCGCGACGCTGGAGGACACCGTCGCCGGGTGGCGGTCGTGGACCGAACGGCACCAGGGGTATCAGGGCCGGTACCGCGCGGACGTGCGGCGCGGCGGCCTGGTGCTGCAGGCGCTGACCTACCGGCCGACCGGGGCCGTCGCCGCGGCGGCCACCACGTCGTTGCCGGAGAAGGTCGGCGGCGGATGGAACTGGGATTACCGGTTCGGGTGGTTGCGCGACGGCAGCTTCACGCTCAAGGCGCTGTGGGTCGCGGCGTGCCCGGACGAGGCGCACCGGTTCTTCGACTGGATCGCGGCCTCGGTCGGCGGCATGGACGCGCGCCCGGCGCCGGTGATGTTCGGCGTGGGCGGGGAGCACGACCTCACCGAGCACCGGCTGGACCACCTCGCCGGCTACCGGGGCAGCCGACCGGTGCGGGTGGGCAACGACGCCTGGCGGCAGAAGCAGCTCGACGTGCTCGGCGAGGTCCTCGAGTGCGCGTGGGTGCTGCGCGACCAGCTCGGTGAGCTCGCGCCGGCGACGGCCGCGCTGCTGCGCTCGTTCGCCGACCGCGCGGCCAGCTCGTGGCGGGAACCGGACGCGGGGATCTGGGAGGGCCGCGAGGGGGAGCGCCACTACGTCACGTCGAAGCTGCTGTGCTGGGTCGCCCTCGACCGGGCCGTGCGGCTCGCCGACCGCCTCGGCGCCGGGCCGGACGACGTCCGTCGGTGGTCGAGCCAGCGGGCGGAGGTCCGCGCGGCGATCCTGGAGCAGGGCTGGGACGACCGAGCCGGGGCGTTCACCGGCGCGTTCGGCTCCCACCATCTCGACGCCGGCGTGCTGCTGCTCCCCCTCCTCGGCTTCCTGCCCGCCGACGACCCTCGCGTGCTGTCCACACTGGACGCCATCGAGCGGGAGCTCACCGACGACGGCCTGGTACGGCGGTGGACCGGCGCGAGCGACGAGGCGTTCGTCATCTGCTCCTACTGGCTGGCCGCCGCCAGGGCGCTCGCCGGGCATCTCGACCGAGCGCGGGAGGTCTTCGAGGCCGTCACCGGGCATGCCAACGACCTCGGTCTGCTCGCCGAGGAGATCGACCGCGGGGACGGTGCCCCGCTCGGCAACTTCCCCCAGGCGCTGTCGCACATCGGCCTGGTCAACGCGGCCTGGACCATCACCGAGGCCGAGGCCCGTTCCGGCGGGCGTTGAGCGCGCAGCGGCGTTCCGGGTCGCGCCCGATCCCGCAGTCTCGATCTCGCCGACGACCTTTGCCCGGCCGATTTCCTGGGTACCCCGGTCGTGTCAGAGAGATCCGAGGTGAAAGGAGGACATGGTGACGACCACCGAGCGCGTGACGGCTACGCGGGACGAGCACTTCAACCTCACCAGCGTGCTGTACCACACGCTGCAGGAGGCGGAGACCGTGGAGCGTTACATCGAGGACGCCAGGCGGGCTGGTGACGACGAGGCCGTGCGCTTCTTCGAGGAGATCCAGGAGAGCGACCGGCAGCGCGCCGAGCGCGCGAAGCGACTGCTCGCCGGCCGGCTCGCGGGCGGCGGCAGGTCCTGACCAGGTAAGGCCTTGGCCGCCTACGGCGCGCCGCCCCCACCCAGGGGTGGCGCGCCTTGGTCGGCCCAGCGTCACTGGTCGTTCGTCCCCGTCGCGCCAGTCGCGCGGGCCGATGGCGTGCTCGACGTCGGAGCGGTGGTACTCCCTGGTCGTGGCCTGGCTGGTCGGGTCGTGCACGTCGATCCGCTCACGATCCGCCCTCGCGCTCCCGGCCCGGCGATGGGCCGAGAGGCGAGCGGCTCACGAGCGGAGCGACCCGGCCGTCCGGTTTAGCTCTCGTTGGGACGGGCACTCCCCACGCGGACCCGACCCCGAGAGATCGTCGTGATGGCACGGACCACACCTGCGCTGGCCACCGAGCGGGTCGCCCCGCCGGGCTGGAGCCAGAACCCCTCGGCGTGGCCACAGCGCCTGCCGATCGTGGTGGTGGCGCTGGTCGGCGCCGGCATCGCCACCTACCTCGCGCTGTACCAGTACGGCGTCGTCGACACCGTGTGGGAGCCGTTCTTCGGCGACGGCAGCGCCACCGTGCTGAACTCCAGGCTGTCCCACGTGCTGCCGATCTCCGACGCCGCGCTCGGCGCGATCGGCTACCTGGCCGACGCGGTCAGCGGCTCGATCGGCGGGCGGAACCGCTGGCGGGGGATGCCGTGGATCGTGATCGTCTTCGGGATCGCCGTCGGGCCGCTCGGCGCGATCAGCGTGCTGCTGGTGATCGCCCAGCCGGTGCTGTACGGCTCGTTCTGCACGCTGTGCCTGGCCTCGGCGGTGATCTCGCTGAGCATGATCCCGCCCGCCGTGGACGAGGTGCTGGCCAGCCTGCAGTACCTGCGCAGGGTGCGGCGCCGTGGCGGATCGGTGTGGCAAGCGTTCTGGGGCCGGACCGAGGGAAGGGGGTGAGCCCACGTGCCGCATTTCCTGCTCGCCGCTGCCGGGGTGTGGTTGATGGCCGCGCCGGCCGTGCTCGGCTACGGCGACCCGGCGGCGACCAGTGACCGGATCGCCGGGCCGGCGCTGGCGGCGATCGGCTTCCTCGCCGGGTTCCAGATCACCCGCGGGCTGCGCTGGCTGAACCTCGGCACCGGCGCCTGGCTGGTGGTGGCGCCGTGGCTGCTCGGGTTCCCCGCCGCCGCCACGGTGAACAGCGTCGTCATCGGCGTGGCCGCGCTCGTGCTGGCCCCGTGGGGCAAGCCCGACCAGCGCCGCTACGGCGGGGGATGGGTGGCCCTGTGGCGGCCCGGGGCGACGTCGGCGGACGACCTGCCCGCGCGGGACGGGTGAAGCCCGCGGATGAGGGACGTGCGTGACCGTTCGGCGCGCAACGCCGTGCCGGCCGGGGTCACCCGGGCGCTCCGGACACTGTGGACCAATGCCGCCGCGGACCTCCGCGACGGTGCCCGGTTCCCGCACGGCGCTGCTGCTGGCGGCCCGGCGGCTCACCCGGGATCTCACCGGGTGAGCGCCGTGCGGCGTGGCGGGTCGCCGCGGGGGATGGGCAGCGGCTGCCCCGGGTAGTCGGGGACGGGACAGATCGGACGAGAAGGAGCGCGGGTGCGGGGCAGGTATCGGTTGTGGCTGGTCGGCGGGGTCGTCATGGTCGTCGCGGCGGTCGTCGCGGTCGTGGTGCTGGTGAACGTCGGGCCGGGCGCGCGGGTCCCCCGATCGGGCCCGCCGGGGGGCGGGCCGCCGACGGTGGTGGCGATGGGGGACAGCATCATGGCCGGTGAGGGTGCGGGGGACTACACGGTGGAGACCAACGGCCACCACGACGACTGGTGCCACCGCTCACCGCACGCGGCGGTGCACCGGGTGCGGTTGCCCGGGGTGACCGCCTCGGTGAACCTCGCCTGCTCCGGCGCGCCCTCGGCCCACGTCGCGCTGGGTGACACGACACAGTGGACGGAGCCGTCGCAGGCCCGGCAGCTGGCCCGGCTGACCGGAACGCACCGGATCTCCACGGTGCTGGTGACCGTCGGCGCCAACGACGATCCGCGCTTCTCCCGGCTGATGTCCGACTGCCTGGGCGCGTGGCTGCGGGACCAGCCGCCGTGCGGCCACGCCATCAGGAAGGACTGGCGGCAGCGGCTGGCCGCGATGGTGCCCAAGGTGGCGGCCGCGCTGCGCGACGTCCGGACGGTGCTGCGCGACGCCGGGTACGAGCGCGCCGACTACGACCTGGTGTTGCTGTCCTACCCGTCCCCGCTGTCCCCGGCGATCCCGGAGCACCTGCGTTCCCTCGACGGGTGCCCGTTCCACCGGGAGGACCTTCGCTGGATTCACGGGCCGGCGGTGGAGTCGCTGTCGGCGAGCCTGCGGGAGGCGGCGAACCGGGTGGACGCCCGGTTCGTGGACCTGTCCGCCGCCGGGCGTGGGCACGAGGCGTGCACCGGCGGGGACGAGTGGTTCACCCGGCTCACCGTGGACTGGGACGCCTTCGAGCACGTCCAGCGCGCCGACCATGCCACGCAGGACTCGTTCCACCCCAACGCCGCCGGCCACGGCCAGCTCGCCCGCTGCCTCACGGAGTTCCTGCCGACCGGTCGCCCGGCCGGTGCGTGTGCCCCCGCCCCGGATGGCGCCCTGCGTTCCGGGGCACCTCACAGCTCGGCCCACCCACGCTGACCGGCCGCACCGATGTCAGGGAAACTCGTTCTCGGTGGTGGTGTCCGGGGTCGTGTCGATCGTGGCGGCGGACAGGAACAGCTCGCCGGTGAACGGTACGTGTGGGCCGAGCCGCGCCGATGGCCTTACCCGTCCCCCGTCGAGCGCGCGGACCGGGTGGTCGGGCCACTCCCGGTCGGGACGCCGAGGACGGCGAGGAAGGCGGTCGCCGCCGGGGTGAGGGTGAAGCGGCTCCACACCACGTGCTCGACGCGGCTCGGGGCGTCGGTCACCGGGATGGTGACCACGCCGGCGAGCCGCGGCGTGTAGGTGGACGGGAGCAGGGCCACGCCGAGGCCCTGCTGGATGAGTCGAGCCATGAGGTCCGGCGCGGTCACCTCGAAGGCCACGTCGCGGGCGAGGCCCGCGGCGGCGAAGGCCTGGTCGGACTGGGCCCGTCCCGCGCTGCCGGACGGGAAGTCGACGAACACCTCACCGGCCAGCACGCGAAGGTCCACTTCGGACTCCCCGGCGAGCGGGTGCTCGGGGGCCACCACGGCGACGTGCCGGTCCCTGGCGAGCTCGTGGGCGCCGACGTCCCGTGGCCGCGCGGTGGCGGGCAACCCGAGGAAGGCCACCTCGATGGTGCCCCGCTTCACCTGCTCGACCAGATCGCCGCTGCCGCCCACCCGTAACCCGACGCGCACCAGCGGGTACCGCCGCCGGTAGTCGCGCAGCACGGCCGGGATGTCGACCGCGGCGACGGTGGGGATCACGCCGACGGTGAGCCGCCCGCGCACCTCGCCGGCGGCCGCGGCGACCTCGGCGGCGGCGCGCTCGGCCGCCTCGAGGCACTGGCGGGCGGCGGGCAGGAACGCCTCCCCCGCGGGCGTCACCCGCACCCGACGACTCGTCCGGTCGAACAGCCGCGCGCCCAGCTCCCGTTCCAGCCGCGCGATCTGGTGGCTGAGGGCGGACTGGACGACGTGGCAGCGCTCGGCCGCACGGGTGAAGCTGCTGGTCTCGGCGACGGCGACGACGTACCGCATCTGCTGGAGCTCCACACGTCTATCGTGCACCGCGATCGATGCCGTGACAAACATGTGTTGGACTCATGGATCAGGTGGGCACAGGCTGGGGTCGTGAACCTCTCGAGCCTCGACCGCCCCGGCGGCGCCCTGCCGCGCACCGCGCTGACCGCCCTCGCACCCGCGGTGTGGGGCACGACCTACGTCGTCACCACCGAGCTGCTCCCGCAGGGGCACCCCCTGTTCGCCGGGCTGCTGCGCGCGTTGCCCGCGGGGCTGGTCGCGCTGGCGCTGACCCGGACGCTGCCCCGCGGCGCGTGGTGGGGCAAGGCGGCGGTGCTGGGCGTGCTGAACATCGGCCTGTTCTTCCCGCTGCTGTTCACCGCGGCCGAGCGCCTGCCCGGCGGTGTCGCCGCCACCCTGGCCGCGGCGCAGCCGGTCGTCGTCGCCTTCCTGGCCGTGGTGGTCCTGTCCGAGCGGCTCTCCTGGTGGCGGCTGGCCTGGGGAGTGGTCGGCGTCGCGGGGGTGGGCCTGGTGGTCCTCGGCCCGGACGCGACGTTCGACGCCGTCGGGATCCTGGCCGGACTCGGCGGAGCCGCGGTGATGGCGTTGGGGGTGACGCTGACCAAACGGTGGGGCCGGCCCGCCGGCGCCGGTCCCACCGCCTTCGCCGGCTGGCAGCTCACCGCCGGTGGCCTGTTCCTGGTGCCCGTCACGGCACTCGTCGAGGGCGCGCCGCCCGCGGTCGACCCGGCCGCGGTCCTCGGCTACCTGTGGCTGGGCCTGGTCGGCGGTCTGGCCGCCTATGTCCTGTGGTTCCGCGGCGTCACCACCCTGCCGGTCACCTCGGTCGCGGTCCTCGGCCTGTTCTCCCCGCTGGTCGCGGCACTGCTCGGCACCGTGCTGCTCGGCCAGACCCTCGGCGCGACCCAGCTCGTGGGGTTCGCGCTCGCTCTCGCGGCGATCGTCGCGGGGCAGCTCACCCCGGCGGCGTCGAAGCTCGACAAGGAAAGGATCACGTCATGAGGATCGTCGTCGTCGGAGCGGCCGGCATGGTCGGCTCCCGGGTCACCGCCGAGGCCGCTCGGCGCGGGCACGACATCACCGCCGTCGTCCGCACCGACCCGGCCCGCACCACCGCATCGGTCGCCCCGCCCCCTGGCGTCGCCGTCGCCGTCGGTGACGCCGCCGACCGTGACCGGACAACCCCACTGTTCACCGCGGCCGACGCGGTGGTCGGGGCGGTCCGGCCGGCCCCGGGACGGGAGCACACCGTTGCGGAGACCACCACCGCGCTGCTCGACGCGGCCGCGGCGAGCCGGACCCGCATCCTCCTCGTCGGGGGCGCCGGCGCGCTGCGGAGCCCCGACGGCTCCGGCCGGCTCGCCGTCGACGACCCCGCGTTCGTGCCCCCGCGGTGGCGGGCCATCGCCATGGCCAGCGTCGCGCAACTGGGTGCCTGCCGAGGGCACCCGGCCGACTGGGTCTACCTCAGCCCGCCCGCCACCCTCGAACCCGGGCGTCGCACCGGCACCTACCGCCGTGGCGGCACCACACTGCTGACCACTGTGGACGGTTCATGGATCTCCGCGGAGGACCTCGCCGTGGCCGTCCTCGACGAGCTGGAGCGCCCCGGCGGCGACCGGCACTTCACCGTCGCCCACTGAGCCGGTCAGCGGGTCAGGGAGCGGTGTGGTGGTGGGCGCGGGGCGCGTCGGTGGCGGCGGCGCCGAGGTGGACGACGACCCGGCAGCCGGGATCGCCGAGGGCGATGCGTTCCTCGAGGGTGATCGCGGCCTGGTCTGGCCACCGTGACCATCCCGTCGCCGTCCCGCGCCGGGTCGGTGATCTTCGATGTCAGCCCGGCTCTGGCTCCGCCTGGCGGGCTGCCGGGGAACGCCGCTGGTGGGGCCGGTCACAGTGGCCACAGTGGCCACAGTGGCCACAGTGGACGTTCTGGATCCCCACCGCGGCCGGGCCCGCTTCGATTCTCCCCGCGGTAGGGCACAACCCCCGCCGGCACCGGACGTCCTTCCGAACGACGCCAGCACGGCGTCGACGAGACGCGTCACCGTGGCGACGAGCTCGCGGTGACCACACGAAGGGGGAACCACCTCGATGAGTGCGATCAGCAGAACCACCAGAAGAGCCATCGCCTCGGCGCTCGCCCTCGCCACCGCGGGGGTCGCGCTGGCCCCGCCGGCCCACGCCGCGAGCGACCCGGTCACCGCGTACGCCGACCTCGACGGCGACGGCCGGCAGGACAGGGTCACCGTCGAGCCCGTCGCCGACAACCCGAACGAGCAGCTCCTCACCGCCACCGTGCGGGGAATCCGACTCACCGCCCGCGTGCCGTTCGACTCGGTGGTCGGCGTGCAGCCGATGCGCGTGCTGGACGTCGACGGCGACGGCCGGGAGGAGGTCGCGGTGACCGAGGTCCTCGGTGCCCACACCAGGTTCCTCGGCGTGTGGGGTCTTCTCGATGGGCTGCGGCCGGTGCGGATGGCCGATGGCACACCGGTGGAGCTGGTGGAAGGCGGCGGCATCAGCTCCATCAGCCGCTACGGCTGCCGTCCCGGGAAGGGCGGCCGTGAGCTGGTGCAGGTGGGCGCCCTGCTGGTCGACTGGGAAACCTTCGGCTACGAGGGCGAGCGCGTCACCTACTCGGTTCGTGACGGCGTTGCCGTGGAGACCGCACGCACCCCCGTCTCGGGCGGGGCCGACGAGGTGACGTCGGGGATGGATCCGGCGACCTGCGCCTGACCGGGCGGCGGCGGGCCCGGCCCGGGCCCGCCGCTCCCGAGCCGCACGTCCCCGTACGTCCCACTGTGGTCGAGCCGCTGTCCACTGAGGACGGATTGGCCCTGCCTGGGCTGCCTGATGTGCCGTCGTTCCGGGCGCGCTCGGCGGCCGTGCCAGTCGGTGCCGGCTTTTCCGGCCCGGGCGGCGAGGGCCTTCCCGCCACGCACCTGGATCCCGACGACCTGCCGCGCCACACCGACGGCCGCACCGAGAGCCGGAACGACTCGGCCGAGGGGGAGCGGGGATCCGGGAGCTGGCCGGCCGGTATGCCCACGAACCCGTCGCGGCGCTGCCGGACCTGCTGGTCGACCAGTAGGCACGACGTCGTCCTGCGCGCCGACGACACCCTCCTGCTCGGCGTCCGCCGCATACCGGCGACGGAGGACGGCGCGGATCCCTCCCGCACCCGATCGCCGCCTCGGTCGTCGAGCGCCGCTACTCGGGTGGCCGGTCCTCGAAGTCCTCGGGGGTGGCCTCGTCGAGCCGAGCCCGGAAGGTCTCGATCTCCCGTTCCACGTCGGGCTCGCGATTGGGCTCGTCCGACAGCTCGAGCTCGACCGCCGCCACGGCCAGCACCTCCTCGTCCACCTCGATCGGCGCCTCGGCGCGCAGCCCCAGCGCGACCGCGTCGCTGGGCCGCGCCGAGATCCGCACGCCGTCGTCGAGGACCAGGTCGGCGTGGAACACGCCCTCGTGCAGCGCGGTCACCTCCACCCGCCGCACCCGGCGGCCGAAGGCGCCGATCACGTGCCCGATCAGCTGGATCGTGTCCGGCCGCGGGTGCTCGACCCGCTGGTGGGCCGCGACCAGGGCGTTCGCCTCGGGCATGCCGATCGAGATGGGCAACCACCGCCGCTCGCCGGCGGTCTCCCGGAGCAACATCACCGGTGTCTCGTCGTCCGGCGCCAGGATGGCCACCCCGTGTACGCGCACAGGAACCACAGGTCTCACCGCGCCCTTCCGTCGTCGCCTTCCCCCGGCATACCCAGGCCAGGGTCCGCACAACCGGCCGGCCCGGTCAGCGGGACGCACCGCCGTGGCGGCGGCCGGCACGGTAGACGGCGCGGACCTCGCGGAGCGCGCCGAGGTCGGCCACCGGGTCGCCGGACACCGCGAGGAGGTCCGCGTCGTAGCCGGGGGCGATCCTGCCCTTGCGCCCGCCGACCCCGCAGGCCTCGGCGGCGAGCGCGGTCACGGAGGTGAGCGCCTCGCGGTTCGGGCAGACCTGGGAGGCGAAGTACACCAGGTCGCTCGGCAGTACGTCGTGCGGCTTGGCAGGGTTGAGGCCGGCGTCGGAGCAGCAGACCACGCGCACGCCGTGACGATGCAGGTAGGCGTGGTTGGCCCAGTAGGGCTCGAGGGTGCGCAGGACCTCGGGCGGCATGGTCGGTCGCGGCCTGGCGACCGTGCACCCGACGAACGTTCCGGCCGCGGCCATGGCCTCCACCGTCGCCGGGTCGAGGCGGATCCCGGACGCGGTCATGAAGGTGCAGTGCTCGACACCGTCCACGCCGGCCGCCACCGCGTCCCGGATGCCGACCGCCGCGTGGGCGTGCGCGGTGACCGGCAGCCCGTGCTCCCTGGCGGTTCTGGTGATGGCGCACAGCTCGGCCGGCGAGTACTGCGCGGCACCGGGATCGGAGCCGGCCGTGCCCATGCCGCCGGTCGCCATGACCTTCACAACGTCCACGCCGCGCCGGGCGCGGTCCTCGACGGCGGCCACCACCTCGTCCACCCCGTCGGCCTCCCCGCCCAGGTACCAGCAGTGCCCTCCACGGCGGGTGATCGGCGGCCCCGAGGCGATGATCTCCGGGAGCTCGGGGCCCTTCCCGGGAGGGTGGCTCTCGCGCAGTCGGAGCGCGAGGTACCCGCGGTCGCCGAGATCGCGGACGGTGGTGATGCCGGCGGCCAGCGCCCGCTCCGCCTGCCGTCGCATCCTCGCCAGCACGGTCGCGTCGTCCTCGCGGAGCATCTGGTCCTCGTCCCGACCCTCCGGGTCGAACACCAGGTGGCTGTGCGCGTCCACCAAACCGGGCAGCAGCGTGACGTCGTCGCCGAGGTCGGTGAGCTCGGCACTGTCGGGCGGCGCCGCGCCGGTGCGGTCGACATCGGTGATCCGCCCGTTGTCGACCAGCACCATGACGGGGCCGACGTGCACGGCCTCGCCGTCGAAGAGCCGGGTGGCCCGCAGCGCGAGCGGCCTGCCGGTCATCGGGCGATCCCGGCGAACAGGTCCCGTTCCGGGACGGGCGCCCCGGTGGTGTCGTGGACGCGGATGTAGGTCTCCGCGCCGAGGGCGGGCGGCAGCGGGCCGCGGAAGAGCGTCTCGATCCAGGTTCCCCCGACCTGGCTGCGGTGGGCCAGGACCGCCGCCCGCTTCGCCGGCAGCGCCGCCTGCACGTCGACGGTGGTCGTCACGCCGCGCTCGACGCGGGCGAGCTCGGGGGAGAGGTCCGGGTCGGGGAACGGGCTCGGCAGCCCGGCGGCGAGCACCGCGTCGCGGACGTGCCGCCAGTACGTCGTGCCCATCGCGACGGCGTAGAGCTTCGCCGGGATGCCGGTGAGCCGCACGGCGCGCTCGGTCACCTTGGCGGTGTGCAGCTGGTCCGGGTGCCGGTACGGCGACTCGGGGTCGTAGGTCAGCACGACGTCCGGCCGGTAGCGCTCGACGATCCCGGCGAGCCGGTCCGCCGCGGTGTCGACGGGGACGTTGCAGAACACGTCGGGCCGGTGCCGGAGGTCCCAGTCGGGCATGCCGGAGTCGGAGTAGCCGAGGAGCTCGAGGTCGTGCACCCCCAGGTGCGCGCAGGCGGCCTCGAGCTCGGTCACCCTGGTGCGGCCGACGGTCGCCGGGTCGTGGCCCGGAGTGCCGGGCCCGACACCGCCCTCGGCGTCACCGAACTCGCCGTTGGTGCAGGTGACGAGGACCGTGTGGACGCCGCCGCGGGCGTAGCGGGCGAGGACGCCTCCGGTGTTGGTCGACTCCTCGCCGGGATGGGCGTGCACGGCCAGCAAGGTCGGAACCTGCGAGGTGACCATGGCGTTGAGGGATCCTCCCGTCGGGCGAGGGTCGCGGGGCGTCGCCGAGTCTACGGTGGGCGACGATCACGGCGCGGGGTCGGGCGCTCGCCATTGTGTCCACCGGGATGGATACTGTAGTGCACAATCCGCGGGTGCCAAGGGAGTCAGGGTCATGAGTACGCCGCCGGCCGATGGTTCCGGCGTCTGGCTGGCGAGCCAGGTCTGGAACCTGCTCGAGGAGAAGTACGGCAGCGGGAAGGTTCCCTCCGTGCGGAAGCTCACCCAGCACATTCGCGACGCGAATGGTGGTGAGAAGATCTCGCACGGGCACGTGCACAACATTCTGAACGGTGACGCCAACAACATCACCGACAAGACGAGGAAAATGCTCGCCACCTTCTTCGGCGTCAGCCCTTCGCGTTTCGTGCCGGCCGCCGGTCCCCCGGTCGAGGAGCCAGGTCCGGAGTCGGTCGAGGCGCTGGCGTTCCGGTTCTCCACCCTGCGGCCCGAGGAGCTGGCGGCGATCGAGAAGGCGCTGCGCATGGTGAAGGGGGAGGGCGATCGCCAGGACCGTCGCGAGGCCCCGTGATTCCCGCCCACTGCGGTAGGATCCGGGCGCGGGGGACCGGATGAGCCACCGATGAGCCGCCGCTGTCCCCGGGGAGGAGGAACGGAGGAGCCGATGGCCTCGAGGCATGTGCGATCCCTCGCCGGGAAGCTGGTCGCGCGGCTGCCGGACCTTCCCCGCCCGTGGGACGTCGAGGTGCTCTGTCAGGAACTCGCCAGAAACCGTTCCCGCCCGTTGCTCCTCCACCCTGTCGACATTCCCGCGTTCCCTTTCGGCATGTGGTACGACGACGGCGTGCGGGATCACGTCTTCTACCGGTCGTCGGCGAGCGGCTATTACCGCGACCACATCGTTCTGCACGAGATCTGCCACATGCTGGCCGGGCACGGCGTGCCGACCGAGGACGTGCTCGCCGACCAGGTCGACGCCGCGGTTCCCGGCGTGTCGTTCCGCGGGGCGAGCGGGAGGGCCTACAACAACCACGAGGAGGAGCTCGCCGAGACCTTCGCCGCCATGGTGTTGCGGATGGCCCGGCAGCGGCGCCCGGGGTCGGTGAGCGCGGTCGAACGGCGGGCGGAGGAACTGTTCGGTGCGACCCGTACCTGACTGGGTGGAGGATCTCCGCGGGGTCATCCTCCTCGTCGTCTGGGTCGTGCTGGTGCTGCGCGTTCCGGCCGCCCGCGACCCGCGGCAGCGACCCGCCTGGGTGGTGCTCGGCGCGCTCGCCGTCGGGTCCGTGGTGATCCAGGCCCCGGTCAAGCAGTGGATCAACGACGTCGTCGGCATCGACAAGGCCCACGAGCTCGTGATCACCCTGGTCGCGCTGACCGACTTCGCCGCGGTCTGGTGGTTCGCCCTGGTCCTGCACGCGGCAGGGCACGCGGTGCCCACCTGGCTGCGCCGCGCGCCGTTCTACTGCGCCGCGGCCATGGCCGTCCTGGCCGTCGCCTTCTTCGCCGTCACGCCGCCCGCCGACCGGTATGGCGCGCGAGCGGAAGGATGGTGGGTCGGCTACGCCGTCTCCTGGATCGGCTACGGCATGATCACCGCGGTCGGCGCGAGTGTCCTCTTCTGGCGGCACGGGCTGACGATGCGCGACCGCGTGCTGCGGGTGAGCGTGCTGGCGCTCGCCGCCGGCACCACGGCCGAGGTGCCCTACCTGGTCATTCGAGCGATCAGGTGGTTCGCGCCCGGTGCCTCGCCCGACCTCGCCATCGTGGGGTTCTGGTTCTCCTTCACCCGGTTCGTCCTCGTCGCGCTCGGCTGCTCGCTCGCGGCGCTCGAGCCGCTGCGCACGGCGCTGCTCCACTGGTACCGGCGGCAACGGTTGTCCGGCCTGTGGCGGCAGCTGCGCGCGGCGACGCCGGAGCTGGTGGTGACCGGGCCGGAGTCGCGGGTGGCGGACCTGCTCGCCGTCCGGAACGGCTGGGAGCGCCTGCACCAGCGGGTGGTGGAGATCCGGGACAGCATCTCGTTCCTGCACAGCGGATGGGCCTCGCCGGAGCTGCTGCGCGCGGCCACCGACCACGCGGTCGAGGTCGCGCCGCCGGGGAGGGAGCGGCTGACGGCCACCGCGGCGTGGATCGAGGCGACCAGGAGGGCGGCGCTGGCCGAGGTGCCCCGGTCCCACCACGAGCTGGGCGCGGAGCTGCTGCCGGAGGTGCTCGCCAGCGAGTCCACCCTGCGCCGAGACGTGCGCTACCTGCTGCGGCTCCACCGTGCCCTGCGCCGCGCCGAGGTGCGCTCCTTCGCGAGCTGGTTCACCCGTGAGTTGGCCTGACCGGCGTTCGACCGCTCGACGGGCCTGGTGTCCATTCACCTGTCCACTGCACTTGACAGCACGTCGGCACTCCGCCTACTGTCGCTGGTGGCGGGAGCGGCTGCCATGGGGGTGCAGCCGCTCCGAGCGTGACGGCGGCGGGTCCCCTGCGCGGGAGGTGGCCGGCGGGTCATGCCGTGCGGCACACTGGCGCGCGATGTGGCAGGCCCCCGGTCCCTCCTGGTCGGTGTCCCTCGGTGGCGACCACCGGCTGGACGCCGCCCTGTTCCCGCGCGGGACGCGCTGGCGTTGAGTGTCTCCGACGACATGTTCCCGCCGACCGCGCCCGCGGTCCCGGTGTACCCGGTGCCCGGCGTCGATCGCGCGGTCGTCGCCGGCCAGTGGTCGGACTGGCTGCGGCTGGTGGTGCGGCGGGCGGCCGCGCGTGAGCCCGCCGATGTTCGGGGCGACTTCTTCGAGCTCGGCGGCTGGCCCGAGCTGGCGGCGGCGCACGCGGCGCTGGACGAGCCCATGCGGAACTGGGAGCGCGAGCGCGTCCGCGACCAGTCCCCGCCGTGCGGGGACCTTTGGCTGACCGAGTTCGTCAACGGCCTCGCGGGCGAGCTCGGCCGCCCGGTCCGCCCGTTCGCCCTGGTGATCACCCGGGCTCCGGTGCACGGTTCCTTCTGGCACCGCCGCACCCCGACGCACGTTCTGGCGTCCGGCACCGTGCTGGCCGACACCGCGACGTTCCGGGCCGCGTTCGCGCCGGTCGCCCGGGAGCTGGCGTAGCCGACTGGTTCCCGGATTCCAATGTCCTGATCGTGTCGCGGTGTTCCCGGCCCTCGGGGTGAGCGGGCGGGCCGGCGCCGATAATCGGGGCGTGGCACGGATTCTGCTGATCGAGGACGACCAGGCGGTTCGCCGCGGTCTCGCGCTCGCCCTCGGCAGGCACGGGCACGACGTGCGCGAGTCCGGCACCGGCGAGGAGGGCCTGCGCGCGCTGGACGGCACGCCCACCGATGTCGTGGTGCTGGACCTGATGCTGCCCGGTATGGACGGGTTCGAGGTGTGCCGGCGCGTCCGCGCGGCCGGCGGCCCGCCGATCGTCATGCTCACCGCCCGCGGCGACGACATGGACGTCGTCGGCGGGCTGGAGGCGGGCGCCGACGACTACGTCGTCAAGCCGGTCCGGCCGAGGGTGCTCGACGCGCGGGTCCGCGCGGTGCTGCGCAGGGGAGCGCCCGCCGAGCGGGACATCCGCGAGCGGCACCGCGACCTCACCATCGACCGGGCCGCGCTGACCGTGACCAAGGGCGAGCGACCGGTCCCACTCACCCCGACCGAGCTGCGCCTGCTGCTCGAGCTGTCCCGGTCACCCGGGCAGGTCCTCAGCCGCCAGCAGCTGCTCGAGCTGGTGTGGGAGCACGACTACCTCGGCGACTCCCGACTCGTCGACAACTGCGTCCAGCGGCTGCGGGCCAAGATCGAGGACGAGCCGTCCCGGCCGGTCTTCGTGCAGACCGTGCGCGGCTTCGGCTACCGGTTCGGCCCGACATGACCGCGTGGGGCAGGGCGCGGTCGCTACTCGGCGGGCTGCGGGCCCGGCTGGTCGTGGCCTTCGTCGCGGTCGCCGTGCTCGGCGCGGCCACCGCGGCCTGGGCGAGCGCGGCCTCGGCCAGCAACTCGCTGGTCGCGGAGGCGCAGCGCCGGATCTCCGACGAGGTCGAGCGGCGGGTGACCGCGACCGCGCCCACCATGCCCTACCCACCCGACCAGGCCGCGCTCGACCGCCTGCGTACGGCGGTCGGCGGCCCGGCACTGGTGACCTACGGCGCGCTGCGCTCCGCGCACGGCGCCGGCCTCGACCTCGTGCCGCCGGAGCTGCGGTCGGCCACGGCGGCGGCTCACCGGCTGCTGGTGCAGCGGGTCGAGTCGGGCGGAGGGCCGAAGCTCCTGGTCGGCACCCCGGTGATGATCACCGACCTGAACGGGCGGCGGCGGCCGTCCGGTGTCGAGGTCTACGCGGTCCGCGACCTGGGCGATGTGCAGCGGCAGGTCGACGCGCTGACCGCGAACGCGAGCCGCACCAGCGCGCTGGCCCTCCCGGTGGCGGTGCTGCTCGCGCTGCTCGCCGCGCGGGGCGTCCTGCGCCCGGTACGGGACCTGCGCACCGCGGCGCGTCGGCTGGCCGGTGGTGACCTCGGCGCGCGGCTGCGGCCCCGTGGCTCGGACGAGCTCGCCGAGCTCGCCGAGACGTTCAACGAGACGGCGGCGTCGTTGCAACGGTCGGTCGGAAAGCTGGCCAGGATGGAGGCCGACGCGCGGCGCTTCGTCGCCGACGTGTCGCACGAGCTGCGCACCCCGCTGACCACGTTGACCGCGGTGACCGAGGTGCTGGAGGCCGAGGCGGAGCGGATGCCGGGGGACGCCCGCGAGTCGGCCATGCTGGCGGTGTCCGAGACCCGGAAGCTGGCCGGGCTGGTGGAGGACCTGATCGAGGTGTCCCGGTTCGACGCCGGGACGGCGACGTTGCGCCGCGCGGACGTCGAGCTGCGCGCCGTGGTGCGCGACGGCCTGCGCGCCCGGGGCTGGCTTGACGAGGTCGAGCTAGACGCGCCGGACCCGCTGCCCGCCGCGCTGGACCGGCGGCGCCTGGACGTGATCGCGGCGAACCTGGTCGGCAACGCGCTCCGGCACGGCGCGCCAACGGTCGTGGTCCGGCTCCGCGGCGACGAGGAGTGGGTGTACCTGGAGGTGGTCGACCACGGGCCGGGCCTCTCGGACGAGGTCGCGCGGCACGTGTTCGACCGGTTCTACAAGGCCGATGCCGCGCGGGCCCGCTCGGAGGGCAGTGGGCTGGGCATGGCGATCACCGCGGAGAACGTCGCGCTGCACGGCGGCGCCATCGAGGCGGGCAACGCCGAGGGCGCGGGCGCGCGCTTCGTCGTGCGCCTGCCCAGGTGGGCGGGGGAGCGGACGTGATCAGGACGGTGCTCGCGGTGGTGCTGGCCGCGGCGGTGCTCGCACTGGCCGGCTGCGGCGTGCGGCCGAGCGGGGTGCTGGACGGCGGGGACGCGCCGACCGGCCTCGCTCCCGGCACACCGGTGTACCTGGTGGACGACGCCGGCAACCTGGTCGTGCGGCGCAGGGGTGACCAGCTCGCCACGATCGGCCAGGCGACGAAGATGCTGCTCACCACGACCCGCCTCGGCCAGGGGCTGCGCTCCTTCGCCGGTGACAGCGATGTCGTGCTGGAGCTCCCGGTCACCACCACCGGCGACGTGATCACCATCGGCCTGCCGATCGACCGGGACGAGGTGCGCGCCGAGATCGGCATCGACCAGCTCGTGTGCACCGCGCTGGCGGTGCACCAGCAGTCCGGCGGCTCCCCGGTCACCAGGGTCCGGCTGACGTTCGTGCACGGCCCGGCGACCGAACCACGCCACTGCCCGGTGCTGCCGCGGGGCTGACGAGGTCGCGACACGATCGCGACATCGCGGGGACCGGGCTCGGACACCCGCTCGGCAGCGTGTCGAGTATGGATGTCACAGGGACACAGACCAAGCGAGCGGGCACCTCGCTCGGACCCGGCCACCGGCTTCCGCGGGGCCGGCTGCTCGGCATTGACGCGGTACGGGCGCTGGCGATCATCGGCGTCTTCGTCGAGCACTTCTACACCACGGGATGGCTGCACGCGGGGCGGCCGGAGGACACGCCCGGCGTGCTGCAGTGGGTCAACGAGCAGACGTCGTCCCGCGCGATGAGCCTGTTCGTGCTGCTCGCCGGCGTGTCGGTCGCGTTGATGACCGGGGGCCACCGCCCTTTCGCCGGTCGGGACATGTCCACCGCGCGGCGCAGGGTCGCCGTGCGCGCGCTCGCGCTCTTCCTGATCAGCCTCGGCATCGACGAGTTCGGCGCCTCGGTGCTGAGTTACTACGCGGTCCTGCTGCTGCTCCTGATCCCGCTGACCCGGCTGCGCCCGCGCACGCTGCTCACCGCCGCCGGGCTGGCCGCGCCGCTGGTGACGGCCTACGCGTGGTGGGTGATGTCGGCGCACCGGGACTGGATGATGGTCGACGCGCCGTCCGGCCTCGCCGTGCTCACCAGCCCCGGCCGGTGGGGCGAGTACCTGGTCCAGCTCGTGTTGACCGGCGGCGGGTTCCAGACCGTCTACGGCATCCCGCTCGTCCTCGCCGGCCTCGCGATCGGCCGGCTGGACCTGCACGACCACGCGGTCCGGTCCCGGCTGCTGCGCACCGGCCTCGGCGTGGCGGCCACGACCTACGCCGGCTACGCGGTGGTCTGGCACGGCCTCGGCGCCGGTGCGGACGTCGCCGCCGCGATGGCCGCGCCGGGCCCGTCGTCGTTGCCATGGCAGTCCCTGCTCGGCATGCCGACCGACGGCCTGTACGCGACCAGCCCGCTCGGGATCGTGTTCATGATCGGTGTCGCGATGGCCCTGCTCGGTGGAATGCTGCTGCTCCTCGAACGCCGGGTGGCCCGCACCGTCCTGTGGCCGCTGGTGGCCGCCGGCGGCATGACGATGACGTGGTACGCGGGCCACTTCGCCTACCTGGCGTCGATCGGGGACCCGAGTGCCGTGTCGTTCGTCCACTTCGCCACGGCCGTGGCGGTGCTGCTCGGCGCGTCCGTGCTGTGGCGGCGCTGGATGCGCCGCGGCCCGCTGGAGTGGCTGGTGCACACGGTGGTCACCACGGCGGTGCCCGGCCGGCGGTGACGCCGGCGCGGCGGCGGCCCGAAGGCATGCCCGCCTTCGGGCCGCTCGGCTGTCCTAACGCGACGGGGTCTCGTCGTCGTAGATGCGGGTCACGACGGTGCCGTCCCGGGTGACGTAGCCGTTGATCAGGCCGGCGGTGCTGTGCGGGGTGGCGAGCCTTCCGCGCGGGTCCAGCGCGATGGCGCCACCGGTGGCACCCAGCGCCGGGATCTTCTCGGTGATGACGGTGGCGGCCGCGCGCTGGACCGGCTTGCCGGCGTACTCCATCAACGCCGAGATGTCGTGGGCGGCCACGCCGCGGATGAACACCTCGCCGGTGCCGGTGCACGAGATCGCGACCGTCCGGTTGTTCGCGTAGGTGCCCGCGCCGATGATGGGGGAGTCGCCGACCCTGCCGACCAGCTTGTTGGTCAGGCCGCCGGTCGACGTGGCCGCGGCGACGTCCCGGTGCCGGTCGACGGCCACCGCGCCGACGGTCTCCCCGATGGTCTCCGCCGCGCGGGGCCGCGCGTCGGTCGCCGGGTTCTTGGCCGCCATCAGCGCGTCCCACCGGCGCTGGGTGAAGAAGTAGTCCTGGGTGGTGTACGGCACGCCGTGCTGGAGGGCGAAGGCGTCCGCGCCCTCGCCGGCCATCAGCACGTGCCGGGAGCGCTCCATGACCATGCGCGCCAGCGAGATCGGGTTCCTGGTGTTGTGCACCCCGGCGACCGCGCCGGACCGCTGGTCGCGGCCGTTCATGATCGAGGCATCCAGCTCGTGCTCGGCGTCGGTGTTGAAGACGGCGCCCTTGCCGGCGTTGAAGGTAGGGTCGTCCTCCAGCACCCGGACCGCGGCCTCGACCGCGTCCAGGCTCGACCTGCCCTCGTTGATCAGGGCGAGTCCGGCGCGCAGCGCCTCCTCGAGCCCGGCCCGGTAGGCGCGCTCCCGCTCCGGGGTGAGGCTGCCCCGGGGCAGCGACCCGGCGCCGCCGTGCACGGCGAGCACCACGTCGCGCACCACGGACGCGCCGCCGGCCGCCTCCGGCGCGGTGCCATCGGCGGGGACGGCGGCGCCGGATGCCGCGGAACTCGGGGCCGTGACATTCAGGGTCGTGGTTGTCGGGGCCGGGGCGGTGGCGCCGGCCGCCGAGCCGGAGAGCGCGCCGGCCATGGCGATCGCCAGCGCTGACAGGGGGACCAGGATTCCGCGTCGTGGGCGGGAGAGCATGTGACCGACCTCCTCGAGGGTGTGCCAACGGTCGCCCCTCACAGTGGAGTGGCCACCCGGGCCGGTCAACGTCCTTCCGGCGGGTATCCGGGCGCGCGGAGCGCAGGTGTCGTCGCCAGCGGGGAGCGACCACCGGTCCGCGTCACCGGAGCGGCTCGCGGACGAGCACGGCCTCCGACCCGGCGCGATACCTCCGGCGGCCCCACCGCCGACGGTGGCGGAGGAGGTGGTGCGTGTGGGGCGAGGTGAGCGCGTAGAGGAGTCGGCGGCGGTGCCGGCGTCCAGGGTGTCGCGCAGTGCCCCCGCTCGTGCGGCGCCCGGGTGAAGGCCAGCGACACCTCGTGGGTCGCGTGCGCTCCGGCGTCGGCGGCCGCCCGCCTGTCGGATCGCTGTCCGCAGCCTGGACGCTCGCCGTGATCAGCTCACCGGCGCGCTCCGGCAGGGCCGTGCTGTGGTCCACCACCCGCCGGACCGCCCGCCTGGCGGCGTCACGCATGGTGGTGGCGACACCGCCGCGCTCGACGAACAGGTCGGCGGCCGCCACCCGGCTCCTGGCGCGGGTGGCCGCCGCGGCGGCGCGCTGCGGCGAGCGGGGCGGCGCACCTGGACGCCCTCGGAATCCCCACTCGGCGGTGATCGAGGCGTCCCTCGGCTGGCTGCTGGTGTTCGCCGACCCCGACGGTCCCGAGCTGCACCTCTACACCTGGGCGGAGCACGGTCTCGACCAGTCGCACCGGCCCGGCTACGGCCGCCGCGTCGCCGGCGGCCAACCGTCGCCCGGCGACCCGCGAGCCCCTGCCGCGCCACGCTGACCCCACCGGAGCCGGCCGGCGGGACACGACCCGCGGGTGAGTGGTTTGCGCCGATGTGTCCGTGGTCACCCAGTACCTACTGGCTCGTTCGGTCAGCCGCCGTACCTTGCGTCGGGAGCAGCGGGAATGCGTGTCGTGCCCGGTCAGGGGGATCGTCGGCGGGGGTGCCCCCGCCGGGAGGGCGCCGTGTCGGGGACGGCATGGCACGTCGCCGCGCGCGTCCTGCTGATCGCGGGTGTGCTCGCCTGGTCCTGGCCGCTGCTCGTCGCGCCGCAGTCGTCCGCCGCCCCGTGGGCGGCGGACCAGGAGCGGGAGCGAAGCGTGCTGGCGGTCCGGGTCGACGGGCAGATCACCCCGGTCGTGGCCGACCACCTGGTGGACGGGGTGCGGCGGGCCGAGGAAGCGCGTCATCAGGCGTTCCTGGTCGAGCTGGACACGCCGGGCGGGCTGTCCACCTCGATGCGGGAGATCGTGCAGGCCTTCCTCGGCGCCGAGGTCCCGGTGATCGTCCATGTCTCCCCAGCGGGGGCGAGAGCGGCCTCCGCCGGAGCGCTGATCACCTTCTCCGCCCACGTCGCGGCGATGGCTCCCGGAACGACCATCGGCGCCGCCACACCGGTCGACCTGCAGGGCGGCGAGATCAGCGACAAGGTGATCAACGATGCCGCCGCGTTCGCCGAGTCGGTCGCGACCGAGCGCGGCCGCAACGCCGGGTTCGCCGAGGCCGCCGTACGGGAAGGCGAGGCGGCGACCGCCGAGCGTGCGGTGGAGATCGACGCCGTCGATCTGGTGGCCGCCGACCGCGCGGCGCTGTTCGCCGCGCTCGACGGCCGAGCGGTGACCCTCGCCGACTCCTCCGAGGTCACGCTGCGCACGCGGGGCGCGCCGGTGGTGGACCACGAGATGGGGTTCTTCGACCGGTTGTTGCAGATCCTGGCCGACCCGAACCTGGCCTTCCTCTTCATCTCCCTCGGCAGCCTGGCGGTGATCTACGAGCTGGCCAGCCCCGGCGCCGGGCTCGGTGGCGTCATCGGTGCCGTCCTGCTGATCCTGGGTTTCGTCTCGCTCAGCGTCCTGCCGGTGAACGTCGCCGGGATCCTGCTGCTGGTACTGGCCGTCGCGTTGCTGGTCGCCGAGCTCTTCACTCCCGGCGTCGGCGCGTTCGCCGGTGGTGGCGCGCTCGCGCTGGCGCTGTCCGGGCTGTTCCTCTTCGAAGGGCCGTTCGCGGTGAACCCGGCGGTGCTGTGGCCGGTGGCCGTGGTGGTCGGCGCCGGCGCCGTGCTGGCCGGCCGGCTCGCGCTGCGGGCCCGCCGGGCGAAGCCGGTCAGCGGGGCGAGCGCCATGGTGGGGCAGGAAACCGTGGTGCGGGACGCGAAGCGGGAGCGTGGCCGGGCGCGCCTGGAGGGGACGTGGTGGAACGTGCGAAGCCGGGGCGGCCCGCTCGCGGACGGGCAGCGGGTGCGGGTCGTGGAGGTGCGGGACCTGACGCTGCTCGTGGAACCGATCACTGAGGAGAAGCAATGAACCAACTCATCGGGTGGGGCATCGCCGTACTCGCCGTCCTGGCGTTGGTGTTCGCGGCGGTGCGCATCGTGCCGGAGTACGAGCGCGGAGTGATCTTCCGGTTGGGACGGGTGATCGAGGCGAAGGGGCCCGGCCTCTTCTTCATCATCCCGATCGTCGACCGCATGGTGAAGGTCTCGCTGCGCACCATCACGATGGACATCCCGCCGCAGGACGTGATCACCAAGGACAACGTGACGGTGTCGGTGAACGCGGTGGCCTACTTCCACGTCGTCGATCCGGTGCGCTCGGTGATCTCCATCGAGGATCACGTGGTCGGGACCTCGCAGATGGCGCAGACGACGTTGCGCAGCATTCTCGGCCAGATCGACCTGGACGAGCTGCTGGTCAACCGGGAGGAGATCAACCAGCGGCTGCAGCAGATCATCGACGAGGTGACCAACCCGTGGGGCGTCAAGGTCGACCACGTGGAGGTCAAGCACGTCGAGCTGCCGCAGGCCATGCGGCGCGCGATGGCCCGGCAGGCCGAGGCCGAGCGTGAACGCCGGGCGAAGGTCATTCACGCCAAGGGGGAGCGGGAGGCCGCCGAGACGCTCGGTGAGGCCGCCGGCGTGCTGGAGGAGCACCCGGCGGCGATGCAGCTGCGCGTGCTGTCCACCATGGCCGACATCACCGACGAGCGGAGCTCCACCCTGATCTTCCCACTGCCCGTCGAGATCATGCGGCTGGTGGACACGCTGCGGCCGCTCGCCCAGCGCGCCGTCGGCGAGGCACCGCAACGAGCCTGAGCGACCGGCGCGCGCGGAGGTCCCGCCGTCGGGCCCCTGGGCTTGCCGGATCGGCAAAGATGTTTGCCCATGGCTCACCCCGGGGCGCAGGGTGGTCGCGGAGGTGATCGCCGTGACCGATCGGCTGAGTGACGGGTGCGACGTGGTGGTGGTCGGCGGGGGCGCCGCGGGGTTGAGCGGCGCGTTGACGCTGGCCCGCGCCCGGCGGAAGGTGGTGGTGCTGGACGCCGGTCGCCCGCGCAACGCCCCGGCGAGCGGGGTGCACGGGTTGCTGGGCCTGGACGGGACCGACCCCGCGGAGCTGCTGGACCGCGGCCGGGCCGAGGTCCGCCGCTACGGCGGGCAGGTGGTGTCCGGCGAGGTCGAGGCCGTGGTCCGCGACGGCGACCGGTTCGTCGTGGAGCTGGCCGGAGGAGCGACAGCCTCCGCGCGGCGGTTGCTGGTGGCCACCGGGCTGGTGGACGAGCTGCCGGACATCCCGGGGCTGCGCGAGCGGTGGGGCCGGGACGTGCTGCACTGCCCGTACTGCCACGGCTGGGAGGTTCGGGACCGGGCGATCGGTGTGCTGGCGACGGGACCGATGTCGGTGCACCAGGCGTTGCTGTTGCGCCAGTGGAGCGACGACGTCGCGTTCTTCTCCCGGGCGCTGCCGCTGGCCGACGAGCAGGCCGAGCAGCTGACCGCGCGCGGCGTTCGCGTGGTGGACCGCGAGGTGGCGGCACTGGAGATCGTCGACGACCGGCTCACCGGGGTGCGGCTGGGCGACGGCACGGTGGTCGGCCGTGAGGTGGTGGCGGTGTCGCCGCGGCTGGTGGCGCGGGCCGGGTTCCTCGCCGGGCTCGGGCTCCGGCCGGCCCCGCATCCCATGGGCGAGCACATCACCGCGGACCGGGCCGGCCGCACCGACGTGCCCGGCGTCTGGGTCGCGGGCAACGTCGCCGATCTCGCCGCGCAGGTCGGGGCCGCCGCGGCCGCGGGGGCCGCCGCGGCGGCCCAGATCAACGCCGACCTCGTCACCGAGGAGACCCAGCGCGCCGTGCGGGCGCTGCGCGAGCCGTTCTCCGCCCGGACCGAGGCCAGGGTCAGCGAGCTGGTGCTGGGCGAGCGCCGCCACGGCTGGTGAGCGAGCGAGCGGTTGACACAGCGGCTCCGGCGAGCCGGCACGCCGGTCAGCGGAGCGCCTTCCGCATCAGCGTGCACATCGTCGCGTACCGGCGCACCACACCGTCCGGTCCTTCGGCGTCCCACGCCTCCGGCTGCCGACCGCAGCCGACGTACCCGAGCCGCTCGTACAGGGCCCGAGCACGCGGGTTGCTCTCCTCGACGCTCAGCTCCGCCCGGTGCGACCCCCTGGCGAGGATGCGTCGCTCGGCCGACCGGATCAGGAGGGTGCCGATGCCGCGGGACCGCACCGCCGGATGCACGGACAGCTGCCACAGCGTCCCCGCACCAGGGCTCAGCTGGTAGTCGACGCCGCCGATCGCCACCGGAACGCCGGATGGGGGGCACACGGCCAGGTAGTCCACCTCACCGCGCCGGGCACGCTCCAGCTCCAGGGCGACCTGCCTCAGGTGCAGGCGGGTTCCGGCCCAGGAGCACCACGCCAGGTCCTCGTCGGTCAGGTCACGCACCGACAGGGGCGGGCCCACCTCGGCCATCCGTCCTCCTTCCGCGTGGCGGGGTGCAGCGTGTGTCCAGCGCCCGGCAGGCCCACGAGCACGGGCAGCCGCCCGACCCCGTCCCTTGCATGGAAGGAATCCCTACTGGGGAAGGCGGTCGCGCCGGCCAGGCGCTGCGCTGCCCTGCTGCCGGGGCCGTGGCCGGCGGGCAAGGGGACCGGGCGAGCCCCGCCACGCGCGGCGAGGCTCGCCCGGTTCCGGCCGGGTCAGTGCGCGATGACGCCGTTCAGCTCGTTCGGTGCCTCGGGCAGGGACACCGTGGCCGTCGGCTCGCCCGAGGCGAGGTCGACCGCGGAGATCTCCTTCCTGGCCGGGGTGCTGACGTAGGCGGTGCCGCCGCGGACGAACAGCGTCGGTCGGGGCCGCTGCCATTCCAGCGGCTCCTGCCACGGGTCGGTGACCGGGATGGTCCTGGTGACCCGGGCGCTGTCCGGGTCGATCACGTGGAGGTGGCCGTCGGTCCCGAGCACCAGGCCCTCGCCCCGCGGCCCCCGGCCCAGCGAGCGGAAGCTGTAGCTGGTGTCGAGGTCGACCAGCCTGAGCGAGTGGTCGCGGGTGTCGATCAGCGAGACCTGCCGGGGGCGCTCCAGGTCGGCGTCCTCGTCCTGCTTGTAGTCGCCGAGGGTGATCGGGGAGGCGTCGATGCTGGCCTGGTTGCCGATCCGGCCGTACTCGGTTGGGCTGTCCACCTTCGTGATGGTGCCGCCGGCGTAGACCAGCACGCCGGTCTCGCAGCCGATGACGACGGCACCACCCTGGGCGGTGGCCTCGCCGTGCACGCCGGGGCAGTTCTCGTCGCGGGCGATCTCCCGGCGCTGCTCGTCCAACACGAGGATGCCGGGCCGGGAGTCCTCGTTGCCCAGGGTCACCACCAGCTCGCCGTTCGCCAGCTCGACGGCGACGCCGTGGTGTGGCTCGGCGGTCCGGTAGACCTCGGTCGCGGGCATGCCGTCGCCGAGTGCCGCGGGGTCGAAGCTGGTCACCTCGCCGCTGCCGTCGGCGAACAGCACCGTCCTGCCGTCGTGCCGCACGACGTGCCCCGGCTCGGCCGCCGGGAACTCGATGCCGGTCCACGTGGCGCCGACGGCGTCCAGCACCCGGAACCCGGTCGAGGTCGACACCAGCACGTGCCGGTCGTCCCCGGCGGCGTTGAGCCGGTTGAACCCGTCGAGGGGGATGTCCTCGACGAGGTCCAGCGTCCTGCCGTCGAGGACGTAGAGACCGCCGTCGTAGGTCGCGACGACCGGGTCGACGACCGCGGGCCGGGGCGGTGCCGCCGTGCCCTCGACCCCGGTCTGGCCGGAGCCGCTCGCGCCCGAGCCGCAGGCGCCGAGCAGCAGCGTGGCCGCCGTCGCCGCGGACGCGGCGACCGCTCGCCTCGTCCGCCGCGTGGCGCGCGCCGTGGTTGCCATCATGTTCACCTTTCCTCGTGTCGTCCGGTTCCCGGGTGGTGCCGGGAACCGGGTGGGTCGGGGTTCACGGTGCGGCGAGCGCGCGGGTGATCGCGGTGGTGTTGGCGCGCATCATGTCCAGATAGGTGGCCGCGCCCTCGCCCGGCCGGCTCAGCGACTCGGAGAACAGCGGGACGACGGCCACGTCGAGCCCGGCCCGGTCGGCGAGCACCCGGGCCAGTCGGTCGGGTTGCGAGGAGTCGGCGAAGATCACCGGCACCCCGGCCGCGCGGACGGCGGCCGCGAGTCGCTCGAGATCCGCGGCGCTCGGTGAGGCCAGCGTCGTCCCGCTGGGCAGCACCGCGCCGATGACCTCGAAGTCGAAGCGCCGCGCCAGGTAGCCGAACACGTGGTGGTTGGTCACCAGCCTGCGCCGGTCCGGGGGGATGCTGCCGAACTGCTCGGTCATCGACGCGGTGAGCCGGTCGATCTCCGCGCGGTAGCGGCGCGCGTTGCGCCGGATCGTCTCCTCGTCCACGCCGGGCACCGTGGCGACGATCTCGCCGGCGATGACGTCCACCGCCGCGCCGACCCGCACCGGGTCGGTCCAGAAGTGCGGGTCCGGCCGGCCCGCCGACTCGTCGCCGGTGTAGCGGATCGGGTCGACCCGCTCGCCGACGGGCAGGGTGGGCACGCCGGTCGCCGCGGCCGCCTCGACGGTGCGCAGCACGCCCTCCTCCAGGCCGAGTCCGTTGTAGACGACCAGTCCCGCCCGCTCCACGCGCGCCGCCTCTCGCGCGGAGATGCCGAAGGAGTGCGGGTCGGCGTTCGGCTTCATCAGCACCGTCACCTCGGCCTGGTCGCCGACGATGGCGCGGGTGATGTCGCCGAGGATGTTCGTGGTGACCACGACACCCGAGCCACCCGAGCCGAGGGCCGAGCAACCACCGAGCCCGAGCACCACGGCGGCGAGCAGGGCGGCGAGCCGCCGCGGGCCGTGCCGCCGGAGGGACTTCCCGCTCATCGGCCGGTCTCCACCATGTGGCTCGCCCTGCCGCCCACGTGGAACGTGCGGGCCTGGCGCAGGCGGTCGGTGTAGTCGATCTCGTGGATGATGCCGGCGGCGACGTCGTTGACGTAGGCGCGCGCCGGATCGACGTGGATCACCGGCAACGCCGGATCGGACTCGTCCACCGGTGCGGCCAGCACCGGCCGGTGCGCGGTCCGCTCCCCGGTCGCGGTGTCGTAGGCGTGCAGGACGCCGTCGGCGGTGAGGGCGAGCAGCGGAGCGCCCTCGCCCACCGCGTTCACCGCGACGGCGGGGCCGGTCTCCAGGAAGGTCCATGTCCCGCGGGTGAGGTCGAGCGACCACACGCCCCGCTCACCGGCCTTCGCGGCGAGTGTCGTACCGGCCGGGCGGTGGGCGAACTCGACGGCGCGTTCGGCCTCGGGCACGGGCCGCGGGTAGGGGATCTTCTCGCCGTGGAAAGCACCGTCCCGCTCGGTGACCAGCAGCGCGCCGTCCGCGCAGCCGAAGACCACCCCGCGCCGGGTGACCGCCGTGCCCCGCGGACTCGGGCAGGCCGGCTCGACGGTCGACACCGGGTGGCCCCGCCGGTCGCGCACCTCGACCGTGCCGGCCGGCTGGCCCGGTGGTGCGGCCGGCACCAGGAGGTGCTCTCGCCACGGCACCGCGCCGCCCCCACCCGGTGGGAGGGAGATCGTGCCGGTCCGTGCCACGGTTCCGGCCTCGAGTCGGGCTCGGTCGAGCAGGTGCACGGTGCCGTCGGCGCCGGAGACCGCGGTCAGCGCCGAGTCACTGTGGACACTGACCGGGCGGCCGCCGGGCACCGTCCCGACCTCCCGGATCGCCGCGCGGTAGTAGTGCACATGGTCGACGTGGTCGACCGTCCAGGCACCGCCGTCGACCACGCGGACCGTGCCGGTTCCCTCGGCGAGGTAGGCGAACCGCCCGTCGCCGTGGATGCCTCGGACGTCGCTCACCCGCCCGACGTCGCTCACCCGCTCGGTGATCAGGTCCACGACGCGGACCGTCCCGGTCTCCCGGTCCGCCACCACCAGCCGGGGCTGCGCCTCCGCGGTCTCCTCGGCGCCCTCGACGTACCCGTGTGGGACGACGTCCGGCGCGGGTGGGTGCGGCACGTCCGGGCCGCATCCGGTGGCCGACACGGCCACCGCGCCGGCCGCTGCCATCGCGACCACCGCTCGTGTCAGGGATGTCACTGTGCTTGCTCGGCCTCTCGTTCGACGTCGGGGAGTGCCGGGCGCACCCGGCGGTGGAGGTGGGCGGCCAGCGCGGACGCGAAGAACAGGACGATCGCGGTCGCGGCGATCGTCGCCCCGGCGGCGGTGCCCCAGTGCCACGACACGAGGAGGCCGACCGTCGTGGCGAGGCTGCCGACGACGGCGGCTCCGGCGATGACCGTCGGGATGCGCCGGGCCCACACCACGGCCGTGGCCGGCGGCGCGATCAGCAGCCCGAAGACCAGCAGCGTGCCGACGACGTGGAACGACACCACGATCGCCACGGTGAGCAGCCCGAGCAGCAACGCGTTGGCCAGCCGGGGACGCAGGCCGAGGGTGTGCGCCTTGCGCACGTCGAAGGCCAGCGCCACGAAGGACCGGTAACCCAGCGACGACACCAGCCCGGCCCCCGCCGACGCGACCGCCAGCAGCACGAGGTCGGCGGCCCTGACCGCGAGGACGTCGCCGAAGAGGAAGCCGGTGAGGTCGACGGCGAAGGACCGCGAGTGCGACACGATGATCACACCGATCGACAGCATGCCGACGAACAGCAGCCCGATCGTCGTGTCCCGGGAGAGGCCCCGCACGCGCCCCAGCGCGGTCACGCCCGTGGCCATCAGGCCGGCGCTGGCGGCCGCACCGAGCATCAGGTTGCTGCCGAGCACGGAGGCGAGCGCGACCCCCGGCAGCAGGCCGTGCGCCATCGCGTCACCGAGGAAGGCCATCCCCCGTAGCACGACCCAGGTGCCGGCCAGTGCGCACACGAGCGACACCAGGATCCCGGCCAGCAGGGCACGCTGCACGAACGGCACCTCGAACGGCACGATCAACCACTCCACCGCGGCATCGTACAATGAAAATCATTATCAAGTCGAAGGCGTCGATCGTCGAAGGGATGGCCAGCACAGTGCGCGATCAGCCGGCCGTGGTCCTGCGCGAGGTGTCGGCGGGATACGCCCGCCACGTGGTCCTGCACGGCGTCACCGCCCGCGTGCCCGCGGGGAGGGCGACCGTCGTGCTCGGCCCGAACGGGTCGGGGAAGACCACGTTGCTCAACGTGATCGCGGGCGTGGTGGCACCGGTCGCCGGTTCGGTGCGCCGCACGAGCGTCCGGCTCCCGGCCTACGTCCCGCAGCGCAGCGCCGTCGCGGACACCCTGCCCATGACGGTGCGCCAGGCGGTCGCCATGGGCCGATGGGCGCGACTCGGTCCGTGGCGCCGGCAGTCCGGAAAGGACAGGGAGATCGTCCGGGAGTGCCTGCGACGACTCGCCATCGACGATCTCGCCGCCCGGCAGCTCGGCGCGCTGTCCGGAGGGCAGCGGCAGCGTGCCCTGGTCGCGCAGGGGCTCGCCCAGCGATCCGACCTGCTGCTGCTCGACGAACCGTCGACCGGCCTCGACCTCGGCGCGCGGGGCCGCATCGCCGACGTGCTCCACCAGGAACGCGCGGCCGGCCGCACCGTGGTCCGGACCACCCACGATCTGGCGGAGGCGCTGCGCGCCGACCACTGCCTGCTGCTCGACGAGGGGCGGCTGGTCGCCCAGGGCGCCCCCGCCGACGTCCTCACCGAGGACACCGTGCACGCCGTCTGGCGCCTCCCCGGTCGACCCGTGGCGCGCCCACCGGAGATGACGAATCTGCCTGGTTAGCAACTCCCGCTGGATCTTCTCGAAGCCGCGGTTCTTGGTCTCCGGGACGCGGCGCCAGAAGAACAGCGGCGCGAGCGCGCTGACTCTGGCGGCTGAGCGGCCGCTGAGGTGCTGTTTCGGCGCCGCAGGCCCCACTGTGAGCCTCGGGCGCGTTCGTCGCGCTCGGAGGGCGAGCGCTGCTAGCGTGCGACCGTGGATCTCTTCGCACGCTCGTGGACGGCCTTGCTCTCAGCGGTCGCCGAGCTTTCGGACGAGGACTTCGCGCAGCCGTCCGGCTGTGCCGGCTGGCTCGTGCGGGACCTGGTGTGCCACCTGGTCATCGACGCCCAGGACGTCCTGATCACCCTCGTGACCCCCGCCGACACGGAACCGACCCGCGACGCGGTGACCTACTGGGAGGTCGCCGAGACGCCGTCGACCGGCGACGACCCGCTCGACGCGCTGATCGTGCGGCTGGCCGCCGCGTACGAGGAGCCGGGGCTGCTGAAGTTCCACCTCGACGACGTGGGCTCGGCGGCCGGGCGTGCCGCCGAACTCGCCGACCCGAGCCTGCGGGTCAGCACCCGCGGCGAGGTCCTCACCGCGGGTGACTACCTCTCCGCGTACGTCCTGGAGTGGACGCTGCACCACCTCGACCTGATCGCGCACCTGCCGGCCGCGGCCGGACCGCCCGCGGAAGGGCTCGCCCGGTCCCGCGAGCTGCTGGAGAGGATCGCCGGGGCCGCGTTCCCCGCGTCGCTGTCCGACAGGGACGCGCTGCTGGTCGGTACCGGACGGCGCGCCCCGACCGGCGCGGAGAACGCCGCGTTGGGCGAGCTGGCCGCGACACTCCCGCTCGTCCTCGGCTGATCGGCTGGCCCATCGGGCTCGTCGCGCGTTCGTCAGGCGAGGTGGCAGCCACGTCGGCTCCGGTGTGCACCGGCAGGTGGATCGCGGGGCGCGGGACCAGGCGGAGCGGAACGATCCGCGCGGGGTCAGGGCGGGCCTGCCGAGCTGCGGCACCACGCCGACGGCGCGGGAGCGGCGGCACCGCGGCGGCCGCCGAGACCGCACGCGATGGCCCGAGACGGCCGAGGACGGGCGAGAAACCGCCGATGTGCCGTTGACACCCCGAGCGAGTCCTCGATAGATGTGTGCGGGCGGATCCGGAGGGTAGGAGGGCGGGCGTGGTGGCGGACGTGCCGGTGGAGAAGGTGCCTGCCGCTCGACGTCGCGGTCGGCGACCGCCGGCGTTCGACTGGGATGGTCTGCGCGACGACCTGCGGGCGGCGGTGCCCGACGCCACCGCGGCGCTGGTCGTCACCGGCCTGATCTTCTGGTGGCTGTACAGCCGGATCGACTCCGGTGTCTCCGCGACCCTGGTGGTCATGCCGTTCCTCGCTGACGCTGACGCCTACTGGATGTACTGGCTGTGCCAGGCGTTCGGCTGGTCCGGCCTGTTGTGGGCGTGGGCCACCACCATGCTCGGGCTGGTCCGGTCCAGTGCCGGCTCGCGGGTGCTGCGCATCTCGGCGGCGCGTGTCGAACGGTGGCATCGCAGCACCAGCCTGACCACGATCGCGCTGATGTTCTTGCACGCCGTGATGTTCTTCGCCGAGCTGGTGCGGGGGAATGAGAACGGCCTCGGCTGGCCGGGCCGCGTGGGGACGGCGCTCGTCGACACGTTCGTGCCGGGTGGCTACTCCAGCGGGACCGGCCGGGTCGCGATCCTGCTCGGCCTGCTGGCGCTGTATCTGGCCATCCCGTTCGGCCTGGCCTTCTACCTGCGCGCCAGGACGGGATCGCGGCGGTGGCGAGCGCTGCACCGCTTCGTCATCGTGGTCTACGTCCTCAGCGTGTGGCACACGCTTCTCTACGGCACCAACGTGTGGTTCAACGGCTGGCCGCGCACCACGCTCTGGGCACTGCAACTGCCGGTCGCCGTGCTGCTGTTGGTCAGGCTGCTCGCGCCGGCACGACGGGCCGAACGCCTCCGCGCGAGCGCTCCCGTGGGTCTTCCGACGGTGCGCAGGGCGGCAGCGCTGGTCGGTGCCGTGGTGGTCATCGGTGCGCTGCTGGTGGTCATCGTCAGCGGGCGCGACGGCGGTCGCACGCCAGGGGTGGACGGTGCCGGCCTCACCGTCATGCCGTGGATGGTGTGGACCGCGACCGGGATGCTCGGTGTCCTCGTCGTGCTGGCGCTCTACCTCGTCACCCGGGCGGAACGCCGGGCGCGGTGAGCATCCGGGCTTCCCGCTCCAGGTCGGCCCGGACCGCGCGGTGCCGGTGGCCGGTGTACCAGGCGATCGCGCCGCAGCACAGGGCGAGCACGGCCACGGCGGTCAGGACGTCGGTGACCGAGGACACGATGAGGGACAGCGCCAGGGGGCCGGTGAGCCCGCCGATCCGGTTGGAGAACGACACCGTGCCCGTGACGCGCCCTCGCGATGCCGAGCCGGCGAGGTCGGCGGCGATCGGCAGGAAGATCGCCGCCAACGTGTTGACCGCGAACAGCGACCCGGCGAGCATCGCCGCCGCCAGCCAGGGCACGGCGGCGGTCACCCCCGACGTGACCAGGCCCAGCAGGAGCGCGGCCGTGCCCGTGGCCATCGCGACGGCCAGCGGGATCGTTCCGAACCGCCGGTAGGCCACCGCCACGAGCACGGCACCGGGCACCATGGCGACCGCGACGGCGGTGAGCAGCGTGTTCGCCGTGGTCGGCGCCAGGTCACCGGCTCGGGCGAGGGTGGGCACCCAGGTGGTCAGGCCGAAGGTCATCAGCCCGACCACAGCGGCGTACAGCCACTGCAGGCGGATGGTGAACGCGGCGCGCGCGATTCGCCGCGGTCGACCGTCGAGTTCGCGCGTCCCGCCTCCCGACGGCTCGGTCGCCGCCGGAGCGCGCTGCGGCACGAGGACGGCCGCGAGGGTCAGCAGCAGCCCGGTCGGTGCACCGATGAGCCAGAGCATCCGCCAGCCGTAGACCGGCTCCAGCCACAGGGCCGAGCCGGACGCCACGAGGAAGCCGACCGCGGTGGCGACCACCGACAACCCGGTGACCACCGGTCCACGCGCGCCTCCGGGGAACAGGTCGGTGAGCATCGTGATGAGCAGGGGTGCCAGTCCACCCACGGTGATGCCCATCAGGAAACACATCACGACGTTGCCGCCGAAGGTCGGCATGCCGGCGCACAGGCTGGTCGCCGTGAAACCGAGCGTGGCGATGACGTAGGTCAGGCGACGCCCGACCCGGTCGGCGAGGCGGCTGAACAGCAGGGCGCCGGTCGCGGTGCCGCTCAGGCCGGCGACGGCGAGCATCGACGCCGCGGTGGGGCCGAGGCCGTACTCCGCACGCATCCCGGGGATGACGAAACCCAGCGTCGAGGTCTTGCTGATGTCGATGGTCAACGCCGTGGTGGCGATGAACGCCACCAACCCACGACCGCGGAACCGCTTGGTGGCCGGGACCGGCGTGCGCGGTGCCCCCCGCAGCAACGCCCCGGCCAGCGCGAGCAGAATCCCCCCGCCGGCGAGGACCATCTCCGGCATGTCCGACATGGGCATGCCGTGCACCATCTCGCCGCCGAGACCGAACATGCGGACAGCGCCGATGACCGAGCCGGCGATGGCGATGGTGGCTCCGGTCACCACCATCACGTGGTACCGCGTGCGGGCGTGCCGGACGGACACGACGTTGCCTGCCTTCGTTCCTCGGGCCGCGAGTCTCCGCGCGGCACCACCAGTCGCGGACGGACAATGGCCCGCCCCCACGCGGATCACTTCCGGCTACGACCGTAAAGGCGCGCAGCGGTGAGGACAACGCTCGCGCGGGCGTCGAGCATCCGTTGCGCAGGAACGAAGAAGGTCCGCGAAGGCATCGGTGGCCCGCCAGCGGGGCGAAGGGCTGCCGGTCCTGCGGGACACCGCGGACCGCCGAAGGCGAAAGCTGGGCGGGGCCCGTCCGGACACCCTCGACACCACCGAGACGCGCCGCGCACGGCATCGGCCACGAACCGGTGGAGACCTACGGCAACGGCGTGCGCCACGTCGTCGTGCTGGACCCGGACGGGAACAGTCTGTCGTTCGCCGAGGTGCTCGCCGGGTGGGTCACGGGAACAGGACGGGGCACGGCTGCCTGTCGGATGTGTGGTGTTGGCTGGCGGGACCGGTCAGGAATCGAGAAGCGCTGGTCAGTGGGTCGCGCTTAGCGTTGCTGTCATGACTTCGATCGAGACCATCACTCTGGAGGTGGCCGATGCCGCGGCCGCCGAGCGCTTCTACGCTTCTGCTTTCGGGTTGGCGGACGCCTGGCTGTGTCTGCGGGCCGCTCGGGAGCCGACCAGCGGCTTTCGCGGGTTCACCCTGTCACTGACGGTGCCGCGGCCGGCTGATGTCGACGTTCTGATCGGCGCCGCGCTCGACGGCGGTGCCACGGTGCTGAAGCCGGTGGCGAAGTCGTTCTGGGGTTACGGCGGGGTGGTCCGCGCGCCGGACGGCGCGATCTGGAAGGTCGCGACCTCGGCGAAGAAGGACACCGGTCCTGCTACCGGGCGGATCGAGGGCGTCGTGCTGTTGCTGGGAGTGGCCGACGTGGCCGCGAGCAAGCGGTTCTACCAGGACCGGGGCTTCACCGTGGCGAAGAGCTTCGGCCGGATGTATGTCGAGTTCGCTGCCGGGTCGAGCCCGATCACGCTGGCGCTGTACCGGCGGCGTGCTCTGGCCAAGGACGCCGGTGTTGCCCCCGACGGCAGCGGATCGCACCGGATCGTGGTCGGCGGGGCTGTCGAGCCTGGCGCCGACCCGGACGGGTTCGTGTGGGAGAGCGCCTCGGTGGCGGCCCGGTCCTGATGTGCCACTACCGCCTGCCGGGCCTGGTCGCCGCGCTCACCCGCGGCGGCGTGGCGTGGTTGGACGACACGTCCGTTCATCGTCGAGTTGACGTTGCCGACATCGCACTGCCCTCTGGCGACGAGCGGCGGGTCAGCGCGGTGAACGGGGTTACGGTCCCCCTTACCACGATCAGTGAGGAGAAGGTGCGATGAGCCGCGGCAAGACCAGCGGTTACGAGGGATTCACGGCCGAGGAGCGGGCCGCGATGAAGGAGCACGCCCAGGAGGTGAAGAAGGAAGCGCGCCGTGGGTCACGGGCGGACAAAGCGGCGGCGGCGGAGCGGGACGTCCTCGCGAAGATCGCCGAGATGCCCGACGCCGACCGGATCATCGCCGAGCGCGTCCACGCCGTGGTCACCGCCAACGCCCCGATGCTCGCGCCGAAGCTCTGGTACGGGATGCCCGCCTACGCGCTGGAGGGCAAGGTCGTCTGCTTCTTCCAGAGCGCGCAGAAGTTCAAGGCGCGCTATGCCACGGTCGGGTTCAGCGACCAGGCGAAGCTGGACGAGGGCCCGATGTGGGCGACCAGTTTCGCCCTGACCGAGGTCACCGCCGACGTGGAGGCCCGCATCGCTGCCCTCGTGCGGCAGGCGGTGCGGCCGGTGCGCTGATCAGAGCCGACGTGGACCGCAAGCACCACTGCTCGACGTCGCCGAACTCGCGCGGCCGCGCCTTCGCCACCGGATCGACGAAGGCGCGGCCGCGCGGGTGCGGGGCGTCCTCCGTGTTCGCCGAAACGAGGGAGTGTCACGAGCGGCTCCGCGGTCAGTAGCCGATGCGTTCGATGTCGAACGGCAGGTAGATCCGCTGGTGGGGGAGAGTGGATGATCGTGTGGTGGAACGTCACGGGCAAGGCCGCGTCCTGGGCTGGAGCGGTTTCGGGATGACGCGGGCGAGGGCACCGATCTCGAGTGCCGCCCACAGCGCACCGTCAGGGCCGAGGGTGATGCCGTGTGGCTCGGCACCGGAAGTCGGCAGGTCGTGTACTTCGATGGCACCGTCCGGGGTGATGGAGCCGACACGATTGCCGCCCCATTCGGTGAACCACAGGGCGTCGCCGCCCGAGGTGATGGCGTGCGGCCGGCCGGCACGGTCGGGCAGCGGGAACTCGTTCACCTGGCCGTCGGTGGTGATCCGGCCGATCTGCCCGGCGGCGATCTCGACGAACCACAGCGCGCCATCCGGCCCCGTCGCGATGCCGACCGGCGCGGCCGCCTCGGTTGGCAGCGGGTGCACGGTGACGGTGCCGTCCGTGCCGATCCGGCCGATCGCGTTGGCCTGGTTCAGGGTGAACCACAACGCCTCGTCGGGTCCCGCGGTGATCGCGGACGGGAACGCCCCGGCCAGCGGGAGCGGGAACTCGGTGAGCTGACCGTCAACAGTCATCCGGCCGATCCGGTCGGCGGTGGTCTCGGTGAACCACAGGGCGCCGTCCGGTCCGGCGGCGATCCCGAACGGCCCGCATTCCGACAGCGGGAACTCCTCGATCTCACCACCGGTGGTGATCCGGCCGATTCGGTGTGCCTGGTACTCGGTGAACCACAACGCACCGTCGGGTCCGGAGACGATGATCGTCGGGCCGCACCGAGGGTCCACCTGATAGCTGGTCGGCCGCTCCCCGGGAACGAGCCGCCCGATCTGCCCACTCTGGACCAGCGTGTACCACAGGGCGCCGTCCGAGCCGGTGGTGATCGCGTACGGGCCGCTGCCGGGCACGGCGTGTTCCTGGATGGATGTCATCGGATTCCCTCGGCGATGCGTTCGATGTCGGCAGGATTGCCGGCCATGATCGTGCGCGCGTGCTCGGTGACCAGTTCGGCGGGCCAGTCCCACCAGGCGGCGCGGCGCAACCGGTCGATGTCGGCGTCGTCGAAGCGTTGCCGGAGCACCCGCGCCGGGTTGCCGCCCACGATGGTGTAGGCCGGGACGTCGGTGGTGACGAGCGAGCGGTGGCGATGACGGCGCCGTCACCGATACGCACGCCGGGCATGACGGTGGCCTGGTAGCCGAACCACACGTCGTTGCCGACCACGGTGTCACCTCGGCTGGGCATGCCGGTGACGATGTCGAGGGTCTTCTCGGTCCATTCGCCGCCGAACATGGTGAACGGGAACGTGGACACGCCCATCGTCGGGTGTTCGGCGCCGGCCATCAGGAACCGGGTGCCGGCCGCGATGGCGCAGTACCTGCCGATGACCAGTCGTTCCGGTCCGTAGGCGTAGAGCACGTTGCGGTGCTCGAACTCGGTCGCGCCGTCCGGGTCGTCGTAGTAGGTGTACTCGCCAACGACGATCTTCGGCGAGGTGACCAGCGGCTTGAGGAACACCACCCGCTCGTGCGCGGGTAGTGGGTGGAGGGTCATCGGGTCAGGTGTCAACGTCCAACTCCTGGTGAGGGGATGGTTGGGGAACGGGGTCGAGGAAGCCGTCGACGCGGCACAGGCGGGCCCTCGATGATCATGACGGCCAGCCCGATGATCACCGCGGGGCCACCGGCCGGGGCCAGTTCCCCGGTGAGGCGCGGCACGTGGTGGTGGCCATCGGCGCTCCCGACCATGCGGTACACCAGGTCGGGGAACCGACGCTGGGCCGTGGCCACCACGTCCGCGATGGTGAGGATTTGAACGGCTGCGTTCCAGCCAGGTTGCCGGTGGGGTCTCTGCGGCCATCCTTCTCACCGAGGCGTACGGGGGGAGAACCTCGAGCACGTGCGGATGCTCGCTGATCGCGGGATGAGCTTACCGCCCATCGTCCGCACCGCCCCCTCTTGGCGGGTCATCGACGGCATGCGCCGGCTGCGTGCGGCCATTCCGCGTGGCGACGCCGAGATCGACGTGCGGCTGTACGACGGCGATGCGGACGATCCATGCCGGCTGATGCTGCGGTGGCTGGAGGCGGACCTCACCGGCATCGAGTGCCGAGCCAGGGGGGCCGACGTCGTGCCCGCGCATTGCCTCGCCGTCCTCGTGAGCTTGCCTGGGAGAACGCCGCTGGCTGGCGGGACCTCGCCGAGCGGCTCGATCAGCGAAGGAGGCCGGCCTCGAGCGGATGACGTCGCGATACCGGGGCCCACTGATCCGCCATTCGGAGTAAGATCCTCCTGTGTTCTCGAACACGGTACGAGCGACGGGCAGGGTAGCCGCTGGTGAGTACGGCCGATGTGGACTACCGGGTGCTGGGGCCGCTGGAGGTCGAGCGGAACGGTCGCCCGGTCTCCGTTCCCGCGGGTAAGCAGCGGGTCATCCTTGCCCTGCTGCTCCTCCATCACGATCGAATGGTCACCGTGGAGGAACTCGTCGACAAGACGTGGGGTGCGCGGCCACCCGCCGACGGACGTGCCGTCGTGCAGAAATACGTGATGCGGCTGCGACGGATCTTGCCCAAGGAGGCGATCCGCACCGAGGACGGCGGTTACCGGCTGGTACTGCCGTCGCGAGGAGCCGACCTGAGCAGGTTCACCGACCTGGTGGAGCGGGCGAGAACAGCCGCGGCCGAGGGCGATCGGGAAGCCGAGTCGACGTTGTTGACCAAGGCCGTGGCGGAGTGGCGCGGCGTGCCGCCGTTGGCGAACGTTCCTTCGGACGCACTGGCCAGGGACGAGATTCCCCGGCTCGTGGAGCGGTACCTGCAGGCGATGGAACGCCGCATCGAGGTTGACCTCGAGCTGGGCCGGCACGGCGACGTCGTGGGTGAGCTGATGGGGCTGGTTCGGGAGCACCCTCTCCGGGAGCGGTTCTGGGCGCAGTTGCTGCGGGCGCTCCACGGCTGCGGCCGCCAGGGCGAGGCGCTGAACGCCTTTCGCGAGGTCACCCGGTTGCTGGCGGACGAGCTGGGTGTCGACCCGGGCCCCGAGCTGCGCGAGACCCACCGGCGGATCCTGCGCGACCTCGACGAGCCGCCGGAGGTTCCTCGGCGGTCCGCCGAGGAGACGCGATGCCGCCGGCCGCGGCAACTTCCCATGGCCACCGCCCATTTCGTCGGCCGAAGGGAGGAGATCGAACGACTCACGGCGCTCCTCGGAGCCACCGGCGACGCGCTCACGCCCCCGGTCGTGGTGATCACCGGGCCCGCCGGCGTGGGCAAGACCGCGTTGGCCGTCCACGTCGCGCATCGGGTAGCCGCCCGGTTCGGCGACGGCCAGCTCTTCGCCGACCTACGGGCGTACGGTACGACGGCACCACTGAGCCGCGAGGAGGTGCTCGGCCAGTTCCTGCGCGCGCTCGGCCTGGCGCCCGACGCGACGCCGCTGGCGCTGGGCGAGCAGGTCTCCCTGTTCCGGTCGCTGATGGCCGGCCGGCGGATGCTGGTCGTGTTGGACAACATCGCCACGGAGGAGCAGGTCCGGGCGCTGCTACCGGCATCGCCCGGCTGCGCCGTCCTGGTCACCAGCCGCCACGAGCTGGGCGGCCTCGCCGTGGACCCGGGTGTCCAGCGACTCCGCCTCGGAGAGCTGACCACGGCGGAGTCACTCGACCTGCTGGTCACCCTGGTGGGTGACGACCGCGTCTCCGACGAGAGCGAGTCGGCCGGGGACCTGGTGGTGTCGTGCGGTCGGCTGGCGCTGGCAATGCGGATCGCCGCCGCCCACCTCGCGCTGCGTCCGCAACTCAAGATCGGCGACTACGTCGCCCAACTGCGCTCCGGCAGCGCGCTGTCCCTGCTCCGACTGGAGGGCGACGAACGGGCGGACGTCTCCGCCGCACTGAACTGGTCCTACCGGGTGCTGAGCCCGGAGCAACGGCGGATGCTGCGCCTGGTGAGTCTGGTGCCGGGCCCCGACTTCGGCGTCGAGGCGGTGGCCGCGCTCTGCGCGGTTCCCCCCTCGACGGCCGGCGATTGTCTCGATCAACTGGTGGCGGCCAGCCTGCTCGACCGCACCGCCTCCGGCCGGTACCGGCTGCACGACCTCGTCCGTGATTACGCGCGGCAACGCGGTCTGCGGGAGGACCCGGACGACGAACGATCCGCGGCCCACCGCCGGCTGCTCGACTACTACATCGCGGTGACCGACGCGGCGGTGCGACCGCTGCTCACGATGAACCCGCTGCCACGGCCCCCGTCCGTGACGTCGCTCGACGTCGGCGCGCGCTCGCTGGACTCGGTGGACGAGGAGCGGCCCGCGTTGGTCGCCGCCGTCCGGGACGCCGCCGAGCGAGGACCGTACCAGGCAGCGTGCCACCTCGCCGACGCCCTGCGTGGCTACTTCACCCTGCGCGGGCACACCGTCGACTGGCTCACCACGGTGGACGCCGGACTACGGGCAGCGCGGCGGGTCGGCTACGACGAGGGCGTCGCGGCCATGCTCAACGGCCGCGGGGGATTGCGGTACTACTCCGGTGACACCGGTGCGGCGCTGCGAGACCTCACCGCCGCGTTGCGACTCTACGAGCGACTGGGCCTGCCCGGCGCCAACGCCGCTCGGATCAACCTCGGCATCATCGCCCAGGTCAGCGGCGACCTGGCCAGGGCGGTCGAGCATCTCGAGGCCGCGCTGCGGGGGTACCGGGCCGCCGGGGACGCCACGCTGGAACGCCGAGCCCGGGAGAACCTCGTCCTTTCTCTGCTCGAGCTCGGCGAGCTTCGCCGGGCCCGCCGCGAGTGCGCACCACTGCGGGAGGACGCCGCCACGCCACCGGTTCCCGGTCAACCCGGCGTGCCCGCCATGCTGGCGCACTACACCGAGGAGCTGCCGCGGGCGCGCCGCCTTCTGATCGAGTCATTGGACGAGGCGCTGGCCCGGGGTGATCAGCGCACCTCGGTCGGCCTGCGCGACGAGCTCGCCAACTGCCTGCTGGAGCTCGGCGATGTCGACGAAGCCTACCGCCAGGCCAAGCAGGGCCTCGCCGACGCCGAGCGCAACCAGGACGTTCGCAACACGCCCAATACGCACACGACGTTCGCACAGATCCTGCGGGTCATGGGACAGGACGACGACGCGGCGTTCCATTACGACGAGGCGTTGGCGAGCGCCCGGGACATGCGCAGCCCCAACCTCGAGTGCGGCGCCCTGATCGGACTCGCCGAACTCCGGCTCGCCGCCGACGACATCCCGGAGGCGACGGCGCTGGCCACCCAGGCGGTGCTGATCGCGCGCGGGTCGCGGCGCCGGCTCCGCCTGGTCCAGGCACTCACCGTGCTCTCGGCCTGCGAACGCGCTATGGGCAACCCGTGTCGGGCGCGGGAGCTGGCCGAGGAGGCACGGGAGCTCGCCCACGACTGCGAGTACCCGCTGGGGCAGGCGCTGGCGCTCGAGCAACTCGCCGAGGTGAGCGCCGTGGTCGGTGAGCGCGACGCGGCGATCTCCGGATGGCGGGAGGTCGAGCACCGGTACCGTGAGCTCGGATCCCGCCGAGCGGCACACGTGGCCCGGCGCCTGGTGGCCACCCGATGTGGGTGATCACCCTCGCGACCGTGGCGCGGGTGGCCGATCAGCGAAAGAACGATGACCGCGTCAGGCCCGTAGCGCCGCGTCGGTCGACCCGAGCAAACATCTCCGGCGGTCGCTCACGAACGGCTGCCGCTGGAGTGGTAGCGCGAGCCCGGCGCAAGGAGTCGACTACTCGGATGGGTCTCGGACTGCGCGCGGCCACCGACAGCACGATCGATGTCGCGGGCGGCAACGCTCGTTTCGGGGGGCGCGCTTGGTCGCGCGCCCATGAATTCATCTCCGGTGATGTACGACTGCGCGTTGCGCGCGGACGAACATGATCCAGGCCGCATCTCAAACATCAGGGCAATCCCGATATCAGCAATACCTGACGAGACTGTCCGACTGATCAATCCAATCAGACGAACACGCGTCGTCGGTTCACCCGGCCGTGTTTCGCAGCCGTGAGCCGTGGTTCGATCTGTTCATCGGCAGGCAGTCGATGCTTGAACGGTGAACGATCCTGGACGGGATTGACAGCAGGAACAAAACGAACGTAGCTTGCCGAGCACAATCCATCTCATCGTCCAACCTGGTTCAGAGACAGATGGACGACCGAGTCGAGAGAGGTGTGCTGAATTGATCAGGAAAGCACTGCTTGCCCTCGCGCTTACCGGAGCGGCGACCATGGTGCCCATGGCAATGGCAACCCCCGCTACAGCGGCTGAGGCGCTACCACAGACACTCCCTACGGAGAACACGAACCTGTTCCGCGCCGCCCCTCCTCCCCCTTGCGTGACGGTCAGGGAGGACAACCCGGCGGGAGTCACGACCCGCTTCACGGCGACCAACCACTGTCATTTCCAGGTGCGAGTCAAGTTCACGTACAGGTTCGCGATGGATTCCCGTTGCTATACCATCAACCCCGGGCAGAGTGCGTCGCACACACGCACGAGGGGTACCGGTCAGATCTTCGACGGGCTCAAGGCCTGCTAGTACTTCAGCCGAGTTGGAGTACCAGGTCGTTGAGTCCGAACCAGATCGACGACGGGTGGTGACCCGATGTTCCTCGGGTCACCACCCGTCTGCGTCTCGCCGGTCTTCGCCACCTGGCGCAGGTGGTTCGAGCGTGCTTCCTGGCACCTGGTCGAAACCAAGCCGGGGTCGCCGGCCACGGACGGCGACCCGGGAAGGGAGTGAATGCCGACCGAGGGGACACCTGACGCCGTCGTGGTCGACGCGGGGCAGCCGGTGCTGCACGCTGCCGCTGCCGCTGCCGCACACGATGCTGCGGCCCTCCTGCCCGTTCGCCGGGTGGCATCGATGCGGCATTGAGATGGCAGTGCGGGGACGGAGACTGACTGCGCAGTGTCGCCTGGCGAGGTGACGCACGAGGCGTAGGTAGGTACGGGGGAATGATGGTGCACCAGGTCAGTTCACAGGTGAATGCCGTCCACCGTCGGTCCGGAAGCTGGCTGGAGATGCAGTTGGACAGCTGCGTTCCGGCCAGGGTTCCGGTCCAGTCGTTGAAACCGTCGCTGTCGCCGCGACGTGACGGTGAGAACCTCGAGCACGTGCGGATGCTCGCCGAGTGCGGCTCGTCGTTGCCGCCCATTATCGTGCACCGTCGGTCCATGCGGGTTGTCGACGGCATGCACCGGCTGCGCGCCGCCATCCTCCGGGGTGACTCCGAGATCGACGTGCGGCTGTACGACGGCGACGAAGGCGACGCCTTCGTGCTGGCCGTGCAGGCCAACGTCACGCACGGGCTGCCCCTGTCCGCGGCCGATCGGAGGCAGGCCGCCGAGCGGATCCTTCGTACTCATCCGGACTGGTCGGATCGCATGATCGCCACCGCTGCCGGACTCTCTCCGGCCACCGTGCGCAAGGTCCGGATGCGGACGACCGCTGACGACGCATCACGAGGCGGCCGGCTCGGCAAGGACGGGCGGGTGCGCCCGTTGAACGGTGCGGCCGGCCGGGAACTGGCCGGAAGACTCATCGCCGAGCGCCCAGGGGCCACCCTGCGGGAGATCGCGAAGGAAGTGGGGATCTCACTGTCGACCGCCCGCGATGTCCGCGAGCGAGTTCGGCGAGGACTGGACCCGGTACCGGCCCGCGGCCGGGCCGGTAGGAGCGCTCGGGAGGAGATCCGCGCCCGCCCGGTCCCCGACCTGCCATCGCGGCGGAGTGCCGCCCAGTGCCAGCCGAGCCGGGCCGACCGACTGTCCCTGCTGCGGGAGGACCCGTCGATTCGCTTCAACGACATGGGCCGCCTGCTGCTGCGCTGGCTGGAGGTCGACCTCACCACGGCGGAGTGGCGACGCAGCGTCGCTGACAGCGTGCCCGCGCATTGCGTCGATGGCGTCCTGGCCATGGCCTGGGAGAACGTCAGAGCGTGGCAGGACCTGGCCGAGCGGCTCGATCAACGGGGAAGGATCGCGGCCGAGCGGACGACGTCATGAGTCCCGGGCCGTGCCTGGCGGGGGGTGGGGGTCGTATGGACAGCTTTCCCTCGAGCTTGACACCCGGTCAGGCTCGTCCTAGCGTCTCGGTAATCGATTTCCCAGGTGCTTCGGCAGCGAGGGACGGGCATGGACGACGGCGACCGGCCCCTGGTCGAGATGAGCGGTGTCACCAAGACCTACGGCGGGGTGTGTGCCTGTCGGGAGGTGTCCCTGACGCTGCGCGGGGGCGAGGTACATGCCCTGCTCGGCGAGAACGGTGCCGGCAAGTCCACGCTGATGCGCATCCTCAGCGGCGACGTCACCGACTACGACGGCAGCGTCTCCCTGCGGGGACGGGAGTTCCGCTTCGCCGCTCCGTCCGACGCCCAGCGCGCGGGAATCGCCATGATTCCCCAGGAGCTCGACCTGGTGCCGGGCCTTTCGGTCGCGGAGAACATCTTCCTCGGCCGGGAGCTGCGCACTCGATGTGGTGCGGTGGATCGCGGTCGGATGATCCGCCGGTCGAGAGGGTTGCTGGAGCACACCGGGGTGGCGCTGGATCCACGTCGGCCGGTCGGCGAGCTGCGCACCGGTGAGCAGCAGCTGGTCGCGATCACGAAGGCACTGGCTCTCGACGCGCGGGTCCTGATCATGGATGAGCCGACCTCCGCGTTGTCCTCGGCCGAGGTCGACCAGATGTTCACGGTGATCGGCGAGCTGAGCAGCGCCGGTACGGGGATCTTCTACATCTCCCACCGAATGGAGGAAATCGGCCGAGTTGCCGACCGGGCAACGGTGCTGCGCAACGGGTCGGTGGTCGCCGAGTTCGACGCGCGCCGGATGAGCGCGCGGCAGGCCGCCCGTGCCATGGTCGGCCGCTCTGTGCGGACCTTGTTCCACACGCGCGCTCACGAGCCGGGTCCCGAGCTCCTGCGCGTCGAGGACCTCACCGTCATACCTCGTCGGGAGCGCCCGGGCCGCCGCGAGCCGGCCGGGATCACGCTGTCGGTACGCCGCGGTGAGATCGTCGGCGTCGGTGGTCTGCTGGGCTCCGGCCGCACCGAGCTGCTGGAGACGCTGTTCGGCGTCGGATCCCACGGCCGGTGGCGCGGCGAGGTGACGTTCGACGGCCGCCGGGTACGGCCACGCACGCCGCGGCAGGCACAGCACCTGGGCATGGCCTTCGTGGCAGAGGACCGGCGGGTCGCCGGACTGATGGTGGGGCACTCGGTGCAGGCCAACACCGTACTTTCCATTGTGGACCGTATCGCGGTGCTCGGTGCGGTACCGCGCAGGCGGGAGACCGGTACCGCGCGAGCGATCCTCACCGAGCTCAACGTCAAGCTCGGCTCGGTCCGCGACGCGGTGGGCACGCTGTCCGGTGGCAACCAGCAGAAGGTGGTCCTCGGTCGCGCGTTGCTGACCGAGCCGAAGCTGTTGCTGCTGGACGAGCCGACGCGCGGAGTCGACGTGGGCGCCAAGGCGGAGATCTATGAGCTGCTCGGCGCGGCCGCCGAGCGCGGCATCGCGGTGCTGCTGGCGTCGTCGGAGCTGCCCGAACTGCTCGGTGTCTGTGATCGGGTCGTCGTCCTGCGGTCCGGGCGGACCGTGCGGGAACTCGACACGCGCGCCGCGTCGGAGGCCGACCTGCTGGCGGCCACGATGGGTGTCGGCCCGACCGCCGAGCTGGTCGACGCGGCGAACGGCACGGCATCGGCAGGTACCGGAACGCCCCGGGCACAGCCACGATGAGCGGGCGGACGGACGAGCTGACGACTGCTCGCGTACCACGCCCCGAACCAAGCCGGTTCCGCTCCGTCGCCGCGTGGCTGTTCCGTTTTCAGAGTCTGTTCGGACTGATGGCGGTGTTCGTCGCCGCGGTGGTCTTCTCCCCGACGCGCGGCGGCGAATTGCTGTTTCTCAACAGCGACAACCTGTTCAACGTGGTTCGCGCCGTGTCCGAGATCGGGATCATCGCTGTCGGCATGACCTTCGTGATCCTGGTCGGTGGCATCGACCTGTCGGTCGGCGCGGTGCTCGGCCTGGCCGCTGTCGGGTCCGCCGTGCTGCTGGTTCATCAGGACCTCGGTGTCCTGCCCGCGGTGCTGCTGGTCCTACTCGCCGGGCTGGTCTTCGGTCTGCTGCAGGGGATGGCCTCGGCCATGCTCGGCATCCAGGCGTTCATCGTGACGCTGGCGGGACTGCAGATCGCTCGCGGTCTGGCCCGGATCACCTCTGGCGGCCAGGGCGTCGCGATCGCCTACGGGGACGGCCCCGGCGAGGCGCCCGCCGTGTTCTCCTTGCTCGGCGAGCGCACGTTCAACGGCCTGGTGCCGATCCCGGCGGTGATCTTCGTGGTGGTCGCCGTGCTGGCCATCGCGTTCCTGCGGATGAGCGCGTTCTCCCGGCACGTCTACGCGGTCGGCGGCAACGAGAAGGCGGCACGACTGTCCGGCGTCCCGGTCACCCGGGTCAAGGTGATCGTGTTCGGGATCAGTGGGTTGCTCGCCGCACTGGCCGGGATCGTCCACGCGGGCCAGCTCAACCAGGGCAGCCCCAACGACGGCAGCGGCTACGAGCTCGACGCCATCGCCGCGGTCGTGATCGGAGGAACCGCGCTCTCCGGTGGGCGCGGTTCGATGATTGGCACAGTCGCCGGGGCATTGCTGCTCGGCGTGCTCAACAACATCCTTGCGCTCAACAACGTCGATCCCAACGTTCAGTTGCTGGTCAAAGGTTTGGTGATCGTGGTCGCCGCGGGTCTGCAGCGGCTACGTCCCGAGTCGTGAGCCCCAGCAGGAAGGAATGCCATGTCCCGTCGACCCCTCACCGTGGCCGCGATCGCGGGCTGCCTGTTGCTCGTGTCCTCGGCCTGCGGCACGACGAGCGAGAACTCCGGCCAGGGCAGCCAGCCGGGCCAGACCGGTAGCAGTTGTCAGGGTCCGCGGGGCTCGTACGTCATCGGGATGAGCCAGGCCAACGTCGCCGAACCGTACCGGCAGCGGATGGACGACGACATCGCGCAGGCCGCCGCGGCGATCCCGCAGTTCACCGTCGAGTTCGCCGACGCCCAGCAGGACAACGCCAAGCAGGTCTCCGACGTGGAGAACTTCCTGATCCAGCAGGTCGACCTGCTGATCATCAGCCCGAACGAGGCCACCCCGCTGACGTCGGTGGTGAAGAAGGTCTACGACAGGGGCGTTCCGGTCGTGGTCCTGGACCGCAAGGTCGACGGGGATTCCTACACCACGTTCATCGGAGCCGACAACACCGAGATCGGGCGGCAGGCAGGCCGGCACATGGCCGAACAGGTGCTGCCCGACGGTGGCAGGATCGCCGAGATCCGGGGGCTCGCCGGGTCCACTCCGGCGCGGGAGCGGTCGACGGGCTTCGCCGAGGGCATCGAAGGGAGCGACATCGAGATCGTGGCGGCCGCGGACGGCGACTGGCTGCGCGAGAAGGGCCAGGCGCAGGCCGACGCGATCCTCAAGGCCCATCCCGACCTGCAGGCGGTCTACGCCCACAACGACCCCATGGCCGAGGGAGCGTACCTCGCGGCCAAGGCGGCAGGCAGGGACCAGCAGCTCAAGTTCATCGGAATCGACGGACTGCCCATCCCGTCGGGCGGCATCAAGGCGGTCGAGGCGGGCAGGCTCTCGGCCACCTTCATCTACCCTACGGGCGGTCAGGAGGCCATCGACGCCGCCAAGGCGTTGCTGATCGACTGCCAGCAGGTGCCCAAGACCCAGATCCTGCCGACACAGCTGGTCACCCAGGAGAACGCGACCGAGATCTACGACAGGGCCAACAGCGGCTGAGCGGCCCGCCGCGGGTCAGCGCGCGGACCGGCGGGAACTGGCCCGCTCGAGGAGGCGAGCGGTCAGGGTGGTGACGGCAGGTGCCCGACGACTGCTGCCGATCCTGGCCAGCAGCAGCTGCGCCGCGATCCGACCGACCTCGTACGCGGGCTGCGCGACCACGGTCAGCGGCGGGTCGACGACGGCCGTCCAGGGCGCGTCGTCGAAGGCCACCAGCCCGACATCGCGGCCCGGCCGCAGACCCAGCTCCCGCACGGCGGCCAAGACCCCGATCGCCATCGCGCTGTTGGCGACCAGCAGGGCATCCGGTGGCTCCGTCTGGGCGAACAGCTCGGCACTGGCCTGCTGCGCCCGCGTGCCCTTGTACTCGCTACGCCGCACCAGCGTGGAGGAGGTGCGCCGGCGCGCCGCACGCAGGGCGTCGCGATAGCCGGCGAGCCGGTCGTCCGCGGTGCGCACCCCGGCCGGGCCGGTCACGCAGCCGATCCGGCCGTAACCCTGCGCCAGGAGATGTTCGGTGGCCATCCGGGCGGCCTGCCTGGTGTCGACGAGGACGGTGTCGCCGAACCCGACCGGTAGTGGCCGGTCGACGGCGACCATCGGAATTCCGGTGTCGGCGAGTACGTCCGCATTGGTGCCCGCGCCGGTCGGGGACAGGATGACCCCGGCGACTCGCTCCTGGATCGCCACGTCGATGTAGCGCCGCTCCTTGTCGGCGTTCTCGTCGGAGTTGCACAGGACCACTGAATAGCCCATGTCGTGCGCCACGTCCTCGACGCCGCGCGCGATCGCGGTGAAGAACCAGTTCTCGACGTCCGAGATGATCAGTGCCAGAACAGCGGTCTCTCGCCTCCGGAGACTCCGGGCCGGGCCGTTGGGCTGGTAGCCCAGTGCGGTCACGGCCTCGAGGACTCGCGTGACCAGCGCGGGGGACACCGTCGACTTGCCGTTGAGGGCGCGGGAAACCGTCGCGGTCGAAACGCCGGCCAAGCTGGCCACGTCGTTGATCGTCGGCACCGGGGCTCCACTCGTTGTTGACAACGTCCAGGGGCAAGACTAGCGCGCCGAGAAAACGATTACCCAGCCTGGTTGACGTCGTCGGATCGGGGGCCGACCGACCCGGGGGCGAAGGCACTCGCGCCACGTGGCTGGAGCAGCACGCCACCCGTGCACTACGACAGGAGGAAGCTCCTCCCGGAAGCTGCTGGAACGCCAGATCGGCGCTGACGTGGTGACTCGCGAGCTGACCGAGGAGTGGCGGCTGACGCCAAGGGGCAGCCCGAGCCGCGTGCCGGGTGCGAGTTGGTAAACATCACGCTCGACGAGTTCCGCCCGGTCCGAACACCGGTGTACCGCCGCCGCTGACCGTCGTGCTGGTCGCAAGCCGGGATCGCGGGCAGCTGAGCTGCGTGGTGGCGGGCCGAGGGGCCGGCGATCAGGTTGCCGGCCCCTCGGTGATCGGGATCTACAGGCTGGTTTCTCCGGGGAGTCCGAAGAAGTCGTGCCATTTGGTGCCGGGGCCGAAGGTGGTGCCGGTGGAGAGGGCGGTGTAGACGTCGGCGCTGGGGGTGTGGGTGAAGGTGACGATGTCGGTCTTGCCGTCGCCGTTGTAGTCGCCGGTGTAGGGGAATTCGCCGCTGGGTGCGAAGTAGTCGTGCCATTTGATGGTGGTGCCGAGGAAGGCGTTGGTTTTGTTGGACAGTGCTACGTAGACGTCGCCTGCGGCGTTGTTGGTGAAGGTGGCGATGTCGGTGGCGCCGTCGCCGTTGAAGTCGCCCACCCGTGGTGCTTCGCCGGCGATGGCGAAGTAGTCGTGCCATTTGACGCCGGGGCCGAAGCCGGTGCCGGTGGACAGGGCGGCGTAGACGTCGGCGCTGGTGCCTTGGGTGAAGGTGAT
>NZ_FOWW01000007.1 GCF_900115565.1 Amycolatopsis arida | reverse complement strand
AGGGCGCCTTCGGCGTCGCTGCGCGATTCGCTTCGCTCACCCTGGACCCGAGCCCCACCCCGCCAAAGCCGGCAAGGACGAAGGGGACGGGGGAGAACCAAGGCGACCAACACCGAAGGTGACACACCACGAAACGTGCCCAGCGCGCCCAACCCACCCCGCAGGTGGTACCAGCGAGCGAGCGCAGCGAGCAAAGCGATCAAGAAATGCCGCCCCGCCTTAATGCGGAACTCATCGTCCCGAACGCAGGTTTCGCGGTCCCGAACGAAGATCACGTGCCCAGCCACCCGACGGGCGGCACGTCGCGAACGAGCGCCAGCGAGCGAAGCGACAAAGAGACGAGGCAACCCGCGCGCCACGCTGGTTCACGACCAACGTCACCAGCGCTCGCCCAAGGCGAGGAGCTCGCACCGTGGGGGTCTGGGGGCTCGGCCCCCAGATGCAATGGCGAGGCGGCCGTGGCGAGCGCATTCCGCGAGCAAGGGGTCCCCGCCGCCGAGCGGACGACGGGATTCGAACCCGCGACCCTCACCTTGGCAAGGTGATGCGCTACCAGCTGCGCTACGTCCGCACTACACCGTTCGTTGGTGTGGGGGAGAGTCTATACCGAGGCGTTCGGCGGCTGTCGAGCCACCCGGAAGGTGGGACTCTGGTTACGGCGGACGTACAAGGGGTGACTGGGCAGGCTTCGCTCCGTATGGTGTCAGCATTCAACCGAAAGGGTTACGACCCGGAGGGGGTGCCTGGCTGGATGACGGTGTCGGATCCGCGCCGGGACGACGTGCGTGCAGCGCCCTCGGCGGCCGACGAGCCCGCTCTCCTGCAGCGTCTGCGGGACGGTGAGGACGCGGCGTTCGGTGAGCTCTTCGAACTGCACGCCGCCGCCGTGCGCCGGCTCGCGCTCAGCCTCGCGGACGACCCCGCCGAGGCCGACGACATCGTCGCCGAGACCTTCTTCCGCGTCCTCCAGGCGCTCCGCCGCGGGGCCGGCCCCCGGGACAACGTCCGCGCCTACCTCCTCACCGTCGCCCGCCGGGTGTCGTGGGAGTGGCACGGCGCCCGCCGCGACGTCCCGGTCACCGACGACGAGCTCACCACCCGCGCCGGCGCCGGCGCGGACTCCCAGACCAGGGCCGCCGAGCACTCGCTGATCTCCCGCGCCTTCTCCAGCCTCCCCGAGCGCTGGCGCTCCGTCCTCTGGCAGACCGAGGTCGAGGGCGAGCAGCCGGCGGTGGTGGCCCCGCACTTCGGGCTCAGCCCCAACGCCACCGCGGCGCTGGCCCGCCGCGCCCGGCTCGGCCTGCGCGCCGCCTACCTGCAGGCCCACCTCGCCGTCAACCGCAGCTCGGACGGCTGCCGCACGGTGGTGGAGAAGCTCGGCGGCTACACGGCGGGCAGTGTCACCGGTGCCGAGGCCCGCAAGATCCGCGCCCACCTGCTCGTCTGCCCCTCCTGCCGCTCGACCCAGGCCGAGCTGAAGGACGTGTGCGCGGCCCTGCGGGTGCACGCCAGCGCGCTGGTGGCCCTGGTGCCGGTGTCCGCCCTGGCGATCGGCACGGTCTCCGGAACCGGCGCCGTCGGCACCAGCGCCATCGGGACGGGCGCCGCGGGCGCGGCCGCCGCGGCGGGCACCGGTGCCGCCTCGGCCGGCGGCATCGCGCTCGCCGTGGGCACCAAGGCGAAGGTCGGCCTGGCCCTGGCCTCCACCGCTGCCGTGGGCGCGTTCGGCGCCGCCGTCGGACCCACCGTGTTCGACCCCAGCCTGACCTGGAACATCGGGCTGCCCGGTCGGGGCAGCGCCGAGCTGCGGATCGGCGAGCCACCGCCGGTGCCGGAGACCTCGGTGGTGATCGGCCAGGGCCGCAGCATCCCCGGCCACTTGCCCGAGCCCCGCGCCACCCCGGTGGACCGGCAGCCGCCCGCCAACGAGTACCGACCGCCCGCGGCCGTGGAGCTGCCTCGCGTGGTGAACCCCGCCGACCTGGTCCCCGGCGGCTCCGAGCTGCCCGGCACGTCCACCACCATGGGGGGCCCGTCGAGCACCCCGGGCTCGCCACGGATCGACCCCAGCGAGCCCGGCGACGACGAGGGCGACGAGAACGACCACCTCGTCACCACGCCCAGCGGCAGCCCGCCGCGGTCGACCCCGAGTTCGCCCGGCCGCGGTTCCGACACGACGCGCCCCCGAAAGATCCTGCCGACGGCCGCGGAGGGCCGGTCACACCGTGCCGGCACTCCGCGTGCCGGTCACCTGCCGGGACATCGGGTCCCTCGTGGGCACCGGACCGTGCCGCACCTCCGGGACGCGCCGGGTGACCGGGGGCGGGCTCCGGAGCGCGACCGTTCGTCCACCGAACGGACACGGTAACCGCTCGATCTGACGTTTCCCCAGCGCAGTTGATCAAGGTAACGTTGGTCCCGCTCGCGCACGCCGACCAGGCCGCCTCAGGAGGAGACGATGACCCGGCTGGTACAGGGCTCTGACGGCCGGGAGTGGGTGGTGCGGGCGCAGATGGAATGGCGACGCCCGGCCACCGCCGACGACTTCGAGCACGACGCCGCCGCCAGCTACGGCCCCGGCATCGCGATGATGCTGGTGACCCTGGCGCTGGCCGTGGTGCTGCTCGTGTGGATGCCCGAGGACGTCGTGGTGCCGAGCTGGATCCCGCTCGCGCTGCTGGTCGTGGCGCTGTTCTTCCCGCTGCGCTGGGTCCTGCGCCGCCCGTGGACGGTCGTCGCCGAGACCGAGGGCGGCGTCGACGATGTCACCGGCGAGCGGCCCTCCGAGCGCTGGGTGGGCACCGTGCGCGGCTTCTTCCGCGTCCGCGGCGAGGTCAACAAGATCGCCAAGTCGATCCAGCGGCACGACATCCCGGACTTCGAGGGCCCGCTGCACCCCGTGGAATGAGCCAGCCCGACGCGCGCCAGCGAGTGGAACCGGGCCGGGTCGTCGGCCCGGCCGCCTAAGCTGGGCCACGAACACCGGAGAACCACGGAGGGCGCCATGCCCGAGTTGCCCGAGGTCGAGGCGCTCGCCTACCACCTGCGCGAGCACGCCGTCGGCCGCACCGTCACCCGGGTCGACCTGGCCTCGCTGGCCGTGCTGAAGACGGTCACCCCGCAGTGGACCGAGTTGCACGGCCGGGAGGTCACCGGCGCCGGCCGGCACGGCAAGCACCTCGACGTCGAGATCGGCGACCTGCACCTCGTGGTGCACCTGGCCCGCGCGGGCTGGCTGCGCTGGATCGACGCGCCCTCCCCGGCACCGCCGAAGCCGGGCCGCGGTCCGCTGGCGCTGCGGGTGCGCCTCTCGGCCACCGCCGACGAGGCGACCGGCCCCGGGTTCGACCTCACCGAGGCGGGCACGAAGAAGGGCCTCGCGGTGTGGATCGTGCGGGATCCGGCCGAGGTGCCGAGCATCGCCCGGCTCGGCCCGGACGCGCTGGCGCTCGACCGGGCGGGCCTCGCCGCGGCGCTGACCGGGCGCACCGGCCGGCTGAAGACCGTCCTCACCGACCAGTCGGTGATCGCCGGCATCGGCAACGCCTACTCCGACGAGATCCTGCACGTCGCCCGGCTGTCCCCGTACGCGACGGCCGGCAAGCTCCCGGACGACGCGCTCGACCGGCTGGCCGAGGCCGTGCAGGAGGTGCTCACCGACGCCGTGCGCCGCTCGGTCGGCCAGGACGCCGCCCGGTTGAAGGGGGAGAAGCGGTCCGGGCTGCGGGTGCACGGGCGCACCGGGCTGCCGTGCCCGGTGTGCGGAGACACCGTTCGCGAGGTGTCGTTCGCGGACAGGGCGTTCCAGTACTGCCCGACCTGCCAGACCGGTGGGAAGCCGCTGGCCGACCGGCGGCTGTCCCGGCTGCTGAAGTGACGAGCGCCCCCTCGTCCGCTCGGTGCGCGACACCGAGAGTGAGAGGAGCGGGGGCGGCGAACCCACGCCGGCAGACCGGAGAGAACGGAGCGGTGGACTCCCTGTCCGAAGCGTTGTCGATCGGGTACAGAAAGTGGTTCCGTAGACCTTGCACGAGTCGGCTCCAGCGCAGAGCATGGACGCCGTGCCCGGGCTCCCCCTCACGCAGGTTCTTCCGTGGGTGGTCGCCGCGCTCGCCGGCATCGGGATGCTGGTCATGGTCGTCCGCAATCGCCGACCCAGCAGCGTGGTCGACGACGCGGTGCTCGAGGCCGTCTACCTGATGTCGAAGGCCAGCATGGACCTGCGTCAGGGCCTGGACCAGGGCTCCGCGGACCGGATCACGACGCGGCTGTTCGAGCTGCTCAAGTGCGTCGCCGTGGGGATCACCGACCGCGAGGGCACCCTGCTGTCCTGGGACGGCGAGGCCAACAACCACTACGTCGACCTCGTCGACGCCATCGGCACCACCATCCGCAAGCACCGCCGCGAGGTGGTCTCGCACGACCGCATGCCGTGCGACCACCGTGGCAACTGCCGGATGCGGACCGCGGTGATCGTGCCGATCATCGTCGAGGACAAGACCGAGGCCACCCTCATCGTCGTCGGCCGCACCCGCGGCAAGCGGCTGGTGCAGATGGCCGACGCGGTGGCCCAGTTCGTCTGCACCCAGTTCGAGGCGGCCCGGCTGGAGGAGACCAAGCACCAGCTTCAGCAGGCCGAGATCAAGGCGTTGCGCGCGCAGATCTCGCCGCACTTCGTCTACAACGCGCTCAACACCATCTCCTCGCTCATCCGCACCGATCCGGAGGAGGCGCGGGAGCTGCTGCAGGAGTTCGCCGACTTCACCCGGTACTGCTTCCGCACCGAGGGCATGTACACCACGCTGTCCGACGAGCTGCGCAACATCGACCGCTACCTCACCATCGAGGGCGCCCGGTACGGTCCCCGGCTCAACGTGCGGCTCAAGATCGCCCCCGAGGTGCTCGGCGTGGTCGTGCCGTTCCTGCTGATCCAGCCGCTGGTGGAGAACGCCGTCAAGCACGGCCTCGCGCCCAAGCCGGGCGGCGGCACGGTGACCGTGACCGCCGAGGACTACGGCACCGAGGTGCAGATCAGCGTCGAGGACGACGGCGTCGGCATGGACCCCGACCTGCTCGACGAGATGCGCGACTCCACCAGCAGCGCGCACATCGGGCTGAGCGCCATCAACCGTCGGATGCGCAACGTCTTCCAGGGCGACTACGCGCTCATGGTCGAGACCGCCCCCGGTGCCGGCACGAAGGTGACCATGCGGGTGCCGAAGTTCGTCCGCGGGCTGCGCCCGGACATGCTGAACTTCCAGGCCGCGGCGAGCGTGCCGGAGCAGTCGGCCCGGCCGGGAACCCCGGCCCGGCCGCCGTCGCTGCGCTGAGCCCGCCGGTCGACCGCCAGTACGCTGGCGCCATGAGCGTGACGGACAAGCTGACCTCCCGGATCCCCAAGCTCGGCGACCGCGACCGCGAGGTCGTGGCGGTGGTGAAGCTGCACGGGGTGATCACGCCGCATCCCTCGCCGCTGGCCAGGGGCACGATCAACTACTCCGCCGTGGAGTCCGCGCTGACCAGGGCGTTCGACCACGACCGGCTGCGGGCCGTCGCATTGCAGATCAACTCGCCGGGCGGCGCGCCCACGCAGTCCGGGCTGATCGCCGAGCGGGTGCGGCAGCTGGCCGCCAAGCGGAACGTCCCGGTGCTGGCGTTCGCCGAGGACGTGGCGGCCTCCGGCGGGTACTGGCTGGCCTGCGCCGCGGACGAGATCTTCGCGCACCGTACGTCGCTGGTCGGCTCGATCGGCGTGGTGAGCAACGGGTTCGGCTTCCCGGCGCTGCTGGAGCGCTTCGGCATCGAGCGCCGGCTGCACACCGCGGGGCCGAACAAGGCGCGACTCGACCCGTTCAGTCCGGAGAAGACGGAGGACGTGGAGTGGCTGGAGCACATGCACGGCCAGCTCCACGAGCTGTTCGTCGGCTGGGTCAAGGAGCGCCGCGGCGACCGGCTCGGCGCCGACGGCTCCGACGGCTCAGACACCGACCTGTTCAGCGGTGACGTCTGGCTCGGGACCCGGGCGCTCGAGCTCGGCCTCGTCGACGGCCTCGGCACGCTGCGCGAGGTGCTCGCCGAGCGGTACCCGAGCGCGGAGATCAGCGTCGCCGAGCCGAAGAAGCCGCTGCTCGCCCGGCTGGGCATGGGCGGCCCCGCGGCGGCACTGGTGGACGCGGTGGAGCACCGGCTGGCCTGGTCCCGGTTCGGCCTGTAGCGGGTCCGCCGGACACTTCGCCCGAGCAGCTTCGGTCACGGTGTGGACATCGCGGCCGGTACGCGGCAGGATGCTTGTCACTGTGAGTGTGCAACATGACACCCGGAAGCTCCTCGTCCTCGCCGTGGACGACGAGCTGCCCGGGCTCGACCAGCTCCGCCACTGTCTCGAGGCCAACCCGTACGTGGGCCGGGTGATCCCGGCGGTCGACGCCTCCGAGGCGCTCCGCCTGCTCGGCTCCGAGGACGAGGAGATCCGCCTCCGCAAGCAGCGCGGGCTCCCACCGGTCGACGCGGTGTTCGCCGACCTCAACATGCCGGGCCTCTCCGGCATGGAGATGTCCCGGGTGTTCGCCTCGCTCAACCCCGCGCCGGTGCTGGTGTTCGTCACCGGCCACGCGGAGGAGGCGGTGAACGCCTTCGACCTCGGCGCCGTCGACTACGTGCTCAAGCCGTGCCGCCAGGAGCGGCTGGACAAGGCCGTCGGCAGGGTGCTGGACAAGCTCTCCGCGGTCGTGCCCACCCGGGCGGCGGCCCCGGTGGGCCGGGACGTGACGCAGCCGGACGACGAGGTCATCCCGGTGGAGCTCGCCGGCAACACCAAGCTGATCCCGCGGTCGTCGGTGCGCTGGGTGGAGGCGCAGGGCGACTACGCCCGGCTGTTCACCACCGACGGCAGCCACCTGGTCCGCATCCCGCTCGCGCAGCTCGAGGAGCGCTGGGAAAAGGCCGGCTTCGTGCGGATCCACCGCTCGTTCCTGGTCTCCCTGTCGCTGATCACCGAGCTGCGCATGGGGCAGGGCGGCTACCAGGTGGTGATCGGCAACGAGGAGAAGGTGCTGCCGGTCAGCCGGCGGCACACCCGCGAGCTCAAGGACCGGCTGGTCGGCTCGTCCCGCTCGGGCTGATCGGGAAACGCGGCCATGACCGACGACTTCTACCGCAGGGTCGGCGGGGTCCGGGAACCGGACCCGACGCTGGGGAAGTACCTGAGTCGGCGGTACCAGGCCGAGACCGAGCAGCTCCCGCGGCTACCCCCCGAGCCGGCCGAGGCACCGCCGCCGCCGAAGGTCCGCCGCAAGCGGGTGGTCCTCGCCGACCCGCGGCAGCAGTCGCACACCCTGCGCGCCCGGGTCGAGCTGGAGGAGCAGACCAGCTGGGGCGAGCTGCTGATCAAGGACCTGATGAAGGCGCAGCTGCGCACCGGGCTGCTGCTGGCCATGCTGGTGCTCGCCGTGCTCGGCGCGTTGCCGCTGGCGTTCTACTTCTCGCCCACGTTCGCCACCCTGACCTTCATCGGGGTCCCGCTACCCTGGCTGCTGCTCGGTGTGGCGCCGTTCCCGCTGCTGTTCGGGGTCGGCCTGTGGTACAACCGCCTCGCCGAGCGCCACGAGCGTGATTTCGTCGACATGATCGAGAACTGACCCCCGGGACGCGCATCCCCGCGCACCCCGGCGACCTGCGAGGATGCCGCGAGTGGAGTCGAACCCGTGGGCGCTGATCGGCATGCTGCTGGTCGCCGCGATGACCTTCTACGTGGGTCATCGCTCGTCCCGGTTCGCCAACAGCACGCACGACTTCCTCGTCGCGCGGCGCACCGTGCGGTCCCGGCGCAACGCGGCGGCCATCTCCGGTGAGTACCTCTCCGCGGCGTCGTTCCTCGGCGTCGCCGGGATCGTGCTCAAGGAGGGCGTCGACGCCCTGTGGTACCCGATCGGCTTCACCGCCGGCTACCTGGCGCTGATGCTGTTCGTGGCGGCGCCGCTGCGCCGCTCCGGCGCCTACACGCTGCCGGACTTCCTCGAGGCGCGGCTGGGTTCGGTGACCCTGCGCAAGGTCGCCACGATGTTCGTCTGCATCATCGGCATCCTCTACATGGTCCCGCAGCTGCAGGCCGCCGGGCTCGCGCTGACCACGTTGATGCCGGCGCCCGCGTGGCTCGGCGCGGTGGTGGTCACCGGGATCGTGATGGTGAACGTGATCGCCGGTGGCATGCGCGCGGTCACCGTGGTGCAGGCGTTGCAGTACTGGCTCAAGCTGTTCGCGCTGGCCGCGCCGACGTTCGTGCTGTGCGCGGTGTTCTTCGTGGCCAGGCCGGACGGCTCCGCCGGGGAGCTGGGCGCGCCGACGGCGCCGACCTTCCCCGAGGAGACGTCGGTGTCCATCCACACCAACGTCGGGTTGACGGTGGGGTCGGAGACGCTGGTCCGTGACGGCGACCAGCAGATGGTCTGGGTGCCGGGCGACGTGTACCGGGTCTCGGCCGGGACGACGTTGCGGTTCCCGGCCGGCGCGCCGGTGCCGGTGGTGTCCGGGGCGACCGAGGACAACCCGAGCTGGCTGCGGCCGGCGTCGGGCGGCGCCGAGGACCTGCTCAGCACGTACTCGGTGATCTTCGCGACGTTCCTCGGCACGATGGGGCTGCCGCACGTCCTCGTCCGGTTCTACACCAACCCCGACGGCAAGGCCGCCCGCCGCACCACGGTGCACGTCCTGCTGCTGCTCGGTCTGTTCTACCTGTTCCCGACGTTGCTCGGGGCGTTGTCCCGGATGTACGTCCCGGAGCTGCTGGTCACCGGGCGCACCGACGCGGCGGTGCTGCTGCTGCCCTCGGCGATGCTGCCCGGGCTGGCCGGGCAGGTCCTCGGCGCGGTCGCCGCCGCCGGCGCGTTCGCGGCGTTCCTGTCCACCTCGTCCGGACTGCTGGTGAGCGTGGCCGGGGTGGTCTCCACCGACGTCCTGCACGGCAGGGTCCGTGACTTCCGGGTGGCGGCCGCGCTGGTGGCGCTCATCCCGATGGGGCTGGCGGTGGGCCTGCACACCGAGGACCTCTCGCTGAGCGTCGGGCTGTCGTTCGCGCTGGCCGCGTCCACGTTCTGCCCGCAGCTGCTGCTCGGCATCTGGTGGCGGCGGCTCACCTGGGCCGGCGCGATGGCCGGGATGATCGCCGGCGGCACGCTCGTGGTGATCGCGCTGGTGGGCAACACGGTCAGCAAGTACACCGGCAACTGGGCGCCGTGGTTCGTCGAGCAGCCCGCGCTGATCACCGTGCCGGTGGCGTTCCTGGTCACCGTGCTGGTCAGCCTCGGCACCTCGCGGGGCATGCCCGGTGACCTCAACGCGGTGATGCTGCGGCTGCACGCGCCCGACCCGCTGGGCTTCATGCGGGACCGCGCGGTGGCGCGGTTCGGCCGGGCGGAGGAACGGGTGCGGCTGTCGAGGGGCCGGCACCGGAAATAGTGCCCGGCCGTTTCACCGCGTTCTCCCAGTTGGCGCCGTTTCCACTACTTTCGGTAAGCCTATTCACTCGATTGGATCTGGTGCGATTAAGCCGGCAGAGGAGGATGATCTTCCCCGGGATTTGTCCCAGTAGTGCAGTTGTGCCAGTAGCGCGCCGGCGAGGAGGGGACATGAGCAGCACCGAGCACGGCCCGACGACGGACACCTGGGCCCGCGTCCAGGCCAGCGGCGACTTCCAGCTCCTGCGAAGGCGGTTGCGCGCGTTCGTGTTCCCGATGACCGCGGTGTTCCTCGGCTGGTACCTGCTGTACGTGCTGCTGGCCGACTACGCGCACGGGTTCATGTCCACCAAGGTCGTCGGCAACATCAACATCGGGCTGATCTTCGGTTTGCTGCAGTTCGTGTCGACCTTCGTGATCACCGGGCTGTACGTGCGCTACGCCAACCGCAAGCTCGACCCGATCGCCGACGAGCTGCGGGCGGAGATCGAGGGGGAGGGCCGGTGAGCGCGCTCGCGCAGGGGATCGAGGGCGGCAACCCCGCGCTCAACATCAGCGTCTTCGGGCTGTTCGTGGTGATCACCCTCGTGGTGGTGTTCCGCGCCAGCCGCAACACCCGCACGGCCTCCGACTACTACGCGGCGGGGCGGGCGTTCACCGGACCGCAGAACGGCGTGGCGATCGCCGGTGACTACCTGTCGGCCGCGTCGTTCCTCGGCATCGCCGGCGCGATCGCGGTGTACGGCTACGACGGGTTTCTCTACTCGATCGGGTTCCTGGTGGCCTGGCTGGTGGCGTTGCTGCTGGTGGCCGAGCTGCTCCGGAACACCGGCAAGTTCACCATGGGCGACGTGCTCGCGTTCCGGATGCGCCAGCGCCCGGTGCGCGCCGCGGCGGCGGTGTCGACGCTGGCCGTGTCGTTCTTCTACCTGCTGGCGCAGATGGCCGGTGCCGGCATCCTGGTGGCGTTGCTGCTGGGTATCTCCGGTGACGCGGGACAGGCCGTGGTGATCGCCGTGGTCGGCGCGGTGATGATCATCTACGTGCTGGTCGGCGGGATGAAGGGCACCACCTGGGTGCAGATCATCAAGGCCGCGCTGCTGATCACCGGCGCCGGCGCGATGACCGTCTGGGTGCTCGGCCGCTACGGGTTCAACCTCTCCGCCGTGCTCGGCGCGGCCGTGGACCGGGCCGGCGAGGGTGGTGAGCGGCTGCTCAGCCCCGGCGCGCGGTACGGCGCCACGGACACCAGCAAGATCGACTTCCTGTCGCTGGGCCTGGCCCTGGTGCTGGGCACCGCGGGGTTGCCGCACGTGCTGATGCGCTTCTACACGGTGCCCACCGCGCGCGACGCCCGCCGCTCGGTGGTCTGGGCGATCGGGCTGATCGGCCTGTTCTACCTGTTCACCCTGGCCCTCGGTTACGGCGCGGCGGCGCTGGTCGGGCGGGACGCGATCGCCGCGGCGCCCGGTGGGGAGAACGCCGCGGCGCCGCTGCTGGCCCAGGCGCTCGGTGGGCCGATCCTGCTCGGGTTCATCGCCGCGGTCGCCTTCGCCACCATCCTCGCGGTGGTGGCCGGACTGACCATCACCGCCAGCGCCTCCTTCGCCCACGACGTCTACGCCAACGTCATCAAGAAGGGCAAGGTGGACAGCAAGCTCGCCGAGGTGCGGGTCGCGCGGATCACCGCACTGGTGATCGGCGCGGTCGCCATCGTCGGCGGCATCCTGGCGAAGAACCAGAACGTGGCGTTCCTGGTGGCGCTGGCCTTCGCGGTGGCCGCGTCGGCGAACCTGCCGACCATCCTGTACTCGCTGTTCTGGAGGCGGTTCAACACCTCCGGCGCGCTGTGGAGCATCTACGGCGGTCTCGCGGTGACCATCCTGCTCATCGTCTTCTCGCCGGCGGTGTCCGGCGGCCCGAAGTCCATGCTGTCCGGCGTCGACTTCGCGTGGTTCCCGCTGTCCAACCCGGGGCTGGTGTCCATCCCGCTGTCGTTCTTCCTCGGCTGGCTGGGCACCGTGCTGTCCAAGGAGCACCTGGAGGGCAAGTACGCCGAGATGGAGGTGCGCGCGCTCACCGGGGCCGGCGCCGAGAAGGCCACCGCGCACTGATGACGGCGCCCTTTCACGCGCGGCAGACGGTGCCACATGCGACGATGGAGCCGTGGTGGACCTGACCGACGTGCCCACGGCCTCCGTCGCCGACCTGCCGAAGAGCGGCCTCGCGCTGCTCGACGTCCGGGAGCGGGACGAGTGGGTCGCCGGGCACGCGCCCGAGGCGCTGCACATCCCGCTCGGTGACCTGCCGGCCCGGCTGGCCGAGGTGGCCGCGCTGCCGGACGACCGGCCGCTGTACGTGGTCTGTCGCACCGGCGGCCGCTCCGCGCGGGCCGCGGCGTGGTTGAACGCCAACGGTTGGGACGCGGTGAACGTCGCGGGCGGCATGAAGTCGTGGCAGACCGAGGGTCGCCCGCTGGTGGCCGAGCGCGAGGGCGAGCGGCCCGAGGTTCTCTGACCGCGATGCACCCCGGCCAGCACCCGCCGTACTCGCCCGTCCCGCCCGCGCGGCCGGGCTGGCCGGCTCACGCGGCTGTGCGGCCCCTGGCCGCCGCGCCGGTGCGGCCACGGGTGCGGTGGGTGGCCAGCCCGCCGCCGGGGGCCGTGCCACGGCGCCCGGCGCACCGGCCGGCGCGGTACACCGGGCCGCCGGCCTACCCGACGCCGCCGCGCTGGGGCTTCCCACACGTGGTCTGGCGGTCGCCGACCGTGGTGCCGGGCGTGCCGGCCACCGGCGCGCCGCCCATGCAGCGGCTCCGGATGGTGGCCCGCAACGTCACCGGGCTGCTGTGGGTCCTCGCCGGGCTCGCCGGGGTCACCGCGGTCGGCGAGGGCTGGCGGTACGCACTGCTCATCCACAGCCGCACCTCGGCGCTGGACCGCGACGTCGTGGGCGCCTCCGACGCGCTGGTGCTCGCCGGTTCACTGCTGACGTTCGTCATGGCGGTGTTCGCCGTGGTCGGCGCGCTGTGGTGGCTGTTCCTCGCGCGGGCCGCCGCGGCCGCCGAGATCGGCGCCGAGCCGCCCCGGCCGGTGTGGCAGGTGCTGGTGGGCACGCTGCTGCCGGGGCCGAACCTCGTGCTGGCCGGGTCGATCCTCGCCGAGCTGGAGCACGCCGTGCTGCGCCGGCCGGTGGACCAGCGGCCGCGGCCGACCCGGCTGGTGCTGTGGTGGTGGGCGGCCTGGGTGACCAACGGGCTGCTGCTGGTCACGGTGATCGTCTGGCGGATGCGGGACGGCGTGCAGGCGCAGGCGGACAGCGTGCTGCTGAGCGGCCTGCTCGACCTGTCCGCGGCCGCGCTGGCGGCGCTCACCGCGGTGGTGGTCGGCCGGTTCACGCTGCTGCTGGCGCCGCTGGACGAGGTGCTCTCCCGGGGCGTGCGGCCGTGGCAGGTCCGCGGGGTCACCGGCGCGCCGAGGCCACCCCGCCCAAACCGCCCCACCGGCAGCGCCCGCTAGCCCGGCTGGTGACGCGGATCCGGGCGGCGTTCGGGTTTTCGACGCCGTTGCTCGTCGATCATCTGGTTCAGGTCCGTGGTCCGGAACGGTACGTCGGCGAGCTCTCGCGCGAGCATGGCCAGGAGAGCGAGCAGCAGGTCTCCGGTGTCCGTGATGTCACTGGACCGTCGCTGGGAGATCCGGAAGGCCAGTGTCACCGCGTGCTGGAAGTCTTCCCCCTCCGCCGGGTGGCGGATCCGATTGAAGATCAAGTTCGCCACCCGGTCGAGCGGTGACAACCGAGCCAACAGGCGGGCCGCGTCGTTGGTCGGTGGCCGTCGAAAGGTAGGTTTCGGCATCCTCCACCGCCGTGGTGCTGGGGGTGGGACGTTGCTGATGGCCGATGCCGGAATGTCCGCCGCACGTAGTGCGCGGGCACCGATACCGGCACCCAGGGCAACGGCACGGGCGAGGTGGTGAGCGTGGACCTGCGAGACCTTGGCGTCCTGCGCGACGCGTTCCGCCCCCGCCACCGCCCAGGCCGCCTCGGTGCTGAAGTGCCTCAGCAGGAGCCCGAGATCAGACATGCCGCACCCCGATGGTCGTGGAGGTAACCGGCGGGGCGGCGACGGACACATGCGCCTCACACCCCCAGCTTGGCTGTGGCAGGCGGGCTGCCGATGACGACTGGGGGGTTCAGCGGTCTCCTAACCGACGGTCACCGGGAGGGTGCGCAGGCCACGGATGACGAACTCGGGGCGGCGGCGCGGCGGCTCGGCCAGCCGCAGTCCGGGCAGCTCACGGGTGAGCGCGCCGAGCGCGGCGGCGACCTCCACTCTGGCCAGCGGTGCCCCGACGCAGTAGTGGATGCCGCCGCCGAAGCCGAGGTGCGGGTTCGGGTGGCGGCCGACGTCGAGGGTGTCCGGGTCGGGGAACACCGCCGGGTCGCGGGCGGCGGCGCCGAGCAGCGCGGCGATCTTCTCGCCCTCGGCCACCCGGTGGCCGGCGATCTCCACATCCCGCGTCGCCGTGCGCTCGAACAGCTGCAGCGGCGAGTCGAAGCGGATCAGCTCCTCCACCGCCGGCTCCAGCAGTCCGGGATCGGCCACCAGGCGATCCCACTGGTCCCGGTGGGTGAGCAGGGCGAGCACGCCGTTGCCGATCACGTTCACCGTGGCCTCGTGGCCGGCCATCAGCAGCAGCGCGGCCGTGGCCACCACCTCGTCCTCGGTGAGCTCGCTCGCCACGAGGTGGCTGACCAGGTCGTCACCGGGTCGCCGGGCGCGGACGGCGGCCAGGTCGCGCAGGTAGCCGGCGAACTCGGCGGCGGCCCGCTCGGCCGCGTCTCGCCGCGCGGGCGGCAGGCCGTACTCGTACATCTTGACGATGGCGTGCGACCAGGGCGCCAGCTTAGGCCGATCGGCGGGCGGCACGGCCAGCAGCTCGGCGATCACCTCGACCGGGAGCGGCTCGGCCAGGTGGGTCAGCACGTCGGCCCGGCCGTCCCGGCGGATCTCGGCGGCGAGCGCGCGCACCATACCGGTGGCGAGGGCGGCCACCCGGGGCCGCAGCCGCTCGACGTGGCCGCGGGCGAAGGCGGACGAGACGAGCCGGCGCAGCCGGGTGTGTGCGGGCGGCTCGCTCTCCAGCAGCGAGTGGCGGTGCAGGAGGTTGAACGCGGCGAACCGCTCGGCGGGGGCGGCGTCGGTCCAGATCCGGCCGAGACCGCGATGCCGGAGCACGGCCGAGGCGGCGGCGTGCGACACGGCTACGGCGAGCCCGAGGCCCTCGTGGTGGTGCACCTCGCCGGCCGCGCGCACCGCGGCGAACGCCGGGTAGGGGTTGGCGAGGAACACCGGATCGGCGGGGTCGAACATGGCCCGAGCCTATCCGGCCGATCGAGCGTTTCGCCCCGGTTCGCGTTGCCCGGTCCGCTACTCTGGCCGGCAGTCGTCAGCCGCACGGGAGGAGACACCGCTGGCAGTGACGCCCTATCGGTTAGGAATGTTCGACCCCTCTCTGTATTCGAACGCCTAGCCGAGGCTGCCCAGAACAGTGCGTCGGCCCTTCTCCTGGGAACCGCGTTCTCCCTGGTGGCGGGTCTGCTGGTCGGTACCGTCAGGCTGGGGCTCGGCCTCGCGGATCTCCTGCTGGGCCTGGTGCGCGAGAAGCTCGCCGAGCGGGCCCGGGAACGCCGGAGAGCTCCCCCGGCGGTGCACAACCAGGTCGGTGACGCGCACGACGTCGTCCAGGCCGGCACCATTCACGGCGGCGTGACCATCTGTACGGGAAGGTGCCACCACCCGGACCGCTGCCGACGCGACGAGCGATGAGGCGCGCCCGTCCGCCCCGGGCGCCCGATGGTCGCCGCGGGCGCGTTCGGTAGCGTCTCCGGCGAGCACGAGCGAGGAGGCGACATGGGCAAGGCCGCCCGGAAGAAGGGGCCGAAGAAGGACCGCAAGCCCAAGGTCCGGGACGTGTTCGTGGCACAGCCGTTCGAGGGGCTGGCCGCCGAGCCGGAGCTGATCGCGCTGCGCGAGTTCGTGCCGTCCGCCACCGCGCGACTCTCCCTCCGGGACAGTCCGGATCGGAGCGTCACGCTGGCCACGGTGTTGCCGATGGCGGCCGCCGCGTTCGTCCGGGGTGACGGCGAGGCGTTCGTCGGGCTACAGGTGCAGACCCGCTCCTCCGACATCAGCCGTGACCTCGGCCGCGCGCTGCGCTGGGTGCTCACCGCCGAACCCGGTGACGTGCTGTCCGTTCCGGACACCACCAGCCCACCGGCCGAGGGGGAGCGGCTGCAGGACCTGCTGGTCGCCGACGCCGAGCTGGACATCCAGCTCCACGAGGACTTCTCCTGGTGGCTGCCGGAGGGCACCGAGCCCAGTGGCGAGGTCGCCATGTCGCTCGAGCGGGCCAACGCCGCGATCAAGCCCTCCGAGCGGCTCGGCACCGGCGCCTACTGGGTGCTCCCCGGCGACAAGGCGCACCTGCGGTGGGTGCGGCCCGAGCCGGAGAACAAGGTCCTGCAGGCACTGGCCCGGCTCTCCGCCGCCGGCGAGATCGGCCTCGGCGAGGGCTCCCGCTACGCCGGGTCGTTTCGCGCGCACGGCCTGCTCGTGCCGGTCTGGGACCTCGACCCCGAGGCGCACGCCCAGGAGTGGAAGGAGCCGGCCGAGCGGCTCGGCGACCGGCTGGAGGAGGCGCTGCGCTCGCTCGACGACGAGCCGCTCAACGCCGCCGAGCGGCGGGCCCGCGACGGTCTCCTCGGCCGCCAGCTCACCCTGCGCTGACGGTCGCGCGACGACCGCCGAGCATCGACCGAGCGCCAGCGAGGGAGGAGCGGAGGCGGGAGGAGTGCGGCCCAGAACACCGGCCCCGCCCGGGTGAGGGGGAGCACCCGGGACAACCTCCGGGACCGCGCGCGCGTGTAGCTGGTCGGACGTGGCCAGTGCAGGCGACCCCGGAAAGAGGCGTTACGGTGACCGCATTCGTGCCTGTCATCCCAAGGGGTGAGGTGGGGAGGTCAGCGCGCCGAGAGAAGGGGAGGGCGGTGCCCGGCGACGCCACGGACTTCGGTGAGTTCGTGCACGCCGCGCTGCCCGGGCTGCTCCGCTACGGCCACGCCCTGACCGGCAACCCGCACGACGCCGCCGACCTGGTGCAGAGCGTGTTGGAGAAGATCGGCTCCCGGTGGCCGCACGTCCAGCGCAAGACCGGCGACCCGCTGGCCTACATCCGCCGCTCCATGGCCAACGCGCACATCAGCCGATGGCGCCGGCTGCGCCGGGAAAGCCTGGTCGCCGACATCGCCGACGCCACCGACACCCGGTCGGTGACCCACTCCGACCCTTTCGAGCACGAGCCGCTGTGGCAGGCGTTGCGCGCGCTGCCGCCGAGGCAACGCGCGGTCATCGTGCTGCGTTACTACGACGGGTTGAGCGAGGCGGAGATCGCCGCGTCGCTCGGAGTGACCCAGGGCACCGTGAAGAGCCAGGCGAGCAAGGCGATCGCGTCGCTGCGGGCGAAGCTCACGCCGGCCGAGCGGCCGGAAGGGAGGGAACGTGAGTTCGACTGACGATGAGCTCGAACGCGAGCTGCGCAGGCTGTTCGCCGACGAGCGGCTCGAGCTGCGGCCACGTTCCGGGGCCGAGGCCGTCATCGTCCGGGGCGCCCGCAGGGTGCACCGCCGCCGAATGCTCGCCAGCAGCGGCGCCGGCACGCTCGCGGTGGTGGCCCTGGTGATCGGTGCGGTGCTGCTCGGCGGCCAGCGGCCGGAGCGGCCAGGGCAGGACGTGGCCAGCGACGACGCGGCCGGCCTTGCGATCGAGACGGCGTCGTCCTCGACCGCGCCGGAGCCCCCCGTCCACCCCAACCAGGACGAGACGACCGAGCCCGAGGGCCGGACCCCTGCCGACGAGCCGATCAGCCCGCCGACGCCGCCGACGTCCGGTCCTTCGAGTGGCACGCCCACCGCGCGGCCCGGCGTGGCGCTGTCCGCGCCGGTGCTCGGGCCCGACGGGTACGGGCCGCTCAGGCTGGGGATGTCGTTTCAGGCCGCGGTGCGCACCGGGATGCTGGCCACCAGCGAGGACGCGGCGCCGCCGCCGGACGACTGCGGCGAGTACCGGCTCACCGAGGGCACGAAGGCGATCCAGCAGGTCACCATCTCCGGCTCCCGCGGCGTGGTGTACTTCGCCGCCTCCGGCGCCACCACCCCGGAGGGGGTCGGGGTGGGCTCCTCGGTTGCCGAGCTGGAGGCCGCCTACCCGAACCTGGCCGCCGACCCGCACGGCATGACGGCGCCGGCCGGCCCGGGCGCCCGATACTACTTCGGCACGAAGGGGGCCACGGTCACCGTGCTGCACCTGGTCGCCGACCAGCCGGGCTGCTGAGGCGCCCGCCGGGACGCACAACGGAAAGCCCCGGGCCGGCACCGCCCCGGGGCTGTTCTCGCCGTTCTCTCCCGCTTACACGCTTACAGCGCGCCGCCGGCCACCGGGGGCATCGTCGGGTCGTCGCCGTGGTCGCCCACCGACTCGCGGTGCAGGAAGTTCTCCACGTCGAAGAGGTTGCCCTTCGCCCGCTTCATCACGTTGAGCAGCGTGGACATCTGGGAGATCTCCTCGACCTGCTCCTTGAGGAACCACTGCATGAACTGCTCGCCCTGGTAGTCGTCCTCGGAGCGGGCGGCCTTGGCCAACGTCTTGACGTCCGCGGCCACCTCCTTCTCCTGGGCCAGCGCGAGCTCGACCAGCTCCACCGGGTCGGAGAAGTCGTTGCGGACCTCGCCGGTGCCGGGAACCTCCACGTGGTGGTCGGTGTCCAGCAGGTACTGCACGATCGCCATCGCGTGATTGCGCTCCTCGACCGACTGCCGGTAGAAGTGCTTGGCGAGCTGCGGCAGGTCCTCGTTGTCGAACCAGACCGCCAGTGCGATGTACTGCTGCGAGGCGTGGAACTCGTTGTGCACCTGCCCCTGCAGCAGTTCGTAGAACTTGGAACGCGGATGCTTCTTGGTGAGGGCCATGCCTCCAAGATACGCGGGAGCGCGCGGAAAAATCCACTTTTCCCTCGTGATCCGCGACCCATTCGAGTAGCATTGTAAGCGTAGGTGAATCTAATTTCGATTAGCCTTACCTAAGTGTACTCGAAAGGCTCCACCCGCATTCTTAGGCAAGGCTTTCTTGTCATTAGGCAAGCCTTTCTTTCCGTGAAGATCGTTCACGTCGAGATCGGATCCCTGGCGATCGGGCAGGACATGCAGCGCGGGCCGCCCCGGCCGGAGCCGAGCTCGGACCCGGCGATCCTGAGCACCTCGATCCCGGCCTCCTCCAGCCGCTCGTTCGTCTCGACGTTGCGCTCGTAGCCGACCACCACGCCGGGGGCGAGGGCGAGCGTGTTGTTGCCGTCGTCCCACTGCTCCCGCTCGGCGGTCACCGGGTCCAGCCCGGTGTCGATCACCCGGAGCCGGTCGATCCCCATCGCCTCGGCGGCCGCGTCGAGGAACGGGGCCGGCCCGTCCACCCGCAACTCGCCGTCGCCGTCCGGGCGCACCGAGTAGGCCCGCAACGCCTCCCTGGCCAGCGGGTACATCACCACGGCGTCCCTTCCGACCATCGTGCACACCGTGTCCAGGTGCATGGTCGCCCTCGACTGCTCGATCGGCACGACCAGCACCGTGTGCGCGATGTCGTCGGCGAACACCGAGCGGGCGAGCGACTCCGCGCCGGCCGGGCTCGTGCGCTCCCCGACGCCCACGGCCAGCACCCCCGGCGCGAGCAGCAGGACGTCACCGCCCTCGATCGGCGCCGAGTGCGCGCCGTAGGCCCGCGGGGCGCCGCGGAATCGCGGGTGGTAGGCGTAGACCAGGTCGAGCAGCGCGGTCTCCCGGCTCCGCGCGGGCATGGCGAGCGAGGACACCGCCACCCTGTCGGCGATCCACACGGACGAGTCGCGGGTGAACAGCAGGTTGGGCAGCGGGTCGACGGCGAAGTCGTGCGGGTGGTGCATCCTCCGCACCAGCGACGCCCCCTCCGCCGCCGGCAGCTCCTCGAACGTCATGCCCGACATCAGCACCTCGGCCAGCGTCACGGCATCCACAGTGGACAGGTGCGAGCGGAGCGAGTCGGCGAGTGCCTCGCCGAGCCTCCGGTGGTCCACCGCGGCGTGCACGCCCGCCGCGTGCGCCCTCGGGTCGGCCAGCGCGGTGCGCAGCACGTCGGCGAGCAGCAGCACCTCCACCCCACGCCCGCGGAGGACGTCGGCGAAGGCGTCGTGCTCCTCCTGCGCCCGGTCCACCCACGGGATGGAGTCGAACAGCAGCTGGTCGTTGTTGCGTGGGGTGAGCCGCTTGAGCTCGTTGCCCGGCCGGTGCAGCAGGACGCTGCGCAGCGGCCCGACCTCGGTGTCCACTCGGTTGGTTGGGTTCACAGCGGCGAGCGTAGCCGCATGCCGACCGCTGATCGGGGCACCCGAACAGCGGGCGCGCGGCACCGTTCGACGACACGAACCACGCGGCCGGTGGGTGAATCGTTGCGCGGCGACCGCCGCGAATCAGGGCAGCCAGCCGACCCGGCCGCGGAGCAGCGCGTAGCCGACGAAGGCCACCACGTCCAGCAGCGTGTGCGCCGCGACCAGCGGCCAGAGCCGGTTCGTGCGCTGCCAGACCCTGCCGAACACCAGCCCCATCACGAGGTTGCCGACGAACCCGCCGACCCCCTGGTACAGGTGGTAGGACCCGCGCAGCACGGCGGCGAGCAGCAGCGACCGGTTCTCCCCCCAGCCGAGCTGGCGCAACCGGGTGAGCAGGTAGCCGATCACCAGCACCTCCTCGGCGAAGGAGTTGCCGAACGCGGCGAGCGTCAACGTGATCGGCCGCCACCAGGTGTCCGTCAAAGTGGACGGTTGCACCGCGAGGTTGGCGCCGAGCCACCACCCGACGAAGTACAGCGCGAGCCCGGGTATCCCGATCAGCGCGGCGAGTCCGACGCCCCAGCGGAGGTCCCGGCCCGGCCGGCGCCGGTCGAGTCCGATCGCCGCCAGCCGCATCCCGCCGCGCCACAGCAGGTAGAGGCCGAGCGCGCCCCAGCCGACCAACTGCGCCACCGACAGCAGCTGCTTGAGCAGGTCGACCAGGTCCACGGTGGCCTGCGGCACGTTGATGGCGACCTGCTGCCGGTTCAGCGGCTCCGGCCGTAACAGTGCGTCCACAAGCGACAGCAGGCTGCGCAAACCGGCCAGGCCGAGGGTGATCGAGAAGACGATGACCAGCTCGAACGTCGCCGCGCGGCGCTCGGCCGGGTCGGCCAGCGGCGCCGGCTCGGCGGGCCGGGCGGGATTCAGCCAGTCGCGCAGCGAAGTCACGGTGCGAGACCGTATCTCACGAGGAAGAATGCCTGGTCAACGGCGACGCGACCGTCCGGACGGCACGGTGGCTGCCGGAATCGTTACGGATGCCAACTATGGTGCCTGTTCGGACGGAATCGATGGGGGCGAGACGGCCCGCTCCTCGCGGCGGGCTTATCGACGAGGAAGGACGAACACGTGGCGACAACCTCGGAACCGAACGCGGCGGCGCCGCCGGGGCCGAAGCGGAAGTGGACGGACACCATCGCACCGCGGGTCTTCTGGCCCTCCGCGGGGCTCATCGCCGCGTTCGTGCTGTTCACGGTGATCTTCCCGGGCACCATGGGCGACGCGATCAGCGCGATCCAGGACACCATCATCGGCACGTTCGGCTGGTACTACGTGCTGATCGTCTCCGGCTTCGTGGTGTTCGCGCTGTGGGTCGGCCTCGGCCACTTCGGTGACATCAAGCTCGGCCCGGACGAGGAGGAACCGGAGTTCAAGCTGCGCTCCTGGTTCGCCATGCTGTTCGCCGCCGGGATGGGCATCGGCCTGGTGTTCTGGGGCGTGGCGGAGCCGCTGAACCACTTCGCCAATCCCAAGCCGGGGGTCGAGGGCCCGCCGGAGGATTTGGCCGAGGCGGCCATGGTGCAGACGTTCCTGCACTGGGGCCTGCACCCGTGGGCGATCTACGTGGTGGTCGGCCTGGCGATCGCCTACGCGATCCACCGCAAGAAGCGCCCGGTGTCCATCCGGTACGCGCTGGAGCCGCTGCTGGGCCGGCGGGTGAACGGCTGGATCGGCGACGTGATCGACATCGCGGCGATCTGCGGGACCCTGTTCGGCGTCGCGACCTCGCTCGGCCTCGGTGTGCTGCAGATCGCCTCCGGGCTGGACTATCTCGGCATCGTGCGCGACCCGGGCAACTGGACGGCGGTCCTCCTGATCGGCGGCATCACCACGCTGGCGGTCGTGTCGGTGGTCACCGGGCTCAAGCGCGGGATCCAGTTCCTGTCCAACTTCAACATGGGCCTGGCCGCCGCGTTGCTGCTCTTCGTGCTGATCGCCGGGCCGACGCTGTTCCTGCTCCGCGACCTCGTGGAGTCGGTCGGCGCGTACTTCCAGAACCTGATCCGGCTCAGCTTCGACACCACGGCGTTGCAGACCGCGGAGGGCGAGTCGTGGCAGGCCAGCTGGACCACGTTCTACTGGGGCTGGTGGATCTCTTGGGCGCCCTTCGTCGGGGTGTTCATCGCCCGGATCTCCCGCGGCCGCACGGTGCGGGAGTTCGTGGCCGGCGTGCTGATCGTCCCCACCGTGGTGACGTTCCTGTGGTTCACCGTGTTGGGCGGCAGCGCGCTGTTCCGCGAGCTGTTCGGCCAGGGTGGCCTGGTCGGCACCGACGAGACCGGGGCGCCGACGGTGGACACCGAGGGCGCGCTGTTCGGGCTGCTCGACGGGCTGCCCGGCGGCACGATCGCCGTGGTCGGCGCGATCCTGCTGATCGCGCTGTTCTTCGTCACCTCCTCCGACTCCGGGTCGCTGGTGGTGGACATGCTCTCCTCCGGCGGCGACCCCGAGCCGCCAACCTGGAGCCGGGTGTTCTGGGGCATCGCGGAGGGCGCGGTGGCGATCGCGCTGCTGCTGGCCGGCGGGCTGAAAGCGTTGCAGGTGGCGGCCATCGTCATCGCGCTGCCGTTCAGCGTGATCATGATCGGCATGTGCGTGGCCACGTGGAAGGACTTCCACGCCGAACGGCGGACCACGCTGCGTGCCCAGCGGCGCCTGCAGCGCCAGGAGCTCACCGAGCACGTCTCCCGCAGCCTGATCGAGGAGGGGCTGGTCGAGCCCAACGGCGACGACAGGCAGCCGGACCCCGACCGGCCGGCCGCCAAGCGGTAGGCGTGGTCCGAGGGCCCCGGGTGGCGCGCCCGGGGCCCTCGGCGTCTCGGAGGTCAGGTCAGCCGAGCCGGTGGAGGAACGGGCAGCCGACCAGGCGGCGCAGCTCCGCGGCGAGCTGCCGCGGGTCGGTCACCGGCCCGGAGAAGGCCAGCCGCACGTCGTGGTCCCCGGCGTCGGCCTCCACCCGCAGCCGCAGGCCGAACCGGTCGAGGCCGAGCGGGCGGATCCGGCCGGCCCGCAGCTCCGCGGGCACGTGCCGGGCGAGCTGGTCGACCACGTCCGCGTGCGCGGTCTCCAGGTGGCGCAGCCAGTCGGCCTCGTAGTCGACGAACGGGTCGGGCGCCGCGGCGCTGAACATGTGCGGGCGCAGCGAGTGGGTGCCCTCGGCGTCGGCGAGGACCAGGGAGGCGGGGGTCAGCCGGAGCACGCTCGACCCGTGACCGACGTCGAGCAGCCGCGGGTCGGGACGGGTCTCGGCGATGGACACCGCGCGGGCGCGGGCGGCGCGCGGGTCGAGCGCCCGCAGCCACCCGGTGATCCACAGCAGCCCGCGCACCGGCTCGCGCAGCGGCACCGGTGCGGTGTCGGTGAGCTCCAGCATCACCGCGAGCTCCCCGCGGTCGGCCTGCCGGGTGCCCCGGACCAGCGGGTGATCGTCCGGCAACAGCACGCTGACGGTGCCGGACGCGTGCACGTGGTGCAGGGACGGCGCCACCCGCGCCTCACCCCCGCCGCCGGCCGCGCGGTCGGCGGCGGGCAGCAGGACGGCCGGACCGCCGCGGGAGGCGATCGTCCTGGCGCGCTCGGCGGGGTTCGGGGTCGGCGGGCGCCGGGTCTGGCTGACGGACTGGGTCTCGGTCACCGCTCACCTCTCGCCTGGCGGACAACTTAGGTGAGGCTAACCTAGGTGAGAGGGGGAGGGAAGGGGGTCAGCGCACGACCCTCCTTCGGTACCAGACCGGGCGATCCGGGCCCGCGAGGGCGATCCGGGCGATGAGGGTGGTGAGCACCGCCCCGATCACCAGCCACAGGATCGCCGCGAGGCCCTCGTTGAGCAGCACCCGCAGATTCTCGTTCGCCGGCGTGAACAGGTTGTCGAAGCCGAGGTCCACCGCGTTCGCCCAGCTCGTCACGAACTGCGCGAACCCGTTCTCCATGTTGGCGTTGCCGAGCACGAGCACGATGTGCACGGCCAGCCCCAGCGCGAACAACCCGGTGACCACGCTGATCAGCGTGTTGACGACGCGCACGAAGCCCAGCCGGCCGTCGTGCCGTTCGACTACCTCGGCCCTCTCATCACGTTCGTGGGGATCTGGAGCAGTCATCACCCAAGTGTCCCACCGCCCCACCGATCCCGCTGGCCACGACGCCGGTGACCAGCGGGAACGCGGGTGGGTCAGGCGGGGCCGCGACCGGACCAGGTCCACGCGTAGCCGGGGTCCTCGCACGCCTCGGCGGCCTCGCCGAGCTCCAGTGGCGCGAAGGTGTCGACCATGACGGCGGTCTCGTCGAAGAACTCCGCGCCGATCGACGCCTCCGCCGCGCCCGGCTGTGGGCCGTGGGTGAAGCCCGAGGGGTGCAGCGACATCGAGCCGATGCCGATGCCCGAGCCCTTGCGTGCCTCGTAGTTGCCGCGCACGTAGAACATCAGCTCGTCGGAGTCGACGTTGGCGTGGTTATACGGAACCGGGATGGCCAGCGGGTGGTAGTCCACCTTGCGCGGGCAGAACGAGCACACCACGAAGTTCGGGCCCTCGAATGTCTGGTGCACCGGCGGCGGCTGGTGCACCCGGCCGGTGATCGGCTCGAAGTCGTCGATGTTGAACACCCACGGATACAGGCAGCCGTCCCAGCCGACCACGTCGAACGGGTGGTGGGCGTAGGTGTAGCGGGTCAGCCCGGCCCGGTGCCGCACCAGCACGTCCACGTCCTCCCCGTCGCCGAGGAGTGGCTCGGTCGGCCCGCGCAGGTCGCGCTCGCAGTACGGGGCGTGCTCGAGGAACTGTCCGCGCGCGGACAGGTACCGCTTCGGCGGCCCGATGTGCCCGCGCGCCTCCAGCACCAGGAGCCGGACCGTGCCGTTCGGCACGACCCGGTAGGTGCACGAGGTCGGGATGACGACGTAGTCGCCGTCGCCGACCTCCAGCGCGCCGTAGATCGTCTCCACGGTCGCCGAGCCGCCCTGGACGTAGAACAGCTCGTCGCCGGCGGCGTTGCGGTAGAGCGGGCTCGCCGCCCCGGCCACCACGAACCCGATCGTCACGTCCGCGTTGCCGAACAGCCGGCGCCGGTCGGTGACCGCGTCGGCGTCGGCGCCGAACTTCAGGTCCTGCGTCCGGTAGCTGCGCGGCTTGAGCGGGTGGTTCGCCCGCAGCTCGCCGCGCTCGTCGGGCACCGCGACGGCGTTGACGATCGCCGTCGGAAGGTTGCGGTGGTAGAGCAGCGCGGAGTCCGCCGAGAAGCCCTCGACGCCCATCAGCTCCTCGGCGTAGAGGCTGCCCTGGGGTGAGCGGAACTGGGTGTGGCGCTTGGCCGGGATCTCCCCGACCCGCCGGTAGAACGGCATTGCGGTCCTCCTCCGCGAGGGATGCTGTCGCGTTCGATAGTCGGACATGTTTGTCCTGATGCCGTACGCTACTAGCGTGTCAGTCGTGTCAAGCGCTGTGGAACTCCCCCCACCCGGCCCTCGTGGAATCCCGCCCCTGCTCGCGCGCCTCGTCGACGACTCGGCGCTCTTCCCGCCCGGGGACGCCACGATGTCCGACGCCCTGCGGAACTACCTGGAGAGCAGGGCGGGTGAGCACGCCGGCGTGCTCGGCGTGTTCCTCTGCCAGGCCTCTCGCCTGCCCGAGCTGATCACCGAGCTGATCAAGGTGCGGCCGAAGGAGCCGCTGCCGCTGTCCCTGATCATCGACACCGGCCTCGGCGGCGTCCCGAAGGCCATCTCGATCGTCGAGTCGCGCAGCGAGCTGCTGGCGCTGCGAATGGTCGAGATGCCGGCGCCCTCCGACGTCGACGAGGTGTGGCTGGAACGGGTGTCGGAGTTCGTGCCCGAGGACGTGGTGCGGGTGGTCGAGCCGCGGCGCGGCGTCGGCTGGCTGGACGGCGTCCGCAAGGTGATCGAGCACGGCAGCTGGCCCAAGATCCGTTGCGGCGGACTGTCCAGCGAGAACTTCCCCAGCGTGGACGAGGTGGCCGACTTCTACGCGGTGGTGAGCAACTTCCCCGGCGCGTCGTTCAAGGCCACCAACAGCCTGCACCGCGCGGTGCGGCACACCGACACGGAGACCGGGTTCACCCACCACGGGTTCCTGAACCTGCTGGTGGCCGCCGCCCGATGCCTGTCGGGCAAGGACGTGCGCGAGGCGCTGGCCTCGACCGACGGCGAGGCGCTCGCCGTGGAGGCCAAGGCGCTGTCCGAGCCGGCGGCGAAGGCCGTGCGCGCGCTGTTCGCCTCGTACGCCTCGGCGTCGTTCGCCGAGCCGATCGCCGACCTCGAGGGACTCGGGCTGCTGTGAGCCGGGAGAGCTCGCTGACCCTGGATCGCGGGCTCGCCCTGCTGCAGGCGGTGGCCGACGCCGGGGACGACGCGGCCACCATCTCCGAGCTGGCCGCCGCGATCGGCGCCAGCCGCGCGGCGGTGTACCGGCTGCTGGTGCCGCTGGCCGAGCGCGGCCTGGTGTGGCGGGACGGGAGCAAGGTGCGACTCGGGGTCGGCCTGCTCCGGCTGTGCGGGCAGGTGCTGCCACAGCTGCGGCAGGCGGCGCAGCCGGTGCTGCGGGAGCTGGCCGAGGACGTCGGCGCCACCGCGCACCTCTCGGTGGCCGAGGGCGACCAGGTGCAGGCGATCGCCGTCGTGGAGCCGTCGTGGACCAGCTTTCACGTGGCCTACCGGGTCGGCAGCCGGCACCCGATCTCCCGGGGCGCCGCGGGCAAGGCGATGACACTGCGGTCGGGGGCGCGCCGGCAGTGGGTGACGACCACCGGCGAGCTGCAACCCGGCGCGTCGGGGGTGGCCGCGCCGGTGCGCGGGGTGCCGGGGCTGCGGGCCAGCGTCGGCGTGGTGTCGCTGCACGCGCTGGACACCGAGAAGGTCGGGCCGCGGGTGGTGGCCGCGGCGGGCGCGCTGGCGGAGGTGCTCGCTCCCACCGCGGGCCAGGCCCGAGTCGACGAGCTCTAGAACAGCGCCTGCCCGAGCGCGACGGCGGCGAACCCGGCGAAGACGAAGCCCGCCACCCGCTGCAGCGGCTTCGGCCGGATCCGGCCGCGGATCTTGTGCCCGACGATCACGGCGATGCCGGCGACGGTGACCAGCGCGACGAACGAGCCGAGGCCGACCGCGAACGGCTGGGCGTAGCGGGCGGTGAGCCCGGCGGTGGCGAGCTGGGAGGCGTCGCCCCACTCGGCGGCGAACAGCACACCGCCGGAGGTCAGCGCCGACCGCAGGAACGACACCGGGCGCGGGCCGGTGCGCGCGGCGTCGGCGCCGCTGGTGTCCGCCGGGGTGAACCCCTCGCGCAGGAGCATGGCCGCGCCCGCGCCGAACAGCACGGCGACGACCCCGGCGACCAGTGGATCGGGCAGCAGCGTGAGCACGCTGCCGAACGCGACCGCGATCACGCACTGCACGGCGAACGCCACGCTGACCCCGAGAAACACCGGAAGGGCGCGGAAGCGGGTGGTCAGCACGAGGGTGGCGACCATGGTCTTGTCCGGCAGCTCGGCGGCCAGGACCAGCGCGAACGTGCCGAGCATCGCCAGCGTCGCGGTCGTCATACCAGTTCCACACCCCTTTCACTGTCACGATAAAGGGGGTTCCGGGAATTGCCTAGTGGATGGGAAACGCTAATTTCGCTTTTCGCCATTCCGGAGGGAGGTGGCAGGGGTGGCGGATAGTGTTTTTCGGTTCGCCGAAGACAATTCTTTGGGTGCGGGTGGAACGGCGGGTCCCGGGACCTAGGTCCCGGGAAGGTCAGGACTCCGGGACCTGACGTCCGGCCCGCGCGCGGAGGAGAGTCGCCGGTGTGGAGGTCCTGGAGCTGGCGCGGTGGCAGTTCGGCATCACCACCGTCTACCACTTCCTGATGGTTCCGCTGACGATCGGGCTGTCGATCCTGGTCGCCGGCATGCAGACCGCGTGGGTGCGCACCGGGAAGGCGCGCTACCTGAGGATGACGAAGTTCTGGGGCAAGCTGCTGCTGATCAACTTCGCCATGGGCGTGGTGACCGGGATCGTGCAGGAGTTCCAGTTCGGCATGACCTGGAGCGCCTACTCCCGGTTCGTCGGCGACGTGTTCGGGGCGCCGCTGGCGATGGAGGGGATCGTCGCGTTCTTCGTCGAGTCGACGTTCCTCGGCCTGTGGATCTTCGGCTGGGACCGGCTGCCTCAGCGGGTACACCTGGCGTGCGCCTGGGCGTTCTCGCTGGCGACGGTGGCCTCCGCGTACTTCATCCTCGCGGCGAACTCCTGGATGCAGCACCCGGTGGGGGTCGAGCTGGTCGACGGGCGGCCGACGATGACCTCGATCTGGGCGGTGCTGACCAACGACACCGCGCTGGCCGCGGTGCCGCACACGGTCGCCGGCACGTTCGCGGTGGCGGCCGCGTTCCTGGTCGGGATCGCCGGCTGGTGGCTGTGGCGGAACCGGCACGCCGCCGACGAGCACCGGGACGTGTGGCGGTCGTCGCTGCGGCTCGGCGCGTGGGTGGGCATCGCCGCGTTCGGCGCGTTGGTGGTGACCGGGGACGCGCAGGGCAAGCTGATGTTCGAGCAGCAGCCGATGAAGATGGCCGCGGCGGAGGCGCTGTGCCACACCGAGTCGCCCGCGAGCTTCTCCGTCTTCGCCGTCGGGGACGTGACCGAGCCGCGGTGCGAGGACGTGAAGACGTTCACCGTGCCCGCGCTGCTGTCGTTTCTCGCGCACGGCGACTTCAGCACGGAGGTCGAGGGGATCCAGGACCTGGTGACCGAGTACCAGGCGCGGTACGGGACGCACTACCCGGACGACCCCGCGCTCGGCGAGCTGGCCGGGCAGCCGATCGACTACGTGCCGAACCTGCCGGTGACGTACTGGGGCTTCCGGATCATGATCGGCTTCGGCGCGCTGTCCGCGGCGGTGGGGGCGCTGGCGCTGTGGCTGACCCGGCGGGGGCGGGTGCCGGAGAGCCGCTGGTTCCCGCGGATGGTGCTCGGCGCGGTCGCGCTGCCGTTCGTGGCGAACATCGCCGGGTGGATCTTCACCGAGATGGGCCGGCAGCCGTTCGTCGTGGTGCCCAACCCGACCGGGGTGGACGGGGTGTGGATGTTCACGGCGCTGGCGGTGTCGAGCGTGTCGGCGGGCGAGGTGTGGGCGTCGCTGCTGACGCTGACGGGGGTGTACGCGGTGCTCGGGGTGGTGGAGTTCGTGCTGATCCGGAAGTACGTCCGCGGCGGCATCGAGGGAGTCCTGCCCCCTGGCGGTGGGCCCGGCGGCTCGGGTGGCGGGCGGTCCGGCGACTCCGGCCGATCCGGCGGCTCCGACCGCTCTGATGCCTCCGACCGCTCTGATGCCTCCGACGCCTCAGCCGGCTCAGCCGACTCAGCCGACTCAGCCGACGATGCGCTGGCCTTCGCGTACTAGGAGCCCGAATGAACCGAGTTCGCCGTGCCCACGTGACCCCGCCCTCCCCGGGGACGGCTGGCCGGCCAGCTTGTCGGGGCACGGGAGGCGTAGGGGGTGCTACCAGCAAGCTGTGGACAACTTCGGTGGTTGTCCACAGCTTGGGGGCAACCTGGCACCCGGGGACGGGAGGTGAGTGGTGATGGACCTGGCCACCGTGTGGTTCTGCCTCATCGCCGCGTTGTGGCTCGGGTACCTCTTCCTGGAGGGGTTCGACTTCGGCGTCGGCATGTTGCTGCCCGTGCTCGGCCGTGACGACACCGAGCGCCGCGTCATGGTCAACACCATCGGGCCGGTCTGGGACGGCAACGAGGTCTGGCTGATCGTCGCCGTCGGAGCGACGTTCGCGGCCTTCCCCGACTGGTACGCGGCCCTCTTCTCCGCCGCGTACCTGCCGGTCCTGCTCGTCCTGCTCGCGCTGATCGGCCGCGGCGTCGCCTTCGAATACCGCGGCAAGGTCGACTCCGCCCGCTGGCGCCGCGCCTGGGACCGGGTCATCGTGCTCGGCTCGGTGCTCCCGCCCCTCGGTGTCGGCATCCTGCTGGCCACCACGGTCACCGGCCTGCCCCTCGACGCCGCCGGCAACCGCGTCGGCTCCGCCTTCGCGTCCCTGCGCTGGGACACCCTGCTGGGCGGGCTCGCCGTCGCCGGCTTCTCCCTGGTGCACGGCGCCGCCTTCCTCGCGCTCAAGACCACCGGCCCGATCCGCGACCGGGCCCGCGACCTCGCGGTCCGGCTGCTCCCGGTCGCGCTGCTGCCGCTGGCGGCGCTGCTGCTGGTGGTGCAGGCCCGGCACGGTGCGCTGTGGACGTTCGGGAGCATGGCCGTGGCGTTCGGCGCGGCGGCTGTGGCCTGGCGCAGGCTCCGGGCCGACCGCGACGGCCAGGCCTTCGCCGCGCTCGGCGTGGTGATCGCCGCCGCGGCCGCCACCCTCTTCGGCGCCCTCTACCCGAACGTCCTCCCGTCCACGACGGACGCCACCTCGCTCACCGTGGCCGAGGCGGCCGCCAGCCCCTACACCCTCCAGGTCATCACCTGGGTCGCCGCGTTCGGCGCCCCCGCGGTGCTCGTCTACCAGAGCTGGACCTACTGGGTCTTCCGCCGCCGCATCGGCACCCGACACATTCCGAAGGCGCACGCCCCCCGATGAGCTTCCCCGCCCGCGCTCTCCTTCCCGCCACCGTGTCCACAGCGGACACAGCGCGGGCCGGGAAGGGCCCGCTCGGCGCGCTGCCCGCACTGTCCGCGGCGGCGCGCCGGGCGCTGGCCGCCACGGCCGGGCTGGCGCTGCTCAACGCGGCCGCGCTGGTCGCGCAGGCGTTCCTCCTGGCCCACCTCCTCGCCGGCATCGCCAGCACCGTCGACAGCGCCGCCACCGGGCGCCCCGACCTCGACCCCACCGCCGCGTTGCTCGCCGGCACGGTCGTCGCCAGGGCGGTGCTCACCTGGGCGTCGCGGACGGTCGCGGCCCGCGCCGCCGCCGACACCAAGGAGGAGCTGCGGGCCAAGGTGCTCGACCACGCGCTGCGGCTCGGCCCGGAGTGGATCGCCGCGCGCGGCCCCGGACAGCTCACCGCGCTCACGACGCGGGGCCTCGACGCGCTCGACGCCTACTTCACCGAGTACCTGCCCGCGCTGGTCACCGCCGCCGTCGTGCCGGTCGCCGCCGGCGCCGCCGTGCTGCTCGCCGACTGGCCCTCCGCCGTGGTCATCGCCGTGACCGTGCCGCTGCTGCCCGCCTTCGCGGTCCTGGTCGGCCGGTACACCGCCGACCGGATCACCGGGGCCACCGACGCCGCGCACCGCCTCTCCGGCCACCTGCTCGAGCTGGTCCGGGCGCTGCCGGTGCTGGCCGCGTTCCGCCGCGCCGAGGCGCAGGCCGAGACGGTCCGCCGCACCGCCGACCGACACCGCCGCGCGACGCTGGCCACCCTGCGCGTGGCGTTCACCTCCGCGTTCGTGCTGGAGCTGGCCGCCACCCTCGCCGTCGGCCTTGTCGCCGTGCTCGTCGGCGTCCGGCTGGTCTCCGGCGACCTCTCCCTCGCGGTGGGGCTCGGCGTGCTGATCCTCGCCCCCGAGTGCTACCAGCCACTGCGGGCCGTCGGCGCCGCGTTCCACGCCAGCCAGGACGGGGTGGAGGCGGTGCGCCGGGTCGCCGACGTCCTCGCCGAGCCGGTCCCGCGGCCCGGCACCGCGCGGCCGCGCCGGGGCGAGGTGCGGGTCGCGGGCCTGCGGGTGCGCCGCCGCGGCGCACCCGCCCCGGACGGTGAGTCGTTCGTCGCCCGCCCCGGCACCACGGTCCGGCTCGCCGCGCCCAGCGGCGCCGGCAAGTCCACCACGCTGGCCGTGCTGCTCGGCTTCGTCCGGCCGGACGCCGGCACGGTCACCGTCGCCGGCACCCCGCTCGCCGATCTCGACATGTCGACCTGGCGGGAGGCCCTCGCCTGGGTGCCGCAGTTCCCCGCGTTCACCGGCGGCACGGTCCGCGCCGAGCTGGAGCTGGCCGGCGCGCCCGAGGACGACGTGCGGGACCTCCTGGTCGAGCTGGACCTCCACCACCTCCGCGACGCCCCGGTACACCGGCTGTCCACCGGCCAGCGCCAGCGGGTGGCGGTCGCGCGGGCGCTGCTGCGGGTCCGGCGCGGCGCGTGGCTGCTGCTGCTCGACGAGCCGACCGCCCACCAGGACCCCGAGCACGCCCGCATGGTGCTCGCGGCGGTGCGGCGCGCCGAGCGGGCCGGTGCCGCGGTGGTGCTGGCCGCGCACCGGGCGGGACCGACCGGCGACGCCGGCGACGTGCCGGCGGCCCCGCGGCCCGGGGTGCCGCCGGAGGGCACCGGCGGCACCCCGGCCCGCGCTCCGTTGCCGTTGCGCGCCCTCCTCGACCGGCGGCTGCTGGCCGGGGCCGGGCTCGCCGCCGCCGCGCTGCTCGCCGGCCTCGCGCTCACCGCCACGTCCGGCTGGCTGATCGCGAAGGCCGCCCAGCAGCCGCCGATCCTCACCCTCACCGTCGCGGTGGTCGGGGTGCGCACGTTCGGGCTGGCCCGCGCGGCGCTGCGCTACGTCGAGCGCCTGGTCACCCACGACGGCGCCCTCCGGGTGGCCACCCGGCTGCGGGTGGGGTTGTGGCGGTCCCTCGTCCACCGCGGCCCGATCGCCGATCGGGGCGATGCCACCGCGCGCCGCCTCGTCGACGACGTCGACACCGTGCGCGACCTGCTGCCCAGGGTGCTCGCGCCGCCACTGGTGGCCGCGCTCGTGCTGGCGGGCGTCGGCGTCACCGCGGTGGCCGTGCTGCCCGCGGCCGGGCTCGCCGCCGGGGCACCGCTGCTGGCCGGCGCGCTGCTCGCGCCCGCGGTCGCGCTGGTCACGGAGCGGCGGGCCACCTCGGCGCTGGCCGAAGGGCGGCGCGAGGTGGCGGCCAGGGTGCTCGCGCTGCTCGACCAGGCCGCCGAGCTGCTTGCCTTCGGGGCGCACCGGCGCCACCGCGCGGACCTGGCCCGCGCCGACCGCGGGCTGGCCGCCACCGCCCGCCGCCGCGCGCTCGGCGCGGGCGCGGCCGACGCGGTGGTCGTCCTCGCCACCGGCGGTGCCATGCTCGCCGGCACGGCGACCGCCGCGGCCGCCGTCACCGCGGGCGCGCTGGACCCGACGCTCGTGCCGGTGCTCGGCCTGGTGCCGCTCGCGCTGGCGGAGGTCCTCGCCCTCCTGCCACCGGCCGCCGCGCACTGGGACACCCTGCGCCGCGCCCGCACCCGCCTCACCGACCTCGACCCCACGGTGAAACGCCATGAAGGTGGCCTTCATGGCGTGGGTGGGGAGGTGGAGCTGCGTGGGGTGGACGTTCGGTGGCCGGGGGCGAGCCGGGTGGTGCTGCGCGGTGTGGACCTGCGGGTTCCCGCCGGGAGCAGGGTGGCGGTGGTCGGGCCGTCCGGCGCCGGGAAGTCCACCCTGCTGGCGGTGCTGCTCGGGCTCCTCGACCCGGAGCGGGGTGAGGTGGTCCGCCCGGCGCGGGTGGCGTGGGCGCCACAGGAGCCGCGACTCGTCGCTACCACGGTCGCCGAGAACCTGCGCATGGCCGACCCGCACGTCACCGACGCCGAGCTGGTCGCCGCGCTGCGCGTCGCCGGGTTGCCCGACCTCCCGCTGGACATCCGGCTCGGCAGCGGCGGCGCCGGGCTGTCCGGCGGGCAGGCCCAGCGGGTCGCGCTCGCCCGCGCGGTGCTCGCCGCCGCCGACGGTGCGCTCGTCCTGCTCGACGAGCCCACCGCGCACCTGGACGAGCCGACCGCGCGGACCGTGCTCGCCCGGCTCGACGCGGCACTGGCCGGGCGCACGGTCCTGCACGTCACCCACCGCGCCGCCGAGGCGGCCGGCGCCGACCTCGTCGTCGAGGTCCGGGACGGCAGGGTCCGCAGCCTCCGGCCGGAGGAGTGGGTGGGCACGGGCCGGCGGCCGGACGGCGAGCCCGAGGCCGGGCCGGGAGAGGCGGCAGCCCGGTCGGCGCGGGCCGCCGGCCAGGCCCCCGCTCCCGAGACCGGCCGGGTGGCCCCAGGAGGGGCGGCGGCCCGGTCGGCCTAGTGTGGCGGTGTCGATGGAGCTGCCGATGGAACCCAGCCTCGCGGCGCGGGCGCTGTCCGCCGCCACCGAGATCACCACCGCGGCGCTGTCCGGCGACGACCCCGGCGCCGTGCTGGGCTCGGTCGTCCGCCGCGCCGCCGAGCTGGCCGGGGCCGACCTCGGGCTGGTCATGGTGCGCGCCGAGGACGGCACGGTCGCCGTGGAGGCCGCGCATCCGGCGACCACCGAGGGCCTGCTCGGGCTGGTGCTGCCGGCCGCGTCGGCCGCCGGCCAGGTCGCCCGCGGCGGCGGCCCGGTGGTCAGCGCCGACTTCACCACCGACCCGCGCACCTCCCCGTACGTGCCGCCCGAGCTGCGTGACTACGGCCCCTTCGCCGCCGCCCCGTTCGGCTCGGGAGGGCGGGTGCTCGGCGCGCTGACCGTGTACCGCGAGCGTGGAGCGGCCGCGTTCCCCGAGCCGACGGTCGAGGTGCTGGCCGCGTTCGCCGCGCAGGCCGGCGTGGTGCTCGCGCTGGCCGAGGGGGCCAACGCCCGGCAGCGGGTGTCGCTGTACCAGGAACGGGAGCGGATCGCCCGCGAGCTGCACGACGTGATCGTCCAGCGGCTCTACGCCGCCGGCATGCGGCTGGACCGGGTGCGCCGGCGGATGCGCAAGCGCTTCGCGCAGGCCGACGCCGCCCGGCTCGGCGAGGCGGTCGACCAGCTGGACGAGACGATCGGGGAGATTCGGGCGACCGTGCGGGCGCTGCGCTCGCCGGAGCCGGCGCGGGAGTCCCGCCCGGCCGCCGCGACCGACCTGGCCGAGTCGGCCCGCGGCGAGGTGCGCATCGCCGGCGAGCTGCTCGGCTTCCCGCCGACCCTGGAGCTCTCCGGGGAGTTGGCGGACATTCCGGCCGAGCGGGCCGACCACGTCCGCGCCGCGCTCCGCGAGGCACTGTCCAATGTGGTGCGACACTCCGGGGCGAGCGAGACCAGGGTGACCCTGCGCCGGGACGTCGAGGGGATCAAGCTGCGGGTGCGGGACAACGGGTGCGGCGTGCCGCGCGACGTGGCCCGCCGCGGCCTGCGGCACCTCGCCGAGCGGGCCGACGCCGCGGGCGGGAAGTTCTTCGTCAACTCCTCGCCCAGCCTCGGCACCCTGGTCGCCTTCGACCTCCCGCTCGACGGCTGACCGCGCTAGCGTGGCCCCACGTGCCGTGACGAGGGGAGCACAGCGTGTGGGAGGTCGTCCTGGGGGAGGTCGCGAAGTCGCTCGCGGCGGGGGCCACCCTGCGCGGCGCCGGCCGGCTCCGCGAGGCCGTGGCTCGACGGCTCGCCCGGCGGCGCCGGGCGGAGGACGTCGCCGCGCTGCTCGCCGATCCGGAGCGGCTCGAGCGGGCGCTGCGCGAGCTGGTCGAGGCCGAGCCGGAGGTCGGCGCCGAGCTGGCCGGGCTGCTCGGCGAGCTGACCGGAGGGCCACCGCGCGCAACCCGGCCGGCCGCGCCCGCCGCCCCGGTGCCGTTCGTCGACCGGGACGCGGAGCGCGCCGCCCTCGCCGGCGCCGGCCGGAAGCTACTCGTCGGCCAGCACGGTGCCGGCAAGACCGCGCTGGTCTGCGCGGTGGCGCACGACCTCGCGTCCCGGTGGCCCGACGGGCAGGTCTACGTCGACCTCGCCGAATGGCGGGACGGCAACCACCTGCGCCAGCCCGAGGTCGTCGCGCACGTGCTCACCCAGCTCGGTGTCGAGCCCGGCCTGCTCGCCGGCGGCACCGCGGACCTGTGGGCGCAGTACCGCGCGGTGACCGCGCGCCGGCGGTTCCTGCTCGCCCTGGACAACGCGCGGAGCCTTGCCGACGTGCACGCGCTGCTCCCGCCGTCGCCGGCCAGCCTGGTGCTGGTCACCGCCGTCCGCGCGGGTGACCTCGCGGCCGAGCTGCCCGGACCGGTCCCGGTGGGCGCGCTGAATCCGGTCGCCGCGCTCGACCTGCTGGAGGCGCTGGCCGGACCGCACGTCGTGGCCGCCGAGCGGGTCGCCGCGGAGCGGCTCGCCGAGCTGTGTGAGCGGATGCCGGTGGCGTTGCGGTTCGCCGGCGAGCGGGTGCGCACGCGGGCCAGGATCGTCGCGGAACCGGTGGCGGCCGTGCTCGCCGAGCTGCGCACCGCCGGCGCGCTCGGCGCGGTCGACGCCGTGCGCGTGACGTACGAGCGCACCAGGTCCGAGCTGCCTGCTCCGGCCGCCGAGCTGTGCGGCCTGCTCGCCGAGCACCCCGGGCCGGACTTCACCGTGGTCGGCGCGAGCTCGCTGCTCGGTCGGCCCGCCGAGGCCGCGTTCGCCGAGCTGGCCGACGCCCAGCTGCTCGTGCCGACCCGGCCCGGCCGGTACCGGCTGCACCATCTCGTGCGGGAGGTCGCCGCCAGGCCCACTCCGGACGTGGCCGCCGCGGACCGGCTGCTCCGCCACTACCGCGACCGGGCGGTGGCCGCCGACCTCGAGCTGGGCACCGACCGGCTGCGCCGCTACCTGGTGCCGGAGGTCGAGGAGTTCACAGGTTCGTCCCCACTGGACTGGTTGGACGACGAGCGCGAGGTTCTCGCCGCGCTGGTGCGGGAGGCGTGCCTGCGCGGCCGGGACGTCGAGGTGGTCCAACTCTGCGGAGCGCTGGAACGGTTGCAGGTCGCCCGTGGCCATCATCGGTTGTTCGCGGATCTCTACCGGTGGGGCCTGCGCGCCGCCGAGCGGCTCGGCACGCCGGCCGTCTCCGCCCGGCTGCACGGGATGCTCGGCCGCACGCACGTCCTGCTGGGCGAGTACGAGCGGGCGCGGGAGCAGCTGGACCGGGCGCTGGAGCTGGTGGCCGGCCTCGACGACCCGGAGCTGGCGTCGTCCACACTGGAGTTCCGCGCGCGATGGCACGAGGAGCGCGGCGAGCTCGCCGCGGCGGTCGCGGCGCTGCGGGAGGCGGTGCGGCTGGACCGCACGCTGGGCGAGGCCGGTCGCCGCGCGCTCGGCCTGCACCTGCGGATGTTGGCCAACGTGCTGGTGAAGGTGGGCCGGCCGAGGTCGGCGCTGGACCTGCTGCCCGAGGCGTGGGCCAACACCCCGCCGAGGGAACTCCGCAACCAGTCACGGGTGCGGCTGGTGCAGGCCAAGGCGCACACCGCGCTCGGGGCGTACCCGGAGGCCGACGCCGCGCTGCGCGAGGCCTGGCGGCTGGTGGGGGAGGCCGGGGCCACCCAGTACGCGGTGGAGCTGCACGAGGTCTCGGGCACGCTCGCTCATGCTCGCGGCGACCTGGCCGGCGCCCGGTGGCACTGGTCGGCCGCGTGGGAGCTGCTGTGGTGGGCCGGTCATCCGCGGGAGACCGTGTTCCGCGACTGGCTCAGCCGGATGGGGCCGAGCTGACCTCGACCCTGGTCGCGCCGACGCGCAGCGCCGCCGGCACGTCCGGATCGACCTGCCGGAGGTAGGCGAACGAGGCCAGCAGGAGCGGGTCGATCCCGGGCGCGGAGAGCCGACGCGGCTCACCGCCGCGTGGGCACACCAGGCAGGTGCCGTCCCCAGCGACCGCCGCGGCGATCCTGACCACCGGCCGGCGGTGCAGCACCTCCATCGCCCACCTCGGGAAGTCCGTGGGGGCGGGCTCGGTGTACACCACCGAGGCGGCGTCCAGCTCGCGCAGCTCGGCCAGCTCGGCGTGTGCCACGGTGTGCCGGTAGGACAGTTCACCGTGGACATCCACGGCGGCGGGGAAGCGCTCCAACGCCACGACGTCGCCGTCGACCCGGCCGCCGACCACGAACGCGGCGACCTCGGCCGGCTCCACCACGGGCTCCGGCACCGCCGGGAACGCGGGCGCCACCGGCGGGGTGAGCCGCAGCCACCGGTACAGCAGCTCGGTGAGCAGCGCCGCCGACCGCCCTGGCCGGTGCACCGCCCGCCGCAGGATCTCCGCGTGCGCACCGGGCCGGTGCCCGTCCACGACCTCGTCGATCCGCGCGCGGAGGTCGTCACCGGGGCCGAGCGCGGGCGCCGTGGCGGCCAGTGCCGCGAGCGGCGACCCGGGCACCGTGCTGCCGCCGCGCGCGCCGAGCAGCACCGGCTCGTCCACCGCCGCGGCGTACAGCGCGGCCGACCCGGTGTCCGTGACGACACAGTCGGCGGCCAGCAGCGCGGCCTGCCAGCCCCGCTCCGGCGGGACCAGCACGAGCCCGGCGCGACGGGCGTCGGTCAACCAGCCACGCACCTGCCACGGCCCGTGCGCCGCCCAGATGCCCGGGTGCAGCACCGCCGCGACCTGGTAGGAGTCCAGTGGCAGCCGGCCGAGCAACGCGGCCGGCAGCTCGGGCCAGCTGCCGAGCAGCGACTCCGGGCCCCAGGTCGACGCCAGCACCACCAGCGCGCGGTCGCCGGTGCCGAGCGCCCTGCGGTAGCGGGCGGTGCGGTGCGCGCTGGCGAGCATCCGGTCGTGGCAGGGGTCGCCGACCACCACCGCGCGCGGCACGGCTGGCGGGCACGCGGCCCGCAGCTGCTCGGCCTGCTCGGGGTGGGACAGCGCGATCGCCGCCGGCACCACCCGGCCGGCGTGGACCAGCCGGTCCGGATCCATCCCGGACGTGACCCGGCTGCCCGGGTAGTGCTTCTGGTAGCCGAGACCGTGCGGCACGAGCAGCACCGGGCCGGGCAGCTCGTGCAGGTCGTCGTTCTCGCTCGCGGCGAGCACCAGGTCGACCGGGGCCTTCGTGGCCTGCTCCCACGGGATCACCGGGGCGCCCAGCGCGCGCAGCAGGTCGGGCACGCCGGCGGCGAAGATCGCCCGGTTGCCCTCGGCGTGGGTGAACACCACCTGGACCCGCCGGTCGCGTTCCAGCAGCGCGAGGATGTCCAGCAGCCGGGTCAGCGTGGTGACCGTGCGGACGACCACCAGCACGGTGCGGGCGAAGCCGACCGTGTTCCAGTGCCGGTACCGCTGGTCGACCGGAACCTTGCGCCAGTTCGAACGGGGGGGGGGTTGGCGGTTCCGGGTCAGCCGCCACGCGGGCTCCCCCGGCGCGCCACCCACGCCGCGGCCTGGGTGCGGCGTTGCATGCCGAGCTTGGCCAGCACCGAGGTGACGTGGTTCTTCACCGTCTTCTCGGCGAGGAACAGCCGCTCGGCGATCTCCCGATTGGACAGTCCCTGACCGATGAGGTCGAGCACCTCCCGCTCGCGCTCGGTGAGCGCGGCCAGCTCGTCCTCCGGCGGGTGGCGCAGGCTCTCCAGCACCCGCGCGGTGCTCACCGGGTCCAGCAGCGAGCGCCCGGCGGCGACCTCGCGCACGGCCTTCACCACGTCCTGGCCGCGGACCTGCTTGAGCAGGTAGCCGGAGGCCCCGGACATGATCGCGCCGACCACGGCCTCCTCGTCGTCGAACGCGGTGAGCACCAGGCAGCGCGGCGGGTTCGGCAAGGACCGCAGCTCGCGGCACAGCGCGATGCCGTCCCGCTCGCCCTCGCCGAGCCGCACGTCCACCACGGCCACGTCCGGCTCCACGTGCACGGCCACGGCCAACGCCTCGTCCGCGCCGCTCGCCTCGGCGACGACCTCGATGTCCGGCTCGTCACCGAGCAGGTCCCGCAGCCCGCGCCGGACGACCTCGTGGTCGTCCACGAGCAGCACCTGGATGGCCATACCCGAAGCGTACGGGGCGGATCGGGAACGCCCAACCAGGACCGACCTTTTCTCGTTGCCAAATGCCGGCGATTTTCTTTGTGATCGGCGTAACACCTACTTTCGTAGGGTCGATAAGGAAGCCGGTACCGCCGGAGAAAGCGCTCCGGCGCGGGTTCCCCTGTGCGGAGAGGTGTGTTTTCCATGTCATTGTCCCGTCGTTTTGTCGTGTCCATTTCCGCCGTCCTGCTGGCCGGTTCGGCGTTCACCGGCTCCGCGCTCGGGCAAACCGGGGAGGTCGCGCGGGACTACGACTGCGCGAACTTTGCGACCCAGGCGGAGGCGCAGGCGGTGCTGGACGTCGACCGGTCCGACCCGCACCGGCTGGACGGGGACGGCGACGGTTACGCGTGCGAGTCCCGGTTCGGTCCGCCCGCCCCGCCGCAGGCGCCGCCGGCCGACCCGCAACCAGCCGCCCCGGAGCCGGCGAAGCCCGCCGCGCCGGCCCGCGCCGGCCAGGACAAGGACTGCCGGCACTTCGCGACGCAGGCGCAGGCGCAGGCGGTGCTGGACGCCGACCGGTCTGACCCGCACCGGCTGGACGGGGACGGCGACGGTTACGCGTGCGAGTCTCGGTTCGGCGGGCCGGGCAAGCAGCAGGTCCGGGTGCGCCCCTCCGGTGGCGTCGACACCGGCGGTGACGGGCGCTGACCTCGGTGACGACACTGCTGGCGCGGCCGGCGCGGCGGCTCACCCGCCGCGGCCTGGCGGGCGTCGCGGTCCTGGTGTTGGCGGGGTGTGCCGGCCCACCGGTCACCCCGCCGCCGGGCCCGTCGTCCCCGAGCGTGCCGGCCGCCAGCGCGCTGGCTACGGACGCCTCGCCCGAGCCGGACACGGCCTCCCCGCTGCCGCCGGCCCGGCCGGCGTGGCTGGAGATCTCGGCGATCGGGGTGCGCACCGGCGAGGTCGTCGACCTCGGCTTCCAGCCGGACGGCAGCCTCGAGGTGCCGGCGGACGCCGAGACGGCCGGCTGGTTCACCGAGAGCCCCGCTCCCGGGGAGGTCGGGCCGGCCGTCATCGCCGGTCACGTCGACTACCGGAAGGTGCCCGGGGTGTTCCACCGGCTGGCCGAGCTGCCGCGGGGCGCCGTGGTCACCGTGCACCGCGTCGACGGGTGGTCGGTGGAGTTCACCGTCGACCGCGTGGAGCGGTACCCGAAGGCCGCGTTCCCGACCGAACGGGTCTACGGCAACACCGAAGGCCCGGAACTGCGCCTGATCACCTGCGGCGGCGTGTTCGACCGGGCGTCCGGGGAATACGTCGACAACGTGGTCGCCTACGCCTCGATGGTCCGCACCGTTCGCCGATGACCGCCGCGCGGAATCGTCCGGGAATCCGCAGGAATCTCGGCGGGCGATCCGGTGTTGGCCTGGACATGAGCGAACGTGGACGGGTGCGGACGGAACCAGGAGCGAAGCGGGTGCGGGCGGTGTTCGCCGGAACGGTGGTGGCGGACACCACCCGGCCGCTGCTGGTGTGGGAGGTGCCCTACTACCCGACGTACTACTTCCCACGGGCGGACGTGCGGACCGACCTGATCGCCCCGAGCGAGCGGACCCAGCACTCCCCGAGCCGCGGTGACGGCCGGCTCGGCACGCTGCGGGTGGGCGAGCGGGAGGCGCCGGACGCGGTGCTGGAGTACGCCGAGTCGCCGATCGAGGAGCTGCGCGACCACGTCCGGCTCGACTGGGCCGCGATGGACGCCTGGTTCGAGGAGGACGAGGAGGTGTTCACCCACCCGCGAGACCCGCACGTCCGGGTGGACATCCTGGCCAGCTCCCGGCACGTGCGGGTGGAGGTCGCCGGGGTGACGGTCGCCGAGTCGCGCCGCCCGACCGTGCTGTTCGAGACCGGCCTGCCGCCCCGCTACTACCTGCCGAAGCTGGACGTCCGGCTCGACCTGCTGGAGCACACCGACACGGTGACGCACTGCCCGTACAAGGGCGCCGCCGAGTACTGGTCGGTCCGCGCCGGCGACGAGGTGGTCACCGACCTCGCGTGGTCCTACCGGACACCGTTGCCGGAGAGCGAGAAGATCACCGGCCTGGTCGCGTTCCCGCATGAGAAGGCCGACGTCTACGTGGACGGCTCGCTGTTGAGGTGACCCAGCCCGTCGGGCTGGTGGCGTCGAAGCCGAGACACCTTCCGTCCTCAGCGTGGCGCCGCCAGCCCCGACCCGGAGGAGGTCCGGCTGTTGGCCGACGCCCTCGGCCGCGCCGGCGGGCAAGGCCAGTGAGGACCGGGGACCTGGCCGGCCGCTGGTGTCCCGCGCCCGGAACGGCCGGGAACCTCTGGCCACGGTCGAACCAGCACGTACTCGACGGATTTCGGGCGCAGGACACTAGCGCCCTGGTCTGTCGTGCCATTCGGTGAGCAGGCGCTCGGCGTGCGCGCGGGGGCTGGGCACGCTGACCGCCGGCTCCGGCTCCGGCTCGGCGACCCGGGCCAGCGCCGGCTCGGCGATCACCAGCGCGCCGTCGACGTCGCGCCGCACCGGGGCGAACCCGGCTCGCCGGAGCCGGCGGAGCACGGTGTCGGGGTCGACGGTGGCGACCAGCACGGTCGGCGCCACCCGGCGCAGGCCCAGCGCGCCGGCCGCCTTGTGCCCGGCGATCTCGGTTACCACGGCCTCGTCCTCGCCCACGACCACGCCGGCGACCCCGATGACGGCCACCTCGCCGTGTCGGCGCGCGACGTCGTTGATCAGGTACACCAGCGGTTGCGGCAGCTCGTCCCGGGCCACCGCGGCCAGCTCGTCGAGCAGCATCGGGGCGGTGGTGCCCCGGTCGAACGCCCGCCGCACGCTGGCCCGGCTGAACCGCCAGGTGGTGGCCGCGCCCTGGGACTCCCGGTCGGCGACGCTGTCCAGCAGCGCGGCGAGCTGGACGTCCGGGGCGCCGGCGACGACCGCGGTGAGGTCGGCGCCGAACAGCGCCGTCTTCCCGGCGCCGGTGAGCAGCCGATCGACGATCCCGGTCAGCTCCGGCGCGGCCGGGTCGAGCCGCGGCCCCGCGGCGACCATGGCGTAGGCCAGCTCCCCCGGCGCGCCGTCCGCGACGACGCCGAGCAGCTCCGCCTCGGCCAGGCTGCCGCGGACCAGGGCGTCCGCCGCGCTGGCGGGCACCGCGGGCACGGCCCACCGGGCCAGTTCGAGCAGCGCCTTCTCGTCGGCGAGGCCGGACCCGGGTTCGAGGTGGCAGAGCAGCCGCAGGGTCAGCTGCCGCAGGTGCCGGACGGCGGCGGCGCCGAGGCCGCGCACCGCGTGCTCGTCGGCGAGCGGGCTGGCGTCCAGCGTCCACCACGCGCCGAGCAGGGTGCGGAACAGCGCGGCCGAGCCGGCGCTGCGCAGTCGGGCGGCCCGCTCCGCCGGCACCACGCCGAGGTCCGGCGGCGGCGGGATCGGGCGGGCCCGGGTGGGCGGCTCGGGCTCCAGCTCGCGGACGGTCAGCAGCGAGGTCGCGGTCGCGAGGTCCAGGACGAGGCGGACCTCCGCCGGTGTCGCCCCGATGTCCCTGGCCAGCCGCTTGACGACACGGGGGCCGATGTCGGCGCGGTAGCGCAGCGTCGGCAGCGGCTCGGTGGCGGCGGCGTCGAGCACGCTGTGGACCCGGTCCACCAGGCGCAGCGCGGCGGCCGAGGTCCGGACCGCGACGTCGGCCGGGTCGGCCGGGTTCATCGACAACTCGGGTGGGGCCGGGTCGAGCGGCAGCCGGAGCTCCGGGCCGCGCAGGGTCACCGCCACCTCGAGCGGCAGCACCACCTCGCCGGTGGGGAGGGTCCACAGCAGGGCGTGCCGCAGGGCCCACTCGGCCGGCTCGCCGGATCGCCGCTCGACCGGGACGGTGGGTCCGTGCCGGGCGGTGTCGTTGAGCAGCTCGACCGTTCCCTCGGGGGCGCCGGCCAGCAGCTCGCGGACGTGGCCGGGGTCGCGGAGCACGCCGAGGATCACGTCGACGAGCTGGGGCTTGCGGACGCCGCCGGACAGGCCGAGGGTGGCGCGCAGCCGCTTGAGCTCGGCGATGGTGGCCTGTGGCAGCAGCTCGGCCAGCGAGGCGCCGAGGCCGTAGGTGCGGTACTCGTCGCCGCGCAGCGGTTCCGGGAGGTGGATGGCGCCGGAGGGGTCCGGCCAGGCCAGCGCCAGGCCGGCGAGGAAGTCCAGCACCGCCCGCGGGTCGGCGTCGCCGGCCAGCCAACCGGCCAGCGTCGCCGGCGGGACGCCCTGCTCGTGGCCGAGCGCGTAGCCGAGCTGCAACGCGCGCAGCAGCTGGACGCCGGGCGTGCCCACCAGCAGGCGGGCGGCGCGCACCGACTCGGCCGAGGACAGCCGCTCGGCGAGCTCGTCCAGCCGGCGCGGCGGGGAAGGCTCGAGGACGTCCGGCCGGGCGGTGAGGATCCGCTCGAGCCGCTCGGGATTCAGCCCGGCGAGCCAGTCGAGCAGGGTCGGGTCGAACTCGGGTTCGTCGAGTAGCCACATGCGGTGTCCTCCCGGTCGGCCGGGCCCGGCGGTAGTCGAGGGTATCGAGTCCGTCACCCACCGTCGGGGAGCGGGTTGCCGGGCGGGCACCGACCGGCTCAGGAGGCCATGGTTCGAGGAACCGCCTCGTCTCCGGATCTGTGGAGTACACGCACACCCGCCGCCCAGCACGACCACGACCGTCTGCCGCCGCGCCACCCTGGCTCGTTCCACGGCCCGCAGCACCGACTGGTAGGCCACCTGCTGCTCGTCGAGCAGCACGAACTGCTCGCGTTCCCGGATCTCCCTGCTCGCCCGGTTCAGCAGCGGTTTGGCCGGGGCGTGCCGGAAACCTTGGAACGTCACCGACGAGTTCCTCGTCCGGCGGCATCCCGTTCCCCCGCGGGGTCGAGCAGGGCGCGGAGGTGGGCGAGCAGCTCCGCCTTCTCGTCCATCGTGTACAGCCGGGCGAACTGGCTCGGGGTGTACCGCCGCAGCGAGGGCACCCGGTCGCCGAGCGAGTTGTGCAGGTAGGCGATCCCGTGCACGGCGTGGGGACGGTCCTCCAGCGCGGGTGTCTCGTCGACGACGTACTCGCAGTACCGGCGGACCTGCTCGGCGGGGTGCAACACGGGTTGGGTGTGCGCGTCGAGCAGCACCAGGTCGGCGGCGAGCAGCTCGGCGTGCGACCACTGCTTGAGCTCGACCATGACGAAGGTGGACTCGCCGGTGCACGGATGGGTCCCACACAGGACGACGTCGACCCGCATGGGGCTGTGCGGCAGCTTGTGCTCCAGCAGGACCTCGACGTGCCCGAGGCCGGCGTCGACCAGATCGGCGAGGAACACCGGCACGCAGGTATCCACGTGCGGGTGGGGGCAGCGACGAAGTGGCTACTTCGGTGCCCGTCGGGCCGCGACCGCCGAGGTTAGCGGAACTACCCGACGGATTCGGGCGGGAAGCGGTGCTCGTTGCGGTCGATCTTGGCCTCGGCGGCGGCCAGCAGGTCCACCCCGAGGACGTCGGCCAGCCGAACCAGGTAGAGGAGCACGTCGGCGAGCTCGTCACGGACGTCGTGCGCGGTCCCGGGGTCGTCGAGCACCGCGGCGGACTCCTCGGGGGTGAGCCACTGGAACAGCTCGGTCAGCTCACCCACCTCGCCGGACAGCGCCATCACGAGGTTCTTCGGCGTGTGGAACGGCTCCCAGTTCCGGGCGGCGGCGAAGTCGCGCAGCCGCAGGGCGAGGTCGTCGAGTGTCACCGGAACTGCCTACCACGAGCGCCCGGGACGGGGCGCGAGCGGCTGCCTCCGCGTCGCCGGTGGGGTTCAATGGCCGCGTGGCTGCCATCTCCGAGTTCGCGCTCCGGCAGATCGAGCGGTGGTGCGCGCGCCGGGTGCCGGACACCGTCAGGGAGCAGCTCCGCTTCGAGTGCCGGCGCCGCGGCCGCTCGGTGACCCTGGTCCAGCGCCGGCTGCCCTGGACCGCCGAACCCGGGTCGACGGCCGAGTGGATCGTCCACGAGTTCGCCCAGCTCCGCCTCGGCGACGACGGCCGGTGGTCGCTGTACTGGCGCGACCGCGGCGGCCGGTGGCGGCCCTACCCCGGCTGCCCATCGGCCCCGAGCCCGGTTCCCCTGCTGGAGGAGATCGACCTCGACCCGGAGGGCCGCTTCTGACCGGCGGCCGGGATCCGGCTCTATCGCCGCTCGACCCGCCCGCGTTTCGCCCGCGCCCAGGTTTTCCACCGGAGGGGTTACGCTCTGTATTTGCTCGGGCGCTCTTGGTTTACTCGTGGTGAACGGACGCGGACCGACGGGAACGACCTTGGGAGTGATGGATGACGGACTGGCGGCGGGACGCTGCCCACGCGGTCGAGCAGGAGCTCGCCCACGTCCGCGAGACCGGCCCGTGGACCCCGCTTGGCACCCCGGTCCCGCTGCCCGACGCCGGCTGGTACGCCGTCGACCTGCGCGACCGCCGCATCAGCGCCGAGCACCTGCGGCACGTCTGCGTCGCCGGCCCGCGGGGACCCCGGCACGACACCGCGGTCCCCGCCGACGCCGCCCACCTCGCCGGCGGCGTCCTGCGGCTCCGGCTGCCCGACCCGCCCCGCGGCCGCGACCACGTGTGGGCCGCCACCGTGTCTCCGCGCGCCCTGCTCCGCGGCCTCGCCGACGGGCTGCGCCGGCTCGGTGACGCGCCGCTGGCCGACCGGCTCGCCACCGGCACCGTCGACCCACTGCCCGATCCACTGCGCGATTCGGCACCTCCGGCAGCCGGGCTCGTCGACGACCAGCGTGCTGCCTACGCGGCATGTCGGGGCCCCGGCCTGCATCTGGTCTGGGGTCCACCGGCCACCGGCAAGACCCACGTGCTGGTCGCCGCGGTGGAGGAGCTGGTCGCGGCCGGCAAGCGGGTGCTGCTGCTGTCCCCGGTCGACTCCGCGGTGGACGACGCCGTGCTCGCGCTGCGTCGCCGGCTCTCCCCGGGCAAGGTCGCCAGGGTCGGCCTTCCCACCCGCGCCGAGCTGGCGGTCGCCCCCGCCTGCCCCGCCGACGCCGACCGCACCGCCGTGCTGCGCGAGCTCGCCGAGCTGGCCGGCGCCGGGGAGCGGCTCGCCGAGCTGGACTCCGCGCTCACCGGGTACAGCCACGAGGCGTTCCTCGCCGCGCGCCGGCGAATCGACAACGCCCAGCGGCTGCGCACCCTCGGCGACGAGCTCGCCGCGGTCACCGCGCGGCACGCCGAGGCCACCGAGGCGCTCGCCGAGGCGCGGGCGGGGCTGCGCGCCGCGCGGGAGGGCTGGCGGCGGGCCACCGAAGCCAGGGCGAGCCTGACCAAGGCGGAGGAGCTGACCGAGGAGTTGGCCCGGCTCGACACCGTGCCCGACCCGGCCACGAGCCGGCGGGTCCGCCGCGGGTCCGCCAGAGCCGCCGAGCGGCGGCGGGTCGAGCTGCGGGACCACATCGACCGGTGCCGCGCCGCGGCGCACCCGCTGACCGCCGCCGACGTCGAGCGGCTCGACACCGAGCTGACCGCCGCCGAGCGGGCGCTGGACGAGGCCGCGCGGGCCGAGGCCGAGACGCGCACCCGCGCGGAGGCCCTGCGCCGCAAGATCGGTCTGACCCGCTCCGCCGGTGTCGCCAGCGACCAGGACCGCCGCTTCTCCGCCGACTGCCTCCGGCACGACCTGCCCACTCGGCACCAGGAACGGGAGGCACTGCGCCGGCGGGTCGAGGACGCCGCGGCCGCCGACCGGCTGCGCGACCGGCTGCGCCGGCTGGCCGAGCGAACCTTCGCCGAGCGGGAGGAGGCCGAGGCCGCGGCGGTGTCGTGCGCCCAGGTCGTCGCGACCACGCTCGGCACCGCCAGGGTGAACTCGGCCGTCACGGGCCAGCGGTTCGACGTCGTGCTCGTCGACGAGGTCGGCGCCGCCCGGCTCGCCGAGGTCCTCCTCGCCGTCGCGCGGGCCAGGGAGAGCGCCGCGCTCGTCGGCGACTTCCTCCAGCCGGGGCCGGCGGTGCGGCCACCCGCGCTGCGGGCCGTGCCCGAGGCGCGCACCTGGTTGGCCGCGGACGTGTTCACCCACTGCGGCATCCGCCGCGCCGACGACGCCCGGCGCCACCCCGGCTGCGCGGTGCTCGGCCAGCAGTTCCGGTTCGGCCAGCCGCTGCGCGCGCTCGCCAACGACCTGCACTACCGCGTGCTGCACGGCGGCGGCGCGCCACGCCGCGACCCCGGACCCGACACCGAGCTGGTCCTGGTCGACACCGGCATGCTGCCCGGGCTGGCCGCGCCGCGCGGCGCCGGCTGGTGGCCGATCGGCGCGCTGCTGTGCCGGGCGCTGGCGTGCGCCCACCCCGGGCTGGGCGTCGTCACCGCCTGCCGGCCGCAGGCCAGCGCCGATCTGGCCGCGGTCCGCGACGTCGACACCCGGTTCGCCGCCGCGGTCGGTACCGCCCGCACCTGCCTCGGCCGACGCTTCGCCACCGCGGTGATCGACCTCGTCGCGGCCAGCGCGTGGACCCGGCGTCCCCGGCAGTTCGGCGCCGCGCTCACCCGGGCCGACCGCCGGTCGTACCTGCTGGCCGACCTCGACGCCGTGCGGTTCGCGCCGGAGGGCACGCCGCTGGCGGCGCTCGACGAGCAGCGCCGCGCCGGTGGGGTGGAGGTCCGCCGCGCCGACGCCCTGCTCGACCTCGAACCCGCGGACACACTGGCCGACCAGCTGGACCGGGCCGAGGAGTCGCTGTGGTTGTGCCTTCCCGGCCCGTCCTGGCCGGCCGGGCCCGACCTGCCCGTCCATCTGGCGGCAGCGGTGCGCCGCGGCGTCGACGTACGCGTCCTTTTGGACGGCGACCAGGAGGACGCGGACCCGCTGCGGTCGGCGGGCGCCACCGTCGTCCCGGCCGCGACCGGACCGGCCGCACTGGCGGTGGTGGACCAACGGACCGTGGTGTTCGGCAGCGCGCACCGGCCCGAGGTCGGCGACGGCCGGTCGGTGGTGGTGATCTGCCACGGTGCCCGGTTCGCCGCCAGGGTGCTGGCCGACGTGCCCCCGACATGGTGTCGCGGAGCCAGCCGCGTCCCGGCCGGCGGCCCTTCACCGACCGTGCCGACGACGCCGACCGTGCCGCCGACGCCGACGGTGTTGACGGGGAGTGCGCACGAGCGCGGCGAAGTCAACGCTCTTGGATGACGTGGCCGGCCGTTCGGGTAGGGCACTATAGCTCGGTGCCCCCCGCCGACCTGCGTTCCTACCTGCGCTCCCTCGATGTGGCCACGCTGGTCGACCTGGTGTGCGAGTACGCGCAACGGCACCCCGAGCTGCGCCGCGCGCTGGACGCGCACCGGCTGCTGCACGACGCCGCCGCGGCCGAACGCGGCCGGGACCACGCGCTCACGACCAGCGCGGTGCTCGACACCCTGCAGCGGCTGCTCGACGGCGGCACCAGCGCGGACGTCGCGCCGCTGGCCCGGCGCACCGTCGACCGCATCCGCACCGCGCTCGCCGAGCTCGACGACGGCTCCGGAGCCGTGCGCGCCGAGCTCGACCGGGCCGTCGGCCTCTACGCACGGGCCTGCGTGGCGCACCCGCCGCCGCCGACCGCGCTGGCCGAGTGGATCCTCGACGTGGCGCTCGCCGACCGGGCGCCGCAGCTCGCGCTCACCGAGTTCGCCGACGCGCTCGGCCCGGCTGGGCTGCGCCGCCTGCGGTCCCTCGTGGACAACGCGCTCGGGGAGGAGACCGGCCAGCGGCGCAGGGCGACCCTCGAGCGGCTCGGCGAGGAGCTCGCCGAGCTCACCGGCGATGTGGACACCCTGATGGCGGTCCTGGCCGGGACGCCACCGACGGAGACCGCGCGGCGCCTCGACCTCGGCCGGAGGATCGTCCGGGCGCTGCGCGCCGCGGGCCGGCACGCCGAGGCGATCGCGTACGCGGCCAGGACGCTGGGCCACGACAAGCAGGGCCACGACAAGCAGGGCCACGACAAGGCGGCGGGGCCGGAGCACCGGCCGGCCGGACGGGAGCGCGCGCTCGAGGAGTTGCGGGCCAGGGCCGAGCGGGACGTCGGGGCCGCCGACGAGCTGGTCCGCGCGCTGCACGCGGAGGGCAGGCTCGACGAGGCGTGGCGGGCGGCGAACCGGTACGGCTGCTCGCTCGACCTGCGACTCCAGCTCGCCGAGGCCAGGGCCGCGCAGCATCCCGGCGAGGTCATCGGCGTCTACCGCTCGCACGTCGAGCAGCTCATCGCCCACCGTGACCCGCACTACTACCGGCAGGCGGCCCAGCAGCTGCGCAAGCTGCGCACCCTGCACAAGCGCGCGGACACCGCGGAGGAGTTCAGCGCCTACCTCGCCGAGCTGGTCGAGACGCACAAGCGCAAGACCCGGCTGCTCGCCGAGGTGCGCAACGCGAGGATCGCGCTGCCCAAGCCCGTGCGCCGGGCGCCGGCCACCCGATGACGGATGACAGCATGGGCGCATGAGCGGTGAGCGTGCGCCGGAGCCGTCCGGTCGGAACCAGTTCGTCAAGAGCGCACTGCGGGACTTCGGCACCCTCGGCCCCGACCCCGACCCGCTGCACGTCGAGGTGCTCACCGCGGAGATCCTCGGCGAGGCCTGGGCCGACGAGGACTTCGCCGAGGTCATCGACCAGCTGGTGGAAGCCGCCAGGCGGAAGGCGAACCCGGGCGCGGCGGCGCTGCTCACCGCGCTGCACGCGATGGCCGAGGACGACGCGCTGCGCGAGCACGCCGCCGACGCGCTGCGGGCGGTGCTGCGCAAGGGGATCCCGGAGCCGGGGTGGGCCGACCGGCTCGGCGCGGTCAGCATCGAGGAGTGCTGGGAGCTGGCCGACGTCTACGGCGACTCGGCCTCCGTGCTGGGCGTCTTCGGCTACGGCGACCGGCGGCACGGCGTGTTCGCCCTGGTGCAGCTCGACGACGGCCAGTTGCCGGACGTCACCGTCGTGGACAACCCGGACGATTTGCTCGCCGGTATGCGCGAGCAGGCCGCCGAGAGCGCCGGTCTGCTGCGGATGGCGCCGATCCCGCCCGCGCGGCTGCACCGGCTGCTGGCCGAAGGGCTGGCCACGATGGACGAGCTGCCGGAGCCGGCGGTCACCGAGGAGTTCGTCCGGTTTCGGGCGATCGCGGTGGCCCGCTGCCGGGTGCTGCCCGAGCCGGAGCCCGTGGCGGAGGCCGAGCCGATCGGTGATCCCGAGGCGGTGGTCGAGGAGCTGCTGCGTTCGACCGCTGACGTGCCGGACGGGCCCGAGGCCAGGTACTGCGCGCGGCTGCTGGTGCGGTTCGGGGAGGAGACCGAGCCACGCCGGCCGTTGCGGGTGAGCCCGGAGCGGGTGCGGCGGTTCCTGCTCGACTGGCTGCCGGGCGAGGTGGAGCTGTCCGCCGCCGAGGAGGAGGTGCTCCCGCTGGTGACGCACTCCTGGGTGCGCTGGGGCGCGCGACGCCAGGGGCTGCCCCAGCTCGCCGTGGACGAGCTGGCCGAGACGGTCGAGGAGACGTGTCACGGCGCCGACCCGGTCGAGGTCTACCTGGACGCCGACGAGCCGGTCGCGGACGGCGACGAGCTGGCGGAGCTGCTCGACCGGCGGATGTTCGCCGTTCCCGACATCGTCGTCGAGCTCGGCGACAGCGAGCTGGCGCTGGACCCCACCGACCCCGAGCAGCGGCAGCTGCTGGTGGTGGGCGAGCACCCGGAGTACCACGACGCCCTCGCCGAGGACTCGCCGACCGACGACGACGCGCGGGTGTACCTCGCGCTCAAGGCGGCGGTGATCGACCAGCTGTGGGACGGCGAGCCCGCGGAGGTGTGGTCCGCGGCCAGGAGGCTGCGGGACGGCGGCCGGGACCGGGACGAGGTCGTCGACGAGCTGGTCGCGGTCCTCACCGAACATTCCACATCCAACGGATCCGATGTGGACCTGAAGTTCGACGTGGACGCCTACCGGGCGGCGCTGGCCGCCCTGCGCTGAGAGGCTGAGCGGACCGGGCTGCCCGCACGCGACCACGAGCACACGCCCGACCTGGCCACCTCCGTGCTGCGCCAGGGTGGGCGGGCCACACCGTGGCCGCTGGTGCTCACCGAGCTGGTCCGCGGGCTCAGTGGCGTGGTCGCCGTGCTCACCGAGGCGCGCTGGGCCAGCGGGAGGGCCGGCCGCGGGCGTGGACCTCCGAGGGTCGACAGGGCCAGGCTGGAGGCGGTGTCCCGCCGGTACGTCAAGGTCAGCCACCCGTTCGCGCGGTACTACGCCACCGCGTCCGACACCGCGTGGACCCCCGCCGAGATCAACGGGTCCGCCGCGTGGCGGCACAGCCAGTTCCGCAGCCTCGCCCGCGAGTTCTTCGGCACCCAGTACATCCTCGGTGTGCTCCCACCGGTGCGGTCTCGTGGGAGGCCGCCCTCAGTGTCCTGAGCCTTCGCCGTCCTGCTCGGTGAAGTCGCCCGCCGGGGCGCCCCAACCGGGGGAGGAGACGCCGCGTTCGGCGGCCAGCGCACGGCGTCGCTCGTTCTCCGCGCGGACCCTGGCGATCTCCGCCTCGATGTACTCCTCGTCGTAGCGCTGGAACACCCGCGCCGGGTTGCCGGCCACCAGCGTCCGCGGCGGCACGTCCTTGGCCACCACCGAGTTCGGCTGCACGGTCGCGAAGTCGCCGATCGTCACCCCGGGCATGACGACCACGAGCCCGCCGACGAAGCAGCCCCTGCCGATCCTCACCGGCTTGCGCTCGATCAGGTCGCTGCCGGAGTAGTTTGCCAACGCCATGTTCGCCAGCCAGCTGGAATGGGTGAACACCAGCGTGTTCAGCCCGATGCTGGTGTGCTCGCCGATCTCCAGCCCGCCGCTGGCGTCGAGCACGGCGCCCTCGCCGATCCAGCAGTGCTCGCCCAACGTCAGGTTCTCCGGACTGACGATCTTCGCCCGCTCCCGGATCCGGGTGGTCTCCGGCAACCCGTAGAGCCGCGCCCGCTCGACGTCGTTCATGTACTGGCCGACGAGGTCGGTCAGGATCTGCCGGCGCAGCCGGTCGCTGCGCTCGTCGTCAAGGAACAGGTCGGGGGACATCAGGAGCCGCTCCGCGCGCTGATCATCTTCTCCAGGGTGCGCAGGTGCTCCTCGGCGACCACGTCGAGGCCGAAGTGGGCGCGCACCATGGCGCTCTGCCGCCTGGCGATCCGCTCCCGCCGCTCGGGGTCGTCGAGCAGGCCGATCACCGTGTCGGCCACGGCCGCGGCGTCGTCCGGCGGCACCAGCAGGACGTTCTCGCCGTTGCGCAGCTCGACCCCGGGGTAGTTGTCCTCGGCGACCGAGGCGATCGTGGCCGTTCCGGACAGCATCGCCTCCAGCGACGCGGTGCCGCAGCCGCCGTTGAGGTCGTGGGTCACGATGTCGGCCGCCGCGAAGTACGCCGGCACGTCGTCCTTGGGCACCGCGCCGGTCACCACGAACGCGTCCCGCACCCCGAGCTCCTCGGCCCGCCGCAGGAACGCGTCGTGGTAGACCCCGCCGACCACGAGCACCCTGGTCCGCGGGTACCGCTCCAGGATCGCCGGCATCGCCTCGACCAGCGGGACCCGGTCGCGCAGCGGGATCACGTGCCCGAGCGAGACGATCAGCGGCGCGTCACCGACGCCGTGGTCGGCGCGGACGTCCCTGGTCAGCGGCTTGTCGAAATGGGCGGCGTCGACCGCGATCGGGAAGTAGTGCGAGTTGGCGTCACTGGTGCCGTACCGCCGCACGCAGTAGTCCACGCCGAGCTTGTCGAGGATGACGAACCTCGGCCGGAACAGACCCAGGATCGGCCGCACCAGCACCGCGTCGAGCATCCGGAACACCGCGGCGTAGACCTTGTTCTCGCTGACCAGCAGCGTGTGGATGGTGAGCAGGGTCGGCACCTTCCGTCGGCGCGCGTACCACCCGGTCATCCAGGTCAGGTCGAAGAACTGGCCGTGCTGGTGGATCGCGTCCGGCCGGAACTCGTCCAGGAGCCGAAACAGCCGCCGCCAGTTGCCCGGCCGCACCGCGGCGAAGGTCATGTCGAAGTCGATGGACAGCCCGAGCTGCGGCATCTTCGTCGCCGGCAGCCGGACCACCCGGTAACCGTCGCGCTCCTCCTCGGCCGGCGCGCCGCCGTAGGCCGCCGTCACGGCCAGCACCTCGTGACCGGCTGCGGCGTACTGCTGCGCCAGCGACGCCGCCATGTGCGCGCTGCCGCCCACCCGCGGCGGGAAGAAGTTGTTGACCACGACGATCCGCATCGCTCGCCCCTTCGCCGCCGCGACCACGATGTCGCCGCCGGAACCGGTGTCAGGCACTGGCCCGGACCAGGTCGCGCATGCCCTGCTCGACCGTGATCGTCGGCTCCCAGCCGAGGACCTCCTTGGCCCTGGTGATGTCCGCGGCCCGCCGGGAGACCAGCACGTCGCGCTCGTTGAACACCGGCTCGACGTCCACCCCGACGGCGTCGATGAGGATCTTGGCGAGCGCGGCGACCGAGGTGTCGACGCCGGTGCCGATGTTGATCGGCAGGTTCGCCCGCTCCGACTCCAGCGCCAGCACCACCGCCCTGGCCAAATCGGTGACGTGCACGAAGTCCATCGACTGCTCGCCCCTGCCGTCGATGACCGGAGGCTGGCCGGACCGCAGCCGCTGGATGAAGTGGTTGATCACCGAGGTGTAGTAGGCCTCGATCTTCTGGCCGGGGCCGTACACGTTGAAGAACCGCAGCGCGTTCCAGGGCAGGCCCTTCTGCCGCTGGTAGAAGCCGAGCAGATCCTCGCCGGCGCGCTTGGAGATGCAGTACGGGGTGAGCGGGTCGAGCCGGTCGTCCTCGTGCATCGGCAGCTTCTCCGGGTCGCCGTACACCGACGCGGTGGAGGCGAACACCAGCCGCTCGACACCCTCGGCCGCGGCCGCGGCGAAGACGTTGTGGTTGCCGGTCATGTTGATGTCGATCGACTCGTGCGGGTCGGCGATCGACTTGTTGATCGAGACCGTGGCGAAGTGGATCACGTGCGTGCAGCCGCGCATCGCCTCGCGCACCGCGCCGCCGTAGCGGACGTCGGACTCCACGAGCTCGACGTTGCCGGTCGCCACCCACTCGGCCATCCGGTCGCGGTCGCCGCGGCTCATGTTGTCGAAGGCCCGGACGGTGTACCCGCGGTCGAGTAGCAGCGGGACCACGTGACCGCCGATGAACCCGGCGGCTCCGGTGAAGAGGACCTTCTTCTCGGACACGTTCGTCGTCTCTCCTCGCGGTGCTGGGATCGGTGCGGTGGCGCGGATGGTCAGGACAGCTCGGTGACGACCTCACGGACGGCGGTGACGACCCGGTCGACCTGCGCGTCGGTGAGGTTGGCGTGCATGGGCAGGGCCAGCTGGCGGGCGAACACGTCGGCTGACACCGGCAGCGGCGGCTGCTCGCCGTACACCGGTTGGAGGTGGGAGGCGTAGGTGCCGAAGTTGCAGCCGATGCCCCGCGCGCGGAGCCGGGTGGCGACCCTGTCCCGGCCGATCTCCGAGGCGACCAGCACGGCGTAGGCCTGCCACGGATGCTCGCGGTCGGGCAGCTCCACCGGCACCTCGACGCCGTCGAGATCGGTGAAGGCCGCCGAGTAGCGCTTGGCCACCGAGCGGCGCGCGGCGAGCAGGTCCGGCAGCCGGTCGAGCTGCACGTTCATGATCGCGGCCTGGACGTCGGAGAGCCGGAAGTTGAACCCGGCCTCGTGGAAGGTCGGGATCGGCAGCTCGTCGCCGCCCTCGCGGTTGAACGCCGGCTCGATGCCGTAGGTGTGCAGCTTCCGGGCGCGCGCGATCAGGTCCTCCCGGTCGGACACCAGCGCACCGCCCTCGCCGGCGGTGATGCCTTTGCGGCCGTGGAAGGAGAACGCGGCGAGGTCGGCCAGGCTGCCGGCCGGCCGCGTGCGGTAGGTGGCGCCCGCCGCGCAGGCGGCGTCCTCGAACAGCCACAGCCCGTGCCGGTCGGCGATCACGCGGTACTCGTCGTAGTCGCCGGGCTGGCCGAAGGTGTCGACCACCAGGATGCCGACCGTGCGCGGGGTGATCGCCGCCTCGACGGCCGCGGGGTCGGCGGTGAAGATATCCGGCCGGATGTCGGCGAAGACGGGGGTGGCGCCGGCCTGCAGCACGGCGTGACCGGTGGCCGGGAAGGTGTAGTCGGCGACGACCACCTCGTCGCCGGGACGCACGTCGAGGACCCGCAACCCCAGGTAGAGGGCGGCGCCGCAGTTGCTGGTGGCCAGCGCGTGCGCGGTGCCCACCGCGGCGGCGAAGCGTTCCTCGAACCGGCGGCAGGCGGGCCCCGCGCCGGCCAGCCACCCGGACCGGAACACCTCGGCGACGGCGGCCAGCTCCTCCTCGCCGACCGTGGGCTGACCGAGAATGACGTTCTCGGGGCTGTTCGACATACCTCTCCCGTTGCCTTGGGTCGGGTCGCAGTGTATTGGAGCGCCCTCGGCGCCCGTGCGGCCCGTACCCTCGCCTCCGGTGGGTCCCGGGCGCGGTCAGGGTCGGGACAACTCGGTGACCAGCCGTACGGCCAGCTCGCGCAGCTTGACGTTCTGCTGCTGGGACTGCCGGACCAGCAACTGGAACGCCTCGTCCGCGGAGACGTGCCGGGCGGCCATCAGCATGCCCTTCGCCTGATCGATCACTGCGCGGCTGGCCAGCGCCGTGCGGAGCTCCTGGGCGAGGTCGCGCGCCGCGAGGTAGCGGCGGATGCTGCGCACGGCGGCCTCGACGGCCGTGGAGTAGAGCTCGAGCAGCTTGGCGTCGATCTCGTGGTAGCCGTGGTCGGTGTAGCCGAAGAGGTTGAGCGCCCCGGCCAACTCGGGGTCGATGGTGAGCGGCGCCGCGAGGTAGCTGCGGATCCCCACCTCCGTGGCGGCCTTGGCGAAGTCGGGCCACTTCTCCACCGCGGTGCTCACGTCCACCCGGACCACCTCGCCGGTGGCGATGGCCTCCAGGCACGGACCCTGGCCGGCCCGGTACTGAGCGGCGTCGATGTCGAGGACCACCGGATTGCTGCTGGCCGCCGTCTCGTAGGTGTCCCCGTGCCGCACGGTGATGCTGGCCACGTCGGCGTCCGGCAGCGCCTCGGTGATCTGCACGCACACCTGGCGCAGGATCGTGCCGAGGTCCTCTTCGTGGTCCAGCGTCCTCGTCAACGCCTCGAGGGCGTCGGTGACCTCGTCGACTTGTGCGCGCCACTCGGCGGCGGGGCTCTCGGCCATAAGCGCGAGAGTACGCGGCCGGGGCGACCGCGTCCCCAGGAGATTTCCCGAGGTCGGGTGGCCCGGCGTGCTCGCTTAGGCTGTGCAGCCGTGCGTCGAGTCGTGGTGATCGGTGGGGGCATCGTCGGGCTGGCCGTGGCCAGGGAGCTGACCGGGCGCGGCTGCCGGGTGACGGTGCTGGAGAAGGAGGACCGCTGGGCGGCCCACCAGACGGGGCACAACTCGAACGTCGTCCACGCGGGGCTGTACTACAAGCCGGGGTCGTTGAAGGCCAGGATGGCGGTGGCCGGCAACGCCTCGATCGTCGAGTTCGCCCGCGCGCACGGGGTTCCGGTGGAGGTGTGCGGGAAGCTGGTCGTCGCGACGGGCGAGGCCGAGCTGCCCGCGCTGGGCGAGCTCGCCCGGCGGGCGGAGGCCAACGGCGTGCCGGCGAAGCTGGTGACCGCGGCCGAGGCGCGGGAGTACGAGCCCGAGGTGGCGTGCGTGCGGGCGCTGCGGGTGGAGACGACCGGGATCATCGACTTCCCCGCGGTGTGCGGCGCGCTGGTGCGGCTGCTCACCGAGGCCGGCGCGGACCTGCGGCTGAAGACGCCGGCGCTCGGGATCCGGCCGGGGGCGCGCGGGGGTGTCGAGGTGGCCACCGGCGGCGAGGTGCTGCGCGCGGACGCGTTGGTGAACTGCGCGGGTCTGCAGTCCGACCGGATCGCGCGGCTGGCCGGGCTGGTCCCGCGGGCGCGGATCGTCCCGTTCCGCGGGGAGTACTACGAGCTGCGGCCGGAGCGGCGGCACCTGGTGCGCGGGCTGATCTACCCGGTGCCCGACCCGGCGCTGCCGTTCCTCGGGGTGCACCTGACCCGGATGCTGGACGGCAGCGTGCACGCCGGGCCGAACGCGGTGCTCGCGCTGCGCCGCGAGGGGTACCGGTGGGCGGACGTGTCGGCCCGGGACGTGGCGGAGGTGGTGCGCTTCCCGGGGACGTGGCGGCTGGCCCGGCGGTACGCGGTCCCGACCGGGCTGGCCGAGGTGCGCCGGTCGCTGTCCCGGCGCCGGTTCGCGGCCAGCCTGGCCCGGCTGGTGCCGGCGATCGGCCCGGACGACATCGTGCGGCACGGGTCGGGCGTGCGGGCGCAGGCGCTGCGCCCGGACGGGTCGCTGGTGGACGACTTTTTGATCGAGACGGCCCCGGGCCAGGTGCACGTGCTCAACGCCCCCTCCCCGGCGGCGACCAGCGCGCTGGAGATCGCCAGGTACGTCGCCGACCAGGTGCACGACTAGCGGACCCTGGCGCGGGCGGAGTTGTCCACATCACCCATTGGTGGTCCACAGATTTCCGCGACCCCCGTCAGCCGCCCCGACCACCGATAGAATGGACCTGGGACGGCCCCCCGGGAAACGGGTGGGGTTACTTATGGGGCGGGCCGAATCGTTTTCGGGGCCGTTCCGGCCGACTCTCGGGAGCTTTCGGGCCGTTTCGGGTCGGCTTTCCGAGCGTTTGGGGGCGGCTTTCGGATGCGTTCCGGTTGGCTTCGGGGCCGTTCGGGCAGGGTCGCCGGCCGGAATCGCCCGCCGCTCGGAGCGGCGGTGGAACAGCGTGGAGTTGCCCCGAGAGCAGGGGTGGTGGAGCGGTTCGGCCCGGGGCGGGCGGACGCGGCCCCGCGGAGCAGCGGGTCCGGTCAGCGGGTCAGAGGCGGGCGGCGACCAGGGGGGCGACCGCCTTCGGGACGTCGCACGCCTTGGTCGGGTCGCTGGTGTTGCCGCCGGCGATGACGACGAACGCCAGCCTCCCCCGCTTCACCGCCAGGTTGCAGATGGTCGGTCCGAACACGCTCTCGTACCGCCCCCAGCTGGTCCCGCCAAGCTCGAGCTGCTCGACCGGCGGCTTGCTGGCGAAGTACTCCTCGATGGCGATGTCCTCGCTGATCCCGACGTCCACCGGGTCGAAGTCCGCCTCCGGGTCGGCCGGCCGCCACTGGCACATCGGCGGGATGAGCTGCGCCTCGTTCCCCGGCGAGAACGTGCCCTGCTCCGCCAGGCCCAGCCCCTTCGCCTCGGCCGGCGTGAGCAGCTGGCACGGGTCGTTGCGCGGCGCCTGCTCCACCGGCCGCGCCTTCGGCGGCAGCACGGCCGTCCCCGGCACCGTGCTGGCGCACCCGGCCAGCACCGCCACGAGCGCCACCAGCGTCACCAGACGATGCTTCCGCACGTCCACCCTCCCCGTGTCCGTCCCAGCCCGGGTGTTTCGGGCCGATGAACACCGCCGACCTGCGCCGTTACGTCGTGTTACCCCTCGGGAAAACCTCCGCGACACCCGCCCGCTGGCGCCACGCGCAACCTAGCGTGTGCGTCAACCAGCCGGTTCGACACGGGGGGCACGCCCATGGTTCCCGACCTCCCGGCGCTCACCCCGCCCGCGCAGACCGGGATCGGCGTGATCGCCCCCTTCGACTTCGCCCTCGACCGCGAGCTCTGGCGCTGGGTGCCCGACCACGTCAGCCTGCACCTCACCCGGCTGCCCTACCTGCCCGACCCGGTCACCGTCCGGCTGGCCGCCGCGCTCGGCCACCCGCACGGCGTGCGCCGCGCCACCCGTGACCTCCTGGTGCCGCGGCCGAGCGTGGTCGCCTACGCGTGCACCTCGGGCAGTTTCGCCGGTGGCGCCGCCGGCGAGGCCGCGCTCGTCCGTGGCATGCGGGAGGCCGGCGCGCCGGCCGCGGTCACCACCTCCGGCGCCCTGGTCCGGGCATGTGCGGAGCTCGGGGTGCGCCGATTGGCGGTGGTGACGCCGTACGTCGCGGAGGTGGCCGCACTGCTGCACGCCTTCCTCGCCGAACACGGGGTGACCACCCGCGCGAGCGTCGACCTCGGCCGGCTGGGCGGCATCTGGCGGACCACCTACGCCGACGTCCTCGACGCGGTCGCCAGCCTCGACCTGCGCGCCGCCGACGCGCTGTTCGTCAGCTGCACCAACGTCCCGACGTTCGACCTGGTCGGGCCGCTGCGGCGACGCCTGCGCATCCCGGTGCTCACCGCGAACCAGGTGACGATGCACGCCGCGGTGCGGCTGGCCTCACCGGCCGACCGGCTCCAGGACCTCCCGGCCGCCGAGATAGGGGCGTAGCGCCTCGGGCACCCGCAACGAGCCGTCCTCGAGCTGGTGGTTCTCCAAAATCGCCACGATCCACCTCGTGGTGGCGAGCGTGCCGTTGAGCGTCGCCGCCACCTGGGGCCGGCCGCTCTCGTCGCGGTAGCGAATGTTGAGCCGGCGGGCCTGGAACGTGGTGCAGTTCGACGTGGAGGTCAGCTCCCGGTACGCCCGCTGGGTGGGGATCCACGCCTCGCAGTCGTACTTGCGTGCCGCGCTGCTGCCGAGATCGCCGCCGGCCGTGTCGATCACCCGGTACGGCACCTCGATCTTGGCCAGCATCTCCTCCTCCCAGCCGAGCAGCCGGTCGTGCTCCGCCTCGGCCTCCTCCGGCCGGCAGTAGGTGAACATCTCCACCTTGTCGAACTGGTGCACCCGGATGATGCCGCGGGTGTCCTTGCCGTACGACCCGGCCTCCCGCCGGAAGCAGGACGACCAGCCGGCGTACCGGCGGGGCCCGGCGGACAGGTCGATGATCTCGTCGGTGTGGTAGCCGGCCAGCGACACCTCGGAGGTGCCGACCAGGTACAGGTCGTCATCGCGGAGCCGGTAGACCTCCGCGGCGTGCGCGCCGAGGAACCCGGTGCCGGCCATGATCTCCGGGCGGACCAGCACCGGCGGGATCATCAGCTGGAACCCGGCGCCCACCGCCTGCGCGGCGGCCAGGTTCAGCAGCGCCAGCTGCAGCTGGGCGCCGACACCGGTGAGGAAGTAGAACCGGGCGCCGGAGACCTTGGCGCCGCGCTCCATGTCCAGCGCGCCGAGCCCCTCGCCCAGCTCCAGGTGGTCGCGCGGGGTGAAGTCGAGCTCGCGCGGGCTGCCCACGTGCTTGAGCACCACGTAGTCGTCCTCGCCGCCGGCGGGGGCGGCGGGGTGCACGAGGTTGGGCACCGCGGCGTGCAGCTCGGCGAACTCCGCCGAGGCCGCGGCCTGCTCGGCCTCGGCCTCCTTGACCTTGGCGGCCAGCTCCTTGCCCGTGGCCAGCAGCCCGTCCCGGTCGGTGCCGCGCGCCCCGCCGATCCGCTTGCCGAGCTGCTTCTGCTCGGCCCGCAGCGCGTCCGCGGCGGCGATCGCGGACCGGCGGCGGGTGTCGAGGGCGAGCAGCTTGTCGACCACGCCCTCGTCCTCACCGCGGGCGTGCAGCGAGGCACGCACGGCGTCCGGGTCTTCGCGCAGGATCCTCGGGTCAATCACGGGTGAGGAGCCTAGTCGCCACCCAGGTGCAACCTACGGGTTGCGCGATTCCGGAGAGATGTGCAACTCTGTAGTTGCACATCGAGAGGAGATCCGAATGGACATCGACAGGATCGAGCGGGACGTCCTGATCGCCGCCCCGCCCGAGCGGGTGTGGACGAAGCTCGTCGAGTTCGCGTGGGCCGACACCGGCGGCAGCCGGGTCGGCGTCGAGCCGAGGCCGGGGGAGCGGTTCGTCGCCGAGAACCCGGAGCACGGCAAGTTCCCGATCGTGGTGGAGCGGGTCGAGCGACCCCGCCACCTCGCCTATCGCTGGGCCAGCGCCTTCGCCGGGCAGGAGCCCGCGGCGGGCAACTCGACGCTGGTGGAGTTCACGCTGATCGAGGAGGCCGGCGGCACCCGGCTGGCGGTCGTGGAGAGTGGCTTCGCCGGCCTGCCCGCGGAGTCCCGCCGCGGCGCGCTGGACGACAACACCCGTGGCTGGACCGAGCAGCTCGACGCGCTGCGGCAGCGGGTGGAGGCCGCCGCGGGATGAGTCCCGTCGCCACCCATGCAACTCTCTGGTTGCCTATCGCGAGAGGAGAACATCCGTGGACATGGACCGGATCGAGCGGGAGATCGTGATCTCGGCGCCCCCAGAGCGTGTGTGGGCCGCGCTGACCGCACCGGAGTTCTGGCTCGACGAGGCCGACCCCACGGGGTTCGAGCTCGTCGAGGGCGCCCTCATCGTGGGGGAGCACCGCGGGCACGAGTCGGTCCCGCAACGGATCGAGAAGATCGAGCCGGGACGTTACCTCGCGTACCGATGGGCGAACCGGTTCCCTTCCGCGGAGCCGGGCGACGGCAACTCGACACTCGTCGAGTTCACCCTGATCCCGGAGGGCGCCGGCACTCGGCTACGCATGGTGGAGAGCGGCTTCGCCGCGCTCCCCGGGTCCGCCGAGGAGCGGCGGCAGGCCGCCGAGGACAACATCGGCGGCTGGGACGCCGTGCTGGGCGAGCTGAGGAAGTCCGTCGAGGAATGACCGGTACCGGTGTCGACGCCGTGCTCGGTGCGCTCGCCGACCCCACCCGGCGCGCGCTGCTGGACGTGCTGGCCGCGCGGGGCACGGCGTCGGCGACCGCGCTGGCCGCCGAGCTGCCCGTGTCGCGGCAGGCGGTGGTCAAGCACCTCGCCGTGCTGGAGCAGGCCGGCCTCGTGTCCTCAACGCGGGCCGGCCGCGAGGTGCGTTACACCCCGCGGGCCCGGGCGCTCACCGCCACGGCACGGTGGATGGCCGACCTGGCCGCCGAGTGGGACCGGCGGCTGGCGACGATCAAGCGGCTGGCCGAGACGGACGACTGACGCGGCTCGCCCTCGCCCGCCTTCGCCCGCTCAGTACGAGCGGGCGAAGCGGGCAACCACCTCGCCGAGCTCCTCGCCGGCGTCCTCCTGCAGGAAGTGCCCCGCACCGGTGATCGTCGGGTGCTCCCGGCCGGTCGCGCCCTTCATCGCCCGCTGGAGCATCGGGCCGACCGGGCCGGTGATCGGGTCGCCGTCGGAGAACGCGCACAGGAACGGAATGTCCATGGTGGACAGCTTGGCCCACGCGGCGCGGTTGGCCGGGGTCGCCGGGTCGTCCGGTCGGGTCGGCACCAGCGTCGGCATCGCCCTCGGCCCTGCCTTGTACATCTCGTTGGGGAACGGCGCGTCGTAGGCGGTCCTGACCTCCTCGGTCAGCTCGGTCCGGCAGCCGGACTGCACGGCCCGCCCCACCTCGAACACCTGGGTGCTCTCCACCATGGCGCGGAACGCCCACCACGCCTCGGGCATGTCGTGGTCGCCGGTGGGCAGCCCGGTGTTGGCGGCCACCACCCCGGCGAACCGCCCGGGATGCTCGGCCACCAGCCGCAGGCCGATCAGCCCGCCCCAGTCCTGGCCGACCAGGGTGACCTCACGCAGGTCCAGCGCCTCGAAGGCGAGCCGGCGCATCCACTCGACGTGCTTGGCGTAGGTGTGGTCGGCCATCTCGGCTGGCTTGTCCGACCGGCCGAAGCCCACCAGGTCGGGCGCGACGGCGCGCAGCCCGGCGTCGGCGAGCACCGGCAGCAGCTTGCGGTACAGGAACGACCAGCTCGGCTCGCCGTGCAGCAGCAGCACGGCCCGGCCGTCGGCCGGGCCGGCCTCGACGTAGCCCACCCGCAGCAGGCCGCCGTCCGGATCGGGGATGTCGACGTAGTGCGGCTCGTAGTCGAAGTCGGGCAGGTCCTCGAATCGGTCCTCGGGTGTCCTCAGTAGGCGCACACCGGCAACCGTAGTGCCGGAGACGGGCCGAGCCGACCCCCGGGATGGGTGGGACGAGGCGTCACCGACCGCGAAGGGTGCTGTCTTTCCTGGTCAGCGCGCTGCTGGTGGACAGGTCACAGCGGAGGTCACAGTTCCCTTACAACGGGGGGTCAGGAGATCGCGACGGCGACCACGAGACCGAGCGCGAGGTGCGCGGCGGCCACCACGAGGCTCGCCGGGGCGAACTTCTCGCCCTCGATCGTCGAGCGCACGTCGATCCGGGTCGACCACTCCAGCAGCCGCACGGCGGCCACCTGCGCGATGATCCCGACCAGGCCGTAGACCAGCGAGGTGATCAGGCCCTCGGTCAGGTCGCTGGCCGAGTTGAAGATCGCGACGACGATGATGAACGCCATCGAGAGCAGCCCGGACGCGGTGACCAGCACCGCGTTGGGCAGGCCCCGCCGGACGAGCTCGGACAGCTTGCCGGGCGTGCTCCAGTCGATCGCGTAGAAGCCGAGCAGCATCAGCAGCAGACCGACGACCGCGTACAGCAGGATCGCGCCGATCCCGCGGACGAGGTCGGTGCCGAACGTGTCGGACAGCGCGAGGGCCGTCGAGGCGGGCAGCGTCACAGGTACTCCCGGTGTGGACGTGGATTGTCGCGGGTGGATTCTTCCGGTCGGTGAGCTTCTATCACGACTCGGGGATGCGGTGGGGGACGAACGCCGCGCCGTCGTCGGTCACCAGTCCCGCGGTCTCCCGGATGCCGAGGCCGGCCGCGTTGTCCCCGACGATCCACGCGCCCAGCGCCGGCCGGTAGCCGTCGAACTCCGGCAGCGGGTCGAACGCCTGGTACACGAACCCCTCGGCGCCGTAGACACCACCGGTCTCGGTCTCGTACCCGGGCGCCACGATCCGCACGTTGGCGCCCTCCCTGCCGAGCTTCGGCTTGCGGACGTACTCGGTGAGCAGCCCCGGGTCGTCGAGGAACGCGGGCAGCAGGTTCGGGTGGCCGGGGTAGTTCTCCCAGAGGATCGCCAGCAGCGCCTTGTTGGACAACAGCATCTTCCACAGTGGCTCGACCCACAGCGTCTGCGGCAACGACTCCACGGCGTGGCGGCCGAATTCCTCGTCGACCACCCACTCCCACGGGTAGAGCTTGACGATCGTGTTCATCGGCGCCTCCTCGAGATCGACGAAGCGCTTCAGCAGCGGGTCCCAGCCGATCTCCTCGATCGCCAACCCGACCGTGTCCAGCCCGGCCTCGGCGGCGGTCTCCTGGAGGTAGGAGGTGGTGATGTGGTCCTCGCCGGTGGGGTCGGCCGAGGACCAGGTGAAGTACAACTCGTTCGACGGCAGCGATCCGGCGATCTCCGCCCACCGCTCCACCAGCCGCTCGTGGATCGAGTTCCACTGGTCGTCGACCTCGAACACGTCGGTCTTCCAGTGCCACTGCACGACCGCGGCCTCGAGCAGCGAGGTCGGCGTGTCCGCGTTGTACTCCAGCAGCTTCGCCGGGCTCTTGCCGTCGTAGCGCAGGTCGAACCGGCCGTAGAGGTGTGGGTCCCGGCGCCGCCACGACTCGGCGATGTGTGGCCACACCCACTCGGGGATGCCGAAGTCGGCGTAACGCTCGGTGAGCACGACGTTGTCCACCGCGTCCAGGCACATCGAGTGCAGCAGCTCGACATCGGCCTCGACGGAGAGGATCTCGTCCATGTCGAACACGTAGTGCACCGACTCGTCCCAGTACGGCCGCGCCTGCCCGCTGCTGTAACGCGCGGGCGTGCCGAACACCAACCCCTGTTCCTCGACCACCCGCTGCCAGTCCCGGCGCGGGCTGCCGGACTCCCGGTGCAACTCAGGAGCCCCCGCTCTTGCCGCTGCCGCTGATCCCGAACCCGCCGCGCTGGATCGTCTTGCCGGTCTTGGTGGTGATCGTGGCGTTGGACGGCCGGGTGAACGTACCGCCGGAGACCCGCGTGCCGGGAGCACCCGTGCCGCCGTAGTTGTAGCGGTACTGGCCCATCCCGCCGCCGGGCAGTGGCAGGAACAAGAAGCCGCCGGGCCCGATGTAGCCACCGTGGCTGCGGACGTACTCCTCGTCGCAGTGCTCCGGGTTCTGGGCGACGATGCCCTCGGCGTTGGTGCACACCGCGGTGACCTCCTCCGGGGCCACCACCAGGTACCAGCCCGCGACGAGGCCGACCAGGCCGACCGTGACGCCGCTGCCGATCAGCACCTTGCGCCGGGTCTCCGCCTTGCGCTCGGCCTCCTGCTGGGCGATCTCCCGGTCGCGTTCCTCGGCGAGCGCCTTGCGCCGGGCTCGCTGTTCGGCCACGGTGGGCTGGCGCGGGGTGGTGGAGCCGGGCTCCTGGTGCCGCATCGAGCCGCGCGACCGCGGCTCCCCGCCAGGGGGCATGTCGTCCGTCATCAGCACTCCATGACCAAGGAGACCGAAAGCAAGCCGACCGCACTCGCGACGTGCTGATGGGCCGAACAGTTTGCTTTCGGTCGGATTGGCATCTACCGGCACCGTACCGCTGGTACCGGCACCGTACCGCTGGGCAGCACGCTGTGCCCCACACTATCGACCGGTCGGCTCCGGGACACCGCAAACTGCAGGCATCATGGAGGAGATGTCCATTGACTCCGTGGTCGCGGGGCGTTCCGCCCGCGCGGCCCGCACGTTGCGCACCCAGCTGCTGATGGCCGGCGCGGCCGTCGGCGCGCTGGGCGCGCTCGCGTTGAGCTGGGCGTTCTCCTGGCACATCAGCCCGGAGGAGCAGAAGGCGGCCGCCGCGGCCGAGGCCAAGCGGGTGGCCTTCCACTCCCCCGCGGGCAGCTGCCTGTCCTGGACGCAGCCGGACGCCGGCGACGCCCGCACGGTGCCGTGCACCCAGCCGCACCTGTTCGAGGTGACCGGTGTGGTGGACATCTCCGACCAGTACCCGCCGGGGGTGCCGTCGCCGGACCTCACGCTGTGGCGGCAGATCGCCGAGGAGCGGTGCGGTGAGATCGGCGAGGCGTACCTGGGCAAGCCGCTCGACCCGTACGGCAAGCTCACGCTCGGTGTGCTCCGGCCGCCCGAGGAGGAGTGGGTCGAGGGCGACCGGCAGCTCCGCTGTGGGCTGCAGTGGGCCGGCCCCGGCGGCGGGCTGCAAACGCTGGACGCGCCGGCCGCCGAGGTGGACCAGTCGAACGTGTGGGAGCCGGGGACGTGCCTGGCGCTGGTCGGCAAGACCGTGGGCGATCCGGTGAGCTGCGCGGGGCCGCACTCCTACGAGATCGTGGCGACGATCGACCTCGCCGAGGAGTTCACCGAGGGCTACCCGTCGCAGGACAAGCAGATGGCCTGGCTCGACCTGCGGTGCAACGAGGCCGTCGAGGAGTACTCCGGGGGCATGGACCTGGCCGAGCAGGAGCTCATCCTCGGCTGGGACGTGCGCGAGCAGGAGAGCTGGGACGCCGGCTCCACCAAGGTCAACTGCAAGGTGGGGGCGACGCTGCCGGACGACAGCGGCCTGGCCGTGGTGCACGGCAGTATCCGGAAGCAGCCCGAGTCGGCGGAGTCGAGCGCGCCGGAGTCGGAGTCGTCCGACCCGTCGACCGACGCCGCGACCTCGGCGGAGCGGTCCGGGTCGGGCGGGTAGCGGCGATGCCGGTGGAGATGACGCGGCAGCGCTTCGAGGAGCTGGTCGCGGAGGCGCTGGACCTGGTGCCGGCCGAGTTCGCCGCCGCCATGGACAACGTCGTGGTGCTGGTGGAGGAGCGCAACTTCGAGGAGCCGGACATCCTCGGGCTCTACTCGGGCATCGCGCTCACCGAGCGGATGTCGGACTACGGCGGCGTGCTGCCCGACCAGATCTTCATCTACCGGGAGCCGATCCTGGCGATGTGCGACAGCGAGGAGCAGGTGGTCGACGAGGTCGCGATCACCGTGGTGCACGAGATCGCGCACCACTTCGGCATCGACGACACCCGGCTGCACGAGCTCGGCTGGGGCTGAACCGACCGACCCGACCCCACCAGACGCACCGACCGGCCCAGCCGAGCCAGTCGCGGCAGCCGGGCCGGTTGAGTCGGGCGCACCGCCGTATCGGCTGGCCCGACCAAGTCAGGCGCACCGGCCGCACTGACCGACCCGACCGAACGAATCGCAACGACCGCACCGGCCGGTCCAGCCGATGCGGTGGCGCCGCGCGGGCCGATTGAGCCGGCCAGGCTCAGCCGAGCCAGTCGCGGTAGCCGAGCCGGCTGATTCGACCGAACCAATCGCACGGGCCGGGGCGCGCCGGGCCAGTTGAGCCGATCGCATCGGTCGAGCCGGTCGCATTGATCGAACCGGCTGGTTCAGCCGAGGTGTTGGCAACGGTCGGAGGGAGCGGGCCCAGTCAATCGCGGTAGCCGAACTCACCGACCCGACCGAACCAATCGCGGCGGTTGGGCCCGCCGGGTCAGCTGAGCCGATCGCATCGGTTGAGCCGGTCGCATTGATCGCACCGGGTGGTTCAGCCGAGGTGTTGGCAACGGTCGGAGGGAGCGGGCCCAGTCAATCGCGGTAGCCGAACTCACCGACCCGACCGAACCAATCGCGGCGGTGGGCCGAAGGGACCATTCGAACCGGCCGGACGAGCCGAACCAGCGCGAACGGAGCCCCCGGACCACGAAGTTGTCCCCATTTTCCGCGACGCCCTTCCCCAGGCCCCAGCACCGATAGACTGGAACTGGGCGCCGGCCCCCCGATGGGAGGGCGGGTTCTGCGGTAGGCGCTGCTTCTGGGTTCGTCAAGCCTTGTTCGCCCAGCGGTTCGTCGAGCCGTGCGCGTTTGTTCGTCGCGCCGGGTGCATCCGTTCCGGGAGCTGTGCGGGGAGTTCGTGCTCGTCGTCGTGGCGGTGATCGCTCAGGAGGCCGGCCAGATGGCGGGCGGCGCCGGTGTTCCCCTCGGCGTGCTGCCGACGGCGGCGAACCAGGTCGCGCGCCTGGCGACCGCGGCGCCAGGGTCGGCCGGATCCCGGGCCGTTGGTGCGCGGCACTCGAGATCGGCGCGGCACTCGAGATCGGCGCGGTACTCAAGACCGGTGCGGCACTCGAGACCGGCGGCCACCCGGCCCGGTCACCCTCACCGGCACGGCGCGCCGCGCTGGAGGATGCCCCACTGGCGAAGCCCTTCGGCGGTGAGTCTTACTTTCCGGTACGAACCGCTTCCCCCTGTGCCGAATTCCGGTAGCCTAACGCGTTGTCATTCAATGATCGCTACGCGTGCTCAGGGGGAGGATGCATGAGCGAGTCGATCGACCTATCCGGGGAGCCGTGACCAGGGACCGCCGCCTCACCTGGTTGCTGTCCTCGAGCACCGTGTCGAACCTCGGCGACGGGATCGGCAAGGTCGCGTTCCCGCTGCTGGCCGCGGACCTGACCCGCGACCCGGTACTGATCGCCGGGCTCTCGGCGACGCAGTTCCTGCCGTGGCTGATGTTCGCGCTGCTCACCGGGGCGCTGCTGGACCGGGTGGACCGGCGCATCGCGATGATCGCGGCCAACACCGCGCGGGCCGTCGTGGTCGGCGGAGTCGCCGCGTTGGCGTACTTCGACGTCGCCACGATCTGGCTGGTGTACGCCGCCGCGCTGCTCATCGGCACGGCGGAGACCGTGGCGGACAGCGCGGCGAACGTGCTGGTCCCGTCGGTGGTCGACCGGAGCGGCCTCGAGGGGGCGAACAGCAAGCTGCAGGCCGTCGAGATCGCCGGCCAGACGTTCCTCGGCGGCCCGATCGGCAGCCTCACGTTCGCGGTGTTCGCGGCGTTCCCGTTCCTGCTCAACTCGGCGGCCTTCGCACTCGCGGCGGCGCTGCTGCTCGGCCTCGCCGGCAGCTACCGGCCCCGGCGAGAGGCTCCCGAGCGGGACGACCCGGAGCGGGACGACACGGTGCGGCGGCAGCTCGCCGAGGGGCTGCGCTGGGTGCGGCACAGCCCGGTGGTGTTCCGGCTGGTGCTCATCGCCGGGCTGGTCAGCCTGACCAGCGAGCTGGCGCAGGCGCAGCTGGTGCTCTACGCGCTGGAGGACCTCGAGCTGAGCAACGCCGCGTTCGGGGTGTTCGCGTTCGTTGGCGGGATCGGTGGGCTGGCCGGGGCCGCCGTCGCGCCCCGGCTGGTCCGCCACACCAGCCGGCTGGGCGTGCTGGCCGGCGGGGTGTTGCTCGCCGGCGCCGCGTTCACCGGCATGGGGATGAGCACCCGCGTGGTGCTGTCGGCGGGGTTGTTCGGCCTGTTCGCCGCCGGTGTGGTCGCCCTGAACGTGGTGCTCGGCACGGTGCGGCACGCCGTGGTGCCGAGCGAGCTGCTCGGCAGGGTGCTCGGCGTGTGGCGGACGCTGGTGTGGGGCGCGATCCCGGTCGGCGCGCTGCTCGGCGGCGTGCTCACCCAACTGCTCGGCCGGCCCAGCGGGACGTTCGTGGTGTCCGGCGGGCTGCAGCTGCTCATCGGGGTGGCCGCGATCGTGCTGCTGCGCGGGCACCGCGGCACCGTCGACCGGCTCGAACCCGTGCGCGGCAAGGACAACAGCCGGTAGCGAGAAGGGCACGGTTCAGCCAGTCGGGTGCGGTCGACGCTGGTCCCGGGGCGCCGGGAGTGCTCCAATCGCGGGATGTCGTGGGGCACATCACACTCGGAGCGGGGGAGCGGACGATGAGCGAGGCTGCGGACGGCAGACGCGGGCCGCTGGTGCTGGCCGCCACCACCGGGTTCGTGATCGGCAGCGGCGTGCTCGGGTTGCTGTGGGCACTGTCCGGGGTCTCCGGACCCGCCGCCGATGCCAGGGCCGCATGCGCCGCGTTGGAACGGGCCGGCGACCTGCCCGAGCCGACGCGGGGGAACCCGGACCCGCCGCTGGCGCCGGGAACCTGGCGGCGGATCGCCGCCGCCCGCGAGCTCGCCACGGCCGCGGCCGAGCTCGACGGCCGCTACCAGTCGCTTGCCGACCACATCGACGGTGTCAGCCGGATGGTGGTCAGCCGGCACCTGGCCGACCCGGGTGGCCGCTGGCACCTGCGCCAGGCCCGGCGGGCGTGTACCCAGGTCTGACCCGTCCCGGGTCAGGGCTCGCCCGGCCCCTTCTCGATCGTGCGCACCACGAGCTGGTGGCCGGGGATCTCGTCGCTGGCGCACCCGGTGCCCTCGTGCTCGAGGAACTTGGCGTCGGTCTCCTGCGGCAGGTAGACCCGCAGCCCGCGGACCGGCGTCGGCCGGCACACCGCCGGGTCGTAGTTGCGGACCTGCACGAAGCCGAGCGGGGCGTGGGCCTTCTCGCCCGGCGCGACCACCACGGGCGCGCCCTTCTCGCCGTCGCGGTAGGCGGCGGGGCCGACCTGGTGCCCGTCGTCGCCGGTCACGTAGGAGACGCCGGGGTAGCCGTGCAGCACGCACGAGTGGTCGCTGGTGTTGGTGAACTGCAACGGCCGGTAGGCGGTGCCGGCGGCGGCGCTGCCACGGCCGAGCGACAGCGCGACGTCACCCGCCGTGCACAGCGCCGGCTCGCCGTCCGTGGGGCGGACGGACTTCTCCTGGGTGACGGTCTCGGTGACCGTGGTGGTCACCGTCTCGGTGGTGGTCGGTGGGGTGGCCGGCTGACCACCCTGACCGCAGCCGGCGATGGCCGCGGTCAGCGCCGTTCCCGTCGCGATCAGGGCCAGGTGTGCAACTCGTCCTCGCGTCATGCTCGTTCGCCTCCCTGTGCCGGGGAACTACCAAGAGGACGTGTGCGGCGTGGGCACGGTTGCGTCGGTACCGTCGCGGCCGGTGCCGAGGTGCGGGACCGGGAGAGGACGGCAGCGATGACGGGATTCTGTGAGCAGGCTTGGCAGCACACCGGGACGCTACAACGGGCCGTGCTGGAGCACCCGTTCAACGAGGAGCTGGCCGCGGGGACGCTCTCCCGCGACCGGTTCCAGTTCTACCTGGCCCAGGACGCGCGGTACCTGGTCGGCTTCGGCAGGGCACTGGCGGTGGCCGCGGCGCGGGCGCCGGAGCCGGACGGGCTGACGTTCTTCGCCGGTGCCGCGCACGAGGCCGTGGTGGTCGAGCGGGCGCTGCACGAGAGCTACTTCCGCGAGTTCGGCTTGGACGAGGCCGGGTTGGCGGCGATCGAGACCTCGCCGACGTGCCTGGCCTACACGTCGTATCTCCTGGCCGTGGCGCAGGCCGAGGGCTACCCGGAGCTGGTGGCGGCGCTGCTCCCGTGCTTCTGGGTGTACCAGCACGTCGGCACCAGCATCCTGCGTCGTGGCTCCGGCGGCCGTGGCGATTCTGCCAACCCGTACCAGGCGTGGATCGACACCTACGCCGACGAGGAGTTCGCCCGATCGGTCGATGCCGCGAAGGCCGCGGTGGACGCCGCGGCCGCCGGCGCGGACCCCGCCACCCGGGAGCGGATGCTGGGCCACTTCGTGCGCGCGACGGAGTACGAGTGGATGTTCTGGGACAGCGCGTACCGGATGGAGGCCTGGCCGACCACGCACCTTCGCTGAGGGGCCGATTCGTCCAGGCCGGTTCAGGTCAGGACGAGGCCGGCCCAGGTGAGGCAGTGCCACCCGCCGCCGGGGCGGGTCTCCAGCTCGACGACGGCGGTGTTGGGGAGCAGGCCCTTGTCGGCGATCTCCGGGCGGACGTTGTCGGAGAGCCACTCCGCGCCGAGCCGGATCACGCCGCCGTGACTGACCAGGGCGATCACCCCGTCCGGGTGGGTGTCCTCGTGCTTGGCGCGCAGCTCGGCGACCGCGGTGAGGTAGCGCCGGCGGACCTGCGCGCCGGTCTCCCCGCCGCCTGGCATGGCGCCGTCCAGCTCACCGCGCAGCCACGGCCCCACGGTGTCCAGGTAGGTCTGGATGGCGGCGCGGTCGGTGCGGCCCTCGAGCTCGCCGACGGAGACCTCGTGCACGCCGTCGATCACCTGCACCTCGAGGTCGCGCGCCGCGGCGAGGGGCGCCGCGGTCTGCTGCGCGCGAACGGCACCGGACGCGTACACGGCGACGATCGGCTCGGCCCGCAGCTGGTCGGCCAGCGCCGCGGCCTGGTCGTGGCCGAGGTCGGTCAGCGGCGGGCCGGGCAGTGCGGTGTCCAGAGCACCCCGGATATTGGACTCGGTCTGCCCGTGCCGGATCAACAGCAGTCTCACTCGTTCGCCTTCCCGCGCGCCGGTCACCGGCGGGTCGTCCGCCGGCGACCGTCCGTGCAACCCCAGTTCCGCCGCCCACCCTAACGGGCGCGTCTGTCACCCACGCCTACCTCAGCACGCCCTCGCGCGCACACCCTGCGGACTGGCCGCCGCCCCTGACGTGGGAACTCGCCGTCCCGAAGGTGGAACTCGCAGCTTCAGGCCAACGTGCCCGCGCGCACGGCGGCAAGCCGCCCGCCCGTCTCCCACCACCACCCAAACGGACGCCGTGCGCGTGGTCCTCGTACCACTCAGGCCAACGTGCCCGCGCGCACGGCGGCAACCCAATTCGTGGCCCGTTCGAAGGCCTCGTTCTCGGCGCCGGGTTGGATGGTCGCTGGCACGCCGTCCGCCCTCGGGTGCGACCCGAGGAACCGCACGTCGCAGCGCCGCCGCAGCGCGGCGAGCGCGTCACCGATGCGTGGCTCGGCGACGTGGCCCTCGATGTCGATGAAGAACCGGTACTCGCCGAAGTTGCCCTTGGTCGGGCGGGCGTCGAGCCGGGTCAGGTTGATCCCCCGGCCGGCCAGCTCGGTGAGCAGCTCGGCGAGCGCACCGGTCCGGTTGGCCGCCGCGGCGACCAGGGAGGTGCGGTCCGCGCCGGTGGGCGCGGGCAGCTCGCCCGGCGGGCGCAGCAGCACGAACCGGGTCCGCGCGTCCGGCACGTCGGCCACCTCCGTCGCCAGCTCGCGCAGCGGGTAGTGCTCCGCGGCCACCGGGGCGGTCACCGCGGCGTCGTACTCCCCGCGCTGCACCGCCACCGCCGCCGCGGCCGTGGACGAGGCGGCCACGTGCCGGGCGTTCGGCAGCCGCGCCGCCAGCCACTGCCGCACCTGCGCCAACGCGTGCGGGTGACTGGCCACCGTGCGGATCTCGGCGGTGTCCGCGAGGTCCGATCGGACGAGCACGCTGAAGTGCACCGGCAGCAGCTCCTCGGCCACCGCGACCAGTGGCGGCCCTTCGGCCAGCCCGTCGAGGGTGGCGGTGACCGGCCCCTCCACCGAGTTCTCCACCGGCACGCACGCGGCGTCGGCCGCCCCCTCCCGCACCGCCGCGAGCGCGGCGAGGATGGTCTCCGCGGGGGTCAGCGCACCGTCCGGGGCGAGCCGCCGCGCGGCCTGCTCGGTGAACGTTCCCCGGGGGCCGAAGTAGGCGATCCTGGACATCGCGCCAGGCTACGCAAGCCCTGCTCGGCGCCGCCGGGCGTGCCCAGGTTCACTCGCATAGCCGGTAGCCGAGCTGGTTACCTTCCGTGGCTTTTTTTGCGATGCTGGTAGCCGTGACGGCTGAATCTGGCACGCACATGACCCATCGGGACCACGTGTCACGCCGCACTCCCGAGTTGGTGCTCTGTGCCGTCGACGAGGCACTCGCCACGGCGTGGCGGTCGGTGGCCACGGCGATGGAAGGCCGGGTGCGGGTGCACCAGGGGTCCGTCCTCGACGTGCCGGCCCAGGCGGTGGTCAGCCCGGCGAACTCCTTCGGCTGGATGCGCGGCGGCATCGACGCCACCTACGCCAGGGCCTTCCCCGAGGTGGAGCAGAACGTGCGCAGCGCGGTGCTCGCCTACCACGGCGGTGAGCTGCCCATCGGCGAGGCGATCGTGGTGCCCACCGGCGAGCCGGCGCCGGCGTGGTTGATCAGCGCGCCGACCATGCGGGAGCCGGGCGAGCGGCTGCCCGAGGACACGGTGCACCCGTACCTCGCGGCGCGCGCGGTGTTCCAGCTGTGGCGGGACGGTCGCCTGGAGGAGGGGCTGGACGTGCGGCGCGCGGTGGACACGATCGCGATGCCCGGCCTCGGCACCGGCGTCGGCGGCGTCGCGCCGGAGACGTGCGCCCGGCAGGTCGGCGCCGCCTGGGAGGAAGTGTTCTTCGGCCGCGGCTGAGCGGGTACCCGGTAGCCGTCGGACCACCGGTGCGACCACCCGCCGGCGTGGACAACGTCACAGCCCGTTCGCGGGGAGTAGGCCCTACCGTTGGATCCGCGTGACACGAAGACGGCGCTGGCCCACCGACGGGCGAGGAGTGTGCGATGCCACGGGTCCGTGAGCTGAGCCCCTATGTCGAGCTACACCGTGACCAGTGGCGGGAACTGCGCAGCTTCACGCCGTTGCCGCTGACCGCCGACGAGCTGCTCCGGCTGCGCGGGCTGGGGGAGAAGGTCGACCTGCGGGAGGTGGCGGAGGTCTACCTGCCGCTGTCCCGGCTGATCAACCTCCAGGTGGCGGCGCGGCAGCGGCTGTACGAGGCCACCACCACGTTCCTCGGCGAGGACTGCCGCGGCACGAAGGTGCCGTTCGTGATCGGCATCGCCGGCAGCGTCGCGGTCGGCAAGTCGACGACCGCGCGGATCCTGCGCACCCTGCTGGCCCGGTGGCCCGACCATCCCCGAGTCGACCTGGTGACCACGGACGGCTTCCTGTACCCGCGGGCCGAGCTGGTGCGGCGCGGGCTCATGCACCGGAAGGGCTTTCCGGAGAGCTACGACCGGCGGGCCCTGCTGCGGTTCGTCACCGAGGTGAAGTCCGGTGCGGAGCGGGTGAGCGCGCCGGTGTACTCGCACCTGGCCTACGACATCCTGCCCGGCGTCGAGCACGTGGTGGAGCGGCCGGACATCCTGATCGTCGAGGGGCTGAACGTGCTGCAGCCCGGACCGCGGTTGACCGTGTCGGACCTGTTCGACTTCTCGATCTACGTGGACGCGCACACCGAGGACATCGAGCGGTGGTACGTCGAGCGCTTCCTCGAGCTGCGGCACACGGCGTTCGCCGACCCGGCCTCGCACTTCCACCACTTCGCCGGGCTGCCGGACGACGAGGCCAGGGCCGAGGCGCGGCACCTCTGGCGCACGATCAACGAGCCGAACCTGATCGAGAACATCCGGCCCACCCGGCCGCGGGCGACCCTGGTGCTGCGCAAGGACTCCGATCACTCCATCAACCGGGTGCGGCTGCGGAAGCTCTGACCACGTCGGACAGGATGCCGGCCACGGTGTCCGGGATGGACACGTGTGGGCAGTGGTCGCCGGGCGGCTCGATCGGCTCGACTCCTCGCAGCTCCCTCGCCGCCGCGCGCATCCACTCCGGACGCGGGGCAGCACGTAGGTCGAGGCGGCGCGGAGCGGGGGGTGTCGACCGGACCCTCGATCACGGCGGTCGGCCAGAACCACCGCAGGGTGCTGAGCGCCCAGGGCAGGGTGACCAGGTCGGCGGCGTGGAACAGGAAGTAGGCCGAGATCGCCGGCACCTCCCTCGGTGAGCGGCTCCCGCCAGGTGTGCCACTCGGGGTGAACTCCCCGCCACGTTCCCGGACCTCGTCCCGCGATGCGCGCCCGGTGCGCGGGTCGGGCACCAGCGACGCCAGCCAGACGAGGTGGGCGCACCCCAGCCGGCGGGCGATGGCCGGGAGGAGCAGCCCGCCCAGCGAGTGCGCCACCACCACGGGCCGCTCGACCCCGCGACCTGGCCGGCGGCGATGTCGGCGTAGCCGTCGGCGGTCCAGGTCCGGCCGGTCGACCGGGAGGCCCACCGCGTGGCAGCGGGTCGCCCCGCCGGTCCAGCGCGTCACCCGACCGCTGCCACCCCGCCGGCGACTGGGTACCGCCGTGCATTAGCACGAAGTCCATGGCGGAGCGTCCGCCCGCCGGGCGAGGCCGGCGGGCCGATGTTCACGCGGAGCGGAGGAGGCGGCGGTGAGCGCTGCTGGCACACGCTGGGGGAGAGTGCGCCGCGGCGGGCGAGCGGTGCACCCACCGCCGGCCGGAATACCGGCGAACCTCGGCTGGCCGGGCCGGTGGTGCCGCGGGCGGAGTGCCGCGGTGTGGGCGTACGGGCAGCGAGTGCGCGACGACCAGCGGCCGGTGACGTTGGCGGCGCTGCCCGCAGTTCGAATCCGCAATGGACTCCGGGGGCGCCCCCCCGGGGTCCAGCTTATCGCCTGTGGCGGGGCTGATCGAGCGCTCCGGAGGAATGTGGACAGCTCGACGACGCGAACGGGCCGGTCGATACGTGCGGGTGGCGCGAGCGGGCCGGTGGGTGCCTGCTGGCACGAACCGTGGGGCGGATGCGGGCCGGCGGGAGAGACCGGCGGGAGAGACCGGCGGGAGTGGCACCGGCCCGGCAGGCCGCCGGGCCAGCCCACGGCACGGGGGGCGCTCCGCGCGTGGCGGTGGCGGGCCGCCGCCCGGTCGGCGGCAGCCGTGGTGGCGCTGCTCGGCATCCCGCTCGCCGGGGCACATGTTCCCGCGGGCACCGAACCGGGCCTTCCTCGCCACCGCGGGGCGGCCGGCCAGGGGCATGTGGCGTGGATGGGCGGCGGTTCGGCCGGTGGGAGGTGCGCGGAGTGGACGGATGGTCGCGGTTTGGCCGGTGGGACCTGCGCGGAGTGAACGGATGGTCGCGGTTCTGCCGGTAGGAGGCGCGCGGTGTGACGGGCGGCGGGGTTTCCTCGGCGAGGGCCGTGCGGCGGCCGGGATCTGGTGGTGGGTGACGCGCGGCGCGGCCGGGCGGGTTCGGTCGCCGGGAGTGAGCAGCCTCGGTTCGAGGGGCGGAGGGGGTAACGTGGAAGCATGCGGCGCCGGCTGTTGCTCGGTCTCGTCGCGGGGCTCACCATCGTGGCCGTGGTACTCGCCGGCCTGTACGTCCTGCAGCGCAAGCTCGTCTACCTCCCCACACCGGGGCCGGTGCCCAGCGCCGCCGACGTCCTGCCCGGCGGCCGGGACGTCACGTTGCGCACGAGCGACGGCCTCGAGCTGTCCGCCTGGTACTTCCCCGTGCCGCGGCCACGGGCGGCGGTACTGGTGGCGCCGGGCAACGCCGGCAACCGCGCCGCCCGCGCGCCACTCGCCAGGGAGCTGCACGCCCGCGGCCTGTCGGTGCTGCTCATGGACTACCGGGGCTACGGCGGCAACCCCGGCGCCCCCAGCGAGGCCGGACTGGCCCGCGACGTCCGCGCGGCGCGAACCCACCTCCTCGCCGCCGGCGTGCCCGCCGACCGCCTCCTCTACTTCGGGGAGAGCCTGGGCGCCGCCGTGGTCGCCGAGCTCGCCGTCGAGCACCCGCCCGCCGCGCTGGTGCTGCGCTCGCCGTTCACCGACCTCGCCGCGGTGGGCAGCCGCCACTACCCCTTCCTCCCGGTGCGGCTGCTGCTGCGCGACCGGTTCCCCGTCGTGGAGTACGTGGCCCACCGGCCCGCGCCGCTCACCGTCGTGTACGGCACCGCCGACTCGATCGTGCCGCCCGAGCAGAGCAGGGCGGTGACCGCCGCCGGCGGTGGCCGCGCGGTCGCGGTACCCGGGGCCGAGCACAACGACCTGGTGCTGCTGACCGGCCCGGCACTGCTCGACGCCGTCACGGCGGCGGTGCCGGACATCCCCTGAAGGTGCCCGGCGGTCACCGTCCTGAGTGGACCTGTGATCAAAGGGGCGGGAGTGCTGCCTGTTGCACTCGGGGATGCCTCGATCGGCGTAATGTCGGGAGCACGGGTTTCCCCCTGGCGCGGTCACGGAACACGCAGGGCGACCGCGCTCGGCCGATTGGCCGAGTGCGGCGCGCCAGCACCAACCGGTTGGCCGATACCACCGCCGCCCACCTGGGGCGACCCTGGATAGCAGGTAGGACACCCTGCGGAGGGGGAGGCACGCCGATGTTCTCGATAGTGATGACGTGGATCGGGGCAATGCTCGGCGTCGTGGTGCTGCTGGCCATGGCCTTCGGCGCCTTCGTGCTCGATGTCGACGACGCGCTCTACCGGCGGGACCGCAAGCCACGGGAGACCCGCGACGGCTCGGGAGCCAAACCGTCACTGCTCGGCTGAACCCTTCCCGGTACGCACGACTCCAGGGTGATCCCCGGTTCGCGCCGCACCCCCAGCGGCAGCCTACGCGTGTATGTCGCCGTGTGGCGGTCCGGCCGTCGAGCGCCGCCCGTTGGCCGAACCCGGGGCCGGCCGGACGCGGCGACGCGGACGTTCCGATCCACGCCGGGGAGGAAGCCGCGCCCGACGGGGGTTGTCGCATGAATCCGCGCCAGCCGCGTGCGTATGCGGACTATGCCAGCGACCTCTCCGGCGACGCGGGGACCATCCGGATCGCGATGTACGAGGGGCCCCGGCCAGCCGTTCGAATGGGGCCACGGGACGACGACGTCCTGCTCGGCCTGCTCGACCACGCGTCAGCGGAGGCGTTGCGCTGAACCCGCCCGAGCGGATCAGGCCGACGCCGTGGCCTGGTCGAGGACGCTGGCGACCACGCGGTGCGACGGAAGGATGGACTCCCGCTCCACGTCGGCGTCGATCCTGCCCTCCAGGAGGTCCACGAACCGGTCGAGCTGGGTGGCCAGCGGCTCCCGCGCGGTGACCAGCTCCGGAATCTCGATCACCGTCTGCTGCCGGTAGCCCAGGCCGTCCGGCGTGGCCGCGTCGTGCGAGACGTGCCGGTAGATCGTGACGTCCCGGCGCAGCAGGTCGATCTCGATCAGCCGGTCCAGTTCGGACACCATGAGCGAGCGCACCTTGCGCTGCCCCAGCCGGGAGGCGGACACCGTGGCCAACCCGGTCGGGAAGGTCAGCACGGTCTCGATGGTGTCCTCGGCGCCGCTTTCCGACGAGGGGTGGAAGTAGCCCGCGCCGGAGGCCACCCGCTCCGGGACCTGCCCACGGAACAGCTGGATCGCGATGTCCACGTCGTGCACCAGCAGGTCCCACGCCACCCCGGTCTTGATCCGTGGGGCGTACGGCCCGTGCCGCCGGGCCATCAGGTGGATCGGCTCGCGCAGCAACGCCTGGACCGTCAGCACCGCCGGGTTGTACCGCTCCAGCAGCCCGCACATGAGCGGCACGCCCCGCGACTCGGCCAGCGCCACGATCTCCTCCGCCGCGGCGAGGTCGTTGGACAGCGGCTTCTCCACCAGCACCGGCGTGCCCTGCCGGAGGATCTCCAGCGCCAACTCGTGGTGCGTCTCGGTCGCCGAGGCCAGCACCACGGCATCCACATCGGACAGTGCGCCCAGCTCGGGCGTCCACCGGGTCTCGTACCGCTCGGCGCAGGCCCTGCCGGAGTCCTCGCGCGGGTCGATCACCCTGCTCAGGGTCACCCGCTCGTTCTGGGAGAGCACCCGGGCGTGCAGCGACCCCATGCTCCCGGTCCCGATCAACGCGATCCGGTGCGACATCCGGTCAGGCCCCCAACAGCTCGCGGACGGTCTCGACAACGAAGTCGACATCGGACTCCGAGAGCGCCGGGTGCACGGGCAAGGACAGCGCCTGCTCCGCCACGGCCGCGGCCACCGGCACGCCGGCCGGCGACGCCTCCGGCACCAGCGGGTGCTCGCGGTAGCAGTCGTAGTCGAACACGACCTTCGGGTAGTAGATCCCGTTGCCGATCCCCCGCTCGGTGAGCTGTGCGGCCAGCTCGTCGCGGGACAGCATCGCGTGCGGCCCGATCAGCACCGTGTACTGGTGCCACACGTGCTCTCGGCCGGGCAGCACCGGCGGCACCCGCAGCCCCGGTGTCCCGGCGAGCCCGGCGCCGAGCCGCTCGGCGTTGCGCCGCCGCGCCGCGGTGATCCGCTCCAGCCGTTCGAGTTGCGGGATGCCCACCGCGGCGTGCAGGTCGGTCATCCGGTAGTTGTGCCCCGCGACCTCGTACTGGTAGCGAGCCCGCATGCCCTGGTTGCGCAGCACCCGCAGCCGGTCGGCCACCTCGTCGTCGTCGCAGGTGATGACCCCGCCCTCGGCGGTGGTGACGTTCTTCGTGGCGTACAGCGAGAAGCAGCCGAGCCCGAAGCTGCCCGCGGGACGCCCCTCGAACGTCGCGCCCACCGCCTGCGCGGCGTCCTCCACGACGTGCAGCCCGTGCTCGGCGGCCAGCGGCGCGAGCTTGCCCATGTCCGCGGTCTGCCCGTACAGGTGCACCGGCATCAGCACCCTGGTCCGCGGCCCGACCACCTCGGCCACCCGGTCGGGGTCGAGCGCGAAGTCGTCGTCCCGAATGTCGGCGAACCGGACCGTGGCGCCGGCCTCGAGGATCGCGTTCAGCGTCGCCACGAACGTGAACGGCGAGGTGACCACCTCGTCACCGGGCCGCAGATCCAGCACCTGCAGCGCCGCCACCAGCGCGGTGGTGCCGTTGTTCACCGCGACGGCGTGCCGGGTGCCGGAGATCTCCGCGAAGGTCGACTCGAACCGCCGGACCATCGGCCCCTGCGCGATCGCGCCGGACCGCAGCACCTCGCGGACCAACGGCTCCGCGTCGCTGACGTCGACGACGGTAATCGGAATCATGCGGCAGTCTCTCAACTCGGCGGACAGGCTCGGCGCGTCAGGTACAGTCGTGCCTCGGCGAGGCGACCCTGGTCGGCGCACCCGCCGGCGCTGACGCGGGCGTCACGATACTCGCTGGTCGACACCCGTCCACGGGACCGGGTCACCAGCCCGCCGCATCCCGGTGCCCACCACCAGAACAGGCGCGAAAGGGTAGGGACATGCCACGAATCCTCATCACCGGTGCCGGCGGGTCGGCGGCGTTCAACTTCCGGGACGCGCTGTCGCTCGCGCCGCACCGCTACGAGGTGGTCGGCACCGACGTCCGGCCCTACCACCTCGAGCTCATCGACCTCGCCGCCCGGTACCTCGTGCCGCCGGTCACCGACCCCGGCTACGTCGACGCGGTCAACCGGGTCATCGCCGAGGAGCGGATCGACTTCGTGCATCCGCAGCCTGACGTCGAGGTCGGCTTCCTGGCCGAGCACCGCGACCGGATCGAGGCGCCCACCTTCCTGCCCGACGCCGAGGCGGTCGCGCTCTGCCACGACAAGATGGCGTTCAACGCGCACCTGCGGGCCCGCGGTGTCTCCGTCCCGCGCGCCGTCGCGATCGACAGCGCGGAGGACCTGAGGGCCGCCCTCGCCGAGCTCCAGCGGCGGCACCCGCGGGTGTGGCTGCGCGCCACCCGCGGCGCCGGCTCGCGGGCCAGCCTGCCGATCAGCTCCTTCTACCAGGGCGACGCCTGGATCGACTACTGGCGCTCGTTCCGCGGCCTCGACTACGGCGACTTCATGGCCAGCGAGTTCCTGCCCGGCGCCGAGTTCGCCTGGCAGAGCCTGTGGCACCGCGGCGAGCTGGTCACCGCGCAGGCCAGGGAGCGGGTCGAGTACGTGTTCGGCAACCTCACCCCCAGCGGGCAGAGCTCGTCGCCGTCGGTGGCCAGGACGGTCAACCGCGCCGACGTCAACGAGATCGGCACCGCCGCGGTGCGCGCCGTCTCCGCCGAGCCGCACGGCGTGTACTGCGTCGACATGAAGGCCGACGCCGACGACGTGCCGATGGTCACCGAGATCAACGTGGGCCGCTTCTTCACCACCAGCAACTTCTTCGCGCACGCCGGGCTGAACATGCCGGACATGTACGTCCAGCTCGGCCTCGGCAACACGTTGCCCGACCCGCCGCCCCGCTACGACCCGCTGCCCGACGACCTGTACTGGGTGCGGATGATCGACATGGGCTTCCGGCTGGTCAAGGGGGGCGAGTGGGCGGCGTCGGCCCTGGCCGGCCGGTGACCGTGGTCGTCTTCGACTTCGACGGCACGCTGTTCCACCTGCCGGTCGACTGGGCCGCGCTGCGCCACGACCTCGGGATCGACGAGCGGGCCCGAATCGGCGACCTGCTGCAGCGGGCGATGGACGAGGGCGACACCGCGACGCTGGCGGTGGTCGACGAGCACGAGCGGGCCGCCGCGCGGGCGGGCGAGTTCACCCCCGGCTCGCCGGACTGCCTCGCCGCGCTCCGGGAGCGTTGCCGGGTCGCCGTGCTGACCCGCAACACCCGCGACGCCGTGCGCATCGCGCTCGGCCGGCACGCCGACGACCTGCTGGTGGTCGGCCGCGAGGACGTGCGCCGGCTCAAGCCGGACCCGGAGGGCCTGCACGCGGTCCTCGCCCGGTTCGGAGCCGAGCCGGGCGAGGCGGCGCTGGTCGGTGACACCCATCACGACGTCCGCGCCGCCGCGGCGGCCGGCGCGCGCAGCGTGGTGGTACGCAACCCCAGGCTGCGGTACGCCCCGGAGGGTGCCGACCACTACGTCGACGACCTGACCGTGGACCTGCTCGACGTGCTCCGCCGCCCACCGGCCGAGTTCCCGGCCCCGGGACGGTCCGTACCATCGGACGGGCCGACTCACTAGAGACCACCGAGGGAACACATGGCGATCAAGGACCGGCTCCGGGACGTCTTCGTGGAGGCGCTCGACCTCGACGGGGACGTCGACGTCGAGAACCTCAAGTACCGCGACATCGAGGCGTGGGACTCGGTCGGGCACATGGCACTGGTCGCCGCCATCGAGGACGAGTTCGACGTGCAGTTCGACACCGACCAGGTAATCGACATGAGCAGCTTCAAGGTCGCCGTCGACATGGTCACGGAGTTGCAGGGCAAGGCATGACGGATCTCTCCGGCAAGGTCGCGCTGGTCACCGGCGGCACCCGCGGGATCGGGCGGGCCACCGTGGTGGCGCTCGCCGCGGCGGGCGCCACGGTGGTGCTGACCGGGCGGGACGCCGCCGCCGCGGAGCGCGCCGCGAAGGAGGCCGCCGAGGCGGCCGGGGCAGGGGAGGTCGCCGGCCGGGCGCTCGACGTCACCGACGGCAAGGCCGTCGCCGCGCTGGTCCGCGAGGTCGCCAGGGAGCACGGCCGGCTCGACATCGCTGTCGCCAACGCCGGGGTCATGACCGGCGGCCTGCTCGGCATGATCCGGCCGGAGGACGTGGACTCCGTCCTGGCCACCAACGTGGCCGGCACGCTGCACACCGTGCAGGCCGCCGCGCGGGCGATGATGCGCAAGAAGGCCCGGCCCGCCGGCGGTGGCGGCACCAGCACCGGCGCGATCGTGGTGCTCGGCTCGGTCGTGGGGGAGAAGGGCAGCGCCGGGCAGGCGGTCTACGCGGCGTCGAAGGCCGCCGTGGCGACCATCGCCCGGTCGGCGGCCAAGGAGTTGGGGAAGTCCGGGATCCGGGTCAACGCCGTGGCGCCGGGGGTGATCGAGACCGCGCTCACCGCCGACCTCGGCGAGGAGGTGCTCGCCGCGAACGTCGCGAACACCCCGCTGGGCCGGCTCGGCCGGCCCGAGGACGTCGCCGCCGCCATCCGCTTCTTGGTCAGCGACGAGGCGGCGTTCGTCACCGGCCAGGTGCTCGGCGTCGACGGGGGTCTCGTGCTGTGACCTCGCCGCACGGCTCCCTGCTCGGGGACGGCGCCCGGCTGGTCGACGTGCCCGGCGGGCGCGAGCTGGCCGGTGCCGAGCTGGCCGGGGCGGTGGCCGCGGCCGCCGAGGAGTTGGCCGCGCTGCCCACCGGCGTGGTGTTCGCCCGCACCGCGGTCGACCTGCCGAGCGTGCTGCGCTACCTCGCCGCCGTGGAGTCCGGCCGCGCGGTCGCGCTGCTCGACCCGGCGTTGGACGCCGACGTGCTGTCCGGCCTGGTCGAGCGGTTCCGCCCGGTGGCCGTGCTGCCCGCCCCGGAGGGCCCGGTCCCGCCCGGGTACGCCGCGCGCGACGGGCACTGGGTGCGCGCGTCCGCCGAGGGGGTGGCCCCGCATCCCGACCTCGCCGTGCTGCTGCCGACCAGCGGCTCCACCGGCAACCCCAAGCTCGTCCGGCTGTCCCGCGCGGCGGTGCTCGGCAACGCCGGCGCGATCGCCGAGGTGCTGGGCATCGACGGCGCCGAGGTCGCCCCCACCAGCCTTCCGTTGCACTACAGCTACGGCCTCTCCGTGCTGAACTCGCACCTGGTGCGCGGCGCGACCGTGGTGATCGAGCCCTCCGGGATACTCGGCCGCGGGTTCTGGACCGCGGTGACCGAGCACGAGGCCACCTCGCTGGCCGCGGTGCCCTACCACTACGAGATGCTGCGCCGGCTGCGGTTCGACCCGGCGCGGTACCCGAGCCTGCGCACGCTGACCCAGGCCGGCGGCCGGCTGCGCACCGAGCTGGTGACCGAGTTCAACGACGCGATCAGGGCGGCCGGCGGACGGATGTTCGTCATGTACGGGCAGACCGAGGCGGCACCGAGGATGGCGACCGTGCCGGCCGACCGGTTGGTCGACAAGCTCGGTTCCGCCGGCATGGCGCTGCCCGGCGGGGCGTTCACCATCCGGCGTGACGACGGCGTGGAGACCACCCACCCGAAGATCGTCGGCGAGGTGGTCTACCGCGGGCCGAACGTGATGATGGGCTACGCCGAGCACGAGGCGGAGCTGGCCCGCGGCGACGACATGGGCGGCCGGCTCGCCACCGGCGACCTCGGCTACCTCGACGAGGACGGCTACCTGTACATCACCGGGCGGCTCAAGCGGATCGGCAAGGTCTTCGGCAACCGGGTCAGCCTGGATGATCTGGAGCAGGCCGTGCGTTCCGCTGGTATGGGGGTCGACGTCGTCGCCGCCGTGCCCGCCGGGGACAAGGTGGTGCTGTTCGCCGAGGGCGCCGCCGGGGAGACCTGCCGGGCGGTGGCCCGCGCGCTGTCCGAGCGGCTGCACCTGCACACCAGCGGCTTCGACGTCCGATCCATCGACACCGTGCCGCTGCTGGCCAGCGGCAAGATCGACTACCGGACGCTGGAGGCGAGGGTATGAGTGGGCCGCGGCCGGAGGGCGTGTTCACGCTGTCCCAGACCGAGCGGGAGGCGCGGCTGCTGCCCGAGCTGACCGCGCTGACCGAGCACCACCGAGACAACTCGCCCGGCTACGACCGGATGCTCGGCGCGCTGGGCGTGCCCAGGGACGCGCGGTTCGAGCGGATCGCCGACCTGCCCTGGCTGCCGGTGCGGCTGTTCAAGACGCACGAGCTGAAGAGCGTGCCCGACGACGCGGTGTTCAAGGTGCTCACCTCGTCCGGCACCACCGGCTCCGGCGCGTCCCGGATCCACCTCGACAAGGCCGCGGCGGCCGCGCAGACCCGGCACCTCGGCGCGACCCTGCAGACCGTGCTCGGCGGTGCGCGGCTGCCGATGCTGATGGTCGACACGGTCGGGATCATCAAGAACCGGCGCTCGTTCTCCGCCCGCGGCGCGGGCGTGCTCGGCATGGCGAACTTCGGCCGCAGGCACGTCTACGTGCTCGACGAGCAGGACCGGCCCGACGTCGCGGCGGTGGAGCGGTTCCTCGCCGAGCACGGCGACCGGCCGTTCCTGATCTTCGGCTTCACCTTCATGGTGTGGCGTTACCTGTACGAGGTGGCCCGCGAGCATCGGCTCGACCTGTCCAACGGCATCCTCGTGCACTCCGGCGGCTGGAAGAAGCTGGCCGACCAGGCCGTGGACAACACCGAGTTCCGCCGCCGCTTCGCCGCCGACACCGGGCTGCGCCGGATCTTCAACTACTACGGCATGATCGAGCAGATCGGGACCGTGTTCCTGGAGGGCCCTTCCGGCAACTCGCTGTACTGCCCCGACTTCGCCGACGTGGTGATCCGCGACCCGGAGACCTGGCGCGAGCAACCCGTCGGCAAGCCGGGCGTCATCGAGGTGGTGAGCACCCTTCCGCACTCCTACCCCGGGCACGTCCTGCTGACCGAGGACCTCGGGGTGTGCAACGGCGTCGACGACGGTGACTGGCCGGGCAAGCACTTCTCGGTGCTCGGCCGGCTGCCGAAGGCCGAGGCCCGGGGCTGCTCGGACACCTTCTCGGCCCCCTCGGGCCCGGGGGTCGCGGCATGACCACCGCGCTGGCCCAGCGGTTCCCGTTGGGGCCGCCGGTCGAGGTGGACGCGCTGCTGACCGAGGTGTCCGCCGAGCCGGAGGGCGGCCGGCTGACCGTCGGCGACGAGCGGGTGGTGGAGTTCCTCACCCGGTTCGCCAGGAAGCTGCTCGCCCCGGCCACCGCCCGCCGCCACCCCGAGCTGGCCTCGCTCGGCTTCTTCCTGCGCAGGGGGGAGATCGCCAAGGCGCTGGACCGGCTCCGCGACGTGGGTGACGCGCTGCGCTTTCCCCGCGGGCTGGTGTTCCACGTGCCGCCGGCCAACGTGGACACGATCTTCGTCTACTCGTGGGCGCTGTCCGCGCTCGCCGGCAACAGCAACGTGGTCCGCGTCTCGTCCCGGTCGGCGGGAGCCGCCGACGCGGTCCTCGAGGCGCTGACCGCGGCGTTGGACGAGGTCGACCCCGCCGTCGCGCGGGACATCGCCGGCACCCAGCGGATGGTGACCTACGACCGCAGCGACGCGATCAGCGGCGCCCTGTCCGCCGCGTGCGACCTGCGCGTGGTGTGGGGCGGCGACGCGTCGGTGCGGGCACTGCGCCGGTACCCACTCGCGCCGCACGCCCGGGACCTGACCTTCCCCGACCGGTCGTCGTTCGCGGTGGTGTCGGTGGCCGGCTGGCGGGCGGCCACCGCCGAGGAGCGGGCCCGCGCCGCCGAGGGCCTCTACAACGACGCGTACTGGTTCGACCAGGCGGCCTGCTCGTCGCCGCGGGCGGTGTTCTGGGTCGGCGACGCCGAGGAGGCCGCGGCGGCCGGCGCAGAACTGCGCGGCCTGCTGGCCGAGGTGCTCGCCCGGCGCGGCCACGTCGTCGAGCCGGCCATGGCCGTGCAGAAGCGGGTCGCGGCCTACGGCGCCGCGGTCGACGGCCTCGCCCGCCGGATCGCGTTCGCCGGTCCGGGGGAGGACGTCAACGCCGTGGCGACCCTGGAACTGGCCGAGCCGGCCGGGCTGCCCAGGGAGTGGCTGGGCGCCGGCACGTTCGGCCACGCCGTGGTCGGCTCGCTGGACGAGCTGGTGCCGATCGTGGTGCGCCGGGACCAGACCGTGACGCAGTTCGGCTTCACCCGCGACGAGCTGGTCGACTTCGCCGGAAAGCTGGCCGGGCGGGGGGTGGACCGGATCGTGCCGTTCGGCGCGGCGCTGACCTTCTCCGCGACCTGGGACGGCTACGACCTGCTGGCCGAGTTCAGCCGCCTGGTGACCGTCGCCACGTGACCGCCCCCTATCGTGCCGGAGATGGCCGGTGAGGAGACTCGAGAGCCGATGACCGCCGTCGAGTCCGACGCGACCGGGCAGTCGCTGGCCGCGGTGGCCCCGCCGACAGCGCCGAAGACCACGCCGAAGACCACCAAGGCGAGGGTCCTCGACGCCGTGCGGGCCGTCGCCATCGTGGTGGTGGTGTTCTTCGCGGTCCGCCACCTGGTGCTGAACTGGCACGAGTTCTGGCACACGCTGGCCGGGATCCCCTGGCAGTCGTCCCTGCTCAGCCTGTTGGTGCTGATGGTGAGCATCGCGGTCGGGGTGTACGCATGGCAGGTCGTCGTCGACGACCTGGGGCCGCCGATCGGCTACGCCAGGGGCGCGCAGATCAACCTGGTCGGGGCGCTCGGCAAGTACGTGCCGGGCTCGGTGTGGGCGTACCTGCTGCAGATGGAGCTGGGCAGGAAGGCCGGGCTGGCCAGGGCGCGGATCTTCACCGCGTCGCTGATCCACCTCGGCGTCGGCGTGGTCGCCGCGCTGGTGCTGTCGCTGCTGGCGATGCCGGCGGTGTTCGCGAACAGCCCGCGCGCGTGGTGGCTGGTGGTGCTGCTGCCGGCCGGGTTGGTGGCGCTGCACCCGCGCGTGCTGACCTGGGGCACGTCGCTGGTGCTGCGGATCCTGCGCCGGCCGCCGCTGGACCACCGGTTCAGCTACCGGACGGTCGGCACGGTGTTCCTCGCGCTGGTGGGGGTGTACGCGTTGCAGGGCCTGCATCTGTGGCTGCTGGCGAACTCGGTCGGCGCGCCCGGCTTCACCGGCTACGTGCTGTGCGTGGGCGCGATGGCGATCGCCATGACGTCCGGCACGTTCGCGTTCATCATGCCGAGCGGGGCGGGAGTGCGGGAGTTGGTGATGGTCGCCGTGCTCACCGCCACCGCGATCACCGGCCCGCAGGCGCTGGCGTTCGCGCTGGCCTCGCGGGTCATGTTCACCGTGGCCGACCTCGCCACCGCCGGTGGCGCGGCCCTCACCGCCCGCCTCTCCCTTCGCCGCTGACCACCGCCCGCCACCAGGGCCGCGAGGTCCCGCGGCCCGGGCGCGTGCCGGAAGTCCTCCTGGTGGCCCCCGTGGCCGACGATCACCCAGCGCACTCCCAGCCGTGCACCACGTCCCGGACGCCGCGATCAGCGCGGTCGCACCGGCCCGGCGCGGGGCGTCACCGGGCCGCGGGCGTGGGCCGGACGTGACCGGCTCGACACCGGGAGTGCGCCCCGCGTTTCGGCGCTTTCGAGATGTGCTCCCTTCGGCGGACACAAGCATTTCCGTTCGGTCACGAAAATCCGGAAGAGGCAACCCGGGTGTGGTTGTGAAAACGTCATGGAAAATCCCGGACGTGCTCCCGGAAACGGTTTGATATCAGCGAGTATCCCGTTCTGGGGTTGTCTCTCTTCCGTTCCGGAAGGGGGACTCGAATGTCACTGTCCTGGTTTTTTCCGTTCGTCGCGTTCCTGGTTCTGGTGGGTCCCGGGTTGGTGATTCAGCTCGCCGCGGGGGTTCGGGACACGCTGTGGCTGGTCGCGCTCTCCGTGCCGGTGAGCTTCGGCGTGCTCGCCGTGGCCGGGGTGGTCTCGGCCGTGCCGGGACTGCCGATGTCGCCGGTGCTGGTCGCGGGGGCGACCGTGGTGCTGGCGGTCGGCCTGGCTCTGCTCACCCGGATGCCGCGCGACCGGCCAGCGGCCGCCACGTCGGAGCCGGCACCGCCGGGGTTCCTGCCGGCGTTGTCACCGCGGCTGACCTCACTGGCCACCGCGGCCGCCGTGGTGCTGTGCCTCGGCGCGGTCCTGCTGGCCCTGGTGCCGTGGTGGTACGCGCTGCGCGGTTGGTCGACGTACCCGCAGGAACACGACCCGGTCGTGCACACCCTGCTGGCCGGCTACATCGCCCGTACCGGGGAGGCCGCACCGTGGAAGCTGATGCCGGTGGACCTGCTGACCGGGCAACCGGTCTCGTTCTACCCGTCCGGGCTACCGCTGGCGGCCGCCGTGACCGGTGCGGTCACCGGCGGGCCGATCGTGGGGTTCAACCTGGTCACCGCGCTGGTCCTCGGCCCGGTGTTCGTGCTCACCGTCGCGGCGCTCGCCGCGGCGATGTTCCGGAGGTTCGCCGCCGGCCCGGGGTGGACCGCCCTTGCCGGTGGCGTCGCGGCCGTGGTCGCGGCCGGGCTGTACCGCCCGGCGACGCAGCTGATGCACGACGGTGGCGTCGCGCCGAACGCGGTGGCCCTCAGCCTCGCGCCGGGCCTGATCGCCGCCATGATGATCGTGGACCGTGGCCAGTGGCCTCGCGTGGCGCTGCTCGGCCTCGGGCTCGCCGGCGGGTTCGCCGTGCACCCGAGCATCGCCGCCACGGTCGGCGCCAGCATGGTCGTGGTGTGGCTGGTCGACGCCTGCACCGCCGCCGGCCGGCGGCGGCTCCGCCAGCAGTGGGTCGCCGTCGTCGCCGCGGGCGGGGTCGCGGCGCTGGCCGGGGTGGGCACCCTGCTCGGCTCGCTGAGCCAGGCCGCCCGCACCGGTGGGTGGGCCGTGTCGTCGAACGGGCAGTCGGTGGGCGACGCGGTCGGAAGCAACCTGGTGCTGGTCTACGGCGGCTTCGTCGACGGCGACGAGCGCCTGGCGCAGGTGGCCACCGCGGTGGTTGCGCTGGCCGGCGTCGCCGTGGTCCTGCTGACCCGGCGGGGCTGGGCGGCGCTGGCACCGTGGGCGTTCTGGCTGCTGGTCACCGTCGAGCGGCGGGTCGCGCCGGACGGGGTGGCGGCGAACACCATCGGCACCTTCTTCTACAAGTCCTACCCGCGCATCCAGTCGCACCTCTCGTTGTTCGTCCCGGTGCTGGCCGCGCTCGGGATCCTCGGCGTCGCGGTCGGGGCGGCCCGGTTGCTGCGGTCGTGGCGACCGGTCCGCGCGCGGGGCAGCTCGGCGGGGACCTCCGCGGCGCTGGTGGCGGTCGTGCTGACCGGGTACGTGGTCACCGCGGCCGTGCCGTACGCCGAGCGCAACGCGGCCACCCTCGCCACCCGGTACACCGAGCCGGAGTTCACCCGGGTGACCGACGACGACCGCAGGGCGGCGGACTGGCTCGCCACGCACGTGCGCCCCGGCGAGCGGGTGATGAACAGCGCCAACGACGGTTCCACCTACGCCTACATCACCAGGGGTGTGCCACTGGTGGTGGTGAGCACGCTCGGGTCGGCGGAGGCGCCCTACACCTACGAGCTGCTCCGGTCGTTCGACGAGTACCCGCGCGACCCGCGCATCCGGCGGCTGATCCAGTCGTTGAACATCGCCTACGTCTACGTCGACACCGCACCGCCGCGGATCGGCGCGGGTCCCGGGGCACCCAACAACTGGTTGGGGGAGCCAACGATGACCGTTCCGCCCGGGCTCAGCGACGTCGAGGGGCTTCCGGGTGCCGAGCCGGCCTTCCGCTCCGGGCCGGTGACCGTCTACCGGCTCGACCGCGCCGCGGTCGCCGCACTGGACGGCCACGCGGGGTGAGCGGGGGTGTCCCTGTGGGCCACGGCAGCCGCCTGCGTACTGTGTCACCCGGTGTCGGACCCGAAGGAGTGGCAATGGTGGATCACCAGGACACCTGGCTGATCGTGCCGGTGTACAACGAAGGCCCCGTGGTCGGTGACGTGATCCGGGAGGTGCGCAAGGTCTTCCCGAACGTGGTCTGCGTCGACGACGGCAGCGCCGACAACTCCGCCGAGGAGGTCCGGCGCGCCGGCGCGCACCTCGTCCGGCACCCGGTCAACCTCGGCCAGGGCGCCGCCCTGCAGACCGGCATCGAGTACGCACGGTCGCGGCCGGGCGCCCAGTACTTCGTGACCTACGACGCCGACGGCCAGCACCAGGTGGCCGACGTGGAGCGGATGGTCGAGCGGCTGCGCACCGAGCCGCTCGACATCGTCGTCGGCACCCGGTTCCACGGCGACACCAGCCACATTCCCTGGCTGAAGCGCCTCGTGCTGAAGACCGTGGTGGCGCTGTCCCCGCGGTTGCGCAAGCTCGAGCTGACCGACGCCCACAACGGGCTGCGGGCCTTCAACCTGCGGGTGGCGCGGGAGATGGCCATCACCCTGAACGGAATGGGCCACGCCTCCCAGATCGTCGAGCTCATCGCGACCCACGGCTGGCGGGTCGCGGAGGAACCGGTGACCATTCTGTACACCGAGTACTCGATGGCGAAGGGGCAGTCCCTGATCAACGGGGTGAACATCGTGTTCGACTCGGTGCTGCGAACCAACGCGAGGCGATAGAGGCAACAGATGCTGATTCAGTTCCTCCTCATCGTGGCGGTCGCGCTGCTGCTGCTGTTCTTCCTGCGCAACCACGGCAGCGCGCGCGCCTCCGCCGGCGCGAAGATCGGTTTCGTCCTGTTCCTGGTGTTCGGGGTGATCGCGGTGCTCCGCCCGGACGACGTGACCAGGCTGGCCGGGCTGTTCGGCGTCGGCCGCGGTACCGACCTCGTGCTCTACGGGATGGTCGTCGCGTTCGGCTTCGCCACGATCAACACCTACCTGCGGTTCAAGGCGGTGGAGCTGCGCTACGCCCGGTTGGCCCGGTCGATCGCGCTGCGCAGCGCGGAGAGCCCGGAGCCGGGCGACGAGCACGACGGGACGCTGCACCGCAGCTGAGCCCGGCCGAGCCCTGGCTCAGCGCGCCGCGCGGAAGAACTCGACCGTGCGGCGCACGCCCTCGGTCACGTCGACCTGCGGCCGCCAGCCCAGCTCCCGGGCGGCCGCCGACGCGTCGAGCGCCGACGCGCGCAGGTCACCCAGCCGGGCCGGGGCGAGCTCCGGGTCGTCGACCGCGCCGGCCGCCTCGGCGACCATGCGGTGCAGCTCCCGGTCGGTGGTCTGCACCCCGGTGCCGATGTTGAACCGCCGGCCGCTGCCCTTGTCCACCGCGGCGACCAGCGCGGCCACCGCGTCGTCGACGTAGACGTAGTCGCGGGTGTTGCCACCGTCGCCGAACACCCTGGTCGGCTTCCCGGCCAGCAGCGCGCCGGCGAAGATGGCGACGACGCCCGCCTCCCCGTGCGGGTCCTGCCGTGGTCCGTAGACGTTGGCGAAGGCGACGCTGGTGAAGTCCAGGCCGTACAGCCGCTGGTAGGTCTCCAGGTACAGCTCGCCGGCCACCTTCCCGGCGGCGTAGGGCGACTTCGGCGCGAGCGGCGCGCTCTCGGCCACCGGCAGCTCCTCGGGGCTGCCGTAGATCGACCCACCGGACGAGGTGAACACGATCTTGCGGGCGCCCGCCGCCCTGGCCGCCTCGGCGACGTTGAGGGTGCCGAGCACGTTGACGTTCGCGTCGGCGAGCGGCTCGCGCACGCTGGTTCGCACGTCGACCTGGGCGGCGAGGTGGAACACCACCTCGGGCGCGGCGGCGGCGACCACGGCGGGCAGCTCGGCCGAGGTGATGTCGAGGTGGTGCAACGTCATCCGCCCGGTGGCCTCGGCCGCGGTCAGGTTGGCCCGGTTGCCCCGGCTGAGGTCGTCGACCACGTGGACGTCGTGCCCTTCGGTCAGCAGCCGGTCCACGAGGGTGGAGCCGATGAACCCGGCCCCGCCGGTGACGAGTGCGCGCAAGGTGGAACCCCCTGACGTGGCGGAGACCGCCCGGTTGGCTGACGTCGCCGCGGATGCTACCGGGTGGGCAGGGCACCGGGAGGCGCCGCCGCTAGGCTGCACGGCGGGCCGCCGGTACGCGCCGGCGGCGTCCTGCTCCGCGTCTCCACAACTTTATCTCCACAACTTTCCACGGCGCGCACACGATGTCGGGAGGACGTTCATGCGCGACACCCTTGCCCCCGGGGTGGCGGCGGACGAGGCCGGCGGAGTGCCCGCCGCCACCGCCGCCGAGAGCGCCCCGCCGGCTTCATCCCGCGGCGGTTGGGTGGCCGGCGTGGCGGAAATCGTTGTCGCGCTGGTGGTGGCGGCGGCCATGGTGCTCGCGAGCGCCACGGTCGACGTCAACCCGCTGGACCGGGTGGGGCAGGTCAGCGGGCTGGCCGGCCTCGGGCTGCGCTTCGCGTTGCTCGGCCTGCTGCTGCTCGCCGCCGTGGTGCTGGTGAGCCGGCCGCGCGCGGGCCGGTGGCGCGACCTCGCCGTGCGGCTCGGCTGCGCGGGCACCGCCGGCCTGGGATCGGGCCTGGTCGCCGGCGGCGTCGTGGTGATCATGAACGGCACCAGCATGCCGATCAACGCCACCCACGGCGACATCCGGGTGCTGGCCGGCTGGGCGGCCTCGATCATGGAGGGCCAGTCCACGATGCCGGGGAACTACCCGCCGGCGTTCTCCACGTTGTTGGCCTGGTACTCCTCCCTCACCGGCACCGAGCCGATGCTGGCGGTGAAGGACTTCCAGATCGTCGGGACGGCACTGCTGCTGCCGGCCGCCTACCTCGCGTGGCGGCTGCTGTTCCGGCCGCTGCCGGCGCTGGCGGTGGGGTTGGTCTCCGCGGTGCCGCTGCTGTACCCGTACAAGCCGTACGAGCCGCTGGTGCTGGTGGTGCTGGTGCCGGTGCTGGCCAAGGCGGTCCAGTACCTCGCGACCACGCCGAACCGCGGTGCCCGGCAGGTGCTGCTGGTCGGCGCGGCCTTCGGCGCCGGGCTCGGCCTGCTGTTCCTGATCTACTCCGGGTACTTCCTGTGGGCGTTGCCCGGTGTGCTGGTGGCCGTCCTGATCCTGTTCCCGTGGCGCCGGGGCGCCCTGCGGGGCCTGCTCTTCGGCGCGGCCGCGGTGGTGGTGTTCCTGGCGGTGTCCGCCGTGCACCTGGTGCCGCTGGTGCTGGACTGGACGAAGGAGGGCGTCCGGGACACCTACTTCTACTTCGACGCCTTCGTCGACCCGGCCTACATCGCGATGTGGCGCACCGACTTCCCGGGCGAGGTCGGCGCGTGGCCACCGCACGGCGAGTTCGGCGGGGTGGGCGTGTTCACGCTGCTGCTGGTCGTCGGTCTCGGCGTGGCGATCGCGCTCGGCCACCGCGACGCGATCGTGCTCACCGCGTCCCTCGGCTTCGCCGGTGCCTGGCTGATGCGGCTGTACTACGCCGGCCAGATGTACGGGGCCCAGGACGTGCGGCTGTGGCCGCGGTCGAGCGCGTTCATCCTCTACTGCTTGGTGGTGCTGGTCATGATGGCCGGTTACCTGGCCGTGCGCCGCTGGCGGAGCTCGGCGGCGGCCGGCCGGTCCGCTCAGCCGGCCCGGCCGGTCCGCGGGGTGCCGGCGGCGGCGCTGGGCGCGCTGGCCGCCGTGCTGTTCCTGCTCGCCTCGTCCGGCTCCGCCTACGTCGACAAGTTCATGCCGCGCAGGGACAACTCGGAGGGCGCGTTGGCGTGGAACGGCCACGTCGCGCGGATGCCCGACGGACGGTGCTCGGTGCACCTGATGCCGGACTGCCAGACCGTGCGGCACGTCAAACCGGAACGGAAACCGGCCAACGTGCCGGAGTGAGGACGCACGTGTTCGCGCTGGAGATCTTCATCCCCTACCACGGGAACCCGGAGTTCCTGTTCCGCGCCATCCGCAGTGTCCAGGCGCTCGAGGACACCAAGTGGCGGCTGACGATCCTGGAGGACTGCTACCCGGACGGCGACGCCGTGCGGCGGCGGGTCGAGGAGCTTGACGACGGGCGGATCACCTACCTGCGCAACGACCGCAACCTCGGGCCGGGACTGACCCAGCTGCGCTGCATCCACATGGCCGAGTGGGACCACTTCACGGTCATGGACTACGACGACATGCTGCTGCCGAACTACGGCAGGGTGGTCGCCGACCTGTTCGCCCGGCACCCCGACGCCACGTTCGCGCAGCCGAACGTGGAGATCGTCGACGAGCACGACCAGCCGCACCGGCCGCTGCCCGACCGGATCAAGTGGCTGGTCGGCGCGCGCGGCAGGGAGGTCGTGCTGGCCGGTGAGCCGGGGGTGCGCAGCCTGCTGCGGGCGAACTGGACCTACAACCCGGCGCTCTGCTACCGGCGCGGCCCGATCACCGAGCGGCTCGAACACCGGCCCGGCATCGACTGCGTGTGCGACCTCGGCCGGATCGTGGACATCATCCTCGCCGGCGGCTCGTTGGTGGTCGGCTCCGAGGTGGCGTTCCGCTACCGGCGGCACCGCACCAGCCACTCGAGCTCGAACGCGCGCAGCGGGGAGCGGTTCGCCCAGGAACGCAACTACTTCACCGGGATGGCCGCCGAGCTGCGGGCCCGGGGGTGGAACTCGGCGGCGCGGGCGTCCCGGATGCGGCTGTTCTCCCGGTTCAACGCGCTGAGCCAGCTACCCGGCGCGCTGGCGGGGCGCAACGGGGAGCTGGCCGGCCTGCTGACCCGGCACGCGCTGCGATGATCGGCAAGCTGCTGTCGTCGGCCCGGTTCGCGATCGGGCTGCTGCTCGTCGGGGCCGCCGGCTACTACTTCCTGGCGGTGGCCGGGCGGAACCTGCCGGACGAGGAGGCCGCCGCGGTCTCCGCGCTGTACCTGCTGGTCAACATCATCGGGCCGGGCATCTCCACCGCGCTGGAGCAGGAGACCAACCGCAGGGTGAGCCACGCCGTCGCGCACGGGCACGACCCGGCGGAGGCCATCCGCCGGATGACCCGGCTCGGGATCAGGGTCATGCTCGCCGCGGCGGCCGTGCTCGCCGTGCTGTCCCCGGTGCTCGTCGACCGGCCGCTGCGCGGCAGCTGGCCGCTGTTCTTCGCGCTGCTGCTCGCGGTGTTCACCTTCGCCTCGATGTACCTGGTGCGCGGGGTGCTCGCCGGGTACCAGCGGTTCGGCGGGTACACCGTGACACTGGCGGTGGAGGGGCTCAGCCGGTTGGTGCCGTTCTTCGTGCTCGACGTCGCCGGCGTGGCCAACGGTCCGCTGTACGGGTTCATCTTTTCCGGCGGTTGCGCGCTGGCGGCCCTGTCGGCGGTGCCGTGGTTGCGGTCCCGGCCGCCCGCCGAGAGCCGACCGGAGACCGAGGCGGTGACCGCCGGCAACGCGCTCGGGCACCTGCTGTCGGCCGCGCTCATGATGCAGGTGATGGCGAACCTGGCGCCGGTCGTGGTGTCGTCGCGGCTGACCGGCGAGGCCGATCTCGCCGTCACCTTCTCGGTGGCGTTCGTGCTGGCGCGGGTGCCGCTGTTCCTGTTCGCCCCGGTGCAGACCGTGCTCCTGCCCAAGTTCGTCGGCGCGGTGGCCCGCGCCGACCTCGCCAGGGTGCGGCAGAACATCCGGATCGTCCTGCTGGCCGTCGCCGGGATCGGGTTGCCCGGCGCGGCGGCGGCCTGGCTGCTCGGGCCGTGGGTGCTGCGCACGTTCTTCGACGCGAAGGCCGACCTGCCCGGCGCCGTGCTGGCCGTGCTCGGGCTGGGCACCGTGCTGATGATGGCCGTGCAGGTGCTCGCGCCCGCGCTGCTGGCCACCCGGCAGCAGGGCGCGCTGCTCGCGGCGTGGGTCGCCGGGACCGTGGCACTGGTGGGAATCCTGGTGCTGCCGGGCTCGCCGGTGGCGCTGGCGATGGTGGCCCAGCTCGCCGGGCCCTCGGTCGTGGTGGCGGTGGCCGCGGTGACGCTGACCCGCTATTTGCGCCGCCCGGCCGCGCCGACCGCCGAGCGCCCACCCGTGCCGGTCAACCGCGACTGATCCCGACGCCGCACCCGGTGGAACCGATCAGCGCAGGTCGCCGCTACCTTGGCACAGTCGATCCTGGCCGAGCCGGGTGAAGGGTGGAGCGTCGGTGGACGTGAGCGTCGCTGTGGCGGTGGGTGCGTGGCTCGTGCTGGCCGCCTTCGTGCTCGTCGTGTGGCCGCGGATCAACACCCTCCGGTCCTGGCGGGTCGGCGCGTTGCTGCTCACCCTGGCGTTCTCCCTCACCCACCAGCTGCTGTTCGGCACGGTCGCCGAGGACGCCTACATCAGCTTCCGCTACTCGCTGAACATCGCCGAGGGCCACGGGCCGGTGTTCAACGCCGGCGAGCGGGTCGAGGGCTACTCCAACTTCCTCTGGGTGATCACGCTCGCCCTGGCGAAGACCGTGTTCGGGCTGGGCATCGTCGGCACCGCCGTGGTGCTCGGGGTGCTGTGCACCCTCGGCAGCGTGCTCCTGGCCTACGCACTGGTGAACCGCGTGGTGGCGATGGTGCGCCCGGCCACCCCCGCGTTTGGACTCGCCGCCGCGGTGCTCACCGCCGGCGCGAGCGGACTCGCCGCCTACGGCCCCTCCGGCCTGGAGACCCCGCTGTTCCTGCTGCTCGTGCTGGGCATCTGCCTCGCCGTCGCGGCGGAGCGGTTCGTCGTGGCCGGGGTGCTGGTCGCGCTGGCCACCATGACCCGCCCCGACGGGGTCGTCGTCGCGGTGATCGTCGGCCTCTGGTTGCTGGTCCGGGCCGCGCGCCGCCGGGAGAACGGTTGGGCGCTCGCGGGCTACGTCCTGGGCGCGCTGGTGCTGGTCGTGCCGTGGACCGCGTGGCGGGTGACCTACTACGGCCACTTCGTCCCGAACGCCCTCGCCGCCAAGTCCGGCGCCCCGCTGGGCTGGCAGCTCGCCCGGGGCTGGGACTACCTGGCCGGCTTCGTGCTCGCCCACCAGGGCTTCCTGCTGCTGGCGATCGCCGCGGTGGTGGCACTGGTGCTGCGCCGCCCGGCCACCGACGACCCGACCATCGTGCGGGCCCGTTCCCTGGTGTGGCTGCTGTTCGCCGTCGCGACCGGCTACCTGGCGTTCATGACCTACGCCGGCGGGGACTGGATGCCGGCATGGCGGCTGCTGGCCCCGGTGCCGCCGCTGCTGGCGGTCGCCTCGGCCGCCGCGTGCGGGTTGCTCACCGCGCCGGCCACCGCGCCGTCGCCCGCCAAGCGCCCGCCCCGCCGGCGCGCCGTCCCGCTCGTGCCCGTGGTGGCGCTGGCGCTGTCCGGGCTGTCGCTGATCGTGTCCACGGTCCACGGTCAGATGCTGCCGCTCATGCACGAGTGGCGGGACAAGATCGCCGAGATGGCCGAGATCGGCTCCTGGCTCGGCGACCGGCTGCCGCCCGGCACCGTGGTCAGCACCTTCGCCAACGGGGTGCTGTCCTACCGCGCCGGCACCCAGTTGGTGATGATCGACGTGCTGGGGCTGACCGACGAGCACATCGCCCGGCACGGCACCCGCAACGCCGATCTCGGCCTGGTCGGGCACATCACCACCGACTACGACTACGTGGTCAACGTGCGGCGGCCCGCGCTGGCCGTGGTGACCGGCAGCGGGTACTCCGACCGCCAGCGGTGCGGGGCCGACCCGGTCTACGCCGGGCGGTACGAGGTGGCCACGTTCCGCCGCGCCGGCACGGACGAGTGGGTGGCCGTGTACCCGATCGCCGAGCAGGCCGCGTCGATCATCGAGACCCTGGACGCCGACCCGCGGTTCGAGTACGTGCCCTGCGGGACGTGACGCGGACAACCTACGGCTCCGTAGGTTTGTCGCGTAGCCTGGGCTCGATGGAGCTTGTGTACCCGCCGGTCGTGCTCGCGGCGAAGGCGATGTTCCGGGTGCTCGACCTGCGGCTGCGGGTCGACGGCGCGGAGCACATCCCGGCCACCGGCGGCGCGGTGATCGCCTGCAACCACGTCAGCTACCTGGACTTCGTCTTCTGCGGCCTCGGCGCCCAACCGGCCGGCCGCCTGGTCCGGTTCATGGCCAAGCAGGAGATCTTCGCCAACCGGATCGCCGGGCCGCTGATGCGCGGCATGCGGCACATCCCGGTGGACCGCGGCGCCGGCAAGACCTCCTACGCCGAGGCGGTGGCCAGACTGCGGGCCGGCGAGGTGGTGGGCGTGTTCCCCGAGGCGACGATCAGCCGCTCCTTCACCGTCAAGGCCCTCAAGTCCGGCGCCGTGCGGATGGCCGCCGAGGCGAACGTCCCCGTGGTGCCGATGGCCGTGTGGGGCACCCAGCGGCTGTGGACGAAGGGGCGCCCGCGCCGGCTCACCCAGCGGCACCTGCCGATCTCGATCCTCGCCGGCGCGCCGCTGCGGCCGGCCGCCGCCGACGACCCGGACGCGCTCACCACCGAGCTGCGCGCGCGGATGTCGGCGCTGCTGGACAAGGTCCAGGCCGAGTACCCGGAGTCGCCGGCCACCGACGCCGAGCGCTGGTGGCTGCCGGCCCACCTCGGCGGCACCGCCCCCACGCCCGGCGAGGCCGCCTAGAACCAGCGCTCGAGCACCTGGGCCACGCCGTCCTCGGAGTTCGTGGCGGTCACCTCGTCGGCCGCCGCCAGCGCCTCCGGGTGCGCGTTGGCCATCGCGACGCCGTGCCCGGCCCAGCGCAGCATGGTCACGTCGTTGGGCATGTCGCCGAACGCGATGATCCGCTCGGCCGGCACGTCGAGGCGGTCGGCGACCTCGGCGAGGCCGCTGGCCTTGGTGACGTCCCGCGCGGAGATCTCGATCAGCCCGCCGCCGGTGGAGAAGGTGATCTGCACCGCGCCGTCCAGCACGGCACCGGCGGCCTCGGCCATCTCGTCGGAGGTCATGCCCCGGCAGCTGACCAGCAGCTTCACCGCCGGGTGGCCGAGCACCTCGGCGCGCGGCGCGGTCGCGCCCTCGCCGTCGCCCCACGGGTTGTGGTAGGCGGGCTCGATCACGAAGTTGCGCACGTCCCCGTTGGTGGCGCTGGTGCCGATCCGCTCGGCCGCGAGCCGGCACCCCGGCAGCGCCTCGTCCAGCGCGCCGGCGATGTCGTGCAGCAGCATCGGCGCCAAGCCACGGGTGGCGACCACCCGGTCGCGGCCGATGTCGTAGAGCACCGCGCCGTTGGCGCACACCGCGTAGCCGGTCAGCCGGGCCGGCCCGGCCACCGGCGGGATCCACCGCGGTGGCCGCCCGGTGACCAGCACGAACGGCACGCCGTCGGCGGCGACCTCGTGCACGACCGCCGCCGTGCGCGGGCTCAGCCGCTCGGCGGGGTCGAGCAGGGTGCCGTCGACGTCCGAGGCGATCAACGCGGGTTTGTCCACAACCCCATCCTCCCGTACTCACCGCCCGTGCCCCCGGGTGTCCGTGCTCACTACCACGCACCACTACGTTGATCACGTGCGAGTAGGCATCGTGATACTTCCGGAAGACCGTTGGTGGGCCGCCGAGCCCAAGTGGCGCGCGGCCGAGGAGTACGGCTTCGACCACGCCTGGACCTACGACCACCTCGGCTGGCGCTCCCTCGTCGACGGGCCGTGGTTCGAGGCCATGGCCACGCTGACCGCCGCCGCGATGGTGACCTCCCGGATCCGGCTCGGCCCGTTGGTGGCCTCGCCGAGCTTCCGGCACCCCGTCCCGTTCATGCGGGAGCTGATCACCCTCGACGACCTCGCCGACGGCCGGCTGCTGGTCGGGCTCGGCGCCGGGTCGGCGGCGTTCGACGCGAAGGTGCTCGGGTACCCGGAGCTGAGCGCGCGGGAGCGGGCCGACCGGTTCGTCGAGTTCGTCGAGGCGCTCGACGGCCTGCTCACCACCGACGGCTACGACCATCGGGGCACCTACTTCTCCGCCGTGGGGGCGCGGAACCTGCCGGGACCGGTGCAGCGGCCCCGGATGCCGTTCGTGATCGCCGCGAACGGGCCACGCACCATGCGGCTGGCGGCCCGATTCGGCTCCGGCTGGGTCACCACCGGTCCGCGAACCGACGACGTGGACGAGTGGTGGCGGGGCGTGGCCGAGCGGGCCGTCCGGTTCGACGAGACGCTCGACCGGGTCGGCCGGGACCGGACGCGGGTGCACCGCTACCTCAGCCTGGACGCCGCGCCGGTCTACTCGCTGACCAGTGTCGACGTGTTCGCCGAGGCCGCGGGCCGGGCCGCTGAGCTCGGGTTCACCGACGTGGTCACCCACTGGCCACGGAGCACCGGCCCGTACCAGGGGCACGAGTCGGTGCTGGAACAGGTGGTGGACACCGTTCTCCCCACCCTTCGGGATCACTCGCCAGGGTGAGAAACCGCACGAACGGAAACGGATCACCCACCCAGAGCGTCAGTCCGGGCACGGGGGAACGCAAGGGGGAGCCGGCCCGGTGGCACCGGGGGGATGCGACCGGGCCGGCACCAGGCACCCCGGGGGTGGGGACAGGGTCGCGCAGGGCCGAGCCCTGCACGACCCACGGTGCTGGGCTGGTTGCAGGGCCGAGCCCTGCACGACCCACGGTGCGAGCTCCTGCCGACCCAGCGTGGTCACCGGGAGCTCGCACCAGCACCGGTCGGGACACTTTCGGTAAGCGAGACTCGTGCACCTGGCAGCGGTCTTCCCGGGTGAGGCCAGCGCTCGGGGTCAGCTGACCAGGGTGTAGATCACGGCGTCGCGGTTGCGGTACGCCTGCTCCAGGAACGGAAGGCCGTCGAGGTCGCGCAGGCCGGGGGAACGGGGCACGTCCGGGCGGATCGAGCCGCTGCCGAGCAGCACGTGCCGGACGTTCAACCGCTCCACCGCGGCCCGCACCTCGGGGTTCGTCGCGTACTCCCGGAAGTGGTTGGCCAGCAGCACCGCGTCCGGCGGCGGCACGCTCGGGTCGTAGTGCGCCGCGACCGGCCGCACCCCGGCGATCGCGTACAGCCACGCCGTGCCGTCGTTGCGGTCGTTGAGCACCATCTCGCCCGGCTCGGCCAGTTCGCCCATCCGCCGCATCGCGGCCACCTCGGCCTCGGTCACCGGAATCTGCCGCCCCCAGGACTCCGGCCAGTTGTGGTACGCGTACGCCACGGCCGTGGCGTTGGCCGTCGTGTAGAAGCCGTTGGTGACCACGGCGAGCGCGGAGACGATCAGCACCGCGCTGGTCGCGCCGACCCTGGCGGGCGTCACCCGGATCCCCGAGGTCCAGGACAGCCGACCGACCAGCCTGGCAAGCCAGCGCTGCAGCTCGGCGAGGCCGTGCCCGGCGAGCAGGCACAGCGGGATCGCGGCCAGCGCCATCAGCCGGTACCGGTCGTTCCACCACGGCCGGGACAGCGCGATCACCCACGGCACCGCGCCGTAGCAGGCCACCAGCACGAACATGCCGGACAGCAGCACCGCGGACAGCCCGAGCCAGCGGAACGGCCCCAACGCGCCGAGGGTCAGCACACCGGCCGCCAGCAGCACCGTCAACCACAGCTGCGGCTCGTCGAGCACCTGCTGGAAGGTCACCAGCTGCTTGAGCGCGGTCGGCACCGGCAGGTCGGCACCCCACGGCAGGTAGGGGAACCCGCCGGCGGAGAACCGGATCACGCCGATCAGGTGCGGCGCGGCCAGCAACCCGGCGCCGAGCCCCGGCGGCAGCAGCAGCGCCAGGTCGCGCAGCGGCCGGCCCTCCCGCCGCCACCAGCGCTGCACCAGCATCGGGAGGGCGAGCAGGGCCGCGCCGAACAGCGCGCTGGTGTGCGCCAGCAGTAGCCCAGCGGTGGTGAGGGCCAGCACGATCCCCGACTCCACCCCGGGCGCCACCACGAAACGCCGGACGGCGACCACCCCGAGCGGGGTCAGCACCACACCCAACGCGAACGTCAGCAGGCCGCTGGACACCGACTCGTAGGCGCCGGTGGTGGCCGCGCCGGCGACGATGGCGGTGGCACCGGCGAACACCGCGCGCCCGCCGAACTCGCGGACCAGCGTGACCAGCGACAGCGCGAACAGGCCGGCGATCGGCACGGTGACGCCGTTCAGCACGGCGGGGATCGTCGCGCCGGACAACTCGTACACCAGCGTGCTGACCAGGTGGTAGGCGTTGGGGTAGTACGACCCGTCCGGGTACCAGTTGAGCGAGCTCATCCCGGTCAGCGAGCCGTCGCCGGTCTCGGCGATGTATCGCACGCCGTTGGCGTGGTACACGGTGTCCCAACGCTGGAACACCGCGCTCGGCCCCCCGGCCGCGGTCAGCACGGCGACCGCCGAGATCACGCTCGCCAGCGCGACGCACGCCGCCACCGCCACGTGCGCCCTGCCCCGCCAGGGCACCTGTTCGGGCGACGTGCCGGCCGCCTGGCCGCGGGTGGCGAGCCGGCGCAGCCCGGCCACCGCCGCGGCCATCGCCAGCGCCCACACCGCCGCGCTGACCACGGTGAACGAAATCCCGACCAGGCCGAGCCAGGGCCCGGCCAACCCCATGGACAGGTAGGTGAACAGCGGTGCCAGCCCGGCCAGCGCCCAGCCACGCAGCCCGGCCGCGAGCCCGAGCAGGACGCCCGGCACCGCGAGCACGACCAGGTAAACCCCGATCGTGCTCAGATAGGTCCAGACGGCATCCGGTGTGGGCACTGCTTCCTAGGATTCCTCGGTGTTCCTCGGGCCGTTCGTCGCGCCCCGTCCCAGCGGTCCTGCTGCCGAAACCAGCGGGCGGTGCGATCCGTAAAACGCGCGTCGGTACGCTGGGCGTCCGTGAGCGCGCACACGAACCCCCCCAAGATTACTGAAGGCGAATTCGCCGGCTTCGACCTGATCGTAGTCGGCTCCGGCTTCTTCGGTTTGACCGTCGCGGAGCGGGCGGCCAGCCAGCTCGACAAGCGGGTCCTGGTGCTGGAGCGGCGGAGCCACCTCGGTGGCAACGCCTACTCCGAGCCCGAGCCGGAGACCGGCATCGAGGTGCACCGCTACGGGGCACATCTGTTCCACACGTCGAACAAGCGGGTGTGGGACTACGTCAACCAGTTCACCGACTTCAGCGACTACCAGCACCGCGTGTTCACGATGTATCAGGGACAGGTCTACACCTTCCCGATGAACCTGGCGCTGATCAACCAGTTCTTCGGCCGGTCGCACACCCCCGACGAGGCCCGCGCGCTGGTCGCCGAGCAGGCGAGCGAGATCGACACGAAGAACGCGCAGAACCTCGAGGAGAAGGCGATCTCGCTGATCGGTCGCCCCCTGTACGAGGCGTTCGTCCGCGGTTACACGGCGAAGCAGTGGCAGACCGACCCCAAGGAGCTGTCGCCGTCGATCATCACCCGGCTCCCGGTGCGCTACAACTTCAACAACCGCTACTTCAACGACACCTACGAGGGCCTTCCGGTGGACGGCTACACCGCGTGGCTGAACCGGATGGCCGACCACCCGAACATCGAGGTGCGCTGCGACGTCGACTACTTCGACGTGCGGGACGCCATCCCGGTCGGCACCCCGACGGTGTACACCGGACCGCTGGACCGGTATTTCGACTACTCGGCCGGCCGGCTCGGCTGGCGTACGCTCGACTTCGAGCAGGAGGTCGTGCCGACCGGCGACTTCCAGGGCACCTCGGTGATGAACTACGCCGACGAGGACGTCCCGTTCACCCGGATCCACGAGTTCCGGCACTTCCACCCCGAGCGCGACTACCCGAAGGACAAGACGGTGGTGGTCCGCGAGTACTCGCGCTTCGCCAAGGACGACGACGAGCCGTACTACCCGATCAACACCGCCGAGGACCGCGAGATGCTCGAGCGGTACCGGGAGCTGGCGAAGGTCGAGGCGCGGGAGCGCAACGTCCTGTTCGGCGGCCGGCTCGGCACCTACAAGTACCTGGACATGCACATGGCCATCGGTTCCGCGCTGTCGACGTTCGACAACAAGATCGCGCCGCACCTCGCCGATGGCGCTCCGCTGGACGGGTCGCTCGATGCTTGAGAAGAGCCGGCCCTCGGGTGAGCTCGCCGTGCTCGCCGGGGTGCAGCGTGCGCTCAACCGGCGCCCGGTGGTGCGCGCGGCCCGCGCGCTGTCGCACTTCGGCGAGCACAGCGGCGGCTGGGTCGCGCTCGGCCTGGTCGGCGCGACCGTCGACCGGCGGCGCCGTGTCGACTGGCTGACCGCGGCCGCCGGCACGTTCGGCGCGCACGTCGCGTCGATCGCGGTGAAGCGGGTGGTCCGCCGGACCCGGCCGGAGCACCCGGCGGTGGAGGTGCTGGTCGGCACGCCCAGCCGGCTGAGCTTCCCGTCCGCGCACGCGACGTCGACCACCGCGGCGGCCGTGCTGTACTCGAGCTTGACCGGTCGCGCTCTCGTGCCGGTGCTCGTGCCGCCGATGCTGGCGTCCAGGATGGTCCTCGGGGTGCACTACCCGACCGACGTGCTGGCCGGCGCCGCGCTGGGCGGCCTGGTGGGTGGCCTCGTCCGAAGGAAGCTGAAGACCTGACCATGAGTGAGACGACCGAGCGGGTGGAGTTGGCCACGCCCGCACGCCGCGGCCCGGTGGGCACGGCGCTGGGGGTCGTGCGCACCGCACGGCCCCGGCAGTGGGTGAAGAACGTCCTCGTGCTGGCGGCGCCGTTCACCGCGGGGCAGATCACCAACGCCGCGGTGCTGCTGGACGCGGCCGTGGCGTTCGTGGCCTTCTCGCTGGTCGCCTCCTCGATCTACCTGGTCAACGACGCCGTCGACGTCGAGGCCGACCGGGCCCACCCGACCAAGCGGCACCGGCCGATCGCGGCGGGGATCGTGCCGGTGCCGGTGGCCTACGCCGCGGCCGTGGTGTTCTTCCTCGGCGGCATGGCCGTCGGGCTGGTGGCCGACCCACGGCTGCTGATCGTGCTGGGCGTGTACGAGGCGGTGCAGCTCGGGTACTGCTTCGGGCTCAAGCACCAGCCGGTGGTCGACCTGGCGATCGTGGGCTCGGGCTTCCTGATGCGGCTGATCGCCGGCGGTGTGGCGGCCGGCATCGCGCTGTCCCAGTGGTTCCTGCTGGTCACCGCGTTCGGCTCGCTGTTCATGGTCGCCGGGAAGCGGTACGCGGAGATCATGCTGTACGAGCGGACCGGGGCGAAGATCCGGTCGTCGCTGAAGAAGTACTCGGCGAGCTACCTGCGGTTCGTGTGGGCCACCTCCGCGGCGATCCTGATCATGTCGTACTGCCTGTGGGCGTTCGAGCAGCAGCAGCGGGCGGCCGAGGCGGTGTGGACCGTGGTGTCGATCGTGCCGTTCGTGGTGGCGGTGCTGCGCTACGCGGTGGACGTCGACGAGGGCAACGCCGGCGAGCCGGAGGAGATCGCGCTGCGTGACCGGGTGCTGCAGGTGCTCGGCGCGGTGTGGGTGGTCACCCTCTTCCTCTCGTTCTACTTCTGACCTGCTGGTCTGCTGCTGGCCTGATTCTGGTCCGCTTCTGGTCCGCGCTGACCTGGCCGGCCGCCGGGGTGGTAACAGGAATGTCACGTCCTGGTCCTGAGGTGGTGTGGGATGGTTGCTCCGGAGCTCACCCGGTCGGCAACCCGCAGCCCGGCACGGCGCACTCCATCGCCGGCGGGCGAGGTGGCCGGTGGCGGCGGGGATCGTGGCCGCGATGGTGTTCCTCGTGGTGCGGGCGCACCTCGTCGACGACGCCTACATCACCCGCCTACATCACCCGGTCCTACGCCCGCAACCTCGCGCTGCACGGCCACTGGGGACTGATCACCGACAGCACCCCCACCCCCGTGTTCGCCGCCGACGCCATCGTGTTCGCCGCCTCCGTCGTCGTGTTCGTGGTTCGCGTCGTCGTGTTGGCCGCTCGCGTTCGAGCTCGCTGGGGTGTGCTCGCACTCGGGGCGAGCCCGTAGGGGGGCCGCTCTTCCCTCACCGGGGCCGTGACGGCGGGTTCAGGGGGATTGGTGATGAGGAGTAGCCGGGCCACGTGACCGCACCAGAGGAGCGGTCGGACCACCCGGACCGCACGACAGGAGCAGCCGGACCCCGAAGTTGTCCCCATTTTTCGCGGAGCCCTTCCCCGACCCCGAGCACCGGTAAACTGGAAGCGGGGCCGGCCCCCTTGGTGCGGGTGGGGGATACCTACCGCCGGTTACGCGCAGTGATTGTCGCGGAGGACGCGGTCCTGCTGTGGGTGGGAGTGCGGCGACTGCTGAGTGCTGGCCGGGGTGGACATCCGTGGGCGTTCGGCACGGCTCAGCGCCTCCGTGCTCGATCAGGGCACCCCTCGATCGATCCAATCCTTGTGCACCGGGGCCGAACCCCGGTCAGCCGTGTGCGCCGCCGCCGGTGTGCCGGTACCGGTTGCGGGTCGGGGTCGGGCGGGGTGGTGGCGTCCGGCGGGTCCGCGCCGGCGGCGCGGGTGGTGCCGGCAGTGCCGGGGGCGACCCACTCGCCACCTCGGCGTCCTCGTCGCGCCCCGCCGCCGCGTGCTCGGTGGCCCGCCGGATCGTGGCGAGGATCTCCGCCTGCAGCTCGGTGTGTGTGCGGCGCATGGCCAGCGGGGACAGCTCCAGCCCGAGCACCGCGCCGGACGCCGCCGCCGTGACCCGCACCGAGCCGTCGGCGTTCCCGGCGTGCCCGACCGGCTGCTCGTCCCGCTCCGGCATGTCGTCCCCCTGCCTCGCCTCCCGACGCGTCTTCCGACGAAAACTTAACCGCCCGCCCGGAGGGGGAGAAGTCGCGGGGCCGGCGCGCCTTCCGCCGGGAGCGCGGCTAGATCGGCAGCTTGCGGAAGATCGGCCTCGGGATGTGCCGGAGCACGCTCATCACCGGCCGGAACGCCGCGGGCGCCCACACCAGCTCCTTGCCCTTCGCCACCGCGCCCACCGCGACCTCGGCGACCTGCTCGGGCGTCTGCGCCAGCGGCGCCTCGGCCATGCCCTCGGTCATCTTCGACCGCACGAAACCGGGCCGCACCACAGAGACCCGCACGCCGTACGGCCGCAGCGCCTCACCCAACCCGAGATAGAAGCCGTCGAAGCCGGCCTTGGTCGAGCCGTACACGAAGTTCGACCGGCGCACCCGCTCCCCGGCCACCGAGGACAGCGCGACCACCGCGCCGTGCCCCTGCCGCTTCAGCCGGTCGGCCAGCGCCACGCCCACCGACACCGCCGCGGTGTAGTTCACCGTGGCCAGCTCCACTGCCGTGGCGTGGTCCTGCCACGCCCGCTCGGCGTCGCCGAGCAGCCCGAAGGCGACCACCGTCACGTCGATGTCGCCGTCGGCGAACGCCTTCTCCACCACGCCGGGGTGGCTGGCGGTGTCGGCCGCGTCGAAGTCCAGTGTGGACACCTGCGCACCCTTGCCGCGCAGGCGTTCCACGACCGCGTCCCGGCGCGCCGGCGGCCGGGCGGCGAGCACCACCCGCAGCGGGCGGGCGGCGAGGTAGCGCTCGGCGATGGCCAGCGCGATGTCCGAGGTGCCGCCGAGCAGCAGCAGCGACTGCGGGTTGCCGGTCGCGTCGATCACAGTTCCAGCCTCCTGGCCATGTCAGAGGTGAACACGCCGTCCGGGTCGACGGAGTGGCGGATCTTGCGCCACTCGTCCAGCCGCGGGTACATCCGGGCGAAGCGCTCCGGGGTGGTCCGCGAGTCCTTCGCGGTGTACAGCCGGCCACCGGCGGCCAGCACGTCCTCGTCCAGCTCGTCGCAGAACCGGCCGAGCCCGTCCTTCACCGGGAAGTCCACGCTGAGCATCCAGCCGGGCGACGGCCAGGACAGCGGCGCCGGGTTGGCCTCGCCCATCCGCTTGACGACGTTGAGGAAAGAGTGGTGCCCGGAGGTGGCGATCCTGTGGCAGATGCGCCGGAGGGCGTCCTCCGCGCCGAACGGCACGGAGAACTGGTACTGCAGGAAGCCCTTCGAGCCGTACCCGCGGTTCCACTCACCGAGCATGTCCAGCGGGTGGTAGAACTGCGTCAGGTTCTGGATCTTGCCGCGGACCCCCCGGACCGGCACGGTGTGCTGCCACAGGTTGGTGATGAGTCCGAAGGTGAGCTTGTTGCCGAGGCCGTTGGGGAACACGTCCGGCAGGGTCAGCAGCTGGGGCGCGTCGAACTTCAGTGGGTCGCGGCGCAGCTTCTCCGGCAGCTGGTCCAGCCTCGCCAGTGAGCCGCGGGAGAAGGTCGCCCGGCCCATCCGGTCGTCGGCGGAGATCAGGTCCGGCACCGCCATCGAGTAGTCGTAGGCGAGGTCCGAGCCGTCGGTGAACAGTGCGAGCGTCTCGTCGAGGCTGCCGGTGCGGTCGGCGTCGACGACGAAGTAGGCGGTCTCGGTCGGCTTCATCCGCACGGTCGCCCGCAGGATGATCCCGGTCAGCCCGATCCCGCCGACGGTGGCCCAGAACAGCTCGGTGTCGGGCCCCTCCGGGGCGAGCGTGCGGATCCGGCCGTCCGCGGTGAGCAGGTCCATCGACACCACGTGGTTGCCGAAGCTGCCGGCGCTGTGGTGGTTCTTGCCGTGGATGTCGTTGGCGATCGCGCCACCGATGGTCACCTGGCGCGTGCCGGGCAGCACCGGCACCCACAGGCCGTGCGGCAGCGCGGCCCGCATGAGCTGGTCGAGGCTGACCCCGGCGTCCACGTCGACCAGCCGGCTCTCCGGGTCGATCGAGTGGATGGTGTCCAGCGCGGTCATGTCCACCACGAGCCCGCCGGCGTTCTGCGCCGGGTCGCCGTAGGAGCGGCCCAGGCCGCGGGCGATGACACCGCGCGGACCGGCCTCGGCCACCGCGCGGGCGATCACCTCGACGTCGGGGGTGCGGAGCACCTCGGCCACCGTCGGCGCGGTCCGGCCCCAGCCGGACAGGGTTCGCCGCTCCACGTGGAAGGTCACGGGCCCAGGGTAGCCAGTCCCAGTCCGTGGCCTCCCGGTGACCGCTTCTACACTTTCCCCGTCCACCGGACCCGAACCGACGAGGTTGAGCAGTGGTGACCACCGACCCGCAGGCCGGCCCGGCGGCCGCCCGCCCCGGCTCTCCTGGCCTGCTCGGCCAACTGGTGCGGTTCGGGCTGATCGGCGGCTTCTGCGCGCTGCTGGACTTCGGCAGCTACTCCGCCCTGCTCGCGCTGGGCATGTCCGGGGTGCCGTGGGTCGACGTCGCCCGCGCGATCAGCTTCGTGATCGGCACCACCACCGCGTTCTTCCTGAACCGCAGGTTCACCTTCGCCGCGGGCCAGCGCGGAGGCGCCGGGCAGGTCGGCGGCTTCGCACTGCTCTACACCGTCACGTTCTTCGTCGCGGTCGGGGTGAACCGCGCGATGCTGGCCCTGCTGTCCGCCGCGTCTTCCTCGGGGTGGGAGACCACCATCGCGTGGGCCGTCTCGCAGGCAACCGCGACCACCATCAACTTCGTCATGCTGAAGTGGGTCGTCTTCCGCGAGCCGCGACCGTGAGAAGCTCACCTCTTCACCCCGCACTTTGTCAGCCCGTTCACAGCCCTATGGAGGACTGAGGTCACATGCCCGGGAAAGCAGCACCGGCCACCGCGTCGAAACCGGCCGACAACGGCACGGCACCGGATGCCGCCGAGCACGTGGCCCTCACCGAACGGGCGCCGCAGGGCCGGCTGCTGGCGCAGCGCGGCCTGTACGCCGGGCCGTCCGACCTGGTGAGCAAGGATCTCTACGCGCAGGTCGTCACGGGCGTCGCGCTGCGCCGGCGCAGCGGGGTCACCCTCGAGCCGGCCGCCACGGTGTCCGGCAACACCTACTTCGGCCGCTTCCCGGCCAGTTACTGGCAGCGGTGGACCACCGCGGGGCAGGTTCGGGTCGAGGCGACCGTCACCGGGTCCGGGCTGCTCACCGTCGGCGCCTCCGACGCCGAGGGCGAGTCGCGGATCGTCGCCGCGCAGTCCGTGCAGGGCGTGCGGGGCGCGACCGTGACGCTGGACGCGAAGCTCGACAAGTTCCTCGACGGCGGTGCGCTGTGGCTGGACCTGTCCACCGAGGCCGAGCAGCTCACCGTGGAGAACGTGCGCTGGACGGTCGAGCCGCCGGAGCGAATCCGGCCCACCGCGGTGACCATCTGCACGATGAACCGGGCCGACGACTGCCTCGGCAACCTCCGCGCGCTGGCGGGCGACCTGTCCTCGCTGGAGACGCTGGACGCGATCTACGTCGCCGACCAGGGCACCGACACGGTCGAGTCCCGCGAGGGCTTCGCCGAGGTCGCCGCGCAGCTCGGCGAGAAGCTGCACTACATCCGGCAGCCGAACCTCGGCGGCGCCGGCGGCTTCACCCGCGGCCTGTACGAGGTGGCCGGCAGCACCGAGACCGAGCACGCGAACGTGCTGTTCATGGACGACGACGTGCTGCTGGAGCCGGACCTGGTGATCCGGCTGACCGCGTTCTCCAACCGCGCGGCCAACCCGCTCATCGTCGGCGGCCAGATGCTCAACCTGCTGCACCCGAACCAGCTGCACGTCGGTGCCGAGTACGCCCGGCTGAACACGCTGGAGCCCGGCCAGCCGGTGGAGCACAGCCTGTCCACCGCCGACCTGCTCGGCGTGGACGAGGAGACCGGCAAGCCGAACCGGCAGGAGCGCCGGCTGGACGCCGGGTACAACGGCTGGTGGTCCTGTCTGATCCCGTACGAGGTGGTCAAGGAGGTCGGCTACCCGCTGCCGTACTTCTTCCAGTGGGACGACGCCGAGTACAGCTACCGGGCCAGGGCGCACGGCTTCCCCACGGTGACCCTCCCCGGCGCCGGGGTGTGGCACGCCGACTTCCACTGGAAGGACTGGGACGAGTGGCACCGCTACTTCAACCTGCGTAACTCGATCATCACGGCGGCGCTGCACAGCCCGTTCAACGTCAACCTGCTCACCCGAGTGCTGGTCGCGCAGCTCGTCCGCTACCTGCTGGGCATGCAGTACGGGCTGTCCGCGACGCTGATCAAGGCGGTGGAGGACTTCCTGGAGGGGCCGGAGATCCTGCGCGACGGCGGGGTCGCGGCGATGCAGGAGATCCGGCGGCTTCGGGACCAGTACCCGGAGACCAAGCGGCACCCGGCCACCGACGTCCCCGGCATCGCGTCCAGCGACATCGGCATCATCAACACCGCGCCGCGGCCCAGCCTGCAGCGGGTGGTCCTGCTCAAGCGCGTCCTCGACCGGCTGTTCGGCCGGCACCGGTTCGGCCTCGGCGCGATCCCCTCGGACGAGGCGCACTGGTGGCACGTGTCGCTGTTCGAGACGGCCGTCGTCACCGACGCCTCCCAGGAGGGGGTGCGGGTGCGCCGCTACGACCGGCAGCGGATGTTCGACCTGGCCAGGCAGGGCGCGAAGGTCCTGCAGCGGCTGCGCAGGGAGGGCCCGGCGGTGCGCGAGCGGTACCGGCGCGCGCTGCCCGAGCTGAGCAGCCGGGAGAACTGGACCCGCCTCTACGGCCTGTGACATCAGGCGACATCGGGGCCGGGTGGTGCGTCGCGCCGCCCGGCCCTGCCGCGTCTCCGGCCCCCGGTGGCTCAGTGGATGCCGAACACGCTGCCCTTGCGTTGCTGGTCGTCGACGTAGGCCACGGCCACGTGCGCGAAGTTGACGGAGAACGCCTGGCCGTCCCGGGTCCGCAGGGTGGCCATCGCCTGGTCGGTCAGTAGCGAGGCGACCTTGCCGTACAGCTCCTCGGCGTCGCCGGGTGGCAGCGCGAACAGCAGCGGCTCCCCGCCGCCGGCGAGGTGCACGACGAGCGCGGGCTTCTCCAGCCGGGTGCTGTCGGTGCCGGCTGGCTTCTCGGTGGGCTTGTCATCGGCCATGATTTCCAGCAGAGCAGTCGCGCCGGTGGTGGGACAAGGCGGTTCGCCCAGGGCTGAGCGGGTGTCGCCCGGATGCGGCATCCACCTGCGGTGGCGGCCGGCGGTGGGCTAACGTGCTGCCCAGCGATCGGATTCCAGGGGGAGCGCCGGATGTCGTACTCGTTCTCGCTGTCGCTGGCGGCGGTGGACATACTGCTCGAGCACGTCTCGCTCGGCCGGGCGCCGTTCCCGTTCGAGGTGCCGCACATCGGCACCACGCGCAGCCAGCGGGCGCAGGTGCGGGACGCGGTGTTCCGCGACCTCGACGGGCGCGGGCTGCTGAGCCGCGGCCAGGTCGACCCGGATGTCGAGCTGGCCCTGCGCACCTTCGTGGACTCCCCGGTGGCCATCACCGCCGCCGCGCAACTGGACAAGGGCAGGCGGCTGTTCGCCAGGGCCGGCTCGACCGGCCAGTACGGGCTGCTCGTCCGGCAGGACGACAACCTGCTGGTGTTCGAGGAGACCCGGCCGACGGGGATCGTCCCGGCCGTGGTGGACCTGCTGCCGCTCACCCCGGCCGCGGGTGGCCAGTCGGTGACCGTGGCCCGGCCGGCCCGCGCCCGTCGGCCGCGGCACGCCGCGGACGAGGGCGGCTACGACCCGTTCGCCGGGGTCGCGGCGCCCCGGTCGCACTCGGGTGGCCAGCTGCGGATGGTCGAGCGCCTGTTCGAGAAGCCGAAGCTGCGGATCGGCCAGTTCACCGTGTTCGTCAAGGGCCCGGACGGCAGGGAGGGTCCGCTCGGCCCGATCGCGTGGTTCGACACCGAGGACGGCCGGTACCTGAGCACGATGCGCGAGGCCAGCGACGGGCAGCAGTGGATCACCTACGCGCCGGCCGACAACGCGCGGATCGCCCAGCAGCTCTACGAGCAGCTCGAGGGTTACCTGTAGGGCCCGGAACCGACACTGGGCGGGGCGCGTCACACTTCAGGGAGCCGGGGTGGGACCTGATCCGGCGAAGTGCCGGTGGCGCACCGTGGTCACCCAGTAGAATCAGCGCGCAGGCGAGACCGGCGACGAGGTGGGGCGACGTGGCGAACTTCCAACCGGACCCGGGGCAGGGCTCCGCGATGGGTGCGGCCATCGGCAGCATGTTCGGGTCCAGCGGCTCGATCAGCGCCAAGGCCGTCGAGGCCACCAAGGCGGAGACCCAGAAGTTGATCTCCGCCGCCAAGTCCGGCGGCTTCCGCATCTCCGAAGAGGCCGTCAAGCCGCTCCTCGACTCCATCTCCACGATGCAGCACGAGCTCACGGCCCTGATGCGGGGAACATCCCGCCTGAGCCAGACACCGAAGTTGGGGAGCCACGAGTACGGCCAGACCGTCGCCGAGCACGACCAGAAGGCGGCTACTTCGGAAGCCGGTTCCGCGATCGTGGTTCTGGAACAGTTCCGCCAGGTGTTGGTTCAGGCGACCGAGGCGTTGCAACGCGCGGCCGGCATCTACCGGGAGAACGAGGAGAGCGCCCAGTCCTCCATCCGGAACTTCCAGGTCTGACGGCATGCGCACTATTGCAACGACGGTCACGCCCCTCGCCGTAGCACTGCTCGTGCTCACCGCGTGCGGTGGTGAGGGAGGCACCGCACGGCCCACCGAGCAAAACCCCACGACCGGCAGCCCGACGAGCGCCTCGTCACCCTCGGCAGGAGGCGACACCAGCGCAGCGGGGTTGGATCCGTGCGGGCTGCTCGACCCGGCGGAGCTCGCGGAGTTCGGCACCTTCTCCGCCGGGCGCCCCGTCAACCAAGGCGGTGCCCGCGGGTGCGATTGGATCGCCGATCGCGGCCCCTATGCCGGGCTCGGGGTCGGCGTGGACATTCGAGACGCGCAGGGCGTCGACGAGGTCAACGACCTCGGTGACGGTGTCCAAACCGGCGACATCAACGAGCGCCCGGCGGCCCAGACCAGCACGCTCGGCGCGTGCATCATCGCGCTGTCACTGGGTGAGAACGCGCGTGCGGACGTGTCCGTCAACGCGGGGGAGCGTTCCTGCGAGATCGCCGACAAGGTCGCCGGCATCGTCGAGCCGAAACTTCCGGAGAGCTGAGGGGATCGACATGACCACCGAGAACCCGACCGCGCCACGGGAGCTGAGCGACCGGGAGATCGCCGAGCTCTCGCCGGCCGACCGTGAGCAGTACTTCCGCGACCGGGCCGCGGCGGGCGTCGACGACGGCGGCCTGTTCGGCTGGTTCCAGCGGATGCAGGCGCAGGCCGAGGGGGAGCGGCAGGCGCAGGAGCAGAGCGAGCGCAACGTGCGGACCCTGTCCTCCGGCGACGTCCAGTACGTCGAGGGGCTCCGACCCTCGGACGCCGACTACCAGGGCCACGAGCACGCCCAGCTCACCCAGTACGTCACCCAGAACCTGGAGCCCGGCCAGGTGGTCGAGGTCTCCGAGGCGTACCACGAGCTGCACAAGGCGTTCAACGACTTCGCCACCCAGCTCAAGGCCGCCATCGCGAAGTCCGAGAGCGAGTGGGAGGGCCCCGCGGCCGAGGACGCGCGCGGCTACTTCACCAGCCTGCAGACGTGGGCCGACGCCAACTCGACGAACGCGAAGCTGGCGTCGGAGACCATGTACCAGCAGTCGGAGGCGGCCACCTCGGCGAAGAACCGGATGCCCGAGGAGATCCCGTTCAGCTGGGACACCGAGATGAGGAAGTGGGCCAGCAACCCCTTGGACGTGATCGACAACGTCAACCAGTCGATCGAGACCTACCGGGCGAGCCAGCAGGCGCACGCCGAGGCCGCCTCGGTGATGACCCAGTACGACAACGACCTGTACGCGGCGGCGTCGAAGCAGCCGGTGTTCGCCGAGCCGCCGAAGTTCGGTGAGGGTGGGGGCGGCGCGGTGACGCCACCCGCGGGATACGGGACGGGCACCGGCAACACCGGCGCCTCCGGCTTCGCCGGCGGCACCCCCGGCTCCTCCGCCCCGCCGTCGGCGATTCCCGGCGGTGGCGCGGCCGGTGGCGGAGGCGGCACCCCGGGTGGTGGTGGCGGGTTCACCCCGATGCCCGCGCCGCTGGGCCGCGGCCCTTCGACCGGCTCGGGCGCGGTCCCGCCGGCCCGGACCCGCCCCTCGGGCTACCAGCCGCCCGCCACGAGCATGCCGCGCGGTAGCGGCGGCGCCCCGCCCAGCACCATGGGCGGCATGGGTCCGGTGCCGGTCGGCATGGGCGGGATGGGCGGCCTCGGCGGTGGCTCGGACTACAGCAGCAAGATCGGTCGTGGCGGTGGTGGCTTCGGCCCCGGTGGCAGCGGTGCCGCCGGCGGCGCCCCGGGCAGCGGTGCCGCCTCGGGTGCGGCCCGGCCCGGTGGGGTGGGCGCCGCGGAGGCCGCCGCGGGTCGCGCGGGCGCGGCCGGGCGTGGCATGGGCGGCGGCATGGGTGCGATGGGCGCCGGCGGCGGCCGCGGCCAGGGCGGTGAGGACAAGGAGCACCAGCGGCCGACCTACCTGGTCGAGGGTGATCCGGACGAGCTGTTCGGCACCGACCAGCGCACCGCCCCGCCGGTCATCGGCGAGTAGCGCCCGCGGCCCCGCGCCGTCCCCGCCCGCGCGGCCTCGCCTCGCCGCGCGGGCGGTGCCCTGAAGACCACCTTGATCGCGCCCACCCGTCTCCCCCCCACCCGAACGGAGACGCCGCACGCCACTGTGCTTGATCAACGCTCCCCTACCGCGCGCCCACTAGCGCGCAGCGGGGACACACCGGCGTCTACATGGCGCTCGCCGCGGGAGGTGAGCGACGCGCGGACAGTGAGCTCCGGGGTGGCTCGGGGCGCGGCGAGGGGCTCAGTACCGGAAGAAGCGTTCCCGGCGGCCCAGCCGCACCAGGCGCAGCCACTGCGCGAACGCTTTCGGGTCCCGCTTGACGCCGATGAAGTACAGCCCGAACCGCAGCACCTCGAGCGCGCCGATCCGGCGCATCCCCGGCTGCGCGAGCAGGTACCCGCGGTTGCGGTAGGTGTAGTAGCGCTTGACCTCGTTCTCCGGGTCCTGCGCGTGGAACCGGCCACCGAGCATGGGCTTGAACTCGTCCGACCCGTTCGGGTGCAGGTACGTCGCCTTCAGCGACGTGCCGAACGGCAGCCCGGAGCGCACCAGCCGCCGGTGCACCTCCACCTCGTCGCCGCGGAAGAACAACCGCAGGTCCGGCACGCCCACCACCTCGAGCGTGGTCGCGCGGAACAGCGCTCCGTTGAACAGCGAGGCGATGCCGGGCAGGAAATCCTCGCCCAGCCCGCCGGCGCCTGAGGCATCACGCAGCTCGCCTGCGCCTGAGGCATCACGCAGCTCGCCGGCGCCTGAGGCACCACGCAGCTCCGCTGCCGACCGCTTCCAGGTCAGCCCGCGGCGCAGCGGGAACGCCAGTTTGTCCGGCTCGTCGATGTTCACCACCACCGGTGACACCTCGGCCAGCCCCCGCCGCTCCGCCTCGTCCAGCAGCACGGCCAGCACGGTCTCGTCGGCGGGCCGGCCGTCGTCGTCGGCCAGCCACACCCACTCCGCGCCGAGGGCCAGCGCGTGCAGCATGCCGAGCGCGAAGCCACCGGCGCCGCCCAGGTTGCGGTGCGAGGGCAGGTAGGTGTGCGGCAACGGGTACGTCGACACCACGTCGCGGGCGGGCTGGTCGGGTCCGTTGTCCACCACCACCAGGTGGTCCACCGGCCGGGTCTGCGCGGCGATCACCTTCAGCGAGTCGGTGAGCAGCTCCCGCCGGTGCCGGGTGACCACCACGCCCACCACCGCGCCGGGACCCAGCGGGGCCGGCTCCTCGCCGCTCACGATGCCTCCTGGCCGCACGCTGGGTTGCCCATCACTCGCCGCCCTTGACCGCCACGGGGTGCCCGGCGGCGATTCGCTCGGCCACCTCGGCACTGATGTTCTCGAACGGGTCCTTGCCCTTGTACGCGGTGAGCACCTCGCGCAGCGAGCCGCGCAGCTTCATCCTGCCCTCGTCCATCCACACCGCCGAGGTGCACAGCTCCAGCAGCAGGTCGTCCTGGTGCGAGGCGAAGACCAGCAGGCCGGAGCGGTGCACCAGGTCCACCAGCCGGTCGCGGGCCTTGTTCAGGAACGCCGCGTCCACCGCGCCGATGCCCTCGTCGAGCAGCAGGATCTCCGGGTCGATGGAGGTGACCACGCCCAGCGCCAGCCGGACCCGCATGCCCGTCGAGTAGGTGCGCAGCGGCATGGACAGGTAGTCGCCGAGCTCGGTGAACTCGGCGATGTCGTCGACCCGCTGCTCCATCTGCTTGCGGGTCATTCCCAGGTAGAGCCCGCGGATCATGATGTTCTCGTAGCCGGAGATCTCCGGGTCCATCCCGACGCCGAGGTCGAACACGGGCGCGACCCTGCCCTTGATCCGCGCCGAGCCGCGGGTGGGCTCGTAGATGCCGGAGAGCAGCCGGAGCAGGGTGGACTTGCCGGCGCCGTTGTGCCCGACCAGGCCCACCCGGTCGCCCTCGCGCAGCGAGATGGTGATGTCGTGCAGCGCCTCGATGATCGGCACCCTGCTCTCGGTGCCGATCTTGCCGCCGACCTTGCCGAGCACCTTCTTCTTCAGCGACCGGCTCTTCGCGTCGAAGATGGGGAAGTCGACGTAGGCGTTGGAAACGTCAATGCTGACCATCTGTCACACCCAATACGAGACGCGAGAACGGTAGTTGCGCAGCACGACGAGCGCCAGTGCCCAGCCGACCACGGTGATGCCGCCGACGATCACCCAGTGGTGCCAGCTCTGCTCGTTGCCGATCAGCGGCGCGCGGACGATCTGGATGAAGTGGTAGAGCGGGTTCAGCTCGGCGATCAGGTCCCGCCAGTCCACGGTGTCGCCGAACCGCTGCTTGAGGATGTCGGTGGACCACACGATCGGGGTCATGAAGAACAGCAGGTTGATCAGCGCGGAGATGACCTGCGGGATGTCCCGGAACCGGGTGGAGATGATCCCGAGCAGCAGCACCACCCAGCCGGCGTTCAGCGCGAGCAGCGCGAACCCGGGGATCGCCAGCAGCGCGCTCCAGTCCAGCCCCGGCTGGGGGATGCCGCCTTGGGTGATGGTGTACCCGGGCCGGCTGATGGAGCCCCAGAACACCGCGATCATCAGGGCGTAGACGATCAGGTTGTGGCCGAACATGATCGTCTGCCGCCACACCGTGCGCAGCACGTACACCGACAGCGGCGCCGGCAGGTGCTTGATCAGCCCCTCGTTCGAGATGAACGTGTCGGCGCCCTCGGTCAGGTTGCCCAGCAGGAAGTGCCAGACGATGAAGCCGGTGGTGATGTAGGGCAGGAAGGTGCCGATCTGCGAGTCGAACAGCTGTGAGTAGAGCAGCCCGAGGCCGAGCGCGGTGATGCCCATGCTCAGCGTGATCCACAGCGGGCCGAGTACCGAGCGGCGGTACCGCTGCTTGATGTCCTGCCAGCCCAGGTGGCTCCACAGCTCACGCTGTCGGAACCCGTTCCGGAGGTCGGCGAACGCTCTGGCCCACGAGCGGTTGCCCGGCGCCGCGGGCGCGGGCGCGGCTGCGGTCACGGTGTCTTCACTACCCGCCTTCAGGGTGCTGGTGGCCTGCACGAGGTACGAGAGTACCCACGCGCGCGCACCGCCTCGGCGGACCCCGGTGGTGGGCGCGGCCGTTGACCCGTTCGGTGATCGGCGGGGCTGGTAGCTTGTCCGGTCATGGATGTCGCCGCCCCCTCGTCGAGCCTGATGGTGCGCCTGATCGAGGCCTACGCGGACCGGCCCAACCCGCGCACTGTGGCGGTGGTCGGCAACCAGCCGCTGCCGCCCGACGAGTACCGGGCGAAGACCATCGACTCCTGCGACGTGGTGTTCCGGGTGAACGGTTTCGTGTGCGACGAGCCGGACGGACCGCCGACCGTCGGCAGCCGTACCCATGTCGTGGTGTTCAACCGGGCGCTGCGCGCCACCCGCTGGGTGTTCCGCGACTACCGGTCGCGGCTGTACCTGCTAGCCGAGCCGGGCCGGCTGCACTGGGAGCCGGAGGACATCCCGCCGTGGTGGCCGGCCGACCTGGGGTTCGTGCCGGTGTCCAACCGCGAGGTGACGTTGCCGCTGTCCCGGGCGCTGGGGTTGGAGACGATGGCCGAAGGAAGCTGGTCGACCACCGGGACGATGGCGGCCTGGATCGCCCGCACCTCGTTCCCGGAGGCCGACCTGGTGCTGAGCGGGTTCTCCTTCATCGACAACCCGAACCAGACCCACTGGGAGCACGCCTCCGGTGACTCGTGCCCGGTCGGCCCGGAGCACCGGATCGCCGTCGAGGGCCGGATGCTGGAGTCGTGGACCCGCACCGGCAACACCCGGCTCCTGCGATGACTCCGTTGTTCAGCAGCTCCAGGCAGACATAAAGGACGTTTCGATGGCATTGGGCAGAGTGCGCAGGCTGGTCGCGACCAGGCTCGCCAACATGGTCGACTTCCGAATCAACGAGCGGGTGCGGCCGCTGGAGGAGCGGGTCACCGAGCAGGAGCACTGCACCGTCGACCACCGCAAGCGGCTGGACGCCGTCGAGGGCGGGCTGGAGCACGTCCGCGGCGACATCCGGTGGATCCAGAACGAACTCGACCGGCTGATGCCGCACGTGGCCGCGCTGGAGGACCGGCTGGAGACCCTGCGCGAGCGGCTGGCCGTGGTCCCGCCCGCGGACGAGCCGGAGGTCGCCGAGGCCCGGTCGCTGATCGAGGAGATCCAGCGGCAGCACGCGCAGATCCGGGTTCGGCTGACCGGCATCGCCCGCTACGAGGACCGGCTGCGCAAGCTCGAGGAGCGGCTCGCCTCGAGCAACGGCGCTGGGTGAGTCCGAGCCGTCCGGGTCGAGTGTCGAGTGGGAGGCCAGATGTTCCAACTTGGGGACCGTGCCGTCGGTACGGACCATCCGCCATTGGTGATCGCGGAGATCGGGATCAACCACGAGGGTGATCCCGAGAAGGCACACCGCATGGTCGACGACGCCGCGGACGCGGGCGTGGACTGCGTCAAGATCCAGACGCACGTGGTCGACGACGAGATGATCCCCAACGACGTCGTGCCCGGCAACGCCGACGAACCCATCTGGGACATGATGAACCGGGTGGCGCTCTCCGCCGACGACGAGCGCGCGATCAAGCAACACGCCGAGGACCGAGGACTGCTGTTCCTGTCCACCCCGTTCTCCCGAGCTGCCGCGGATCGGCTCGAAAGCCTCGGCGTCTTCGGTTACAAGATCGGTTCCGGGGAGTGCAACAACTATCCGCTCATCCGGCACATCGCGAGCAAGGGCAAGCCGGTCATTCTGTCCACCGGCATGAACGACATCGCGTCGATCGCGCCCGCCGTGGACATTCTTCGTGCCGCCGGAGTGGGTTTCGCGCTCCTGCACTGCACGTCGCTCTACCCCACCCCGCCGGAGCAGGTCCGGCTCGGCGCCCTCGCCGAACTGCGTGCGGCGTTCCCCGACGCGGTTCTCGGCCTTTCCGACCACACGACGTCGATCTACCCCTGTCTCGGCGCCGTCGCGCTCGGTGCCTCCGTGCTGGAACGCCACTTCACGTCCGACCCGACATGGCCGGGGCCGGACATCCCGGTGTCCTCCAAGCCCGAGGAGTTCGCCCGCCTCGTCGAGGGCGCGAAGCTCATTCACGCCGCTCGTGGCGGGGGCAAGCAGATTCTTCCGGAGGAACAACCCACCATCGACTTCGCGTACGCGTGTGTCGTGACGACGGCGCCCGTCGCCGAAGGCGAGGCGTTGACCACGGACAACGTCTGGGTGAAACGACCCGGGACGGGGGAGATCAAGGCGAAGGACTACGACGATGTCCTTGGTAGGAAGGCCACCAGGGCGCTACCGGCGAACACCCAGCTCGGGTGGGCGGACCTTGCCTGACCGAGGGCGGTCCGGCGGATCCGCCGACCATGATCGTCGCGAGGTCCTCTTCCTCACCGGCACCAGGGCGGACTTCGGCAAGCTACGCGACGTGATGCTGGCCGTGCAGGAGAGCCCCGTGCTGTCGGCCCGGGTCGTGGTGACCGGCATGCACATGCTGCGCCGGTACGGCTACACGGTCCGGGAGATCGAACGGTGCGGGCTGCGCCGCCTGCATCTCATTCCGAACCAGATCGAGGACGAGCCGATGGCGCTCGTGCTCGCCAACACGGTGCAGGCGTTGGCCCGCCTCATGCACGAGGAACGCCCCTCGGCCGTTGTCGTGCACGGTGACAGGGTGGAGGCCCTCGCCGGTGCGCTGGCGGGCTCGCTGAGCAACATTCGGGTGATCCACATCGAGGGCGGCGAGGTCAGCGGAACCATCGACGACGCCATCCGACACTCGCTCTCCAAGCACGCGCACGTGCATCTGGTGGCGAACGAGCAGGCCGCGCGCCGGCTACGGCAGCTCGGTGAGGAGGACGAGCGGATCTTCGTGGTCGGCAGCCCCGAGGTCGATGTGCTGACCTCGCCCGACCTTCCGACCATCGACGAGGTCCGGCGACGGTACGACATCCCGTTCGACGAGTACGGCGTGCTCGTGCTGCACCCGGTGACCACCGAGGCCAGGGCGAACGGCCCGAACGCCGCAAGCGTCGTGGATGCCGTGCTGCGCGGGGACGGGAACTGGGTCGTCATCGACCCGAACAACGACGAAGGCTGCCGGGACATCCGTGACCAGCTGGACCGGCTCCGTGGCGAACGGTTCGTGCGGCTTCCCTCGATGCGGTTCGAGTACTTCGTCTCGCTGATGAAGCACGCCACGGTGCTGCTGGGAAACTCGAGTGCGGGGGTCCGGGAGGCGCCGGTCCTCGGCACGCCCTCCGTCACCGTGGGCAGCCGGCAGCGCAACCGCGCACTGGCGGAGAGCGTGTTCACGGCGGACCCGGTCGCCGACGAGATCAGCCGGGCCCTGGAACGGGCCCGCCAGCTCGGCCCGTTCCCGCCGCACAACGGGTTCGGTGAGCGAGGTGCTCGGCGCAGGATTTTGGAGCTGCTGTCCGGGGAGCAGATCTGGAAGCCGTCGTTGTACAAGGAGTTCGTCGACCGCGACTGCTGATCCCGGGTCTCACGCTCGGCGCGCGGCCCACTCGCGAGCGCGGTGCAGATCGTCCTCAGTGTCCACGTCGAGGGCTCTCTCCGGTGGGACGAACTGGGCCCGAACCTCGGGAACGAAGAAGCGTCCCCACGATCGGAGGTCACGGGCCCGCGCCAGGTAGAGGCCTCCGGTGGGACGGGCCGCGACGGGCAGCTGCTGTCGTGGGGACTCGAGGTCCTCCCAAGCCCGAACCGGTTGGACGGTGCCGTCGACGACCAGGCACGACTTCAGCGGATGGTGGCCCGGCTCGGTGGTCATCTGCACCACCGACCCCGTGGGGCGGTCGTCGTGCAGGGAGAGGCACTCCTCCACGTCGGCCACCGTGCGCAGCGGGGACGTCGGCTGGAGCAGCACGACCACCGTGGTGTCGGGAGTCGACTCGACGTCGAGCACATGGAGGACGGCCGGCAGGGTCCGGCTGTCGGCCGTGGCCAGCGCGGCGGGTCGGCGGACCACCCGCGCTCCCTCGGTGCGGGCCGCCGCGGCGATGTCGTCGTCGTCCGTGGTCACCACGACGTCCGCCAGCCCGGCCTTCAGTGCGGTGTGGACGGCATGCGCCACCAGCGGCCGGCCGCGGAACACCGCCAGGTTCTTGCCGGGCAGGCCGACCGACCCGCCACGAGCCGGCACCACCGCGAGCACGTCCGCCGAAACCATGTTTCGTCCTCTTCGCCGATCCCGACCCTGGCGCCACCGGTGTGCGTGGCGAACCAGGTCAGCGGGCCATCGATTACCTGCGCGACGGCCGACCATCGCTGTGCGCCATCATGTCACCCATGCTGGACCGCCCGGTCGTGAACGCCGTCATCCAGGCGCGCGCCTCGTCCACTCGGCTTCCCGGCAAGATGCTCCGCCCGCTCGGCGGCCGCAGCGTCCTCGGCTGGGCGGTGCGGGCTGCGGCGGCGACACCGTCGGTCACCAGGGTGGTCGTGGCCACCTCCACCGAACCGGCGGACGACGCGGTCGCCGAGGAGACGCAGCGGCAGGGCGCGTCGGTGGTGCGCGGGCCGCTGGACGACGTACTCGCCCGGTTCCTGCTGGTGGAGGAGCTGTATCCGGCGAAGGCGGTGGTGCGGCTCACCGCCGACTGCCCGCTGCACGACCCGGAGTTGATCGAGTCGGTCATCGCGCTGTGGCGGGCCCGCCCCACGCTCGACTACGTGAGCACCACGTTGGTGCGCACCCTGCCGCGCGGGTTCGACGTGGAGCTGGTGCGGTCGGGGGTGCTCGCCGAGCAGGCGGCCGAGCCGGCCGGACCGCACCGGGAGCACGTCACCACCGGTATCTACGGCCAACCCGACCGCTACACCTGTTCCGGGATCGTGGTCGCGCCGGCCGCCGACGACCTGCGGGTCACCCTGGACACCGAGGAGGACTGGGCGCTGCTCACCGCTGTGGTGGCCGAGCTGGGCGACCGGCCGCCACGCTGGCAGGAGGTGGTCGCACTGCTGCGGTCCCGGCCCGACCTGGTGAAGCTGAACGCCGAGGTCGAGCAGAAGGCGGTCGGTCGGTAGCGCCGCCGCCACACCCAAACGTCCGGTCGGTCGGCGGTGCCACCCCAACTCGGCCCCGGGCCGCACGTTCCACGACCCGGGCCGTCTCGGGCATGCTCGCCGGGGTCGGGGTGGTTACAGGTACTGGCCGGTGCCGTGGATGCCGGGGGCGTGGCCCTCCTTGCCGGTGGCGCCAGGGGGCAGGCCGCGGCGCATCTGCTCGAGCTGCACCCGCGCCGCCATCTGCTGGGCGAACAGCGCGGTCTGGATGCCGTGGAACAGGCCCTCCAGCCAGCCGACCAGCTGGGCCTGCGCGATCCGCAGCTCGGCGTCGGACGGTGTCTCGTCGCCGGCCAACGGGGCGACCAGCCGCTCCAGCTCGTCCTGCAGCTCGGGCGCCAGCGCCTGCTCCAGCTCCTTGATCGACGTCGCGTGGATCTCGCGCAGCCGGTTACGGCTGGCGTCGTCCAGCGGTGCCGCGCGCACCTCCTCCAGCAGCTGCTTGATCATGGTGCCGATCCGCATGACCTTGGCCGGCTCCTCGACCAGGTCACCGACGCTCTCCTTCTGCTCGCCCTCCTCGCCGGGCGCGATCCGGGCGGAGCCCACCGGCGACCCGTCCGGGCCGACCACCACGACGTGGTGGGCCTGCTCGGGGTCGGGCTGGTTGGCGTTGTGGGAGTTCGGGGAATTCATGTGCTCCATCCTGCTCTACGCTCGCCGGGCGCGTCCGGTGGCACGTGCCGCACACGGGTTACCCGGTGGTCCCAGGCGGGCAACCTGGGGGTCGTCTCGTACCGTAGCCGGGACCGTAGCTGGCCGTGTTCACCAGGCCAACCCCGGGAAGGCGCGCTGACCGGCACCTACGTACGGTGTCCTCCATGGCGTTCGACGTCGCTCGGATACGTGGGTTGTTCCCTGCGCTGGGTGACGGCTGGATTCACTTCGACGGTGCCGGCGGAATGCTGGTGCCCGAGCAGGTCGCCTCGGCCGTGTCCACGGCGATGCGCGCCCCGGTCTCCGGACCCGGCGGGGCGTTTCCGGCCTCCCAGCGGGCGGAGAGCATCGTGGCGGCGGCCAGGCGCGCGGTGGCCGACCTGGTCGGTGGCGACCCCGCCGGCGTCGTCCTCGGGCCGAGCGCGTCGGTGCTGTTGCGCCGCCTCGCCGACGTGCTGTCCGAGCGGTGGACGATCGGCGACGAGGTCGTGGTGTCCCGGCTGGACGACGAGGCCAACCTGGCCCCGTGGCAGCAGGTCGCGAAGCGGGTGGGCGGTGTGGTCCGCTGGGGCGAGATCGACATCGAGACCTGCGAGCTTCCGGCGTGGCAGTACGAGACGCTGGTGACCGCGCGGACCAAGGCGGTGGCGATCACCTCGGCGTCCGGCGCGGTCGGCACCCGGCCGGACGTGCCCACGGTCGTCGAGTTGGCCAAGCGGGTCGGCGCGTTCGTCGTGGTGGATGCCACCTACGCGGCCCCGTTCGTGCCGCTCGACCTGCCCGCGCTCGGCGCCGACGTGATCGTGGTGTCCGCGATGGCCTGGGGCGGCCCCGCGGTCGGCGCGCTGGTGTTCCGCGACCCGGAGATGCTCGAGCGGCTGCCGTCGGTGTCGCTGGAGGCCACCGCCCGCGGCCCGGCACGGCTCGAGCTCGGCCCGCACGCCTACCCGCTGCTCGCCGGGCTGGTCGCCTCGATCGACTACCTGGCCGGGCTGGACGACGACGCCACCGGCACCCGCAGGGAGCGGCTGGTCACCTCGCTCGGCTCGGCGAAGTCCTACCACGCCGGGCTGCTGGCGCAGCTGTCCACCGAGTTGCGCGCGCTGCGGCACGTCATGGTCATCGGCGACGCGATGCGCCGGATCCCCGCGCTGGCCTTCGCCGTCGCCGGCCGCAAGGCGCCCGAGGTCGCCGAGTACCTGGCGTCGCAGGGGTTGTGCGCCTTCGCCGACGACGGCACCAGCGGCGTGTTCGCCGCGCTCGGCGTCGGCGAGGTCGGCGGCGCCGTGCGAATCGGGCTGGCGCACTACTCCAACGTGTTCGAGGTCAGCCAGCTCGTCCGGGTCCTGGAGGAGCTGCGCTGACGGTCGCGCGACGACTGCCGAGCATCGACCGAGCGCCAGCGAGGGAGGAGCGGAGGCAGGAGGAGTGCGGCCCAGGATCACGGTCGCGCGACGACTGCCGAGCATCGACCGAGCGCCGGCGAGGGAGGAGCGGAGGCGGGAGGAGTGCGGCCCAGAACGCACCGCCGTCACGACCGGGTGAGCAGGACCTTGCCGAAGATCCCGCCGTCCTCCAGCGCGCGGTGCGCTCTCGCCGCGTCAACCATCGGCACCACCTGGTCCACCACCGGCCGCACCGAGCCCCGCTCGACCAGTGGCCACAGGTGCTCGCGCACGGCGGCGACGATCTCGGCCTTCTCCTCGATCGGCCGGCCACGCAGCCCGGTCGCGGCCACGCTGGCCCGCTTGGCCAGCAGCGCGCCGATGTTCAGCTCGCCCTTGACGCCGCCCTGCATTCCGATGATCACCAGCCGGCCCCCGGTGGCCAGCGCGTCCACGTTCCGGCCGAGGTACGCCGCGCCCATGTTGTCCAGGATGACGTCGGCGCCGCGGGTGTGCCGGCGCAGCTCGGCGACGAAGTCCTGCTCACGGTAGTTGATCGTGATGTCGGCGCCGAGTTGGCGGCAACGCTCCAGCCGCTCGGCCGAGCCCGCGGTCACCGCGACGGTCGCGCCCAGGGCCTTGCCGACCTGGATGGCGTGCGTGCCGATGCCGCCGGCCCCGCCGTGCACCAGCAGCACCTCGCCCTCGGCCAGGTGGGCGAGCTGTACGACGTTGGACCAGACGGTGCACGCCACCTCCGGCAGCCCGGCGGCGGTGACCGGCTCGACCTCGGCGGGCACCGGCAGGAGCTGGCCGGCCGGCACGGCGACCCGCTCGGCGTAGCCGCCGCCGGAGAGCAGGGCACACACCTCGTCGCCCACCGACCAGCCCTCGACCCCCGCACCGAGCTCGGCGACGGTGCCGGCGCACTCGAGGCCGGGGATCTCGCTGGCGCCCTTCGGCGGCGGGTAGCGGCCCTGGCGCTGCAGCAGGTCGGCCCGGTTCACCGCGCTCGCCGCGACCTCGACGAGCACCTCGCCCGGACCGGGCGCGGGGTCGGGCACCTCGGTCCACTCCAGCACCTCGGGCCCGCCCGGCTCGCGGATCATGATCGCTCGCATGGGCCCGACTGTAGCCCCGGCGAAATCCGATTGCCGGCCCAGGTGACGGCCTCCAGCATCGGGCCATGGAGATCCCCGAGCCGTGGCCACCACGGCACCTGGTCCTGCGCACGCCCCGGCTGGAGCTGCGGCCGGACGACGACGCCGGCCTGCTGGAGCTGGCCGAGGAGGCGCACCGCGGCATCCACCCGCCGGAGGTGATGCCGTTCGTCGTGCCGTGGACCGACGCGCCGCTCGAGGAGCTCGGCCGCACCCTGCTCCAGTACCACTGGCGGATCCGGGCCGAGCTGGGGCCGGACGGGTGGAACCTCAACTTCCTGGTCCGGCTCGACGGGCGGGTGGTGGGCACCCAGGGGCTCGGCGCCAAGGACTTCCGGGTCACCCGGTGCGTGCACACCGGTTCCTGGCTCGGGCGGCAGCATCAGGGGCAGGGGATCGGCACGGAGATGCGGGCCGCGGTGCTGATGTTGGCATTTGATTACCTGAATGCGACCGAAGCGAGATCTGGGGCATTTTCCGACAATGTCGCGTCGCTCCGGGTCAGCGAGCAACTCGGCTATCAGCGGGACGGCACGAACCGGATCGCCAGAAAAGGATTGCCGGCGACGGAGCACCGGTTGGTGCTGACCCCGGAGCGGTTCGCGGCGCACCGTCCGGGCTGGCGGCTGCGGGTCGAGGGACTGAACGGATGCCTGCCGCTGCTCACAGGGAGCAATACCGCCAGTTGACCCTTGACCTTCTGGGTGAAACGAACGAAGGTGATCGGCTATCGGCTGCCACGCACCGTGTCGGGGTGGTGCCGGCACCGGAACCGCATCCTGCACGAAGGGGAAGGCATCTATGTCATCCGTCAGGAAAAAGCTCGCGCCTGCCGTCGCGATCGGCGCATGCGTGGGTCTGGCGCTCACCACGACCCCGGCCGCGGCTGACCAGTCGGCGGCACCACCGGGGCCCGCACTGGCCAAACAGCTGGTGCGGAAGGTGAACGTGGCCAACATCAACCGGCACCTCATCGCGTTCCAGCGCATCTCCGACAGCACCTCCGGCAACCGCGCGGCCAGCACCGAGGGACACCGCCGTTCGGCGGAGTACATCGCCGGCAAGCTCGAGGCCGCCGGCTACGAGGTGACCCGCCAGGAGTTCCCGTTCACCTACAGCGAGACCCTCGCCGAGAAGCTGACCGTGGCCGGCGAGAGCGTGCCGATCCTGATCATGAGCTACAGCCCGTCCACCCCGGTGGGCGGCATCACCGCGCCGCTCGCGGTCATCCCACCGGACGACACCCCGGGCTGCGAGGTCGGTGACTACGGCGACGTGACCGGCAAGATCGCCCTGATCAAGCGCGGCGCCTGCACGTTCGCCCAGAAGCAGGCCTCCGCCGCCGACGCCGGCGCGGTCGGCGCGATCGTCTACAACAACGTGCCCGGCGACATCAACGGCACGCTCGGCGACCCGTCCGCCGGCCGCATCCCCACCGGCGGGATCAGCCAGGAGGCCGGCCAGGCGCTGCTCGACAAGGACGGCGCCAGCACGACGCTCGAGCTGCGCGCGCTGCAGGAGGAGCGCACGACGTACAACGTCATCGCCGAGACCAAGACCGGCCGCAAGGACAACGTGGTGATGGCCGGTGCGCACCTGGACAGCGTCACGCACGGCGCGGGCATCAACGACAACGGCACCGGCTCGGCCGCGCTGCTGGAGACCGCGCTGCGGCTCGGCGGCAGCCCGAAGGTGAACAACGCGGTGCGCTTCGCCTGGTGGAGCGCCGAGGAGTTCGGCCTCGTCGGCTCGGAGTACTACGTGGACCAGCTCAGCTTCGAGCGCCAGCTGGACATCTCGATGTACCTGAACTTCGACATGATCGGCTCGCCGAACGCGGGGTACTTCGTCTACGACGGTGACAACTCCGACGGCGTGGGCGCCGGCCCCGGCCCCTACGGCTCCGGCCAGATCGAGCAGCGGTTCGCCGAGTACATCGAGAGCATCGGCGTGCCGACCGAGGGCACCGACTTCACCGGTCGGTCCGACTACGGGCCGTTCATCGCGGTTGGCATCCCGTCCGGTGGCCTGTTCACCGGCGCTGAGCAGGTCAAGACCGAGGCGCAGGCCGCGAAGTGGGGCGGCCGGGCCGGAATCGCCTACGACCCGTGCTACCACCAGGAGTGCGACAACCTCGGCAACGTCGACCGGACCGCGCTGGACCGCAACGCCGACGCCGCGGCCTGGGTGATCGCCTCGTACGGGATCAGCACCGAGGAGGTCAACGGCGTGGCGCCGATGGCGGCGAAGAACAAGAAGGAGACCGCCAAGCAGCGCGCGAGCCAGCAGCGCATGATGGCGGCGCACGCGGACGAGCACGCCCTGGCGAGCTGATCCGCACCCGAGCGCGAGTGGCCCGTCACCGGCACCGGTGGCGGGCCACTCGCCGTGTACCGGTGAGATCCATGTCGGGACGGCGAGTTCTACGTCGGGTCGCTCGGTCTCCACGTTCGCGCGGGCTCGCCTGCGCCCGCCGGGCGGGGCTTTCGTCGTGGAGCTCGTGGTCAGCCGAGGTCGCGGGCGCCGAAGGTGTCGCACCGGGCGGGGTCACCGGTGGTCAGCCCGGTGGTGAACCACTTCTCCCGCTGCGCCGAGGTTCCATGGGTGAAGGTGGACTCGTCGACCCGGCCACTGCCCAGCTCGCGCTGGATGTAGTCGTCGCCGATGCGGCTCGCGGTGTCCAGCGCGCTGGCGATGTCCTCCTGGGTGATCTCGGTGATCAGCGGCCGGCCGTTCTCCGTGGGTGTCGTGGTGGCGTGGTTGGCCCAGACACCCGCGTAGCAGTCGGCCTGCAGCTCCAGCCGCACCGCCGCGGACCGCGGGCCGCTGCTGTCGCCGCGTACCCGGTCGGAGGTGCCGAGCAAATTCTGCACGTGGTGGCCGTACTCGTGGGCGAGGACGTACGCCTCGGCGAACGGGCCACCCCCGGCGCCGAAGCGTTGCCGCAGCTCGTCGAAGAACGTGAGGTCGATGTAGACCTCGGCGTCGGCGGGGCAGTAGAACGGGCCGACGGCGGAGGTGGCGCTGCCGCACGCGGTGCGCACGCCGCCGGTGAAGAAGTTCGTGGTGGCCTTGCGGTAGGTCTGGCCGGACCGGGCGAACTGGTCGGTCCAGAAGTCCTGGATCGAGTTGATCGTGGCGACGACGGCGCAGTCGCGGTTGCGGTTGGCGTCGGCGCCGGTGCGGCACTCCTGGGCGAGCGAACCGTTGTCGACGGCCTCGCCCGCGCGGACGTCGCCGAGCCCGGTGGCGGCCGGGCCGTCGATCCCGCCGAACTGGGCGAGCAGGAAGTAGAGCACCAGGCCGACGAGGCTCACCCCGCCGCCGCCCAGTGCGATGCGGCCGCCGATCCCGCCGCCGCTGCCGCGCAGGTCCTGCACCTCGGAGACGTCCAGCCCGGCGCCTTCGTTGAACCTCACCGGAGTTCCCTCACCGTCCTGGAATCCGTACCAATCGGGATCACGCCGAGAATATCCGGCGCCGGGTGGGCCGGCCGGACGAGCGGGGAACCGGGCGACCGGGGGTTGGCTCACCCCTGACGCAAAGCCTGGGTGCGGCCCATGCGTCGGGGCCGCACCCAGGACTACCGAGGTTGTGTCAACTGTGCACCACATGCGGAGCACATGTGGTTCGTTGTTGGTAACGGGCGGTCGACCGCGCGAACGGGCCGGCGTTCAGCACTGCCGACGGGGTCGGGAGGCCACGCCGAAACAGGCCGGGAGCACGCCGTCTTGCGCGGATCAGTTGTCGAGCGCTACAGAAACCCGAAGGCTGTTCACAATCGCGACTGGGCCGGGGTCACGCCGCCTCAGCCGCGGGGCCACAGCCGGCGGTCAACCGCACGGGATCATTCCTCACGGCATCACCTGACCCTTTCCCGGGTGGGGTGGCCGGACCGGTGCGTCTCGGGGTACCGCACCGCGGTGCGGGCCGCCCCTCCGTCACGGTCCAGAATGCGCTTGTCGTGGCCGGATCACAACCGTTTCGTTATCCCTCTTCCGGGGGCAACTGCGTATTGTGCCCGACTCGACACGCTGCGATCATGTCCGCATGGGTGGGGCGCGCGGGTGAGGAAGGTCCTAGTCTCCGTGTGATGAACGACGTTCGCGACGATGTGCGCTGGCTGTCCGATACGGAGATGCGTGCGTGGCGGTCCTACGTCGTCTCGACGTTGATGCTGCGTCATCGGCTGCACCGGGAGCTGGTGCAGGACCATGACGTGTCGCTGTCCGACTACGAGGTGCTGGTGTGCCTCACCATGAACCCGGACAACCGGATGCGGATGACGGAGCTGGCGAGCATGCTCGGCTCGACGAAGAGCCGGTTGTCGCACCAGGTGGGTCGCATGGAGGCGGACGGCCTGCTGCGGCGGATGCGCGACCCGGCGGACAAGCGCGGTGTCGTCGCGGAGATCACCGAGAAGGGGTTGGCCATGCTGCGGCGAGCCGCGCCGACCCACGTGGAGGGGGTGCGCCGGCACCTGATCGACCTGATGTCCAACGACGAGCAGGTGGTGATGGGCGAGGTGTTCTCCCGGGTGCTGGCGCACCTGCAGGAGATCGACGACTGACCGCCCCTCGCTCCCCACCCGCCGGCAGCCGCTACCCTCGCAGACGAGGGAAGCGTGGCAGAGCGGCCGAATGCACTCGCCTTGAAAGCGAGCGTCCCGCGAGGGACCGGGGGTTCAAATCCCTCCGCTTCCGCACATGGGCCTCCGTTGGGTTTCCGGCGAGGCCGTCCACCTCTTCGGGAACGTGGATGGACACCCGGGAATCCCGCGCTGGCGTGATGCCGATGGACATGCGTGCCGTGTCGATCGCCCGGGACTGTGAGCTGGCCGCCGAGTGGGAGCCGGCCGAGCGGGCGGAGCTGCTCACCGAGGCCGCCGGCTATTGGCACCTGGTGGGCGACCACCGGCGGGCCCGGGAGCTGTACGAGCGGGTGCTCGCCGAGTACGGCCCCGAGGCCGACGTCACCAAGGTCTGCTATGCCGGGTTCCTCGCCGAGACAGGCGACCGGGAGCGCGCGCTCGAGCTGCTGGACGAGGTCTGGCGGGCCACCCCGGCCCCGCTCGTTCACGAGTCCGCCGGTGAGGTGTTCGAGTGCGTGCTCGACGACCCGGCTGCGGCGCTGCGGTGGTACAACCGCGGCATCGCGCTGGCCGTCGATCCCGCCGATCCTCCCGACACCGCGGCCCTGGCCGGGGATCTGATGCTGCTGGGCTTGTTCACGGCGCGGCGCCGGGTGCGGGCGGCGCTCGGGGAGCCCGCGGACGACTGGGACCGGATGGCCGACGACACCAGGGCGACGCTGCCGGCGGGAACCGTCGAGCCGAGCGCGTTTCGCGGCCGAGCGGGCTCGTCTCGGAGCAGCCCGCCCGTGGCCGCCCGGGCGGAACGAGGTCTGCTGGTGCGGCTCGGGCCGCAAGTACAAGAAGTGCTGTGGAGCGCCCGGCTTCGTGAGCTGACCAGCTCGCCGCTCCTGGTCGGCACGATCCGAGCGGCCGGGATTCGAACGCGTTCCCCCGGCGTCAGCCCGACTTGGCGGCCAGGCGGGCCTGGACCTCGGGGCGGCGCAGCGGCGGCACGGTCTTCGGGGGCTGCTTGCGCGGCGGCAGCTCGGCGAGCAGCCTACGGGTCGCCGCGGTTACCTCGGCCACCGCGCGTTCGAACGGCTCGCGGGTCTTCTCCGAGACCGACTGGACGCCGCTGATCTTTCGGACGTACTGGCGCGCGGCCGCCTCGATCTCGTCGGGCGTGGCGGAGGGCTCGAGGCCCCGCAGCGTGGTGATGTTCCGGCACATACCAGCAGCGTACGCAGCGCCGGCCCGGTCGCCCAGGGGTTCGCGGGCCGCCCGGCCGGGCGCTGGATCAGAACCTGATCCCGCCCTGAATGTCGCGGGCCTGTACCACCGGCCCACTGACCTGCCCGGACACCTGGTTGGTCACCCCGCCCTCCGCGGCGTGCTGCTCGACCTTCACCCGCTCCCACTCGGCCCGCAGCCGCGCGGCGAACTCGGGGTCGGTCGTGGCGGCGCGGTCGAGCTTCGTGCTCAGCTCGCGGACCTCGGAGGAGTCGGCCGCCGCCCCCTCGGCGGCCTCCAGCGCCGCCGTCGCGTCGGGGTCGCCGGCGAACTTCTCCCTGACGAGCTGGTAGAGCTTGCCGACCGCGCGACCGGCGAGCGCCGCCGCGATGGACACGAGAACCGGCTCCGGCACGAGTAACCCCCTGGCATCAGGCTCGCGAACGCGAGCAGGACCAGGGGGCACTCTAGCAGTAATGCCTGACTACATCACGTGATCAACCGCGAGGTCAGTGCAACCACCAGGCCAATGCCGGGGAGACCAGCGACAGCATCACCGCGGTCGTCGCGATGGTGAGGACTGCCAGGCGGACGGGGAGACGAGTTTGCACAAGTGCTCCATTCGTGCACACCCGGGCGGGGGTTGTGTTGCCCCGGGTGGGAGTGGTACCGCCCGCGCCCTATGCGCGGGTTGGCGGAACCTTATGGGGCAACCGGAAGAAGATCAAACTCGACTAGTCTACCTACTGTAGAGTCGTTGTTCGTCTGGCAAACCTGCGAGTGTTCTAGCTGCGCTTCTTGCCAGCGCCGCAATGCTGATGTAACGGAAAGTAGTCAAAATTCAGGCGAGCGGTGTCTGGTTCTAGCCTGTTCTCGGGCCCAACTGGGTCGTGTCGCGCGCGGAGGGTGTCCTCGCGTTCGGGATCATCGGTTGCGCCACCTCCAGCGCGGCGATCCGCTCCGACATCCGCTTGGCGTCGTCGAGGCGGTGGTGTCCGGCGAAGATGTCGCGTGCCCGCAACCATCTGTCACGTGCGACATCGGCCTCCCCGCGGGCCCTGCTGATCGTCCCCAGTACGACGAGGACCTGCGCCACATCGGTCGCGCTGCCCGCCCGCCGTGCCCGGTACAGCGCTTCCTCCGCGTGCTGTTCGGCGGTCGTGGTCCGCTGCTCGTCGAGCTCCAACTCGGCCAGTACGAGGTAGGTCCGCATGCCTGCCCCGACGCCCTGGATCTGTTCCAGCAGGGCCTTGGCCTGTTCGCAGTGCTTCCTCGCCCTGAGCGGATGGCCTAGTTCTCGGCTCAGCGCGGCCAGTTCGCCCAAGGTCTCGACTCGTCCGCTGAGATCGCCGATCTGCTCCCGGATCCGCAGTGCCCGCAGGAACTGCTCCTCAGCCAGCGGGTACCGCCCCGCGTCGACGAACACCTCACCCAACCGGTGGGCCGCGCTTGCCCGGCGGTCGTGGTCGCACAGCTCTTCGGCCATCTCGGCGCACTCGCGGTAGGTCGCGATAGCCGCATCGAGCTGGCCGAGTTGCCGTTGCCACCGGCCGATGTTCAGGCTCGCGGTCAGTAGCCCCACCCGGTCACCGATCTCTTTCGCGAGCCGGAGGGCGCGCAGAAAGTAGCCGATGGAGGCATCGGTGTCACCCATGGTGAGGCTGAGATGTCCGAGATCGTTGAGGGACGCTGCCTCCGCCGACGGTTGGTGGTCGCGTACCGCGGAGCTCACCGCGACCTCGAGCGCGGCTCTGCCGTCGCTGTAGTAGCCGTGACGTTTGAGGAGGTCGATGATGGTGTGCGGCAACCGCCAGGCGTAGTCGTGGTGGCCGTTGCGCGCGGCGTGACGCGCGGCCGCCACCAGACTCGCCCGCTCGCGCAAGCACCACCGTGCCGCTTCCCGCTCGTCCGTGAAGGACAGGACTGGTGTGTCGGGTACTCGATCGGGCATCGGTGGAACCTGGCGGTGTGGGAAGACCGTCCGGTGTGCGGTGTGCGCGGTGTGGAGGTAGAAGTTCAACAGGCGCGTTCGTGCCCGCGAGCCCTCGTCATGGTCGGCGGCCAGGGCCGCCGCGTAGGCGAACAGCAGGTCGTGCATCCGGTACCGGTCCACCTCGCCCGGCTGCTCCAGCAGGTGAGCGCTGGCCAGTGTCGCCACCCTTCGCTCCACAGTGGACATTGGTTCCCCGGCCAGCGCGGCGGCCGCGGCCACCCCGAACTCGGCGCCGGGATGCAACCCCAGAAGCCGGAACAGCCGCGCGTCGGCAAGTTCCAGCGCGTGGTACGACAGCGAGAACACCGCCCGCAAGCTGGTGTCCACTCCGTCGCCGTCGTCACCGATACCGAGGAGCGTCTCTGGGTCCCGCAGTCGCCGCGCGAGCTGTGCCAGCGGCGCTCCGGACCGCACCGCCTGGTCGGCGACGAGCGTCAACGCCAGCGGCACCCCGGCACAGAGCCGCGCCAGTTCGGCCAGGGCCGCCGGCTCTCGCTCAGCCCGCTCTCCGATCCGTGCGGCGAGCAGCTCCCTGGCCGCCTCGTCCACCATCGGCCGCAGGACCACCCGTGGAAACCTGTTGAGCCCGGTCAGCCAGTGCCGACTGGTCACCACCACGACACACCCCGCGAGCAGTGGGAGCACCGACTGCACGTGTTGCGTGCTCGCCGCGTTGTCCAGAACCACGAGGGTCCTCCGGCCGGTGAGTCGGGCCCGGAGCTTCTCCGCCCGCTCGTTCGGGCGCGTGACGTGCTCCATCGGGCTCCGCAGCGCGGTCAGGAACAGGTCGACCAGCTCGGCGTCGGCCATCGGCCGGTCCGCCGAGAAGCCGCGCAGATCGGCGAAGAGCACCCCGTCGGGGAACCGGTCGGCCACCCGGTGCGCCCAGTGCACCACGGTGACGGTCTTGCCCACCCCGCCCAACCCGCTGACCACCACCACACCCGGCCGGATCTCGTCCGCGACACCTGTGGCCCGATCCAGCTCGGTCAGCACGTCCTCCCGGCCGGCGAACCCGGGCAGGTCGTGTGGGAGCAGCCGCGGCGGTGGCGGTGACTCGTGCGCCGCCACCATCACCCGCTCCGCCGGCGCCACCCGATCCCGGCCCGCCAGCAGCGCGTCCTGACACCGCCTCAGCTCGTCCGCCGCGGCCCGATCGAGCCGTCTTCGGGTGCGCAGGTAGTACTCGTCGGCCTCCTCGAAGCGGCACAGCCCGTGCAGTACGCGCAGCCGGCGCACCGCCAGGTCCACGTCGTCGCCGTGTTGCCGTTGCAGGTCGTCGAGCCGATGCAGGGCGTCGTGTAACCGGCCGAGCTTCAGCTCCGCGTCGAGCAGCAGCACATTGGCCGGGAGCAGGTCGTTGTCCTGTACCGTGCGGCGCCATTCACGAGCCGGTTCGGAATCCAGCTCGGCGAGTGGCTCGTCCGCCCACAGAGAAAGCGCCCGTTCCAGCCTCCCGACCACCTCGCGATGCCGACCCTCCGCGCTGAGTGCACGTGCATTCGACACGTGCAGCTGAAACGCGTGATAGTCGATCACGTTCTTGTCGACTTCGATCCGGTAACCACGATCGGCGCGCGGCAGGATGGCGGGATTCCCGGCCCGGTGCAACGCCTGCCGCAGGCGGGTCGCCTTGGTCTGCAGCGTCTGATGCAGGTTTCGGGGGAGTGCCTCATCGTCGGTCCAGAGCCAGCTCAGCAGCTCGTCGGCGGTGAACCGGTGGCGAGGGCGGGTCAGCAGGACGGCGAGGAGCTTGGGCTCCCTGAGCGGTCCCCACTGCACGGTCAATTGCCCGTGCATCTGCATTCTCGTGGGCCCCAGTATTCCGAATGCGATGTGATCAACCACCGCGACGCACCCCCTCGTTCGTCGCCGGTCCACGGCCACGCTCGAATGGCCTACCAGTTTTCCATCCCATGGCCCGATTAACCAGGGGCAAAATCACGACCTGTCAAAGTCCTGTCACGACTGGTGATCAATTGAAAGGTGTTCGGCCGTTCGCTGACCGATGGTCGACCAGTGGGACCCGGACCCTCGGCGGCAACCCACCACCGACGAGGGGAGAACGGCCATGACCGGTTGGATTCGCGGACCTTTCGGCCTCGGCGCGGCGAGCCGGGTCACCCTGGCCGGCTGCCGCACGGTGCTCGTCGTGGTGCCGACCATGACCGCCGGCACGCGGCTGCTCGACCTGGTCCCGCTGCTGGAGGCCGACCACCGCGTGCAGGTGGTGTTCACCGTCCCGCACACCGGCGACACCTGGCACGGGGTCGAGGACTACGTCCGCCGCCAGGGGGGCCTGGTGCTGCCCTGGCACCAGGCGACCCGGCACGCGTTCGACCTCGTCCTCGCCGCCAGCCACCGGCACCTCGCCGACCTGCACGGCCCGATCCTGCTGCTGCCGCACGGCGCCGGCAGCCTGATGTCCCGCCGGCTCAGCCGCAAGGCCGGCGCGGCCACCACCCCGACCACGGGGCTCGACCGCGAGCTGCTCACCTTCCGCGGCCGCGTGCTGCCCGCCGCGCTCGCGCTCACCTCCGACGACGAGCTGCCGGCGCTGCGCGAGCTGTGTCCGGAGGCGGAGCCGGTCGCCGTGGTGGCCGGCGACATCTGCCTCGACCGCATGCTGGCCAGCCTCCCGCTGCGGCGGCGGTACCGCGACGCGCTCGGTGTCGCCGAGGGGGAGCGGCTGACCGTCGTCAGCTCCACCTGGTCCACCGAGTCCACCTTCGGGCAACGACCCGAGCTGTACCGCAGGGCACTGGTCGAGAGCGGCGGCAGGGTCGCCGCGGTGCTGCACCCGAACATCTGGACCGTGCACGGCACCCGGCAGGTGCGTGCCTGGCTGGCCGACTGCCTGCGCGCCGGGCTGCTGCTGATCCCGCCGGAGGAGGGCTGGCGCGGGGCGATGGTCGCGGCCGACTGGGTGCTCGGCGACCACGGCTCCACCACCGCCTACGCCGCCGCCATCGGTCGCCCGATCACCCTGGCCACCTTCCCGCGCGACGACATCCGCCCCGGCAGCCTCGCCGACCTCGTCCGCGAGGCCGCCCCCGCGCTCGACACCGGCCGGCCGCTGGCGGCGCAGCTCGAGGTGGCACTGACCCGCCAGGAACACCTCCGTGAGACGGTCGCCGCCGCGCTCAGCTCGCGGCCCGGCGGGGCCGCGGCCGTGCTGCGAGCCACCATGTACCGCCTGCTCAACCTCCCGGAGCCGGCGTGCGGGCTGCCCACCGCCGTGGTGCCGCTGCCCGTTCCGCTGGAGGCCGACGATGCCTGAGGTGCCGGGAGTGCTGCGCGCCGGCGGCTGCCTGATCGCCGTGCCGGGGCTCGCGCCGGAACCCTGGTGCCGGTGCGCCGACGTGCTGGTGTGCGCCTGCTCCCCGACCGAGACGGTGGCGACGCGGCGGGCCCGGGCGGCGCTGGCTCCGCGCACCGGGGCGCTGCTCGCCGTCGCCGGTCACCCCCACGGCTGCGTGCTGGTCGCGCGGTCCGGTGAGGAGGTGTGCTGGCCATGGCCGGTCGTGCCGGTGGCGATGGCGGCGCACGACCTGTTGGTGGCCGGGTGGCCGCTACGGCAGCTCGCGCAGCCGCGCGGCGAGCGCCCCTGCCCGCGGGTTCTCCGCCGCGGCGTAGAGCGCGACGGCCTCGGTGAGCGCGTCCCGGGCGGTGACCGGGTCGCCGCCGTCGGCCGCCAGCTCGCCGAGCGCGGCGAGGACCTCGGCGGTGTGGTGCGGTGACCCGAGGTCGCGGACGGTGGCCAGCGCGGTGTGCAGCAACCGCCGCGCCTCCTCCGCCCTGCCCTGCCGGCCGTGCAGGGTGCCGAGCCGGACGAGCGCGCGGGCGTGCTGCACGGGGTCGCCGACCTCAACCATGATCCGCGCCGCCGCCTCCAGCTCGACCACCGCCTCGTCGACCCGGCCGAGCTCGACGAGCACCTCGCCGATCCGGCGCCGGCACAGCGCCACCCCGCGCGGGATGCCCAGCCGGTCCTGCAGCCGGGCCGCCGCCCGGTAGTGCTCGATCGCCGTGGTGAGGTCGCCGAGGCCGCGGGCGACCCGGCCGAGCTGGGACAGCGCGCTGGCGATGCTCGGCTCGTGGCCCTCCGCCTTCGCCAGCCGGAGCGCCTTCTCGTTCTCCCGCGCCGCGTCGGGGTAGCGGTGCACCTTCGCCAGGGCGAACGCGAGCTGGCCGCGCAGCCGCACCTCGGCGAGCCGGTGCCCGCGGCGCTGCGCCGCGGGGACGCCGAACTCCTCGTGCACCTGGATCCACTCGGTGTAGTGCTGGTGGTGGGTGAAGAAGCCCCACAGCGCCTCGCAGAACTGCCACACCAGGTCGGACCAGCCCCACGCGGCGGCCTCGCGCAGCGCCGCCCACATCGCCTGCTGCTCGTGTTCGAGCCAGCGCAGCGCGGCTCGGGCGTCCGGGAACGCCGGGGCCTCGGCGGCGAGCCGGGCGTAGCGCGGGCCGACCCGCCACCGGTGCGGGTGCAGCACGATGTCGGCGCGCACCAGCATGTCCAGGTGCCACTCGACCAGTGCCCGCGCGGCGGCCGCCCGCTCCGGCTCGGGGCAGTCCCGTCTCGCGACCTCCCGGGCGTGGGCACGCAGCAGGTCGTGGCAGCGCAGGTGGTCGTCCGGGCCCTCGGCCAGGAGGTTGGCGTCCACCAGCTCGTCCAGCCCTTCCTCGACGTCACCCAGCGCCTCGCCGGTCACCGCCGCGAGCACGTCGGCGCGCACCCTGCCGCCGGGGTACAGGCCGCAGAGCCGGTAGAGCCGGGCCGCGGCCGGGGGGAGGCTCTCGTAGGAGGAGTCGAAGGCCGCCCGCAGCGCCGGGTCGTCCTCCGTGGACAGCCGGAGCAGGTCGGCCCGCTCGGCCAGCGCGGTGGCCTCCCTGGTGAGGGGGCGGCGCGGCCGGGTGCGCAGCCGGGCGGCCACCAGGGTCAGCGCGAGCGGCACGCCACCGCACACCGAGACGAGCCGCTCCGCGGCGTTCGGTTCGGCCGCGACCCGTTCCGGCCCGATGACCTCGGCCAGCACGGCGGTCGACTCCGCTGGCCCCAACGGGCCCACCTCGACGAACCGGGCGCCGTGCATCGCCAGCCCGTTCAGCCGCCACCGGCTGGTGACCACGACGACGCCGGTGACCGTCGCCGGAAGCAGCGGGCGGACCTGGGCCGCCGACGCCGCGTTGTCCAGCAGCAGCGCCAGCGCGCGGTCCGCGGTCAACGACCGGAAGATCGCCTCCCGCTCGGGTTGCTCGTCCGGGATGTCCTCCGGGGGCACGCCGAGCGCGTGCAGGAACCACTGGAGCACCTTGTCCGGCGGCACCGGGCCGGCCGGGTCGGAGGCGGCGAGGTCCACGTAGAGCTGTCCGTCTGAGCAGTCGGTGCGAATGCGATGCAACCAGCGCAGCGCCAGCGCGGTCTTGCCGATGCCACCCGGCCCGCTGAGCACGGCCAGCGGCAGGCGGCCGGGGGTGGCTCGGCAACGGTCCAGCTCGGCCAGTTCCCGGTCCCGGCCCGGCAGCGCCGAGGGCGGCGGAGGCAGCTGGGCGGGGACCACCGGCTTCCAGCGGGTGTTCAGATGCAGCTCGTGCACCGCACCCGCCTGCACCACTGGTCCGGTGACGCTTCCGGGCAGGGTGTTACGGACCGCGTTCGGTCCACCGGTGCGCCGCCCTGCCTCCATCGTTGCCTCACCCCGTAGCTCTCCAGTTCCACCACACCACGTGCCAGGGGCGCAAGGCAGGGCTTTCCCGCACCTTCACTCAAATGCAGGACGCTTGTCCTGTTGAGCTTCGGCCGAACGGCCCGCGCGGGGGTGCCGATCGGCGGGATCCGTGATGTCATGGGGTGCCGGCCCGCCGCCCCACGACCCGCAGGGAGGTGCCGTGCGGCCGCCCCGATCCGCACCCGCCACGCGACTGCTGCTCACCGCCGCGCTCGGCGCGCTGCTGGCCGGGCTGGTCGTGATGGGGGAGGAGCGGGCCCGGCTCACCGGCACGCCGGTGCCGCTCAGCGACAGGAACGAGGCCGCCGGCCCGACGCCGGAGCAGGCGGCTCGCTCCACGTCGGAATGCGGCCCGGTGATCGCGCGGCTGTCCCCTCGGGAGCGGCTGGCGCAGCTGCTCGTGGTCGGGGTGGACCCGGCCGACCCCGCGGCGGCGGCGGACCTGGTGCGCGCCGAACGGGTCGGCGGCATCTTCGTCGGCGGTGACGACCCGACGCTGCTCACCGGCGACGCGCTCGCACCGGTGCACCACGCCGCCACGCTGCCGCTCTCGGTCGCGGTGGACGACGAGGGCGGCCGGGTGCAGCGGGTCGACCGGCTCGACGGGCCACTGCCCAGCGCCAGGGAGATGGCCAGGACGATGAGCCCCGGGCAGGTGCGGGCGCTCGCCGAGCGGCGCGGCGCCGCGCTGCGGGCCCGCGGGGTCACCGTCGACTACGCGCCGGTGCTCGACATCGGTGACCAGCCCGACACCGCGGTGATCGGCGACCGCGCCTTCTCCGCCGACCCCACGGTGGCCCGCGACTACGCGCTCGCCTTCGCCTCCGGGCTGGCCGCCGCCGGCGTCCAACCCGTGCTCAAGCACTTCCCCGGTCACGGGCACGCCGACGGCGACTCGCACCGGCAGGCCGTGGTCACGCCTCCGCTGTCCCGGCTGCGCGCGCACGACCTGCGCGCGTACGCGGACCTCGCCGACTTCGGTTCCGCCGGCGTGATGGTCGGGCACCTGACCGTGCCCGGGCTCACCGCGGGCGAGCCGGCCTCGCTCAGCCCGGCGGCGTACCGGTTGCTGCGCACGGAGTTCGGGTTTCCCGGCGCGGTCGTGACCGACGACCTGGGCGCCATGCGCGCGGTCACCGACCGGTACCCGCTCCCGGACGCCGTGCTGGCGGCACTGCGGGCGGGTGCCGACCAGGCGCTGTGGTCGTCCGGAGGCCGGGTCGGGCCGGTGCTGGACCGGCTCGAGCGGGCGGTGGCGACCGGCGAGCTGCCCCGCTCCCGGGTGCGCGAGGCACTGGAGCGGGTGCTGCTCGCCAAGTCCGCCTGCGGCTGAGTCCCCGCCGCCCCCGACGGGCCGCCGCTGCCGGACGCGGGCGGCCAACGCGGTGACGCGGGCGGCGAACACGCCGGGTGGGTCAGCTCCGGTGGGGGCGGAAGCGGCGGAGCCGGAGGCTGTTGCTGACCACGAACACCGAGGAGAACGCCATCGCCGCGCCGGCGAGCATCGGGTTGAGCAGGCCCATCGCGGCCAGCGGCAACGCGGCCACGTTGTAGGCGAACGCCCAGAACAGGTTGCCCTTGATCGTGCGGAGGGTGCGGCGGGCCAGCCGGATGGCGTCCACGGCCGCGCCGAGATCGCCCCGCACCAGGGTCAGGTCGCCGGCCTCGATGGCGACGTCGGTGCCGGTGCCCATCGCCAGCCCCAGGTCGGCCTGGGCCAGCGCGGCCGCGTCGTTCACCCCGTCCCCGACCATCGCCACCGCCCGGCCCTCGCGCTGCAGCCGGGCCACGGTGTCCACCTTGTCCTTCGGCAGCACCTCGGCGATCACCTCGTCGATGCCCACCTCGGCGGCCACCGCCCGCGCGGCGGCCGCGTTGTCCCCGGTGAGCAGCACCGGGCGCAACCCGAGCGCGCGCAGGTCGGCGACGGCCCGCGCGGCCTCCGGCTTCACCGTGTCGGCCACCACCAGCAGCCCGTGAACCACGCCGTCCCAGGCCACCGGCACCGTCGTGCGACCCCGCTCCTCGGCGGCCCGCCGCGCCTCGGCGAGCGCCGTGTCGTCGCCGGCCGGACGCACGCCCCACTCCGCCAGCAGCGCGTCCCGACCGACCACGACGGCCTTGCCGGCCACGATCCCGGCCACGCCGAGCCCCTCGGTCGCGCGGAACTCGTCCACCGAAGGCAGGTCGCCGAACCGCTCGGTGGCCGCGGCGGCGATCGCCCTGGCGATCGGGTGCTCGGCGGCGTGCTCCAGCGCGCCGGCCAGGCGCAGCACGTCGTCCTCGGCCACGCCGTCGGCGGCGTGCACCGACACCAGGCTCATCGTCCCGGTGGTGACCGTGCCGGTCTTGTCCAGCAGCACGGTGTCCACCCTGCGGGTCGACTCCAGCACCTGCGGACCCTTGATCAGGATGCCGAGCTGCGCGCCGCGTCCGGTGCCGACGAGCAGCGCGGTGGGCGTGGCCAGGCCGAGCGCACACGGGCAGGCGATGATCAGTACCGCCACGGCGGCGGTGAACGCCGCGCCGGCGCCCCCGCCGGACCCGAGCCAGAACCCGAGAGTGCCCACGGCGAGCGCGATCACGATCGGCACGAACACCGCCGACACCCGGTCGGCCAGCCGCTGCACCTCGGCCTTGCCGCTCTGCGCCTCCTCGACCAGCCGGGCCATCTGGGCGAGCTGGGTGTCCTCGCCGACCCTGGTGGCCCGGACGACCAGCCGGCCGCCCGCGTTGACCGTCGCGCCGACGACGGTGTCGCCGGGGCGCACCTCCACCGGCACCGACTCGCCGGTGAGCATGCTCGCGTCGACCGCGGAGCTGCCCTCGGTGACCACGCCGTCGGTGGCGATCTTCTCGCCGGGCCGCGCCACGAAGAGGTCGCCGACCGCCAGCTCGCCGATCGGCACGCGGTGCTCGCGACCGTCCCGCAGCACGGCGACGTCCTTGGCGCCCAGCTCGAGCAGCGCCCGCAACGCGGCCCCGGACCGCCGCCTGGCCCTGGCCTCGAAGTACCGGCCGGCGAGGATGAACGTGGTGACCCCCGCCGCCACCTCGAGGTAGATGTTGCCGTGCCCGGCCATCCGCTCGATGGTGAGCTCGAACCGGTGCGAGGTGCCCGGCGCGCCGGCGGTGCCGAGGAACAGCGCATACAGCGACCAGAGGAACGCGGCGCCGACCCCGAGCGAGATCAACGTGTCCATGGTGGCCGCGCCGTGCCGCAGGTTCGCCCACGCCGCGCGGTGGAACGGCCACGCGCCCCAGACCACGACCGGCCCGGCCAGCGCCAGTGACAGCCACTGCCAGTAGGTGAACTGCAACGCCGGCACCATCGCCATGGCGACCACCGGAACGGACAGCACCAGCGACACCAGCAGCCGGTCGCGCAGCGGGCGCAGCGCCTCGGCGTCCGCCGTGTCCTCGGTGTCCTCGGTGTCCTCGGTGCCCGTGTCCGCGCCGGTCCCGGTCTTGGGAGGGGCGGGCAACTCGGCGGTGTAGCCGGCGTCCCGCACCACCTCGACCAGCTCGCCCGTCGATACCCCCTCCGGGTAGTCGACCCTGGCCTTCTCGGTGGCGTAGTTCACCGACGCGGTGACCCCGTCGAGCTTGTTCAGCTTGCGCTCGACGCGCGCGGCGCAGGACGCGCAGGTCATCCCGCCGATGCTCAGCTCGACGTGCCGGAGGTCGTCTCGCCGGGTGCTGTCGATCGTCGAGCTCATCCCTCGCTCCTCCCGGTTCCGTGCCCGTCTCCGTGTTCGTCGTGGACGGTCTCCATGGGTGCCTCGGGCGCCGGGGAGACGGTGCCGGTGGTCCGGCCCAGCGGGCCGACGGCGGCGCCGACCGCCCAGGTCACCCCGAAGACGGCCACCAGCGCGAGCAGGTAGGCCAGCAGCCTCGTGGTGATCGACATCGCCGCTCCTCGCCGTTACTCGTTCAGGCGACCAACTCGTAGCCAGCCTCGACCACGGCCGCGCTGATCCGCTCCACCGGCACCGGCTCGGCGGTGCGCACGGTGAGCCGGCCGGTGGTCAGGTCGACGTCGACGTCCCGCACCCCGGCCACGGCGCCGACCTCCTCCTTCACCGAGCTGACGCAGTGGCCACAGGTCATGCCCTTCACGGTGTAGGTGCTCTCGCTCATCGATTCCCTTTCTCGCGTCGACGTTCAGGAGCGGACGAGCCGGGCGACCGCGTCGGACGCCTCGCGGATCTTCACCTCGGCGTCGGCGCCGCCCGCGGAGATCGCGTCGCTCACGCAGTGCTTCAGATGCTCGTCCAGTAGGGACAGTGACACCGACTGCAGGGCGCGGGTGGCCGCGGAGACCTGCGTGAGGATGTCAATGCAGTACTCGTCATTGTCGACCATGCGCTGCAGGCCCCGGATCTGCCCTTCGATCCGGCGCAGGCGGCGCAGGTGAGCGGTCTTGGTGTCGGTGTAGCCCGGCATCGTGTGCTCCTGTCCTTCTCCTGGGCACCGCGCGGCCGGTCGGCGACCGGGGGAGCGGTGCGCGCTCCCCACCTTTATACCCTTGGGGGGTAGGGGTAAAAAGTGAGCCTCGTCGCATTGAGGAGATACGCCCGGAGGGTATATTTCCGGCCCTAGCCGCGCCGCCGGCAGCCCGGCATGATGACGCTGGTCGCGCTGGCGATCACCGTCACGTTCGTGGCCAACGCGCTGACCACGCTCGGGGTGGCCGGTCTGCGGCTGGACTTCTGGTGGGAGCTGGCCCTGCTGGTGGTGATCATGCTGCTCGGTCACTGGCTGGAGATGCGGACCCTCGGCCAGGCGTCCGGCGCGCTCGACGCGCTGGCGGCGCTGCTGCCGGACCGTGCCGAGCGGATCGGGCCGGACGGCGGGGTCCGCGCCGTCGCGCTGGCTGAGCTGCGGGTCGGCGACCTGGTGCTGGTGCGCCCCGGCGGGCGGGTGCCCGCCGACGGCGAGGTGGTCGACGGCACCGCGGAGCTGGACGAGTCAATGATCACTGGCGAGTCCCGGCCGGTGCGCAGGGCGCCGGGGGCGCGGGTGGTGGCCGGCACCGTGGTGACCGACTCGGCCATCCGGGTGCGGGTGGCGGCGATCGGCGCGGACACCGCGCTCGCCGGCATCCAGCGACTGGTCGAGGCGGCACAGCGCACCAGGTCCCGGGCGCAGGCACTGGCCGACCGGGCGGCCGCGCTGCTGTTCTGGTTCGCACTGGGCGCCGGGCTGGTCACGTTCGCCGTGTGGCTGGTGCTCGGCGACGCCACCACCGCGGTGGAGCGCACGGTGACCGTGCTGGTCATCGCCTGCCCGCACGCACTCGGCCTGGCCATCCCGCTGGTCATCGCGATCTCGACGGCGGTCTCGGCACGGGCCGGGATCCTGGTGAAGGACCGGCTGGCGCTGGAGCGGCTGCGCACGGTCGACACCGTGCTGTTCGACAAGACCGGCACGCTGACCAGGGGCCGGCCGAGCGTCACCGGTGTCGCCGCGTGTGGTGCGTGACCACCATGCCCAGTGTCACCGCGCCGAGCGGCGGCAGGGGGCGGAGGGACGGGGCCGCGCGCCGGTGACGATACCGCTCCTGGGTATGGCGGCCGGCCGCGTCCACTGCGGACGGTGAAGGGGAAGTCCGGGATCGTTCGCCCGGTCGTGGCACGGATCGGGCGGAATGCCGGCCCGAGATTCACTAGATCGAGTCTATTGTCCGCGAAACCTACCGAACGGTAGTGACAAGGCGCGCGGAGAGCGAGTAGACAACGTTTCAGTACCGGTCGCGGCCTGTCCGGGAGGGCGACGTCCCGGCGGCGGCCGCGGTCGATGACTATGGGGAACGCTCGCCAACCGGCCGGCCTTGTCGTGGTGCCGTCGCCTGCCTTGGCCGGGCGTACGGTCGACGGAGGTACCGATGGTGCGCACGAAATCCTGGCAGCGGCAGGCCGACGCCGCCGACATCACCGAGCTGGTCGACCGGACGGGCATCCTCGCCGCGAGCATCCCCCCGCAACGCCGCCGCGTCGGTCCGGCCGACGCGCCCACCGAGGAGTTGCCGGCCACCCGCCCGGTGCGGGGGATCGGCCGGTCCGGGGTGGTGGCATGGGCGGCCGGCGCGCTGGTGCTGGTGGCCGTGCTCGGCGGGTTGTACGGGATGAACCGCCAGGGCGGTGTCCCGATGGAGGCCGCGGGCGGGCTGGCGGACGGCGCCGTGCCGCACGCGCCCGCCGTCGAGGTGCCCTCGCCGGCGGCGGCGGTGGAGCCACGGCCGGCCGAGCCGGTGGCGCGGGAGCGCGCCGCCGAGCCGAAGCCGGTGGTCGCCCCGACCGCGCACCCCGAGGCGGGGAAGGCCGACCCGCAGCCGCGCATCGACCGCCCGGCCGCCGAGCCGAAGGACCTGCGCGAGCAGGTGCGGCAGCAGGTCGAGCCGGCCCTCGAGGCAGCGGACGCCGCGCTGCGCGAGGTGGACGACGCCCTCCGCGCGGTCCCCATGCTCGCCGGCCCCTGACCCCCACTCCGCGAGAGCGACGTTCGGGTAGGCGGTCCTCCCGGCCCTCCGCCGTCGTTCCCAGCAGACCGACGTTCCGGTAGCGGGCACAGCCGCCCGGGTCGATCACTTCACGTCCCGATCCCGCAACCGCCACCGGCGCGGTCACCGGACGTCGCGCCGGCGAACGTCTCGCCCGCCGGTCCCGGCCTCGTCGCATCCGGATGGATTGCCGAGAACCGGCGTACCAGAAAGTCCTCGAAAAAAAGTCGGGGAGGCGGTGTCGGATCGGGGCAGCGGCGTTCGTGGAAGGGGGTAAGCGGTCGTCCACGAGGGGTGGCCAGCCGGTGAAAAGGGAACCACGATCATGAAACTGACGACTGTCACGAACGTCTCCGTCGACGGAGTGATGCAGGGACTCGGCGGGGCGGACGAGGACCGCAGGGGCGGATTCGAGCGCGGCGGCTGGGCCCTGCCGCTGTTCGACGACGAGCCCGAGGCGTTCCTCGGCCAGGTCTACCAGCGCGCCGACGCGTTCCTGTTCGGCCGCCGGACCTACGAGATCTTCGCCGGCTCCTGGGGAGTGATGCCAGATCCTGGCGACAAGCCCATCGCAGGTCCGTTGAACAAGCGGCCCAAGTACGTGGCATCGACCACGCTCACCGAGCCGCGATGGGCGGGCACGACCGTCATCTCCGGAGACGTCGCGGCCGCCGTCCGGAAGCTGAAGGCCGAGCCGGCCGGTGAGCTGCAGGTGCACGGCAGCGGCAAGCTGGTCCGCTGGCTGCTCGACAACCGCCTGGTCGACGAGATCATCCTGCTCACCTATCCCGTGGTCGTCGGCCAGGGCGCCCGACTGTTCCCCGACACCGGGCCGGACACAGCGCTCGACCTGGTCGACTCGCGAGCGTTGACGAACGGCATAACGATCCAGGTCTACCGGCCCAGCGGGCGGCCGCGGTACGCCACCGACACCGCCGACCCGAACCGTGGGTCCTAGCTGCCGCGGTCGGGGCGGGTCGACCATGGATGGGTGCGGGCTGCACGACCCCCGAACGCCGACGAGATACCGTCGCTGTTGGATCGCCTGTCACCGCCTGGAGTCCGCGAAAGGGTCCGGGAGCCGGTGCCGGATAGGGGCAGCGGTGTTCGTAGCAGGGGTGGGTCGCCCACGAGGGGCGCGCCAGACACAAGAGATGACCCGAGATGCGGTACCTGGTTTCCGTGATCGATGACAAGACCAACTCGGCTACCTCGGACGAGATGGCCGCCATCAACGCCTTTAACGAACGGCTCGAGGCCGAGGGACACTGGGTGTTCGCCGGCGGCCTCGCCTCGCCCAGCACGGCCACCGTCATCGACAACCGGGGTGGGGAGTCGCTGTTCACCGACGGGCCCTTCCTGGAGTCGAAGGAGTACCTCGCCGGCTTGTGGATCATTGAGGCCCCCGACCTCGACGTGGCGCTCAAGCTCGCCGCGGAGGGGTCGAAGGCGTGCAATCGGAAGGTCGAGGTGCGGCCGTTCCTGTGAGCGTGGTCGACGTCGAGGAGGCGATCACCCGGGTCCATCACGAGGAGTGGGCGCGGGTGGTCGCCGCCCTGACCAGACGTTTCGGTGACCTCGACATCGCCGAGGAAGCGACGGCCGAGGCGTTCGCGACCGCTGTCGAGCGGTGGCCGGCCGACGGCGTGCCGCCCAACCCCGGCGCCTGGCTGACCACCACCGCGAACCGCAAGGCGATCGACCGGATCCGGCGCGAGAACAAGCGCGATGACAAGCACAAGGAGGCCCGGCTGGTGTACGACGACGATCCGCCCGGGCCTCTCGGGGTGATCGACGACGAGCGGCTCCGGCTGATCTTCACCTGTTGTCACCCGGCGCTGGCGATGGAGGCCCGCGTGGCGCTGACGCTGCGCATGGTCGGCGGTCTGACCGTGCCCGAGATCGCCCGTGCCTTCCTCGTGACCGAGAGTGCCATGGGGCAGCGGATCACCCGCGCGAAGGCCAAGATCAAGGCGGCTCGCATCCCCTACCGGGTGCCGTCCGCGGAGGATCTTCCGGCACGCGTCTCCGGCGTACTCGCCGTGCTCTTCCTCGTCTTCAACGAGGGCTACCTGGCCACCGGTCCCGACACCGATCCGGTACGGCACGACCTGACCGCCGAGGCGATCCGGCTCACCCGGCTGATCCGTGCCCTCATGCCGGAGGATGGTGAGGTGGTCGGGCTGCTGGCGCTGATGCTGCTGACCGAGTCCCGTCGCACCGCTCGGGTTTCGGCGAGCGGCGAGCTGGTCCCTCTCGACGAGCAGGACCGTGGCGCCTGGGACGCGGCGCTGATCGCCGAGGGTCACCGGCTGGTGCGCGAGCGCCTCGCCGCTGCCGCAGCCGGGGCGGTTCCGGGGCGCTACCAGATCCTCGCCGCGATCAACGCCGTGCACACCTCCGCCCGCGACATCCGCGACACCGACTGGTCGCAGGTCGTCGCCCTCTACGACCAGCTCGTCCGCCTCGATCCCTCGCCGATCATCGCCCTCAACCGGGCCATCGCGGTCGCCGAGCTCGACGGCCCGGAGGTGGCACTGGCGGCCGTCGACCGCCTCGAGGACGAGCTTGCCGGCTATCACGCCTACCACGCCACCCGCGCCGACCTGCTGCGCCGGCTGGGTCGCGGTCAACAGTCGCGCGCGGCGTACGACAACGCCATCGAGCTGGCGGGCAACACCGCCGAGACCGCCTACCTGACCCGTCGCCGCGACCAGCTGGGGTAGTGCCCGTACGAGACCGCCCCGGGGAGGAGGCGACCGGGTTCCGCACCGCGGCGCCGACTCCGCCGAGAAGCGGGTGGTCCTACCCGTCAGTGCGCCGCCAGGTGGGTCAACTCCACACGGGTGGGGGTGGCTGGTCGCGGTGGTGCCGGATGTCCACGCCCACCAGCAGCAGGGTGACGAGGCTCGCGGCGAACACCAGCGCGCCGATCAGCAACAGCAGTTGCTTGGCGAAGTACGTCGCGTCCCTGGTGGCCGGGCCGGGCAGGCCGGCGTCGGTGAAGGCGGTGGTCGGCTCGAGCGGCTCGGCGACGAAGCCGTCGTCCGACGTGGCCACGGCCACCCCGAGCACGTCCGGGTACGGGATGCCGCCGGCGCTGGGCAGCTCCACGTACATCCGCGAGTCCACCGCGTTGGCGCGTTGGTCGCCCAGCACGAAGACGTGCCCGTCCGGCACCGCGGCCTCGTACTCGAACGAGTCGTGGCCGCTCATGTCCGCGAACTCGTGGTCGAGGTACTCCTCGGTCACCGGCTGCCCGTTGACCGTGATCCGCCCCCGCGGGTCGCAGCACGCCACGGTGTCGCCGCCCAATCCCACCACGCGTGACAGCATCGGCTCGGGCGACGTCGGCCCCAGCCACGCCCGGTTGCGGAACACGATCACGTCCCCGCGGCGCGGCTCGCCGTCCTCGATCGGCCGGGTCACCACGGTGGTCCCGGCGAGCACCTGGCCCATCCCACTGCTGTCGCCCGTCTGGTACCGGTCGTACTGGATCCACGCCACCACGCCGAACGCGGTCGCGGCGGCACCGCCGACGGCCAGCACCGCCAGCACGGCGAGGACGACCCGCCGGCCGCGCCGCCGCCGCGAGGGGATTTCGTCGGCACTCCTCGGCGACCGCCAGACCGCGTCGGACGGTTCACTCACGCGCTCGCTCACGGCCCCTCCATCGGGCGGTCACGCTGCGTTGTTACCGGTTGGCCGACAGCACCCCGAACCGGTCAACTCGCCGCCGGGAACGCCCGCCCCGCGACTTCGGTGCGCGACCGCACCCCGAGCTTGCGCAGCACCCGGGTCACGTGCTGCTCCACCGTCCGCGGCGAGAGGAACAGCCCTTCGGCGATCTCCCGGTTGGTGCGCCCGCACGCCAGCATCGCGGCCACCTCCAGCTCCCGCGGCGAGAGCTGGTCGCCGTAGCCGCGTCGGCCCCTCCGGGACGGCTTCCACGCCCCCAGCTCGCGCAGCATGTGGTGGCACCGCCCGGCGTCCCGCGCCGCGCCGAGCCGGTCGTACGCCTGCGCCACCGCCCACAGGTCGTCGATCCCGTCCCGGTCCCCGGCGGCGACCCGGCACCCCGCCGCGTCCTCGGCCGCGCGCGCCGCCGGGTACGGCATCGGCAGGTCCAGGTAGCGCTCCTGGGCCAGCCGGAACGACTCGGCCGCCGCCCGGTGCTCGCCCCGCGCCTCGCGCAACGTCCCCTCCGCCGCGGCCAGCGCCGCGACCGCGACCGGCGCGTCCCTGCCGGCGATCCCGGCCCGGAACTCCGCCACCACCGCCGCCGCGTCGGCCGCCCTGCCGCCGAGCGCGTACGCCCGCGCCGCCGCCGGCACCAGCTCCGCCGCCCACACCCACACGCCCTTGCGCCGGGCCGCCGCCACGCCGTGGTCGGCCATCGCCACGGCGCCGGCGATGTCGTGGGTGGCCAGCCGCACTCGGATGAGCAGCCCGGCGGCGCACAGCACGACCGGCATCACCGCGTGCTGCGGCTTCGTCAGCCCGGTGCCGCGCAGGTGCCGCTCGGCCGCCGCGAAGTCCCCGCGAACCGCCGCCAGCGCTCCCTGAACGAGCCTGGCTTCCACGATCACCGCGCCCAGGTCGTCGTACTGCTCGGCGGCAACCTCGGCGGACTCCGCGAGCCCGTTCCACCGCCCGGTGGCCCACTCCAGCCGCAGCCGGGTGCCCTCGGCGAGGCTCGCGGCGAACAGCGCGCCCGCCGACTCGGCCATCCGCAGGCAGTCGCCGAGCAGCCGCTCGGCCCGGTCCAGCCGGCCGATCCACGACTCGGCGTCGGCGAGGTTGCACCAGAACCGGGCCAGCTGCACCCGCTCGGCCGCGGTGGGCGCGGTGTCCGGCATCCGCTCGTAGGCCGCCCACGCCGAGCCGTCCCCGATGTGCGCGCGGCAGGCGATGCGGTCACCCTCGAGCGCGAGCCGCAGCTCCGGGTCGTCCACCCGGTCGAGGACGGCGCTCACCCGCGCCATCCACCGCTCGTGCCAGCTCAGCGGGGTGAGTCCCTCGATCGGCACGGCGAGCACGTTGTACCCGCGGGCCGCCAACTCCGGCCGGTCGGCCAGCTCGGCCACGGCCTTCTCCACCTGCGCGCGGCCCCGGGCGAGCTGCCCGGACTGCCGGCACAGCAGCAGCCCGACGCGCAGCCGCACCGTGCCCCGCGCGGTGGTGCCGAGGGCGGTGTCGGCGGCGAGCCGCTCCAGCGCCGCGACCACGTCCGGCCGGTGCCCGCGCAGCGCCAGCTCGGACAGCTTCACCGCGAGCCGCTCCACCGGCCGCTCGTCGCCCTGCCGCGGCACGAGTGGGCCGTCGAGCATGCCCAGCAGCACGTCCAGTGCCTCCGAGGTCTCGCCGGCCGCCTCGGCCCTGTCCACGGCCGCCTCGGCGTAGCGCTGCCAGTCCGCCGGCCGGCCCGCGGCCCTGGCGTGCTCGGCGAGCTGGGCCAGCGGGGCGGGGTCGGCGCCGGCGAGCACGTCGATCGCGCGGGCGTGCAGGGCCTTGCGCTCGGGCGCGCTGATGGTGCGGTACACCGCGCGGCGGGCCAGCTCGTGCCGGAACCCGTACCGGTCGCCGGCCTCGACCAGCACACCGGCGCGCACGGCCGGTTCGAGCGCCGCGGCGACGCCGTCCGCGGGCAGCCCGGCCAGCGCGCCGAGTGGCGTACCGTCCGCCGGCACGCCGAGCACCGCGGCCGCGCGGACCAGCCGCAGTGCCGCCGGCGGGAGGCCGGGCAACAGCGCCCCCACGGCTTCGCGCAACGGCACCGGGACGTCGATCTCGTCGAGCAGCCGCGGCGCGGGGGCGCGCTGCCCGCCCGGCAGCGCGCGCAGGACCTCCTCGACCACGAACGGGATCCCGGCGCTGCGCTCGCGCAGCCGCTCGGCGAACTCCCGGCTCACCTTGGCGCCGTCGAGGAGCTCCGTCGCCAGCCGGCGCACGGCCACCACGTCCAGCGGGCCCAGCCGGAGCCGGACGCCGGCCCGCACCGGGAGCCCGAGCGGCCCGCCGGGCGGCAGCTCGGCGGCGCGGCAGGTGAGCACCAGCGCGAGCTGGTCGGGTGGGTCGGCGACCAGGAAGCGCAGCAGTTCGCGGGTGTCCTCGTCGGCCCAGTGCAGGTCCTCCAGCACCAGCACGCAACGCCCGCACGCGGCGAGCAGCTCGCGCAGCGCGCGGAACTCGCGGTGCCGCCGGGCCGCCGGGTTGGGTGGCGGCGGGGGCTCCGGCGGCAGGACGGGGGCGAGCTCGGGCAGCAACGGTCGCAGCACGCCGGCGACCGGGCTGACCTCGCCGAGCCCTTCGACCGTGCGCAGGGCGTCGAGCAGCGGCCCGTACGGGAACGGCTCGCGCATCGGTTGGCAGGCGCCGGTGAGCACGCGGTCGCGGGCGAGCTCCTGGCGGCTCAGCAGCTCCTCGACCAGCCGGGTCCTGCCGATCCCGGCCTCGCCCTCGACCAGCACGGTCGCGGGACGGTGGGCGAGCGCGCCGACGAGGGTGGCGAGCTCGGCGGCGCGCCCGACGAACGCCGGCCGGTGCAGGGGGCCGGCCGGCGAGCGCGGCGTAGCGACCATCGTTCGCTCCTTGGCGCGCGGCGGACGGAAGGCGTACGGCCGCGCTTTCCGGGAGGGTAAACGCGGGGGTGAACGCCGGTAAACTCCGCTATCCCACTTCCGGGCTGAGCCGATCGGGTGATGTTCGGCCGTTTCGCCAACACGGGTTCACCTCGTGCGGTACGAGGACGAGGTGTCCGGTTTCCGGACGTCGACGCCCGTTCTGCGGTCGAACGTGCTGGTCAGGGTGCCGGCTGCCACCGGATGTCCCGGCTCCGGGCGTCCGGGACGGCGAAGTCGAGCAGCAGCTCCGCCTCCCGCTCCAGCGCGGCCGTGGCCCTGGCCGCCACCGGGCGGAACGGCTCGAGGTCCACCACGGCGTCGCGCTTGGCCGTCACCTTCCAGCTGCCGCGCACGAACCCGTCCACCAGCAGGGTTCCGCGCACCAGGCCGTTGACGGTCATCACCCGTCCCCTGTCGGTGTCGCCGAGGATTCGGGTCCGGTCGGCGTGCGAGAGCAGCACGTTGTCGAACTCGCCGAGCAGCCGGGCCGGCGCCGGGGTGTCCGGGTCGGGCCGCGGCGCGTCCGGCAGGTCCACCAACTCGCGCCCCCGCTCGTCGCGGAACGCCCGCAGCCGCGGCCGGAGCCCCTCGACCACCTCGCCGAGCCGGGTCAGCCCACACCACGCCTGGACGTCCGCGACGGCGGCGGGGCCGAACGCGCCCAGGTAGCGCAGCACCATCCGCTCGGCCGAGGGCGTCGCGTCGACCGGGCGGCCCAACCACGCCTCCACGGTCGTGTTCGTCGGCTGGCCGCCGCGTCCCCACAGCCCGCGCGGCGGGACCTGCACCAGCGCGGTCAGCACCTGCACGGCGCTCGCCATGGCCCGGCCGTCGCGGTCCGGCCAACGCTCGGCGAGCAGCGCGCCGAGCTCGGCGGGGGTCCGGGGCCGTGCGCCGAGCAGCTCCCGGCCGGCCGCGGCCAGCGCCGCCAGGTCCATGCCGGCGACCGCCTTGCCGAACGACTGCCCCGGCAGGCTCCGCTCGAGCATCGGCTGGACGAGTGGGCGCTGCGCCAGGTAGTCAGCGGCGGTGAGCAGGTGGATGGTGCCGCGCATGGCCGTGCCGCGCACCACCGCCCGCTCGGTGAGCGGCGTGCTCAACTCCGCCGGGTCGAAATCGGCGACGCGGCTCCACAGCTGGTAGTACGGCGGCATCGGCGCCTGGGCCTGCAGCCCAACCAGGTGCTCGACGACCTCCACCGCGGGGCGGCGTTCCCTGCGGAGCAGGAGCTGGCGGGCCAGCAGGGCGCGGTTCAACGCCCGCGTGCTCAGGGATTCCGGCATGGCTCACGTTAACGACCGGGACCGACACTCGTGGCCAGGAATACTGATGAACATCTTTCGGATTGAGAGGTGGGTCACAGTGGTGGGGGTCTACCGATTGGTAAGCCATAGAAGTATCTGCGGGCCGGTTTCCGCGCGTTCCGGTTCTCCCTTTCGCCGGCCCCGGAGGAGTTCCCCGTGCCGACGGACGGATCCCGGGCGGCGGTGGTCGCCGGGCTCGGCGGCTGGCTGCCGCCGCGGGTGGTCGACAACGACGAGCTGGCGAGCCGGCTGGACACCTCGGACGAGTGGATCCGCACCCGCACCGGCATCCGGCAGCGCCACGCCGTCGACCCCGGGACGTCCACAGCGGACCTGGCCGAGGCGGCGGGCCGGCGGGCGCTGCGTTCGGCCGGGTCCGATGTGGTCGACGCGCTGGTGCTGGCGACCGCCACGCCGGACCACCCCTGCCCGGCGAGCGCGCCGCGGGTGGCCGCCCGGCTCGGGCTCTCCGGGATCGCCGCGTTCGACGTCAACGCCGTGTGCACCGGATTCGTCTACGCGCTGGCCACCGCCGCCGGCCTGCTCGCGGCCGGCGTGGCCGACCGGGTCCTGGTGATCGGCGCCGACGCCTTCACCACCCTGCTCGACCCGGACGACCGGACCACGGTGCCGATCTTCGGCGACGGCGCGGGCGCCGTGGTGCTGCGCGCCGGAACGGCCGGCGAGCTCGGCGCGCTCGGCTCCTTCGACCTGCACAGCGCCGGCGAGCACACGGACCTGCTGGTCGTGCCCGCCGGCGGCGCCCTGCGGCGACGGTCGGCCGACCCGCGCGAGCACTTCCTCACCATGCAGGGCACCGCCGTGTTCCGGCACGCCACCGCCCGGATGGCCGAGTCGTCCCGCGCGGTGCTGCGGCGGGCCGGCTGGCGGGTCGACGAGGTCGACCGGTTCGTCGGCCACCAGGCGAACGCGCGGATCCTGAGCACGGTCGCGAAGAGTCTCGGCCTGGCCCCGGAGGGGGTGGTCGCGAACATCGACCGCACCGGCAACACCAGCGCCGCGTCGATCCCGCTGGCCTTCGCCGACGCGTGCGTGGACGGCACGCTGCGGGCCGGCGACCGGGTGCTGGTGAGCGCGTTCGGTGCCGGGCTCACCTGGGGTTCCACCACACTGCGCTGGCCGGACCTGCCGAAGGTCGAGTCGCCGCGCGCGGTCACCGCCGCCGGGTGATCACCACCGGCTCGACCCCGGTCGGCAGGCCGGCGAGCGCCGACTCGGGCACGCCGAACACCGCGGCCAGCACGTCCCTCGGCAGCGCGTTGACCGAGCCGAGGATGCCGATGTCGTCGCTGGGCTCGCGGGTGCTGGTGTTGAACACCACCAGCACGTCGAGCGGGTCGGCGATGCCGGCGTTCTCGAAGTAGTGGAAGAAGCCCTGGGGCACGAACACGAGGTCGCCGACCGCCGCGGTGAACTCCTCTCGCTGGTAGGCCCCGTCCGGGTGGGTCCCGAGAATCGTCCACCGTGCCCGGCCGGCGAGCACGTAGGTCAGCTCCCACGCGGTGGGATGCCAGTGCGGTTCCCGGATGCCACCCACCTCGAGTCGCAACCGGTACACCGACCCGTTCTGCCCGGCCAGCACCGGGAAGTTGCCGTCGTGCGCGCCGCGCAGCCAGCCACCGGGGAACTGGTTCGGCTCGCTCGCGCCGAGCGGGAAGAGAAATCGACCACGCGAATCCGTCATGGCCCGAGTGTGGCTCGCGGCGGATAAAATCCGCGCGATTCAAGAATGCTTTGTCCGCCGATTACCCGGAATTGCCGGCCGCCCGCGGATTGGCCCAGGTGCCGGTGGACGACTGGCGGCCGCGCAGCCGCACCTTGCCGTACCACGTCCAGTTGGCCCGTTCCCGGTCCGCGCACGCCTCCATCACCGTGTCGCTGGCGAGGATCCGTCCCGGCACCCGCTTGGCGGTCTCGGTGAGCCGCGCCGCCTCGTTCACCGCGTCGCCGATCACCGTGTACTCCAGCCGGCTGCTGGTGCCGAGCTGGCCGGCGAACACCGGGCCGGCGGCCACCCCGATGCCGAGGTCCAGCTCACCGGCCTCACGCACCGCGTCCCGGATGGCCCTGGCCGCCTGCAGCGCCGACGTCGCCGGGTCGGCGAGGCGGGTCGGCGCGCCGAAGATGCACAGCGCGGCGTCGCCCTGGAACTTGTTCACCAGACCGCCGTGCGTGTTCACCGCGTCCACCACGCTGGCGAACAGTCGGTTCAGCTTGCGCACCAGCTCCTCCGGCGGCAGCCGGTAGGCCAGCGCCGTGGAGTCGACCACGTCGACGAACAGCGCGGTCACCTCGCGCACGTCCCCGGACAGCGAGACGCCGTATTCCAGGGCGTGCCGGGCGACATCGGCGCCCACGTGCCGGCCGAACAGGTCACGCATCCGCTCCTGCTCGCGCAGCCCGGCCACCAGGTCGTTCACCGACGTCTGCAGCCGGCCGATCTCGCTGCCGTCGTCCACCGGCACCGAGACGTCGGCCCGGCCGCGGGCCACCTGGTCGAGCGCCAGCCGCAGCCGGTGCAGCGGCGCGGCCACCGAGCGGGCCAGCAGCGCCGTCGCGATCGCCCCGACCACCAGGCCGATCGAGGACAACAGGACCAGTGCCGCGGTCGGCTCGCGCACGCCGAGGTTCGGCGGGGTGACGACCAGCAGCACCGCCAGCAGCGGCACCCCGCTGGACAGTGCCCAGGTCAGCGCGAGGCGGGTGAGCACGGTCGTCGGCAGCCGGCCCTCCTTCGGCGGCAGGACGTCCAGCGCCGGCACCATCACCGGCCGGGCCACCCATTCCGCGGCCAGGTAGCTCAGCCCGACGGTGGTGAGCCCGCCGAGGGCGATGGTGAGCGCGACACCGCCGGCGTCCCACGCCGAGCCGAGCACCGCGGCCAGCGCGCCGAGCACGACCGTGCCGATCGACCACAGCGTGCCGCTGACCATGGCCAGGTGCACCGGCAGCCGCAGCGCGCGGCGGGCCTCGTCCGGGGTCGGTGGCCGGCCGAGCAGGAACCACACGGCCGTGCGTCGCTGCAGCACCGCCGTCCACACGGTGCCCACGAGCAGGGACAGCCCGACGTAGGCCGCCGCGCACACCGCCAGCACCCAGTCCGCGCTGCCGACCTCGCGCGGGATGCCCTGCATCGCCAGCAGCAGGAAGACCACACCGGCACCGCAGACGCTCGCGCCGATGCCCAGCGCCGCGAAACCGAGGCTGGTCCGCAGCACGGTGCGGAACCGCGTCGACAACCGGACTTCGGGCACGAAGGCATCGTATGGCCTACCGACCACCTGAACGGCCCGCGCGTGCCGCGGCGGTCTGGCTCACCCCGCGTCGTCGATCCAGGTCACCAGCTCGTGCCGGCTGACGTCCAGGTCGGTGCAGTCCGGGTCGGAGCACTCGACCTCCACCGCGGTCACCACCACCAGCGTGCCGTGGCAGTGGTCCTCATCCCGTACGCACCACGGGCACCCGGTCACGACGCCCGCTTCCGCCTCGGCCGGGCCGCCCGCACGGCACGTTCGAGCTGGGCCCTGCTCATCTTGGACCTGCCCTTGACGTCGAGGTCGCGGGCCATCCGCTCCAGCTCGGCCTTCGTCAGCTCCGACAGGTCGGGCTCGCGGCGGGCCGGTTCGCGGGTGCCCTTCCCGCCCTTCTTGCGGCTCTGCACGCTGCGGGAGAGCGCCTCGAACAGGTCCACCACCTTGGTCGGTTCCGGCGGGCCCTCCTCGGGAGTCACCGTGCGGCCGCTGCGCTTGTCCTCGATCAGCTGCTTCACCCGCTCGGTGTAGTTGTCGCGGTAGCGCTCGGGCCGCCACTCGTCGCTCATCGACTCGATCAGGCTCACCGCCATGTCCAGCTCCCGCCCGCGCGGCGCGACCGGCTCGGGCAGGTCGCGCAGCTCCTCGGCCGGGTTCCGAACCTCGTCGGCGAACAGCAGCGTGTCGAGGACCAGCAGGTCGTCCCCGGCGCGGACGGCGGCGAGGTACTCCTTGTTCCGCATCACGAACCTGGCGATCCCGGCCCGGTTGGTGTCGCGCATCGCCTCGAGCAGCAGCCCGTAGGCGCGGGCGAACTCCTTCTTCGCCGGGGCGAGCCAGTAGCTCTTCTGGAAGTGGATCGGGTCGATCTCGTCGAGGTCGACGAAGTTGTCGATGTCGATCGTGCGCGAGCGGCCCGGGGCGATCTCCTCCAGCTCGTCGCGCTCGATCAGCACGTACTCGCCGTCGTCGAGCTCGTAGCCCTTGACGATGTCGGAGTAGTCGACCTCCTTGCCGGTGCGCTCGTTGACCCGCTTGTACCGGATCCGGTCGGAGGTGCCGCGCTGGAACTGCCGGAAGTGGACCGTGTGGTCCTCGGTGGCGCTGTAGAGCTGGACGGGCACGGTCACCAGCCCGAAGTTCAGCGCCCCGCTCCAGATGGGCCTGGCCACGACTACCTCCTCGCGTCGGGCGTCCTCCCTTGTTGTCGCACGTGGCGGCGCGGCCCGCCACCTGGGCGGTGGTCAGTGGGTGACGCGGGCGGTGAGGGTGGGCACACCCGGCCCGGTGAGCTCGGGCAGGGCGTCGGCCCTTCCGGCGGCGGCCATCAGGACGGCCTCACCCGGGCCACGGACCTCGGGCCCGGTGCCGCTGGCCCAGTCGACGTCGGTGGCGACCAGCCGCAGCCCGCGTGCCCGCCGGAACGCGCCGATGGGCGGGGCGAGCAGGGCCAGCCGGAGGGTGTGCCGCAGGCGTTCGCCCGGGATGGCGCGCGGTCGGCCGAGCGGGCGGCGGATGTCCTGGTGGTGGATGAGGCCGTCGACCAGTGCGATCATCCCGCCGAACGCCGCCGGCAGGCCGCGCGGGTCGAGGTGGGCGCGGAGCAGGCGGACCAGCTCCTTCGGGTCGCGGCCGGCGTACTCGGCCAACCCGATGGCGTTGGCCCCGTGCGGCCGGAACCGGGCGCGGGCCATCCGGGTGAGCACGCCGCGGACGGTCAGCTCGTCGTAGCTGACCGCGTGCGCCACGACGTCGCGCACCCGCCAGCCCGCGCAGAGGGTCGGCGCGTCCCACTCCTCGGCGGTGAGGGTGTCGAGGAAGTCGGCGAGGTCGGCGCGCTCCTCGCGGGCGAACCGTCGGGTGGTGCCGGCGCGCCGGTCCGGCGTGGCGCCGGTCATCGGGCCGGCTCGGCGGTGTCGGCACCGGCCAAACCGGCGAACCGGGCCAGGGTGCCGGACCAGCCGCCGGGGGAGTCGAAGACGCCGCGCATCGTGGCCGCGTGGTCGCGGTAGCTTCGAGGTGGCGGTGCCGTGATCGACCGGTGTACCCGGGTCTCGGTGGTGGAATCGCTGCTCATTCCGGCTCTCCTCGGTCTCGGCGGCCCGGCTCGTCCGGGTCGCGGGGGCTCGACGCTTCCCGCTCGGCCGCGGCCTCCGCCTCGGCCAGCAGCGCGAAGTTGTCCACCGTGGTCTCCCAGAAGCGGTCGAGGTATGAGCGCACGGCGGCCAGTCCCGCCGGGTCGATCCGGTACAGCCGCCGCGTGCCCGCGGCGGTCTCGGCGACCAGCCCGGCGTCCTTGAGCACCCGCAGGTGCTGGGACACCGCCGGCCGGGAGATGGGCAGCCGGCCGGCCAGCACCCCGACCGGAAGGGGGCCTTCGGCGAGGCGTTCCAGGACCGACCGGCGGGTCGGGTCCCCCAGCGCGTCGAGCACGGCGGCGGCGGAAGCGGGCACGTCAGTAAGTGTCGGCTAACGGTAAGCCACTGACAACCGTTAGTCGTAGCTTACCAGCCTGCCACCGGGCCGGCGGCGCGGTCACTCCCGTACCACCTCTGTGGGGTCCTTGTCCTCGCGCAGCCCGAGGAAGCGCGGGTGGCGCAGCTTGCCGTCCCCGGTCCACTCGGCGAACCCGATCTGCGCCACCAGCTCGGGGCGCACCCAGTGGCTGCCCGGCTCGCGCACCCGCTCGACGAACGGGCACTGCCGCTGCTCCCGCTCGTCCAGCAGCCCGCGCAACCAGCGCAGCGTCACCGTGTCGTAGCCGGTGCCGACCTTGCCGGCGTAGTGCAGCCGCTCGCGCGCGTAGTAGCCGACCAGCAGTGCGCCGAAGCCCACCCGCGCCCCGGAGGGGTCGGTGAACCCGCCGACGACGAACTCCTGCTCCCGCACGCACTTGAACTTCAGCCAGTCCCGCGAGCGGCCACCGCGGTAGGGACTGGTCGCCCGCTTGGCGATCAGCCCCTCCCAGCCGCGGGCGCAGGCGTCGGCGAGCAACGCCTCGCCCTGGGTGTTGCGGTGCGGCGAGAACCGCAGCGGGTCGACGAAGTCGAACGCGTCGCGCAGCAAGCGCTTGCGCTGCCGCAACGGCAGCGGCCGCACGTCGTGCCCGTCGAAGTGGAGCAGGTCGAACAGGTAGTAGAAGACCTCGACGCCGGTGGCCGCGATCCGCGGCGCGTCGGTGAGGTGGATGCGGCCCTGCAGCTTGGCGAAGCTGGTCCGGTTGCCGTCGAAGGCGACGATCTCGCCGTCGGCGACGAACCGGGGGCCGCCGTGCTCGGCAAGCGCTTCCACGACCTCGGGGTAGCCGCGCTCGATCGAGTTCTGGTTGCGCGACCACAGCCGCGGCTCGCCACCGTCGCGCGCGCAGATGGCCCGCACCCCGTCGAGCTTGCGCTCGTACAGCCAGTCCGGGCTGGAGAACGGCCGGTCGGTGAGCGTGGCCAGCATGGGTGGCCGCCACCCGGGGCCCTCCTCGGAACCGCGCGTCCTGGTCATGCGGGTCACCGTACCCCGAATGGCCCAACGGCACCCGGTTACCGCAGGTCACGAGCGGTCGCGCTGGCACGCGACCGGCAGGAGCACGTTTGCCGGTGGCCAGCGCGGGTAGGCCCAAGACATCCCCGTCGCGCGAAAGGAGTCGAGATGACCAAGGCACGCGACATCATGACGCCCAACCCCGTCTGTGTGCAGTCGAGCGAGACCGTGTTGGACGCCGCCAAGCGGCTCGCCGAGCACGGGGTCGGCTCGCTGCCGATCTGCGGGGAGGACAACAAGGTCAAGGGTGTGATCACCGACCGCGACATCGTGGTGAAGGTTCTCGCCGAGGGCAAGGACCCGCGGGCGGTGCACGCCGGCGACCTCGCGCAGGGCGAGGCCGTGACGATCGGCGCCGACGACGACGTCGAGGAGCTGATGACCACGATGGAGCAGCACCAGGTGCGCCGGCTCCCGGTGATCGACGGCAAGGAGCTGGTGGGCATCGTGGCGCAGGCCGACGTCGCCCGCGCCCTGGAGGAGCGCAAGACCGGCGACGTGGTGCAGGCGATCTCGAAGCCCTGACCCCGAGCACCGTGTCCGCGCCCCACGCACGTGTGTCCGCGCTCCGTGTACGCGTGTCGGCGTCGCGCGGCGCGGACACGTGAGCGCAGACCGCGGACACGGCAGTGGCTGTCGTGTCCGCGGTTCGCGGCTACTCCGCGGCCTTCTCCTGGTCGGTCTCCAGCATCCCCTCGCGTAGCTTCGCCAGGGTCCTGGCGAGCAGCCGGGACACGTGCATCTGCGAGATGCCGACCCGTTCGGCGATCTGGGTCTGCGTCAGGTTGTGCACGAACCGGAGGGCGAGGATCTTGCGTTCCCGCTCGGGAAGGCCCCGTACCAGCGGCTGCAGCGTCTCGTGGTTCTCCACGCCCTCCAGCCCGCTGTCCTCCGCGCCGAGCGTGTCGCCGAGCGCGATGTTGTCCGCGTCGCCGGAGAGGACCTCGTCCAGCGACATCGAGTTGTAGGCGTTGCCCGCCTCCAACCCCTCGTACACCTCGTCCAGGCCGAGCCCGAGGTGGCCGGCCAGCTCGCTGGGCGTGGGGGCCCGGCCGAGCCGCTGGGACAGCGTGGTGCTCGCGCTGCTGATCGACAGGTGCAGCTCCTTGAGCCGGCGCGGCACCCGGACCGTCCAGCCGGTGTCCCGGAAGTACCGGCGCACCTCTCCCATCACCGTCGGGACCGCGAACGACAGGAAGTCCGACCCGCGGGCGGGGTCGAACCGGTCCACCGCGTTGATCAGCCCGACCCTGGCCACCTGCACCAGGTCCTCCTTGGCGACGCCGCGACCGGCGAAGCGCTGCGCGATGTGCTCGGCGAGCGGCAGGTGCCCGGTGACCAACTCGGCCCGGACCTCGGCGCGCCGCGGGTCGCCCTCCTCGAGCGCGGCGAGCTCATCGAACAGCGGCGCGAGGTGCTCGTAGTCCTCGGACTGTCCGCGTCCGCCCGGTGCCCTGGCGGTCACCCGCCGACCACCGGCCTCCGTTTCGCCAGCTGTACGTACACCCACTTGGCCTGCCCGTTCCCGGTGTCCTCTTCGATCCAGGCGGACGCGGAGTCGGCCAGCGTGGTCAGCACCCGCCAACCGAACGAGCCGGCGCTCGGCGTCTCGGGCTGCTCCGTGGCGACCGCACCGGTGAAGCACACCTCGTCGGCGCGCAGCCCGAACCGGCAGACCATCCTGCTGCCGGGCACGGCTCTCGTGATCAACGTCGAGCACGCCTCGTCCACGGCCAGCCGCAGGTCGGCGATCGCGTCGAGATCGAAGTCCGCCCTGATGGCGATCCCGGCGGCGACCGACCGGATCAGCGGCAGGTGGCCGAGGTCGGCACGCAACCGAAGCTCGATGTCGTCGTCCGCGCCCGCCGGATCGGTGTCGTTCACGTTCACCTCGTTGCACTGTCGGGAAGCACCGCGCTCCTCCGAGCCCAGTGCGCACCCCGCGTCCTTGTCAAGAGTTCGTCGTCCGCGCTGCTCCTCGCTGTTGTCGTGGTCGGTTCCGGCCGATGCGGTCGTGCGGTGACTCAGTCGTGGCGCAGCAACGCGCCGAAGCCCTCGACGAGGTCGAGCCGTTGCCCGGTGTGCACGAGGTCGGCGTCGGTCGCGATCGCGGCGAGGGGCAGCGCCTCGTCGGCGCGGCGGCGAGTGGCGTCGAGGTCGCCGAGCTCCCCGCGCTGCATCGCGACGTAGTTCGGCTCCGGCCCGACGAGCACCGTCGTGCCCGCGGCGTCGCCGGGGTCGGCGACCAGCAGCGTCGTCACGTTCGCCTCGCGCAGCGCCGTGGTGACGGCCTGCAGACCCTGCACGGCGAGGCCCCCGTCGCGGCCCATCTCCTGCTCGAAGCGCGCCAGCACGTCCGCGCGCTTGTTCTCCTTGGCCTTGGCGACGATCCTCTCGATGTCGGCGTGCAGGACGTCCTGGTCGATCCCGTCGGCGCGGCTGCCGGAGGTCACCTCGTGGGCGATCGGCCGCACCCGGTCGGACAGTTGCTCCTTGAGCGCGGACCGGTTCTTCACCTCGCCGGCGACGATCACCAACTCGGCGCCGGTGCGCTGGACCAGCTTGTCGATGTCGTCGGCGACCTGCTTCAGGTTGAGCTTGATCGTCTCCTCGACCCGCTCCTCCATGTGCCGGCGGATCTGGCCGACGTGGGTCACCGCGTGCACCGGATAGTCGGTGCCCTCGGTGATCTGCTCGACGGTCACCTGACCGTAGGGATCGACCGCGACCAGCTCCGCGCCGATCCGGTCGATCAGCGCGATGACGTGCACCGGCCCCGGCTCGCCGTAGGTGACCAGCGGCAGCACGTACGGCAGGTCGGAGAGGCGGGCCTCGGTGGTGGCGGGCGGTTGGTCGAGGTGGCGGTCGAGCAGGACCCGGTCGGCGGCGGCGACGAGCGCCCTGCCGCTCCGGCCGACCGGCCGGTCGCCCTCCTTGATCGCGGTCTCCAGCGCGGTGAGGGCCGGTTCGGCGGCGCCCTGTTCGGTGAGTCGCTCGCGCAACTCGCGCCAGCGCAGGTCGAGCAGCTTCTCGGCGTCGGCCGTGTCGTGGGAGTCGTCGAAGTACACCGAGGCGAACGGACCGTCGGTGCTGACAAGTTCGCGCAACCCCGTCGTGTGCACAGCTCCTCCTTGGTCGCGGCCGGCTTCAAGGGGCCTGTTACCCAGGGCGGTAGCTGGTGAAACGTGGCGTCCGAAAGCCGCCGGCGGCGGTCTTCCCGGCCGCGCAGGATCGTGGTCATGGGATTTCGAATCGTGCCGATCGACGAGTCGGTGGCGAAGGAAGTGCGGGCCACGTCGCGCTCGCCCGGCTACGGTCACCCGGCGTGGGTGGAGGTCGCGGAGGGCTCGGCGCCGTGCCGGCTGTGCCTGGACGTGATCGAGCCGGGGGTGGAGCGGCTGATGGGGTTCACCTACGACGCGTTCCGGGTCGCGCCGGAGCGGGAGGTGGTGCCGCTGCCCGGCCCGGTGTTCGTGCACGAGCGGGAGTGCGTGCCGTACCGCGACGTCGGGCGGTTCCCGCCGCGGCTCGGCGGGAGCGGGGTGCTCCTGGGCGCGTACCGGCGAGGGCGGCGGCCGCTGGTCGAGCGGCTGGTGGACCGGCCGGAGATCGACGAGGCGCTGGCGGAGCTGTGCGGCCGGCCCGACGTGGACTACGTGCAGGTGCGCAGCGCGACCGCCGGGTGCTACGTGTGCATGGTCCTCCCGGTCTGAGGTGTCTGTCCGGTCGTCTGTCCAGTTGTCTGTCCCGACACACCCGCTTCGCGTCGAGCCGGGCGGTTGCTTAGGGTCCGTCAAGTGTTCGATCTGCCGTGGTGGCACGCCGTTCTGATCGCGCTCGCCGGGATGTGGGCGGGGACGATCAACACCGTGGTCGGCTCCGGCACGCTGGTGACGTTCCCGGTGCTGGTCGCGCTGGGCTACCCGCCGGTGACGGCCACCACGTCCAACGCGATCGGGCTGGCGCCGGGGACGATCAGCGGGTCGATCGGGTACCGGCACGAGATCCGCGGGCAGGCGCGGCGGCTGGTGCAGTTCGGCAGCATGTCGCTGGTCGGGGCGGTGTGCGGGACGATCCTGCTGCTGTCGTTGCCGAGCGACGCGTTCGAGACGATCGTGCCGGTGCTCATCGGGCTGGCGCTGGTGCTGGTGGTCGTGCAGCCGCGGGTGAGCACGTGGATCGCGGCGCGCAAGGGCGAGCGCCCGTCCCGGCCGGGGCCGCTGCTGATGTTCCTGATCTTCCTCATCGGGGTGTACGGGGGGTACTTCACCGCCGCGCAGGGCGTGATGCTGATGGCGGTGATGGGGATGCTGCTGGCGGAGCCGATCCAGCGGCTGAACGGGATGAAGAACGTGCTCTCGGCCGTGGTGAACGTGGTGGCCGGGGCGATCTACGCGTTCGTGGCTCCGATCAGCTGGCCGGCGGTGCTGCTGCTCGCGGTGGGGTCGGTCCTCGGCGGGATGCTGGGCGCGAAGGTGGGCCGCAAGCTGCCGCCCGCGGTGCTCCGCGGGGTCATCGTGGTCGTCGGCCTCGCCGCCATGATCCAACTGGTCGCCGAACACTGGTTCTGAGCCACTCGGGTGGGGTGCGGGGTCCTACTCATCGGGGATGGGTAGTTCGGCTCGACCTGGCTCGTAGGCGTTGAGGGTGTTGCCAGGGGTGGCATAGCGTCATGGCACGACCACGGACGGGGGAGTGTCATGGGGTTCGAGGCCGTGATCGCGGCGATCGCCGAGACCGGGAAGGCGGCCGGTCGGGTGACCGGCGTGGTGCGCTCGGTCGATCCGGCGGCCGCGCTGCCGGACGGGGACGCCGGGATGCCCGGGTCGCGGAGCGCGGGGAAGCTGGCCGCGGTGAAGCGGTCGTGGCAGGGCAAGGGCCAGGCGACCGCGACCGCGTTGGACCAACACGCCGAGAGCATCGCCGAGGCCGCCGAGCGGTACCGCGCCGGCGACGACGTGGCCCGGCGCGACCTGACCGAGGCGGCGCGCTCGGTGGGGGGAAGGAAGCCGGTCTGATGGTGACCTGGGGAGACGTCACGAACTGGAGCGGTGAACCGCTCGGCGCGGCGGTGGGGTCGCTGAACTCGGAGTACAACGAGCTGATCGCCGCCGGGGAGGACCTGCGCGGCATCAATACTCCGTGCGGGTGGACCGGCCCGGCCGCGACCGCGGCGGCCGCGCGGGGCAACGAGCTGATCGACGGGCTCGAGGAGTGGGCCGCGGAGATCGCCGCCGCCCGCCGCGCCGCCGGGGACGTGTCCGACGCCATCACCGGATTGCTCAGCGGCGTGCGGGAAGCCGAGGAACTGGCCCGCGTCCACCACTTCACCATCGCCGACGACGGGGCCGTGGTCGACCAGGGGCCCCCGCCGGACGTGCCACCCGAGCAGCGCGAAGCGGTCGCCGCCGAACGCCGCGCCATCGCCGCCGAGCTGGCGGAGCGCGTGCGGCAGGTTCTGCGCACCGCCGAAGACATCGACGACGACTTCTGTGTGGTGTTGGATCGCATCCTGGCCGCCGACACCATCGACGCCGGCGCCAACGACAACCAGAACACCTCCCTGGCCGCCGCCGGCAACGCCGGAGCCGCCCTCGGCTCGCTCAGCATCCCCGCACCCCCACCAGCCGACGCCACTCCCGCACAGAACGCCGCCTGGTGGGCGACGCTCTCCGAGGGACAGCGCACCCAACTGGCGATGGATCGCCCCGTACTCGTCGGGCCGCGCGACGGCGTGTCGGCGAAGCAGCGCGACATCGCCAACCGCATCTTGCTGGACCGGGAGCTGTCCCGGCTCCAAGCGGATCGGAATTCGCTGCAACACCAGATCGACACGTTTCCGCGTACGGGGGCTGGCCAGATCAAGCTCAACGACCAGCTCGAGTTCGACGAGTTGACGGCGCAGTTGGAACAACTGGACGGTAAAATACGTGGCATGGAAGACCTAGTCGGCAAGCTGGCGCAGTCACCGGACACGCCGGAGGAGCAAAGACTCCACCTGCTCGGTATCAACAGCGACAACCTCGGCCAAGCGATCGTCGCCCAGGGTAATCCCGATTTGGCTCGTGACGTCGCGACGTTCGTGCCGGGTACCGGCTCCGGCCTGCACGATGTCGTTGCCAACATGGACCGCTCGGCCCGAATGTTGAGCACTGCTCAGGACGCCGGTTCGACATCGACCGCGGTCATCACCTGGGCGGGTTATGACGCGCCGCCGACCATTCCGGATGCCGCCAGCACCAGCTACGCCGACAATGCTGAACAGCGGCTGCATGACTTTCAGGCTGGTCTTCGGGAAGCACATCAGGGCACACCGGCCAACACCACGGTCATCGGGCACAGCTACGGCACGACAGCGATCGGGCAGACGGCTCGTGACCTGGGGCTGGCCGCGGACAAAGTGGTCTTCGCCGGGAGCCCCGGTGTTGGTGTCGAGCATGCCAGCCAGCTCAAGCTCGACGACGTTTCGCGCAGCGAGATGGGTAACCGTGTGTTTTCCACCGCATCGCCGACGGACCCGATCCCGTACGCGACGAACTTTCGCAATCCTATTCTGGATGGTGTTGATCCCCTCGGTCCTGATCCAACCCAATACTGGTTCGGCGGCCAGAGTTTCGGAGCTGACGCGGGCGACCCAGGAACTTCGCACAGTGCTTACTGGGATCGAAACTCGACCTCTCTGCGTGAGATGGGAAGGATCATAGCGGGCTCGTGAATATACGTTCTGACTTCGCGAAAACTATCGGCGCGGTCGCTGTCGGTCTCGCGCTGGTTGCATGTGGGGATCCTGATATGAATATCAACGACCAGCCAGAGACGACCGTTACCGTACAACAGGCCACCGAGCGGGTGAAACAGTACGCACGTGAGCTGAAGGGAGCGCTGCCCGTTGACGCGGTCCTCGAGGAGAGGACGGTCAGCCAGGGCAACTGTGAAGATCCTTCCGGGGGTGGGTTCGGCAAGCGCGTGCAGGCGTGGGCGGATTACTGGGTCCGCGGTCTCGATCCGGCGCAGTACAACGCGTATTTCGACGCGATGAAGTCGTGGTTGAGTTCACACGGTTGGCGGGTTGGGGCAGACCGCCGCCCGGGCGACATGTTCCTCAATGCGGTGCATGAGGGGGACGAGTTCACCATGTCCCTGGCCGCGAACGACAAGGGCGGGCTCGCTCTGGCGACCAGTTCCCCGTGTGTGTGGCCGGACGGGACACCAGAGCCGGAGAGCTGACGCCCAAGAGAAGGGACAAGGAACCCGATCCCTTCGAGTAGTTGATGCCAAGCTTCGCAGCTAATTCCCTGGCCCCGATGACCAGCGAGTACAACACGGTCGCCGCCGTGGCCGGGGACGCCCCTGAGTTGGTGATCGCCGGGGTAATGAGAGGAAGTAGCGTGCACCTTCGGTCGGTCACAGTGGTGTTGGGGAGCCTCGCGTTAATGCTGACAGCCGCCTGGAGTGGCGACCGAGCGTTGACACGGGCGCTCAGCCCGCCTCCCGGCCGTACTCCGCGGCCACTTCGGCCAGCTATTCCTGTGACTGGCGCTCGTCCAGCGCGGCTTTGGCGCACTTCGCCAGGATCCGCTCGTAGTGCTCCACGTCGAACGGTTTCTCGATCAGCACACTGTTGGTCATGCAGTCGGTGTAGACCACGGGGCGATCGTCGCGGAAGCGCAGCAGGGTGAACTCCTGGCACAGGCCGCTGTACGGGCCCGCAGACCGGGGCAGCACCCGGACGCGATGCACCCGTATCCAGCGACCAGCACCAGGCGCAGCAGTTGCTCCTCCATCACCCGTGGCCCGCCGAACTCGTTCCGCACCGCGTTCTCGCACCCGTAGAACGTGGCTCGGGGTGCCAGTGCCCGTGCAGCACCTTCTGCCGGTCGAGCCGGCGGGCCACCAGTTCGTCGATCAGGTCACGGGGCACCGCGCCCGCCCACTCGAAGAGTCCCCGCGCGTAGCCCTCGATCTGCAGTAGCCCGGGGAGCGCCGCGAGGTGGAACGAGGTGATGGCGGTCGCGACGGACTCCTGGTTGGCCAGCGAGGTCAGCCCGAGCAGTCCGTGCGACCCGGCAGCGCTGTTCGGCCGCAGCCAGTAGCCGTCGTCGGTGGCGGTGGCCAGCTCCACCAGCCGAGCCCGCTCCTCCGGCAGCGCGCCGCAGGTCGCCGCGTGCGTGACCACGTCGATGACCGTGGTGCCCCGCCGGCCGCTCTCCACCCTGGACATTCTGCTGGCCGACCAGGCCAGCAGGTCGGCCAGATCCTTCGCGCTGAACCCGCCGCGCTCTCGGATGCGCCGCAACTCGGTCCCCAGCTCTCGGCGTCGTGCGTTCGTGTCTCGTGTGTCCACGACAAGCAACGTAGAGCGACCGGCCGACACCGAGCGCGCACAATACGGCGGATTCACCGCAAGGGCGGTCGCCTTGCCCGGCGGGCAAACTCCGAATCCTGCCCGAATCCGGGCAGGGAAGTTGCACCAAGGCCCGGACCGCTGCCAGTCTGCGCCGCATGGAGCACGCCGAGTTGGTCCGCCACGTCGCCGGGTCCACCGGGCTCCCCCTGGCCACCGCCGCCCGGGTGGTGGCCGACGTGATCGCCTACTTCGGCGAGACGACCGAGCAGTACGTCCGGCGCCGGCACGCCGAGCTCCGCCGCGGGGGCCACAAGAACGACCAGATCTGGCCGGCCCTGCTCGCCGAGCTGGCCGCCCGCACGGTCCACCCCGGCCCGCTCACCGAGCGCCGGCTGCGCCGCATCGTCTACGGATAGCGGATCACGGACAACGAACAACGGATGGGAACAACGAGCATGTGTGGAATCGTCGGCTACATCGGCACCCGGCCGGCCGGCCCGATCCTCCTCGAGGGCCTGCACCGCCTCGAGTATCGCGGCTACGACTCGGCCGGCCTGGCCGTCGCGCACCGCGGCCGGCTGCGGGTCACGAAGGCCGCCGGCCGCGTCGACGAGTTGCGCGCCAAGGTCGCCGACAAGGCCACCAGGGCTCCCGCCGGCATCGCGCACACCCGCTGGGCGACCCACGGCGAGCCCACCGACGTCAACGCCCACCCGCACGTCGACGCCACCAACACCATCGCGGTCGTCCACAACGGAATCCTGGAGAACGCCGACCACCTGCGGGCCAAGCTGACCGCCGACGGCGTCGAGCTCGCCTCCGACACCGACACCGAGACGCTGGCCCACCTCGTCGCCGCCGCCCGCGCCGACACCGACAGCCTCGAGGACGCCGTCCGCGCCGCCCTGCGCGGCGTCGAGGGTGCCTACGGCATCGTCGTCCTCGACGCACGCGACCCCGGCGAGCTGGTGGTCGCCCGCAACGGCAGCCCGATCGTCCTCGGCATCGGCGACGGCGAGATGTTCGTCGCCTCCGACGTCGCCGCGCTGGTCCGGCACACCCAGCGCGTGGTGTACCTCGACGACGGCGAGCTGGCCACCCTCACCGCGAACGACTACCGCACCAGCACCGCCCAGGCCCGCCGCACCGCCAAGACACCGACCACGGTGGACGTCGCCGACGACGACTACCAGCTCGGGGACCACCCCGACTTCATGCGCAAGGAGATGCACGAGCAGCCCGAGGCGGTGCGCCGCGCGTTGATGGGCCGGCTCGACGAGCGCTTCGCCACCGCCCACCTCGGCGGCGTCGGCCTCGACCCGCACGCGCTGCGCTCGGTCCGCAGGGTCAAGTTCCTCGGCTGCGGGTCGGCCTACTACGCCGGCCAGCTCGGCGCGAACCTGGTCGAGGAGCTGGCCCGGCTCCCCGCCGACGCCGAGCCGGCCTCGGAGTTCCGCTACCGCAACCCGGTCGTCGACCCGGACACGCTCCACGTCGCGGTCAGCCAGTCCGGCGAGACCCTCGACACCCTCGCCGCCGTGCAGGAGCTCCAGCGCAAGGGCGGCCGGGTGATCGGCGTGGTCAACGTCGTCGGCAGCGCCATCGCCCGGGAGTGCGGCAGCGGCGTGTTCCTGCACGCCGGGCCGGAGGTGTCGGTGGCCTCCACCAAGGCGTTCACCAACATGAGCGTGTGCTTCGCGATGCTCGCCCTGCTGCTCGGCCGGGTCCGCGACCTGTCCGTGGCGCACGGCCGGCGCATCGTCGCCGCGCTGGACGCGCTGCCCGACCGGATCGCCGAGGTGCTCGCCACCGAGGACGAGGTCGCCCGCGTCGCCGCGCGGTTCAGCGCCGCCGAGCACATGTTCTTCATCGGCAGGGTCCGCGGCTGGCCGGTGGCCCGCGAGGGCGCGCAGAAGCTCAAGGAGATCTCCTACGTGCACGCCGAGGCCTACCAGGCGGCCGAGCTCAAGCACGGCCCGCTCGCGCTGATCGACGAGCGGATGCCGTCGGTGGTGCTGGTGCCCGACGACGAGCTGGTCAGCAAGAACATCGGCGCCATCGAGCAGATCCGCGCCCGCGGCGGCCCGGTCATCGCGGTGACCAACACCAAGCTGCCCGACGGCCTCGCCGACGCCGTGCTCACCGTGCCGCGCACCGAGCCCGAGCTGGACCCGATCCTGCTCACCGTGCCGCTGCAACTGTTCGCCTATCACCTGGCCGCGCGGCTGGGCCGGGACATCGACAAGCCGCGCAACCTCGCCAAGAGCGTGACCGTGGAGTGACTACTCGCGCTGCTGGAAGCTGCGGGCCGCGTCGAGGAACACGTCGTTCTCCTCGGGGGTGCCAATGGTGACCCGCACGCCGTCGCCGGCGAACGGGCGCACCACGACCTTGCTGGCCAGCGCGTGCTCGGCGAACTCGGTGGCCCGATCGCCCAACGGCAGCCACACGAAGTTGGCCTGCGTCTCGGGCACCACGTAGCCGGCGGCCAGCAGCGCGTCCCGCACCCGGGTCCGCTCGCTCACGATGTCCCGGCAGCGCGCGAGCAGCTCGTCCTTGGCGTCGAGCGAGGCGATCGCCGCCGCCTGGGCCACCGCGTTGACGCTGAACGGCACGTACACCTTGCGCAGCGCGGTGGTGACCTCCGGCGGCGCCACGGCGTACCCCACCCGCAGCCCGGCCAGCCCGTAGGCCTTGGAGAACGTGCGCAGCACGGCCACGTTCGGCCGCTCCTCGGCCAGCGCCAACCCGTCCGGCACCTCGTCGTCGGTGACGAACTCGCGGTAGGCCTCGTCGAGCACCACGAGCACCTCCGGCGGCACCGCGTCGAGGAAGCGGGTCAGTGCGTCGCGGCGGACCGCCGTGCCGGTGGGGTTGTTCGGGTTGCAGACGAACAGCAGCCGCGTCCGCGGGGTGACCGCGGCGGCCATGGCGTCCAGGTCATGGGTGTGCGTGGCGTCGAGCGGCACGGTGACCGCGTGCGCGTTGGCGATCTGGATGAGGATCGGGTACGCCTCGAACGAGCGCCACGCGAACAGCACGTCGTCGCCGGGCCCGCACATCGCCTGCACGAGCTGCTGGCACAGCATCACCGAGCCGCCGCCGACGGCGACGCGGTCGGCGGGGAGGCCCAGCTCGGTGGCCAGCCGGTCGACCAGCGCCCACGCGCCCATGTCCGGGTACCGGTTCACCTGCGTGGCGGCTTGCGAGATCGCCTCGCGGACGCTCGGTAGTGGCCCGCCCGGCACCTCGTTGCTCGCCAGCTTGATCGCGCCGGGCACCGTGCGGCCGGGCACGTAGCTCGGCAGTGCGGCGAGGTCGGCGCGGGTGGGGACGGTCGACGACATCGGCATGGCTCCTCGGGTCGGGTGCTCCGCGACCACGTTATCGGCCCCCGGGTCGCGTCCGTCATGTTGACGTAGGTTCACACTCCAGTGGTTGAGTAGGGACATGACGCAGACGCACACCGTTGACTACGAGCGACCGGACGGCGGGGCCCGCCGGCTCACCTACGCCGAGCCGGACGGCGCGGTGCGCGGCGGGCTCGTGGTCCTGCACGAGGCCGAGGGCGTGAACGACGGGGTGCTGCTGCTCCTCGGCGGCCTCGCCGGCGAGGGGTGGCTCGCCGTGGCGCCGCACCTGGCGGTCAGCGACACCGGGCCGGGCAGCGCGGAGGTCCTCGACGCCACCGACGGCGCGCTCGCCTGGCTGACCGGCCGCGGCATCCAGGCCGACCTGCTCGGGGTCATCGGCTTCGACCTCGGCGGCACGGCCGCGTTCGTGGTCGCCACCCGGCGCACCCTCGGCGCGGCGGTGAGCGTTTCCCCGGTGGGCATCACCCGGGCGGTGGCGGGTGACCTGCCGCCGCTGGTCGACATCGCCGCCGAGCTGAGCTGCCCCTGGCTCGGCATCCACGGCGACACCGGCGACGAGGCCGACGAGGCCGAGGTCGAGCGGCTGCGGGAGGCCACGTCCGCCGCGGCGGTGGCGACGAACGTGGTCCGCTACCCGGGCGCCAACCACCGCTTCGACGCCGACCCCGCGGCCGCCGAGGAGGCCTGGCAGCGGGCGCTCGACTGGTTCGACGCCCACCTGCGCTGATCGGCGGAACTTCGGCGGAACCGGGACCTGCCCCACCCGTCAGGGTTAGTGTGATCTGGCTAACACCCGCTGGGTGGGATGAACCGTGACCGACGAACGCCCGACCGCACTCGACGCGCGATCCCCGGGCGGCGCGTTCGCCGCGCCCGCCGGCGCCGCGCTGGCGCCGGTCGCCGGCCGATCCAGGTCGTGCACGCGCAGGCGCGGTCCGGAGGGCTGACCCTCGACGAGGACGCGGCCGACCGGCTGCTCACCGAGCTGGACACGATCCGGTGCCGGGTGGACGAGCTGATCGAGGCCGCCGGCGCCGGGCTCGACGTGCCGCTGGGGTTCGGGGACAACACCACCAGTTGTACGCGATGGTGCGCCGGGACGTGGACCTGACCGGCGCGGACGAGGTCGCCCGGCAGTAGGCGCGACCTGGGCACCGCACTCGACGAGATCGTCCTCGACCTGCGCCGCGCAATGGAGGGTTCGGCGTTCGGCTGGCGGGGTGAGGCCGCGGAGCTGGCCAGGGAGGCCGCGGGCGAAGCTCGGGCACTGGTCCGAGGACACCGCGAGCCGTGGACTGGGGGTGTCCCGGCTCGTCGCCGACGAGGCCGACCACGTCAAGATCGCCCGCGACACCATGCCCGCGCCGATCACGACCTACCCGCGGGAGGGTGACGCGGCGAGCCCGTTCACCGGCGGCGGCTTCGCCGGGGCGGCCGAGTTGGTCGACGACCACGGCGCGAACCGGGAGTACGCGCAGGAGCTGCACCAGCAGGCCGCCGAGGTGATGGGAGCGGTTCCAGTGCGACTCCGGGGAGGTCTACGGGCGGGTGCCGGAGTTCCCGCCACCACGGATCCCCTTCCGCGGGCCGGACGAGGACGACCCCGCGGTGCCACCCTCACCCGAGGTCACGGAGCCGGACGAGGGCACCACGGCCAGCGCGGTGCCGGGTGGGCCGGTGGGCTTCCCTTCCGCCCGGTGGTGCGGCCACGGCGGAGCAACTCGGGGCGGGCGGCCGCTCCGGCGCCGGCGGCGGGCCGGTGGCGTCCCTTGCGGCCGCGGCGACCGTCGGGCCGCGCCGCGCGGTTCCGGCCACCGGCACGACCCTGGGCGCGCCGATCGGCGGCGGCCCGGCAGGGTGTGGACACCGAGCACCAGCGGCCCGGTTACCCGCGGGAGGACGACGACGTGTGGGACCTCGGCGGGCCGGTGATGCCCCCGGTGATCGGCGAGGAGCCGTCGGGCCGGGGGCGCTGACGCGGTGCGCGACCCGGACAGCGGCTGGATCCGGCCGCACGTCGGTGAGCTCTTCCTGCTCTGGACCGAGCTGGGGCTCGGCTCCCCGCCCGCGGTGCTGGACGTTCCGCCGATCGGGCGCACCCCGGCCGTTCCGGCCGAGCTGGTGCGCTCCGCCGGCGCGGCGCTCGCCGGGCGCGGGCTCGGCACCGTGGTCGAGCCGAACCGAGACCTCGCGGCGCTCCTGCGGCGGGTCGCCGACGCGGAAGTGCGGATCGACCTGCACGCCGAGGGGCCGAGCACGGCGTTCCGGCCGGTCGGCGCGCTCGAAAGGCGGACGCGGTGGCACTCGGCGTCGCGGGCACGGAGGTGCGGTTGGGGCCGGTCAGCGCGGGGGCGCTGATGCCCGCGCTGCTGGACGCGCTGGCGCCGTTGCCGGCGGGGTCGGGCGCGCCGGCGAACGTACGGGCCGCCGCCGACTACCCGCGGGCCTGCGCGGCGGGGGAACGCGAGGGATCCGGCGGGTTCGTCGCGGCACTGCGCGCGGCCGGGGCGCGGCCGGCGGAGACGAACACCGTGGTGCGTGCGGTGTTCGGGCGGACCGGGGCGGGCAGCTCGGCGGCGCCGTGCGGATCCCGGACGGGCGGTGGGTGCGCGGGCCCGGCGTGATGGGCTGGGTGGACACCGGCGACGGGCGGTACGCGCTGTGGCGCCGGGACGACTGGGTGACCGTCACGCCGGCCGACCCCGGGCGGTTGCGGGCGATGGCCGAGGAGTTCGTGGCGTTACTGGCCCCGTCGCCTGGTGAGTCGGTTTGTCGACATAGCTGGGTTCCCTTGTGCCTTAGGGTGCAAGGCATGACTGCTGACGTTCCCGAGGTGTTGTGGCGGCCGAGTCCCGAGCAGGTCGAAAAGTCGCGGATGGCCGAGTTTCGGCGGTGGTTGGCCACCTCGCGGGGGGTGTCCGTGGCCGATTACGCGGGGTTGTGGGAGTGGTCGGTGGGCTCACCGGGGGAGTTCTGGGGGGCGTTGGCGGAGTTTGTGGGGGTGCGGTGGCATGAGCCGCCCCGTGAGGTGGTGTCCGGGGGGTTGCCGGCGGCGGAGTGGTTTGTAGGGGGGTCGTTGAACTATGCCGAGCATGCGTTGTCACCGGTGGCGGGGGCGGCCAAGGGTGATGGTGATGTGGCGGTGGTGTTCGAGCGGGAGGATGGGGCCGCCGAGTCGTTGACGTTTGGGGAGTTGCGGGCGCGGGTGGCGGCGGCGCGGGCGGTGTTGCGGGGGCTGGGTGTGGGGCGGGGGGATCGGGTGGTGGCGTTGGCGCCGAACTGCCCGCAGACCCTGGTGGCGTTTCTGGCGGCGGCGAGTGTGGGGGCGGTGTGGTCGTCGTGTTCGCCGGATTTCGGGGTGCGCGCGGTGGCCGACCGGTTCGCTCAGATCGAGCCGCGGGTGCTGGTGGCGGTGGATGGCTACCACTACAACGGCCGCACCTTCGACGTCCGGCCGACGGTGGAGCAGTTGCGGAGCGAGTTGCCCTCACTGGCGGCCACCGTGCTGGTGAACTATGCGGGCCTCGGCGGGGTGGACGGCACCCTGGACTGGGACGGTCTGCTCGCTCAACACCAGGGCGCGGAGTTGGGGTTCGATGCGGTGCCGGCGGAGCACCCGTTGTGGGTGCTGTACTCCTCGGGCACCACCGGGCTGCCGAAAGGGATCGTGCACGGCCACGCCGGCATCACCGTCGAACACCTCAAAGCCCTGGCCCTGCACGCGGATCTGGGCCGGGGGGAGCGGTTGTTCTGGTTCACCACCACCGGGTGGATGATGTGGAACTACCTCATCTCCGGCCTGCTCGTCGGCGCCACCGTGGTCCTGTACGACGGCAGCCCCGGCCACCCGAACCTCGACCGTCTGTGGGACCTCGCCGCCCGGCACAAGGTCACCTATTTCGGCACCTCGGCCCCGTTCATCCAGGCCTGCCTCAAAGCCGACCTGAATCCCGCCGCCGGCAGGGACCTGTCGGCGCTGCGGGCGGTGGGGTCGACCGGGGCGCCGCTGTCCCCGGAGGGATTCCGGTGGCTGGCCGCCCAGTTGCCGGGGGTGCAGGTGTGTTCGGTGTCCGGCGGCACCGACCTGTGCACCGCCTTCGTCGGCTCCGCCCCCGACGTGCCCGTGTGGGCAGGCGAGCTGTCCTGCCGCTGGCTCGGCGCCGCCGTCCAGGCGTTCGATGATCGCGGCGACCCGGTGATTGGCGAGGTCGGCGAGTTGGTGATCACCCAGCCGATGCCGTCCATGCCCGTCGGGTTCTGGAACGACCCCGACCACACCCGCTACCACGACGCCTACTACGCGGAGTTTCCCGGGGTGTGGCGGCACGGCGACTGGATCACCATCACCGACCGCGGCTCCGCCATCATCCACGGCCGCAGCGACTCCACCCTCAACCGCGGCGGGGTGCGCATGGGCACCGCCGAGTTCTACCGCCTCGTCGAAACCCACCCCGAGGTAGTGGATTCGCTGGTCATCGACACCACCACCGTCGGCCAGGAAGAAGGCCAACTGCTGTGCTTCCTCGTCCTCGCCGACGACGCGTCACTGGAGGAACTGGAACCCACCCTTCGCCGCGAACTGCGCACCGCCCTGTCCCCCCGCCACGTCCCCGACCACTTCATCCCCGTCCCCGCCATCCCCCGCACCCTCAACGGCAAAAAATGCGAAGTGCCGGTGAAGAAGATCCTCACCGGCACCGCCCCCGACCGCGCCGTCAGCCGCGACGCCCTGGCCAACCCCGACGCACTCGACCCCTTCGTCGCGCTGGGCCGGCAGACCTGACGCCACACCGCGCTGCCCGCTGGCGGCCCGGCTCCAGCTCCGCGGGGCCGGGCCAGCCTTCGATTGGCGGTCAACGTTCCCCGGGAACGCGCCGCGCGCCGTCGAGGAGGCGTCGCCGGCCGGCGCGAGGATGCGACGACCTCGGGGCGTTGGTGGGCCAGGTCACCAGGTGAACCGGGTCGCGCCGCGTTTCCGCAGGTCGAAGCCCATGCGAGGGGGGCTTTGTCCGTTGCCCAGGGGGCTGTGTACGCTGTCTGGGCAGTGGTCGTTGACCTGGGAGGCTTCGCCTAGTCTGGTCTATGGCGCCGCACTGCTAATGCGGTTGGGGGTAACCCCCCCTCCCGGGTTCAAATCCCGGAGCCTCCGCCGGTTCTCGGTCCCCGAGAGCCACCGGGCCCCAGCGGCCCGACAACCGAAGACAACTGAACATGCGCCCGTAGCTCAACGGATAGAGCATCTGACTACGGATCAGAAGGTTAGGGGTTCGAATCCCTTCGGGCGCGCGCAAGAGAAGCCCGCTCTGAGCAGCGGGTTTCTTGCTTTTCAAGATCAAACTAGACGATCGACTGGTGTCCGTTTTGTCCGTAGGGGTGCCCCGAAGGGCCCCGTGCGGTTTTCGACAGCAGCGCAAGCCCCTGTGAGCGGCAATCTGTAGCAGGCTCCTGTCGAACGTTGTCGCTACGCTGCGTGACGAGCTCAGTCGGCCACCGCCTTGCGGCATCGCGGAGCCTCGGCCTTGAGAGCCGGGTAAGGGTAGCCCTCCTGATGGCCTTCGCGACGTGGCCCCCAACCTCACGCCGGCGGCACTCTCATCACACAGCGTATTGTGGTCCGGCGCACCATCTGCTTCTGCCTAGCCGATAACCTAGTGACGTGCCAGAGTGGAAGCCGGGGGACAAGTGGTCGTTGCACCACCTATATCGACGCTTCCTGGCTGGACTAGGGGACGCCGTGGTTACCAAGCTCCCGGACGAGGCACCGGCGAAGCCCCTCGACTTGGTCTGCCGCCAGCCGCTGCCGCGGCACGTCCGCCTTTACGTATTCAACTGCACTGACCATCCGGCAGAGCGGAAGGCGGGTGACTACCGCATCCAGCTGCGCCTTCCTGGCCAGCGACCACGGGAGCGAGGAACGTTGGACATGTCACCAGGGTGCCTAGTACTTCTTGCCGGCTACGTCGCGGCCTTCGATGTCTTCGTGATGTGGGATGCGGTCGCACACCAAGACTTCCCGTACTCTAAGGGGGTGCAGGTCGCCGCGCAGACGGTGCACGACGCAGCCATCTATGGATGCAGCGAGCAACGTCGGGACGTTAGACGGGGTGGCAGTTACCCAGAGTGGGTGGTTGCCGTGCAAACTGACCAGCTCGTCACCGGGATTTTGCGACGGAAAGAACTGACCCGACGTTCACTGCTCGACGGGTTAGCGAGTTCCAAAGTTGAGGACCGAAAATGACTGGCCTTCGTGATTACGACTTCGCCCCAAGCTACGACAAGAGTGTCGACGACATCGCTGGCCAGTTCTACCTTCCGTGCATGCGGACGGCAGTCCAATACGATCGAATATCAGGCTACTTTTCATCGGCAGTCTTCTCGATAGCTTGGCCGGCGTTAAAAGACTTTGTCCAATCTGGCGGGCGGATCCGCCTCATTTGTTCGCCGATATTTTCGTCTGCTGATGTGGTTGCACTACGTGAGGGCCATAGGGCCATCACCGACGACGAGCTTAGCGCCGCTCTCATCGCCGAACTCCGAGTTTTACTGAACAGCGACCGCTCACGAAAGCCAGCCCGTGTCCTGGCAGGAATGATCGCGTCTAGCGTTGTCGATCTGCGAATAGCGATCCTTCAGTCTGCAAGCAGTCCTGGCGATAGACGCCTCTTTCATGACAAGGTAGGTCTTTTTACAGATCAATTAGGTAACATTGTCGGATTTCGTGGCTCCATGAATGAGACGTTTATGGGAATCGCCGCTGATGGAAATCTGGAAAGTATCGATGTGTTCCCGTCCTGGGCTGGCGGCAGGGACGCGGTGCGGGTCGTCGAGGCCAAAGACCGGTTTGAAGCGTTGTGGCGCAATGAGATAAAGACCGTTGATGTGCGTCCGGTCCCTGATGTGGCGGTTGACTTTATCCGCGAAGCAGGGCCTGAAGAATGGGAGGTCTTGGTCGACGAGGTACTGGCCGAAGCCTCAATACGATCAGCCGCACCAGCGAATGTGCGCCCGTTGCGTGACCACCAGGTCGAAGCCTTAGCGGCGTGGGAACTCCATGGGCGGCGCGGCCTGCTTGAGCACGCGACGGGAAGCGGCAAAACTTACACAGCGGTGCACGCTATTCGTAGGGTTCTTGCCGAAGGTGGCACAGCAATGGTGGTGGTACCCAGCGCACTGCTCCTGGAACAATGGCAACGGGAGCTAGCTGCTCACTTAAAAGATATTTCACCGCGAATCCTCATGGTTGGCAGCGGAAATAACAGTTGGCGGAATGACGACCTGCTGCAGGCTTGGACAAGTCCTCGAGCGGGAGCGGCGACGGCCAGAATCGTAGTGGCGACATTGCAAACCGCCTCCACTGATGGCTTCATCAGCCGACTCAGCCCTAATCCCCGCCTGCTCTTTGTGGCAGACGAGGTTCATCGTCTCGGCAGCACACAGGCGCAGAAGCTCCTAACGATAGGAGCACCGTGGAGACTTGGTTTGAGCGCGACGCCCACGCGAGCGGGCGACCCCGAGGGAACACGCCGGCTGCTGGACTACTTCGGCGGCATACTTCAACCGCCATATACCCTGCAAGATGCCATACGCGATCGGGTGCTCACGCCGTACACCTACATTCCGCACGAGGTAAGCCTTAGCCCAATAGAACAATCGAGCTACGACGAACTGTCGCGAAAGCTACGGCGGGAAGCCGGCCGCCGACGTGACGCACTCGATGATATCGCCGGTAACGACATGATCAAGAAACTTGCGATTGCCCGGGCAAGAATTCTTAAGCGTGCTTCCGGTAAAGTGCCCCTAGCTGCCCGAGTAGTCGGCGAACATTTCCAACCTGGGCAGCGATGGCTCGTCTACTGCGACGGCCTGCAACAACTTCGCCAAGTTCGAGAAATGCTTTCCTCTAGTGGCCTTGAAACTTTAGAATACCATACCGAGATGGCGGGCAACCGTGAGGCGACTCTTGCCGAACTTGATATCAATGGGGGGATACTTGCGAGTGTCAAGTGCCTGGACGAGGGTGTCGACTTACCGGCGGTGAGCCATGCCTTGATACTGGCAAGCAGCAGAAACCCACGTGAATTCGTCCAGCGACGAGGCCGAATATTGCGGCGATACCCTGGTAAAAACCTGGCCTTCTTGCACGACGCGGTCGTCGTGCCGGCTTCAACTGATGACAGGCACGCCGCGGACGGGGACCGGCTTCTTGCGGGTGAGTTGCACCGCGTGCGAGAGTTTGCCCGTGGTGCTGCGAACCCCCAGGCGTTAACGTATGTGGAGCGGCTGTGCATCAAGTATGGAGTTCCGGTAGAGACCGATGAGGCCGTCGGGGCGGCTGGTGTTGAGATCGAAACCGATGATGAGGGCGAGTATGAGTGACGACCTGGCGAACAGTGAACCCGTAACGCTTCCGCCGCCACAGGCGGAAGACGTGGTGATCGCGACAGAGCAACTACGTTCGGTCGAGTTTCCAGAAGTACCACAAGGCCTGCTCGCCGCTGTTCTCGATGCTGAACAGGGCAACCCGGATAACAGAGCTGCTGCCGTGCGGGCAATTGAGCGCATTGTTGACGAGCACCTGTCCGGGGGCGCAGCGAATATGGAGCACGTCGACTCAGTTGTGGACGTTAACCTGAGAGGGACGCAGTCATGAGACTCGTGTCAATGGAGCTTACTGATGTCGGACTCTACAGGGGCGTCCAACGTTTTGACTTTGCGAATAAGCACGGCATCGAACTGATATGGGGCGAAAACGGACGTGGCAAGACTACCTTTCTTAATGCAATCAGGTGGGCACTGTTCGGAATAATGCTTGGGCGCGGGTCGACGCGAATCGACCCGGCGACTGTCGGAAATAGGGACGACGCCGACGCTTCCGTCCTTCAACCATTCAAGGTCACTCTGGTTTTCGAGCATCACGGGCATATCTACAAGCTGACACGCGCGTACCGTAAGGATGCAGGACAGCACTTGTTCGACCGGGGTTCGTTCAGTGTTGTGGTCAGCTTGGTCAAAGACGGTGACGTATTGGGTCCTGAGGAACGAGATCGCGAGCTGGCTACGCTCCTGCCTGAACAAACAGCACGGTTCTTCCTCTTCGACGCCGAGTTGCTTCAGGAGTACGAAGAACTTCTCATTGAAGGAAGTGAGGCCGGAGACAAGCTAAAAGCAGCGATTGAGCGAATCCTTGGCTTACCAGTTCTCACTCACGCACGGGATGATATCGGCGCACTGCTTGCCAAAGCAAGGACGGCCCAGGCAAAGGCGGCGCAAAAAGACAAGAGTACACGGGCGATCGGCAATGAGCTTCAGCTTGCACAACAGGAGGCTGAGAACGAACGAAAAAACGTCGATGAGCTTGTGGGCCTCGTTGAAGAGCTTCAAAACGACTTGAACGAGGTCGAGAAGCGCCTGGCTGCTAATACGCGGTTCCGCGGGCTGATGGCCAGTCGTGACACCAAGAAGAACGAAGTGGAACGGCTGCGGGAACGAGTATCGGATCGGGAAGAAGAGCTGGCAGAGGAAGCTAACAGCACATGGCGAGCGATCCTAATGCCGGTTGTGGGTGCGGAGTTGGCGAAGGTCGAGGAACTGATCGACAGTGCTAGCAACCGGCTGACCCGCGCTATCACCGCACAGCAAATGGCAACCGCCGCGACCACAGGATATTGTCCGACCTGCCGTCAGGCTGTGCAAGCTGATGTTATCCAAGGCCTGCATGACGGTGCTGAGGCTGGCGATGTCACCGATGTGCAGCGAGAGCTGGTTTCGTTGCGGGCACGTCGAGATGTGCTACGCAAGCTGAGAGCAGACGGCGAGCACATTGCACGCCTAGAGGACGAGCTGAGCCAGGCGCGTGTCGATCTCACGGATGCTGAAAGCGAGCTCGGTGAACTGAATGCGCAAATGGATGAGGCTCCAGAAGGTACTGAGGAATCGATTGTCAGCCTGACAGACCAGTACGGAAACATCAGGGTGAGCCTGAACAATACGCGGACGCGGCTGAAGGCGAGCCGCCAAGAGCTAGAGCGTGCAAATCGGGCTGTAGCAGCACTCTCCCAAAAGCTGCAACAGGTACGAGGAGCTGGAACGGGCCAAGAAGACCGTAAGGTAAACCTTTTGTCGAACCTTCATCAGCTACTAGTTGCGGCGGTGGACGACTTCCGAGATAGGCTCCGGGATAGAGTGGAGGAGCAAGCAAGTGAAGTATTTCGGGTGTTGTCTGCTGAGCAGGACTATGACCGTTTGCAGATAAACGCCAACTATGGCTTGAAGATCCTACACAAGGATGGTAGCGAGGTCTTGAATAGGTCGAGTGGTTATGAGCATATCGTGGCGATTTCATTAATCGCGGCGTTGCAGCGGTGCTCGCAGACGAGTGGGCCGATTATTACCGACTCTCCGTTCGGTCGTCTTGATAAGACGCATAGGGCACACGTCCTGCGAACCTTTCCGCAGATCACAGACCAGGTGGTGCTATTGGCGCACGAGGAAGAGCTGAATCGCCAGGTTGCACTTGCCGAGATTGGTACCTATTTGGTAGGCGAGCATCATCTCCGTCGCGTGTCAGCCCGCCACACTGAAATTGAGGCAGGAGCACCCGCATGACAGGCGCTGTCGATCGCCAAAGCTCTCGGAAAAATATAGCATTCACTCCGGATGCCACAGACGCGGCGAGGCGCCTACAGGAGCGGTTCCCCTTCAATGACCTAGTGGATGTCGCCCGTGTGGGTATCGCATACGCATTACGTTTCAGAATGCCGTTGGAGAGGCCAGCGGATTTCGGTTCTGCCAACGGCTCGAACTTCAACGTGGGATCCGTCGATCCACAGGGCGAGCTTCGTGACTTGCTGCTTGCACTCCATCCTGATTTGCATGAAGACCCCTATCGGGTATTTGAAACACTGATGAGTGTCGGTGTGATCGCCTTGGACGACAGAGTGGCTGTCGGGGAGATTCGTACCCTGCGCGATCTCCTGGCTACTACTGGCTAGAGTGCACAGGAGGGCACCTGCGAGTCGGTGCTCGCGCCAGCGCGATGTTGGGTCTAAGGCTCGGCGATCGGAAGGCGACATGCTCCCGGGGGGGTCTCTGCTGAGCTGACCGAGACCAGGTATGGTAGGCTGGTGATCACCGCGGAGGATGGCAATGCATGACGAGCTTGAGGCCAGGCGAGTTTGCTATGCGACCTCTCTCGGGGCCCAGCTGAGCGGGGACAGCCTTGAAATGTTGGCGCGAATCCCAGCAAATAGTGTGGACCTGTTCATCACAAGTCCGCCTTTTCCACTGCTGCGGAAGAAGGCCTACGGCAACGAAGACCAACAGAACTATGTGGCTTGGCTGAATGAATTTGCCAAATTGGCTAAAGATGCACTCAAGCCTACCGGGAGCTTTGTTATAGACATTGGCGGTGCTTACCAAAAGGGTGTTCCCGTCAGGTCGCTGCATCAATTCCGCGCTTTGATTTCGTTTGTCGACGACCTGAACTATTACTTGGTTCAGGAGTTTTACTGGTACAACCCATCTAGCTTGCCGGCGCCGATCGAGTGGGTGAATAAGCGGAAGATCAGAGCGAAGAATTCCGTGAACACTGTGTGGTGGTTATCAAAGACGGAGTACCCAAAGGCTGATGTGAGCCGGGTGCGGGTGCCGTATTCGAAGTCGATGCAGCGTCTCCTCGCGGATCCCGCCCGTTATTATACGCCGAAGGACCGTCCGTCTGAGCATAAAATCGGGAAGGCATTTGGCCGTGACAACGGAGGCGCTCTCCCATCTAATTTATTGACGATTCCGAATAGCCAGTCCAACGATTCCTATCTGCGTGCCGTCAAGTCGCTCGGTCTGAGTAGTCATCCAGCACGTTTTCCGCTCAAACTTCCAGAATTTTTTATACAAATGTGCACAGAGCCTGGCGACCTGGTCGTTGATTTCTTCGGAGGCTCCAATACTACCGGTAGGGCAGCGGAGAATCTAGGTCGTCGGTGGATTTCTTGCGAACTTGACCATGAGTACGCGGCACAGTCTGTGGTCCGGTTTATGCCTGCCGCTAACATGGGCGAGGTGCGAGCTTCGATTGAGGGCATTGTTGCAGGCAAGTCTTTGAGGTTGTGAGTGTGCTTGGGGCAATCCTGCTTAACCCGCCGTTGACTGGGCGTGCTCGCACTATCGCCAGGCTGCATGTCGTTGCTGAACATCTGGGTGCAGCTCTGTGATGGTTGCTAATTTGTTCTCGTTTGCAACAAAGGATGCCTTGGCCATTAATGTGGTGGGCGAGCAGGTTGGCGGCTGGCTGGCCGCACGGCGGCGTATAAGACAGGTGGTTCGAGAATCGGATGTTTTGCTCGCAGGTTGGGGTATCGGCGGTTTGACAGGCAACGCGCGAAAACACCAGCTGTCTCAGCTGAGGTATTTGGCTAGCTGTGCTTCGGTGTGCGAGAAAGTAAATATGTGGGCGGTAGTCGGAGAAGCACGGCACCCGTCTCGATGGCACCAGTATGTCAGCGATCGTTATGGGCGGAAGTTTGGAGGGCCGTTCGCTGCCCGCCTGAAGGAAGCTCTTGTGGAGGCCTCCATCACCGGCTTGATCAACACCTGACGTGGCCACCTCACCATCATGATTAGTGCACACTGCTGTTCATAATCACTGCAGCTGCCTCCTTTCTTCAGGCACCCACACCAGTAAGGATCACGAATCCCGCCTGAGGTACTAGTTGATCACCAATGAGGGCCCTAGCGTTACGGGCAGTAGGCATACTGCCCAGTTTGCGCAACTAGGGTTATGCGCATTGACCTGCCCAGATAGGCAACATCCGGTACTGAGGATGGACACACCGCGTTACAGGGTTCGACTGACTACGGATCAGAAAGTCGGGGGTTCGAATTTCTTCGGACGCGCGTCGGGGAACGCCCGAAACGCCTCGCTGACCTGTACCGGCAGGATCGCGGGGCGTTCTTCGTCTCCTATCTGGCCGCGATAGTATCCGGCTGCCGGCGGCCCGCATCGGCCACCCGACGTGGTCGAGTAGCTGTTCGAGCAGGGTCGAACAACGTTGATCCACCGGAGGGCCTGGAGTGGGCTGGATCCGCGGGCGCCGGTCGCTTCGCACGAGCACGGCACCGGGGTCCGCCGGGACCACGAGGCCCGGGGGCTCGTGGTCCACGCGTCCGGTCGACCGCCGCACATATCGGCGACAAGGAGATCCGGATGCGAATCAAGACCCGAGGCGGCCATGCTCTGGCGGCGTTGGCTCTGACAACGGCGCTGGTCGGCCTGGGCGCCGCCACTCCCGCGATGGCAGTGCCGTCCATGCCCACCGAGGCCACCACGGCCGCTGCCGAGTGTTGTACTCAGGGGAAGACGCTCAGCGTGCACTGGGTGCGGCAGGCGACCTCCTACTGGTGCGGACCGGCCACCGCGCACATCGTGCTCAGCGCCCGGATGAGCAAGCCGCCCACGCAACACCAGCTCAAAGGCATGGCCGAGAACGACGGCGGAACCCACCGAACCGAGATGCGGGCCGCGCTGAACAAGCACCTGAACACGGGTTGGTACGAGATCAAGACCGCCAAGAGCGGGTTCCACAACGACGTGGTGTACGACGTCAAGCGCGGCTACGCCGTCGCCGCCGGCATCCTGGTGCGGCCCGGCGGACCCCGTCCGCCCGGCTACCCCTCGAACCAGACCGTCGACCACTGGGTCGCCGTGATCGGTTACGACGGCGACCGCATCCTCGTCGCGGACCCGGTGTCCGGTCGCCCCGGCTTCGGCAACGTGCCGAAGAAGTACTGGGTCTCGGCCTCCTCCTTCACTCGCTACCTCAAGGTCTACGTGGCCTGAGTGGTCCATGACCGCGGATCACGCGGGGTACAGGTGACGCCCGCCGCGCTGCGGGCGTCACCCCTGGGCGATCTGGTCCAGCATGTCGGTTAGGTCCTTCGGCCGGGACAGCATCGGCCAGTGGCCGGTGGGCAGGTGGTGCAGATCCACCCCGGCCAGTACGGCGAACGCCGGACTGCCGCTGTCGATCATCGCCTGCACCTCGTCCGGCGTGATCGTGTTGGCGATCAGCGAGGTGGGGACCACTGGGGTCGCGCCGGGTCGGCGCAGGGGCTCGGCCGCCGTCCGGAACGGCTGAGGCGTGGCCCGCTGGCGCAGCAACTCGAGTTGCTCGTCCGTCAACCCTGCGAGCTCCTCCGGGTCCTCGGCCGGGTCGAACGGCGGCGGCGGGAGGCGCCAGCCGTCCCCTTCGGCGTCCACTCGCTCGCGGGCGGCTCGCAGGTACTCCGGCTCCCAGAAGTCGGCCACGCACATCCCGTCGGGCATGGGCGCGGTGTCGACGTAGACGAGCCGGCGCAGCCGCTCCGGCACCCGGTCGGCGGCTCCGGTGACCGGTGCGTTCGCGCCGCTGTGCCCGACCAGCACCACGTCCCGCAGGTCGTTGCCCTCGAGCAGCCCGACCAACTCATCGACATGGGTGGCCAGGTCGGTCTCCGGTGTGCCCTCGGCGGCCCGCTCGGCCAGCCCGGGCAGTGTCACCGGATGGCAGTCGTGGCCGTGCGCGCGCAGCGCCTCGGCGACCTCCGCCCAGGCCCACGCGCCGAGCCAGAAGCCGGGCACCAGTACGAACGTCGCCATCTCGCCACCTCGCCTCGTTGTGATCGCTGCCGCTGACGATAGGCCGGGCGTACGACAGAACGCGCCTGGTTTCGGCGCTGCCGACGACGGTCACGGGCGGGCGGCGCATCCCGAGAGGCGGAGCGGCGACGACCGAGACGTGCGACACCTCTCACGCCACCGCTAACGCGAGAAATGCTCGGGAATTATTGACCCACTGGTAAGAAAAGGTGAATCCTGGCCCGCGATCCTTCGTCAACGGGGCGAACGGGCCCATTAACGACGTTGATGACCCGGGTGACAAACGTTGCACCCTCCGGGAGCAGTGGTTAACCTGATCGGGCTCAAGAAAAAGTCACACCTGTCACGTTGAGTAAGAGAAGTCGTCACAGGCTGTGGTTTCAGGTAAGGAGGTTGCGAGCTTTCCTTGTTCAGGTGATCGCGTCGAGGCCGGGACACGTTACTTCGGCCCGTGATCACCAACCGGATCGATACCACTGTGTGCACGAGGCGAGGGAGCGGTCGGGGCGCCGGAGCCAGTGGAGTCATTCTGGGCTGGGGTGCGAGCCGGTCCGGCGTGAGTCTCCCCGGGTCGAAGTCACGAAAGACCAGGTCAGGGGGTCGGGAGTGGCGTCGGCGGGAATACGGGCAGCGCTGCGCGACCCGACCGCGGCATCGCGCCGAAGCGGAGGATAAGGCGGCACGAGGAGAACGCGGTGAGTCGGTCGTTCACGGGACTGGATCCACCGGGTGGTCGGAGAAAGCGCCGGCACCACTCGGATGAACGGCCGGGAGAACGGGAAGACTGAATATTCAATCATGCCGTCCGCCGGGTGAACCGAAGCGCCCGGACCGGTCATTGCTCAATATTTCCTTCGCAATGGCGGGTATCCGCACGCGCCGCCGACCTCTCGTCGGCTCGGCACATCGAACAACCAAATCGTGAACTGGGGTGTTTCTTATGGTCGCTGTGGGCCTGATCGAGAGTGAACACCACCGCCTGAGCGGTGGCACGTGCTTCTCCTGGCTGCACGCGCTGGACCTGAACAGGTTCAACATCACACTGCGGCGGAACGTGCAACACAGCGGGTGGGTGCCGCACGGGACACGGCCGGGCGGTGATGTCGACGTGTGGATGGTGCGGCTGGCCACCTTCCTCGAGGCAACGGGCGAGGTGGCCGACCAGCCGCCGGTGCGCAGCGCCTCCCGGCGCCGCGAGCCGCAGCCCGTGGTGGTGGTCTGCGGCCTGAGCGAGGAGGGCATGGGCGACGCGCTCGCCGCCGGCGTCTCGGGTGTCGTGCTGGACCACGACTCCCCGTGGAACCTCGCCGCGGCGATCCACTCCGCGTTCGACCGGCGGCTGTTCGTGTCGCCGGCGATCATGACCAACCTCCGCGACCAGCTCGCCGAGCTGATGCGGCCCTCGGACTGCCAGCGCCTCGACGAGCTCACCGAGCGGGAGCACGACGTGCTGATCTGCATCGCGCGCGGGTTGTCCAACTCGGCGATCGCCAGGGAGCTGCACATCACCCACTCCACGGTCGGCTCGCACGTGCTCCGCATCCTGCGCAAGCTCGACGTCGCCAACCGCACGGAGGCCGCGGCGATCGCGCACCGCGTCGGGCTCACCGGCCTCACCCAGGTCAACCGCGTGCCGCTGCGGCCGACGCCGATGGACGGTGTGGCGGTGAGCCAGGCGATGAACCGGGTCCCGATGAACGACATCGCGGGGTGAGCGCATGTCCGCGACCACCGGTGCCGTCCTGCTCTACGACGGCGACTGCGGCTTCTGCACGAAATCGGTGGCCTGGCTGGACCAGCGGAACCTGCTGGGCTTCCCCGCGCGCCCATGGCAGAGCGTGCCCGACCACGAGCTGCCCGCCTCGCCCGAGGCACTGATGACCGAGGTGGTGCTCACTCGGCCGGGGCGGCGGCCGCTCGGCGGCGCCGACGCCATCGCCGCGTGCGTGCGCGAGTCACCTTCCCGGTTGCGGTTCGCCGGCCGGCTGCTCGCGCTGCCCGGACTCCGCGGTCTGGCTCGCGCGGTCTACCGGTTGGTGGCGCGCAACCGGTACCGGCTGCCGGGCTCAACCGCGGCCTGCCGTATCGAGCGGCCAGGGTAGCGCCAGCGCCGGCCAGGGCCGCCCCGCGGTCGGCTCGGGCCGCGTCGGGCCTCGGCGGCGCCGTGCTGTACGGCGCCGCCGAGCCGAGCAGGTCCAGCACCGCCTCGTCCAGCTCGTCGCCGGGCACGCGGGGTAAGCCTGTGGTCGGGTTCCGGCTGTCGATCACACTCCCGGCATCACCGCGACCCGGGCCGTGCTCGGGCCGTGCTCGGGCCGGATGAACCCGCCGGCCGTTGACCCCCATTCACCCCTTCATCCCTTCACCCCAATGGAGGAAACTCGACACGAGGCGACCATTCGCGCCGCCGCGACCCCCGAAGTTGTCCACAGTTCTCCGCGGCGGCCCTCCAGCGCCCTGACCAGCGGTAGAATGGACGTGGGGCCGGCCCCCGGGATCGGGTGGGGGATGGTTACTTGCGGTTCCGTCGTGATGTCGGCGCCGCGAGTTGACCCGTCGGCGGCACTGTATCCGTCTGTGTCACGTGTCCGGACAAGGTCGTGCCGCCGAGCCGTTCCGTTGCCGACGGAAGTGTGGGGTGGCGGGAGCCGTTGCCGACGGGGGAGGGAGGCGCCGTCAGATCCAGCCCTCCTCCCAGGCGCGGCGGGCCGCCTCGTAGCGGGTGTGCGCGCCCAGCTTGGTCATCGCGGCCGAGAGGTAGTTGCGCACGGTGCCGGGGGCGAGGTGGGCGCGCTCGGCGATCGCCGTCACCGGGTGCCCGTCGAGGGCGTACCGCAGCAGCTCGAGCTCCCGCTCGGTCAGCGGGCAACTCGTCGCGGTGAGCGCGGACGCCGCGATCTCCGAGTCGACATAGCGACCGCCGGCGTGCACGTCGCGCAGGATCTCGGCCAGCCGGGACGCCGACGTCGTCTTCGGTACGAACCCCCGCACTCCCTCGGCCAACGCGCGCTTGAGCACCCCTGGCCGCGCGTGCCGGGTCACCAGCACCACCGGGACGCCCAGCTCCCTGCTCAGCACCTGGGTGGCGGCCAGCCCGTCCCAACCCGGCATCTCCAGGTCCAGCACCGCCAGGTCCGGCCGGTGCCGCCGGGCCAGCTCCACGGCGGCGCGTCCGTCGCTGGCCTGCGCGACCACCTCGATGTCGTCCTCCAGATCGAGCAGGGCGGCCAGCGCGCCGCGGATGAGATCCTCGTCGTCGGCCAGCACGATCCGGATCATCGGCGCTCCTCTCCCGGCTCGGGGGCCGCGCCGACCAGCTCGAACCACCCGTCGTCGGTGCGACCGGCGCGTACCCGGCCGCCCAGGGTGGCGAACCGCTCGCGCAGGCTGGCGATCCCGCTGCCCCCGCCGTCCGGGGAGCCGGTCGGCCCGTCGTTGGCCAGCCGCACCCGTGCCCAGCCCCCGGCGCTCTCCATCGTCAACACGCAGTGCTGCGCCTTGCTGTGCCGCAGGACGTTCGTGGTGCCCTCGCGCACCAGCGCGCCGAACAGCTGCTGCAGCGGCGGCGGGACGTCCGCGGCGCTGCCGTGCACCTCGGCGGCGATGCCGGCGGCGCGCAGGATGTCCACGGCGTTGGTCACCTCGGCGGTCAGCGTCGTCGTGCGGTAGCCGTGCACGACCTTGCGGGTCTCGGTCAGCGCCGTGCGGGCCAGCTCGGTCAGCTCGGCGGCCTGCTGCCGCGCGGCCGCGTCGTCCCGGCCGATCAGCCGCTCGGTGAACTCGCCCTTGAGCATGATCGCCTGCAGGTGGTGACCCTGCACGTCGTGCAGCTCGGCCGCGAACCGCAACCGCTCCCTCGCCACCGCGAGCTCCGCGGCCGTCGCCCTTGCTCTGTCCACTTCGGCCACCACGTCCCAGAACCACAGCTGCACGACGTCGAGTGCCACGAACACCCCGACGACGAGCGCGCCGGCCAGCATGGCGATCACCGGGTTGAGCGGGTCGTTCGTGCCCACCGCCGCCGCCACCGCCCCGGTGAGCGCGGTCGCCAGCATCAGCCCGGCCGCCGTCCACCACCGCGCCGACGTCACCAGGTTCAACACGACCGCGCCGCCGACCACGGCGGGCAGGAACATCCACCAGCCGGGGACCGGCTGGGTCAGCACGACGTAGCCCCAGACCAGCTCCGTGCCGGCGATGCCGGCGAGGTGCTCGGCACGTGGCCGGGGCAGCCGCGGGAGGCCACGCATCGCTTGGTGGACGAACCGGATCCGCAGCGCCGCCGCGCCCACCGCCGCGACGACCAGCACCGGCAGCCCGGGTGGGCGCAGCTCGTCGTTGGCGATCCCGAACCCCACCGGCGCCAGCGCGAGGCTGCTCATCGCCACCAGCGACCACCAGGTGTAGGCACGCATCCGCCGTAGTCTGGCGCCGCTGGGTGGTGCCGCCGCGGAGTTCACGACGAGCAGGATAACCAGGCGCCATGCGTCCTTCTGGCCGCATTCATCCCGCCCCCGCTCCTCCCCTCGCCGGCGCTCTGTCGATGCTCGGCGGTCGTCATGCGGCCGGGCATGACGTTTGTCACGACCCGGCAGGGCGGACCGCACGTGAGGTGTTGACGTCCGGTTCTGGCGGACCGCGGCTCGTGCCTGCGAGCCTCGCGACATGGACACACCAGTGGTGGAGGTCGCGGACCTCCGGTACTCCTACGGCGACTTCGAGGCCGTGCGGGGGGTGAGCTTCCAGGTTCACCGTGGCGAGCTGTTCGCCCTGCTCGGCACCAACGGCGCGGGCAAGACGACGACCATGGAGATCGTCGAGGGACACCGCGCGCCCACCGCTGGGACCGTGCGGGCGCTCGGCGCCGACCCGTTCCGGCAGCGCCGGCTCGTCCGGGAGCGCTGCGGGATCATGTTGCAGGAAAGCGGTTTCGCCGGCGACCTGACGGTGGCGGAGACCGTGCGACTGTGGACCCACCTGGTTCCCCAGGCGTCCGATGTGGACGAGGCGCTGGCCAGGTTGGACCTCGTGCACCGGCGCGACGTGCGGGTCAAGCAGCTCTCCGGCGGGGAGAAGCGGCGGCTCGACCTGGTGCTGGCCACCCTCGGCCGGCCCGAGGTGCTGTTCCTCGACGAGCCCACCACCGGGCTCGACCCGGAGTCACGGCAGGCCACCTGGCAGGTGATCCGCGAGCTGCTGGCCGATGGCACGACCGTGCTGCTCACCACGCACTACCTCGAGGAGGCCGAGAAGCTCGCGCACCGGCTGGCGATCCTGCACGAGGGCCGGATCGCGGTCGCCGGCAGCCTCGTCGAGGTCCTGGACCAGGAGCGCGCGGAGATCAGCTTCGACCTGCCGCCCGGGTTCGGGCCGGGGATCGAGCTGCCCGCGGTGACCGGCGAGCTGGACCGGCGCCGGCTGGGCGCGGGGCGGCTGCACATCCGCACCCGGGACCTGCAGCGCGACCTGACCGCGGTCGTGCAGTGGTCGAGCGCGCACGAGCTGCCGTTGCAGCGCTTCCGCGCGCACCACGCGTCGCTCGAGGACGTGTTCCACGCCGTGGTGGACCGGAAGCGGGCCGGCGCGGCGCCGGCCGACGAGCCCGAGGAGGTGACCGTCTGATGGGGACCGCACTCGCCGCGATCTCGCGGGCGGAGCTCACGTTGCTGACCCGCAACCTGGCGATGATCGCCGCCGGCGTGCTCATGCCACTGGCCGTCGCCGCGACCTTCGTGTTCACCGGGCGCACCAGCCCGCACGTGGTCGGTTGGGGCTTCGAGGTCAGCATGATGCTGATGCTGCTCTTCGGCATGTCGGCGTACATGACCTCGGCGGCGTCGCTGTCCTACCGGCGGGACGAGCTGTACCTCAAGCGGCTGCGCAGCGGTCCGGTCTCCGACACCACCGTGCTGCTGGGCGTGCTCTCCCCGGTGATCGTGCTGACGCTGGCGCAGTGCCTGCTGATGCTGGTGGTCGTCGCGGTCGCCGGCCCGGCCGTGCCGGCGAACCCGCTGCTGGTGCTGCTGGTGCTGCTGGCCGGCACCGCCGTGGGTGTGACGGCGGGGATGGCCACCACCGGGGTCACCCACTCCGCGGAGCAGGCACAGACGGTCGGGTTGCCGTTCCTGATCCTGCTGGTTGGAAGCGGGGTGTGGGCCGGCATGGACATCGCGCACGGGCTGTCCCCCGTCCAGCTGCTGCTGCCCGGCGGCGCGGTGCTGGAGGTGCTCCGGCAGGCCTACGGCGGCGGGGAGTCGACGTTCACCGGTCAGCTCGCCGCGTCGGCGCCGGGTCTGGGCGTGCTGGTGGCCTGGGTGGCGCTCGGTGGGTTGGCCGCTCGCCGCTGGTTCCGCTGGGAGCCGCGCCGATGAGCAATATGGTCCACTAGCGCGGAGATCAGATCGGCAGAATTAGCGAAGCTGACTCCACAGATATGGCGAGCTTCACTCCGCAGATCTACCAGGATTCACACGGACGAGTTGCTCCGATGATCGAGCTTCTTACACTCAGCGATGTGGCAATCGCCACGAAAATGGATCAACAAGGAGATTCATATGCTGGAAGAGAAGCTCAACATCCAGGCCGAGGAGTTCGGGAAACTGGACGAGAACCACGCGGGTCGGATCGCCGAGGCGGCCACCCCCGTGCTGGCCACCCCGGCGCTGGCGGGTGCGTTCGTGGCCGGCGCCGGCGTGGTGACCGGTGCCTACGCCGCCGGCAAGGCCGTCGGCTGACCGGCCCCCGATCGAGGTAGCTGAAATGGAGAGCACCATGGACCAGCTCGTCGCACGACTCAACACCTCGCCGGACCTGGCATCGGTCGAGGTCAGCTCCACCGAGGGCGCGGTGTTCCCGGGTGCGTCCCCGGTGCTGGGGACCCCGGGTGCCTTCCTCGGCGGTGTGGCCATCGCCTCCGCGACCGTGGCGGCGTTCGAGGCCGGCCGCGGCTGATCCGGCCTCGGCCGGCGCTCGTCGCCGCACGCCGTCTGGCCGGTCAGGCGCCGGACCGGCCAGGCGGCCCGGGCGGGCGGATCGGACGAACCGGGCGAAAGAGAGAACTCATCCACCGGAAACCGGGCATTTCCTGGAGATCGTCGTGACATCGCTACCGAGAAAAGTGTCCTCCGCCCTGTTCGGGCCGGTACCGCTCTCCCGTGACCGCGCGCTGGGGATGTCGGAACGGCTGACCGCGGCGACCTCGTTGACCGCCAGCCTGGAATATCTCACCCGATCGAGAGACATTCGACCCGGCGGGTTGAACGACTGGACCATCGGGCGTGAGGTGCATTTCAAGTCCCACCCGTTCACCCGTGCCGTGCTGGACATCTTCGGCCGGGACCACACCACCTTCGCGTTGCACGTCGCCAGGGTCGCGGCGAGCGCGGGCCTGTTGCTGCCGGGGCGGAGCCGGTGGCGGGGCGCGGCGAACGTCTTCCTCGGGATGAGCAACGCCGCACTGTACCCGCGGCACCGCTACGGCACCGACGGCTCCGACCAGGTGGCCACCCTGGTGCAGACCACGGCCGGGCTGGCCCGGCTGGCGCGCTCGCCCGAGGTCAAGGACGCGCTGATGTGGTACATCGCGCTGCAGTCCAACCTGTCCTACCTGGTGTCCGGCTGGGTCAAGCTGATCGGCCGGTCCTGGCGGGAGGGCTCGGCGCTCGGCGGGGTGATGCGCACCCGCACCTACGGGCACAAGGGCTTCTGGACGCTCACCCAGCGGTACCCGACCGCCGCGCGCTACCTGGCCCACGGCGTGCTCGCGCTGGAGTGCCTGTTCCCAGTGGCCTACCTCCGCGGCGGGCTGCTCGCCCGGCCGATCATCGGCAGCGCCGCGACCTTCCACGTCGCCAACGGCTTCCTCATGGGGCTCGGCCGGTTCGTGACGTCGTTCATCGCGATGCACCCGATGGTGGCCTACACCAGCGCGCCGAAGCGGGCGCCTCAGGTGGCCGGCCGGGACGACCGGGCGGTGCTGGGCACCGCGCTGGCCGCGGGCCTCGCGGTGGCGGGGCTGGCCGGCACGGCGGTGGCCAGGAGGGCCCGCGCCACCGAGGGCTGGCCGGGCAGCCGCACGATCACCACCCGGCACGGCAACCGGCTCAGCTACGACCTCCGGCTGCGGCCGGACCGGCGGACTCCCGTGGTGGTGTTCGTCAACGCCCTGCTGTCCACGGCCGAGCACTTCGGCTGGATCACCGAGAAGCTGGTGGAGGACAGCGACCACGACCTGATCACCTACAACCGTGCGGGCTACGCCGCCAGCGACTACCGCGGTGGCCGCGAGTTCACCCTCCAGGAGTCGGTGGACGACCTCGTCGACCTGATCGAGGGCGCGGTGCCGGAGGGCCGGGACGTCGTGATCGTCGGGCACTCCCTCGGCGGCGAGCTGGCCCGGCGGGCCGCGGGCGTCCTCGGCGACCGGGTCCGCGGCATCGTGTACCTGGACAGCTCGCACCCCGGCGAGCTGGCCCGCTCGAAGCAGCAGGACGAGGCGGCGAAGCGGCTCAAGGGCGGCATCGACATGTTCGTCACGAGCCTCAAGTTGGGGCTCGGCGGGCTGCTGGTGCGCCCGGAGTGGGTGAACAACCTGCCGGCGAGCTACCGGTCGCGTGCCTTCGCCCAGTACGCCGACCGGCGGATGTGGGAGGCCGGCCTGCGGGAGTGGGCGGCGACCGAGCGGGACTTCCGCTCCTTCGACCCCGGTTGCGCGCTGCCGCCGGTCGACGCGCACGCGCTGGTGCTCTCGGCGCAGCACACCGTCGACCGGGATCCCGAGCAACTGCTCATGCACAAGGAGCTGGCCGACGCCCACCGCGGGCGCGGGAAGGTGGTGCGCACGGCCGTGGTCGAGGGAGCCGACCACGACTCGCTGCTCACCAGCGCCCGGCTGGCCACCGAGGTGGGCGAGCACATCCTCGGCTTCCTGGACGAGATCGGCACCGAGGACGCTTCCGCCGTCGCGGAGCCGGCGACGGCAGGGGAGGTGCGCTGAGATGACGTCGGTGATGAGGAAGGCGTTCGGCGGTCGGGGCGGACTGGCCCGGCTGCTCGGCGCGCTGGTGCTGGTCGGCACCGCGGCCAGCCAGCATCCCAACCCGAGCTTCAGCCGCGTGCAGCGGATCGACATCTTCTCCGCGCTGTTCCCCAACTGGCGGTTCTTCGCCCCGGAGCCGGCGCAGCACGACTACCACATCACCTACCGGGTGCTGGACGCCGCCGGCGAGGCGTCGCCGTGGCGGCTGGTGGAGGTGATCGCCGGTCGCACGCCGTGGCAGATCGCGTGGTTTCCCGGCCGGCGGCCGGAGAAGGCGATCTTCGACATCTGTAGCGAGCTGATCTCCACATTGGACCGAGGTTTCGCGGAGATCGTGAAGCTGCCGTCGTACAAGATGCTGCGCGAGTTCATCCGCAAGGAGGTTCGGTCGGCCGGGCTCGGCGAGGTCAGGGGCTTCCAGTTCGCCCTCGCCCGGCACACCGGATACGACGAGTCGAGCGACCCGGAAATCATCTTCGTGTCGCCCTACACCCCGATGGTGGACGCCGCGCGGACTGCGCCGACCGGCACTGCCCGGTAAAGTGATGGCACATCGAGAAGATGTGAATTTACGGCCCGAGGAGGCTCGATGGATCCAGCCGTGCTGACGATCTTCGTGATCGCCATTCTGATCGTCGCGGCCATCGCGGTGGGCGCGGTGGCCAAGAACAAGAAGAGGTAAATTTTCGACAAATGTCCGCCGCCGCCCCGCGGCCGCCACGGGCCGGCGGGGTTGGGCTCGTAGCGGCGGCGTGAGCAGGCGCGTTCTGCCGGGAGACCGGCGGGACGCGCCTGCTCGTGTTCCGAGGTCGTCGCTGAGGGCGGCCTTGGTGTCGCTGGCGTTTCCGCCGTCGAGGTTCTGCCGGTTCGCGGACGGGTCTCGTTATTTCTGCCGAGGCGGTCCCGGCTGGGTGGGCACAAAATAGCCGTATCTGCCTCCACCGGTTGTCCGGGGCGCCTCGCGGAATAGACTCGAATAGAGCGAATAACAGCCATGCCCCCAACCAGGCGGGAGTTCGCGTATGAGCGTGGTGCACGACATCGGATACGGGCGGGAGTTCGAGGGCTTCTACGACCGGATCTTCCGGAAGGACGACTACGCCGAGCGGGCCGCGGAGAAACTGGCCGAGCTGCATCCCGGCGACGGTCTGCGCTCCCTCGAGCTCGGCGTGGGCACCGGTCGGATCGCGATTCCGCTGTCCGCCCGCGTCGGCACCGTGGTCGGGGTGGACTCCTCGCCGGAGATGCTCGACCAGCTCCGCCGGGAGATCAAGGAGAAGGACGCGGACGTCGTCCCGGTGCACGCCGACATCCGCGAGTACACCGACGACGAGAAGTACGGCCTGGTGGTGTGCGTGTGCGCCACGCTGTCGATGCTCCTGGAACCGGACGAGCAGCGGGCGGCGATCCGGCGGGCCGCGGACCGGCTGGCGCCGGGCGGCGCACTGGTGGTGGAGACGCACAACCGCGGCGGGGTGCTGGCCATGCACGAGGGCCGCCGCCGCACGTCCTTCTTCGTGCCCTACCCCGAGCCGAACACCGGGTTGCTCACCTACTCCACCCTGAGCCCCGACGAGACCCTCTGGCAGGCCTCGCACATCTGGTTCGAGGGCGGATCGTCCCAGGTGGGCACCGAGCGGAGCCGGTTGACCACGCCGGAGGAGGTGGACGGCTACGCCGCCGACGCCGGTCTGGTGCGGCGGAGTCTGGTGACCGACTGGCTCGGTACCCCCTACTCGGAGGAATCCACGATGTTCATCGCCGTCTATGCCTACGACGGGTGAGCGGAATGCGGACGGTACCCGTCGACCCGCGCTCCACCTGGCGCATCGCCCGCCGGCACCGCAACCCGCTGCTCGTCGGCGTCGTGCTCGGGATGCTCGGTGCGGCCGCGGCGCTCGGCCAGCCGCTCGCGATCGGTGAGCTGATCCGCGCCGCCGCCGGAAACACGTCGCTGGCCTGGCCCGTCCTGCTGATGGTGGGCCTGTTCTGCGCCGACGCGGGCCTCTCCGCCGCGCAGGCCTACCTCATCGGACGGGCAGGGGAGGGCATCGTCTTCGACGTGCGGCGCTCCCTGGTCGGCCGGCTGCTGCGGGCCGACCTCGGCGAGTTCGGCCGGCACCAGCAGGGCGACGTGTTCACCAGGGCGGTCACCGACACGTCGATGGTGAAGGTCGCGCTCTCGCACAGCCTCGCCCAACTGGTGATCAACGGCTTCATGGTGGCCGGTGGCGTGGTGCTCATGTTCCTCATCGACGCCTGGCTGATGGTGCTGACGCTGGCCTGCCTGGGGGTGGCCAGCGGCGTGTCACTGTGGTTGGCCCGGCGGCTGCGGAAGGTGGCCGTGCAGAACCGGGACGACACCGGGGAGTTCGGCGCGGACCTGCAGCGCGCGCTCTCGGCGCTGCCCACGGTCAAGGCCGCCCGCGCCGAGGGGCGCGAGCAGCGGCGCATCGTGGAGCTGGCGGAGCGGGCCCGGCGCTCCGGTGTCCGGGTCGGCGCGCTCAGCGCGATGCTCACCCCCACGATGAACGTGGGGTTGCAGGTGTCGCTGGCGGCCGTGGTCGGCGTCGGGATGACCCGCGCCGCGACGGGAGCGATGCCGATCGCCGACCTCACCGCGTTCGTGATGTACCTGTTCTACCTGGTCTCGCCACTGGTGCTGGTCTTCCTGTCGATCGGGCAGTTCCAGCAGGGCCGGGCTGCGGTGCAGCGGGTGGACGAGCTCGCCGAGATCCCGGTGGAGGAGCCTGAGCGGCCCGTTCCGGTGTCTAATGTGGATAGTTCCGCGCCCGCCGTCGAGTTCCGTGACGTCCACTTCGGATACGGCGCCGAGGAGGTGCTCTCCGGGGTGAGCTTCGACGTCCCGGCCCGCGGGCTCACCGCCGTCGTCGGGCCGTCCGGTGCCGGCAAGACCACGCTGTTCCAGCTGGTCGAGCGGTTCTACCGGCCGGTGTCCGGCCAGGTCCTGGTCGGCGGGGACGACGTGGCCGAGCTACCGCTGGACGTGCTGCGGGGCCGGGTCGGCTACGTGCAGCAGGACAGCGTGGCGCTGCGCGGCACGTTGCGGGAGAACCTGGTGTACGCGAACCCGTCCGCCGGCGAGGCGGACATCCGGCAGGCGCTGGAGCTGGCCGGGCTGGCCGATCTCGTGGCCGAGCTGCCGCGCGGCCTGGAGACGCCGCTCGGCGAGCAGGGAAGCGGACTGTCCGGCGGGCAGCGGCAGCGGCTGTGCATCGCGCGGGCGTTGCTGCAGCGGCCGGCCGTGCTACTGCTCGACGAGGCGACGTCCAACTTGGACAGCGACGCGGAGGCCGCGTTCCGGCAGACGCTGCGCAGGGTGTCCGCGCACTGCGCCGTGGTGGCGATCGCGCACCGGATGTCGACGGTGGTGGACGCCGAGCGGATCGTGGTGCTCAGCGATGGCCGGGTGCGGCACGTCGGCACGCACGAGGACCTGCTCGAGCGGGACGAGCTGTACCGGCGGTGGGCCGGGTCGACGCGGGACCGAGGGGTCGGGACCGACGGTTCGGAGCGCGCGGCGCGGGAGCCCGCGCTGGTGATGTCCCGGCCGGGTTGAGTTGTCCGAAGTAGAGGATCTTGGGTGTGAGAAGGGAGTTGGTTGTGGCAAGGAAGCGCAGGGCGAGCGTGTGGGCCGGGTTCGCGGCGGCGGTGCTGGCGGCGGGAGTACTGGCCGCCGCGCCGGCCGGGGCGGCGCCGCGCGACTGGTCGGTGTCGTTCGAGACGGCGACCGCGTCGGGCACCGGGCACATCGAGCGGCCGCCGAACACCATCTTCGGCACGTACGTGATCACCGGCGACCTGCGCAACAGCGGTGACGGGTGCTACTCGCTCTGGACCGGCGTGGCGCGGGACCTGATACCGCCGAGGTACAGCAGGACCGCGACCGTCTGCGGGGAGGGCGACGCGCCGGTGGAGGCCCGCTTCCCCAGCTACGCGCCGACCAGCACGGCGTACGGCAAGGTGTGCCGAGGGGAAACGCACGACCACTGTGGCAGCCCGCGCCCGTTGTGACCGTCGAGCCGGCCGCGCCCGGTTCGCACCCAGCAGCCGGGCCGGGCGGGGCCGCACAGGTTGGTCCGCCCGGCGCGCCGGTCGTGCATCAACCGCGCTCGGTGTCGCTGCGAGCGGTAGTCGGGCCGGGTGGGTAGCACAGGATGGTCCGCCCAGCGAACAAGGCGCGCCAAACCGCTCCGCGATGGCCGCTGGTGGTGGCGTCCGCCCGCGCGTCAGCACCAACGGAGCTTTCGCGCCTCGCGAAGCCGCCCCCCAAAGCCCGCCCTCCCTTCGGGGGGTGCTTCCCTGGTCAAGTTTATCGGGTCGGTCCCGGCAGGCTGGCGGGAAGCGCTTTCCGTTGGAGGGTTGTGCACAACGGGCGGTAGCTGTGGACAACCCTGCCAGGGCTCGCTCGGGTCAGCTCGGGGCTGGGACTGGTGTCGGCCGCCTGCCTGGTCGACTGACCACGCTCACCCGTGCACCGCGGGAGCCGGGTGTCACAAGGTCGCGAGGGTGATCATCCGGCGGTGCTCCGCGGTCAGCGGGGCGCCGTCCTCGCCGTAGCCGTGGACGGTGCCGAAGCCCACCCCGCGCAGCCAGTCGCGCAACTCCGGAAAGGTGAACAGCCGGATGAAGAACGGGCTCCGCCGCGTCCTGCCGCCGCGGACGAACGTGCGGTCGATGACGCTGCGGTTGGTGAGCGGGTCCAGCCGCTGCCGGTCCACCACCATGTCGCCGTCGCGGTCGACCACGTCCGCCCGCTGGCTGTTCCGCGCCAGGAACGGGTAGTTCGCGGTCTCCATGCCGAGCCTGCCGCCCGGCCGGAGCGCGGCCGCGGCCGAGGCCAGCACCCGCCGGATCCCCTCGTCGTCGAACAGGCAGAAGGAGTTGAGCCAGCAGACGATCCGGTCGAACCGCCCCGTCCACGGCAGGCTCCGCATGTCGCCGTGCACGTACTCGACCGGGAGGTCCTGCTCGGCCGCGTCCGCGCGGGCCCGCTCCAGGAAGACCCGGGTGTAGTCCAGCCCGGTGACCCGGCAGCCCCGCGCGGCGAGCCGGTTGGCGATCCGCCCGTGGCCGCAGGCCAGGTCGAGGACCTCCATCCCCGGCTCCAGCTCCAGCAGGCGCCAGACCAGGTCGACGTCGGCCGCGCTGCGCTCCTCGACCCGTTCCAGGAAGAAGTAGAGGTAGTCGTCACCGAACACGCCATCGACGTCGAACTCGGGCTCGGACATCGCACCCCCGTTTCGCGAGTCTTCGAGTCGCCGACGAACCTACGCGAACCCACCCGATCGGCGTAACCACGATCCGCCTTGGCCTGCGACCCGCCGTCACCCGGACTAGCGTACGGGTAACGGACCTCGAGGCGACGGGAGCGGCTGTGGGCAACCCCTCCTACGACGACACCCCCCAGCGGGGCCACTACGAACGCGAGTCCGAGCCGACCCGCGAGTACACCCGCTACGACCGCACTGGCCACGACCGCACCGGCTACGATCGCGGTCCCTCGGTCGACACCCGCACGCTCTGGATGGGCGGGCTGGCCACCGCGCTGGTGGCGGCGCTGGTCGCGGTGGTGGCGGTGCTCATCACCGACGGAGTGTTCGACGTCCCGGTGATCGCCCCGGCCAACACGCGCGGCGCGTTCGACTACGTCGGCGCCGGCTGGCTGGCCGCCTTCGCCGCGATCGCCGCGCTACTGGCCACCGCCATCGCGCACCTGCTGCTGTTGCTCGCCCCGCGGCCGATGGCGTTCTTCACCTGGATCATCGCGCTCGGCACGGTCGCGTTCGCGGTGCTGCCGTTCACCACGTCGGTCCGGCTGCCCGTGCAGCTCACCAACGCGGCGATCTACCTGGTCATCGGCGTCGCGATCGGCACGCTGATCGCCGGCATGGCCGGCCGCGCCCAACGCCCGCGCCGCTCGTCCTACTAAATCCCGCTACACCACCAGCGGCGCCAGCGCCGCCCTCGGCTCGCCGGCCGGCGCGTAGTCCCGCCATGCCGCTGCCAACCGGCGCACCGCCTCGGCCAGCTCCTCCGGCCCGGCCAGGAACGGGATCCGCAGGTGTGCCCCGCTCGACCCGGACGCGTCGAGCGAGTTTCCCGGCAGCACCGCCACTCCGTGCCGCAGCGCAGCCTGCGCGAACGACACCGCGTCACCGTGCGGCAGCCGGACCCAGAGCGTCTGCCCGCCGGCGGCCGGCCGGAACCGCCACGACGGCAGCGCCGCGGCCAGCTCCGCGCACAGCACGCCGTGCCGTTCCCGCAGCTCGGCCACCCGCTCCGCGCGGACCGTGTCGAGGGCGGCGACCACCTCGACGGCGGCCACCTGGACCGGCACCGGGCAGCCGAAGTCGTGCACCGCCTTGCGCCGGGCCAGCCGGGCGACCTGCGCCGCGGGGCCGCGCACCCACCCGAGCCGCAGGCCACCCCAGACGATCTTGCTCAGCGAGCCGACGGTGAACCCGTCCGGCCCGAACGCCGCCAGCGGAGGTGGTGGCGGGCAGTCCACATCGGAGAAGCCCAGCTCGGCGAGCACCTCGTCGTCGATCAGCGGGACCTCGAGCTCCGCGGCGGCCTCCGCGATCCTCCTTCGCTCTAATGTAGACAGTACCGCCCCGGTGGGGTTGTGGTGGCTCGGGATCAGATACGCCGCGGCGGGGCGGTGCCGGCGCAGCGCCTCGCGGAAGGCCGCCGGGTCCAGCCCGTCCGGGCCGACCGGTACCGGCCGCGGCACCGCCGCCGCCTCCCGGACCACCTCCAGCGCGCCGGGGAACGTCGGTGCCTCGACCACCACCCCCTCACCGGGGCCGACCAGCAGCCCGACGAGCAGGGACAGCGCCTGCTGGGCCCCGGAGGTGACCAGGATCTGGTTGGGGTCGGCGGGCAGCCCGCGCCCGGTGTACCGCGCGGCGAGCGCGCGCCGCAGCTCGGGAAGGCCGGCGGGGTGGTAACCGATGTCCCAGGTGCGCGGGGTGCCGAACGCGGCCGCGCAGGCGGCGACCACCGCGGACGGCAGGCGGTCGGGCGCCGCGCAGGTGAGCTGGATGACCCCGTCCGGCGGCTCCAGCAGGTGCAGGAACAGTGGATTGGCCGTGTCGCTCGCGTGGTCGGGGTTGGGCCGGGTGGGTGCCGGCGCGACCCGGGTCCCGCTGCCCTGCCGGCGGACGATCTTGCCGTCCTGGCACAGCTGGTCGTAGGCGGCCACCACGGTCGAGCGGCCCACCGCGAGCGCCGCCGCGAGCCGCCGGTCCGGTGGTAACGCCGTGTCCGGGAGCAGCTCGCCGTCGTCGATCATCCGCCGCAGCCGGGTGGCGAGCAGGACGTAGAGCGGCCCGCGGCCGGCCGACCAGCGGCCGAGCCGGGCGACGAGCTCGTCCAGGGCAAGTGGTTCGCTCACCGGTCCAATTGTGCTGCATTGGCTCTACCGCCGGCCCGCTGACTGATCGAGACTGGGGCGCATGAGTCACCACCCCGAGACCCGTGCCGTGCGCCCGCCCGTTGTCGCCCCGGTCGAGGGCCAACCGGTGTCCGTGCCGATCCACCAGAACGCCACGTTCGCCTTCGACGGTCCCGCCGACGTCGCCGCGGCGATGGCCGGCCCGGACGGGGCGTTCGCCTACAGCGGCTACACCAACCCGACGGTGCGCGCGCTCGAGCTGGCCATGGCCGACCTCGAGGACGGTGCCGCGGCGCTGGCCACGGCGTCGGGCATGGCCGCCATGAACTCCGTGCTGCGCGGCCTGCTGCGACACGGCGACCACGTGATCGCGCAGCGGCAGCTCTTCGGCGGGACGGTCGGCGCGCTGGCCGACCTCGCTGGGCGCTGGGGAGTCGAGGTGACCTACGTCGGCACCGACGACCCGGCCGAGCTGCGCGCGGCGCTGCGGCCGGAGTCCCGGGTGCTCGTCCTGGAGACCATCGCCAACCCGACCGGACACGTCCCCGACCTGCCCGGGCTGCTCGCCGCCGCGCGCGAGGCCGGACTGGTCTCCATTGTGGACAACACCTTCGCGACCCCGCTGCTGTGCCGGCCGATCGAGCACGGTGCCGACGTCGTCGTGCACTCCGCCACGAAGTACCTTGGCGGCCACCACGACGTGGTCGGCGGCATCGCCGCCTTCGCCGACCGCGAGCGGTACGTGGCCGCCTGGAATCAGGCCGTCACGCTGGGCACGGTGGCCGACCCGTTCGGCGCGTGGCTTGTCCTGCGCGGGCTGAAGACGTTGCCGCTGCGGGTGCGCCGGCAGTGCGACAACGCGCTCACCCTCGCCCGGCGCCTGGTGGGGCACCCCGCGGTGGCCGCCGTGCACCAACCCGGGCTGCCCGACCATCCCAGCCACGCCAGGGCCGGCCGGCTGCTCGCGGGGTACGGCGGGATCGTCGCCGTCGACCTCGCCGGCGGTTCCGCCGCGGTGGAGAAGTTCCTGGGCGCGCTGCGGCTCGTGCTGAACGCGGGCTCGCTCGGCGGCACCGAGACCGTGGTCTCGCACCCCGCAACCACGTCGCACCGGCACCTGGACCCCGAGGCACGCAGGGCCGCCGGTGTCGGGCCCGGCCTCGTCCGGTTCGCGTTCGGCCTGGAGCACCCCGACGACCTCGTGGCCGACGTCGAGCAGGCGCTGTCGGTCGCGGCGGGGTGACGGCGTGGATCCCGTTCTCGCCGGCGACCTCGCCGACCTGCCCGCCGCGCTGGAGGCCGTCCGGGTCGAGGCCACGCGCATCCTGGCCGACCTCGATCACCGTCCCGTCGCCGGGACCCCGCGGGCGGAGGTGGCTCCGCTGCCGCACGCCGGGGTTGGGTTGCGTGGCGCGCTGGCCGAGTTCATCCGTCGCTGGGAGCCCGGCTTCTCGGCCAGCGCCGGGCCGCGCTACCTGGGCTTCGTGACCGGCGGCGCGACCCCGGCCGCCCTCGCTGGTGACTGGCTCACCGGGGTGCTGGACCAGAACGTCGCCGCCGGCGGCGAGTCCGCCGCGCCCGACCTGGAGCGGGAGACCGTGGCCTGGCTGCGCGAGCTCCTCGGGCTGGGGGAGGCGCACAGCGGAGCGTTCGTCACCGGCGCCACGATGTCGAACGTCACCGGGCTGGCGATCGCCAGGGAGTGGCTCGGCGAGGTCGCCGGCGTCTCGGTGGCCCGGCAGGGGGTGGCGGCGCTCGGCCCGGTGCCGGTGCTCTCCGCCACCCCGCACTCGAGTGTCTACAAAGCACTGTCCATGCTCGGCATCGGCCGGGACGCCGTGCGGTTGGTGCCCACGCTGCCGGACCGGGAGGCGGTGGACGTGTCCCGGCTCGCGGCGGAGCTGGCGTCGCTCGAAGGGCGGCCGGCGGTGGTGGTGGCCAACGCCGGCACGGTGAACACCGTGGACTTCGACGACCTGCGGGCGGTCGCCGAGTTGCGCGCGCGGTACCCCTTCTGGCTCCACGTGGACGCCGCGTTCGGCGCCTTCGCCGCGCTGTCCCCCGAGCACGCACACCTCGTGGCCGGGTTGGCCGAGGCCGACTCGGTGTGCGTCGATCTGCACAAGTGGCTGAACGTGCCCTACGACGCCGCCGTGCAGTTCACCCGCCGGCGGGACCTGCAGGTGCGGGTGTTCTCGAGCTCCTCCGCCTACCTCGGTGCGCCCGGCGCCGAGCCGGACTTCGTGCACCTGACACCGGAGAGCTCCCGGCGGCTGCGGGCACTGGCGGCGTGGTTCACGCTGGCCGCCTACGGGCGGGAGGGGCACCGGGAGATCGTGGAGCGCGACACCGCGCTGGCCCGGCGGCTCGGTGAGCGGCTCGCCGCCTCCGGCGCGGTGCGCCTGCTGGCCCCGGTCCGGCTCAACGTGGTCTGCTGCACCCTGGCCGAGGATCCGACCGAGCGGCGGGTGGCGGCCGTGGTGCGGGAGGTGGCCAGGAGCGGCGCGGCCTTCGTCACCCCAACCGTCTACTCTGGACAGCACGCGCTACGGGTGGCGTTCAGCAACTGGCGCACGACCGAGCCGGACGCCGACCGCGTGGCCGCGGCGATCGAGCGGGCCTGCTCGACCGTGTCCTGAGCGGCCGGGTCAGCTCCGCGGCTCGCCGGTGCCGAGCGCCTCGATCACCTCGTCGTCGCTGGTCTGCCGGAAGTCGGCGTACCACTGGCCCACCGCGCGGAAGTTCTCCGGCTCCGCCACGCACACCACGTCGTCGGCGGCGTCCCGCAACCGGTCGGCCGAGCGCGGCGCGCACACCGGCGCGGCGAACACCAGCCGGCGCGGCCGGTCCTCGCCCAACGCCCGCAGCGCCGCCCGCGCCGTGACGCCGGTGGCCAGGCCGTCGTCAACGACGATGACGTCCCGACCCTCCCGCGGGACGGGCGCGCGACCGCGCTGGTACAGCTCCTGCCGCCGGCGGGCCTCGGCGCGCTCGGCCGCGCAGGTGCGGTTCAGGTCCGCCCTGGTCAGCCCGAGCAAACCGAGCGAGTCGTCGTCGAAGATGGGCGGCCCTTCGGCGGTCACCGCCCCGACGCCGAGCTCGGGCCGGCCGGGTGCGCCGATCTTGCGCGCCACCGTGACGTCCAGCGGGGCGCCGAGCTCCTCGGCGACCACCGCGGCCACCGGGACGCCGCCGCGGGGCAGTCCCAGCACCACGGGGTCGACCCACTCCTGCTCGCGCAGCACGCGGGCCAGTCGCCGGCCAGCCTCCGCGCGATCGAGGAAGATCGGCGCCCTGAGCGCGGTACGGTCCATCGTCCTCACCTCCGGCTACCGGCCGAACAACCCGACCAGGGTGCCCTTGGCGAGCACGCGGTCGTCGTCGAGGGCGGCGCGCACGTCCTCCGCGCGGACTCCCTCGCCGAGGCCGAGCGGCCGGTCCACCGCGTAGAGGTTGAAGAAGTACCGGTGTGCCTGGTCGCCGACCGGGGGTTGGGGGCCGCCCCAGCCGAGCTCGCCGAAGTCGTTCCGGCCGAGCGTGCCCGGTGGGGCCTCGTCCTCACCGACTCCGGTCGACTCCGGCGGGATGCCGGTGACGAGCCAGTGGGTGAACGTCCCGTTCGGCGCGTCCGGATCGGTGCAGGTCAGCACCAGCTCCGCCGTGGCGTCCGGCACGCCGCGCCACTCCAGCGGTGGCGAGTGGTTGCCCGCCTGCCGCGAGTACCGCTCGGGCAGCAGCGTGTGGTCGTTGAACGCCGCGCTGCGCAGCTCGAGCGGGGTCGACCTGGGCCGGGCCGGGTCGTCGATGTCGGGGTCGCCGCGGCTGGTGCCCCGGGTGCCGGTCGGGCCGGCGGCGCGGTCCGGGTCCCCCAGCGGCCGGGCCGGGTTGTCCCGCTGCAGCTCGGCGTTCGCCGCGCGGTCGGCGTGCTCGTCGGGCACCACCTCGTCGTACTCGTCGCGCAGGCGGGTGCGCTTGATGTCGTACTTGTGGCTGCCTGGCTGCGGCATGCGCTCCTCCTTCCGCCGGCTCCTGCCCGCCGGGTACCCGGCCGGCCGCGTCGGCACACGCGAGCGGCGTCAGCGGGGGACCGTGGCGAGGAACCCGGTGAGCACCCGGTTGAACTCGGCCGGCCGCTCGAGGTTCGGCAGGTGGGCGGCGTCGTCGAGCACGGCGAGCCGGGCGCCGGGGACGTGCCGGTGGATCAGCTCCGCGTCGGCCAGCGGGGTGAACTCGTCGTCGGCGCCCACCACGACGAGCGTCGGCACCGCGACACCGGGCAGCGCCGACACGTAGTCCGTGCGCTCGGCCCGGCCGTGCAGGGCGGCCGCGGCGCCCGCCGGATCCGTGCCGCGCATCATGTCCAGCACGTGCCGCGCGAGGTCCGGCATGGTCTCGACGTGCCGCGGCGAGATCATCTTCGGCAACACTTCGTGCGCGTAGCGCTCGAGACCTTCTCGGAGCAATCTCTTCGCCATCTCGGTGCGATTCCGCCGGCCGGCCTCGGTCTCGGCGGTGGCCGAGGTGTCGGCGAGGACCAGGCCGCGTACCCGCCGCGGGAAGCGCCGGTGGAACTCCAGGACGATCTGCCCGCCCATCGACAGCCCGACCAGGGTCGCCGCGGGGACGTCGAGGTGGTCGAGCAGCGCGGCCAGGTCGCCGGCGAACGTCGACAGCGGTGTGATGCCAGGAACGACGCTGCTCCCGCCGTATCCCCGCAGGTCAGGGGCGATCGCGCGGTAACCGGCTGCCGGCAGGTGGGCCAGCTGGGGGCGCCACATCGAGCGGTCGAACGGGTGGCCGTGCACCAGCAGCACCGGCGGGCCGGCGCCCGCGTCGGTGTAGTCGACGGTGATGCCGTTCAGCGTGGCCGTGCTCATCGCGTTCCTTCCGGTCGCCGGTTGACGGAACGACGGTAAGCACGGGAAGCTGCTCATAGCAATCAAAACATTGATCTGAGTGCAATGTAGGAGGTGCGCGTCGTGGAGGCGTACCGGCGAATCGCGGACGCCGTCGCCGCGGACATCGCGGCGGGACGGCTGCGGCCGGGGGACCGGCTGCCGCCGCAGCGCCGGTTCGCCCGGCAGCGCGGGATCGCCACCTCCACCGCCGCGCGGGTCTTCGCCGAGCTGGTGCGGCGGGGCCTGGTGACCGGGGAGGTCGGCCGGGGCACCTTCGTGCGGGCCGCGCCCGGGGTGGACGGGGTGCTGGCCGAGCCGGGGCGGGCGACGGTGGACCTCGAGCTCAACTTCCCGGTGGTGCCCGAGCAGGCGGGGCTGCTCGCCGAGGGGCTGCGGTGGGCGAGCCGGCCGGAAGTGCTGGGCGACCTGCTGCGACCGGTGGGGGTGGGTGGAACGCCGGCGGCGCGGGACGCCGCGGCGGCGGTGCTGGCCCGGCCCGGCTGGGCGCCCGACCCGGCGCGGGTGGTCTTCGCGGGCAGCGGGCGGGAGGCCATCGCGGCGACGATCGCGGCGCTGGTGCCGGCGGGGCAGCGGTTGGGCGTGGAGGAGCTGACGTACCCGGTGGTGAAGGCGACGGCGGCGCGGCTGGGCGTGGTGCTGGTGCCGTTGCGGATGGACGAGCACGGCGTGCTGCCGGAGGCGGTGCGGGCGGCTGGGTCGCTGCGGGCGGTGTACCTGCAGCCGACACTGCACAACCCGCTGGGCGGGACGATGCCGGCAGGGCGGCGGGCGGAGCTGGCGGAGGTCGTGCGGGAGCTGGACCTGCCGGCGGTGGAGGACTTGGTCAACGCGTTCCTGCGGGAGGACGTCGAGCCGCTGGCCGCGCTGGTGCCGGAGCAGGCGGTGGTGGTGGACAGCCTGTCGAAGCGGGTGGCGCCCGGGCTCACGCTGGGGTACGTGGTGTCGCCGCGGCGGTGGGTCGAGCGGATCGGGACGGCGGTGCGGGCCGGTGGGTGGGCCGCGGGCGGGTTCGCGCTGGCCGCGGCGACGCGGTGGAGCGTGGACGGTGTGGTGGCGACGATCGGGCGGGCCAAGCGGCGGGACGCGGCGCGCCGGCAGCGGCTGGTGGCCGAGCGGCTGGCCGGGTTCCGGGTGCGGGCCGACCCCGGGGCGTACCACTGCTGGTGGGAGCTGCCGGCGCCGTGGCGGGCGGAGGTGTTCGTGGCGGCGGCCGCGCGGGCGGGGATCGCGGTGAGCCCGGGCGCGGCGTTCACCGTGGGGCCGGGTCGCGCGCCCGACGCCGTGCGCCTGGCACTGGCCGGCCCGGAGCCGGACACCCTCGCCGGCGCGCTGGACGTGCTGGCCGCCCTGGCCCGCGGCCAACCGGAGGACGCCGGCATCGAGTGAGAGGTCCCCGCGGCATGTCGTCGTCGCGCTGACGTCCACTGTGTACCATCTCGGCCAGCAGGGCGGCAGCACGACGGTCACCTGGCGGAGAGGCGCGGCCAGCGGCCACGGCAACGCGTAGGGTGCGAGCGTGGTCTGGAAGCACGCTCCGCGTACGGGTCAGTCCCGTGGGCGTCAAGAGCTCGTCGGCCCTTTCCAGTCACGAAAACAACTCGCGTCGGCCCCCACCACTAGGGACCCACCCACCCTCGGGGGCCAGTCCCAGCTCCATTCTACCCGGCGCGGGTCACGGGCTGGAGCAGAAAGCGCTTTCGCGCGGGGGTTGTCCACATCGCTGCGGGGGTGTGGACAACGGTATTGCCCTGGTGCGACGGGTCGGCCTGGACAGGCTCTGGGCACACGCTGTGGTGCGGGCGCCGCCCGCTCCGGCGCGTCGGTGAACGGACGTGCCGGGGAGGCCCCTGGGGCGGGTGGGCGTGCCGGTGTGGTTGGCGGATGTGCTGGCGGCATGCCGAGGCGCCGGGTGGGCGTGCGGGTGCGGTAGGTCGAGTGCTGGCAGGGCGGGTCCTGCTGGTGCGAGAGGTGCGTGCCGGCAGGCAGGTGATGTGCTGGTGTGAGAGGTGCGCGTGCCGGCAGGCAGGTGACGTGCTGGTGCGAGAGGTGCCGTGCTGATGTGCCGTGGGGTCGTGCCGGTGCGGGAAGTGCGGGTGCCGCGTGGCCGGTGGTGGATGCGCGGGGTGCATGCTCGATGAGCGCCGTCTGATCAGGGGTGCGTCAACGCGTGCGCACCGACCAGCCCCCGAGAGGGGCGGTGCCCGGGTTGGTCGCCGACAGCGCTGACCCGCTGGCTCCTACCGAGCTACCGAGCTACCGAGCTACCGAGGCGAGTCTGGCGGAACCGGCCCGACGGCACCCGTCAGTCGCGGAACTGGTCGTCGCGGTACTCGTGGGCGGCGCGGTCCTCGGCGGTGGTCGGGTCCTCTTCCCTGGCGCGCAGCTCCACCCGACGGATCTTGCCGGAGATCGTCTTCGGCAGGTCGGTGAACTCCAGCCGCCGGACCCGCTTGTACGGCGCCAGGTGCTCTCGCGAGTACCGCAGGATCGACTCGGCCGTCCGCTCGTCCGGCTCCCACCCGGCGGCCAGCACGACGTACGCCTTCGACACCGCCAGCCGTACCGGGTCGGGCGAGGGCACCACGGCCGCCTCGGCCACCGCCTCGTGCTCCAGCAGCACGCTCTCCAGCTCGAACGGCGAGATGCGGTAGTCCGACGCCTTGAACACGTCGTCGGTGCGCCCCACGTAGGTGATGTAGCCGTCCGCGTCGCGCGATCCCACGTCCCCGGTGTGGTAGTAGCCGCCGCGCATCACCTCGGCGTTGCGTTCGGCGTCGCCGTGGTAGCCCACCATCAGCCCGAGCGGCCGCCGGGACAGGTCGATGCAGATCTCCCCGTCGTCGCCCGGCTCGCCCGTCACCGGATCGACCAGCGCGATCACGTACCCCGGCGTCGGCCGCCCCATCGACCCCGGCTTGATCGGCTGCCCCGGCGTGTTCGCCACCTGCACGGTGGTCTCGGTCTGCCCGTAGCCGTCCCGGATGGTCACCCCCCAGGCCTTCTCCACCTGCTCGATCACCTCGGGATTGAGCGGCTCACCCGCCCCCACCACCTTCCGCGGCGGGTTGCGCAGCGAGCCGAGGTCGGCCTGGATCAGCATCCGCCACACGGTCGGCGGCGCGCAGAAGCTGGTGACGCCGCACCGGTCCATCGCCGAGAGCAGCAGGCCGGCGTCGAACCGGCCGTAGTTGACCAGGAACACGGTCGCGCCCGCGTTCCACGGCGCGAAGACGTTGCTCCAGGCGTGCTTGGCCCAGCCGGGTGAGGAGATGTTCAGGTGCACGTCGCCCGGCTCGAGGCCGATCCAGTACATCGTGGACAGATGGCCCACCGGATACGAGGCGTGCGTGTGCTCCACCAGCTTCGGCTTGGCCGTGGTGCCGGAGGTGAAGTACAGCAGCAGCGGATCGCTCGCCTTCGTGCTGCCCGCGCGGGGGAACTCCGCCGGCCGGTCGTAGGCGTCGTGGTAGCGCTGCCACCCCGTCACCGCCTCGCCGACGACGATCCGCGTGTAGTCCCCGGGCACGTCGGCGAACTTGCCGGTGTCGGCCGTCGCCGCCACGACGTGCCGGGCCTCGCCTCGCTCGATCCGGTCGACCAGGTCGGCCGGCGCGAGCAGCGTGGTGGCCGGGATGATCACCGCGCCGAGCTTCATCGCGGCGAGCATCGTCTCCCACAGCTCCACCCGGTTGCCCAGCATCAGCACCATCCGGTCGCCCCGGCGCACCCCGCGCTCGGCCAGCCACCCGGCCACCTGGTCGGAGCGCCGCTTCAGGTCGGCGAACGTCCACCGCCCCTCCGAGTCGTCCTCCTCGACGATCCACAGCGCCGTCCGGTCCGCGGTCTCCCGATCGGTGGCCAGCACGTCGAACCAGTCCAGGGCCCAGTTGAACTCGTCCAGCTCGGGCCACCGGAACTCGCGGTAGGCGGTGTCGTAGTCATCCAGGTGGCGCAGCAGGAAGTCGCGCGCCTCCAGGAACGTCCGCGTGCTCGACGAGGTGACAGCGTCCATGGTGTCTCCCGGTGTCAGATCTCCTACGTAGGATCGTCAGTTCCACGGAGGACGCACACCACCCCCAAGTGGGGGTGTCCGGCGGATCGCTCGAGAGGTGAGGTCCGTGGCGCACCAGGACGCCGACGCGGTCCGGGCGGCGCTGCTGCGGCCGCGGCGGGACAGCGGGCTGCCCGTCACCTTCGGCGGACCTGTCGACGCCGAGCACCGAACAGCGCGACGGCCACCCCGGTGGGCGGGGTGGCCGTTGATCACCCGACGCGGCTGGCGGCGTCGCTCAGGCGTTGAGCCGCTTCTGCTCGGTGTCGCCGCCGGCGACTTGGATCTTGCGCGGCCTCGCCCGCTCGGCGACCGGGATCCGCAGGGTCAACACGCCCGCGTCGTAGCTCGCGGTGATGTTGTCCGCGTCCAACGTGTCGCCGAGGAACAGTTGCCGGGAGAACGCCCCCAGCGGCCGCTCGGAGACGTGCATCTCGACCTTGTCGTCGGTCACGCTCGGCCGCCGCTCGGCCTTGACCGTCAGCACGTTGCGCTCCACGTCGAGGTCGATCGCCTCGGGCGAGACACCGGGCAGGTCGAACTCGACCACGAACTCGTCCCCCGACCGGTAGGCGTCCATCGGCATCGCGGTCGGCCGCGACCAGGTGCCGCTGGAGTTGCCGAACATCTGCTGGGTCAACCGGTCGAGCTCACGGAAGGGATCGGTGCGGACCAGCATCGTTGCCACCTCCTGACGTCGGATCTGCTGGCTCGACGCCCACGTGTGCACCATCGTTTGTAGCACGTCGTCGAAACGATGACAAGCAAGCCGGTCGTCGGAGTGACGACAACAAGTCCTCAATCCCGCTGCGGCCGCACGACCATCACCGGGCACTCGGCGTGATGGACGAGCGCCTGGCTGGTCGAGCCGAGCAGCAGCCCGCGGAACCCACCGCGCCCCCTGCTGCCGACGACGACGAGGCAGGCCCGCTGGCTCCACTCGATGAGCTGGTCACGCGGCCGGTCCCGCTCGACGACCCGGCGCACCGACACCTCCGGGTACCGCTCCCGCCAGCCGGCGAGCCGCTCGGCGAGCACCCGCCGCTCGGACTCCTCCATCGGCTCCCAGTCCAGGTCCATCCGCGCCGCGCTGAACACGACCTCGGTGTCGGCGTCGCTCCAGGTGTGCACCGCGACCAGCTCGGTTTCGCGCGCCGCGGCCTCGGCGAAGGCGTGGCCGACCGCGTCGTCGCTGAGCGGGCTGCCGTCCACCCCCACCACCACCGGCGCACCCGGCCGCTCCTCCCCGCGCACCGACACCACCGGGCAGTGCGCGTGCGCGGTCAGCGCGATCGTCGTCGAGCCGACGAGCAGGCCGACGAATCCGCCCCGCCCGGACGAGCCGAGCACCAGCATCCGCGCCGAGGTCGAGGCCTCGATCAGGAACGGCACCGACGAGTCGACGCTCAACCGCAGCTCCGCGCGGACCCCGGCGGTCTCCGCGGCCACCCGCTCCGCCTCGCGCAGGAACTCCCAGCCCTGCTCCTGCATTTGCTCGCGCAGCCCGTCGGGCGGCGGCACGGTCGCCCCGACGTAGAGGTCCGGATAGCCGGAGGCGTTGACCGCCAGCAGCGGCGCGTGCAGCCGGTCCGCCTCCCTGGCCGCCCACCGCACGGCGTCGAGCGCCCGCTCCGAGCCGTCCACGCCCACCACCACAGGTCCACCATGCTGTCCCGCCGTCATGCCCGCATTCTGCCGGCGGGCGCCGCATCCGGCAGTGCCGTTTCACCCGCACCGATCGGGGAAACCCACGGGCAGTCCACCGAGCGCGAGGAGGCGGGTCATGTCACTGCGGGCCGAGCACCTGCGACGACTGCTGGACGCCGGACCGGACGCCCGGCTGGTCCTCCAGGAGGGCCGGTACGAGGTGACCGACGGCGAGACCGCCGGTGCGCTGTCGGTGGTGACACGCGCGGGCCTGCTCGACCGGCTGGGCGGCGAGCGGCCCGACGAGGGCCGCCTCGAGGAGCAGGCGGCGATGCTGGAGACGGAGATCTCGAACCTCGGCGCGTGAGCGCCGCCGGGGGAGGAGGGCACGTGACCGAGGTGACCAGGGTGATTCCGGCGAGCGCGGACGACGTCTTCGACGTGCTGGCCGACGGCTGGTCCTACGCCGGCTGGGTGGTGGGGGCCTCGCACATCCGGGGCGTCGACCCGGAGTGGCCGGCGGAGGGCAGCTCCATCCACCACAACTCCGGGCCGTGGCCGGTGCAGGTCTCCGACCGGACCACCGTCCTCAGGATGGAGCGCGACCGGCTGCTGGAGCTCGACGCGCGGCTGTGGGTGTTCGGGAAGGTCACCATCCGGCTGACCCTGGTCCCACTCGGACCGAACCGGACCGAGGTGCGGATGGTGGAGAAGCCCACCGGCGGCCCGGCCCGGCTGGCGCCCGAGCCGCTGCGGTCGATGGTGCTGCGGCCGCGCAACACCGAGGCGCTCGCCCGGCTCGCCGACATGGCCGCCGGTCGCGGGTCCGAGCGCCGCACCTGACCCGTCAGGCCCCGTACACCAGGGCGTGCCCGGCGCGGACGGCCCGCGCGTACAGCCCGCCGGCGAGCCCGTCGCGCGCCAGCGCGGCCCGCGCGGCGTTGGACCCGGGCCCGCCGTGCACCGCGCCACCGGGGTGCGCGGACGCGCCGGCCAGGTAGAGCCGGTCGACCGGGGTGTCCGCGCGGCCGAGCCCGGGCACCGGGCGGAACACGAGCTGCTGGTGGATGGCCGCGGTGCCCCCGTTGAGGGCACCACCGACCAGGCTCCAGTCGTGCTCCCGCAGGTCCTCCGGGCCCTGTACGCGCCGGGCGAGCACCCGGTCGGCGAAGCCGGGGGCGTGCCGCTCCACCACCCGCTCCATCCGCCCGGCGTAGTCCTCCAGCGCCCGCCGGTCCCAGCGCGAGGACTGCGGCACGTGCGTGTACGCCCACACCGTCGCCGTGCCCGCCGGCGAGCGGGTCGGGTCGGCCACGTTCATCTGGCCGAGCAGCAGGAACGGGTGCTCGGACACCCGCCCACGGGCCAGCTCCGCGCCGTACCTGCTCAGCCCGTCCAGGTCGCCGCCCAGGTGCACGGTGCCGGCCCCGGCCACCTCGCCCGCCGTCCACGGCACCGGCCCGGACAGCGCCCAGTCGACCTTGATGGTGCTGTCGTCCCACTGGAACCGGCGCAGGTCGTCCACCAGCCGGGCCGGCAGGTGCTCGGCGCCGACGAGGTCGAGGTACAGCGCGGGCGCGGGGACGTCGGCCAGCACCGCGCGGCGGGCCCGCACCGGCTCGCCGCCGGCGTCCCGCACCCCCAGCGCCCGGCCGCCGGCGACCAGCACCTGGCGCACCGGCCGGCCGCAGTGCACCTCGCCGCCGCGGTCGGTCAGCCGGCGCACCAGCGCGTCGGTGATCCGCCCCGCCCCGCCCTCGGGCACCGGGAAGCCGACGTCCTGCGCGAGCATCGCCAGCAGCCAGCCGAACACCGCGCTGCCCGGCTCGTCGACGCCGAGGTCGGCGTGCAGCGCGTTACCGGCCAGCAGCAGCCGCGCGCCGGCGCCGGCGAACTGCTCCTCGCCGAACCGGGAGACCGGCAGGGTGAGCATCCGGGCGAGCCGGAGCGCGTCGGCGGTGCCCAGCGCGCGCAGCAGCCGCAGCGCCGGGCGGACCGGCGGGAACGGGGTCAGCAGCGCCGGCATGAGATCGTCGCGGATGCGCCGCCACTGCGCGGCCATCCGCTCCCACGCCGCGGCGTCCTCCGCCGCGAACGCGGCCACCGACGCCATGGTGGCGTCGAGGTCGCGGGACAGCAGCGCGCAGCGGTCATCGGGCAGCACGTGCGCCAGCGCCGCCGGGGCGTGCCGCCAGCACAGGCCGTACCGGTCCAGGCCGAGACCGTTGATCACCGGCGAGGCCGCGGACATCGGGAAGAACGCGCTGCACAGGTCGTTGGCGAAGCCCGGCGCGGTGAGCTCCGCGGTGCGGACCGCGCCACCGGGGTGGTCGGTCGCCTCCAGCACCAGCACCCGCCACCCGGCGTCGGCGAGCAGGTTCGCCGCGACCAGCCCGTTGTGCCCCGCGCCGACCACCACCGCGTCGACCGTGGTCATCGTCCCTCCTCTCTCGATCTCACGCCCCCTCCTCGCTGGCGGCGTTCGCCGCGGCTGCTGTGTTGAATTGTTCGCTCCGCACGGCTCCGTTCACGCCTGCCGTGCCGGCCGGCCCCAGCGCACCGCGCGCAGCCGGGTGGCCGCGCCCGTCCCGGCCGGGGCGAGTGGCGCGCTCGCCGTGCCGGCGTGCGTGGCGAACCCGGCGAGCAGGTCGCGCAGCGCGTCGGCCGCGCTGTACTCCGGCAGCCAGCCGAGCTCCTCCCTCGCCCTGCTGGTGTCGATCAGCGGGGCCCGGTCGGCCAGCTCCAGCCAGCCGGGGTGCAGCGGCTGCAGCCCCACCCGCCACCCGGCCCACGCGGCCAGCTCGGTGAGCCTTCGCCCCACCGGGAACCGGACCCCGCCCACGATCCGGACGAGATCGTCGGCCGTCAGCGGTGGCTCGGCGGCCAGGTTGACCGCGCCCGCGATCCGCCGATCCACGATCCGGCGCAGGGCGTCGGCCACGTCGTCGGCGTGCACCAGCTGCAGGCGCAGGTCCCGCCACAGCGGCTTCGGCACGGCGCCGAGCAGCCGCTCGGGCAGCAGCGGGCCGAGCAGCCAGCGGGCGAACTGCCCGGCGGCGGCGCGCTGCACGATCCCGCACGGGCGCACCCTCGTGAGCCGGACGTCCGGGTGTGCGCCAACGAACTCGTCCAGCTGCCGCTCCAGTCGGACCTTGCTCCGGCTGTAGGCGCTGGCGGGCACGCCACCGCGCGGCCAGTCCTCGGCGACCCGCTGCCAGCGCCCGGCCGGCCGGTAGGCGGCGACGGACGAGGCGCACACGACGTGCGGCACGCCCGCCCGCGCGGCGGCGGCCAGCACGTTGCGGGTGCCGGTGGCGTTCGTCCGGATCATCGGCGGGTCCGCCGGGGACGGCGAGATCGCCCACGCCAGGTGGACCACCACGTCCGCGCCGGCGAAGACATCGGCGAGATCGCCGTCGGCACCCGGCGCGCCGATGTCGCACGGCACCCACCGCGCGGCGGAGTACGGCTCGACGGCCGGGGGCACCCGACGGGCGACCCCGGTGACCGCCCAGCGGGGGTCGCGGTGCCGGAGGAGCGCGGTGCCGACGTTCCCGCTGGCCCCGGTCACCACCACCCGCTCAGCGGCGGGGGAGCGCGGCCGGTCGCTCATGAACCTCCTCGAACAGGTCGCCGAGCTCGTCCACCCGGTCCAGCACGTCCGGGGCGGTGAAGACCAGGTCGTCCACTCTGCGGCACGACTCCACCTCGTCCCACGTGATCGGGGTGGACACCGTCGGCCGCTCCCGGCCGCGCAGCGAGTACGGCGCCACCGTGGTCTTCGCCGGGTTGTTCTGACTCCAGTCGATGAACACCTTGCCCGGGCGCAACGCTTTCTGCATCTTGGCCACGATCAGGTCCGGCTGCTCGCCGGCCAGCAGCTCGGCCACCCGCTTGGCGTAGTCCGACGTGCTCTCCTGCTTCCGGGTGCGCACGGCGCAGTAGAGCTGCATCCCCTTGCCGCCGCTGGTCTTCGGCACCGGGACCAGCCCGTCGTCGGCGAGCACCTCGCGCAGCCGCTCGGCCACCCGGCAGCACTGCACGACGGTCGCCGGCGCACCCGGGTCGAGGTCGAACACCAGCAGGTCCGGCGGGCGGCGCGCGCCCCGCGGGCCCACCGTCCACTGTGGCACGTGCAGCTCGAGCGCGGCGAGGTTGGCCGCCCAGATCAGCGTCGGCAGGTCGCCGATCACCGGGTAGTCGTTGACCTCCTCGCCGCGCCGGCCGCTGCCGGTCAGCCGGGCGGTGCGCACCCAGTCCGGCGCGTGCCGTGAGACGTCCTTCTCGAAGAACGACTGGCCGGCCACCCCGTCCGGGAAGCGGACGAAGGTGGCGGCCCGGTCGGCCAGGTGCGGCAGCAGGACCGGCGCGATCCGGTGGTAGTAGTCGATGACGTCCCGCTTGGTGAAGCCGGTCTTCGGGTAGAGCACCTTCTCCAGGTTGGTCAGGGTGAGCCGCCGGTCCTCGACCCGCACCACGATCTTCCGCTCAGCCATCGACCACCACCTCCTCCGGGCGCCGGTCGGGGCACAGCCCGCGCCACCGGGGCGAGCGCAGCCGGCCGGTGCTCGTCCAGTCCCGGAACGCCACCTCGCCGACCAGGTCGGGCCGCACCCAGTGCACGTCCCGCTCGCCGCCCCGCGGCACCGACGAGAACGGTGGGCGCTTGCGGGCCCGCCGCCGCAGCCGCGACCGCAGCCGCTGGCGGTCGTCTCCCAGCCCGCTGCGCACCGTGCCCACGTAGCGCAGGGTGCGCGGGTCGCCGTCCTCCGGCACCCCGACGAGCAGGGCGGCCACCTCGTCGCCGGCCGCCCGCCACCCACCGACGACCACCTCCTGCACCCGGCCGCCGGTGATCCGCGTCCAGTCGGGACTGGGCCGGCCGGGCAGGTACCGGCCGCCGGCGCGCTTGGCGATCATGCCGGCCAGGCCGTGCTGCCGGCTGGTCCGCAGCACCGCCGGCCCACCGCCGACGTGGTGCTCGGGCACCCGCCAGTGCGGCCCCTCGAGCCCGAGTCCGGCCAGCAGCCGCCGGCGCTCGAGGTAGGGCAGGTCCAGGCAGGAGCGGCCGGCCAGGTGCAGCACGTCGAACGGCAGGTACACCACCGGCGCCCGGTCGGCCAGCCGGCGGGCCTGCTGGGCACCGGTCGCGGCGAGCCGGCGGCGCAGCGCCTCCGGGCTCGGCCGGGTGGCCTCGGCCGCCGCGTCGAACGCCACCAGCTCGCCGTCGAGCAGCGCCTCGGTGGCGCCGAGCTGTTCGCCGAGCCCGCGGAGCTCCGGCAGCAGCGCGGTGAGGTCCGCACCGTCCTCGTCGAGCACGCTGACCCTGCCGCCCTGCGCCCGCACCTCGGCGCGCCGCCCGCCCCAGGCGAACTCGTAGGCCCACTCGGCGTCCTCGTCCGGGCCGGGCAGTTCGCCGTCGCGGGCCCGCATCGGCGGCAGGAACTCGGGCAGCTCCACCCAGCCGGGCTCGGCCGGGTCCTTCCGCCGGACCAGCCAGTCCCGCTCCCGGTCCTGGCCGTGCCGGTGCACGAAGACGTAGCGGCCGCGTACCCGCTCGCCGTGCAGCGCGATCTCCACCTTGTGGTCGCTCCAGTGCAACGTCTCGTACCGGCCGCGATCCCAGATCAGCATGCGGCCGCCGCCGTACTCGCCGGCCGGGATCTCGCCCTCGAACGTCGCGTACTCCAGCGGGTGGTCCTCGGTGTGCACGGCCAGCCGCGGGGTGCCCGGCTCGGGCGGCAGGCCCTTCGGCACCGCCCAGGAGACCAGCACGCCGTCCCGTTCCAGCCGTACGTCCCAGTGCAGCCGCCGGGCGTGGTGCTCCTGGATGACGAAGGTGTCGTTGTCGCCCCTGGGGACGGGGTCGTCGGCGGGTACCGGCTCGGGGGTGCGGCGGGGGTCGCGCTTGCGGCGGTACTCGCTCAGCCCGGCCACGGTGTCCCCTTCCGCCTCGTCCCGTGCGACGCGACCGGGGAGTAGCCGGACCGGCGCGGTGGGAAACACCCGGTCGTAACCACATAGTTGCCGGAAGCGCGGCGCGGACGAGGGAATTCTCCTAGACTTCCGGCCGGAGCGCGACCTCCCCCAGTGCGCGCTCCGACCGGCCTGTCGCCGTCGACCCTCCCCCCTCTGTCGGCGGCGGCAGGCCCTCTCTCTCGGGTCCAATTCGGACCTCGCGGGTATCCGGGTTGTCCGGGACCCGTCCAAAGTAGTAACCCGACCGGGCGAGTAATCGATTCCCGCGCGCGCGTGACGTCGTTGGTCAACTCAGGTGAAGGCGTGCGGAAGGGGCTGGTCCGGATGGCGCACGGCGACAGGGCGGGCACGCGCCGCGCGGTGCTGGTGCTCGACCCCTGCCCGATCTCCGGGCTGGGGCTCGGCAGCACGGCGCAGCGGACGTTGCCCGATGTCGCCGGCTGGTTGCGGACCGGCACGGCGGCGGAGGCGCTCGGGGCGCTGCGCACCGTCGAGCCCGCGCTGGTGGTGACGAACACCGATCCGGCGACGGCGCTAGCGTTCGCCCGGCGGCTGGTCGGGGCGCCGCCGCTGCTGGTCCTGCTGCCGGCGGGAGCGCACCCCGCGGTGCCCGGGGCGCTGCACGCCGCCGGCGTGGCCGGCCTGCTGCCGGCCGCGGCCTCGCCCGACGAGCTACGGGTCGCGCTGGTGCGCACCTACCTGGGGCGCGGTTACGAGCACCCGGCGTTCCGGCCGGCCGGGCCGCGGCGGCGGGCGCTGAGCCGGCGGGAGCAGACCGTGCTCGAGCTGATGGCCGAGGGCTACACGAACGAGGACATCGGGCGGCGGCTCTACCTCAGCACCGACACCATCCGCTGCCACGTGCGCTCCGTGCTGAGCAAGCTGCACGCCGACAACCGCACGCACGCCGTGGCGCTCGGCTACCGGCTCGGGATGCTGCCGCTGGCCGGCGAGCCGGTGGACGGGGACCTGCCGGTACGCCGGCCGGCCTGACCCGCGGCGCCGGCACCGGACTGGTTCGCCGCACTGGCTCGATTCGCCGCACCGGTCTGGTTCGCCGCGCTGGTCTGGTTCGCCGCGCGGTGGCAGCGGAGGGCCAGCGCGCGGAGCTCGGCGGCCAGCTCGGGCGCGTCGGCGGGGACCTCGACCTCGGCGTCCAGTGCGGCCAGGTACACGGCGAGCCGGCGTGGGTCGTCCGCGCCCGCGTCCAGCACGCAGCTCGTGCCGTCACCCGCGATCACCGGCCAGGTCGGCGGCACCCGGTCGGCGACGGCGGTGGCCGGGGCGTGCACCCGGACCCGCGCGCGGTAGCGCCACAGCGCGTCGGCGACGCCGCGGGTCACCAGTGTCGCGGCGTCGGTGGGAGGCTCGCGGGGCGGGACGCGCGGGCCGGCCGGGGTGCGGGGGCGCAGCCGGTCCACCCGGAACGTGCGCCAGTCGGCGCGGTCGACGTCCCAGGCCACGAGGTACCAGCGGCGCCCGGTGTGCACCAGCCGGTGCGGCTCGACGGTGCGGAGGTCGGCGCGGCCGTCGTGGGTGCGGTAGTCGACGCGGAGCCGCACGGAGTCCCGGCACGCCGCGGCGAGGGTGGCCAGCACGTCCGGGTCGGCGCGCGGACCGCCGGGCGGGGTGGTGACCGTGTAGGCGGGCACGGTGGCGACGCGGTGCCGCAGCCGGGTGGGGAGCACCTGCTCGAGCTTGGTCAGCGCGCTCAGGCAGGGTTCCTCGATCCCGGCGACCGTGCCGCCGGCGGCGGCGCGCAGGGCGACCGCGACGGCCACGGCCTCGGCGTCGTCGAGCAGCAGCGGGGGCAACCGGGCGCCGGAGCCGAGCCGGTAGCCGCCGGCCACGCCGGGGGTGGCGTGCACGGGGTAGCCGAGCTGGCGGAGCCGACCGACGTCGCGGCGCACGGTGCGCGGCGCCACGCCGAGCCGGTCGGCGAGGTCGGCGGTGGCCCAGTGCGGGCGGACCTGCAGCAGGGTGAGCAACCGCAGGAGCCGGGCCGAGGTGTCGAGCATGTGTCCAGTGTCGCGCCGATCGCGGCCCGGAACTGGCCGCGATCGGCGGAACGCTGCCGTGCATGGAAACTCTCGAGGGACAGCGAGCGGTGGTGACCGGCGGCGCCCGCGGCATCGGCCGGGCGGTGGTGCGGCGGCTGGTGGCCGAGGGCGCGACGGTGGTGTTCAGCTACGCGCGGGACGACGCCGCGGCGGCGGAGGTGGCCGGCGAGCGGGCGCACGCGGTGCGGGCCGACCAGGCGGAGCCGGCGGAGGTGGAGCGACTGTTCGCGGTGGCGGATGAGGTGCTCGGCGGGGTGGACGTGCTGGTGGGCAACGCCGGTGTGGCCGCGTCGACGCCGTTGGCGGAGGTGACTCTGGCGGAGTACGAGCGGGTGATGGCGGTGAACGCGCGGGGGACGTTCCTGGCGGTGCAGCAGGCGGCGCGGCGGCTGGGTGAGGGCGGCCGGATCGTGGTGGTGTCGTCGGTGACCACGGTGTGGCCGAGTCCGGGCGAGTCGGTGTACGCGGCGAGCAAGGCGGCGGTGGAGCAGATCGCGCGGGTGGCGAGCCGGGAGCTGGGGCCGCGGGGCGTCACGGTGAACACGGTGTCCCCGGGCGTGACGGACACCGACCTGCTGCGTGCGGCGGCGCCGCCGGAGGCCGTGGCGGGGGTGGCCGGGATGACGCCGCTGCGGCGACTGGGCACACCGGCCGACGTGGCGGACGTGGTGGCGTTCCTGTGCGGCCCGGACGCCCGGTGGGTCACCGGCCAGAACCTCCGCGCCGACGGCGGCCTGGTGTGAATGCTCAGACCAGCGAACCGCCATGTTCACGAGGCGGTGCTGCACTGTGGGTAGCGCTGCTAGAACAGGTTGATGTCGTGAGCATCTCATCCGAGAGGTATGCCCTGCGGGGCGACATGTACGAGCGCGTTCCACGCGTGATCAGTTGAAGCAAGGCCGACGCGCTTCCTCGTGTCTCGCTTCACCCTTTTGGCGGTTTGGTGGATCACTTATTGTTGGCACTATCGATTGTGTCTTGGCAGGGAGGGCCTAGCGGGGTTTAGGGAACGGCTTTATCGAGCCTTCGTGATTCGGCCCTAATGATTCCCAAGGGGGGAATATGGCAAGAATGCGCGTTTCGTCTGGTATTATGGCCGCTTTGGCTGCTCTCGTGTTGTCATCAAGTAGCTTAGCTGTCGCTCAGCCCGCTCGGGTGCCAGCAACTTCGACAGTCGAGGTCAATTCAAGTCAGCCAAAAGATCACCCACCGAAGTGCGTTGCCACTGGCAATGGTTGGTTGTGTATCACTTATGGCCCACACGACCCGGGATGGCCAGTTTTTACCGTGAGCTATGACAAGCGTAGTGGACCTACTATCTCGAATGTTATAATGAGGATCTCCACTCCCTCGGGTGTCTACCACCTCGAGACCTTCCACCGGGTGCGAGCCGGTGAGAGGGTCAAGCGGGGTTGGGTCGGTGATCCGATCAAGGGAGCTTGCTACAGGGGTACCATGACCGTTGCGCAAAACACCTGGCGGACGCCCTGTATCAGGCCTTGATTGCCTGACATAGGGCGCTATTAGGCTACCATCTCGTACTTGCCCCGGAGGAGTTGGAGCTCCGGGGCAAGTACTTCAGGTGTGCTCAAGAGTGGTCATGCCAGCGCCCGGGTGCGGGTCAGCCAATTTGACATGGTTTACTCCACGCTTATAGGTGAACCGTAGGTGTAGCGTAGCGTGTATCATGGTCGTGGTACTGCTGCCACTGTTGGCGTACTTGAAGGCGCCCACGCCGTGTGACATGACCGGAAGGAGCCGTAGTTGGGGTTTTTCGACGATGCTCCGCTTATTGATGCGAAACACGTGTCAACCGGAGAGGAAGAAGAACTGTCTGCGCCGCCTCCCGGTTATCCAGGTCCTCCGGATGATTGGGTAATTCCGGTTGTTGTTCCATGGAGCCAGGTTCTCGCGAAGAACGCTCGTGCTTGTGTGGCGCTCAGCGGTGTTCGATGTTGGCCAGCAGGCCTCACTTTGAGTATCGATGTTTTTCAACGACGTACGGTGCAGGGAGCTTCTGCCCTTGACGCGCTCGGCTTCGGTCATGAATGGCCGAGGACCCGAGGCGCCCTGCGGTTTGGTGTCCTGTACGACGACGGCCGCCGAGCCACCAACTTTGACGAGTTGCCTTCCTCGGGGCATGACGCGAGACCGACCTTCTGGGTTGACGGTGGAAGTGGGAACCCCTTCCATGCTCGCCACGATATCTACCTCCAGCCACTTCCCTCAGGTGGGCCGTTCTTTTTGGTAGTTGAGTGGCCTGATCAGGAGATAGCAGAGACTCGTTGCGAGCTGGATGGTGCCACCGTCCGCGCTGCCGCGGCGGAAGCTATCGACGTTTGGCCAGATCTGATTGCGCGGACTTGCCGTCACGGGCAGAGTGATCCGCTGTGATCGCGCGGCTGACTAATGGTCGTCGTCATCAACTTTCCAGCTGTGGTGTTGAGGACGATTCCTCGACCAATTGTCCCACAATGGACGAATCCACTCGAGCGACGACGCGTCCCGCGTCCAGGACCAGCGCCTCGTGGAAGCCGAGCTCGGCCAGGTCGGCCAGCCGGTGGGTCACCACCACCGTCGTCCGTCCGGCGCGGGATCGCAGCACGCGACGCAGCACCTCCGTGCCCAGCGCGTCCTCCATCCCCTCGGTCGGCTCGTCCAGCAGCAGCACCGGTGGGTCGGCCAGCAGCGCCCGGGCCAGCAGCAACCGCTGCCGTTGCCCGCCGGACATGCCCTGCCCACCCTCGCCCACCACCGTGTCCCAGCCGCGGGGCAGCCGCTCGACCCACTCCGCGACGCCGGCCACCCGCGCCGCCTCCGCGAGCTCCGCGTCGCCCGCACCGGGCCGGGCCAGCGCGAGGTTGGCCCGGATCGACGCCGCGAACACGTGCGCGTCCTGCGTCAGCGCCCGCGCCTCCGGCACCCGCACGGTCCCCGCGCTCGGCTCCACCAACCCGGCCAGCACCCCGAGCAACGTGCTCTTCCCCGCGCCGCTCGCGCCCACCACCGCCACCGCGCGCCCCGCCGCCACCTCGAGGTCCACTCCGGCCAGCGCGGTCCTCCCGCCGTAGTCCACCCGCACCCCGGACAGCACGATTCGGTCCGCCCGCCCAGGGCCGGCCGTGCCGCCCGGCCGTAGACCGGCCGGTCGACTCGCATCAGCCGGGACGACCGGGGATGCCCGGCCGGGCCGCGGCCTCGGTGCGCCGGTCACCGGCCGCGGCTCGGCCACCCGGCGCAGTGCCGGCCGCAGCTCGCGGTATCGCCGCGCCGCCCCGGCCACCGGGAGCACGGCCTCCACCGCGGCCAGCGCGGTCAACGCCAGCACCGCCACCAGCACCTCGCCCACCTCCGCGCGCAGCGCCACCAGCGCCACCCCCACCGCGGTCAGTCCCTGCACGAGCACACCACTCGCGACCACCGCCGTGCCGACCCGCCCGGCCACGCGCTCGGCACGGACCAACCGCGCAACGGTCCGCTCGGCCCGTGCCTCGGCGAGGCCGGTGGCCCCGAACGCGGCGAGGTCGGGCGCGCCGTCGACGAGGTCGAGCCCGCGCACCGCCAGCTCGCCCCGCGCGGCGGCCACCCGGTCGGCGAGCCGGCCGCCGACCATCGCCGCCGCCGTCGGCACCAGCATTCCGGCGACTACCAGCCCCGCCAGCAGCACGGCGCCGGCGGCCGGCAACAGCAGCCAGCACAGCGCACTCGCCCCGACCGCCACCGCCGCCGCTGACACACCCGGCAGCAGGCACCGCAGCACCAGGTCCTGCGCGCTCTCGGTGTCGCCGACCATGCGGGACAACGCGTCACCGTCCCGGCCGTCCCGCCGCCCGGCCAGTGCCAGGAAGACCCGCTCGCGCAGCCGGGCCACCACCCGCAGCGCCGCGTCGTGCCCGGCGAGCCGCTCGGCGTAGCGCAGCCCGCCACGGGACAGGGCGAACGCGCGCACCCCGACGATCGCCAACCCGAGCGACGCCAGCGGCGGCTGCTCGGCCGCGCGGGCCAGCAGCCACGCCGCCGTCGCCAGCAACGCCACCGCGGCCAGCTCGGCCGCCGCACCCAGGACCCCGGCCGTGGCCACCACCGCCACCACGCGCGCTCGCCTCACTCGGTCACCGCCGCACGTCCTCGGCCGGCTTCCCGCGGGATCGCTCGACGCTGCCTGGTGGGTGAGCAGGATGGCGGCTCGGTCGGCGCTTTCGCGCGGAGGGGCGCGGCCGCGGTGCCGGGGCTGCCGGCCGGGCCACGACCGCCGGTGGATGCCCTCGTGTCATGCCGGCGCCGCCTCGCCTGTTGGCCTGCTCGAACTGGTTGGGCGTCACGCTCCACCGGCGGCACGGCGCGGTGGGTGCGTGGCCGCCGGCCCGCCTGGGCGCGGAGGCAATCCCGCCCCGAGGGCGTTCGTGTCATGCCGGCACCGCCTCGTGGACTCGGCCGTTCTCCAGTTGCACGACTCGGTCGGCCAGCTCGACCAGCGCCGGTCGGTGGGCGACCAGGATCGCGGTTCGGCCGGCGAGCAACCGCCCGGCCGCCGCGACCACCGCGGCCTCGGCGGCCAGGTCCAGCCGCGCGGTCGGCTCGTCGAGCAACACCACCGGCGCGTTCCGCAGGTACGCCCGCGCCAGCGCGATCCGTTGCCGCTGGCCCGCCGACATCCCGGCGCCCCGCTCACCGAGCCGCGTCGCGTAGCCGGCCGGCAACGCGCGGACGAACTCGTCCGCGTGGGCCGCCCGCGCCGCCGTCCGCACCTCGGCTTCGGACGCGTGCGGGGCGCCCAGCCGCACGTTGTCCGCCACCGACGCCGCGAAAAGGTGCGGCCGCTGCGGCACCCACGCCAGCCGCTCCCGCCACGCGGCCAGGTCCAGCTCCCGCAGGTCCCGGCCGTCGACCAGCACCCGCCCGCCCGTCGGCGCCACGAGGCCCAGCAGCACCGCCAGCAACGTCGACTTGCCCGCGCCGCTCGGCCCGACGACCGCCACCCGCTCCCCGGGCCGCACCACCAACGTCACCCGGTCGAGCGCCGGTCGCTCGGCGCCGGGGTAGCGCACGGTGACCTCCTCCAGGCGGATCTCCCCGACCGTTGGCCCACGGCGGGTCACTCCACCGCCCGGCCGTGCCGAGGTCACCGCCGGGTGGTCCAGCACCGCGCGCACCCGCTCCAGCACCGCCATGCCCTCCGCGGCGGCGTGGAACCGGCTGCCCAATGCCCGCAGCGGCAGGAACGCCTCCGGTGTCAGCAGCAGCACGGCCAGCGCCGTGGCCAGCCCGACCCGCCCGTCCAGCAGCCGCAACCCGACCGGCACCGCGACCAGCGCGATCGACAGCGCGCAGACCACCTCCAACACGAACGCCGACAGCATCGCCACCCGCAGCGCGCGCATCGTCGCCGCCCGGTGCGCCTCGGCCATCCGCCGGATCACGCCCGCCTGGTGCTCGGCGCGGCCGAACGCGCGCAGCGTCGGCAGCCCGACCAGCACGTCCCGGAAGTGCCCGCCGAGCCGCTCCAACCGCGCCCACTGGTGCCGGGTGAGGTCGCGGGTCCGCGCACCGACCAGCGCGCCGAACACCGGCACCAGCGGCAGCGTCACGGCCACCACCAGCGCCGACGGCGGGTCGTGCACCGTCAGCGCGACCAGCACCACCGGCGTGGTCACCGCGGCCGCCACTCGCTGCGGCAGGTACCCGGCGAGGTAGGGGTCGAGGGCGTCCAGCCCGCGCCCGAGCAGCGTGCCGAACGCGCCGCCCCGCTCCGCCCCGGCCGCGGCGGCGAGCAGCCGACCGCGCAGCCGCGCCTTCGCCGCCACCGCACCGCGCCGGGCGACCCACTCGGTCAGCCCCTCGACCCCGGCCCGTGCCGCGACGACGCCGGCCAGCCACGGCAGCGGCGCCGGGTCGAGCCGGGCGACCACCGTGGCCAGCAGGGTCGCCTGCGCGACGAGCAACCCGGCCCTCGGCAGCGCCAGCAGCGCGAACCCGACCGTGGTGGCCCGGGGCAGCACCGCGGTCACAGGTAGCTCGGCTTCGTGACCCGGTGGCGGAACGTCCACCACACCCACCCCTGCGCGCCCAGCACGAACGGGACCAGCACGAGCAACGCCGGCACGAGCAGGGTCAACGTCGCCGGGTCGGCCGCCGACGTGGTCAGCGGCAACCGCAGCCCGGCCACCACCGGTGGCACGGCGATCACCAGCGCGGTCAACGCGAACGTGCGCCGCTCGCTCCAGCGCCCGATGGGGCGGATGGCCCGTGCGCGCGGCGCGCCGGTCAGCCGCAGCGCCGCGAACGAGAGCCCGTGCCCGGCGAAGAGCACCGCGACCACCGCCGCCACCAGCGGGACCGCGACCCCGCCGGGCGGCGCCCCGACATTCCCGGCGAGCAGCCCGGCGAACATCCACCCCCAGGACAGCGCCACCACCCAACTCCCCCCGGTGATCGCGACGTCGCACAGGCCGTGCCACACCCGGCTGGCGCCCCGACCGCGCAGCCACAGCCCCATGTCCCGGCCCACCCACCCGACCAGCAGCGCGACGATCGCCGGGAACAGCCCGTGGAACAGTTCGGCCTCCAGCGCCGGGAACGCCCCCACCAGCACGCCGGCCGTGGCCAGCAGCCACACCTCGTTGGCGAGGAAGAACGGGCCGATCGCGGCGAGCACCAGCCGGCGCTGCGTCGCGGTACGGCCGAGGTACGGGTACACCATGCCGACGCCGATGTCGGCGCCGCCGAGCACGAACCAGCCGACCGCGAACAGGCCCAGCACGGCCACGGCCAGGATCTCCACGAACACCCTCCTTCAGTACGTCGCGGCGGGTTCCGGCCGCGGCTCCTCCGCGGGGCGGCCGAGGGCCACGGCGTCCGGGCCGCGGGCCGCGGCGCGGGCCAGCAGCCAGTAGTTCACCGCGATCAGCACGCCGAACAGCGCGGTGAACGTGACCAGCGACGCGCGCATGGCGCCGGGCGACACGGGCGACACCGCGTCCGCGGTGGTCAGCACCTCGTAGATCACCCACGGCTGCCGGCCGCCCTCGCGGAACAGCCAACCGGCGATCATCGCCGCGAACGGCAGCGGGACCGCGGCCATCAACGCCAGGTGCCACAGCCGGAACCCCCGTACCACCCGCTTCGACGCGGCCAGCAGCGCACTGCCCAGCAGCAGGAACAGCAGCAACCCGAACAGCGCGAACATCCACACGCCCGCGGTGCGCGCCCACTCCGGCGGTGCGTAGTCGCCGGGCCCGAAGCGCGCGGTCAGCTCCGCCCGCAGCCGGGCCATCTCGGCGCTGTCGCCGGAGAACGCGGCGATCTTCATCGGCTGGGCGTCCGCGACCACGCCGAACTGCACCCCGCCGCTGACCGCGGTGAGGAACGCGGCGGGCAACGCCAGGAACACCCCGATCCGCAGCGACGACGTGTAGAACGCGGTGTCGGCGGTGCGCCGGAACAGGTGGTAGGCGCTCACCCCGGCGAGGAACACGCCCGCGGTGAGCAGCGCAGCGGCGAGGATGTGGAAGAACGCGGTGAGCGCGCTCGGGTTGGTCAGCACGGCGGCCGCGTCGGTGAGCCGCAGGCCGTCGGCGTCCCGGCGGTAGCCCACCGGGTTCTGTAGGAACCCGTTGGCGACGAGGATCCACAGCGCCGAGGCGTAGGCGGTGAGCGTGACCACCCAGATCACCGCGAGGTGGGCCCAGCGATTCAACCGGTCCCAGCCGAAGATCCACAACCCGAGGAAGGTGGACTCGACGAAGAACGCCACCAGCGTCTCCATCGCCAGCGCGGCGCCGAACACGTTCCCGGCGACCCGGGTCAGCCCGCTCCAGCTCAGTCCGAACTGGAACTCCATGACCAGCCCGGTGACGATCCCCACCGCGTAGTTGATCACGTAGAGCTGCCCCCAGAAGCGCACCATGCGCCGGTGCGCGGGGTTCCCGCTGAACGTCGCCCTGGTCTGCAGGCAGGCCACCACCGTGGCCAGCCCCAGGGTCAGCGCGACGAACAGGAAGTGCGCGCCCGCGGTCAGCGCGAACTGCAGGCGGGCGAGGTCGAGCGTGGCGTCCACGGTGGAATCGTCGCCGCGGGACCGCCCCGGTGTCGTCGGCCTCCGGTGGGCTCTCCGGCTACCCCGCCGGTTGCGTCAGCTCCGCCGGATCTACCACCACGGTCGACGTCGCGGCCAGGCACTCGCGCACCGTGCCCAGCACCGGCCCGTCCAGCGCGGTGAGCGCGGGCAACTCGGACCGGTCGACCAGCAGGCCGCCCAACACCATGTCCACCAGGTTCGCGCCGACCCGCTCGGCGGTGTCGCTGCCGTTGGGGTCGAACCACGTCCACGCCCAGTGCGCCGAGCCGAAGAACAGCAGGCTCCGCAGCCGTGGGTCGCACTCCCGGAACTCGCCGCGGGCGATGCCGTCGCGCAACACCGACTGGACGAGCTCGAAGTACTCCGCGCGCAGCTTCACCCCCTCGGCGAGCGCCTGGTGCCGGGCCAGCCGGGCGATCTCCCGCTGGAACGCGACCGTGGCGGCGCGGTCGTGCACCTGGTAGAGCATGAACGCGAAGAGCAGCCCGGCCAGCCGGGCGGCCGGGCTGGGCAGCCGGCGGACGATCAGCCGCGCCTCGTTCAGCCGGCGGTGCATGTAAGACTCGTGCAGCGCGGCCAGCAGCTGGTCCTTCGTCCCGTAGTGGTGCACGATCGTGCCCTTGGAGATGCCCAGCTCGTCGGCGATGTCGCCGAAGTTCGTGCCGTCGTAGCCGCGCTCGGCGACGTAGCGGGTGAACGTCTCCAGGATCGCCGGCGACTTGCCCGCGGTCGGCCGGCGTGGCCGGGGGCTGCTCATGGCACCCTCGCCGGGTACGACGTGCCGGCGGCGCTGCCGTCCATCTCGCCCTGCCTCTCCTGTCGGTGGCCCCGGAAGCGGCTGCTCCCGGGGCCACCGTAGCGGGACGGGTGCGCGCGATCACCCGCGGACACCGGGTCGGGTTACCCGGTCCTTCCGGCGCTGCCCGCGCGGGCCGCCCGCTTGATCGCCTCCCGGATGCGGAAGTACGTCCCGCAGCGGCAGACGTTCTCGATGGCGTCGATCTCCTCGTCCGTCGGGTCGGGGTTGCGCCGCAGCAGCGCGACGGTGGCCATGATCTGCCCTGGCTGGCAGTACCCACATTGCGGCACGTCCAGCTCCAGCCACGCCTGCTGCACCGGGTGCAGCTCGTCGCCGTCGGCGAGCCCCTCGATGGTGGTGACCTCGCGGCCGGCGGCCTCGGCCACCGGCACCACGCACGGGTTGACCGCCTCGCCGTCGAGGTGGCTGGTGCAGGCCTTGCAGACGTTGATCCCGCAGCCGTACTTCGGCCCGGTGATGCCGAGCTTGTCCCGCAGCACCCACAGCAGGGGCAGGTCGGCGGGGGCGTCGACGGTGACGGTCTTGCCGTTCACGGTGAAGGTGTACTGGGGCATGGGGCGTCTCCTGGCGGGCGTCAGCGCGGGAACGGGTCGAAGTCGACGTCGAAGTTGATCGGGAACCGGCGCGGTGTGCTTCCGGTGGCACGGGCGTAGGCGTTGGCGACGGCACCGGCCGCGGCCGGCACCCCCAGCTCGCCGGCGCCACCCGGCTCGCCGCTGGCCGGCAGCACGAAGATCCGCACGTCGCGCGGCGAGTCCTTCTGCCGCGCGTAGTGGAACTGCGAGTAGCTGCCCTCCAGCGGCAGGCCGTCGTCGATGTGCAGCCCGGCGCGGAGCACGGTGGCGATGCCGTCGGTGAGGCAACCGAGCAGCTGGGCCTCCAGGCCGCGCGGGTTGATCGGCCGGCCGACGTCCGCCGCGATCACCGCCTTGGTGACCCTCGACCGCTTCGGGTCGCGGGCGTCGATCTCCACGAGGCAGGCGACGCACGACTTGTACTCCTCGTGGAACGCGACGCCCTGGGCGTGCCCGGCGGGCATCGCGCGTCCCCAGTTCCCCTCGGTGGCGACCTTGTCGAGCACGGCGCGCTGCCGGTCGGTCTTGAGCGCCTTCCCGCGGAACGCCACCGGGTCCTCGCCGAGCTTCGCGGCGATCTCGTCGACCAGGATCTCCTCGGCGGTGCGCACCGTTCCGGAGTAGACGGAGCGCCAGCTGCCGGTGTGCATCCGCAGCGGGACCTCGTTGAGCAGCTCGGTGACGACGCCGAAGTTGTAGGGCACCTTCTCGGTCAGCGTGAACACCGTCTGCGCGAAGCCAAGGTTGCCGGCCACCGGCAGGTGCGCGGCGGTGGCGGTGAGGATCTCGCCGAGGCCGTGCCGGAAGTCGGTCTCCACGGCCGCGACGCGGTGCTCGTAGGACAGCACGTTGCCGAGCGCGAAGGTGGCGCGCAGCTTGTGGTGGGTGCGCGGGCGGGCGCGGCCGTGCCGCATGTCGTCGATCCGCGACCACATGAGCTTCACCGGCCGGCCGACCGCCTTGGAGATGCGCGCGGCCTCCAGGGCGGCGTCGAAGAACAGTCGGCGGCCGAACGAGCCGCCGCCGGGCATCACGTGCACGGTGACCTTGTTCTCCGGAAGGCCGAGCTCCCTGGCGATGGTCTGCTTGGCCACGATCGGCGACTTCAGCCCGGCCCAGATCTCGGCGCGGTCGGCGCGGACGTCGGCGACCGCCGAGTTGGTCTCCAGCGGGGCGTGGCTGACGAAGGCGAAGTCGAACTCGGCGTCGACGTGATCGACGAGCACGGGCGGCACGGTGAACGGTGGCGTGGCCGCGCGGAGCTTCTCGGCGATGTCCTCATCGGACAGCCCGTCGACGGTGCCGGGGTTCCAGGAGACCTCCAACGCGGTCTTGGCGTCCAGTGCCTGGCCGAACGTCTCGGCGACCACGGCGACCCCGGTGGGGACCACCGCGAGGTCGACCACGCCCGGCATGGCTCGCACGGCGGCTGCGTTGCGCACGGCCTCGACCGTGCCGTTGATGGTCGGTGGCCGGCGGACCATCGTGGGCAGCGCGCCGGGCACGGCGAGGTCGACGGTGTACTTGTGCTGGCCGGTGACCATCGCCCTGGCGTCCGTTCGGGACACCGGGGTGCCGACGAGCTTGTGCTGGGACTCGGGCTTCGGGCGGGCGGTGGTGCTCTGCCGCGGCAGTCGCGCGGCGGCGGCCGACAGCTCGCCGAAGGCGGCGCGTCGGCCGTCCGGGGCGACCACGTGACCGTCGCGGGCGGTGAGCCGGTCGGTCGGCACGTTCCACCGCTCGCCGGCGGCGGTCAGCAGCCGGGCCCGCGCCACGGCGGCGACGTTGCGGACCGGCGTGTAGAGCGAGCGGATGCTGTTGGAGCCGCCGGTGAGCTGGTTGAACAGCAGCTCGGAGCGGGCATCGGCGAGCGGGACCTCGACGTTGCCGAGCGGGATGTCCAGCTCCTCGGCGACCAGCATGGCCACCGCGGTGGTGATGCCCTGGCCGACCTCGGCGCGGGGCAGCTCCAGCCGGGCCCGGTTGTCCTCGGTGATCTCCAGTCGGAGCAGGTGCGCCGTCGGGGCGGCGGCGAGGATGAGCGCGTCACCGAGGTCGACGATGTCCGGTACGCCCGGCGGGCTGGGCACCTGGGCGGCCGCGGTGCCCTCACCGGCTCCGGCCAGCCGGGCGGCGACGGTCAGGGTCGGCGCGGCGACCAGGTAGGTGAGGAACCGGCGCCGGCCGAGGCCGGGCGGGGCGGGCTCGGCGCGTTCGGTGGCCGGCTCGGTGGCTGGGTCGGTGGGTTCCGGGTCCGGCTCGGTGGTGGGCCAGGTGATCGGGGGCTGGGCCATCGGGACTCCGTCAGTTCGGGGCAGGGGACGTGCTCCGTCCGAACGAGGGGCGGGAGCACAGGCCAGGATCACCGCGGCCGCCCGCGGGCGTTGCGCAAGTGATCATTAACCTGTTATCGCGGTCACACTAATGCTGACCACGCGTACGGTCTAGCGCGCCAATGCACCCGTTCGGGTGTACCTCTCGTGCCCTTCGGTCCAGCTTGGGCGAACTGCCCAGTCCGCGGATCCGGTGGTTGTGCCGGATGCTCCGCGCGCCTCCGCGACTACCTCCGATCTCAGGACTGGTGAACACGACCTGGCGGCTCATCTCGCTACCGGTGTCATGGACGCGTGCCAGAGGTCGGCGTAGCGGTCGCCGCGGCGAAGCAACTCGTCGTGGCTGCCTTCCTCCACGATCCGGCCGCCGTCCAGGAAGGCGACGCGATCGGCGCGTTGGACGGTGCGCATCCGGTGCGCCACCATCACCACGGTTCGGCCCGCCATCAGGCGCTCGATGCCGTCGTGAACGGCGGCCTCGTTCACCGGATCCAGTGCGGAGGTCACCTCGTCCAGCAGCACGATGGGCGCGTTCTTCAGCAGTGCCCGCGCGATCGAGACACGTTGGCGCTCACCACCTGACAGCAGCGCGCCGCCCTCGCCGACATTCGTGGCCCATCCGCGGGGCAGTCGCTCGACCACCTCGTCCAGGCGTGCCGCGGTCGCCGCCGCCCGCACCTCGGCGACGCCCGCGTCGGGACGGCCGACCCGCACGTTCTCCTCGATCGTGCCGTCGAAGAGATAGACCTCCTGGAAGACGATGGCGATCCGCGCCATCAGCGCCTCGGTGTCGATCGCACGGACGTCCACGCCGCCCACGCGCACCGCGCCCGCGTCCACGTCGTGGAACCGCGCGAGCAACTGGAGCAGGGTGCTCTTACCCACACCCGACGGTCCGACCACCGCAAGCCGTCGCCCCTCCGGGATGGACAATGACACGCCGTCCAGCACCGTGCGGTCGCCGTGCTGGAAGGCGACGGGATCGAATTCCAGGCCATGGTGTTCCGGCCGCACCGGTTCGCGCGGTTCCGGCAGCGGCTCGGTGCGCAACACCGTGTCGAGTCGTGCCAATTCGGCACGTGCGCCGCGCAGCTGGCCGCCGATATCCGCCAGCGACAGCAGCGGATCCGCGCAGCGGGCGGCCAGCACCAGAATCGCCAGGATCTCGGCCGCACCGATTCGCCGGTGTGTTCGTCGACGCCATCGGCGATCCGGCCCTGCGCGAGATCCTGGCCACGCGGTTGCAGGCGCCCTATCTGCGTGCGCTCCAGGACGTGTTGGGGGAGCCGGAAGACCGGGTCCTGCTCCTCATCGACATCGTCGTCGGAACCTTGCTCCACCGGATGGGCATGACCGGTGCGCCCATGGTGGACGCCGACGTCGCCGAACTGATCGAGATGGTTGTGCACCACTTCGCTGACTGAGCAGTACCCCTAGCTGCCTCGTCGGGGAGTGTTGGCGTACGCCGTCCAGAGGTCGACGGCTTGCTCCAGGTCGAGCGCCGCGACCTTCTCCGGGGGAATGCCGGCGGGGTGGACGAGCCGTCGGGCGAATCAGTCGGGCACCCGCTCGCTCGGTGGCTTCTCCATGGCGGGCACGTCGCCAGCCAGCCGCCGAGCCGGTCGATCACCGCGGCGAGGCGCTGAAACGTGTGGGCCTGGAGGGCGGGTCTCGAGCGCGAGTCTCGAGCGCGGGGCTGGAGCCAGGCGTGCCTCGCAACCGACGCAACGGCTCGCCAGTGCCAACACTCGCGAGCTCGAAGCACGCCCGAACAAGAAGGCAATCCCGCGACCGAACCTCCCACGAGGAAGAGCAAACCTCGCGAGTAACTCGAACCAGCGCGAGCAAACCCGGACCAGCGCGAGCGAATCCCGAACCAGCGCGAGCAAACCCAAACCAGCGCGAGCGAATCCCGAACCAGCGCGAGCGAATCCCGAACCAGCGCGAGCAAACCCCGAACCAGCGCGAGCAACCCCAAACCTCGCGCGAGCAGCCTGGAACCAGCACGATCAGACTTGAACCAGCGCGGGCAGACTCGAACCAGCGCGAGCGAAACTCGAATTTCGCGCGAGCAATGTCGACGCTCGCGGAGAACCCTTCAGCGCAGCCCCCACCCGCTCCGGGGGACCGGCCCCGCTTCCAGCTTACTGCTGGTCGGGGCGTGGGGAAGGGGGTTCGGGAAACTGTGGACAACTCGGGGTTCTTCGCGGGACCGGCGGCTCCGTTCGCTGCGAGGTCTACCCGTTAGGTGGAATTGCCGGGGGGCGACTGGTCGGGACGTGGTGGGGAGCTGGGGTTGGCAGCGAATCGGCTGGTTGGGGATGGAAGCCTGGTTGCGGGACAGTAGCCGAGCCAGGGGGCGGGAATCAGGACCACAGGTGCGAGCGAGACTCGAATTTCGCGCGAGCAATGTCGACGCTCGCGGAGAACCCTTCAGCGCAGCCCCCACCCGCTCCGGGGGACCGGCCCCGCTTCCAGCTTACTGCTGGTCGGGGCGTGGGGAAGGGGGTTCGGGAAACTGTGGACAACTCGGGGCGTTTTGCGGGACCGGCGGCTCCGTTCGTTCCAAGGTGTATCCGTTTGGGGGAAGCGCCGGGGTCAGGTGATCGCGACGTGGCGGGAGTCGTTGGTTCGGGCGCGCGAGGGCACGGACAGGAGGGCAGGGCGCGGCAGCCGCCACGCGGCTGGGAGGGTGGGCGCGAGGCGCGGACGCCAAACCGGACGCCATGGACGCCACACCGGGCCGCCGCAGCTTGCACCACAGCGAACGCCGCAGCAACCACCGTCGGCAACCACCGCAGCGGCACGTGTCACCCACATGGGGATTTGCGCCAAAGGTGCGGTTAGGCTGCCCTAATGACCGTGACCCTCGCCAGTCGAACCAGCCCGCGGTGCGGGCGGACCGGCCGGCCGGGGCCCGTCCGGCGCCGCCGTGCCGGGCTGCTGCTGGTCCTGCTGCTCGCCCTCCTGGTCGCCGCGGGGCTGAGCCTGGCCTTCGGCGCGCGGCCGATCGCGCCGGCCGCCGTGTGGGATGCGCTCGTCCACCCCACCGGCACCGAGGAGGACATCGTCGTGCGCGCGCTCCGCGTCCCGCGCACGGTCCTCGGCATCCTGGTCGGCATCGCCCTCGGCGCGGCCGGCGCGCTCATGCAGGGCCACACCCGCAACCCCATCGCCGACCCCGGACTGCTCGGCGTCAACCAGGGCGCGGCGTTCGCCATCGTGCTGTCGGTCGTCGTCTTCGGGGTGTCCGACCTGTCCGCGTTCATCTGGTTCGGTTTCGCCGGTGCGCTGGTCGCCGCGGTCGTGGTGTTCCTGCTCGGAGCGGTCGGCGGCCACGGCGCCACCCCGGTCACCCTCGCGCTGGCCGGCGCCGCGGTCAGCGCCCTGCTCTACGGCATCATCTCGGCGATCGTGCTCGGCAACCGGCAGGGCATGGAGGCCTACCGGTTCTGGCACGTCGGCTCGATCGCCGGCCGGGACGCCGCCATCGCCGGCCAGATCGCCCCGTTCCTCATCCTCGGGCTGCTCCTCGCGGTGCTCAACACCCCGGGGCTGAACACCCTGTCCCTCGGCGAGGACGTCGCCACCTCGCTCGGCCAGCACGTCCGCCGCACCCGGATCGTCGGCGTGCTGGCGATCACCATGCTCACCGGCGCGGCCGTCGCCGCGTGCGGTCCCATCGCGTTCCTCGGCCTGATCGTTCCGCACGTCGCCCGTGCCCTCACCGGCCCGGACTACCGCTGGCTGGTGCCGTTCGCCGCGCTGCTCGGCGCCGTCCTGCTGCTGCTCGCCGACGTGCTCGGCCGGCTGGTCTCCGGCGACACCTTCGAGGTCGGCGTCATGCTCGCGCTGCTCGGCGCGCCGGTGTTCATCCACCTGGTCCGGCGGAGGGGGTTGGCCGGGCTGTGAGCACCCGCGACATCGCCCGCGACGTCACCACACTGCCCGGCCGCAAGGCCGTGCGGCTCGGCCCGTTCGCCGCGACCTTCCGGCCCCGGGTGGTGGCCGTGCCGCTGGTCGGGCTGGTGCTGCTGGTGCTGGTCGCGGCGCTGAACATCGGGCTCGGCAGCGCCCACCTCGACGTGATCGACGTGCTGCGCACCCTCGCCGGCGGCGGCGACCGCCGGGAGACCGGCATCGTGTTCGACCTGCGGCTGCCGCGCACGCTCACCGGCATCCTGGTCGGCGCCGCGCTCGGCCTCGCCGGCGCGATCTTCCAGACCATCGCCCGCAACCCGTTGGCCAGCCCGGACATCCTCGGCATCACCTGGGGCGCCGGGGTCGGCGCGGTCACGGTGATCGTCGTCGGCGGCTACCGCGGGCAGGTCAGCGGCGTCGCGGCCAGCCTCGGTGTGCCGCTGGCCGGCCTCGCCGGTGGTCTGCTCGCCGGGCTGCTGCTCTACCTGCTGTCCTGGCGGCGCGGCATCGACGGCTTCCGCATGGTGCTCATCGGGATCGGCCTCGCCGCGGTGGGCTACAACCTCGTCTACTGGCTGCTCACCGTCGGCGATGTGGACGACGCCACCCGGGCCACCACGTGGATCGTCGGCAACCTGGGCAACGTCGGCTGGGAGTCGGTCGGCCCGGTCGCGCTCGCGCTGGCGCTGCTCGTGCCGGCCACGTTGCTCTGCGCGCACACCATCGGCGGGTTGCAGTTCGGCGACGAGACCGCGCGCGGGTTGGGCATCCGGGTCGACGCCGCGCGCGGCACGCTGCTGCTGCTCGCCGCGGGGCTGGCCGCCGTCGCCACCGCCGCGGCCGGCCCGATCACGTTCGTCGCGCTGGCCACCCCGCAGATCGCGCTGCGGCTGGCCCGCACAGCGCAGCCGCCGCTGGTCGGCTCGCTGGTGCTCGGCGCGCTGCTCACGGTCGGCGCCGACCTGGCCGTCCGCCAGGCCCCCGGCGCGGCCGACCTCCCGGTGGGGGTGCTCACCGCGATCCTCGGCGCCCCCTACCTGATCTACCTGTTCGTGCGAACCCGGCGGAAGGTGCGGGTGTGAGCGAGCCTGTGAGCGAACCATCCAAGCCAGCAGGCTGGGCGAGCGCCGCCGCCGAGCGCCAGCGAGGAGGGGGCGTGAGGTCAACTCGGCTGCGGGCGGACGGTGTCCGGCTCGGCTACGGCGAGCACGTCGTGGTCGACGGGCTCGACCTGGACATCCTCGACGGCTCGGTCACGGTGATCATCGGGCCGAACGGGTGCGGCAAGTCGACCCTGCTGCGCGCGCTGGGTCGGCTGCTCGCCCCGCGGTCGGGCGCCGTGCTGCTGGACGGCAAGCGGATCGACCGGCTGCCCACGAAGGAGGTCGCCACGATCGTCGGCCTGTTGCCGCAGGCGCCGACCGCGCCGGAGGGGCTCACCGTGGCCGATCTGGTGACCCGCGGCCGGCACCCGCACCAGCGTTGGTACCGGCAGTGGTCGGCGGCCGACGAGGACGCGGTCGGCCACGCGCTGCGGCTGACCGGGATGGACGAGCACGCCGACCGGCTGGTGGACCATCTCTCCGGTGGGCAGCGGCAGCGGGCGTGGATCTCCATGACGCTGGCCCAGGACACCTCACTGCTCCTGCTGGACGAGCCGATCACCTACCTCGACCTCGCGCACCAGGTGGACGTGCTCGACCTCGTGCACCGGTTGCACACCGAGCGTGGCACCACCGTGGTGATGGTGCTGCACGACCTCAACCTGGCCGCCCGCTACGCGGACACGCTGGTGGCGATGCGGGACGGCAGGGTGGTGGCGCGCGGCGCGCCCGGAGACGTGCTCACCGAGGACCTGCTGGCCGAGGTCTTCAACCTGGACGCCAAGGTGTTGCCCGACCCGGTGGCCGGCACCCCACTGGTCGTGCCGATCAGCGCGCACCTGAGGGACTGACCGCGCCGAGGAACGGCCGTAGCCGCGCGAGGACCGCGTCCGGCCGCTCCTCGGCCAGGAAGTGTCCACAGTGGTCGACGGCGGCGCCGGTGACCCGTGGCGCGTAGGGCCGCCACACCTCCATCACGTCGAGCGCCGTCCCGAGCAGACCCTCGGCGCCCCACAGCGCGAGCACCGGGATGTCCAGCACGCGACCCGCGGCCGCGTCGGCGTCGTCGTGCGCGGCGTCGGTGGGGAAGGAGGCGCGGTAGTCGTCGAACCCGGCGCGCAACGCCCCCGGCGCGGAGAACGCCCGGACGTACTCGGCGACGGCGTCCGGCTCCAGCCCGTGCCGCTGGTGGGTCCAGCGCTCGAAGAAGTAGCCGAGGTATCCCGCGACGTCCCGGCCGGCCAGCCGCTCCGGCAGGTCCGGCTGCAGGTGGAACAGCCAGTGCCAGTACGCCCGGCCGAACGCGCTGTCCATCCGCCGCCACGTCTCCCTGGTCGGGATGATGTCCAGCACGGCCAGCCGGCTCACCTGGTCGGGCCGGTCGAGCGCCCAGCGGTGGCCGACCCGCCCGCCGCGGTCGTGCCCGACCACGCTCACCGCTTCGAACCCGAGCGTCGTGACCAGTTCGGCGAGGTCGGCGGCCATGGTGCGCTTGTCGTAGCCGTCCCGCGGCTTGTCGGTGAGCCCGTAGCCGCGCAGGTCCGGCACCACCACGGTGTGCTCGCGGGCCAGCGACTCGACCACCTTGCGCCAGCAGTGCCCGGTCTGCGGCCAGCCGTGCAGCAACACCACCGGTGGCCCCTCGCCCGCCCTGCGGTAGTGCATCCGGATCCCGTTGACCCGTGCGGTCGCCATCTCCACGATCGGACCTCCTCTAACTGCTTTAACCGGTTAGGAGGGTAAAGGGTGAGCTAACCGGTGGCAAGGGTTAGAGTGGTGGCGTGAGCGAGCAGCGGGTGTCCGACTGGGTCTTCGACGGCGGCCGGCCCTGTCTCGACCTGGTGAACACCCTGCGCGACCGGGAGCGCGGGGGTCGGGAGCTGCTCACCGGGCCGGCCGCGCTGGCGGAATGGCTCGCCGTGGCCGGGCTGGTCGGCGGCCGGGCGGGGGCCACCGAGGAGCAGGTGGTCGCCGCGCGGGAGCTGCGGGAGGCGGTCGACCGGGTGGTCCGGTCCACCGCGAGCGGGCAGCGCCCCCGGCCGGCCGACGTGCGCCGGCTCAACACCACCGCCGGGGCGGCTCGACCGCCGGCGCCGCAGCTGCGGATCACCGCCGACGGCATCCCGCGGCGGGTGACGCCCGCGCCGGACGACCCGGTCGCCGCGGCGCTCGCGATGCTCGCCGTGGACGCGATCGAGCTGGCCGCGGACGGCACCGCGGTGCGGGTCTGCGCCGCCGAGGACTGCGGGTTGCGCTTCGCCGACACCTCCCCCCAGCGCAACCGGCAGTGGTGCTCCATGGCCCGGTGCGGCAACCGGGCCAAGGCCCGCGCCCACTACGCCCGCCGCCGCGGCACCCGCTGACCCGCGCCGCGGCGGATCCTCCCCACCCGCGGGGCCGACCGCGGCGCACCCGACGCCACCCAGGTCCCCGCACCGACGGCACGACGGCCTGGGTTCTGGGTGCGCTACGCGGTGGTGAATCGCTCGGCGAGGCGGGTGAGCACGGCCCGCGCGCCGGCGCCCTCGACCGCCGCCTTCCAGAGGCGGTCGGTGAGCCGGTGGTACACCGCGACCTGCTCGGGGTCGGCGATCCGAATGTCCGCGGTGAGGTTCTCCACGATCACATGGTCGTCGATGATGCGGTAGCCGTGCACCGGCGCGTGCGGCAGCGGCCGGAACAGCGGCAGGATGCCGAACCGCACGTGCGGCAGGCCGACCAGCCACATCAGCCGGTCGAGCTGGACGACCATCTCCGCGGGGTCGGCGACCGGGTGGGCCAGCGCCGCCTCGCCGAGCAGGATCTCGATCCGCTTGGCCGAGTCGTAGAGCGCCTCCTGGCGCCGCACCCTCGCCAGCTCCGCGGCGTCGGCGTCGGGCGGCTGGTCGAGCAGGCTCGCCCGGCTGGCGCACAGCCGGCGCGCGTAGTCGGCGGTCTGCACCAGCGCGCCGACCGACGTGACGTCGACCGCGCGGATCCGCCGGGCCCCGTTCTGCCGCGCGGCCTCCCGGTCGGACGCGCCGGACCGGACCCGCCGCCACGTGAGTTGGTGGGCCCGCAGCTCGCGCAGCTCGGCGAGCAGGTCGGCGGCGTCGGTACGGAGCTCGGCGCACCACGCGACGACGTCCGCGGTTTCGGCGGTCTGCTTGCCGGTCTCCAGCTTCGAGACCTTCGACTGCGGCCAGTCGAGCCGGGCGGCCAGGTCCCTTCCGGACAGTCGTTGCCGCTCGCGGAGCGCGCGCAGCCGAGCCCCGAACGCCGCCCGCATGGCTTCGAAGTCGGTCACGTCGCCTCGCCTGGTCCTTTCCGGATGCACCGGGACAGGCATCGTCCCACGGAGTCGCCACGGTGGCTGACGATCCCGCACCGACCCCTGCCGGGTGAACCTGCTCAGAATATTCTTTCGATTCTCGATTGATTCGGGTGCAAGCGGCATCCTGGGCCGGAGGACGCGAGGGGCTCAGGAGGCGGTTGTGACGGGGGCTGCGGTGACGAGGACCGTGACGTCGAAGGCACCGAAGGCACCGAAGGCCCGGTCTGGCGAGGTCGGAGGACCGGCGGCCGGCCAGGCGTTGCCGGAGGGGGTGACGCATCCCTACGACGCCGCGTGGAGCCGGCCGAGGCTGGCCGTGTTCCGGCACGGCCACACCTTCACCTGGTGTGCCGGTGATCGGCTGGTGGCCATCCAGCGCGGCCGGGTGGCCAACGCCAAGCGGGCCACGCTGATCACCGACGTGCACCCGGCCGACCAGCTGCTCGTCGGCCGGTACCCGGTGATCGGCCTGCTCACCCCGCCCGCCGACGGGTGGGGCGACTCCGCCGTGCTGCGCCGACTCGCCGACCAGTGGGCCGAGCGCACCTTCGGCGGCCGCCACCGCGGCTGACCCCGCCCACGGCCTCGGGCCGAGGTGCCGTCACGCGGGGTCGGGTGGGCGGCGCTCGAACCACCGCTCGACCGCCTCGAGCTGGGCGGCGAGCGCGATCAGCCGGTGCTCGGTGCCGCCGGGCCCGAGCAGCTGGGCGCCGAGCGGCCGACCGTCGGCGGTGGGCCCGGCCGGCACGTTCACCCCCGGCCAGCCGAGCACGTTCCATGGCCACGCGTACGGACAGGCCGCGATCATCGCCTGGTCGGTGGCCCAGTTCGTCAGGCCGGTGAAGTGCCCGATCCGCGGCGGCGGTGTCGCGGTGGTCGGGGTGAGCAGCACGTCCACCCGCCGGAACACCGCGCCCACCTGGCGGCCCAGCAGCGGCTCGATCCGCCGGGCCAGCCGCAGCGCCGGGCCGCCGAGCCAGCCGCCGGTGCGGGCGTTGCCCAGGGTGCGCGGGTCGAGCAGGGCCGGGTCGGGCACCCGGCGCACCCAGTCGCGCACGCCGACCAGCGAGCGCGGCAGGAAGGTGACCCCGATCAGGCCGTAGCGCGGCTCGACCGGAACGACCTCGTGCCCCAGCCCGGCGAGCACGCCGGCGAGCCGCTCGACGGCGGCGCGGACCACCGGGTGGAGCCCCGTTCGCGTCGCGGTGAACGGGATCCGGAACGACAGCCCGATCCGCAGCCGGCTGGGGTCCCGCCGGGCCGCCTCGGCATAGCGGGTGCCGGTGCCGGCGGCGACGTCCAGCAGCAGCGCCGCGTCGGCGACCGTCCTGGCCAGCGGGCCGTGCCCGGTCAGCCCGTGGAACAGCTCGGGGTCGGGCGCGGTGGGGATGCGACCGCGCTGCGGCTTGACGCCGACCAGGTTGGTCCACGCCGCCGGGATGCGCACCGAGCCGGCGCCGTCGGAGCCGAGCGCGGCCGGGACCACGCCGGCGGCGACCGCCGCCGCCGACCCGCCCGACGACCCGCCGGGGCTGTACTCGGGGCACCACGGGTTGCGGGTCGTGCCGAACGTGCCCTCGGTGAACGGCCACTGGCCGAGCTCGGGTGTGTTCGTCTTGCCGATGATCACCGCGCCGGCCGCCCTGAGCCGGGCCACCACCGCGCTGTCGGCCGCGCTGACCGGGAAGTCGCCGGGGCAGCCGAACGCGGTGGGCAACCCGGCGATGTCCACATCGTCCTTGACCGCCACCGGCACACCGAGCAGCGGGGCCCGCTCGCCGGCGGCGAGCCGGCGGTCGGCCTCGGCCGCCTCACGCAGCGCGGCGGACCGGCGCAGCACGCGGAAGGCGTTGAGCGTCGGTTGGGTGCGCTCGGCCCGGTCGAGGGCCGCGGTGACCAGCTCGACCGAGCGGGCGGCGCCGCTGGTCAGCAGGGCCGCCTGGCCGGCGAGCCCGGCGAACGCGATGTCGGCGTCGGCGGTCATCGCACCTCCCGTCCTGGCTTACCGGACGGTAACACCGGCGGGCGGTCAACGTGAATCCTTCTCGCTTATTGGGTCAGCCCGGGGTGTCGGCCTCTCGGGCGATGCGCGCCGCCCGCGCGGCCAGCAGCACCATCACCGCGAGCAGGGCGATGTCGGTGAGCAGGGCGACCCGCTGGGCGAGGCCAACCGGCAGCGCCGCGGACAGCGGGGCCAGCACCGGGTGGTCCGAAAACGCGGCGAGCACGTAGCTGAGCCCGAACACCGCGAGGCTGAGCACGCTCCACCAAGACACCCGCAGCAGCAGTGCCCGGGTCTCGGCGAGCGCCGGGAGCTCCCGCAGCCGGTCGGCCAGGGAGAACCCCACGCCGGGCAGGCTGACGAAGGCGAGCAGGCTGGCGTACTGGTGGATGCGACCACTGGTCATGTCGGTCCCCTCGCTGAGGGTCGCCGGGAACAGTGCCGCGATGATCAGGCCCAGCGCCCAGGTGACCAGCAGGACGCGGGTGGTGCGGCTGGTGGCCGTGCCGGTCGCGACCAGCGCGCCGAGCAGCGCCAGCGAGCCGACCGCGAGGGACAGCACGCTCGCCTCGAGCATCCCGCCGCCCCGGTCGGTGTAGGCGTAGCTGCTGATGGTGTCGAGGATCGGGTCGCGCGAGCTGACCAGGTGCAGGATCAGCATCGTGAAGGCGGCCCACGCGATCGCGGCCACGGACGCGACGAGCCAGGGCCGGGCTCTGCTCGTCGTGGACGTGGACAGGTGTGCCGGACGTGCCCCCATATCGCGCATAACGCCCAGGGTGGCGAACTTCTTCCACTGTGATCCGGGGAACTCCCTGATTTCTACTGGCACTGTCACCCTGTGGCAGCCCCGAACTCCACCAGGGCGAGCGTCTGGTCGTCGTGCCGTTTCACCCGCGGCCAGCGGACGCCGTGCGGGTCGCCGTGCTCGGCCAGCCGCACCGCGTCGAGCACGGCGTCGGGGCCCCGGGTGCGCGCCAGGTCCAGCACGCCGGGCCAGTCGAGGAGGCCGTAGTCGTCGACGCCGACCGCGACACCGTCGCTGGCCAGCAGCGCGGCGGTCAGGTCGGCGCGCGGCCAGCTCGCCCGGCGGGCGTGCGCGGCCGCGGTCGGGTCGGCCTCGGCGACCCAGAACCCGCCCTCGGCGTTGCGCCGTTCGCGGACGTCGGCGGCGGTGCGGAGCAGGCCGGTGCGGCGTAGCACGGCGATCCGGTCGTCGGCGAGCACCTCGTAGCCGCGGGGTCCGAACACGACGACCGGGCTGTCGGCGAGCACCAGCGCGTCCACCCGGTCGGCCGTCCAGCGCAGGATCGCCACGGTGCTCGACGGCGAGTCGCCGGGGTGCAGGTCGTGGTCGGCGGCGACGCCGGCGATGGCGGAGGCGAGCAGCTCGGCGAGGTCGCTCTCGGGGGCAGTGTGCAGCGCCGCGGTCAGCCAGCGGCGGAGCAGGCCCGCGTACCAGCCGCCGCTGGGCAGCGCGGGGTGCGCGGCGGTGGCGCCGTCGAGCAGGACGACCGCGTTCGGCAGCACGGCCACGTGGTCCTCGGAGGGGCGTGGGCCGCCGTCCGGGCCGACTCCCGCCCGTTCCGCGACGTGGATTCGGGGCACGAGCGGAACTTACCGTGTCAATCAAGGTTGACATCGAGGTCGTGTCAACGTAGGTTGACACCATGACTGAGGTTACCGATCTGGCCACCAAGGTGGGCGACCGCGATCCCCGGGTGGGGCTGCGGGCGGTCGCCGCGCTGCGGCGGCTGCTGGAGCAACTCGAGGCGGTGCAGGTGCGCAGCGCCAGGGTGCAGGGCTGGTCGTGGCAGGAGATCGCCGCGGAGCTGGGCGTGAGCCGGCAGGCGGTCCACAAGAAGTACGGGAGGCGGTAGATGTTCGAGAGGTTCGTACGGGACGCCCGGGTGGCGGTGGTCGAGGCGCAGTCCGTCGCCGTGCGGCAGGGAGACGCGGAGATCGAGCCGGTGCACCTGTTGCAGGCACTGCTGGCGGCACCGGAGAGCCGGGGCGGGCGGCTGCTGGTGGAGCTGGGGGTGCCCGCGAACGCCCTGGCCGAGCGGCTGGCGGCGATGCGCCGGCGGGGCGGGATCAGCGACGCCGACGCCGCGGCGCTCGCCGAGTTCGGGATCGACGTGGAGCGGATCGTCGAGCGGGTGGAGCAGGTGCACGGCGAGAACGCGCTGGCGGGGGCGGCCCCGCCGCGCGGGCGGCGGTGGCTGGCCAAGGGGTCGCACCGCCCGTTCACGGCGGAGGCCAAGGAGGTGCTGGAGCGGACGTTGGCGGAGGCCACCGAGCTGGGGGACACGCACATCGGCACCGAGCACCTGTTGCTGGCGCTGACCGCCCGGCCCGGCCCGGTGGCCGACATCCTGGCCGAGCGGGGCGTCGACCATGTGGCGATCCGCTCGGCGTTGGCCCGCCGCGCCGCCGGCTGAGGTACCGGGGGCGCTGGCCGGGGACGGTGCTCGGCGCGGGAGGCTCGCGGTGGTGCCGCGACCTCGGTGCGGGTGCATGGGGGCGAGCCGGACCGGCGGTGGGGTGAACAACCGGGAGCCGGCCCCGGGCTCCGGTCAGGCCCGGAGCGGCACGGCCAGGGCGGGCGGCCGGGTGTGCCGACGGGGCGGCCCCGGTGGGACGGCGCGAGCGCCGGCGGGCACTCGCCCGACTCCGGGGCGCTTCCCGGCACCGCCCCTCGACGTGCCGGGAAGCGCCCGCGGGTCTTTGGGCGCGCCTGACGGATCCCTTCCTGCTGCGACGGAAAGATCCGTCAGGCGCGCCCTGGGCGTGCACCGGGGCTCCCGCTCGGCGCGGTGAGCGGGAACACGGCCGGTGCGCGCCCGTGAGCCCCGGCGTCGCGGGGGCAGCGCGACGCCGGGGCGGGTCCCGTCCCGGCCGGGCGCGGTCGGCCGAGCGGGAAGACATGGGTTCATGACGGGTCCCCTGACGGCGGTCGGCGGCGCGGAGGTGCGCGACCGTCACCGTGAAGCAATGAGTTGATCTTGATCTGGACGTGGCTCTCCCGGCGGTGCGGCCGGGAGGTCAGTCGGGGGAGGTCGCCGGCAGCGCGGCGCCCCGACCGGTGCCGAGGGCGGCCGAATCGAATCCGGTGCCGAGCGGGCGGAGCCGCGCACCGTCGGTGGCGGAGGTCAGTACCGCGAGCGTGTGCCGCCCGCCGGCCGACTGGTCGGCGCCGGCGCTGACGTGACCGACCGGCCCGCTCGGTGCCGAGGGTGCGGCCGGGCCGGGTGCGCTTGAGCCCCGGTCGGCGTCGGCGTGCCGGTCGGGGTGGCCGGTGGAACTCGGCCTGCTGGAGGCCAACTGGACCCGCGGGGCGGGTGGGCCGTGGGTGGCCGGGGTGGTGGCGGCGGTGGCGCGGGATCCGGTGGGGGAGGAGGCGTCGAGCGGGGCGGGCGCGGGCGCCGGTGGCTGGGCGGGGTGCGGCGGCGCCGGGCGCGGGACGGTCGGGGCGGGACGTGGCCACCCGTCGGGGCCCGATCCCCCCGGCAGGACCGCCAGGGGGATCGGGCAGGCTCCGACCAGCACCGGGGTCAGCGCACCGCACACGCGGCGGACGACGCGGTCGACGGTGACCCCGTAGCCCGGGTTGTCAACGGCAGGGCCGGCCGCGCCGCCGAGCAGCCGGTGCGCGGGATTGTCGAGGCCGAGCGGGCCCACCCACGGTGGCTGGCCCGGTGCGAGTGGGTGGCTGGCGACCATGGCCGCCCCGACGAGGTGCTTCGTGCCCGGCGCCGGGTGGACCAGCGTGACGGGGCCGGCCAGCGTCGACTCACCGGACTGGGCCGGCTGGGGTGACTGGGACGGCTGGGGCGACTCGGGCGACGCTGCCGGGCCGCCCGACTCGGGCGACGCTGCCGGTGCTCCCGCCTCGGGCGGAGACGCCGGATCGGTTCGGGGCGGCGTTGCCGGTGCGGACGGCGCCGACGAGTTCTGGTCGGGCGCCGGCTGCGGCCGTGCGTCGGGTGGGGACTGCTCCGGTCGTGGCTGGGGTTTCGGCTGTGGCTGTGGCTGTGGTTCCGGCTGCGGCTGTGGTTCCGGCTGCGGCTGGGGTTTCGGCTGTGGCTGTGGTTCCGCCGAGGGCTCGGCGACGACGGTGCCGTTCTCGCCACCATCCGGGTGCTCGGCGGCCATGGCCGGGGAGCTCAGCGCGGTGGCGAGCAGCCAGCCGGCGGCACCCATCCCGGCGGCGAGGGCCAGCCGGCGGAGCAACGGCGCCACCCGGACGTGGGGCCGGGGCGCGTATCGCGTGCTCCACATCGACACCACCACCGTCCGGGCCTGGCTCACGATCAACAGCCGCTGATCTCGTCGGGGACCCACTCGTCGAAGGTCGGGCCGACCAGCCAGCAGCTTCCCGGGGGCCGCGTACTTTCTAGCATTGCTCGCGAGTGTTTCACCTCGATCGCATCCGATCCACCCCGTACGGCCGAATGGTGCCACCCGCTTCGCCGCCGCCGTCGTCGAGTTGATCACGCAGGGTGCCGAAACGTCGGGACCGCGCCCCGAGCGGCGGGGTCGTCGTGTGCTGACCAGGTCTTATCGCCTCCCGGTCCGAGCCACACCGGGTCCGCCGTGGGCCTCGTTCGCCCGGCACCACGTGCCCGACCCGCCGACATCGCGGGCCGGGTGGGAACGCGTGGTCCGAGCAGCTCCTGCTACTGACCGTGCCCTTCCCCGGCCACGCGCACACTTTCGGGCTAAATGGCCCGTCGTTGGCCGTGCCGTCACCCGTTAGTGGGCCGGGCGGTCACCGCTGACGAGGCCCTCCGTCAGCGGAGCTGGCGCAGCCGCGTGATGGCCTCGTCGAGCACCTCGTCGCGCTTGCAGAACGCGAAGCGCAACAGATGCCGCCACTCGTCGGGATGGTCGGTGAACACGCACACCGGCACCGCGGCCACCCCGACCAGCTCCGGCAACCGCCAGGCGAGCTCCTCGGCGTCGGCGAAGCCGAGCGGCCGCACGTCGGCGCACACGAAGTACGTCCCGGCGCTGGGCCGCACCTCGAACCCGGCGTCGGCGAGTCCGGCCGCCAGCCGGTCGCGCTTCGCCACCAGGTCCGTGCGCAGCCGCTCCACCCACTCCAGCTCGTGCCGCAGCGCGTGGGCGACGGCCGGCTGCAGTGGCCCGCCGGACACGAACGTCAGGAACTGCTTGGCCGCCTTGACCGCGGCGACCAGCTCCGGGCGGGCGCACACCCAGCCGATCTTCCAGCCGGTGCAGTTGAACGTCTTGCCCGCGCTGGAGACGGACACCGTGCGCTCGGCCATGCCGGGCAGTGTGGCCAGCGGGACGTGCTCGCCGTCGAACACCAGGTGCTCGTAGACCTCGTCGGTGATCGCGACCAGGTCGTGCCGGACGCACACCTCGGCGATGGCGGCCAGCTCGTCCCGGGTGAACACCGTGCCGGTCGGGTTGTGCGGGGAGTTGACCAGGATCGCCCTGGTCCGCGGGGTCACCGCCGCGCGCAGGGCGTCGACGTCGAGGGCGAACCGGCCGCCGGGGCCGGCGACCAGCGGGACCACCCTGCGCGTGGCGCCGGCCAGCGCGACCGACGCGGCGTAGGAGTCGTAGTAGGGCTCGATCACCAACACCTCGTCGCCGGGACCGGTGAGCGCGAGCAGGCTCGCGGCGATGGCCTCGGTGGCTCCGGTGGTGACGAGGATCTCACCGTCCGGGTCGTGGTGGAGCCCGTACCGGGTGCGGTGCTCGGCGATCGCCGCGCGCAGCTCGGGCCGGCCGGGTCCCGGCGGGTACTGGTTGGCCCCGCCGAACAGGGCTTTCCTGGCGGCGTCGAGCATCGCGGGCGGGCCGTCGGTGTCCGGGAAGCCCTGGCCGAGGTTGACCGCGCCGGCTCGCACGGCCAGCGCGGTCATGTCGGCGAAGATTGTCGAGGTGAACGGCCGCAGCCGGGGGACGAGAGCTGGTTCGCGCACAACGCGAGATCCTCACGGAGAATGGCGGTGTGAGGCAACCGACGGCACCGGCCGATCCGGCGGGACTGCTGACCGACGAGGAGACCAAGCGGCGCGGGCTGCGCAGGATGAAGCTCGTGGCGCTGTCGTTCCTGGTCGGCGCGGCGGTGGTGTTCCTGCTGACCAGTTGGGCGCAGAGCCGCGGGTGGCCGGCCTGGGTGGGCTACGTGCGGGCGGCCGCGGAGGCCGGCATGGTGGGCGCGCTGGCCGACTGGTTCGCGGTGACCGCGCTGTTCCGGCATCCGCTGGGACTGCGGATCCCGCACACGGCGATCATCCCGCGGAAGAAGGACGTGCTGGGCAACAGCCTCGGTGACTTCGTGGGCGAGAACTTCCTCGCTGAGGACGTGGTGCGGGACAAGCTGCGCCGGGTGGAGGTGTCGCGGCGGCTCGGCGGGTGGTTGGCGCAGCCGGAGAACGCCGAGCGGGTCACCGCGGAGCTGGCGACCGTGGTGCGCGGCGTGATGACCGTGCTGCGCGACGAGGACGTGCAGGCGGTGATGGAGCAGGCGGTGGCGCGGCGGATCATCGACCGGCCGTGGGGGCCGCCGCTGGGCAAGCTGCTCGACCAGGTCTTCGCCGACGGCGCGCACCACAAGTTGGTGGACCTGGTGTGCGACCGGGCCTACGAGTGGGTGCGGGACAACCACGCCACGGTGTTGCGGGTGGTGTCGGACCGGGCGCCGTCGTGGTCGCCGAAGTTCGTCGACGAGATGCTCGCGGACAAGGTGTACGGCGAGGTGCTGGCGTTCGCCTGGGCGGTGAAGACCGACGTCAACCACCCCATGCGGCTGGCGCTGGACAAGTTCCTCGTCGAGTTCGCGCAGGACCTGCAGAAGGACCCGGACACAATGGCGCGGGCCGAGCAGGTGAAGCGGCAGGTGGTGGAGCACCCGGAGGTGCAGAAGCTGATCGGGTCGGCGTGGTCGACGGCGAAGGAGCTGCTGCTGACCGCGGCCGAGGACCCGTCGAGCGAGCTGCGCCGGCGGGTGCGGCTCGGGTTGGTCACCCTGGGCGAGCGCCTGGTGGGCGACACCGGGCTGGCCGCGAAGGTCGACGGGTGGGTCGAGGGCGCCGCGGCGCACGTGGTGACCAACTACTCGGCCGAGATCACCACGATCATCACCGAGACCGTGGAGCGGTGGGACGCGGCGGAGACCTCGCGCAAGGTGGAGCTGCAGGTGGGCAGGGATCTGCAGTTCATCCGGATCAACGGCACCGTCGTCGGCTCGCTGGCCGGGCTCGCCATCTACACGGTGGCCCAGGTGCTCTTCTGAGGGTTTCCCCTGATCGGCGGTTGTGTCCACACGTTATCCACAGAACCCAGGGTTATCCACAGCCCCCTGTGGAAGACCGCGTCCGAGCCGGTGGGCGCCGGCGGAGAGCTCGTAGGTGTTCCTGGTCGGGCTCAGCGGGGTCGCACGATCAACGCCGTCAGCGCGAGGCCGCCGGCGGTGCCCCCGCCCGCCAGCCAGCCGTACCCGGCGAGCTGCCGGTACGTGGCCGCTGCCCGCAGGCGCCAGAGCGAGTACAGGGCAACGACGAACGCGTCGGCCGGGATCAGCGGAAGCGGGGTCTCCCGGACGACGACTCCACCGACGCAGAGGACGAGGAACAGACCGGACAGCGCCACGAGCGGGACATCGAACCTCCGGTCGTTGAGCACGCTGTCCCGGAACACCTTCTCGAAAGCGTCCCCGCGGGTGCCCGGCCGGTTGGCGTTGTGACCGATACCGGAGTCATCGTCCCGACTCCGCGGACTCATTCCACGCTCAACTGCGAAAGATCCTTGGCATCTGTTCCTTGGCGTTCAGGAGTTCGACCTCTAAAAGCTCTCCGGCTGGTGAAAAACGGAGAACGGCCAGCACATCGCCATCTTCGTCTTCTACCGGTACACCTTTGGAGATATCGCCCTCTCGCTCTCTGAAGTAAATACTGGCCGCGTTAACCTCTTTGTCCCACTCAACCCTTGGGTAAGTCATATCAAGTATCCCTTCTGAATCAAAAGTTACTGTAGCGGGTGGTGCACGTGCAGCTCTTTTATGTTACCAGATTTAACAGACGGGGATCGTCGTGCTCTGTCTTTCGCCCGGCACCGGGAGCGAGGCCCCGCACCAACAACCGCAGGGCCTCGCTGTTGACGACCTCATGGGCTAAGGCCTAGAATCCATTATCGGCGCCAGACTGTGACAACATAACCATTGTTGTTAGCAATTACCACGATACGGCCATCGGTATACCTCCAGGTGCCATTTTTAGTTTTTCTAGCGTTGGAGCACTTTCTTAGGACCACGTTCTCAACGTGGTCTGAGGTGATTCGGTCGTTTGCCATCTCCTGTTGCGCATGGTATGAAAATCCGCTGACGATGCATGGCGCTCCCGCCAACGCTTGTTGCGGCGTGATGTCCTGCTTCTGGTAAGAAGTGTCCGCGACTTTTGTTGCGGCGTGTGCACTGGTTACTGAAACAGAGGCTGTTGAACCAATGACAGCGACACTAACCAATAATGCCCTAACAGATAGCATGGCTGCCGCCCTCATTGCTGCTTTAGACATGAGCTTCTGAACCTTTCTGCTACGGGCACGCTCAGCAGTCGTACTCGAACAGGTAGACGTCGGCAATCTGTCCGGGGTGCGCCCAGTCGAAATAGACCTTGTCCCACGGGTCGCCCACTTCGCCGCTATACTCCGTAACTCCACTAGCGAAGCGAGCCTTTACTTTGGCACACATTCCATCGGGCGGAAATGTTCCCTCAACCCAACCCTTTACCCGGATTTTTCCGTCAGAACAGCTAAGTTCCCAGTGTGCTGCCGCGCCGGTGACGGACGGGTCATATGTTTCCCCGCAAGTGCCCATGGGTTGTGGGGGCTCCTGCGTTTCGGCGGATGCCGCTGGGACAAGTCCGAAGCCCCAGCCGAAGACCGCAGCGAGGACAGCCGTGCTCGTTAGTGCGCGACGAGGCGCCTTCCGGTCAGCAAGCCATCTGTGCATGCTGCTCTCCTTTCCCTTAATACGTCGTCTACATTTCGTTTTGGCGAGGTGAACGCGGGAAGGGCGATGGATGCACCTAAATTAAGGTGCATACTTGAGCGATCGTATGTTATCCAACATGCGACCTGCAGTTGATTGTGCTCCTACCGTGCAACGGTGTAAGAGCGGTTCATTGGCAACTTGCAGCCTTCCCCTCAGTGCTGTTTTGACCACCCCGTGTCGCACACGTTAGTGGCTGGAATCGACGCGTCGATACCTCCGATCAGGTGGCTATGCCTGTTCGCCGAGCATCACTTCGCCCTGGGTCGGCATGTCCAGGCCGCTAAACCGTGCATCAGGATCGACTTACCCGAATCGGTCACCAAAGTTGTCCGCGACTCGTACGACAGCTGAGCTTCATTATCTGCACATGGCGGCGTGACGGAGAAGGACGTGATGCTGGCCGACTGCTACGAGGTTGGAGGGAGGGAAGTTACGGTCGAGCGCTGGTACTTTGCGGTGATGAGCAGACGGGTGCCGTTCACCGGCGGTGAGAAGGAAAGCCTGCACGCCAGTCTCGACCAGTATCGGGACGTGGTGCTGTGGAAGCTCGACGGCCTCGACGACGAGCGGTTGCGGCGTCCGATGACGCCGTCCGGCACGAACCTCCTCGGCCTGGTCAAGCACCTCGCCGCGGTCGAGTACGCCTGGTTCTGCCAGACCTTCGGCTACCCCACCGAGCCGTTGCCCTTCGACGACGAGGACGAGAACGCCGACCTGCGGGTCACCCCGGACGAGAGCACCGCCGACATCCTCGCCTTCTACGGCCGTGCCCGGGCCGCCGCGGACCGGGTGATCACCGAGCACGACCTGGACCACCTCGGCACCGCGTGGTTCGGCGACCCCGTCTCGCTGCGGTGGGTCCTCATCCACATGATCGAGGAGACCGCCCGGCACGCCGGCCACCTCGACGTCGTCCGCGAGCTCATCGACGGCGCCACCGGAGACCACCCCGACCGTTGACGCCGGTTACTCCGCGCGGGCCGCGGCGCGCTCGCGCCACGCGCGCGCCTTCTCCCGGTTACCGCACACCTGCATCGAGCACCACGTCCGGGACCGGTTGCGCGACTGGTCGAAGAACGCCCACCGGCAGTCGTCGGCGGGGCAGATCTTCAGCCGCTCCCACTCGCCGCGCACGGCCAGCCTGGCCGCCGCGGCCAGGATCGCGCCCACCGCGTCCGCGGCGACCAACGCCGGCGTCCCGCCGGTCAGCCGCGCCTCCACCGGCGCCCCGGCCTCGGCCGCCCGCGCCTCCGGGTCACCGACCGCGGCCCGCAGCGCCTCCCGCACCTGCCGCGCCGCCGTCACCGTCCCCGCCCGCAGCCCGCGCTCCCGCGCCCACCCGTGCCACGACTCGGCCGAGCGCAGCACGTCGATGTCGTCCTCGACATCGAGCGTGTTCAGGAAGTCGAGGACGAGCGACACGTCAGCGGACGGCGCGGCCACGGGACCACTTTACGTCGCCACCGCTTGTGCGCTCCGTGCGATAACCGCCATACTCATCACAGCGGTTACCCCCCACGAGAAGGAGGGCCCCAGTGTCCGCACCGACCGTCCCGACGTTCGGCTCCGTGGTGCTCGACTGCCCGGACGCCCCCGCACTGGCCCGCTTCTACGGCGAGCTGCTCGGCTGGTCCACCCCCGAGGGAGGCGATGGCTGGTGGACGCTGACCAACCCGGCGGGCGGGCCGGCCATCGAGTTCCAGCAGGTCACCGGCTACCAGCCGCCGGAATGGCCGTCCCAGCACCGCCCGCAGCAGTTCCACCTCGATCTCAAGGTCACCGACCTCCCGGCGGCGCACGAGCGGGCCGTCCGGCTCGGCGCCACCGTGCTCGACAGGAGCCACGACGCCTTCTGGGTGTACGCCGACCCCGCCGGCCACCCGTTCTGCCTGTGCGCCTGCTGATCCGGTGCGGCTGGGGGTGTGCCCGCCGCGGCGGCCGGCAGCGGGTCGTCGCGGCGGGTGCCTCACCGCTTCGGCAACGCCGGCGCGCCGGCCAGCGCCGCCGGGTCGTGGAAGGCGAACGTGGCGCCCTCCCTTCGGTGCAGCTCGGCGTACCGGGCCACCCGGTCGGGGTCCAGCGTCACCCCGAGCCCGGGACCCCGCGGCACCGCGACCCGACCGTCCCGGCAGGACTCCACGCCGCCGCCGAACCCGGTGGTGACGTCGTCGGCCAGCAACGCCGCGTAGCCCTGGTTGGCGTAGCGGAAGTTCGGCGTCGCGGCGATCACGTGCACCGCGGCGGCCAGCGCCACCCCCAGCTCACCGAGGCTGTGCTTGACCACCGGCAACCCGGCCGCCTCGCAGAGCCCGGCCGACCGCTTGAGGTTGAGCAGGCCACCGTCGAGCTGGTTGTCCGCGGACAGCGCGTCCGCCGCGCCGGCGCGGATCACCGCCAGCTGGTCGTACCGGGTCCAGCTCGCCTCGTTCGCCAGCAGCGGCACGTCCACCCGGCTCCGCACGTAGCCGAGCTCGGCGAGGTTGCGCCCGGACACCGGTTGCTCCACCAGCTCCAGCCCGAACCTGGCGAGCTCGCGGATCATCCGCACCGCCGTGCCCGGTGACCACGCCTCGTTGGCGTCCACCCTGAGCAGCGCCTCCGGTCCCGCACCGTCGCGCAGCGCGGCCACCCTGGCGATGTCGATGCTCTGCTCGTCGGCGCCGACCTTGAGGTAGAAGGTGCCGAATCCGGCCGCCCGCCCGCGCCGCGCCTCCGCGGCCACCTCCTCCGGCGCGCCGGCCGCGACGTAGTAGAAGAACTCCACCTCCTCGCGGAACCGGCCGCCCAGCAGTGTCACCAGCGGCTGCCCGCACACCTTGCCGACGATGTCCCAGCAGGCCATCTCCACCGCGGCGATCGCCGGGCTGGTCGCCCGCACGTGGTGCCAGGTGCCGACCAGGTCGATCCGGCGGACCAACTTCTCGATCTCCGTCGGGTCGGCGCCCAGTACCAGCGGTTCCAGCCCGCGCAACACCGCGAGCACCACGTCGGCGCTCGGGTAGCCGGCCGCCTCACCCAGCCCGGTGACGCCCTCGTCGGTGGTCACTTCCAGCAGCACGCTCACCTGGCCGCGGCGGCGCCCAAAGGCCCACACCTCGTCGGCGCGGTAGGGCACGGCCACCGGGGTGGCGTTCAGCGCGGTGATCCGCATCGAATACTCCTCATTGGACGGTTCAGTCGAGCACGGTCAGCGTGCGCGGCGCGGTGGTGAGCAGCTCGGCCCCGGTGTCGGCGACCAGCGCGGTGTCGGACACCACGTGGCCCGGTACCCAGGACATGAGGTGGAAGGTCATGCCGGGGCGGACCTCGGTGTCGCCACTCGGCCGGATGCCGAGCACCTCGCCCCCGCCCACCCAGCTCGGTGGGAACCCGATGCCGACGAGGTACCCGCAGTGGTGCCGGGTCGCGCCGGTCGCCCGCCGCCATGCCGCGTACACCTCGCCGGTGCGCGCGCCGGGGCGCAGCGCGCCGGCCGCGGCGGTGAGCCCGGCCAGCGCCCGCTGGTGGGCCGCGCCCGCATCGGCCGGTGGTCGGCCGAGGTGGACGGTGCGGCTGAGCGGCGCGTGGTAGCGCCGCACGCAACCGGACAGCTCGATGAACAATCCTCCGGTGCCCAGCAGCCGGTCGCCCCAGGAGACGTGCTCCCGATCGAGCATCCACAGTGGACGGATCAGCGGGGCGAACCCGGGCTCGTGACCGCCGGCGAGCAACGCGGCCTGCGCCGCCGCGGCCACCGTGCGTTCCGGCACCCCCGGTCGCGCCGCGGACAGCACGGCGCGCATCGCGGCGTCCGACACCGCCGCCGCGGCGCGGACGTGCGCGATCTCCGCCGCCGACTTGACCAGCCGAGCGGCCGACAGCACGCCCGTGGCGTCGCACCACCGACGGTCGGGCAGTGCCGCGCGGATCCGGTCCCGGATCGCGGGTGGAAAGAACATCGACTCGTCCTCGACGGCCACCGCCGCGCCGGCCGGCACGACTCCGGCCAGCTCGCGGGCCACGACCTCGGCGGGATCGGCGCCGTCGGCATAGGGGTGGTGCCGGCAGTCGGCGAGCTGGGCCCGCACCGTGGGGCGCTCCATCTCGCGGGTCACCAGCATCGGCGGGCCGTCCGGGGTCACGATCAGCAAGGTGAACGCGAAGTAGCCGGCGTGGTCGAGGCCGGTGAGGAAGTAGACGTTCTCCGGGCTGGTCACCGCGACCGCGGCCCACCCCCGCGCGGCCATCGCCGCGCACAGGTCGGCGCGCCGGCGCGCGTACTCGGTAGCCGTGGTGGTCTCGACGGTGGTCACCCGCCCAGCGTGCGGTCCACCGAACCGGTAGCACAAGTGACGATAATTGCCGGCCACCATTAGGCTGACTACATGTTGGAGGTGCGCCGGCTGCGCCTGCTCCGGGAACTGGCCCGGCACGGGACCATCGCCGCGACGGCCAGGGCCTGCTCGCTGACCCCCTCGGCGGTGTCGCAGCAGCTCGCGCTGCTCGAACGCGAGGTCGGCGCGCCGCTGCTGATCCGGGACGGGCGCCGGCTGGTGCTCACCGAGGCCGCCACGCTGCTGGTCGGCCACGCCGAGGCGGTGCTGGCCGAGCTGGAGCGGGCGCGGGCGTCGGTCGCCGAGCTGACCTCGGCCGTGCGCGGCGTGCTGCGCGTCGCGGCCTTCCCGACGGCCGCGCGGGCGCTGCTGCCGACCGCGATCGCGCGTTGCCGGCGCGACCACCCCGACCTGCGGGTCCACCTGGTCGAGGCGGACCCGCCAGAGGCTGTCGCGCAGGTCGCCTCGGGCGCGCTCGACCTCGCCCTGGTGTACGAGTACGACCTGTTGCCACGGGTGCGCGACACCGGCATCGAGACCACGGTGCTGCTGCGCGAGCCGCTGCTGGCGGCGATCCCGGAGGGCTGGTGCCCGGAGGAGGGGCCGATCGAGCTGGCCGAGCTGGCGGAGCGACCCTGGATCGCCCCGCACGGCGACGCCGCCCTGCGCGCGACGCTCGACCGGGCGTGCGGGATCGCCGGCTTCGTGCCCGGCGTGGACTACGCCAGCAGCGACTACACCGCGATCCTCGCGCTGGTGGCCGCGGGGCTGGGGGTGTCGCTGATGCCGGCGCTGGCCGGCGAGCCCGCCCCGGACGGTGTGCGGCTGCGCGAGGTCGTGGGGCCGCGGCTGGTCCGCACGGTGTCGGCGGTGGTTCGGGCGGGCGGCGCGGGCAACCCGCCGGTGGCCGCGATGGTGGAACGGCTGCGCGTCACCGTGGCGGGCGTCTCATCGGCGGGCAGACATGCGTAGGGTGGCATGCGTGATGTGCCCGAAGTGCCAACAGGCCATGCGTACCGTCGACAAGAACGGCATCCACATCGAGCAGTGCCAGGGATGCCGCGGAATCTTCCTCGACTACGGCGAGCTGGAACAGATCGTCGGCGCGGAGAACTCCTACTACGGCCAGGCCGCGGCGCCGCCGTACCAGGGAAGCGCGCCGCAACCGCCGCCCGCGCCGTACCCGGGGCACTACGGCAAGCCCGACTCGCCGCGCCCGTACCGGGGCGGGTACGGCGACTCGCCGCGCCCGTACCGCGGTGGCTACCGCGACTCGCCGCGGCCCTACGGCCACGGCGGTCACGGCGGTCACCGGGGCCACCGCAAGCGCAGCTTCCTCGAGAACCTCTTCGACTGATCGCGTGCTCGACCCGCGGATCTGCCCCGGCTGCGGCGATCGGGCCAACGTGCCGATCGCCGAGCCGGGGGAGCCGGTGCTGCGCTGCGCGCGATGCGGCCACCGGTGGCGGTTCCACCGGCTGCCGCTGCTCGCGCTGACCGGGCCGAGCGGTGCGGGCAAGTCGACCGTCGGACCCGAGTTGGCCCGCCGGCTGGCCGACCGGGTGGTGGTGCTCGAGCAGGACGTGCTGTGGACCGGCGGGCTGCGCGACGACGTCGACGGGCACCCGACATTCCGGGCCACCTGGCTGCGGATGGCGGCGATGATCCACCAGAGCGGGCGGCCGGTGGTGCTCTGCGGCACGGTGGTGCCGCCGGAGTTCGAGCCGTTGCCCGAGCGGGTGTTCTTCGCCGACATCCACTACCTCGCGCTGGTGGCCGACTCGGACGTGCTCGCCCGACGGCTGGCGGCGCGGCCTGCCTGGCGGGAGTGGTCGCGGCCGCGGATCGAGGAGATGCTCGAGTTCAACGAGTGGCTGCGCGCCGAGGCGTCGGCGCTGCGGCCCCCGGTGCGGTTGTTCGACACCACCCACGCCTCGCGGGCCGACGCCGTGGCCGTCGTCGAATCCTGGGTGCGGGAGTTACTTCCGGCAACGCCGGACCAGGGCGCTTTTCGCTGACCTCGCGAGCCGTACCCCGAGCATGCCTCGCGCTCGCTGCTTGACACCTCCGCTCGGCGAGCGCGACGGTCAAGCCAAGCTTGACGCATACCCATATGGGTATATGATTGGCCCGTGGCACGAGCAGCGACGACGACTGATGTGTTCAACGCCGTGGCCGAGCCCCGGCGGCGCCAGATCCTGGACGTCCTCGCTGGTGGCGAGCGCCCGGTGAATGACCTGGTGCACCTGCTCCGGCTGGGTCAGCCGCAGGTGTCCAAGCATTTGCGGGTCCTGCGCGAGGTGGGGGCGGTCGAGGTGCGGGACGAGGGGCGGCAGCGGATGTACCGGCTCAACAGCCACGCACTCAAACCCATCCATGACTGGGTGAAGCGGTACGAGCGCTCGTGGTCGGAGCGGTTCGAACAGCTAGATGTGGTTCTGGAAGAGCTCAAGGACAAGGAGCGGTGAGATGGCGGAGATGACGAAGAAGACGAGCAGCGGCTCGGCGAAGGTGACGCTGCCGACGGACGAGCAGATCCTGATCACGCGCGAGTTCGACGCGCCGAGACACCTGGTGTATCGGGCGTGGACCACACCCGAGCTGGTCGAGCGGTGGTGGAGCGGCCACCGCGGCACGATGACGAGTGTTGAGATCGACCTGCGGGTCGGCGGCCGGTGGCGCTACGTGCTCGTGGCCAACGGCGGCTTCGAGGTGGCCTTCCACGGCGAGTACCGCGAGATCGTCCCGAACGAGCGGATCGTCACGACCGAGATGTACGAGGACCCCGACGCCGAGGCGCCGAACGAGTCGGCGGCGCCGGTGAACACCGTCACGTTCACCGAGGTGGACGGGCGCACCATCCTCACGCTCCTGGTGCAGACCACGAGCAAGGAACTGCGCGACGCGATCCTCGACTCCGGCATGGAGGTCGGCATGCAGGAGCAGATGGACGTGCTGGCGGAGATCGCGGCCTCGCTCCGCTGAGCGCGCTGAGCCGCGCTGTGCCGGGGTCAGCCGAGCGGCCAGCGCAGGTCGCTGTTCGGGGACCCCAGCCAGAACTCCTGGGCCCGCTCGGTGACGGTGAGCCCGAAGTCGGCCCTGCCGGGCGAACCGAGCGCGCGCCACTGCGCGTGGGCCTCCTCCACGGCGTCCCACAGCCGGCGGGGGCCGCCCTGCTCCACGGTGTACCCGTCGCCCGCCGGCCGGTGCCGCACCCACGAGCCGTCCGGATGCACCAGGTGCACCACGTCGCCGCCGGTCGGGTCGGGCACCGGCACGACGCCGGCCAGCGTGAATCCCGCGAAGAACTCGAACCGGCTGCCCGGGTCGAGCACGGTTCCCAGTGGCAGGTCCGTCGCCCGGCTCGACCCGCCCACCGGGTCCGGCACCGAGGGGAGCAGCCGGTGCGCCCGCAGCGGCATGAACCGCCCGTCCCGCGCCAGCACCGAGCCGATCCCGGTGCCGTCCGCCCGCACGGTGATCCGCACCAGCCCGGCGCCGATCGGCCGGTTCAGCGTCGTCACCACCAGCCCGCCGGGCCGGGTCTGCGCCAGCCACGCCGGCGGGATCCGGGACACCGAGCAGGTGCCGAGCACCCGGTCGTACGGCGCGTTCGGCGGGTAGCCGAGCTCGCCGTCGTGCACCTCGCAGGTCGGGTGGAAGCCGCACGCCGCCAGCGCCGCCCTCGCCGCGGCCACCAGTGCCGGGTCGATGTCCACTGTGGAGACGAGCCGGTCGCCGAGCCGGGCGCACAGGAGCGCGGCGTTGTACCCGGTGCCGGCACCGATCTCCAGCACCCGCTGCCCGTCGGCGACGCGCAGCTCCTCCAGCATCACCGCCATGATCCCCGGCATGCTCGACGACGACGTGGGGATCCCGCGCACCGGTCCGTGCTCGCGCGCGTACCGCCAGCGCTCCGGGTCGTCATCGAGTTGGGTGACCAGCACCGTGTCGTCGTAGACCTGCCGGAGCCAGCCCTCGTCGCCGCGGCCCACCGCCCTCCAGGCCGGCCCCCTCGGCACGAAGAACCGGGGCACGAAGACGTGCCGCGGCACGCTGGCGAACGCCGCCGCCCACCGCGGGTCGTGCAGCACTCCCTCCCGGCGCAGCAGCTCGACCAACCGCCGCCGGTCCCGGCTCAGGAGAGGCATCCGTCCACCGTAGTACCGGTGGGCGACAACACACCCGAACGGTGCAAGCAAACTGCTTGCAGTTGCTAGCACTTCGGCGTACCGTGAAGGGTGGACACGGAGGAGGTGGTCTGGCGTGGCGGACCAGACCGTCGAGGGCTCGCCCGGCCCGATCGACAAGGTCACCGACATCGGTCGGGACATCGGCGAGTACATCCGGCAGCAGCGCAACAACGCCAAGATCTCGTTGCGCCAGCTGTCCCGGCTGGCCGGCGTGTCCAATCCGTACCTGAGCCAGATCGAGCGCGGGGTCCGCAAGCCCAGCGCGGAGATCCTGCAGCAGATCGCCAAGGGTCTGCGGATCTCCGCCGAGGCGCTCTACGTGCAGGCGGGGATTCTCGACGTCCCCACCGGTGGCCCGGTGCCCGACGCGATCCGCGCCGACACCGGGCTGACCGAGCGGCAGAAGCAGGTGCTGCTCGACGTCTACGAGTCGTTCCGGCGGGAGAGCACGGCCGCCGGGAACACGGACGATCCATCCGATCCACCGCCCCCGAGGGCGGAACCAACAGCGGAGCGACCGGCCGATATCGCCGGCGAGGAGTGATAGCCATGACCAACCCCAGCAACGGCCAGCAGAAGAGCACCCAGCAGAAGAACACTCAGCAGAACCCCGGCGAGAAGGTGAACTCCGCCCTCGATCAGGTGCGCACCCCGCTGCTCGCCGCGCTCGGCGCCGGCAACCTGGCCAGCCAGGCCGTGGTGGACGCGGTGAACCGGGCCAAGGAGCGGGTCACCGAGGGCAGTGAGGCCGCGCGGAAGAACTTCGAGGAGCTCCCGCGCGACGTGGAGAGCCTGCGGGAGAAGTTCGACCCCGCCGAGCTGCGCAAGGTGATCGACGAGTACACCGACGCCGCGCTCAAGCTCTACAACAAGCTCGCCGAGGCCGGCGAGGACGCGTGGGACAAGCTGGTGGCCCAGCCGCAGGTGAAGAAGGCCATCGAGCAGCTCGAGGACGCCCTGCACACCGCGCAGGACCGGGCCGAGGAGCTCTCCGTCGAGGCCCGCGAGCGCGTGGAGGAGGTGCTCGGCATGGTCTCCAAGCGCACCCGGTCCACCGGTGAGCAGGCCGCGCGGACCGTCGAGCAGGTGTCCGAGCGGATCGACGAGGCCGGCGAGGACCTCGCCGCCGAGACCCGCAGCGCGACCCGCAAGGCCGCGGACAAGACCGCCCCGCGCGGCGGCGGTGACACCCGCCGGTCGACCGGCACCACCAAGAAGAGCACCGACACCGGGTCGAAGACCGGCAAGTGACCTGACACCAGACCGGGTCCCGGCACCGTGCGGGTGCCGGGACCCGTCGTCGTGCCCGGGCGTTGACGTAGGCTGTTCTCGTGCCGTTTCTCGCGTACTGGATCGTGACGGTCATCAGCTGGGCCGGCACGTTCGTCGGTCTCTTCGCGTTCGTGCACGCCCTCACCCAGCGCGCCGACGCGTTCACCGCCGCCGACCGCAAGACCAAGCCCGTCTGGCTGGCCATCACCGGCGGGGCCACCGCCGCCATGGCGCTGTTCCGGTTCTTCGGCCCGGGGATGATCTTCTGGCTGGCCGGCCTGATCGCCGCGCTGGTCTACATCGTCGACGTCCGGCCGAAGCTCATCGAGGTGCAGCGCGGCGGCCACAGCTGGTGAACCGGGTCTAGTCTCGCGTACGTGAGCAGTTGGAGCATCGCCGGAACCCTGACCGTCGAACCCGCCACCGCGCGCCCCGACCTGCTGGCCGAGCCGGTGGCCAAGGCCCTCGCCGCACTGCCCGACGCCGGGTTGGTGGGCGTCGCCGCGATCGACCCGGAGCTGGCCGACACGGCCGAGTTCTGCGCGGCCTACTCCTCCCCGCTGTCGGCCTCGGCGAACTGCGTCGTGGTCGCCGGCAAGCGCGCCGGCGAGACCCGCTACGCGGCGGCGCTGGTCCTGGCGACCACCCGCGCCGACGTCAACGGCGTGATCCGGCGCAGGATGGACGTCCGGAAGGCGTCGTTCGCCCCGATGGCCGAGGCGGTGGAGCTGACCGGGATGGAGTACGGCGGGATCACCCCCATCGGGCTGCCCGCCGGCTGGCCGATCCTGCTCGACGCCGCCGTCGCCGCCGAACCCGAGCTGATCGTCGGCAGCGGTATCCGCGGCAGCAAGCTGCTGGTCACCGGATCCCTGCTGGCCGCCCTCCCCGGTGCCCAGGTCGTCGACGCCCTGGCGAAGCCGGTCTGATCGGGGGAACGCGAGCGCCAGTTGGCGGCGAGTGCCACAGTGGGCATCGAGAGGCAGGCCACAGGGAGGAGTGCCATGGGCAAGGTGACGGCCACCGCGGAACGGACGATCGACGCGCCGGTGGAGCGGGTGCGCGCGCTCGTCGCCGACTATGTCGACAGCCGGCCGAAGATCCTCACCGAGCACTACCGCGACTACGCCGTCGAGGAGGGCGGCCGAGGCGCGGGCACGGTCGCCCGGTGGACGCTGCAGGCCACCAGCAAGCGCGTGCGGAACGTGCGCGCCACGGTGCGCGAGCCGGAGCCGGGCACCCTCGTGGAGGACGACGCCAACTCCAGCATGGTCACCACCTGGACGGTGCGGGACGCCGGCGCCGGCAGCGCCGTGCGGATCGAGACCACCTGGGACGGTGCCGGTGGCATCGGCGGCTTCTTCGAGCGGATCTTCGCCCCGGCCGGCCTCCGGCGCATCCACGAGGGCGTGCTCGCCAACCTGGCCGACCTCGCCCGGAAGGGGTAACCCCGGGCACACCCAGGAATGTCATCGCGGGCCGGCCGGTTGCCGCCGGAGGAGTCACCAACCGTCACCACAGACTGGAGGAACCGTGACCGCCACCGAGATCCGGCTCGCGTCCCGCCCGAAGGGCGTCCCCACCCTCGACAACTTCTCCGTCGTGGACACCGAGGTCCCCCGCCCCGGCCCCGGCGAGGTGCTGGTGCGCAACCTGGTGCTCAGCGTCGATCCCTACATGCGCGGCCGGATGAGCGCGGCCAAGTCCTACGTCGCGCCGTACGAGGTGGGTGAGGTCATGACCGGCGGCGCGGTCGGCGAGGTGGTCGAGTCGAACGACGACAGCCTCCGAAAGGGTGACGTCGTGCTGCACGAGCTCGGCTGGCGTTCCCACGCCGTCCTCCCGGCCGGTCGGGCGCGGCGGGTCGACCCCGACGCCGCGCCCATCACCACCTACCTCGGTGTGCTCGGCATGCCGGGGCACACCGCCTACGCCGGGCTGTTCGAGGTCGGCCAGTTCCGGCCCGACGACACGGTGTTCGTCTCCGGCGCCGCCGGCGCGGTCGGCTCGATGGTCGGCCAGCTCGCCAAGCTCCGCGGCGCCCGCCGGGTGATCGGCAGCGCCGGCTCTCCGGAGAAGGTCCGCCACCTCACCGAGGAGCTGGGCTTCGACGCCGCCTTCGACTACCACGACGGCCCGGTCACCGAGCAACTCGCGGCGGCCGCCCCGGACGGGGTCGACCTCTACTTCGACAACGTCGGCGGCGAGCACCTCGAGGCCGCGATCGACGCGCTGAACCTGCACGGCCGGATCGTGGTCTGCGGGATGATCTCGCAGTACAACGCCACCGAGCCCACTCCGGCCCCGCGCAACCTCGCGCAGATCATCGCCAAGCGGTTCACCATGCGCGGGATGCTGGTGGCCGACCACAACGACCTGTACCCGAGGTTCGTCGAGGAGGTCGCCCCGATGGTGCGGGACGGGCGGCTGAAGTACTCGGAGACCGTCGTGGAGGGCCTGCGCAACATGCCGCAGGCGTTCCTGGACCTGCTGCGCGGCGGCAACACCGGCAAGATGCTCGTCCGCGCCTGACCCGTGCACCTGTGTCCGCGGTCTGTGTACGCGCGTCCGCGATCTGTGTACGCGCGTCCGCGGTCTGTGTACGTGTGTCCGCGATCGCCGCGCACGTGTCCGCGGTTCGTGGACGGGATCAGAAGACGACGGTGCGGTTGCCGTGCACGAGCACCCGGTTCTCCAGGTGCCAGCGCAGGCCCCTGGCCAGGGTGACCTTCTCGATGTCCCGGCCCTTGCGCACCATGTCGGCCACCGTGTCGCCGTGGTCCACGCGGATCACGTCCTGCTCGATGATCGGCCCGGCGTCCAGCTCCGCGGTGACGTAGTGGCAAGTGGCGCCCACCAGCTTCACGCCGCGCGCGTGCGCCTGGTGGTACGGCCGGGCGCCGACGAACGAGGGCAGGAAGCTGTGGTGGATGTTGATCGCTCTGCCGGCCCACGCCGCGCACAGCTCCGGCGGCAGGATCTGCATGAACCGGGCGAGCACCACCGCGTGCGGGTCGTGCTCGTCCACCAGCGCCCGCAGCCGGGCGAACGCGGCCACCTTGCCGGCGGGGTCGCCGGCGGGGAACGGCACGTGGTGGAACGGGATGCCGTGGGCCCTGGTGATGTCGCCGAGCGACTCGTGGTTGCCGATCACCGCCCGCAGGTCCACGTCCAGCTCACCGGACGCGACCCTGCCGAGCAGGTCGTACAGGCAGTGCCCCTCCCTGGACACCAGGATCACCACCCGGCGCGGCTCCCCGGTGTCGGCCACCTGCCAGTCCGACTCGCTGCCCAGCGAGCGGGCCACGCCGGCGAACCGGGCCCGCAGCTCCTCGACGTCGAACGGGATCGAGTCCGCGCGCACCACCTGGCGGGTGAAGAACCAGCCGGTGTCCAGGTCGGTGTGGTAGGCCGCCTCGACGATCCAGCCGCCCACCTCGGCGAGGAACGACGCGATGCGGGCGACGATCCCGGTGCGGTCCGGGCAGCCGAAGGTGATGACGTAGCGGCGGTCGGAGTTCGGCGGTGTGGTGGACACGGTCGGACATCATCCCTGGTCCGCGTCACGGCGCCCGCAGCGGCTCCAGCAACGCGGTGTCGCCCTCCAGGCTCGCCCGGTGCGGGCGGCCCCACAGCGCCCGGTACACGTCGCCGGCGGGGCCGGCGATGGTCAGGTCCGGCTCGAACGGCTGCTCGGGGTCGGCGGTGGCCGGTGCTCTGTCCTGCTCCAGTCGCAGCGACCACATCCGCCCGGTGTCCTCGGCGTGCACCAGCACCGAGCCGGTCGTCTGCTGGTCGCCGGCGAGGTCCGGCAGCAGCAGGACCAGGAACTCCTCGATGCCGTCCGCGGCGAACTCGGGGTCGAAGGCGACGGTCTCCCCGCCGGCGGCCAGCTCCGCGTCGAGCCGGTGGATGGCCGTCTCGTGCGCCTGCCGGCGGGCCCACGACCCGGCCTTTTGTGGATACAGCGACGCGGAGCGTCTCCGTTTGGGTGGTGGTGGGAGACGGGCGGGCTGGTAGCCGCTGAACCGCAGCCATGCCGGCCGCTCCGGGTCGGCCATCGCGGCGAGCAGCTCCCGCCGCCGCTCGTCCCACCAGTCCAGCAGCGCCGACCATTCCTCCGGCGGGCGGCCGGCCTCGACATGCTCACCGCTCGGGTTGGCGATCGCGGCGCACACCCAGGAGTACACCCGGGCGATGTGCCGGACCAGCCCGAACACCGTCCAATCCGGACATGTCGGTACCGGGGCGTCCGAGCCGGCCGCGAGGGCCGCCGCGCGCAGGCCGGCGCCGTGGTCGTCGATCGCTCGCAGGAAGGTCGCGTGCCGCACGCCGGAAGCCTAACCGCCGGCCCACCTCGATGGCCGCGACCACCAGCAGCCCGATGCCGAAGGACAGCAGCAATCCCTTCGCCGGCTCGTCGGCGAAGCTCACGCCGCCCAGGAAGCCGATCGCGACGCTGTACACGGCCCAGAGGGTGGTCCCGACCGCGTCCAGCGCGGCGAACCGTCCCATCGGGTAACGCAGGGTGCCGGTGGCCAGCGCCGAGGCCACCCGACCGCCGGGAAGGTAACGGCCCGCGACGATCAGCAACGGCGCGTGCCGCAGCACCTTCGCACTGGCCCACACGTACCGTTCCCGGCCGCGTTCACCGCGCCGCAGCGCCCGCACGGCGCGGGGCCCCGCCCGGCGGCCGAGCCAGTGGCCGAGCATGTCACCCGCCCACGCGCCCGCCGCCGCCGTCCCGGTGAGCAGGACCAGCTTCCCGGGATCGGGTCCGATCAGCACCGCGACCGTGATCACCGTGGTCTCGCTCGGCATGAACGGCAGGAGCGCGTCCAGCCCGGACACGGCGAACACGACCAGCCACAGCAGCGGCGAGTCGATCGTTTCCTGGAGGAGCTCGGTGAGCCGGTTCAGCAGGTCAAGCATGGGCCAGCCCATCGGCACCGCACACGGCCTCGCGGGCCGCGGCGGCCAGCGCCCGGCGATCGCCCACCGGCGGCAGCGGCGGGTGCGCCGTGATCCGCAGCCGCAGGTCGTCCGCGCGCAGCACGCGGCCCAGGCTCGCGGCGAGCGTGTCGTCGCCGACGAACGCGGCCACGGTGCTCGGCCGCCCGCCCTGGGTGTAGGCGAACGTCACCGGGCGGACCGGCGCGCCGGCGCCGAGCGCCGCCTGGAAGGCCGCCCGCCGGAACCGGCCGCCTGGCGGCCCGCACCACGTGGTGGCCTCCGGGAACACCACGACCGAGCGGCCGGCCCGGAGCAGCGCGGCCACCCGCCCGATGTCGGCGGGCAGTGAGCGCAGCGCGGACCGGTCGACGAACACGGTGCCGAGCCGGGCCGACAGCGATCCGAGCACCGGCCACCGGCCCACCTCACGCTTCGCGAGGAACGCCATGGGTTCCAGCGCCACCAGCGCCACGACGTCGAGCCAGGAGACGTGGTTGGCGACCACGAGCGTGCCGGTGGGTCCCGGCACGCGCAGCCGTTCACCGGGGCCGTCGATCCGGACGTCCATGGCGTCGAGCAGTCGCCGGGCCGCCGCGCCCGGCACACCGGCCCTGACCTCCGGCCAGCTCGCGGCCAACCGGGTCGCCAACCGCACACCTCGCCGCACGGCGTCCATAGTGGGCACCGGAGGTCGAGCGTGGGTGACGCACCGGGGTGTGCAGGGTGAACTGACGCGGTAGGAAGTCATTCGCCCTGGCCTCGCGTCGGTTCCGGGGCCGAGGCGTCGACTCCGAAGTAGCGGAGGTAGCGCCGGTCGATCCGGTCGAGGCGCAGCAGCACGAAGAAGTCCGCCACCCCGAACTCGGGGTCGTGCGCGGGCGGCCCGCACACCAGGGCACCGAGCCGGAGGTAGCCGCGCAGCAGCGGGGGCACCAGGGCCTGGCTCGGCCGGGACGGCAGGTCGACCCGCGGCAGCCACGGACGGTGCGGCCGCACCCGCAGCTCCGCGGGGGCGGAGTGGCGGGTCTCGGCCAGTCGCCAGGTGGCCGCGGCCGCCGCGCCACCGTCGGCGAGCGGCACCGACGCGCAGCCCGCCAGGTAGCGGTGTCCGGACAGCAGCGCGTAACGGCCCAGCGCCGACCACATCGTGGTGATCGCCGCACCCGTGCGGTGCTCGGGGTGCACGCACGACCGGCCCGCCTCGATCAGCATGGGTCGCAGCGCGTCCAGCGCGCCGAGGTCGAACTCGGTGTCCGCGTAGAGCCCGGCGCGGCGGCCGGGCGGCAGCAGGCGGTAGGTGCCGACGAGCTCGCCGGTCGGCTGGTGCTCGACGACCAGGTGGTCGCACGCCGCGTCGAACTCGTCGACGTCGAGTCCCGGCACCCGCGTGTCCAACCGGGCGCCGTGCTCGACGGCGAACACCTGGTGACGCAGTCGCTGCGCGGCCCGGACCAGCTGCGGGGTGTCGGCGACGGACGCGCGGTAGGCGCCCGCCCGCACGCCGGTCGGTAACGTGGCGGAAGAGGACATCGGTGTCTCCGTTCTGGGTTCCCGTCCCGCGCGCGGTTCCGTCCTGCCAGTGGTGGTCGCGCGCGGTGCCGGTGTGGTGGGCGGCACGCCGTTCTTCGCGCTGTCACCGGGATGCTGGCACCGGCCAGGACAGCGTCACCATCGATCGCGGGCAGGTTCCGGGAGATCCGGGGGAAAGACCCCGAGTCACTCAGGGCGACGAAACGTGAAGTTCATGTGAAACCCGGAGAGGGGTGCGACGGTGGACCAGGGGACGGTCAGCTCACCCAGCCGCCACCGGGCCGGGCGGCCCAGCACCGGCCACCCGCGCTCGGCGAGCAGCCGCACCGTGGCCACCCAGCGGGCCCTGCCACCGAACGGGCGCAGCGGCGCCGCCGCGGCCCAGCAGTCGTCCAGGATGGACAGCAGCCGGTGCACCGGCTCGCCGGGGACGTTGCGGTGGATGAGCACCTTCGGCAGCCGCTCGGCCACGGCGCCCGGCCGGTCGAGCACGGTGGCCTTGACCGCGAGGGTGAGCGTGCGTGGGCCGTCGTGGCCCACGGTCACCCAGGCGCAGCGCCGGCCGATCTCGTCGCAGGTGCCCTCCACCAGCAGCCCGCCGGGTGCGATTCGGTCGAGCATGGCCCGCCACGCCGCGGGCACGTCGGCCTCGGGGTACTGCCGCAGCACGTTGAACGCGCGCACCAGCACCGGCCGGCTGCCGGCCAGCTCGAAGCCGCCGCGGCGGAACTCCAGCCGCGGCGGGTCGGCGGCGGCGGCCTCGGCCCGGGCCACCCGCTCCGGGTCCAGCTCCAGGCCCAGCACCCGCACGTCCGGGTGCGCGGCACGCAGCCGCGTGGCCAGCTCCACGGTGGTCACCGGCGAGGCGCCGTAGCCGAGGTCTACCACCAGCGGGTCGGGCGTCGCGCGCAGCACCCGGCCCACCTCCGGCGTCCCGGTGAGCCAGCGGTCCACCCGGCGCAGGCGGTTGGGGTTGGTGGTGCCGCGGGTGGGCGCGCCCAGGGGCTGGCCGCGGGAGGCGCGGTGCTGGTGGGCCGGCCGGTGCCCCGAGTGGAGCGCGGGGGCTCCGGTACGGGCACTGGCCGGAAAGGTGTTCCGGCTCACTGTGGATCGTGTCGGGCGGTCAGCCGTCCCGGTCGAGCCAGCGCGCGGTGAACTCGGCCTCCCGCCGCAGCAGGGTGGTGACCTGCTCGGCGATCAGCCGTTCGAGCTTGCCGCCGAGCAGCGGGATCCGCACGGTCACCTCGCCGGTGGCGCGCAGCACGGTCACGTCGCCCTCGGCGGTGATCTCCGTGCGGGCCTCGATCCGGCCGGGCACCCCGTCGACCCCGGCCCGCGCGGTGCCGGCGTAGCCGTCGCCGGCCCGGTGCCACTCCTGCTCCCGGTGCACCACCAGGTCGCCCTTGTGCACGGCGCGCACGGCCGATGGCAGGTGGTCGGCGTCGATGCCCTGCACCAGCCGGTACCGCACGCCGTCCGGGGTCTCCGCGTGCGCCGACAGCTCGGCGTGCCGGCCGCCGAGCTCGGCCAGCCGGTCGCGCAGCGCGGCCTCGTCGGCCTCCGCGCGGTACACGTCGGCCACGCTCCGCCGGAACTCGGCGCGGTGCTCGATACGGGACCCCATGGGGGCAGACAGTACCGTTGCCGGACGTGAGCACTGTCGAAACACCCGCCGTGGCCACCCTCGCGCACTACACCACGCTGCGGCTCGGTGGGCCGGCCGGCCGGTTCGCCGAGGCCGGCACCGCCGCCGAGCTGGTCGACGCGGTGCGCGCCGCCGATGCCGGCGGCGAGCCGCTGCTGCTGCTCGGCGGCGGGTCCAACCTGGTGGTGTCCGACGCCGGCTTCTCCGGCACCGTGCTGCGCGTGGGCAGCTCCGGCTGGCGGGCGCTGCCCGGCTGGGACACCGCCGACGGCGAGCTGTTCGTCGAGGTCGCGGCCGGCCAGAACTGGGACGAGTTCGTCGCGGCGATGGTCGAGCAGGGCGTCGGCGGCGTGGAGTGCCTCTCCGGCATCCCCGGCTCGGTCGGGGCCACCCCGATCCAGAACGTCGGCGCGTACGGCTGCGAGATCAGCGAGGTGCTGGTGTCGGCGCGCTGCTATGACCGGAGGGCCGGTGAGGTGCGCACCCTCACCGCGGCCGACCTCGGGTTCGGCTACCGCACCAGTGTGCTCAAGGGCACCGACACCGGTGTGGTGCTGGACGTGCGGCTCGCGCTGCACACCGACGGGCTGTCCCGGCCGATCCGCTACGCGGAGCTGGCCAGGAAGTTGGACGTGCCGGTGGGCACGCGGGTGCCGGTGGCCGACGCCCGCGCGGCGGTGCTGGAACTGCGCCGCGGCAAGGGCATGGTGCTCGACGCGGGCGACCACGACACCTGGAGCGCCGGGTCGTTCTTCACCAACCCGATCCTCGCCGAGGCCGAGGCCGCCGAGGCGCTGACCAGGATCTCCGACGTGGTCGGCGCCGACGTGCCGGTGCCCACCTACCCGGCCGACGGCGGGGTGAAGCTGTCCGCGGCGTGGCTGATCGAGCGCGCCGGGTTCGGTAAGGGCCACCCGGGTCCCGGCGGGCGGGTGTCGCTGTCGCACAAGCACGCCCTGGCGCTGACCAACCGCGGCGGGGCCAGCACCGCGGACCTGCTCGCGCTGGCCCGCGAGGTGCGTGACGGCGTGCACGCCAGGTTCGGGGTCCGGCTGCGCCCCGAGCCGTTGCTGGTGAACTGCACGTTGTAGCGCAGCGATGAGTTCCACCACCCGGCGCCGTCACAGGGGCGACGACACGCGGAGCGGCGAGGGAGGACCGGATGGGCACGGCGGAGGACACGGCACTGGCGGAGGCGGCGCGGGCGGGTGACCAGGCGGCGTTCAGCAGCCTGGCCGAGCGGTACCGGGCGGAGCTGCGGGTGCACTGCTACCGGATGGTCGGCTCGGTGGAGGACGCGGAGGACCTGGTTCAGGAGGCGTTGCTGTGAGGTGCGCTACTCGCGGTGCGAGCGGACGGCGTCGTACTGGGCGCGCGGCTTGAGCACGATCTGGTCCAGGTTCACGTGCGCCGGCCGCGTCGCCGCGAACGCGATCACCTCGGCCACGTCCTCGGCGGTCAGCGGCTGGAGCCCCCGGTAGACGTTCTTCGCGCGCTCGGCGTCACCGCCGAACCGGTTCACCGAGAACTCCGTCTCCACCAGCCCCGGAACGATCTCGGTGAACCGGATCGGCTCGCCGAGATGCTCCGACCGCAGCGTGCGGTGCAGCGCCGACTGCGCGTGCTTGGCCGAGGTGTATCCCGCGCCACCGTCGTACACCTGGTACCCGGCGATCGACGTGACGGTCACCACGTGGCCGTCGCCGGAGGCGCGGAGCTTGGGCAGCAACGCCTTGGTCGTCCGCAGCGTGCCCAGCACGTTCGCCTCCCACATCCAGCGCCAGTGCTCCTCGTCGGCCTCCTCGACGCGCTCGAGGCCACGCGCGCCACCCGCGTTGTTGACCAGGACGTGGCATGCTGGGATCTGGTCCGCGAACGACGCAACCGACCCCGGGTCGGTGACGTCCAGTACGTGTGCGGTGCCGGCCAACTCGTCCGCCACCGGCTGTAGCCGGTCCAGGCGGCGGGCGCCGAGCACCACGTCGAAGCCGGCTTTGGCGAGGGCCCGTGCGGTCGCGGCGCCGATGCCGGCGCTGGCACCCGTGATGACAGCGGTTCGCTTGCTCATGGCTGCATGCTGCCAGCCCGCGGATCCGCGCAGCACGTGTTCCAGGCCACGGCGTTCGACGGACTTGCCTGTCGATGGGAGGAGAACGGTGATCGAACGGCGCACAGTCTTCAAGGCCGCACTGGCCGGCGGCGGGGCGGTGGTGCTCGCCGCGTGTTCCGGCGGGGAGGGTGGCGACGCCCAGCCGAACCCGGACCAGATCCCGCCGAAGGCCGTGCTCAGCGCCGAGCCGCCGGTGGACGCGAAGGACGTCCCGGTCACCACGCCGGTCACCGTGCGGGTGGCCGAGGGCACGCTCACCGAGGTCCGGTTGACCAACCCCGACGGCGCCGAGGTCAAGGGCGAGCTCAACGCCGAGAAGACCGCGTGGACCAGCGCCGAGCCGCTCGGCTACGGCCGCAGCTACACCTACGCGGCCAAGGCCACCGGCACCGACGGCCGGCCGGTGGAGCTCACCGGCAGCTTCGCGACCGTCAAGCCCGCCAAGGAGGTCCGCGCCACGTTGAACCCGATCGACGACGCCGAGGTCGGCGTGGGCATGCCGATCAGCGTCAAGTTCGGCGAGCCGATCAGCGATCGAGCCGCGGCCGAGCGCGCGCTCACCGTGGAGACCTCCACGCCGGTGGAGGGCTCGTGGGCGTGGCTGTCCGACCGGCAGGCCGACTGGCGGCCCCGGGAGTACTGGCCGGCGGGCACGAAGGTCACCGTCACCGCGAAGCTGTACGGCGTGCACTACGGCGGCGGCAAGTACGGCAAGGCCGACGTCACCACCGAGTTCCGGATCGGGCGCAACCAGGTGGTCAAGGTGCACACCCCCGACCACGTGATGCGGGTCTACCGCGACGGGTCCGAGTACAAGCGCTACCCGTGCAGCAACGGCAAGGACGCCGACCCGAACCTGAACACGCCCAACGGCACGCTGATCGTGATGACCAAGGAGCCGACGTCGATCTTCGACAACGCCCGCTACGGCTACACCGACGTCGAGAAGAAGTGGTGCTGCCGGATCTCCAACCACGGCGAGTACATCCACGAGAACGAGGAGAACCGGGCGAACATCGGCAAGGCGAACACCTCGCACGGCTGCATCAACCTGCTCGAGGTCGACGCGAAGGACTACTTCGACTCGGCGCTCATCGGCGACCCGGTGGAGATCACCGGGTCGAAGGCCGATATGCCGACCACCTCGGATGTGATGGACTGGCTCCTCGACTGGGAGACGTGGAAGTCCAAGTCCGCCCTGTGAGGGAGCGCGCATGAACGCCGAGGTGGTCGGGTCCGGTGGAGTGGGGATCGGGTTGCGGGTGGCCGGGGAGGCCAACGCGCGACCGATCGTGTTCGTGCACGGGTGGGCGCAGAACGCGCTCGTCTGGTCGCACCAACTCGCCGACCCGATGTTGGCGAACCGGTTCCGGCTGGTGGCGATGGACCTGCGCGGGCACGGCAACTCCGACGTGCCGGTGGAGGGTTTCATCGACCCGGAGGTGTGGGCCGGCGACCTGTGCTCGGTGCTGGAGTTCGCCGGCACGCCGGCGATGGTGGTCGGCTGGTCCTACGGCGGTCTGGTGATCGCCGACTACCTGCGGGTGTACGGCGGCGAGTCGCTGGCCGGGATCGTGCTGGTCGGCGCGATCACCGAGATCGGCAGGGGCCGGGAGGGCGGTCGGATCGGACCGGCCATGCGGGCGGCGCTGCCCGACGCGCTGTCCGAGGACCTCGACGTGGCGTTGCCCGCGCTGCTCGGGCTGAACAAGGGGATGTCCGCGAACGGGGTGCCGGGTCCGCTCAGCCAGGCGCTGCTCGGCGCCTCGCTGTCGGTGTCGCCGAAGGTGCGGGCCGCGCTGTTCTCCCGCGAGGTGGACAACGCCGACCTGCTGGCCGGGGTGGACGTGCCGACGCTGGTCGTGCACGGCACGGCCGACGGGGTGGTGGACCCCAGGTCGGGGGAGTACGCGGCGGGGAAGATTCCGGGGGCGCAGCTGCGTTGGTTGCAGGGTGTAGGCCATCTGCCGTTCATCGAGGCGGCGGAGGAGTTCAACTCGACGCTGCTGCGCTTCGCCGAGGATCGGCTGGCACCAGCGCCCTGACCAGGGAGTGAACGCGTAGATGACGCCCTCGTACCCGCCGGCGGGCCCGCCCCGCCGGGTGGCGGTCCTGTCCGTGCACACCTCGCCGCTCGAGCAGCCCGGCACCGGCGACGCCGGTGGGATGAACGTCTACATCAGCCAGACCGCCACGGAGATGGCGCGCAGGGGGATCAGCGTCGAGGTGTTCACTCGGGCGACGTCGTCGGACCAGCCGCCGGTGGCCGAGCTGGCGCCCGGGGTGCTGGTGCGGCACATCCCGGCCGGTCCCTACCAGCCGCTGGACCGGTCCGAGCTGCCGGCGCAGCTGTGCGCGTTCACCTCCGGGGTGTTGCGGGCCGAGGCGTTCCACGAGCCGGGGTACTACGACGTGATCCACTCGCACTACTGGCTGTCCGGGCAGGTCGGCTGGCTGGCCAGGGACCGCTGGGGCGTGCCGCTGGTGCACACCGCGCATACCCTGGCGAAGGTGAAGAACGCCGCGCTCGCCGAGGGGGACGTGCCGGAGCCGCGGACCCGGGTGATCGGCGAGGAGCAGGTGGTGACCGAGGCCGACCGGCTGGTGGCCAACACCGCCGTCGAGGCCCGCGAGCTGGTGTCGCTGTACGGCGCGGACCCGCGGGCGGTGCGGACCGTGTCGCCGGGGGTGGACCTGGACCGGTTCACGCCGGGGTCGCGGGCCAGGGCGCGGGCCGCGCTCGGGTTGCCCGGCGACGCCGTGGTGCTCGCGTTCGCCGGCCGGATCCAGCCGCTCAAGGCGCCGGACGTGCTGCTGCACGCCGCGGCGGAGTTGTCGCGGCGGCGGCCGGGGCTGCGGGAGCGGCTGGTGGTGCTGATCGTCGGTGGGGCCTCCGGGACGGGGTTGGAGCAGCCGGCGGCGCTGCGCGAGCTGGCCGCGTCGCTGGGGATCGCGGCGCAGACGAGGTTCCTGCCGCCGCAGCCGGGGGAGGCGCTGGTGCACGTGTACCGCGCGGCGGACGTGGTGGCGGTGCCCAGCTACAACGAGTCGTTCGGACTGGTCGCGGTGGAGGCGCAGGCTTGCGGCACGCCGGTGGTGGCCGCCGAGGTCGGCGGGTTGCCGGTGGCGGTGGCCGACGGGGTGTCCGGGCTGCTGGTGCCCGGGCACCGAGCGGCGGACTGGGCGGACGCGCTGGCGGCGGTGGCGCTGCGCCCGGGGCGGCGGGCGGAGCTGGCGGCGAACGCGGTGCGGCACGCCCGGCGGTTCTCCTGGCGGCGCACCACCGACGCGCTGGTGGCGACGTACACCGAGGCGGCGCGGGCGTTCCGCGACGCGCTGGCGAGGGCGCTGCGTGAGGAGGTGGCGGTGTGACCGAGCTGGACGAGCTGGTCCGGTCGACGCTGGACGAGGCGGGGCTGGTCTACGAGCGGAAGGGTGCCGGGCGGTACTTCGTCACGCTGCCCGGTACGAAGAAGTTGCAGACGAACTGCTGGCTGGTGGTGGGGGAGCACGCGTTCGCGGTGGAGGCGTTCGTGTGCCGGCGGCCGGACGAGGCGCACGAGGACGTGTACCGGTTCCTGCTGCGCCGCAACGCGCGGTTGTACGGGGTGGCGTACACGCTCGACTCGATGGGTGACATCTACCTGGTGGGCCGGCTCGGCCTGGACCGGATGACCCGGGAGGAGCTGGACAAGCTGCTCGGCCAGGTGCTGGAGGCCGCCGACGGTGACTTCAACACGCTGCTGGAGCTGGGCTTCGCGAGCTCCATCAAGCGGGAGTGGGACTGGCGCGTCTCCCGCGGCGAGTCCCTGGCCAACCTCCAGGCCTTCAAACACCTGGTGGAGCCGACCAACCCGGACACCCCCGGCACCCTGACCGACTGACCCGTCGCCGCCGGCCCACCCGCACGGGACGATCGGCGGCGCACACGGTTGGCCCCTCGCCGGCCGGCCCGCCGATCCTGCCCGCCGGTTTGGCTGGTCCGGCGCGGCCACACGTGGGGCCAGCGGCCCGCCCTCCCCGGGGGCCGGCGGCCGTTCCAGCGTATCGCCGCCGGGGGAGTTGGGACGGGCCGTGCGAAATCTGTGGATCCCTTTCGGGGGATGGGGACAACTCGCCGTCGCCCGCTGCGGCGCCACCGGCGGGGTTGCCGTGCCGTGGGGATGTTCCGCTCGAAGCCCGTCGCGGGTACGGCCCGGGTCGGGGTCGCCGCGTCAGCGGGTGTGTGGTCCGCACCTCGTCCCGGGTGGTCTCCACCCCGTCCCGGTGTGGTCTCCACCCCGAAGCTCGATTGTGTTGACGGGCGGGGGTGGCGTGTCAAGGCGGGAAAGAGTGCCTTGACACGCCACCCCCGCCCGCAAAGCGGCTTCGGATCGGGGTGGGGAGGGGGAATGGATGATGCCCCGCGCGTAGTGAGGCGCACCCCGGCGCGGGTGTGTTTCGGGGCAGCGGTCTCGGGTGTGGCGGGCCTCGACAGGCCGTGAGCCGAAGGCGGGCCTCGGCGATCTGCGCGGTACTCGAAGCCCCCGTGGGCTCACAGGCAACCAGGCCACGCCCGCGCCTGGCCAACGTAGATCTCGCCGTCCCGAACGTAGCTCTCGCCGTCCCGAAACGTGGGGACTCGCACCCATGCGCGCCCACCGACCCCACGGGTGGCCCCAGCGAGCGAGCGCCAGCGAGCGAAGCGACCAAGCACATTGCTGGTTCACGACCAACGCCACCAGCGCTCGCCAGGGTGAGGAGCTCGCACCGTGGGGGGGTCTGGGGGGCTCGGCCCCCCAACATGACGACGCCCGGGGGCCCCAGCGAAGCGAGCGGAGCGAGCGAGTAGGGGTCGCCGACCCCCCGGGCGGGGCGGCTCGAGGGAGGGGGAGTCGCGAACTCGAGCCGCCCCGCTGACGATCCCGCCGCGATGGACCCGGTGGCGAGGGGGAGGCCAACGGGGCCGGCGGGCGCAGCTCGGCAGGGGGGAGACGAGCTGCGTCTTCAGTCCGCACGGCCGGGGAGTGCGTGGTTTCCAGCCGAGCGGGACGTTAGCCAACTTGGCAGAAGCGGGACGGTAATCACAAGGCCAGTGGTTGCTCCGTTCGGGTGAACTTGCGAGAAAGGGTTAACGGAACGCAACTAACGTAACTCGCTCGCAATCTTGTTGGCGGTTCGCTCGAACTTTGAGTGATTCACTACGGCGCCTCCTCCTACTGTGGGTAGACTGTCCCGGCCCTGGTGAGGTGCCCCGCACCCCCCACCGACCGGCCCCGCGGGTCTGGCAGGCTTGGCACATGGCCGAAATCGGGACCCTGGTGCTGCTGCGGCACGGGCAGAGCACGTGGAACGCGGAGAACCTGTTCACCGGCTGGGTCGACGTCCCGCTGTCGCAGGCGGGCGAGGTCGAGGCCCGCCGCGGCGGGGAGCTGCTCGCCGAGTCGGGCGTGCTGCCCGACGTGGTGCACACCTCGCTCCTGCGCCGGGCGATCTCCACCGCCAACATCGCGCTCGACGTCGCCGACCGACACTGGATCGAGGTGTACCGGGACTGGCGGCTCAACGAGCGGCACTACGGCGCCCTCCAGGGCAAGAACAAGAAGCAGACCCTGGAGCAGTTCGGCGAGGAGCAGTTCATGCTCTGGCGCCGCTCCTACGACGTCCCGCCGCCGCCGATCGAGCCCGGCGGCGAGTTCTCCCAGGACGGCGACCCGCGCTACGCCGCGCTCGGCGACGAGCTGCCGCGCACCGAGTGCCTCAAGGACGTGGTGGCCCGCCTGCTGCCGTACTGGGACTCGGCGATCGTGCCGGACCTGCGCGCCGGCCGCACCGTCCTGGTCGCCGCGCACGGCAACTCGCTGCGCGCCCTGGTCAAGCACCTGGACGGCATCTCCGACGACGCGATCGCCGGGCTGAACATCCCCACCGGAATCCCGCTGCGCTACGACCTCGACACCGACCTGCGGCCGACCAACCCCGGCGGCACCTACCTCGACCCGGAGGCCGCGAAGGAGGCCGCGGCCGCGGTCGCCAACCAGGGTCGCTGAGCGCCACCACGGGACACTCGGGAACACCCGAGATGGCTCGATCGGTTGAACCGGGCGAGTCGGAAGCTCAACGTAGAGCGACGGGAGAGTGAACAGGGGCTGACGTGCGCCCGAACTTGTCGCCGGAAAGTGTCACGGCGATCACGACAACGCTGCCGGGACTAGGCCGAACGGCTACCTGCGCGCTTACGATTCCCCCGTGACCGTGCCCGCAGCACTCGCACTGGCCACCGGCGCACTGGTGGTCGGCGTGGTCATCGGCTTCGCCGTCGCCCGCGCCCGCTCCCGGCGGAGCGCCCGACCGGCCGGCCCGACCGTCGCCGAGCTGCTGCAACGCCTCATCCAGTCGTCGAACAACGGCGTGGTCGTCCTCAACCGCTTCGGCGACATGGTCCTGCACAACCCGCGCGCCGAGCGGCTCGGCCTGGTCCGGGCCAACCAGGCCGACGCCCGCGCCCGCAAGGCCGCCGAGCAGGTCGTCGCCTCCGGCGAGGGCCTGGAGATCGACCTCTCCCCGCTGGAGGTGCGCGGCCGGCAACCGGAGGCCGTGCTCGCCGAGGTCCGCCCGCTCGGCGACGGCTTCACCGTGGTGGAGGCCGTCGACCACTCCGACGCGGTCCGGCTGGAGGCCACCCGGCGCGACTTCGTCGCCAATGTCAGCCACGAGCTGAAGACCCCGGTCGGGGCGATCGCCCTGTTGGCCGAGGCCGTGCTGGACGCCGCGGAGGACGCCGAGCAGGTGCGCCGGTTCGGCGGCAAGATCCTGCGCGAGTCGACCCGGCTGGGCACCCTGGTCACCGAGTTGATCGCGCTGTCCCGGCTGCAGGGTGCCGAGCGGCTGCCCGACCTCACCGTCGTCGAGGTCGACGCCGTCGTCGGCGAGGCGCTCGGTCGCACCCGGATCGCCGCCGAGTCCGCCGAGATCTCCGTCACCACCGACGCCCCCAGCGGGCTGCTCGTCGAGGGCGACGCCACGCTGTTGGTCACCGCCCTGTCGAACCTGCTGGACAACGCCGTCGCGTACTCACCGCCCGGCAGCCCGGTGTCGATCAGCCGCCGGCTGGTCGACGGTTTCGTCGAGATCGCGGTCACCGACCGCGGGATCGGCATCGCCGAGGACGAGCAGCAGCGGGTGTTCGAGCGGTTCTACCGGGTCGACAAGGCCCGGTCCCGGGCCACCGGCGGCACCGGGCTGGGCCTGGCCATCGTCAAGCACGTCGCCGCCAACCACGGCGGCGAGGTGCGGCTGTGGAGCAAACCGGGCACCGGGTCGACGTTCACCCTGCGCATCCCCGCCCACCGTGCCGGCACCGGGCCCGAGCCGGCCCGCGCCCCCCGCCAGCCGGCCGGGTCGCCACACGCCGGCGCTCGGCAGGAGAAGCAGGAGAAGAAGACGCCCGAGCGGCCGACCCGGCTCGCGGCGACCGGACAGAACAGCACCGAAGTTGGAGGGACGCCGTGACCAGGGTGCTCATCGTGGAGGACGAGGAGTCCTTCGCCGACCCGCTCGCCTTCCTGCTGCGCAAGGAGGGCTTCACCGCCGCCGTCGCCGCGACCGGCCAGCAGGCGCTGGAGGAGTTCGACCGCAACGGCGCGGACATCGTGCTGCTCGACCTCATGCTGCCCGGGATGAGCGGCACCGACGTGTGCAAGCAGCTCCGGCAGCGGTCCTCGGTGCCGGTGATCATGGTGACCGCCAGGGACAGCGAGATCGACAAGGTGGTCGGCCTCGAGCTGGGCGCCGACGACTACGTCACCAAGCCGTACTCGGCGCGCGAGCTGATCGCGCGGGTGCGTGCGGTGCTCCGCCGCGGCGGCGAGGGCGGCGCCGACGGCGAGCTCGCGCCTGCGGTGCTGGCCGCCGGGACGGTGCGGATGGACGTCGAGCGGCACGTGGTGACCGTGAACGGCGCCGAGGTGTCGTTGCCGCTCAAGGAGTTCGACCTGCTCGAGTACCTGCTGCGCAACGTGGGCAGGGTGCTCACCCGTGGCCAGCTGATCGACCGGGTCTGGGGCGCCGACTACGTTGGCGACACCAAGACCCTGGACGTGCACGTCAAGCGGCTGCGGTCGAAGATCGAACCCGACCCCGGCTCGCCGCGGCACCTGGTGACCGTGCGGGGACTGGGCTACAAGTTCGAGGCGTGAGGGGCGGGCCGTCGACCGGTTGCCGCCGGCCCGCGCACCGTCGGCGGGTACCGTAGCCGCTCGTGCGCCTCGGGGTACTCGACGTCGGGTCCAACACCGTCCACCTGCTCGTGGTGGACGCGCACCGTGGTGCCCACCCGACGCCGATGCACTCGGAGAAGAGCGTGCTGCGGCTGGCCGAGCGGATCACCCCGGACGGCGAGCTGAGCGAGGCCGGCGCCGACGACCTGGTGCGCGCGGTGGAGTCGGCCAAGGCCGCCGCGGTCCGGCTGGGCTGTGCGGACGTCATGGCGTTCGCCACCTCGGCCGTGCGCGAGGCCCGCAACTCGGCCAAGGTGCTGCGCAGGGTGGCCGAGCGAACCGGGGTGGAGCTGGAGGTGCTCACCGGTGTCGACGAGGCCAGGCTGACGTTCCTCGCCGTGCGCCGCTGGTACGGCTGGTCGGCGGGGCGGCTGCTGGTGCTCGACATCGGCGGCGGCTCGCTCGAGGTCGCCATGGGCATGGACGAGGCGCCGGAGCTGGCCGAGTCGCTGCCGCTCGGGGCCGGCCGGCTCACCCGCACGCGGTTCCGGCACGACCCGCCCACCCGCTCCGAGCTGGTCGCCACGTCGGCGTGGCTGGAGGACCAGCTCGCTGGGCTGGCCGAGAAGGTCGGCGAGCTGGACCCGCCGGACCACGCGGTGGCGACGTCGAAGACGTTCCGCTCGCTGGCCCGGCTCACCGGCGCGGCACCGTCCGGGGCGGGCCCACGGGTGCGGCGTACGCTCACCGACACCGCCCTGCGCCAGCTCATCGCGTTCATCTCCCGGATGTCGTCGGCGGACCTCGCCGAGCTGGAGGGCGTGAGCGCGAGCCGGTCGCACCAGCTCGTGGCGGGCGCGCTCGTGGCGCAGGCCACGATGCGAGCGTTGTCACTCGCCGAACTGGAGATCTGCCCGTGGGCGCTGCGAGAAGGTGTGATCCTGCGGCGGCTGGACCATTCGAACTCAGAGGGGAAGACTGCACGGGGAACCGACCGGGGGCCGGGAGAATGACGTGGTGGACGTGAACCACGCGCGACGGGCACGGTGGAAGGGATGAGTCGAGACAGCGGAGGCGAGCGGCCGCAGAAGACGGTGGCGGAGCTGCTCGCCGAACACGGCGGTCAGGTCGGCGGCACGCCACGCCGCCGGCGGCGTCGTGCTGCCGACGATGACGAGGCCCCCGGCGGCCGGCAACCGAGCATCGGCGACACGGCGCCGCAGGCGATCATCGAGCGGATCCGCGCCGAGGACGCCGATCAGCGCAACGGGCGGACCCACCGGGCGGCCGAGCCGGACGAGCCGCCCGCGCGGCAGCCCCGGCCGAGGACGCCGCCGTCCCCTCCTCCTCCCCCGCCCGCGCACGACGCGGGCGGTGACGAGTCGGGCCCGCCGACCCGGCACTCGATGCCGTTGCGCCGGCCCCCCACGCAGCAACATCCGGTACCCCCGCCGCCGCCCCCCGGGCCCGGTCAACCGCCCGGACCGCCCCCGGCGGGGGAGCCGCCGCGCGGCCGGGTTCCCGGTGCGCGCAACCGGCCGATGCCGCCCGCCCCGGGACCGCCTCCCGCGCCGGCGCCTCCTCCGCCGACCCCCGCCGGCCCGCCGCCGGGATCGCTGACCGCCCGGCTCGACGGCCTCGGCGGACCACCGCCGGAGGCCGAGGCCGTCGACCCCGGGGCGCCCGAGCCACCCTCGGCGCCCGCACCGCCGCCGATGGGCACCGGCGGCTACCCGGTGCCGGGTCCCGGCCAACCGCCGCGCCGGCGTCGGCCGCCGCGGCGCCCGGTGCCGCCGCCCGCGCCGCCGGAGCCGAACACCGAGCAGCTGCCCGCGATCACCGACGAGCCGCCGGACGTGCCGGAGCCGGCGCCGGACGAGCCGCCGGCCGGGCTGGCCGGCTGGCGGCAGCGCCGGCAGCACCCGGCGATGGAGGACACCGAGGTCGGGGTGATGCCCGCGGTGCCGCCGCCGACCGACGACCCCGACGCGGGCCCGCCGACCGGGCACTTCACTCCCACGTTCGACGACGACCCGCTGGAGCCCGGCGACACGCGGTCGGGCGAGCTCGACGGTGACTTCGAACGAGGCGATTTCGACCAGGACGACTTCGACCGCGAGTTCGACGGTGACCTCGGGGCGGTGGACGACCCGGATGCGGCGGCCTACGGCTACCCGCCGGGCGACGAGCCGGTGGACGAGCTGGACGCCGAGGACGAGGCCATCGCCGAGGAGGACGAGGAGCCCGCCGGCTCGCCGGCCAAGCAGTGGCTGGTGCTGGCCGGGCAGCTCGCGCTCGGGGCGGTGAGCGGCGCGGCCGTGTGGCTGGGCTTCAACTGGTTGTGGGGACAGCTGCCGGCGGCGGCGCTGGTGGCGGCGCTGGTGGTGACCGTCGCGCTGGTGCTGGTGGTGCGGAAGGTCCGGCGGGCCGAGGACTTGCAGACCACGGTGCTGGCGGTGCTGGTCGGCCTGGTGGTGACGGTGTCGCCGGCCGCGTTGCTGCTGCTGTCCCGGTAGGGCGCTCGGTGGCGATTCCCGTCGGGCTGTCCACCGCGTCGGTGTGGCCGCTGCGCGCGCAGGCCGGCTTCGAGATGGCGGCTGACCTCGGTTATGACGGGGTCGAGGTGATGGTCTGGGCGGACCCGGTGAGCCAGGACGTGGCGGCGTTGCGGAAGCTGGCGCGGGCCACCGGGGTGCCGATCCTGTCGATCCACTCGCCGTCGTTGTTGATCACCCAGCGGGTGTGGTCGCCGGACCCGGAGGTGCGGCTGCGGCGCAGCGTGCGGGCGGCCCAGGAGCTGGAGGCACGGACCGTGGTGGTGCACCCGCCGTTCCGGTGGCAGCGGCGGTACGGGGAGGCGTTCGCCGACCTGGTGGCCGAGCTGGAGTACGACACCGGGGTGGCGGTGGCGGTGGAGAACATGTTCAAGGTGCGGCCGCCGGGGGCTGGGCGGAACAGCCGGGTGTCGGCGTTCCGGCCCTCGATCGACCCGACCGACGTGGGCTACGCGAACTACACGCTGGACCTCTCGCACACCGCGGCCGCCGGGATGGACGCGCTGGAGCTGGCGGAGCGGATGGGCGCGGGGTTGACGCACGTGCACCTCGCCGACGGCACCGGGCTGCCGAAGGACCAGCACCTGGTGCCCGGCCACGGGACACAGCCGTGCGCGGAGCTGCTGGAGCGGCTGGCCGCCGACGGCTTCGGCGGGCAGGTGGTGCTGGAGGTGAACACCCGCGGCGCCGCGCAACGCGCCCGAAGGGCCAAGCTGCTGGCCGAGTCGCTGCTGTTCGCCCGCCTACACCTGGGCCAGTGAGGGAGCCTTTTTCGCCAGGTCACTCGGCGAGGAGCCCGAACCAGCGAAAGCGGCCTCTCAGCAAGGAGGCGAGGCCGGCCTTGCTGCCCTCGCCTTCTTGCTGAAAGGGCCGCCCATCGAGAGGCCGGGGCGGGCGGGCACGGTGTGGTCGAACACCTCGCGAGCGCCGTCCCCGCAGCCGACGCACCGGGCCCACCAACACTCGCGAGCAGACTCGAAGCACGCGCGAGCAAGATCAAGCCTCGCGAGCAAGGGGGACCTCGCGGGGGAGGGGACCTTGCGAGGGAGGGACCTTGCGAGGGAGGGGGACCTCGCGAGGGAAAGGAACCTCGCCGCGAGCAGAATCGACCCTTGCGCGAGCAATGTCGACGCTCGCGCGGAGAACCCCTTTAGAGCAGCCCCCACCCGCTCCGGGGGACCGGCCCCGCTTCCAGCTTATCGCTGGTCAGGGCGCGGGGAAGGGGGTTCGGGAAACTGTGGACAACTCGGGGAGTTTCGCGGGACCGGCGGCTCCGTTCGCTGCGAGGTGTACACGTTCGGGGGATCGCCGGCGGGGTCAGCTGGTCGCGAAGGGAGTTGCGGCTGGGCATCAAGGTCGGCTGGCCAGTTGGTCGCGAAGTGGCGGGAGCCGCTTCGCGAAGGCGCCACTCGGGAGCGAAAGTCGTGACCGGAACCGTCGCCGGGTAGCCGGGAGCGGAGCGCCGGGTGGCCGAGAGTGGAGCCGGGTGATCGGAACGGCGCGCCGGGTGGTCGGGAGTGGAGTCACCTGGGGGCGGGTCGGGACGACCGGCTGGCTGGTACGGGAGTCGACGCCGCCGGCTGACCGGGAAGCGGGAGTCACGGCCCGCATCGGGAATCGCGGCCAGAAGCGGGGCCGGAAGCGGGGGGTTGGCATCGGGGGTCGGGACGGGAGCACAGCGGGAACGGGGCTGGGGACAGGAGCGGAGTCACGGCCGGGAGCCGGGGCCGATCGAAAGCGCCCCGCGCCATGCAAGATCAACTTCCACCATGCGTTCCGGTGTGGGTAATCAGCACACTCACCGGACACCCGTACAGTTTTCACCGTGAACCCGTTGCGCTCGCTCATCCTCGCCGCCGCCGAGAACGACGCGATCCGCCGCGTGGTCGCGACCACCCCCGGCAGTCGCTCGGTCGTCGACCGGTTCGTGGCCGGCGAGACGATCACCGACGTGGTCCGCGTGGTGCGGCGGCTGGCCGACGACGGCCTGTGCAGCACCCTCGACTACCTCGGCGAGGACACCCACGACAAGGCCCAGGCCGAGCGCGTGGTCCAGGCCTATCTGGCGCTGCTGGACCGGCTGCACGCCGAGGGCCTCGCCGACCACGCCGAGGTCAGCGTGAAGCTCTCCGCCGCGGGCCAGCGCCTCGACCACGACCTCGCCGTCCGCAACGCCCACCGGATCTGCGCCGCGGCCGAGCAGTGCGGCACCACCGTCACCCTCGACATGGAGGACTCCTCCGTCACCGACGACACCCTCGCCGCCCTGGCCGAGCTGCGCCGCACCTGGCCGTGGGTCGGCGCCGTGGTCCAGTCCTACCTGCGCCGCACCGAGGCGGACGTGGCCGACCTCGCGACCCCGGACTCCCGGGTCCGGCTGTGCAAGGGCGCCTACGCCGAACCGCCGGAGGTCGCCTTCCCCGACCAGCACGACGTCGACCTCAACTACGTCCGCTGCGCCAACGCCCTGCTGGCCGGCGGCGCCTACGCGATGTTCGCCACCCACGACCCGCGCCTGGTGGCCGTCCTCGCCGAGCGGATCCGGTGGTACGGCCGGAAGCGAGGCAGCTACGAGTACCAGATGCTGTACGGCGTGCGGCCGGACGAGCAGCGCCGACTGGCCGCCGAGGGAGAGACCGTTCGGGTCTACGTCCCCTACGGAGAGCAATGGTATGGATACCTGATGCGCAGATTGGCCGAGCGGCCGGCAAACCTCACGTTCTTCCTCCGTTCCCTGGTCAGCCGTTCGTGAGCGGTCCCTCTCCCGCCGCCGGGTCGTTCGCCGCGGCGTGCGCGCCCCGCTCCCTCGGCGACGGCACGTTCACCACCGAGCTGCGGACCGAATGGTCCATCGGCAGCCATCCACACGGTGGGTTCCTGCTCGCCCTGCTGGCCAGGACCGCGACCGTCGCGCTGGTCGAGCGCGGCGAGCCGCCCGCCGACCCGCTCGTGGTCAGCGCCGAGTTCCTCCGCCCACCCGCGATCGGGCCGGTGCTGCTGCGCACCGACGTGCGCAAGGTCGGCCGCCGGGCCACCGTCGTCGCGGTGCTGCTCGAGCAGCGCGGCCGCGGCTGCGTCGAGGCCAGGGTCACCGCCGGCCGGCTGCCGATGCGTCGCCCCGCGTGGGCCGACCTGCCGGCGATGCCGGCCGAGCCGCCGGCGCGGGCGCTGGCGCTGTCCGGCGACACCGCCGAGGGTGTGTTCAACCTCGCCAAGGGCTGTGACGTGCGGCTCGACACCGCCACCGCCGGCTACCTTGCCGGCCGCACCGGCGACCCCCTGCGGATGCGCCTGTGGGTGCGGCCGCGCGAGGGCGAGCCGGACTCGTACTTCGCGCTGCTCGCCGGTGACGTCAACCCGCCGGTGGTGGTCAACCTCGGCCGGGTCGGCTGGGCTCCGACGGCGCAGCTCACCGCGTTCGTCCGGACCAAGCCGGCGCCGGGCTGGCTGCGGGTGCAGGTGGACTGCCGTGCCGTGCACGAGGCGTGGTTCGACTCCGACGCCACGGTGCTCGACGCCCAGGGCCGGCTGGTGTGCCAGGCCCGTCAGCTCGCCCTCGCCCCCGGCCTCTGACCCGGCGCCGGCGTTTGGCACTCTGGAAACCCCGGGAGCACGAGAAAGGGCGCAGATGAGCACGATCGCGGTGGTCGGCGCCGGAAAGATCGGCGAGGCGTTGCTGTCCGGCCTGCTGCACGGCGGCCGACCGGCCGAGGAGCTGCTGTTCACCGAGCGGCACCCGGAGCGCGCCGCCGAGCTGACCCGGCGCTACGGCGTCGCCGCGGTCGACGTCGCCGAGGCCGCCAAGCGCGCCGACGTGCTGGTGGTCGCGGTGAAGCCGCAGGACATCGACCCGGTGCTGGACGAGCTGGCGCCGCTGGTCGGCCCGGACTCGCTGCTGGTGTCGCTGTGCGCCGGCCTGCCGACCGCGCTCTACGAGCGGCGGTTCGTCGAGGGCACCCCGGTGGTGCGGGTCATGCCGAACACGCCGATGGTGGTCGGCGCGGCAATGAGCGCCGTCTCGCCCGGCCGGTACGCCACTCGCGAGCATGTGCGCACCGTCTCCGAGCTGCTCTCCTGCGTCGGTGCGGTGGTCGAGGTCCCGGAGTCCCAGCAGGACGCCGTCACCGCGCTGTCCGGCTCCGGCCCGGCGTACTTCTTCTACCTGGTGGAAGCCATGATCGACGCGGGGATCCTGCTCGGACTGCCGCGCGCGGTGGCCGAGCAGCTGATCATCCAGTCGGCCGTGGGCGCGGCGAAGATGCTCGCCGAGTCCGACGAGCACCCGGTGATCCTGCGCGAGGCGGTCACCTCGCCCGCCGGCACCACCATCAACGCCATCCGGGAGCTGGAGAAGCACGGCGTCCGGGCGGCCCTGCTCGCCGCGATCGAGGCGGCCAGGGACCGGTCGGTCGAGCTCGGGAAGGTCCACGAGGAGCCCGAGCGGCACTGAGCCATCCGGGCGGCATCCTGCCTGGTCGAGGGCGAACTTCGGGTCAGGCGTCGCTTTGGCCCCACCCGCACCGCTACCCTCGGTAGAAGCACGTGCGTGTCGATACCGCCCGGTGGGGAAGCCGAGCGGCGCGACACGTGCCGGAAAAGGCACGGTGAACTATGCCGCCGAACAGGAAAGACGATGTGCCGGTTCCTCGGCAGGTCCAGTTCTTGACGGTCGCCGAGGTCGCTTCGCTGATGCGGGTCTCCAAGATGACCGTCTACCGGCTCGTGCACTCGGGCGAGCTGCCCGCGGTACGGGTGGGCAAGTCGTTCCGGGTGCCGGAGAAGGACGTCCACAGCTACCTCGAACGGGCGTACTTCGACGTCGGATAGTGACCACGAGGACACCGCACCGGCGTCGAAGGCGAGACCCTGGGAAAGCCCGCGTCACCCGCCCGGTAACCTCGTAGGTCGGTCGTGGCAGATGCGCTCCTGGTTGGGACGACGCGCTGTCCCGCGTGACCAACGAACGACGTGAAGGAGCATCCGTGGGCTCGGTCATCAAGAAGCGCCGCAAGCGCATGTCCAAGAAGAAGCACCGCAAGTTGCTGCGGCGTACCCGGGTGCAGCGGCGCAAGCAGGGCAAGTGACGCGTCGCGCCGTGCCCGCCGCGGCCGGCACGGCGACCGGTGTGGCCCGTCCAGTTCGCTGGGCGGGCCGCTTCGCGCCGGGGCGTCGGTGACGCGTCCGTTCGGGTGGCTCCGGTGGACATCCCACCAAACCCTGGGTGACCTGCTCGGACGATGCCCGTAAGGGCTCGGCGGAACCCGCGAACGGCGGTAACATCCTGAGCGCGTCGGCGCGATGATGCGATCGGTAGGCGCTCGCGCACGTCACGCTCGCGCCGGGCGAGATCCGGTTCGCCCACCGTCCGGCGCGTGCCGGAATCGTCGCAGGGGAGTGGGATGCCGTCGAAGGTCGTGCTCGTCACCGGGGTCAGCGGGGAGCTGGGTGGTCGCCTGCTGACCAGGCTCGGCAACAACGAGCGGATCGACCGGGTGATCGGTGTCGACACCAGCGCGCCGGGCCGAGAGGTCCTGCGCCGGATGGGTCGGGCCGAGTTCGTCCGGGCCGACATCCGCAACCCGCTGATCGCCAAGGTGATCAGCTCCGCCGAGGTCGACACCGTCGTGCACGCGGCCACCACCGTGCACCCGGCCGGCCCCGGCCGCCGCTCGGTGATCAAGGAGAGCAACGTCATCGGCACGATGCGGCTGCTCGCCGCGTGCCAGCGCTCGCCCCGGGTGCGCAAGCTTGTGGTGAAGTCCACCGCCGCGGTCTACGGCGCGAGCGCCCGCTCCCCGGCGGTGTTCACCGAGGACTCCCCGCTCATCCCCACCTCCACCAGCGGCTACGCGAAGGACGCCGTGGAGATGGAGGGCTACGTGCGCGGGCTGGCCCGCCGCCGGCCGGACATCACGGTGACGATGGCCCGGTTCGGCAACCTCGTCGGCCCGGACGTGGACACCGTGCTCGCCCGGTACTTCGCGCTGCCGGTGGTGCCGACCGTGCTCGGCTACGACGCGCGGATCCAGCTCGTGCACGCCACCGACGCCCTCGCCGTGCTGGAGCTGGCGACGCTGGAGGACCGGCCCGGGGTGTTCAACGTCGCCGGCGACGGGGTGCTGACGCTGTCCCAGGCGATCCGCCGGGCGGGTCGCGTCGAGTTGCCCGTGCCCAGGGCGGCGGTACCGTCAGTGGGGAGGGCACTACGGCGGGCACGGCTGGTCGACTTCTCGGCCGACCAGGTTCGCCTGCTGAACTTCGGTCGGGTGGTGGACACGACGAGGTTGAAGACCGAGTTCGGCTACCTCCCGCGGTGGAGCACGCGCGAGGCGTTCGACGACTACGTACGGGGTCGCGGGCTACGCCCGGTGCTGGACGGCCACGGGTTGTCCCGGCTGGCGACGAAGGTGATGGTCGCCGCCGCGACCGGGCAGGCCGCCGACCGGTGAGCCACGATCCGACGAGGCGCTGCGAAAGCGAGGCGGAGATTGCGATGAACGGCGTGGAAGCGCAGGTCATCCCGCTGCACGCGCCGGGACGGGACAAGCCCGGCGCCGACACCACCGACACCTCCCGCGGTCGATCGGCCGACGATGCGCGAAGGGTGGACGCCCCGGTGGTCGCCTTCCCCGGGGCCGCGCCCAACGTCGAGGAGGCCGCTGACCTGCCCGCCACGGTCGGCCGGCTGCTCGAGTTCCTGCACCAGCGGCTCACCGGCGACTACACGGTCGACGAGTTCGGCTTCGACCCCGAGCTCACCGAGGTGCTGCTGCTGCCGGCGTTGCGGGTGCTGTACCGGAAGTGGTTCCGGGTGGACACCAGCGGCGTGGAGCACCTGCCGCTGGACGGCGGCGGGCTGGTGGTGTGCAACCACTCGGGCGTGTTGCCGCTGGACTCGGTGATGACCGCGGTCGCCGTGCACGACGAGCACCCGCGGCACCGCTACCTGCGGATGCTCGGCGCGGACCTGCTGTTCCGCATCCCGTTCGCCGGCGCGCTGGCCCGCAAGTCCGGGCAGACGTTGGCCTGCCACCCCGACGCCGAGCGGCTGCTCCGCGCCGGCGAGCTGGTCGGGGTGTGGCCGGAGGGCTTCAAGGGAGTCGGCAAGCCGTTCAGCTCGCGGTACAAGCTGCAGCGGTTCGGCCGCGGCGGGTTCGTCTCGGCGGCGCTGCGCACGGAGACGCCGATCATCCCGTGCGCGATCGTGGGTGCCGAGGAAATCTACCCGAAGATCGGCGACATCCGGCCGCTGGCTCGGCTGCTCGGGCTGCCGTACTTCCCGGTGACGCCGTTCTTCCCGCTGCTCGGCCCGCTCGGGATGATCCCGCTGCCGACGAAGTGGCACATCGAGTTCGGCCCGCCGATCCGCACCGACGAGCTGGACCCGGCGCAGGCGGAGGAGGACCCGATGCTGGTGTTCAACCTCACCGACCAGGTGCGCGAGTCGATCCAGCAGATGCTGTACCGCCGCCTCGCCCAACGCCGCAACATCTTCCACTAACCGCGTGTTTGCGCTTCCCGTCACCGTGTCCGCGCTCCACGTCCGCGTGTTGGCGTCGCACGGCGCGAACACGGTGACGCAGCCGGCAAACACGCGTGCACGGAGCGCGGACACGCGTGCACGGAGCGCGGACACGGCCGGGGCGGGTCAGGCGGTGCGCTTGCGGTAGGCGAGGCCGGCGGCGACGGCGCCGGCCAGCGCGCCCGCGCCGAGCACCGACGGCACGCCGATCTTCGCGGCCTTGCGCCCGGTGCGGAAGTCACGGATCTCCCAGTGCCGGTTGCGGGCGATCTCGCGCAGGCCGGCGTCCGGGTTGATCGCCACGGCGGTACCGACCACGGACAGCATCGGCACGTCGTTGGAGGAGTCCGAGTACGCCGTGCAGCGCCGCAGGTTCAGCCCCTCGCGGGCGGCCAGCGCGCGCACCGCGTGCGCCTTCGCCCTGCCGTGCAGCAGGTCGCCGACCAACCGTCCGGTGTAGACACCGTCGACGCTCTCCAGCACGGTGCCCAGCGCGCCGGTGAGCCCGAGCCGGCGGGCGATGATCGTGGCGAGCTCCACCGGCGTGGCGGTCACCAGCCACACCCGCTGCCCGGCGTCGAGGTGCATCTGCGCCAGCGCCCGGGTGCCGGCCCAGATCTTGTCGGCCATCAGCTCGTCGTAGATCTGCTCGCCGACCTCGTTCATCTCGGCCACCGTGCGCCCCGCGACGAACGACAGCCCCTGCTCGCGGCTGGACTTGATGCTGTTCGGGTCCTCGCGGCCGATGAGCCGGAACTTCATCTGCTGCCAGGCGAACCCGGCGAGGTCGGAGGTGGTGAAGTACTTGCGCGCGGCGAGCCCGCGGGCGAAGTGGAAGATCGACGCGCCCATCATCATGGTGTTGTCGACGTCGAAGAACGCCGCGGCGGTGAGGTCCGGCGGTGCGGGCGCGGAACCGTCGGTGGAGTCGTGGGTGGTGTCGCGCGACTCGGTGGCTGGCTCACCGGCGTCGCCGGTCGGCTCCGTCGCCTCGGTCGCGGTGAGCAGTTGGGCCGAGACGGCCTCCATGGCGACGGCGGCGTCTGCCGATGCCTCGCCGGCCAGCGCGGCGAGCCGTTCCAGCTCCTGACCCTTACTCCGGCCACGCCACCGCGACACGCACACCGCCTCCACGCTCTGCGTCCGACGAAGATCGCCGAGTTCCGGCGAACCTCCTGTGCACAGAGTATCGACTGTCGTCGTGGCTTTGTCGCACCGTGCTGGAGCGTCAGCCGACCCGGATCTCTGGCAGGCCGGGCAGCACCGGCGGGACGGACACCACGGCGGGCGGGTCGGGTACGGAGTCCGGCAGCCTGGGTCGGGGCACCGCGTCGGGCGGTGGCGCGGGGACCCACTGCCGCGGCGTGTAGCCCGACTCGGACGGGCTGGGGGCCGGGCTCGGGATCGAGGGCGTGTTGGTCGTCAGCCGCGCCGCGTCGGCCGGTTCGGTGACCCTGAGTGACGGAACGGCGGACTCGTGCGGGGCGGGGGTCCGGGGCGGTGGAGCGCCGGCGGGCGGGTCCGTCGGCCGGCCGCAGGCGCCGGGGAACGGGAGCGCGCCAAGCTCGTCCGCCTGGCCCGAGGTGATCTGGTAGCAGTCCATCCGCCCGGCCAGCGCGCTGGCCCGCTCCCCGACGCGGGTGAGCAGGCCGGTGGCGTCGGCGTGCTGGTGCGCGAGGTCGGCGGGGAGCGCGGGGCGCAGCGCGGCGAGCCGTTCGGCCTGCCGCTCGGCCCAGGCGCGCAGCGCGGCCAGCTGCTGGCCGTCGGAGGAGGTGGCGACGGCGATCAGCCCGGCGACCGCGGCGCGGGTGTCGGCGTCGAAGTCGGCCAGTGCCACGGCGAAGCCGGAGGTGGTGTCGCCGGGGCGTTGGGTGAGCAGGTCCAGCTCGTCGAGCCGGTTCTCCGCGTGCTCGAGCCGCCGCAGGGCGCGGGCCTCGGCGTCGAAGGTGAGCTGGACGGCGGCGGCCTCACGCAGGCGTTTGACGTCGTAGAGCGGTTCGCCGGGCAGCGCGTGCTCCGACAGCAACGCGCCGAGGCCGAGCAGGGCGAGGACGAGGCACGCGGCGGCGGCCAGCACGGGCAGCCGGCGGCGGCGGCGGGGGAGCTCCTCGGCGGGCTTGCGCGGCTCGGGCACCTGGGGCGCGTCGGCTTCCCGCGCGGCGGCCCTCGGGGCAGTGGTCTCCGGGGCAGTGGTCTTCGGGGCAGTGGTCTCCGGAGCAGTGCCCTCCGGAGTAGGGGCCTCCGGGGTGGTGAGCTGCGCGGCGATCCGCTCCCGGGGCACCGGCTGCCGGGCGGCGGCCGCGCCGGCGCGACGCAGCGCGGAGACCACGGCGAGCTCGGCGGCGAACTCCTGGTCGTCGAGGTGGGTCGCGCCGCGGTCGAGAGCCTCGGCGAACCGCTGTTGTGCGGCTCGCTCGCGGGGACTCCCACCGGGCACGGTTCCTACTTTCCACGGTTCGGCTGGTGTCGGACTCGGCGCCGGCTGGCGTCGGGTCGGTGCTCGTTCGGTGCCGGCCGCGGTACGGGTACCGCTGTCCGGGGTGCTGCAGTCGGTGCTTCTGTGCAGGAGCAACGAATGGTCTCGGGACCCGGTTACGGCGTGGCCCCCAGCCCTTGCATAGTCTGCCAGAAAAGGGATATGCATGAGTCATGCATGACAAGGATCGAGTGGCGAACCTGTTGGGCGCGACCGTGCTGGCGGTCAACGACCTCGTGCTGACCGGGGTGACCGCGGCGGCGGGCGTGAGTACGAGCGGCGCGGCGGCGCTGGTGTCGCTGGTGGCCGCGCCCGGGCTCAGTGTCACGGAGCTCGGGCGCCGGGTCGGACTGAGCCAACCGGCGGCGGCGCGGATGGTCGACTCGCTGCAGGAGCACGGGTTGGTCGAGCGGCGACGCAGTGTGGGGCGCTGGGTGGCGGTGTACGCGACCGAGCGGGGCCGCCGGGCGGCCGAGCACATCCTGGCCGCGCGGGCCGACCCGCTGCGCGAGCTGGTCGACACCCTGGACGACGAGGCGCGGGAGACGCTGGGCGGGCTGCTGGAGCGGCTGCTCGAGCGGATCTACGTCGAGATCGGGGACAACCAGCGGGTGTGTCGGTTGTGCGACCGGGCCGCCTGCCTCGCCCACGACTCGGTGTGCCCGGTCGGCCAGGCCGCCCGTGAGCGTGGCGAGGTGGACCGGGCCGGCCAGCCGATCCGGTAGCCCGACGATGGCAGGTGTGCGCGGGGTTCGGTGGTCTCGGTGACGTGGTGCTCGGGTGGCGGGCGAGTGGGCCGGTCGGTTTGTAGGGTGGGTCGAGTGGTCGATTCGCGGCGCGGAGTTGTCCCCATTTTCGTTGGTGTGTCCCGATATGGCGGTGGTCTCGATACGCTGGCCGTCACGCGGGCTCCCAGGGAGGGCGGGCCGTGCTCGGCGGCCTCGGGTGAAGCCGAACTCGCGCGCCATGGCTCGCTGCTCGTCGGCGGAGGCGTCTGCCTGGTGACAGCGGGGTCGGTGAGCCGGTTCGGTCGCCTCGCTGGTGCGGTGATTGGGCGGCGGGCGAGTGGGCTGGTTGGCTCGCGAGCCGACCGAAAGGCCCGGTCGCGGCACCGAGTTGTCCCCATTCTTGCTGGTGTGTCCCGGTGCGGTGGTGGTCTCGATACGCTGGCCGCGGCACGGGATCCCCGGGGAGGGCGGGGCCCGCTCCGAGGGTTTCAGGGGTTTCCTGCGGGGAACGCGCCGGCGGTGACGGGCGCGTGTGGCCGGGGAGCAAGCGGGGTGGCTCGGCTGGCCGGGGATCGGCATGGGTGAGCTGCTCGCGCTGGCGGCGGCGGTGTGCTTCGGGCTCAACGACTTCGTGAGTGGCCTGCTGTCCCGGACCACCCCGTTCGCTGCCCGGGATGGGGTGCCGGTGGACAGGGCGCCGCGGCCGGTGGATGTCGCGGTGCGGCGGGCACCGCCGGAGGATGCCGCGGAGCGGACGCCGCCGCCGGCGGATGAGCCCGCCGAACCGCCACGGCCGGCGGGCGACGCACGGGAACGGCCGGCGTCCCCGGCACACCCCGGCGGCCGTGCGGCCGCCTCCCCGCGAAGGGCCGACGAAGCGCCCCGCCGCGAACGGGGCGCTGTCGTGGCGTTCTACGGCCAACTCGGTGGCACCGCGCTGGTCCTGGGTCTCGCGCTGCTGGTGGGCGCGCCGCGGGTCGACGCGGCCTCGCTCGGGTGGGGCGCGCTGTCCGGCATCGGCACCGGCATCGGGTTGGTCTTCCTGTTCCGCGGTATCGGCATCGGCCGGATGAGCGTGGTCGTGCCGCTGAGCGACCTCGCGGGCGTGGCGCTGCCGGTGCTGGTCGGGGTGCTGTTCCTCGCCGACCGGCCGTCGCCGCTGGCGTGGTGCGGCATCGCGCTGGCGCTCCCTGCGCTGTGGCTGGTGGCCGGCGGTCGGCTGGGCGGGAGCGCGGTCGACACCAGGTTCGGTCTGTTCGCCGGGGTTGGGTTCGCCCTGCAGTTCGTGGCGCTGGCGCCGGTCGACCCGGCGGCCGGGCTGTGGCCCCTGGTCGCCAGCCGCGCGGCGTCGGTGCTGACCATCCTGCCGATGGTCCGCGGCCGGCTGCCCCGGCGGCTGGTGCCGCCCGCGCTGGCGTCCGGCATGGTCGGCACGCTGGCGATCGTGCTCTACACGCTGGCCACCCGGCAGGAGCTGATGGCCGTGGCGGTGGTGCTGGCGTCCCTGTACCCGGCGATCCCGGTGCTGCTCGGGCTGACCGTCCTCCGCGAACGTCTCACTCCGACCCAGGCGGTGGGCCTGGGCGGCGCGGCCGTCGCGATCGTGCTGCTCGCCGCGCCCTGACGGGCGACGCGAACCGCAAACACGGCGACGCGCGGGCGGCCAACACGTCGTGGCCGCGCTCCCTGGTCAGCGGAGGTTGGTGGGGAGGAGTTGGGCGAGGCGACGCACGGCGCGGTGTTGCAGGGCCTTGATGGCGCCCTCGTTGCGGTTCATGATCCGCGCGGTCTCGGCCACCGACAGGCCCTGCAGGAAGCGCAGCACGATGCACTCCCGCTGGTCGTCGCCGAGCTGGTTGACGCACCGCAGCAGCTCGGTGTTCGTCGCGTCGCTGAGGACCTGCTGCTCCGGCCCCACCGGCGGCTGCGGCGGCGTCCCGCCGAACGGCGCGCACCCTGACTCCGCCACCTCGTCCGTCACCACCTCGAGCCGGAACCGGCTGGACTTCACGTGGTCGAGCACCAGGTTCCGGGCGATCGTGACGAACCAGGCGCCCACGTCCCGCCCCTGGTAGCTCACCGACGTGATCCGCCGCAACGCCCGCAGGAACGTCTCGCTGGTCACGTCCTCGGCCAGGTCCCGGTCGTTCAACCGGAACAGGACGTACCGGTACACCACGTCCACATACCGGTCGTACAGCCGGCCGAACGCGCCGCTGTCCCCGCCCTGCGCGGCCCGTACCAGGTCCCACGCCTCGGCCGAGGCGGCGTCGGCGGCGGCGTCCGTGACCGGCCCGGGAGCCACCGGAGCGGGGGTCGCCGGCGCAACCGGGCGTGCCACCAGCACCGGACCTGCCGAAACGGCAACCTGCAGGCTCATCGGCAGCACCTCCGCCAGCCTCGTTCCCAACTGGTCGAGTGATCGTCACCACCCGGGTAGTACCGCAGCATACGTGTAGTTACCGGAAAGTAGGTAGTGGTGATCTGATTGCGATGCGGAGACGACTGGCTGTAATCCCCATGACGGGGGATACGGCTGCCAAACTGGGCGCCGGAGATGCGTAGATCGAAAGGGGTACCGCGGTGACCGACCACGCCACCGGGAAGGCCGGCAACGTCGCCGAGCTGCTCAGCTCGGCGGCCCGCACCCGGCCGGGGGCGGCCGGCCTCGTCGACACCACCACCGGAACCACCCTGACCTGGGCCGACGTCGAGGCCGCCGTCGACGCTCAGGTGGCCGAGCTCCGCGCCGCCGGCCTGGCCCCCGGCGACCGCGTGGTGCTGCGCCTGTCCACCGGCGCCGCGTTCGCGATCGCCTTCTACGCGGTCGTCCGCGCCGGCGGCATCGCCGTGCCGCTGTCGCCGCAGGGACCCGACACCGAGCTGGCCACATTCGTCGAGCACAGCGGCGCCCGGCTGATCGTCGGCACCGGCGGCGACCAGCAGGTGACCGAGGTGCCCGTCCGCACCGACCCGCCCGCCGCGCGGCCGGAGCCGGTGCAGCCGGTCGGCGCCGGCGAGGACATCGCCGTCCTCTCCTACACCTCCGGCACCACCGGCCGGCCGCGCGGCGTGATGCTGTCCCACCGGGCGCTGCTGGCCAATGTCGACCAGCTCACCCGGCTCGACACCCACGTCGTCGAGCCCACCGACCGGGTGTACCTCAGCGTCCCGCTGTTCCACGTCTACGGCCTCGGCCCCGGCCTCCTCGCCGCGACATCGGTGGGCGCGGCCCTGGTGCTCGCCGAGCGGTTCGACGCCCGCGCGGCGCTGACCCACTGCGCCGAGCACCGGGTGACCACCGTGCTCGGCGTGCCGACCATGTACGCCGAGTTCGCCGCGCTGCCCCCGGACGAGCTGGGCGAGGCCCTGTCCACCGTGCGGCTGCTCACCTCGGGCGCGGCGCCGCTGCACCCGAAGGTGCTCGCCGCGATCCGCGCGGCCATCGGGCTCGGCGTGTTCGAGGGCTACGGCCTCACCGAGACCGCGCCGGTGCTCACCACCACGCTGGTCACCGGCTACCCGAAGCCGGGCTCGGTGGGCCGCCCGCTGCCGGGCGTGGAGCTGCGGCTGGTGGACAGCGACGGCACTCCAGGGCCGGTGCCGCTCGACCCGGCCGACCCCGACGACGCGTTCGCCGAGGACGCCGCCGGCACCGGGCTGGTGTCGGTGCGCGGACCGAACCTGTTCTCGGGGTACTGGCCGGACGGCGCGCACGGGCCCGACGCCGAGGGCTGGTTCCGCACCGGCGACGTCGGCTATCTCGATGTCGACGGCGACCTGCACCTGGTGGACCGCGCCAACGACCTGATCATCGTGAACGGGTTCAACGTGTACCCGCGCGAGGTGGAGGACGTGATCAACGCGATCCCCGGGGTGGCCGAGTCGGCCGTGGTGGGAGTGCGCGACGAGCGCAGCGGCGAGGCGGTGAAGGCGGTGATCGTGCCGGAGCCGGGCGCGGCGCTGTCCGAGCAGCAGGTGGTGGACGCCTGCGCCGGCCGGCTGGCCGCGTACAAGGTGCCGCGCACGGTCGCGTTCGCCGACGAGTTGCCGCACTCGCCAACCGGGAAGCTGCGCCGGGTGCGGTTGCGGGGATGATCGAGGCATGCACCAGGTGACCGTGATGACCCGGCAGGGCTGCCCGGCGTGCGAGCGGGCGGAGCGGGACGTGGCGCGGATCTGCGCCGAAGTCGGCGCGGAGTGGGCGGCGTGCGACGTGGACACCGACCCGGAGTGGCGCGCCGAGTACGGCGACCGCGTGCCGGTGATCCTGGTGGACGGCGCCGAGCACGGCTACTGGTCGGTCGAGGAGGACCGCCTCCGCCGCGCCCTGGCGTGACCGGGAGGGATCGCGTGCGGGTGGTGCCGGCGGCCTCGGGTGGCGGACCAGCCACGGCTGCCGCACGTCGCGCCGGGTCCCGGGCTGGTGTCACTGGAGTGGAGCCCGCTGTCGCGCACGGACGACGACCGCAGCGTGGCGGTGCTGGTGGACTCCGGCGCGCAGCGGGTGCGGTCGGTGGTGGGTGTCCACGTCACGGAGACCGACGCGGCGGTGACGATCGACGTGCTCGGCACCCGGTTCACCGACGAGGGTCCGATGACCCTGGCCTCGATCCTGGGCGAGCACATCTCGACCTGCCCAGCCCACTCGCCGGCCGCGAGATCCGCGTGCCGTGACCGCTTCTCCTGCCCGAGGGCGGGGACGAGGATATGAAACGCGGGGTGTGGGCGGTGTGGCGCGGGCCCTGGCGAGGTGGCGCTGTGGTGATACGCGAGGGCCGGCACCCGCTGGTGCCGGCCCTCGGTTAGCTACTGTGCTCGGCAGAGGTCATCCGCCGGTGGATCAGACCGCGTGGACGTGGGTGGCCTGCGGGCCCTTGGGGCCCTGGGTCATCTCGAACTCCACGTGCTGGTTCTCCTCGAGGCTACGGAAGCCGTGGCCGTCGATCTCGGAGTAGTGCACGAACACGTCCGGTCCGTCGGTGCGGGAGATGAAGCCGAAGCCCTTCTCCGCGTTGAACCACTTGACAGTTCCCTGAGTCATTGTCGCTCCTTACAGGGCTGGATACGGGGCCCACACCGTGTGGTGCCCCGGGCCGGTTCCTCGACGCGGCTGCTCCAGATCCCTGAAGGCAAGCGGCGCGCCCGCAACATCGTTCCTCGCGAGCGTGCGGAAACACGAACACATGAAAACTACGACCACTCGCTACAACCACGCCACGGCCTGACCTATTCCCGGTGGCGCTGACCTGGGGTTTCGCTGGTCGCCCGTCGGCTGCCCGCAGGTGCTGCCCGACGGTCAGCCGGGGCGGCGGGCGGTGGTGAGGAAGGTGCGCCAGGCGGCCGGGGTGAGGCGGAGGGTGCCGGAGGCGGGGGCCTTGGAGTCGCGGACGGCGACCTCGGCCGAAGCGAAGGAGACTTCTACGCACTCCCAGTCTTGGCTTGAATGGCTACTCTTCCGCCAAGCCGGGGCCGGGGTCATCGCTCTCCTCGGGAGGGTCGTACTCGCTTGCCACGCGCGCAAGCATCTCCCGGGATTCTCCCTCGTCCAACGCCTGCTTCTCAAGCGCCGAGCCGAACCGGCGGTAGCCCTCGATGGTCTCGCGTTCTTCGATCATCAGGCCGCCAAGTCCGCTCTCGATGCTGACGACCGGGCCGTGCTCCTCGAAGTCCATCAGGTAGAAGTAGCCAACGGTCGCCACTAGGGGTCCGGCGGAGTAGGGCAGGATCCGGATCTTCACATTACGACGGTCGCACGAGAAGAGCAGCCGGAAGATCTGGTCCTGCATCACCTTCGCGCCGCCCAGCGGCGTGCGCAGCACGCCCTCGTAGATCAGGAACGTGACCTGCAGTGCCCGGTTGTCACTGAGCACGCGCTGACGCTGCATCCGCGCAGTCACTCGCTGCTCGACCTCCTTCGGCGGCAGCTCGCCGCTCACCTCCATGACCGCACGGGCGTAGTCATAGGTCTGGAGAAGTCCCGGCACGAAGGTGGGAGCGCAGGTGAGGATCCGCTGCGCGGTCCTTTCGTGCAAGATCAACGCGCGCAACAGGTTCTGCATTCGCCGGGCGAGGAAGCCGGGGTCGTTGGGCTCGCCGAGGCGCAGGACCTCGTCCACCTCCCGCGCGGTGGCGCCGCAGTGCGACAGGTGGGTCGTCACCGTGATGGGGTTCTGCCCCGCCTGGCCCTTCTCGATCCGGCAGATCTTGCTCGGGGAGTACCCGGTTCGCTCCGCCAGTTGCGCGCCGGTCAACCCGGCCAGCTCCCGCCGCTCGCGCAGCACCGCGCCCTGTTCCCGGCTCTGCACCGTGGAGATTCGAGGATTCATGCGAGCAAAAGTAATCCGGGCCACCCGTCGGAATCGCCAGCGACGCAACGGATCCACCCCAAGGGATCACTCTCCCCGCGGCCTTTCACTCTCCGCAAGAACCGCCGCGCGGCGAGAGCCGCCGCGCCGCGAGAACCGCCGTAAGCCACCCGTAAGCCGCGACGCCGCGCCACACCCGCCGTGGCGGCCCACCATGGAGGCATGACCGACCTCGGGGACGACGCCCGCCTCCCGGCCCGCACGGCCGCGCTGGTCGGCGTGCTCGCGCTGGCCGCGGCGCTCGCCGCCGGGCACCTGGTCGCCGCGTTCGTCGGCGCGGGCGCCTCGCCGGTCGTCGCGGTCGGGGCGACGGCCATCGACCTCACGCCCGCCTGGCTGAAGGACTTCGCGGTCAGCGCGTTCGGCACCTACGACAAGCTCGTGTTGCTGCTCGGCATGGCAGTGGTCCTGCTGCTCGCCGCGATCGGCGCGGGCCTGCTGTCCCGGCGGTCACCCACACCGGGCCTCGTGGTGATCACCGTGCTCGGCGCGCTGGCCGTGGCCGCCGTGTTCACCCGCCCCGACCTCGGTCAGCTCGCCGCCCTCGCCCCGCTGGCCAGCCTGGTCGCCGGGGCGCTCACCTTCCGCGCGCTGCACCGGCGCGCCCAGCCCGCCACCGACCCCGGCACCCTCGAGCCCACCGACCGGCGCGGCTTCCTGATCGGCGCGGGCGGCGTCGCCGCCGGCGCGGGGCTCGCCGGGCTGGCTGGGCAGTGGATCGGCGGCGGCCGGGACGCCGCCGGCTCCCGCGCGGCCGTCGGCGACCTCGCCGTGGCCGACCCCGCGCCGGCGATCCCGCCGGGCGCCGACTTCGCCGACCTCGGCACCCCCACCTTCCTCACCCCGAACGACCGCTTCTACCGCATCGACACCGCGCTCGTCGTCCCGCGGGTCCGCGCCGAGGACTGGACCCTGCGCATCTCCGGCATGGTCGACCGCGAGCTCACCCTCGACTACGCCGCGATCCGCGCCCGCCCGCTGGTCGAGCGCACGATCACCATGGCCTGCGTGTCCAACGACGTCGGCGGCCCGTACGTCTCCACCGCGAACTTCCTCGGCGTGCCGCTGGCCGACCTGCTCCGCGAGGCCGGCGTCCGGCCCGGCGCCGAGCAGCTCCTGTCCACCAGCGAGGACGGCTGGACCTGCGGCACCCCCGTCGACGCCGTGCTCGACCCCGCGCGCGGCGCGCTGCTGGCCATCGGCATGAACGGCGAGCCGCTGCCGCTGGAGCACGGCTTCCCGGCGCGGATGGTCGTCCCGGGCCTCTATGGCTACGTGTCGGCCACCAAGTGGGTCCGCGACATCGAGGTCACCACCTGGGCCGCCCGCGACGCCTACTGGCTCAGCCGCGGCTGGGCCGAGCGCGCGCCGGTCAAGACCCAGTCCCGCATCGACACCCCCGACGGGTCCGCGACGCTGCCCGCCGGCCGGGTCACCGTGGCCGGGGTCGCGTGGGCGCCGACGATCGGGATCACCGGCGTCGAGATCCGGCTGGACCGCCATTCACACGAGCCCGGCCCGTGGCAACCGGCCGAGCTGGCCGCCGCCGTGCACGAGAACACCTGGCGCATGTGGCGGGCCGAGCTGGACGTCCCACCGGGGCGGCACCGGGTGGCCTGCCGGGCCGTCGACGCGACCGGGTACACCCAGACCGGCGAACGGTCGAGCCCGGCACCGGACGGCGCCACCGGCTGGCACACCGTCACCTTCACGACCGAGTGACGAGCGCGCCGAACGGGCCTGCCGGCGCGGTTGGCCGGATTCCACTGTGGCCCTCGTCGCGTCTCCGACCAGCGACTTTGTGCCTGCGTTCACAAATGGCTACCGTATTCCCCACGACCTGGGCGGCCGGTTATCGAACACCCCCGCGCCCGCCACGTCAAGGGTTGAACGTAGGAAAACGTCGAACGCGGGCGGTTGCGACCGGCCGAACGAGGAGAGCCAGCGTGGTGGCACAGCGGGACGCCCGCCCGCCCCGGCGCAACGGGGCACAGCCCGCGCAACGCCGACGTGGCCGAGCCCACCGGGACCCGAACACCCCGGACGCCGACAACGCCCCCACCGCCGAGATGCCGGCCGTGGAGGACGCCGCCGCCGGCGTCGGCGAGGTCGCCAAGGCGAAGTCCATCCCCGAGGCTGCGGTCGCCCGGCTCGCCGTCTACCTGCGGGTCCTGTCCGGCATGGCCGACCAGGGCGCCACCACCGTCTCCAGCGAGGAGCTGTCCACCGCGGCCGGGGTGAACTCGGCCAAGCTCCGCAAGGACCTCTCCTACCTCGGCTCCTACGGCACCCGCGGGGTCGGCTACGACGTCGCCGTGCTCGTCAACCACATCGAGCGCACCCTCGGCCTCACCCGGCAGCACAAGGTGGCCGTGGTGGGAATCGGGAACCTGGGTCACGCGTTGGCAAATTATGGTGGCTTTCCCGGCCGGGGCTTCCCGGTGGAGGCACTGTTCGACGTCGACCCCGACCTGATCGGCGTGCCGGTGGGCGGGCTGCCGGTGTCACACCTGGACGACATCCCCAAGGTGTGCGCCGAGCGGCAGATCTCCATCGGCGTCATCGCCACGCCGCCGACCGCGGCGCAGTCGGTGTGCGACCGGTTGGTGGCCGGCGGCGTGCAGTGCATCCTGAACTTCGCCCCCGTGGTGCTGCAGGTGCCCGAGCACGTCGAGGTGCGGAAGGTGGATCTGGCCGTCGAGCTGCAGATCCTGTCCTTCCACGTGGCCAGGCGCGCGGACATCGCGGCGGCGGCCGGCGCGGCCAACGGCGAGTCCCCCAACGGGGCCCGACCGGCGGGCGGGAGCGACTCGAGGCTGGACCGAGTGGCCGATGGAATGGTGGTGCGCAGTGAGCGGTGACCGGCGAACCGGGCTCCGACCGGCGGCCCGCGCCCGTCCCGTGGAGAGGGGGCGGGCATGAGCGTGCTGGTCATCGGGCTTTCGCACCGCACGGCCGACCTGGCGACCCTGGAGCGGGTCGCGGTGCCCGCGGCCGAGCTGACGAAGGTGCTGCACGAGCTGCAGCAGGCGCCGCACATCGGTGAGGTGATGGTCGTCTCGACCTGCAACCGCATCGAGGTCTACGCGGTGGTGGAGACGTTCCACGGCGGGCTCGCCGACGCGGTCGACGTGCTCGGCCGGCAGGCCGGGCTGGAGCCCGCCGCGCTGTACGACAACCTGTACGTGCACTACGCGGGCGCCGCGGTCGAGCACGTGTTCTCCGTCGCGGCCGGGCTCGACTCGATGGTCGTCGGGGAGACGCAGATCCTCGGCCAGGTGCGGGCCGCCTACGCCACCGCGCGCGAGGCCGGCACCGTCGGCCGCACGCTGCACGAGCTGATCCAGTCCACGCTGCGGGTCGGCAAGCGGGTGCACACCGAGACCGGCCTCGGCGCGCTGGGCGCGTCGGTGGTGTCCGAGGCGCTGGCCGCCGCCGGCGACCTCGCCGGCCGGCGGGCACTGATCGTCGGCGCCGGGTCGATGGGCGCGCTCGCCGCGGCACAGCTGCGCAAGGCGGGGGTCGGCGGCGTCATCGTCGCCAACCGCACCGAGGCCAACGCCGAGCGGCTGGCCGCCGCCTGCGCCGAGCAGGGCGTGCCGGCCTCCGCGGTGCCGATGGCCGAGCTGGCGAGCGCCGTCGCCGCCGCCGACGTCGTGGTGGCCTGCACCGGGGCGCAAGGCGCCGTGCTGCTGCCCGAGCACGTCCCGGCGCGGGCCGGGCGGCCGCTGGTGATCTGCGACCTCGGGCTGCCCCGGGACGTGGACCCCGCCGTGGCCGACCACGCCGGGGTCACGCTGGTGGACCTGGAGACCGTCCGCCGCAGGATGGACGCCGAGGGCGACACCAGCACCGCCAAGCAGACCGCGCGGGCCGCCGGGATCATCCTCGACGAGGTGCGCGCCTACCTCGCCGGGCAGCGCAGCGCCGAGGTGACGCCGACGGTCACCGCGCTGCGCCGGCGGGCCGCCGAGGTGGTCGACGCCGAGCTGCTGCGGCTGGACAACCGGCTGCCCGACCTCGACACCGACGTCCGTGACGAGCTCGCCCGCACGGTCCGCCGCGTGGTGGACAAGCTGCTGCACGCACCGACGGTGCGGGTCAAGCAACTCGCCGCCGAGACCGCCGGCACGGACTACGCCAACGCGCTGCGCGAGCTGTTCGGCCTCGACCCGCAGGCCCCGGCCGCGGTGTCCAGCGTCGCCGCGGGTGCCAAGCACGACCAGATCGACCAGCGCGGCATCCGCAACGGGCCGTCGCCTGTGGACGGTGAAGCCGAATGACCAGGACCATCCGGATCGGGACGAGAGGCAGCAAGCTCGCCCTCGCCCAGACCGGCACCATCGCGACGCTGCTGGAGCGGGCCGGGGAGCGGGTGGAGATCGTGAAGGTCACCACCCCCGGCGACCGGTCCAGCGCGCCCATCGCCGAGATCGGTGTCGGGGTGTTCACCTCCGCGCTGCGCGAGGCGCTGGTGACCAAGCAGGTCGACGTGGCCGTGCACTCCTACAAGGACCTGCCGACCGCGCCGGAGGACGGCATCGTGCTCGCCGCGGTGCCGCCCCGTGGCGACCCGCGCGACGCGCTGATCGCCCGCGACGGGCTGACCCTGGGCGAGCTGCCGCCGGGCTCGACCGTCGGCACCGGATCGCCCCGGCGGATCGCGCAGCTACGCGCGCTCGGCCTCGGCCTGGAGGTGGTGCCGATCCGCGGCAACATCGACACCCGGATCGGCAGGGTCACCAGCGGTGAGCTGGACGCCGTCGTGCTGGCCCGCGCCGGGCTGGCCAGGGTGGACCGGCTGGCCGAGATCACCGAGACGCTGGACCCGATCCAGATGCTGCCCGCGCCCGCCCAGGGCGCGCTGGCGGTGGAGACCCGCGTCGACGACGTGGACATCGAACACCTTCTTCGCTCCATCGTGGACGACGAAGTGACCAGGGTGGCGGTGACCGCCGAGCGCGCCATGCTGGCCGCGCTCGAGGCGGGCTGCAGCGCACCCGTCGGCGCGCTGGCCGAGGTGGTGGAGGACCTCGACGAGCATGGCTCCGTGGTGGAGCGCGTGTCGCTGCGCGGGGTGGCCGCCACCGGGTTCGCGGAGGAACCGGTGCACCTCCTGCGGGCCTCGGCCGTCGCCGAGAAGAGCGAGGCGGAGCGGCTCGGCCGGGATCTGGCCGCCGAGCTGCTCGACCTCGGCGCTCGGGCGCTGCCCGGCCCGGGGCGCACGCCGCGCTGACGAACAAGCCCACTGCAAGGAACGGCCTGCCTTCGCCACGGCCGCTGACGAGGAGAAACACACAGATGACCCGCGCACGAAAGAGCACTGGGCGCGTCGCCTTCGTGGGCTCGGGCCCCGGCGACGCCGGTCTGCTGACCGTCCGTGCCCAGGAGTTGCTGGCCAAGGCCGAGCTGGTGGTGACCGACCCCGACGTGCCGTCCGGGGCGCTCGCCCACGCCGGCGCCGACGCGGAGGTGCGACCCGCCGTCGGCGAGCCCGGTGACGTCGCCAAGGACCTCGCCGCCGAGGCCAAGGCCGGGCGCCTGGTGCTGCGCCTGGTGGCCGGCGACCCGCTGACCCAGCCGGCCGTGGTGGCCGAGGTGCAGGCCGTGGCCAAGAGCAGCGCCGTGTTCGACGTCGTGCCCGGGGTGTCGCCCGGTGTCGCGGTCCCCGCCTACGCGGGCATCGCGCTCGGCGGCACCCACGTCGAGGTGGACGTGCGCTCCGATGTGGACTGGGCCGGGCTGGCCGGCGCGCCCGGCCCGATCGTGCTGCACGCGACGTCCAGCCACCTCGCCGAGGCGGCGTCCGCGCTGGTCGAGCACGGTCTCGCGGCGCAGACCCCGGTCGCGGTGACCAGCAACGGCACGATCAACACCCAGCGCACGGTGGACACCACGCTGGCCTCGCTCGCCGCCGACGCCGGCGAGCTGGTCGGTCCGCTCGTGGTGACCGTCGGCGAGGCCGCCGGCGTCCGGTCGAAGCTGTCCTGGTGGGAGTCCCGCGCGCTGTACGGGTGGAAGGTGCTGGTGCCGCGGACCAAGGAGCAGGCCGGCGACATGGCCGAGCGGCTGCGCAGCCACGGCGCGACCTCGCACGAGGTGCCGACGATCTCGGTGGAGCCGCCGCGCAGCCCGGCGCAGATGGAGCGCGCGGTGAAGGGGCTCGTCGACGGCCGGTACCAGTGGATCGTGTTCACCTCCACCAACGCGGTGCGCGCGGTGTGGGAGAAGTTCGCCGAGTTCGGGCTGGACGCGCGGGCGTTCTCCGGCGTGAAGATCGCCTGCGTGGGCGAGTCCACCGCGGCGAAGGTGCGCTCGTTCGGGATCATCCCCGAGCTGGTGCCGTCGGGGGAGCAGTCCAGCGAGGGGCTGCTCGCCGAGTTCCCGCCCTACGACGACGTGCTCGACCCGGTCGACCGGGTGCTGCTGCCGCGGGCCGACATCGCCACCGAGACGCTGGCCGCCGGGCTGCGCGACCGTGGTTGGGAGATCGACGACGTGACGGCGTACCGGACCGTGCGGGCCGCGCCGCCGCCGGCCGAGACCCGCGAGATGATCAAGACCGGCGGGTTCGACGCGGTGTGCTTCACCTCGTCGTCCACCGTGCGGAACCTGGTCGGGATCGCCGGCAAGCCGCACGCCCGCACCCTGGTGGCGTGCATCGGCCCGAAGACCGCGGAGACCGCGACCGAGTTCGGGCTGCGGGTGGACGTGCAGCCGGAGCAGCCGAACGTGATCGAGCTGGTGGACGCGCTGGCCGAGCACGCGGCCCGGCTGCGCGCCGAGGGCGCCCTGCCGCCCCCGCGCAAGGCCAAGCGCGCCCGCCGCTCCTGACGTCCCGGCAGCCCGGCCACCAAGGCCCCCTGGCCCCCCGCTACGCGACGCGCCATCAAGGCCACCTTCCGTGCGTTCGACGCCATGAAGGTGGCCTTCATGGCGTGCGCGGTGTGCGGGTGCCAAGGTTTTGAAACGGTGTTATCATTCGGGTATGACACTCGAGGGACCCGTCCAGCTGTTCGTCGTGATCGCGCTCGTCTCGCTGCCCACCGTGATGTACGGGGGCTACGCGCTGCTGAGCCTGCTGCACCGCGGGAAGCTCACCGACCGGCAGCGCGCCTACTTCCGGGCCGGGCACGCGCACGCCGGGGTGCTGCTGGTGCTCGCGCTGGCGACGTTGGCGTTCGTGTCCGCCAGCGGGTTGGGGGAGGCGGCGCGCTGGGTGGTGTGCGTCCTGCTGCTGGTCGGCATCCTCGCGCAGTCCGGCGGGTTCTTCCTGAACCTGGCGCCGGGGCGGGCGGGGAGGTGGTCCGTGGGGAACACGGTCACCGTGGTCGGGGCGGTGCTGCTGGCCGCCGCGATGCTGACCACCGCCTACGGTGTGGCCGTCGCGTGAGGGCCCGCCGGGCGGGAGTACGGTCGTCGGCGTGTTCCCCGAGCATCGCCCGCGCCGGTTGCGCGTCACCCCGGCCATGCGGCGCCTGGTCAGCGAGACCACGCTCACGCCGCGCCAGCTGATCCTGCCGCTGTTCGTCAGCGAGGCCGCCGAAGCCGCCGGCGCCCCGCGGCCCATCGCCAGCATGCCCGGCGTCGTCCAGCACACCCGCGACTCGCTGCGCAAGGCGGCGGTCGAGGCCGTGCGGGCCGGGGTCGGCGGGCTGATGGTGTTCGGCGTGCCCAGCACCAGGGACGCCATCGGGTCGGGCGGCACCGACGAGCGGGGCGTCCTCAACGTCGCGCTGCGCGACCTGCGGGCCGAGCTGGGCGACGACACCGTGCTCATGGCCGACACCTGCCTGGACGAGTTCACCGACCACGGGCACTGCGGCGTGCTCGACGAGCGGGGCCGGGTGGACAACGACGCCACGCTCGAGCGGTACGCGCGGATGGCGCTGGCGCAGGCCGAGGCGGGCGCGCACCTGCTCGGGCCGAGCGGGATGATGGACGGCCAGGTGGGGGTCATCCGGCGGGCGCTCGACGACGCCGACTACGCCGACGTCGGCATCCTGGCCTACTCGGCCAAGTACGCCAGCGCGTTCTACGGCCCCTTCCGCGAGGCGGTGGACTCGCAGCTCACCGGCGACCGCAAGACCTACCAGCAGGACCCCGCCAACGCGCGCGAGGCGCTGCGGGAGATCGAGCTGGACGTCGCCGAGGGCGCCGACATGGTGATGGTCAAGCCGGCGCTGGCGTACCTGGACGTGGTGCGCGCCGCGGCGGAGGCGTCGCCCGTGCCGGTCGCGGCGTACAACATCTCCGGCGAGTACGCGATGGTCGAGGCCGCCGCCGCGAACGGCTGGGTGGACCGCAGGGGCACCGTGCTCGAGGTGCTCACCTCGATCCGCCGTGCCGGCGCCGACCTGATCCTCACCTACTGGGCCGCCGAAGCCGCCACCTGGCTGTAACCCGGACCTGTCGCCCGCCCGAGACCGCGAGTTCCACGTTCCAGACGGCGAGTTCTACGTCCGGGACGGTGAGTTCTTCCTTCCGGACCACGAGTTCCATGTTGGAGCCGGAGGTGCGCGACTGCCGCGTCGCTCACCGGGCTCGCCAGCCTGTGCCGCCCGTGGGACGCCATGGTCCGACAGGCGCGCAGGCAGCACCCCGAGGCGTGGCGTGGCCTTGGTTTGCCCCCGTCCCCTTCGTCCTTGCCGGTCCTGTGCGGGGTGGGGCTCGGGTCAAGGGTGAGCGAAGCGAATCGCGCAGCGACGCCGAAGGCGCCCTTGAGGCGAGCCCCACCCCGTCAGACACTGCCGGCCTCAGAAGGGGACGCGGGAGGGTGCACCCCGCCCAGCCGCGGGGAGGGTGCGGCCCCGCCCACCCCGGGGGTCGCCGAGCCGCTCCAGCGTATCGCCGCCCGGGAAGTTGGGACGGTGCGCGCGAAATCTGTGGATCCCTTTCGGGGGATGGGAACAACTCGACGGGTGCACGGCGCCGGGTGTCGCGCCGCGGGCACATCTCGCATCCCCGCTGCGGGTGCATCCCGTGCCGGGGTTACCGCGTCATCGGGTGTTGCGGTCCGCACCTCGTCCCAGGTGTGGTCCCCACCCCGAAGCCTGATTGTGTTGACGGTCGTCGGCACCGTGTCAAGGCGGGAAAGCGTGCCTTGACACGGCACCGCCGACCGCACAGCGGCTTCGGATCGGGGTGGGGAG
>NZ_FOWW01000001.1:253730-1029461 GCF_900115565.1 Amycolatopsis arida | reverse complement strand
AAGGGTTGGGCTGTTCGCCCATTAAAGCGGCACGCGAGCTGGGTTTAGAACGTCGTGAGACAGTTCGGTCCCTATCCGCCGCGCGCGTAGGAGACTTGCGGAAGGCTGTCCCTAGTACGAGAGGACCGGGACGGACGAACCTCTGGTATGCCAGTTGTCACGCCAGTGGCATGGCTGGTTAGCCACGTTCGGAAGGGATAACCGCTGAAGGCATCTAAGCGGGAAGCCTGTTCCTAGATGAGGTCTCCCACCCCTTTGTGGGTTAAGGCCCCCAGCAGACCACTGGGTTGATAGGCCAGAAATGGAAGCACAGCAATGTGTTCTCGAGTTGACTGGTACTAATAGGCCGAGGACTTGCCCACAAACATGCTTCGCGTCCACTCTACAACTCTGAAACACCACACCACACTATAAAACAGTGGGTGTGTGACAAGGTGTTTCGGTGGTCATAGCGGCAGGGCCACGCCCGGACCCATTCCGAACCCGGAAGCTAAGCCTGCCAGCGCCGATGGTACTGCACCCGAAGGGGTGTGGGAGAGTAGGACACCGCCGAACAACAACCCCACCGAACGGCCCGCTGGGCAGCCACCACGGCCCCCCAGCGGGCCGTTCGCATGTGCGCCTCTTCCGCCGCCCGCCGGGGAGAAATCGGTGGCCTCCCGATCTTGGTCGGTGCGACAGTGGCGGGGTGGAGGCCCAGCTGTACTCGCACACCAAGGCGTTCGCCCGGGTGGCGCGGCCGTTCTACGCCGCCGACCCGGTGTTGCACACCACCGCGTTGACCGCGCTGGACAACGTCGAACGAGAAGGCACCGCGACGGTCATGGCCGCCATCGAGACGGACGGCGACGTGCGTGGCGTGGTGCTGAGCGAGGGATCGTGGCCGCTGGCGGTGAGCGGCCTACCCACCGGATGCGCGCAACCGATGGCGCGGGCCCTCGCCCGCGCGGCCACCCGAGCGCCCGCGGCCATGGGCCCCGCCGACCGGGTCGACGCCTTCGCCGCCGCGTGGACGGCCGTCGCCGGGACGACCACCGGCGTCGAGCGACCGATGCTGCTGTACCGGCTCGGCGAGCTCCGCCCTCCGGCGGACATGTCCGGGGAGCTCCGCGTCCTCGGTGACGCCGGCGCCGAGAACGGCGCGAGGACGGCCGGCAACGTCGTCCGCGACAGTGCCGGCACCGCCGCCGGCGACGGCACCGCCGAGCTGGTCGCCCGCTGGCGGCTGGCGTTCAAGGCGGAGACCATGCCCACCGCACCGGCCGACCCAGATCCGCTCGACACGGTCCGGGCCCTCGTGACCGCCGGAGACACCATCGGCGTCTGGACCGTCGCCGGCGAGCCGGTCTCCACCGCCACGATGAAGCGTCCCGGCGCCGGCATGACCAGGATCGGCTACGTCTACACCCCACCCGAGCACCGTGGCCGCGGTTACGCCGCCGCGGTCACCGCCGCGCTGTCCCTGCGCGCCCGGCGGGCCGGCATTCCGCACGTCGTGCTGTACACCGACACGGGCAACCCCGTGTCGAACGGGATCTACCAGCGCCTCGGTTACCGCCTGGTCGCCCCGTTCCGCGAGGTCACGTTCGTCGACCGGTGACACGTACCCTGGCGGTGTGGGAAACGCACGCCTGCTGGTGATCCAGCCCGACGACACCGACCCGCCCGGCGCGTTGGGGGAATGGCTGACCGAGGCCGGCGCCGAGCTGGACGTGCTCCGGCCACACGCCGAGCGCCTGCCCGACGATCTCACCGAGCACCGCGGCGTGGTCTGCCTCGGCGGCGGCATGAACGCCGAGGACGACGTCCACCACCCGTGGCTGGCCGGCGTGCGCCGCCTGCTCGGCACCGCCGCCGGTACCGGCGTGCCGACCCTCGGCGTGTGCCTCGGCGCGCAGCTGCTCGCCGTCGCCACCGGCGGCACCGTCCGCCGCGGCGCCCATGGCCCCGAGGTGGGCCCGGCGCTGGTGGCGAAGAAGGACGCCGCCTGGGTCGACCCGCTCTTCGCCGAGCTGCCGCTGATGCCGGACGTGCTTCAGTTCCACCAGGACGCAATCGACCGGCTCCCGCCCGGCGCCGAGCTGCTGGCCTCCGCGCCCACGTACCCGCACCAGGCGTTCCGGCTGAGCCGCTGCGCCTACGGCCTGCAGTTCCACATCGAGACCACCCCGGAGATGGTGCTCGGCTGGGCCGCCGACGCGCCCGCCATGGCCGAGCACGCCCGCCCCGGCACACTCGACCACGACGCGCTGGCCGCGGCCCACGCCGACATCGCCGAGACCTGGCGGCCGTTCGCCCACCGGTTCGTCCGCCTCGCCGACGGCAGCCTCGCGCCGGCCGGGGCCGTCCGGCCCGGCCTGCCGCTGGCGTGACCGGCATGCCCACCGCGCTCCGGCTACGGTGACCGGTCATGGCGGAACGACCGGCAGAACGCCCCCGACCGACGGCGTCCGTCGCCAGGTTCGGCTTCACGGACGAGCACGCCGAGCAGCGGTTGCGTGCCGCCGGCTGGTGGGCTACCGACGGCCCCGCGGACGGAGCCGGCAGCGTGCTCGCCGCCTTCGCCCGAAGCCCGGAACCCGACCAGGCGCTGCGCGGGGCGGAGCGGATCCGGGAGGCCGACGAGGCCGCCTGGCCGGAGCTCCTGGCCGCGCTCCGCGCCGACGCGGCGCTGCGTGGCCGGCTGCTGGCCGTGCTCGGCACGTCCACCGCGCTGACCGACTTCCTCGTCGCCAACCCAGGGCAGTGGCGCCGGCTCGCCGGCGCCGGGACCGCACCGGAGGAGTACCCGGCGGATCTGCTCGCCGCCGTCCGCCCCCCGGCCGGTCCGCTCACCGGCGCGGCCGCCGAGGCGGCCCTGCGCGCGGCCTACCGCGGGTTGCTGCTGGAGGTCGCCGCGGCCGACCTCGCCCACCTCGTGCAGCCCGAGGTGCCGGAGCTGCCCTACGCCGAGGTCGCCGACCGGCTCACCACGCTCGCCGACGCCGCGCTACGGGCCGGCCTCGCCGTCGCCGAGCACGAGCAGGGCGACGGCGGCGCGGTGGACACGGCCCGGCTCGCGGTCGTGGCCATGGGCAAGTGCGGGGGGCGGGAGCTGAACTACGTCAGCGACGTCGACGTGATCTTCGTCGGCGACGGTGACCTGCAGGTGGCTACCCGGGTGGCCGCCGGGATGCTGCGGGTGGTCGGCCGGGCCTGCTTCGAGGTGGACGCCGCGCTTCGTCCCGAGGGCAAGGCCGGGGCGCTGGTGCGCACCCTCGACGGCCACGAGGCCTACTACGCGAAGTGGGCCCGCACCTGGGAGTTCCAGGCGCTGCTCAAGGCCCGCCCCGCCGCCGGTGATGCCGCGCTCGGTGGGCGATACGTCGAGCTCGTCACCCCGCTCGTCTGGTCGGCGGCGGAACGGGAGAACTTCGTCACCGACGTCCAGCAGATGCGCCGCAGGGTGGAGCGGCACGTGCCCGCCGAGCTGGTCGACCGCGAGCTCAAGCTCGGCCGCGGCGGCCTGCGTGACGTGGAGTTCGCCGTGCAGCTCCTGCAGCTCGTGCACGGCAGGGCCGACACCGCGTTGCGCTCGGCGTCCACGATCGAGGCGTTGCGCGCGCTCGGCGCCGGCGGCTACGTGGGCCGGGCCGACGCCGCCGAGCTGGAGGCCAGCTACGAGTTCCTGCGCACCGTGGAGCACCGGCTGCAGCTGCGCCGGCTCCGCCGCACCCACCTCTTCCCCGACCCGGCGCGGACCGCCGAGCTGCGCTGGCTGGCCCGCGCGTGCGGGGTGCGGCCGTCCCGGGGCCGCGGCGAGGGCGAGGTGCTGCTCACCGAGTTCCGCCGGCACCTGCAGCGCATCCGCCGGCTGCACGAGAAGCTGTTCTACCGGCCGCTGCTGGACGCCGTCGCCAGGGTGCCGACCGCGGCGCTGCGGCTGACCACCGAGCAGGCCGCCAGCCGGCTGGCCGCGCTCGGCTACACCGCACCGGACGGCGCGCTGCACCACATCAGGGCCCTCACCACCGGGGTGTCCCGGCGGGCGGCCATCCAGCAGACGCTGCTGCCGGTGCTGCTCGACCTGCTCGCCGACACCCCCGACCCGGACGGCGGCCTACTCGCCTACCGGCGGGTGTCGGAGGCGCTCGCCGAGACGCCGTGGTACCTGCGGGTGCTGCGCGACGAGCCGGCGGTGGTGGAGCGGCTGGCCATGCTGCTCGGAACCGCCAAGCTCGTGCCGGACCTGCTGGTCCGCGCCCCGGAGGTGCTGCAGCTGCTCGGCGACCCCGAACGGTTGGCCGGGCGCTCGCCGGAGGAGGTGGCGCGGTCGCTGCGGGCCGCGGCCCGGCGGCAGCCGGGGTTGAACGCGGCGGTCGCGGCGGCCAGGTCGCTGCGCCGGCACGAGCTGCTCCGCGTCGCGTGCGCCGACCTGCTGGGCCTGCTCGACGTGCCCGCGGTGTGTGGGGCGCTGTCGTCGGTGTGGTCGGCGGTGCTGCAGGCCGCGCTCGCCGCCGCCATCCGCGCGAAGGCCGCCGAGGTGGGCGGCGAGCCGGCGCGGATCGCGGTGATCGGGATGGGCCGGCTGGGCGGGGCCGAGTTGGGCTACTCCTCCGACGCCGACGTGCTGTTCGTGTGCCGGCCGGCCGAGGGCGCCGACGACGGCGCGGCGCTGAAGTTCGCCACCGCTGTCGCCGAGACCGTGCGGAAGGTGCTCGGCGCGCCCAGCCAGGACCCGGCGCTGCAGGTCGACGCGAACCTCCGGCCCGAGGGGCGTCAGGGCCCGCTGGTGCGCACCCTCGACTCCTACCGCGCCTACTACGCCCGATGGGGTGAGGTGTGGGAGGCGCAGGCCCTGCTGCGCGCCCGGTTCGTCGCCGGCGACCCCGACCTCGGGAACGAGTTCGTCGCCGCGATCGACCCGGTCCGCTACCCGGAGGGCGGGCTCGACGCGGCCAAGGTGCGGGAGGTACGGCGGATCAAGGCCAGGGTGGAGACCGAGCGGATGCCGCGCGGTGCCGACCCGACGGTGCACGCCAAGCTCGGCCGCGGCGGGCTGGCCGACGTCGAGTGGACCGCGCAGCTGTGGCAGCTGCGGTACGCGCACGAGATCCCCGCGCTCCGGACGATGTCGACGCCGGAGGCGCTGCGCGCGCTCGGCGCGGCGGGCCTGGCCGCGGAGGCCGACGTGGGGCACCTGGTGGAGGCGTGGCAGCTCGCGACGAGGGCGCGCAACGCGGCGACCCTGGCCCGCGGCAAGCCGGTCGACCAGCTGCCCACCTCCGGGCGGGAGCTCGCCGCGGTGGCCAGGGTGTTCGGCTATTCCGCCGACGACGATCCCGGCGAGTTCCTCGACTACTACCGGCGCACCACCCGGCGCGCGCACGCGGTGGTGCAGCGGCTGTTCTACGAGGACTGACCGGTTGGTCACGTTTCCGCGTCACTGTCGGTGCGCCCACCTACAGTGTGGGCGTGATCGAGCGCGAACCGTTCCGGGTGCGGATCAAGGTCCGCCACTACGAGCTGGACACCCTGGGGCACGTCAACCACGCCGTGTACCACTCCTACGGCGAGGTTGCCCGGCTGGAGCTGGTGGAGAAGGCTGGTGGGCTCGCCGGCGGGCTGGCGGCGGCGCGGCAGGCGGCGGTGCTGCTGGAGTCGCACATCGTCTTCCGGCGCGAGCTGCGCGCCGGCGACGAGGTCGACGTGAGCTGCGTGACGAAGTTCGGCGGGGGCAAGACGTTCCGGATGGACTCCACGATCACCAAGACGGACGGCACGGTGGCCGCGGAGATCACCTGCACGCTCGGCCTGATGGACCTCGAGCGCCGCAAGCTGGTCGACGACCCGAAGGCGGCGATGGAGCGCGCCGGGGTGGACGTCGCGGTGCTCTGCGGCGAAGCCTGAGTCGTCAGCCGTCGCTCAGCCGCTGACGACGGCGGCGAACTCCGCGGGGTGGGTCAGGTGCGGGGCGTGCGCGGCGCCGGCGATGCGCTCCCGCCGCGCCCCGGGGATGCAGCGGGCCAGCTCGTCCATCACCGGGGGGTACCAGGGCAGGCCGCGATCCCCCTCGGTGAGCACCGTGGGCACCGTCAGCCGGGTCAGCGCCGCCCGGTCGACCGCCATCCGATCCGGATCGCGGGACTGGTCCAGCCATGTGTCGGCGTGCTCGACGAACGTCTTCCGCAGGTCGGGGGTCAGCGTGTGCTCCCAGTTGCCGGAGCCGAAGCCGACCTCCTCGACGAACAGCCGGGCGCCCGCCTCCACCTCGCCGGACTCGCACAGCTCCACCGCGCGGCGCATCTTCGCGCCGACCTCGTGCAGCAGGTGGTCGTAGGGGCCGCCGGCGAGCAGCGCGAACAGCGGTGGCTCGTGCAGGGTCAGCCGGGTGACCAGGTCGGGCCGGCGCAGTGCGGCGAGCAGGGCGATCGACGAGCCGTAGGAGTGGCCCACCACGTGCGCCGGGGAGCTGCCGGTGCGTTCGAGCAGCGCGAGCAGGTCCGCGACGTCCTCGTGGATGCTGCCCTGGCCGGGCGGGCAGGTGCTGGCGCCGTGTCCGCGGCGGTCGTAGCCGAGCACCCGGAACGACCCGGTGAGGTGCGGCGTGACCCTGGCCCAGCTGTGGTGGTCGTCCCACGACCCGTGCACCAGCACCAGCGAGCTCCCCGTGCCCCGCACCTGGTAGTACAGGCGCACCCCGTCCAGCGTCGCCCACGCCACGCGACCCCACCACCTCTCGTCCGAGGGGCACCCTAAACGTTTTGTGGATCATTGTGAAACGCCGGCGGCGAGGGCGTTTCCGCTCCTCGCCGCCGGTGTGGTCCCCTGCCGGAGGACGTCGGTCACACGACGCGTGTCACACGTCGTAGTACAGCGCGAACTCGTAGGGGTGGGGGCGCAGCCGCAGCGGGTCGATCTCGTGCTCGCGCTTGAACGCGATCCACGTCTCGATCACGTCGGGGGTGAACACCCCGCCCTCGAGCAGGTACTCGTGGTCGGCCTCCAGGGTGTCCAGCACGGTGCCGAGGTCGCCCGGCACCAGCTTGACGTCGCGGGCCTCCTCCGGCGGCAGCTCGTAGAGGTCCTTGTCGATCGGCTCCGGCGGCTCGATCTTGTTGCGGATGCCGTCGAGGCCGGCCATCGTCATGGCGGCGAAGGCCAGGTACGGGTTGCCGGACGAGTCCGGGCAGCGGAACTCGACGCGCTTGGCCTTCGGGTTGTTCCCGGTGATCGGGATCCGGACGCAGGCGGAGCGGTTGCGCTGCGAGTAGACCAGGCTGACCGGGGCCTCGAAGCCGGGCACCAGGCGGTGGTAGGAGTTCACCGTCGGGTTGGTGAACGCCAGCAGGCTCGGCGCGTGCTTGAGCAGGCCGCCGATGTAGTGCCGAGCGGTGTCGGAGAGGCCGGCGTAGCCCGACTCGTCGTGGAACAGCGGCTGGCCGTCCTTCCACAGCGACTGGTGGGTGTGCATGCCCGAGCCGTTGTCGCCGAACAGTGGCTTCGGCATGAACGTCGCGGTCTTGCCCGCCGCCCACACCGTGTTCTTCACGATGTACTTGAACAGCTGCAGGTCGTCCGCGGCGTGCAGCAGCGTGTTGAACCGGTAGTTGATCTCCGCCTGGCCAGCGGTGCCGACCTCGTGGTGGGCACGCTCGACCGTGAAGCCGGACCCGATCAGGTTCTGGGTGACCTCGTCGCGCAGGTCGGCGAAGTGGTCGACCGGCGGCACCGGGAAGTAGCCGCCCTTGTACTTGGTCTTGTAGCCGCGGTTGCCGCCCTCCTCCTCGGTGCCGGTGTTCCACCAGCCCTCGACGGAGTCGATCTCGTGGAAGGAGCCGTTCTCCGCGGAGTCGAAGCGCACCGAGTCGAAGATGTAGAACTCGGCCTCGGGGCCGAAGTACGCGGTGTCGGCGACGCCGGACTCGGTGATGTACTGCTCGGCCTTGCGCGCGATGTTCCGGGGGTCGCGGCTGTAGGGCTCGCGGGTGAACGGGTCGTGCACGAAGAAGTTGAGCGACAGCGTCTTCTGCTTGCGGAACGGGTCGATTCGCGCGGTGGCCGGGTCCGGCAGCAGCAGCATGTCGGACTCGTGGATCGACTGGAAGCCGCGCACCGACGAGCCGTCGAAGGCGAGGCCCTCCTCGAAGGCGTCGGCGTCGAAGGACTTGGCGGGCACGGTGAAGTGCTGCATCACGCCGGGCAGGTCGCAGAACCTGACGTCGACGAACTGAACGTCCTCGTCCGCGATGAGGCGCTGGATATCGTCTGGACTGGTGGACACCCTGGGTAACTCCTTCATGGTCGTGGCCCGCGGTAGTGCGCTATGTCGGCTAAAGCTAGGAGCGCGGTGTTGCCCGACCATCACCCGAATGTTTCGCCGGTGTTAACGGGTGGGCCGATGCCGGGCACACGGGCGCGGCGGCCTTCGTCGAGTCGACCAGGTGGGGGCGCCGAACGCCAGCGGCATACCCTGGACGGGTGGTGAAGTGGACCGGCGAGTGGTTGTCCGCGCCCGCGGCCGGGCGGATGGGCGGCGAGCCGCCGCGCTGGCCGGGCGAGCGGCTGGGCCTGCCGGAGGACGGGGTCGGCGCCGCGGCCGGTGGCGGGCGGCGCTTGCTGGGGTTCCTGCTCGACCTGGTGGCGGCGTCGCTGGTGACGGCGTTGTTCTTCCGGCCGCAGCTCGCCGATCCCGCGGTGATGCAGCAGTTCAACCTGTGGGCGGTCGCGGTGTGGGCGCTGCTGACCGTGCCGGCGGCGGCGTTGTTCGGGTTCACGCCCGGGATGGCGGCGACGGGGATCCGGGTCGCCCGGCTGGACGGCGCGGCGTACGTCGGCGCGTGGCGGGCCGTGGTGCGCGCCGCGCTGACCGCGTTGATCGTTCCAGCGGCGGTGCGCAACGCCGACGCGCGTGGCTGGCACGACCGGTTGACGGGCACCGTGGTCATCCGGATGCGCTGAGGCCCACCGTCAGGGGAGGTCGGCGGCGTCGACGCCTTCCGCGCGCAGGCGGAGCCGGAGCTCGGCGAAGGACCGGGTGCGCAGCGGGCCGATGCTGCCGGGGGCGACGCCCAGCTCGACGGCCAGTTCCGCGTGGGTGAGCTCCGGGCGCAGGACCAGCAGGTGCATCAGCCGTCTGCGCCGTTCCGTCATCCTGGCGACGGCGCGCCAGAAGGCCCGGTTGCGCTCCGCGCGCAGGGCGAGCGCCTCCGCGGAGGGAGCGACCCCGCCGAGCGCGGTGGCGTCCTCGGTCTGCCACGGGGGAGACTGGTCGCGGTCCCGCCGCATCACCTTGCGCTGCGCCTGCCGGCGTGCCGTGGTGGCCAGCCACGCGGGGACGCAGGCCGGTTCGCGGATCGCCGGCAGGTAGCGGGCGAGCGCCAGCCAGGTCTCCTGGCAGACGTCCTCGGCGTCGGTGGCGGACAGCCCGTACCGGCGGGCCGTGGCACGCAGCCGTGGGGTTCCACATCGGACCAGAGCCCGCCACGCGTCCTGGTCGCCCCTGGCGGCCCGCGCACTCAGTTCACCCATGTCCATGCCGGCTGCGACGCGGCCGGCCGCCGCCCCGGATCCGCGAACGGCGGTGAATCATCCGTCCGTGGTCGCGCTGGGTGACGGGCTGGTCACCGCGGTGACGATGCGTCACCCTCTCCTCGGCCGAGGCGAGTTGTCCACATCACCCGTCAGTGATCCACAGATTTCCGCGCACCCCTTCCTCGGCCCCGACCCTCGATAGAATGGACCTGGGCGCCGGCCCCCGATTGGGTGGGCGGGTTACCGGTGGCGGTTCGCTTTCAGTTCGGTCGACGCACTCGGGTGATGTTCTCGGCTGGGTGCTCTGTCCCGGGAGGCGCTCGGCGCCGGTCGGTTGGGCTCGCTGCGTTGGTGAGTACGGTGGGCTCGCGGTCGGGTCAGCATCGCCGTGACGGTGGCGCCGGCCGCTCGCGCCGCCACCGAGGCGGTGGACGGCCGTACCGGGAGCCAACCGCCGGCAAAGGGGCCTCGGCTAGCCGCATCCGTGGCCGGCGCGCTACCCGCTGAGTCGGCCGGAGGCGTGGGCGCGCGAGCGGTGGCGTTCCGGTTGGGTGCGTGGCGGGCCTGCCGCCGGGTGCTGAGGCTGTCGCGAAGCGTGCGCTGCTCGGTGCCGAACTCGTCCCGGAGCGCGACGAGCCTCCCCGGCTCGCGCCAGCCCCGCTCGCCCGTCCGGCGCTCACGAGGTGCCGAACGGTGGTCGGCGCCGGACCTCGGTCTCACTCCAGGCGGGGAACGCGGTCAGCGGCGGCGGATGGTGCGCTGCACGTTGCGCATCTTGGCGCCCTGCGGCATCGGCCCCTTCGGCAACGCCGCGCCGCGGTTGCCCAGTGCGGCCAGCTTCGCCTCCAACGCGGCCACCTGCTTGGGCTTGAGGTTGCGCGGCAGCTTGGTCAGGTAGTTCTGCAACTTCCGCAGCGGGACCTGACCCTCCTCGTGCCCGACCACGACATCGTAGATCGGCGTCTCGCCGACCAGCCGGGACACCCGCTTCTTCTCCTGCGCCAGCAAGCTCTTGACCCGGTGCGGCGCACCCTCGGCGACCAGCACGACACCCGGCATCCCGAGCACGCGGTGCACCGCGTCCAGCTGTGTCGTCGCGGCGACCGTCTGGGTCACCCGCCAGTGCCGGCCCCGGAGGTTGTCCAGGGCCCACGCGGCCGCGCCCGGCTGCCCGTCGGCCTTCGCGTACACGGTCTTCTGCACCCGGCGTCCGAAGACGATCACGGCGGCCAGCAGGCCGAGCATGATGCCGAGCGGGAGCAGCAGCCACGGAACGTCCAGCAGGAAGCCGATGCCGAACACGGCACCGCCGACCACCAGGAACGAGCCCAGCATCCACGGGATGAGCGCCTTGTCTTCCTTGCGCTGCATCGTGAAGGCCTGGAAGATCTGCTTCCGCTTCGCCTTGCTCGCGGCGCGTTTGGCCTGCTTGGCCTGCTTGGCAGCTTCCTTGTCCTGCTTTCCCGCCATATGAACCAGGATACGGGCGGGTGGGCGGACGGGTGAGCGTCGGCCCCCTCTGCGAGGATGCGGCCGTGGGCAGCGCACCTTCGGCACCGCGTCAACCGGACCTGCTCGACGGGCTCGACCCCGAGCAGCGGGCCGCCGCGACCGCGCCCCGCGGCCCCGTGTGCGTCCTCGCCGGCGCGGGCACCGGCAAGACCCGTACGATCACCCATCGCATCGCCTACCTGGTGCGATCCGGCCACGTCGCGGCGAACCAGGTCCTCGCGGTCACGTTCACCGCGCGCGCCGCGGGGGAGATGCGTACCCGGCTGCGCGCGCTCGGCGTGCCCGGCGCGCAGGCGCGCACCTTCCACGCGGCTGCCCTGCGGCAGCTCCGCTACTTCTGGCCGAGGGTCGTCGGCGACCGACAGTGGGACCTGGTGGAGGGCAAGCTCCGCCTCGTCGGGCAGGCCGCTCACCGGGCCGGCGCCGGCACCGAGCCCGAGGTGCTGCGCGACCTCGCCGGGGAGATCGAGTGGGCCAAGGCGTCGTTGGTCGGCCCGGACGACTACCCCGCCGTGGCGGCCCGGTTGCGCCGGGACACGCCGGAGTCCCCGGAACGGGTGGCCGAGGTCTACCGCACCTACGAGAAGATCAAGAACGACGCGCGGCTGCTGGACTTCGACGACCTGCTGCTGCACACGACCGCCGCGCTGGAGGAGCACGGCGCGGTCGCCACCGAGTTCCGTGACCGGTACCGCTGCTTCGTGGTGGACGAGTACCAGGACGTCACGCCGCTGCAGCACCGGCTGCTCGACGCCTGGCTGGGGGACCGCGACGACCTCACCGTCGTGGGCGACGCCAACCAGACGATCTACTCGTTCGGCGGTGCCTCGCCGCGACCGCTGCTCGAGTTCACCCGGCGCTTCCCCGAAGCGGTGGTGGTCCGGCTCGAACGGGACTACCGGTCCACCCCCCAGGTCGTGGAGTTGGCGAACAAGGTGATCGGCGCGGCCAGGGGCCGGCCGGCTGGGTCGCGGCTGCGGCTGGTGGGGCAGCGGCCGGACGGGGCACCGCCACGGTTCGCCGAGTACGACGACGAGTCCACCGAGGCCGCCGCCGTCGCGCGGCGCGTCCGGGAGCTGCTGGACGCGGGCGTGTCGGCGAGCGAGATCGCGGTCCTGTTCCGGGTCAACGCCCAGTCGGAGGTGTACGAGCAGGCGTTGACCGAGGCGGACATCCCGTACCTGGTCCGCGGCGGGGAGCGCTTCTTCGACCGCAGGGAGGTGCGCCAGGCGATGGCGGCCCTGCGGTCGGCGGCGGCCGACGCGCCGGCGGGGCCGCTCGTGCCGCAGGTCCGGCGGGTGCTGGCCGGGGTCGGGCTGACCGACCAGCCGCCGGCGGGCGGCGCGGCCAGGGAGCGGTGGGACGCGCTGCTCGCGCTCGTCGAGCTCGCCGAGGAGCTGGCCGGCACCGTGGACGGCGCGACGGTGGGGCACTTCGTCGGCGAGCTCGAGCAGCGGGCCGCGGCGCAGCACCCGCCCACGGTCGAGGGCGTGACGCTGGCGTCGCTGCACGCGGCGAAGGGGTTGGAGTGGGAGGCCGTGTTCCTGGTCGGCCTCGCCGACGGGACGTTGCCGATCCAGCACGCCGACGGGGACGACGTCGCGGTCGAGGAGGAGCGCAGGTTGTTCTACGTGGGGGTGACCAGGGCACGCGAGCACCTGTGGCTGTCCTGGGCGCTGGCCAGGGGGAGCGGGGGACGGCGCACCCGGCGGCGCAGCCGGTTCCTCTACGGTCTGGTGCCGGAGGACCATCCGGCCGCGCGGGTGCCCCGCGGGCTGCCGAAGGCGACGGGCACGAAGGCCCGTTGCCGGGCGTGCAACGGGCCGCTGATGGCGACGCTGGAGATCAAGCTGGGCCGATGCGCGTCGTGTCCGTCCAATCTGGACGAGGACCTGCTGGAGCGGCTCAGGGCGTGGCGGGTCGAGCGGGCACGCGAGCTGCGGGTGCCCGCCTACGTCGTCTTCACCGACGCCACCTTGATGGCGATCGCCGAGCAGCGGCCGACCGACGACCGCGCACTGGTGTCGATCTCCGGGATCGGGGCCACCAAGCTGGAGCGGTTCGGCGCCGAGGTGCTCGCGGTGGTGCGGGGCACCGAGCCCCGGTAGGCGAGCGCCGCCTTCGCGGTCGTTCCGGCGGCGTGGCGCGGTGACGCTCGTGTCTCGTTTCGTAGCCGCGACGGGGTTCGCGGCTCGCTGTCCGCGGCGGTGTGGCGACTGCTCGTGGCGGACCCTCGACCGTCCATCGCGGTGCAGCCGGGCAGGCAGTCGGTCGGCTCACCCGGTCAGCTGCTCCTGCCGGCGAAAGTCCAGGTCAGGCACGATTTTCGGCGACTTCGGAAGATTTCTCGAAAATCAGTTGCCTCGGCCGGTCGAGGACCAATAACCTGCAGGTACGGGTCGTGAGACTCGTCCACATTCGCCGGGACGCGACACGGCGAGCCGTTCGGACATCTGGGGAGGTGCCTGGGATGAAGATCACTTACTTGACCGCCGTCCCTGGCACCCGTGTGTCCGCTGCCGCCAATGCGTGCACGGCCGTTCGCCGGGGCATCGGCATGTCCATGGCCACCCGACCGTCGGTCGAGGCCGCCGCGCATGTGTATCTGGAGCGCCGCGACCTCACCCAGACCGCTCGAGTCGACGCCGACGTTCGTCGTCCGGCGTTTCTCCCGGTGACCAAGGATCTGCTGATCGCCAAGCAGGTCTGTGTTCCGCTGCCCGTAGATGAGCGAGGTCCCTGACCCTCCGTCAGGAGAACAGGCTCACGAAGGCCGCGGAACCGTACATCGGATCCGCGGCCTTCGTGCTGTTCGGCTCGAGTTCCACCGCCGGCAGCCAGTGAGAGAACCCTGAATACACAAAGGAGATACGGAATGTCATCGGCAACCGCCTTCGTGTCCGAGGAGGCGTTACCCGGCGAGCTCGCCGACTGGGGAGTCAGTGGGCTGCTCGACGCACTGTCCAGCCCGGACCTCGAGCTGCCGTGCCGGTCCGGCGACGCGGACCTGTGGTTCGCGGAGTCCCCGGCCGAGCTGGAGCGGGCCAAGCAGTTGTGCGCCGACTGCCCGGTGCGGGAGGCCTGCCTGGCCGGTGCTCTGGCCCGGCGGGAGCCCTGGGGCGTCTGGGGCGGGGAGATCTTCGAGCGTGGTGTGGTCATCGCGCGGAAGCGTCCCCGCGGCCGGCCGCGGAAGAACCCGGTGGTCGAGTCCAAGCCCGAGCATGAGGGGCGGAGCGTGGCGGCGTGAGTGGGGTTCGCGAGCGAACCGTTCAGCATGGTGGCCCGGCCACCGTGACCCGCGCCCACCGAACCGTCTGAGGCAGGTCGAAAAGGCATGACGAACAACGAGATTCCAGCCGCGCCGCGCACCCGCGCGCACACCGAACACGCGTCGCTCCACCGACCGAGCGCCGCACCGAACATGTTCAAGGAGATCCCGAAGATGTTGCTCTACGAAGACCTGGCCAGAGCCCGAATACGGGAGTTGGTTGAGGACGTCCACGGCACGCGACCGCAGCCGCCGGGTCGCGCGTCCCGCCCGTGGATCAGGGCATCGCGCCGGTCTACCAGGAAGGCTGGCCGCGCCGCGTCCTGATTACACGAAATGTCCTGATATCGGGGTGTGGGGTGGGGGTTTCCTCTGCCCCACACCCCTTCTCCGCTCTACGGGCGCCTCTGGAGTCGTGACCGGATGTGAGTTCGCCGGTCCCGTCTGGGTTCTGGCGTTCGACGGCCTGGGTCCGACGAACGACACGACGGGCGACGTCAGCGGTGGCGCGCCCGAGACGGTCGACGAGATGGCGAGCGGCCCAGGGCGGCGGGGATCATGGTCCGCCATGGGCTGGTCGGCGACTGCGTGCCGAGGGTGATGGTGCGGATGCCGTGATGTGGCCAGTCGGGAGCGCACTTCGGACGGAGTCGTCATTCCCCGTGTCCGGCGGACGCCGCAGTCGCCTGCGGTCTGGGCGGCGGATACTGATCAGTACGCGGAGCGTGGCGAACGCCCACTGCCGAGGGACCCGCGAAAAATCGCCGACCGATTGCCCGGCGCGAGCGAAGCCACCCCAGCGTTGGGCTCCGTCCGGCTGCGAGTGCACCCGGTGGCCGTCCCATCGGGCGCGAGCCGCCCGTACACATGTCGCCCGCGCGGCCTGGCCTGGTGGCTTCGATACGCCTCGATGCCGGGATCGGGCAGCAGCTTTCTCACCGGCAGGGGTGACAGTGGCTCCGTGCTCCGTGCTCCGTGCTCCGTGCTCCGTGCTCCGTGCTCCGTGCTCCGTGCTCCGTGCTCCGTGCCCTGCGCTGTGCCCTGTGCGCCATACACCTGGTCGACGACCCGCGGCATCGCGTTGTTGCTGCGCTGGCTGTCCAGGTGGTGGTCGCCGGCAAATCAGCAGATAGCCGCCACGGCCACGCCGGACCGGCCGGTGCTCCCGACAGTGGTTCTCGGGGGCGGCTTCCGGCGGCGGCTCCCGAGGCGGCTCTCGGCGGCGGCTTCGGGTGGCGGCTCCCGACGGCGCTCCCGGCGGCGGCTTTCGGCGGCGGCTTTCGGCGATGGCTTTCGGCGATGGTCACTTCTTGCTCCGTGCCTCGTGCTCTGTCTCCTCTTCTCGTCTCCCCCGGCTCTGCTCTTCCTCGGATCTCTCGCCCCCTCCCCCTCCCCCTCCCCCCTCCCTCCCACCGCCTTTCGCCGGCTCGCCCGCTTCCTTCCGCCCGCCCTTGTGGAGTGGTTCGTCGATATGTCGTCATCGTGTGTGACCCGTCCTTGCCGGTGGGGACGGGTGCTGTCGGGACCGGACGCGGGCTCTGGAGAGCACCCAGGCCTCGGCGGTCCCGTCGTTCGCTCTGGGCACCGCAGCCGGGACTCGCCGCGTTGCGGCGTTCGGTTCGACAGTTCGTGTTAGATGGAGGCGTGACGGCGCACACCCATGACGACGTGGACTGGGCATCCCGGCTTCCGGCGCTGCGTCGCGCGGACGTCCTCGAGCGGTCCGCGCTCGACGCGGTGGCCGACCGGCTCACCACCGACCTAGGCGCGGCCGCCACGGTGATCGACATCGGCTCGGGCTCCGGCGGGATGAGCGCCGCGCTCGCCGCCGCGCTGCGCCGCCGCGGCGGCGGAACGCTCGTGCTGCTCGACGCCGTGGACGAGCTGTTGGCCGCGGCCTCGGCCACTGTGCGGGCCGAGCTGGCCGAGCACGACGGGCCGCCCGTCCGGGTCGAGACGGTCGTCGCCGACGCCGGCTCACCCGCGCTCGCGGACCTGGTACCGCCCGCCGACCTGATCTGGGCTTCGCACGTCGTGCATCACCTACCTGATCAGCAGACCGCCCTCGGCCGGCTCGCCGCCCTCCTCCGGGACGGCGGCCGGCTCGCCGTCGCCGAAGGTGGGCTCGACGCACGCTGCCTGCCGTGGGACCTCGGGGTCGGCGAGCCGGGCCTGGAGGACCGGCTGACCGCCGCCCGCGCGGCCTGGTTCGCCCGCCTGCGTGCCGACATCCCCGACGCCGTCCGGATGCCGTACGGCTGGGCCAGCGCACTGCACCGTGCCGGCCTGGCGCAGATCACCTCCTTCAGCTATCTCGTCGACCATCCCGCGCCGACGACGCCGCCGGTTCGGGATTACGTGCTGGAACGGATGTCCTGGCTCGCCGACGTCGGCGACGAGCTGCTGGCACCCGGCGACCGGGACGCCGTGCGCCTGCTGCTCGATCCGGACGCGCCGGAGTACCTCGGCGCCCGTGACGACCTCTACCTCCTCTCCGCCCGCACGGTGCACACCGGACGGCGTGCGTGACGGGCTCCGAGCTCGTGATCTGTGCGCGCTGCGGGACGCGCCGCGACCCCCACGGCGACCCCGTGGAGAACCTGTCGTGGGTGCTCGACCAGAACCACGGCCGGCACCAGTGGTGGTGTCCCCGATGCGCCCGAGCGCACGTCCGGGACATCGAGGGGAAGCTGCCCAGCGAGTACTGGTGAGCCTCCGGTCAGGCCGTGCCGAAGAGCTGCGGTACGCGACACGCGGCCGTGCCCTGGCCGCGGCGGCGGCGAAGGCGCTCACCAGCTCCCGGATGACGCCCGGGGCGTCCTCCCGCACCCGCGCTCGCTCGGTCCGCACCAGCACCACGCCGGCGGCGGTGAGCGCCAGGTGGTTCAGCCGACCGTCCTCCGACGCCCCGAACTGCCATCCCATTCCGACGTCGTCCCACCACGCGTCGACCGTGCCGATTCGCCGCCCCCGCAGATCACAGATCGTGACGTCCCACAGCGGCCGGGCCAGGGGTGCCCTGGCGACGAGTTGCCGGGCGGCGCCGTGCACGAACGTGGCCCGCTGGTCGTACAGGCGGCGGAGCTCCGCACGCACGGCCGCGCTGCCCCGTTGGTTCCCGGCCTCCAACTCGGCCCGCAGCCCGGCGAGGGTGCACAGGCCGTAGTAGACCGGGAGGGTGAGTACGTTGCGCAGGGCGTCGGGGTCGGTCTGCCGGCGGGCCGCGTCCACCGCCGCTCGCGCGGCGGGAGCGAACGGCAGCCCGTCCACCCGCACGGGATGGGGTGGCCTCGTGGTGCGTTCGAGCAGGATGAACTCGGGCGGCAGGACACGCCGGGTGGCCGGCACCAGGACGTGCACCGCTCGGGGCGGTGGAAGCTCCACCCCGTGTGCCCGTAGGGCGTCGACACCGGTGAGCACCGCGTCGTCGCCGAACTGCCCGATCGCCGCGCGCAGGAGCTGGCTCCGGGTCGGCGCGCCGTTGCCGAGCAGGACGACCTGGGGAAGCAGACGCCGCCACGGGCCACCGGGTCGGCAGCGGTTGTTGATCATCCGCTTGGACAGCCCGGCGGCGTGCAGTTCCCCGGTGGTGGTGACTCCCTCGGTTCCGATGGTGGTGAGGGCGCTGGTGGAAGTGGTCATGCCTCGAGGGTGCCGAGGGAAGGGAGGGCGGGGAACAGGAATCGGTGAACTGTGGACAACTCGGCGTGACGAATGGAGCCGTCGTGCTCCGAAACCAGAAGTTGGGGACAACCGACCGGCTATTCGGCCACGAAACCCGGTTGCCACCGCTCCACGATGGCCCGCAACTCCAGTTCGGCGTCGAGCTGGCAGAGGATGCCGACGGCGCCTGCGGTGACCCGGTGGATGAGCAGCCAGTTCGGCGGCAGGTTCAGCGAGCGGCCGGTGCGGAAGTCCTGGCTGCGGGTGTCGCCCATGCGCAGCGCCTGCTGCTGCGCCCACCGCCGGGTGAAGTGGAACCGCTCCTGGGTCAGCGGCGCCACCAGCGGCGCCAGGTAGGTGTAGACGTCGTCGGCGTCGAGCCGGGTACCCGGCCGGACGAACCCTTCCGCACGCAGGGCGTCCAGCAGCTCGGCGGAACGGCCCTCCAACGCCAGCCGCATGATCACCCCCAGCATGGGTGGAGTGCCGTTCGGCAACCGCGCCACCGCCCCGAAGTCGATCACGCCCAGGCGACCGTCGTCGAGCAGCATGAAGTTGCCGGGATGCGGGTCGGAGTGGAGCAGCCGCGCCCGCGCCGGCGACGAGTAGTGGAACTCGGCGAGCAGCCGGCCCGCCCGGTTCCGCTGCTCGGTGGTGCCCTCACGGATGATGTGCGCGAACGGCGTCCCGCAGACCCACTCACTCACCACGACCTTCGGCGCGCTGGCCAGCACGCGGGGCACCAAGACGTGGTCGTCCCCGGCGAACGTCTTCGCGAACCCCCGCTGGTTGTCCGCCTCCAGCCGGTAGTCGAGCTCCTCGTCCATGCGGGCGGCCAGCTCGGCCAGCAACGGCTTGACGTCGGTGCCCGGCACCAGTGCCTGGAACAGCCGGGCGAAGCGCTGCAGCTGGCGGAGGTCGCTGCGCAGGGCCTCGTCCGCTCCCGGGTACTGCACCTTGACCGCGACCTCCCGGCCGTCGTGCCAGACGGCGCGGTGGACCTGCCCGATGCTGGCCGACGCGGCGGGCTCGTCGGCGAAGTCGGCGAACCGGTCCCGCCACCCACGGCCGAGCTGCTCGGCGAGCACCCGGTGGGTCTGTCGAGCCGGCATCGGGTGGGCCGCCGCCTGCAGCTTGGTCAACGCGTCGCGGTAGGGCGCGGCCAGCTCATCCGGGACCGCCGCTTCGAACACGCTCAACGCCTGGCCGAACTTCATCGCGCCACCCTTGAGCGTGCCGAGCACCTCGAACAGCTGTTCGGCGGCCTTCGCCGACAGCGCTGTGTTGACCTCCTCCGCGCTCTGCCCGGTCAGCCGCCGCCCCCAACCACCGACCGCGCGGCCGGCGATGCCCAGCGGGAGGCTGGCCAGCTTCGCCGTCCGCGCCGCCGCGCCGCGGGGCATGACGGTGTCGGCATGGTCGTCGGTCTGCTCGCGGAAGTCGGCCACCCCGCGATTCTGCCTTGCCGATCACATCCCGCGCAGCCTCTTCGCGTGGTAGGGCCCATTACGCCTCCGGGCGTAGGCCGCCTGGCGGAAAGGCGCCGCACCGGCAGTCCGGATGCGGGTCCCAGGGGCGATGCCACACCTTGCCGTCGTAGGTGTCGATTTCCAACGTCGCGTTCCACACCGGCGGCGGCTCCGGGGTGTGACTCAACACACGCAGCACCTGCGTCGTCGCCAGCGCCGCGGCGGCCTGCACCGCGCTCAGCTCCGCGTGCTGCATCCTGCCGGCGAGTTGGCTGGCCACCCGTGGCCAGCATTCGTCGAGGTCGGCGCGGGTGAGGTCGGCGCAGCGCAGGCAGGTGCTGCGACCGGGGAACACCAGCGGCCCGATGATCCCGATGCCGTCGCGGATCCGCACCGGCAGGTGCGGCACCCCGTCGGCGACGAGTTCGTGGACGACCTCGGGAGCGGGCACGACGGCGTCGGTGAGCAGCGCGAGGTCCGGTCGGCGGCCACCGCCGATCCTGGTGGTCCTGGTCCGGCTGTTCGCCCTGTGGATGGCCGCCGCGATGGCCTCCCCGCGCTCACGGCCCACGTCTCCGTCGAGAAGCCCGGAACCCAGGTCGGACGCTGTCACCAGACCGGGGGCACGCACGTCGATCTGCCCGACACCGGCGGTCGCCAGCAGAACGGACACGGCGACGGCGAGCCTCCCACCCCCGTACACCGCCAGCGCGCACCGCTCGCGCCGTGCCACCACGTCGTGCCGTCGCATCCCGGCGCGCAGCGGCCACAGCTCGGGCTCGACCACCGTTCGGCGGCCACGGCGGTTCGACGCGTCCTCCAGGAGGCCGAACCTGGCAAGCCCGGTGAGGACGCCGCGTAGTCGTTCGGAATCGTCGCCGTTGACCTGCTCGAGCAGGGCATCGACGGTTCGGGTGCCGTCCATGGTCCGCAGCATGTCGATCACCGTGCTCGGCAGCTCGTCGGCCACCACGGCGTGCCGTGGGTCCAGGCCGACCTGCACCTCGTCGGGTTTGCGCTCGAGCACCTCCAGACCGGGCAGGAGGCGTGGACGGCGGGGGAGCGCCACCGCTGGCTGTGAATGTTCCATGAACCCAGGGTGACGGATGGCCGCTAACCGTTCGCTAAGCGACGGTGGAGTTATCCACAGGTAAGCCGCGATGTGGACAACTCGGGGCTTCTGGCGTCGCGGCCTCACCGGAAGTCGGTGACTGGCCTTACGGTGGTCCCGTGGCTGAAGCACGGGTGCCCTCGCTGCGGAACCGGGACAAGAAGAACCACCGGCAAGCCCCACAACAGAAGATCGAGGTACGGCGCAGCGCCCGCCGGCGGCGCACCGTCACCGCATACCGGGACGGTGACACGCTGGTGGTGCTGATCCCCGCCAAGATGAGCAAGAAGGAGGAAGAACACTGGGTCGCTGAGATGCAGCGCAAGCTGCAACGCACGGAGCGCAGGCGGGCGTCCCCCGCCCGAGCGTCGGACGAGGCGCTCCTGCTGCGCTGTACCGAGTTGTCCGCGCGCTACCTGGACGACTCCGTCCTGCCGGCCAGCGTTCGCTGGGTCCCGCCGATGCGGACGAGGTGGGCCTCGTGCACCCCGGCCGACCGGACGATCCGAGTGAGCGAGCGGCTCCGGGAGGTCCCGTCCTGGGTGCTCGACTATGTGCTCGTGCACGAGCTGGCCCACCTGCGGGTGGCGGGACACAACGCGGAGTTCTGGCGGCTGGTGCGGAACTACCCGAGGACCGAGCGGGCGATCGGCTACCTCGAGGGCCTTTCCGCCGCGGCCGGTTGGGGCCTCACCACGGACGGCGACGACTAGCACCCGGCGACGCGGATGGCCCCGCACGCCGGCCGCGGGCGATGACGACGTCGGCCGGCGGGACGTGCGGCGGCTCAGCCGGTGGCCCGTCTGGAGCGCGGCCTGTCCGGCGGTCTCCGCCGACCGCGGGCGGTTCCGGTGGACGAGGCGCGGGCCAGGGCTCGGATTGCCACTCGTGCCGCTGGGCGGGGCCGCCACCAGGGCGGTAGCGGCTGCAGGCCACTCGCTGGCACCGTGACCTGGAGCGTCGCGGTGGACCATGGGTTGGCAGGTCGGACGAGCTGCCGGTATGGCGGTGACCTGTCGAGTCAGGCGCGGGTGCCAGCGCGCGGGTGCGCGGCGACGGGCCGGCGTGGTGGAACCGGTCCCGGTGCGCGGGCGCGGGTGTCAGGGCGCGACGGTGCGGGGGCGAGACAGGGCGCCGGTGTGACGACCTGTGCCGGTCGCTGGCGTCAGCGGTCGTCGCTGGGCCGGTCGTTCCGGTCCGAGTGGTCGGAGTGGTCGGCTCGTGGGTCGCCGGGTTCCGCGCTGTCGTTGTCCTCGGCCTTCGGGCGGCCGTCCTGCTCGTCCGGGCCGCGGTGACCCCGGTCCTGGTCACCCGAAGCCTGGTCATCGCGCGACTCGTTCCGCGACGCCTCGCCCGAGGATGCCTCGCCCGCGGAGTCGGTTGCCGCCTGCTGCTCGGCCCGCTCGGTGCGCTCCAGCTCAGTGAGCGGATCCAGCTGGCCCACCGCGTCGCCGGACTCGCCGAGCCGCTCGGCGAACTCGAGTGGCTCGTCCAGGTCCTCCGCGTTCGGCATCAGGTCGGGATGCGACCACAGGCCGTCCCGCCGCTGCATCCCGTGCCGATCGCCGACCAGCTTCCACAGCGCCGCCGCCGCCCGCATCCGCCGTGGCCGCAGCTCCAACCCCACCAACGTCGCGAACGTCTGCTCCGCCGGCCCACCGGTGGCCCGCCGCCGGCGCAACGTCTCCCGCAGCGCGTCCGCCCCGGGCAGCCGGTCCCCGACCGCCTCGGCCACCACGACGTCGACCCAGCCCTCGACCAGCGCCAGCAACGTCTCCAGCCGGTTCAGCGCCGCCTGCTGCTCGGGGGTGGTGTGCGGCTCCAGCAGTCCGGAGGACAACGCCTCCTCGATGCTCGCCGGGTTGCTCGGATCCACCCGGCCGGCCAGCTGCTCCAGCGCCGAGGTGTCCACGCTGATCCCGCTGGCGAACTCCTCCACCGTCGCCAGCAGCCGCTGCCGCAGCCACGGCACGTGCGCGAACAGCCGCTGGTGCGCCGCCTCCCGCGCGGCGAGGAACACCAGCACCTCGCTGCTCGGCCGCTCCAACCCCTCGGTGAACTTCTCGATGTTCGCCGGCAGCAGCGCCGACGTGGCGTCCGGCCCGAGTGGCAACCCCACCTCGGTCGAGGTGAGCACCTCGGAGGCCAGCTCGGCCAGTGCGTTGCCCAGCTGCGAGCCGAACGCCATCCCGCCCATCTGGCCGACCATCGACAGCAGCGGCCCCGCCGCCTGCTTCGCCTCCTCGGGCAACGCCTGCACCCAGGCGCCGGCCACCTGCTTGGCCACCGGGTCGCACAGCCGCTGCCACGTCGGCAACGTCCGCTCCACCCAGTCCCGGGACGTCCAGGCCACCGTGCTGGTGGCCCCCGCCGGCAGGATGGTCGCCGCGTCCAGCCACAGCTCCGCCAGGTGCGCCGCGTCACGCACCGCGGACTCCGTCGAGGAGTCCGACGTGGTGAACCCGGCCTTGGCCTGACCGGTCGCCGCCAACCGCTGCACCGCGATCTGCTTGGCCAGGTCGTAGTTCACCGGCCCCGTCGAGCTGCCCGCCTGGCTGAGCATCTGGCCCAACTGGGTGAGCATCTGCCCGAGCTGGTTGAACGCGTCGGCGCCCGGCTGCTGCTGCCGCCCACCGGACTCCGAGGAGTCGTCGTCGCCACGGTTGTCGGGATCGGGAAGACCGAAGCCGAACGGGGGATTGCTCATATCTCCACCGTACGCGGCCCGCCCGGGCCGCACCGGTCCAGGCATGGCCGAGTCCGCGTGGCCTGTCCGGCCTCGCCACCAGGACCACCGTACGCTGTGACGCTGTGAGCGAGTCCCGCGACAGAGCCGCCGAAACGGGTCGGGCCGACACGCTGACCACCGGGTTCCCGGCGCCCCCCGACGACACCGACCAGAGCACGCACCTGAGCCGCCGCGGCTGGACCCTCGTGCTCAGTGGCGCGCTGGTCGTGCTGTTCGGGCTGCTCGGCGCGTTCGTCCGGGTGCCCTACGTGGCCCTCGGCCCTGGACCGACCTACAACACCCTCGGCACCGTCGACGGCACCCCCGTCATCCAGATCGACGGCGAGCAGACCTACCCCACCGAGGGCGAGCTGCGGATGACCACGGTCTCGCTGAACGACGACGTCACCCTGTTCGGCGCGCTCGGTTTGTGGGCCAGCGGGCGCTACGCGCTGGCACCCCGCGAGGAGTACTTCAAGCCGGGGGAGACCGACGAGGAGGTCAAGAAGGAGAACGTCGAGCAGTTCCGCGACTCGCAGAGCAACGCCGAGGTGGCCGCCCTGCGCCGGCTCGGCTACCCCGTCAAGGTGCTGGCCAAGGAGGTGGTGGCCGGCAGCCCCGCCGACCACGTGCTGAGCGCGGGCGACCGGCTCCTGGTCGTCAACGGCAGGCCGATCAACACCGAGGAGGACGTCCGCACCGCGCTCGCCGACACCCGGCCCGGGGACACCATCTCGCTCACCTTCCAGCACGAGGGCCAGCCCGAACGGACCGCGACCCTCACCCTGGCGGAGAACCCCGACCCCCAGCGGTCCGAGGGGTTCATGGGCCTGCAGCCGGTGGAACGCGCCGACGTGCCCTTCGACATCAAGATCACTCTCGAGGACGTCGGTGGGCCCTCGGCCGGCCTGATCTTCGCCCTCACCATCGTGGACCGGCTCACCCCCGGCCCGCTGGTCGAGGGCGAGCACGTCGCCGGCACCGGCGAGATCGACGACAGGGGCAACGTGGGGCCGATCGGCGGCATCTCCTTCAAGGTCGTCGCCGCCGAGGAGGCCGGCGCCACCGTGTTCCTCGTCCCCGAGCGCAACTGCTCCGAGGCCGCCGCCGCGGCTCCCGACGGGCTCCGGCTGGTCAAGGTGACCGACCTCGACAGCGCCGTCACCGCGCTGGAGAACCTGACCGCCGGCCGGCCCGTTCCGTCCTGCTGACCGGGGGCTCAGGGCTCCAACGTCGCCCGCAGCGCGGTCACCAGGTTCGGCGCCAGCTCGGGGTGCTCGACGATCTCCTCGACGTCGTCCGCGCCCGTGCCGCGCAGCCGCATCACGCACGCCGCCGTGCCCTCCCGCAACACGACCGCCACCAGCCGCGCCTCGGTGCGCCGAGGATGGTCCGCGGCCGCCTGGCGCAGCCGCTGCGCGTCCGCCTCGCTCCCGCCGGCCTCCGGCAACTCCGCCTCGGCGTCCGGAGGAAGCACGACGATCTCCTGCGCCAGCGCGCAGCCGCGCACCGCCTCGGGCCACGCGATCCGGCCCAGCACCTCCGCGAGGTCCCCGTCCGGCAACGCCTCCTGCGCCACCGGCGTCAGCGGCGCCGCCGCGTCGAGCCGGTCGGCCAGGTCGGGCTGCTGGCTGAGCAGCTCCGCCGTCGGCACCAGCGCGAACAGTTGGGGTGGCTGGTTCCACCCCGCCGCCGACACGAACTCCTCGACTTCCCTGGCCACCGCCGCCACACTGGCACTCGCCGCCGACATCTCGCTGTCCGCCATGTAGGTCATCGTGACAGCAATGCCGACCAGGCGCCCTCTCCCGTCCGGTTTGGGTGTTTGATGGAACTCGGACCCCCACCCGTAGAGTTGGGTAGTCAAGGGGCAGTCGGCGGTACGGGCGCCCCGCGAACGAGATCACGACCACAGGAGCGTGCGCAGTGGCCACTCGGCCCCCGGTGACCATGCCGAAGCTGTCCCGACGCAGCCGGTTCTTGCTGATCCTCGCCGGCATCGTCGTGCTCGCGTTGCTGCTCGGCGCGCGGCTGCTCGACACCTACATCGACTGGCTATGGTTCGGCGAGGTCGGTGCCCGCAGCGTCTTCACCACCGTGCTACTCACCCGCGTGGCGTTGTTCTTCGCCACCGGGCTGCTGGTCGGTGGGTTGCTCGCGATCAGCCTCGTGATCGCCTACCGGACGCGTCCGGTGTTCGTGCCGGTCTCCGGCGCCGACGACCCCCTCGCCCGTTACCGCTCCCTCGTGGTCAGCCGGGTCCGGCTGTTCGGCATCGGCATCCCGGTCGTCGCCGGGTTGATCGCCGGCGCCAGCGGCCAGGCCGACTGGGAACGGGTGCAGCTGTTCTTCAACGGCACCAACTTCGGCCAGACCGACCCCGAGTTCGGCCTCGACATCGGCTTCTACGCGTTCAGCCTGCCGTTCTACGGATGGCTGCTCGGCTGGCTGTTCGTCGCGATCGTCGTCGCGTTCCTCGGCGCGTTGGCCGCGCACTACCTGTTCGGCGGGGTCCGGCTCGCCGGCCGCGGCGGACAGATCTCCGGCCCGGCGCGGGTGCAGCTCTCCGTCACCATCGGGCTGTTCGTGCTGCTGAAGGCGGTCGAGTACTTCCTCGACCGGTACTACCTGATGCTGTCGGACCGCAACGAGCCGCTGTTCACCGGCGCCACCTACACCGACCTCAACGCCGTGCTGCCGGCCAAGTGGATCCTGCTGTGCATCTCGGTGTTCGTGGCGGTGGCGTTCTTCGTCGGCGCCTTCCTGCGCAACGTCCAGCTGCCGGCCATCGCGCTGGTGCTGCTGATCCTGTCCGGCGTGCTGGTCGGCTGGGCCTTCCCCGCCGTGCTCGAGCAGTTCCAGGTGCGGCCCAACGCCATCGAGAAGGAAGCCGAGTCGATCCAGCGGAACATGGAGGCCACCCGGTACGCGTTCGACCTGCGGGACGTCGACTACCGGGAGTACGCGGGCAAGTCCGAGGCCACCCCCGCCGAGGTGCGGGCCGATCAGGGCACCATCCCGAACATCCGGCTGCTCGACCCGAGCGTGCTCGAGCCCACCTTCACCCAGCGCGTCGGCCGGGAGAACTTCTACGGCTTCTCCGAGAAGCTCGACATCGACCGGTACGAGGTCGGCGGCAAGACGCAGGACTACATCGTCGCCACCAAGGAGATCAAGACCAGCGGACTGGTGGAGAACCAGCGCACCTGGATCAACCGGCACCTGCGCTACACCCACGGCAACGGCTTCGTCGCCGCGCCGGCCAACACCATCGACCGCGCGCTGGCCGACGCCGACAGCGAGGGCGGCTACCCGGTCGCCGGCACCAGCGACACCCAGAACCCGACCGGCGCGCACGGCATCCGGGTCGACGAGCCGCGGATCTACTACGGCGAGCTGACCACCGACTACGCCATCGTCGGCGGGGAGCCCGGCAAGGCGCCCGGTGAGTACGACTCCGCCAACAAGAGCGACTACATCTACCAGGGCAACGGCGGGGTGCCGATCGACAACTGGATCAACCGGCTGGTGTTCGCCGCCAAGGAGGGCGAGCGCAACATCCTCTTCTCCGACGCCATCAGCGACGGCTCGAGGATCATGTACAACCGGGACCCGCGGGACCGGGTGCGCAAGGTCGCGCCGTGGCTGACCGTCGACGGTGACCCCTACCCGGCGGTGATCGACGGCCGGATCAAGTGGATCGTGGACGGCTACACCACGATCAGCAACTTCCCGTACTCGCAGCAGACCCAGATCGACGACGCCACGCAGGACACGCTCGCCGGCGTCGCCCGGCAGCAGTCCAGGACCGTCAACTACATCCGCAACTCGGTGAAGGCCACGGTCGACGCCTTCGACGGCAACGTCGATCTGTACACGGCCAACGAGGACGATCCGGTGCTCAAGGCCTGGGCCAGCGTCTTCCCCGGGATCGTGAAGCCCAGCAGCGAGATCTCGCCGGAGCTGCGGAAGCACTTCCGCTACCCCGAGGACATGTTCAAGATCCAGCGCCAGCTGCTGACGAAGTACCACGTGCAGAAGCCCACGGACTTCTACAGCACCGAGACGTTCTGGGACGTGCCCGCCGACCCGACCAAGGGCGGCGCCAACGACCCGAACAACGAGGCGACCAACCAGCCGGCCTACTACCTGCTGGCGCAGATCCCCGGGCAGGACCAGGCCACCTTCCAGTTGACGAGCCCGCTCACGCCGCTGCGCCGGCAGTACCTCGCCGCGTGGGTCTCGGTGTCCTCCGACCCCGGGACCTACGGCGACATGACGGTGCTGCGGCTACCCACCGAAATCGGCGCCGGGCAGCAGGTCGAAGGCCCGGTGCAGGTGCAGAACCGCTTCCAGAGCGACCCGCGCGTCGCACGTGAACGTACGCTGTTCAACAACCCGCAGATCGACGTCATCTACGGCAACCTGCTGACCCTGCCGGTGGCCGGCGGGTTCCTCTACGTCGAACCGGTCTACATCCGGCAGAAGAACGAGAACAGCTTCCCGCAGCTGGCCCGCGTGCTCGTCTCCTACGGCGGCAAGATCGGCTTCGACGCCACCCTGAAGGGCGCGCTCGACCAGGTGTTCGGCGAAGGAGCCGGCCAGGCCGCCACCGGCCCGGAGCAGGGCGGTAACCCTCCCATCCCCGAGCCTGGCGACGATCCGGACCAGCAGGTGACGCCGCCGGCGGACGGCCAACAACAGCAACCGCCAGCTGACGGGGCGCAGCTCTCCCCGGACGCGCAGGCCGCCGCGACCGACATGGCCAACGCCTACAAGGCGCTGATGGACGCCCGGCGCAACGGCGACTTCGCCGCCGAAGGCAGGGCGCTGGCTCAGCTCGACGCCGCCTACCAGCGTTACAGCCAGGCCGGCACGGGAGGTGGCTGAGATCTCCGGTGACACCCGGTCCGCACCCCGGTGAACCCGAGGTGTAGACTGGGTGTCACACCGACGCGGGGTGGAGCAGTTCGGTAGCTCGCTGGGCTCATAACCCAGAGGTCGCAGGTTCGAATCCTGTCCCCGCTACAGAGCCTGGGAGCCCCCTGTCTGCGGAATGCGCAGACAGGGGGCTCTTTCGCGTGTTTTCTGGGGGCGCAGCCCCCAGACCCCGCCCGGGGGCAAGCCCCCGGACCCCCCAGGGCGTGGTTGCGTTGGGTGGGGAGGTCCGGTTGGTTCCCCGGATCCCCCGGGGCGTGGTGGCGTTAGGTGCGGTTGGTTCCCCGGTCCCCGGGGCGTGGTTGCGTTGGGTGGGGGAGGTGCGGTTGGGGGCTCAGGTGGGACTCCGCCTCGGCTTCCCGGTCGTGGTTGCGTGGGTGGGGGAGGGTCCGGTTGGGCTTGTCGGGCTCCGGTGGGGGTGCGCCGGGTAGGGATGGTCCGGTCGGGCTGGGCTTCTGATGGACCGGGGTTGCTGCACCATCCTCCGTGGGTTCTCGGGCCGCCCTCCGCCCGGGGTGGCGTTTCAGCCATTCCTCCTCCCCACCCCCAACCGTCAACACACTGGGGCTTCGGGGTGGGGACCCGGCATCCTGGGACGTGTCAGCCCGGTGCGGGTGGCACGTTCAGCGGGCTTCGAGGTGGTGGGTGTCGTGGGGGTTTTCTCGGCGGTGTTGGTGTACTCGTCCACCGGCGACGGGGAGGGGTACGTGCCGCTCTACGAGGAGAGCGTCGTGCTGCTGGTCGCCGAGACCGAGGAGGCGGCCCGGGAGCGAGCCTGGGAGCGGGGCCGGGCACGTCAGGTCAGCTACCACAACGAGCTCGGCGAGCTGATCAGCTGGCGGTTGCTGCACGTCGTGGACGTCAGCGAGGTGACGGACGAGCTGGCGGACGGGGCGGAGGTCCACAGCCGGCATTTCCGGAACTACGCCGCCTACCGATCCTTCGAGCCGCTGCTGTCGGGGGAGGAGCTCTGACCTGCGCCCGCGCGGGCGCAGGCCTGCCGCCGAGCCCCCGGGGGAGGGGGTGCCCGGCCCGCGAGACCCATCCGGTAGGCTGGTGTCACACCGACGCGGGGTGGAGCAGTTCGGTAGCTCGCTGGGCTCATAACCCAGAGGTCGCAGGTTCGAATCCTGTCCCCGCTACAGAGCCTGGGAGCCCCCTGTCTGCGGAATGCGCAGACGGGGGGCTCTTTCGCGTGTTTTCTGGGGGCGCAGCCCCCAGACCCCGCCCGGGGGCAAGCCCCCGGACCCCCCGGGGCGTGGTTGCGTTGGGTCGGGGTGGTCCGGTTTGGGCCCGGCGCCCCGGGGGGCGCCGGGGCGGCGCCTGGGGGTCCGGGTGCTTGAGCGTGTCTTGGTTGTGTTGGGTGGGGGTCCGGTTGGGCTTGTTGGGCTCCGCTCCTGGCTTCGGTGGGGTTGTGGCTCCTCGGGGTGTTCTCCGTCCGGGTTGGGGTTTCGGCCATTCCCCCTCCTCACCCCGATCCGGAGCCGCTTTGCGGTTGGGGGTGGCGTGTCAAGGCACGCTTTCCCGCCTTGACACGGTGCCCCCAACCGTCGACACACTGGGGCTTCGGGGTGAGGACCGGCGCCCCGGGACGTGTCAGCTGGGCACGGGTGGCACGCCCAGCGGGTTCCGGGGTGGGAACCCGGCATCATGGGACGTGTCAACCTGGCGCATGGGTGGCACGCTCAGCGGACCCGGGGGATGGAGGCCCCGCCCTCGTACTGGGGAGGTTCGGGGAGTGCGGTTGGGGGTATCGGTTCGGCGGATCGGGGGTGTGTGGTCCATTCGGATTGGTCCATTCGGGTGCCCGAAAGGCTTCCACAGTGGACGGAATCAAGGCCACTGTGGACAGAAGCTGGAAAACGTGGCACTGTGGTAGACGTGTCCGATCTGAATGCAACAGCCGCAGCTCTGCTAGGCCTGCTCCACGACGGCCCCGCCACGGGTGGCGAGCTCGTCGCCGCCGCTGACGACCGCTTCGGCGCGTTCTTCAGCGTCACCCGCAGCCAGGTCTACCGCGAACTTCCCGCCCTGGCCGAACAGGGGCTCGTCCGACTGGGCAAGCAGGGCCCGCGCTCCAGCCAGCAGTACGTCATCACCGCCGCCGGCAAGAAGGCCTTCAAGGCCTGGCTGCTCACCGACGCCGGCCCCGACCACCTCCGCAGCCCGCTCATCCTGCGGTTGGTCCACGCGAAGTCGTTGACCCCGAAGCAGCGGGCCAACCTCTTCGAGGCGGCCAGGGCCACCTACACCGAGCAGCTCGACGAGGCCAAGGCCGCGGTCAAGGCCGCGCCCGACCCCGTCACCAAGGCCGTCGCCGAGTTCGGCCAGGCCCACGCCAGGGCCGCGGTGAAGCTGGTGGACGCCCTCGCCAACGCCTGAGGCACCCACCGGAGCGGCCACCAACCGGCCTCCCGGCCGCCCATGGCCGGTGCGCCGCAAGCGGCCGGGAGAATTGCCGTAACCTTGGTGGACGTGAGTGGTGACTTCGAAGCCGACCTGAAGGACCTCGCCGGCAAGCTCTCCCAGGTCGAGTCGGTGATGGACCTCGACGGCCTGCGCGCGCAGGTCGCCGACCTCGAGGAGCAGGCGGCCGACCCCAACCTCTGGGACAACCCCGAGGCCGGGCAGAAGGTCACCAGCCAGCTCTCCCACCGGCAGGCCGAGCTGCGCCGCGTCACCGACCTGCGACAGCGGCTCGACGACCTGGGCGTGCTGCGCGAGCTCGCCGTCGCCGAGGGCGACCCGGCCAGCATCGCCGAGGCGCAGGACGAGCTGGCCCAACTCGCCAAGGAGATCGACACCCTCGAGGTGCGCACCCTGCTCTCCGGCGAGTACGACGACCGCAACGCCGTGGTCACCATCCGCTCCGAGGCCGGCGGCGTCGACGCCGCCGACTGGGCCGAGATGCTGCTCCGCATGTACCTGCGCTGGGCCGAGCGGCACGGCTACCCGACCGACGTCTACGACATCTCCTACGCGGAGGAAGCCGGCATCCGCTCCGCGACCTTCAAGGTCTCCGCCCCGTACGTGTACGGCACCCTCTCCGTCGAGCAGGGCACCCACCGCCTGGTGCGGATCTCCCCCTTCGACAACCAGGGCCGCCGGCAGACGTCGTTCGCCCACGTCGAGGTGCTGCCCGAGGTCGAGGAGGTCGACCACGTCGACATCCCGGAGAAGGACATCCGGGTCGACGTGTTCCGCTCGTCCGGTCCCGGCGGGCAGAGCGTCAACACCACCGACTCCGCGGTGCGCATCACCCACCTGCCCACCGGCATCGTGGTGTCCTGCCAGAACGAGAAGTCCCAGCTGCAGAACAAGGCCGCCGCGATGAAGGTGCTGCAGGCGAAGCTGCTGCAGCGCAAGAAGGACGAGGAGCGCGCCGAGCTCGACGCGCTGCGCGACGCCGGCTCGAGCTGGGGCAACCAGATGCGCTCCTACGTGCTGCACCCGTACCAGATGGTCAAGGATCTGCGTACCGAGTACGAGGTCGGCAACCCCTCCGCGGTGCTCGACGGCGACCTCGACGGCTTCCTCGACGCCGGCATCCGCTGGCGCAAGCAGCAGGCGTCCTGAGCGGGCTCCGGTGACGCCCGGGTGGCCTCGGTCACCTGGGACGACCCGCCAGTCCGGAGGCAACCCGGGCTTAACCGGCGCCCTGAGTAGGATGGCCCACCGTGATCCGGCTCGACAGCGTGACCAAGGTCTACAAGACGTCCACTCGTCCCGCGTTGGACAGCGTGTCCGTCGACGTGGACAAGGGTGAGTTCGTCTTCCTGATCGGCCCGTCCGGGTCGGGCAAGTCGACGTTCCTCCGCCTGCTCCTGCGCGAGGAGGTCCCCACCAGGGGCCGGGTCTTCGTGTCCAACTTCGACGTCGCCAAGATGGCCCGCCGCAGGGTCCCCCGACTGCGGCAGACCATCGGCTGCGTCTTCCAGGACTTCCGGCTGCTGGCGAACAAGACCGTCGCCGAGAACGTCGCCTTCGCGCTCGAGGTGATCGGCAAGCCCAGGCACACCATCGCCAAGGTGGTGCCCGAGGTCCTCGAGTTGGTCGGCCTCGAAGGCAAGGCCGACCGGATGCCCAACGAGCTGTCCGGCGGCGAGCAGCAGCGCGTGGCCATCGCGCGCGCGTTCGTCAACCGCCCGCTGGTGCTGCTCGCCGACGAGCCCACCGGGAACCTCGACCCGGACACCAGTCAGGACATCATGCTGCTGCTGGAGCGGATCAACCGCACCGGCACCACGGTGCTGATGGCCACCCACGACCACTCGATCGTCGACTCCATGCGTCGCCGCGTGGTCGAGCTGCAGCTCGGCAGGGTGATCCGCGACGACAAACGAGGGGTGTACGGCGTGGGCCGCTGACTCCCCGGCCTCGCCCGCCACCCGCCCCGCAAGCCCCCGACCCAAGGGAATACCGCCCGATGCGTGCCAGTTTCGTGTTCAGCGAAGTGCTCACCGGCCTTCGCCGCAACGTCACGATGACCATCGCGATGATCCTCACCACCGCGATCTCCCTCGGCATGCTCGGCGGTGGCCTGCTCATCGTCCGCACCATCGACAAGATGAAGACCGCCTACATGGACGATGTCGAGGTGGCGGTGTTCCTCACCGAGGACATCAGCGCCAACGACCCGGCGTGCACCCAGCAACCCTGCACCACCATCCGGCAGGAGCTGGAGAGCAACCCGGCCGTCGAGTCCGTTGTGTACGAGGACCGGCAGCAGGCCTACGAGCGGTTCCAGGAGATCTTCCAGAGCCAGCCCGAGCTGGTTGAGCTGGCCCGCCCCGAGTCGTTGCCCGCCTCGTTCCACGTGAAGCTGTTCAACCCCGAGCGCAGCGACGTGATCGTGCAGGAGTTCACCGGCCAGGCCGGGGTGGACAAGGTCGACGACCAGAACAAGTTCCTGGACCGGTTCTTCGGCGTGCTCAACGCCGTCCGGGACGGCACGTTCATCGTCGCGCTCTTCATGGCGCTGGCCGCGCTCCTGCTGATCTCCAACACCATCCAACTGTCGGCGTTCACCCGGCGTACCGAGGTCGGCATCATGCGCCTGGTCGGTGCCACCCGGTGGTACACGCAGCTGCCTTTCCTGCTCGAGGCCGTGGTGGCCGGCGTGTTCGGCGCGCTCGTCGGGCTCGGTGGCCTGGTCGGGCTGAAGTACCTCGTGATCGACCGCGTGCTCGGCGCGACGTCCGGGATCATCCCGCAGATCCAGTTGCTGGACATCGTCTACCCGGTGGCGCCCATCCTGGTCGGCGTCGCGGTCGTCATCTCCGCGATTACCGGCTACGTCACGCTGCGGCTGTACGTCCGGCACTAACCGGCTGCGTCCACCGGCCTCGACCACGTAGAGTCACGGTATGCCCAAGGAGACCGGCCGCAAGGTGATCGCGTCGAACCGCCGCGCGCGACACGACTACTCCATCCTCGACATCTACGAGGCGGGCGTCGTCCTCGTGGGCACCGAGGTGAAGAGCCTGCGCGCCGGCAAGGCCTCCCTCGCCGACGCGTTCGCCACCGTCGACGACGGCGAGGTCTACCTGCGCGGGCTGCACATCCCCGAGTACGAGCACGGCACGTGGACCAACCACGAGGCCCGCCGGACCCGCAAGCTGCTGCTGCACCGCGGCGAGATCGAGAAGCTGATCGGCAAGACCAAGGAGAGCGGCCTCAGCCTGGTGCCGCTGTCGCTGTACTTCAAGGACGGCAAGGTCAAGGTCGAGCTCGCCCTGGCCAAGGGTCGCAAGGCCTACGACAAGCGACAGGCCATCGCCCGGCGGGACGCCCAGCGCGAGATGTCCAGGGCGATGGGCCGCGCGCTGAAGGGCAAGTACCGCTGACCGGCCCCGAGACCGACGCCGACGTCCCGGCGTGGCTGCGGTCGCTCGGCCCGCCGGCCTCGAGCCCGGGGTGGCGAAGACACTGGCGGCGCGCTGCGCGCCGGCGCGCGGTGCCGCACGACACCTCGGCCGCGCCGCTCGGCACGTGATCAGGGCGCGACCCGCCGTGCCCGCTGCCACACCGCGAGCGCCCTTCCGGCCAGCTCGGCCACGTCCAGCGCGCGACGGGCGAGGAGGAACCCACCCAGCACCAGGGCCACCCACGGCAGCGGACCGGCCTGCCACCCGCCGTCGACCGGGGTGGTGAAGCCGCGCGCCGCCAGCCCGAGCAGCCCCGCGGCGCCCAGCGTCATCGCCACCACCAGCTGCGGCAGCGCCGGCGGCGCCGAGCGGGCCGGCCTTCGTGCCTCCACCCCGGCCACCACCCTCAGCAGGGCCAGCAGCACCCCGGCGGCCAGCACCAGCCACACCGGCGCCGCGGCCAACCACTCCGGCGTGCCGGGCTCCGGGGTCGCGTAGCCGAAGCCGAGCACCGCGACGCCGGTGACCACGATCAGCGCCGGCATGTGCCACAGGTAGATGCTCATGAACCGAGCGCCGAGCCAGCCCAGCGCCGCCGCCACCGGCGGCCGGGCGGCGAACGCGGTCAGTGCCGGCCGGGCCGCCAGCAACAGGCCGAGCTGGCCCAGCGCCACGGCGACCAGGACCATGGTGGGCGGGCTCATGTTCGACATCGGTGCCCCCGGCATCCCGATCATGCTGGCCGCGTAGGGCCCGGACGTGACCAGCACGGCCGCGCCGCCGAAGCCCGTCGCCGCGAGGCCGAGCGCCGCCCGTCGGCCGAGCCCGGCCAGCGGGCCCTCGACGTAGCAGAAGCCGAGCTGGTGCACGGCCACCCAGACGAACACGGCGTTGAGGTAGCCGACCTCCGCCGCGACGCCGAAGCGCGCCACGTCGACCACCGCCGCCGCGGCGGTGAGCAGCACCGGCACGGCCAGCCCCCACCGGCGGTGCGCCGCGGCCATGACCGGGGCGAGCAGCACCGTCACCAGGTAGACCGCGAGGAACCACAGCAGCTGTCCGGCGATCGAACCGGCCACCGCCACCGGCTGCTCCGGGACACCCAGCTCGCGCAGCGCCTCCGGCACGACCAGCCACACCGCCGCCAGCGGCAGCACCGGCAGCAGCAACCGTTGGGCCCGGGCGGCCAGCCAGGCGCGGGTGGACGCCGCGCGGCGCAGCGACAGCAGGTTGGCCGCGCCGCCGGCGAAGAACACGAGCGGCATCACCTGCGACAACCACGTGAAAGCCCACCAGCCTGGGGTGGTCAGGGCGTTGCCGGTGGCGATGGTGGTGCCGTCGAACGCCAGCACCGGCATCAGCCAGTGCTGCAGGACGACGGCGAGGATCGCGCCGGCGCGCACGAGATCCAGGAACACGTCCCGGCCGGCGGCCAGGCTTCTCGGCGAGGTCTGCATGGCTAGGAAGCCTGGTCGGCGCGGGTGTGGGAAACACGCCGGCGGACCGGCCTCTTCGGACTCCGGAGGGCACCAGAGACGTGGTGGGGCAGGCCCCACCACGGACACTCCGGAAAGGACCGCGACGCGGGCCAGATCCGGAGGGCCGGGGTTGGGGATTGGGTGGAAAGGGGGCGGCTGGTGTGGGGCGAGGCCGCCAGGCGGGCGGGGGCGTTACCCCCGAGCCCAAGGTGGCTTGCGTACACATGCGGTACCGAAGGCCACCTCGGGCTCGCGTCCGGCCGAGATGTCCCCCATGGTGCGAGGCCGCGCCAGGGAAACTCGCCCGACGCGGCGCGAGCCTTGGCACGCGCGGGACACCGCTGTTCTCACCCCGGCTCCTGGCGCCTCACCAGGCGGGGCGCACCACCCGTCGTTCCCACCCGGTCGAGGTACGCCCCAGCAAGCTCGGGGCATCATCCATTCCCCTCCCCACCCCCAACTGTCAACACCATCGGGCTTCGGGATGGGGACCCCACACCCGCGACGCGGCAACCCCGACCCGGACCGCACTCCCAGCGGGCAACGGATGGGACCGCACCAGGAGATGGAGCGTCGCGGCGGTGGGACCGGCAGGCTCCGGGATGGGACCGCAGTCGAAGTCAACGGCACCTGTGGGATGGATCCGAACAAGCAGCGCGGATCAGGGCTCGGAGAGCTCGTCGGGCCGGGGGAGGCCGCACAGCCGGTACTCCCACCCGGTGCCCGGGCGGTAGTCGAGCTGGTAGTGGGTCTCGATCTTGGGCCCGTCGTGCAGGTGGACGTGCCGCATGACGCTGCCGCACACCGGGTCGGCGATGCCCAGCTCCTGCACCCTGCCGTCGAGCGGCCCGCCGAAGAAACGCACACTCGCTCCGGTCATCGCCACCCTCCTCGCCCGACGCGGTTCCGCCCATCGTAGGCGAGCCATCCGGCCCGGCACCGCCCACAGATGGGTGATCGAGGCTGGTCCGAACGGGCTCCTCGGGGCCTACGCCCGGTACCGCCGGCCGGCCGATCGATGTGCTCAGCCGCGCTCGAGGTAGGTGAGCACCGCGCGCACCCTGCGGTGCTCCTCGGTGCTGGCCTCCAGGTTGAGCTTGGCGAAGATGTTGCCGATGTGCTTCTCCACCGCGCCGTGCGACACGACCAGGCGGTTCGCGATCGCCGTGTTGGACAGTCCCTGCGCCATCAGCCCGAGCACCTCCCGCTCACGGGCGGTGAGCGCGTCGAGCGGGTTCTTCCGGCCGCGTGCCATGAGCTGCGCGATCACCTCCGGATCGATCGCCGTGCCGCCGGCCGCCACTCGGCGCACCGCGTCCAGGAAATCGGCCACGTCCGCCACCCGCTCCTTGAGCAGGTAGCCGACCCCGCCGGCGCCACCGGCGAGCAGCTCCACGGCGTAGCTCTCCTCGACGTACTGGGACAGCACCAGCACCGGAAGGCCGGGCTGCACCTCCCTGGCCCGCAGCGCCGCGCGCAGGCCCTCGTCGGTGAACGTCGGCGGCATCCGGACGTCGACGATCGCCAGCTGCGGCCGGTGCTCCTCGACGGCGCCGATCAGGTCGTCGCCGTTGTCCACCGCGGCGACGGTCTGGATGTCCTCGTCGGCCAGCAGCCGCTGCACCCCCGCCCTCAGCAGGACGGCGTCCTCGGCGATCACGACACGCATGGAGCCTCCTCAGGGGAGTCGCCGAGGGCTTGCGGGGGTCTGGGGGTCGCCCCCCGGAGGACAACTGTCTCGGCGATGACCACACGCATTGCTTCCCCCATCGGTTGGATGTCACCAGCTGCACGGCAGGTCGGCGCGGATCACCGTGGGGCCGCCGGGTGGGCTGACCACGGTGATGACGCCGTCGATCGTCGCGGCGCGGTCGGCGAGGCCGGCGAGACCGCCGCCGGGCCGCATCTCGGCGCCGCCGCGACCGTTGTCGGTGACCTCGACGGTCACGGTGTCGCCGGAGCGGCGCACCCGGACTCGTGCCTCGGTCGCCCCGGCGTGCTTGGCCACGTTGGTGAGCGTCTCCCCGACGATGAAGTAGGCCGTGGTCTCCACCGCGGCCGGCGGCCGTGGCTCGACGTCGACGTCGACGTCCACCGTGATCGGCGATCGGGCGGCCTGCGCGGACAGCGCGGCGTCCAGACCGCGGTCGGCGAGCACCGCCGGGTAGATCCCGCGGGCCAGGTCGCGCAGCTCGGAGACCGCGAGCTTGGCATCGGAGTGCGCCTCGTCCAGCAGCTCCCGCACCTCGCTCGGGGCGCCGTCCAGCTTCGCCTTCGCCCTGCCCACGCTCATCGCGACGGCGACGAGGCGCTGCTGCGCGCCGTCGTGCAGGTCCCGCTCGATCCGCCGCCGCTCGGCCTCGGCGGCGTCCACGCCACGGGCCCGGGAGGCCTGCAGGCGCTGTGCGCGCGCGGCCAGCCGCTGCGCGCGGGGCGGGCCGAGCAGGGCGAGCGCGAGCTCACCGTGCAGCCAACCCAGCCACGGCACCACCCAGATGCCCAGCGGGAGCAGGATCACGCCGGCCAGGCCGAGGGCGAACTCGAGCACTCCGAGTGGAAGGCACAGCAGGAGGTAGGCCAGGTCCCGCCAGGTGGTCGGGTCGGTGAGCTGGACGCGCCACCGGCGCAGCACGTTGCCCTCGGCCGGCAGCCGGTCGGCGTCGGGCACCGGGCAGTCCAGCATCGTCCGCACCCAGCGGCGCTCGACGTCACCGAACCAGCGGACCAGCGCGGTGACGCCGAACAGGATGGGCAGACCGATCCAGATCACCGTGGCGGCGACGCCGATCGCGATGCCGGCCACGGCGAGCACGAACTGCGCCAGGCGCAGCGGGAAGCTCGCGACCATGAAGCCGACGGCCCTGACCGCCCCCGGGCGGGGCTGGTCGCGCCCCGCGTCGGCTTCGGACACCCCGCCTCCCTCGCTCCCGTGGATCACCATTCTGACACCGGGCGCGCCGGGTGCGGGTGCCGAGCCGCGGCCTCAGTACGGTGCCCCACCGGCCCGAGCAGGGCGCGGGCGAACCGGACGTGACCACGGGCCAGCGTCCTGGTCAGCGCCATCGCCAGCACCGTCACCAGCGCTCCCATCGCCGCCCACGGCAGGGCCGCCAGCGTGGAGTCGACGGTGATCCAGCGCACGTCGTAGGCCGGGAAGAAGTGGGCGCCCTCGGGGAGGAACCGGAAGTAGATCGGCAGCGTGAGCAGGGCCAGCCCGACCGACCAGAACACCACCACGAGCACGAACTCCACCACCCCCAGCGGGAACAGCAGGAGCAGGTAGGCCAGGTCCCGCCAGGTGGCGCCGTCGCGCAGGCGGGCCTTCCAGCGTTCCCGCTGACCGCCCTCGGGCAACGACCGGTAGGGCGTCTCGATGCCGACGCCGAGCAGACCGGCGCTGCGGGCCCGCTCGAGGTGGGCGCCGCCACGGGTCAGGAGCACGGCCAGCGCCAGGATCGGCACGCCGACCCAGATGACGGCGGTGCCGATGCCGACCGCCGACAGGGTCAGCAGCAGGACGAACCAGAAGACGCCCAGGGGCAGGTTCATCAGCAGGTAGGCAAGCGACCCGCCGACCGGGGGCCGGCGTGCGCCGTCGTGCTGGGGGCGGACCGGAGCCATGGTTCGGCGTCCTTCCTCTCGTGGCCGAGCTCACGGCCCGGGCCGGCGTGGCCTGAAGGGGAACGCACCAAGAATGGCCTGGTGAGCCCGTCGGGAGCGATGGTGCGGGCCGCCGTCCCGGGGTGGGGTCAACCCCACCCCGCCGGGCGCGTGGCCACGCGCCCGGCGGGGGAAATATGCGGCTTGCCCGCCGCGTTAGACTGGGTGGCAGGCCAACAACCAGCCCGAGGGGGTGAACGGTTTCGACTCTGGACGTTGCTTCAGGGGAAGCGTGCCGGTGCAGGCGAGAGACCACCGTAAGCGTCGTCGCACTAAAACAAGCGCCAAGACGAATAGTCAGCGCGACTTCGCCCTCGCCGCCTGAGCGAGTGCGAGTCTGTCGGCCCGGGTAAGCCTCCGACCCGGTCTGCCGGCATCAGCTAGGAGGCTCACCGCCGGTCCCGGCCACGGGGACCGGTTGGGACATTAACAGTGGCTGGGCCCGTCACACCGGCTTGTTCGCGTGACCGGTGGGGCCGAGTAGAGACACAGCGAACTGCGCACGGAGAAGCCCTGGAAAGGCGCCAGAGGACCCGGGTTCGATTCCCGGCACCTCCACACGTCGGCGGCGAGTGCTCGCGGAGAGCGCTCGCCGTTTCGTGTTCCGGTCCTCGCAGTGGGGGGCCGAGCCCCCCCACACCCCCCCACGGTGCGAGCTCCCCACCTCTGGCGAGCGCTGGTGACGTTGGTCGTGAACCAGCCATGTGCTTGGGCGCTTCGCTCGCTGGCGCTCGCTTGCTGGGTACACGGCGGGGGTGGTAGGCGCCTTGTGGGTGAGGGTGCGTTTGGCTGGGGCTGGCTCTGGGACTTCTGGGGCGCTTCGCTCGCTGGCGCTCGCTTGCTGGGGCCACGCGGGGGGTCGGTAGGCGGGCCGGGTGGGTTGGCTGTGGGTGGCCTTGGCTTGGCTATGTGCGGCCTTGGTGGTCGCTTCGCTCGCTGGCGCTCGCTTGCTGGGTACACGGCGGGGGTGGTAGGCGGATGGGTGCGTGTCCCCCCGTTCGGGGCGAGATCTACGATCGAGAGCCCGAGATCTACGTTCGGGGTGGCGAGGTCTTCGTTCCGGGCGGCGAGATCTTCGTTCGCCAGGCTGGGGCGTTCCTGGGGGCCCGAGGTGGGGTCCGGTCCGTGGGCGGCTACCCGAGGTCGCCTTCGGCTCGCGTCCTGCCACGTGGGACCCGTCCCACGTCAATGCCGCCCTCAGGATTGCGGGACGCGGGGAAACGGGGCGTACCACTGGTTCACGCGGGTTTGGATCACGCCCAGCTTGTCCAGCTCGGCGCCGGCACGGCCGTGGAAGGCCACGATCTGCCAGCCGGGGGGTGCGGTGTGGGTCCCCGTCGACGAGGTCGGGGTACCGCCGGACAGCACCCTGCCCAGATTGGTGCGGAACCGGACGTGGAAGATCCGCGTGCGGCCGTCCTTCTGCCCGGTGTCCAGCGTGATCTCCGTAAGATACTCGCCGGGCGACAGCGTGAGCGCACGCTCCGTTCCACCGCTTCCGCCGTGCGCGAACACCGTCCCGTCGGCCAACGTGGTGGACACGGCGTCGACGCGTTCGCCCGAGCGGATCGCCACCCTGCTCACCCGCGCCGGAACCGGAACCCGATCGACGTCGGTGAAGGGAACGCCGTGCGGACCGCCGACCTGGTCGGTGAGGCGCAGGCTCTCGTCAAGGCTCCACCGCAGGGTGGCGGCGATCGGGTAGTGGTCGGACAGCGGCTTGCCTTCCGCGTCGAGGAACCGACCGTGCTCGTTGCGGTAGTCGGTCGCGGTCAGCCGGACGTATCGGTTCCCCCGGTAGAGGATCTTGTCCACCACCTCGCAGACGTCCGTGACGTTGTCCGGGTCGCACACCAGTGCCGGGCTGCCCGCCGCCGGAGCCCGGCCCTCGCGCTCCAACTGGACCCAGGCATCGGTCAGTCCGTTGGCGACGACGAGCTCGCGGATGTTGTCCTCGGCGCGGGTGTACCGGGTGTTGGTGTCACCCATCACGACGACGGCGTTGCCCGCCGAGTACGTGGCGATGAACGCCGAGAGCTGGCTGATGTTCGACCGCCGGGCGGCCAGGTCGGCGGGGGACACCCCGGCATTGGGATGCAGGTTGTAGAAGTCGACGTAGGCGCCCTCGGCGAGCCTGATCCGCGAGAACGAGAACCCCTTCGGCGTGAGGCAGTCCGTGCCGTTGCAGGCGTTCCAGCGGACTCGCGCGAAGTCGGCGTAGGGGTGATGGGAGAGGGTGTTCAGTCCGTCACCGAGGCCGGCGCCGCCGCTGGTCGGGGTCCGGTGCGGATGGCGGTTGGTGCGGTACAGCGCGGCGTGGTAGTTGAAGTCCTCCTGGACGTGCACGACGTCGTAGGCGTTGATGTGCTCCCCGATGACCGGGGTGTTCCTCTCCGGATCACTGCCGGACAACAGTTCGGGCAGGCCGGCGATGTTGTAGGTGAGCACGGAGAACTGCCCGCCGGTGGCCGCCGGCTCCGCCGCGGCGGAGTCCACCGGGCCCGCCGGGGACGCCACCGCGAGAACGGCGGCGGCGCGGAGCGTTCCGATCCGCATCAGGCAATCCTGCCGGTGCCGATGGTGGATCGTCCAGGGAGTCACTCGAGGACGGCGAAGCGGATGTCGACGTTGACATGCGCGACGCCGTGGGGGGCGAACGGCACGTCAGGTAGCCCCCGGCCACGCCGGACCGGCCGGCGGCTCGCGGCGGCCGGCGGCGGCGCACCGAGCACGGTGGCCGCCGTGCCCACTCTCGCCGTTCACCGCACCCCCGTGCCTTCCGTCGACCTGGCGATCTGGGTGCCGTGATCGGTGGCCACGGACGAGAAGTACCGTGCACGAGCGGTGCGCACTCGTGCCGTCGGGCCGCGGAGGGTCGTGGGCCGCCGAAGGCTGGACGCGCGACCCGCCGCGGCCCGGACGTCATCGGCCGCGCCGCGGGTGCCGGTCAGCGGACCGCGAGGCCGGCGACCCGCGCGGGGGCCGGCGGGATGCGGAACATCTCGGCGAACCGGGTCAGCAGCTCGGGGCTGCCGGTGACCCGCACCGCGCCGCTGTCCAGTGCCTGGCGCGGCGTCATCTCCCCGGCCAGCATCGGCTTGATCGAGCCCATCGGCACGATCACCAGGTCCGCGTCCGGGTACGCACCCTCGGCCACCTTGAGCATGCCGTCGTCCACCATCGCGTGCACCACCATGTTCCCGTAGTGGACCTCGTAGGTCACGTGCGCTCCGGCGGCGTACTCCGGCCGGAAGGTGGTGTACAGCGACAGGATCGCCGAGTCCAGGGTGAAGACGTCATCCATCCCGGGCTCGCCCAGCGACCGCGCACCCCACAGCCCGAGCTGCAGCATGATCGGCTCCAGCTCGTTGCCGTACTCGGTTAGCTCGTAGACCACCGCGGCGTCGAGCTGCGGCAACACCCTCCGGCGGATCACTCCCGCCTGCTCCAGCTCGTTGAGCCGGGCGGACAGGATGCTCGCCGGGATCTTCGGCAACGTCTGCCGCAGGTCGGTGTACCGCTTCGGCCCCAGTAGCAGGTCCCGCACGACGAGCAGCGACCACCGCTCGCCCACGAGCTCCAACGCTCGCGCCACACCGCAGAACTGCCCATAGGTTCGACCAGTCATGATGCTCCCATAATCGTTTTCCGCTGTCGTTGAGTTGTGGTTGTCGGTGTCGACGGGGCGTCGGGACTCGGTGGGGGCACGGTCAGCACCTCGCCAGCCAGCTCTACACCGTCCAGTGTGTACGGAAGGGCTCGAGAAGCCCTCGACGATGCCACGACGTCTCCCGCTCGCCCTCCTGGCTGGTGACGATCGCCCGGCACGGCAGAAGAGGACAGCGTGCCGGATCTGGTGGCGGTTCGTGCCGTCAGCATGCCGTGGCCGCCCTTCCGTCCGAGGGGTCCTCCCGAACCGGATAATCCGGCAGCGGGAACCGGTGGCACAGCCGCGTCACCGCGTCCCGCACCCGCAGCCGCACCGCGTCGGGCAGCGAGTACTCCGTGTCCGACCGTGGCGTCACCGCGCCGAGCACGGTGTCCAGCAGCTCCGCGCAGCCGGCCATGTCGTCGGCCGACATCCCCCTCGCCGCCAGGACGTTGCTGCCCACCCGCAGGCCGCTGCCCACCTGTGGCGGCTTCACGTCGAAGGGCACGCGCGCTCGCGCGGTCAGCAGGCCGCACGACTCCAGCGCCGCCTCGGCCACCACGCCGGTCGTGCCGCGGGACATCACGTTCGTCACCACGAGGTGGTTGTCCGTGCCGTAGGTCAGCACGTCGTGCCCGTGGTCGAGCAGCACGGCGGCCATCCGCCGCGCCCCCGCCACCGCCCGCCGCGCCTGCCGGCCGAACCCCTCGGTGGTGACGTGCGCGAAGACCCTCGCCTTGGCCGCGACGGCGGCGGCGTCGGCGGCGCCCTGGGTGAGCGGGAACACCGAGCGCTGGACCAGTCGGCGTAGGGTGTGGTGCGCACCGGGCACCGGCGTGTCGGCGTCCTTGCCGAGCAGGATCACCCCGCCCCGCGCGCCGAGTTGAGCGGTGCTCGCCGTCGTGATGTGCGCGTCGTCCACGGGGTTGGGGTGCAGCCCCGCGGCGACCAGCCCGGCGACCTCCGAGATGTCGGCCAGTAGATAGGCGCCCACCTCGTCGGCGACGGCGCGGAACCGGGCGAAGTCCGGTGTCCGGGGATGGTCGCCGGCCGCGCACACGACGATCTTGGGCCGGAACCGCCGCGCCAGCCGCAGGAGTCGGTCGTCGTCGACCCTGCCCACCGTGTCGAAGCCGTAGCTGACCGCCGTGAAGTACCGGCCGGACACCGAGACCGGCGAACCGAGCGCGTGCTGCCCGCCGCCCGCCGGGTCCGGCACGAGGATCGTGTCCCCCGGCTCGAGCAGTCCGAAACAGACACTCGACCTGGCCGCGGTGCCGGAGTGCGGTTGCACGTTGGCGTGTCGGGCGGAGAACGCGGCCATGGCACGGTGCACCGCGAGCCGTTCGACCTCGTCGGCCTCCGCGCACCCGGCCCGAAGCCGGCGCCCGGGATACCCGTGGGCGGCGACTGTGCCGAGGGCGCCGGCACCGGCCAGCGCCGAGACGGGGCCGGCGCCGGCGGAGGCCACCAGTGAGAGGGTCCCGGCCTGCGCTCGCAGGTCATCGGCGAGCAGCTGGTAGAGCCGCGAGTCGGCCGCGGCCAGCGCTCGGACGGCCCGCTCGGCGAGCGCGGCCGGGCCGGGATCGGGTATCGGGGCGGTGACCGGGCCGCTCCGGAAAGGTGCGCTCATGGTCGGCTCCTCGCGGCCGTGCCGGGGACGGCATGCCGGGGTGGTACCGGTGTGGGGCCGGCGGAGCAGCACCGACACCGTCTACTGTGGATGAGGCTCAGGCGACGCGCTCGCCGGCGGAGAGCAGCTGGTGGTGCAGGTCCTGCAACTCCAGGCACGGCTCGAGACCGAGCTCCTCGTTCAGCTTGGCGCGCAGCTGCCGGTACGTGGCCAGCGCCTCGACCCGCCGCCCGCTGCGGCTGAGCACCTGCATCAGCTGGCTGTGCAGGCTCTCGTCCAGCGGGTTCGTGGCGACCAGGGACCGCAACTCGCCGATCAGGTCCCGGTGCATGCCCGCCTCGATCTCGGCCTGGAACCGCAGGTGCTGCACGGTACGGCGCTGTTCCTGCAGGTCCATCGCGTACGCCGAGAGCACCGGGCCGGAGTTCACGTTCGCCAGCGGGGGACCCCACCACAGCCCGAGTGCCGACCGGAACGCGGCGGCCGCCTCGGCGTGGCGGCGCTCGTCGAGCAAGGTCCTGCCCTGCTGACCGAACCGCTGGAAGGCAAAGACGTCGATCTGGGCGGAGGCGACGTGCAGCACGTAGCCCGGCGGCTTCGTGGCGAGGATCTCGTCGCCGTCGGCGGCGAGCCCGTTCTCCTCGATGCACCGGCGCAGCTGCCAGATGTAGGTCTGCATCGTGGTACGGACGCTGCGCGGCGGGTTGTCCGCCCAGAGCTCCTTAATGATCAGCTCGGCGGGCACGACCTTGCCGGGCCTGAGCAGCAGCATCGCGAGCAGCTGGAGGATCTTGGGCGCGGTCGGTGCGTGGTCGCGGCCGTCCTTCCGCACCTCCAGAGGACCGAGCAGGGTGAAGCTGACGTCTCTGTCGTCGGGTGTCATCGGGGTGTCCTGGGGGGCGGGTTCGGCGGCCATCGCGGGTGCTCCCATCTGTCACACCGCCGCGGGCCGTTCCACCCAGGTCGTCCGTGCGCCCAGCGGCGGTCGATCTTCTCGGAACCCTCGCAGAAGACCGGCGTCCGGCGGGAGTGCCAGTGCCACGAGTACGACCGTGAATCACACCCGTTGGGCCTATGAGAAAGCCACGTACGGCGCATGAGCCGAGCACTGGCAGTAGCCGTGATGGCCGACACAGAATCCTCTAGCCACCGCGACACCGGATCGCAACATCCGAAAGTCGCAACACATGGCAAGTCCGCAAGACCCGAAAGGATGGGGATTCCCATGCAGCAGCCAGGCGCTCGCCCAGTGAACCACGTCGGTGGGACGGTGCTCGACACCACCCCCGGAGTTCACCCGATCGAGTTCACCATCGACGAGTTCGACCAGTGGAGCAACCCGAGAACACTGCACCTCGGCCTTTCGCAGTGGACCAAGGCGGAGCGCTCTGAGAGAGCCGCCTGATGGATCTCGGCTCCATGGCCGAGCGCTTGGTGGGGTTCAAGCGTCACCTGCGAACCGAGGTCAGTCTCGACCAGGGCGCCTTCCTGTTCTCGGAGCGCGGGGTCACGGCCCTGCGTGGAGCGCAGATCGGGGCGCTGGTCGCACTGCTCGACGGCACGCGGGACCTCGCGACCGTGCTCGGGGCCAGACCGGGTGGGATGGGTGCCGACCAGGTTCGGCACGTCCTCACCCGGCTGGCCCGGGCCGGGCTCCTCGCCTTCCGCCCGCCGAACGCGCAGGGGAGTGCCGAGCCGGCGCTCGCCTACTGGGACGCGTGCGGTATCGACCCGGACGTACGCGACACCACGAAGCGGGTCAACCTGGTCACCGCCGGCGCACCGGGGGACACCGCCGCGGTCTCCGCCGCCCTGGAGGCGGCGGGGCTCCAACTGAGCGCGGGCGACTCCGATGTCTCCCTGGTGCTGTGCGACGACTATCTCCATCCCGACCTGGCGGAGATCGACGCCGCGCACCGAGCGACCGGCCGGCCGTGGCTGCTCGCCAAGCCGATCGGTGCCCAGGTCTGGATCGGGCCGATCTTCCAGCCGGGCGAATCGGCGTGCTGGCACTGCCTCGCTCACCGCCTCTGGCGCCACCGGCACGCGGAGGCGTGCGTCCAGTCGATGCTCGGCCGCCGCGGCCCCGCGCCCCGCGCGGCGGTGTCGGTGCCCCCGCTCGCCGCGGCGGCCGCCAACCTCGTCGCGCTGGAGCTGGTGAAGTGGCTCGGTGGCCACCGCCACCCCGGGCAGCGGTCCGTGTGGACCTTCGACAGCCTCGACCTCGGTGGCCGGTTCCACGAGCTGAGGGCCCGGCCGCAGTGCTCGGAGTGCGGTGACGTCTCGCTGATGGCCCGGCAGGCCCGGCGGCCGGTACGGGTGCCGCCGACGCCGAAGGTCACCGGCGCGGGTGGTGGGCACCGTAGCCTTCGACCCGAGCAAGTCCTCGAGCGCTACCGCCACCTGATGAGCCCGGTGACCGGCGTGATCAAGGAGATCACCCGGGACCCGCGCGGTCCCGCCTCGTTCCACTCGTTCCGCTCCGGCCCGAACCTCGGCGCGCGGGTGGGTGACCTGGACTCGGTGTACCGGGGGCTGCGCGACGAGAGCGGTGGCAAGGGCGTGACCGCCCTCGACGCGGAGGTGGGCGCGCTGTGCGAGGCGGTGGAACGCCACAGCGGCCGGTTCCACGGCGACGAGGAGCGGGTCCGTGGCAGCCTGCGCTCGCTGGGCGAGCGGGCCATCCATCCCAACGAGTGCCTGCTGTTCGACGAGCGCCAGTTCCGCGGGCGTGCCGAGTGGAACGCCACGCACGGCCCGTTCCAGCACGTCCTCGAGGTCTTCGACGAGACCGCGGAGACGGACTGGACACCGGTGTGGTCGCTGACCCACGAGCGGCACCGCCTGCTGCCCACCGCGATGCTCTACTACGGGGCGCCCGGTGGCTCGAACGCCGGGGCGTTGTCCGCCGACTCCAACGGCAACGCCGCCGGCAGCAGCCTCGCCGACGCCGTGCTGCAGGGGCTGCTCGAGCTGGTGGAGCGGGACGCGGTGGCGCTGTGGTGGTATAACCGCACGTCCCAGCCCGAGGTGGACCTCGACGCGTTCGCCGACCCGTGGCACGTCGAGATGCGGGAGCTCTACTTCGAACTGGGACGCGAGCTCTGGGTGCTCGACCTCACCGCGGACCTCGGTGTCCCGGTCATGGCGGCGGTGTCACGGCGTCGGTCCACGCGGCGGGAGCACATCCTGTTCGGATTCGGGGCGCACCTGGACCCGCGACTGGCGCTGCGCCGCGCGCTGACCGAGCTGAACCAGCTCATGCCCGCCACGCTGGCGGCCGACTCGTCGGACGAGATACCCACGACCGACCGGGACGCGCGGCACTGGTGGGAGCACGCCACGGTGGCCAACCAGCCCTACCTGCGGCCCACCACCGGCGAGGCCGCCCGGGGCCCGGACGCCTTCGACTATCGGCCGCGGACCGACCTCGCGGCGGATGTCGACGCGCTCGTCGCGGCGCTGGGAGAGCGCGGGCTGGAGACATTCGTGCTCGACCAGACCCGGCCGGACATCGCGCTTCCCGTGGTGAAGACGATCGTGCCGGGACTGCGACACTTCTGGGCGCGATTCGGGCCCGGTAGGCTTTTCGAGGTTCCGGTCCAGCTCGGCAGGATTTCCCGGCCGACCCCGTACGAGGAACTCAATCCAATGCCGATGTTCCTGTGAACGAGCGGCCCGATTCCCGGAGGAGAACGAGGTGGATTCCTCGTCGAACCGTTCCGTTCCGGCTACCGTCCGACGGTGGTCGCTGAGCGAGGACACGCTGGTGGAAGGCGATCCCGACGGCCCACTGCAGGTCGTCAGCCGATGGGGCGAGGTGCACTTGGGTGGTGCGGACGAGGTCGTTCGGGAGTTGCTGCGCCGGATGAGCTTCGGGCCGGTGTCGCTGGCCAACATCGCGCGGGGCACCGGCGCGGTGGAGCAGCGATTGACCGGCGTGCTGGAGCTGCTCGGCGGGTCGTTGGTGCACTCGCTCGCGCTGCACGACGGCCAGGCCCCGCTGCTGTCCGCGGTGCCGGTCTCGCCGACCGCCGCGTTCCGCTCGGCGCCGATCCCACCGGGGCGGCCGGTGCGGCTGTCCCGGTTCGCCACGCTGCGGACTGTCGAGGGTGAGCTGGTGGTGGACGCGCCGGGTGCCTCCTACCAGGTGCATCTGCACCAGCCCCTGGCCACCCGGGTCGCCGCGGCACTGGGCGTGCCCGCGCCGGTCCACCAGCTCCGGCCCGGTTCGCCGGCGCCCACCCCGGTGGTCGCCGACATCGTGGAGTTCCTGGTCGCGGCCGCCGTCGTGGTCGTCGGCGAGCCGGACGGCCACTTCGCCGAAGACCGCGACCCGGTGCTGCGGTTGTGGGCGCACCACGAGCTGCTGTTCCACACCCGCAGCAGGTCCCGGCACGCGGATCCGCCGTCGGAGGCACTCGTCAGCGGTGCGCTCGCCGCGCCGCCGACGGTGTGCAAGCCGGTGCCGGCGGGAAAGCGGTTCCCGCTACCGCGGCCGGAGCCGCGCCCAGCCGGTGCGGACGAGCCCTCGCTGACGGCGCTGCTCGAGTCCGAGCACGGCTGCCCGGAGCTGTCGGACCGGATGCTGACCCTCGAGCAGCTGGGCGGGCTGCTCTACCGCAGTGCGCGAGTCAGGTCCGTGAGGCCGGCCTACCTGCACACCGGGACCAGTCACGAAGCGTCGCAACGGCCGTACTTCAACGTCGCGTGCCTCTACGAGCTCGAGATCTACGTCAGCGTCGGGCGGTGCGCCGGGCTGCCCGAGGCCGTCTACCACTACGACCCGCTGGACCACGTGCTGACCATGGTCAATGACGACCGCGCGGCACCGGGCATTCTGCTGGACATGGCCAAGGTCGCGGCGGGCGGCGTGCGCCGACCGCCCGCGCTGCTCACGCTCACCAGCAGGATGGAGCGCGTCGCCTGGATCTTCGGTGGGGCCGCCTACGCGACCACGCTCACCCACGTCGGCGCGCTGCAACAGACCCTCTACCTGGTGGCGAAGGCGATGGGACTGTCGGCGCACGCGGTTCCGGTCGACGCCAGCGGAACGGTGGACCGATTGTTGCGCATCGACTCCCCAGCCGAAGTCAGCGTTGGGGAGTGCGTCCTCGACTCTCTCGGCTGAACGAGCGAACACCGTGTTGCCGAACGGAATTCCAGTAGCGGGGAATGACGCGGCGGGCCGAGCGACAGGCCGAGCGCGGAGGTCTCGTTACGGCAATTGCTCCGTTGTCTCGGGTTACGTAGGGTCGAGCCAGGTCAGTTGCGTTACGCGGCTGCGAGGGGAGACGCAATGAACGACGCGGGCCGCGACCAGGGAACCGTACGCCAATCGAGTGCCGATGATACGACGAACAGAGCAGTGGATCGGGTCTTCGCGTCGGAAAGCTCGGTGGGTGTGGACGACCGGCTGGGGGTGAGCCTGGCACCGAGGATGGCGTACGGCATCGTGACGGCCGTCTTCGCGACGCTCGCCGTCGTCTCCGTGCTCAGCCTGTTGCGCGTGAACGAACCTCCGGTCCAGGTCGCCCTCGGCGCGGTCTACGTGGCCGCGCTGCTGGCGCTGCAACTCGGCTACATCAGCCGGCCCAAGCTCCGCTTCCGCCCCATGCCGACCGCGATGGTCCTGACGGCGCAGGCCGCGCTGGTCTATCTGCCCATCCTGCAGTACGGCTACACCTGGGTCGGAGTCCCGGGCTTCCTGGTCGGCAGCCTGTTGGTCGCGCTGACTCCCAAGGTCGCGATACCCCTGGCGGCGGGAGTCGTGGCGAGCATCGGTGGGTTGGGACTGCGGTACGACCAGGATCCGTTGACCGTGGTCCACCTGATGATCTCGGTGGTCATCACCGGCTTGGTCGTGTTCGGTCTCACCCGCCTGGTCCGCCTGGTCCACGAGCTGCACGCCGCCCGGGGCGAGCTGGCCCGGCTGGCGGTGGCCGAGGAGCGGCTGCGGTTCGCCCGTGACGTGCACGACCTGCTCGGGCTCAGCCTGTCCGCGATCGCGCTGAAGTGCGAGCTGGCGGACCGGCTGCTCAAGGACCATCCCGACCGCGCGCGGTCCGAGCTCGCCGAGATCCTGGCCGTCTCCCGGCGCGCGATGGCCGATGCCCGCGCGGTCGCCAGCGGGTCCCGCGACCTCTCGTTCGAGGAGGAGTGCCAGGCCGCGCGATCCCTGCTCAGCGCGGCCGACATCGACGTGCGGCTCGAACGCGAGGTGCGGGACCTCCCCCGGCCGGTGGGCAGCGTCCTCGCCACGGTGCTGCGCGAGGGGGTGACCAACGTGCTGCGGCACAGCAAGGCGGAGCGCTGCGACATCACCGTCCGGAGAGTCGACCGGGTGGCCCTGCTGGAGATCGTCAACGACGGGGTCGAGCGTGATCCGCAGCCGAGTCGGGGCAGCGGGATCCGCAACCTCTCGCATCGCGTGGAGACGCTGGGCGGGTCGCTCACCGCGGCTACCGAGTCCGACGGGGAGTTCCGGCTGCGCGCGGAGGTGCCGCTGGCCGGGACCGTGCCGGTCGGCTGACCCGCCGGGTCACAGCCAGTCCGACTCGCGGGCGATCCGGATCGCGTCCACCCGGTTGCGGGCGTTGAGCTTGTTCACCACCGTCGTCAGGTAGTTCCGGACGGTCCCGGGGGAGAGGAACAGCTGGGCGGCGATGTCCGCGGCGTTGTGGCCGGCGGCTGCCAGCCGGAGGATCTCCAGCTCCCGCCTGGTCAGCGGGCAGTCGGCGGTGTCCCAGGCGGTGAGGGCGAGCTGGCTGTCCACCACCCGCCGGCCGGCGGTCACGTCCCGGATGGCGTTCGCGAGCTTGTCCGCGGGCGCGTCCTTGAGCATGAAGCCGTTGACCCTGGCGGCGAGCGCCCTGCGCACGGTGGCGGGCCGGCCGAGGCTGGTCAGGATCAGGGTGCGGCAGTCCGGGAGCGCCTCGTGGATCTCGGTCGCCGCGGTCAGCCCGTCCTTGCCGGGCAGGTCGATGTCGATGACCGCGACATCGGGCCGGTGCTTGTGGGCGGTCGGCAGGATCTCGTCCCCAGACGCCACGTCGGCGACCACCTCGATGTCCGGCTCCAGGCCCAGCAGCGCGATCAACGCGCCGCGAACCATGTGCACGTCCTCGGCCAGCAGGACCTTGATCAATGTCCGCCCTTCGTTCTCGCCTCGTCCGAACGGAGTCACTCCGTTCGGGCTATGTCCTTACTGCATTCGGGTAGGTCTGTTGACAGACGGTGCCGTTTTCAGCTCCTACCCGGCTCACCTATTACTGATTCACCTCGCCCTCGAACCCACTTTGACCTCCCAAAGAGCCCTGTGGGTCATGCTAGCTCCATCACTCGAGATCACGGCGCGATAAGGGATAACCGCATCACCGGACCGGTGGAAGGCGTGCTCCGGTGGAGGGACCCTGAGCCTCGCGGACGCCAGCTCGGGTAGTCGGGCTGACGGATCGTTCGTCGACCGGCACGGCATCTCCCGGCACCGACCCGGGGGTGACGGGACAGGGGCCTGATCCCGTCTTCGACGTGGCAAGGAGGGGCCATGCAGCTTCCTGTCCAGCAGGTGATCAAGGCGATGCGGGAGCGCTACTTCGACCCGATCACGCTTGAGGAGCTGGCGGCGGAGGTGTTCGTCAGCCAGTTCCACTTCTCCCGCATCTTCGCGAAGGCGACGGGGGTGACGCCGGGCCGCTACCTCACCGCGATCCGGATGTTCGAGGCGAAGCGGTTGCTGTTGACCACTTCGCTGACCGTGTCCGACATCGTGTGCAGCATCGGCTACAGCAGCGTCGGCACGTTCACCACCCGGTTCACCAGGGCCGTCGGGATGACCCCCACCCAGTACCGCGACCCGGCGGTGGGTGAACTTCTGCTCGCGCTCGCCCACGACTTCTTTCGGCTGCCTTCGCTGGAGGCCCTGCGCAACGCCGGCAAGAGCTGTACGTCGAGACCGCACCCGGGAAGCACCACGATCACCGGAGTTCTCGAGCTGCCGCCGGCGGTCTGCCCCGCGCACGTGCTGGTCGGTGTGTTCCCCGAACGGATTCCGCAGTGCGGCCCGGTCGCGTTCACCGCGTTGCCGTACACCGGCTCCACCCGGATGACCATCCCGAACGTCCCGCCGGGCCGCTGGCACGTCATCGCGGCGGCGGAACGGGCGGACGGCCTCCCCGGCAGACCGGTCTACCTCGGCACGACACGTCATCAGGTGACCGTGGTGCGGGGCCGGCCGGTGCACATCCACCTGCGCCTGCGGGAACTGCAGCCCACCGACCCGCCGATCGCCATCACGCTGGCCACCCAGACCTCCTCCGACAGCGGTCGGCTGAACGTGCCCCGCCGCCCCGCGTTGCGGATCGCCGCCTAAGCCAGAACCAGCAGGGCGCGCCGGCGTCCCCGCCCAAGGAGGCTCTGATGTCCACGTTCCTCGGCACGCTGCGCCGGTACTTCCTGGCGCCCTCCCTGACCGACGTGAGCTTCCGGGCCCGTGGCTTTCCTCCGGCCGAGCCGGAGGCGGTCGAGCGGTTAGAACGCATCCCGCAGGCCGTGGTGTGCGGGTTCGAGTGGGCGGTCGAGGCGCCCGCGCTGGAGGAGATCGAACGGCGCCTGGCCATGGTGGAGCCGGAGCTGCGCGGGTTCGCCTACGAGGGCGCCGCGATGGCGTTCTCGATTGTGGACTCCATGCCCGGCGGGCGGAGGGACCGAACCGCCGAGCTGCTGTCCGGTCCCGGCCGGCCGCACCTCTTCCTCACCTACATCGGCATCGGGTTCGCCATGGCCCGGCTTCCGCGCCCACTGTGGAAGGCGGTGCTGCCGGACCTGCCCGGCGAGCGCTACCACCCGACGATGACCTGGCTGGCGGTCGACGGCTACGGGTTCGACCGGGCCTACTTCGACACCCGCCGCTGGGTTGACGAGCAGCGGGTGCCGAGGCCCTACCCGTGGGCGGGCGCCCCGGACTACTTCCCGCGGGCGGTGGACCAGGGCATCGGCAGGGCGCTGTGGTTCATCCACGGGGCCAGGGCCGGTGACGTGGCGGTGGCCGTCGAACGGTTCGGCCCGCACCGCTGGGCCGACCTGTGGAGCGGGGTGGGACTGGCCGCCACCTTCGCCGGTGGCTGCCCGCCCGACGACCTCGCCAAGCTGCGGATCCTGGCCGGTTCGCACGCCGCTGACCTGGCGCTGGGCGCGGTGTTCGCGGTGAAGGCCCGGGACCACGCCGGCCACCTGCCGCCGCACACCGCGCCGGCCCTCACCGCCGTGGCCGAGCTGTCGGTCGCCGACGCGGTGGCGCTCGCCGACCGCACGGAGGTCACGGCGGACTCGTCCGACCCCGCCGACCCGGCCGTTCCTCCGTACGAGCTGTGGCGACGGGCGATCCGGTCGCATTTCGACGACAAGTGACCGGGTAACGACCGGTCCGCATTTCCGGAGTAGCCGCGCCGGGGTCGTGATCGTCACGATGAACTCCGGCAGTTTTTCGCCAGGATTTCCACCCGATGAGGGGGAGAGCGAGTTGGGCAACGGTTGGCGCGCCCTCAGGCGCCGAATTCTCACTCCGAACGTCTCGGCGACCTCGCTCGACGTCCGCGGTTTCCACAAGAAGAGCCCGCAGGCTCAGGAATTGCTCGAGACGGTCGGACGGACGTTTCTGGACGGTTACGCGTACGCCGTCGAGGCGCGGGACGTCGCCGCCGCGGAGGCGCGGCTGGAGCAGGTGCCCACCCGGTTCCAGGGGTTCGCCTACGAGGGCGCGGCCATGGGGTACGCGATGCTCGACGGCCTTCCGCTCGGCGGCGGTCGGCACGTCGTCGACTTCCTCGCCGGCAGGGCGCAGCGGCACGTCTACATGGTCTACGTCGGGATCGGGTGGGCGATGGCCAGGCTGCCCCGGTTCCGCTGGCCCCGCGGCGACGTGTTCGACCCGTTGCTGCGCTGGCTGATCCTCGACGGCTACGGGTTCCACCAGGCCTACTTCGCCACCCGCCGCTACGTGCACGAGCACTACCGGGAACCCGCCTTCCCCTGGCCGGCCGATGCCCGCGGGTACGCCGACTCCGCGATCGACCAGGGCATCGGCCGCGCCCTGTGGTTCGTCGGGGGCACCGACCCCCGGCGCGTCACCGAGTTGATCGACCGGTTCCCCCGGAAGCGGCACGCGGACCTGTACGGCGGTGTCGGCCTCGCCGCCGCCTACGCCGGTGGTGGCGACAGCGCGGAGCTGGTGCTGCTGCGCGAGCGCGCTGGCGAGCACCGGGCCCAGGTCGCCCAGGGCGCCGCCTTCGCCGCCGAGGCCAGGGTGCGCGCCGAGCTGCTGGTGCCGCACACCGAGCGGGCCGCCCAGGTGCTCTGCGGCACGTCGGCGGTGCGGGCCGCGGAGCTCACCCAGCGGCTCCGGCCGGAGTCGCCGGTGGACGGTGAGCTGCCGGCCTACGAGGTGTGGCGGCAACGCATCGCCGCAGAGTTCGTTTCCCTAGGAGGTGTTACCGCATGACCGCGACAGTCCGCTGGCTGCGTAAGCAGCTGGCCGGGATCGTGGCGCTCGTGCTCGTCGCGGGCATGTTCGCGGCGAGCCGCCTGCCGGAGTCCTCCGCCACGGAGCGGGCGGAGCTGGCGAGCGGGTACGGCTTCGAGCCGCTGTCGATCGCCCTGCCGAGTGGCTTCCCGCAGCAGGAGATCCGCGAGGTCAACAAGGACTACCAGCACATCGACGCGTGGATCTCCTCGGTCGGCGCGGGCATCGCGATGAACGACATCGACGGTGACGGGCTGGCCAACGACCTGTGCGTCACCGACCCGCGGATCGACAAGGTCGTGGTGACCCCGGCACCGACCGGGCGGGCCGACCGGTACTCGCCGTTCGCGCTGACCACCGGTGGCCTGCCGATGACCGACGTCACCGCGCCGATGGGCTGCGCGCCGGGCGACTTCAACGAGGACGGCCGGATGGACCTGCTGGTGTACTACTGGGGCCGCACCCCGACCGTGCACCTAGCCCTGCCGGACGCGCCGGGGCTGTCGGCCGCCGCGTTCCGGGCGGTCGAGCTGGTGCCCGACGTCGGCACTACGAGCTACACCGGTCCACAGTGGAACAGCAACGCGGTGGCGCTGGCCGACTTCGACGGCGACGGGCACCTCGACATCTACCTCGGCAACTACTTCCCGCACGGTCCGGTGCTGGACGGCTCGGTCTCCGGCGGGGTGGCGATGAACGAGTCGCTGTCCAACGCCAGCAACGGCGGCGAGGACTACTTCTTCCGCTGGACCGGCGCCGACGCGGGCCCCGAGCCGTCGGTGCGCTACCAGCGGCTCGACGACGTGCTGCCCACCGACCTGTCGAAGGGCTGGGTGCTCGCCTCCAGCGCCACCGACGTGGACGGCGACCAGCTGCCCGAGCTGTACCTGGCGCAGGACCACGGCCGCGACGCGATGCTGCACAACAGGTCCACCCCGGGGACCATCGCCTTCGAGCCGGTGCTCGGCGCGAACGCGCCCGGGTTGCCCAAGTCCAAGCGGATCGGTGCGGACTCGTTCAAGGGCATGGGCGTCGACTTCGGCGACCTGGACCGCGACGGCCTCTACGACATGTTCGTCAGCAACATCACCACGCCGTTCGGCATCCAGGAGAGCAACTACCAGTTCATGGCGACCGCCGGCAGCACGTCCGAGCTGCGCGCCCGGCTGCGGAGCGGTGAGGCGCCGTGGACCGACCGCAGCACCGAGACCGGCACCGCATGGGGCGGCTGGTGCTGGGACGTCAAGCTGGCCGACTTCACCAACCGCGGCGAGCTGGACATCGCGCAGGCGACCGGCTTCCTCAAGGGCGAGGTCAACCGGTGGCCGCAGCTGCAGGAGCTGGCCACGGCCAACGACCTGACGGTGGCCGACCCCGCGTGGTGGCCGCACGTCACCAAGGGCGACGACATCGCCGGCAGCCAGCGGCTGCGGTTCTTCGCACCCGAGGGCGACGGTCGCTATGTCGACATCGCGGGTGAGCTCGGGTTGGACGTGCCGGTGCCCACCCGGGGGATCGCGATCGGCGACGCCGACGGTGACGGCCGACTCGACCTGGCCGTGGCCCGGCAGTGGGACCAGCCGGTGTTCTACCGCAACACCGCGCCCGAGTCCGGCGCGTTCCTCGGACTGAAACTCGCCCACGACGACCCGGAGACGCCGGGTGTCCTGCCCGCGCCGGGCTCCCCGGTGGTGGGCGCGCAGGTGACGGTGACCACGCCGGACGGCCGCACCCTGCTGGGCGGGGTCGACGGCGGTGGCGGGCACTCCGGCAAGCGCAGCACCGACGTCCACATCGGACTGGGCGAGAACGTCACCGGACCCGTGTGGGTGCACCTGCGGTGGCGGGACCGGACCGGTCAGGTGCGGGAGCAGGAACTTCAGCTGACCCCGGGCTGGCACTCGCTGCGGCTCGGCGAGCGGGCCAAGGAGAAGTGAGGCGGAGATGGCCGAGCAGAAGACGACCAGCCCACCCCGGCACGACCCGAAGGTGATCACGGCGCTGCGGCGGTTCGCCATCTCGATGACCGTGTTCAACATCCTCGGCTACACCCTGCTCGGGTTCGAGCAGCCGTGGCTGTGGCCGCTCGTGGCGCTGGCCACGGGCTACACGGTCGAGCTGGTGCTGGAGACGATCGGCGCGCGGGCGGAGGGCCGGCCGGTGCGGTTCGCCGGCACCGGCGCGCGCGGGTTCGTGGAGTTCCTCTACCCCGCGCACATCACCAGCCTCGCGGTGAACATGTTGACCTACCCGCAGGACCAGATCCTGGTGATGATGTTCGGGATCACCGTCGCGGTCGGGGCGAAGTGGGTGCTGCGGGCGCCGGTGCGTGGCCGGCTGCGGCACTACATGAACCCGTCCAACTTCGGCATCGCGGTGATCCTGCTGCTGTTCCCGTGGGCGAGCATCGCGCCGCCGTACCACTTCACCGAGAACGTCGGCGGCGTGGTCGACTGGCTGATCCCGGTGCTCATCCTGGTGGCCGGCACGATGCTCAACGCCAAGCTCACCGGCCGGATGTGGCTGATCGCCGGCTGGCTCGGCTTCTTCGTGCTGCAGGCGGTGGTGCGCGGCATCCTGCTGGACACCGCGATCCTCGGCGCGCTGGGCATGATGACCGGTGTCGCGTTCGTGCTGTTCACCAACTACATGATCACCGACCCGGGCACGACGCCCTCGCGGCCCGCCTCCCAGTTCGCCTTCGGCGCCGGCGTCGCGGTGATCTACGGGCTGCTCACCGGCGCGGGGATCGCCTACGGGCTGTTCTTCGCCACCGCGGCCGTCTGCCTGATCCGCGGCGGGTTCCTCTGGTCGGTGCACTTCGTGAACAAGGCCAGGGAGCAGCGGGAGGCCCAGCAGCGGGCGGCGGCCGAGAGCGCGCCGGCGGCCCCGCCGGCACCCGCGGTCACCGGCCTGCCCACCGCCGGCTCGGCGGTGCCCGCCGCCGAGCCGGCCGTGGAGCCCGCCGCGCGGGCCGGCCGGCCACCCGGCGAGGCGGCCGCGGCATGACCGCCGTGGTCCCCGGCACCGTCGGTGGTACCCGGGACGGGATCCCGCCCCGGGTACCACCCGGCCCCCCGCGCCGGGCGACGCCGCGGCTGTTGAAAGACCTGGCCACCGACCGCCTCCGGCTGATGTCCACCGCGGCCCGGAACCACGGCGACGCGGTGCGGATGGCGATCGGGCCCAAGGTGCTGTACTTCTTCAACCACCCCGACCACGCCAAGCACGTGCTGGCCGACAACAGCGCCAACTACCACAAGGGCATCGGGCTGGTGCAGGCCAGGCGGGCGCTCGGCGACGGACTGCTCACCAGCGAGGGCGAGCTCTGGCGCACCCAACGCCGAACGATCCAGCCGGTGTTCCAGCACCGGCGGATCGCCGGCAAGGCCGGAGTGGTCGCCGAGGAGGCGGCCCGGCTGGTCGCGCGGCTGCGGACGAAGGCGGGCGGCCCGCCGGTCGACGTGACCGCCGAGCTGACCGGGCTCACCCTCGGGGTGCTCGGCCGGACGCTGCTCGACACCGACCTCGACGCATTCAACTCCATTGGCACGGTTGGCGCTGCCTTTGAGGCCGTGCAGGACCAGGCGATGTTCGAGATGGTCACGCTGTCGATGGTGCCGCAGTGGGTGCCGCTGCCCCGGCAGCGGCGCTTCCGCCGGGCCCGGCGCGAGCTGGAGCGCGTGGTCGCCACGCTGGTGAGCGAGCACCTGCGCACCGGTGGCGACACCCGGCCCGAGGCGGACGACGTGCTCTCCCGGCTGGTCCGGTCCACCCGCGCCGAGCCCGACCCCGCGGTCGGCCGGCGGCGGATGCGCGACGAGCTGGTGACCCTGCTGCTGGCCGGGCACGAGACCACGGCCAGCACGCTCGGCTGGGCGCTGTACCTCGTGGACCGCCACCCGGACGTGTTCGAGCGGTTGCGCGCGGAGGCGGTGGCCGTGCTCGGCGACCGGCTTCCCGAGCACGGGGACCTGCGCCGGCTGACCTACACGACGATGGTCGTGCAGGAGGCCATGCGGCTCTACCCTCCGGTGTGGATCCTGCCCCGGCAGGCGCTGGCCGGCGACGTGGTGGGCGGCTACGCCGTGCCGGCGGGGGCCGACGTGCTGGTCTGCCCGTACACCCTGCACCGGCACCCGGAGTTCTGGCCGGACCCGGACCGCTTCGACCCCGAGCGCTTCGACCCCGAGGCGACCACGGATCGGCCCCGCTACGCCTACCTGCCGTTCGGCGCCGGTCCACGGTTCTGCGTCGGCAGCCACCTCGGGATGATGGAGGCCGTCTTCGTGCTGGCCATGATCACCCGCGAGCTGCGGTTGACCGCGGTGCCCGGCCGGCCGGTGGTCGCCGAGCCGATGCTGTCGCTGCGCGTCCGGAATGGACTGGCGATGACCGTGCGCACCGCCTGACCCACCCGCCGGCGCGGCAGCCGAGGAGACGCCGTCGCCGCCGCGCCCCTGCTGTCCTGGTATCCCGCCCGACACATCCCGCCGAGGAGGAACCGGCCGTGGACCCCATCCCGACCGAGGAGGACAGGGTCGAGACGATGACCCTGGAGGCGTTCGCCGACACCATCGTTCCCGGCGAGAAGCGCTCCGCCGGCGACCACGCCATCGCCGGGGCGTCGGCGGGGCCGGGCGCCGTCGCCGCGGGCGCGCTCGAGCTGCTGCGCACCCCGGCGACCGGGGTGACCGCCGGCCTGCGGCCGCTGTCCGAGGCGCTGAACAAGCACGCCGAGGCGTTCGCCGCCGAGCGCGGGGTCGAGCTGGACGGCGCGCTGCCCGCGTTCGTCGCGCTGGACTTCGCGCACCGCACCGAGCTGGTGCGCACCCTGACCGCGCCCGGTCACCCGGAGAAGGACGGCTGGGTCAGCCTCGCGCTGTTCAGCAACATGGCCTTCGACAGCGCCGCCCACCGGCACACCGCCGAGGCCATCGCGAACGGCCACCCCGGCCTGCTGGCGATGGGCTTCACCACGCCGGACGCCGACGGGCTGTGGCGCTCGCCGAGCTTCTCCTACGGCCGGAAGCTGGCCGACCTCCATCCCGACACGACCGCATCCGGGAGCCCCGCATGAGCAGCATCGAGCGCACGGACGTCGTCATCGTCGGCAGCGGCTTCGGCGGCGCCATCGCCGCCTACCACCTGGCCGCGGGCGGGGCGAAGGTGGTGGTGCTGGAGCGCGGGCCGTGGCTGGAGTCCGCGGACTTCGAGCACGACTTCCTGCTCGGCTCGTCCTACACCCGGATCTTCGACTTCGTCGTCGGCGACGGGATGAGCGTGCTCGGCGGCAACTGCGTCGGCGGCGGCAGTGTCGTCTACTTCGCCGCCATGCCCCGCGCGCCCCGGTTCGTGTTCGAGCGGCACGGCGGCATCGGCCGTCGCATGTGGCCGGCGGCGATCAACAGGGACAGTCTCGAGCCCTGGTACGACCGGGTCAGCGAGTCACTCCCGGTGAGCAAGCAGGACTGGAGCGACGTGTCGTACGCGGGCGGGCTGTGGGCGGCCGCGTGCCACCACTCCGGACGGACCGCGAACCCGGCCCCGGTGGCGGTCGACAACGCCACCTGCACCAACTGCAACTGGATGATGGCCGGTTGCCGGTTCGACGCCAAGCGTTCGTTGCTGACCAACTACCTGCCGGCCGCGCTCGCGCACGGCGCCGAGATCCGCCCGCTGCACGAGGTGCAGCAACTGTCCAGGACAGACGATGGCTATCGGGTGCACTACACGATGGTCGACGACGAGGACTACCGCGTGCAGGGCGGCGGCGGCGTGCTGGACGCCAAGATCGTGGTGCTGGCCGCGGGCGCCGGCGCCACGCCGGTGATCCTGCAGCGCTCCGAGCCCACCCTCGGTGCGCTGCCGCACGCCGTGGGCCGGTACTTCTCCGGCAACGGCGAGCGGCTCAACACCGCGATGATCAACGAGGACCGGGTGCGCGAGGTGCTCGGCCTCGACCGCGGTGACGGCCTCGCCTACGCGGCCAACCAGATCGGCAAGGGGCCGACCGTGGCGTGCTGGGACCGGCTGGACGGCAGCCTGCCGGAGTATTCCCGGTACTCGCTGGAGCAGCTGTACTTCCCGCCGGGCCTCGGCACGATCCTCGCCCAGGTCCCCGGCGGCGAGGACCCCACGTGGTTCGGTGTCGAGAAGAAGGAGATGCTGAAGCGCTGGCAGTCCTGGCTGACCATCTTCCTGATGACCGAGGACGACAACGAGGGCGTGTTCGGCCCGCCGCCGCCCACCGGCAACGCCTACCGCATCTCACAGCAGATGCTCGGTCGGGGCACCCTGCGCTACGACCCGACACCCAACACACTGCGCGGGTGGGCCGAGGCCGACGCCGAGGTCAAGGAGATCCTCGAGCGGGACGGGCTGGCGACCGTGGCGCCGTGGACCAATGACGTGGTCGGCGCCTACACCGTGCACCCGCTGGCGTCCTGCCGGATCGGCGACGACCCCGCGACGTCGGCACTGGACGATCGGCACGAGCTGCGCGACCACCCCGGGATCTTCGTCACCGACGGCTCCGCGGTGCCCGGCGCGTTGACCGTGAACCCGGCGATGACCATCGCGGCACTCGCCGAGCGGGCCGTCCCGGCCATCGTGGCGGCGGCACGGGAGCGGGGCGTCGAGGTCACCTACGGGGCGCCCACCCCCGACGGGGGCACCGCGTCCCGGCGCGCGACCGCCCGGCAGGTTCCGGACCTGGCCCGGAGGTAGGGCGATGACGGCGACACTGCCGACGAGGCCGGCCCGCCCGCGGCCCGGCCTCGTCGAGACGCTCAACACCCGCCGGCACCGGCCCGCGCTGGTGGCGTTCGCGGTGCTCGTGCTCGCGCACTGGGCCGAGCACATCGCCCAGGCCGTGCAGGTCTACCTGCTCGGCTGGCCGGTGCCGGAGGCGCTCGGTGTGCTCGGGCTGTGGTTGCCGTGGGTGGTGACCTCGGAGTGGCTGCACTACTCCTACGCGATCGGGATGTTGGTCTGCTTCGTCGTGCTGCGGCACGGGTTCGTCGGGCGCGCGGCGAGCTGGTGGCGGGCGGCGCTGTGGATCCAGTTCTGGCACCACCTCGAGCACCTGCTCCTGCTGCTGCAGGCGGTCACCGGGACCTACCTGCTCGGTTTCGACAAGCCCACCAGCATCGTCCAGCTGGTGATCCCGCGGGTGGAGCTGCACCTGTTCTACAACACGATCGTGTTCGTGCCGATGGTGGTGGCCATGGTCCGGCACCGGCGCCCGCTGCCGGCCGAGCGGGACCGGATCGCGTGCGGCTGCGCGGTTTCCGCGCCCCGGCCGCCGGCCGAGTAGCCCCGTGCGGGCCGCGCAGGTCATCCACGAGCACGGGGTCGACGTGCCCGTGCTCGCCGGCCCGGCCGTGCTGCGGGTCGTGGTGCTCACCGCGGTGCTCGTGGCGGCCGGGTTCGGCCTGCTGCGGCCGTTCCTGCCGCTCGGCCGCGGCGCGGTCCGGCTGGTCACCGGGATCGCCGCCGCCGGCGTGCTCGGGGAGCTGCTGCTGGCCGAAGGGGTGGGCTTTCCGAGGCAGCTCGTGGTGCCCCTGCTCGCGGTGCTCGGCGTGCCGCTGTACGTGGCCGGGCACCGGGGCGACCCGCGGTTCGCCCCGGCGGTCGGGCTCGTGCACCGGGCGGCGCCGTACGTGGTGGCCGCCGCCGCGGGCGGCGCGCTCGTCGCGTTCGGTGGGGCCTGGCTCGGCGGTGGGGGCGCGGTGGCCCTGCACACCGGGCTGGTGGTCGCGCTGGTCGGGCTGTCCTGGTGCGCGCTCTGCCGGCCGCGGCCCGGGGCCAGCGTGGTCGCGGTGGGCGCGCAGGGATGGGCGCTGGCCTGCGCCACGGTCGGCGGCGTCGCGCACGTCGCGGCGTCGAGCCTGGCGCAGGTCACCGGGTAGCCAGAATCCACGTCCAGGGAGGAAGCATGTCGCTCGTCCGTCTCGCGCTGCGCGGCGCGCAGACCCGGATCCGGCACGTGGGCCCGGTGCGGCCTGGTGCCGCCACCGGGGTGGTCGCCCGCGTCTTCGCCCAGGTGGAGCGGGACTTCGGGATGCTGGCGCCGCCGGTCAGCCTGCACGCGCCGGCGCCGGACCTGCTGGCGGCCACCTGGGCGATGCTGCGCGAGACGCTGCTCGCCGACGGCCGTGCCGGGCGGACGGCCAAGGAGGTGGTGGCCACCGCGGTCTCCCGGGCCAACGCCTGTCCGTACTGCGTCGAGGTGCACGGCGCGACCCTGCACGGCCTGCTCCCGCCCGGCGACACCGGCGCCGTCACCGGGGACCGGACCGGGCCGGCGGCCGACCCCGGGGTGCGCGCCCTCGCCGCGTGGGCCGGCGCGGAGGGCGGCGCGGTGCCGTTCCCCGCGGAGCGGCTGCCCGAGCTGGGCGGGGTCGCGGTGACGTTCACCTACCTCAACCGCATGGTCAACGTGTTCCTCGACGACTCGCCCATCCCGCCGCGGGCGCCCGACCGGGCCCGCCGGTACGCGCGCCGGCTGCTGGCGTTCGTGCTGCGGCCGCGGCCGGGCCGGGTGCCACCGGGAAGCTCGCTGGAGCTGTTCGCCGGTGCGGTGCCGCCGCTGCCGGCCGAGCTGGCCTGGGCCGCCGAGCACGGCACGGTGGCCGGCGCGCTGGCCAGGGCGGCGGCCGCCGCCGAGGCGGCGGGCGCCCGGTCGGTGCCGCCGGCGGTGCGCGAACTGGTGGCCACCGAGCTGGCCGGCTGGTCCGGGAAGCCGCCGGGGCCGAGCCGGGCCTGGGTCGAGGACCCCGTGGCCACGCTGCCGGCGCCGGACCGGCCCGCTGGTCGGCTGGCCCTGCTCACCGCCATGGCCGCCTACCAGGTGGACGACGGGGCGGTGGCTCGGCTCCGCGACACGGGAGCCGACGACGCCCGGCTGGTGGAGTTGACCGGGTGGGCCAGCTTCGCCGCCGCTCGTAGGGTGGGCGCCCGCATCGCCGCGGCGACCGACCCCGGTGCCGCTCGGGGTTAGTTCGCTCGGTCAGAACTCGTTGGGGCGTCGGTGTCCCAGGCGGTGAGGACGTCGCGCTGATGCAGGGTTGGGGCCAAACGTGCCCAGATCGACCGCGCAGCCTGGGACGCCCGTTCAGGGCATTCAATCTCCTGCTCCGGAGGTACGAGCTCCGAGTGGTTGATCCGATCGGGGCGGTCGCCGTGCAGGATACGCAAGGCAGTGGGCTTACCGCAGGGACCACGCTTACCCATGACGTTCATCTCCCTAGCCGGACGCCTCAACAACGAGATGTCGACGCGATAACGACTGCCTATGACACAGAGCAGCCCAAGAGCTCACTCTCCGATGGTCATAACAATTCAGCACGTGACACGCGCGCGGAATCTAGAATTAGCGCCACTGGCAGTAGTGCTTAGCGAGAAGTTAGTGAGCTTTGAGGGAATCTGGTACAATTGCTCGATCTTTCTCTTGATGTCACGTTAGCTTCACGTTCATACGTGCGGAGTATTGCCCGCCACGGCTCATGAGTGAAGACTGTGAGGCGCCTGCGAAATTCCGTCGCCAACCAGGCGGTCAGTGAAACAGGGGGCGCGCGGGAAACAAACTTGGCGTCGGACAAGTACGCCCGCTGTTGCCGTGGAGTGCTTCTTTTGGAAGGAAGCGTTCGGACGACCGCCTACACTCAAGTAACAGGGGTGAAGTATATGCGCAGTTTTAGTTCCCGCACGTCAAATTTACGTGCGCGTACAGCTGTAGTTGCTGCTTTGCTGTCCGTGGTATTGGGGTCCCTGGCATCACCGCCAGCGCTAGCAAGTCCACCTACGCAAACAGATCATCAGTCGAGTGCGAACGATGCCAAGAGCGATTCAGAGATTCTTGGTTCGACGGATATCAACGGCGGCTGGCGAATGCACAACAACCAGCACGTAGCTTCGCCTGATGGTCAGACAAGGCTCGTGATGCTCCGGGGCCTTCTTGAGGTCTGGGTTGACGGTAGTCACGCCTGGACTGCTGCTCAGAGTCGCAGCAGGTGACTACGTCGACTTTCAACACGACGGCAACCTAGTGGTGTACACCCACTCCAGACAGGTAAGGTGGGCGAGCAACACTTCCACGTGGTGCGGAAACGATGGATGCCACCTCAGTATTCAAGACGACGGCAACGTTGCGATCGAAGACGACTTCACTCAGCACGACTATTGGTCGACAAACACTGCGCGAGATCTTGCAGTGGCACCCGCAACTAAGGGCTGAGTCTTGACATGCCTTGTGGGTCGGGCAGGTGGTCACTTGCCCGACCCACGAGTGGCCGCACTAGCGCTGAGTAGCAAGCGTAGATCCGTCTACCGAAATACCGCTTGCCGAAAGGCCGAACAGCGGCCATTCGGCCATCAATTTGAAGTGCGCTGACTCTACGGTAGGCCAAAGCCAGAGGCTTTGCCTGCTACTGAGTTGCTTGCCAGTGACGTGGTAGCCGGGCCCGCCAAGGCTGGCAAGGTAGGGTGGTGCAGGAGGCAAAGAAGGAACTAGTTGATGATCCAATGTACTGGCCGAACGGCCATCCGAAAGTTGAACAATGAACCGTAGAACCGCCGGCGGGGTGCCGCGGTGCTCAGCCATGCTCGACCGGATGAGCTCTCCTGGCTCATCGCTCTCGGTTGTGGCCGTCGCCTCAACCTCGATCGCATAACCATGCGTATACTTGCGCAACTCTAGTACCGTGACCGAGGCCTGCGCAGACTGCGCCAGTACCTGATTCGCTGGTCGAACGTTCAGCGCCGCTTCTCCGGCAGGCGGCCCTGCCCATCCCCCAGTCTCGTCACGTCCGGCAGAAGACAGCTCATTCATGTCTCGACGTTATCACGTTACGGGGTCAATCAGCATCCGGAGACTTGCAGCCCACGGGGGGACCGCGAGTTGCGTTCACCTCAAGCGCCGACATTCCACCACCATACAAGTGATCACGACTGGAAAAGTCCAATCGGGGCGGGTGTCACCCCTTTTCCGGTGGGCGTGCCCTGGCTGGACTTGGGGCGTGCGCCGCTGATCAGGCGGTCAGGTGGCGTTCCAGGTGGGCGGGGACCTCGGCCAGGGCGACCCTGGTCTGCTCGCCCGAGGCCATGTCCCGCACGGTGACCTCGCCGGCCTCCTGCTCGTCCGGGCCGTACAGCAGCACCACACGGGCCGACTGGTCGTTGGCCCACTTCAGCTGCTTGGCCAGCTTGCCGGAAGTACCGAGGTACACGCCGGTGCGCAGGCCCCTTCCCCGCAGCTCGCCGGCCAGCCGCATGACCTCCTCCTCCGCGCCGAGCACGGTGAGCGCCACGTCCAGTCCGCGCCGCTCGGGCACGCCGTCGGCCTCCTGGATGGCGAGGATCCGCTCGACGCCGATCGAGCCACCGCAGGCGGGCAGGTCGGGGCCGCCGAGCTTGGCGACCAGGCCGTCGTACCGCCCGCCCGAGGCGATCGAGCCGGGGAAGCCCGGCGCGACCACCTCGAAGATCGGCCCGGTGTAGTAGTCCAGCCCGCGCACCATGCCGGGGGCGTACCGGACCCGCCCCGCGGGCAGCCCCGCGGTCAGCTCCAGCAGCCGGTCGACCTCCGCGAGACCGCGCCGGCCGCGCTCGGTGTCGTCGAGCTGCTTGCGGACCCGGTCGGTGTCCTCGCCGGCGAGGTCGGCGACCAGGCTCTCCGCGGCCGCGGTCGGCAGCCCGCGCTCGACCAGCTCGGTCACCACCGCGGCCGGGGGCAGCTTGTCGAGCTTGTCGAGGCTGCCGAGCACCGGCGGGCCCAGCTCGGCCGGCACCGCGTAGGCGTCCAGCAGGCCGTACAGCGCCAGCCGGCTGTTCACCAGGAAGTGGAAGTCGGCCAGGCCGAGCGCGGCCAGGCCGTCGTGCACCGCCCACACCACCTCGGCGTCGGCCAGGGGGGAGGACGACCCCACGGTGTCGATGTCGCACTGGGTGAACTCACGGAAGCGGCCACGAGCGGGGCGGTCGGCCCGCCACACCGGACCGATGGCGTAGCGCTTGTACGGCGACGGCAACCGGCTCCCGTACGTACCCACGACCCTGGCCAGCGGCACCGTGTGGTCGTAGCGCAGGGCCAGATCGGCCGCACCACTGGCCTCGTGCACCCCCCGCTTGAGGATCTTGAAGATCAGCGCGGAGGCGTCCTCGCCGAGCTTGCCGGCGAACACCTCCAGCCGCTCGAACGCCGGCGTCTCCAGCGGGTCGAAGCCGTACCGCTCGAACACCGCCGCCAGCGTGTCGAAGGCGTGCTTGCGCCGCCGAACGTCGTCGGCCAGCAGGTCACGAGTGCCGGATGGCGGCTCGGCGGCCTTCGCCATGAACGGGTCCTTCCGGTGTCGGTCGAGGTCTGCGCTGCACCGCCATTGTCGCCTGCTCCGGACGACCCGGCACAGCCACCCGCCGGAGGCCGCACCCGCGGAGAAGACCGGGCCCCTCGCGGGGCGCCACGCTGGGCAGGACGGCGGCGGGCCCCGCCGCGAACCCGTCCAGGAAGAGGGCAGAAGCATGACCGATCTCCAGGGCGTCCTCGCCGACCTCGCCGCGGAGGCCGACGCGTTCGACCGGCTGGTCGCCGACCTCCCCGCCGACCGCTGGACGCTGCCCACCCCCGCGCCGGGGTGGACGATCAAGCACCAGGTGGGCCACCTCGCCTTCATCTTCCGGATCGCCGGCATGGCGGCCGCCGAGCCGGCCGCGTTCACCGCGATGACCGCGGGAATCGGTGGCGGCGCCGGCTTCGACGCGGCGGTGAACGGCGCACTCGCCGACTACGTGGACGACCCGCCGGAGGCACTGCTCGCCCGCTGGCGCGCCGAGCGCGACGCGGGGCTCAAGGCGCTCGCCGCGGTCCCCGCCGACCAGCCGGTGCCGTGGCTGGTCAACCCGCTGCCCCCGGCCGTGCTGGCCGCCGCCGGGCTGATGGAGCTGTTCGCGCACGGCCAAGACGTCGCCGACGCGCTGGGGGTGCGCCGGGAGGCCACCGACCGGCTCCGGATCCTGGCCGGCTTCGCGGCGCGGACCTGGGAGTTCGGCTACCAGGCGCGCGGCCTGACGCCACCGGACACGCGGTTCCGCTTCGAGCTGGTCGGCCCCGCCGGGCAGCGGTGGACGTTCGGCCCCGCCGACGCCGAGCAGGTCGTCTCCGGGCCCGCGCTGGACTTCTGCCTCCTGGTCACCCGGCGCCGGCACCGCGCCGACCTGTCCCTCACCGCGTCCGGGCCCGAGGCCGACCACTGGCTGGACATCGCCCAGGCCTACCGCGGCCCCGCCGGCCCCGGCCGCCAGCCGGGCCAGTTCGCGCGGGTAGCCGCCCAGCCGAGCTGAGCTCTTTCCCGATGGCCGGCGTCGGCATGCACGGAGAAGACGACCGACGCCGCCGCCACCCATGCTTGATCCGACCGCACACCGAACGTCGGCCATCCCTCCACTGTCAACGGATTCGATCTCCCGATTCAGTTCGCGGAACGGGATGTGCGTGCACGATGGAAGGTAGTCCATGAGCAGCGAGCGAATCGCGATCGTCGGCATCGGACTCCGCTACCCCGACGCCAACACGCCCGAGGAGCTGTGGGAGAACGTGCTGGCCGGGCGCCGCGCCTTTCGCCGGCTGCCCGACGAACGGATGAACCGCGCGGACTACTGGTCGGCCGACCCCGCGACGCCGGACCGCTTCTACTCGGAGAAGGCGGCGGTGCTGCGCGACTTCGAGTTCGACCGGGTGCGTTACAAGGTCGCCGGCAGCACCTACCGTGCCACCGACCTCACCCACTGGCTCGCGCTCGACGTGGCCACCCAGGCACTGGCCGACGCGGGCTTCCCCGAAGGCGCCGGCCTTCCCCGGCAGGCCACCGGCGTCGTCCTGGGCAACAGCCTCACCGGCGAGTTCTCCAGGGCCAACATCATGCGGCTGCGCTGGCCGTACGTGCGCCGCACGGTCGCCGCGGCGCTGGCCGGCAAGGGCTGGAGCGACGACGAGACCGCCGAGTTCCTGCGCGAGCTGGAGGTCCAGTACAAGGCGCCGTTCCCGGCGATCAACGAGGACAGCCTCGCCGGCGGGCTGGCCAACACCATCGCGGGGCGGATCTGCAACCATTTCGACCTCGGCGGCGGTGGGTACACTGTGGACGGCGCGTGCTCGTCCTCGCTGCTGTCGGTGGCCACCGCGGCGAACGCGCTCGCCGAAGGCGACCTCGACGTCGTGCTCGCCGGCGGCGTCGACCTGTCGATCGACCCGTTCGAGGTGATCGGGTTCGCCAAGACCGGCGCGCTGGCCACCGGCGAGATGAAGGTGTACGACAAGGACTCCAACGGCTTCTGGCCCGGCGAGGGGTCCGGCCTGCTGGTGCTGATGCGCGAGCGGGACGCGCTGGACCGCGGGGCGCGGATCTACGCCACCATCACCGGCTGGGGTGTCTCCTCCGACGGCAAGGGCGGGATCACCCGCCCCGAGGCCAGCGGGCACCGGCTCGCGCTGACCCGCGCCTACGGCCGGGCCGGCTACGGCGTGGAGACGGTGTCCTACTTCGAGGGGCACGGCACCGGCACGGCGGTCGGCGACGCCACCGAGATCGAGGCGTTGTCCACCGCCCGGCGCGCGGCCGACCCGACCGCCGTGCCGGCCGCGCTGAGCACGGTCAAGGGCAACTTCGGGCACACCAAGGCAGCGGCGGGGGTGGCCGGGTTGATCAAGGCCGCCCTCGCCGTCCACCACCAGGTGATCCCGCCGGCCACCGGGCACCACGACCCGCACCCGCTGCTGACCGCCGCCGACGCGGCGATGTACGTGCCGGCCACGGCCGCGCCGTGGCCGACCGAGCAGCCGGTGCGGGCGGGGGTGTCCGCCATGGGCTTCGGCGGGATCAACAGCCACGTGGCGATCGAGCAGGCCCCCGACGCCGCCCGCCGGGACCGGCTCGACCAGCGCGTCGTGGACATGGTGACCGGTCGCCAGGACGCCGAGCTGCTCATGGTGGACGCCGCCGACGTCGAGGCGCTGCGGGAGCAGGTGGCCCGGCTGGTCCGGCTGGTGCCCCGGCTCGCCATGGCCGAGCTGACCGACCTCGCCGGCGCGCTCGCCGGTGAGCTGTCCGGCCGGCCGGCGCGGGCCGCGGTCGTGGTCACCGGGCCCGACGACGCCGAGCGGAAGCTCACCCGGTTGCTGGCCTTGCTCGACGAGGGAGAGCACGGCGTGTTCGCGGCCGGGGAGGGCGTCTTCCTCGCGCATGCCGCCGCACCGCCGAAGATCGCGTTCCTGTTCCCGGGGCAGGGCTCGGGGCGCGGCGCCGCCGGCGCGATCCGCCGCCGGTTCCCCTCCGCCGAGGACGTCTTCCGCACCGCAGGCCTCCCCGCCGACGGCGACCAGGTGGCCACCGAGGTCGCGCAGCCGCGGATCGTCACCGGGTCGCTCGCCGCGCTGCGGGTGCTGCACGCGCTCGGCGTGGACGCCGACACCGCGGTCGGGCACAGCCTCGGCGAGCTGACCGCGCTGCACTGGGGCGGCGCGATGAGCGAGACCGAGCTGCTCCGGCTGGCCGCGGTCCGCGGCAGGGTGATGGCCGAGGCGAGCCGGGGTGACGGCGCCATGGCCGGGCTCGCCGCCAGCCCCGACCAGGCCGCCGGGTTCTTCCGCGACGACGACGTGGTCATCGCCGGCTACAACGCGCCCCGGCAGACGGTCGTCTCCGGCCCGGCCGAGGCGGTGGACCGGGTGTGCACCAGGGCACGCGCGGCCGGGGTCACCGCAACCCGGATCAACGTCTCGCACGCCTTCCACTCGCCGTCGGTCGAGCCGGCCGCGCTGGCGATGGCCGAGCACCTCGCGGGCTTCGACTTCGGCCGGCTGACCCGCCCGGTGCTGTCCACGGTCACCGGCGACGTGCTGCACGCCGCCGAGGACCTGCGTGCCCTGTTGCAGGACCAGGTGGTGCTGCCGGTGCGCTTCCGGGAGGCCGCGGCGAAGGCCGCCGAGCGGGCCGACCTGGTGCTCGAGGTCGGCCCAGGGCGGGTGCTGACCGGGCTGCTCGCCGAGATCGCGCCCGGCAAGCCGGTGCTGCCCGTCGACACCGACAGCGGCTCGCTGGTGCCGCTGCTGCGGGTGCTCGGCGCGGCGTTCGCGCTCGGCGCGCCGGTGCGGGCCGACGTGCTGTTCGCCGACCGGGTCGTCCGGCCGCTGTCCCTGGACGGCGAGTTCACCTTCCTCGCCAGCCCCTGTGAGGCCGCCCCGGCCATCGACGCCGAGCTGACCCTCCCCGAGGGCGTCCCGGCTCCCGACGTGGCGACCGAGCCCGCCGCCGAGTCCGGCGCGAACACCACCCTGGAGCTGCTCCGCCGGCTGGCCGCCGAGCGGGTCGAGCTGCCGCTGGAGACGGTCACCGCGGACACCCACCCGCTGGACGACCTGCACCTCAGCTCGATCACCGTCGGGCAGATCGTCAACGAGGTCACCAGGGCGCTCGGCCGGCCCGCGCTGGACGGCATGCCGAACTTCGCCACCGTGTGCCTCGGTGACCTGGCCGAGATGATCGACGAGCTGGCCGAGACCGCGCGGAGCGGCGACGACCCGGCCGGCGAGGTGCCCGGCGTGGCGCCGTGGGTGCGGCCGTTCGCCGTCGAGTACGTCGAGGCCCAGCGCCCCGCCGTCGACCTGCCGGGTGGCGGGACGACCAGCGACTGGAGCGTGCACGCCCCGCCCGGTCACCCGCTGGCCGAGCCGCTGCGGGTGGCGCTGGCCGAGGCCGGGGTCGGCGACGGCGTGCTGCTGTGCCTGCCGGCCGAGTGCGGTGCCGCGCACGCGGGGCTGTTCCTCGACGCCGGCAGGGCCGTCCTGGCCGCGCCGACCGGCACCCGGTTCGTCGTGGTCCAGCAGGGCCTCGGCGCCTCCGGCCTGGCGAAGACGCTGCGACTGGAGGACCCGTCGGCGCGCACCACGATCGTCGAGCTGCCGGACGTCGTGCCCGGTGACGCCGCGTCCCGCGCGGAGGCGATCGGCAGGGTGGTCGCCGAGACCGCCGCGACCACCGACTTCGCCGAGGTGCGCTACACCGCCGACGGCGCGCGGACCGTGCCGGTGCTGCGGGCGGTGCCCGCTCCGGTGTCCGCCACGGAGCCCGGCACGGACGTCGCGACGTCCCCGCTCGACGCGAGCGACGTGCTGCTGGTGACCGGTGGCGGCAAGGGCATCACCGCCGAGTGCGCGCTGGCCGTGGCGCAGGACTCCGGTGCCGCGCTGGCCCTGCTCGGCCGGGCCGACCCGGCCGAGGACACCGAGTTGGCCGGCAACCTGGCCCGGCTGGACGCGGCCGGCGTGCGCTACGCCTACCAGCGGGCCGACGTCACCTCCGCCGAGCAGGTGGCGGCCGCGGTCGAGGAGGCACAGGCCGCGCTCGGGCCGGTGACGGCGGTGCTGCACGGTGCGGGCCGCAACGAGCCGGCCGCGTTGTTCAGTCTCACCGAGGAGACGTTCCGGGCCACCCTCGCGCCCAAGATCGACGGGCTGCGGGCCGTGCTGGCCGCGGTGGACGCCGACCGGATCAAGCTGCTGGTGACCTTCGGCAGCATCATCGGAAGGGCCGGCCTGCGCGGCGAGGCGCACTACGCCACCGCCAACGACTGGATGTCCGAGCTGACCGCGCGCTTCCAGCGGGAGCACCCGGGGGCGCGGGCGCTGGCGCTGGAGTGGTCGGTGTGGTCCGGCGCGGGCATGGGGGAGAAGCTGGGCGTGGTCGAGGCGCTGATGCGCGACGGCATCACCCCGGTCTCCACCGAGAACGGCATCGCCGTGCTGCGCCAGGTGCTGGCCGACCCCGCCGTCCCACCGGTGCTGGTGGTCGGTGGCCGCACCGGCGGCCTGCCCACCCTGCCGCTGGAGCGGCGGGAGCTGCCGCTGACCCGGTTCGTGGATCGGGTGCTGGTGCACTACCCCGGGGTGGAGCTGGTCACCGAGGCCGACCTGTCCGCGGGCAGTGACCCCTACCTCGCCGACCACCTGCTCGACGGCGACCTGCTGTTCCCCGCGGTCATGGGCATGGAGGCGATGACCCAGATCGCCAGCGCGGTCACCGGGGCCGCCGGCCCGCCGCTGCTGGAGAACGTCGAGTTCCTCCGGCCGGTCGTGGTCCCGGTGAACGGGTCGACCACGGTGCGGCTGGCCGCGCTCGCCCGCGACACGGGAACGGTCGACGTGGTGATCCGCAGCGCGGAGACCGGGTTCAGCGCCGACCACTTCCGGGCCACGCTACGGTTCCCCCGGCCGGACGTGCCGGGTGAGCCGGCGGCAGGGGAGAGCGGGCTGCCGGTGGTCCCGGTCGACCCGGTGGCGGAGCTGTACGGCGGCGTGCTGTTCCAGGGCAAGCGGTTCCAGCGGCTCACCGCGTACCGCAGGGCCAGCGCGCGGCACGCCGTCGCCGAGATCGCCACCCGCACGCCGGCGCCGTGGTTCGCGCCCTTCCTGCCGCAGCAGCAGCTGCTGGCCGACCCGGGCACCCGGGACGCGATGATGCACGCCATCCAGTGCTGCGTCCCCGACGCGACGTTGCTGCCGCAGGGCATCGAGCGGCTGTACCTGGCCGACCCGGCCGACCAGGACACCGACTACGTGGTGCTCGACGCCCGCGAGCGATCCCAGGACGGGGACTCCTACGTCTACGACCTCGACGTGCGCGCGCCGTCGGGCGCCGTGGTCGAGCGGTGGGAGGGCCTGTCGCTGCGCGCGGTGCGCAAGCGTGACGGTGCCGGCCCGTGGGTGCCCACCATGCTCGGCTCCTACCTGGAACGGGCGCTGGAGCGGGTGCTCGGCGGCGGAAGGGCGGTGGTCGTCGAGCCGGACCCTGCCGGGGTTCCCATAGGGTCTACTTCGGAGCGTCGCAAGCAGACCGAGCTCGCGGTGAGTCGCGCCGAGAACCGGCCGGTGCGGCTGCGCTACCGCCCGGACGGCAAGCCCGAGGCCGACGGGGTCGAGGTGTCGGCGTCGCACGGCGCCGGGCTCACCATGGCCGTGGTCGGCGATCGGCCGCTCACCTGCGATCTCGAGTCCGCCGTGGACCGTGGCCCGCAGGACTGGGCCAGCCTGCTCGGTCCCGAGCTGCTGGCCGTCCGTGACCTCGTGGCCGTCGAGGCCGACGAGGCGATGGCGGTGGCGAGCACCCGGGTGTGGAGCGCGATGGAGTGTGTCCGCAAGACCGGCAGCATGACGCAGGCGCTCACCGTCGACACCGTGCGCGCCGACGGCTGGGTGCTGCTCTCCGCGGGGGAGGTCAGGGTCGCCACCTGGGCGACCACCGTGGAGGACCGGGCGGAGCCGGTGGTCTTCGCCGTGCTCGAGGCAGGAAGGGACTGACATGTCCGGCTACTACGAGATCCGCCACACGGTGGGGTTCGAGGAGACCAACCTCGTCGGCAACGTCTACTACGTGAACTACCTGCGCTGGCAGGGCCGGTGCCGGGAGATGTTCCTCAAGGAGAAGGCGCCGAGCGTGCTGGAGGAGGTGCGCGACGACCTGAAGCTGTTCACGCTCAAGGTCGAGTGCGAGTTCTTCGCCGAGATCACCGCGTTCGACGAGCTGTCCATCCGGATGCGGCTGGAGGAGCTGACCCAGACGCAGGTGCAGTTCAGCTTCGACTACGTGCAGGTCACCGGCGGGCAGGAGAACCTGGTCGCCCGCGGCCGGCAGCGGATCGCGTGCATGCGCGGGCCGAACACCAACACGGTCCCGGCCAGGGTGCCAGAGGAGCTGCGCGCGGCGCTGGTCCCGTACGCCGAGTCCGTCCAGACCATCGGAGGATGACGTGACCGGCAATGGCCAGGCAGCGCCGCGAACGGCAGGGCCCCGATCGAACCTGCGGACGCTGCCGGTGCCCCCGCAGCGCCGGTCCCGGCTGTCCCAGCAGGCCTCGCTGCGCGAGGTGATGGCGCAGTTCGCCACCGGGGTCACCGTGCTCACCGCGGGCGGCAGGGACGGGCACGGGATGACCGCCAACGCGTTCAGCTCCGTGTCGCTCGATCCGCCGCTGGTGCTGTGCTGCGTGTCCAGGGCGGCGCGGATGCACGAGGCGATCATGGCGGCCCAGTCGTTCGCCGTGTCGATCCTCGGTGCCGAGCAGCAGGAGCTGGCTCGCTACTTCGCCGACTGGAAGCGACCCCGTGGGCGGGCCCAGTTCGACGCGGTGGACTGGCAGCGCGGTCCGCGCACCGGCGCGCCGTTGCTCACCGGTGCGCTCGCCTGGCTGGAGTGCGAGCTGGTCAAGGTGTACGCCGGCGGAGATCACTCGATCTTCCTCGGTGAGGTGCTCGACTGCAGCCGCGGCACCGGGCCGGAGGCGCTGCTGTTCTTCGGCGGGGACTTCCACCAGATCGGGCGGATGCCGGCCTGACGTGGTTCGAGCGAGAAGGGAGACGTGCCGTGCGGAGTGAGTCGACGTCGGGGCAGCATCCGACCGGTGACGTGGTGCGGCTGAGCCGTCCTGCCGACGAGGAGTCGGAGGAGCATCTGCCAGCCGTGGTGCCCCGGCTGGCCAGGGGCATCCGGTGGAGCGACGTGGTGGCCGAGATGGAGCGGGAGCACGAGGCTCGGCGGGTGAGCCGGATGGGGAGGGCCGCGTGACGACGGCACGACCGGATTCCGGGCCGGTGCCGCCACCCGGGGAGGGGCGGGGCGGCCTGCGGGTGGTGCGCGCGGACGAGTTCGCCGAGCCCAAGCCGCCGCTGCCGGCTCGGGGGTCGATGGACCGGTTGCGCGCCGAGCACGCGGCGTTGCGGGAGCGGATCACCGCCGGTGACGCCAAGGCCGTCGAGCGGCAGCGCGGGCTGGGCAAGCACACCGCGCGGGAGCGGCTGGACATGCTGCTCGACGCCGGCTCGTTCACCGAGATCGACCAGTTCCGCCGGCACCAGGCCAGCGGGCGCAAGCTCACCGACCACCGGCCGCACACCGACGGTGTGGTGGCCGGTTCCGGGACGATCGAGGGTCGGCGGGTGTTCGTCTACGCCCAGGACTTCACCGTCTTCGGCGGCTCGCTGGGACAGGCGCACGCCGCCAAGATCCGCAAGGTGATGGACCTCGCGCTGGCCACCGGCGCGCCGCTGATCGGGTTGAACGACAGCGGCGGCGCGCGGATCCAGGAGGGGGTGCTGGCGCTGCACGGCTACGGCGGCATCTTCCGCCGCCAGGTCGCCGCGTCCGGGGTAATCCCGCAGATCAGCGTCGTGCTCGGCCCGTGCGCCGGCGGTGCCGCCTACTCACCGGCGCTGGCGGACTTCACCTTCATGGTGCGGGACACCGCGAAGATGTATCTCACCGGGCCGGACGTGGTGGCCGCGGTGAGCGGCGAGCGGGTCAGCCACGAGGAGCTCGGCGGCGCCGACGTCCATGGTGGACAGTCGGGAGTGGCCACCGTGGTGCACGACGACGAGGAGAGCTGCCTCGCCGACGTGCGTTACCTCGTCTCGTTGCTGCCGGCCAACAACCTCGATCCAGCGCCGCGGCTACCGGAGCGGGGCGCGGCCGGCGACGAGCGGCCCCGGCTCGCCGAGCTCGTCCCACCGGAGCCGAGCAAGCCCTACGACATGCGGGACGTGGTGGCCGAGCTGGTCGACGACGGCGACTTCTTCGAGGTGCACGAGGGCTGGGCGGCCAACGTGATCTGCGCGCTGGCCAGGATCGACGGCGACGTGGTCGGCGTGGTCGGCAACCAGCCGATGGTGCTGTCCGGCGTGCTGGACCGGGCCGCCTCGCAGAAGGCGGCGCGGTTCGTGCGGTTCTGCGACGCGTTCGCGATCCCGCTGGTCACCCTGGTCGACGTGCCCGGGTTCCTGCCCGGCACCGAGCAGGAGCACGCCGGAGTGATCCGGCACGGCGCGCAGCTGCTCTACGCCTACTGCGAGGCGAGCGTGCCGCGGATCCAGGTGATCCTGCGCAAGGCGTACGGCGGCGCCTACATCGTGATGGACTCCCGCTCGATCGGCACCGACCTCTCGCTGGCCTGGCCGACCAACGAGATCGCCGTGATGGGCGCGCAAGGAGCGGTGGACGTGCTGTTCCGCCGCGACCTCGCCGCGGCCGCCGACCCCGAGCGGCTGCGTCGGGAGCTGGTCGCGGAGTACACCGAGCAGCTCATGCACCCGCACTACGCGGCGGAGCGCGGGCTGGTGGACGACGTGATCGACCCGGCGCACACCCGTGCCGCCGTGGCCGGGGGGCTGGCGATGCTGCGGGACAAGCGCGTGCAGGGCCCGCGGCGCAAGCACGGCAACGTCCCGCTGTGAGTGTCTGCTGTGGATCCTGAGTTCCGGGTGAACCGCGGCCGGCCCGACGACGTCGAGGTGGCCGCGCTGGCCGTGGTGATCGCCGCGGCCGCCGCCGCGCCGCCGCCCGCCCCGGTGCGGCGGCGCTCGCGGTGGGCGGATCCGGCGCCGGTGCTCGGGGTGCCACCGCGGGCGGCGCCGGGAGCGTGGCGGGCGTCGGGTGGCCCGGCCTGACTCGAGGTGGGGGTTCCGGCGGGGCGACGGCGGTGCGATGATGAGCCGGTCGGCGGAGCTCGTCCGCCCTTCCGCCGACGGTCCACCGGTCGGGGGCGCGAGGTCGCGCCGGGTGGGCCCCAACTCACGGCATACCGGGCCGCATCGGCACCGGCCGGAAGAAGGTACCCATGACCTGGGCACGGCACAAGACAGCGCTCGACGCCACTGAGGACACCGGCTGGATGGCGGGGGTGCGGGCCGAGGCGAGGGCCAGTCGCGACGCGCAGGCCGGCCGGGCCGCGCGCACCGTCGCCGGGCACTGCCGGGACGTGCGGGAGTGCGTCGAACTGCTCGAAATGCTCGGCCTGACCACCGCCGACGCCCGTCGCGGCACCGAGGGCTGACCCCGGGACCTCCCCGGCGAGGGCGTGCCGGGCCAGCTGCCGGTCGTGCGCGCGGGAGAACACCAGCTGGCTCAGCACCGCGCCGGACAGCGCCATCGCCATGTCCCACTGGCTGTCCAGCGGGTCGCCCCGCGTGGCCAGGTAGTCACCGCCCTGCCCGGAGACCGCCGCGACCAGCATCTCGACCAGCTCGAACGCGGCGCTGAGACCCAGGCTGCCGAGGGTCACCGCGAGCACCAGCCAGCGCCCGGGGCGCATTCCGGCCCGGCGCCGCAACAGCTCGCGCAGCACCACGGCCGCGACCAGCCCCTGCACGAAGTGCCCGACCCGGTCGTAGTGGTTGCGCTCGAAGCCGAACCAGTCCTGCAGCCAGAAGCCGAGCGGCACCTCCGCGTAGGTGTAGTGCGCACCGAGCGCGATGAACAGCGCGCCGGCGGTGAGCAGCCGGTAGCTCAGCAGGGTCAGCGGGAAGCGTCGGTGCACCGCGACCAGCACGGGCACCGCCACCGCGACCGGGGCCATCTCGAGCAGCCAGGTGCCGAGGTCGCGGGCGTCGATCCCGGACCAGACCGTCGCGGCCAGCACGACGCCGAGCAGCGCGGCGGGCTCGCGGGAGGTGGCCGAGGTCGTCGATGAGGTCACCATCGCCCAGGGGTGCCCGGGCGGCCGCGTCGCTACCGTCGTGCCGGTCGTCGACGCCAGGAGCCCGCACCCGCCTCCCGCCTGTCCGGCCGCCGGCGGTGACGTCGGCTAGTGGGGCCTCGGAGCCGCGCCACGGCATCCTCCACGACATCCTCGGCACCACCGTTTGACCACTCCCGACCAGGGGCAACCCGAAGGGTGGACGACGTGGAAGGAGAGGTCATGCGACACGACGAGTTCATCGGTCAGGTCCAGGCCCGCGCGAAGCTGCCCAGCCGCGGGGCCGCCGAGGGCCTCACCCGCGCGACGCTGGAGACGCTGGGCGAGCGGGTGCCGGAACACGTCGCCGACAACGTGGCCGCGCAGCTGCCCACCGAGATCGGCGAGCACCTGCGGCGCACGGTGGTCATGGGTGGCGCCGGCTCGGGCGAGCGGTTCGACCGGGACGAGTTCACCCGGCGGGTCGCCGAGCGTGGCCACCTCGCCGAGCCGGACGCGGTGTACGGCGCGCGCGTGGTGCTCGAGGTGACGCGGGAGGCCACCCAGGGCGTCCTGGACAAGGTGCGTGACTCGCTGCCCGAGGATCTGCGCGAGCTGGTCGACTCCGGCAGCGCCGGCGAGCTGCGGTAGCGGCCCGGCCACCGCGCCGTCGAGGTCGCCGCCACACCGTCGGCGCGACGGAGGGGCCCTCATCGCGCCGGTGGCCAGGGCACCCGGCCGCCCAGCCGGCCGGTCAGCTCGGTGGCGGTGCGCCGCACCTCCACGGCCAGCTCGGGCCAGTCCGCCCCGCACGGCTCGCCCTCGCACGGGTGCCGCAGCGTCACGCTGATCGCCGCCAGCGGCCGGCCACCGTGGTCGAACACCGGCAACGCCACCGACGCGAACCCCGCCGTCACGAACCCGTCCTCCACGGCCCACCCGCGCCGGCGCAGCGCGGCCAGCGTCGCGCGCAGCTCGGCCAGGCTCGCCGGCCCCCGGCCGGTACGCAGCACGAAGGCCCCTGCCGAAGGGAACAGCGCCCGCACGTGCGCGCCCGGCAGGTACGCCAGCATCGCCAGCCCCGACGCGGTGAGCTGTGCCGGCAGCCGCACGCCCACCTCGGTGACCAGCGTCTCCGGCCGCGCCGGCCGCTCCTTGATCAGGTACAGCGCCTCGTTGCCGTGCAGCACGCCGAGGTGCGCGTTGTGCCCCACCCGGTCGACCAGCCGGCGCAGCAGGGGCGCGGCCAGTCGCTCGAGCGGCTCGTGCCGCAGGTAGGCCGAGCCGAGCTCGAACGCCGCGATGCCCAGCCCGTACCGCCGCTCCGCGGGCAGATGGGTGACGAACCCGGCGGCCTGCAGCTCGGCGAGCAGGTGGTACGTGGTCGACCGGGGCAGCGCCAGCTCCCTGGCGATCGCCGACGCCGACACCGGGCCGGGCCGGGTGGCCAGCAGCCGCAGCACGGCCAGCCCGCGGCGCAGTGCTGGCACCTCACTGCTGCCGTGCGGGGCCGCACCACTGGCCACGGTCCTCCTCCTCGGGGGTTGTCTGGAATACCAGACAGTGTCCCCCATCGAGGACTCGCCCGCCGGCGCGGCGCGCGCTGGGATGGAGGGCATGAACGCAACCGTCGTCGTCGGCGGCCGACCGCTGACCCCGGACGACGTCGTCGCGGTCGCCCGCGGCGGCGCCCCGGTGCGGCTCGCCGAGGAGGCCGAGCGAGCGCTCGCCACCGCGCGCGCCCACGTCGAGGCTCTCGCCGGCGCGGAACGCCCCACCTACGGCGTGTCCACCGGGTTCGGCGCGCTGGCGGTCCGGCACATCCCGACCGACCGGCGTGCCGAGCTGCAGCGGTCGCTGATCCGCTCGCACGCCGCGGGCGCCGGGCCCGCCGTCGAGACCGAGGTCGTGCGCGCGCTGATGCTGCTGCGGCTGCGCACCCTGGCCACCGGGCACACCGGCGTGCGCCCGGAGACCGCCTCCGCGCTGGCCGGGCTGCTCAACGCCGGCATCACGCCGGTGGTGCCGGAGCACGGCTCGCTCGGCTGCTCCGGCGACCTCGCCCCGCTGGCCGCGGTGGCGCTCGCGCTGATGGGCGAGGGCGAGGTGGTGGACACCGCGGGTACGCGCCGGCCCGCCGCCGAGGCGTTGCGCGCCGCCGGGCTGGCGCCGCTCACCCTGGCCGAGAAGGAGGGCCTCGCGCTCACCAACGGCACCGACGGCATGCTCGGCATGTTGCTGCTGGCCGCCGCCGACCTGCGCCGGCTGCTCGACGTCGCCGACCTCACCGCCGCGATGAGCGTGGAGGCACTGCTGGGCACCGACCGGGCGTTCGCCGCCGACCTGCAGGGACTGCGCCCGCACCCGGGGCAGGCCCGCTCGGCCGCGCGGCTGCGCGCCGCGCTGGCCGGCTCGGCGATCGTGGCCAGCCACCGCGGGCCGGACTGCACCCGGGTGCAGGACGCCTACTCGCTGCGCTGCGCCCCTCAGGTGCACGGTGCGGCCAGGGACACGCTGGCGCACGCCGAGCTGGTGGCCGAGCGCGAGCTCGCCGCCGCGGTGGACAACCCGGTGGTGCTGCCCGACGGGCGGGTGGAGTCCAACGGCAACTTCCACGGCGCGCCGGTGGGCTACGCGCTGGACTTCCTCGCGATCCCGGTGGCCGACCTGGCCAGCATCGCCGAGCGGCGCACCGACCGGATGCTCGACATCGCCCGCTCGCACGGCCTGCCCGCGTTCCTCGCCGCCGACCCCGGCGTCGACTCGGGGCACATGATCGCGCAGTACACCCAGGCCGCGGTGGTGAGCGAGCTCAAGCGGCTGGCCGTGCCGGCGTCGGTGGACTCGATTCCCAGCAGCGCCATGCAGGAGGACCACGTGTCCATGGGCTGGGGCGCCGCGCGCAAGCTGCGCCGCGCGCTGTCCGGGCTGACCACCGTGCTCGCCGTCGAGTACCTCACCGCGGCTCGGGCGCTGGACCTGCGCGCGCCGCTGGAGCCCGCGCCGGCCACCGCCGCCGCGCGCGACCTGCTTCGCACCCGCGTGCCGGGCCCCGGCCCGGACCGGCACCTCGCACCGGAGATCGCCGCCGCCGAGGACCTCATCCGCACCGGCGCCGTCCTCGACGCCATAGCCACTCACCTGGAGGAGCAATGACCCGAACCGTCCGGGCCGCCCGGGGCGGCACGCTCGCCGCGCGGAGCTGGCAGACCGAGGCCGCGCTGCGCATGCTGCACAACAACCTCGACCCGGAGGTCGCCGAGCGGCCCGAGGACCTGGTGGTCTACGGCGGCACCGGCAGGGCGGCGCGGGACTGGGCCAGCTTCGACGCCATCACCCGCTGCCTGACCACGCTGGACGAGGACGAGACGTTGCTGGTGCAGTCCGGCAAGCCGGTCGGGGTGTTCCGCACGCACGAGTGGGCACCCCGGGTGCTGCTGGCCAACTCGAACCTGGTGGGCGAGTGGGCCACCTGGCCGGAGTTCCGCCGGCTCGAGGCGCTCGGGCTGACCATGTACGGCCAGATGACCGCCGGCTCGTGGATCTACATCGGCACCCAGGGCATCCTGCAGGGCACCTACGAGACGTTCGCCGCGGTGGCCGAGAAGCGGTTCGGCGGCTCGTTGGCCGGGACACTGACGGTGACCGCGGGCCTCGGCGGGATGGGCGGGGCGCAGCCGCTCGCGGTGACGATGAACGGCGGTGTGGCGCTGGTCGTCGAGTGTGACCCGCGGCGGGCCCGGCGCCGGGTGGAGACCCGCTACCTGGACGAGCTGGCCGACGACCTCGACGACGCCGTCGCCAGGGTCACCGCGGCGCGCGGGGAGCGGCGGGCGCTGTCGGTGGGGCTGATCGGCAACGCCGCCGAGGTGCTGCCCGAGCTGCTGCGCCGCGGCGTCGAGGTGGACGTCGTCACCGACCAGACCTCCGCGCACGACCCGCTGGCGTACCTGCCGATCGGCGTCGACCTCGACGACTGGCCCGACTACGCGGCGGCCAAGCCGGACGAGTTCACCGACCGCGCCCGCGACTCGATGGCCGAGCACGTCGACGCGATGGTCGGGTTCCTCGACGCCGGCGCCGAGGTGTTCGACTACGGCAACTCGCTGCGCGGTGAGGCCAAGCTGGGCGGCTGCGCTCGCGCGTTCGACTTCCCCGGCTTCGTCCCCGCCTACATCCGGCCGCTGTTCTGCGAGGGCAAGGGCCCGTTCCGGTGGGCGGCGCTGTCCGGCGATCCCGCCGACATCGCCGCCACCGACCGGGCGATCCTCGAGCTGTTCGGTGAGAACGAGACGCTGGCCCGGTGGATCCGGCTGGCCGGCGAGCGGGTGGCGTTCCAGGGGCTGCCCTCGCGGATCTGCTGGCTCGGCTACGGCGAGCGGCACCTCGCCGGGCTGCGGTTCAACGAGATGGTGGCCAGTGGCGAGCTGAACGCGCCGGTGGTGATCGGCCGCGACCACCTCGACTCCGGCAGCGTCGCCTCGCCCTACCGGGAGACCGAGGGGATGGCCGACGGCTCCGACGCGATCGCCGACTGGCCGCTGCTGAACGCGCTGGTGAACACCGCCTCCGGGGCGAGCTGGGTGTCGATCCACCATGGTGGCGGCGTCGGCATGGGCCGCTCGATCCACGCCGGGCAGGTGTGCGTGGCCGACGGCACCGAGCTGGCGGCGCGGAAGATCGAGCGGGTGCTGACCAACGACCCCGGCATGGGCGTGATCCGGCACGTGGACGCCGGCTACGACCGGGCGAGGGAGGTCGCCGCCGAGCGCGACGTCCGCATCCCCATGCGGGAGGAGCGGTGACCCCAACCAGCCGTGTCCGCGCGCTGCGCACACGTGTCCGCGGTCTGTGCACGCGTGTCCGCACCTCCGGTACGCCAGGCAGTTCACGAAACGCGGACACGCGATCAGGAACCGCGGACACGCGGTCAGGGAGCGCGGACACGCGGTCAGGGAGCGCGGACACGGCGGGGGTGGAGGTGTGACGGCGCAGGGGTTGTTGGACGAGTTGGTTGACGTCGGGCGGGATCGGGGGCGGGGTGGGTACTCGCGGCACGTGTTCACCCCGGTCGAGCGGGAGCTGCGCACTTGGTTCACCGAGCAGGCCACCCGGCGCGGGCTGGACGTGGAGACCGACCGCAACGGCAACCTGTGGGCGTGGTGGGGCCGCCCCGGACCGAACGCGCTGGTCACCGGCAGCCACCTCGACTCGGTACCGGGCGGCGGCGCGTTCGACGGCCCGCTGGGCGTGGTGAGCGCGCTGGCCGCGGTGGACACGCTGAAGGCACGGGGGTCCACCCCGGCTCGGCCGTTCGCCGTGGTGGTGTTCGCCGAGGAGGAGGGCGGCCGGTTCGGGGTGCCGTGCCTTGGCTCGCGGCTGCTCACCGGGTCGATCGACCCCGACACCGCCCGCCGGTTGGCCGACCCGGACGGGGTGACGCTGGCCGAGGCGGCCGCGTCCGCCGGGCTCGACCCCGCGTGGCTGGGCGCCGACCGGCGGCGGCTGGCGATGCTGGGCACGTTCCTCGAGCTGCACGTCGAGCAGGGCCGCGGGCTGGTGCTGGTGGACCGGCCGGTCGCGGTGGGCAGTGAGGTGATCGCCCACGGGCGGTGGCGGTTCACCTTCACCGGTGAGGGCAACCACGCGGGCGCCACCCCGCTGCGCGACCGCCGCGACCCGATGCTGCCGGCGGCCGAGGTGGTCGCCGCCGCCCGCCGCGCGGCGCGGGCCGTGCCGGACGGCAGGGCCACCGTGGGTCGGCTGGTGCCGACACCGGGCGGCACCAACGTGATCGCGTCCACCGTGGACGTCTGGCTGGACGCGCGGGCCGGCGACGAGGCCGCCACCAGGGCGATGGTGGCCGAGGTGACCGCGGCGGCCGAGGCGGCGGCCGCGGCGGAGGGGTGTGCGGTGACGGTGCGCGAGGAGTCCTACTCGGACACCGTCGGGTTCGACCCCGGCCTGCGCGAGCGGCTCGGCCGGCTCCTCGGCCGTGGGTCCGACGATGCCCCCGAGCTGCCCACCGGGGCCGGCCACGACGCGGCGATCCTCGCGCCGCACGTGCCCTCGGCGATGCTGTACGTGCGCAACCCGACGGGGGTGAGCCACGCGCCGGAGGAGCACGCCGAGCCGGCCGACGTCGAGCGCGGTGCTGCGGCGCTGGCGGATGTGCTGGACCATCTGGGGGCGAGCCGGGCCGGCACAGTCGACGACGAGTGAGGCGGGATCGATGGCGACGAAGCTCTGGTGCGAGTACGCGTGGCTGCCCGACGGGGTGGCCGAGGGAGTGCGGATCGAGGTCGAGGACGGCCGGATCCGCTCCGCCGAGCCGGACCTGCCCCGCGCCGGGACCATCCTTAACGGACTGACCGTGCCCGGCATGACCAACGCGCACTCGCACGCCTTCCACCGCGCGTTGCGCGGCCGCACCCACGACGATCGCGGCACGTTCTGGACCTGGCGGGACCGGATGTACGCGGTCGCCGGGCGGCTCGACCCGGAGTCCTACTACCGGCTGGCCAGGGCGGTCTACGCGGAGATGGTGCTGGCCGGCTACACCAGCGTCGGCGAGTTCCACTACCTGCACCACGCTCCCGGCGGCACCCGCTACGCCGACCCGAACGCGATGAGCGCGGCGCTGGTCGCGGCCGCCGCCGACGCCGGCATCCGGCTGACCCTGCTCGACACCTGCTACCTCACCGGCGGGTTCGGCACCGGGCTGGCCGAGCACCAGCTGCGCTTCGGCGACGGCGACGCCGAGGCGTGGGCCGAGCGGGTGGCGACGTTCCGCCCGGAGGGTGACCTGGTGCGGGTGGGTGCCGCGGTGCACTCGGTGCGCGCGGTGCCCGCCGAGCAGATCCCGGTGGTGGTGGAGTGGGCGGGGGAGCGGCCGCTGCACGCGCACCTGTCCGAGCAGCGCGCGGAGAACGCCGACTGCCTCGCGCACTATGGCCGCACGCCGACCGCCGTGCTGGCCGAGGCGGGGGCGCTGGGGGAGCGGACCGTCGCGGTGCACGCCACCCACCTGACGGAGGGCGACATCGGGGCGCTCGGCCGCACCGGCACCCGGGTCTGCCTCTGCCCCACCACCGAGCGGGATCTCGGTGACGGGATCGGGCCGGGCCGCGCGCTGGCCGACGCCGGATCGCCGCTGTGCCTCGGCAGCGACAGCTCGGCGGTGATCGACCCGTTCGCCGAGGCGCGGGCGCTGGAGCTGGACGAGCGGCTGGCGAGCGAGACGCGCGGCCGGTTCACCGTGACCGAGCTGATGGCCGCCGCGGTCGACCACGCCGCGCTCGGCTGGCCGGAGGTGGGCCGGATCGCCGCCGGCGCGGCCGCCGACCTGGTCACCGTCGACCTGCGCTCGCTGCGCACCGCCGGCGTCGACCCGGCCGGCGCGGTGTTCGCGGCGACCGCCGCGGACGTGACGGACGTGCTGGTCGCCGGCCGCCAGGTGGTGCGCGACCGGGCGCACCGGCAGATCGCGCATCCGGAGTCGCTGCTGGCGCGGGAGGTCGAGGAGCTATGGCGGTAGTCGTCACGGGCATCGGTGAGCTGACCACGAACGAGCCCGGGCTGGGGACGGTGACCGACGCGGCCGTGGTGCTGGAGGGCGACCGAGTGGCGTGGGTCGGGCGGTCGGCGGAGGCGCCGGTGGCCGACGAGTGGGTCGACGTCGAGGGGCGCGCGGCGTTGCCCGGCTGGGTGGACAGCCACACGCACCTGGTGTTCGCCGGCGACCGCACGGCGGAGTTCGAGGCGCGGATGTCCGGGCAGCCCTACCGGGCCGGCGGGATCGCGACCACGGTCGAGGCGACCAGGGCCGCCTCCGACGCTCAGCTGGCGGCGAACCTGCGGCGGCACGTGGCCGAGGCGGTCGCCCAGGGCACCACGTACCTGGAGACGAAGACCGGCTACGGGCTCGACGTCGAGCACGAGGCCAGGACGGCGCGGATCGCGGCCGGGCTGGCCGACGAGGTGACCTTCCTCGGCGCGCACCTCGTGCCACCCGGCGCCGACATCGAGTCCTATGTGGACCTTGTGTGCGGGGACATGCTGGACGCGGTGGCGCCGTACGTGCAGTGGGGCGACGTGTTCTGCGAGAGTGGGGCGTTCGACGAGGCGCGGGCGGAGCGGGTGCTGCTGGCGATGGCCGATCGTGGGCTCGGCCTGCGGGTGCACGGCAACCAGCTCGGTCCGGGGCCGGGAGTGCAACTCGCGGTGCGCCGCGGTGCCGCGAGCGTGGACCACTGCACCCACCTCACGGATTCCGATGTGGATGCTCTGGTGGGCTCGGCCACGGTGGCGACGTTGCTGCCGGCGTGCGACCTGTCCACCCGGCAGCCGCTGGCGCCGGCCCGCCGGCTGCTCGACGCCGGTGCGACGGTCGCGCTGGCGTCCAACTGCAATCCCGGTAGCTCGTACACGACGTCGATGGCGTTCTGCGTCGCCACGGCGGTGCTGCAGATGGGGATGTCCGTGGGTGAGGCGGTGTGGGCCGCCACCGCCGGCGGGGCGCGGGCACTGCGCCGCGACATCGGCGAGGGGGCGGTGGGCGTGCTCCGGGTGGGGGCGCGGGCGGACCTGCACGTGCTGGACGCACCGTCGGTGACGCATCTCGCGTACCGGCCGGGGGTGCCGCTGACCTGGGCGGTGTGGCGGGCTGGCGAGCGCGTCCGCTGACCTCGGTAGACGGGCGGCGGCCGATGCCGCGCGGCGCGGATCGGGCACTCGGCGACGGCGGTACGGTCACCGTGCTGGCACGACAGCGGCAGGGGGTATGCGGTGGAGCTGCGACATCTGCGGTACTTCCGTGCCGTGGCCGAGGAGGAGCATCTCACTCGGGCCGCGAACCGGCTGCGGATCCAGCCGACTTCGCCGAGCCAGCAGATCCGGGCCCTGGAACGGGAACTGGGAGCCGCGTTGTTCTGTCGGACTCCTTCCGGCATGACACCCACATCAGTGGGCGGGCTCTGCTGCCGCAGGCTCGACGGGTGCTCGACGCGGCGGACGAGGCCGTCCGCGTGGCGCGCGGCCCGCCCCGCCACGGGCTGTTCGTGGCCGAGCTGCGCCACGGTGGAGCGGTGGTGGCGTTGCGTCCGCGCTGGGATCTGCGTCCGGGCGACGCGCTTTCCTGGGTGCCGCTCGCCGGGGACGCGCCGCGATTGCGTCACGGGCTCGTGTGGAATCCGGCACACGAGCGCGCGCAGCACCCTGCTGATCTCGCGGCCCACCTCAAAGCTGAGGCGTTGCCGCACGAGCGTGTGCCCTCACCTCGTGGACAGCGGTGAGGGATCTCAGCTGGAGTGAACGCACACAGCCGTTCACACCACATGGGGAGCAGACATGGCACTCGTTCACTGGGGGTTGATCTACGTCGCGGAAGGTTGCGATCCCGCACGCGACGTGTCCGTTGTGGACACCGGCGCCTGCCGCATAGTCCTCGTCGGCATGGGCCATGTCGACCAAGCCGCCGAAGTGGCGACGTCCTTGGCGGCCCAAGGTGTGCAGCTCATCGAGCTGTGCGGAGCGTTCGGCCCCGTGGGGACAGCCGCAGTCATCCAGGCGGTCGAGGGATTGGTCTCAGTCGGGGCGGTCGGCTGTGGTGCCGAGGCGATCGACCAGGTCCACGCCATCGTCAACTGACGCGGCCCATCGAACTCAGGACTCGGTCAGATAGCGCTGCAGGGTGGGGCCGATCCAGTCGATGATCTCCTCGCGGGTCATGGACACCACCGGCGGGAACGCCAGCACGTAGCGGCACAGGGCCATGCCGAGCACCTGGGTCGCCGCCAATCCCGCCCTGACCGGCGCGGTGGTACTCGACGTCCCCTCGGAAACCGCGGCGACGACGGGGCTCAACTGGGCCGCGAAGATCTGCCGCATCCGCTCCGCGACGGTGGGATTCGTCACCGCCGCCCGCAGTAGAAGGGTCAGCGCCTCATCCCCTTCCCACCGGTTCAGGAAGTGCGTCGCCAGCGCCCTTCCGATCCGATCGCGCGGCACTTGGGCCAGGTCGGGCAGCGCCAGATCGAACTCGGCCGCGGCCGCGAAGAGCCCCTCCTTGTTGCCGAAGTACCGCATGACCATCGCAGGGTCGATGTGCGCCTCCGCGGCGATCGCCCGGATGGTGGCCCTGTCGTAGCCGTCCGCGGCGAACCGTTCACGGGCCGCGGCCAGGATCTTCGACTTCGTCTCCTCGGCTGACCTCCGCACGCCAACAAGTGTAGGCCAACAGCTGTTGACTTGCAGTGGCAGCCCGGTCTAACGTCGAAGTCAACAACCGTTGACCACCGCAGGAGTGGATCATGAGCAGCGACGTACTCATCATCGGCGCGGGGCCGGTCGGCCTGGCCGCCGCGATCGTGCTCACCCAGCACGGCCATGACGTCGTCGTGGTCGACGCGCAGGCCGAGGGCGCCAACACCTCGAGAGCGGCGGTGGTGCACTCACGCACACTGGAGCTGCTCGAGCCCTACGGCGTGGCCGCGACGCTGACGGCTCGCGGCGTGCCTGCCCCGCGCTTCACCATCAGGGACAGGGACCGAATCCTGATCCCCGTCCCGTTCGACGACCTGCCTACCGCATACCCCTACACGTTGATGGTGTCCCAGGCGGACACGGAGGCGTTCCTGCTCGCCAGGCTGGAGGAACTCGGCGGCAAGGTGCGTCGTCCGACCACGGTGACCGACGTGCGTCAGGACTCCACCGGGGTCACCGCCACGGTCGAGGACGGCAGCGAGTTGCGGGCGGACTACCTGATCGGGGCCGACGGCATGCACAGTGTGATCCGCGACCGAGCGGGAATCGGGTTCTCCGGCGGCACCTACGCCGAGTCGTTCGCCCTCGCCGACGTGCGACTGACTGGCGGCGCCGAGGGCAACGAGGTCATCCTCTACTTCTCCCCCGACGGCCTGGTCGTCGTGGCACCGTTGCCCGGCGGGCTGCACCGTATCGTGGCCACCGTGGACCAGGCGCCCAAGGCGCCAGACATGGCATTCGTGCAACAGTTGCTGGACACCCGGGGACCGCAGGCGCATCCGGCCATCGTGCGGGAGGTGGTCTGGGGATCCCGGTTCCGGGTGCACCATCGCATCGCCGACCGCTACCGGCAGGGACGCATCCTCCTGGCCGGCGATGCCGCCCATGTCCACTCCCCCGCGGGCGGTCAGGGGATGAACCTCGGTATCGAGGACGCCGTGCTACTGGGCGAGAGTCTCCACAATGTCCTCACCGGAGCGCCCAGCGAGCTGCTCGACGACTACGCGAACGCACGAAGGCCGGTCGCCGAGAAGGTCGTCACGCTGGCAGGCAGGCTCACCACGCTGGCCACGATGGAAGCGCGGCGCCGCCCGCTGCGCAATCTGGTTCTCGGTCTGGCCGGCAGGCTTCCCGCTGTCCGCCGCAGGCTCGCGCGGCAACTGTCGGGGCTCTACCGCCGCTGAGCTGACTGCCCCACATCATCAGTTCGAAGACGAAGAAAGGTGACAGCAATGAAGATCGTCAACGACCGGCTCGCGGTCAAGGCCAGCCTCCGCGAACCCAATCACAACGGCTACCTCCTGCTGGCCGGCGAGGTCGGCCGCTGGCGTGGGCTGTTCCCGGTGGCCACCCGTACCACGAAACGGATCGCCACCCAACTGAGCACACTGGCCGCCGGCCTGACCGCTCGCGACGATGTCGAGGAAGCCACCGTGTTCCGCGCGGTGCTCCGGGCACCGGGCGAAGGCAGTGAGATCCTCGACCAGCGAGGGCGCAGGCACGCGCGGTACGACATCGTCGTGCTGATCCGCACCACCAGTCCGGACTCCGCGGGCGGCCTCCGCGACGACCCCGGCTACCAGAAGCTGGCCGAGACCCTGCGACGGGAAGCCCGGCACACCCACCAGATCGTGGCCCGCAACGCCGCGCGCATCGACGATGTCGACCCGACCCAGGACCACGCGTTCCTGTTCAACTACTTCTACGCCGACGACAACGACGTCCTCCTGGACGTGTGGGAGTACACGGCGGGCTGGTTCCAGACCAAGACGGACCTGCCCAACTCCATCCTGATGCGCCCCCTTGACGGGGAACCCGCCGACTACGGCATCATCAACTACGCCAGCTGGCCCGGCCTGCGGACGTTCTTGCCCAGCTTGGTCTTCCGGCCCAGCTTCCGCAGCTTCGTCCTCGCCAACTTCAAGGCCAATGGAGTCGCCGCGCAGCCGATCATCTACCGCCGGACCTGAGTGGGGAATTCAGTGGCGTTTCGGCCGCGCACATCTGGTGCCCAGTGGCAGAAACCCGTGAGATGTGTGCGTGTCGGGAGTTCGAGGATGTCTTCTCCTTTCCTTCCTCCAGGCGAAGGGCTGGGATCCTCGGCCAAGTTTGCCGATCCATGCGCGGACCTCCTTCTCCGGCGCGGCAACACTTTGTGAACGCCGCGCCGGAGGAGTCGACGGCGACAAGGAATTTCCAGCTGAGCCGACAGTCCTGCGGTTCTCGTTCGGTCTCGTCTGCGCAGGACCGTTGTGCTCGGCGGGCGGACGAGCGGGGGAGCGGGCGAGCGGGCGAACGGGGGAGCGGGCGGGTAGAGAGGAACCAGCGGGCCCGCCGCCGAAGGCGCGGCCACCGACGGTGCGCCCGACAAGCAGACGCGCACCAACGAACCCCACCCGCGGATCGGCGAACCCCACCTCGTAACCCACCGCACCCTGGGGGCCATCCCCGAGTCCAGTCTATCGCTGGTCAGGGCGTCGTGGAGGCGTCGCGAGAAGATGTGGACAACTTCGGGTGTCCAGGCGGCACGAACGGTCGCCTCGGGTCGGATTTCGCCCGTTCGTGGATGGTCGGCACCGCCGTTGCCGTCATCGTTTCGACCCTCTTCGGAAGAGGGTGGCCGTTCCTCCCGGCAGGGCCAGGCTGGCGGTGGAACCGGAAAGGGACCCCTTCGGGACAGCTGCGCATCGCCTCGGTCCGCTCCGCGGCGACCTCGGTGCTCCGGGTGAGTGGCCGCGCGGGAATCCGAGGCAACCAGGAGTCCTACCCGCGCCCGGCCGGCTGGCTGCCCCCGCCACGGCTCCGCTCGGCGGCGACCAACTCGCGGGTGGCCGGTGCGACGTCCTTGGCGAAGGTCTCGGTCGACGCGGCGTCGTCGGTGGCGAGGACGAACGTGCTGACGCCGTGGTCGAGGACGAGGCCGGCGAGCTCCTCCGCCCACTGGTCCGGCGGCCCGTGCAGAAACGCGGTGCTCGTCCCGGCGAACTCGCCGGAGATGTTGAGCAGGCGCCGCACCGCCGCGGGGTCGCGGCCCGCCGTCTCGGCCGCCTCGTCGATGGCGCGGTTCATCCCGGTGAGGTCGTCGGGGCCGCCGGGCAGGTAGCTCAACGACGGGAGCCAGCCGTCCGCGACACGACCGACGAGGTCGAGCATCCTCGGCTTGTAGGCGCCCACCCAGATCGCGATGTCGTGCGCCGGTGCCGGCCCCCGCTTGGCGCCGCCGATCCGGTAGTGCCTGCCGTTCAACCGGACCCCGCCGCGCCGGTCGGCCGCCCAGACGGCCCGGATGACGGCGATGGCCTCCTCCAGCGCCACCCTGGCCTGGCCGGGGGAGAGCCGGTGACCGCCCATCGCCTCGATCGCGTCCCAGAACGCCCCGGCGCCGAGGCCCAACTCGACCCGACCGCCGCTGAGCAGGTCGAGGCTGGCGGCGGCCCTGGCCAGCACCGCCGGTTGCCGCAGCGGCAGGTTCAGCACGTTCCCGCTGAGCCCGACCCGCTCCGTGCGAGCGGCCACATAGGACAGCAGCGTCCAGGTGTCGTGGAAGCTCGGTTGGTACGGGTGGTCCTGGAAGGTGACCAGGTCTAGCCCGGCCCGGTCGGCGACGACGGCGAGGTCGACCGCGTGCCGCACCGGCCGGACGGTGGGCGTGACGAACGTGCCGAACCGAAGGTCGTGCCCGTAGTCGGTCATGATGTGCTCCCCGCGGTCGAGCAGGCGTGCCACCTGGGCGAACCCGGCCGGCCGCGGACCTATTCCGCGCCGTCTCAGGTGCCGGTGACGAGCAGGACGCCCATGGTGATCATGGTGCCGGCGACGAGCCCGTCGAGGACCCGCCACGAGGACGGCCGGGCGAAGAACCCGCTGAGCAGGCGCGCGCCGAAGCCGAGTGCGGCGAACCAGCACGCGCTGGCCAACACCGCGCCGAGCCCGAACGCCCAACGGAACGTGCCGTGCCCGGCGGCCACCGAGCCCAGCAGGAGCATGGTGTCGAGGTAGACGTGCGGGTTGAGCCAGGTCACGGCGAGGCAGGTGAGCACCGCCCGCCGCCGCGATGGTGCCGCCACGCCCCCGGCGTGCAGCGCGGAGGGGCGCACCGCCCGCCGGGCGGCGAGCGCGCCGTAGCAGAGCAGGAACCCGCCACCGACCAGGCCGACCACGGTCAGCGCCTCCGGCCACGCGGTCACCACGGCGCCGAGGCCGCCGACGCCCAGCGTGATGAGCAGCGCGTCGGACAGCGCGCAGATGACCACCACCGCGAGCACGGCGTGGCGGCGGATGCCCTGCCGCAGCACGAAGGCGTTCTGCGCGCCGATGGCCATGATCAGCGAGAGGCCGGTGGCGAACCCGGCGGCGGCGGAGAGCGGAACGGGTCCCACGCGACGAGGCTAGGCACCGGCGCGGCGGCAGTACAGCTAATGATTCTTACGTACCATTAGCGATCGTGATGAACGACCTGCCGCTGGACCACGTGCGCACCCTGCTCGCCGTGGTGGACGAGGGCACCCTCGACGCGGCCGCCGCCGCGTTGCACGTCACCCCGTCGGCGGTGAGCCAGCGGATCAAGGCGCTGGAGCGGCGCACCGGTCGGGTGCTGCTGGTCCGGGCCAAGCCGGTGCGGTTGACCGAGTCCGGTGAGGTCGTGGTGCGGTTCGCCCGCCAGCTGGCCAGGCTGGAGCGGGACACCCTCGCCGAGCTGGGTGTGGGGTCCGGTGCCGAGCCCGCCCGGCTGCCGATCGCGGTGAACGCCGACTCGCTGGCCACCTGGTTCCTCCCGGCGCTGACCCGGGTGCCGGCGGACCCGCCGGTGTGCTTCGAGCTGCGCCGGGAGGACCAGGACCGCACCACGACGCTCCTGCGCGAGGGTGTGGTGATGGCCGCCGTCACCTCGTCGCCGGACCCCGTCCCCGGCTGTGCGGTGCGCCCGCTCGGTCGGATGCGGTACCTGGCCGCGGCCAGCCCCGGCTTCGTCGCCCGGTGGCTGGGCACCGGCCACGGGCCACTGGGCCGAGCCCTGCCCGCCGCGCCGGTCGTGGTCTTCGACCGGTACGACGACCTCCAGGACAGGTTCGTCCGCACGCTCACCCGTGGGCGGCGCGGCGCCGGTCGGGTCCGGCACCACGTGCCCACCTCCGAGGGGTTCGTCGACGCGGTCGTCGCCGGGATGGGCTGGGGCATGGTGCCGTTGGCGCAGGCCGAGCCGTGGCTGCGCGCCGGCGCGCTGGTCGACCTCGACCCCGCCCGCTCGGTCGACGTGGCGCTGTACTGGCAGCAGTGGAAGCTCGACTCACCGGCGCTCGCCGCGGTGGCCGACGCCGTGGCGGCCGCGGCGTCGGCGGTGCTGGAGACCCGCGCCGGCCACTGAGGATCCTCGGTCGGTGACGAGGTGGAGCGGACCGACCGTGGGGGACGGCCGGACTCGACGCCAACGGGGCCGGGTACGAACCGCCTCTCGGCGCCGCGGTCCACCGTGGTGTCCCGTGTGGACCCGCTGGAGATCGTGGACGTGGCGGCGCCGACCCTGTCGCCGACGGCACCCGGGTGGCGTTCCGTACCCATTGGGTCGAGGTCGCCGACTACCGCGCCGCGTGGCACGTGGCGTCCACGGTGCGCGCCGGGCCGAGCGTTCGGCTGGCCGAAGCCGGTGAGCCGGTGGTGGAGGCCGGGCTGCTGGAGGGCGCGCCGCGCTACGGCGGACACGACCCGGTAATCGCCTGATCGCCGGCGATGTCATCCCGCTCGCCGAGCTGGACGGGGTGGTGCGGGCGCCGCGGTGCACCGGCGGTGACGCTCGGCTGCTGGTGCGGACCAGCCCGCCGCTGCCGGCGCCGATCCGCTCGCCGCGGGCGCGATTCGGCGCCGGCCAGCCGCCGTGGCCGAGACGGCGGAGCTCGGCGCCGGCCGGGTGGAGGTCGAGGGCGCGCTGTACGCCGCACCGTCGTCGACGGCACCGAGGTCGCCTTCGTCGACGCGTCCGAGGACGCGAACCCCTACGTCGACCCGGCCGGGGATCCGGCGTGCCGCCGGCTGGTCACCCGCCGGCACGCGCGGCCGCACCCGATAAACCACGTGGTGCCGGTGCCGTGGTGGAGCGCGGACGGCACCGGCCTGCGCTTCGCGCCCACACCGATGTCGGGGACCTGGGCAGGTGCCGGGTGCCGGCGGCTTGGAACGAGCCGCTGCCTTTCGTATACGATGTGCGGTATGCCGTTGAGAGCGACACTCCAGCTCGGCCACCCCGCACTGCGCGAGCCGTGTGCGGAGGTCGACGATCCGTCGGCGCCGGACGTGGCGGCGGTGGTCACGGATCTCCGGGACACCCTCGCCGACTGGGTGGCGCGGACCGGCTACGGCCGGGGCATCGCCGCGCCGCAGATCGGGGTGCCGTCGCGGCTGGTCTACCTCGACGTGGACGGCCCGTGGCCGATGGTCAACCCGCGGATCGTGGCCCGGTCGGAGGCCACCTGGGCGCCGTGGGACTCCTGCCTGAGCTTCTCGCTGGAGTTCTTTTGCCGGGCCCGGCGGGCGGTGTGGGTGGACGTCGAGTACCTCGGACTCGACGGCCGGCGGCGGACCGTGCACGCCGAGAACGAGCTCGGCGAGTTGCTGCAGCACGAGCTCGACCACCTCGACGGCGTTCTCGCGGTGGATCGGATGACCGATGCCTCGACGCTGTGCCTACGCGGGGAGTTCGAACGCCGCCACCGTGCCGAGAGCCCGTACCGGCGGTGAGTGCCCCACACCGGGGCGATCGGGTCAGGAGAACCGGTAGGTGAGGTGCCCCAGCGCGCACAATCGTCGGTCCGCCGCCGTGGAGACGGTGACGTCGCACCAGAAGACTCGCTCGTCGTGGGCGCGGACGCGCGCGCGGGCGACCACCGGACCGCCCGGCGGCGGGCCGAGGATGTGGGCGTGCAGGGCGATGGTCGCACCGCTCGACGATGGGCGGGGCAGCGTCCACGGGGCGCTGGTGCCGGCCAGGTCGATCAGCGTGAGCAGGGCGCCCTCGTGAATCCGGCCCGTGCCGTCGAGGTTGCGTTCCGCGGTCGCCATGCCGATCTCGACGGCGCCGTGGTCGATGCCGTGCACCCGGAGGCCGCGCCCGGCGTGGAACGGGATGGCCTGGGTCGCCCGCTCGAACTCGGCGGGATCGCCGGGCAGCGGTGCCGAGGGCTCGGCGGCGGTCATGACGGCGGCGTCGCCGTGCCGGCCGGTGGACAGGGTGCTCGACGCGCCGGCGATCACGGCGCCGTGCTCGTCGCGCACCTCGGTCTGGTAGAAGCCGAGCTCGCGGGCACGCCGGACGGTCGAGCTGGCCGCGGTGAAGGTGGTGCCCCGGCCGGCTCGGGCGTAGGTCACGTGCAGCGAGGTGGTGTACGGGGCGAGCTGGCCGTCCTCGGCGCGCAGGGTCGACTGGGCCGACACCATGGCCAGCGCGGCGATCGCGCCGCCGTGCAGGGCCCCGGAGGCGGTGTGTGGCTCGGTCACGGTCAGGACGATCTCGCCGTCCCGCCGCGCGACGCCGAGGTCGCGGAGGAACGGGCTTCCGGTGAGCTCGGCATCCTCGATCGCCATGTGTGTTGACCCTTCCCCTCAGTGCCGGTGCCGGTGCCGGTGCCGGTGGCTGTGGCCGTGGGAACGCTACTACCGCCGCCGCCGCGGTCGCACCGGTCGCGCTGGCGGGCCCGGCCACCTCGATCCTTCCGAATGTGTGGGCGGGCACCGTGGTCGAGATCACCGCGTGCTTCCAGCATGGTGGGTCCCTGCGATGTTGGAGGCGCGGATATGCGAATCACACAGGTGCTCCTGGCCGTCGTGGCGGCCGTTGGCCTGGCCACGACGTTCCCGCCCACCGCGACGGCGGCGGTGCCGCCGCCGACCCGGGGCACGTTGGGCGAGCACGACATCACCGGTACCTACGTCAGTGGACTGTCGTCCGGCGGGTTCATGGCCAACCAGTTGCACGTGGCCTACTCCGGCGTGTTCCAGGGCGCGGGCATCTTCTCCGCCGGCCCGTACGACTGCGCGCAGAACAGCCTGAACACGGCGCTCTACGCGTGCATGGACACCTGGCAGGCGCGCAGGACGCCGGCGCAGCTGGTCCAGTTGACCCGGGACCGGGCCGCGGCGGGCAGCGTCGACCCGGTGGCGAACCTGTCGGGCGATTCGGTGTGGTTGTTCCACGGCACGAACGACAACACCATCGACCGGGCGGTCAACAACGACCTGGCCACCTACTACCGCGACCTCGGCGCGAACGTCGCCTACGACACGTCGACCGGGGCCGGGCACGCGTGGGTGAGCCCGCTCGGTCCCAACGCCTGCTCGTCCACCTCGTCGCCGTACGTCAACCAATGCGGTACCGCCGACCCCGTGAGGGAGATGCTGACCCACCTGCTCGGCTCGGTGAAGCCGGCCACCACCTCGGCGCTCACCGGAACGCTCGTGCAGTTCGACCAGGGCGCCCACGTCCCCGGCGGCAACCCCGGTTCGATCAGCATGGGCAGGGAGGGCTTCGCCTACATCCCGCGGGCCTGCGAGTCCGGGCCCTGCAGGCTGCTTGTCACCCTGCACGGCTGCTACCAGTACCACGGGCTGGTCGGCGACGCGCTCATGGAAGGGAGCTACCTCAACGAGTACGCCGACACCAACGACATGATCGTGCTCTACCCGCAGGCCACCACCATGGCCGGCAACCCGCGCGGCTGCTGGGACTGGTGGGGCTACCAGTCCGCGCGGTACCCGCTCAGGAGCGGCCCGCAGCTGACCGCGGTGGTGAACATGGTCAGGGCGCTGGGCGGGGCCGGTGGCGGCACCGACCCGACGGACCCGACGGATCCGACGGATCCGACGGATCCGACGGATCCGACACAGCCCCCGCCGACCACGCCCGACTGTGTCACCGCGAGCAACTACGACCACACCGTCGCCGGTCGCGCCTACGTCCGGACGGGATCGACCTACGCCCTGGGCTCCCACCAGCCGCTCGGCCTGTGGAACACCGCCACCAGCAGCACCCTGAAGCAGACCGAACCCGGTTACTGGGTCACCTGCTGACCCGACTCGGCCGGTGACCGCACCGTGCCGCCGCCCTGCCCGACCCGTTCACCGAGCGGGTCGGGCAGGGCACACTGGGCGAGAACACCGGACGAGCGAGGGAGCGTGTCGGATGCGGGACGGCGGGCGCGAGGGGCTGGCGGCGGCGGTGGACAAGCCGAGCTCGGCCCGGGTGTACGACTACCTGCTCGGCGGGAGGCACAACTACGCGATCGACCGGCGGTTCGCCGAGCAGCAGGTGGCGATGGTGCCGGACATCCGCGAGGCGATGCGGTCGAACCGGGCGTTCGTGGGGCGGGCGGTGCGGTTCGCGCTGGAGCGTGGGGTGCGGCAGTTCGTGGACATCGGCGCGGGGCTGCCGAGCCAGGGGCAGGCGCACGAGGTCGCCGACCGAGTGGCACCGGAGGCGCGGGCGCGGGTGGTCTACGTCGACAACGAGGAGATCGCGCACGCCCACGCGCGGATCCTGCTGGACGACACGGCGGACCCGGAGCGGCACAAGGCGGTGTTCGCGGACTTCTTCGACACCGACGAGCTGTGGCGGCAGGTGCTGGCCACCGGGGTGATCGACGGGACCGAGCCGGTGTGCCTGCTGATGACCGCGATCCTGCACTTCATGCCGCCGGAGCGGGAGCCGGAGAAGGCGCTGCGCCACTACCAGGACCAGCTGTGCCCTGGCAGCGTGCTGGTGCTGACGCACGGCTGCGTCGAGATCGACGAGGAGAAGGCCCGCGCGGTCGCGGCGAACTACGCCAGGACCACCAATCCCGCGCACCTGCGCAGCCGGGCCGAGTTCACCGAGTTCTTCACGGGTTGGGACCTGGTCGAGCCCGGCGTGACGTGGACCGTGGAGTGGCGCCCGGACGGTGCCGAGCCCGAGTGGTGGGGCGGGCAGCCGGCCCGCTCCCGTTACCTCGCCGGCGTTGCCGTGAAACCGTGAGCCGCACCGCGGCGGTTGGACAGTGGACTCGTTTCGTCGGGACGCCTGACTCCGGCGCCGGTCACCGTGCGGCGAAGGCGTCCCTCCCGGCCAGGACGCGGAACGGTTCGAGCTCGGTGCGCTGGTGCTCGGCCCTGGTGATCAGCTCGTCGAAGTCGACGTCCGGGAGCCGGGAGGCGAGGCCGGCGAGGTCGCGCAGGGTGGTCCAGAGCTGCTTCTTGCCGTCGATGCCCATGGTCAGCACCTCCAGCTCGAGAAACCTGCTGAGCGGCGAGTAGCCGCGCAGCCGGCCGTTGGGCTTGAGCCGGGCCAGCCGCTCGGCGGCGGTCGCGGCGAGCGGCTTGACCGGATCGGTCCGGACCGCGAGCCGGTCCATGATCCGGCGGAACGTGTCGACGTCCTCGGCGATCGCGGTCGCCACCCGGTCCAGCGCGGCACCGAGCTCGGTACCGCGGTTGTTGCGCGCCGATCGCCGGGCCAGCTCCCGCCACGCCACACCGAGCGCGAGCTGGTCGTTGAGGTAGATGTTCAGGAACTCGGTCATGCCGGCGGGTACCCCGCCACGCGTCGATCGCAACATGGTGGCGCGCGGCCAGGGTGGGAGACGGGGTTGACGAGAGCCCGCTCCACTTGCAACTCTTAGTTATGCGCATAACTGGCCAGGGCAGGCCGCGCCGCGTGTCGCAGGTGGACATCGCGCGGCGGGCGAGCGTGACCCAGGCCGCCGTGTCGCTGATCCTGCGGGGCAAGGCGGCGTCCATCCCGAAGGAGACGCGGCAGCGGGTGCTCGACGTCGCCCGCGAGCTCGGCTACCGCGCCGACCCGCTGGCCCGGCGCCTGGCGAAGGGGCGCAGCCAGCTGCTGGGCGTGTTCACCTACGAGCGGGTGTTCAGCGTCGCCCAGCGCAGCTTCTACCACCCGTTCCTGCTGGGGATCGAGGAGGCCGCCGAGGAGGCGGGGCACGACCTGCTGCTGTTCACCAGCGCGGCCACCTCCGGACCGATGCGCAGCATCTACGCCGGCGGCGAGAACAAGCTGCGGCTGGTCGACGGCGCGGTACTGCTCGGCCGCGACGAGATCCCCGCCGAGCTGGAGCACCTGGTCGTCGAGGAGTACCCGTTCGTCTTCATCGGGCGGCGCTTCCTCGACGACGGGCGCGAGGTGCCGAACGTGTCGCCGGACTACGCGGGCGCGGGCCGCACGCTGGCCGGACGGCTCGCCGCGCTCGGGCACCGCCGGATCGCCTATGTGGGCGCCAACCCGGACCTGCCGGCCACCGCCGACCGGCTCGCCGGGCTGCGCGCGGGTGCGCTCGACGTGTCCCCGCGCTTCCCCGCGGCCGGCGCGATCTCCCCGGCGTTCGTGCGCGAGCTGCGGCGGGCGGGGGTCACGGCCGTGGTCGCCGAGAGCACCGGCTACGCCGAGGAGGTGCGGATCGCCGCCGAGCGGTGCGCGACGAGCGTGCCCGGCGGGCTGTCCGTCGCCGTCGCCGGGATCCCCGAGGACGGCGAGGAGGGCGCGCGCGGCGGCTGGTCCGGCTACGGCGTCCCCGGCCGGCTGGTCGGCCGCCGCGCGCTCGAGCGGCTGCTGGCCAGGCTCGACGGCGACGAGGGCGACGAGGGCGGCACCGTTGTCGTCGAGTGCCCGGCACACGAGGGCGGCACGCTCGCCGCGCCCGAGAACACCACAGTGGACGAAGGAACCCCACACCGGGAGTGAACACCGTCAACCCCAACACCGCCGTGCGACGACCGCCGAGCATCGACCGAGCGCCAGCGAGGGAGGAGCGGAGGCGGGAGGAGCGCGGCCAGCCAACGGAGAGGCCGCATGAGAACCCGTATCCGCTGCCTGCTCGCCGCGTCCGTGCTCGCCGTGACCGCGGCCTGCGGCGTCGGTGACCAGGCGAGTGCCGGCACGCTGACCATGACCGTCTGGACGTCGAACGAGGCGCAGCTGGCCCTGCTCGACCGGCTGGCCGACGACTTCGCCGCCGAGCACGACGGCGCGGACGTCCGGATCCAGTCCGTGCCGCAGGCCGACTACATCACCAAGCTCTCGGTGCGCCTCGCCGGGGGCGACCCGCCCGACCTGGGCTGGCTGGGCGCCCCGGACGCCGTCGGCATGGCCGCCTCCGGTCAGCTCGCCGACGTCGGCCCCGCGCTGCGGGCGGACCAGGGCTACCGGTTCGACGACTTCGTTCCCGCGGCCTTCACCAACTGGCGCGACGGCGAGGCCGTGTACGGGGTGCCGTTCTCCACCAGCCCGTTCTTCGTCATCTACAACAAGGACCTCTTCGCCGGCGCGAGCCTGCCCGACCCCGCCGAGCTGGCCGCGCGCGGCCAGTGGACCTGGGAGCGGCTCGCCGGGCTCGCCCGCGAGCTGCAACCGACCCTGCCGGGCGGCGGCTTCGTGTTCCAGAGCAACGAGGGCAGCGTCTACGGGCCGCTGTCCGTGTCGTGGCCGACGCTGGACCCGCTGCTGCGGGCCCACGGCGCCGGGTTCTACGACCCGGCCAGCAAGGAGTGCACTCTGGACAGCCCGGGTGCGGAACGTGCCATCGGCGAGCTGCACCGCATGGCCTTCGTGGACGGCACCGCCGTGCCGCCGGGCGCGCAGGCCGACTTCTACGCGGGCAACGCGGCACTGACCATCACCCAGCTGTCGCGACTGTCGCAACTGGACGGTGCCACGTTCGAATGGGGTGTCGCGCCGCTGCCCGGCGGGCCGGGTGGGCAGCCGCACGTGACGGGGCAGGCCGGGCTCGTCGTGTTCGAGCAGGCCCGCAACCGCGAGCTGGCCACCGAGTTCCTCCGGTTCCTCACCAGCGAGCGGGGCGTGCGCGAGCTCGCCCAGTTCTACCCGCCGGCGCGTCGGTCCGTCCTCGCCGACGCCGAGGGCATCTCCGCCGGCAGCGCCCTGCCGCCGGAGGCGTTCGAGACCATCCTCGTGCCGAGCATCACCGAGGGCCACACGTTCCAGTACCCGCGTGCCTGGCCGGAGATCAAGACCACGGCACAGCCACTGTTCGACGAGCTGTGGTCGCCCGCCGCGGACGTGCCCGGCGTGCTGCGCAGGCTGTGCGACGCGGTCGACCCGCTGTTGCGGCAGGCGGGGTGACGCGATGGTCGCCCCACCGGTCGCTCCCGCCCCCGGCGCCGCCGCCCCCGCCCCCAGCGGGCGGGGGCGGCGGGCGCCGCGCCGGCACCGGCCGCGCGAGTCGCTGACCGGCTACCTGTTCATCACGCCACAGGCGCTCGGGTTCACCCTGTTCGTCCTGGTGCCCCTCGTGGCGATCGTGGTGCTGTCGTTCACGCACACCGACCTGCGCTCCGGCCGCTCCGAGATCGCGGGCTGGGACAACTACCGGCGGCTGCTCACCGAGGACCCCACGTTTTGGCAGTCGGTGGCGGTCACCGGGGTGTTCGCGCTCGGGCTGGTGGCCATCAACGTCGGGCTCTCGCTGGCACTGGCGCTCGTGCTGTACCGGCGCCCTCCCGGCGCAGGGTTGTTCCTCACGCTCGCGTTCCTGTCCGTGGTCACCTCGCAGGCCGCGTGGGCGCTGGTGTGGCGGTTCCTGCTGCAGGGCCAGGGCGGCGGTGTCAACGAGCTGCTGTCGCTGGTGGGCATCACCGGGCCCAACTGGCTGTTCGAGGCGAGGCCGGCGCTGGCGGCGGTGATCGTGGTGGCGGCGTTGAAGACGGTCGGGCTCAAGGCGGTGATCTTCCTGGCCGCGCTGCGCAACATCCCGGCGGAGACCCTCGAGGCGGCGCGGTTGGACGGCGCGAGCGAGTGGCGGGTGATCCGGCACGTCGTGCTGCCGCTGATCGCCCCCACCACGCTGGTGGTCGTGCTCATCACGTTCATCGGCTCGTTCCAGGTGTTCGACTACATCCAGTTGATGACGCACGGCGGCCCCTCGCACGCCACCTCGGTGCTGGCGTTCTACCTGTACGAGCAGGCGTTCGAGCTGTTCCGGGCTGGCTACGCGAGCGCGATCGCCGTCGTCCTGTTCGGACTGACGTTGCTGCTGGTGGCCGCGCAGTGGTGGGCTCGGCGGAGGTGGGTGCACGGTGAGTAGGACGCTCGCGCGCGTGGCGCTGTACGCGTTCCTGGTGGCCCTGTCGGTCCCGCTGGTGTTCCCGTTCCTGTGGATGATCTCGAGCGCGCTGAAGCTGCCCGGCGACGTGCTCGCCTCACCGCCGCAGCTGATCCCGCGGGCGATCACCTGGGACAACATCCGCGCGGTCTTCACCTTCCAGCCGTTCGGCCGGCAGATCTACAACAGCCTCTACATCGCGACGCTGGTCGCGCTGTTCACCTGCGCGCTGTCGCTGCTGTCCGGCTACGCGTTCGCCCGACTGCGCTTCCCCGGCCGCAACGTCATCTTCTTCGTGTTCCTGAGCGCGCTCATGCTGCCGGTCGAGGTCACGCTGATCCCGAACTTCACCCTGATGAAGCACCTCGGGCTTGCCGACACGCACGTGCCGCTGCTGACGCTGCCCGTGTTCGGCGCGACCGGCGTCACCGGGATCTTCCTCATGCGCCAGTTCATCCAGTCGGTCCCGGTCGAGCTGGAGGAGGCGGCGATGATCGACGGCATGGGCCGGCCGCGGATCCTGCTGCACGTCGTCCTGCCGTTGGCCCGCCCGATGCTCGGCACCATCGGCATCATCGCGTTCCTCTACAGCTGGAACTCCTTTCTGGAGCCGCTGGTGTTCGTCAACCGCAGCGAGCTGTTCACCGTGCCGCTCGCCCTGACGGCGTTCACCGACACCAGCGGCAATCCCATCTGGGGGGTGCAGATGGCGGCCACGGCCATCTCGACCGTTCCCCTGCTCATCGCCTACCTCGTCGCCCGCCGGCAGATCACCGAGAGCCTCGCCCAGACGGGCATCAAGTGAACGGAGGAGAATGCGTTCGGGACTCGACTGCGACGTTCTGGTCGTCGGCGGCGGGTGCGGTGGGGTGGCGGCCGCGCTGTCCGCGGCCCTGCTCGGCCGCCGGGTCGTGCTCACCGAGGCGACCGGGTGGCTCGGCGGCCAGCTGACCACGCAGGCCGTGCCGCCCGACGAGAACCCGTGGGTGGAGACCATCGGGAGCACCGCGTCCTACCGGCTGCTGCGCTCGCGGGTGCGGGACCGTTACCGGGCCGACCCGCGGCTGAGTGAGCGGGCCAGGGCCGTCCGGGACCTGAACCCGGGCGAGGGCTGGGTGAGCGCGCTGTGCGCCGAGCCGGTGGTGATCCGCGACGTGCTGGCCGACCTGCTCGCGCCGCTGCGGCGGTCCGGCAACCTGGACGTCCGGCACCACCACGAGCCGGTCGCGGCCGGCGTCGACGGCGACCGCGTCGAGGCCGTCACCTTCGGTACGCCCGACGGCCCGGTGACGGTGCGCGCGGCGCTGGTGGTCGACGCGACCGAGGAGGGCGACCTGCTGCCGCTGGCCGGGTGCGAGCACGTGCTCGGCGCGGAGAGCGCGGCCGAGACCGGGGAGCCGCACGCGCTCGACGGTCCCGCCGACCCGTTCGACCAGCAGGCGCTCACCTGGTGCGTCGCGCTGGAGTTGGCCCCGGACGGCGAGCACGTCGTCGAGCGGCCCCGCGACTACGACTTCTGGCGTGGCTACCGGGCGCCGTTCTGGCCGGGACCGCAGCTGGGCTGGGCCACGCAGGAGCCGGAGACCGGCCGGCCGCTGCGCCGGCCACTGTTCGGAGTGGACGGTGAGCAGGACCTGTGGCGGTTCCGCCGGATCCGCAGCGGTCGGCTGTACGACCCGCCGCTGCCGGACGTCACGCTGGTGAACTGGCCGCAGGTCGACTACTGGCTCGCGCCGGTGACCGGGGTGGGTTCCGGCGAGCGCCGGGAGCGGCTGGCGCAGGCCCGGCAGCTGACGCTGTCGTTCGTGTACTGGTTGCAGACTGAGGCACCGCGGCCGGACGGCGGCACCGGCTACCCGCGGCTGCGGCCCGCCGGTGCGCCGCTCGGCACCGCCGACGGGCTGGCCGCCGCCCCCTATGTCCGGGAGAGCCGCCGGATCCGCGCCGAGCTCACCGTGCTGGAGCAGCACGTCGGGGTGGCGGCCCGGCCGGGGGCCGCGGGGGCCGAGCCGTTCACCGACAGCGTCGGCATCGGCAGCTACCGGATCGACCTGCACCCGAGCACCGGCGGGCGCGGCTACCTCGACATCCCCTGCTACCCCTTCCAGATCCCGCTCGGCGCGCTGCTGCCGGTCCGGCTGGACAACCTCGTCGCCGGCGGGAAATGTCTCGGCGTCACCCACATCACCAACGGGTGCTACCGGCTGCATCCGGTGGAGTGGAACACCGGCGAGGCGGCGGGCGCGCTCGCGGCGTTCGCGCTGGATCACGGCGTGCCGCCGCGGGCCGTGCGGGCTCGGCCCGACCTGCTCGCCGACTTCCAGGCGGTGCTGGGCAAGCTCGGGGTCCCGCTGGAATGGCCGGAGGACGTCCGCGGCGTCCAGCGCTGAGCGGGCCGACGGGGCCGGCCCCCTCGGTCACCCCGCCGGGGCCCACCCGCTCCCGGCGGCACACCGTCCCCATGCCCACCGTCGATGGGCTCCGTGTCCGCCGCGCCGAGCCGCGGTGACGCCGGGGGAGCGGCGGGGTCAGACGCTGCGGAGCACCGAGACGACGATGCCCAGCACGACGGCCCCGTCGCCGTCGATGACGTCGTAGTCCGGGTTCCGCGGCTCGAGGTAGACGTGGCCGTGGCGCCGGCGGTACACCTTGACGGTGGCCTCGCCGTCGATCATGGCGGCGACGATCTGCCCGGAGTGGGCCTCGGGCTGCTGCCGCACCACGACGATGTCGCCGTCGCAGATCGCGGCGTCGATCATCGAGTCGCCGCGCACCCGCAGGCCGAAGACGGTGCCGCGGCCGGTGATCTCTCGGGGCAACGTCAGCACGTCGTCGACGTGCTCGTCCGCCGAGATGGGACTTCCCGCGGCGATGTCGCCGACCACCGGCACGGGCACCGAGCCGTCGGTGTGTTCCCGTGGCGAGGACGACCGGAGGAACGCCCGCACGTCGATCGGCCGGGACACCGTGGCGCCGCGCCGCAGGAACCCCTTCTCCTCCAGGCTCGCCAGGTGCTTCGACACCGACGACGAGGACCGCAGGCCGACCGCGTCGCCGATCTGCCGGGTGTTCGGCGGGTACCCGTGCCGGACCACCCAGTCCCGGATCGTGACCAGGATCTGCTGCTGGCGTCGGGGCAGGGCCGAGGCGTCCAGGTACTCGAACACGTCGAGGTCGTCGTAGCCGGTCATCCGGGGCATCGTATCGGGCGGCGGTAGGGCTGGCCGCGGCACGGACGCCGGGTTCGCCGGAGTGCCCTCGCCCGGTGGGTTCGCCAGACGCGGGCCATGCGATCGCGCAGGCTGGCCGGCGTCGTCGTCGCGGCGGTGTCGCTCGTTTCCTCGCTCCGCTGACCGCCGGCGCGCGTGCTCGGTTCGCCGCGGGGCCTACTGGTGTGGTGTCGCGGTGGTGACGCCGGCGACCAGCGCGGTGACCGTTCGCCGGACGCGGTCGTGGACGTCGGACTCGGTGCCGGCCGTGAGGACGAGGCGGTGGAGCACGCCGACGAGCGCGGTCGCCAGTGCCTCGGGCTCGGCGGAGGTGGTGACGCGGCCGAGCCGTCGCTCGCGGGCGAGGTACTCGGAGGCGGCGCTCTCGATCGCGTCGAGGCCGGCCGCCCTGTCACCGAGGACGGCGCGGACCCGGTCGACCAGCTCCGGCCGGGAGACGAGGAGCCTGGTCAACGCCAGGACGGTCGGCAGCGGTGTCGCGTGGACGGTGTCGCACAGGTTCCCGGCGACGGTTCCGCTGCCGGCCCGTTCCGGCAGGGTCGCGGCGCTGGCGGAGACGACGAAGCTGCGGTCGACGGCGTAGGCGGCCAGGAAGTCGTCGAGGTCGGCGAAGTGCGCGTACAGCAGCCCGGTCGCGACCCCGGCCGCGCTGGTGACGGCTCGACCGCTGAGCCGGCCCGGCCCGACGCGGACGATCACCTCATCGACGGCGGCGAACAGTTGCTGCCTGATCGCGGGGATGGCAACGCCTCGGGGCACGCACCCCAGTCTAGGTGTCCGACCAGGTGCTTCCGTCGGCGTGTCGCGCGGGCGGGGGACTTGCGGCGGAGTATGGACATGTGCTCATACTGGTTTGAGCAAGTGTTCATACCTGCGTCGGGATGGAGAGAACGGTGACGGGTGTCGAGGACGGTTCACTGCGCGCGGGCAGCGCGCCCGGTGGCGCGCGAGCGAGGCGGGTGGTCGTCGCCGGCGCCGGGATTGCCGGTCTGGCCACCGCACTTCGGCTGCACCGGGCGGGGTGGGACGTGCTCGTGGTCGAGCGAGCCCCGGCCCGCCGCGGCGGCGGCTACCTGGTGAACCTGCTCGGGTCGGGTTATGACGCCGCGGAGCGGCTCGGCCTGCTGCCGGCGCTGGCTCCCCGGGATCTCGGGTCGTTCACCTCGATCCTGGTCAAAACCGATGGGCGGCGGAAGCTCACGGTTCCGGCCGCGATCGCGCACGCCGCGCTCGGTGCGCGGGCGCTCACGGTGTTCCGCGGCGACCTGGAGTCCGTGCTCTACGAAGCGGTGCGAAACGTCGTCGCGATCCGCTTCGGCACCACCGTGCGAGCGGTCACCCAGGACGCCGACGAGGTCCGGGTCGCGCTGAGCGACGGCACGTCCGAGCGGGCCGACCTCGTCGTCGGCGCGGACGGCGTGCACTCCGGTGTGCGCCGGGTCGTGTTCGGTCCCGAGCCGGACTTCCGGGTGGACCTACGGCACATGGTGGGGGCGTTCCCGCTCGCCCGGGTGCCGGAGGACGTGCCGGGTGGCGCGAGCGCCACGTTCATCGGTCCGGGGCGGACCGCGGCGGTGATCAACCTGGGCCCGGGGCGGTCCTCGGCGTTCTTCACCTACCGCAGCGCCGATCCGGAGGCCGAACTGGCGCTGGGAGCACCGCGTGCCCTCACCGCGGCCTTCGGGGACCTGGGCGGTGCCGTGCCCGGCGCGCTCAGCCAGCTCGCGGCCGACCCCGCCGCCGCCTACTTCGATTCCGTCAGCCAGGTCGTGATGGACGGGTGGAGCCGGGGCCGGGTGGTGTTGCTCGGCGACGCGGCCTGGTGCGTCACGCTGTTCGCCGGCTACGGCGCGGCGCTCGCGCTCACCGGGGCCGATCAACTCGGCGCGGCGGTGGAGGAACACGGCGACGCCGTCCCCGCGGCGTTGACCGAATGGGAGGCGGGCTTGCGCCCCGAGGTCCGCACACGGCAGGCACTGGCCCGCAAGGGGATCAGTCAGTTCGCCCCAGCTGGCAAGGCCCACGTCTGGATGCGTGACCTGACGCTCCGGGCCGTCCAACTCCCGGGGATTCGCCGCATGGTCCAACGCTCCGTGCAGCGCGCGAACCGGCCCGCGAAGCGATGACCTCCGCGGCGAGTCCTCCGGCCGCCGCTCAAGGGTTCCGTGGCCGGCTCGACCGCCCGACAGGACGTAGGGGATCCGCACCGAGGTGACGCCCGCGGGTAGGCACCCGCTCGCCGCGGCCCGCCCGAGGCAGGGACAGGACGCCGCGTGCGGCGCTCCGCGCCGCCGAGGAGCCGACCGAGCTCGCCCCGCTGGTCCACGACTGGAGCGACTGCCGGTCACCGCCCGGCGCCGACCGCTCCCGACTCGGGCTCGTCCGGTTCGGTCCACGGTCCGGGGTCGGCCCGGCCTTCTGGCCGCAGACCGCCGAGCAGGGACAGGACGATGGTCTCGACATCGCCCGCCGCGCGGTCGGGATCCTCGGCCGCGGTGATGACGAGGACCGCGTTGCAGTACAGATCGAAGACCAGCTGCGCGGCGGCGTCGACCCGGACCTGCCGGATCTCGCCGTCGGCGAGGAACCGTTCGAGGGTCGCGCGGATGACCGGCAGAGCGGTTGCCTCGTCGAGCTCGCGGACCCGGTCCCAGCCGAGCACCCCGAGCGCCTGGCGCAGGATCGACCGAGCCGTGCTGTCGGACACGTAACCGCGCAGGAACGCCCTGGTCGCACGGTGCAGCCGCGCCCAAGGGTCGCCCTCCGCCGCCATCGCGTCGAGCGCCGTGCGCATGACGGCCGACTGCACGGTCGTGAAGACCTCCGCGAAGATCTCCTGCTTGTCGGCGAAGTGGTGGTAGACCGTGCCCTTGCTGGCCCGTGCCGCCTTGCCGATGTCACTGATCGCGGTGCCGTCGAACCCGCGGGTCGCGAACAGGTCCGTCGCGGCGGCCAGGATGTCCGCCCGGGTTCGGGCGGCGTACATCTGCCGCCTGCCGCCCTTGACCTCGGTCATAGGTCGTCAGCATAATCGTTGAACCCGAGTCGCTGACCGACCCGGGGTCGGTGAAGTCGGAAGGACGTGATGGTGGTGCGGGTCGCTCGGCTGTCGTCCGGTCCGGTCCGGTACCGGGACCGCGGATCCGGACCGGTGATCGTGTTCGTCCACGGTCTTCTCGCGAACGGGACCTTGTGGCGGGAGGTCGTCGACACCCTCGGCGAGGGGTTCCGCCGCGTCTGCCCCGATCTCCCGCTCGGCGGGCATGCCCTTCCCATGCGACCCACCGCCGACCTGAGCCCCAGCGGGGTGGCGCGGCTGCTCGGGGAGTTCCTCGACGAGCTGGACCTCGCCGATGTCACGCTCGTGGCCACCGACACGGGCGGTGCCGTCACCCAGCTGCTGCTGGCGGAGGGCTGCGACCGGGTGGGACGTGTCGTGTTGACCCCGTGCGACTCGTTCGACAACTTCCTGCCGCCCTCGCTTCGGCCACTGCAGATCCTGGCCCGGGTGCCCGGCTTGGCCGAGGTGGCCGTCCAGCCGCTACGACTCGCCCGGGTGCGCCGGTTCGCGTTCCACTGGTTGAGCAAGCACCCGGTCGACGCGGCCGTGACCGCGGAATGGACGCGTCCCCTGGTGAGCGACCGGCGTATTCGCCGGGACACCAGGCGGTTCCTCGCGGCCATCGACGAGCGTGCGACGCTCGCGGCCGCCGAACGGCTGCGGACCTTCGACAAGCCGGTGCTCCTGCTCTGGCCGCGCAGGCTCCCGTACTTCCCCTTCGCGCACGCCGAACGGTGGGCCGCGACGTTCCCCGACGCCCGGCTGGTCGAGGTCCCCGACAGCTACACCTTCGTGTGCCACGACCAGCCGCGCCTGCTGGCGAACGAGATCGCACGGTTCGTCCCACCGAGCGACCGCGCCCAGGTCACTCGGCGAGCTCGGAAGGCGACGCCGTGACGCCGGCGGATCGCGTCTCCGGGCGGGCGCCGCTCTTGGCCTGCTGCACCCGCGCGTAGACCTGCGCGCGCAGCTCGGTGAACCGGGGCAGCGAGCGGGTGCCGAGCTGGTCGCGCTCGTCCGGAAGGTCGACGGCGACCTCGCTGAGGACGACGGTGGGGGAGTTGGACAGCACGAGCACGCGCTGCCCCAGGTAGACCGACTCGTCGATGTCGTGGGTGACGAACAGGACGGTGACCCCGAGCCGCCGCCACAGCGCGCGCACGAGGTCCTCGAGGTCGGCCCTGGTCTGGGCGTCCACGGCGGCGAACGGCTCGTCCATGAGCAGCATCCGCGGCTCGTAGGCGACGGCGCGGGCGATCGCGACGCGTTGCTGCATCCCGCCGGAGAGCTGCCAGGGGTGGGCGTCGCGGGCCTCGGTGAGCCCGACGGCGGCCAGCGCGTCGGCGACCAGCCGGTGCCGCTCGGCGCGGGGCACCTTCTTCTCCTTCAGCGGCAGCTCGACGTTGCGCCACACCGTCAGCCAGGGGAACAGGCTGCGCCCGTACTCCTGGAACACCACCGCCATCCCGGGCGGGGGCGAGGTCACCGGCCGGCCCTCCAGCACGACCTCGCCGGCCGTCGCCGGCAGCAGGCCGGAGACGCAGCGAAGCAGCGTGGTCTTGCCGCAGCCGGACGGGCCCACCAGGCACACCAGCTCACCACCGGCGACGTCGAAGGTCAGGTCGCGGATCGCCTCCACGGAGCGCTGGTCGCCGCGGTACACCTTCCGCAGCCCGCGGACCTCCAGCAGCGGGGTGTCCTGGCCGGCGCGCAGTGCGCGGGACGATGTCTCGGGGACGGTCATGCGGATCCTCTCCACGTCACCTGCCGGAGCGCTGCGCCTCGCGCAGCCCACGGTGCCACGACAGGACTCGGGACTCGACGATGCGGAAGGCCAGCGACAGCGCGACACCGATGAGGCCGAGCAGGATGATCCCGCTCCACATCTGCGGGATCGCGAAGCCGCGCTGGAACTGGACGATGCTGTAGCCGAGGCCGTTGCTCGCCGCGAACATCTCCCCGATCACCATGAGGATGATGGCAATGGACAGCGACTGGCGGGCGCCGGTGACGATCCGCGGGCTCGCGCCGCGCAGCACCAGCTGCGCCAGCCGGGTCCGGCGCCGGAACCGGTAACAGCGTGCCGTGTCCCGGAGCACCTCGTCGATCGACCGGACGCCCTCGACGGTGTTCAGCAGGATCGGCCACACGGCGCCGGAGACGATCACCAGCACCTTCATGCCGTCGCCGATGCCGGCGAACAGGATCAGCACCGGCACCAGCACCGGGGGCGGGATGGCCCGGAAGAACTCGAGCACGGGCTCCACGACCGCGCGCAGCGTGCGGGAGGACCCGATGCCCGCCCCGGCGGCGATGCCGACCACGAGCGCCAGCGCGTAGCCCACCCCCAGCCGCAGCAGGCTCGGCAGCACGTCGTCGACCATCCTGCTCTCGAACCACGTCTCGCCGAACACGCCGAGGATCGTGGGCAGCGGCGGCCAGTAGAAGCTGCCGCCGCCCGCGGTGGCCACCCACCACGCGGCGACGAGGACGGCCGGCAACCCGGCGACGAGCAGGAGTCGCCTGGCCCACCCGAGGACGGTCTCGCCCCCTCCTCGCCGGCGCTTGTCGGCGCCGTTGCCGGGGGTGCTGTGCTCGAGGGTTCGCTCGGGAGCTCGCTTCACGCCGTGACCTCCCCGCGGACGGAGGGATGCCAGCGCAGCACGCGCCGTTCGGTGGCCCGCACGAGCAGGTTGACGGCGACGCCGATGAGCCCGGTGACGATCACCAGCGCGTACATCGCCGCGACCGCGCCGGAGGACTGCGCGACCGCGATCGACTTGCCAAGGCCGGGGCTGCCGATGACGAGCTCCCCGGTGATCTCCAGGATCAGCGCCACGGCCGCGGCCAGCCGGAAGCCCGTCATGACGTAGGGCAGCGCGGTGGGCCAGACCACCGTGCGGACCTGGGTCCACGGGGAGAACCGGTAGGAGCGCGCGGTGTCGCGGGCCACCGGGTCGACGTCGGCGACGCCGTGCAGCACCTGCACCAGGACCTGCCAGAAGCTGGCGTAGACGACGAGGATCAGGGTGGAGCGCGGGTCGGTGCCGAACAGCAGCACCGCGAGCGGGATCAGCGCCACCGACGGGATCGGCCGGAGGAACTCGATGGTGGAACTGGTGGCGGCCCGCAGCACGGGCACGCTGCCGATCACGATGCCGAGGGTGACGCCGGCGACCATCGCGATCGCCAGCCCGGTCGACCAGCCGCGCAGTGTCGCGGTGAGCGCCGGCCAGAACGCGGCCGACCCGAGCTGGTCGCCGAGCGCGGCGGCCATGTGGCTGAACGGCGGCAGGAACCGCGCGTCGACGAGACCGGCGCGGGGCACCACCTCGAGGAGGGCGGCCAGGCCGGCGAGACCGGCCGCGCCCAGCACGACGCCCGGCACCTCGCGCCGGGTGGCGCCGGGAGGGGTCGCCGGTGACCCCGGTGTTCCCGGTGTCACCGGTGTTCCTGGTGTCACCGCAGCAGGTCCCGCACGTTCGGCTCTTTGGTGATCAGGCCGTCCCTGACCGCGAGGTCGGCCAGTCGCTGGATCGAGGCGACGTTGATCTCGGTGGGCCAGCGCGGCAGCGTGAGCGACGCGGCGGTCTCGGCGTCGATCTGGGTGTAGGTGCCCAGGATGCGGCGGGCCTCGTCCGGGTGGTCCCGCGCGTAGCGCAGCGACTCGTTCATCGCCTCGGTGAACCGCTGGACGAGGTCGGGGTCGGAGTCGATGAGCTGCTGCGAGGTGAAGTAGGCGGCGACCATCAGCTCCGGGTCCGTTCCGGCGAAGTTGGCGGCGACGGGGCGGGCCCCCTGCCGGGTGGTGACGGTCAGGAACGGCTCCACCACCCAGGCGGCGTCGACCCGGTGCTGCTGCACCGCCGCCGGCATGTCGGGGAAGGGCAGCTCGACGAACTTGATCGTGGTCGGGTCGCCGCCCGCCTGCCGAACCACCTCCCGGATGGTGGTGTCGCCGATGTTGTTCGCGGTGTTCACCGCGACGGTCCGGCCGGCGAGCCCGGCGGCGTCGGTGATGTCGCTGTCCGCTGGCACGACGACCGCGCCGAAGTCCTTCTCGGCGTCACCGGTGGTGCTGTTGCCCGCGGCGACCACCTTCAGCGGGAGGCCCTTCGATCGGGCCAGCAGCAACGAGGTCACGTTGGAGAAACCGAACTGAAACTGTCCACTCACGACACCGGGAACGATGGCCGCGCCGCCCTGCCCGCTCTCCAGGGCGAGCTCGATGCCGCGGTCGGCGAAGAACCCCTGCTCCTTGCCGAGGTAGATCGGCGCGACGTCGACGATGGGGATGACGCCGACCCTGACCGTGCCGGTGCCGTCCTGGCCTCCGGTTCCGGCGGAACCGCACCCGGCGGTCAGCGCGAGTGCCGCGCCCACGGCCAGCACCCTGAGGGACCTGGGGGACCTGAGGGGTCGTGTCATCGGGGCTCCTGCTGTCGGCCGGTCGGTGTCGGTGGAACGTAAGCAGCGACACAGCGCCGGTCAACGTGTCCCTTCCACTCAGTGGAAGCGTGAGTACACACCCGAGGCCGGTTCGTGGTCAGCCGCGGAGCTGGTCGGCGACCCTCGCCAGCAGAGACCGGGCCGCCTCGCCTTCGACGGCCGCGGACCAGAGCCGGTCGGTCAGGGTGTTGTAGATAGCGACCTGTTCGGGATCGCGGATGCGTAACTCGTCGGTGATCGTCTCGACGAACACCACGTCGTCGACGACCCAGTAGCCGTGCCAGAGCACGTGCGGCAGCTCGGTGCCCATCGGCAGGATGCCGAACCGGACGCCGGGCAGGCCGACGGCCGCGGTGAGCCGGTCGAGCTGTCCGACCATCACATCGGCCGGGCAGGAGATGTTGTGGAGCGCCGTCTCGGCCATCAGGATCTCGATGGTCTTGCCGGCCGCGTAGAGAACGCTCTGCCGCTGCATCCGGGCGCGCACGGCGTCGTCGATGTCGTCGGCGACGCCGAGGAGCCCGGACTGCGTCCGGAAGATGTGCCGGGCGTAGTCCGGGGTCTGGAGCAGGCCGGGCACGGCGGCGGCCTCCACCGCCCGGATGGTGGTCGCGGCCTGCTCGTCGAGCGCGTCTTGTTCCTGCCGGCTGCGATGGCCTTCGCGGAGCTGGCGACGCCACGACAGCTGCCGGACGCGGAGTTCGCGGAGCCGGTCACGCATCTCCGCGATCTCGTCGTCGGGCGTGTCGAGCGCTTCGAGCCAGTCGACCACGTCGGAGTCGGTGGGCGTTTGCCGGCCGCGTTCGATCTTGCTGACCTTCGAGTTCGTCCAGCCGAGGAGGTCGGCGAAGTCACGTCCGGTCAGCCCGGCCCGCTCGCGCCGGCGACGCAACTCGTCGGCGTACTCCATGCGGAGTTTCTCGAAGTCGCTCACGCTCTCCCGGCCCACTGGTGGTAGGGGACGGCGCCGGCCGACGCGCGCCGCTTCCGCTCGAGGAACTCGGCGACCCTACCTGGTTCGGTGATCAGCTCGACGCCAGAGACCCCGTGGTCACCGAAGTGGAGCACGGCGACCTGGGCGTCGTCGAAGATCCAGAAGTCCTCGCGCGGCAGGCCGAGCGCGTCGAACTCGTCCGGCGCCAGGAGCCGGATGTCCTCGCCGGCGTCGACGGCCGGCGGGGTGAGCCGGCCGAGCTCGAAACGGAGATAGTCGGTGAGGGGTTCGGTGAGCACCCGGACGCGGCCGATGGTGCGGCCGGATGCTCTGGCACCGCGAACCCACTCCGGCCAGTCGGCGTACCACGCGAGGTCGTCCGGCTCGCCGGCGAGGAACCGCCGTAGCGGCTCGGCCTCCTCGGGCTCGCGGTAGACGCCCTGGCACTCCAATCGCCAGGCGGACTCGGTGAAGGTGTCGAACAGGGCTTCGAAGTCGGCTCGCGGTGTCAGCTGCATTGGATCAGGCCGTGGTGAGGTGCTGGACGAGCGCGGCCGGGATCTCGACCGCGGTTTCGTGGTCGGGCAACCCCCGACGCTGCAGCTCGGCGAGGGCTTCCGGGTCGGTGACGCGCCACCCCTGGATGACGTAGGTGCCGCGGTCCGTGGTGAACGCCGAGGGGCAGCCAGTCTTTCCAGACTTGGTGGCGATGTGGGTGAGCTTCATCAGGGCCCTTCTCTCGCGTAGATGTTGCTCCTATTGCCCATTGAAGACCAGCGCATGGCGTCCTGTTGTCCTCCAAACGAGCGAATCCTGGCTTGGTTTTCTGATTTTTCTTGTTTGTATCGAGTTTGTTGCTTCACGGTAGGAGGGTGACGGGCAGTGGTGAAACGACGGAGGCGAGGGCAGTGAGCTTCCACGTCGATCAGCGCGGTGACAGCGAGGTCGTGGACGACCGGGAGCCGGCCGGCCCGCGGTACTACGCGTTCGACGGCCGACGGCACGTGATCGCGTGGTCGCACCAGAACCGCGACGGGGCGGTGGTGCACACCCGCTGCGGCATCGCGCACACCGCTGCCACCGAGGACGCTCGCTCGGCGCGGCGGCCGTGTGCGGAGTGCGAAGCGTGCCCACGATGAAGTCGCCACCGCGCTGGCGAGTGGCGGCGCAACAGCGTCACGTCCTCGTGGAGGAGCGCGACGGCGGCGCGATGCTCACCGGGTGCGGCTTCCTGGTCTGGCCCAACGCCTACGACGCTCGAATGGTCGACCCGCCCATCTGCATCACCTGCCGCTACCTCTACAGCGAGGACGACACCGGCCGGGCCGATGTCCGGTCTCCCTGATCCCTCGGCCGGCGTGAGCGTCAGCCCGGCCCGGGCACTCCCGAGACCCCACGCCGGCCGAGTGCTGCCGGGTACGGAACTCCCGGCAGCGGCCCCGGCGCCACGAGCGGCCGGCGATGTGGCGCCGGGGCCACTCCACTCCCACCGCTGAGGAAGACCACGAGCGCTGATCGACCGGCTACGAGCGAGCTGACCCGTCTCGCCCTCATCCGCGCCGTCCGCGTGGCGACGGTCTCGCCCGCTGGCGTCGCGGTCGGGTCATTCGGTGCTCGGCCGGGGTCGCTCGCGTCGGCGGGCGTGGGCGCGACCGTGGTGGGTGCAGTGCATGCAGGCGGCCACCATGAGGACCACGCAGGCGATGCCGACCAGCACGACGTCGGTCAGCAGTGCGGCCACCACGAGGAGCCCGCCGGCGAGGTCGAGGCCGGCGGCCAGGACGGGATGGTCCCGGGCGGCCCAGGACACCGTGCCGTCACCCAGCCGCTCGGCGAGCCGCGGGTCGGCGCGTTCCAGCCCACGCTCGATGCCCCGTAACTGCCGGTGCTCGCGGTCGAGGACCATGGGCCCGCCCTGATGTCGTCGCTGCCGCTGCCCCGAGGGCTACCCGGGTCGGCCGGTGCGAAACGGGCGGAGCGCAGCGCGGGGTCAGCCGGCGAAGACCTGGCCGTCGTCGGCGAACGCCTTGAACTCCAGCGCGTTGCCGGCCGGGTCGAGCAGGAACATCGTCCACTGCTCGCCGGGCTGCCCCGCGAAGCGCACGTAGGGCTCGATGACGAACTCGGTGCCAGCCGCACGCAGCCGGTCGGCCAGTTCGTGGAACTCCGGGATCGTCAGGATCAGGCCGAAGTGCGGCACCGGGACGTGGTGGCCGTCGACCGGGTTGTGGACCGCTCGCGGCCGGTCCGGCACCAGGTGGGTGACGAACTGGTGGCCGCGCAGGTTCCAGTCCACCCAGGTGTCCGCGCTGCGGCCCCGCGCCAGACCCAGGACCTCGCCGTAGAAGTGCCGCGCGGCGGCGAGGTCGTCGACCGGCACGGCGAGGTGGAACCGCGGGATCGGGGAGTCGGGAACGCGCATGGGCCTGCCCTCCTGCAACGACGCCGCTTTGTCGTGATGTCAACATTACGACAGGTACGGGGGTGACGAGGTGGCGGCCGATCGGAAGGATGCCCCCCTCGGCGGTCGCTCTCGATCGTGGCACCCGATTAGGCTGGGCCGGCGACGTCAGGAGTGCCCGTGACAGTGGTCTCGCCGTACACCTTCGAGGTCGACCTCGGCCGATACCGGGAACGCGGGGTGGTCCCGCCGGACACCCCCAACCCGTACTTCCACATGTTCCTCCTCGACCACGGCCGCGCTCCCGGCGTCCGCGCCGTGGCGGACCGGTACCGCGGCACGCATCCCGCGGAGGAGACCTGCCCGAACGGTATCGCCGTCCGGAGCACACCCGCGGAGAAGCGGCGCTGGATCAACACCCAGCACGCCGTGCTGACCGCGTTGCGCAAGGCCGCGGAGGAGCTCGTCCGTGAGCTCGACTCCGCGACGGCGGTCGCAACCGAGGCACTGCACCGCTGCGATGCCGCGTTCCAGGCGGTCGGCGAGGAGCACGAGCCGGTGTGGCTGGAGATCTGGGGCCGGATCGACGAGGCCCAGTCGCGGGCGCCGTGGCCGGTCGAGCGCCCCGACACCCCGCAGCGCCGGGCGCAACGCGAGTACAACCAGAGGTACGGAAGCGGCTACAGCTCCGGCTGAGGCGCGGGCTCCTCCGGCTGCTCGAGCGCATCGCGCCAGCCGAGAAGCGGGTGCGCCTCACGGTGCGGCTGGCTAGCGGCCCTCGAGGTCCCGGCCGGTGGCGAGCAGGCCGAGCGTCAGCTCCAGCTTGTCCCGTGGTCGCTGCAGGCACCGCCCGGTGAGCGACTCGATCTGCTTCATCCGGTAGATCACCGTGTTGCGGTGGCAGTACAGCGCCTCCGCGGCGTGCGTGGGAGAGCCGTCGGAGGCCAGCAGCGCGCTCAGCGTGCGCAGCAGCGTCTCCGCCTGGGGGCCGGGCTGCTGCAGCAGCGGACCCACCGTCTCGGCGACCAGCACCGGCACCACCTCCGGGCTGCCGGCCAGCAGCACCTCGGGAAGGCGGTCGGCCACCGACACCAACCGCGGCGTGCCCCGGGGCAGCGACTCGGCCGCCCGCGACGCGAGCTGGTAGGCCGTGGCGAACCCGGTGAGCCCGTCGGGGCAGTGGGCGAGCCCCACCCGCCCCGCCACGCTGGGGTTCAGCGCCCCCACGAGCTGCGCCACGGTGAGCAGCCCGCACGGCACCAGCCCGAAGTAGTTGCCGCCGCGGACGTGCCAGTGCGAGCTGACCCCCAGCCGTTCGAGCCGGTCCTCCGGCGCCCGCAGCGGCTCGTCGAGCGGGTCGTCGAACGGCGCCACCACGCACGCCACCGCCTCGTCCGGGCCGAGCCCCAACTCCTCGCGGGCCTCCCTGGCGAACTCCGGGTCCGCGCCCCGCCCCTCGACCAGCCCGTCCAGGAAGTTCTGCTGGCGCTGCAGGTTCCGCCGCTGCAACCGGGCGGCCTCCCGCCGGTAGGAGTCCACGAGTACCGCGTTCTGCACGTCCAGCGCCGCCCACAGCTTCTGCCCGGCGAGCAGCAGCACGTGCTCCTCGATGTCGAGCTTGCGTTCCCACCCCTGGCGCAGCAGCGCCTCCCACAACGTTCGGGTGCCCAGCGTGTACGCGTTGAGCACCCGGTCCATCGGCACGCCCTGCCGGGCCCGCTGCTTGCCGGTCTCCCGCCAGAAGTCGGTGGCCCGCTGGTCGGGATCGGCGAGGCCCGCCATGGCCCTGATCCCGCGCCGGACGTGCTCCCGGGTACTCGCCCGCAGGTCGGCCTGGCGGTCGGCACGCTGCTCCGACCAGTACGGATCGCGCTCGATCAGGGTGAGCGTGATGTCGTCGCCGATGGCGTCGGCTTGGTCGAGCATGCCGGCCCAGGCGCGGGCGATCTTCCGCTCCACGGCGGGCTCGAGCGTCGGGACCCGGGGGGCGCGGGGCCGCGCCGGCGTTGTGCCGCTCGTCACATCCATCGCTGGAAGGGTGACACCCCGCGCACGGAGGGACCACCCCCGGCGCCCGATTTGGGTTGTGTCGCACCACTGATTCTGTGCGGTGTGCCCATGTCCTCGCTCGTGCGGAGAGTCCAAGGTGGTGCGCACCACACCATCGCGCACCGCCGCCGGCGAGGGAGTTGCCCGTGCCAGAGTCCGGATCGACGGCCGTCCCGCCTCCCCGAGCCGACGCCGGGTTCGTCATGTCCGGCGTCTCGGTCGCCTTCGGCGGCCTGGTCGCCCTCTCCGAGGTCTCCCTCGAGGTGGCGCCCCACCAGGTCCTCGGGGTGATCGGTCCGAACGGCGCGGGCAAGACGACGCTGTTCAACGTCGCCTGCGGGTTCGTCCGTCCCGACACCGGCACCCTGTACTGGCGTGGGCGGGAGCTGCGCGGCCTGCGCCCGCACCGGCTGGCCGCGCTCGGCATCTCGCGCACCCTGCAGGGGCTGGGCCTGTTCGACCGGATGACCGTGCTCGACAACGTCATGGTGGGCGCCCACCGACACGCCCGCGCCGGGTTCTGGTCGGCGTTGTTGGCGCTGCCCCGCGGCGGCCGGGAGGAGCGGGAGCTGCGCGCGCGGGCGCTGGCCGTGCTCGGCGAGCTCGGCGTGGCCGACCTCGCCGGCCGGGTGCCGACCGGCCTGCCCTACCCGGTGCGCAAGCGGGTCGCCCTCGCGCGGGCGCTGGTCGCCGACCCCGACCTGCTGCTGCTGGACGAGCCGGCCAGCGGGCTGTCCGCCGAGGAGATCACCGAGCTCGGCGGAACCATCCGCCGGCTCGCCGGCCGGATGTCGGTGATGCTGGTCGAGCACCACATGGACCTGGTGATGAGCGTCTGCGACCACATCGTGGTGCTCGACTTCGGCCGGCTGATCGCCCGGGGCAGCCCGGACGAGGTGCGGGACCACCCGGCGGTGCTGGCCGCCTACCTGGGCGAGGACGTCCCGCACGACACCGCCGAGCCGACGGGCGGCTCGCGATGCTGACCGTCCGCGACCTCACCGCACACTACGGGCCCGTCCGCGCGCTCGACGGGGTGAGCTTCACCGCGCCGCGCGGCCAGGTCACCGCGGTGCTCGGGGCCAACGGCGCGGGCAAGACCACCCTGCTGCGCACCATCTCCGGCCTCGTCCGCCCCAGCCGGGGCACGGCGCTGCTCGACGAGCGCGACCTCGGCCGGGTGCCGGTGGAGGACATGGCCGGGATCGGGCTGGCCCACGTGCCCGAGGGCCGCGGGGTGATCACCCAGCTGACCGTCGAGGAGAACCTGCGCCTCGGCGCGCTGGCCCGGCCGGGCCGGGTCACCGCCACCAACCTCGACCGGGCGTACGCGCTCTTCCCCGTCCTCGGCGACCGGCGGGCCAAGCCGGCCCACGTGCTCTCCGGCGGTGAACGGCAGATGCTGGTGATCGCCCGCGCGCTGCTGGCCGAGCCCGCGGTGCTGCTGCTGGACGAGCCGTCGCTCGGTCTCGCCCCGCGCGTCGTCGTGCAGATCTTCGATCTCGTCCGCGACCTGGTGGAGACCGAGGGGCTCACCGTGGTTCTCGTCGAGCAGAACGCTCGCAGCGCACTGTCCATCGCCGACCGCGGTGTCGTGCTCCACCTCGGCCGGCTGGTGGTCCAGGACGCCGCGGCCGAGCTGGCCACCGACGACACGCTCCGCCACGCCTATCTCGGGTTCTGACGACCTTCCGACCACCACGACCACGGGAGCCGCCGTGCAGCAGCTGCTCACCACGACGTTGACCGGCCTGACCCTCGGCATGGTCTACGCCGCCTTCGCGCTGGCCCTGGTGCTGATCTGGCGCTCGACCCGGATCGTGAACTTCGCGCAGGCCCCGATGGCGATGATCACGACCTACGTCGCGCTCGTCCTCATCGACGCCGGACTGTCCTACTGGGTCGGTTTCGTCGTGGCCCTGGTGTCCGGCTTCGTGCTCGGCGCGGTGCTCGAACGGGTGGTGATCCGGCCGGTGGAGGGCAAGGCGCACATCAACGCGGTGATCGTCACGCTCGGGCTGTTCATCGTCCTGCACGCCGTCGCGGCGTTGGTGTTCGGCGCGCGTTACCGGTCGTTCCCCGCCCCCTTCGGGGTGCGCGGCTTCGAGGTCGGCGGGGTGACCGTCGCGCTCACCGGGTTCGGCGTCTTCACCATCGTCTCGGTCGTGGTGGTGATGCTGCTGCTGGTGGCGTTGTTCCGGGGCACCGATCTCGGGCTGCGGATGCGCGCCGCCGCCTTCGACCAGGAGGTGGCCCGGCTGCTCGGGGTGAAGGTCGGCCGGATGCTGACCCTCGGCTGGGCGCTGGCCGCGCTGGTCGGCTCCCTCTCCGGGCTGCTGATCGCCGGAGGCGGCCTGGTCCATCCGTCCTACATGGACGGTGTGGTGGTCTACGGCTTCGTCGCCGCGGTCCTCGGCGGACTGGACAGCCCGGTGGGCGCCGTCGTCGGCGGGCTGGTGCTGGGGCTGTCGCTGAGTCTCGTCAGCGGTTTCGTCGGCGCCGAGCTGGTCCCGCTCGCCGCGTTGGTCATCCTCGTGGCGGTGCTGCTGCTGCGCCCCGGCGGCCTGTTCGCCCACGTCCAGGAGCGGAGGGTCTGACATGCTGGCACGCATCGACACGCCGTTGCGGCGGCACCTCACGCTGGCCGCGCTCGGGCTCGTCGCGGTGGTGCTGGTGCTGGAGAACACCACCCCGTTCCGCAACGCCCAGCTCGCCACGATGGCCTACCTGGCGATCGCCGCCGGTGGGCTGACCGTGCTGACCGGGCTGAACGGGCAGCTCTCCCTGGGGCACGGCGCCCTCATGGCGGTCGGCGCCTACACCACCGCCGTGCTCTCCTCGCGCGCCGACGCCCCGTTCCCGCTGATCGGCGTGCTGCTGGTCGCCACGGTGGTGACCCTGCTGGTCGGGGCGGTGGTCGGGGTGGCCGCCGCCCGGCTGCACGGTCCCTACCTCGCGGGCGCGACGCTGGCGTTGGCGATCGCGGTGCCCGGCATCCCGGTCTTCTTCGGCGAGACCCTCGGCGGTGAGCAGGGGATCACCGTGCGGCCGCCGGCGGCGCCGGACTGGTTCGCCGACGCCGTCTACTTCGTCACCGGCAACGAGCTCACCCCGAGCCGCTATCTCGCCTACCTCGGCTGGGGCGCCCTGATCGTCGCCTTCGTGCTGCTGGCCAACCTGTCCCGCGGCCGGGTCGGGCGGACCTGGCGTGCCGTGCGGGACGACGAGGTCGCCGCCGAGATCGCCGGCATCGACCTCGGCAGGGCGCGGGTGCTCGCCTTCGTCGTGAGCGCCGGCTGCGCCGGGTTGGCCGGGGCGTTGATGGCACTGGCGGTGCGGGTCACCGCGCCGAGCGGCTTCACCCTGACCCTGTCGCTCGCCCTGCTCAGCGCGGTGGTGCTCGGCGGGCTGGGCAGCCTGCTCGGCGCGCTGCTCGGCGCGGCACTGATCACCTTCCTGCCGCAGGTGGTGACCGCCATCGGGCAGGACCTCGGGCTGTCCGACGTGCAGGCCGCCGAGCTCGCCCCGCTGGTCTACGGCCTGACCACGGTGCTGGTCATCCTGCTCGCCCCCACCGGGATCGTCGGCGCGCTGCGCTCGGCTTGGTATCGGCGGCACCGGCGGCACCGGCGGCGGGCCATCCGGCCGACCCACTCGGACGCGCACTCGAACTCCCCCGGCACAGAGGAGGCAAGCAGATGACCCGATGGCACGGACGGGTGGCGCCGATCATGGTCGCGCTGACCACCGCGGCACTGGTGGCCGCGTGCGGCGCGGGCGGGCGGCCCGACGACGGCGGCGGTGCCGCGGCGACCGGCATCACCGAGGACACCGTCCGGATCGGTGGCCACTTCCCGCTGACCGGGGTGGCCGCGCCCGGCTACAGCGAGATCCCCAGCGGCCACAAGGCCTACTACGACTACGTCAACGCGAACGGCGGCGTGCACGGTCGCACGATCGAGTTCATCGTCCGCGACGACGCCTACAACCCGACCAACACCAGCCAGGTCACCAACGAGTTGGTGCTCTCCGACCAGATCTTCGCGATGGTCGGCGGCCTCGGCACGCCCACGCACAGCGCGGTGGTCGACTTCCTCAACGGCGAGCGCGTGCCCGACCTGCTGGTCTCGTCCGGTTCGCTGCAGTGGGGTGACGCCCCGGGGGCCAAGCCGTTCACCTTCGGCTGGCAGCCCGACTACGAGATCGAGGGCAAGATCATCGGCCGATGGGTGCGGGAGAACCTGCCCGACGCGCGGGTCGGGCTCTTCCTGCAGGACGACGACTTCGGCCGGGACGGCGAGCAGGGCGTGCGCCGTTACCTCGACGACCAGATCGTGGAGGTCACCCGGTACACCTCGGGCAACACCGACGTCGCGCCCCAGATCGCGGCGTTGCAGGCGGCCGGCGTCGATCTGGTCCTCGGCTTCAACACCCCGTCCTACACCGCACTGACCCAGCTGGCCTCCCTCAAAACCAACTTCGAGCCTCGCTGGTTCTACAGCAACGTGGGCTCCGACCCCGCGCTCGTCGGCTCCCTGCTGGCCCGGTTCTCCGAAGGCGCGGTGCGGGACGGCGCCAGTCTGCTCGACGACGTGCTCACGACGGAGTACATCCCGGGTGTGGACGCGCCGGACGACCCGTGGATGCGGTTGTGGCGACAGGTGTGGGACACGCACGGCGCGGAGGGTGAGCTGACCAACTACCGGGTCTTCGGCATGTCCCAGGCCTACACCTTCGTGCAGGCGCTGCAGGCGGCCGGGCCGAACCCGACCCGGGAGGGCATCGTCGAGGCGCTCGAGAAGGTCGGCGGCGGCTTCTCCGGACCCGCGCTGGCGCCCTTCCGGTACTCCGCGGACAGCCATCTCGGCATCTCCGGGATGCAGGTGATCGAGCTGCACGGCGGGGTCGGCCAGGAGCTCACGCCGGTGCTGGTGACCGACATCGGCGACGCGCCCATCAGGGAGGACGACTCGGCGGCGGACGACGCGCCGCCGGGCGACGGGATCCCGGACGTCCCACCCGCGGTGGGCTGAGCGGACCATGATGGGACGCCTGAGCCGCCGCTGTTCCTCGCGGTCGCGCTGGTGGCCGGGACCGCGTTCGCCGGCGGGCCGGCCGCGGTCCGCCCGCCGGCGGAGCCGCCCACGATCGTGGCCACCGACAAGGGATTGGTCCGCGGGGAGGCGCTCCCCAGAGCCCATCTCGGCCGAGCGGTACGTCGACATCATCCGGTCCAGCTACGGCGCGGCCGCCGACGAGATGCTCGCCCGGTACCCGGTGGAGGACTACCCGGAGCCGCGGATCGCGCTGGCCGCGGTGCGCACCGACGCCGGGAGCCCGCTGTCCACACGCGACCACCTGGCGGCGTACCGGCTGCTCGCCGCCGCGCGGGTGCCGGTCTACGCCTACCAGTTCGCCGACCGGACCGCGCCACCACTGATCGACGTGCCGGGCTTCGCCGAGGGGGCCGAGCGCGGCACCGAGCCGAGCTACCTGTGGCCCGAGCTGCTCGGCCCGCTCGACCCGGCGCAGCGGCGGTTGTCCGACGACATGGTGCGGTACTGGACGTCGTTCGCGCGCACCGGGCGGCCCACGGCGCGCTCTGCGCCGCACTGGCCGCGGTTCCGCACGGCCGGCGACGTGCTCTCCCTGGCGCCAGGCTCCGGGGGCATCCGCCCGACCGATGTCGCCCGGCGGAGCGACTGCGCGTTCTGGGAGTCGCTCGGCGATCGCTGATGCTTGGGCGGGCGGACAGGGGGTTCTCGGTCCGAGTGCCCGAAGACATCACGTGTTCGGGTCACCACACTGAGAGAACGGTCGCAGGGCGTCGGCTCGCCGGTGCCCACCCTGCGCGACCCCGCAACGAGAAGGAGTACAACGACGTGGCTCCCCGAATCACCATCGCGGATCGGGTCCGCCCGCTCCGCTCCCCCCACCGCGGCATCCTGGCCGCACTGACCGCCGTCGCCACCGCCGCCACCATCGCCGCCGGCGGCGTCACCACCGCGACCGCCGCGGAGAACCCCTACGAACGCGGGCCCGATCCCACGGTCGCCAGCATCGAGGCGCCGCGTGGTCCGTTCGCGATCGCCGAGACGCGGGTGTCGTCACTGTCCGTGCGTGGCTTCGGTGGCGGCACCATCTACTACCCGACCAGCACCCGAGAGGGCACCTTCGGCGCCGTGGCGATCGCCCCCGGCTACACGGCCGACCAGTCCTCGATGAGCTGGTACGGCCCGCGGCTGGCATCGCAGGGCTTCGTGATCTTCACCATCGACACCAACAGCCGGTACGACCAGCCGGCCAGCCGCGGCGCGCAGTTGCTGGCCGCGCTGGACTACCTCGTGCGGGAGAGCTCGGTGCGGAGCCGGATCGACGGGAACCGGCTGGGCGTCATGGGGCACTCGATGGGCGGCGGCGGCGCGCTGGAGGCGGTGAACGACCGGCCCGCGTTGCAGGCGGCGATCCCGCTCACCGCGTGGAACCTCGACAAGACCTGGCAGGGGGTCCGGGTGCCGACCATGATCATCGGTGCGGAGAACGACTCGGTCGCGCCGGTCCGCTCGCACTCGATGCCGTTCTACACCAGCCTTCCCTCTACTTTGGACAAAGCTTACCTCGAGCTGGACAACGCCAGCCACTTCGCGCCGAACGTCTCGAACACCACGATCGCGAAGTACAGCATCTCCTGGCTCAAGCGCTTCATCGACAACGACACCCGCTACGAGCGGTTCCTCTGCCCCGCACCCCGGGACTCCACAATCTCCGAGTACCGCGACACCTGCCCGCACTCCTCCTGACCCGTGCGCACCCTACCCCGGCGGTCGCCCTCCGGCCGCCGGGCCAGGGTGTGTCGCCGCGACGAGACTCGGGGAGTCAGGCGCTGTACCCCTTCGGCGAGATCAGGGTGGCGGGAGGCCGATCGCCGGCACGAGGTCGAGCCGGTCGACGACCTCGACGAGCTGTTCGCGCTCACCGAGCGGGTGCAGGAGCGCGTCCGCTGGCTCGACCGGCCGCCCTACCGCAGCGCGCCGGCCCGGTTCGCCGCGCAGGAGGGCCCGCGGCCAGGCGGACGGCGGTCGGGTGAGCTACCGGACGCCGTACCACCAGGCTGTGGTCCGGCGCATCACCGCACTGCTGGACCGGCTCGGCGCGACCACCCGCTTCCAGGCCGGCGTGCAGGCCGCGCACCGCGGCTGGCTCTGACCGGAGGCGCGCACCAGGGCTACGTCATCGACAGTGCGGCGGTGGCGACCAGCCCACCGTCGACGATCAGATCCTGCCCGTTGACGTAGGACGCCTCGCCGGAGGCGAGGAAGGCGACCACGGTGGCGACGTCCTCGGAGGTCCCGGTCCGGCCGCTGGGCACCGCGGCGACGGCGGCGGTTCGCGCCTCGGGAGAGACGTTGTCGTGGAACATCGGGGTCTCGATGTAGCCGGGGCTGACGGAGTTGACCCGGATTCCGCGGTGCCCCAGCTCGGCCGTGAGGGTGTGGGTCAGGTTGCGCACCGCGGCCTTGGTCGCCGCGTAGAGGGAGGCGCCGGGCAGGCCACGGTGCAGTGTCCACGACGCGTTGATCACGATGGTGGCGTGGTCGGACAGCAGCGGGAGGGTCTTCTGGATCGTGAAGAACACTCCCTTGACGTTGACGTTCACCACGCGGTCGAACTCGGCCTCGGTGATGTCACCGACCGGATGGAACGAGGCGACACCGGCGTTGGCGAAGACCACGTCCAGCCGCCCGTACCGGTCCCCGACCACCTCCACCAGCGCGTCGAGATCGGCGAGGCGCGCCACGTCGCCGCGCACCGCGAGGACGCGGTCCCCGTCGTCCAGATCGGCCAGGTCTCCGACCGCGACGTCCAGCCGGCCCTGGTCGCGCCCGGTGATGACCACCCGCGCGCCCTCGGCGAGCAGCCGGCGTGCGGTGGCCAGGCCCATTCCGCTCGTGCCACCGGTGACGAGCGCGATCGTGTCCGTGAATCGAGAGGCGTTCCGCGTCATGGCATCAGCGTGCCGGCCGGCGTGCCCGGGGAACAGTGCGTGCTGATCCTGGGAGCGGCGCCACCACCTTCGGCGGAGGGTGCTCAGGCCGGGTCGGCGAGCGGCACCCGTGACAGCCGGTCGAGCCGGTCCGCGGTGCCGGTGCCGGGCCGTGGATTGAACAGCTCCAGGTACCAGTCCGGATGGTCGGCCACCACCAGGGTGGTCTTGTCGAAGACCAGGTCACCGGCCTCGGGGTGGCGCACCGCCTTCACCGCCTGGCCGGGGCCGCCGACCTGGTGCCGGGCCCACAGCTCGGCGAACTCGGGGCTCACGGCGCGGAGCTCGTCGACCACCCGGTCGAACTCCGGGTCGTCGGGAGAGTGGGCCGCGTCGGCCCGGAAGGCGGCGACGACGTCCGGCGCCACCGACGCCCAGTGGGCGTGCGCGGCCCGGTACCGGGCGTTGGTGAAGAACGAGATCAGGCAGTTACGGTCGGTGTCGTCGTAGTCGAACACCGCTCGCGTGGCGTCGTTGATCGCGAGCAGGTTCCAGTACCGGTCCCGCAGGAGCGCGGGCCGCGGGGCCCACGCGTCCAGCAGGTGCCGCAGCTCCGGGCCGACCGGCGCGCCGCGGGCCTCGCCGGCGGGTGGCGGGTTGAGGCCGGCCAGCAGGTACAGGTGCGCCCGCTCGCGCTCGGTCAGCCGCAACGCTCGGCCGATCGCGTCGAGCACCTCGGCCGAGACGTTGATGTCGCGGCCCTGCTCCAGCCAGGTGTACCAGGACACGCCGACCCCGGCCAGCATGGCGACCTCCTCGCGGCGCAGGCCCGGAGTCCGCCGCCGGCCCACCGCCGGCATGCCGACGTCGGCCGGGGTGAGCCGCGCCCTGCGGGTACGCAGGAAGTCGCGGAGCTGCTCGCGGCGGCGCCGTGTCGTCGAAGGAGTCGTCGAGGGGGGCGCACTGGTCACCCGATCACGGTAACCGGCCGCCACCGCACGCGGCCGAGGTCCGACCGGCACGCGCGGGGCGGCGCCGCGCTCCGGCCCGACCCCGTCGGGGCGCGGGGTAGCCTTCGGCCGGACGCGCGAAGGAGGTCAGGTGGTCCGGGAACAGGCTGGTCGCGTGCTGGGGGCGAACCTGAGGGCGCTGCGGGAGAAGGCCGGGATGTCGCTGTCGGAGCTGGCGCGGCGCTCGAACATCGCCAAGGGCACGCTGTCCCAGCTCGAGTCCGGGAACGGCAACCCGACCATCGAGACGGTATTCAGTTTATCGAACGCTCTGGGTGTGCCGGTGTCCTCGCTGCTGACCGAGCGGGCCGATCCGGACGTGCTGCTGGTGCGTTCGGCCGGGCTCGAGGTGCTGAGCAGCAACGCGGTCGACCTGCGGATGCTGCGCCGGATGGACGTCACCGAGCGGGTGTTCGAGCTGTACGACCAGCGCGTGCGCCCCGGCGAGGTCCAGCACTCGGCCGGCCACCCCGGCCGCGAGCACGTCGTGGTCACCTCCGGCGTGCTCCGGGTGGGTCCCCCGGACGCCCCGTACGAGCTCGGGCCCGGCGACTACGTGTGCTTCCCCGCGCAGGGGCCGCACATCTACCAGACCGTCGGCGGCCCGGTGGTCTCCGTGCTGCTGCTGGAGTACCCGGCGGACGCGGGACCGCCGAGGTTGGGCGCCTCGTGCGCGGCGACCGGCGCGGACGAGGGGGCCGAATCCCGGGGTTGACGCGGGTCACACCACGCACTTAACCTCCGCTTGTTCATTTTAATGAACGAGCGGAGGTGTCATGGCGCACCCGGACGTCGTCGTGGTCGGCGCGGGCATCGTCGGCGCGGCGTGTGCCGAGGCGCTCGGCGCCGCGGGGCTGCGAGTGACCGTGCTCGACCGTGGCGCACCCGCGGGCGGCACCACCGCCGCGGGCGAGGGCAACGTCCTCGTGTCCGACAAGGAACCGGGGCCAGAGCTGGCGCTGGCCAGGCTCTCCCGCCGGCGCTGGCCGGAACTGCTCACCGCGCTGCGCGACGAGCTCGGCCCCGACCTCGCCGAGGTCGAGTGGGAGCCCAAGGGCGGGCTCGTGGTCGCGACGACCGAGGGCGCGGCCGGGCCACTCGCCGCGTTCGCCGAGGCGCATCGGGACGCGGGGATCCACGCCGACGTGGTGGCCCCCGAGGTCGCCGCGGAGCTGGAACCGCACCTGACCAGGCGGGTGACCGCGGCCGTCCACTACCCCGAGGACGCGCAGCTGCAGCCCGTGCTGGCGGCGACCACGCTGCTCGCCGCCGTCCGCGCCCGCGGTGGCGAGGTGCGCTCGGGAGTGCGGGCGATCGGCGTGCGGCGCGGCGCCGCCGGAACGGTGGCCGGGGTGCGCACGAGCGAGGGGCCGATCTCGTGTGCGGCGGTGGTGAACGCGTGCGGACCGTGGGCGGGGGAGTTCGCCGCACGGGCCGGTGCCCCGATCGCCGTGCTGCCGCGCCGGGGCATGGTCCTGGTCACCGCGCCGTTGCCGCACACCGTCGCGCACAAGGTCTACGACGCCGACTACGTGGGTGCGGTGGCCAGCGGGGACGCCGACCTGCAGACCTCCGCCGTGGTGGAGTCGACGCGGGCCGGCACCGTCCTGATCGGATCCAGCCGGCAGCGGGTGGGGTTCGACGAGACCGTGCGCGTCGACGTGCTGCGCGAGCTGGCCCGCAAGGCCGTCGCGCTCTTCCCCGTGCTGGCGGGCGTCACCGTCATGCGTGCCTACGGCGGCTTCCGCCCGTACGCGCCCGACCACCTGCCGGTGATCGGCGAGGACCCCAGGCTGCCCGGCCTGTGGCACGCGACCGGGCACGAGGGCGCCGGGATCGGCCTCGCCGCCGGCACCGGCCGGTTGCTCGCGGACCTCCACACCGGCGGGGAGCCGGAGCTGGACCCTCATCCGTTCCGAGTGGACCGTCCCGCGGTCGTCGAGGAGGTACCGGAATGCGGGTGAAGGTGGACGGAAGGGCGGTGCCCGCGCGGCCGGGGCAGACGGTCGCCGGCCTGCTGCTGGGCCTCGGCCGCACGTCGTGGCGCACCACCCGGCACGGTGGCCGGCCGCGTGGCGTCTTCTGCGGCATCGGCGCCTGCTTCGACTGCCTCGTCGTGGTGAACGGGGTGCCCGACGTCCGGGCCTGCCAGCGGGTGGTCGAGGACGGCGACGACGTCCGCACCCAGCACGGCGCGGAGCTGCCGTCATGAGGCGCGTCGTGGTGGTCGGCGGCGGGCCGGCCGGGATGGCGGCCGCGCGGGCCGTGGCGCGGACCGGCGTCGCGGTCACCCTCGTCGACTCCGCGCCCCTGCTCGGCGGGCAGTACCACCGGCAGGACGCGCTGCGGGGGAACGAGCGGTTCGTCCTGCCGGCCGGTGTGGAGCACCGGCGGAGCACCGTGGTCTGGGCGCTGGAGCCGGTTCCCGGCGGGCACCGCGTGCACCTGCGCACCGGCCCCGCCGACGCGCCGGCCCGCCGGGGCGACGCGATCGACACCGCGGCGCTCGTCCTGGCCACCGGGGCCCACGACCGCGCGTTGCCGTTCCCCGGCTGGGAGCTCCCCGGCGTCTACACGGCCGGGGCGGCCCAGGCGCTCGTGAAGGGGCAGCGCGTCGCCGTCGGTGGCAGGGTGCTGATCGCCGGCACCGGACCGTTCCTGCTCCCGGTCGCCGTCTCGGTCCTGCGCGGAGGCGCCGAGGTGGTCGGCGTCCACGAGGCGAACGACCCGGTCCGGGGCTGGCTGTCCACGCCGCCCGGGGTGCTGGCCGGGTGGCGCAAGGGCGGTGAGCTCGGCCGGTACCTGGCGCTGCTCGCCCGGCACCGGGTGCCCTACCGCCTGCGGAGCACGGTGATCGCCGCGCACGGCGACGACCGGGTCGAGGCGGTGACGACGGTCCGGTTGGACCCGGACTGGACCGTGGTCGCCGGCACCGAGCGGCGGATCGCGGTCGACGCGGTCTGTGTTGGTTTCGGCTTCACCCCGCAGCTCGAGCTGGCCGTCGCCGCCGGCTGTGCCGTCCGCGACGGGGCCGTCCTCGTCGACGCGGCGCAGGCGACGAGCGTGCTCGGCGTGTTCGCGGCCGGTGAGTTGACCGGGATCGGCGGTGCCGACCTCGCCGCCGCCGAGGGCGCCGTCGCCGGTGCCGCCGCGGCCCTCCGGGTCGGCGGGCGCGCCGTGCCACCCGTGGCCGCGCTGCGGCGGGTCCGCGCCGGCCGTCGGTTCGCCGCCGCGCTCGACCGGGTCCACCCGGTGCGGCCGGGATGGCGTGGCTGGCTGCGCGACGACACCCTCGTCTGCCGCTGCGAGGAGGTCGGCTACGGCGAGCTGCGCCGGGCCCTCGCCGACCGCGACGCCAGGGGAGTGCGCTCGCTGAAGCTGGTCAGCCGGGCCGGCCTCGGCCCGTGCCAGGGCCGCGTGTGCGGCCCCACCGTCGCCGAGCTGGCCGGGCTTCCCGGCGGCGCCGCCGCGTTCGCCCGGCGGCCCGTCGCCGCGCCGCTGCGGCTGGGCGAGCTCGCCGACACCGTGTCCGGAGAGGACGGAGAGGACAGGGAGAAGGAATGAGCAAGGAGAAGCTCGACGGCGTCATCGTCGCCACCGCACTGCCCTACGTGGAGGACGTGAGCGCCCCGGCGGGACTGCGGGTGGACCTCGACCGCTACGCCGAGCACTGCCGGTGGCTCGTCGACAACGGCTGCCGCGGGGTCGGCCCGAACGGCTCGCTCGGCGAGTACTCCTCGCTCACCGACGCGGAACGCCGGGCCGTGGCGCGCACCGCGATCGAGGCGGTCGGCGACGACGGGATCGTGGTGGTCGGCGTGCACGGCGTCGGCGCGCACCAGGCCCGCGCATGGGCGGAGAAGGCCGCCGAGGACGGCGCGCACGGCGTGCTGTGCCTGCCGCCGACCATGTACCGCGCCAACACCGCGGAGATCGTCCACCACTTCGAGCAGGTGGCCGGCGTCGGCCTGCCGGTGATGGCCTACAACAACCCGATCGACACGAAGGTGGACATGCTGCCGCCGGTGCTCGCCGAGATCGCGCGGCTGGACAACGTCGTGGCGGTCAAGGAGTTCTCCGGCGACGTGCGGCGGGTGCTCGAGCTGCGCGAGCTGGCGCCCGACCTCACGATCGTGGCCGGCGCCGACGACGTGGCGCTCGAGGCGCTGCTGATGGGCGCCACCGGCTGGTTCGCCGGGTTCCCCAACGTCTTCCCCGCCGAGTCGGCGCACCTGTTCTCCCTGGCCCGCAAGGGAGAGCTCGCCGCGGCACGCGCGCTGTACGAGCACCTCGTCGCCGCCTTCCGGTGGGACTCGCGCACCGAGTTCGTGCAGGCCATCAAGCGCGGGATGGAGGTCGTCGGCCGCTACGGCGGGCCGTGCCGGCCGCCCCGGGGGCCGCTGAGCGCCGAGCAGCTGAGCGCGCTCGACGCCGACCTGCGCCGCGCCGTGGACCACCTGGCCGCGCACCCGGTGGCGGTGTGAGATGCGCGCGTCCCGGTACTTCTCCGCGGTCGACTCGCACACCGAGGGCATGCCGACCAGGGTGGTGACCGGCGGTGTCGGGGTGATCCCCGGCGACACGATGGCCGCCCGGCGGGAGTACTTCGTCGAGCATCTCGACCACATCAGGAAGCTGCTGGTCAACGAGCCACGTGGGCACGCGGCGATGAGCGGCGCGATCCTGCAGCCGCCCACCCGGCCGGACGCCGACTGGGGCGTGCTCTACATCGAGGTGTCCGGCTGCCTGCCGATGTGCGGGCACGGCACCATCGGCGTGGCCACCGTGCTCGTGGAGACCGGCATGGTTCCGGTGACCGAGCCGGTCACCACGGTGCGGCTCGACGCGCCGGCGGGGCTGGTGGTCGCCGAGGTCGCCGTCGAGAACGGCAGGGCGAGGTCGGTGACCATCCAGAACGTGCCGTCGTTCGCCGTGGAGCTGGACGCCGAGGTGGAGGTGCCCGGATTGGGCCGGGTCCGCTACGACATGGCCTACGGCGGCAACTTCTACGCCATCCTCCCGATCGCCGAGCTCGGCATCCCCTTCGACAAGGCGCAGAAGGGCAGGATGCTGGCCGCCGGTCTGTCCATCATGGACGCCATCAACGAGCGGAACCGGCCGGTGCACCCCGCCGACCCCACCATCGGCGGGTGCAAGCACGTGCAGCTGGTGGCGCCGGGCGGCGAGCACAGCGACGCGCGCAACGCGATGGCCATTCACCCCGGCTGGCTCGACCGCTCACCCTGCGGCACCGGCACCTCCGCCCGGATGGCCCAGCTGCACGCGCGGGGCGAGCTCGGCCTGCGGCGGGACTTCGTCAACGAGTCGCTGCTCGGCACCCGGTTCGTCGGCCGGCTCGTCGAGGCGACCACGGTCGGCGGCGTGCCGGCCGTCGTGCCGACGGTGACCGGCGGCGCCTGGATCACCGGGATGGGCCAGTACCTGCTGGACCCGACCGATCCGTTCCCCGAAGGGTTCGAGCTGTGACCGACGTCCTCGCCTCCCTCAACGAGTGGTTGTGGAACCCGCTGGTGGTCCTCGCGCTCGGGCTCGGTGTCCTGCTGACCATCCTGACCAGGGGAGTCCAGTTCCGGCGGATTCCCGACATGATCCGGCAGCTCCGGGTCGGGCAGGGGTCCGCGGCCGGCATCTCGTCGTTCCAGGCGCTGACGCTGACCCTGTCGAGCCGGATCGGGGTCGGCAACATCGCCGGTGTCGCCACCGCGATCGCCGCCGGCGGACCGGGCGCGCTGTTCTGGATGGCGGTGATGGCCTTCCTCGGCGGCGCGACCGCGTTCGTGGAGTCGACCCTCGCGCAGATCTACAAGACCGAGGCCGGTGGCAAGTACTGGGGCGGGATCCCGTACTACATCGAGAAGGGGCTGGGCAGGCGGTGGCTCGCGGTCGTCGCGGCCGGCGCCGCGCTGGTCCTCTACGGCGTGCTGGCCCCCGGTGTGCAGTCGAACAACATCGCCGCGAGCGTCGACACCGCGATGGGCGTGACCCCGTGGGTCACCGGCGTGGTCGTCGTCGGCCTGTTCGGGTTCGTCGTCCTCGGCGGCCGCAGGCGGATCGTCGCCGTCGCCGACACCGTCGTCCCATTCATGGCGGTCGGTTACGTGGTCGCGGCGCTGGTCGTCGTGGCGGCCAACGCCTCCGCGGTACCGAGCGTGGTCGGCCTGGTGCTGGCCAGCGCGTTCGGGGCCGACTCGGTGTTCGGCGGCATCGTGGGGGCCGCGGTCGCCTGGGGTGTGCGCCGCGCGCTGTTCTCCAACGTCGCCGGCGTCGGTGAGGGCACCTACGGCTCGGCCGCGGCGGAGGTGTCGCACCCGGTGAAGCAGGGCCTGGTGCAGTCGTTCTCGATCTACGTCGACACCCTCTTCGTGTGCATGGCCACCGGCCTGATGATCCTGATCACCGGGCGGTACAACGTCCAGGCGGGTGACGGGGGAGCGCTCGTCACCAACGTGCCGGGCGTCGAGGCCGGCCCCGCCTACACCCAGGCGGCCATCGACTCCGTGTTCGCCGGCGTCGGCCCGCACTTCGTCGCGCTCGCGCTCGCCCTGTTCGCGTTCACCACGCTGGTGGCCTTCGCCTACATCGCGGAGACCAGCCTGACCTACCTGACCCGCGGCAGGCAGCGGAAGGGACCGCGAACCGTCGTCCACCTGGTGATGGTCGCCGTCATCTTCTACGGCTCGGTCGAGTCGGCCGACCTGGTCTGGGCGATCGGCGACGTCGGCTACGCCTCGCTCGCGTGGGTCAACATGGTCTGCCTCGTCTTCCTGGCCAGGCCGGCGCTGATCGCGCTGCGCGACTACGACCGGCAGCGGCGGCAGGGACTCGACCCGCGGTTCGACCCGGTGCGGCTGGGGATCCCCAACGCCGACTTCTGGGTCGCCAGCACCGGCGAGGCGGCGCGCCACGAGGTCCGCGAATGAGCCCGGCCAACTCGAGCAGAGGGAGGACCATGACCACCAACGGCACCGACACCAGGGACGTCACCGAACTGACCGCCGCGGCCGCCGCCGCGGCCCCCGTCCTCGACGCGCGGGGCAGGGCGTTCCGCGCCCGGCTGCTCCGCGCCGTCGCCGAGGCGATCGAGGCACACCGGGACGACATCGTGACCGTCGCCGACCGTGAGACGTCGATCGGCGCGACCCGGCTGCGCGGCGAGCACGCGCGCACCGCCTACCAGGCCCGCCTGTTCGCCGACGTGCTCGACGAGGGCTCCTACCTCGAGGCGACGATCGACCACCCCACGGACACCCCGATGGGTCCGGGACCCGACCTGCGGCGGCTGCTCGTCCCGCTCGGCCCGGTCGCCGTCTTCGGGGCGAGCAACTTCCCACTCGCGTTCTCGGTGCCCGGTGGCGACACCGTGTCGGCGCTGGCGGCCGGCTGCCCGGTGGTCGTGAAGGCGCACCCCTCCCACCCGCGGACCTCGCGGCTGACGTTCGACCTGCTGGCCGGCGCCGCGCGGGACGTGGGCGCGCCCGAGGGAACGCTCGGCATCGTGTTCGGGCAGCGGGCCGGCGCGGACCTGGTGGCCGACCCGCGGATTCGGGCCGTCGCGTTCACCGGGTCCCTGCGCGGCGCCAGGGCGCTGATGGACGTCATCGCCACCCGCGCCGAGCCGATCCCGTTCTACGGCGAGCTCTCCAGCCTCAACCCGGTGGTGGTCACCGCCGGCGCGGCCGGCCGCCGGGGGCGGGAGATCGCCGAGGGCCTGGTGGCGTCGTTCACCACCTCCGCCGGGCAGCTGTGCACCAAGCCGGGGCTGGTCCTCGTGCCCGCCGGTCCCGACGGTGACCGGCTGGTGGCGCACGCCGCCGACCTGGTGGGTGGGGCCGCGCCGGGTACCGCGCTGAACGACGGGATCTCCACGGCGTACGGGACCATCGGGGAGCGGCTGGCGACGTCGCCGGGCGTGTCGGTGCTCGCCGAGGGAGTGCCGGTGCTCGCCGAGGGCGGGCCGGCGGAGCCGGAGCGGGTCGTGCGCCCGCGGCTGCTGTCGCTGCCGGCGAGCGAGCTGCGGCCGGAGGTGACCGAGGAGTGCTTCGGCCCGCTGGCCGTCATCGCCCGCTACCGCGACGACGATGAGCTGCGCGCGGCGATCGACCGGCTGCCCGCCTCGCTGACCGGGACCCTCCACGCCGAGCCAGAGGAGCGGGACCACGTCGTGGAGCTGACCGACCTGCTGAGCGCCAGGGCCGGGCGGGTGGTGTTCGACGGCTTCCCGACCGGTGTGCTCGTCTCCTGGGCGCAGACCCACGGTGGTCCGTGGCCGGCCACCACCAGCCCGCACACCTCCGTGGGCCCGACCGCGATCCGGCGCTTCCTCCGCCCGGTGACGTGGCAGAACGCGCCGGCGTACGCCCTTCCCCCCGAGCTGCGTGACGGTGCGGTCGACATCCCGCGCCGGGTCGACGGCCGCTGGCAGCCACCCGGCCAGTGATCGCGGTTGACATCGGACGCCGGCGGCACGACGGTACTGACCGGGGGTCACTGGTCCATGCTGTCGCCGGCGCTGCCCCCGAGCGCGCGGCGAGCTCGAAGGAGACATCGATGGTCGAGCCGATGACCCGCACCCTGGACGCTCCCGGCGCCACGCTCACCTACGACGTGCGGGGCGAGCTGGCCGGCGACGCGGCGGGCCGCGTGCTGATGATGGTCGGCTCGCCGATGGACGCCAGCGGCTTCGGCACGCTCGCGGCGCGCTTCACCGACCGGCCGGTGGTGACGTACGACCCGCGCGGCACGGGGCGCAGCCCCCGCACCGGCGGCGCGCCGGAGTCGACGCCCGACGAGCACGCCGACGACCTGCGTCGGGTGATCGAGGCGCTCGGTGTCGGCCCGGTGGACCTGTTCGCCAGCAGCGGGGGCGCCGTCAACTCGCTCGCCCTGGTGGCGAAGCACCCCGACCTGGTCCGGACGCTCGTCGCGCACGAGCCGCCGGTGGCGCGGTTCCTGCCCGACCGCGACGTGGTGCTCGCCGTGTGCGCGGACATCCACGCGACGTACCAGCGCGACGGCCTGGGTCCCGCGATGGCCAAGTTCATCGCGTTGACCAGCCAGCGAGGCCCGCTGCCGGCGGGCTACCTCGAACGGCCCGCACCGAACCCGGCCGACTTCGGCCTCCCCACCGCCGACGACGGCTCCCGCGACGACCCGCTCGTCGGGCAGAACATCCGCACCTGCTCGGCCCACGAGCACGACCTCGAGGCACTCGCCGCCGCGTCGACGCGGATCGTCATCGCCGTCGGGGCGGAGTCCCGGGGAGAGCTGGCGGCCCGCGGTGCCGAGGCGCTCGCGGAACGCCTCGGCACCACGCCGGTCGTGTTCCCCAGCCACCACGGCGGCTTCCTCGGCGACGAGTTCGGCATGCCCGGCGACCCGGACGCCTTCGCCGCGACACTTCGCGACGTGCTCTCCGCCCGCTGATCTCACTCAGTGGCCGAGCCGTTCGATGGTGAAGGCGGCGAGGAACCCGACGGTGGTGATCAGTCCGGTCAGGACGTGGGTGCGCTCGAACGCCTCGGGGATCATGGTGTCGGCGATCATGGCCAGGATCGCGCCGGCGGCGACGGCGGTGATGACGGCGATCGTCGCCGGCGACGCGCTCTCCAGGGTCAGGTAGCCGAGCAGGGCGGCCACACCGCTGGCGGCGGCGATGCCACCCCAGACGCCGAAGACGTAGCCGGGGCCGCGGCCGGCGCGCTTCATACCGGCGGCGCTGGACAGTCCTTCGGGGACGTTGGAGATGGCGATCGCGGCCAGCACGGCGAGGCCGACGGTGCCCCCGTGCAGCAGGGACACGCCCAGCACCACCGATTCGGGGATGCCGTCGAGCAGCGAACCGACGGCGATGGCGATGCCGCTGCCCTTCTGCTCGCGCGGCCCTGGTTGGTGCCCGCCGGAACGCTTGCGGTGGCGGGCGCCGTGCCGGTCGAGGGCGACGTTGGCCAGCACGTAGGCGCCCGCGCCGGCGAGGAAGCCGACCGCGGTGGGCAGCAGGCCTCCGGTGCGCTCGGCCTCGGCGACGAGCTCGAACGCCAGCGCGGAGATGAGCACCCCGGCGCCGAACGCCATGATCGCCGCGACCACCTGGCGGGGCACCCGGACCCACCAGGCGATCGCGGCGCCGAGCACGAGCGCGCTGCCGGCGAGCAGACCCCACGCTCCGGCCTCCAGCCACGCCGGCACCTCACCCACCGCCTTCCTTCGATCCGCCGGTCTGTTCCCGAACCGCGCCCGCCCCAAACCTGGCCGGCGGCCGATCCGGTGGCAAGCAGCCCGAGGACGATGGAGGCCGGCTGCCGGCGCCCGTGGGGCCCACCCCACGAGCCGCCCTCGCCGAACCGAACGTCGACCGGTCAGGGCAGCGGCTCGGCGGGGCAGTGCGTTCCCCGCGGTGGCATCGTGCCGTCGACGAGGTAGGCGGTCACGAGGCCGCGCATGCACCGCCCGCGGACCGCCGCGCCGTGCCCGAGGCCGTCGTAGGTGACCAGCACGGCGTCGCCGATCTGCTCCGCGACCCGTCGCGCGTTCTCGTGCGGAGTGGAGGCGTCGTAGCGGGAGTTGGTGACCAGGATCGGCGGCGCGTCCTCGACGTCCAGCTCGTGCGGCGGGTTGGTCGTCTCGAACGGCGGGTTGACGCACAGGAGGGGGACACCGTGCGTGCTGGTTCTCACGTCCGGTGCGACCGCGCTCTCCAGCCGCCGCAGCCGGTACAGGTCGGCATAGGACCGTGTGCTGTTGCGGTGATCGGCGCAGTAGAGGTAGATCGGTAGCGGGACGGTGGCCGCCGAGGAGCCCTGGGCACTCTGGTCCGCGGACCGCGGCGCGGGCGAGCCCGCGAGCGCGGCGATCCGGTTCGTCGTCTCCACCACGTCGGCGTTGCCGAGCGGGTCGAGGATCTCGTGCGCCAGCTCCCCCCGGTCCAGGGTGCGCGCCGGATCGGTCGGATGGGTCAGCTCGCCCGCGTCGGCCTTGGCGTAGAGGTCGGCGACGATCGCCCGCACATCCCGCCCGTGCAGCACGCACGCCTCACTCGTGGCGCACCAGCCGAGCACCACCTCGAAGGACTCCTGCGCGGCGCGTGCGCCGGTGACGTGAATCCGCTCGGTACCGACACTGTGGTCCACAGTGGCGTCGAGCACCATGGTGCGGATCCGCTCGGGGAACGACTCCGCGTACATCTGCCCGAGCACCGTGCCGTAGGACAGCGCGTAGATGTTCACCCTCTCCTCGCCGAGTGCCGCCCGCAGCGCGTCGAGGTCACGCGCCTGGTCGGTGCTGTCCAGGTGATCGATCACGGGGCCGGTGAGCTCCCGGCAGCTGCCGCCGAGCGCGGCCTGCGCGTCGAGGAACCGCCGGAACTCCCGCTCGCCGCGCACCGGCATGTCGAGCGCGTCCACCAGCGCCGCGGAACACCGGACCGGGTGACTGCGGCGCACGCCGCGAGGGTCGAAACTCACGATGTCGAACCGCTCGGCCTGCTCCGGGGTGAAGAGCAGGTCGAAGACCTGCTGGTTGGTGAGAGCGTCCACACCGGAGCTGCCCGGACCCGCCGGGGCGTAGACGAGCGTGCCGAGCCGCCTGGCCGGGTCGGCGGCGGCTCGCCGCGCCACCGCGAGGTCGATCGCCGGCCCGTCCGGGGCGGCCCAGTCGACGGGGACGGCGACGCTCCCGCACTCCACGGACGCGTTGTCCGCGCACGGGCCCCAGTGCACGCTCGGCGGCGCGGCGGCCGTCGCCGCACCCGGTGCGCACCCCGCCGCCGTCACCGCCAGCGCCACCAGCGCCGGTCCTGCCGTCCGAAAAGCCGATCCTGCCCACATGTCTGCTCGTCCTCCTCGCCGACGGATGGTCCCGGCGGCGCTCGACCGCCCGGACCAGCCATCGTCGGGGCGTCCTCCACACCGCGCCTCCGCCGCGGGGCCGCACCGCCTCCTCCTGGTGGAGGAGACCAGTTCCTCCCGAGGGAGGGGGCGGGGCAGGCCGGTCGTGGCGCCCGGTCGGGTGCCGAGTCGCCGGTCCGGTGGACCTCGCGGTCCCGGGCGTGGATCTCGCGGTCCCCGACGTGGATTTCGCGGTTCAGTTCCTGGTAGTGCCGCGGCGCCCTCGCCATCGACGGCTGATCCAGCCCATATTCGAGGTATTCCTTGACGCGAATATTCACGTTAGTGAAACTTCGACCCATGGAGCGGATCGCAGCAGCACTGGGGGACGGCGCGCGGTGGCGCATCGTCGAGCTCCTCGCCGAGCGACCCCGGTCCGTGGGCGAGCTGGCCGAGCTGGCCGGCTTACGGCAGCCACAGACCACCAAGCACCTCCAGGCCCTCGCCCGGGTCGGCCTGGTCACGGTCTATCCGCTCGGGCAGCGTCGCGTGTACGCGGTCGAGGCGGCGCCGCTGAAGGCCCTCGAGCGGCGGCTGCGGGAACTGGTCGAGACCACCGAGTCGAACGAGGGCGAGCGAAACGTGATCGCGCGCTACCGCGCGGCCATCGAGGCGGAGTCCGCGGTCGCGGACCGGGACCGGTGGGCGGACGGGCGCATCTTCTCGTTCGAGCGCGTGCTGGCCGCGCCTCGGGACGTGGTCTGGCGGCACTGGGTGGAGCCGGACCTGCTCGCGTCCTGGTGGGCGCCACCGTCGCTGACGGTCACCGACAGCGCCCTCGAGCCGGCGCCGGGTGGTCGCGCCGTCCTCGAGTACCGCGACGCCGAGGGGCGGTACCGCTCCGAGGGGCGGGTCCACACCGCGAGGGAACCCGAGCACCTCGTGTTCGACCTCTCGGTGCTGGACGCCGCGGGAGCGGTCTCGTTCACCGGCCACTACGACCTGACCCTCGCCGCGGTCCCGGACGGCACCCGGCTGCGGCTCGGCCTGCGCATCACCGACACGACCGTCGAGGCGGTCCCCTACATCGCGGGGATCGCCACCGGTTGGGGTCAGGTGCTCGACAACCTCGCCGACGCCGTCGGCGCGTTCCGGCGCACCACGACATCGACCAAGGAAACGGAAGGGCAGTCATGAGCAACTGGACCGGCCGCAGGGTCACCGCGAACCTGAGCCTCACCCTGGACGGGCGCTACCACGGTCCCGGCGGGCCCGCTGACCTGGGGGCGATCGTCTCGACCCGGCCGCCGTGCTGAGCGGGTGAGGCCGGGTTACCGAGGTGGGCTCAGGTGTTGGCTCAGGATGTCGGCCTCCGCACGGAGCCGTTGAGCGCGGTCGTCGCGTCCGTGCCGCTCGTACTCCGCGGCGGCCACCCGTCGCTCGCGGATCTCCTGCTCGAGGATCGACCGAAGATCCTCCTCGGTGAGGAGTCGACGTTCCGCTTCGGCCGATCCCAGCCCGACCGCCGCTCCCGCGACGTGCTCGCTCCCGGCCACAGGGCCGTCGAGGGGGATCGCCTCGGCGTTGTCGATGGCCGCCAGCGCGGAACGGAGCGCCGTGATGGCGACCCGGTCCCGCGACCTGAGCGCCACTCTGAGGTCGTCACGCAAGCTCTCCCGCATGCGCCAGGAGGCTAGTTTCCCCGGCGACGGCGCGGCAAAGGAATTTCGCGACTCGACCTTTCGTCCCGAAAACGACACGAACGGAGCCGCCGAACCGCGACGTTGTCCACATTCTCCGCAACCCCCTCCACGCACCCCCACCCCACCGATAGGCTGGAAGCGGGGCCGTCCCCCTTCGAATGGGCAGGGTTCCGGCAAAGTCGTTCACCCTGAATGTGGGGTGGGCACGGTCGCTGTTGATCTGTGAGTGTCGAATTCGCATGATCGTGGAGGAGAGCCGTGCCCGCTGTGTCATCGTGCCCTGTTCCTGCTGGGTTGGATCGTGTGGCCCGGTCGGGGGAGGTTGGTGCTGGCCAGGGGCGGGTTGCTGATCTGCGGCGGCGGTTGGCGCGGGTGCCGAATCCGCGGGATCGGCGGGGTGTGCGGCATTCGACGGAGTCGATTCCGTCGGTGGCCGCGGCGGCGGTGCTGGCCGGAGCGTGGTCGTTCACCGCGATCGGGGAATGGGCCGTGGACGCACCGCAAGGGGTGCTGGCCGCGGCGATGTGGCGGGCGGCGATGTGGCCGGGGCGGCTCCGCCGGCGGTCGGGGTGTCCTCCGCCGCTTTCAGTGCGTCCGCGGCAGCGGTTTGGCCGGGCTGATCCAGCCGCCACGCCGGCCCGATTTCGCGAATCGCCGCCTCAGCCTCGTCGGCCGCCGCAGCCGCATCGTCACGGGTCTGCTGCGCCGGTTCGGCCGCCGCACGCATCGGTGCGCCGGAACCTGGCACCGGCTCGCGCTCCGCCACCCGAGCCCCGAACTCTCGCTGCGTCGCGTCCCAGGTCGAGAATCCCGGCGCCGCGTCCCCCTGACGACCGGAGGCCGAGCCCGAGCAGCCGAGGAGGCCGCGCCGTCCCCGACTCTGATGGGTCGGGAGCGTGTGTTCCTCGCCGACAGGCGCACCGCTGTGCCCGCGGTCGGCGGGCGCAGCCCTGGGTCGGCGCACACCCGAAGCGGCGGTCAGGACCGGTCCGCGTCGGCCGCCGCGTCCAGCGCGCCCCGCAGCGCGCCGAGGCAGACCTCCCGGAGCTCTTCGCGGGAGAAGGTCTCGTTCGCCAGCCATTCCACGCAGATCGCGCGAACGAACACCAGCCAGGCGTGCAGAGCGGGCGCGGCGACGTCGCGGCGAATGCCGCTGAGCTCGGCCGATTCGAGTATGCGCTGCCGGAGCTGCGCCATCTCGTCCGAGATGATCGCTTGGATCATCGGGTCTCCCGCCAGCACCCGGTTCGCGGCCAGCACGGTCAGCCGGTTCGCGACGAAGTAGTCGATGTGCGCGTCCAGCCCAGCCGACACCTGCTCGATCACCGGTTCAGCAGGATCGACACGGACCGCCGCCAGCAGGTCGTCGGCCGCCCGCCGGTAGATCGCGGCGAACAGGTCGCGCTTGCTCGGGAAGTAGCGGTAGAGGTTGGCGCGCGACACCCCGGCGTGCTCGGCGACGTCCTCCATCAGCACCTCGTCGTAGGGCCGGGTCGCGAACAGCCGAGCCGCCGCGTCGAGCAACTCGTCGCGACGTCGCTCGGGTGTCAGCCGTCGTCGTGCTCCCATGCGCGGCACCTTAGTTGACGTGTGTCTCGCAGTGTCCGTAAGCTTCCCGCTGCTGGACATGTGTCTAGTAGCGGCACGCGAGTCCGCACGACCGCTGTGCCGGTGAACGGCGGACGTGGCAGAGGAAGCGTTGCGATGACGAACACCGAGCGAGCGGGCCGGCGCGCGAAGCGGACCGCGGTACCCGACGATGTCCGATCGCGCACAGCACTGCGCAGGGTCGACTATCAGGACGCGTTCATCGTTCACACCGGTGCGGCCGGCCGCGGTAGCGCCGAGGACTGGATCCGCGGAGTGTTCGAGTCCGCGCCGGCGCCTCTTCGGTCATCTCTCCGGCTCGGCTGGCGGGTGGTCGGCGCGCGACTCGGCCCGTTCCCGTCCCGCGCGCACGTGGTGGGCTGGCGCATCGGCGAGAACACTGCCGACGGCATCCGGCTCGATGTGGACTGGAGGATCGGGTTGCGAGCCAACCTGGTGCTGCGCACCCGGCCGTCCTCGGTGACACTCGCGACGTTCGTCGAGCACGGTGGTCGTGCCAGCCGGATCGTCTGGTCGGCGCTCCTGCCGGTACACGTTCGGACCCTGCGCTACCTGCTGACCCGCGCCGCGCGCGTCCACGACTCGGGGAGGCCGCGCCGTCCGCGACTCTGACGGACCTGGGTCAGGTCACGTTCCGGTTGGGCGGCGGGGACGAGAGCGTCACCGCCGTCCTCGGGGACGTGTCCCTGGCACCCGAGTGAGGGACACGCGCCCCTTTACAGGGGAGCCTGTTTTGTCCGATACTCGCGCGGAGGGGAGTACTTCCCGAGGCCCTGGCCGGTCAGTACGGACACCCCATGGTGTCCTCGGCGGGGCGCCCGCTCCGGGTGAAGGAGACCTCGAGCACCGACCGTGCTCGAGGAGGCCGCGTGTTCCCCCGTTCCGCTGTCCTGGCCTCCCCGCCGTCGCCGTCGATCGGCACACCGGGGCTGTGGATCATCAGTATCGCCGTCCTGATGGCCCTGCTGGTGACCGACTTCCTGGTGACCCGGCGCCCGCACGAGGTGTCGCTGCGGGAAGCCGTCGGGTGGTCGTCGTTCTACCTCACCCTGCCGCTGGTGTTCGCCTGCTGGCTGTGGACCGGATTCGGCGGCGATCAGGCGCTGACGTTCGTCACCGGGTTCGTCGTCGAGAAGTCCCTGTCGGTCGACAACCTCTTCGTCTTCATGCTCCTGCTGGCCGGGTTCGCCGTGCCCGCCCGGGTGCAGCAGCGGGTCCTGCTCTACGGCATCGTTGGCGCGCTGGTGCTGCGCGGCGTCTTCATCGCCGCCGGCGCCGCCATGCTGCGGTCGGGCACCTGGGCGTTCCTGGTCTTCGGCGCGATCCTGTTCGGCTCGGCGATCAAGATCCTGCACGAGGCCGTCACCGGGGCGGCGTTCGACCGAGACGTGTCCCGGATGCGCTCGGTTCGGCTGCTGCGCAAGCTGACACCGGTCACCGACGGCTACCGCGGCACCCGACTCGTGGTCCGTGAACGCGGGCGGCGCGCGCTGACCCCGCTGGCGCTGGTGGTGGTGGCCGTCTTCGCCACCGACGTGGTGTTCGCCGTCGACTCCGTTCCCGCCGTCTACGGCATCACCGAGGATCCCTACCTGGTGTTCACCACGAACGCCTTCGCGTTGCTCGGTCTGCGCGCGTTGTACTTCGTGCTCCACACCACGCTGGCCAAGCTCACCCATCTCAACCACGGGCTCGCCGTCATCCTGGCGTTCATCGGGGTGAAACTGGTGCTGCACTGGGCGCACGGGATCTGGCCCGCGGTGCCGGAGATTCCCACTCCGCTCTCCTTGGCCGTCATCGTGCTCACCCTCGCCACCGTGACCCTGACCAGCCTCTGGCCCCGGCACCGCGTCCGGACCAGCACCGCCCGGAGCTGACCATGCTCGACACCCTGATCGACGCCGGCCTCGTTCTCCTGCTCGTCATCGCCGCGATCATCACCGCCGCGGTCCTGATCGACACCCGACCACCCCACTGACCACGACGTCGAGTCGCGCGGGGGGAGCCCGAAGACCGCGACCTCAGCAGGAACTGGTGTGTTGGTCGGTTGGCTCGAACAACTCCACGGGATTGCCGGCCGGATCCTCGATCACGACGTACTGCCCCTCGCGGTCCTGGACGGACTCGCCGCGAATCGCGACCCCCGCTCGCTGGAGCATCCGCACCTCCGCGGCGAGGTCGTCGACCTCCAGGCGGATCCGGTTCCAGCCACCAGGCTTCGGCACCTCGTCGCGGTCCCCTCCGCCCGCGCCGTTCGGTGTGCTGAGCAGCAGCCGAAGCGCTCCCTTGACCAGCAGCGCGACCCCGGGGGCATGCCGCACGGTCAGGTCGAACCCGAGATGGGTCACGTAGAAGTCGACGGTGGCGTCGACGTCGTCCACGATGTAACGGACTCTCGCGACCGACATGAACGACTCCCCACTGGCCCGGCCTGGGTGGTTTCCGTGCGGAATGGATCCTGCCACAAGGATCGGCGTTCGCCGGACTGTCCTGTCTGCTGTGTCCAGTGGCGAGTTCCCTCACGCTTCGCGCCGGTCGGCCGAGGGCAGCCCGTAGTCGCTTCCGGTGGTGGTGGCGAGGTCCTGGATGATGCCGGCCAGCGGCTGCCGGAGCCCGACCAGTGCGGCCTTCAGCTCGGGGTAGTGGCTCCACTGCCGTTCGTGGCTCAGGAAGTCGGCGTGGCCGCGCGTGGACTCGTGGCTGAGCAGTCGCGGGTGCCAGGTGGTGAGCAGGGGCCGCAGGTGGCGGTGGAGCAGCTCGGCGGCGATGGTGGCGGTGGTGGGGGTGGGGCGGGGTGGGCCGCTGGTGCGGAGGAGGTCGCGGACCACGTCGAACAGGGTGTGCAGGGAGGACAGCGCGGCGCGGAGCGAGCCATGCCGGTCCGCGCCGGGCAGCGCGGCCAGCCGGTGGGCGATCTCCACCTGGAGCTTCCAGGCCAGGACGTGTTCCTGGGCGGTCGGCCGGGTCGGTTCGGGCCCGGCGGCCGGTTGGGCGACGAGGAGCCGAAGGGTGCTCTCCCGAACGTCGTGGTAGCGGTGCGGGTCGTGGTAGGCGCGGATGAGGTGGCCGAGCAGCGGTGGCGCCGCGATCGGGCTGGTGGAGGTGAGGAGCCCGTGGCCGAGGAGGGTGCGCAGGATCCGCCGCGCCTCCGGGGCGCCCAGCTCCGGGTACCGCTGCCGCAACAGGGATTCCACGACCCGCGTCGGCGTGCTGGCCGGCTGCAGCGCGGCGATGGCGCAGAGCGCGTCGACCGCCGGATCGTCCAGCGGGTCGAGGACCCGCAGGTAGTCCTCGGCGAGGGTGGCGAGCGCGGTGGGCCGGTCGAGCGTGATCGCCGCGAGCGGGTCCGGGTCGTGCTCCTGCCGGGCGAGGACGGCGAGCGCGTGCGGGTGGCCGCCCAGGACGCGGACCAGGTCGGTGGCCCGGGACCGATCGGCGTCCGCACCGCCAGCGTGAACGTGGGTGACCAGGTGGGTGCCGTCGTCGGCGGCGAGCCCGTCCAGGTGCAGCCCGACGCCCAGCCCGGTGTAGCGGGCGTCCCGGGTGGTGATGACGCCGCACTCGCCAGGGGAGGCGCGCAGCGCGGCCGCGACCGTCGCGGGGTCGAGCCCGGGCGGCACGTCGTCCACGACCCGGACCGATCGCGCCGTGCCCGGCGGCGGGGCTGCGGGCGGGGTGTCGGTGAGCAGGTCCCGCCCGGCGCACCAGACGACCCCGCCGGGGTAGGCGGTGTGGAACCGGTAGAGATACTCGGTGACCAGGGTGGACTTGCCGATTCCGGGGGCGCCGTGCACCACGGCGACGGGGGCGCTGGGCTCGGCGGTGAGCGGCGCGTCCTCGGGCGTGAGGATCGAGTGCAGCCGCCACAGCTCGGCCAGGCGCCCGACGAACCGGGCCGGTCGGGCGGGCGCGGACCCGGCCGCCCATCTCGGCGGTGCGCCGGGTTCCCCGGTCCCGATCGGGGTGTCGATGTCGGCGAGGTGGGCGGTGACCAGGTCGGCGACGGTGGCGAGGTCGCGGCGCGACCGGGGTGCGGGCACGTGCTTGGCGTCCCGTAGCTGGACCGGGTGAATGTGATCGCTGTCCCGTTCCGGGTTGATGACCAGGACCCGCCGGCTCGGCCGTCCCTCGGCCTGCCCGGCGAGGAACGCGGTGGTGAGCTCGTGCTGGCAGGCGCGCCGGCGAGGGTAGGCGGCCGAGAAGTAGGCCAGCAGCACCCGTGCGGCGCGCAGGGCGTCGAGGATCGTGGCGGAGATCGCCTGGAACGGTGCTACGCCGTGTTCGTCGACGAACACCCGCAACCCGTGCCGCTCCAGCGCCCGGGCCACCGCCAGCGCCGGTCCGGCGTCGTCGGCTCTGCTGTAGCTGACGAACACGTCCCACCGCGCCGCGCGCGCCTGCATGCTCCCCTCCGCTTCTCCGTCTCCTCCGCCAGACGCTATCGCGCCGAGCGGCACGGTCGGACCGGTCGGCTCTACGATGGCCGGCATGGGACAGGGGTCGGGCCTCGCCGAGCGGGTGGCGTGGGAGCTGCACGTCGAGCTCGCCACCCGGATCGCGGTCGTCCCGCTGCCCGAGGGAGAGGGACTGCTCGTCGAGGCGGTGGCGAGCCTGGACGAGCTGGGCGTGCGCTGCCGACGGGTGGTGCAACGGCTTCGCCCGCAACCCTACCCGGACAGTGTCGGGTTCCGGGTGGAGTCGCTGGCCAGGCGGCTGCTGGTCGACCTCGTCGACCCGTTCCTGCGGCGGTGGAAGCCGGAGACGACCGCGTGGACCGAGCGCCGCCCACCGGGCGCGGGACCGCTGGAGCACGAGGCCGCCTGGACCGAGGCCACCGTGTTGCGGGCCGAGCTCGGCCGGCTACGCGAGCAGCTGCGCCCGATCGCCGTGGAGCTGGCCGAGCTGGCTGGCGCGGCCCCGTTGACGGTGTCCGCGGGGTAGCCGAGCCGAACAGGAGGGGCCGATGCGAGGACGACGACGTCGCCGCCGAGCACCACTGCGGCCGAGCCAGGTCGCGGTCAAGCTCAAGCTGCCGTTCCTCGGGGAGATCAGCGGCACCTGGGAGCCCGGGCGGGCCGAGGCGGAGGCGGCGTGGGAGCTCTACGTCGAGCTGATCACCCGCGTGACGGTGGTGGAGCTCCGCCCCGACGAGGGTGTGCTGCGCGAGGCGTTGAGCAGCCTCTACACCTTGTTCCCCACCACCCGGGAGATCCTGCGCAAGTACGGGCCGGAGGTCGCTCCGCGGACCGCGCCCGGCAGTGTCACCTTCGGCATCCTCGCGGTCGGGGTCCTCAACGGCGCGCTGCGCCCCCTCCTCACCCGCTGGCACCCCGCCCTGCAGGCCTGGGAGGCGCGGCGAGACCGCGAGGTCGACCCGCTGACCCACGAGCGCTCCTGGGACCGGCACGACGCGCTGCGTGCCGATGTCGCCGCCACCCGCGCCACCCTGGCCGAGCTCGCCAGGGTGTTGGCGGACGTGGCCGGCGCCGACTACCTCCTACCGGAACTCCGCGACGGGAATCCCGCCCCGACAAGGAGCGGGGGGGGGTATGGGGTATGCGCGCGACACCTGACCCTCCGCGGGGTTGACGCCGTCCAGCGCGTCCCACTCCCACGCACGACGCACGTCATTCCGGTACTGGCCTCGACGTCACGGTAGGAATCGCCTCGGGCGGTGGTGCGTGGCTCCGTGCCACCTCCGCACGCCCGAGCCGCCGAAACTCTGGTCCAAGTCCCCAGCTTCCAGGGGATCCTCGAGGCCGCGGCGGTACACCTTCCGCACCGTGGTGCGGGGTGCGCACCGTCGCCGGAGCGGTCGACACCGACGGCGCCGACAAGGCGGCGCGGTTGGCACACCGGCGACACCAGCACCAACGACCTCCTCACGCCGAAAGGAACCGGCGCGTCAGGCCCGCGGCGAGCCAGGGACGACGACCCCACGCCACGAGCCTGCCGGTCAACGCCGCCCGCAGCTGACCGGCCTGACCGATCCGGCCGTAGGTCAGCAGCAGCGCGGTCACCGGCTCGGCACTGATCCGCACGTCCACCCGCTCCGGCTCCGGCGGCTGGACCGTCAGCCGCCCGTCGCGGAACTCGTAGACGTAGCGCTCCCCGCCGCGTAACCGGAACTCGTAGGTCGCGGTGTGCCCGGCAGCCCTGCCGGAATCGACCCAGCCGGGCATCACCTGGTGCTGCCCGCGCAGGATCAGCGGCACCACCTCCGGCCTGATCGGCCACGCCCGCCCCGCCGCCCGCGCGATGTCGTGGCCGTGCACCACGAACTCGCCGATCAGCGTGCCCAGTGCCAGGTCGGCCCGCACCCGCTGGTTGCCGTCGAAGTTCATCCACGGCGGGTCGTCACTGAACCCTTCGATCGTGGTCAGCAGCGAGCCCAGGCCCTCCCGCAGGATCGCGGTCAGCTCGGTGAGCCGCCTGGTCGGCAGCGTGCGCACCTGCTCGGCATTGAACGCGGGCAGGTCCGCGGCGCGAGCGGGCCACTCACCCCGGCCAAGCGCCAGCTCGCGGTACCGCGCGGGTTCCATCGCCACATGCCCGACCACGTCCGTGACCGACCACCCCGGCGTCGCGGGCACCGGCTGGTCCGGGTCGGGCACCGACAGCGCCAGCGCGACGAAGTCCTCGGCGGTGGCCGCGGCCTCCCGTAGCAAGTTCGACAACATGGCTCAAGTGAAACAAATTGTTCCAGTTATGCCAAGTATTGAAACACGCTGACTCGGTTGTTAGGGTGACCGATCGTGCCAGCCGAGCACTCCGGGCAGAACAGACGTACCGCGCTCCGTACGGACGCGGAACGCACCGTGCACACGATCCTCGAGGCGGCCGAACAACTCCTGGCCCGAACCCCCACCGCGACCATGGCACAGATCGCCGAGGCCGCCGGGGTCTCCCGCACCACCGTGCACCGCCGCTTCGCCACCCGGGAGGCCCTGCTGGACGCCATGGCCGAGTCCGCGCTCCGGCAGCTCAGGGACGCCGTCGAGGCGGCCGATGTCGACACCGCCCCACCGCTCGTCGCGCTGCACCAGGCCACCGTGAACGTGCTCGAGGTGAAACTGGGCCGGCGGATCGCGTTCCGCCACCTTTCCCCCACCAACCAGGCGGCCGCCGCCATCCAGGCCGACCTGGCCCGCATGTCCGACGCCTGGTTCGCCCGGATGCGCGAGTCGGGTCTGATCGAGACGGAACCCTCCTGGGCGCGCCGCGTCTACTACGCCCTCGTCAACGAGGCATTCCAGGACACCGGCGGCACCGATTCGCACACGCTGGCCGACCGGGTCGTCCAGACCTTCCTCCGCGGAGTGGCCCCCGGCCACCCCGCCTAGCGGACGCACCGACACCGGCGACGCGGTCGCGAACGTCGCCATGGACAGGACGCTCTCCGCCCGCGGCGTCCCGCGGGGGCCGGTGGGGGAGAACCTGGCCGAGGGCAAGCCGATCGAGGCGTCGTCGGCGGTGCGCTCCACCGGGGACCGCGAGCCTTCGTCGGTTCGGCCTTGGTCCATGGAGTGGTCCGAACCCCGCGCCGGTCTCGACCCGCCCGGCCTGGCGGCGCGTGCTGGGTGGGTGGTGCCGTGTCTCGCGAGGGCTTGACCCTCACCCCGGGGGCAGACCATACGGTCGCGATCGACCACCGATCCGACGGGTCACCACATCGGGAGGTACGACCGTGACCTGCACGTACACCAGCGGAGGCGCCGCCGAGCCGGGCCGGCCGGGTGGCGCCCTCGACCTCGGCGACGACCGGTCCCGCACCGGGATGCCGCGCGACGAGCCGGAGGGCTCGCGATGACCGAGCTTCCCGACCTGGGACTGAACAAGAGCGAGGCCGCCGCCGCGCTCACCCCGGCGGCGCGGCGCCTGCACCGGTTGGCGCTGACGGCGTTCGCCGAGGCCGGCCGCGCGCCCCGGCGGGCGGACCTGGAACGCGACGCCCGCGACCACGGCATCGATCCCGGCCCCGCGCTGGCCGAACTGACCGAACGTGACGTTCTGGCCGTCGACGAGCGGGGCGAGATCCGTGCCGCCTATCCGTTCTCGCCCGTTCCGACCCGGCATCACGTCAGCTGGGACGGTGCCGCGAGCACCGTGTACGCGATGTGCGCCATCGACGCCCTCGGCGTCTCCGCCATGCTCGGCATCCCGATCACCATCAGCAGCACCGAACCCGACACCGACCGCACCGTGACCGTCCACGTCGATCAGCGCACCGCGCGCTGGCGCCCCGACACCGCGGTGGTCTTCGCCGGCGCCACCGAAGACACCTGTTGCCCATCGGTGGACCGCACCTGCGGGTACATCAACTTCTTCACCAGTCCCGACGCCGTGCGGCGGTGGACCGCGCGGAATCCCGGGGTCACCGGGGTGGTGCTGGACCAGGACCAGGCGCTCGCCAGCGCGGTCGCGGAGTTCGGCGCTCTCCTGCGCCGGGAGGGCCAGCGATGAGGAACGAGTTCCACGGCACCCCTACGACCCCTGATCGGAGCCTGACATGACCACCACCGACACCACGCACGCCGCGACCGGCCGGGCCGTCGAGGACTTCCGCGAGCGCGGGTTCGTCCACGTACCGGACCTGCTCACCGCCGACGAGGTGGCGCGGTTCCGCGCCGCGGCCGAGGCGGCCCTCGCCGCCCGCAGCCGCACCGACGAGGAGTTCGGCACCCGCATCGTGGCCACCACCGACGCCTGGGAACACCACCCCGCGCTGCGCGAGCTCGCGCTCCACCCCCGCGTCGGCGCGCTCGCCGAGCGCCTGGCCGGGATGCCGCTGCGCGTGTGGGGCGGCGAGGTGTTGCGCAAGGATCCCGGGCACAGTGCGCCCACCGGCTGGCACGACGACCTGACCTTCGCCCTGCTGGACTCCCGCCTGATCTTCAACGCCTGGATCGCGCTGGTCGACGTGCCCGCCGAACGCGGCTGCCTGACCTTCCTGCCGGGTTCGCACCGCCGCGGCGGGCCGCACCGGGTCGAGTTGGCCGAGCACGCCGCCGACCCGGACAACTACCTGTTCTCCCACTGGCCCGAGCTGCGCTGGAGCCCGCGCGTCACCGTCCCGCTGCGGGCCGGCGACGCCACGTTCCACCAGGGCCGCACCGCCCACTACGCCGGCGCCAACACCAGCGACGAGGCCCGGCTGTCGTTCCTGGTCACCTTCACCGACGCGGACGCCACCTACCGGCCGTTGCCCGGCCGCGACCCGCTCGACCTGCGCCCCGGCCAGCCCCTCCCGGAGGCCCGCTATCCCAGAACGCCGCGCAACGGCAACCCGTGACCCACGACCAGCCGGTGGGAAGGCTCTCGACGGCGTGCGCCACCCCCGCTTCCGGGGCCGTCCCCGACGGCGAAGACGAGCAGATCCGACAACGGGTGGCTTCGCTCCGCTGACCGCCAGCTCGGCCGTTTTGGGCTCTCCATTGGGGAATCCCGGCCCGGGTCGGCGCGAAGATTCTCTTTCGAAGTTGGACCATGTTGCCGGTGGAGGGTAGTGTTACGGGTAAGCGCCCTGGACCCCGGTGTGTGACACCAGCCAACCGAGGGACTTCCATGGCGCATCTCCACACCACTTCCGTTCCCGTGCCGGTCGCGGGGATCGCGGAACCTCATCAGAGCACGGTCGAGGTCATCCTGCGCGGGGTCAGGCAGGGCTTGTTCACCATGGCCGAGGGAGAGTTGCTGATCGACCGAGTCCGCGCGCGCGGCGTGCCCATCAATGACGGTCGTCTCCCCTCAGGTGGCGAGCTCGCACCGGAAGCGGTCCAGATCAGTCGCAACAGGACAGTCTCATGACGACATCGACCGCGCCTCGACCGACACCGCGACCCGTTCCCGGCCCGAAGCCGATGATCCTTCCCGGGCGGTCGACGAGCGAGCAGATACTGGTCAAGATCTTCGTGTTGATCCCGTTCGCCGCGCTGATCGCGGCGGCGCCGATCGTCTGGGGCTGGGGACTGGGGTGGACCGACATCGCCTTGGCCGTCGGCTTCTACGTGGTGTCCTGCCTCGGGGTGACGGTCGGCTACCACCGGTATTTCACCCATCGCGCGTTCAAAGCCAAGCGCGGCCTGCGGATCGCGCTCGCCGTCGCGGGTGGGCTGGCGGCACAGGGGCCAGTGATCGGATGGGTCGCCGACCACCGGCGCCACCACGCCTTCTCCGACCGCGAGGGTGACCCGCACTCACCGTGGCTCTTCGGCACCGGACCGGTCGCGCTGGCCAAGGGGTTCTGGCACGCCCACATGGGCTGGCTGTTCGAGAGGGTCAGCACCAACGCCGAACGGTTCGCCCCGGACCTGCTGGCCGACCGGGATCTGCGGGTCATCGACCGGCTCTTCCCGCTGTGGGTCGCGGTCAGCATCGCGCTGCCCACCGTGCTGGGCGGCTTGATCACGTGGTCCTGGTGGGGTGCGCTCACCGCGTTCTTCTGGGCCGGGCTGGTACGGGTGTCGCTCCTGCACCACGTGACCTGGTCCATCAACTCGATCTGCCACATGATCGGCGAACGGCCGTTCGCCAGTCGGGACAAGGCGGCGAACTTCTGGCCGCTGGCCATCCTGTCCATGGGCGAGTCCTGGCACAACTCCCACCACGCCGACCCCACCTGTGCGCGGCACGGCGTGCTGCGTGGCCAGGTCGACATCTCCGCCCGAGTGATCTGGATCTTCGAGAAACTCGGCTGGATCTCCGACGTGCGCTGGACCAGCCCCACGCGACTGGCCCGCATCACGGCGACCACGACAGGGCGCAACGGCGCACGCACCGAGGAGAAGATGCCATGACCGGCCTCCGCCCGTCTCAGTCGTCTTATCGCCTTCCCCATGCCGCCGCGGTTCCGCCGGGCCTGCGACCAGGCCAGGAGCTCTTGACCGTGACGACACAGCCGGTCCCGGGCGGTGCGGTGGTGCTCGGGGTGCGCGGTGAGGTGGACTTGTGCACCAGCCCGTTGCTGCGGGACGGTCTCCTCGCCCACCTGCGGCAGGCCTCTGTACCGCTGGTCATCGACCTCACCGACGTGAGTTTCTTCGCAGCGGCCGGTCTCACCGTCCTGGTCACCGCCAGGCAGGCGGCGGTGACGGCGGGAATCGGGCTCTGCGTGGTGGCCAACAGCCGCCCGGTCCTGCTGCCACTGACGATCACCGGCCTGGACCGCGTGCTCGACATTCACCCCGACCTCGCCGACGCCCTGCTGTGCCTGAGCGGATGACACACCATGCGAAGTCCCCGAGTGGCCGAGATCCTGTCGGTGATCGCTGCTCGCGGGGATGGGCAGGACAGCGCCACGCTGCCCGCCAGGCTGGGTGCGGAATGCTTGTCGGCGTTGCCGGTCAGTGGTGTCGGTGTGGCGTTGATGACCGCCGAGGGGCCCAGCGGTGTCGTGCTCGCGGCCACCGACGAGCGGGCACGGCAGTTGGAGGAATTGCAGTTCGCTCTCGGGGAAGGTCCGTGTGTGGACGCGTCCGGCAGTGGTCGCCCGGTGCTGCAACCGGACCTCGCGGCGGACGGGTCGGCGCGGTGGCCGGGGTTCGGGGCCGCCGTGCTCGATGCCGGGGTGCACGCCATCTTCGCATTCCCGCTGCGGGTCGGCGCCATCCGCGTGGGCGTACTGGACCTGTACCGCGACACCCCCGGGTCGCTCAGCGCCCTCGACCTCGCCGACGCGCTGGCGTTCGCTGAGGCGGCCACCGTCGTGGTCCTACACCTGCAGGACCACGACGAGCACGGTGGTTCAGCCCTGACCGGGCCGATCGACGGCCAAGCCGCGGTCCACCAAGCGACCGGGATGATCACGGTCCAACTCGGTGTCAGCCTCGCCGAGGCACTGCTGCGGTTGCGAGCGCACGCGTACACTACGGGACGGACGGTGTCGGCCGTCGCCGCCGATGTGGTCAACCGGCGGCTGCGCTTCGACGACGGCGAACCTGGCACCACCACACAGCGGGATCGGCCATGACCCCCGACGAGACAGAGGCGGTGGGCTCATGACGAGCCGGGAACAACTCCTCGCCAGCACATTCGTGAGCCTGGCCGACACGCTGGTGGCCGATTTCGACGTCATCGACTTCCTGCACACACTGGCCAGCCGCAGTGTCGAACTCCTGGATGCCGACGCCGCCGGGATCATGCTGGCCGACCGGCACGGCGACCTGCACGTGATGGCCTCCTCCGCCGAGGAAGCTCGCCTGCTGGAACTCTACGAACTGCAGAACAACGAAGGCCCGTGCCTGGACTGCTTCCGGTCCGGACGCTCCGTGGCCCGCGACGACCCGCCCGCGATGCGCGCCTCCTGGCCCGCGTTCACCGAGCAGCTACAGGGGCTCGGGTTCCACTCCGCGCAAGCACTCCCGATGCGCCTGCGCGAGGAGACCATCGGGGCACTGAACCTGTTCCGCATCGAACCCGGCCGGCTGAGCGCGACCGATCGGGAGATCGGCCAGGCCATGGCCGATGTGGCTACCGTCGGGCTGATCCAGGAACGCGCCATCGCCGCCAGCGAACTGCTGGCTACTCAACTGCAAACCGCCCTGAGCAGCCGCGTCCAGTTGGAACAGGCCAAGGGCGTACTCGCCCAACGCGCCGGCCTGCGCATGGACGCCGCCTTCCAGGTGATGCGTGCCTACGCTCGAAGCCACAACCACCGGCTCAGCGACGTCGCCGCACAGGTCATCGACGGATCGCTGGACGACGATCAGATTCGCCAGGGCCCGCATCCGACGCCCAGCGCGGCACCCCGGACTTGACCGGCATGGCGGCCTCGCGCACGGCGGTATGAAGGTCGGCCGCTACCGGAACCGGTGGCGTGCCGACCCTGGTCACGCTGGGTTCGAGGGCGACCTGCTGTCGCCGCACCGCAGCGTCGGCGCTGCGCCAGTTGGTGTGTTCGGGTGGAAAGGTGTTGTTGGTAAGGGCTTCGTCCCACCGCTCCCGCAGAACTCGCCAACCTCGACAATGGCCCTTCGCCGCTTTGTGGGCAGGATCGCCACGGCGAAGTCCGTCACACCCGCGTGGTCGGCGAGCGCTTGTTCTCATGGTCGGTAGCCTTCACCCGAACGTGCGGCGGGTTTGACAGACCGAGCGAGCGCCTGACGAAACCCGCTTCGTTGTCACTCGAACGGCTGAGATTTGTCGGGATCTCCTCTTGGTGGGTCCGAACTGGGCTTCGATGGTCGGAGCTCTATTGCGCGGACAACGGGTGCGGAATGAGGGAGGAACACGGTGGTGGTAATCCACGGCAACACCTGCCACACCGGTTCACCGACCGTTGGACGGACAGGACGCCGACGGGGAAACGGCAGTGTGGCGACCGTCCGTTCGCGTCGGGCAACTGTACGAGCAACTGTATGGCACGATTGGTCGGCACGTGGTGCACCGCTCGATTCTCAACGAGCAGTCCGAGCACGGGTGCCTCGGGTACCACACGTGGTTCGGGCGCACGGTGGTGTGCGTGCAGTACTGGAACAGTATGGAGGCGCTGCTCAGTTATGCGTGGAACGTCGACGCGTCGCACGTCCGAGGATGGCGTTCCTTCATCAGGCGGATCGGCGACAAAAGAGACGTTGGCGTGTGGCACGAGGCTTACGTCACTCATCCGAGTGGCGTCGATGTGATTTACCGGAACATGCCGGCGTTCGGCATGGGCAAGGCGACCACACTGGTGCGACCCGGCGGCCATGAGCCTGGTGAACGCGCGGCCGGAGAACCCGGTGAAGGCTCGACCCGCGACGAGGGTGGTGACGCCGACGGGATCGCCGGATGAGCACGCCTTGATAGACGCCGAGCCGGGACGCACGGTCAGTGAGGCGATGGGGCCTCGTCCCGGCTCCGAGAACCAGCTGGCAGGTGAGTCCCCGGCCTGTCAGGTCGACCTGTCGGCGCACTCCGATCCTCGGGGCCGCCGAATCTCTCGCAGCGACCGTTCGTGCCCGCGCGACGGAGTCCGCTCGCGCCGCACACGTGAAGGAACCTACGTCCATGTTCGACAGCACTTTCCCGGCAGTACACGACAACCGGTTGGCGATCATCGGGATCGGTTGCCGGTTCCCAGGAGGGGCCGGCGACTACCGTACGTACTGGCGAAATCTCCTCGATGGCAAGGACTGCCTCACCGAGACACCGCCCGATCGCTACGACGTCGCGACTCTCGCCAGCCGGGACAGGGCGAAGCCGGGCAGGCTGGTCGGTGGTCGCGGGGGCTACATCGACGGGTTCGACGAGTTCGACCCCGCGTTCTTCGGCATCGGCCCGCGCGAGGCGGAGCACATGGACCCGCAGCAGCGCAAGCTGCTGGAGGTCGCGTGGGAGGCGTTGGAGGACGGCGGGCAGCGGCCCGGTGAGCTGGCGGGCACGGACGTGGGGGTGTTCGTCGGCGCCTTCACCCTGGACTACAAGATCCTGCAGTTCGCGGACCTGAGCTTCGAGACGCTGGCCGCGCACACCGCCACCGGCACGATGATGACGATGGCGTCGAACCGGATCTCGTACTGCTTCGACTTCCGCGGCCCCAGCGTCTCCATCGACACCGCGTGCAGCTCGTCGCTGGTGGCGGTGCACCTGGCCGGCCAGAGCCTGCTGCGCGGGGAGACCGGCCTGGCGCTGGCCGGCGGCACGCTGCTGCACCTGACCCCGCAGTACACGATCGCGGAGACCAAGGGCGGGTTCCTGTCGCCGGAGGGACGCTCGCGAACCTTCGACGCCTCCGCCAACGGGTACGTGCGCGCCGAGGGCGTGGGCATGGTGGCCATCAAGCGGCTGGCCGACGCCGAGCGCGACGGCGACCCGATCCACGCGGTGATCGTCGGCACCGGCGTCAACCAGGACGGGCGCACCAACGGCATCACCGTGCCCAACGCCGACGCTCAGGTCCGGCTGATCCGGCAGGTGTGCGCCGAGGCGGGCATCGCCCCCGGCGACCTGCAGTACGTGGAGGCGCACGGCACCTCCACCCCGGTCGGCGACCCGATCGAGGCCAACGCGCTGGGCCGGACGCTGGCCGAGGGGCGCCTTCCCGGCTCCCGCTGCTACGTGGGCTCGGTCAAGACCAACATCGGCCACACCGAGTCCGCCGCGGGCATCGCGGGCCTGATCAAGACGGCCTTGGCGCTCGAGCACCGCCTCATCCCGCCGCACATCAACCTCACCGAGGTGAACCCGAAGATCGACCTGGACACGCTGCCCTTCGACATCCCCACCGAGGTGGTGCCCTGGCCCGAGCACGACGGTCCGGCCCGTGCGGGCGTGAACTCCTTCGGCTTCGGCGGCACCAACGCGCACGTCCTGCTGGAGGAGGCGCCGCCGCGCCCGGCGCGCCGCGAGCCCTCCGGGACCGTGGCCCGCACCGTGTTGCCGCTGTCCGCCCGCGACCCCCGCGCGCTGGGCGAATTGGCCGCGGGCATCCGCCGGGAGCTGGCCGCGGGTACTCCGCTCGCCGACATCGGCCACACCTTGGCGCACCGCCGCCAGCACCACGAGCACCGGTTGGCGGTCGCCTACGCGGGCGCCGGGGACCTCGACGAGGCGCTCGCCGCTCGCGAGCGCGGCGACGCGCACCCCGACGTGGTGGAGAACCAGGTGTCCGCCGAGCCGGCCGACCCGGTGTGGGTGTTCACCGGCATGGGCCCGCAGTGGTGGGGCATGGGCCGCGGCATGATGGCCGCCGAACCGGTCTACCGCGAGGTGATCGGGCGGGTCGACGCCGAGGTCCGCGCGCAGGCCGGCTGGTCGCTGATCGAGATGATGGCCGCCGACGAGGCCGACTCGGTGATGGCCGAGACGTGGCTCGCCCAGCCCGCCAACTTCGCGGTGCAGCTCGCCCTGGCCGCGGTGTGGCGCTCGCGCGGCGTGCGACCGGCCGCCATCGTCGGGCACAGCACCGGCGAGGTCGCCGCGTTCCACGAGGCCGGCGTCTACACCCTGGCCGACGCGGTCAGCGTGGTGCTGCACCGCAGCCGCCTGCAGCAGAAGCTCGTCGGCACCGGCACCATGCTCGCGGTCGGCCTGACCGAGGACGCCGCGACCGCTCGCACGCTGCCCTACGGCGACCACGTCTCCGTCGCCGCGGTCAACTCCCCGTCCGCGGTGACGCTGGCTGGCGACGAGGACGCCCTGGAGGAGCTGCGCGAGGCGCTGACCCTGGAGGGCGTGTTCGCCAAGTTCCTCACCGTCCGGGTGCCCTACCACAGCGCCCACATGGAGGCGATCAAGGACGAGCTGATCACCGCACTGGCCGACCTGCGCGGCCGGGAGGCGGAGGTTCCGCTCTACCTCACCGGCAGGGCGGGGCGTGCCCGCGGCCCGGAGCTCGACGCCGGCTACTGGTGGGACAACGTGCGCGAGCGGGTCCGGTTCCGCGCCGCGGTGGACGCCCTCGTCGCCGACGGCCACCGGCTGTTCCTGGAGATCGGGCCGCACCCGGTGCTCGCGCACTCCATCGCCGAGTGCCTGGCCGCCCGGGGCGTCGAGGGCCGCTCGGTGCCCTCGATCCGCCGCGTGGAGGACGAACCCGCCCGGTTCACCCGCTCGCTCGCCGAGTTGCACACCCTGGGCGTGCCGCTGGACTGGGACGCGCTCCAGCCCGCCGGCTCCCCGGTGCCGCTGCCGTGCTACCCGTGGCGGCGCGACCGGTACTGGGTGGAGCCCAAGCCGGTCGAGCAGGTCCGCCTGGGCCGGCGCGACCACCCGCTGCTGGGCCGGCGCGTCGAGGGCGCCGAGCCCACCTGGGAGGTTCGCCTGGACGTGGAGGACCTGCCCTACCTCGACGACCACCGCATCGAGGGCACCGCGCTGTTCCCCGCCGCCGGGTACGTGGAGATGGCCGTGCAGGCCGTGCGCGTGCTGACCGGCGGCGCGTCGGCGGCCGTGGCGGATGTGGAGCTGCGCAAGGCGCTGTTCGTGTCCGATACCGAGTCCCGGCCGGTGCGGCTGTCCTTCTCCGGGGAGAACGCCGGGTTCACCGTCGCCGCGGTCACCGACGGCGCGCGGGAGCGCGTGGTGTACGCGGCGGGCAACGTGCTGACCGGCCAGCGCGGCGGGTCGGCCGACCCACTGGACCTCGACGCCGTCCGCGCCCGGGCCCAGCGCGTCCTGGAGGGCCCCGACGCCTACGCGGAGCTGGCGCGGCTGGGCTACCACTACGGCCCCGCGTTCCAGGGCATCGCCGAGGTGTGGGTGTCCGAGGACGAGGCGCTGGCCCGCATCCGCCCGACCGCGGGCATCGACGCCGCCGGGCACCACGTGCACCCGGTGCTGCTGGACTCCTGCTTCCAGGCCCTGCTGACCCCGCTGCTGGCCGACGGTTCGGCCGCGGGCGACGGCGGCATCCGGCTGCCGCTGTCGATCAAGGAGGTCCGGCTCGACCCCGTGGGCGACCGCGAGCTGTGGGCCCACGCGGTGATCACCGACCGCGACGGCGGCGACCTGGTCGGCGACGTCCTGGCCTACACCGCCGACGGAACCCCGGTGGGGCACGTCCGCGGCTTGCGTGCGGCAGACGTCGAGCAGACGGCCACAACGGTCAGCCAGGCCACCGTCGACAGCTGGCTGGCCAGGGTGACATGGGTGAAATGCCGGCCCGCCCCCGAGCCCACGCGATCCGAGGGCCGCTGGTTGCTGCTGGCCGACTCCAGTGGGGTCGGGGACGAACTCGCCGCCGCGCTGCGTGCCACCAGTCGGCAGTGTCACCTGGTGCGCCTCGGTCGCGGCTACCGGCGCGGCCGGTGGGAGTCCACGGTGACCGCCGGGGACTCCAGGGATCTGTCCCGACTGGCCGCCGAGCTCACCGGTGAGCACCGTGACGGGTTCGAGGGCGTGGTGCACCTGTGGAACCTGGACCTCCCGGACCTGGAAGGTCTGTCCGACGCCGATCTCGACCACACCACCGGCCCGGGCGCGTATTCACTCGTCACGGTCGCGCGGTCGCTGCTCGCGGGCGACCTGACCGGCGGGCTGCACGTGGTCACCCGCGGCGCCCAGGCGGTCGTCAACGGCGACCAGGTACGGCCGCTGGGTGCCAGGGCCTGGGGGATCGGCAGGGTGCTGTGGCAGCACGAGCTGACCGCGCACCGCGGCAAGCTGGTCGACCTGGATCCCACCCCACCCGAAGGACCCGACGCCCGCCGGACCGAAACGGACACGCTGGTGCGCGAGATCCTCGCGCCCGTCGACGTGGAGGTCGACGGCGTCGGTGTGGTCGACGAGATCGCCCTGCGCGGCGGCGAGCGGCACACCAGCAGGCTCGCCCCGGCCGGACCGGATCTGACCGGGCCGCTGCCGCTGCGGCTGCGTCCGGACGGCAGCTACCTGGTCACCGGCGCGTTCGGCGCGCTGGGCAGGTTGCTGTGCCGAACGCTGGCCGCACGCGGCGCACGCAGGCTGATCCTCCTCGGCCGCACCGGGCTCCCTGAGCGGGCCTCGTGGGGCCGGGACACCCGCGACGGCCGGGCCGTACGGTTCGTCCGCGACCTGGAGGCCCAGGGTGTCCAGGTCATCCTGGCGCCGGTGGACCTCACCGACGAGCGGGCGTTCGTCACGTGGCTGGCGGACTATCGCCGTGACTGCGGCCTGCCCATCCGCGGCGTGTTCCACCTCGCCGGGCACGTCCGTGACGCCCTCGTCGCGACGATGGATCGCCTGAGCTTCGACTCCGTGCACAACCCCAAGGTCGTGGGCGCGTACCTGCTGCACCACCACCTGCGCGACGAGCCCCTCGACCACTTCGTGCTGTTCGCCTCGAGCGCGTCGGTGCTGACGACCGCGGGGCAGACCAACTACGCCGCGGCCAACGCCTTCCTCGACGCGCTGGCACATCACCGCCGCGCCCGCGGCCTGCCCGCGCTCAGCATCGACTGGGGTCCGTGGGCCACCGGCATGGTCGAAGAGCTCGGTTTGGTCGACCACTACCGGACCGCCCGCGGCATGAGCCCGCTGTCGGCGGCGGCGGGCATGGCCGCCCTGGAGCGGGTCATTGGCCAGGAGGAGGCGCAACTGGTCGTGGTGAACGTCGTCGACTGGTCGGTGCTGCTGTCCTGGTTCGGCACGCCGTCGCCGTTGGTCGCCGTACTCGCCGAGGCCGCCGCCGAGGTCCCCGAGGAGCCGGGCAGCTTCCTGGAGGCCGTCCACTCCGCCGACGCCGAGACTTGCCGTGACCTGGTGGCCCAGCGGTTCACCGCCGTCGTCGCCGACGTGCTCCGGGTGCCCGTCGAGCAGGTGAAGCCCTCCGCCGGGCTGGCCGCAGCCGGGCTGGACTCGTTGCTGGCGATGGAGGTGCGGGCCAGGATCAACAACGAGCTGGGGGTCAGCCTGCCCCTGGTGGCCCTGCTCAGCGGCACCCCGGTCGCCGAGCTCGTCGACCAGGTGCACGCGGAGCTGATCGCGCATGACGCCGTGGGTCAGCACGAGCAGAGGGCAGTGGAGGTGTTCACCGACGAACACTGCTTCCCGCTGACCCAGAACCAGAGAGCACTGTGGTTCCTCAAACAGCTCTACCCCGACGGCTTCGCCTACAACATCGGCGGCGCCGTCGAAGTGGCCGCGGAGCTGGACCCCGGGCTGATGTTCGACGCGGTGCGCGTGCTGACCGACCGACACCCCCTGCTGCGCGGGAACATCACGACGCAGAACGGGCAGCCGGTCCAGCGGATCCGGGCGTCGGTCGAGCCCGACACCGCGCTGTTCGACGTGGCGGACCTCAGCTGGGACGAGATCCAGCGGATGATCATCGCCGAGTACCGCAGGCCCTACGACCTGGAGCGCGACCGGTTGATGCGCTTCCGGCTCTTCCGCCTGGCAGCGGACCGCTGGGTGATCGTGAAAGCGGTGCACCACATCGTCTCCGACGCGCTCTCCACGTTCACCTTCATCGTGGAGCTGCTGGCCGTCTACGAGGGAATGCGCACCGGCCGGCCGGTGGAGCTGCCCGAGCCCACCGGGCGATACCTGGACTTCCTCAACTGGCAGAACCGGCTCCTGGCCGGCCCCGACGCCGACCGCATGCTGGCGTACTGGCGTGACCACCTGCCCGAGCAGGCACCGGTGCTGAACCTGCCGACCGACAGGCCGCGGCCGGCCGTCCGGACCGACAACGGCGCCTCGGAGTTCTTCGCACTGGACGCCGACCTCAGCGCCCGGGTGCGCCAGCTGGCCCGCCGGCACGACGTCACCGTCTTCGTGGTCCTGCTGACCGCGTACTACCTGCTGCTCAACCGCTACTCCGGACAGGACGACATCGTCATCGGCACTCCGGTGACCGGCCGCACCCAGAAGGACTTCGACTCGGTCTACGGCTACTTCGTCAACTCGCTGCCGTTGCGCGCGGACCTGTCCCGGACGCCGCGCGTCAGCAGCCTGATCGACCAGGTCCGCTCGACCGTCGCCAACGGGCTGGAGAATCAGGAGTACCCGTTCGTCCTGCTGGTCGACCAGTTGGGTCTGCGGCACGACCCGAGCCGGTCACCGGTGTTCCAGGTCCTGTTCACCTTCCTCGTGCACGACATGTCCGTGCAGAGGTACGGCTACCGCCTCGACTACATCGAGCTGCCGGAGGAGGAAGGCCAGTTCGACCTGACGCTCGCGGTCTACGAGGACGAGGCGGACAAGCGCTTGCACTGCGCGTTCAGGTACAACACCGACCTGTTCCTCAGCGCGACCGTGCACAGGATGACCAGGCACTACGTCAACCTGCTCGACAGCATGACCCGGGCGTCCGCCGACCCGGCGATCACGGAGCTGGCCCTGCTCGATCCGGCCGAGCGCACGGTGCTCCTCCACGAGTGGAGCGGCGCGGCGCGCACCGAGCCCGCCGACGTGCCGGTGCCGACGCTGATCACCGCGGCCGCGGCGGCGACACCGGACGCCGTCGCGGTCGTCGCACCCCGTGAGCTGGGCGTCGACGCGGACGCCGACCGGCTCACCTACGCCGAACTGGAGCGCCGCGCGACGGCACGGGCACGCGCACTGCGCGCCCGTGGCGTGGCCGGCGGCTCGATCGTGGCGGTGTGCCTGGAGAAGTCCGCCGAACTGGTGGTCACCCTGCTCGCCGTGCTCAAAGCCGGCGGCGCCTACCTCCCGCTGGACCCGGACCACCCGGATCAGCGCCTCAACCACATGATCAGCACCGCGGGCAGCACTCTCCTGCTGGCCGACGAACGCACCCACGAGCGGCTGGCCGGGCTCCACGTGCCGGTCACCGACGTGGCCGACCTCGTCCCGGCCGACGGCGACCCGGAGCCGGGGCCGGTCGACCTCGACAACCCCGCCTACGTCATCTACACCTCCGGCTCGACCGGCACCCCGAAGGGCGTCCGCGTCGACCACCGCAACCTCGCGTCCGCCTACGCCGCCTGGCAGCGGGAGTACCGGCTCGACACCGACGTGCGCGTGCACCTGCAGGTGGCGAACGTCGCCTTCGACGTGTTCACCGGCGATCTGGTCCGGGCGCTGTGCTCGGGCGGCACACTCGTGCTGGTGCCGCGCGACCTGCTGTTCGACACCGCGCGGCTGTACGACACGATGGTGGCCGAAGGCGTCGACTGCGTCGACATGGTTCCCTCGGTCGCGCGCCGCCTCGTGAGCCACTGCGAGCACACCGGCGCCAGGCTCGACTTCATGCGGCTGGTGGTCGTCGGTGCGGACGTGTGGAAGGTCGGGGAGCATCGGCGGCTCGAGGCGCTGTGCGGCTCGGACACCAGGGTGGCCAACTCCTACGGCGTCACCGAGGCCACGATCGACAGCACCTACTTCGACGGGCCGGTGGACGATGCGGAACCAGGCGGCATGGTCCCGATCGGGCGGCCGTTCCCCAACACCGCGCTCTACGTGCTCGACGAGCGAGGCGAGCCGGTGCCGCAGGGCGTCGTCGGCGAGCTGTGGATCGGCGGCTCCGGTGTCGCCGCGGGCTACCTGGGCGACCCGGAGCGGACGGCGCACCGCTTCACCACCCGCGATCTGGACGGCCGCGAGGTCCGGCTGTACCGCACCGGTGATCTCGCCCGGTGGACCGCGGGTGGCGTGCTCGTCTTCGTGGGGCGGGCGGACGGCCAGGTGAAGGTGCACGGCCACCGGGTCGAGGTCGGCGAAGTCGAGACCCACCTGACCCGGTGGCCCGACGTGGCCCAGGCGGCGGTGCTGGTGCGCCCCGACGCGCGTGGCGAGGACACCTTGTTCGCCTACTGCGTTCCCGCCGACGGGACCGACCTCGACGCCCGCGCGCTGCGCGCCCACCTCGGCGAGCACCTGCCGACCTTCATGATCCCGGCCCACCTCGTCGCGGTGCCGGAACTGCCGCTGACCCCCAACGGCAAGGTCGACGTGGACGCGCTGCCGACGCCCGCCCCGGAGGCCGACGACGGTCACCACGAACCGCCGGTCACCCTGTACGAGGTGCGCACCGCCGAACACTGGCAGGCCCTGCTCGACGTGGACCGGGTCGGCCTCGCCCAGGACTTCTTCGAGCTGGGCGGCAGTTCGATCGCACTGATCGAGCTGATCCACCACCTCCGGGCCGAGTTCGGCGTCACCATCCCGGTGAGCCTGCTGTTTCGGGCCACCACCCTGCGTGGCATGGCCAGGACGGTCGAGCACGTGGTCACCGGCCGGATCGCGGGCGCCAAGCCGTACCTGGAGTTCAATCCCGGCCAGGAGCCCACGCTGTTCTGCTTCCCACCCGCGGGCGGGCACGGCCTGGTCTATCGGCTGCTGGCCACCCACCTGACCGGGTACCGGCTCATCGCGTTCAACTACGTGCCCGGCGACGACAAGGTGGCCGAGTACGCCGACCTCGTGGCATCGGTCCAGCCCGAGGGGCGCTACCGCCTGTTCGGCTACTCGCTCGGCGGCAACCTCGCCTTCGAGGTGGCCAAAGAGCTGGAGCGGCGCGGGTACGCCACGGACCGTGTGGTGATCATGGACTCCTATCGGATCCCCGAGCGGTTCACCGTCGCCGACGAGCACATCGCGGGGTTCGAACACGAACTGGCCGATCGCTTCAACCGGCACACCGGCACCGCCACGGTGACAGCGGAGGCCATGCGACAGGCCCGCGAATACCTGCACTACGCCAGCCGCACCCCCAACCTGGGAACGGTGTCCGGCCCGATCACGGTGATCTCCGACGAACACAAGGCCGGGTCCTACGCCCTCGAGGCGCCCGGCACGTGGCACGGAAGCTCCACCGCGGGCACCACCGTGCTGGCCGGGTCCGGCGAGCACGCCGACATGCTGGACGGAGAGCACGTCGTCCGCAACGCGGAACTGCTGCGCGCCGCTTTCGCATCGCGCGGCACCGGCGATGTCGCGTAGGACGAGCGTCGGGCGAGGTCCGCGGCGCGCCAAACCTGGTGGTGTAACAGGTCGACGACACCCCGTCCGACTGGACCCCGCCCCGTTCCCACAACCGGCGTCGCTGGATCACTGTGCGGACGGCGCGGGGGACAGCACGAAAGGCGGGAACAGCGTCAGGGTGGCGACGGTCAGCCCGCGTCACTCCGAGTCCGGCACGGGCTTGGCGGCCACGCCGAGCAGGTAGTCGCCGCGGATCCGGGTGACCGAGCCGAGGACCACGAGCCCGTGCTGGGCCAGCTCGACGAGGAACCGCTCGGCGGTGAACCGGTTCCCGGTGGGGTGGTCGAACAGCCGCTGGTAGATGGGGCGCGCCAGGGCGTGGGCGGTGACCTCCTCGAAGTAGAACCGCCCGCCCGGTGCCAGGACCCTGGCGACCTCGGCGATCGCGGCCGGCCAGTCCGGGATGTGATGGACGATCCCGAAGTCGAACACCGCGTCGTAGCCGCCGTCGTCGGCATCCAGCGCCGCGCGCAGATCGGTCGCGCTGCCGTGCGCGAGCCGAACCCGATCTCCGTAGCGCGCGAGGCGCCGGCCGGCGCGCTCGATCATCGCCCGGTCCAGGTCCACGGCGTCCACGCGGGCGGCGCCGAACCGCTCCAGCACCAGCTGCGAGCCGTACCCGGAGCCACACCCGATTTCCAGCGCCCGCGCCCCTGGGAGCACCCGGCCGCCGAACCGCAGCAGCACCTGGGTCTCGTAGAAGCGCTGCAGCCAGCGTCGGGGAGGGGAGTTCACCAGCGCGGTCTCGACCTTGTTCATCAACATTGGCCAACCTCGATTACATCAAATCTCGCCGCTATCATCGCCTCGTGACGATGAATAGCACGGATGGCTGCCTCGCGTCGAGTACGGCGGGGTTGGACCCGGCGGTGGCGCTGTTCCACAGCCTCTCGGACGCCACCCGGCTGGCGATCGTGCAGCGCCTCGCCCACGGGGAGGCCCGGGTCGCCGATTTGGTGACCGAGCTGGGGATGGCGCAGTCCACGGTCTCGGCGCACGTGGCCTGCCTGCGCGACTGCGCGCTGGTGGTGGGCCGGCCGCAGGGCCGGCAGGTGTTCTACAGCCTCGCCCGGCCGGAGCTGATGGACCTGTTGGCGTCGGCGGAGACGCTGCTGGCCGCGACCGGCAACGCGGTGGCGCTGTGCCCGAACTACGGCACCGACGCCCCTGCCGAGCCCGTTCAGGGCAGCAAGGAGATCGCTCGATGAGTGACGCGTGCGGCTGCGGCCACGACGCACCCGCCACCGGCGAGGAAGCAGAGGAGCACGAGCCGGAACGGCTGTCGCACGTCCGGGAGCTCCGGTTCGCGGCGATCTCCGGGGTGCTCCTGCTCGCCGCGCTGATCGCCGGCTGGGCCGGCGCGCCGCGGCCGGTCGGGCTCGTGCTGGCGGCGGCGGCGTTGCTGGCCGGCGCCTACACCTTCATCCCGGCCACGCTGAAGCGCCTGGTCAAGGGCAAGATCGGGGTCGGCACGCTGATGACCATCGCCGCGGTCGGCGCGGTCATCCTCGGCGAGGTGGGCGAGGCCGCGACACTGGCCTTCCTGTTCTCCATCAGCGAGGGCCTGGAGGAGTACTCGCTGGCCCGCACCCGCCGCGGCCTGCGCGCCCTGCTGTCCCTGGTTCCCGACCAGGCCACCGTGCTGCGCGAGGGCACCGAGAGCGTGGTGTCCCCGGCCGAGTTGCGGGTCGGCGACCGGATGCTGGTCAAGCCCGGGGAGCGGATCGCCACCGACGGGATCATCCGCGACGGCCGCACCGCCCTCGACGTCTCGGCGATCACCGGCGAGTCCGTGCCGGTCGAGGCGGGCCCCGACAGCGAGGTGTTCGCCGGATCGATCAACGGCACCGGCGTGCTGGAGGTCGAGGTCACCACCGTCGCCGAGGACAACTCCCTCGCGCGGATCGTGCGGATCGTGGAAGCCGAGCACGCCCGCAAGGGCGCCTCCCAGCGACTGGCCGACCGCATCGCCACACCGCTGGTGCCCGGCATCATGATCGCCGCCGCGCTGATCGCGGTGCTCGGCAGCCTGCTCGGCGACCCGACCACCTGGATCGAGCGCGCCCTGGTCGTGCTCGTCGCCGCCTCCCCCTGCGCGCTGGCGATCTCCGTCCCGGTTGCCGTGGTCGCCGCGGTGGGCGCGGCCAGCAAGCTCGGCGTGCTGGTCAAGGGCGGCGCCGCGCTGGAAGCCCTCGGCACGGTGCGCGGCGTGGCGTTGGACAAGACCGGCACCCTGACCGCGAACCGGCCCGCCGTCATCGACGTCGCCAGCACGAACGGCGCCGGCCGTGACCAGGTCCTGCACCTGGCGGCAGCGCTGGAAGCGCGCAGCGAACACCCGCTCGCCCGGGCGATCCTCGCCGCCGTCGACGACGTCACCCCGGCCTCGGTCGTGGAGGCCGTCACCGGCGCCGGGCTCACCGGCCGCCTGGAGGGGCGCGCCCTCCGGCTCGGTCGCCCCGGCTGGCTGGACCCCGGCCCACTGGCCGTGGACGTGGAGCGGATGCAGCGGGCCGGAGCGACCGCGGTACTGGTCGAGCGGGACGGCCAGGTCCTCGGCGCGATCGCGGTCCGCGACGAGCTGCGCCCCGAGGCCGCCGAGGTGGTGGCCCAGCTACGCCGGGACGGCTACCACGTCACGATGCTCACCGGCGACAACCACGCCACCGCCACCGCACTCGCCACCGACGTCGGTATCGACGACGTGTCCGCCGAACTCCGCCCGGAGGACAAGGCCCGCCTGATCGGCACGCTGCGCGGCCGACGCTCCACGGCGATGGTGGGCGACGGGGTGAACGACGCGCCCGCCCTGGCCGCCGCCGACGTGGGCATCGCGATGGGCGCGATGGGCACGGACGTGGCGATCGAGACCGCCGACGTCGCGCTCATGGGCGAGGACCTGCGACACCTGCCCCAGGCGTTCACCCACGCCCGCCACGCCCGCCGGATCATGCTGCAGAACGTCGGCCTGTCCCTCGGGCTGATCATCGCGTTGATGCCGCTGGCACTGTTCGGCGTGCTCGGCCTGGCCGCGGTGGTGCTGGTGCACGAGCTGGCCGAGGTCGTCGTCATCGCCAACGGCGTCCGCGCCGGCCGCACCGAGCCCCTGCGGATCACGGCTGGCACCCACCAGCCAGCGTTGACGTCCAGCGCGGCGGAGACCCCCTCGTGACCGCGGGTGCACAGGGGCCGCCGCTCAACTACTATCTACGTAAGTAGGCAGTAGATAGGTGCGGAGGAACTGTGGAGTCACTGCTGTTGACGATCGCGGTCCTGGCCTGCCCGGTCGGGATGGGGCTGATGATGTGGATGATGATGGGGCGCGGCAGGGGCTTCGGCGAGGACGGGAACGCGCAGGTCGGCCAGCTGCGTGCCGAGCTCGACGAGCTCAAGGCCGAGCGCGCCGCGCGTACGGAGGGAACTCGGTAGATGTCCACGCTGGTCACCGCGCTCATCGCGGCCGCTGCCGTCGCGGCGGTGTACTTCTTCTGCCTCCGGCCGATGCGGCAGGGCCGCTGCGGGATGATGGGCGGTTCGCGGGACGCGGAGCTGGATCGGCGGATCGCCGACCTGCGCGAGGAGATCCGGGTGCTGCGGGCACAGGACTCGCTGGACTCGGGACAGGTGCCGACGACCCGGCCGAGCCCGCCCGCGGACACCTGAGCCTGCCCAGGCTCCCGATCGTCGCGGCCACGATCCTACTATGGCACTACGTAGTTGAGGGGTGTCGTGGCTGGGAGAGGGATGTCTGAACCTGCTCTGTCGCGCCGGAGTGTGCTCCTGGGCGCGGTCGGCGTGGGTGGCGCGGCCATGACCGCCGGTGCCTGGTGGGCGTTCCGTCCTGAGGAAGCGGCGGGGGCGGGACGGGTGTCGGCGTCGTCGGAGGAAGTGCGGCGGGTGGAGCAAGTCCGGCGCGGCCGGGGCACGGGTCGCACGGTGCGGGCGTCGCTGACCGCCGAGCCGGTCGAGGTGGACCTCGGCGGCCGGACGGTGCGGACCTGGGCCTACGACGGACGGGTGCCGGGGCCCGTCCTCCGGTGTCGTGCCGGGGACCAGCTCGAGGTCGAGGTGGCCAACCGATTACCCGAGCCGACCACGGTGCACTGGCACGGCTTGCGGATCCGCAACGACATGGACGGCGTGCCGAACCTCACCCAGGCGCCGATCGCTGCGGGCGAGAGCATGCGCTACTCGTTCGTCGCGCCGGATCCGGGCACCTACTGGTTTCATCCGCACGTCGGGGTGCAGCGTGAGCGTGGCCTGTACTGCCCATTGGTCGTCGACGATCCTCGGGACGCCGGCGACTACGACGTCGAGTTCCTCGTGGTGCTCGACGACTGGATCGACGGCGCGGTCGCGACCCCGGACCAGGTGCTGGCCGCACTGCGTACCGGTGGAATGGACGCGAGGTTCCGGACGCCGGTCCAGGCCGGACGGATCGTCGACCGGTCGTCGATGTGGCAGTACCACGTGCCGGCCGCGCTGGCGAACCCGCCGGCCGGCATCCCGCCGGTGCCGCCGGCCACCCGGCTGGCCAGCAGCGTGGAGTTCCCGTTCTACCTGCTCAACGGACGGCTGCCGACGGCGCCGGAGACCTTCCGCGCCAGGCCCGGCCAACGGGCCCGGATCCGGTTGGTCAACGCCGCGGGGGCGACGGTGTTCCGGGTCGCCCTCGGCGGCCACCGGCTCACCGTGACGCACACCGACGGCTTCCCGGTCGAGCCGGTCACCGTCGACACGCTGCAGCTCGGCTCGGGGGAGCGCTACGACGTGCTGGTCACCCTCGACGACGGGACGTTTCCCCTGGTCGCCGTCGCCGAGGGCAAGGGAGCGCAGGCACTGGGAGCCGTGCGCACCGCCGCCGGGCCGGTTCCTCGGCCCACCGCCGCGCCGCGCGAGCTGGCCGGGCGGCTCCTCGCCCTCGCCGACCTCCAGGCCACCCCCGAGGTCCGGATGGACGACCGGAGCCCCGACGTGCACCACACGCTGTACCTGACCGGCGACATGTCCACGTTCGAGTGGCGGATCAACGCCGAGACCTACAACCACCACCGCCCGTTCGACGGCATCACCCCGATGCCGGTGCGCGCGGGGCAGCACGTCCGGCTGGAGATGATCAACCAGACCCCGATGTACCACCCGATGCACCTGCACGGGCACACCTTCGCCATCCGGACGATCGGCGACGCCAGCGGAGCCGGGGACACCGACATGCCCACCGGCACCCGCAAGGACACCGCGATGGTGGCGCCGGGCGAGCGCCTGCTCGTGGACTTCACCGCCGACAACCCGGGACAGTGGCTCGTCCACTGCCACAATGCCTACCACATGGCCACCGGCATGGCGTCGATGCTGTCGTACCTGCCGACCCGGCGATCCGGTTGAACGCGGGGCGATGCTGGACGTCGTGTCCACGCCCCGTACCTCGCCCACCTCGCCACGGCGTAACCCTTGAAGGAGGACAACGTGTCCGCACGCGACCGCAGTGCCCGCTGGCAACGCCACTGGGACAAGCACTCCCGCACCTATGACCGGCAGATGCGGTTCATGGACCGGGTGCTGTTCGCGGACTCCCGCCGGTGGGCGTGCTCGCGCGCCACCGGTGACGTGCTCGAGGTCGCGGTGGGCACCGGGTTGAACTTCGACGTCTATCCCGACGACGTCACCCTGACCGGGATCGACCTCAGTGAGGACATGCTGGCCATCGCCCGCACCAGGACGGCCGAGCTCGGCCGCCCCGTGACACTCCTGCAGGGCAACGCCCACGCGCTGCCCTTCGACGACGCCACGTTCGACACCGTGGTGTGCACGTTCGGCCTCTGCGCGATCCCGGACGTCGACGCCGCCGTCACCGAGATGCGCCGGGTGCTGCGACCCGGTGGCCGGCTGGTGCTGGTCGACCACGTGCACAGCTCGTCGCGACTGGTGCGGGTGGTGCAACGGCTCCTGGAGCTCGGCACGGTCCCCCTGGCCGGTGAGCACTTCCTGCGCAGGCCGCTCCACCACGTCCGCGCGGCCGGGTTCACCATCGAGGACGTGCAGCGCTTCAAGATCGGCATCGTGGAACGGCTCACCGCCCACACGCCAGTCGACGGCTGACGTCGCCACGGGAAGATTCCGGCGAACCGTAAGGCCTGTGGATCCCATGGTCGGCATTGGGGTCTCGGAGCGCGGCGGCGAGGGCGGCAGGTTCGTGCGACCGAAGTGGCGCGGTCGCTTGACTTCATGTCCACATCAATCCGCAGACTTCCGGGTATGTGCAACGAACGCCACCGGTCCGGCCCTCCCGCGGGCGAGCGGGCATCCGGGTCCGAACTCGGGAACGGCTCGCCCCCAGTAACCCGCAGCGAGGTGTCCTTCGACTCCGCCGGGCAGCGTTGCGACGCCTGGCTCTATCGTCCTGCTGGCCCGGGTCCTGTTCCGTGCGTGGTGATGGCCCACGAGTTCGGTGGAAGCAGGTCCGCGCGCCTAGACGCCTTCGCCGAGCGGTTCAGCCGCGCGGGTCTGGCGGTGCTGGTCTTCGACTATCGACACCTCGGCACGAGCGAGGGCCAACCGCGTGGACTCATCGACATCGACAGGCAACGCGACGATTACCGCGCTGCCGTGACCTACGCCAGAGGCCTGCGCGGCATCGACGCTGGCGGGATCGCCCTGTGGGGGACGTCGTTCAGCAGTGGCCACGTGCTGACGCTCGCCGCGGAGGATTCCGAGATCGCCGCGGGAGTCATCCAGAACCCGTACGTCGACGGCCCCGCCGGTGTCCGCAAGTCCCGCGCCTCGGCCGGCCTCAGGACGTCCCGCGCCCTGGCGCGCGCGTGGATCCGCGACGAACTTCGCAACCTGCGCGGCAGAGAGCCGCACCGGGTGAAGCTCGTCGGAGAACCCGGATCGGTGGCCATCTGGACGACACCGGACGCACTGGCCGGGTACGAGTCCATCCTGCCCGCCGACCGCGCGGGGTGGGAACCAGCGGTTCCCGCCCGGATCCTGCTCCGCACCGTCTTCGACCGCCCCATCCGAGGGATCCGCGCCATCACCTGCCCGCTGCTGGTGTGCGTGTGTGACCGGGACCGGATCGCCCCGGTCCGGCCCGCCATCCGGGTCGCTCGGCACGCCCCGCGCGGTGAGCTCCGTCGCTATCCACTCGGACACTTCGACGTCTTCACCGGCGACGGCTTCGACCAGGTCGTCAGCGACCAGACCGCGTTTCTGCGACGGGTGCTGCACACCCAGCCGTAACCGGTGGCGGTTCCGAGCGCCTCCCGGTACGGCTCGCCCGCCAGCTGGTGACCAGAGCGGTGCCGGCGATGAGCACGCTGGCCGATCCGGCCGCCCAGAGCGTGATCTCGCCGGCGAGGACCTGGTCGCCGAGCACGCCGCGTCCCCAGGGGCGGGACGGGCCGGTGTCGCCGTACCCGCCGATGTCGGTGTGCGCGCGCAGCAGCGCCACACCCAGGACGTCCAGCAGCGCCACCATCGCCCCGAGCGTGATCGCCCGAGCCCACGGCGTGGGCCGGTGCGGTGCGGCGTCGATGCCGAGAACGCCCCACCAGAAGGCGTAGCCCGTCATCAGCACGAGCCCGGCGGTGGCGAGGTAACCGGCGTCGGAGCGCCACGCGGTCTCGTGAAGTCCGGCGAAGTGGACGACGAACGCCAGCACACCCTGCACGGTCAACGCGACGGGCGGGCGCACCAGGACACGCAGCGGGCGCGAGCCGAGCAGATCCCGCAGCCACTCGCGTGGCCCGGGCCAGCGCGGGTCCGTGGCCGGGGTGAGCGCGCGCCGGGCGAGGGTGACCGGGCGCCCGGCGACCAGCAGCAGGGGGGCGGGCAGGGCCAGCGCGAGGTGCTGGACCAGGCCGGCGCTGAACAGCACCTCGGCGTAGCGGGCGAGCCCGCCACCGATGACCCAGGCGATCAGCAGCCACCCGGTGACCCAGCTGGCGGACGACGTCAGCGGCCAGGTCTCGCCGTCTCGGCGTAGCCGGCGGACGCCGGCGAGGTAGAGCAGGACCGCGACGGTGGCGATCGTCAGGAACACGGGTTCGGGTCGCCCGGTCAGCAGCAGGGAGCGCACTCCCGGTGCCTCCGGCATCGCGACGCCGCCCACGTCGGCCGGGCCGTGCGCGCCTCCCGCCGACTCGCCGGCCGGGGTGGGCGTGCGGGACAGCCCGACGGCCAGACCGATGGAGGCCGCGACGATCACCAGCTCGACCGTGGCCAGCTGGGCGAACGCCGCCCGCCGCCCGCGGCGCAACGCGGGAAGCGTGCGCAGGCGGTGCAAACCGCCGACGGCGGCGAGTACTCCGAACGCGCCGACCTTGGCCAGCACCAGCCAGCCGTACGGGCTCTGCCACAGGCCGCTGAGCGGGTCGAGCCGCGCGAGGACGTTCAGCAGCCCGGACAGGCCCACCGCGGCCAGGCACCACCCGGCGAGCCGCGAGTAGCGGCGCGCCGCGCGATCGAGATCCGCGGTGGGGAGCCGATGCGCCAGCGTCAGCGCCAGCAGCCCACCCGTCCACAGCACGACCCCGACGATGTGCATCAGCATCGCCGAGATGGCCATTCGGTGATCACCGGAGCCGCCCCCCGAGTGACCACCGAACGCCGGCGGCAGGGTCGCGGCCAGCGCGAGCGCGAGGAGCACCACCACACCGGCCCGCGAGAGCACGGCCCGGCAGGCCACGGCGAGCACCGCGACGAGGCCGGCGACCACCAGCAGACCCGGAACCGGGGGCAGGCCGAGCCCGGAGCCGAGGACTCGCGGGTCACCGACGACCTCGCCCAGCGGACGCCCGAGGATGTCGGAGACGGTGTAGCCGGCGCCCAGCACGGTGGCGGTGAACCAGACCAGCGCCGTCCAACCGGCGGCCCGCGTCCATCGGTAGGCGTGCGGCCCCACCGTCCGCGCCGGCTGGTCCGAGCTCCGCCGCGGAATCGGGCCGAGCACCGCGGCCGCCAACAGGAGCCCGACCGTCGCGACGGCCGCCACGTCGCCGAGCACCCGGGTCGCCGGCAGTGCCCACGGGGTCACCGGTCCCGGCCCCGGCAGGCCGGGCAGCTGGCCGGCGCTCGCGCCCCCGCCGAGCCGCAGGACCACGGCCACCGTCAGGAACGCGGCGGTGAGGCCGGCGATGGCGAGCCCGAGCGCGGCCACCCGACCACCGCGAGCGCCGCGCCCGGGCACGCTGCCTGCCGACGAACCCTTCACCACACCGGCAGCTTAGTCCTAACCAGCATAGTAGTTCGCCAGGGTCTGGCCATGGTGCCGCACACCACGCCCACCGGCCAGCGACCGACCGGGTTCAGCGCCGCGCTTACCGGCGGGGCGCCCGCTTCCTGCGCAACACGCGACGCAGGACGTCCGATTCCTTCTCCGACGCGGTGGCGGCGAAGTGCATCAGGACGCCCTCGGGGTCGCCCGAGGAGTCGAGCACCTCCCGCAGGGCCCGCGCCGCGGCTTCCTCCCGGCTGAACAGCGGTCGGTAGAGGTAGGCCTTGCCGTGCAGCTCGCGCTCGACCCAGCCCTTCCGGAACAGGTTGTCCAGCACGGTCATCACGGTGGTGTACGCGAGCGGCTTGCCGGTGTCCAGCCGCGCCAGGACGTCGCGAACCCTGGCCGGCTCCTCGGCCCGCCACAGCACGTCCATCACCGCGGCTTCGAGTTCACCGAGCCCGCGCATACCCGCACCCACGATGATGGACAGTACCTCAGCGACGTGGCGTCCGGCCGGGTCGGCCGAGGTTCCCGGCGACGCTTCACCGGCCCGGATCGCGGTGGCGTTCGACGGCGGCGCGCACCTCGTCGAGGCCGCGGAACACGAGGGGGGCGGTGACGCGTTCCCGCACAGCGGTCGTGTGCGGCCTTCGCGGTGTCGTGTTGGACGCTGCCGTCAACGTGGCGCCAGCGGTGAGCTCAACCAGTCCCAGCCGAGGTCGAGCCACCCGTTGACCAGCCCGAGCGCGCCGGTCAACCAGAGGGTCACCAGCACGACCAGACCCGTGGCGGCGCCCAGCCCGATCCGTACCCCCGGGTGCTGGCGCCGCAGCCAGGCAGCCCAGCGCCGGTAGGTGCCGAGGGCGTAGGTGTTGACGTGGTGGGCCCAGACGAACTCGGTGGCCAGGATGCCGAGACCGGCGAACACCACCAGCCATCCTGGCCCCGGATACGGGATGAGCACCACGCCCGCGAGCACGACGACACCGCCGAGCGCACCGACCACGACCCGGTAGGCCGAGTTGAGCGCGGGCCTGGCGCGAAGGCGCTCCCGCCCCGGACGGTGCCTGCCTGGCTGGGTCACGACGTCGTCCTGCCGCGAGGTGGGGTTCGGCTCGGCCGGGTCCCGCACGATCCACCTGCCTTGTCGCGACACGTCAACTACGGTCCATGCTAGGAGTACTGGCGTCGAATCGGCACACCGTCTACGATCTTGAGTAGTAGTGGTCGTTCCGACCCCCGGCAGGACCACTACCCGGTGAGGCCGGCGCCGATTGTCTCCTTCCAGCGTTGGCCTCCGCGCTGTGCCGGACGGGCCCGACCCCCAGGGGCCCGTCCGGCCTCCACCGTGTCGCGTGCTGGTCGTGGCAGGTCAGTAGGGGGTGCTCGGGTCGCACAGGACAGTGGCGGCGGCGAGCACGGGCCCGGCGGCCAGCAGCGTCACCATGACGGTGAGGAACAGGCGGGTGCGCATCCGCTGGCGGAGGCTGGCGGGCTCGGCGAGCCGCTCGGCGCGGGCGAGAACTCCCACGGCCGTGGCGCCCAGCGCGCGGGTGGGCAGCGAGGCGGCCCCGGAGAGGGTGAGCAGCGCCCCGAGCACGGTGTGGGAGCCGTGGTCGCGCGCCGCGGCGTCGTCGGCGCACATCTCCAGCAGGCGGGCGATCTCGGCGGTGCCGGTGGTGAACAGGTCGACCCGGGGCAGCACCGTGGCCAGGCCGCGGGTGGCGGCCAGCAGAAGATGGTGGCGGCCGGCGAGGTGGGCCCGTTCGTGGGCCAGGACCGCGCCCAGCTGGTGATCGTCGAGCGCGTCCAGGGCGCCGCTGGTGACGACGATGGTGTTCGGCCGGCCGGCGACACAGTAGGCGAGCCGTTCGGGGGCGTCGAGGACGACGGCGTCGGACCCCGGCATGCGCCGTCCGACCACACGCGCCATCCGGGCGTGGTCGTGGGTGCGGGACCGTGCGCGGACCAGGGACCGGCCCATCCGGACGGCCAGGACCGCCGCGGCCGCCAGCGCCAGCGCGGTGAGTGTGAACAGTCCGAGCTGGAGGACGGGTCCGGCGCCGCCGGTGGCCACCCCCTGCAGCGCCGCGAAGCAGGTGCTGATGATCCGGCCCGGCTGGTTCCAGTCGTGGACCAGCTCGATCACCAGGAACACCGCCGCCGCGGCCCAGGACGCCAGCACGCTGCCGATCGCGACCAGCCATGCCGTGACGCCGAGCCGCGGAGCCACCCCGGCTCGGGTCCACCGGACCAGCTGGCGCGGCCCGAACACGGCCACCGCGAGGCTGTACAGCAGCAGGCAGGCGGCGACACTCATTCGGCCTCCTTGCCTGATACCGGCTTGCCCGATACCCGCTTGCCCGACGCCCGCGTGCCCGACGTCCACCGGCGCAGCACGTCACGCAGCCGGGAGGACTCGTCGTCGGTCATCTGCTCGAGGAAGCGAGTGAGCACGACGTCAGGATTCCCCCCGGCGTCCAGTGCGTCACGCATCAACCGGGCGCTGTACTCCTCCCGAGTGAGGGTGGGCCAGTACCGGAACGCCCTGCCCTGCCGTTCGCGGGCCAGCCAGCCCTTGCGGTGCAGGTTGTCCATGGTCGACATCACGGTGGTGTAGGCGATCTCCCGGGTCGTCTTCAGGGACTCGAAGACCTCACGGACCGTGATCGTGTCCGCGCAGGTCCACACGCGGTCCATCACGACCGCTTCGAGCTCCCCGAACCCGCGCATCCGCCCTCCCGTGCTACCTCGGCCCCATCCAGCCTACGTGGGCGGATCGGCCCACCGTTTCCCCTGGTCGCCGTCCCGATGGACGACGAGACGAAAGGCTCGCCCAAGGCACAGTACTATCTACGTACGTAGGCCGTAGGAGAGCGGCTGGGCCGAGAAGGGGTCTTCATGCGCGTACCGGCGCCGGCGAGGAGGTCTCGCCGTGGGTGAGCTGTTGTTCGGCACGACGTTGCTGGCCTCGTTCCTCGGGGGTGTGGTGGCCCTGCTGGCGCCGTGCTGCGTGTCGGTGATGCTGCCGGCCTACCTGTCCACCGGCTTCCGGCACCGCGGCGGCGTGCTGCCGGCGACCCTGGTGTTCGGCGCCGGGGTGGCGACGGTGATCCTGCCGATCGGCCTGGGCGCGACGGCGCTGAGCAGGCTGTTGGTCGAGCAGCACGTGTGGCTGTTCTCCGCGGGCGGAGCGCTGATGATCCTCGCCGGGGCGGCGGTGCTGGCCGGGTGGAAGCCGAACCTGCCCATGCCGGGGGCGCGCAGGGTGAAGGAGGGCAGCTTCGGGTCGGCCTACGCGCTCGGGACGTTCTCCGGCCTGGCCAGCGCCTGCTGCGCACCCGTGCTGGTGGGGGTCGCCGTGCTCTCCGGCGCCTCCGCCTCGTTCCCGGCCGCGTTGGCCATCGGGCTGTCCTACGTCGCCGGGATGGTCGCGCCGCTCGCGCTGGTCGCCGTGCTGTGGGACCGGCGCCGCGAGCGCGCCTCGACGGTGCTCAGTGACCGCCCCGTGCGCCTGCGGCTGGGCCGCTGGCAGCGGCACCTGGCGCTGGGCACGCTGGTCAGCGGGCTGCTGATGATCGGCATGGGTGTGCTCGCCCTCGTGCTGGCCTTCACCGGACCCGGCATGCCCAGCGGTGGCTGGCAGACCGAGCTGAGCGCCTGGCTGCAGCACCTGTCCAGCGTCACCGTGGACGCCCTGTCCTGGATCCCGGGCTGGGCGCTCGCCCTGATCCTCGCCGCCGGCTTCGCCCTGCTGCTCCGCCGCGCCACGCGCGAGAAGACATCGCGCCCGGCCAACCCGGCACCGTGCTGCGCCGGCGAGGAGAACCCCGAGCCCACATCGATTCCCGCAACCGTGGAGGAGAACCACCGTGAGCAAGACCAGCGCTAGGACGCGGGCCAAGCGTTCCGCGACCGGCAAGAACAGCCGGGACACGACGTCGCGCACCCGGCCCCCGACGACCGGCGCGGTCGCGAAGGCCCGCGGCTCATCGCGCGGTCCACGCCGCGGCGCCCTCATCGCCGGGGCGCTGGTCACCGCCTTCGCCGTCGTCGTGCTCTACCTGGTCTACCAGAGCTCGGAGCCCAGTCCGGACACCTCGGCGGGCGGCAGCGGCTACCACCACGTCGCCGGCGAACCCGGCATCGGCGACACGGCCCCCGGCTTCACCCTGCCCTCCAGCAACGGAGGCGAGGTCAGCCTCGCCGACTACCGGGGGCAGAGCGTGCTGCTCTACTTCCAGGAGGGCCTGATGTGCCAGCCGTGCGTCGACCAGATCACCGACCTGGAGTCCAACGAGGCGGCGCTGACCGAGGCGGGGGTGGACGAGGTCGTGTCCATCTCCCACGATCCGATCCATCAGGTGGCGCGGAAGGCGGCCGACGAGCAGCTGTCCACCCCGTGGCTGTCCGACCCGAGCCAGGAGGTCATCCACGCCTACGACGCCCACAAGTACGGGATGATGAACGAGACCACCGCCGGGCACAGCTTCGTCCTGGTCGGGCCGGACGGGACCATCCAGTGGCGCGCCGACTACGGCGGTGCCCCCGACTACACCATGTTCGTCCCGACCGAGAAGATGCTCGCCGACCTGGCCCAGGAGCGGGCCTCGTGACCGCCCCGACGGAGATCACCCTGCTGACCCAGCAGGCCTGCGCCTTCTGTGACCACGCCAAGGACGTCCTGCGGCGGGTCGGGCAGGACCACCCGCTGCGGATCACGGAGATCGACCTGGCCGACGAGGAAGGGCAACGGCTCGCGCGGCGAGCCGGCGTGATGTTCGCCCCCGGCGTGCTCGTCGACGGCGAGCCCTTCTCCTACGGCCGGATCTCCGAACGCAAACTCCGCCGCACCCTGAGCAAGCGCGCCGCGGCGAGCGGCCGGTGACGGACCGCCGGGGCCGGTAACGTCATGACCAATGGAACGATGAGTAGCACGACGGCCGGGTTGTTCATCGAATACTCCATTTTTTATCTCATCGATCCCGACGATCAAGACTGCCCTGTGTACACGGGCAACTTTCCAACGCCTGATGTTACCGGACTTATCGCGGTCGCTCCCAACTTTGCCGCGATCACGTGCGGCGTCTATATAGGAGAGATCGTCGTGAGCGTTGAGATCTGGAACGAGCCCGCGAAGATCGAGCTTGATTCCTGGGACGATGTGGCGGAGGCGTCAACAACATGGCGCGCGAGCCAGGTGCAGGTATCCGGAGCGGCGGTCGATGAGCCCAAGGACTTGCGGGTGTCACTGCCCAGGTCAGAAAACGGCTCTTTCAGGATCCGCGCGGCCGTCAGAAACCGTGACGCTGGCGAAGACCGAACCAGCGCCGATCCCGTCGAGGAACACCTGATCCAGATCTGGGCTGCTCCACCCGCTCCGCAACACTTGACCAAGAGCTCGGACAGAGTAGGGGCAGTGTGGCGCCGACGCGCCAATCAGCCACCCGCCTGACGCTCCACGAACCGAGGTCCGGGAAGCGGGGGCAACGCCAAGGTGTCCGGACAACCGGGGGAAGCTCCCCACCACTATCTCAAGGGCTCGGTGTACTGCGGCTACTGCCGACGGGCCGGGCGAACCCAGCGGCTGGCAATCCAACGGACGGTCAACCGCCACGGCTACGAATATCTGTACTTCTTCTGCCGAAACAAGCGCGACGGCCTATGCCGCGGCTCACACATCCACATGTACCAGGTCGAAGAGGCAGTCGAGCGGCACTACGCCAGCATCCGGTTCCGCCCAGAGTTCATCTCGGATGTCGGTGCGCATGTCGACACCGTCATCAGCGAACAGGAAGCCTCCACGCGCCTCCTGCACAAGCAGATCTCCGCCCAATTGCGTGAACTCGAGGAGAACTTGATCGACCTCGCCGCCGACGACACGCTGCCGCAAACCAAGGTCAAAGCCAGGCTCCGCGACATCGAACGCGAACGACGACACCTCACCCAGCGGCTCGACACCGCCAGCGCCGACCTCACCGACAGCGCTCGGCTCATCCGAGCCGCCCTCACGCTCCTGGAAGCCCCCGAAGAGCTCTACCGACGCTGCAACGGCCAGCAACGGCGCCTACTCAACCAAGCGATCTTCCACGGCCTCTTCGTCGAAGACGACCAGGTCACCGACCATGACCTCCGTCCCCCTTCGGGCAGCTTCTCGCACTCCAACGCGAGCACCTCCCCACGCCCGCGAGCGCGCCGATCACCCGGTCACCACATGGGCGCAGCAAAAAGGCCACCCGTCCAGCGGGTGGCCCTTCAACCTCCGGTGTCGCCCTCCTGCTCAAGGACATTCACACGGGCCAGGGTTCTAATAGCAACCCCAAAGGTGGAGCTAAGGGGACTCGAACCCCTGACCCCCTCACTGCCAGTGAGGTGCGCTACCAGCTGCGCCATAGCCCCGGGCGCGGAGGCGATCTCCGCATCGCGTGGAAGATACGGTACAGCATCGCTCCGCGCGAGGGGGCACGGGGGTCCCAACGCGGGAGTCAGCGGTCCGAGCGGAGGGTGGCCGGGTCGAAGGTGTCCAGGTCGTAGTCGTCGTCGGCGGCCGCCGGGGGAGTGGCCCCGCCAGCCCCGCCAGGCCCACCAGCCCCGCTAGGCCCGCTAGGCCCGCTAGGCCCGCTTGGCCCACCTGGTTCGCCGGCGGCACGCAGCCGCTCCTCCCGCCGCCGCTGGAACTCCTCCACCGTCATGCCCGGGTCGTCGTGCTCGGCGCGGGCCGGTGCGCGCTGCCCGGACAGCTGCTCGATCAGGTACGTCATGTCCTCCCCGAGCAGCAGCGCCACCTTGTTGTAGCTGGCCTGCGTCGCCTCGCGCATGGCGACCTGGGCGACCTCCACGATGAGCGACCCGAGCCGCTCCGGCCCCCAGTTCACCGCGTTCGGCGCCAACCACAGGTTGCGCAGCCGCCCGCGCGCGTCCACGGTCACCTCGATCGTGTCGTCGACGTCGTGCGCGGTGCCGGTCGCCTCCGCCATCACGTTCCTGACCCGCGCGAACGCCTCCTCGCGGGCCTTGGTCTCGGCGATCAGCTCCCGGGTGCTCCGCTCCAGCGGCACCTGCTCCACCATCGCTCACCGCTCCCCGAAGCCCGGTATCCCGGACACGTCGTCGTCCTCGGGCAGCGGCTCGTAGCCCAGCTCCCGCAGCCGCCGCTCGCTGCCCGGTCCGAGCACCGGCGCCAGCGTGTGGAACATCCGGTCGCCGGCCCGCCGGGTGGCCTTCTCCGCCAGCTCCATGATCTGCCGCGCCACCGCGTCGGACCCGCTGCGCAACGCCGTGGACGTCAACCGCACCTCGGCCAGCAGCCCGCCGGGATGCACCTCGACCCCGACCGCCCCGTCCGCGGACTCCGCGCGCCCGGTCACCCGCCCCACCCTGGCGAACTGCCGCTCCGCCCGCTCGGCCGTCCGCTCCACCCGCTCGGACACCCGGGCGATCTCCCGCTCGACGTCGAACTCGGCCACATGCCCTCCCCGCTACCGCGTCACCAGTATCCGCCGGCCGCACCTCCTCCCGCCGGGGCTCGGCCTACACCCGGCGGTGGAGACTACCCCGGTCGAGGTCATCCGGTCGGTCGGTAGAAGCCGATGAACTGCTGCCCGGCGTTGGTCGTGCGGATCGGGTTGATCTGCACCGGGTCACCGGCCTCGATCATCTGCCCGTTGCCGATCACCATCGCCACGTGCCCGGACCACACCACCAGGTCGCCGGGCAGCAACTGGTCGATCGACGGCACCTCCGCCCCCACGGTCTGCGTCTTCGCGATCCGCGGGATCTGCAACCCGGCCTCCCCGTACGAGGTCATGGTCAGCCCGCTGCAGTCCAGCCCCTGCCCGGGTGCCGTCCCGCCCCACACGTACGGCACGCCCAGCTGCGACAGCGCCGCCCGCACCGCCTTGGCCGCGGTCTCGTTCGGCGCCCGCACGGTGCTGCCGTCGGGCAGGTTGATCTCGACCCCGGTGCCCGGCTGGGGCGGGATCGCCACCGGCAGCCGCGGCTTGGTGACCACGCCACCGCCCACCCCGGCGGCACCCCCACCGCCGGAGCCTCCGCTCCCGCCGGTGCCCCCGGTGTTGAACGACGGCGCGACCTGGGTGGCGCCGCCCGCGCTGCTGGCCGACGTGCCCTGGTCGCCGCCGCCGAGCCGACCGGCGATGGCGGAGAGCTTGTCGATGGTGGCCGCCGCGTTGTCCGCGGACTGGCCGTTGTACTGCTGGAGCCGCTGGAACAGCCGCATCAGCTCGTCCTGCGCGGCGGCCGGCCCGTGCGGCTGCTGGGTGCGCAGCGCCGCGACGCGCTGCATGGTCTCCGCGATGTCGTTGATGATCTCCTCGCGGATCCTGTCGTTGGTGACGTTGCCGACCTGCAGCGCCTCCGCCGCCTCCGCGACCGCGTTCTCGATGTCGGCGCTGAGCTCGAGCACGTCCTGCACCTCGCGCTCCAGGTCGACGGAGGTGCCGGTGGCGCGGTCGGTGGTGGCGCCGGCCGAGGCGGCCGCGAGGCGGGCCCGCTCGGTGCCGGCGTCGGCCCGCAGCCCGCCCATCGACTCCCGCAGCGCCGGATGCGCCGACCTGGCGGCCTCCACCGCGCCGGCGTCGGTGCGCATCTTGCCGGCGAACCGGTTCGTGGTGTCCAGCCCGGTCCGGAGCACCTCCGCGGTCTCGACGGTCATCCGAGCTCCCCGCGCAACCGGTTCATGACGGCCTGGTGGTCGGCCTCGACACCGGCGTAGTTGCCGGCGGTCCTGCGGGCTGCGTCACCCATCTGCTCCCACTTCCCGCCGAGCGTGCCCATCCGCCGCTGCAGCTCCCGCATGCGCGCCGCGTAGGCACCGGTGAACCCGGACTCGCCGCCCATCGCGGAGAAGCCGTCGCCGGCGAGCTCGGTGTGCGGCGCGACGTGCCGGCCGCCCGCCCCCCGGATCTCCTCGCCCAGCGGGTCGACGTTGCGGGCGTAGGTCTCGTACGCCCCGTCCTCCACCCAGAAGCCCCGGTGTGGTGTCCCGTCCACGATCCCTCCTCGTCCCAGGCGTGCGACGCGGCGGCTCCGGCCGCGGTTCCCCCGAACGCCCTGGCGTTGGGGAGCGTAACCGAGGAACTCCGGTTCGTGGTGTCCCTTACGCTGGTTCGCGACCCCAGACGAGGCAGGAGACGCGATGCGACTCGCCCGAACGGCGCTGGCGGTGCTGCTGTGCGGCGCGAGCGTGGCCTGCTCGGCGAGCGGCGCGGCGCCGGACTCGGTGGTCACCCGCGCCGAGGAGCACGGCACCCTCACCATCGGCATCCGGTTCGACCAGCCGGGCCTCTCGGAGCGCACGGTGGACGGCCGCTTCCTCGGCTTCGACGTCGACGTCGCCACCCACGTCGCGGCCCAGCTGGGGGTGGACGCCGAGGACATCACCTGGCGGGAGACCACCCCGTCCCGGCGGGAGACCGACATCACCTCCGGCGCGGTGGACCTGGTGGTGGCCACCTACTCGATCACCGACCGACGCAAGCAACAGGTCGCCTTCGCCGGCCCGTACTTCTCCACCGGCCAGGACCTGCTGGTGCGGCTGTCCACCACCGGCATCACCGGCCCGGAGTCGCTCAACGGTCGCAAGCTGTGCGCGGTGCCCAACTCGACCTCGGCACTGCAGGTCAAGGAGCGGTTCGCGCAGGCCGTGCGGCTCGTGGAGTACCCGCGCTACCCGGACTGCGTCACCGCGCTGCTCGCCGGCCAGGTGGACGCGGTCACCACCGACGGGGTGATCCTCGCCGGCTACGCGGCCCAGCACCCCGAGTTGCTCAGGGTGGTCGGTCAGCCGTTCTCCGTGGAGCGCTACGGCATCGGGCTGCGCAAGGGCGACACCGACGGCCAGGCCGCGATCAACGACGCGATCCGGAAGATGATCAGCAGCGGGGCGTGGCGGGAGTCGCTGGAGCGCAACATCGGCCCCTCCGGCTACCCGCTGCCGGCGCCGCCGGAGGTCAGTGAGCGGTGATCCCGGAGCTGCCCGACCTGCCGGTGCGTGCCGTGCTCGACACGCTGACCGGCGCGCTCACCGCCTCCGGTGGTGCCGTGCTGGTCGCCCCACCGGGCACCGGCAAGACCACCGTCGTCCCGCTGGCCCTCGCCGCGGACACGCCCGGCCGGATCGTCGTCGCCGAGCCGCGCCGGCTGGCCGCGCGGGCCGCCGCCACCCGGATGGCCGCGCTGCTCGGCGAGCCGGTCGGGCGCACCGTCGGCTACGCCGTCCGCGGCGAGCGGCGGGTCTCATCCGGGACCAGGATCGAGGTCGTCACCTCGGGGCTGCTGGTGCGCCGCGTGCAGGCCGACCCCGAGCTGCCCGGGGTGGCGGCCGTGCTGCTCGACGAGTGCCACGAGCGGCACCTCGACGCCGACCTGCTGTTGGCCCTGCTGCTCGACGTGCGGGCCGGGCTGCGCGACGACCTCCGGCTGCTGGCCACCTCGGCCACGGTGGCCGGCGACCGGCTGGCCGCGCTGCTCGGTGGCGTGCCGGTGGTCACCGCGCACGCCCGCGTGCACCCGGTCGCCGTCGAGCACCTGCCGCCGGCGCGCGGCGAGCGCGTTGAGGCCCACGTCGCGCGGGCGGTCCGCCGCGGGCTGGCCGAGCACGAGGGCGACGTCCTGGCCTTCCTCCCCGGCGCGGGGGAGATCGGCCGGGCCGCCGCGTTGCTGGCCGACCTGCCCGGCGTGGATGTGCTCCCGCTGCACGGCCGGCTGCCGGCGGCCCGGCAGGACGCCGCGCTCGCGCCGGGCCCGCGGCGCCGGGTCGTGCTCGCCACGGCCGTGGCCGAGTCGAGCCTCACCGTTCCCGGCGTGCGCATCGTGGTGGACTCCGGGCTCGCTAGGGTGCCGAGGGTGGACCACCGCAGGGGCCTGCCCGGCCTGGCGACCGTGCGGGTGTCGGCGGCGGTGGCCGACCAGCGGGCCGGCAGGGCGGGACGCGAGGCGCCCGGCGTGGTCTACCGGTGCTGGCCGGAGCACGAGCACGGCACGCTGCCGGCGGCGCCCGAGCCGGAGATCCGCACCGCCGACCTCGCCCGGCTGGCCCTCGAGCTGGCCTGCTGGTCCACTCCGGACGGTGCGGGGCTGAGCTGGTGGGACCCGCCACCGCCCGGTCCGCTGGCCGCCGCGCGGGAGCTGCTGCGCGCCCTCGGCGCGGTGGACGCCCGCGGCGCGGTCACCCACCGCGGGCGCCGGATGGCCGACCTCGGCCTGCATCCCCGGTTGGCCAGGGCCCTGCTCGACGGTGCGGCGGCCGTCGGGTCCCGACCCGCCGCGGAGGTGGTGGCCCTGCTCGACGCGGCCGGCCCGGCCAGCTCGTCCGACGTGGACACCGAGCTGCGCCGGCTGCGGTCGGCGGGCGACGCGGCGGGGCAGCGCTGGCGCGCCGAGTCCCGGCGGCTGGCCGGGCTGGTCACCGGTGGTCCGGACGCGCCCGACCCCGCGCGGGTCGTCGCGCTCGCCCACCCGGAGCGGCTGGCCCGCCGCCGTGCCCCGGGGTCCCCGGTCTACCTCATGGCCGGTGGGACCGCCGCCGAGTTGCCGCCGGGCAGCGGCCTCGGCGACGCCGAGTGGCTGGCCGTCGCCGAGGCCACCCGCGATCCAGGCCGGCCGCACGCGATGATCCGGCTGGCCGCCCGCGCCGACGCCGAGCTGGCCGCCGACGCCGCGCGGCCGCTGCTCGCCGAGGCGGACGAGGTGAGCTGGGCCGGTGGCGACGTGCGGGCTCGCCGGGTGCGCCGGCTCGGCGCGATCGTGCTGGCCGAGCGACCGCTGCCCAACCCCGAGCCCGGCCGGGTGCGCGCGACGCTGCTCGACGGATTGCGCCGGGAAGGGCCGGGCCTGCTGCGCTGGACCGCCGACGCCGAGCGGCTGCGGCAGCGCCTGGCGTTCCTGCACGAGCGGCTCGGCCCGCCGTGGCCTGCGGTCACCGACACGGCGCTGCTCGACCGGGCCGCCGACTGGCTGGAGCCGGAGCTGTCCGCGGCGACCCGGCGGGCCGACCTCGTCCGGATCGACGCGGGCGTCGCGCTGCGCCGGCTGCTGCCGTGGCCGGAGGCGGCCCGCCTGGACGAGCTGGCGCCCGACCGGATCGCGGTGCCGACCGGGTCGCGGATCCGGGTGGACTACGGCGGTGCCGAGCCGGCGCTCGCGGTGCGGCTGCAGGAGACCTTCGGCTGGCGGGAGACCCCGCGGATCGCCGGCGGCCGGGTGCCGGTGGTGCTGCACCTGCTCTCCCCGGCGGGTCGGCCCGCGGCGGTGACGGCCGACCTGGCCTCGTTCTGGCACACCGGCTACCCGCGGGTGCGGGCCGAGCTGCGCGGCCGGTACCCGAAGCACAGCTGGCCCGAGGACCCGCTGACCGCCGAGCCGGTCCGCGGCGCGCGCCGCTGACCTCTGTGGACTGTCCTAGTCGAACAGCTTGCGCTGGGATGGTTCGGGTAGCTCGGCGGCCAGCTCCTCGTCGGTCTCCTGCTCGTGCAGGCCGAGCTCCACCGCGCGGCGGATCTGCTCCCGGTTCTCCCGCACCACGTGCGTGAAGAACTCCCCGGTGCGCGGGTCGGTCAGCACCTCCAGGGTCACCCGCATCACGGTGTCCACGACGGACCGGACGATCTCGTCGTGGAACGGCAGTCGGGACAGTCGCCCGGCCTGTGGGTCCTCCTTCAGCTTCTCGGTGACCACCGCGCGCAGCAGCTCCTTGTGCTCGGCCAGCGAGCGGGCCAGGTTACGCGGGTACTCCCCGGTCTCCAGCACCTTCACCGTCTCGTCCAGCACGGCGACGGTGATCGGCTGCTTGATCGCCAGCACGATCGGTCGGGACAGCTTCTCCACCAACCGCTGGGTGAACAGCTCGCCGAAGGTGCGGTCGGCGGTGCGGGCCAGCCGCATGACCACCACGACGATGCGCAGCAGCCGCAGCCCGCGCAGCGCCGGGTGGGCCAGCGGGATCATGCCGAGCACCTCGTACCAGTTGCGCAGCGGGAAGGCACGCGGCCACCCCGCGGCCCGCCAGCGGACGAGGAACTCGACGGCGAACACGCCGCAGATCGAGGTGTCGACGACGAAGACCACGTGCGCCGTCCCGGAGTCCACCGGGAAGAACGTCACCCACGCCAGCAGCGCCACCGACACCACGGCCAGCAGGAGCATGACGACGTCGTCGATCCGGCGCAGCCGGGTGCGCGGGGTGGGCGGCGCGTCGGTCATGCGCGGCATTCTGCCGGTTCCATTGACCCACCCCCCAACCCCGCCCGCCCCGACGCCGTGTCCGCGTGTTGTGCGCGGGTGTTGGCGCCGCACGGCGCGGACACGTGTGCACGGGGCGCGGACACACGGTTCAGGTGGGGAGGAGGGTGCGGAGGAGGTCGCGGGTGCCGGTGACCAGCTCCGCCCGCCCCGGTGGGGTCGCCGTGCCCGCGCCGGCGATCGCCTCGAACAGCACGCCCTCGCACCAGGCGACCAGCAGTCGCGCGTGCCGGTCCGGCTCCACCGAGCCGGCCGCGCGGAGCAGGGCGGCGGCCCGCTCGCGCAGCCGGCCCCCTGCCCGGTCGTAGGCCGCCCGTAGCTCCGGCCGGCGGGCGGCCTCCAACGCCAGCTCGTACCGGGCGAGGGTGCGCGCCCTTCCCGCGGTGATCGACTCGTGCAGGAAGCCGGCGACCGCGTCGGCGAGGTCCTCCGGGCGGCCATCGCCCAGTGCGGCGGTGTCCACGTCGTCGTGCTCGAGCATCCTGGCGATGGCCAGCTCCAGCAGCGCCAGCCGGGTGCGCGCGTAGTAGGAGGTGGAGCCCGGTGGCAGCCCGGCCGCCCTGTCGACCGCGCGGTGGGTCAGCCCGCGCAGCCCCTCCCGCGCGATCAGCTCGATCGCGGCGTCGCCGATCAGGCCCACCCTGCTCCCCGCCACCGCCCCAGTTTACCCGGCGGGCTCTACGGCTGTAGAGTCCACTACAGGTGTAGAGGAGGAGTGCGATGCCCCAGGCGGTGGTGGTCGGCGGCGGGATCGGCGGGCTCGGCGCCGCGCTCGGGCTGCGCCGAGCCGGCTGGCGGGTCACGGTGCTGGAACGTGGCGCGGCCGGCACGGACCTCGGCGCGGGCATCAGTCTGTGGCCCAACGCCCTGCGCGGCCTGCGCGAGCTGGGGCTCGGCGCGCGGCTGCGCCCGCTGCTCACCCCGCAACGCACCGGGGCGCTGCGCGACCGCCGTGGCCGCGTGCTGGCCGAGGTCGGCGGCGATGTCCTCGAGCGCGCTCTCGGCCTGCCGATGGTCGCCATCCATCGCGGGCAACTGCTCGACCTGCTGCGCGCCGCGCTTCCGGCGGAGTCACTGCGGTACGACGCCGAGGTCACCGGGATCACCCCGTCCGGTGAGCTGCGCGGCGCGGGGACCGACCTCGCCGGGGCCGACCTGGTGGTCGGCGCGGACGGCATCGACAGCGGGGTCAGGGCCGCGCTGTGGCCCGCCCATCCCGGCACGGCCTACTGCGGGGTGACGGCCTTCCGCGCGGTCGTCGATCCGGTGCCGGGCGCCGTCATGGACGGTACGTGGGGTCCCGGCGCGGAGTTCGGGGCGGTGCCGCTGGTCGACGGCCGGCTGTACTGGTTCGTCTCGCTCACCGCTCCCGAGGGGCTCCGGCCGGCCGACCGGCTGGCGTTCCTGCGCACCCGGCTGCGGGACTGGCATCCCGGGGTGCACCGGATCCTGGAGCGCACCCCGCCGGAAGCCGTCCTGCAGCACGACGTTCGGGTGCTCGCCGCGCCGCTGGACAGCTACGTGCGGGGCCGCGTCGTGTTGCTCGGTGACGCCGCGCACGCCATGGCGCCGTTCCTCGGCCAGGGCGGGTGCCAGGCGATCGAGGACGCGGTGGTGCTGGCCGCCGAGCTCGCGCGGGAGCCGGACGTGCCCACCGCGCTGGCCCGCTACGACCGGGTGCGCCGGCCGCGCACCCAGGGGCTGGCCAGGGCCTCGGAGCTCGCCGGGCGGTTCGGGCACCGGGTGACCAACCCGGTCGCCGTGGCGCTCCGGAACACCGTCCTGCGCCTTCTGCCCGCGGCGGTCGCCGCGCGTGGCACCATGGCCGCCGCGCGCTGGACCCCGCCACGCATCGAACCGGCCTGAGATCGCGCGGCGGGGTACGGGCCGCGCGACCTCAGGGCCTCCGCTCGCGCCGCAGCCCACCTCAGGGTGTGCCGACCAGCGCGGCACCCGGTGACGCGCGACGGCGACCGTGGTGCGTCATGATGGCCGCGACGTACTGAAAGGAGCACGCGATGGGGCAGCCGCGTGACTTGGCCGAGCAGCTCGGCCAGGAGCCACCCCCTGGCGTCGCGGCGCTGCCGGCCGACCAGCGGGAGTTGCTGGCCACCGCGCTCGCCGACGCCCGCCGGCAGCAGGCCGCGGCCATCCGGGCCGCGGCCGAGGAGTCGCTGAGGTACGTGCCGGCGCTGCTGCGCGGCGCGGTGCGCAGGGCGGTGGGCCTGTGACCGGGTCGACGGCGCTGGCCGAGCTGGAGGCGCGGGCGGAGGTCGACAAGCTGGCCCGGCTGCTGAGGACGGAGCCCGAGCGGCTGGAGTTCCTGGCCGGTGTGGACCCCGCCGACGTGCGCCGGTTCCGGGAGCAGGTCGTCGACACGCTGTTCGACGCCCATGGCGGCGTCCTCGGCCGGATGGCCGGGGCGAGCCGGCTGCTGCCCGGCGCCGTGCTGGCCAAGATCGCCGAGAGGGTGTTCGGCCCGTTGCTGTGCGCCAGGATCGCCGGACTGGTGGACGTCTCCCGCGGGGTGGACGTGGCCCGGCGGTTGCCGCCGGCGTTCCTCGCCGACGTGGCCGCCGAGCTCGACCCGCGGCGGGCCGGCGAGATCATCACCCGGATCCCGGCGCCGACCGTGGTGGCGGTCGCCCGCGAGCTGGTCGCCAGGCGGGACTGGATCACCATCAGCCGGTTCTTCGACCGGCTGCCGGACCCGACGGTGACCGCGGTGTTGCCGGTGATCCCGGACGCCGGGCTGCTGCGGATCGCCTTCGTGGTGGACGCCAAGGACCGGATCGACCACGTGCTCGGGCTGGTGCCGGCCGAGCGCTTCCCCGGCATGGCCGCGGCCGCCGCGCGGGAGGGCCTGTGGCCGGCGACGTTCGGCGTGCTCACCCACCTCGGCGAGGCCAACCGGCGGAGGCTGCTCGACGCGGTGGGCGAGCTCGATCCGGAGGTCCGGGCCGACGCCGCCGAGCACGCCCGCGCCCTCGGCCTGCTCGCCGAACCGGGCCCGGTGCGCGACGCCCTCGGCGGCTGAGGCGGCCGGCGAACCGAGCCCGGTTCGCTACCTCGACGCCGGGTCGTCCGCCGCGGCCGGGCCGTAGGCGGCGAGGAAGACGCGGACGGCCTCGTCGGCACAGCGGTCGCGCTCGCCGGGCGGGAGCGCGGTGTCGGCGCCGAGGAACATGGCCCGGTTCAGTGGGATCGACAGGATCAGCCAGTTGAGGTGCTGGGCGGCCAGCAGCGGGTCGGCCACCCGCAACAGCCCCCGCCGGGCCAGCGCGTCGAGCTGCTCGGCGAGGAGGGCGTGCGCGCGCTCCGGCCCGCTGGCGTACCACGTCCTCGCCAGCTCCGGGAACCGCTCGGCCTCGGCGATGATGATGCGGCGCAGCCGGATCAGGTGCGGTTGGGTGACCTCGACGATGTGCCGCCGGGCGAACCGGCGCAGGTCGGCCGGCACGTCGTCGCTGCCGCCGAGCGCGGCCACCATGTCCGCGGTGAGCGCCTCGGTCGCGCTGATGTCCCCGGTGACGATGGCGGTGAACAGCCGCTCCTTGTCCGCGAAGTGCTTGTACACCGTCTGCTTGGACACCGCGGCGAGCGCGGCGACCTCGTCCATGCTGGTGCCGTCGTACCCCTTGCGGAGGAACACCGTCCGGGCCGCCGCGAGGATCGCGGCGCGCTTGCGGGCCGACCGGCCGAGCGTGGCGTCGGCCGCCGGGGCGGGGCGAGCGGCCTCGTCGACGGCCGGCTTTCCTTCGTGCACGGCAGCAAGAGTACTGGACCGGTCAGTACTGGCGATAGTACTGTACCGTCTAGTTCCCACAATGCCAGGAGGAGCCATGACGAGCACCGTGACATCACCGGACGGCACGACGATCGCGTTCGACCTGCTCGGGGAGGGTGACGGGCCGCCGGTGATCCTGGTCGGCGGTGCGTTGCAGGGGCGGGCGGCCTACCAGCCGCTCGCCGAGGCGCTGGCCCGTCGGGTCCCCGTGGTCAACTACGATCGAAGGGGCCGCGGCGACAGCGGGGACGCCCCGTCCTACGCGGTCGAGCGGGAGGTCGAGGACCTCGCCGCACTCGTCGCCGAGGTCGGTGGCACGGCCGCGCTGTACGGTCACTCGTCCGGGGCGACACTGGTCCTGCACGCGGCGGCGCGCGGCCTCCCGATCGACCGGGTCGTGCTGCACGAGCCGCCGTTCGGCACCGGCGGCGAGGAGGAGCGCCGGGCCGAGCGGGAGGAGGCGGAGCAGATCGCCGCGTGCTGGCGCGGGACCGCAGGGCCGAGGCGGTGGAGTTCTTCCTCACCTCCGCCGGCGTGCCCTCGGCGGTCGCCGCGAAGCTGAGCCGGGACGCGGCGATGCTGGCCAACGCGCCGACCCTGCGTCACGATCCCTTCGCGGTGATGGGCGAGCGTTCCCGGGGCGGTCGGACGCCGAGCGAGCAGGCCGCCGGCGTGCCCGTGCCGGCCCTCGTGCTGGCCGGCGGCGCGAGTCCGGAGTGGATGGTCGAGACCGGCCGGCGGATCGCCGCCGCGCTGCCGCGCGGGCGGTTTCGGCTGCTCGAGGGCCAGGGGCACGTCGTGCCGCCGGAGGTCCTCGCGCCGGTCGTGGTGGACTTCCTCACCGAGCCGGCGTCCGCGCCGGCTCGATGAGAAGCGGCGGCCGGTTCGACCGGCCGCCGCGTGGGTACTCCTCGCACTGTCGCCGAGCGAGGGAGGACCAGCGCATGCCGACGACGACCGGGGAGCACTCGTTGTGGCTGGCGGCCCAGCCGGCGAGCGGATTCCCACCACTGACCGGGGAGATGACCGTCGACGTCGCCGTCGTCGGTGGGGGACTGGCCGGGCTGACCACGGCGTTGCTGCTGAAGCGGCAGGGCGCCAGTGTCGCGGTGGTCGAGGCCGACCGGGTGGGCAGCGGCGCCAGCGGCAACAACACCGCGAAGGTCACCGCGCTGCAGTCCACCGTGTACTCCACGATCACCCGCCGGCACGGCCGGGAGGCGGCCGCCGACTACGCCGCGGCCAGCGCGGCCGGCGTGGCCAAGGTCGCCGAGCTGGTCGAGGTCGAGGGCATCGACTGCGCGCCGCGCCGGCTGCCCGCGCACACCTACGCCCGCACCGAACGCGAGCGCTCCACCGTGGAGGCCGAGTACAAGGCCGCCCGCGCGGCCGGGCTGGACGTCCGGCTCGACGACGCGGTGGACCTGCCGTTCCCGGTGGCGGGCGCGGTGCGGCTGGCCGACCAGCTCACCCTCCACCCGCTGCGGTACGCCCTCGGGCTGGCCGCGGCGGTGGACGGGGACGGCTCGGCGGTGTACGAGCACAGCCGGGTGCGGGAGGTGGCCGAGGGCCGGCCGTGCCGAGTGCGCACCGACCGCGGCACCGTCCACGCCGACCGCGTCGTGGTGGCTACCCACTTCCCGATCCTGGACCGCGGGCTGTACTTCGCCCGACTGGAGCCGTCCCGGTCCTACTGCGTCGCCGTCCGGCTGCGGCACGGGTCGCCCCCGGCCACGCTCGCGATCAACGCCGGCAGCCCGACCTGGTCGATCGGCTCCACCGCCGATTCGCTCGTCCTCGCCGGGCAGAGCCACCACGCCGGCGCGCACGGGGTCGACGACCGGCGTTACCAGCGGCTCGTCGACTTCGCGCACCGGCACTGGGACGTCGCCGAGGTCACCCACCGGTGGTCGGCCCAGGACCCCGTCGCCTACGACCGGCTGCCCATGATCGGCACCTACACGCCGTGGTCGTCCCGGCTCTACGTCGCCACCGGCTTCATGAAGTGGGGGCTGTCCACCGCCACGTTCGCCGCGATGCTGCTGGCCGACCTGCTCGCCGGCCGGTCCCGCCCGTGGGGGAGGCGGTTCGACCCGCACCGCGTCTCCGCCCGGTCACTGCCGACGCTGGGTCGGCTCAACGCCACGGTGGCGACCGACTTCGTCGCCGACCGGCTGACCCCCGCCCGGTCCGGCGGCCCGCAGGACGTCGGACCGGGCGAGGCGCGGGTGGTCCGCGACGGGCTGGGCAAGGTGGGCTACTACCGCGACGCGGGCGGCGAGCTGCACGCGGTGTCGCTGCGCTGCACCCACCTCGGCTGCTACCTGCGGTTCAACTCCGCGGAGCGGAGCTGGGACTGCCCCTGCCACGGCTCCCGGTTCGACGTCGACGGCAACGTCCTGGAGGGACCGGCCACCGCCCCGCTGGACCGGCCCGACTCCTGACCCCGGGACACGGTCAGCCGCGGACCAGCCGGAAGAAGGACCGCACCTCGTCGACGAACAGCTCCGGCTGCTCGAGCGCGGCGAAGTGGCCACCCCTGGCGGGCTCGTTCCAGTACCGGATGTCGGTGTAGCGCCGGGCGGCCCAGCGGCGGGAAGGGCGCGGCAGCTCCTTGGGGAACACCGAGCAACCGGCGGGGACGTCCACGGTGTCCTCGACCGCGGCGGTGAACCAGCGCTGCACCTGCCGGATGCTCTCCCAGTACAGCCGCGCGGCCGACGCGCCAGTGCGGGTCAGCCAGTACAGCGTGATGTTGTCGAGCATCTGGTCGCGGGAGAGCACGTTCTCCGGGTGCCCCGCGCAGTCGGTCCACGCGTGGAACTTCTCCACGATCCACGCGCAGAGCCCGGCGGGGGAGTCGACCAGGGAGTAGCCGATCGTCTGCGGCCGGGTGGACTGCTCGACCGAGTAGCCGTCCTCCCACTCCTTGGCGTGCTCCAGCGCGGCGAGCGCGGCCCGCTCGGCGGCGGTGAGGTCGTCGAAGGTCGCCGGGTCGGGCGCGGCGATCGGCGGGACGAGGTGGATGCCGGCGACGTGCTCGTGGTCCCGCTGCCCGAGCGCGGTGGTGATGCTGGTGCCCCAGTCGCTGCCCACCGCGCCGTACCGGTCGTAGCCCAGCCGGGCCATGAGGCGGGCCCAGGCTCCGGCGATGCGCCGCACGCCCCACCCCGGCCGCGTGGGCTTGTCGCTGAACCCGTAGCCGGGCAGCGTGGGCAGGACGAGGTGGACCGCGTCGGCGGGGTCGCCACCGTGCGCGGCGGGGTCGGTGAGCGGCCCGATCACGTCGAGGTACTCGACGATCGAGCCGGGCCAGCCGTTGGTCACGACCAGCGGCAGCGCGTCCGGCTCGGGCGAGCGCACGTGGACGAGGTGGATGCCGAGCCCGTCGAGCTCCGTGCGGAACTGGGGCAGCGCGTTCAGCCGGGCCTCGACGCGTCGCCAGTCGTACCGGCGGGCCCAGTGGTCACACAGGTCGCGCAGGTAGTCGAGCGGGACGCCCTGCGACCAGCCGTCCACCGGCTCCGGCTCCGGCCAGCGGGTCCGCGCCAACCGCTCGCGCAGGTCGGCGAGCTCGGCGTCGGGGACCTCGACGCGGAACGGCACCACCGCCTCGGACATCCACACTCCTCCGGTGTCGGGAAAGGGAGCGCCGCGACGGCGAGGTCAGCCGCCGGCCAGGTACCGTCCGGTCGGGCCGAGGTCGAACGGTTGGCGCTCGCCGGGCAGGTCCGGGCGCTCGGTCTCGGTGACCTCGGCCATCTCCTGCGGCAGCACCCTCGGCGGCAGCTCGCCGAACCGCGCGAAGCGCAGGAAGGCCAGCTCCTCGTCGGTGAACCGCTCCACGCGCTCCGGCTCCTGGTGCTCCATGCGTCGAGCATCCCGATCGTGCTCGCGTTCGGCAAGGGGGTCGGGAGAGCACGCGGTCGGTCAGCGGAGCGACGCGCGATTCGGCATGATCCTGCGGACAGGGAACCGACGCGGAGGGACCGGATGCTCCACATCAGCGTGCTGACCTGGGTCGTCACCATCGGCCTGATCGTCACCCTGCTCGCGGTGGACCTGGCGCTGGCGGCGCTGCGGCCGCACCGGGTCGGGTTCGCCGAGGCCACCGCGTGGTCGGTGTTCTACGTCCTCGTCGCCGTCGGCTTCGGCGTGTGGTTCGCCCTCGCGCACGGTGGCGACTTCGGCACCGAGTACTTCACGGGCTACCTGGTGGAGAAGAGCCTCTCGGTCGACAACCTGTTCGTCTTCGTGATCATCATGACCACGTTCGCCGTACCGGAGGAGCACCAGCACAAGGTGCTCACCTTCGGCATCGTGCTGGCACTGATCATGCGGGCGATCTTCATCGTGCTCGGCGCCACGCTGCTGTCACTGTTCTCGTTCATGTTCCTGCTGTTCGGGCTGCTGCTGATCTACACCGCGGTGCAGCTGTTCCGGCACCGCGACGAGGACCCCGACGTCGAGGACAACGTGGTGGTCAGGGGAGCCCGGCGGGTGCTGCCGGTCAGCGACGACCACGTCGGCGGCAAGCTCTTCGCCAAGCTGGAGGGGCGCAGGGTGGTCACGCCGCTGTTCATCGTGCTGGTCGCCATCGGCAGCGTCGACCTGCTGTTCGCGCTGGACTCGATCCCCGCGGTGTTCGGCATCACCGCGGAGCCCTACATCGTGTTCACCGCGAACGCGTTCGCGCTGCTCGGCCTGCGCGCGCTGTACTTCCTGGTGAAGGGCCTGCTGGACCGGCTGGTGTACCTGTCCACCGGGCTGGCGCTGGTCCTGGCGTTCATCGGGGTCAAGCTCGTGCTGCACTGGGCCCACGTCGACATCGACGAGAGCGTCCCGGAGATCCCGACGCTGGTCAGCCTCGGGGTGATCGTCGTCGTGCTCGCCGTGGTCACCGTGGCCAGCCTGGTCAAGACCAGGCTCGACCCGAGTGCCAGGGCGCACTCCGGCTCGCTGCGCGCCCACCCGCCCAGGGCGGACGAGACCGATCGGGACCGTGCTCGCGGCTGAGTCGGCGCCGGCGGCGGCTGCCGGGGAAGTCGGCCGGGCATCGGCACGGAGCCCTTCTCCGGTTCTGCTCGGTGTCGCCGCGCTCGTTGTCCGCCGGGTCCGGGCCAGGTTAGCGTGGCCGGGTGGAGCCGACGATCTCCCGCGGCATCGACGTGGCCGCCGACCCGCTCGCCGTGTGGGCGTTGGTGACCGACCTTCCCCGGATGGGTGAGCTGAGCCCGGAGAACGTCGGCGGCCGGTGGGTGAACGGCGCCACCGGCCCCGCCGTCGGCGCCGAGTTCCGGGGGGTCAACCGCAACGGCGAGCGGCGGTGGTGGACCAAGGTCAGTGTGGTCGAGTGCGTCGCGGGCCGCCGGTTCACCTTCGACGTCCGCACGCCGTTCGGGGTTCGGGTGTCGCGCTGGTCCTACGAGATCACCCCCACCGCCACCGGTTGCCGCCTCACCGAGCAGTGGTACCGGGTCGGGAACTGGTTCATTCGCCGTGTCATGGGGCCACGGGTCACCGGCCGAGCGGACCGCCCCGGCTACAACCTGCGCTCGATCGAGCACACCCTGGCCGCGGTGAAGGCCACGGCGGAGGCTCTCGACCGTGCCTCCGACCCGGCCTGACCGTACGGTGGCGCCCGCCGCCGGTAGGCGATCGGTCGTCAGCTTTCCGCGCCGTGCCGCTGGTTCGTCGGGCCGACTGGGCTGGGAGGGCTGGGGTGTGTTCGACGACGGGGCGTACGTGAGCCTCGGCGAGCTCGAGGGCAACAGGGGCGATCAGAACTACCCGCTGCCCGCCGGGACCGACCGCGGGCGGTACCGCAGCCTGAGCATCTGGTGCGACCGCTTCGACGTCTCCTTCGGGGCGGCCGGACTGACCACGACGTCCGGGTGAACCGCGCGCCGTCCGGGAACAAACCGACCGCACTGCTTCGTCTTCCCGGGTGGAGGCGCACGCGTCGGGCGAGCACGCGGAGTCGATCATGGAGTCGGACACGGAGTTCCTGGCGAGGCTGGACGAGGAGGTGCGGCGGGCGCACGAGGCGATCGCCCGGCTCCACGCCGAGGCGGTGGCCGACCTTCGGCGCGCGGCGTGGGCCGCGCAGGCGCCCGGCGCTCGCCGTCCGCCCGAGCGGCGGCACTGACCACCCCGAGGACCTCGGCGAGTCGAGGCCTCGCACCGACGGATGGCTCGCGGAGGTGTCGGCCTCGAGGTGGGCCGGTCTCCCCGGCGACCGTCCGGTGTGGGCGGTGCCGGAGCGCCTTCCGCTCACGTCACTTCGGTTCCGTGTCACCTCGGCACTGTGTCACCTCGGCACCGCATCACTTTGGTTCCGCCTCACCTCGGCACCGCGCTGTCTCGACGCCACGCCAGCACGGTGCCGCGACCCGGGGGCCGCGACGAGCCGGCGACCGGACGTCAGCGCCGCGTAAGGCGGGCGGACCGTGACCGGGCGGACCTGGTCGTGCTTCTCGTGGTGGCCGCGCTCGACATTCCTGGATCAGCCACCGTCGCCGATACCGAGCGTTATCGAAAATGATTATCAGTGTGTGTGTTAGTCTTCGTACCGGTCAAGGCTGACATGCCCGCCGGGGCCACCACCGGACAAGGAACGCCACGTGACCGACGAGTACCTCCACTCCGCGGAGTTCCTCGATCCGGGCATCGCGCCGCACTGGGCCGGGTTCGGTCCCGTGCTCGCCGACGCCCGCACCGGCCTGAACCCCGCCGGCGGGGTGGTGGTCGACCTGGGTGCCGGCAGCGGGCTCGGCACGCTCGTCATCGCCGACGCCGTCCTAGGCGGTGAGATCGTCGCGGTCGAGCCAGCTTCCGGGCCGCGCTCGGTGCTGCTGGCGCGGGTGAACACCGAGGCCCGGCCGCGGGAGGCGGTGACCGTGGTGCCCGAGCCGTTTCCCGCGGCGCGGCTGCCCGAGCGGATCGGGGCGGTGGTCGTGATGAACGTGCTCGGCCACGTCACGCCCGCCGACCGTCGCGGGCTGTGGTGGCTGCTGGCCGAGCGGCTGGGTGAGGGCGGCCGGGCCGTGCTGAACCTCCTGCCGCCGGCCGAGCCGGTCGCGGTGCCGGACCGCGTGATGTCGAGTGTCCGGATCGGACGCCGCCGGTACGAGGGGGCGGGCCGAGCCGTCCGGAACCGAGCATGTCACGTGGCACAACCAGTACCGGACCCACGAGGACGAGCGGCTCGTCGACGAGCCGACCGTGCGCTACGGCTGGTGGGTGCTCGGTGAGGCACGGCTTCGGGAGGAACCGGCCGCACGACCTCCCGGCGACGGCCGTGGGCTGGCCGAACCCGGGATGGAGGTGATCACCCGCTGAGCAGCGGCGCCGGACGCCGCACTCGGCGAGGTGCCCGACCCTCGCCGGCATCCCGCCGGCGAGCCGAAACCCGAGGAGGGACAGTGAAGGTTCGCAACTCGCTGCGTTCGCTGAAGCAGAAGCCGGGGTCGCAGGTCGTTCGCCGGCGGGGCACGGTGTACGTGATCAACAAGCGGGACCCGCGGTTCAAGGCGCGCCAGGGCTGAGCCTCGCACGCGATCCGGGCGCCGCACGACGCCGGCCACGCTGACTCGCCCAACCCCCGGCGGTGTGTCAAGGCCGGTGCCCCGGCAGTGGGCAGGCCGTGCCCACGCCGGCGGCGGCACGGCCTTGCCCGTTCCGGTAGGCCACTCGTCCCGGTGACGCGAGCGCTCGTGACTCCTCCTTTCGTCGATCAGCGCCATGGCCGTGGTCAGCCGCCGAAGGCCGCGACGTTCTCCCGTACCCACTCGGCGAACGGGGTGGCCGGTCGCCCGGTGACCTCCTCCACCGTCGGCAGCACCGTGTAGCCCGCCTCCGGCGGGTTGGTCCGCATCGCCAGGAAGAACTCGATGTCGTCGGCCGAGTAGCCCTGCTCCCGCCACCGGGCGACCATCTCGTCCCTGCCCAGCTCGACGAACCGCACCTCACGGCCCAGGACCTCGCCGATCACCCGCACCCGCTCGCGTGGAGTGAGCGCCTCCGGCCCGGTCAGCCAGTACTCCCGGCCGGCGTGGCCGTCCCCGGTCAGCACCGCGGCGGTGACCGAGGCGATGTCCGCGTCGTGGACCATCGCGCTCTTCGTCCCGGCGAAGCCATCCCGAACGATTCCTTCGGTCCGCACGGAATCGGCCCATTCCATCGTGTTCGACATGAACTCCACCGGCGCCAAATACGTCCATTCCAGACCACTGGCCTCCACGGCCTGGTCGAGAGCGGTCTTGTCGAGGTCTCCCTTCAGCACGGTCACCCTGCGGACCCCGGCGCGCTCCGCCAGTGCGACGATGTCGGCTCCGTTGTCCAGTGGCGCGTAGCCATCCCCGAAGCTGATCAGGTGCGCGGCGGTGACGCCGGTGAACACCTCGGCCAGGCTCGCCGTGTCGGACAGGTTGCCGGCCACCACCTCCGTGCCCGCCGGGAGGTTCGCCGTCCGCGAATCGCGGGTGAGCGCGCGCACCGGATGCCCGGCCGTCAGCAGCCGTTCCACCAGCGGGCGGCCCACGTTGCCCGTCGCGCCGGTCACCAGGATGGTCATGCGATCTCCTTTCGTCATCGCCGACCATACGAAGAGCCACGGTCACCTTCTGTCCTCCTTTCCTCGCCCCCCAAGGCGAATCGCCGGCGCCCCGAGCACCCGCTGCCGATGCCCGCCTTGCCGCTGCCGTCGGCCGCGTTCGCCGTCCACTGTGCCGCTTTCTCGTCTCCGCGCAAGCCCCACCCCCGAGTTGTCCACAGGCAAGGTGCGATGTGGACAACCTCGAGCAGAAAGCGGTTTCTCATCGGGATGCCCTTCGCGGCCGAGCTACCGTCGAACTCGGACGACCGCGCCGGCTCACGGCGCCGGCGGCGTACCCGACAGAGGTTGCCGGCTCGGCCGGTGCAAGGAGGGGCAGTGCAAGGAGAGCCGGTGCAAGGAGAGGCAGTGCAAGGAGAGGCAGTGCAAGGAGAGGCAGTGAGTGCTCACACCAATGACACCCGGCTAGTCGACCGCGGCGCCGTCCGCGATCGCGGCGAGCCGTGCCGGATCGGCGATGAGGATGCGGCCACGGCGGAGCCGAACGAGGCCGTGCCGGGCGAGCTCGCCGAGCGCGATCGTGGTGCGCTCCCTGCTGGCGCCGACCAGTGCCGCGAGCTGCTGGTGGGTCAACCGGATCGGCCCGGCGGGATCGTGGCGGGCGAGCCGGCACAGTGTGGCGGCCAACCGCTCGCCGAGTGCCCTGCAGGTCAGGTCGGTCAGCCGGTCCTCGAGCTCGGCGATCCGGGTGGAGAGCTGCTCGGCGATGCGCACGGCCACTCGCGGATCGGTGAACAGCAGCTCGCGGACGTCAGTCCGGCTCATCACGCACAGGGCGCCCGGCTCCAACGTCTCCGCCCAGGTGGCCCGCATCCGCAGCCCCAGCGGCTCCATCTCACCGAACACCGCGCCCGGCCCCAGCACGGCGGTGGTGACGTCACGTCCGTCCGGTCCGATCCGGTACAACCGCACCCGGCCCCGCTTGACGATGAACAACACCTCCGCAGGCCGCGCCGGGTGGTACACGACCTGCGCGGCCGCGACGGTCCGCTGCGGCGCCCTGGCCCCCAGCGCGGCCATCTCCCGCCGGGACAGGTCGCGGAACAGGTCGACCTCGGCCAGGCAGTAGTGCTCGTCGGCGGGAAGCTCTGCGGGCGGCATCAGGTCAGTCATCGTCGTCCCGTGCGCACGCGTTGTCCAGTCGGGACAGCAACTCCGCCGGCTCCGGGTTGCCGAGCGAGACCACCTCGTCTCCGATTCGGTAGGCCGGTGTGCCGACTACCCCCGGCGGAAGCGTCGTGCCCGGGTCGCGGCCGAGGTCCACCACCTCGACCGGTTGGTCCGGCCGAGCCCGCCGCACCGCGGCCGCCAGGTCGACCGCGGCGCGGCAGCCGGCGCAGCCGGGCGCCACGTAGATTCGCAGCACCGGGATCCGCCGCGCCGGCCCCTGCGACGGCCGCGTCATCGGCCCGCGCGGCGGCGCAGGCCGTACAGCGTTCCGGCGGTGACCAATCCGTAGATCACGTGGCCCATGAGGCTCAACCACTGGTCACGGCCCACGGTGAACACCATGTCCCGCATCGTCGGATCGGCGGTGACACCGAGCCACAGCGGCATGAGCAGCAGGGCGCCGAGCACCCACCAGACCACGCCGTAGACCATGCCGGCGCCGAGCACCGGGCCGACCCGGTCGGCGAAGCCGTAGGCGAGCAGTCCGAAGACGGCGCCGATGACGGCCGAGTTGACCAGGTGTACACCGAAGCCGACGAGGGCGTTGTCGACGCCGACGAGCATCCCGACCATCGGCAGCATGCCCATCATCGCCATGAGGATGCCGAACACGACGCCACCGACGAGCCCGGCGAGCGCCCCGCTCCCGGCGCGGGACGCCAGCCCGGATGTCGTCGGACGAGCTGTTGCGGACACGATGGCTCCTCTCCTCCGCACCGCCGGCTCTCGGCGGCGCGAGGCGAGGGTGCCCGCGACCCGCGGTGGAGTTCGGTGACGTGGGTCACCCACCAACCCGGCGTGACCGGATGGTGGCCTTCGCGTTTGGAATGTGCCTGACGCGGTGTGTCGGCACGGCCAGGGGTGGATCCGGCAACCGGCGGAACGGGCGTACCGGCATCGACGTCAGGTGGTTCGCGCGGTTTCACGATCCTCGGTCGTGGCCGATGCTCGCCTGCGCGCCCGATAAGCCGCGGCCTTGACGCGGTTGCCGCACCCGTCCATCCCGCACCAGGTGCGCCGGGCGCCACGCGAGCGGTCCAGAAAGATGCGCGTGCAGCCAACGCGACCGCACTCCTTGAGGCAGGCGTCGGGATCGGCGAGCACGGCGATACCGCTCCTGGCGATGTGTGAGAGCACTGCTCGAAGGTCTCCCGACATCCGCAGCCCCGCGTCACTGAGCCTGATCGTGGGCACCGGCCCGCCGGCCGTGTGATTGACGATCTCGAGGCTGCTCGGATCGAAGGGCCGGTCGAGCACGCGACCGAGCGCGAGTCGGTAGATCGCCTCTCGTAGTGACAGCGCGGACTCGAAGGTCGCGACGTCGGCGGTGACACGGTCGGGGAGTTCGTCGCATGCGGTCACCCACCGCTCGAGGTCGGTGGGCGCGGCCAGGACGTCGATGGGCTCGTCCCGACGAGACAACACGGTGCCGGCCAGATCGAGGGCCGGGTTGCCGCTCACGAATGCGAAGTCCACGTCACCACCTTGACCGGTGACGCGGGCTGAGGCAAGATCCGTCACCTACTGAACGGGTGACGCAACCGCGAACAGGGGGAGCGCATGGCCGAGGCCCGCGACATCGAGGTCGTCGTCTTCGACGTCCTCGGAACACTGGTCGACGAGCCCAGCGGGCTTCGAGCGGGAATCCGTGACGCGGTGCCCGCATCCGACGATGCGTCCGTCGACGAGCTGGTCGCCATGTGGCAGCGGCACGTCGAACTCGAGCAGCAACGCATCGGGCGAGGGCACCGCGCCTACGTCAACAGCGAGATCATCGACGGAGAGGCCGCGGGGCGGGTAGCCGACCATGTCGGACTCGCCGATCCGGCGACCATCGCCCGGCTGGCCACGGCGGGTCAGCGTCTGCCCCCGTGGGGCGACTCCGTCGCCGGCCTCGAGCGGCTCGCGCGGCGGTTCCCCGTGCTCGGGCTCTCCAACGCCAGCCGCACCGCCCTGCTGCGACTCAGCGCGTACGCCGGGCTGCGCTGGCACCAGGCCCTGTCCGCCGAAGCCGTCGTGGCGTACAAGCCAGCGCCGGAGGTCTACCAGCTCGCCATCGACACCGCCGGATGTCCTCCGGAACGCGTGCTCATGGTGGCCGCCCACGCCTGGGACCTTCGCGGAGCCCAGGCGAGGGGCATGCGGACCGCGTACGTGCGGCGACCGGTCGGGGATCCGCCGGCGAGCTCCGACGTCGTCGACTGGCGGTTCGACGGTCTGGAGGAACTGGTCACCGCACTGACGGCGAGGTAGCCGGGCCGATCCGTGGCGGGGACGATGTCAGCGGTGGTTCAGGACGTTGACCACGCGGTCGTTGGGATCGCGGACGAAGAACCGCCGCACGCCCCACTCCTCGTCCTGCAAGGGGTGCACGATCTCCGCGCCGTGGTCCCGCATCGCCGCGTACGCCGCGTCCACGTCGTCGACCTCCACGCTCATGTCCGGTGTGACCGGTGCGGTCTTGTCGCTGCTCATGACACTGATCTGCGCGGTGGGGCTGGACGGAGAGGCGAGTGTCATGATCCAGCCGAGATTCATGACCTCCTCGAAGCCCAGCAGGCCGTAGAACTCCCGGCTCTCCGGCGCGGGCTCTGACTGGATGATGGGCATGACGCGACGAACGGTCACCGGGCGACTCCAAACGGGAACAGGGATCTCTGTGACTTCTCGGTAGGACTACATCCTCGGTAGTACTACAGCAGTACTACAGGCGTCCAGCGCAGCACATACTTTCGCACCAGCGGTGGAAACCGCCTCCGCGCGTCGGGCCGGTGGTCGATAATGCCGCCATGTCCCTGAATCATCCCCTCGGCCCGCCGGAGTCGGAGCGGCACTGGGTGGCGACCGCGGCCGAGCTGGCGACCGGTTTCGCCGCGACCGCGGCCGAGCACGACGACACCGCCGAGCTGCCGGTCGGCAACCTGCGGGTGCTGCACGCCAGCGGCCTCGACGCGGCGCTGCTGCCGCGCGAGCTCGGCGGGGAGGCACTGAGCTACCGGTCGTTCGGGGAGATCGTCCGGATCCTGGCCGCGGCCTGCCCGTCCACGGCGTGCGTGTGGCTCATGCACGTCGGGGCCGCCACCGTGCTGGTGCAGCTGTCCACTCCGGACATGGCGGGGTGCTACGCCAGCGAGTTCCGCGCCGGCCGGCGGTTCGCCAACGCGTTGTCCGAGCCGAGCTCGGGCAACCTGTTCCTGATGCCGCTGCAGGAGGCCGAGCCGGTGCCCGGCGGGTACCGGCTGACCGGGGCCAAGCGGTTCGTGTCCGGTTGCGAGATCGCCGACCACCTGCTGGTCAACGCACTGGTGGACGGCCAGCCCGCCTTCTTCGGGCACGCCCCCGACGAGACGGTGCGGTTCGAGCCGATCTGGGACGCGATGGGGCTGCGGGCCAGCCGCAGCCAGCTGGTTCGGTTCGACGGCACGGTGCTGCGCGCCGAGCGCCGATGTCCTCCGCCGGACCCGGAGGCGCCGCCGCGGCCCAACCACATCGCGGCCGGGCTGGCGTTCCTGTCGCTGGGCATCGCCGACGCCGCGCTCGCCGCGCTGCTGCGGCACGCCCGGTCGCGCACCCTGCCGACCACCGGCGAGCCACTCGGCGCGCTGCAGTGGGTCCGGTTCGCGGTGGCCGACGCCCGGCTCCGGCTGGACTCCGCGGTGCTGTACGCCTGGCACATGGCGTGGCTGGCCGACCAGTGCGCGCCGGAGTTCGAGCCGGCGGCGTTGCGGGCGAAGCCACTGGCCAACGAGGTCGCCAGGGACATCGCCCAACTCGGCGTCCGCGTCGGCGGCGGTTCGGGGTACCTGCGCAGCTCGCCGATCCAGCGGCACTTCCGGGACGCCCAGGCGCCGGCGCTGATGGCCTACTCGGTCGAGGTGTGCAAGGACCGTGTCGGCCAGGAGGTGCTCGCCGAGGGCACCGCCGATGCCCCCTGACGACGACGCTCGGCCGCACGGGTCGGACCGGTGGGAGGCCACCACCGCGCCGACCGGGCGGCCACCACGAGCCGCCGCGCCGCACGGGCCGGATCCGGCGGGGCCCCTCGCCGCGCCGGCCGGGCGGTGGCGGGTCGCCGTGCCCGGCGCGGGGGACATCGGGTTCGCGCTCGCCGTGGCGGTCGTCGTGGTCGCCGGGACCGTCGGCGCCGTCGACCGGGCGGCCACGCTCTGGCCGGGCGGCTGGGCACTGCTGCTCGCCGGCGCCGCGGCGACCGCCTGGCAGCGGCGGCACCCGGTCCCCGTCCTGCTCGCGACCTTCGCGGTGATGAACGGCTACCACCTGCTCGGCTACCCGGGCGGGCTGGAACCGTTGCCGTTCGCCGCCGCGCTGCTCGTCACCACCCTGGAGGGGCACCGGCTGGTCGCGGTCGCCGCCGCGGTCGCCGCCGCGGCCCTGCTCACCCTGCCCACCCGGTCGCTGGACGAGCTGCCGCTGGTCGCGCTGGCCCTGGCCGTGGTGCTGGCCGCCGGCGAGGTGGGGCGGGCCCGCCGCGCCCATCGCCGGGAGGCCGAGCGCCGGGCGGTGGACGCCGAGCGGTTGCGCATCGCCCGCGAGCTGCACGACGCGCTGGTGCACCACCTCTCGCTGATCAACGTGCAGGCCGGCGCGGCGCTGGTGCGCCCGGATCGGTCCACCGAGGCGATCGAGGCGCTGACCGCGATCCGCGCCGCGAGCGGTGAGGCACTACGCGAGGTCCGCGCCGTCGTCGGCGCGCTGCGCGAGTCCGAGACCTCCCGGCTCGTCGGGCTCGACGAGCTGGTCCGGCGCGTGAGCAGTGCCGGCCGGTCGGTGACCCTGCGGGTCCGCGGCGCGCCGGGAGTGCTGCCGCCCGAGGTGGACCACGCGGCCTACCGCGTCGTGCAGGAGTCGCTGACCAACGCGGTGCGGCACGCGAACCCCACCAGGATCAGGGTCACCGTGGACCACGCGGAGGACGGGGTGACGGTGCGCGTCGACGACAACGGCGCCGGCGGCGCCGGCGGCACCGGCGGCACCGGCGGCACCGGCGAGTCCGGCGACCGGGTCGCGCCGGGCCACGGCCTGACCGGGATGCGGGAGCGGGTCACCGCGCTGGGCGGGTCGCTGCGTGTGGCGGTGGACGGAGGGTGCTCCGTCCGGGCCTGGTTGCCGACGACCGCGGGGCACCGGCCGCCCGCCGGCGAGGGGGAATCGCGGCCCGGAGAGCGGCCCGGAGAATGGCCCGACGAATGCTGATCCGGGTCCTGCTCGCCGACGACCAGTCCCTGGTCCGTGCCGGCCTGCGCACGATGCTCGAGGCCCACGACGACCTGACCGTGGTGGCCGAGGCCGGCAACGGCGCCGAGGCCCTCGTCGCCGCCGTCGAGCTGCGGCCGGACGTGGTGCTGATGGACATCCGGATGCCGGGTGTCGACGGGCTGCTGGCCACCCGGCGGATCGTGGCCGACCCGCGTTGCCGTGCGACCAGGGTCGTCGTGCTGACCAGCTACGACCTCGACGAGTACGTCTACGAGGCGCTGCGGGCCGGCGCCAGCGGGTTCCTGCTCAAGGACTGCGAGCCGTTCGAGCTGGTGCACGGCGTGCGGGTGGCCGCCCGCGGCGACGCGTTGATCGCGCCGTCGGTCACCGCGCGGCTGGTCGCCGAGTTCGCCCGCCGCCCGCGGCGGGCGCGGCCGAACACCGCGTTCGACGCGCTGACCGACCGGGAGCGCGAGGTGGCCGACCTCGTCGTGGCGGGTCTGTCCAACGAGGAGATCGCCGAGCGGCTGGTGGTCAGCCCGGCCACGGTCAAGACGCACGTCAGCCGCACCCTGACCAAGCTCGGCGTGCGCGACCGCGTCCAGCTGATCGTGCTCGCCCACGAGACCCGTACGACCTGAGACGTAGCGGGATCGGCCGCGCGGCCGACGATCCGCGGCCCGGCACCGGCGACGCTCGAACCATGATCCGAAGACTGGTATCCCTCATGTTGACGAGCACCGCCGTGCTCGCCGTCCCCGTCCTCCCGGCCGCCGCCGTCCCGCGGACCGCGCCCGGCCGGGACTGCGCGGCCGTCGCCGAGCGCCACCTGGCGACCATGACCCCGGAACAGAAGGTCGGCCAGCTGGTCATGGTCGGTGGCCCGCGCGCCGACGTCCGCAGGGCGGTCGCCGAGCTGCACGCCGGCGTGGCCTCGCTGTCCGACGCCCCGGATCCCAGGGCCGCCGCCGAGTACGCCAACGGGATGCGCGCCGCCGCCACCGGCGTGCCGATCCTGGTGGGCGGCGACTTCGAGCACGGGGCCGCGCACAACATCCGCACCGGCACCACCGCGCTGCCCCGGCCGATGGGGCTCGGCGCCGCCAGGGACCCGGCGAAGGCGGCCACCGCGGCCGGGATCACCGCCGCCGAGCTGCGCCTGGCGGGGGTGCGGCTCACCCTGGCGCCGGTCGCGGACGTGGAGAGCCGTCCCGACCGGCCGTTCGGGGTGCGCTCGTTCGGGCAGGACCCGGAGCTGGTGTCCCGGCTGACCGCGGCCCAGGTCCGGGCCTACCGGGCCGCCGGGGTGGCCGCGGCCGTCAAGCACTTCCCCGGGCACGGCGGCGCGGACGTCGACGCCCACCTGGAGCTGCCCACGGTGGACGCCGACCGGGAGACGCTGGAACGCACGGCCTTCCCACCGTTTCGGGCGGCCGTCGCGGCCGGGGCGCCGGTGCTGATGACCGCGCACATCCTGCTCACCGCGATCGACCCGGAGCTGCCGGCGACGCTGTCGCCCGCCGTGGTCTCCGGCGTGCTGCGCGGCGACCTGGGCTACACCGGCGTGGTCATCACCGACTCCGTCCAGATGGGTGCGATCCGGCAGCGGTGGGGCGTGGTCGACGGCAGCGTGCTGGCGATCCGCGCCGGGGCGGACGTGGTGCTGTCCACCGGCCCGTTCACCGACCACGCGGCGATCACGCACGCACTGCGGGACCGGCTGAGCCCGGAGCGGATCGAGGAGTCCGCGGCCAGGGTGTTGCGGCTGAAGTGCGTCTACGGTGCGTTCGACCGGCGGCCGGCCGACCCGGAGCTCGCGGCGGCGCTGAGCGGCACCCGCGGGGCACGGAAGGCGGCCCGCGCGATCGCCAGGGACTCGATCACGGTGCTGGACAACAGCTCCGGGGCGCTGCCGTTCCGCCGTGACGCGCGGACGCTGGTGGCCGGCGTGCTGGACACCGAGGCGCTGGCCCGGCACCTGGGCGCCGAGTGGTGGCAGGCGGGCGGTGCGGACCCGACGGACGCGGAGATCGCCGAGGCCGTGGCCAGGGCCCGCGACGTCGACCAGGTGTTGGTCGCCACCTACGCGAGGACGGCCGCCCTGCCGCCGGGGCAGGCCCGGCTGGTGCGGGCGCTGGCGGCGACCGGCACACGGGTGGCGGCGGTGTCGATCGGCGTCCCGCACGACGTGACCGCGTATCCGGACCTCGGGGCCGCGCTGGCGGCCTACGCGCAGACGTTCGTCTGGGACACCCAGCCACCGGCCAACGACACGGTGCTCGGGGCCGTCGCCGACGTCGTGTTCGGGGCGCGGGCCGGCGGGCGGCTGCCGGTGCACCTGAGCGAGGAGCTCCCCTACGGCCACTCCGCGGCGGCCCCCGCCCCGGTCGCTCAGTCCCCGGGGGTGACCAGGCCGCCCTCGTAGGCGGCGATCACCAGTTGGGCCCTGTCCCGGGCGCGCAGCTTCGCCAGCAGCCGCCCGACGTGGGTCTTCACCGTGGCCACGCTGACGAACAACGTCTCCGCGACCTCCGCATTGGACAGTCCATGCGCGACGAGGTCGAGCACCTCCCGCTCCCGGTCGGTCACCCCGGCCAGCGAGCGGGAGGTGGCCGGCCGCGGCTCCGGCCGGCGGGCGAACTCGGCGATCAGCCGGCGGGTCACCGTCGGCGCCAGCAACGCCTCCCCCGCGGCCACCACCCCGATCGCCGACAGCAGCTCGGCGGGCGGGGTGTCCTTCAGCAGGAACCCGCTCGCCCCCGCGCGCAGCGCGGAGTACACATAGGAGTCGAGGTCGAACGTGGTGAGGATGAGCACCCTGGCCGTGCCCTCGGCGCAGATCAGCCGGGTGGCCTCGATGCCGTCCATCTCCGGCATCCGCACGTCCATCAGCACCACGTCCGGCCGCTCCCGCCGGGCCAGCTCGACGGCCTCGACACCGTTGCCGGCCTCGCCCACCACCGTGCGGTCCGGCGCGCTGTCCACCAGCACCCGGAAGCTGCCGCGCAGCAGCGCCTGGTCGTCGGCCACCAGCACCCGGATCACGCCGGCACCCCCGCCGCACCGAACGGGATCGCCGCGCGCACCGCGAACCCGCCGCCCGGCCTCGGCCCCGCGGAGAAGACGCCCCCGTAGAGCGTCGCCCGCTCGCGCATGCCGATCAGCCCGTGCCCGGCGGGTCGGTCGGCCGGCACCGGGTCGCCGTCGTCGGTCACCTCGACGCGCACCTCGTTCCCGTCGGACTCCACCAGCACCCGGCAGCGGGCCGGCGCCGCGTGCTTGACGACGTTGGTCAGCGACTCCTGCACGATCCGGTACACCGACAGCTCGACGCCCTCCGGCAGCGCGCCGGCCCGGACGGTCAGGTCCACCTCGACGCCGGCCAGCCGCGCCCGCTGGGCCAGCTCACCGAGGCCGGTCAGCCGGGGCGACGGGGTGAGCTCGGCGGCCAGGTCACGTTCGGAGCGCAGCACGCCGAGGATGTGCCGCATCTCCACCAGCGCCTGCCGGGTCGTGGTCTCGATGACCCGCAACGCGTCCCGCGCCTCCGCCGGCTGCTCGGCGGCGACGTGGTGGCCTACCGCGGCCTTCACCGCGATCAGGCTGAGCCCGTGCGCCACCACGTCGTGCAGCTCGCGGGCGATCCGCAGCCGCTCGTCCACCAGCGCGCGCTGCGCCTGCTGCTCGGCTTCCCTCGCCGCGGCCGCGCGCCACGTCCGCACGACGAACCCGGTGAGCCAGCCGGTGAGGCCGAACAGCGCGACGAACACGACGTAGAACACCGGTCCGGTGACCGGCTCGACGGTGTTGCCGGCCATGCTGACCCAGATCGCGGTGCCCTCGGCGACCAGCGCGACGCCGAGGGCGGTGGCCGATCGCCGGGTCGGCTCCCGCAGCGCCACCAGGTACAGCGCGAACGCCATGGACGCCGCGGGCTCGCGGGTGAGGTGGGTGAGCGCGGCGGCCATCGACGCCGCCACGACCACCCCGAGCACCGGGATCGGCCACAGCCGGCGCACGGCCACCGGCAGCGCGACCCCGGCGGCGATGAGCCAGCCGAGCCACTCCGGCCCGGTGAAGGCCCGCTCCACGCCGACATTGGTGTGCATGAAGCCGAGATAGACGGTGAACCAGAGCCCGGCGGCCACCGTGTCGGCGAGGACGAGGTGGGTCCCACGGGGGATCCGTCGGAGCAGGGTAGGCAGCCGGTGCACGCTTCGACGGTAGCCCGGGCGGGCCACCGAGCGCGTCGTTCCGGGGGACGTCATCCCCAGGGTGGACCCGGCGACCGGGAACCGAGCCACGGTCCGATGTGCACGAAGGAGGCACCGGCGGATCGTGGGCGGCATGATCGAAGTCAACGAGCTGACCAAGCGGTACGGCCCGACGCTCGCCGTCGACCGGCTGTCCTTCACGGTGAAACCCGGCTACGTGGCCGGCTTCCTCGGCCCCAACGGCGCCGGCAAGTCCACCACCATGCGGACGGTCCTCGGCCTCGACCGGCCCACCTCCGGCGCGGCGCTGGTCAACGGTCGCCGGTACACCGAGCTGCGCCGCCCGCTGCACGAGGTGGGTGCCCTGCTCGACGCCGGCGCGGTGCACGGCGGGCGGACCGCCACCGACCACCTGCGCTGCCTGGCGCGCGGCAACGGCATCGGGGACCGGCGGGTGCGCGAGGTGCTGGAGCGGGTCGGCCTCGGTGGGGTGGCCGGCAAGCGGATCGGCGGGTTCTCGCTGGGGATGCGGCAGCGGCTGGGCATGGCGGCCGCGCTGCTCGGCGACCCGGGGGTGCTGCTGTTCGACGAGCCGGTGAACGGGCTGGACCCCGAGGGCATCCGCTGGATCCGGCAGCTGATGCGGTCGCTGGCCGCGGAGGGCCGCACGGTGCTGGTGTCCAGCCATCTGATGAGTGAGATGGCGCTGACCGCCGACCGGGTGCTGATCATCGGCAGGGGTCGACTGATCCTGGAGTCGTCGATCACCGAGCTGGCCGAGCGGTTCGCCCAGGGCGTGCTGGTGCGGGCCGGCGCGGCGACCGAGCTGGCGCGAGCGCTGCGGGCGGCGGGCGCGGACGTGGCGCCCGAGCCGGACGGCGGGCTGCTGGTGGGTGGGCTGGCCGCGCCGGCGATCAGCGAGCTGGCCCTGCGGCACCGGATCGTGCTGCACGAGCTGACCCCGCGCAGCGCGTCGCTGGAGGAGGCCTACCTGGAGTTGACCAACGAGAGCGTGGACTACCGCGCGGAGGGGCGGGCGCGATGAACGACGTGCTGGGTTCGGAGTGGCTGAAGGTCCGCACGGTGCGGTCCACGTACTACCTGGTCGGGGCGAGCGTGCTGGCGCTGGTCGTCGGCGGGGTGGTGTCGTTCCTGATGACCGCGGACTGGGACTCCACGGCACCGGCCGAGCGGGCCAGCTTCGGCGCGGCCGACGCCAGCGTGCTCAGCATCCCGGTCACCGAGTTCTGCCTCGGGGTGCTGGCGGCGCTGGCGATCGCCGGCGAGTACACGACCGGGATGATCCGCACCAGCCTGACCGCCGTACCGCAGCGGCTGCGGTTCTTCGCCGCCAAGTCGGCCGTGGTGGCGGCGCTCGCGCTGGTGGTGGGGCTGGTGATCGCGGCGCTGTCGGCGATGGTGACCGCGCTCGTCGTCGGGGACCGGCCGGCGCCGATCGCGCCGTGGCCGTCCCTGGGCGAGGCGGTGCCCCCGGTGCTGGCCGGCGGGCTGTCGATCATGGTGGTGGCCCTGGTCGCGGTCGGCGTCGGCGCGGCGGTGCGGTCCAGCGCGGGCGCGCTGGTGACGGTGACACTGGTGCTGTTCGTGCTGCCGGTGGTGGCGCTGCTGCTGCCGGGGCCGTGGAACGCGCGGGCCTACGCGGTCATGCTGCCGAACCTGGCCGAGCAGCTCGCCGGCGACGTCACGGACCCGGTGCTGTCCCCGCTGGGCGCGGCGATCGCGATGGTGGTGTGGGCGGCCACCGCGCTCGGCGCGGGCGCGTACACCCTCGCCCGGCGCGACGCCTAGCTTGGGCCGAACCAGTGTTCCAGCGCCTCCGGTAGGCCCGCGTCGTCGCCGGAGGCGCTGGTCCGTACCCATGCCAGGTGCCCGTCCGGGCGGACCAGGGCGGCGAGGAGGTCGGGGTGCTCGGGGCAGCGAGCCGGGACGATGTCGACCCGGTCCCGCCAGCCGGCGGCGGTCTCGGCGAGGCTCGGCCACGGCGCCAGGTCGAGCAGAACGCCGCGACCGGTGGCGAGTAGGGCGCTGAGCCGGGTGCGGGTGGTCGGGGTGACCAGGGCCAGGTCGGGCAGGAGGCGGCCGAGCCACGGGTGGGACGTCTCGGGCCGCATGGGATAGCGCGTGTCCAACCCGGTCACCGCCTCGGCGAGGGCGCGGAGGACGCCGGGATCGCCGGCGAGGCGGGTGAGGAAGTCGACCAGCGGAGCTGTCCGGTCGTCGGGTTCGGCGAGCAGCACCTGAGCCCTCGTACTGGCCAGGAGCTGGGTGCCGGCGGCGTGGCGTTCGTCGTGGTAGCTGTCCAGCAGGCCGGCGGGCGCGGTGCCGCGCACGGTGGCGGCGAGCTTCCAGCCGAGGTTGACCGCGTCGTCGAGGGCGACGTTCACCCCGATCGCCCCGGCCGGCGGGTGGATGTGTGCGGCGTCCCCGGCCAGCAGGACCCGGCCGGCGCGGTAGCGGCTGGCCTGCCGCGCGGCATCCCCGAACCGGGTGAGCCAGCGCGGCGCGCGGAGCTCGACCGGCCGGCCCAGCGCGGTGGCCACGGCGTGCCGGAGCTGGTCGAGGGTGACCGGGGCGTCCTTCCGCTCGGGCGGGGTGGGGTCCTCGGTGACGATCCGGACGTAGCCGGGGCGGGGGATGGTGAACACCGAGCCACCGGGGCCGGCGGTCATGCCGAACGGAAGCGCGTCGGGGTCGGCCAGCTCGACGTCGCCGAGCAGCGAGAAGCGGGTGGCGTCCGTTCCGGGGAAGTCGACGCCGGCGCGCCCGCGGACGGTGCTGCGGCCGCCGTCGCAGCCGACCAGGTAGCCGGCGCGGATCCGGTACGTGTCACCGGCGGTGCCGATGGTGGCGGTGACGCCGGTGCCGTCCTGGGTGAGGTCGTCCAGCCGGTGCCCCCGGCGCGGGTCGGTGCCGAGGTCGCGGGCGTGGTCCTCGAGAAGCTCCTCGACACGGGTCTGCGGGATGCCCAGCGAGAAGGGGTGGTCGGTGTGCGCGCCGGCCAGGTCGAGGGTCACCGGGAGGCCGGCGGTCGGGGCGTGCGGTGCCTGCCACCCCTCGGCGAGGAACCGGTCGGCGAGACCGCGGCGGGCGAGCAGGTCGAGGGCGCGAGCGTTGAGGTTGAAGCCGCGGCAGAAGTCCGGGCGGCGGTCCTGCCGCTCGACCAGCACGGTGTCCACTCCGGACAGTCGGAGCTCGGTGGCGAGCATCAGCCCGGCCGGTCCGGCGCCGACGACGAGCACCTCGGTCTCGGTGGTGCGGTCACTGCTCACTGGGACTCCTTCGTGGCGTCGTCCGCGCTGTCGGTCCGGTCGTCGGGTGGAGTGTCCGGCCAGGCGAGGCTGCCGTCGCGGATCTCGTCGATGGTGCGGCGGACCCACGCCAGCTCCGACTCCCACGCGTTCAGCAGGTACTCGACCTCGATGACGAACAGCCGGGGCGCGGCGCCGGAGTCGACGACCTCGGCGTGCGCGGCGCGGGTCTCCTCGATCCACCGGGTCAGGTGGTGGGTGCGCTCGGTCAACGCGTCCACCGCGCCGCCGGGGCCGAGCGCGCCGAGGTAGGAGACGGCGGCGAGGAACTTGGGGTACTCGTCGACCGGGACACGGACCAGCTCGTCGAGCCAGCGGAGGAACTCCCGGTGGCCGAGCTCCGTGTGGGTGTAGACGGTGCGCTCGGGACGGCGACCCGAGCGCACGGTGGCCTTCGGCTCGATCCACCCGTGTCGGACCAGGGCCTCCACCGTGTCGTAGAGCGATCCCGAGTTGATCTTGAAGCTGCTGCCCTTGTGCCGTTCCCGCAGGACGGCGGCCATCTCGTAGGGGTGCATCGGCCGTTCCAGGAGCAGGCCCAGCACCGCGAGGGCCAGGGTGTTGGAGATCTTCCGCTTCGGCGCCATACTTCCTCGGTTCCTATTAGTAGGAACCGACTATAAGGTGTCGGCCAACTTCATGGCAAGGCGGTATTGCGATGCCGCGCCGGGTGTGTACCACCGCGCCATCCCGGTCCGTAGCCATCTCACGACCCAGTGAACACGGTCAGGACCCGTGCACGGCTTCATCGCCCGCGGCGACGCGTGGGGGCTCGGCCAGTCCGGGCCGCGCCATGGCCCGCGGTGCGGCCGGACTGTTAACCAGTTGCCCGGTGGCTCGAGGGGCGCCTAGCTTCGGCGGTCGTGCCCGACTGGATCACCACGCCCATCACCGCCGACCTGCTGCGCGGCGTCCTCGACCTGGAACGCACCGCGCACGGCGTGCTGCCGCACCGGCTGCCCGCCCGGGCCCGGGCGCGGTTCCCCGACGACTACCTGGCCATGGTCGAGGCCCAACCCGCCGGTGTCCGGCTGGCCTTCCGCACCCGCGCCACCGCCGTCGAGCTGGACGTCCTCCCCACCAGGACCGCCTACCGGGGCATGCCGGCGCCGCCGGAGGGGGTGTTCGAGCTGCTCGTCGACGGCCGCCCGGCCGGCAGGGCCACCGTGCCCGGCGGCAACGTCCACACCATCGACATGGCCACCCGGTCCGCGACCACCAGCCCCGGCCGACCCGGCACGGCCCGCTTCGCGGGCCTGCCGCCGGGCGCGAAGGACGTCGAGATCTGGCTGCCGCACACCGAGATCACCGAGTTGGTCGCCCTGCACACCGACGCCCCGGTCGAGCCGGCGCGGGACCGCGGGCGGCGGGTGTGGCTGCACCACGGCAGCTCGATCAGCCATGGCTCCAATGCGGACAGTCCCACCGCGAGCTGGCCAGTGCTCGCGGCGAACCGGGGCGGCGTGGAGCTGGTCAACCTGAGCCTGCGCGGCAACGCCCTGCTCGACCCGTTCGTCGCGCGGGCTCTCCGGGACACCCCGGCGGACCTGATCAGCCTCAAGATCGGCATCAACCTGGTGAACACCGACCTGATGCGGTTGCGCGGCTTCACCCCGGCGGTGCACGGCTTCCTCGACACCATCCGGGACGGGCATCCCAGCACGCCACTGGTGGTCGTCTCCCCGATCCTGTGCCCCATCCACGAGGACACCCCGGGGCCCGGCGTCGCGGACCTCGACGGCTCGACCCTGGTCTTCCGGGCGATCGGCGACCCGGCGGACCGCGCCGGAGGGCGGCTGACCCTCACCGTCATCCGGGACGAGCTCGCCCGCCTCGTCGAGCACCGGGCCGCCGACGACCCGAACCTGCACTACCTCGACGGTCGCGCGCTCTACGGCGAACCGGATGTCGCCGAGCTGCCGCTGCCCGACCGGCTCCACCCGGACACCGCCACCCACCGGCGCATCGCCGAACGCTTCGCCGGGTGGGCCTTCGCGGCGGGCGGCCCGTTCGCTCCCGGCCACGGCTGAGCGGGAAACACCCCGGGCCACCGCGAAAGTGGGGTTCGCCGTGATCCGTTCGGCGCTGCCGCGCCACCTGTGGGCCCGCGGGAGCGCGCTGGTCTCCGCGATGTTCGGGGTGGGGACCTTCGTGGGCCCCGCCCTCGGCGGGCTCGTCGCGCAGTTCGGGTCGTGGCGGCCGGCGTTCGTGGTGCTGGCCGTCGCCGCGGCCGTGCCGGCGGTGCTCGTGCCCCGGGCCCTTCCGCGCGGCGGCCGGCACGAGCGGGCGCACCCGGTGCCGGTCCGCTCGCTGGTGCTGGTCGTCGGGGCCGCCGCCGCGGTGAGCGTCGCCGGGATCCTCTCGAACGAGGTCGCGATGGCGGCGTTCCTCGCGTTGGGGATCGCCGCCGTGCTGGCGTTCGCGGTGACCGAGCGGCGGGCGGCCGTGCGGGTGCTGCCGCGCTCGACGTACCAGGCCGGCTCGGCGCTGCGGTGGGTCTACCTGACCATCGCGTTCCTCGCGTCCGGTGTCGCCGTGGAGACGTTCCTGCCGCTGTTCGCGCGGCAGCTGGGTGGGCTGCCGCCCGCGGTGGCGGGACTCTTCGCCGCGGTGTTGTCGCTCGGGTGGTCGGTGAGCCAGGTGGTCAGCTCCTCGGCTCATCGGGAGCGGACGGTTCGGCGACTCCGGGTCGCCGGCCCGGCGCTGCTCGCCGCCGGGTTCGCCGTGCTCGCCCTGCTGCAGCACCGGGACGCGTCGTTGCCCGTGGTCCTCGCCTGGCTGACCGTACTGCTCGCCGGCGGCGCGGGGATCGGCATCGCCATGCCGCACCTGTCCGTGGCCGCCATGGCCAGCACCGACGACCCGGAGGAGGGGAAGCAGGCCGCCGCGGCGATCGCGACGGTGCTGAGGATGTCCACCGCGTTCGGCGCCGCGGTCGCCGGCCTGCTGGTCAACCTGGGGGCGCCGTCGACGGTCCTGTCCGCGCGCTACCTCCTGGCCGGGTTCGCCGTGCTGGCCGCCTTCGGCGTCGGCACCGCGTGGCGCGCCGACCGCCTCGCCCGGCAGCCGAGTGCGGCCGCCGGTGTCGCGACGGGGACCGGTGGACGGTGAGGCGTCAGCGGGCCGCGGGTTCCAGGGCGTCCAGCAGGTCGTCGATGTCCGCGCGGGTTCCCCGGTGGTGTTCGGCGGCGAACACGTCCGCCCCCAGCGCGGCGCGCACCCTGGCGGTGATCCGGTCCACGTCGCCGCGTTCGGCCGGCGGCAGCGGTGCCCCGACACCGTCGCGCAGGGCCGCCGCCGCGCCGAGTAGCCGGGCCGCCGGCACCGCGTCCCCGGCGAGGGACGCGGCGCCGGCCAGGCCCTCCGCCGCCAGCGCGACCGCCCGCGGGTCCGCCGCCCGCCGGGCCGCGGCCAGCCCGTCTCGGTGCAGCGTCGTCGCCGCCTCCGCGGCACCCCGCTGCTCGGCCACGAAACCCAGTTCCGCCAGGATCAGCGCCTTGCCCTGCTCGGCCGACAACCGCCGGTTCCAGGCCAACCACCGCCGCAGGTGCCGCTCCGCGTCGTCGAGCCGGCCCTCCCGCCGCGCCAGCATCCCGAGCCCGATCTCGGCGAACTCCTGGGCGGCCTCGTTGGACTGCTCGGTCGCCAGCCGCAACGCCCGGGTGTGCCACTCCGCCGCCATGGCGTGGTCGCCGGTCAGCAGCGCGACCCTGCCGAGCGCGGTGAGCTGGTCGGCCACGTCCACCCACAGCTCCAGCTCCTCCGCGCGGTGCGCCGCCTCCCGGTGCAGCCGCGCCGCCCGGTCGTAGTCCCCGGCGATCGCGGCCAACGACCCGAGCACGTCCCCGGCCCGCACCTGCCCCCACCGGTCGCCCAGCTCACCGAACATTCGCAGGCTCTCCTCGCCGTCCCGCCGCGCGGCGGCCAGCTCGCCGCCGAACAGCGCCTGTAGCGCCCCGCTGTACAGCGCGGCGGCCAGCAACCACGGGTCGTCGTCCGCGCGGGCAGCCGCCAGTGCCCGCCCGGTCAGCTCGCGGCTCGTGGGCAGGTCGCTGAACAGCAGGTGCGCGTAGCCGAGGAACCACAGCGCGCGCGGGTTCTCCACGGCGTTCACGTCCACAGTGGCCGGTGGAGCCTGGGTGAGCAGCGCGAACCCCGCCTGCCACGCGGCTGCTTCCGCCCGCGCCGCCGCCGGGCCGGTGGCCAGCATGGCACCCAGCGACCGGTGCGCCTCGCGGTACCGGCCGTGCAGGAACCACGCCCACGCCATCGCGTTGGCCAGCCGCGGCGCGCGTTCCCCACCGGTGTCCAGCGCCTGCCGCACGTTCGCCGCCTCGGCCTCCAGCCGGCGCAGCCACCGCCGCTGCTCGGGCCCGTGCAGGTGCGGCCGCGCCCGCTCGGCCAGCGCCGTGTAGAACGCCCCGTGCCGCTCCCGCACCGTGTCCAGCTCGCCGGCCGCCCGCAGCCGCTCGACGCCGTAGGCGCCCACCGACTCCAGCAGCCGGTACCGCGGCCCCTCCGGCTCGTCGGTGGCCACCACCAGTGACCGGTCGACCAGCCGGGCGAGCACGTCGAGCACCTCGGCCTCGTCAGCACCGTCAGCACCGTCAGCACCGTCAGCGCCGCACACCGCGGCCGCCGCGTCGAGTGCGCAGCCGTCCGGGTGCACCGCCAGCCGGCGCAGCACCTCTCGCTCGGCGCCGGTGAGCGGCTCCCAGCTCCAGTCGAGCATCGCGCGCAGGGTGCGTTGCCGCGCCGGCGCGTCCCGCGGCCCGCCGCCGAGCACCCGGAACCGGTCGTCCATCCGCCGCGCCAGTCCGTGCACGCCGAGTGCCCGCACCCGCGCCGCGGCCAGCTCCAGCGCCAGCGGCAGGCCGTCGAGCCGTCGGCAGATCGTCGCGACCGCCGCGGCGTTGCCCGCGTCGAGGGTGAGCCCGGCCGCCCGGCCGAGGAAGAGCCGCACGGCGGGGGACCGACGCAGCGCGGCCGGGTCGGCGGCGTCCGGGTCGGGCACCGGCAGCGGCCGGACCGGGTGCACGACCTCGCCGGAGATCGCCAGCGGCTCCTGGCTGGTCACGAGGACGCGCAGCTCCGGCGCCTCCGCCAGCAACCGCCGGGTCAGCTCGGCCACGGCGTCGACGAGGTGCTCGCAGTTGTCCAGCACGAGCAGCGCCCGGCGGGCCCGCACCGCGGTGGCGAGGTGGTCGAGCGGGTCACCCGCGGCGCGAGCGGCCACCTCGTCCCGGACGCCCAGCACCGACGCGACGAACTCGGCGACGTCCTGGACGCCGGCCACCGGGTACCGGCCGCCGAGCTCTACCAGCCACCCACCGTCCGGAAAGGACTCGGCCAGCCCGTGCGCCACGGCGAGGGCGAGCCGGGTCTTGCCGACCCCGCCGGGCCCGGTGAGGGTGACCAGCCGGCCGCGGTCGAGCCGGTCCCGGACCCGCTCGACGTCCCGCTCGCGGCCGACCAGCTCGGTGACCGGCGCCGGCAGGTTCGACCTCGGGCACCCGGCCGGCGTCCCGTGCGGCACGCCGGTGTCGAGCGCCGGGTCCCTGGTGAGGATCGCCTGGTGCACCGCGGCCAGCTCGGGGCCGGGGTCGAGTCCGAGGTCCTCGACGAGCCGGGCGCGGAACTCGGCGTAGGCATCCAGCGCCTCGCGCTGCCGGCCGGCGCGGTACAGCGCGCGCAGCTGCACCGACCGCAGCCGCTCCCGCCAGGGGTGCTCGGCCACCAGGTCGGTCAGCTCGCCGGCGAGCAGGTGGTGCTCGCCGAGCGCGAGCCGGGCCTCGGCCTGCTCCTCGAGCGCCACCAACCGCTGCTCGGCGAGCCGGGTCGCGGCCGCGCGGGCGAACTCCTCGTCCCGGAAGTCGGCGAACGCCGGGCCGCGCCACAGCGCGAGCGCGTCGGTCAGCAGCGCCGCGCTGGTCCTCGGGTCGGTGCTCGCGCCCGCCCTGCCGACCAACTCGGCGAAGCGCCGCGCGTCCACCGCGCCGGGGTCGACCACCAGCCGGTAGCCACCGGACTCGAACCGCACCAGCTCGCGGGCGCCGGGCTCGGCCCGGTCGAGCGCCCGCCGCAGCTGGGACACCTTGGTCTGCAGGGTGTTGGCAGGGTTGCCCGGTGGGTGCTCCCCCCAGAGGTCGTCGGCCAGCCGGTCCACCGGCACCGGCTGGCCAGGGGTGACCAGCAGGTCGGCGAGCAACGCCCGCACCTTCAGCTCGGGGATCCGCACCGGCTTCCCGCCGTCCGTCCACACCGCCAGCGGGCCGAGCACCCCGAAACGCATGCCCCCACGCTAGCCGCTCGACCCCCAGCGCACCCGCAGCTTTCCATGCGTGGGACCGATTGTGCTGGGACGGTGCGCTCCACGACCGGGCGCCACGACACGCCGCGAAAGGAAACCGTGTCCACCATCACCGACGACACCGGCACCGGTGCCGGCACCCCTCTGCGAGCCGGGCCCCGCGAGTGGCTCGGCCTGGCCGTGCTGGCCCTGCCCACCCTGCTGCTGTCCCTGGACGTCACCGTGCTGCACCTCGGCGTGCCGCACATCGGCGCGGCACTGCGGCCGAGCGCCGCCGAGCTACTGTGGATCGTCGACGTCTACGGCTTCATGATCGCCGGATTCCTGGTCACCATGGGCACCCTCGGCGACCGCGTCGGCCGTCGCCGGTTGCTGCTGATCGGCGCGGCCGCCTTCGGCGTCGCCTCCGCCATCGCCGCCTCCGCGCCCACCGCGGAGCTGCTGATCGCCAGCCGCGCGCTGATGGGAGTCGCCGGCGCCACGTTGATGCCCTCGACGCTGTCCCTGATCGGCAACATGTTCCGCGACCCGCGCCAGCGCGGCCTGGCCATCGGCGTGTGGGCGACCATGCTCTCCGCCGGGATCGCGGTCGGGCCGGTGCTCGGCGGGCTGCTGCTCGAGCGGTTCTGGTGGGGCTCGGTGTTCCTGCTCGGCGTGCCGGTCATGGCGCTGCTGCTGGTGACCGGTCCGCTGCTGCTGCCCGAGTTCCGCGACCCCGCCACCGGCCGCCCCGACCTGCCCAGCGTCGCGTTGTCGCTGGCGGCCATGCTCCCGGTCACCTACGGCGTCAAGGAGTTGGCCGCGCACGGCGTCGCGGTGCCGCTGGTCGCCGGGTTCGTGCTGGTCTACCTCGGCGTCGGGCCGGCCTTCGCGCTGGGCACCGACCTGGTGGTCGGCGCGGCGCCGCCGGAGCGCACCGGCGCGGCGTCGGCGATCAGCGAGACCAGCACCGAGCTGGGTATCGCGCTGGGCATCGCCGCGCTGGGCAGTGCCGGCACCGCGGTGTACCGGTCGGCCCTCGGCTCGGTCCCCGAGGCGCCCGACACCCTGGCCGGCGCCGTGGCCGCGGCGGGAGAGCTGCCCTCGGAGGTCGCCGCCGGCCTGCTCACCACCGCGCACGCGGCGTTCAGCAGCGGGATGGCCGTGGTCGCGTGGATCGCGGCGGCGGTGTCGGCCGGGCTGGTGGCGGTGGCCGCGGTCACCCTGCGGCGGGTCGCGTCCCCCGGGCAGTAGTTGCGCATTCTTATCAACTAGATCCGCGGAACTGCTTGTTTTGCGCAGTTGGCTGGCGCAGAATGGCCTCCTCCCACCTGGCCAAGGAGGATCGACGTGGATCTCCAACTGCTGGCGGCCCTCGTGGTCGGGGTCGCCGCCATCGTGCTGATCGTGCTGCGCACCCGGCTCGACGCGTTCGTCGCCCTGCTCGTGGCGGCCCTGCTCACCGGTTTCGTGGCCGGGTCGCCGCTCACCGACGTGCTCGACTCGATCACCGACGGGTTCGGCTCGACCATGGGCGCCATCGGCATCGTCATCGGCCTCGGGGTCGGCGTCGGCAAGGTCCTCGAGGTCTCCGGCGCCGCCGACGCGTTGGCCAGGGCCTTCGTCCGGCTGCTCGGCAAGGGGCGCGAGCCGTGGGCGATGGCCGGCACGGGTGCCGTGGTGTCCATCCCGGTGTTCTGCGACTCCGGCTACGTCATCATGAACCCGCTGGCCCGCTCGATCGCCCGCCGCAAACGTGCCGGGTACGTGACACTGGCGCTCGCGCTCGGCTGCGGGATGACGCTGACCCACCACCTGGTGCCGCCGACGCCCGGCCCGCTGGGCGTGGCCGGCATCCTCGGCGCCGACGTCGGCGGCCTGATCCTCGCCGGGCTGGCGATCGCGCTGGTGCTGCTGCCGGTGGTGGTGCTCTACGCCCGCTGGATCGGGCCACGGCTCGAGGCGCACGTGCTCCCCGAGATCCGCGAGGAGGTCTACGGAACCACCGCGCGGGCCGCGACCACCGCGGCGACCCCGGCTCACCCGGTGACGTCGAGCGGCACCGGCGGTGCGGCCGCGCCGGACGGTCCCGGCAGTACCACCGAGGACGCCATCGAGGGTGCCACCGAGGACGCCACCGAGGGGCCGGCGGCGAGCGAGCGGGAGCCGCGCCGGATGTCGGCCTGGCTGGCCGCGGTGCCGCTGCTGGTGCCGCTGGTGCTGATCGTCGCCAACACCGTCGCGACCGCCGTCGACCGCAACACGCAGGGCGTGCTCACCGGCGACGACTACACCCCGGCCGGCTACGCGGCCGTGCTCGGGTTCGTCGGCAGCCCGGTGGTGGCGCTGCTCATCGGGATCGTGCTCGCCGTCTACCTCCTGCTGCCCCGCGCCACCCCGCGCAACCAGGTGGGGAGCTGGCTGGCGCAGGCCGCCGCGTCCGCCGGTCTGATCATCCTGATCACCGGAGCGGGCGGCGCGTTCGGCAAGGTGTTGCGGGACACCGGGGTCGGCGACGAGCTGGCCGAGACGATCGCCGCGTGGAGCCTGCCCGGCGTGCTCGTCCCGTTCCTGATCGCCACCCTCGTGCGGCTGGCCCAGGGGTCCGGCACGGTCGCCATGATCACCGCGGCGTCGGTGACCGCACCGCTGGTCGCCGGGCTCGGCATCTCCCCGCTGGTCGCCGCGATCGCCTGCTGCGCCGGCTCGATGGTGTTCAGCTACTTCAACGACTCGTACTTCTGGGTCGTCACCCGGTTCACCGGCCTGGACGGGGTGGCGGCCCTCCGCGGCTGGTCGGGCATCACCACCGCGGCGTGGCTGGCCTCGCTGCCCCTGGTGCTGCTCGCCGGGGCGGTCCTGTGACACCACGAGTCCTGGTGCTCGGCGACGACCTCACCGGCAGCAACGCCACCGGCGCCCGGTTCGCCAGGGCCGGGCTGCGCACGGTGTCGGTGACCGGGCTCGACCGGGTGGGGCGGGCCGACGACGCCGACGTCGTCGTGCTGAACCTGGGCACCCGGCACCGCTCCGCCGACCGCGCCAGGAGCCTGGTGCGGGAGGCGCTGCGTGCCCACCCGCCGGTCGACCTGCTGGTCAAGCGGGTCGACACCACCCTGCGGGGCAACGTGGGCGCGGAGGTCGACGCCGTGCTCGACGAGCTCGGCCCCGGCACCAAGGCGCTCGTGGTGCCGGCGTTCCCCGACGCCGGCCGGACCACGGTCGGTGGGCTGCACCTGGTGGACGGCGTGCCGCTGGCCGAGACGCCGGCCGCGCGCGACCCGCTCACCCCGGTGCCGTTCTCCCGGGTGGCGACCGTCCTGCGGCAGGGCACCGACCGGCCGATCGCCGAGGTGTTCCTCGACGACGTGCGGTCCGGGGTGGACGCCGTCGCCGCGCGACTGGCCGAAACCGACGCGCCACTGGTGGTGTGCGACGCCACGAGCAACGCCCACCTCGGCACCATCGCCGAGGCCGCGGCGCTGGTGCGGGCCGAGCACGGCACCCGCTGGGTGTCGGTCGACAGTGGACCTTTCGCGGTGCGGTTGGGCGCGGCGCTGGGCATCGGGCCGCAGGCGGGCGAGCTGCCGCCGGTGTTGGCGCTGGTCGGCAGCATCACCGGCAGCACCCGCGACCAGGTGCTCGAGCTGGAGCAGGTGCTGCGCGCCCGGTTCGTCGACGTCGCCCTCGACGGGCTCGACGCGCGGGCGATCGCCGACCGGGCGGCGGCGCTGCTCGGCCCCGGCCGGTCGGTGGTCGGCATCCGCACCCACCCGCCCGCGCCCGGCGCTCCGGTCGACCCGGCCACCGCCGCGCGGATTCCGCGGGTGCTGGCCGAGGCCGCCGCGCAGGCCGGCTCACCGGCCACCGTCACACCGGCCTGCGTGGCTGGTTGAGGTGCTGGCCGAGGCCGCCGCGCTGTTGCTCGCCGAGCGGCGCTTCGGCGGCCTCTACGCCACCGGCGGCGACATCGCCGAGGCCGCCACCGCCGCGCTGGACAGCGACGGCTTCGTCATCGACACCGAGGTGCTGCCGCTGGCCGTGGCCGGCAGGCTGGTCGGCGGGCCGCACGACGGCCTTCCGTTCGCCACGAAGGGCGGGCTGATCGGCGGCCGGGACGCCGCGGTGGCCTGCGTGGAGCACCTGCTGGGCGTGATCGTCCGGGATCAGGCCCGGCCGGCGACGCACCGAGAGAGAGGAAGGCATCCGTGACCACCCAACGCCCGATCCTGGCCGTGACCCTCGGCGACCCCGTGGGCATCGGACCGGAGATCACCGCGCGCACGCTGGCCGAGCCGGCGGCGACCGAGCAGGCCCGGCCGCTGGCCGTCGGCGACGCCGCCGTGCTGCGGCGGGCGATCGAGGTCTGCGGGCTGGACGCGTCGGTCAACCCGGTGACGTCGCTGGCGCGGGCCCGGTTCACCCCCGGCGTGATCGACATCCTCGACCTGGGCATCGCGCCCGCCGACCTGCCGTGGGGCGTGGTCGACGCGACCGCGGGCAGGGCCGCGGTCGCGGCCATCGGGGCGGCCACGAAGGCCGCCATGGCCGGCGAGGTCGACGCGATCGTCACCGCGCCGATCAACAAGGAGGCCATCTGGGCGGCCGGCTCCGAGCACCTCGGGCACACCGAGATGCTCGGCGAGCTGACCGGCTCCACCCGGTTCAACACGATGTTCTGGGTGCGTGGGCTGAAGATCTTCTTCGCCACCCGGCACCTGTCGCTGCGCGCGGCGCTGGACCGGATGACCAGGGAGCACCTGGAGCACGGGATCCGCGAGGCCTACACCGCGCTGCAGGTGTTCGGTACCCGCGAGCCGACCCTGGCCGTCGCCGCGCTCAACCCGCACGGCGGGGAGAACGGCAAGTTCGGCGACGAGGAGATCGTGGCGATCGCGCCGGCCGTCGAGGCCGCCCGCGCCGACGGGCTCGACGTCGTGGGCCCGATCCCCGCCGACTCGGTGTTCCACCAGGGGTTGCAGGGTCGCTTCGACGGTGTGCTGTCGCTCTACCACGACCAGGGGCACATCGCGGCGAAGACGGTGGACTTCGCCGGCACCGTGTCGGTCACCGTCGGGCTGCCGATCCTGCGCACGTCGGTGGACCACGGCACGGCGTTCGACATCGCCGGCACCGGCACCGCCGACGCCGCCACCATGCGCGCGGCGTTCCGCGCCGCCGTCGAGCTCGCGCCGTTCGCGCGGCGGCTGCGCGAGGTCTACCCGCCGGACGCGTCGTAGGGTTCGACCCGTGCCGCGCCAGACGACGACCCAACGCCGCTCGCTGCTGCTCGCCGCGGTGCGCGGCGGGGACAGCTCGATCCCGCGGCTGGCCGACCGGTTCGGGGTCTCGCCGTCCACGATCCGCCGCGACCTCGCCGAGCTGGCTCGGGAGGGGCACGTCGTGCGCACCTACGGCGGCGCGCTGGACACCGGTCCCGGCGTCGAGCGCACGCTGCGGGAGAAGGACGAGATCAACGCCGACGAGAAGAACGCCGTCGCGCGGGCGGCGGCCGAGCTGGTCGGTGACGGCGAGGTGGTGCTGCTGGACGCCGGGACCACCACCGGCCGGCTGGCCCACCACCTCGCCGACCGCGCCGGGCTGACCGTGGTCACCAACGGGCTGTCGGTGCTGCTCGCCCTCGCCGACAGCCCGGACGTGGAGGTCGTGGTGCTCGGTGGCCGGCTGCGCCATCCCAACGAGGCGATCCTCGGCGGCACCGTGCAGCGGCAGCTCCGGCACATCCGGCCGGACCGGGTGTTCCTCGGCACGGACGGGCTCACCGCCGCGCGTGGGCTGTGCTGCCCCACGCTGGAGCAGGCTGAGCTGAAGCACGCCATGCTGCACGCCGGCGGCGAGCCGTACGTGCTGGTGGATCACTCCAAACTGGACTCGGCCCCGTTCGCCTACTTCAGCCCGCTGGACCGACCGCACACGGTCATCGTGGACGCCGGTGGGCCGGCGTCCGCCCGCGCCCCGTTCCGCGACCTGCCCGGCTGCACCCTACGCACGGTGCCGGTGTGACTCACCTGCTCGAAGGGCCGTCGAGCAGGTCGGCCCGCAGGTAGCGGGCGCCGAGCACGGTCCCGACGTCGGCCGCGTGGTCGATCAGCCGCTCGGCGTCCACCGCGACGACCCCCGCGTGCCAGGCGGTGACCAGCTCGACGAACCCCCCGATGCCCAGCAGCGTGGTCATCCGGAAGTCGGTGTCGTCGACGCCGGGGGCGAGGTGCGGGCGGGCGACCTCGACGAGCAGGTCGGTCATCCGGCGCAGCGCGTCCCGCCGGCGCTGCTGCAGCACGGCACTGCCGGCGTGGTCGCCGAACGCGATCCGGGCCCGGCGCGGGTCGGCGGTGACGTGGTGGACGAACGCGGCGATCGCGGCCCGCAGCTGGCTGAGCGGGTGCTCGTCGCGGCTGCCCTCGATCGCGCCGAGCAGCAGCAGGACCACCTCGTCGAGCTGCTGGTCCCAGACCGCGGCGAGCAGCGCGTCCCGATCGGTGAAGCTCTCGTAGAAGTAGCGGTCGATCAGCCCGGCCCGCGCGCACACCCCGCGCATGGTGACCGCGGCCCAGCCCTGCTCGCCCCAGATCTCGGTAGCCGCGTCGACCAGCTGCCGGCGCCGGTCGGCCCGGCGCTGCTCGGCACTGCGGCCGCCGTAGGTGCGAGGTCGTGCGCGCATGGGTTCCATCCTGGCAGCTCTTGACAGCGGGGTCCGCCGGGCTCAATCTGATGGCATGCGCCTTCAGAGATGGCGAATGCCATCAGAATACCGGCAGGCCCCGGTGCCGACCGCTCTGTCGAACGGTGTCTCGGCCGCTGGGTCTACCGCTGTGCCGGCCCCGCTGCCGGCCTCGCTCCGCGCTCGGCTGCTGGCCCGCGCCTCGGCGGCGACGCTCCGGCCGCTCACCGCCGTCATTCCCGCCTCGCCGCGCGGGGTGTGGCTGTCCCGCCGGATCGTCGCCGGATCGCTGGCGGTGCTCGGCCCGGTGCCGGCGGGCACCGAGGTGCGCAGGGTGGACGCGGGAGTGGCCGGCGGGTCGCGGGTGCGGGGCGAGTGGGTGCGCGGGCCCGGTGTCGCCAGCGCCGGCGGTGACCCCGACGGCACGGTGGTGCTGTACGCCCACGGCAGCGGGTACGCGGTGTGCTCCGCCCGCACGCACCGCGGTCTGACCGCGCGGCTGTCCGCGCTGACCGGGCTGCCGGTGTTCGCCTGCGACTACCGGCTGGCACCCCGGCACCGCTTCCCGGCCGCCGCCGACGACGTGCGCGCCGCCCACGACTGGCTGGTCGGACAGGGGGCCCGGCGGATCGTGCTCGCCGGCGACTCCGCGGGCGGGCATCTCGCCGTCGACCTGACGCTCGAGCTGGCCCGCGCCGGGCGGCCAGTGCCCGCGGCACTGGTGCTGTTCTCCCCGCTGCTGGACCCCACCCTGCGGCTGGCGGCCGCGCGCGAGCGGGTCCGGCGGGACCCGATGATCTCGGCAGCGCGGGCTCGCCGGCTGGTGGAGCTCTACACGCGGGGCGTCGACGCCGCCCATCCGCGGCTGGCGCTGGACGTGGCCGCGGCCAGGGCCTTCCCGCCGACGCTGGTGCAGGCCGGCGGCGCGGAGATGCTGGTCGCCGACGCCGAGCGGCTGGCCCGGTCGCTGGGCGTGGCCGGCGCCCGCTGCGTGCTCGAGGTGTGGCCCGGCCAGGTGCACGTCTTCCAGGCGTTGCCGGTGCTGGTGCCGGAGGCCGCGGCCGCGGTGCGCCGCGCGGCCGACTTCGTCCGCGCCGAGCTGGCCAGTTCCGCCCGCTCCCGGGAGGTCTCGTGACCAGGCGATCGTTCGGCGCCGCCGCGGTGGTGACCGGCGCGGGCAGCGGCATCGGGCGGGCCTTCGCCGCCGAGCTGGCCCGGCGCGGCGGCCGGGTGGTCTGCGCCGATCTCGACCCGACCACGGCGAAGGAGACCGCCGCGCTGGCCGAGGCCGCGGGTGGCCGTGGCCTCGCGGTCGAGTGCGACGTGTCGGTCGAGGCGCAGATGTGGGACCTGTGCGAGACCGCCGAGCGCTGGTTCGGCGAGCCGGCCACCCTCGTGATCAACAACGCCGGCATCGGCGCCGGCGGCCGGGTGGTCGGCGAGACACCGCTGCCGGACTGGCGACGCACCCTGGACGTGAACCTCTGGGGAGTGATCCACGGCTGCCACGTGTTCGTCCCGTGGCTGCGGGAACACGGCGGCGGGATCGTCAACGTCGCCTCGGCCGCCGGGTTCGTCCACCCTCCCCGGATGGCCGCCTACAACGTCGCCAAGGCCGGCGTGCTCGCGCTGTCCCGGACGCTGGCGGCCGAGCTGGCCGGCACCGGCGTCACGGTGACCGTGCTGTGCCCGACCTTCGTCCGCACCAACATCGTCTCGGGCGAGCGGATCGACGCGCGGGCCGCCCGTGCCGCCTCCGTCCTGATGCGACTGACCGGCGCGGCGCCGGAGCGGATCGTCACGGCCGCCCTCGACGCGCACGACCGGGGCCGGCTGCACGTGGTGCCACGGGCCGACGCCCGGCTGCTGTGGTGGCTCGGCCGGCTGTCGCCCACCGCCGTCCCGCGCGCGGCCGGCCTGCTCGGCCGGTTGCTTCCCCCACCCGACCCCGCGTGACACCACGACACCACCAAGGAGATCACCGTGGCCTACGACTTCACCGCCGTGCTGGCGACCATCAAGGACAAGCAGTGGGCACTGGCCGACATCGACTGGGACGCTCCCGGCGCCGACCTGGTCACCGACGAGCAGCGGCCGCAGCTGAAGCAGTTCATGTCCGACCTGGTGTGGATCGAGAACATCGGTGCCCGCGGGTTCGCCGCGCTGGCGACCAAGGCGCCCACCCCGACGATCAAGGAGATCTACACCTACTTCCACGCCGAGGAGCAGAAGCACGCCAACGCCGAGCTGGTGCTCATGCGCCGTTGGGGCATGCTCGCCGACGACGAGATCCCGGAGCCGAACATCAACGTCCGGCTGGCCATGCGGATGCTGGACCGCTACGCCGACGCCGCGCCGCTGTCCGGGCTGGCCACGCTGATCCCGATGCTGGAGTGCGCGCTGGACGGCGCGCTGGTGAAGTTCCTGCTCGACGAGGTCGCCGATCCGCTGTGCCACGAGGTGTTCCGGCACATCAACTCCGACGAGTCCCGGCACATCGCCGTCGACTTCCAGGTGCTCGACCTCGTCGGCGCCGGTCGGATGCGCCGGCTGCTGATCGAGACCGCGTCGATCCTGAAGCCACAGATGTTGCTCGGCCTGCTGCTGTTCGTGCCGCTGCTGAACAAGATGCGGGACAACATCGTGGCGATGGGGCTGCCCGAGCGCCGGCTCTACAACGCGGTCAAGAGGTTCGCGACCAACGGCGATCGCAGCGCCAACACCCGCAGGGTGCCGGCCTACCAGGTGTTCAAGCGGCAGGCCGCGATGGTGGTCGACCGCACCCACCCCTACCACCGCTACCTCGCCGACCCGCTGGTGCGGCTCACCGCGCGGCTGCCGAGGTGGGTGGCCGGCAGGACCCCGAGCTGGGCGAGGAAGCTCACCGCGGACCCGGTGGCGAAGTGACCGCGAGCGTGCTGATCGTCGGCGCCGGTTTCGCCGGGCTCGGCACCGCCATCCGGCTGCGGCGGGCCGGCGTCGACGACTTCGTGATCCTCGAGCGGGCCGGTGAGGTGGGCGGCACCTGGCGGGACAACACCTACCCCGGCGCGGCGTGCGACATCCCGTCGCCGCTGTACTCGTTCTCCTTCGCCCAGCACGGCGGGTGGACCCGGGCGTACGCCCGCGGTCCGGAGATCCTCGACTACCTGCGGAGCCTGGTCGAGCGGTTCGACCTGCGCCGGCACATCCGGTTCTCCGCCGACGTCGCGCGGCTGGCCTACGCCGACGACGCGGCGACCTGGACCGCGCACACCACCGACGGCCGGACGTTCACGGCGCGGGTGGCGGTGGTGGCGTCCGGGCCGCTGGCCAACGCCAGCCTCCCCGAGATCCGTGGCCTCGACACCTACCGCGGCCACGTCATGCACAGCGCTCGGTGGGACCACGACTACGACCTCACCGGCAAGCGCGTCGCGGTGATCGGCACCGGAGCCAGCGCCGTGCAGATCGTCCCCGAACTGGTCCGCGTCGCACGGAAGGTCACGGTGTTCCAGCGCACGCCGGGCTGGGTACTGCCCCGCCCTGACCACGCTCATCCCGGGTGGCTGCGGGCGCGGTCGCGGCGACCGGCGGCGTGGCACGCCTACCGGCGGGCGCTCTTCTGGGCGCACGAGGTGATGGCGCTGGCCCTGGTGTGGGACGGCGTGTTCACCACCGCACTGCAGGGGGTGGCCAGGGCGTACCTGCGCCGGTCGGTGCGCGACCGATGGCTGCGGCGGCAGCTCACCCCGGACCACCGGATCGGCTGCAAGCGGTTGCTGCTGAGCAGCGACTACCTGCCGGCCCTTCAGCGGGACAACTGCACGCTGATCACGTGGCCGATCGCCCGGCTGGCTCCGCACGGGATCCGCACCGCCGACGGTGTCGAGCACCGGGTGGACTGCGTCGTGTTCGCCACCGGCTTCGAGGTCGGCAGGACCGGAACCCCGTACCCGATCACCGGGCGTGGTGGGCGGATGCTCGCCGACGAGTGGCGGCGCGGCGCGCGGGCGTACAAGAGCGTCAGCGTGGCGGGCTTCCCCAACCTCTTCCTGACCTTCGGCCCCAACTCGGGCCCGGGGCACAACTCGGTGCTGGTGTACAACGAGGCGCAGATCGACTACATCGTCCGCGCGGTCACGCTGCTGCGCTCGCGCGGCCTGCGCCGCCTCGACGTGCGCGCGGACGCGCAGGAGGCGTACAACGCCGACCTCCAGCGCCGGCTGGCGCGGACGACGTGGAACTCCGGGTGCCGCAGCTGGTACCTCACCGAGGACGGCCACAACGTCACGATGTATCCCGGGTTCGCCACCCAGTACGTCCGGCAACTGGCCACCGTGGACCTCGCCGACTACGAGGCTGAGTGAGGAGCCCACGCGGGCTCCGCACTCAGTCCGGCTTCTCGGCGACGCCACACCAGGCGAACGGTCGGGCCTGCGCCTCGGCCGGTGGCAGCCTCGCCGGGTCGACGTCGGGCCGCCAGTCGGTGAGGTGCGTGATGCCCGGTTCGAGCAGGGTGAGCCCGGCGAAGAACCCGGCGATCTCGTCGCGGGGGCGCAGCCACACCGGGTTGGCGGTGTTCCTGTACTGGTCGGCGAAGCGGAGCACGCCGGCGGCCAGCTCGGGGTCGTCCGGCGTCGTCATGTGCGAAAGGCCCAGCCAACTGCCCGGTGCCAGCTTGTCGACGTAGGCCCGCACCAGCTCGTTCGGCCCGTCGTCCGGGCCGACGAAGTGCAGCACGGCGATCATCAGCACGCACACCGGCTCGTCGAGGTCGAGCAGCCGCCGGGTCTCCGGGTGCCGCAGGATTCCGGCGGGGTCGCGCATGTCGTGCTGGACGAGCGCGGCCCAGTCGGTCGCGCCCTCCCGCTCCAGGATCAGCCGGGCGTGCGCCGCGGCGACCTCCTCGTAGTCGACGTACACCACCCGGCCCCGCTCACCCTCGGGCAGCCGCTCGCGGACGACCTCGTGCACGTTGCCGACCGTGGGTACCCCGGAGCCGAGGTCGAGGAACTGCCGGATGCCGGCGTCCACCGCCGCGCGCACCACCCGGTTCATGAACTGCCGGTTGTGCCGGGACCCGTGCTTGGCGTGCGGCCACAGCTGCATGATCCGCCGGCCGAACTCGCGATCCACCGCCCAGTTGTGGGTGCCGCCCAGGTACCAGTCGTAGACCCTGGCCGCCGACGGCTTCTCCAGGTCGACCCCGGGCGGCGCTTCCGGCGCGGTCTCCTTGCCGTTGGTCATTCTCCGGCTCCCTCCCTGCCCGGGTGACTTCCGGACAGGGTAGCGGGCGTCGGTCACGAAGCGGAGTCAGCCGGTGGCGGAGCAGCGGGCATCGGCACGCGGTGTCGGTCGGGCAGGTCAGTCGGGGAGCAGGGGCACCGAGGGCCCGTCGTCCCGGCCGAGTAGCACGGCGCGGGTGACGGCGCGGGAGCCGAACCGGTCGCGCACGCCGTCCAGCGCGGCGTCGAGCGTCGCGGCCCGCTGCTCCTCGAACGGCAGGGTCAGCTGGACCGGTGCGCCCTCGTCGTCCAAGTTGGACAGTGCGACGCCGAGCAGGGTGATGCCCTCCGCGGTGATCCGGGGCAGCGCGGCGGCCAGCAGCTCGCGCGCGGTGGCGAGCACCGTCTCGGTGTCCGCGGTCGGCCGGGGCAGCGTGTGCGCGCGGCTGGCCCTGCTGAAGTCGGCGAACCGCAGGCGCAGGGTCACCGTGCGGCAGACCCGCCGGGCCGCGCGCAGCCGGCGGGCCAGCCGGTCGACCAGCGCGACGAGGACCGCGTCCAGCTCGGCCGGCGACCGCGGCCGGCGGCCCAGCGCCCGCTGCGCTCCCATCGACCGCCGCCGGCGGCCCACCCGCACCGGGCGGGGGTCGTGGTTGTGCGCCAACGCGTGCAGGTGCCGGCCGGTGGCCCTGCCGAGCAGCGCGACCAGCTCCGCCTCCTGGAGCGCCGCCACCTGGCCGACGGTGGTGATGCCGCGATCGCGCAACCGGCGGGCGGTGACCGCGCCGACGCCCCACAGCCGTTCCACCGGCAGCGGGTGGAGGAAGTCGAGCTCGCCGTCGGGTGGCACCACCAGCAGCCCGTCCGGCTTGGCCACCCCGCTGGCGACCTTGGCGAGGAACTTGGTCCTGGCCACCCCGACGGTGATCGGCAGCCCGACCCGCTCGGCGACCTCCGCCCGCAGCCGCGCCGCGATCCGGCTCGGCGGGCCGGCGATCCGGTGGAGGCCGCCCACGTCCAGGAACGCCTCGTCGATCGAGAGGCCCTCGACCAGCGGGGTGGTCTGCCGGAACACCGCGAACACCGCCTTGCTCGCCTCGGCGTAGGCCGCCATCCGGGGCGGCACCACGGCGGCGTGCGGGCACAGCCCCCGGGCGTGCGCACCGGTCATCGCGGTGCGCACGCCGTACGCCTTGGCCTCGTAGCTGGCCGCCAGCACCACCCCGGTGCCGACGATCACCGGCCGCCCGCGCAGCCGCGGATCGTCACGCTGCTCGACCGACGCGTAGAACGCGTCGAGGTCGGCGTGCAGGATCGGACCCTCGGTCGACACGAACGCATGTTCGCATCCGGGACCGACATCGGGCGGTTTCCGGGGTTTCCGGTGACCGGGGCCGGCGCCCGCGGTGGCCCCGTTGTGTCCGTGGGGAGGCCTGAGCCGTCAGGAGCCGTCAGGAGCTCGCCGCGACCGGGTCGGCGGTGGTGAGGGCGCCGAGCCGGTTGGCGACCAGCGGGGTGTAGCCGTTGGCCTGCCCGGCCCGGTTCGGGTGGTAGGACTCCAGGATCGGGTTCGACAGCCCGTTGACCCACTCCACGTCGTCGCAGACGGCGTGCCCGGTGAAGGCCGACCTCGGGTCGACGAAGGCGAACCCGTGTGCCGCGGCCCTGCCGGCGATCGTCGTCGCCAGCAGATCGGCCGTCTCGTTCAGCTCGGCCTGCTCACCCGGGCTGATCCTGGCCGCCAGGTTGCACTCCTCGCCGTTGAACAGCCGCGGGTAGCCGACCACCACGACCCGCGCGGACGGCGCCCGGTTCCGGATCGCCGTGTACAGCGAGTCCAGCCGCCCCGGCAGCGTGTCGCGGATGATGGTGTTGGCGTTGTCGATCTCGTTCCAGCACGTGTACGGCCACGGCCGGGCGCACGCCTCGATCACCTTGGCGAAGCCGGCGTCGTTGCCGCCCACCGACACGGTGACGTGCGTCGTCGTCGAGCCGAGGCTGCCCAGCTGGGTGTTCCGCACGTCCGCCACCCGGGCGCCCGAGCACGCGGCGAACGTCAACGTCGCGCCGCTGCGCTGTGCCACCAGAACCGGGTAGGCGTAGGGCGAGCGGTAGCACGACCCGCTGTCCGAGTAGTAGCTGCGGGTGCCCACACCGGACGAGTAGGAGTCGCCGAGCGCGGTGTAGCGGCTCGCGGCCGCACCGGCCTGCGCGGTACCGGTCAGGGTGAGCGCGGCGGCCATGGCGGAGACCACGCCGACGCGCAGGGTGCGGGACAGGTTCCGGCTCATACGGGGCCTCCAACGGCAGGGGAGAGGCAGCGGGGGACGCAGGGGAGGATTCGCTGGACAGGGACCGAACCGAGCGCTTCTCAGCGTGCGGTGCTCGATCGCGCCGGCGCAATCCGCCATCCGGAGTAGCCAATCGATCACGTCAAGTGCCGGGCCGGTGAGCCGGAGACACGCCGGGTAAGACCGCATCACAAGGGGATAACGCCGTCCACGGCGGACGGACGGACGGGGAGGGGCGGCCGAGCCCGGCCGCCCCTCCCCGTCCGGCGTCACCGGTCCAGGTCGGCCCAGAACGCGTAGTGGCGTCGCCGAACCAGGTGCACCGGCCGGATCCCTTCGGGCTCGTCCCCGTTCGGCCGCGATGCCCGGGTCAGCGTGGTTCCACTGTGGACGCGGGAGCGCCCTCGCGAACCATTCCCGGGGCCTTCACGGCTACTCCCCGGCCATCGGGGCCGGGTCCATGTACGCGACCTCCCACAGGTGACCGTCGAGATCGTGAAAGCTGCGCACGTACATGCCACCCTGGTCGGTCATGTCGTTCGCCTCGCCGCCACCCGCCAGCAGTGCCGCGTCGACGATCTCGTCGACCCGCCGCCGGCTCTCCAGGCCGAGCGCGATGATCGACTCCGCCACCTTCGCTGGACAGCCGGTCCGGGCAAGGCAATCGGGCTCAGGTCCGCTCAGTGCCCCCGGCCGTCGGTGAGCGGGAGTTCGTGGTGGGTGCGGGCGTGCGGGAAGTACATCCGTACCGTGGTCACCGTGCCGGGCACCGTGTGCGTGGTGACGACGTCGGCGAGCTGGCGGGCGATCCACATTCCGCGCCCGCCGGGCTGGGTGTCGTCCGGCGGCTGGTATCCCGCGGTCGGTGGCAGCGGAACCCCGCGGGCATCGTCGACCTGGACGACCAGGGTGTCGGACCGGCGCCAGCACCGCACCCGCGCCGGCGGTGCGCCGTGCAGCAGACCGTTGGTGGCCACCTCACCGGTGGCGATGACCACGTCCTCGGCGGCGGCACGGTCGAAGCCGTGACCCCGCGCCCACTCCCGGGCCCGCGCCCGCAGCCCGGCCAGCTCGGGCACGTCGTACAGGGCGAGGTCCAGGTCCACCGACGTGGGTGGCGGCTCCAGCGCCACCTGGTTGCGCCCCGCGAGGTAGGACTCCGGCGGCACGAAGTCGGGGTTCGGGAACGGCCCGGACGGGCCGAGCTCGTGCGGGTGCAGGGCGCGTGCCCCCTCGATCACCAGCGTGGGGTGGCTCCGGCTGTCCCACAGGCAGGTCACCGGGCAGCCGTAGCGGGCGAAGGCCTCGTTGCAGATCGCCTCGTACGACAGGTACGCGGCGGCCCGGTCCACCGGCGCGTCCGGAGCCAGGTCGGTGCGGACGTCCGGCTCGGCCACCACGTGCAGCACCCGCCCGCGGGCGTGCTCCTCGGCGAGCCGCCGGCGGAAGGTCGCGAACGCGAACCCGAGCCGCTGGTAGATCGCGCTCGGGTCGCCCCACTCCAGCCGCGCGGCGTCGGTGCCCAGCGCGTCCCGTACGATCCGCTCGGTGTGCGGGCCCACCACCATCAGCACCGACTCGCCAGCCGCCAGTGACCGGCGCAGGGCGGGCAGCAGGCGCTCCCGCAGGGCCTGGTCGGAATCGACGACCAGCACGTTGTGCACGAACCCGGTACTCATCACTCGCCCCCAGCGCGACGTGCGGACGGGTCGACGGGCTCGGCGCCGTCGGTGTCCCCGGGACACCCGGACGTTCCGGTGGCACTCATCCGCGTCTTCCTCGTCGCGTGACCGCTGACCCGCACCCCGGCGGAATGCCCGGCCCACCCTGTTCGCTAAACCAGTCGGGCGAGGGCGGGGCGGCGGGCGCGGCCGGGAGCGCGGGTCAGCGGGAGAGCGCGGCCAGCACCCGGCGCCGGCGTTTCGCGCTGAACGGGTGCGCCCACCGGACCGCGTGCTCGGCCCGCCGGATGTCGGCCTCCGCCAGCCGCTCGAACCGGGTGACCCACCGCTCGACCAGCGCGGCGGCCTCGTGCTGCCCGGAGACGAACAGCACCTCGGCGAGGTAGAGCTGCGAGCAGGCGAACTCGCGGGCGCACTCGGCGAGCTCGACGCGGTAGCGGGCGCGCAGCACCGACGCCACCCAGACCAGGACCGCCGTGCTGGCCACCACGGCCCCGGCGGCGATCGCCAGGGCCACCCACACGTAGGTCCCCATCACCCGCTCCTCTCGCCCGCCCGCGATCCGCGGCAGGCGGTGCGTCCGGCGCACCGCAACCCACTCGGACATCCGTTCATAGGATCAATCTCGGGTGACGTTACCGGGGGCCGGTACCCCCAGGCGCAGACGTTGCACGGTGATGATCACGGCGCGATCGCCCCGGGTGACCGGCCGACCCGTGTCCGCCGGGTTTGGTCGGCCGCCGCCCCGGGCATTCGGTGCTGGATCCGGCTCCCTCACGGATCACGAGGCCCCGCCGGCCCTGGCAGGGTGGCCGGCGGGGCCGTCTCACGCGTTCGGCCGATCGGCCGGGTCAGCTGGTCGTCGGGCTCGCCTCGCTGACCGTGGCGCTGTCCAGGAACTTCTCGTTGGCATACGCGTCGTAGATCCCGGCCTCGACCAGGCCGTACTTGTCGCTGTACCGCTCGTAGTCGAACCTCTCCACGGTTCCGGTGACGGTCACCGAGTCGCCCTCGGCGTAGTCCTGTGCCGGCGCCTGCTCGAACAGCACGAGCAGGTCGTTGTCGCCGTGGTCGCCGGCGTCGAGCACCAGCGCGCGGTCGTTGAGCTCCTGGTCGACGGTCGCGGTGATCGTCACCTGCTCACCCAGGTGACCCTCGCCGTCGGCGAAGTAGTCCTGCCCGTCCTGGTCGGGACTCGGCTCGGTGGCCTGGGTCGTGGTGGTGGTCTCGGGGGCGGGCTCGGGCCCCGCCGCGTCGTCGCCGTTGCCGCAGCTCGCGAGTGCCGCGGTGAGCACCAGCGCGGACGCGGCGGCGAGTTGGCGGAGGTGTCGCGATGAGTGGTCCAGACGCATGATCGGTTGTTCCCCACTGTCGGTTGCGTTGTCCGTGTTTCGCGCGTGACCGGTCGCGTGCTGCCATGCCGGTCCCCGGCCGGATACCCGTCGTGCCCGCGGTGACGCCGACCGTTACCGGTTCGACATCAGGACTCGGCGGCGGCGCGGCCTGCGCCGAACAGGTGTGTCCGCTCCTCCGCTCGCCGGACACACTTCTGTCTTGTTTCAGCGTAAGTCAGGACAGATCGACCAAAGATATTTACGCACGATCCAGAAGTAGTTACGGTCCTGACCGAAATCCTCGGCGTGGGAGGCGGGGCATCGTGAGCGGTACGGCACGGCGACGGGACGCGGCGAGAGGATCGACCCCGCCGTCGAGCCGGCCGCCGAGCTGGTCGCCGAGCCGGCTGCCGACCGAACGGCCCGCCGGTGGGGCCTCGGTCCGACCGGCTCGGCCCCGTGCCACCCCATCGGTCCTTTTCGGACGTTCGTCGCGGCGGCCCCGCCGCTCGTCCCCACCACCCCGCGCCGGTGCCGGGAGAACCCCGAACGGAGTGCCATGACGGACAAGCACGCGCAACCCGGGCCGTTCGGCCGCCCGGTGTCCCGACGCTCGATGCTGGCCGGTGCCGCCGTGGGCGTGGTCGCCCCCGCGGTCGGCCCGGCGGCGGCCGCCGCCGCGCCACCCCCCGGCGGTGACAACGGCGCTGGCAACGGCGCTGGCAAGGGCGCTGGCAAGGGCGAGACCAGGCGGATCACCATGTACGCCGAGCACCTGCCGAACAACGAGGTCGGCTACGGCCTGGAACCTGGCAAGGCCACCATCCCGGGCCCGCTGTTGGAGATGTGGGAGGGCGACACCCTCGAGATCGACCTCGTCAACAACACCGACAAGCGCCTGTCGATCCATCCGCACGGGGTGGACTACAGCGTCGACTCCGACGGCAGCCCGCTCAACGCGTCCTTCAACGAGCCGGGGCAACGGCGCACCTACGTCTGGCGCAGCCACGGCCCCGGCAAGGCCAAGGGCGGCACGTGGATGCCCGGCAGCGCAGGCTACTGGCACTACCACGACCACGCCATGGGCGGCGAGCACGGCACCGAGGGACTGCGCCGCGGCCTCTACGGCGCGCTGATCGTCCGGCGCAAGGGCGACATCCTGCCCGATCGCCAGTTCACCGTGGTGTTCAACGACATGACGATCAACAACCGGATGGCCCCGCACGTGCCCGTCCTGGAGGCGAACCTCGGCGAGCGGGTGGAGTTCGTCGCCATCGGCCACGGCAACAACTTCCACACGTTCCACCTGCACGCTCACCGGTGGGCGGACAACCGCACCGGGCTGCTCGAGGGCCCGCACGACCCGAGCCGGGTGATCGACACCCGCGACCTCAACCCCGGCGACTCCTTCGGCTTCCAGGTGATCGCCGGTGAGGGCGTCGGGCCGGGCGTGTGGATGTACCACTGCCACGTGCAGTTCCACTCCGACGGCGGGATGGCCGGTGTCCTCCTGGTCCGCAACGCCGACGGCAGCATGCCGCCCGGCGCGCGGGAGGCGCTGGACCGCTACCACCAGCACGGCCACGTCGGCCACACGCACGGCTAGCGGCGTGGCGGCACCCGGCACCGGTCACGCCGAACCACGAGTGAAGGAGTAGGGATGGGTCGAAGAGGTCTACCGAGTTCCCACCGCGACCGGCGTGCCGGGCCGGCACCGCTCCGGCGGGGCGGGTTCGCGCGGCGCGTCATGGTCCTGCTGACCGGCGCCGCACTGGCGCTCGGGCTGTCCGCCGCCCCCGCGGCCGGCGCGCCGCCCGCCGAGTCCACCGAGGCCAGCGAGTCCGCCCAGACCGCCGCGTCGGGGATCAACGTCCTCGTGTTCTCCGGCGCGCCGGACGCGCAGGACGACCCGGTGACGCGGGCCGCCGAGGCCATCGAGGAGCTGGGCGAGCGCAACGGGCTCACCGTCGACACCACCACCGACCCGGCGGTGTTCAGCCCGGCCAACCTGGCCCGCTACCGCGGCGTCGTGTTCCTCTCCGCGGAGGGCGCCGAGCTCACCATGGCACAGGAGGCCGCGTTCCAGGACTACATCGCCGCCGGCGGCGGGTTCCTCGGGATCCGGGACGCCGCGCGGGCGCAGGCCCGGTCGGAGTGGTTCACCGGGTTGGTCGGCACCCGCCCCGCCGGCAACCGGCCCACCCCGGAGGAGGCCGCCGCGGTCGGCGCCAGCGGCGAGAACCCGCCGAACGAGACCAAGGAGAAGCTGGTCGACGGCGACGTTGGCACCAAGTGGCTGACCTTCGCGCCGACCGGGTGGGTGACGGTCGAGCTGGCCGAGCCGACCGTGGTCAATCGGTACGCGCTCAGCTCGGCCAACGACGCGCCCGGCCGTGACCCGAAGGACTGGACGCTGCGGGGCTCGGCCGACGGGCAGAGCTGGACCGACCTGGACCGCCGGACCGGGGAGACCTTCCCCGACCGGTTCCAGACCAAGGAGTACGCGTTCGACAACACTCAGCCCTACAAGTTCTACCGGCTGGACGTCACCGCCAACGCCGGTGACCCGCTGACCCAGCTCGCCGAGTTGGAGCTCTACGGCGCCGACGCCACCCCGCCGCCGACCACCGAGCCCACCCCGCGGGAGGCCGTGGTCAGCGTGACCGACCGGCGGCACCCGGCGACCAGGGATCTTCCGCTCACCTGGCCCCGCACCGACATCTGGACCAACTGGGACCCGAACCCGGTCGGTGAGGTGCACACGGTCGCCCAGGTGCAGGAGCACACCTACGACCCGGGGCCGGCCGCGAACGGGCCGTTCCATCCGATCTCCTGGTGCCGCGACTACGCCGGCGGCCGGTCGTTCTACACCGGGATGGGCGGCACCCCGGAGAGCTACGACGAGGAGCTCTTCCGCGGCCACCTGCTCGGCGCGCTGCGGTGGACCACCGGTGCGGTCCGCGGCGACTGCCAGGCGACCATCGCCGCGAACTACAAGACCGAGCGGCTCACCGGGAAGAACCAGCAGGGCCAGCTCGACCAGCACGGCGAGATGCACGGTCTGACCGTCGCGCCCGACGGGACGGTCTTCTTCGTCGGCAAGGCCGCCTGCCCCTCGGGGCCGATCCCGAGCTGGACCCACCCGGACATCGGCCTCGGCTGTGGCACCATCCACCAGTGGAAGCCGGACACCAGGCAGGTCAAGCTCCTGACCACGCTGGAGGTGTTCGGCAACCGCGGCGCCGGTGACGAGCTGGTGAAGAGCGAGGAGGGCCTGCTCGGCATCACCGTCGACCCGGAGTTCGCCGAGAACGGCTGGCTGTACGTCTACTGGATGCCGCACGACTCGATCGACCGGGACAAGCGGATCGGCCAGCGGACGGTGTCGCGGTTCACCTACGACCACGCCACCGAGACGATCGACCTCGGTTCCCGCAAGGACCTGCTGAGCTGGGACGCCCAGATCCACAGCTGTTGCCACGCGGGCGGCGGACTGGACTTCGACGCCGAGGGCAACCTCTACATCGCCGTCGGGGACAGCAACTCGTCGCAGGGGTCGAGCGGCTACTCCGGCAACAACTGGACCAAGGACTACAAGGGACTGTCCTTCCAGGACGCCCGCAGGACGTCGGGCAACACCAACGACCTCAACGGCAAGATCCTGCGGATCCGGCCGCGGCCGGACGGCACGTACACCATCCCGGAGGGCAACCTCTTCCCGGAGGCCGACGACCCGGGGGACAGGACCCGCCCGGAGATCTACGTGATGGGTGTGCGCAACCCGACCCGGCTGCACGTCGACCCGGTGAAGGGCTGGCTCACCACCGGCTGGGTCGGTCCGGACGCCGGGGCGCCGAGCCCGGAGCTGGGCCCGGCGAAGTACGAGACGGCCACGGTGATCACGTCCGCGGGCAACCAGGGCTGGCCGTACTGCATGGGCAACCGGCAGCCCTACCGCGACCGCAGCAACACCGACGCGGAGGTGCTGACCGGCTGGTACGACTGTGACGACCTGAAGAACACCTCGCCGCGCAACACCGGGCTGGTGGACATCCCGCCGGCGCGGGACAACATGATCTGGTATGCGCCGCAGGGTGGTGGACCGGTATTCCCGGAGCGCCCGGACGGCAGCGGGGTGCCGACGTACGTCGAGGAGGACGCCACCTACACCCAGCCCTACTTCCGTGGCGGCTGCCAGGCGATCATGCCGGGACCAACGTACTACCGCTCCGAGGCGGCGGCGGACAGCGCCGTGGCCTGGCCGGAGTACTGGGACGGCAAGTGGTTCGTCGGCGACGAGTGCACCCCGAACAACCGGGTCGCGGTCACGGTGAACCCGGATACCGTCGCCGAGCAGGGGCCGCCGGCCTTCGGCGAGGACCTGCGCAAGATCATCCGGCCGGGCGGCGGCAGCGAGCAGCTGCAGAGCTGGATGGGTGCCCAGTTCGGCCCGGACGGGGCGCTGTACATGATCGACTACGGCAGCGGGTTCTTCAGCCTCAGCGACAACCAGAAGCTGATCCGGATCACCTACGAGGGTGGGCCGGCGACGCCGAGCCCGACCGTGGGCGCGACGGCGGTGCACAACAAGCCGCTGACGATGGCGTTCGACGCTCGACGCTCCGGCGGGGTGTCCTACCGGTGGGACTTCGGCGACGGTGCCACGTCGACCGAGGCCACCCCGCGGCACACCTACGCCGCCGTCGGCACCTACACCGTGACGCTGACGGTGACCTACGCCGACGGTGAGGTGTCCACCACGAGCACCGAGGTGACCGTGGAGTGCGCGGTGCCGGACGACCGGTCGACGGTGTGGCTGCGGGACAGCGACACCGGGGTCACCAACCACGGGGCCGGCGGCGGCTGCACGATCAACGACCTGATCGACGACGAGAGCACGTGGCCCAACCACGGCGCGTTCGTCAGTCACGTCAACGGCGTGCTCGAGCGGCTCGAGAAGGACGGCGTGATCACCGGCAAGGAGCACGGGGCGTTGTCCAGGGCGGCCGCGCGGTCGGACATCGGGAAGAAGGGTGACACCGGGTACGAGGCCATCTTCGACGGGACGGCGCAGTCGTTGCTGGGCTGGGAGCAGGCCCCGAGTGGTCGGTTCGAGATCCAGCCGGACGGCTCGCTGCGCAGCTCCGGCGGGCTGGGAATGCTGTGGTACGCGGGCAAGGAGTTCGGTGACTTCTCGCTGAAGCTGCGGTTCCGCGACGTGGCGCCGGGGGAGCACCGGGCGAACAGCGGGGTGTTCGTGCGGTTCCCCGACCCGCGGACCCCGCTGGAGCAGCGGCCACCGGGCAGCTGCGGCACCCAGGGCGCCGCTCGCACGTCGCAGGCGTGGGTCGCGATCTACTGTGGACAGGAGGTGCAGATCTACGACGGGGCTTCCGGTGAGCCGCAGAAGACCGGCTCGATCTACAACTTCGACCCGGTCGGGCTCGACCAGGCCGGCGCGACGCCGAAGGGGCAGTGGAACGACTACGAGATCCGGGTGGTCGGGCAGCACTACACGATCCTGCGCAACGGCGTGGTGATCAACGAGTTCGACAACCTCCCCGGCAAGCAGTCGTCGCGCGCCGGTGACCCGCCCACCGACCTGCGCCAGTTCGCCAGCGGGTTCATCGGGCTGCAGAACCACGGCAACAACGACCTGATCGAGTTCCGCAACATCCGGGTGCGGCAGCTGTAGCCCTCGGTGCGGCCGGCCGGCGCGTTCCGGCCGGCCGTACCGGCGGCGGGCGCCGAGAGCAGGAGAGAACCATGTTTTCACGACTACTGGCGCGCCGGTCGGGCGCGGCGCGCGGTACGGCGGTGGCCGTGCTGGTCGCCGCGCTGGCCGCGCTCTGGCTGCCGACCTCGGCCGCCTCGCAGTCCGGGGCGGCACGGTCGGGTGCGCCGACGGCTGCCGCGGAGCAGGTGCTGCGGTGGACCGCGAACGACAGCCTGACCGAGTACCCGATCGCGCCGACCACGGCCACGGCCGGGCCGGCGACGATCGTCTTCGAGAACAGCCTGGCCACCGGGAACACCACCGGGATGGCGCACACCCTGACGTTCGACACGTCGAGCCCGGGGTACAACCACGACGTCGACCTGAACATCGTCGCCAGCCCGTTCGACGCGAAGAACGGGCTGCACGAGGCGCAGGTGACGCTGACGCCGGGGACGTACCGGTACTACTGCGCGATGCCGGGGCACGGCGAGATGGCCGGTGTGTTGGAGGTGACCGACGACGGCGGGGGCGACGACACGACCCCGCCCTCGGTGGCGGCGGCGGTGTCCGGAGACCAGGACGCGGACGGCAACTACGTCGGATCCGCCACGGTGACCGTGTCGGCCGAGGACGCCGGCTCCGGCGTGGCGTCGGTGGAGTACGCCATGGACGGTGCCGCGTTCCAGCCCTACACCGGGCCGGTGACCGTCGACCAGGTCGGTGAGCACACCGTGCGGTTCCGGGCGACGGACAGGGCCGGGAACGTGTCGGAGGTCGGGTCGGTGTCGTTCGGTGTCGTCGAGCCGGCGCCGGCGGACACCACGCCGCCGGTGGTCACCGCGTCGGTGTCGGGTGACCAGGACGCCGAGGGCAACTACGTCGGGTCGGCCACGGTGACCGTGTCGGCCGAGGACGCCGGCTCGGGAGTGGCGTCGGTGGAGTACGAGGTGGACGACACCGGGTTCCAGCCGTACTCCGGGCCGGTGACGGTGGACCGGCCGGGCGATCACTCGGTGCAGTACCGGGCGACCGACAACGCCGGGAACCTCTCGGAGACCGGGTCGGTGCTGTTCAGCGTGGTGGAGCCGACGCCGGACGACACCACGCCGCCCGTGGTCACCGCGTCGGTGTCGGGTGACCAGGACGCCGAGGGCAACTATGTCGGCTCGGCCACGGTGGCGATCTCGGCGCGGGACGCCGGGTCCGGGGTGGCCTCGGTGGAGTACGCGGTGCACGCCGGGCACTTCGTGCCCTACACCGGGCCGGTGACCGTCGACCAGGTCGGTGAGCACACGGTGTGGTTCCGGGCGGCGGACAACGCGGGAAACGTGTCGGAGGTCGGGTCGGTGCTGTTCACCGTGGTGGAGCCCGCTCCCGGTGACACCACGCCACCCGAGGTCTCCGCGACGGTGGCCGGTGACCAGGACGCCGACGGCAACTACGTCGGCGCGGCCACGGTGACCATCTCCGCGCGGGACACCGTGTCCGGTGTGGACACCCTGACCCACGCGCTGGACGGCGGGTCCTTCCAGCCGTACACCGCGCCGGTCGTGGTGTCGGCGCCCGGCGAGCACACCGTTCGGTACCGGGCCACCGACCACGCCGGCAACGCCTCCGAGGTCGGGTCGGTGTCGTTCACCGTGGTGGAGCCGGCGCCGGACGACACCACGCCGCCCACGGTCTCGGCATCCGTGGCGGGCGACCAGGACGCCGAGGGGCACTACGTGGGTTCGGCGACGGTGACGGTGTCCGCGGTGGACGCCGGCTCCGGGGTGGCGTCGGTGGAGTACGAGCTCGACGGCGCCGGGTTCGGCGACTACGGCGGGCCGGTGGTGGTGACCTCGCCGGGCGAGCACACCGTGCGGTTCCGGGCGACCGACCGGGGAGGCAACGCCTCGGAGATCGGGTCGGTGACCTTCACGGTGGTCGCCGCCGACTCCGACGCCTGTCCCGGCTCGGACGTGCGGCCCACGGTGGTCATCGGCAACCACGACAGTACGGTGGCCAATGTGGACACCGGCAACGGGTGCACGATCAACGACCTGATCGACGAGCACGGCGAGTACGCCAACCACGGGCAGTTCGTCAAGCACGTTCGGCAGGTCACCGCCGACCTCGTCGCGCGCGGCGTCATCTCCGAGCAGGAGAGGGCGCGCATCGTGCGCGCCGCCGCCCGCTCCGACGTCGGCAAGAACGGCGAGTAAGGCAGGGCGGCCCGAGAGCCGCATGGCGCCACCAAGGCCCCCTTGATCGGGCTCAACGCCACCAAGGGGGCCTTGGTGCCTGTCCCCGGGATCCGGCCCAGCCCTCCACTCGGATCCCGGGGACTTCCCTGCCCGCTCCGAGTAGGGTCGGCCGGGGGTGGGGTGGGCTTGTGGCGGAGCTGATCGAACTCGCGGAGCGCGGTCTCGGCCGTGTGCCCACGGGTCCTCGACGTGACCGACGGGGCGCCCCGTTTCGTCGCGAGCTCCCCGTTGCCCCACCGGTAACGGTGTCGTCGGTCGCCGCGGTCTCACCGCCGAACGGCGACCGATGCGGGAGTCTCCTGGCGCGGCTCCCACGCCACGACGCCGACGGTGGTGTCGACGGGCAGCGGGCACTGGCGCCCGAGCAGGAGCTCGGCGCCAGTGGCGGATGGGGTGGCTAGTGGCGCCGGGTGGCGCGCACGACGACGTCGTGAAGGTAAACCTCCACGCCCCCATGGCCGGCGAGGGTTCGGTGGCACTCCTCGGCAATGACGACCTCCCAGGCCGTCTCGTCCAGCCGCGCCGTGATGGCCGCGTCGGTGGCCGACGCCTCGGCGGGCGGACGATGCCCGGACCCGTGGCCATGTCCCTGGCTCTGACCGTGGCCCTGGCCGCCGCCGGTAGCGGTGGGGGTGTGGAGGTGACCGACGATCAGCAAGGTGCCGCCGGGCGCCACCCATCCGGCGATGCGGTCGTAGAACTCCAGCTGCGGCATCGCCGGGTGGGCGTAGTGGGTCATGACCAGGTCGAATCGCGTGCCCGGGTTCCAGACGCTCGCGTCCGCCTCAACCCACCGCAGGCGCTCACTCGCGCCGCTCGCCGCCGCGCGCTCGGCGGCGCGGGCGAGTGCCGCGGAGGAGATGTCGGTCGCGGTCACCCGCCACCCGCGCGAGGCGAGCCAGATCGCCTCGGCGCCGGCACCGCACCCCGCGTCCAGCGCCGTGCCCGGCACCAGCTCGCTGGTCTCCCGGGCAAGGTACGGGTTCGGCGAATTCCCGCCCATGGGTCCACGGCCGCCGACGCCTCCCTGCCGCCAGTGCCGCTCCCAGTACTCCTTGTCGAACCCGTGCGCCATCTCCTCGTCCTCCCCGTTCGTTCCACGCCCAGCGATGGTGACAACCGGCAAGGCGGGCCGGCAAAGCCTGTTGCCGAATGGCAAGCTGGAGGCATGGACGAGGCAACGGACCGTACGCTCGATGCGGTCGGGCCGAGGCTGAAGCAGCTACGGCAGCGCCGCGACATCACCCTGGCCCGGCTCGCCGCGGAGACGGGCATCTCCACCAGCACGCTCTCCCGGCTCGAGGCCGGCCTGCGGCGGCCCACGCTCGAGCAGCTCCTGCCGCTCGCCCGCGCCCACGGGGTGACCCTCGACCAGCTCGTCGACGCACCACCGACCGGCGATCCTCGGATCACCCTGCGTCCGATCGCCTGCGGTGACGGATCGACCATCCTGCCGCTGACCCGCAGGCCCGGCGGCATCCAGGCCTACAAGTTCGTCCTTCCGAGAGGGGACGACGACGCCGAGCCCGACCCGCGCACCCACGAGGGTTACGACTGGGTCTACGTCCTCAACGGCACGCTGCGCCTGGTCCTAGGCGAGCACGACCTCGTCCTCGAACCGGGGGAAGCCGCGGAGTTCGACACCCGCACCCCGCACTGGTTCGGTGCCACCAGCGCCGGCCCCGTCGAGTACCTCAGCCTCATCGGGCGACAGGGCGAGCGCGCACATGTCCGCGCGGCACCTCGAAGGAGGCCGGAGGAGGACGCCACACGATGAGCGCGCTGCGGCCCGTCGAGTACGACCCGGCCTGGGCGGCCCGGTTCGCCGAGTTGGGGCGGGCTCTGCGTGGCGCGCTCGGGTCGGTGGCGCTGCGGATCGACCACATCGGCTCCACGGCCGTTCCGGGGCTGGCCGCGAAACCGGTCGTCGACGTCCAGGTGTCGGTGGCCGACTTCGAGCCGCTGGACGCCTACCGCGCCCCGCTCGAACGCCTCGGTTTCCATCACCGCGCCGACAATCCCGAGCGCACCAAGCGGTACTTCCGGGAGGCACCCGGCTCGGGACGCCCCCGCACCCACATCCACGTACGCCGGGCGGGCAGCTTCTCCGAGCAGTTCCCCCTGCTGTTTCGCGACTACCTGCGCGCGCACCCGGCCGCGGCCGAACGCTACGCCGAGGTCAAGCGACACCTCGCCGCCACGATCGACGACCGGCGCGCCTACACCGAGGCCAAGGTCCCACACATGTGGGAGATCATCCGACACGCCGACGACTGGGCGCAGCGGACCGGCTGGACACCGCCGCCCAGCGACGCCTGATTCCTCGGCACGAGCATCCGACCGGGAGCACCGTCCGATCTGGACGTCGCGGCACGGTGTCACCGCCGGGTGTGGTGATGTGCCGAGAAGCCCAGTGACGCGCGAAGGACCTGGCGTCGTCGCCGCCGGCGGGGGAAGATCGGACCATGGCACGCCGGCACGATCACCCCAGCGGACCCCACGGCAACGACCACGGCAACGGCATCGGCCACGGCCACGGGCACGGCCACGGCCACCGCCACACTCGCGACCACGGCGGTTGGTGGTCGCGGCTGCGCCACCTCCTGACCCCGCACGGCCACGACAGCGCCGACCGGTTCGACACCGCGCTCGAGGCCAGCAAGCAGGGCATGCGCACCCTGGTGCTGTCGTTCGCGGTGCTGCTCGTGACCGCGCTCGCCCAGCTCGCCGTGGTGCTGGTGTCCGGCTCGGTGGCCCTGCTCAGCGACACCGTCCACAACTTCGCCGACGCCCTCACCGCCCTTCCGGTGGGCCTCGCCTTCCTGCTCGGCCGGCGCCGCGCCACCCGCCGCTACACCTACGGCCTCGGCCGCGCCGAGGACCTCGCCGGCGTGGTCGTCGTGCTGATCATCACCGCGTCGGCGGCGCTGGCCGGGTACGAGGCCGTCCGCCGACTGCTCGACCCGCAGCCGGTGACCCACCTGTGGATCGTCGCGGCGGCCGGCGTCATCGGCTTCGCCGGCAACGAGCTGGTCGCCCGCTGGCGGATCAGGGTCGGCCGGCGGATCGGCTCGGCCGCGCTGGTCGCCGACGGCCTGCACGCCCGCACCGACGGCTTCACCTCGCTCGCCGTCGTGCTCGGCGCGGCCGGCGTCGCGCTCGGCTTCCCGCTGGCCGACCCGATCGTCGGCCTGCTGATCACCGTGGCCATCCTGGCCGTGCTGCGCGACGCCGCCCGCGAGGTGCTCGGCCGCCTGCTCGACGGAGTCGACCCGGCCACCGTCGACCTGGCCGAGCGCGGCGCCGCCGAGGTGCCCGGCGTGCACGGCGTCGGCGAGGTCCGGATGCGCTGGATCGGCCACACCCTGCGCGTCGAGCTGTCCATCGCGGTGGACGCCGGCCTCACCGTCGACCAGGGCCACCTCATCGCGCACCGGGTGGAGCACCACCTCGTCCGCACCGTGCCCCGGCTGACCGCCGCCGTCGTGCACACCGAGCCGGTCACCGGCGCGCAGGCCGCCCACGCACTGGTGCCCGGTCGGACCTGACGCACGGTGCTCAGGGCACCGCCGGCGTCGCCACCCTGGCCCGCCAGCCGAACAGCAGCACCACCACCCCGCTGGCCGCGGTGAGCAGCGCGGCGACCTCGGGCAGCAGCAGCGGGCCGCCGTGGCCGAGCACGAGCCCACCGACCACACCGGACAGCCCGACGCCGAGGTAGATGGCCGACGCGTTGAGCGAGAGCAGCAGCCCGCCGGCGCCGGGGGACAGCTCGATCAGCCGGTGCTGCATCGGCGGGTTGAACGACCACGTGCCCACACCCCAGACGAACAGCAGCACGCCCGCGCCCACCGGCGTCGTGGCGACCGCGGGCAACGCGGCCAGCACCACGGTCAGCGCGGCGATCACCACCAGCAGCGGCCGCCGGGCGCCCCACCGGTCGGTGGCCACGCCGCCGAGCACGTTGCCCAGCGCGCCGCCCACCCCGTAGCAGAACAGCAGCACGCTCAGCGCCGTCCCGCCGATCCCCGCGGTGGCGCCGAGCACCGGTGCGATGAAGGTGTACACGCTGAACGCCGCCAGCACGCCGAGCACCGTCGTGGCGAGCAGCGCCAGCGCCCGCGGGTCGCGGGCCACGGCGAACCGCTCGGCGAGCCGCACCGGTGGCGGCGCGGCCACCCGCGGCACGGCGACGTGCACCGCAGTGGCCGCGACCACCGAGAACACCGCGACCAGCGCGAACACCCAGCGGTACCCGAGGTACTGCGACAGCAGGCTGCCCAGCGGCACGCCGAGCACGGTGGCGACGGTCAGCCCGCCGAAGACGATCGCGACGGCGCGCCCGCGCCGCTCCGGCGGGTTGAGAACGCCGGCGACCGCGCTGGCCACGGGCGTGTACAGCGCCGCGCCCGCCGCGGTCACCATCCGCGCGCCGAACAGTGCCGCGTACCCGGGCAGGACCGCGGCGAGCGCGTTGCCGAGCGCCATCACCAGCAGTGCGGCGACCAGCAATTTCCGCCGCTCCCAGCGCCCGGTCGCCGCGGCGAGCAGTGGTGAGCCGACCGCGTAGGCGATGGCGAAGGCGGTGACCAGCTGCGCGGCCGCGGCCGGGGACACGGCCAGCTCCGTGCTCAGCGCCGGAAGCAGGCCCGCGACGACGTACCCGCTCGTGCCGGCCGCGAACGTGCCCAGCGCGAGCACCGCGGTGCGGCGGGCGGGTGTCTGGACGGCGGAATCGGACATGCCACTCCCCAGTGGTTCGATGATCTTCGTAGTTCGATTCGCATCGTACAAGTAGTTCCCGACAAAGTTCGAGAGGCTTCGTACAATGGGCCGATGAACGCCTCCGCCGCGGCACTGCCGTTCCCCGAGCGCGACGAGATCCGCATCGAGGCCGTGCTGCACGCACTGGCCGACCCGGTGCGCCTGGAGATGGTTCGCCAGCTCGCCGAGTGCGACGGCGAGATCACCTGCGCCGGGTTCGACGTCCCGGTGAGCAAGTCCACGCTCACCCACCACCTGCGCACCCTGCGCGAGGCGGGCGTGATCGTCGGGCGCTCGGTGGGCACCACCCGGCTGAGCCGGCTGCGCCGCGAGGACCTCGACGCGCTCTTCCCCGGCCTGCTCGACGGCGTGCTCGCCGCCCCACGCCGGTGACGCCCTGTTGACCGCCCGGCGCGGGTCGGCGAAGGTGAGCCGATGAGCCGGCTTGGGAGGGTGGGTTGACGAACAAGGAGGAGCGGGCCGGGGTGCCGCTGACCAACCTCGACCAGCCGCTGTTCGACGGTGCCGGCGCGACCAAGCGGGACCTGGTGGACTACCTGGACGCCGTGCGTGACCGGATCCTGCCGGAGCTGGCCGGCCGGCCGCTGTCGGTGATCAGGGTGCTCCGCGGGCAGGCGCCGTTCATGCAGAAGAACGTCCCGAAGTACACACCGCCCTGGGTGCGCACGGTGTCGCTGTGGGCGGAGTCGTCGCGGCGGACGGTGACCTACGCGCTGTGCGACGACCGGCGCACGCTGCTCTGGTTCGCCAACCAGCGGGCCGTGGAGTACCACCCGGCACTGGTTCGCGTCGAGGAGGGCAACCATCCCACCCACCTGGTGCTCGACCTCGACCCGCCGGAGGGTGCGGGGTTCGCCGTGGTGGTCCGCGCCGCCAAGTTGGTCCGGCAGGCGCTCGCCGCCGCGGAACTGTCCGGAATGGTCAAGACCAGCGGCGCGAAGGGGGTGCACGTGTTCGTGCCGCTGGAGCCCGGGCTCGCGCACGAGGACGTGGCCGCCGCGACCCGCGCGCTCGCCGTCAGGGCCGAGCGGATCGACCCGGCGCTGGCGACGACGGCGTTCATCCGGGAGGACCGCGGCGGCAAGGTGTTCCTCGACCCGACCCGCAGCGGCGGGGCGACCGTGGTGGCCACCTACAGCCCGCGCCTCCGGCCCGGCACGCCGGTCTCCTTCCCGGTCCCGTGGGACGAGCTCGACCGGGTCACCCCGGCCGACTTCACCGTGCGCACCGTGCCCGCGCTGGTGGCCGGCACTGACCCGTGGGTCGCGCACATGCCGCCGCCGCAACGACTTCTCGCCGACCTCGTCGAGGAGGGGCACACCATCCCGGTTCCCCGCGTGCAGGCCATGCACGAGGGCAAGCGGCGGGCACGGGCCCGGCGCGGCTGAGCGCACCGGGCCCGCTCGAGCCCGGGTCGAGGGTGTTTGACAGCGCGCGGCGGGCGCTGGCAACCTGAGCTCGTCGCGCCACCGACCGGCGCGGCTCCGGAGCCCGAGAGGCGCTGCGACGGATCAGCCGATCCGCCACGCTCGGTCTCCGACCGACGAGTTCCAAGGGCGCCTCCGTGAGTTTCCGGAGGTGTTCGTGTCCGACAAGCTCCGCACCGTCGACGGCCTCGACTTCGCCGTGGCCGATCTCTCCCTCGCCGAGTCCGGTCGGCACCAGCTGCGCCTCGCCGAGCACGAGATGCCCGGCCTGATGGCGCTGCGCCGCGAGTACGCCGCCACCCAGCCGCTGCGCGGCGCCCGCATCGCCGGCTCGCTGCACCTGACCGTGCAGACCGCGGTGCTGATCGAGACGCTGGTGGCGCTCGGCGCCGAGGTGCGCTGGGTGTCCTGCAACATCTTCTCCACCCAGGACGAGGCCGCGGCGGCCGTGGTGGTCGGCCCGGACGGCACCCCGGAGAAGCCGGGTGGTGTCTCGGTGTTCGCCTGGAAGGGCGAGACGCTGGCCGACTACTGGTGGTGCACCGAGCGGCTGCTCACCTTCCCCGGCGGGCGACCGCCGAACCTGCTACTGGACGACGGTGGTGACGCCACGATGCTGGTCCACAAGGGAGTGGAGTTCGAAACCGCCGGCGCCGTGCCCGCGCCGTTCGCCGACGACCCGGAGGACCACCGGATCATGCTGCGGGTCCTCGCCGGCAGCCTCGCCGCCGACCCCGGCAGGTTCACCAGGATCGCCGAGGAGATCCGCGGCGTGTCCGAGGAGACCACGAACGGCGTCAACCGGCTGTACCGGCTGGCCGAGCAGGGTCGGCTGCTGTTCCCCGCCGTCAACGTCAACGACGCGGTGACCAAGTCCAAGTTCGACAACCGCTACGGGATCCGGCACTCCCTCGCCGACGGGCTGAACCGGGCTACCGACGTGATGCTCGGCGGCAAGCTCGCCGTGGTGTGCGGTTACGGCGACGTGGGCAAGGGCGCGGCCGAGTCGCTGCGCGGCCAGGGCGCCAGGGTGGTGGTGACCGAGATCGACCCGATCTGCGCGCTGCAGGCCGCGATGGACGGGCTCGAGGTGGTCGAACTCGACGACGTGGTGCACCGGGCGGACGTGTTCGTCACCGCCACCGGCAACACCGACGTCATCATGGCCGAGCACATGGCGCGGATGAAGCACAACGTGATCGTCGGCAACGTCGGCCACTTCGACACCGAGATCGACATGGCCGGCCTGGCGAGGGTCCCCGGCATCCGGTGCGTCGAGATCAAGCCGCAGGTGCACGAGTGGACCTTCGAGGATGGTCACGCCGTGCTCGTGCTGTCCGAGGGCCGGTTGATGAACCTCGGCAACGCCACCGGCCACCCGAGCTTCGTGATGTCGAACTCGTTCAGCAACCAGACCATCGCGCAGATCGAGCTGTTCACCCACGCCGGCGAGTACACAGTGGACGTTCACCGGCTGCCGAAGCACCTGGACGAGAAGGTGGCCCGGCTGCACCTCGACGCGCTCGGGGTGCGGCTCACCCGGCTGACCCCGCGGCAGGCCGACTACCTCGGCGTCGACGTGGCGGGGCCGTACAAGCCCGACCACTACCGCTACTGAGCCGGGCTCATCGGGCGAGCGCCGTCCCGGCGAGCAGCCCGCAGTAGGCGGCGCCCAGCCCGGCCACGAGGCTGCCCACGGCGTTGAGCCCGGCCAGCAGCCACGCGCGGTCGCGGGCCAGCCGCAGTGTCTCGTAGCCGAAGGTCGAGTAGGTGGTGAGCGCGCCGCAGAAGCCGGTGCCGGCCAGCGCCGACACCGCCGGTGTCGTGGGCAGCCCGGTGAGCAGGCCGAGCACGAGGCAGCCGAGCACGTTGACGGCGAGCGTGCCCCAGGGGAAGGCCGAGCCGTGCCGAAACTGTATGGCTCGGTCGAGCAGGTACCGCAGCGGCGCGCCCACCGCCGCGCCGGCGGCCACCAGCAGGACGGTCACCCTTCGGCCGCCCCTCGCCCGACGTAGCGGATCACCTCGACCGGGTCGAGGACGACCATGCCCTCGGCGACCAGCTCGTCCAGCTGGGGCAGGAACGCGCGGATCCGGTCCTCGGCGTCGACGATCACGATCACCACCGGCAGGTCGTCGGACAGCGACAGGATCCGGGTGGTGTGGATGTGGTTGGCGGCCCCGTACCCCTCCAGCCCGCGCAGCACGGTCGCGCCGGCGAGTCCGGCGGCGTGCGCGCGGTGCACGATCTCGCTGTAGAGCGGCTTGTGGTGCCATCGGTCGGTCTCGCCGACGAAGATGCTCAGCCGCAGCGCGGTGCCCGACGACTTCATGTGTGGGGTCCTCTCGTTCGCCGCCACCCCAGCAGCGCGGTGGTGCCGGCGGCGCCGGCGGCCACGGCGGTCAGCGCCACCAGCAGGGTGCCGCCCAGGTAGAGCACCGCGGTGTGCGCCGCGCCGGCGCGGGCGAGTTGCTGCGCGTCGACCATCGCGGTGGAGAACGTGGTGTAGCCGCCGAGCAGGCCGATCCCGAGGAACGGGCGCGGCAGCCGCCGGCCCGGCCACACCTCCTCGACGAGCACCATCAGCACGCCGATCAGCAGGCACCCGCTGACGTTGACCAGCAGCGTCGCCCACGCCCACGTGCCGGGCCGGTGCGGCAGCAGGGCGTCGACGCCGAACCGGGCCAGCGCGCCCAGCACGCCGCCGGCCGCGATCGCCAGCAGCACCACCGGATCGACGCGCCGGGCCGGCACGGCGGCTGCCCGGTGCTCGACCGGCCGGCCAGGGGTCGATCGGAAGTCCACCCGCGCGCCTTTCCGCTGCGATGTCGCCTACCGCGGCGAGCTTAGGTCGTCCCGCCGGGTCACGCCGGGAGGAGACCGAGCCGGCGCAGGTCGGCGACGTACTTGCCGACCAGCTCGGCCGAGAGGTGCGGGACGTCCCCACCGGGGCCGATCTTGGCGGCCCGCACGGCGTCGGAGAACCGGCGGGCGGGAACGGCCGAGCCGCGCACCGGCTCCTCGGGGTGGCGGACGGCGTGCAGCAGCGGCAGCATCGAGTGCCGCCGCCGGTCCTCCGGCAGGGCACGGACGGCGGTCTCGAACCGGGCGAACCACTCGGCGTAGTCGTCGATCCGCTCGATCGGGCACCCCGCGCCGGCGAGCCAGTCGACGATCACGTCGAGCGAGACGCCGTCGTCGTGCGGGTTGACCACGTTGAAGGTGGCGAACCCTTCCGTGGCCTGCTCGCCGAGGGTGGTGATGGCCTCGGCGGTGAAGTCGACCGGAAGTCCGTCGTAGTGCGCGCGCGGCCGCCCCTCGCCGGCACCGCGGTAGAAGGAGGCCGGTGCGATCCCGGTGGTGGCGAGGCTCAGCAGCAGCCGGGTGAACATGTCGGTTCCGTTCAGCTGCCCGGCGTACCGGCCGTGCGCGAGGATCATGTCGGACCGGAAGACGGCGACCGGCAGCCCGAACCGGTCGTGCGCCTCCCTGAGCAGCACCTCGCCGGCCCACTTGCTGGTCGCGTACCCGTTGGCGTAGCTCTCGTCGAGGCGCCGCCGCGGGCTGGTGACGCGGATGTCGGCGTCCTCGTCGAGCGCCGCCGGACCCACCTGTGCCGCGACCCCCACCGTGGACAGGTAGGTGACCGGCTTGAGCCGCGTGGTGAGGGCCAGCCGGATCAGCTCGGCGGTGCCGGCCACGTTGGGGCCGAACAGCTGGTCGTACGGCAGGACGTGGTTGACCAGCGCGGCCTGGTGCACCACCAGGTCGACCGAGTCGGCCAACCGTCGCCACGTCCGCTCGTCCAGGCCGAGGCTCGGCTCACCGATGTCGCCGGGGAGCACCTCGAGGTGCCCGGCCAGCTCCCGGAAGCGCCGCAGCAGCTCGGGGTCACCGGTGTCGAAGGCCGCCTCCATGCGCTCGCGCGCCGCGGCCGCGTCGCCGCCCCGGACGATGCCGATCACCGTGCCGCCCCTCGGCGCCACCCGTTCCAGCCATTCCAGGCAGAGGAACCGGCCGAGGTACCCGTTCGCGCCGGTCAGCAGCACGGTGCGCACCGGGCCGCTCGGCCGGGGCAGCGCCGTCGCCGCCGCCAGCGTGTCGGCGTCGAGGAACTTCTCCAGGGTGAGGTCGCTCGCCAGGACCTCCGCCGATCCCGGCCCGTGCACGGTGGCGACCGTGGGTCGCCTCGTGCCGGACCCGCGCTCCCGCTCGACGTAGCCCGCGAGTGCCCGCAGGTCGGTGGCCGGGCTGACGATGACGCCGACCGGGACCTCGACGTCGAGGATCTCCCGCAGCAGGTTCGCCATCGACAGCGCCGAGAGCGAGTCGCCGCCGAGGTCGGTGAAGCGCGCCTCGGGGCTCGGCTCGGCGCCGGAGCCGCCCAGCAGGACCCGCGCGGCCCGGAGGACCGCGTCGAGCACCGGCAGCTCACGCGCCGTCCGGCGCAGCTCACCCAGCTCGCTCCGGTTGCCCTCGGCCAGTTCCGCGTAGCGCTGTTCGAGGCGCTCGCCGTAGCGCTCCCGCAGCCGTGGCCGCTGCAGCTTGCGGGAGTCGGTGAGCAGGCCGTTCTCCTCGCTGAACGGCTCGGTCTCGATGAGGAAGTCCCGCGGGATCTCGTAGGGGTGCAGCTCGGCGTCCTGCGCGACGCGCCGCAGCTCGGCCTGGAGCAGGGCGGCGAGGTCCGTGCCACTCGCCTCCGCCCGGCTGATCGCCTCCCGGCTCGGCACGATCACCGCGAGCAGGAACGACCGAGTGCTGTTGCCGTGGACGAAGATCTGGTGGATGAGCGGGCTGGCGGCGAAGATCGCCTCGAGCCGGGCGACCGCCACGAACTCGCCCTGCGCCAGCTTCAGCACGTTCTTGCGCCGGTCGACGTAGGCGAGGCGGTCGGGGCCGAGCTCGGCCATGATGTCGCCGGTGCGGTAGTAGCCGTCCTCGGTGAAGATCTCCGCGTCGAGGTCCGGCCGCCGGTAGTAGCCGGGGATGACCCGCTCGGTCCTGACCAGCAGCTCGCCGCGCGGGTGGGGCGAGTCGGACGTGCGGTACCCCAGTTCCGGCACGTCGACGAGCTTGTAGTCGAGCACCGGCGGGCGCAGCACCCGCGTGTCGACCAGGACGGGACCGGCCTCGGTGGAGCCGTAGCCGTCGTGCAGGGGCAACCCCAGCACCGACTCGACGAAGGCGGCGACCTCCGGCGACAGGGGCGCCGAGCCGCACGTGGCCCGGATCACCCGCCCGCCGAGCGCCTCCCGCCGGTACGCCGCGGCGAGTCGCGCCTCGGTCGCGGCGCGGTCGGTGGCCCCCGCCCAGCCGGGGTCGCTCAGGAACCGCTCGTACAGCAGGTCGCAGACCCGTGGGATGAGCATCAGGTCCGTGGGGCGGACCATGGCGATGTCCTCGAACAGGGTCGACTGGTCGCTGCGCGCGGTGAAGTAGGTGGTCCCGCCGCGGGCGAGCGCCGCGGTGACGGTCATCCGCCCGGCGATGTGGCTCAGCGGCAGGTAGCTGACGCCGATCGTGGGCGGCTCGGCCCACCCGTCGGGGGAGAACCCGCTCACCCACAGCTGGTGCACCAGCCGTTCCGGGTACATGGCGCCCTTGGGTGTGCCCGTGCTGCCGGACGTGTAGATCAGCAGGGCCAGCCGGTCGCCGTCCCCCTCGGTGGACAGGGGCGCCTCCGGCAGCCGCCGGCCGCGGTCGAGCACGTCGGCCAGCGACTCGACGACGACCGGGCCGCCGGCCAGCCGGCGGCGGGCGGCGTCGAACGCCTCGCGCTGGTCGTCGACCTCGGGCGCGTAGTCGAACACCACCACCCGACGCAGCGCTGGGCTCGCGGAGGCGATCTCGACGGCGGTGTCCAGCTGCTCGACGCTGGTCGCGAGGATGCGTGGTGCGGTCTCCGCGACGATCGGCGCGAGCTGCCCCGCCGGGGCGCTGGACTGCAGCGGCACCGCGACCGCGCCCAGATGGACGCACGCCAGGTCGAGGGTCACGTGGTCGGCGCTGGTGAAGCCCAGGGTGGCCACGGTGTCGCCGGCGGCGAGCGGAGCGTCCGGGTCGTGGTGCCAGGCACCGGCCACCGCGCGGACGTTCGCCCACAGCTCGGCGTAGCTGAGGGTCTCGAACCTCGGCAACAGCCTCGTCGTCGTCCGCCCGGTGCGCGGATCCCGGACCAGCTCCCTGGCCCGCCGACCCAGCGCCGGCCGGTCGGCGTAGCCCGTCATGACGGTCGCGACCGCCGAGGCGAGCCGGGTCCCGGGTTCCTGGATGGCGGCGGTGATCGACGGTAGGGGTGTGGCCGCGCGGACCTGCGGATCGTGGTCGCACAGCTCGGCGATGCGGCGAGCTTCCTCCTCGCCGGCGGCGTTGTCGGTGAATGGCGACTCGACCATCGTGACCAGCCTCCCGTTGCCGCCCCTCCGCGTGCCGGGCACCTGTTCCGGGCACTCGTTCCGGGCACTGGAGGACGCTCCGGATATTTTGATGCTTGTACTAACTAAGTATATGTCGCCGTGCCGGTCACGGACCGCGATGGCGACGCAACTCACCCGGGAGAGCGGGGCCGGAGCGCGGGTTCGGGGCGGGAAGGACGAACCGGACCGCGGGACCGACAGCCACCGACAGCCATCGAGAGCCATCGAGAGCCATCGAAAGCCACCGCCCGGTTCGCGACGGGTGAACGCTCGGCTCACGTCGCCTCGGCGCTCGACTCAGGCCACCTCGACGAAGTCCAGCTCGGCCCACCGGGTCCGGTGGGTGAACCGCACCGTGTTCCAGCCCGCGCGCAGCTCCACCGGTACGGCGACCTGCCGCCAGTTGTCCCAACCGTGGTCGGGGTAGTCGACGACGACACCGGGCCCGTCGTTGACCGTCAGCGTGTGCTGCGCGGCGCCGTACCCCGCGGCGTAGCCGACGTGCACGGTGTGCCCACCGGCGCGCGCGGCGAACACGGACAGCTCGACCCAGCTGTCCGCGTGGTCGATCCTGGCGACCACGGCGCCCTGCGACGCCCCGCGCGCGCCGGTGCGGACCTCGGCGTTGTTCAGCCGACCCCGCTCGGCCTCGTAGCGGACCCGGCTGCCGCGGACCACCGGGTAGTCGTTGGCCCAGCCCAGCTCGGCGACGTACATCCCGCGGGCGCCCCCGCCGCTCAACCAGCCGTGGAACGTCAGGTGGTCCCCGTGCGGACCGCTCACCACGTCCGCCCCGCCGGGGCCCACGACCCTGCCGTCGACCGAGTCGGTGGTGACCAGCGACCGGTACGCCTTGGTGAACGGGCCGGTCAGCGACCCGGACACGGCGTAGCTGGTCTGGTACCCGCGGCCGCTGTACACCCCGAGCGAGTAGAACAGCACGTAGTGGCTCGGGCGGCGGCCCAGCACCGGTGCCTCGATCACGCCGGCCTCCTCCGGCCGGTCGTTGCGCAGCAGCTCCCGCCGCACCCCGGTCACCGTGATGCCGTCGGCCGCCACCGGCTGCAGCCAGAGGATGGTCGGCCGGCCGATCGCGTTGCCGTCGTTCTTGTACAGCAGGTACCGCCGCCCGTCGGTGTCGACGAAGCTCGCCGGGTCGATGTCGCCGCCCTCGGCGGCGTCGCACACCAGCGGACCGGTGCCGACCGCGCGGAACGGGCCGGCCGGGGTGTCGGCCACCGCGGCGCCGAGACACATCCGCCCGGCCGCCTGGCTGGGGGCGGTGAAGTACATCAGGTAGGTGCCGTCGGCGCGGCGGGACACGTCCGGCGCCCAGAAGCCGCCGTTGCCGGCCCAACCCGGCTTGGTGGGCAGCGCGTCGCCGTGCACCGTCCATGGGCCGGTCGGGCTCGGCGCGGACGCGTGCGGGACCCGGCCCGCTGGGCCGCTGGTGGCGTAGCCGTGGTAGCGGTCACCGACCCGGAGGATGTCCGGGTCGGGGAAGTCCCGGTCGATGGCCAGCGTCGGGAACGTGGTGCCCGGCGCCGCGGCGGCCGGGCCGGCCGCGACGCCCAGCGACCCGGCGGCCACCAGCATGGCGACCAGGATCGACAGCAGGCCACGCACCCCGGTGCGCTGTCCCGGCGGGAGCGGTCTTCTCGTCATGTCACTACCTCACTGCGGGGGGACCGGGTTCGGTTCGGCGCGCGAGGCACCGCCGGCGGTTCCGATGCGCCGGGCGAGGAGCGAGTGGCCGGCCCGCACCCGCTGCGAAGGGGCGGGGCTGGACCACCGCCGGGATCCGCGCGGCCGGCCGCGCGATCTGGATGCTCACAGTGGACCGAGGAGATGAGACGGCGGCGTTCCCGCTTTGTCTACTGTGGAATGACCAGCCGCCGGCTCGGGGAGTTCGGTCACGCGGGCCCTCCCACCGTCGGAGAAATTGGTTCACGAGATTGTCGTGGAAGAGGGCGCTTCTTCACAGTCCCGTCGATGGTCGGGCCGCCGGGTGACCCACTCCGCGGCCAGCACGCCGGTGGTGGCCGCGGCGAGCAGTCCGCCCATGACGAGCCACACGACGCCGTACCCGCCGTGGTCGGCGACGACGCCCAGGAGCAGCGGCCCACCGGCCGCGCCGACGAACAGGCCGGTGTGGAAGGCGCCGGTCGCCGCACCGGCCCGGCCCGGCCAGCGGGCCGCGACGCCGTGCGCGAGCAGGCCCTGCCAGCTCCAGCCCAGACCGAAGGCCGCCAGGGTGGCGACCAGCAGCACCCCGGTCGGTGGGCGCGCGACGATCGCCAGCACACCGAGCAGGCCGGTGACCAGCAGCGCCGCCGCGGCGAGGAACGGCGGGATCCGCCAGCGGTCCAGCAGCGCTCCCGAGCCGACCCTGGTCATGATCCCGACGACGCTGGCCACCGTCATGAACAGTGCCGCCCTTCCCGCGGGCTGCCCGCCGGCCACCGTCGCGGACACGTAGAACGTGCCGAGGCCGGTGTTGGCCGCCGCCCCGAGCGCCGCCGCGGCCGCGATGAGGAACAGGGCGCGGCGCCGAGCCAACCGAGTGGGGTGCCCGCGGTCCCGGCTTGAGTGCCGGCGGGCCTGCCGGGGCACCAGCAGCACGGCGAGCGCCGGCGCGGCCGCCGCGAGGAAGCAGTACCGCCACCCCTGCTGGAGCGTCCCGAAGGCGCTGACCAGGATTCCGGCGCCCGCGGTCGCCAGCGGCACCGCGGACACCTTGAGTCCGAAGGCCAGCCCGTGCGCCCCGCTCGGCACATGGTCGCCCAGCACGACGTTGCCCGCCGGCTGGGCGATCCCGTTCGCGACGCCGGCGAGGACGAGCCAGCCCAGCAGCACCCAGTAGCTCCCGGTGAGCAGCGAGACGCCCAGCAGCGCCAACACCGTGCCGGCCGCGCTGCCGAGCACCAGCGGCCGGGCGCCGCGCCGGTCGGCGAGGCCGCCGCCCCACTGCGAGACGATCGCCGAGCTGACGAAGAACGCGCACGCGACCAACCCGAGCCGTGCGCCGTCCAGCCGCCACTCGGCCGGCAGCACGGTCGCCGCCGCCCCCAGGAGGTAGACCGGCACGGTGGCGAGCAACGTCGAGGCCGACGCGGCGACGACTGCTCGCGGTGATCGCCAGCGCACGGATCACGACGCTACTACTCGCTGGCACCGCACTCGCGCACCGGTTCCGCCGGCCCCGGGCCGCGCTCCCCGGCCGGTGCGCCACCGTCAGGGGCGGTCGAAGGTGGCGCACTGGCCGGTGGCCGGCCCGGTGACGGTGCTCGGCGCGTGCAGGCTCGTCGGCGCGGGCACGTTGCCGGAGCACGACAGCGGGCCGGTCACCGCGGTGCCGGCCACGGTCGCCGCCCGGTCGCCGGTCGCGTTGCCGGTCAGCTCCAGCGGCCCCCGCACCCGGCCGCCGACGATCGTGACGTCCTCGGTCGTCCCGGCGATCCGCACCGGGCCGCGCACGGTGCTGCGCAGCAACTGCACCACGCGCGCGCCGGAGCCGAGCACGGGGCCGGTGACGGTCGCGTCGGTGGCCACCAGCGCGGCGCCGGGGCCGACCGTGACCGGGCCGTTCACCGTCGCCCCGGTCAGGCAGGTGGTGCCCGCGGCGACGGTCAACGGCCCCTCGTGCCGGCCGGTGACCGTGGTCGTGCAGGTCGGCGGCTCGGGCAGCAGGGTCACCACGAACCGGCCGATGCCGCCGACGTTGCCCGCCGGGTCGATCGCGCGGTAGTCGATGGTGTGCCGGCCGTACCCGGGGGGCACGTCGTCCCACGGCGAGAGCCGGGGCCGGCCGAGCTTGCCGTAGACGAGCCCGTCGATCTCGGTGCCGTCGGCGGTGAACCGGAAGGGCGCGCCGGGATCGGTCGGCCAGCCGAAGTAGTGGTACCAGCCGTCGCCGTCGGTGCGGAACTCGCGGACGACGTAGCCGGGGGAGTCGTCGCGCGCGGTGAGACTCATCGTGAACGGGCCGTTCATGATGTACTCCGGCGGCGCGCCGGGCCGACGCACGGTCAGCAGCGGCGGAGACAGCTCGTGCCGGGTCGCCGGGCCCGTGGCGTCGACCGTCCACGCCACCGTCTCCGCCGAAGCCGCGGCCGCGGGGTCGCGCACGGTGGCGGTCAGCGTGTGCCGGCCCGGGGTGAGCGGCACGTCCTTCAGGTCGAGGTCCCGGTCGTTGCCGGGATTGGCCACCGGGCGACCGTCGAGCGCCCAGGTGACCCGCGGAACGCGATCGTTCGGGTGGGTGGTGTCGGCGTACACGACATCGGTGGCGCCGACCGGGGCGTTCCGCGGCGTGGTGTGCGTGAAGGCGACCGGGGTGGGCGCCGGCGGGGTGGTCAGCGCCGTGTCCACGGTCCACCGCCGGACCTGGGTCAACGCCGCGGAGGAGCGGATGGCCGGGTCGCGGACGAACTCGGTGGGGTCGACGACGGTGGCCGTGACCGTGTGCCGGCCGGGGGAGAGGTCGAGCGCACGCAGGTCGAGGCCGCGTGAGTGGGCCGTGGGGACCGGCGTGCCGTCCACCGCCCACGTCACGTCGAGCTCGTGGCTCAGTGGGTGCAGCGTTCGCACCCACAGCACCCGGTCGGCGCCCACCGGCCGATCGTTCGGTGTGCCGTCCTGCAGGATGCGGGTCTTCGCCGCGATGCGCTGGGTCAGCCGCTCCCGGCTCACCTGGTCGAAGTAGTAGCCGAGGGTCTTCATCAGCGAGTGCTCGCTCGGCCGCCACACCCCCGTGCCCGAGTAGCGGCCGCCCTCGTAGCGGCCGATGACCCCGCCGGACTCGCTCGGCTCGCCCAGCCAGCGCCACCACTTCCGCTGCTGCTCGGCCATCTCCCGCTCGGTGAGCAGGGTGTGGTGGATCGACTCCGGCTCACCGCCGCGGTAGGGCCCGCCACGCACGCCGCGCTGGTAGTAGTCGTACTCGTCGTCCAGGCCGCCCAGCGAGTGGCCCAGCTCGTGCGGGGTGATCAGCGCGGACAGGGCGTTGCCGCCGGACACCGTGGCGAGGCTGCCGCCGGCGCCGCCGTAGGTGGGGCTGTTGGCCACGGCCAGGATCTGCCGGTTGTCCGTGGTGGTGCCGGGCACCAGGTCGGCGTAGCGGGTGGCGGCCGCGCCGTCGACGGTGAGCAGGCGCTGGACGCTCGCCGGGTCGCAGCCGCCCCAAAACCCCATGCCCAGCGGGGTGTCGCGGCGGGGCGCGTCGAGGCCGGGGTCGCAGTCGACGCCGGACTCGGGTGAGGGCACCTCGACGGCGTAGACGTTGAGGTAGTTGCGGTAGGAGCGGAACGGCTCGAGCGTCCACAGCACGTTGAGGTGGTGGTCCACGTGCCGGCGGAACGTGGCCAGCTCACCGGCGCGGTAGCCGTCGCCGAGGATCACGAGGTTGAACCGGGTCGCGGGGTCGCCGGTGACCTGGATCGGCACCACGGTGGCCGCGCCGGTGGCGGGTGTGGTGGGTGTGGCGTGTGCGGTGGGGGCGGTGAGCAGGGCGGCGGTGACGACGGCGACGGCTGTGGTCAGCGCGGCGGCCCGGGGTCTGCGCATGACCACCGACGGTAGGCGCGACCGCCCCATCCCGGAACGGCCGAAGGTCGGTCCGGGCCCGGGCCGCGTCGTCGACGCGCCGGACTCGCCACGCCCCATACCCTCGAGTGGCGGCCACCCCTGAGCAACGCACGAAGGACCGTTCGGCACACCGAACGCGAATGAACGGGCCGTTCAGGACACCGAATGCGCATGAGCGGGCCACTCAGGACACCACGTTGTCCACACTTTCGTTCCGCGCCCTTCCCACACCGCCATTCCCGATACGATGGACTCGGGGATGGCCCCCAGGGTGCGGTGGGTTACGAAGGTGGGCCGGCGGCGGTGCATCGCCGGTAGGGGTTCCGGTGCCGAGCCCAGCCGGTCGTCACCGGTACTCCAGCTGGTCGGCGTCGGCGATGCGCAGGGCCTCGACCAACTCCCGGTACAGCGGGTCGGTGGCGAGGAGCTCGAGGTGGCTGCCGCGGGCGCGGATCCGGCCGGCCTCCATGACGACGATCGTGTCGGCGTCGATCACCGTCGACAGCCGGTGCGCGATGGTGACCGCGGCGTGCTCGGCGGCGTGCTCGCGGATGCAGTCGTGGATGGCCGCCTCGGTGAGCCCGTCGAGCTGGGCGGTCGCCTCGTCGAGCAGCAGGACGTCGGGCGTGCGCAGGATCGCCCTGGCGATGGCCACCCGCTGCCGCTGCCCACCGGACAGCGACGAGGACGACAGCGGCGTGTCCAGGCCCGCGTCGAGCTCGGCGACCTTGTCGGCCAGCCGCACCCGGCGCAGCACCTCCCACACCTCCTCCTCGCTGGCGTCCGGGTGGGTGAACAGCAGGTTCTCCCGGATCGTGCCCGGCACCACCGGCGCATCCTGTTCCACATAGGACAGCTTGGCGCGGATCTCCTCGTGGGCGAGCTCGGCGTAGGGCCGCCCGTCGAGCAGCAGCTGGCCCTCCCTCGGCTCCAGGAACCGCAGGATCAGCGAGAACAACGTCGTCTTGCCGGCGCCGGAGGGCCCGACGACCGCGGTGTGCCCGCGCCGGGGGATCGCCAGGTCGATGTCGCGGACCGCCGGCTCGGCGTCCGGCCCGTAGGCGGCGCTCACCCCACGCAGCTCGACCACCGGGCCGTCCCGGCGGGCAGGGGTGGTCGGTGCGGCGGAGACGGGGGTGGTCTCCGGCTCGAGGCGCTCGAGCTCACGGATCCGCCCCGCGGCGGCGATGCCGGCCTGCAGGGTGGTGACGTTCTGGCTGAGCTCGGTGATCGGGTCGATCAGCCCGAAGGCGTAGAGCAGGAAGGCGATCAGGCTGGAGACCTCGAGCTGGCCCGCGCCCACCCGCCAGGCGCCGATGCCCAGCACCAGGATGATCGCGAGCTGGACCCCGGACCACGCCGTGCTCCACGCGATGGCCTCGCGGCGGACGGCGCGGATGCTGTGTCGGGCGGACGTCCGCGCGTCGCCGGCGATGCGCTCGGCGAGGCGGTCCTCGGCGCGGCTGACCTTGACCGTGCGAATCGCGCGCAGCGCGGTCTCCAGGACACCACCGAGCCGGCCGACGTACTCCTGGGCCTGCTCCTGCGCCTTCGCGATCGCGGGCATCAGCAGCGCGAACAGCACGCCGACGACGATCACCAGCGTGACCGTCGTGCCGAGCAGCACCATGTCGAGCACGCCCATCAGGACCAGCGTCCCGACCATCATGACCGCGCCGTTGACCAGGCCAATCACGCTGGAGGTGGCGGCCTCGCGGAGCAGCACGGTGTCGGAGGTGACCCGGGTGACCAGCTCGCCCGGGGGGCGGGAGGTCAACGCCGGCACGGTGACCCGCAGCAGCCGGCGCACCATCGACTCGCGGGCCTGGAGCACCACGCGCTCGCCGAGCGTGCCCAGCAGGATCCACTGGCCGGCCCAGATGACGAGGCCGACGACCAGCAGCACGAGCAGCGCGATCACCGGGCCGAGCAGGGACGCCGAGGCGCCGAGCGAGTCGAGGACCCACTTGGTGACCATCGGGGTCGCCAGCCCGGCGGCCGAGCCGACGAGGGCCAGCAGCAGCCCGAGGGCGAGCGTGCGGGTGTGCGGGCGGGCGAAGGACCAGAGCACCCGCAGTCTCGGCAGTCGACCGACGGGAGGAGAGGTAGGGACACTCATGACCGGGAGTGGAACATCCGTGTTCCAACACTGTCAACTGAGTTTCATTTCGGAACAAGATGCTACGGTGCGGCCATGGGCGTGGTGAACAGGGAGCGGCCGACTTCCACGAAGAACTCCACGGTGAGCACGGAGGGCACGGCGAGCACGGAGAACCGGACCCGGGCCAGGACCCGCCGGGCGATCCTGGAGGCCGCGGTGGCGGTGCTGTCGCAGAACCCGGCGGCCTCGCTGGGTGACATCGCCGCGTCGGCCGGGGTCGGGCGCACCACCGTCCACCGGTACTTCCCAGAGCGCGCCCACCTCATGGCCGCGCTGAACCAGTACGCGCTCGAACAGATCGCCGCCGCGACCGAGCGGGCACGGTTGGACGACGGGACGGCGCTGGAGGCGTTCGACCGGCTCTGCCAGGAGTACTTCGAACTGGGTGAGCTGCTCACCCTGCTGTTCAACGACGTGGAGCTGACGGCGTCCGACGCGTGGGACGAGGAGACCGACGCCGACCGGGCGCTGCTGCGGCTGGTGGAGCGGGGGCACGCCGAGGGCGGCATCGACCCCGAGCTGGAGCCGGCGTGGGTGCAGCAGCTGCTCTGGTGCGTGCTCTACGGCGCCTGGCAGCACGTCCAGCTGAACGGCGCCGGCAAGCACCACGCGCTGGGACTGTGCCTGCGCACCCTGGCCAAGGCGCTGCGCTGAGTCCCGGCGCCGGCTCGACCGGGTCGCGCGACTCGCGGTGCCGGCCGGCTCGACACACTCCGCCGGCGCACCCGCGGCGCGGGGCGTCCGGCGTACAGTCCTCGCATGGCCGGAGAGTCCGCGGTGGACGTCGAGGTGGGCAGCCGCACGGTGCGGATCAGCAACCCGGACCGGGTGTACTTCCCGGCCCGTGGCGAGACCAAGCTCGATCTGGTGCGCTACTACCTGTCCGTCGGCGACGGGATCGTCCGCGCGCTGCGTGAGCGCCCGTGCATGCTGCACCGCTACCCGACCGGCGTCACCGGGGAGAAGGTCCACCAGAAGCGGCTCCCGCGCGGGGCGCCGCCATGGCTGGAGACCGTGCGCGTCCACTTCCCGCGCTACGACCGGCACGCCGACGAGCTCTGCGTGACCGAGCTGGCCAGCGTCATCTGGGCGGTCCAGATGTCCACTGTGGAGTTCCACCCGTGGAACTCCCGGCGGGCCGACACCGAGCGGCCGGACGAGTGGCGGATCGACCTCGACCCCATGCCCCGCTGCGACTTCACCACGGTCCGCAGGGTCGCGCACGTCGCCCACGAGGTGCTCGACGAGCTGGGCATCGTCGGCTGGCCGAAGACCTCCGGCGGCAATGGCCTGCACGTCTACGTGCGGATCGCGCCGCGGTGGGGCTTCGCCGACGTCCGCAGGGCAGCGCTCGCCTTCGCCAGGGAGGTCGAGCGCCGCGCGCCCGACGACGTGACCACCGCGTGGTGGCGCAAGGACCGCGACCCCACCAAGCTGTTCGTCGACTACAACCAGAACGCCCGCGATCACACCATCGCCAGCGCGTACTCCGTGCGTGGCGTCCCCGAGGCCACCGTGTCCACCCCGATCACCTGGTCCGAGGTGGACGATGTCGAGCCGCGCGAGTGCACGATCGCCACCGTGCCCGCCCGCGTCGCCGAGCTCGGCGACCTGCACCGGGACATCGACGGCACCGCGCACTCGCTGGAACCGCTGCTGGAGTGGGCCGACCGGGACGGGCTCGACGCCGAGCGGGCCTGACCGGACCTGATCGGACCGGAGCGGCCGGGCTCAGTCCGGCGGGTCGGTTCCGGTGGACCTCACCGGCGGTCGTGGCCGCTCGTCCACCAGCAGCGTGAAGACGTCCGGCCGGGCGTAGTGGCCCGCGACGTCGAAGTCGTACTTGCCCTCGGCGACCCGGCCGAGGTCCAGCTCGGCGCGCAGGATGGTCTCCCCGCCGGTGGCCGGTCCGGCGAGAACCTCCCCGAGCGGGTCCACGATCACCGAGTTGCCGGCGGACACCACCGCGTCCGGGCCGTCCGCGACACCCTCGATCGGGTAGTCGTCGGGGTAGTCGGCGCGGCGGGCGAACTGGCACGCGGACAGCACGAAGCAGCGGCCCTCCAGCGCGACATGCCGCATGCTGCTGACCCAGACGTCGCGGTGGTCCATGGTCGGCGCGCAGTAGAGCTGCACGCCCCTGCCGTAGAGGTGCATGCGCAGCAGCGGCATGTAGTTCTCCCAGCAGATGGCGGTCCCGATGCGGCCGATCGGGGTGTCGTGCACCGGCAGGGTCGAGCCGTCGCCGAAGCCCCACACCAGGCGCTCGGCGGCGGTCGGCATCAGCTTGCGGTGCTTGCCCAGCAGCCGGCCGTGCGGGTTGAAGGTGAGTGCCGTGCAGTACAGGGTGGCGCCGCCGCGCTCGATCACCCCGATCACCAGGTGGGTGCGGTGCCGGGCGGCGATGGCGCCGAGTCGTTCGGTGGCCGGGCCGGGCACGTCGACGCTGGAGTTCCAGTACCGGCGGTACAGCGCCCTGCCCTCGGGGGTGCGCGAGCCGATTAGCGCACCGAAGGTCACGCCGCGGGGGTAGCAGGACACGAACGCCTCGGGGAACACGACCAGGTCGACGCCACCCGCGGCGGCATCGGCGGTGAGCCGCTCCACCTTCGCCAGCGTCGCGGCGAGGTCGAAGCCGACGGGTGCCGCCTGGACCACGGCGGCGCGGACGAGTGGTTCCGGTTCCGGCGGCATGGCACGTCCTTTCGCGGAGGTGCCGCCACGATAGAGCGCGCCGCCCCGCCCGCGCGAGGTCCGGTGATCAGTCCACCGGCGCGGGCCGGGCGGTGGTGCGGGCCCTGCGGCGGGACCGGGAGACGGCCACCCCGGCCAGGCACAGCACGCCGCCGGCCAGGGTCAGCCACCCGGGCACCTCGCCGAGCGCCAGCCACGACATCAGCACCACGACGGCCGGCACCGCGTAGGTGGTGGCGCCCATCCGGCCGGCGGTGGTGCGGGCCAGCGCGTAGGCCCAGGTGGTGAACGCGAGCGCGGTGGGGAACACGCCGAGGTAGACCAGGTTCGCGGTGGCCGACCACGACGCCGTGGCCAGCTCGTCGACCAGCTGCCCGGCGAACGGCAGGCACGCCACCGTGCCGGTGAGGCAGCCGAACGTGGTGACCTGCAACGCCGAGGCGTGCCGTAGTGCCGGCTTCTGGCCGAGCACGCCGGCGGCGTAGGTCGCCGCGGCCAGCAGGCACAGCAGCACGCCGAGCACGGAGGCCCGCCCGCCGTCGGCCATGGAGACGCCCACCACGAGCGCGCCGGCGAACGACACCGCCATGCCGGCGAGCACGCGGGCGGGAAATCCCTCGCGGAGCAGCCAGCCGGCGAACACCGCGATCAGGATCGGGCCGATGTTGACGATCATCGCGGCGGTGCCGGCGTCGACCGCCTGCTCGCCGGCGTTCAGCGCGACCATGTAGACGCCGAACCAGAGCACGCCCGAGGTGGCGATCCCCGGCCACGCGGCCCTGGGCGGCCAGCCCTCGCCGCGCAGCAGCAGGATCACCACGAGCGCCGCCGATCCGGAGAGGAGCCGGCCGAGGGCGAGCGCGCCGGGCGAGAACTCGGTCCCCGCGCTGCGGATCGCCACGAAGGCCGATGCCCACAGCACCACGGTCACCGCGGCGGCGAGCAGGCTGCGCCGGTCCACCGGCGTGTCGTTCGAGACCACGAACGCAACCTAAGCACCCGCCGGACGCGGGGCGCGCGCTTTTCGGACGTCGCGATGGGTGATGGTCACCACCTCGACCACCGGCGTGTTGGCCGTCCGCGTCGCCGCCGTGTTGGCCGCCGCCGCGCGCGAACACGGCGACGGGAGGCGCGAACACGCCGTGGTTCGCCTGGGTGGCCGATGCGGGGACGGCGCGGGTGGCTCGACAATGGCGATCGACGACGGTCCTCTGGTACCTGGGGAGCGGAGATGCGACGGCGCCCTGTCGAGTCGTCGAGCCTTCGTGCGGTCGGGTACGACCCCGACGAGCGTGTACTGGAGGTGGAGTTCCACAACGACCGGGTGTACCGCTACTTCGGCGTCGCCAGGGCCATCCACCGCCGCCTGTTGGCCGCCGGCAGCAAGGGCCGCTTCTTCAACCGGTTCGTTCGTGACCGTTACGAGTACGAGTGGGTGGAGTGAGTCGCGGACCGGGGGAGGCCCGGGTCAGCACCGCCTGAGCAGGTCGGAGAACGCCCGGCGGCCGGCCCGCACGGCGGGCTGGCGCCGGGTGGGCATGACGTTGGCGAGAAGGAAGACACCGGTGCCGGTGGTGGGGCTCAGGCCCACGAAGGCGCTGAAGCCGCTGGTGGCGCCGTCGTGCCACAGCAGGGGGCGGCCACGGACGACCCGGTGGAACCAGGCCAGGCAGAGGTGGTCGCCGTGGGGCTGCCGGTGCCGGGGCTCCTGGCTGTGGCGGAGGGCGGTGGCCAGGGCGCTCGTGTCGGGGCTCAGCTGCGCTCGGAGGTAGCGCAGGAGGTCGGCGGCGCTGGAGCGCACCGCTCCGGCGCCGGCCAGGGCCTGGAACGTCCACGGCGCGGTCGGCCTTCCGCGGCGGTGCCCGATGGCGTCCCCGGCGCCACCCGGTTCGGTCGTGGTGCCGGTCATGCCCAGTGGGGCCAGGACACGGTCGGTGAGCAGACGCTCGAAGCTGTCGCCGGCCGCGTTGGCCAGCGCGCACCCGAGGAGTCCGAAACCCAGGCTGGAGTACCGGTACCGGCCCCGCCGGTGCCGAGTGCGCAGCCGTGCGGTGGTGCGGTAGAGGTCTTCGACGGTGTAGTGCGCGTAGGGGTTGGTCCAGCCCGAGCGCAGCATCGTGCGGTAGACCGCGCCAGGGGCGCGGGGCAGGCCGGCGGTGTGCGTCGCCAGCTCGGCGAGGGTGATGCGGCCGGCGTCGGGGTCGGCGGGGACCGCGCGGGGAGGCAGGTACTCGACGACCCGGTCGTCGTAACCCACCTGGCCGCGATCGACCATCTCGGCCAGCAGCAGGCCGGTGAAGGTCTTGCTGACGGAACCGAGCTCGAAGACCGTGCCGGGCCCCACCGGCCGTCCTCGGCCCCAGGCGGTGTGACCCGCGCAGACCATGGTGGCCTGTCCGGCGTGGACGGCTCCGATGACGGCCCCGGGGGCCTGGCCCTCGGTGACGAGCGGCCGGACGTACTGCCGGAGCGCGTCGCGTAGCTGGGCTGGTTCGACGATGGGGGCGTTCACCGGGTGCCGTTCCCGTCCGGCGACACCGCCGCCAGGCCGCGGGACACCGCCAACGTTCCGGCGATGGCCGCGACGACCGTGGGGTGGTAGTGGGTCAGGGCGCGGGCGACCGGGTCCGGGGTGGGCTGGTTGATGCCGTTGGGCATCATGCCGTCGTCGTGTTGGGCCTGGACGAACCGCTGCCACGGTGCGGGATCCTCGTCCGGATCGTCGAGATAGCCGTGCACGATGAGCAGTTCGCCCAGCAGGTCCCAGAACCCGGCCTCCGCGTACACGTCCAGCCACACCGGCAACCACCGGCGCAGGTAGTCGCCCAGCTCGGTGGGGATGCGGTCGGGAGCGGCGCCGTGGTCGGTGAGGTGGAAGACCGTGTGGGTGACGGAGTACGCGTTGTAGGTGTCGATCATCCACGGCTCCGGGAGCCCGCCCAACCACGTTCCGGCCAGGAGCTCCGCGTCGTCGGCCCACGGGGTGAGGCCGAGCCGGCGGATCGCCGCGGCCACGCCGAGCTTCCGGTTGGGCACGAGGTCCAACGCCCGGTAGCTGCGCAGGGTGAGCAGGTGGCGGATGAGTTGGTGCAACCCCTCGTGCCGGTACCCGGCCGCGTACAGCGTCGAGTACACCTCGATGGGGTGCGTGGCGGCGGGGTTGCGGAGCAGCATCCGGTGGAGCAGGTCGCCGCGGTGGAACTGCTCCCACACGAAGTCGAGCAGGTCGCAGGCGCCCTTGCGGGTGTCCGACCCCGCCGCCCCCTCCCGGCGCACGACCCAGCCGGCCAGGGCCAGCTCGCTCAGCGTCTTGAACGTCTGGACGTCGACCAGGTCCACCGACGACACCGATGGCGGCAGCACGAAGTGCCGGCGCGCCTCCCACAGCCAACGCATGGCCTGCGCGCACAGGCGTTCCCCGGACGTGACGAGGGAGGGCTGCGTCATCGCCGTCATCGCCCCCTTCGCATGAGCAGCCCGGCGAGGGTGACCTCCAGCCGGACGCGGGGGCGGTCACCGGCCAGCACGGTGAGGTGGTCGAGCACCGACGGCAGGTGGACGTCGCTGTCCTCGACGTGGTCCAGCGCCTGCCACCGGGCCAGCCGCGCCGCGCTCAGGTGGTCGCGCCGGAGCAGGGCCCGGGTCAGTCCGCGGTCCAGGTCGAGCCGCCGGGTGGCGACCTCGGCCCGCGGTGGGCTGTCGATGGTGGGCAGGGCGAGGCTGGACAGCCGGACGAGCTCCGCGCACCACGCCTGCCACCGCCGTTCCCCGATGCCCCGCGGGCGGGCGGGCACCGGAACGGGCCGCGCGTTCAGGCGGTGCAGGACCGAGATCACCGCCCAGTCCCGCAGCGCCCACAACCTGGTCCGGTTCGGGTCCGGCGCGTCCGGGGCGGGATGGAGCCGCATGGCCCGGAGAACCAGGTCGACGTCCTCGTCGGCAAGGGTGTGCCCGGCCAGAACGAACGGTGCCAGCGCGTCCGCGCCCAGCACCCGCAGCGCGGCCAGCCGCGCCTGTCCGTCGCCGTTCCAACCGGGCATGCCCTCGCGGAGTGAGAAATTTTCGTTCGGGCGCGACCCGACCGAGATCCGCAACGCGTGCGAGACGGCGCCCGCCAGCGCGTCGACCGCCGTGTCGACGTCGGGTTCACGCATTCTCCACCTTCAGCGAAAGCGTTTCCAACGAACAACTGGTGTGCGTTCCCCGTGGCGGGGGCGTCACGACATCCAGGCGAACTCGAGCTCCTGCCGGAACTCCGTGGCGCGGTCCTCGATGGGGCCCTCGTCACCCTTGTTCGGCGACAACAGCGCGGCCAGGGCGAGCAGCAACAGGGCCAGGTCGTGGATCTCATGGGGAGTGGGCAGGTCGCCGATGCCGTCCTCGCCGGACTCGACGAGCGCGACCACGTCGTGCGCCGTCTTCTCGGTCGTGCCGGTGAGCGGGAACGGCGACCGGATTAATTGATCATGAATCATTGTCCGCACCTCCAGGGAAGGTCATTCGGTCGGAAAAATTAGCGTATCCGCCGCAGTCGGTGTATACAACGGACTCCCGGGCAAAAGAATGGTGTCTTCAACCGATCGGGTGGTGCTTTCGTGTGTCCGGTTTATGTGTCTTCGATCGCCCGATAGTGCTACGTTCCGGGAAGGTCGGGATGGCCGAGCGAAACGACCACGGAGCTGCCCGCGTATCCTGAGCCCACGTGCTGGGGACCGGCCCGGAGGCGCTGGGCAGCGTCGCCATCCAGCGGCTCACCCGCGCTGGCGGATGAGGTTGCGCGCGCCGGTCGCCGTACTAGCCTCGGGGTGGGACGAGGCGACCAGGAGGACGGCATGATCGGGTTCATCGTCGCGGGGCTGATCATCGGCGCGCTCGCCCGGCTGATCAAGCCGGGCAAGCAGAACCTCGGTCTGCTCGCCACCCTGCTGCTGGGCCTCGCCGGCTCGGTGATCGGTGGCACCGTCGCCAACCTCCTCGACACCGGCGACATCTTCGAGCTCAACGTGCTCGGCTTCATCGTCGCGGTGATCGCCGCGGTCGGGCTGGTCGGTGTCGCGGAGACGCTGTCCACCCGGTACAGGTCGCGCCGCGACGTCACCCGCTGACGGGAACGGGACGCTCGGGGGCGAACCGGTCGTGAGCAGCGCCAGAGCCAGCAGCTGCCCGAGGCCCCGGCGGACCCGGCGACGGCCGTCGAGTCGAGCCGGTACACCGTCCGCGTCTCGATCGAGAGCCGCCACCCCTCTCCCCGCCGGACGCCCTGGCCGGCCTGGGCGAGGCCGGCCACCGCGCACCCGCCCGGCCGCGCCTCGACCAGGGGACCAGGCCGGGCCCGAACCGGGGTCAGAACCAGCCGAGCAGCGACGGCACGGCGGCGAGGGCGCAGAACCGGAGGGTGCGCCCCGCCAACCCGAGCACCACGAACCGCGGCGCGGGCATGCCCGCCGCACCGGCGACCACCGCGAGCACCGCGAACGGCGGCACGCCGGTGCCGGCCGACAGGAACAGGATGGCGCCGGCCGCGACCGGGCGTAGCGCCACGGCGTCCCGGAACCGGCGCACGTCTGTCGCCCACCGGCCGGCGCGGGCGGGGTCAGCCCGCCGCCGCAACCGCCGCCGGCCGAGCCGCACGCCGCCCCGCCCGGCGTAGAAGTAGCACAGCTTGCCGACCATCTGCCCGACCGCGGCGGCGACCCCCATCGCCGCCCACGGCAGGTCGGGCCGGGCGGCCAGCACGCCGACCAGGTACACCTCCATGTTCACCACCGGCAGCAGTGCCGACACCACGCCGGTGCCCAGGGTCGCGGCCAGCCACCCGGTCACGGTGCCGGCTGGGCGAGCCGGACCGCGCACTCCGCGCGGGCGCCGGCGCCGCCGCGCCGGGCCAGCCGGACCGCGGTGGCGACCTTCACCGCCAGCACCAGCAGCGCGAGCGCCGTGGTCGCCACGACGTGCTGGGTGAGCAGCCACAGCAGCACGACCGCGGCGGTGTTGAGCACCTTCGCCGGTGGCGACCAGTTCCACCGGAAGACCCGGGCGTCGACCAGCCCGAAGTAGTTCGGGCTGAGCAGTGGCCAGTCGAGGAACGCCAGGCTGAGGTAGGCGTCCAGCACGACGAACTGCACCAGGAACATCCCGGCCGGCAGCGCGGCCGCGGGATGGGCGACCACGTAGAGGGTGACGATGAGGCAGACCGACAACCGGTCGGCGAGGATGTCCAGCACCGCGCCCGTCCGGGTCTCGGTCCTGGTCACCCTGGCGACCAGCCCGTCGGCCATGTCGCCCAGCCAGTAGCTCGCCAGCGCGGCCAGCAGCCATCCGAGCCCGCCGTCGCCCGCGGCGACCATGCACAGCAGTACCGTGCCGACCGTGCGGAGCGCGGTGATCCCGTTGGGCACCGTCCACCAGCGGGGGCGAGTGTCGTCGGTGCAGCCGCGGTGCCCGCACGCCGCGGCGCCGGTCGTATCCCGGTTCCGCGCTGACCTCATCGGGCTCATGGTAGAGCGGTGGGGCACCTCGCTCAGCCCGTTCGGTCCTACCTGACGAGTGCCAGTGCGAGGCAGCAGAACGCGCCCAGCGCCGCCACGGCGCGTACCACGTTCCACCGCACCCAGCGGCGCTCGAACCAGGTCCGCGCGGCCGCGGGGTCGTCGGCCGCGGCGAGCCGGTTGTTGAGCGGGACGTTGGCGGCGACGGTCACCCCGAACATCCCGACCGCGTTCAGCGCAAGGCCGGCCACCAGCCACGGCAGCACGTCAGCACCGCCGGGCCGCAGCACCACGGCCACCGCCGACAGCACCGGCGCGCCGAGGAACGCGGGCAGGAACCAGCCGTTGACGATGGCCTCGTTGATCCGGCGCATGGCCTCGACGAACGTGCGGTCGTCGGTGCGTGCCAGGCCCGGCATGACGGCGTAGGCGAACCCGGTGAACAGGCCGGCCATGAGCCCGGTGGTCACGGTCGCGGCGAGCAGGACGGCGGTGGGCATGCGTTCCTCCAGGCGACCAGCCCGCGGCGAACGGTTCGCGCGGCGGGCGCCGGGAGCGATCATCCCGGTCGCCGGGCCGCGACGGGAGCCGTTCTGCCGGTGCCGCCGGCTCGGCGCCGATCGAAGGATTTGCCGCCAATCGCGCGCAGGGCGGGTGGAGGCGGTGGTGGGTGGGTACTCGCCGTGCGGGCTGGCTCGGTGTCCGGACGCCGGGGCCGGTCAAGGCCGCCGCTGTTCGGTGAGTAGCAGCGGCGGCCGCCTTGGTGCCACGGCGGGTTCCGCGAAGGGACGCCTCTCGCGCGGCGGGCGCGCTGGGAACGGGTTACCGAGAAGACCGAGAGTGGGCAGACCACGGCGACGTGCTGGCCTGGCCGGACAGCGTGCGTTCGATCGGATTGGGGCCTGTCGGCACTGTGGGCCGCGGCACGCGGAGCCGGTGGCGCACCGGAACGGCCGCGGCCGCGAGCGGCGGGAGGGCCGGGCTGGCGTGCGCTCAGGCGCTCAGAATGGTGGTGGGAAGTACCGGGCGTGCGGGGCGTAGCGCTCCAGGCGGGCGGCCAGGTCGCCGGTGGCGCTGCGCTCCCGCCACCGCGGCGGCACCACCAGGCCCACCGGCTCGCCCGCGCCGAGTCCGCGGACGAACCGGGCCACCTCGGCGGGCTCGGGCAGGACGTCGTCGGCGAAGTAGGCGACGATCACCGGCTCCTCGGCCGGGTCGGTCTCCACCGCCACGACCCAGCCGTCCCGGTCGCCCCACACGAGCATCAGGTCGCGGTTCGGGTACCTCGGGCAGCGCTGGGGAAGGGCGACGTAGCCGGTGTTCACGTCCGCCACCTCCACCCCGGTGCCCGCGGGTCCGACGCCCAGCTCCGCGGCGACCGCGTGCACGTAGCCGGCGAGGGATCGCTCGGGCAGGACGGGTGGCTCGGCCGGGGGCGTGACCCGGCGGACGGGTCGTGGTCGGGACATGGTGACCTGAAGGTGGCGCTTGTCACCCACCTCTGACATACGCGTCGGCATCGTCTGGCCGCCTTTCTCGCCCAAGCGCGCACCGGACGAGTCAACACCCGCCGGACGGGTGACTCACGGTGTCACCCGGGGTTACCCCGACCCGTGGCCGGCCAACCCTGCGCGGCCGTGGTCGAGCCCGGCCGCGCGGGCCGGTCACCGCCAGCGGTGCTCCAGCAGCGCGGTGCCGATGGCCACCTGCTCGGGGTCCAGGGTGGGCTTGCCGTCCGCGACGTCCCACAGCGCGTTCTGCAGCACCCGCCCGAGGGTCCAGCCGGCCGCGCGCCGGCGGTCCACGGTGACGGCCTCGCTGAGCAGGTCGAAGCGGTGAAGCACCGCCCGCTCGACGTCGCCGGTGACCACCACCGCGTCCCACCGGCTGGTCAACGCGGGTAGCAGGTCGAAGCCGGGGTCACCGGCCAGCGGCTCCGGGTCGATGGCCAGCCAGGGCTCCCGGGTTCCGGCGAGGACGTTGTCGTAGTGCAGGTCCCAGTGCAGCAGCCGGTCCCCGGCGTCGTCGACCAACTCGGCGACCGCGCCGGCGCAGGCCCGGACCAGGTGGCGCTCGGTGGGGTCGCGCAGGGCGGGCACCGCGCGGGGCGCCTCCTCGAGCATCGCCGTGGCGACCCCGGCGAGGGTTCGCAGGCCGGCCGGCGCGGGCACCGCGACCAGCCGAGCCAGCAGCTCGGCGACGATCCGCAGCGCGGTGTCGTCGTCGGCCAGCGCGGACAGGGGGCGGGTGGCGTCGAGGCGTTCCAGCAGCAGGGCCCCGGTCCTCGGATCGTGGTCGAGCAGGCGCACCACGCCGGCGCCGCCCCACCGGCGCAGACCGATCGGCTCGCCGGCGTTCTCCTCGGTGACCAGCCGGAGCTTGAGCGCGGCCGGCGTGCCGTCGGCGCGCCGCACCGGCAGCACGAGCGAGGCCATCCCGTGCCGGGCGGGGCCGTCGGGGCGCAACGCCCAGCGGTCCAGCACGTCCGCGGCCAACGCGGGCAGCGCGGTGACGAAGGCGTGACCGGCGGCACCGTGGTGCGCGCGAAGCAGCGCGGCCAGCGCTTCGGGAACGGGGATGGGCACGGTGGTGCTCATCGAAGGATCTCCTTCGGGCGATCGGAAACGGGGTCGACACGAAGGAGAGGTGTGGGGGTGCCCGGCCACCGGGCAGAGGTCAACGCATGCCGCGAGCCTAGTCGCGCGCCCGGTCAGGGCGCGACGGGTTTCGCCGCCGGACGGTCCGCCGGCAACGCCTCGACGGCGGCGAGCACCTCGGCCACGGTCACGCCGAGCAGGGCCGGGTCGGGGGTGTCGGCGAACGGGTCGCCGCGCCGGAGGTGGTCGGCCGACAGCACCCGGTGTGGGCCGCCCTCCGGCGGGCCCCAGTGGCGGGCCGGCACCGGGCCGAACAGGGTGACCGACGGCGTGCGGAAGCCGTACGCCAGGTGCGCCACGCCCGTGTCACCGGAGACCACCAGCCGCGCGCCGGCCACCAGCGCGGCGAGATCGGCCAGCCCGGTGTGGCCGGCCAGCACGTCGGCGCGGGCGAGCCCGGCCCTGCGGCGCAGCCACTCCGCCGGCGCGCGCTCCGCGGCCGACCCGCTCACCACCACCCGGTGGCCTTCCGCTCGCAACCGCCCGGCCACCAGGGCGAACCGCTCCACCGGCCACCGCTTGCTCCCGTAGGCGGCGCCGGGGTGCACCACCACCGCGCCCGGTGCCGGGCCGGGCGCCGGTGGCGGGGTGAGCAGCAGGTCGCCGCCGTCGGCGGGCACCTCGTGCGCCCGGAGCAGCCGGCACCACCGCTCCCGCTCGTGCAGGTCGTCCACCCACTCCGGGCCGGGCCAGCCGTGCCCGCGGTGGCCGATCCGCCGCCGAGGGCGCAGCGCGTCCAGCACGGCCGTGCTCCGCGGCCCGGTGCCGTGCAGGTTGACCGCCACGTCCGGGCGGGTCGGGCGGGCCGGTAGTGGCGCCATCCCGTGGGTGGGCAGCACGGTGTCGACGCACCCGGCGAGCTCGACCACCGGGCGCAGCCAGCCCGAGGTGGCGAGCACGAGCTCGTGGTCCGGCCACGCCCGCCGGATCGCCCGCAGTGCCGGGACGGCGACGAGGAGGTCGCCCAGCTTCAGCGCCCGCAGCGCCACGACCCACCGCACGCCCCGATCCGTACCCGCTGGTGGTCGCGCTACACCTGACCACCCCGGGCAACCGCGTGTTCGCCGTTCCCGTCGTCACGTCGGCGTCGCGCGCGGCCAACGCGCGACGCAGCCGGCGAACACGCGGACGCAGCCGGCGAACACGCGGACGCAGCCGGTGAACACGCGGACGCAGCCGGCGAACACGCGGACGCAGCCGGCGAACACGACCGTCAGGTGGGGGCGGGGGCGCCGGCTTGTTGTTGCAGGGCCTCGTCGGCGGCGTGCAGCGCCAGCCGGACCGCGCCGAGCACCACCGCCTCCTGGCCGACGGTCGAGGCGGCCAGCCGGGGGGTGCGCAGGCACACCCGGTCCATATGCCGCTCCAGCCGGGGCAACAGCAGGTCGCCGGCGCTGGCGAGGCCGCCGCCGAGCACGATCATCTCCGGGTCCACGGTCAGCGTCATCGCCGCGGCGTGCTGGGCCAGCACCGCGCAGAACTCGTCGACGATGCCCAACGCGTCGGCGTCGCCGCCGCGGGCGGCGGTGAGGATCCGTTCGGTCACCTGGTGGTCGTGCTCAACCGTCGGCTCGGTGGTGGCCGGCCCGAGCAGCAGCTCCCGGCAGTGCTCCCACTTCTTCGGGTCCAGCAGCCCGATCTCCCCGGCCGCGCCGCCGAAACCCTGGTGCACCCGGCCGCCGAGGATCAGCCCCGCACCCATCCGCCGCCCGATCAGCAGGTAGATCAGGTCGTCGACATCGCGCGCCACCCCGTGCGACCGCTCGGCCAGCGCGGCCAGGTTGGCGTCGTTGTCCACCAGCACCGGGCAGGACAGTGACCGGCCGAGCCGGCGGGCCAGCGGCAGCCGGACCCAGCCGGGCAGCACGGTGGACAGGGTCACCGTGCCGTCCCTGGCGACGACGCCGGGCGTGCCGACGCCGGCGGCCATCAGCCGGGACCGCGGGACGCCACCGCCGGACAGGCAGCGGGTGGCCATTTTGCGCACCACCGACAGCCGGCTCTCCGCGTCGAGCTGCGGGTCGACCCGGGTCTCGTGGGTGTGCACCTGCCGGCCGTTGAGGTCGGCGAGCACGCCGAGCACGCGGTGCGCGCCGACGTCGAGACCGAGCACGTACCCGCTGTCGGCGCGGAACGCGTACCGCCGGGCCGGCCGGCCGACCCGGCGCTCCGCGCCCGCCTGCAGCTCCTCGGCCCACCCCTGCTCGACGAGGTCGTCGACGGCGGCCTCCACGGTGGGCCGGGACAGCCCGGTGCGGGCCGCCAGGTCGCTCAGCGTCGCCGGGCCCGCCTCGCGCAGCGCGGACAGCACGGCCACCGAGTTGATCAGCCGCAGCAGCGACTGGCCGCCGGCCGGTTGGATCTTCGCCACCCACTCTCCCTTGACCTGGGACGAACCGAATGATAAACCATGGCGCACTAATTAAAGGAACTTTCATTAATAACTCTGACCCTACCGGGAGGCCGGGTGTCGAGGCCGGTGACCATCGCGATCGTCGGGGCGGGCTCCCGCGGGACGACCTACGCCACGTGCGCCGCCCGCACCGACCGGGCCCGCGTCGTGGCGCTGGCCGAGCCGCGGGAGTTCCCGCGCGCGACGCTCGCCGCCGAGCACGCGGTGCCCACCGAGACGGTGTTCGCCGACTGGCGGGAGCTGGCCGACCGGCCCCGGCTCGCCGACGTCGCGGTGATCGCCACCCAGGACCGGGCGCACGCCGAGCCGGCCGTCGCGCTCGCCCGGCGCGGCTACCACCTGCTGCTGGAGAAGCCGATGGCCACGACGGAGGCGGACTGCGAGCGGATCGTCCGCGCCGCGGAGGAGGCCGGGGTGCTGCTGGCGGTCTGCCACGTGCTGCGCTACACGCCGTACTCCCGCCGACTCAAGGACATCGTGGACAGTGGCCGGATCGGCGACGTGGTCACCGTCGAGCACCTGGAGCCGGTCGGCTGGTGGCACCACGCGCACTCCTACGTGCGGGGCAACTGGCGGCGCGAGGACGAGTCCACGTTCATGCTGATGGCGAAGTCCTGCCACGACCTGGACTGGCTGGCGCACGTCATCGGCCGGCCCGCCGTGCGGGTGTCCTCCTTCGGCGGCCTGTACGAGTTCCGCCCCGAGCGCCGGCCGCCCGGCGCCGCCGACCGCTGCCTCGACTGCGCCGTCGAGCCCACCTGCCCGTACTCGGCGCCGCGAATCTACCTTCCACTGGTGCGCCAGCCCGAGCGGCACTGGCCGCTGTCGGTGGTGACCGACGATCGCACCGAGGCCGGGGTCCGCGCCGCGCTGCGCGAGGGACCGTACGGCCGCTGCGTCTACGCCTGCGACAACGACGTCGTGGACCACCAGGTGGTCGACATCGAGTACACCGGCGGTGTCACCGCCTCGTTCACCATGACCGCGTTCGCCCCGGTCGGCCACCGGCGCACCCGGATCTTCGGCACCCGCGGCTCCCTGGAGGGCGACGGCGAGAGCATCACCGTCCACGACTTCCTCGGCGGCACCGAGGTGATCCGGATCGACACGGCCGGCGCCACCGCCGACGACGGGCACGGCGGTGGCGACCAGGCCATCGTGGACGCGTTCGTCGCCGGGGTCGCCGAGGGGGACCCGGGCCGGATCCTCACCAGCGGCAGGGACAGCCTCGCCACCCACCGGCTGGTGTGGGCGGCGGAGCGGGCCCGCCGCACCGGCAGCGTCGTCAACGTCGACAGCGTCGACAGCGTCGACAGTGTCATCAACGTCGACAGCCTCACGTCGGCACCCATCCCGGAGGAGACACGATGAGGAGAGCACTGACCGCGGCGCTGGCCGCCGTGGCGCTGGTGACCACGGCCTGTGGTGGTGGCGGCGACGCGCCCGCCACCGGCACCAACGACGGCCGCGGCCCGATCACCTTCGCGACCCTGAAGGACGGCACCGGCACCGTGCCGAAGCTGGTGGCCGAGTGGAACGCCGCCCACCCGGACGAGCAGGTGCGGATCGTCGAGCTGCCCGAGGGCGCGGACGGCCAGCGCCAGCAGCTCGTGCAGCAGGCGCAGACGAGGTCGGACGCCTACGACGTGATCACCATCGACCTGCCGTGGAACGCCGAGTTCGCCGCGCGGCGCTGGATCACCGAGCTGCCCGCCGAGCGGTTCGACGTGGACGGCTTCCTGCCCTCGCCGCTGGAGGGCTCGCACTACCGCGGCCAGCTCTACTCCATCCCGCACTTCACCGGTGCCGGGATGCTCTACTACCGGACCGACCTGCTGGACAGGGCCGGCCAGCGCCCGCCGGCGACGTGGGACGAGCTGCGCGCGGTCTGCGCGGCGGTGCTCGCGCTGCCGGAGGCCGAGGGCATGTCGTGCTACGCGGGCCAGCACGACAAGTACGAGGGCCTGACGGTGAACTTCGCCGAGGCGGTCGGCTCCGCCGGTGGTGAGGTCACCGACGAGCGGGGCAACCCGCGGCTGGACACCCCCGCGGCCACGGCCGGCCTGGAGTTCCTGGTGGAGGGCTTCCGCTCGGGCGTGATCCCGGCCGACGCCATCACCTTCAAGGAGGAGGAGGGGCGCAGGGCGTTCCAGCAGGGCGGGCTGGTCTTCCACCGCAACTGGGCCTACATCCACGCGCTGATGAGCGCCACCGACGGCTCGTCGGAGGTCGCCGGGAAGTTCGGGGTGACGGTGCTGCCGGGCGCCGGGGGACCCGGTGTGTCCACTCTGGGCGGCAACAACCTGGCGGTGTCGACGTTCTCCACCAAGCAGGCCACCGCGCGAGACTTCATCGCGTACCTGACCAGTGTGGACACCCAGCGCGAGCACGCGAAGGGCTCGGCCTACCCGATGACGAGGGCGGCGATCTACGCCGATCCGGTGCTGCGCGAGAAGTACCCCTACCTGGAGGTGCTGGAGCAGTCGATCCGCTCGGCCCGGCCGCGGCCGGAGCTGGTGCGCTACGGCGACGCCACCGCCGCCATCCAGGACAGCGTCTACGCGGCCCAGCGCGACGAGGTGCCGGTCGAGCAGGCGCTGGCCACCCTGCAGGGGCGGCTGGCCGAGATCGCCCAGGGGTCCTGAGCCGATGCGGCAGGGCAGGCTCGCCACGCTGCTGCTGTCGCCCACCTTCCTGGTGTTGGGGCTGGTGGTGGGCTACCCGCTCGTCGCCGCGGTGCGCGAGTCGCTGTACCGCGGCGGCGAGCAGCTCGACGAGTCCGGCTTCATCGTCTCCGGCGAGCGGTTCGTCGGGCTGGACAGCTACGCGGCCGCGCTGGGCTCGGAGCGGTTCTGGACCGCCTTCGGCAACACCACGCTGTTCACCGGCACGACGGTGGCCGCGGAGGTGGTCGTCGGTGTCGCCATGGCGCTGGTGATGCACCGCGCCGTGCGCGGCCGCGGCCTGGTGCGGGCCTCGATCCTGGTGCCGTGGGCGATCCCGACGGCCGTGGCCGGCCTGCTGTGGCGGTGGATCTTCCAGTCCGACGGAGTGGCCAACGCCGTGCTCGGCACCGAGCTGCTGTGGACCTCCGACGGCTGGCCGGCCAAGCTCGCGGTGATCATCGCCGACACCTGGAAGACGGCGCCGTTCGTCGGGCTGCTGGTGCTGGCCGGGCTGCAGCTCGTCCCGCACGACGTGCACGAGGCCGCCCGGCTGGACGGCGCGAGCGCGTGGCAGCACTTCTGGCGGGTGACGCTGCCGCTGGTCAAGCCGGCACTGCTGGTGGCCGTGCTGTTCCGGCTGCTCGACGCGCTGCGCATGTTCGACCTGCCGTTCGTGTTGGTCGGCGCGCAGAAGGGGGCGGTGGAGACGTTGTCGATGCTGGCCTGGGACGAGGCCAACCAGGTGCGCTACGGTCCGGCCGCGGCCTACGCGGTGATCCTGTTTCTCTACGTCGCGGTGGTGGCGTTCGTCTTCGTCCGGCTGCTCGGCGCCGACCTGCTCGGCGAGCGGCGTGCCCGGCGGGCGGGAGTGTTCCGGTGAGCGGGGGTGTTCCGGTGAGCGGGGGTGTTCCGGTGAGCGCCGCCCGCCGCTGGTTGCCCCACCTCGGCATCGCGGTGATCGTGCTGTACTGCCTGGCGCCGTTCTACTGGATGGTGGTGTCCAGCTTCCGGCGCACCAGCGACATCTTCGACATGTCCGTACTGCCGTCGCCGTGGTCGCTGGAGAACTACCGCGCGGTGTTCGGCGGGGACACCCAGTTCGGCCGGGCGTTGCTGAACAGCCTGGTGGTCGCCGGTGCCACCACGGTGCTCACCGTCGTGCTCGGCACGATCGCCGGCTACGCGCTGGCCCGGCTGACCTTTCGGTTCACGAACGTCGTGCTGGCCGTGGTCATCGCGACCTCGATGTTTCCCGGGATCTCACTGCTGGTACCGCTGCTGAAGCTGTTCACCGGCATCGGCTGGATCAACACCTACCAGTCGATGGTCGTGCCGAACCTGTCGTTCGCGCTGCCGCTGGCGATCTGGTACCTCACCACGTTCTTCCGCCAGCTGCCGTTCGAGCTGGAGGAGGCGGCCAGAGTGGACGGTTGCACGCCCGGGCAGGCGTTCCGCAAGGTGATCCTGCCGATCGCGGTGCCGGGGGTGTTCACCACGGCGATCATCGTCTTCGTCGTGGCGTGGAACGAGTTCATCATCGCGCTGACCATGGTGAACCGGCCGGAGATGCAGACCGCGACCGTGCGCATCTCCCAGTTCGTCGGCGTCGCCGCGTACGACAGCCCGTTCGGCACCCAGATGGCGGCGGGGGTGGTCGCCACCGTGCCGCTGGTCGTCGCCGTCCTGCTGTTCCAGCGCCGGATCGTCGCCGGCCTGACCTCGGGGGGACTGAAGTGACCACCACGGATTGGAGCGCACGGTGAGCGACAACGTCGATTCCCCACCCGACAGAGGTCCCGGGCACAGCAGGGGTCCCGGGCACAGCAGGCGCGACTTCCTCGCGCTGGCCGGCGTGAGCGCCGCCGCGCTCACGCTGGGCACCGGCGCCCCCGCGGGCGCGCTGACCCCCGGCGGCGACCGGGTTCCGGCCGACCCCTTCCAGCTCGGCGTGGCCTCCGGCGACCCCGAGCCGTACGGCGTCGTGCTGTGGACCCGGCTGGCGCCACGACCGCTGGCCGAGGACGGCCACGGCGGCATGCCCCGCCGGCCGGTGGACGTGCACTACGAGGTCGCCGAGGACGAGCGGTTCACCCGGGTGGTGCGCCGCGGCCACGCGGTGGCCACCTCCGAGCTCGCGCACTCGGTGCACCCGGAGGTCGGCGGGTTGCGCCCCGGCCGGGAGTACTTCTACCGGTTCCGGGCCGGCCGGGAGGTCAGCCCGGTGGGGCGCACCCGCACCGCGCCGGCGCCGCACCAGCGGGTCGAGCGGCTCGCCTTCGGAATGGCCTCCTGCCAGGCGTGGTACCACGGGCACTTCGCCGCCTACCGGCACCTCGCCCAGGAGGAGCTGGACCTGGTGTTCTTCCTCGGCGACTACGTCTACGAGTACGCGATCAACTCGGGGAACCTGTGGCGGCAGGGCGCGCGGGTCGACCCGGTGCACGACGCCACCGTGCGGACCCTGGAGCAGTACCGGCTGCGGTACGCGCTGTTCAAGACCGACCCGCACCTGCGGGCGGCGCACGCCAGGGCACCGTGGGTCACCACCTGGGACGACCACGAGGTGCAGAACAACTACGCCGCCGCGCACTCGCAGTACGGCATCTCGGTCGAGGACTTCGAGCGGCAGCGGGCCGTGGCCTACCGCGCCTACTACGAGCACCTGCCGCTGCGCCGCGGCTCCCTTCCGCACGGGCCGGACCTGCGGCTGTACCGGCGGTTCGGCTGGGGCGCGCTGGCCGACGTGCACGTGCTGGACACCCGGCAGTACCGGGACGACTTCCCGACCGACTCCTCCGCCGGCGGCGAGCACACCGACCCGCGCCGCTCCATCCTCGGCGCCGCCCAGGAACGCTGGCTCTACTCGGGCCTTCGGCGGTCCAGGGCCACCTGGAACCTGCTCGCGCAGCAGGTGGTGATGGCGCAGATCGACCGGGACACCGGGCCGGGGCGCACGTTCAGCATGGACCAGTGGGACGGGTTCACCGCCAACCGCGACCGGCTGTTCGCGGCGGTGCGCCGGCACGGCGTCGACAACCTCGTCGTGCTCACCGGCGACATCCACCGGCACGTGGCCGCCGAGCTCAAGGCCGACTTCACCGACCCGCACTCGCCGACCATCGGCACCGAGCTGGTGGTGACCTCGGTCGGCTCGGACGGCGACGGCGCGCCCACCGACCGCTACACCGAGCTGTGGCTGGCCAACCCGCACGTGAAGCTCTACGACGGCCGGCGCGGGTACGTGCACGGCGAGCTGACCCCCGAGCGACTCACCTCGCGGTTCAGGGTCGTGGACCACGTCGAGCGGGACGACCGCGCACCGGTGTCCACAGTGGCCCAGTTCGTCACCGAGGCCGGTCGCCCCGGCCTTACGGTGGATACCGATCCGACCGGAAGTAACCTGTCAGGCCCGATCGGTGCGTCAGGGCAGTCAGGGCAGTCGGCTCACTTTCGGTCTGCTCGGTAGGTGGGAGGCATGATGAGCGACCCCACGACCTCCGCGAGCACCCCGACCGCGCGCGACCTCGCGGCCCGGCCCGGCATCGGCCGGATCGAGCTCACCTGGCGGGCGCACCGCCCCTACCACCCCCTTGTCGACCACTTCGCCGTGTACGGCTCGCCCGACCCCGCGTTCCGGCCCGGGCCGGCGACGCTGCTGGGCAAGACCATCGACACCCACCTGCGGCACGAGGGCCTCGGTCCCCGCGCGAGCACGTGGCACTACCGGGTCGTCACCGTCGCCGCCTCGGGCGGGCGCAGCCGGCCCACGGGAGTGCTGCGGGCGACGTCGACCGAGTCGGTGACGGTCGCCGGGCGGCCGGTGGCGGTGGTCGGCGAGTTCGACCGGCGCAGCCTCGAGCTGGCGCTCGCGCCCGACGGGTACGCCCGGTACCTCACCCGCTTCCCCGATGGCGCCGACTACGTGCACGGGGTGAGCACGCCCGGCGTGGACTGGCCCTACCTGCACCCGGGACCGGCCGACCGGTGGGCCGGCAGCAGGGCGCACACGTTCCGGCTGCGCTTCCGGCTGGTCGAGCCACCCGCCGGCGATCTCGCCCTCGCGGTCTGGCTCATCGACACCCACGCCAGCATCCCCGGCCGGCTCGACGTGGCCTGCAACGGCACGGACGTGGCGCGGGTGGAGCTGGAGAGGGGCGCGACCAAGGGCTCGCTGCGGGGCGACGCCACGGCGCCCGACAGTCCACTTCGACCATCCATCGTGGAGATTCCGCTGCCGCGTGCGGCACTGGTGGCGGTGGAGAACGTGCTCGCCATGGCCAAGCGGGAAGGCTCGTGGCACGCCTACGACGCGGTGGGGGTGTTCGCGCCGCCCGGAACGTGACAGTTCCCGGCCCGGCGGGGCTCCGACGCGCGGAAGCGCCGCCGGGCTGCCGCGGTCGACTCAGGCCGACTCGCGGCACAGCAGCTCGGTGGGCAGGATCACCGGCGCGAGCTCCTGGTCGGGCCGGGAGATCCGGCTGATCAGCAGGCGGGCCAGCTCCCGGCCCATCTGCTGCACCGGCTGGCGGACGCTGGTCAGCGCGGGGTCGGTATTGCGGGCGACGTCGGAGTCGTCGAACCCGACCACCGCCACGTCGTCGGGCACCCCGCGGCCGGCGGCACGCAGCGCCCGCAGCGCGCCGGCGGCCATCAGGTCGCTGGCCGCGAACACCGCGTCGAGCCGCGGGTCCTCGGCCAGCAGCTCACGCATCGCCCGCTCGCCGTCGGCCTGGCCGAAGTCGCCCTGCGCGACCAGCCGGGTCACCCCGCGCCGCCCCTTCAGCGCGGCGCGGAAGCCGGCCAGCCGGTCGATGCCCGCGCACATGTCCTGCGGGCCGGTGATGGTGGCGATCCGGCGGCGGCCCTGCCGGTAGAGGTACTCGGTGGCGGCCCGCGCGCCGGCCAGGTTGTCCGCGTCGACGTAGGGCACGCCGGGGATCTCGATGACCGGCCGCCCGTTCACCACCACCGGTGCGCCCGCCGCGGCCAGGTTGCGCGGCAGCGGGTCGTCGCCGTGCAGCGAGATCAACGCGACACCGTCGACGTGGCCGTGGCGGACGAGCTGCTCGACCCGCTCGTGCTGCCGGGCGGTGCTGGCCATCATCAGGTTGAGCTGCAGCGGTGTGGTGGCCAGCTCCTGGCTGAGCCCGCGGACCAGCCCACCGAGGAACGGCTCGGTGAACACCCTGGCCTCCGACTCCGACACCACCAGCAGCACCGTGTCGGTGCGGCGGGTGACCAGGCTGCGAGCCGCCTGGTTGGGCACGTAGCCGAGCTTGTCGATGGCGTCCTGGACCAGGCGCAGGGTCTTCGCGCTCACCTCCAGCGAACCGTTGACCACCCGCGACACCGTGCCGCGGGACACCCCGGCCTCCGCGGCGACCTGTTCGAGGGTCGGCCGCCGGGCGGCGCGGGCACGACCTGGACCCGGCATCGGCACGCTCCCTGATTGACGTGGCGGTTCCCGCCGTCGATCTTAATGGGAACGTTCCCAGCCGAGGCCCGCCCCGGGCCGGCCGACCAGCCGGGCACCCAGCGGGGTGAGCGCGTGCACCGCGGTGTTGGCCGACCGGTGGGTGGTGATCAGGCCGGCCTCGCGCAGCACCGACGTGTGGTGGCTGATGGTGGCCGGGGAGACGCCGGCGCGCCGGGTCAGCCGCTTGGCGGTGCACCCGTCCTCGATGGAGAGCAGCACGGCGGCGCGGGTGGTGCCGAGCAGGTTCTCGAGCGCGGTGGTCGAGCAGCCGCCGGCCGCGGCCACCGCCGCCGGGGCCGTCTCGGCCGCCGGGTAGACCAGGACCGGCCGCATGTCCGGGTCGACCAGCACCACCGGGCTCTTCAGGCAGAAGAACGACGGGACGAGCACCACGCCGCGGCCGTCGAGCCGGAGGTCGTGGTCGGCCGGGTAGCCGGCGACGAGGGTGCCCACGGTGCCGTCCGGCGCCGAGCTCGCCGGGCACTCCCAGCGGGCCATCGGCCGGAGGCCGCGGAGGAGCCCCTCGACGCCACCGGTGGCCAGCGCGCGGATCCGGACCGCCCGGTCGGCGGCGACGCACGCGCCGAGGTCGGCCATCGCGGGGGCCAGTGCCGTGTCGTGGTAGGCCCGGAGGGTGGCGCCGAGGTCCGCGCGGAGCTCGGCGGACCCTTCGGCGAGCTCGCGCGCCCAGGCCGGCGCGGTCGTGCGCGTGGCCATCCTGCCGAGCTGGGCGCTCATCCGCGAGGTGGGTGTGGCGGTCACGGCGTCGATGCCGGCGTCGATCCCCTCGGCGGCCTCGCTGGGGGTGAGGAAGTCCGGGAAGTACGTGGCCACCGGGGTGAGCGGGAACAGCAGGTGCCTGACCTTCGCGCCGAGGTCGCGGTGCAGGATGCGGGCGGCCGCGCCGGCGCGCCACCGGCGGTAGCGGGCCGGCGGGTGCGGGGTCTGCAGGATGTGCAGGCTGAGCACGATCTCCCAGAGCGGGTCCGGCTCGCGGGCCACCGTCGTGCGGGCGATGTCGGTGGCGGTGAAGTGGATTCTGAGCACGGCCCCTCCTTCGCTGCGCCCAGCGCCGCCGCGAGGTGTCGAAAGCCCAGGTCGGCGGCCCGCGGCCGAGCATAACCGGCGCGGGTGGGCGATCGGGGCGATTTGCCGGGATTGCTCCCACCAGGGGTTACTTGCTGGGGCTCCATTGCCTCGGCCGCGCCAGTGAGCGAGACGGCCTCGAGGACGGCCGCGACGCGAAGGAAGGTCGTCTCGGCCTCACTCCGGCGAGCCGGGACGGACGATCATGAGGACGACGACCGCCGTCCACGGCAGGTCGTGGACACCGGTGAGCGCCGCCAGCGTCCGCAGCTCGCGGCCGCCGTCGGGGTCACTGAGCGCGCGGCGCCGCCAAGAGTGGATCTGCGTGATGAGCGCGCCCCCGGCCACGGCGGTGAGGGTCATCGCGACGGTGATCCAGACCTCGCCCATCCGGTTCCGAACGATGGCCAGCGCGGTCCCGACCAGTGGCACCAACCGCGCCGTGCGTCCGGGCGCGCGGTCAGGACCGCGGCGGGACCGTGTCCGAACCGTGCTGGTGAGTGGCGGCGAGCGCGGCGAGGCCGGCGGCGAGGACGGGGTGCTCGGCGGCGCCGCGCCGCACGCAGGCGACGAACCGGCGCGACGGCCTGGGGTTGCCGTGCAGCGGGACGCGGACCACGGGGTGCTCGGCCGGGACGGGCACGATCCGGGGCAGCAGGCACACCCCGCAGCCGGCGGCCACCAGCGCCGACACCGCGAACCACTCCTTGGCCTGGTGTTCGATCCGCGGGGTGAACCCGGCGGCGGCGCACGCCGCGGTGAGCAGCGGGTGGGTGTCGTTGTGGTGCGGCTTGACGATCCACGGTTCGCCGGCGGCCTCCGCCAGCGCCACGCCCTCGGGTCGGTCCAGCCGGTGCCCGCGCCGGACGAGCAGGTCCTGCGGGTCGTCCAGCAGGGGGTGCTGGTCGAACCGCGGATCGGCGACCGGTGGCGTGTCCGGGGTGGGCAGCACCACCGCCAGGTCGGCCTCGTCGTCGCGGAGCAGGGCGAAGCAGTCCCCGCTCTCCTCCTCGCGCAGGAGCACCCGCAGCCGAGGATGGGTGCGCCGCAGCTCGACGGCGGCCGGTGCGCCGAGCGCGGCGATGGCCGACGACACCGCGCAGATCCGCAGGGTGCCGGCCACCGGCTCGTGCCGGTGCGCGGCCAGCTCGGCGCGCGCCTGTTCCCACTGCGTGGCCAGCGTGTCGGCGTGCGCGAGCAGCACCCGCGCCACCGGGGTGAGCCGCACCCTGCGGCCGTCGGCGCGCAGCAGCTCGACGTCCAGGTCGCGGGCCAGCTGGCGGAGCTGCTGGGACACCGCCGACGGCGTGAGGTGCAGCGCGGCCGCGGTCGCGGTCACCGTGCCGTGCTCGGCGAGCACCTGGAGCACCCGTAGCCGCCGCAGATCGAACATGTAGTCGAGCCTAAACGAATCCGTGGACGAACATTCGATGGACGTTGAGGGTTCACCGGGGCGACGGTGGAGGCATGGCCCCCGTCCCCGCTCCGGTGCTCGTCCTCGGCAGCGTGGCGAGCATCCAGTTCGGGCAGGCGCTGGGCAAGTCGCTGTTCGGCACGGTCGGCCCGTTCGGCGTGGTGGCGCTGCGGCTCGGCATCGCGGCGGTGGTCCTGGCGCTGGTGTTCCGGCCACGGATCCCGCGCCGGCTGCCCGACCTCGCGCTGGTCGCCGGCTTCGGGACGGCGATCGCCGGGATGAACCTGGTCTACCTCGCGCTGCGGTACCTCCCGCTCGGGCCGGCGATCGCGCTGCAGCTGCTCGGGCCGATCACGCTCGCGCTGGTGACCTCCCGGCGGCCGACCGACCTGGGGTTGGCCGGGCTCGCGGGGGTGGGCGTGTGGCTGTTCCACGGGGCGGGGGAGGCAGCGGGGGAGGCAGGGGGGAGACACTGCCGGCCGCCGGGGTGCTCTGGGCGCTGGCCTCCGGCGTGGCGATGGCGGCCTATCTGATGTTGAGCCGGCTCGCCGGGGCGCGGCAGGCGGGTGGCGCCCCGCTCGCGCTCGCCGTCGGCTGGGCGGCCGTGCTGACCGTGCCGCTTGGCGTCGCCGGCAGCGGGGCGGCCCTGCTCGCCGGGCCGACGCTGGCGATCGGCGGCGCGGTGGCCGTGCTGTCGGCGGTGCTGCCGTACTCGCTCGAGCTCGCCGCGCTGCGCCGGCTGCCGCCGCGGACGGTCGGCGTGCTGCAGAGCCTCGAGCCGGCGGTCGCCGGCGTCGCCGGCGCGCTGGTACTCGCCGAACGGCTCACCGCGACCCAGTGGCTGGCCATCGCCTGCGTCTGCGCCGCCAGCACAGGGGCCGTCCGACGCCGGGGCGCGCGAGGAGACTCGGTGGAACGATCGCCGTAGGTGTAGCGGCCTGGCAGGAGGACGGTCACCGTGCGAAAGAGGTATCGGATATGGGTGGTTGCTTGGTTCGTCGCCGCGGCGGTCTGCTTCGTCCTGTCCGCCTTTGTTGACGGCGAGGCGCTCAGGCTGGTCCTCCTGGTGCCCGGCCCGGCCGCGGCGACGGTCGCCCTCTGCGGTACAAGCGGAACACCGACGGGGACTCGTAGCCAGAGATCGCGATTACCTCACGTGGTCAGCATGGTCCTGCCATCCTCGGGCTCGGGACGGGGTGGGTTAGCCGGGCTGTGGGCCTGATCTAGGGGCTCGGCGCGAGCGTGGCGCCGGTGTTCCGGTCCACGACGGTGATGGCGCCGACCGGGCAGCCCTCGGCCACCTCCAGCACGAGGTCGTCCGGCGCGACGACCGCGGCGCGCGGGCGGGAGCGCGTCCCGTCCGAGGCGAAGAACCCCGTCGCGCTGCCGTAGCAGAACCCCGAGCCGATGCACACCCGCCGATCCACGGACAGCTCCCAGGCCATCGCGCTCACCACACGACCGGCAGCGCGTACACGCCCCGGGTCAGCCGCCCGCTGCGGAACGGCACCTCCTCGGCCGGCACGGCCAACCGCAGGTCGGGCAGCCGACGCAGCAGGGTGCCCAGCGCCACCCGCAGCTCCACCCGCGCCAGCTGCGCGCCCAGGCAGTGGTGCGGCCCGTGCAGGAAGCCGAGGTGCGGGTTGGGATCCCTGCGGAAGTCCACTGTGTCCGGTCGGTCGAACACGTCCTCGTCCCGGTTGGCGGAGTCGGCCTGGGCGAACACCACCTCGCCGGCGCGGACCAGCGTGTCGCCGAGCCACACGTCCTCCGTGGCCATCCGGGGGAACCCGGCGGACGCGCCGAGCGGGACGAACCGCAACAACTCCTCGATCGCCGAGGGCAGCAGTTCCGGCTCGGCCACCAGCTCGGCGTACCGCTCCGGCCGGCTCAGCAGGGTGTAGCAGAAGTTGCCGATCTGGTCGGCCGCGGTCTCGTAGCCGCCGACCAGCAGGGTCATCGCGAGCACCTCGAGCTCCCGCTCGGTCAGCAGCTGCTCGCGGTCCTTGGCGGCCACCAGCGCGCTGAGCAGGTCGTCCCGCGGCGCGGCGCGGCGGGCCGCGATCAGCCCGATGAGATAACCCTCCACCATCTCCCTGGCCCGTTCGATCTCCTCGGGGCCGAACGCGGTCACCGCGGGATCGGCCTCCACCCAGGCGCGGAACCCCACCTGGTCCTCCGGCGGCACCCCGAGCAGCTCGCAGATGGTGATCAGCGGTAGCGGCATCGTGAAGGCGTTGACCAGGTTGGCCGGCGCGGACCCGGCCAGCATGGTGTCGAGCAGCTCGTCGGCGATCCGTTGGACGCGCGGCCGCAGCCGCTCCACCCTGCGCGCGGTGAACACCTTGGCGACCAGGCCGCGGATCCGGGTGTGCTCGGGCGGGTCCATGTCGAGCAGCACCGGCTCGTCGCGCAACGTCGTCTGGATCTCCGGCGTGACCCGGGGGATGTCGGCTCCCGCCGCGGCGGCCCGGCTGAACCGCGGGTCGCTGAGCACCGTGCGCACGTGGTCGTACCGGGTGGCCAGCCAGGCCCGCCCGCCGTAGGGCAGCTCGACCCGGGTGATCCGCCCGGACGCGCGCAATTCTCGGTAACGCTCGTCGAGTTCCAGTCGAATCATCGGATCGAATGGATACGCGAGCCCGGAATCGGCTGCTTCGTCCGCTACTTCGGAAGGGTGCGTGGAAATGGTTGTTCTCCCCCGCGCTCACCGGCGGGTCGGATGGTGCCGCCGCTCGACGCGCTCACGGTAGAGCCCAGAAGTGCTGCTGGCAAGCGGCCCGTGCTCGGCTGAACGGGTGGTGTTCGTTCGGTCGGAAACTGTCTTTGCTACTGAACGGTTAACTGAAAAACTTTTCTTGACGACTATCCTGAAATGGCTTAGCGTGCACTTCGCCAGGATCGACCACGGGCCTTGGTGGTACACCTCGTAGCTGATCTGGGGCAGTTTTCCCGCACACTCGTCATCGGCGCTCCGGCGCCACGGTCGGCGTCAACGTCACTCTTGGGGGACGAATGGTGACCTGGAATCCCGAGACCCACCCGTTCTGGCACGGCTCGATGCCGATGAGCGCGGTGCTCGCCGAGGCGGGGCCGGACGAGGTGCTGGTCGGCGGCGAGGGCTCCTGGCTGATCGACGCCGCCGGCCGTCGCTTCCTCGACGCCAGGGCCGGCATCGCGAACGTGCTGCTCGGCTACAGCCGGCACGACGTCGTCGAGGCCATGCACAAGCAGGCGCTCGCGCTGCCGTTCGCGTCGACCTTCCGGCACGAGCGGCCGGCCGAGGTCACCCTCGAGTACGCCGAGGCGCTGGTGGCCGCGGCCCCCGACCCGCTGCGCAGGGTGCGGTTCACCCACACCGGGAGCTCGGCCGTGGAGGCCGCCATCCACATGGCCCGGCTCTACCACCGCAACCACGACCGGCCGGAGCGGCTGACGATCGTCGGCATGCAGGGCGCCTTCCACGGCAGCACGATGGTCGGGATGGCCGCCAGCGGGATGCCGATGCTGCACCAGCTGTTCGGCCCGATGCCCGAGGGCTTCCACCAGGTGGCCATGCCCGACTTCGCGGCCGAGTCGGCGGAGGAGTGCGCGAAGGCGACACTGGCCGAGCTGACCGGGCTGGATCCGGAGACCGTGGCCGCGGTGATCCTCGCGCCGGTCGTCGGGCTGGGTGTTCCGCTGCCGGCGCCCTACGTGCGGGCGATCCGCCGGTTCTGCGACGACCACGGCATCCTGCTGATCTTCGACGAGGTCACCACCGGCTTCGGCCGGTCGGGCCCGATGTTCGCGGCCGAGGGGCTCGGCGTCGACCCGGACATCCTGTGCCTGGCCAAGGCGATCACCGCCGGGTATGCCGCGCTGGGCGCCGTGCTGGTCACCGACGACGTGTACCACGCGTTCGACCTGCCCGGCCGTCCGTTCTTCTACCACGGCTCGAGCACCGACGCCCACCCCGTGGCCTGCGCCGCCGCGCTGGCCGTGCTGCGCGCCTACCAGAACGAGGACGTCGTCGCCCGCGGGCAGGAGATGTCCGCGCGGCTGCGCGCGGCGCTCACCGACGCCGTCGCCGACCTGCCCTCGGTGGCCGACGTCGCCGGCACCGGCGCGTTCTTCGTGCTCGACCTGGTCGGCCCGGACGGTGCCCCGGCCTCCGCCGAGCGAATCCGGCGGATCCAGCTGCACTGCCGCGAGCGAGGGGTGTTCATCGACCACACCGCCCACGTGCTCGGCCTGGTGCCACCGCTGACGTTCGCCGAGCGCGAGCAGGACATCGTGGTCGAGACCGTCGCCACGGCCCTGCGGGCGTGACCATGACCAGCCAGCTCGACCCGCCGCGCCCGGTCGCGGCCGGCACCAGGTGGACCCGCGCGCACGAGATCGTCGACCGGTTCGCCGGCTCCGGCCGACTCGGGACCGACCTCGCCGAGGTGCAGGACCGGATCACCGCGGCCGTCCCGCGGCGCCCGCCGCTGGTGGTCGACGCGGTCTCCGGGGTGCTCACCGGCGGCAAGCGGCTGCGGCCGCTGCTCGTGCTCGGTGTGCTCTACGCCGGCCCCGCCGGTGACGACCCGGCCGCTCGGGAGCGGGCGCTGGACGCCGCCACCGCGCTGGAGCTGATCCACCTGGCCAGCCTGGTGCACGACGACGTGATGGACGAGGCGGACACCCGGCACGGCGGTCCGAGCGTCAACGCCAGGGTCGACAACGCCATCGCGGTGCTGTGCGGGGACGTGCTGATCGCCGCCGCGTTCGCCGCGGCCGCCCGGTGCGGCCCCGGTGGCACCGGGGTGGTCGCCGGTGCCTTCGCCGGCCTGTGCGCCGGCCAGGCGCTGGAGACCCAGGACCTGTTCAACGTGGACCGAACCGAGCGGGACTACTTCACCACGCTCGCCGGCAAGACCGCCGCGCTGTTCGCCGCGGCCGCCCGGCTCGGCGGGACCGCGGCCGGGCTCGGCGAGGCCACGGTCGCCCGGCTGGCCCGCTACGGCCACCACCTCGGCCTGGTCTTCCAGGTGGTCGACGACCTGCTCGACCTCACCGGGTCCGCCGCCGCGCTGGGCAAGCCGGCGGGGCACGACATCGTCGAGGGCGTCTACACCCTGCCCGTGCTGCGGGCCCGCGCGCACCGGCCGCAGCTCGCCCGCGCACTGGCCGAGTGCCGGCGCACCGGGCACACCGCGCCGGTGCTCGACCTGCTACGGCAGACGCCCGCGGTCGGCGAGGCCGAGGACACGGCGACGGCGCTGACCGGCACGGCGGTGGCCGCGGTCCGCGACTGCGCCACCGAGCTGCGCCCCGGCGGCGCGGACATGCTCACCGAGCTCGCCCGATGTCTCACCGGGCGCACGCGCTAGAGGAGCGTCATGAACCCCGCAGGAGCCGTGCCGCTGCCCACGACCGGGACCGTCCCGTCGGTCCACCCGTCACTGTCCGAAGCGGATTTCAGGGCGCTGCCCCCCGAGCGGCAGGCCGACGTCGTGCGCGCGGCCCGCCCCGCGATCGGCCTGGGCACCGCCATCCGGATCGTGCTCATGCTCGGCCGCCCGCGCACCTGCGTGCCCGGGGTGGTGGCGTTCCTGCTCGGCTACGGCTACGTCGCCGATCCGGCGAGCTGGCGGGTCCCGGTCCTAGCGACCATCGCCTTCGTCGCCGGGCTCGTCGCCAACCTGTACAACGCCTACACCGACCTGGACGAGGACTGCCGCAACCTGCCCGGTCGGGTGTGGCTGGTCTACCAGCTGGGTGCGCGCCGGCTGCGCGACGCCACCGCGTGGCTCAGCGCCGCCGTGGTGCTGCTCGCCTTCCCGTTCGGCGCGCCGTTCGTGGTGTTCACCGTGGTCGGCCTGGTGCTCGTCGCGCAGTACTCGCTGCCGCCGCTGCGGCTCAAGGCCCACCCGGTGCCCGGCCTGCTCGCGTTCTCCTGGGCCGTGGTCGGCCCGTTCCTCATCGGCTACTTCGGCGCCACCGGCGAGGTGCGCTGGCCGGAGCCGGCGCCGCTGGCGATGCTGCTGTTCCTGCTGGTGTGGTTCGTCGCCAAGGGGATGTTCAAGAATGTCCCCGACTTCTACGGCGACCGCGCGGCGGGCCTGCGCACCTCGGCCACGGTGTTCGGCAGCTGGCGGGCCGCGGCGCTGGCGACCACCGCGGTCACCACGGCGGGGTACCTGTCGCTTCCGGTGCTCGTCGCGCTCGGCGCGTCCCCGCCGCGGGTGCTGTGGGCCCTGCCGTGGGCGGTGCTCGCCGTGCTGCAGTGCGCCCGGCTGGTGCGGGCCGACGACCCGGCGACCGGCAACGAGATCCTGCGCCGCGACATGCTGGTGTCCAGCGGGTTCCTGGCCACCGTGCTGCTGCTGCAGCTGCCGCACTGGGCCAGCGTGGCCACCGTGGTGGCGTGCGGCCTGGTGCTGCACGGCAGCGGGAAGCTGGGGATGGACTCCCGGCGGCGCACCGACGGCGCGGCGAGCAACGTGCCGGCCGGCTCCCCGCCGGACGGGACCTCGCTGCGACCGAAGACCCCGCAGGCCATGTTCGACAAGGCCGCGCCCCGCTACGACACGTTCAACACCGTGCTCAGCTTCGGTCAGGACCGGCGGTGGCGGCGCAGGGCCGCCCGGCAGGTGGATCCCGGCCGGCACCGCGAGGTGCTCGACGTCGCCACCGGCACCGCCAGCCTCGCGCTCGCCATGGCGGACCGCGACCAACGGATCCGGGTCACCGGGATCGACCTCAACGCGGCGATGCTCGCCGTGGGCCGGCAGCGGGTCGCCCGGCGCGGTCTGGACCACCGGGTGAGCCTGCTCCGCGGCTCGGCCGAGGAGCTGCCGTTCGGCGACGCCACGTTCGACGTGGTGACCATCGCCTTCGCCATCGACGACATGCCCGACCGGGTCCGCTGCGCCCGCGAGCTGCACCGGGTGCTGCGACCCGGCGGGCGGGTGGTGCTGCTCGAGCTCGGCCTGCCGGAGGGTCGCGTGCCGCGGTCGGTCTACCTCGGCGTGCTGGGACTGATGAACGCGGCCGCGCGGGCTCGGGGCATGGAGGGCTACCGCCACCTGCGCGAGGAGATCCGGCACTACAACGGCGCCGAGGCGATCCGCGCGCTGCTGACCGAGGTCGGGTTCACCGGCTACCGCAGGGAGCCGCTCACCGGGGGCGTGGCCGTGCTGCACGTCGCCAGCCGGGGCGGGGACGCCAGCGGGAGCGCCCGTGCGTAGCAACACCCACATCTACGCCGAGGTGCTCGGCCGCGACAGATTCGCCGACGGGGTGGTGCGGGCGCTGTCCGGGCTCGGTGTCGACGCCGTGTTCGGGATGCCCGCCGAGTCGGTCAACGCGTTCGTCGACGCCGTGCGTCGGGACGGGCGGATCCAGCTGGTCGGGGTGCGGCACGAGGGCGCCGCCGGGATCATGGCCGCCACCTACGGCAAGCTCACCGGCCGGCCCGGGGTGTGCCTCGGCACCGCGGGACCCGGCGCGACCCACCTCGCGCTCGGCACCGCGGAGGCGATGGCCGACCGGGCGCCGATGCTGGCCCTGTCCGGCCAGGTTCCGGTGTCGCACGTCGGGCTCACCTCGTTCCAGGAGCTGGACCCGGTGACCCTGTTCGCCGGGACGACGGTGTTCAACCAGTACCTGGCGGCGCCGGCGCAGCTGCCGGTGGTGGCGAGGGCGCTCGCCGAGTCGATCGTCCACAGCGCGCCGGTCCACCTGGCGTGCTCCTCGGACGTGTTCGCCATGCCGCTGCCCGGCGGGGCGGGCGCGGCGAGCGCGCGGGCCCCGCGGCCGGGCGGCACGGCGGACAAGGCGGCCGTGGGCGAGGCGGCCGAGCTGCTGGCCGCCGGGCCCGCGGCGATCCTCGTCGGGGCGGTGGACGCCGGCGTCGCCGCGGAGGTCGAGGCGCTGGCCGGTCGGCTGGTCGCCCCGGTGTTCGTCCTGCCCGAGGGGTACCGCTACTTCGCCGCCGGTCGCGCGGGTGGCCGGGCGCTGCGCGTCCTGCGGGAGCGCGAGCCGGCGGTGGCGGAGGCGCTGGCGGCGACCGAGCGGGTGCTGCTGGTCGGCCCACGCTCGGCCGGCACCGCGCGGCTGGTGGCCGGCGGGGCGGTGCTGCAGGTCGCCGGCGCGGGCGAGCTCGGCGACCGCTACCAGCCGGGCTGGGTGCGGCTGCTCGGCGACCCGGCGGCGATCCTGGCGCAACTCGCCGCGACACTGGGCAGCGCCGCCGCGCCCGCCGGCCCGCGACCGTCCGAGCTGCCCGTGGCGGGCGGCGCGCCCGACCGCGCGCTGTGGTCGGCGCTGGACGCGGCGCTGCCCGCGGACGCGGTGCTCGCACTCGACCCCGGCCGGGTGCTCGACGGCGCCTTCGACCACCTTCCGGTGCGGGAGCGCACGCTGACCTCCTCGTTCGGTCTCGGCGTGCCGGGATGCGCGCTGCCCGCGGCGATCGGCGCGGTGCTCGCCCGGCCCGACCGCCGGGTGCTGGCGGTCACCACCGAGGCCGGGCTCGCCGAGTTCGCCGGCGAGCTGCTCACCGTCGCCCGCTACCGGCTCCCGCTCACCGTGCTCTGCCTGGCGACCGGGGACCACCGGGTCGGGCTGGACGCGGCGGACGCGGCCCGCGCCGCGGGGCTGACCGCGGTCACCGCCGCCGCGGCCGACGCCGGCGCGGCACTGGGCACCGGACCCGCGCTGGTCCAGGTGCCGGTGGAACCGGCCGCGCGCGCCGAGCCGCTCGAGCTCCACAGTGGACAAAATACTGGACAAAACCGTGGACGGGACGGTGGACGGGACCGTGGACGAACCAGCGGGCGGGGCACGGTGGCCGGCGCGCTCGCCGCGGCGCTGGCCGCCCGCGGTGTCCGGCACTCCTACGGCCGGTTCATCGGAGCCGCCGAGCCGCTGCGCGCCGCGCTCGCCGGCGCGGGTGTCGGGACCGTGCCGGTGCGCCACGCCGAGTCCCCCGCGATGGTCGCCTCCGCGGTCGCCAAGCACACCGGCGCACCCACCGCGTGCGTGGTCGCCGGCGAGGCCGACCTCGTGCTGCAGCTCAACGGCGCCTACGACGCCAGGTTCGACCACGCCCCGCTGGTCGTGGTCGCGATCCGCCAGCCACAGTGGACGGTGGAGGGGACGAGCCTGCTCGCCGACGTCGCCGTCACCGCGCGGGTCACCGGCTCCCCGGAGTCCCTCTCCGCCGCGCTGGGCACGGTGGACGAGGCGGTGCACCGGCGCTCGGTCGCCTACCTGGAGGTGGACGCGGGCGCGCTGGACGCCGCCGTACCGGAGGGGTGGCGGCCGGGGCCGCCGACTCCCCGCGACGAGGTGGCTCCCGCCGAGGAGCCGCTGGCCGAGGTGGTGCGGACCCTGTCCGGCGCGCGCCGCCCGGTGGTCCTCGCCGGGCGCGGCACCGCGGGGGCACAGGCGGAACTGGCCGAGCTCGCCACGGCACTCGGCGCGCCGGTGGTCACCACCATGGCCGGGCGCGGAGTGCTGCCCGACGAGCACCCGCACTTCGCCGGCGGGGTCGGCACGTCGGGCCACGCCTCGGCGCTGCGCGCCCTGCGCGAGTGCGACGTGCTGCTCGTGCTGGGCACCTCGCCCCGCGGCGCGGCGTTCGACCTGGAGGGCGACTTCCGGCTGATCCAGGTCGACCACGACCTGGCGCGGTTGGCCAACGCCCCCGGCGCCGACCTGCTCCTGCACGGCAGCGTCCGGCCCACCCTGCAGGCGATCACCGAGCGGCTCGGCGCCGCCGGCCCGGTGCCCCACGAGCGGGCGGTGTTCCGTGCCCGGCTGCGTCGCGCCTTCACCCAGCAGGCCCGGTCCCGCCGCACCCGGCACGCGCCACAGCCGCGGACCAGCCTGCTCCGCCCCTCGACGATCGCCCGCGAGCTGGTCCGCCCCGGCGGCGACCCGGTGCTCACCGTCGACGTGGGGCTGGTGACGCTGTGGGTGTACCGGCACGCGGTCGGCGCCGCGGACATCGTGTGGTCCGGCTCGTTCGCCACCATGGGCTTCGCCCTGCCCGCGGCGATCGGGATCGCCCCGCTGGTGCCCGGCCGCAGGGTGCTCGCCGCCGTCGGCGACGGCGGGCTCGCGATCACCCTCAGCGAGCTGGCCACGCTGGCCGAGCTCGACCTGCCGGTGACCGTGGTGGTGTTCGACAACGGCAAGCTCGGCGCGATCAAGTACGAGCAGGAGATCATGGGCTGGCCGGAGTACGCCGCCGGCCTGCACAACGGCGACCTCGCCGCGCTGGCCAGGGCCTTCGGGGTGCCCGCGGTCCGGGTGGACACTCCGGAGGCGTTCCGCGCGGCGATGGCCCGGTCCGACGCCTCGACCGGGCCGCTGCTGATCGACGCCGTGTGCGACGCCCACGAGTTGCCCGCGCCGGCCCGGTTCCGGCCCACCCCGACCCACGTGTTCAGCTACGCCACCGCGCTGGCCCGAGAGCTGCGCGGCCGGTGGCGCGGCGGCCCGGAGAGCGGTCCGCGGTTTCGATCGATCGCGGTGGCCCGCCGGGCCGCCCGCCGGCCTGGGGGAGGTGCTTCCCGATGAACCCGATGAACATCGCCATCCAGTCCTCGGCCGGCGTGTTCTGGACCATCGCCTACATCCTGATCATGCGGCGCGCGGCCCGCGACGGCATCTACGGCATGCCGATCGTCGCGCTGTGCGCCAACATCACCTGGGAGGGGTTCTACTCGTTCGTCGAGCCGCCCCCGCACCCGGACACCGGTACCTGGATCGCGCAGGTCGTGGTGAACGCCACCTGGTTCGTCTTCGACCTCGTGCTGGTGTGGCAGGCGATCAGGTACTGGCCGCGGGCCTTCCCCGGCGTGCCCCGCTCGGTGTTCTACCCGATGTTCCTCGGCTCGCTGGTCGTCGCCGGGCTGACCGTGGTGCTGGTGAACCGGGCGTTCGGCGACGAGTACGGCGTGCACGCCGGGCTCGGCCAGAACGTGCTGATGTCCGCGCTGTTCATCGCGATGCTCAACGCCCGCCGGTCGAGCAAGGGTCAGTCGATCGGCATCGCGGTGAGCAAGCTGCTCGGCACGCTGTGCGCCGGCGGCGGCGCCTACCTGTACCCGGCGACCCCCGAACTGGGCGAGGCCGTGCTGGTGCCCTACCTGACCGCGGTGGTGCTGGTGCTCGACGCCGTCTACCTCGTGCTGCTGTGGCAGGTGCGCCGGCTGGAGCGGGCCGGCGCACCCACCCCCGCCCTCGAACCGTCCCTCGCGGACGTCCCCAGAGGAGGAACCGTGCCGAACACCAGTACCGCGGAGGCGAGGCCATGACCGCCGAGACCCTGACCGACGAGCCGGTCGCCTACCCCTTCGGCCGCACCGACATGCTCCAACCGGCCGGCGAGTTCGCCACCATCCGGGCCGAGCGGCCGATCACGAAGGTGCGGCTGCCCACCGGGGACGAGGCGTGGCTGGTCACCCGCTACGCCGACGCCCGCGAGGTCCTGACCGACGACCGGTTCGCCCGCGGCTTCGCCGACCCCGACGCCGTTGGCGGCGGCTTCGGCGGGTTCCTCGGTGAGCTCGCGGTGTTCGCCGACCCGGCCGTGCACGCCCGGTTCCGCCGGGTGGCCGGCAAGGCGCTGCTGGTCAGCGCCGAGCAGCTGCGCGAGCCGGTCCGCCGGATCACCGACGAGCTGCTCGCCGGCATGGCCGCCCGCGGCCCGGTCGCCGACCTGGTCGACGCCGTGCACTTCCCGGTGTCGATCCGGACGATCTGTGAGCTGATCGGCGTCCCGGAGGCCGACCAGCACCGGTTCCGCGGTTGGGCGGGCGCGTTCCTGTCGGTCAGCCGGTTCGAGCCGAACGAGCTGGCCCAGCGGTTGCGCGAGATGAACGCCTACGTCCGCGAGCTGCTCGCCGCCCGCGCGGCCGAGCCCGGCGAGGACTTCGTCAGCACGCTCGTCACCACCCGGGACGTCGACGGGCGGACCATGGGTTTCGACGAGCAGATGGCGACCGTCTACGCCGTGCTGGTCAGCGGCTACGAGACGGTCGCGCACGCGCTCGGCAAGGGCCTGTTGGCGCTGTTCGGCCACCCCGAGCAGCTCGCCGCGCTGCGCGCCGCCCCGGACCTCGCCGCCGCGGCGGTGGACGAGATCCTGCGTTACGCGCCACCGGACGGCGGGTTCGGCATGCCGTTGCACCCGACCGAGGAGGTCACCGTCGGCGGCACCCGGCTGACCCCGGGGGACACCGTGCTGGTCGGGGTCTGGTCGGCCAACCGCGACGAGCGGTGCTTCGCCGGCGCGGACGAGTTCGACGTCGACCGGCGGCCCAACCCGCACCTGTCGTTCGGGGTGGGACCGCGGTACTGCACCGGCGCCCCGCTGGCCCGGTTGCAGATGGAGACGGTGCTGCGCGGCCTGGTCGAGCGGTTCCCCGGGCTGCGGCTCGCCGTCGCGCCGGAGGAGGTGCCCCGGCACGACGGGTTCATCGTCGAGGGGCCGCGTGAGCTGCTGGTGACGTGGTGAGCGAGCCCGAGCTGACCATCCGCCGGCTGCTGTACGGGCAGTTGCTGTCCCGTGCCGTGCAGACCTTCGCCGAGCTGGAGGTCGCGGACCGGCTCGGCGATGCCGACCGGCCGGTGGCCGAGCTGGCCGCGGAGTGCCGGGTGCCGGTCGACCCGCTACGCCGGCTGCTCCGCGCGCTGGCGGCGTTCGACCTGGTGGCCGAGTCGGCACCGGAGGTGTTCCGACTGCGCCCGTTGGGCGCGGCGGTGCGGGCCGGCGCGCCGGCGTCGGCCCTGCCCACCGCCCAGCTCGCCGCCGGTGAGGTCGGCACGGCGTGGGACCACCTGCTGGACACCGTCCGCACCGGCACTCCGGCGTTCGAGCGGCTGTTCGGCACCGGCTTCTTCGGCTACCTGGAACGCAAGCCCGGCCTGCGTGCCGTGTTCGACCGGTCGCAGGCGGCCGGGCTGGAGCTGGAGCTGCCGGAGGTGCTGCGCCGGCTCGACCTCGCCGGTGCCGGAACGGCGGTCGACGTCGGTGGCGGCGACGGCGCGTTGCTGGCCGCGCTGCTCGCCGCGGCCCCCGGCTGGCGTGGCGTGCTGGTGGACCGCCCCGAGGCGGTCGCCGCCGCCGAGCGCCGGTTCGCCGACGCCGGCCTGGCCGACCGGTGCGCCGCCCGCCCCGGTGACTTCTTCGCCGAGCTGCCCGGCGGCGGCGACCTCTACCTGCTGCGGCACATCCTGCACGACTGGGCCGACGAGCCCGGCCGCGCGGTGCTGGCGTCGTGTCGGCGGGCGCTGGCCACCGGTCCGGCCGGGGCCCGGCTGGTGGTGGTCGAGCAGGCCGCCGCGGCGCGCGGGGACACCGGCGAGGAGGCCCGGTTCGCCGCGTTGCTGGACCTCTACATGTTGTCGCTGTTCGGCGGGGGTCGGGAACGCACCGTCGACGAGCTGGTCGACCTGCTCGGCACGGCCGGGCTCTCCGTGGTGTCCGTCGCGCCGCTGCCCGGCGGCGCGGTGCTGATCGAGGCGGTTCTGGGGGTGGACGGTGGTGGACGGCGCTGACCGTGCCGACGGACGGCACGCGGACGAGGGATCGGTGCGCGCGCACGCGCTGCGCTGGTTCCGCGAGTACCTGTGCCGGGAGCATCCGTTGCTCGGCAGGGCGGGCGACGTGTGCCCGTTCGTCGAGCCGGCGCTGCACGCGGGCACGCTGCTGCTGCGGGTGCGCCGGATGGAGGGGCCGGCGACGGCCAGCCGGCTGGTGCACCTGGTGCACGACCTGGTCCGGTCGTTCCGCGAGGCGGAATGGCCGCACCGCAACCGCACCCTGCACGCGCTGGTCGCGGTGCTGCCGGACCTGCCGGAGGAGCAGCTGCGGCTGCTGGACGAGGTGCAGGCGGCGGTGAAGCCGGAGCTGGCCGAGGACGGCCTGATGCTCGGCCAGTTCCACGCCCGGTGCCCCGAGCCCGCCGCGCGCAACCCGGAGTTCCCGGTGTCCCGCGCGCCGGTGCCGATGCTCGCGCTGCGGCACATGGCCCTGCACGACATCCTCTTCCTGCACGACGACGTCCGGACCTTCACCGCCTACCGGGACCGGTTCGGCCACCGCTACCGGCCGGGCGTCGCGCTGGACCCGCTGTTCGTGGAGCTGTTCACCGCCGCGCGGCGCCGGTTCACCGGCCCCGTGCCGGCCCCCGCGCCGGCGGGGTGAGCGCGATGGGTGAGACTTCCCTGCCACCGGGCCCCGCCCTGCCCACCCTGGTCCAGACCTACCTGCTGTGGCGGCATCCCGAGCGGTTCCTCACCGCGTGCCGGCGCCGGTACGGCCCCACCTTCCGGGTGCGCGCGCTGCCCTACGGCGTGCGGGTGCACGTCGCCGACCCCGCCGACATCCGCCGGGTGTTCAAGGGCGACCCGAAGGTGTTCCACGCCGGTGAGGGCATCGCCACGGCGCTCGGGTCGATGCTCGGCGAGCACTCCCTGCTCGCCCTGGACGAGGACGACCACCAGCGGCAGCGCCGGCCGATGATGCGCCCGTTCCGCGGCGACACCATGCGCGGCTACCTCGACGCGATCGCGGCCATCGCCGCCGAGAGCGTGCGCGGGTGGCCGGTCGGCCGTCCGTTCTCGCTGCACCCCTTCATGCGGCGGATCACCATCGAGGTGATCGTGCGGGTGGTGCTCGGCACCGAGGCCGGGACGCGGCGGGACCGGCTGCGGGTGCTGCTCACCGACGTCCTGGAGATGGGGGCGTCGGAGATGATCGGCTGGAAGTGGCCGCTGCTGGCCAGGATCGGGCCGTGGCGCCGGCACCGGCGGATGTTCGCCGAGCTGGAGGCGTTGCTGATGGCCGAGGTGCGGGACCGCGGGGCCGACCCCGCGCTGGCCGAGCGGGCCGACGTGCTCTCGGTGCTGCTGCGCGAGTCCGCCGGCGAGCTGACCGACGTCGCGGTGCGCGACCACCTGGTCACCCTGCTGATCGCCGGGTACGAGACCACCGCGACCGCGCTGGCGTGGGCGTTCGAGTGCATCACCGGCCACCCGGAGATCCAGCGCGGGCTGGTCGAGGACGACGCCTACCTGGACGCGGCGATCCGGGAGAGCCTGCGGCTGCGGCCGATCTTCTTCGAGATCTCGCCGCGCCGGCTCACCGAGCCGGTCGAGCTCGGCGGCTACCTGCTGCCGGAAGGGACCATGGTCACCCCGTCGGTCGGCGTGGTGCACCTCTCGGCCGACCACTACGAGCGGCCGGCCGAGTTCCGGCCGGAGCGCTGGCTGCGCAAGTCCGACGGCCACCAGCCGTGGCTGCCGTTCGGCGGCGGGGTGCGCCGGTGCGTCGGGGCGGAGTTCGCCCAGCGGGAGATGGCCGTGGTGGTGCGGACCGTGTTGCGGCGGGGTGAGCTGCGCCGCGCCGGTGCGCCCGAGCGGGCCCGGCCGCGGCACGTCACGCTGGTCCCGTCGCGCGGGGCGCGGGTGACGTTCCACCCGCACCGGGCGGGCCGGGGAGGTGAGCAGGATGGGCCGGCGGCCAGGGCCGGTTGACCCGGTGGCGCTGCTGCGCTTCGGCCGTGACTTCCAGCGCACCCCGACCGAGGCGCTGGTGCGGGCCCGCGAGCGGTACGGGGACGTGTTCTTCCTCGGGCCGCCCGGCCGGCTGGGCATGGTGTTCCTGCTCGGCGCCGAGGCCAACGAGTTCGTGTTCCGCAACCCCAGCCTGTTCAGCTGGCGGGGCGGCTACCGGATGCTGCGGCCAGTGAGCGGGGAGACCGCGTTGCTGGTCAGCGACGGCGAGGGGCACCGCCGCCGGCGGGCGATCACCCAACCGGCGTTCCAGAAGGCCAGGATCGACGGCTACGTCGACGTGATGCTGCGCAACGCCGCGGTGGTGGTCGACGCGTGGCGGGTCGGCCAGCCGGTGCGGCTCTACGACGCGTTCCGCGCGGCCATCCGGCGCACCACGGTCGAGGCGTTCTTCGGGCCGGTGCTCGCCGCCGACGCCGACCGGCTCGGCCGGGACCTGGGGCCGGCGCTGGGCCTGCTCAACGCGCCGTTCGCCCGCCAGCTGGCGCTGCAGGCGGTGCCGAACCCGGTGCGCCGCAGGGCCCGCGCCGGGCTGGCGGGCGTGGACGAGCGGGTGTTCGCCGAGATCGCCCGCCGGCGGCGGGCGGCCGAGCCGGGGGAGGACCTGCTGGGGATGCTGCTCGCCGCCGGGGAGCCCGAGGGCGGGCGGCTCACCCCGGCCGAGTTGCGGGACGCGGTGGTGAGCCTCGTCGTGGCCAGCTACGACACCACCAGCGCCGCGCTCGGCTGGGCGGTCTACGCGGCGCTGGTCACCCCCGGGGTGTGGGAGCGGGCCCGCGCCGAGGTGGCCGAGGTGTTCGGGGACGGGCCGGTCACCGCGGCCGGCGCCCGCCGGCTGCGGTACCTGGGCTGGGTGGTGGACGAGACGCTGCGGCTGTACCCGCCGGCCATCGTGGGCGGCCGCACCGCGGTGGCCGACTTCGGGTTCGCCGGCCACCGTGTGCGGACCGGCAGCTACGTGATCTTCAGCCAGTACGTCACGCACACCGACCCGCGGCGGTGGGCCGACCCCTACCGGTTCCTCCCCGAACGGTGGGACCGCGAGCGTCCGGGGTACCGCGCGCCGAGCCCGTACGAGTACCTTCCGTTCGGGACCGGTTTCCGCCGGTGCGTCGGGGCGCCGCTGGCGACGGCCGAGGTGGTGGCGACGCTGGCGCTGCTCGTGCGCCGCACCGACCTGCGGTTGGTCTCGGCTCCGGAGCGGCCGGCCGGGCTGACCGCGATGTACCCGAGTGGCGGTGTCGCCGTCCGGGTCGAGGCGGTGCGACCGGACGGAGCGGTGCGATCGGACGGGGCGCGGTGAAGGTGGGGATGTCGATGGAGCGCGTGGTGCTGCTGGACGAGGCCGGGCACGCGGTCGGGGTGGCCGACAAGGCGACCGTGCACACCACCGACACGCCACTGCACCTGGCCTTCTCCTGCTACGCGATGAACTCGAGCGGCGAGCTGTTGCTGACCCAGCGGGCGCACGGCAAACGCACGTGGCCCGGCGTGTGGACGAACTCCTGCTGCGGGCATCCCGGGCCGGGGGAGGACCTGGTGGACAGCGTGCGGCGCCGGCTGCGCGAGGAGCTCGGGCTGGTGGTCGGGCGGGTGGACCTGGTGCTGCCGCGGTTCCGGTACCGGGCGGTGATGGCGAACGGGATCGTGGAGAACGAGATGTGCCCGGTGTTCGTCGCGCGCACCGACGCCGAGCCGCGGCCCGACCCCGCCGAGGTCGCCGCGTACCGGTGGATGAGCTGGACGGCGGTGAGCGACCAGGTGCTCTCCGGGGAGCTGGCCGTGTCGCCGTGGTGTGCCGAGCAGGTGCGGGAACTGGTGGCGCTCGGGGCGGAGCCGCGTTCCTGGCCGGTGGGTCGGCGGCGGGACCTTCCGGCGGCGGCACTCGGCTGACCTTCCGGCCCGCCCCGAACTGCCCACCCGGTCCCGCACCGGCGCCGCCACGCCGAGGTGGTTGCCAATACCGGCCCCCTGGCGGCGCGAAATGTGCCACCATGATCAGCGTTCTCGGCAATTGACGTCCCGTTGGTGAATTGCCGCCCCCCATTGATTTCCCATTGTGGACACCTCACCGAGCGGGTGCGCATAGCGGAGACATCGATTTCTCGCACTGTGACCTGGCTCGCGGTCGGCGTGACGCGGATCTCGCGGCGCGGACCGGTCCACGTCACAGCGTGTCCGTCCGCCGGCGGGCGGGCCTCACCCTGGGCCGGACGGAGTAGTGAAGTTGACTCATGTTTGTCCCAATGCATACTCTGCGTGCCGCGAAGCGGGGAGGCGCATCGCTGTTCCGGCGGAAGCAACAATCGGGTGTGCGGGGGCCCCTCAATCGTCACGACCATCGCTGGAAGGGCCAGTACCGCGTTGAAGAAGATGTTCGGGTTACGGGCCGGGCGTTCGTCCATCCGGTCCAGCGTGCTCGCGATCGCGTTCGTGCCCAGCGTCGCGCTGCTGCTCGCCGGCCTGGTGCTGGCCGGCTACCTGGTGTACCAGGCCGCGCAGGCACGGGACTTCGCGAACAAGGTGCACGACGCCGCCGAGCCCGGCATGCAGTTCTTCGCCGCCGTCCGCGAGGAACGCCGGCTCACGCTGCAGGACCTGGCCAGCCGCGGCGGCAACCGGCTCGAGCTGGAGCCGCAGCGGATCAAGACCGACGCCGCCGCCGAGCGGATTGGCGCCGATCTGCGGGCGATGGTGGACGACGCCCCGGACAACGTGCGGACCAACATCACCGAGGCGACCGCGATGCTCGGCCGGCTGCCGCAGTTCCGCGACCGGGTGGACTCCGGGGCGCCGTCGTTGCAGGAGGCCTACGACTTCTACAACCGGATCATCGACCAGTTCGCCGAGGGACTGAACGGGGTCGCGCAGAACGCGCCGGACGCCGAGACCGCGTACCTGCGGATGACCGCGATGCCGCTGTTCACCAGCGCCGACGCGATGTCGCGTGGGGACGCGCTCGCCGCGGCCGGTGTCGCCGGAGGTGGCCTCTCCGACGCCGAGTTCCGCACCTACGTCGCGCAGATCGGTGCCTACCACTCCGGTCTCGAACGCGCCGCCCCGGAGATGATCCCGTCGGTCCGGGCGAAGTACGACGCCCTGCTGGCCAGTGACGCGTGGCGGACCGTCGCCGCCGTGGAGAACGCCTTCCTGCGCGGCAACCAGGACCAGCTTCCGGTGTCCCCCGAGCAGTGGCGGTCGGCCGCCCGCGAGGTCGGCGCCGCGCTCATGGGTCTCTACATCGAGCAGAGCTCCAACGCCACCGAGGTGGCCCTCGACGAGGGCGAGCAGACCCTCGTCACGTCGATCATCGGTGGCCTGGTGGCGCTGCTCGTCGCCGTCGGTGTGTTCGTCGTCGCGTGGCGGCTGTCCAACCGTTTGGTGCGCCGGCTCGAGCGGCTGCGCGAGGAGACCCTGGACCTCGCCGACGAGCGGCTGCCGGAGCTGGTCGGCCGGGTGCGTTCGGGCGAGCGGGTCGATCTCGACGAGGAGGTGTCGCTGCTCGACCACGGCGACGACGAGATCGGGCAGGTGGCCGACGCGTTCAACAAGGCCCAGCAGACCGCGGTCGCCGCCGCCGTCGAGGAGGCCAGGACCCGGGAGGGCACGAAGAACGTCTTCCTCAACATCGCCCACCGCAGCCAGGTGATCGTGCACCGGCAACTGCAGGCGCTGGACCAGGCCGAGCGCAAGCAGGAGGACCCGGACCAGCTCGACGTGCTGTTCCAGCTCGACCACCTGTCCACCCGTGCCCGGCGCAACGCCGAGAACCTGATCATCCTCGGCGGCGGGCAGCCGGGCCGGCAGTGGCGCAACCCGGTGGCGCTGGCCGAGGTGGTGCGCGGCGCGACCGCCGAGACCGAGGACTACAAGCGGGTCAGCGTGGGCAAGCTGCCGGCGCTGGCGGTGGCCGGCCCGGTGGTCGGCGACCTCGTGCACCTGCTCGCCGAGCTGATCGACAACGCCGCGTCGTTCTCCCCGCCGCAGTCCCGGGTGGAGATCCGCGGCGACGTGGTCGGCCGCGGCGTGGTCATCGAGGTCGAGGACCAGGGGCTCGGGATCGAGCCGGAGCAGGCCGACCGGCTCAACGCGTTGCTCCAGGACCCGCCCGACTTCAGCCTCATGGCGCTGTCCGAGGAGCCGCGACTCGGCCTGTTCGTGGTGGCCCGGCTGGCCGCCAAGCACGGGGTCACCGTGACGCTGCGCGAGTCGGCCTATGGCGGCGTGCGGGCGATCGTGCTCGTCCGGTCGGACCTGCTGAGCCCGCTGCCGGGACCCGAGGACGAGCCGGCCGAGGACGCCGTGCCCGCCCAGCAGGGGCCGGGTGGGCGGCACCGCCCGCCGGAGCCCGGCGCGGGGCCGGCCGAGACCGAGCCCGCCAACGGGGTGCCGGTGGGCGGTGGGTTGCCGCCGCGGCGTCGGGTGGACATGTTCCACCCGCCGCAGGAGGTCCACCAGGACGCTCCGACGCGGCAGGACCTCTCGCGGCGCGGCGCCCACTCGGCCCACTCGACCCACTCGACCCACTCGGCCCACTCGCTCCGCGAGGCCCAGCCACCGCGGGACGGCCAACCGGTGCCGCCGGTGCCGCCCCGGGACGTCCCAGTCCGGGAGCCAGCTCGGGAACCAGCCCGGGAGTCACTGCCGCAGCGGAACGCCCAGCCGCGCGAGCTCGCGCGGGACGCCTCCGCCGGCCAGGCACCGGGGGCACCACCCTCCCGACCCCCTCGGGGCCCCCGCGCCCACCCGGACTCCCGACCGACGCACGAGCGACCGCCGCACGAGCCGGGACCGGGCCAGGACGGGCGGCCACCGCGGGAGCCGCGGCCGGGCGAGGCGGGGCCGGCGCAGGCCGGTGGGCCGATGGCGCCGGGCCGCCCGCCGCTGCCGCGGCGGCGGCGCCAGCAGAACCTCGTCCCGCAGCTGCGCGAGGACGACCCCACCGCCGAGCAGACCGACGTGCCGATGTCGGACTCGCCCGAGCAGGCCCGGCACCGGCTCGCCGCCTTCCAGCGCGGCACCCGGCAGGCCCGGGAGTCCGACCCCGGCCACCTCGACCTTCCCTCTGGAGAATGAACGCCATGGCCAACACGGGAGTCAACGAGCTCGACTGGCTGCTCGACGATCTGGTGAAGCGGGTCGCCGGCGCGCAGAAAGCCGTCGTGCTGTCGGCCGACGGGCTGCTGATCGGCCGCTCGAGCAATCTGTCCGAGCGGACGGTGAGCACCTTTCCGCGGTGGCGTCCGCGTTCCAGAGCCTGGCGCGTGGGACCGGCCGGCACTTCGGCGGCGGGCGGGTGCGCCAGACGGTCGTGGAGATGGAGCACTCCTACCTCTTCGTCACCGCGGCCGGCCAGGGCGCCTGCCTGGCGTTGCTCACCTCGGCCGACGCCGACATGGGCATGGTGGCCTACGCGATGAACCTGCTGGTGAAGCGCGTGGGCGCGGCGCTGTCCGCGGCGCCACGCACCGCCGTCGGGGAAACCTCCGGCGACCTGCGGGAGGTGCACCAGTGAACGAGCTCGCGAGCGAACCGGTCACCACGGCCGCGCGGCGAACGTCGCCGACGAGCGCCAGCGAGGAGGGGGCGTTCGCGCGCGCCACCGAGTGCCCGGAGCGCCGCTCGCCATGACCGGGCGGGACGAGGCGTGGTTCGACGAGGCGGCCGGCCCACTGGTCCGGCCGTACGCGGTGACGGGCGGCCGCACTCGGACGGACAGCGTCGGCCTTGACCTGATGACGCTGGTGGTCGCGCTGCCGTCGGTGACCGAGGCGGCCGGGATGGCACCCGAGTACGCGCGGATCGTGCGGCTGTGCCAGCGACCGATGTCGGTCGCCGAGGTGGCCGCGCGCATCGACCTGCCCCTGCCCGTGGTGAAGGTGCTGCTCAGTGATTTGATCGAGCAGAACTACGTGATCTTCCGGAGAGCGGCTCCGGCGACCGAAGCCCCCGACCAACACGTACTGCAGGCGGTTCTCGATGGAATCCGGAAACTCTGATCCCCGGCAGCGGCTCGCCGCGCGGGCGGTGAAGCTGCTCATCGCCGGCGGCTTCGGGGTCGGCAAGACCACGATGGTCGGATCGGTGAGCGAGGTGCCGCCGCTGCGCACCGAGGAGGTGCTGACGGCGGCGTCGGAAGGGGTGGACGACCTCGCCGGCGTGGAGCAGAAGACCACCACCACGGTGGCGCTGGACTTCGGCCGGATCACCATCAACCCCGAGCTGATCCTGTACCTGTTCGGCACCCCGGGGCAGGACCGGTTCTGGTTCATGTGGGACGAGCTCGCGCACGGCGCGCTCGGCGCCGTCGTGCTGGCCGACACCCGGCGGCTGGAGAGCTGCTTTCCCGCGGTGGACTTCTTCGAGCGGCGCGGGTTGCCGTTCGTGGTGGGGGTCAACTGCTTCGACGGCGCCTACCGGTACGGGACCGAGGAGGTGCGCGCGGCGCTGGACGTCGACCACGGGGTGCCGCTGCTGCTCTGCGACGTGCGCGACCGGGACTCCACCAAGCAGGTGCTGATCACGTTGGTGGAGCACATCATGGCGACCGCCGGGCTCGCCACCAGCTCCCACTGACCACGCTGACCACGCTGACTACCGGGCGCTGACCACGGGCCTGGAGCGACAGCGGCCCGGTGACGCGGTGCGCGTCACCGGGCCTGGCGGTCGGTCGTGAGTTCGTTCATGCCGCGTTGGGCCGGCTCCCGAGCTGGCGCTGCCGTTTGAGGGCGCGGCGCTCGCGTTCGGTGGTGCCGCCGAACACGCCGAAGTCGAGCCCGTTGTCCAGCGCGTACTCCAGGCACTCGATGCGCGCCGGGCAACGGGCGCACACCGCCTTCGCCTGCGCGGTCTGCCGGGCGCCCGGGCCCATGTCGGACACGGGGAAGAACAGCTCGGGGTCCTCGTCCCGGCAGGCGGCGCGGTGCTGCCATTCGATGTCGTCCATGGTCGTACCGCCCTCCTTCCTGGCGGATTCCGTCGCCGAGTGGCGACGTGGGGTGGCGAGCGCCTGATCGCTCGCGGATGTGTACTCGTCCCCCATGCCGGGATCCGCGGTACAGGTTCCACGCGGACTCACCGTCGCCGGCCGGGCAACAAGGTGACCAACACGCGTCCACCCGCCGATATTCCCGCCCCGGCGACGTCGTAAACCCCGGATGCCGTACGCCCGGTCAGCCCAACTCGGTGGCGGTGGTCTCCGTGCTCGGCCAGCGGCGCTTCGTCAGCGGCCAGCTCCCGGCTCGGTCACGGGGTGCGCGGGTCGGCCGCGGGGCAGTGCACCTGGGCGTTGGCCAGCAGCTTGTCCACCAACTCGTCGAGGTCCAGCCGGCCCTCCACGTGCGCGAGCTCGTCGGCGGTGGTCCGGGTGGCGACGTTCGGCGGGGTGAGCAGCTGGCAGCAGTCCTCGTCGGGCAGCGTGGAGATGTCGGCGAGGCCCAGCCGGCGCGACTCGGCCATGATCTCGTCCTTGTCCCACGCCAGCAGCGGGCGCAGCAGCGGGAGGGAGGACGCCGCCCGCTCGACGGTGACGAGGTTGCTCAGCGTCTGGCTGGCGACCTGGCCCAGGCTGTCGCCGGAGACCAGCGCCTGCGCGCCGAGCCGCAGGGCCAGCGCCTCGGCGACGCGCACCATCAGCCGGCGCTGCGCCACGATCTGCAGCTGCCCGGCGCCGGCGGTGGCCAGCTCCCGCTGCGCGGTGCCGATCGGCACCACGTGCAACTGCGAGTCGCCCTGGAACCGGTCGAGCTGGCGGACCAGGGCGTAGGCCTTGTAGGTGGACGAGGGGTCGGTGTAGGGGGCGCCGGTGAAGTGGACGAAGTCGCAGCGCAGTCCCCGCCGCATGGCGCGGTAGGCGGCGACCGGCGAGTCGTACCCGCCGGACAGCAGGGCCAGCACCCGCCCACTGGAGCCCACCGGCAGCCCACCCTGGCCGCGGTGGCGATCGAGCGCGACGAACACCTCGCGCTCGTCGACCTCCACCGCGATCTCCACCTCGGGGTGGCTCAGGTCGACTGGCCAGCCCCACTCCTCGCACACCCGCTGGCCCACGGCCGCGGCGAGCTGCTCGGAGTTCATCGGGAAGCGCTTGCTGCGGCGCCGGGCGCGTATCGCGAACCGCCGCGGCTCGGCCGAGTCCGGCGAGCCGAACCGGTCGCGCAGCAGCCGCAGCGCGCCGGCCGCCGCGGCCCGCGGGTTCCTGGCGACCCGCAGCGCCGGCTGCACCAGGCTGATCCCGATCACCTCGCGGGCGCGGGCCACCAGCTCGTCCTGGGGCAGGTCGGACAGCACCACCAGCACGCCCTCGCGGCGCCAGACGCGGGCGGGGGCGGCGTCGGTGGACACGGCGTGCTCGAGGTTGCGCAGCAGATGTCGCTCGAAACGGCCGCGGTTGCGGCCCTTCAGCGCCAGCTCGCCGTACTTGAGCAGCACACACGGCTGGGGCGTCATCCGTGCCACCTCCCTCCCCGGCGGTGCCGGGTGACCCTGTCGGTTACCTGCTATGAACGTAACCCGTCGCGGCCGTGGTTGGGACAGGTGGCCGTCGCCGGTGCTCCCGCGGTGTGCGCCAGACTGTGCGGGTGGCGGGCACACGCAGCGCGGGAATCCTGCTGTTCCGCAGGGTCGGTGACGGGGCCGAGGTGCTCCTCGGGCACATGGGCGGGCCGTTCTGGGCGCGCCGCGACGACGGCGGCTGGACGGTGCCCAAGGGCGAGTACGGGCCGGACGAGGAGCCGGAGGCGGCGGCGCGCCGCGAGTTCACCGAGGAGTTGGGCGTGCCGGTGCCGCCGGGGCCGGCCGTGGACCTCGGCACGGTGCGGCAGTCCGGTGGCAAGGTGGTGACGGTCTGGGCCGTCGAGGGCGACCTCGACCCCGCGAGCGTCGTACCGGGGACGTTCGAGATGGAGTGGCCGCCGCGGTCCGGCCGGCGGCAGGAGTTCCCCGAGCTGGACCGGGTCGGGTGGTTCGCGCTGCCGGACGCGCACCGGAAGATCCTCGCCAGCCAGCGCCCCTTCCTCGACCGCCTGGCCACGCACCTCGACGGCTGAGCCGGGCCACCACCTCACCCCCGCCGGGGCCGGTGTCAGGCCGCCCAGGCCGGTGTCCAGGTCCCGGCGCCGAACCCGGGGGGGCCGAGGTGGGCGCGGAGGGTGGCGAGCGCGGGGTGCGGGTTGTCGCCGCGGCGGAGCAGGGAGTGCGGGTAGACCGGGGTGGGGTCGCGCAGGGCGATGCGCCGCAGGTCGTGGTCGGCGGGCCAGCGGAGGTGGGTCCGTGCGCCGACGAAGGTCGCCGTCGCCGGGGAGTCGGCGACCGCGTCGAGGAGGGGCTCGATGCCGAAGTCGGGGCCGCCCGCGTCGATGGTGAGCCCGAACGCGGCGGCGAGCTCGGCGTAGTACGCGGCCCACTCGGTTCCGGGGACGATGCCGGGCATCCAGATCCGGTGCCCGGCGAGCTCGGCGGGCCGGAGCGCGCGGGCGCCGGCGAGCGGGTGGGCCGGCCCGGTGAGGAGCTGGAGCGGCTCGTCGAACACCCGGGTGGCCTCGACGCCACCGGGCAGCTGCCGCGCGGGCACGGTGACGGCGCGGAAGGACGCGTCGATCGCGCCGGCCCGGACGGCGGCGACGGCCGCGCCGGCGTCGGGGAGGGTCACGACGTCGAGCGCGACCCCGGGATGCGCGCGATGGAAGTCGCGCAGCAGGCCCGCCGGGGCGAGCTGGCGGCCGATCACGTCGACGCGCAGCGGGCGGTGGCCGGGTCGCACGGCGGCGGCCGCCCGTTCCTCGGCGGCGAGGAGATCGCGGGCGTGCGGCAGGAACGCCTGCCCGTCGGCGGTGAGCCGGGCGCCGCGGGCGGCGCGGTGGAACAGCCGCACGCCGAGGTCCCGCTCCAGCGCGGCGACGCGCTTGGAGACGGCCTGCTGAGTGATCGACAGCAGGGCGGCGGCCTCGTGGAACCGGCCCGTGTCCGCGACCGCGACGAAGGTGCGCACGGCGACGAGGTCCACGGCCCGACCCTAGCCGCACAACGCGCGGTTGTGGCTCGTCGACCGAACGGTTGTTTGATTCCCGGGCCGCTGACGGGGTTGGATCTCCGCCGTCGATCTGGGGAGGTTGGTGCGGTGGGTTCACTGGGGCGGAGGTTCGGGTGGCTCTGGGCGGCGTACGCGGTGAGCGCGTTCGGCACGCGACTCGCGTTCGACGCGTTCCCGCTCATCGCGATCCTCGTGCTGCACGCCGGGCCCACCGAGGTGTCCCTGCTGGCCGCCGCCGGGCTGGCGGTGGGCGCGGTGGTGGCGGTGCCGCTCGGCCCCTGGCTGGACCTCCGCCGCAAGCGGCCGGTGATGGTGGTCATGGACCTCACCCGGTGCGCGGCGCTGCTGAGCGTCCCCGCCGCGTTCGCGCTCGGCTGGCTGAGCTTCGCCCAGCTCCTGGTCGTGTCGGTGATCGTCGCCGCGGCCGGCATCGCCCACCAGTCCGCTGGCGGTGCCTACCTGAAGTCGCTGGTGCGGCCGGAGGAACTGCTCGTCGCCAACGCGCGGTTCGAGACCACCACCTGGACCGCCACCGCGCTCGGACCACCGCTCGGCGGGGCCGCGATCGGGCTGCTCGGTCCGGTGACGACCGTGCTGGCCGACGCGGTCAGCTACCTGCTCTCCGCGGCGGGCCTCCGCGCGATCGGCGGCCGGGAGCCGCGCCCCACGCGACCCCGCTCGAAGCAGCCGCGGGCCGGCGAGTTGTTCGACGGGTGGCGGCACATCCTGACCCACCCGGGGCTGCGCCCGCTGTTCGCCAACACGATCCTGGTCAACGGCCTGATCCTGGCGACCGCCCCGCTGCTCGCCGTGCTCATGCTCGGCCACCTCGGGTTCACGCCCTGGGAGTACGGCCTCGCGTTCGCCGTGCCGTGCCTCGGTGGACTCGCCGGTGCCCGGCTGGCCCGCCGGCTCGTCGCGCGGTTCGGGCGGCACGCCGTCCTGCGCGCCGCCGGGGCGCTGCGCGCGTGCTGGCCCGTCGGGTTGGCCCTCGTCCAGCCGGGGACCGCTGGCCTGGTGCTGGTCATCGTCGTCGAGCTCGGGCTGATCGCCTGCATGGGCGTGTTCAACCCGGTCCTGGCCACCTACCGGCTCGACCAGGTCCCGGCCGACCGGGTCGCCCGCATCCTCTCCGCGTGGTCGATCACCAGCAAGGCCGTCTGCGCGGCGCTGATCGCCCTGTGGGGCCTGCTGGCCGCGCTCACCGGTGCCCGCGCCGCGATCGCGCTGGCCGGTCTCCTCCTCCTGGCGACCCCGCTCCTGCTGCCCCGGCACGACCGGACGCCCCGGCACCACCTTCCGGAGCGGGCTCCGAGCCGCACCTGAGCGCCCTACCCGGCGGTGTCCTGTCGGGCGCGGCTGGGCGCCACCCGCGGTGGCTCGTTCGGCTGCTTCGGGTACACCGGCGGCCACGGCGCGTCCATCAACCCGGCGGCCATGTCCCGCCCCGACTGCTCCAGCAGCGGCTCGATCGACTGCGGCCGCTCGGCCATCGCCGCCCACGGGTCGCCCCGCTCGGCCAGCCGGACGGGCACCGTCGCGAGGGTCAGCTCGGCCGGATCGACGTCGGCCAGCTCGTCCCAGCCGATCGGGGCGGACACCTGCCCACCCACCCGCGGCCGTACGCACCACGCGCCGAACACCGTGCGGTGCGGCGCGTTCTGGTTGTAGTCCACGAACACCCGCGCGCCGCGCTCCTCCTTCCACCACGCCGCCGTGATCAGGTCCGGATGCCGCCGCTCGAGCAGCCGGGCGAGCGCCACCGCCGCGGCCCGCACCTGGTAGCTGTCCCACCGCGGCTCCAACCGCACGTACACGTGCAGCCCGCGCGACCCGGTGGTCTTCACGTACGCCGCGATGCCGAGCTCGTCCAGCAGCTCCTTCGCCAGCACCGCCGCCTGGCGCACCTGGTCGAACGTCACGCCCGGCGACGGGTCGAGGTCCACCCGCAGCTCGTCGGTCACCTCGGGGGTGTCGGCGTGGAACGGCCACACGTGGAAGCCGAGGCAGCCGAGGTTCACCGCCCAGAGCACGTGCGCCAGGTCCGCCGCCACCAGCGCGTCGCTCGTGGTGCCGTTGGGCGTGGCCACCACCGTGGTCCGCAGCCACGGCGGCACCGCCTTCGGCACCCGCTTCTGGAACCACGACTTGCCGCCCGCGCCGTTCGGGTAACGCTCCAGCATCAGCGGGCGCCCGCGCATCGTCGTCAGCAGCGGCTCGGCGACGGCCTGGTAGTAGCGCACCAGGTCGAGCTTGGTCTCGCCACGCTCGGGGAAGTACACCTTGTCCGGCGACGTCACCGTCACCTCGGTGCCCCCGATGTCGAGCGTGATCGCGTCGCTCATCCGCCTCGCACCTCTCTGCCGTCGTCGCCGCACTCCTCCCGCCCGTGTCCATGGCCGCACTCTTCCCGCCTGCGCTCCTCCCTCGCGGGCGCTCGGTCGATGCTCGGCGGTCGTCGCGCGGCTGGCTCCTCCCTCGCGGGTGCTCGGTCGATGCTCGGTGGTCGTCGCGCGGCGGTGAAGAACGCGGCCAGCTCGGCCGGGGGGACTTCCTCCAACTGCGCGTACGTGCACGACTCGGGCCGGCGGTCCGGCCGGAACCGGGCGAGCCGGCTGCCGTGCCGGAACCGGCCGGCCTGCACGTGCTCGTAGCGCACCTCGGCGACCAGCTCCGGCCGCAGCGGCTCCCACGACAGGTCCTTCTGCCCGGTCCACCGACTCACCCCGCCCGGCATCCGCCCGCCCGCGGCGCTCGCCTCGGTCTGGGCCCGCGCCCAGTCCCGCCAGGGGTGGTGCTCGAGCGCGTTCTCCCGCAGTGGCGCCAGCTCGTCGACCAGCTCGCGCCGACGGGCGGCGGTGAAGCTGCTGGCGACCCCGACGTGGTGCAGCGTGCCGTTCTCGTCGTAGAGGCCGAGCAGCAGCGACCCCACGCCCTGGCCGTCCTTGTGCCAGCGGAACCCGGCCACCACGCAGTCGGCGGTGCGCTCGTGCTTGACCTTCCACATCACCCGCCGGTCCTGCTCGTAGGGCAGGTCGGCGCGCTTGGCCATCACCCCGTCGAACCCCGCGCCCTCGAACCGGGTGAACCAGTCCTGCGCGCGGTCCGGGTCGTCGGTGAGCGGGGTGAGGTGGATGCGGGCGAGGTCGCGGTCGAGCAGCCCCTCCAGCAGCTCCCGCCGCCGGGCGAACGGCTCCTCGGTGAGGTCGCGGTCGTCCAGTGCGAGCAGGTCGAACGCCACGAAGCTGGCCGGCGTGCGCTCGGCCAGCAGCCGTACCCGCGACGCCGCCGGGTGCAGCCGGTTCTGCAGCGCGTCGAAGTCGAGGCCGCTGCCGGTGACGATGACGATCTCGCCGTCGACCACGCACCGCGTCGGCAGCTCCTGCCGGATCAGCTCGACCAGCTCGGGGAAGTACCGGGTCAGCGGTCGGTCGTTGCGCGAGCCGAGCTCCACCTCGTCGCCGTCCCGGAACACGACGCACCGGAAGCCGTCCCACTTCGGCTCGTACACCAGTCCCGGCCCGCGCGGGATCTCGCGGACGGACTTGGCCAGCATCGGCTTGACCGGCGGCCGGACGGGAAGCTCCACGCACGGATCGTAGATCGGCAGCGCCTCCAGGGCATCCCTGTTCAGCCGAGGGAACGTCGCCTCACCCGGTTCCGGCGTGGCTCTGTGGCAGCTTTTTTTCAGTCGTAGGTCGTCGCCGGGGGCCGTTCTACAGTCGCCCAGTGAGTACGTTTCTCACCTGATGTCGAGAGGATCTGTCAATGAATGCCCTCTTCCGGCTGGCCGTGGCCGTCGTGGTGCTCGCCGGCACCGTGCTGCTGCCCGGCTCGGCCTCCGCCTTTCCCGGGGCGTTCTTCCCCACGCAGAGCAAGGGCAACCGTGGGGTCGACGTCCTGGCCGTGCAGTACCTGCTGCGCCATCACCGGCAGGGTCCGCCCACCGACGGGGTGTTCGGCGCGAGCACCGACACGGCCGTGCGGGGCTTCCAGTCGGCGAAGGGGCTCGGGGTGGACGGCATCGTCGGGCCGAACACCTGGGGCGCGCTGGCGGTCACCGTGCGGCAGGGCGACCAGGGCGACGCGGTGCGCGCGCTGCAGGTGCAGCTCAACCAGAAGAACGGTGCCGGGCTGTCGGTGTCCGGCTCGTTCGACGCCGCCACCCGCACCGCGGTGACCACCTTCCAGCGGCATGGGGGCATCGCCGCCGACGGGATCGCCGGCCCGGTCACCTGGCGCAACCTGCTGTGGCACTACGACTATCCGAGCATGTCCGGCATCTGCGACAAGGACCCGGACAACAACGGCAGGGTCAACTGGGGCACCGGCGCGACCGCCGGGCAGCTGGAGGAGGCCGTCCGCCGGTTCGCCGGCGCGGGCAAGGGCGCCGTGCCGCTCGGCGACCTCTCCAAGGAGCACGGCGGCTCGCTCAACGGGCACTCCAGCCACCAGGTCGGGATGGACGTCGACCTGTGGCCGATCCGCTCGGACGGCCAGCAGTGCTCCGCGGGCCGGATCACCTGGCGCTCGTCCACCTACGACCGTGCGGCGACGCGGAAGCTGGTGCGGGACATCCGGGCCAGCGCGCCGGGGCACGTCAAGCTGATCTTCTTCAACGACCCCGAGCTGATCCGCGAGGGCCTCACCTCGGAGTGGGCCAACCACGACAACCACCTGCACGTCCGCTACTGCGAGGCGGTGCACCCCAACTCGCTCTACCGCTGCTGATCCCTTGTTCTGCCGCGCGGCGGGCCGCTGCCCCTCGGCGGCCCGCCGCGCGCCGTCGTCCGGCGAGCGCCTCGGGCGGCCACGAGCTGCCCCCAGGCCACGGCGGATGAGCATGTTCACACGAACATCCGTGGCCTCACTCAGGGTCCGGCTCGGTCTCTCGTACTGATTCGGCAGACCCGTGACGGGCGCTGACCTTGACCCGTATCGCTGGTAAGCGGTAGCTTACGTTCGTGTCCACTTACGCTGTCGATGCGTGGGCCGCGCTCGGCGACCCGAGCCGGCGGCGCATCTTCGAGCTCCTCGCCGAGCGGCCCCAATCGGTGACCGAGATCGCGGACGGTCTGCCGATCAGCAGGCCGGCGGTCTCCCAGCACCTGCGGGTGCTCAAGCAGGCGCGCCTGGTGCGGGTCCGGTCGGAGGGCACCCGGCGCGTCTACCAGGTCGACCCCGAAGGCCTGGCAGCACTGCGCGAGGAGCTGGACGGGTTCTGGGGCAAGGCTCTGGCCAACTTCAAGCAGATCGCGGAACAGGAAACGGAGTAGCACATGACGACCACATCCACCGGGGCATCCGTACGGCACGAGATCGAGGTCGCCGTTCCGATCGAGCGAGCCTTCGCCGTCTTCACCGAACAGTTCGACCGGATCAAGCCACGCGAGCACAACATGCTGACGGTGCCGATCACCGAGACCGTCTTCGAGACCCGCGTCGGCGGCGCCGTCTACGACCGCGGCGAGGACGGATCGGTGTGTCGCTGGGCACGGGTGCTCACGTTCGAGCCACCGCACCGGTTCGTGATCAGCTGGGACATCACACCCCACTGGCAGATCGAGACCGACCCCGACCGGTGCAGCGAGGTCGAGGTGCGCTTCATGACAGTGGGGTCGGACCGGACCCGGGTCGAGCTGGAGCACCGACACCTCGACCGCCACGGTGACGGGTGGCAGAGCGAGCGCGACGGTGTGGCCGCTGATGAAGGCTGGCCGCTCTACCTGCGGCGGTTCGCCGACCTGGCAGCCCGCAGGTAAGCCCGTGGACGTCAAGTGGTAGGCCGCCGGCGAGTGAGAAGAGGTGGATGTCGTTGGAGCTCTACAGTCGGGTCGAGCTGGTCGTGGATCGGTAAGCCGACGAGGGTGCCCCGCGGGGATCGGTGGGGTTCCTCATCGAGTCCTACTCCGATGGGGCATACGAGATGGAGATCTCGGACGCCTCCGGTGTCACGCTCGCCCAGATCGTGGTGAACGAGCACGAGATCATCTCGGCTGAACCGGAGAGCTCCTCCTGACGCCACGCCACGTGTTTCGTGAAGACGGCCCATGACGCCGGCTGGACGTGAACGGTCCAGCCGGCGTCGAGGTCCGTCCCCGTTCTCGGAGCCGGCGACCTGGGCAGGGCCCGCTCAGTCCTGGCTCGTCGGGGCCGTGTCGACGGGGGAGGGCGGGGCGGCCGGGGTCACCGGGACGCCGCTGCCGTTGCCGGTCTCCCGGTGCAGGCGGAGGAACTCCAGGTGCCGCTCGTACTGGTCGAGGATGTCCCCGATCAGCTGGTCCTTGCTGTAGCCCAGCACGTCGTAGCCCTGCCCGCCCTCGCTGAGGTAGACCTCGTACCGGAAATAGGTGTCCTCGGCGCTCACCGATCCGGTGGCGAACGACGGCGTGATCGCCTCGGACGGCCAGATCCGGTACCGGAACTCCTCCTGCTCACCCAGCGGCAGTCGCAGGTCCAGCTGCGGCAACCCGACCTCGGCCACCACGTCCTCGCTCAGCGACGCCTCCGCGCCGCGCGCCCGCAGCTCCTCGGCCACCTCGTGGAACGCCGGCCGGGCGACCTCCTCGACGAACCGGTTCGCCGCCCGCTTGCCCGGGTAGCTCATCGCCCGCGCCAACCGCTGCCGCCACGACCGGTGCACCCCCCGCCCCTCCGCGGTCGTGCGCTCCGACAGCGACGACGGCAGCGTGGTGCGGAAGCTGTCCTCCCGGAACCGCTCCACCCGCAGCGCCCGGTACAGCCCCCACATCACCAGGAACATCACGAACGAGAACGGCAACCCCATGATGATCGTCGCGTTCTGCAGGGTCGGCACACCACCCACGATGAGCATCGCCAGAGTGAGCAGCCCGATCGCCGCCGACCAGAAGATGCGCACCCACCGCTGCGCGTCGGTGGTGGGCGAGGCCAGGTACGACGTGAAGTTGCCCATCACCAGCGCGCCCGAGTCGGCCGACGTGACGTAGAACAGCAGCCCCACGAACGTCGCCAACCCGGCCAGCAGGGTCACCCCCGGGTACTGCGTGAGCAGCGAGTAGAACGCCTGCTCGGGCTGGTCCATCGCGGTTTGCCCGAACTCGGTGTTGCCGCCGCGCACCACCCGCAGCGCGCTGTTGCCGAAGATCGCCAGCCAGGTCAGGGTGAACAGGAACGGGATCACCAGCGTCGCGGCCACGAACTGGCGGATGGTCCGCCCGCGGGAGATCCGCGCCAGGAACAGCCCGACGAACGGCGCCCACGCGATCCACCACGCCCAGAAGAACAGCGTCCACGAGTTCAGCCATTCGGTTGGCCGGTCGTAGGCGAACGTGTTCATCGTCAGCTCGGCGAAGCTGCTGACGTAGTCGCCGATGTTCATCACGATCGCGTTCAACAGGAAGATCGGGTCGTCGCTGAACAGGATGAACAGCATCAGCCCGATCGCCAGCACCACGTTCAGCTCGGACAGCCGCCGGATGCCCTTGTCGACACCGGCGACCGCGGAGATCGTCGCCATGAACACCGCCAGCGCCACCAGCCCGATCTGCGCCGCGGTGCCCTGCGGGATGCCGAACAGGAAGTACAGCCCGTAGTTGAGCTGCACCACGCCGATGCCGAGCGACGTCGCGATGCCGAAGATCGTGCCCAGCACGGCGGCGATGTCCACGCCGTGCCCGATCGGGCCGTGGATGCGCCTGCCGATGATCGGGTACAGCGCCGACCGGATGGTGAGCGGAAGGTTGTACCGGTAGGCGAAGTAGCCGAGGACCATGCCCATCAGCGCGTACATCGCCCACCCGGTGATGCCGTAGTGGAACAGTGTCCACACCAGAGCCTGCCGGGCCGCCTCGATGGTCCGCGGGTCGCCGATCGGCGGGTCGAGGTACTGCGTCACCGGCTCGGCCACCGAGAAGAACATCAGGTCGATCCCGATGCCCGCGGCGAACAGCATCGCGCCCCACGCGAACAGGCTGTAGTCCGGTGTGGAGTGTTGCGGCCCGAGCTTCACCTTGCCGTACCGGGACAGCGCGATGAACACCACGAAGACCAGAAACAGCGTGGCGGCGAGGAAGTAGTACCAGCCGAAGCCCTCGGAGATCCACCCGACGACGGTGCCGATCGCGTCCTGTGCCCGCGTCGGGGTGACGATCGCCCAGATCGACACCGCCAGGATGCAGACCGACGATCCGAAGAAGACGACCGGGTTCACCCGGTTTCGCGGTGTGGCCGGCACCGCCCCGCCGTTGGCCACCTGCTGGTCGTGCTCCTGGCTCGCCGGCACGATGTTCACCCCTTCCGGTCCGGTGTCCCGTCGCGACGGTCGGTCATGGTTGCGCAAGACCTTAGCAACGGGGGGCCGAACGTGAGCTGGCTAACGACTCCACCCAGCGGATCGGGTGGCACGGGTGAAGTCCGCCACCGGCGGCTCGACCTGCCGGTTCTCGTACTGTGTGGACAGCACCACCGACGAGCGCAGCTCGCCGTGCTTGCCGATCCGCTCCAGCAGACCCTCGAAGTGCTCCAGCGACACCGCCCGCACCTTGACCATCGTGCAGTGGTCGCCGCTGAGCCGGTGCACCTCCACCACCTCGGGGTAGTCCTCGGCCGTGCTCGTCTTGAGCAGGCAGTGACCCAGCGCGCAGCGCAGCTGGATGAACGCCAGCAGCGGGTAGCCGGCCCGACCGGGGTCCACCTGGGCGCGGTAGCCGGCGATCACCCCGGACTCCTCGAGCCGGCGCACCCGTTCGGCCACGGCCGGCGGGGAGAGGTTGATCCGCCGGCCGAGCTCCTTGAACGACAGCCGCGCGTCGGCCTGGAGCCCGTCGAGGATCCGCCAGTCGGTCTCGTCGAGCGGTCTTGACGATCGAAAGGTCATCGGCCGGGCGTCCCTTTCTCTCGGGCGGTCAGGCACGCGCAACGCCGTTGCTCGGGCATTCGAAACGTCGTGGCGCCTTTCTAGTATCGCCGTCATGGAGAATCTCGCCGCCGAGGCCGTGCCGACCGTCCCGCCGACCACCCGCCGCCGGTCGGTGGTCGCCCTGTTCACCGGGGTGGCGCTGACGAACACCGCGATGACCGGCGCGACCACCGCCGGCACGCTGGTCGCCGCCGAGGCCGGGGCGGCCGAGTGGAGCGGGCTGCCCAGCGCGGCAGGGGTGGCCGGCACCGCCGCCGGCGCGCTGGGCCTCGGCGTCCTCATCGCCCGCCGCGGCGCCCGGCCCGCGCTGCTGGCCGCCTACGCCCTCGCCGTGGCCGGCGGCGTGCTCGCCGGGATCGCCGCCGCCCTCGGCTCCCTGCTCGCGCTGCTGGCCGGGCTGGTGCTGCTCGGCCTCGGCAACGCCGCCGCGCTGCTGTCCCGATACGTGGCGGCCGAGCTGTACCCCGCGGCGCGCAAGGGCTTCGGCCTGTCCACGGTCGTGTGGGCCGGCACCGTCGGTGCCGTGGTCGGCCCACCCCTGATCGCGCCCACCGCGGCCGCGGCGGAGCGGGTCGGGCTGCCCCCGCTGTCCGGGCCGGTGCTGGCCGCGGTGGTGCTCATGGCGGCCGCGCTGGCGGTCACCGTGGCGTTGCCGGCCACCGGGGCCGTGGTGGTCCGGGAGGCCGGCCCGCCGGCCGCGGTGGGCGTGCTGCGCCGCCCCGCCGTGCTCGCGCCGCTGACCGCGATGGTCGCGGCCCAGCTCGCCATGGTCGCGGTGATGACGATGACCCCGGTGCAACTGCACCACCACGGACACGGCCTCGACGTCGTCGGCTGGGTGCTCACCGCGCACATCCTGGGCATGTTCGCGCTGGCACCGCTGTCCGGCCGGATCGCCGACCGCTGGGGTGGCCGGGTGACGATCTTCGCCGGGATCGGCACGCTCGCCGTCGCCTCGGTCACCGCGATGGCCGCGCCCACCGCGCACACCTCCGGGTTGCCGCTGGCGCTGTTCCTGCTGGGCTACGGCTGGAACCTGGTCTTCGTCGGCGGCAGCACGCTGCTCAGCAGGGACCTGCCGGCCGAGCGGCGCAGCAGGGTGCAGGGCGTGGTCGACGCCGTGGTGTGGGGCGCGTCCGCGCTGGCCGGGGTGTCGGCGGGTCAGCTGTTCGGGGCTGGCGGGTACATGCTCGTCGCGGGGGTGGCCGGCGCGCTCGCGGTGGCCCCGCTGGTGCTGCTCGCCCGCCGGCCGCGGTGAGCCCGACCGCGAAATCCCCCGTCTTGTCGGGGCCGCCCGATACCCTCCCAGTACCGTGAGACGCCGGTCGGCTTCCCCCGGCCGCCTCCGTGCCCCACCTTTAGGCCACGACCTGGGAGAACGACGCTGTGACTGCCGAGGCCCTCTACGGCGCCGACGACCTCACCCACCTCGAGGGGCTCGAGGCGGTGCGCAAGCGGCCCGGGATGTACATCGGGTCGACCGACAGCCGCGGGATCAACCACCTGTTCAGCGAGGTGGTGGACAACGCGACCGACGAGGGGGTGGCCGGGCACGCCAGCCGGATCGTGGTGACCCTGCACGCCGACGGCAGCGTGCAGGTGGACGACGACGGGCGCGGGATCCCCACCGGGGTGCACGCCAAGTCCGGCCTCTCCGGGGTCGAGCTGGTGCTCACCCGGCTGCACGCGGGCGGCAAGTTCGGCGGTTCCGGCTACAAGACCTCCGGTGGGTTGCACGGGGTCGGGGCCTCGGCGGTGAACGCCCTGTCCCGGCGGTTCGACGTCGCCGTGAGGCAGGACGGCAAGGTGCACGAGATGTCCTTCGCGCACGGCGTGCCGGGGGTCTTCGACGGGCCGGGGCCGGGTGCGCGGTTCAGTCAGCAGTCGGGGCTGCGGGTCACCGGGCGGATGAAGCGCGGCCAGCGGACCGGCACGTCGATCCGGTACTGGCACGACCCGCGGTACTTCGAGCGGGGCGCCGAGCTGGACGTGGAGAGCGTGCGGGCGAAGCTGCGGCACACGGCGTTCCTGGTGCCCGGGGTCACCTACGTGCTGCGCGCCGCCGTCGGTGGCGCTATCGAGGAGGAGACGTTCCACTTCCCCGACGGCCTCGCCGACATGGTCGAGTTCCTCGCGCCAGCGGGGGAGAAGCCGGTGTGCGGCACGCTGCTCGTCACCGGGGAGGGGACCTACCGGGAGAACGCGGCGGACCAGAACGGCGTGATGCGCTCCAATGTGGAGCGTCGTGCCGAGGTCGAGATCGCGATGCGCTGGGGCACCGGGTACGAGCGCACCGTCGAGTGCTTCACCAACACCATCCGGAACGTGCACGGCGGCACGCACCGGAAGGGGTTCGAGCGGGCGACGCTGAAGGCGTTGCAGGAGGCCATCACCCGCACCCGCGGGCTGCTCAAGTCCAAAGAGGACCTTCCGGCGCTGGACGACGTCTGCGAGGGCATGACCGCGGTCGTGCACGTACGCATCCCGGAGCCGCAGTTCACCTCGCAGACCAAGGACGAGCTGTCCACCGCCGGGGTGACCAAGGTGGTGCAGGGCGTCGTCGAGCGGCACCTGAAGGCGTGGACCGAGCAGCGAAAGACCAAGGGCGAGGCCAAGATCGTCCTGCAGAAGGTGGTGGACGCCGCCAGGGTCCGGCTGGCGCAGAAGCAGCAGAAGGACGCCGCCCGCCGCAAGACGGCCCTCGAGGGCGCGGCGATGCCGCCGAAGCTGGTCGACTGCCGCACCACCGGCGTGTCCCGTAGCGAGCTCTTCCTCGTGGAGGGCGACAGCGCCTTGGGCTGCTTCACCGGCGACACGAAGGTGTCCTTGGCGTCGGGCCGGTCGATGACGTTCGCCGAGCTGACCGCCGACTGGGAGCGCGGGGTGAGCCACTTCGGGTACGCGACGAACAAGGCCGGACGGGTTGTCGTCGTCCCGCTGGTGGAGCCGAGGTTGACCAAGCGTGGCGCTTCGCTCGTCAGGGTGACCCTGGACAACGGCGAGTCCGTGCGTTGCACACCGGACCATCTCTTCCGCCTCCGAGACGGCTCCTACCGCCGGGCGGACCAGCTCGCGGCGGGTGACTCCCTGATGCCGCTCTACCGTTCGGTGTCGGCGAAGGCCGCCGGCGACAACCTGGACGGGTACGAACGCGTCTGGATGAACGACCGCGAGGAGTGGGTGTACACCCACTGTCTCGCCGACGCGTACAACCTCCGGCACGGGCTGGACAGCGTGGCGAACGGCATCGTTGGTCACCACGTGGACGTGAACAAGCGCAACAATGATCCGCGCGACCTCCGGCGGATGACCTGGGAGGCTCACGCGGCCCTGCACGCGGCGATGCCGGAGCGCGTCCGCATCTTCTTCGCCGATCCCCGGCGACGTGATCAGTGGCGGGACCGTGCCTGCGTGCAATGGCAGGACGAGGAGTTGCGCGCCTGGCGGTCGCGGGAGACGAGGCGCCAGTTCGCCGACCCCGCCGAACGGGAACGGCAGCGTGCGGCTGTGGTCGCCTGGCATCGGGAGCACCCGGACTTCGGTGCGCGACATTCACTCCGAATGAAGATCCGCATGCTCGACTCGGACACCGGGCACCTGGCGAAGGTCCAGGTTGGCCGGAAGAAGTATGTTGCCACGGTTTCGCGTGTCGAACGCGTCGCCAGGCAGAACGAGGGACGTCGCTTCGCCGGGCTCAGGCGGCTCACCGCGCTGCTGCACCTTCCCGACGACCAGTTGGCCGCGGCGTACGACGCCGAGCGCCGGCGAAACGCTCCTACCGGCCTGCGTTTCGAACGCCTGTTGGGGTATCACGAAGGTGACTACGCGCGGCTGCGTGAGGCCGCCGCTCAGGTGAATCACCACGTGGTATCAGTGGAGCCGCTGAACGAGACCGCGGACGTGTACGACCTGACCGTCGACGGCTACCACAACTTCGCGCTCGATGCCGGGGTCTTCGTGCACAACAGCGCTCGGATGGCGCGCGTGTCGGAGTACCAGGCGTTGCTGCCGCTGCGGGGCAAGATCCTCAACGTGCAGAAGGCGAGTCTGGCCGACACGTTGAAGAACGCCGAGATCGCCTCGATCGTGCAGGTGCTCGGCGCCGGCACGGGCCGCACCTTCGACCTGAGCGCGATGCGGTACGGCCGGGTGATCCTGATGGCCGACGCGGACGTGGACGGCTCGCACATCCGGACGCTGCTCATCACGCTGTTCGCGAAGTACATGCGCCCGGCGATCGAGGACGGCCGGCTGTACGCCGCGATGCCGCCGCTGCACAAGGTGGTCACCAAGGGGCGCAACCCGGAGACCCACTTCACCTTCACCCAGCGGGAGATGGAGGCCACCGTCGCCCGGTTGGAGAAGGCCGGCAAGCAGATCGTCACACCGGTGCCCCGGTTCAAGGGGCTCGGCGAGATGGACGCCGACGAGCTGTGGGAGACCACGATGAACCCGGCCACCCGGTCGGTGCGCCGGATCACCATGGACGACGCCGAGGCCGCGGAGGAGGCGCTCGAACTGCTCATGGGCGAGAAGGTCGAGCCCCGGCGCGCATGGCTGGTGGAGTCCGCCGAGCGGGTCGACCGCGACGCGATCGACGTCTGACCCGCCCTGAGCCCAGTCGAGCCCGAGCACCACGAGGAGAAGCCACAGCATGGCCCGCCGCAAAGCCGTCACCACCCGGGTGGACCCGGCCGCCTTCGACCAGCCGGGCGCGCAGGTCTTCGACAACCCGGTGAAGACCGAGATCGAGGACTCCTACCTCGAGTACGCCTACTCGGTGATCCACTCCCGGGCGCTGCCGGACGCGCGGGACGGGCTCAAGCCGGTGCACCGCCGGATCCTGTTCTCGATGAACGAGAACGGCTACCGGCCGACCCACGCGTACGTGAAGTCCTCCCGCGTGGTCGGTGACGTGATGGGCCGCTACCACCCGCACGGCGACACCGCCATCTACGACGCCATGGTCCGCCTCGCCCAGGACTTCTCGATGAACGTGCCGCTGATCGACGGGCACGGAAACTTCGGAAGCCCAGACGACGGCCCGGCAGCGAGCCGCTACTGCGTGGTAGGAGACACCCGTGTCCGGCTGGCCGACGGGTCGAGCCCGCGGATCGCCGACGTGGTGAACCTGCCGGCGGACAGCGAGGCGGACGCCGACTTCGAGGTCCTCGACAAGGACGGGAAGGCCGTCCAGGTGGACAAGGTCTTCAACTCCGGCGTCCACCCCACGTTGCGCATCACCACCAAGTCCGGTTTCTCGCTGCGCGGGAGCGAGAACCACCTCGTGCTGTGCCTCGAGGCACCCATGGGAGTGCCGCTGTTCCAGTGGCGGCGACTGGACGAGCTCCAGCCGGGCGCGGTGGTCTGCGTCGCGCGCAACGCCTGGCAGCAGGCCGTGCCCACGGCGCGGGAGTACACACTGGGTGTTCTGGCTGGGGCCTGGGTGTCGGAGGGGTTCGCCAACGACACCCGAGCAGGATTCAACAATACCGACGAACATTTCTTCGGCGAGGTTCTGCATGCCTACGATCAGGTGGTCGGCGGCCACCGCTACGTCTACGAGCGGCACACCCGAGGAGATCGCAAACGAATCCATGAGCTCGACATCCAGGAGCACTCCGGCGGTATGGCGGCTTTCCGGACCAGCCCGTTGGGGGAGCTCGTCGGGTACCAGTCGCGGGACAAGCACGTGCCCGAGTTCGTCTGGAACGGCGGCTGGGGGGTCAAGCGGGCGTTCCTGATGGCCGCGTTCGAAGGCGACGGCGGGCCACGCGTTGCGCACGACGGGTTCACCATCCAGTACAGCACCTACAGCGAGCGCCTCGCCAAGGAGATCCAGGAGCTGCTCGCCGAGTTCGGGATCATCGCCTGCCACCGGCGCTACACGCGGAAGAATGGCAGCGTCGAGCATCGACTCGTCATCTCGGGTCCGCGCGACGTGCGCGGGTTCGCCGAGCGAGTGGGTTTCCTGAAAACCAAGCAGGCCAAGCTGCGAAAGCTGGTCAGCCGCGCGCCGATGCGCCCCCACCGGCTGAGCGGCGACCGGGTGCCGTTCGTCGCGGACTACGTGCGGGGTGCCCTGGACTTCGACCGGCGCGGCAGTGGGCGGAAGTGGCTGACCAAGCACAACTTCGACCGCGTCGAGCGCTGGGAGACCGAGCGACTGCGAATCATCGACCGGATCAAGGACACGGACGTGCTCCGCACGATCCTACCGGTCATGGACTCCGGCTACCGCTTCGAGGAGGTCACGGAAGTCCAGGCCGCCGAGCCGGCGGAGGTGTACTCGGTCCGGGTGCGGTCGGAGGACCACTCGTTCCTCGCCGGTGGCTTCGTCAACCACAACACCGAGGCGCGGATGTCGCCGGAGGCGATGTTGCTCGTCGGGGAGCTCGGCGAGGACACCGTCGACTTCCAGCCGAACTACGACGGGTCGCTGCGGGAGCCGTCGGTGCTGCCCGCGGCGTTTCCCAACCTGCTGGTCAACGGCACGTCCGGGATCGCCGTCGGCATGGCGACCAACATGATCCCGCACAACCTCGGCGAGGTCATCCAGGCCGCGCGGTGGCTCATCCACCACCCCAACGCCACGCTCGACAAGCTGATGGAGTTCGTGCCGGGCCCGGACCTGCCGACCGGCGGCATGCTGCTCGGCCTGGACGAGGTCCGCAAGGCCTACGAGACCGGCCGCGGCGTGGTGCGGATGCGGGCGAAGGCGACCACCGGCCCGCTGGAGGGCAGCCGGGGCCGCCAGGCCATCACGGTCACCGAGCTGCCCTACGGCGTCGGCCCGGAGAAGGTGATCGAGAAGATCACCGACGAGGTCAACAAGTCGAAGCGGCTCACCGGCATCGCCGACGTCAAGGATCTCACCGACCGGGAGAACGGCACCCGGCTGGTCATCGAGTGCAAGGTCGGGGTGAACCCGCAGGCGCTGCTGGCCGACCTGTACCGGCTCACCCCGCTGGAGCAGTCGTTCGGCATCAACAACCTCGTGCTGGTCGACGGCCAGCCCCGCACGTTGGGCCTCAAGGCACTGCTCGAGGTGTTCCTCGCCCACCGCTACGAGGTGGTCACCCGGCGGACCCGGTACCGCCGCCGCAAGCGCGAGGAGCGCCTGCACCTGGTGGAGGGCCTGCTCAAGGCACTGCTCGACATCGACAGGGTGATCAAGCTGATCCGCGGCAGCGAGAACGCCCAGGCCGCCAAGGAAGGCCTGATGCGGCGGTTCGACCTGTCCGAGATCCAGGCGACCTACATCCTCGACACCCCGCTGCGTCGGCTCACCAAGTACGACAAGCTCGAGCTGGAGGCCGAGCAGGACCGGCTGCGCGCGGAGATCGCCGAGCTGTCCAAGATCCTCGACGACGAGTCGGTGCTGAAGAAGGTCGTGTCGAACGAGCTGGCCAGGATCGCGAAGGAGTTCCCCACGGAGCGGCGCACCGCGCTGATCGACGGCGACCTCAAGGAGGTACTGGCCGCCTCGCGCCCGGCGGGGCCGCTGGAGATCGCCGACGACCCGTGCCAGGTGCTGCTGTCGGCGACCGGTCTGGTCGCCCGCACCGCCGCCGAGTCGGAGGAGGTGCCCGAGGCGCGCCGGCGCAGCGGCAGGGTGAAGCACGACGCCGTGGCCGCCGTGGTGCACTCCACCGCGCGCGGCCAGGTGCTGCTGGTGACGAACCGGGGCAGAGCGGTGAAGACGGAGGTGCTGCCGCTGCCCGTGCTGCCCGAGCAGTCCGGCACCGTGTCGCTGCGCGGCGGGATGGCCGCGCGCGAGCTGGTGCCGCTGGACAAGGGCGAACGGGTGGTCGGGATCGCCCCGCTGGGCGAGCAGGCCGCCGGCTCACCGGGCCTGGCGCTGGGCACCCGGCGGGGCGTGGTGAAGGTGGTCGCGCCGGAGTGGCCGGTGCGCTCGGACGAGTTCGACGTCATCTCGCTCAAGGACGGCGACGAGGTCGTCGGCGCGACGTGGCTGACCGACGGCGAGGAGACGCTGGCGTTCGTGACGTCGACCGCGTCGTTGCTGCGGTACTCCGCGTCGCTGGTGCGGCCGCAGGGCCTGAAGGGCGGCGGGATGGCCGGCGTCAGCCTGGCTCCGGATGCCGAGGCGGTGTTCTTCGGCGCGGTGCGCACCGACGACGACGAGCACGGCGAGCCGATGGTGGTCACCGCGACCGGGGTGAGCGTGAAGGTGACACCGCTGGCCGAGTACCCGGCGAAGGGCCGGGCGACCGGCGGCGTGCGGGCCCAGCGGTTCCTCAAGGGCGAGACGCGGCTGGCCGTCGCGTGGATCGGCCCGCGGCCGGCGGGCGCGCAGCGCAACGGCGACCCGGTGGAGCTGCCCGAGGTGGACCACCGCCGCGACGGCTCGGGCGCTGCCCACCCCGGCCCGGAGGTCGTCGGCCACCTCGTCGAGCGCGGCTGAACCGCTACCGCCCGAGCACAGCGTCGTGAGTGTGCTCGTCGAGGTCCGCGACGAAAGCTCCGGTTCGCCACGGACGAGGAAGCTGGTGGCACGTGCGCACGATCGGGGCCAAGTCGAGTTGCAGCCGCGAGAAGGAGGAAGAGCCCGACCCGGTTGTCGATGTCCACGATCGCGGCGGTGAACCGCTAGATGCCCTCCTCGATCTGCCTGCTACGTCCCGTCCGATCCCCTCGAGTACGGGCGGGCCAGGAGGAACTGGTAGCGCGCACCCGGGCGGGTGCGGCCAGCCGCGCTGTCCCGTCGTGCGCTCGAGCGTTGGATGCTCGCGGTGTGCGGCTGTGCCAGCCAAGTGACATCGAGCCCTTCGGCGGTGTGCCGCACGCGCGGGCGAGATCGGCCCAGGACCAGCCCCGGGACTCTCGCAACCGGCGCAGAGTCTCGCTCACCGCGGCACTTTCCACCATGACGCACTCCTTCCACCTGATCACCCGCGAACGATGAGCCGTGCTTGTCGTGCGCCGCGGCGTAGTTCGGTCTGTACCAGGTGCCACTGAGCCGGCCGAACGGTTGGCGTTCTGTCGCGCGCTGCTGGAAGCGATGGTGTCGGACTGGGAGTACCGCTAGGACGAGGTCTGGCACCGGCAAACGCGCGGTTCGGTGCAACGGTGCATCGCCTCCTACGAGGTACGGCTCGCCGACGAAGCGCCGTGACAACATCCACGACGCGTCGTCCGAGGGTGCGAGCGGTCAGCGCCAGGTGGCGATGAGGGTCGTCGGGCCGGTGACCGTGTGCTGCCGGTTCGGGCCGGACTCCCAGACCACGTTGCCGTCCGGCGCGCGCTTGACCAGCTTGTATTCGAACCGCTGCCCCTCCGGCAGGCGTACGGACCCCGTCCACACCGGGTAGTCCCGCGCGGACAGCGCCACCCCGCGCGCCGGGTCCCACCCGCCGAGCTGCGGGACGTCGCCGACCACCAGCACCTGCTGCCCCCACCACGTGCTCGCCGTGGCGGAGAAGGCCACCTCGACCCGCGCGGCGTCACCCAGCCGCGCGGCCACGTGCAGGGCCACACCGTGGTTCGCCGGGATCTCCGCGGTGAACGACCCACCGGAGACGGCGACCGTACCGCCGGTGCACCGCCCGGTGCGGCGGTCGAACGTCCCGCGTGCCACGTCGCAGTAGGTCCCGTCCGGGAGGCCGGTGCGGAAGGTGGCCCGCCACGGGGTGCCGGTCGCGTTGAACGCGGCGTACCCCTTGTCGCCCCGGGCGAACGCCAGCCGGCCGGGGCCGTCGGTGACCACAGAGGACATCCCGGTGCCGGCGGTGGCGTTGCGGAAGCCCGGCATGCCGGCCACCCGCGGGTCGCGGTGCTCGCAGACCCACGCCGCGCTGCCGCAGTCGGTCGGCAGGGTGGTCCCGTCGGCGGTGCTCGGCGGCCCCTGCGCGGTCACCGCGCCGAAGGCGTAGCTCGACATCACCTGCGGCGTGCCGTACGGGTGGGCCATCATCAGCGCGTCGGCGAGGTAGTACCGGTCGCCGTCCTTGTAGGTCAGCGTCGGGTCCGACCGCTGCGTGTCGTGGTTGTCGATGAACACCACCGACTGCGCGCCGGTGAGCCCACCGTGGTCCGGCAGGTCGGCCAGCCGCGTGAGGTCGCCGTCGCGCACGGCGGCCGACACCGCGCGCTGGTAGTCGAAGTTGGTGACCCTGCCCAGCGCCGTGTAGTCGGTGTAGGGCACGGTCGCGTCGCCGTACACCTCGTGGAACAGGTCGGGCCGGCCGCCGAAGCCGGGCACGTCGTGCAGCCGGGAGACGATGTCGGCCAGGTGCTCGGCCTGCACGTGCTTGGCCGCGTCCACCCGGAAACCCGCGACGCCGAGGCCGATCACCGAGTTCATGTACTTCGCGATCGCGGCCCGCACCCGCGGATCGGCGGTGTTGAGGTCGGCCAGGTCGAGCAGCTCGCAGTCCTGCACCTCGGCCTTGCTCGACCAGTCGCTGATCGCCCGGTAGCACGGCCCGAAGTCGGGGCGGTCGTAGCGGTCACCGGACCCGTCGCCGAACAGGTCGGGGTAGTCGTACTTGCCGAACACACTGCCCGCGCTGCCCGGGCCGCTGCCGACGGAGCCGGTGCCGGTCATGTGGTTGAGCACCATGTCGACATAGATACGAACGCCCTGCGCGCGGCACCGCTCGACCATGTCGACGAACTCGGCCTTCGTCCCGCGCCGGGTCCGGTCCAGCCGGTAGGAGACCGGTTGGTAGTCCTGCCACCAGGGGTACGCGGCGCCCTCCGCCTCCGGCAGCACCACGTGCTCCTGGGGCGGGGAGACCTGGACCCCGCCCCAGCCGCCGGGGCCGAGCGTCGTCTCGCACTCCTCGGCGATCGAGCTCCACCGCCACTGGAAGAGGTGCACGATCGCGTCGCCGCTGCTCGGCGCGGCCGCGGCCCTCGGCGTGGCCGCCGTGACGGCGGGCAGGGACAGGGTGGCGACGGCGGCGAGTGTCGCGGTCGCCCAGTTGCGGAGTCTCATCGGGCTCTCCCGTCGGGCGGGGACTTCGGGAAGAACTCTGAAAACTTGCGCAAGACTTTCAGGGTTGGGTCACGGTAGCAGCGCTTCGCCGCCAGAGGAACCCTATCTTTCTGCGGGACCTGGGTTGCGCAAGGAGTTGCAAGCAGTTGCGCCCCGACTTGGGCAGTCGGTCCGGCGTGAGTGCCGGCGTCGCGACAGGAGCGGCCAACACGGTGACGGGAGCGGCGAACACGGTGACCGGAGCGGCGAACACGCGGGCACAGACCGCGGACACGTGTACACGGGGCGCGGACACGGCAGTGGTCAGGGGGTGCGGAGGGCCTCGGTGACGTCGGGGTGGGTGGGCAGGTGCTCGTCCAGGCCGCCCATCCGCAGGGCACGGACCACGTTCGCCGGCGCCGCCGCGATCGACACCCCGCCGGACTGCCCGTGCAGCCGCCGCCAGATGCCGAGCAGCGCGCTCATCCCGGAGGAGTCGCAGAACGTCACGGCGGAGAAGTCGAGCACCAGGTGCCGCACGTCGGGCTCGACCGAGCCGAGCACGCGGTCGTGCAGGGCCGTGGCGGTGGAGTGGTCGATCTCGCCGGTGACCTTGAGCAGGAGCCGGTCCCCGTCCCGCTGGGCGGGACCGACGTCGATCTCGGAGGGCTCGATCATGCCCGTTCGCGCACCTCCTCGAACCCGGTCCCGGACCGGGACACGGTCACCGCCAGGATCGCCACGTCGTCCGTTCGGTCGTCGCCGAGCTCGTCGAGCACGACCGTCGCCTTCTCGATCAGCGCCGCCGCGCCCAGCCCCGCGCACCCGGGCAGGAACGACCGCAGCCCCTCCTCACCGAACAGGGTTCCGGCGGCGGTGGTCGCCTCGGTGAGCCCGTCGGTGTGGAACACGAGCGCGTCGCCCGGTGCCAGCGTCGTTCGGTGGGTGGCGAACGTGGCGGTTGGCAGCAGCCCCAACAGCGTCCCGCCGGGTGTCTCCAGTGGCTCGACGCGGCTGTCGGCGGCCACTCGCCAGGCCGGCGGGTGGCCGCCGGAGGCCACCGTGGCCCGCCATCCGGTGCCCGGCTCCGGCGTGAGGATCGCGAGCACCACCGTGCAGAACAGCGGCCGTTCGTCGCCGACCTGCTCGGCGATCAGTGCGGCGTTGAGCTCGGCGAGGACCTCGGTCGGGTCGTCGTGGTGCAGCGCCAGCGAGCGCACGGTGTACCGGACGAACGAGGTCAGCGACGCCGCCGGCGCTCCCTTGCCGCAGACGTCGCCGAGCACCACCGCCCACCGGTCGCCGGGCAGCGCGAAGACGTCGTAGAAGTCGCCGCCGACCTGCCGCGGCGAGGCCGTGCGGTACTGGCTGGCCAGCTCGAGCCCGTCGATCGCGGGCAGCGTGGGCGGGACGAGGGTGCGCTGCAGCGTCCTGGCGAAGTCCTCGAGGTCGGCCCGGTCGCGCTCGACCCGCTCGCGCAGCCGGCGCTCGGAGCGCAGGGTGCGCAGCGCCGAGAGCCGCAGCTCCAGCTGGTCCATCACGATCGCCGCGAGGTCGTTGAGCGTGGCCATGCCGGCCTCGTCGATCTCGCGGGGCCGGGTGTCGAACACGTTGACCGTGCCGAGCCGGTGGCCGTCGGTGGTGACGATCGGCGCGCCGGCGTAGAACCGCACCCCTAGTTCGCCGGTGACCAGCGGGTTGTCCCGGGACTGCGGGTCGCTGGCGGCGTCGTTGATTACGTGCACCTCGTCGCCGAGTATCGCCGACGCGCACAACCCCGGGTCGCGGCCGATCTGGGTGACCCCGTCCAGCCCGTGCGTGGCCTTGAACCAGATGCGGTCCTCGTCGACGATCGACACGGTCGCCACCGGCACGTCGAACCAGCGCGCCGCGAGCGTGGCGATCCGGTCGAACGCCCCGTCGGGCGGGGTGTCCAGGATGTCGTAGCGCCGGACGGCGGCCAGCCGCCCCGCCTCGACCGTGCGGTCGCGCTGCGTCAGTGTCACGTCAGCACCGCCCCTTCATGCCTCCACCATCGCACACCCGCCGGCGACGCGCGGGGGCGCGCCCGTTGCCGGACGGTGATCGACCGGGCACGGACGGACCCACCCCTTCTGGCTACGCGGGGCGCGGGTTGGCAAGATACGGCTTTCGCGGCGCAGGACCGGAGACGATGGAAGGGGCAGCGTGAACTCCCAGACCGCCCAGGTCGACGATCTCCAGCTTGTCTCGATGCCCAGCGCGGTGAGCTGCGCGAACCTGTTCGTGCGGTTCACCCTCACCGAGTGGTCGTTGCGACCGCTGGTGGAGGAGGCGGGGCGGGCCGTGTCGCGGTTCGTGTCGGCGGTGGTGGACCGGGCGGATCCGCGGGAGCCCGGTTTCCTCACGGTGCGGCTGCGGTTGAGCGGTGAGTACCTGATCGTCGAGGTGGAGGACGACCAGTCGCCCGCGTCGGCCGCGGCGCCGGTAATGGAGGGCCGGCGCACCGGGGTGGAGCGGGTGGCCGGGACGGGCAGGCTGGTGTGGTGCGAGCTGCCGTTGCCGCCCGGGACGAGCGCCACGGACGTACGGCTGCCCCGGCGGTCCGAGCGGCGGCGGTCTTTGGTGACCGAGCAGATGCGCGGGGAGCCGGTGGAGGTGGACCCGCGGCTCGTCGAGCGGATCCTCACGGGATTGAGCCGCACGGGCGACTGAGCCGGTTTCTCTTGTCTCCCGCGGAACTTTCCGCGGGGTCGGGTCGTTGGTCACACCGTGCCGGCCCTGGAAGCGCGAAGGGCCCCGGCGTCATCTCCCGCCAGTCTCCGATCCACAGTGGAGGGTGCACGGTGGCCGTCCTGGACAACGCCGTCGACGCCGCGGAGCCGGTTCCCGCCGAGTTCGGGCTCGCGTGGCGCGGGTACGCGCCGGACCAGGTGCGGCGGTACGTGGTCGGGCTGCGCGAGGAGCTGCGCCGGGTGACCGATCAGCGGGACGCCCTGGTGGCGGAGCTGGCGGCGGCCCGTGCGGAGAACCGCGAGCTGCGCGACCGGGTCGACCGCATCTGCCGGACGCCCCTCCCGCCGGACGCGTTGCAGGACCGGTTGCGCCGGATGCTGGAGATCGCGCACGAGGAGGCGGGCGAGATCGAGGCCACCGCACGGGCGGAGAGCGCGGCGCGCGCGGAGCGCCTGCTCGACGACGCGCGGGCGGCGGCCGAGGAGATGGTGGCCGAGGCGCGCGCGACGGCTGAGCGGATGCTCACCGAGGCCCGACGGCGGGCGGAGGCGCTGCTGCTGGTGCGGGATCGGGTGGCCGAGCAGCTCGGCGGCGCCCGGCGGGTGGTGGCCGAGGCGGGCGACCTGCTGCGCCCGGGACCGGCCGAGGCCCGGGATCCCGCGGACGGATGAGGGCCCTCCTGGGTCGGTGAGGGTGGGTTCGCGGCTGGCTGGGGTGGTGGTGCCGGGTTCGCGGCTTTGTCCGTCCCGATGGGTGGCGTGGTGTTCAGTCCGGGTGGTAGCGGACCGGGCCGGCGCGCAGGTCGGGCTCGCGCCGCGGTCGGGGGCGGTGCACCCGCACCTCGATCCGGGTGGGGCCGCCGGTTCTCGGATCGTCGCGATCGGTGGAGCCCGGCTCCGGCCGGTCATCACCGGAAGTCTGGTGGGCCGCCGGGTGTGCCCGCTGGTCGGCCTCCGTCCGAGCGCTCCGCTGGGCCCGCCCCGAGCGGGAGCCGCGGCCGCGCTGGTGGCTACTCTCCGCCCGCCGCCTGGTGCGGAGCCGGTGATACGCGGCCACCACGGCGGCGAACCGCTCCGGATCCGCGCAGTGCTGGGCGTCCGGGTGCAACGCCCGGACCAGCGCCCGGTACGCGGCGGTGAGCTCGGCGTCCGTCGCCGTCGCCGGCACACCGAGCACCGCGTAGGGGTCGGGACGTTCACGCCCACGCATTCCGACACCTCGATCGGGGAACACGGCGATATGACGAACGCCGGCTCCGCGGAGCCGGAGCCGGCGGGTTCGCGCTGATCCTGGTGACCGGCGGTCAGGCGTTGATCTGCTTCGCCTCGGTGCCGCCGGAGATGGCGATCTTGCGCGGCTTCGCCCGCTCGGCCACCGGGATCCGCAGTCGGAGCACACCACTGTCGTAGTGGGCCTCGATGTTGTCGGTGTCCAGGCTCTCACCGAGGAACAGCTGCCGCGAGAACGTGCCGCGCGGTCGCTCGGACACCTGGACGTCGACGTTGTCGCCCAGCTCGACCTTGCGCTCCGCCTTGACGGTCAGCACGTTGCGCTCGACGTTCAGGTCGATCGACTCCGGCGAGACGCCCGGCAGGTCGAACTCGACCACGAACTCGTCACCCGAACGGTAGGCGTCCATCGGCATCGCCACGGGTCGGGTCAACGTGCCGAACATCTGCTGGGTCAACCGGTCGAGCTCACGGAACGGGTCGGTCCGCATCAGCATCATGCATCGCCTCCTTCAAGGGCCAACTCTTGGAACCCGCATACATGCCAACGGTCGACTCAAGTTTTTTGTTCCCGCTGATGTAAGTGTTGCCTGTCCGTCCTGCCGGCGCCCCGCCGGACCGTCCCGGCGGGGCGCAGTACGGGAGGGTTGGAACGATGGCGTCACCGGGGCGGGTGGGCCGGAGGCGAGCGTTGCCGCGGCTCCGTGCCACACCGGTGGCGACGAGCGCGAGAGCGCACCTGGAAAGGAGGACCGGGAGGGAGCCCGGAAGGCGGCGCCGGTCGGGGGAGGGGCGACCGGCGCCGAGGGGTGGGCGGGACCACGTCGGTCGCGGGGTGGGAGGCGAACTCGGCCGCCACGATCGCGGCGAACTCGGCGTTCACCCACTCCGGATCGGCGCACAGCAGGTCGACGACGGCGTCGTCGGCAGGGGGTACCACCGGTGCCGGTCGCACGTCATCACGCATCGCGATCACCCTCCCGGCGGACCACTGTCACCCGGCAGTTGACCGATCTACTTTTCTTATAATGACGAGTGCAGGTTTTGTCAACCAGCTACGCAAGATAAGGTGATGTTCGAGCTGGACGCGATCAGGACGGCGACGAGGTGAGGTCGAGCGGCATGGAAGGCCAGGGCAGGCAGGCCCGCGACGACGGGTTCCGGCACGGCGAGGTGGGCACGACGCGGCTGGACAGGCTCGACGACGAGCACTACCCCGCCTACACCACGGGGCAGGCCGCCGAGCTGCTCGGGGTGGAGCAGCCGTTCCTGCGCAGCCTGGACACCGCCGGCGCGGTGTCGCCGCAGCGGTCCAGCGGGGGCCACCGTCGCTACTCGCGGCACCAGCTCGGCGTGGCCGGCCGGCTGCGCGAGCTCGTCGACGAGGGGCACACGCTGGCCGCGGCCCGGCGCATCCTCGACCTGGAGGCCGAGCTGGCCGAGGCCCGCGCGGAGATCGCCCGGCTGCGACGCCTCGACGCGGGCGGCACGCCGAACGGCGACGGTGGCCCGAACGGGAACGGAGGTCGCACCGGGACGAGCGCCCCCGCCGGGGACGACGGTGCCGCCGGAGCGGGCAGGGCGGGCTGACCCGGGCCGGCCCGGCCCTGGCGCCCCGGACCGGCCGCTGCCGCTCGCGCCGCCGCTCACTGCCCGAGATGGCGCAGCAGCAACCCGGTGAGCAGCTCCGGCACCTCCTCGGGCACCCAGTGGCTGACGTCCTCCAGCATCTCGAACGTGTACGGCCCGGTCACCCAGTTCTCCGTGTCGAGCGCGGCCGTGGAGCCGAACGCGACGTCCTCGGTGCTCCACACGTACAGGGTCGGCACGCTGATCCTGCCGATGCGGCCGTCCGGGCGCCCCGCGCGGTACCAGTTCAGCGCCGCGGTGAGCGCGCCGGGCTCGCGCAGCCGGCGCACGTACTCGTCGACCCGGCTCGGCGGCACCTTCCACTCGAACATCCGCCGCAGCGCCTCGGCGCCGTCCGCCAGCATCCGCCGCTCGGTGACCCCGCGCTGCCGCCACTCGATCATGTACCCGGAGCGCAGCCGCTGGTCGTCGTCCGTGCGGAGCGCCGCCGCGAGCGCGCCGGGGTGCGGGGTCGACACCGCGGTGAGGGTGCGCAGCCGGTCGGGGTGCGCGTCGGCGGTCCACCACCCCACGGCCGCGCCCCAGTCGTGCCCCGCCAGGTCGAACCGGGACCAGCCGAGCGCCTCGGCGATGCCCAGCACGTCGCCGACGAGCTCGCCGATCCCGTATGCCGCGGGGTCCTCCGGCCGCACCCCGGGCGAGTAGCCGCGCTGGTCCGGTGCCACCGCGCGGAAGCCGGCAGCGCCGAGCGTCGCCACCTGGTGCTCCCACGAGACGGCCGCTTCCGGGAAGCCGTGCAGCAGCAGCACGGGCCGGCCGTCCGCCGGGCCCGCGGCGATCGCGTCGAAGGTGCCCGCCGCGGTGGGGATACCGATCTGCTCGATCACGGGCCGAGGCTAGCGCGGGTCACCGACACCGCCGTGCTGGGACACCGCCGCCCCGTGCCATGAAGGTGGCCTTCATGGCGTTTTCCGCGGCGGTTCAGTGGATGAACAGCCCGGCCGACCGCAGCGACTCCTCGACGCGCAGGCGCTCCATCTCGCGCTCGATTCCCTCGGGCAACCGGTCGAGCGTGTGCTCGACGTCGAGTGCCACGCACGCCTGGATCAGCAGTGCGTCGTAGGCCTGGCGGGCGCCACGCCGGCGCACCACCGGCGTCCCCTCCTCGAAGTCGGCCAGCGTTCGGCGGACCCGGCGCAGGTCGGCGGCCAGGCGCTCGATCGGCGGGTGCGGCATCGCCGGCGTGGTGCGGCGCACCGTCTGGGCGAACGCGACGAGCCGTAGCGCGGCCCAGAACACCATCACGGGTGTCACCGCCACCACCGCGTACACCATCAGGTTCGTCAGCGGGAAGCCGGACACGTCGGCCATGCCTCATTCTAGGGCGCCCGGGCCGCTCCGAAAGGGCGTCCGGGAGGTGGGATGGTCCGAACGGACGCAGGGGCCGAACGGGGGAGTGGTTCCGCCGAAACCCGCCGTGACCCGTCGAACGGGCGGGGCCGAACGGGCGAGTCTCGCCGGTAACGGGTGGTCGAGGGTGTCGATATGTCCGCCGGAAGCGTCCCCTGGCCGAGGCGGTGTCGGCGCCGGCTCGGGCTTCAATCGTTCTCGTTGGGTCAACAACGCGCGGGTCTCAGCAGCACTTACTCGCACCCGGGGAAACTGGAGAGTTCGACAAGCGGAATCTCTGCTGGAAGGTGGCGCGGCGTCGCCATAGTTGTTCTAATAATCTGGTTTTCGTGCTTTGTCGTAACTCTCCCGTTTGGGTTAGCTGACGTGGTATTCTTGATTGTATTCGCCACGGTGCTGACTCTGCTTATTATTGCGGTGGGATCAATCTTGCGGCTTTTGGACAAGAAGAAGTCGCGGTAGGGCGGCTCTCGAAGTGTGGAAGTGCCGCCCTGGAGGTTGGTCGTGGGGCGATGAGTGACTCTGATGAGGGCCGGACCAGGTTTGATGAGGTCTGCTCGCCCGCGCCCCGGTGGCCGTGGTTCACCGTGGGCGCGGGTGTTGGCGCTCCAGGGCTGTGCTGCCCTCGCCTACCTGGCCCTCCGTGGCACTGCCCGAGGACTGGGGCAACATCGCCGCCGTCGCGATCGTGCTGCTGCTGGGAGTCGTGCTCGGCGAGTGGTGGCGCCGGCGGGACGCCCGTAGGTGACGCACGAAACTTGGTCAGTCGGTCGCCGAGAGGGCCAGGGACTCGTCGCGGATGGGGGCGCCGCGTGGAGGGATCTGCTCGGCGAGTGCCGGGTCCACCGCCTGCAGCGTGCCGTTCGCCGCGGTCTGCGCGATCGCCAGCATCGCCGCGAATCCCGAGCGGATCTGTGCCTGCTCATGCTCCGGACCCATCGCGCTCAGCTCGACCAGCACGCTCCCGCTCCCGCGCAACCCGTACGCGTTCCGCGCGATCCCCTCGTAGTTCCCGCCCGGGTACCGCGACACGTTGCCGCCCGCGGCGGTCATCGCCCGGTGCGCCACCACCGTCACCCGCTTCGCCAGCGTCACCGCCTCCGCGGACACGTCCGGGTGCGTCGGCCACATCACCGACGCCGTGATCTCCCGCCCGGCGTCGTCCCGGTAGCGGCCCTGCATGTGGTAGTCCACCACGATCGCCGGCGACGTCTCCGCGTAGTGCCGCTGGATCAACCCCGCCTCGGTGGCCGGGTTGTCCTCCGGCGCCAGCGACGGGTTGTGGTACCGGTTGATGTCGTAGCCCTTGCCGGGCTCGCCGAACTCGGGGTCGGCGTCCGGCGCGTAGTTGTACCGCCAGTTGAGCTCGTGCCCGTCCGGGTTCGCCCGCACGATCACGTCCACCGTCACCCGCGACCGCAACCACCGCTGGTAGGCGCTGTTGCCCACCCCGGCCTCCCGCAGGAACGCCAGCGCCGCCGGGGTACCCAGCGGCTCGTCCCCGTGCTGCTGGGTGACGTACAGGATCCGCAGCGGCCCGTGCCCCACCCGCGCGCTCCACACCGGACGACCCTGGTTGGACCGCCCGATCGGCGTCGCCCGCACCGCGCCCCGGCTGACCAGCTGCAGCTTCTGCAGCTCCACCGCCAGCTCGACCGTGCTCGGCCGGGGGTTCACCGGGCGCCACCCCCGCGCCGACCCCGGCTCGGCTTGCGCCGGTGCCACGACACCGAGCATCGCGGCGACGACCACGAACACGGACAGGACCCGGGGCAGCCGTAACCTCGCCATGGCCGCACAGTCTGCCCCGCCGGCCGGCCGGTCACAAGGTTCCCGTCCCGCCGCCGCCGACCCGACACGGCTACCCGTTCGAGTGATGTCGGCCGGGTGTCCTCATGAGCTTGCGCCGAACGGGTGCCCCAGCGCGATTAATCGGTATGGTGGGCGGATGTGTGAGCGGGTGACGATCGACGACACCATCCCCAACATTGCCCGCATCTACGACTACTTCCTCGGCGGCACCACCAACTACCCCTGCGACCGCGAGCTCGCCGAGCAGCTCCTCCGCGTCGCTCCCGAGGCCAGGACGATGGCCCGCGACAACCGGGCCTTCCTCGGCCGCGTCGTCCGCCACCTCACCGCCCGCGGCGTCCGCCAGTTCCTCGACATCGGCACCGGCCTGCCCACCCAGGAGAACGTTCACCAGGTGGCCCGCCGCATCGCCCCGGCCACCCGGGTGGTCTACGTCGACAACGACCCGGTCGTGCTCGCCCACGCCGACGCGCTGCTGGCCGGCGACCGCGCCGTCGCCGTCGCCGAGGCCGACCTCCGCCGGCCGGCGGAGCTGCTGGCCCACCCCGCCGTGCGCCGGCTGCTCGACTTCGACCGCCCGCTCGCGATCCTGCTGGTGGGCATCGTCTACTTCCTCACCGACACCGACCGCCCCTCCGACGTCGTCGCCACCCTCCGCGACGCGCTCCCGCCCGGCGGCTACCTCGCGATGTCCCACGTCGTCTCCGACGGCCGGTCCGACCTGCTCGGCCGCGCGCAGGAGCTCTACCGCGGCTTCCTCCGCCGCGGTGGCGATGCCCGCCGCACCCGCGCCCAGGTCGAGTCGTTCTTCGCCGGCCTGGAGCTGGTGCCACCGGGCCTGGTCTACGTCGGGAACTGGCGGCCGGAAGCCGAGACCGCCGACCCGCTCGACCGGTCCGGCTGGCTGCTCGGCGCGGTGGCCCGCAAACCCGGGTAGCCGAGCCCGAAACGAGAGCTCAGCCGAGCTCGCCGCGCAGCACCTTCCCGGTGGCGTTGCGCGGAATCGTGTCGACGAACCGGAACTCCTTCGGCACCTTGTACCGCTCCAGGTCGCGGCGCAGGTGGGCCTTCAGCTCGGCGGCGTCCGGCCGCTCGGGCCCGGTGACCAGGAATGCCCGCAGCACCTGCCCGAACTCCGGGTCCGGCACCCCGACCACCGCCGCGTCCCGCACGGCGGGGTGGGTGAGCAGCGCCTCGGTCACCTCGCCGGGGAACACGTTCTCCCCGCCGGACACGATCATGTCGTCCGCGCGCCCTTCCACGTACAGCCGCCCGGCGGTATCGAGGTGGCCGACGTCGCCGGTGTCCACGTGGCCGCCGACCACCTCCTTGCCCCGCACCGTCCTTTGTGGATCGGGGGTGTAGCCGGAGAACGCCAGCCCGCCGCGGACGAAGATCGAGCCGGTCTCCCCGGGCCCGGCTGGGGTCCGGTCGGGCCGCAGGATCCGCACCGACACCCCGAGCACCGGCCGCCCCACGGTGCCCGGCGCGGCGCGGAGGTCGTCGGGACCGGCGAGGGAGACCACGCCGACCTCGGTCGAGCCGTAGCCGTTGACCAGGATGGGCCCGAACCGGGCGGTGAGCTCCGCGGCCGTGGTGGCCGGCAGCGGCGCGGCGCCGGTCATCGCGAGCCGCAGCGACGACGTGTCGTGCCGCTCGGGCACGGCCAGCAGCCGCTGGAACATCACCGGGACACCGACCAGCACGCCGACCCGGTGCCGCTCGACGGCGGCGAGGGCCCGCTCCGCGTCGAACCGCCGCGCGCACACCACGGTGCCGCCCACGCCGATGGCGCCGACGAGCATCAGCAGGCCGAACCCGTGGAAGAACGGCGGCGCGACCAGCACCCGCTCGCCGGCCCGCAGCCGCGCGGTGGCCAGCCCGCTCGCGGCGAGGCCGACCAGCCCGGCGAACCGTGGCGCCCGCGGGACTCCCTTCGCCAGCCCGGTGGTGCCGGAGGTGAGCAGGGTCAGCCGCACCGACCCGCGCACCCGCGGCGGAGCGGGACCGCCCCGCGCGGCCAACGAGTCCAGCGTGCGGCCGGCGACCCGTCCGGCAGTGGTTTCGTCAGTGGGTTCGTCAGTGGGTTCGGCGGTGGGTTCGGCGGTGGGCTCGGCGAGGACGGCCAGCCCGGTGAAGTCGGTGAAGCCGGTGACGTCGGTGACGTCGGTGACGTCCCCGACGGCGCCGGTGAACTCGTCGTCGTGCACCAGCACGTCCGGCCGGTGCCGGTCGAGGACCCTGGCGAGTTGCGCCGCGGGCAGCTCGGTGTTGACGAAGACCAGCTCGCACCCGAGCTGCGCCCCGGCGGCCAGCGCGACGAGGAAGCCGCGGTGGTTGCGGCACAGGATCGCCAGCGTGCGTGGCGGCGCCGGCAGCTCGGCGGCCAGCCCCGCGGCGACCGCCTCGGCCCGGCGCTGCACCTCCCCGTAGGTCACGACGCCGGCGTCGTCGATCATCACCGGGCGGTCCGGGTGGCGCGCCGCGGCCACGGCCAGCAGCGTCGCGGGCGTGCGGCCGAACCGGTACAGCGCGCGGGCCGCGCCGGCGGCGGCCCGCGGCCCGGCCGGGCGGAGCAGCCCGGAGGTGGCGAGCGCGGCGAGCGCCCCGGTCGCGGTGCGCAGGGGCGTGCTCATGCCGGCTCCGCACGAGGCGGCATCAGGGGGAGGGGCACGGTCAGGGTGCCGGCGATCGTGCCGAGCCACCCGAGCAGGCCGGTGAGCGGCACGGTGGCCAGCCGGTCCCGCCAGGCGTCGGCCGTGCCGCGCAGCACGACCTCCCCGGCGCCGGTGTCCACCCCGGTGAGCCGCAGCCCCACCGGGCCGTCGCGCAGTGCCGGCAGGGACACCGGAACGTGGCGCAGCCGGCGGGGCAGCCGGATCCGCCGGCCGAGGGCGTGCGCGGCCACCGGGCGCAGCAGGACGTCCGCGTCGACCACCCGCGGCTCGACCTCGACGCTGCCCCACCACGGCCGGCGGGTCGAGCGCAGCCGCAGGGTGCCGTCGGGGTCGAGCTCGACGTCGACGCCCGGCCGGGCCTCGGCCACCCTGGCGCGCAGCACGTCGGCGGCGACGGTGATGTCGACCTCGACCGTGGCGGCGACCAGGGCGGGGGTGGGCAGCGAGCGGACCCGCACGTCCCGGCCGACCACGGTGACCCGGCGCAACGGCCCGCCCGGCCAGTCGACGTCCTCGGCCACCAGCCGCAGGTCACCCACGTCCGCCCGGCCGAGCAGCCCGACCGACGCGACGCGGCAGTCCAGCTCGCCGAGCGTGAAGGCGACGTCGTGCTCGGCGACCCGCGCGGTCAGCCGACGGCCCACCAGCCGGTCGCCCACGACGTGCACGGCGGTCTCGACCATCCCCGACGGGCTGGTCGGCACCGCCGGCATCGACACGCTGGGCAGCAAGGTGCGGCCGGCAGCGAGCAGGCTTTCCAGCTCGCGCGGCAGCCAGCCGTCGAACAACCCGGTACCGTCCACGCGTCAAGTGTTACCCGCGGTCGCGACGTGGTTGTCATCCGAGTGACAACGGTTACCCGCCCGCTTTGCCTTCCGCCGGGCGGCGTCCCTAGCATGCACCCGTCCAGGGCCGCCCGAACGGGCGGTGCCGGGTGACGGGGCTCCCGCCGGGTGGTGGGAGCCGGGTGGGAGGTGGTCGATGGCTCGGACCGCGCGCAACCCCGCGGAGCGGGTCACCGTGGCCGAGCTGGTCGGGCGGGCGCGGACGGCCCCGCTGCGCCGTCCCCGGCGGGTGGACCGGCCGGACCACCTCGCCTCCGGGACCACGAGCGCCGGCGGCGCCGGCCCGCCCGAGGACTGCACCGGCGCCGGCGGCACCGGCGGCGAGCGTGCACTCGGAACTCGGCCCCCGGAGAACGCCGCCCTTCCGGACGACACCGCGCCACTGCCGGTCGTCGTCGCACCCGAGCCGGCCCGCCGCCGCGACTCCGGCCCCCTGGCGTGGACGCTGCTGAGCGGGGCGGGCGCGGTGGTGGTGCTCGGCGTGCTGGGCGCGGTGGTGCTGGGGTCCAGCGGCCGGCAGGTCGACGGCGCGCCGCTGGTCGGTCAGCCGTCGCCGCCGGTGGTCACGGTGCCCGGCGCCGACTCCACCGCCTCCGCCGGGGAGACGCCGGCGGAGTCGGCGGAGCCGGCCGAGCCACCGCCGGCCGCGCGGCAGGAGGTGCCGGCGGGCACCCCGGAACGGCGGCCCCACGCACCGGCGCGGGAGGCGGAGGACCGGATGCGCGAGGCCCGCGAGGCCCGCGAGGCCATTGAGCCGATGCTGGAGGAGATGGAGCGTCGGATGCGCGAGGAGATGCCCGCACTCCCGCCGATGCCGCGCCCGCCGGGCTGGTGATCCCCGGGTGGCGAGCCCTACTCGCGGCCGCGCACGATGGTCGGCTCGAAGCCGTCGTCCTCCGCGCGCGGCGCCGGCACCCACGGGACCTCCGGGCTGCTCGGCAGGGTGCCGAGCGGAAGTGTCCGGCAGGCCGGGGATGCCACTGCTCCGGCACGGCGTGCCGGTTCCGTCCCCGACCTCTCCATCCTGAGGCTGTCCATCACCGCTCCCTTCACTCAGCGTCAGCACGCAGGCGAAGCCGCTGGGCGTCCGCGTGAGGCGAACACGCAGGTCGATTCACGCGTGGGCTACCCGTGCCGCACCAGGAGAAACATCGGCGACGGCGCGGATGGCATTACTCGGAGTATTGTCCTCGGCCCACCGGAGCTCAACTCGCATCCTGCTCGATTCCCCTGGTGGGGCGTGCGTTGCCAGCCTCGTACGCGGTCCGATAGCGTGACCGGGCCGTGGTGTTCGGGAAGCCGGTGCGACACCGGCGCGGCCCTCGCCACTGTGATCGGGAAGCCTACGCTCCGAACCACTGGGCGCCACCCGCCTGGGAAGGGGAGCGGCGGCGGTCGACCCGTCAGCCAGGAGACCGGCCACGGCGCGTACGGAAGGGTCATCCACGAGGTGCTGGAGGCGGCCGCATGTCCCGAGTTCATCCTGCCCTGCGCGGGGCCGTCGCACTGGTGCTGGCCGCGGCGCTGGCACTGGCCGGGTGCGCCACCGCGCCGCCGGGCGCGGGCGACGGTCCGGGGCTGACCATCGTCACCAGCTTCGCCATCGCCGACCTCGATCCTGTCGAGAACGGGTACTGGGGCAACGAGTTCGGCTACGCCGAGCTGCTGATGCGACCGACCCTCGACGGCACCCCCGAGCCCTGGCTGCTCACCGCCGTGCGCGACACGGCCCCGACGACGTGGGAGCTCACCCTGCGCGAGGGGGTCCGGTTCCAGAACGGCACGCCGCTCGACGCGGAGCGCCTCGTCGCGTGCCTGCGTCACCAGCTCGCCGAGAACCCGGTCCTGCGGGCGACGCTGCCCGGCGCGACCGTGGAGCCGACCGGCACCCACCAGGTTCGGCTGACCACCACCGACCCCACCCCGAACGTGCCGAACCTGCTCGCCGAGGAGTCGCTGTTCAAGGTCTACGACCAGGCCGCCTACGAGCGCGCGAAGGGCGACCCGGCCGCGCTGGTGGCCGCCAGGATCTACACCGGGCCGTACACGGTGGACGGGCTGGACGCCGAGCGGCTGCGGCTGGTGCCCAACGACGACCACTGGGCCGGCCCGCCGCCGCTGCGCCGCTACGAGGTCCGGTTCGTCACCGACCCACAGGCCCGGCTGCTGGCGGTGCGCAACGGCGAGGCCGACCTCGCGCTCTACCCGCCCACCACGATGGCCACCGTGCTCGAGGGCCGGAACGACGCCTTCTACCTCACCGGCACGCCGACCAGCCCCACGTTCGGGCTCTACCTCAACCACCGCAGGGCGCCCTTCGACGACGTGCGGGTGCGCAGGGCGGTGCAGCGGGCGATCGACTACCGGCAACTCGCCGACGACGTGATGTCCGGCCGCTACCGGCCGGCCACCGGGATCTACGCCGAGACCCTGCCCTACGCCGTGCCCACCCAGACCACCGACCCGGCCGCCGCCGCGGCGGAGCTGGACGCCGCGGGCTGGACCGCCGGCCCCGACGGCACCCGCTCCCGCGACGGCGTGCCGCTCACGTTCGAGCTGCTCAGCTACCCGCAGCAACCCGACTCGGAGACGCTCGCGCTGGCCGTGCAGGCCCAACTCGCCACGGTCGGGATCACCGTCACCATCCGGTCGGTGCCCGACATCGACGCCACCCTCAAGGAGGCCGACAGCTGGCAGGCCGGCATCGGCGGCAGCTCGATGCTGTCGTTCTCCGGTGACCCGATCACCCCGCTGCGCAACGGTTACCGCAGCGACTCGCCCAACAACCGCGGCGGGATCGCCGATGCCGAGCTCGACACGCTGATCGACCGGGTGAGCACCGAGTTCGACGAGGCCACCCGGCACGCGTTGCTGCGCGACGTGCAGCGCCGGATCGGCGAGCAGGCCCACGTGATCTACCTCGGGATGCGGCTGCCGAACGTCATCGCCGGGCCGCGCTGGAAGGGCTACCGCATCCAGCCGGCGCTGATCTGGGTCGACGCCACGACCGCGCCGGCCGCCTGATGGCCGTGGCCGGTCGGGTGGGTCAGGCGGCGCTCACCCTGCTCGTGGCGAGCGTCGCGGTGTGGACGTTGCTCGACCGCACGCCCGGCGACCCGGCGCAGCGGGTGCTCTCCGCGCGCGGGATCACCGAGCCGGACCCGGCGCTGGTCGCCGCCACCCGCGCCGAGCTCGGCCTGGACCACCCGTTGCCGGTCCGGTTCGGACAGTGGTTGCTCGGCGCGCTGCGGGGCGACCTCGGCGTGTCCTGGCGCACCGGCCGGCCGGTGGCCGAGGAGTTCGCCACGCGGCTGCCGGCCACGCTCACCCTCACCGCGGTGGCGTTGCTGATCGCCGTCGGGCTGGCCATGGTGCTCGGGCTGGTCGCGGCGGCGGCGCCCCGCCGCTGGCCGGACACGGTGAGCAGGGTCGTGTCGCTCGGCATGCTCGCCGTCCCCGGCTTCCTGCTCGGCGTGCTGTTGCTCGACGTCGTGGTGGTGCGGCTCGGCGCCGGCAGGGTGATCAGCGACGGCACCCTCGCCACCGTCGGGCTCCCCGCGCTCACCCTCGCGCTGACCTCGGCGGGGGTGTGGGCGCGGGTGCTGCGGGCGGCGGTGCTCGAGGCGAGGTCGGCACCGTTCCTGCACGTCAGCGCCGCGCGCGGGGCCACGCCGCGGCGCCGACTGGTCGTCCACGTGCTGCCGCACGCGCTGCCGCCGTTCCTCACGGTCGTCGGACTGAGCACCGCGGCGTTCCTCGGTGGCGCGCCGATCGTGGAGACCGTGTTCACCTGGCCCGGGCTCGGCCGCTACGTCGTCGAGTCGATCCACGCGAGGGACATGCCGGCCGTCGCCGGGTTCACCCTGCTCGCCGTGGTCGCCTACGTCGTGGTCAGCCTCGCCGTGGACGTGCTGCTGCGGCGGATCGACCCGAGGTCGCGGCCATGACCATGGGCACCGCGCTGAGCAGGGTGACCGGGATGGCGGCCCGGCCCCAACTGGTCACCGTGCCAGCCGGTCTCGGCCGCCGGCTGCGGGCGCACCGCGGGTTCGTCGCCGGCGTGGCCTTCCTGACGGTGGTCGGGCTGCTCGCCCTGGTCGGCCCGCTGTTCGCCGACGCGGCGGTCACCCCCGACTACCGCGACCAGCTCGCCCCGCCGAGCGCCGAGCACTGGCTCGGCACGGACCAGGCCGGCCGGGACGCCCTCGCCCGCACGGTGGCCGCGGCCCGCACGTCGCTGGGCGCGGCGCTGCTGGTGTTCGCCATCACCACGGCCGCCGGGCTGCTGCTCGGGGTGGCCGCCGGACTGCTCGGCGGGGTGGTCGACGCCGTGCTCAACCGGCTGGTCGACATCCTGCTCGGGCTGCCGACGCTGGTGCTGAGCCTGGCGGTGGTCGGCGCGCTCGGCCCCGGCTTCGGCACGCTCGTGCTGGCGATGACCGTGACGGAGTGGGCGCGGCCGGCCAAGCTGGCCCGCGCGCACACGCTCGGCGGGATGCGCCGGCCGGACGTGGTGGCGGCGCGGATGGCCGGCGCGAGCACCTGGCGGGTCGCGGCGGGGCACGTGCTGCCCGGGGCGCTGACCCAGGTGCTGATCGCCGCGACGCTGGGGTTCGGCGAGGTCGTGCTGTTCCTGTCCGGGCTGTCGTTCCTCGGCCTCGGCGCGCAACCGCCCACCCCCGAGTGGGGCGCCATGCTGGCCGAGACGCGGGAGAGCTACGCCGTGGCGCCGTGGCTGCTGGTGGGGCCCGGGGTCGGGCTGGTGCTGTGCCTCGCCGGGGCCGCGCTGGTCAGCGAGGCGTTGCGGGACTGCACCGACCCGGCGGAGCGATCGTGACCCCGGCGTTGGACGTGCGTGGGCTGTCCGTGCGCTACGCCACCGGCACGCTCGCCCTGTCCGATGTGGATCTCCGAGTGGAGCCGGGCGAGTGCGTGGCTCTGGTGGGGGAGTCCGGGTGCGGCAAGACGACCCTCGCGCGGGCCGTGCTCGGCCTGCTGCCGGCCAGGGCCGCCGCCACCGGCGCGGTCCGGGTGGCCGGGCGCGGGGTGCTCGGCGCGCCCGCCGCGCGGCTGCGGGAGCTGCGCGGGCGGCTGGTCGGCTACGTGGGCCAGGACCCGTTCGCCGCGTGCGACCCGCTGCGCACCGTCGGCCACCACGTCGCCGAGGCGTGGCGGGCGCACGGTCTGGCGCCGCCACCGGGGGAGGTGGTGCGCCGGCTGGCGGCGCTGGACGTGCCCGAGCCGGCCGTGCGCGGCGCGGAGCACCCGCATCGCTGGTCGGGCGGGATGCTGCAGCGGGCCACCGTGGCCGCCGCGACCGTGCACGGGCCGCCGCTGACCGTCGCCGACGAGCCCACCAGCGCGCTGGACGCCGACCTCGCCCGCGCCGCGCTGCGCGGGTTGCGCCGGGCCAGCGACGCGCTGCTGCTCATCAGCCACGACCTGGACCTGGTCGCCGAGCACGCCGACCGGGTGGTGGTGCTGGCCGGCGGGCGGGTGGTCGAGTGGGGGCCGACCGGGGCGGTGCTCGCCGCGCCGGCGCACGAGGCGACCCGCCGGCTGGTCGACGCCGCGGCCCCGGTGCCGCTGCCGGCCACGGCGGTGACCCGCTCGACCCGCTCGACCCGCTCGGGGCCGCCGGTGGTCGCCGCCCGGGGTGTGCGCCGGCACTACGGCCCGGTCCGGGCGGTCGACGGGGTGACCGTGGAGATCGGCGCGGCGGAGGTGCTCGGCGTCGTCGGCCCGTCCGGGGCGGGCAAGTCGACGTTGTTGCGGTTGCTGGGCGGCATCGAGCGGCCCGACGCCGGCACGGTGGAGTTCGCCGGGGTGCCCGCGTGGCCGCCGGGACGGCGCCGGCCGGTGCTGCCCCGGCCCGGCTACGTCATGCCGGTGTTCCAGGATCCGCGCGGCAGCCTGGACCGGCGGTGGCCGCTGTGGCGCAGCATCACCGAGCCGCTGGTGCTGGCCCACGGCCGGATGCCCGCGCCCGCGCGCCGGCGCCGGGCCCGCACGGAGCTGGCCCGTGTCGGGCTCGGCGGGGTGGACGTGACCCTGCTGCCCGGGCAGCTCTCGGTCGGGCAGGCGCAGCGGGTGGCGATCGTGCGCGCACTGATCGCCCGGCCGGCGCTGATCGTGGCCGACGAGCCCACCGCGAGCCTGGACCCGACCACCGCCCGCGACGTCGCCGCGCTGCTGCGGGAGGCGGCCGGGTCCGGCGCCGCGCTGGCCGTGGTGAGCCACGACGTGGCCCGGTTGTCCTCCTATGTGGACACCGTGCTCGCGCTGGGCTGAAAGTCGGCGCGGTGGTCGCGCACCCACTCCCGGAAGGTGCGGGCCGGGCGGCCGGTCACCTCGGCCACCGTGGTCGTGACCGGCTCGGCGACGTCCCGCATCGTGGCCTGGCCTTCGAGGACGGCGTCGACCAACTCGGCCGGCCAGCCATGGTCGAGCATGTCCCGCCGGGCCTGCTCGACCGAGGTCTCGACGAAGCGCAGCGGCCTGCCGATCTCCTCGCCGATGATCCGGACCTGCTCGGGTACGGGAAGCCGCTCCGGCCCGGTCAGCCGGTGGACCTTGCCGGCATGGCCGTCCTCGGTGAGGGCGCGGACGGCGACCGCGGCCATGTCGGCCTCGTGGATCAGCGGGCTGGACAGCGTGCCGAACGGGCCGCGGACCTCGTCGCCGGCGCGGATCTGCTCGGCCCAGCCGAGGGTGTTCACCGCGAACCCGCAGGGCCGCAGGAACGTCCACTCCAGACCATCCTGTCGCCGGATCAGCCGTTCGAGGTCGGCGTGGAACTGGTTGATCGGGTCACCCTGCCGCTCCTGGTCGTCGCGCACGCCCAGTGAGGACAGGTAGACGACACGGCGGGCGTTCCGGGCGATCTCCCGCACCACGGCCTCGGCACCGGTGGAGTCGAGGAACGGCCAGATGAGGAACACCCCGTCGGCGCCGGCCACGGCGGGGCCCAGGGTCTCGGGCCGGGACAGGTCGCCGCGGACCCGTTCCACGTCGCCGGGCAGGTCGGCCTTCTCTGGGGCGCGGACCAGCGCCCGGACCCGGACGCCGGTGTTCCGCAGCCGCTCGACGACCTGCCGGCCGACGTTGCCGGTCGCGCCCGTCACCACGATGGTTCGTTGTTCGGTCATGCCGACGAGCCTAGGAGCTCCAGCTGAGTGGAGGTCAATGGCTTGATATGGAGTTAACTCGAGGTCGCAGGCTGGTGGGGAACGCGATGAGAGGAGTCACATGACTGATCCGGAAGGCCGGCGCAACCCGCGCATCGGGATTTTCCTGCCCTACATGAGCGAGGCGGTGGGGCGGGGACCGGACATCGCCACCGCGGCCCGGCACGCCGAGGAGGTCGGCCTGGACGCTTTGTGGGTCGGCGACAACCTGACGGTCGGTGACACGCCGATCGTGGAGTCCACGCTGGCGCTCGCCACGGCCGCCGCGGTGACCCGGCGGGTGGCGATCGGGTTCTGCGTGATGTTGCCCGCGCTGCGGCCGGTCGCGTGGGCGGCCAAGCAGGTCGGGACGTTGCAGCACCTGTCCGGCCACCGGCTGGAGCTCGGCGTCGGGGTCGGTGGGCCGGACGAGTACCCTGCGGTCGGTGTGCCGGCCGCCGAGCGTGGCCGTCGCACCGACGAGTTCCTGGCCGCGCTGCCGGCGCTGCTGCGCGGAGGCCCGGCGCCCGTGCCGGGCGTGCCGGGCTCGCCGGAGGTCGTCCTCGCGCCGGCCGCGCCGATGCCTCCGGTGTGGATCGGCGGTGGCTCCGCCGCCGCGCTGCGCCGCACCGCCCGGTACGGGGACGGTTGGTTCGCCGACATGGCCACGCCCGAGCGGCTGCGTGAGGTGGGCGGCCAGCTGCGGGACATGGCCGCCGAGCACGGCCGGCCCGCGCCCCGGCTGGCGACCGCGGCGCTCGGCGCGCTGAGCGCGCGCCCGGACCCGGACCTGGCCGAGCGGCAGGCACGCCGGTTCGCCGAGGCCTTCGGGTGGGATCCGGACGATGTCAGGGACATGGTGGTCACCGGGACCCCGGCCCAGGTGGCCGAGCGGGTGGCCGAGTACGCCGCCGCCGGCGCCGACTCGCTGGCGTTCCTGCTGGACGGCGACTGGCTGGCCCAGTGCGACCTGCTGGCCGAGGTTCGCGAGCTGGCCGCCCGCTGAGCGATCGCGGTCGACCGTGGCGGCTACGCCCTGGGTGGAACCGGCGGCGGGTGGTGGGCCCCCGTGGCTAGTGTCGCCGGCATGAGAACCGAGGAGATTGGCCCGCGGCTGCACCGGATCCTGTTCGGCTTCGGCCAGGCCTACCTGTGGCGGGACGACGACTCGCTGACCCTGATCGACACCGGCTGCGCGGGGGACGGCGCGGAGGTCGCGGCGGCGTTGCGGTCGCTCGGTCTGCGGCCGGATGACCTCGACCGGGTGGTGCTGACGCACTTCCACGAGGACCACGCCGGCGGTGCGGCCGAGATCGGGGCGTGGCCGGGGGTGACGGTGCTCGCGCACCGGGCCGACGCGCCCGTCATTCGTGGCGAGGTGCCCGGGCAGCCGCCGAACTTCACCGACTGGGAGCGCGAGCTGTACGCCAGGGTCGCCCCCGACCTGCCGCCGGCGCCGCCCGCGCGGGTGGACGTCGAGCTCACCGACGGCGACGTGCTCGACTTCGGCGGCGGGGCGCGGATTGTCGGCACACCGGGGCACACCGACGGGAGTATCGCCATCCACCTGCCCGCGCACCGGGTGCTGATCACCGGCGACATCGCGGCCCATGTGGACGGTGAGGTGATGTTCGGTGTGTTCCACGTCGACTGGGACCGGGCGATGGCGTCGTTCCGCCGGCTGGCCGACCTGGACGTCGACACCGTCTGCTTCGGCCATGGCGACCCGGTCACCCGCGACGGCGGCGCCCGACTCCGCGCGGCGGCCCACCAGACAGCATCCGGCTAGCTCCAGAGCGAGGAGGCGCGGGCGTTAGCTGCGAGCCGAAGGTGGCCTTGGGTACGTACGCGGTACCGGAGGCACCTGGCTCGCGTCCTGCCGGCGGACCCGCCCGGTCAGGACGCAAGGCTGCCGCCCGGGGACGCATCTCGGCGGGCGGGGTGCCTCCCACCCAGCGCGGGTTCCGGCCGTTCCCACCCGGATCGGAGCACACCGAGCCAAGCGCGAGGCAGCCGTCGTATCCACCCGGCCTCGGGGCACGCCCCGATAGACGAGGGGCATCATCCATTCCCCCTCCCCACCCCGATCCGAAGCCGCTGTGCGGTCGGCGGTGCCGTGTCAAGGCACGCTTTCCCGCCTTGACACGGTGCCGACGACCGTCAACACAATCAGGCTTCGAGGTGGGGACCACAACACCCGCGACGCGGTAACCCCGGCACGGGATGCACCCGCAGCGGGTATGCGAGATGTGCCCCGCGGCGCGACACACCTCGCCCGTGAACCCGTCGAGTTGTTCCCATCCCCCGAAAGGGATCCACAGATTTCGCGCGCACCGTCCCAGCACTCCCGGCGGCGATACGCTGGAGCGGCCCGGCGACCCCCCGGGGCGGGCGGGCCGCGCCCTCCGCGCGGGTGAACGGGTGCACCCTCCCCGTCCCCTTCTGGGGCCGGCAGTGTCTGACGGGGTGGGGCTCGCGTCCAGGGCGCCTTCGGCGTCGCTGCGCGATTCGCTTCGCTCACCCTTGACCCGAGCCCCACCCCGCACAGGACCGGCAACGACGAAGGGAACGGGGCAAATTAAGGCGACGCCACGCCTCGGGTGATGCTGGGGCGGTCCATCCGTGCCGGCCCGGCCGCCCGGCTGGCACGCGTCGGAATCGCCGCGGCGAGGTACTGCCTGCGGGTGCCAGCGGCGTGAGGCCCGATGTAGGGGAGTGGCGCGCGTCCCGCCCGCGAGTCCTACGCTCGGGACGTGAGTTCCCCGTAGGGGACGGCGAGTTCCGCGCTCAGGACCGTGACTCCCATGCGCAGGACCGCGAGCTTCCGTGCCGTCCGCTTGTCGACCACTACTCCGGGGGTGTCAGCCGGAGTACCGGGTTGACCGGGGCGGTGCCGTCGAACGGCTCGGCCAGGTGGGTGTCGGCGAGCGCGGCGAGCTGGTCGAACGTCGCTTCGATGCGGTCGGAGTACGGCTCCTCGCGCGGCCACGGCCCGGCCGGGTCGGCGAACCAGCACGCCAGCTCCTCCGGCACGCAGTAGTGCGCGGCCCTGCGCTTGTAGAGCGGGCCCCGCGCCCTCGCCTGCCGGGCCAGCTCGCGGTACTCGCGCAGCGCCAGCCGCATCCGGATCCACCGATACCGGTCGGTCTGGGTGAACCCCGGCGCGCCCTCGTCGGGGTCGGTGAACCGCCGCCGGAGCACCTCGCCCGCCTCGTACCCGCGCAACGCGAGCGCGGCGATCACCTCGGGCGGCATGAACAGGTTCGTGCCACCCTCACCCAGCCCCTGCCGCACGTGCGCGATCCGCCCGCGGAAGCCGGGCAGCGCCGCCTGCATCGTGTCCCGCCAGCCCAAGAAGGTGTGCAGGATCCGCCCGGCGAGCGCGCCCGCGCCGGCGCCGATCTCGGCCCACGGCACGGTCGGCCCGGTGGCGTCCTGGCGGGGCAGGAACACCTCCTCGCCCGGCCGCACCGCGCGGTCCAGCGTCTGCAGGTTCAGCCCGAACGTGGGCCAGCGCGGCAGCAGGGTGTCGAAGAAGTGGATCGGGAAGTTGCTGGTGATGCCACCGTCGGAGAACCAGTGCTGCCGCCCCTTCTTGTACAGCGGCACCGGGCAGATCAACCCGGGCAGCGACAGGCTCATCCGCACGGCCAGCACCACCGGCAGGTCCCACGGCTCGGGCAGCCGGTGCAACCGGACGGCGCGGTGCGTGGGACAGTGGTCCGATGTGGACGGACCGGCGGCGAGCAGCTGTCGGACCACCCGGCCGGGGACGATGCCGTCCAGGCAGGACGGGCAGAACTGCCACCGGTCGTCGTCACCCGTTCCCGGCAGGAACGGCAGCCGGTACGGCCGGCCGGCGGAGAGGTCCGTGCTCATCAACGCCAGGTTGATCACCCGCTCGGCCGGACGCAGTGCCATCTCCCGCAGCCGCGCCGGGTCCTCCGGCGCCCCCGGGTCGGCCAGCGGGCCGCGCCACAGGTCGCCGAACGTCAGCGCACTGGGGTGCTCGCCGCCGGCGTCCGGGGTCAGGCCGGCGAGGTCGTCGATCCGGTCGGCCAGCCACGTCGCCAGCGGCGGCACCCCGGTGGACCTCGGCAACCCGGCCAGCCGGTCCAACCAGGTCGCCGTGTAGGGCATGGCACCGGGCACGATGCCGAACCGGAACCGTCGAGCGTCGGTGAGCACCGGCCAGCTCGCCCTGGCGTAGATCACCGCGAACGCGGCCAGCGCGGTGAACGTCGTCAGCAACCAGCACAGCGTCACCGCGGTGGCCCCGACCAGCCAGCCCCGCACGGTCAGCGGTGGCCCGAGCGTTCCCCACAGCGCGAGCGCCACGGCCCCGATCAGCAGCGGGGTCGCCAGCACCAGCGCGCCACGGCGCAGCCACCCGGCGGCCACGGCGAGCACCCAGGTGGCGGCGAACGCGGTCGGCAGGGCGGTGAGCAGCACCACCGGCCAGCCCGCGGCGTTCCACCGGGACGGCGCGAGCACCCAGAGGTGCAGCGCCGGCCCGGCGACCCAGCCCGCGAACAGCACGAGCAGGGTCAGCCCGGCGAACCGGCTCACCGCGGCCAGCAGCGCGGTGAGCACGGCGACGATCCGCTTGCGTCCGGTGGTCTCCGGGGACTGCATCGTCGCGATCAGCACCCGGAACACCCGGCTCAGCGCGGCGTTCGGCTGGAAGAGCTGCACCAGCCGCCACCGCTCCGAGCCGCTGCCGGAGATCATCCAGTCGACGAGCTCGGCCAGCCCGGCGAAGCCCGGCCGCACCCGGTGCCCGGTGACGGTCTCCGGCTGCTCGGCGAGGCGGCCGTACTCGGCGGCGGCGGTGGCCGCGGCGGCGATCGCGCCCGCCGAGGCACCACCCACCGAGCGGAACACGTAGTGTCGCGCCAGCGAGCACACGGCGAGCGGGTAGATGACCCCACTGGTGGTGCCGCCCCGCATGGTCAGGTCGCACGAGTGGTCGGCGTACTCCCGGTGCCGCCGCTCGTCGCCGTCGCGGGCCAGCGCGTCGGCCTCCGCCGGGGTCCAGCGCAGCCAGTCGGCGGTGAAGCCGGTCGTGTAGCCGGCGGGATCGGTCAGGTTGAGGTGCCGCACCCTCGCGACGGGGTCGTGCGCCTGCCCACTGTGCTGTTCGCCGTTCGCCACGGGGGAGCCTCCGGACGTCGAGATCGCGCCTCGACGCTACCGGTTCACGCAGCGGGCCGTGGCGAGATCCGCCGGACGGTTACCGAACCGCGAGCCGCACGCGGTCGTCCGGCAGACTGCGCGGGGTGAGTGGAACGGTTCTGCTGCTCGGTGGGCGCAGCGAGATCGGGCTGGCGGTGGTCGAGCGGCTGGTGCGAGCGGGCCCGCGCGACGTGGTGCTCGCCGCGCGGCGCGGTGCCGACCTCGACGGCGAGGAACGGCGGCTGCGCGCGGCCGGGGCCACCCGCGTGCACCGCGTGGAGTTCGACGCCGACGACGTGGCCGCGCACGGCCGGGTACTGGCCGAGATCCAGGCCCGGCACGGCCCGCTGGACGTGGTGCTCGTGGCCTTCGGCGTGCTCGGCGACCAGGCCAGGGCCGAGGTGGACGCCGCGCACGCGCTGGCCGTGGTGCACACCGACTACGTCGCCCAGGTCGGCGTGCTCACCGAGGTGGCGAACCTGCTGCGCGCCCAGGGCGACGGCCGGATCGTGGTGTTCTCCTCGATCGCCGGGGTGCGGGTGCGGCGGGCGAACTACGTGTACGGCTCGGCGAAGGCCGGGCTGGACGGATTCGCCAGCGGGCTGGCCGACGCGCTGCACGGCAGTGGGGTGCGCCTGCTGCTGGTGCGGCCCGGGTTCGTGGTCGGCCGGATGACCCGGGGGATGTCGCCCGCCCCGTTCGCGAGCACCCCGGACCAGGTGGCCGACGCGACGGTCGCCGCGCTGCGCCGGGGGCGTGGCGAGGTGTGGGTCCCCCGGGTGCTGCGGCCGCTGTTCGCGGTCCTGCGCCTGCTGCCGAGGGCGATCTGGCGGCGCATGCCGCGCTGACACCGAGGCCCGGACAGGGAGGCGCCCCGCCCATGGCAGCGGGCGGGGCGCGAGGTCGGTTCGTCGGTCAGATGACCAGGAGGGTGAACAGCTCCGAGGACGCGGCCGCGTAGACGGTGCTCTCCGGGTGGTAGACGCGCAGGGTGAGCTGGGTGGACACGCTGAAGCTCAGGTTGAACTTGAAGCTGCCGTTCGGCCGGCACGGCGCGGCCGCCAGGTCGACCCACGCACCGGCCTGCAGCGCCTGCACGATCACGAACTCGCTGCTCGTGGCGTCGGCCGAGCGGCCGGTCAGGTCGACGTCGAGCCGGCCGTGGAGCTTGACCTTCTCGTTGACCTTGACCTTCTGCTTGTCCAGTTTGGCCTGGACCTTCACCTTCTTCTTCTGGGCCTCGGTGGACTGGGTGTCGGCCGGTGCGGCCGGGAGCGCGACCGCCGTCGTCGGGACGGCGATCACCAGGGCGCAGCAGATCGCCAGCGCCGCGAGGAGTCGACTGGGGCGGAAGGGTGACGCGTTCATGGACCAAGTGCACCACCGCCGAGCTGCGCTAACAGCGTTCATGCCCCGATCGATTCGGGCGAACCACCCGGGTGAGTGACCGGGATCACACAGAGAACGGAACGGTGCACGCGACCTCGGCCGTGCCGTCGCCGCCCACGGTCTCGGCCGTGTCGTTGGCCACCACCACACCGTCCACCCGGATCGCGCACCGGAGCGGTTGCTCCTGCGGTGTGGCGCTGTTGGCGAACACGCTGATGCCCAGCTGGCCGACCTCGACGTGCTCCTCGGTGAACTCGAAGTCGAACGGTTCGCCCCGCAGCTCCACGTCGGTCGCGGCACCCGCGCGGGACACCCGCATGAGGGTGTCGTGCGGGCCGGAGACGGTGATGTGGACGGTCCGGGGAGCCGGCTCGTGCCGGGCCGGGTCGGGTGCCTGGTGCGGGGCGGAGCCCTGGTTCCGGTCCGTGTCGTGGCTCGGCGCGGCGGCGGGGCCGGGTGCCGGCGGCGGCGTGGCCGGGCCGGTGAGCGCGACCACCGCGCCGATGGTCACCGCGGAGAGGGCGAGCGCGAGTCGTTTCATGGCGCATTCCCTCCGTCGCCGGCCGTCACCACGTCGATTCTTCCACCCCATGGGGGCATGCGGGAGGCCTGTCGCCCGAAGGGCAGGTCCACCCGGTCGTGCGCCCCGGCCGATTGCCCGCTGTTCGAACATGTGTTCTAATGGGTGGGCCGGCCCTCGGTGGGGAAGACTGGGGCCGGCCCTGACGTGAGGAGGGGTGCGTGGCCTGCAAGATCACTCACAAGTTGAGCAACCAGGAGCTCCGGTTCGCCAACCGGGACGCCGCCGAGCGCTACGCCGAGATCATGGGTGGGGGAGTGGACCGATGGGTGTTCAGCACGGCGCCACGGCACGAGTCGGCACCGCGCCGGCGCGTCGTGCTGTGGCACGGCACGCCGGCGGCGACGAGCCCCGCGGGCACCAGGGACAGTGGTCGGCCGTCTCGATGATGCCGCCGAAGTCAGTCCAGGGCGGCCACGCGGTCGAGGAAAGGAAGCACCAGCGCGGCGAGTGCGTTGGCGGGGTGGTGATGGACGCCGGCGCTCGCGGTGTTCACGGTCAGCTCAGGCGCAGGGCTGCCACTCTGCCCTGGGCACCGGACGCCCAGCACGCCCCGTCCCTGGCGCAGTCCACGGTGTCGAAACCGCCGTCGTCGAACTGGCGCCAGTGCCGGCCACCGTCCAGGCTCAGGTCGCTGCCGGTCGGGCCGACCGCGATCAGTACGGCGCCGAACCACGGGTGGTAGGTGACGCCGGACCGGTAGCCCTGTGGCGCCGTGGCCGGTTGGCGCCACGTGCGGCCGCCGTCGGGTGACAGAGCCAGCGCATCGGTGCCGTCGGTCGGGTTCAGATAGTCTCCGCCGATCGCGACGCCATGCCGGGGGTTGCGGAACGCGACCGCGAACACCCCAGCGCTCGGGCTGCTGGCCAGCGGCGTGTCGCTGGCCGTCCAGGTGCGGCCACGGTCGCCCGTGCGCAGCACCCGAGCCGTGGTCGAGCCGCCGGTGGCCAGCCATGCGTCCGTTCGGCCGGCCACCGCGACGCACTGGCCACTGGCCGAGAAGCCGTACTCGCCTTCCAGGGCGGCCGGCATGCCGTCGGACGGCAGTACTGCCCAGGTGCGTCCACCATCCGCTGTGGACAGGACGCGGAACCTGCCGTCCACCGGGTCGCCGGCGACCAGCCCGTGCCGGGCATCGAAGAACGCCACGCAGTTGTAGAACGCGGTCGGCTCCGGGTTGCGGAACGTTTCGGTCCACGTCGCGCCGCCGTCGCTGGTGCGATAGATCCGGGACTGCTCTCCCTCGCCGATCGACAACACCACGGCGGTGTTCTCGTCGAACGCCTCGATGTCGCGGAACTGCAGTGTGTCGGTGGCCGGTGGGGCCACCTGCTGCCAGCTGCGGCCGCCGTCCACGGTACGCAGCACGGTGCCGCGCGCGCCGCTTGCCCACACCACCTGTCGGCTGACCACGGACAACCCGCGCAGTTGGGCGTCGGTCCCGGTCGGGGTGAGTCGCCAGGACAGCTCCCCGGCGCCGGCGGTGCCCGGCGTGACCACCAACGCGGCCACGAGCAGCAGAACAAGAGTCAGCACACGTGTCATGGCTGGGCAACATAGCGGTGGGTGCCGAGCAGGGGAATGGGCCGCGGAATGGTTTCGTGGGCAGGGTGTTCGAGCAGCCGCGGCTTGGTGAGCAGACACAGCCCAGCCGCCTACCCCGACGTCGCTCGACGAGGCACTAGGTGGCCGGCGCGGGTGGGGACGCGAAGCGCGTTCGTGCCGGGTCGTGCTGTGGTCGGCGCCGTGGACGTCGCCGGTCGACGCCGGCGGCCGCCGAGGCGTAGAGCCAGGCGAAGAGCATCCACGTCGCGGCGAAGAGCGCCCCCACGACGAGGTAGGCGATCGTCCACAGTACGGCCGGCACGTCCTCCTTGCGCTCCCGCTGGAGGAAGGAGATCTCGCTGACGAAGTCCCTGGTGCCGGAGACAGCCGGGATCAGGGGCGCGTTGGCCTCCGGGTCGTCGGGCGCGTACACCGGCGCGAGGGCCATCATCCGGTTGGGCTGGTGCAGTCGGATGGCGCTCTTCCAGTGGCCGTACACCGGCAGCGGCTGCGTGGTCCGGTACATCCCAGGGCCGACCTGTTCCAGTGGTGCGTGGAAGAAGTCGCCACCCTGCCAGGCCAGCGCCCGCAGCCACACGGCGCCCTCGGCGGCGTCGGCGGGGGTCAGGGTCGCGGTGACGTGCACCCAGCGGGGCTCCGCGCCGTCCCGCGGGCGGGAGACCGGCAGCGTCTCGGTGGTCTCGGCCAGCCGCAGATCGGCCCGAAGGCCGGCCGGCGGGTCCGCCGGCGGCACGACCACGGCCATCAGGGCCACCGCGCCCAGCGCCCCGGCGAGGCCGAGGCCGTGCCGGGTCCGCAGCCGGTGGGCGGCCGTGCCCAGCGGGCGGCGCGCGGCACGGCGGTGTGCGATGTCCTCGGTGCGCTGGTGTTGCCACATGCCGACCAGCGCGCCGGACACGGCCGCGCCGGTGCCGAAGGCGAGGATCGTCGGCAACATCGTGGCCGGCCACGAGTAGGGCATCAGCCACTGGCTGAACCCCCACTCGGCGAGCATGCCGGCCGTGCCGACGAGCAGCCCGGCGGTGGCGGCGAAGGGGTAGCCGGCGGTGCGGCGACGCCAGAGCAGCGCGGCCACCTCGACCAGCAGGGCCTCGGCCAAGTACGGCAGTGCCGGCGCGACGTGCAGGTCCAGCGCCAGCGGCGCGCCGGCGAAGAGCACCCGGGAGGCCAGGAACACCGCCAGCGCGATCAGCGTGCCACCGGGTCCGAACTTCGCCCTGGCGTACACCAGTGTCCAGCCGGTGATCAGCCCGACCAGCACCACCTGGGACAGCAGCGGGAACTGGGGCACCCCCAGGTCGAACTCCATCAGGAACGCCGAGGCACCCATCATCCACGCGCCGGCCAGGATCGGGTCGAGCCAGCGCACCAGTGGGCCGGTGGCGCCGACCTGCCTGGCCTCGGCGAGCAGCAGCTGCAGGCCGATGACCACGGCGATGCCGCCGCCGATCATCAGCACGTGCGTGGGCCCCCACTCGGTGACGTCCTGGCCGAAGAGCCGGTGCCACACGTCGTCCAGCGGGAAGCCGGCGACGGCGAGCAGCCCGGTCGCCATGATGAGGACGCTGCCCATCGGGGCGCGCCAGTGCGGGCCGAGTCGGAAGGTGCGGACCGGGAGGTCCTTCCTGGCCAGCGTCGCGCTCACCACGCCGGTGGCGAAGATCCCCATCAGTCCGAAGTAGATCGGGTAGTGCGAGGGGTTGGCCAGCGGGCCCTCGTCGCGGCCGAGCTCCATGTGGCTCGGGACGTCCCAGTAGACCCCGATCAGCGCGGCGAGGCCGGAGACCATGGCCAGGCCCATGGGCAGCGCGGCCCAGCGGGGCAGCCCGGTGAACGTGGCGGACCAGTCGGCGAGCCGGCCGAGGAGGGTGCGCTTGCCGGCGCGTTCCCGGATCACGAACACGGCGAGCGGGACGAAGACCCCGAAGAACAGGGCGAGCGCGATCAGCACCTGGTCGAGCGCGGCGCCTCCGGCTGGCGCCTGGGACAGCGTCATGGCGGTTCCTCCCGTTGGCCCGTTGCGGCGCTGGTCGATACCAAGCCGACCGGAGGTAACCCGGCACCACCGGTGACAGCGGCGAGGCAGTCCAACTACCTCCGGTCTTCTTGGTAAGTGCTACCAACGGTAGCACTTACCTTTGGTAACAGGAAGTCGCTGTGTCTGGTCGCGGACGCCAGCGCTCCCCGGGTTGCCGCCCGGGGAGCGCCGGTCCTTCCGCGCCGGTCAGGCCCTGGCCGCCGCCTCCAGGTCGCGGGCCTGCCGCAGCCAGCCGGTGAACAGCGCCGCGTCGACGCCGTCGACGGAGTGGAGCTTGACGGCGGCCATCCCGCGGGCGCCGGCTTCGAGCCGCCCCGCCGGGTCGGCGAGCTCCTGGCCCCTCCAGAAGCCGAGGGTCACGTGCCGGGAGTAGGCCTTGAGGTAGCAAACCGGGGACTTGCCCGGGGCCTCGCCCAGGCTCCACACCGGGTGCCCGTGCCACACCGCGCCGCGCCCCGGCAGGACGTCGTCGACGAGTGGGCACAGCCGGTCGGCGATCCGGCGCTGGGGCTCGGGCAGGCTGGCGAGATAGTCCTCGATGGTGGCGAACGTGGCCATGGCGGTGGGGTCCTCTCTGGTGGTGCGTGGTCGGAAGGGGTGGTCGTGGTTCGGTGTCGCGCTCAGGCGTGGTGTCGGTAGCGGGCGGCGACCGCGGAGATCCAGAGCATCGCGGTGATCGCGCCGGCGGCCAGGGTGAGCGAGCCGCCCGCACCGCCGCTCATCGCCCAGCCGTTGCCGAGCAGGAGGGCGGTGCCTGCCGCCACGGACGCGCGGGCGTGCCCGCGGTGCCCGGTGCGGGCGAAGTGCCGACCGAGCACGTGGCAGGCGGCGATCAGGGCGACGAACGCGATCGACCCGGCGGCCAGGTGGGCGGAGCCGTGCCAGCTGAGGGCGCTGGGCGGCCCGGCCGGCGTGCCCGCGGGGAAGCCGTCGGCGGGATCCAGGACGAAGATCCCCGCGGCGACCATTCCGATCCCGTTGACCAAAACCAGGCGCGGCGCCCACGTGCCGCCCGGGGTGCCCCGCAGGACCCGCCGCAGCCCGACCGCCCCGGCGACGGTGAGCACGCCGGCGAGGAGGAAGTTGGCGATCTGCAGCCAGCCGAGTGAGCCGGTGCTCAGCAGGCTGAGCGGGTGCCGGGTCAGGTCGAAGCCAGGACGGGTCGCGGCCTGGACCAGGGAGACCGTGGCCCACAGCGGGGCCGCGACGGTCGCGCAGGCGAGCAGCGCCCTGGTGCCGTGGCGCGAGTGGGGAGCGGTGGCCGCACGAGCGGTGGTGGGCGTGGCGGCGACGGTGGGAACGCCGAGGGTGGTGCCGGCGGTGCGTTCCTGGGTGGCGGTCATGGTCGGTCCTCTCGGAGTCGTCGTGCTGTGGTGCTCGCCCTGTCGTCGGCTCGGCGATGTGACAGGGAACGCGGCCATTCCCTGTCACCTTGACCCGGGCGACGGGAGTGCGTAGGCAGGACACCGACACGAAGGAGAAAGCCCGATGCGCTTCCTGATGACCACCAAGCCCTCCGACGCGCCGCCCGACGAGAACCTGCACGTCGAGATGGCCAAGTTCGTCGAGGAGCTGACCGCCGCCGGCGTCCTGCTCGCCACCGGCGGCCTCGAGCCCGGCGGCGTGCGGGTGGCCTCCGCCGGCGACGAGATCACCGTCACCGACGGCCCGTTCACCGAGGCCAAGGAGGCCGTCGCCGGGTTCGCCCTGGTCGAGGTCCGGTCCAAGGAGGAGGCGATCGAGATCACCCGCCGGTTCCGGGCGATCGTCGGCGACGGCGAGAGCGTGATCCAGCAGGTCTTCGGACCGTGAGCCGTCGGGCCCGGCCCCGCCCCCGCGCGGGGCCGTGCCCCACCCGTCGATGACCGACCCTCGGTACCAGGATCCCCGCCGCACCGTCGACGCGGTGTGGAAGCTCGAGTCAGCCGCCGTCGTCGCCACCCTCACCCGGATGGTGCGCGACGTCGGCGTCGCCGAGGAGCTGGCCCAGGACGCGCTGGTCGCCGCCCTCGAGCAGTGGCCGGTGACGGGCGTGCCGGACAACCCGGGCGCCTGGTTGACCACCGTCGCCAAGCGCCGCGCCGTCGACCATCTCCGCCGGTCGGCCCGGCAGGAACGCGTGTACGACCGGCTCGCGCACGAGGTGGACCAGGAGCCGGAACCGGAGCCGGAGCAGCCGGAACAGGACGACGTCCTCCGGCTGATGTTCCTCTCCTGTCACCCGGTACTGCCGACGGCCGCACGGGTGGCGCTGACCCTCCGGTTGCTCGGCGGTCTGGCGGTCGCCGAGATCGCCCGCGCGTTCCTGACCGGTGAGCGGGTGATCGCCCGCCGGATCGCCACCGCCAAGCGGACCCTGGCCGAGGAACGCGTGCCGTTCGCCCTGCCCGACGGGGCGGAGCTGGCCGAACGCCTGTCGTCGGTGCTCGAGGTCGTCTACCTGATCTTCAACGAGGGGTACTCGGCGACCTCGGGCGACGACCTGCTGCGGCCGGGCCTGTGCCACGAGGCGCTGCGGCTCGGCCGGCTGCTGGCCGACCTGGTACCGGACGAGCCCGAGGCGCACGGGCTGGTCGCGCTCATGGAGATCCAGGCATCCCGCTCGGCCGCACGCACCGGGCCGGACGGTGCGCCGGTCCCGCTGCACGAGCAGAACCGGGGCCGCTGGGACCAGTTGCTCATTCGTCGCGGTTTCGCCGCGATGCTGCGGGCCCGACGGGCCGGCGGCACCCCCGGCCCGTACGTGCTGCAGGCCGCGATCGCGGTGTGCCACGCGCGGGCCCGGACCGCCGAGGAAACCGACTGGCCACGGATCGTCACGCTCTACGACGCGTTGGTCCAGCTGGTGCCCACGCCGGTCGTGCGGCTCAACCGGGCGGTGGCGGTCGGCAGGGCGCACGGCCCGGAGGCCGGCCTCGCGGCGATCGACGCGCTCCTCGACGACCCCGCGTTGCGCGACTACCACCTGCTGCCGAGCGTTCGGGGCGACCTCCTGGCGCGGTTGGACCGGCCCGCGGAGGCGCACCGGGAGTTCGCGCGGGCCGCGGCGCTGACCGGGAACGCCGCCGAGCGCGCCTTCCTGCTGCGGCGCGCGGCGGAGCTCGCCGACACCGACCCGCTGGGCCCCACGCTCGGGACGGCAGCCGCCGAGTTCCTGCGCCGGGACGACCTGGACCCGGCCACCGTCCGCGCGTACCGCCAGACCCTGCGGCGGCTGCGCCTCGCGCTCGGTGACCGGCTGCCGCTGGCGGAGCTCACCGCGGCGGACGTGGCGCGCGTGGTCACGGTCGCCTGGGGTGGTGCGGCCGCCGCGACCTGGAACCGGCACCGGGCCGGCGTTCGCTCGTTCGGCGCCTGGGCCGGGCTCCCCGACCTCGCGACCGGCCTCGCGCGGCGGGCCGATCCGCGCCCGCCCGCCGAGCCGATCCCGCCGGCGCTGCTGGAGGCCCTCTGGAGCCGGCCCGACGTGCCGTTGCGGGAGCGGACCCTGTGGCGGTTGCTGCACGAGTCCGCGGCGGGAGTGCGGACGGTGCTGTCGCTCGACGTGGAGCGGCTGGACCTGGTTGACCGGAGGGCCAGGGCGGGTGACCGATGGGTGAGCTGGCGGTCCGGCACCGCCCAGCTACTGCCTGAGCTGCTGGCCGGGCGAACCCGGGGGCCGGTGTTCCTCGCCGATCGCCGGCCCGCGCCGGCCCGGATGCCGACGGCGGCCGACCTCTGCCCGCAGACCGGTCGCCGCCGGCTGTCCTACGAGCGCGCGGAGTTCCTCTTCAAGCAGGCCACTCGGTCACTGGACCCAACCGGCCGCGGGTTCACCCTTCGGCAGCTCAAGCCCCGCCGCTGAGCGCGGTGCTAGCGGGTCGGGCGCAGGGTGGGGGCCATGGCCGCCGCGTCCCGTGGTTCCGGGTTCGTGTCGAGCTCCGCGGCGAGCCGCCGGGCCCATGGACACAACCCGGGATGTCCAACCCGGGCGGCGACTCGTACGCGGTGCGAGGTCGTCGGCGCCGCGGCGGAGCGCTGGACCACCCGGGCAGCGTCACTCGGCTCGCCCGCTCGCCCGCGGCCCGTCCGGAGAGCCCCGACCGGCCCGATCGTCGGAACTCGGTTTGGCCGTCCGCGACGCACCACATGCGCCGGTCCCGGCCGGCGACCGTCCAGGCAGGGGCTTTCCGGCGGGTTGGCTCAGACGGACCTGAGCATCCCGCCGTCGATCACCAGCTCCGAACCGCTCATGTTGGCTACCCGCCCGGATGCGAGGAGCACCACGAGCGCCGCGATCTCCTCCGGGTCGGCGAGCCGACCGGTTGGCACGCCGATCGCCTCCGGAAGCTGTTCGGTGAAGTCCTCGAGCCGGGCGCCCGCCCGGCGGGCGAGCATCTCGCCGGGCCCGCCCGGGGAGGTCCACAAGTCGGTCCACACCGGGCCGGGAGAGATCGTGTTCACGCGCAGTCCGCGGGCGGCGAACTCCTCGGCAAGTGCCTTGCCGAGGTTCGACAGCGCCGCCTTGGCGGCGGACTGGGCGACCAGGCGTGGCTGCGGCAGTTTGGCGTTCACCGAACTGATGTTGACCACCGCGCCGCGGCGGTCGAGCAGGCTCGGCAATGCCGCCCGTGTCGCGCGGACGGCCGACATGAACGTCAGATTGAACGTGTGGAGCCACGCCTCGTCCTCGAGTTGGAGGAACCCTCCGGCGGGCGTCGAGGTGCCCGCGACGTTGTTGACGAGTAGATCGATCCCACCGTGCCGGTCGAGCGCGTGCTGCACGAGGCGCGCGGGTCCGTCGGGGATGGCCAGGTCGACCTCCAACGCGTCTGGTGTCGCATCCTTCAGCGCGTCAGAGACAGTGCGGCTGCCGGCGACGACGGTGAGCCCATCTTCGGCCAGTGCCCGCACGATCGCGAGCCCGATTCCCCTCCCCGCTCCGGTCACCACGGCGATGCGTGTCGACCCTGTCGTCATCGGTGGCATTCGACCCGTCCTTCGCGGCATTGTCCGCCCTCGCCGTGGCTACGGTTCAGCGACTCGGTAGTGCGAGTTCACGCTCGAGAGTCAGCACCTGCTGGAGCAGGTGGGCGATGGTCGTTCGGCCGAGCCGTTCTTCCATGGCCCGTTCCGCGTCACGGAACTCTGTCTCGAGCAGTGCTCGCATGTGGCGCCCGACCTCGCACGAGGTGCTGGGTGGATGGGGGTGCCGCGACAGGATTGGTCCCGTCTCGACGGCGGCGAACGTGTCGTAAAGCGTGATCTCACCTGGGGCGCGGGCAAGGGACCAGCCACCACCACGGCCCTCGGTGGACCGCACCAGGTCGGCGTCTCGCAGGTTGCCGAGAACGCGCCGCACGAGAACCGGGTTGCTCGCCAGGCTGCCCGCGATCTCCGCGGAGGTCAGCGAGTTGTCGGGCCAGCGCGCCAGCAGCGTGAGCGCGTGGATCGCGACCGCGTTCCTACTGCTGAGACCCACTGGACCCCCCTTCACGACCAGCGGCGCCGATCGAACTGTAACTAAGCTAGTTGCGGTTTAGTCGACCGTCAATCCCGCATCTGAGAGGCGGGCGGGCTAGCGGGTCGGGCGCAGGGTGGGGGCCAGGGCCGCCGCGTCCCGTGGTTCCGGGTTCGTGTCGAGCTCCGCGGCCAGGCGCCGGGCCCACGCGCACAACCCGGGGACGTCCAGCCCGTACGGCGATCCGTACGGCGCGATGTTGTCCGCGCCGCGGCGAAGCAGGGCCGCGGCGCCGCCACTGTTCCCGCGCGCCGCGTGCGTCACCCCCACCGCGAGTTGCGCCAGGCCGCGCCACAACCCCTCCTCGCCGGCGGGCCCGGTCTTCCACGCGTCCTCGAACACCTCGTGCGCGTGGAACGGCTTGCCCTCGTCCAGCAGCCGCTGCGCCTCGGCCACGGTCTCCGCCGGGGTGCGCCGCACCCCCTCGGGCTGGCGTGGCACCCCGGCCGCCCCGTACGGCAGCGGCCGGCCCAGCCCGTCCCGCGGCCGCGCGTTGCGGGCCCGCCCCTCCTCGTCCCGGTCTCGGTTACTGCCCACGGCTCGATCCTGACACACGCCGCCCCGCACCGGTCGCACACAGCCGACGGTCCACCCGGCGCGGCTGCCGTCCCCCGGGTGGGGCGATGTGCGCCGCGTGCTCGACAGGGGCGGCACCACGGTCCTTTGGTGGCGTTCACGTTCACCGCACCTCGGAGGGGAGCAGCCCCGATGTCCCCACGCCCCGCCGCCCTGCTCGGTGCCGCCCGACGCGCGGCGGCCCGAGGCGCTCACCCGCACCGACGAGGTCGCTCCGCGCCGGGCGCGGGTGGTGACGGGCTCGCCAGGGCCGGCCGCCGAGCCCGTTTGGCATATTTTTTGCTTGATTCATCCTCTTGTGGTGAACGAGTGACCAGCGGCACAGTGCCGGCATGGCCCGACGTGCGCCTCGTTGGCTCGTGCCCGCCCTCGCCGCCGCGCTGTTCGCGACGCTCCTCGCCACCGGCGGCCCGCCCGCCGCGGGGGAGCCGGTGGCAGGCGGCTTCGCCGCGCCGAGCGAGCCGGGCCGCGCCGGCACCGTGCCGGACTGGCGGCTGCGCTCCTCCGCCGGTCTGGCCGCGGACGGCGCGGCGATCTCCACCCCCGGCTTCCGCGACCGCGACTGGCTGCGCGTGCCGGCCCGCTCGACGGTCATGGCCGGCCTGATCGCCGCGGGGACGTACCCGGACCTCAACCACTCCACCAACCTGCGCGACGCGGTCGACCCCGCCGACTTCGCCGTGCCCTGGTGGTACCGGCGGGACTTCGTCGCCGCGCCGGTGCCCGGCCGGCACACCTTCCTCCGGTTCCACGGCGGCGTGATCTCCCGCGGCGAGGTGTGGCTCAACGGCACGAGGATCGCCGGCACCGACGAGGTGGTCGGGGCCTACCCCACGTACGAGTTCGACGTCACCGGCCTGCTCCGCCCCGGCCGCAACGCGCTCGCCGTCAAGGCCATGCCGGCCGACCCGTTCCGCGACCTCACGGTGAGCTTCCTCGACTGGAGCCCGCCGGCGCCGGACAACAACATGGGCATCTGGCGCGACGTCGAGCTCGCCACCACCGGGCCGGTGTCGCTGCTCGACCCGCGGGTGCTGTCCGACCTCGCGCTGCCCGAACTGGACCGGGCCGCGCTGACCGTCAAGGCCGAGGTTCGCAACAACACCGACCGGCCGGTCACCGCCACCGTGCGCGGGCGCATCGAGCGGATCACCTTCCAGCGGCGGGTGACCCTGGCCCCCGAGCAGACCACCACGGTGACCTTCCGGCCGGAGGAGCACCCGCAGCTCGACCTGCGCCATCCGAAGGTGTGGTGGCCGGCGCAGTTCGGGGACCAGCCGCGCTATCGGCTCACCCTCGACGCGCACGTGGGCCCGCTGCCCTCCGACCGTGCCACCCGCCAGTTCGGCATCCGCGACGTGCGCTCCGAGCTGACCCCGCAGGGCTACCGGACGTTCTTCGTCAACGGCAAGCCGTTCGGCGTGCGCGGCGGCGGCTGGGCCTCCGACCTGTTCCTGCGCACCCAACCCGGCCGGCTGGCCGACCAGCTGCGGTACGTGCGCGACCTCGGCCTGAACACGATCCGGTTGGAGGGCAAGCAGGAGGACCGCGAGCTGCTCGAGCTGGCGGACTCGCTGGGCATCATGCTGCTGCCCGGCTGGGAGTGCTGCACCAAGTGGGAGGCGTGGGCGAAGAAGAACCCGACGCACCCGTGGACCGAGGAGGACGCGCGGGTCGCGGCGGCGTCCGGCCTCGCCGAGGCACGGCGCATGGTGAACAGCCCCAGCATCCTCGGGTTCTTCATCGGCAGCGACAACTACGCCACCGCCGAGATCGAGAAGCTCTACCTGGACGCGTTCGCCAGGGTGGACTTCCGGGTGCCGGTGCTGCCGTCCGCCGCGCGGCGGCCGTCGAGCGTGCCGCCGCCCCCGGTGCTCGGCGAGGCCGGGATGAAGATGGACGGGCCGTACTGGTGGGTGCCGCCGAGCTACTGGTACGGCGACCGGCTCGGCGGCAGCCACGGCTTCGCCTCCGAGGTCGGCTCCGGCCCGATGATCCCGGAGCTGGACAGCCTGCGGAAGTTCCTCACCGAGGACGAGATCGACGCGCTGTGGCGCCGGCCCGACCAGCCGCACTACCACCTGGCGAAGAAGGAGGTCTTCTCGACGCTGACCCTGTTCGTCAAGGCCCTCGAGCGGCGCTACGGGCCGATCCGCGACCGGGAGGACTTCCTGCGCAAGGCACAACTGTCCAACTACGAGGGCAACCGGGCGCAGTTCGAGGCCTACGGTCGGGACTTCGCCGATCCCGGCAACCCGGCCACCGGTGTCATCTACTGGATGGTGAACAACCCGTGGCCCACGCTGTACTGGCACCTGTTCGACCACACCCTCGGCACCAACGGGTCGTACTTCGGGGCGAAGAAGGCGCTGCGGCCCTTGCACGCGCAGTACTCCTACGACGACGACGCGGTGGCCGTGGTGAACACCGGGCTCGTCGAGGCGCGCGGGCTCACCGTCGAGGCCACCCAGCTCGACCTGGCCGGCACCGTGCTGGCCGAGAAGCGTGCTCCGGTGACGGTGGGTGGGACGGGCACCGCGCGAGTGCTGGACATGCCGCCACCGGCCGGCGTGGAGGGCGCGTACTTCCTGCGGCTGGTGCTCACCGACGCGGCCGGCGAGGTGGTGGACCGCAACGTCTACTGGCTGTCCACAAAGGATGATGTCGTGGACCACGCGAAGGCGACCTGGTGGCACTCGCCGACGGTCGAGTACGCGGACATGACCGGGTTGCAGGACCTGCCACCGGCGCGGGTGGTGGCGAGGGACGCGCGCTCGCACGTGCGCGGCGGCACCGTGGTCACCGAGGTGACCGTGGAGAACCCCGCGGACGGTCCCGGGGTGGCGTTCTTCGTCCGGGCCAGCCTCCGGCAGGGGGCGGGCGGGGCGCAGGTCACGCCGGCGACGTGGACGGACAACTACGTGACGCTCTGGCCGGGCGAGCGACGCACCCTGCGCGCGGAGTACCGGGTGGCCGACCTCGGCGGCGCGATACCCCATGTGGAGCTGTCCGGGTGGAACCTCGAGGCGAGAACGGCACCGGCGCCCGTCCGGTGAGCCGGTGCCGGATCGAGGGGGCGGTCCTGGCCAGTGGACGAGTGCCCACCCACCCGAGCGAATCTCGGCACCAGTGGTCCGTTGGCGCCGCACGAACCCCCGAAGTTGTCCACAGCTTCGCGACAAGCCCTTCACCGGAGCCGACCAGCGATAAGATGGATCCGGGGCCCGGCCCCCAAGGGCAAGGGTGGGGGGTGCGCTGGGGCCGCCGCGCTGATTTTCGGGGGTCCTCGTTTTCGGGGCCGCTGACTTCGGGGGCGCGGCGCTCCGGTTCGGCGACGTGGGTTCGGAAGCGTGGCGCGCCGGTGGCGAGCCGCCGGCCGGGCCGTGGCGGCGGGTGATCGTCCGGTTGCTGGCGGTGCCGGAAGTGGTGGGATTGCCCGCTTTTTCCGGTGGTCGCTGGGCAGCGCCGGACCGGTTGCGGTAGAAAGACTCCCCACTGCGCTGGCGAGTTCGAAAGGTCCTCCGGGTGGACGACGAGGTGTCGGTGACCCAGCTCGACCGTGAGGGCGGGCACGACCGGGTCCCGCCGAAGCCGGGTTCGCGGCTGCGCATCCTCGCGGTCATGGGAGCCGTCGTGGTCGGCTGTGGGGCGGCGGCGTTCCTGGTGCGCGCCCTGCCCACGGACGAGGGGCACGCCCTGCCGGACGGGCCCAACGTCATCGGCATTCCCGGCCGGCCCACCGGCGGTGGCCTGCCCGGCTCGCTGAGCACGGGACCCGCGTCGGACGAGGTGGCCGGCACCAGCGCCGAGGACACCACGACGCTGTCGTCCTCCTCGTCGTCGACATCCACCTCGACCGAGCCGACGGACGAGTCGTCCAGCGCCGAGTCGCCCGAGCCCACCCGCGGCCCGACCCGCACGCTGACCACCACCCCACGGTACGACCCGCCCGACCCGCCAGGGGGATCGTCGAGCAGCCCACCCCCACCGCCCCCTCCATCACCGACCACGACGCCACGCTCGTGCCCGTGGTGGTGGCTGATCTGCCCGGACTGACGGCGTCGATCGCGGTCGGCCCATGGCGGCAACGGCCCGCCCGGCGCGGCCCGCTGGTCACGCCCTCCGCTGGTCGACCGTCCACTCTGGAACACGAAGCCCAGCGTGGCCCCGTCGTGCTGCCGTCGCTGGCCTCACTCGTAGACCGTGGCGCCGCGCACCGCGTCCTCGAGCACCTGCCAGGCGTTCCACGGCTTGGGAAGACCTCGGTTGGCATAGTAGCCCTCGCAGTCCGTGAGCCAGGCCGCCAAAGCCGCGAGGTACGTTGGCACGCTGTCGTTCTCCCAGCCCGGCGGCGGCCCGTCGGCCCACGCCGCGGCTAGCGCTCGGAGCACCGAGGTCAGCCGCTCCTTCTGAGCTGCAGCCGCGGCGGACGGGCAGTCGCCTGCCGCGCACTCGACGTCCGGGTCGGTCGGATCGTGCTCGAATTCGTAATGGAAGCACACGTAGTGCATCCCTTCGAACACCTCGTACTGCTCCCGGGACACACGGACTGGTCGGGCGCAGCGACGACAGGTTGGTGGTGACTCCGGCACCAGCTCATCGTGGCAGCCCACCGAATGTGCGTCGACCGCGATTCGTCGTCGAACACCGGGATGACAGAGAAGCCGCGCTGGAAGCGACGGCGGTGGCCGTCGCACCGAGCAGGCACATCCGGCGGGAAGGTCTCAGAGGTGCCGAGGTCCACCGCCGCCAGCCCCCGCCGGCGACAACCGGCGGGGGCGAGGTGACCGGTCAGCCGGGCCGCAGGCCGGGCCGGCCGGCCTTCACGTGGAAGCGCTTCACCACGGAGAGCTTGCTCCGCGCCGGGTCGCGCACCAGCACCGACGAGACGCCCATGAACTCCGCGGTCAGCTGCCGCGGCGTCACCGTCGCCCGGACGTACCCGCGCTGGTGGCCGATGTAGCGCACGTGCGGGTTCTGCGGCAGGTTCGACGGCGGCGTGGTGCTGCCCCGCGACGTGATCGACGTCGTGATCAGCTCGGTGCCCACGATTGGCGCCGAGTGGTTGTCGAAGTCGACCCGCAGGTCGCACGCCCAGTGCCGGTGCACGTCCCCGGTCAGCACCACCGGGTTGGGCACCCTCCGATCGACCCAGCCCTGCGTGATCCGCCGCCGGTTGGCCGGGTAGCCGTCCCACGCGTCCTCGCTGACGTCGCACGTGGCGGCCTTGCCGTCGCCGTCCCGCTGCCCGAAGAACACCTGCTGGCCGAGGAAGTCCCACGTCGACTCGCGCGCGGCCAACCCGTCCAGCAGCCACTTCTCCTGCGCCGCGCCGGTGAGCGTCCGGTCGGTACGCCGCAACTCGGTGCAGTTGGTGTTGTCGTTGTTCGGCGCCTGCTTCCACCGGTACTGCCGGGTGTCCATCATGTGAAAGCGCGCGAGCGTCCCCCAGCGGAACCGCCGGTACAGCGGGATCGCCGAGTTGGCCGGCTTCATCGCCCGCGGCAGCGGCATGTTCTCCCAGAACGCCTGGAACGACGGCTGCTTGCGGGCCGGCTGGTCGTAGTTCACGCCCCACCAGTTGTTCTTCAGCTCGTGGTCGTCGAACACCGGCAACCATGGCGCGGCCGCGTGCGCCGCCTTGAGGTCCGGGTCCGTCTTGTGCTGCGCGTACCGCAGCCGGTACTCCGCGAGCTTGTCCACCTCGTCGAACTCCACGTACCCGCGCACGATGTCGCTGTGCCCGGAGTTCTTCTCGTACATGTAGTCGCCGAGGAACAGCACGACGTCGGGATCGTCGGCGGCCAGGTGCCGGAACGCGTGGTACCAGCCCTCCTCGAAGTGCGCGCACGACGCCATCGCGAACCGCACCGACGCCGGGTTCGACCCGGCGGCCGGCGCGGTCCTGGTCCGGCCGACCGGCGAGATGTGCGAGCCGGTCCGGAACCGGTAGAAGTACTCCGTGTCGGGGGTGAGCCCGGCCGGCTCGGCGTGCACGCTGTGCCCCTCGCCGGGGGTCGCCGTCTCCGCGCCAGCGGCGACCACGTTCGCGAACCGCTCGTCGGTGGCCAGCTCCCACTGCACGTCCACGGTCTGGCTGCCCATGCCGCCGTCCAGCTCGAGCGGCGCCGGACGCCACCCCCAACTCGAACGGGTAGCGCAACGCCACCGTGCCCGCGCCCGCCGCGGCCGGGCCGGGCACCGCGAGCGCGCCGCCCGAACACAGTGCGCGGTGTCGACATGGCACCTCCGACAGTCGGGTGGAGCCCGATTCTGCCGAGCGGGCGGCCCGGTGGGCAGCGATACGGCGACATCGCCGGGAAGTCCGGCGCGGGCCGCCGAACTCCCAACTTTTCGCAGAACCGGAATGGCCGGATGTTTCCCTCCGGCAGCGGAGCACCCGGCGGACCGCGGGCGAGCGCACCCGGACGGCACCGGCCGCCGCGACGGGGTACGGCGAACCCGGCCGGCACGGTGGCCGGGGACCGCCTCGGCGATCACGGCACCGGCGGGATGCGGGCCGCGACAGCGCCCCGACCAGGGCTCTCCCGGCAGGGTGTCACCCGGTCTCGTCACCGTTGGGACGGGGGCGGTTTGACTGGTTTACCCGCGGGTATTCCGACGATCCGTCCAACAGTCCCTTCCGAACGAGGTGGCGACGTGAGTGAATCGGTCAAGCCGGCGATGTCGCCGGTACGGGCGGCGGCCATGGTGGTCGCGGCCGTGTTCCTGGTGGTCGGCATTCTCGGCTTCATCCCGGGTGTGACGACCAACTACGACAGCATGCAGTTCTGGTCGCACGACTCGACCGCGATGCTGCTCGGCGTGTTCCAGGTGTCGATCCTGCACAACCTGGTGCACCTCGCGTTCGGTGTCGTCGGGTTCGCGATGGCGATGCGGCCGGGCGGCGCGCGGGCGTTCCTGATCGGCGGCGGGATCATCTACCTGTTGCTGTGGATCTACGGGCTGGTCATCGACCTCGACAGCCAGGCCAACTTCGTGCCGCTGAACAACGCCGACAACTGGCTGCACCTCGGCCTCGGCGCCGGCATGGTGCTGCTGGGCCTGCTGCCGACCGGGGCCCGCGCGGAGACGGGTGTGGTGCGGCACTAGTCGTGATCCACACGACCCCGTTGAGGGTCGGCGAGTCCAGCGCGACGACGAGGAGTGGGCATGTCGATACTGGCCAGGACGGGGCGGCGGATCCGCGAGCTCTACCAGGGCGACGCGGACCGACCGCTGCGGGGTTACCTGGTCGTCCTCGGCACCTACGGCGGTCTGGCGGCCGCACTGACCGCGGGCGGGCGCGCCCTCGGCGTGCGGCTGCCGGAGCGGATCGGCCTCGGCGACACGGTGTTGCTGTCCGTGGCCACCCACAAGGCGAGCCGGGTGCTGGCGAAGGACACCATCACCAGTCCACTACGGGCGCCGTTCACCCGATACGAGGCACCGGCGGGGGAGTCCGAGTTGCAGGAGTCGGTACGCGGCGACGGCGCGCAGCACGCGATCGGGGAGATGATCACCTGCCCGTTCTGCCTCGGGGTCTGGATCGCGACCGGCCTCACCGCGGGCATGGTGGCCGCGCCGCGCCCCACCCGGCTGGTGAGCACGGTGCTCACCGTGGTGGCGGCTGCCGACGTGCTGCAGATCGGCTATGACATGAGCAAGCAACTGCTCACCCGCGCGGCCAGGGCCGCGCACCCCCAGTGAGTTCCGCGGAGGCGCTGATGTTCAGCCAGCACGAGGAGCGGGAACTGAAGAAGATCGAGCAGTGGTTCGAGGCCGACGACCCCGAGCTGGCGAAGGCGCTCGGCGAGGGCGCGCTCCCCGGCGGCGCGCGGCGGGCCAGGGCGATCCGTCTCACGATGACCGTCCTGGCGCCCGCCGTCGTGCTGCTCGGCGTGCTGACGCTGAACTTCTTCCTGGTCTTCGTCGGCATCGTCGGGCTCGTCGGTGCCGCGTGCCTGCACCTCAGTGACGAGGACAGGACACCCGGTCCGCACGGCGGTGGACACTGGATTCCACCGCACTGACCGGTCCCGCCAGAGCCGTTCTGGCGAGGGGCAGGTGGCTTCTCGCGCCATGGCCGTCGAGGGGGACGCGACGGTGAGACGGAGGAGCAGATGAGCCGGGTGACATCGAAGGACGGCACGCCCATCGCCTACGAACGGCAGGGCAGCGGCCCCGCCGTGGTCCTGGTGACCGGAGCGCTCGACGACGGATCGGAGAACGCGCCGCTCGCCACGGAGCTGGCGGGGAGCTTCACGGTGTTCAACTACGCCCGCCGGGGCCGCGGCGCCAGCGGCGACACGCCGCCGTACGCGGTGGCGCGCGAGATCGAGGACCTCGCGGCGCTGATCGGCGCGGCCGGTGGGCCGGTGCGGCTGTACGGCGTGTCCACGGGCGGGGCGCTCGCGCTGGAGGCGGTGGCGGCCGGGCTGCCGGTCGACCGGATCGCGGTGTACGAGCTGCCGTACAGCCTCGACGCGCCGCCGGGTCACTGGCGGGACTACGTCGTCCGGTTGCGGGAGACGCTGGCCGAAGGGCGGCGGGGGGACGCGCTGGAGCTGTTCATGCGGCTCGCCGGTTCGTCCGACGAGGACATCGTGGCGGCGCGGACATCGCCGATGTGGCCGGATCTGGAGACGTTGGCGCACACCCTGGCCTACGACGCCGCGGTACTCGGCGACAGCCGGCCGCCGTTCGCCCGGCTCGCCGCGATCACCCAGCCGGCGCTGGTGGCCACCGGCGGCGGCGCGGACTTCTTCGAGCGGGGCGGACTTCTTCGAGCGGGCCGCGGACGCCGTCGCCGGGAGCCTTCCCCACGCGGAGCGACTCACCCTGGACGGCCAGCCGCACGCCGTCGACCCGGCGGCGCTGGCCCCGGTGCTCGTCCGGTTCTTCACCACCTGACGGAGCCGGTCACCCGGTCGTGCCGAACGGCACGGTCAGGCACGCGAGCCGGTCGCCGGCCTTGCCGGCCTTGCCCGGCTCGGTCGCGGTGACCTCGGCCTCGTGCACGACCACCGATCCCGGAGCCCGCTCGGTGAACACGAACGGCACCGTCGTGCGCGTCTCGCCGTCACCCTCACCGTTGGTGCGGATGTCCAGCCAGATCTCGTTGTCGGGGTTGGCGTAGGCGGGGTCGGTGGACGGATTGTCCGGCGTCGCGTTCGGGTCCACGTTGTGCTGGAAGTGCGGGCCGGCCGCCTCGCCCGTCTGGCCGCACGGATCGACGTGCGCGTGCACCGCGTACCCGCGGTTGGGCAGCAGGCCGTCGACGCTGAACTCCACCGCGGTCGCGCCGCCATCGCGGTCGACCTCGACCGTGAGCTCCGCGCCGGCCGGGGCGAGCTCGGGGTTGTAGGTGTAGGCGTCCTGCGCCGTCTCCGGTGGCGCCAGTCGACCGCTGTGGGTGAGCTCCGGTTCGTCCTGGGTGGGCGTCTCGGTCAGCCCCTCCGCCGGACCGGGTGGCGGCGGAGGATAGTCCTCCACGGGCGCGGTGTCGTCGGAGCAGGCCGTGGCCAGCAGCCCGGCGACGGCGAGCGCGGCGGTCAACCTGCCGAGCGGCTGGCGAGGCTGGCGAATGGTCGGAACGTCGTGCGATGTCATGCCGTCCGGTTTCCCCGCTCGCAGGGATGCCAATCGTGCCACGTTTCGCTCCGGGTGACCGGTGGTACCCGCGCGACGATGTGGGGCACGAGGAGGACGATCGCCGGCTCGGCGGTGGCGTTGCTGATGATGGCCGGCTGCGGCGGCGAGGGCGGCCAGCCGCCCGACGAGGGGGTGCCCCTCGAGGAGCAGCAGCTCACCACGCTGGGGACCAACGCCGAGCTGGGGCCGATCACGTTGCGCAACGTCTACGTGCAGCGGCCCCCGGACGGCGAGTTCCAGCCGGGCCAGTCGGCCCGGCTGCTGCTGACGCTCGCCAACGAGTCCCCGGAGCAGGACTCGCTGATCCGGGTGACGAGCTCTCACGCGAAGGTGAAGCTGCGGTGGGACCGCGACTGCGACGGCACCGCGGAGCCGGTCGACGGCCTGCCGATCACCGCGAACGGCACCGTGCCCGGCCCGCCGGGCCGCGACGTGACCGGCCACCTGCCGTACTTCGTGGAGGTCGTCGAGTTCACCCAGCCGGTCCTCGCCGGCACCTCTATGCCGGTCACGTTCACCTTCGAGCGGGCCGGCGACATCACCGTTCCGGCGAAGGTGCAGCCGCGCGAGCCGATCGACGAGCCCGCCCGGTACGCCTGCGTCGACGTCCGGGCGCCCGGCTGACCGCACCACCGCCCCTCGCCCGGACGCGGGAGTGATCGGTTCGCTCTCGCCTCTCGTCGCCGCCGCTCACCGGGTCACGTCTCGTCGTCCCGCTCACTACCCCGCAGCACCGCCACCGGGCAGTTCGCGTGGTGCACGGCGGCGTGGCTGACCGAGCCGAGCAGCGCCCTGCGGAACGCACCGCGCCCGTGGCTGCCCACCACGAGCAGCCGCGCGTCCTCCGCGCGGTCGAGCAGCGTGCGGGCCGGCCGGTCGGCGACGACGTCGAAGTGCAGCGGCACGTCCGGGTACCGGCGCCGCCACTCGCCGAGGTGCGCGTCGGCGATCCGGCCGACGTTGGCGCCGTCCAGCTCGCCCAGCGGCTCGGCCGCACCCGTGCCCACGAGGGAGGTCAGCGGGGTGTCCGACCAGGCGTGCACCGCGTGCAGCGGGCAGCCGTGCCGCGCCGCGTAGTCGAAGGCGAAGCCGATCGCGCGGTAGCTGGTGGGCGAGCCGTCCACCCCGACCACCACCGGCGCGGCCACCGCCTGCGCCGGCTCCTCCGGGTCCCCGCCGCGCACCACCACGACCGGCCGGCGCTCGGTGTGCACCAGCTCCGCCGCCGTCGAGCCGAGCAGCAGCCTTGACAGTCCACTGTGGCCGGACGCGCCAACGACGAGGAGCGCCGCGCCGGCCCGCGCGGCCTGCTCGCTCAGCGCGGGGGCGGCCGGGCCGTCCTGGATCGTCGTGGTCACGTCGAGGTCCGGCCACCGCTTGCCGGTCTGGTCGGCCGCCTCGGCCAGCTGCTGCTCGGCGGCCCGCCGGACCGGCTCCTCGCCCAGCGGCTCGGTGGGCACCCACGCGCCGGCGACTCCCGGCGGCCAGCCCGCGGCGGCGACCGGTGGTTGCCAGTTGAAGGCGTGCGTGAGGACCAGCGGCACCTTCCGGTTGACCGCCTCGCGGGCGGCCCATCCGACCGCCTCGCGGGCGGCCGCCGAGCCGTCGAAGCCCACCAGTACCGGTCCCGAGTCGCTCACCGCGCCCCTCCCTCGCTTCCGTCGTCGACGTCTCCCGCCACGTGTCCGCGCAACCAGGTCACGACACCGGGCAGAACTCTTTCGTGACGTTACCGTGACCGTCTGGTGATCGCCGGCGGAGGTGAGCCAAGGCCACCTTCTCGGCGTTGCGGGAAGAGGGGTGGTGGATCACGGACTCGGTTGGGTACTCGGTAAGAAGCAACATCGACAGTCGGGGAGTGTGACAATCATGAACGACAGGACGATGGTGGTGGGTCTGGCGGTCGGCGGACTGTGCGCGGGCGCCCTGGCCGCGTGCAGCCAGCCCGCCCAACCAACCCAACCCGCGCGGCAGGTGGCGCTCGAGTCGACCACGGTCGCCGCCGCGGAGACGGAGGCATCCCGGTGCCTCGCCGATCAGCTGAGCGGCGAGGTGCGGGTGGAGGGCGCCGCCGCCGGCACCCGCTACGGCACGCTGGTGGTCACCAACATCGGTGCCGAGCCGTGCACCCTGTACGGCTACGGCGGCCTGGAGCTGGTCGGCCCGGACCGCCGGTCGCTGCCCACCGACCTGCAGCGAGTCGACCCCGGGCCACAGGAGGTGAGACTCGCGCCGGGGGAGCGGGCCGGTAAGGACCTGCGCTGGGGTGTCGTGCCCGGCGAGGGCGAGCCGGCCACCGAGCCGTGCCAGCCGAAACCGGACCACGTCGACGTGATCCCACCCGATGGCACCGAGCAGTTCTCGGTACCGTGGCCGGCCGGCCCGGTGTGCCAGCACGGCCAGATCGAGGGCAGCGCCTACCACCCGCTGTAGGCGCCGGCACCGGTTGTACGTCTCGTGTACAGCGAAATGGTGACCTGGTTCCTCCCTGCACGCGCACACAGTGAGGAACCGAGATGGCACCTGTGTCGACCAAGAAGAGAGCACTGACCGGTCTGCTGTCGGCCGCCGCGGCGAGTGTCGCCCTTGTCGCGGCACCGACGGCGTCGGCCGTGTCGTCGGCGGACGTCGGGGTGCAGGCGGTCAACCTGCGCACGCCGTTCGACTGCGGCCAGGTGTGGAACGCCAACACCCGCACCAACCACAACCCGCAGAACGCCGTGGACTTCCAGCGCGGCGACGCGCTCGGCAAGAACGTGCGGTCGAGCGCGGCCGGGACCGTGGAGACGGTGCGCAACCTCGGCAACCGCAGCTACGGCAAGTACATCGTGGTGCGGCACGCCGAGGGCTGGAAGACGCTGTACGCGCATTTGAACTCGTTCAACGTCTCGGTGGGGCAGAGCGTCAGCACCGGCACGGTCATCGGCAAGGTCGGCAGCACCGGCGGGTCCACCGGGCCGCACCTGCACTACGAGCAGATCCGCAACGGCGTCGTCCAGCGGGCGGTGCTCAACGGCGTCGCGATCAGGTACTTCGGCAACACGACCATCACCAGCAGCACCGGCTGCTGACCGCGTTCCGGGGCCGGCTCGCGTCATGGGGGTGCGCGAGCCGGCCCCGGCTCGTGTGCTCAGGCCGGGTGCTCAGCTGACCAGTACGGCGCGGACCTTCTCCGGCGCGTGCTCACCCCGCGGCACGGCGAACACGGCGGTGCCCTCCCCGGCGGCGAACGTGACGATGCGCCAGCCTTCCTCGTCCCAGGTGTCCAGAACGGACGACCGCAGCAGTCCGTGCGCGGATCGGTAGGCGGGGCTGCGGTAGAGCTGCTGCAGGGTGGCCTGCACCGGCACGTCGGTCGGGTCCGCGGTGACGGCGCGGCCGAGCGGGTGGCGCAGCCGAACCCGCAGCCGGCGCAGCGGCAGCAGCCAGCGGTGGTCGAGCTCGGCCGACAGCGCGACGAACACCGCGGCCTCGACGGCCAGCAGCGCCACCGCCGGCACGGGGTGGGCGGCGAGCGCGACCGGCCACGGCACGGCGAGTGCCGCGGTGCCGAGTCCCGTGGCGGTGAGGTTCACCGTGGCGATGAGTCCCGCCGCGGCGGTGAGCAGGCCGGCGCGGGCGAACGCGCGGGCGCCGACCGGGGCGGTGCGGGAACCGAGGCAGCCGCACGAGGTGCCGGGCGCGGCCAGCCTGGCGTAGCCGAGGTAGGCCAGCATTGCCAGGCACCACACCGTGGTGGCGACCGCGGTGAGCGGGTGGCCGGCCGGGACGAGCAGCGCCACGACGAGGGCGAGCTCCACCGCGCCGACGAGCCGGTACGCGGGCAGGGCCCGCCGCTCGCCCACGAGGCGGCGGAGTGCCGAGCGGTGGGCGGCGGTCGCGGTGTGCCGGCCGAACAGCTTGGTCACGCCGGCGACGCCGAGCGCGCCGGTGACGAAGACGGACTGGACGGCCGCCGGGACGACGAGGTCCATGGACTTCTCCCGAGCAGGGTGGGGGAGGGCCCGGCCCCCGGTGAGCGGGCCGGGCCCGTGGTTGGGGCAGGGTTCAGGCGGTGTCGAACGGTTCCAGGCGGTGTCAGGCGGCGGAGGTGTAGAGGGTGGAGATGTCCACGTGGTTGGTGTCCGGGCGCCAGGCACCGATCACCTGCGCGTGCCGACCGACCTGGACCATGGAGAGGTCGCGCACGGCCGGCGTGCCGTTGTAGACGGCGGCCGTGGTGCCGGGCACGACGTGCGCGACGACGTGCTGGCCACCGGCGTCGAGGTGCAGCAGGTCGGGTGCCATGCCGACGACCCTGCTGCGCAGGTTGACGATGTTCAGCCAGATCGCGTCGGCGGCGAGGGTGCCGTCGTCGAGGCGGACGCCGCGGGCGTAGAGGCCGTCCCCGACGGCGGTGGCGCCGAGCGTGGTGTGCCGGAGCTTCCAGACGCTGGTGGCGCCGGTGGCGTGGATGCGGTGGACGGAGTGGTCACCGGACAGGACGGTCAGCACCGCGCCGGTGATCGCGGTGATCCGCCCATCGACGAAGTCGGGGTCGTACATGTCGGCGCCGAGGTCGGGGCCGACATGTTGCTCGGCCAGCGCGGCCTCGGGGGAGATCGCGCCGAGGGCGGTGGCGCCCACCACGGTCGCGGTGCCGCCGAGCACGGCCCTGGTGAGGAATCGTCTTCGGTCGAAGGTTGTCACGATGGCCTCCTCAGCTGCGGAAGGTGACGGGGATCAGGCCGGCGGACAGGTCGCCGATGGCGCTGAACGCGGCCGGGGTGAGGTCGAGCAGGCGGTCGGTGGCGCACTTGCCGCCGCAGCAGCGCCTCTCGCCGCACCAGCGGTCGGTGTCCGGGCCGCAGTCGGCGATCCTGACGGCGATCTCCTTGGTGCCGCAGAGGTGTTTGACGTAGAAGGTGTGCCCGCAGCCGCGCCGGGTGAGGTTGTTGCCGCACCGGTCGGGGCGGGTGATGGCCCAGCACTCGGCGGAGGCGTTGGGCCAGGCGGTGTGGTAGCTGCCGGAGCGGCAGTTGCCGCACGAGCCGCCGCCGGCCGAGTTGCACGGGCCCCAGCCGGGGCCGCAGCAGAACCACGACGTCTCACTGTTCGCCGCCGCCATGGTGCCGATCTCGTCGGACGCCATCGCCGTCTCCTTTCCCGTCGGGGCCGGTACCGCGGGCGAGCTCACCGGCGGTACCGGATGGCGGCCGATTCTGCGGCGCAGATGTACACGATCGATACAAAGGTGCGGCCGTTGATCGCGTTCGGTGATCGACCGGGGGGCCTTCTCGTGCCAGATCAGACCGTTCCAGTTGGACGTTCAGGCCACTGGTCGGCACACTACGTGTCCTGCCCGACGGAACCGTGCGGCGTCCTGGCCGCACACGGTCGACGCCCCGTAGGGTGCCGATCATGGCTTGTCGCATCTCCGAACTGGTGATCAAGTGCCGGGATCCGCGACGGCTGGCGGCGTTCTGGTGCGAGGTGCTGGGCTTCACCGTGCTCGAGACCGACTACGGCGCGGTCGCGGCCCTGCCACCGGAGGGGTTCGGCGGATCGCAGCCGACCCTGGTCTTCATCCCCACCACCGAGCCCACGGTGGGCGGGCTGCCACTGCACTTCGACGTCAACGCCACCGACCGCAACCAGGACGCCGAGCTCGAACGCCTCCTGGAGCTCGGGGCCCGCCCGGCCGACATCGGCCAGACCGGCGAGGAGTCCTGGCACGTCCTGGTCGACCCCGAGGGCAACGAGTTCTGCCTGCTGCGAACCCGCCTGAGCTGAGCGTCGGCTCAGGCGGGGCGCAGGACGTTCGGGTCGGCGGTCGGACCGGGCCGAGCGGCGTGCTCCGCTCCACCCGGGTGACCGGGCGCGGCCACACCGAGGTCACGCCACAGGGACCGGGCGTGCGCCCGGTACCGCTGCGACCGCTGCGGCTGCCCGATCGTCTCGTGCAGGCGTCCCAGCAGCTCGGCCACCTCCGCTTCCGAGCGGCGGTCCCCGTTGCGCCGGTGCACGCTCAGCGAGTTCACCAGCAGCAGCCGCGCGTGCGCCAGGTCCCCGCTGTCCAGGCACAACATGCCGAGGCTCTGGTTGGCGTACCCCACGCAGTGGTCGTCGCCGAGGCCGGTGAAGATCGCGATCGCCTCGTCGATGTGCTCGCGGGCCAGTGCCAGGTTCCCGCGGTGCTGGTGCAACTCCGCCAGCCGCTTCAGGGCGTGCGCCTCCCGGTGCCGGTCCCCGATCCGGCCGGCCAGCTCCCGCGCGTCGGTGAACCATCGCCGCGCCGCCGAGTGGCACCCGCGCGCCAGCCACACCGATCCCACCGCGAGCCGCGCCACCGCCTCCCCGTGCTGGTCACCCACCGCACCGAACTGCGCCAGCGACTCCAGGCACCGCACGAACGCCTCGTCCAGCTCGCCGCGCACCCGCAGCACCGTTCCCAGCCCGGCCAGGGCGATCGCCGCCCCGCGCCCGTCGCCGGCCTCGTCGAACAACCGGTGCGACTCGGCGAACGCGTCGGTCGCCTCGACGTAGGCGTCCTGGTACAGCCGCACCTGGCCGAGGTTGCGCAGCATCACCGCCTGCCCGTACCGGTCCTCGGCCCGGCGCGCCGCCGCCAACGCCACCTCGTGCGTCCGCTGCCAGTCGTCCTGGTGCCCGCGCAGGTCGAAGTACGGCGCGAACGCGGCCGCCAGCCGCCACGCCGCGTCGTCCAGCTCCCACCGCGCGGCGAGCTCGACCAGCGCCACCGCCGCCCGGTGCTCGGCGGCGTACCACGCGACCGGGTCCACCCCGATCGGCCGCCGCGGGTCGCCGGCCCCGGCGGTGACCCCGAGGAAGTGGATCGGCATCCGCGCCGCCGCGTCGACCGCCCGCGCCACGTACTCCGCCAGCACCCGCCGCACCGCCGCCCGGCACACCGCCGCGCCGTCCTCACCCGCCCTGCCCGCGGCGAAGCAGCGCAGCAGGTCGTGCAGCCGGTACCGCGGCTCCCCGGCGACGTCGCACCCGGTCAGCTCCACCAGGTGCGCGTCCACCAGCGTGTCCAGCACGTCGTCCGCGGGGTCGCGCGCGTCGAGCAGGGCCGCCACCACCCAGCCGGGCAACCGCAGCGGCCCCAGCAGCCCGAGCCAGCGGAACGCGGCGGCCGCCCGCTCCGGCAGCTGGTCGTAGCTCAACGCCAGGCTCGCCCGCACGGCCAGGTCGCCCACCCGCAGCTCGTCCAGCCGGCGCCGCTCGTCCCGCAGCCGGTCGGCCAGCGTCCGCAACGTCCACCCGGGCCGGCCGGCCAGCTTGGCCCCGGCGATCCGGATCGCCAGTGGCAGGTGGCCGCAGTACCGCAGGATCGCCGCCGCGCCGTCCGGCTCGGCCCGCACCCGTCGCTCGCCGACGATCCCCGCCAGCAGCCGCGCCGCGTCGGGCTCGGGCAGCACGTCCACGTCCACCGGGTGCGCGCCCGTCAGGTCGGGCATCCGCACCCTGCTGGTCACCAGCACCGCGCAGCCGCCGGTGCCGGGCAGCAGCGGCCGCACCTGCGCGGCGCCGGCGGCGTCGTCCAGCACCACGCACACCCTGCGCCGGGCCAGCCGCGACCGCAGCAGCGCCGCCCGCTCGGCCAGCCCGCGGGGCATCGCCCCGTCGGTGACCCCCACCGCCCGCAGCAGCTCGGGCAGCACCTGCTCCGGTGTCCGCGGCGTTCCGGACGTCCCGGCCAGGTCCACGTGCAGCTGCCCGTCCGGGAAGTCCGCGCGCACCGCGTGCGCCACCCGCACGGCCACCGCCGACTTGCCCGCGCCCGGCGGCCCGGACAGCACCACCACCGCCGGCGTCTCCCGTGCCCGCAGCGCGCCGACCAGCTCGGTCACCAGCCCCTCCCGGCCGGTGAAGTCCGGCAGGTCCAGCGGGAGCTGGCAGACCGGGAACGGCGACGCGGGGCGGTCCCCGGGGCCGCCGAGCAGCCGGGTGCGCAGGGCGCGCAGCCCCGGCCCCGGCTCGGCGTCCAGCTCGGTCAGCAGGATCTGCTCGACCTCGGCGTAGGCCTGCAACGCCTCCGCGGTGCGACCGGCGTCGGCCAGCGCCCGGATGAGCTGCTGCCACAGCTCCTCCCGCAGCGGGTGCTCGGCGAGCAGGCCGCGCAGCTCCACCACCGCGTCGTGGTGCTCGCCCGACTCGACCCGCAGCCGTAGCCGTTGCTCGTGGGCGGTAAGCCGCAGCTCGGCCAGCCGCGCCACGGTGGCGCTCCACCGGTGGCTGTGCGGAAGGTCCTCCAGCACGTGCCCGCGCCACAGCCGGCCCGCCTCGTCCAGCGCGCGCAGCGCCGCCGGCACGTCCCGCCGGGCCAGCGCCTCCTGCGCACCGGCCACCTGGTCCTCGAACACGGCAAGGTCCAGCTCCCCGGGCCCGACCTCCAGGAGGTAGCCGGAAGGGCGGTTGCGGATCCGGTCGGCGAGCTCCGCGCCACCCTCAACCAGCCGGCGGCGCAGCGAGTGCACGTAGGTGCGGATGTTCGCCGGTGCCGAGCGGGGTGCCGTGCCCGGCCACAGCACGTCGATCAGCAGGTCGGTGGAGACGGCGACGTTGGCGTGCAGCAGCAGGGTCGCCAGCAGCAGGCGTGGTTTCGGCCCGCCGAGCGGTACCGGCCGGCCGGCCACCTCGACTTCCAGCGGCCCCAGAACGCGAAACGAAATCGCCGTCATGTGTACCGCCCCAGCAGGCAGGATGCGATGTTCGCCCGATGGTAGGACGCCATGGCGACTAATTGCCAGAGTACGCGGCTAACCGGGTGATAATTGCCATTGATGGCTCGGCTGGCTCATTGTCGCCATATGGAATTCGTTTCACGTTGGTGGTGCCGCAACCCGCTGGACGACTCACCCCTTCTTCGGCGGCGTCATCTCCACGATCTCGGCGCTGGCGTCGCCCTGCGGGGTCCGGTAGGTGATGGTGTCGCCGGGACCGCGCTCGGCGATGGCCCGACCGAGCGGACTGTCCAGGGTGAGGGCCGCCTCGTCGTCCTCGGCCTCGGCGGCGATGGCCACGACCCGCAGCGTGTCGACGCTGCCGTCGGCGAACCGGATGGTGACCTCGGTACCCGGCGGCACGGCGTGCTGGGTGTCCGGGTCGGTTCCGCCGGCGAGCAGCTCACGGATCTCGTGCATCCGCCGCTCCATCCACGCCGCGGTCTCCGCGCGTTCCAACATGTCCGCCTGGTCGGCGCTGTCCCCCAGCGACTCCTCGCTGAACCGCGGCATGAGCGCGTCGTGCTGCTCGCGGAGCTGGGCCAGCTCCTGTTCGAGACGGGTTCGTGCGGTCGGGCTCAAGCCACCTGTCGAAGCCATGCCGTCCATTGTCCGTGCCGAGCTCCGGCCCCGCCACGCGATTCGACGTGCCTCACCTGCCGTACCCGGCGCGGCGGAGCGCGTCGGCCAGCGCCCCGCCGCCACCCGGCGCGCCACCGTCCTGCCGCCGGTTCCGACCCCGGCCCTGGCCCTGGTTCTGGCTCTGGCCCTGGTTCTGGCCTTGGCCCTGGTTCTGGCGGTCCTGCCCCCGCCGCTGCCCGCCCCGGCCCCGGTCGCCGCCCTGCCGGCGCTGCTCCGCCGGCCGGCCCGGCTCGTCGTCCAGCCGGAGGGTGAGCGAGATGCGCTGGCGTGCCTCGTCGACGTCGAGCACCTTCACCCGCACCACGTCGCCCGGCTTGACCACGTCGCGCGGGTCCTTGACGAAGTCGTGTGACATCGCCGACACGTGCACCAGGCCGTCCTGGTGCACGCCCACGTCGACGAACGCGCCGAACGCGGCGACGTTGGTCACCACGCCCTCCAGCACCATCCCCGACTTCAGGTCGGCGACCTTCTCCACCCCGTCGGCGAAGGTGGCCGTGCGGAACGCCGGGCGCGGGTCACGGCCGGGCTTCTCCAGCTCCTTGAGGATGTCGGTGACCGTCGGCAGGCCGAAGGTGCCGTCGACGAACCGCTCGGGTGGCAGTGCGCGCAGCACCTTCGTGTTGCCGATCAGCTCCCGGGTGTCCGTGCCGGCCGCCGCCACGATCCTGCGCACGACCGGGTAGGCCTCCGGGTGCACGCTGGAGGCGTCCAGTGGGTCGTCGCCGTTCGGGATGCGCAGGAAGCCGGCGCACTGCTCGAACGCCTTCGGGCCGAGCCGCGGCACCTCCTTCAGGGCCGTCCTGGTGCGGAACGGGCCGTGGGTGTCCCGGTGCAGCACGATGTTCTCGGCCAGCCCGGCGCCGATGCCGGAAACTCGGGTGAGCAGCGGCGCCGACGCGGTGTTGACGTCCACGCCCACCGCGTTCACGCAGTCCTCCACCACCGCGTCGAGCGAGCGGGAGAGCTTGAACTCGGCGAGGTCGTGCTGGTACTGGCCGACCCCGATCGACTTCGGGTCGATCTTGACCAGCTCGGCCAGCGGGTCCTGCAGCCGGCGGGCGATCGACACCGCCCCGCGCAGCGACACGTCCAGGCCGGGCAGCTCCTGGGCGGCGTAGGCCGACGCCGAGTACACCGACGCGCCGGCCTCCGACACGACCACCTTGGTCAGCTTCAGCTCCGGGCGCAGCGCCACCAGCTCCCCGGCGAGCTTGTCGGTCTCCCGTGACGCGGTGCCGTTGCCGATCGCGATCAGCTCGACCCGGTGCTCGCGGGCCAGCCGCTCCAGTGTCGCCAGCGCCTCGGCCCACCGCGCCCGCGGTTTGTGCGGGTGGATCGTGTCCGTGGCCACCACCTTGCCGGTGCCGTCGACCACGGCCACCTTCACCCCGGTGCGGTAGCCGGGGTCGAGGCCCATCGTCGGCCGGGTGCCGGCGGGCGCGGCCAGCAGCAGGTCACGCAGGTTGGCGGCGAACACCCGCACGGCCTCGTCCTCGGCGGACTGGCGCAGCCGCATCCGCAGGTCGATGCCCAGGTGCAGGAGGACCTTGGTGCGCCAGGCCCAGCGGACGGTGTCCAGCAGCCAGCGGTCGGCCGGCCGGCCCCTGTCGGCGATGCCGAAGCGCGCGGCGATGGCGACCTCGTACTCGCTCGGGCCGTCCCGTTCCTCGTCCTCGGTCGTCGGGGTGGGCCGCACGGTGAGGTCGAGGACCTCCTCCTTCTCGCCGCGGAACATGGCGAGGATCCGGTGCGAGGGCAGCTTGGTGAACGGCTCGGCGAAGTCGAAGTAGTCGGCGAACTTCGCGCCGGCCTCCTCCCTGCCGGGGCGCACCTTCGCGGCGAGGCACCCGCGGGCCCACATGGTCTCCCGCAGCTCGCCGATCAGGTCGGCGTCCTCGGCGAACCGTTCCACCAGGATCGCCCGCGCGCCGTCCAGCGCGGCCGCGGCGTCGGCGACGCCCTTGTCGGGGTCGACGAACGCGGCCGCGGCGGCCTTCGGGTCGGTGCCCGGCTCGGTGAGCAGCCCTTCGGCCAGCGGCTCCAGCCCGGCCTCCCTGGCGACCTGCGCCTTCGTCCGCCGCTTCGGCTTGAACGGAAGGTAGATGTCCTCCAGCCGGGCCTTCGTCTCGGCCGCCCGGATCCGCGCCTCCAGCTCGTCGTCGAGCTTGCCCTGCTCGCGGATGGAGTCGAGGATCGCGGTTCGCCGCTCCTCGAGCTCGCGCAGGTACCGCAGCCGCTCCTCGAGGGTGCGCAGCTGGGTGTCGTCGAGCGTGCCGGTCATCTCCTTGCGGTAGCGGGCGATGAACGGCACGGTCGACCCGCCGTCGAGCAGCTCCACGGCGGCCCGCACCTGCCGCTCCTGGACCCCGAGCTCCTCGGCGATCTTCTGGTGGATGGACACCGTGTTGGACACCGGGATGGTCACCGTCTCTCGCCCTGCCTCTCGTCGTGCGGCCTCTCGCGCGGCCGACCGGCATTCTGCCGGTTCGGCCCGGCGGGCCGCGCGCTGACCTCTACGGCATCATCGGGGCATGGCCGACACGGACAGCAAGCCCGACATCAAGCCGCGCAGCCGCGAGGTCACCGACGGCATCGAGCGTGCCGCCGCCCGCGGCATGCTGCGCGCCGTGGGGATGGGCGACGACGACTTCGCCAAGCCGCAGGTCGGGATCGCCTCGTCGTGGAACGAGATCACCCCGTGCAACCTGTCACTGCAGCGGCTGGCCGGGGCCAGCAAGCAGGGCGTGCACGCGGCCGGCGGCTTCCCGATGGAGTTCGGCACCATCTCCGTCTCCGACGGCATCTCCATGGGCCACGTGGGCATGCACTTCTCGCTGGTGTCCCGAGAGATCATCGCCGACTCGGTGGAGACGGTGATGGAGGCCGAGCGGCTGGACGGCGCCGTGCTGCTCGCTGGGTGCGACAAGAGCCTGCCGGGGATGCTGATGGGTGCCGCGCGGCTCGACGTGGCGGCGGTGTTCCTCTACGCCGGCTCGATCCTGCCGGGCAGCGTGGACGGCCGCGAGGTGACGATCATCGACGCGTTCGAGGCGGTCGGCGCGTGCGCCCGCGGCCTCATCTCCCGGGACGAGGTGGACCGGATCGAGCGGGCCATCTGCCCCGGTGAGGGCGCCTGCGGCGGGATGTACACCGCGAACACCATGGCGTGCGCGGCCGAGGCGCTCGGCATGTCGCTGCCGGGGTCGGCCAGCCCGCCGTCGGTGGATCGGCGCCGCGACCGGTTCGCCCGAGCCAGCGGCGAGGCGGTGGTCGGGATGCTGCGGCGGGGGCACACCGCGCGGGACATCCTCACCCGCGAGGCGTTCGAGAACGCGATCGCCGTGGTGATGGCGCTCGGCGGGTCCACCAACGCCGTGCTGCACCTGCTGGCGATCGCGCACGAGGCCGAGGTGCCGCTCACCCTCGGCGACTTCACCCGGGTCGGGGACAAGGTGCCGCACCTGGCCGACGTCAAGCCGTTCGGCCGGCACGTGATGACGGCGGTGGATCGGGTCGGCGGGGTACCGGTGGTGATGAAGGCGCTGCTGGACGCGGGGCTGCTGCACGGCGACTGCCTCACCGTCACCGGTCGCACGGTGGCGGAGAACCTCGCCGAGTTGGCGCCGCCGGAGCTGGACGGGACCGTACTGCGCCGGCTGTCCGACCCGATCCACCCGACCGGCGGGCTGACTATCCTGCACGGCAGCCTCGCGCCGGAGGGGGCCGTGGTGAAGAGTGCCGGCTTCGACACCGCGCGGTTCGAGGGCACGGCGCGGGTGTTCGACGGTGAGCAGGCGGCGATGGACGCGCTGCCCGAGCTGAAGGCGGGGGACGTGGTGGTGATTCGCTACGAGGGCCCGCGCGGTGGGCCGGGCATGCGGGAGATGCTCGCGGTCACCGGGGCGATCAAGGGGGCCGGGCTGGGCAAGGACGTGCTGCTGCTCACCGACGGGCGGTTCTCCGGCGGGACCACCGGGTTGTGCGTGGGGCACGTCGCGCCGGAGGCGGCGCACGGCGGGCCGATCGCCTTCGTTCGCGACGGCGACCCGATCGTGTTGGACATGGCGGCGCGCACGCTCGACCTGCTGGTCGACGACGCGGAGCTGGCCCGCCGCCGGGAGGGCTGGCGGCCGCCGGAGGTGCCGCGCCGCACCGGTGTGCTGAGCAAGTACGCGCGGCTGGTCGGTTCGGCGGCCCGCGGGGCGGTGTGCTCGTGAGCCGGACGGCGCTGGTGACCGGCGGCACCGGTGGGCTCGGCACGGCCGTCACGCGGACGTTGCTCGCCGAGGGCTGGCGGGTGGTGGTGCCGTGGACCCGCGAGGAGGGCCGCGATCGGCTGGGTGCCGCGGACGGGTTGGAACTGGTGCGGGCCGACCTGTTCGAGCCGGCCGACGTGGCACGCTGCGTCGAGCTCGCGGCGGGGGAACCGGGCGCGCCGCTGCGTGCCGTGGTCAACCTGGTCGGCGGGTTCGGGATGGGGCCGAAGGTGCACGAGGCGCCGGTCGAGGACTTCGAGTGGCAGCTGCGGCTCAACCTGCGGCCGACCTACCTCGTGTCGCAGGCGGCGATCCCGCACCTGGTGGCTGGCGGCGGTGGGTCGGTCGTGTGCCTGTCCAGTCGGGCCGCGGTGCGGCCGTTCCCCGGCGCCGCGGGGTACGTGACCGCGAAGGCGGCGGTGCTGGCGTTCGTGGCGGCGCTGGACGCCGAGTACCGCGGGGACGGTATCCGCGCCAACGCCGTGCTGCCGGGCGTGATCGACACCCCGGCCAACCGCACGGCCATGCCGAACGCCGACCGGAGTGGTTGGGTGGCGCCGGAGGAGATCGCGAAAACGATCGTTTTCCTGTGCGGCGACTCCTCCGGCGTGGTGAGCGGCGCCCAGGTGCCCGTGTGGGGCCGCGGCTGACGCGTGGCGCGGTAGCGTGCCGGCATGCGGTTCGAGACCTCGCGGCGGATCACGGCCGCGGCCGACGTGGCGTGGGCGGTGCTGGTGGACGTCGAGCGCTGGCCGGAGTCGACGCCGTCGATGACGTCGGTGCGCCGGCTGGACGGCGGGCCGTTGCGCGTGGGCAGCAGGGCCAGGGTGCGGCAGCCGCGGCTGCCGCCGGCGGTCTGGGAGGTCACCGACCTGGTCGAGCACCGCGAGTTCACCTGGCGTTCCCGGTCGGTGGGGGTGACCACGGTGGGCCGGCACCTGCTCACGCCGGACGGCGACGGGGTGGTGCTCACGCTGGTGCTGGAGCAGTCCGGCCCGCTCGCCCCGGTCGTCGGGCGGCTGGCCGGGGGGCTCACCCGGCGGTACGTGACACAGGAGACCGAAGGGCTGGCTTGCACGGCCGAGCGCCGGGCCTGAGCGCCGTCAGCGGCGCGCGATCTCCGTTCCGAGGCCGTCCAGCGCCGCGGTGATCTCACCGGTGGTGCCCGGGCGAAGGTGGACATCCTGGCCGAGCGTACCGTCGCGGAGGAAGGTCACGATTCGCCCGTGGTGGGTGAGATCGAGGATCGTGAGGCGGAGTCCGCGGACCCGTCGCCCCTCCGGCTCGCGGACCGCGGTGAACACCTGGTGGACGGCGTCCCGTTCCGCGGCGAGCCAGTCGCGGAGGTCCGCGGCGGGGTCGTCCTCGGCGAGCGGGTCGCCGGGGGAGTCCAGTGTGGACTTCTCGACGGTGAGTGGGCGGGCCGGTGCCGGTGGTGCCGCGGGCAGGGTGGCCAGGAACTCCTCGAGCCAACGGTCGGTGTCCACAGTGTCCAGCCAGGTGAGGCCGCCCCTGACGACGAGCCGGGCGGCGGTGTCGTCCCGGACGGCGACGAGGACGGCCTGGTCACGGGATGGCTCGGCGAAGCTACTCCAGCAGTAGACCTCCCGGCCGGCGTCGGCGAGGGTGCGCAGGAGGCGGCGGAACGGTCGGGCGAGCCGACCGCCGGCGGACAGGCCCAGGTCCTCGTACCACTGGCCGCACAGCCGGTCCAGTTTCGCGCTGGCCGCGGCGGGCAGGTAGTACCCGTTGCCGCCGAGCACCGGGTGCGGCTCGCCGAGCCCTTCGTCGGCCCAGGTGCGCAGTAGCGCCAGTCGGGGCAGCGGCAGTGGTCGGTAGTCTCCGGTCACGGCCGGCCGAGGGTGGGCGGGGTGACGGCCATGCCGGTCTCCGGGTCGCGCAGCTTCTCGCCGTCGGTGACCAGGACGAAGTGCTCGTCGCTGGGCTGGACGTACTTGCGCTGGTGGTCGGAGTCGCTGCTCTTGCCGCCCCCGCCGGCGGCCGGCGCCATGCCGCCCATCGGCATCCCGGCCCGGCCGCCACCCGCGCCCGGGCGCGTGCCCGGGGCAGTTCCCGCCGGAGTCGGGCCGCCGCCGGGTGCCGCGCCGGTGAGCTTGCCCGGCGCCGGCGCCCCACCACCGCGCGGCGCGCCCGGGCCGGCGGGTCCGCCCACGCCGGCCGAGCGGCCGCCGGAAAGCGGCCCACCGCCGGAGCGGCCACCGGGGGAGGCCCCGATGCCGCTGGTGCGTCCGGGCGGGTAGGGGCTGGTGTAGGTGCCCGTGCCGGGCGGACCGCCGGTGGGGCCGGGGCCGGGCGGTGGCGTGGGCTGGGAGCCGCCCGGCGGGCTCCAGGAGGGCTGGTGGGCCGCCGGAGGCACCACCCGGGAGGTGTGCGTCGACTCGTCCGCACCCGGCCGGGTCGAGGTCCCACCGCCATCGCCGCTGGCGGGCGCCGGTGTCCCGGGCTGTGTTGGGATGTCCGGCTGGTGCCGTGGGGACGGCGGTGGCGCCCACGCCGAGCCGGCCGGGGTGCGCGGCTGGCCGGGGTCGCGCCGGCCGTCGGTACCGGTGTCACTGGCCGGACTGGTGTCGAGGGTGACCTCGCCGTCGAAGGCGCCCAGCTGGCCGTAGTCCCGCGCCAGGCCCGACCCCGCCGCCTGCGTCTGCTGGTCGTAGGCCTGGTAGCGCTGGAGGTTCTGCTCCTCCACCGCCCGGTACTGGCGGATCCGCTCCTCGGTGTCGGTCTCCCACGGCGAGGCGTGGTCGAGGAAGTCCCGCGTCGGCGGCCGCTCGGGCATCGGCACCAACGACCGCTTCATCTCCTCGAACCCCGACGCGCCCTCGGTGGCCACCCGCGCGTTGCCGTCATACGCCTGCGACGCGGCATCGGTCACCTCCACCATCGGTTGGAGCTTGGCCCGCCCGGCATCCGCCCCGGCCCCGGTCCACACCGATTCCAGGCCGGTGAGCACTTTGCGCAACCGCGTGCTGGCCTCCTCGTGCGCGCCGGCCAACTCCTGCGCCGTGCCCGATCCGGTGTACCAGTCCTCGGCTCGACCAGCCTGCACCTGCCGCACCAGCTCCGGGATCGGCATGGCCTCTCGCTGAATGAGCTCGGCCATCGCCGCCGCGATGCTTCTGCCGACCGATTCCATCAGCGCCCCGCCTTCTGTTCGAGGTTTCCGACCAACTCCCCCGCCAACCGCTCGGCGGGCACGCACGGATCACTGTCCGGCCGGCGCCGAATGGGTGTGGAGACCGCTACCGATACGTCGTAGGTGTCGGCAATGCCCACCGCGACCGTGCACGACGATTCCGGATCGGCATCGAACCGAAACGCCACCGCCGGGTAGCCCCGGACCGAGGGGATCTCTCGCCACACCTTCATCTGCGGTCGGGTGTTCTGGTAGAAGTCGCTCAACCCTTGCCGGGTCTTCGTGCCGAAGAACACGCTGAACCCCGCGCCGGTTTCGAGGTTGCTCCACCGGCAGGTCGGACCGGGGGCGAAGTCGGCATCGAGTTCACCGTGACCTGCGTTCTTTCCGAGGGCGTCTTCGACCTGTTGGCGGGTGAGGGCGTCGCAGGGGCTACCGGAGAGGACCGACTCGGGGAGGGGGTTGGTGACCTTGGGGGCTCCGCTGTGTGGCGGGTCCGAGGTGTCCGGACCGTTCGACCCGCTGGTGGTGGAAAGCTCAGCGGGAGAGGGTGAGCCAGCCTCCCCCGGTGAACAGCCGCCAACCAACGCCACGGCTATCACGGCTACCACCATGGTGCTGAACTTCACTGAATGTACCCTTCCTCGCTGTTCCCGCCGGCTCGGCCGACCTGACGTGCGGCGACGTCATCGGCGTCGTCGATATCGTTTAGTGCGCGTCGCAGCCGGTCGATCAGTTCCTCGAGGTAGGCGATTTCCTTCTTGATGTGGCCGTGGCCGTAGCCGAACGCGCCGGGGTCACTGCCGTCACCGACGAACGCCTTGTTCAGCGCCACACTGGCCGGGTCCTGGGCTGGCGGACCCATTCGCGTCAGACCGGCAGCGCGCTCTTCACATGCCCGTAGGTCGTCGAGGATCCCGCGGCATTCGCGGAGGAGGGATTCGGCCTCGTCGCGGGTGAGGCTGAAGCCGCCGCCACCACCGCCGCCGGTGTCGGCGCCGCCGCTGCCTCCGCCGCCTGTGGCGGGTGATGATGCCTTGCCGTCGACCCAGAAGGTCACGTCGGACAGCCAGCTCCCCGTTTCGGTCACGTCGTCCTCCCTCAACCGACCGAACACAGGGTAGCCAACCGGACGCACTGCGGGAGGCGTTATCGCCCGATCGGCCCGGCTACCGCAGTTCGGTGAGGAAGGCCCGCCAGGCGGCCGCGGGGAACCACAGCTCGCCCGAGCCCGGGGCCTTGGAGTCGCGCACGCCGGTGCGCTGGTCCCGGCCGGCGACCTCCACGCAGGCACCGCCGTTGGCCGTGCTGTAGGAGGACCTGCGCCAGGCGACCTCGACGCAGGTGCCCCCGTTGGAACCGGTGTAGGAGGACTTGCGCCAGGTCAGGATGTCGCCCATTGGTCTGCCACCTTCTCGATCAGCTCGATCGACTGCCGCTTGGACAGCGCGTCGGAGCGGAACAGCTCGAACACCTGTCGTAACTGTGCCACGTCGTCCGGCCGCTCCACCACCTCCCCACGGAGCTGGTTGTCCACGTATGCCACCTCGTTGCCGCCGTCGAAGCTGGCGACCACGAACGGCCCGGTGAACTTGGCACTGGCTGAGGCGTCGGGTGGCACCACCTGCACCACCACGCGTGGTTGGCGAGCTATCTCGGCCAAGTGCAGCATCTGCTCCCGCATCACGGTGGCGGTACCCACCTGTTGGCGCAGCACGTACTCGGGCAGAACCACCACGAGCATGGGTGGCTCTCCATCTCCCAAGACTCGTTGCCGTTCCATCCGAACCTGTACCAGGTCGTCGTCTTCGAGCATCGCACGGGCGTAGTCCTCGGTTTGGAGTAAGCCGTCGATGACGGTGGGTTGGAAGGACAAGAGAGTGGTGGCCCGGGATTCCACCTCGATCCACTTGCCCATCCACTGTTGCGGCACATCGCGGGAGACCAGTTCCGACAGCAGGCGGGACAGGTAGCCGTTGCTGCCGACGATCTCCTCGCAACGGGTCAGGTCCTCGGCCTTCGGGGTGCGCCGCCCGGTCTCCCACATGGCCACCAGCGACGGCGAGACGTACATCCGCTGCGCCAGCGCGTCCTGACTGAGCCCGCACCTCTCGCGGGCGGTCGCCAGCTCCCGCCCCCAGAACTGCAGCGTGCTGTGCCGTTTCGGAGCCATCCGTGAAGTCCTCACCCGCACCCGGTGAGGATCAGCAGTCCTTCACCTTGCGTATTCGACGTGTCACTGGTTCCGATCGTAGCGCCGCGGCGGCAGCCTGTGACACGTGCAACACCGACCGCGAAGGGAGACGTCATGCCGATGACCGACCACTCCAGTGCGATCCTCCGGGTCGCCGACCTGCTGGCGGAACGGGACGTGCCGGTGGCCGACCAGGAACCGTGGCGCGGCCGGATCGCCGTGCCCGGCGGCTCGCTGAGCGTCGACGACGACGGCAGCGTCGAGTGGTACCTCCGCCCGCGCGACGCCCGCCCGGCCGCGATGGTCCGCGCGAGTCTGCGGCTGCTGGCCGCCGTCGACCGGCCCGTGTCCTGCGGCACCGGATCGTTCAACCGGGCCATCGCCGACGGGCTGACCGCGGCCGGGATGTCGGTCGCCATGAAGGTCTATACCGACAGGGTGGCCATGGAAGCCTTCGCCGGGTTGGTCGTCACGAACCCGGAGCGGCTCGACCGCGGCACCGCGTACGTCGACGACGAGCGCGAGCTGGTGTGGGTCGTCGACGCGCCGAGCGGGCAGTTCGTGCCGCTGCCGGAGGTCGCCGACACGATCGTCGACGTGCTCGCCGGCACCGGCTGGTGACCGACGTGGAGCCACCGCACCGCTACCAGCGGATCACCGGCGAGCGGCGCCGGCTGCTCGCCGCCTGGTACGCCGAGCGGTACCGCGCCGGCGTCCCCATCCGCGCCCTGGCCCGGGAGACCAACCGCTCCTTCGGGTTCGTCCGCACCGCCCTCGTCGAGGCCGGCGTGTCGCTGCGCCCCCGCGGCGGAACCCGGCAGCGCTGGGACGACCGGGCGGGCGCACCGGGTGCCGCCGAGCCCCGCCCGGTGTGAGGAGCGGTCCCGACACGGGCGGCTCGCGCGCACGAACACGCGACACATGTGCGCAGGCCGCGGACACGTGTGCACAGGAGGCGGACACGTGTGCGCAGGGCGCGGGCACGGGGTCAGGTGTCCTCGAGGTCGCCTTCGAGGGTCAGGTAGACCTCGCGCATCCGGGCGAGCAGGTCGGGGTCCGGTTTCGCCCACAGACCGCGGTCGGCGGCCTCGGTGAGCCGCTCGATGATGCCGCGCAGCGCCCAGGGGTTGGCCTGCCGCAGGAACTCCTGGTTCTGCTGATCGAGCACATAGGACTCGCTGAGCCGCTCGTACATCCAGTCGTCCACCACGCCGGCGGTGGCGTCGAAGCCGAACAGGTAGTCCACTGTCGCGGCCAGCTCGAACGCGCCCTTGTACCCGTGCCGGCGCATCGCGGCCAGCCAGCGCGGGTTCACCACCCGCGCCCGGAACACCCGCGCCGTCTCCTCGGCCAGCGACCGGGTGCGCACCGCGTCCGGGGTGGTGCTGTCGCCCACGTAGGACGTCGGAGCGGTGCCGGTGAGCGCCCGGGTGAACGCGATCATCCCGCCGTGGTACTGGAAGTAGTCGTCGGAGTCGGCGATGTCGTGCTCACGGGTGTCGATGTTCTTCGCCGCCACCGCGATCCGCCGGTAGCTGCTCTCCATGTCCTCCCGCGCCGGCGCGCCGTCGAGGTCGCGGCCGTAGGCGTAGCCACCCCACACCGCGTACACCTCGGCCAGGTCGGCGTCGTCGCGCCAGTTGCCGGAGTCGATCAGCGGTAGCAGCCCTGCCCCGTACGAGCCGGGCTTGGAACCGAAGATCCGGGTGGTGGCCCGCCGCTCGTCGCCGTGCCGGGCGAGGTCGGCGCGGGCGTGCGCGCGCACGAAGTTGTCCGACTCGGGCTCGTCCAGCTCGGCCACCAGCCGCACCGCGTCGTCCAGCAGGGCGATCACGTGCGGGAACGCGTCCCGGAAGAAGCCGCTGATCCGCACGGTCACGTCGATCCGCGGCCGGCCCAGCTCGGCCAGCGGGATCGCCTCGATCCCGACCACCCGGCGGGACGCCTCGTCCCACACCGGCTGCACACCCAGCAGCGCCAGCACCTCGGCCGCGTCGTCGCCGGAGGTGCGCATCGCCGACGTGCCCCACACCGACAGGCCCACCGAGCGCGGCCAGTCCCCGGTGTCCTCGCGGTAGCGCCGCAGCAGCGACTCGGCCAGCGCCTGCCCGGTCTCCCAGGCCAGCCGGCTCGGCACCGCCTTCGGGTCGACCGTGTAGAAGTTGCGCCCGGTGGGCAGCACGTTCACCAGCCCGCGCAGCGGCGACCCGCTCGGCCCCGCCGGCACGTAGCCGCCGTCGAGCGCGTGCAGCACGGCGTCGAGCTCGCCCGCGGTTCCGGCCAGCCGCGGCACCACCTCGGTCGCGGCGAACTCCAACACCGCGGCCACGCCATGAAGGCCACCTTCATGGCGTGGCAGCACCTCGGTGCACACCTCGGGGATGGCGTCCACCGACCAGTTCCGTTCCTCCATGGCCTCGACCAGGGCGCGGGCGGTGCGCTCCACGGAGTCCACTTCGGACATGGGAGCGTTCTCCCCGAGGCCCAGCGCGGTGCGCAGCCCCGGCACCGCGTGCCGGCCGCCGAACAGTTGCTGCGCGCGCAGGATGGCCAGCACCAGGTTCACCCGCGCCTCGCCGGTCGGTGCCGCGCCGAGCACGTGCAGCCCGTCGCGGATCTGCGCGTCCTTCACCTCGCACAGCCAGCCGTCGACGTGCAGCAGGAAGTCGTCGAACTCGGCGTCGTGCGGTCGCTCCTCGATGCCGAGGTCGTGGTCGAGCTTCGCGGCCTGGATCAGCGTCCAGATCTGCCCGCGAATCGCCGGCAGCTTCGCCGGGTCCATCGCGGCGATGTTGGCGTACTCGTCCAGCAACTGCTCCAGCCGGGCCAGGTCGCCGTAGCTCTCCGCGCGGGCCATCGGCGGCACCAGGTGGTCGACGATCGTGGCGTGCGCCCTGCGTTTGGCCTGCGCGCCCTCACCGGGATCGTTGATCAGGAACGGGTACACCAGCGGCAGGTCGCCGAGCACCGCGTCCGGGGCGCACGCCGCGGACAGCCCGGCGGTCTTGCCGGGCAGCCACTCCAGCGATCCGTGCTTGCCGAGGTGTACCACCGCGTGCGCGCCGAAGTCCTGCTCCAGCCAGCGGTAGGCGGCGAGGTAGTGATGGCTGGGCGGCAGGTCCGGGTTGTGGTAGATGGCCACCGGGTTCTCCCCGAAGCCGCGCGGCGGCTGGATCATCAGCACCACGTTGCCGGCGCGCAGGCTGGCCAGCACGATCTCCCCCTCGGGGTCGTGCGAGGTGTCGACGTACAGCTCGCCCGGCGGCGGCCCCCAGTGCTCGGTCATGGCCGCGCGCAGCTCGGCTGGCAGCGCGTCGAACCACTCCCGGTAGCGGGCCGCGGGGACGCGGATGGGGTTGCCGGCGAGCTGCTCCTCGGTGAGCCACTCCGGGTCCTGCCCGCCGGCGGCGATCAGCGCGTGGATGAGCGCGTCGCCGTCCGGCTGGTCGGTGCCGGTGGGCTCCACCCCGGGGAAGGCGTCCGGCCCGAGGTCGTAGCCGGCGGCGCGCATCCGGCGGAGCAGCTCGACGGCGCTGGCCGGGGTGTCCAGGCCGACCGCGTTGCCGACCCGCGAGTGCTTGGTGGGGTAGGCCGACAGCATCAGCGCGATCCGCCGCCGCTCCGGCGGGGTGTGCCGCAGCCGGGCGTGCGCCAACGCGATCCTGGCCACCCGGCGGGCTCGCTCGGGATCGGGCACGTAGTGCGGCAGCCCGTCGGCGTCGAGCTCCTTGAACGAGAACGGCACGGTGATCAGCCGACCGTCGAACTCGGGCACGGCCATCTGGTTGCCCGCGTCCAGCGGCGAGAGGCCCTCGTCGTTGGCCGCCCAGGTCTCCCGGTCGCTGGTGAGGCACAGCGCCTGCAGGATCGGCACGTCCAGCGCGGCGAGCTCAGCCACGTCCCAGGACTCGTCGTCGCCGCCCGCGCCGGCCTCGGCGGGCCGGGTGCCCCCGGCGGCGAGCACGGTGACCAGCAGCGCGTCGGCCTTCCGCAGCTCGGCCAGCAGGCCTGGCTCGCGGTGCCGAAGCGACGCGCAGAAGATCGGCAGCGCCCGGCCGCCGGCGGTCTCGACCGCGGCGGCCAGCGTCTCCACGAACGCGGTGTTACCGGACAGGTGGTGGGCCCGGTAGTACAGGATCGCCACCACCGGGCCGCCGGTTCCCGGGTCGGGACGGTCCAGCACACCCCACATCGGCTGCTCCACCGGCGGCGCGAAGCCCTCGCCGGTGAGCAGCAGCGTGTCGGAGAGGAACCGGTGCAGCTGGGCGAGGTTGTCCGGCCCGCCCTGAGCCAGGTAGACGTGGGCCTGCGCGGCGATCCCGGCCGGGGTGGTGGACAGCTCCATCAGCTCGGCGTCAGGGGCCTGCTCACCGCCGAGCACCACGACGTGCGCGCCGGAGGCCCGCACGGTGGCCAGCCCGTCCGGCCAGGTCTTGGCCGAGCCGAGGATCCGCACGACGACGATGTCCGCCCCGGCCAGCAGGTCGGGCAGGTCGGCGAGGTCGAGCCGGGCGGGGTTGGCCAGCCGGTAGTCCGCGCCACTGGCCCGAGCGCTGAGCAGGTCGGTGTCCGATGTGGACAGCAGCAGGATCACGGTGCTCCTTCGCGGGGAGTCCTCGCCCCGGGTCGCGGGTACGCGTCGGCCGGAGTTCCTGACTCCCGGACGTGGAGTCCGGTCACAGTTGCGGGTCAGTCCCGGATTCGCACCGGGTTCCTCCGCGTCCGCGCGGGTGGTCGGCCCTCACTCTATGCGGAGTGCTCCGAGCTGCCCAGCCGCGGGAAGGGGCGGATGGAGAACACCACCTCCACCGGCACCTCGAAGTACTCGGCGATGCGCAACGCCAGGTGCAGGCTCGGGCTGTACTCGCCGCGCTCGAGGTAGCCGATGGTCTGGTAGTGCACGCCGAGGGCATCCGCCAGCTCCCGCCGGGAGAGGCCCCGCTCGGCCCGCAGCATCGCGATCCGGTTGAAGATCGACTCGCTCACGCCCCCTCCTCGCTAGCGCTCGTCGGCGGCGTTCGCCGGGCTGCTGTGTTGTATGGCGTGCTCGCAAGCTCGCCCGCGGGCCCCTCCTCGCTAGCGCTCGTCGGCGGCGTTGGCCGGGCTGCTGTGTTGTATGGCGTGCTCGCAAGCTCGCCCGCGGGCCCCTCCTCGCTGGCGCTCGTTGGCGGCGTTCGCCGGGCTGCTGTGGTGAATGGTTCGCTCGCGAGCTCGCTCACGTCTCAGCTCACCCGCTGCATGGCTCGCTCCCGGCGGGCCGCGACGGCCGAGCCGGACTCGCGGCGGGCCATCCGCCGCAGCAGCGCCGGGGCCAGCGCGAACCCGAGCACCGCCCAGACGCCCAGCACGCCCAGGGTCTCCAGGTGCCGCCACGACTCGCCGATCTCCACGGCCGCCATGGTGTCGGGCAGCAGCGCCGAGCGCATCCCGAGGCCCATCCAGTAGATCGGGAACGCCTGGCCGACCCACTGCAGCCACTCCGGCAGCGCGGTGATCGGGTAGAACACCCCGGAGACGCCGGTGAGCGCCATGAACGGCAGCATGATCAGGCCCATGCTGCGTGGGCTCCTCGCCAGCGAGCCGAGCGCCGCGCCGATCGGCAGGGTGGCCAGCAGGCCCACGGCCAGCACCCACAGCAGGGTCAGCCAGGCACGGGCGCCGCCGGTCGCCAGCCCTTCGAACAGGAACAGGCTGGGCACCAGCACGAGCAGCAGCATGAGCACCGCGGAGGCCGAGGTGGCGCAAACCTTGCCGACCAGGTAGCCGACCATCCCGTTGGGCGTGGCCTTGGCCCGCAGCAGGGTGCCGTCCTCCCGGTCGACGCTGAGCCACGCGGCGATGCCGACCATGCCGCTGTAGACCAGACTCATGCCGAGCACGCCGGGGACCGCGGTGGCGCCGAGCGAGAAGGTGGTGCCGGGCACCGTGGCGTCCCGCATGAAGACCAGCACGACCAGCAGGATCGCGACCGGGATGATCGCGCCCATCACGTCCTCGGCGTTGGTCACCGTCTGCCGGAACTCGATCCAGCCGCGGCGCACCCCGAGCCGGACGGCGGTCGTCATCGAAGTCCCACCGTTCATGCCGCGCCCACCTCCCGGAACCGGGCGGCGACGATCTCGTCCTGGCCGGACTCCGCCTGCCGCACCAACGTCATGTACGTGTCCTCCAGGGAGGCCCTGCGCACCTCCAGGTCCTCGATCGCCTCGCCGTGCTGCTTGAACAGCTCGTGCACGAACTTCGTCGCCGCCGGGGTGGTGTGCACGAACCGCTGGCCGTCGCGGGTCCAGCGGACCTCCGCCTCACCGGCGATCCGCCGGCTCAACGCGTCGGCGGAGCCGTCGGCGATGATGCGCCCCCGGGAGAGGATTAGGATGCGGTCGGCCAGCTTCTCGGCCTCGTCGAGGTCGTGCGTGGTGAGCAGGATCGTGGTGTCGTGCGCGTCGGCCAGCCGGTGCACCAGGTCGTGGAACTCGCGCCGGGCCTGCGGGTCGAACCCCGTGGTGGGCTCGTCGAGGAACAGCAGCTCCGGGCGCCCGACGATGCCGATCGCCACGTCCAGCCGGCGGCGCTGGCCGCCGGAGAGGTGCCGGAGCTTCTTGCCGGCGTGCTCGGTGAGGCCGACCGTGGCGAGCAACTCGTCCAGGTTCCACGGGCGCGGGCGCTCCGGCGTGGCGTAGGGCGCGTAGAAGCCGCCGAGGTAGTCGAGCACCTCGCGGACCCGCCACTTGCCGTGGTCGCGCCAGGACTGCAGGACGATCCCGAGCCGGGCCCGCCAGGTCTCGTCACCGTGGGCCGGGTCGCTGCCGAGCACCGCCACGTGGCCGGCCGACCGGCGGCGGAAGCCCTCCAGGATCTCGATCGTGGTCGTCTTGCCGGCGCCGTTGGGCCCGAGCAGGGCGAGCACCTCGCCACGGTGGGCGGCGAAGGTCACCCCGTCGAGGACGTCCTTCGTGCCGTACCGCATGCGCAGGTCGCGCACCTCCAGCACGACATCCGGGTCGGTCATGGTTCACCCCCATCAAGTAAGTGCTGCCGAAGATAGCACATCTATTACAAGCCACCGCATACCTGCACCCAACCGTCGCCGTGTCCGCGCTTCACGTCACCGTGTTCGCCGTTCACGTCGCCGTGTTGGCGCTCGGCGGTCGCCGGGTGGGCCAGCCCGGGGGACCCGGCGTTTACAGTGAGCACCATGGCCACCCCCGCGCGCTCCCATGCCGACGCGTGCCCGGGTGTCTTCGCCCCGCACGACGCGGCCGACGGCGCGGTCGCCAGGATCCGGCTGCCCGGCGGGGTGCTCACCGCCGCCCAGCTCCGCGTGCTCGCCGGCTGCGCGGCCGACCTCGGCGACGGCACGGCACACCTCACGTCCCGGGGCAACGTCCAGCTGCGCGGCCTGGACCGGGCCGAACCCGAGCTCGTCCGCCGCCTCTCCGCCGCCGGGCTGCTGCCCGCGCCCGGGCACGAGCGGGTCCGCAACATCCTCGGCTCGCCGGCCAGCGGCCTCGACGGCGGAGAGGCGGCGGGCCTGCTCGACGTGCGCCCGCTGGTCCGGCAGCTCGACGCGGCCCTGTGCGCCCGCCCGGAGCTGGCCCGACTGCCCGGCCGGTTCCTGTTCGCGCTCGACGACGGCAGGGGCGACGTCGCCGGGGAGGATCCCGACGTCGCCTGGCAAGCGGTGACCGGCCGCGAGTTCGCCGATCCGAACGACGCCGGCTTCGACCGCCGGAACTCCACTGGCCCGGATGGCAGCGGACCCGAGGGAGCGCTGCTGCTCGCCGGCGCCGACACCGGGCTGCGGGTACCCGCGGCCGCCGCGGTGGACGCGCTGCTCGGCGTCGCCGCGGCGTTCACCGCCACCCGAGGTGCCGCGTGGCGGGTGCGGGAGTTGCCGGACACGGGAGCGCTGCTCGTCGCCGCGGCGCCGCTGGGCCGGCGGGCGGAGCCGGCGCGGCTGCCGCGCCGCGCGGGACCACCGGTCGGCGTCCACCCCGGCTTCGCCTGCGTCGCCCCGGTGCTCGGGGAGCTGGCCGCCACCACCCTGCGCGGGCTGGCCGACCGGAGCTCGGCGGGGGTGGTGGTCACGCCGTGGCGGACCCTGCTGCTGCCCGGGGTGACCACACCGCCGGACCTGCCCGGCCTGGTGACCGACCCCGCCGACCCCGCCCCCGGGGTGAGCGCCTGCGTGGGCCGGCCGGGGTGCCCGAAGTCGCGGGCCGACGTGCGGGCCGACGCCCGCCGGCTGCTGCCCGTGCTACCACCGGGCCACCGGGTGCACCTCGCCGGGTGCGAGCGCCGCTGCGGTCGCCCACGCGGGCCCCACGTCGACGTGCTCGCCGCGGACGGCGGCTACCGGGTGGGCGGCAGCTGGGTTCCGGCGGCGCGGGTGGCGGAAGCAGCGCAGCGGGCAGGAGAGGACGGGTAGATGGACTACATCCGGGACGGGGCGGAGATCTACCGCCACTCGTTCGCCACCATTCGGGAGGAGGCCGACCTGGCGATCCTGCCCGACGACGTCGCCGCGGTCGCGGTCCGGATGATCCACTCCTGCGGCATGGTCGACCTCGTCGACGACCTCGCCTACACCCTCGACGTCGTGGAGGCCGGCCGCACCGCGCTGGAATCCGGCGCGCCCGTGCTGTGCGACGCGAACATGATCGCCAGCGGGATCACCCGGCGGCGGCTGCCGGCCGGCAACGAGGTGCTGTGCACGCTGTCCGACCAGCGGGTGCCCGGGCTGGCCGAGCGCATGGGCACCACCCGCTCCGCCGCCGCGCTCGAGCTCTGGCGGGACCGGCTGCCCGGGTCGGTGGTGGCGATCGGCAACGCGCCGACCGCGCTGTTCCGGCTGCTCGAGCTGCTCGACGAGGGCGTCGGCGTCCCGGCCGCGATCATCGGCGTGCCGGTGGGCTTCGTCGGCGCCGTGGAGTCGAAGGAGGCGCTGGTGGAGCGCCGGCCCGCGCCGTACCTGGCGGTGCGGGGGCGGCGCGGGGGCAGCGCGCTGGCCGTCGCCGCGGTCAACGCGATCGCCTGCAAGGACGAGCTGTGACGCGGGGGACGCTGTGGGGTGTGGGCCTCGGGCCGGGTGACCCGGAGCTGGTGACGGTCAAGGCCGCTCGCGTGATCGGCGCGGCGGACGTGGTGGCCTACCACTGCGCCCGGCACGGCCGCAGCATCGCGCGCTCGGTCGCCGAGCCGTACCTGCGGCCCGGGCAGCTCGAGGAGCGGCTGATGTACCCGGTGACCACGGAGACCACCGACCATCCCGGCGGTTACGAGGGCGCGATCGCCGACTTCTACGAGCTGTCCGCCAAGCGGCTCGCCGAGCACCTCGACGCGGGCCGGGACGTCGTGGTGCTGTGCGAGGGCGACCCGTTCTTCTACGGCTCCTACATGTACATGCACGAGCGGCTGGCCGACCGGTACGAGGCGCACGTCGTGCCCGGGGTGACGTCGGTGAGCGCCGCGTCCGCCGCGCTGGGCCGCCCGCTGGTGCAGCGCGACGAGGTGCTCACCGTCCTGCCGGGCACGCTGCCGGCGCCCGAGCTGGCCCGGCGGTTGGCCGACACCGACGCCGCGGCCGTGCTCAAGCTCGGCCGCACGTTCGGTGCCGTGCGGGACGCGCTCACCGAGGCCGGCCGGCTCGACGAGGCCGTCTACGTCGAGCGGGTCACCTGGCGCGCCGAGCGGGTCGAGTCGATGTCCGATGTGGACCCGGAGACCGTGCCCTACTTCTCGCTGGCGGTGCTGGCCAGCCCGGCGTACGCGGCGCGCACCTCGGGGGCCGCGGCGCCGGCTCCGGCGGCCGGCGCCGGCGAGCCGCGCGGCGGGGGAGAGGTCGTGGTGGTCGGGCTCGGCCCGGCCGGGCCGCGGTGGCTCACCCCGGAGGCCGAGGCCGCGTTGGCCGAGGCCGAGCACCTCGTCGGGTACGGGCCGTACCTGGCGAAGGTGCCGCAGCGCGCCGGGCAGCGCCGGCACGCGTCGGGCAACCGGGTGGAGGCCGAGCGGGCCGCGGAGGCGTTGGAGCTGGCCAGGTCGGGCGCGAAGGTCGCGGTGGTGTCCTCCGGCGACCCCGGGGTGTTCGCGATGGCGTCGGCGGTGCTGGAGCAGGCCGAACGGCCGCCGTGGGCGGAGGTGCCGGTGCGGGTGCTGCCCGGGGTGACCGCCGCGCAGGCCGCCGCGGCGCGGATCGGGGCGCCGCTGGGACACGACTACTGCGTGCTGTCCCTGTCCGACCGGCTCAAGCCGTGGGAGGTGGTCGAGCGCCGGCTCGTCGCCGCGGCGGAGGCCGACCTGGTGGTCGCGGTGTACAACCCGGCGTCGCGCAGCCGCACCACACAGCTCGGCCGGGCGCGGGAGGTGCTGCTGCGGCACCGCGCGCCGGACACGCCGGTGGTCGTCGCCAGGGACGTCGGCGGGCCGGAGGAGTCGGTGCGGGTGTCGACGCTCGGCGAGCTCGACCCCGCGGGGGTGGACATGCGCTGCCTGCTGATCATCGGCTCGTCCCGCACGCGGGTGCGCACCCGCCCGGACGGCGGCAGCGTGGTCTGGACCCCGCGCCGCTACGACTGAGGCCGGGTCTCGTCGACCACCCACGACAGGTACGCGGCGCTGCCGCCGGTGATCGGGGTGGCGACGATCTCCGGAACGTCGTAGGAGTGCGCGGCCTTCAGGTGCTCGGTGAGGGCGGCCACCCGGTCCGCGGCGGTCTTGATCTCCACCCGCCACTCGGGGTCGGTGTGGGTCGCGCCCTCCCACCGGTAGACGCTGGTGATGGGGCCGACGATCTGCGCGCAGGCGCCCAGCTTCGCCTCGACCGCGCCGGCGGCCAGTGCCCGCGCCCTGTCCTCGCTGTCGGTGGTCGTCGCCACGATCACGTGTTCGGCCATGTCCGCGAGGGTATCGATGGTGCCCGGTCAGCGCCGGTCCCCGTCGGCACCGGCCGCGGGGCGCGGCGCAGCCGGCGGCGGGCGGCGAGCCCGGCGAGCACGGCCGCCGCCGCCGCGCCCAGCAGCACCGGGCGGGTCCCGTCGACCAGGAACGCGTCGCCCCACACCGTGACGGTGCGTGGTCCGAGCAGCGTCACCAGCGTGGCGGCGAGCGCGGCCGCCGCCGCCAGCACCACCTTCACCAGCAGCTGGTACACCCCGTTGACCCGGCCGCGCACCGCGTCGTCGACCTCGCTGCCGATGATCGTGGTCGCGGTGAGGAACGCGGCGCCGGCACCGGCGCCCAGCGCGGTGGCCGCGAGCACGGCCGACACCGGGTGCGGCGTCACCGCGACCGCCGCCAGTGCCCCGCCGGCGCTGGTGATGGCGCTGGTGAACACCCGCTCGCGGGGTAGCCGCCGGGCGAGCCGGGGCGCACCGGCCATCCCGCCGGCGGCGCCGAGGAACACCGCGCCCAGCAGCAGCCCGAACGCCGCGTCGCCGGCGCCGAGGCTGGCCGTGTACGGCACGGCCGACCCGACGACGGCGCCGCCCGCGGCGACCGCGCCGGTCATGCCGATGAGCAGCCCGGCGACCAGCGGTGAGTCGCGCAGGAACCGCGGGCCGTCGCGGAGCGGCGCCCGGTCGAGGCCCGTTCGGCGGGTGGCCGGCCGGCGGGCCGTGGCTGACCGGCGGGACAGCTCGGGCAACCGCGCCGCGACGAGCAGCGCGCTACCGAGGAAGAGCAGGCCGTTGACGGTGAGGGCCACCTTGGCCAGCCCGAGCTCCCCGAACGTCGTCGTGGGCAGGCCCAGCACCGTGGGAATCCCGCTGATCGCCGCGAAGAGCCCGGCACCGCACACCACCGACACGCCGTAGGTCAGCACCAACCCCACCTGCCCGGCGGCCTCCATCTGCTCGGGCCGGCGCAGCAGGTTCGGCAGCGCGGCGTCCTTGGCGGGGATCCACAGCAGCGCGCAGCAGCCGACGAGGAGGTTGCCGAGGAACAGCCACCACAGCGTGCCGACCAGCGGGATCGACAGCACCAGCGCGGCACGGGCGAGGTCGCAGCAGATCATGACCGTGCGCCGGTTCAGTCGGTCGGCGAGGAGGCCGCCGAGCGGCGCGAGCACCAGGCCGGGCAGGAGCTGGGTGAGCACCACGCCGCCGAAGGCGAAGTTCTTGGCCGGACCATCGACCAGCTTGGTGGCGAACGCGGTCAGCGCCAGCAGGGAGAGCCAGTCGGCGTGCTGCACAGCACGGTGACCCCGCACAGCCGGCGGAACGCCCGGATCGCGAGCACTGACCCGATCGGTCGATTTCTCGGCCGATCGGAACCGAACGGAGCCTTCGCGCCCCCAGATCGACCCCAGTTGTCCACAGATTCCCGAACACCCACCGTGCACCCCCCGACCTCGGTAGGCTGGACCTGGGCACGCCCCCCGGTAGCGGGTGGGGGCTACGTACAGTGCGGTGGGAGTTGATTTCCGGCCCCGCACGCTTGATTCGGACGGGTACCGCCATCGGCACCGACCCCTGGCCGCTGGCGGGCGGCACCCGGCTCCTGATTCCCGCTCCTGATCCGGGCGAGGACGGCACCGGCTTCCGACGCCCTCTCAGGACGGCACCGGCTTCCGATTGCTGGCGCGACGACCCCGACCCCCGACCTCTGGCCACTGCGGCCATCGGCGCCGACCGCCGGCCGCCCGCTCCGTCACCGGGTGGGTTCCGAGCCGTCCGGTTGCGCCGGGCCAGGGCCGGGTGACCACCAGCCCGGGTGCACCTCCTGGCCGCGCAGCACGGTCGGCGGCGCGCCCTCGGCGTAGGGCTCGATCTCCAGCAGCTTGCCCCACGCGCGTTCCGGCTCACCGCCGAGGAAGCTCGGCACCTCCGGCTGGTCGGCCACCTCCTCGAGCCACCCGTTCGGCCCGCCGCCCTTGCTGCTGGCCCAGTCCGCCTCCGACGCCAGCGTGTCGGCGGTGATCCGGTACGCCGGCACCTCGCTGATCCCGTCCCGGGTCTTGGCCGGCGTCAGGCACGGGTACACGAACGACGTCGGCCAGTCCATGTACACCGGCTTGTCGCCCACCTTGTCGGTGAGCGTGGTGAACGTCGGCACCCGCGGCGCCGTCACCGCCACCCAGCCGTCCTCGGTGAAGTCGTCGTCGGCGGCCACGACGCGGGCCGCGGTCGCGCCCGGCGGCACCTCGCTCAGGTTGATCCGCACGTCGTTCCAGTTGCCGTAGCCCCCGCCCGGCGGCAGCACGGTCCTGCGGTCGGCCACCCGGAACCCCTCCGGGCTCGGTCGGCCGAACTCGACGTGCACCGACGTCGCCTTCCCCCGCGCCGCGGCCACGGCCAGCACGAGCTGCCCGTGCGGCGGGTGGTCGGCGAGGTCGTACCACTCGGTGCGCAGCCGCCCGGTGGGCGTGGTCCGCTCGTCGTAGCTGCTCCACATCGCCACGGTGTCGGTGGTGAACCCGTGCGGCGGCTCGGCGAGCGGGTCGCCGGTCAGCGCGGCCCGGGTGTGGAAGCCGGTCGACGTGGTGCCGTTGCCGTCCTCCGGCCCGGGCAGCCCACCCGGCCCCGACGTGGTCTCGTCCACGGTGACCTGCTGGGCGGGTGGCAGTGGCGCCAGCATGCTGGACACCGGGTCGCGCTCGACCATCACGTGATCGGCGAGGTTGCAGCTCGAACCGAACAGGTGCCGGATGTTCGCCTCACCCAGGCTGTAGCTGTCGTGCTGCCCCTGGATGGCCGTGGCCATGCTGGCGAACTCGGCCGCCGCGATCGTCCCGCACACCACGACCAGCGACATCGACCCCAGCCGCAGCGACCGGCCCCGCCGCTCCGGCGGTTGCGGCGCCCCCGGCCGCTGGGCCCGCACGTTCTCCAGGAACGCCACCACCGCCGCGATGGCCGCACCGCCGAGCAGCAGCGTGGAGAGCCCCAGTCCGCCGATGCTGGGTGCGCGGTCGGACCACGGTACCCCGAAGTTGGACACGAACCAGTAGGCGTTCGGGCCCGTGGTCGCCAGCGCGGCCACCACCAGCAACCCGGAGAGGAACGCCGCCCGGTTGCGTTTCGAGCGCAGCACGCTGGAACTGGTCGCGAGGGCGGTGAGCGCGGCCATCGCGGCGCCGACCGCGGCGAACGCGCCGAAGTGGTGGGTCCACTTGGTCGGGGTGAGCGCCAGCAGCAGGAAGAACAGCGCGACCGTGCCGATCAACCGACGGCTCGGGCCGAGCGCGGCGCCCGGGATCCGCCCGCGGCGCAGCAGCACGACCAGGCACGTGCCGGTGCACAGCAGGAGCAGCAGCACCGGGAAGCGCCGGGCCGCCGAGCCGTCGGCGGTGGAGCTGAACAGCAGCTGGTACCGGTACAGCTCCTCGAACCACGACATGCTCGGGCCGACCAGCGCGCGCAGCCGGGTGGCCTCGAGCACGGTGGCGAACGTCTGGTCGGCGAACACCACGAACAGCACCAGCACACCGCTGGCGGCGATCGGCGCCAGCACCGACGGCCAGCTCTGTCGGGCCCGCTGCCGCAGCAGCTGGAACAGCGGCCGCCCGGCCACCAGGAACGGCGCCACCGCGATCAGCCCGGTCGGCGTCGCGGCCAGGGTGAACGCGGCGGCCAGCAACCCGAGGCACAGCGGGAGCAGCCGCCGGGTGACCAGCGCCCGCTCCACCGCGCACAGCGCCAGCAGCGAGCCGACCGCGGCCACCGGCTCGGGCCGCACCCCGTTGTTGAACGGCATCCACCACACCAGGAACACCGCGGCGGCCGCCCAGCCCGCGGCGCGGCTGGTGCGCACCTCCTTGCCCAGTCGCGGCATCACCTCGCGGCTGATCAGCAGCCAGCTGACCAGGCCGAGCACGAACGACGGCAGCCGGATCCACGGCGGCACCGTGGACACGTGCGTCATCAGCTCGTAGACGTGGTAGAACCAGCCGAACGGCGCCTCGGCCACCCCGAACCAGCGGTGGTAGTTGGTGAGGTAGCCGGCCTCCTCGGTGACCCGCGACATCGTGAGGATGTAGCCGTCGTCGGAGGTCACCGGCCCGATGAACACCCACGCGCCGAGGGCGAGGAACACGGTGATGTCCCGGCCGGTGAGGTGCCACCAGCCCACCGGGGCCCAGCGCGGCGCGCGGCGGGCGACCCCGGCGTCGAGCCGGTTCACCGCGATCAGGCAGCCGACGAAGGCGAGCACGCCGAGGATCCCGACGCCGGTCTTCCACCCGGTCGGCGACGACTGGTAGCGGGTGTCCGGGGTGATCGACACGGACAACCCGTCGATCGGGTCGTGCGCCGCGTCGATCGCCGTGTAGATGCCGACGACGCGCGGCCGCACGTCGGACCGCTCGTCGAAGATCGGTGTGCCGGCGACACTGATCGTGGTGTGCCGCGCCGTGGAGGACACGGTCACGTCGCAGCCTTCCGGCGGCAGCGGCTGCCGGGCGACCTGCTCGCCCCGGTTGGACGCCACCAACAGACCGTCGCCGATCCGCAGCTGCATGCCGGCGCCGTCCTCGGAGCGGGCGGACGGGACGGTGGCGAACAGCAGCGCGCTGCCCGGCGTGCGGACGTCCACCGACTGGACGGTCGCGCACGGGACGCGTACCCGCATGTCCTGCGCCCAGTACCCGCTGAGTGGAGCGTTGACCTGGCTGGTGTCGCCGCCGGCGGGCCACACGATCCGCGCGGTGTCCTGCACCACCGGCAGGAACGGGAACGCGAACGCGCACAGTGCCGCGAGGAAGCCCAGCCCCACGGCGAGCCGCCGCCACACGAACGTGCGGTCGCGCCCGGCGTCCCCGGTCACGGGTGTCGGGACGGACACCTCGTCCCGGGTGTCCGCGCTGGAGGTGGTCGCGAGCCGCATCGGGGCAACGCTAGCCAATTGCCGAAGGGCCGCCGGAGCTGGGTTCGCCGTCGTGACGCGATCCACGGAAGCGCTCGACGTGCACCGCTTCGGCCAACGGTCGGCGGTGCCGCCACCCGTGCCGTTCCAGGTCTGGGGTGTCGGCCAGCGCGCGCACCGGGCCCACGCACAGCCACGCCACCGGCCGGACCCGGTCGGGGATGCCGAGCAGTTCGCGCAGGAACGGCTCACGGTAGAAGCTCACCCAGCCGACGCCGAGGCCCTCCGCGGTGGCCGCCAGCCACAGGTTCTGGATGGCCAAACAGACCGAGTAGAGCCCGGCGTCGGCGATGGCGTGCCGGCCGAGCACCGCGGGGGCGCCGCGATCGGGATCGTAGGTGACGACGATGCCCAGGCTGGCCTCGCGCACGCCCTCGATCCTGATCCGGGCGAAGGTGCGGGCGCGCTCGCCGTCGAGGGTGGCGGCGAACGTCTCCCGCTCCCGGTGCACGTGCTCGGCGAACGCACGGCGGGTCTCCGGGTCGCGGACCAGCACGAAGTCCCAGGGCTGGGTGAGCCCGACGCTGGGCGCGGCGTGCGCGGCGGCGAGTACCCGGGTGAGCACGTCCTGCTCGATCGGCTCCCCGGTGAACTCGGCCCGCACGTCCCGGCGCCGGTGCAGGACCCGGTAGAACTCCTCGCTCATGCCCGTCCGATCGTCGCCAGCCAGTCCAGCGCCGCCGCGACGGTTCGCACCGTCGGCGGTGGCGGCGCGGGGCGGGACGGGCGGCGCACCAGCACCACCGGCAGGCCCAGTTCCCGCGCGGCGACCAGCTTGGCCGAGGTCATCGACCCGCCGCTGTCCTTGGTGACCAGCACCTCGATCCGGTGGTACCGGAGCAGCGCCAGCTCCCCGTCGACCGTGTAGGGGCCGCGGCCGAGCAGCACCGTGATCCGCGGCGGCAGCGGCGGCTCCGGCGGGTCGACGCAACGGGCGAGGAACTCCAGGTCGGCCAGCCCGGCGAACACGGCCAGCCCCTGCCGGCCGGTGGTGAGGAACACCCGCCGGCCGAGCGCGGGCAGCGCCGCCGCCGCCTCGGCCATGGTGGACACCGGGTGCCAGTCCACGCCGGGCCACTCGTCGCCGTCCGCCCAGCCCGGCCGCTCCAGCCGCAGCAGCGGCACCCCGACCATGCCGGCCCCGGCCACCGCCGACGCGCTGATCCGCTCGGCGAACGGATGCGTCGCGTCCACCACGGCGGCGACGTCGTGCGCGCGCAGCCACCCGGCCAGCCCTGCCGGCCCGCCGAACCCGCCGATCCGCACCTCCCCGGCCGGCAGCCGCGGCGCGGCCACCCGCCCGGCCAGCGAGCTGACCACCGGCACCCCGCGGGCCACCAGCTCACCGGCGAGCTCCCGCGCCTCGGCCGTCCCGCCGAGAACGAGCACCCTCCCGACCGGCCGGGGCTCGGTGGGTGCTCGGCGGTCGTCGCGTGGTCGCTTCCCGCGCATACGCTCAGGCATCGTGAACCGGGCCAAGAAGGAGCCGGCCGAGAACGAGCCCCGGCTCCGCTACGGCTGGACCACGGGAGCGTGCGCGACCGCGGCGACCACGGCCGCGTACACCGCGCTGCTCACCGGCGGGTTCCCCGACCCGGTCGAGGTGCGGCTGCCGAAGGGCCGGCGCCCCCGGTTCGCACTGGCCACCGAACGGCTCGCGCCCGGCTCGGCCACCGCCGGGGTGATCAAGGACGCCGGTGACGACCCGGACGTCACGCACGGCGCGCTCATCCTCGCCACCGTCACCCCCGGCCCGCCGGGAAGCGGCGTCACCTTCCGCGCCGGCGAGGGCGTCGGTACCGTCACCCGGCCCGGGCTGCCGCTGCCGGTCGGCGAGCCGGCGATCAACCCGGTGCCGCGCCGGCTGATGACCGAGGCGGTCCAACGGGTCGCCGGCGAGCATGGCGGCACCGGCGACGTCGTGGTGGAGATCTCCATCCCGGACGGCGCGGAGCTGGCCCGGCACACCTGGAACCCGCGGCTCGGCATCGTCGGCGGGCTGTCCGTGCTCGGCACCACCGGCGTCGTGGTGCCCTACTCCTGCTCCGCGTGGATCGACAGCATCCGCCGCGGGGTCGACGTCGCCAGGGCGATGGGCCACCGGCACGTCGCCGGCGCGGTCGGCAGCACGTCCGAGCGGGTGGTGGCCGAGCTGTACGGCCTGCCGGAGAGCGCGCTGCTGGACATGGGCGACTTCGCCGGGGCGGTGCTGAAGTACCTGCGCCGCCACCCGGTGCCGCGGCTGTCGCTGGCCGGCGGGTTCGCCAAGATGTCCAAGCTCGCCGCCGGCTACCTCGACCTGCACTCCCAACGCTCCCAGGTGGACCTCGGCCTGCTCGCCGACCTCGCCACCGGGGCGGGCCGGCCGGAGCTGGCCACACCGATCCGCGCGGCCAACACCGCGCTGCACGCGCTGGAGCTCGCCCAGGCCGCGGACCTGCCGCTCGGCGAGCTGGTGGCCGAGCGGGCCCGGCGGACGGCGGCCGAGGTGCTCGGCGACGCGCCGGTGACCGTGGACGTGGTGGTGGTCGACCGCGGAGGCGCGATCGTCGGCCGGGCGCCCACTCATGGCGGTGGTCCCGGTAGCGACCCCGGTTGGGTGGAACGCTCGCGGTCGGCGGAGTAGAGGAAGCTGTCCGGGAAGTCCGCCGCGGCCAGCGCTCGCCCCACGAAGATCATCGCGGCGCGGGTGACGCCCGCCGCGCGAACCTGTTCGGCGATCCCGACGAGCGGGCCGCGCAGCACGCGCTGCCCCGGTTGGCTGGCGTGCGCGACCACCGCGGCCGGGCAGTCGCCTCCGTAGTGCGGGACCAGCTCGGCGACCACGTGCTCGATCCGGTTGACCGCCAGGTGCAGCGCGAGGGTGGCGCCGGTGGCGGCGAACGCGGCCAGCTCCTCGCCGGGCGGCATCGGCGTGGACCGGGCCCGCGCCCTGGTCAGCACCACGCTCTGGGCGACCGCCGGCACGGTCAGCTCCCGCCTCAACACCGCGGCGGCCGCGGCGAACGCCGGCACGCCGGGCGTCACCTCGTACGGCACGCCGGCGTCGTCCAGCCGGCGCAGCTGCTCGGCCATCGCGCTGTAGACGGCGGGGTCGCCGGAGCACAGCCGGGCCGCGTCCTGGCCGCGCCCGTGCGCCGCGACCAGCTCGCCGACGATCTCGTCCAGAGTGAGCTTCGCGGTGTCCACCAGGCGGGCGCCGGGCGGGCAGTGCGCGAGCAGGTCGGGCGGGGTGAGGCTGCCGGGGTACAGGCACACCGGGCAGCGGGCCAGCAGGTCCCGCCCGCGCACGGTGATCAGGTCCGCCGCGCCCGGTCCGGCGCCGATGAAGTGCACCGTCACGTCCCCACCCCCACCGTGTCCGCGCTTCCCGACCGCGTGTCCGCGCTTCCCGACCGCCAGCGCGTACGCGAACCGCGGACGGGCGTACGCAGGGCGCGGACACGGGTGGTGGGTGTCACGGCTTCACCCCGCACCACTGGGTCACCGCGCGGGACGGGGTCCAGCCGGTGAGTCGGCCCAGCGGCGCGGCCGCCTCCACCGAGATGCGCACCAGCTCGCCACCGCGCTCGGCGGAGGCGCGGGCCAGCACCTGCTCGGCCTCCAGGGTCACCGCGTTGGCCACCAGCCGCCCGCCCGTGCCGAGCGCCGCCCAGCAGGCGTCCAGCAGCCCGGGGACGCTCACCCCGCCGCCGAGGAACACCGCGTCCGGCGGATCGAGGCCGGCCAGCGCGTCCGGCGCGGCCCCGGTGACCACCCGCACGTCCGGCACGCCGAGCCGGTGGGCATTGCGGCCGATCCTGGCCGCCCGCTCGGGCCGCGACTCCACGGCGATCGCCCGGTTGGCCGGGTGCGCCCGGCACCACTCGACGGCGACGCTGCCGGCGCCGGCGCCGACGTCCCAGAGCAGCTCGCCGGGGGCGGGCGCGAGCCGGGCGAGCGCGGCCGCGCGGACGTCGCGCTTGGTGAGCTGCCCGTCGTGCTCGAACGCGGTGTCGGGAAGGCCGGGCAGCGGCGGCAGCGGCCGCGTTCCGGCGCACTCCACGGCCAGCACGTTCAGCGCGGCGCCCGGCGGGTGCGGCCAGCCCGCGGCGGTGCCGTCGAGCCGGCGCTCCGCGGTGCCACCCAGCTCCTCCAACACGGTGAGCCGGCTGGCGCCGAAGCCGTGCTCGGTGAGCAGCGCGGCGACCTCGCCGGGGGTGGCCGCGCCGGCGCTGAGCACCAGCACCCTCCGCGCGGCGCCGAGGGCCCGCAGCACCCGGTGCGGGCTGCGGCCCACCGCGCTGACCACCTCGGTCTCCTCGGCCGGCCAGCCCAGCCGGGCCCTGGCCAGCGCGACCGACGACACGCCCGGCACGATCCGCACCCGGTCGGCCCCGAGCCGACGGACGAGCGTGCCGCCGATGCCGGACAGCAGCGGGTCCCCGCTGGCCAGCACGCACACCCGGCGCCCGGCGTGCGCGGCGAGCAGGTCGTCCAGCGCGGGCAGCAGCGGGCTCGGCCACGGCGTCTTCGCGTAGTCCCCCTCGGGCACCAGGTCGAGCTGCCGGGGCCCACCGAACAGCACGTCGCACGCGGCGATCTCGGCCCGGGCGTGCGGGCCGAGCCCGGGCCACCCTTCGGCCCCGATTCCCACCACGGCGATCGTCACAAGCGGCAACGGTAACCCAGGAGTGTGCGATGATCGGCCGGACGGTCGTCGCGAGGAACCCGGTGCGAATCCGGGACGGTCCCGCCACTGTGACCGACCAACCGTGATCGAGCGGAGTGGGTCGGGAGTCAGAGCTTCGCCGGCCGTTGCGCGCCCGGGCGTCCCTCCGGGCGCGGGCCAGTTCCGGTGTGGGCGTGGACACCCACTCGTGGCACAAGGAGGGTGCGAATGCGGCCCTACCCGTTCACCGCCGTGGTCGGCATGACCGATCTGCGGCTGGCGTTGGTCCTCTCGGCGATCTCCCCGGCGATCGGCGGGGTGCTCGTGCGCGGGGAGAAGGGCACCGCGAAGTCGACCATGGTGCGCGCGCTGGCCGCGCTGCTGCCGGAGGTCGAGGTGCTGACCGACTGCCGGTTCTCCTGCGACCCGGCCGCCCCCGACCCCGGCTGCCCGGACGGGCCCCACCCGGCGGGGGCGCCGGGGCACCGCCGGCCGGCCCGACTGGTGGAGCTGCCGGTGGGCGCCGCGGAGGACCGCGTGGTCGGCTCGCTGGACCTCGAGCGGGCGCTGCGCGACGGGGTGCGCGACTTCTCGCCCGGGTTGCTCGCCGGCGCGCACCGCGGGCTGCTCTACGTCGACGAGGTGAACCTGCTGCACGACCACCTGGTCGACACGCTGCTGGACGCCGCCGCGATGGGCCGCGCCACGGTGGAGCGGGAGGGCGTGTCGGTGTCGCACGCCGCGCGGTTCGTGATGGTCGGCACCATGAACCCGGAGGAGGGCGAGCTGCGGCCGCAGCTGCTCGACCGGTTCGGGCTCACCGTGGAGGTGGCCGCGAGCCGGGACCCGGCCGAGCGCGCCGAGGTGGTGCGCCGCCGGCTGGCCTACGAGGCCGACCCGGACGGCTTCACCGCCGGGTTCGCCGAGACCGACGCCGCGCTCGCCGACGACATCGCGGCGGCGCGGCGGCTGCTGCCCCGGGTGGTGCTGCCGGACGCCGCGCTGCGCCAGATCGCCGAGGTGTGCGCCGCGTTCGAGGTGGACGGGCTGCGCGCGGACATCGTCACGGCGCGCACGGCCACCGCGCACGCCGCCTGGGCCGGCCGGGAGACCGTGGCGACCGAGGACATCCGGGTGGCCGCGCGGCTGGCGCTGCCACACCGGCGCCGGCGCAACCCGTTCGACGCGCCCGGCATCGACCCGGAGGAGCTGGAGCGGGCGCTGTCCGAGTCCGACCCGGCCACCCCGCCCGAGCCCCCGGAGTCCCCCGAGCCTCCCGGGCCTCCCGAGCCCGACGACGACGGGCCCGGCGGTGGAGCCAGCCCGGACGGTTCCGCCGACGGGGACGGCCATCACGGCGACGCGAGCGGCCAGCACGGCGACGCCGACGGCCAACACGGCGACACGAGCGGCGACCACGGTGACGGGAACGGCGAACACGGTGCGGGGGAGCGGACCGTGGGGGCGGGGCGGCCGTACCGGGCGCGGCTGCTCACCGTGTCGGGCACCGGGGCGGGTGCGCACGGCCGGCGGTCCCGGGCGGTCACCGAGACCGGGCGGACCGTCGGGGTGCGGCCGGCCGGCGAGCGGGCGAGCGGGCCGCACCTGCTGGCGACGGTGTGGGCGGCCGCGCCGCACCAGCGGGCCCGCGGGCACCGCGGCGCCGGGCTCACCGTGCTGCCGGGGGACGTCCGGTACGCCCGGCGCGAGGGCAGGGAGGGCAACCTCGTGCTGTTCTGCGTCGACGCGTCCGGGTCGATGGGCGCGCGGGCGCGGATGCGCGAGGTGAAGGCGGCCGTGCTGTCCCTGCTGCTGGACGCCTACCAGCGCCGGGACAAGGTGGGGTTGGTGACGTTCCGGGCGGCCGGCGCCGAGCTGGCGTTGCCGCCGACGATCAGCGTCGAGGCCGCGGCCGCCCGGCTGGAGCACCTGCCGACCGGCGGGCGCACCCCGCTGGCCGAGGGCCTGCTGCGGGCGGCGGAGGTGCTGCGGGTGGAGGCGATCCGTGACCCGCGCCGGCGGCCCTTGTTGGTGGTGGTCACCGACGGCAGGGCCACCAGCGGCCGGGACCCGCTGGGCCGCGCGCACGTCGCGGCGGACCTGCTGGCCGGGACCGGGGCGAGCGCGGTGGTGGTCGACTGCGAGAGCGGGCGGATGCGGCTCGGTCTCGCCGCCGAGCTGGCCGCCCGGCTGGGCGCGGAGCACCTGCCATTGGGCGAGGTCGCCGCGGATGCGCTCGCTCACGAGGTGAAGCGGAGGGCGGCCTGAGTGACCATGGCGAAGCTTGACTCAGGTCGCCCGACCGGGGTGGGCCCCCGCTGCGGCATGCTTTTTCGCCGCGGTAGGGGAGGGTGTCCCGCAAGACACAGGAGGGCGGCCTGATGCCGAAGGGACAGCCGGCGGTGGTGCCGGACGACGGGCTCACCACGCGACAGCGGCGCAATCGGCCGATCCTGGCCGTGCACACCGGCGAGATGAAGGGCAAGTCGACCGCGGCATTCGGGATGGCGCTGCGGGCGTGGAACCAGGGCTGGTCGATCGGGGTGTTCCAGTTCGTCAAGTCGGCGAAGTGGCGGGTGGGGGAGGAGTCGGCGTTCCGCGCGCTGGGCGAGCTGCACGCCACCACTGGCCAGGGCGGGTCGGTCGAGTGGCACAAGATGGGCGAGGGCTGGAGCTGGGCCCGCAAGCAGGGCATCGAGGACGACCACGCCGAGCGCGCCCGCGAGGGGTGGGCGGAGATCAGGCGCCGGCTGGCCGAGCAGCGGCACGACTTCTACGTGCTGGACGAGTTCAGCTACCCCCTGCACTGGGGCTGGGTGGACGTGGCCGACGTAGTCGCCACGCTGCGCGACCGGCCCGGCCGGCAGCACGTGGTGGTCACCGGCCGGCACGCCCCGCCGGAGCTGGTCGCCGCCGCCGACCTGGTGGTGGAGATGACGAAGGTCAAGCACCCGATGGACGCCGGGCAGAAGGGGCAGCGGGGCATTGAGTGGTAGCCGAACGGCGGCCGGATGGTAGCCAGGGTGGTGGTGGCCGCGCCCGCGTCCGGGCACGGCAAGACGACGATCGCCACCGGGCTGATGGCCGCGTTGCGCGAGCGCGGGGTCGCGGTGTCCGGGCACAAGGTGGGGCCGGACTTCATCGACCCCGGCTACCACGCGCTGGCCACCGGCCGGCCGCCGCGCAACCTCGACCCGTTCCTGCAGGGCGAGGACCGGGTGGCCGCGCTGCTGCGGCACGGCGCGCGCGGCTGCGAGCTGGCGGTGATCGAGGGCGTGATGGGCCTGTTCGACGGGATGCTCGGCACCGAGGGCTACGCGTCGACCGCGCACGTCGCCCGGCTGCTCGACGCGCCGGTGGTGCTGGTGGTCGACGCCTCCGCGGCCAGCCGCAGCGTCGCCGCGGTGGTGCACGGTTTCGCGCACTACGACCCTTCGGTGCGGTTGGCCGGGGTGATCCTGAACAAGCTCGGCTCCCAGCGGCACGAGGACGAGATCCGAGCCGCGGTCGCGCCCACCGGGGTTCCGGTGCTCGGCGCGTTGCGCCGGGACGAGGGGATCCACGCGCCGAGCCGACACCTCGGCCTGGTGCCGGTGGCCGAGCGGGCCGAGGAGGCGCGGCGGCTGCTGCCGCGGCTGGCCGCGTGGGTGGCCGAGGGGGTGGACCTCGCGGCGGTGGAGCGGGTCGCCATGGCCGCACCGTCGCTGCCGGGGCCGACGTGGGACCCCGCCGCTGAGGTGGCGCCGATCGCCGGTCGGGCGGTGGTGGCGGCCGCGGCCGGGCCGGCGTTCACCTTCCGCTACACCGAGACCGCGGAGCTGCTCGCCGCGGCCGGGGTCGAGGTGGTGGACCTGGACCCGGTGCACGAGGTGGCGCTGCCCGCCGGCTGTGCCGGGCTGTACTTCGGCGGCGGCTTCCCGGAGGCGCACGCCGACGCGCTGGCCGGCAACGCGGAGCTGCGCCGCGCGGTGGCCGCGGCCGTGCGGGCCGGGATGCCGGTGGTGGCCGAGTGCGCGGGCCTGCTGTATCTGTGCCGCGAGCTGGACGGGGCACCGATGGTGGGCGCGCTGGACGCCATGGCGCGGATGACCGCGCGTGGCGCGCTCGGCTACCGCAGGGCCACCGCGACGGCGGACAACCTGCTGGCCGCCGCCGGCACGCCGGTCACCGGGCACGAGTTCCACCGCACCGAGGTGACCCCCGGGCACGGCGAGCCGCCGGCGTGGCGGTGGCCGGAGGCGGGCCGGCCGGTGGTCGCCGAGGGCTTCGCCTCCGCCCAGCTGCACGCCTCCTACCTGCACGTTCACTGGGCCGGCCACCCCGGCCTGGCGCACCGCTTCGCCGCCGCGGCCCACGCCCACCCGGCCGCTCGCCATGCCTGAGCCGGCCGGCGTCACCGGGGGCCACCCTCGCGGTGGCTGGTCTGGTGGCGCACCCGGCACGGTTTCCGGCGAGGAGGGCTCACCGCACCTCTCGGCCGGCGACTCTGCCGGCGTTGGTGCGCAAGGCGACGTGCCCGGCGGCCACTCCCACAGCGGCGCTTCCCGGAGCGGCACGCCTGCCGTGGGTTCCCGTGCCAGCGGCCCCCCGGGAGGTGCTCGTGCTGGCTCTGGTGCTGGTGGTGAGGACGGTGGTGCCCTTCCTGCTGGCTTGCCGAGTGGTTCCCGTGGTGCCGGGGCCGGCGGTGACTCGTCCGAGGCCGACTCCCGGGGGGCCGACTCGCGCGGTGGTTCTCCGGGCGGTGCGGCCGGCACCGGCTCCCCGAGCGCCGATCCCCGGCGCGGCGACCTCCGTGATGCTCGCGCACCGGTCGGTGGCGCCCCCGATGCCGATCCGCACGGTGTCGACTCGCGCGGCGTCGCTTCCCCGGCCACCGCCGGGCAGCACGTCGATCCCCACCCGCCCGGTGATGTCGATCTGCACCATCACGGCGACCGGGAGGTCGGCCCGGGTCTGGTGGACCTGGCAGTCAACGTGCGGCTGCCGGAGCCCCCGGGGTGGCTGCGCGCCGAGCTGGCCGCCTCGTTGCCGGACCTCGCCAGCTACCCCGACCCCACCGAGGCCGTCGCCGCGCTGGCCACCCGGCACGGCCGGCCGGCCGCCGAGGTGCTGCCGACGGCGGGCGCGGCCGAGGCGTTCACCCTGCTCGCGGCCGCGCTGCGCCCCCGGTGCGCGGTGGTGGTGCACCCGCAGTTCACCGAGCCGGAGGCGGCGTTGCGCGCGGCCGGGCATCCGGTGCACCGGGTGCTGCTGCGGGCCGCTGACGGGTTCCGGCTGGACCCGGACGCCGTGCCGGAGCGGGCCGACCTGGTGGTGGTCGGCAACCCGACCAATCCCACCTCCGTGCTGCACCCGGCCGCGGCGCTGCGCGCGCTGGCCCGGCCGGGCCGCGTCGTGGTGGTGGACGAGGCGTTCTCCGACGCCGTGTCCGGCGAGCCGGAGAGCCTGGCGGGGTCGGTGCCCGGCGGGGTGGTGGTGCTGCGCAGCCTGACGAAGACCTGGGGCCTCGCCGGGCTGCGCGCCGGCTACCTGCTGGCCGAGCCGCCGCTGGTCGACCGGCTCCGCGCGGTGCAGCCGCCGTGGTCGGTGTCCACCTTGGCGCTGCGGGCGATGGTCGCCTGCAGCCGGCCCGCCGCGCTCGCCGAGGCCGAGCGGATCGCCGTGGCCGCCGAGCGCGACCGGGAGGCGCTGGTCGCCGGGCTGCGCTCGCTCGGGTTGGCCGTGCCGGGGGTGCCGCGCGGCCCGTTCGTGCTGGTCCACCGGCCCGGCGCCGACCGGATCCGGCTGGCGCTGCGGGAGCGTGGTTTCGCGGTGCGGCGCGGGGACACGTTCCCCGGGTTGGGTCCCGACTGGCTGCGGCTGGCCGTGCGGGACCCGGCCACCACGCGCCGCTTCCTGGCCGCGCTGGAACCCGTCGTCCGGAGCCGTAGTATTTAGTCGTTGACTTATATAAGCGGCGGCCGATAGCCTGGCGTTGTGCAGGCCTTCGACGTGCTGGGTGACCCCGTCCGCCGGCGGATCCTGGAGTTGCTCGCCGACGGCGAGCGGACCGCCGGCGCGATCAGTGCCGCGATCCGGGAGGAGTTCGGGATCTCCCAGCCGGCGGTGTCCCAGCACCTGAAGGTGTTGCGCGAGGCCGGCTTCGCGACCGTGCGGGCCGAGGGGGCCCGCCGGCTCTACGCGGTGGACCCGGCGCCGCTGCGGGAGGTCGACGGTTGGCTCGACCGCTTCCGGCGGTTCTGGACCCCACACCTGGACGCGTTGGCGACCGAGATCGCCCGGGGCAAGCGCGAGCGCCGCCTGCGCGGCTCTGGCCACGACGACCACGACGACCACGACGACGAGAGGAAACGACCATGATCGACGTCACCGAGCAGGTCAACAGCACAAGCCGGCAGCTCGGCTCCCGGACGCTGGAGGCGGGGGAGGCGCGGGTGCTGACCATCAGCCGTACCTACGACACCAGCGTCGACGACGTGTGGGACGCGTGCACCAACCCGGAACGCCTCCCGCGCTGGTTCCTGCCGGTGTCCGGGGAGCTGGAGGTGGGTGGCCGGTACCAGCTCGAGGGCAACGCCGGGGGCACGGTCGAGCGGTGCGACCCGCCGACGAGCTTCGCCGCGACCTGGGAGTTCGGCGGCAAGGTGAGCTGGATCGAGGTGCGGCTGTCCGCCGCTTCCGGTGGGGGCACGCGGTTCCAGCTCGAGCACCTCGCGCTCCTGGAGGACGACGACACGCTGTGGGCCACGTACGGTCCCGGCGCGCTCGGGATCGGCTGGGATCTGGCCCTGTACGGGTTGGCCCTGCACCTGGCGACCGGCGAGGCGGTGGACGAGAAGGAGTACGAGGCCTGGACGATGTCCGAGGAGGGTCACCGGTTCGTGACACTGGCCAACGAGAGCTGGCGCGCGGCCAGCATCGCCTTCGGCACCGATCCCGAGGAGGCCAAGGCCGCCGCCGAGCGCAGCACCGCCTTCTACACCGGAACCGAAGCCCCGGCGGAGTCCTAGCCGCGAGCACCTTTTGGGCGACGGCGAGTTCGATGTTCGGGAGCGCGAGCCCAACAGTGAGCGAGCCCGGCCGGGCAGCGGAGACACCGCCGCGCCGGATCGGACAAAGCAGATGTTGCACAGTGCCGGGCCCCGCGCGGGGCATCACCCATTCCCCTCCTCACCCCGATCTGAAGCCGCCTTGCGGACGGCGATGGCGGGTCAAGGCACTCTCTCCCGCCTTGACACGGTGTCGACGGCCGTCAACACAATCGAGCTTCGGGGTGGGGATCACGAGGGCCCCGGCTCAGTCACCGAGTGCCGTGGCCAGCCCCCGGGACACCTCCACCAGATGCTCTCGCACAGGGGACTCCGCGGAGACCGTGAACGGCACTCCGAGTGACGCCACCGCGAGCACGTCCCGGGTGAGCCGCGCGAGGTCGTTCGAGCCGAGCCGCACCACGCAGGAGGAGTCGTCGCGGGCCTCGATCCGGCCCGGGAACAGCCCCGACAACCGCCGCCGCACCTCGGCGGCCGGGGCCCGCACCACGGCTTCCGCGCTGTACCGGTACGGCGCGCCTTCGAGCGAGCGGCGCAGGTAGGTGGCGGGGTCCGGGGCCGGAAGGGGCCGCGCGGGGAACCGCCGACCCGTCGGTCGCGGGGGACCGATCCGATCGACCCGGAACGTGCGCCAGCCGTCCCGGTCGAGGTCGTAGCCGATGAGGTACCACAGCCGGTACCCGGTGATCAGGTGGTGCGGCTCGACCCTGCGCGGTGCGGGGTCACCGCCACGGGTGCGGTAGTCGAACGACACCACCTCGTGGTCCCGGCAGGCCGCGCCGAGTGCCGCCAGCGTGCTCGGCGCGACCTGCGGGACGTCCGCCCCGACCACGGCGATCGTGCTGCGGGCGATGGCCCCGACCCGCGGCCGCAGCCGGGCGGGCAGCACCTGCTCGAGCTTGGCGAGCGCGCGCACCGACGTCTCCTCGATGCCGGCCACCGTGCCGCCGGCCGCGGTGAGCAGCGCGGCGGCGATCGCCACGGCCTCGTCGTCGGTCAGCAGCAGCGGCGGCAGGTTCCGCCCGGACACCAGCCGGTAGCCGCCCGCGGTGCCGGTGGTGCCGGCCACCGGGTAGCCCAGCTCGCGCAGCCGCTCGACGTCCCGGCGCACGGTCCGGTCGGTCACCCCCAGCCGCTCGGCCAGCTCGGCGCCGGACCATTCGCGCCGACTCTGCAGCAGGGACAGCAGCCGCAGCGTCCGGCCGGTCGGATCGGTACTCACGAGGTCAGCATGCTAACCCTTAAGGACAGGATCCGTCCGCAACGCTGCCTACCGTGGGTCCCATGACGACACCAACGACACCAGCGGCATCCACCGTGGACATCATCGGGAACGTGCGGGGCCCCGTGCTCCGACCCGGCGACGAGGGCTACGACGCCGAGCGCGGCGGCTTCCAGGCCTTCCGGCGACACGAGCCGGAGGTGATCGTCGGCGCGACCGGCGCCGACGACGTGCGGCACGCCGTGGCGTTCGCCGCCGCCCAGGGCCTCCCGGTCGCCGTGCTCGGCACCGGGCATGCCCCGGTCGCGCCGGAACCGGGCGGGCTGCTGATCACCACCTCCCGGATGGCCGGCGTCCGCGTCGACCCGGAGCGGAGTACCGCGGTGGTCGCGGCCGGGACGACCTGGGCGGAGGTGATCGACGCGGCGGCCGCGCACGGCCTCGCCCCGCTGGCCGGCAGCGCGCCGCACGTCGCCGCCGTGCCCTACGTGCTGGGCGGCGGCCTGAGCCTGCTCTCCCGCCGGTACGGCTACGCCGCCGACCACGTGCGCTCCCTCGACGTGGTCACCGCCGACGGCGAGCCGCGGCACGTGACCGCCGAGTCCGAGCCCGACCTGTTCTGGGCGCTGCGCGGCGGCGGGGGCAACCTCGGTGTGGTCACCCGGATGGAGATCGACCTCGTGCCGGTCACCCGGCTCTACGGCGGCGGGCTGTTCTTCGACACGCCACTGCTCGGCGCCGCGCTCCGGGCATGGTGCCGGTGGGCCGAGGACGCGCCGGAGGAGGTGACGTCGTCGGTGGCGCTCGTCCCGTTCCCGGACGTTCCAGGGGTGCCGGAGCCGCTGCGCGGCCGGCACGTGGCGCACGTTCGGATCGCCCACCTCGGGGACGCGGCGTCGGGGGAGCGGCTGGTGGCACCGCTGCGGGCGGTCGGACCGCGGCTGTTGGACACCCTCGACGAGCTGCCGGCCACCGCGGTCGGGTCGATCTACGACGACCCGAAGGGCCCGCTCCCGTCGTTGTCGGGCAACCTGCTGCTGCGCGACCTCGACGACGCGGGGGTCGACACGCTGCTCGACTTGGCCGGGCCGGGCAACCCGGGTCCGTTGATCGTGGAGGTGCGGCAGCTCGGCGGGGCGCTGGCCCGCCCACCGGCGGTCGCGAACGCGGTGGGCCATCGCGACGCGGGGTACCTGCTCGGGTTCGTCGACCCGCTGCCGTCGGCGACCCCGACCGAGGCGGAGGTGACCGAGGTGCGGCGGCGCCAGCGGCACTTCGAGCACGCCGTGGCCCCGTGGTCGACCGGCGGCCGGTTCTTGAACTTCCTCGGCGGCGACGGAACGACACCCGAGATCACCCGCACGGCCTTCACAGCAGCGGACCACCAGCGCCTAACCCGCCTCAAGACCCACTACGACCCGCACAACCTCCTCCGCCGCAACCCCAACATCCCCCCAACCCCCTAACCGTGTCCGCGCCCTGTGCACACGTGTTCGCGTCGTGCGGCGCGGACGCGTGGTCAGGGAGCGCGGACACAGCGGTCACGGGGCGAGGGCGAGCAGGGCGGTGGTGGTGGCGGCCTCGACGCACGCGCCGAGGACGTCGCCGGTGGTGCCGCCCAGCCGGCGCACGCAGCGGGCGAGCAGCACCCCGCCGGCGACCAGCCCGGCGAGCACGGCGACCGGGCCGCGCCACCATGGCAGTCCCGGCACGAGCGCGGTGGCGGCGGCGAGCAGCGCGCCGGCCGCCACCGCCGCCGCGATCGGCACCGTGCCGGCCACCGCGGCGCCGAGCCCGCCGGGCCGGGCGGCCGGCACCCCGCGCACGCAGCAGCCGGCCAGCACGCCCCGCCCGACGAGCACCGCGACCACCGCCGCGGCGGGGCCGTGCCCCGCGGCCACCGCACCGGCCAGCGCCGCGCACTGCACGAGTACCACCAGCACCAACGCCGTCACGCCGGCGGGCCCGGTGTCCCCACGGCGCATCACCGCGAGCGCCGCGGCCACGTCGGCGCCGGGGCGGGCGGCGACGGCCAGCCCGTCGGCGGTGTCGGCCAACCCGTCCAGGTGCAGGCCGCGGGTGGCGAGGGCGACGGCGCCGACGGCGAGCCCCGCGGTGGCCAGCGCGGGCAACCCGGCCGCCGCGCCCCCGGCCACCACCAGCCCGGCCACGGCGGCCAACGGGACCGCGGCGATCGGCGCGAGCAGCATGGCCGCGCCCGCGACCCTGGCGTCGACGGTCCGCGGCGGCGGCACCGGCAGCGCGGTGAGCGTCCCGACCGCCAGCCGCCCGGCGTCACCGAGCAGCGTCATCGGATCCAGTCCTGATCCACCCGGTCGTCCGGACCACGGTGGGGCCGAGTCCACCCGCGCCGAGCCCGCGCCACCGCCCCAGGCTTCCCCGAGCCCGATCCAGCCGAACTCGGCCCCGGCCGAACTCGGCCCCGGTCGAACTCGGTTCCGTCGACCCCGGTTCCGCCGAACTCGATCACGTCGAGTCCAGCCCGGCCCTGGGGCTGGTCACCGGAGCCAGGGCCGGTCACGGCACGTCGAGGTCGGCGAGGGCGCCCATCTCCGCGAGGACCGCCCGCGCCGCACGCAGCACCGGCACCGCCTGCACGGCGCCGCTGCCCTCACCCAGCCGCAGGCCGAGGTCCAGGATCGGGTCCAGGCCGAGCGCCTTGAGCGCGTACGCCTGTGCCGGCTCGGTGGAGCGGTGCCCGGCCAGCCACCAGCGCTCCGCCCCGGGCGCCAGCTCCCTGGCCAGCAGCGCGGCCGCGGCGGGGAACACGCCGTCCAGCAGCACCGGCACCCCGCGCGCCGCTGCCTGGACGAGCAGCCCGGCGGTGGCGCCGAGGCACGCGCTGCCCAGCGCGGTGAGCAGCTCGACCGGGTCGCCCACCCGGCCGCCGGCCCTGGCCAGCGCCGCCCGCACCACGTCCACCTTGCGTGCCCTGCCCGCGACGTCGACGCCGGTGCCGCCACCCACCACGTCCTCGGCCGGCAGGCCCAGCACGGCGGCGACCACGGCCGCCGCGACGGTGGTGTTGCCGATGCCCATGTCGCCGGGGATCAGCAGGTCCGCGCCGCCGTCGAGCTCCGCGTCGGCGACCGCTTTGCCGGCGGCGAGTGCCCGCGCCGCCTCGCCCGGCGCGAGCGCGTCCTCGACGTCGATCGACCCCGAGCCGCGCCGGATGCGGTGCTCCCGCACGGCCGGCGGCACGTCGTCGAGGTCGGCGTCGACGGCCACGTCCAGCACCCGAACCCGCGCGCCGACCTGCCGGGCCAGCACGTTCACCCCGCTGGTGCCGGCGAGGAACACCCGCACCATCGCCGCGGTGACCTCCCGCGGGTAGGCCGACACGGCGGCCCGCGCCGCGACCCCGTGGTCACCGGCGAACACCACCACGCGCACGTCGTCCAGCGGGCGCGGCGGCACCTGTCCGTGCGCGGCGCTCAGCCACGCCGCGAGGTCCTCCAGCCGACCCAGCGCGCCGAGCGGCTTCACCAGCCCGTCCAGCCGGCGCCGCGCCTCCGCCCCGGCCCGCTCGCTCGGCGCGGGGATCTCCGGCGACTCGGTCACAACGCACCCTTCTCGCGCAGTTCCAGCACCCGCCCGGCCACCACCAGCAGCACCTGGTCGGCGTGGGCGGAAACCTGGCTGTTGAGCGCGCCGAGCACGTCCCGGAACACCCGGCCGGCGAAGGTCGGCGGCACCACGCCCATGCCGACCTCGTTGCTCACCACCACCACCGGCACGCCGGCGTTCGCCCACGCGTCCACCAGGTCGGCCAGCCGCTCGTCCACCCGCTGCTGCCAGCCGGGCCGCTGGTCCCACGCGCCCAGCTCGCCGAGCACCCGGCTCAGCCAGGTGCCGAGGCAGTCGATCAGCAGCGGGCCGGTGGCGGTGCGCAGGGCCTCGGCGAGGTCGGTGGTCTCGAGGGTGTGCCAGTGCGCCGGGCGGCGGGCGCGGTGCGCGGCGATCCTGGCGGCCCACTCGGGGTCGTCGTCGCTCGGCGGCGGCCCGGCGGCGACGTAGGTGACCTGCGGGTAGCGGGAGATCAGGTGCTCGGCGTGCCGCGACTTGCCGGAGCGGACGCCGCCGAGGATCAGCACCCTGCCGTCCCGCCGGGACCGGTCGCCGCGCCGGCGGAGGGTTCCCGCCCAGGCTTCCAGGCGGGCCGCCACGACATCCACGAGCCCGCCGGCTCTGGAGGCAAGGCCGAGCCCGCCGGCTCTGGAGGCAAGGCCGAGCCCGCCGGCTCTGGAGGCAAGGCCGAGCCCGCCGGCTCTGGAGGCAAGGCCGAGCCCGCCGGCTCTGGAGGCAAGGCCGAGCCCGCCGGCTCTGGAGGCAAGGCCGAGCCTGCCGGCTCCGGAGGCAAGACGGAGCCCGCCGGCTCTGGAGGAGGAGCGGAGCCTGGTCCGTTGTGTGGTCATGCCCGGCATTCTGACGGACGGGCTAGGGTGCGCGCTGTGGTTGATCTCCACTCGTTCCGGCGCCGGGCCACCGCGGCGGGCATCGTCGCTGGTTACCTGGCCGACGTGGTGTTCGGCGATCCGCGGCGGGGGCATCCGGTGGCGCTGTTCGGCCGGGCCGCGCAGCGGCTGGAGCGCCGGATGTGGGCCGACTCGCGGCCACGGGGGGCGCTGTACACGCTGGCGTGCGTGGGCGCGGCGACCGGGGCCGGTGCGCTGCTGGCGTTGGCGACCAGGGAGCGGCCGTGGGCCCGCGCCGCCGCGACGGGGTTGGCCACCTGGACGGTGCTCGGCGGGCGCGGGCTGGCCGGCGAGGGCGCGCACCTGGCCGGGCTGCTGGCCGGCGGGGACGTGCCGGCGGCCAGGGCCCGGCTGCCGCACCTGTGCGGCCGGGACCCGCACACGCTCGACGCCACCGGCCTGGCCAGGGCGGCGACGGAGTCGATCGCGGAGAACACGTCGGACGCCGCGGTCGCGCCGCTGCTGTGGGGTGGCGTGGCCGGGATCCCCGGGCTGCTCGGCTACCGCGCGCTGAACACGCTCGACGCGATGGTGGGCCACCGCTCGACCCGGCATGCCCGGTTCGGCTGGGCGGCGGCCCGCGCCGACGACGTGGCGAACCTGCTGCCGGCGCGGGTCACCGCCGCCGGGGCGGTACTGGCGGCGCCGCTGGTCGGTGGCTCGCCGCGGCGCGCGTGCCGGGCGTGGCGTCGGGACGCGCGCCGGCACCCGAGCCCCAACGCGGGCCCGGTGGAGGCGGCGTTCGCCGGAGCGCTGGGCGTGCGGCTCGGCGGGCGCACCAGCTACGGCGGTCGGGTCGAGGTCCGTGGCCCGCTCGGGGAAGGCCCACCGCCCGGACCGGTCGAGCTGCGCCGCGCGGTACGACTGTCCCGAGTGGTCTCGGCCGCCGCGGTCGCGCTGTCCGCCGGGCTCGCCCTGCTGTCCCGGAGGGCCGGCTGACGCCGTCCACATCAGACAGTAGCGGTGGAACGCTGGCGCAGCACCCGCTCGGCGAGCGCGCCGAACACCAGCCCGAGCGTGGTTCACAGCACGAGCTGGGTGCCGAGCGCGGCGATCCGGAACGTCCACAGTGTCGAGCCGGGGAAGCCGGGCGGCACCTCGTCGACCACCGGCAGCAGCGCCGCGGCCACGGCCGTCACCAGCACGTAGCCGCCCGCGGCGAGCAGGCCGCCGGACCACCCGCCGAGCCGGTCGGCGAGCCGGCGACCCGCGTAGGCGGCGAGCGCGGCGGCCAGCACCGACAGCGCGACGAAGCCGAAGTACAGCGCGGTGCGATCGCCGATCGTCTCGGCCCTGCCCACCGCCGGCGGGTTGGCCGGGTACTTGAGGAACGGCACCAGCACCACCACGGCGTAGCCGGCGGCGGCGAGCAGCGCGGCGGTCACCCGGGGGCGCAGGGTGCCGATCCGCCCGTACAGCACGGCGAAGGCGAGCGCGAACAGCCCACCGATCGCCAGCGCGTACCCGCCGACCCCGGCGAGTAGCCCGATCGTGCGCTGGACACCGCGGGTGACCAGCTCCTCCTCGCCGTGCGAGTGGGAGCCGGCCTCGTGCGCGGCGGCCTCCTCGAGCCCGATCGCGGCCTCCACCGAGGGCTCGCCGAAGACGTAGGCGAACAGCGTGGCGAGCACGCCGGCGACCAGGCCCGCGAGCATGCCGCGGACCAGGAGAGTCCTCATGCCGCCCGCCTCAGTGGCAGGGGAAGGCGAGCAGGTGCCGCCCGTCGTGCACGAACTCGTGCACGTAGCCGCCGGAGAACAGCGCGGTGGCGCCCTCCTCGGTGCTGACGAAGTACAGCACGACGACGGCGAGGATCCCGACGAACACCGCCCAGGGAAGGATCTCGCGGAGGGGGATGCGGACCGGAACCGGTCGCGGAACGGCGATCGAAGCCTGCGACATGACGGGTACCTCCCTGGGCGTGACGCGGCCCTTGCGGTGACGGTCGCGACGGCGGTAGGTCTGACTTCCGAGCTCGCGGCTCGGTCACAGTGGCGCGACCGTGCGGATTCTCACCGGCTTCCGGCCGCCGTCGCGGGCAAGCCGACCGAGCGTAAGTGTGGTTGATCAGGACTGTCAATGTGACGCCGGACCGGCGCACCCGAACAGAGCAGCGCCCGCTGTCCACCGTCCGGAGAGGGACTCCGACGTCGTCCTCCCGGTGGCTGTGCCGCGCCACCGCGCGCGACTGGCTCGTTCCGGCGGAGCCGTGCACGGAGGGAGTGATCGTGCGAAGAAGGGTTGTCGTACCCGGCGCCGTGGTCGGCACGCTGGTGCCGGGTGGTGTGCCGCGGTGAGCGGGGCTGCTGATGCCGGTGGCGTTCCTCGACCGGGAGCGACTGGTGTCCACAATGGAGGTCATCGGGATCGACGTCGGGGACGGCGAACAGCACCAACGTCAGCACCGACTGCGCGCCCTGGGTCGCGCGGTACGACGCGAGGCACCGGCTCGGCGCGCGTGGACGGACGGTCGACGCCTTCGTGATCGACGGTGTGGTGCCGGCGGGTGCCCCGTCCTGCCCGGGCCTGCCGCTGCCCGAGCCCGAGGGCGGGGCCGCGAGTGGCCGCCCCTGTGCCCCTTCTCGTGCGTTCCGTGGGCGCGAGCGGCGAACACGGTGACGGGAGCGGCGAACCCGCGGGGGTTGCGGCGGGAGTGTGAGCGAAGCTGCAAGAAGAGTGCGTTGACCGTGCATAAATGAGCACCTACGCTGATCGTCGAGTGGGCGGGTGAGGAGCGCCCGCCCGACCGGATGGGGAGCGCATGACCGGGTCCTTCATGGCGGAGGAGATCGCCAGCCAGCCGGCGTGCTGGCGGGCGGCGGCCGAGCTCGCCCGGAGCGTGCCGGGGCTGCCGCGGGCGGGGGAGCGGGTGGCGGCGGTCGGGTGTGGCACCTCGCGGTACATCGCCGAGTGCTACGCGGTGCTGCGCGAGGCCGCGGGGCTCGGCCACACCGACGCGTTCGCGGCGTCGGAGTTCCCCCGCGGGCGGCGGTACGACCGGTTGGTGGCGATCACCCGGTCCGGCACCACGACCGAGGTGCTCCGGCTGCTGGCGGACATCGGCCCGAGCATGCCGACCACGGTGCTCACCGGCGTCCCGGCCGCGGTGGCCGGCGTGGCCGGCGCCGTGGTCGACCTATCCTTCGCCGACGAGCGGTCCGTCGTGCAGACCCGGTTCGCCACCACGGCGCTGGCCCTGCTGCGCGCGCACGCCGGCGAGGACCTGCGCCCGGTGATCGGCCAGGCCGAGCGCGTGCTCGGCACCCCGGTGGCCGCGCCGGTGCGCGCGGCCGAGCAGCTCACCTTCCTCGGTTCCGGCTGGACGGTCGGCCTCGCCCACGAGGCGGCGCTGAAGTTCCGCGAGGCCGCGCTGGCGTGGACCGAGTCCTACCCGGCGTGGGAGTACCGGCACGGGCCGATCAGCATCAGTCAGCCCGGCCGGGTCACCTGGATGTTCGGCGTCCCGCCGGTCGGGCTCGCGGACGAGGTCCGCCGCGCCGGAGGGCACTTCGAGCACAGCGACCTCGACCCGCAGGCCGACCTCGTCCGCGCGCAGCTGGCCGCCGCCGCGGTCGCCACCGACCGCGGCCTCGACCCGGACAACCCGCGCCACCTCACCCGCTCCGTCGTGCTGGGCTGACCGTGGCTCGCGACCGGACGGCGGTGGCCGCGGTGGACGTCGGCGGCACCGCGGCCAAGGCCGTGCTGCTGGACCAGGACCTCCGGGTGCTGGCCAGGGCGCACCAGCCCACCGAGCGAACCGGTCCCGGCGCCGTGGCCGAGCAGGTCGGGCGACTGGTTGAGGAGCTGGCCGGGCGGGCCGGGACCGACCCGGTCGGCATCGGCGTCGTGGTTCCGGGCATCGTGGACGACCAGGCCGGGGTGGCCCGCTACTCGGCGAACCTGGGGTGGCGGGACGTGCCGTTCGCGGCGCTGCTGCGCGGGCGGCTGGACCTGCCGGTGGCGTTCGGCCACGACGTCACCGCCTGCGGCCTCGCCGAGTGGGAGCTGGGCGCCGGGCGCGGCCACCGCACGGTGGCGGTGGTGCCGGTGGGCACCGGGATCGCCGCGGCCCTGCTGCTGGACGGGCGGCCCTACCGCGCCGGCGGGTACGCCGGCGAGCTGGGCCACGTCGACATCGGGCACGACCTGCGCTGCGGCTGCGGCGCGACCGGGTGTCTGGAGGCCGTGGCGTCGGCCGCCGCGCTGACCCGGCGCTACCGGGAGCGCGCCGGCCGCCCCGCCCACGCTGCCGACGCCGCGGAGGTGGTGCGTTCGGCGTGGGCCGGCGACCCGCACGCCGCCGCGGTGCTCGCCGACGCCGTCGACGGGCTGGCCAGGGGGCTGCGGCTGCTCACCATGCTGCTCGCGCCGGAGGTGGTCGTGCTCGGCGGCGGCCTGTTCGAGGCGGGCGCGACGCTGCTGGACGCGGTGCGCGACCGGCTGGCCGAGCTGGTCACGTTCCAGCCGATGCCCCGGCTGCGGTTGGCCGAGTTGGGCGCGGAGGCCGGGTGCCTCGGCGCCGGGCTGCTGGCGTGGCGGGCGGTGGCGGGCGAGTCGCCGTGATCCTCACCGTCACCCCGAACACCGCGCTGGACGTGACCTACACCGTGCACCGGCTGGTGCCCGGTGAGGTCCACCGGGTGCGGGAGGCGCGGCATCGCGCCGGTGGCAAGGGCGTGAACGTGGCACGGGTGCTGCACACTCTCGGCGTGCCCACCCGCGCGATCGGCACCGCGGGGGGAGCGGACGGTGCCGCCGTGGCGACCGAGCTGCGCCGGGCGGGGATCCCGCACGAGCTGGTCCCGGTCGCCGGGCCCACCCGGCGCACCGTCACCCTGGTGTCCGCGGTGGACAACCAGGCCACCCTGGTCAACGAGCCCGGCGCGGAGCTCGCCGCGGCGGAGTGGGACCGGTTGCTGGCCGCCGTCCGGTCCCATGTGGACGATGCCGCCGTGCTGGTCTGCTCCGGCAGCCTGCCGCCGGGCGCACCGGTCGACGGCTACGCCGTCCTGCTCGCACTCGCCCCGCGGATCCCCACGGTGCTGGACACGGCGGGTCCCGCGCTGCTGGCCGCGCTGCCCGCCCGCCCGACCGTGGTGAAGCCCAACGTCGACGAGCTGCGCGCCGCCACCGGTGTCACCGACCCGCCGGCGGCGGCCCGCGCGCTGCGCCGGGCGGGTGCCGGGGCCGTCGTGGTCTCCCGCGGCGCCGCCGGGCTGCTCGCCGTCACCGGCGAGGGCACGTGGTCGGTGCGGCCGAGCGCGCCGCTGGCCGGCAACGCCACCGGTGCCGGGGACGCGGCGGTGGCCGGGATCGCCATGGAGCTGGCCGCCGGAGCGCGCTGGCCGGACGTCCTGCGCCGGGCGGCGGCCACCTCGGCCGCCGCGGTGCTCGGCCCGCTGGCCGGCGACCTCGACCTCATTCACTACCGGCGCGAGCTGCGTGCCGTCACCCCGACCCCGGAGGAGGACCCGTGCCGCTGACCGCCACCGGCGACGTCGTCGGCGCCGCGGCCGCCCGCCGTGCGGCGGCCGCGGCGTTCAACGCCGTCCAGCTCGAGCACGTCACGGCGATTCTGGCCGGTGCCCGCGCCGCGAACCGGCCGGTAATCGCGCAGGTCAGCCAGAACGCCGTGCGCTACCACGGTGCGCTCGCCCCGATCGGCGCCGCGCTGCTCGCCGCGGCCGCGGAGGCGGAGGTGCCGGTGGCGGTCCACCTCGACCACGCCGACGACGTCGCACTGCTGCGGCAGGCGGTGGCGCTCGGCTTCGGGTCGGTGATGGTGGACGCGTCGGCGGAGCCCTACGCCGAGAACGTGCGGATCACCCGGGAGGCGGCGGCGTACTGCCACGACGCCGGCGTGTGGGTCGAGGCCGAGCTGGGGGAGGTCGGTGGCAAGGACGGCGTGCACGCGCCCGGGGCGCGCACCGATCCGGACGAGGCCGCGGAGTTCGTCGCGGCGACCGGCGTGGACGCGCTCGCCGTGGCGGTGGGCAGCTCGCACGCGATGCTCACCCGCGACGCCGAGCTCGACCTGGAGCTGATCGCCCGGCTGCGCGCGGCGGTGCCGGTGCCGCTGGTGCTGCACGGCTCGTCCGGGGTGCCCGACGACACGCTCGCGGCCGCCGTCCGCGCCGGCCTCACCAAGATCAACATCGCCACCCAGCTGAACAAGGTGTTCACCGCCGGGGTGCGCGAGTTCTGCGCGCGGCACCCGGAGGTCGTGGATCCCCGCAAGTACCTCGGCGCCGGCCGGGACCGGATGGCCGCCGAGGTCACCCGCCTGCTCCGCCTCCTCCCGTGATCCCGGGTCCCTCCGTGGCGCAGTGCTCGGCGATCTCGTCGCTCGTGGTCAGCCACACGTCCGGATGGTTGACGACGTACTCGAGCGCCTGGTCCAGGTACTTGTGCCGGAAGGGCTGGTTGATCACGAACGGGTGCAGGGCCAGCGCCATCACCCGGCCGCTGCCGGCCGCGTCGGCGTGCAGCTGGTCGAGCTGGTCGGCGACGATCCGGACGAAATCGGGCCCGCTGAGGTTCCGACCGGCGAACAGGGTGACGTCGTTCAGCTCGACCGAGTACGGCACGCTCAGCATGCCCGGCACCCGCAGCGGGTACGGCTGGTCGTCGTTGCACCAGTCCAGCACGTAGCGCAGGCCCAGCTCGGCGAGCAGCTCCGGGGTCCGGAAGGTCTCGGTGAGCGCCGGCCCCATCCAGCCACGTGGCCGCCGGCCGGTGGCCCGCTCGATGGTCTCCACCACGTCGGTGAGGTAGTGGCGTTCCTCCTCGATGGGCATGTCGGCCTGGAAGGTCGAGTTGTTCTTGCCGTGCGCCAGCCACGCCCAGCCCCGTTCCCGACCGGCGGCGATGATCTGCGGGTACCGGGCACAGACGTCGGAGTTGAGCAGCACGCTGGCGCGCAGCCCGTGCCGGTCGAGGGTGTCCACCAGCCGCCAGATGCCCACGCGGGGGCCGTAGTTCCGCCAGCCGTGGTTGAGCGGGTCGGGCACCAGGTGCGCGGTGCCGGGGAAGAGGCTCGTGGAGGGGCGGTCGATCCGGTAGTGCTCGACGTTCACCCCCACGTAGAAGGCGACGCGGGCGCCGCCGGGCCAGTGGATCGGCGGGCGCTCGACGATCGGGCTGTAGTCGAACAGGTCGTGGTCGGTCGGGTCGTGGTCGGTCGGGTCGTGGTCGGTCGGGTCGTGGTCGGTCGGGTCGGTTCGCATGGTCCCTATGCTTGAACCATCACATCTGTGTGAAGGTCAACCCGCGAGGTGGGCACGTTGCGGATCGGGGAGTTGTCGGCGCGCACCGGCACGCCACGGCGGCTGCTGCGCTACTACGAGGAGCAGGGCCTGTTGGTGCCGCGCCGCTGCGCCAACGGCTACCGGGACTACGACGAGGAGCTCGTCGACCGGGTGCTGCAGATCAGGGGGCTGCTCGACGCCGGGCTGCCGACCCGGATCATCCGGCAGATCCTGCCGTGCCTCGACGGGACACGGCGGATCCACGTCGCCGACGCGACCCCGGAGATGATCGCCACGCTCGAGCGGGAGCGCGACCGGATGACCGAGCGCATCCAGTGCCTGGTCCGCAACCGCGACGCCATCGCCGGCTACCTGGAGGCCGTCCGCCCGGCCCCGTCGGACACGCCGTCCCCAACGTCGAGCTCGCCGTTCCGAACATCGATCTCGCCGACCGTCAGGCGGTGATGACCTCGACGCCCTCGGCCTCGAAGGCGGCGACGGTCTCCTTGTCGGCGGCGGCGTCGGTGATCAGGGTGTCCACGTCCGTGGTGGGGCAGATCTGGGCGAAGGCGTGCCCGCCGAGCTTGGAGCTGTCGGCCACCACCACGACCTGCCGGGCCCGCGCCGCCATCAGCCGGTTGATGCTGGCCTCGCCCTCGTGGTGGGCGTAGGCGCCGCGCAGCGGGTCGATCGCGTCGACGCCGAGGAACACCAGGTCGAGCGTGATCTCGTCGAGTATCCGGGTGGCCAGCGGCCCGGTCAGCTCGAACGAGTGCTGTCGGGCCACGCCACCGGTCACCACCAACTTGATGTTCGGCCGGACGGCCAGCTCGTTGGCGATGTTCAACGCGTTGGTGACCACCACCAGCGCCGGCGAGCTGCCCCGGTCGTTCAGGTCCTGCCGGGTGGCCAGCGCCCTGCCCACCTCGGTGGCCGTGGTGCCGCCGTTGAGCCCCACCACCATCCCGCGCTCGACGAACCGCATCGCGGCCGCGCAGATCCGCTGCTTCTCCGGCGCGTGCCGGGCCGCCTTGTGCCGCAGCGGCAGGTCGTAGGCGACGTTGCTGGCCACCGCGCCGCCGCGGGTGCGGGTGAGCAGCTGCCGCTCGGCGAGGTGGTCCAGGTCCCTGCGGATCGTGGCCGGTGAGACGCCCAACTCCGCGGCCGTCTTCTCGACGTCGATCTTGTCCCGCTGCCCGACCATGTCGAGCAGCAGCCCCAGTCGCTCGTGCCGGTCCACGCCACGCTCCTCGAGTAGCTCCCGCCGCGGTCGCGACGAGTCCGCCGCTGGCGCCGAACGTACAACAGCGCGGCGTGGACCATTCGGATCAACCCGGCTTGGTCGAGTCGGTGCCCGGGTGCGGGGTGCGCCACTGGCCGCGAGTGAAGTCCGGGAACGACACCGGCACGCCGCCGTACCTCACCGACAGCACGCTCAGCGCGAACGGCGCGTTCCACGCGGCCGCGTCGTAGACGTCCATGTCCGGTGGCAGGCCGAGCCGCATGGTCTGGCCGAGCCGGTAGAGCATGAGGTAGTCCATGCCGCCGTGTCCGCCCGGCCCCGGCCCGACGTCCGTCCACAGCCAGTGGTCGTGCCGCTGGTAGTCGTCCCAGCTCCGCCACCGGTGGTCGGTCGCGTCCGGCTCGAGGTAGATCCGCGGCGGGTAGTCCTCGAACACCCCCTTGGTGCCGGCCAGATGGTTGAGCCGGCTGTACGGGTGCGGGTTGGACACGCCGTGCACGAGGTGGATCACCCGGCCGCGCTCGGTCTGGATCAGGCTCATCGTGACGTCGCCGTTGACGTAGCGCTCCCGCCACTTCGGGTCGCCCGCCGGCACGTGCTGGGCGCGGTAGTCGGCGAGGCCGAGCGCCGGTGTGCTCATCGAGGTCATCCGCACCAGCCGGTCGCCGCGGTTGACGTCCATGTATGCGGCAACCGGGCCGAGGCCGTGGGTGGGGTAGAGGTCGCCGTCGATCCTGGTGTGCCAGGCCCTGCGCCACTGCCCGGCGTAGTAGGTGTCGGAGAACAGCAGCTCGCGCAGGTCGTGCAGGTAGGCACCGGAGCCGTGCAGCAGCTCCCCGAACAGCCCGTCGTGGGCCATCCGCAGCGCGCGCAACTCGTTGCGGCCGTAGCAGCAGTTCTCCAGCTGGATGCAGTGCCGGCGGGTCCGCTCGGACGCGTCGACCAGCTCCCACAGCTCCTCGATCGTGGTGGCGATCGGGCACTCGACGCCGACGTGCTTGCCGCCGCGCAGCGCGGCCAGCGCCATCGGCACGTGCGCCTCCCACGGCGTGGCGACGTAGACGAAGTCGACGTCGTCGCGCCGGCACAGCCGCTCGTAGGCGTCCGGGCCCTCGGTGAACCGCGCCGGCTCGGGCTGCCCGGCACGGGTGACCACGCGGGTGGCGGCGGCCACCCTGGCCGGGTCGACGTCGCACAGCGCGGTGACCCGGATGCCCTCCACGGCCAGGAACAGCGGCAGCATCGAGCCGCCGCGGTTGCCGAGGCCGATGATGCCGACCCTGATGGTGTCGTGCCGCTCGAACGGCACGCCCATCATCGAGCGGCCGCGCCGCGGGGGCCAGGTCCGCTCCTCGGCGCCCGGCACGCTGGGCCCGGGGGGTGGTGCGGCGCCGGCGGAGCCGTGCCCCACGCCCAGCGCGGCGAGACCGGCGCCGGCGGCCGCGCCGGTGCGCAGCACGGAACGGCGGGACATGCCGGGCCGCTCGCCGGCGGTGTTGTCCGGGTCGTTCCCCGGGCCGATCTCCGGGACGTCGGTGGGCATCGAACCTCCTGCAACGGTGCGGGGTCCCCGGCCGAGGCGGCGGGGTCGGGTCGCGATCACGGTCGTGCGGGACGAAGCTTCCGCTCGAGGTCGTGGCTTCGTCAATATTTCTGCTCGAAATTGCCCGTAATCGAGCAGCTTCCGTCACCGACGATCGGAGGTGTCGCGGCCGGTCCGCAGGCGTACGCCCGCCCGAGGGGCTGGTCCAGGGCTGTTGACATTTGCGCGAAGGGCCATAAAACTGCGCACTAATGCGCAAACGCGAGCCGACGTGAGGTGGCCATGCGACCAGGTTCGAGCCCGTTCCGCCGCCTTGCCCCCCAAACCAGCACCGCCAGCACCGTCAGCACCGCTCTTGTCGCCGGCGTCGCCGTGGTGCTCGGCCTCGCCGGCTGCGGCAGCCCCACCGGCACCGGGCCGGCGGCGCTGCCGGGCACGGAGGAGTACTTCGCGACGCCCTGCCCCGAGCCCGGGGTGCGGCCCGCCGGCACCGAGTTCACCTACTGGTCGATGTGGACGGCCGACGAGCCGCAGGCCAGGGTGCTGCAGCACGCCGTCGACTGCTTCACGGAGAAGACCGGGGTTCAGGTCACCGTGCAGTGGCTCGGCCGCAAGCTGCTCACCCAGAACGTGGCGCCCGCGCTCAACGCCGGCGAGGTACCCGACCTCATCGACCAGGACCTGAGCCAGCTCAAGGCCGCGGTGGTGGCGCCCGGCGGCACGCAGAGCGTCGAGGACGTCTACGGCATGAAGGTCGGCGAGGGTGACCGGACCGTCGAGGACGTGCTCGCCAGGTACTCCCACGACCTGCCGCAGCACGCCGACGCCGAGGGCAACCGGTTCCTGGTGCCCTACGAGATGATCACCAACGCCTGGTGGTACGACCGCAACACCCATCCGGACCTCACCCCGCCCCGGACCATGGACGAGCTGTTCGCGCTGTTCGAGCAGGAGTTGCAGGCCGGCCGGCCGGCGATCAGCCAGGACGGCGACATCAGCCATTACAACGCCTACTTCTTCACCCAGCTCGCCGCCCGCTTCGTCGGGCCGGGCGGCATCGCCGCGGCGGCCGCCGACCGCACCGGCGAGTCCTGGCGCACCGAGCCCGGCTTCCTCGCGGCCGCCCGGTTGGTCGAGCGGATCGCCACCGGCGGCTACTTCGCCGAGGGGTGGGACGCCGCGAAGTTCCCTCAGGTGCAGCAGCGCTGGGCCGACGGCGAGACCGCGTACACCTTCAACGGCACCTGGCTGCCCAGTGAGACCCGCGAGTACCTGAACAAGCAGGGCGGCGGCCGGGAGATCCAGTACGGCTCGTTCCAGTTCCCGATGTCCGAGGGCGCGACGCACGACATCGTCGAGCAGATGCCGATCGGGTTCGCGGTGCCCGCCCCGGCGCGCAACGCCGAGCCGGCGAAGGCGTTCATCGCCTACGTGCTGCACAAGGACATCCTCCAGGGCATCCCGACGGTCAGCGACAACCTGGCCCCGCGGACGGACCTGCCGGTGCCCGCCGACCTCGCCGACGCCAAGGCTGCGCTCGACGACCCGGACAAGGAGCACACCCTGGTCATGGACGGGCTGGACGGCCTGTTCGGCGGGACCTATGTGGACACCGTGTTCTTCCCGGCCGACGACGCGCTGCTGCGCGGGCAGATCACCGCGGAGCAGTTCATCGACCGGATGGCCACCGACACCGCGACGTACTGGAAGTCGCGGGGCTGATGGCCGCTCCACCCGTCGCCGCCACGCGGCCGGTCACCCACCGCACTGGCCGGCGGCGGCTGTTCTGGCCACTGCTCACCCCGGCGCTGGCGCTGTACGTGCTGTTCCTCGTGCTGCCCACGGTCGCCACGGTGGTGCTCAGCTTCACCAGCTGGGCCGGGGCGGGCGACCGGCCGGAGTTCGTCGGGCTGGCCGAGTACCGGGCGCTGCTCACCAGCGACGCGTTCCGGTACGCGTTCGGCAACACCATGGCCTACATCGTCGTCGGTGGCGTGGGCACGTTCGTGCTGGCGTTCCTGTTCACCATGGTGCTGCGGGAGATGCGCGGCGGGAAGCTGGTGCGGGCGATCCTGTTCTTCCCGAACATCGTCGCGCCGGTCGCGTTGGGCATGTTCCTCGGCCTGGTGTTCAAGTACCAGCCGAACAAGCAGGGGTTGGCGAACTTCGTGCTGGAGGGCCTCGGGCTGGAGGCGGTGAAGTTCCTCCAGCCGGAGAACGTCACCTACGCGGTGATCGCCGCGCTGGTCTGGGCCAGCTCCGGGTTCTTCATCACGATCCTGATGGCCGCGGTGGACCGGATCCCGCCGTACCTGTACGAGGACGCCGAGTTGGCCGGGGCGTCGCCCTGGCAGAAGTTCCGGCACGTGACGTTGCCGCTGACCTGGGACGTGGTGGGCATCGCCGGGGTGCTCTGGACGATCAACGCGATGAAGATCTTCGAGCTGGTGTTCGTGCTCGCCGGGCCGGGGACGTACTCGCCGCCGGTGCGGACCTGGACACTCGGCATCTACGTGTTCGACCGGTCGTTCGGCACCAGGGGGACGCCCGCGTTCGGCGCGGCCTGCGCGTGCGCGGTCGTGATGATCGTGCTGGTGACGGTGTTCGTCGTGCTGTTGCGGCGGCTGATGCGCCGCGAGGCCCTCCAGTTCTAGCCAGTTCCAGGAGCCAGTCGTAGGAGCTACCGTGTCCACTGTGGAGGTAACACCCGCGCCGCGGTCGGCCGCGGAGCGGCCGGCCCCCCGCCCACCGCGCCGCCGGTCGCGGGTGCGCCGCCGGGTCAGCCCGCTGCGGGTGCTCGGCACGGCCGTGGTGTGGCTGTTCACCGCGGTGAACCTGCTGGTGCTGTACTGGCTGCTGGTCTCGTCGTTCAAGACACCGGTGGAGATCTTCACCCAGCCGTTCCAGCTGCCGCGGCAGTGGTTCGTGGTGGGGCAGCCGCTGCGGAACTTCGCCTACGCCTGGAACCAGGCCGGCTTCGGCTCGGCGTTCCTCACCACGGTGCTGCTGGTCGCCGCGGCGGCGGTGTCGGTGGTGGCGCTGGCCGCGCCGGCCGCGTACGTGCTGACCCGGTTGGGGGTGCGCGGGGCGAACGTGCTGACCAACTTCGTCGCGGTGGGCATGGGGGTGCCGTTCCAGACGGTGATCGTGCCGCTGTTCGTGGCCATGGCCGCGGTCGGCCTCACCGACAACCTGCTCGGGCTCTACCTCATCTACGTCGCGCTGTCGCTGCCGTTCACCGTCTTCCTGCTCACCGGGTTCTTCCGGTCGCTGCCGGACGAGCTGGAGGAGGCCGCCGCGCTCGACGGGGCCTCGCCGCTGCGCACGTTCGCGTCGATCATGCTGCCGCTGGCCCGCGGCGGGTTGCTCACCGCGCTCATCCTCAACGCCGTCGGGTTGTGGAACGAGACGCTGCTGGCCATCGTGTTCCTGCACGACAACGCCAACTTCACCCTGGGAAGGGCGCTGTTCACCTTCTACGGCGCGGCGAGCTACCAGTCGGAGTACGGCGGGTTGGTCGCCGGCATCACCATCGTCGTGCTGCCGATGCTCGCGCTCTACCTCGTGCTGGCCCGACGCATCATCGCCGGCCTCACCCTGGGTGCCGGCAAGTAGCGGTGGGACACCCGGTCGCTCAGCCGGGCTCGCCGCGGCGCTTGCGGTGGATCACCCAGCCCAGGTCGATCGCGCTGGCCACGGCGAGCACGACCAGCACCACCACGGCCCACGTCGCGCCCAGCATGCCGGCGACGACCGCGCCGGCGATCGCGAGCACCACGGTCAACGCGGCGAGGACGATCCGCAGGCTCAGCGCGCTGTACATCGGCGCCGCCCCGCCGAACCGACCGGTCGGGTCGTGGTAGTCCGGCAGCCCGCGCTCGTACTCCTCGCGGCTCCGCTTCCGGTCCTCCGCCATCCCCGTGGAGTACCCGGGAGCAGCAGGTGCCAACCCCGCGCGACCCCCGACTCAGCGGGTGAGCCGGAGGATGTCCACCCCGCGGTTGTTGTCCGCCACGTACACCAGCCCTCGGTGCCAGTACGGCGCCCAGGACGCCGCGTCCGCCGCCCGGTGGTAGGCGACCTGGGTGGGGTTGGTCGGGTCGCTGACGTCGAGGAACCGGGTGCCCTGCGCGTAGAACGACTGCACCAGGATGTCGCCGCGCACGTCGAAGTAGTGCGCCGAGCAGTTCCCGCTGTCCGGGTCGCTGCCCTCCTGCCCGGCGACGCCCCAGGTGCCCACGGTCTCCAGCCGGAACGGGTCCTCCGGCGTCGAGCGCCAGCCCTGCCCCTGGTAGGAGCCGCGCAGGGAGGCGATCACCAGCACGCCGTCGTTGGCGCAGCCCGGCTCGAACGCCTCCTCGGTCACGTAGATCAGCTCGCCGGGCCGGCCGTGCCGCACGTCGCCGCCGTCGCGCAGCTTCCGGCCCACCGGCCGGTAGCTGTTGTGCATGAACGTCGACGCGGCCGCCAGCTCGGAGACGCCACCGCCGGCGTAGGGCACCGGCTCCCACGGCGTGGCCCAGCGGATCCCGCCGGTCACCGGGTCGCGGTGCATGCCCGACGTCCAGTACCCGCGTACGCCGCCGCGGCCGGAGGTCCAGGCCACGCCGTGCGCGTCGACCTGCACGTCGTGCACGTAGTCGGTCTTCCCGTCGTTGCGGCCGAGGTCGATGGGCTCGGGGAAGACCTTCGGGTTGCGCGGGTCGCGGACGTCGGTCACCCAGATCGGCCGGCCGCCCCAGTCCTCGGGCATCGACGCGGCCTTCGCCGGCCCGCCGGTCCACAGGTACCGGCAGTCGTTCACGCAGCTGGTGGTGTGCCCGGCGGGCACCCGCACGTAGCTGGCCAGCTCCGGCCGCGCGGGGTCGGAAAGGTCGACGGTGTAGATCCCGGACTCGCCGGTCTGCGTGTTGCCGCCGAACGCCCGCGGGTCCCTGGCGAGGAACACCAGCTTGCGCACCGGGTCGACCTCGGTGTCCTCGGTCTCCCACATGCCCGGCATGGACAGCTCGCCGAGCGGCGTCGGCCGCGCCGGGTCGGCCGTCAGGTCGTAGGTCTTCAGCCCGAACTCGCCGGACACCACCAGGACGTCCCGCTGCCGGTGCCCGTACCCGTACTGCAGGAACTGCAGCGCGATCGCGCCCTGCGCGTCCGGCAGGGTCCCCACCAGCTCGACGTTCTTCTGCGCGCTGGTCGCCGACGGCCCCTCCTCGGCGTGCGCGGTGCCGCCGGGCACGTGCTCGGCGTCGCAGGCGAACGCGGCCGCGGGGGTGAGCCCGACGGCGGTGGCGACGGCGAGGACGAGGGTGGAGCGGAGCACGGTGGTCCGACGTAGCACGGCACACACCTCCGGATGGGTGACCCGACGTTGATGCGACCCGGCGCCGGGATCGATCCGGCGCTGGGCCGACTGTCGACGCTAGGACGTGGCGGGGGAGGGCACAAGCGCCGATCGGAGGTTGGTGCCCCGGCGCCGACCTGGTAGGCGTGGACGCGTCGCCGTTCGGGAGGTCCCATGCGCCGTCTGTCCATGGTCGTGCTCGCCGCGGTGGCGGCGCTCGCCGGGTGCACCGCCGAGCCAACCGACTCGCCGCCCGCGCCGGGGACGTTCTCGGTGGCGGTGCGCGAGCCGGCGGCGCTGCTGCCGGCGCAGGTGCGCGACCTCCCCGGCCGGCTGGTCGTCGACGCGCTGTGGACGCCGCTGACCGACCCGGCCGATGCGGAGGCCGAGCCGCTCGCGGCCAGCGAGGTGACCAGCGACGACCTGCGCACCTGGACCATCCGGCTGCGGGAGGGGTTGCGCTTCCACGACGGCTCGCCGGTCACCGCGCTGTCCTATGTAGACACCTGGCGGGCCGTGGTGGAGGAGGGTTGGCCGGGTGCGACGGTGCTCACCGACGTGCTGCGGGCCGAGGATTTCCGGGCAATCGACGAGCACACCGTCGAGCTGGTGCTGGACCGGCCGCTGGGCCAGGTTCCGGTGGTGCTCGGCGCCCCGGCGCTGCTGCCCCTGCCCCGTGCCGTGCTCGACTCCCGGGACTGGGCGGCCTTCGCCGTTCAGCCGGTGGGCAACGGGCCGTACCGGTTGGCCGGGCCGTGGCGGTCGGGCGAGGGCGCTCGACTGACCAGGGTGGACGACCACGCGGGGCCGCGGCCCGGGCACGCCAGGGAAATCGACCTGCGGGTGGTGGCCGACCCCGCCGAGCAGTACGAGCTGGCCCGCACCGGCGCGGTCGACCTGGCCACCCAGGTGCCCGCCGCCGCGCACGGGCGGATGCGCGACGACTTCGGCGAGCGGGTGCTGATGTGGCCGCTGCCGGAGGTCAGCATGCTCGGCTTCCCCGCGGCCAACCCGAGCCTCGCCGACGCCGCGGCCCGGCACGCCGTGGCGCTGGCCGTGGACCGGGCCACGCTCGAGGCCGGGCCGCTCGGCCACCAGGTGGACCTGGCGAGCGCGCTGCTGCCGCCGGCGGTGCCACTCGGGCAGCGCTCCGGGCAGTGCCGGCCGTGCAACCACGACCCCGAGGCCGCGACCGCGCTGTGGGAGCAGGCCGGGCGCCCCGCCGGGGAGCTGGTCGTGCACGCCGGCGCCGACCAGGCGACGTGGGCCGCACCGCTGGCCGAGCAGGTCGGCGCCACGCTCGGGGTGCCGGCCAGAATCGAGACGGGACCACCCGCTCCCACCGGCGTGCACGCGCTGACCAGGACGTTGCACACCCGCAGCCCGCACGAGCTGCTCGCGCCGCTGGCCTCGGACGCGCCGGGCAACCCGGTCGGCTACGCCAGCACGACCTTCGACCAGATGCTCGCCGCCGCCGGGGAGGCCGCCGATCTCGCCGAGAGCGGTCGGTTGTACCGCCTCGCGGAGAACCAACTGCTGCGCGACCTGCCGGTGGCGCCGCTGTGGTCGGCCCACGGCCACGCCGTCTGGACCGACCGCATCGCGGGCGTCACCCCCAGCCCGTCCCTCGCCCTGAACCTCCCCACCATCACCACCCCCTGACTCGCATCCCCGCCGTGTCCGCGCTCTGTATACGCGTGTCCGCGCTCTGCGTCCGCGCGTCCGCGTCGTGGGGCGCAAACACGCGGACGCCGACGGCAAACACGCGGACGCCGACGGCAAACACGCGGACGTGGACGGCGAACACGCGGACGTGGACGGCGAACACGCGATGGGGGCGGGCCCGGTCGCGGGGGCGACGGTGACCCCGCGACCGGGCCGCCGGTCTAGGAGATGGGCCGGTCGGTCGGGGCGATCGGCGCGGGCAGCGCGTCCCGCCCGGTGAGGAAGGCGTCGACGCCCGCCGCGGCCGAGCGGCCCTCCGCGATGGCCCACACGATCAACGACTGGCCGCAGCCCATGTCACCGGCGACGAACACGTTGTCCACACTGGTCCGGAACGAGTGGTCCCGCGCCACGTTGCCGCGCTCGTCCAGCTCCACGCCGAGCTGGTCGAGCAGTCCCTCCCGCTCCGGGCCGACGAAACCCATCGCCAGCAGCACCAGCTGGGCCGGCAGCTCCCGCTCGGTGCCCTCCACCGGGACGAACCCGCCGTCCTCGCGGCGCACCTCGACCAGTCGCAGCGCCCGCACCCGGCCCCGGTCGTCGCCGAGGAACTCCTGGGTGTTCACCGAGTACAGCCGCTCGCCGCCCTCCTCGTGCGCCGAGGACACCCGGTAGATCATCGGGTAGGTCGGCCACGGGTGCGCCTCGGACCGCGTCTCCGGCGGCCTGGGCATGATCTCCAGCTGGGTCACCGAGGCCGCGCCCTGCCGGTGCGCGGTGCCCACGCAGTCGGCGCCGGTGTCGCCGCCGCCGATCACCACCACGTGCTTGCCCGCCGCGTCGATCGGCGGCGACTCCAGCTCACCGGCCGCGACCCGGTTGGCCCACGGCAGGTACTCCATCGCCTGGTGCACCCCGTCGAGCTCGCGCCCGGGGGCCGGCAGGTCCCGCCACGCCGTCGCGCCGCCGGCCAGCACCACCGCGTCGTACTCGGCGCGCAGCCGCTCGCCGGTGACGTCCACGCCGACGTTCACCCCGGCGCGGAACTCGGTGCCCTCGGCGCGCAGCTGCTCCAGCCGCCGGTCCAGCCGGAACTTCTCCATCTTGAACTCGGGGATGCCGTACCGCAGCAGCCCGCCGATCTTGTCCGCCCGCTCGAACACGACCACGTCGTGCCCGGCACGGGTGAGTTGCTGCGCCGCGGCCAGCCCGGCCGGGCCGGACCCCACCACGGCGACCTTCTTCCCGGTCCTCGTCGGCGGCAGCTGTGGCGTCACCCAGCCCTCGTCCCACGCCCGGTCGATGATCGAGATCTCCACCCGCTTGATCGTCACCGGGTCGTCGTTGATCCCGAGGACGCACGCGGTCTCGCACGGCGCGGGGCACAGCGTGCCGGTGAACTCCGGGAAGTTGTTCGTGGCGTGCAGCCGCTCGATCGCCTCCCGCCAGTCGTCGCGCCAGGTCAGCGTGTTCCACTCCGGGATGAGGTTGCCCAGCGGACACCCCTGGTGGCAGAACGGGATTCCGCAGTCCATGCACCGCCCGGCCTGCCGGGTCAGCTTCGTGCGGTCGAAGTCCTCGTAGACCTCGCGCCAGTCCTTGAGCCGCAGGAAGACGGGCCGCGACGTCGGTGTCTCCCGCGGTGTGGTCAGAAAGCCCTTGGGGTCAGCCATGTGCGGCCTCCATGATCGCCTCGTTCACGTCCCTGCCGTCGCGCTCGGCCGCCGCCCGCGCCTGGAGCACCCGCTTGTAGTCCTTCGGCATGACCTTGCCGAACTCCTCCACCGCGATGTCCCAGTCGTCCAGGAGCCGCCGCGCCACGGCGGACCCGGTCTCCGCGAGGTGCCGCTCCACGACCTCGCGCAGGAACCGGCGGTCCTCGGTGTCCAGCGGGTCGAGGTCCACCATCTCCCGGTTGACCCGGTGCTCCGGCAGGTCCAGCACGTACGCGATGCCACCGGACATGCCGGCCGCGAAGTTGCGGCCGATCGACCCGAGCACCACCACGCGCCCGCCGGTCATGTACTCGCAGCCGTGGTCGCCGACGCCCTCGACGACCGCGAGCGCGCCCGAGTTGCGCACGCAGAACCGCTCGCCGACCTTGCCGCGCAGGAAGAGCTCGCCGCTCGTGGCGCCGTAGCCGATCACGTTGCCGGCGATGATGTGCTCCTCCGCGGCGATCCGCGCCTCCCGCGGCGGGCGCACGATGATCCGCCCGCCGGAGAGGCCCTTGCCGACGTAGTCGTTGCCGTCACCGAACAGCCGCAGCGTGATGCCCTTCGGCAGGAACGCGCCGAACGACTGCCCCGCGGTGCCGGTGAAGGTCACGTCGATCGTGTCGTCGGGAAGGCCCTCGCCACCCCAGCGCCTGGTCAGCTCGTGGCCGAGCATCGTGCCGACCGTCCGGTTGACGTTGCGCACCGGCAGCTCCAGCCGCACCCTGTCGCCGGAGTTCAGCGCGCCCTCGGCGAGCTGGATGAGCGTGTTGTCCAGCGCCTTGTCCAGCCCGTGGTCCTGCCTGGTCACGCAGTGCCGCGCGGCCCGCGGCGGCAGCTCGGGCACGTGGAGGATCGGCGTGAGGTCCAGCCCGCCGGCCTTCCAGTGCTCCACCGCGTCGCGGGTGTCGAGCAGCTCGGCGTGGCCCACCGCCTCGGCGACCGAGCGGAAGCCCAGCGCGGCGAGGTACTCGCGCACCTCCTGCGCGATGAACTCGAAGAAGTTCACCACGTACTCGGCCTTGCCGCTGAACTTGGCCCGCAGCGCGGGGTTCTGCGTCGCCACGCCCACCGGGCAGGTGTCCAGGTGACACACTCGCATCATCACGCAGCCGGACACCACCAGCGGCGCGGTGGCGAACCCGAACTCCTCGGCGCCGAGCAGCGCGGCGACGATCACGTCCCGGCCGGTCTTGAGCTGGCCGTCGGTCTGCACCACGATCCGGTCGCGCAACCGGTTGGCCAGCAACGTCTGCTGCGTCTCGGCCAGGCCCAGCTCCCACGGCCCACCGGCGTGCTTGATCGACGACAGTGGCGACGCGCCGGTGCCGCCGTCGTGCCCGGAGATCAGCACGACGTCGGCGTGCGCCTTGGACACACCCGCCGCGACGGTGCCCACGCCGACCTCGGACACCAGCTTGACGTGGATCCGCGCGCTCGGGTTGGCGTTCTTCAGGTCGTGGATCAGCTGCGCGAGGTCCTCGATGGAGTAGATGTCGTGGTGCGGCGGCGGCGAGATCAGCCCGACGCCCGGTGTGGAGTGCCGGGTCCTGGCGATCCACGGGTAGACCTTCGTGCCGGGCAGCTGCCCGCCCTCGCCGGGCTTGGCGCCCTGCGCCATCTTGATCTGGATGTCGTCGGCGTTGACCAGGTACTCGCTGGTCACCCCGAACCGCCCACTCGCGACCTGCTTGATCGCGCTGCGCCGCTCCGGGTCGTACAGCCGCTCCGGGTCCTCACCGCCCTCACCGGTGTTGGACTTGCCGCCCAGCCGGTTCATCGCGATGGCGAGTACCTCGTGCATCTCCTGGGAGATCGAGCCGTAGGAGATCGCGCCGGTGCCGAACCGCTTGACGATCTCGGAGACCGGCTCGACCTCCTCGATCGGCACCGGTGGCCGCACACCCTCCCTGAGCTGGAACAGGCCGCGCAGCGTCATCAGCCGCTCGGACTGCTCGTCGACGGACTTCGTGTACTCCTTGAAGATCTCGTACTTCCCGGAGCGGGTGGAGTGCTGCAGCTTGAACACCGTGTGCGGGTCGAACAGGTGCGGCTCGCCCTCGCGGCGCCACTGGTAGTCGCCGCCGACGGCCAGCTCGCGGTGGTGCGGCCGCAGCCCGTCCGGTGGGAACGCCCGCCGGTGCCGCTGCGCGACCTCCTCGGCGATCGTGTCGAAGCCGATCCCGCCGAGCCGTGAGGTGGTGCCGGTGAAGCAGCTCTCCACGACCTCCGCGCCGAGCCCGATCGCCTCGAAGATCTGCGCGCCGGTGTAGGAGGCCACCGTGGACACGCCCATCTTGGACATCGTCTTGCGGACGCCCTTGCCCAGCGCCTTGATCAGGTTGCGGGTGGCCTGCCTGGCGTTGACTCCCGGCAGCTTGCCCCGCTCGGCCAGCTCCTCCACGGTGGCCATCGCCAGGTACGGGTTCACCGCCGCGGCGCCGTAGCCGATCAGCAGCGCGATGTGGTGCACCTCGCGCGCGTCACCGGCCTCGACCACCAGGCCCACCTGGGTGCGGCTCTTCTCCCGCACCAGGTGGTGGTGCACCGCCCCGGTGAGCAGCAGCGACGGGATGGCGGCGCGCTCGGCGGTGACCCCACGGTCGGACAGGACCAGCAGCCGGGCGCCGTCGGCGATCGCGGTGGACGCCTCCGCGCGGATCTCGTCCAGCCGGCGCACCAGCGCCGGGCCGCCGCCGGCCACCTCGTAGGTGCCGTCGAGCACGTGTGCCTGGAACTCCGGCAGCGTGCCGTCGTCGTTGACGTGCACCAGCTTGGCCAGCTCGTCGTTGTCCAGCACCGGGAACGGCAGCACGATCCGCCGGCACGAGTCGGGGCCGGCCTCCAGCAGGTTGGGCTCCGAGCCGAGCTGGGTGCCCAGCGCGGTGACCAGCTCCTCGCGGATTGCGTCCAGCGGCGGGTTGGTCACCTGGGCGAACAGCTGGGTGAAGTAGTCGAACAGCTGCCGCGAGCGTCGGGACAGCGGCGCCAGCGGCGAGTCGTTGCCCATCGAGCCGATCGGCTCGGCGCCGCTGCCCGCCATCGGCTTCAGCAGGACGTCGAGCTCCTCCTCGGTGTAGCCGAAGGCCTGCTGCCGGCGGACCAGCGAGGCGTGGTCCGGCACCTCGCGCTCCCGCTCGGCCAGCTCGGTCAGGTGCAGCAGACCCTTCTCGACCCACGCGCCGTAGGGGTGCTCGGCGGCGAGCCGCCCCTTGATCTCCTCGTCCTCGACGATCCGCCCCTCCGCGGTGTCCACGAGGAACATCCGGCCCGGCTCCAGCCGGCCCTTGCGCACGATCCGGGACTGGTCGAGGTCGAGGACGCCGACCTCGCTGGCCAGCACCACCAGGCCGTCGTCGGTGACCCAGTACCGGCCGGGGCGCAGTCCGTTGCGGTCGAGCACCGCGCCGATCTGCGTGCCGTCGGTGAACGCGACCAGCGCCGGCCCGTCCCACGGCTCCATCAAGGTCGAGTGGAACTCGTAGAAGGCCCTTCGCGCCGGGTCCATCTCGTCGTGGTTCTCCCACGCCTCCGGGATCATCATCAGCACGGCGTGCGGCAGCGACCGGCCGCCGAGGTGCAGCAGCTCGAGCACCTCGTCGAACGACGCCGAGTCGCTCGCGTCGCGGGTGATGATCGGGTAGACGCGGGAGAGGTCACCGGGGACGAGGTCGGTGGCCAGCATCGACTCGCGGGCGTCCATCCAGTTCCGGTTGCCGCGCAGGGTGTTGATCTCGCCGTTGTGCGCGACGTACCGGTACGGGTGCGCCAGCGGCCACGACGGGAAGGTGTTGGTGGAGAAGCGGGAGTGCACCAGGCCGATCGCGCTGGTCACCCGCTCGTCGGTGAGGTCGGGGAAGAACCGCGAGACCTGCGGCTCGGTGAGCATTCCCTTGTAGACGATCGTCCGGGCGGACAGGCTCGGGAAGTAGACGTCCTGGTCGGCGAGCGCGTGCTCGGCCCGCTTGCGGACGCAGAACGCCGCCCGCTCCAACGCCAGGCCGGTCAGCTCGGCGCGCTGCGGCGCGAGGAACAGCTGGGCGAAGTACGGCATCGTGGTCGCCGCGCCCGCGCCGACGTGCTCGGTGTCCACCGGCAGCTCGCGCCAGCCGAGGATGCCCATGCCCTCCTCGGCGGCGATGCCCTCGATGGTGGACATCGCCCGGCCGCGGACCTCGCCGTCGGTGGGCAGGAACGCGGTGCCCACCACGTACCCACCGGGCTCGGGCAGCTCGAAGTCGACCACGGCGCGGAAGAAGGCGTCCGGAACCTGGATCAGGATCCCGGCGCCGTCACCGGTCTCCGGCTCGGCGCCGCGGGCACCGCGGTGTTCGAGGTTGCGCAGGGCGACGAGCGCCTTGCGGACGATCTCGTGGTCGCGCCGGCCGGCGAGGTCGGCGACGAACGCGACCCCGCAGGCGTGGTGCTCGTACTGCTCGTCGTACAGGCCCTGCTGCAGCGAGCTCGGTGCGTGGCGGTTCACGGCTGGCCGCCCTCCTATGGCGTCGGCGTGGCCGGGCCGTCCGTCGACGATGCCAGCGGGCTGGCTAACGGAGTGGCCCGGCGTCGCGATGGTCAGTCGGGGGAGAGAAAGCCCGAGACGGGCTCCGGTCATCGCCGGATGGCCACACCTCGTCGTGTGGCCGGGGCACGTCGCTGTGCGCCACGCGCGCCGGAAGGACCCGCGTGGTGGGGGCCGTTCGGGCGCGCGGAGTAACTCCCGGGTTCGCCGGGTCTTATGACAGTAGTGTGAATTCCACGTAATCGGGATAGGTCGGACCCGCCGCGTGGTGTATCCCACGCAGGTGTTGACGGCGCGGCACTGCGCGATGTGTGCGCAACATAGCCGACACCGAACGTTGTGACCAGCGCAAACGCGTGTGACGTGGGTCCCGTCGCGGCTCGGATACCCTGTCCCCCATGGGAACGAGCGCTGCCCCCGATCCGCACGACTTCCTCGGCCTCGACGCCGGGCTGACCGACGACGAGCGGGACATCCGTGACGCCGTGCGGGACTTCGCCCGCGCCGAGCTGCTACCGAACGTGGCCGACTGGTACGAGTCCGGCGCGCTGCCGGCGCGTGACCTGGCGAAGGGGTTCGGCCGGTTGGGCGTGCTGGGGATGCACCTCACCGGCTACGGCTGCGCCGGCACGTCGGCGGTGGCGTACGGGATCGCCTGCCGGGAGCTGGAGGCGGTGGACTCGGGGCTGCGCAGCTTCGTGTCGGTGCAGGGGTCGCTGGCGATGTTCGCCATCCACCGGTGGGGCAGCGAGGGGCAGAAGCGCGAGTGGCTGCCGAGGTTGGCGAGCGGGGAGGCGCTGGGCTGCTTCGGGCTGACCGAGTCGGACGCCGGCAGCGACCCCGGGTCGATGCGGACCAGGGCGCGCCGCGACGGGTCCGACTGGGTGCTCGACGGCGCCAAGATGTGGATCACCAACGGCACCGTGGCCGACGTCGCCGTCGTGTGGGCGCGGACCGAGGAGGGGATCCGCGGGTTCCTGGTGCCCACCGACACGCCGGGCTTCACGGCCAACGAGGTGAAGCGGAAGCTGTCGCTGCGCGCGTCGCTGACCGCGGAACTGGTGCTGGACGGGGTGCGGTTGCCGGCCGACGCGGCCTTCCCGGAGGTGCGCGGGCTGCGCGGGCCGCTGTCGTGCCTGAACGAGGCGCGGTTCGGGATTGTCTTCGGCGCGGTCGGCGCGGCGCGGGCCTGCTACGAGGCGGCGCTGGAGTACACGCTGTCGCGGGAGCAGTTCGGTCGGCCGTTGGCGGCGTTCCAGCTGTCCCAGCGCAAACTCGCCGACCTGGTCGTGGAGGTCAACCGGGCCGGCCTGGTCGCCCTGCATCTCGGCCGGCTCAAAGACGCCGGGCGGCTGCACCACAACCAGGTGAGCTTCGGCAAGCTGGCGAACGTGCGGTCGGCTTTGGACGTCGCGCGGACCGCCCGCACGTTGCTGGGCGCCAACGGGATCTCGCTGGAGTACCCGGTGATGCGGCACGTGACCAACCTGGAGACGGTGCTCACCTACGAGGGCACCGAGGAGATGCACGCGCTCTCCGTCGGCCAGGCGGTCACCGGCCTCCCCGCCTTCCGCTGACCCTGGTGCACGCCGGTGCGTAGGGCGCGGCGGGTGCGGGTACCCGGGGCCGGCCGGGAAGGAGGATCGGCGTGGGCGCGACGAGACGACGCCGGGCCGGAGCCGTCGCCGCGGCGCTGGCGGCGGCGCTGTTCGCCGGATGCGCGACGGAGCCGAGGGAGCCGATGACCACCCCGGACGAGGATTGGCGCAGCGTGGACCTCACGGTGCTCGACCTCGGCGAGCAGACCCTCGCGCTGGTGCCGGTCATCATCGGCGACGCGGGGCCGCACCTGTTCGTCCTCGACACGGGGGCGTCGATGACCGTCCTGGACGAAGGTCTGGCGGGCGAGCTCGGCTTGCCGCCCACCGGCAGGGAACGGCCAGTCAGCGGAGTCCTCGGGCAGCAGCAGGCCACCACCGTCCGGGTGGACCGGTGGCGGCTGGGCGACATCCCATTGGACGCGGCTGAGATCGCCACGATCGACCTCCCGGACACCGGCTCCGGCACCGAATTGCGTGGCCTGCTCGGCTCCGACGTGTTGAGCCGGTTCGGGCAGATCGTCGTGGACTACGACGCCGACAAGCTGGGCCTGCCGGCCGAGGGATAGCCGGCGGGGACGGTCGAGCGGGACGAGGCTCAGGCGGCCGAGGTGGCCAGCTCGCGGCCGAGCGCGGCGCGGCCGGCGTTGGTGAGGACGGCGGGCACGAGCTCGCCGGGGCGGCCGGTGCGGGCGGGCGCTACCAGGCCCTGCCGGGCGAGTCGGTGCGCGGTGGTCTGATCACAGCACGCCAGTCCGTCGATGAACAGGTCGGGCTCGCAGCTTCCGGTGATCTCGGCGCGGCCCAGCGCCACCGCCTGCAGGGTGGCGCGCTCCCGATGGTTCAGTTCCGCCTGCTGAGGCACATCCGCCTCCACTATCAACCCCCGGGTCCTTTCCCCGGGTCTGGTCGCCCACCATTGAACCGCAGGTCACCGACACTCTCCCGCAGCGTGTGGCGGATGTCTCGGACTCTCTCCGATCGAGTGACCAGGTGTAACCACTCCGTTCGGTAAGGTGATTAACTCGCGCCACCCGACCGACCGTTCGGTCGGACGATCTGGCAGGCGATCGGGCCCACCGTCGCGAAGTGCGCCGCGACCCGGCTGCCCGCCGCCACCTCGACCGGCTCGGTGAGCGGCCCGGTGACCACCAGCCCGCCGGCGATCACGCCTTCGGCGACCTCCGCCGCCGTGGCCAGCGCCACGCCGGGCTCCGCCGCCGCGGCCGCCGCGCTGTCCACCACCTGCCCGTCCACCTCCAGCAGGCAGCCCTCCAGCACCAGGTCGACCTCCCGAACCGGCCGCCCCACCGGCCCGAGCACCACCCGCGGCCCGGCGGCGCCGTCCGCGGTGTCCAGCACCAGCGCCCCGTGCACCGCCGCCACGGCCGCCAGCGCGGCCGGTGCCGGCACCGGCCCGGCCAGCGCCGACCGCAGCAGGAACACCAGGCGCGCGGTCACCGTGACCGGCCCCGGCACCACGCCCGGCGCGCCGAGCAGGTCAGCGGTCAGCGGGCCCTCCGGCATCCGCCCCAGCACCCCGGTCATCGGTCGAACACCGCCGTCACGCTCCCCAGCCCGGCCACCGCGGTGACCACCGTGTCCCCCGGTCGCACCGGGATCGCCCTGGTCATCGAGCCCGGCAGCACCACGTGACCCGGCTCGAGGTCGATGCCCAGTGGCCCGACCGTGTTCGCCAGCCACACCAGCGCGTTCAGCGGCGAGCCGAGCACCGCGCCGCCGGCCCCGGTGGCCACCAGCTCACCCCCTCGGTGCAGCGTGCACCCGGCCAGCCGCAGGTCGACCGCGCCCAGCGGCACCGGGCGGCTGCCCAGTACCACCCCGCCGGAGGAGGCGTTGTCGGCGATCGTGTCCACGATCGAGATCCGCCAGTCCCGGATCCGCGAGTCCACGATCTCCAGCGCCGGCAGCACGAACTCCACCGCGCGCACCGCGTCGGCCACGGTCACCCCGGGCCCGGACAGCCGCCGGCCGAGCACGAACGCGACCTCCGGCTCGATCCGCGGTTGCAGGAACGCCCCGATTGGGATCGGCGCGTGCTCCAGGTGGAACATGCCGGCCAGCAGGTGCCCGTAGTCCGGCTGGTCGACACCCATCTGCCGCTGCATCGCCGCCGACGCCAGCCCCACCTTGTGCCCCTTGACCACGTCGCCGTCCGCGGTCCACCGGCGCACCTGCTCCTGCTGGATGCGGTAGGCGTCGGTGACGTCGGCGTCCGGGTACGTCTCGATCAACGGCGGGATCGGGGTGCCGCCGCGGTAGGCCTGCCGCAGCCGGTCGGCCGCCTCGCGCACGCTTGTGGCGTCCATACCGGGCTCCATGGTGTGCACCCTCGCCGCGCCGACCGACCCGCGCAAGCGGCCCGTCCCGCTCACCGGCACGTCGTCGGTGACAATGGCCGGGTGCGCCAGATCCGGGAGACACTGCGGCGGGCCCTGACCGGGCGGGTGAGCTGCCCGGTGGCCAACGACCCTGGCACCCTCGCCCTCTACACCACCGACGCCTCCAACTACCGGCACGAGCCGCTGGCCGTGGTGCTGCCGCGCACGGTGGACGACGTGGTCGCCGCGGTGGCGGTGTGTCGCGAGCTGGAGGTCCCGGTGATCGCCCGCGGCGGCGGCACCAGCATCGCCGGCAACGCGTGCGGCCCCGGCGTGGTGCTGGACACGTCGCGGTACCTCGGCGGTGTGCGCGAACTGGACCCCGAGGCGCGCACCGCCCGGGTCGCCCCCGGCACCGTGCTGGACGACCTGCAGGCGCTCGCCGCGCCGCACGGCCTGCGCTACGGCCCCGACCCGTCCACGCACAGCCGCTGCACGATCGGCGGGATGATCGGCAACAACGCGTGCGGCTCACACTCGGTGGCCTGGGGCCGCACCGCCGACACCGTCCGCGAGCTGACCGTGCTGACCTACGACGGGACGGTGCTCACCGTCGGCCGCACCGATCCGTCCGAAGTGGACCGCAGGGCCGGGCTGCCGGGTACCGAGGGGCGGATCTACCGGCAGTTGCGCGACCTGGTTCGGGACGACCTTGCCGTGCTGCGCACCGAGCTGTCCACCTGGCCACGCCGGGTGTCCGGCTACGGCCTGGAGCACCTGCTGCCCGAGCGCGGGTTCGACGTCGCCAGGGCGCTGGTCGGCAGCGAGGGCACCTGCGTGACCGTGCTGGAGGCCGTGCTCGACCTCGCCGAGTTGCCCCGGCACCGGGCGCTGGCCGTGCTCGGGTTCCCCGACGACGTCGCCGCCGCCGACGCGGTGCCGGACATCCTGCCGGTCGGCCCGCTCACCGTCGAGGGTCTGGACGCCGAGCTGGTGGGGCTGGTCGGCCCCGGGCGGCGGGCCGGGCTGCCCCCCGGCGGCGCGTGGCTGCTCGTCGAGCTGGCCGGCGCCGAGCCGGGCGAGGCCGAGCGGAGGGCGGGCGCGCTGGCCCGCGCGCTCGGTGACCGGTGCACCGGCCACGCCGTGCTCACCGACCCGGCCGCGCGGCGCCGGCTGTGGCGCATCCGCGAGGAGGGCGCCGGCCTGGCCACCCGGCTCGCCGACGGCACCGAGGCGTGGCCCGGCTGGGAGGACGCCGCCGTCCCGCCCGAGCGGCTGGGCGCCTACCTGCGCGAGTTCAAGGACCTGATGCGCCGGCACGGCCGGCGCAGCGTGGTCTACGGGCACTACGGCGAGGGCTGCCTGCACATGCGGCTGGACTTCGACCTGCTCTCCGCGCGTGGGGTCCGCGCTTTCCGTGTCTTTCTCGAGGAGGCCGCCGACCTCGTCGCCGCGCACGGCGGGTCGCTGTCCGGCGAGCACGGCGACGGCCAGGCCCGCTCGGAGCTGCTGCCCCGGATGTACTCGCCGCGGGTGCTGGCGGCCTTCCGCCGGTTCAAGGGGATCTTCGACCCGGACAACGGGATGAACCCCGGCGTGCTGGTCGACCCCCGGCCGGTCGACGCCGACCTGCGCCCGCGCCCCGCGCCGCCGGCGATCGAGCGGGCCACGATGCTCGGCTACCCGCACGACGGGGGCAGCTTCGGCGCCGCCGTGCGCCGCTGCGTCGGCGTCGGCAAGTGCCGCAACACCAGCGGCGGCGGGGTGATGTGCCCGAGTTACCGGGCGACCAGGGAGGAGCGGCACTCCACCCGGGGCAGGGCACACCTGCTCGCCGAGATGATCGACGGGGAACTGGTGACCGGCGGCTGGCGCTCGCCCGAGGTGCGCGAGGCGCTGGACCTGTGCCTGTCCTGCAAGGGCTGCCTGTCCGACTGTCCGGTGGATGTCGACATGGCGACCTACAAGGCGGAGTTCTACCACCAGCACTACCGCGGCCGGCTCCGCCCGGTGACGCACTACTCGCTGGGCTGGCTTCCGCTGTGGTTGCGTGCGGTCGGGCTCGCGCCCCGGCTGGCCACCGGCGTCACCCGGCGGCCGCGGGCGGCGGCGGTGCTCAAGCGGCTCGGCGGGATCGCGCCGGAGCGCGCGCTGCCACCGTTCGCGCCGGTGCCGTTCACCCGGGCCCGCCGCGACCTGCGCCGCCCGCCCGACCCGGCGGCGCGGCGGCCGGTGCTGCTGTGGCCCGACTCGTTCAACAACTACTTCACCCCCGGGGTGCTCGACGCGGCCGTCGAGGTGCTCACCGCCGCCGGCTACCAGGTGGTGCTGCCGGCGCGCGGCGTCTGCTGCGGGCTGACCTGGGTGTCCACCGGGCAGCTCGGGATCGCCCGCGGGGTGCTGCGCCGCACGCTCGACGTGCTGCGGCCGTACCTGGCCGCCGGGTACCAGGTGGCCGGGCTGGAGCCCAGCTGCGCGGCGCTGTTCCGCGGCGACCTCGGCCACCTGCTGCCCGGCGACGCCACCGGCGCGCTGCTGGCCGAGCGCACCCGCACGCTCGCGGAGCTGGTGGCCGGCGCGGACGTGCCGTGGCGCGCGCTGGACGTCGACGCGGTGAGCCAGGTGCACTGCCACCAGCACGCCGTGCTCGGCTTCGCCGCCGACGAGCGGGTGCTCGCCGCCGCCGGAGTACGCAACTCCACCTTGGACACGGGGTGCTGCGGGCTCGCCGGCAACTTCGGGTTCGAGCGCGGGCACTACGCGGTGTCGGTGGCCTGCGCGGAGGACCGGCTGCTGCCGGCGCTGCGCGACACGCCCGCCGACACCCTCGTCATCTCCGACGGCTTCAGCTGCCGCACCCAGATCGAGCAGGAGTCGGACCGCCACGCGGTGCACCTCGCCGAGGTGCTGCGCCGGGCACTGCCCGGCGGGCGCTGATCAAGGCCACCGCTCGTGCTCGCCCGAGCACGGCCCGTGTTCGGTCAGCTCGACTGCTCCCGGCTCATGTCGACCTTCGGCCCGTCCGGTGCGCCCATCCGCCGCTGCACGACCTCGCGGGCGATCGGGCCGACCTCGTCGTCGGGCAGCTCCCGGTCGCCGTCGGCGGTCACCACGTGCACCACGGGGTAGACGTCGCGAGCCAGGTCCGGGCCCATGGTGGCCACGTCGCCCTCCGCGGCGTCGTAGAGCGCCTCCATGGCGACCGTGATGGCGTCCCGCTCGCCGAGGGTGGAGCGGTGCAGCTTCTTGAGGCTGCCCAGCGCGAAGGTCGAGCCGGAGCCGATCGAGTGGTAGCCGTCGTGCTCCTCGCTGACCCCGCCGATCGGGTCGTAGCTGAAGATCCGGCCGACGTCGGCGAACTGGTCGTAGCCGGCGTAGATCGGCACGACCACCAGGCCCTGGGTGGCCATGTCGAGGTTGCCGCGGACCATCGAGCTGAGCTTGTTCGCCTTGCCCTGCAGCGACAGCGTGCGGCCCTCGATCTTCTCGTAGTGCAGCAGCTCGAGGCGGAAGAGGCGGGCCATCTCGAAGGCCAGCGACGCGCTGCCGGCGACGCCGACGCAGGAGTACTCGTCGGCGACGAAGACCTTCTGCGCGTACCGGTAGCTGATCGTGGTCCCGCTGGTGATCTGCCGGTCGCCGGCCATCAGCACGCCGCCGTCGAAGCGCAGCGCCACGATCGTCGTGCCGTGCGGCGTCTGCCCGGCGAGCTTCGCGTCGGGCACCCTGGCCCAGGGCAGCGCGTCGGGGTGATGGGTGGCGAGCAGCTCGGTGAACGACGAGGTCAGCGACGTCATGTACGTCGTGAACGGATGCTGCCCGCCGTGGGGACCGACGACCATGGAGCACGCCTCCCGAACGCTTGTCGTGCTGATCAGACTCCGGACGCAGCCTAGCCGATCCCGCCGTCCCGGCGCCGTGCCCACGAGGCTTCCCGAGCGCGGCTCGAGCGTCCGGTGATCCAGGTCACGCCACGTCCACGGCGGATCCGCTCGGGCGTCGGTGCAACCGACCGGGTGGTCGGCCCCGTCCTGTCCGGTATGAAGCGCGACCTCCTCCGGCCGCGGTGGGCCGTGCTCGCCGCCGCCGTGCTCGTCGGCTGTGTCAGCTCGGGGGTGCTCCCGGTGCCGTTCGGGGGTGCCGGGACCGCGGCCGCGACGCCGGGGCTGGTGGCGTTCGACTCCTGCGATCAGGCGCTGGCGGAGCTGCGCAAGGCGGCCCTGTCGCGGGTGGGACCGTACGGGTTCGACCGCGGGTCGGTCGGCGGGTTCGCCGGGAACGGCCCGGCGGTGGCCGACGGCCGGTTGTCGGCGGAGGGCACGGGGGAGGGCACGGGGGAGGGCACGGCCGCTGCCCCGGCCGCTCCGGCCCGGGAGCACTCCGGCACCAACACGCACGAGGCCGGGGTCGGTGAGCCCGACCTGGCGCGGACCGACGGCCGCAGGGTGGTGACGGTGGTCGACGGCCGGCTGCGGGTCGCCGATGTCGCCTCCCGCGAAATCACGTCCACAGTGGAGATTCCGGGGGACGCGCCGGAGGGCCTGCTGCTGCACGGCGACCGCGCGCTGGTGCTGGCTTCGGACATGTCGCCGATGCCCATGCCGGAGCCGCTGCCGGCACCGGTGCCGCGGCCGGGGCCGGGCATCACCGGTGTCGAGCCCGGCTCCGATCCCGGTGGGATGCCGGAGGCCGACCCCGGCTTCGCCCCTCCGGAGGGCGGGACCCGGCTGATGCTGGTCGACCTCGCCGGCCCGGCACGGGTGCTCGGCACACTGTCGGTGGCCGGCACCTTCGTCGACGCCCGGCTGGTCGACGGCAGGGCGCGCGTGGTGGTGCGGTCGGCGCCTCGCCTGCCGTTCAGCTACCCGAACGACGCGGGGTCGCTGGGGAAGGCGTTGCGGCACAACGAGTCCGCGGTGGCCGCGGCGACGATCGACGACTGGCTGCCGCGCTACGAGCTCACCGCGGGGTCGACCCGGCGGGAGGGGCGACTGGTGGACTGCGCGCGGGTGAGCCGGCCGGCCGAGTACAGCGGGGCCTCGCTGCTCACCGTGCTGACCGTCGACCTGGCCGGGGAGCTCGGCACCGGCGACCCGGTGTCGATCGTGGCCGACGGGGACACCGTGTACGCGACGGCGGAGACGCTGTACGTGGCGAACCGGTCCGGGGCCGACCGGACCGAGGTGCACCGGTTCGACATGCTGGTGCCGGGCCCGCCGCGGTACGTGGCCTCCGGCGCGGTCGACGGCTGGCTGCTGAACCAGTACGCGCTGTCCGAGCACGCCGGGCACCTGCGGGTGGCGACGACCACCGACCGGGGTGAGCGGGCCGCGTCCGCGAGCGCGGTCACCGTGCTGGCCCGGCGGGAGTCCGAGCTGGTCGAGGTGGGCTCGGTGGGCGGGCTGGGTCGGGGTGAGCGGATCCACGCCGTGCGGTTCCTCGGTCCGGTCGGGTACGTGGTGACGTTCCGGGAGACCGATCCGCTCTACACCCTCGACCTGCGCGACCCCGCGGCACCGGCCGTGGTGGGGGAGCTGAAGATCACCGGGTACTCGGCCTACCTGCACGACGTCGGCAACGGGCGCCTGGTCGGGGTGGGGCAGGAGGCCGACCTCGACGGCCGGCGGCTGGGGCTCCAGGTGTCACTGTTCGACGTGTCCGACCCGGCGCGGCCGCGGCGGGTGGCGCGGCACCACGTGCCGGGGGCGTACTCGGAGGTCGAGTCGGACCCGCACGCGTTCCTGCACTGGCCGCCCAGCGGGCTGCTGGTGCTGCCGACGAGCGGTCCGGTGACCGGGCGCGAGGTGGCCGTCGTCGGTGAAGCGCTGGTGCTGCGGCAGTCCGGCGCGAGTCTGGCCGAGGTGGGCACCGTGCGGCATCCGGCCGGCACGGCGGTGGACGCGTCGGTTCGCCGCGCCCTGGTCGTCGGGAACGAGCTGTGGACCGTCTCCTTCGCCGGTCTCGGCGTCGCCTCGCTCGGTGACCTGACCGAGCGAGCGTGGCTGCCCTTCGACTGATCGATCTGGTGCCCGCCGTCGGCCCTTGCGGAGGACATGTGGTCTAGACCACACTGGGGTTGGGTGTGCCGCCCACCCGGTCCGCATCCCTGCAACCCTGCGAGGACACCCATGCCACGGAACCGATGGCACCGTTTCGCCCTCATCCCGACGATCACCGCGGCCGTGCTCGGCCTCGCCGCCGGACCCGCGACCGGCAGGGTGCCCGGCGGCGCCGAGCCGGCGGGCTGGGTCGCCGGCGGAGCTCCCGAGGCCGGGGCCGCCGCCGTGGGGCGCGGTGCGCCGTACCTCTACCTCGGCTGGGGCAACCCGCCCGCTCCGGCCACCGTCATGCGCGCGACCGGCGTCCGCTGGTTCACCATGGCGTTCGTGCTCTCCGGCGGCGGGTGCACGCCGGCGTGGGACGGCACCCGGCCGCTGCAGGGCGGCGTCGACGCCAGGGCGATCGCCGAGATCCGCGCGGCCGGCGGCGACATCGTGCCGTCGATCGGCGGCTGGAGCGGCAACAAGCTCGGCCCGAACTGCTCGACACCGGAGGCGCTCGCCGGCGCCTACCAGCGGGTGATCGACGCCTACCGACTCACGGCGATCGACATCGACATCGAGAACACCGACGAGTTCGAGAACCCGGCCGTGCAGGACCGCATCCTCCGCGCGCTCGCGATCGTCGAGCGGAACAACCCCGGGATCCGGACGATCGTCACGTTCGGCACCACGACCTCCGGCCCGAACTACTGGGGCAACCGGCTGATCGAGCGGGCCCGTGACCTGGGAGCCGACATCGACGTGTTCACCATCATGCCGTTCAACTTCGGTGGCGGGGCGGACATGTACCGCGGCACGGTCTCCGCGGCGGAGGGGCTGAGGACCAAGTTGATGTCCGTGTTCGGATGGTCCGCCGCCACCGCCTACGCGCACATGGGGATCTCCGGGATGAACGGCCTTTCCGACCAGCGGGAGGTGACCAGCCCGGCGACCTGGACGCAGATCCGGGACTGGGCGAGGGCCAGGGGGCTGGCCCGGCTGTCGTTCTGGTCGGTCAACCGGGACCGGGGCTGCCCCGGCGGCGGCGTCACGTCGCACTGCAGCGGCATCGCCCAGGCCGACTGGGAGTTCACCAGGATCACCGCCGGCTTCTGAGCCGGCTGGGACCGAGCACGCGCGGCACCGGTGCGCCGGGCACCGGTGCCGCGCCTGCCCTCCGGCTGAGTTCCGCGAGCGCAAGCCGAACGCGGGCCGCCGCCTCCGCCGGGCATGGCGCCCCCACCGAGCCTGCTGTGCGGGCACGCCCATCCCGACGACGAGGCACTGTTCACCGGCGGAGTACTGGCCCGCCGACACGAGGAGGGCGCGCGCACCGGCGTGGTGACCTGCACCTGGTAGGAGGGCGACCGGCGGGTCGACGAGCTCCGCCGCTCGCTGGTCGAGCGGATCTGGGGCGCGCCGTTCGACGGCCCGCCACCGGCGGCCGGGCCGGGCGCGGCCGGCGTGCCGGACGAGGAGGTGGCCGTACGAGTCGACGTGCGGCCGTGGCGGGAGCGCAAGTGGGCGGCGCTGCTCGCGCACGAGTCGGAGACCGCGCGCGGCGCGGGGTCGGGCCCGGTTCACCGCGCTGCCCGCCGCGGTGCGCGACCAGCTGCTGGACACCGAGTGGTTCCCGCGCCCGACCTCACCGGCCCGGCGAGCCGGGGCGGTGGTGTCGCCGCGCTACTGAACCCCGAACCAGGTCGTGGCCAGTGCGTTCAGGGTTGGTTCCCGTGGTGCGGGCAGCTCGCGCAGGTACCAGGACAGGTTGGCGTAGCGGTGCAGCAGCGTGTACGCCAGCAGCCGGCGGGACAGCGCCTCGTCGAGGTCGGCGTCGAGGTAGCCGTAGGCGCGCAGCACCTCCCGCAGCACCGCCGCGTCACCGCGGGAGAAGAACAGCCCGACGGCGGCGAACTCGTACTCCGGCGCGCCAGGCATGGCCGGCTCGAAGTCGAACAACCCGCTCAACCGCCAGCCGTTCGGCTCCCGTGTCACCAGCAGGTGCTCGCGCATCACCTCGGTGTGCAGCAGTGCCGGCGGGCCCGGTACCAGGTCGACAGTGTCCAGAAAGGACGTTATCTGGGCCAGCCAGCCCGCGTCGAGGCCGGCGCGGCGCTGCCGCTCCACGGCGGTGGCCCGCTGAGCGGCGACGAACGCCGGCCAGTCCCGTGGCTCCAGCCCGGCGAGCGCGGGATCGCGCACCGCGTGCAGCGCGGCGAGCGCCTCGCCCAGCTGCCGGGCCAGCGTGGTGCGGTCGGCGGGGGACAGCTCCGGCCACGCCTCCGGCAGCGGTCGCCCGGTCAGCCGCCGCATCAGCACGTACCGCCAGCCGTCGGCCTCGCCGGTGTCCACGACTCCCGGCGTCGGGACCGGCAGCCGGCCGTCCAACGCCCGCAGCACGGTGGTCTCGGTGACGGCCTCGCCGGCGTCGACCGGCGAGTACAGCTTCAGCACCAACTCGTCGCCGATCGCGTACACCGGCAGCGATCCGTCGGCGAACCGGTCCACCGGGCGGTCGGCGTGGCCGAGGCGGCGGCACAGGGCGGTCACCGCGGGACGCAGCCGCTCCTCGGTGATGGCGTCGTACTGCTCCTCGGTCTCGACCAGGGGCAAGGTCACGCGCCGGACCGTATGGCGTCGTGCCGGAGGGACGCCAGCGAGTTTACCCAGCGGCCACGCTTGTGATAGTTATACCGGTATAACTATCCCAGGAGGAGATGTGATCGAGCTGAAGACCGAGCCGGAGTTGGCCGCCATGCGGGTCGCGGGCCGGGTCGTCGCGACCGCGTTGCGGGAGGTCAGGGCGGCCGCGGCGGTCGGCGTCTCGCTGCGCGAGCTGGACGAGGTGGCCGCCGGCGTGCTGCGCGACGCGGGGGCGAAGTCGTCGTTCCTGCACTACCACCCGCGGTTCGCGCCCACCCCGTTCCCCGCCGTGCTGTGCACCAGCGTGAACGATGCGGTGGTGCACGGCATCCCCACCGGCTATCGGCTGCGGAACGGGGACCTGCTCGGCATCGACTTCGGGGCCGAGGTGGACGGTTGGCACGGGGACGCGGCGGTGAGCTTCGTGGTGGGGGAGGCCGATCCGGCCGACCTCGCGCTGATCGAGACCACCGAGCGGGCCCTCGCCGCCGGGATCGCCGCCGCCCGGCCCGGCGGGCGGATGGGCGACATCGGGCACGCCATCGGCGCGGTGGCCCGCCCCGCCGGTTACGGGCTGGTGGCCCACCACGGCGGGCACGGCGTCGGGCGGGCGATGCACGAGCCGCCGGGGGTGCCCAACGAGGGCCGACCGGGCCGCGGGCACCGGCTGCGGCCGGGACTGGTGCTGGCCATCGAGCCGATGCTGGTCGCCGGCGGTGGCGACGGCTACCGGTTCGGCGCGGACGGCTGGACCGTGCACACCGCCGACGGCAGCCGCGCCGCGCACGCCGAGCACACCGTGGCCATCACGGCCGACGGCCCCGTCGTCCTCACCGCCCCGTGAACCCTCGCCCTGGCATTCCGGAGGGGGCTGTGGGCCGTGACCGGTCCCGCTCAACGCACCCTCGGCGCGGGGACGCCGTGCGGGGTGGGACTTCCTCGGGCGTGGCGCCAGGGGTTGAGGCAGGAGTGCGCTGGCCGGGTGTTGGTGGTCTTCTCAGTGGCCGTGGCTCGGACGGCGCTGGCGGTGTGGTGGGCGGTGTTACGTAATGGTGTGCGGTGGGGGTCGAGCCGTGCCGGGGGAGGAACTCGGGGTGTGGACTGCTCGGGTCGATACGTACCTCCCAGCGAGTGTGGTGGATGACGCGGTGATGAGCGGCGCAGAGCAGGACGAGGTTGTCGATGTCGGTGGTCCCGCCGTGCGCCCACGGGCGAAGGTGATGCGGAACAGTCCATTTCGGAGTCCGGGTGCAGCCCGGAAACGCGCACCCTCGATCCCGTAGGGCGAGGGCGCGGCGTTGGGCGGTGGTGGCGTGCCGGGTGGTGCGGCCGAGGTAGAGCGGTTCGCCGCGCTGGCCGTAGATCGCGGGGACCACGGCGGCTTCGCAGGCCAGCCGGCGGAGCTGGTCCAGGCTGGCCACCCCGAGCAGGCCGGGGACGACGCGGCCCGGGTGGTCGGGACAGGTCCCGGCTGCCGGCTGGCTGCATGCCTGCGGGCCACCGATCGTCCGGGACGGTTCCGGCTCGTCGGGCGATGGGAATGGCACCGGGTCGGCGGTTGGGTGGGATGGCCCAGGTTCGTGGGGTGATCGGGGTGGCGCCAATCTGCTGGTTGGGCGGTGCTGCTCCGGTTCGCCGGCCGGGTGGGTCGGTTCGGCCTGATCGGCGGGGCGGCACGGCCCCGGCCCGCTGGGTGGATGGCAGGGTGCTGACTCGCCGGCCGGTCGGAAGGGCGTCGGTTTACTGGCTGTGCGGGTCGGCATCGGCTTGCCGGCCGATTGGAACGGCGCCGGTTCAGTGGCCGGTTGGAACGGCGCTGGCTGGGCAGCAGGGTGGGGCGACCCCAGCCTGCTGGCTGGTCGGGGCGAGCCCGGCTCGCCGGTCGGCTGGAACGGCGCGGGTTCGTGGGATGGCTGGGACGGTTCAGCCTCGCTGACTGGGCCAGTGGACCGCGGTGTGGCTGCCGTGGGTGGTGTTGCCATCGGTGTTTCCGCCGGTGCGGTTCGCCGGTGCCAGGTGGACGGGCCGCCCGGGTCGTCTGGTTCGGGCGGCCTCGCCGCGATGGCTGGGTGGGAGGTGCGGGCTTGTTCTGGCGGGGTGAGGAGGGCTTGGCGGGTGCGGTGTTCGAGGTCGGTGAGGCTGAGGGTGGTGGTGAGGACGGCGCGTTCGCCGCCCTGGACGGTGAGGTCGTCGGTGCGGGCGGCGCAGTCGATGATCTCGGCCAGCGCGTCCCCTTGGCGGGCCTCCCGGCCGCGCCCGTCGCGGCTGCCGTCCGCGGTGGGTTGGGGTTTGGCCAGGGGGCCGAACAGTCCTTCGAGGGTGGCGGCGGTTTCGGGGTCGAGCAGGCCGTGGAAGCGCATCTCCCCGGGTCGGGTGTGGTGGTAGGCGAACTCCCGCCGCGGCGCCGCCAGCTCCTCGTCCTCGGGTGGGCGGCCGTCGGCCTCCCAGTAGGTGATCAGCCGTCGGGCGGCGACGCGCACCACGTCCGGGGTGGCCTGGGCGGCCAGCTCCAGCAGGGTGCGTTCGTCGGCGGACCGCGCCTCGTCGGTGACGTGGCTGGGGCGGCGGTCGAAGGTCTCGGCGATGACCCGGGCGTGCTCCGCGCTGATCTCGGCGGTGGCGAGTGCGGTGCCGGTGGCGGCCAGCCGGGCCGGGCGCGGCGGCCCGGTCAGGCTCTGCTCGGGGCGGGTGGCCGCGGCCAGGCCGAGCCGGGTGCGGATCTCCCGCGCCGAGAGCCGTAGTTCCTCCCGCATCCACCCGGTGGTGCCGGCATACCCGAGCCGCCGTCCCAGGTCCCGCCGCTCGGCCTCGGCCACCAACGCGACCATCCACGCATACTCCCGGCGCAGGACGGCCTCGCTGGCCAGCGCCGCGGAGGCCAGCTGCTCGTCACCCCACCGCCACACCTCGGATGGCGGGGGTGTCGTGGCCATCGCGCTCTCGGACATGCTTGGAGTCTACCGCCGAATATCGAACATTTGTTCGACACGAACAGGTGAACCTCAGAAAGACCACAAAGGACAGTGGTGGCATGCCGGGCCCAAAAGCCTTGGGGACCCCCGATTTTCAGCTTATCGCTGTTCGTGGCGCTGGAACGGCGTCGTGGAAATCTGTGGACAACTAATGGGTGATGTGGACAACCGGTTCCGGATCGTCGACTACGACCCGGCCTGGGCTGTCCGGTTCGCCGAGCTGGGCTGGACCGGGCTGGACTGGGCCACTGTGGGGCCGAGAGTGGTGCTCTGCTGCGCGGGCCGACTCGCGGCGGGTGGCACGGGTGCGCGGGCTGGTCGCGCACCGCGGCTTCCGGATGGCCGAGCACGACGGCGTGCCCGCCGGGGCCCTCCAGGCGGGCGAGCGGCCGGAGTACGTGCCGGCCGTGCCCGAGCGGCAGCTCCACGTCGGCCCGCTGATCACTTCCCGAGCGCACGGCGGCGCGGGATCGGCGGGGTGCTGTTCGACGACGCGCGGGCGGAGGCACGCCGGTGCGGAACCCGGTCGCCGCGGGTGGACCGCTGGGCCGGCGGTGCGGAGATCTCGTGCGGCAGCACGTCCGGCAGGGGTTCCGCCCGACGGTGGCGTTCGACGACCATGGCCGGTCCGGCCAGGTCCTCGAGCAGCGGCTCGACCGAGGCTCGTCCGAGGCTCGACCGAGTTTCGGCCTGGCAAGCCTTCAGGACGATGGTGGCGGCAGCAGCATCGGCGCGACGTCGAACCGCTCCTCCAGGATGCCGAACTGGTGCATCAGGTCCGCCACTCGCTGGATGCGGGTCGTGTCGAGGGTGGCGCGGAACTGGGGCATCGCGATCAGCGCGACGATGTCCGGGTCGACCTTGGCGGACTCGACGACGACCCGTTCGACCGCGGAGCGGTCCGAGGCGGCCCGGGTCGCGCGAATCATGGTCCGCTGCCACGCGCGCACCGTCGCGGGGTTGGCCGTGACCCACCGGGTGGTGGCGGCATAGGCGGTGAACGGCAGGTCCGCCGTGGGGCCGGTGGCGAGGTCGGCCAGCGGGGTGGCGCCGCTGGCGGTGACGGCCTGGGTGATGAACGGCTCGACCATCATCGCCGCGGTGATGTCCCCGCGTTCCAGGGCCGACGGCATGTCCGCGAAGCTCATCGGAACCCACTGGACGGAGCCGACGTCCACGCCCTGGGTGTTGAGGACGGACTTGACCATCAGGTCCGCCAGGGTGTTGACGGCGGGCACGGCGATCGTCGCACCCGTCAGGTCCGTGACCTGCCGCACCCGGCTCGTGGCGCTGGTGACGAGCATGGCGGTGTTCGGCGCGGCGCCGGAGTTGTCGGTCACGATCCGCAGATCCGCCGCACCCCTGGCCTGCGCGAGGATCACCGGCACGTAACTGGAGTACGCGAGATCGTAGTCCCCACCAATGAGGCCCGCCGTACTGGCCTGACCACTGGCGACGGTGATCACCTCGACGGAGCTGATTCCCTCGTCGCGGAAATAGCCTTCCTCGATCGCGAGATGCAGCGGAGCGACCTCGACCGACGGCAACACGGCCACCCGCAGCGCGGGTTTCTCCACGGCACCGCCGGCCGGTGCGGGTTCGCGGGCGGTGGTGTCGCCGAGCAGGGAGCAGGCGGCGAGAGCGGGCGCGAGCAGGGCAGCGGCGAACAAACGTGGCAAGCGTCTCGGCACGAAGAATCCCTGCCTTTGTCACACAGAAGGTGGAAGTGGGCCAGATTAGTGGCTCGGCGTGCCGGGGTCGATACGCCGTTCGCGCGTTTGCCGGTGCTGAATTCGGGAAATGAGATCGCTCCGGGAACGGTCGAATACGTACCACCAACATGCTGAGTCCGTTCCGAACGGCCACCGCAGGGGTTTCCCGGTCGAGCCGCGGCTATCCTGGCCGGTCGGAGGCTCTCATGGACGTGGTCAGCGGCACGGCGTCGGCGGACGGGCGGCGGGTGCGCGGCGAGCGCAAGCGCGCGGCGATCATCGCGGCGACGCTGCGCGTGGTGGAGCGCGACGGTGTGGCCAGCGTGACCCACCGGTCGGTCGCGGCGGAGGCCGGGGTGTCCACCGGGTCGGCGTCCTACTACTTCGCGACCTTGGACGACCTGCTGGTGGCCGCGCTGTCGGCGGCGGCGGAGGACTACGACCGGCAGCTGCGCCAGCTCGTCGCGAGCGGCTGCGACGAGCTGACGGCGGTCACTCGACTGATCGCCATGTCGGCGGGGTCGGGGAGGACCCGGGCGCTGGCCGAGCGCGAGCTGAACCTGCTGGCGGCGCGGCGGCCCGCGCTGCGGCCGGTGGCCCGCCGGTGGCGCGACATGGTGGCCGGGGTCGCCCGCGGGCTGACCGCGGACGAGCTGGCGGTGCGCGAGGTGGTCGCGGCGGCCGACGGGATGTGTACCCAGCTTCTGCTGGGGGAGGTCGAGCTGACCGAGGGCGAGATCCTGGCCGTGCTGCGCCGCGCGCTGCGGGCCGGCTGAGCACTCGCGACTAGTTGGACATCAGTTCAACTTCTAGCTACACTCCAACTAGTTGAACAAATGTTGTGCCAGGAGGTGGCCGTGGCCTACGTCTTCTTGGTGGGCGCGATCCTCTCCGAGTTGATCGGGGCGATGGCCACCCGCTTCTCGGGGGGTGTCCCTATGTGGTTGTCAAGCCGCAACCGGGGCGGGTGTGGTCTCGGGGTGGCGGTAGTGAGTCTTGTTGCGGAGCATGGCGAACAGGACGTCGCAGCGGCGCCGGGCCAGGCAGATCAGTGCGGCGTTGTGCTTCTTCCCCTGGTCACGTTTTCGCTGGTAGTAGGCTCTGCTGGTTGGGTCGGACAAGGCGGCGAACGCTGCGAGGAAGAACGCCCGTTTGAGTTTGCGGTTGCCGGTGCGGGGCCGGGTGTTCGCCCTTGATCGAGGAGCCTGAACTGCGGGTGACCGGGGCGATGCCGGCGTAGGCGGCCAGGTGACCGGAGGTCTTGAAGCCCGTGGCGTCGCCGATCTCCAGCAGGATGCGGGCTGCGGTCCTGACGCCGATGCCGGGCATCGAGGTCAGGACCCCGGCGAGAGGGTGTGCATCGAGTATCCCTTCGACCTCGGCGGCGACCTGTTTGCGTTGCAGGAGGACGGTTTTCAGGCTGTCGGCCAGGCGGGGCAGCACGGTGTTCGCCGCAGTCGTTCCCGGGACGACGACGGTCTGCTCCTCCAGGGCGGCCAGGATCGCCGCGACCAGTTTGTCCCCCATCCTCGGTGCGTGTGCGGTGGCGATCGTGGTCAGCTTGCGGCGACCGGCGGCGCGGATGCCGGTCGGGCCGCCGCATCGGGACAGGATCTCCAGCACTGCCGGGTGACTGATCTTCGGGCCGATGGCGCGTTCCAGGGCGGGGTGGACGCCGGTGAGCAGGCCGCGGATGCGGTTGGCGATCCGGGTGGCTTCGCCGGCGAGGTCGTCGTCGAAGCCGACCAGCACGTCCAGCTCGGCCAGGGCGTCGTCGCCGACGTCCACCGGGCGCAGCGTGTGCGGCAGCGAGCGCGCCGCGTCGGCGATGACGAATGCGTCCCGGGCATCGGTTTTCGCCCGGCCCGGATAGAGGTCGGCGATGCGACGCATGGCCAGGCCGGGCAGGTACGCCACCCGGTGGCCTGCCGCGCGGGCCACCGCGACCGGCAGCGCGCCGATCGTGGCCGGTTGATCGACCACCACCAGCAGGGGGCCGTGCGCGGCAAGTTTGTCGAACAGCGCTCGCAGCTTCGGCTCGCTGTTGGGCAGCGGCCCGTCGTGTAGCCGCTTCCCGGCAGGGTCCAGGCCGACGGCGTGGTGCTCACCCTTGCCGACATCCAGGCCGAGAAACACCTGGTAACCGCTGGTCATCTGTCATGCCGTTCGTCCGTCGCGGGTGGTCACCGGTCAGGCATCGACGGCCGGCAACCACGTTACGACGAGACCTGCCCGGCGGGCGGCCGTGTCCCTATCAGCGGTCCGGCGATGCCACCAGGTCCGGTGACACCACCCCCCGGATCATGCGTGCGACTGGGGGCATCAGTCATGCCGGACCTGGCGACCACGACTCCTTGATCAGGAGCTACGAAAAAGGTAACGGGGTTCAGCAAGGTGGTGCCGTCCGCGGTGGCCGTGGTGGGCGTGCTCGGCGCGTACGTGCTGCTGTCGTTCGCCCTGGAGCGCGGGATGACGATCGGCGTCGCGTACGGGATCTGGGCGGCGGTCGGGGTCGCGCTGGTCGCGGTGATCGGCGTGGTCGCGCTCGGGGATCGGATGACGCTGGTGCAGGTGGGTGGCATCGTGCTGGTCATCGGCGGCGTGCTGGCCCTGGAGCTCGGTGCCGCCGCGACCCATTGACAGAGTTCACCGAGACCCCCCCCTGGCGGGGTCTGGTGCCGGCGCCGGTTCCGCGTCATCATGAACCAGTTGGCACACTGCCAACAGTGCGACGGTGAAGGGAGCCGGGGAATGGGACGGCAACGGCGCTCGCTGCGCGAGCTGGTGGTCGTGGTGACCGGTGGGGCACAGGGCATCGGGGCGAGGACCGCCGCGGCCCTGGTCCGCGCGGGTGCCAAGGTGGTGATCGGCGACCTGGACCAGGTGCTGGCGGAGAAGACCGCGGCCGAGGTCGGCGGCGACACCCTCGCCCTGCCACTCGACGTCACCGACATCGCCGGCTTCACCGCGTTCCTCGACGAGGTGGAGCGCCGCCGTGGGCCGATCGACGTGCTGATCAACAACGCCGGCATCATGCCGCTCGGCACCCTCGAGGAGGAGGACGACGCCAAGACCCGGCGGCAGCTGGAGATCAACCTGCACGCCGTGATCCACGGCACCCGCGAGGCGGTCCGGCGGATGCGGCCGCGGGGCACCGGGCACATCGTCAACGTCGCGTCGATGGCCGGCAGGGCGGGCTTCCCCGGCGGGGCCACCTACTGCGCCACGAAGCACGGGGTGGTGGGGCTGTCCGAGTCCGTGCGGCTGGAGCTGCGCGGCACCGGCGTCGAGGTCTCCTGCGTGATGCCCGCCGTGGTGCGCACCGAGCTGGCCGCCGGCATCGGCGAGGCCAAGCTGATCAAGTCGGTGCTCCCCGAGGAGGTGGCCGCGGCCATCGTCGACGTCCTGCGCCGGCCGAGGTTCGACGTGTTCGTGCCCGCGACACTCAGCGTGATGGAGCGGATCGTCCGGTTGCTGCCGCGCTCGGCCGGCGAGTGGGTCGCCCACACCCTCGGCGGCGACCAGATCCTGCTCTCCGCCGCGCACTCCAGCGCGCGGGCCGGCTACGAGGCGCGGGCCGCGGAGAGCGCGCCGGCCGCGGACGCCGAGCGGGGGTGACCCGCGCCACCGACGTCCGATGTAGACAGCGGCTTGAGTGCCGCCCTTCCAGCGGGCAGGATGCTTCCGGACGGGACGCAGCGGAAGGGAGGGCGGCGATGGGCTCGCCACCGGCACGGCTGGCCGCCGCGGCGTCGAACGTGGTGGCCAAGGTGCTCGGTGGAGGCGTCGCCGACCTGCGGCCCATGCCCCGCGTGCTGATCGACCAGGGCCCCAACCGCTCGGTGTACCGGATGGCGCCGGGCGAGGCGCCATCGTCGGGACCGCCCGTGTTGCTGGTGCCCCCGCTGGCCGCGCCGGCGCTGTGCTTCGACCTGCGCCGCGGGTGCAGCCTCGCCGAGCACCTGGTGGACGGCGGCCGGCGAACCTACCTGGTCGACTACGGCAACGTGGCGTTCTCCGACCGGCGGCTCGGCGTCGAGCACTGGATCGACGAGGTGCTGCCCCGGGCGATCCGCAGGGCGAGCGAGGACGCGGGCGGGCAGGGCGTGCACCTGGTCGCGTGGTGCCTCGGCGGGATCTTCTCCCTGCTCACCACCGCCGACCAGTCGGACCTGCCGGTAGAGTCGATCGTCACGGTCGCCTCGCCGGTGGACTTCACCGCGATCCCGCTGGTCGCGCCGTTCCGGCCGCTGGTCGACATCACCGGCGGCTACCTGCTGACGCCGTTCTACCGGCTGCTCGGCGGAGCACCGTCCTACGTGGTGAGCCGGGTGTTCCGAGCGACCGGGATCGACAAGGAGATCACCAAGCCGCTGGCGATCCTGAAGAACCTGGACGACCGTGACTTCCTCGCCCAGATCGAGGCGGTCGACCACTTCATGGACAACATGGTCGCCTACCCCGGGCGCACGTTCGGTCAGCTCTACCACCGGTTCTTCCGGGCGAACGACCTCGCCGAGGGCACCGTGGACCTCGGCGGGCGGATCATCGCGCTGTCCGGGGTGAAGGTGCCGGCGCTGGTGATCGCCGGCGAGGGGGACGGGATCGCGCCGCGCCCGGCCGTGGAGCGCCTGGTGGGGCTGCTGGAGAACGCCCCTTCGGTGCGCTTCGAGGTGGCGCCGGGTGGACATCTCGGCGTGCTCACCGGTCGCCGCGCCCGCGCCACGACCTGGACCTACATCGACCGGTTCCTCGACGAGCGGTTCGCCCGCTGACCCGCCCCCAGCCGTACCACCAAGGCCCCGCAGCGCGACGGTGGGCGAAGCCCGCGCGGTAGGGGAGCACTCGCGGTGGGCCGGGCGGGGCGGGGGATTTGTCGGGATCACCAACTTTTGGCGCTGGTCGGCCCTCGCGAGCGCGGGGTATCAACTCGGGTTATGGCGGAGTTGGAACTGCGACACCTGCGCACGGTCTGCGCCATCGCCGAGACGGGCAGCCTGACCAGGGCAGCCGCGCGGCTGGGGTTGACCCAGCCGGCGCTCAGCGCGCAGCTCCGGTGCCTCGAGACGATCATGGGCGGCACGTTGTTCGAGCGCAGCTCGACGGGGAGCACGCTCACCGCGCTGGGTCGGCACGTGGTGGGCACGGCGCGGACCGTGCTCGACGACGTGGAGCAGCTGGTCGACCTCGCCCGCGACCAGGCGCGCGCGGAGGAGCGGGAGCCGGTGGTGGTCGGCGCGGTGCCGGCCTCGTTCGTCGGCCGGCTGGCGGCCCGGCTGCGCGGGTGCCTGCCAGTGGGTGGCGTGCGGACCAGGACGGTGGTGTCGTCGGCGCGGCTGTGGGACGAGCTCGCCGCCGGGCGGGTGCAGGTGGCCGTGCTGGAGCGCGGAACGGAAACGTCCCTTCCGGACGTGGAAGTGTTCCCGCTGGTCGACGAACCGCAGTTCGTGGCCCTCGCCGCGCACGACCCGCTGGCCAGGCGCGCGGAGGTCGAGCTGCGCGAGCTCGCCGACCGCGACTGGGTGGTGCCGCTCGACGAGCGGAACGGGCTGCGCCCGCCGCGGCGGGCGGTATGCGCGGCGGCCGGTTTCGTGCCGCGACGCACGCACCGGGTCGACGACGGCGCGGCCGCGTGGTCGCTGGTCGAGCGGGGCGCCGTGTGCTTCGCCGCCCCGACCGCCCCCGCGACCGCCGACGTGGTGCTGCGCCCACTGGCCGGGCCGCTGGTGGCGCCGCTGGTTCTCGCGGTGCGCGTGGACGGGGTGCTGGCCGGTCGGGCGGGGGAGGTGTACCGGTGCGCCGCCGCGGCCTGCGCGTCGGTGATCGGCCGGAATCCGGACCACGCCGGTTGGTGGGCCGACCACCCGGAGGCCCCCGCCGACCTGGACGGCGCCCTGCGCGCCCCGACCCGGTAGGTTTGTGGGTTTCGACGTGGGTGGGACGAGATGACGGGAGCGCGGTGAGATGGCGTGGTGGATCTGGGTGGTGGGGGTTCTCGTGCTGCTGCTCGTGGTGGCGGCGATCGTCGACCGGCGGGACGCGCGGCGTGGTGGCACGCGGAGGATCCTCATGCCGGGGTGGCTCGAGCGCCGCGGCCGGGGTGCGATGGGCACGCAGCCGGTGGCGTGGGACGCCGAGGACTACCGCCCCAGGTCGCCGCGCGAGCGGGACGAGGACGAGCGCCGCCGCCGTCCCGGCCACTGACCCCTTGCCCGCGCGGCCCGAAACTGTCGGGGGTGCCCGCTAGCGTTCCTTTCCGAGGCCTCCGACGAGGGGCCGTGTGGGGAATCTCCGGAAAGGACACGCCATGGACCTGAAGCTGGAGCTGGTCGCGGTGCCCGTCACCGACGTCGACCGGGCGAAGAAGTTCTACGCCGAGCAGGTCGGCTTCGTCGTCGACCACGACCACACCGTCAGCGAGGAGATCCGGTTCGTTCAGCTCACCCCACCCGGGTCGGCGTGCTCGATCGCCATCGGCAGGGGGGTCACCGACGCCGCGCCCGGGTCGGTGCAGGGGTTGCAGCTGGTCGTGTCGGACGCCGACGCCGCCCGTGCCGAGCTGCGCGACCGGGGCGTCGAGGTCAGCGACGTGCAGGAGTACCCGTGGGGGAGGTTCGTCTTCTTCGCCGACCCCGACGGCAACAAGTGGGCGATCCAGCAGCTCCCGCCCCGCGAGTGACAACGCCGGTCAGCGGGGCGCGGTGGTCCCGGCCGCCGCCGCGAGGTGTGCGATCGCGTCGGTGACCAGCGAGGCGTGCTCGCGCTCCGGCGCCGGCCGGTGCGCCACCCAGAGGTGCCGGGCGAGTGGGTCGTCCGCGATCGGGAGCACGCGGACCTCGGGCGGGCGCGCCGGCAGCGCCAGCTCGGGAACGAGCGCGACGCCGAACCCGGCGCCGACCATGCCGCACACCGTGGCGAAGTCGCCGAGGTTCAGCCGCACCCGTGGCTCGAACCCGGCGCCGTGGCAGGCGTGCAGCGTCGCCATGGTGCACACGGCCCCCGGCTGCCCGACGATCCATGGCTCGTCGGCCAGTTCCGTCAGTGCCACGGAGTTCCGGCCGGCGAGTGGGTGGTCGGGCGGGACCACGACACGCAGCGGGTCCCGCGCGATTCGTGCCACCCGCACCGCCGGCACCGCCGGTTGTGGCGCGCCGTCGTAGCTGAAGCCGACCGCGATGTCCACGTCGCCGGCGGTGAGCAGGTCGAGCGCGTCCGGGGGCTCGACCTCGGTGAGCGAGAGCCGCAGCCGCGGGTGCCGTGCGCGCAGGGTGGTGAACGCCCGGGGGAGCAGCGTCCGCCCGGCGCTGGTGAAGGCCGCCACGCGCAGCGGGCCGAGATACTCGCGAGCGAGGTTCTTGATGGTCGCCTCGGCCACGTCGAGGCGGGCCAGCACGTCGGTGGCGAGGGCGAGCAGGGCCCGCCCGGCCTCGGTCAGCCGCACACCGCGCGAGGTGCGTTCCAGGAGGGTGGTTCCGAGGTCACGTTCGAGCGCGGCGATCTGCTGGGACACCGCCGGCGGGGTGAAGGCGAGCTGCTCGGCGGCGCGGGCGAGGGAGCCCGCGGCCGCCACGGTGGTGAAGGTGCGAAGTCGGCGCGGGTCCAGCATTAAGCCCAGCTTTCGGTTCCGGTTGTCAGACGTAACTTCCCATGCCGGCGGTGGGGGCGCAAGCATGGTCCCGAGCAGAAGGTGAGGGACATGCGAGCGGTGACCTATCGCCGGCTGGGGCCGGCGGACGAGGTGTTGCGGGTCGAGGAGTTGGACGAGCCACGGCCGGCACCCGGTGAGGTCCGGGTCCGGGTGCGGATTTCCGGGGTGAACCCGACCGACGTGCTGGCGCGAGCCGGGGGCGCGGGCAGGCGGATGCCGTTCGACGTGGTGACGCCGCATCACGACGGTGCGGGGGTGATCGACGCGGTCGGCGACGGTGTCGACCGTGACCGGGTCGGGCAGCGGGTGTGGGTGTACCTGGCGGCCGCGGGGCGGCCGAACGGCACCGCCGCGGAGTGGGTGACCGTTCCGGCCCGGCAGGCCGTGCCGCTGCCCGCCGGGGTGGACGCCGGGTTGGCCGCGAGCCTGGGCATTCCGGCGATGACCGCACACCGGGCGCTGTTCGGCGACGGCCCGATCGAGGGGGCCACCGTGCTGGTCTCCGGTGGTGCCGGGTCGGTCGGGCACTTCGCCATCGAGCTCGCCCGCCGGGCCGGCGCCGTCGTCGTCGCGACTGTGTCTACTTCGGACAAGGCGCGGTCGGCGAAGGCGGCGGGGGCCGATCTCGTGGTGAACTACCGCGATCCGGACGCCGCCGCGCAGGTGCGGTCGATCGCGCCGAACGGGGTGGACCGGGTGATCGAGGTGAACCTCCCGGCGAACGCCGCACTGGACCAGGACGTGCTCGCGCCGGGCGGAACGGTCGTGTGCTACTCCGCGCTCGGTGCCGTCGCCGAGCTCCCGGTGCGGCCCTGGATGTACCTCGACGCGACGATCCGGTTCCTGATCCTCTACCGGGCGCCGCTCGACGCGCTGGACCGCGCCGCGGCGGACATCACCGCGGCGTTGCGGGCTGACGCGTTGACCGCGCTGCCCGAGCAGCGGTTCCCGCTGGATCGCGTGGCCGAGGCTCACGCGGCGGTCGAGGCGGGGGTGACCGGCAAGGTCCTGTTGGAGCTGCCGGACTGAAGGCGCGCCCTGTGCTCATCGTCGGTGTTCCGAGGTCCGGGAACACCTCCCGGACCTCGGCGAACAGGATGGGGTGCCGCCCATGACCGAAGGCGACCACCGCGGACCAGAGCGTGTCCACCGCGGCGCGCAGCGGGTCCGGCTCGTGCGCGGAGAACAACACCGGGAAGGCCATCGCCTGTTGGAGACAGTTGTCCGTGGTGCCGTCCGGTGAGGTCACCAGGGTCTGCGGGACGGCCGGGTCGGAGAGCAACCGGTCCCAGACGCGCCGCTCGTCGTGGAACGGTGGTGGCAGGGACTCGCCCCGGTCCATCGCCGCGAGGGCGGCGGCGATCCACGGCACCTCGGTGAGCCGGGCTTCCGTACAGGCCCGCCGGGTCACCCAGTGGGCGACCTTCCGCTGGGTGGCCGCGTTCGCCTCGGCGAGGGCGTCGACGAGCGGCCGGTCCATCCGGGCCACGGCCAGTGCGTTGCCCCGCAGCTCGCGAAGCCGCGCACTGGGCAGCCGTCCGCCCCACGCGCGTTCCTCGGCCTCCCGCCGGGCACGTTCGACTTCGCGCCGCCGCTCCTCGTGGGCCCGCCGCTCGGCCGCGGCCCTCTCCTCCGGGCTCGGTGGTGGCGGCAGCGTGCGCGGGACGCCGTGCCAGTAGTGGGCCGTCCCGCTGGTCACCACGACCACGCGATCCGGTGCCGGAGGAGCCGGCCAGAACTGGAGGAGATACCGGTCGACCTCCGGCTCGTCGATCGTGCGGGTGTCCTGTGCACGGCCCTCGTCCATGCGCGTGCCGCAGTACCGAACCCGGTGGTCGGTCGGCTCCAGGCCGAGCGGCCAGCTCTGCTCCCCGCCCCAGGTGACCAGCGAGGCCGGCCCCACCGGTCGGAACGACGCCTCGACGACCTCCTCCCAGGCCTCGTCCACCGGCGGTGGTCCGTCGTGCACCTCCACCGCGAACCCCACATGCCCGGTGTGCAGGCCGGTGATCAGGAACAACGTTCCCGGCATCGCCGCGCCGCACAGCCCGTTCTCCTGCCCCCGGAAGCATGCGTGCGGATCCGGGTGGTCCGCCCCGCTCTCGACGTAGATCTGCCCGTAGTGCACCCACCCCTCGCCACGCAGCACGGTTCGCATCGCCACCCCCACTCGGCCACCGACATCGACCGCGCCATCATGGCGCAGGACTCCGACGGATTCGGCCAGGGCGAATGCCCGCTCCACGCACGTCGCCGCGGCGCAGGGTACTTCGTGTTTCCCGCGCTACCGCTCGGGGCGGCGGCGGTCGCCTCGATCCACCCGCGCCACCAGCACGCGGGTGACGGCCAGGATCACCGCGGCGTCAACCCCTGACCTCGGCTACCTCAGCTCCGCCGAGGTCTTGCCGAGCAGCCGCCGGGCCACGATGAGCTGCTGGATCTGTTGCGTGCCCTCGAAGATGTCCAGGATCTTCGCGTCCCGGCTCCACTTCTCCAGCAGCGACTCCTCGGTGTAGCCCACCGCGCCGGCGAGCTCGACGCAGCCCAGCGTGATGTCCACGACCGACCGTCCCGCCTTGGCCTTGGCCATCGACGCCTGCAGCGAGTTCGGCTCGCGGTTGTCCGCCATCCACGCCGACTCCAGGGTCAGCAGGTACGCCGCCTCGAAGTCGGCCTCCAGTCGGAGGTACTCGGCGGCCGCGGCGTGCTGGCCGTGCGCCGGCCGGTCGTAGTCCACCTCGATGCCCGCCTCGGCCAGGATCCGCGCCGTCTCCTCCAGCGCCGCGCGGGCCAAACCGACGGCCATCGCGGCCACCAGCGGCCGCGTGTTGTCGAAGGTCTGCATGACCCCGGCGAAGCCCTTTTTGGTGTCGATCTCCGGCGAGCCGAGCAGGTTCTCCTTCGGCACCCGGCAGTTGTCGAACCGCAGCACCGCGGTGTCCGACGCCCGGATCCCGAGCTTGTGCTCCACCCGCACGACCTCGAACCCGGGCGTGCCCTTCTCCACCACGAACGACTTGATCGCCGCGCGGCCCTTGCTCCTGTCCAGCGTCGCCCACACCACCACGGCGTCGGCCCGCTGCCCGGCCGTCACGAAGATCTTCTCGCCGTTGAGCACGTAGTGGTCGCCGTCCAGCCGCGCGGTCGTGGTGATGGCCGCCGAGTCCGACCCGCAGCCCGGCTCGGTGATCGCCATCGCCGCCCACACGTTGCCGAACCGGGCGAGCTGCTCGTCGTTGGCCACCGACGCGATCGCCGCGTTGCCCAGCCCCTGCCGCGGCATCGACAGCAGCAGCGCCACGTCGCCCCAGCACATCTCGATCGTGCCCAGCACCGTGAGCAGGTTGGCCCCGTTGCGGTTGCCGCCGCCGTCACCGTCGCCATCGGAGCGCCGCACCCCGGCCGCGCCCGCGCCGCCCTCGCCGGACGAGTTCAGCCCGTCCAGCAGCGCGGCGAGCATGTCCAGCTCCACCGGGTAGGTGTGCTCGGCCCGGTCGTACTTGCGCGAGATGGGCCGGAACACCTCGGCCGCGGCCTGCCGTGCCTGGTTGACCAGTGCGGTGGCCTTCTTGGGAGTCTCCAGGTTGATCATGAGAAAGCCTTTCGAGGAAAGTCAGAGGAGGACGGCGCCTTCCATCACGCCCACCGCACGCAGGTCGCGGTACCACCGCTCCACCGGGTGCTCCTTGATGTACCCGTGCCCGCCGAGCAGCTGCACGCCCGCGTTGCCGATCCGCATGCCCTTCTCGGTCGCCAGCCGCCGGGCCAGCGCCACCTCGCGGGCGTACGGCCGGCCCCGCTCGGCCCTGGCCGCCGCGCGCAGCGTCACCAGCCGCAGCCCCTCCAGCTCGATCGCGATGTCGGCCACGCCGAACGCCACCGCCTGCCGGTGGCTGATCGGCTCGCCGAACGCCTCCCGCTCGTTGACGTAGGGCACCACGTAGTCGAGCACGGCCTTCGCGGTGCCCGTCGCCAGCGCCGCCCAGCCCAGCCGGGACAGCCGCACCACCTCGGCGAACACCTCCGCGCTGCCGCCGCCGAGCAGCGCGCCGGCCGGCAGCGCCACCTTCTCCAGGTGGAGCTTGCCGGTGCCCGCCGCGCGCAGCCCCATCGCCGGCTCGGTCTCGACGGTCACGCCAGGGTTGCCCGACTCCACGATGAACAGCGCCGGCCCGCGTCCCTCGAGGTCGGCCGACACCACGAACAGCTCGGCCTGCGCGGCCCTCGGCACCAGCGACTTCACCCCGTCCAGCTGGTAGCCCTTCGGCGTCCGCCGCGCCCGCGTGCTGGGCTTGAACGGGTCGAACATCGGCACCCGCTCCTGCAGCGCCAGCGCGGCGGCCGGCACGTTCTCCCCGACGAACGCCGGCAGGTACGTCGCCTGCTGCTCGGCGTCACCCCACTGCACCAGCGCGGTGCTCACCGCCGACGGCGCCAGCACGGCCACCGCCAGCCCGAGGTCGCCGTGCGCGAGTGCCTCGGCCACCAGTGCTCCGGTGACCACCGACCGCTCGGTGCCGACGCCGCCCAGCTCCTCGGGAATACCGACCAGGCTCACCCCGAGCTCGGCGGCCCGGCTGAGCAGCCCCTCGGGCGCCTGCAGCTTGGCGTCGGCATCCGCCGCGGCCGGCCGGAGCTGCTCGGCGGCGAACTCGGCGACCGTCTCCACGATGAGCTGCTGGTCCTCGGTGGGGGTGAGGTCGAACAGCCCGGTGTCCTCGGTCGGCGCCAGGCGCACCGGCTGGCCCAGCCGCCGCGCCGCCCGGAACGACCGGCTCGCCGCGCCGGCCGCCCGGAAGCCGGTGCGGGTGCCCGCGGTGACCAGGTTCTGCACGGGCTCGCGCAGCCCCACGCGGTCGATCACCTTGCTGCCCGCCAGCTTCGTCAGCGCGGCGAGGCCCAGGCCCATGGCGTCACGTTTCCTCTGTGGGGCAACCATCGGCGCGTCTCCCATCAGCCGGATCCCGGCTCCGCTTACCTACTCGTGAGTAGGTTAGCAGAATATCCACCCGATCGGGTCAACGCCTTCGTTACTGCCCGGCGGTGAGCATTGTCCGTCGCCGCTCGCCGAACCGCACCCGCTCGAAGCTGATCAAGCCGACCATGACCCCCGTGACCACCACCACGAGCACCGCGGCCGGGACCAGCTCGAGCAGCGGTGCGCCGGCGAGCAGCAGCCCGGCCACCACCAGCCGCTGGACGTTCCACGTGCCCTGGTTGCGCCGGCGCAGCGCGCTCAGCGTCACCAGGTACAGCGCGAGGCCACCGGCGAGCGCCCACAGGGGCAGCCCGTGCAGCGCCTCGGCGGGGCCGTGGTGGTCCCGGTCGGCCACGTACAGCAGCGCCTTCTTCATTCCCAGCGCGACCAGCACGATGCCGGTGATCAGCGGCAGGTGCAGGTAGGTGTAGGAGTCGGTGGCCAGCCTCACCCGCTCCAGGCCGGTCGCGGCGGCCAGCCGCCGCTCGGCCAGCTTGGCCACGACATCGAAGTACACCCACCACATGCTCGCCGCGAGCACCAGGCCGCACACCGCGGTGAGCACCACCGGCCAGGAGATCGGCAGCGTGCCGATGCCCACGCCGATCGCCACGATCGACTCGCCGAGCGCGACGATGACGATCAGCCCGAACCGCTCCGCGAAGTGCGCGGGCGCCGGCACCTGCCAGCCCCGCGCGCCGGCGGCCCGCACGCCGACGTAGTCGATCAGCAGCGCCACCACCCACAGCGCGAGCTGTACCCCACCGGTGGTGAACGCGGCACCGGCCAGGATCAGCGCGCCGCACAGTCCTGGCGCCGTGCTGCGCAGCACCACCGACCGCAGCGCGGCGTCCTCGCGGGCGGCGCCGAGGTAGGCGGCCAGGTGCAGCACCCGCACCAGCAGGTAGCAGGACGCGAACAGCAGCGGCGCGTGCAGGCCGCCGGGGAAGTCGCCGAACGCCTCCGGGATGGCGAGCGCCACCAGGAACATCACGGCCATCGCGCCGAGCATCGCGAACCGGGCCAGCCCCTCGTCGGCCCGGACCGTGGTGCCCAGCCACGCGTAGCTGCACCAGCTCCACCACAGCACGGCCACCACCATCACGCCCTGGCCGAGGCCGAGCAGGTCGAGCCGGTCCGACATCAGCTGGACGGTCTGCGTGATGGCGTAGACGAACACGAGGTCGAAGAAGAGCTCGAGCGTGGTCACCCGGTGTCCTTGGGTGACCGCGGTCAGGCGTGGCGGCATGGGCGCTCCAGGGGTCGCGAGTGTTCGTACCTTGGCACGTTCGCGATCTCCCCGCGCGGCTTTGGGCTAATCGATATCGAGAACCGCGGTCATCAGGGTCACCAGCTCGTCGGGCAGTCGCGGCCGGGTGCGTACCCGCCTGGTGCGGGTGAGGTCGTTGGCGATGGTCAGCGCCGCGTGCACGGTGATCTTGGCCTCGCGCGCGTCCAGTGCGGGGTGCACGGCCGACAGCAGTCGCACCCACTGGGCGACGTAGTCCCGCTGCACCCGGATCAGCTCGGTCCGGTCCCGCTCGTCGACCACGGCGGTGGCCCGCCCGGAGAACGCCACCGACAGCTCGGCCGTGTCGGTGAGCGTGCGCACGTACGAGCGGGTCAGCCGGCGCAGCGCCTCCCGCTCGTCGGGCGGCGCGCTGGTCCGCAGCGCCTCCTCCGCCCCCAACGCCAGCCGCTCGGCCGCGCGCTGGCAGATCGCCGTCAGCAGGCTCGTCTTGCTGGGAAAGTGCCGGTACACGCTCGGCCCGGCGATCCCCGCGGCGGCGCCGATGTCCTCCATGCTCACCGCGTGGAAGCCGCGCCGGTGGAACAACTCGGTGGCGGCGGCCAGCACCTGCTCCCGCCGGGACGGCGCGGCCAGGCCCGGCCCCGGTGGCGCCGGCTCGCCGTTCGGCTCGGGCAGCCGCACGTGCAGCACCCGCAGGCCCAGCCGGACCAGCAGGTCGCAGAACCGCTTCTTGGCGACGCTGGTGCGGTGCACCGACACGCTGCCGAACACGCTCATCCCGGCCCAGCACAGCAGCTCGGCGTCGGCCTCGGACAGCTCCGGCCGCACCCGGCGCAGCACACCGGCCCACGCGGCGATCACCGCGCCGGACCGGCGGCGGATCTCCCGCCGGGCGTCCTCGGCCAGGTGCCGGCCCTCCCACCGCCACAGCGCCGCGGCCTCCCGCCGCTCGACCGACTTGCGGGCCAGCGTGCCGAGCAGCCGCTCCACCTGTCCCGGCGTGGGCACGCCGTCGCCGTCCAGCGCCTGCGCGGTGGCCTGCTCCATGTCCTCGATCCCGGCGAGCAGCACGTGGGCGAGGATCGACCGCTTGTCGCTGAAGTGCCGGTAGACCGCGGGACCGGTGACGCCGGCCGCCGCGGCGATCTCGTTGATCCCCACCGCGTGGTAGCCGCGGGCGCGGAACAGCTCCGCGGCGACGGCGGCGAGCTGGCGCTTGCGGTCGCGCGGCCGGCGGCCGCGGGTGAGGGGCGCAGCGGTCCCAACGGGGTCAACGGTGTCCATAGGTGAGCCCACTTTAGCCCCTGTCGTGTGGGTCGCAAGGCGTTGACAGCCTGGGGAAGCCGTGAGCTATGTTAATTGCAATTAGCACGAGCCGGCCGTTTGCGACACCACCAGGAAGGACTCATGGCGTGAGCAACGAGGCGTACATCTACGAGGCGATCCGCACGCCTCGGGGCAAGGGCAAGAAGGGCTCTTTGCACGGGATCAAGCCGATCGACCTGGTCGTCGGCCTGATCGACGAGCTCAAGGCGCGGCACCCGAACCTGGACCCCGCCGCGATCGACGACATCGTCCTCGGCGTCGTGTCCCCGGTCGGTGACCAGGGCGCGGACATCGCCCGCGCCGCCGCGGTCGCCGCCGGCCTGCCGGACACCGTGGCCGGCGTGCAGCTCAACCGGTTCTGCGCCTCCGGACTGGAGGCGGTCAACCAGGCCGCGCAGAAGGTCCGCGCCGGCTGGGACCGGCTGGTGCTCGGCGGTGGCGTGGAGTCGATGTCGCGGGTGCCGATGGGCTCCGACGGTGGCGCCATGTTCCTCGACCCGGCCACCAACTACGACAGCTACTTCGTGCCGCAGGGCATCGGCGCCGACCTGATCGCCACGATCGAGGGCTTCTCGCGGGAGGACGTCGACGCCTACGCGGTGCGCTCGCAGCAGCGCGCCGAGGCGGCCTGGTCCGGCGGCTACTTCGCGAAGTCCGTGGTACCGGTCAAGGACATCAACGGCGTGACCGTGCTCGACCACGACGAGCACCGCCGCCCCGACTCCACCGTGGAGTCGCTCGGCAAGCTCAACCCGTCGTTCGCCGGGATCGGCGACTTCGGCGGTTTCGACGCGGTGGCGCAGCAGAAGTACCACTGGGTCGAGAAGATCGACCACGTGCACACCCCGGGCAACTCCTCGGGGATCGTCGACGGCGCCGCGCTGGTGCTGGTCGGCGACGAGCAGGCGGGCAAGGACTTCGGCCTGACTCCGCGCGCCAGGGTGGTCGCCACCGCGGTCACCGGCGCCGACCCGACGATCATGCTCACCGGTCCGACCCCGGCCACCCGGAAGGTGCTGGACAAGGCCGGGCTGACCGTCGACGACATCGACCTGTTCGAGCTGAACGAAGCCTTCGCCGCGGTCGTGCTGAAGTGGATGAAGGACCTGAAGCTGCCGGACGAGAAGGTCAACGTCAACGGTGGCGCGATCGCGATGGGGCACCCGCTGGGCGCCACCGGCGCGATGATCCTCGGAACCATGGTGGACGAGCTGGAGCGCCGGCAGGCCCGGCGCGCGCTGGTCACCCTGTGCATCGGCGGCGGCATGGGCCTCGCCACCATCATCGAGCGGGTCTGAAGGGGCGGACATGGCTGACGCGAAGACCATCAAGTGGGAGAAGGACTCCGACGGGATCGTCGTACTGACCCTCGACGACCCGAAGCAGTCCGCCAACACCATGAACGCCGACTTCCGCGAGTCGCTCGGCGTGGTCGTGGACCGGCTGGAGGCCGAGAAGGACTCGATCACCGGCGTGGTGCTCACCAGCGCGAAGAAGACCTTCTTCGCCGGCGGTGACCTCAACGAGCTGATCCAGGCGAAGCCGGAGCACGCCGCCCAGCTCACCGAGAGCACCAACGAGCTCAAGGCCCAGCTGCGCCGGCTGGAGACGCTCGGCAAGCCGGTGGTGGCCGCGATCAACGGCGCCGCGCTCGGCGGCGGTCTGGAGATCGCGCTGGCCACCCACCACCGCATCGCGGCCGACGTCAAGGGCAGCCAGATCGGCCTGCCGGAGGTCACCCTCGGCCTGCTGCCCGGTGGCGGCGGCGTGGCGCGGACCGTGCGGCTGCTCGGCATCCAGAGCGCGGTGCTGAACGTGCTCGTGCAGGGCCAGCGGCACCGGCCGCGCAAGGCGCTGGAGCTGGGCCTGGTGCACGAGGTCGTCGACTCCGTCGACGAGCTGCTGCCCAAGGCGAAGGAGTGGATCAAGGCCAACCCCGAGGGCGGCGTGCAGCCCTGGGACGTCAAGGGCTACAAGATCCCCGGCGGCAGCCCGTCGAACCCGAAGTTCGCGGCGAACCTGCCGGCGTTCCCGGCCAACCTGCGCAAGCAGACCAAGGGCGCGCCGATGCCGGCGCCGCGGGCCATCCTGGCCGCCGCGGTGGAGGGCTCGCAGGTCGACATCGACACCGCCACGCAGATCGAGACGCGCTACTTCGTGAGCCTGGCCGTCGGGCAGGTCGCGAAGAACATGACCAAGGCGTTCTTCTTCGACCTGCAGCACATCAACTCCGGGGGCAGCCGGCCGGACGGTTACGACAAGTACACGGCCAAGAAGGTCGGCGTGCTCGGCGCGGGGATGATGGGCGCGGGCATCGCCTACGTCGCCGCCAAGGCCGGGATCGAGGTCGTGCTCAAGGACGTCTCGCTGGAGAACGCCGAGAAGGGCAAGGGCTACGCGGTCAAGCTCGAGGAGAAGGCGCTCTCCCGGGGCAAGACCACGAAGGAGAAGTCCGACGCGCTGCTGGCCCGGATCACCCCGACCGACAAGGCCGAGGACTTCAAGGGCGTCGACTTCGTGATCGAGGCCGTGTTCGAGAGCACCGAGCTCAAGCACAAGGTGTTCCAGGAGATCGAGCGCGTCGTGAACCCGGACGCGGTGCTCGGCTCGAACACCTCCACGCTGCCGATCACCACGCTCGCCGAGGGCGTGCAGCGGCAGGAGGACTTCATCGGCATCCACTTCTTCTCGCCGGTGGACAAGATGCCGCTGGTGGAGATCATCCGCGGGGAGAAGACCTCCGACGCCACGCTGGCGAAGGTGTTCGACTTCACCCTGCAGATCAAGAAGACGCCGATCGTGGTCAACGACAGCCGCGGCTTCTTCACCAGCCGGGTGATCGGCACGTTCATCAACGAGGCGATCGCCGCGCTGGGCGAGGGCGTGGAGCCGGCCAGCATCGAGCAGGCCGGGCTGCAGGCCGGGTACCCGGCGCCGCCGCTGCAGCTGATGGACGAGCTGACGCTGACCCTGCCGCGCAAGATCCGGCAGGAGTCCCGGGCGGCGGTGGAGGCCGCGGGCGGCACCTGGCAGGAGCACCCGGCCGAGGCCGTCATCGACCGGATGATCGACGAGTTCGACCGCAAGGGCCGCTCGTCCGGCGCCGGGTTCTACGACTACGACGCCGAGGGCAAGCGGGTCGGCCTGTGGCCGGGGCTGCGCGAGGCGTTCAATTCAGGTTCCGGCACCGTGCCGTTCCGCGACCTGCAGGAGCGGATGCTCTTCGCCGAGGCGCTGGAGACGGTGAAGTGCTTCGACGAGGGCGTGCTGAACTCGGTGCCCGACGCCAACATCGGCTCGATCTTCGGCATCGGGTTCCCGGCGTGGACCGGTGGTGTCATCCAGTACATCAACCAGTACGAGGGCGGCCTGAAGGGCTTCGTCGCTCGGGCCCGTGAGCTCGCCGAGCGCTACGGCGATCACTTCACCCCGCCGCGGTCCCTCGTGGACAAGGCCGAGAAGGGCGAGATCGTCGAGTAGTCGGGTGACGCGCGAAGGCCCGGTGCCGGTTCGTCCGGCACCGGGCCTTTCGTGTTCACCCCGGTGGTGCCGGAGATGCCCGAGCTGCGATGGTCGCGGGGGCCCACGTCATCCCTGTGCGACGGATGTCGACGTTTCGTCCTGGACGGGTCAGGGCCAGAGCCGGTCGATGACGACCGCCGTGGCGTTGTCCGTGCCGCCGAGCTCGTGGGCGGTGCCGACGACCGCGGCGGCGGTGTCGCGGGTGGACCGGTCGCCGGTGAGCAGCGCGCGGAGGTGGAGCAGGTCCAGCGGCTTGTGCACGCCGTCGGTGCAGAGCAGCAGTCGGCCGGGACCCGCGCCGATCCTGGCGTGGCCGAGGTCCAGCGGGCTCGCGGTGCGGACGGAGTCGATCACGACGTGCTCGGCGCGGGGCGCGGTCGGCACGCCACGGGCCCGCCAGAACTCGGCCAGGCTGTGGTCGACGGTGATCTGGTGCAGCACGCTCCCGTTCCACCGGTAGGCGCGGCAGTCACCCACCCAGGCGATGTCGATCGTCTCCTCCTGGCCGCCTGCCGGCGGCAGCACGGCCACCACCAGCACGCAGTCGGCCTGCTTCTGGTCGAACTCGGCGCGGAGGGCGCGTTGGGCGTCCAGCAGCCCGCCGGCCGGGCCGTGCTGGACGGCCGCGGTCGCGGCGGTGTGCGCGGCCAGCCGCGCGGCCCTGGCGGCGAGCAGGTGGTCGCCGATGCCGTCGGCCACGACGAAGGCGGCGCGGCCGGTGGCCGGATCGGTGGCGGTGGCCACCGCGTCGGCGTTGATCTCCCGCGGGCCGCGGCTACTGGCGGCGTCCGAACGGGTGAACCTGGGCGTGTTCAGGTGCGGTGTGGTCTGCACGGCCGACCTCCTCGGGATGGCCGACCCCCCGACGGCCGGCCTGCTTCCAGTGGACCACGCGAACCCGTCAAAACCCCCATAGAAGTCTGGGAGGAACCTGTGAGATCTACGTTCGGGACCGCGAGTTCGACGTTCGGGGCGCTGTGTCCGCGTTCTGTGCACACGTGTTCTGCGTCCCCGGGCGTGTTTGCCGTCCGCGCCACCCGCTCCGCCATCCGCGTCGAGGTGGTGCGTGGTTGCGGGTGTGCCCGTAGGTGGTTGAGTCCAAAAACCGTTCCGGGTAGGTGATTCCTACCCACGGGTCGTCCTGCGTGGGTGGTCGCCACGGAACCACCCACCCGGCTCGAACTCGGTGGTCACCTCACGAGGTGGAGCTTTTCGGGGAGGCGTCCGCCGAGCGGGCCGAGCGCGATTGTCGGCCGAGTTACCGAGTTGACCGCAGGGTGGCGAGGAAGGCCGACCAGGCGGCGGGGCGGACGTCGAGGTGGCCAAGGTCAGGGTCCTTCGAGTCGCGGACGAACGCGGTCGTCGCCGTGTGGGCAACCTCCACACAGTTGCCGACATTGCCGCTGCGGGTGCTCTTGTGCCAGGCTATTTCGACGCAGTTACCCTCATCGCCGCTGTGCTTGCTCTTACGCCAGGTCAGGCCCCCGTGGTTCACCGTCATCCGGCCCGTCCTCCGAGTCGTCGTACTCGCTTGCCAGCTCGGCAAGCCACAGCAGCGATTGTCCCTCATCGAGGGCAACGTCCGTGAGCTTGCCCAGCACCTTGCGGTACGTGACGATGTCCTGGGGTTTTTCCAGGAACAGACTCGAAGTCTGGTTCTCCAGGTAGACGGCCGGGTTGTGCTCGGTGAACTCCAGTAGGCGGAACGGTCCATTCAGGCCGGCGTGCGGTCCCACCAAGGCGGGTATCACTCGGACAGAGCAACGTGGCCGGGCCGCCATCGTCATCAGGTGCCGCACCTGCCGCTGCATGACATCTCGGCCACCGACCATCAGCCGGGCGGCGTTCTCGTGGATCAGGAACTTGGCGTGCGGTGGGTTGTACCGGCGCAGCAAGGACTGTCGCGCAAGCCGAGCGTTCACTCTCGGCTCGATCCCGTTCTTCGGCACCATGCCGACTTCGGTCAGCAGCGCGCGGGCGTAGTCCTCGGTCTGCAGCAGTCCCGGGATTCGAGCCAGCTCGAAGTCGGTGATCGTGGTGGCCTGGTTCTCCTGCACCACCAGCGACCGCAGCTGTTCCGGCAGTTGTTCGCCGTGCGGGCGCAGCCAGTAGCCGTCGTCCTGCTCGGCGGCGAGGTCGAGTAGGCGGTCCAGCTCCTTGCCGACCACGCCGCACGTGGTCAGGTAGATCGCCACGTCGATCACGGACACGCCGCGCCGGCCGCTCTCCATCCGGGAGATCTTGCTCGGCGACCAGTCCAGCATGTCCGCCAGGTCCGAGGCCAGGAACCCGGCGGCCTCCCGGGCTCGGCGCAACTCCTCGCCCAGCTCGCGGGCGCGGACGGTCGGGGCGATCGCCGGCATGACTCCTCCTTCACGGTCGGGAATGGACCCAACCTACGGCGGTCCGGCGACGAAACCGGGCCAGGACGCGGCGAAGTCACCTGGTCAGCAGGGCCCCTTTCCGGCATGGCAATCCCGCTCCGTACGGTTCGTGCGCCCGATCGTGGGGTGCCTGCACCCGAACGCGGGACTCGCGATACTGAGCGTGGAACTCGCGGTCCCGAACGTAGATCTCGCGGTCAGGTCGACGGGGACGTGATACCCCGCACGAGGGTGTCGATCGCCTCGCGCAGCGCCGCCCGGTCGTATCCGCCGAGGTACGGGCGGGTCAGCGCGTCGTAGAGCAGCCCGTCCATGTGGGCGATCAACAATCGGGCCATCTGGTCGGAGTTGGTCACCCCGGTCCGCCGAATGCCTTCGGCCGCGCGATCGATGAACCGCCGGTTGGCCGCTTCCAGCTCTGGCAACAGCTCCGCGCGCCGGGTCGCGTCCAGGTAGAGCTCCATCCGGGCGAGGGTGCGCGACCGTGCCGGACCCAGCCAGTGGACGAGTAGATCGGTCAGCATGTCCACGATGGCGGCCCGCTGGTCGGGAGTGTCCGTGCTCCAGCCCGCGTCGGGAACCGCCGCCACCACGGCTTCGTCGAGTTCGACCAGGCGATCCAGCACGCCCGCGAGCAGGGCGAGGCGAGTCCGGAAGCAGCTGCTGGTGCTGCCCGGCGGCAGTCCCGCCCTCGCGTCGACCGCCCGATGGGTGAGTCCGCGCAGTCCGTCGGCTGCGATCACCTCGATCGCCGCGTCCGCGGCCCGTTCCTTGCGGCTCCGCCCGTCGGCGTGCGCTGCCGGTGCCACGTCGTTACGCCGGAGTCCGCGCGACGACCTCGACCCGCAGACCGTGGTGCGGGCGCATGGAGATCATGCTGGACGGGCGGATCCGTTGGGCCGGCAGCCGAAGCGACGTCCTGGCCAGCAGCCTGGCGAGCATGACGGTGAGCTCGGTGACCGCCATCGTCGCGCCGATGCAGCGGTGCGGTCCCGCGCCGAACGGCAGGTACTCGTGCAGCGCCGGCTTACGGTAGCCGGGGTCGGCGGGGTTCCAGCGCTCCGGGCGGAACCGCAGCGGGTCCGGCCACACCTCGGGCAGCCGGTGCGTCACGTACGGGCTGATGGCCAGCATGCTGCCCTCGCGAACCCGCCGCCCGCCGAACTCGAAGTCCCGTGCCGCTTTGCGGCCGACCACCATGACCGTGGGGTACAGCCGCAGTGTCTCCTGTACGACGCCGTTCAGATAGCCGAGGTGTTTCAGATCCTCCGCGGCGGGCGGCCGGTGCCCCAGCACCTCCCGCACCTCGTGCTGGGCCCGCTCCCACACCCCCGGGGTGCTCAGCAGTGAGTAGATCGCCCAGGCCATCGCGGCGCTGGTGGTCTCGTAGCCGGCGACGATCAGGGTGACCGCCTGGTCGCGGATCTCGAGGTCACTCAGCGCCGCGCCGTTCTCGTCGCGCCCGTGGACCAGCGACGTCAGGACATAGCCGCCGGGGCCCCCGGGGCCGCCGCCCGCCTCGCGAAGGTGCGCGATCTCGGTGTGGATCCGCTCGTCGATCCGCGCGCGGGCGACCATCGCCCGGCGCCACTCGGGTGTGCGGAGGCGCCGTTTCCACGTCACGGTCTGCGGTAGCCCGTCGCACAGGTCGAGCAGGACCTGCACGTGGTCGCCGAAGAACCGCGCGTCGCCGGCCAGCCGCGGGCCGAACAACGCCTGCAGCGTGCTGCGGCGGATCGCGGTACGGAGTGCCGCGTAGACGTCCACCACCTGACCCGGCCGCCACGAGTCGATGGCCTGGTCCGCGTTGTCCGTCATCGTGTCGAGATAGCCGGCGATCTGCCGGTGGTGCATCGTCGGCTGCACCAGCCGGCGCCGGCGCCGGTGCTCGTCGCCGTCGCTGAGCAGAATCGACGTCGGCCCGTCGACCGGGACGAGCCACTCGAAGGCGTCCCGCCACCGGAAAAGATCGGAGTTGGCGAAGACGAACTTGTTGGCCTCGGGGCCCAGCAGGTAGGTGAAGCCGCTCCGGCCGGCCCCCACCTTGACCACCGGCCCGAACCGGCGGTGCAGGGCTGACAACAGCTCGCCGGGGAAGTACCGCACCGTGCGCTCCCGAAACCGCGGAACCGCGCGATGCGGGCCGGCCGTGTCCGGGACCTGCGTCTCGGTCATGTCACTCCCTCCGGCGCGCTACATCTGTAGCTCGCTACGTTTGTAGCGTAAGCTGACTGTTCGGTCAACCGCGACCCGCTCGTCGCGTTCCCAGCCGAAGCAGGTGTACCCCGTCGGTCATCGGGATCGGCAGGTCGCGCCGTACCTGGACGCGGGTGGCGCGGGTGGGCAGCCCGTATACCGTGCCGAGGAGCTTGCTGACCAGTGGCATGAACGACCCTCGTTCGTGGAGATTGGCGGCCTATGTGGACCAATCATCTCCACGTGTACCAAAACCCGTCCGCGGACACGGTGACGCGAACGGCGGACACGCGTGCAGGGAGCGCGGACACGCGTGCAGGGAGCGCGGACACGCGTCCGGGGTGTGGGTCAGAGGAGTGGGGGGACGTGGGCGTCGATGAGATGGGGGCCGGGTTCGGCCAGCGCGCGGGAGAACTGCTCGGCCAGCTCCTCGGCGGTGGTGGCGCGGCTGGCCGGCACGCCCATGCCCTCGGCGATCCGCACGAAGTCCATGTCCGGTGTGGACAGATCGAGCAGCTGGTTCGCCTTCGGGCCACTGGACTCCGCGCCGACCCGCTGCAGCTCCATCCGCAGGATCGCGTACGCCCGGTTGTTCAGCAGCACCGTGGTGACGTTCAGGTTCTCCCGCGCCTGCGTCCACAGTGTCGAGATCGTGTACAGCGCGCTGCCGTCGGACTCCAGGCAGATCACCGGCCGGTCCGGCGCCGCCACCGCCGCGCCGGTCGCCACCGGGATGCCCTGGCCGATCGCGCCCCCGGTGAGGGTCAGCACGTCGTGCCGGGGCGCGCCGGCCGTGGCCGCGGGCAGTAGCAGCCCCGAGGTGTTGGCCTCGTCGGAGATGATCGCGCCCTCCGGCAGCAGCGCTCCGATCACCTCCACCCAGTTCTGCGGCGTCAGCGGCCCGCTCGGCAGCTCCGGCCGCCCCGCCGGCTGCACCGGCGCCTCGACGTCCCCGGCCACCTGCGCGGCCAGTTCCTCCAGCGCCCCGACGACGTCGTGCCCCACCTCGGCCAGCGGGTGCACCCGCGTGCCCTCCGGCACCAGATCGCTGGCCTTGCCGGGGTAGGCGAAGAACGACACCGGCGCCCGCGTGCCCGCGACCACCAGGTGGCGCACGCCGTCGAGTTGGAACGCCACCTGCTCGGCCAGGTACCCCAGCCGCTCCACGTTCGGCAGGCCCGCGCCCCGCTCCAGCCGAGCCGGGAAGGTCTCGACGAACAGCTTCGCCCCGGTCGCCGCGGCGACCCGCGCCGCCGCCCGCAGCCCCGCCTCCCGGCAGGCTGGTCCGCCGATCAACAGGGCCACCGGCTCCCCGGCGCGCAGCACCTCGGCCACGGACTTCACCGTGGTCTCCGCCACCGCCTTGGCCGCCCGCGGTGGCACCGGCGCGCACACCTGGCCGCCGTCGCCCCACGAGGCGTCGGCCGGCAGCACCAGCGTCGCCAACCGCCCCGGCGGGTCCATCGCCGCGGCCACCGCGGCGGCGGCGTCGGCCCCCACGTCGGCCGGGCTCGTGGAGCGGCGCACCCACCCGTTCAGGGTGCCGGCCAGCGCCTCGATGTCCGACTCCAGCGGCGCGTCGTACTTCTTGTGGTAGGTCGCGTGGTCGCCGACCACGTTCACCACCGGCGTGAACGCCCGCCGCGCGTTGTGCAGGTTCGCCAGCCCGTTGGCCAGTCCCGGTCCCAGGTGCAGCAGCGTCGCCGCGGGCTTGCCCGCGATCCGCGCGTACCCGTCGGCCGCGCCGGTCACCCCGCCCTCGGACAGGGCCAGCACAGCGCGCATCTCCGGCCCACCGTGCCCGCCGGCGCTGGAGGCACCAACGCTGTCGAGTGCGGCGACGAAGTGCATCTCCGACGTGCCCGGGTTGCCGAAGCACACCTCGACCCCCGCGTCGGCGAGGGTGCGGATCAGGGACTGAGCGCCGTTCATGGAACTCCTCTGTGGACGGACCAGGGACTCACGGACGGGGGACTAGGTGAGCAGGACGCCGGGATTGAGAATGCCGACCGGGTCGAAGGACCGCTTGATCCGGCGCATCAGCTCGATCTTGACCGGGTCCTCCAGCTCGAGGAAGTGCTCCCGCTTGGCCCGGCCGATCCCGTGCTCGCCGGAGATCGCGCCGCCGAGCTCGACGCCCTCGGCGAAGATCTCGTGCAGCAGCTCCCGCCGGACGTCCGGGTCCTTGCAGAAGATCGCCAGGTGCACGTTGCCGTCCCCGGCGTGCCCGCAGCCGATCACGCCGGCCTCCCGTCGGTGCCCCGCCGCCCGCGCCGCGCCGAGGAACTGGGCCATCGCCGAGCGCGGCACCACGACGTCGATCACGTCGTCGGCGCCGGCGGCCTTGGCCGTCCAGAACGCCTTCTCCCTGGCCTCGATGAGCTTGCGCGCGGAGCCGCCGTCGAGCACGTACACGTCGGCCGCGCCGAGCTCGCCGAGCAGCTCACCGAGTACCTCGATGTCGGCGTGGAGCCGGTCGGCGTCGCGGTTCTCCATCCCGACCACGAGGTAGGACTGCGAGGCCTCGCGCACCTCGTCCGGCACGCCCAGCGCCAGCTGCGCGGTATGGGTGATCGCGGCCATGGTGAGATTGTCGATGTACTCCAGGATGGTCGGCGCGAGTCCGCTGGCGACGATCCGCGGGACGGCGGCGAGTACCCGGTCCAGGTCGGTGAACGGGGCCAGCACGGTCGCGCCGTGCGCCAGCCGCGGGTGCAGCCGCACGATCACCTCGGTGACCAGCGCGAGCGTGCCCTCCGAGCCGATGATGAGCTGGGTGAGGTCGTAGCCCGACGAGATCTTGGTGATCCGGCCGCCGGTGCGGATGATCTCCCCGGTGCCGAGTACGGCCTGCAGGCCGAGGACGTTGTGCCGGGTCACGCCGTAGCGCACGGCGCGCATCCCGCCGGCGTTGCTGCCCACGTTGCCGCCCACGCTGGCGCTCAACTCACCGGGGTAGACCGTGTACTGCAGCCCGGCCTCCGCGGTGCGGGCGTCCAGTTCGGACAGTGTGACACCGGGCTGCACCACGGCGACGTGGTTGCCGGTGTCCACCTCGAGCACGGCGTTCATCCGCTCGAACGACACGAGCAGCCCGTCCGGCCGGGGCCGGGCCGCACCGGAGAGACCCGTGCCCGACCCGCGCGCGGTCACCGGGACGCCGTGCTCGGTGGCCACCCGCAGCAGGCCGGCGACCTCCTCGGCGGTGGCCGGTTTCGCCACGTACCCGGGGCGCCTCGGCTCGCCGGTGAGCTCCTCGTCGTGGGCGTAGTCCTCGGGCACGGCATCGCCGCTCAGCAGGTGTGCCGCGCCGACGACCTCCGCCAGCCGTGCCGCCACGTCCTCGGCCATGGTGACGTCACCCGCCCTCTCGCTCCGATGCTCGCCGGAAGCCTAGTACGCCGCCGGTCGCACTCGCTATGAAAACGGTTCGCGTTTCACCCGTCTCGCGCCCCCGGCTCACTCCGCCCTGGCGAAGGTGAGGGTCTCGCCCTCGACGCCGCGGAGCCAGAGGTCCTGCGCCGCGGCCGCCATCTCGGCCAGGCCGTCGGTGATCGTGGCGAACACGTTGCCGGGCACCCAGCCGGCGTCGCCGTTGATCAGCAGGTTGTTGCGGCCGTAGAAGATCGCCAGGTCGGTGGCGCCCTGGTCGCCGTGCGCCTCGCTGCCCTCGTCGTAGCCGTAGGCCGGGTTGCCGATCTCCCACGCCTCGAACCCGAAGTACACGACATCGCCCGGGATCGGGGTGACCGTCGGGTTCTCCCGGCCCGGCTTCGGCTCGGCGAACGGCGGCACGAGGGTGTAGACCTCGTTGCGCGCGTACTTGGCGTGGTAGGCAGAGCCACTCTGCGGCAGCGCGTCCCACACCGCCCGGCAGGTCCGCGGCGCCTCGGCCTCGAGCAGCCGGGCGCGGCAGGACACCCCGCGCTTGTCCAGGGTGATCGTGATGTAGCGGGCCACGTGCTCCCTCACTTCCCGCCGGTCACGGTCGCGACGACGTCGGCCCAGATCTCCAGCGCCTCGTCGATTTGCTCGGCGGTGACCACCAGTGGCGGGATCATCCGCACCACGTTCATGTAGGCGCCGCAGGTGAGCAGCAGCAGCCCGCGCTCGGCGGCGGCCTTCTGCGCGGCCTGCGCGGTCGCGGTGTCCGGCGTGCCGTCCGGCGTGGTGAACTCCGACCCGACCAGCAGCCCGAGCCCGCGCACGTCGCCGATCGCCGCGGTCTTCTCCGCGACCGCCCGCGCGCCGTCGAGCAACTGGACGCCCCGGGCGGCGGCGTTGTCCACCAGCCCCTCCTCCTGGATGACCTCCAGGGTGGCCAGCGCGGCGGCGCAGGAGACCGCGTTGCCGCCGTAGGTGCCACCCTGCGAGCCCGGCCACGCCTTGGCCATCAGGTCCTTCGACGCGGCGATGCCGGACAGCGGGAAGCCGCTGGCCAGCCCCTTGGCGATCAGCACGATGTCCGGCCGCAGGTCGAAGTGGTCGTGCCCCCAGAACTTGCCGGTGCGGCCGAATCCGGTCTGCACCTCGTCGACCACCAGCAGGATGCCGTGCCGGTCGGCGCGCTCGCGCAGCCCGGCGAAGAACTCGGTGTTGCCCGGCACGTAGCCGCCCTCGCCGAGCACCGGCTCGACGAAGAACGCGGCGGTCTCGTTCGGCGCGCTCATCGTGGCGAACAGGTAGTCCAGCTCGCGCAGCGCGAACTTCGTGGCGGTCGCCTCGTCCCAGCCGTAGTGGAAGGCGTAGGGGAACGGCGCCACGTGCACGCCCGCCATCAGCGGGGCGAAGCCGGCACTGAACCGGGTGCCGGAGGTGGTCAGCGACGCCGCCGCGACCGTCCGGCCGTGGAACCCGCCCTGGAAGACCACGACGTTCGGCCGTCCGGTGGCCTGCCGGGCCAGCCGCAGCGCCGCCTCCACCGCCTCGCTGCCGGAGTTGGCGAAGAACAGCGAGTCGAGCCCCGGCGGCAGGACCTCGCCGAGCTTCTCGGTGAGCCGCAGCAGCGGCTGGTGCATCACCGTCGTGTACTGGCCGTGGATCAGCTTGCCGACCTGCTCCTGCGCGGCCCGCACCACCTTCGGGTGGCAGTGGCCGGTGCTGGTCACCCCGATGCCGGCGGTGAAGTCGAGGTGGCGGCGGCCGTCGGTGTCGTAGAGGTAGACGCCCTCGCCGTGGTCGACGATGACCGGAGTGGCCTGCTTGAGCAGTGGGGAGAGCTGTGCCATGGCAGCCTGGTCCTAACGGTGCGAGGGGTGTTGTCGATTGTTGACAATATTCGTAGCATGGCGGTCGGACCGGCGCAACGAACGCCGACGTGAAGGCTGGGAGCGGGATGAGCGAGATCACTGAGGCCAGGGAGCGGGCCGTCGTCGAGGCGGTCGCGAAGGAGCTGTTCATCGGCGGCAAGTGGACGCCGGCCACCGAGGGGCGGACCTTCCCGGTGCACGACCCGGCCACCGGCGCGGTGCTGTGCGAGGTCGCCGACGCCTCGCCCGCCGACGGAGCGACCGCGCTGGACGCCGCCGTCGCCGCGCAGGCCGAGTGGGCCGAGCACCCGCCGCGCGAGCGCGGCGAGATCCTCCGCCGCGGCTACCAGCTCCTCGTCGACCGCGCCAACGACCTCGCGCTGCTGATGACCCTGGAGATGGGCAAGCCGCTGGCCGAGGCGCGCGGCGAGATCGTCTACGCCGCCGAGTTCTTCCGTTGGTTCGCCGAGGAGGCCGTGCGCATCGACGGCGGCTACGCGGTGGCGCCCAACGGCAAGGGCCGCTTCCTCGTCCACAAGCAGCCGGTGGGCCCGAGCCTGCTGATCACCCCGTGGAACTTCCCGATGGCCATGGGCACCCGCAAGATTGGCCCCGCGGTGGCCGCCGGCTGCACGATGGTGATCAAGCCGGCCGCGCAGACCCCGCTGTCGATGCTCGCGCTGGCCGGCATCCTGGTGGAGGCCGGGCTGCCGGAGGGTGTGCTCAACGTGCTCACCACCAGCGACTCCGGTGGCGTGATGGAGCCGCTCATCCGGGACGGCCGTGCCCGCAAGCTCTCCTTCACCGGGTCCACCGCGGTCGGCCGGAAGCTGCTCGAGCAGTGCGCGGACAAGGTGCTGCGCACCTCGATGGAGCTCGGTGGCAACGCGCCGTTCCTGGTGTTCGACGACGCCGACATCGACGCCGCGGTGGACGGCGCGATGCAGGCCAAGATGCGCAACATCGGCGAGGCGTGCACCGCGGCCAACCGGTTCTACGTCCAGCGGGGGATCGCCGACGAGTTCGCCCGCCGGCTCACCGAGCGGATGGCCGCGCTGCCGATCGGCCGGGGCACCGAGGACGGTGTGGTGGTCGGCCCGCTGATCGACGAGGCCGCGATCGAGAAGGTCAGCTCCCTGGTCACCGACGCCGCCCAGCGCGGCGCGAGGGTGCTCACCGGGGGCGCCACGGTGGACGGGCCGGGCAACTTCTACCAGCCGACCGTGCTCACCGGTGTGCCCCGCGAGGCGAAGTTGGCGCACGAGGAGATCTTCGGTCCGGTGGCGCCGATCTCGGTGTTCGACAGCGAGGACGAGGCGGTGACCGCCGCCAACGACACCGAGTACGGGCTGGTCAGCTACGTCTACACCCGCGACCTTCAGCGGGCGCTGCGGGTGGTCGAGCGGCTGGAGGCCGGCATGGTCGGGCTGAACCAGGGCATCGTCTCCAACCCGGCCGCGCCCTTCGGCGGGATCAAGCAGTCCGGCCTCGGCCGGGAGGGCGGCACCGTCGGCATCGAGGAGTTCCTGGAGACCAAGTACGTCGCGGTGGCCCTGTGACCACGGCGGGCCGGGCGTACGCGATCGCGAGCATCCCCGGCGACGGCATCGGCGTCGACGTCACTCGCGAGGCCCGCAAGGTGCTCGACCGCGCCGCCGACCGGCACGGCTTCGCGCTGCGCTGGACCGAGTTCGACTGGAGCTGCGAGCGCTACACCCGCACCGGCTCGATGATGCCGGAGGACGGCATCGACCGGCTGGCGGAGTTCGACGGCATCCTGCTCGGCGCGGTCGGGTTCCCCGGCGTGCCGGACCACGTGTCGCTGTGGGGCCTGCTGATCCCGGTGCGACGGGCCTTCGCGCAGTACGTCAACCTGCGCCCGGTGCGGCTGCTGCCCGGCACCACCAGCGCGCTGGCCGGCCGTACGGTTGACGAGCTGGAGATGGTGATCGTCCGGGAGAACTCCGAGGGCGAGTACTCGGAGATCGGCGGCCGGCACAACACCGGCCAGCCGAGCGAGTTCGTGCTGCAGACCTCGGTGTTCACCCGGGTCGGTGTCGAGCGGATCATCCGCTACGCCTTCGAGCTGGCCAGGACCCGGGCCGGGCGGGTGTGCTCGGCGACGAAGTCGAACGGGCTCATCCACTCGATGCCGTACTGGGACGAGATCTTCACCGAGATCGCCGCCGGTTACCCGGACGTCCACAGTGAACAAATGCACGTGGACGCGCTGGCCGCGCGGATGGTGCAGCGGCCGGACCTGCTGGACGTGGTGGTGGCGTCGAACCTGTTCGGCGACATCCTCAGCGACCTGGCCGCCGCGGTCACCGGCGGGCTCGGCATGGCGCCGTCGGGCAACATCAACCCGCCCGGCGAGCACCCCTCGATGTTCGAGGCGGTGCACGGCAGCGCGCCGGACATCGCCGGCAAGGGCATCGCCAACCCGGTGGCGCAGATCCTCGCCGGCGCGATGCTGCTCGAACACCTCGGGCAGCTCGACGCCGCCCGGGCGGTGCACGCGGCGGTGGAGAAGGTGCTCGCCGAGGGTGCGGTGGCGACCCCGGACCTCGGCGGCACGGCGACCACGGCCGAACTCGGGTCGGCCGTCGCCGACGCCGTGGGCTGAAGCACGTTCGGCGGTCACCGGGCGCATAAACTCCGGCCGGACTGGGCACTCTGCGGTCCATGAACATGCTGGGCGTGCGGGTACCGAATCCGTTGTTCGTACTGGGGGCGGCCGGCGAGACGGTCCGGCAGGTGGCCGACCGAACTCTGCCGTCGCTGCCCGCCCTGCCGCGGCCGCTGTCCCGGCGACGGCGCCACGTGTGGTCGTGCCCCGGCCGGCTGTACGTCGAGGTGCACGGCGTGCACGGGGCCGGCGGGGAGCGGGTGGCCCGGCGGGTCGAGCGTGCCCTCGACGGGTGGCCGGGCGTGCTGTGGGCTCGGGTGAACGCGCCCACCTCGCGGGTGATCGTCGCGGTGGACGACCCGGCGCCGTCCCGCGCCGAGCTGGTCCGGCTGGTGGAGGAGGCCGAGGCGAAGCCGTCGTGCCCGGAGGAGCGGGAGGCCGAGGACGAGCTGCACCATCCCGCGGACGGCGCCCGCGGCACCCGACTGGTGCCCACCCTCGCCGTCGACGCGTTCGGCCTCGGGCTGTCGGTGCTCACCAGGATCGCGCCGTGGGCGCCGCTGCCGCCCGAGCTCGCGGCGCTGCCGGCGATCGCCGACCACCATCCGGCGCTGCGCGACCTGCTCGCCAAGCGGGCCGGGGGTCACGAGAAGGCCGACAGCGCCACGTCGATCGCCGCGGCCGTGGCGCACGGGCTGGCCGCGCGCAGCGAGGGCACGCTGCTGGACGTCGCGCAGCGCGCGGTGCAGTGGCGGGAGGCGCGGGCACACGAGCGGGCGTGGTGCGTCAAGGAGGACCAGCTGATCACCGGCCCGCGGGACGCCGCCGCCGACCCGGTGGTGTGCGAGCGCCCGGCACCCCTTCCGGAGGGTGCCGTCGAAGCGTACGAACGACGGGTCATGGCGCTCGGGGCGGCCGCGGGCGCGGCCGCCCTTCCGTTGGGCGGGCCGCGGCGGGCGGTCGCGCTGGGCATCGCCGCGTTGCCGAAGGCCGCCGAGTCCGGGCAGGTCGCGTTCGGCGCGCACCTGGGCCGGGTGCTGGCCGGCCGCGGCGCGCTGGTGATGGGCCGCGGCGCGCTGCGCCGGATGGACCGGATCAGCGCGGTCGTCCTCGACGACGCCGCCCTCGACACCGGCCGGCTGGTGCTGCACGAGCTGGTGCCGCTGGCCGGCGCCGACCCGAAGGAGGTCGCCGAGCACGCCTGGCGGCTGCTCGACCCGGACCGGCCGCGGGAGGTGCGGCGGGACGGGAACTGGTCGCTCGGCCCGGTGGAGGCGCTGTCACTGCGCGGCCGGACCGGCTCGAGGGAGCGTCGCGGGGTCACCGAGGGGGGCGCCGCCGCGGTGCTCGGCCTTGCCCGCGGCGACCAGTTGATGGCCGTGCTCGGGCTCGCCAGGGAGACCCCGGCCGGGGTGCCCGCGGTGGTGGCCGCGGCACGCCGGGGCGGGCTGCTGGTGGTCACCGCCGGCGAGTCCGACGACAGGTCGCCGCGGCACGCCGCCGACCGGACGGTGCCGGGTGGCGGCCGGCTGGTCGCGTCGGTGCGCGAGCTGCAGGCCGAAGGGCACGGCGTGCTGCTGGTGTCCAGCAACCGGCGGGCGCTGGGCGCGAGCGACTGCGGGCTGGGGGTGCACCGGTCGGGCGAGCCGCCGTCGTGGGGCGCGCACGTGCTGCTCGGCACCGACCTCGCCACGGCCGCCGTGGTCGTCGCCGCGGTGTCGGCCGCCAAGGCGGTGAACACCGAGAGCATCCGGCTCGCCCAGGCGGCGACCGGGGTCGGCGTGGTGACCGCGCTGCAGGGCCGGCGGCGCACCGCACCGGCCGCGCGCAGCATGCGGTCGGTGAACATCGGCGCCGCGCTGGCGATGGCCAACGCGCTGCGGCACGCCCGCCGGCTGCGGCCGCCGGAGGCGCCCGGCGCCGGCGACACCGTGCCGTGGCACCTGATGCCCGCGGCGGCCGCGCTGGACCGGTTGCGGTCCACCTCGGACGGCCTGGACGCCGCGGAGGCCAGGCGGCGGGCGCGCGAGCGGGGCATCGCCACCGACCTGCGCACCAGCCTGGGCGCGGCGTTCCTCGCCGAGCTGGCCAACCCGCTCACCCCGGTGTTGGCCGGCGGCGCGGCGCTGTCCGCGGCGGTCGGGTCGCCGGTGGATGCCGCGCTGGTCGCCGGGATCACCGGGCTGGCCGCGCTGATCGGCAGCATCCAGCAGGTGCACACTGACCGCGAGCTGGCCGACCTGCTGAACCGGTCGGCGGTGAGCGCGAACGTGCTGCGCGACGGTGAGGAGCGGGTGGTCAACGCCGGCGAGCTGGTGCCGGGCGACGTCATCACCCTCGACGCCGGCGACGTCGTGCCCGCCGACTGCCGGCTGCTGGAGGCCGAGGGGCTGGAGGCCGACGAGTCGTCGCTGACCGGCGAGTCGCTGCCGGTGGCCAAGGACCCCGCACCCGTGGTGGCGGCGAATGTCGCCGACCGGACGTCGATGCTGTACGAGGGCACCACCATCGCCGCCGGGGAGGCGACCGCGCTGGTGGTGGCCGTCGGCGCGGACACCGAGGCCGGGCGCAGCATGGCGATGGCTCGGGACGCCGCGCCGGTCACCGGGGTGGAGAGCCGGCTGGCCGAGCTCACCGAGAAGAGCCTTCCGTTGGCCGTCGGGTCGGCGGCGGCGGTGGCCGGTGCCGGGCTGCTGCGCGGGGTGCCGCTGCGGCAGAGCCTGTCCGCCGCCGTGAACCTGGCGGTGGGCTCGGTGCCGGAGGGGCTGCCGTTCCTGGTCAACGCCGCGCAGCTGGCCGCGGCCCGCCGGCTGGCCGACCGCGGCGCGCTGGTGCGCAACCCGCGCAGCATCGAGGCGCTGGGCCGGGTCGACGTGCTGTGCTTCGACAAGACCGGCACCCTCACCGAGGGACGGCTGACGGTCAGCGAGGTCGACGACGGGCAGTACCGCTGCCGGGTCGACGCGCTGCGCGACTCCTCCCGGGCCGTGCTGGCCGCGGCGCTGCGGGCCACGCCGCAGGCCGACGACCCGGCCGACCTGCCGCACGCCACCGATCGCGCGGTGCTGGCCAGCGCCCGGCGAGCCCGGATGAGCCCCGGGCTGGGCGCGGCCGGGTGGAAGCTGGTGGACGCGGTGCCGTTCGAGCCGTCCCGCGGCTACCACGCGGCGGTGGGGGAGACGAAGAAGGGCCGGCTGCTGAGCGTGAAGGGTGCGCCCGAGTCCGTGCTGCCCCGGTGCGCGCTCGACGCGAAGGCCCGCAAGCGGCTGTTCGGGCGGATGCAGCGGCTGGCCGCGGCCGGGCAGCGGGTGCTGGCCGTCGCCGAGCGCTCCCTGGACCGGGACGTGGCGGTAACCGAGACGGCGGTGCGTGACCTGACGTTCCGCGGGTTCGTGGCGATCGCCGACCCGGTGCGGGACAGCGCGGCCGAGGCGGCGGCGCGGCTGCGGGACGCCGGGGTGCACATCGTGATGATCACCGGTGACCACCCGGCCACCGGGGAGGCGGTGGCCGGCGAGGTGAACGGCTCCGCCGGCGCACTGCGGGTGGTGACCGGTTCCGAGCTGGACGAGCTGGACGACGCCGCGCTGCCCGAGATGCTGTCCGATGTGGACGTGATTGCCCGGTGCAGCCCGGCGCAGAAGGTGCGGATCATCCAGGCGTACCAGCGGCTCGGCCGAACGGTGGCGATGACCGGCGACGGCGCGAACGACGCGCCGGCGATCCGGCTGGCCGACGTCGGGATCGCGCTCGGCGGGCACGGCACGCCGGCGGCACGCGCCGCGGCAGACCTGGTGGTGACCGACGACCGGCTGGAGACGATCATCGCGGCGCTGGCCGAGGGGCGGGCGATGTGGGCGTCGGTGCGCGAGGCGCTCGGCGTGCTGCTCGGCGGGAACCTCGGGGAGATCGCGTTCAGCGTGCTGGGCGCGGTGGTCACCGGGCGCTCGCCGCTGAACGCGCGGCAGCTGCTGCTGGTCAACCTGCTCACCGACCTGGCCCCGGCGATGGCGATCGCGCTGCGCCGGCCCGACCCGGCGGTGAGCGCGGACCTGCTGCGGGAGGGGCCGGAGTCGTCGCTGGGCGGCGCGCTGCACCGGGACATCGGGGTGCGCGCCGGATTCACCACGCTCGGCGCGACCACGGCCTGGACGCTGGCGCGCTTCACCGGCCGCGGGCGGCGGGCCAGCACGGTGGCGCTGGCCGCGCTGGTCGGCACCCAGCTCGGGCAGACCCTGCTCACCGGCGGCTGGAACCGCTCGGTGCTCGCCGCGAGCCTCGGCTCGGCGGTGGCGCTCGGCGCGGTGGTCCAGACCCCGGGGGTGAGCCAGTTCTTCGGCTGCACCCCACTGGGCCCGATCGGGTGGAGCATCGCGTTCGGCAGCGCCACCGGCGCCAGCCTCCTCGGCACCCTCACCCGCTGACCCGCGTGTTCGCGCCCCCCCGTCACCGTGTTCGCCCGCAATGCCGGCGAGGCAGGAGTACGGTGCAGACGACAAGCGCCTGGTTGCCGCCGCTCGCCACCACGGCCTGCCGTTGGCCGCGCCGTCCTGAGCAGCGGCGTGCCCACGGTGCGGGTCAGGTGAGGGTGGTGCCGGGGACGAGGCGTCGGACGGCGTCCTCCATGTGGGCCTCCAGGTGGTCGAGCACGGCCTGCTCGTCGCCGGCGCGGAGGGCATCGATGATCCGGTTGTGCTCGCGCACCCGCTCCTTGACCGGCTGGTCGGTGCGCTGCAACAGCGACAGGCACATCCGGGTCTCGATCAGCAGCGTGCGGGCCATCCGCACCAGCCGTCTGCTCCCGGAGGCCTCGATGAGCGCCTCGTGGAAGCGCAGGTCGGCCTCGGACAGCGCGGTCGGGTCACCGGAGTGGGCCGCGTCGGCCATCGCCCGCACCGTCTCGGTCAGCAGGTCCGCCGCCCGCTCCCGGTCGCCGCGCAGCACCCGTAGCGCCGCCGCCCGCTCGATCGCCGAGCGCGCCACGTAGATGTCGTAGACGTCGTCGGGCTCGAGCTCGATCACGAACAGCCCGCGGTGCCGCTCGCTGCGCAGCAGGCCCTCCGAGACCAGCCGCTGCATCGCCTCCCGCAGCGGACCCCTGGACACCTGGAACTGCGCGGCCAGCTCGGTCTCGCCGAGCTGCGTGCCCGGCGGCAGTGAGCCGTTCATGATCGCCTCGCGGAGCTGTCTCGCGATGATCGCCGCGGTGGACTCCCGGCTCACCGGCTCGATGTCGGCCAGCGGCATCTCACTGCCCCTCCGATCGGAACAGTGTGCCGAGCGCGGCGACCGGCCGGAGCGCGCCGGCGAGCCGCAGCCCCTCCCACACGGTCACCTGGTTCGCGGTGAGCACCGGCTTGCCCAGCTCCTTCTCCAGGGTGTCCAGCAGCGCCAGGGTGCGCATCGCGGTGTCGGGCACCAGCAGCGCGTCGGCCTCCGGGTGGTCGTGCGCCCTGGCCAGCTCGCACACCGCGTCCGGGGTCAGCCGGCCGACCTCGGCGGCGGTGTCGATGCCGGCGCTGGACATCGCCACGACCTCGACCCCGCCCGCGGCGAGGAAGTCCACGAACAGCCGGGCCACGTCGTCGGGGTAGCTGGCCGCCACGGCCACCCGGCGCAGCCCGAGCGCGCTCGCCGCCCTGACGAAGGCGAACGACGTGCTCGACGCCGGCACTCCGCCGGCCGCCGCGGACAGCCCGGCGGCCTGCTCGGCCGCGCCGTCGCCGTAGACGAAGCTGCCGCTCGTGCAGGCCCACACCACCGCGTCGGGCTCGTGCTTGGCCAGCAGTCCGGCGCCCTCGGCCAGCCGCTCCGGGCTGCCCAGGTCCAGCAACTCGGGGACGGCGTGCAGATCGGTGCCGTAGATGTGCTCGACCACCAGCCGGACACCATCGTCCCGCTGGTCGAGCAGCCGCTCGGCCAGCGGGTAGTCGTCCTCCGCGGCGTGGTCGGGGTAGATGAAGCCGACGGTGACCATGCGCACCTCCCTGTAGATTGTCAACAATCCTAAACCGGTCTCACGACACCTCGCGCAGCCATGCCCCCGGCCCCACGATGGGCAGCTCCATCCGGTCGAGGCAGGCCCACATGGTCAGCTGGTTCGCGGTGAGCACCGGCTTGCCGAGCGCGGTCTCCAGTGGCTCGATCAGGTCGTAGGTGGGCAGGTTGGTGCAGCTGACGAAGATGGCCTCGGCGTCGGCGTGGTTGGCCGCGATGATCCGCTCCGCGATGGTGCGATAGCTGACCTTCCAGATGCCGCCACCGAGGCCGAGATGGTCACTCGACAGGACGTCGACCCCCAGTTCGGCCAGGAAGGCGTGCAGCTTGCCGGTGAGGTCGGCGTCGTACGGGGTGAGCACCGAGATCCGCCGCAGGTCCAGCCGCCGCAGCACCTCGGCCAGCGCTCCCGACGTCGTCACCGCCTCCGGGGCCCCGGCCTCGCAGATCGCCTTGCACAGCGAGTGCTCGTAGTCGACGCCGTTGACGAAGCTGCCCGAGGTGCACAGGTAGGCGACGACTTCCGGCTCCACGTGCAGCACGTCGCGGGTGGCCGCGGCGAGGTGCTGGCTGTTGCTGACCAGCTGGGCCATCTCCATGCTCACCGGCACCGGCTCGTACGGGGTGCGGGCCAGGTGCAGGGAGACCTCCATCGGCACCCAGCGCCACAGCTCGCGCTCCAGCGCCAGGTCGAAGGGGGCGATCACCCCGATGCCCCGCTGCGCCAGCGGCCCTTCGAACGCGGGGACGTCCAACGTGGAGAAATCCAAGGCTCAGCCTCCGGGGTGCATCTGAAGGAGTGGCCTCCGGGGTGGCTCCTCGGATTGTTGACAATCATACGACCGGCTCTTACCGTGTCAACGATGATCGGCACGGACTCCCCGGTGCTGGCGGTGCTGTGCGGCGACCAGCACCCCCCGGACATGGACAGCATCGAGCGGTCCGCGACGGTTCGTTACACCCGTGCCGACGGGCTGGCCGAGGCGCTGCGCGGGGCGGACGTCCTCTTCGTCTACGACTTCCTCTCCACGGCCGTCCCCGACGCGTGGCCCGCGGCCGACCGGTTGCGCTGGGTGCACATCGCCAGCGCCGGGGTGGACCCGGTGATGTTCCCCGAGTTGCGGGCCAGTGATGTCGTGCTGACCAACTCCCGCGGCGTGTTCGACTCCTCGATCGCCGAGTACGTGCTGGGCGTCGTACTGGCCTTCGCCAAGGACTTCGCCGGCTCCCTGCGGTTGCAGCAGGAGTGCCGCTGGCGACATCGGGAGACCGAGCGGATCGGCGGGCGGACCGCCCTGGTGGTGGGCACCGGGCCGATCGGGCGGGCCATTGCCCGGCTGCTGCGCGCCGCCGGGATGCGGGTGGCCGGGGTGGGCCGGAGGGCCAGGGACGACGACCCGGACTTCGGCACCGTGTACCCCTCCGAGCGGCTGACCGAGCACCTGCCCGGCGCCGACTACGTCGTCGCGGTGGCGCCGCTGACCGAGCAGACCAAGGGCATGTTCGACTCGGCGGCGTTCGCGGCGATGCGGCCGAGCGCGCGGTTCGTCAACGTCGGCAGGGGCGAGCTGGTGGTGACCGAGGACCTGGTCGCCGCGTTGCGTGCCGGCGAGCTGGCGGGCGCCGCGCTGGACGTGTTCGACACCGAGCCGCTGCCGCAGGACAGTCCGTTGTGGACGATGCCGAACGTGCTGGTGTCGCCGCACATGTCCGGCGACTTCGTCGGCTGGCGCAACGCGCTGGTGGCGGTGTTCGCCGACAACTTCCAGCGGTGGCGCGGCGGGCAGCCACTCCGTAACGTCGTCGACAAGACTCTGGGCTACGTGCCGTCGGGCCGGTGAGGAGAGAGATGGCAGCCAACACCAGCACCCTGCTGACGGCCAGCGAGCTCGTCGCGGCGTACTCCTCGGGAGAGGTGTCGCCGGTCGAGGCCACCAGGGCCGCGCTGGACGCCATCGACCAGCGTGACCAGGAGCTGCGCGCGTTCGCGCTGGTGGACGCCGACGCGGCGCTGGATCAGGCGAAGGGGTCCGAGCAGCGCTGGCGGGAGGGCAACCCGATCGGCTGGCTGGACGGCGTGCCGACCTCGATCAAGGACATGTTCCTCACCCAGGGTTGGCCGACGCTGCGCGGGTCGCGGTGCATTGACCCGAACCAGTCGTGGGACGTCGACAGCCCGGTGACCGCGCGGATGCGGGAGCACGGACTGGTGCTGCTGGGCAAGACCACCACTCCGGAGCTCGGCTGGAAGGCGGTCACCGACAACCTGGTGGACGGGATCACCCGCAACCCGTGGAACCCGTCCCGCACGCCCGGCGGCTCCAGCGGGGGCAGCGGCGCGGCGGTGGCGGCCGGGATGGGGGAGCTGTCGGTCGGCACCGACGGGGGCGGCTCGGTGCGCATCCCGGCGTCGTTCTGCGGGATCGTCGGGTTCAAGCCGACCGGCGGGCGGATCCCGCTGTACCCGGCGAGCCCGTTCGGTCCGCTCGCGCACGCCGGGCCGATGGCGCGGTCGGTGGACGACGTCGCGCTGCTGCTCGACGTGCTGGCCCAGCCCGACTACCGGGATCCTTCGGCGCTGCCGCCGCCGCTGAGCGCCTACCGGGAGGCGGTGCGCCGGGACGTGCGCGGGTTGAACGTGGCGTACTCGGCGGATCTCGGGTACGTGCGGGTGGACCCCGAGGTGGCGCAGGTGGTGCTGTCGGTGGTGGCCGCGCTGGACGAGGCGGGGCTGCGGGTGGAGGAGACCGACCCGGGCTTCGACGACCCTCGGGAGGCGTTCGAGCTGCTGTGGGCCACCGGCGCGGCGAAGTGGCTGAACACGTTCCCGCCCGGTTCGGAGGAGCGGGTCGACCAGGGCCTGCGCCGGGTGTGGGAGAAGGGGCTGACGTACTCGGCGGCCGACTACCTGGAGGCGTCGGCGACGCGGGCGGCGCTGGGGATCCACATGGGGGAGTTCCACACGCGGTACGACGTGCTGATCACGCCGAGTGTGCCGATCCCACCGTTCGAGGCCGGTCACGACGTGCCGCCGGGGAGCGGGTTCAGCAGTTGGCCGCAGTGGGCGTCGTTCAGCTACCCGTTCAACCTGACCCAGCAGCCCGCGATCAGCGTCCCGGCGGGCTTCACCTCGGACGGTTTGCCGGTGGGGCTGCAGATCGTCGGGCCGCGCCACTCCGACGACCTGGTGCTCGCCGTGGCGAAGCTGGTCGAGGAGGTCCGCCCCTGGCCCACCGACCGCCCCGCCGGGACCGTTCGGTAGTTCCAGACTTGGTACCTGATCAGGTACCAAGTTAGTAGACTGTTCGCATGCCCGCATTGAACCTGCAATTCTCTGATGAGGAGATGGCTGAGCTTCGCGCTGCGGCCGAGCGTGAGGGCAAGTCGTTGAAGGCTCTTGCGCACGACGCGGTGCTCGGTGTGGTGTCGTCTCGGAAGCACTTGGTTGAGCAGGCCGCAGCGCAGGTGGCAGGAATCAGTCGGGAGTTGAACGAGCGACTGGCGCGGTAGTGGGCAACATCTACTTCCTCGACATGGAGGACGTGCTGACCGCGGCCAGCCACGCGGCTGAAGGTCCGGTGGAGGTGTGGGACTTCGGCCTCCTCGCAGCCGCGGTCGCGAGGCCGGCGACAACGGTCTTCGGGCAGGATGCTTACCCCGATCTGTTCGCCAAGGCTGCCGCCCTGCTGCATTCCCTCGTGCGCAACCGCGCGCTCGTCGACGGCAACAAGCGAGCCGGGTGGGCGAGTGCTTGGGTCTTCCTGAAGGTGAACGGGGAGGAACTAGCCGATCCGTTGGACGTCGATGCTGCGGAGGAACTCGTACTGGCGGCGGCCCGAGGTGATATCGACGTACCGGACATCGCCAATGGGCTCCGCCGGTTCTCGAGGGCGTGATCTGGGTAGCGTCCGGATGCGTCGGTCCAGTGGTTGTGCTCTGCTTGGGGGGCATGCGGATGACGACACTGGGCAGGAGTGGACTGACCGTCTCGCGGGTCGCGTTCGGCACCTGGCAGCTCGGTGGCGACTGGGGCTCCTTCGACACCGACACCGCGATCGCCGCCATCCGGCAGGCCCGCGAGCTCGGCGTGAACTTCTTCGACACCGCGCAGGCCTACGGCTTCGGCAAGGCCGAGTCCCTGCTCGGCCGGGCCCTGCGCGACGAGCTGAACCGCGACCGGGACTCCGTCGTGCTCGCCACCAAGGGCGGCATCAACCCGGGCGGCGAGCGCGTCCGCGACGCCAGCCGCGGCTGGCTGCGGCAGGGCGTCGAGCAGAGCCTGCGCGAACTCGGCGTCGACCACATCGACCTCTACCAGGTCCACTGGCCCGACCCGGACACCCCGGCCGAGGAGACCGCGACCGCGCTGCAGGAGCTGGTCGACGAGGGCAAGATCCGGCACGTCGGAGTGTCCAACTACGACAGTGGCCAGCTCGCCGGGTTCGACCGCGTCCGCCCGGTGGAGACGCTGCAGCCGCCCTACCACCTGTTCCGCCGCGCCATCGAGACCGACCCGCTGCCCTACTGCCGCGAGCACGACATCGGCGTGCTCGTCTACAGCCCGCTCGGCAGCGGCTTGCTCACCGGCGCCCTCACCCCGGACACCACGTTCCCCGCCGACGACTGGCGCTCCAGGTCCTCCGCCTTCCAGGGCGACAACCTCCGCCGCAACCTCACCGTGGTCGACGAGCTGAAGGCCTTCGCCGCCGACCGCGGCGCCACGGTCAGCCAGCTCGCCATCGCCTGGACGTTGGCCCAGCCGGGTGTGCACGTCGCCATCGTCGGCGCCCGCAAGCCGCACCACATCGCCGACTGCCTCGCCGCCGCCGACCTCGACCTCACCGATTCCGACGTCGCCGAGATCGAGCGGATCACCGCCAAGGGCGTTCAGGTCGAGGGTGCCTCCCCGGAGGGCATCGCCTGAGCCGCGGCTCGCCCGCCGGCGGGGACCGGACCCCGACCCGGTTCCCGCCGGCGGGTCACCCCTCCCGGCCCTGCGCCACCAGGTCACCCTCCTCCTCGGCCGCCGGGGCCGCCGGGGCCGCCGACCCGGTGCCCGTCCCCGTTCCCCGGAGCAGCGCGGCGGCCGCGACCGTCACCCCGACCAGCAGCACCGTCAGCGCGACGCTCGCCCACTGCATCCCGGCCAGGAACGCCTCCCGGGTGACCGCCAGCAACGGCTCACCGACCCCGGCCGGCAGCTCCCCGGCGGCGGCCACGGCGCCGCCGAGCGTGTCGCGCGCCGCGTCGGCTACCGCCGGGGGCGTGTCGGCCGGCAACACGTCCGCGCTCACCCGCGCCCGGTACACCGCGGCGCCGATGCTGCCGGTGATCGCGACCCCGAGCGCGATGCCCAGCTCGTTGCCGGTCTCCGCGGTGCCCGACGCCGTGCCCACCCGCTCCGATGGCGCGCTGTTGATGATCAGGTCGTAGGTCAGCACCATCGCCGGGTTGAGCGCGAGGTTGAGCACGACGAACCCGGTGATGGTCAGGCCCAACCCCGGCGACCCGACCACCACCAGCAGCATGCCGACCACGGCGAGCGCGAAGCCGGCGGTGATCACCCGGACCGGCGGCACCCGCCTGGTCACCACCGGCACCAGCAGCGTGCCGGCGACACCCGCGGCCATCGCCGGCACGGTCCACAGCCCGGCACGCAGCGGCGAGAGCCCCAGCACGAGCTGCAGGTACTGCATCAGGAAGAACTGCACCGCGGCCAGCACGAACAGCGCGGTGACCTGCGCGCCCAGCGACACGGTGAACCCGCGCCGGGTGAACAGCGCCAGGTCGAGCAGCGGGTGCGCCAGCCGGCGCTGCCGCCGGACGAACGCCCAGCCGAGGAGCAGCCCCGCGACGAGGGTCACCAGCGGCAGCACGGCAGGCCCGTCCTGGGCGAGCTCCTTGATTCCGTAGACCACCGGCAGGATCGCCGCCATCGCCAGCACCACGCTGATCAGGTCGGCCCGGCCGGCCGAGTCGGAGCGGAACTCCGGCAACACGATCGGGCCGAGCACCACCAGCAGCGCCATCACCGGCACGGCCGGCAGGAAGACGGCGCCCCACCAGTACGCCTCCAGCAGCGCGCCGCCCACCAGCGGGCCGATCGCCCCGCCGGCCATGAAGCTCGACGACCACACCGCGATCGCCAGCCGGCGCTGGGTGGCGTCGGCGAACATCGTGCTGATCAGCGAGAGCGTCGACGGCAGCAGGGTGGCGCCGGTGACCCCGAGCAGGGCGCGGGCGGCGATCAGCATCGGCGCGCTGGTGGACAACGCGGCCAGCACCGACGCCGCGCCGAACGCCGCCCCGCCGGCCAGCAGCAGCCGCCGGCGGCCGATCCGGTCGCCGACCGTGCCCATGGTGATGAGCAGGCCGGCGATCATGAAGCCGTAGATGTCGACGATCCAGAGCATCTGCGTGCTGGTGGGCTGCAGGTCGGCGCTGAGGTGCGGCACGGCAAGGTGCAGCCCGGTGAAGTCCAGCGCGATCACCAGCGCGGGCAGGGCCAGCACGACCAGGCCGACCCACTCGCGCACCCCCGCCCGCGTCGCGGTCTCGGACATGAGAGCCTCCCGTGTGGAACGTGATCCCGCCGCGAGGCTAGAACTTCGAGCAAGATGGAGGTCAACAGCCGGGCTCGGGTCAGGCCCCGATCTCGTGCGTGGTGACCGCGCCCTCGTTGAGCCGACACTCGCGTTGAGCCGCTACCCAGGTCCTGGTCACGTGGGGTGCGTGGGGCGCGACGGATCCGTTGTTGCTGCCTCCCCACGGCGTGGGCTGGATTCGCCCACACCTGTTGGGGCCGCGCCGGCACAAGACGGGCGCCCGAGGAATCACCCGACGCGGGGCGTCCCCTTGGTTCTCCCCCGTCCCCTTCGTCCGTGCCGGTCCTGTGCGGGGTGGGGCTCGGGTCAAGGGTGAGCGCAGCGAATCGCGCAGCGACGCCGAAGGCGCCCTTGAGGCGAGCCCCACCCCGTCAGACACTGCCGGCTCCCAGAAGGGGACGCGGGAGGGTGCCCCCCGCCCGCCCCGGGGAGGGTGCGGCCCCGCCCGCCCCGGGGGCCGCCGAGCCGCTCCAGCGTATCGCCGCCCGGAGTGCTGGGACGGTGCGCGGGAAATCTGTGGATCCCTTTCGGGGGATGGGGACAACTCGACGGGTTCACGGCGAGGTGTCTCGCGCCGCGGGGCACATCTCGCATACCCGCTGCGGGTGCATCCCGTGTCGGGGTTACCGCGTCACGGGTGGTGTGGTCCCCACCCCGAAGCCTGATTGTGTTGACGGTCGTCGGCACCGTGTCAAGGCGGGAAAGAGTGCCTTGACACGGCACCGCCGACCGCACAGCGGCTTCGGATCGGGGTGGGGAGGGGGATGGGTGTTGCCCCTTGTCTGGTGGGGCGTGCCCCGACCCGGGTGGGAACAGCGGGTGCTCTCGCGCCTGGTGATGCGTTCCTCGAACCGGGTGGAAACGGCGGTGGTGCCAACGCCTGGTGAGGTGTTCCTCGAGCCGGGATGGAAATGGTGTTGACCCCTTGCTGACGGGGTGTGCCGCGAGCCGTGATCGGTTCAGGTGCCGAACCGGTGAACGGGGACATCGGTGGGTGCCGGAGTCGTGGCGCGGGCTGGACGGCGGGACCGCCGGCTGCTCACAGCACCAGCTCGGTGCCGTCCTCGGGGAGCTCGGCGCCGGCGTCCAGGACCGCCCGGTGCTCTGGCGAGTGCGGGTCCAGCACCGGATTCGTGTTGTTCAGGTGGGTGTACATCCAGCGCACGTCCGGGAAGTCGGCGCGTCGGGCCATGCTGCCGCCGGCGCCGGCGATCGGCAGGTGCCCCATCGACCGCTGCCCCCGACTGTCACCCGCCGCGGCGGCCATCTCGTCGCCGCCGTGGAACGTGCCGTCGAGCAGCACGCAGTCGGCGCCGGCGACGACGTCGTCGAACCCGTCCGGCCAGCTCGCCAGGCACGGCGCGTACACCAGCACCCCACCGGTGACCGGGTCGGCGATCCGATACGCCACCACCCAGGGACCGTCCACATCGGAGGACGCCGCGTACCGCGGTCGCTTGCCGCTCACCGGGACCGTGGTCACCCGCAACCCGCCCACGTCGACCGATCCCGCCACCGGCCGCCACTCCCACGCGCCGTGCCGGGCGAGCACGTCCCGCACGGCGAAGCCGTCCCGCAGCGCGTGCGTCACCGCCTCGGGCGCCCACACCGGCAGCCCGTCGCCCTCCCGCAGCAGCAACAGCCCGAGCACGTGGTCCAGCTCGGCGTCGGTGAGCAGCGCCCCGCGCAGCGGCGTCTCCCGCGGCCCCGGCCCCGGCGCGAGCGCCGGCGTGTCCAGGAGCTGCGCCCGCAGGTCGGGCGAGGCGTTGAGCAGATACCAGTGCGCGCCGTCTGCGCTGACCGCCAGGCAGTCCTGCGTCCGGCTCGCCCCGGACCGGCGCACCGACCGACAGCGCGGGCACGCGCAGTTCCACTGCGGCACCCCGCCCCCGGCGGCGGTGCCGAGCAGCACCACTCGCATCGCTACCCCCGCATCACGAACTCGACGTCGGCGGGCGCCCGCAGCAGCGCGTCCACCATGCCCCGATTCGGCGAGCGCGAGCACACCGGGTCGGTCGCCGCGGCGTCCCCGGTGAGCAGGAACGCCTGGCAGCGGCAGCCGCCGAAGTCGACGGTGCGCCGCGCGCAGCTTCGGCACGGCTCGGCCATCCAGTCCTCACCCCGATAGGCGTTGAACGTCTCCGACGCGTACCAGATCTCGGCCAGCGGCCGCTCCCGCACGCTCGCCACCGGCAGCGTGTCGATCACCGACGCCGCGGGGCACGGCAGCACCCGCCCGTCCGGCGCCACGGTGAATTGCCGCGACCCCCACCCGTACATGCACGGCTTGGGGAACTCCTCGTGGTAGTCGGCGAGCACGTACACGATCTCCATCCGGCCGCGCAGCCGCTCGGTGGCCGCGCGCACGACCGGCTCGGCCGCGGCGAGTTGCTCGCGGGTCGGCTGCAGCGCGGCCCTGTTCCGCAGCGCCCACCCGTAGTACTGGGTGTTCGCCAGCTCCAGCCGCTCGGCGCCCATCCGCTCGGCCAGCGCGATGATGCCGGGGAGTTGGTCGTGGTTGGCCCGGTTCAGCACGGCGTTGACGGTCAACGGCAGCCCGGCCGCGGTGACCACCTCGGCGGCGGCGATCTTGCGCTCGTGCGCCCTGGCCCCGGCGATCCGGTCGGCCCGCGCCGCCTCGGCGCCCTGGACGGAGAGCTGGACGTGGGCGAGGCCGCGGTCGGCGAGGTCGGCGACCCGCTCGGCGGTGAGCCCGAGCCCGCTGGTCACCAGGTTCACGTAGCAGCCCAGCTCGCTGGCCCTGGTGACCAGTTCGGGCAGGTCCCGCCGGGCCAGCGGCTCCCCGCCGGACAGGTGCACCTGCAGCACGCCCAGCGCACGGGCCTGCTCGAGCACGTCCAGCCACTCGGCGGTGTCCAGCTCGGCGGCGCGCGCGACCAGCTCGACCGGGTTGGAGCAGTACGGGCAGTGCAGCGGGCAGCGGTGGGTCAGCTCGGCCAGCATGCCCAGTGGCGCGGCTACACCGTCGGTCACGTCCATTCCACCACCCGCCGGTCGGCCAACCGGGCCAGCACGTCGCGCACGTCGGCGGGGCGCACCCCGCTGTAGCGCCGACTCAGCTCGGCGCCGATCTCGTCTACTGTGGACTCGCCGTCGCAGAGCCGGAGCACGGCGGCCGCGGTGGCGTTGGGCACCAGGACGCCCTCGGGGTAGAGGATCACGTGGGTACTCCGCGTCTCGTCGTAGGTCAGCCGCACCCCGCGGCGCAGTCGGGGCCGATTCCCGGTCACGCCGCCTCCGAAGCCGCCCGCTCGATGGCGTCGAGCATCGAGCACAGCACGTCGCACTTGAACGCGAGCGCCGCGACCGCCGCGTCCTGCTGCTCCCGGGTCCGGCAGTACCGCACCACGATGTCCAGCGCGTCCTTGCCCTCGCCGCTCACCGCGTCGATCCGGTTGGTGAAGTAGGCTAGGTCGTCCCGGCTGATCCACGCGTAGTTGGCGAGCAGGTCGGTGACCCGGCGGCGCATCAGGTGCCCGGAGAACATCTCGGTGAGTCCGGAGGCGACCGCCTCGACCCACGGCCGGGTACGCGCGAACGTCAGATAGGCGTCCACCGCGAACCGCACGCCCGGCATGACGTGCCGCTCGTCCAGCACCTCCTCGCGGTCGAGGCCGACCGCGGCACACAGCCGCAGCCAGCGCTCGATCCCGCCCTCGCCGGCGACCCTGCCGTCGTGGTAGACGATCCGGTCCAGCCACTGCCGGCGGATCTCCGGCACGGGACAGTTGCTGATGATCGCCGCGTCCTTCTGCGGCAGCATCCGCTGGTAGTACCAGCGGTTCGCCGCCCAGGCGCGCAGCTCGGGCGGAGTGAGGTCGCCGCCGTGCATTCGCCGATGGAAGGGGTGTGACCCCCAGTACCGTGGCTCCAGCTCACGCAGGGCGGCGACGAACTCGGCCTCACCGAGCGGTTCGCTCACTCCATCCGCGCCGCGTACGCCGTGACCTCCATCGGCGTCTCGTACTCGACGAAGTCGGGGGTGGTCCAGACCTCGAGCTCGTGCTCGACCATGGCGTCCTCCTGCGGCCTACCGGTACTTCTGATAGCGCTTTCAGCGTAGGAGCCGCCGGGCCGGCGCGCCAGGTGCGTCAGTCGGATACCGGTCGGTACGCAGGAAACTCGCCTGAGTGGCTCAGTTCTTTGGTGAGTTGGGTCACCAACTGTGTCTGAAACGTGCTTGCTCCACGCCCCTGCCGGTGGTAGCCGAGCGGTTTTCCGCCGTGCTTGGATGCCCCCGTACGCACGTTCGTGCCCCACATCCGTGCCCCGCCGCCGTTCCTCGCCCCGGGGCGCTTCCAAGGAGGCGAACCATGTCCTTGCGTTCCCCGTCCCTCCGCCGCGGCCTCGCCGCGGCAGCCTGCACGATCGCCGCCGCGGCCACCATCGTCGTCGGCACGCCGGCGGCCGCGGCACCCGCCGATGTCTCGCCGCTGGCGATCCGGCAGGTCGTCAGCGGCCTGAACCAGGCGTGGGCGATCGACTTCCTCCCCGACGGCACCCCGCTGTTCACCGAGCGGAACTCCGCCAAGATTCGCCGGATCGAGGGGAGAACGGCCGTCGACGTCCAGCGCATCCCCGGTGTCGCGGTGACCCGGGAGGGTGGCCTGCTCGGCCTCGCCGTGTCCCCGAACTACGCCCAGGACCAGACGGTCTTCATCTACTACACCACCAGCAGGGACAACCGGGTCGCGAAGTTGCGGCTCGGCCAGTCGCCCCAGCCGATCGTCACCGGCATCCCGCGCGGCCGCCAGAACCACCAGGGCGGCCGGATCAGGTTCGGCCCCGACGGCTACCTCTACATCGGCACCGGCGACGCGGAGAACGCCAACAGCGCGCAGAACCGGGACTCGCTGGCCGGCAAGGTGTTGCGGGTCGACACCAACGGCGCCGCCGCGCCCGGCAACCCGTTCGGCAACCGGGTCTACTCCTACGGCCACCGCAACGTCCAGGGCCTGGCCTGGGTGGGCAACCAGCTCTACATCACCGACATCGGGCCGAGCGACGTCGACGAGCTGAACCGGATCGAGGCCGGCCGCAACTACGGCTGGCCGCGCTGCTCGGGGCCGTGCAACATCGCCGGGATGACCAACCCGGTCAAGAGCTGGCCGACCAGCTACGCCACCCCGAGCGGCATGGCGTACTACCGCGGCATGCTCTACATCGCCTCGCTCAAGGGCGGCACGATCAAGGTCGACACCAGCGGCAACGGCGGCAAGATCTACACCGCCCAGGGCCGCACCCGCGACGAGGTCGCCGGCCCCGACGGCCAGCTGTGGGTGGTCACCCCGAGCGCGATCTACGCCGCCGACGGCACCTGACCCCGGTTCCTGCCATGAAGGCCACCTTCATCGCGTTCAACGCCACGAAGGTGGCCTTCATGGCGTGAGGGCGGCGCTGGCCGCGCGCCGCGAGTACCTCGGCCCGTGATCACGCCGCCGTGGCGGCCTCCAGCTCGGCGAGTGCGGTGTCCAGGTGGGTCAGGATGCGCTGCAGGTGTGGCACGCTGCGCCGGCAGCCGGTGATTCCGAAGTCGAGGTTGTCGGCGTTGCTGGTGAGCGTGATGTTCACCGCCTGCCCGTCGAGCAGCACCGACGCCGGGTAGATCCCGTCCAGCCGCGCGCCGTTCCAGTACAGCTGCCGGCGCGGCCCGGGCACGTTGGAGATCACCAGGTTGAACGGCGGCCGGGTGTTGGTGACCACGCCGGGCAGCGGCGAGGCGCCCAGCGCGGCGACGTTGAGCCCGGACAGCAGCAGCGTCTGCAGCGGGGTGAGCTCGCTGAACAGCCGCTTGCCGTCCCGCATGGACTCGGAGATGGTGGCCAGCCGGGCCGCCGGGTCCGGCTTGTGCGTGGCCAGGTTGCACAGCAGCGCGCCGATCGCGTTGCCGCTGGCGGCGCCGTCCTCCCGCCGCGGCCGCAACGACACCGGCACCATCGCGACGAGCGGCGCGTCCGGCAGTGCCCGCTGCTCGATCAGGTAGTCCCGCAGCGCGCCGGCGCACATCGCGAGCACGACGTCGTTGCGGGACACCCCGGCCGCGGCGGCGACCGTCCGCACCCTGGCCAGTGGCCACGACTGCGCGGCGAACCGGCGCGCGCCACCGATCGGCACGTTGAACATCGTCCGAGGGGCCTGCATGGGCAGGGTCAGCCGGTGCTCGCGGAACGCCTCGCCGGCCACCTTCATCGCCGCTGGCGCCAACCCGGTGAACTGGCCGAGCGTGCCGCGGGCCCCGGCCAGCAGCGACCGCGGTCGGTGCGCGGGCCGCGCCGGCTCCGGCTGCCGCGACCCCCACGGCGGCGGGCAGTCCCGCACCGCGGGATCATCGGACAGGATCGACTGGAGGTGCCGCAGCGCGGCCACGCCGTCCAGCAACGCGTGGTGCACCTTGTTGTACATCGCGAACCGGCCGTCGCGCAGCCCCTCCACCAGATGGATCTCCCACAGCGGTCGGTGCCGGTCCAGCAATGTGCCGTGCCAGCGCGAGGTGAGCTCCAGCAACTCGCGCACCCGGCCCGGCTGCGGCAGCGCGGAGTGCCGGAAGTGGTAGTCGAGGTCCAGCTCGGTGTCCTCGGTCCAGCCGAGGTAGCCGAGCGTGCTCACCGGCCGGGCCGGCCGGCGGCGGAACAGGCCGCGCACCTCGGTGTTGGCCAGCAGGTCGCGGCGCAACTCGCCGAGGTACTCCGGGCCGGCCCCCTCCGGTTTCTCGAACAGCTGCAGCCCACCGACGTGCATCGGGTGTTCGCGGGTCTCCACGAGCAGGAACATCGAGTCCGTCACCGGCATGAACGCCACCGCGACCACTCCCTTTCGCCCGACGGCACGGCCCACGAGGGGTGGCCGAGTCTACGCACACTGCCACCACCCGCCGGAAGATCTACGCTGGGGAACATGGTGCAGGGAACCGATCCGGAGACCGGGAAGTTCGTCCGCTCGCCGTTCCACTTCACCGACCGGATCACCGCCGACGGTGCCGACGGGTGGCCGGTGGAGCCGGGCCGCTACCGGCTGGTGGTCAGCCGCGCCTGTCCGTGGGCCAGCCGGGCGCTGGTGGTGCGCCGGCTGCTCGGGCTGGAGGCCGCGTTGCCGGTCGCGGTGGCCGACCCGATCCAGGACGAGAAGAGTTGGCGGTTCACCCTCGACCCCGGTGACGTCGACCCGGTGCTGGGCATCCGCTACCTCGCCGAGGCCTACGCGAAGGCCGACCCGACCTACGACGGCGGGATCAGCGTGCCGGCGATCGTCGACGTGCCCAGCGGCAAGGTGGTGACCAACGACGTCCCGCGGATCACCCTGGACCTCGAGACCGAGTGGACGGCCCACCAGCGGCCCGGCGCACCGGACCTCTACCCCGAGCCACTGCGGGACGAGATCGACGCGGTGAACGCCCGGGTCTACGCCGACGTGAACGCCGCCGTGTACGAGGCCGGGTTCGCCACCACGCAGTCCGCCTACGACGACGCGTACCGGCGGCTGTTCACCTGCCTCGACGAGCTGTCCGAGCGGCTGGCCGACCGGCGCTACCTGGTGGGCGACACCATCACCGAGGCCGACATCCGGCTGTTCACCACGCTGGTCCGGTTCGACCCGGTCTACCACGGGCACTTCAAGTGCAATCGGCACAAGCTCGCCGAGCTACCCGTGCTGTGGGCCTACGCCCGCGACCTCTTCCAGACACCCGGCTTTGGCGACACGGTCGACTTCGACCACATCAAGCGGCACTACTACGTGGTGCACGGCAACGTCAACCCGACCGGGATCGTGCCGAACGGGCCGGTCCTGGCGGAGTGGGCCACCCCGCACGGCCGGGAGGAGCTGGGCGGCCGGCCGTTCGGCGACGGCGCGCCGCCGGGGCCGCCACCACCGGCGGAGGTGCTGCCGCCCCAGTGGTGAGTGTCCGTTCCATCCATAGTGGACTCTATGCGGCTGGCCGGTGCGAGATCACCCTGACCACGACGAGGTGACCCTTCGAGCGGTTCGCGGGGCGTGGCGGGCACCGGCCGCACCGCATCGGCCGAGGGTCCCCTTGGCGGGGGGTGGGACCCTTCGTATCGTGGCGGACGTGCCGGACAGCGGAGCGCAGCATCTCGTCGACGCACTGGTCGAGCTCGGCGTGGAGGTGGCGTTCGGCCTCCCCGGCGTGCACAACCTGCCGATCTGGGACGCGATCGACTCCACCGGCATCCGGCTGATCGGCGTCCGGCACGAGCAGGCCGCCGGCTACGCGGCCGACGGTTACGCCAGGGCCACCGGCAAGCTCGGCGTGGCGATCGTCACCACCGGGCCGGGGGCCGCCAACACGCTGGGCGCGGTGGGCGAGGCCATGGCGTCGGCCAGCCCGGTGCTGGTCATCGCCACCGACATCGCGTCCACCCTGCGCCGGCCCGGGATGGTGCGCGGGGTGCTGCACGAGTCCAGCGACCAGCGCGCGCTGTTCGCGCCGGTCACCAAGGCGGCGCTCACCGTCGAGTCGGCCGGCGAGATCGCCCCCGCGGTGCTGCGCGCCGCGCGGGTGTCGACGGCGCCGCAGAGCGGGCCGGTGTACCTCGGCATCCCCACGGACTTCCTGGTGCAGCGGGCGGCCCGGCTGCCCGAGCAGGAGGGCACCGAGCGGATCCCGGCGCTCGACGTCACCGCGTTCGACCGCGCCCGCACCACGTTGACCGGGGCGGCGCGGCCGCTGATCTGGGCCGGGGGAGGGGCGCTACGCGCGGGGGCGGGGCCGGTGGTGGGCGCACTGGCCGAGCGGTTGGCCGCGCCGATCGTCACCACCTTCTCCGCCCGCGGGCTCGTCCCTCCCGACCATCCGTGCCTCGCGCCGAACCCGGTGCACGCGCCGGAGGTGGGGGAGCTGTGGGACGAGGCCGACGTGGTGCTCGCCGTCGGGACCGACTTCGACGGGCTGATGACGCAGAACTGGCGGATGCCGCGGCCGCCGACGCTGATCGCGGTGAACATCGACGCCGCCGACGCGGCGAAGAACTACCGGCCGGACGTCACCCTGGTCGGCGACGCCAAGGGGGTGGTGGCCGACCTGGTCGACGGGATGCCGCAGCGACCAGGGCTGCCGCGGCTGACCGAGCGGCTGGACCGGATCGAGGCGCGGGTGCGGCGGCGGGTGCGGCAGGAGGAGCCGCAGGCGGCGGAGTTCCTGGCCGCGTTGCAGGAGACCCTGCCGGACGGCGCGGTGCTGGTGTCGGACATGTGCGTGGCCGGGTACTGGATCGGCGGATTCCACCGGGTGCCCGGGCCGCGGCGGCTGGCGTACCCGATGGGGTGGGGCACGCTCGGGTTCGGGTTCCCGGCGGCACTCGGGGTCGCGGCGTCCCGCGTGGGGCGCGCGGTGTGTGTCAGCGGGGACGGCGGCTTCCTCTACTGCTGTGGCGAGTTGGCCACGGCCGCGCAGGAGAACCTGCCGGTGACCGTGGTGGTCGTGGACGACGGCGGGTACGGGATGCTGCGGTTCGACCAGAGCCAGGCGGGGTTGCCGCACCGGGGGGTGGACCTGACGACGCCGAACTTCGTCGCGCTGGCCCGGTCGTTCGGGGTGTACGCCGACCGGGTGGAGGGGTTCGGCAGGGCGTTCCGGCGGCTGCTGCGGGAGTTCAGCCGGGCCGACGAGCCGACGGTGCTGGTGGTGGAGGCGGCGCTGCGGCCGCCGTTGAACACCTCGCCCCGCTGGTACCGGCGCGAGGTCGCCTCCTAGCTGGCCGTCCGGGTCCGTTCGGGAATGCGGAGGGCGGTGCCGGCGCTGACCCCGGTGAGGGCGCTGTGGACGGTGGCGCCGGGAACGGGAGGTGGAGTCGGATGACCGACGTGGCGGAACGGGTGTTGCGCGAGGCGACGACGATCGCCGTGGTGGGGCTGAGCCAGCACCCGGAGAAGGCGGCGCACTCCGTGCCGGCGGCGCTGCAGGCTGCCGGCTTCCGGGTGGTGCCCGTGCACCCGAGCGCGGAGTCGGTGCTGGGGGAGAAGGCGTACCGGTCGCTGGTGGACGTTCCGGGGCCGGTGGACGTCGTCGAGGTGTTCCGGCCCGCCGCGGAGGCGCCGGAGATCGCCAGGCAGGCCGTGCGCATCGGGGCTAGGGCGTTGTGGCTGCAGCAGGGCATCGTGTCCGCCGAGGCACGCCGCATCGCCGAGGAGGCCGGCCTGGACTACGTCGAGGACCGGTGCATGGCCGTGGTCCGCGCGATCGCCGGCATCACCAGGCACCAGCGGTAGGTGGGTCACCCGCGAGCCCGAGGTGGCCGTGGGTACACCCGCGGTACCGAAGGCGACCCTGGGCCACGCGCCTGCCGGGTCTCTGTCTACTGACGACGACGTGGGGCCAGGTGACGTCGATTGCGTGCCGCGGTGACCGCCACCGTGGTGCAACGCATCGTGAAGCGGCCGCCCATGGCGTCGACGGCGGCCCCGACGGGCTCCAGCAGCGCGGCCAACACGTCCGGGGGGAGCCGGGTGAGGACGCCGGACGTGGGCAGTTGATCCAGCCACTCGTCCCGGGTGCAGGTCCGCTCCCAGTCGAACCGCCACCGCTCCGGCTCGCCGAACCCGCCCGACTCCCGGATCGCGTCGGCGGCCCCGGCGAACATCACCTGGTACCCGCCCAGGGGGTCCTTCGCCGGTGCCCGCGGGTCGACCGGAGAGTCGGGCAGCACCCGCTGGTAGGCCGCGGCGAGGGCGTCCGCCAGGTCGGGCGGTGGTTGGTCCACGTTCCAGAACACGGCCAGCCGGCCGCCGGGCCGCAGCACGCTGGCCGCCTTGGCCGTCCCGGCGGCAGGGTCCACCCAGTGCCAGGTCTGCCCGGCGACGACCGCGGCGAAGTCCCGGCCGGCGGGCTCCCAGGCCTCGAACGTCGCCACCTCCACCTCGACCCCGGTGTGGCGGGCGAACTCGGCCATCCGCGCGTCGGGCTCGACGCCCAGCACCCGGCAGCCGGCGGCTTGGAACTGCCGGGCGGCGATACCGGTGCCGCAGCCGACGTCGAGGACGTCGGGGTCGGGGCTCGCGGTGACGATCCGCCGCACCATGGCATCGGGATAGCGAGGGCGAGTCCGGTCGTAGCGCTCGGGGTCCACGCCGAACGACTCCGCCATCTGCCGGTGCCGGTGGGGCTCGTTCTCGGGCGGGCGCTCCGACGGTAAAGTGGGCATGCGCCCACTCTACCCTTCGTGGGCACGTGCCCACTCAACGAGGCGAGTCCGGTCGCGGACCGGCGGAGCGGAAGGAGCAACGCGCGGTGCCGACAGGGGTGGCCCTCCGCGAGGCGCGGCGGCAGCTCTTCGACGCCGCCGAGCGTGTCCTGCTCCAGGACGGGCCGAGCGCGCTCACCAGCCGGGCGGTCACCACGGAGGCGGGCTGCGCCAAGGGAGTCCTGCACCGGCACTTCGACGACTTCGACGCCTTCCTCGTCGAGCTCGTGCTCGACCGCGTCGACCGGGTCGACGCCCAGGCGGCCGCCCTGCGCGAGGCCGCGGGCGCCGGCACGGTCGTCGACAACGTCGCCGGCGCGCTGACGGCACTGTTCTCCTCGGTCGCCGTGGCGATGGTCGCCCTCGTCACCTTCCGGGACGAGCTGCGTGCCCGGCTGCGCGAGACCTGGCCGGCCGGCGTCCCGGTGCTGACGGACGCCGCGGCCATGATCGCCGACTACCTTCGCGCGGAGCGGGACCTGGGCCGCGTCGCGGCGGACGCCGACGTCGACACACTCGCTCCCACGCTGATCGGGGCCGGGCACCTGCTCTTCGCCGACCGGAAGGGCACGCCACCGGAGGCCGGCGCCGTCCGCGCCGTGGTGGCCACGGTCGTCGCCGGCGTCCTGCGCGAACCGGAGTGACGACTGGTCCGGCAGCACACCGGGAGTCCGGCCGGGTGACCGTGGCGCCTGGGTGAGTCCCTCCCCGGCCCAAGCCGTCCACCGTGGACAAACTGGACAACCCGATGTCGGCCCTCTCTCGGTACCTCGACCCCTGGTGACGTGTGGTGCGACCCTGCGGGGAGGTGCCCGCCGACTCGACGGGGCACCTCCCGGATCACAGCGTGTCGAGGTCGATGGCTTCGGCCATGGCGCGCATGCCGGCGTCGTTCGGGTGGATCCCGTCACCGGAGTCGTAGGCGGGGTTCATCCGATCCGGGTCGGTGGGATCGGCCATCACCCGGTCGAGGTCGACCACCGCGTCGTACTCGCCGCTGGTGCGCAGCCACGTGTTGAACTCGTCCCGGACCGCCTCCACGCGTGGGCTGTCGACGAACTCGCCCTGCACCGGCAGCAGCGTGGCTCCGACGACCTTCACCCCGCGGGCCTTCGCGTCGCGGATCAGCGCCCGATGGCCCTCGATCAGCTCGCGCGCGCTGACCTCGGGATTCGGCAGCATGCAGGGCTCGGTACCGAACTCGCTGAACAGGATGTCGTTGATGCCCTCGAGGACGATCACCGTCCGGACCCGTGGCTCGTCGAGCACGTCGCGGTGGAACCGGCTCAGCGCGTCCTCACCGAAACACGTCGAGTCGTTGAGCACCCGGTTCCCACTGATCCCGGCGTTGAGCACGGCCAGTGGCCGACGCGCGGCGACGAGCCGCTCGGCCAACTCGTCGGGGTAGCGGTTGTCGGCGTCGACGGTCGAGCCCACCCCGTCCGTGATCGAGTCACCGAACGTCGCCACGGCGTCGCGGCCACCGGGGGCCACGACCTCCACGCCGCTGAGGAAGTACCACGACTCGCTGGTCTCGGTGAACGCGGCGGCACTCCGGTCGAACCGGTGGTCACCGCGGGCGCGGTAGCTGGTGGCGGTGGCCCGCTCGTGGAAGGTCGCCGGGCCGGTCGGGGTCGCGAAGTAGAGCGTGATCGACAGCCGCTCCAGCGGCGCGACCGGGAGTGGAACGGGATCGCTGGTCAGCTCGGCGCCGGCCGGCACGGTGGCCGAGAGCGAGCCGCGGAACGTCACCGGGCGCAGCGTGCCGGGGTGAACGGCCGCGCCGTCGCCGGCCTTGCCGACGCTGGCGCCGGTGAGCCGGAGTGGTGTGTCGCCGTACGTGTTGGCCAACCGGATGCGCGGCGCCACCCCACCGGTGCTGGTGCGCACGACCTGGCGGACGGACTGGTCCGTGAAGCCCTCGACGGACCAGTTGGGCGTGCCCCACGGCGGGACGCTCGGTTCCTGGACGGCCGCCACCCAGGAGCCGCTCCAGGGCAGCGGGTGCGCGGTGGCGGGCGGCGCGGTCGGCACGGTCGCCGCGACGAGGCCGAGCAGCCCCAGTACGGCGGTGATCACTCTCGCCAGCCGGGTGGTACGGCGGCGGGGAACGGGATTCGGGGTCATGGAAGGAAAGGTAGCGGCGGGCTCCGACAGTTCGTGTCTCGTCGGCGGCTGCGTCCGGCAACTCTTCGTCCGACGACATCGTCGTGATACGCTCGTATCACGACGATGTCGAGCCGTGGGGGTCTGGCGATGACCGAGCGCAAACCACCGGGTGTGGAGTTCGAGTCGTGGGTCGAGCGGCAGATCCGCGCGGCGGCCGAGCGCGGCGAGCTGGACGACCTGCCCGGGGCCGGCAAGCCGCTGCCCGGCGCGGGCCGGCCCCCCGAGGAGCAGTGGTGGCTGCGGAACTACCTGCGCAGGGAGGGCCTGCCGGCCGAGGGGTTGCTGCCCACCCCGCTGCGGCTGCGCAAGGAGATCGAGCGGCTGCCGGCCACCGTCGCGCGGTTGCGCTCCGAGGACCAGGTGCGGGCCGCCGCGCGGGAGCTCAACGAGCGGATCCTCGAGTGGCTGCGGGCGCCGAGCGGCCCCCGGGTCGCCGTGGGACCGGTGGACGTCGAGCAGGTGGTCGAACGGTGGCGCGCGAACCGGCCACGACCACCGCAACCACCACCGCAACCACCACCGCAACCACCGCCGGAACCGGAGCGCCCCGCGCGGTCAGCGTCCCGGCGGTCCTGGTGGCGCCGCCTGCTCCCGCGGCGCTGATCCCGCGCTCGGGGTGCGGACGGCGACGACCTGGTTGCGGCCCCGGCGCTTGGCCAGTTCCAGCGCCGAGTCGGAGAGCCGTTCCAGCGCCGCCAGGGCCGACGCGCGTGGGGCGCTCGGCGGTGCGGTGGCCACCCCGATCGACGCGGTGCAGGCGGGCACGCCGTGCCGCCCCAGCCGCACCGGCGCACCGCCCGCGGGCTTGGTGATCTCGGTGTCCAGCGACTCGACCGCCCGCCGGATGCGTTCCGCGACCTCGGTGGCCGCGCCGGCGCCGGTGCCGGGGAGCAGGACGGCCATCTCCTCGCCGCCCATCCTGGCCAGCAGGTCGCCGTGCCGGGTCTGCCGGCGCAGCACCGAGGCGACCGCCTGCAGCACCCTGTCCGCGCCGGGATGGCCGAGCCGGGTGTTCCAGCCCTTGAAGTGGTCGAGGTCCAGCATGAGCATGCTGGTCGGCCGCCCGCTCGCGCGGTCGACCTCCACGGCGGCGGTGGCCAGTGGCGTGAACCCGCGCCGGTTGGGCAGGCCGGTCAACGGATCGGTGAGCGCGTCGATTCGCAGCCGCTCGCGCTCGACCTCCAACGCGGTGATCCGGCCGACCGTGCGGGTCTCCCGGACGGCGACCGCGAGCATGCCGAGCAGCCCGAGCGGTGCCACCGCGGCGACCAGTGCCGTGGCCATCGCCAGCAGGAGCGTGTGCCCGAGAAGCTTGTTGTCCTCCCAGGTGCCGATGGTGTCCGCCAGCCGCCACCGGCCCCAGCGGAGACCGCGGTACACGCCGATCGGTACCGCCTCCGCCAGGAAGTACACGACCACCGCGGCGAGCATCACCAGCACGGCGTGCGCACCGCCGGCGGAGTCGGCCGGCGGGGTCGCGGTGAGCCACGCCGCGCCGCCGAGCAGGTCCCGCGTCACGCCGACGCCGACGACGGCGAGCACGATCGTGGCGGTGGTGCTGATCCACAGTCCCGGTGGCTTGCGGGCGATGAAGTACCGGTGGGTGCGGACGACGAGGACCAGCGCCGTCGCCAGTGTCGTGGGGAGCACGAGCGCGGCGGCGCCGAACCACATGCTGGTCTGGTCGACGAACTCGACCTTGCCCCGGTCCAGCCGCGCGGCGCGCCGGCGTTCCTCCGCGGGGCGGGTGGCCGCCATGTGCGCTAGCGCGACCGCGGTGAACAGGGCGAACAGCAGCCAGTGCCGGTGACTCGGGGCCGGCGACACCAGGACGCCGAGGGTGCCGGCCGCGATGCCGGCGAGGTCGATCAGCAGCACCGCCGCGACGGTGCGCGGGCTCAGCGAGCGCAACGCGTCGCGGGAGCGACACGAATCGTCACCATAACGCGCTTCCATAGCTTCGACGTGCCGTGTCACGCTGACGTCGCCCCCATCCCTACCCTCGACGCGCGACGGTACGGGCGACCGGCGGTCCGGCGCCGTCGCGTCCAGGGGATGACGAGCGGCGGAGGTGACCCGTGCGCTGCTTCGCCGCGAGCCCGCGTCACCGCGTCGTGACGCGGTCCGGTGCCCCGGCGCACCCACCCGTCCATGCCGCGCGTCCTTCTCCCGTCGTCGGTGTCCCCGTCCCCGAAAGGAGGCTCACCATGCGCGCCGACCGCGACATGTGAGCGAGCGCACGAGCGAACCATTCAACACAGCGGCCTTGCGAGCGGCTTCGACGAGCGCCAGCGAGGAGGGGGCGTGAGCAGTGCTCCACAGCCTGCAACCGACACCCCCCTTTCCGACAGGTCCATTCGAGTTGGCTTGGCCACATCGACCGAAGGAGGCCAGCGATGCGCCGCGACCGTGACATGTGAGTTCCGTTCGTCACCGCCCACCGACCGTGGGCACCGTGCCGCCCGCTCGGGCACCCGTCCCGATCCCGCCCGGGCCGGCGGCATCCTGCTGCCAGGACCCGGTCACGCCGTCCCGCGCGTGACCACCGCGCGCACCGCTCGGAGCTGAGCTCGTTCGCCGCGTTCGACCACGCCGCCGGCGGTCGTGAAGGCGCGGTCCCGCGGCCTACACATGGTCGGCGGCCACATGCCCGTCCGGTGCGCTGTGGTGGGCGAGCCCATGGTCGGCCCCGGCGCGGAAACCTAGGTTCCTGTCGCATGACGAGTGTTCCGACTTCCACCGGACTCGCCGGCCGGGCGGCCATGGTCAGCGGCGCGGGCAGCGGCATCGGCCGGGCCTGCGCGCGGCTGCTCGCCGACGCGGGCGCGAAGGTGCACGTGGTGGACCGGGACGCCGGCGCGGCCGAGCGGGTGGCCGGCGAGGTCGGCGGCTGGGCCCACGTGGTCGACCTGGCCGAGCCGGGCTCGATCGGGCGGCTCCCCGTCGAGATCGACGTCCTGGTCAACAACGCCGGGCTGCAACACGTCGCGCCGCTGCCCGAGTTCTCCCTCGCGGTGTTCAGCCGCGTCCAGCAGGTCATGGTGACCGCGCCGTTCCTGCTCATCCGCCGGTGCGTGCCGCACATGTACGCCAGGGGGTGGGGCCGGATCGTCAACATCTCCAGCGTGCACGGGTCGCGGGCCAGCGCGTACAAGGCCGCGTACGTCGCCGCCAAGCACGGGCTCGAGGGCCTGTCGAAGGTCGCCGCGGTCGAGGGCGCCCCGCACGGCGTCACCAGCAACTGCGTCAGCCCCGGCTACGTTCGCACACCACTGGTGGAGAACCAGATCGAGGCGCAGGCGCGGGCGCACCGGCTGCCGGCCGAGGAGGTGCTGGAGCGCGTCCTGCTGGACCGCACGCCGATCCGCCGGCTGATCGAGCCGGACGAGGTCGCCGCGCTGGTGCTGTGGCTGTGCGGCGAGCACGCCCGGTCGCTCACCGGCGCGTCGCTGCCAGTCGACGGCGGCTGGACCGCCACCTGAACAGACCCGATCCCTTCACCGGACATCGAGGTGATCCGATGAGTTCCCGTTCCGCCCCGACCGCCCCGCCCCGGTCCCTGCTCAAGATCGTGTCGGCGAGCCTGATCGGAACCACGATCGAGCGGTACGACTTCTTCCTCTACTCGGCGGCCGCGGCGCTGGTGTTCAACACGCTGTTCTTCCCGACCTCCGACCCGCTCACCGGCACCCTGCTGGCGTTCACCACCTACGCCATCGGCTTCGCCGCGCGGCCCGTCGGTGGGCTGGTGTTCGGCCACTTCGGCGACAAGATCGGCCGCAAGAAGCTGCTGGTGCTGAGCCTGATGCTGATGGGCGGCGCCACGTTCGCCATGGGCCTGCTGCCGACCTACGCCACGATCGGGGTGGCGGCCCCGCTGCTGCTCACCTTCCTCCGGCTGGTGCAGGGCTTCGCGCTGGGCGGCGAGTGGGGCGGCGCGGTGCTGATCGTCTCCGAGCACGGCGGCGCGAGCCGGCGCGGCTTCTGGGCGTCCTGGCCGCAGTGCGGCGCGCCGGGCGGAAACCTGCTCACCACCGCGGTGCTGGCGGTGCTGGCCACCGTGCAGTCCGACGAGGCGTTCATGTCCTGGGGTTGGCGGGTCCCGTTCCTGCTGTCCGCGGTGCTGGTGGTGATCGGGCTGTGGATCCGGATCTCGGTGTCGGAGTCCCCGGTGTTCCTCGAGGCGGCCCGGCGGGCGCGGGAGCGCGGCGAGCCGGAGAAGCCGCCGATCGTGGAGGTGTTCCGGCACAGCTGGCGCGAGGTGCTGATCGCGATGGGCGCCAGGATGGCGGAGAACGTGTCCTACTACGTGATCACCGCGTTCATCCTCGTGTACCTCACCCAGGGGCTGGAGCTGAGCCGGTCGGTCGGGCTCAACGCCGTGCTGGTCGGCTCGGTGGTCCACTTCGCCACCATCCCGGGGGTGGGGTTGGCTGTCCGATGTGGTCGGTCGGCGGACGGTGTACCTGCTCGGTGCCGCCGGGATGGGCGCGTGGGGCTTCGTGTTCTTCGCCCTGCTCGACACCCGCTCGTTCGGCGTCATCCTGGTCGCCACCACCGTCGGGCTGGTGCTGCACGGCGCGATGTACGGGCCGCAGGCCGCGTTCTTCGCCGAGCTGTTCGGGACCAGGGTGCGCTACTCCGGCGCGTCGATCGGCTACCAGTTGGCGTCGATCCTGGCCGGCGGGCTGGCACCGCTGATCGCGGTGGCGCTGCTCGACGCGTGGGGCAGCACCCTGCCGGTGTCGCTCTACCTGCTGGGGATGTGTCTGCTCACCATCGTCGCCGTGACCCTCGCCAAGGAGACCCGCGGCGTGTCGCTGACCGGGGAGACCGGCGTCGTGTCCGCCTCCGCGACCCCGCCGGGTGAGGAGGTCCGGGTGCCACAATGACCGGGGTGGACGTGGCGCCCGACGCGGTGTGCCGGCTGCTCGACCTGCTCGCCGACGACGCGAGCGGCGAGCGACTGGCGCACGTCGCGGTGGCCGCGCGGGCGGCGGGGCTGGACCCCGCGGCGCGCGCGGCGGTGGAGCGGGCGACCGAGCGGGCGCTGGAGATCCGGCACAAGCTGGCCGAGCACCGGCGGCGCGAGGCCGAGCTCACCGCGCTGTTCGACACCGCGCGCGACCTGTCCAAGCTGCGCGACCTCGACGAGGTGCTGCGCTCGATCGTCCGGCGGGCCCGGATGCTGCTGCGGGTGGACCTGTCCTACCTCAGCCTCGACGACGAGCCGGCCGGCGCGGTCCGGATGCGGGTGGCGGAAGGCTCGGCGTCACCGCTGCTGCGGCGGCTGCGGATCGGGTACGGCGAGGGGCTGGGCGGGCTGGTGGCGCAGACGGCGAGCCCGTACGCCAGCGCCGACTACCTGTCCGACCCGCGGTTCCGGCACACCGCCCAGATCGACGAGGCGGTCGCCGCCGAGGGCATGGTCGGCATCCTCGGCGTGCCGCTGTCGCTCGGCCGCAAGGTCATCGGGGTGCTGTTCGCCGCCGACCGCGCCCGGCGGGAGTTCACCCCGGAGGAGGTCGCGCTGCTGTCGTCGCTGGCCGACCACGCGGCGATCGCGATCGACAACGCGCAGCGGATCGAGCAGGCGCGGCGGGCGAACGAGACGATCAGCGCGCACAACGAGGAGATGCGCCGTGGCGAGGACGCGCACGACCGGCTGATGGCGCTGGTGCTGCGCGGCGGCGACCTCACGGAGGTGGCGGCCGAGGTGGCCGCGATGCTCGACGGCGGGATCGTGCTGTTCGACACCGACGGAGTGGAGCTGGCCAGGGTGGGCGCCTCCGAGCGGGAGCCACCCGCGGCGGTGGAGCACTCGTCCGGCCGGGCGGTGCGGCACGGCGACGACTGGGTGTGCCCGATGCTCGCCGGGCCGGAGCTGCTCGGCAGCATGGCGCTCAGCGGCCGCCCCGAGCTCGGCGACGCGGACCGGCGGTTGTTCGAGCGGGCCGGGCTGGTGGCGGCGCTGCTCGTGCTGCTGCGCCGGTCGGTGGCCAAGGCCGAGGACGAGGTGCGCGGGGAGTTGCTGACCGACCTGCTGACCGCGCCGTCCCGCAACCCGGACGCGCTGCTGGACCGCGGGCGGCGGCTGGGAATCGACCTGGCCGCCCCGCACCTGGTGGCGATCGCGCACTGCCCCGCGGTCTCCCGGCGGCGGCTGGCGATGGCCGGGCGCCGGCACGCGACGCTGGTCGGGTGGCACGCCGAGCAGGTGGTGTTGCTGGTGGCCGGAGGGTCGCCGCAGCTGGCCGGGTCGCTGGCCGCCGATCTCGGGTCCGTCGTGGACGCCCCGGTGACGGTCGGCGTGTCGGGGCCGGCGCGCGGGCCGGCGGCGCTGGCGGCGGCCGCGGCCGAGGCGGCACGGTGCGTGCGGGCGCTGCTCGCGCTCGGCAGGGTGGGGGAGGGCGCGGCGCTGGCGGACCTGGGGTTCGTGGGGCAGCTGCTCGGCGACAGCACCGACCTGGACGGCTACGTCCTGGCCACGCTGGGCCCGGTGCTGGACTACGACGCCCGCCGCGGCACCGACCTCGTCGGCACCCTGCGGGCGTACTTCGACTCCGGTGCGAACCTCACCCGTGCCAAGGAACGGCTGCACGTCCACGTCAACACGGTGGCGCAGCGGCTGGAGCGGATCTCGTCGCTGCTCGGCGCGGACTGGCAGGCCCCGGACCGGGCGCTGGAGATCCAGGTGGCGCTGCGCCTGCACCGGCTCCACGGGCGGTGACGGTGCCTGGCCGGGCACCGTCACCGCCCGTCGGCTACGACAGCGCCGTGTCCGGCGTCAGGTGTTTGCCGGGCAACCACCCGGCCGGCACGTCGGTGACCCGCCACTGGGTGATGGCCAGCTCGATCGCCTCGACCGGCCCGGCCTCCACCAGCGGCTTGGCCTGCGGTTCCTTGCGGAGCAGCGCCTCGATGGTGGCCTCCTTGCCGGCCTCGTCCCGGATCGTGGCCCGCGCGCGGCCCTGGAGGAAGGGCTGGAACGGCCCGGCGGGGGCGATGACGATGGCGGCGGTCGGGTTGGCCCGCAGGTTGCGCAGCGTGGTGCCGTGCGTCTCGAGGACCAGGGTCAGCGTGAAGGGATCCAACTCGGCGAAGTAGGCGCCGGCGTTCCAGATGTCGTCTCCCGCGGTGGCCAGGTACATCTCGCTGGTCTGTCCGAGTACCTGGACGAGCTTGTCGTGGATCTCCTGCGTGCTGGGTTCCATGGTTCCTTCCGGTTCCGGTTTCCGGTGTGGGGGAGTTACGCCTTGCGGCCGACGCCGCCGAGGATCAGGTGCTGCTCGGGGTACATCTCGCGGACCCTCGGGCCGAGCGGCCACCAGTCCTCGAGCTCGACCAGGCCCGGCGGCAGCATCTCCAGGTCGTCGAACATGGCCTGGATGTCCTCCCGGCTGCGCCACCACCCCGAGCCGAGGTTCCTCATGCCCTCCTCGACCTCTCGGGCCAGCCGGTGCAGCTCGGGGTTCTCGTCGCCCGGGTCCCAGAAATGGCTGATCATCACGTGCGAGCCCGGGGCCAGCGCGTCGATGTAGCGCCGCATGACGCCGACGGGATCCTGCTCGTCGGGCACGTGGTGCAGGGTGCCGCACTGCATCAGCACGATCGGTCGGTCGAAGTCGAGCGCGCCGGTGATCTCCGGGTGCGCCAGCACCTCGGCCGGCTTGGTGAAGTCGCCCTGGACGAAGTGGGTGTGCTCGTTCTCCGCCAGCAGCGCTCGTCCGTGGACGTTGCAGACGGGGTCGATGTCGACGTAGACGACACGGACCTCGGGGTCGTGGTACTGCGCGACCTGGTGGGTGTTCTCGGCGGTGGGCAGCCCGCTGCCGAGGTCGAGGAACTGGTCGATCCCGACCTCGTCGGCGAGGTAGCGGACCACCCGGATCAGCCAGCGCCGGTTCATCCGGCTGACCGCGCCCTGGTGCGGCGCGGCCTTCTGGATCTCCGCCCAGACCTTGCGGTCGACCTCGTAGTTGTCCTTGCCGCCGAGACTGGCGTCGTAGACACGGGCGATCGTCGGCTTGCTCGTGTCGAGCACCATCGTCGTGGGGTCGGGATCGTTCATCGGCTGCTGCTCCTCGGTGGGGTGACTGCGGTCACCAACCTATCGCACGCCGGAGCAGCTCGGTAACAGGAAGTGGTTGATCGGTTATCCCTGGTGGGCAGGCGCCTCGGGGTAATCGAGCGCCCTTCGGCTCGCCGTTGGGCCGCGCGAGAATGGCGGGCATGGGTGTATCGAGCGGCCAGTTCCTCCGGCTGGTGGACCGGCTCGCGGAGGTCGAGCGGTCGTCGGCACGGGACTACACGGCCTTCAGCGTGCGCGGTAAGCGGTTCGGCTACCACTGGCCGCGGACGGAGACCGTCGGGCTGAAGCAGACGCTGTCCGAGCAGTTGGCGCTGGTCTCCGAGCGCCCGGACGTGTTCGAGGTGCAGTTCACCACCGGCGGGTTCGGCTGGGTGGTGGTGCACCTGCGCGGAATCGACGTGGCCGAGCTCACCGAGCTGCTGTACGAGGCATGGCGGCTGTCGGCTCCCGAGCCGCTCGTCGTCGAGCACCCCCTCCGGTAGCGCTCGCACCCTCGGTCGTCCGGTGTCGTGACACGGTGTTCCGGGGTGGTTCCCGTCCCGTCACGGGCCAGGGGGACCGTCTCCGGAAGAACCGAACATCACCGCGTTCTTCACCGGCATGGACCTGGTCGAACCCGGACTCGGCTGGCTCCCGAATGGCGGCCGGACGGCGCCGACCCCTTCAGCGACCGCCCCGAACGGTCCCGCGGCCTCGCCGACGTCACCCGCAGACCGTGAGAGCACGGTGCTACGGTCACGCCCGGCGGGGGAAGAGGGACGTCCATGAAGATCGTGATACCCGGGGGCACCGGGCACATCGGCAGGTTCCTGGGCCGGGCCCTGGCGGAGTCCGGTCACGAGGTGGTGGTGCTGAGCCGCCGGCCCGGTCCCGAGAACGGAGACGGTGTCCGCCACGTCCACTGGGACGGCCGCACCCAGGGCGCGTGGGCCGCGGAGATCGACGGCAGTGACGCGGTGATCAACCTGGCTGGCCGCAGCGTGAGCTGCCGCTACACGGCGGCCAACCTGCGGGAGATGATGGACTCGCGGGTCGACTCCACGCGCGCCGTGGGCGCGGCGATCGAGCGGGCCGCCAGCCCGCCGCGGGTCTGGCTGCAGATGAGCACCGCCACGATCTACGCGCACCGCTTCGACGCCCCCAACGACGAGGAGACCGGCATCATCGGCGGCGCCGAGCTGGACGTCCCCGACTACTGGGCCTTCAGCGTCGACATCGCCAGGGCGTGGGAGCAGGCACAGGAACAGGCCGCCACGCCGCACACCCGCAAGGTCGCGCTCCGGACGGCCATGGTGATGAGCCCCGGGCGCGGCGGCGTCTTCGACGTGCTACTCCGGATGGTCCGGCTCGGCCTCGGCGGGCCGGTCGCCGGTGGGGCCCAGTTCGTCTCCTGGATCCACGACCGGGACATGGTCCGCGCGGTCGAGTTCCTGCTGGACAGCGACAACCTGGACAGCGACGACCTGCGCGGGCCGGTCAACCTCGCCGCACCCCACCCCGTGCCGCAGCGCGAGCTCATGCGCACCCTCCGCGCCGCGGCGGGCGTTCCGTTCGGCCTGCCCGCGACCAGGTGGATGGCCGAGCTCGGCGCGTTCGTCATCCGCTCGGACACCGAGCTCCTCCTCAAGAGCCGGCGGGTCGTGCCCGGCCGGCTCCTCGGCGTCGGCTTCTCCTTCGACTTCCCGCGCTGGCCGGACGCGGCCGCGGACCTGGTACGCCGCACCCGGCACGGGCGGGACGGCGTGGCGTGACAGGGGCGCGCCCACCGGCGTGGGCGCGCCCCGTGCTCCACGAGAAACGCGTGCCGCTCAGTCCCCGTGTGCCCCGCAGGAGATGTTGACCTGGGTCGAGGTCATCGTGCGGGCACGGTCGGAGGCGACGAAGGCGGCGACCTGGCCCACGTCGGCCAGTGTGGCCGCCCGCCTGAGCAGCGTCGCGTCCGCGATCGCCTGCTTCTGTGGCTCCATCTCGGGCATGTCGGGGAACGACTCCGGGATCCCGCCGGTGAGAAGGGTGACCACGCGTACCCCGTGCTCGCCGAGCTCGCACGCCCACTGCCGGCGCAGCGACTCGACCACGTCCATGCCGATCTGGACCGTGCCGAGACCCGGCTGCTTCTGGTTGTGGTCGGATCCGCCGAAGAACAGGATCACCCCGGACTCCTGCTTGACCATGTGCCGGGCGGCGGCCTTGGTGGTCAGCAGCTGGGACGCCGCGACCTTCTCGATGGCCCGTGCGAACTCCGCCACGGGCATGTCGGCGAGCGGCGTGAAGATCGCGTCCTGGGTGATGACGTTCACGGAGATGTCGAGGCTCCCGGTGCGGGCCGCGACGGTGTCGGCGTGGTCGTTGACGGCCGCCTCGTCGAGGGCGTCGAGCACGGCGGTCTCGGCGTGACCACCGGCCGCGCGGATCTCCTCGGCGACCGCGTCGAGCGTGCCGGGTGTGCGGCCGACGAGGACACAACGGGCGCCCTCCGCGGCGAACCCCTTGGCCAACGCGCTTCCGATGCTCCCGCCGGCGCCGTAGACGACCGCGGTTTTGTTCTCGAGCAACATTTCAGTCTCTCCAGGTCGGGGAATCGGGTCGCTCGAAACGCTAGGCAGCGGGGCGCGGCACTCGCATCGGTCGAATGACTGGCCTCCACCGACCTGGTTACCGGGCCGGATCGTTCCTCGACTACAGCTCGAGTCGCGCGAGCTCGGTTCGCCTGCTGACGCCGAGCTTGGGATAGGCCTTGTACAGGTGGTGCCCGACCGTTCGTGGGCTGAGGAACAGCTGCGCCCCGATTTCCTTGTTGCTGTATCCGGACGCGGCGAGCCGCACCACCTGTACTTCCTGCGGTGTCAGCCGCTGGAGCGGATTCTTCGCCTGTGGCCGGGCGACGGGCCGCTCGCCGAGCGCGGCCAGCTCGGTGCGGGCGCGCTCGGCCCACCCCAGCGCCTCGAGGCGCTCGAAGGCGGTCAACGCGGGCGCGAGGTGGCTGTGCGCGTCGCCGCGCCGCCGGCGACGGCGCAGCCACTCCCCGTACAGGAGCCGGGTTCGAGCCAGGTCGAAGGGCCCCGCGTGGGCGTGCTGGAGGCGAAGCGCGGCCGAGAAGTGTTCCTCGGCGGTGTCGCCGGTGGCGAGCAGCGCGCGGCAGCGCAGGGACAGCGCCAGCGCGACGGGCGAGTCCACGTGCTCGGCCCAGTGGTCGAAGTCGGCGAGACGGTCCAGGACCCGGTCGGTGTCGCCGGTGCGCACCGCAGCCTCCACCAGGTCGGGGACGGCGCGGACGACGACGTCACGCCCGGCAGGGCCGGCGCACACGTCCTCCAGCGTGCGGAGTGCGTCGTCGCACCGTCCCGCCGCCAGGTCGAGCAGGCCCAGCCCCCAGCGGGCGAGCGCGGCGCCCAGCGGGTGGCGGGTGTCGAGCCGCGGCAACACCTCCTCGGTGAGCGACCGGCAACCGCGCTCGTCACCGCGTACCCCGGCCAGCCACACGGAGACGGCCTTCAGCACGAGGAGCTCGGTGTCCATGGCGAGCTCCTCGGCCATCGGCACGCCTTCCGCCACGCTGGCGTCCGCGTCGACGAACCTGCCCCGCATCAGGTGGCCCAGTGCGAGGACCTCCAGGGAGTACGGAATCCACGTCAGGGCACCGGTCGCCCGCGCGTCGGTCAGCGTCGCGCTCATCACCGCGATGGTCGCCTCGTCGTCGCCCAGCATCAGCCCGCTGAACCCGGCGATGATCCGATGGAGATGGTCCAGGGGACCCGCGCGCGCGGCCCGCAGGTGCGCCGCCATGGGGCCGACCGCCCTCCCGGGACGTCCGGCGAACATCTCGCCCCACCCGATCTGCGCCTCGACCACCGACCACAGGCCGGAGTCCGGGGGCAGGCGCAGGGCGCGCAGCCGCCGAACGCCGTGCGCGACGACGTCGAGCCGGCAGGAGTTCCGGCCGGCGCAGACCGCTTCGGTGAGGATGAGCACCGCCCGTTCGGGGTCGCCGCGCGGCACGAGCTCGGCCGCGTCCAGCGCCAGTGTCGCGTCCACGGCCGGGGACGTCCGTTCGTACTCCACCTGCGCCCGCAGGCTGAGGGCGTCCGCGAGGATGCTGGGGTCCTCGGTGAGCGATGCCACCTCGGCCGCGAGCCGGACGGCGCGGTCCGGCTTGCCGGCGTCGTAGGCGGCCTGCGCGGCCTTGCCGAGGCGCCGGGCCTTGCGTTCGTTGTCCGTGCTGAGCCGGCCCGCGCGGTCGTAGGCGGCGGACACGGCCATCGCGCCCCCGCGGTGCTGCGCCCGTAGCGCGGTTCGTTCGAGCTCCGCGGCGACGCTCTCGTCGGGCCCGGTGGTCGCCGCCGCGAGATGCCACGCCCGCCGATCGGCCCCCACGTCCCCCGCGAGGGCCAGCTCGTGCGCGAAGGCCCTGTGCACGGCGATCCGCTGGTGGTGCGGTGCGCTCTGGTAGGCGGCGGCGCGGACCAGGGGGTGCCGGAAGACGAGCCGGCTCGTGGAGAGTGTGACCAGGTGCGCGTGCTCGGCCGGTGCCAGGTCGACCGCCGTCGCGCCGAGCGTGCGGCCGACTCGCAGGATCAGGTCGAGATCCCCGCCGGCGTCCGCCGCGGCCGTCAGCAGCAGAGCTCGCGTGGCCCCGGGAAGCCCGGCGATCTGGGCGCGAAACGCCTCCTGGACCCGACCGGTGACCGGGAGTGGTGCCACCTGCTCGGTCGGATCGGCGTGCCCGAGCCCCTGAGCGGCTCCCAGCTCGATGAGGGCAAGCGGGTTGCCGTGTGCTTCGTCCAGCACCCGTTCCCTGGCCGGGGCGCTCAGCCCGGGGGACCGCTCGTCGAGCAGGGCGGCGGATGCCGAGCGGGGGAGCCCGGTGAGCCGGAGCGTGTCGATTCCGGGTGTGCCGAAGGGAACGGCGGTGTCCCGTACGGCGAACACCATCGCCACGGGGTCGGTCTGGAACCGCCGCGCGGCGAACAGGAGAGCGTCGAGGGAGCCCTGGTCGAGCCACTGCGCGTCGTCGATCAGGCACAGCAACGGCTCGTCGTCGGCCAGCTCGGCCAGCAAGGTCAGCGTGCCAGCGCCGATCAGGAATCGGTTGGTGTCGGGCCCTTCGACGAGCCCGAAGGCGGCGCTCAGCGCGGCGGCCTGCGGTACCGGCAGCGTGTCGAGCCGATCGAGGAACGGGAGCAGCAGCTGGTGCAGCACGCCGAAGGGGAGCTCGGCTTCCGACTCGATGCCCGTGCCGCGCAGCACCCGCATGGTCCCGGCCGTCGAGGCCGCGTCATCGAGCAACACGGACTTTCCGATTCCCGCCTCACCGCGAACGACCAGGGCGCCACTGCGTCCGTTCGCCGCGTCGACGAGAAGGCGGTGGATCCTGGCGCGCTCCGGGTTCCGCCCTACCAGCATGGCCCAACACTAGCCCGAGGGGCGTGCCGTTCATCCCTTGTCTCGCCAGCGGTGAATCCGTCACGAAAATCGGTTCCCGCCGCGCATCGGGAATGGTCAGGACGTCAGGCCCGACTGGTAGGCGTCGTCCAGGCGGGCCAGGCCGGGAGTGGGTGCCCGGTCCGGGTCGACCCCGCGCACGACGGCCAGCGTGCCGCGGACCTCGTCGAGCCCCTCGGTGCTGGTGCGGCTGATGGCGGTCAACGCCCGCTCGGCCTGCTCGGGCTTGGTCGCCAGCAGGTGCAGCGCCACGTCGGCCTGCATCTTGATCGCGAGGCCGTGGCCCACGACGTCGTGCACCTCCTGCGCGACTCGCAGCCGCTCCTCATAGAGCTGTTGCCGGATGGCACGCCGATCACCCCGAGCGCCCCGGCGAGCACGATGTCGGCACGGGCGGCCGCAGCGAGCGGAGCGGCCGCACCCAGCCCGCCCGCGCGACCGGGGCCTCGGCGTTCTCGCTCGCCCGGACCTCCCCGGCGACGTCGGGCACCACTCAGACGATGTCCCGGCGGTGCAGCAGCCACCCGCCGAGGACACAGAATGCCACCAGGTAGGCGCTCACCACGACGACGGCGTGCCCGGTGCCGGCGACGACCTCGACGCCCGGGGTGCCGGCGGGTGCCCCGAAGGCCGCGGCCAGCGTCCCGGCGTTCGGGCCGGGCAGCACCTTCTGCAGCTCTCGCCCGCACGGCCGTGCCCGCGGTCCGCGGTGACTCGGCGCCGAGTGCGGTGACCACCAGGATGCCCAGCGCGAGGTCGATGCCGAACCACGCCGCCGCGGACAGGATGCGCAGCACCAGGACGGCCCTGCGGGTCCGCCCCCGAGTCTGCGCGGGCGGCTCGTGGTGGCGGTGTGGGACATCGTCGTTACCTCGCGGTGAGTCGGTTCGGGTCGACGCGGTCCATGCTCGACCGGCCGGGCCGCCGGCTCGTCCGCTCGGACGACCATCTCTCCGTACGTCAGATCGCGTACGTCGTCGGCGACCCGGCGCGTGCGGGAACCGTGTCGAGAAGCAGGCACGACCGAGATGGGCAACCTGCTCTGATTCCGCAATTGCCGACTTTCGGCGGGCTGACACGATCGGGTGATTCCGGGAGTATCAAAGGGTATGAGGAAACCCCTGCAACTCCTCGCGGCAATTGCTATTGCCCTTCCGTTGACAGTCGTCCCCGCAACCACGACACCTACACCTGCGCAGGCCCGAGCGCCGCAGTCGCAGGAAATCGGAACCGAGGAATCGCTCTCGGTTCAGGTGGGTGGCACGACCCGTTCGACGACGCTCGAACGGCCAGGATCCGGGTACATCAAGATTCACTTCACCGACGTGCGCCTGAAGAGCGGCGACGTTCTGACCGTGTCGAATCCGGCCGGCACCGAGAAGTACACCTACACGCGCGACCTGGAATCCTCGCTGACCGCGACGATCGACGCGACCGGGTTCTGGTCCATGTCGATCACCGGCGAGAGGGCCGTGGTGAGCGTCACGAGCCCGGCCAGCCGGGTGCGGATCGACAAGATCACGCGCGGCTACACCGAGGCCGAGCTGGACGCGCAGATCACGCCGCAGAGCATCTGCGGCACGAACGACTACCGGGACGCCGTCTGCTACCAGTCCAGCAACCCGACGGAGTTCGGTCGCACGAAGTCCGTGGCCAAGCTGCTGCGCAACGGCCGCTCCCTGTGCACGGCGTGGCGGGTCGGCCCCAACAACCGGCTGCTGACCAACAACCACTGTTTCACCAGCACGGCCGGTATCGAGGTGTGGTTCAACTACCGGTGCCCGACCTGCGGCGGCCGCTCGTCCGCCCCGGTCACGAAGGTGCTCGCCGAGTCCGTGCTGCGAACGAGCTCCGCGCTCGACTACACCCTCTTCACCGTGAACAACTTCACGGCCATCAGCTCGTTCGGCTACCTGGAGCTGGACGCGCGGGTGCCCGCGGTCGGTGAGGAGATGTACGTCAGCGGTCACCCCGCCGGGAAGCTCAACAAGCTCTCCCTACGCGACGACCGCAACGGGGGCGGCTACTGCGCCGTGCGCGCGGTGCGGGTGAACGGAAGCTCGTCGCAGTCCGACATCAGCTATTACTGCGACACCGAGGGCGGCTCGTCCGGCTCGCCGGTGCTGTCGAGGCGTACGCACAAGGTCATCGGGTTGCACCACTTCGGTGGTTGCCCGAACCAGGGCGTGCGCATCGACCTCGTCGCCGCGCAGATCAACTCACTGCTCTGAGGATCTCCGCCGTCTCGGCGGCGGACGGCCCGGCCCCCGTGGGTCCGGTCGAGCTCGAGGCCGCGCTCGTGCTCCAGCGAGTCGAGCGCGGCCTCGCCGTTGGCGCCTCTGGTCAGGGCTTGACAGGTAGGATTTTTCCTACCTAACATGACCGCATGAAGATCTCCCGGATCATGACGATCACCGTGCTGGTGGCCGACCAGGAACGCGCTCGCTCGTTCTATGTGGACAGTCTCGGGTTCGACGTGCGCACGGACGTGCGCATGGGTGAGAACCGGTGGCTGGAGGTGGTGCCCCCGGCGGCGGAGACGTCGATCGTGTTGCACGAGCCGTTCCCTGGCACGACGGCCGGTTCCTCACAGGGGGTGATTCTCGAGTCGGCGGACATCGACGCGGACGTGTCGGCGTTGCGTGCCAACGGGGTGCGCGTCGAGGGGCCACACGACATGCCGTGGGGTCGCCAGGCGACCTTCGCCGACCCGGACGGCAACGGCTTCGTGCTCTCGGCGACCTCCGTGCGGAGCGGCTAGCCGCCGAGTGTCCCGACGCTTCGTGATCGCGCGCTCGTCGAACGCGGCTAAGGTGGTGCGGCGACAGCAACACCCGGGACGGAGGTTGTCGTGCCGCTTCGCGCCAAGGACTCGTCGACCGACCAGGTGTTCGGAGCACTCGCCAACCCCACCCGGCGCGACGTGCTCGATCTGCTGCTGCACGGCCCGCGGACGGTGTCCGACATCGCCTCCCGCTTCGACATGGCCCGGCCCAGCGTGTCCGAGCATCTCAAGGTCCTCCGCGACACCGGTCTGGTCACCGAGACCAAGCGGGGCCGGCACCGCTACTACGCCGTCAACCCGGGCCCACTGTACGAACTGCGGCAGTGGCTCACGCCGTACGAACGCTTCTGGCGGGACCGGCTTGCCAGCATGGGTGACGTGCTGGACGAGCTCGGCGACAAGGAGCGGAGGAAAGTCCGCGAACCGTGACCGACGACCTGACGAGCATCCGCGTCGACCAGTTCTTCCCGCATCCGGTCGAGCGCGTGTGGCACGTCCTCACCACGCCGGAACTGATCGAACGGTGGCTCATGCCCAACGACTTCGTGCCCAGGGTGGGACACCGATTCACCCTCCGGTCGGTCCCCATCGGACCCGTGGATTTCTCCGGCGTGGTGGCGTGCGAGGTCCTCGAGCTCGTTCCGCCCCGAGCGGTTGAGCATCAGCTGGGCCGACGCCGCGGATGTCGACTCGTTCAGCACCACCGTCACCTGGAACCTCCAACCGGAGGGCCGGGGCACCAGGATGGTGCTTGAGCACACCGGGTTCGACCCGGACAACCCGACGCACCAGCTCTCCCGGCGCATCATGAACGGCGGCTGGCGCAGCCATGTCCTCCGCCGACTCACCCGGGTGCTGGACGACCGGTCCGTTGCCCCCTGAATCCTTTCGGACAGTCGAAGGTTGATCCACCATGTCACTTTCCCCTGCCGCGGACCGGTTCCGGCGAACCGCCGCGGGTTTCCTGGCCCGCGTCGAGGCCGTTCCGGCGGGCCGCTGGTCCGCCCCGACCCCGTGTCCCGGCTGGACGGCGCGGGACGTGGTCGCGCACGTCGTCAACGAGCAGCGGCGCATGCTCGCCGCGGTGACCAGGACGGAACCGCTCCCGCTGCACGGTGTCGACGTCGCCGAGATCGGGGCGATACCGGCGGTGGCGCCCGACGCCGACCTCGCGGCCGCGTGGCGGGAGATCGGCGACGGGCTGACCGCGGCGATCGACGATCCCGACTGCGCGGACGTCCCGCTGCCCATGCCGATGGGGGAGCAGCCCTTCGCCACCATCGTCGAGCTGCGCCCCGAGGACCCGCTCATCCACACCTGGGACCTGGCCAGGGCCACCAATCTCGACGAGCGGCTCGAGCCCGACGTCGTCGCGCACGTCTTCGAGCTGCTGAAGCCGCTCGACCAGCTGTTCCGGCAGCCGTGGGCGTTCGGCCCCAGGACACCCCCACCGGCCGGGACCGACCTGCAGACCGAGTTCCTCTGCTTCGTGGGACGCCGTCCCTGACCCTGCCGCACGCGAGCCGGACCTCGCCTCCGCGACGGTTCGCCGGCCGGCACGGGCCCCATGGCTGGGCCTAGCCGACGTAGGTCGCCAGACCGTTCTCCAGGAGGTCGAAGGCCGTCTCGGCACGGGCGACCGCCGCGGGGTAGGTGTCGTCGGCGCTGCGTCCGGCGCGGATGTCCCTGGCGTTGTGGTTGGCGAGGATGCGCTGCGTGCCGAAGACCTGCGCGGCCACGAGGCGTGCGACGAACTCGTCGCTCAGCCCGCCGGAGGTGAGCAGCTCGTCGGCGAGGTCTCGCTCCCGGTCGAGCATGTACCCGGTCAGGCGGGCCATCAGGGTCGGCGTGGTGTACAGCAGGTGGTGGAACGTGCTGGCTCGTGGGGTGTCGTTCAGCAGCCCGCCGCCGTCCAGGGCTGGGCGACGGTGCTCACGCACCTCGGCAGGCCGGACGGCCAGGTCGAGGAACTGACTCGCGGCTACCGGGTACCAGCCCAGGTCATCGACTACGCCGCCCGGCTCCTGCCACACATCACCCCGGAGCTACGCCGCCCGGCGTCGTTCCGCCACTCCGCTGACGCCCTGCGCCTCACCCGAACCACGCCCGAGGAGACGATCGCGGCGACCGTCACGGCCTGTGCGACCGCGCTGGCCGGGGAGGGTTCGGTCGGACTCACCGCCGTCGACGGCGACATCCCCGAACTCCATCGCGCCCTGTCCGGCAGCGGGTTCCGACACACCGTCCTGGGCAGCAACGGAGCAAGCCTCCAGGCAGAACGTCTCACTCTCACGCCGGTCAGCCTCGCCAAGGGACTCGAGTTCGACATCGTCCTCGTCGTCGAACCGGCCCGCATCGCCCGAGCGGAACACCGCGGTCTGCAGCGCCTCTACGTCGCCCTGACCCGAGCCGTCAGCAACCTGCACGTCATCCACGCCCATCCCCTGCCGGAACTCCGAGAACGGGAACCCGCGACGGCTCCCTAGCCCGACACGGGACTTCCGGATCGGCACGGCAGCGCGTGTGGGTGGCGCACGGCCATCGGCCGGAATGCTGGAGCCTGGCCACTCAGTGGCCACAACCAGTCGGTACTGGACCGCACACCGCCGGGCAACCGAGAAGGCCGCTCCGACTGGTGTTCGCGCTGCTCACGCGGGGGCGGCCTGCTGTTCGGCATCGTCGAAGGGTGGGTAGCTCTCGCTGCCCATTCGCTCGGCCGCACCGATGTAGCGGGCAAGAGCGTCGCGGGACTGAGCGAGCCTGTCCAGCTGCTCGTCCAGTCGTCGCAGCCGTGACCGCATCGCGGCCAGCAACTCGGGACACCCGGGCAGCTCCGGGGCCTCTCCCACCGCGCAGGGCAGCAGGTACGCGATGTCGTCGGAGGACAAACCGGCTCCGAGCAGGTGCCGGATCTGCCGCACCCGCAGTACGGCGGTCTCGCCGTACTCGCGGTAACCGTTCGCTCCGCGGTCCGCCTCCAGCAGGCCCTGGGCTTCGTAGTAGCGCAACTGGTGGGCGTTGACGCCCGTCCGGCGACTCAGTTCCCCGATCCGCACCGAAACCTCGCTTGACCTTCACACCGGTATCAACGTTGACGATGCTCCCATGAACCACAGCACCGACACACCCGTGGCAGTCATCGGACTCGGACTGATGGGCCAGGCACTCGCCGGCGCGTTCCTGAAAGCCGGGCATCCCACAACCGTGTGGAACCGCACGACCTCCAAGGCCGACCACCTGGTGGCGGAGGGTGCACGGCTGGCGCCAACGGTGGGCGACGCGCTCGAGGCCGGTTCCCTGACGATCATCTGCGTCACCGACTACCAGGCCGTGCGCGAGCTGCTCGGCGGGACTGGCATCGAGCTGAACGGCACGATGTTGATCAACCTGACCTCGGGCAGCTCGGCCCAGGCTCGGGAAGCCGCCCGGTGGGCCGAGCAGCGCGGTGCCCGTTACCTGGATGGGGCGATCATGGCGATCCCGCGGGCGATCGGGACCACCGAGGCGGTGATCCTGCACAGCGGGCCGCGGTCGGACTTCGAGGCACACAGGTCGACACTCGGCGCGCTCGGCACCGTCACCTACCTTGGTGCGGACCATGGGCTGGCGTCCCTGTACGACGTGGCAGGCCTGGCCATGATGTGGAGCGTCCTGAACGCCTGGCTCCAGGGCACTGCCCTGCTCGGGACGGCCGGTGTCGACGCCGCGACGTATGCGCCGTTCGCGCGGCAGATCGCCGCCGGTGTGGCCGAATGGCTGCCTGGGTATGCCGAGCAGATCGACAGCGGCTCCTTTCCGGCGGAGGTGTCGGCCCTGGAGACCGACGCGCGGGCGATGGCACACCTGATCGAGGAGAGCGAGGCGGTGGGTGTCAACGCCGAACTGCCCAAGTTGATCAAGGCGATGGCCGACCGCTCGATCGCCGCCGGACACGGTGGGGAGCAGTATCCCGTGCTGATCGACGAGTTCCGCACACTCCGCGACGACTGACCGATTCCACACCGAAATCCACCGTCTGGCATCCGGCTCGGCGAGCTGGGCCGAATCGGCCGAACTCCGGGTTCGCGGGCGGTCGGGCGTGGCGTGAACGAGACCACCAACAGCCAACCGGTAGAGGTCTTCGGGTGCCAGCGTTCAGGCGTTGGTGTTTCCCATGATCCGGGCGCTCTCGGCGGGGCACTACGCAGAAGGATGGCGGCTGACCAGGGAGTTCTTACCGGCCGATTGGTGATCGAGGGCGCTTTCGCCGTGGGTCCGCCGGGGGTGAGGCAACCGGGTCCGGCCCCTACCAGGGCCGACCCAACTTCCCTCATCCGGGGCATCGTGGCCAGACTAGCGGTGGCAATCAGAGGTACGAGGCTCTCCCTCAGACCGACTTTCGACGCCCCCACCGCACCATCCGGGATGCTCATGCAATCCCAGGACCACCAGGCTGATCAAGCACCGGAGTCTCTTACATGATCAGGACCAACCTCCCCCAACCGCGGCACACGATTCAACCCAGCAAGAATAGGGTACGATGACACAGGGGAACGGCTCTCCTCCACGGTCATGCGAATCCGACACTCACGTGATCAACAGAGCCACCCCGTCACGAGGATGATCGACTTTGCCGGACCCCTGGCTGGATAGGGTAGGGAAAACCCAAGTTCGTGGGTTTGTATCCGCCTCTCAACATGACAGGTGATAGGACGGAAGTTGTCGATAAGGTGACGACCGGCGCAGGAGACTCGGGTCGACGGCGGAGCGACGGTAGGCGGCCGTCCTTCGGTCGCGCGCTGCGGCAGGTTCGGACCGACCGGGGGATGTCGCTCACCGAACTGTCCCGCAAGGTCTCCTACAGCAAAGGCTACCTGAGCAAGATCGAGAACGGTGACAAGCCCCCGACCTACGAGCTGGCGCGGGCCTGCGACGCCGCGCTCGGCACCGGGGGGCAGCTGCTCGGCCTGGTTCCGCGCCTGCAGCGGGGGCTAATGACCTTCCTGCCTTCGCAACTCCCGGCCGAGGGCGCGGACTTCGTCGGCCGGGACCGCGAGCTGCGCCTGATGGAGTCCTTTCTGGCCGACGGATCGACCGTCGTGGTGGTCAGCGGAGCACCCGGAGTGGGCAAGACCGCGCTCGCGCTGCGCTGGGCGCATCAGGTGCGGGATCGGTTTCCGGACGGGAGTTTGTTCACGAACCTGCGTGGTTACGACCCGAGCAACGAACCGATCGAACCGACGGAGGTCCTCGACTCATTCCTGCGAGCGCTGAACGTCCCGCTGGACTCGATCCCCACCACCATGGAGAGTCGGGCTTCGCTGTTCCGGACGATCCTCGACCGGAAAAGGGTCCTGCTGGTGCTGGACAACGCCTACTCGGTGCGCCAGGTCCGGCCGCTGCTGCCGAGTTCACCGAATTGCCTGGTGATCGTGACCTCCCGGCGTTCCCTGCCCGGTCTGGTCGCCAGGGAGGGCGCGCGCCGGGTCGTGCTGGAACCCCTGCCCGAGCCGGAGGCCATCACCCTGCTCCGCCGTCGGATCGGCGCGACCAGGGCGGACAGCGAGCCAGAGGCGGTGGAGGCGCTCGCCGCGCACTGCGCCTACCTGCCGCTCGCGCTGCGGGTGGCTTCCGAGTGGGTGGGCAGCCGGCCACGTCGGCACCTCACGGACATGGCGCAGGACCTGGCCAGCGCCCGCACCAGGCTGGACGCGCTGTCGGTCGAGGACGACGCCACCACTGCGGTCCGGTCGGTGTTCTCCTGGTCGTACCGCGCCTTGCCGACCGAAGCGGCCCGCCTGTTCCGGTTGCTGGGCCTGCACGGCGGCGCGGAGTTCAGTGTCGGTGCCGCGGCCGCCCTGTTCAATTCCACACCGCGCGAGGTACGACGCTGGCTGGACACGTTGAGCAGCATGCACCTGGTCAGCGAAGTCGCGGCCACCAGGTTCCGCTTCCACGACCTGCTCTGGCTTTACGCCCGGGAGCGCGCCCAGGCCGAGGAATCGGCCGAGTCGCGCAAGGCGGCGGTGGGCCGGTTGGTCAGCTGGTACCTCCGTTCGGCCACCGCCGCCAACAAGCTGCTGGCCCCCGCCTGGCATCCCCCACTGGTCGAAGGCCCCTGTCCTGAAACAGAGCCAGAACAGTTCACCGATTACCGGGAAGCGTTGAACTGGTGCGAGCTGGAATGCGACAACCTGGTGGCCGCCAGCCGGTTGGCCTACGACCACGGGTTCGCCGCGCTGGCCTGGAAATTGCCCGTCACCAACTGGGACTATTTCCACCTGCGCAAGCGATGGGCCGCGTGGATCGACGCACACGAGGTGGCCCTGCTGTCCACCCAGCGCATCGGGGACAGACGGGCCGAGGCATGGGTGCGCAACAACCTCGGAATCGCCTACTGCGACCTGCGCAAGTTCGACCAGGCATTCTCCCACCTGCGCGAGTCGTTCATAGTGCGGGAGCAGCTCGACGACGACTGGGGGCGCGCCTGGTCCAGCTACGGGCTGGCCACGACCCACCAGGCGGCGGGGGAGCTGGAGCGGGCCACGGTGTACTACGAGAACTCGCTGGTGTTTTTCGAGGAAACCGACGATCTGCTGGGCAAGGGGCTGTGTCTGGCCGGGCTCGCCGACCTCCACCGGGTGCGCGGCGAGGTCGATCAGGCGCTGGCCACGTTACGCCGAGCGGTGAGACTCTTCCGCGCTCTCGAGGACCGACACGCCGAGGGCTACGCCGCCACGAAGCTGGGCGCGACGCTTCGGGAGGCGGGGCGTACCCAGGAGGCGTTGGACTATTTCCGCCAGTCGCTGGCGATCAGTCGGCAGGCCGGGGACCGCCAGGGCGAGGCCTTCGCCCTGGACAACCTCGCCCTGGTCCTGCACGAGTCGGGCCAGCGCGAGCAGGCGCAAGATCACTGGCTACGCGCGCTGCGCATTCTCGACGAGCTCGGCGATCCGCGGGTCAACGATATTCGCGCTCGGCTCTCCACCACCGATGGTGTTCCTCCGGTAGGCGAGCAGTGAGGAGAACGCGATGCCGGCGCCGTGGATTTTGGTTCGCTCCCACGCCTGGACGGGCAACTCCTGACGGTCCGGATGCGCGTGCCCAGGTTGCTGACGGCTTCGGCCACGTGGTCCGCGAGCTTCCCGCCGCGGTGCTGCGCCCGGGCTCGGCCGAGGACGTGGTCACGGTCGTGCGGTGGGCCGCCGAGCACCGGATGCCGGTGGTCGCCCGCGGAACCGGGCACTCGATGACCGGGCAGAGCCAGGCCGCCGGCGGGATCGTGCTCGACCTGCGCCCGCTGAATCGGATTCGGCTGGCCGGACGGAATCGGGTGGTGGTCGAGGCGGGCTCTCGCTGGAGTGCTGGCGGTCACCGTGCCCCAGGGGCTCATCCCACCGGTGCTGACCGACTACCCGGAGACGACGATCGGGGGCACCCTGTCGATGGGCGGGGTCGGTGGCACCTCGCACCGTTACGGGGCGCAGGCGGACACCGTGCTCGAATTGGAGGTCGTGACCGGCGCGGGTGAGCGAGTGAACTGTTCGGCGGATCGCGGCCGCGAGTTGTTCGACCTGGTCCGGCGGGCTCCGGGCAGTTCGGGGTGGTCCTCTCGGCGACCCTGCGCCTGGTGGAGGTCGGGATCGCGGTGCGCTGGTTCCGGCTCGGATACGACGACGCGCGGACGTTTACCACCGACCAGCGCCAATAGGGTCGTCGCCCGTTTCCCAAGAGGCAACGGGGAAACCATCGCTCATACCGCCGCCACTGCCGATAGTGGGTCGTATGCAACTCGTTACGACGCACGCCCCGCCACCGGTCCAGTGGCCGCCGGACGAGTCCACCCCGCCCCGCCGGGCGGCGGCAGTCGTCGGTCGGGTCGCCCCCACGCGGCCGGTCGGTCGCTGGGCGGTGGACTTCCGCACCGGCCTACTCAACCGTTGGGGATGGGACGAGCAGGCAGATCGGGCGTTCCGGTACGCCAGGGATCGCGGCAAGCGGCTCGCTCTGCTCGTGCTCGACCTCGACGAGTTCACCTGCATCAACCGGGTCTACGGGAGAGCGGTCGGCGACGCCACGCTCTGGGCGGCGTCCGAGGCGCTGCGTGCCGGCACCCGACAGGGCGACGTGCTCGGCCGGTACGGCGGAAGTGGCGGCGACGAGCTGCTGGCCCTCCTGCTGGACACCACGCCGACCGAGGCCGACCGCACCGCCCGGGCCGTGCTGGACGCTCTCGCCGCGTCGACGATCAACGCGGGTTACCCGCACGGCCCCCGCCGATCGGGCCTCGCCCTCGCCGGGGTGACCGCCTCAGCCGGGCTGGCCACCACGGATGCCGACCATTGGAAAACACTGGCGGGCCTGCTCAGAGAGGCCGACAAAGCCCTCCGGAACGCCAAGCTCAACGGCCGGGGACGGCTGCGGCTGGCCACCCAGCCTGCCGCCGGGCGGGAGCTGGCCTCGTAGCAGCCGATTGATCGGGAGATCTGTTCCTCGGTCCGGCACCGCCACACAGCCCGACACTGAATCGTCCTGGCTTCTGTAGAGGCCGGATTAGTTGAACGCTGTGCCTGCGGTGAGGCCGGTGATGAGGGTAGTTGCCTCCTTCTCTGCTGGGTGATCATGCCGATCTCGCCGTGGAGTCGGCGGTGGTTCCACCAGTCGATGTATTCGAAGAGCGTGAACCCCGACTACGGCCGCAACCCCGACTACTGGATCGAAACCATCACGCACGACACACGCTGAGCCAGCCTTGGCTCGGGGTAGTATTCCTCGTCACTTGGTGCTGGCTAGAGATCTTCACTGGCCGAGGTTGCGGCGGAGAGACGATCGCTGGCAGGCCCGGAGGCGTCCCTCGCGAACTGGGCCCTCGTCGGCCACACTGAATCCATGGAATACGTCGGCCGGGTGCCCGCCCCGCCGCTCGACCGGTTCATCGACGACATCTACTGCCTGACCGGGGAGCCGAGCCACCGCCGGATGAACGTCCCGCCGATGCCGTCGGCACACCTGTTCGTCAACCTGGGCGGACCCGCCCGTCTGTGGGACTCCGACCCTTCGGTGCCGCCGGCAGTGTTTACCGATGGGTGGTTCATGGGTGTATGGACCAGGCGTTTCCTCGTCGAGTACCCCACCCGGGTGCGGCTCGTCGGGGTGCACTTCAAGCCTTGGGGGATTTCGCCGTTCGTCGACCTGCCAGCGACCGAGCTGCGGGACCGATGGGTGCCGGTCGACGCCGTCTGGCAACGGTCCTTGGACCGGATTCGCAACCAGGTCGGTGACATCGCATCGGCCACCGAGACACTGCGGGTGTTGGAGGACGAGCTGCGATCGCGACTTGCCGAGGCACCGTCGCGCGGTCTCGACCTGGTACTGCACACAGGCGGGCTTGTGGAGACGTTCCACGGCGCGGTCCCGGTCGGTGCGCTGGCCGATGCCGCCGGGGTGAGTGGCAACCACCTGGCCACGCAGTTCAAATCTCATGTCGGGGTCACCCCGAAGCGCGTGGCGCGGATATACCGCTTTGCGCGGCTGATCCTGTCCGTAGACGCCCTGCGCCCGGTCGACTGGTCGGAGCTCGCTCACCCGGCGGGCTACTTCGACCAGGCCCACCTCAGCAGGGAGTTCAAGGACTTCACCGGCCACACCCCGACGGAATACCTGGCTCTGCGGCGCCGATTCCCCGGCGAGCAGGGGTTCCCGCCGGACAGGGGCCCGATGCCCGCTGAGTGATTTTTTTACAAGCACACTCACCCCCGGGGCGACAAGATCGGGGGCGAATGCGCAAGGAGACTCGAGGAGAAACCGTGGGCACAGTGATCATGCACAACGTGGTGTCGGTGGACGGCTTCATCGCCGACGAGAACGACGACGTCGGGCCACTCCACGATTGGTACTTCAACGGAGACACCCCGATCACCGAAGCTGGTGACCAGCAGTACGATCATTCCGGAGCTGGAAGCGGCTTCAAGGTCTCAAGTGCATCGGCGAAGTACGTCCGGCCGATGTGGGAGGAGATCGGCACCATTGTGATGGGCCGCAACCTGTTCGACCTGGTGAACGGCTGGGAGGGTCAGCCGCCCGCGGGCGATCACGTGGTCGTGGTGTCCCACCGGCCCAAGCCCGAAGGCTGGCACCCCGAGGCGTCGTACCATTTCGTCGACGACGTGACGGCTGCGATCGACAAGGCCCAGGAACTCGCCGGGGAGCGAACCGTCGCGGTGAACGCCGGCGAAGTGGGCAGCCAGATCTTCGCGGCCGGCCTCGTGGACGAGGTGGCGATGGACGTGGTGCCGGCGGTGTTTGGGTCGGGCAAACGCTACTTCGGCAGCATCGATGGGCAGCATCTACTGGAGGATCCCCACGTGGTCATCCAGGGCGACCGGGTGTTACACCTGAAGTTCAAGGTACGCCGCTAGTTTGGTAGGCCGTAGCCGATCGCACCGGAGCGAACGGCCCGACCCGGCATGGCGGCTCAGGCGAACGCGCTCGGCGAGGAACAAGCTGAGCGAGGCCAAGGCACGGTGGGCGGCGACCTGCGCCGTCGGCCCGAGCTCGGCGACAGTTCGCCGACGTGCGCCGGCTAGGCACAGTCGGAACGGTCACCGGTCTGCTCGGTTTCACCGAGGACAGTCCGGTGTGGCGTGCTACCGGCCGCACCGAGCCCTGGTTGGTGCCGTGGCCGGGGTTTCGTCATCTGGCGGTATGACGGCCGTTTCTGGTGAGGTCGTCCATCAGCGCGAGGTACTGGGCACTGATCGAGGACATGTCGGCGTGGTCGCGCACCCATTGCTGCCCGCACTCGCCAATTCGCTCGGCACGAGCGGGATTGTCGATCAAGTGGTTGATCGCGCGGGCCAGTGCGGTGTGGTCCGCCGGTTCGATCAGCAAGGTGTGCTCGCCGTCGCGCAAGGTCGCCTGCGGGAAGTAGTCCGATCGCTCACCCAACACGGTCGGGGTGCCCGCGGCCATGGCCTCCAGGGTCGCGACACCGATACCGAGGCCACGCAGGTCGTGGACCTCCATGTCGGCCGCCGCGAGAAGCCCGGGAATCTCGTCGGGCGGCACGGTGCCTGCGCATACGATCGCGTCGGCCACGCCCAGATCGTCTGCTCGACGGCGGAAACGGTGGTCGTAGACACCGCCGATCACGAGCACCCTGGTGTCCGGGTGGCGCGCGAGCACCTCGGGTAACGCCTCGATTAACGCCAGCCGGTCACGACCAGGGACAACGTGTCCGAGTGAGGCGATCACCGGGCCGGCACCCAGCCCCCACCGCCGTGCCAGGCACGCACGTGCGGCCGAGACATCCACGCCCTGAAAGCGGTCGAGCTCTACCCCTGCGCTCACCGACACGATCTGCTCGTCACGCACGCGGTACCGCTGGATGAGGTATTTCCTGAACATGGTGTCGATCGCCACCACCCGCGCCGGGCGAAGGTAGGCGAGGATCGGCCGTACCACCAGCATGTCGAACCCGCACAGTGCCACGTTGAGCAGCCGCATCGGAGTGCGGAGCCGGGTGTGCGGAGTGAGGACCGTGGGCACCTGGTGGCGGCGTGCCCACAGGCCGGCTAGCCAGGTCAGGTAGAACTGGCCGTGCTGGTGAACGATATCCGGCCGGAAGGTATTGAGTATCCGGTCCACACGCTGACCGTTGCCCCACCGAAGCGCGAACGCGAGGTCGAAGTTCGACACGATCGTGTTGTCCGGCAACGCCCGTGCCGGTAATCGGATCACCCGAATGCCGTCGGCGGTTTCCTCGGCCGGGGCCCGCTGATACGCCAGGGTGATGGCGAGAACGTCGTGACCTGCTGCGGCGTGATGCCGGGCAAGGGTGCCCGCCATCACGGAAGTTCCGCCGGCTCGTGGCGGGAAGTGGGTGCTCACGACGGCGATGCGCAGCGGGCACACCTCCCGATGATTGTCGGTGAGATCGTTTGTCACACGAGTGGCTGCTTGCATGGACAATGCTGTTGTAGCATAGTAACAGCCGCTCAGGTTTGGGTCGCGGCCAACGGGGCCGCAGTGAACTGTGTTATTGCTCATAGCGCTGCAGGAGGGAGCGCGGTTGGTTCGGATACATCCCACCGCGGTCGTGTCCTCGCAGGCGAATCTGGCTGACAGTGTTCTGGTCGGCCCCTACGCGATTATCGAAGCGCAAGCCGAGTTGGCGGCCGGCGTGCGCATCGGTCCCCATGCGGTCGTGCGCAGCCATGTGCTCCTCGCCGAAGGTGTGCGGGTCGACGCGCATTCCGTGCTCGGCGGCGAACCACAGGATCTCTCGCACCAGGGCGCGTCAACCCGGCTCGAGGTGGGGCGGCGCACCGTCATCAGGGAATCGGCCATCGTGCACCGGGCGACCAGGACGGATAGACCGACCCGTATCGGCGCCGGCTGCTTTCTCATGGGACACAGCCATGTCGGCCACGACTGCCAACTCGGCGACCACGTCATCCTCAGCCACGGCGCGGTTCTGGGTGGGCACGTCACGGTCGATGCCCACGCCGTGATCGGCGGAATGGCCGGTGTGCACCAACGTGTCCGTATCGGGCGGCAGGCCATGGTAGGCGGGATGGCCAAGGTCGTGCGCGACGTCCTGCCGTTTTCGGTGGTCGACGGGAATCCAGGCAGCCATCGCGGCTTGAATACGGTAGGGCTGCGGCGCAGCGGTATCGACATGGACGACTACCGCGCCCTCCGCGCCATTTTCCACCAGCTGCGAGATAAGCGCCACCCGGCGGGTACCAGCGAGAATGGCATGGTTGCCGAGGTCACGGCTTTCCTCACCGCGCCGTCCCGGCGAGGGATCAGCCCGTTCCACGTCCCGCCATCGACAGAGAGGGCAGCAGATGCCGACAGGTGAGTACAGCGATCGCCGATGGACCCTGGCCGACCTTGCGTCACTGCTGCACGCGACCGTGGGCGCCGCACCCGACTTCGTCGTGCAACGGCCCGCATCCGCCGATTCGGACGACCCGCATGGCCTGGCCTTCTGCGAAAGCGAACGATACCTGAAGATCGCCGAGCACGCGTCCGTCGGCGCCGTCATCCTGCCCACCGGGTCAGCCATCGACGGCAAGCCCTACCTGACGGCAGACGACCCGCGCACAGCATTCGAGAAGTTCCTCACCCTGTGCAAACGTCCCCTCCCGCTGGCCACGGGAATCCACCCGACGGCCATCATCCATCCCGACAGCCACATCCACGACACAGCGGCCATCGGCGCCTACGTGGTGGTCGAGCGGGCGGCCGTGATCGAGCCCGGAGCCAGGATCTTTCCGTTCTGTTATGTCGGGGAGAGTTGCCTCGTCGGCACCGGCAGCGTGCTCTATCCCCATGTGGTCCTCTACCAGGATGTCGCGCTCGGGCAGCACTGCACGATGCACAGCCACGCGACACTCGGCGCGGACGGCTTCGGATTCTCCTGGGACGGCAACACCTGGCGGAAGGTCGAGCAGATCGGTCGGGTGACCATCGGTGACAACGTGGAGATCGGGGCGGGCACCACCATCGACCGCGCGACCACAGAAGCCACGACGGTGGCGGCGGGAACAAAGCTGGACAACCTCGTCCACATCGCCCACAACGTCTCGATCGGCCCACACTCGGCCCTCGCCGCCCAAGCCGGCATCGCCGGAAGTGCCGTCCTCGGCCAGCGGGTGACCCTGGGCGGGCAGACCGGTATCGCAGACCACACCGTGGTGGGCGACGACGTCACCCTCGCCGGCCGGACGGCCACAAGCCGCGACCTGCTCCGTCCCGGCGCCTACTACGGGAACCCCGCCATGCCACTGCCCGAGGGACTGCGCGTCGCCGCGCTGCTGGCGCAGCTACCCCGGCTCCATGACCGAATCCAAGCGCTGGAAACGGCGCTGGCCGAGCGGGGCGACAACACCGGATGACCACCTACCCCCGCCGCACACCAGCCGAGCCCGTCCGGCTCACCGGATACGGGCTCCACTCGGGCAACCCCGTGCGGGTCGTGATCCGGCCCGGCAGTGACGGCATCGCGTTTCACCACGGCCGATCCCGCACGCCCGCAGAGCCACGCCTGGCCACCAACACAACCCGCGGAACCCAACTCGGCGACATCGCCACCGTCGAGCACCTCATGAGCGCCTTCGCCTGCCTGGGCATCACCGACGCCGAAATCGAACTTTCCTACCCGGAACTGCCCGCACTTGACGGCAGCGCCGCGGAATTCGTTCTGGGACTCGATCAAGCCGGAACACATCACCTCGGTTCCGCGCGACTACGCCTGCCACCCAAGCCCATCCACCTCCGCAGCCAGGACGCCTCCATTCGCATCCGACCTGGAAGCGGACAGTGGTCCTATACCTTCCACTGGAAACGGCAGCCGCCACAGAGCCAAACTATTCGTTGCCACCTGCCCGACGACTACCGTGGCGCAGTAGCGCCCGCCCGCACCATCGCCATCGCCGGTCAGATCCCCACCCTCCTGGCACAAGGAATCGGCCGAGGACTCGACGAACAATCCGTCGTGATCCTCGGAACCCACGGCTACCACAACACACCCCGATACCCCGACGAACCCGCCCGTCACAAACTGCTCGATCTCGTCGGAGACCTCTACCTCGCGGGCGTGCCCGTCCACCTCCTCGATGTCACCGCACACCACAGCGGACACACGATGGCCACACACGCGGCACGTCGCCTGGCCGTGGCTGTAGCTTCCCAAGATCGTTCGCGCTCTTGCTGGTGCTGACCTGGTTGTATCGCGGTTTCCCTCGGCGTTGCGCTCACGCTGTTCTCGCCGACCGTCGCCCGAAAGAAGCACTCTGTCCTGTGGAACCGCTCTGTCCTGTGGAACGTCGTGGACTACGCCGTCGAGCTGGACGCCTTGGACGAGAACCCGCTGGTCGGTGCCAAGTGGACGGCGATGCCGAAAGGTAAGCGCAAGGTGGACAAGCGGGCCGTGCCGAACCCGATCCAGGCGCGAACGTTGCTGGGGCGGTGGCAGACGTCGAGCGCGGTGGGCCGAGACTGGTCGCATACTTCGGGGACGATGCACTCCGCCGCATTGCGGCCCGAGGAAGCGGCGGCGCTGAACAAGCGAAACCTGGCACGGCCGGAACCGGTATGGGACGAGGAGAAGCGGGATTACGAGTATGGATGGGGCGAACTCCACCTCGGCCAGGCGACCCCGCACGTCGGCGCACGCTGAACCGATGGTGGAAACCGGCGTGATCAACGGCAGCTCAAGTCCCGGGCGGCAGGGGAGGGGCGGACAGTGCCCTGTCCGCCCGAGCTGACTGCGCTGCTCTGGCAGGCATCGCGGTCTACGGGTATGGGCCGGATGGCCGACTGTTCCGCGGCGAGCGCGGCGGTGACGTTCCGATGATCACTGACACGCGGGTGTGGCGGGCGGCCCGGAAGAAGGCGCTGACCGAGGAGGCGCAGGCGACGCCCCTGGCGCGGCGATCTGTACGACCGTCGGTACGCTGCGGCGAGTACCTGGCTGGCCGGGGGAGTGGACCCGGCGACGGTGGCCGAGTGGGCAGGGCACTCGTTGTCGGTGCTCCTGGAGATCTCCGCCGCCTGCGTGCACGGGCAGGACGTGGTAGCGCGGCAGCGTGCGCAGGCGGCACTCGGCCACCGGCTGGATCACTGAAGCCTGGCCACGCCTTGGCCACAACTAGCCGTAGATCTTCGGTATCGGCCGGACAACGCCGACAATCGGGAAGGCCCCCGACTGGTATTGCTACTGGTCAGGAGCGGTTTTCCGGCTCCGACGTGGGCGCCCTCGGCAGGATTCGAACCTGCGACACCTGCCTCCGGAGGGCAGTGCTCTATCCCCTGAGCTACGAGGGCCCGCCGCTTTCGCGACTGCGCAAGCTTAGCGCACCCCGCGCGGCGGCCGTGTCACCGGGGTCCGAGCGGGGGGAGCGACCGCACACCGAACTCGCGGCGCAGCGCCGACGCCGCCGCGTGGTAGCCGGCCATTCCGTGCACCCCCGCGCCCGGTGGCGTCGCCGCGGAGCAGAGGTACACGCCGCGCAACGGCGTCGGGTACGGGTCCAGCCGCGGTACCGGCCGGAAGAACGTCTGCCGCAGCGTCACCGCGCCGGCGCCGATGTCCCCGCCGACGTAGTTCGGGTTGTACGCGGCGAGCTCCGGCGCCGGGGTGCTGCGCCGCGCCACCACCGTCTCGCCGAACCCGGGCGCGAACTGCTCGATCCGGGCCTGCACCAGCTCCCCGGGGTCCACCGGGTCGCCGTTGGGCACGTGGCAGTACGCCCACACCGGCCGCCGGCCCGGCCTCGCCCGCGTGCCGTCCACCACCGCCGGGTCGGCCAGCAGCACGAACGGCCGCTCGGCCCGCCGTCCCGCGGCCACCGCTGACTCCGCGGCGAACGTCTCCGCCGCGGTCCCACCCAGGTGCACGGTCCCCGCCCGGCCCACCTCGGGGTCCGCCCACGGGATCGGCTCCGACACCAGGAAGTCCACCTTCGCCGCCGCCGGCCCGTAGCGGTACGCGGCCAGCCTCCGCCGGTAGCGTTCGGGCAGCACCCGGCCGGCGATCCGCAGGAACTCCGTCGGCCCGACGTCGAGCAGCACCACGGTCGCGTCCCGCAGCTCGCGCAGGTCGTCGATCCGGACGCCCGGGTGCAGGGTGCCGCCATGGGCCACCACGTCGACCACCAGCGCCTCGGCGATCCGCCGGCTGCCGCCGCGCGGCAACGGCCATCCCGAGGAGTGCGCGAGGTGCCCGAGCAGCAGGCCCACCGCCGCGCCGGGCAGGCTCGGCAGCCGGCCCACCGCGTGGGCCGCCACCCCGGCCAGCAGGGCGGGTGCCCGCTCGCCGTCGAACATCGCCCGCGGGCCGAAGTGCACCGGGAGCCGCGCGGCCAGCGCCGCCGCGGCCAGCGGGTCCCGCGGCGGCCGCCGCTGGTCGGCCAGCAGCAGGTCCACCACGCCCTGGCTGCGCCGCACCAGCGGCTCCATCAGCCACCGCCAGCGGGCACCGTCCCGGCCCAGGCGCGCGCACGTGGTGTCCAGGTCCCGGTAGGCGACGCCGGCGGGCCCCTCTGACAGCGGCTGCGCGTACCCGGCCTCCGGCTGGAGCAGCTCGACCCCGCGCGCGGCGAGGTCGAACTCCCGGAAGAACCGGGACGCCGCGGCCATCGGGTGCACCGCGGAGCACCGGTCGTGCACCACGTCGGCGTCGAACAGCGGTGTCGACCGCAGCCCGCCGCCCAGTTCCTCGGCCGCCTCGTACACGTGCACCGACAGCCCCGCCCGCGCCATCAGCACCGCGGCGGCCAGCCCGTTCGGTCCGGATCCCACGACGGCGACGTCCACCGGCCCGACGCTACCGGCCGGCGCAAGGTTTCCGGTCCCGCCGCTCGGGAAGTCCACGAATGCCGCGGGGAAGGCTCGCTCGGGGGATCGCGGGGACCGCCTTCTCGTCGTAGTGTTAGGCGAGCCAAACCTGTATTGCAGTTATGCGAATATCACTATATGTTCCCCCGGCGGCGGGACGACCGACGGGAGGCAGCCGATGGGACACGGGCACGGACACGGGCAGCTGACCCAGGGCAGCGCGTCCGGACGGCACGTCGGGCGGCTCACCGTGGCGCTGGTGCTGGCCGCCGCGGTGATGGTCGTGGAGCTGGTGGTCGCGCTCACCACCTCGTCGCTGGCCCTGCTCTCCGACGCGGCGCACATGCTCACCGATGTCCTCGGCCTCGGCATGGCGCTCACCGCGATCCTGCTCGCCCGCCGCAGCGGCCCCACCTACACCCGTACCTTCGGCCTCTACCGCGCCGAGGTGCTCGCCGCGCTCGGCAATGCCGTGCTGCTCTTCGGCGTGGCTGGTTACGTGCTCGTCGAGGCGGTCGATCGGGTCACCGACCCGCCGGCCGTGCCCGGGCTGCCGGTCCTGCTCGCCGCGACCGCCGGTCTGGTCGCCAACGTGGTCGCCTTCCTGTTGCTGCGCTCCGGGGCCAAGGAGAGCCTCAACGTCCGCGGCGCCTACCTGGAGGTGCTCGCCGACCTGCTCGGCTCGCTGGGCGTGCTGGTCAGCGCGGTGCTCACGCTGACGACCGGCTGGCGCTACGCTGACCCGATCATCGGTGTCGCGATCGGGCTGTTCGTGCTGCCCCGCACCTTCACGCTCGCCCGCCGCGCGTTGCGCATCCTCTTCCAGCACGCCCCGCACGGCGTCGACGTGCGCCGGATCAGCGACGAGTTGGCCGCGCTGCCCGGCGTGGTCGACGTGCACGACCTACACGTCTGGACGCTCACCTCCGGCATGGAGGTCGCCTCCGCCCACCTCACCGTCGAGGCGGACACCGAGCCCGCCGACGTGCTGCACGCCGCGCAGGCGCTGCTGGCCGGCCACACCATCGAGCACGCCACCCTGCAGGTCGAGCCCCGCGAGTCGGCCCGCCGCTGCGCGGAACTGAGCTGGTAGAGGTCCGGGTCCCGCCGGCCCAGTGATCCTGGGGGCGCGGTGCCGCGTCGGGGGTTGGGTCCCCATCCCGAAGCCTGATTGTGTTGACCGCAAGGTGGCTTCGGATCGGATTGGGAAGGGGGTATGGCTGGAGCCCCTTGCCCCATAGAAGTGGGGTGCCCCGAGACGGGTGGAACCGGGTGTGCCCCCACCGGCGTTGCGCTCGGGGAGCCACCCGAGGCGGGGGCCCTTGGTTCTCCCCCGTCCCCTTCGTCCTTGCCGGCTTTGGCGGGGTGGGGCTCGGGTCCAGGGTGAGCGAAGCGAATCGCGCAGCGACGCCGAAGGCGCCCTGGACGCGAGCCCCACCCCGTAACACAATGCCGGCCCCAGAAGGGGACGGGGACGGTGCACCCGAAGCGACGAGGCTCAACCCGCCACGGTCGAACCCAGGTGCACCGACCCGAATCCCGGACGTGCCCGTCCTACGGGAACGGCAGTGGCTGGGCGTCGCGCTCGGCGAGCATCTGGCGCATCAGGTCCGCCTCCGGCCCCTGGGTACGCAGCATGCTCGACGCCAGGGTGACCACGGCCGGCACGGTCGCGTGGTCCCGCGCGTACCGGGCCATCTCCGTGCCGCCCTGGTGGTGGCGCAGCATCAGTTGCAGGAAGTACACGTCGAGCTCGGTTCCGGACAGCGAGCGCAACCGGGTCAGCTCCTCGTTGGTCGCCATCCCCGGCATCGGCACCCGCGAGCCCGCGTCGGCCTCCGAGGCGGCCGGGGCGCCGTGGTCGTGCCCACCCGGCTCGGCCATCCACGCCATGTGGTCGCCGACCGGCAGCTCCGGCTGGTCCCACAGCATGAGCCAGCCCTTCATCCGGCCGATCTGCTCGAGTTGCGTGCTGGCGATGTCGAACGCGAGCTGCCGGACCCGCCGGTCCTCGCTGTGGTCGCGGGCCCAGTTCGCCATGGTCACCGCCTGCAGGTGGTGCACCGACATGTCCTGGGCGAAGCCGACCTCCACCGAGCCGGCGCCCGGCGAGGGCGGCGGCTCGTCCCGCAGCGTTTGGGTGAGCAGCATGCCGACCGTCGCGCCGACCAGCAGCACCGCGAGCGTCGCGGCGCCGATGATCACCACGCGGGACCAGGCGGGCGGCCGGGTCCCGGCCGCGCCGGCGTCGTCGGTCACCGGTCAGCCTCCCTGCGGCGGCGCCGGCTCGCCGGTGGGCAGCTGGCCCTGGCCGGCGCCCATGTCGTCCGGCGTCGCGCCCTCGGTGCCCTGGTAGTCCATCGGCTTGGCGTCCGGTCCGGGCGGCGTCGGGTCGAACGGCGGCGGGTTGTCCGGGTCGAACTGGCCGGGGCCGAGCGCGTCGCAGGTGGCGCCGACCTCGGGGTAGGTGTTCTGGTTCAGCCGCAGCGCGGCGACGAACTGGTCGATCCGCTCGTCGTCGACGCTGTCGACCTTGAGCTGGTGGCCCCAGGACTGCAGCGAGATCGGCGTGTCCAACCCCGGGTAGGGCGACATCATCATGTACGGCTTGCCCTCGACCCGCAGCTTCAGCTTCTCCAGCGCCTCGCCGGTGACCAGGTCGGGGCTGTAGGCGATCCACACGGCGCCGTGCTCCAGCGAGTGGACCATGTTCTCGGTGCGCACCGCGCTCGGGTAGACGATGCCGGTGCACGCGGCCCAGAAGCTGTCGTGCGGCCCGCCGAACGGCGGCGTCCTGTCGTAGTCCACCCGCTCGGTCGGCAGGACGTGCATGCCCGCGTTGTACCCCTGGATCACGATGCCCGGGATGTTCTTGGCCGGGTCGGGGTTGTCCTTCGACGGTTGGAAGGCGGCCGCGGCCTCCTCGCGCGACTTCTGCGCGCGCTTGTCCGCCGAGGCCACGAAGTAGTAGCCGAACACCCCGCCGGCCAGCGCGAGCACCGCGACGACCGCGATGATCGTGCCCCACGGCGTCTGCTTCTTGGTGACCACAGAGCCGCGGGCGGCCTTGACGGCCTTGCTCGACGTGCCCTTCTTCTTGCTGCCGCTAGCCATGTTCCCGCGTTTCGTCGAGTGGTAGGAGCCGAACCAGTCTAAGGACCGCGTGTCGGATCGCTGTCAACGGGCATGCACCGCTCACCCGCTCGCCGGCCCCCGACCAGGGCACACCTAGAATTCTCCGGGTGACTCCCGCCGCGCTCGCCGACCTCGTCCGCACGTCCGCCGTCCAGGTGCTCTCCGCCCGTGGCCTGGACCACGGGGTGCTGCCCGACCCGGTGACGATCGAGCGTCCGCGCAATCCCGAGCACGGAGACTACGCGACCAACCTGGCCCTGCAGGTAGCGAAGAAAGTAGGGCTGGCGCCCCGCGAGCTCGCCCAGGCGATCGCCGACGTGCTCGTCGCGGCCGACGAGGTCGCGGCCGCCGAGGTCGCCGGCCCCGGGTTCCTCAACCTGCGGCTGGCCGCCGACGCGCAGGGCGCCCTGGTCCGCCAGGTGCTCGCCGCCGGTGACGCCTACGGCCGCGGCGACGGCCTTGCCGGCCGGAGGGTCAACCTGGAGTTCGTCTCGGCCAACCCGACCGGCCCGATCCACCTGGGCGGCACCCGGTGGGCGGCGGTCGGCGACGCGCTGGGCCGGCTGCTGGCCGCGCAGGGGGCCGAGGTCGCCCGCGAGTACTACATCAACGACGCCGGCGCGCAGATCGACCGGTTCGCCCGGTCGCTCATCGCCGCGGCGAAGGGCGAGCCCACCCCGGAGGACGGCTACGCCGGCGCCTACATCTCCGACATCGCGGCCGAGATCCTGCGCAAGGAGCCCAGCGCGCTCTCGCTGCCGGAGGAGGAGCGGCAGGCGACGTTCCGCCGGCTCGGGGTCGACCTGATGCTCGACGAGATCAAGCGCACGCTGCACGAGTTCGGTACCGACTTCGACGTGTGGTTCTCCGAGAGCTCGCTGCACGACGGGGGCGCGGTCGAGGCGGTCGTCGAGGAGCTCAAGTCCGCCGGGACGCTGTACCCCGCCGAGAACGCGTGGTGGCTGCGCTCGACGGACTACGGCGACGACAAGGACCGCGTCGTCCTCAAGTCCGACGGCCGGCCCGCCTACATCGCGGCCGACATCGCCTACCTGAGGGACAAGCTCGAGCGCGACTTCGACCTGTGCATCTACATGCTGGGCGCCGACCACCACGGTTACATCGCCCGGCTCAAGGCCGCGGCGGCCGCGCTCGGTCACGACCCCGACGAGGTCGAGGTGCTGATCGGCCAGATGGTCAACCTGGTCAGCGGCGGCAAGCCGGTGCGGATGAGCAAGCGCGCCGGCACGGTCGTCACGCTGGAGGACCTGGTCGAGGCGGTGGGCGTGGACGCGGCCCGCTACGAGCTGTCGCGCTACTCGGTCGACTCGGTCGTGGACATCGACCTTGACCTGCTGCGCAAGCACAGCAACGAGAACCCGGTGTACTACGTGCAGTACGCGCACGCCCGGCTGGCGTCGCTGCAGCGCAACGCCGCGGAGCTGGGCCTGCGGGCGAGCGCCGACGCCGACCTCAGCCTGCTCACCCACCCCCGGGAGGGTGACCTCATTCGCACGATCGGGGAGTTCCCGACCGTATTGCGCAAGGCGGCCGAGCTGCGCGAACCGCACCGTGTCGCCCGCTACCTCGAGTCGCTCGCGTCGGCCTACCACAAGTTCTACGACGTGGCGCGGGTGCTGCCCCAGGGCGACGAGGAGGCCACCCCGCTGACCCACGCCCGGCTGGCGCTGTGCGAGGCCGCGCGCCAGGTGCTGGCCAACGGGCTGTCGCTGCTCGGGGTCTCGGCCCCGGAACGGATGTAAGCCATGTGCGCTCACCCCGCGGGGCCCCGGCACGCCGAGGTCTACCCGCACGCCGACCATGCCGGCTTCCCGCCATCCACTTCGGACGAGCTGGACCGGCTGTACCCGAAGGTGTGGCCGCGCAACGCCTACCGCGCGCCGGACGGGGTCGTCCGGATCGCCGGCTGCGACGTGCGCGACCTCGCGCAGACCTACGGCACCCCGCTGTTCGTCATCGACGAGGCGGACTTCAAGACCCGGTGCGCCGAGTACGCCAACGCCTTCGACGACCCCGCTCTCGTGCACTACGCGGCCAAGGCGTTCCTGTGCACGGAGACCGCCCGGTGGGTGGCCGACCAGGGGCTGAGCCTGGACGTGTGCAGCGGCGGCGAGCTGGCCATCGCCCGGCGCGCGGAGTTCCCGCCGGAGCGGATCACCTTCCACGGCAACAACAAGTCGGTCGCCGAGCTCGAGCTGGCCGTGGAGGCCGGGGTGGGCACGGTCGTGCTCGACTCGTTCCACGAGATCGCCCGGCTGGCCGACCTCGCCGCCCGGCAGGGAATAAGGCAGCGGGTGCTGGTGCGGGTGACCGTGGGCGTGGAGGCGCACACGCACGAGTTCATCGCCACCGCGCACGAGGACCAGAAGTTCGGCTTCTCGCTGGCGGGCGGCGACGCGGCCGAGGCGGTGCGCAGAGTGCTCAACGCGCCCTCGTTGGAGCTCGTCGGCCTGCACAGCCACATCGGCTCGCAGATCTTCGACCCGGACGGCTTCGAGGTCGCCGCCCGCCGGGTGGTCGGGCTGATCGCCGAGCTGGCCAAGGAGCACGGCTCGGAACTCCTCGAGCAACTGTCCATAGTGGACCTCGGAGGCGGGTTCGGCATCGCCTACACGGAGAAGGACAACCCACCACCACCGGCGCAGATGATCACCCAGATCCGCGAGATGGTGCGTAAGGAGTGCGAGTTCGCCGGGCTGCCGGTGCCGCGGATCGCCGGTGAGCCCGGCAGGGCCATCGCCGGCCCCGGCACGGTGACCCTCTACGAGGTCGGCACCATCAAGGACGTCGCGCTGGGCGACGACCAGGCGCGCCGCTACGTCAGTGTGGACGGTGGGATGAGCGACAACATCCGCACCGCGCTGTACGACGCCGCCTACGACTGCCGGCTGGTCTCCAGGGCCGGGGACGACGGCCAACCGCGACCGGTGCGCGCCACCCTGTCCCGGGTGGTGGGAAAGCACTGTGAGTCCGGCGACATCGTGGTCCGCGACTGCTGGCTGCCCGACACCCTGGCACCCGGCGATCTGCTCGCGGTGGCCGCGACCGGCGCCTACTGCTACTCGATGGCGAGCAACTACAACCGCCAGCCGCGCCCGGCGGTGGTCGCCGTCCGCAACGGCACCGCGCGCCTGCTGCTGCGGCGGGAGACGACCGAGGACATGCTGCGGCTGGAGGTGTCGTGATCGCGAACGACCGCCGGATACGGGTTGCCCTGCTCGGCCACGGGACCGTGGGCGCCGAGGTCGCCCGACTGCTCGACGAGCAGGCCGGCGAGCTGGCGGCCAGGGTCGGCGCGCCGCTCGAGCTGGCCGGGATCGCCGTGCGCCGCCCGGACAAGCATCCCGACCTGCCGCGGCACCTGGTCACCGCCGACGCCGCCGGGCTGGTCGACTCCGACGTCGACGTGGTGGTCGAGCTGATCGGCGGGATCGAGCCGGTGCGCGGCTGGCTGCTCTCCGCGCTGCAGAAGGGCAAGTCGGTGGTCACCGCCAACAAGGCGCTGCTCGCCGAGCACTCGGCGGAGCTGGCCGAGGCGGCCGACGCCGCCGGTGCCGACCTGTACTTCGAGGCCGCGGTCGCCGGCGCGATCCCGCTGCTGCGCCCGCTGCGCGAGTCGCTGGCCGGCGATCGGATCACCAGGGTGATGGGGATCGTCAACGGCACCACCAACTACATCCTGTCCGCGATGGACGCCACCGGCGCCGGCTACGCGGAGACGCTGGACGAGGCCAGCCGGCTCGGCTACGCCGAGGCCGACCCGACGGCCGATGTGGACGGTTACGACGCCGCGTCGAAGGCGGCGATCCTGGCGTCGCTGGCGTTCCACACCCGGGTCACCGCCGCCGACGTGCACCGCGAGGGCATCGCCGGGGTGAGCGCGTCGGACATCGTCGCGGCCAAGGTGCTCGGCCGTACGGTGAAGCTGCTGGCGATCTGTGAGCGGGTCACCGACGCCGACGGCGGCGAGTCGGTGTCGGCCAGGGTGCACCCGGTGATGATCCCGCGCGGCCACCAGCTCGCCGGGGTGAACGGCGCGTTCAACGCCGTCTACGTGGAGGCCGACGCCGCCGGCGAGCTGATGTTCTACGGCCAGGGCGCCGGTGGCGCGCCGACCGCCAGCGCGGTGCTCGGCGACCTGGTCGCGGTGGCCCGCAACCGGGTGCTCGGCGGGCGCGGGCCGCGCGAGTCGGCGCACGCGGCGCTGCCGATCCGGTCGATGGGCCAGACCCCCACCCGGTACCACATCAGCCTCGACGTCGCCGACCGCGCGGGCGTGCTCGCCCAGGTGGCGCAGGTGTTCGCGGTGCACGACGTGAGCATCGCCGCGGTCCGCCAGCGCGACCGGCACTCCACGGCGAGCCTGGTGATCGTCACGCACTCCGCGCCCGACGCGGCGCTGCGCGCCACGGTGGACGAGATCTCCCGGCTGGACGTGGTGCACGAGGTGGTCAGCGTGATGCGGGTGGAAGGCGAGGACTGACACGGCATGGCAGTCAGGTCAGGTACAGCCGGCTGGCCGGGCATCATCCGGGCCTACGCCGACCGCATCCCGATCCCCGAGGGCGCCAGGGTGGTCTCCCTCGGCGAGGGCAACACGCCGCTGATGGCGGCGCCACACCTGTCCGAGCTCACCGGCTGCGAGGTGTACCTCAAGGTCGAGGGCGCCAACCCGACCGGCTCGTTCAAGGACCGCGGGATGACTGTGGCGATCACCCACGCGCTGGCCAGCGGGCTGCGCGCGGTGATCTGCGCGTCCACCGGCAACACCTCGGCCTCGGCGTCGGCCTACGCGGCGCGCGCCGGGCTGACCTGTGCGGTGCTGGTGCCGCGGGGCAAGATCGCGCTCGGCAAGCTCGCCCAGGCGGTGCTGCACGGGGCGCGGATCCTGCAGGTCGACGGCAACTTCGACGACTGCCTCGAGCTGGCCCGCAAGACCGCGGCCGACCACCCGGTGACCCTGGTGAACTCGGTGAACCCGGTGCGCCTCGTCGGGCAGAAGACCGCGGCGTGGGAGATCTGCGACGTGCTCGGCCGCGCACCCGACGTGCACTGCCTCCCGGTGGGCAACGCCGGCAACATCACCGCCTACTGGGCCGGCTACGCCGAGTACGCCGCCGACGGCGTGGTGGACGGCACACCCCGGATGTTCGGGTTCCAGGCGGCCGGGGCCGCGCCACTGGTGCACGGCGAGCCGGTGGCCGAGCCGGAGACCGTGGCGACCGCGATCCGGGTGGGCAGCCCGGCGTCGTGGGAGCCGGCGGTCAAGGCGAAGAACGCCAGCGGCGGGCTGTTCGCGGCCGTCACCGACGAGCGGATCCTCCACGCCTACCGGCTGCTCGGCCAGCGGGAGGGTGTGTTCGTCGAGCCTGCGTCGGCCACCAGCGTCGCCGGCCTGCTGGCCACCGCCGCGGACGGGCGGCTGCCGCGCGGCTCCACCGTGGTGTGCACGGTCACCGGCCACGGGCTCAAGGACCCGGCCACCGCCCTGGAGGGCAACGTGGAGGTGGAACCGCTCGCGGTCGATCCCAACGCCGTCGCGGCGGCGCTGGAGTTGCCGTGACCACCCTGCGGGTGACGGTTCCGGCGTCCACCGCCAACCTCGGCCCCGGCTTCGACGCGCTGGGGCTGGCGCTGGGACTGCACGACGTGGTGGAGGTGTCGGTCACCGGCGGCGGGCTCGACGTCGAGGTGCTCGACGCCGGCGCCGGCGGGGTGGCCGACGTACCCACCGACGAGTCGCACCTGGTGGTGCGGGCGTTGCGCCGGGCCTGCGCGCACCTCGGCGTGGACGTGCCCGGCCTGCGGTTGCGCTGCCACAACGTCATCCCGCACGCCAGGGGGCTCGGCTCGTCGGCGGCCGCCGTGGTGGCCGGGATCGCCGCCGGATACGCGCTCGGCGGGCGGGAGCGCGACGACGCCGCGCTGCGGCTGGCCGCCGAGTTCGAGGGCCACGCGGACAACGCCGCGGCCAGCCTGCTCGGCGGGCTGGTGATCGCGTGGTGCGACGGCGGCCGGTTCCGTGCCGAGCGGCTCGACCCGCACCCCGAGCTGCGCCCGGTGCTCGCCGTGCCGGCCGAACGGTCCTCCACCGAGGCGACCAGGGGGCTGCTGCCCGAGAACGTGCCGCACGTCGACGCGGCGTTCACCGCGGGGAGGGCGGCGCTCGCGGTGCACGCGCTCACCGCGCGGCCGGACCTGCTGCTCGCCGCCACCGAGGACCGGCTCCACCAGGGCTACCGGGCCGCCGCGTACCCCGCCAGCGCCGCCCTGCTGCGCACGCTGCGTGATCACGGGCTGCCCGCGGCCGTCTCCGGCGCGGGCCCCTCGGTGCTCGTGCTGACCCGGGACGGAATAATTCCGGACACGGTCGACGTTGACGGATTCGAGGTCTCCGAGTTGCCGGTTGACCTGGCAGGCGTGCGAGTGGTCACTCGTTGAGCACGGCGCGCCGAACGGGGGGTGGTTGTTGCACCTCGTGCCTGGTCGGTCTACCCTCGGGGGCGTTCGATCACCGAGCGCATCCGCACCCGGTGCCTGTCCCGGGGTTCGTCTCCCGGATGGCACCGGCCCGGATGACACCGCCGAGCAATCCGATCATTCCGTCTTCGGGATCAAAGGGTTGGTTCGGCGGAGCTACGGTGACCGATTCCGTGGACTCCACCGGGAGTTCGCAACTCCCGTGCTGGCGGCTTCGCCGCTGTGACTCGCACGTCTCAGCCGAACCTGTCCGCACCGGGACAACAACGCCGTCGCGCAATTCGGACGCGGGCGGCGGTCCGCTGATCCACCGTGGAGGCGTGGATCGGTAAGGAAGGACTTGTGTGAGCAACACCGATCTCTTGAGCGGCGACGCGGACACCCAGGCCACCCAGCCGTCGGAAGGCACGGGTGGCGGGACGTCCGGAGATGAGACGTCGCAGGCCGACGGCACCACCACGACGCCACGCCGGCGCACCGGCGGCCTGTCCGGCATGGTCATCGCCGACCTGCGGGAGCTCGCCGCCGAGCTGGGCGTGACCGACACCTCGGGCATGCGCAAGGGCGACCTGATCGCGGCGATCCGCGAGCGCCAGGGCAAGGTGACGCGGCGGCGCGCCGACAGCGGCGAGACGCTGCCCCTGGAGGGTGTCGGCGCCGACCAGCAGGGCACCGACCAGCAGGGCGCCGACCAGCAGGGCACCGAGCGGCCGGACCGGGCGAAGGCCGAGCAGCCGGCTCCCGCCGAGCAGGCCCCGGCGCAGCCGGCGCAGCAGCCGCCGGTGCGGCCGGACACCACGCCGGCGCACGGTGCCCCGTCCGCCGGTGCCGACCAGGCCACCCAGCCGCAGGCCGGCCAGTCGACGGACACGCCGCGGGCCGGCGCGAAAGACCCCGCACAGAAGGACCCTGGGGCGAGGGACACCGCTGGCAAGGACATCGCCGAGAGCCAGCAGGGCGAGGATGGCGGCCGGCGCGAGGGCGGCCGCCGGCGTCGCGGCGGCTCCGGCCGGCAGGGCGGCGGCGACAACGCCGGCCAGCGCGGCGGCGAGGACAAGGACTCCTCCGGCGACCAGCAGCGCGGCGGTGACCAGCAGCGCGGCGGTGACCAGCAGCGCGGCGGTGACCAGCGTCGCCAGCAGAACAACCAGCGCAACCAGGGCCAGCAGGGTCAGCAGGGCAACCGCGGTGGCCAGGACGACGACGACGATGAGCGCGGCGGCCGGCGGAGCCGCCGGTTCCGGGACCGTCGCCGGCGTGGCGGCCGCGGCGAGGGTGGCGGCGGCGCCGACACCGAGATCCGCGAGGACGACGTCCTGCTTCCGGTGGCCGGCATCCTGGACGTGCTGGACAACTACGCGTTCGTCCGCACCTCCGGCTACCTGCCGGGGCCCAACGACGTCTACGTGTCGCTCTCCCTGGTGCGCAAGTACGGCCTGCGTCGCGGCGACGCCATCACCGGCGTGGTCCGCCAGCCGCGCGAGGGTGAGCAGCAGCGGCAGAAGTTCAACCCGCTGGTGCGGGTGGACTCGGTCAACGGCTTCGACCCCGAGGTCGCCAAGAAGCGCCCCGAGTTCACCAAGCTCACGCCGCTGTACCCCAACGAGCGGCTGCGCCTGGAGACCACGCCGAACAAGCTGACCACCCGGGTGATCGACCTGATCATGCCGGTCGGCAAGGGGCAGCGTGCCCTGATCGTGTCGCCGCCGAAGGCCGGCAAGACCACGATCATGCAGGACATCGCGAACGCGATCACCACGAACAACCCCGAGTGCCACCTGATGGTCGTGCTGGTCGACGAGCGCCCGGAGGAGGTCACCGACATGCAGCGGTCGGTGCAGGGCGAGGTCATCGCCTCGACCTTCGACCGGCCGCCGTCGGACCACACCACCGTGGCCGAGCTGTCCATCGAGCGGGCCAAGCGGCTGGTGGAGATGGGGCACGACGTGGTGGTGCTGCTCGACTCGATCACCCGCCTCGGCCGCGCCTACAACCTGGCGGCCCCGGCGTCCGGGCGGATCCTGTCCGGTGGTGTCGACTCGACGGCGCTGTTCCCGCCGAAGCGGTTCCTCGGCGCGGCGCGCAACATCGAGAACGGCGGCTCGCTGACGATCTTCGCCACCGCGATGGTGGAGACCGGCTCGACCGGCGACACGGTGATCTTCGAGGAGTTCAAGGGCACCGGCAACGCCGAGCTCAAGCTGGACCGCAAGATCGCCGAGCGGCGCGTCTTCCCGGCGGTCGACGTCAACCCGTCCGGTACCCGCAAGGAGGAGCTGCTGCTCTCGCCGGACGAGCTCGGGGTCACCCACAAGCTGCACCGGGTGCTGCACGCGCTGGACTCGCAGCAGGCCATCGACCTGCTGCTGGACCGGCTGCGCAAGACGAAGACCAACACCGAGTTCCTGATGCAGGTCTCCAAGACCGCCCCGGGCCAGGACGACGACTGACCCACCGCGGGCAGCGTCCCCAGCCTGCCATGAAGGCCACCTTCATCGCGTCGAGCGCGATGAAGGTGGCCTTCATGGCGTTTCGGGGCGGGTCAGCGGCGGGGGACGGCCGCGGGGGTCCAGCCGCGGTAGTTGCGGTAGTAGCTGTAGCCGCCCTGCGCCTTGGTGACGTGGCCGATCGCGCCGCGCACGCTGGTGGCGTAGAAGCCGCCGGCGCCGTCGGAGATGCCGACGTGGCCGTAGGAGCCGATGTTCCAGTACACGAACGCGCCCAGCGGCGGGTTGCGGTCGCCGTGGTGCTTGGGGCCCGCGCCGTTCCAGTGCGCGTTGGCGGAGGCCCACACCCCGGTCACCCCGTAGGCGTTCTCCACCGCCTTCTCGCAGTAGCCCTGGTAGGCCGTGCTGCCGATGCGCTGCTTGAACCACTGCACGGCGCCGGCCGGCGTGCCGTCACCGGCGCCGAGGATCGAGACGTCGGACCCGACCGCCGTGGCCGGTGCGGCGCCGTCGAGGGTGCCGGCGTGGCCGGCGGGAGGGGCCACCAGCACGGTCGTCAGGGCCAGTGCGGCGACGGTGGCCGGCCTGCCGAGTCGGGCCAGCAGTTTCCTGGCGGAGTTGCGCACGATGCCGCCTTCTTTCTTCCGCATCCCGGGAGTTCGGGATGATCGGTGCTCCGGACGTGGCCAGCGTCACGCCGGCGCGTACAAAAGCCGTATACCCGGGAACATTCGGTGGCCCGAAGGCGTTGCACCCCTGGTCGGCGCGCCGTGCGGCGTGTCTGGCAGAATCAACCGCTGACGTCCGGCTCCGGTTCACCTGGTGGAACGCACGCCACGCAGGACCCGGCGGCCAGTGCAGAGAGGACCCCATGAAGAGCGGCATTCACCCCGAGTACGTGGTCACCGAGGTGACCTGTGGCTGCGGCAACACCTTCACCACCCGCAGCACCAAGGCCTCCGGCCAGATCCACGTCGAGATCTGCTCGAAGTGCCACCCCTTCTACACCGGCAAGCAGAAGATCCTGGACACCGGTGGCCGGGTGGCGCGGTTCGAGGCGCGCTACGGCAAGCGGAAGAAGTCCGACGCCAAGTAGCTTCGCCGACGGCGCCCATTCCCTTGCTCGGGAGTGGGCGCCGTCGTCGTGTTCCCAGCCGGTCGCGGGCAGCCGGCCCCGGCCGCGTGACGAGTGAGGTGACCGGTGGAATCGGACTCCCTACGGGCGTTGCTCGACGAGCACGCCGAGTTGGAGCAGCGGCTCGCCGACCCGTCTGTGCACGCCGACCAGGCCCACGCCCGCAAGCTCGGCCGGCGCTACGCGGAGCTGACGCCGGTGGTGAAGACGATCCGGGAGCTGGACGCGACGCGCGCCGACCTGGCCACCGCCCGCGAGTTGGCCACCGAGGACGCCGGGTTCGCCGTCGAGGCCGACGAGCTGGCCGCCCGCGTTCCCGCGCTGGAGAGCCGGCTCACCGAGCTGCTGCTGCCGCGCGACCCCTACGACGCCTCCGACGTGGTCATGGAGATCAAGTCGGGGGAGGGCGGCGAGGAGTCCGCGCTGTTCGCCGGTGACCTGCTGCGGATGTACCTGCGCTACGCCGAGCGGCGGGGCTGGAAGGCCGAGGTGCTCGACGCCGTGCACTCCGACCTCGGCGGCTACAAGGACGTGACGCTGTCGATCCGCGGCCGTGGCGCGGAGGCCGAGGGCGTGTGGGCTCGGCTGAAGTTCGAGGGCGGCGTGCACCGCGTGCAGCGGGTGCCGGCCACCGAGTCGCAGGGCCGGATCCACACCTCCGCCGCCGGGGTGCTGATCTACCCCGAGCCGGAGGAGGTCGAGGTTGAGATCGACCCGAACGACCTGCGGATCGACGTGTTCCGCTCCTCCGGCCCCGGCGGGCAGAGCGTGAACACCACCGACTCGGCGGTGCGGGTGACCCACCTGCCCACCGGGATCGTGGTGTCCTGCCAGAACGAGAAGTCGCAGATCCAGAACCGGGCCAGGGCGATCCAGGTGCTGCAGGCCCGGCTGCAGGCGATCGCCGAGGAGGAGGCGGCCGCGAAGGCCGCCGACGCCCGCCGCTCGCAGGTGCGCACGGTGGACCGCTCCGAGCGGGTGCGCACGTACAACTTCCCGGAGAACCGGATCTCCGACCACCGGGTGAACTACAAGGCGTACAACCTCGACCAGGTGCTCGACGGCGACCTGGACGGGGTGCTCGACGCCCTCGCCGAGGCCGACCGCACCGAGCGCCTCGCCGCCCAGGCCGGCTGACTCCGCCCAGATCCGCCCAGACCCGCCCGTCGCTGCCCGGTCTCAGCGCGGAACTTGCGGTCCCGAACGTGGAACTCGGGGGTTACGGGCTGAGGCGGGCCAGGAAGGGGCGGACGGTGGCCAGCCACTCGCGGGTCCGCTCCATGGTGACCGAGTGGCCGGCGGCGATCTCCATCAGCTCCGCGCCGGGGATGCCGGCGGCGAGCTCGCGGGACAGGTGCGGCGGGGTGAGCAGGTCGTCGGTGGTGGCCACCACCAGGGTGGGCACGCCGACGCGGGGGAGCTCGGCGCGGGTGTCCACGGTGGCCAGCAGGTCGAGGTGGTCGGCGGTGCCCTCCGGGACGAGGTCGCCGATGAACTCCGCCAGGTCGTCCAGCCCCTCCCGGTCCAGCGAGTCGAGGTAGGCCGAGCCGACCGCCACCGCGATGAGGAACTTCGCCAACGTCGTGCGGTCGCCGTCGAGCAGGCCGCGCCAGACGTCGGCCAGCAGCGACACCCGGTGGTCCGGCCGGGCCAGGCCGGACGTGAGCACGAGGCCGTTGACCCGGTCCGGGTGCCGGGTCGTCAGCCGCACCGCCACCGCCGTGCCCATCGAGTAGCCGAGCACGGTGAACCGGTCCAGCCCGGCGTCGTCGGCCACCGCGACCAGCCCGTCGGCGAGCCCGTCCAGGGTCAGCGGCTCGGTGTCGCGCGGCGTCTCGCCCGAGCCGGGGTAGTCGGCGCCGACGACGGTGTGCGTCGCGGCGAGGTCGCCGAGGACGGGACGGAAGTTGTCGGCGATGCTGCCGCCGGCGCCGTGGGCGAGCAGGAGCCCTGGCCCGTTGCCCAGCACGACGTGCGCGAATCGATCGGTCATACGACGACGCTAAACAGTGCCACCGGTGTGAAGGTCAACGTGAACACCCCCACACCGTGTCCGCGCTCTGTGCACGCGTGTCCGCGCTTCCCGTACACGTGTCCGCGTCGCGGGGCGCGGACACGTGGTCACCACGCGCGGACACAGGCGGGCTCGGGGCGGATCTCCGCGGTCGACACCGGGGGTTGTGCCAGTCTTGACGTGTGAAGAGACAGCCGCTGCGCCTGGCGATCCTGGAGGCCACCCGGATCCTCACCGACGCCGGGGTGGCGTCACCGCGGTCGGACGCGGAGCTGATCGCGGCGCACGTGCTCGGCGTGGAGCGCGGCAGGCTGCCGCTGGTGCCGTTGGTCGACGCGGCGGTGGTGGACGCGATCGGGCAGCTCGTCGCGCAGCGCGCCAAGCGAGTGCCGTTGCAGCACCTGCTCGGCTGGGCGGCGCTCGGCGGCATCACCGTCGACGTCGGCGCCGGGGTGTTCGTGCCCCGGCCGGAGACCGAGTTGCTGCTGGAGTGGGGCCTGTCGCTGCTGAAGGGCCGCGAATACCCGATCGTGGTGGATCTGTGCACCGGATCGGGTGCCCTCGCGCTCGCCCTGGCGCACGCCCGCCCGGACGCGGTGGTCTACGCCGTCGACGTCGATCCGCACGCGCTGGCCTGGGCCCGGCACAACGCCGACGCCCGCGCCGCCGCCGGGGACACCCCGATCCGGCTGTACTCCGGCGACATCGCCGACTCGCACGTCTTCGCCGAGTTGGAGGGCCTGGTCGACCTCGTGCTGTGCAACCCGCCGTACGTGCCGGAGGGCACCGCGGTGCCGCCCGAGGTGGCCGACTACGACCCGCGCCACGCGGTGTTCGCGTCCGAGAGCGGGCTGGCGGTGATCCGGCACGCGGTGGCCGCCGGCGCCCGGCTGCTCCGCCCCGGCGGTGGGCTGGCCATCGAGCACGACGACACGCACGCCGCCGCCGTGCCGGCGCTGCTGCGCGCCCGGCGGGTGCTCAGCGACGTCCGGGACCACCCAGACCTGGCCGGCCGGCCGCGGTTCGTGACGGCGCGCAGGGCCGATCCGGCGGGCGTGCCAGGATGACGGTATGAGCGCGGTGTACGACTGCAGCAAGCGGGAGAGCAGGGTCGACGGGCTGACCGCGGCGGCGGCCGCGGTGCGGTCCGGCCGGCTGGTCGTGCTGCCCACCGACACGGTGTACGGCATCGGCGCGGACGCCTTCGACGCGGGCGCCGTGCGGGCACTGCTGGCCGCCAAGAACCGCGGGCCGGACATGCCGGTCGGCGTGCTCGTCGGGTCGTGGTCCACGGTGGACGGCCTCGTGCTGGGCGTGCCGCCACAGGCGCGCGCGCTGATCGAGGCGTTCTGGCCGGGTGACCTGTCGGTGGTGTTGCCGCACGCGCCGAGCCTGAACTGGGACCTGGGCAGCACCAGGGGGACGGTGATGTTGCGGATGCCGCTGCACCCGGTGGCGCTGGAGCTGCTGCGCGAGGTCGGTCCGATGGCCGTGTCGAGCGCCAACGTCTCCGGCCGGCCGCCGGCCAGCAATGTGGACGAGGCGAGGGAGCAGCTCGGCGAGTCGGTCGCGGTGTACCTCGACGGCGGTCCGAGCGGCGACCCGGTGCCGTCCACGATCGTGGACCTCACCGGTGACGAGCCGGTGCTGCTGCGCGAGGGTGCCGTTCCGGCCGCGGCGGTGTCCGAGGTGCTCGGCGTGCCGGTGGCGCCCAAAGCCTGATGGCACGTTCGGCCTCACCCGCGCGGAGGGTAGCGTTGCGCCCCGTGTCGCAGGGTTTCCAGCATTCGGCGGGGGCGACCGCGCCGTGACCCCTTCGGTCAACGCCGGCCTCCCCATCCGGGAGTACCTGCTCGTCGCGCTCACCGCCGCGGCGGTGACCTTCCTGCTCACCGGCCTGGTGCGCCGGTTCGCGGTCAGGATCGGCGCCGTCGCCACCCCACGGGCCCGCGACGTGCACGTCATCCCCATCCCCCGGATGGGCGGCATCGCGATGTACTGCGGGGTCGTCGGCGGCATGGCGCTGGCGCACCAGCTGCCGGTGCTGCGCCGGGCGTTCGAGTACTCGCTGGACCCGCAGGGCGTGCTGCTCGGCGGCGCGGTGATCGTGCTGATCGGCGCGCTGGACGACCGCTTCGAGCTGGACGCCTGGACCAAGCTGGCCGGGCAGGTGATGTGCGCCGGCATCCTGGTGATCTTCGGCGTGCAGTGGAACTCGTTCTGGGTGCCCTGGGGCGGCAACGGTGACGTGCTCGGCTCGGTGCTGGTGCTGGACAAGAACCAGGGCGGGTTGCTGGCCGTGCTGCTCGTCGTGGTGATGGTCAACGCGATGAACTTCGTCGACGGGCTCGACGGCCTGGCCGGCGGGCTCGGGCTGATCGCCGCCAGTGCCACCCTCGCGTTCTCGCTCGGCCTGCTGGCCGGAGCGAACAACGACGTGAACAGCTACCCGCCGGCGCTGATCGCGGCCACCCTCGCCGGCGCGTGCCTCGGCTTCCTGCCGCACAACTTCCAGCCGGCCAGGATCTTCATGGGCGACTCCGGGTCGATGATGATCGGCCTGATGCTCGCCGCGGCCAGCACCTCGGCCTCCGGCAAGATCAACTACACCCGGCTCGGGCCGTCCAACACGCTGGCGCTGCTGTCCCCGCTGTTCGTCGTCGCGGCGGTGCTGTTCCTGCCGCTGCTCGACCTGTTGCTCGCGGTGATCCGGCGAACCCGGCGTGGGGAGAGCCCGTTCGCCGCGGACAAGATGCACCTGCACCACCGGCTGCTGGAGATCGGCCACTCGCAGCGCCGCGCGGTGCTGCTGATCTACCTGTGGGCCGGGTTGCTGGCGTTCGGTGCCGTCTCGGTCACCCTGGTGGACAGCGTGGCGATGCTCTGGGTGGTCGGTGCTGGGCTGGTGCTCGCGGCGGTCATCTCGGCGGTGCCTAGACTGAAGTCGAGGAACCAGCAGGGAGCGACATGACCAACACCGACACCGAGACCGAGGCCACCGAGAAGGCCGAGGCGCGGAACCCGCACGCCGAGTCCGTGCTCGCGCTGGCCCGCGCCATGCTGCGGGACACGCTGGTCGCCGGCGGGGTGACCGTGGCCGTGGCCGCTGTCGTCGCCACCGTGTGGGTGGGGGTGTCCGGGCTGCTCGGCGCGGTGGTCGGTGGCGCCGTGGCGATGGGCTCCGCGCTGGCCACCGTCCTGATGATGCGCAAGACGGCCGACCTGCCGCCGATGTTCGTCATGGTGGTCGCGCTCGGCGGCTACGTCGGCAAGATCATCGTGTTGTTCGGGGTGATGGCCGCGCTGCGGCACGTCGACGCGCTGCACACCATGGCGCTGGCGGTGACCATGCTGGCCGTCATCCTGGTCGCGGCCGGCGCCGAGCTGCGCGCGTTCAAGCGCACCAAGATCCCCACGTTGATCATCACCGACGGCCGGTAGGCCGCTTAGGAGTACGCCTGTACGGCGTTCGGGTACCGGCTGGTATCGTCCGCGGCAGGGAGGCGGCTCCAGCCGCTCTCCCGGGGTGGTGACCTTCCGGACAGCAGCGTGGCGCCTGGTGAACTGGCCCGCGCGCTCGGTAAGGAGCGCCGGCCCCGGGTCACTCGGCTGGGGGGCTACGCGCAGTGGTATCCGCTTCCAGGTACCTGATCCGTATCAGGTACGTTTGGTCCAGATCGTGACGATTCCCCCGGCGGAGTGAACGCCGGCCGGGAGAACCGGAAGGAGCCCAGTTGGGCGCGCTGGTACGAGCCCAGGGCGAGTTCGTCGCCCCAGGCGCCGAAGACTTCGTGTTGCCGCCACTGTTCGGCGAGGGCACGGTCGTCACCAAGCCGATGGTGCTCGTGGTCCTGTCGGTGGTCATCGTGGCGGGGTTCTTCATCATCGCCTCGCGCAATCTGAAGATCGTGCCGGGCAAGTTCCAGTTCATCGCCGAGTCGGTGTACGACTTCGGGCGCAACAACATCGCCCGTGAGCAGATCGGCTCGAAGGACTTCCGCCCGTTCGTACCGCTCATTCTCGCGTTGTTCACCTTCATTCTGGTGAACAACCTCTTCGGGATCATCCCGCTGGTCCAGTTCCCGACGATGTCGCACATCGGCTTCCCGCTGGCACTGTCGGTGCTGGTGGTGTACCCGGTCTACCACTTCGTCGGCTTCCGGCGGCACGGCTTCGCCGGGTACCTGAAGAAGGAGACGGTGCCCGCGGGTGCCCCGGCATTCGTCCTGCCACTGCTGATTCCGATCGAGTTCCTGCAGAAGTTCGTCATCAACCCGATCACGCTGGCGCTGCGGGTGTTCGCCGCCATGTTCGCCGGCCACCTGCTGCTGCTGGTGTTCACCCTCGGCGGCACGTTCCTGCTGACCGAGGCGAGCGCCGCCCTCAAGCCGGTGTCGATCGTCAGCTTCGCGTTCGCGATCCTGCTGACCTTCCTGGAAGCGTTGATCCAGGTGTTGCAGGCCTACATCTTCGCGCTGCTGTCGGCCAACTACATCGGTGCCGCACTGGCGACCGAGCACTGAGAAACCCCGATAACCACAAGCCCCCGATCCGCACGGTTGCGGACCGAGTGAAAGGGAAACGCACGTGAGCAACATCGTTCTTGCGCAGGCCGCCGAGGCCGCGGTGGACATCAACCCGGGTCTGGCCGCGATCGGCTACGGTCTCGGCGCCGTCGGCCCCGGTATCGGCGTGGGTCTGATCTGGTCGGCCGTCATCCAGGGCACCGCGCGCCAGCCGGAGGCCCAGGGCAAGCTCATGACGATCGCCTGGACCACGTTCGCCCTGGTCGAGGTGCTCGCGCTGTTCGGCATCGTCGTCTTCTTCATGGCCTCCTGAGCTGGTCCCCTCCTAGCACTAGGGAGATGTCGTGCTGAACACCCAACTGGTGCTGGCGGCCGAAGGGGAGATCAACCCGGTCCTCCCGCACCGCGAGGAGATCATCCTCGGCCTGGTCGCCTTTCTGATCCTGCTGTGGCTGCTCCGCAAGTACGCGGTGCCGCGCTTCGAGAAGCTGTACGAGGAGCGCGCGGCCAAGATCGAGGGTGGGATCGAGAAGGCCGAGAAGGCGCAGGCCGAGGCCGAGCGGGCGCTGGCGCAGTACAAGGCGCAACTGGCCGAGGCCAGGTCCGAGGCGGCCAAGATCCGCGACGACGCCCGGCTCGAGGCCGAGCAGATCAAGGAGGAGCTGCGAGCCCAGGCCCAGGAGGAGTCCCGGCGCATCGTGGCCCAGGGCGAGGCCCAGCTGCAGGCACAGAAGGCGCAGATCGTCGCCGAGTTGCGGGCCGAGCTCGGCCGCAACGCGGTCGAGCTGGCCAGCCGGATCGTCGGTGAGGCGCTCGAGGACGAGGCCCGCCGCCGCGGCACGGTCGACCGGTTCCTCACCGAGCTGGAGACCAGTGGCAACGGCGCGGCCGGAGCGAGGAAGTAGACCTAGATGACGCTGCATGCTGCGAGCCGGGAGGCTCTCGATCTCGCCGAGTCCCGCCTCGCCGAGGTGCTCGGCGACGCAGGGACGGACCCGTCCGCCGTCGGTGAGGAGCTGCTCGCCGTGGTCGGCCTGCTCAGCAGGGAGGTCGGGCTGCGCCGGGCGGTCGGCGACGCCTCGTCCGACCCGGAGGCGCGCAGGCGGCTGGTCCGCGCGGTGCTCGCGAACAAGGTCTCCGAGCCCACCCTCACGGTGCTCGACGCCGTGGTCGGCGCCCGGTGGTCGAACCCGCGGGAGCTGGTCGACGGCGTGGAGTCGCTGGGCCGGTCGGCCCTGTTGACCAGCGCGGAGCGGGCCGGCGAGCTGGAAACCGTTGAGGACCAGCTCTTCCGGATCTCCCGTATCGTGGAAGGCGAGCCCGAGCTGGAGCGGGCGCTGTCCGACCAGGGCGCGCCGGTCGAGGCGAAGCGCTCGCTGGTCCGCAACCTCGTCGGCGACAAGGTCACCCCGGTCACCCGGATCCTCGCTGAGCAGGTCATCGAGCGGTCCCGCGGGCGCAACGTCGGTGACGGTCTGGAGGAGCTGGTCGAGCTGGCCGCCGAGCGGCGGTCCCGGTCGGTGGCGCACGTGACCAGCGCGACCGAGCTGACCGAGGAGCAGCGCGAACGGCTCACCGAGAAGCTGAACCGGATCTACGGGCGGCCGATCGCGCTGCACGTGGAGCTCGACCCCTCGATCGGCGCGGGACTCGTCGTGCGGGTCGGCGACGAGGTGATCGACGGCAGCGTGGCGGGGCAGCTCGCGGCGCTGCGCCGGCGACTGGCCAGCTGAGCAGCGGCAACAGGTACTTCACAACACTGGCAACAGACAGCGAGAGCGGGAACACAATGGCGGAGCTGACGATCTCCTCGGATGAGATCCGCAGTGCGATCGAGAACTACGTCTCGAGCTACACCCCGGATGTGAGCCGGGAAGAGGTCGGCACGGTCCTCGACACCGGTGACGGCGTCGCCCACGTCGAGGGGCTGCCCTCGACGATGGCCAACGAGCTGCTGGAGTTCCCCGGCGGCATCCTCGGGGTGGCCCAGAACCTCGAGCCGCGCCGGATCGGTGTCGTCATCCTCGGCAACTACGAGCAGATCGAGGAAGGCCAGGAGGTCAAGCGGACCGGCAAGATCCTGTCCATCCCGGTCGGCGACGCCTTCCTTGGTCGGGTCGTCGACCCGCTCGGCCACCCGATCGACGGGCTCGGCGAGATCGAGACGCACGAGAACCGGGCGCTGGAGCTGCAGGCCGCGTCGGTGGTGCAGCGGCAGCCGGTGTCCGAGCCGCTGCAGACCGGCATCACCGCGATCGACGCGATGACCCCGATCGGCCGCGGCCAGCGCCAGCTGATCATCGGTGACCGCAAGACCGGCAAGACCGCCGTCTGCGTCGACACGATCATCAACCAGAAGAAGAACTGGGAGACTGGCGACCCGAAGCAGCAGGTGCGCTGCATCTACGTCGCGGTCGGGCAGAAGGGCTCCACCATCGCCGCCGTGAAGACCGCGCTGGAGGAGCACGGCGCGATGGAGTACACCACCATCGTCGCGGCCCCCGCCTCCGACTCCGCCGGCTTCAAGTGGCTGGCCCCGTACTCCGGCTCGGCCCTCGGGCAGCACTGGATGTACCAGGGCAAGCACGTGCTGATCGTGTTCGACGACCTCACCAAGCAGGCCGAGGCCTACCGCGCGCTCTCGCTGCTGCTGCGCCGCCCGCCGGGCCGCGAGGCGTTCCCCGGCGACGTCTTCTACCTGCACTCCCGGCTGCTGGAGCGGTGCGCGAAGCTGTCCGACGAGCTGGGCGCCGGCTCGCTGACCGGCCTGCCGATCATCGAGACCAAGGCCAACGACATCTCGGCCTACATCCCCACGAACGTGATCTCGATCACCGACGGGCAGTGCTTCTTCCAGTCCGACCTGTTCAACTCGGGCCAGCGCCCGGCGATCGACGTCGGTGTGTCGGTGTCCCGGGTGGGCGGTGACGCCCAGATCAAGGCGATGAAGACGGTCTCCGGCTCGCTGCGGATCGACCTGTCGCAGTACCGGGAGCTGGAGGCGTTCGCCGCGTTCGCCTCCGACCTGGACGCCACGTCGAAGGCGCAGCTGGACCGCGGTGCCCGGCTGTACGAGATGCTCAAGCAGCCGCAGTACTCGCCGGTGCCGGTCGAGGAGCAGGTGGTGTCGGTGTACCTGGGCACCAACGGGCATTTCGACACCGTGCCGATCGAGGACGTCCGCCGGTTCAACGCCGAGCTGTTGGAGAACATCCGGCACAAGCACGAGGGCATCCTGGCGGAGATCCGGGACACCGGTAAGTGGAGCGACGAGCTGGCCCAGCGGGTCACCGAGGCGGCCGAGGAGTTCAAGAAGAACTTCACCACCTCCTCCGGCCAGCCGCTCGTCGAGCACGAGGCCGAGGCAATGGAAGCCGAGAAGGTCGGGCAGGAGACCGTGAAGGTCGCCAAGCCCGCCCCGAAGAAGTAGTCGGGTAGCTGATGGCCGCACAACTTCGTGAACTCCGCCAACGGATCCGGGCGACCAAGTCGGTCGGCAAGATCACCAAGGCGATGGAGCTGATCGCGACCTCGCGGATCAGCAAGGCACAGGCGCGGGTGGAGGCGTCCCGGCCCTACGCCGAGGAGATCACCAACGTGCTGTCCGCGCTGGCCGGTGCCGCGGCCAACCTGGACCACCCGTTGCTGGTCGAGCGTCCCAACCCGCGGCGGGTCGCGGTGCTGGTGGTGACCAGTGACAAGGGCCTGTGTGGTGGCTACAACGCCAACGTGCTGCGGGCCACCGAGGAGCTGCTGTCCCTGTTGCGCGAGCAGGGCAAGCAGCCCGAGGTCTACGTGATCGGCCGCAAGGGGTTGAACTACTACCAGTTCCGTCGGCGGGAGGTGGCCGGCAGCTGGTCGGGCTTCTCCGAGCAGCCGCGCTACACCGACGCGGCCGCCGCAGGCGAGGCGCTGGTCGAGGCGTTCATGGCCGGCGCGGACGACGAGGGCGACGCGCCCGGCGCGGACGGCATTCTCGGCGTCGACGAGCTGCACATCGTCTACACCGAGTTCCGGTCGATGCTGTCGCAGGTGCCGGTGGCCCGGCGGATGGCGCCGCTGGAGGTGGAGTACACCGACGAGGAGCCCACCACCGTGCCGCCGGCCTACGACTTCGAGCCGAGCGCCGAGACGCTGCTCTCGGCGCTGCTGCCGAAGTACATCAACACCCGGATCTTCGCCGCGCTGCTGGAGTCGGCGGCCTCCGAGCTGGCGGCCCGGCGGACGGCGATGAAGTCGGCGTCGGACAACGCGAGCGAGCTGGTCAACACCCTGACCCGTGAGGCCAACCAGGCTCGCCAGGCCCAGATCACCCAGGAGATCAGCGAAATCGTCGGTGGCGCCGATGCGCTCGCCGCCGCAGGAAGTGATGTGTAAGCGATGACTACCACGGAAGCTGCCAAGGGCCGCATCGTGTCGGTGACCGGCCCGGTCGTCGACGTCGAGTTCCCGCGCGGCGCGGTGCCCGAACTGTTCAACGCGCTGAAGACCGAGATCACCTTCGAGGAGCTGCGCAAGACGGTGACCCTCGAGGTCGCCCAACACCTCGGCGACAACCTCGTGCGCACCATCTCGATGCAGCCGCAGGACGGCCTCGTCCGCGGCACCGAGGTGGTCGACACCGGCGGGCCGATCTCGGTGCCCGTCGGCGACAAGGTGAAGGGCCACGTCTACAACGCGCTCGGCGAATGCCTGGACGACCCGGGCTACGGCGCCGACCTGGAGCGCTGGCCGATCCACCGCAAGGCGCCGGCGTTCGACCAGCTCGAGGGCCGCACCCAGATGCTGGAGACCGGCCTGAAGGTGATCGACCTGCTCACCCCGTACGTGCAGGGGGGCAAGATCGGCCTGTTCGGCGGTGCCGGCGTGGGCAAGACGGTGCTGATCAAGGAGATGATCACCCGTGTCGCCCGGAACTTCGGTGGCACCTCGGTGTTCGCCGGTGTCGGCGAGCGGACCCGTGAGGGCACCGACCTGTTCCTGGAGATGAGCGAGGACGGCGTCATCAACGACACCGCGCTCGTGTTCGGCCAGATGGACGAGCCGCCGGGCACCCGTATGCGGGTGGCGCTGTCCGCGCTGACGATGGCGGAGTACTTCCGCGACGTGCAGAACCAGGACGTGCTGCTGTTCATCGACAACATCTTCCGGTTCACCCAGGCGGGCTCGGAGGTGTCGACGCTGCTCGGCCGGATGCCATCGGCGGTGGGCTACCAGCCGACGCTGGCCGACGAGATGGGCGAGCTGCAGGAGCGGATCACCTCGACCAAGGGCCGGTCGATCACCTCCATGCAGGCGATCTACGTGCCCGCGGACGACTACACCGACCCGGCACCGGCCACCACGTTCGCCCACCTGGACGCCACCACCGAGCTGTCCCGGTCGGTGTTCCAGAAGGGCATCTTCCCGGCGGTGGACCCGCTGGCCTCCACCTCGACGATCCTCGACCCCTCGATCGTCGGCGAGGACCACTACCGGGTGGCCTCCGAGGTCATCCGGATCCTGCAGAAGTACAAGGAGCTGCAGGACATCATCGCGATCCTCGGGATGGACGAGCTGTCCGAGGAGGACAAGCTCACGGTGAACCGGGCGCGGCGGATCGAGCGGTTCCTGTCGCAGAACATGCTGGTCGCCGAGCAGTTCACCGGCCAGCCGGGCTCGACCGTGCCGGTGTCGGAGACCATCGAGGCGTTCGACCGGATCGCCAAGGGTGACTTCGACCACTACCCGGAGCAGGCGTTCCTGGGCATCGGTGGCCTGGAGGACCTGGAGAAGAAGTACAAGGAACTCACCGGCAAGTGACCGGCCGCGGACGGCGGGGCTGTGGTCCTTTATGGACTTCGGTCCCGTCGTTCGTGTAGCGGTACCCGGTACCGGCGGCGCACCGACTACACTGCCGGGAAGCGCCCGAGGTGAAGGAGAGCAACGTGGCTGACATGTCCGTGGAGCTGGTCGCGGTCGAGCGTCGCCTCTGGTCGGGCAAAGCCACCTTCGTGGTCGCGCAGACCACCGAGGGTGAGATCGGCGTGCTGCCGGGACACGAGCCGGTCCTCGGCCAGCTCGTCGAGGGCGGCGTCGTCAAGATCACCACCACCGACGGTGAGACCGTCACGGCCGCGGTGCACGGCGGCTTCCTGTCCGTCACCGCCACCGGCGTGAGCGTGCTGGCGGAGTCGGCCGAGCTCGGCGAGGAGATCGACGTCGAGGCCGCGAGGGCCGCGCTCGCCGCCGAGGACGAGGCGGAACGCGCGAGGGCGGGAGCGAGGCTGCGCGCGGCCGGACAGTCGGCCTGAGGCGAGCGGCGAGCGGGAGCCGGTCGTGGACGTCGCACTGGTGGTCCTGGCGCTCCTGCTGGCTCTGCTCGTCGTCGCGGTCTGGTACGTGCTGCGGTGGCAGCGCATGCGCCGGTTCGGCGGCGTGAGCGTGGCACTGCGCTGGCAGCCGGACAAGGAGCGGTCCGGCTGGCACCTGGGGATCGGACGGTACCGGGGCGAGGAGTTCGTCTGGTATCGGGTGTGGAGCCTGCGGAGCGGACCGGACCGCGTGTTCTCCCGGGACAGCCTGCAGATCGCCGACCGGCGTGACCCGATCGGGACGGAGTCGTACGCCGTGCCGTCCGGGGCGACCGTGCTGCGCTGCGAGTCGGACCGCCAGGAGGCCATCGAGATCGCCATGGGCCCCGACGCGCTCACCGGCTTCCTCTCCTGGCTCGAGTCCGCACCCCCCGGCCGCCGCATCCCCCGCGCCAGCTGACCCCCGCCGCGCCTTCCCCGGCGTGTTCGCCGGTCGCGTCGCCGTGTTCGCCGCTCGCGTCGCCGAGGGACGGCCGGCCGGTCGACCTGGTGTCCCGGCGGTCACTGCACCCGTTGCTCCGGGACACGGTCCTGACCGAGTCGAGGCCGCTGTATGCGGCGTGATCGTCTGTTCCTCGAGGAGAGGGTCAACTCGGCGGAACAGGCCCGCTCCTGGTCGCGGACCTGACGCCCGAAGATCTCGAGCAAGACCGGCTCCGCCAAGACGTGCTGTTGTGGAGGATTCGCCAGATGTCGGCGATGGCCTTCCGTTCCGCTCGGTCGAAGGCGTAACCCGCACTCTTGGAGTGTTGTCGGTCATCCACAGGATGGTGCCGTCGGACAGCCACCTCGGCACCACGTCCGGCGCCGGCGCGGGTAAGTCGGCCTGCCGCGGTGGAACGTAGATCTGGGATCGGACACGGCGTGCCCCCTGATCTCCCTGCCCACCCGACCGACCCCCTGGTCGCCCCTGGTAATCAGTTGGATCGCCAGAGTAATAGGCGATGATGGGCTTCGGAACAGTTCGGGGAGAACTTGCTCCAGTCGGGCTGTTCGTTGCGACTCTGGCAATCAAGATCGGTAAACAAGATCGCTGCCCATCGAAAGATCACCTGGGCTGGCGAAATCGCCATCGCTTGTCGATCTCTCGCGAGGCTGATTCCAGGCGAAACCTTCACCGGGTGGGCCGGTCGGGGTGGCGGTCGCCGCCGGGGCGCCAGAGGACGTCGCCGTCGGGGTTGGCCAGCCGGGCGAGGATGAACAGCAGGTCGGACAGCCGGTTCAGGTACTTCACCGCCAGCACGTTGGTCCGCGCCTCGTCGGCTTCGACGAGTGCCCAACCGGCGCGCTCGGCCCGGCGGCACACCGTCCGCGTCTGGTGCAGCAGTGCCGCCCCCGCGCTACCACCCGGGAGGATGAACGATGTCAGTTTGGGCAACCGGGCGTTGAAATCGTCACACCAATTCTCCAGCCGCTCGACGTACGACTCAGTGATCCGCAGGGGAGGGAACTCCGGGTTCTCCACCACCGGCGCGCACAAGTCGGCGCCGACGTCGAAAAGATCGTTCTGTACCGCGCGCAGGACGTCAGCCACCTCGTCGGAGAGGTCGCCGAGCGCGATCGCCACACCGATCACCGAGTTGGTCTCGTCCACGTCGGCGTAGGCGCCCAGCCGTGGCGACGTCTTCGGCACCCGCGAGCCGTCCCCCAGCGCGGTGGTGCCGCTGTCGCCGACCCTGGTGTACACGCGATTGATCCTTACCGGCATACCGCGCAGTCTACGGCCGGCCGCGCCCGATCGACCGAACCCGACCGAGCCCGGCCGGCCGAGCCGCTCAGCGGGCGCAGAACTCCCGCCACGCCCGCTGTGAGGCGGCGTCGCGCAGCCGGTAGTCGCTGTGGCCCTGCGCCCGGAAGTCGATGTCGAAGTACTGCACCCACCGCGCGCCGTGCCGGGTCAGGTAGTCGGTGACCTGCCGCAACCAGGCCGCGCGACCTCGACCGTCGTCGCCCTCGGCGATGGCGCTGCCGGTCTCGGCGATCGCGAACGGCTTGCCGGCGTCCCTGCTCACCGCCACCACGCGCCCGAAGATCTCCTCGGCGGGGCGGTACCGCCTAGTCACGCCCGTGACCTGGTTGTAGGCGTCCCAGGCCAGCACCTCGACATAGGCGTCGCCGGGGTAGTAGTCCCGCCAGTTCCGCTGGGAGCGAGGGTCGACGGTCCAGTCCATCAGGATCAGTGTCGGGTGCAGCCGCGGGTTGCCGGCCGCCGCGGCGAGCCGGTGCAGGTACCGCCACGCCGCGCGGTAGTCGGCCGCGGTGAACTCCCCGCGGGCGATGTTGTCCTCTGGCTCGTGGAAGTACGTCCAGTTCACGTCCACGTCCCTGGGTGCGTCGGCGAACCAGGTGCGGAAGTGCGCGTCGTGCCGGCCGGCGAGGATGTCCTTCGGGGCGGCCTTGAACGACACGGTCAGCGGCCGCCGACCGGCGTCGACCTTGCCCGGCCACGGTTTGGGCAGGGTGTAGAACACCCGGACCGACTCCAGGCGGTAGTAGCCGTTCACCCGCTCGAACGCCTGCTGGTAGGTCTCGTTCGGCGACTCCGGCAGGAACGAAGCACCGCACAGCGGCCCCGCCACCTGCGCCGGCGCCGGCGCCGGCGCCGGCGAGATCACCACCGCCAGCACGCCGGCGAGTGTCGCCGTGCCCGTCCGCCCCAGTCCCATGTTGCTTCCCTTCGTGTTCGAACGAAAAAGGGGAAATTAGTAACATAACGGAGTGGGGGCGGCTTCGCACCAGCCCACCAGCCCACCTGCCGGCCGGCCGCCGCGGTGCGGCAGGCATGATTGGCGGCCATGAGCGAGCACTTCGACGTGCACGGTGGTGCGCGACTGGTCGGCGAGGTCGGGGTCGTCGGAGCCAAGAACAGCGTGCTCAAGCTGATGGCGGCGGCACTGCTGGCCGAGGGCACCACGACGATCACCAACTGTCCGCAGATCCTCGACGTGCCGCTGATGGCCGACGTGCTGCGCAGCGTGGGCTGCGCGGTGTCGATCGACGGCGACACGGTACGGATCACCACCCCGACCGCGCTGTCGCACCGCGCGGACTCGCCGGCGATGGGCAAGCTGCGCGCGTCGGTGTGTGTGCTGGGGCCGCTGGTGGGCCGGCTCAAGCGGGCGGTGGTGGCGCTGCCCGGCGGTGACGCGATCGGGTCGCGGCCGCTGGACATGCACCAGAACGGGCTGCGCAAGCTCGGCGCCACCAGCTCCATCGAGCACGGTTGCGTGGTGGCCAAGGCGGACCACCTGCGCGGCGCGCAGATCTGGCTGGACTTCCCCAGCGTCGGGGCGACGGAGAACATCCTGATGGCGGCGGTGCTCGCCGAGGGCACCACGGTGATCGACAACGCGGCGCGCGAGCCGGAGATCACCGACATCTGCACGATGCTCACCCGGATGGGGGCGCACATCGAGGGCGCCGGGACGTCGACCCTGACCGTGCGCGGCGTGGACGAGCTGCACGCCGTGGAGCACCGGGTGATCGGCGACCGGATCGTCGGCGCGACGTGGGCCTTCGCCGCGGCGATGACCCGCGGCGACATCACCGTGCGCGGGGTGAACCCGCACCACCTGGAGCTGGTGCTGGAGAAGCTGCGGCTGGCCGGCGCCGAGGTCACCACGTTCGACGGCGACGGGTTCCGCGTGGTGCAGCCCGACCGGCCGCGGTCGGTGGACTTCGTGACACTGCCCTACCCGGGGTTCGCCACCGACCTGCAGCCGTTCGCCGTGGCGCTGTCGTCGGTGTCCGACGGCACGTCGATGATCACCGAGAACGTGTACGAGGCGCGGTTCCGGTTCATCGAGGAGATGGTTCGCCTCGGGGCCGACGCCCGTACTGACGGCCACCACGCGGTGGTGCGCGGCGTCGAGAGGCTGTCCAGCGCGCCGGTGTGGGCCTCCGACATCCGCGCCGGCGCCGGGCTGGTGCTGGCCGGGCTGTGCGCCGACGGCGTGACGGAGGTGTGGGACGTGTTCCACATCGACCGCGGCTACCCGCACTTCGTGGAGAACCTGAACCGCCTCGGCGCCCGCATCGAACGCGTCGCCACCGACCCCACCCGCGCATGACGACTCCGGTCGGCCGCTACCGGGCTGTCCTGGGGACACCTGACGAGTAAGGGGTTCCATGACGGCCCTGCCCGACTGGATGATGCTCCCCCCGGAGGGGCTCACCGCGGCGGAATACGAAGCCCTGCCCGAGGAGATCTGCCGCCGGGTCGAGGTCGTGGGCGGAGCCATCGTCGTGAACGTGGCGCCACGCCGGCCGCACCAGACCATCGTTTGCCGGCTGGCCAACGTGCTCGAAGCCGCTTGTGGCCCGCAGCACGCGGTTGATTTCGACGTCGACCTCCGCTTGCGGGACGTCCCGTTGCTCAACCGCCGTCCTGACATCGTGGTCTACGACTGGGAAGCTCAGCGTTGCTGAACCGCTGTAAGTTCGGCTCGACCTGGCCGACCTGGTCTGAGCGCGATCGGTGCGTCGGAAATATCCGGTCCACCGGTCGAGTTGGGCAGCGGTAGAGCCCGCTGGGGCGGGCGCCGACGAAGGGTGAGACCTCATGATGGCGGCCATGACCAAGGACGAGCGCCAGGCCTTCCTCGCCGAGCGGCGGATCGGCGTGATCACGATGAACCGGCCCGAGCGGGCGCCGCTGGCGGTGCCCGTGTGGTACGGCTACGAGCCGGGCGGCGACCTCGTGGTGTGGATGGAGGTCGGCTCGCTCAAGGACCGCCTGCTGCGCGAGGCGAAGCGGTTCAGCTTCGTGGTGCACCGGGACGAGATGCCCTACCAGTACGTGATGCTGGAGGGCTCGGTGGTCGCGTTCGACGAGTCGCCCACCACCGAGGAGATGGTCGCCATCGCCGCCCGGTACTTCCCGGAGGACGAGGCCAAGGCCTACGTCGACGGCATGGCCGGCGCGAGGAACGAGTTGGTCCGCATGCGCCCCGAGCGCTGGCTGACCTGGGACAGCAGCAAGGACTCCTGGAACACGTGAGTCCGACGTTCGGAACGGCGAGTTCGACGTTCGGGACCGTGAATCCCGCACCGGGGCGCGTCCGGTCCCACGCCTGGGAGCCGCCCCGGCGCCCGTGCCCTCCCGGCCACGCGGGAAGCCGGAAGGGGCACGGGCCAACACCTCAGGGCAGGGCCACGAACGGGCGCAGGAAGGCCCGCGCACCCGGCGTGTCCAGCCGGTACGTCACGTTGGTGGCGTAGCAGGGCACGTCGCCGGTGATGGTGGTGGACACCAGCACCCGCGCGCCGTCGATCGTCGCGAAGTTCGGTCCGCCGGAGTCGCCGTAGCAGGCACCGCCGTTGCCCTGCGGCTCGGTCATCGCCAGCCGCACCCACGTCTTGTTCAGCGCGTTGAACGTCACCGGCGCCCGCATCCGCATCCCGCCACCCGGGTGGGTGTGCCCACCGGGACCGCGCCGCGCCTCCTGCGTACCGTAGCCGACCACGGTGAACGGCGTGCCGTTCAGCCCGCGCGGCCCGAGCCGGTCGAGCGCGCCGGCCGCGGGCAGCGTCGCCGGGGTGAACGACCACCTCGACGCCATGGCGCCGGCCGGCACCTCGACCACCGCGATGTCGTGCGAGTCGGCCGAGTTGCCGGGGTAGCCGGGGTCGGAGTGGGCCACCCCGCCGACGCCGACCGCACTCGCGACCGCCGCCGGATCGCCGGGGAAGCGCTCCGCCGCGGCGTCGAGGCCGGCCTGCACGTCCTGCGCCAGCGACACGAAGAAGCGCGCACCTTCCGGCCAGCCGGTGGTGCAGTGCGCGGCGGTGAGGAACGTGTCCGCGTCGACCATGGTGCCCGAGCACACCCAGTCGACCCGGTCCGGCGTGCCGGGGTCGCGGTCGTGGTCCCAGGTCGCGACGAGCGCACCGACCTCGGTGCGCTCGGGCGCCGGGACGGCGTTGTAGGAGTTGATGGCCGCGGCGGGGGTGGCCGCCGCGGCCAGCAAACCTGCGGCCAGTGCGGTGACGCCGAGTGCCCGCCATAGCGCGGACGGGCGAGGCACGAAGGAGTGAAGTGTCATGGCGGGAGATTCAAACACCGCACCGCCCGCCGTGCCAGGCCTCGAGCATCGCCGAATCGAACCCGCGCCCGGTGGCGAGCCAGCCGCGTTCGGCGGGCTCGGACCCTCAGGACTCGGCGGCCAGCGCCGCGCCGAACCCGAGCAACGCCGTGCCGGTGACGGCGTCCAGCGCGCGGCGCACCGTCCGGCGGCGCAGCCACGCCCGCACCCGGTGCACGAACAGCAGCATGAGCAGCAGCCACACCCCGCCCAGCACGGCGACCGTGTAGGCCAGCACCAGCGCGTCGAGCGTCGTGGTCACACCGGGAGTGAGGAACTGCGGCAGCACCGACAGGTACAGCACCAGCACCTTCGGGTTGGTGACGTTGGACAGGAACCCCTCCCGCCAGCTGCGGAAGCCGCCCGCGTGGCCGCGGCTCGCCTCGTCCGGCGTCGGGTGGTTCCCGCGCCACGCCCCGCGCAGCGCCTGGACGCCGAGGTAGCAGAGGTAGGCGACGCCGAGCCAGCGCAGGGTGTGGAACAGCGGTTGCGAGTGGGCGATCAGCGCGCCGAGGCCGAGCGCGGCGGCGGTGCCCTGCACGAGGTTGCCGGCCGCGATGCCGAGGATGGCCAGCAGCCCACCGCGCCCGCCACGGGCCAGCGCGTTCTTCAGCATCACCATGGTGTCCGGGCCGGGCGCGAGGACCACCAGGATCACCACGGCGAGATAACTGCCGTACACACTCCACGTCACGACCTTCACGCTAACGGGTGCACGCGTGCTCGACCGGCGGATTTCCGTCACAGCGCTGCCGCTCGCGCGACGCTAGGCGGGCGATGTTACCGACGAGTATGCTGGGTCGGTCGTCAATCGGGAGGTGGCCCGTGCCCTATCCAACGGACCGCGAGCGCGACCGGCCCTGGGTGATGCGCACCTACGCCGGGCACTCGTCCGCCGCCGCCTCCAACGAGCTCTACCGGCGCAACCTCGCCAAGGGGCAGACCGGCCTCTCCGTCGCCTTCGACCTGCCCACACAGACCGGCTACGACCCCGACCACCCGCTCGCCAGGGGCGAGGTCGGCAAGGTCGGCGTCCCGGTCGCCCACCTCGGTGACATGCGCCAGCTCTTCGCCGGCATCCCGCTGGCCGAGGCCAACACGTCGATGACCATCAACGCCCCCGCCATGTGGCTGCTGGCGCTCTACGTGACCGTCGCCGAGGAGCAGGCACTCGCCGGGGACCGGGATCCCGCCGAGGTGCGCGCCCAGCTCACCGGCACCGTCCAGAACGACATCATCAAGGAGTACCTCTCCCGCGGCACCCACATCTTCCCGCCGGGACCGAGCCTGCGGCTGACCACCGACGTGATCGCCTGGACGGTCCGCCACGTTCCGAAGTGGAACCCGATCAACATCTGCAGCTACCACCTGCAGGAGGCGGGCGCGACGCCGACGCAGGAGGTCGCCTACGCCATGGCCACGGCGATCGCCGTGCTCGACGCGGTGCGCGACTCCGGCCAGGTCGCCGAGGCGGACATGGCCCGCGTGGTCGGCCGCATCTCCTTCTTCGTCAACGCCGGCGTGCGGTTCGTCGAGGAGATGTGCAAGATGCGCGCGTTCGCCGCGCTGTGGGACGAGATCACCCGTGACCGGTACGGCGTCACCGACGCCAAGGCCCGCCGGCTGCGCTACGGCGTGCAGGTGAACTCCCTCGGCCTCACCGAGGCGCAGCCGGAGAACAACGTGCAGCGGATCGTGCTGGAGATGCTGGCCGTCACGCTGTCCCGCGACGCCAGGGCGCGGGCCGTCCAGCTCCCGGCGTGGAACGAGGCGCTCGGCCTGCCCCGCCCGTGGGACCAGCAGTGGTCGCTGCGGATGCAGCAGGTGCTCGCGCTCGAGACCGACCTGCTGGAGTACGAGGATCTCTTCGCCGGCTCCCGGGTGGTCGAGGCCAGGGTCGCCGAGATCATCGAGGGCGCGCGGGCGGAGATCGACCACGTCCTCGAGCTCGGCGGTGCGGTCGCCGCGGTGGAGAGCGGCTACCTGAAGTCCCAGCTCGTCGCCTCGCTGGCGGAGTACCGGCGGGCGATGGAGGCCGGCGAGCGGGTGCTGGTCGGGGTGAACCGGTTCGCGACCACCGAGCCGAGCCCGCTGCAGGCCGAGGGCGCGAAGCCGATCGAGACCGTCGACCCCGAGGTGGAGAAGCAGGCGGTCGCCGCGATCGAGGAGTGGCGGGCCCGGCGCGACGCTACCGCGGCGGAGCGGGCGCTGGACCGGTTGCGCGCGGCCGCGGGGACGGCGGAGAACCTGTTCGAGGCGACTCTGGAGTGCGCGAGGGCCGGGGTGACCACCGGCGAGTGGGCCGGGGCGCTGCGCGAGGTGTTCGGCGAGTACCGCGCGCCCACCGGCGTGTCGGCGGCCTCCCTCCCGGGCTCGAGCTCGGCGGAGCTCGAGCGGGTGCGGGAGCGGGTCCGCGCCACCGAGGCGGAGCTGGGGGAGCGGCTGCGCATCCTGGTCGGCAAGCCCGGGCTGGACGGGCACTCCAACGGCGCCGAGCAGGTGGCGGTGCGGGCCCGCGACACCGGGTTCGAGGTGGTGTACCAGGGCATCCGGCTCACCCCGGAGCAGATCGTGGCCGCCGCCGTACAGGAGGGCGTGCACGTGGTGGGCCTCTCGGTGCTGTCCGGCTCGCACCTCGAGTTGGTGCCCGAGGTGGTGGACGGCCTGCGGGCGGCCGGCGCCGGCGACATCCCGGTGGTCGTCGGTGGGATCGTCCCACCCGACGACGCGCGGCTGTTGCTCGACCGCGGGATCGCCCGGGTCTTCACGCCCAAGGACTACGAGCTCACCGAGATCATGGACGAGATCGTCACCGTGGCGCGGCAGGCCAACGGCCTGTAACGGCTAACGGCCTGTAACGATTGCGCACAGTATTTGACCCGCACGTGCGACACCTCTAACTTCGTGCACCACGACGAGTGAGAAGACGAGAGAGCGCGCACGCGAGGGGACGGGTGGGCGCTCCGGCCTCGTACGTTCCTCCTCTGTGGACGAGAAACTCGTCCACAGTGGAATCTGGCGGACCGATTGCGAACGATCGGGTGAACTGCCTAGTGTCTTCCCCCATGAGATCACTCCCAGCTGCTTGGGTGGGCCGGGAGCCGATTGAGCACGTAGGGAGCTAGGGTCGCGTGAAACCTGCAGATGTGTCCCGGCGCGGATTCCTCCGCGGGGCCGGGGGAGCGCTCGCCGTCGTCGTGGGCGGCGGCCTGGTGACCAGCGGATGCACCCGGATCAACGTCGCCGCCGGCGAGGAGGGCGGCGACCTCCTGGAGCGGTTGCGGGACCGCGGCCGGGTCCGGATGGGCTTCGCCAACGAGCGACCGTTCGGGTTCATCACCAAGGACGGCAAGTTCACTGGCCAGGCGCCTGAGGTCGGCAAAGCCGTGTTCCGGCGGTTGGGCATCGACTCCTTCGAGCCTAGGTTCGCCGACTTCAGCTCGCTGATCCCAGGCCTGAAGGCCGGACTGTTTGACGTGATCGCTGCCGGCATGTACATCACACCTCCACGGTGCAAGGAGGTCGAGTTCACCAACCCGGACTACAATGCGCCAGAAGCTCTCTTGCTACCGATGGGTAACCCGCTCGGTCTGACTGACCTGCAGAGCGTGGTCGACCATCCCACCGCACGGATTGGCGTGCTGACCGGGTCCGTCGAGGAACGGTACTCCCTCGCGCTTGGCATACCGTCTAGCAGGGTCGTCGTGTTTCCGGATCAGGCTTCCGGCGTGGACGGTGTGTTGGCGAACAGGGCGGACTGTCTGATGTTGACGCGCCTCTCCTTGCTGTCAGCCTTGGAGCAACGTCCGGGCGCGCCGCTCGAGATCGGCGAGACCTTCGTTCCCGTTGTGAACGGGGTGGAACAGTACGGCGCGGGAGGGTTCGCCTTTCGCACGGGTGAGACCAAGATCGTGCGTGAGTTCAACCGCGTGCTGGCCGACATGAAAGCGCACGGGGAGGTGCTGGAGATCGTGCGGCCGTTCGGATTCTCGGAGGCCGAGATGACCGACCTAACAGCCGAGTTCCTTTGCCAAGAGCGGGAAAGCTGAGGAACGAACTGATGACACCTTATCTGTTCGGCCGGTTGCTGGAGGGGCTGTGGGTGACTCTCCAGCTCACAGTGCTCGGTGCATTGCTCGGGCTCGTGTTCGCGTTCGTCGCTGGCCTGGCTCGACTGAGCACTCGCAAGTGGGTTCGCGCCATCGCCTTCGCCTACACTGAGATCTTTCGTGGCTTCCCGGCGCTTGTGCTGCTGTTCTGGCTCATCTTCGTGGTCCCTCAGTTTGGGTACGCGCTGGACACACTGGTCGCCGGCGTGCTCGCGCTCGCGCTGAACATCGGCGCCTACGCCGCCGAGGTGGTGCGCGGCGCGGTGCGGTCCGTCCCGGTCGGACAGACCGAGGCGGCGATCGCGCTAAACTTCACACCGTCGCAGCGGATGCGCAAGGTGATCCTGCCGCAGGCGGTCGTGGCGATGATCCCTCCGTTCTCCAACAACCTGATCGAGTTGCTCAAGGCCACCGCGCTGGTGTCACTGGTCTACATCTCCGACCTTACATTCGCAGGACGGTTGGTGCGCGACACCACGGGTGAGACAGCGACGGTCTACCTCGGATTGCTCGTGGGCTACGGAGTGGTCGCGCTGGCGTTCACGGCGCTAATGCGCTATCTCGAGCGGGTCGCGGCACGATCGCTCGGTCGCGAGGTGCCGCCGGGGATAGCCACCCGACTGTTCAAAGGTAAGCGTGGCAACGAGACGGTGGGGGTGGCCTGATGGATTTCCGGTGGAGCCTCGTGTGGGAATCCGTTCCCACGTTGCTCGACGGTTTGGTCGTCGCACTCATTGCGACCGTTTTTGGTTATCTCATCGCGCTTGTGCTCGGCCTTGTCTTCGCGCTGCTGCGGCGTAGTCGATCGCCGTGGCTCAGCGCGCCTGTCGGCTTCTTCATCGAGTTCATCCGATCTACGCCGTTGTTGGTCCAGCTCTTTTTCTTCTTCTACGTGCTGCCGCTGATTGGGATCAGCGCACCACCGCTGGCGACCGGCGCGTTCGCGCTCGGTCTGCACTACGCCACCTACACGTCCGAGGTCTACCGCTCCGGCATCGACAACGTGCCGGTGGGCCAGTGGGAGGCGGCCAGGGCACTGAACCTGTCCACCCGGCGGACGTGGACCAGCGTGATCCTGCCGCAGGCCATCCCGCGGGTCATCCCCGCGCTGGCCAACTACGTGATCGCGATGTTCAAGGACACTCCGCAGCTGCTGGCGATCACCGTATTGGAGATGCTCGGTGTCGCGCTCAGCATTGGCTCGGACACATTCCGCTACGCAGAGCCGGTCACCGCAGCAGGCTTGATGTACCTGGTCGTCGCTCTGGTCATGGCCTGGGGCGGGCGGATCGTCGAGCGCCGATTCGGCACCGTGCGGGGTTGACCATTCGTGATGGAGAGAGGAACCTGGGAATGAGCGAGGCAACCGCCGCGGGACGCAACGGTGACTTCATCGTCTTCGACAAGGTCGACAAGCGGTTCGGCAGGAACGTGGTGCTCGACGACCTGTCGTTCTCGGTCGGGTCGGGGGAGCGGGTCACCCTGATCGGGCCGAGCGGGTCGGGCAAGACCACGATCCTGCGGCTGCTGATGACGCTGACCAAGCCCGACGGGGGCACCATCAAGGTGGACAGGGACTACCTGTACCACGAGGAGCGCGACGGCCGGTTGGTTCCGGCGAGCGAGGGACACATCCGCAAGGTGCGCAGCCGGATCACGATGGTGTTCCAGCACTTCAATCTCTTTCCGAACATGCGGGTGCTGCGCAACGTCACCGAGGCGCCCATCCACGTGCTCGGCAAGTCCAAGGACGAGGCCGAGGCCCGCGGCCGAGAGCTGCTGGAGATGGTGGGCCTCGGCGACAAGCTCAACGCCTACCCCTCGCAGCTCTCCGGCGGGCAGCAACAGCGGGTGGGCATCGCGCGGGCGCTGGCGGTGGACCCGGACGTGCTGTTGCTGGACGAGGTGACCTCGGCGCTGGACCCCGAGCTGGCCGCCGAGGTGCTCGACGTGCTGCGCGACCTCGCCAGGACCACCGACATGACGATGCTGCTGGTCACCCACGCGATGAAGTTCGCCCGCGACGTGTCGCACCGGGTGCTCATGTTCAACGAGGGCAACATCATCGAGGACGGCACCCCGGAGAAGATCTTCAACGAGCCGGAGAACGACCGGACCAGGACGTTCCTGCGCTCTGTGATCGACGAGTCGTGACTTCCGGCGCGGCGGTCGGTCGCAGTACCGTCGGGGGATGGGCGAGTACGAGCACATTCTGCTGAAGCGGGACGGCGACACGGCCACCGTGACGATGAACCGGGCGGCGCGGCGCAACTCGCTGTCGGCCGAGCACCTCGCGGAGCTGCTGGCGGCGTTCCGCGAGGTCGGCGAGTCCGACGCGACCGGTGTCGTGCTGGCTGGGGCCGGGCCGGTGTTCTCCGCCGGGCACGACTTCGCCGACGTGGCCGCGCGGGACCTGATGGAGGTGCGCGCGCTGCTGCGGCTGTGCACCGACCTGATGCGGACCATCCAGTCGGTGCCGCAGGTGGTGGTCGCCAGGGTGCACGGGCTGGCGACGGCCGCGGGGTGCCAGCTGGTGGCCTCGTGCGACCTGGCGGTGGCGGCCGAGTCGGCCGGGTTCGCCCTGCCCGGCGGCAAGGGAGGCTGGTTCTGCCACACGCCGGCGGTGCCGGTGGCGCGGGCCGTGGGGCGCAAGCGGCTGATGGAGCTGGCGCTCACCGGCGACCCGATCGACGCGGCGACCGCGCTGGAGTGGGGCCTGGTGAACCGAGTCGTCCCGGACACCGAGCTGGACGACGCCGTCGCGGACCTGCTGGCCAGGGCCACCCGGGGCAGCCGGGCCAGCAAGGCCATGGGAAAGCAGACCCTGTACGCCCAGCTGGACCGGCCGGAGGAGGATGCCTACGCCATCGCGCTGGAGGTGATGGCCTCGGCCTCCCAGCTGCCCGGCGCGCGCGAGGGGATGGCCGCGTTCCTGGAGAAGCGCCGCCCGGAGTGGCCCGACTGAGCCCGCGCGCCGACTCGTGCCCGGGCGCGGCCGCCGGGCCGCGCCGAGTCCCTCGGCTCAGCGGCGCTCGTGGAGGAGCAGCAGGGTGTAGGCCGCGAGGGACTGCGCGTCGGTGAGCTCGCCGGCGGCGATCATCTTCTCGAACTCCACCCGGGAGAACCACGCCGACCGCATGTCCTGCTCCTCGGCCTCCCGCTCGGGCTCCCCCTCGGTCAGTTCCGTGGCGAGGAACACCCGGCCCCGCTGACTGGTCATCCCGGGTGCGGCGTCCAGTCCGCCGATGTCCACGATGGACCGAGCGGTCAGTCCGGTCTCCTCGCGCAGCTCCCGCGCGGCCAGCTCGGCCGGCGGCACGTCGGCCCGCTCCGGTGCGGTGCCCTGCGGGAACTCCCACCGCCGTGCGCCGACCGGGTAGCGGAACTGCTCCACCAGCCGGAGCCGGTCCCCGTCGAGCGGGATCACCAGGGCATAGGTCGGTTTGTCGACCACCGCGTAGATCCCGGGTGAGCCGTCCGGCCGGCGGATGCCGTCCTCGCGCAGGACCAGCCAGTCGTTGCGGTAGATCTCCCGGGAGCTGGTGCGTTCGATCGAGTGCATGAGGCCCAGTATGTCCGCCGGAGGCGCTCGCCTACGCTTCCCTGCGTGCGTCTCGTGATCGCTCGGTGTCAGGTCGACTACGCCGGCAGGCTCACCGCCCACCTGCCGATGGCTATCAGGTTGCTGCTCGTCAAGGCCGACGGCTCGGTGTCGGTGCACTCCGACGACCGCGCCTACAAGCCGCTGAACTGGATGAGCCCGCCCTGCTGGCTGATCGAGGACGGCGACCTCTGGATCGTGGAGAACAAGTCGGGCGAGAAGCTCGTCATCACCATCGAGGAGGTGCTCGACGACGTCTCGCACGACCTCGGTGCCGAGCCCGGCCTGGTGAAGGACGGCGTCGAGGCGCACCTGCAGGAGCTGCTGGCCGAGCACATCACCACGCTCGGCGAGGGGTACTCGCTGGTCCGCCGGGAGTTCCCGACCGCGATCGGGCCGGTCGACATCATGGCCCGCGACGCCGCCGGCGCCTCGGTGGCCGTGGAGATCAAGCGCCGCGGCGAGATCGACGGCGTCGAGCAGCTCACCCGCTACCTCGAGCTGCTCAACCGCGACCCGCTGCTCGCCCCGGTCAAGGGCGTGTTCGCCGCGCAGCAGATCCGGCCGCAGGCCCGCACCCTGGCCGAGGACCGGGGCATCCGCTGCGTGACCCTCGACTACGACGCGCTGCGCGGCATCGAGTCGGACGAGTTCCGCCTCTTCTGAGCCTGCTCAAGCCGTCAACCACCCCGACCAGTCGGGTGAGACCGCCGAACCGGACAGGATCACTCACTCGGATTCACCCCGCTGGACTGATCCAGTAGTGTGCGCTCCCAGCCGGTTGTTGGTCGGTGTTGTTGGATGGTGTTGACTCAGGAGGTGGGTCGGGTGCACGTGCTGGCCGAGGCGAACCTGCGCCTCGACGCGAACGCGATCGACTACGTCTTGCTCGCGTTCTACTTCACGCTGGTGCTGGGCATCGGCTACCTGGCTCGCCGGCAGGTGTCCACCAGCCTCGACTTCTTCCTCTCCGGCCGCTCACTGCCCGCCTGGGTGACCGGCCTGGCGTTCATCGCCGCCAACCTCGGCGCCATCGAGGTCATGGGCATGTCCGCCAACGGCGCGCAGTACGGCATGCCGACCGCGCACTACTTCTGGATCGGCGCCGTCCCGGCGATGCTCTTCCTCGGCGTCGTGATGATGCCCTTCTACTACGGCTCCAAGGTGCGCAGCGTCCCCGAGTTCATGCTGCGCCGCTTCAACCCCACCGCCCATTTGGTCAACGGCATCAGCTTCGCCACCGCCCAGATCCTCATCGCCGGCGCCAACCTGTTCCTGCTCGCCAGCGTGATCAACCTGCTGCTCGGCTGGCCCATCTGGGTGTCGGTGATCCTCGCCGCGGTGATCGTGCTGACCTACACCGCGCTCGGCGGGCTGTCCGCGGCCATCTACAACGAGGTGCTCCAGTTCTTCGTGATCGTGGCCGCGCTGCTGCCGCTGACGATCGTCGGTCTCCACAAGGTCGGCGGCTGGCAGGGGCTGGTCGACCGCGTCTCGGGCGGGCCCGGCGGCGCCGAGCAGCTGTCCACCTGGCCCGGCAACCAGCTCACCGGCTTCGGCAGCAACTTCCTCTCCGTCCTGGGGCTCGTCTTCGGCCTCGGCTTCGTGCTCTCCTTCGGCTACTGGACCACCAACTTCGTCGAGGTCCAGCGCGCGATGGCGTCGAAGAGCATGTCGGCGGCCCGGCGCACCCCGATCATCGGGGCGTTCCCGAAGATGTTCATCCCGTTCATCGTGATCATCCCCGGCATGATCGCCGGCGTCACGGTCACCGAGCTGATGGGCGAGAACAAGGCCGCGCTGCTGGCCGGGGAGGGCGCGCCGAGCGGGGCGACGTTCAACGACGCGCTGCTGCTGCTCATCCGCGACCTGCTGCCCAACGGCATGCTCGGCATCGCCATCGCCGGCCTGCTCGCGTCGTTCATGGCGGGCATGGCGGCCAACCTGAGCTCGTTCAACACCGTGTTCACCTACGACATCTGGCAGTCCTACATCAAGAAGGACCGCCCCGACGGCTACTACCTGCGGGTGGGCCGGGTGGTCACCGCCGTCGCGACCATCCTCGCGATCGGCACGGCGTTCATCGCCTCCACCTACGCCAACCTGATGGACTACCTGCAGCAGCTGTTCTCCTTCTTCAACGCGCCGCTGTTCGCCACGTTCATCCTCGGGATGTTCTGGAAGCGGATGACCCCGACCGCCGGCTGGACGGGCCTGGTCTCCGGCATCCTCGCGGCGGTTGGCGTGTTCGCCCTCGCCGAGACCGGGGTGTGGGACCTGCCCGGCCAGGGCGCGGCGTTCGTGGGCGCCGGCGCCGCCTTCGTGGTGGACATCGCGGTGAGCGTCGCCGTCACCTCCGTCACCGCACCGAAGCCGGACGCGCAGCTCGTCGGTCTGGTGTACTCGCTGACCCCGAAGGAGACGCGCCAGCACATCGGCAGGGGCGAGGACGCCGTCTGGTACCGCAGGCCGGTCCTGCTCGCCGGGATCGCGCTGGCGATCACGATCCTGCTCAACATCATCTTCTTCTAGGAGGGCCGAGCAATGGCGAGGAAAACCAGGACGCGCCGGGCCGGCGCCTTCGACATCCGCCTGGTCATCGCGCTGCTGATCGGCGTGTACGGCCTGGTGCTCACCGTGATGGGGATCGGGTTCACCAGCGACGAGGACATCGCGAAGGCCGCCGGGCTGAACATCAACCTCTGGGCCGGCATCGGGATGCTGATCTTCGCCGGGCTCTTCGTCGTCTGGGTGGTGCTGCGCCCGATCGCGGTGCCGGTGCCGGAGAGCGAGCAGGAGCAGCGGTACCGCCCGGAGTGACCCGCGGGTTCCGCGCACCCCGGCCGGACGATCCCGCTACCGTGCACCCGTGCTGACCTCCGCCCGACTTCGCCGTGCCGTGCCGGCCGTGCTGCTCGGACTGGCGCTGGCCGCGTGCGCCGGACCCGACCTCGGCAAGGCCAACTTCCCGCGCACCACCGTTCCCGTCGAGCCCGGCGCCGGCGGCCAGGGCAGGGCTCCCACCGGCCCGATCACCGACCCCGCCGTGGCCACCGAGGCCCTGCGGCTGGTGGACCCGTGCGCCCTCGTCGAGGCCGACGTGCTGCGGGAGCTGGGGCAGGCCGACGAACCGCGGCCCTCCGGCTGGGACCGGTGCGCCACCCGGATCCGCGACGCGGGCGGCAAGACGGCGCGGATCTCCCTGCAGCTCGGCGATCCCGTCGCCAACGCGCGCGACGCGACGGCCGCCATCGCCGGGCTGCCGCTGGTGGAGCGCGAGCAGGACGACGGGACGTGCTTCGCCAGCGCGGTCACCTCGCGCGACCCCAACCTCGGCATCAGCGCCCAGGTGACCTACGAGGGCGGTGACCCCTGCCGGGCCGGACGTACCGTGCTGGACAAGGTGATCGCCACGCTGGGCGACCAGCCACCCAGGCGATCCCCCGAACCGGGTTCGCTGCTCGGCGTCGACCCGTGCGCGGTGCTGGACGCCGGAGTGATGTCGGCCGTGGGGGTGAGCGAGAAGCACCAGGCCAGCGGCCTGCACGGTTGCTCGTGGCGGGACACCGGGCCGGCGGTGCTACTCGACCTCCGGCTCGGCGTCCCGCCACGGGGCGGCGACGGCAAGGAGCCGGTGGATCTCGGCGGCGGGGTCACCGGCTACCGGGAAAGGGGCGTCGCCGGCCTCGGCAAGTGCACGATCACCTGGCAGCACCGGCCGGCCGGGGACGACCTCGGCGAGCTGGTGGCGGTGGACTACTCGTGGCCCGGCGCCGAGGTCGACGACGTGGATCCCTGCGGCAAGGCCCGCACGCTGGTCGACGCCGTCCGCGCCGCCCTGCCCCGCGCCTGACGCCGACCCTCGCCCGCCATGGCGCGCGCGGCCGATCGGCGGTAGGAAGGGCAGGCGATCAGTCGTCGGCGAGCTGGAGGTCCGCGTGAAGAAGATCATCAACGATCCCGCGACGGTGGTCGCCGAGTCGCTGCGCGGCCTCGCCGCCGCGCACGGCGACATCCTCGACGTGCGCGACGAGCCCGCCGTCGTGCTGCGCGCCGGTGCGCCGGTCGGCGGCAAGGTGGCGGTGATCTCCGGCGGCGGATCCGGGCACGAGCCGCTGCACGGCGGGTTCGTCGGCCGGGGCATGCTCGACGCCGCGGTGCCGGGGGCGGTGTTCACCTCGCCCACGCCCGACGCCGTGCAGTCGGCGATCCAGGCGGTCACCGGTGACAAGGGCGCACTGCTGATCGTGAAGAACTACACCGGCGACGTGCTCAACTTCGAGACCGCGGCCGAGCTCGCCGCGGCTGAAGGGCGGGACGTGCGCAGCGTGGTGATCGACGACGACGTGGCGGTGGCCGACTCGACGTTCACCGCGGGCCGGCGCGGCGTGGGTGGGACCGTGCTGCTGGAGAAGCTGGTCGGCGCCGCGGCCGAGCGCGGGGACTCGCTCGACGAGCTGGAGTCGTTGGCCCGCAGGGTGGTCGGGCAGGTGCGGTCGATCGGCGTGGCGCTCACCGCGCCCACCGTGCCGCACGTCGGTGAGCCCAGCTTCGCGCTCGGCCCGGACGAGATCGAGTTCGGCATCGGCATCCACGGCGAGCCCGGCCGGGAGCGGATGACCGCCGAGCCGGCCGACGCGCTGGTCGAGCGGCTGGTCGCGGCGGTGGTCGAGGACCTGCCGTTCGAGCGCGGCGACGACGTGCTGCTGTTCACCAACTCGATGGGCGGCACGCCGATGCTCGAGCTCTACCTGGCGCACGGCATCGCCGAGCGACGGCTCGCCGAGCGCGGCATCGGCGTGCGTCGGCGGCTGGTCGGGCCCTACATCACCAGCCTGGAGATGCAGGGCATCAGCATCACGCTGCTGAAGCTGGACGACGAGCTGACCAGGCTGTGGGACGATCCGGTCCACACGGCCGCGTTGCGTTGGGGGGTGTGACATGGCCTGCACCGCGAAGGATGTCGCGGCCGCGCTGCGGACCGCGGCCGAGAAGGTCGCCGAGCACCGCGTCGAGCTGGTGGAGCTGGACCGGGCGATCGGCGACGGTGACCACGGGGAGAACCTGCACCGCGGCTTCACCGCCGTCGTGTCCACTCTGGACCAGGCTGTGCCGGAGACGCCGGGCGCGGTGCTGAAGCTGGCCGCCACCACACTCATCTCCAAGGTCGGCGGCGCGGCTGGGCCGCTGTACGGCACGGCGTTCCTCCGCGCGGCCACCGCGCTCGGCGACCGGGCCACCATGGACGGTGCCGGGGTGGCCGAGGCGTTGCGCGCGGCGGTCGACGGTGTGCGGGCGCGCGGCAAGGCGGAGGTGGGCGACGCCACGATGATCGACGCGCTGGAGCCCGCCGCGAAGGCCGCCGCGGACTCCGCACGGGACGGGGACGACGTCGCGGTGGTGCTGACCTCGGCCGCCGCGGCCGCCGACGGCGGCGCACAGTCCACCGTGGACATGGTGGCGCGCAAGGGAAGGGCGTCCTATCTCGGGGAGCGCGGCGTGGGGCACCTGGACCCGGGTGCCCGCTCGTCGGCGCTGCTGCTGCGCGCGTTCGCGGAGGCGGCCCGATGAGCGTGGGGCTCGTGCTGGTCTCGCACAGCGCCAAGCTGGCCGAGGGGGTGGCCGAGCTGGCCGCGCAGATGGCGCCGGACGTGACCGTGCGGCCGGCCGGCGGGTTGCCGGGCGGCGGGATCGGCACCGACCACGATTCGGTGGTCGACGCCGTGCGGGCGGCCGACACCGGCGACGGCGTGGTCCTGCTCTACGACCTCGGCAGCGCGCAGCTGACGGCGGAGATGGTGGTGGAGACGCTGGAGTCGGCGGCGATGGTCGCCGACGCGCCACTGGTGGAGGGCGCGGTGGCGGCCGCGGTCGCCGCGCAGGGCGGGGCCGACATGGCGGCCGTGGCCGAGGCCGCCGCGGGCGCGGCGGCGCCGGTCGACCTGGACCGGCCGGAGGCCGATGCCGGGGCCAGCACGCTGCGGCTGACCCTGCGCAACGACGTGGGCCTGCACGCGCGGCCGGCGGCGCTGCTGGCCCGCGGCATCGCCGGCATCGAGGCGGACGTCCGGGTGCGGCTGGGCGACGAGGAGGCCGACGGGCACAGCGTGCTGGCGTTGATGTCCCTCGGCGCCCGGCAGGGCGACACGATCGAGGTCAGGGCCAGTGGCAAGCGCGCGGACGAGGCGCTGGAACGGATCCGCGGCCTGGTGGAGCGCGACTTCGACGAGTAACGACTTACCCCACCGGGTGATACACGGCGCATGGGACGGATCGGGCGCGTGGCGCTCTGCGCACTGGTGGGCGCCGTGCTGCTGGCGGGGTGTGCGGTGGTGGAGCGGGGCACGGCGGTGCCCGACGCACGGGAGATGGAGCGGCTCGCCGAGCCGCTGACCGCGCGCGACGTGCTGGGGGAGCTCGCCACCATCGACTACTGCACCACGCTCGACCTCGCGGTCATGGAAGCCACCGGCGGGACGGTCAGGTGGACCCAGGAGAGCTTCGGCTGGTGCGAGTTCGGAGTGGTCGCCGAGGAGGGGCGGGTGGTGCTCCGCGTCGGTGACCTGGCGGAGGTGTCCACGAGCGTGCTCGGCGAGCCGGACGGGACGGTCGCGCAGCCGCACGGCTGGCGGATGGAGCGCTACGCCGACCTGGACCCGGAGGCGTGCTACCGGTTCCTGGTGTTCCCCGACGGGATCAGCCTGCAGGTCGAGGTCACGCGCACCGACGTCGACCCCGACGTTCCGGTCGCCGCGCTGTGCCGGGTCGCCGAGGTCGCCGTGGGGGCGGCCCGCGCATGGTTGGTCGAGAAGCCGCCCACCCGGCTGCCGCTCCGGGAGGGCTCGCTCGGCCACCTCGACGCGTGCGCGCTCGTGCCGCAGCCGGAGGTCGAGGCCGCGGTCGGCGGCCCCGCCCCGGCTCGGCCCACGCCTACCGGCCATTCCTGCCTGTGGGGGCGGTGGGATCTGCCGGGGCCGGCCGCGTTGGTGGCGTTCACGGTCCGGGTGGTCGAGTCGGAGGAGCGCGAGGATGAGTTCCCGGAGACCGTCGCCGGCCGGGCGGCGGCGGTGCTCCCGGCCGACGACACGTGCCTGGTGGAGACCCCGCACATCGACTTCGACCCGGACGTCCCCGGCGAGGTGGAGGTCGTCGGCGTCGAGGCGCGGCCGGCCGAGGGTGATGCCTGCGCGGCGGCCAGGGCGCTCGCCGAGCGGGTGTGGGCGGCGCTGCCGGCGGCGTAGCCCGGTAACGGCGTCGTGGATCAGCCGGATACACCGCGCATGGGACGGATCGGGCGCGCGGCGCTCTGCGCACTGGTGGGCGCCGTGCTGCTGGCGGGGTGTGCGGTGGTGGAGCCGGGGAAGGCCGTGCCGAACGCGCAGGAGGTGGAGCGGCTGGCCCGCCCGCTCACGTCGAAGGCCGTGCTCGGCGACCTCGCCACCGTCGACTACTGCACCCTGCTCGACCTCGGCGCGCTCGGTGACGTGCGGTTGGAGCGGGTGCGGCCGGACTTCGCCGCCTGCATGGCGGAGGTCACCGCGGCGGAGGGCCGGGTCCTGCTGGGCATCGGGCATCTCTCCGAAGCGCCGACCAGCGTGCTCGGCCAGCCACCGGACGAGACGGTCTCCCTGCCGCACGGTTGGAAGGTCGAGCGCTTCGACGGTCTCGAACCCGGCGTCTGTTATCGCTTCCTGGAGTTCTCGGACGGAGTGAGCCTGCAGGTGCACGCGACGTACCCGGAGGGCTATCCCGTCGTGCCGTCCGCCGCGCTGTGCCGGCTCGCCGACGCGACGATCGACGGGGTCCGGTCGTGGCTGACCACCAGGCGGGTAGGGCGGTTGACCTTTCGCGAGGAGTCCCTCGGCCGGCTCGACGCGTGCGTGCTCGTGCCGGAAGCGGAGGTCGAGGCGGCGCTCGGCGGGGCGGCGCCGGTGAGCCCCGAGCCGACCGGCCACCTGTGCGGGTGGGGCAGCCGATGGGACGAGCCAGGGCCGGCCGCGTTCCTCGAGTTCGCGATCCAGGAACTGGGCGATGCGGACGAGTTCGCCGAGACCATCGGCGGGCGCCCCTCCCGGGTGACCCCGCTCGACGGTGGTTCCTGCCTGGTCGAGACCCCACACGTCCACTTCTCGGCGACCAAGCCGTACGACCGGGAGTTCGCGAGGGTCGAAGTGCGGCCCGCCGGCGGCGATGCCTGCGCGGCGGCCAGGGCACTCGCCGAGCGAATCTGGCCGGCGCTGCCGGCGCGGCCCGAGTAGGGCTGCCGCGTCGTGGCTTGGCTCCCGCATCCGTGGATCACTAGTGGGGGATGGGGACAACCTGCTGCCGAGTACGCACCGCCTCAGGCGAGGAGCTCGCGACGCAACACCCCGCTCCACCATCGCTCGACCCGGTCGGCCGACCAGCCGCGCTCGACGGTGAGGGTGGTGTAGACGTCGATGTTGCACAGTCCGGCGTAGATGTCCACCGCGGACTCGACGTCAACCCCGGAGCGGAACGCCTCGGTGGGCCAGGCGGTGAACACCCGCACCCTGGTCTCGTCGGCGCGGCGGCGGGCGTCGGCGTAGGTCGTCGCCAACTCGGGCTCGGTGCGGCCCGCCTCGCGCACCAGCGCGATGACGTCACCCTCCCGCTCGAACAACCGTCGGTCGTAGGCCGCCATCGCCGCGAGCTGCCGCGCCGGGTCATCCGCCGCGTCCTCCAGGTCGGCGACCATCCGTGGCACGTCGGCGGCCAGGTCCGCCGCGTCGGCCAGCGCCATGGCGAGCCCGGCCTTGTTGGCGTAGGCGGAGTACACCGTCGGCACCGAGACGCCGGCCTCGCGTGCCACGTCGCGCACGGTCGTCGCCGCCCACCCCCGCTCGACGAAGCACCTCCGGGCGGCGCGTGCGATCTCGGCGCGCGTCTCGCGCGCCTGCGCGGCCCGGCGCAACGAGTCGTAGCGCCGCCGGCCGTCCTTCGCGCTCATCGGCTCCCCACCCTTCGGTCTTCTCCATGTTCGCCATCACTATATTGAATATATGTTGCGTAAAATGAATGCTGGATTCGGCCAGCTGGGTGGACTCGCCGCGGTCGGCTTCGCCCTCGTGATCGTCCTCGCCAACGTGGTCGCGGTGCCCGCCGGCCTGCCACCCACCGGTGCTGACCTCGGCCAGGTCATCACCTTCTTCGGCACGCGGGGCGACGTCGTCGCCGTGTCGTCCGCGCTCACCCCGCTCGCCTGGGTGCTGGCCACCCTCTTCGGCGCCGCCGCGGTCGCCGCCGCGCGCCGATCCGAGCGGGACCGAGGCGAGGCCTGGTCGCTGGTCGGGTTCGCCGGCGTGGCCCTGCAGAACGCCGCCTTCGCCGGGGTCGTCGCGATCCGGCTCGCCCTCGCGGCCGCCCCCGCGGACGCTGCCACCGGGCTCTGGGCGTTGCACGAGGCGCTGTTCACCCTCAACGGCACCTTCCTGGCCCTCGCCCTCGTCGGTTTGTCGGTCAGCGGGCGCCGGGCCGGTCTTCTCCACCCGTGGCACGGCATTGTGGGACTGGTGGCCGCCGCGCTGCTGTTCGGCTCGGCCACCCTCGCCCCGGTGGTCATGGACCACGGCGGGCCCTTCGGGCTGCTCGGCCTCGTCGGCTGGCTGCTGTGGGTGGTCTGGCTGGTGGCGTATGGGGCCGCGTTGATCCGCGGGGGAGGCCGGACCCCGGCGGCGGTCAGCTGAGGTCGCGGCGGGCAAGGACGCGGGGTCAGCCGCCGCAGCAGCCTCCGCCGCAGCAGCCGCCGCCAGCGGGTGCCGCGCCGCCACCGCTGGTCGTGCCGGTCAGCGCGACGGTGGTCAGCAGCTTGACCGTGTCGCGGTGGCCGTCCGGGCACGTCGCGGGCGCGCTCGACTCGCTCATCGGGCGGTTCAACTCGAAGGTCGTGGTGCACTCGCGGCAGCGGTAGGCGTAGGTCGGCATGGGGCGATTATCCCGGCCACCCGTTCGGGGTGAGAAGCTCGTGGCCGTGACTCCCACCGATCTCGCCGATCCCGTGCTCGACGACCGAGTGCCCCACCTGGCCCAGGTCGTGCCGTCCCTGCTGGCCACGCTCGGGGTGCCGACGTTCGTCGACACCCTCGACCTGCCCGAGGCCACCCGTGGCTGCGTGCTGCTGGTCGACGGCCTCGGCTGGGACCTGCTCGACGAGTACGCCGCCGACGCGCCCGTGCTGAGCGCGCTGCACCGCCGGCCGCTGAAGGTCGGTTACCCGTCCACCACGGCCGCCGGGCTGTCCGCAATCGGCACCGGCGTGCCCGCCGGCGAGCACGGGATGGTCGGGTACTCGTTTGAGGTTCCGGGCGCGGGCGTGCTCAACGCGTTGACCTGGTGCGCGCAGCCGGGCGGGGAGGATCTGCGCGGCGCGGCGCCACCCGAGCGGGTGCAACCACTGCCGACCACGTTCAGCCGGGCCGAGGCCGCCGGGCTGGCCGTCAGCGTGGTGTCCGCCGCCCGGTTCGCCGACACCCCGCTGACCCGCGCGGTGCTGCGCGGTGGCCGGTACGTGGGCGTGCACGCGCTCGGTGACCTTGCCGCGGGCGCCCTCGCCGCGCTCGCCGAGCCGAACAGCTTCTGCTGGGCCTACCACGGCGACCTGGACATGCTCGGTCACCTGCACGGCCCCGGCTCGCCGGCGTGGCGGCTGCAACTGCGCCAGGTCGACCGACTGGTGGAGTCCCTTGTGGACGGACTGCCGGCCGGAGCTCTGCTCGCCGTGGTCGCCGACCACGGCATGGTCGCCCTCGACGAGTCCGTCGTGGACATCGACGACACCCCGGAGCTGATCGCCGGCGTGCGGGCGCTGGCCGGGGAGGTGCGGGCCCGGCACGTCTACCCCGAGAAGGGTGCGGCCGCCGACGTGCTCGCCACGTGGCGGGCCGTGCTCGGTGACCGGGCGTGGGTGCTGCCGCGGGAGGAGGCGATCGCCGCCGGCTGGTTCGGCCCGCGGGTGGCCGACCACGTGCGGCCGCGGATCGGCGAGATCGTGGCGGCCGCCCGGGGCCGGTTCGGCGTGCTGCGCGGGCTCGCCGAGCCGGTCGAGTCGTCGCTGGTCGGCCAGCACGGCTCGCTCACCCGCGCCGAGCAGCTGGTGCCGCTGGCGCTGGCATCCGCCTGAGCGTCACGGCCGGCGCGCCCGGAACCGCTGCACCCGACCCTCGACCACGCTGGTGGTGACGTCGACGAAGCCGGCGGCGCGCAGCCGCGCGGGCAGCGTCTCCGGCGGCACCGGCTGGTAGGTGTCGCCGAGGTGCAGCAACCGGAACGGCCACCGGTCCACCCCGTCGGCGCCGGCGAAGGTCCCGCCGGGCCGCAGCACCCGCAGTGCCTCGGCGAACAGGGCGTCCTGCCGCGCCGGGGTGGGGACGTGGTGCAGCATCGTGAAGCACACCACCGCGTCGAACCGCGCGCCGTCCAGCGGCAGGTCCGCGCCGTCACCCTGGACGACCCGCACGCGGTCGCCGTGCTCGGCGCTCAGCCGGGCGGCCAGCGTCGGGTCGAGCTCCACGGCGGTCAGCTTCGGCGCCCTGGCGGCGAGCGGACGGAGCGTGGCGCCGTAGCCGGGGCCGATCTCCAGCACCCGGTCGCCGAGGTCCACGCCGTCGAGTGCCCACGGCAGCATGTCGCGCTCCACCTTCCGCGCCCAGCGGGCGGAGCCGCAGATCTTGCGGTGCAACCAGTTCATGGGCTTCGACGCTAGAAGCGAGCCGGCGTGTCCGAAAGACGTTAGGGTGCCACGTGATGTCGCCAGACGGACATGTCGTGGGGGTCGTGCCACCCGGGGTCGGCGCGATGGTGCTGGGGGAGTTCGCACTGCCGGTCAACGGCTGGACGCCCGCGCACGTGCACAACCATCACCAGCTGGCCTGGGCGGCCGGCGGGGTGGCGCTGGTCGAGGTGGGGGCCGTGCAGTGGGTGCTGCCGCCGAACCGGGCGCTGTGGCTGCCCGCCGGGGTCGTGCACCGCACCGGGGCGGCGGGGCGGGCGGCGCTGCGCGGGGTGTACCTCGACCCGGCCCGCTGCCCGGTGGACTGGCCGGCGCCGGCGATGGTGGCGGTCGGGCCGTTGCTGCGCGAGCTGCTGGAGTACCTGACCCACGGTGAGCTCACCCCGCCCGCGCGGCTACGGGCCGAGGCGGTGGTGTTCGACCTGCTCGAACCGGTCGCGGTGGCGCCGATCGGGGCGCCGCGGCCGGCCGACCCGCGGGCCCGCCGGGTGGCCGACGCGCTGCTGGCCGACCCCGCCGACCAGCGGGACCTGGCCGACTTCGGCCGGGAGGTGGGCGCCAGCCCGCGGCACCTGACCCGGATCTTCCGGGCGGAGACGGGGCTGACGTTCGGGCGATGGCGGACCCAGGCTCGGCTGCGAGCGGCGCTGCCGATGCTGGCGGAGGGAATGCCGCTGGCCGCGGTGGCACGCCGCGTCGGGTATGCCACGCCGAGCGCGTTCGCGGCCGCGTTCCGGAAGGGGGTGGGCCTGCCGCCCGCCGCCTATTTCGCGGGCTGACTCGCTTACCGTGGAGCCGTGCCCCGACGGAACCGACCCCGGCTCGACGTGCCCCGCGGCGTGGGCCCGTCGACGGGGTGGGCGCGCCCGGAGTCCGGGCCGGACGGCGACTGGGTGGTGCGCACCGTGCCCGGCGCGCAGGCCACGAAGTTCTACCGCTGTCCCGGCTGCGACCACGAGATCCGCCCGGGGACACCGCACCTGGTGGTGTGGCCGGCCGACGAGACCGGCTCGGTCGCCGACCGCCGCCACTGGCACCGCGGCTGCTGGCAGGCTCGCACCCGCCGCCGCTGACCCCCTACGGCTGTGTCCGCGCTCCCCGCACGCGTGTCCGCGTTCTGTGCACGCGTCTCCGCGCCCTGCGGCGCCGACACGTGATCACGACGCGCGGACACAGCAGTGTTCACGCAGGTCGTGCCGCATGGCACTGAACCCAACCGGCACCTCCGACAGAATGCGGACCATGATCCCTCTGGTACTGCTGCACGCCTTCCCGGTCGACGCCCGCATGTGGCACGGCGTCCGGGAGCCGCTGGCCGCCCGCACCCGGCTCATCACCCCCGACCAGCGCGGGCTCGGCCGTTCCCCGCTGCCGGACACCGATCGCGCGCCCACCCTCGACGACGCCGCCCGCGACGTCCTCGCCATGCTGGACAAGCTGGAGTTGGACCGCGTCGTGCTCGGCGGCTGCTCGATGGGCGGCTACGTCACCATGGCGGTGCTCCGCGCCGCGCCGGAGCGGGTCGCCGGGCTGGTGCTCGTCGACACCAAGTCCACCGTGGACGACGCCGCCGCCAGGGAGAACCGGCTCGCCGTCGCCGAGCGCGCCGAGCGCGAGGGCGTCGCGGGCTGGCTGGCCGACGCGATGCTGCCCAAGCTGCTCGGCCCCGACGCGGGGCCGGACGTCGTGGCCACGGCGCGCGAGATGGTCGACGACCAGCCACCGGCCGGCGTGGCGTGGGCCCAGCGCGCCATGGCCGACCGCCCGGACTCGACCGACCTCCTCCGCGCCGCGACCGTGCCCGCGCTGGTCGTCGTCGGCCGGCACGACACGCTCACTCCGCCCGACGCCGCCCGCGCGCTGGCCGGGAGCATGCCCGACGCCCGTTTCGTGGAGATCCCCGGCGCCGGCCACCTCAGCCCGCTGGAGGCCCCCGCTGCCGTGGCCGAGACGATCGGCGGCTGGCTGACCGAGCGCTGTGGGTGAGCACGCGCGGCACCAACCCGGCCGGACCCACGGCGATTGAGGCCCGGCACCCGCGGGTACCACGAGCACATGGACCCGACACGTGACCTCAAGCCGGACGCCGACGTGCAGGAGCAGCAGCAGCCGGTGGTCGACGACGGCACCGACCCCGACGAGATCCGGGTGCCGCTCGAGGCCAACCCGAGCGACCTGGCCGAGTCGACACCGTCGCAGGGCGAGCCGCCGTTCGAGGCCAACCCCGGCGACGTCGCCGACCAGGCCACCGTCGTCGAGTACGAAGTGGACGACCCCCGGGAGGTGTAGCCGCGATGCCGCACGAGCCCACCCGCATCGTCGTGATCGGCGGTGGCCACGTCGGGCTGACCGCCGCCACCCGGCTGCGCCGCGCGCTCACCGCCGACGAGGCGACCATCACCGTGGTGGACGCCCGCTCGTACATGACCTACCAACCGTTCCTCGCCGAGGCCGCGGCCGGCTCGGTGGAGCCGAGGCACGTGGTGGTGCCGCTGCGCGAGGTGCTCCCCGGCTGTGACGTGACGACGGCCGAGGTCACCGGGATCGACAGCGCCGCGCGCACGATCACCCTCCAGGTCGCCGGCGGCGACGTCCGCCGGCTCGGCTACGACCTCCTGGTGGTGGCCCCCGGCTCGGTGTCCAAGATCATCCCGATCCCGGGCGTGGCCGAGCACGCGATTGGCTTCAAGACCCTCGAGGAGGCCATCTACCTGCGCAACCACGTCCTGTCCCGGCTCGACGCGGCGGCCAGCACCGACGATCCCGAGCTGCGCGGCAAGCTGCTGACGTTCGTGTTCGTCGGCGGCGGCTACGCCGGCGTGGAGGCGCTCGCCGAGCTGGAGGACGCCACCCGTCAGGCCGCCGCGTTCTACGCCGGCATCGATCCGGACGACACCAGGTTCGTGCTGGTGGAGGCCATGAGCCGGATCATGCCCGAGGTGAGCGCCCCGCTCGCCCAGTACACCCTCGACCGGCTCACCGAGCGCGGCATCCGGGTCCACCTGGACACCACGCTCAAGTCGGCGGAGAACTGCCACATGGTGCTCAGCGACGGTACCGAGTACGACGCCGACACGCTGGTGTGGACCGCGGGCGTGAAGGCCAACCCGATGCTCGCCGAGACCGACCTGCCGCTCGACGAGCGCGGCCGGGTGAAGTGCGACGCCACCCTGCGGGTCGAGGGCGTGCCGGACGTGTTCGCCGCCGGCGACTGCGCCGCCGTTCCCGACCTCACCAGCGCCGACCCGAACGCCACCTGCGCACCGTCGGCCCAGCACGCCACCCGGCAGGCCAAGCAGCTGGTCCGCAACATCGTCGCCACCCTGCGCGGCGGGCGGCTCGGCAAGTACAAGCACCGCTACGCCGGCTCGGTGGCCAGCCTCGGCCTCTACCGTGGCGTCGCCGAGATCTACGGTGTCAAGATCAAGGGCGCGCCGGCATGGGTGCTGCACCGCACCTACCACCTCGCGAAGCTGCCCACGCTGCACCACAAGGCCAGGGTCGCCGCGGACTGGGCGCTGTCGCTGCCGTTCCCGCGGCAGGTCGTCGCCACCGGCCAGCAGCACGAGCCGCGCCGGGCGTTCGCCCGCGCGGGCGGCGAGCGTGGGTGAGAGCTGAGCCGCGGAGTGTGGATCGCCCCGCCACCGGGTACCTAACCCGGACAGCGCCAGCAACGCGGAGGTGACCAGGATGACCGACACGTCCCGGCTGCCCCCTCCCGTGGCGGAGATCTGGGAGTGGCAGCGGCGCGGCCACTGCCGCAACCTCGACGCCGCGTTGTTCTTCCACCCCGACGGGGAGCGGGGCTACGCCCGGTCGGACCGGGTCGCCAGGGCGAAGCGGATCTGCCGGAGCTGTCCGGTGATCGTGGAGTGCCGCCACCACGCGCTCACCGCGCAGGAGCCCTTCGGGGTGTGGGGCGGCCTCGACGAGGCCGAGCGGCGGGAGGCCATCCGACGTCGCCGCCACCTCCCGGTGGCCTGAGCACCGAGCACCGACGGGGACAAGGGGGAGCGCGATGCGCTTCGGCTACACACTATTGACCGAGCAGGCCGACCCGAAGTCGCTGGTGGACTTCGCCGGCGCGGCCGAGGAGGCCGGCTTCGACTTCGAGGTGATGAGCGACCACTACTTCCCGTGGCTCGACTCCCAGGGCCACGCCCCCTACGCCTGGAGCGTGCTGGGCGCGGTCGCGCACGTCACCAGCCGGGTCGAGCTGATGAGCTACGTGACCTGCCCGATCCTGCGCTATCACCCGGCCGTCGTGGCGCAGAAGGCCGCGACGGTGAACCTGCTCGCCGACGGCCGGTTCACCCTCGGCGTCGGGGCGGGGGAGAACCTGAACGAGCACGTGGTGGGCCGGGGCTGGCCGCCGGTCAACGTGCGGCACGAGATGCTCACCGAGGCGTTGATGATCATCGAGGAACTCTTCGACGGCGGCTACGTCAACTTCGCCGGGAAGCACTACCGGGTCGACTCCGCCAAGCTGTGGGACCTGCCCGAGCGGCGGACCCCGGTCGCGGTCGCGGTGTCCGGCATGCAGTCGGTGCGCAACTTCGCCCCGATGGCCGACGCGCTCATCGCCGTGGAGCCCAAGGGTGAGCTGTGCCGCGCCTGGGACGCCGAGCGGGCCGACCTCGAGCTGGAGCCCACCCGCAAGATCGGGCAGATGCCGATCGCCTGGGACCGCGACCCGGCCGCCGCCCGACGCCGCGCGCACGAGCAGTTCCGCTGGTTCGCCGGCGGCTGGAAGGTCAACTCCGAGCTGCCGGGGACGGCGGGGTTCGCCGCGGCCACCCAGTTCGTCACCGAGGACGACGTGGCGAAGAACATCCCGTGCGGGCCCGACGTCGGGTCGATCGTGGCGGCGGCCAAGCCGTTCCGGGAGGCCGGGTTCACCGATCTGGCGCTGGTGCAGATCGGCGGTGACCAGCAGGAGGGCTTCTTCGACTTCGCCAGGACCGAGCTGCTGCCGGCGCTGCGCGACGCCTCCACGTGAGCGGCTCGGAGAGTTCCGGCTAGGGGCGGACGCGCAGGGTGGCCAGTGTCTCGTACGGGGGCACCCAGCCCCGCTCGACCAGCAGCTCGTACAGGTCGGTGAGCGCCTCCCGCGCGTCGCCGTCCATGCCGTCCTTGTCCGCGTCCACCAGCCGGCGGGCGAGCGCGATCAGCGCGGAGTCGGGCTCCGCCGGCTCCGCGGCGGAGTCAACCGGCTCCAGTCCAGGACCGCCGGTCTGCGCGGCCCGCCGCAGCAGCGGCTCCAACCGGTCCGGCTCGACCCGAGCCGCCAGCCGCACCAGCACCTGGGCCACCCGGTACAGCTTGATGTTGTGTTGCTGGGACAGCCGTACCAGGATCCGGAACGCCTGCTGCGGCGTGCAGCGGTGCGACACGATCAGCACGCCCATCGCCTGCTCGATCGTCGCCCGGGTGTGCAGCGCCCTGCGCAGCCCGTTCAGCTCGTTCTGCAGGTCCGCGATTCGCGCTCGCAGCTCGTCGTCCCCGGCGTCGGGGTCGTGCCGACCGCTGTTCGTGGTGTAGCCCACGGCGCCGAACCGTCGCCCTCAGCTCGTCCGGGCACAGGCCGGCGACGGGTACGGCAACTGCTGGGACATCACGACTCCCCTCGATCGGCCAACGGAACGCACGCGAGGAGCGCCGCAGCGCCGACCACCGGCAGGGGACGACCCCGCGGGAGCGCAGCGGCAGCGTCTCGCTTCGCGCGAACGCCAGGCGAACCGCCGGTGGTTCGAGCGGTGGCCTGGCGCGCTGCGGCTGGTTGCTCAACCGCGTAGATCGTTCGTAAAGATAGCGAACACGTCCGCGAAGTCCGCAACGAGACCTGGCTACGGCGCGTCTCGCACTCGAAGGGGGTGAAGCTCAGCGCGGCCACCACGGCACGAGCGCCAGTGTGGCCGCGGCCGTGAGCAGCACCGCGCCGGCGGCCGCGGCGACCAGTGACCGGCCGGCCCGCCCCGGTCGCCGCCCGCGCAGCTCGCGGCCGCGGTACCAGCCGGCGACGGCCAGCAGCGTGGTCGTGCCGCCCGCCGCCACGACCGCGGGCACCACTCGAGTGCCGCCGGCGCCCGCCACCGCGTGCAGCAGCACCAGGGTGACCACGGCGGCGGCCAGCGCCGTGCGTTGCCAGGCCAGCCCGGTGCGCTGCGGCTGCAGCCCGTCGCCGCCCTTCACCCGACCAGCACCAGCACCGCGGCGAAGAGGGTGATCACCAGGACGCCCACCGCCAGCACGGGCACCAGCGGGCTGCTCGGGAGCGGCTCACCCCGGCGCATCGCGCGCTGCACCCGCCGCCAGCGCGGGTAGCTCGCCGCGGCGAGCACGGTGGCCAGCGCCAGGGCCAGCGCGGCCAGTGCCGTGCGAGCGCCCGGCACCGACCATCCCGGGACGAGCTGGTGCACCGCGACCCCGCCGGCCACCAGGCCCAGCGCGGTGCGGAGCCAGGCCAGGAAGGTGCGCTCGTTGGCGAGGGTGAACCGGTAGTCCGGCTCGGGCTCCGCCGTGTTGTCGGGCTCCGCCGTGTTCTCGGGCTCCGCCGTGGTCACGCAGGCCTCCCCGTTCCCGATCAGGCAGGGCCCGAGTCTAGGCGGGGGTGGCGCGCTCCGCCGGGGTCAGCCGGCTCCGGTCAGCACCACGTCCGCGGCGGCGTCGACCTCCGGGTACACCGGCACCGTCTCCAGGTGACCGGTGGCCGCGAGTGGCCGGAGCACCGCGCGCCCGGCCGCCGCGACGGCCCATGGCAGGTCGCGGCCCGCCGCGTTCTCGGCGAGCTCGAGGAGGACCGAAAGGCCGGCCGTGCCGAGGAAGGTGACTCCGGTGAGGTCCAGCACCAGCCCGGCCGCGGACTCGTCGGCGCACCGGCGCACCGCCTGCTCGACCCGGTCACGTAGCCCCGGGGCGGTGACGATGTCGACCTCGCCGGACACTCTGACGAGCATCAGGCCGTTCGGTAGCAGTGACGACTGGACGTCGAGATCGTGGATGGCCTGCTGCTCCGCGGGGAACAGGTCGAGCTCGTCGATGAGTGGCACGGCTGCACTCCTTCCACCGGCGCTCGTGGGGATCCGCCTGTCGGGGATCGGGGCCGTGGCTGTCTGCTCAACCGTGATCTCCACGTTACGTTCGCGGCGCGGCGACGGCAACCGCCCGACCGGTCCCTCACCGTTTGTTCCCGGATGCTCCGGGGTACCTCCTGGGCCAGGCACGACGGAATCGACGCTGGGAGCAACGGTGAACGACCCGATCGGCGACGCGGTTCCCCACGATCGCGACGACGCCCACGACCCGGACGCCGTCGAGACCGATCCGGCGGCGTTGAGCAGCAGCGAGGATCTCGACCAGGACCGGCTCCGGCTCGATCCACTCGAGGAAGGGGTGGAGCCGCCGGAGAACTACGCCGTCGGCGATCGCTGGGGCACCACGCACATGGAGCAGCAGTACCGCGAACCACTCGAGGAGCGGGTCGAGCAGGAGCAGCCGGACGTGCGCCCGCCGGACGTGCCGGAGCGGCCGATCGCCGCGACGCCCGCCGACCAGCTGGACCAGTCGGTGGACGACGCGCTGCCGGAGGAGCAGCGGATCGCGCCCGGTGAGGAGCCGTTGGACCTGCCCACCGCCGACGCCCGCGAGGAGGGCCGGCGGGCCGACGAGGCGGGCGGATCGGTCGCCGAGGCGCTCCGGACCCCGGACCGGGAGGCCGAGTGAGACCGGCGACCGTGCGAGGACGGAGGGCACCGTGAGCACCCGTGGGCAGACCGTGCAGGACCTCGCCGACCGCATGCTCGCGCTGGTCCGGGCGCGGGACCTGGACCGGCTCACCACGCTCGTCAGGAGGGTGGTGGGCAAGTGGTCGCCGGAGCGGCACCTGCTCCGGCCGCTGCTGAGCGCGTTGGTGGACGGCACCGCGGCGGCCGTGCGGCGGGCCGCCGCGCCGGTCCGGCCCGAGCACGTGTTCGTCCTCGACATCACCGACGAGCACGAGCACGAGGTGGGCATCGACGAGGTCCGGCCCCCGCTGCGCGCCATGCTGCGGGCCGTGCTGGCGCTGCTCAACGGCCGGCCCGAGGACGCCGACTACCACGTCGACCTCGTCGCCGAGGACCGTGACCCGGTGGCCCAGCTCGAGGCGGTGGTGCACACGCTGCGCTGGACGGCGTCGCTCTCCGGGGAGGGACCGGTGGGCGCGGAGCGGTGATCCCCGATCACGGAGTGGTGAGCGATGCCCGACTACGAAGGTGCCGAGCACTACCTGCCGGACGAGCTGGAGCTGCCCCGATTGCGCACGGCCGCGGCCACCTGCCAGGGCTGCGACCTGTACCGCAACGCCACCCAGACGGTGTTCGGCGCGGGGGGTGAGCAGGCGCGGATGGTGATGGTCGGCGAGCAACCGGGGGATCGGGAGGACCTCTCCGGGGAGCCGTTCGTCGGCCCCGCCGGCGCGCTGCTGGACAAGGCGCTGGTCGAGGCCGGGATCGACCGGGAGGAGGTGTACGTCACCAACGCCGTGAAGCACTTCCGGTTCGTGCCGCCGGAGCGCGGCAAGCGGCGGCTGCACCAGAAGCCGACCCGGGCGCAGATCGCCGCGTGTCGGCCGTGGTTGCTGGCCGAGCTGGAGGTGGTGCGGCCCGATCTCGTGGTGTTCCTCGGCGCCACCGCCGCGCAGTCGGTACTGGGCACGTCCTTCAAGGTGAGCGTGCGGCGCGGCGAGCTGCTCGACCTGGCGGAGGAGGCGGAGGTGTCGCTGGACCCGGTGCCGAGGGGGTTGGCGACGGTGCACCCGTCGTCGATCCTGCGCGCACGGGACGAGGCCCGCGCGGACGCCTACCGTGAGCTGGTCGAGGACCTGTGCGTAGCGGCGAAGGCACTCTGAGCAGGGGGTGCGTCCGTTCGGAGTAACCGGGGCGCGCGGTCCGCAGCGGCGCCCCCTACGGTGGGAATGGCAAGGCGCAACGACCGCGACCGAAGGGAAGGTCGACCACGATGCTTGCCATGACCGACGCCGCCGCCGAGGCGATCACCGCGCTGACCGCGCAGCAGGAGAACGCCGGGCTGCGGTTCGCGGTGCAGGAACAGCAGGACGCCGGGGCGCAGCTCGCGCTGTCCGTGGCGCCCGCCCCCGAGGAGGGCGACCAGGTTCTCGGCACCGAGAGCGGCGCCAGGGTCTTCCTGGAGCCGCAGGCCGCCGACTTCCTCGACGACAAGTTGCTCGACGTCCAGCAGGACGAGCAGGGCCAGCTCAGCTTCGCGGTGATGCAGCAGCCGGTCGACAACGTCGACCCGCAGCGGTAACCGACCTCGGGTGGGGTCGGCGGCGCTTCCGCCGACCCCACCCGAGGCCCCTGCGCCCACGCCGTGTCCGCGCCCCGCGCACGCGCGCCCGGCGTCCCCACACGTGTTCGCCGTTCCCGTCGCCGTGTTTGCCGCTCGCGTCGCCGTGTTTGCGGTTCCCGTGGCCGTGTTGCCTGTTTGCGTCGCCTTGTTGGCCGTCGGCGCCACATCGCCGCTGGCCGCCGTCCGGCTGTTCGGCCGCTCCCGGCGTTGTTCGCTCGGCCGTGGCGGCGAGTTGTTCACATCACCCATCAGTGATCCACAGATTTCCGCGATCCCCCTCGCGGTGCCCCCGAGGCGATAGGCTGGAACTGGGCGACCGCCCCCCAAGGGAGGGCGGGTTCTGAGGTGGCGGCGGTTGCTGCCATTCGTGCCGTGGTCAGCACTTCGTGTCATCGGCTTCGTGGAATCGCAGGGCGACGTGGGCGTGTGGCGTGGCGCTGGGGCAACGCCGTCGTGCCGTCGTCCCGTGCCGCGTTCTTGAGTCGGTGGCCCGGCGCCCGCGGTTGCCGGCCGCCCCCGGCGCTCGCGGTGGGCCACCCCCGGCGGTTGAGCCACGCGGGCCGATCCGCTCGGCGGGTGCGTAGGTGTGGCGTCAGCAGGCCAGCCACTCAGCGGGCCGAGGCGAGCCAGCCAGCCGAGCGAGCGGGCCAGGCAGCCAGTTGGGCCGAGCCAGTCAGCGGTGGGCCAGGCGGTCAGTGGGCCGGACAGTCAGCGGGCCAGACAAGCAAGGCAATCAGCGAGCCACAGCCAGCCAGCGGACCAGGCGGTCAGCGGGCCAGCCAGTGGCGGACCAGGGCGGCCGCCTGCTCCCGCAGCAACGGGTAGGCGTTGGCCTGCGCGTACTCCAGCGACGGGGCATGGTCGATCAACGCCCGCCCACCGGCGATGCCCGCCCCGGTCAGCGCACCCTCGTCGAGCTGGATGCGGCCGGCCACGGCGAGCACCGGGATGTCCCGCGCACCCGCCCGCGCCGCGATGCCGGCCGGCGCCTTGCCCGCCAGGCTCTGCGCGTCGAGCGACCCCTCACCCGTGATCACCAGGTCCGCGCCGGCCAGCGCCCTCGACACGCCGGTGAGCTCCACCACCAGGTCGAAGCCCGACTCGACCCCGGCGCCGAGGCCCGCGATCGCCCCGGCCGCGATCCCACCGCCGGCTCCCGCACCCGGCACGTCGGCCACCGGCTCCGCCCCGGCCTTCACCAGCGCGTCCGACCACGCCCCCAGCGCCTCCGCGAGCCGCTCCACCTCGCGCGGCCCCGCGCCCTTCTGCGGCCCGAACACCGGCGCCGCGCCGTCCGGCCCGAGCAGCGGGTTCGTGACGTCCGTGGCCACCCGCGCCCGCACACCCGCCAGCCGTGCCCGCACCGGCTCCAGGTCCACCTCGCGCACCGCGCCGAGCGCACCGCCGCCGAGCCCGACCGGCCGCCCGGCCTCGTCTCGCAACCGCGCCCCGAGCGCGGCCAGCATCCCCGCGCCGCCGTCGGTGCTCGCCGTGCCGCCCACGGTGAGCACGAGCGACCGCGCCCCACCGTCGAGCGCGTGCCCGACCAGCTCACCCACGCCGAAGGTGTGCGCGGCCAGCGCCACCTCCGGCGACGGCTCCACGTGCTCGATCCCGCACGCCCTGGCCGACTCCAGGTACGCCGTGCCGTCGAGCAGCACGTACCAGGCGTCCACCGGGGCGTCGAGCGGCCCCGGTACCCGCACGTCCACCCGCCGCCCACCGGCGGCCAGCAGCACGTCGAGCGTGCCCTCCCCGCCGTCGGCCACCGGGCAGGCCACCACCTCGGCGTCCGGCAGCACGTCCCGCACTCCGGCACCAATCGCCTCGGCGGCCTCCACCGCGGTGAGGCTGCCCTTGAACTTGTCCGGCGCGACGACCACCCTCATGGCGCCACCGGGGTCAGCGGGGCCTCGCCGGCGAGCACCGCGGCGGCGTTGCGCGCGGCGAGCATCGCCATCGCCGTGCGGGTCTCCACGGTCGCCGAGCCCAGGTGTGGCGTGAGCACGACGTTGTCCAGTTCCAGCAGGGCTGGGTGCACTTCGGGCTCCTTCTCGAAGACGTCCAGCGCGGCGCCGGCGATCGCCCGCTCGGTCAGCGCCCGCGCCAGCGCGGCCTCGTCGACCACCGGGCCGCGCGTGGTGTTCACCAGGTACGCGCTCGGCTTCATCGTGGCGAGCGCGTCGGTGTCGATCAGGTGCTCGGTCTCGGGCGTGAGCGGGCAGTGCAGCGACACCACGTCGGCGGTGCGCAGCAGGTCCGGCAGCTCCAGGAAGCGGGCGCCGAGCTCGGTGACCACCGCGGCGGGCGCGCGCCGCCGGCCGGTGTAGGCGATCTCCATGCCGAACGCCCTGGCCCGCCGCGCCACCGCCCTGCCGATCTGGCCGAGCCCGACGATGCCGAGCGTCTTGCCCTGCAGCCCGGTGCCCAGCATGAACGCGAGGTCGAACTTCCACGGCCGACGCTCGCGCAGCAACCGCTCGCCCTCGCCGATCCGCCGGGTGACGGCCAGCAGCAGCCCGAACGCCAGGTCTGCGGTGGCGTCGGTGAGCACGCCGGGCGTGTTGGTCACCACGACGCCGCGCTCGGTCAGCGCCGGCACGTCGATGTTGTCGTAGCCGACGGCCACGGTGGACACCACGCGCAGCCCCGGCCCGGCGGCGTCGGCGAACGCGCCGTCGATCCGGTCCTGCAGGGTGCTCACCACCGCGTCGGCGCCGGCGACCGCGGAGTGCACGTCCTCGGTGGTGGGCGGGTCGGCCGGGTCGAGCACGCGGACCTCGCCGGCGTCGGCGAGCAGCTTCACCGCGGGCTCGGCGATCGGGCGGGTGACGACGATCGTGGGCGGCTTGGTCACCCGCCGAACCTAACCATTCGGGGCGCCGGTTGACCAGGCCGGACACCACGTATCAGGGCATGACCAGCGGATATGCTGCCGCCATGGATAGTGCCGGAGGGCCGAGCGTGGCCGGGCTGCTGCTCGCGGCGGGGGCGGGCCGGCGGTTCGGCCGCCCGAAGGCGCTCGTGGTGGCCGGCGGCGAGCCGCTGCTGGTGCGGGCGCTGCGGGCGCTCACCGGCGGTGGCTGCGCCCCGGTGCGGGTGGTGCTCGGCGCGCGGGCGGAGGAGGTCGCGGCGCTGCTGCCCGACCCCGGGCTGGCGGTGGTCGCGCCGGACTGGGCCACCGGGATGGGGGCCTCGCTGCGCGCCGGGCTGACCGCGTTGAGTGAGCTGGACCCGGCGCCGGACGCCGCGTTGGTGCACCTGGTGGACCTGCCGGGAGTGCCGGCCGCCGTGGTGGCCCGGCTGGCCGCGCTGGCCGCGCCGGACGCCGTCGCGCGGGCCGGATACTCCGGAAGACCGGGGCATCCGGTGTTGCTCGGCCGACGGTGGTGGCCCGAGGTGGCGGACAGCGCGCGGGGTGACCGCGGCGCGCGGGAGTGGTTGGCCGGGCGGGCGGACCTGCGCCTGGTCGAGTGCGCCGACCTCGGCACCGGCGCCGACGTGGACACCCCCGACGACCTCAGCCCGTAAGCTCGACGTCGTGACAGGCGCCACCCCGGGTTCGCCGACGGAGCTGGCCCGGCTGCTCGACCGCACCGGCTACCTCGCCGACACCGGCGTGGCCACCGCCGCGTTCCTCGCCATCCGGCTCGGCAAGCCGCTGTTCTGCGAGGGCGAGCCGGGCGCCGGCAAGACGTCGCTCGCGGTGGCGCTGGCCGAGGCGTTGGAGCTGCCGCTGATCCGGTTGCAGTGCCACGAGGGCATCGACGCGGCGCAGGCGCTGTACGAATGGGACTTCCCCCGGCAGCTGCTGCACCTGCGGGCGCTGGAGGCGGCGGGGGAGGGGCGGCTCGACGTGGAGGCCGCCGAGCAGTCGCTCTACACCGAGCGGTTCCTGCTCGCCCGGCCGCTGCTGCGGGCGCTCACCTCGGTGCCCTGCGTGCTGCTGGTGGACGAGATCGACCGCGCGGACGACGAGTTCGAGGCGTTCCTGCTGGAGCTGCTCGGGGAGAACGCGGTGACCATACCCGAGCTCGGCGAGGTGCGCGCCGCGACGCCGCCGCTGGTGGTGCTCACGTCCAACCGCACCCGCGAGGTGCACGACGCGTTGAAGCGGCGCTGCCTGTACCACTGGTTGGAGCACCCGGATCTGGCGCGGGAGATCGCCATCCTGCGCCGGCGGGTGCCGGGCGTGTCGGAGCGGCTGGCCCTCCAGGTGGCCGGCGCGGTGCGCCGACTGCGCGAGCTGGAGCTGCTCAAGCCGCCGGGGGTCGCGGAGTCACTCGACTGGGCCCAGGCACTGCGCGCGCTGGACCGGACCGAGCTGGACGCCGAGGCCGCCGTCGCGACCCTGGGTGCGGTGCTCAAGTACAGCGAGGACCTGGACCGGGTACGCACGAAGCTGGACGCCCTGCTGGCCTGACACCAAGATCAACATCAACCGCCCGGTGACCCCCACCCCCACCCTGTCCCTTGGGGGCCGGCCCCGCTCCCAGTTTACCGGGGAACGGGGCCTGGGAAGGGGGGCGCGAAAATCTGTGGATCACTGATGGGTGATGTGGACAACTGCCCGGGGCGCTGTCAGTCTCACTCGCGCGGGTCCGTTGGTCTGGCTCGGGTTGGGCGTCGGCTTCGCGCGGGCCCGTCGGTCTGGCTCGGGTTGGGCGTCGGCTTCGCGCGGGCCCGTCGGTCTCGCTGGGGCTGGGAGTCGGCCTCGCCCCGGGCGCGGCGGTCTCGCTCGGGCGCGTTCAGCTCAAGCGTGGTCAGTTCGGGGCGGGCTTCCAGGTGAGGTGCTCGTCGACACCGGCAAGGGTGATCACCCGTTCGACGGCGCTGCTGGCGAGCACGGCCATCTCCACGCTGTTCTCCTGCGCGTGTCGCTGCACCTGCAGCAGGGCGTTCAGCGCGGAGGAGTCGAAGAAGGTGACCTCGGTGAGGTCGGCGAGCACCTTGGCCGGCCGCTCGTCCACGACCGACGTCAGCTTCTCCTGCAGTTGCGGGCTGGTGAGCAGGTCCAGCTCTCCTGACACGGCGACACGCCAAACGCCGTTCTCGGCGGTCGTGGTGATCCGGAAACCGGGTGTCTGGGCATCCAGACCAGGCACGCTCATCCAGGCTCTCCTCAGGCTTACCGATGCGAGTCCGGTACGCGCCTGTGGGCTCAAGCGCCGCCGCAGCATCGGGACGGTTCTCACACTGCCGTGTGCGCAGGGTCCGTGCAACGGGATCGCCTGAACTCTAGCCGAGCGTTGGATCGACCTCTCGATCACCCGGCGGTGCTCACCCGGCCAACTGCTGGCGCAGCGCCCTCCGCTGCCGTTTGAACATCTCGCGCCGCTCCATCTCGCCGAGGCCACCCCAGATGCCGTACGGCTCCTGCACCGTCAACGCGTGCTCCCGGCACTCGGCCAGCACCGGGCAGGTCTGGCAGATCGCCTTCGCCCGCTGCTCGCGCAGCTCCCTGGCCTGGCCGCGCTCGTTGTCCGTGTGGAAGAACAGGCTGCTGTCCACACCGCGGCACGCGCCGTGCAACTGCCAGTCCCACTCCTCGGCGACCACCACCGGCAGCCGACTCACGTCAGCCATTCCGACCGCCCTTCGCTCGATCACCTCGAACTCCCGACCGCCCGTTGCTACCCCGGCCCGGCTGGCGTCAAACGTCGGCGGTTTCATCTACCGTCGAACCGGGCATCAAGCGCGCACAGCCGGAGAAACGGCCGCGAGAACGGGAGGACGGACAGTGCCGGAAGAACGCTCCGTCGGCGACGGTGCCGAGCCGGGCCAACGGGTGATGACCGTGCGCACGCGGGCCGACGCCGAGGTGATCCCCACGCTGCGCACGATCGGGGCCGACCTGGCCATGCGTCTGGACTTCGACCTCGACGCCGTCGACGACCTCCGGATGGCCGTCGACGAGGCATGCTCGATGCTCCTGCCCTCGGCCGTGGACGGCGTGCTGACCTGCGAGTATCGCTGGGCGAAGGGGAGGGTGCAGGTCGCGGTGGAGGTCGTCGTGAGCACCCCTGACCGGGTGGCCGGCGACGGACTCGGGTGGCAGCTGCTCACCGCGCTGGCCACCTCGGTCGACCGCACGCTGACCCCCGTCGACGGTGGGCACCGGGCGCGGGTGGAGCTCGTCCGCGAGTGCGCGACGGTTGCGCGGTGACCTTGGCCGACGAAGACCAGGAGCTGCGTGAGGCCGACGTCATCGCGTTGTTCCGCGAGCTGCGGGCCCTGCCCGACGGGGATCCGCGTCGGGAGAGCATCCGGGAGCGCCTCGTCCGCCACCACCTCGGCCTGGTGCGCAACCTCGCCCGCAAGTACCGCTACCACGCCGAGCCGATGGACGACCTCGTCCAGGTCGGCACGCTGGGCTTGATCAACGCCATCGACCGGTTCGACCCCGACCACGGCACCGGCTTCCTCGGCTACGCCGTGCCGACCATCACCGGCGAGCTGCGCCGGCACTTCCGGGACGCCGGCTGGTCGGTGCGGGTGCCGCGACGGCTCAAGGACCTGCACGGCCGGCTGGCCACGGCCAGGGAGGAGCTCACCGCCCGGCTCAACCGCGCGCCCCGGCCCAGCGAGCTGGCCGACCACCTGGGGATCAGCCGCGAGGAGGTGCACGAGGGCCTGCTCGCCGAGCGCGGCCAGTACGGAACGTCACTCGACTCGTTGATGGAGGACGCGCCGCACGTGGCGTTCGGCACCGCCGACGAGAACCTCGACCAGGCCGAGCTGCGCGCGCTGCTGGAGCCGATGGTGCGCGAGCTGCCCGAGCGGTCGCGCAAGATCGTGCTGCTCCGGTTCGGTTTCGGGCTGAGCCAGGCCGACATCGCCCGTAGGGTTGGGGTCTCGCAGATGCAGGTGTCCCGGCTGCTGGCCAGCACGCTGCGGGAGCTGCGCGCACGACTCGGCGAGGAGGGCAGGGCGGTACGGTGATCGTGAGAGGCTGGGGGTGGACAGGACAGCGGATCGACCGACCGCGGAGAGGACGAGGATGTTGCGGATCACCAGCACCGGCGAGGTGAGCGTGGTGCTCACCGTCAGTGGCGAGGTGGATCTGGCGACGGCGGGCGAGGTCACCGACGCCATCGAGGCAGCGCTGCGGGCTCCCGGCACCGAGTCGGTGGAGGTGAACCTCACGGAGGTGTCGTTCCTGGACTCCTCGGGCCTGCGCGCGCTGGTCGCCGGACAGAAGCGGGCCGAGGAGGCCGGCAAGCGACTGGTGGTGTCCGACCCGCAGCCGCAGGTCCGCAAGGTCATGGAGATCACCGGGCTGAGTGAGGTGCTCACCGCCGAAGGATCCCCCTGACCGGTTGAGGGTATGGGCGTCTCCGTGGCTGACGAGTAATGTCGCGGTAGGCCGAACTCCGGTGAGGAGGCCAGCCATGGAGGCGCGGATCGCCGTACCCCGGACGTCCCCCGAGGACGCCGCGGCCCGCCGTGGTGGGAACCCGCCCGACGCCTACCGCGTGGCGCTGGAGCGCGCGGCCTTCATGCAGGAGGTGTCCCGGCAGCTCGCCGGCTCGCTCAACGTCCGCCGCACGGTGCTGCGGCTGCTCCATCTCGCCGTCCCTTACCTGGGGGACTGGGCCGTGCTCGCACTGCTCGACGACCGAGGCGCGACGCTCGCCGCGCACGGTGGCGGGGTCACCGAGCCGGTCCGGGTCGCCGAGCTGCCCGATGCGTGGGGCGGGCTCGGTCACCTGCGCGCCGGCGGCCGCACCGAGCTGCTGCACGTCGAGCCCGTGGTGGGGCCGGAGGGGGCCGAAGCCGGGTTCGTCGCGATGGTGCCCGACGCGGCGCTGCGTGCCGAGATCACCGCACTGGGCCCGGCCGACCTGCTGGGCGTGGCGCTCACCGCTCGTGGTGGCGTGCTGGGCGCGCTGGTGGTGGCCCGCAGGACGGTGCGCGGCTTCACCGCCGCCGACGTCGAGTTGGTCGAGGAGTTCGCCCACCGCGGCGCGGTCACCATCGACGCCGCCGCGCTCTACGAGGAGCGGGCGCACGTGGCCTCGGTGCTCCAGTCGGCGCTGCGCCCGCCGAGTCTGCCCGAGGTGCCGGGCATGCGGGTGGCCGCCCGGTTCCGCCCGGCGATCGAGCACATGACCATCGGCGGCGACTTCTACGACCTGCACGGCGCGGGCGACGACTGGTCGCTGGTCATCGGCGACGTGTGCGGCAAGGGCGTGCGGGCGGCCGTGCTCACCGGCAGGGCCCGGCAGACGATCCGCACGGCGGCGCACTTCGACCGTTCCCCGGCGACGATCCTCGCCGCGCTCAACGACGTGCTGTACGAGACCGACTCCGACCGGTTCGTCACGGTCGCCTGCGCGCGGTTGCGGCCGGACCCCGGGGCCGGCACGGCGGAGCTGACCCTGGCGGTGGCCGGGCACCCGCCGCCGCTCGTGCTGCGCGCCGACGGGAGGGTGGAGGAGCCGCACCTCGTCGGCACGCTGTCCGGCGTGCTGCCCGACCTCTCCTACGAGGAGCGGACCGTCGTGCTGCGCCGCGGCGACCTGGTGCTCTTCTACACCGACGGCATCTTCGAGGCGAGGCGGTGCGACGACCTGTTCGGCCTCGAGCGGCTGCGCGCGCTGCTGCCCGACTACGCGGGTGCCGAGCCGGCCGAGCTGTGCGCGGCCGTCGAGGAGCGGGTGATCGAGCACCTCGCCGGCGGCGCGCACGACGACATGGCACTGCTGGCCCTGCGCTGCGGCTGACCTCGCGTCGGGGTGCGGTGAGCGGGCTCGCGGCGGTCAGCCGGAGACGGCGCGGCGGGAGCGGGCCAGAGCCAGCCCGCCGACGATCACGCCGGCCAGCCCCAGCCGCGCGGCCACCACGGACCACAGACGCCCGACGGTCGCGGTGTCGGGGCTGACGGAGGTCGGTTGGGCCAGGACGCGCGCGGCCGCCGGTGTGGCAAGCCCGAGAACTCCGAGCGGGGCGGCCGTGGCGGCGGCAAGCAGGTGACGGACGGACATGAGGTGCTCCTTCTCCTACGGCTGATGTCGCCCGAATCATGTCCGCCGGCCCGACCGCCGGTCGTCCTGCCGACGCGGGCACTTCGCGCTGCCGTCGATGCCGTAGCCGGCTGCCGCGGACGCCGCAGGGACCGCGAAGGTACCGCGTGCGCGGTAGGCGACCGACCATCCGTGCGCAGGAGTTGCCCGCGAGTAGATCCGGTTAGGGTGCACGCTGTGGGCGAGGGGCGGGTCGGCGCCAGAGACTGGGGAATCGCCGTCGGCGTGGCGGCGGCACTGCTGGTCGCCGGGCTGTCCACGTGACACCCGTCCACGAGTCTCGACCCGCTGGGTTACGCGTTGTTGGCAGCCGGCGGTCTGGCGCTGCTCGCGCGCCGCCGGGCTCCGGTCGCCGTGCTGGCGGTGACCGGGTTGTGCGCGCTGGGTTACGTGAGGCGGCCAGGGAACTGCGCGTGACCCTGGAGGCGCTGCGCGACGACGACACGAGCCCGCCGCATGGGCTCGATGACGTTTCGGACCTGGTGCGACGGGCCCGGACGGCCGGCCTGGACGCGACGCTGACGATCGAGGGACGACGCGACGGCGTGCCGGTCGCGGTGGACCGGACCGCTTACCGGATCGTTCAGGAGTCGCTGACCAACATCGCTCGTCACGCCGCCGCCGCTACCGCGTCGGTTCGGATCGACTACCGTCCCGACGCCCTGGTCATCCAGGTCGATGACGACGGCGAGGCCACGCAGGACACCCCGCCGGTGCCCGGCGTCGGGCTGCTCGGGATGCGCGAACGGGTCACCGCCCTCGGAGGTCACCTACGGGCGGCACCGCGCGGCGAGGGCGGCTTCACCGTCCAGGCCGGACTTCCCGTGGGTCGAACGTCATGATCCGAGTCCTGCTGGTCGACGACCAGCCGCTCATTCGCAGCGGGTTCCGCGCGCTCCTCGACGTCGAGGACGACATCGAGGTGGTGGCCGAGGCCGCCGACGGCAGCGAGGCCGTGGCACTGGCCAGGGAACACGTGCCCGACATCGCGCTCATCGACATCCAGATGCCGGTCGTCGACGGCATCGAGGCGACCCGGCGCATCGCCGCGGACCCGGCCCTGGCCGCGGTGCACGTCGTCATCTTGACCAACTACGGCTTGGACGAGTACGTCTTCGACGCGCTGCGCGCCGGCGCGGCCGGGTTCCTCGTCAAGGACATCCAGCCGGAAGACTTCCTGCACGCCGTCCACGTCGCCGCGCGCGGCAACGCCCTGCTCGCACCGTCGATCACCCGCACGCTGATCAACCGGTACGTCACCCAGCGGCTGACCACCGGCACCGGCACGGAGCTGGGAGAGCTGGGAGAGCTGACCAACCGCGAACGCGAGGCCGTCGCCCTGGTCGCCTCGGGCCTGTCCAACAACGAGATCGCCGACCGGATGGTGATCAGCCCGCTGACCGCGAAAACCCACATCAACCGAGCCATGACCAAGCTCCACGCCCGCGACCGCGCCCAGCTCGTCGTTCTCGCCTACGAGTCCGGCCTGGTGACCCCGCGCAACTCCTGACATCGGCATTCGGTGGGACGATGAGGGGGTGGGCGCCGATCCGACGGTGGGGCTGGTGGGCTTCCCGGCCGTGCTGCGCGCGGCGGGGATGACCTGCGACGCGCACCGGGTGCGGGCGTTCGTCGCCGCCGTCGAGGAGCTCGACCTCGCCGACCCCGACCAGCTCTACTGGGCCGGCCGGGTCACCCTGTGCGGCGACCCCGACGACCTGCCGCGCTACGACGAGGCGTTCGCCGCGTGGTTCACCGGAACACCGCCACGGCCCCGGCGGGCCCCCGCGCCACGCCCGCGGCCACCGACGATCGCCGCGCTGACCCCGCCCGGTGAGCGGGGCGAGGGCGACCATGCGGTCGGCGAGGAGCTGCGCGTCGCGGCCAGCGGTGCCGAGGTGCTGCGCCACCGCGACCTCGCCGAGCTCACCGCCGCCGAGCGGGCCCACCTGCGGGAGTTGCTGGCGGTGCTGCGGCCCGCGCCGCCGCGCCGCGCCTCGCCGCGGCGGCGCCCGGCCCGGCGCGGCGGGCTGGACCCGCGGCGGACCTTGCGGGCGATGCTGGCCAGCGGCGAGCCGGTGCGGCTGGCCCGGCGCGCCCGTGCCCGGCGGCCGCGGCGGGTGGTGCTGCTGGTCGACGTGTCCGGCTCGATGGCCCCGTACGCCGACGCGCTGCTGCGGTTCGCCCACGTCGTGACCAGGGCCGCGCCGGCGGCGGTGGAGGTGTTCACCCTCGGCACCCGGCTCACCCGGGTGTCCCGGCAACTGCGGCAGCGCGACCCCGAGCGAGCGATGCTGGCCGCCGCGCGGGCGGTGCCGGACTTCGCCGGCGGCACCCGGCTCGGCGAGACGCTGCGCGGGTTCCTCGACCGGTGGGGCCAGCGGGGGCTGGCCCGGCGCGCGGTGGTCGTGGTGTTCTCCGACGGCTGGGAGCGCGGCGAGGCGAGCCTGCTCGGCGAGCAGATGGCCCGACTGCGCCGATTGGCCCACTCCGTGCTCTGGGTCAACCCGCACGCCGGGCATCGGGGTTACGCTCCCGTGCAGTCCGGCATGGCGGCCGCGCTCCCGCACGTGGATCGGCTGCTCGCCGGGCACAGCCTGGCCACGTTGGAACGACTGGTGGTGGAGATTCGGGATGCGTGACGTGCTGGACGAGCTGTACCGCCGCTGGTCGGCCGGCGAGGCCGTGGGCGTGGGCACGGTGGTGGCCACGTTCTCGTCCGCGCCGCGCGCGCCCGGCGCGGCGATGCTCGTCGGCGCCGATGGCTCGGTGACCGGCAGCGTGTCCGGCGGGTGTGTTGAGGGCGCGGTGTACGAGCTGGCCCAGCAGGTGGTGGCGGACGGCGGGCCGGTGCTGCAGCGGTACGGGGTCAGCGACGACGACGCGTTCGCCGTGGGGCTCACCTGCGGCGGGATCATCGACATCTTCGTGGAGCGGATCGACCGGGAGTCGCTGCCGGAGCTGCCGGAGATCGTGGCGGCGGTGCGGGAGAGCCGGCCGGTGGCGATCGCCACCGTGGTGGAGCACCCGGATCCGGAGCGGGTGGGCCGGCGGCTGGTGGTGTGGCCGGACCGGGTGTCCGGCGGGCTCGGCTCGGCGCGCAGCGACGACGCGGTGACCGACGACGCGCGCGGCCTGCTCGCCGGCGGGCGCAGCGCGACGCTGCGCTACGGGCCGGACGGACAGCGGCGCGGCGAGGGCATGGCGGTGTTCGTCAACTCGTTCGAGCCACGTCCCCGGCTGCTGGTGTTCGGCGCGATCGACTTCGCCGCCGCGATGTCCCGGATGGGTGGCTACCTCGGCTACCACGTCACAGTGTGCGACGCGCGGCCGGTGTTCGCGACGGCCACCCGGTTCCCCGACGCGGACGAGGTGGTGGTCGACTGGCCGCACCGGTACCTGGCCGCGGAGGCGGAGGCCGGCCGGGTGAACGAGCGGACGGCGATCACCGTGCTCACCCACGACCCGAAGTTCGACGTGCCGCTGCTGGAGGTCGCGCTGCGGCTGGACGTGGGCTACGTCGGGGCGATGGGGTCGCGGCGGACGCACGCCGACCGGATGGCCCGGCTGCGCGAGGCCGGGCTCGGCGAGGGTGAGCTGAAGAAGCTGTGCTCACCGATCGGGCTCGACCTCGGGGCGCGGACGCCGGAGGAGACCGCGGTGTCGATCGCGGCGGAGATCATCGCTCTGCGCTGGGGCGGCGGCGGCCGCCGGCTCAGCGAACTCGACGGCCGCATCCACGGCGCCCCCTGAGCTCGACGTTCGGGACGGCGAGATCGACGTTCGGGATGGCGGGTTCCATGCTCGGGACGGCGGGTTCGATGCTCGGGACGGCGGGTTCGAGTTCGGACCGCGAGCCGCGGTCGGGCCGTGGCTCCCGGCCCACACACGGGGTGGGAAGCGCGGACATCGCGCGAGTGACGTGTGTCCGCGAGTCGTGCGCGCGTGTCATGCGTCTGCGTACGCGTGTCCGGCGTCGCTGTACATGTGTCCGCGGTCCATGTACGGCATGCGCCCCGGTGTCAGCGGGCGGGCCGGGTGTCAGCCGGGCGGACCGGGCGACGGGCCGGGCGGAATGGGAGCTCCTGGCTCCGTCCGTGCACTGTTGAGCAAGCTCCGGCGGCGCCGTGGCGGACCATCCCTTGCTCCTCCCCGAACGGGCGAGAAACAACCCGACACGACCATTCGCGCCGCCTAAAACCCCGAAGTTGTCCACAGTTTCGCGCACCCCCTTCCCCATGCCCTGACCAGCGGTAAGCTGGAGGCGGGGCCGGCCCCCGGGAACGGGTGGGGGATGCTCAACTGGGGATTCTGGGCGGACGGGATTCGGTCCTGGTTCACCAGGTTAGTTCATTCAGCGGGGTTGGTAGCACCGTTTGCTGGCGCCGATCGTGGCATTGCCCCAGTCGAGCGCGAGGCGGGCAGGCCGGCGGGGATCGCGGTGCGACTCGACGTCGGCTTGGCGCTCCGGGAGCGGGTTCGCGGTGCGCGCCGGGGAGCTTGACCAACTGTGGTGCGTGTGCTCCACCGAGCGTGGACGCCTGTTCGGAGACCGGTCGTGGAGTCGGGCTCAGACGGCGCGGGTGAAGGCGCGCCAGGTGGTGGGGGAGAGGGTCAGGCGGCCGCCGTCGGGGTCCTTGGAGTCCCGCACGGCGATCAGCTCCGGGGTCACCGCCACCTCGACGCAGTTGCTGTGGTCGTGGCCGTCGCTGTGCCGGCTCTTCCGCCAGGTCAGCTCATCCGTCCGGCCGATCGTCATCGTCGTCTCCCGGGAGGTCGTACTCGCTTGCCAATGCGGCAAGCAGCTCCCGAGATTGTCCCTCACTCAGGGATACGGCTCCCAACCTGCCCAGAGCCTGGCGGTAAGTTGCGACGTCTTCCTTGCGTTCCAGGAAGACCGCGGCCGTCTTGATATCTACGTAGACGACCGGGTTGTGCTCCACGTACTCGAACAGCAGGAACGGCCCCACGAAGGTTCCGCGCGCTCCGGCCGAGACCGGCACCACCCGAATGGTGCAGAAGTCGAGGTTGCCCAGCAACAACAGGTGCAACATCTGGTCACGCATGACTTGGTGACTGCCCACGGGTAGGCGGAGTGCCTGCTCGTGGATGTAAAACAGCGTCCTCGGTCGATCCCGGCGACGATGACTGAACAGGTTCTGCCGTTCCATTCGGGTCTGGACGGCAGCCTCGATGGCGTCCTCGTCCAGCGTGCCAACCTCATGGAAGAGCGCGCGGGCGTAGTCCTCGGTCTGGGCCAGTCCGGGGATTACCTGCAGTTCGACGTTGGTCAACGCGCAGGCGGTGTTCTCCTGGGTTATGAGCGACCGCAGCGCCGGATTCATCACGCCCCCGACGGGCCGCACCCAGTAGCCGTTGTCGAGGTCGGCGTGCAGTTCCAGCAGGCGCCGGATGTCGTCCGGGTCCGCGTCGCACTTGGCGAGCAGCATCGCCAGGTCCACCTGCGACATGCCGCGCTGCCCGGTCTCCCCGCGGGACACCTTGCTGGTCGACCACCCCAGGTCTCGGGCCACGTCGCAGGCGAGCTTCCCCGAGGCGAGCCTGATCCGGCGCAGCTCGCCGCCGAGCTCCCGGCTGCGCGCCGTCGATGAGTCAATGCGCATGGATCGCAACGTAGGCCGCGAGGCTGGCGAGTGCCGCAGAACCGGCCGGTAGCCACCCCAAGGCAGCACGTCCGATCCGGTGTTGCCGAGGCAGCAATCCCGTCGGGGGACTTGTCCCGAACCCCCCAAAGTAGCACGCTGCAATGTGAGCCCGGTCACCGCCACCCGCCACTGGAGGCGCCATGCGCATCACCGTCACCGTCGACGGCACCACCTACACGGACGATGTCGAGCCTCGCCTGCTGCTGGTGCACTACCTGCGTGACCGGCTCGGCAAGGTCGGCACCGTGGTCGGCTGCGACACCAGCAACTGCGGGTCGTGCACCGTCCACCTCGGCGGCCACAGCGTGAAGTCCTGCTCGGTGCTCGCCGTGCAGGCCGACGGCTGCGATGTCACCACGATCGAGGGCCTCGCTCGTGACGGCCGGCTGCACCCGATCCAGCAGGCGTTCCACGACAACCACGCGCTGCAGTGCGGCTTCTGCACCCCCGGCATGATCATGCAGTCGCTCGACCTCCTGGCCGACAACCCCGCCCCGGACGAGCAGGCCGTCCGCGAGGGCCTGGAAGGCAACCTGTGCCGCTGCACCGGCTACCAGAACATCGTGCGCGCGGTCCGCGACGCCGCCGAGCACATGCGGCCGGGCGCCGGCCCCGAGGCCGAGCAGGTGGCCGACGAGACCGCCGAGACCACCACCCGGCGCACCGCCACGCACGTCGGCGGGGGTGGTGAATGATGACCTCCACCGTCGAGCCCGAGGTCGGCAAGGCCCGGCTGCGCAAGGAGGACGCCCGGCTGATCACCGGCCGCACCCGGTGGACCGACAACATCGCGCTGCCCGGGATGCTGCACGTGGCCGTGCTGCGCAGCCCGCTGGCGCACGCGCGGATCACCTCGATCGACACCTCGGCCGCGCGGGAGATGCCCGGCGTGGTGGCCGTCTACACCGCGGCCGACCTCGACCCGGAAGGGGCGATCGCGCTGCCGTGCGCGTGGCCGATCACCGAGGACATGAAGCACCCGCGGCGGCCGGTGCTGGCGGCGGACCGGGTCAACTTCGCCGGTGAGGGCGTGGCGGTCGTGGTGGCCCGCAGCGCGTACGAGGCCGCCGACGCGCTCGAGTCGATCGACGTCGACTACGAGGAGCTGCCGGTGGTGCTCGGCCTGGAGAACGCGCTGGCCGACGACGCGCCGCTGGTGCACGAGGAGCTGGGCACCAACCGCAACGCGCTGTGGGTGTTCGACTCGGCCGAGGCCGGCTCCGGCGGCGACGTCGAGGAGGCGATCCGCGCCGCGGACTCCGGCGACGGTGTCGTGCTGCGGCGCCGGTTCCGCCAGCAGCGGCTGGTGCCGGCGTTCATGGAGCCGCGGTCGTGCGTGGTCGACCCCACCGGCCCGCAGCTCACTCTGTGGTCGGCCACCCAGGTGCCGCACATCCTCAAGACGATGACGGCGCTGACGTTGGGCATCCCGGAGCACAAGCTGCGGGTGGTCGCACCGGACGTCGGGGGCGGCTTCGGTGGCAAGATCGCCGTGCTGCCCGAGGAGCTGATGACGCTGCTCATCGCGCGGAAGCTGGGCCGGCCGGTGAAGTGGACCGAGTCGCGCTCGGAGACGATGGTCGCCGCGCACCACGGGCGGGACCAGATCCAGGACATCACGATCACCGCGACCCGCGACGGGCAGGTCACCGGGCTGAAGGTCGAGCTGCTCGCCGACATGGGCGCCTACCTCGGCCTGGTCGGGCCGGGCGTGCCGATCCTGGGCGCGTTCATGTTCAACGCGATCTACAAGATCCCGGCGTACCACTTCGCCTGCACCAACGTGTTCACCAACACCACGCTCACCGACGCCTACCGCGGCGCCGGCCGGCCGGAGGCCACGTTCGCGATCGAGCGGATGATGGACGAGCTGGCCGTTGAGCTGGGCATGGATCCGTTGGCGTTGCGGGAGCGGAACTGGATCCGGCACGAGGAGTTCCCGTACACCACGGTGTCTACTTTGACCTACGACTCGGGCGACTACGAGGCCGCCACCGCGCGGGCCAGGGAGCTGTTCGACTACGAGGGGCTGCGCGCCGAGCAGCGGGAGCGCCGCGAGTCCGGCGACCCGGTGCAACTCGGCATCGGCGTGTCGACCTACACCGAGATGTGCGGGCTGGCGCCGTCGCGGGTGCTCGGCTCGCTGTCCTACGGCGCGGGCGGCTGGGAGCACGCGGCGATCCGGATGCTGCCCACCGGCACGGTCGAGGTGGTCACCGGGGTGTCGCCGCACGGGCAGGGACACGAGACGGCGTGGAGTCAGATCGTGGCCGACCAGCTCGGTGTGCCGTTCGAGGACGTCGAGGTGCTGCACGGCGACACCCAGTCGTCGTACCGGGGCCTGGACACCTACGGCTCGCGGTCGCTGACCGTGGGCGGGATCGCCGTGGTGAAGGCCGCGGAGAAGGTGGTCGCCAAGGCCCGGCCGATCGCCGCGCACATGCTGGAGTGCGCCGAGGACGACCTCGAGTTCACCGGCGGTCGGTTCACCGTGCGCGGCACCGACGCGTTCACCACGATCCAGGACGTGGCGCTGCGGGTGTTCACCGCGCACGACCTGCCGGACGGGGTGGAGCCGTCGCTGGACGCCGAGGCGACGTTCGACCCGGAGAACTTCTCGTTCCCGCACGGCACGCACCTGTGCGCGGTGGAGGTGGACACCGAGACCGGGCGGGTGCGGATCCGCCAGTACGTGTGCGTGGACGACGTCGGCAAGGTGGTGAACCCGCTGATCGTCGAGGGCCAGGTCCACGGCGGGCTGGCGCAGGGCATCGCGCAGGCGCTGTTCGAGGAGGCGGTGTTCGACGAGAGCGGCACGCTGACCACCGGGACGTTCGCCGACTACCTGGTGCCGTCGGCGGCCGACCTGCCGCCGTTCGTCACCGAGCGCACCGAGACGCCGGCGACGTCGAACCCGCTGGGCGTCAAGGGCGTCGGGGAGGCGGGGACGATCGCGTCCACGCCGGCCGTGGTGAACGCCGTGGTGGACGCGGTGCGCCACTTCGGGGTGAACGACGTGGAGATGCCGTGCTCGCCGATGCGCGTGTGGTCGGCGATCCACACCGGACGGTCGGCGGCCGGTGGCCCCGGCGGTGAGGCCGGTGGTGGCCTTGGTTCGATCGACGCTACCTCGGGAGGTGCCCGGTGATCCCCGCTTCCTTCGATTACGTCGCACCGACCACTGTGGACGACACGGTGCGGGCGCTCGCCGACGCCGGCGAGGACGCCAAGGTGATCGCCGGCGGGCAGAGCCTGCTGCCGGTGCTGCGGATGCGGTTGGCCGCGCCGACCAAGCTGGTCGACCTCGGCCGGATCGTCGAGCTGCGCGGGGTGCGCGAGGACGGCGACCGGCTGGTGATCGGCGCGATGACCACGCACTACGAGGTGCAGCGTGATCCGCTGGTCGCGTCGCACGCCGAGCTGCTGGCGCGGGCGACCGACACGGTGGCCGACCCGCAGGTGCGGCACCGCGGGACGTTCGGCGGGTCGCTGGCGCACGCTGACCCGGCGGGCGACCTGCTCGCGCCGGCGCTGGCGCTGGACGCGGAGATGGTGGTGTGCGGGATGGACGGCCGGCGGACGGTGCCGGCGGCGGAGTTCTTCCAGGGCCTGTTCACCACCGCGTTGCGCGACGGCGAGATCCTGGTGGAGGTGCGGGTGCCGAAGTACACCGGGTGGCACGCGCACTACGAGAAGTTCAACCGGGTGGCGCAGGCGTGGGCGATGGTGGCCGTGGCGGCCGCCGTGCGCGTCGAGGGCGACACGATCGCGGAGGCCCGGGTGGGGCTGACCAACATGGGGTCGGTGCCGGTGCGGGCGCGCGGGGTGGAGGAGGAGCTGGTCGGCCGGCCGGCGACGGCGGAGACGATCCGGGCCGCCGCCGCCCGCGCGGCCGACGGCACCAGCCCGGCGGTGGACGGCAACGCGGACGCCGAGTACCGGCGACACCTGGCGCGGGTGCTGACCGGCCGCGCCGTGACGGCGGCCGTCGGCGCGTGACCTGGACGCCCTGAAGGCCACCTTCACGGCGCTCACTGCCCTGAAGGTGGCCTTCAGGGCATGCATTGCCCGAGCGAGAGGAGATGAGGCGGGTGCGGCTGGACCACGAGTTCACCGTCGATGCGCCGGTCGACCGGGTGTGGGCGGCGGTGGTCGACCCGGAGCGGGTGGCGCCGTGTATGCCGGGTGCCACGCTGTCGGCGGTGGAGGGTGATGCCTTCCGCGGGTCGGTGAAGGTCAAGCTCGGCCCGGTGTCGATGGTGTACAAGGGGTCGGGCGAGTTCGTGGCCAAGGACGCGGCGGAGCGGCGGGTGGTGATCAAGGCGTCGGGCAAGGACGCCCGCGGCGCCGGCACGGCGTCGGCCACCGTCACCGTCACCCTCCACGACGAGGATGGTTCGACGCGTGGGTCGGTGGCGACGGACCTGACCGTCACGGGCCGACCCGCTCAGTTCGGCCGCGGCATGATCGCCGAGGTGGGCGGCAAGATCCTGGACACCTTCGCCGGCTGCCTGGGAAGGAAGCTCACCACCGAGCCCGCCGCCGATTCCACTGGTGAGCCCGCTGGCGAGCGCCCCAAGGCGTCCGTGGCCGGCGGAGCCACCGCTCGCCGCGCGACGCCCGCGGCTCCACCCGGTGAGGCCGAAGCCGCCGCTCGCCGTGCCAAGGCCGCCACCGACCCCGCCCCCTCGTCCGCCGATGGCGCGGCGGGCGTGCCCGTCACCGACACCCCGCCGGCCCCCGAACCCGTGCCGACCCACCGGGAGGACGAGCCCGCAGCACCGGCGCCAGCCGAGCCGGCGGCAGCCAAGGCCGGCACGCCTGGTGCCATCGCGGGGCCGACTGCCGCCGCCGAGCCTGCTGGCGCGCCTACCCGGAGGCGCGACCAGCACTCGCACCTGCGCGGCGTCCCCGATCACCCACCGGCGGAGCCCGAGACCGACGCCATCGACCTCATGCAGTACGCGGGCTCCTCGGCGGCCAAACGCCTGGCCCCGGTTCTCGCCGTCGCCGTGCTGGTGGCCCTCATCGCCACACTCCGCGCCCTCCGCCGCCGCTGACCTGCCGTTTCCACCCCGCCGGAACTGTGCCGCGTTACTTACTGCCCAGCGCTCGTGAGCTTTTGTATTTGATAAGGAAAGGCTTGGCCAGATAATTGCTCGAGGGTTTGGAAAAAATCAAGGCCGGCTTGTCGTAGTGTCTGGATTAATTGCCTCCTTTCAACGGATATTGCACTCTTTGTTTTCTGAGATTCGACCGTTACGATAATTCGTTCGCCCTTGGCTACTTCGAACGAGATTCTCGCGGGCTGGTCAGTAAACCACGAAGAGCCGCTTTGTCCTTTGTGTGCACTTGCAACCAGATCCGCAATCACTGACCAAAGGCCTTTTATGTCGGTTATCAGATTTCTGCCTAGGATGGTTTTATTGTTGATTACGAGCTCGAGAGATCCAGGGAGTTCTTCGGTTTTTCCTGCCTCTGGAAGGGCTTGACACGCGGCCAAGCTTACAGAGTTTCCGGTAAATCCTTCAGTGAAGTAAAGAAAGGTCTCCACTTCGATGGTTTCATAGTGTTCGCTGATTGCTTGGAATTTGCTCATGGTAGCGGATAGAACATCACTATTTTGCCATTTTCGATGGTTACTGTGTAACCTCTCCCATTTACTGTTCCTTCCATATTTTTCAGGGTCCCTTGAACACCTTCGTCGATTATTCTTCTTGAGTTTTGGTTGACGACCTGTGTGATAACATCTTCTATCTCCTGGATAGATGTCCTGCCGCCAAAAAAGCTCTGGTTTCCCTTCCAGGAGCCGTCCCAGTATCTAGGATGGTGTCGCTCGAGGATGTGTGTCATTCTTTCTCTGTTTAATACCACTGTTTCACGTCCAATTTGTAATGTCTTGGCCGACCAGCCGTGCAGTGCTGACGCCGACCGTCCAGGAAGAAGTTTAGTCTTTCCTGGAACTCCTAGCTTCAGTAGCCTCTCGGACTTCTTGAGGAGGTTTCTGAATATGGCTCCGCCGCCGCCCAGTTCCTGGGTAGGTAGGACCATTCCAGGGACCTGAGCGAGCTGCTTCAGAAGCTCCGGGCTGCACGCAGTTGTGCCGGAGTAGCAGTACGCCCGTAGGTAGAGCGCCGGTAGGTCGTGTGGGTTCGCAGGGCCGAACTGGTCGTAGTAACTTCCCTCGTCCGCGAGCCATGCGTCGAAGCCGTGTGCTAGCCGTTCGCATTGAGGAAGCCCGTAGCCCTGGAAGGGGAGTGGAACGCCGTTGATGAAGCATTCACCTTCGACGTAAAGTGCACGTGTGCCGTTCTCGTACTGTCGGACAACAGTGCTGGTCGGGTTGCCACCCGCTTCATCTTGGTTGCGTCGAGTTGCTTCTTCGTTGACCTTCCGCTGGAAGTGTTCCATTGCTTCGTTCGCGGCCTGCTCCGCTTCGGCGGCGTCCTTCCCGGCCGCGATGGCGGAAGCTCGCGCGGCGGCCGCGTGGGCGGCTGCTTGTGCGGCGTATACACGGGCGCGGGCGGCCGAGGTCTCCGCCTGTGCGGCGAAACCGGCAGCCTTGCGGGCGTCTTCTCGGGCTGAGGCCGCGGCAGTGCGGGCTAGGCGGGCCGACTCGGCGGCGCGCTCGGCATACGTCTGAGCCTGCTGCGCGGAGTTTCGGGCTTGGTCGGCGTAGCCGCGGGCCTCGTTAGCGGATTGTCGGGCGCGTTCGGCGTGTTGTGCGGCTTCGTCGGCGGCCTTCCGGGCGATGGCCGCGTTCTCTGCCGCGGTCGCGGCATTCTGGTTCGCCGTGGCCGCCGACTGGGCTGCCTGGGCGACGTAGCGCTGGACCGTGGCGACGTGCGAAGCGGTGGCCTGGTCACGCTGCTCGGCGCGGTGCTTGCCGACTCGCAGGAACTCGCTCAGCATCTCGGGTGGTCCGGCGAGCGCGATCTCGGCCTCGGCCTTGACCTCGGGACCTCCGGACGCGAGCGCCTGGGCAACCTTGATCCGCTCGTCGTGCTCGCGGGCGACGTACTGCCCGGTGCGCAGGAACTCTCGCTGGTCGGCCGGAGTGCCGTCGAGCGCCGCGTTCGCCGCGTCCCGGACGGCCGGTCCGGCGTTGGTGAGAATCTGGGCGATGGCGATCCGGTCGTCGTGCTCGCGGCCCTCGTAGTCCTGGGTCCGGAGAAACTCTCGCACCTGCTCGTAGCTGCCGGCCAGGGCTGCTTCGGCGGCCTCCCGCAGAGCGGCTGGCTCGCCCGTCGCGGCGATGTGCGCTACCCGGGCTCGATCATCCTGCTCGGTGGCCAGGCCCAGGCCTGTCCGTACGAACTGGACGACCTGCGCTTCGGTGCCGGCGAGCGTGGTCTCGGCGGCGGCCTGGCTCCACGGGCCCCCGGTGGTCAGGACGCGCATGGCGACCTTCCGGCCGTTGCTCACCACTACTGGCTGTGGAGCGTCGGGTTGCCTCGCTTCGGCGAGCAGCCGGTTCGCTTCCTCGTCACGGCGAGCGGCCTCTTCGGTGTCCCACGCGATGTCGGACTTGAGCCGGTCGTACTCGGCGCGGAGTTCTTGCGCGACTTCGACGGCTTCCTCTTTCTGGGTCGCCAGTCGTTCCGCCTCGGCCGCACGTGCGGCTTGCTCTACGTCGCGGGCCTGCGTGGCGGCTGCCGTGGCCTGATCCGCGGCCTGCTTGGCGGCGGCCGCGTGTGCCGCGGCCGCTTGCGCCGCGCGTTCGGCGTCACCAGCGTGCGCGGCGGCCTCGTCGGCTGCTCTAGCCGCTGCCTCGGCATTGTCCGCCGCCCGGTTGGCGGCGGCGTGTGCCTCGTTGGCGGCACGCCCCGCTTCTCGCGCGAGCGCATCCGCCGCGTTGGCGGCGCGCGTCGCCCGGGCGGCCGCCCGGTTCGCTCGCGCGGCGGCGACGCGGGCGCGCTCGGCCTGAGCCCCGGCCGCGGCGGAATGGCCACTGGCTTCGTGTGCCGCCTGTCCGGCGGCTGCTGCGTTGGCGCTAGCGCTGATAGCGGCGCGAGCGGCACCACTGGCGGCGTAGGCGGCATCGACGACAGCCTTCGCCGCCTCCGCGGCCCGTCGCGCATTGGCTGCCACGTTTCGCGCGTCCACGGCAGCTTGCCGGGCGGCCGCGGCCTGGGAGGCGTCGTTGGCCGCCGCTGAAGCCGCGCGGTAGGCGCGGGACGCGGCCTGGTTGGCCAGCGACGCGGCGGTCGCGGCACGGGCGGCGGCGTTCGCGGCCACTCGGGCGGCGTGGTTCGCGGCGTTGGCCGCGCTGATGGCATCCTGGGCGGCGTGGGCCGCCCGCTCGGCCGCGTTCGCCGCGCGTCCGGCCGCAGCGGCGGCCTGTGCCGCGTTGTCCTTGGCGGCGGCGGTTTCGGCTGCCGCCCGTTGCGCGGCCTCCTTGGCCAGCTGCGCGGCGTGCAGAGCTCGCTCGGTGGCCTGCTTCGCTGCCTCGGTTTCGGCCGCGGCACGTTGCCCCGCCTCCCTGGCGACCGCGGCCAGACCGGCGATCGTGGTGGTCTCCTCATCCCGTTCTCGGGCCACGTGCTGTCCGGTCTCGAGGAACTCCCGCAGGTCCTCGACGGTGCCGTCCAGGGCGATCTGCGCGGCCTTCTGGACTTCGGGACCGCCGGAGGACAGCAGTTGGGCCACCTTCACCCGGTCGTCATGCTCGCGGGCCTGGTGTTGCCCGAACTGCACGAATTGCCACAGGTCTTCGGTCGTCCCGTCCAGAGCCGCCTGTGCGGCCTCTCGCACCCCGCGATCACCCGCGGCCAGGATCTGTGCGACGCGTACCCGAAGATCGTGTTCCCACGGACCCTGCCAGCCGGACTCCAGGAACGCGGGCAGCTCCTCGACTGGTCCACTGAGCGCCTGTTGGGCGGCATCCTTGACTCCCCGGCCCCCAGTGGCCAACAGCCGAGCCACCCTGATCCGGTTGTCGTGCTCGGCGGCGACGTGACGTCCGGCGTCCAGAAACGCTCGAACGGCCTCGTCAGAACCGGTGAGCGCGTCCTCTGCGGCGGCTCGCATCGCCGGTCCGCCAGACTTCCACAACTCCAGTGCTTGTCCTCGGGCACTGAGCTGGCTGTCATCGTTCGTGCTGGACGTGCTCGCAACGGCCGTCGCGGACTGAGTCGTCCATGACGTGCTGAGCAGCCCGATGGTGAGCGCCACCGTCAGAACAAGCGCGAGAATTCCACGATTTCCGGCTCTATCAGCCGACATGATTCCCCCCGGTTGGGTCGCATGGGCAGGCCGTCCTCATTCCAGGACCGCCATGCTTGTGGCTCGCGTCGAGATGACCGTTCGTTACACACACGAGAGTAAAAGTGATATGGGCCACTTCGAAGCCTGATGTTCTTGGTGGTGTTTTACTTGGTTGTCTAGGGTCGTGTGTTCGAGTTGTCGACCGAGGAGCAAAGCACTGCTCCGAATGGCTCAGTCTAATGGTCGCGAAGGGGAAAAGGGGACCGAATTGCTACGCACCTGGTTGCGTCCCGCGCTCGCCGCTCTCGGTGCCGCATTGACTGCCGGCGTCGTCACTATGACGACAGGCTCGGCGGCTGGCAGCGTGAGTGGACCTGCCGCTCAACAGCAGCCGGCCGAGGAGCCGCCGTCCATCGTCGAGGACTACACGTATCCTGGCGCGAACAAGATCCTTCAGGAACGAGGGATTCTCCTGCGCAAGGGCGATGGGAATATCCTTCTGGTTGAGTGTGACAACAGTGGTCAGTTGATGGAGGTCTGGAGTCGGAGCAAGGGAAAGTTCTGCTTCCGGATCGCTCCTCGGGGCGGGTACCTGACGTTGGAGGTTCCCGAGGTTTACCTGGCCAAAGGTGACGATCACGCGATTCAGGTCGCGGTGGCGGAGAAGGGAAGCACCAAGCACTACGACGTGGCCAGAAACGGCTGGACCTCGATCGGCGAGGGTACTGATCCGGACAATGGCCCAGCGACGCTGCTGGAAATTCGGGCCGCCGCATGAAGACGTTGCCGACAGTGGGAAGATCGATGTCTACGAAATATCACCGAAAGGGCTGGTGTGCTGGTGCACTGGTCGCGGTTCTGGTGCCAGGAGCGCTGGTCAGTCCGCCGGCGCACGCTGTGGCGGGTGGTGGTGTCGCGCGGGCGGTGGACTACGGGTTCATCGCGAAGATCGAGGTTTCTGGAGCCCGCGGTTGTACCGGCGTCCTGATCGACCCGGAGTGGGTGCTCACCGCCAGGAGTTGCTTCAGCGGTAACGGGGTGCAGGCGGCAGCGGCTGGGTCGCCGATGGCGGAGGCGATCATTGGGAGGCCCGATCTGGCGACGAACGCGGGGAAGTCTGTCTCCGTGATGTCTGTGGTTTCGCACCCTGAGCGGGACGTTGCGCTGGGTAGGCTCGCCGAGCCCGTGTGGAACGTGGATCGGCCGGCGATCGCGCGTACTGCTCCTGGTCAGGGGGAGGTGTTGCGGGTCGCGGGGTTCGGGCGGACCGAGGACGTGTGGGTGCCGGACAAGCTGCAGCATGCTCGGTTCAGGGTTCAGTCCGTCGCGTCGACCACCGTTGAGGTGGTGGGGGAGGACGGCGCGAGCACGTGCAAGGGTGACGCGGGCGGGCCGGCGCTGCGCGAGCGGAACGGCGCGGTTGAGCTGGTCGCGATTAACAGCGCCTCCTGGCAGAAGGGCTGCCTGGAGGTGAGCGAGACTCGGCAGGGCGGCATTGAGACGCGGGTGGACGGGCTGGACCCGTGGTTGCGTCAGCACGTCCCCAACCTGTACATCGAATGCAAGTCGGCGGTGCCGATCTTCGCCGTGCACCCCGACGACACGATGTGGCTGGACCAGCACACCGCGCCCCGCTACGGCAACGACTCGTGGATCGACGGCTTCCGTATCGGCGGGCCGGGATGGCTGAACGGGCGTGCGTTCGCCAGCGTGGACGGCGTCGTCTACGGCGCGAAGGAAAATGGCGAACTCCGCCGGCTCCGATGGAATGGCACCGGGTGGGACCGACCGAACCCCGACCACTGGTACGACGTGATCGATTACGGCTGGGAGCGGTACACCACCGACGCCTACCGGAACCGGGTCACCGCGGACAGCAAGGGTCACATCTACACGATCGAGCCCGATGGCAACCTCCACTGGCGGTCCTATGACCACGCCACGAAACGGTGGGAGCACCGGGTGGTGGAGAGCGGTTGGGGGCAGTACGACCTCATCGTGGCGGCCGGTGACGGGGTGTTGTACGCCCGCACTCCGGACGGGAAGTTGTTCCGGCACCACTACGATGCCGAAGGTCAGCGCTGGATCTCCCGCTCCGGGCAGATCGGGGCCGCGTGGAACATGTACCACTCGATCACGTCCGCGGGCGCGGACATCCTGTACGGCATCCGCTCGAGTTGGTACAACGACGCCTCGTACTGGTACCGGTACCTGCCGGACGCGCAGAAGTGGGCGGAGACCGGGACCAGAGGAGGCAAGCTCCTCAGTAGGCGCTGGAACCGCACACACAACGTGGTCGCCGCACCGGACAGCTGCCGACTGCTGTGACCCACGCCGTCCGGGGCCGGGTACCACTCCGGCCCCGGACGGGATCAGCCGCGGGAGGTCTCCGGGGTGGATTCCTTGGGGGGCTGCTTGGGTTTGATCGTGGATTTGATCGGGCCGATGGCCAGCCAGGTGAGGACGAAGAACACCACGACGACGAGCCAGTAGTACAGCCAGAACGTCTTCTCCGGATCGGCCAGGAACAGGCCGATGACGAGAATCGTCGCGGCGAGCCGGCGGCGACGCACACCCGGGCGAACTCCCGCCACTGGTAACGGCGTTCCTCGTCGCCGTACAGCCGCCGCTTCTGGGGCTTGGGGCCTCCCGCCCACGTGTACGCCGCCCACCGGTCGGCCCACCTGATCGTGCGGGCCCCGTGCGTGAGCGAGAAGCCGATGTAGAACGCGGACAGCCCGTGCGCGAACTCGGACGCGCCACCCCGGGACAGGTCGACGAACGTGATGGTGATGAGCACCACGTCGATCAGCGGCGTCGACACCAGCAGGACGGTGGAGGTCCGCTTCCACTTCAGGACATAACGGGTGATCAGGCCCGACGCAAGGGCGACCCAGAACGCGATCTCGCAGAGGATGATGGCGATAATCATGCGTCGGCAGCGCCCCAGTTCGGCGTTGTTGTTGCCCGCTCTCCCATGGCCGAGAACTCAGCGTCACCATAGCGGACATCCCCCGCTCGTGGCGGCTGGCGAAGGCTGTGCTCGGGGATGCGGGCGCGATCAAGGCGGCGACCAGCGAAGCAGCCCGGCTCCTACGACTGGATCACGACCGCGGCCGCATCGAACCCGGCCTGCGTGCCGACCTCGTGCTCCTGGGCGGGGCCGGACTCGCCGTCGACGACCTGGCCGGCCGGATACGCGGTCGCCCATCTCCTGCGCGGATCGCCACTCGGCGCGCGCCCCGTGCTTGGCGGTGGTTGTGAGCACTGTTCCGGCCGGTGTGGAAATACCGGGGCTGGCCGGGGTGGTTGCAGCGGGTGTGGTGGAACAGGTGGACCACACCACCGACGTCGTGGTGATCGGGGCGGGGCAGGCGGGCCTGTCGGCCGCCTACCACCTGCGCCGAACCGACACTGACTTCGTGGTGCTCGACCATGCCAAGGGCCCGGGTGGCGCGTGGCAGCACCGGTGGCCCTCGCTGCGAATGGATCAGGTGCACGGCATCCACGACCTGCCCGGGATGGCCCTCGACCCAGCCGGCGGCACGGCCGCGGGCACAGCCCTCGACTCAGCTGGGGGAGCGAGCGTCGACACGGCCGAGAGCGACGACAGCAGGCCGGCGGCCGTCGTCATGGCCGAGTACTTCGACCGGTACGAACGCGCCTTCGAGCTTCCGGTGCTCCGCCCGGTCGACGTCATCGCCGTGCGGCGCGGCCAGGACGACCGGCTCCTCGTCGAGACGCCCACCGAGACGTGGGCCGCCCGGGCGGTCGTCAACGCCACGGGTACCTGGGACCGCCCCCACTGGCCCTACTATCCCGGCCGCGAGACGTTCGCCGGGCGGCAGCTGCACACCGCCGACTACACCGGCCCGGCCGGCTTCGCCGGGCAGCACGTGATCGTCGTCGGGGGCGGGACCTCCGCGGTGCAGCTCCTCACCGAGATCGCCACGCGGGGCAACCCCGCCAGCACCACCTGGGTGACCCGCCGCCCACCCGTCTTCGTCGACGGCCCCTTCACGGCCGAGCACGGCCGCGCCGCCGTCGCCGAGGTCGACCGCCGCGTCCGCGCCGGGCTGCCGCCGCAGAGCGTGGTCCGGGTCACCGGACTCACCCTCACCCCCGAGGTCGCCCGCGCCCGCGCCGCCGGCCTGCTCGACCGCGAGCCCATGTTCACCCGGATCACTCCGCACTCCGTCGTCTGGGCGGACGGCACCGAGCGACCGGCCGACGTCATCCTCTGGGCCACCGGCTTCCGCGCCGCGCTCGACCACCTCGCCCCGCTGCGGCTGCGCGCCCCCGGCGGCGGCATCACGATGGCCGGCACCCGCGTCGTCGCCGAGCCCCGGCTCCACCTCGTCGGCTACGGCCCCTCGGCGAGCACGGTCGGCGCCAACCGGGCCGGCCGCGCGGCGGCGCTCGAGATCCGCCGGCTCCTCGAGTCGCGCCCCGAGAGCGCGGCCCGCACGATGGGGGCGTGACCCGCGCGACCGCCATCCCCCTCGGCTACACCGTCCTCGTCCTCGGCACCACCGTCGTCGTGCTCGCCACCGGCGACGAGAGCCTGGCCGGCGTGTGGCTCATCGTGGTCACCCTGCCGGTGTCGCTGCTCCTGCAACTCCTGCCGATCAAGGGCGTCGGCCTCGCGCTCGTCCTCGCCGCCGGCGGCCTCGCCCAGGCCGGCCTGCTCCACCTGGCGCTGCGGATGCTCGCGCACAGGTCCCAGCGCGCCTAGGCCGTGTTCCAACGCTGGCCCGCCACCCAGGTCTCCTGCAGGTGCCGCCACCGCAGGCCGCCGCCGGGTGCCCTGACCAGCACGGCCGTGGCCCGGCGTGCCCGCCCGCCCGCGCCCTCGTGCCGCTCCAGGAACGTCACCACCAGCACCGGCCCCGCCTCCGCCACCAGCCGCACCTCCGACACCGCGATCCGCAGGTCCGGTGCGGCGCCGTACCCGCGCTCGACCGCGGCCAGCAACTCCTCCCGGCCCAGTACCACGCCGTCGGCGCCGACGAGCGTGAACTCCGGCTCGTGCGCGTCGGCGAACTCGCCGAACGCCGTCCGCGGCAGGCTGCCGGACAGCCACCCCTCCAGCACCCGGTGCTGCCGCTCGACCTCCGCCCGGGCCTCCGGCTCGCTCACGGCGCGAGGTAGCGCAGCTGCGCCGCCTTGTGCTCGGCGACGTCGGCGGATCCGGACAGCGTCTCCGGCACGCCGACCTCCCACCACGCGCCGGCCTCCGTCCACGTCGCCGGGTGGGTGCGGATCACCACCACCGCCGGCCGCCGCCGCTCCACCGCGGCCTTCCGCGCCTCGCGGTAGGCCGCAACCAGCTCGTCGATCGTCTTCGCGGCGAACACCACGCAACCGAGCGACCGGGCGTGCCCGGCGAAGTCCACCCGCGGTGGCTCCGCGTGCCGGCTCCGGCAGTCGGAGTACAGGTTGTTGAACGGCGCCGCGCCCTGCCCCTCCTGCAACCGCGCGATCACCGCGTACCCGTCGTTGTCGCACACCACCGCCACGAACGGGTGGCCGGCGAACGCCGCGGAGAACAGCTCCGAGTTCAGCATCAGGTACGACCCGTCCCCGAGCAGCGTCGTCACCACGCCCTCGGGCCGCGCCATCGCCGCGCCCCACGCGCCGGCCACCTCGTAGCCCATGCAGGAGAAGCCATACTCGACGTCCATCGTGGACACACCGGTGGCCCGCCAGCCGCCGATCAGCTCACCGGGCAGCCCGCCGGACGCGGTCATCACGTAGTCCTCCGGCCGGGACAGCTCGTTGACCACCCCGACCACCTGCGCATAGGTCGCCGGCTCGGTGCCCGGCGCGCGCAACGCGTCCACGTGCGCGTCCCACCGGCCCCGCTCCGCCACCGCCCGGTCCGACCACTCCGCGCCGGCCCGCCACCCTTCCAGCAGCTCGGTCAGCTCGGCCAACCCGGCGTCGGCGTCGCCGACCACGGCCAGCGCCCCGTGCTTCACCGCGTCGAACCGCGCCGCGTTCAGCGTCACCAGCCGCACGTCCGGGGAGAACACCGTCCACGACGCCGTGGTGAAGTCCTGCAGCCGGGTGCCCACCGCGAGCACCACGTCGGCCTCCGCGGCCAGCAGGTTCGCCGACGCCGACCCGGTGATCCCCAGTGGCCCCGCGTGCAGCGGGTGGTCGTGCGGTACCAGCGTGCGGCCCGCGGTGGTCTCGGTGACCGGCAGCCCGTGCTCCTCGGCGAACCGCAGCGCCCGCCCGGCCGCCCCGGCGTAGCGCACCCCGCCGCCGAGCAGCAGCAGCGGTCGCTCCGCGCCGCGCAGCACCGCCGCCGCGTCGGCCAGCGCCCTCGGGTCCGGCCGCGGCCGCGGCACCCGGTGCACGCGCGGCTCGAACAGTGCCTCCGGGAAGTCGAACGTCTCCGCCTGCACGTCCTGCGGCAGCGCCAGGGTGACCGGACCGCAGTCGGCCGGGTCGGTGAGCACCCTGGCCACCTGCGGCAGCGTGGCGAGCAGCTGCTCCGGCCGGGTGATCCGGTCGAAGTAGCGGCTCACCGCGCGGAACGCGTCGTTGACCGTCGCCGTCGCGTCGCCGAAGTGCTCCACCTGCTGCAGCACCGGATCCGGAGCGCGCCCGGCGAACGTGTCCCCCGGCAGCAGCAACACCGGCAGCCGGTTCGCGTGCGCAACCCCGGCCGCGGTCACCATGTTCAGCGCGCCCGGCCCGATCGACGACGTCACCACGCCGACCTGGCGCCGGTGCGTGGCCTTCGCGTACCCCACGGCCGCCAACGCCATGCCCTGCTCGGTGTGGCCCCGCCACACCGGCAGCTCGTGCCGGTGCTCCTCCAGCGCGCTGCCGAGGCCGAGCACGTTGCCGTGCCCGAAGATCGCGAACACACCGGGGAACAGCGGGACCTCCCGGCCGTCGAGCGCCTCCGACCGCTGCGCGAGCAGCCAGCGCACCAGCGCCTGCGCCGTGGTGAGTCTCATCGGCACACCCCTTCCGCACTCGTCACCGGGCAGCGCGAATCCTGCTCCTGCTCCCGCCAGGTGTCCCGCACCCAGCCGTGCGCGGGGTCGTCGCAGAACGCCATCGACCGCTCCTCGGCAGGACCCGCCAGCACGTTCAGGTAATACATCGGATACCCGGGCGCCGCGACACACGGTCCGTGGTAGCCCCGCGGGATCAGGAACACGTCACCGTCGCGCACGGCCACGTTCTCGTCCAGCGCGCCGTCGGCGGTGTAGGTCCGGTGCAGCCCGAAGCCGCCCTCCCCGGAGATCCGGAAGTAGTAGACCTCCTCGTTCACCACCTCGCACTCGCCTGCCTCGTCGTGCTTGTGCGGAGGGTAGGACGACCAGTTGCCGTCCGGGGTGATCAGCTCGCACGCGTTGAGCCTGTCGGCGTGCTCCCACACCCCGGGTACGCCGAAGTTGGTCACCTGCCGGGTGGCCCGCCCCGCGCCGCGCACCTCCACCGGCACGTCCTCGGCCGGGCCGTACCGGGGCGCGAGTCGCCGATCGCACCGTGCCATCGGCAGCGCCACCTCGGCGCCCTCCGCGGCGAACAGCTCCACCTCGGCGTCCCGCGGCACGTAGGCGAAGTCGGTGACCCTGCTGAACACCGAGTCCCGGCCGCGCAGCACGAAGTGGTCGCCGTCGACACTCACCGAGCAGCCGCCGGACAGCGGCAGCACGAACGCCTCGACCTCGCCGGTCGACACCGTCCTCGGCACGCCCGGCGCCAGCCGCAGCACCCGCAACCCGGTGTAGGTCCAGCCGGCCCGCTCGGGTGTCAGCAGCACCGGGTCGTCCCCGTCCGCCAACGTCCCCAGTGGATAGTGCAGATCACTCACGGACAGCCTCCAGAACCTTCGCCGCCGCGTCCACCGCGGCCCCCACGTCACCGTCCGGCGGGTACAGCAGCGCCCGCCCCACCACCAGCCCGCGCACCGCGGGATGCCGCAGCGCCCTTCCCCACGACGCGAGGTCGGCCGCCGGGTCCGGCGAGGGCATCCCGCCGAGCACCACGATCGGCAGCGTCGTGGCGTCCAGCGCCACGTCGTCGTCCGGCGCGGGCAGCTTGAGCCAGGTGTGCGCCGAGGTCTCGCCGAGCCCCGCCGTCACGGTGACCGCCCTGGCCAGCGCCGCGCCGTCCTTGCGCAACCGCAGCTCACCGTGTGGCTGCCGCTCGTACGGCAGCGGCTCCACCATCGCCATCAGCCCGTGCCCGGCCAGCTCCGACACCGCCCGCGCGCAGGACTCCAGCGTCGGCACCGTGCCGGGGTCGGTGTCCACCAGCCGCAGCAGCATCTTGCCGCCGTCCAGCCCGCGCTCGGCGATCGCCCGCGCCGTGTAGCCGGTGAACCGGTCGTCGATCTCCCAGTCCGCGCCGGCCAGCCCGCCGCGGTTCATCGACCCGATCACCACCTTGTCGTGCAACGCGTCGAGCAGCAGCAGCTCCTCCACCACGTCCGGGGTGCCGAGCAGGCCGTCCACCGCCGGATGGTCGAGCGCGATCAGCAGCCGCTCGACCAGCGAGCGGCGATCGGCCATCGCCAGCGGGTCGGCGCCCACCCCGAGCGCGCCGCGCGCCGGATGGTCGGCGGCGACCAGGAACAGCGTGCCGTCGCCGGACAGCAAGGACGGTCGGCGGCGCCGGGCGGCGTAGGCGCGAGCCACGGCGGCGGGATCGGTGGCGCGCATGGCCAGCAACTCCCGCCAGCGTGCGTCGGACATCATGTGCGCAGCAACTCCTCGATCTCCGCGGCCGTGGGCATGGCGTCGGCGCAGGCGAGCCGGCCGGCGACCAGCGCGCCGGCGGCGTTGGCGTAGCGGGCGATCCGCACCGGGTCCCAGCCGGCGAGCAGGCCGTGCACGAGCGCGCCGCCGAAGCCGTCGCCCGCGCCCAGCCCGCACACCACCTCCACCGGCCGCGGCGGCACCGTCCACGCGCCCTCCGGTGTCGCCACCAGCACCCCGTCGGCCCCCTTCTTGATGATCGCCAGCTGCACCCCCCGGTCGAGCATCCGGCGCGCGGCCTCGTCCGGGTCGGCGGTGCCGACCGCCACCTCGGCCTCGGTGCGGTTGCCCACGGCCACGGTCACGTGCTCCAGCATGCCGCCTATCTCCGCCCTGGCGGTGGCGACGTCCGGCCAGAACATCGGCCGGTAGTCCAGGTCGAGCACGGTGTGCACGCGCCGGCTGCGGCGGCGCAGGATCTCCCGCTGCGTGCCGCGCGCCGGCTCGGTGCTCACCCCGGTGCCGGTGACCCACAGCAGCGGCACCTGCTCGACCACCTCCCATGGCACGTCGTCCGCGGTGAGCGTGAGGTCCGGGGCGACGGGGGAGCGGTAGAACAGCAGCGGCGGGTCCTCCGGGGGGTCCAGCGCACAGAACACCACCGGCGTCCGCAGATGCTGGGCGGTGCCGACGTGATCGGCCGCCACCCCGAACTCCCGCAGCGCCGCGCGCACGTAGTCGCCGAACCCGTCCGGGCCCACCTTGGTGAGCACGGCCGTCCGGCGGCCCAGCCGCGCGGCCGCCACCGCCACGTTGGTCGCGGTGCCGCCGAGCGACTTGGCGAACGTGCGCACCTCGGCCAGCGGCACGCCGCTCTGCTCGGGGTAGAGGTCCACCCCAACCCTGCCGATCGTCAACGCCTCCAGCGTCATGCACTCTCCATGGACCGCAACTCGTGCTCCAGCGCCGCCAACTCGGCGCCGCCGGCCATCTGCCGGGTCAGCTCGGGCAGGTCGATCTCCGACTTCTCGTAGCCGCCCAGCGCGGCACCCCGCTTGAGCAGCAGGAAGCGGTCGCCCACCGGGTAGGCGTGGTGCGGGTTGTGGGTGATCAGCACGACGCCGAGGCCGCGGTCGCGGGCCTGCGCCACGTACTTCAGCACCACCCCGGCCTGCTTGACGCCCAGCGCCGCGGTCGGCTCGTCCAGGATGAGCACCTTCGCGCCGAAGTACACCGCCCGCGCGATCGCCACGCACTGCCGCTCGCCGCCGGAGAGCGTGCCCACCGGCTGCTCGACATCGCGCAGGTCGATGCCCATGTCGGCCAGGGCCCGCTTGGTCGTCGTCCGGCCCTTGCGCCGGTCCAGCAACCGGAACGGGCCGAACCCGCGGGTCGGCTCCGAGCCCAGGAAGAAGTTGCGCCACACGCTCATCAGCGGAACCACGGCCAGATCCTGGTACACCGTGGCGATCCCGCGGTCGAGCGCGTCCCGCGGCGAGGTGAACCGCACCGGCTCGCCCTCCACCCGGAACTCGCCGCTGTCGTGCTGGTGCACCCCGGCCAGGATCTTGATCAGCGTCGACTTGCCCGCGCCGTTGTCGCCCAGCACGCAGGTGACCTCGCCGGGCCTGACCACGGTGGACACGTCGCGCAGCGCGATGACGCTGCCGTAGGTCTTGCCGATCCCGGTGACCTCGATCAGTGGCTCGCTCATCTCCGTACCCTCTCCGCCCTGCGCCGGAACGTGTTGTTGACCAGCACCGCGGCCAGCAGCATCACGCCGAGGAAGAGCATGAACCAGTCGCTGTCCCAGCGGGCGAACACGATGCCCTGCCGAGCCATGCCGAAGATCAGCGCGCCGATCGCGGCGCCGATCGCCGAGCCGAAGCCGCCGGTGAGCAGGCAGCCGCCCACCACCGCGGCCACGATGAACTGCAGCTCGAGCCCGATGCCCTGGTTGGCCTGCACCCCGGCGAAGCGCAGCACGTTGATCGAGCCGACCAACCACGCGGCGAACGCGGTGGTCATGAACAGCATGATCTTCGTGCGCACCAGTGGCACGCCGACGGCCCGCGCGCTCTGCGGCGCCCCGCCCACGGCGAAGATCCAGTTGCCGAACCGGGTGCGGACCAGCACCAGCGCGGCGAGCGCGGCGAAGGCGATCCACCACAGGATCGAGACCTGGAACGCCGTGCCGCCGACGTTCACCGTGGAGGCGAACACCAGGCCGGCCGACTCGTAGCCGTCGGTGGCCCGCATGCCGGACACCTGCACGGTGCCGGTGACCAGCCGGGTGACGCCGAGGTTGAGGCCCTGCAGCGCGAGGAACGTGCCGAGCGTGACGATGAAGCTGTGCAGGCCGGTGCGCATCACCAGCCAGCCGTTGAACGCGCCCACACCCATCGCGAACACCAGCGACGCCAGCAGGGCCAGCCACACGTTCCAGCCGGCCTGGGTGGCCAGTGTGGCGGTGACCAGCGCGGTCGAGGCGGTCATCACGCCGGCGGAGAGGTCGAACTCGCCGCCGATCATCAGCAGCGCCACCCCGACGGCCATGATGCCCAGGGTGGACGAGTCGTCCAGCCAGGTCGCCACCCCGCTCGGGCTGAGGAACTGCTCGGTGACCACGGAGAAGAAGGCGAACACCACCACGGCGCCGAGCAGGGCGCCGATCTCCGGGCGGACGATCAGCCGGTCGAACAGCCGCGGGGTGGCCACCCGCTCGTCCACCTGTGGCGGGGACGCGGTGACGGTCATCGGGTGCCTCGCTGGACGTACTCGGCGATCCGATCGACCTCGCCCTGCTCCACCAGGTCGGGGCCGGTCAGCACCGGCCGGCCGCCACCGACGACGTTGGCGTTGTCCCGGTACAGCCTCAGGAACGACACCGGCAGGTAACCCTGCAGGTACTGCTGCTGGTCGACGGCGAAGAGCACCTCGCCGGCCTGCAGCGCGGCCACCACGTCGGAGTTGAGGTCGAACGTCGCGACCTCGGCCTTCGAGTCGACGCTCTTGATCGCCGCCACGGCGCGGGTGGCCACCTGCGAGTTCAGCGCCAGCACCGCGTCGATCGTGGCGTCGGTCTGTACCGCGCCACGGATCCGGGACTCCACGTCGGTGGGGTTGTTGATGTCCACCTGCAGTGTCTGCACGGTGCCGCCGAAGCCCTCCCGCGCGCCGTCGCACCGCTGGTTCTGGCCGATGTTGCCGGCCTCGTGGATCACGCACAGCAGCTTGGTCTTGCCCAACTCGGCGAACCTGCTACCGGCGGCCTCGCCGGCGATCGTCTCGTTCTGTCCGACGTGGGTGAGCGCGCCGAACTCGGCGCTTTGCTGGTCACCGGAGTTGATGGTGATCACCGGAATGCCGGCGCTCACCGCGTTCTGGATCGAGGTGCGCAGCGCGCCCGGGTTCGCCATGGACACGACCAGCCCGCCCACGCCCTGCGCGACGGCGTTGTCGATCAGCTTGGCCTGGTTGCCGGGGTCGCCGTCGGAGTTGTACTCGACCTGGACGTCGAGCTCGCGCCCGGCCGCCTCGGCGCCGTTCTTGACCACGTTCCAGAAGGCGTCGCCGGCGGTGCCGTGGGTGACCACCGCGACCCGCAGCGGGCCGTCCTGGGACGGCTGCTGCTGCGGCGCGCCGTCCCCGCCGCCCTGCTCGCCGCCGGGTCCACTGCACGCGGCGAGCAGCAGGCCGGCCGCGGCCAGCGCCAGGATCCGGCCCGCCCGGACGGATCGGGTTCCGTGGGATCGGGACATCGGGGACATCGGGGACATCGGGGACATCATTGTCACTCCTGATCGATGGGTTGCTGCTGGAGACGATCCACGATGGACGCCAGCCGGTCCAGGCTGCGCGCGGTGTCGCGGCGGGGCTCGTCGAGCGGGCTGTCCGGGCCGAGCGCCGCGTCCTGCTCGAGCACGTACCAGCCGGTGTAGCCGGCCTCGCGCACGAACCGGACCATGGCCTCGATGTCGACGTCGCCGTCGCCGAGCGGGACGTAGAGTCCTTCGGCCACGGCCGCCGCGTAGCCGATCTCGCCCGCGCGCACCCGGCCGGCTAGGTCGGCGCGCACGTCCTTCAGGTGCAGGTGGGCCACCCGGTCGGGGTGGCGCTTGGCGAGGTCGACGGGATCGGTGCCGCCGACCATCAGGTGCCCGGTGTCCAGGCACAGCGGCAGGTCGGAGTCGGCGAGGAAGCGCTCCACCGCGGCGCTGTTCTCCACGTGCGTGCCCACGTGCGGGTGCAGCACGGTGCGCAGGCCGTGCCGGGCGGCGGTGCCGGCCACCTCCCCGGCGGTGTCGACCAGCGTGCGCCACTGCGTCTCGGTGAGCGCGGGTCGCTCGTCGTAGCCGTCCAGTCCGGTGGCCGCGGCGAGCACGAGCACGTCGGCTCCGCACGCGGCGAGCAGCGCCGCCGAGTCGGCCGCGGCCCGCACCGCGTCGGCCGGCCGCTCGTGCAGCGGCACGGCGAGGAACCCGCCGACCAGGCCGAGGCCGTGGTCGCCGAGCAGGCTCCGCAACGCGGCCGGGTCGCGGGGCAGGTAGCCCGGCGGGCCGAGCTCGGTGGCGCGCAGTCCCAGCTCGGCCATCTCGCCGAGCACGGTCGCCGCGTCCAGCACCCGGCCCCAGCCCGGCACCTCGCACACGCCCCAGGAGATCGGGGCGGCGGCGACGCGGATGGTGGACGGAGTGGTCATGCGGTGCCCTCTTCCCACGTCGTGCGGTGACTCCTCCACGCCGTGGCGCCGCGTCCGGCAGTCCGGGTGTTGGAGCGCTCTATTGATTAGAGCGCTCCAAGGATGTAGCGTGCGTCACGGCAGTGTCAAGGGTTGGTTTTCCGGCGGGAGGCGTGGTGGTCCGACCGACCATGGAGGACGTGGCCGCGCGAGCGGGCGTGTCCCGCGCGTTGGTGTCGCTGGTCATGCGGAACTCGCCCAAGGTGAGCCCGCGGCGCAGGGCGGCCGTGCTGAAGGCCGCCGAGGAGCTGGGCTACTCCCCGCACGTGCTCGCCAGGTCGCTGGCCAGCCGGACGTCCACCGTGCTCGGCGTGATGGTGTCCGACCTGCGCAACGCGTTCTTCGCCGAGGTGATCGAGGGGCTCGACGCCGCCGCCAGCGCCGCGGGGTTCCACGTCGTCCTCAACACCGGCGGCCGGCGGCCGAGCCGCGAGCGGGACGCGCTGCGCGGCCTGCTGTCGTTCCGCCCGGCCGGGGTGGTGCTGCTCTCTCCGGTGCTGCCGGCGGCGGCGATCGAGGAGGCGGCCCGGCAGTGCCCCGTGGTGCTGGTCTCCCGCGGCTCCCGGCTGCCCACCGTGGACACCATCAACGACGACGGCGAGGCCGGCGCCACGCTCGCGGTGGATCACCTCGTCGGGCTCGGCCACCGGCGGATCGCGCACTTCGACGGCGGCGGAGCGGCCGCGTCGGCCCGCCGCCGCGGCTACCGGGCGGCGATGGTCCGGCACGGGCTGGAGCCCATGGTGATCCCCAGCGAGCACACCGACAGCGCCGGGGAGAAGGCCGTGCGCCAGCTGCTCGCCGAGCACCTCGCGGACCTGCCCACCGCGGTGTTCGCCGGCAACGACTTCAACGCGATCGGCACGATCTCCGCGCTGGAGGAGGCGGGGCTGCGCGTGCCGGACGACGTGTCGGTGGTCGGCTACGACAACACCTCGCTGGCCGCGCTCCGGCACGTCTCGCTCACCACGGTCGACCAGCCCCGCGTCGAGATGGGCCGGCTCGCGGTGGAGGCCGTGCTGGAGCGGGTCCGCGGCGAGCGCACCGAGCCGGTCCGGCACCTGCTGCACCCCTCGCTGGTGGTACGGGCCACCACCGGTTCCCCGACATCCCGCAGCGCCTAGAAGGAGAGTTCGATGACCGAGATCGTGCCGCACTGGATCGACGGTGCCCGCCATCCCGGCGGGTCCGGCCGGCACGGGGACGTGTTCCAGCCCGCCACCGGCGCGGTGGCCCGCAGGGTCGCGCTCGCCGACACCGCGGACGTGAACGCCGCGGTGGCCTCCGCCGTGAAGGCCGCGCCGGACTGGGCGGAGAGCTCGCTGTCCACCCGGGCCAGGGTGCTCTTCGCGTTCCGCGAGCTGGTCGAGCGGCACGCCGGCGAGCTGGCCGAGCTGATCACCGCCGAGCACGGCAAGGTGCTCTCGGACGCGGCCGGCGAGGTGCGCCGCGGCCTGGAGGTGGTGGAGTTCGCCTGCGGGATCCCGCACCTGCTCAAGGGCGAGCACTCCGAGCAGGTGTCCCGGGGCGTCGACGCGTACTCGGTGCGCCAGCCGTTGGGCGTGGCCGTCGGGATCACCCCGTTCAACTTCCCGGTGATGGTGCCGATGTGGATGTTCCCGGTGGCGATCGCCTGCGGCAACACGTTCGTGCTCAAGCCGTCGGATCGCGATCCCTCGCCCTCGGTGCGGCTGGCCGAGCTGTTCGCCGAGGCGGGGTTGCCGCCGGGGGTGCTCAACGTCGTGCAGGGCGACGCCGACGCGGTGAACGCGCTGCTCGACCACCCGGACGTGGCGGGGGTGTCGTTCGTCGGCTCGACACCGATCGCCCGGCACGTCTACTCCAGCGGCACCGCGGCCGGCAAGCGGGTGCAGGCGCTCGGCGGCGCGAAGAACCACATGGTGGTGTTGCCCGATCTCGGCCCAGCCGACCTCGACGACGCCGCGGACGCCGCGGTGTCGGCGGGCTACGGCAGCGCGGGGGAGCGGTGCATGGCGATCTCCGTGGTGGTCGCGGTCGGCGACGTCGGTGACGCGCTGGTGCCGGTCATCGCCGAGCGCACCCGCGCGCTGCGCACCGGGCCGGGCACCGAGCCCGAGTCGCAGATGGGGCCGCTGGTCACCGCGCAGGCTCGGGACCGTGTCCTGTCCTATGTGGATGCCGGTGTGACGGAGGGCGCCACGCTGGTGGTGGACGGGCGCGGGTACGCCCCCGCCGGGCACGAGAGCGGCTTCTGGGCGGGACCGACGCTGTTCGACCACGTCACCCCCGACATGTCGATCTACACCGACGAGATCTTCGGACCGGTGCTGTGCGTGGTGCGGGTGCCGACCTTCGAGGCGGCGGTGGAGCTGGTCAACGCCAACCCGTACGGCAACGGCACGGCCATCTTCACCGGCGACGGGTTGGCCGCGCGGGAGTACCAGCGGAGGGTGAGCGTCGGGATGGTCGGCGTGAACGTGCCCATCCCGGTGCCGATGGCCTACTACTCCTTCGGCGGCTGGAAGGACTCGCTGTTCGGCGACACCCACGTGCACGGCGCGCACGGCGTGCACTTCTACACCAGGGCCAAGGCGATCACCGCGCGGTGGCCGCGACACCGGGCGGGTGTCGACCTCGGCTTCCCGACCCACGGCTGACACGAGAGGACGACGAACGGATGAGACTGGGACTGGCCGGTGCCGGCCGGATCGGCGCGATGCACGCGGAGATCCTGCGCGGGCTCGACGAGGTGGACGCGCTGGTGATCGCCGACGCCCAGCCGCAGCGGGCCGGGGAGGTGGCCGGCAAGCTCGGCGCGGAGCACGTCGAGGATGTCGAGGCGCTGTTCGGCGCCGGGCTGGACGGCCTGGTGGTCGCCGCGGCCACCGACGCGCACCCGGAGCTGATCGTGCGGTCGGTGGAGGCGGGGATCCCGGTGCTGTGCGAGAAGCCGGTGGCCGGGGACGTCGCCGAGACCGTGCGCGTGCTGCGCCGGGTGACCGGCGCCGAGGTGCCGGTGCACGTCGGCTTCCAGCGGCGGTTCGATCCCGGGTACGCGGCCGCGCGGGCGGCCGTGCGGTCCGGGGAGCTGGGGTGGGTGCACACCCTGCGCGCGACCACATTGGACCCGGCGCCGCCGCCGGCGACCTACATCCCCACGTCCGGCGGGTTGTTCCGGGACTGCGGTGTGCACGACTTCGACGTCATCCGTTGGGTGAGCGGGCAGGAGGTGGCCGAGGTCTACGCGGTGGGGACCAACCGCGGCGAGGAGTTCTTTCGCGCGGCCGGCGACGTCGACACGCTCGGGGCGGTGCTGACCCTGGCCGACGACACCATCGCGCTGGTGTCGGCCACCCGGTACAACGCGGCCGGGTACGACGTGCGGCTCGAGGTGATGGGGTCGCGGCAGAGCCTCGCCGTGGGGTTGGACGAGCGGATGCCGCTGCGGTCGGTGGAGGCCGGCGTGGCGTGGCCGAGCGGGCCGGCGTACCCGACGTTCGTGGAGCGGTTCCAGCCGGCGTACGTCGCGGAGTTGCGGGCGTTCGTGGCCTCGGTGCGCGGGGAGACCAGCGAGGCGTGCACCGTTGCCGACGCGCTGGAGGCGAGCTACGTCGCGGAGGCGTGCGAGCTGTCCCGCCGCGAGCACCGCCCCGTGCGGATCTCCGAGGTCCGCCGGGACTGACCACGCCGTGCCGCGGCGGGGTGACCACGCTCAGCCACGGACCTCCGCCGCGGCGGCCTCTCACACCGCGTGTGCGCCCGGTGCGGGTGAGCACGGCGGCGGTGAGCACCGCGGCGGCGGTGAGCACGGCGGCGGTGAGCACGGCGGCGGTGGCGAGCACGGCGGCGGTGAGCGCCGCGGCGCAGAGGCCCGCTCGGATGTCCAGTCGACGCAGGCGGAATCACCGGAACGGGCCCACCGAGAACGAATGTACGTCCCCGGCCCACCTACCTATTACCCGCCGCACCCTGGGGGCCATCCCCGGGTCCATTCTATCGGTTCTGGGGGTCCGCAACGGGCGCTCGCGAAATCTGTGGATCACTATGGGTGGTGTGGACAACTCGCCGTCGGCAGGGCCGGGAGACTCCGCAGGCACATCGGGGGGGAGTGGCCGTGGGATGGACAGACCCGGCCAGCCGTGGTGGTGGTGATGGCGGGTGGACGGCGGTGCGGGCGGCAGTTGGCGGCCGCTTTCTCGGTCGAGTTTGGCGAAAGAATATGACGATGCTGGAAAACGTCGATCAACGGTCGGTGAGCGCGAGCCGGGCACCGAGTCCCACGAACGCGCCGGCGAAGACCCGGCGCATCCAAGTGAGCACCCTGGGTCGGCTGATGACGTAATTGCGGATCAGCGCGGCGAACGCGCCGTAGCCGACGAAGACGACGAAGGTCAGCACCATGAACACCGCGCTGAGCTCGACCATGCGCAGCAGCGCGTACGGCTCGCCGGAGGACACGAACAGCGGCAGGAAGGCGACGAAGAAGATGGTCAGCTTCGGATTGAGAATGTTGATCAGGACACCGGAGACGATCACCTTCCTGGCCGATCGTGGCGCGGAGTCTCGCGCGGTGGTGTCGAGCGCCAGCGCGCCCTTCTCCCGCAGCATGCTCCACGCCATGTAGAGGAGGTAGGCGACGCCGAGGTACTTGAGCACCTGGAAGGCCACCGCGCTGGTGTGCAGCAGCGCGGCGAGGCCGGTGATCGCCGCGACCAGGTGCGGGATGATACCGAGCGTGCAGGCGAACGCGGCGACGACGCTGGCCCTGGTGCCCCGGGAGAGTCCGGCCGCCATCGTGTAGAGCACCCCGGTGCCCGGTATCGCGACGACGACGAGTGCGGTCAGCAGGAACTCGACGCTCACGGTGGCCTCCCAGCTCGACGGTGCCGCGCCGGCACCACGGGCGCCGCGCTGTCGGTCGTCACCTTACTCCGAGACGCCGAGGGTGGAACCCGAAACCGGTCCCACCGCTCGGCACTGGCTGGGTCATCGGGCTCGCCAGAGCGCCGGCGCGGCGGGAGGCTCCCACCCCGGCTGGGTTACGTGCGCCTGGAGGCAGACGTAGCCGCGCCCACCGTGGGTGACTCGGTCGCCCGCCGCGTACGCGGTGCCGGCAGCCCAGGTGCCACCACCTGCGGGCCCGGCTGTTGCGGCACGTCGAGCACGAAGTCGAACGTGGCCTCCCTCCCGGTCGGGGTGTCCCGCACGGTCATCAGCAGCCGCGGATCGAAGATCGCGTCCGTGTTGTTGCGCGGCTCGCCGGGGAAGTAGAGCTGTGTGGTGAGCACCCGCCGCCCCGGTGCCTGCACCTTGACGTGGATGTGCCGGGTGCGGCCGGGGTAGAGGCCCGGCACGATCGTCACCAGCCTGTACCCGCCGTCGGCACCGGTGAACTGGTGTCCGCGGAAGCGGAAGCCGACGTTGTCGTAGGCACCGGCGTGGTCGGCCTGCCAGAAGCCGAGCAGCACGTCGCCGATCGGCAGGCAGGCGAGGCCGAAGACGTAGCCGGTGACGGTCAGCCTCGTACCGGGCGTTCTCGACTGCACCAGCGAGGCGCGCCGCGGCGAGTTCGGCTTGAAGTAGGGGCCCTCGGTCTGCGGCGGGGTGGGGTCGTCGCCGTCGTCGCACTCGGGGGTCAATGTCGGGGTGCCGCCGGCGGCGCCGACCGTCCTGGCCAGCGCGGGCAGGCCGGTCAGTGCCGCACCCACGGCGGGGGCCGCGACGCCCGCGGCGAGCGCCGCGCGCAGCACGGTCTTGCGGCGGAGGCCGCGGCTGCCGTGCGGTTGTCCTTCGGTCGTGGTGGGGTCGTCCATGCCGGCTCCTCGGGGATCTCGGGAAGGCGTGGCACGACCGTAACCAGGCTGTACGGGCCCGGACGATGGACGGAATCGGTCAATCGTGGTGAATCTCGCGGGTGTCGCCGCCGCGCCAGTGCCGGTCCCCGGTGCGCCGGAAGTCACCAGGACTCACGCCCGTCTCCCGGCGGAAGAACCGGCAGAAGTACGCGGGATCGGCGAAGTCGAGCCGGCCGGCGACCTGCCGCACCGTCAGCGCCGTCTTCACCAGCAGCCGTTTGGCCTCGGCGACGCGGGCCTCGCGGAGCAGTTGGGAGGGCGTTCGGCCGGTCGCCGCCCGCACCGCCTCGGTGAGGTGGCCCGGCGTGACGCCGATGCGCTCGGCGTAACCGCGGACCGACCACTCGGTCAGGTCCGTCCGGTCGGTGAGCCGGGCGAACTCCGCGGCGACCGCCCCCGGTCGCGCGGGTGACGCGGCGACCGCCGGCGCGGCCAACCGGGCGGCGCGCACGACGAGGACGTGGAGCAGTGCGCGCAGGACCGACTCCGCGCCCTCGGCCCGGCGGCGGTACTCCTCGTCGAGCTCGGCGATCAGCCGGGCCGTCCCGCGGTGCGCGGCCTCGTCGAGGGCCAGCCACGGCCGCTCGCTCAGCCGGCGCAGCAGGTCCCGGTCCTCGGGGTGGTCCAGCAGGAAGTCGTCGGTGAACAGCACGACGAACCCGGTCAGGTCGCGGACGCCCTCCCAGTGGTGCACCTGGCCGGGGGCGAGCACGCCGAGGTGTGGCGGGCGCAGCTCCCACCGGGCGACGTCGACGACGTGCGTGCCGGTGCCGGCGGTGACGTGGACGATCTCGTGGAAGGTGTGCCGGTGCGGGAACGGCGCCCGGGACATCGGGCCGATGCTGTCGAACGTGCCGATGGCGAACGGCAGCGCGGTGGGTGTGGGTACCTCGAGGCGGTGCACCGGCGGGTCCCCGTCCCGCGGGGCTCGGCAGGGCGTCCCCGGCAACACGGTGGTCCCGCGCATCAGTCCCTCCCAGTGGTCCGCACAGCGGCCCCTTCCGGCGAAGAGGTTCAGACCAATCGGGTGTACCGGCATGATGGCACGGAGCGGGGGCGGCGCGGAACGATCCGAACGTGGGATTCGCCGTCCCGACCGTCGAACTCGCGGTTCTAGTGAGTGGACTCACCGGCGTTGAGGCGCTGGTGGTAGTGGCGCTGGGCCTGGTCGAGCAGGGCCGGGCTCACCCAGGCAACCGGCGTGATGTCGACGACAAGGGGCTCGTTGTCCGGGCCGAAGTCCACCTGTCGGCCGTTGAGCAGCCACGGGCGGGCGCCCTCGCGCAGCTCCCGCAGGTACTGGCACACCCGCCGGGCCAACCAGTCCTCCAGCGGGAGCGACCACCAGCCGGGCGCCGGCAGCGGGTTGACCGAGAGGCCGGGCATCAGCAGCCCGCTCTCGTGGTCCCGGCTCGGGTGCCGCGCGTCGGACTCCGGCCCCGGCGAGTAGCGCAGGTAGGGCGCCACGCCGAGCGATGTCAACTCGGCCAACTCGGCCAGGTCGTGCACGGTGAACATGTCGGTGCTCACCGCACCGGGGTCCCCCCGTCCCGCGCCGGTCAAACCTCGACGGGGTACGCCCGGCCGGCGCGCCGGCCGGGCGTACCACCTCCTCTCCGGTATCAGGAATCGCACTTCTTCCACGCGAAGTGGTACGTCGTCTTGATGCTGCCGTCGGTGGAGTCCATCGTCATGAAACTGGTGGTCTTCGTCGGGTCCGACGTTCCGGCGCTCACCCGCAGTTCCGTGTTGACGTTGAAGTTGCGTTCCTCGCCGCACGGCTTGTACACCAGCTGCGCGATGTCGGTGACGTCCGTGGCCTGCCAGTTGTCACTGTAGGGCCCGTTGTAGTTGTGGTCGACGTGCGCGGTGGGCGCCATTCCCTGGAAATAGTAGTTCGCCCGCTGCGTTCCCTTCGCGCCACGGGCCAGGTGCGCGAAGCCGCGGTAGTCGGCCTGGGCGATCGCGTAGGTGAACCCGTGCGGCACGTGCACCCGCAGATTGAGTTGGCAGTTCTTCCGGAAGTCGGTCGGCGACGCGCCCACACCCACCTGCGCCAGGTAGTCGCTGTAGGTCACGGTGAACGCCTTGTTGTCCGCCGACACCGCCACCGCCGCCGTCCCGAGCGGGCAGCCCGAGCCGTTGACGGTGACGATGTCGATGACGATGGAGTCGTTCGGCGGATTCCAGGATGTCGCCGCGGGTGCGGTGACCGTCGACAGGGCGAGGCCGGCTGCCGCTATCATGCTGAGCATCAGGGGGTCCTTTCCAGGGGCGAAGGGAATCGGATTCCGAGGGGCACCGCGCGGTAAGCAGAGCCTAGCCTTCGGTCCGGTTCCCCGGCGCCGCTGAATGGGGCAAAATTCCCATCATCGAATGGTATGGACCCGCCGTTATGTATTCGATTGTCTCGGTTCGCCGAAAGTCAGTCGGCGAGTTCCTCCTCCGCTTTCCGGATCGCCGCGAACTCCTCCTCCGGCGCGGCGGCGACCAGCCGGTGCCGGCTGTAGAACCAGAAGTAGCCGAGGAACGCCAGGAAGATCGCGGCGGTGATGCCCGCGGCCAGGATGTCGACCAGGAACGTCGCCACCACGGCGGCGACGGCCAGCACCAGCGCCACCGCCGTGGTGGCGATGCCGCCCGGCGTGCGGTACGGCCGGTCGAGCCCCGGCTCGCGCACCCGCAGCACGATGTGCGAGAGGTTCAGCAGCACGTACGACACGGTCGCGCCGAACACCGCCACGTTGATCAGCAGCGCACCGTCGCCGGTGGCCGTCGCCAGCGCGAAGCCGATCGTCCCCGGCACGATCAGCGCCAGGTAGGGCGTCTTGCGCCGGCCGGTCCGGGACAACCAGCGCGGCAGGTACCCGGCCCTGGACAGCGCGAACAGTTGGCGCGAGTAGGCGTAGATGATCGAGAAGAAGCTGGCGACCAGCCCGGCGAGGCCCACGTAGTTGATGATCTGGGCGAGCAGGTTGTCGCCGCCGTAGGCCGCGCGCACCGCCTCCGGCAGCGGGTTGTCCGACGTCGCGATCGCCGCCGAGCCCGCCCCGCCCGGCGCGGTGACCAGGATCAGCGCGGCGAACACCACCAGCGCCGCCATCGCGGCGATGATGCCGCGCGGCATGTCCCTTCGCGGGTCGCGGGCCTCCTCGGCGGCCAGCGGCACGCCCTCGACGGCCAGGAAGAACCAGATGCCGTACACCAGCGCGGCGAGCATCCCGGCGATGCCGAACGGCAGGAACGAGCTGGCGCCCCACGCGTCGGTCGGCGCGATGTCGAACAGCTTGTCGGTGGAGAACTTCGGGATCATGCCGGCCACGAACGCCACCAGCGCCAGCACGGCGACCGCGGTGATCACGAACATCACCCGCAGCGCCTCGCCGACGCCACGCAGGTGGATCCCCACGAAGATGAGGTAGCAGACCAGGTAGACGGGCCAGCTGTTGGTGAGCCCGAACAGCCCGAGCGTCTCGACGTAGCCGCCGATGAAGATAGCGATCGCCGCCGGGGCGATCGCGTACTCGATGAGGATGGCCGTGCCGGTGGCGAACCCGCCGAGCGGGCCGAGCGCGCGCCGGGCGAAGCCGTAGCCCGCGCCGGCCACCGGGAGCGCCGCGGACATCTCGGCGAGCCCGAACACCATGCAGCCGTACATCACGGCCATCAGCACGGTGGCGACGAGCAGCCCGCCCCAGCCGCCCTTGTCGAGCCCGAAGTTCCAGCCGGCGAAGTCGCCGGAGATGACGTAGGAGACGCCGAGGCCGGCCAGCAGCAGCCAGCCGGCCGCGCCGCGGCGGAGCTGGCGCCGGCGCAGGTAGTCGGCGTCGACCTGCTGGTACTCCACGGACGCGGAGGGTTTGGCAGGCTTGGGGGGACCGGCGGAGGTGGTGTCGGACATTCGGAAGCTCCCTCGACGGGCTCGGCAATGGGTAGCTGTTAGTCCTTTGGGATTGTCCGAGAGTCGGGCAGGGTCTCCGTCTTGTCAAGCCGCCTGTCAAGCGTCTTGTCGGGCCGCCTTGTCAAGGTGTCGGCAGAACGGCTACGGTCAATGGTCTGGAAGAGAACCTTTAAGGGGTCGGTGATGACAGTGCCCGCCACGTCCGACACGCCCGCGGCGCGGCCGCGACCCGGCATGCTCGACCTCGACCGGCTGCGCCGGCTGGTCGACGACGGCACCGTGGACACCGTCCTGGTGGCCATGACCGACATGCAGGGCCGGCTGCAGGGCAAGCGCTGCGCCGCCCGGTACTTCCTGAACGAGGTCGTCGCGCACGCCACCGAGGCGTGCAACTACCTGCTCGCCGTGGACGTCGACATGAACACCGTCGACGGCTACGCCATGTCGTCGTGGGACACCGGCTACGGCGACTTCGTGCTCCGACCCGACCTGTCCACCCTGCGGCTGGTGCCCTGGCACGAGGGCACCGCGCTGGTGCTGTGCGACGTCGAGCGGGTCGGCGGCGGGTCGGTGCCCGCCTCGCCGCGGCAGGTGCTGCGCCGCCAGCTCGACCGGCTCGCCGAGCGCGGCCTGACCGCCTTCGCCGGCACCGAGTTGGAGTTCATCGTGTTCGCCGACTCCTACGAGCGGGCCTGGCGGCGTGGCTACCGAGATTTGACCCCGGCCAACCAGTACAACGTGGACTACTCGATGCTCGGCACCGGCCGGATCGAGCCGCTGCTGCGCCGGATCCGCAACGCCATGGCCGGGGCGGGCCTGTACGTCGAGTCGGCCAAGGGGGAGTGCAACCCCGGCCAGCACGAGATCGCCTTCCGCTACGCCGACGCCCTCACCACCTGCGACAACCACGGCATCTACAAGACCGGTGCGAAGGAGATCGCCGCGCAGGAGGGCAAGAGCCTCACGTTCATGGCGAAGTACAACGAGCGCGAGGGCAACTCCTGCCACATCCACGTCAGCCTGCGGGGCACCGACGGCACGCCGGTGTTCCCCGGTCCGGACGGACACTCCCCGCTGTTCCGCCACTTCCTCGCCGGGCAGCTCGCCTGCCTGCGCGAGCTCACCTACTTCTTCGCGCCGAACGTCAACTCCTACAAGCGGTTCGTGCCGGGCAGCTTCGCGCCGACCGCCGTCGCCTGGGGCACCGACAACCGGACCTGTGCGCTGCGGGTGGTCGGGCACGGCGACTCGCTGCGGGTGGAGAACCGGGTGCCCGGCGGTGACGTCAACCCCTACTTGGCGGTCGCCGCGCTGCTCGCCGCCGGCCTGCACGGCATCGAGCACGAGCTGCCGCTGGAGCCGGAGACCACCGGCAACGCCTACCGGGCGGAGCTGCCGCGGGTGCCGACCACCCTGCGCGAGGCCGCCGACCTGCTGGCCGGCAGCGAGGTGGCCCGCACCGCGTTCGGCGACGACGTGGTGGAGCACTACCGCAACGCCGCGCGGGTGGAGCTGGCCGCCTTCGACGCCGCCGTCACCGACTGGGAGCGGATCCGTGGCTTCGAACGGCTCTGAGCGGGACCGACGCCCGGTGGTCGGCCTGACCACCTACGTCGAGCCGACCCGGTTCGGCGTCTGGGCGGTCGACGCCGCCGTGCTGCATCGGTCCTACCTGGACTGCGTGGTGCGGGCCGGTGGTGTTCCCGTGCTGCTGCCGCCGGTCACCGACGGCCACGCCGAACTGGTGTCCACGGTGGACGCCCTGGTGCTGGTCGGCGGCGCGGACATCGACCCGGCCCGCTACGGCCGGCCGCCGCACCCGGCCACCGTCACCCGGCCCGAGCGGGACGCGTTCGAGTTCGCCCTGCTCGACGCCGCGCTCGCCGCCGGCCTCCCGGTGCTCGGCGTGTGCCGGGGCATGGAGGTGCTCAACGTGGCACTCGGCGGCACCCTCGTGCAGCACCTTCCGGAGGTCGCCGGGCACGCCGCGCACCAGCCCGCGGTCGCCACGTTCGGGACCACGGAGATCACCCTCGCCGAGGGCAGCCGCGCGGCCGCCATCCTCGGCCGGCGCACCACCAGCCACTGCTACCACCACCAGGCGGTCGAGCGGCTGGGGAACGGGCTGGTGCCCGTCGGCTGGGCCGCCGACGGCACGGTCGAGGCGGTGGAGCTGCCCGCCGAGCGGTTCGTGCTCGGCGTGCAGTGGCACCCCGAGCAGGTCGGCGACGACCTCCGGCTGTTCGCCGCGCTGGTGGAGGCGGCCCGCGATCCACGACACCGACAACACCGAACGACCCGTGCGGGGAGGCAGCCATGACCGACATCCCGGTGATCAACCCGGCCACCGAGGAGGTGGTTCGGACGGTGCCGCTGACCTCGGCCGAGGAGACCGACGCGGCGATCGAGCGGGCGGTGGCCGCGTTCCCGGCGTGGCGCGCGGTGGCGCCCGGCGACCGCGCCCGGCTGCTCCGCCGCTTCGCCGAGGCGGTGGACGCCGACATCGAGAACCTGGCCCGGCTCGAGGTGGCCAACGCCGGGCACACCATCGGCAACGCCCGCTGGGAGGCCGGCAACGTCCGCGACGTGCTGCACTACTACGCCGCCGCGCCGGAACGGCTGATCGGCCAGCAGATCCCGGTGCCCGGCGGGGTGAACGTGACCTTCCACGAGCCGCTCGGCGTGGTCGGCGTGATCGTGCCGTGGAACTTCCCGATGCCGATCGCCGGTTGGGGGTTCGCGCCCGCGCTGGCCGCCGGCAACACCGTCGTGCTCAAGCCGGCCGAGCTGACCCCGCTCACCGCGGTGCGGCTGGCCGAGCTGGCGCGGGAGGCCGGCATCCCGGAGGACGTCTTCCAGGTCCTGCCGGGCAAGGGCTCGGTGGTCGGGCAGCGGTTCGTCGACCACCGCGCGGTGCGCAAGGTGGTCTTCACCGGCTCCACCGAGGTCGGCAGGCAGGTCATGGCCGGTTGCGCCGCGCGGGTGAAGCGGGTGACCCTGGAGCTGGGCGGGAAGAACGCCAACATCGTCTTCGCCGACGCCGACCTGGAGCGGGCCGCCGCCAGCGCGCCCTTCGGCGTGTTCGACAACGCCGGCCAGGACTGCTGCGCCCGCTCGCGGATCCTGGTGGAGGCGCCGGTGTACGACCGGTTCCTCGAGCTGCTCGAGCCGGCCGTCAAGGGTGTCGTCGTGGGCGACCCCAGCGCCGAGGGCACCGAGATGGGCCCGCTGATCTCGGCCGAACACCGCGCGCGGGTGGCCGGTTACCTGGCCGACGGCGCGCCGGTGGCGTTCCGCGGCAGCGCCCCCGACGGCCCGGGCTTCTGGTTCCCGCCCACCGTGGTCACCCCCAGCGACCCGGCCGACCCGCTGGTCACCGAGGAGGTCTTCGGCCCGGTGGTCGCCGTGCTGCCGTTCCGCGACGAGGCCGAGGCGATCGCCATCGCCAACGACACCGACTACGGCCTGTCCGGCTCGATCTGGACCTCCAACGTGGGCCGCGCGCTGCGGGTCTCCCGCGGGGTGGAGGCCGGCAACCTCTCGGTCAACTCGCACGCCTCGGTGCGTTACTGGACGCCGTTCGGCGGGTTCAAACAGTCCGGCCTCGGCCGCGAGCTGGGGCCGGACGCCGTCGCGGCGTTCACCGAGACCAAGAACGTCTTCATCGACACGGAGGTGTGACAGGCATGGAACGCTTGCGGGACCGGGTCGCCGTCGTCACCGGCGGGGCCAGCGGCATCGGGCTGGCCACCGTGCGGCGGCTGGCGAGCGAGGGCGCGCGCGTGGTGGTCGCCGATGTCGACGCCGACGCCGGCAAGGCCGCCGCCGAGGAGGTGGACGGACTGTTCGTGGCCACCGACGTCACCGACGAGGCCCAGGTCGAGGCGCTGTTCTCGACGGTGGTGGACCGTTTCGGCAGCGTCGACGTCGCGTTCAACAACGCCGGCATCTCGCCGCCGGAGGACGACTCGATCCTCACCACCGGGCTGGAGGCCTGGGAGAAGGTGCAGCGGGTCAACCTCACGTCGGTCTACCTGTGCTGCAAGCACGCCATCCCGCACATGCGGCGGCAGGGCAAGGGGTCGATCATCAACACGGCCTCGTTCGTGGCGGTGCTGGGCGCGGCGACGTCGCAGATCTCCTACACGGCGTCGAAGGGTGGCGTGCTGGCGCTCAGTCGGGAGCTGGGCGTGCAGTTCGCCCGCGAGGGCATCCGGGTCAACGCGCTGTGCCCCGGCCCGGTCAACACGCCGCTGCTCCAGGAGCTGTTCGCCAAGGACCCGGAGCGCGCCGCGCGCCGGCTGGTGCACGTGCCGATGGGCCGGTTCGCCGAGCCGGAGGAGCTGGCCGCCGCGGTGGCGTTCCTGGCCAGCGACGACGCGTCGTTCGTCACGGCGTCGACGTTCCTGGTGGACGGCGGGATCTCGGCGGCGTACGTGACGCCCCTGTGAGGGAGGAGATCGAGTTCCCCCGCTCGGGGGTACGCGCCCGCGCCGGTGGTCGAAATACTGCGGAGGTCCAGACCAATCCGGTGATGGAGGTCAGATGAGATCGATCCAGCAGAGAGTCCTCGGGGTGACCGCGGCCGGGCTCGCCGCGGCCGGTGTGGTGGTCGGCGCCGCGGCCCCCGCGGCCGCGGCCACCGAGCCACCCGGCGGCTGCGTCACCCACGAGATCCACCTCGACCCGGCCGCGCGCGAGGCGGGCTGGACCGTCGAGTGCGTCGGCCGCCGGTACGTGTTCGCCGACGTGGTCGTCTTCTCCGGCGGCGTCGCCACTGACAACCCGCGCGAGGCACGGTGGGTCGAGGCGGGCGAGACCTGGAAGGACCGCAACGTCTACGAGCAGACCGACCCGCCGATCGACCACCTGTGCGTACACCTGGTGAGCTACGAGGACCCGACCGATCCGCTCGAGATCCCGGGCCAGATCGGCCACCGCTGCGTGTGACCCGCTGAGCGGATGACCGGCGCGCGAGCAGACTGGGGACCAACGACGTTCACCCGCGCCGGTCATCCGTCCCACGGCGGTGCCGAGTTCGTCACCGGGCGGCCGTGGCGGTAGACGGCGGCGTGGCGGGCGGCGTAGGTTACCCCGCGATAGACTGAGGACCAGACCACAACTGCATATCGGCCGGACGAGCCGGAGCGGGAGAGCTTCCGCCGCGGACCAGCGGGCGGGACACCGAAGGAGCAAACTCCCCACCAATCTCTCAGGTACAGCTACCGCTTCAGGCCAGGCCACTCTGGAAAGCAGGCGCCCGGCGCGCCTCACCCAAGGTGAAAGCGGCACCACGTGCCGTGAAACTCTCAGGTGCCATGACAGAGGGGGAGTTCCGAGCGCGAGCGGGCGAACCGCCTCGCGTGAGAGAGAGGAGCTCCCGTGTCCTTCGCGTCGCGTCACATCGGACCCGCACCGGCGGAGCAGGCCAAGATGCTCGCCGAGTGCGGGTACGGCAGCCTCGACGCACTGGTCGACGCCGCCGTTCCGGCCGGTATCCGGCAGCACGGCGAGCTGCGCCTCCCATCGGCCGCGGCCGAGCACGAGGCCACCGCCGAGCTGCGTGCCCTCGCGGCGCGCAACCGGCCGATGACCCAGATGATCGGCCTCGGCTACTCCGACACGCACACCCCGCCGGTGATCCGCCGCAACGTGCTGGAGAACCCCGCCTGGTACACCGCGTACACCCCGTACCAGCCGGAGATCTCGCAGGGCCGGCTCGAGGCGCTGCTGAACTTCCAGACCATGGTCGCCGACCTCACCGGGCTGACCACCGCCAACGCGTCCCTGCTCGACGAGTCCACCGCCGTCGCCGAGGCCGTGCTGCTGATGCGCCGCGCGAGCAAGTCGAAGGCCGCGACGGTGGTGCTCGACCGCGAGTGCCTGCCGCAGACCATCGCCGTGGTGCGGACCAGGGCCGAGGCGGTGGGCATCGAGGTCGACGTGCGCGACCTCGCCGAGGGGCTGCCGGACGACGTCTTCGGTGTCGTCGTGCAGTACCCGGGGGTGTCCGGGGTGCTGCGCGCGCCGGAGTTCTACCGCGGGGTCGCCGAGGCCGCCGCCGCGGCCGGCGCGCTGACCTGCTACGCCGCCGACCTGCTCGCCCTGACACTGGTGACCTCGCCCGGTGAGCTCGGTGCCGACGTGGCCGCCGGCACCACCCAGCGGTTCGGTGTCCCGCTCGGCTACGGCGGCCCGCACGCCGGGTACCTGGCGGTGCGGTCCGGGTTGGAGCGGTCGCTGCCCGGCCGGCTGGTCGGCGTGTCGGTGGACGCCGACGGCGCGCCCGCCTACCGGCTCGCGCTGCAGACCCGCGAGCAGCACATCCGCAGGGAGAAGGCCACCAGCAACATCTGCACCGCCCAGGTGCTGCCCGCCGTGCTGGCCGCGATGTACGCCGTCTACCACGGCCCGGACGGGCTGCGCGGGATCGCCCGGCGGGTGCACGGGCACGCCGTCGCGCTGGCCGCCGGGTTGCGGGCCGGTGGGGTCGAGGTGGCGCACGAGCACTTCTTCGACACCGTGCTGGCCAGGGTGCCCGGCCGGGCGGCCGAGGTGGTGGCCGCGGCTCGGGAGCGCGGCGTCAACCTGGGGCTGGCCGGCGCCGACACCGTGCGGGTGGCCTGCGACGAGGTGACCACCGCCGACATCGTCGGCACGGTGCTCGCCGCCTTCGGGGTCGAGGCGGGCGAGTCCCCTGGCGGCGACGCGCTGCCCGAGGGCCTGGCCAGGACGTCCGGCTACCTCACCCACGAGGTGTTCTCCGCCTACCACTCCGAGACCGCGATGCTGCGGTACCTGCGCCGGCTGGCCGACGCCGACTACGCGCTGGACCGCGGCATGATCCCGCTGGGCTCGTGCACGATGAAGCTCAACGCGACCAGCGAGATGGAGCCGATCAGCTGGCCGGAGTTCGCCGGCCTGCACCCGTTCGCTCCGGTCGAGGACGCCGAGGGCTACTCCGAGCTGGTCGGGCAGCTCTGCCGGTGGCTGGCCGAGGTGACCGGCTACGACGAGGTGTCCCTGCAGCCCAACGCCGGCAGCCAGGGCGAGCTCGCCGGGTTGCTGGCGATCCGCGCCTACCACCGGGCGGGCGGCCAGCCGGAGCGCGACGTCTGCCTCATCCCGTCCTCGGCGCACGGCACCAACGCCGCGTCCGCGGTGCTGGCCGGGATGCGGGTGGTGGTCGTGGCCTGCACCGACGACGGCGACATCGACCTCGCCGACCTGCGGTCCAAGGTGGATCAGCACGCCGACCGGCTCGCCGCGATCATGGTGACCTACCCGTCCACGCACGGGGTGTACGAGGAGGGGATCGCCGAGCTGGCCCGGATCGTGCACGACGCCGGCGGGCAGGTGTACGTCGACGGCGCCAACCTCAACGCGCTGCTCGGCGTCGCCAAGCCCGGCGAGTTCGGCGGCGACGTGTCGCACCTGAACCTGCACAAGACGTTCTGCATCCCGCACGGCGGCGGCGGTCCCGGCGTCGGCCCGGTGGCGGTGCGCGCGCACCTGGCGCCCTACCTGCCGAACCACCCGCTGCTGCCCGCGGCCGGCCCGGAGACGGGCGTCGGCCCGATCAGCGCGGCGCCGTACGGCTCGGCCTCGATCCTGCCCATCTCGTGGGCCTACGTGCGGATGATGGGCGCCGCCGGGCTGACCGAGGCCACCAGGGTGGCGGTGCTGGCGGCCAACTACGTTGCCGCCCGGCTGGCTCCGCACTACCCGGTGCTCTACACCGGACAGCACGGGCTGGTCGCCCACGAGTGCATCCTGGACCTGCGCGGGCTGACCAAGCAGACCGGCGTCACCGTCGACGACGTGGCCAAGCGGCTGATCGACTACGGATTCCACGCGCCCACCATGTCGTTCCCGGTGGCCGGCACGCTGATGGTCGAGCCGACCGAGAGCGAGGATCTCGCCGAGATCGACCGGTTCTGCGCCGCGATGATCGCGATCCGCCGGGAGATCGACGAGATCGCCGTCGGCCGGTGGCCGGTCGAGCGCAGCCCGCTGCGCAACGCGCCGCACACCGCGGAGATGCTGACCCGCGAGTGGGACCTGCCCTACGACCGCGCGCTGGCCGTGTACCCCGGGGTGTCCGCCACCGGTGGCCGGCCGCGGGACAAGTACTGGCCGCCGGTGCGCCGCATCGACGGCGCGCGCGGGGACCGCCACCTGGTTTGCTCCTGCCCGCCACCCGGCGCGTTCGACCAGCCCACCCCCACGTCCGGAAAGGACGGTGCGCGATGACGAGGCAGTCCCCGCTGCACGAGGTGCACGCCGCGCTGGACGCGTCGTTCACCGACTTCGCCGGCTGGTCGATGCCGCTGCGCTACCGCAGTGAGCTGGCCGAGCACAAGGCGGTCCGCGAGGCCGCCGGGATCTTCGACCTCTCGCACATGGGCGAGCTCGAGGTGCGCGGCCCGGAGGCGGCCGGCGCGCTGGACCACGCGCTGGTGGGCAACCTGTCCGGGGTCAAGCCCGGCCGCGCCCGCTACACGATGCTCTGCCACGACACCGGTGGCGTGCTCGACGACCTGGTGGTCTACCGCCTCGCCGAGGACCGCTACCTGGTGGTGGCCAACGCCAGCAACACCGCCGTGGTGGCCAGCGAGCTGCGCGACCGGGCGCACGGCTACTCCGCCGAGGTGGTCGACTCCTCGGCGGACACGGCGTTGATCGCCGTGCAGGGCCCGCGCGCCGCGGAGATCGTCGGCGGGGTGCTCGACTCCGTCGAGCTGGAGGGCGGCCTGCCGGCGCTGAAGTACTACGCGTCGACGCCGGCCGTGGTGCGCGGGCACGAGCTGCTGCTGGCCCGCACCGGCTACACCGGCGAGGACGGCTTCGAGCTGTTCGTGCCGGCGGCGGAGGCCGCCGACGTGTGGCGGGTGCTCACCGAGGCCGGCGAGCCGCACGGGCTGCGGCCGGCGGGGCTGGCCAGCCGGGACACCCTGCGGCTGGAGGCCGGCATGCCGCTGTACGGCAACGAGCTCACGGTGCGGACCACGCCGTTCGACGCCGGCCTCGGCCGGGTGGTGAAGTTCGACAAGCCCGGCGACTTCGTCGGCAGGGCGGCGCTGGAGAAGCGGCGGGACGAACCGGACCGGCGGGTGCTCGTCGGCCTGCGGGGCGCCGGCCGCCGCGCGCCGCGGCACGGCTACCGGGTGCTGGACGGCGAGCGGGAGGTCGGCGAGGTCACCTCGGGCGCGCTGTCGCCCACCCTCGGCCACCCGATCGCGATGGCCTACGTGAATGCCGGCCTGCGCGAGCCCGGCACCGCGCTGTCCGTCGACGTCCGCGGCCGGACCGAGCCCGTCGAGGTCGTCGCCCTGCCCTTCTACTCGCGAGCCAAGTGAGGACTCCCGTGAACGTTCCCCAGGACCTGGGCTACACCAAGGAACACGAGTGGCTGCGCGTCGCCGACGGCGTCGCCACGGTCGGCATCACCGCGTTCGCCACCGACTCCCTCGGTGACATCGTCTACCTGCAGCTCCCCTCGGTCGGCGACACCGTCACCGCCGGCGAGGTGTGCGGGGAGATCGAGTCGACCAAGTCGGTGAGCGAGCTGTACGCCCCGGCCGGCGGGGAGATCGTCGAGGTCAACGACGCCGCGGTCGACTCGCCGGAGATCGTCAACACCGACCCGTACGGCGACGGCTGGCTGTTCCGTGTCCGCACCGCCGAGGTGCCGGAGCTGCTCGACGCCGCGGCCTACGTCGCGTTGACGGACGGGGAGGTCTGATGTCTCTCTTCGGCGCTGATCTGGCCACGGTGGACCCCGAGGTGGCGAAGGCGGTGGCGGCCGAGCTGGACCGCCAGCAGTCCACCCTGGAGATGATCGCCTCGGAGAACTTCGCCCCGCTCGGCGTGTTGGAGGCGCAGGGCTCGGTGCTCACCAACAAGTACGCCGAGGGCTACCCCGGTCGGCGCTACTACGGCGGCTGCGAGCACGTCGACGTGGTCGAGCAGCTGGCCATCGACCGGGCCAGGGAGCTCTTCGCGCCGGGGAGCGACACGCACGTGAACGTGCAGCCGCACTCCGGCGCGCAGGCCAACGCGGCGGCGATGGCCGCGCTGCTGCAGCCGGGCGACACCATCCTCGGTCTCGACCTCGCCCACGGCGGGCACCTCACCCACGGCATGCGGATCAACTTCTCCGGCAAGCTCTACGACGTGGTCGCCTACCACGTCGACAAGGAGACCGGGTTGGTCGACATGGCCGAGGTCGAGCGGCTGGCCGCCGAGCACCGCCCAAAGCTGATCATCGCGGGCTGGTCGGCGTACCCGCGGCGGCTCGACTTCGCGGCGTTCCGCCGGATCGCCGACGCGGTCGACGCGAAGCTGCTGGTGGACATGGCCCACTTCGCCGGGCTGGTCGCCGCCGGGCTGCACCCGAACCCGGTGCCGCACGCGGACATCGTGACCACCACGACGCACAAGACGTTGGGCGGACCCCGTGGCGGCATCGTCCTGTGCCGCCCGGAGCTGGCGAAGAAGGTCAACTCGGCGGTGTTCCCGGGCCAGCAGGGCGGGCCGCTGGAGCACGTCATCGCGGCCAAGGCGGTGGCGCTGAGGATCGCGGCGAGCGAGGAGTTCCGGGACCGGCAGCGGCGCACCCTGGAGGGCGCCAAGACGCTGGCCGCCCGGCTGTCCCACCCCGACTGCGTGGCCGCCGGCATCCGGGTGCTCACCGGTGGCACCGACGTGCACCTGGTGCTCGTCGACCTCGTGCGGTCCACGTTGGACGGAAAGCAGGCGGAGGACCGGCTGCACTCGGTGGGGATCACGGTGAACCGCAACGCCGTGCCGTTCGACCCGCGCCCGCCGATGGTCACCTCCGGGCTGCGGATCGGCACCCCGGCGCTGGCCACCCGAGGGTTCGGCGCGGACGACTTCGCCGAGGTCGCGGACGTCATCGCCGCGGCACTGCGACCGGACTTCGACGCGAGCACCGAGCACGAGCTGCGGGCGCGGGTCGAGCTGCTCGCCCGCAGGCACCCCCTCTACCCGGAGTTGTGAGATATGAGTGCGTCGCCTGAGGGTCGTCGGTTGTTGCGGTTGGAGGTTCGTAACAGCGAGACGCCGATTGAGCGGAAGCCGTCGTGGATTCGGACGCGGGTGCGGATGGGTCCGGAGTTCACCGAGTTGAAGGGCTTGGTGCGCCGGGAGGGTTTGCACACGGTGTGTGAGGAGGCGGGGTGTCCGAATATTTATGAGTGTTGGGAGGATCGGGAGGCGACGTTTCTGATCGGGGGGGATCAATGCACGCGGCGGTGTGATTTCTGTCAGATCGACACTGGCCGTCCGGCGGAGTTGGATCGGGATGAGCCGCGGCGGGTGGCGGCGTCGGTGGCCAGCATGGGGTTGCGGTATGCCACGGTGACGGGGGTGGCGCGGGATGATCTGGCGGGATTGGTAATCCACGCGGAGTGTCCGGGGGCGGGGGTGGAGTTGTTGATCCCGGACTTCACCGGCAACCCCGACCAGTTGGGTGAGGTGTTCTCGTCGGGGCCGGAGGTGTTGGCGCACAATCTGGAGACGGTGCCGCGGGTGTTCAAGCGGATCCGCCCGGCCTTCCGCTATCAGCGTTCGTTGGAGGTGTTGGCCGCGGCGCGGGCGGCGGGGTTGGTGACCAAGTCCAACCTCATCCTCGGGCTGGGGGAGACCCCCGAGGAGGTCGAGCCCGCGCTGCGCGATCTGCGGGAGGCGGGGTGTGAGCTGATCACCCTGACCCAGTATCTGCGGCCCTCGCCGCGGCACCACCCGGTGGATCGGTGGGTCAAGCCCGAGGAGTTCGTCGCGCACGCGCGCACCGCCGAAGCCCTGGGGTTCTCCGGGGTGATGGCCGGGCCACTGGTCCGCTCCTCCTACCGCGCCGCCCGACTGTATGCCCAGGCCATGCACCACCGCGGCCAACCCCTACCCGACCACCTCACCCACCTCGCCACCACCACCCCCGCCACCCAGGAAGCCACCAGCCTCCTCGCGAACCGTTAGGAGTCGGCCATGGCGATCAGCGTCTTCGACCTGTTCTCCATCGGCATCGGACCCAGCAGCTCGCACACGGTGGGCCCGATGCGCGCGGCACGCACCTTCGCCGAGGGGTTGGCCGCCGACGGGTCGCTGGACCGGGTGACGCGGGTGCGTGCCGAGCTGTTCGGCTCGCTCGGCGCGACCGGGCACGGGCACGGCAGCGGCAAGGCCGTGCTGCTCGGCCTGCTCGGCGAACGGCCCGAGTCGGTGGACACCGACGCCGTGCCGGGCATCGTGGCCGGGATCCGATCCGCGCGGCGGCTGCGGCTGCTGGGCCGGCACGCGATCGACTTCCGCGAGGACGACGACCTGGTGCTGCACCGGCGGCGCTCGTTGCCCGCCCACCCGAACGGCATGGTGTTCCGCGCCTTCGACGCGGCCGACGGGGTCGTGCGCGAGCGGACGTACTACTCGGTCGGCGGCGGGTTCGTGCTGGACGAGTCGGCGATGGCCGGCGAGCCGGCGATCGCCGAGGACGCGACGCCGGTGCCGTACCCGTTCCGCACCGGCGCGGACCTGCTCGGGCACTGCCGGGAGACCGGGTTGCCGATCAGCGAGGTCATGCTGCGCAACGAGCTCACCTGGCGGTCCGCCGCGGACGTGCGGGCGGGGCTGCTGGAGATCTGGCAGGTCATGGTCGAGTGCGTGCGGGCCGGGTGCGCGCGGGACGGCGTGCTGCCCGGCGGGCTGAAGGTGCCCCGGCGGGCCAAACGGCTGCACGACAAGCTGCGCGCCGAGGACGGCGCGGGGGACGCGCTGTACGCGATGGACTGGGTCAGCCTGTACGCGCTGGCGGTGAACGAGGAGAACGCCGGCGGTGGGCGCGTGGTGACCGCGCCGACCAACGGCGCGGCCGGCATCATCCCCGCCGTGCTGCACTACTACCGGCGGTTCGTGCCCGGCACCGGCGACGATGGCGTGGTGACGTTCCTGCTCACCGCCGGGGCGATCGGGTCGGTGCTGAAGCAGACCGGGTCGATCTCCGGGGCGGAGGTGGGCTGCCAGGGCGAGGTGGGGTCGGCGTGCGCGATGGCGGCGGCCGGGCTCACCGAGGTGCTCGGCGGGACGCCGGACCAGGTGGAGAACGCCGCGGAGATCGGGGTGGAGCACCACCTGGGGTTGACCTGCGACCCGGTGGGCGGGTTGGTGCAGATCCCGTGCATCGAGCGCAACGCGATCGGCGCGTCCAAGGCGATCCACGCGGCGCGGATGGCGCTGCGCGGGGACGGCAGCCACGTCGTGTCGCTGGACAAGGCGATCAAGACGATGCGCGAGACCGGCGCGGACATGAAGGTCAAGTACAAGGAGACCGCGCGGGGCGGGCTCGCGGTCAACGTGATCGAGTGCTGACGTCTCTACACTCGACAGTAGGGACTCGACTCGAGGAGGCACAGTGAACGCGCAGCCCGACCGCGCCCCCGCGGAGGGGCCGGGCGGCGGGGTCAGCGCGGGGGAGGCGCTGTTCCGGCCGGTGCGAGCGGGCAACGCGTTCGAGGAGACCGTGGAGCGGCTGCTGCAGGCCGTGCGACTCGGGGTGGTTGGCGCGGGGGAGCGGTTGCCGGCGGAGCGGGAGTTGGCCGAGCGGCTCGGGGTGAGCCGGGTGACGCTGCGCGAAGCCATCCGCGTACTGGCCGACGCCGGGTACGTGGTGTCCCGGCGGGGGCGGTACGGCGGGACGTTCGTGACCGACCAGCTGCCGGAGCCGCACGGCGCCGGGCGGGCGGTCGACCCCGGGGAGTTGGAGGACACGCTGAGCCTGCGGTACGTGGTGGAGACCGGGGCGGCGGAGTTGGCGGCCGCGCGGGCGTTGCCGCCGGCCGACCGGCGGCACCTCACCGGCACGCTGGCCGAGGCGACGGGGGCGAGCGTGGCCGACTACCGGCGTCGCGACTCGCGGTTCCACCTGGCGATCGCGGAGATGACGGCGTCGGAGTCACTCACCACCGTGCTGGCCGACGTGCGGATGCGGGTGAACCAGCTGCTGGACGAGATCCCGCTGATCGAGCCCAACCTGGACCACTCGAACCGGCAACACGGGGCCATCGTCGACGCCATCCTGGCCGGCGACGCGCCCGCCGCCCGCAGAGCGATGGCCGAGCACCTCGAGGGGACGGCATCCCTCCTCCGCGGTTTCCTCCGCTGACCGGTCGCCGGCAGCGTCGTCTGTAGAGGACAGTGGTTGTTGGGCACCGCTGCCCGCCGTCGAGGAGCGCAGGAGCACTGAACGACGCTGGCCGGCCCTTGCCTTCGGCAGACCTGACCGGCTCGCGCCCACACCGGGCGTGGCGATCGTCAGCTACCGTGGGAGGCACGGCCACCGTGTTCTGTTCACCATCCAGCGCGCCTTGACAGTGACCACACGGTGGCCCTTTCTGATCACGGCACACCATGAGCACAACATGCGGCAAGCAGGGAGTACCGCGTGACGATGCCCCATCGGCGCTGGCCCGACGAACTCGCGACCGACGAACTGCGGCTCCAGTTGGATTTTCTTCGGTTCTCACGGCAGACCGCGGTCGGCAAGGTCGCCGGGCTCACCCCCGCACTCGCCACCGCGGCACCGCTGGCCACCTCACCCCGCACGACCGCGCTCGGTGTGATCAAGCACCTCACGGCCGCGGAACGGTACTGGATCTCGATCATCGCCGCCGGCGCCGACCTGCCCTCCCTGTGGCAAGGCAGCCCGGACCCCTCGTGGAACCTCTCCGACACCGACACACCCCCGACGGTCATCGCCGCCTACCAGACGGAGTGGACCCATTCCGCCGTCGCACTCGCCGACAAAGGACCGGATGACCTGACGGCGGACGGCCAACGAACCATCCGGTGGATTATGGCCCACGTCAACCAAGAAACCGCCCGACACGTCGGGCACCTCGACATCCTGCGTGAACTCGCGGACGGCGAAGTCGGCGAGTGACCCGCGATCACAAAGCGCGGCTGCCGTACTAGAGCGTCCCCCACCCACTCCGGGGGCCGGCCCCGCTTCCAGTCTACCGATGACAGGGGCCGCGGAAGGGGGTCGTGAAAATCTGTGGATCACTGATGGGGGATGTGGACAACTGGCTGCGCGAGCGAACAGTATGGCGACGCCAGCGGACAACTCGTCGACGCCCCGGCCAACACGGTGATGCGAGGGCCAAACAGTGACGCGAGGGGTCAACTAGGTGACGCGAGGCGCAGCACGGCGACGGGAGCGGCAAACTCCGTGACGCGAGGGGCCAACACGGCGACAGGAACGGCGAACACGCGCGCACGGCGCGCGGACACGGGTGCGTGGAGCGCGGACACGGGTGCGTGGAGCGCGGACACGGGTGCGTGGAGCGCGGACACGCCGGTGGGGGCGTGGAACGGGTTGGGGTGGGCTGGTCAGGAGGTGACCAGGGCGAGGGTGAAGCCGTCGTAGCCCTTGGCACCCACGGTCTGCAGTGCGGTGGCGTCCACCCGGGGCTCGGCGGCGATCAGGTCGTGCAGCTCGCGCACCCCGCGCACGCTGGGGTCGTCGGCGGGGCCGTGCACCACCGCGCCCGCGCGGACGACATTGTCCACCACGATCACCCCACCCGGCCGGGACAGCCGCAGCGCCCAGCGGAAGTACTCGGGGTTGTTCTCCTTGTCCGCGTCGATGAAGGCCAGGTCGAACGGGCCGGTCAGCTCCGGCAGCGTGGCCAGTGCCGCCCCCAGCCGGACGTCTACCGCGGACCCCAGTCCGGCTCGGTCGAGGTTGGACCTGGCCACCTCGGCGTGGCGCGGATCCGCCTCCAGGGTGACCAGCTCCCCGCCCGGCGGCAGCGCCCGCGCCATCCAGATCGCGCTGTACCCGCCGAGCGTCCCCACCTCGAGCACCCTGCGCGCCCCGCACAACCGCACCAGCAGGTTCAACAGCTTCCCCTGCGCGGCGGACACCGCGATCGCCGGCAGCCCGGCTTCCCGGCTCGCCGCCAGCGCGCCCTCCAACGCCGGGTCGTCGCCGACGAGCACCCCCGCGAAGTAGTCGTCGACCTCGGCCCACAGCTCATGATCCATAGGTCCTGTCTACCCGTCCCCGGCCGCCGGCGCGACCGGTCACCCGGCGAGCTTGCCCGGATGGAACGCGCTCGGCGACGACCCGGTCCACCGCTTGAAGGCCCGGCGGAACGCGCTCGGCTCCGAGAACCCCAGCCGCTCCGCGAGATAGCTCACCGATCCCGTCCCCGCGGCGAGCGTGGAGATCGCGATGTCCCGGAACAACGCGTCGCGGATCTCGGCGAACGACGTCTTCTCCCGCGCCAGCCGCCGACGCAGCGTCTGCTGGCTGACCCGCAGCCGCCGGGCCACCTCGCCCGGCGTGGCCACCTCGCCGTCGAGGCTCCGCTCGAGGATCCCCCGCACCTGGTCGGCCACGCTGGTGATGTCCTCGTCCCGCCCGCACAGCAGCGGTGAGGGCGTACACCGAAGGAACCGCTCCAGCGAGTGCTCGTCCCGCACGATCGGCGCCGGCAGGGCCGCCGGGCTGAACACCAGCGCGAGGGTGCCGGCACAGAACCGGGCCGGGCAGCCGAACACGATCGGGTAATCGCCGGCGTGCGCGGGCGGCGGGTATGGGAACGTCGCGAGCCGCACCGCCGTGCGCCTCCCGATCAGCCAGCTGGCGAAGTGGTGCGTCAACCGCAGCATCGACTCGCTCAGGAACCGGTCCGGATCGGACTCCGGCGCGATCGCGCACTCGAACCGCAGCGTGTCCTGCTCCGGCCGCAGCCGCATCGGCGGCGCCCCGGGCAGCAACCGGTAGAAGCGGCACATTCGGCGCAACGCATGCGCCAGGTCGTCGGCGTGTACCGCGCTCTCGCACATCACCGCGAACGCCCCGCGCGGCACCTTCTGCGTCGTCCTGCCGAGGAACTCGTCGTCGAGCACCTCCAGCAACACGCGGACCAGCCGGGTGAACTGGCAGACGCTCACCCGGCCGTGGACCGCGCTGCCGGCGCTGCCGGCCGAGCCGGTGGGGGCGATGCCCGCCCTGGCCAGCAGCGCGACGCCGTCGTGCCCGGCCCGCCGCGCGCCGAGCAGGGCCGCCTCCACGTAGTGCGCGGGAACCGTCCGAAGCGCCGTGCCCGCTCCTCGAGTCCATGCCGACGTCGGGTGCCGCCGGATTTTACTTACGGTCGGGTATGAACGTAAGTATCGAAACGAGTAAACGTGGCCCTTGGTTGCGCACACGCTGCCTCCATCGAGAAGCCCGTAACTTCCGTGCAAACTTGCAGGTATCTTCCCAAGAGTCACTCGCCGGCCGCCTGTGCCGCTGCACGGACGGGGCGGGCCTCGCTACCGTTCTGGTATGGACGTCCGCGACCTGACCACGGTCTCGCCGACGCTGGAGTGCCGCTCGGTCACCTTCGAGAACCCGGCCGGGGAGCGAGGCGCCGGCGGCGTGGCGGCACACGGGCGCAAGGGCGCGCCGAGCCGCGATGTCGCCGCGGGGGAACGCGTCACCCTGGCCGACCTGCCCGGGCCGGGCACCGTCCGGCACCTGTGGCTGACCTTCCCGCCGGGGCCGCCGGAGCGCACCCGCGCGGTGTACCTCGAGGTGTTCTACGACGACCTCGACGAGCCGAGCGTCTCGGTGCCGTGCGCGGACTTCTTTGGCGTGCCGCACGGCCGGCCCAAGCCGCTGGTCAGCGCGCTCACCACCGTCCAGGAAGGGCGCGGGTTCAACAGCTACATCCCCATGCCGTTCGGCGACCGGATCCGGGTGGAGCTGGTCAACGGCTCGGACCGGACCCTGCCGGTGTACTTCCAGCTCGACCTCACCCTGGGCGCGGACCCCGGCGCCGGGCGGTTGCACGCGCGGTTCAGCCGGCAGAACCCGACCACGTTGCGCCAGGACTTCGTGATCGCCGAGGGGCTGCGCGGACCCGGCCGGTTCCTCGGCTGCGTGCTCGGCATCCGGCCGCTCGACCGGGGGACCTGGTACGGCGAGGGCGAGGTCAAGATGTACCTCGACGGCGACACCGACCTGCCGACCATCTGCGGCACCGGCCTGGAGGACTACGTCGGCACGGCGTGGGGGATGGGCGTGCACTGCGCGCCCTACGGCGGGGTGCCGCTCGAGGTGAAGCCGCCGGACGCGGGGCTGGGCACGCTGCCGGACTTCGTGGGGTGCTACCGCTGGCACGTGCTGGATCCGGTGATGTTCGCCGAGGAGCTGCGGGTGACCGTGCAGCAGATCGGTGCCGACCACTTCCTGGCCGGCGAGGAGGAGCGGCTGCGCGCGGCGGTCGAAGGAGGGCGGGTCGCCGGGCGCGGCGTGCGGCACCGGGAGGGCCCGGTGATCGCGACCGGGCTGTTCGAACGGGTCGACGACTACTGCGCCACCGCGTTCACCCTGTGCGCCCGGCCGCAGCCGGTGCCGAGGGTGGACATCGCCGCGGCGACCGCCGACCTCGACCGCCGGGAGTACGAGCGGCCCGACGAGCTGGAGTTCCTGTTCCCCTGACTACCCGTTGCCGGCGCGGGCCACGGCCACCACGGCGTCGCGCAGCGCCGCCCGCAACCGGCCGACGTCCAGCGGGGCGAGCACGGCGGCCTCGCCCGGTGGTGCGACGAGGACCACGCGGTCACTGCTGACGAACACCGTCAGCTCGCGCCGCCTGCCCGCGATGTCCCGGCAGCTGATCGCCCATTCGTCCCGCACTGCCACGTCCCTCGCCCCTCGACTTCTCGCGTTCCTCGTGCGTTCGAGGATGGGACGTCCGGTTCGGGCGGGCATGACGCGATCACCCGAAACCGGCCATCGACCACCCGATCGGGGCTGCCGGGGGTGGGTCACGCCGGTAACGTCCTCGGTGTCGCGCTGACCGCTCGTCCGAGGAGATGACGCATGCCCGAGCCCAGCCGAATCGTGATCATCGGTGGCGGACTGGCCGGTGCCACCGCGGCCGGCGAGCTGCGGGAGCGCGGCTACTCGGGAGACGTGGTCCTGCTCGCGGAGGAAAGCCATCGCCCGTACGAGTTACCCGCGCTGTCCAAGGCGGTGCTGCTGGGCGAGGCCGACGAGCCCGACTGGGTGCACGAGCCGGGCTTCTACGCCGAGCGCGGCATCGAGCTGCGCTCCGGGGTGATCGCGACCAGGGTCGAGCTCGGGGCGCGGGTGGTGCGGGACTCGGCCGGCGCGGAGCATCCCTACGACCGGTTGCTGCTGGCCACCGGGTCGGTGCCGCGTCGGCTGCCGGTGCCGGGCGCCGACCTGCCGGGGGTCTGGCACCTGCGCACGCTGGACAGTGCGCTCGGGTTGCGCGCGGCGTTCCAGGAGGCCGAGCGGGTGGTGATCGTCGGGGCCGGGTGGATCGGCACCGAGGCGGCCGCCGCGGCCCGCCGACACGGCGCCGAGGTGACCGTGGTCGACCAGTCGGCGTTGCCGCTGCAGGGTGTGCTCGGCGACGAGGTGGCCGAGGTCTTCCGTGACCTGCACGGCGAGCACGGGGTGCGCTGGGAGCTGGGCGCGGCCGTCGCCGAGCTCACCGGCGGGCCGGAGCGGGTGCGCGGCGTGCGGCTGGCGGACGGGACCGAGCTGCCGGCGGACGTGGTGCTGGTCGCGGTGGGCGTGCAGCCGCGGACGGAGCTGGCGCACACCGCGGGGCTCGAGCTGGCCGACGACGGCGGGGTGGCGGTGGACGCCGGGCTGCGCACCGCCGCGCCCGACGTGTACGCGGCCGGTGACATCGCGGCGCACTTCCACCCCCGGTACGGCCGGCGGGTGCGGGTGGAGCACTGGGCGAACGCGAAGAACCAGGGCGCGCACGTGGCCGGCAACCTGCTCGGCGGGCACGAGCCGTACGTGCGCGCGCCGTACTTCTTCACCGACCAGTACGACCTGGGCTGCGAGTACCGCGGACTGGCCGACGTGGACACCGACGAGGTGGTGGTGCGTGGCGACCTCGCCGGGCGCCGGTTCCTGGCCTTCTGGCTGCGCGACGGCAAGGTCACCGCGGCGATGAACGTCAACGACTGGGAGCACGGCGACACGCTGAAAGCCCTGGTGGACGGACAGGTACCGGCGACAGGGGACCGGCTGCGCGAGGGCGACCTCGCCGCCCTGCTCCCCTAGCGACACCCTGATCGAGGGAACGGGTTGCCGGCCGGTGACGCGGCTAGGCTCTCCGTGAGGAGGTGGTACACCCATGGCGTTCCCAGGCGCGTACCCCGACCAGCGGTGGCTGCGGTTGCCGGCGCCGCCGGTCGCACTGGCCGACTTCGACGCCATCGAGGAGGACACCCGCTACCGCTACGAGGTCGAGGACGGTGTCCTGATCGTGTCCCCCCGGCCGGCGACTCTCCATCAGATCGCCCTCGCGAAGCTGATCGTCCAGCTCGACGCCCAGGTTCCGAGCGGTATGACGTTGGCGCCCGAGGTGGAGGTGCTGCTCGCCGAGTCGCCGCTGAGGATCCGCGTTCCCGATCTGGTCGTGCTGCGGCCGTCGGTCGACATGTCCGGACCACGGCAACGGGCGGAGGACGTGCTGCTCGTGGTGGAGATCGTGTCGCCGGGGTCGGTGCGGCCGGACACCCGGGACAAGCCCGACGAGTACGCCGAGGCCGGCATCCCGCACTACTGGTTGGTGGACCTGAACCGGCCGGTGTCGGTGACCGGGTACCACCTCACCGGGGAGTTCGGCTACCGGGAGTCGTTCGAGGCGAGCGGGCAGGTCGCGGTGGACAGCCCGTTCCCGGTGCGGCTCGACCTCACGCGGTTGCCGGCGCGCTGACCTCGCGCCGGGTGAGGGTGGCGAAGGCGAGCAGCGCCAGCACCGCGAACCCGAGCATGACCAGGGTCATCGGCACGGCCGAGCCCCGACCGGCCAGGCCCACCAGTGGTGCGGCGAACCCGCCGACGACGAACTGCAGCACCCCGAGCAGCGCCGCCGCCGAGCCGGCGATGTGCGCGTGGTGGTGCAGCGCCAGCGACGACGAGTTGGGCATCACCAGCCCCATGCTCGCCACGACGAGGAACAGCGCCGGCAGCAGCCAGGCCAGGCCGAGACCCAGCGCGGCGGCCAGGACCATGCCGAGCGAGCCGGCGGCCGAGGCGAACAGGCCCACGCCGAGCAGCACGCGCTCGGGCACCCTGCCGACGATCCGCCCGTTGACCTGGCCGAGCAGCACCAGGCCCAGCGCGTTCAGCCCGAACACCAGGCCGTACTGCCGCGGGGTCAGCCCGTAGACGCCCTGCAGCACGAACGACGAGCCGGCGAGGTAGGCGAACATTCCGGCGAAGACGAACCCGGAGGCCAGCGCGTAGCCGAGGAACGTGCGGTCGCGCAGCAGCCGGGCGTAGGTGCGCAGCGCCCGGCCCAGCCGGGCGGGGGTACGCCGCTCGGCGGGCAGCGGCTCGGGCAGCGCGAGCAGGGTGGCGAGCAGCAGCAGCGCGCCGAAGCCGGCGAGCACCACGAACACGCCGCGCCAGGACGTCCAGGTCAGGACCTGCCCGCCGAGCACCGGCGCCAGGATCGGTGCCAGGCCGGTGACCAGCATGAGCATCGAGAAGAAGCGGGTCATCGCGGTGCCCGAGTAGAGGTCGCGGACGGTGGCCCTGGCCACCACCATGGCGGCCGCGGCGCCGGCCGCCTGCAGTGCCCGCGCGACGATCAGCACCTCGGCGGAGGGACTCAGCGCGCACAGGACCGACGCGAGGACGTAGCCGACGATGCCGACGGCGAGCGGGCGGCGCCGGCCGAGTGCGTCGGACAACGGGCCGACCACCAGTTGGCCGACCGAGAGCCCGACGACGAACGCGGTGAGCGTCAGCTGCATCGTGGCGTCGGCGGCCCGCAGGTCGGCGGCCATCTCGGGCAGCGCGGGCAGGTACATGTCGATCGACAGCGGCGCGAACGCGGACAGCCCACCGAGCAGGAGGACGTGCCGCAGGTGGCCCTCCCGCCGCGGTGTCGCCGGAGGAACATCCAGTTTGCTCGTGCTCATCCCTCTCCCCACGGTGCCCAGTCTGTCGGAAGAACTTAGGTAGCGACACTAAATATTCCGACCAGTGCCGGGTCACCCGCCGAGCACCGCGAGCTGGCGGTCGGACCGCCCACGGCGTGAGCCGGGGCGGCCCGACCGGCGGGTCAGTTGCGGTAGGCGATCACCTCGCCGGTGCGCGCGATGTAGTCGATGCGGCCACCCTGGAACCAGCTACGACGGCCGGCTTCGAAGGCCTGCTCATTGCTGATGGGGTAGCCGAGGTACGAGCGCTCCCACCCCATGGAGGCCCACTTCTGCCGGATGGCGCCGTGTACTTCCCAGGCTCCCGTGGTCGGAGTCCAGTAGATCGAGGCGTTCCTGGTGAAGTGCACGTAACGGCCGACCCCGTCGGGTGTGGCGGTCACGTCGATCTCGGGGACTCCGAGGCCGCCCTTCTCCCGCCCGTACTCCTTCCATCTGATGTAGATCCCGCCGTACACGGCACACAGACGGGTGTCGGATCCGACGTAGAGGATGGCGCCATGGCTGTTCTTCCGGAACTCCACGTATGCGCCCCATTTCCCAGTGGAGTCGGTTGTCTCCTTCTGCTCGCCAACCGGAAATCCGAGGCCCCCTTCTCGACCCAGGTCCTCCCACCTGTGGTAGAAGGACCCTTCGAGGTGGTGTGCCCCAGTGCTCGGTGAGTGTGAAATAGTGCTGAAACTGTTGCAGCCGAGACTACTGTCCGCGGTGCTGGCTTGGGTGGCGGTGGAGCGGCATACGTTCAGTTCCAGATTGTTGTAGCTGCCAGCTCCGTCTGCTGTGCTGATCTCGTCGGTGTACGGGGCTCCCAGTTCTCGATGCCCACCCAATCGCAAGTAGGTGTCGAGGATCGCGCCACGGATGAACTTCGTCTCGTGGGTGTCGTCCGACCAGTACAGGCGGGCGCGTTGCTCACCGCGCTCGAACTCCTGGTAGCGGTAGGGCCAATCCACGACTTCGGGGCCGACAGGTGTTCCGATCTCGTCTTCCAAGGTGGGGTCGCTCGCCATGCGTTGCTTCACCGGCGAGCGTTCCAGCCACCCGGCGATGTCGTCGAGTCGGGTTTCCACAACGCCGCTCCGGGTCTCGGACTCGCCGAAGCACCCTCCTTGCCATGACGCGCTGTGGATCCCGACGAGCTCGAGCCGGCCATCCGCCTCACGCACGGCGGGACCGCCGGCGTCGCCCTTGCAGATCGCGGCGTCAGAAGCCACCGGTGTGAGGGAGACTGTGGTGTCGTCCAGTGTGTCGACGGAGAACTCCCCCGCGTGCAGCCGACCTGGTACCCATTCAGTTGCCGTCCGACCGAAGCCGAGCGCCGTCACTTGATCTCCCGGAGAGGGAGCGGTGGTGCCGACGGAAACCGGTGGGACGTCGAGCACGGGTTCGTCGAGTTTGGCCAGCACCAGGTCCCGGTGTTCCCGCGGCACCAACGTGGTAATCGTGCGCTTCTGCGCGGTACTGGCTCCAAGATCCGGACTGCCGACCGTGACCGTGGTGTAGATCGATGGCTTGCCCGGCGGAATGGGGAAGCCCTGATCGGGATTTGTGGCGAAGCAACTGCTCGTCGTGATGATCCACTCCACGTCGATCAGTGCCCCGGTGCATTCTCGCTCGTAGGTCTGGATGCTCGCGACGAAGCGGTACTTCTCGTCGAGTGCGGATCCACCGCCCACCGCGTGCGCGGACGCGGCGGTGAGCGCGCCGGCCGTCGTGGCGGCCACCAGCAGGCTGGAGATGATCGCAGATCTTCTTCTCATGACTCGGCACTCCCGATCAGTAGACGCTGATCCTGAGCAGGGCCTGCGGTCCGCCATCCGGATCAGCACCCTCGCCCACCGAATTCCACTTGCCGGACTCGAGGTAGTAGGTCTTGGTTCCCTCGGGCGTCGTGAGTCGGGCTCGGCTGGACCGGTCGCTGGCTTTGATCAGGAACACACTGGGAATCTCCATCGTGAGCCACGCCACTGGGTCAGGATCTTTGCTGCTTCCAACCGACGTAGCATCATCCGGTCCGATGTAGTCGAAACAGATCTTGCTGACGTCGTTGCTGAGAACCTCGATGAGACCGGCTGGACCGCAGTCGACCAGCAGTAGTTGGCCGTTGCCCTTGATCAGCTTCACGCCCCGCTCGGCGAGGATTCGTTCCGCGCCCGGATAGCTGAAGTCCTCGACCAGATGTGGTGGGTTCTCGCTGGCCGCGGCTTGCCGGACCAATGATCCTTCCTCGGCGTCCGCGGGCTTCCCGGCCGTACCCGTCCCCAGCGTGATGGCCAGCAGGACCGCCAGCACGCCGAGCGCCGCACCCCCCGTTCGGATCAATGTTCCTCGACGAATTTGCATAACTCGGTTCCTTTCGGACATGACTCATGTCGTGGTAGGGGAACGCGATGTCCCCCTGGTGTGGACCCTTCTCGGGTTCGCGTTCGAGTCAACCGGGCCGCCGGCGGAGGAGTCATCGGCCAAGTGGCGGATTGATTGAGACGTGAGCTTTACTAATGTCGACGAAGTCTGACGTACACGGCCACATGTTGGTGTAGCGGCGACAGGGGGTTTCAATGCCGCGGGGTCGAATTCGTGCTGCCTTGGTCACGATATTGTCGGTAACGCTGCTGGCTGGATTGTTTACCATTCCCCCGGCCACCGCCGCGCCAGCAGCGCCAGCCTTGTCCCAGGCAACGGGAACCGAGCCGGTGAGCGAGCGCGCTCAGGCCGTCGCCATGCTGAAGACGGGTGGGCCGAACCTGGCGAAAGCCGCGGAGCGTGCGTTGCTCGGCTCGGCCGAGGATCTGCGGGAATTCCTCGAGAACGGGCGTCATACGGCGACAGCACAGGATCTCCGCGGCCAGGTGGAGCAGGTTCTCGCCGCGGGCGGCCGGTTGACGAGGGAGGCGGCGCAGAAAGCGCTCGACGGCTCCGCCGACGACATGCGCGCCTTTGTCGAAGGTGGCTGGAAAGGACCCTGGGAACAGGACCTGTTGCTGCGGGTGTCGCAACTCCTGCACACCGGTGGACCCAAGGTGCGGGAAGCCGCCCAACGTGCCCTCGACGGCACCACCGAAGACGTGCTGGCATTCGTCTCCAGCGGGCACCAGCAGGCTCAGGACAACGACGACCTGCTGAAGGTCGCCCAGCTGATGCACGAAGGCGGACCGCGGGTGCGGGAGGCGGCGCAGCGCGCGCTGGACGGCACGATCGAGGACGTCCGCGAGTTCCTCCGATCCGGGTACCAGGTCGCGGCCGCCCGTGATCAGGAAGCGGCGTCGGTGGCTCAGCTCGCCGACGTGGCCAGGGCCGCCGGGGCGCGGGCGGCCGAGCAGACGAAGCTCGCCGAGGAGGCGTCGGCGCGGGCGGTGCACGCCACCCGGTTGGCGAAGGAGGCCGCGGATCGCGCCGCGGCCGAGACCGCGGCGGCCCGGGACTCGTCGGTGCGGGCAGCGGATGCCGCGGGCAGGGCGGCGGACGCCGCCCGCCGTGCCGCGCAGGCCGCCCAGACCGCGATCACCGCGGCCAACGCGGCCAACCATGCCGCGCGGGTGGCCGCCGACGCGGCCAGCCAGGCCGCCACCGCGGCCGGCCTGGCCGGGCAGGCCGCCGCTCGAGCCAACCGTGCGGCGCAGGCGGCACATGCCGACGCCCAGCAGGCCGCCGCTGCCCGGCGCACCGCGGAACAGGCGCGCGACGCGGCGGCGGGTGCGCGCAAGGCGGCCGAAGCGGCCGAGGCCGCCGGGCAGGCGGCCATCGCGGCCGCGGAAGCCGCCGTGGCCGCGGCCAGCGCCGGAGCGCATGCGGCCGAGGCGTCCACGGCGGTGAACGAGGCCGGTGCGTATGCCGAACAGGCCGGTGCCAGCGCCGAGCAGGCGCGACGCGCGGCGGCCTACGCGAAGCAACGTGCCGACGAGGCCATCCGCGCGGCCCGGCGGGCGGAGGCGATCGCGCGCGAGGCCGCCGCCGCGGCGTTCGAGGCGCGGCAGGCGGCCAACGACGCGGCGAGACATGCCGACAACGCGGCCGCGGCCGCCGAGGACGCCGCCAGACATGCCGGAGAGGCGGCCGGAGAGGCCGACGTCGCGGAACGGCACGCCGCGCGTGCGGCGGCCGCGGCGGACCAGGCCACCAAGGCCGTCGAGCAGGCGCGCCGGATCAGCGAGGTCGCCCGCCAAGCGGACGAGGAACGGCTGCTGGCCCAGGAGAAGAAATGGGTCGCCGACGCCGAGCAAGCCGCGCGGGCCGAGGCCGAACGCGAAGCCGAGCAGGAGTGGCAGGCGGGCGAAGCCGAACGGTTGGATGCCGAGGCCGAACGACTGCTCGCCGAGGCGCGGGACCCGAACGCGGATCCCACCCTGGTGGTCGCCAACGGGCGCAAGGTCGCCGCGCGGCTGATGAAGACCGGTGGCGCGTGGGTCAAGGCCGCCGCGGAGGACGCACTCGCCGGAACCCCCGACGATGTGCGGCAGTTCGTCCACGTGGGTCTCGCCGTCGCGACCGAGGCCGACGACCGGGCCAGCCTCGACTACCTGGCCGGGGTCACGGACAAGCCCGCGCTGCACGACGCGGCCATCGCCGCCATGGCCGGCGCGCACGAGGACGTTCGCCGGTTCCTGGACATCGGGCAGCACGAGGTGCAGGCCAACGACTACCGGCTGCAGGTCGCCCAGATCATGCACACGGGTGGGCGTGAGGTGCAGGCCGCCGCGCAGGCCGCGCTGGACGACGGTGGGGTCGAGGCGCTCGTGCGGTTCCTGCGAATCGGTCAGCACGAAGCCCGGGAGAAGGACGACCGGCTCACGATCGCGCAGATCCTGCACGACGGCGGGCCTGAGGTGCAGGCGGCGGCGCAGGCGGCGCTGTCCGGCCCACCGTCCTACCTGCGGAACTTCCTGGACACCGAACTGCACAAGGCCCGGCAGCGCGACGCCGATGCCGCCTCGCACGTCGCGCAGATCAACTCCTTCATCGCCGGCGCCGCCGGGTTCGCCGCCAGGGCCAGGGAGGACGCCGCGAGGGCGAAGGAGGCCGCCGCGATCGCGCACGGCGCGGCCGGCGAAGCGGACAACTACGCCCGGCAGGCACGGGCGAGCGCCACCCAGGCACGGCAGCACGCCGACAACGCCAGGCAGTCCGCCGAGGCCGCGGAACAGTCCGCCAGGCAGGCCGCCGAATCGGCGCGGATCGCGCGCGACGCGGCCGCGGCGGCGCAGGCGGCGGCACGCGCGGCCGCCGAGTCGGCCGCCCGCGCGACCGCCGCCGCTCAGGTGGCCCGCGGTTACGCCGACCAGGCGTACGCCGCCGCCGCTCAGGCTCGTGCCGACGCCATCCGGGCGGGGCAGGACGCGGCAGCCGCTGCCCGGGCGGCCACCGAGGCCGCCCGGATCGCCGCCGAGAAGCAGCGCCAGGAGCGTGAGCGCGAACGGCGCGAGGACAAGGAGCGGCGAGACGATCTCGACGGTGGTCTCGGAGACCCGGGGGACGTCGTCGATCCCGACGTCGACTACAGCGGGTTTCGTTCCGACGACGACATCCTGCGCGCCGAGGGCGGGCAGGCGATGGTCAACGAGTACCACACGGCGCGGACCAACGCGGGCAAGACCGTCCTCGACTTCGTCCTCGCCAACGGCGGGCAGATCTTCCTCGACCTGATCGGGTGGACCGACGCCGAGAAGTGCTTCACCACGGGCGACATCGGCGCCTGCCTGTGGACCCTCCTCAACACGCTCGGCCCGATCAAGCTGCTCAGCGCGGCGTTGAAGCTGCCGGAGATCGGTACCGCCATCTACCGCATCGTCACCGGGATCGGCCGGTTCAAGGTGGCGGTCACGGCAGGTCGGCATACCGTGCAACGTCTGCGCAATCTCGTCGACGACATCTTCCAACGCATCCGGAGACCGTGCGGCAGCAACAGCTTCACCGCCGGGACGCCGGTGCTGCTCGCCGACGGTTCCAGCAAGCCCATCGAGGAGATCGGCCTCGGTGACCAGGTGCTGGCCACGGATCCCGCCGAGCATCTCACCGCGGCGAGAACGGTCACGAACCTGATCCGCGGCGAAGGCACCAAACGTCTGGTCACCGTCACCGTCGACACCGGTGACGGCAATGGCTCGGTCGACGCGACCGAGGAGCACCCCTTCTGGGTCGCCGAGCCCGGTGAGTGGAAGGACGCCAAGGACCTCGCGCCCAACGACCGGCTACGACTGCCGGACGGGCACTACGTCACCGTCACCGCCACCCATCACTGGACCTACCACCTCGAGGTCTACAACCTCACCGTCGAGGGCCTCCACACCTACTACGTCCTCGCCGGCACCGCCGCGGTCCTCGTCCACAACTCGGGCGGACCCGAGATCTGCCGCCTCGGCCAAGCCGGCGAGGCCGCCATCAACCGGCCGAAGTACACTGGGGATCCGATCATGGTGAATGGAAGGGAGCGGCTACCAGACTTCGTCGACGGGCTAGGGATAGGCGAGGCGAAGAACGTTCAGTACCAGCACCTGTCCGCGCAGATCCGGGACTACATGGAGATTGCGAGACAAAGAAAGACCGTCTTTATCCTCTATGTTCGAACCAGTGGCCGCACGAAACTTTCCGGACCATTGAGGGAACTTCGAGACAACGGGACTATTCAAGTCAAGGAAGTGATTCCATGACGAGAGAGTCATGGACGAGCTCCGAGGGAATGACCCACCGCGAGGTCGTTGAGCGGGTCCTCAATGATCCAGAGATCCAAGCCGGTGTGGAAGCCGACCTGGCCGAGGATCCGAGGTACGTCGAGTTGCGGCGGCTGTACGATGAGGCTGCCGCAGGGCTGCTCGCCGACCTGCAAGGCCTGGTACCCGACTTCGATGAGTTGGGTTACCGGATGACAGCGGTCAGTGACTTGTGGGCGCGCGCCGTGTTTCATTACGACAGTTCTGGGAACGTAGTTTCGCGGCGGAAGATCGACTATCGAGCCGCTGTGCCGGTGTTGTTGGAGTGGTCGCCGAAGGTGAGATTGTTTCACCTCGCCGAGGACATCGTCCGTGCGCTCTCGGCCAACTTTGCCAAGAAGCAGGCTCGGCCTGTGTTCTTCCAACTCTTCAGGGACGTGCCCCCGGTGGAGGACCCGCGATATCCAGAAGAGAACGATTTGAAACAAGAGATCTTACGCACGACTATCGGTACAGCTTTGGGCTCCTTTGCTGATCCCTCCGTGGCGGACGAGATGATCGAGTTGGCGCTGGACCGGTCCTACGGCTCCGCGCGGGCGGGGATCGTGAACCCCGGGTTGGCCAAGACCAAGGACGAGCGGGTTCCGGACGTGCTGCTCAGCCTCCTGGACGACCCCACCGTGGCCCCTCAGGCCGTGCAGGGCCTGGGGCGGATCCGCCACGAGCCGGCGCGACCCCCAATCGAGCAAGCGCTGGACAGCCCGGACGAGAACGTCCGGTACCAGGCCAAGCGAGCCCTCAAGCGGCTGACCTCCTGAACCCGGGCGACCCGGCAGGGGCGTGACCGGTCACCACGCTGCACGGGAAGGGAACCGAGCGTGTCACGACCGTGACAAGGGACGGGCCGCGGCCGAGCGGGGATAATCCACCGACCCGAGGTGGGGCGGATAATCCCACCGCGAGGAGGCGGTGGCGATGACGGAGTTGTCCCAGCGGATGGCGCGGGTGCTGATCACCCGGCTCGACGCGCTCACCGACGCCCTCGTCGACGACATCCTCACCGAGAACCCCGGCTACCACGACGCCGCGCTGGTCTCGCTCGCGGAACTGAGCCGCTCGTGTCGGAGCAATCTCGAGCGGGTCCTCCAGCTGCTCGGCGACACCGTCCCCACCGGCGCCAACCCCTTCGACGCCGCCATGGCCACCGGCGCGCGCCGGGCCGAGCAGCGCGTCCCACTGGACTCGGTGCTCCGCTCCTTCCGCCTCGGCGGCCGGGTCATCTGGCGCGCCATGGTGCGGCTGGCGAAGGAGGACGACAGCGTCGACCGCGACCAGCTCCTCGACCTCGCCACCTCACTGTGGACCGTGGTCGACGAGACCTCCTCCGAGCTGTCCCGCGCCTACCGACACGCCGAGGTGCAGCTCCGCCAGCTCGACACCCACCGCCGGCACGCACTGGTCGAGGACCTCCTCCGCGGCCGCGGCCGGGAGGCCGGCTTCATCGACCAGGCGGCCACCGAGCTCGGCCTTCCCGCGGCCAGCGACTACGTCGTGCTGGTCGCCGACCTCGCCGCGGACGGCACCCCCGGCCTGGCCATGCCCCAGGACGCCCTCGCCGTCTACGGCGTCCGCTCCGTGTGGGAGCCCCGCGCGCAGACGATGGTCGGCCTGGTCGCGCTCGAGGGCCACCCGGTGACCCACGTCCTCGACCTCCTCCGCGGCGGCGTCCGCGCCCGCGTCGGGGTCAGCCCGGCCGTGCACGGCCTCGCCGAGGTCGCCGCCGGGCACGACCTCGCCCTGCTCGCCCTGCGCACCCTCCCCACTGACGGCATCGGCCTCGCCCAGCTCGACGAGCGGCTCCCCGAAGCCCTCGTCGCCCGCTCACCCGAGCTGGCCGAGCGGCTCCTGCACGCCGTGCTCGGCCCCCTGCTGCGCCTCCCGCCCGGCGAGCGCCAGGTGCTGCTCGACACCCTGCGCGCCTGGTTGGAGACCAATCGCTCGGCCGCCGGCACCGCGGCCCGCCTCTACTGCCACCGCAACACGGTCCTCAACCGGCTGCGCCGGCTGACCACACTGCTCGGCCGTGACCTGCAGGACCACGGCAGCGGCCTGTCGCTCGCCCTCGCCCTGATCGCCCACGACCTGCGCGGGGCTGGCACCCCTGCACAGGGGAGGACCCGGCATTCTGGGCATTCGGCCTAGTGCGCCCGGACCGAACGGCTGATAGGCACGGATGTGCCGGGCGTCACAGCGCGAATCGTGCCGCTCCAGGTGCGCAGGGTGGCGTCCGGTGGAGTGCTGACCGCTGCCCACCCCACAGGGAAAGAACCCACCATGAGCCACTCACCCTCGCTCGGCCGGCGGGCCTTCCTCGCCCGGCTGGGCCTGCTCGGCGCGGCCGTCGGCGCCGGCGGCCTGCTGCCCCGCGGCGCGCTGGCCCCGGCCGCCGCCGCGCCCGACCCGCTCGCCGGCGTCGTCGGCCTGCTCCGCCCGGTCCTCGCCGAGCTCGCGCGGGACACGCTCAACGGGCTGAGCGTGTTCGCCACCCCCGGCCCCGACCGCTACTCCGCCGCCCAGGGCACGCCGAGCGACACCCCCGGCGCGCTGGAGGCCGGCACCACCGACTTCCTCATCCAGGCACTGGACAACTTCGTGCCGTTCCCCGACCAGCTCGCCAAGCCGATCGGCGCCGCGCTGGCCACTGGCCTCGCCGACACCGGGATCGACCTGCCCGGCCTGGACCTGCTGCCCGGCGAGCTGGGCACGCTGGACCGCGCCCTGCGCGCCCTGCTGGAGAACGACGCCACCATCCCGCTGTCGCTGCCCGCCGCCGGCCTGCTCAACCTGCTGGGCACCCAGGTCAACCCGGCCGCGGTGAACGGGCCGCTGTTGTCCCCGTTCTCCCGGCTGAGCTACGCCGAGAAGGCCCGCGCCTTCGCGCTGCTGGAAGGCCCCGACTCCGACCTCGTCGCCCTGCTCGACGTGCACTTCCCGCAGCCGCTCAAGGAGTCGGTGTCCGGCCTGCTGAAGTTCGTCGCCGGTGCGCTCATCGAGTTCGCCACCTTCGGCTCCTACACCGAGTTCGCCGTGTTCGACCCGCGCTCCAAGCAGCTCACCGCCCGGCCGGTGGGCTGGCGGCTCACCGGCTACCAGCCGCACGGCCCGGTGGAGGGCTGGGACGAGTTCATCGGCTACTACCAGGGACGCCGGGAGGTGCACGACTGATGCGCGACGTCATCGTCATCGGTGCGGGCGGCGGCGGTCCGGTGGTCGCCAAGGAGCTGGCCGCCCAGGGCCTCGACGTGCTGATGCTCGAGGCCGGACCGCGGCACGCCGATCCGCGCGAGCAGTGGACCAGCTTCGAGAACGACGCCAACAACCCGCTCACCGGCTACTTCCGGTTCGGCCCCACCGACCGCTCGAAGCCGGCGTGGTTCCGGGAGTGGCCGCAGAACTCGTTCGTCTGGCAGCTCTCCGGCGTCGGCGGCACCACCCAGCACTTCTACGGCAACTACCCGCGCGCCTACCCCGGCGTGTTCAACGACTACGCCGGGCCGGACCGGGCCGAGTACGACGTGGCGCACCGGTTCCCGTTCGGCTACGCCGAGCTGGTGCCCTACTTCGAGTGGGTGGAGGCCACCGCGCCGGTGATGACCGCGGCGATGGGCACCAAGGAGCAGACGTTCTTCCGCGGCTGCGAGACACTCGGCCTGCCGGTGCAGACCACCAAGACCACCCTCGGCCCCTCGTACCGGCCGCAGGAGAACGCGATCTTGCAGCCCGGCGGCAACGCGGGGAAGACGTCCGACCGCAACCTGCTGACCTTCCCCGACGCCACCGGCTGCACGTTCTGCGGCTACTGCTTCCAGGGGTGCATGCGCCCGGTCGGCGCGCCGCGCAACCAGTTCGCCAAGCGCTCCACCGACAACAGCTACGTCCCGATGGCGCTCACCGCCGACGTGTGGGCGCCCGGCGGCCGGCCGGTGGAGCTGATCACCGACGCCTACGTCACCCGGATCCACACCGAGCGGCGCGCCGGCGAGCTCGTCGCCACCGGGGTGACCTGGCGGGACAACGCCTCCGGCGCCGAGCACCGGGAGGAGGCGGAGGTCGTGGTGATGGCCGGCGGCTGCACGGAGAACCCGCGGCTGTGGTTCAACAGTGGGCTGCCCAACCCGAACGGCTGGGTCGGCCGCGGCTACACCGACCACTTCTTCGACTGGGTGATCGGCGCGTTCGACGACTACACCGGGCACAGCAAGGGCGTCGGCTCGTCGGCCCGGCTGGACCACCCGCCCTACGGCGGGCTGGAGAACGTCGGCCTTCCGCCGGCGCTCACCGCGTTCTCCACCGCGCTGTCCGACAGCGGCATCCGCGGCCACTACACCAACGGGCGGGGCCCCACCGGCCCGTGGGACGGCCCGGGCGGCCGGCTGCCTGGCCCCGAGCTGAAGGAGCTGCTTCGCCACGGCGTCGACCGGCTGCTGGCCATCCTGGTGATCACCGACGACGACGTGGAGCCGGACAACCGGGTGACGCTGTCCGCATTGCCGGCCGACGAGAACGGACCGATCCCGAAGGTGGTCTTCCAGCACCGCCGCCGCTCGGCCAGGACGAACCGCAACCGGGAGTTCATGGCGCGCAAGGCCGCCGAGGTGCTCCGCGGCGCCGGGGCCAGGAAGGTGTACCGGATCGACTGGGCACCGCTGATCCTGCACGTCCAGTCGTCGATGCGGATGGGGGAGTCGGAGCGGGACTCGGTGCTCGACGCCAACGCCGAGACCCGCGCGGTGCGCCGGCTGTTCGTCGCCGACAACTCGGCGTTGGCGAACGCCCTCGGCGGGCCGAACCCGACGCTGACCACCCAGGCGGTGGCCACCCGCACCGCGGAGCGGATCTTCCGGACCTACTTCGGCGGTGACCCCTGGGTACGCGACGGTTCCCCGGTGGTGTCCACCGACCCGCGGATCAGCGTGCGGCTCGGCGAGCTCGGCCGCTGAGGCCACCCAGCCAGCCGAGGCCACCGAGGCCACTCCGCCTACCGGCCGGTAGGTTCGAGTGCCAGGCCGGTACGGCGGACACCTCGGGAGGCAGGACGTGACGGAGCGATTCGGCGGATACCAGAACGAGATCTACCTGCAGGGCCTCGGCGGTGCGGTACCCCCGTTCACCACCGACCCGACGAAGCTGGAGGACTCGGCCAGGGAGCTGATGGACCCGGGCCCGTTCGGCTACGTCGCCGGAGCCGCCGGCTCGGGCGCGACCGCCAGGGCCAACCGGGCCGCGTTCGACCGCTGGCGAATCGTGCCGCGCATGCTCGCCGAGGCCACCGACCGCGACCTGAGCACTACCGTGCTCGGCACGCCGATGCCGGCGCCGGTGGCGCTCGCGCCGGTCGGCGTGCAGTCGATCGTGCACCCGGACGCCGAGCGGGCCACCGCCCGCGCCGCCGCCGCGCTCGGCCTGCCGTTCGTGCTGTCCACGGCCGCGTCCAGCACGATCGAGGAGGTCGCGGCGGCCGGCGGCGACGGCCCCCGCTGGTTCCAGCTCTACTGGCCCACCGATCCGGACGTCTGCGCCAGCATCCTGGACCGGGCGAAGCAGGCCGGGTACACCGCGCTCGTCGTCACCCTGGACACCTGGACGCTCGCCTGGCGGCCGGTCGACCTGGACCAGGGCTACCTGCCGTTCCTGCGCGGCGAGGGCGTGGCCATCCCGTTCTCCGACCCGGTGTTCCGGGCCACGCTGGACGCCCCGCCGGAGGACGACCCCGGCACCGCCATCCTGCGGTGGCTGTTCATGGTCACCGGCACCGACCGGAACTGGGACGCGCTGCCGTTCCTGCGCGAGCACTGGGACGGGCCGATCGTGCTCAAGGGCATCCAGCACCCGGACGACGCCCGCCGCGCGGTGGACGCCGGCATGGACGGCGTGGTGGTGTCCAACCACGGCGGCCGGCAGGTCGACGGTGGCGTCGCCGCGCTCGACGCGCTGCCGGAGGTGGTCGCCGCGGTGGGCGACCGGATCGAGGTGCTGTTCGACTCCGGCGTGCGCACCGGTGCCGACGTGCTCAAGGCGCTCGCGCTCGGCGCGCGGGCGGTGCTGCTCGGCCGGCCCTACGTCTACGGGCTGGCGCACGGCGGTGAGGACGGGGTACGGCACGTGCTGCGCGCCGTGCTCGCCGATCTCGACCTCACGATGGGGCTGTCCGGGCAGCGGAGTGTCGCCGGGCTCACCCCGGCGGTGCTCACCCGCTCGGCCGGCTGACCGGCGAGGTCACCGCGGGCGGGCGGCTATTGTGGAATCCGTATGTCCACGCGATCCCCCCAGCTGACGGCCGACGACCTGCGCGCCGAGCTGCCCGACCTGATGATCGCCGACGAGCACCGGCTGCGCCGCCGGCTCGACGGCGCCCACGACCGCAGGGGCGTGCTCGCCAAGATCGCCGCCGACGTCGAGGCGGCGCGGCGGCGGGTGGACCGGCGGCGGGCCGCGGTGCCGACCCCGGAGTACCCGCCGGAGCTGCCGGTCAGCCAGCGCCGCGACGACCTGGCCGCGGCGATCCGCGATCACCAGGTGGTGATCGTCGCGGGGGAGACCGGCTCGGGCAAGACCACCCAGCTGCCGAAGATCTGCCTCGAGCTCGGCCTCGGGGTGCGCGGCACGATCGGGCACACCCAGCCGCGGCGGATCGCCGCCCGCACGGTGGCCGAGCGGGTCGCCACCGAGCTGCGTACCGAGCTGGGCGGCGTGGTCGGCTACCAGGTGCGCTTCACCGACCAGGTAGGTGAGGACACGCTGGTCAAACTGATGACCGACGGCATCCTGCTCGCCGAGATCCAGCACGACCGGCTGCTGCGGAAGTACGACACGCTCATCATCGACGAGGCGCACGAGCGCAGCCTGAACATCGACTTCCTGCTCGGCTACCTCAAGCAACTGCTGCCCCGCCGGCCGGACCTCAAGGTGGTCATCACCTCGGCCACCATCGACCCGGAGCGGTTCGCCCGGCACTTCGCGGTGGACGGCGAGCCCGCGCCGATCGTGGAGGTCTCCGGCCGCACCTACCCGGTCGAGGTCCGCTACCGGCCGATCGTCGACGACGCGGCTCCCGACGCTGATCAGCGCGCGGACCCGGACCGCGACCAGGTGCAGGCCATCCTGGACGCGGTGGACGAGCTGGTCGCCGAGGGGCCGGGGGACATCCTGGTGTTCCTGTCCGGCGAGCGGGAGATCCGGGACACCGCCGAGGCGCTGGCGCGGCAGGACCTGCCGAACACCGAGATCCTGCCGCTGTACGCGCGGCTGTCCGCGGCCGAGCAGCACCGGGTGTTCCAGCCGCACCGGGGGCGGCGGATCGTGCTGGCCACGAACGTCGCGGAGACCTCACTGACCGTGCCGGGCATCAAGTACGTGGTCGACCCCGGCACCGCGCGGATCTCCCGGTACAGCCACCGCACGAAGGTACAGCGGCTGCCCATCGAGCCGGTGTCGCAGGCGTCGGCCCACCAGCGCGCCGGGCGCTGCGGGCGGACCTCCGACGGCATCTGCATCCGGCTGTACGCCGAAACGGACTTCGCCAGCCGCCCGGAGTTCACCGACCCGGAGATCCTGCGCACCAACCTCGCCTCGGTCATCCTGCAGATGACCGCGCTGGGGCTGGGCGACATCGGGTCCTTCCCGTTCGTCGAGCCGCCGGACCGGCGGCAGATCACCGACGGCGTCGCGCTGCTGGAGGAGCTCGGCGCGCTCGACCCCGACGCGCGGGACCCGCGCCGGCGGCTCACCGGCATCGGCCGCAAGCTCGCGCAGCTCCCGGTGGACCCGCGACTCGGCCGGATGGTGCTGGAGGCCGACCGACACGGCTGCGTGCGCGAGGTGATGGTGATCGCCGCCGCACTGTCCATCCAGGACCCCCGGGAGCGGCCGGCGGAGCAGCAGCAGGCGGCCGACGCCCAGCACAGGCGCTTCGCCGACCCCCACTCCGACTTCCAGGCGTTCCTGAACCTGTGGGAGTACCTCAACACCAAGCAGCGGGAGCTGTCCGGCAACCAGTTCCGCAAGCTGTGTCGCGCGGAGTTCCTCAACTACCTGCGGGTGCGGGAGTGGCAGGACATCTTCGGCCAGCTCCGCCGGCTGGCCAAGCCGCTGGGGATCACCGTGAACGCCCCGGCGGCGCTCGCCGAGGGGGATTCCGCGGCCGCCGACTACCAGCGGGTGCACACCGCGCTGATCGCCGGGATGCTCTCGCACATCGGTCTGAAGGACCCGGTCAAGGGCGACTACCTCGGCGCGCGCGGCGCCCGGTTCGCGATCTTCCCCGGCTCGACGCTGGCGAGGAAGCAGCCGCGCTGGGTGATGGCCGCCGAGCTGGTGGAGACGTCCCGGCTGTGGGCCAGGGTGGTGGCGCGGATCGAGCCGGAGTGGGTGGAGCCGCTGGCCCGGCACGTCGTGAAGCGCGCCTACTCGGAGCCGCACTGGGAACGCCGGCGGGGCGCGGTGATGGCCAACGAGCGGGTCACCCTCTACGGCGTTCCGCTGGTGGTCGGGCGGAAGGTGAACTACGGGCGGATCGACCCCGCGACCTCCCGCGAGCTGTTCATCCGGCACGCGCTGGTCGAGGGCGAATGGGACACCCGGCACCGGTTCTTCTCCGAGAACCGGGCGCTGTTGGCCGAGGTCGAGGAGCTGGAGCACCGGGCCCGCCGCCGGGACATCCTCGTCGACGACGAGACGCTGTTCGAGTTCTACGACCAGCGGGTCGGCGAGGAGGTGGTCTCCGCCCGGCACTTCGACTCGTGGTGGAAGCGGGTCCGCCGGGAGCAGCCCGACCTGCTCAGCTTCGAGAAGTCGATGCTGGTCACCGACGCGGCCGAGGACGTGCGCGCGGCCGACTACCCCGACGAGTGGGTGCAGGGCGAGCTGCGGCTGCCGCTCACCTACCAGTTCGAGCCGGGCGCCGACGCCGACGGGGTGACCGTGCACATCCCGCTGCCGGTGCTCAACCAGGTGCGTGCGGAGGGCTTCGACTGGCAGGTGCCCGGGCTGCGGCACGACCTGGTGACCGCGCTGATCAAGTCGCTGCCGAAGCAGCTGCGGCGGAACTTCGTACCCGCCGCGGACACGGCCGCGCAGGTGCTCGCCGAGGCCGGCCCGGCCGACGGCCCGCTGCTGGCGGTGCTGGGTGACCGGCTGCGCCGGCTGCGCGGGGTGGCGGTGCCGCCGGGGGAGTGGCGGCTGGACGCGGTGCCCGACCACCTGCGGATGACCTTCCGGGTGGTGGACGAGCGCGGCCGGCGGGTCGACGAGGGCAAGGACCTCGACGAGCTGCGGCGCCGGCTGAGCGGGAAGCTGCGGGCGAGCATCTCCGCGGCGGCGGACAGCATGGAGCGCACCGGCCTGCGCGAGCCGGCGTTCGGCGCGCTGCCGAAGGTGTTCGAGGGCGAGCGGCGTGGGCACGCGGTGAAGGCGTACCCGGCGCTGGTGGACGAGGGCGACAGCGTCGCGGTGCGGATGCTGGAGTCGCCGGGGCGGCAGCGGCAGGAGATGTGGGCGGGCACCCGGCGGCTGCTGCGGCTGAACCTGCCGTCGCCGATGAAGTTCCTCAACCGCAACCTGAGCAACCGGTCGAAGCTGGTGCTCGGCCGCAACCCACACGGGAGCGTGGCCGAGCTGCTCGAGGACTGCGTGCGGTGCGCGATCGACACGCTCATGGCCGACAACGGCGGGCCGGCGTGGGACGACGCCGGGTTCGCGACGCTGCTGGCCGCGGTGCGCGCCGGGGTGAACGGGGTGGTGCTCGACGTGCTGCGCGAGGTGGAGCGGGTGCTGCTCGCCGCGCACGACGTCGAGGCGCGGCTGGCCGAGCTCGACGACCGGACGTTCCCGGAGTCGCTGGCGGACGTGCGGGCGCAGTTCGCCGGGTTGGTGCACGCGGGGTTCGTGACCGAGGCCGGCCACGCGCGGCTACCGGACCTGGTGCGCTACCTGCGGGCGATCGAGCGGCGGCTGGAGAAGCTGCCCACCGACCCCGCCCGGGACGTGGAGCTGCTGCGTGAGGTGCGGTGGGTGGAGCAGGAGTACCGGTCGGTGCTGGCGTCCCTGCCGCCGGAGGCCCCGCCGAGCCCCGAGCTGGCCGAGATCCGCTGGATGCTCGAGGAGCTGCGGGTGAGCTTCTTCGCGCAGACCCTGCGCACCGCGTATCCGGTGTCGGTGAAGCGCATCCTCCGCGCCCTCGACACCGCCGCGGCCTGACCTGGTGGGTACCGCGACGCCCGGATCTCCACGATGGGTCTCGATGCGGATCAGTGGCCCGTCAGTGGCCCGTCCATGGCCCGTCAGTGGCCCATTCATGGCCCTGGGGTCACTTGGCGTCGGCGTAGGACTCGACGGTGGCGGCGGGCAGGGGGAAGCGCACCGGACAGGCGGCGCCGAACACCAGCTCCGTCGTCTCCCGCGCGGCGGCCGCCACGCACCCCGCGACCTCCTCGGCCAGCTCGGCGGGGGTGTGCACCAGCACCTCGTCGTGCTGGAAGAAGACCAGGTGCGCCGGCGTGGGAAGCCGCCGCCGGAGGGTGGCCAGCAGCACCGCCGTCCAGTCCGCCGCGCTGGCCTGCACCACGAAGTTCCGGGTGAACCGCCCCCAGTCGCGGGCCGCGCGGCGCGCCCGGTCCTCCGCGCCGGTGTCCCCGCCCCCGGTCAGCGCCCGCCACGCCGCCGACGGCGCCGGTGACGTCCGCCCCAACCGCGACCGCACCCGCTCCCCGCGCTCGCCCGCCAGTGCCGCCTGCTCCACATAGGACACCGCGAGCGGGAAGCGGCGGCGCAGCAACGCCAGCGACGCCGCCGCGTCGCCCGCGGTCCCGCCGTACATCGCCGACAGCATCGCCACCTTCGCCTTCGACCTGTGGTCGTCGGCCGCGGGCACCCCGGCGAACATCACCGAAGCCAGGGTCGAATAGAGATCCACCGCCGCCGACACCTCCGCCAGCCGCCGGTCGCCGGACAGCGCCGCCAGCACCCTCGGCTCCAGCTGCGCGGCGTCGGCCACCACCAGCCGCCACCCCGGGTCGGCCCGCACGCACCCGCGCAGCGTCTTCGGGATCTGCAGCGCCGCCCCACCCCGGCTGGCCCACCGCCCGGACACCACCCCGCCCACCACGTACACGGGGCGGAACCGGTCGTCGCTCACCCACTCGTCCAGCCACGCCCACCCGTGCGCCGAGTGCAACCGGGCCAGCTCCTTGTACTCCAGCAACGGCGCCACCGCCGGGTGGTCCACCCGCCGCAGCACGTGCGCCCGCGCCGAGGGCACCTCGATCCCCGCCCGGCCGAACGCGCGCACCACGCTCGCCGGCGCGTCCGGGTTCACCGGCCGCCCGCCGAACGCCCGCGAGATCCGCTCCGCCAGCTCGGCCAGCCGCCGCGGCCGCTGCCCCGCCGGCGCCCGTGGCCCCAGCAGCTCGGTGAGCAGCTCCGCGTGCACGTCAACCCGCCACGGCAACCCGTCGGCCGACATCTCCGCCGCGGCGAGGGCGCTGGCCGACTCCGCCGCCACCAACAGCCGTAGCCGCTCCGGGTGCGCGGCACCGGTCACCCGCCGGCGCTGCTCGGCGAGCACCAGCTCGGCCGCGTCGGCCACCCGCACTTCGTGGGGAAGGCCCGAGCCCCGCGGGTCGAACAGCGCCGGCTGGTCCACCACGTCGGGATGCCCCGGGTCGACGTCCGCCGGCACCGGCAGCCCGCGCGCCCTGGCGTGGGCCGCCGCCAGCCCTCTCGGCTCGCCGTGCCGGCCCTCGTGCGCCAGCAGCAACCCCTCGGCCAGCGCCAGGTCGTGGCACCGCCGCACCCGCACCCCGGCCCCGAGCAGCACCGGGTAGTCCCGCTCCACGCTGGCGAACACCCAGCGCGGTCGGTGCGCCCGCTCCCACTCGGCCACCTGGCGGGCCAGTGCCGCGGGGTCGAGCCCGGTGAGCTCGGGCAGCCCGGGCAGCCCGGGCAACCCAGCCGATGGCCGCAGGGAGTGGACGCCGTCGGCGTCCCGGGCCACGATGATGTGCACGTCGAAATTCTGCGCGCCGGGACCGACATCGGCGTGCGCACAACCGGACGGAAAGCGGGTTCGCGCCGCGCGAGGGGTGGAGCAGGGGCCGGCCGGTCGGATACTGTCGACCGGCGTTCATACCGGCAGTACGGTATGGATTCGTCGGCCAGCAACGGAGGTGCCGGATGAGAAAACCGCCCAGCCTGTCGGCGCTCGCCGAGAAGGTGCCGGAGACGGTCCGCAGCGTGGGCGTGTTGTGGCGGGCCGGCCTGGTGCCGTTCCCCCGGCTGGACGAGGGCCTCAGAGCGGTGGTCGCGGTGCGGCGGATGGGCCCGTTCGCCGGTGCGACCCAGATCGCCGCGCGCCGCGACCCCACCGCGGTCGGCCTGGTCGACGAGCTGGGTCCACTCACCTTCAAGCAGCTCGACCAGCGGTCCGACGCGCTGGCCAGGGCGTGGCGCGAGCGTGGCCTCACCGCCGACTCGGTGATCGCGACCCTGTGCCGGGACCACCGCGGCCTGGTGCTGGCGATGCTCGCCGCCGGCAAGCTGGGCGCCCGCCTGCTGCTGATGAACACCGGGTTCGCCAAGCCGCAGCTGGCCGACGTGGCCGCGCGGGAGAAGGTCGGCGCGCTGGTGTACGACCAGGAGTTCACCGACCTGCTGGACGCGGTCGACCCCGCGGTCGAGCGCTACCTGTCCTGGGTCGACCCCGGCACCGAGCGGGCCGACCCGTCCGTCCCGGTGCTCGACGAGCTCGTCGCCAGCACCGACGACCGGCCGCTGCCCGCGCCGCCCCGGCCGGGTGGCATGGTGCTGCTGACCAGCGGCACCACGGGCACCCCGAAGGGCGCGCCGCGGCCGCACGTCTCGGCGCTGGACTCGGCGCAGTTCCTCGACCGCGTCCCGCTGCGGGTGGGGGAGAGCACCTACATCGCCGCCCCGCTGTTCCACGGCACCGGCCTGTCCCAGTTCATCCTGTCCTTCGCGTTGGGCTGCACGGTGGTGGTGCGCCGCCGGTTCGACCCGGAGGAGACCCTGCGCGGCGTGGCCGAGCGTCGCTGCACCGCACTGGTGCTGGTGCCGACGATGCTGCAGCGCATCGTCGACCTCGACCCCGCCGTGCTGGACAGGTACGACACCTCGTCGCTGCGGATCGTCTTCGTCGCCGGGTCGGCGCTCTCGCCGGACCTCGGCAACCGCGCGACCAAGCTCTTCGGTGACGTCGTCTACAACCTGTACGGCTCCACCGAGGTCGCGGTGGCCACGGTCGCCACCCCGGAGGACTGGCGGCGGGCGCCGGGCACGGTGGGCCGGCCACCGGTCGGCTGCCGGGTCGCGCTCTACGACGAGGCGGGCCGCCGGATCACCCAGCCGGACGTCACCGGCAGGGTGTTCGTTGGCAGCGGGCTGAGCTTCGGCGGCTACACCGACGGCCGCACCAAGGAGATGATCGACGGGTTGCTGTCCACCGGTGACGTCGGCCACGTCGACGAGGACGGGCTGCTGTTCATCGACGGCAGGGACGACGAGATGATCGTCTCCGGCGGGGAGAACGTGTTCCCGATCGAGGTGGAAAACCTGCTGGTCGAGCGGGAGGACGTGCTCGAGGCGGCGGTGGTCGGGGTGCCCGACGACGAGTTCGGGCAGCGGCTCAAGGCGTTCGTCGTCCCGGCGCCCGGCGCCGACCTGGACGTCGAGACGGTGCGCGAGTACGTGAAGGCCAACCTCGCCCGCTACAAGGTGCCGCGGGACGTGGCCTTCCTGGACGAGCTGCCGCGCAACGCCACCGGCAAGGTGCTGCGCACCAAGCTCAGGTAGGGCTCCACGCGATCCCGAACACCCCGGGGCCGAAGTCGAGGGCGACGGCGTGGGCCGCGCCCCCGGCGTCGACCCGGAGGTCCCGGCGGGCCTCGGGCTCGCCGGGACCGGTGCGGGAGTACCGCCAGCACCGCCGCGGCCTCGCCCGTCCGAAGTGGACCTCGAGGAGGTACTCCCGGACCGGGCGGCGGAACTCGCGGTAGTGCGTGCGGTCGCCCTGCGGGTAGGGCGGCCCGGCGTTGGTCACCGTGTACTCGACGAGGTAGGTCTCGTCCCGGTCCACCGGCCGGTGAAACAGCAGCTCGGCGACCGTCAGCCCGTGCTCGGCGTCGTGCGCCACCCGCCCGACCGAGCAGTTGCGCTGGGCGTCCACCGCCGGCGGCCTCGCTTCCGGACTGTCCTGCGAGTACACCAGCAGCCAGCGGTCCTGGCCGTCGGCGGCGGCCCGGAACACCGCCCTGCTAGCCACCGCGCGCTGCCCGCCGTCGTCGGCCAGCTCGCACCGGTCGTGCAGCGCGACAAGGTCGAGCAGGTGGGGTCGGCGCAGCGCGTGTGGCGCGCCGACCTCGGCCAGCAGCGTTCGCAACGCGTCGGGCGGGAAGGCCAGCGGGCGCTCCGGGGCGGCGCGGCGGGCGGCGGCCGGCCGGCGGGGCCGGAGCGGGGCGAGCTGGCCGAGCAGTGCGCCCGGCGGCACGTCGAGGATCTCCTCCAGCGCGCGCACCGCCGCCAGCGACGACGGCCGCTCCGGGCGGCGCTTGCCCGACTGCCAGTAGCTCAGCGCGGTGACGCTCACCGCGACGCCGTGCCGCTGCAGCCTGGCCTGGATCCGGTCGAGGCTCAGCCCGCTGGCCGCGATCGCCGCGCGCAGCGCCGCCGCGAAGGTGGTGGGGGTGGGATCACCGGGTGGATCCGGCCGGTCCCCCGCGGAGGCCGGATCCCGGTCTGCCATCACCCGGTCACGTTACTCCGATCGGCCTAGTACTGGTAAGTGGGAAACCTTGCCCGCACCACCCGCCCGACGCTTGCATGGCGGGACGGTGACGGTGGGTGGCCCGGGGTCGAGGGGCCGGGGCGCCGAGCGCGCTCCCCGGTGCGGGCATCGCGGTTGCCGCGCAGATCGCCGACGAGGAAGGAAGGCGAATGGGCAACTCGCGATGGTTCCGCGCGCTCGGCGCGCTCTCGCTCGCCGGGATCACCGCACTGGGCGCGACGGGCGGCGGGCCCGCGCACGCGGCCGAGGGCGCGCTCCTGGGCACGGTGACCGCCGGAACCGTTCCGGACAGCTATCTGGTCGTGCTGGACCGGGACGCGGGAGTCCGAGGGCTGGCCGCCACGGCGGAGGGTCTCGTCACCAAGGTCGGCGCGCGGCTGACCCGCACGTTCGGTAGCGCGCTGCACGGCTTCGCGGTGCACGCCAGCGAGGAGCAGGCCCGCCGGCTGGCCGCCGCGCCCGGGGTGGCCTACGTGGCGCGCAACCAGACGCTGCACGCCCTCGACACCCAGCCGGACCCGCCGTCGTGGGGCCTGGACCGCGTCGACCAGCGAGACCTGCCACTGGACCGCTCCTACACGTACCCGACCGAGGCCGACACCGTGACCGCGTACGTCCTGGACACCGGCGTGGTGGCCGACCACCCCACGTTCGGCGGCCGGGTGTCCGGTGGCCGGGACGTCATCGACAACGACGACGACCCCGCCGACGAGCACGGGCACGGCACGCACGTCGCCGGCACCATCGGCGGCGCGGAGTACGGCCTCGCCAAGGGCGTGCGGATCGTGCCGGTGCGGGTGCTGGGCGCCAGCGGAGCCGGCACCACCGAGCAGGTCGTCGCCGGCATCGACTGGGTGGCCGAGCACGCCGGCGGGCCGGCCGTGGCCAACATGAGTCTCGGCGGCGGGGCGGACGAGGTGTTGGACGAGGCGGTGCGCGGCGCGATCGCGAAGGGCGTGACCTTCGCCGTGGCCGCCGGCAACAGCCGCGCCGACGCCGGGAACTTCTCGCCGGCGCGGGTGCGCGAGGCGATCACCGTCGCGGCCAGCGACTCCACCGACCGCAGGGCCTCGTTCTCCAACACCGGCGCCGTGGTCGACCTCTACGCGCCGGGCGTGGACATCACCTCGGCTTGGCCGGGGGGCACGGACAAGCCGCTGAGCGGGACGTCCATGGCGGCGCCGCACGTGGCCGGCGCCGCCGCGCTCCACCTGGCCGACCACCCCGACGCCACGCCCGAGCAGGTGACCGAGGCGCTGACCGCGGGCGCGACCGCCGGCAAGGTCCGCGACCCCGGCGCCGGCACGACCGACCGGCTGCTGCACGTGGCGCCTCGGTAACCCCAGCTCCACGTTTCCCTGGAGAGCCCGGCGATCCCGGTGGCGGCGACCGCGCCCGCCGTCACCGGGTCGCCGGGTTGTTACCAGCCGGTAGGGGTGCCACGATGAGGCATGACCTTCCGCAGGAACATCGTGATCACCGGGGCCAGCTCCGGCCTCGGTGAGGGGATGGCCCGGCAGTTCGCGGCCCGCGGCCACCACCTCGCGCTGTGCGCCCGGCGCACCGACCGGCTCGACGCGCTGGCCACCGAGCTGCGGGAGCGGCACGCGGGCGCCGTGATCGTCACTCGCAAGCTCGACGTCAACGACCACGACCAGGTGTTCACCGTGTTCCGCGAGTTCCGCGCCGAGCTGGGCACGCTGGACCGGGTCATCGTCAACGCCGGGCTCGGCAAGGGGCAGCCGATCGGGTCCGGCCGGTTCGACGCCAACCGGGACACCGTCTGCACGAACTTCGTCGCCGGGCTGGCGCAGTGCGAGGCGGCGCTGGAGATCCTTCGCGAGCAGAACGCCGGTCACCTGGTGGTCGTCTCGTCGTTCAGCGCGCTGCGCGGGATGCCCCGCAACCTCACCGCCTACGCCGCGTCGAAGGCGGGCATCGCCGTGCTGGCCGAGGGGATCCGGGTGGACACGCTGGACACCCCGATCGCGGTGACCTGCCTGCTGCCCGGCTACATCGAGTCGGAGATGACCGGGCGGGCCGGCCGGACGCCGCTGCTGGCCGACGCGGGGCAGGGCGCGCGGGCACTGGTGCGGGCCATCGAGCGGGAGCCGGCGCGGGCTTACGTCCCGGCGCTGCCGTGGGCGCCGCTGAGCGCGCTGGTGCGGGTGCTGCCGGCCCGGTTGCTGCGGAAGCTCGGCTGATGGGCGCGATCTACCTGGTGCGGCACGGCCAGGCGTCGTTCGGCGCCGCCGACTACGACGTGCTGTCCGACCGCGGCCGGGAGCAGGCGGTCGCGGTCGGTGCCGAGCTGCGCCGCCGGCGGGTGCGGCTCGCCGAGGCCCGCTGCGGGTCGATGGCGCGGCAGCGGGGCACCGCCGAGGCGGCGCTGGCGGAGCTGCGGTCCGGGCTGGTGGCGAAGGAGGATCCGCGGTGGAACGAGTACGACCACCTGGACGTGCTCGACGCCTACGGGGGGTCGATGCCGGGGGAGGACCCGCGGGCGTTCCAGCGGGCGCTGGACGCGGCGCTGACCTGCTGGGTCGACGCCGGCGCGACGAGCGCGTGCGCGGAGAGCTGGCCGTCGTTCACGACGCGGGTCCGCGAGGCACTCGACGATGTCGTCGGCGCGCTGGGCCGGGGTGAGCACGCGGTGGTGTTCACCTCCGGCGGCGTGATCGCCGCGCTCGGCGCTCAACTGCTCGGCGCGCCGGAGGCGTTCCCGCGGCTCAGCCGGGTCGCCGCCAACGCGAGCATCACCAAGGTCGTCTCCGGCCGCGGTGGGCTCTCGCTGGTGTCGTTCAACGAGCACGCGCACTTCGATGGCGACGCGGGCGAGCTGCTCAGCTACCGGTAGTTTCCGTCGTGTCGTTCGTGGTCGGTCGGTTCTGTTCGGTTCACGTCGGTTCAGGGAGGTAGAGGTGGCGTTCACGGGGGTGCGGCTGGTCCCGGTCAACGGTGAGGGGCCGGAGGACGTGGTGGTCGACGAGCAGGGCCGGATCTACACCGGCGTGGCCGACGGGCGGATCCTGCGGATCAGCCCGGACGGCCGGCGGATCGACACCATCGCCGACACCGGGGGTCGGCCGCTCGGCCTGGAGCTGTACGGACCGGACGAGCTGCTGATCTGCGACTGCGACCGCGGCCTGCTGGCCGTGTCCCGCGACGGTGGCGAGCCGCGGACGCTGGCCACGGAGGCCGCCGGTCGCAGGTTGCTGGCCACCAACAACGCGGCCGTGGCCGCCGACGGCACCGTCTACTTCACCGACTCCTCGGCGGTGTTCCCGATCCCGCGGTGGCGGGAGGACCTCATCGAGCAGACCGGCAGCGGGCGCCTGCTGCGCCGCGCGCCGGACGGCACGATCGACGAGTTGCTCGGCGGCCTGCAGTTCGCCAACGGCGTCGCGCTGGCCGCGGACGAGTCGTTCGTGGCCGTGGCCGAGTCCGGGGCGTGCCGGGTGCGGCGGGCGTGGCTGACCGGCGACCGGGCCGGGACCACCGACGTGTTCCTCGACGACCTGCCCGCCTACCCGGACAACATCTCCACCGGCAGCGACGGCCTGATCTGGGTCGCCAAGGCCAGCCCGCGAGTCGCCGCGCTGGACGTGGTGCGGCGGCTGCCCCCGCCGCTGCGCGCCACGGTGCGCCGGGCACCGGTGTGGCTACAACCCGGCCTGGGGCGCACGGTCGGCGTGCTCGGCGTGGCGCCGGACGGCCGCGTCGTCCGGGAGCGCACCGGCGAGATCGACGGCTTCCACGTGCTCACCGCCGTCCGCGAGAAGGACGGCCAGCTCTACTTCGGCAGCCTCGTCGAACGCGCCATCGCCATCGCCCCCCGCTAACCCGCGCCCTGTGCACACGTGTCCGCGCTCTGTGCACACGTGTCCGCGCTTCGCGTCGCTGTGTTCGCCGTTTCCGTCGGTGGTTGGCCGCTGGGCTCGTCAGCTCCTGGGCTCGCGCCACAGCGGTTGGAGGGTGGAGCCTTCGTCGGGAAGGAGGATCGGGGGGCCGTACGGGGTGAAGCCGTGGCGGGTGTACAGGCGTTGGCTGTCCTGGGTGCTGGCCTCCAGATAGGCCGGCTGCCCCTCGTCGTCCGCCCGCTCCAGGCGGTACCGGAGCATCCCGCCGCCCACGCCCCGGCCCCGCCCGGCCGGCACCACCCCCATCGACGACAGGAACACGTGCGGCCGCTCGGGGTGCCGCTCCGCCACCCGCCCCAGCACCGTGGCCATCCGTTGGTACGCCGGCTCCGGCCGCTCCAACGCCAGCTCCGCGACCCGCGCCGCGTCCTGGCGGGCTCGCTCGGCGGACGGCATGTCGACCCACACCGACACCCCGACGATCCCGTCCCCCGCCTCGGCGACGATCACCTCGTCGGTGCGCAGCGCCTCGGCGAGGAAGTCCCGGTACGTCGACGCCAGCGCCGCCATCTCCGGCGCCACCCACCGCGCGACGGCCTCGTCGGCGAACGCCTCCGCGATCTGGGCCAGCTCGTCGGGCCCCGCCACGCGGACGATCACGTCCTCCCGCCGCGCCGTCCTCATCGATCACCTCTCCTTTCGTACGCCGTACCAACGGTGCCGACGTTTCCATCCACCACACCGGTCCGCTAGCTTTTACGTCACGAAAAGTGCCGTGACGAAAAGGGGCGACCGTGGGGCGTTGCGCGCAGTGCGGGGAACCGATCCCCAGATCCGGCCGCGGCGGCCGCGCCGCTACTGCGGCCGGGCCTGCCAGGCTCGGGCCTACCGTGCCCGCAAGGACGGCGGCCCGAGGCCGGTCCGCCGGATCGCGCCGGACCACCGCGCGAAACCAGACCACGTCCCCGACCGCGCCACGGTGGTCCGCGTCGCCGTCCGGCTCGCCGACGCCGAAGGGCTGGCGGCGGTGTCCATCCGCGCCCTGGCCGCCCACCTGGGCCTGCCCGCCATGTCGCTGTACCGCCGCGTCTCCGGCAAGGACGACCTGGTCGCCGGCATGGCCGACACCGTACTCGCGGAGTACCGCCCGCCACCGGAGCCAGCGACCGGCTGGCGAGCGCGGCTGGAGCACGAGGCCCGCCAGGAATGGGCGCTCTACCAGCGCCACCCCTGGATACTGCCCGTCCTCGCCACCACCCGACCACCCCTCGGCCCCGGCGTGCTCGCCGCCGTCGACCGGACTCTCGCCGCGCTCGGCGACCGCGTCGACCCCGAGGCCGCGTTCGCGCTGTATCTGCTGGTCAGCGGCTACGTCCAGGGCATGGCCCTGCTGTCGGCGGCCGAGTCGGCGGCGGTGCGCGACACCGGCGTGACCGGTGGCCGATGGTGGTCGGCCCGGTCCGCCGCGCTGCCCCGCACCGCAGCCGCCCGGCATCCGGCGCTCGCGGCCCTGGTCGAGCGGGGCCTGGTCGCGCCGCCCGCCCCCGACGCCGTGCGGGCGTGGTTCGAGTTCGGTCTCCGGCGGGTGCTCGACGGCGTCGCCGTGTTCCTCGCCGAGCCCGTGCCACCGGCCGGGCACCGGAGCACCGGATAGGCTCGGTGGCGTGACCAGGGGCACCGGACGGGCGGAGGCCGCACTCCGCGAACCCACAGTGCCCGTCGGCATGGGCTGGACGCTGAAGCTGTCCGCCGCCGTGCTCGGGTTCTCCATGGCGGTGATCACGCCGATCCAGATCCTGCTCCCGCTGCAGATCGCGGACATCGCGCCCGAGCGCAAGGAAGCCAGCCTCGCGGTGGTCACGGCCTGCGCGGCGGTCGTCGCCATCCTCGCCGCGCCGATCGCCGGCGCGCTGTCCGACCGCACGACGTCCCGGCTCGGCCGACGCCGGCCGTGGATCCTCGGCGGCGCCGTGGTCTGCGGCCTCGCGCTGGCCGCGCTGCCCGCGCAGGCCACGGTGCTCGGCGTCGCGCTGCTCTGGATGGCCGCGCAGGGCGCGCAGAACGCCATGTTCGCCGGCCTCACCGCCACCGTGCCCGACCAGGTCCCGGTGCGCCAGCGCGGCTTCGTGTCCGCCTTCGTCGGCCTGCCGCTGCCGCTCGGGGTGGTGCTCGGCGTGTTGCTGGTGACCACGGTGGTGCCCACCCGCATCGGCGGCTACCTGCTGCTGGCCGGCCTGGTCGTGCTGCTGGCGCTGCCGTTCGTGCTCACCACCCGCGACCCCCGGTTGCCGCCCGGCGCGCGTCCGCCGTTCGCGCTGCGCCGGTTCGTCCGGAGCTTCTGGATCAGCCCGCGCCAGCACCCCGACTTCGCCTGGGCGGCCGTCGCGCGGCTGGCGATCCAGCTGGCGAACTCGATCGCCACGCTGTACCTGCTCTACTTCCTGCGCGACGTGCTGCGGCTGCCCGACCCGGCGCGCGGCGTGTTCGTGCTGACCCTCGTCTACACCGCCGGCATCCTCGCCACCAGCGTGCTGGCCGGCCGGCTGTCCGACCGCAGCGGCCGGCGCAAGGTCTTCGTCGTGGTGTCCTCGGTGGTGATCGCGGTGTCGATGCTGATGCTGTCGGTCTGGCACACGTGGAGCGCGGTCGTGGTGGCCGCCGGCGTGCTCGGCCTCGGCTACGGCGTCTACGTCGCGATCGACAACGCGCTGATCACCCAGGTGCTGCCGGCCGCCGGGGACCGCGCCAAGGACCTGGGCATCGTCAACCTCGCCAACACCGCGCCGCAGGCGTTCGCGCCGGCGATCGCCGGCGGGATCATCGCCACGCTCGGCAGCTACACCGTGCTCTACCTGACCGCCGGGGCGATCGCGCTCGTCGGCGCCGCGCTCGTCCTGCCCATCCGGAGCGTGCGCTAGGCCGTGCTCACTCCCTGAGCACGTCGAGGGCGTACGGCCAGAGCTCGGTGACCATCCGCCGCCACGTGGTCCAGAAGTGGGTGCCGGGCCCGAACCGGGTCGTGACGTCTCCACCGAGCTCGCGCAGCCGCGTCGCGAGATCCTCGCTCATCGCCCGGGAGTAGCGCTCCACCAGCCCCATCCCTGGCACGCGCTCCTCACCGGGCACCCGCCGGCCGTCGCCCGCGGCGAGGTAGACCCTGGTGCCGCGCAGGGACTCCGCGCACAGGTACGGGTCGTTGGCGGCCCACTCGTCCCGGCAGGTCCGCCGCGGCCCCCACACCCGGCCGGGGCGCATCCCCTCGCGCAGGGACAGCGCGCCCAGCAGTGCCGCCATCCCCGGCCGGGTGAGGTGCATCAGCCCGCTGAGCGACGCGGCCGCTCGGAACATCCCCGGATGCCGCATCGCGTAGCGCAACGCGCCGTAGCCACCCATCGACAACCCGGCGACCATCCGCGCTCCGCCGGCGCCGAACTCGCGCTCCACCAGCTCCCGCAGCTCGACCAGGTGGAAAGTCTCCCACCGGGGCACCGTGCCCCGCCGGTCCGGCACCCGCCAGTCGGTGTAGAAGCCGAGCCGCCCGGCCTCGGGCAGCACCACCAGCACCCCCGATCCGGCGGCGCGGGCGGCGACGTCGGTGTGCGCCAGCCAGGACCGGTGGTCGTCGGACGAGCCGTGCAGCAGGTACAGCACCGGGTGCGGCGGCGGGCCGTCCGGCACGAGCAGCACCACCTCGGCCTCCCGGCCGAGCGCGGGGGAGAACAACCGCAGCTCGCGGACGTTCGCCCCCGTGCCGGCCGAGGCCAGCACCCGCAGCCCGCCCATCACGCTCCCCGCGAGCCGACCGGCCGGGCGGTGACGGTGAGCAGGTTGTGCAGGTGCTTGCCGATGTGGTCCACAGTGGGCGGATCCAGCAGCGAGAGGTGGTGGCCGGGCACGGTGATCACCTCGAGATCCGGGCAGTAGGCGTCCCAGCCGCGGGCCGGGTCGGTGCGGTCGAACCGCTGGTCCCGCAGCCCGCCGGGCACCTGCTCGGCCGCGCTGAAGAACACCACCCGCCCCGGGTACGGCTCCGGCCGGTACCGCTCCAGCGAGCGGGCGTCCAGGAACGACGTCCGCTGGTGCCGCAGGATCGCGTCGCTGACCTCGGTGTTGACCAGGCCCTCGGCGAGCATGGTCTCGATCAGCAGCTGCACCTGGTCCTCGTCGCCGAGCCGGGCCAGCCGCTCGTACGGCAGCCGCACCCTCCGCCCGTAGCTGGTCTCGAGGAACTCCGCGAACCGGGCGAACCTCCGCTCCGTCAGCTCTACTTCGGACAGTCCGGTCTCGTTGGGCAGCGGTAGGATCGGGTCGATCAGCGCGAGCAGCTCCACCCGCTCACCCGCCCCGCGCAGCTGCTGGGCCAGCTCGAAGGCGAGGAACCCGCCGAACGACCACCCGGCGATCCGGTACGGACCCGCCGGCTGGATCGCCCGCAGCTCGGGCAGGTAGCGGCGGACCCGGTCCTCGACGTCGGCGACGCCGTCCAGCCGGTCGAAGCCGTACGCCGGCACCTCCGGGTCCAGCAGCTGCACGAGCTGCCGGTACACCGCGGTGTCGCCACCACCGGGGTGGCAGAAGAACAGCGGCGCCCTGCCGCCCTCGGCCCGCAGTACCCGCACGGGCGAGCCGGTCCGCTCGTCCTCGCGCAGGTGCCGGGCCATCCGCTCCACCGTCGGGTGCTCGAACAGCTCGGACATCGTCAGCTCCCGGCCGCTGCGCTCCACCAGCAGCGCGGTGACCGCCTCGGCCTTGGCCCTGGTGCCGCCGACGCCGTAGAAGTCCTGCGTCACGCCGACGTCGCTGCCGAGCACGTCCCGCCATGCGCTGGCCACCAGCCGCTCCGCGGCGTCGCGCGGCGGCACCCGCAGCAGCTCGGTGCGCGCCGGCCGGTCGGCCGTGCCCAGGCCCAGCTCGTCGAGCAGCCACTGCTCCACCTCGGCCACGCTCGCGCCGCGCAGCAGCAGCGACACCGGCAGGGACAGGCCGAAGTCGTGCTGCACGGCGTTGCGGATGCGCACCGCGAGCAGTGAGTCGACGCCGATCGCGGGCAGCGGCGCGGTGGTGTCCAGCCGCTCGGCCGGGAAGCCGAGTACCCCGGCGACCCGGGCCCGCAGCTGGCCGGCCGCGGCGTCCCGCGCGGCGGCCGGTTCGAGCGCCCGCAACCCGTCCGGGCCGGGCCAGTCGGTGCTCTCGTCGGCCACCACGTAGTCACCGAGCAGCTCGGCGAAGAAGGGCAGCTCGGCCAGCTTCGGAAACGCGGTGAGCAGCCGCGGGGCGTTCAGCCGCAGCGCGCCGGTGCTCGCCCGATCCTCGGCCAGCACGGCCGCGAGCACGGCGAGGCCCTCCGCTGGCCGGATCGGGTGCAGCCACGGCACCTCCACGCCGGCCGCGGCGCCGACCTCGGCCCAGGTGCCCCAGGACACCGTGCAGCCGGGCAGGCCCTCGGCCCTGCGCAGGGCGACCAGCGCCTCGAGGTAGGCGTTGGCGGTGGCGTAGGCCGGCTGCCCCGGCAGGCCGTGCAGCGCCGCCCCGGAGGAGAACCCGACGAACCAGTCCAGCTCCCTGCCCCGGGTGGCCTCGTGCAGTCGCCACGCCCCACGTGCCTTCGGCCGCCAGCACCGGTGCAGGGTGTCGGCGTCGAGCCGGGTGGTGGTTCGGTCGTCGAACACGGCCGCCGCGTGCACCACGCCGCACAGCCGGCCCGCCGCCACGACCAGCCGCTCGGCCACCCCGGGCTCGGCCACGTCACCGAGCACCACCTCGACGTCGGTGCCCCGCGCGGTGATCCGCTCGATGGCCGCGGTCGCCTCCGGCCGCGGTGCCGACCGTCCGTTGAGGACGATCCGGCCGGCGCCGTGCTCGGCCAGCCACTCGGCCAGCAGCAGGCCGAGCCCGCCGAGGCCACCGGTGACCACGTAGCCGCCTTCGGGACGAACCGGTGGGGTGGAGTCGGCCGGCACCGGCGGGACCCAGCCCAGCCGCAGCGCGAACCGCTCGCCGCCGCGCCAGGCGACCTCGTCGTCACCAGGGGCGGCGGTCGCCGCCAGCTCGGTGGCCAGCGCGGCGGCCCGCTCGGCCAGGTCCGCCCGCGGGTCGAGGTCGACCAGCGTGGTGGTCAGCTCCGGGTGCTCGTAGGCCAGCACCCGCACCAGACCGCGCAGCGCGGCGAGGGCCGGCCGGCCGGGCTCGCCGGCCACGGCCGCGGCACCGGCGGTCGCCAGCACCAGCCGGGGCGGGCGACCGGCGCCGCGCTCGACCAGCGCGCGCACGGCGTCCCCGACGGTCAGCACCGCCCGCTCGGCCGCGTCCAGCGCCGCCTCGCCCTCGGGCACGTCCGGGAGCGGCACCACCACCGCGGAGAGACCGTCCACTGTGTCCACGTCGCCGCCCCGGACGTCCACCCCGGCCGCGACCAGCGCGCCGGCCAGCGGCGTCGGACCGTCGGACACCACCAGCACCGGGCCCGCCGGCCGCCGGCCCTCGGGCGCCGGCACCGGCTGCCAACGCGGTTCGAGCAGCCGCTCGGTCAGCGGGGCCAGCTCGCTACCGGTGACCGAGCGGACGAAGACGTCGGTGACCTCCAGCAGCACCCGGCCGCGGTCGTCCACCAGGTGCAGCTCGCCGAGCAGGCCGGCCGCGCCGTCCGTGGGGGCGGTCACCGACACGTGCACCAGCCGGCCCAGCGCCGGGTCGCCGTACACCCGCACGCCGCCGAACTCCATCGGCACGTAGGCGCCGTCGAGGCCCTCGGCGGGGTCCGGGCCGAGCAGCGCGCCGGCGAAGGCCTGCAGGCACGCGTCGAGCAGCGCCGGGTGCAGCCGCAGCAGCGGGTGCCGCGGCGCGGCTTCCGGCAGGGCCACCTCGGCCACCGCGCACAGCCGGCCGCCCTGGTCGTGCCGCCCGGCCCGGACGGTGGTCATCCCGGCGAACGCCGGCCCGTAGCGCACACCGAGCCGGGCCAGCCGGTCGTACAGCGGCCGGACCGCCACCTCGCGCAGCTCGGATGTGTCCACTTCGGACAGGAACTCGTCGGCGCTGGTGCCGGGCACGACGGCCACCTCGGCGCTGGCGTGCGTGAGCCAGCTTCCGTCGGGCTGCTTGGTCCGTACGGTCACCGTGCCGGTGTCGCCCTCCCCGGGGACCAGCACGGTGGTCACCGGGGTGTGCTCGGCCAGCGGCAGCGGCGCGTGCATCACCAGCCCGGTGACCGCGACCCGCTCGGCCGGCACGTCGAACACCGCCCGGGCGGCGGCGCCGGCCAGCTCGACGTAGGCCGCGCCGGGCAGCACCGGCCGCCCGTCCATCCGGTGGTCGGACAGCCACGGCTGGGCGGCGGCGCCGAGGTCGGCCCGCCACACGTGCCGGCCGTCGTCGGGCACCTCGACGTGCGCGCCGAGCAGCGGGTGCTCGTCCCGGCGCTGGGCGGTGCCCAGGCTGGGGCGCGGCAGCCAGTGCCGCTCGTGCCGCCACGGCAGCGGCGGCACGTCCACGATCGCGCCGCCGCGCGGCGCGGCCTGCCCGGCCAGCTCCAGCCGGGCCAGCTGCCGGTGGAAGTGGGTGACCTCGTCGTCCCCGGAGGGCGCTGGCTGGCGCAGCGTGGACAGCACCACCGGCGCGCCGTTGTCGGCGAGCGCGTGCCGCAGCACGGGATGCGGGGACACCTCGACGAACGTGCTGTGCCCGTCGGCGACCGCGGCGGCCACCGCAGCGGCGAACCGCACCGGCCGCCGCAGGTTCGCCGCCCAGTAGCCGGCGTCGAACACCGGCTCCCGCCGCGGGTCGGGCAGCACGGTGCCGTAGCAGGGCAGCTCCGGCGTGGCGGGGCACAGCTCGGCCAGCTCCTCGCGCAGCGCGCCGGTGACCGTGTCGACGACCGGCGAGTGCGCGGCCACGTCCAGCTTGACCAGCTTCGCCAGCAGGCCGCGGGCCGACACCTCGGCCACGATCTCGCGGACCCGGGTGGCGCTGCCGGCCACCACCGTCTGGCTCGGCGCGGTGAGCACCGCGACGTCGACGTCGGGCAGGTCGCGGACCAGCTCCTCGGCCTCCTCGGCGCTCACCTCCAGCAGCGCCATGGCGCCGTCACCGGCGAGCGAGGCGAGCAGTCGGGAGCGCAGCGCCACGATCCGCGCGCCGTCGGCCTCGGTGAGCGCGCCGGCCACCACCGCCGCGGCGACCTCACCGAAGGAGTGGCCGATCACCGCCGCCGGCCGCACACCGTGCGAGCGCCACAGGTCGGCGAGCCCGACCTGGATGCCGAACACCAGGGGCTGGACGTGGTCCATCGTGCGGGCGTCGATCCCGGCTTCGAGGTCGGCGCGCAGCGAGCGCCCGGTCGCGGCCAGGATGTGTGGATCGAGCCGGTCGACGGCCGCGGCGAACACCGGCTCCTCGACCAGCAATCGCCGGCCCATCCCGGCCCACTGCGACCCGTGCCCGGAGAACACGAACACCGGGCCGCCCCGCGCCGCGTCGACCGGCGCCGGGGTGTCCTCGCCGGAGGCCAGCGCCCGCAGCCCGGCCACCAACTCGGCGGTGTTACCGCCGACGACCGCGGCCCGGCACCGGCCGTCCAACCGCCTGGCCAGGGTGTGCGCGATGTCCGCCGTGGCGAGCTCCGCGCCCTCCCCGGCCAGCCAGCCGGCCAGCCGGGTGGCGTGCGCGCCGAGCCGCGTGGCGTCGGGGGCGCCCAGCAGCAGCCGGGTCCGGGAGGCCGGGGGACTGGCCTCGGTCTCGGGCGCGAGCCGCTCCCGCTGGAGCACGACGTGCGCGTTGGACCCGCCGAAGCCGAAGCCGGACACTCCGGCCACGGCCGCGCCTTCGGTCGGCCACGGCCGCTCCTCGTCGACCACCGCCAGGCCCAGCTCGGCGAACGGGATGTGCGGGTTGGGGCCGGCGTAGTTCACCGTGGCCGGAACGCGGCCGTGGTGCAGGGCCAGCACCACCTTGATCAGCCCGGTGATCCCGGCGGCCGCCTCGAGGTGGCCGAGGTTGCTCTTGACCGAGCCGATCAGCAGCGGCCGCTCGCTCGGCCGGTCCGTGCCGAGCACGGCACCGAGTGCGCGGGCCTCGATCGGGTCGCCGAGCAGGGTGCCGGTGCCGTGCGCCTCCACGTAGTCGACGGTCGCCGGGTCGACGCCGGCATCGTCGTAGGCGGCCCGCAGCAGCGCCCGCTGGGCGTCCGGGTTCGGCGCGGTCAGCCCGTTGGACCGGCCGTCGGAGTTGGTCGCGGTGCCGCGGATGACGGCGAGCACCCGGTCGCCGTCGGCCCGCGCGTCGGCCAGCCGCTTGAGCACCACCAAGCCAGCGCCCTCCGCCCTGCCGATGCCGTCGGCGTCGGCGGAGAACGGCTTGCACCGGCCGTCGGCGGCGGTGATGCCCATCTGGTCGAAGTTCGCGGTGACCGCCGGGCCGAGCAGCAGGTTCGCCCCGCCCACCAGGGCCAGCCCGCACTCGCCGGCGCGCAGACTGCGTACGGCGAGGTGCACCGACGTCAGCGACGACGAGCACGCGGTGTCCACGGCGAGGCTCGGACCGCGCAGGTCCAGCACGTAGGACAGCCGGTTCGCCGCGATGCTCAGCGCCGCGCCGGTGCCCGCCCAGGCGTCCACTCCGGACAAGTCGGCCAGCGATCGGGCGCCGTACTCGGTGCCGCTGATCCCGACGAACACTCCGGTGTCGCTGCCGCGCAGCGAGCCGGGGGCGATGCCGGCGTGCTGCACCGCCTCCCAGGCGACCTCCAGCAGCATCCGCTGCTGCGGGTCCATCCGCGCGGCCTCGCGCGGCGCGATGCCGAAGAACTCCGCGTCGAACCCGGCGATGTCGGGCAGGAAACCGCCGCGTCGGCTCACCCCCTCGGGGGCGTCGGGGTAGTCGTCCCAGCGGCCCTCGGGCAGCTCGGAGATCGCGCTGCCACCCTCGGTGAGCAATCGCCAGAACCGGTCGGGCCCCGCCACGCCGCCCGGCAACCGGCAGCCGACGCCGATCACCGCGATCGCGTCGTCGTCCCCGGTGGCGGCCGGGGACGGGGCGGGCTCGGTGGGAACCCGACTGGGAGCCGGGGCGGGCTCACCGGTGAGCCCGGCGGCCAACTCGGCGATCGAAGGGTGGTCCCACAGCAGGGTGGTCGGCAGCGCGCGGTCGAGCAGGTCCTCCAGCTCGCCGGACAGCTCGACGGCCTTGCGGGAGGACAGCCCGTACTCGACCAGCGGCCGGTGCTCGTCGATCTCGGCCTCGGTCAGCTCGCACGCCGCGGCGACCTGCTCGACCAGCCAGCGGCGCAGCTCCTCGGTCGTCGGCTCGGCCACTACCGCTCCCGCCGCCCTCGGTCGTCGCGCCGCTGGTCGTCGCGCTGTTGATCGACGCGCTGTTGGTCATCCCAGTAGCGCCGCCTGGTCGCGGCGCGCGCGATCTTGCCGCTGGACGTGCGCGGCACCCCGCCCGGCCGGACCAGGATGACGCCGCGCAACCGCACGTCGTGCTCCGCGGACACCGCACGGCGCACCGCGCGGACGATCTCCTCCTCGTCGACCTGGGTGGGGTCGGCCTGCCGGCGGTACTCCGCCACCACGGCCGCGCCCTCACCCTGCCCGGGGGAGGACACCGCGAACGCGGCCACGTGGTCGCGGCGGATGGCGGGGTGCGCGTCCTGCACGGTGGCCTCGATGTCCTGCGGGTAGTGGTTCTTCCCGTCGATGATGATCAGGTCCTTCATCCGGCCGGTGACGTAGAGCAGGCCATCGTGGCACAGGCCCAGGTCGCCGGTGCGCAGCCACCCGGTCGCGGGGGTGTCCGCGTCCGGGTCCTCAATGGTCGCGCCGAACGTCTCGGCGCTGCGCTCGGGTTGCTGCCAGTAGCCGTCGGCCACGTTGGGCCCGTGCACCCAGATCTCGCCCACCTCGTCCTCGGCGCACAGGGTCCGGTGGCGCGGGTGCACGATCCGCACGAGCTGACCGTGCGGCCGGCCGGCGGCCACCAGGTCCACCGCGCCGGGGCTGCCGGCGGGCACCGTCACACCGCGGTCGGCGCCGAGCGCCGCGCGGTCGAAGCCCGTGATGGTGGGCCCCTCGTCGCGGGTGTTGGTCACGAACACCGTCGCCTCGGCAAGGCCGTACGACGGCCGGTGTGCCTCGGCGCGGAAGCCGTACGGGCCGAACTCGGCCAGGAACCGGGCGATGGTGTCCGGCCGCACCGGCTCGCTGCCGTTGATCACCACGTTCGCGTTGGCCAGGTCCAGCCCGGCGCGGTCGGCCTCCTTGACCTTCCGGGCGGTGTAGTCGAAGGCGAAGTTCGGCGCGGCGGTGAAGACGTTCGGGTGTTCCGACATCTGCCGCAGCCAGCGCACCGGCCGCATGATGAAGTCGAACGGGGTCATGAACACCGAGTGCGCGCCGGAGAACACCGGCAGGCACAGCAACTGCACCAGCCCCATGTCGTGGAAGAACGGGATCCAGCCGGCGCAGGTCCAGGTGTCGTCGACGCCGTAGGCGGACCCGCCCTGCCAGGTGTTGGTGACCACCGCGCGGTGGGTGATGACCGCGCCGGCGGGGTCGCGGGTGGAGCCCGAGGTGTACTGCAGGTAGGCGGGCGCGTCGAGGTCGACCTCGGGGGCGCTGAACCCCTCACCCGCGGCGAGGTCCACCCGGTCCACGGCGAGGATCGACTTCGGCATCGGCACCGGCTGCTGCTCGGCGAGGGCCCGCACCGAGTCGAACGCCGGCTCCGTGGTGAGCCACACCTCGGGCGCGCAGTCGGCCAGCGCGTTGACCAGCCGACCGCCGTGCTGGCTGACCTCCGGCGCGAACAGCGGGACGGCGATGGTGCCGGCGTGCAGGGCGCCGAGGAACGCCGTCACGTAGCCCAGGTCCTGCGGGGCGAGCACGGCCACCCGCTGTCCGGGAGTGGTGGTCCTGGTGATCTCGGCGGCCACCGCGCGCACCCGCCGGGCCAGCTCGGCCCAGGTCACCGTGTGCCGGAAGCCGTCCCGGTCGGACGCGTGGTCGAGGTGGGTGAACGCGGGCCGGGTGGAGCCGGCCCGCTCGGCCAGGTACGCGGTCAGTGGCCGCAGCGTGGGGACGACGCCGTCCGGTTCCGAGAAATGCCGGCGGTCAGCCAACGACATGTGCAATCACCTGCGGGGAGATAGTTGTGGAAGCGGGGAGTCGCCTATCGCCGTGCTCAGCCGTCATGGTGTGTCCGGACTGGATCCGTTCATCCTCCGGCAATCAGTACTTCTACCGAAGTCCGCAATTCTGTTGATCCGGCAACGGGCACACCCTCACGGTATGTCGGGGTATTCGAATCACGCTATTGGCTGATAAGCGGACCCAACCGTAACGATCCTGTGACTGGTGCGCAAGGCGGGGGGTGGTCTGTTCCACTATCGGGTGCGTCCACTCGTGGTCAGATCACTAACTCTGCGCAGTCATCTGTCATGCTGGTGAGCGCTTCCCGGCAGGTGAACGGGGCGGTTGGCGGATGCGCTGGGTGACGGTTCATGCTAGGCGCCGCGACGAAAGGCGGAGAAGTGGTGCACGTGGAAACCGGACACGATCTTGCGACCCGCCCCGAAAACCCGGTCGCGGAGCCGGTCCGCTATCGTGGCCGACCCTGGCTCACCCTGGTGGCGGCGGTGCTGGGCGGCGCGATGGTGGGGTTGGACGGCACCGCGACCACGATCGCGGCGCCCTACATTTCCGCCTCCGTGGGGGCCACGCTGGGTGAATTGGAGCTCATCGCCAACGCCTACCTCGTGGCGCTGGCGGTCGGCCTGCTGCCCGCCGGCCGGCTCGCCGACCGGATCGGCCGGCGCGCGACCTTCGTCGCCGGTGTCGTCGGGTTCGGTCTCGCCTCGCTGGGCATCGCGCTCTCCGGCGGCGTGTGGGCGCTGGTGCTGTTCCGGGTGCTGCAGGGCTTCGCCGGTGCCCTGCTGCAGCCCGCCGCGCTGGCCCTGCTCCGCAACGCCTTCCCCACCGACCGGCTCGGCCTGCCGCTGGGCATCTGGGGTGGGGCGAACGCACTGGCCATCGGCCTGGGTCCGGTGATCGCCGGCGTCGTCGTGCAGGGCTGGGGCTGGCCCGCGGTCTTCCTGCTCAACCTGCCGGTCGCGGCCGCCGTGGTCGCGCTGACCTGCTACGCCGCCGTGGAGTCCCGCGGGGAGCGCCGGCCGGTGCCCGGCGCGGTGCGGGCACTGGTCGGCCGGCGCGCGGTGCACCTCGGCTCGGCGCTGGTCGGGGTGAGCTCGTTCGGCGTGTTCGGGCTGCTCTTCCTGCTCACCCTCTACCTGCAGAACGTGCGCGGGCTGGCCCCGGTGCAGGCCGGGGCGTGGATGCTGACTCCCACCTGCGTCGTGGTGCTCTCGGCCCCGCTGGGCGGGCTGCTGGCGCAGCGGTTCGGGCCGCGCTGGCCGGTCGCGGCGGGCCTGCTGCTCGTGGCCGGCGGGCTGGCCACGCTGGCCGGGCTCGACCCGCGCTCGACGTTCGGCGACCTGCTCCTTCCCGGCGCGCTGGTCGGGTTCGGCACCGGGATGTGCGCGATCGCCGCGACCGAGGCCATCCTCGGCGCCACCCCCGAGGGCGACACCGGCACCGCGTCGGCGGTGCAGCAGATCGCCAGCCAGCTCGGCGGGGTGCTCGGCATCGCCACGGTCGGCGCGGTGATGGCCTGGCAGGTCGGACAGACCCTGCCGACCCGCGTCGCGCAGGCCGGCCTGCCGGGCCCGATCGGGACGGCGGTGCTGGCCGACCAGGACGCGGTCGCCCAGGGCACCGTGCCCGCGGGCTTCGACGGGCTGGGGGAGTCGGCGGTCGCCGGCGCGGTCCGCGCGGTGAGCCAGTGGGGCTTCACCGACGCGATGGGTGCCGCGCTGCTGGTGGCGGCGGCGGTGACCGCGGTGGGGGCGGTGGCGGCCCTGCTGCTGCCCCGCCCCGCGGCCCGGTGACCCCGGTCAGCCGGCTCGGCCACCAGATGCGCCTGCCGATGTCGACGGCCAGCGCGGGCACCAGCAGCGAGCGCACGACGAACGTGTCCAGCAGGACGCCGAAGGCCACCAGGAACGCGATCTGGGCGAGGAACAGCACGGGGATCACCGCCAGCGCGGCGAACGTCGCGGCGAGCACGATGCCCGCCGAGGTGATCACGCCGCCGGTCACCCGCAGCGCGCTGAGCGTGCCCGCCTCGGTGCCCAGCGCGGCGGTCTCCTCGCGGGCCCTGGTCATCAGGAAGATGTTGTAGTCGATGCCCAGGGCGACCAGGAACACGAACGCGTAGAGCGGGATGGCCGGGTCGGCGCCGGGGAAGTGCAGCACCTCGTTGAACACCAGCGCGCCGACGCCGAGGGTGGCGGCGAACGACAGCACCACGGTGGCGATCAGCAGCAGCGGCGCCAGCAACGCCCGCAGCAGGAGCGCGAGCACCGCGAAGATCACCACCAGGACGATCGGGATGATCAGGTTCCGGTCGCGGGTGGCGGCGGCGAGCATGTCCACCTGCTGGGCGGTCTGCCCGCCGACCTTCGCGTCCGCTCCCGGCACCTCGTCCAGCGTCTCGCGCAGCGTGCGGACGACGTCCATGGCGGCCTCCGAGTCGGCCGGGTGGCGCAGCGTCGCCGAGATCTCCACCATCCCGTCGACCACCTTGGGCCCTGCCTCGGGGTTGGTCGGGTCGGCCGGGGTGGGACGGGCCTCGACCACGCCGCCGGTCGCGGCGGTGACACCCAGCACCTGCTCCGCCGCCGCCCGCTCGGTCATGATCACCACCGGGCTGCCGGTGCCGCCGGGAAAGTGGGCGCTGAGCACGTCCTGCCCCGTCACCGCCTCCGCCTCGGCGAGGAACAGGTCCTGCTGCGAGGTGCCGGTGGCCCGCAGCGACGGCACGAACACCACGCCGACCAGCAGCACCAGCGTGGTGACCGCCCACGTCCAGCGGGGCCGGCGGCGGACCAGCCGGGCGATCGCGTCGAACATGCCGTGGGTGACCTTGCGGTGCCTGCGCGGCACCGGGGTCCGCGGCCAGAACGCGGCGCGGCCCACCAGCAGCAGCGCGCTGGGCAGGAACGTCAACGACGCCAACAGGGCGGCGGCGATGCCGATGGAGACCACCGGGCCGAGGCTCCGGTTCGAGGTGAGCTCGCTGACCAGCATGCACAGCATCCCGAGGATCACCGTGCCGCCCGAGGCGAGGATCGGCTCGAACGACGTCCGCCACGCCGTGCGCATGGCGTCGGCGGTGCGCGGCCGGCGCAGCAGCTCCTCGCGGTAGCGGGCCACCAGCAGCAGGGCGTAGTCGGTCGCCGCGCCGAACACCAGGATCAGCAGGATGCCCTGGGTCTGGCCGTTGAGGACGAGCACGTCGCCGGCGGCCAGCCAGTAGACCACCGCGGAGGACGTGGTCAGCGCCAGGCCGGCGGAGAGCAGCACGATCACCGGCAGCAGCGGGCTGCGGTAGACGAGCACCAGGATCAGCGCCACCGCGCACGCGGTGACCAGCAGCAGCATGCCGTCGATGTGGCCGAACACCTCGGCGAAGTCCGCGGTGTAGCCGCCGGGGCCGGTGACGTGCGCGGTCAGTCCCTCCGGCAGGCCCCGCTCCACCTGCTCGCGCATGGCGCGGACGGCCTCGCTGGCCGCGAACGGGTCCTCTCCGGACACCGGCACGATCAGCTGGGCGGCCTGCCCGTCGGCGGAGGGCAGCGGGGGCGGGACCTGGCCCACCACCTCGGGGCCGCCGGCGAGCAGCGCCGCCTTCTCGGTGATCGCCGCGGAGTCGGCCGCGGTGAGCCCGCTGGTCCGCTCGAACACGACGACCGCCGGCAACAGCCGCTGCTCGGCGAAGCGGTCCTGCAGCTCGGTGACGGCGGTGGACTCGGCGGAGGCCGGCAGGAACGAGCCGGGGTCGTTGCTCTGGACCTCGCTCAGCTTGCCGAGATAGGGACTCCCGGCGCCGCCGAGGAACAGCCAGAGCAGCACGAACAGCGCGGGCAGTAACCAGCGCCAGGCACGCATGTCACCCCTTTGGGTTACTGTTCGCGACGAACAGGTGGTGCATTTGTGCGCACCCTAGCGCAAGGGTCGGCGGACCGGCCGCTCGTGCCCAGAGAAACGATCTTCACATTCGCGTGTCTCGCGAATTCGTGCGAGGGGCGCCATTCCGGTGTGGCCGAAATGCTGATCCGCGTGCGTGGAACGCGGACACGCGTACCCGGGGCGCGAACACGGTCTGGTCAGGGCTGGGGTTCGAGGTCGCCCTGCACCGCGGGGAACACCTCGCTCACCAGGGTGATCAGGGTGCGGGTGAGCAGCACGTGCACCTCCCGCCGGTCGAGCGCGCCGCGCACCAGCCATTCCCGGCCGGCCGCCTTGACCAGGCCGCCGTAGGCCCGGATCACCGCGTTGAGCTCGTCCCACCGGCTGTTCGTCGGCTCGATCCCCACCGCCTCCAGGACCCGGTCGGCCGACTCGCGGTCGGCGTCCTCGAGGATGCGCTCCACCTCGGGATCGCGGCCGATGCCCTCCGGCGCGATGGCCGCGAGCCACATCTTCTCCTGCTTGGAGATCATGTCGAGGAACCACTCGACGGCCGCGTGCGCGCGCACCTCCAGCGGGCCCTCCGGCAGCAGCTCGACCGCGAAGTGGGGGACCGTCATCGCCCTGCGGACCACCGCGAGGTACAGCTCCCGTTTGGTCCCGAAGTAGTGGTTGATCAGGCCCCTGGCGACCCCTGCCCGCACGGCGATGTCCGATGTGGACACCTCAGCGTACGGGCGCTCGCCGAACAGCTCGGCCGCGCAGGCGAAGATCTGCTCCCGCCGCTCGTCGGGCTCGAGGCGGCGCCACCGTGGCACGGAGTCGGTGCTCATGACCAGCATCTTGTCACGTGTCGCGGAGCCGGCCACCCGGCTGTCGAGACTGCTCGGTCGGCCAGCACGGGCGTCACCCCACCGGCGGACCCGGCGCATGGACCCGTGTGTGGTGGAATCCGCGCCTTCCTCGGACGGGTGCGGTGCTTTCCCGCACCACGACCTCGCCGGCCAGCCGGACCACCTTGCTGCGGCTGCTCCTGCCGTCCCGCATGGCCAGCGCCATCACCTGCGCGCCGAGCTCCTCCAGCGGCAGCGCCACCGTCGTCAGCGGGGGCGTGAGGTCACGGACCACCGGGATGTCGTCGAAGCCGGCGACGGACAGCTCGCCCGGCACCGCCACGCCCGCCTCCCGCGCGGCGGTGAGCGCGCCGATGGCCATCACGTCGGTGACGGCGAACACACAGGTCACGTCCGTGCCCGCGGCGAGCAGCCGGCGCATGGCGTCGTGCCCGCCGTCGCGGGTGAACGCCGCCTCGACGACGTTGTCCTCGGGCAGTTCGAGGCCGGCCTCGGCCAGGCCGGCGCGGAAGCCGGCGAGCCGGTCGACCACCGTGGTGAGCGAGCGGGGCCCGGCGAGCACCGCGAACCGGCGGTGCCCCATGCCGACCAGGGTGCGGGCGAGCTCGGCCGCACCGTCCCGGTTGGCCGGCTGCACGGTGTCCACCCGCAGGCCCCGGTGCCGGCTCACCACCGCAACCTGGCCGCCGCCGCGGCGGTAGGGCTCGATCTCGGCGGCCAGCGCCCGCTCCCAGGCGCGGTCCTCGAAGCCGGATCCGACGAGCAGGATCGCCGAGGCCCGCTGCGCGCGCAGCATCGAGACGTAGGCGATCTCCTTCCGCGGATCACGGAAGGTGCTGGCGAGCATCACCAGCAGGTCGTTCTCCCCGGCCACCCGCATGACCCCACGGGCGATCGCGGCGAAGTAGGGGTCGCTGACGTCGTGGCAGATCACCCCGACCGTGCGGTGCGAGGCGCCGGCCAGCGCCTGGGCGTGCGCGTTCGGGGTGTAGGCCAGCTCGGCGGCCGCGGCGAGCACCCGGTCGCGCAGGTCCGCCTTCACCCTGGTGGTGCCGTTCAGCGCCCGGGACGCCGTGGCCAGCGAGACCTCGGCGGCGCGCGCCACGTCCTCGAGGGTCACGTGTGGCCGTTCGTTCATTCGTCCCGTTCCCTTGCTCCGTCTTGCCCGCCGGCCGAGTCCGGCGTCGCTCCAGGGTAGCTGGAAAACGCATTCAGAAAGCGCATTCCCCCTTGTCGAAGCGCTTCGGCATCCGGTTCGGGTTTGATCGCCAACGGAACCGGGTAGCTCACCCGTAACGGCCGGTTCCGGAGTGCGGCTGGCCGAGTCGGGCATCGTCCGAGCACCTGCTCCGATGCCACGGCGCCCGCGGGGCCCGGCACGGTCCCACCCCCTGACCGTGCCGGAGCCCCGCTCCACACCCCCGCGTGTTCGCCGCTCCGGTCGGCGGGTTGGCCGTTCCCGTCGGCGCGTCAGGCGTTCGTGCGGGTGTGCCGGCCGCTTCCGCCGACCGTCCACAGGGCTGGCAGTGTCCTCGGTGACGTTCTTGGCGGGATCGGCGCGCGGTAGGGCAGACTCGATCCCGTGCACCTGGTGACTCTCGACGACATCCGCGCCGCCGCCGACCGCGTTCGGACCTCGGTCGTGCGCACCCCGCTGCTGCCCGCTCCGTCGGCCGACCCGGAGCGTCCACTGTGGCTCAAGCCGGAGAGCCTGCAGCCGATCGGCGCGTTCAAGATCCGCGGCGCGTTCTCCGCCATCGCCCGGCTCGACGAGCGCACCAGGGCCCGCGGGGTGGTGGCCTACTCCAGCGGCAACCACGCACAGGCGGTCGCCTACGCGGCCCGCGCGTACGGCGTGCCCGCGCACATCGTGATGCCCGACGTCACCCCACGGGTCAAGGTGGACCGGACCCGGGAGTACGGCGCGGAGGTCGTGCTGGTGCCGATCGGCGAGCGGGAGTCGGCCGCCTACAACATCGTGGCCGAGCGCGGCGCGGTGCTCGTCCCGCCGTTCGACCACCCGGACGTCATCGCCGGGCAGGGCACGATCGGCCTGGAGATCGCCGCCGACCTGCCCGACGTGGCGCTGGTGCTGGTCCCGGTCAGCGGCGGCGGACTGGCCTCGGGCATCGGCACCGCGGTCAGGGCGCTCTGCCCGAACGCCGCCGTCGTCGGCGTCGAGCCGGAGTTGGCCGCGGACGCGCGGGCGAGCCTGCGGGCGGGAGAGCGGGTGGACTGGCCGGTGGAGCGGCGGGCCCGCACGATCGCCGACGGGCTGCGCTCCCAGCCGTCCGAGCTGACGTTCGCCCACCTGCGGGCCGTGCTCGACGACATCGTCACGGTGAGCGAGGACGAGATCCGCCGGGCGATGGTAGAGCTGGCCCACTCCGCCCGCCTGGTCGCCGAGCCGAGTGGCGCCGTCGGGCTCGCCGCCTACCACCGGTACGCCGCCGAACTGCCCGCCGGTCCCACGGTCGTGGTGATCTCCGGCGGCAACGTCGACCCGGCACTGCTGCGCGCCGTGCTCGACGCGCCCGATCCGGCCGACCGGCAGTAGGTTGAGAAGGGCGAACTCGCTCCCGGGGGAGCGGGGTGAGCGACGCCGAACCGACGAAGGGACACCAACGCATGCTGTACGGTGACGAGCACGTCCGTCGCTACGAGGAGACCAACGGCGAGGTCGGGCACATCTGGGAGCGCGGCGCGCCGTGCCTGATCCTCACGACGAAGGGCCGCAAGACCGGCGAGGACCGCAAGTTCCCGCTGATCTACCAGGAGCACGACGGCTCCTACGTGGTCGTGGCCTCCAAGGGCGGAGACCCCAACCACCCCGGGTGGTACCTGAACCTCCTGGCCAACCCGGAGGCGCAGATCCAGGTGGGGCCGGGCAGGTTCACCGTCCGCGCGCGCACCGCGAGCACGGAGGAGAAGGCCGAGCTGTGGCCGAGGATGGTCGAGGTCTGGCCGGACTACGACGAGTACCAGCGGAAGACCGATCGGGACATCCCCGTGGTCATCCTGGACAAGGTCTCCTGAGGACCTGCTGAGGCGGAGGGCAACCGATGATGGCGCGGCAGGACACGGTCGACGTCGTGGGTTTGTTGACCAAGCTGGCCGAGGCACAGCACAAGGCCGAGCTCGGCGAGCTCGACCCGCGGGAGCTGCCCGGCCTCGTCCGGGCGCAGCGGCTCGTGCGGGAGTACGCGGGGTGGCCGGTCGAGGCCGACTCCGACCGGTGAGTGTGGGCTGACGTGCTCTTCGATCGATCCGGTCGGCGCCGGGCGTCCCCGGCCGCCCCGCCGACCGGTGCCGCGCCGGTCCGGCTCGGACTCCGGTTCCCCCGGCGCGGCCGCGGCCGTTGGTTCGGGCTGGCGATCGACGTCGTGTGGCCGGTGCTCGCGCTCGGGACCCGGCTGCGGCTCTCCGGTGCCGACCGGTTGCCGCGCGAGGGCGGCGTGCTGGTGGCCGCCAACCACCTGTCCAACCTCGACCCGGTGGTGCTGACCGCGTTCTGCCTCGCCGGCGGTCGGGTGCCGCGGTTCCTGGCGAAGGCCGGCCTGTGGCGGGTGCCGGTGGTGCGCGCGGTGATGGCGTCGGGTGGGCACATCCCGGTGCGTCGCGAGGCGACCAGCGCCCGGGAGGCGTACCTCGCCTACCAGCGTGCGGTGGGGGCGGTGCGCGAGGGAGAGGCCGTGGTGGTCTTTCCGGAGGGCGGCTTCCCCGAGCGGGCCGACGGGTGGCCGGGGCCGGGCAAGGCCGGGCTGGTGCGGATCGCGCTGGCCACCGGGGCGCCGGTGGTGCCGGTCGCCGTGTGGGGGACGCAACGCGTGCTGCCGCGTGGCGGTCGGCGGCTACCCAGGGTCGTGCCACGGCGGACCGTGCACGTGGTCGCCGGGCCACCGGTGAACCTCGCCGACCTGGCCGGTTCGCGGCCGACCGCGGCGGCGGTGGCCGAGGCGACCCGACGGGTGATGGCGGCGATCACCCAGTGTGTCGCCGAGGTGCGCGGCGAGCGGCCACCGGCACTGCGGGAGGGCTGAGCCGGGCGGCATAATCCGCCGTATGAGTGAACACTTCGACGTCGTGGTGCTGGGTGCGGGACCGGGTGGCTACGTGGCCGCGATCCGGGCGGCCCAGCTGGGGCTGGACACCGCCATCATCGAGGAGCGGTACTGGGGCGGTGTGTGCCTGAACGTCGGGTGCATACCCTCGAAGGCGTTGCTGCGCAACGCCGAGCTCGCGCACCTGTTCCAGCACGAGGCGCGGACGTTCGGCATCCAGGTGGACGGCGAGGTCAGCTTCGACTACGGCGCGGCGTACCGGCGGAGCCGGAAGGTCGCCGACGGCCGGGTCAAGGGCGTGCACTACCTGATGAAGAAGAACGGCATCAGCCAGTTCGAGGGGTGGGGCTCGTTCGACGACGACAAGACGATCACGGTGCGGCGCCGGGACGGCGGCACCGACACGGTGACGTTCGACCACTGCATCATCGCGGCCGGCGCGACGCCGAAACTGCTGCCGGGCACGCGGGTGAGCGAGCGGGTGGTGACGTACGAGGAGCAGATCCTCGAGGCGGAGCTGCCGGAGAGCGTCGTGATCGCCGGTGCCGGCGCGATCGGCGTGGAGTTCGCGTATGTGCTGCGCAACTACGGCGTGCAGGTGACGATCGTGGAGTTCCTCGACCGGATGGTGCCGCTGGAGGACGAGGAGGTGTCAACCGAGCTGGCCCGGCGCTACCGGCGGCTGGGGATCGAGGTGTTGACCTCCACGCGAGTCGAGTCGATCGACGACAGCGGTGAGAAGGTGCGGGTCACCGTGTCGCGGGAGAGCGAGGAGCGGGTCCTCGAGGCGGACCGGGTGCTGCAGGCGATGGGGTTCCAGCCGCGGGTCGAGGGCTACGGGCTGGAGAAGGCCGGGGTGCGGCTCACCGAGCGCGGCGCGATCGAGGTGGACGGGCGGTGCCGGACCAGCGTGCCGCACATCTTCGCGATCGGGGACGTGACCGCGAAGCTGATGCTGGCGCACGCGGCGGAGGCGATGGGGATCGTGGCGGCCGAGACGATCGCCGACGCGGAGACGATGGAGCTGGACTACCAGATGATTCCGCGGGCGACGTACTGCCAGCCGCAGATCGCCAGCTTCGGGTGGACCGAGGCGCAGGCCCAGGAACGCGGTTTCGACGTGCGGGTGGCGAAGTTCCCGTTCACCGCCAACGGAAAGGCTCACGGCCTCGGCGACACGGTCGGCTTCGTGAAGCTGATCAGCGACGCGAAGTACGGCGAGATCATCGGCGCGCACCTCATCGGGCCGGACGTGACCGAGCTGCTGCCGGAGCTCACGCTGGCGCAGCAGTGGGACCTGACCGTGCACGAGGTCGCGCGGAACGTCCACGCCCACCCCACCCTCGGCGAGGCGGTCAAGGAGGCGGTCCACGGCCTGGCCGGCCACATGATCAACATGTGAGGACCGCGCTCCCTGACTCCACGGCGTTCACGTGTCCCAGGTGACGGGGAGGGCGTGGACGCCGTGGATGAGGGCGTCGGAGCGGAAGCGGACCGCCTCGGAAGGCACGGCCAGGCGGAGGGTGGGGAACCGGGACAGCAGCGCGGGGAAAGCGATCCTCAGCTCCACCCGCGCCAGTTGCTGGCCGAGGCACTGGTGGAGCCCGTGGCCGAAGGCGGCGTGGCCGGTGGCCGCGCGGCTCAACACGAGCGTGTCCGGCTCGGGGAAGCGCTCCGGATCGCGGTTGGCGGCGGTCAGCGAGACGGTCACCGTGTCGCCGGCCGCGATCGTCTCGCCGGCGATCTCGACGTCCTCCAGTGCGACCCGCACGGTGGCCGGCACGATGCTCAGGTACCGCAGCAACTCCTCCACCGCCGGCTCGACCAGGCCGGGATCGGCGCGCAGGGCCGCCACCCGCTCCGGCCGTCCCAGCAGGGCGAACGTGCCCAGCGCGAGCATGTTCGCCGTGGTGTCCAGCCCGGCCCCCAGCAGCAGGACGCCGATGTTGGTCAGCTCCTCGTCGGTGAGGTCGGTCCTGGTCAACCCGCTGAGCAGGTCGTCGGTCGGCTCGGCGCGCTTGGCCGGCACCAGCTCCGCCAGGTACTCCTGCAACGCCAGGTACGACGCCGCCTGCTCCTCCGCGGTCCCGATCGAACCGGTGACGACCACGGCGTGGTGGTGGAACCGCTCCCGGTCGGCGTAGGGCACCCCGAGCAGGTCACAGATCACCAGCGCGGGAACCGCCTGCGCGAACGCCGGCACCAGGTCCGCCGGGGGGCCCTGCCGCTCCATGGCGTCCAGCCGCTCGGCGGTGAACCGCTCGACTCGGTCGGCGAGCTGCCGCATCCGGCGCACCGTGAACTCTCCGGTGAGCAGCCGCCGGTACCGAGTGTGCTCGGGCGGGTCGACGTGGAGGAAGTCCCCCGGCTGCGCGGGCGGCAGTGGCGCGTCCTCACCGGAGCCGTACGGGTTGTGCGCAAGCTCGAGCCTGGTGCTGAACCGCCGGTCCGCCAGCACAGCCCGCACCGCGGCGTGACCGGTCACCAACCAGCCCACGTGTCCGTCCGGGTACCGCATCCGGCTCACCGGTCGGTGCTCGCGCAGCCACGCCAGCCGGTCCGGCGGGTCGAGGGGCCGACCGTCGGGGGCACCGATCGGCAAGGTCGCCTCGTGAAGGATGTCGGTCATCGCGTCGCTCCTGGCGCTGGTCGTTTCGGTTTCCACGAACGCTAAGCAAACTTTCTCCGATGGGCAACAGGATCCGCGTTGATTCGGGATATATCAGGGATTTTCCCGGATATTGTTGCAATGGCGGTGCCAGGTAATGCAATGAGCTGTTGCCCTGTGTTGCAATGGGTTGGCGATGAAAGCACACTGGACCCAGGGCACGACCATCGGGAGGCGAGGCAGGATGCCGGGTAGCAGGCTCAGCTACGACGACCGCCGGCGCATCGCCGCGGGCCTGCTCGAAGGGCTCGGCTACGCCGAGATCGCCCGGCAGTTGGACCGGCCCACGTCGACCATCAGTCGGGAAGTGGCACGCAACGGCGGGCCGGGCAGCTACCGGGCCGATCGGGCGCAGCTGAGCACCGAACGGCGGGCCCGCCGGCGCAGCCCGTTGACGCTCGCCGTGGTGCCGGAGACCGGAACGTCGGGCCGCGACCCGGCGGCGGTGCACTCCTTCCTGGAGCGGTTCACCGAGGTCATGTTGCGAAACGGGTTGCCGAGGATGGCGGCCAGGGTGCTGGCCAGCCTCTACGCGACCGACGCCGGCAGCCTCACCGCGGCCGAGCTGGTCGGTCGGTTGCGGGTCAGCCCGGCGTCGATCTCCAAGGCGGTCGGCTACCTGGAGGAACTGGGGCTGGTCCGGCGCGAGCGCGACACCCTGCGGCGGCGCGAGCGCTACGTCATCGACGACGACGTGTGGATGCGCGCGTGGGAGGTGAGCACCCGGGCGACCGTGGCGTGGGCCGACGTCGCCCACGAGGGAGCGGAGGCCTTCGGCACCGACACGCCCGCCGGCGCGCGGCTGAAGGACATGCACGCGTTCTTCGACGAGCTCGCCCGGGACATGGTTCAGGTCGCCGACCACTGGCAGCGGTTTCGCGCCACCCGCCAGGCCCGCTGACCCTCTGGACCCGCGAACTGGAGCGCCGGCCGGCTCGTGCTGGCCGCGATCCCGCCGCTCGCCGCGGCCCGCGGTTCAGGGCAAGCGCCCGGAGACCTGGATCCGGCTGACCGGCGAGGGCGTGAGGGCACTGGCCGCGCACCGGGAACGGCTCGGCGCGCCGCGCGAACGGGCGAGCACGTGGCGCCCGGACGGTCCACCCGCCTCGTGAGTGAACGGCGGCGAGCGAGCCGCACACGGAGCGTCTCGGCTCGCGACGGCCACGGCGAACGGGCGGCTGGTGACGCGCACCGGGGGTGCGGGCTCACCCGGCAGCAACAACACCGCCAACCTGTCCGGCAGCGTCACCGGCTGACGAGCAGCACCACGCCGACCGTGGAAGTGGCCTCGTCGGTGTAGGTCATGCCCGGCAGCACCGTTTTCGGCGGCCGCCGCCGTCACCGCCTAGCCCGCCGATTCGAGGACCGCTTCCGCCTGGCGGCCGTCGAACCGCGCTTCGGTGCCGACGTCGAGCCCCGCCGTCTCGAACGGCTGGCTCGTGCCCGAGATGACGGAGTCGGCGAAGGCTGCCGGGTTGCCGCAGGTGAGAGCGGCGCGGACGGTCGGAAACCGAAGGGTTCGTCACGGAACGAAGCGTCGGGCGGCCAGGCGTCACGGAGCGAAGTTCACCTTGACGGGTGGGCGCCGTCACCCTACTTTTGCATGGCACAGGACGAAGTGGGGCCGAGGTGGATGTAAGTCTGCACGCGTCGAACGATGACGTGGATGGCGACGGCGCAGCCCGACCGTTGCTCGTGATGCGGGGCATCGTCAAGAACTTTCCCGGCGTGCGTGCGCTCGACGGGGTGAACCTGGAGGTCCGCGCGGGCGAGGTGCACTGCCTGCTCGGCCAGAACGGCGCCGGCAAGTCCACCCTCATCAAGACCCTCGCCGGCGCCCACCAGCCGGACGCGGGCGAGATCGTCTGGCGGGGCCGGCCGGTCACGCTCGCCTCACCGGTCGCCGCGCTGCGGCGCGGCATCGCCACGATGTACCAGGAGCTCGACCTCATCCCCACCCTCCCGGTCGCCGAGAACATCGTCCTCGGCCAGGAGCGCTCCCGCTTCGGCTTCACCCGTCCCGCCGCGGCCCGCGCGCGGGCCGCGGCGCTGCTCGACCGGCTCGGCCACCCGGAGATCCCGCCCGACGCCGAGGTCGGCCGGCTGCCCGCCGCCGCGCAGCAGCTGGTCTCGATGGCCCGCGCCCTGGCCCACGACGCCCGCCTCATCGTCCTCGACGAGCCCACCGCCGCATTGGCCAGCGACGAGGTCGACAACCTCTTCCGCATCGTCGGCGAGCTCACCGCCGACGGCGTCGCCGTCGTCTACATCTCCCACCGCATGGAGGAGATCCGCCGCATCGGCCATCGCGTCACCGTCATCAAGGACGGCCGCACCGTCGCGGCCAACCTCGACGCCCGCCGCACCCCGGGCACCGAGCTGGTCGACCTCATGGCCGGCCGCAAGGTGGAGACCGCCTTCCGCGCCGCCCAGCAGGCCCACGTCGACCTCGGCGACGAGGTGCTGCGGGTGTCCGGGCTCGGCCGCGCCGGCGAGTTCCGCGACGTCACCTTCTCCGTGCGCGCCGGCGAGATCGTCGGCCTCGCCGGCCTGGTCGGCTCCGGCCGCAGTGAGATCCTCGAGACCATCTTCGGCGCGCGCCGCCCCGACACCGGCACCGTCTCCGTCGCCGGCCGGGCACTGCGCCCCGGCAGCGTCGCCGCCGCGGTCGACGCCGGCGTCGGGCTCGCCCCCGAGGAGCGCAAGAGCCAGGGGCTCGTGCTGGACATGCCCGTCATGCACAACGTCACCCTCGCCAGCCTCCGCGCCTACAGTCGGTTCGGCTTCTCGCAGCGAGCCAGCGAGAACCGTGACGCCAAGTCCACTCTGGAGCGGCTGGAGTTGCGGCCGGCCGACCCACGGCGGATCATCCGCACGCTCTCCGGCGGCAACCAGCAGAAGGTCGTGGTGGCCCGGTGGCTGGTGCACGGTTGCCGGGTGCTGCTGCTGGACGAGCCCACCCGCGGCGTCGACGTCGGCGCCAGGGCCGAGCTGTACCGGCTGATCCACGAGCTCGCCGCGGGCGGGGTGGCGATCGTGCTGGTCTCCAGCGAGATCCCCGAGGTCCTCGGGCTCGCCGACCGGGTCCTCGTGCTGCGCGAGGGCACGGTGCTCGCCGAGCGGCCGGCGGCGGAGCTGACCGAGGCGGACGTGCTGGACATGGTCATGGAAGGAAGTGTCGCGTGACGCAAACCGTGCACGAGCCGCCGGTCCGGGTGGACGAGCCCGGCCGCGAGCGGCGCCGCGGACCGTCGGTCGACGTGCGCCTGCTCGGCCTCACCGGCGTGCTCCTGCTGCTCTGCGTGGTGGGCTACCTGACCCGCCCCGACACGTTCCTCACCCAGGAGAACGTCTCCACCATGCTGCGCCTCGCCGCGGCCATCGGCGTGGTGAGCGTCGGCATGACCTTCGTGATCATCGCCGGCGGGATCGACCTGTCCGTCGGCTCGCTGGTGGCGCTGTCCAGCGTCTGGATGACCACGCTCGCGACCCAGTCCTACGGCCCCTGGGTGATGGTCCTCTGTTCCCTCCTGGTCGGCCTCGGCGCCGGGTTGGTCAACGGCGTGCTGGTGGCCTACGGCAGGGTGGTGCCGTTCATCACCACGCTGGCGATGATGGCCTCCGCGCGCGGCCTCGCCGAGCGGATCAGCGGCCGGCGCACCCAGGTGGTCACCGAGACCGGCTTCACCGACTTCTTCCGCGGCGCCTTCCTCGGCGTGCCGGTGCTGGTCTGGATGCTGGCGATCACCTTCGCCGCCGGCTGGGTGGTGCTCAACCGCACCACGTTCGGCCGGCGCACCTACGCCATCGGTGGCAACGTCGAGGCCGCCCGCCTCTCCGGCATCAACGTCCGCCGGCACACCGCGCTCGTCTACGGCATCAGCGGCCTGTGCTGCGGCATCGCCGCGATCATGGTGGTCGCCCGCACCACCTCGGGCGCCTCCACCAACGGGCTGTTCTACGAGCTCGACGCCATCGCCGCGGTGGTGATCGGCGGCACGCTGCTCTCCGGTGGTCGCGGCAGCATCATCGGCACGCTGATCGGCGTGCTGATCTTCACCGTCCTCAATAGCATCTTCACTCAGAACAACCTCGACACCGACATCCAGAACATCGCCAAGGGTGCGATCATCGTCGCCGCCGTGCTGCTCCAGCACACCACCTCCGCCAGGAGGCGGGGCCGGCGACGCGCTCCGGAGCGATCCACAGTAGACACGGCAACCGGGAGCAAGCCATGACCGCAGACACCTCCTTCCTCGCCCGCCGCGGTTTCCTGCTCGGCGCCGCCGGAGTCGGCGCGGGCGCGGTGCTCGCCGGCTGCACCTCCAACCAGCCGGCGCAGCAGCAGGCGCCCACCCAGGCGGGCGCGCAGGGCGCGAACGCCGAGCCGGGCAAGCCGGTCACCATCGGCTTCTCCGCGCCGGCCGCCGACCACGGCTGGATGGCCGCGGTGACGATCAACGCCAGAGCCCAGGCCGAGAACTTCTCCGACGTCACGCTCAACGCCACCGAGGGCACCAACGACGTCAACCAGCAGATCGCCCAGGTCGAGTCGCTGATCAACGGCGGGGTGGACGTGCTGGTGATCCTGCCCTTCGACGGCAAGGCGCTCACCGCCGTGGGCCAGCAGGCCATGGACAGGGGCATCCCGGTGGTCAACGTCGACCGGGTCTTCGACACCCCCCTGGCCTACCGCGCCTGGATCGGCGGCGACAACTACCGGATGGGTGTCAACGCCGGCAACTACATCGCCGAGGAGCTCAAGCGGCAGGGGGTGAGCGACCCGGTGATCGGCGAGGTCGCCGGCATCGACTCGCTGCCGCTGACCCAGCAGCGCAGCCAGGGCTTCGCCGACGCGCTGCAGCGGCACGGCTTCTCCGTCGGCCCGCGGGTGGCCGCGCAGTTCACGCCGGAGTCCGGCGAGACGCAGGCGGCCAACCTGCTGCAGTCGTCGCCCGAGCTGCACGCCCTGTGGAACCACGACGACGACCAGGGCGTGGGCGTGGTCGCGGCGATCGAGAGCTCCGGCCGCTCGGACTTCTTCATGGTCGGCGGCGCCGGCTCGAAGAACATGATGAACCTGATCAAGAACGACAGCGGGCCGGTGAAGGCCACCGTGCTGTACAGCCCGTCGATGGCCTCCTCGGCGATCGCGCTGGCCCGGTTGCTCGGCCAGGGCAAGGGCCTCGGCGACCTCGCCGAGCACGAGATCCCGGCCGAGATCACCACCTACTCGGCGGTGGTGACGAAGGACAACGTCGACTCCTACCTCGACGTCGGGTTCGACTCGTGACCCTCGACCACCACCGGACATCGCCCACACCACCGACACAGGGGGAAGCTCGATGAGCCAGCAGGACGGCGACGCGCTCGGCGTCGCCATGGTCGGCCACGCCTTCATGGGCGCGGTCCACTCCCAGGCGTGGCGCACCGTGCACCACTTCTTCGACGTGCCGTTCGTCCCGCGCATGGTCGCGCTCGGCGGACGGGACCAGCAGCGCACCAAGGAGGCCGCGCAGCGGCTCGGCTGGGAGTCGGTGGAGACCGACTGGCGCGCGTTGGTCGCCCGTGACGACGTCGACGTCGTGGACATCTGCACGCCCGGCGACACGCACTGTGAGATCGCCGTCGCCGCGCTCGCCGCCGGCAAGCACGTGCTGTGCGAGAAGCCGCTGGCCAACAGCGTCGGCGAGGCCGAGCACATGGCCGAGGCCGCCGCGCGGGCCGACCGGGCCGGGGTGCGCTCGATGGTGGCGTTCAACTACCGGAGGGTGCCGGCGCTGGCGCTGGCCCGGCGGCTGGTCGCCGAGGGTCGGCTCGGCGAGCTGCGCCACGTGCGGGCGGTGTACCTGCAGGACTGGCTGTCCGACCCGGCGGCGCCGATGACCTGGCGGTTGCGCAAGGAGCAGGCCGGGTCCGGCGCGCTCGGGGACATCGGCGCGCACATCGTCGACGCCGCGCAGTTCGTCACCGGGGACACGCTGGTCGGGGTGTCCGGCGTGACCGACACGTTCGTCCGCCACCGCCCGGTGGCCGGCGGCTCCCACGGCACCGAGGAGGTGACCGTCGACGACTGCGCGCTGTTCCTCGGCCGGTTCTCCGGTGGCGCACTGGCCAGCTTCGAGGCCACCCGCTACGCGCTGGGCCGGAAGAACGCGATGCGACTGGAGCTCAACGGCTCGCGCGGCAGCCTCAGCTTCGACTTCGAGGCGATGAACGAGCTGTGGTTCTACGACGGCGCCGACCCCGGCGCCGCCGACGGGTTCCGCCGCGTCCTGGTCACCGAGCCCGACCACCCGTACCTGTCCGCGTGGTGGCCGCCGGGTCACCTCCTCGGTTACGAGCACACCTTCACCCACGAGGTCGCCGACTTCCTCACCGCCATCGGCACCGGTGAGCCCCCGCGCCCCGGCTTCGCCGACGGGCTGCGGGTCCAGCGGGTGCTGGACGCCGTGGAACGCAGCGCCGCCGACGGCTCCTGCTGGACCCCCGTCGACCGCGCCGACCAGCACGTGCCGTGACCATCATGACCATCATGACCATCCTGACCACACCGACGACGGCAACTCCACACCGACCGCACCACCGCGTACCGCCCCTCCCCCTCCCCGAGAGAGGTACCCGTGCCACGACGCACCCCGCCCCGAGCGAGATCCGGTAGGTTGTTCCGACTCGGCGCCCGGCTGGGCGCCACCGCGCTGGCCCTGGGCACGACGCTGGCCGGCGCGTCCCTGCCAGCGGCCGCCCAGCCCGCGGCCGCGCAGCCCTCCACCACGCACACCGCCAACGTCCTGGTGTTCAGCAAGACCGCCGGGTACCGGCACGACTCCATTCCGGCGGGCATCGCCGCGATCGAGGAGCTGGGCGCGGAGAACGGCTTCACCGTGGAGGCCACCGAGGACGCCGCGGCGTTCACCGACGACAACCTGGCCAGGTTCGACGCGGTGGTGTGGCTGTCCACCACCGGCGACGTCCTCGACGACGCCCAGCAGGCCGCGTTCGAGCGCTACATCGCCGGCGGAGGTGGCTACGCCGGGGTGCACGCCGCCGCGGACACCGAGTACGACTGGGCGTGGTACGGCGATCTGGTGGGCGCGTACTTCCAGTCGCACCCGCACATCCAGGAGGCGACGGTCAACGTCGAGGACCGGCAGCACCCCTCCACCGCGCACCTGCCGTACCAGTGGACGCGTACCGACGAGTGGTACAACTACGGCGCCAACCCGCGGCGGAACGTGCACGTGCTGGCCTCGCTCGACGAGTCCAGCTACGCCCCGGGTCAGGGCGCGATGGGCGACCACCCGATCGCCTGGTGCCACGAGAACAGCGGCGGCCGGGCCTGGTACACCGGCGGCGGGCACACCACCGGCTCGTACGCCGAGCCGGAGTTCCGGGCGCACCTGCTCGGCGGCATCCTCTACGCGGCGGGGGAGCGGGCGGCCGACTGCTCGCCGCCGGAGCCGGGCGGCCCGCCGGTCGACGACGACTTCGACCAGATCACCCTGGCCAAGGGGGAGGAGCGCACCGGCGAGCCGATCGCGCTCGCGGTGCTGCCCGACCGCAGGGTCCTGCACACCTCGCGCGACGGCGAGGTGTGGCTGACCACCCCGGAGGCCAACACGACGCTGGCGGCCAAGCTCGACGTCTACAGCCACGACGAGGACGGCCTGCAGGGCGTGGCGATCGATCCGGACTTCGCCACCAACCGGTGGGTCTACCTCTACTACGCGCCGCCGCTGGACACCCCGCCCGGGGACGCCCCGGAGAACGGCACCGAGGCCGACTTCGCGCCGTTTCGTGGGCACAACCAGCTCTCCCGGTTCACGCTGACCGACGCCGGCACGCTGGACCTGGCCAGCGAGCAGAAGATCCTGCAGGTGCCGGCCGACCGCGGCATCTGCTGCCACGCCGGCGGGGAGATCGACTTCGACGCCGCGGGCAACCTGCTGTTGTCCACCGGCGACGACACCAACCCGTTCGCCTCCGACGGCTACACCCCGATCGACGAGCGGGCCACCCGCAACCCGGTCTTCGACGCGCAGCGCACCTCCGCCAACACCAACGACCTGCGCGGGAAGCTGCTGCGGATCACGGTGGAGGAGGACGGCAGCTACTCCATTCCGGACGGCAACCTGTTCCCACGGGGCACCGAGAAGACCCGCCCGGAGATCTACGCCATGGGCTTCCGCAACCCGTTCCGGTTCGCCGTCGACAAGCAGACCGGGTGGATCCACCTCGGCGACTACGGCCCCGACGCCGGCTCGGCCAATCCGAACCGTGGACCGGCCGGGATGGTGGAGTTCAACCTGATCAAGGGGCCGGGCAACTACGGCTGGCCGTACTGCGTGGGGGACAACGTCGCCTACCGCGACTACGACTTCGCCACCGGCACCTCCGGCGAGCCGTTCGACTGCGCCCAGCCGAAGAACACCAGCCCGCACAACACCGGCCTGGTCGACCTGCCACCGGCGCAGCCGGCGTGGATCGCCTACGACGGCGGTTCGGTGCCGGAGTTCGGCACCGGTGGCGAGTCGCCGATGGGCGGCCCGGTGTACCGGTTCGACCCGGAGCTGGACTCGGTCACCAAGTTCCCCGAGCACTTCGACGGCAAGAACTTCGCCTACGAGTGGGACCGCGGCTGGATCAAGACGATCGACATCGGGCCGAACGGCGAGCGCGGCGAGATCCGGCCCTTCTTCGACTCGATGGAGCTGGTCCGGCCGATGAACATCGAGTTCGGTCCGGAGGGCTCGCTGTACGTGCTGGACTACGGCACCGGCTTCTTCGGTGGGTCGCCGGAGTCGGCGGTGTACCGGATCGACTACACCAAGGGCAACCGGACGCCGTCGGTGTCGCTCACCGCCGACCGTACCTCCGGGCCGGGGCCGCTGGAGGTGACCTTCGAGCCGGCGGTCTCCGACCCGGACGGCGGGACGCTCGCCTACGCCTGGGACCTCGACGGTGACGGCACCACCGACTCCACCGACACCGGCCCGGTGACGTTCACCTACACCGAGCCCGGCCAGTACACCGCGAAGCTGGAGGTGACCGACCCGACCGGGCTGACCGGCGCGGCCAGCGTGGTGATCACCGCCGGGAACACCGCCCCGACGGTGACCCTGGAGGCCCCCGCGCACGGAGGGTTCTTCGGCTTCGGCGACACCGTGCCGTTCAGGGTCACCGTGACCGACCCGGAGGACGGGCCGATCGACTGCGCCAAGGTGACCGTGGAGTACATCCTCGGCCACGACAACCACGGCCACCCGCTGAGCAGGGCGACCGGCTGCGAGGGGGTCATCCAGACCCCCGCCGACGAGGGCCACGGCCTGGACGCCGACATCTTCGGCGTCATCAACGCCCGCTACACCGACACCGGCGCGCCGGGCGCGCCGCCGCTGACCGGCTCGGCGGAGAACATCCTGCAGCCCAAGGTCAAGCAGGCCGAGTTCTTCACCGAGCACCACGGCACGCGGATCGTGAACGCCGCCGGGGCCAGCGGCGGCAAGCGGGTCGGCTACATCGACGACGGCGACTGGCTCAAGCTCGACCCGGCCAACCTCACCGGTGTCGAGGCGATCGACTACCGGGTGTCCTCCGGCGGTGCCGGCGGCCGGATCGAGCTGCGGGTCGGCGCGCCGGACGGCCCGCTGGTGCACACTGTGCCGGTGCGCAACACCGGCGGGTGGGACGACTACGTCGACGCGCCGATCGCGCCGGTCACCGACCCCGGCGGCACCGCGCCGCTGTACCTTGTGTTCCGTGGCACCGGCTCGGGTGGACTGTTCGATGTGGACGTCCTTCGGGTGCGCGGGTCCGGGGTGGCCCAGCCCGGCACGCCCACCTGTCAGCCGACCCAGCCGGACCCGGGGTACCGGATGCTCTTCGACGGCACCGAGGCGAGCATGGCCGGCTGGCGGCAGGCGGGCCCCGGCTCGTTCCAGCACCAGCCCGACTGCACGATCCGCTCGGTCGGTGGGATGGGGCTGTTCTGGTTCGGCGAGGAGCTGGGCGCCTACCGGCTCGAGCTGGACTGGAAGCTGGCCGGTGACGACAACTCCGGGATCTTCGTCGGGTTCCCCGACCCCGGGAACGACCCGTGGGTCGCGGTGAACCAGGGCTACGAGGTCCAGATCGACGCCACCGACGCGCCCGAGCGCACCACCGGCGCGATCTACGGCTTCCAGTCGGCCGACATCGCCGCCAGGGACGCCGCGCTGAAGCCGGCGGGGGAGTGGAACACCTACGAGATCGTGGTCCGCGGGCAGGCCATCCAGGTGCACCTGAACGGGGTCCTGATCAACGACTTCGTCAGCACCGACCCGAACCGCGACCTGACCCGCGGCTTCGTCGGGATCCAGAACCACGGCGACGGCGACGACGTCTGGTTCCGGAACATCCAGGTCAGCCCGCTCGACGTCGCCGCGCCGGTCACCACGGCCAGCTTCAGCTCGCCGGGGCCGAACGGCTGGCACCCCGGCGAGGTGCCGGTGACGCTCACCGCCACCGACGAGGGAACCGGCGTGGAGCGCATCGAGTGGAGCCTGAACGGCGGCGACTGGGCCACCTACACCGAGCCGATCGCGGTTCGCGACGACGGCGACCACACGCTGCGCTACCGCGCCGTCGACAGGGCCGGCAACGTGGAGCCGGACAAGGCCGCCACGATTCGGATCGACGGCACGTCGCCCACGCTGATGCTGGCCGGCGTCGCCGACGGCAGGGTCTACGGCGACGCCACCGACGTGGTGATCTCCTGGCGGGCCACCGACGCCACCTCCGGCGTGGCCGAGCGGTCCGCCACGCTCGACGGGCAGCCGGTCACCTCCGGCGCGGTGGTGCCGCTGCACCAGCTGGAGCTGGGCACGCACACCCTGGCGCTGTCGGCCAGCGACACCGCCGGCAACCGCGCCGAGCAGTCGGTCGTCTTCGCCACCACCACGTCGCTGCGCGACATCGACCAGCTGGTCGAGCGGTTCAGGGCGAGCAACCGGCTCGCCCTGACGGCGTACGGCGAGCTGGGCAAGCAGCTGCGCAAGGCCAGGACGGCCGAGGCGAAGGGGAAGGACGCCAAGGCGGTGCGCGAGCTGCGCGCGTTCGCCGAGCTGGCCGGTGACCCGGCGCTGGTGCCCGACGCCGGGGTGCGCGCGGTGCTCACCCGGGACGCCGAGGCGGTCATCGGCCACATCGAGGGGGTGGCGCCACTGGCCTCGGCCGGTGCCACCGACTGACCGGCCACAGCGAATCCAACACGGCGGACGGACGCCGGCTGCCGGGCGCGGCAGTGTCAGCAGTGCCCGACAGCCGGCCCCGGCGACGAGCGGAAAGGGGAAGCAATGGCAGCGTGCGGACGCACCGGGCTGTGGCTCATCGGGGCCAGGGGATCGGTGGCCACCACGGCGATCACGGGGCTGCTGGCCCTGCGCGCGGGGGTCGTCCCGCCCACCGGCTGCGTCAGCGCGGGGCCGCGGTTCGCCGAGCTCGGCCTTCCGGACTGGGACGAGCTGGTCGTCGGCGGGCACGACATCGTGTCGACCCCGTTGGACAAGCGGGCGGAGCCGCTCACCGAGGCGGGGGTGATCCCGCACCGGGTGCTCGACGCGGTGCGCGGGCAGCTGGCGGACGTGGACGCCGAGGTGTGCGCCGGCTACCACCCGGCCACCCACGACGGGTCGCAGGCCGACGCGGCCGCCCGGCTCGGCGCGGACATCCGGGCGTTCGCCCGTCGGCACGACCTGGCCAGGGTGGTGGTGCTCAACGTCTCGTCCACCGAGCCGGTGTTCCCGGAGTTGCCCGAGCACCGGTCGCTGCGGTCGCTCGAGGCGGCGATGGCGGTGCCCGGCCGGACGGTGCTGCCGCCGAGCTCGGTCGCCGTCCACGCGGCGCTCTACGCGGGCTGCCCCTATGTCGACTTCACCCCGTCCACCGGCATCCGGCTGCCCGCGCTGGCCGAGCTAGCCGAGCGGCAGGGATTGCCCTACGCCGGGTCGGACGGCAAGACCGGGGAGACCCTCGTGCGCAGCGCGCTCGCGCCGATGTTCGCCGCGCGGGCCCTGCGGGTGCGCTCGTGGGCGGGCACCAACCTGCTCGGCGGCGGGGACGGGCAGACCCTCGCCGACGCCGAGCACGCCGGCAGCAAGCTGGAGTCGAAGGGCCGCGGTCTGGCGACGTTGCTCGGCGGCGAGGTCACCGCGCCGCTGCACATCGACAACGTGCCCGACCTCGGCGAGCAGAAGGTCGCCTGGGACCACGTGTCCTTCGAGGGCTTCCTCGGCGCGCGAATGAGCCTGCAGTTCACCTGGACCGGGCTCGACTCGGCGCTGGCCGCCCCGCTGGTGCTGGACCTGGCGCGGCTCACCGCGGCCGCGCACGCCGCCGGCCAGCGCGGCCCGCTCGGCGCGTTCGCGTTCTTCTTCAAGGACCCAGTCGGCAGCACCGAGCACCGGCTGGCCGAGCAGGCGGCCGCGCTGCACGCGTGGGCGGCAGACCTGCGGGAGCGACAGTGACCTCGCGGAGCCCGCGGACCCGGAGGACCCGGCGGGCCCGGCTGCGCGCGCTGGCCGAGCTGGTGCGGGCGCCCGCCGCGCTCACCGTGCTCGGCGACACGGTGGCCGGCGCCGCGGCCGCCGGGGTGCCGGTGCGCGGCCGCCGGCTGCTGCTGCCGCTGGCGTCGGTGTCGCTGTACTGGGCGGGGATGGCCCTCAACGACTGGTCCGACCGGCGGTTGGACGCCGTGGAGCGGCCGGAGCGGCCAATCCCCTCGGGGCGGGTGAGCGCGGGCGCGGCGCTCGCCACCGGGGGAGCGCTGACCGCCGCCGGCCTCGGCCTGGCCCGGCTCGGTGGGGGCCGGCGCGCCGGGCGGATCGCCGCGCCGCTCGCCGCCGCGGTGTGGGCCTACGACCTGGTGCTCAAGGGCACTCCGGCCGGCCCGGCCGGCATGGCCGCCTGCCGAGCCCTCGACGTGCTGCTCGGCGCCGCCGGTGGTCGCGTGCGCGGCGCGCTGCCCGCCGCGGCGGCGCTCGGCACGCACACCCTCGGGGTCACCGCGCTGTCCGGCGGGGAGGTGCGCGGCGGCTCCCGCGCCGCCGCGACCGCCGCGCTGGCCGGCACGGCGGTGTCCGCCGGGGTGGCCGTGGCCGGGCCCACCCGGTCGCGCCCGCACCGGCTGGCCGCGCTCGCCCTCGGCGCCGGGTACGCCGGCACGGTCGGCGCCGCCCAGCTGGCCGCCGCGGAACGTCCCGCGGCGGGCCGGGTCCGCGCGGCGACCGCCGCGGGGATCCACGGCATGGTCCCGCTGCAGGCCAGCCTGGTCGCCCGGCACGGCGCGCTGCCCGCCGCGGCCGTGCTGGCCGGCGCGCTGCCCCTGGCCCGACGACTCGCGAGGCGGGTGAGCCCCACATGACCGAGCCCCCCATGACTGAGCCCCACATGGCGCTGCCCGGTGCCGGTGTGCCGTTCTCGCTGGGGTACGGCACGAACGGCTTCGCCAACCACCGGCTCGACGACGCGCTCGCGGTGATCGCCGAGCTCGGCTACACCGCCGTGGCGCTGACCCTCGACCACCACCACCTCGACCCGTTCGCCCCCGACCTGCCCCGGCGGGTGCGACGGGTCGGCGACCGGCTGGCCGAGCTGGGCCTGCGGGTCGTGGTGGAGACCGGGGCGCGCTACCTGCTCGACCCGTGGCGCAAGCACCAGCCCACCCTGGTCTCCGCCGAGCCGGAGGCCAGGGTCGAGTTCCTGCGCCGCGCGCTGCGGATCGCCGCCGACCTCGGCGCCGACTGCGTCTCCTTCTGGTCCGGTGTCGCACCGTCCGACGTGGACGAGGACGAGGCGTGGCGCCGGCTGCGCACGGCGCTGGGCCCGGTGCTGGAGGATGCCGACCGGCGGGACGTTCCGCTCGGCCTCGAGCCCGAGCCCGGCCACCTGGTGACCCGGCTGGACCAGGCGCTGCGGTTGCGCCACGAGCTGGGCAGGCCCGAGCCGCTGCGGATCACCCTCGACGTGGGGCACTGCGTGGCGGTGGAGCCGGTCAGCGCCGCGGAGTGCGTCCGCAGGGCCGGCCCGCTGCTGGTCAACGTGCAGCTCGACGACATGCTGCCCGGCGTCCACGAGCACCTCGAGTTCGGCGAGGGCGAGCTCGATCTGCCCGGGACGTTGGCGGCGCTGGTCGAGGTCGGCTATGCCGGGGTGGCCGCCGTCGAGCTGCCCCGGCACAGCCACGCCGCCCCGGAGGTCGCGCGGCGGAGCCTGGCCGCGCTCACCGCCGCGCTGGCCCCGGTCGGCGTGGACCACCCGTGGCTGGTCGAGGCCGAGCGCAGGGTCCGGGCCGAGCCGGCCGCCGCGCGCACGCTGTTCCCCGCGGTCGCGCGGAAGGTCGGCAGGGGCGCGCTGCGGCCGGAGAGCGACCGGGACGGGCTGGTCCACGGCACGGTCGACGACCTGGCTCGGGCGCGGCTGCTCACCGTGCTCGCCGACGCGCTGCCGGCGGACCGGCTGGCCACCGAGGTGCTCGAGCTGTACCGCTACGGCGACGCCGCCGAGCGCCGCGGCGTGCTGCGCGCGCTGCACCTGCTGCCCGAGGCGGTGGCCGGCACCGGGCGGGAGATCGTCGCCGACGCCCTGCGCACCAACGACATCCGGCTGGTGGCCGCCGCGCTCGGTCCGTTCGCCGCGCGCGAGCTGGACGCGCACACGTGGCGGCACGGCGTGCTCAAGTGCCTGTTCGTCGGGGTGCCGCTGGCCGCGGTGAGCGGGCTGCGCGAGCGCACCGACGGCGAGCTGGTCCGGATGGTGTCCGACTACGCGGCCGAGCGCAGGGCGGCGGGGCGGGACGTCCCGGCCGACGCGCTGGCGATTCTGCAGGAGGCAGGCAGGTGAGGATCTTCGATCCGCATGTCCACATGACGTCGCGGACCACCGACGACTACGAGGCGATGTACGCCGCCGGGGTGCGCGCGCTGGTGGAGCCGGCGTTCTGGCTCGGCCAGCCGCGGACGAACGTCGGGTCGTTCACCGACTACTTCGACGGGCTCGTCGGCTGGGAGCGGTTCCGGGCGGCGCAGTTCGGCATCCGGCACCACTGCACGATCGCGCTGAACCCCAAGGAGGCCAACGACCCGCGCTGCGTGCCGGTGCTCGACGTGCTGCCGCGCTACCTCGCCAAGGACGGCGTGGTCGCGGTGGGCGAGGTCGGCTACGACTCGATGACCGAGGCCGAGGAGGCGGCGTTCGCCCGGCAGCTGGAGCTGGCGCTGGAGCACGAGCTGCCGGTGCTGGTGCACACACCGCACCGGGACAAGCTCGCCGGCACCAAGCGCACCCTGGACGTGGTGCGCGAGTCGGGGATCGCGCCGGAGCTGGTGGTGGTGGACCACCTCAACGAGCTCACCGTGGGGCTGGTGGTCGACACCGGGTGCTGGATGGGCTTCTCGATCTACCCGGACACCAAGATGGACGAGCGGCGGATGGTGGCGATCCTGAAGGAGTACGGCACCGACCGGATGCTGGTGAACTCGGCCGCCGACTGGGGCCGCTCGGACCCGCTGAAGACGTACGAGACGGGGCGGGCGATGCTCGAGGGCGGGTTCACCGAGTCCGATGTGGACACGGTGTTGTGGGTCAACCCGGTGGCGTTCTACGGGCAGAGCGGCAAGCTGATGCTCGACGCGCCGGCGGGCACCGAGCCCACCGCGGAGACCTTCGCCGGTAACTCGGTGCTCAGGGGCGCCCGCCCGGACACGGGGGCCGCGTGATGCTGTCGTACTGCACCAACGTGCACCCGGCGGAGGACCTGGCCGGCATCGTGGCTCAGCTCGACGCCTACGCGGTGCCGGTGCGGGAGGAGCTGCACGCCGACCGGCTCGGGGTCGGGCTGTGGCTGGCCGCCGACGTCGCCGCCGGACTGGCCGCCGACCCCGCCGCCCGCCGCCGGCTCACCGCCGAGCTGCGCGCCCGCGGGCTGGCCGTGCACACGCTCAACGCCTTCCCCTACGGCGGATTCCACGCCGAGGTGGTCAAGCACGCCGTCTACCGTCCGAGGTGGACCGAGCTGGCCCGGCTGAAGTACACCCTGGACTGCGCGACGGTGCTCGCCGACCTGCTGCCCGGCGACGCGGACACGGGCAGCATCTCCACCCTGCCGCTGGGCTGGCGGGAGCCGTGGGACCGCGCGGCGGACGACCGGGCGACCGCCGCGCTCGCCGAGGTCGGCGCGGCACTGGCCCGCCACGATCGGCCGATCCGGCTCGCCGTGGAGCCCGAGCCCGGCTGCGTGCTGGACACGGTGGCCGACGCGGTGCGCTGGCTGGCCCCGCGGGTCGACCCCGAGCACGTCGGACTGTGCCTGGACACCTGCCACCTGGCGGTGTCATTCGCCGAGCCGGCGGAGGCGGTGGCCGGGATCTACCGCGCCGGGCTGCGGGTGGTGAAGGTCCAGGCGTCGGCGGCGCTGCACGTCGCGGCGCCGGGCACCGCCGCCGCGCGGGAGGCGCTCGCCAGCTTCGCCGAGCCGCGGTACCTGCACCAGGTGCGCGAGCGGGCCGAGGACGGGTCGGTACTCGCCGCCGACGACCTGCCGGACGCGCTGGACCGGCTGCCCGGCCGCGGGCCGTGGCGGGTGCACTTCCATGTGCCGCTGCACGCCCGGCCGGCGCCGCCGCTGGCCGCGACCACGGACGTGCTCACCACCGCACTCGCCGCGGTGCGGGAGCACGAGCCGGACCGGTTCCCGCACGTCGAGGTGGAGACCTACACGTGGAGCGTGCTGCCGCCGGCGCACCGGCAGGACCTGGTGACCGGCATCGCCGACGAGCTGCGCTGGATGCGGGCCCGGTTGCCCGGTCGGGAGGTGTGCGCGTGACCCCACTCGTGGTGCTCGACGTCGTCGGGCTGACCCCGGCGCTGCTGGCGCACGCGCCGAACCTGCGCCGCATCGGCGAGCGCGGCTGGCGGGCCGAGCTGGGCACCGTGCTGCCCGCGGTGACCTGCAGCGCGCAGTCCACGTTCCTCACCGGGCTGACCCCGGCCGAGCACGGCATCGTCGGCAACGGCTGGTACTTCCGCGATCTCGGCGAGGTCTTCCTGTGGCGGCAGCACAACCGGCTGGTCGGCGGGGAGAAGGTGTGGGAGACCGCGCGGGCCGCCCACCCCGGTTACACCGCGGCCAACATCTGCTGGTGGTACGCGATGGGCACGTCCACCGACCTCACGGTCACCCCGCGGCCGATCTACCACGCCGACGGCCGCAAGTCGCCGGACTGCTACACCCGCCCGCCCCGGCTGCACGACGAGCTGACCGCGGAGCTGGGGCCGTTCCCGCTGTTCCACTACTGGGGCCCGACGGCGTCGATCGAGTCCAGCCGGTGGATCGTCGCCGCGGCCCGCAGGGTGCTCGCCGCCGAGCGGCCGGACCTGCTGCTGGTGTACCTGCCGCACCTGGACTACGACCTGCAGCGGTTCGGCCCGGACGCACCCGAGGCGGTGGCCGCGGCGCGCGCGGTGGACGCCGCGGTGGCGCCGCTGCTGGCCGACGCCGAGGCGGCCGGCGCGACCGTGGTGGCGCTGTCGGAGTACGGCATCACCCCGGCCCGCCGCCCGGTGGACGTCAACCGGGCGCTGCGGCGGGAGGGGCTGCTCGAGGTCTACACCCAGGACGGCATGGAGTACCTGGACCCGTGGGCGTCGCGGGCGTTCGCGGTGGCCGACCACCAGGTCGCGCACGTCTACGTCGCCGACGACGCCGACCTGCCGAAGGTACGCGACCTCGTCGCCGGACTGTCCGGTGTGGATGAGGTGCTGGACCGGCCGGCGCAGGCCAGGTACCGGCTGGACCACGAGCGGTCCGGCGAGCTGGTCGCGGTGGCCGAGCCGGACGCGTGGTTCACCTACTACTACTGGCTCGACGACGACCGCGCGCCCGACTTCGCCCGCGGCGTCGAGATCCACCGCAAGCCCGGCTACGACCCCGCCGAGCTGTTCTTCGACCCGGCCGACCCGCTGGTCAAGGCGAAGGCCGGGCTCAACCTGGTGCGGAAGAAGGTGGGGTTGCGCTACGCGATGAACGTGGTTCCCACCGATCCGCGCTGGGTGCGTGGCACGCACGGCCGGCTACCCGACACCGCCGCCGAGGGCCCCGTGCTGCTGTGCTCCGACCCGGCCGTGCCGTCCAGCCTGGAGGACACAGTGGACAGGACCGGGCGGCTCGCCGCGACCGACGTCCGTGACCTGTTGCTGCGCCTGCAGGCGATCCCGACTCCGAAGGGAGCTCACCCATGAGCCGACCGATCACGTTGTTCACCGGCCAGTGGGCCGACCTGCCGTTCGAGGAGGTGTGCGAGCTCGCCGCGGAGTGGGGCTACGACGGGCTGGAGATCGCCTGCTCCGGCGACCACTTCGAGGTCGACCGGGCGCTGGCCGAGGACGACTACGTGGCCGACCGGCGCAAGCTCCTCGACTCCCACGGGCTGAAGGTGTGGGCGATCTCCAACCACCTGGTGGGCCAGGCGGTGTGCGACGACCCGATCGACGACCGGCACCGCGACATCCTCCCGGCGCGGATCTGGGGCGACGGCGAGCCGGAGGGCGTGCGGCAGCGGGCCGCCGCCGAGCTGGCCGACACCGCGCGGGCGGCGGCGAAGCTCGGGGTGGACACGGTGATCGGCTTCACCGGCTCGAAGATCTGGAAGTACGTGGCGATGTTCCCGCCGGTCGGGCAGGACGTGATCGACGACGGCTACGCCGACTTCGCCCGGCGGTGGAACCCCATCCTGGACGTGTTCGACGCCGAGGGGGTGCGCTTCGCCCACGAGGTGCATCCCTCGGAGATCGCCTACGACTACTGGTCCACCCGGCGCGCGCTGAAGGCCGTGGACCACCGGCCGGCGTTCGGGCTGAACTGGGATCCCTCGCACTTCGTGTGGCAGGACCTCGACCCGGTCGGGTTCATCCTGGACTTCGCCGACCGGATCTACCACGTGGACTGCAAGGACACCAAGAAGCGGTTCGACGGGCGCAACGGGCGGTTGGGCTCGCACCTTCCCTGGGGGGACCCGCGACGGGGCTGGGACTTCGTCTCCACCGGGCACGGCGACGTGGACTGGGAGAGCGCTTTCCGGGCGCTCAACGTGATCGGTTACGCCGGACCGATCTCGGTGGAGTGGGAGGACGCCGGGATGGACCGGTTGCGGGGTGCCGCGGAGGCCGTGCGGTTCCTCCGCGGGTTGCTGTTCGACAGGCCCGCGGCGGCGTTCGACGCCGCGTTCCGTAACCAATCCAGGAAGGAGCCGGAGTTGTGAGCGGAGCTTGCGGAGTGAACCTTTCAACACAGCAGCCTTGGCGAACGGGGCCGACGAGCGTCAGCGAGGAGGGGTTGTGAGCGGAGCTTGCGGAGTGAACCTTTCAACACAGCAGCCTTGGCGAACGGGGCCGACGAGCGTCAGCGAGGAGGGGTTGTGAGCGGAGCTTGCGGAGTGAACCTTTCAACACAGCAGCCTTGGCGAACGGCGCCGACGAGCGTCAGCGAGGAGGGGTTGTGAGCGAGGAGAGGGAACTGTCCCGGCGGGCGATGCTGCGCGGCACCGCGGGTGCCGCCGTGGCGGCCGGTGTGGTCGGCACCGTGCTCTCGGCGGGCGGCAGCGCGTACGGCGCCGAGGACGACTGCCCTGGCGGGCGGCGGGTGCCGCCCGAGCGGATCGCGATCCAGCTCTACACCCTCCGGTCGGCGCTGCAGGCCGACCTGCCGGGCACCCTGGAGGCGTTGGCCGACATCGGTTACCGCAACGTGGAGCTGGCCGGGACCTACGGGCGCTCGGCAGCGGAGTTCCGCGCGATGTTGGACCGGTACCACCTGCGCGCGGTGTCCGCGCACATCGGGCTCGAGGACATCGACCAGCTCGTCGCCGACGCGCGGACCCTCGGGTACCGCTGGGCCGACTGCGCGTGGGCCAACCTCGGCTCGATCGAGGCGTGGACGGACTTCGCCCGCCGGCTGGACAAGGCCGGCGAGGCGTTCCGGAAGGCTGGCATCTCCTACGGCTACCACAACCACGCGCACGAGTTCTGGCCGATCGACGGGGTGCGGCCGTTTGACGTGATCGCTCGGAACACCAGCCGGCGCAACATCCACTTCCAGTACGACCTGTACTGGCTGGTGGAGGCCGGGGTGGACCCGGTGGAGCAGTTCTACGCCCAGTTCGGCCGGGTGCGGCAGTTCCACGTCAAGGACCGGGCGGCCGACGGGAGCTTCGCCGACCTCGGCACCGGGACGATCGACTTCGCCCGCGTCTTCCGGATGACCCGCAACACCGGCGTGAAGCACTTCATCGTCGAGCACGACCAGCCCACCGACCCGCTGCACACCGCCAAGGTCGGCTACGAGTACCTCCGCGACCTGCGCTTCTGACCGGCTCCCGCCCGGACGCCATGAAGGCCACCTTCATCGCGCTCAACGCCATGAAGGTGGCCTTCATGGCACTCGGCACGCGCTGGAACGAGGCAGGTCCACAACAGAGGTGCTCGTGGTCAGGGGGCCGGCCAGCCGTGGGTGCTGAACGTCGTGCCGGTGCGGTAGCCGGCGATCCCGGTGGCGGGGTAGGCGATGATCCGCTCCGGGAGGTCGTCCAGCGGGAACCAGCGCAGTTCGGAGCACTTGTCGGGCTCGCGGTTGGCGGGGTGGCCGCGCCAGCGGTGGGTGGCGAAGAACAGGCCGAGGCGTGGCTCGAGGCCGGGGCCCACCACGTGGGTCGTGTGGACGTGGCCGAGGTCGGCCGGCTCGACGAGCACGCCGACCTCCTCCCGCACCTCACGGACGGCGGCGTGCAGCACGGACTCTCCGGCGTCGAGCTTGCCCGACGGCAGGTGCCACTTCCCGTCGAACTCGGGGTGCGTGTCCCGCCGGCGGGAGAGCAGCACGCGGTCGGCGTCGTCCACGAGGAGCACGTGCACGTCGACGAGGTGGCGGTGGATCACCATTCCGATCCTCGCACGAACTTCGGTGTCACCTGACCGAGTGGTAACCGCCGCGCGCCGAGCGTGGCCGCGGTCTACGCCGGGCGATTTGTCGCTTTTCCGGTAGTCTGGTTCTTCGGTTCTCTCGTGCCGGCCGGGTCGACATGACCGGGCGCGGCCAACCCACTCCGTATCGACACCGCGAGTTGGCTGGTGAGCGACGCGCCGGTGACGTGCGGGCCGTGTCCCCAGGGGTCGTGTGCCAACCCAACGGGGGGCGATGGCATCGTAGGAGCGCCACTCCCGGGTGGTGCCCTACCCCGAAAACCCCGGAGGACCTTGCGGATGCACCGGCTTCGTGCCGACCTCCCCGTGACCACGGACGGCGACCGGAAGCCCCACGCCGGGCGCGACCACGTCCCGACCCTGCCGACCTCGCCCGCCCCGCCGGCCCGGAGGTACCGCCCGGAGTTGCAGGGCCTGCGCGCCGTCGCGGCGCTGCTGGTGGTCGTCTACCACGTCTGGCTCGGCCGGATCTCCGGTGGGGTGGACGTGTTCTTCGTGTTGTCGGGGTTCCTGATCACCGGGCAGTTGGTGCGGTCGTGTGCGCGGGGTGGGATCCGGTTCCGGCCGATGTGGGGTCGGATGATTCGGCGGTTGTTCCCGGCGGCGTTGACGGTGCTGCTGGCGGTGATGGCCGTCAGCTTCGTCCTCCTCCCGGAGAACCGGTGGTTCCAGACCATTCGGGAAGTGGTCGCCTCCGCCCTCTACGTCGAGAACTGGCGGCTGGTGGCCGACACCGCCGACTACTTCGCCGACCACGACACCGCCAGTGTGGTGCAGCACTTCTGGTCGTTGTCGATCCAGGGCCAGTTCTACGTGGTGTGGCCGGTGCTGGTGGCGGGGTTGGCGTTGCTGGCGGTGCGGTTGCGGCGTGGGCTGCGGCCGGTGCTGGTGGGTGTGTTCGGTGTGGTGTTCGCCGGGAGCCTGGCGGTGTCGGTGTGGTTGACCGCGGTGGACCAGCCGATGGCCTATTTCCACTCGGCCACCCGGGTGTGGGAGTTCGCGCTGGGTGGGTTGTTGGCGTTGGTGATCGACGCGGTTCGGCTGCCCCGGGTGGCCCGGTGGGTGCTGGGCTGGTTGGGTGTGGTCGGGCTGGTGTCGTGCGGGTTGGTGCTGCAGGTGGGCACGGTGTTTCCGGGGTGGGCGGCGTTGTGGCCGACGCTGTCGGCGGTGGCGGTGGTGACCGCCGGCGCGACCGGCAGCCGCAGCGGCGCCGACCGGTTGCTGTCGACCCGCCCGTTGGAGTACCTGGGCAACCTCAGCTACGCCCTCTACCTCTGGCACTGGCCCGTCCTGCTCTTCTACCTGGTCACGCTCGACCAGCCCGAGCCCGGCGTGGCCGGCGGCCTGCTGGTCATCGCCGTGTCACTGGGCCTGGCCGTGCTCACCTACCACTTCGTGGAGACCCCGGTGCGGGAGGGCCGGCTCGGCCCGGTCCTGCGGATGGGCGCCTACCGGCTCGGCGTGCTCATGCTCGCGCCCGTGCTGGTGATGGCCGGCGCCTGGCAGGTCGCCGCCTCGCAGAAGGCCGACTACACCATCTCCCTCGACGACCCCGACCACCCCGGCGCGATCAGCCGGCTCCCGGACTTCACCTACGCCGGCGCCCCCGACGCGCCGCTCGCCCCGCGGTTCATCTCGCTGCCCAACGAGTTCGCCGAGATCGAGCCCGAGCAGTGCCACCTCTCGCCCCGCAGTGTGGAGCTGCGGGTGTGCGCGACCGAGACCGAGGGACCGCCGCCGGAGCGCACGATCGTGGTGGCCGGGGACTCACACGCCCAGCAGTTCATCGGCGCCCTGCGGCCCATCGCGGAGCGGCGGAACTGGCGGATCGTGTCCATGCTGCGCGGCGGGTGCCCGTTCTCCACCCGTTCCGAGACCGTGCCCGGCGACCAGCCCTGCGTCGACTGGAACGCCCACGTCGTCGAGGAGATCGTGGAGCTGCGGCCGGACGCCGTGTTCACCACCGCCACCCGCGACGTCCGGGTGGGCCTGACCGAGGAGACGCCGCCCGGCTTCGTCGAGCAGTGGCGCGCGCTGGCCGACGCCGGCATCCCGGTGCTCGCCGCCAGGGACAACCCGCGCTACGACTTCTGGCCGTCGATCTGCGTCGAGGCCAAGGGCCGGCACGCCGACGCGTGCGCCACCCCGCGGGCCGCGCTGCTGGCCCCCGAGCCGCCGTATCGCCACGTCCCGGACCTGCCGCCCAACGTCCGGTTCCTCGACTTCAGCGACTTCCTGTGCACCGAGGACGTGTGCCCGCCGGTGATCGGCAACGTGCTCGTCTACCTGGACGACAACCACGTCACCGAGACCTACATGAGGACCATGGCGCCGATCGTCGAGGGCGAGATCCTCGCGGTCATGGACTGGTGAGCGCTCAGGGGAGCCCGGCGAGCTCGTCCAGCTTCTCCTGCAACGCGGCGCTGAGCCCGGGCAGGTCGGGGCAGTGGTCCGGGTCGGCGATCACCGTCACGGTCAGCGTGCCGCCGTAGGACAGCGCGATGAACGACACGGTGATGTTCCCCTTGATCGTGGTCACCGGGATGATGTCGGTGATCGGCGCGCCCAGCAGCGACAGCCGGATCCCCGGCCCGCGCAGGTAGGTCACCGACGTCGAGACGAAGCGCTGCCGCTCGACGATCCCGCGGAGCAGGCCCAGCGCGTGGAGCAGCCGGAACGCCGGCGCCAGCAGGACCACTGACGCGCCCCTGGCCGACCGCGTGCGCCGCCGCATGGTCTCGGCGACCCGCTCCAGCTGCCGGGGCCCGCACGCGGGCAGGGCCACCGGGATCACCCCGACCTGGTTTCCCAGCCTGGCGTGGCCGTCCGCGTGGCGGGCCGACACCGGCACCGACACGGTGAACTCCGTGGCCGGCTCCCCGCGCCGGCGGAGCACGGTGTGCAGCGCCGCGGTCGCGGCGGTGAGCACCACGTCGTTGACCTGCACGCCGTGCCCGCGCACGGTCTTGCGCACCTCGGCCATCTTGACCCTGGCCACCGTGAACCGGCGGCGTGGCCCGGTGCGCCGGTTCAGCGCCGACGGCAGCGGTCGCCCGGCCACGCTCGGCAGCAGCTCGGCGACGGCCGCCCGCAGCCGGGCGACACCGGACGGCAGCCGGGCCAGCGCGCGCAGCCGGCCGCGCAGCGCGTCGGCGGCGAGCGCGACGCTCGTCGGCCGGGGGCGGGGGAAGTCGGCGGGCGGCTCGGCCCGCACGCCATCCACCAGGTTGGCCAGCACGGCCAGCCCGCCGATGCCGTCGGCGAGGACGTGGTGGTAGGTCACGATCAGCGCCGCGCGGTCGCCGGCCAGCCCGGTCACCCAGGTCGCCGACCACAGTGGACGGTCGGCTGGCAGCGGCTCGCCGGTGATCCGCGCGGCGAGGTCGAGCAACGCCTCCTCGTCCCCCGGCGCGGGGCAGGGCACGTGTCGCACGTGCTCGGCGACGTCGAACTCGGCGTGGTCCTGCCAGATCGGCCGGCCGCAGCCCGGCGGCACCGACAGCAGCCGCTGCCGGAAGCGGCGCACCGGCCGGATCCGCTCGGCGATCGCCGCGCGCACCTCGGCCAGGTCCGGCGGCCGCTCGGGTTCGAGCACCAGGATGCCGGCGATCTGCAGTGGCGAGTTCCCCAGATCCGATGCCACCATCATCAGGTCGGCCGCGCTCGCCCGCTCGATGTGGCCCGCGCGGCGGAAACTCGACGGTGTCTCCCTCGGCACCCCCCGCGGCGGCCCCCGGAACATCCCCTCGAGCGTGCGCGTGAACCGCGCTCTCATGAACACAGCCCTGTGGTCATGCTCTCCATGGTCGACCAACCCCCGCGGGCCGTCCACCTGGCTTTCCGGACGCCTCGGCGCCCCACCTGGCCCATACTGGACGGCGTGTCCGACGCGGACTGGGTCCTGCACGTGGACCTCGACCAGTTCATCGCCGCGGTCGAGCTGGCCAGGCGGCCGGAGCTGCGCGGCCGGCCCGTGGTGGTCGGCGGCTCGGGCGACCCGACCGAGCGGGCGGTGGTCGCGACCGCGTCGTACGAGGCCCGCGAGTACGGGATCCGGTCCGGCATGCCCCTGCGCACCGCGGCGAAACGCTGCCCGGACGCGGTGTTCCTGCCCTCCGACCCGCCGGCCTACGAGGAGGTGTCCGAGCGGGTCATGGCCGCGCTGCGGGAGCTGCCGGTGGTGGTGGAGGTGCTCGGCTGGGACGAGGCGTTCCTCGGTGCCCGCACGGCCGACCCGGAGGCGCTGGCGGCCGACGCGCGGCGTGTGGTGCGGGCGGCCACCGGGCTGTCCTGCTCGGTCGGCATCGGGGACAACAAGCTGCGCGCCAAGCTTGCCACCGGATTCGCCAAGCCAGCCGGGATCTACCGGCTGACCAGGGACAACTGGGTAGCGGTGATGGCCGACCTGCCCACCGACGCGCTGTGGGGGATCGGCAAGAAGACCGCGCGGAAGCTGGCCGAGGCGGGGCTGTCCACCGTGGCCCAGCTGGCGAGGGCCGACCCGGTGACGCTGGCGGAGCGATTCGGTCCCGCGCTGGGGCCGTGGTACCGGCAGCTCGCCCTCGGCGCGGGCGACAACGAGGTGACCGCGACGCCCTACGTGCCGCGGTCGCGCAGCAGGGAGACGACCTTCCAGCGGAACCTGACCGACCGGGCCCTGCTCGACGAGCACGTGGCCGCGCTGGCCCACCGGGTGGCCGACGACGTGCGGGCCGAGGGCCGGCCGGCGGTGCGGGTCGCGGTGAAGGTGCGGTTCGCGCCGTTCGTCACCCAGACCCGCAGCCGCACCCTGCCCGCGCCGACCGGCGACGCGGGCGAGATCGAGCGGGCCGCGCTGGAGCTGCTGGACCGCTTCACGCTGACTCGGCCGGTGCGGCTGCTCGGCGTGCGGGCCGAGTTCGACGACAACGCTCGGTAGCCGGGACGGCCCGGCCGGTGGCGACGACGGCGCGGCGCGGCGACGGCCGTTGGTAGGCTCGCCGAAGTGAGCAGGTCGAACGAGGGGGCCTCCGGCCGGCAGGGTTGGCAGGGTCGGCAGCGGGGACGGCGGCCACATCCCCACCAGACGCGCCCGGTGCACGGGCACACCCAGCGGGACCGCAACCGGCGCCAGTTCGGGCAGAACTTCCTCCGCGACCGTGCCGCCGTCCTCCGGATCGTCGACGCGGCCGAGCTCCGGCCCGACCTGCCGGTGGTCGAGGCCGGCCCCGGCGAGGGGCTGCTCACCAGGGAGCTGGCCCGCCGGGCCAGGGAGGTCCTCGCCTACGAGATCGACCCCGACATGGCCGAGCCACTGTGGCAACGGTTCGCCGGCGAGTCGAACGTGCGGATCGTCAATCGGGACTTCCTCACCGCGAAGCCGCCCGCCGAGTCGTTCGCCTTCGTCGGCGCCATCCCGTACGGCGTCACCTCGGCGATCGTGGACTGGTGCCTCGCGGCCCGCGCGCTCGTGTCCGCGACGATGGTCACCCAACTCGAGTTCGCCAGGAAGCGCACCGGGAACTACGGTCGGTGGAGCCTGCTCACCGTCTCGACCTGGCCGCGGTTCGCCTGGGAGTTCCACGGCCGGATCGACCGCCGCCTGTTCCGTCCGGTTCCCCGAGTCGACTCCGCCATCCTGCGGCTGGCGCGGCGGGACCGCCCTTTGCTGAGCGGCGCGGCGTTGACCCGGTACGAGACCATGGTGGAGCTGTGCTTCAGCGGGGTCGGCGGCAGCGTGCGCGCGTCGTTGCGGCGCATGTTCGACCGCGGCCGGATCGACGCGGCGTTGGGCGCGGCGGGCATCGGTCGCGACACCGTCGTCGCGTTCGTCCACCCGAACCAGTGGATCCGCCTCTTCGCCGAGCTCAACCAGCGCTGACCGCGGACACATCGGTAACAGTGCCTTTCCATTCGAGCGCGCCTCGCGGCGTTGGCCGCGGCAGGGCGGCACAGGCGCGGCGCTACCGGGCCGAGCTTGCCGTGGGCAGCCTGCCGGTGGCCGAGCGGCTGGCCGGTGAGGTGCTGAGTCTGCCCATCCGGCCGCAACTGCTGGCGGAGGCCGTCGACCACGTGATCGCGGTGCTGCGCGGGCGCTGAGCACTGGGCGGGTGTGGAGCGCGGTGGCCTGGGTACCCCTGATCCGGAGCGTGCCCGGACGAGGGAGGAGGAGCCGTGTCGCACGATGCCGAGAACGAGGACGTCATCGCGTTGCTGCGCCGGCAGCACGAGGAGATCCGCGACCTGTTCGGGGAGGTCGAGCGGGCGCGGGGGGACGAGCGCAGGGACGCCTTCCGCCGACTGGTACGGCTGCTCTCGGTGCACGAGACCGCCGAGGAGGAGCTGATCCACCCTGAGGTGCGCCGGGTCGACGGCGGCGAACCCGTGGCGGAGGCCAGGGTGAAGGAGGAGCACCGGGCGAAGGAGCTGCTGTCCACACTGGACGAGCTCGGCCCGGACGCCGAGGGGTTCGACACCCTGCTGTTCCAGCTCCGGGACGACGTGCTGGCGCACGCCGAGCACGAGGAGCGGGCCGAGTTCCCGCTGCTGGCCGCGAGCCACGACGCGGAGCGGCTGCGCGCCATGGCGGCCACCGTGCGCGTCGCCGAGGCGGTCGCGCCGACCCGGCCGCACCCCGGGGTGGAGAGCCCCGCCGGCAACGTGCTGCTCGGGCCACCCCTGGCGATCATGGACCGGGTGCGTGACGCCATCCGCTCCGCCCTCAACCGCTGACCGAGGGCAGGCGCCGAGACCGCGAGTCCCCGTTCGAGTCCGGCTGGTGGTTCGGTGCCGGCGGAGCGGGTATGCCCGGAAGGTGACCGTACACCGACTCATCCGGGCCGCCGACTCCTTCCGCGCCGCCGACCGGTTCTCCGGCGCCGCCGCCCGGTGGCTGCGCCGGGCGATCCAGGGGCGGGCGGCCGGCGTGCTGCGCGGCGCGTGGCTCGGCCATCCCGTGCACCCGCTGCTGGTGACGGTGCCGCTCGGGGCCTGGATCGGCGCCGCGGCGCTCGACCCGTGGCCCCACCAGCGGGACGCCGCCCGCAGGCTGGTGGCGCTCGGCCTGGCGGTCGTGCCGCCCGCGGTGGTCGCCGGGCTGGCCGACTTCCCCGAGTTGACCACCACGCAGCGGCGGGTCGCGGTCCTGCACGCCGCGACGAACACGGTGGGCGCGGGCTGCTTCGTCGCCTCCTACCGGCACCGCGCGCGGGGCGCCGACCGCGTCGGCATCGCGTGGACGTGGCTCGGCCTGCTCGGCATCTCCGCCGGTGGTGCCCTCGGTGGCCACCTCAGCTACGCCCTGGGTGCCGGCGTGCACCGATGGCAGGGCGGCCCCGTCACGGGAACGGGGACGTAGCGTGGCACCACTCTCCAGGGAGAGCACCCTGACCTTCATCGGGACGGCGACCACGCTGCTGCGGCTCGGGACGTTCACCGTGCTCACCGACCCGAACTTCCTGCGCCGCGGGCAGTGGGCCTACCTGGGGCAGGGCATGGTGTCCCGCCGCCGGACCGACCCGGCGGCACGGCTGGCCGACCTGCCGCGGCCGGACGTGGTGCTGCTGTCGCACCTGCACGGCGACCACTTCGATCGGGTGGCCCGGCGCGAGCTGCCGGCCGACGTCCCCGTGCTGACCACCGCCGCCGCGGCGCGCCGGCTCGGCAGGCGCGGGTTCCGCAACGCCGCCGCGCTGCCGACCTGGTCCACCGAGACACTGGCCGATGGTGGTGCCGCGCTGACCATCACCGCCGTGCCGGCGCGGCACTCGACCGGTCCGTTGGTCCGGCGGGTCCTCCCGCCGGTGATGGGCAGCGTTCTGGAGTACGTCGCGACTCCCGGGGCCGAGCCGCTGCGGATCTACGTCAGCGGTGACACCGTGCTGCACGACGAGTTGCGGGGCATCCGGGAGCGCTTCCCGCGGCTCGACCTCGCCGTGCTGCACCTCGGCGGCGCGCGGGTGCTCGGCGCGCTGGTCAGCATGGACGACCGGCAGGGCGTGGACCTGCTCGAGTTGCTCCGCCCGGCCCACGCCGTTCCCGTGCACTTCGACGACTACCCGATGTTCGCCTCGCCGGTGTCGAACTTCCTGGCCGAGGCCGCGAGACGGTGCCAAGGCGGCACGGCCGTGCGACTGCTCCAGCGCGGTGAGCGCCTGCCACTACCCCCGCCCGCGGTACTCGACTGACGAGGACGGGTAAGTCCGAACGGCAAGGCGCGCAGGGACATGACGCATCCCGCCGCGCCGCGGCCCGGGGCACACCGAGTGGGGACTCAACTCGTCGAGGTGTTGATCATCTTTCGGACGACGTAGTGCAGGATGCCGCCGTGGCGGTAGTAGTCGGCTTCGCCGGGGGTGTCGATGCGGACGGTGGCGTCGAATTCGGTGGTGGTGCCGTTGTCGTGGGTGGCGGTGATGTGGACGGTGTGGGGGGTGTGGCCGGTGTTGAGGGTGGTGATGCCGGTGATGTCGTAGGTTTCGGTGCCGTCGAGGCCGAGGGTGGTGGCGGTGTCGCCTGGGGGGTATTGGAGGGGGATGACGCCCATGCCGATGAGGTTGGAGCGGTGGATGCGTTCGAAGGATTCGGCGATGACGGCGCGGACGCCGAGGAGTCGGGTGCCTTTGGCGGCCCAGTCGCGGGAGGAG
>NZ_FOWW01000001.1:0-253720 GCF_900115565.1 Amycolatopsis arida | reverse complement strand
AGGCCATGCACCACCGCGGCCAACCCCTACCCGACCACCTCACCCACCTCGCCACCACCACCCCCGCCACCCAGGAAGCCACCAGCCTCCTCGCGCGGTAGCCGGCCATCCGTCGCAGGTAGGGGTGGTCCCGGAGGAAACTCAACCCCGAGGCGGATACGCTCCGCGCTACCGTGGGAACCGCCGGACGGGTGGTCCCGCCGGGGGGGATCGACACGGTAACGACGAGCAAGGGGACGCACGCGTGGCGCTGGTGACCGACGTACTCGAATGGCTGCAGAGCCTGCCCCCCGCCGGCGTCACCGCGGCGGCCGGCCTGCTGGTCCTGGGCGAGTGCACCCTGGGCCTCGGCTTCATCGCCCCCGGCGAGACCGGCCTGTTCATCCTCGGCACCACGGCCACCAGCGCGCCCAAGTTTCTGATCATGTGGCTGGTCACCACCGTCTGCGCGGTCACCGGTGACTCGATCGGGTTCTTCCTCGGCCGCAAGTTCGGTCCCCGGCTCCGCCAGACCAAGATGGTCCAGAAGCACGGCGCGGACGGCTGGAACAAGGCGTCCGCCTTCCTCGTCCGGCGGGGCTCCTGGGCGGTGCTGGTCGCCATCTACCTGCCGGTCATGCGCACGCTGGTGCCCGCGGCCGCCGGCGCCTCCGGCCTCGCGTTCCGGCGCTTCCTCCCACCGGTGATCGTCGGCGCCACCGGGTGGTGCGCGCTGCACATCGGCATCGGCGCCGCCGCGGGGGAGGCCGCCAAGCAGATCGAGGACGCCGTCGGCAAGGGCAGCTGGATCCTGCTCATCGTGATCGCCCTCGCGGTCGCCACGGTCACCGTCGTCAAACGCCGCCGGCGCGCGGCCTCCGCGCGGGCCGCCGAGACCGCCGACACCGAACGACCGGTCGAGGAAGCCGCCCACTGACCCACCCCAGTGCACGCGTGTCCGCGCTCCGTGCACGCGTGTTCGCGTCGCAGGGCGCGGGTACGTGTGCACGGAGCGCGGACACGGCGGCCGGGCGGCTACCGGCTACGTGGACGACAGGTAGCGGCGCGCCACGTTCTCCTCGCCGGAGGCACCCTTGCGCCAGTCCGCGATCCACGGGCCGGTGCCCTCGCTCGGGTCCAGCACACCCGATTCCAGCCAGGTGTAGCGGCCGTCCAGCGTCCGGTCGGCCACCCGCCGGTCGATGTCGTCGGTGTTGTCCCACAACGCGTCGAACAACCGCGCCACCCGCAGCCGGGACTGCCGGCAGAACGCGTCGGCCAGCTCGTAGGCCGTCGCGCCCTCGGCGGCGTCGTCCACCCGCTGCATCTCGGCGCGCACGCACACCGCCGCCATGGCGAACAGCTCGGCTCCGATGTCGACGATCCTGGCCAGGAAGCCCTGGCGCTTCTCCAACCCGGCCTGCCAGCGGGCCATCCCGTAGAACGTGGACCGGGCCAGCTTACGGGCGGTGCGCTCGACGAACCGCAGGTGCGGCGCGAGCGGACCGAACTCACGGTACGACGTCGGCACCTGGCCGGCGCCGGTGACCAGCTGCGGCAGCCACTTCGCATAGAAGCCACTGGCCTTGGCCGCCGCCCTCGCCTTGCGCGCGGCGTCGGCATCCGGGTCGGCGAGGTCACCGGCGGCGGACAAGTGCGCGTCGACGGCCTCCCGCGCGATGAGCAGGTGCATGATCTCGGTGGAACCCTCGAAGATCCGGTTGATCCGCAGGTCCCGCACCAGTTGCTCGACCGGGGCGGCTCGCTCGCCGCGGGCGGCCAGCGACTCGGCGGTCTCGTAGCCCCGCCCGCCGCGGATCTGCATGAGCTCGTCGGCGATCACGTAGGCCATCTCGCTGGCCCACAGCTTCGCCAGGGCGGCCTCGATCCGGATGTCGTTGCGACCCTCGTCGGCCATGTGCGCGGACAGGTCGAGCACGGCCTGCAGTGCGTAGGTGGTGGCCGCGATGAACGAGATCTTGTTCGCCACCGCGGCGTGCTTGCCGACCGGCCTGCCCCACTGGACCCGCTCCGCCGACCACTCCCTGGCGATCTTGAGCGACCACTTCCCCGCCGCCGTGCACGCCGCCGGTACGGACAACCGGCCGGTGTTCAACGTCCCCAGGGCGATCTTGAGGCCCTGGCCCTCGCCGCCGATCACGTTCTCCTTGGGCACCCGGACCTTGTGGAAGCGGGTCACGCCGTTCTCGATGCCGCGCAAGCCCATGAACGCGTTGCGCCGCTCGACGGTGATGCCGGGCGTGTCGGCCTCGACGACGAACGCCGTGACGCCGCCCCGGTGCCCCTCGCGCTTGGGCACCCTGGCCATCACGACCAGCAGCTCGGCGACGACACCGTTGGTGGTCCACAGCTTCACGCCGTCGAGCTCGTAGGCCTCGCCGTCCTCGGTGGGGATGGCCGAGGTGGCCAGCCGGGCCGGGTCGGAGCCGACGTCGGGCTCGGTGAGCAGGAACGCGCTGATCGCGCCCTTGGCGCAGCGCGGCAGGAACCGGCGCTTCTGCTCGGGGGTGCCGGCGAGCTTGAGCGGCTCGGGCACGCCGATCGACTGGTGTGCCGACAGCAGCACGCCCAGCGTCGAGTGCACCGAGCCGACCAACATCAACGCCTGGTTGTAGGCGACCTGGGTGAGCCCGAGTCCGCCGTACTCCTCCGGGATCTTGATCCCGAAGCAGCCGAGCTCGGCCAGCCCCTTCACGTACTCGTCGGGGATGCGAGCCTCCCGCTCGATCACACCGGCGTCGAGGGTGGCGCAGTAGTCGCGCAGCTCGGCCAAAAACCGCTCGGCCCTGGCCTCCGCCTCCGGGGTCGGGCGGGGATGCGGGTGGACCAGATCGAGGCGGAACCGGCCGAGGTAGAGCTCCTTGGCGAAGGACGGCTTCTGCCAGCCGCTCTCCCTCGCCTCCTCCGCGACCGCCCTGGCTTCCTGCTCCGTCACGTTCGGTTGCTCCGCCACGGGAACCTCCCCATCGGGTCGTCGAGCGCGGTGTCCGGCAAGACCGGTGTGACCAGTGTTACCCATCAGTAGCCGGAAGCAAACCCCGTCCGGGCGACCCGACGCGCGGTGCGGGTGCCCGCGCGCCATGATCGGGCGGTGTCGATCTCAGCGCTCCCGCTGCCGCGACCGGTGGGTTTCGTCCTCGGCGGTGGCGGGAGCCTCGGCGCGATGCAGGTCGGGATGCTGCGCGCGCTCACCGAGGCCGGGGTGGCGCCGGACCTCGTGGTCGGCACGTCGGTCGGCTCGCTGAACGGCGCGGTGCTGGCGATGCCCGGCGCCGACGCGGCGCCTCGGCTGCGGGACATCTGGGCGCGGATGACCCGGCACGAGGCGTTCCCCGGCGGGGTGCTCAGCAGGGTGCGCACCCTCCGCCACAGCCGGACTCACCTGTTCCCCAACACCGGACTCGCCGCGATCATCGACGACCACCTCGGCGCCGGCACGACGTTCGCGGACCTGGCGCTGCCGCTGGGGGTGATGGCGACCGACGTCGACACCGCCGAGCCGGAGCTGATCCGGTCCGGCCCGCTGCGACCGGCGTTGCTGGCGAGCTGCGCGATCCCCGGGATCTACCCGCCGGTGGCCCACGACGGCCGGTGGCGCTACGACGGCGGGCTGGTCGCGAACGTGCCGATGCGGCAGGCGCTGGCGATGGGGGCGCGCTCGCTGGTGGTGCTGGACTGCGCGTTCCCCGGCCACATCCCGCCGCGACCGCGGACGTTCGCCGAGGTGCTGATGTTCACCGCGATGGTCAGCATGCGCAACCAGGCCGTGCTGGAGGCACCGCTGGCGGCCGCCGACGTGCCGGTGGTGTACCTACCGGGGCCGGAGCCGGTGCGGGTGAGCCCGCTGGACTTCAGCCGGACCGACGAGCTGGTGGAGCAGGCGCGGCGGGCCGCGGTGCGGCACCTCGAGACCGTGCGGGTGGACGGGCCCGGGCTGTACGGGGCGCCGGGCGTGGTGGTGTAGGCCCCGCTCTCCTCGCCGGGTACGGGCCTGGCTTTCGTCGTTCGCGGGCATCATGGCGGTATGGAGATGGCGCGGGAGCTGGTGGCCGGGGCGCGGCGGATGGTCGCGCTGACCGGTGCCGGCGTGTCGACCGAGTCCGGCATTCCCGACTTCCGCGGGCCGAACGGGCTGTGGACCCGCGATCCCCTGGCCGAGCGGCTGTCCCGATTCCAGTCCTACGTGGACAGCAGGGAGGTGCGGGAGGCCGCCTGGCGGGCGCGAGCCGAGCACCCGGCGTGGGGGGCCGAGCCGAACGCGGCGCACCGGGCGCTGGTGGAGCTGGAGCGGCGGGGCACGCTGCGGTTGGTCGTCACGCAGAACATCGACCGGCTGCACCAGAAGGCCGGGGCGGAGCGGGTGCTGGAGCTGCACGGGACGATGTTCGAGGCGGTGTGCCTCGGCTGCGGGGACCGGAGGGGGATGCGGGAGGCGTTGGACCGGGTGGCCGCGGGGGAGGCCGACCCGGACTGCCGGCGGTGCGGCGGCATCCTCAAGTCGGCGACGATCTCGTTCGGGCAGGCGCTGGACCCCGCCGTGCTGGAGCGGGCGCGAGTGGCGGTGTGCTCGTGCGACGTGCTGCTGGTGGCGGGCAGCTCGCTGACCGTGCAGCCGGCGGCGGGCCTGGTGGGCCTCGCGGCCAGCAGCGGCGCGCGGGTGATCTTGTGCAACGCCTCACCCACCCCGTACGACGACTTCGCGGCGGCCGTGCTCCGCGGGCCGCTGGGTGAGGTCCTGCCGGCCCTGGCCAGCGCCGCTGCCGGGGAAGAGCATCGGCCACCTCCCTGGTGACCGCCGAGTGGAACCCCGGGGGAACGCCACGACCGCCGAACGGGAGCACCGTCGGCCAGGGAGGTGGGCGAGGGACACCGTGGACCACGGCTGTTGTGCACTCGCACCGGAGCAGGCCCCGCGAAGCGCAGTGAACCCCAAAGATCGACATTCGGACCCCAGAGCACCCCCCCCACCCAATCCCGGGGGGCGGCCCCGCCTCCAGTCTATCGGGGATCGGGCCGCGCGACGGGTGTTCCGAGAATCCGTGGACAACTGGGGGTCGCCGGGCGGATCGAACGGAGCCTTCGGCGCCCTCGAGCGCGAAGTTCACTCGGTCGTGGCGGGAGACGGCGAAGAGAGCTGCTGGGGTGGGCCCGAGCCTCCCTCCTCCCGGGCCCACCCGCGCGGCGGCCTTCGACGGTGGCAGGACGACCCGTGGCAGCGCTCTCATCGTCACCGAGCGATCCCCCGCGGCCGTCGATGACGTGCGCGCGAGAGCTCACGCTGCGTATCCGAAATGGGCAACTCATCGGACACCCGCATGTACCCGGTGAGAGCCCGCTCCCTGAACTCTCACCCGGATTGCCACGCTGGGTAGCCAGTTCGCCGAATTCGAAGGCCTCACCAGCGTTCCACAGTCGCTGTCCGTAGCGCCACTACTTTCCGTGCCCAGCCACCCGAATGGACTAGCGACGGTCACGAAGGGTCACTGATCGACTGCCCGGTGGTGGTCCGCTCCCGGGCGCGGCGGGCTCGCAGCTCCCCCGCGGCCACGGCGAGCGCCACGAGCACGATGCCCACCGAACAGAACATCGCCACCGCGAGCGCCGACGTGTACACCCCGACCGGCCCGGCCCCGCCGCCGGGGCCGCCGGGACCACCCGAGCCCACGCCCGGACCGGGGCCAGCGCCCGATCGCGCCACCACGGCGTGGAACACCGACGCCAGCACCGCCGTCCCCAGCGCCGTCCCGATCCGCTGCCCGGTCTGCAGCGCCCCGCCGGCGACACCGGCCATCCGGGTCGGCACGCACTCCAACGTCAACGTCGTGTTCGGCGAGATCACCATCCCGCCGCCGATTCCGGCCAGCAGCAGCGGCGGCGCCACCACCCACCCGATCGGCGCGGCCGGGAACAGCACCACCACCGCGCCGACGACGGCCAACCCGGTCGCGACCATCCCCAACCCGGTCACCGTCAACCGGCGGCCGAACCGCGGCACCAGCCGCCCGGCCACCGCCGCCGACACCGCCGACCCGAGCGCGAACGGCGTCACCGCCAACCCCGACTCCAGTGGCGAGTACCCCAGCCCCTGCTGGAAGAACAGCGCGAACACCAGCCAGATCCCGGCGAACCCACAGAAGTACACCGCGCCGATCGTCGCGCCACCCGGATAACCCGGCGTGCCGGTGAACAGCCGCGGGTCCAGCAGCGGCGGCCGCCCACGCCGCACCACCCGCCGCTCCCACCGGAGGAACGCCGCGGCGAGCACGAGCGCCACCCCGAACATCCACCACAGGGTCCGCAACCCGCCCTGCTCCGACTCGATCAACGGCAGCAGCACACCCAGCACGGCCAGCCCGAGCAGGACCATCCCCACCACGTCGATCTCCCCGCGCACCGACCTCGACCGGGGCGGGGCCGGCGGCAGCAACCGCGCGGCGAGCACCAGCGCGGCCGCGCCGATGGGCACGTTGACGAAGAACACCCACCGCCATCCGTGGTCCTCGCCGAAGGCGGCGATGATCGCCCCACCGAGCACCGGCCCCACCGCCGTGGACACCCCGACGGTCGCGCCGAACAGACCAAACGCCCTGCCCCGTTCGGGCCCGCGGAACAGGTCCTGGATCAGCCCGGTGTTCTGCGGCGTGAGCAACCCGGCGGTGAAGCCCTGCAGCAGCCGCGCGGTCACCAGCGCGGCCTCGGTCGGCGCGGCGCCCGCCGCCACACTGGTGAGCACGAACCCGGTCAGCGCGAGCAGGAACATCCGGCGCCGGCCGAGCGCGTCGCCGAGCCGCCCGCCGGACACCAGCACCAGCCCGAACGTCAACGCGTACCCGGACACCACCCACTGGATGCCGCCGGCCGACGCGCCCAACCCCCGCTGGATCGACGGCAGCGCGACGTTGACGATGCTCACGTCGAGCAGGCCCATGAACCCGGCGGTGAGCGTGACGGCCAGCACCTTCCACCGCCGCGGGTCGGCGGTGGGGGTCTGCCGCGTGGTCACCAGCTCACCGTAAGGCGACCGGCGGTCAGGTGCCGGCGGTGATCCCCGGGATGCCCTTCAGCTCACCCATCAGCATCGAGCTGACCTTGACCGGGTAGTCGTACAGCGCGAACACCGTCTGCCGCTGCCGGCCGATCAGCTTGAGGTGCACCGGCGTGTCCCCGCGGTGCGCCTGCAGCGTCTGCTTGAGCTCGCTGACCACGTTCCGGTCGAGCTTCTCCGCGGCGGCCAGCAGCACCAGGGGCGGGTCCTCGCCACCCAGCTCGGCGTCGCTGAGGTCCAGCGGCACCAGACCGCCGCCGAAGATGGACATCTTGTCCTCGCGCCAGTTGACCCTGCCCTTGACCACCACCGCGTTGTCCTCCACCAGGTCGGCGGAGAACACCGTGTAGGACTTCGGGAAGAACAGCACCTCCACCGAGGCGTCCATGTCCTCCACCGTGCAGATCGCCCAGGGCTCGCCCTTCTTGTTGACCCGCCGGTCCAGCGACGTGATCAACCCGGAGACGATGATCTCACCCTCCTTGGGCGGGTCGGCCAGTATCGCGGCGATCGGCCGCGGCGCGTGCTTGCGCAGGATCCGCTCCGCGCCGTCCAGCGGGTGCGCCGAGACGTAGAGCCCCAGCATCTCCCGCTCGTAGGCGAGCAACTGCTTGCGCGGGTACTCCTCGTCGCCGAACTTCAGGTGCGCCAGCGGCGAGGAGTCGGTGACCGACGAGCTGGCGTCGTCCCCGCCGCCGAACAGGTCGAACTGGCCCATCGCCTGCTGCCGCTTGAGCGGCACGACCGCGTCCACCGCGTCCTCGTGCTGCTGCACCATCGCCAGCCGGGTGTTGCCGAGCGAGTCGAACGCGCCTGCCTTGATCAGCGACTCGATGACCCGCTTGTTGCAGACCACGAGCTCGGACTTGTCGAGGAAGTCGGTGAACGAGGAGTACTTCCCCTTCTCCTCGCGGATCTTGAGAATCGAGTCCACCACGTTGGCGCCGACGTTGCGGATCGCGCCGAGGCCGTAGCGGATGGCGTCACCGACCGCGGCGAACCGTTGCCCGGACTCGTTGACGTCCGGTGGCAACACCCTGATCCCGAGCCGGCGGCACTCGGAGAGGTAGATCGCCGACTTGTCCTTGTTGTCCCCCACCGAGGTGAGCAGCGCCGCCATGTACTCGGCCGGGTAGTTCGCCTTGAGGTAGGCGGTCCAGTAGCCCACGAGGGCGTACCCGGCCGCGTGGCTCTTGTTGAACGCGTACCCGGCGAACGGCAGGATCGTGTCCCACAGCGTCTTGATCGCGTTGGAGGAGTAGCCGTTGGCCTTCATCCCCTCCTCGAAGCCGGCGTACTCCTTCTCCAGCACGTCGGCCTTCTTCTTGCCCATGGCCTTGCGGAGCACGTCGGCTCGGCCCATCGAGAACCCGGCCACCCGCTGAGCGATCTGCATGATCTGCTCCTGGTAGACGATCAGGCCGTAGGTCTCGGCCAGGATGTCCTCGAGCGCCTCCTCCAACTCGGGGTGGATCGGGGTGATCTCCTGCCGACCGTTCTTGCGGTCGGCGTAGTTGTTGTGGGTGTTCATCGCCATCGGGCCAGGCCGGTACAGCGCGTTGACGGCGATGATGTCGTTGAACTCGGTGGGCTGCATGCGGCGGAGAAGGTCGCGCATGGCGCCACCGTCGAGCTGGAACACCCCGAGGCTGTCCCCTCGGCCGAGCAGCTCGTAGGTCTTCGGGTCGTCCACCCGCAGGCGGTCGAGGTCGATCTCCTCGCCCCGGTTGGCCTTGATGTTGTCGATGGCGTCGCCGATGACCGTGAGGTTGCGCAGCCCGAGGAAGTCCATCTTCAACAGGCCGATGGCCTCGCAGGACGGGTAGTCCCAGCCGGTGATGATGGCGCCGTCGTCGCGCTGCCACAGCGGGATCGCGTCCATCAGCGGCTCGCTCGACATGATCACCGCGCAGGCGTGCACGCCGGCGTTGCGGATCAGCCCCTCGAGCCCGCGGGCGGTCTCGAAGATCGTCTTGACCTCGGGGTCGGTCTCGACCAGCGAGCGGACCTCGGCCGCCTCGGCGTAGCGCTCGTGCTGCGGGTCGACGATGCCGGACAGCGGGATGTCCTTCGCCATGACCGGCGGCGGCAGTGCCTTGGAGATCTTGTCCGCGATCGCGTAGCCGGGCTGGCCGAAGTGCACGCGCGCCGCGTCCTTGATCGCCGCCTTCGTCTTGATCGTGCCGAAGGTGATGACCTGCGCGACCCGGTCGGCACCGTACTTCTCGGTGGCGTAGCGGATCATCTCGCCGCGGCGGCGGTCGTCGAAGTCGATGTCGATGTCGGGCATCGAGGCGCGCTCGGGGTTGAGGAACCGCTCGAACAGCAGCTTCTGCGGGATCGGATCCAGGTTGGTGATCCCCAGCGCGTAGGCCACCAGCGACCCCGCCGCCGAGCCACGGCCCGGCCCGACCCGGATGCCGACGCCGCGCGCGTAGTTGATCAGGTCGGCGACGACGAGGAAGTAGGCGGGGAACCCCTTCTGCGCGATCACGCCGAGCTCGAACTCCGCGCGCTCGACGTAGCCGTCCGGGATGCCGTCCGGGAAGCGCCACTCGAGGCCCTTCATCACCTCGTGGTGCAGCCAGCTCACCTCGTCGTGCCCCTCGGGCACGGGGAACTTCGGCATCCGGTCCCGGTGCGCGTACACCTCGTCGTAGGACTGCACCCGCTCGGCGATCAGTAGCGTCGTGTCGGCGGCGCCGGGCACCTCGGTGTCCCAGTACTCGCGCATCTCCGCCGACGACTTCAGGTAGTAGCCGTCGCCGTCGAACTTGAACCGGTTCGGGTCGTTGAGCGTCTTGCCGGACTGCACGCAGAGCAACGCGGCGTGCGACTCGGCCTGGTCCTGGGTGACGTAGTGCGAGTCGTTGGTGGCCAGCGGGGTGAGCCCGAGGGTCCGGCCGATCTCCAGCAGCCCCTCGCGGACCGACCGCTCGATCGGCAGCCCGTGGTCCATCAGCTCGAGGAAGAAGTTGTCCGGCCCGAAGATGTCCCGATAGTCCGAGGCCGCCTGCAGCGCCTCCTTGCGCTGGCCCAACCGCAACCGGGTCTGCACCTCCCCGGAAGGGCAACCGGTGGTGGCGATGATCCCCTCGGCGTGCTCGGCGATCAGCTCCCTGTCCATTCTCGGCTTGCGGTAGTAGCCCTGGATGCTGGCCAGCGACGAGAGCGTGAAGAGGTTGCGCAAGCCGGTGGAGTTCTCGGCGAGCATCGTCATGTGCGTGTACGCGCCGCCACCGGAGACGTCGCCGCCCTCACCGAACTCGTCGGCGCCGCGCTGGCTGCTCTGCCCCCAGAACACCGGCTTCTTGTGGAACCGGCTCTCCGGCGCGACGTAGGCCTCGATGCCGATGATCGGCTTGATGCCCGCCTTGCACGCCTGCTGGTAGAACTCGTCGGCGCCGTACATGTTGCCGTGGTCGGTCATCCCCACGGCCGGCATCCCCAGCCTGCTGGCCTCCGCGAACAGCGGAGCGATCTTCGCCGCACCGTCGAGCATCGAGTACTCGGTGTGCACGTGCAGGTGGACGAAGGAATCGTTGGACACCAGCGAAAACCTCCCGTATGGATCACCCCGACGCGCGCACCCGGCCCGGCTGCAACACCCTATCTCTGCCGAGGGCTCCGTCCCCATCGACTCGCCGAGATCGTTCCCGTCGCGCCGCGCGAACCCCTCTCCGGCGCGAAACACCAGGACCGGCGTGACGGGGAGCGACGGATCACGGACCGGCTGTGGACACCACGAGCGGTCTTCTGATTGCATGGGCCTCCGTTGCGGCCGACCGGCGCACGGCCGCCCATCACCCGGACGCAGGCGACCCAGAAGGTAGTGACGACATGGCGACGCGGGCTCGGGAACTGCTGGATCGCTCGCGGTCGTTGCTCGACCGCTCCCGCGAGGCCGCGGCCCAGTTCCTCGGCAACACCAACCGTGGCACCGGCGGGTACGCGCCGCGCGCCATCGAGGCGGCTCCCGCGCCGGCCCCCTCCCGCGACTCCCAGGAGGCGCTGGTCGGCATCTGCGCCAGCATCGCGCTGCGTGACCTCAACCTGGTCGACTCCCTGCTCGCCCAGCTCGAGGAGATGGAGGCCAAGGAGGAGGACCAGGACCGGCTAGCCGAGCTGTACCGGCTGGACCACCTGGCCACCCGGCTGCGGCGCAACGCGGAGAACCTGCGGGTGCTGGCCGGCCGCGACGCCGACGAGAACACGGCCGAGACCGTGTCGCTGGTCGACGTCGTGCGCGCGGCGATGTCGTCGATCGACCAGTACACCCGGGTCACGATCGGCCGGGTGGTGTCGCTGGGCGTGGTCGGCTTCGCCGCCGAGGACCTCAGTCGCCTGCTGGCCGAGGTGCTGGACAACGCGGCCAACCAGTCGCCGCCGACATCCCTGGTCCGGGTCAGCGCGCACCTCACCGAGCAGGGCAGCGTGCTGCTGCGGATCGAGGACGAGGGCATCGGCCTGCCGCCGGAGCGGCTGCGCGAGCTCAACGAGCGGCTCGCCGCAGACCCGGTGCTCGACGACGACTCGGTCCGGCACATGGGTCTCGCGGTGGTGCGCCGGCTGGCCGCGCGGCACGACCTGCGGGTGCACCTCGACCGGCGCATGCCGCACGGCACCACCGCCACCGTGCTGCTGCCAGCGGGCCTGGTGTGCGAGCTGCCGGAGGCGAGCTGGAGCGGCGCCAAAACCGTGGTGTTCCCGCCGCACGGCGGAACGTCCCGGCCGGCCGACCGGGCAGCCGGCGATGGTTCGGGTGCCACGGCCACCGCGACGCGGACGGCGCCGGCCACCGACACCCGCGCCGACACCGGCGCCGACACTGCCGAGCCGCTCCCCCGGCGCCGGCCCGCGCCCACCGCGCCGACCACCGGGGGCACCACAGCGAGCGGGCTGCCCCGCCGGGTGCCGCGCAGCATCAAGAGCTCCGGCGAGCGGACCGAGACCCAGCCGGCGGAACCCGGCGGCGGCGCCGGCGAGCGCGACGGCCACGAGCAGTTGCTCGCCGACCTCGGCGCCTTCTCCGACGGCGAGCGCGCCGCCCTGGACGAGCACCGCAACCACACCAACGAGACACCTGCCGAGGACAGCACGCCGTGACGGTCGCGAAGAACACCGACAAAGCAGACTTCACCTGGCTGCTCAACGACTTCGTGCGCAAGGTGCACGGGGTCACCCACGCCCTGATCATGTCGTCCGACGGGTTCCCGCTCACCGCGTCGGACGCGGTGAGCGGTGACGACGCCGAGCAGCTCGCGGCGATCTCCAGCGGCCTGCTCAGCCTGGCCGGCAACAGCGCCGCGCTGTTCGACAAGGGCAACTGCGAGCAGATCATCATCCGGCTCACCCGCGGGTACTTCCTGTTCATGGGCATCGGACCCGGCGCCGGCCTCGCCGTGCTCACCGGGCCCGACTGCGACATGAAGGTCGTCGCCTACGAGATGACCCAGTTCGTCACCAACGCGGGACACGCCCTGACCCCCGAGATCCGCGCCGACCTCCGGCGCGTGCTCACCGCCCGGCGGCCACAGGCATGACCGGCCCGGACAAGGAAGTGATCACTGTGCCCGGTGACGACACCTCCGGCACGAGGAAACGCAGCAGGCGGGTGCGGCCCTACGCGCTCACCGGGGGCCGGACCCGGACCAGGCACCACCTGCTGGTGGAGACGCTGGTGTCGGTGCCGCGGTACGACCCCGCGCTCGCCGACTCACTGATGCCGGAGTCACGGACGCTGTACGAGCGGGCCCGCACGCAGACCTCGGTCGCCGAGCTGTCCTCCACGCTGAACCTGCCGCTCGGGGTGGTCCGGGTGCTGGTCAGCGACCTCGCCGCGGAGGGCGCGCTCTACATCCACCCCACGGCCTACGCCTACCACCACGACCTGAACGTGCTCGGAAGGATCCTCGATGGACTCAAGCGGCTTCCCGTCTGAGGGGGCTCCACTGGCGATCTCGGCGAAGATCGTCGTCGCGGGAGGGTTCGGGGTCGGCAAGACCACCTTCGTCGGGTCGGTGTCCGAGGTGCCGCCGCTCAACACCGAGGCGTGGATGACCGAAGCCGGCGACGGCGTGGACGACCTGCCGCCCGGCGGCGAGAAGTCGACCACCACCGTCGCGATGGACTTCGGCCGAATCACGTTGCACTCCGACCTGCTGCTGTACCTGTTCGGCACGCCGGGGCAGGCGCGGTTCTGGTTCCTCTGGGACGACCTGTCCCGCGGGGCGTTGGGCGCCATCGTGCTCGTCGACACCCGCCGGATCGACCAGTCCTTCGCGGCGATCAACTACTTCGAGAACGACTCCGACCTGCCGTTCATCGTCGCGGTCAACCTCTTCGACGGCGAGCTTCGGCACGACCTCGACGAGGTGCGCGACGCGCTCGCGCTCGCCCCGGAGGTCCCGCTGATCACCTGTGACGCGCGGGACCCCGCGTCCACCGCCGAGGCGCTGCGCGCGCTGGTCGGCCACACGATGTCGCTGGCCGAGGTCAGCGAGCCGGGCCGCCGGCCGGAGCGGGTGCGCTCCGGCGTCGCGGCCGGTCGCGGGTGAGGTTCGTCGAGTCCTTTTCGGAAAGGTTGGGCACAGATGCGCAAGATCCTCATCGTCGGAGCGGGTCAGTCGGGTCTGCAGCTGGCGTTGAGCCTGCAGGCGCGGGACTACGACGTGACCGTGATGTCGGCCCGGACACCGGAGGAGATCCGCGGCGGGCGGGTGATGTCCACCCAGTGCATGTTCCACGGCGCGCTGCAGCACGAGCGGGACGAGAAGATCAACCTCTGGGAGGGGGAGACCGTCAAGGTCGAGGGCCTCGGCGTGTCGATCGCCGGACCGGACGGCGGCAGGGCGTTGGACTGGTTCGCCCGGCTGGACCACTACGCGCAGTCGGTGGACCAGCGGGTGAAGATGGCCGGCTGGCTGGAGCTGTTCGAGGAGCGCGGCGGCAAGCTGATCATCCACGGTGTCACCACCGCCGACCTGAACTCGCTGGCCGGGATGTACGACCTCACGCTGGTGGCGGCCGGCAAGGGTGAGCTGGTGCAGCTGTTCGACCGCAACCCGGAGCTGTCGCCGTACACGTCGCCGCAGCGCGCGCTGTCGCTGGCGTACGTGCACGGGCTCGCGCCGCGGCCGGAGCACCCGGACACCCACGGGGTGCGGTTCAACATCATTCCCGGGGTCGGCGAGCTGTTCATGATCCCGGCCTACACGCTGAGCGGGAACTGCGACATCCTCTTCTTCGAGGGCATCCCCGGCGGGCCGCTGGACTGCTTCGCCGACCGGCCGGGGCCGCGGGAGCACCTGGACCGGATCCTGGGGCTGATGAAGCAGTTCCTGCCGTGGGAGTACGAGCGGTGCGCCGAGGTGGAGCTCACCGACTCCCGGGCGACGCTGGCCGGCGGGTACACCCCGGTCGTGCGGCACCCGGTGGGCGAGCTGCCGTCCGGGCACCCGGTGCTCGGCATGGCCGACGTGGTGGTGGCCAACGACCCGATCACCGGCCAGGGGTCGAACAACGCCAGCCACTGCGCGGCGACGTTCCGGGACGCGATCGTGGCCCGCGGTGACCAGCCGTTCGACCGGCGGTGGATGCGGGAGACGTTCGACGAGTACTGGGACTACGCCAAGCACGTGACCGTGTGGACCAACGCGATGCTGCAGCCGCCGCCCCCGCACGTGCTGGACATCATCGGCGCGGCGGCCACCAAGCCCGCCGTCGCCGCGCGGTTCGTCAACGGCTTCGAGGACCCCTCGGACTTCCAGCACTGGTTCCTCGACCCGCAGAAGGCCGCCGACTACCTGGCCAGCGTCTGACGCTCCCCACGCGCGGACACGGCAGCCACTGCCGTGTCCGCGCGTCATGACCGCGTGTCGGCGTCGCACGGCGCGGACACGTGCACAGCGTGCGGACACACGTGCACAGGGCGCGGACACACGCGTGGGGTCAGGGGGTGGGGAGGATGCGGCCGGTGACCTCGCCGAAGCCGATGCGGGTGCCGTCGGGGCCGGGGGCGGTGCCGGTGATGGTGACCTCGTCGCCGTCCTCCAGGAACACCCTGGTCTCGCCGCCGGGCAGCTCGATCGGGGTCTGCCCGCCCCAGGCCAGCTCGATGAGCGAACCGAACTGGTCCCGCTCGGGCCCGCTCACCGTGCCCGAGGCGTAGAGGTCGCCGGTGCGCAGGGACGCGCCGTTCACCGTCAGGTGCGCCAGCATCTGCGCCGCGGTCCAGTACATCGACGCGAACGGCGGCCGGGACACCACGTGCCCGTTCAACCGCACCTCGAGGCGGAGGTCGAGCCCCCAGTCCTCGGCGTCGTGAAGGTACGGCAGCGGCTCCGGGTCGCGCGGCGGAGGCGCCACCCGCGCGTGCCGCAGCGCGTCGAGCGGCACCACCCACGGCGACACCGACGTGGCGAACGACTTGCCGAGGAACGGGCCGAGCGGCACGTACTCCCACGCCTGCAGGTCCCGCGCCGACCAGTCGTTGACCAGGCACACCCCGAAGACGTGCTCGGCGAAGTCGGTCACCGGCACCCGCTGGCCCAGCCGCGACTCGACGCCCACCACGAAACCCACCTCGGCCTCGATGTCCAGTCGGCGGGACGGGCCGACCGTGGGCGCCGGGTCGTCCGGTGCCTTGCGCTGGCCGCTCGGCCGGGCCACCGGCGTCCCGGACACCACCACGGTGCCCGCCCGGCCGTGGTAGCCGATCGGCAGGTGCTTCCAGTTGGGGGTGAGCGGCTCGCCGCCGGGCCGGAACATCCGGCCGAGGTTGGTGGCGTGCTGCTCGCTGGCGTAGAAGTCCACATAGTCGGCGACCTCGAAGGGCAGCAGCAGCTCCACCCCCGCCAGCGGGTACAGCACCGGCTCGACCCGGTCGCGGTGCGCCGGGTCGGTGAGCAGCTCCTGGACCCGGGACCGCACCTCCCGCCACCGCCGGCCACCCTGCGCGAGGAACGCGTTCAGCGACGGCCGGTCGAACACGTCGTCACCGAGCGCGCCGGCGAGGTCGAGCACGTGGTCGCCGACACGCACGCCGACCCTGGCCGTCTGCCCCTCCCGGCGGAACACCCCGTAGGGCAGGTTCGCCACGCCGAAGGCGGAGTCGTGCGGAACGTCCAACCAGGTCATCTCAGTGCTCGCCCTCCACGGTGTCGGCTGTGTCGTCGGTCTCGTCGGTGCCGGCCGTGTCCTTGCCGTCGTCGCCGCCGGCCGGCGGCAGCAGGCCCAGGTCCACCAGGTCCCGGACCGGGTCGGCGACGCTGCAGGTGCCGAAGGACACGAACCGGTCCCTGGCGCGGCCGACCCTACCGGCGTCCAGCACGCGGATCCCGGCCACCACCTTCGCCGTGGACCGCTCGCCGAGCAGGGCGGCCACCTCCGCGCGGTCCGCACCGCCCGCCGCCGCGTCGGTGGCGAGCAGCACGTTCAGGAAGCCGTGCTGCTCGAAGCCGGTGCCCGCCTCGGTGTGCCGCACCGCGTGGTGCAGCCCGGCGGTGCACTTGAACGGCAGGTCGCGGGTGACGGCGCCGACGATCGCGTCGGCCAACTCGGCCTCGTCCGGGTGGGCGGCGGCGACCACGCCGCCGGTGCGGAACTTCGCCCGGTACGGCGAGCCCGCCAGCGCGTCCAAGGTAGACGATCGGGCGGGCCCCCTCGGCACCTCGACGTAGCCGGTCACGCCCGGCGGCAGCTCGGCCAGCGCCGCCAGCACCTCCCCCGGCGACACCTCGTCCGGCTGGGCCAGCTCGACGGCGACCAGCCGGACGTCCGCGTGCCCCGCCACCGACACCAGCGCGGGCCCGAGCTCGGCGGGGCCGCCGGGCACGGTCAGGCTCACCGCGAGCGGCCGGTCCAGCACCGCCCCCAGCTCGGCCAGCCGGGGCGCGGGGAACACGAACGGCCCCACCAGGTCGGCGTGGGCGGCCGCCCGGTGCCGGTGGTGGGCCGGGACGGCCTCGGACAGCGGCAGCTCGCCGGGTGGGAACAGGGCCGCGTCGTCGAGCAGGCCGGTGTACAGCGCGCGGATCATCATCACCTCTCGTCGGGGGTCGGTCGGCCGAGGGCGCGGTGGACCGCGGCCGCCACCCTGGCTGTGTCGGGGTCGTCCAGCACCGCCGCGACGTGCGCGTCGGGCCGGACCAGCCACACCTCGCCGGGCCGCGCGGCGAGGGCGCGGGTGAGCACGCCGACCCGGTCGACCTCGGGCAGCGCGAGCAGCCGCACCGGCGCCGCGGTGGCCGCGGCCGCGGCCCGCAGGGCCGCCCCGGCGTCGGCCCGCGGGCCGGCGAGCAGCAGCAGGCCGTCCCTGGCCAGCTCCCGCAGCCGGCCGTGCGGCGACCCCGGCAGCGACACCGGCACGTCCGGGAGCAGCACCCCGGGCGCCGCCGGCGGGACGCCGCCCTTGGCCGGCCGCCCGCCGAAGGGGCGGGTCGGGTCGGGGGTGGTCAGCGGCGAGTCGACGTACCAGAACGGCTCGGCGAGCCGGCCGGAGTCCACGGCGACCCTGGCCGCGGGGTCGGTCACCGCCGCGGCCAGCACGGCTCCCCGGTGCCGCCGCTGCGCCTCGGTGTGCGGCACGAGGAAGTCCATCGTCGCGCCGACGACCGCGAGGTTCTCCACCGCCGCGGCGTGCCGCTCGTGGTGGTAGCTCTCCAGCAGCTCGGGGCCGGCCCAGCCGCGCAGCGCGAACGCCAGCTTCCACGCCGCGTTCTCCACGTCGGCCACGCCGGAGTTGAGCCCGCGCGCGCCGAACGGGGCCATCAGGTGCGCGCAATCCCCGGCCAGCAGCACCCGGCCCACCCGCATCCGGTCCACCAGCCGCGCGGAGAACCGGTACACCGACCTCCACACCACCTCGTAGGGCCGGTCCCCGACGATGGCGCGGATCCGCCGGTCCAGCGCCCCGCCGGCCTCCTCGGCGGCGAGGTCGAAGTCGTCGGGCACCTGCCAGTCGATCCGGAACGTCGAGCCGGGGCACGGGTGGATGAGCACCTGCCGGCCGGGGTTCCACGCCGGGTCGAAGTAGAACCGGCGCTCGTCGGCCCAGCCGGGAAGGTCGGCGCGGATGTCGCAGATGAGGAACCGGTCGGCGAACGAGTGCCCGGCGAAGCTCACCCCGAGCAGCCGCCGCAACTCGTCGCACCTGCCGCCGGTGCACGCGACGGCGTAGTCCACGCGGAGCGCGGCCTCGCCGGCCGGGGTCGCGCAGCCGACGGTGACCCCGGCGGTGACCTGGTCGAGCGCGACGACCCGGTGGCCCCAGCGGACGTCGATCCGCGGCTCGGCGGAGATTCGCTCGTCGAGCAACTGCTCCGTGCGGGACTGGGAGAGGTTGACGAACGGCGGGAACGCCGAGCGGCCCGGGTCGGCGAAGGTGTGGCAGAACAGCTCCCGGTCGCGGTGGAAGGTGCGCGCCCGGTGCCAGGTCACGCCCTCCGCGGCGATCCGCCGGCCGACGCCGACGCTGTCCCAGATGTCCAGCACGTCCCGCTGCTGGCAGATCGACCTCGACCCGACCGGCTCGCGGCGCGGCCGGGCGTCGAGCAACACGACCGGCACGCCCCACCGGGCCAGCAGCAGCGCGGCGGTCTGCCCCACCGGGCCGTTGCCCAGCACCGCCACCCGCCCGGCTGTCACCTCGTCGTCGGTCATGCGGCTCAGCCCTGGAGCTGGTCCCAGACCTCGCGGTCCCGCTCGGGGGTCCAGACGACCGGCCGCTCGACGCCGGACAGCTCGTCCCAGAGCCGCGAGACGTCGAAGGGCAGGCAGTGCTCGAAGATCGGCCAGCCGCCGTAGGTGCCGGCCAGTGCCGCGTGCGCGGCGGTGAACGCCTCGCGCAGGGTGCCGCCCCTGGCGTGCACCGCGCCCACCTCGTCGATCAGCACCCGCAGGAAGTGCCGGGTCTGCCCGATCGCGGCGGCCACCGCGTCCCGGCCTCGGCTGACCGGGCCGCGCCCACCGACCAGCGCGGTCGCCTCGAACGCCGCCACCCTGTCCAGAGTGGAGGACATCCACTCGTGGTGGTAGGCGTCGCCGGTGTACAGGGCGGCCTGGGCCTCCACCAGGTCGCCGGCGAAGAGGATCCGCTGCCGGGGCAGCCAGCCGACGATGTCGCCCTCGGTGTGCCCGCGGCCACAGTGCTGGAGCACCAGCTCGCCGCGGTCGCCGCCGAGGTGGATGGTGAGCCGGTCGGAGAAGGTCAGGGTGGGCCAGGTCAGCCCTGGCACCGAGGCGGCGTCCTTGGCCAGCCGCGGCATCCTGGCGAACTCGCTGGCCCAGTCCTCCCGGCCGCGCTCGGCGATCAGCGCCCTGGTGTTCTCGTGCGCGACGATCACGTCGGCGTCGAACGCGGAGGCGCCGAGCACACGCACCGCGTGGTAGTGGGACAGCACGAGGTAGCGCACCGGCTTGTCGGTGTGCCGGCGCAGCCGGGCCAGCCACTCGCGGGCGGCCGCCGGCGTGGCCATCGCCTCGAAGCAGACCAGGAAGTCCTCGCCCTCGATCGCGCCGACGTTGGGGTCGCCCTCGGCGGTCAGCGCGTAGACGCCGTCGGCCAGCACCTCCAGCGTCTGCTCCTTCTCGGCCAGGTCGGCCGAGGAGGCGAAGGCCTTCCCGGACACCGGCAGCCACCTCCCACGGTCAAATCTTTGATCAGTTCGCTCCCCGGCAGCGTAACGAGCACCACAGGCCGCGCGGAAGCCCCGGAGGGCGGGCGACCTGCTTACGCTGTCGCCATGACCGCGCAACCGGCCGAGCCGGACGAGCTCGACTTCCTGTCGTTCGTGGAGTACGCGATCGCCGAGACCACGCGCGAGCTGCCCGACGTCGACCCCGTGGCGATGCGCCTGGTGCTCACCCTGCATCGACTCACCAGCGCGCTGGTCTACGACCTCGAGTCTGCCGTGCACCGGCCGAGCGGGTGGAGCTGGCCGGGGTTCCGGCTGCTGTTCGTGCTGTGGCTGGCGGGGCCACTGGAGGCCAAGCGGGCCGCGCAGCTGTCCGGGATGAGCCGAGCGGCGGTGTCGGCGCTGGTCAACACCCTCGAACGGGACGGGCTGGTGTCGCGCACCCCGGCCCCGCACGACCGGCGGGCCGTGCGGCTGGCGCTCACCGAGACCGGCCGCCGGCGGATCACCGAGGCCTACACGGCGCACAACGCCAGGGAGCGCACGTGGGCCGCCACCCTCAGCAAGCCCGAGCGGACGATCCTCATCGGGCTGCTGGAGAAGCTGATGACCGGCCCGGCGGCCACCGAGGCCAAGCAGCGGTTCTGAACCCGCCGATCCCGGCGTGAAGATCAAAGGTTTGACGATCTCCCGCCCCCGGAATGGCGGGGCAGGGTGGATGGCCGGCCGGGATACCGTGCGGGCATGCCTTCCGCCGCACTGCCCGGCCTGCGGGTGCTCGACTTCTCCCGGGTGCTGGCCGGCCCGTTCGCCACCATGCTGCTCGCCGACCTCGGGGCGACGGTCACCAAGGTCGAGCGCCCGGGAACCGGCGACGACACCCGCGCGTGGGGACCGCCGTTCGACGAGACCGGCACCGCGACCTACTTCCAGTCGGTCAACCGGAACAAGGACAGCCTCGTGCTGGACCTCGCCGACGCCGGCGACCGCGAGCGGGCCAGGGCGCTGGCGCTGGAGTCGGACGTGGTGGTGGAGAACTTCCGCCCCGGCGTGCTCGACCGGCTCGGACTCGGCGACACCGACCTGCGCACGGCCAAGCCTGAGCTGGTCTACTGCTCGATCACCGGCTTCGGCCGCGGTGCCGGCGCCGAGTTGCCCGGCTACGACCTGCTGGTCCAGGCGCTCGGCGGGCTGATGAGCATCACGGGTCCGCCCGAGGGAGAGCCGCAGAAGGTCGGCGTCGCCGTGGTCGACGTGCTCGCCGGGCTGTTCGCCACGGTCGGGATCCTCGCCGCGCTGCGCCACCGCGACGCCACCGGCGAGGGGCAGCGGGTGGAGGTGGACCTGCTGTCGTCACTGCTCGCCGCGCTGGTCAACCAGGGCTCCGCGTACACCGTGGCCGGCGTGGTGCCCACCAGGATGGGCAACCAGCACCCGAGCATCGCCCCGTACGAGCCGCTGCCCTGCGCCGGCGGCGAGCTCGTCCTCGCGGTGGGCAACGACCGGCAGTTCGCCGCGCTGTGCGCGGTGCTCGGCCGCCCCGCGCTCGCCGACGATCCGCTTTTCGCGACGAATTCCGCCAGGGTGAGCAATCGTGCTGCGCTGCGGGCCGAGCTGGTGGCCGCGCTCGCCACCCGGCCCGCCGCCGACTGGGCGAGGGAGCTGACCGCCGCGAGGGTCCCGGCGGGCGTCGTCAACGACGTTGCCGGCGCCTTCCGGCTGGCCAGTGCGCTGGGACTGGACCCGCTGGTCGACCTGCCCCGGCCGGACGGATCGACCGTCCGGCTCACCCGTAACCCGATCGGCCTCTCCGCGACCCCGCCCAGTTACCGATCGGCGCCGCCGCCACTCGATCCGCGAAAATGATTATTCTCGTTTCGGTGCTCCCCATTCCGGGTATCTTCGGTTGCCTCGACCACCGACCGACACGTTACGGATGGAGCGCCGAGCGATGGGGCAGGACGCCACCGAGCCCCGCTTCACCTGGGGCGAGCTGCTACCGGCCGACGAGCGTGCCCGGGACCGGGCCCGCGACATCCCCGACGTCCTCGACGACCGGTACGAGCTGGACGCGCTGCTCGGCACCGGCGGCACCGCGTCGGTGTACCGCGCGTGGGACGCCGTCGCCGCCCGGCACGTCGCGATCAAGCTGTTCCACATCGACGCCGATCGCGCCGACGAGCGACGGCAGGCGGTCGAGCTGCGCGTCCTGCGCCAGCTGCAGCACCCCGGCCTGGTCGCGCTGCACGACGCCGGCGTGCACGAGGGGCGCACGTTCCTGGTGACCGAGCTGGTGGAGGGGCCCTCGCTGGCCGCCCGCCTGCTGCACGGCGTGCTGTCGGTCGACCAGGTCGTCGACATCGGCGCCCAGGTGGCCGACGCGCTGGCCTACGTGCATTCCGCCGAGGTGACCCACCGCGACGTCAAGCCCGCCAACGTGCTGCTCGGGCCGGAGGGGCCGAAGCTCGGTGACTTCGGGATCGCGCACACCCTCGACGGCACCCGGCTCACCTCGACCGGTGTCGTCGTCGGCACGGCCGCGTACCTCGCGCCGGAACAGGTGCGCGGCACGCTGGTCGGCCCGCCCGCCGACGTCTTCGCGCTGGGGCTGGTGCTGCTGGAGTGCCGCACCGGGCAGCGGGAGTACCCGGGGACGCTCGCCGAGTCGGCGGTGGCCCGGCTGCACCGGCCGCCGGCGGTGCCCGCGGACCTGCCGGCCGACCTCGCCGACGTGCTGCGCCGGATGACCACGCTCGACCCGCACGAGCGGCCCAGCGCGGGGGCCGTCGCCGACGCGCTGGCCGGCCTGCGGGACGGCACGGAGCCGGGCACCACGATTAACCGGCTGGCCGAACAGCGCACCGCGCCCCTACCGGCGGGGTTCCGCGCGGCGCGATCGCCCCTGGCCGGCTCCGTCGCGGCGCGGATCGGGCGAACCGCGCGGCGGGCACTGGTGGTGGGCCTGCCCGCCGCCGGTGCGGTCGCCGCCGCCGTCGCACTGCTGTTCACCAACGCCAGCGCGAACGCGCCCGAGCGCGACACCGTGCCCGCCGCCCCGGCGCCGGCGCCCACCGGCACCGACCCGTCGCCCGCCGCGAAGGCGAGCGAGCGCGTGTCCGGCACGCCCGGCGCCCCAGCCGACCCGGGCGGCGAGCACGCGCCGGTGGGGAGTGACCAGGCCACGCCCGGGGACGGCGGCGACCAGGACGCCGGGGGTCGCCAAGCCGGGCAGCGGTCCGAGCGCTCCCGCCCCGATCCGGCCACGTCGAACCCGCCCACCGCCGAGCCGGGCGGGCCACCCAGCCACCCCGGTCAGGGCGGCCCGCCCGGTCAGGGCGGCCCGCCCGGCCAGGGCGGGCAACCCGGGCAGGGCCACCCGCCACCCCTCCCCGGCCAGGACGAGGACGAAGACAAGGACAAGGACCGCCCCGACCGCTGAACTCGAGCGCCAAGTGTCGAGCGGCCCGGTGGCCTGACGGCCAGCCTCAGGACGGGCCGGGCACGGTTACGATCCCAGGTCGATGAGCGGGAGGCCCACGCTCTCGTCGAAGCGTCGGGTCACCTCGCGTGGGGACTCGGTGACCATCACCTCCAGTGTCGGGCGCACCCTGGCCCCCAGCAGGTGGCCGCCGCGGGTGCTGCCGTCGCTCAGCCCGACCACCACATGGGCGTGCAGCTTGTGCCCCTCCCCCGCCCGCACGATGTTGCCGGCCAAAGTGAGCACCTCGACCTGCTCCCGCACCGGGTTCTGCCGGTAGTCCTTCCCCTCGAGGTCGAAGAAGCCGAGCACCACCGACTCGAACGCGCCGATCGCGGTGAACTCCGCGGTGGCGAGGTCGGCCTGCCCGGCGAACCGGCCCAGCTCGTCGAGCACGTCGTCACCGGTCTCCATGACCACCAGATGGGTGCGCGGCCCGCCGTCCCCCGCGGAACCGCCGCCGAGCTGCCTGCTGTGCATGTCCACACCTCGCTTTCGTCGTGACTCGCTCCGGGGTTCCCACGGCGAGGCCCGTCATTCCTGATGGCGTTCCCGGTGGGTCGGCAGCCCGTTTCCGATCCGGTCGCCGCCGGGCAGCCCGGTGGCATGCGGCGGTGCGATGTCGTGGTCGCCGGACAGGTCAACCGGGACCTGGTGCTTCGGGTGGACGAGCTGCCCGCGCCGGGAACGGGCGGCCCGGTCCGGCAACGCAAGGAGATGCTCGGCGGCAAGGGCGCCAACCAGGCGGTGGCCCGCGCCCAGCTCGGCGCACCGGTCGCGCTGCTCGGCGTGGTCGGCGACGACGACGTCGGTTCGGCGCTGCTGACCCAGGCCAGAGCCGACGGGATCGACGTCTCCGCCGTGGTCCGCCGGGAACGGACACCGACGGCGTTGATCGTGGACGTGCTCGAGGCCGGCGGCCGGTGGCGCTACCTCGAGGACATCCCGGCCGGGACGCTGCTGGCCGAGGCCGACGTGGCGGCCGCCGCGCCGCCCCCGGCCGGGTGGTGCTCGACGGCGCGCCGGCCGACGACGAGCGGCGCGCCGACCTCCTCGCCGCGGCCGACGCCTTCCGGATGGACGCCAGGGAGGCCGAGCTGGTGACCGGTGAGCGGATCGGCGACGCCGGGGCGGCGCTGCGGGCCGGCCGCACGCTCCTGCGCGGTGCTCGCTCTCCGGCCGGCCCCTCGCTGGTCGCGATCGACGTGGCCGGCGAGGCCACCAGCGTGCGCCGCGCCGGCGGTCGCCCCGCGCTGACCAGGGCCGCCCTCGACGCCCACCTCGCCCAACTCCCCGGCTGACGCCTCCGCGCGTGTCCGCGCCCTGTGCACCCGTGTCCGCGGTCCATGCACGGGTGTCCGCATCGTGCGACGCCGACACGTGGTCACTGGGCGCGGACACGGCGGCGACCGCGCCCGGCGCCGGTCACGGTCAGCGCAGCCGGGGCAGCACCTCGGCGGACCAGGCGGCGAAGAACTCGTCCTGGTGCGGCCCGATCTGCTGGACGTACACCTCGTCGGCGCCGGCGTCCAGGAACGCCCGCACCCCCGCGACGTGCTCGTCCACGTCCGGCCCGCACGGGAACGCCGAGCGCACCATGTCCTCGGTCACCAGTGAGACCGCCTGCTCGAAGTGCCGCGGCGTCGGCAGCTCCTGGTTGAGCTGGCCGGGCAGCTGCTCACTGGCCCACAGCTGGTGCGCCTGCTCGAGGCCGGCCTCCTCGCTGTCGGCCCAGCACACCTTCATCCCGGCCTGCACCGGCTTGTCCCCGCCGCCGTTGTCGCGGAACGTCCTGATCAGGTCGGCCTGGGGCAGCGCGGTGCAGAACCCGTCGCCGAGCCGGCCGGCGTGCCGGGCGGCCAGCGGCCCGAAACCGGAGACGTAGATCGGCACCGGCTCGTCGGGCAGCGTGTACATCCGCGCGTCCTCGACGGTGTAGTACCGGCCGTGGTGGGTCACCCTGCCGCCGCGGTGCAGTGTCCGGATGACCTCGATCGCCTCCTCGAGCATCTCTAGCCGCACCGGCGCGGGCGGCCAGCGGTCCCCGAGGACGTGTTCGTTGAGCGCCTCGCCGGAGCCGACCCCGAGGACGAACCGCCCCCTGGTCTGCACCGCGGCGGTGGCGGCGGCCTGGGCGATCACCGCGGGGTGGATGCGCACGGTCGGGCAGGTCACCGCCGTGGTGATCGGCAGCGAGGTGGCCTCCGACAGCGCGCCGATCACCGACCACACGAACGGGCTGTTGCCCTGGGCGTCCACCCACGGGTGGTAGTGGTCGGAGATCCACAGTGCGTCGAACCCGGCCTGCTCGGCCATCCGCGCCTGCCGAACCAGCTCCCGGGGACCGAACTCCTCGCAGGACAGGAAGTAGCCGATACGCGCCATGCCCGGGGGCCTACCCGGGTGAGTACCACCGGAAACGCGTTTGGCCGTTCCCCGAACGGGTACGCCGGTGCCCGATGACAGCGGAACGAGAGCCCGGCACCGGCCGTCGCCCCGCGCGGCGGCCGCCGGCCGACTACGGGCGGGCGACGATCAGGCACGTGCTGACCGCGGGGGCGTGGCAGGGCTGGGACGACATGCTGCAGTGGCTGCGGACCAACGGGCCGAACGACCCGGAGATCAACCCCGACGAGCTGCGCGGCCTGCGCCAGGACGCCGAAAGGGCGCAGCGGGTGGGCGAGGAGTTCACCAGCGACCCCGACGGGTTCGCCGCCGCGCTGCAGCGCGCCCGGCGCCGAACCTGACGGCCACCGTGCCGGTCACCGCCGCGGCTCCTCCCGGAGGAAGTAGGCGCCCAGCGCGGCGGCCAGTGTCGCGAACACCACCACCGAATAGGCGGCCAGCACGACCTCGACCACCCTGGCGAGCCCACCCGGCGCGGTGAGCGGCTCACCCACCACGGTGGCCAGGCTCGCGTCGTGCAGCGCCTCGGCGTAGCTGGGGTAGCCGCCGGTGGAGTAGAGCAGCTGACTCGCTGCCAACGCCACGATCGCGCTGAGCGAGGCCAGCCAGGCCAGCCGGCTGGACAGCAGCCGGCCGGCGGAGCGGCTGCCGCGCACCACCGAGCTGACCAACCGGGCGACCCGGCCGAGCCGGGCCAACCGAAGGAACCGCAGGAACGGCACCACCAGGAACGCCAGCTGCCACCAGGTCCGGCGGAGGAACGCCACCCGCCGAGGCGCGACGTAGAGCCGCAGCGCGTACTCGGCGACGAACACCAGCCACAGCAGCCAGCCGGCCACGGACAGCACGGTGACCAGCGGCGGGTCCTCGGCGACCGCCTGGCCGAGCACCACGAGCAGGAACAGCAGGCCCAGCACGCTCATCGGCCGGTCGATCCGGCCGGCCAGCTGCTCGGCCCACTCCTGCCGATCCTCGGTCTCGCGGGGTGGGCTCACCACCTCCTTCTGGTACCCGGCCCGCCGGGCGGCACTCCTCCGCTCCTCCGCTCGCCAGGGCTCGGTCGATGCTCGGCGGTCGTCGTGCGGCCGTTCCAATGGGCCGCGCTCCTCCCACCTCCGCTCCTCCCTCGCCAGAGCTCGGTCGATGCTCGGCGGTCGTCGTGCGGCCGAGCCGGCGAGGCTCATCCGGTTTCCGCCCCGGTCCCCGCGGGCATCCCGCAGGCATGATTGGTTCGATCCTGCGGGGCGCCGCCGCGGGCGCGGCCGGTACCACGGCGCTCAACGCCGCCACCTACCTCGACATGGTGCTGCGCGGCCGGCCGGCGAGCAGTACGCCGAAGCAGACGGTCGAGAAGCTCACCGAGAAGACCGGGGTCGAGGTGCCGGGGGACGACAAGCAGCGCGGCAACCGCGTCTCCGGTCTCGGCGCGCTCATGGGCATGACCACCGGCGTCACGGTCGGCGCGTGCTACGGCGCACTGCGGGCGCTCGGCTGGACGCCCGGGCTGCCGGTCGCCGGCCTGTTCACCACGGCGAGCGCGATCGCCGGCTCGGCCGCGCCGATGACGGCGCTCGGCGTCACCGACCCGCGGACGTGGAGCACCACCGACTGGCTCAGCGACGTCGTGCCGCACCTGGCGTACGGGCTCACCACCGTGGCGACCTACCGGGCCATGGACTCGCGGTAGCGCCCCAACGCCCACAGCGCCCACCGCGCCCACAGCGCCCACTTCCACGAGCCCATTCACGAGGAGGTTTTCCGACATGACCGGTAACGGACGGGTCGTCGTGGTCACCGGCGCGACCGGCGGCATCGGCCGAGCCGCCGCGCGGACGTTCGCCGCGCGCGGCGACCGGGTGGCCCTGCTCGCCCGCGGCGAGACCGGGCTGGACGCCGCGGCGCGGGAGGTGAAGGCGGCCGGCGGCCAGGCCCTCCCGATCAGCGTCGACGTGGCCGACCACCGGGCGGTCGACGAGGCCGCGCAGCGGGTGGAGGACGAGCTGGGCCCGATCGACGTGTGGGTCAACGACGCGTTCACCTCGGTGTTCGCCCCCTTCGGCAAGACCGAGCCCGAGGAGTTCCGCAGGGTCACCGAGGTCACCTACCTCGGCTACGTCTACGGCACCAAGGCCGCGCTGAACCGGATGCTGCCGCGGGACCGCGGCACTATCGTGCAGGTCGGCTCGGCGCTGGCCTACCGGGGCATCCCGCTGCAGTCCGCCTACTGCGGAGCCAAGCACGCCATCCAGGGGTTCACCGAGTCGCTGCGTTGCGAGCTGCTGCACGACGGGTCGCACGTGCGGGTGACGATGGTGCAGCTGCCCGCGGTGAACACGCCCCAGTTCGACTGGGTGCTCTCCCGGCTGCCGAACAAGGCCCAGCCGGTGCCGCCGATCTTCCAGCCGGAGCTGGCCGCCGACGCCATCGCCTACGCCGCCGACCACCCGGGGCGGCGGGAGTACTGGGTCGGCGGGTCGACCGTGCTGACCCTGCTGGGGAACAAGTTCGCGCCGGGGCTATTGGACCGGTACCTGGCGAGGACCGGGTACGAGTCGCAGCAGACCGAGCGGCCGCGGAACCCGGACCAGCCGGTCAACCTGTGGGACCCCGCCGACGACCGCGAGGGCCACGACTTCGGCGCGCACGGCCGGTTCGACCGCACGGCGAAGCGGTCGAGCGCGCAGGTGTGGGCCTCCCGGCACCACGGCCTGCTGGCCGCGGCGGGCGGCGCCGTGCTGGCGGGTGCGCTCGGCCTGGCCCGCCGCCGCTGAGCCCGAGCCGTACCGAGCTGGGCCCGACCGACCCGACGTGCCCCGTGTGGGCGAGGAGGTGACCGCGGTGCCGGCGACGACGGACACCGACCGGCTCCGCCGCGTGCTCAACGACGTGGACCTCGGGGGAGTCGCCGGCCGGGGCGAGCACGTCCAGCACGTCCGAGGACAGTCGCTGGCGGAGGAAGTCGACCGCCCCCGGGTCGCTGTGGCGTAGGCCTCGACCACTGCCTGCGCCAGGTAGCGGGCCCGTTCCGGCGTGGTGCCCAGCCGCTGGCCCACCTCGACGACCAACCCGGCGCCGTCGCGGATCTCGGGTGGGCTTGGCACCCGCGCGTCGTCGTCGAGGCTGCCCGGCAACCGCTCGGCCAGCCGGCCGCGATCCTCGGACGGCAGGCAGTGACCCAGCGTCCTGAGCACGGCCTCCACAGCGGAGCGGGCCTCGTCGTTGTCCCGTCACGGACGGGTTGTCCCGTACCGTGTCGAGCAGGTCCTGGTACTTCATTCCGTGAACCTCCCTCCGCCGGTCCGCCAGCCCGAGTGCCTGGGCGGCACTGACTCAACCGTGGCCCGAGCACGAGCCGGACCTCCCGGCCGGAAAGAAATTTCGGATGCTTGTCCATCGCGTGGGTCCTCGTCCGTAGTAATGGCGAACGGCGGCCACGCCGGACGCCGAACGACGATCCAAGGAGCCAGACATGAAGTACCTGCTGCTGATCAACAGCGCCCCCACGGACGGGACCGACGCCGCCGACCAGTGCGCGTTCGAGGACTGGCAGGGCTACGACAAGGCCATCCAGGACGCGGGCGTCGTCGTCGACTCGCACGCGCTGGCCGACCTGACCACGGCGACCACGGTTCGGGTCGGGCCCGACGGTGAGCGGAGCATCACCACCGACGGGCCGTTCGCCGAGACCCGCGAGGTCCTCGGCGGCTACTACGTCATCGACGTGCCCGACCTCGACACCGCGCTGGAGTGGGCCGCCCGCTGCCCGGGCGCGCGGGACGGCGGGTCGGTCGTGGTGCGGCCGGTCGCCGACTTCGAGGGCTGAGGCATCGCGGGCATCGCGGGCATCGAGGGCATCGAGGGCATCGAGGGCATCGAGGGCATCGTGGAGGAGAGCCAGGCGCCCGGCACGCCGCGTTCGGAATCACCGGTGGCCGTGTCGGTGGAGACGATGTTCCGCGAGGAACGCGGCCGGCTACTGGCGTCGCTGGTCCGCCAGTTCGGTGACCTCGACCTGGCCGAGGACGTCGCGTCCGAGGCGATCGAGGCGGCGCTGGTGCGCTGGCCGGTCGACGGCATCCCGCCGAAGCCGGGAGCGTGGCTGCTGACCACGGCCCGGCGCAAGGCGGTGGACCGCCTGCGCCGGGACCGGACGTACGCGGCCAGGCTGGCGATCCTGCAGGTCGAGACCGACCGGACCGGGCCCGTCCCACCGCCGGACGTGGACGGTGACCTGCCCGACGAGCGGCTGCGGCTCTTCTTCACCTGCGCCCACCCCGCACTGCCCGCCGAGGACCGCACGGCGCTGACCCTGCGGTGCCTCGCCGGGCTGACCACGCCCGAGGTGGCGAGGGCCTTTCTCGTGCCGACGGCGACCATGGCCAAGCGGATCGTGCGGGCGAAGCGGAAGGTCCGGCAGGCGCGCATCCCGTTCCGCGTGCCCGGGGCCGACGAGTGGCCGCACCGCCTGCCCGGGGTGCTCCAGGTCGTCTACTCGATCTTCACCGAGGGCTACGCGGCCAGCTCGGGCGCGGACCTGCAACGCCTCGAGCTCGCCGAGGAGGCCGTCCGGTTGGCGCGCATCCTGCGCCGGCTGCTGCCCGCCGAGCGGGAGGTCGCCGGACTGCTCGCGCTGATGCTGCTGGTCCATGCCCGGCGGGCCGCGCGGACCGGTCCCGGCGGGGAGCTGGTGTTGCTCGAGGACCAGGACCGCGGCCGCTGGGACCACGAGATGATCGAGGAGGGTCGCCGGTTGGTGCCGGTCGCGCTGGCCGGCGGCCCACCCGGCCCGTACGGGGTGCAGGCGGCCATCGCCGCCCTGCACGACGAGGCGGCGGATCTGGCGAGCACCGACTGGCCACAGATCGTGGCGCTCTACGACGTGCTGCTCACGCTCACCCCGTCACCGGTCGTGGCGGTGAACCGTGCCGCGGCGGTCGCGATGCGGGACGGCCCGCCGGCGGGCCTCGCGCTGCTCGACGCGCTCGCCGACGAGCCGAGGCTGCGGACCTACCTGCCCTACCACAGGGCGCGGGCGGACCTGCTGCGCCGGCTCGGCCGGTTCGACGCGGCGGCGGCCGCCTACCGCACCGCGCTCGACCTGGCCGGCACCGAGCCGGAACGCGCCCACCTGCGGCGCGGACTGGACGCCGTCGAGCAACCCCACTCCCAGTGACCCGATTAGGAGACCGATATGGACATGTTCCTTGCGTGGACGAAGGCCGAACGGCTCGACCTCGCCGACTTCCTCGACGACCTCGGCACCGCTGAGTGGGATGTGCCGTCGCTGTGTGCCGGCTGGACGGTGCGCGACGTGGCCGCGCACCTGGCACTGTCCACCAGCGACACCCTCCTCGGCACGATCACCGGGATGATCAGGGCCCGCGGCGACTGGAACCGGATGAACGCCACCGCCGCGCGGGACTGGGCGCGGCGCTGCTCGCCGGCGGAGCTCGTCGCGCAGTTGCGGGAGATCGCGGGCTCAGCCCGGCGGTCTCCCGGCGCCGGACCGCTGGACCCGCTCGTCGACCTGCTCGTGCACGGACAGGACATGGCCCGACCGCTCGGCCGGACCTGGGCGATGGACCCACGGCGGGCCGCCGCCGCGCTCGACCACGTTCTGAGCAGCCGGTTCTATGGCGCCCGTCGCCAGTTCCGCGGCCTGCGGCTGGTCGCCACGGACACGGACTGGTCGGCCGGTGCCAGCCCCGACGAGGTCCGCGGTCCGGTGGCCGACCTCCTCCTCGTGGCGACCGGCCGCGCCGCGGGCCTCGCCGCCCTGTCCGGCCCGGGAGCCGAACGCATCCAGGTGAAGCCGTGACCGACCACGCGGACCGGGCGCCCGTCTCGGCGCCCCGTTCGGGATAGGGCACACCGTTCCCACTCGGCGCGGAGATCGCGTCCGGATGGTGGGCGCAGCAGGGTTCGAACCTGCGACCCCCTCCTTGTAAGGGAGGTGCTCTTCCGCTGAGCTATGCGCCCCGGTGCGGCACCTGGTCACGGTACCGCCCGTGCCGGGCCGGCCCGACCACGCCGGTCGGGCCGGCCCGTACCGCGTCTCAGGCCAGCTCGGCGACGGCCTTCTTCCACGCCTGCTGGTCGCGGGCCTCGCCGGGCTGGTTCACCTCGGCGAACCGGACCACGCCCTCGGTGTCGATGAGGAACGTGCCCCGGTTGGCCAGCCCCGCCTGCTCGTTGAACACGCCGTAGGCCTTGGCCACCTCGCCGTGCGGCCAGAAGTCCGACAGCAGCGGGAACTGGTACTTCTGCTGCTCGGCCCACGCCTTCAGGGAGAACGGGGTGTCCACCGAGACCCCGAGCACCTGCACGCCCTTGTCCGCGTAGTCGGAGAACTCGTCCCGCAGCTGGCACAGCTCACCCTGACAGATGCCGCTGAACGCGAACGGGTAGAACACCAGCAGCACCGGCTTGTCCCCCTGGAAGGAGGACAGGGTCACCGGCTGCTTGTTGTAGTCGTTGAGCGTGAAATCGGGGGCCTTGGAACCGACCTCCACCGCCATCAGTGCTTCCTCCCGCGTCCGTGTTCTCGCTTGCCTCGATGTCGCGACCAAACCCTATCGCGCGGCATGCCGGGAACCGCGGGGCCGAACGGGCTACCGACGTGATTTCGCCCTCGGCACCAGCCGGGTGGCCATCCACTCCGGCCCCACACTGAGATTGGACGTCTGCGACAACCCGACCGTGGGCACCGCCTCGGCGATGTCGCTCGGCTCCACGTGCCCAGGCTGGCCGGTCTTCGGGGTCAGCACCCAGATCACACCGTTCTCGTCGAGCGTCGCCCTGGCGTCGACCAGCGCGTCCCCGAGATCACCGTCGTCGGACCGCCACCACATCAGCACGATGTCGACGACCTCGTCGGCCTCCTCGTCGAGGAGCTCGTCGCCGATACGTTCCTCGATCGCCGCGCGAACCGCCTCGTCGACGTCCTCGTCCCAGCCGATCTCCTGGACCACCATGTCCGGCTTGACCCCAAGCCTGTCGGCGACGCCGTTGTAGTCAGCGTCTCCCGCGGCGACCACGACTTCACTCCTCCAACTAACAGCCGGGTGCGGCAGGTCACACCAGGGGCGCTGACGACCGCACATTCGTACAGAGATGGGGTAAGCGAACACCGGCGCGGCGCACGGCGCAACCGGCCACACCGGATCGACGGCAAGTCGTGTCGCAGGATACGCCGAGCGTGCGGCACCGGCGAGCCGACCGGCGGACGTCGCGAACCCCGCTCCCCACCCCTCCCGGCCCCGGTCTCGCCTAGGCTGGGGAAGGTACGCCCCACCAGCCGAAACGCGCCCGTGACGCGAGCCGCCGACGTTACCGGCGGGTAGCGATGACACGGGCGGCGTTCGGCGACGACGATGGCGGGTGAGCGCAATCGCCGCCACCACCGGGACGGCGAACCGAAGCAAGACGGTCACGACAAACGCAGACGGCGAGGAGATCCCTTGGCCCCCCAGAACGACAAGGTCGGTCGCGACGGCGCCACCGGCCAGGCGGCCCCGGCCCGCGTCCGGGTCATCCGCGACGGTCTCGCGGCACACCTGCCCGACATCGACCCGGAGGAGACGTCCGAGTGGCTCGACTCCTTCGACGCGGCACTGGCCAGGGGCGGCCAGCAGCGGGCCCGCTACCTGATGCTGCGCATGCTCGAGCGCGCCCGCGAGCGCAACGTCGGTGTGCCACCCCTCACCGCCACCGACTACGTGAACACCATCCCCACGGAGAACGAACCGTGGTTCCCCGGTGACGAGGAGATCGAGCGTCGCTACCGCGCCTACATCCGGTGGAACGCCGCGATCATGGTGCACCGCGCGCAGCGGCCGGGGGTCGGCGTCGGCGGGCACATCTCGACCTACGCCTCCTCCGCCGCGCTCTACGAGGTGGGCTTCAACCACTTCTTCCGTGGCAAGGACCACTCCGGCGGCGGTGACCACATCTTCATCCAGGGCCACGCCTCGCCGGGCGTCTACGCCCGCGCCTACCTCGAGGGCCGGCTCACCGCCGAGCAGCTCGACGGGTTCCGCCAGGAGTTCTCCCACGCCGGTGAGGGCGGCGGCCTGCCCTCCTATCCGCACCCGCGGCTGATGCCGGACTTCTGGGAGTACCCCACGGTGTCCATGGGCATCGGCCCGATGAACGCCGTCTACCAGGCCCGGTTCAACCGCTACCTGCAGTCGCGCGGCGTCAAGGACACCAGCGACCAGCACGTGTGGGCGTTCCTCGGCGACGGCGAGATGGACGAGCCGGAGTCGCGTGGACTGATCCACGTCGCCGCGGGTGAGGGGCTGGACAACCTCACCTTCGTGATCAACTGCAACCTGCAGCGGCTGGACGGCCCCGTCCGCGGCAACGGCAAGATCATCCAGGAGCTGGAGACGTTCTTCCGCGGCGCCGGCTGGAACGTGATCAAGGTCATCTGGGGCCGAGAGTGGGACGCGCTGCTGCACGCCGACCGCGACGGCGCGCTGGTCAACCTGATGAACACCACGCCGGACGGCGACTTCCAGACCTACAAGGCCAACGACGGCGCCTACGTCCGCGAGCACTTCTTCGGGCGCGACCCGCGCACGAAGGACCTCGTCAAGGACCTGTCCGACGCCGACATCTGGAACCTCAAGCGCGGGGGGCACGACTACCGCAAGGTGTACGCGGCGTACAAGGCGGCGCTGGAGCACCACGGGCAGCCCACGGTGATCCTGGCGCACACCATCAAGGGCTACGGCCTCGGCCCCGCGTTCGAGGGTCGCAACGCCACCCACCAGATGAAGAAGCTCACCATCGACGACCTCAAGTTGTTCCGGGACGCCCAGCGCATCCCGATCAGCGACGAGGAGCTGGAGCGTGACACGAAGCTGCCGCCGTACTACCACCCCGGCGAGGACTCGCCGGAGATCGAGTACATGCTCAGCCGGCGGCGCGCGCTGGGCGGGTTCCTGCCGGAGCGACGGGTGCGGGCCAAGCCGCTGGTGCTGCCCGGCGACCACGTGTACGAGGCGGTACGGAAGGGCTCCGGCAAGCAGGAGGTCGCCACCACGATGGCGATCGTCCGGCTGATCCGCGAGCTGGCCAAGGACAAGGAGATCGGCCACCGGCTGGTGCCGATCATCCCGGACGAGGCCCGCACCTTCGGCCTCGACTCGATGTTCCCGACGGCCAAGATCTACAACCCGCACGGGCAGAGCTACACCTCGGTGGACGCGAACCTGATGCTGGCGTACAAGGAGTCCGAGCAGGGGCAGCTGCTGCACGAGGGCATCAACGAGGCCGGCTCCACGGCGTCGTTCACCGCGGCGGGCACCTCCTACGCCACGCACGGCGAGCCGATGATCCCGATCTACATCTTCTACTCGATGTTCGGGTTCCAGCGCACCGGCGACGCGCTGTACGCGGCCGCGGACCAGATGGCCCGCGGGTTCCTGCTCGGCGCCACCGCCGGGCGGACCACCCTGACGGGTGAGGGCCTCCAGCACGCCGACGGTCACTCACTGCTGCTGGCCGCGACCAACCCGGCGGTGGTCAGCTACGACCCGGCGTGGTCGTTCGAGATCGCGCACATCGTGCGGGACGGGCTGCGCCGGATGTACGGCGAGGGCGGGCCGAGCGAGCTCGGTGAGAACGTCTTCTACTACATCACCGTCTACAACGAGCCCTACCAGCAGCCGCCGGAGCCGGAGAACCTCGACGTGGACGGCCTGCTGCGCGGGCTGTACCGGTACGCCGGCGCCCCGGAGGGCGAGGGGCCGGAGGCGCAGATCCTGGTGTCCGGCGTGCTGATGCCGGATGCGCTGCGGGCCCAGCGGATGCTCGCCGAGGAGTGGGGCGTGCGGGCCGCGGTGTGGTCGGCCACGTCGTGGACCGAGCTGCGCAGGGAGGCCGTCGAGGTCGACCGGGACAACCTGCTCTACCCGGCGGACAGCCCGCGGGTGCCGCACGTGACGAAGGCCTTGCAGGACGTCGCGGGCCCGGTGGTGGCGGTGTCGGACTGGATGCGCGCCGTGCCGGACCTGATCCGGCCGTGGGTGCCCACCGACATGCTCACCCTCGGCACCGACGGGTTCGGCTTCTCCGACACCCGGCCGGCCGCGCGCCGGTACTTCCTGGTGGACGCCGAGTCGATCATCGTCGGCGTGCTCACCGCGCTCGCCCGGCGCGGCGAGGTCTCCGGGGAGAAGGTGGTCGAGGCGACCCGGCGGTACCGGATCGACGACGTCACCGCCGCCGGCCCGCAGACCTCCGACTCAGGGGTCGCCTGATCAGGTCCCCGTCCCGCCGGGGTGCTCCACGAACGGGTGAGCTGGCTGGCGTTCCTTGATCGCCAGGGTCCATAGTGGAATTACCGGTGGGGACCGGGGAGACGAGGCCGTCCGGCGCAGCGACAACCGCACGCGCCGGGCGGCCTCGGGATTTGCGGGGGACCGGCGAAACTCGTCGAGGGCGACTCGTCCGACCACTGGAGCCGGGCACGGATCGCTCCACGATCCCGGTTTTCTGCTCTCCGGTTCGCCCGGTTCGACACCCTCGACCGCTGGGACCGGCCGCGCCTCCCCGCTCGCCCGCGGCCGCCGGCGCCACCGCGACGTACGATCGGCGGTGCGATGACCCAGACCAACTCCCGCCGGCGCGGTCCGACGCGGCACGGCCTCTCCGCCAGGACGTTGCGCGAGCTCGAACGCGCCACCGGCCGGCTCGCCTCGGCGAGCGTCGCGGCCATGGAGGAGCGGCTGCCGTGGTTCGGCCGGATGCCGGCGGACCAGCGGGCCAGCGTGCTGCTCATCACCCAGGCCGGCGCGGCGGGCTTCGTCGACTGGCTGCGCGACTCGAAGGAGGCCCTCACACTCACCACCGAGGCCTTCCGCGGCGCACCCCAGGAGCTGTCGAGGTGGATCAGCCTACGACAGACCGTCAGCCTGGTCCGGCTGGCCATCGAGGTCTTCGAGGAGCACCTGCCCGAGTTCGCCGCCGACGAGGCCGAGCGGGCCGCGCTCGTCGAGGGCATCCTGCGCTACGGCCGGGAGGTCGCCTTCGCCGCCGCCAACTCCTATGCCGCCGCCGCCGAGACCAGGGGCGCGTGGGACGCGCGGCTGGAGGCGCTGGTGGTGGACGGCATCGTGCGTGGCGACGCCGAGGAGGCCGTGCTCTCCCGCGCCACGGCGTTGGGCTGGGACCCCGCGGCCGCCGCGACCGTCCTGGTCGGCAACCCGCCGTCCGACGACCCGCCGAAGGTGGTGTTCGAGGTGCGCAGCCGGGCGGCCAGGGTCGGCCGACCGGTGCTGCTCAGCGTGCAGGGCTCCCGGCTGGTGGTCGTGGTCGCCGGCCCGACCGACGCCGAGGGCGGCCACCAGAAGGTCCTCAACGGGATGGCGGTGGCCTTCGGCGAGGGCGCGGTGGTGGCCGGACCGACCGTGCCCAGCCTCGCCGAGGCCCACCTGAGCGCGGCCGAGGCGCTGTCCGGGCTGCGCGCGGTGGTCGGCTGGCCCGCCGCACCCCGCCCGGTGCGGGCCACCGACCTGCTGCCCGAGCGGGCGCTGGCCGGCGACGCCGAGGCCGAGCGGCTGCTCGTCGAGGAGGTCGCGCGGCCGCTGGAGGAGGCAGGGCCGGCGCTGCTGGAGACCGTGCAGACCTACCTCGACACCGGCGGCGTGCTGGAGACCTGCGCGCGCACCCTGTTCGTGCACCCCAACACCGTGCGCTACCGGCTGCGCAAGGCCGCCGAGCTCACCGGCCGGCAGGCGGCCGACCCCCGCGACGCGCTGGTGCTGCGCATCGCGCTCATCGTGGGCCGGCTGGCCAGGGCCCGCGGCCTGTGGTGAGGTCGTTCTCCCCCGTTCGGCGGTGACGGCGATCACGAAAAACTACCCGAACCCGACAACGATGTCTCGACCCCGGAGTTCATCCGCCCGTCACCTTTGTAGCCCGCCCACAACTCCATGGAACGGACTTGGTGACCCCCGGCATCCCGCGGAACCCGCCCGATTGTGTTCCCTAGAAGGGTGATTGCCCTCCTTGCGCCCGGACAGGGTTCCCAGGCTCCCGGCATGCTCGCGCCCTGGCTCGAGGCCGAGGGTGCGCGGGACCGCGTCGACGAGTGGTCGCGGCTCACCGGTCTCGACCTGGTCCGGCTCGGCAGCGAGGCCTCCGCGGAGGAGATCCAGGACACCGCCATCGCGCAGCCGCTGATCGTCGCGCTCGCCCTGCTCGCCTTCGAGCGGCTCGACCGCGAGGTCGAGGTGCCGGCCGGCGCCCCGGTGGCGGGGCACTCGGTCGGCGAGCTCGCCGCGGCCGCCGTCGCCGGGGTGCTCTCCCCCGCCGACGCCGTCGCGTTGGCCGCCGTGCGCGGGGCCGAGATGGCCAAGGCGTGCGAGGCGGAGCCCACCGGCATGGCCGCGGTCATGCTCGGCGAGCCCGAGCGAGTGGTCGACTGGCTGGCCGAGCACGGCCTGACCGCGGCCAACCGCAACGGCGCCGGCCAGATCGTCGCCTCCGGCGCCGCCGGCGCCATCGAGCGGATCGTCGCCGAGCCACTGGAGGGCACCAAGGTGCGGGCGCTCAAGGTGGCCGGCGCGTTCCACACCGAGTACATGGCCTCGGCCGAGGCCGCGCTGCGCGAGCACGTCGCCGGCATCACGCCCGCCGACCCCACCCGCCCGCTGCTGTCCAACGCGGACGGCGCGGTGGTCACCAGTGGCGCCGAGTACCTCGACCGGCTGGTGCGGCAGGTCACCCGCTCGGTGCGCTGGGACCTGACCATGCGGGGGCTGGCCACGCTGGGGGCCACCGCGACCGTCGAGCTGCCGCCCGCCGGCACGCTCACCGGCCTGGTCAAGCGGGAGCTGAAGGGCACCGTCACCAGCGCGGTCGCGCTGAAGACCCCGGCCGCGCTGGACTCGGTGCGGGACCTGGTCGCACCGGGGGAGGACACCCAGTGACGACACCATCGACGCCGCGCCCGGCGTTGCGGCTCTCCCGGGGGCCGGCGGCCACCCGCATCCTCGGCATCGGCAGCACCCAGCCGGAGCGGGTGGTCACCAACGACGACCTCGCCAAGACCATGGACACCACGGACCAGTGGATCCGCGACCGGGTGGGGATCATCGAGCGGCGGTTCGCCGACAAGGACGAGCTGCTGGTGGACATGGCCGTGACGGCGGGCACCAGGGCACTGGCCGACGCCGGCGTCGAAGCGTCCGAAGTAGACACGGTGATCGTGCCGAACTGCACGATGCCGGCGCCGATCCCGAACGCCGCCGCCCAGGTCGCCGACCGGATCGGGGTGCGGGCCGCCGGCGCGTTCGACCTCAACGCCGCCTGCGCCGGCTTCTGCTACGGCCTCGGGGTCGCCTCCGACCTGATCCGCGCCGGCTCGTCCGGCAAGGTCCTGGTGATCGGCGCAGAGAAGCTCACCGACGTGGTGGACCCGGTGGACCGGGCGAACGCGATCATCTTCGCCGACGGGGCCGGCGCGGCCGTGGTCGGTCCTTCCGACGAGCCGGGCATCGGACCGGTGGCCTGGGGCAGCGCCGGCGAGCTCGTCGACACGATCTACATGCGCGAGCAGAAGTACATCTACCAGGAGGGCCAGTCGGTCTTCCGGTGGGCCACCACGCAGATCGCCCCGATCGCGATGCGCGCGGTCGAGGTCGCCGGCCTCCGGTTGTCCGATGTGGACGTTCTGGTGCCGCACCAGGCGAACCTGCGGATCGTCGAGGCGATCGCGAAGCGGCTGCGGGCCAAGGGCGCGCGGGAGGACATGGTCGTGGCCGACGACATCAAGTACTCCGGCAACACCTCGTCCGCATCGATCCCGATGGCGCTGGACCACATGCGCGCCGATGGCAGGGTCCGCTCCGGCGACGTCGTGCTGATGGTCGGCTTCGGCGCCGGGCTCTCGTACGCCGGTCAGGTCGTCATCTGTCCGTGATATCAACAACGCCGGTGGGCGCGGTGCCCGCCGGCCCGACCCATCGCAGCACACATTGAGGAAGGAAGTCCACAGTGGCAGACAAGGAAGCGATCCTGAACGGCCTGGCCGAGATCGTCGAGGAGGTGGCCGGCGTCGCGCAGGACGACGTGACCACCGAGAAGTCGTTCGTCGACGACCTGGACATCGACTCGCTGTCGATGGTGGAGATCGCCGTGCAGGCCGAGGACAAGTTCGGCGTGAAGATCCCGGACGACGAGCTCGCCAACCTCAAGACCGTCGGCGACGCCGTGGACTACGTCGCCGCCAACTCCAAGTAGCCCGGGCCACGAGCCCGTAACCTCGGGAGACTCCAATGAGCAACACCGACGTCGTGATCACCGGGCTCGGCGCGACCACGCCGCTCGGCGGGGACGTCGCGGCCACCTGGGACGGCCTGCGCGCGGGCCGGAGCGGGGTGCGCAGCATCGAGGCCGACTGGGTCGACCGGTTCGACCTGCCGGTGCGGATCGGGGCCACGCTCGCCGAGGAGCCGACGGAGAAGCTCCCGCGGGTGCAGGCGCGCCGGCTGGACCGGTGCGAGCAGATCGCGCTCATCGCCGCCCGGCAGGCGTGGGCGGACGCCGGCTTCGCCGAGCCGACGGACGAGCACACCGATGTCGACCCCGACCGGCTCGGGGTGTCCATCGGCACCGGCATCGGCGGTCCGCTGACCCTGCTGGCCCAGGACGACATCCTGGAGCAGCAGGGCATCCGCAAGGTCTCCCCGCTGACCGTGCCGATGCTCATGCCCAACGGGCCCGCCGCGCACGTCGGGATCGAGCTCAGGGCGCGGGCCGGGGTGCACTCGCCGGCGTCGGCGTGCGCCTCCGGCGCCGAGGGCATCGCCACGGGGTACCAGCTGATCCAGTCGGGCCGGGCGGACGTGGTGATCGCGGGCGGCACCGAGGCCTGCATCGCGCCCATCACCATCGCCGGGTTCGCGCAGTCCCGCACGGTGTCCACCCGCAACGACGACCCGGCGCGCGCGTCCCGCCCGTTCGACACGGAGCGGGACGGGTTCGTGCTCGGCGAGGGTTCCGGTGTGGTGGTGCTGGAGCGGGCCGACCACGCGGCGGCCCGCGGCGCTCGGGTCTACGCCCGGTTGGCCGGGTTCGGCCTCACCTCCGACGCCCACCACATCACCGGCAACCACCCGGAGGGCATCGGCCAGATCTCGGCGATGAACAACGCGATCCGGATGGCCGGGCTCACCCCGGCCGATGTGGGGCACGTCAACGCGCACGCCACGTCGACGGTGGTCGGCGACATCGGGGAGGCCGCGGCGATCCGCAACTCCGTCGGCCAGCACCCGGTGGTCACCGCGCCGAAGAGCGCGCTCGGCCACCTGGTCGGCGGTGCCGGCGCGGTCGAGGGCATCGTCACGATCTTGTCGCTCTACCACGGGATCGTCCCGGCGACGCTGAACCTCGAGAACCTCGACCCGAAGGTGGAGCTCGACGTCGTGGCCGGCGAGCCGCGCAAGATGGAGCTCACCGCGGCGATCAGCAACTCGTTCGGCTTCGGCGGCCACAACACCGCCCTGCTGTTCACCACGTCCTGAGCCGGCGCCGGTGGGGGTGGCTCGGTCCAAGCCGCCCCCACCGGCCTGCCCGGTACGCGCCGCATCGTTTCCGTCGCGCGGCGAGAAGCGGTCCTGGGCGAGCACGTCCTGACGCGGAGTCAGCGGGCAGGGCACCGGAGATCGGTGCGTGATGGCAGCTGGCCCGACCATCGGCAAGCCCGAGGCGGTGGTCCCGTGGTTCTCCCCGTCCCCTTCGTCCTTGCCGGCTTGTGCGGGGTGGGGCTCGGGTCAAGGGTGAGCGAAGCGAATCGCGCAGCGACGCCGAAGGCGCCCTTGAGGCGAGCCCCACCCCGTAACACACTGCCGGCCAGAAGGGGACGGGACACCGCACCCGGAAGCCGAAAGTCTCAGAGCACTCCTGGCAACTGATCAGCTCTGCGGGCAGGGCTCCCGCTCGGGGGTGGTCCCCGCCGGGACCGTGTCCAGCTTCCACTGGCCGCCCTCCCGGAGCACCGGTAGCGCGAGGCGCCAGTGGACGCAGGTGGCCGGCAGCCCCGGCGGCGCGTCGGCGACGTCCTGGGTGCTGGTGAACGCCACCAGCACCTGCAGCCGCCCCTGCGGCGCGGTCTCGATTCGGTACACCAGGATGTTGCCGTCCCGGGTGCTGCGGTACTCGGTCAGCCACTCCCGCTTCGGCTTGACCGCGACCCGCTCGACGGTGACCGTGGTCTTCCAGCGCTCGTAGTTGCGCCCGTTGATGGCGTCGAAGTACGCCTGCAGCAGCCGGCGCACCGGCTCGCCCTCCGGATGGGTCGCGGCACCTCGTGCCAGCCGCACCATCGGGGAGCCCGGCTGCTGGTCCGGCGGCAGCGGCGTGCTCGTCGGGGTGGCGATCACCGCGTCGACCGGCTGCTCCGGCGGTCGGTACAGCTCGCGAGCCAGCAGGCCGCCGCCAACCGCGAGCGACACGACCACGACGAGCGCGGGCACCAACCACGGCAGCGTCACACGGGTTCTGTCGGCGGGCACGCCGACGAGCCTATCGGCAGTGGACCGGAGTCGTTCCCCCTCGTGGGTCGGGGTTACCGGGACTCAGCCGACCTGGTGCAGCCAGGTGACCGGAGCCCCGTCCCCGGCGTGTCGGAAGGGCTCCAGCGCCTCGTCCCAGTTCGCGCCGAGCAACTCGTCGAGCTTGTGCGCGAGCTGCTCGCCGGCCCGGCACTGCGCGACGAGGGTACGCAACTGGTCCTCGCCGACGACGATGTCGCCGTTGGCGCTGGTGCGGCCGTGCCACAGGCCCAGGCCGGGGACGTAGCAAAAGCGCTCACCATCCACCCCGGGACTCGGCTCCTCGGCCACCTCGAAGCGCACCATCGGCCACGCCTTGAGCGCGGCGGCCAACTTGGCGCCGGTGCCGGCCGGCCCGCGCCAGTCGCACTCGGCGCGCAACTGGCCGGGGGCGGCGGGCTGCGCCGTCCACTGTAGATCCACTCGGCCACCCAGGGTGCCCGAAATGGCCCACTCGACGTGCGGGCAAACCGCAGACGGCGACGAGTGGACGTACACCACACCATGGGTGCTGCCACGGGTGCTCACTGCTGACCTCCGCTACTCGACGAGGGGCGTCTTCCCCTACGACCTCGCGAGCATCGGATGCCTCGAGCGGGACTCGTGGCGAGTCCTAGCGCACATTGTGCACGGCGATCATCACTTTGGCCACAGGAACACCACAACTCTCATCCGTCGCAGCGCCGGTGACGTCGCCCCACCGTACCGGGAACCGCCCCCGCACGCTCGGCGATCACTCGTGCGGGGGCGTTGTCCCAGGTCGACGGCGGGTCAGAACCCGCCGAGCAGCCGTGCCGCGGCGACCGCGTCCACCAGGCCGGTGCCCTTGTCGTAGCTCGACGTGTATTCATCCACCCGTTCGTAGGGCGCACCATCGGTGTACTTGTAGGCGGTGGCCTTCAGCGCGTGCTCGATGTCGCCGGGCGTGGCGCCGGGGACCGCCTGGAACAGCTGCGCGACGATGCCGGTGATCTGCGGGGCCGCCATCGACGTCCCGCTGATCACGTTGTAGGTCGCCACGTCGAGCAGCCCCGGTCCGTTCCTCGACTGCAGGCCGGTGGAGCAGACCACGAGGTACGGTCGGCACGCGGAGAGGATCTTTTCACCCGGCGCGGAGACGTCCGGCCAGCTGCGCGAGTCGGTGCGCAGGCCGCGGGAGGAGAAGTCGGACACGGTGCCGTCCCTCGTCCCGGTGCCCTGGTCGAAATAGGACCCGACGGAGATCACTCCGGGTGTCGGGTCCTGGCCCGGCGGGTTGCTGTGGTTGGCCGAGCCGTCCCCGCCGTCGTTGCCGTTCGCCCACACGGTGACCACGCCCTCGGCGGCCAGCGCGCGCTGCAGCTTCACGGTCGCCGAGTTCGAGTCGAACTCCCCGCCACCGCTGGGACCGTACGAGTTGTTGATCACCTTGATCGGCGGGCAGGTGCTGTCGGGAACGCCTGCGCCACAGGGGGCGCGGTGGTTCTCCAGCACCCAGTTCAGCGCGGCGTCGCTACCGAGCACCACCAGCGCGGCGCCGGTGGAGATGCTGACGATCTTCGCGCCCGGGGCCGAGCCGCCGGCCTCGCCGCCGTCGGTGAGCGTCAGGTCCCGGCCCGCGGCGATGCCGGCGACGTGGGTGCCGTGCCCACCGAGGGAGAGGGTGTCGGTGTCCACGGAGTTGGGCACGGTGAGCACGCAACCCGTCTCGGTGCCGCTCAGGCAGACGCTCTTGAGGTTGCGCACCACGCGGGTGCGCCCGTCGGGGCCACGGAACGCGGGATGCGTCGGGTCGATGCCGGTGTCGATCACCGCCACGCTCACCCCGGTGCCGTCGAGCGGGGCCCCGTCCGCGCCGCGCAGGGTGGCGCGGGCCTCGGCGCTGCGGGTGGCCGTGGTGCCCGTGCTGGCGTACACCCGAATGGGGTCGTTGTGCTCGAGGTAGGTCACCCCGGGCGCCCCGCGGGCGGCCCGCACCTGCGCCGCGGTGCCCCTGGCGGCGACGACACCGATCCTGCGGAATGTGGTGACCTCGGTCAGGCCCGCGGCGCGCACGGCGTCGGCCGCCGCGGCGGCGTCGGTGCCGTGCACCAGCACGGTGAGCGGGGTGGTCGCCGTCGCCGACGCCAGCACGGCGTCGAGCGACCGCGACACCGGTGCCGGTGGGTCACCGCCGGTGGCCACGGCTGGGGTGGCGCCGGCCACCGCCAGTGCGAGGACAGCCACGACGATCGGGCCCGATCGGCCGCGGCGCAAGGTGCGTGGACGCATTCACTCTCCCACTTCGAGGCCCCCTGATTACTGGCCAGTAGCACTCAAGCTGGTGACACCAATCACTGTCAATATGGTGTTCCGGTGATCGGATCGGTACAGATCCCCCTTCTGGGGCTACCCCTGTCGGGTGAACCGACTGCGCTGCGTGTCGCCGGGGTGGGACCAGGGGCCGCGGCCGGCCGGCCCCGGGGCGGGGGACGCGGATGAGCGGGCCGCCGAGTGGTGTGGCCGGTGCCCCGCGCTAGCGTGGGGATCGGCGAGAAGGCCGGACTGCGGGAGGTGCGGCGTGCGAACGATCCGGCTGGCCCGGCAACCGTCGGTCGTGTCGGCGGACATCCGGGCCGCGCTGGCGTCGCTCGGCCGCGGAGAGATGGTGGTCGGCGGGGTGGCGCTGGTGGGGGTGCGCGCGCCGGACGGCGACGAGGTCGTCGACGCGGTGGTGGTCCTTCCCCGCGGCGTGCTCGTGGTGGTCGGCGTGGACCTGCCGGACCCGGCGATGCGGCTGACCGCGCCGCTGCACGGGCAGTGGCGGTCGGACGGGTGGCCGCTGGTCGGCGACGGCGACAGCGTGAACCCGGCGACCGAGGCGCTCGCGCTGGCCGATCGCGTCGCCACGCGGGTGCGCGCGCTGCCGGACATCGACACCGCCGTCGGCACGGTGATCGCGGTCGGTCCGTACGTGGACACGGTGGAGCAGCCCGCGGCCGAGTTGGCCGGGCCAGTGCGGGTGCTGTACCCCACGCCGACCACCATGCTGGCGGCCACGGTGTCGCTGGCGCTGGCCGACCGGTCGCTCACCGTCGGCCAGGCCCGCCGCCTCGTGCGGGCGCTGGCGCCGAGCGTGCCAGAGCCGAACGAGGAGACACTGGCCGCGGAGGGCTTCGTCGGGGACCCGGCGATGCCGGCGGGCGAACCGGGCCCGGCGTGGTCGGCGAGCGCGCTCCCGACCACCGTCGGGCCGGACCGTCCGGCGAGCCAGGGCCCTCGGCCCGAGCCGGCCGCCGGGGACGACGGGGAGGCCGACCCCGCGGACCGCGCTGACCACGCGGACCAGTCGTCGCGGTCCAATCCCTACCAACCCGAGCCCCACCACCCCGAGCACGCAACCACCACCGAGCACTTCCGGACCGAGCCACCGGCCATCCCGCCAGGTCCCCGGCCCGCAGCCGCGGCGCCGAGCGACGTGCAGGGGACGACCATGCCGGCCGGGGACGACGCGGAGCCCGTCCCACCGGCGACCCGGGAACCGCGCCCTCCGGCCGAGCACCCTGGAACGGCGAGCACCGAGCCCGCACCCGACCGAGCCGCCACCGTCCAGTCCAGCACGCCGGGCCACCGAGCCACCACGCCCGGTGCGCCCTCGGCGCGGCACCTGTCCCGCCCCGAGTCTCCGGCGGCACGCACGTCGACCCCGCCGAAGGACCCGCCCGCCTCCGGGCAGTCCGACGTCCGAACCGAGCGTCCGGCCCGGGACGTCCACACGGCGGCCACCTCGCCGAAGGGCGCGGAGCCGCACCCGGGAAACCAGGCACCGGAACCCTCGGTCCCCGGCGAGCATCCGGTCACGGAGACCACCACGCCGGTCGAGCACCCGGGACCACCCGCCCCGGCGGTCGCGACGGCCGCCACCGCGGCTCGCCCGGCGACGGCGCCGGGTGGCGAACCGACCACCCCGTCCGCCACACGCCCGGCCGCGCCACCCGGCCCGCTCGCCGCGCCGGCGCCGCCTCACCAGACCGGGAAACCACAGCGACTCTCCGCGGCGACCCGCTGGCTGCCGCTGGCCGCCATCGCCCTGCTGCTCGGCCTGGTGGTGCTGGCCATCGTGCTGGCCACCAGCGGTGGGAACGAGCCCCCACCGCCGCCACCGCCCACCGCGACGGAGACCCCCGCGCCCGCGGTGCACGGCGTCGAGCTGACCCCCCGGGCGTCCGGCACCGCGCCACGGTGCTCGGCACACACCACGGGCGACCTCCAGGCCACGCTGCAGGGCGGCGAGTGCACGGCCCTGCGCCGCGCCAGCTTCGAGGCCGTCGTGCAGGGCCGAAGGGCGGCGATCTCGGTCGCCGTGCTCAGCTTCCCCGACGAGCGGCGCGCCGAGGAGGTCCGGCGGATCGCCGACACCCCTGGTGGCGGCGCGGTGGTGGACCTCGCGACGCAGACCGACCAGTGGCCACCGCCGGCGCCGACCTTCGCCGGCGCCGCCTACACCAGCAAGCCCGGCGGGACGAGCATCCGCCTCGTCCAGGCGTGCTGGCTCGACGGCCCGTCCCGGCCGAACGACCCGGACCTGGCCCGCGCGGCCGACGCCGGACTCGCCGTGCCACTCCCCTGAGCCCGTCCCGGGCATCGCCCGCCCTGGGCCGGCGTGACCCCGGTCACCCCCACCGAGACTTACGGTCCACATCGGACAATAACAGGGCGACTGTTGGGTGTCGTCGCCCTCGCCCGCCAGGGATCGCCGCTACCCGACAGGTATTCTCGCCCGGCGAGCGCAACGAGTGGGGAGGACCAGGTGGCCAGGAGCAGGCAGGTGCGCGTGCTGGACGATCTCACCGGCGAGCCCGCCGTGGAGACGGTCCGGTTCGCCGTGGACGGCGTCCGGTACGACATCGACCTCGCCGCCGGCAACGCCTCCGCCCTACGGGAGATCTTCCAGCGCTACATCGACCACGGCCGGCGCACCGGCGGCCGGCGGCGCATCGTCCGGTTGGCCGGAAACGCCGGCGCGGCGAGCCGGACGGGCACCGGCGCCACGGCGAAAGCCGGACCGACAACCGTCGCGAAGGCCACGACCCGCAAGACCACGACCCGCAAGACCACGACCCGCGAGGCCGCGACCGGCAAGTCCGCCGCCGGCGGGACCAGCACCGCCGTCAAGGGCAAACCCCGCGCCGCGAACGGCAAACACGCCGACGCGAACGGCAAACACGGCAGCGCGAACGGCAAACACGCCGGTGGTGGCACGGCAGGGCGGCGGAAGGCGCCACGCAAGCCACCGCCGGTGCTGTTCTCCGCCGCCGAGCCGCCGCCCGCGCCGATGCCCGCTACAGCCCCTTGAGCTCCTCGACGATCTCGCTGACCGACGACTTCGCGTCACCGAACAGCATGCTCGTCCTCGGGTCGTAGAAGAGCTCGTTGTCGATACCCGCGAAACCCGAGCTCATCGAGCGCTTGATCACGATCACCGAGCGGCTGGTGTTCACCTTGAGGATCGGCATGCCGTAGATCGGCGAGCTCGGGTCGCTCTGCGCGGCCGGGTTCGTCACGTCGTTGGCGCCGATCACCAGCGCGACGTCGGTCTGCGGGAACTCCGAGTTGGCCTGGTCCATCTCCTTGAGCTGGTCGTAGGGCACGTCCGCCTCGGCGAGCAGCACGTTCATGTGGCCCGGCATCCGGCCGGCCACCGGGTGGATGGCGTAGGACACGGTGATGCCCTTGGCCTCCAGCAGGTCGGCCATCTCCCGCACGGCATGCTGGGCCTGCGCCACGGCCATCCCGTACCCGGGCACCACCACGACCCGGTCGGCGTAGGCGAGCTGGATCGCCGTGTCGGCCGCGCTGGTGGTGCGCACCGGCCGGTCGGTGCCGCCACCGCCGCCGGCGGCCACGTCACCGCCGCCGAAGCCGCCGGCCACGATCGCCGGGATGGAGCGGTTCATGGCCTTGGCCATCAGGTTGGTGAGGATCGAGCCGGACGCGCCGACGATCATGCCGGCGACGATCAGCGCGGTGTTGTCCAGCGCGAGCCCCATCGCCGCCGCGGACAACCCGGTGAGCGCGTTGAGCAGCGAGATCACCACGGGCATGTCCGCGCCGCCGATCGGCAGCACGACCATCACACCCAGCACGCCCGCGGCGACCAGCACACCGACGATCCACCACTCCGAGTGCCCACCCGCGGCGATCACCACCGCGCAAACCACCGCGCCGACCAGCAGCAGCACGTTCAGCGGCTGCTGCAGCACGCCCAGGGTGACCGGCCGACCGGGGAGCAGCTCCTGCAGCTTTCCGAACGCGATGTTCGAGCCCCAGAACGAGATCGAGCCGATGATCGCGGCGAACAGCGAGGCGATGGCGACGTAGCGCGGCTCGTGCGCGTAGCCGGCGGTGTCCCGGAACTCCACCCACGCGATCAGCGCGACCGCGCCGCCGCCGACACCGTTGAACAGCGCCACCATCTGCGGCATCGCGGTCATCTTCACCTTGCGCGCCGCGGGGATGCCGACCGCCGTGCCGATCGCCAGCCCGAGCACGATCAACCACCAGTTGCCCATGCCCGGGATGAGCAGCGTGGCGACCACCGCGATCAGCATGCCCACCGCGGCGATCCAGTTGCCGCGCACGGCGGTGCGCGGGCCGGTGAGCCCCATCAGGCCGTAGATGAACAGCGAGAACGCGATGATGTAGAGAACGCCGATGAGGCTCGTCATGCGTCGGTCCCGTCCTTCGCCTTGGCCGGCTTCTCCTTGAACATGCCGAGCATCCGGTCGGTGACGAGGAACCCGCCCACGACGTTGATGGTGCCGAAGGCGATCGCGATCACCAGCAGCACCTTGTTGAGCACGCCCTCGGTGCCGAGGCCGAGCACGATCAGCCCGCCGAGCAGCACGATGCCGTGGATGGCGTTCGTGCCGGACATCAACGGTGTGTGCAGTGTGTTCGGGACCTTGGAGATCACCGCGAACCCCACGAATCCGGCGAGCACCAGGATTGCCAGGCTCTGTACCAGCATCAGTCCACCTCCGCCCGCTCGGCCTCCGGCGCCCCGGCGACACACGCCCCCGCGACGATCTCGTCCGAGAAGTCCAGCGCGAGCCGCCCCTCGGCGTCCACCAGCAGCTCGAGCAGCTCGGTGAGGTTGCGCGCGTACAGCTCGCTGGCGTGCACCGGCATCTCGGCCGGAAGGTTCAGCGGGGCGCAGATCGTCACGTCGTGCGCGACCACCTCCGCCCCGGGCTGGGTGAGCGCGCAGTTGCCGCCGCTCTCCCCCGCCAGGTCGACGACAACGCTGCCGGCCCGCATCCCTCGCACGGCCTCCTCGGTGACCAGGGTCGGCGCCCGCCGCCCCGGCACCAGCGCGGTGGTGATCACGACGTCGAAGCCGGTGATCGCCTCGGTGAGCCGGCGTTGCTGCTCCGCGCGCTCCTCCGCGGTGAGCTCCCTGGCGTAGCCGCCCTCGCCGACCGCCTCGATGCCGAGGTCCAGCCACTGCGCGCCGACCGAGCGCACCTGCTCGGCCACCTCGGGGCGCACGTCGTAGCCGGTGGCCTGGGCACCCAGCCGCTTGGCGGTGGCCAGCGCCTGCAGCCCGGCCACGCCGGCACCGAGCACGAGCACCTTTGCCGGGGGCACGGTGCCCGCCGCGGTGGTGAGCATCGGGAAGAACCGCGGCAACCGCCGCGCGGCCAGCAGCGTGGCCCGGTAGCCGGCGACGCCGCTCTGCGAGGACAGCGCGTCCATCGCCTGCGCCCGGGAGATCCGCGGGACCGACTCCATCGCGAAGGCGGTCACCCCGGCCTCCCGCAGCGCCCGCACACCATCCACGTCGGACAGTGGGGCGAGGAATCCGATGAGGACGGTGCCGCGGGCGAGCCGGGTGATCTCGACCTCGGTGGGCGGCGCGACCTTGAGCACGACGTCGGTGGCCCACGCGTCGCCGATCCGGGCACCGGCGCGCTCGAAGTCCTCGTCGGCCAGGCGCGCGGCGGCGCCGGCGCCACTCTCGACGACGATCCGCAGGCCGCGACCGGTCAGCCGCTCGACGAGCTTGGGGACCAGCGCCACCCTGGTCTCACCGGCCCGTGACTCCCGCACCACGCCGACGGTGAGCGGCTCGGTATCTCCCACGGCGACCTCCGGATCGCTGTCGTCTCGATCCCCAAGGTCTACCATGACCGGGCAACGAAACGGCAGCAACATACCAAGGACCGGAACCAAGCCGACTACCGCGACGTGCTGATTGGGTCGAAAAGCCTACTTTCGGTTGGATTGGTCTCCACCGGCACGGTACGAGGGCGAACCACGCCAGTGGGCGGCACCGAGCGCGATCAGCCGCAGCCGCTCGCGCGCCGTGTCGACGATCCGCCCGTCGGCCTCCTCGTCGGGCCCTCGCGTGTCGAGCAGCTCGACGACGGTGGGCTGCAGCGCCGCGACGACCAGGTCGGCCACCAGGTACAGGTCCTCGGTGCCCAGCTCGCGCAGCGCCGGGAAACGTGCCAGGTCCACCGCGAGCTCCCTGGCGAGCAACCGCAGCTCGACGTCGATCGCGAAGCGCACCCGCTCGACGCCGCCGTAGCGTTCCTTGACGAGGAACCGAAAGTGGTCCTCGTGCGTCCGGACGTGCTCGCGGAGCACACGCACCGAGGCATGGATCGGGTCGCCGCGCCCGGCGGCGTGGCGGACCGCGCGCATCGTCGCGTGCAGGGTGCGCGCCGACTCCTGGGCGAGGGCGAGGCCCAGCTCCTCGATCGACTGGAAGTGCCGGTAGAACGCGGTCGGCACGACACCGGCACGCTTGGCCACCTCGCGCAGGCTCAGGCTGACCAGGCCGCGATCGCCCAGCAGCCCCCACGCGGCTCGCTGCAACGTCAGCCGGGTGCGCTGCTTGCGCTCCACCCGGCTCGCGGACGCGGCAGGCTCCCCGGCTACGGCCATACCGGACAACCTACGCCCGTCCGCGGCATCGTCCATGTCACACCACCTCCCCTCCCCGGGTTGACATCCGCCCCGGCTCGCGGTTCAGTGTACATATGTTCACCGACTTCCCCGAGTCGTGGAGGTCCCGATGACCGCCCTCCTGACCCGGCCGCGCGCGGCCGCCGGCCGGCTGGCCGCGTTCGCCGAGGCGCTGCTCACCCCACACGGCGTGGACCGCTACCTGGAGCTGCTGCACCCGATGCTGGTGCGCGGGGAGGTCCGCGGCGTGGTGACCGGTGTGCGGCGGCAGACCCGTGACACGGTCACGCTCACCGTGCGGCCGAACCGGGCGTGGCGCGGGTTCACCGCCGGCCAGCACGTGCGGGTGTCGGTCGACATCGATGGGGTGCGCCACGTCCGCTGCTACTCGCCGGCCAGCTCACAGCACCGGGCCGGGACGGTCGAGCTGACCGTGAAGGTCGACCCGCAAGGCCTGGTGTCGCGGCACCTGCGCCGGACCGCGGCGCCCGGCATGGTGCTCGGCCTCTCCCAGGCCGAGGGCCCCTTCACCCTCCCCTGGCCACGGCCGGAGCGGCTGGTGCTCATCAGCGGTGGCAGCGGGATCACGCCCGTGCTGTCGATGCTGCGGACGCTGGTCGACGAGGGGCACACCGGCGAGGTCGCGTTCGTGCACTACGCGCACACGCCGGAGGACGTGCCCTACCGCGCCGAGTTGGCCGGGCTCCGCGCGCGCCATCGCGGGTTGCGCGTGCTGTTCGGTCACCCGCGCGCCGAGCGGAGTGGCGACCTGCCCGGCCGGTTCGGCGTCGAGCACCTGCGGGTGGCGGCGCCGTTCCACCGGAGGGCGCGGGCATACGCGTGCGGGCCGCCGTCGCTGCTCGACGCGGTGCGGGCCACCTACGCCGCCGAGAGGTTGAGTGAACAGTTGCACACCGAGGAGTTCAGCCCGCCGCCGGTACCCGCGGACGGCACGGCGACCGGGACCGTCCGCTTCACCCGTAGCGGGCGGGAGTTCGCCAACTCCGGGCGGACGCTGCTGGAGCAGGCCGAGGAGGCGGGACTGCGGCCGGAGCACGGCTGCCGGATGGGGATCTGCCTCTCCTGCACCAAGGTCAAGTCCCGTGGCCACGTCCGCAACGTCCGCACCGGCGAGCTGTCCGTCGACGACGACGTCGAGATCCAGTTGTGCCTCTCGGTCCCCGGCGGGGACGTCGAGATCGACGCCTGAGGAGGCGACCCATGACCGGACTGCAGGACCGCCTCACCCCGGAGCAGGTGGAGGCGTTCGGCCGCGAGCTGGACGAGCTGCGTCAGCGCGTCGTGGCCGACCTCGGCCAGGCCGACGTCGACTACATCCGGAAGCTGATCAGGACGCAGCGCGGGCTGGAGGTGCTCGGCCGCGGACTGCTGTTCGCCGGGTTCTTCCCGCCGGCCTGGGTCGCCGGCGTCGCCGCGCTCTCGCTGTCCAAGATCCTGGACAACATGGAGATCGGCCACAACGTGATGCACGGCCAGTACGACTGGACGCGCATCCCGGAGCTGAGCTCGCGGCGGTTCGAGTGGGACACGTTGGCGCCCGCGGAGAACTGGCGGCACTCCCACAACTACGTCCACCACACCTACACGAACGTGTTGGCCAAGGACCGCGACATCGGTTACGGCGTCCTGCGGATGGACCCGGACCAGCCGTGGCACCCCTACTACCTGGGCAACCCGGTGTACGCGGCGCTGCTCGCGGTGTTCTTCCAGTGGGGCGTGATGCTGCACGACCTGGAGGTGGAGCGGCTGGTCAGGGGCGAGCGGCGGTGGGTGGAGCTGCGCGAGGTGCGGGCCCGGATCCGGCGCAAGGCCGCGCGGCAGATCGGCAAGGAGTACGTGCTCTTCCCCCTGCTCACCGGCCCGCTCGCGCCGCTGACCCTGCTCGGCAACGCGACGGCGAACCTGACCCGCAACCTGTGGGCGTTCGCGATCATCTTCTGCGGGCACTTCCCAGCCGACGTGGAGAGCTTCACCGAGGAGGAGACCGCGAACGAGACACGCGGGCAGTGGTACCTGCGGCAGATCCTCGGCTCGGCGAACATCACCGGCGGCCCGCTGTTCCACGTGCTCAGCGGCAACCTCTCGCACCAGATCGAGCACCACCTCTTCCCGGACCTCCCGGCGCGGCGGTACCCGCGGATCGCCGCGGAGGTGCGGGAGACCTGCGAGCGGTACGGCCTGCCCTACCACACCGGGCCGCTGCACCGGCAGCTCGCGTCGGTGGCGAAGAAGATCGTCTCGCTGGCGCTGCCCTGGACCGGGCGGCGGAGGGCGGACCGGACTAGCCTGACCGGGGACGGATCCCGGTCGGCCGCGTAGGAGTGGGGCAGATGGTGGGGCGGTTCGAGAGCGGCAAGGACACTGTGCAGGAGCTCACCGAGTCGGCGGCGACGCACATCGGCAACATCGCGACGATCATCACCGGCGCGGTGCGGGACATCACCAGGGAGACCGGTGACTGGCTCACCGACCTGATCGAGATGCGCGAGGCGGTCCGGCGGGCCCGCGCCGACGACGAGGTGGACTGAGCCGGGCCGAGCGGGTTGGCCGGCGACGCCGGCGGGAACCCTGGCCGCGGTAGCCGAACGCGCGAGGGAGGGCGAGGCGCATGTACTCCACCGAGATCGAGGTGCGTACCGGCCGGAGCGCGGTGGTGCACGACCTGACCAAGGACGCCGAGGCGTTCCTCACCGAGAGCACCGGCGGGGACGGCCTGCTGCACGTGTGGGTGCCGCACGCGACGGCCGGGCTGGCCATCCTGGAGACCGGCGCCGGCAGTGACGACGACCTGCTGATGGCGCTGGACGAGCTGCTGCCCCGGGACGACCGGTGGCGGCACCAGCACGGCAGCCGTGGTCACGGCCGGGATCACGTGCTGCCCGCGCTGCTGCCGCCGTACGCGTCCGTTCCGGTACTCGGGGGCATCCTCGCGCTGGGCACCTGGCAGTCGATCTGCCTGGTGGACACCAACCTGGACAACCCGGTGCGCCGCGTCCGGCTCAGCTTCCTGCCGGGCTGACCGGCCGGGCAGCAGCACCAGCACCAGGCCGAGCACCGCCATGCCGGTCAACACCCAGACGCCCAGGGCCACGTCGGGCGCGGCGAAGCACGATCCGGGAGATCGCTTCCCGTTGCTCCAAACGGGTGACGCGAAGGGGGGCCGCCATAGGCGTAAGTAAAACACTGACGCCTGCGAGGGGGGTGATCATGGAGTGCGGATGGCTTGACGAAGGCCGGCCGACTGCCCGGCGGCGGTGAGGGAGCCACGCCGCTGACCAGCAGCTTAGCCGCATAAGGCCGGGGTCACCACGCCGTACAACCTGCGGAGGTCGTCCACTGAGTGGCTGAAGTGCACGGGAGTCGATGATCTGAGGGGATTCTCCGCCGCTCGTCGCCGGCCGACGTGCACAAGCCAACCGTCGGCCAACGCGGCATGAGCCCCTCCCACCGCAGTGGCGTGCCCTGCCAGTCGTGCAGCTGCTCCATCACTTCGTGCCCAACTGCCTATCGATAGATGACCCTCTGCATGGGCACCATGCTCGCCCGGATGGTGCTTGCCTGTTCTCGTGGCGAGTCCGACGATGGGGCGAAGCATGACCAGCCCTCGAGGGGAGGCCGGGGTGGGGAAGCGCGAGGAGAAGGCCAACCAGGACCGGCAGACCGCCGACCACAAACCGCAAGGCAGCGGGCCGCAGGGCCCATCGGATCCGGACAAGCCCGACGGGCGTCACACGAAGTGAGCGGCGCTGCGATGCTCGCCGAGCGGCTGGCCGCGGCCGGCTGGCTTCCCGCGGACTGGGCCGGTTCGTTCGCAGCCGTGGACCGCGGCGCCTTCGTCCCGGCCCGAGCGTGGGTGGATGACGAGTACGGCAGTCCGCACCCGATCGACCGGGACGCTGACCCGACGCGGTGGCGAGCCGCGGTCTATGCCGACGTGCCGATCGTGACCCAGCTTGACGACGGCGCCACGGTCTGGCCGGCTACCGGGGGCCATGCCACAAGCTCGGCGTCCCAGCCCCGCGTGGTGCTCGAGATGCTGACGGCGCTCGACGTGCACCCCGGGCACCGGGTACTCGAGGTCGGTACCGGCACTGGCTACAACGCCGCGCTGCTCGCACACCGCCTCGGTGACGACCAGGTCGTCACCGTCGAGGTCGACCCGACCCTCGCCGAGCTAGCCCGCGCCCGGCTCGCCGCGGCCGGATACAAGCCGATGGTGATCTGTGGGGACGGCGCGGTAGGTTGGCCGGCGGGCACGCCCTACCATCGCGTGGTCAGCACCGCAGCGGTCGTCGCCGGTCACGTGCCCTACCCCTGGGTCGAGCAGACCCGCCCTGGCGGACTGATCCTCACCCCCTGGGGCACGCCCTTCCGCAACGGCGGGCTGCTTCGGCTCACCGTGCACGACGACGGCGCTGCGACCGGGCGCATCGTTGGCGACGCCGCGTTCATGCGGCTGCGTCAGCATCGCGCGGCCGCGCCGTTCGGCCACGCTGCACGGCTTGGCGACCTGCTGGACGCCAGCACCACCGCCGAGGAGAGCACGACGACCGTCCGTCCACTGGAGGTCGCCACCGGGCACGCCGCGTTCGCCATCGGAGTCGCCATCGAGGGTGTGCAAAGCGGCGTCTTTCCCGATGCCGAACCAGGCCACGTCGAGGTGCTGCTCTACGACGTGCGATCCGAGTCCGGCGCCGCCGCGCGCATCACTCCTACCGCCGACGCCGCTGGTCGCTGGCCGGTCCGCCAGCACGGCCCCCGACGCCTGTGGGATGAAGTCGAGACCGCCTACACCTGGTGGGCACTTCTTGGCCGACCCGAGCGCACCCGTTACGGCGTCACCGTCACTCCGACTCGGCAACAGGTCTGGCTCGACCACCCCTCCAACATCGTCCCCACCCCCTGATCGCTCAGCAGCGAATCGAACGCTCAGTCGTCGGGAGGCGAACTTGTGGGTGCGCCAGGATCGAGTGGGTCAGGACGGATTCCACCACCAGCCCATCCGAGAAGAGCACCGCATGGAGAATCGGCGGACCGCCATCCGCCCCTTCCGCGTCGAGGTAAGCCAGGCCGCGCTGGACCTGGCCGACCGCCTTCGCCGCACGAGCTGGCCGCACGAGCTGCCCGGCACCGGCGACACCTACGGCGTGCCGGGGGGAGCGGGTGCGGGACCTCCTCCGGTACTGGCTGGACGGCTTCGACTGGCGGGCGGTCGAGGCGCGGCTGAACTCCTGTCCGCAGTTCGTCACCGAGATCGACGGCGAGGACATCCACTTCCTGCACGTGCGCTCGTCCCGAGCCGACGCCACGCCACTGGTGCTCACCCACGGCTGGCCCGGTTCGGTCATCGAGTTCCTGGACCTCGTCGAGCCGCTCACCGAGCCGGGCTCGCCGGAGCTGCCCGCGTTCCACCTGGTCATCCCGTCGCTGCCGGGCTTCGGGTTCTCCGGCCCCACCCGCGGCGCGGGCTGGAACCGCTATCGCACTGCCCGGGCCTGGGTGGAGCTGATGCACCGGCTCGGCTACGACCGGTACGGCGCGGTCGGCAACGACGCGGGCTCGATGATCTCGCCGGAGATCGGCCGGATCGACCCCGAGCACGTCGTCGGGGTGCACGTGACCCAGCTGTTCTCGTTCCCGACAGGCGACCCGGCCGAGTTCGTCGGGCTCAGCGATGCCGACCAGGCGGCGCTGAAGCACCTGCAGTGGTTCCAGGACACGATGTTCTCGTTCAACATCCTGCACAGCCAGCAGCCGCAGACGCTGGCCTTCGCGCTCGCGGACTCGCCGGCCGGCCTGCTCGCGTGGAACGCCCAGCTGTTCGGGAGCAGCCTCGACGCCGATTTCGTGCTGGCCAACGTGGCGCTCTACTGGCTGACGGGCACCGCGGCGTCGGCGATCCGCTTCTACTACGAGGACGCCCACACCGCGCAGCACCCGACGCAGCCCACCACCACGCCGACGGGGCTGGCGATGTTCGCCGGCGACTTCCGGTCGATCCGGCGCTTCGCCGAGCGCGACCACCACAACATCGTGAGCTGGAACTCCTACGACCCCGGCATTCCCAGTGGCGGCGGGCGCGACGCCGCCGGCCACTACGCCGCGCACGAGGCGACCGACCTGCTGGTCGGCGACATCCGGCAGTTCTACGCGCAGCTGGGGTGACCACCGCGTCGGCGAGCCGGGACCGGATCTGCGGTCCCGGCTCGCTCACGTGGTGAGGGCGGCGAGACCGGCGGCGACCACCGGGTGCTCGGTGCTGCCGCGCCGGACGCACGCGACGAACCGGCGCGACGGCAGGGGCCTGCCGCGCAGTGGGATCCGGACGACGGCGTGCTCCGCGGGCACGGGCACCAGGCGCGGCAGCAGGCAGACCCCGAAGCCTTCCGCGACGAGGGCGGACACCGCGAACCACTCCTTGGCGTGATGGGTGATCCGCGGGGTGAAGCCCGCGGCCGCGCACGCCACGGTGAGCAGCGCGTAGGTGTCGTTGTTGTGCGGCTTGACGATCCAGGACTCGCCCGCCGCCTCGGCCAGCGGCACCCCGTCCGGACGGTCCAGCCGATGGCCGCGGGGGACGAGCAGGTCCTGCGGGTCCTCGAGCAGGGGGTGCTGTTCGAAGCGGGGGTCGGTGACCGGCGGTGCGTCCGGGGTGGGCAGCACCACCGCGAGGTCGGCCTCGTCGGCCAGCAGCAGCTCGTAGCAGTCGGCGCTCTCCTCCTCGCGCAGGTGCACCCGGAGGCGGGGGTGCCTGCGCCGCAGATCGGTGGTGGCGCGGGCCAGCAGCGCGGCGATGGCCGAGGACACCGCGCAGATCCGCAGTGTGCCGGCAATGCGCTCGTGCCGGTGTGCCGCCAGGTCGGCGCGGGCCCGCTCCCACTGGGCGGCCAGGGTGTCGGCGTGGTCGAGCAGTACGCGCGCCGCGGGGGTGAGCCGCACCCGGCGGCCCTCGGCGTGCAGCAACTCGACGTCGAGGTCGCGGGCGAGCTGCCGAAGCTGCTGGGACACCGCCGAGGGCGTCAGGTGCAGCGCCGCGGCGGTGGCGGTCACCGTGCCCTGCTCGGCCAGCACCTGGAGCACCCGAAGCCGCCGCAGGTCAATCATGTAGTCCAGGCTAAACGAATCGATGCCCGAACGTTCGGTGAACGTTGACGGGTGCTGGGCGCACGCTGCCGCGGGCATTGCGGGCAGAAGGTGCGTCGACGCGGTGCGCCCTTGTTCGCCGTGGAGGTGACGGCTGGTCACCACGTCCGGACCAGCCGGATCCGGGCAGGGCGATCACGCAGGGTTTCCGGCTGCCCCCGGCATCACGACACAAAAGGGCCAACGACGGAGTTACTCACTGAAGGTCGAGGTTTAGTTCTTGGTAATGGGTATTTCCGAAGGCTGGTAGCTGTGGTTGACGGTTTACTCGGCCACTCACGCAACATAGACAGTGGCGATCACTCCTTGGGGGCGACACATAGTCCGTCACAACCATTCATGCCTTAGAGGAGTCGACTCTCGTGGCCTGGTCGCGTACGGTCAATGATCATCGCTACCAGCAAGGAGCAGGGGTTGCGTTCATTCGAAAGATCAGCATTGCTGCAGCCGCTGCGACTGCTGTGGTAGCGGGGGTGGCTCCCGCCCAGGCGATCGAGGGTGGCTCGCGCGCCACGGTCTCGGAGTTCCCGTTCATGGTGATGCTGCACAACAAGCATTGGTTATATGGTTGGAGCAACAGCTGCGGCGGCGTGCTTGTGACAACGATCCATGTACTGACCGCGGCGAGCTGTATAAATCCACGCGTCAATATCAACACCGACTATCGGGTGACTTCGGGCGAGGACGACACCGGAAAGGATGAGGGCCGGGAGGTTGTCCGTTCGCTGAGCAACGTTCAGTTTCATCCCGACTATGGCAACAATGTCCACGACCTGGCAGTCCTGACCTTGTCGACTTCGCTGGATCTGGATGGGCAATATCGCTATCTGAAGACAGCCAAGCTGTCGGAGCCAGGCTTCCCTGGGCCGGTCGGCACACCGGCGGAGGTTGCTGGGTGGGGGGGACACCGGATGGTTATTGGGGAACGACCCTCGTTTTCTGCAGTCGGCGACGGTACCGATTGTGTCGAAGCGCGAATGCGCTGAGGTGTATGGGAACATTGACGTCAACACGGACGCGTACCTGTGTGCGGGTTCCGACGAGGCGACAGCGTGCCCGGGCGACGAAGGAGGACCGTTGATGGCCGGGTCCGGGAGCAACGCGCGGCTCATCGGGATCGTGTCGGCGACGGCTCTGTGCGGCTCAGGGTTGCCCTCCGTATTCACCGAGATCACCTCGCACGCGGCCTGGATCAAGGATGCCGCACCAGGGGCACAGTAAGCCTGGATGCACGGTCTCGGCCAGAAAGGCGCTGGCCGAGACCGACAACGGCAGTGCGGTCGTCTCCAGCCGGCCTACCTGAAGGCCGCGATGTGGCGCGCCGCCCAGTCGGCGAAGGGACGGGGCGGGCGGCCGAGGACGCGCTCGACGTCGGGGCTCACCCGCTGCTCAGCGGCGGACGGCGTGCCCAGGATGTCGAGAGTGGCGGCCACGACTGGCTCGGGCATGAACCGCAGCAGTTCTGCCCTGGCCTCGTCGCGGCTCTGCTCGACGAAGCGCACCGGCTCGCCCAGCGCGTCCGCGATCGCCATGGCCTGGTGGTGAGGGGAGATCAACGCAGGTCCGGTCAGCTCGTAGGTGGCGCCGTCGTGGCCGGGTTCGCGCAGCGCGACGGCGGCGACCTCGGCGATGTCGGCCGGGTCGACGGTCGGCAGTGCGACATCGCCGAACGGCGCGGCCACCACCCGTTGCGCGCGGACCAGATCGGCCCACGCCAGGGTGTTGGAGTGGAAGCCACCCGGTCGGAGGATCGTCCACTCCAGACCAGAACGCCGGACGGCGTCCTCCAGGTCCGGCGGATGGCGCAGTGTCCCGACGCCCTGCGAGGACAGCGGGACGACCCGGCGGACGCCACCGGCCCGCGCGGTGTGAAGGATGTCGGCGATGACCTCGGGCCCGCCCCCGGTCGCCAGCCGGTCGCCGGAGGTCAGCAGGAACAGCGCCGCGGCGCCGTCGAACACGGGTGCCAGGCTTGCCGGTTCGGCCAGGTCGGCCCGCTGATGCCGCACCTGACCCGGCGTGTCCGGCGCCGCGGCTCCTCGCGAGACTGCCGTCACCTGCTCGCCGGCGGTGACGAGCGCTCGCACGAGCGGCCGCCCCACGTTGCCCGTTGCTCCGGTCACCACGATCATTGGCTGCTTCCTGGAGTGCGGTGGACTCGGAGCACGCGACAGCCCGCGGTATAGTAGGTACCTACCGGAAAGTATTGGCGAAGGGAGCCACTGTGCGCGGGAACACGACTCGATCGGCCGGCGTGGTGGCTCACCCCGAGCAGGCCTGCCCGATCGCCCCGGTGGTCGACATCGTCTTCAGTCGTTGGACCACGCCGATCCTCTGGACACTCAACGAGTACGGCCGGCAGCGGTTCGTGGAGCTCGAACGCCGCATCGCCACGATCACGCCCAAGGTGCTGACCCAGCGGCTACGGCAGCTGGAACGCGACGGCCTGGTACTGCGCACCTACCACCCGGAGGTCCCACCGCGGGTGGAGTACGAGATCAGCGAGCTGGGGCGCAGCCTGGCGCCGCTGTTCGCCACGCTCGCGGAGTGGTCCACCGCGAACCTGGACAGGGTCGAGCAGGCCCGGCAGGACTACGACACCGCGCAGCGGCGCCCGGCCCGCCGCTCGTAACCCGAGGGGCCGCCGGGCCGTGGGCGGCAGCGCAACCCCGGCCGGTCCTCGGCAGAGCGTGGGGAACCGGGGAATCTTGTATCCCAGCCTGAACGATTCCGTGCACGAACATTCGATGGACGTTGACGGTGGGTGCGGCCGAGGGTGGAGGTATGACGCCTCTTCCCGCCCCGGTACTGGTACTCGGAAGCGTGGCGAGCATCCAGTTCGGCCAGGCCATGGGCAAGCAGCTGTTCGGGCAGGTCGGGCCGCTCGGGGTGGTGGCGCTGCGGCTCGGCCTCGCCGCGGTGATCCTCGGGCTGGTGTGGCGGCCGCGTCCGCCGCGCGGGAAACGCGAGCTCGTTCTCGCGCTCGGGTTCGGCATCGCGATCGCGGGGATGAACCTGATCTACCTCGCGCTGCGGTACCTGCCCCTCGGCCTGGCGACCTCGCTGCAGCTGCTCGGGCCGATCACGCTCGCGCTCGTGACGTCGCGACGCGCGGTCGATCTCGGGTTCGCCGCGCTGGCCGGGGCGGGAGTGTGGTTGTTCCACGCGCCGGGTGCGGCCGAGGTGCCGTTGCCCGGAGTGCTGCTCGCGCTGGGCTCGGGCGTCGCGATGGCGTCCTACCTGGTGCTGAGCAAGCTTGCCGGGGCGCGCACCGCCGGTGGGGCGCCGCTCGCGCTCGCCGTGGGGTGGGCGGCCGTGCTCACGATCCCGTTCGGTGTCGCGGAAAGCGGCGCCGCCCTGCTCGCCGCGCCCGCGCTGGCGCAGGGACTGGCGGTGGCCGTCCTTGCGGCGGTCCTGCCGTACTCACTCGAGCTGGCCGCGCTGCGCCGACTACCCCCGAGGACGGTCGGGGTGCTGCAGAGCCTGGAACCCGCCGCGGCCGGCCTCGCCGGAACCGTGGTGCTGGCCGAGCATCTGGCGCCGGCCCAGTGTATCGCGATCGGCTGCGTGTGCACGGCCGCCGCCGGCGCCGTGCTGCACCCCCACCCCGCCCGCAACACCAAGACAGAACCGTCCCGCCGCTAGACCTCTTCAGCCCTCTCGGCCTCCCCAGCCCTCCGCGCTCCCAGGCTTCTCGAAGCGTCCCGGGTTTGGTGCACACTCTGGTGTGTCCCGGGTTCTTCGGAGTCGGTTTGCTGGATTCTTGAGCCACTCGATCTTGCAAGGAGGGGGTGGTATGTGTAGCGCCTTCGCATTCGGGTAAGCGTGGGGCGTGTTCTTCGACTCGTGGTCGGGCTTGATCCGAGTGGTCTCCGTTGGAGTCCCGGCGTACGTCGTGTTGGTCGCCGTGGTACGGCTTTCGGGCAAACGAACCCTCGCCAAGATGAACGCGTTCGACCTCGTCGTCACGGTCGCGTTGGGTTCCACGCTGGCGACGATCCTGCTCAGCGCTGATGTGGCACTGGCCGAGGGACTGCTGGCACTAGCTCTTCTGGTGGCGGCCCAGTACGTCGTCGCCTGGTCGGCCGTGCGGCTGCGGGCGGTGCGGCAAGCGGTCCGGTCCCGCCCGACGCTCCTGGTATGGCACGGTCGGATGCGAGAACAGACACTCCAGCAGCAGCGCGTCAGCCGAGCAGAGGTCCTGCAGGCAATCCGATCGCAAGGGTTGGGCGGACTCGATCAGGTGGCGGCTGTGGTGCTGGAGACCGACGGGGGGCTCAGCGTCATCCCCACCACCAAGGTCGGCGACCACCACGCGCTCGACGACGTTCCCGACGTCCCCTGAGCCGGCAGAGCGGACAGGGGCTCTGTGATCGGACCGGACAAGCCGTCAGCTCGTGGTGGTCGGCGCTGTCGGCGCGGGGTCATGCCGTCCACTGTCTTGTTATTCTCCGATTGTTGAATTTATGGGCCCGAGGTAGGGCAACGCGATCGCGAAAGTCAACGAAAGTTGAACAAATCCCAGCCGGTACGGTCGGTGCCGTGGAGACCTCGGACGCGCACCGGCTGGTGCTCTGGGACATCGACCTGACCCTCGTCGACCTGCGCGGGCTCGGCGGCGACTGGTACCGCCGCGCGTTGGCCGACATCGCTGGTGTGCCGCTGCGATACGTGCCGGCGTTTCCCGGTCGGACGGAGCGGGCGATCACGCTGGAGCTGCTCGCCGCGCATGCCGTGGAGGCGAGCGAGGAGACCGTGCGGCGGATGTGGCAGCGATTGGTCGACATCTCGACCGAGTCGCTGCCCACGCTCGCCGAGCGCGGGCGGGCCCTACCCGGTGCGGCGGCGGCGCTGGCGACCATGGCCGTGCGGGCCGGCGTCGTGCAGACCCTGGTGACCGGCAACCTGCCGGAGATCGCCAGGCACAAGTTGTCGGCGTTCGACCTGCACGGGCACATCGACTTCGAGATCGGGGGCTACGGCTCGCTGTCGGCCGAGCGGGCCGAACTGGTGGCACACGCGATGGCTCGCGCGGCGGCCAAGCACGGCCGGGAGTTCCCGGGCACCTCGGTGGTGGTCATCGGGGACACGCCGCACGACGTGGACGCGGCCCTGCGCCACGGCGCCACCGCGATCGGCGTGGCCACCGGCCGGCACGGTGTCGCGGAACTGAGGGACGCGGGCGCCCACACGGTGTTGACCGACCTGACCGAGACGGAGGCCGTGGTCACCGCCATCCTCGCCGAGCGAGAGTAGCGGCAGGACACCTTCGACGTTTCGCGCACCTCCCCACCCACCGCACACATCCCCACCCCGAGCAGTAGCACTCCTCACCTCGACGCCATCGGCCAACGCACCGACGGGAACGGCAAACACAGCGACGGGAACGGCAAACACGCCGACGCCACGCGCGAACACGGTGACGCGAAGCGCGAACACGCGCGCACGGGACGCGGACACGTGCGCGCGGAGCGGGACGTGGATCTCGGGTCAGGGGGTGGCGGGGATGGTGGTGCGGTCCTCCGTGGGGACGGCGCGGAGGCTGGTGACCAGCCGAACGAGGTCGTCCCGGCCGGTGGCGTCCGGGTAGCCCTGGTCGGCGTAGGCCACCAGCACCGGGCTCTCGGCGTCGCCCTCGGCCGGCGTCACCGCGAGCGCCGCGACCAGCGCGGTGGTCGGCAGGCACGGTGAGACGCCGGCCGCGGGTGTCACCTCGACGACGACCACGCTGGCCTCCCGGGTGGCGTCGCCGAAGGGCACCTCGGCCGGTTGCGGCGACCCCACCGCGAGAACGGGCGGTGAGCCGCCGTCCGTCGAGTAGGCGTGGTCGGCGACGGAGGTCGCGGCGTTGCGGGCGGCCAGCGCGGGATCGGACCAGGGCACCGACGCGACCCCGGACCCGCCGCGGTCCCGCCGCGGGTCCGCCGGGCAGTGGGCCTCACCGGTGAACGCGCTGGCGGCCAGGGTGATGCCGGGGTTGGCGTTGGCGTCGTCGGCCTCCCAGCCGTGCAGCGTGGACGGCTTCGGCGTCCACGAGGGCGGCACGTCGTAGGCGTAGCCCCCGTCCCGGCCCGGCACCGGCTGCCAGCCGTCGACCACCGCGGGCACGACCACGCTCGGCCGCGGTGATTCGGCGGTGTAGGTCGACGTCACCGGCGGCGGGGAGTCCGAGACCGTGGAGTCCGGCATCGCGTTGTTCACCAGGACACCGGCCACCACGAGCCCGAACACCACGAACCCGGCCGGCGCGAACGGCCGCCGGCGGCGCACGGTCGGGCGCGCGGGAGGTCGGTCCCGCGACGGCACCTGGCCCGCCGGTCCCCGCTGGAACGGGCTCTGCTGGGGCTGGCCCCGCTGCCCCCGGGGCCGAGCCGTGGAAGTCTCCGCCGGCGGAGGCACGGGCGGCGGAGCGGCCGGCGCGACGTTGCTGCCGTCCGCCGGCTCGTAGCCACCGAAGCCCCTGAGCGCCGCCCTGTCCTCGTAGCCGGGCGTGCTCGGCTCCTTCCGGAACCAGCCCATCTACCGGCCCACGAGGGTCACCAGGTGCTCGATTACGTCGTCGACGGGGACCTCCTCGCGGTCACCGGTGCGCCGGTCCTTGATCTCGACGACGCCCTTGGCCAGCCCGCGCCCGACCACGACGATGGTGGGCACGCCGACCAGCTCCGCGTCGGCGAACTTCACGCCAGGGGTGGCCTTGCGGTCGTCGAGCAGCACCCGTACCCCGCGGGCGGACAGCTCGGCCGCGATCCGCTCACCACCCTCGGCGACCGCGTCGTCCTTGCCGGCGATCACGACGTGCACGTCGGCCGGCGCCACCGCCCGGGGCCAGACCAGGCCCAGCTCGTCGTGGTGCTGCTCGGCGATGGCCGCCACCAGGCGGGAGACGCCGACTCCGTAGGAGCCCATGGTGATCCGGACCGGCTTGGCGTCCGGGCCCAGCGCGTCCACCTCGAACGCGTCGGTGTACTTGCGGCCGAGCTGGAAGATGTGCCCGATCTCGATCCCGCGGGCGGCGACCAGGGTGCCGCGACCGTCGGGCGAGGGGTCGCCCTCGCGCACCTCGGCGGCCTCGATCGTGCCGTCCGGGGTGAAGTCGCGCCCGCAGAGCAGGTCGACGACGTGGTGGTCCACCTTGTCGGCACCGGTGACCCAGGCGGTGCCCGGCACCACCCGCGGGTCGACGACGTACCGGACGCCGTTGGCGGCCAGCGCCCCCGGCCCGATGTAGCCCTTGACCAGGAAGGGGTGCGCGGCGAAGTCGGCGTCGTCGAGCAGGCTCACCTCGGCCGGCTCGAGCGAGGCCTCCAGCCGCTTCATGTCCACCTCACGGTCGCCGGGCACGCCGACGCCGAGCAGGCGCCACTCGGTCTGGCCCGGCTGCCGGACCTTCACCATGACGTTCTTCAGCGTGTCCGCGGCGGTGAAGACGCGGCCGAGGTCGGCCTCGTGGTTCAGGAAGTCGACCAGCGTCTCGATGGTCGGCGTGTTCGGGGTGTGGTGCACCTGCGCCTCGGGCCGGCCGTCCAGCGGCTGGGGAGGCGGCGCGGGCGTGGTGACGGCCTCGACGTTGGCCGCGTAGTCCGACTCCGTGCTGCGCACGTAGGTGTCCTCGCCGGTGGGCGCCACGGCGAGGAACTCCTCCGACGCCGAGCCGCCCATCGCGCCGGACATGGCCGCGACGATCACGTAGTCGAGGCCCAGCCGGTCGAAGATCTTGATGTAGGCGTCCCGGTGGAGCTGGTAGGAGCGGGCGAGGCCGGCGTCGTCGAGGTCGAAGGAGTAGGAGTCCTTCATCACGAACTCGCGCCCGCGCAGGATGCCGGCGCGGGGCCGCGCCTCGTCCCGGTACTTCGTCTGGATCTGGTACAGGATGACCGGGTAGTCCTTGTAGGAGCTGTACTCGCCCTTCACGGTCAGCGTGAACAACTCCTCGTGGGTGGGGCCGAGCAGGTAGTCGGCGCCCTTGCGGTCCTTGAGCCGGAAGACGCTGTCGCCGTACTCGGTCCACCGGCCGGTCGCCTCGTAGGGCTCCTTCGGCAGCAGCGCGGGGAACTGGATCTCCTGGGCGCCGATGGCGCCCATCTCCTCGCGGACCACGGCCTCGATGTTGCGCAGCACCCGCAGGCCCAGCGGCAGCCAGGTGTAGCCGCCCGGGGCGACGCGGCGCACGTACCCGGCGCGAACCAGCAGCCGGTGGCTGGGTACCTCGGCGTCGGCCGGGTCCTCGCGCAGGGTGCGAAGGAACAGCGACGACATCCTGGTGATCACTTCTGCGCTCCTTGGCGGCGAGCCGGATTCGGCGGTCCTGCTGTTCTGCGCAGCGTAGTCACCCGCCCCCGAGCAGCTCCAACCGGTTAACGCGGGGGAACTGTCGGTGCCCCCGCCTACTCTCCCGCCATGACGCTCGAACTCGGCATGGTGACCATCGACTGCGCGGATCCCCGGCGACTCGCCGACTTCTGGTCCGCCGCGCTCGGCCTGCGGGTCGACCAGGACTACGGCGAGTATCTCGTGCTGGCCGGCCGGGACGGCGGCGTGCGGCTGGGCCTGCAACGCGTGCCCGAGCCGCGCGCGGGCAAGAACCGGCTGCATCTGGACCTGGTGACCGAGGACCGGGCCCGCGAGGTGGCGCGGCTGGTCGGGCTCGGCGCGATGGAGGTGGCGGAGCACGACATGCCCGGGCTGGGCTGGACCGTGCTCACCGACCTGGAGGGCAACCTGTTCTGCGTCGGCGAAGAGCACTGACGCGCGGCCGCCGACTACCCTGCTCGCCGTGCTGGTGCTGCTGCCCCCTTCGGAGACCAAGGCCCCCGGCGGCGACGGTCCCCCACTGGAGTTGGCCACCCTGGCGTTCCCCGAGCTGAACCCGGTGCGGGCGAAGCTGGTCGACGCGCTCGTTGAGCTGGCCGGCGACGTCGCCGCCAGCAGGGCGGCCCTCGGCCTGTCCGCGCGCCAGGACGGCGAGATCGCCCGCAACGCGCGGCTCTGGTCCGCGCCGACGCTGCCCGCGCTGCGCCGCTACACGGGAGTGCTCTACGACGCGTTGGACCTCGCCGGTGTCGACCGGGCTCGGCTCGCCAGGGCCGAGCGGCGGCTGGCCGTGGCCTCGGCGCTGTTCGGCGTCGTGCGCGGCGTCGACCGGATCCCCGGCTACCGGCTCTCCGCGGGCAGCGCGCTCCCCGCGGTCGGGCCGCTGCGCACGCTCTGGCGGCCGGAGCTGGAACCGGCACTGGCCGCGGTGGACGAGCTGGTGGTCGACCTCCGCTCGGGCGGGTACGCCGCGCTGGCCCGGATCCCGGGGGCGGTGTCGGTGCGGGTGGTCACCGACGACGGCCACCGGCGCACGACGGTGAGCCACCACAACAAGGCGCACAAGGGCCGCCTCGCCGCGGCACTCGCCACCCGGTCCCGCCAACCGTCCACTGTCGACGGTGTCGTCCGCGCGGCCCGAGCGGCCGGGCTCGCCGTCGACCGCGTGGGCGAGCGGGACCTGGAGCTCGTCGTCCCCGCCTGACAGCCGGAAACGCCGGAGGCAGCCGGCTGTCCACTGTGCTCGCGGCGGCGTCCCGCGAGCGAGCGCCCGTGGCGCCGCGTCCCCGTGCCGAGAACCACCGGCAGCGCAAGGGCGGCGAAAATCGGTTGCGGGGAGCCGGCCGACCGGGCGAGAGTGGGCGCGTGCCGGCGCCAGGCCGGCGGAAGCGGAGAGGAGGTGCCCGATGTCCGTCCCTGTCCCGGGCGTCATCCGCGCCCTTCCGCCCGCCCCGCCAGGCTGACCGGACCTCGCCGGTGGGGCCACCTCCCGCAGGAGACCCACCGTGCGTCGCTACGACCGCTTCACCGACTCCGACTTCGACGAGCCCGACTTCGACCGGCCACGCCCGGCCCCGCGCGGCCGCCGGCCCCGGTTCGACGACGAGCCCGAGCCCACCCGCCGCGGGCGGCTCACCGAGCACGAGCGCACCCGCCTCGCCCGGCTGCGCGCGGATGCCTACACCGAGACCGTCCCCGGCGGCGCGGACCACTGGTCCACCTGGGGCGACGCCGAGCAGGGCCCGGCGCCCCACCCCGCCTGGCTGGTGACCGAGCTCGCCGCCGTGGACACCGACCTCGGCGTGCTCAAGACCGGCAAGGAGGCCGACGTCCACCTCCTGCGCCGCGGCCTGCCCGACGGGTCGGCCAGCTGCCTGCTTGCCGCCAAGCGGTACCGCGGCGACGAGCACCGGCTCTTCCATCGGGACACCGGCTACCTCGAGGGCCGGCGGATGCGCCGGTCCCGGGAGATGCGCGCCATGAGCCGCCGCACGACCTTCGGCCGCAATCTCATCGCCGAGCAGTGGGCGGCCGCGGAGTTCGCCGCGCTGCGCCGGCTGTGGCCGATCGGCGTGCCCGTCCCCTACCCGGTGCAGCGCGACGGCACCGAGCTGTTGCTGGAGTTCGTCGGCGAGCAGGACGGTACCGCCGCGCCCCGGCTGGCGCAGCTCCGCCCGGCACCCGCCGAGCTGCGTGACCTGTGGCACCAGCTCACCGCGGCCCTCGAGCTGCTCGCCGCGGAGGGACTCTGCCACGGTGACCTGTCCGCCTACAACGTCCTCGTCCACGACGGCCGGCTCGTGCTGATCGACCTGCCCCAGGTGGTGGACCTGGTGGTCAACCCGTCCGGCGCCGGCTACCTGGATCGCGACGTGCGCACCATCGCCAGCTGGTTCGCCGCCCGCGGGCTGCCGGACGACGTGGTGAACGTCACCGGTCTGCTCGATGACCTGCGCCGGGCCGCCGGGCTGGGCCTCGACCGAGCCCGATTCGAGCCGTGATCACCCACCACACCGCGGAGTCCGATCGACCCTCGGCTAGACTGGACAACGCTGCCGCGGCCGCCGATCGGCTCGCGGCGATTCCATTACCGTCAACGGTGCTCCCCAGCACCGGGTTCGTCCCTGTGAACGCCCACTGCTTCATCGTCAAGCCCTGCCTGCGCGCGGGCAGCCGGGCCTCCTTGTGACGTGCCACGTCCGAGAGGCAACCTTGACCGTCACGTTCGAGTCCACCCGTCCGGCCACCGCGAGCCAGGACCAGGACATCACCTTCGCCGACCTCAACCTGCCGGCCCCGCTGCTGCGGGCGCTGCGCGAGGGCGGCCTGCACACCCCCTTCCCCATCCAGTCGGCCACGCTGCCCGACGCGCTCGCCGGCCGGGACGTGCTCGGCCGCGCCCAGACCGGCTCCGGCAAGACCCTCGCCTTCGGTCTGGCGCTGCTCACCCGGCTGGAGGGCGGCACGACCCGCCCCCGGCACCCACGGGCCCTGGTGCTGGTGCCCACCCGCGAGCTGGCGATGCAGGTCGCCGACGCGCTGGTGCCGCTGGCCAGGGCGATGAACCTGTGGTGCCGCACCGTCGTCGGCGGGATGTCCTTCACCCGTCAGGTGGACGGGCTCAGCCGCGGTGCCGACCTTGTGATCGCCACCCCGGGCCGGCTGTCCGACCACGTCCGGCAGGGCACCTGCGTGCTCTCCGACGCGCGGTTCGTCGCGCTGGACGAGGCCGACCAGATGGCCGACATGGGCTTCCTGCCGCAGGTGCGGCAGATCCTCGACCTCACCCCGCGCGACGGGCAGCGGCTGCTGTTCTCCGCGACCCTCGACGGAGACGTCGAGCGGTTGGTCAAGGCGTACCTGACCAACCCGGTCACCCACTCGGTGGCCCCGGTCACCGCCAGCGTCACGACCATGGAGCACCACCTGCTGCAGGTGGCGCACCAGGACAAGCAGGTGGTGCTCACCGAGATCGCCGCCAGGGAGGGGCGCACGATCATGTTCGTGCGCACCAAGCACCATGTCGACCGACTCGCCGAGCGGCTGCGCGCCAGCGGCGTGCGGGCGGGCGCGCTGCACGGCGGCAAGACCCAGGGGCAGCGCAACCGGGTGCTCACCGACTTCAAGGAGGGCCGCAGCAGCGTGCTGGTGGCCACCGACGTGGCCGCGCGCGGCATCCACGTCGACGGCATCGATCTCGTGGTGCACGTCGACCCCGCCGCCGACCACAAGGACTACCTGCACCGGGCCGGCCGCACCGCGCGGGCCGGCGCCTCGGGCACGGTCGTCACACTGGTCACCCACGACCAGCGGCGCACGGTGCACCGGATGACCGCCAAGGCCGGGGTCAAGCCGACCCAGACCCAGGTAGGGCCCGGTGACGCGGCGCTCAACAGGATCACCGGGGCGCGCACGCCGAGCGGCGTGCCGGTCGTCGAGCCGCGCCAGCACGCGCCGCGCCCGCACGGCCGCCGCGGTGGCGGGCGTGGCGCCGGCGGCGAGCGCGGCCGGGCGCCCTTCGGCAACCGTCGCGGGCATGGCGGTGACCGGCCGCAGCACGCCGGCCGCCGGCCGGCCCGCCGGCGCGCCGCGTAGTCGCCCGACCCGAATCCGACCAGTGGGCCGGGCCGCCGATGTCGGCGGCCCCTCGTCCCCGTACCGGTGGCCGATGCGAGACTGCGGGGCGTGAACACGTCCGGCTCCGCCCCCACCAAGCCCGACACCGTCCCGACCGAGCCCGAGCACGTCTTCGACTGGCTCGACACCGAAGCCGACAAGCGCGCCGCCGCCGGGCTGGTCCGCCGGCTGCGCCCGCGCGGCTCCGACGCCGGCGAGCTCGACCTCGCCGGCAACGACTACCTCGGGTTGGCCAGGGACAAGCGAGTGGCCGGCGCCGCGGCGGCGGCCGCGCTGCGCTGGGGCGCCGGCGCCACCGGCTCGCGGCTGGTGACCGGCTCCACCGAGCTGCACGCCGAGCTCGAGCACGAGCTGGCCCGGTTCTGCGGCGCCCAGGCGGCGCTGGTGTTCTCGTCGGGCTTCGCCGCCAACCTCGGCGCGGTGACGGCGCTCACCGGGGCCGAGGCGGCGATCGTGACGGACAGGTACATCCACGCCTCGCTGATCGAGGGCTGCCGGCTGTCCCGGGCCGACGTGGCCGTGGTCGCGCACTGCGACCCCGCCGCCGTGGCGCACGCGCTGGCCACCCGGCGCAAGCGGCGGGCGCTGGTGGTGACCGACTCGGTGTTCTCGGTGGACGGCGACCTGGCGCCGCTGGGCGAGCTGGCCGCGACCTGCCGGGAGCACGGTGTCGCGCTGCTGGTGGACGACGCGCACGGGCTCGGCGTGCTCGGCGACGGCGGCCGCGGCGCGGTGCACGAGGCCGGCCTTGCCGGCGCGCCGAACGTGGTCACCACCGTGACACTGTCGAAGTCGCTGGGCGCGCAGGGCGGCGCGGTGCTCGGGCCGCGGCGGGTGATCCGCCACCTGGTGGACACCGCGCGCAGCTTCATCTTCGACACCGCGCTGGCGCCGGCCAGCGCGGCCGCCGCGCTGGCCGCGCTCGGCGTGCTGAAGGCGGAGCCGGAGCTGCCCGGCAGGGTGTGCGCGGCCGCCGGCGAGCTGTCCGCGCGGCTGGGCGCGGCGGGCCTTTCGGTGACGGCACCGGCGGCCGCGGTGGTGTCGGTTTCCGCGCCGAGCCCGGACGAGGCGGTCGGCTGGGCGGCGCGCTGCGCCGAGCACGGGGTGCGGGTCGGCTGCTTCCGGCCGCCGTCGGTGCCGGACGGCGTGTCCCGGCTGCGGCTCACCGCCCGCGCCGACCTCACCGAGGCCGACCTCGACCGGGCGGTCTCGGTCATCACCGACACCGCCCCGCCGGCGGCCCGCTAGGGCGTTCGGGGCACGCGGCGCATCCGCACGTGCGGGATGCCGTCCTCGAGGAACTCCTCCCCCTCGGCCACGAACCCGAAGCGGCCGTAGAAGCCGGCCGCGTAGGTCTGCGCGTCCAGCACGCACACCGCGGCGCCGGCCGTCTCCAGCGCCGCGGTCATCAGCCGCGCGGCCAGTCCGCGGCCCCGCGCCGCCGCCGCGGTGCACACCCGGCCGATCCGGCGGGTGCCGTCCGGCTCGGCCAGCACCCGCAGGCAGGCGAGCACCTCGTCGCCCTCGGCCACCCAGAAATGCGTCGTGCCCGGGGCCAGGTCGCGGCCGTCGAGCTCGGGATACGGGCACTCCTGCTCCACGACGAAGACGTCGACCCGGAGCTGGAGCACGCGGTACAGCTGGGCCGCGGACAGCTCCGGGCCCGCGGCGGCGACGACCTCGACGGTGGGCGCATCCTCGACGACTTCACTCATCCGGCGTGTATAGCAAGGCCGCAACACGTCGGCTAACCGCGGATCCGCTTCGCGATCTCGTCGGAGTAGGTGGACAGCCTGGTGTAGACGCCGGGTTTGCCCGCCTGCGCGCAGCCCTCGCCCCAGGACACGATGCCGATCACCGTGTTGCCGACCAGCAACGGCCCACCCGAGTCACCCTGGCAGGCGTCGATCCCGCCGTCCGGGTAGCCGGCGCAGAGCATGGTCCTGGCGTCGTAGTTGCCGAACGCCTTTCGGCAGCCCTCGTCGCTGATCACCGGCACCTGGGCGCCCCGCAACGTGTTCGACCGCGGGCCGCCGTCGGAGGTCCGGCCCCAGCCGAGCACGGTCGCCTTGGTGCCCTCCGCGTAGAGCGACCGGTCGCCCGCCCCGGCCACCCGTGCCGACCGGTACGGCATCCGCTCGTTCAGCCGCAGCACGGCGAGGTCCCCGCCGGATCCGGGGTCGCGGTACCCGGGGGCGACCCAGATGTCGTTCACCGCGGACTGCCGGCCGTCGCGCGACCGCTTGTCCTGCCGGCCGCCGACCACCCGCAGGTCGGAAGGGTCCACGGCCTTCGCGCAGTGCGCGGCGGTGACCACGGCGTCCGGGCTCACCAGGACACCGCCGCAGAACTGCGCGTCCTGCCGGTCGGCGAGGTACACCGCGTAGGGATGGTCCCGGATGGACACCTCGCTGCCACCGACGATGAAGGGCTGCGCGCCCACCGCCGTGCCGGCGGACGCCGGGGCGAAGGCCGCGCCGGCCAGCAGGGCGAGCGCGGCCGCGATCCTGCGCCGATACCTCTCCGGCATGAGCTCCCGTTCCTTCCTGCGGCGCCGGACCACGGGGGCGGGCCGGCGGATGCCGAGATGTGCTGATGTCACGCTGTTGTCGTCATGCTGTGCCGGCGTCGAGCCGTGGCGGTGTCCCGCCGGGGAGCGGCCCGGGGACGGCCACTCGGCGCGGTGGGCCCGGGCCACCCGGCCGGCACGGGCTGCGCCGGGTGGCGGTGCCGCGTTGCTCCGACGGCGCTAAAACCCTAATCGGAAACCGCTCGAACCGGTGTCGCTGAACCGGGTGGTGTGCGGGGACGGCCCGTTGCTCTGCGAAGCTGGACCGCGTGGGAGCTCGGAGTGCGGTGGTCGGCCTGCTGACGGTGGGCACGCTGCTGGCGGCATGCACCGCCGAGCCAGTGCCGTCCACACCGCCGCCCGAGGCCGCGCCCGCGGCGACCACCCCCAGCGGCGAGCCGGGGAGCACCACCCCGGCGGAGCCGAGCGATCCCGCCGCCGCGCCGGTCTGGCGGGTGGGCGCCCGCCCGCTGCCGCTGCGGCCCGACGGCTACGGCCAGGTGCTGCCCACCCCGCCGGAGCTGGTGGACCGCGCACTGCCCACCGCCGACCTGCTGCCCCCTCCGCAGGACGGCCGCTACGCCGCGACCGTACGGCCGGTGCCCGCGGACGTGCTGGCCCGCAGCAGCTGGCGACCGGAGTGCCCGGTGGCCGCGGCCGACCTGCGCTACCTCACGATGTCGTTCCGTGGCTTCGACGGCCGAGCGCACACCGGCGAGATGCTGGTCAACGCGTCGGTCGCGGAGGCGGTGACCACGATCTTCGGGGAGCTGTTCGCCGCGGGCTTCCCCATCGAGGAGATGCGGGTGACCAGGGCCGACGAGCTCGACGCGCCGCCGACCGGGGACGGCAACAACACGTCGGCCTTCGTCTGCCGCCCGGTCCGGGGCCGCACCACCTGGTCGGCCCACGCCCACGGGCTGGCGATCGACGTGAACCCCTTCTGCAACCCGTACCTGCGCGGCGACCTGGTGCTACCCGAGCTGGCCTCGGCCTACGTCGACCGGAGCCGGGTGCGGCCGGGGATGCTGCTGCCGAGCGGTCCGGCGGTGCGCGCGTTCAGGGCCGCCGGCTGGACCTGGGGCGGCACCTGGACCGACCCGAAGGACCTCATGCACTTCTCGGCGAACGGCGGGTAGGCGGTGCGCACGGGAACGCGAGCACGCGGCGGCCTGCTGGTCGCCGGCACCACGTCCGACGCGGGCAAGTCCACGGTCACCGCGGGGCTGTGCCGGTGGCTGGCCCGGCGGGGGGTCAAGGTCGCGCCGTTCAAGGCGCAGAACATGTCGAACAACTCGATGGTGTGCGCCGACGGCGCGGAGATCGGCCGGGCCCAGTGGCTGCAGGCCGTCGCCGCGGGCGCGGAGCCGGAGTCCGCGATGAACCCGGTGCTGCTCAAGCCCGGCGGCGACCGGCGCAGCCACGTGGTGCTGCGCGGACGGCCGTGGGGCGAGCTGACCGCGGGCGAGTGGACCACCGGGCGCGCGGCGCTGGCGGAGGCCGCGCACGCCGCGCTGACCGAGCTGCGCGAGCGGTTCGACATCGTGCTCTGCGAGGGCGCGGGCAGCCCGGCCGAGGTCAACCTGCGGGACGGCGACTACGTCAACATGGGGCTGGCCCGACGGGCGGGGCTGCCGGTGGTGGTGGTCGGCGACATCGACCGCGGCGGGGTGCTGGCCGCGATGGCCGGGACGTTGGCCCTGCTCGACGCCGAGGACCAGGCGCTGGTGGCCGGCTTCCTGGTGAACAAGTTCCGTGGCGATCCGGAGCTGCTCCGCCCCGGACTGGACACCCTGCACGCGCTCACCGGCCGACCGGTGCTCGGGGTGCTGCCGTGGCTGCCCGGCGCCTGGCTGGACTCCGAGGACGCGCTGGCGATCGCCGGCTGGGCAGGGCGCGAGGAGCGGCCGGGCGGCACGCTGCGGGTCGCGGCCGTGCGGCTGCCCCGGGTGTCCAACGCGACCGACCTCGACCCGCTGGCCGCCGAGCCCGGCGTGTCGGTGACCTTCACCGCCGACCCGGACACGGTGGCCGCGGCCGACCTGGTCGTGCTGCCCGGAAGCCGGTCCACCGTGCGCGACCTCGCCTGGCTGCGCCGGCACGGCATCGCCGCGGCGATCGCCGAGCGGGCCGCCGCCGGCCGCCCGGTGCTGGGCGTCTGCGGTGGCTACCAGATGCTGGCCGGCACGATCCACGACGACGTGGAGTCGGGCGATGGCACGGTGACCGGGCTCGGCCGGTTGCCCACCGCCGTCCGGTTCCGCCGGGAGAAGACCCTGGGCCGGCCGAGCGGCACGTGGCGCGGGCATCCGGTGACCGGGTACGAGATCCACCACGGCGTCGCCGAGGCCACCGGAACGGCCGAGCCGTTCCTCGACGGCTACCGCCGCGGCGCCGTGTGGGGAACGATGTGGCATGGGGTGTTCGAGAACGACGACTTCCGGCGGGCCTGGCTGACCGAGGTGGCCGGGCAGGCGGGCGTGGCCTGGCGGCCGGCAGGAGGACCGGGGTTCGGCACGCTGCGCGAGGCCATGCTGGACCGGCTGGCCGACGCGATCGAGCAGCACGTGGACACCGCCGCGCTGCTGGACCTGATCGACCGCGGCGCACCGCCCGACCTGCCCGCGGTGCGGCTGACCACGGCGGGGAACAACCCGGCCCGACCCGGGGTTGGGCGGGACGAACGCACCGCGACCGGACACGACCGCGCGACGACCGCCGAGCATCGACCGAGCGCCAGCGAGGAAGGAGCGCAGGCGGGAGGAGTGCGGCCCAAAGGATGATGAGGTGAGGGCGTGCCGCACTACGACCTGGTGATCGTCGGGACCGGATCGGGCAACTCGATCCTCGACCCCCGCTTCGCCGACTGGAAGACGGCGATCGTGGAGAAGGGCGTCTTCGGCGGCACGTGCCTCAACGTCGGCTGCATCCCGACGAAGATGTTCGTGCACACCGCCGACGTGGCCGCCGCACCCGCGGCCGGCGCCCGGCTCGGCGTCGACCTGCGGCTCGAGGGCGTGCGCTGGCGGGACGTCCGAGACCGGATCTTCGGCCGGATCGACCCCATCGCCGAGGGCGGCCGACGCTACCGGAAGGAGCACGAGGACAACGCCGCCGTCACCGTGTACGAGGGGCAGGGGCGGTTCACCGGGCACAAGGAGCTCACGGTCTCCCTCGCCGACGGCCGGCCGCCGGAGACGCTCACCGCCGACCGCTTCGTGCTGGCCGCGGGCGGGCGCTCGGTGCTGCCGGACGTGCCCGGCCTCGCCGACGTCCCCCACCACACCTCGGACACCGTGATGCGGATCGACGAGCTGCCCGAGCGGATGGTGATCCTCGGCAGCGGCTTCGTCGCCGCCGAGTTCGCGCACGTCTTCGCGTCGTTCGGGGTGCGGGTCACGATCGTGGCGCGCTCCGGTGCGCTGCTGCGCGCGGAGGACGTCGACGTGAGCACCCGGTTCACCGAACTGGCCGCGCGGCGCTTCGACGTGCGGCTGAACCGGACCACGGTGGGCGCCCGCCGCACCCCGGACGGTGGGGTCGCGCTCGACCTGGCCGGGCCGGACGGCGCGGAGAGCGTCGAGGGCGACCTGCTGCTCGTGGCGACCGGCCGGCGCCCCAACTCCGACCTGCTCGACGTCGCCGCCACCGGCGTGACCACGCTGCCCAGCGGGCACGTCGTGGTGGACGATCACCAGCGGACCGTGGTGGACGGCATCTACGCGCTCGGTGACATCTCCTCGGCGTTCGAGCTCAAGCACGTGGCCAACCACGAGTCCCGGGTGGTGCAGCACAACCTGCTGCACCCGGACGAGCCGATCGCCGCCGACCACCGGTTCGTGCCGCACGCGGTGTTCAGCTCGCCGCAGGTCGCGTCCGTGGGGCTAACCGAGCAGCAGGCCCGCGAGCGCGGTGTGCCGTACGTCAGCGCGACCCAGGACTACGCCGGCATCGCCTACGGCTGGGCGATGGAGGACAGCACCGGCTTCGCCAAGCTGCTGGCCGACCCGGCCACCGGGCTGCTGCTCGGCGCGCACATCATCGGGCCGCAGGCGTCCACCCTGATCCAGCCGCTCATCCAGGCCATGAGCTTCTCACTCGACGCGCGCACCATGGCACGCGGCCAGTACTGGATCCACCCGGCGATGCCGGAGCTGGTGGAGAACGCCCTGCTCAACCTCCCGCTCAACTGAGTTCGGGCTGGGCGGTGGCCCGGTTCAGACGTACCGGGGCCGGCCCGCCACCCAGCCGGCCACCAGCTGCACCAGCATCGCGGCGATCAGCATCCCGAACGGCACGGTCCACCCGCCGGTCAGGTCGTGCAGGAAGCCGAACAGGAACGGCCCCAGCGCGGCCAACAGGTAGCCGAGCCCCTGCGCCATCCCGGACAGCGCGGCGGTGTCCTCGCCCGTCCTGGCGCGCAGCGCGATCGTCGTGAGCGCCAGCGAGAACACGCTCATCCCGATCCCGAGCAGCACCGTCCACAGCAGCGGCGCGGCGCCCGGCGCCACCAGCAGTCCCACCAGCGAGGCCAGCGCGAACGCACCGAGCCCGACGATCCACCCGCTCTGGCTGCCGCCCCGCGCAGCCAGCGGCGGCACCACCAGGCTGATCGGCACGGCCAGCATCGACACCAAACCGAGCAGCAGGCCGGCGTCCGTGCGGCTCACCCCGGCGTCGACCAGCACCTCGGGCAGCCACCCCATCACCACGTAGGCCAGCAACGCCTGCAGGCCGAAGAACAGTGTGACCACCCACGCCAGCGGGCTGCGCAGCAGCGAGCGGCGCGGCGCGGAGCCCGGCGGCGCGGAGCCGGTCGACGCCGGGCGCAACCGGCCGCCACGGGTGGCGAGCAGCCACCCGGCGAGCGCCACCGCCGCCAGCAGCGCCCATCCGGCCAGCGCCGCCCGCCACCCGCCGAACGTGCCGGCCAGCGGCGGGGTCAGCGCCGAGCCGAGTGCCCCGCCGCCCTGCAGCGCGGCCGTGTAGATCCCGGTCATCAGCCCGACCCTCGCCGGGAAGGAGCCCTTGACCACCACCGGGACGAGCACGTTGGCCAGCGCGATGCCGGCGGTCGCGACGAGGGTGCCGCCGAGCACCACCAGTGGGCCGTCGAGCACGCGCAGCACGAGACCGGCGGCGAGCACGGTGAGCGCGAGGCCGACCGCGGCGGCCAGGCCGGCCCGTCGGGCCAGCCACGGCGCGGCGAGCCCGGCGACCGCGAAGCACAGGCCGGGAAGGGTGGTCAGGACGCCGGCCCAGGTCGCGGAGGCCCCGAGGTCGTCCCTGGCCTCGCCGAGCACGGTGCCGACACTCGTGATCGCGGGCCGCAGGTTGAGTGCCACGAGTACCACGGCGACCGCCAAGAGCAGGCTCGCACTGCGCCGTCCGGTGCCATCCTGGCCCCGGGACTCGATCGCGTCCTCCGACCCGAGTTGAATGGCGGGGGTGTGCTGGCTGCCGGAGACGGAGGATTCGGCGGTCACGCCATCGAGTGTCCCAAAGATGGGATGTCTGGACGACACCGTGTGACACGGTCGCCGACCACGCATCCAGCAGGAAACGGACGAAAGGACAACGCCGTGCCACTGGCCACGACGCGCCGCACCGGACTCGTCGAGCAGGTGATCGGGCAGCTTCGGGCGGCGGTCACCCAAGGCGACTGGCCGGTGGGCCAGCGGATCCCGCCGGAGGCCGAGCTGGCCGCCCGGCTGGGCGTGGGCCGCAACACCGTGCGGGAGGCGGTCCGCGCGCTCGCCCACGGCGGGCTGCTGGAGGTACGCCAGGGTGACGGCACGTACGTCCGCGCCACCAGCGAGGTCTCCGGCGCCATCCGCCGGCTCTGCGGTTCGGAGCTGCGGGAGGTGCTGCAGGTGCGGCGGGTGCTGGAGGTGGAGGGCGCGCGGCTGGCCGCCCGCCACCGCACGGCCGAGGAGCTGCGCCTGCTCACCGACCTGCTCGACGAGCGCGACCGGATCTTCGCCGAGCGGCCCTTCGCCGAGTTCGCCCGCGTCGACGCCGAGTTCCACTTCGCCGTCGTGCGGTGCGGCCGCAACGCGCTGCTCACCGAGATCTACCGGGGGCTCACCGAGGCCGTGACGGCGAGTGTGGCCGCCACCTCGGACCCCTACCCGGAGCCGGCGCCGATCGAGCACGGCGGACTGTTGCGGGCCATCGCCGACGGCGATCCGGAGCGCGCGGCGGCCGAGGCGAGCGGCTTCCTCGACCAGCTGCTGGCCGGGCAGGACCAGACGGCACGCTGATCGCCGGCCGGTCGCGGAGGCTCCGGCGCGCTCGCCGTCCCGAGCGTCGAGCTCGCGGTCAGGGGAGGGTGAGGATCTCCGCGCCCGTGTCGGTCACCAGGATGGTGTGCTCGAACTGGGCGGTCCACCGCTTGTCCTTGGTGGTGACCGTCCAGTCGTCGTCCCACACGTCGTACTCGATGGTGCCGAGGGTGATCATCGGCTCGATGGTGAAGGTCATGCCCGGCTCGATCAGCGTGGTGACCGACGGCTCCTCGTAGTGCAGCACGGTCGGCGGGGTGTGGAACGCGGGGCCGACGCCGTGCCCGGTGAAGTCCCGCACCACGCCGTAGCCGAACCGCTTGGCGTAGGACTCGATGACCCGGCCGATCACGTTGAGCTGCCGGCCGGGGCGCACCGCCCTGATCGCCCGGTTCAGCGCCTCCTGGGTGCGCTCGACCAGCAGCCGCGCCTCCTCGTCGACGTCACCAGCGAGGAAGGTGGCGTTGGTGTCGCCGTGCACGCCGCCGATGTAGGCGGTGACGTCGATGTTGCAGATGTCGCCGTCCTCGATCACCGTCGAGTCCGGGATGCCGTGGCAGATGACCTCGTTGAGCGAGGTGCAGCACGACTTCGGGAAGTTGCGGTAGCCCAGGGTCGACGGGTAGGCGCCGTGGTCGAGGAGGAACTCGTGCACCACCTTGTCGATGTCGTCGGTGGTGTTGCCGGGCTTGACCGCCTTGCCACCCTCCTCCAGCGCCTGCGCCGCGATCCGGCCGGCGACCCGCATCGCCTCGATCACCTCGGGGGTACGCACGCCGTTGCCGGTGTCCCGCTTCGGGGCGGGCTTGCCGACGTACTCGGGATGGGCGATCGCGGGTGGGACGGGGCGGGGCGGCGACTGCACGCCGGGGGTCAGTGGTGCACGCTGGGGCATACCTCCACCCTACGACGCCCCCGGGGCGGCCGTGACGAGGCCGACCAGTTCCGCGGCGTCTCGCAACCGGTGGTCATAGGCGACGAACACCTCCAGGTCACCGCGTAGCGCCATCGCCGAAGCGAGGTGGATCGCGTCCAACGACCGAAGCGGTCCTGGCAGCGATCCCGCCGCGTCCAGCAACTCCGGCGTCATGGGCAACTGCATGATGTCGCCGAGGATCACCTGGGAGCGCAGATAGGCGACATCGCCGCCTTTCCGGACCGCACGCGGCACCTCGACGCGGCACAGCGCCGAGCTGACCTTCGCCACCTCCCGACGGTCCGCCAGCCACGCGTCCAACGCCGCGGTCTCCTTCTCCTTGAGCACCAGCTTCACCAGGGCCGAGGCGTCGAAGTAGATCACCAGCGCTCCTCGTCGCGCAGCCTGGCGAGCTCGTCGGACGCGCTGAAACCCAGGTCGAGCGGCTCGGGAAGGTTACCGCTGAGCGCGCCGGTCGGGCGCTCGGGCGGTAGGAGCGCTCCGGTCGCCAGCATCTCGTCGACCCGACTCCGGGGCACCACCGGCCGCAGCTCGGCCACGGGGTGACCGCGGTCCGTCACCGTGAACGACTCACCCGCGGCCACTCGTCGCAGATACACGCTGGCATTCTGCCGCAGCTCACGCACGCCGATCCGATCCATGTGCTACATGGTAGCACATTCTGGGGTTGCTCAGAACAACACGGTGGCGTAGCGGCCGACCTGGTGGAAGCCGATCCTGCGGTAGGCGGCCAGCGCGGGCGCGTTGTAGGAGTTGACGTACAGGCTCGCGGTGCGGCCCATACCGCGGACCAGCCGGTTCACCACTGCCGCCGTGCCGGTGGTGCCCAGCCCCTCCCCGCGGCGCTCGGGGTGCACCCACACGCCCTGGATCTGCCCGACGCTGGACGAGAGCGCGCCGATCTCGGCCTTGAACACCACCTCGCCGCCTTCGAAGCGGGCGAACGCTCGGCCGCCGGCGATCAGCTCGGCCACCCTGGCCCGGTAGCTGGCGCCGCCGTCGCCGGCCCGGGGGTCGACGCCGACCTCCTCGATGAACATGGCGACGGCCGCCGGCAGGTACCGGTCGAGTTCGTCCGGGCGCACCGAGCGCACCAGCGGGTCGGGCGCGCGCAGCGGCGGCCCGTCCAGCGCCATCAACGGCTGGTCGGGGCGCAGCTCGCGGGGCGGCCCCCACTCGCCGGCCAGCTCGTCCCACAGGCCGAGGACCTGCTCGGCCGGCCCCACCAGGGACGAGCAGGTGCGCGGGCGGCGCAGGGCGCGGTCGGCGAACGAGCGCAGCGCCGCGCCGTTGCCGCGCAACGGGATGAGGTTCGGGCCGGAGAAGCACAGCCCGGGCAGCCGGCCGGCGCGGCCCGACCGGCCCTCCGTCGCCCACAGCTCGCCGCCGAGGCGCCACGGCTCCAGCCCGGCGACCTCGACCCGGGCGGCCACCATGCAGCTGCCGACCGGGTCGGCGGCGAGAGCGGCGCGGACCGCCGGATAGTCCCGATCGTCGAGCAGCCGCGCACCAGCTAGCCGCAACACGTGGTCAAGACTGCCAGAAAACGGCGGTCACGGAAATCCAACCCACCCAACACGCTGGGTTCGGTCGGTCAGGCCCCCGGATAGGTCCCGAACACCCACAGGTTGCCCTCCGGGTCGGCGATCTCGACGTCCCGCGAACCGTGGTCGGTCTCGTGGGGCTCCCGCTCGATTCGGGCACCGGCGGCCGCGGCCCGCCGGTGCACCGCGTCCGGGTCCTTCGTCACCACGTACACCCCGTGGCCACCCTGGGCCCGCGCCCGCCGCTCCGGATGGCAGAGGCTCGCCGAGCCGTACATCACGCCACCGCCCTCGGGCCACCGCAGCTCGCCGTGCGCGATGGACGTGCCGTCGGCGCCGTGGACGGTCATCGTCTCGGTGAACCCCAGCACCTCGACGAGGAAGCGACGCGCCGCCTCGGCGTCGGTGTACAGCAGGGCCGGCCACACTCCTGGGCCGGTCGTGCCCGCCTTGGTGGTGGTCGCCTTGGTCGTGGTCGCATCAGTCATGGGCACAGTCTCGCGCCGGAGCGCCCGGCTCGGCTTGGAGAAAGGGGAGCTCCTCGGCCAGCCAGGTACCGGGCGAGCAGCCGGCGAGGGCGCGCCACTCGTTGGTCAGGTGGGCCTGGTCGTAGTAGCCGCAGGCCACGGCGAGCTCGGCGAGCGGCAGCGTGGCCTCGCGCCAGAGCAGTGCGCAGGCCCGCTCGAAGCGGATCACCCTGGCGGCCTGCTTCGGGGTCAGCCCGAGCTCTCGACGGAAACGCTCGCCGAGGTGCCGCCGGCTCCACCCGACCTGGTCGGCGAGCGCCGAGGTGCGCGCGGTGCCCCCGGTGGCCAGCAGCCGCCGCCACGCCGCGGTGACCTCGGGGACCGGCGGTCCCGCCTCGGTCAGCTCGGCCCGCAGCACGTCGTCCAGCACGGCGAACCGGCGGGACCAGCCGGTGGTGGCGGCGAGCCGCTCCGGCAACGTGGCCAACCGGGGCGGGCCGAGGTCGCGGAGATCGACGACGCGGCCGCCGAGCTCGGCGGCCGGCATCCCGAGCAGCCCGCGGGTGCCCAGCGGGTTCAGCTCGAGGTGAACGCCCTCCTGCACCGGGTCCTGCCCGATCAGATGGGTGCCGCGTGCATGCCGCCGACCAGGGCGCGCAGGCGGCCCGGCGGACGGCTCGGATCGGGCAGCCGGAGCATCCGAATCGGGTCGGCCAGGCTGATGATCAGGGTGACGTGCCGGCTGGGCAGGCCGCGGTGCACGGCCATCGGGACCGCTGACCTCCGGTAGCCGATGTAGCGGTTCACCAGGTGCCGCAGCGCCGGGTGCGGAGCCCGGGTGACGAACTCGTCGTCGGCCATCGCGGCCTCACCGGCCTTCGGTCTCAGAACATTGAGGTGTCCAGCTCGACGTCGAACGGCGCGCCGATCCGGATCGGTTGCCCGAACGGGACCCGGAGCGTCCGACTGTAGACGCCCTGGACCGGCTCGGTGAACAGTGACACCGCGGGGCCTTCCTGGTCGAACTCGTCGATCAACAGGTACCGCGGGATCCCGCCGTGGGCATAGGCCCACTTCTTCTTCCGCCGGTCGTGCTCCGCGTTGCCCGGAGAGGTGATCTCGACGGCCAGCGACACGTGCTCGGCCGGCACCGGGTCGGCGTTGCGGGGGATCACGTCACGAGGCGCGACGCAGAAGTCCGGCACGTAGATCGCGTTGACCTCACGGATGCCCACGCCCTGGGGCTGGAACAACTCACAACCCTCGGGCATAGCAGGAAGCAGTGCGCGGTTCACCCGGCCGGCGATCAGATTGTGCGATCCCCCGGGCGGTGGCGTCATGTGGATCCCCTCGACGGTGAGCTCCGGCCGCCAGCCTTCCGGGACCGTCAGCTCCCGCCAGGTCTCCAGCAAGTAGTCCCAGCTCGGGCCGGTGTCCACCGTCACGGCGCTCATCGGTCCACTTCCTCCCCGCTCACGACCGTCGATCAGGATAGCCGGCACCGGTGACGACGCCTCAGCTCCGCGGTCCTCCCTGCCGGCGATCTCGCGACGCACTACCGAGGCCATCTCGGTGCCCAGCAGCTCGGTGCCCCCTCGATGCCCCGCGGCGTCTCCGCTGCGGCTCACCGGTGTGCGGACCGGTGGTGAGCTCGCCGAAGGAGTAGATGTCGAACTTCGAACGGCATCAGCCGACGGTGACCACCGGCTCGCCGCCGCCGTCCGCCTCACCGGCCTCCTCGGCGATGCGCATGGCCTCCTCGATCAGCGTCTCCACGATCTTGTGCTCGGGCACGGTCTTGATCACCTCGCCCTTGACGAAGATCTGGCCCTTGCCGTTGCCGGACGCCACGCCGAGGTCGGCCTCCCTGGCCTCACCGGGCCCGTTGACCACGCAACCCATCACCGCGACCCGCAGCGGCACCTCCATGCCCTCCAGCCCCGCGGTGACCTCGTCGGCGAGCTTGTACACGTCGACCTGCGCCCGCCCGCACGACGGGCAGGACACGATCTCCAGCTTCCGCGGCCGCAGGTTCAGCGACTGCAGGATCTGGCTGCCGACCTTGACCTCCTCCACCGGCGGCGCGGACAGCGACACCCGGATGGTGTCGCCGATCCCCTGCCGCAGCAGCGCCCCGAAGGCCACCGCGGACTTGATCGTGCCCTGGAACGCCGGTCCGGCCTCGGTGACGCCGAGGTGCAGCGGGTAGTCGCACTGCTCGGCCAGAATCTCGTAGGCGCGGATCATGGTGACCGGGTCGTGGTGCTTGACCGAGATCTTGATGTCGTGGAAGTCGTGCTCGGCGAACAGGCCGGCCTCCCACAGCGCCGACTCCGCCAGCGCCTCGGGGGTGGCCTTGCCGTGCTTGCTCAGGATCCGCGGGTCCAGCGACCCGGCGTTGACCCCGATGCGGATGGGCGTGCCGTGGTCCTTCGCCGCCCGCGCGATCTCGGCGACCTTGTCGTCGAACTTCTTGATGTTGCCGGGGTTCACCCGCACCGCCGCGCACCCGGCCTCGATCGCGGCGAACACGTACTTCGGCTGGAAGTGGATGTCGGCGATCACCGGGATCTGCGACTTCGTCGCGATCGCCGGCAGCGCCTCGGCGTCGTCGGCGCTCGGGCAGGCCACCCGGACGATGTCACAGCCGGCCGCGGTCAGCTCCGCGATCTGCTGCAGGGTCGCGTTGACGTCGGCGGTGACCGTGGTGGTCATCGACTGCACGGAGATCGAGTGCTCGCTGCCGACCCCCACCGGGCCGACCATGAGCTGACGGGTCTTGCGGCGCTCGGCGAGCACCGGCGGCGGCATGGCGGGAATACCAAGTGCGACGGTCATCGGGTCCTCTGCAACCGGTCTGGAATGCGACAAGCCCACGATACCGGCGCCACTCGAGCCCCGCGGGTGGTCCGAGCGGAGGCCGCGACGCGGGTCACTCCATGATGCGGATGGGGTTGACGATGTCGGCGGTGATCGTGAGCAGCATGAACGTGCCGCCGATCACCACCAGCACCATCGTCACCGCGGACAGCTTGGCGTAGTCCACCGGGCCGGCGGCGGCCTTGCCGCGCAGCTTCCGGATCCAGTCGCGGACCCGCTCGTACCAGGTGATCGCGATATGCCCGCCGTCGAGGGGGAGCAGCGGCAGCAGGTTGAACACGCCGACGAAGAAGTTCAGGCTGGCCAGCAGGAACAGGAACAGCTGCCACAGGCCGTGCTCCACCGCCTCGCCGCCGATCCGGCTCGCCCCGACGACGCTCACCGGGGTGTTCGGGTCGCGCTCCGCACCGAAGATCGACTTCACCACCGCGGGGAGCCGCTCGGGGAGCTCGAGCAGCCGCTGCCAGGTCGCCGCGAACATGTCGCCCGAGTAGCCGAGCGTGCCGCCGATCGCGGCGAGCGGGCCGTACTCGAACTCCCGGGGGAAGCTGACCCCGATCGAGCCGACCTCCTCGATCCGCGGCGGCCCCTCGGGGTTCCTCGGGTCCGGGACGGGCCGGGTGACCTGGGTGACGTCCACCCGGAGCGGCACGACCTCACCGTCCCGGCGGACCTCGATCGTGGTCGGGCCGGACAAGCCCTGCACCTCGCGGATCACGTCGGTGAAGGTCGGGGTGCGCTGGCCGGCGACCGCGACGATCACGTCCCCGGGCTGGACCCCCGCGGCCGCCGCGGGTGCCGGCGAGTCGGGACGGCAGTCCGGGTTGCGGTACTCCTCCAAGGTGCGGGCGTCCTGCACGCACGGTGACAGCGCCGCCACGTGCGGTGTGCCGAGGAAGTTCGGCAGGCCCATCGAGATGGCCATCAGGTACAGCACGATGAAGCCGAGGACGAAGTGAGTCACCGAGCCGGCGGCCAGCACGACCGTGCGCTTCCAGACCTTGAACCGCCACATCGCCCGCGGAGCCTCGTCCGGGGTCACCTCGTCGAGCGCGGTCATCCCGGCGATGTCACAGAACCCGCCGAGCGGGATCCACTTCAGCCCGTACTCGGTCTCGCCGCGCCGGAAGGAGAACACCTTCGGCCCGAACCCGACGAAGTAGCGGCGGACCTTCATCCCGAAGGCCTTGGCGGTGAGCATGTGGCCCGCCTCGTGCAGCGCGACGGACACGCAGATGCCCAGCGCGAACAGCACGACTCCAAGAATGTAGGCGAGCACCCGCTACTTCCCCTCCCGGCCGAGCTCGGCCGCGGCGCGGGCCCTGGCCCACTGCTCCGCGGCGAGTACGTCGTCGATGTCGCGTGGTTCGCGGCGCCACTGGTCGGCGGCGTCCACCACCCTGGCAACAGTGTCCACGATGGAGGTGAAGCGGGTGTTCTGCGCCAGGAAGGCGGCCACCAGCTCCTCGTTGGCCGCGTTGAACACCGCCGGAAGGCAGCCGCCCTCCGTGCCGGCGTGCCGGGCGAGGTTCACCGCGGGGAACGCCTCGTCGTCCACCGGCTCGAACGTCCACGCCGCCGGCGTGTCCCACCGGCAGGCCGGCGCGGCGCCCGGCACCCGGTCCGGCCAGTTCAGCGCCAGCGCGATCGGCAGCCGCATGTCCGGCGGGCTGGCCTGGGCGATGGTCGAGCCGTCGATGAAGGTCACCATCGAGTGCACGACCGACTGCGGGTGCACGACCACGTCGATGCGCTCACCCGGGATGCCGAACAGCAGGCTCGCCTCGATCAGCTCGAGGCCCTTGTTCACCAGCGTCGCCGAGTTGACGGTCACCAGGGGGCCCATCACCCAGGTGGGGTGGGCGAGCGCCTCCTCGGCGGTCACGCCGGCCAGCTCGGCCCGGCTCCGGCCGCGGAACGGTCCGCCGGAGGCGGTGAGCACCAGCCTGTCGACCTCCTCGGCGCGCCCCCCGCGCAGCGCCTGCGCCAGCGCGGAGTGCTCGGAGTCCACCGGGACGATCTGCCCGGGCTTGGCGGCGGCGAGTACCAGCGGCCCGCCGGCGATCAACGACTCCTTGTTGGCCAGCGCGAGGCTGGCGCCGGTGCCGAGCGCGCGCAGGGTCGGCGCGAGGCCACGCGCGCCGGGCAGCCCGTTGAGCACCACGTCGACCGGCACGGCGTCGATCAGCTCGAGCACCGCGTCGGCGCCGGCGAGGATGCGCGGGAGGCGGAACTCCCCGCGGGCGTAGCCGCGTCGCTGCGCCTCCGCGTAGAGGGCGAGCTGCAGGTCCTCGACCGCGGTGGGCCGGGTCAGCGCCACGGCGTCGACACCGAAGGCCACGGCCTGCGCCGCGAGGGCCGCGGGGTCCGACCCGCCGGCGGCGATGCCGGCGATCCGGAAGAGGTCGGGGTTGCGCGCGGCCACGTCCAGTGCCTGGGTGCCGATCGAGCCCGTGGAGCCGAGCACCAGCACGCTTCGTTTCGCGTCCATCGCCGACCATTGTCGCCAGATTGTCGCCATCGCCACGGCCGGGGCGGCGCGGGCACTCCCTTGCGGTGTGGAATCATCCCGGTGAGCCCTCGGGCCCGGGCACGCGTCGGCGAGGCGGCCGAGTGGGCGCGGGGGGCGGATCAGGTCGGGCGAGTCGGTGTGGAGGGAACTCGTGGCGGGCAAGGCGGTCGAGAAGCGGCGGCAGGCGGGCGTGCGCACGGTGGACCCGCGGGACGAGCCGTCGGCCGAGTGGGGCTGGCACGGCGAGTTCCCCAAGGCGTCCCGGATCGCCGGTTGGTTCACCGTCTTCGGGCTGCTGGTCATGCTGATCGGCAACCACGAGAACAACACCGAGAACGTGTGGCTCATCGGCCTCGCCGTCGGCCTGGCCGGCCTGCTGTTGATGGACATCCGCAAGCAGCGGCTGTCCTGGCGGCGCTGACCGTTCAGGGGCGCCGCGCCTCGACCAGCCAGCACGCCGAGTCGTAGCGCACTCCCCGCTCGGTCCGGTGGTCGGCCAGGGTGGCCCGCAGATCGTCGAGCGCGCGGGCCCTGCCAGCGGCGTCGAGGCCCTCGAGCATCCCGGCGTGCTGCCCCGTGACGAACCGGGCGGCGTCGTCGACGTCGCGACCGAAGTACATCGGCGCGGTCAGGCCGCGCAGCCGCACCTCGGTGAGCCCCGCCGAGGTCAGCAGCCCACGGACCTGGTCGGGGTCGCTCAGCGAGAACGGGCTGGGCGCCTCGGTCGGCGGCGGGGGCAGCTCCCGGCCGGCGGCCAGCGCCGCGCGGAAGGCGCCGATCCACGGGTTGCGCTCCGGCGGTTGCCAGGTCAGCAGGACGAGCCGCCCACCACGGCGGGTGGCCCGCGCGAGGTTGGCGAAGGCGGTGCGCGGGTCGCCGAAGAACATCACCCCGTGCCGGCTGGCGATGAGGTCGAAGTGCTCGTCGGGGAAGGGGTGGACCTGGGCGTCGGCCTGCTGGAACGTGACGTTCGCCAGCCGCTCGCGCTCCGCCAGCCCGCGGGCGAGTTCGAGCATCGGCGCGGACAGGTCCATGCCGAGTGCCGATCCCGCGGTCGCACGGGTGGCCAGGTCGCGGGTGAGCCGGCCGCTGCCGCAGCCGACGTCGAGCACCCGCGCCGTGGTGTCGACGGCCGCCGCGTCGAGCAGTGGGCCCTGGTACTCGGCGACGCCCTCGTCGAACCGCTCGGCGCGCTCCGCCCAGTACGCGCCCGTGGCGCCGTCCCAGGCCCGCAACTGGTCACTGTTGGCGGGGTCGACCCGCACCCCGATGCTCTCGGTCATCGCCTCCCCCTTCGTCCGCGGGCGGGACCCTACCGAAGGCACCGGCGCGCTCGCACACCGATTCTCCGATCGTGGCCTTCCGGCGGCGCCGGGACACGTGCCGGCGCAGTCAGGCCTCGGCGGCGAGTTGGCCGCAGGCGGCGGCGATCTCCTGGCCGCGGGTGTCCCGTACGGTGCAGGCCACCCCGCCGGCGTTGACCCTGCGCACGAACTCCCGCTCGACCGGCTTCGGGCTGGCGTCCCACTTCGAGCCCGGCGTCGGGTTCAGCGGGATCACGTTCACGTGCACCAGGTGCCCGAGGTGCTCGCGCAGCACCTTCGCCAGCAGGTCCGCCCGCCATGGATGGTCGTTCATGTCCCGGATCAGCGCGTACTCGATCGACACCCGCCGGCCGGTGGTGTCCAGGTAGTATCGCGCCGCGCGGAGCACCTCGGCGACCGGCCAGCGGTTGTTCACCGGCACCAGCTCGTCGCGCAGCTCGTCGTCCGGGGCGTGCAGCGACACCGCGAGCCGGACCTGCATCCGCTCGTCGGCCAGCCGGCGGATGGCCGGCGCGAGGCCCACCGTCGACACGGTCACCGACCGTTGCGAGATGCCGAGGCCGTCCGGCGCCGGGTCGGTGATCCGCCGCACCGCGGCGACCACCCGGTTGTAGTTGGCCAGCGGCTCGCCCATCCCCATGAACACGATGTTCGACAGCCGGCCGGGACCGGGCTCGCCCGCGGGCCCGGGCATCAGGTTGTCGCGCATCACCGCGGCGGCCGCGCGGACCTGGTCGACGATCTCGGCGGTGGAGAGGTTGCGGTCGAGCCCGCCCTGCCCCGTCGCGCAGAACGGGCAGGCCATACCGCAGCCGGCCTGGCTGGAGATGCACAGGGTGGCCCGGTCGGGGTAACGCATCAGCACGCTCTCCAGCAGCGTGCCGTCGTGCGCCCGCCACAGCGTCTTGCGGGTGCTGCCGCCGTCGCAGGCCACCGCCCGCACCTCGGTGAGCAGCGGCGGCAGCAACGTGTCGGCCAGCCGGCGCCGGGCGGAGGCCGGGATGTCGGTCATCGCGTCCGGGTCGACGGTGAGGCGGGAGAAGTAGTGGTGGGACAGCTGCTTGGCCCGGAACGGCCGCTCCCCCAGTTCGGCGACCGCCGCCGCGCGCTCGGCGGAGGTGAGGTCGGCGAGGTGCCGCGGCGGCAGGCCACGGCGCGGTGCGTCGAAGACGAGGGGGAGGGCAGTCATAGCACCTCCCAGTGTCCCACGGGCGCCGGTCCGCGCCCCCGTGTCCCGACCGGACTTGCCATCCGACTGTTTCCGATATATCGTCGACGTGTCGTGATGCTACGAGAAAGGATGAACGACATGAGAAGGGCACGATTCGACCGGTCCCTCGTGGACCGTCACCCACGCCGGCAGGGCCACGGTCCACACGTTCCGCACCGGCACGGCGGGTTCCGCCCGTTCCCACCCGAGTGGGGCCACCCCGGCCACGAGCCCGGCGGGCGGCGCGGCCGTGGTGGCCGGCGCGGCCGGCGCGGCGACGTCCGCGCCGCCATCCTCACCCTGCTGGCCGAGCAACCCCGGCACGGCTACGAGATCATCGGCGAGATCGGCGAGCGCAGCCGCGGGCTGTGGCGGCCGAGCCCCGGCTCGATCTACCCCACGCTGCAGTTGCTCGCCGACGAGGGACTGGTGCGCAGCACCGAGGACGGCGGCAAGCGCCGGTTCGAGCTCACCGAGGCGGGACACACCGCCGCCGCGGAACTGGACAGCACGCCGCCGTGGGAGCACATCGCGCACGACGTCGACCCGCGGGAGGTCGAGCTGCGCAAGGCCGCGGGCGCGCTGATGGGCGCGCTGCACCAGGTGTCGGCCGTGGGCACCGCCGGCCAGAAGGCGAAGGCGGTCACCGTGGTCAACGAGGCTCGGCGGGCGCTGTACGGGATTCTCGGCGAGATCGACGACCCCATCGACGAGCCGGCCGCGGACGAGACCTGACCGGGCACGGGGCTCAGGGGCTCAGGGGTTCAGGGGCTCAGGAGGCCGGCGGGCCGGGACCGGACGAGGATCCGGTAGCCGACCGGGAGGGTCAGCTCGCGGCGGGCGCCCCCGTTGCGCCGAACGGTCTCGGCGATCGCCCGCTCGGCCACCGGCCCGCTGAACTCGATGCGCAGCACCGACTCCAGGGTCTCCCGGTCGGGAAACCGCCACCGGGTCTCCACCCTGCGACAGCGGAACCCCTGCTCGGTGAAGAACCGGTCGACGGCCGCGGCGTCGTACCGGGGCAGGTCGGCGCGCATCCAGTCGCCGTAGGGCCCGTGCCGCACGTCGAGGTCGACGATGGCCAGGTGGCCGCCCGGTCGGAGCACTCGGTCGGCCTCTCGCAGACCGGGCTCACACCCCGGACCGAAGAAGTAGGCGGTCCTGGCGTGCACGAGGTCGACGTGCGCCGACGGCAGCGGCAGCCGCTGGGCGGCGCCGCGGAGCACCTCGACGATGTCCAGCCCGGCGGCGCGGTCCCTGGCCCGCTCGACCAGCGGGGGGTGTGGCTCCACGCCGACCACCGATCGGGCCGTCTCGGCGAACCGGGCCAGGTGGAAGCCGTCGCCGCAGCCGAGGTCCAGCACGTCGCGGCCGGCCCAGTCGCACTCCTCGCGCAGCACCCGCCAGATCACCCCGTGCACGTCCTGTGCCCGGTTCTCCCGCTCGTAGTCCCGAGGGTGGTACCAGATGTTGGGACTGGGCAGCACGTCCACCTTGCGGCCGAACCTCATCACGTGACCAGCATATTCACGCAAACGGGCCCGTGAGACCGCCCGATTCGGGCGTTTTTCCCGCGGCGCCTGTTTCAGTACGTGACATTTGGCGTTCAGGTTTCACTACTTCGACGTAAAATTCTCCTTCTTCGAAGGGGATGATCATGTCGCTCGGTATGCCCGACCGCGGCCCGGTCCTGCGGCCCGGCACGCCCTGCTGGGTGGAGCTGGCGACGCCCGACGAGGCGCGGGCCCAGCACTTCTACGCCGCCCTCCTCGGCTGGCGGTACGACACCCGGCCGGACCCGGTCACCGGGCGGTACGCGATCGCGTCGCTCGGCGGGGAGCCGGCGGCCGGCCTGTACCTGGCGGGGGCGGGCCAGCCGTCTGGCTGGACCGTGCACCTGGCGGTCGGCAACATCGACGCCGTCGCCGAGTGGGTGCCGCGCCTGGGCGGGCGGCGGGTGCTCGGCCCCGCCGACATCCCGCATCGCGGCACCATCCTGCACGCCACCGACCGGAGCGGCGCGCCCGTGGTGTTCTGGCAGTTGATGGACACGTGGCGGTTCGCGGTCGGCGTGCCGGGAGCGTTCGCCGGCGCGGACCTCAACACCCACGACGGGGCGGCCGCCGACGTCTTCTACTGCCACCTGTTCGGCTACACGAGCATGCAGATCGGCGGGGACGGACTCGACTACGCGGAATGGCGGCTGGACCACCTGCCGGTGCTCTACCGCTACGTGATGGGCAGCGAGTACGAGCCGACCGCGCAGCCGCACTGGATGGTCTACTTCCTGATCGACCCCGCCCGCGGCACCGACTCGGTCGCCGCGCACGCGACGATGCTCGGTGGGCGGGTCGTGGCGCCACCGTTCGACACCCCCTACGGCCGCACCGCGGTGCTGGCCGACCCGGGCGGGGCCACGTTCTCGGTCATCGACCACACCACGGCGGTCGACGGCTGGGGCCGGGCCGAGGTCGACGACCCGTACGACGACTGAGCTACCCGGGAACGAAGGCGGTCAACAGTAGCCAGGACACGACCGCGGAGGGCAGCAACGAGTCCAGCCGGTCCATCAGACCGCCGTGGCCGGGCAGCAGCGAGCCCATGTCCTTGATCCCGAGATCCCGCTTGATCAGCGACTCCACGAGGTCACCGAGGGTCGCGGTGAGCACGATCGCCGCGCCGAAGAGCACGCCCTGCCACGCCTGCCCTTCGAGCAACAGCGCGAGGCTGAGCGCGCCGGCCACGATTCCCGCGGTGAGCGAGCCGGCGAAGCCCTCCCAGGTCTTCTTCGGGCTGATCGACGGCGCCATCGGGTGGCGGCCGCCCAGCACCCCGGCGACGTAGCCTCCGGTGTCCGACGCCACCACGACGATCATGAAGGTGAGCACCCTGCCCACCCCGTCCGCGGGTGGCACCAACATGGCCGCGAACGCCGCGAACAGCGGCAGGTACGCCACGGCGAAGACGGACGCGCCGACGTCCCGCAGGTAGCCCTGCGCGCCGCCGGGCAACCGCCAGAGCAGGCAGGCCAGCACGGTGAGCACGAACGCGGTGAGCACGCCCTGCTGGCCGAACGGCCAGGCCAGCCAGATCATCGCCTGGCCGCCGGCCAGCACCGGCACCAGCGTGACCCGGATCTCGGCCGCCCGGCGCAGCGCGCCGGCCAGCTCGACCGTGCCGACCACGATCGCGGCGGCGATGATCCCGATGAACAGGTACCGCACGGTGAGCAGCGACACCAGGATCGCCGCGCCGAGCACCACACCCACCGCGATCGCGGCCGGCAGGTTCCGGCCGGCGCGCGAGGACTTCCCCGGCGAGTCGGCGGCGCCCGGGCTCTCCTCGCTCACTCTCGCTCCCACCCTGCCCACGTGACCGTCACACCTCGAGCAGTTCGGCTTCTTTGTGCTTGACGAGCTCGTCGACCTGGTGGACGTACTTGTCGGTCAGGTTCTGCAGCTCCTTCTCCGCGCGCACCACGTCGTCCTCGCCGGCCTCGCCGTCCCTGGCGATCCGGTCGAGCTCCTCCTTCGCCTTGCGGCGCACGCTGCGGATGGAGACCCTGGCGTCCTCGCCCTTGCTCTTGGCGATCTTCACCATCTCCTTGCGCCGCTCCTCGGTGAGCTGCGGGATGACCACCCGGATGACCTGGCCGTCGTTGCCCGGGTTCACGCCGAGGTCGGAGTCCCGGATGGCCTTCTCGATCTCGCCGAGCTGGCTGACGTCGTAGGGCTTGATCACGGCCATCCGCGCCTCGGGGATGTTCACGCTCGCCAGCTGGTTCAGCGGGGTGGGCGCGCCGTAGTACTCGACGACGATGCGGGAGAACATCGCGGGCGTCGCCCTGCCGGTGCGCACCGTCGCCAGGTCCTCCTTGGCGACGGACACCGCCTTTTCCATCTTCTCCTCGGCGTCGAGAAGGGTCTCGTCGATCACGGCTACTCCTTGCTCTGTGGCGGCTGTGGCGACCGGCGCCGCAGCGGGTCTATACCGGCTCCGGGCACGGGGGTGTGCTGACCAGTGTGCCGATCCTCTCACCACGCACCGCGCGGGCGATGTTCCCCTCGGTGAGAAGGTTGAACACGATGATCGGCATCCGGTTGTCCATGCAGAGGCTGAACGCGGTGGCGTCGGCGACCTTGAGCCCGCGTTCCAGCACCTCGCGATGGGTGACCTCGTGGAACATCCTCGCGGTCGGGTCGCTCCTCGGGTCGGCGGTGTAGACACCGTCGACCGCCTTGGCCATCAGCACCGCCTCGCACCCAATTTCCAGCGCGCGCTGGGCGGCGGCGGTGTCGGTGGAGAAGTACGGCATCCCGGTGCCGGCGCCGAAGATCACGACGCGGCCCTTCTCGAGGTGGCGCTCGGCGCGGCGGGGGATGTAGGGCTCGGCGACCTGGCCCATGGTGATGGCCGTCTGCACGCGGGTGGGCACGCCCTCCTTCTCCAGGAAGTCCTGTAGCGCGAGCGAGTTCATCACGGTACCGAGCATCGCCATGTAGTCGGCCCTGTCGCGGTCCATGCCGCGCTGGGACAGCTCGGCACCGCGGAAATAGTTGCCGCCGCCGATGACCACCGCCATCTGCACTCCGGTGCGAACCACGTTCGCGATCTGCACGGCCACCGAGTGCACGACGTCGGGGTCGACCCCGACCGCGCCGCCGCCGAACATCTCGCCACCCAGCTTGATCAACACCCGCCGGTAGCCCCCGTCGGGCCGCTCTGCACTCATCTCGCCTCCTGTGTCCGGCGGGGTGGGGCGGTGCGTCCCTCGGCCCCGGCGTCCGCCTGCCTCGATCCGAACAGTGCTGGTAGATACCAATCCGACCGAAAGCGAGCTGTCGGCCAGGTCACGACGCTGCGGCGGTCTGCTTGCTTTCGGTCTCCTTGGTACCCCGTGGTCCCCCACAACCGTGCCCCGTCCCCGACGTGGCCGGAGACGGGGCACAGTTGGTCGTGCGGATGGTGCTACTGCTGGCCCACCTCGAACCGGACGAACCGGGTGACCGTGACGCCGGCCGCGTCGAGCAGGGCCTTGACCGTCTTCTTGTTGTCGGTCACCGACGGCTGCTCGAGCAGCACGGTGTCCTTGAAGAAGGCGTTGACCTTGCCCTCGACGATCTTGGGAAGGGCCTGCTCGGGCTTGCCCTCCTCGCGGGCGGTGCGCTCGGCGATGCTCCGCTCGTTCTCGACGATCTCGGCCGGAACCTCGTCGCGGTTGAGGTACTTCGGCTTGAGCGCCGCGACCTGCAGGGCGGCGCCCCGCGCGGCGTCGGCGTCGTCACCGGTGTACTCGACGAGCACCCCGACGGCCGGCGGCAGGCCGGCGCCGCGGCGGTGCAGGTAGGTGGCGACGGTGCCGTCAAAGGCCACGGCGCGGCGCAGCTCAATCTTCTCGCCGATCTTGGCGGAGAGCTCCTGGATCGCGTCGTTGACGGTCTTGCCGTCCAGCTCGGCGGACTTGAGCTGCTCGACGTCGTCGGTGCGGACCTCCTTCTGCACGCCGACGATCCGGTCGGCGAGCTGCTGGAACTCCTCGTTCTTGGCGACGAAGTCGGTCTCCGAGTTGAGCTCGATCAGCACGCCGCCGTCGCCGGCGACCAGGCCCTCGGCGGTGGCCCGCTCGGCCCGCTTGCCGACGTCCTTGGCGCCCTTGATGCGCAGGTACTCGACGGCCTTGTCGAAGTCTCCTTCGCTGTCCTCCAGCGCCTTCTTGCAGTTCATCATGCCGGCGCCGGTCAGCTCGCGGAGGCGCTTGACGTCCGCCGCGGTGTAGTTCGCCATCGTTTTCCTTCTCCCCTGGGGGCGTGTGGGTGGGTAGCTGGGCCGTGGATCAGGAGGTGGTCTGCCGGGAGCCGGCCTCGACGTTCTCGCCGGCCTGCTCCGCGCCGGCCGCGGCCGGCTCGCCGCCGGCGAGCAGCTCCTTCTCCCACTCGGCGAGCGGCTCGTCGGAGGCCACACCGGGCTCCGGCTTGTCCTGGCCTTCCGCGGCGGCACCGTTGCGGCCCGAGCGCGCCATCAGCCCGGCGGCCGCCGCCTCGGCGACCACCTTGGTGAGCAGCGCGGCGGAGCGGATGGCGTCGTCGTTGCCGGGGATCGGGTAGTCGACCTCGTCCGGGTCGCAGTTGGTGTCCAGGATCGCCACGACCGGGATGTTGAGCTTGCGCGCCTCGCCGACGGCGATGTGCTCCTTCTTGGTGTCGACGATCCACACCGCGCTCGGCACCTTCGACATGTCGCGAATGCCGCCGAGGGTCTTCTCCAGCTTGTCCTTCTCGCGGGTGAGCGTGAGGATCTCGCGCTTGGTCAGGCCCTGGAAGCCGCCGGTCTGCTCCTGCGCCTCGAGCTCCTTGAGGCGCTGCAGCCGCTTGTGCACGGTCTGGAAGTTGGTGAGCATGCCGCCGAGCCAGCGCTGGTTGACGTAGGGCATGCCCACGCGCTGCGCCTCCTTGGCGATGGCTTCCTGCGCCTGCTTCTTGGTGCCGACGAACAGGATGGTGCCGCCATGGGCGACCGTCTCCTTGATGAACTCGAAGGCGCGGTCGATGTAGCTCAGCGTCTGCTGCAGATCGATGATGTAGATGCCGTTGCGCTCGGTGAAGATGTAGCGCTTCATCTTCGGGTTCCAGCGGCGGGTCTGGTGCCCGAAGTGCACGCCGGAGTCGAGCAGCTGCTTCATGGTGACGACGGCCATGGCCGGGTTCGCACCTCTTCGTGTCTGGCGCGCCGGGGCGTAGGCTCCGGCACGCGTGGTCGGTTTTGTCGCGGCTGGCCGGGTGGACAGCCGCCCTGGTGCCCGTGCCGGTGCCCGGACCCTTCGGTCGCCTGGTCGTCCCTGTCGTGCCGGCCTGGTGGTGGGGCTTCCGCCCGCTGTCACCCGTGCCGGTCACCGATCGTGGACGTCCGGCAGCCGCTGGGACCGCCGGGCGCCGTGCTCCACTGGATTGCTCCCATTGGTGTGGAGCGCGCACGTGCACGCGGAGTCAGCCCGTGTGAACACAGACTGCGGAGGACAGTGTACGCCGCCCCACCGACCTCCTCCGCACCGGCAACCCCCTCCGACGCCGGTTATCCACATCGACCCCCGTTGTCCACAGATTCCTACGACGGCCCCCACACCGCGCCCCGCCCCCCGACCCTGGAGCCATGAGCTCGATCCCCCGCCCGCTGCTGGCGCTGGTCCTGGTCCTGGTCCTGCCATTGGTGTCCGTCCCGCCATGGCCGCCGGAGGGCGCGGCACACGCCCAACCCCCGCCGGAGACCCACACCCCGGCGCTCCCCCGGCCGGCGGCGACCGTGCTGCCGCCGCTCCCCACGCCGGGCACGCACGAGTCGGGCACCCTTGCGGTGACGTCCCGGTACGAGCCGGTGCGAGCTCACTCGGCGGCGCTGGATCCCCGCTTCGGCTGGCCGCTGTCGCCGGACCCGCCGGTGACCCGGAACTTCGACCCGCCGGCCACTTCCTACGGCTCGGGGCACCGCGGGGTCGACCTCGGGGCCGCGCCCGGGCAACCGGTGCTCGCCGCCGGGGAGGGCGTGGTCGTGTTCTCGGGGACGCTCGCCGGGCGCGGTGTGGTGTCCATCGACCACGACGGGGGTCTGCGCACCACGTACGAGCCACTGGTCCCCGGGGTGGTGGTGGGTGACCAGGTGTTTCGCGGCCAGGTGATCGGCGAGGTCGTCACCGGCCACCCGGGATGCCCGGCGGCGGCCTGCCTGCACTGGGGTGTCCGGCGGGGTGCCGAGTACCTGAACCCGCTGCGCCTGGTGGGACCGGAAACCCGCTTCCGGCTGAAACCGTGGTCGGGATGAGCCCGAGCCCCGACCCGGGGTTCGGCTGGCGAGCGCGTGGGCGGCGTGCCTCGACCAGGCGACCCACCGCCAGCCGTACCCGACAGCCCGGCCGGCCACCGCTTTACCTGGTCGACCGATGCCTGGCCGGCCACCGCTGCCTCACCGGCCGCGCTGCCTGGCCGCGCGCCGCCGCCGGCCGGCCGACGTCGCCTGCTTCCGTGCCGCCGGCCAGTTGACCGTTGCCTGCTCCAGCACCGCCGGCCGGCCGTTGCCTGGCCCAGTTCCGCCGGCTGGCCGACCACCACTAACCGAGCCGAGCGGGAGGAGGGAGGGGCCGGGGGTGAAGAAGGCAGGGCGGCCCGAGGCGGGACGGGAGGAGGTGCCGTCAGACGGTGGCCTGTTCCATCAGCTTCGCCCGCAGCCGCAGCACCGCGCGGGTGTGCAGCTGGCTGACCCGGGACTCGGTCACCCCGAGCACCTTCCCGATCTCGGCGAGCGTGAGGTTCTCGAAGTAGTAGAGGCTCACCACGACCCGGTCCCGCTCGGTGAGGTGGGCGATCGCCTCGGCCAGCTGCCGGCGGTTGTCCTGGTCCACCAGGATGGCGACGGGATCCACCGCGTCGTCGTCGGCCAGGGTGTCGACCAGCGAGCCGCAGTCCTTCCCGGCCGTGACCAGGTCCTCGAGGGCGACCACGCTGGTGAGCTGCAGTTGGCCGTAGAGGTCGCGCAGCTCGTCGAGCGAGATACCGAGCTCGTCGGCGAGCTCGGCGTCCGTCGGGGTGCGGTGCAGGCGGGCACCGAGACGCTCCAGGGCACGCTCGGCCTCCCGGGCGCGGCTGCGCACCACGCGGGGCACCCAGTCCTGCGAGCGAAGGTCGTCAAGGATGGCGCCGCGGATGCGCTGCATGGCATAGGTCTCGAAGCGCAGGCCGCGTTCCGGGTCGAACTTCTCGATGGCGTCGACGAGACCGAAGATGCCCGACTGCACGAGATCACCCACGTCGATGTGGGTGGGCAGGCCGGTACCCACCCTGCCGGCGACGTACTTCACCAGCGGGGCGTAGTGGAGCACCAGGCGGTCGCGGATGCGTTGCTGGGGTGACCGGATGAACTGTTCCCACAGGGCCTGGATGCCCGCCTCGACATCGTTGACATGACCGTCGCCCTGTCCCGCCGCCTGCCCGCACGTCCGGTCGGCGGACCGGCCGCCGTCGCGCTGCGCGGTGCCCGCCCCCGTGCTCGCCGCCCGCCGGAGGAGGCCGCCGGGACGGTCGGCCTGCTCGGTGGTCACTCGCATGTAGGACGCCAACGCGGGGTCTGCCAAATCTCCCCCGAAATCATCGGGCACGGGGGTGGGTTCGGTCATGAATCGCCTTCAGCCGCTCGACGGTCACGTGAGTGTAGAGCTGCGTCGTGGCAAGCGTAGCGTGACCGAGCAGTTCCTGAACGCTTCGAAGGTCGGCTCCGCCCTCCAGGAGATGGGTCGCCGCGGAGTGCCGCAGCCCGTGTGGGCCCATCTCGGCGGCCCCGGGCACCGCCTCGACCGCGTCGTGCACGGTGCGGCGGACCGCGCGCGGATCGAGCCGACCACCGCGAACGCCCAGGAACAGCGCCGGTCCCACGGACCGGGTCACGGCGGCGGCGAGGTGGGGTCGGCCCTGGTCGAGCCAGTCGCGCAGCGCGTCGGCCGCGGGCACCCCGAACGGCACCGTGCGCTCCTTCGCGCCCTTGCCCAGCACCCGGACCACCCTGCGGGTGAAGTCCACGTCGTCGACGTCGAGGCCGCACAGCTCGGAGACGCGAATCCCGCTCGCGTACAGCAGCTCCAGCACGGCCCGATCACGCAGGGCGACCGGATCCCCTTCGGCGGCGCCGGACGCGGCGGCCTTCATCAGCTCACCGGCCTGATCGGGACGCAGGACACCGGGCAGCTTCCGGCGCGCGCGGGGAGCGACCAGGCGAGCCCCCGGGTCGGCGGGGAGCATGCCCGCGCGGTGGGCCCAGGCCGTGAAGGTGCGGATGGCCGCGGCCCGCCGGGAGAGCGTCGTGCGGCTGAGCCCCGTGGTCCGTTGGCCGGCCAACCAAGCCCGGAGCACGTCGATGCCGAGCCCGTCCAGGATGACCGCATGCTCCCGCCCGGGTCGGCCATCGGCCTCGCCCCGCTCGCTGCCGCCGCGCACTGGGGCACCAGGTTCCGCGCCGACGCCTCCTGGTTCCGTGCCGCTGCCCTCGGTGTTCGCACCGCTCGGGCTGTCGCCGGTCGCCGCGCCGCCAGGGCCGCCGGAATCGTCGCCGGCCTGGTTCGCGGCGCGACCGCGGGAGGGGTCGGTCACGCCGTGCAGGAAGCCCAGGAGGGACAGCACGTCACCCACGTAGGCACGCACCGTGTGCGGCGAGAGGTTGCGCTCCAGCCGTAGGTGCCTGGCGAAGTCGTCCACCAGCTCGGTGGCGGCGGGTGGCAGGCGGGCGCGCACCTCCGCGAGGTCCGGCCGGCGGCCGGAGGTGCCCGAACCCGACCGGTGTTCTCCGGGGGACGCCATGACACAGGACGCTGCGCGAAGCCGCATCGCTGGTCAAGCATCGCCACGCCGTTTCGATCCGAGTACCGGTTCGGGAGGAGCGAGATGGGGCGGGCGAGAGCATCGGTCGGGCGGGATGGCCCGCGGATCGGCGGGCCCGGCACCGGGTCGACGTGCCGGGATCGCCCGATTCGCCGAAGCCGTCTCCGGCCGCTCCGGGCAACGCTTCCCCGGCCATCGGGCGGAGGCCATCGGGCGGAGGCCATCGGGCTCGGGCATCGGACTCGGGCATCGGACTCGGGCATCGGGCTCGGGCATCGGGCAACGGGCCCGGCAAGCCGGCCGATGGCACCGCCACAGCTCGGATGCGCGCAGACGAGCACACCTCGCACCCAGCAGGAAGAACCTCCCGTCAGCGGTGGATCGGCTGCCGCGGCCCGGAGCCGATCCTCACTCACGGGTCGGCCCACTCCAGCACGGTGGCCGTCTGGCCGGAGGCATGCCACCAGCCGCTGGAACATCGCTCGGCGAAGCCGTCCAACTCCAGAGCGGGCAGGAGCCCACCCACCTCGACCAACGGCACACCGAACTCGGCCACCACCTCCCGGTCCGAACCACCCATCCGGCGGGAGCGTGCCTCGTGCACGTGAACAGCCCGCGAGCACAGCCGGCCGCTGGGCACGCACCGCTCGGAGGTGGGCGGTCGCTTCGGAATCAGCAGCGGGACATCCCCCCAGCATCGAGTCGGCTGGCGCCACCGCGAGCCGGCCGCCACTCATGGGCCCGCCCCCTGCGGGACTGGCCGCCCGACGGGCGGCGCGCCCGGCCAACCACCGGAGCCCGCTCCGCGAACACCCGCTGGAGCACCGCTCGGCGAAACCGTCCAACCCCAGAGCGGGCAGGAGCCCACCCACCTCGACCAACGGCACACCGAACTCGGCCACCACCTCCTCCCCGAACCACCCGCCCGATGGGTGGGGCCCACGGTGGCCTCGATACGTACGCGGTACCCGAGGCCACCGTCGGCTCGTGTCCTGCCGAGGCCCGCCCCGATATGAGCACGAGGCTGCTCCAGGAAACGCACCACCGGCGGGGCGCGCCTCATCACTGGTGCGCCTCGTGCACGCGGACAGCATGCGGGCCCAGGCGACCGACGGGTGCGCGCCGGTCGGAGGTGGGCGGTCAGTTCGGGCCCAGCAGCGGGATATCCCGTCAGCGGTGGGTCGGCTGGCGGGGCCGGGAGCCGTTCGTCACGCATGCCCGGTTCGCTCCGGTGGTGTGGCCGTCTGGCCGGAGGCACGCCGCCAGCCGCTGGAACACCGCTCGGCGAAGCCGTCCAACTCGAGAGCGGGCAGGACCGCGCGCACCTTGGCCAACGGCACGCCTGACTCGGCGGCGAGTTCCTCGGCGGAGCTGCCTCGCCTGCTGCGGAGTGCCTCGTGTACGCGGAGGGCCTGCGGGCCCAGCCGGTCGGTGGGCCGTCGCTGCTCGACGGACTCCGGCACCTCCCGACCCAGCCGCCCGACCGTGTCCAGGACGTCGGCAACCGAGGCGACCAGCGTCGCCGCGCAGGAACGGATCAACTGGTGGCAGCCGACCGACATGGCGGAGCTGACCGGCCCGGGCACCGCCATCACGACCTTGCCGAGCGCACCGGCCGTGGCCGCCGTGTTGCGGGCCCCGCTGCGGGCACCCGCCTCCACCACGACCGTGCCCGCACTGAGCGCGGCGATCAGCCGGTTGCGGACGAGGAACCGGTGCCGGGCCGGCGGGGTGCCCACCGGATACTCGCTGACCACCAGGCCGCGCTCGCTGATGCGGTTGAGCAGGCCCACGTGGCCGGCCGGGTAGCCCACGTCCAGGCCGCACCCGAGGACCGCCACGGTGGTGCCGCCGGCGGCCAGCGCGCCGCGGTGCGCGCAGCCGTCGATCCCGTAGGCCGCCCCGGAGAACACCACCACCGCGGACTCGGCGATTCCGTGGCCGAGCTCCGCCGCGGTGTGCTCCCCGTAGGCCGTGGCCGCCCGGGATCCAACCACCGCCACCGCCTCCTCGCTGACCCCGTCCAGCCGTCCGCCGCCCTGCACCCACAGGCCGAGTGGTGGCGCCACGCCCCTGACACCCCGACCGGTGGCCACGTCGAGGGACAGCAGCGGCCACGCCGGCCACTCGTCGTCCTCCGGGATGACCAGGCGGGCACCGATCTCGTCGGCCGCTCGCAGGTCGTGTTCCTCGAGGGCCAGGGCGCGGCGAGCCATGGTCTCCTGAGCCACGGCGTCGGGCACGTGCCCCGAGCGCACGCGCTCGGCGGCGCGAACCGGACCGTGCTCGGCGACGAAGGCCACGAGTGCCGGCGCGGGCGGCTCGGCGGCGCGCAGGAGGTAGGCCCGGGCCAGTCGGGTTTCGTCCCACGACCGCGCCCCGCCGGCGACGGCACGGGCCTCGTTGCCGCGTTCCGTCGGCACGGCACGGTCGGTCGACGCCGGGGCCGGATGGCGGCACCCTCCCTCGTCGGCGGGGATCGGATCGGACGGCTGCGCGACCGCCCGATCCGGGGTGGTGTGATCCGGCGGGGTGTGGAATGTCCGATGGTCGCTCATACCGCCCGCCGATCGCGGAACTCGAGTGCGGCGGCCACGTGCTCGTCCTCGGGACGGTCGACACCGGCGAGGTCGGACAGCGTCCACGCGATCCGCAGGCACCGGTCCGCGCCACGGGCGGTGACCGCACCGCACCGCAGACCACGGTCGAGCAACGCGGTGACACCGGGCGAGAGCCGGTACTCCCGCCGCAGCGCCGGTCCGGGAACCTCGGCGTTGCTCCGCCAGCCATGGCCGGCCCATCGCCGCTCCGCCCGCTCACGGGCCCGCAGCACCCGCGTCCGCACGACCTCGGTCGGCTCGGGAGTGCCGCCGCCGGCCACGTTCATCGCCGTGACCGGACGCATGCGCACGCGAAGGTCGACCCGGTCCAGCAGTGGGCCGGACAGGCGACCGAGGTAGCGCCGGCGGGCGGCCGGCGGGCAGGAGCAGTCGGCCTCCCGTGCCGGCGCGCACGGACACGGGTTGGTCGCGAGGACGAGCTGGAACCGCGCCGGGTAGCAGACGGTGCCGCGTTGCCGGGCGATGCGGATCTCGCCCTCCTCGAGCGCCGTCCGCAGCGACTCCAGCCGCTCCGGTCCGAACTCGCAGGCCTCGTCGAGGAACAGCACCCCGCGATGGGCCTGGGTGACCGCGCCGGGCACGGCGAGGCCCGTGCCGCCGCCGACGAGCGCGGCAACGGAGACCGAGTGGTGGGGTGCCACGAACGGCGGGGTCCGGATCAGCGGCTCCGACGGCGACAGCAGACCCCGCACCGAGTGGACCGCGGTGACCTCCAGCGACTCCTCCGGGGACAGCGGGGGCAGCAGCCCGGGCAGCCTTCTGGCCAGCATCGTCTTGCCGACCCCAGGCGGGCCGATGAACAGCAGGTGGTGGCCGCCGGCCGCGGCGACCTCCAACGCCCACCGCGCCTCGGGCTGCCCGACCACGTCGGCGAGGTCGGGCACCACGGGGTCGGCCGCCGGAGACCGCGGCTCCGGCCGGCTCAGTGCCAGCTCGTCGCGCAGCCAGCCGACGACGTCACCGAGTTGGGCGGCGCCGCCGATCTCCAACCCGTCCACGAGTCCCGCCTCGACCAGCGACTCGACCGGCACCACGGCGTGGGTCATGCCGGCCTTGCGTGCCGCGAGCAGCGCCGGGAGCACGCCGCGCACCGGCCGCACCCGACCGTCCAACGCGAGCTCGCCGAGCAACACCGCACCGCGGAGCTTCGTCGCGGGGACCGCGCCGACGGCCGCGAGGACCGCGACGGCGATCCCGAGGTCGTAGCCGGAGCCCATCTTGGGCAGGTTGGCCGGGGAGAGGCCGATGGTGATCTGCCGGTCGGGCCAGGGCTGCCGGCTGTTCCGCACCGCGGCGCGTACCCGGTCCTTGGCCTCGCGAAGGCCCGCGTCGGGGAGGCCGAGCAGCTTGGTCCCGGGCAGTCCCGCTCCCAGATCGGCTTCGATCTCCACGAGCCGACCCTCGATGCCGAGCAGCGCCACCGACCAGGCACGCGCGAGCCCGCTCACCGTTCCGCCCCCACGGCCGGGAAGTGCCGCAGTGTCCAGGGGGCGCCGGGTGGTGCCGAGACGGCGATGACGTCGAAGCGAAGGGGACACCAGCAACGGAGGTTGTGGTGGCGTTTCCACTCGTGCGCCAGCCGCCAGAGCCGGTGGACCTTCTCCTGGGTGACGGCCTCCTCCGGGGCGCCGAACCCGTCGCCGGAGCGGGTCTTGACCTCGCAGACGATCAGCCCCCGGTAGTCGGTGGCGACCAGGTCGAGCTCGCCGGCGCGGCACCGCCAGTTCCGGGAGAGGACCCGCATCCCCTGCCCGGCGAGGTACCTCGCCGCCAACTCCTCGCCCGCACGGCCGAGGGCCAGCGGTCCTCGCCGTTCCGTTCCGCGTGCTCGACACGCTGCGCCACCCATGTCCGCCACCCCCGTGGTTCGTCGCTGGCCGGTCGGTTCGTCCTCGACGGTGGCAGGGGTCGGGCGGGTGGGGCGAGGGGAAGTTGGCGGGCCTGTGGACAAGATGGGTGTTGTGGACAACTCCACTGGTCCGGGACCGGGAGACGCTCCGACTGTCAGTGGAGGGTGCTAACGGATCAGCGGTCCCAGGGGTAGCGAGCCGGACCTCACGACGGAACGGGCGACCGCGGCGTGCTCGACGGTCGCTACGGGAGTCCGGGCGAGTGCGGACGGGCGGGCCCGGGGACGCGGCCCGACCAGGGCGGGCCCCGTGTCGGCGGCGAGCGTCAGCCGGAGAAGGGGCCGTCCTCCGGCAGGCGCAGGTCGGGCTTGTCCAACTCCTCGACGTTGACGTCCTTGAACGTGATCACCCGGACGTGTTTCACGAACCGGGCCGGCCGGTACATGTCCCACACCCAGGCGTCGGACATCCGCACCTCGAAGTACACGTCGCCGCCGTTGTCCCGCACCTGGACGTCCACCGCGTTGGCCAGGTAGAACCGCCGCTCGGTCTCCACGACGTACGAGAACTGGCTCACGATGTCGCGGTACTCGCGGTACAGCGACAACTCCATCTCGGTCTCGTACTTCTCGAGATCCTCTGCGCTCATGAAACGCGCGCCCCTCCTCGCGAACTGGTCTGCCGGTCCTCGGCGGAAAGTCCATTCTCTCCCACGGACCCGCCGTCGGCACCCACCGCCGCGCCCGGCATCTGCAGCAGTGCCGCCGCACTCAGCATCACCCGCCGCGGCGGTCGCCGACCGTGCACGGCCGCGGCCTGGGCCACGTTGACGAACGACCACCGGTGTACCTCGCTGGGCCCGTGCTCGGTGAGTGCCGCGCCGTGCTCGGCCGTGCAGTAACCCTTGTGGATGTCGAAGCCGTACACCGGATGATCCCGGTGCAGCCCGGCCATGATCCGGTCCCTGGTCACCTTCGCCAGCACCGACGCCGCGGCCACACACGCCACCGCCCGGTCGCCCTTCACCACCGCCACGCTCGGCGCCGGCAACCCCGGCACCCGGAACCCGTCGGTGAGCACGTACCCGGGCCGCTGTCGCAGCCGGGCGACGGCCCTGCGCATCCCCTCCACGTTCGTCACGTGGACACCGAGCGCATCCACCTCGTCCGGTGGGATGACCACGATCGAGTAATCGAGCGCCCGGACGGTCACTCGCTCGTACACCCGTTCCCGGGTCTGCGGCGTGAGCAGCTTCGAGTCGGTCAACTCGGCCAACCGCGTGCCGTCGCCCGGCCGCAGCACGCACGCGGCCACCACCAGCGGCCCCGCGCAGGCGCCCCGGCCGGCCTCGTCGACCCCAGCCACCGGGCCGAGGCCACGCCGATCCAGCGCCGCCTGCAGGCCCCACACGGTGTCCCCCCGTACCACCGCCCGGGGTGGGCGGATCGCGGTCGCGAGCGGTCGTGCGACGGCCACGCGCCTACCGCCTCCGGTCGTCCGTTCCGCGTCCCGACCCGAGCGGCCCGGCCCCCAGGAAACGCCGCCCGATCCGGACCGCCGGCCACGCCAGCACCGCGCCGACCCCGAGCGGGACGCCCTGCTGCCAGGCGGGAGCGCCCAGCGCGTTCGCCTGGCTCGCCTGCGGGTTGTGGTCGCTGATCGTGCCCCAGCGGCTCGGCGGGAGCACGATGAACCGGGCCTTGCCGATGATGTTGTCCACCGGAACCGCGCCGTTCTCGCCGCCACCGCCCTGCAGGCGGGAGTCCGTCGAGTTGTTCCGGTTGTCCCCCATCACCCACACGGTGCCCTGTGGCACGGTGATCGGGCCGAACTCCATCTGGCGGGGCTCCTGACCGGGCGCCCAGTGGATGTACGGCTCGTCCAGCGGCCTGCCGTCGACCACGACCCGGTTCCGCGCGTCGCAGCACTCCACGGTCTGCCCGCCGGTGGCGATGATCCGCTTGACGAAGTCCCGCTCGTCGGGCGGCGCCAGGCCGAACATCGAGCCGATGTCCCGGAAGAACCCGGCCACCGGGTTGCTCGACCCCTCCTGCGGCAGGTCCTCGACCCAGGGCTCGGGCCCCTTGAAGACCACGACCTCGCCCGGTTCCGGCTCGGTGAAGTCGTAGACGAGCTTGTCCACGAGGATGCGGTCCGGCGTGCAGCCGGGACAGCCGTGCAGCGTCGTCTCCATGGACCCCGACGGGATCATGTAGACGCGCGCGATGAAGAACTGGATGAGGAAGGCGAACACCAGCGCCACGGCGATCAGAATCGGCAGTTCTTTCCAGAACGACCGTTGCTTCTTCTCCTTGCGGCGCCGGCCCGCCCCGTTCGGCTCGTCGGGGCGCTCCGGCTCGTCCTCGGCGGCGTTCGAAGGCACAGGCTCGACCACGTGGCCAGGCTACGGTAAGCGACCGGTGGCTCAGGAACCCGAGGGGGTCTTCTCGCGGCGCTCCTTGATCTTGGCGGCCTTGCCCCGCAGCTCGCGGAGGTAGTAGAGCTTGGCCCGCCGCACGTCGCCGCGCTTGTGCACCTCGATCTTGGCGATGTTCGGCGAGTGCACCGGGAAGGTCCGCTCGACGCCGACGCCGAACGACACCTTGCGCACGGTGAACGTCTCGCGGATGCCACCGCCCTGCCGGCGGATCACGACACCCTGGAACACCTGCAGGCGCTCCCGGTTGCCCTCGATAACGCGGACGTGCACCTTCAGCGTGTCGCCCGGGCGGAAGGCCGGGATGTCGGAACGCAGCGACTGAGCGTCCAGGGCGTCCAGGGTGTTCATCGAGAGTCCGTCCTCGTCCGTTGTGGCTTACCTACGTCAGGGCGCGCGCCGGTCCCGGCGGCCGGCCCAGGGGGTTTGGCAGGCGCATGACCTCGTGCGCCAACCGGTCAAGTATGGCAGACGGCCTAGCCGTCGCTGTGTCCGGCCCGCTCCTGGTCGGCGCGCAGCCGGTCGAGCAGGCGGCGGTCGTGCTCGTCCAGGCTACCGTCCGGCAGGGCGGCCAGCAGGTCGGGGCGGCGACGGAAGGTCCGCATCAGCGCCTGGTCCCGGCGCCAGCGGTCGATCGCCGCGTGGTGGCCGGACCGCAGCACCTCCGGGACGGCCAGGCCGCGCCACACCTCGGGCCGGGTGTAGCTGGGTCCCTCCAACAGACCGTCGGAGAACGAGTCCTGCTCGGCGGACACCGGGTTGCCGAGCACGCCGGGCAGCAGCCGGACCACGGCCTCGGCCATCACCAGCACGGCGGCCTCCCCGCCGACCAGCACGTAGTCGCCGATCGACACCTCATCCACCGGCATCCGCCGGGCGGCGTCGTCGATCACCCGCTGGTCGATGCCCTCGTACCGGCCGCAGGCGAACACCAGGTGCTCCGCCGCGGCGTAGCGGCGGGCGGTGGCCTGGGTGAACGGCCGGCCGGCGGGGGTCGGCACGACCAGCCGGGACCGCGGCCCGCAGACGTCGTCCAGCGCGTCACCCCACACCTGGGGCTTCATCACCATGCCCGGCCCACCGCCGTAGGGCGCGTCGTCCACCGCGCGATGGACGTCGTGCGTCCACTCGCGCAGGTCGTGCACGCCGACCTCGATCAGGCCGCGGTCGATCGCCCTGCCGAGCAGCGCGGCCCGCAGCGGGGCCAGATACTCGGGGAAGATCGTGACGACGTCGATCCGCACGGTCAGCAGCTCCAAAAGGGCCTGGTTCGACCAGCTCTAGTCCAGCAGGCCCTCGGGTGGGTCGAGCACCACGCGGCCGCCGGGGAGGTCCACCACCGGGACGATCGCCCGGACGAAGGGCACCAGCGCCTCCCCGCCGTCGCGGTCGAGGGCGAGCAGCTCACCGCCGGGTGTGTGGACCACCTCGCGCACGCGGCCGACCACGGTGCCGTCGGCCAGCTCGGCGCGCAGGCCCTCCAGCTCGTGGTCGTAGAACTCGTCGGGGTCGTCGGTCGGTGGGAGGTCGGCGGTGTCGGCCAGCAGCAGCACCCCGCGCAGCGACTCCGCGCCTGCGCGGTCGGTCACCTCGGCGAACCGCACCAGCAGCCGCCCGCCGTGCGGGCGGGCGGCCGCCACGGTGAGCCGGCAGGTGTCGCCGTCCCGCGCCCGGCCGGTCAGGACCGCGCCGGCGGCGAACCGCTCCTCCGGCACGTCGGTGCGCACGTCGACGGCGAGCTCACCGCCGATCCCGTGCGCCTTCGCCACCCGGCCGACCGCGACCTCCACGACCCCGCCGGTCCTCCTCAGCGGTCGGTGTCGACGACGTCGACCCGCACGCCACGACCACCGATGCCACCCATGACGGTGCGCAGCGCGGTGGCGGTGCGCCCGCCCCGGCCGATCACCTTGCCCAGGTCGTCCGGGTGGACGTGCACCTCGAGCGTGCGGCCACGACGCGTGGTGAGCAGCTCGACGCGGACGTCGTCGGGGTGGTCGACGATGCCGCGCACCAGGTGTTCGAGCGAGTCGGCCAGGAAGCTCACGCCCCCTCCTCGCTGACGCTCGTGCGTGGCGTTCGCCGGGCTGCTGTGTTCAACGGTTCGCTCGCACGCTCGCTCACGCCTCGTCGGCCTTCTTCTCGGCCTTCTCGGGCTTCTCGGCCTTCTCGGGCTTCTCGGCCTCGCCGGCCTTGGCCTCGGCCTTCTCGGCGTCGGCCTTCTTGCCGCCCTTCTTCCTGGGCGTGGTGGCCTCGGTGGCCGGCTGCTCACCGGCCTCCTCGAGCGCCTTGTTGAACAGCTCCTGCTTCGACGGCTTCGGCTCGGCGACCTTCAGCCGCCCCTCCGCGCCCGGCAGACCCTTGAACTTCTGCCAGTCGCCGGTGATCTCCAGGATGCGCTGCACCGGCTCGGTGGGCTGCGCGCCGACCTTCAGCCAGTGCTGCGCCCGCTCGGAGTCGACCTCGATGAAGCTCGGCTCCTGCTTCGGGTGGTACTTGCCGATCGTCTCGATGGCCTTGCCATCCCGGCGGGTCCGCGCGTCGGCGACGATGATCCGGTAGTAGGGCGCACGGATCTTGCCGAGGCGCTGCAGCTTGATCTTGACGGCCACGGGTGTGGGTACTCCTTGCGTTCTCTTCGTGCTCGAGTCGGGACACGATCCGCGTGGGGAGTCGGATGCGAGCGCCCGCAGGTCGGTGGCCCCGGGCACGGTGAGAGGGACCGCGGCCGGAGCAGACAGTCCGATATTCTGCCAGATCGCCGGCGGGGGCCGGCCGCCGGGCGGGCCGAACATCCGTGAACCGGCTACAGGTGCACCACACCGAGCGCGGTGAGCAGGATCGCCAGCGCCGGCAGGAAGTTGTTCATCTGGTGCGCCACGATGCTGCCCAGCAGCCGCCCGGTGACCAGCCGGGCCAGCCCGATCGGGATCGCGATGACCAGCAGCAGGCTGGTCCGCAGCGGCTCGAGGTGGCTGACCGCGAACACGGCCGTCGACAGCAGGAAGGCCGCCAGCCGCCCCCACTTCTCCTTGCCCCAGTGCATCCGCTCCACCGCGCCCCACAGCAGGCCGCGGTAGATGACCTCCTCGCAGATCGGTCCGAGCAGCCACAGGTAGAGGAACATCGCGACCGCGGCGGAGACCGCCATCGGCTGGTCCTCCACCAGCGCGCCGATCGCCGAGCTGGCGTTCTCCTCGCCCACCACCCGGGTCCACACGAACGCCCCGATCGTCGTGCAGACCAGCCCGAGCAGGCCGAACCGCAGCCCCATCCGCACGTCGTCCCAGCGCCACGACAGCCGCAGGTCGGCCAGTGGCCCGTTCCCGCGGACCACGGTGATCAGCACGGCCACCAGCGCGGCGGTGACCGTCGGCGCCATGGTGCCGATCAACACGTCGCGCATCGGAATCGAGCCCTCCCGGGGTGCCCGCCGGAGCAGTGCCGAGACGAACGCGGCCGAGGCCAGCAGCACGGCCTCCACGAGCAGGAACGCGCCGAAGCCCCAGCGGTGCGGAGGGGCGGGGCGCGGTGCCGCGAGCTCCTGGCCCTGGTACGCCGGCGTGAGGTTCTCGACCGGCTCCCTGGACTGGTGTGCGGTCACGCCGTTCCTCCTGGTCAGCGGCAGGGACTCTGTCGAGCCTAGTCGTTGCCGCGCTCAGGGCGCGGCGAACAACAGCAGGGCGGGTGGCAGGTTGTTGGCGGCGTGCGCGACGACGCTCGCGCCGGTGCGCCCGGTGATCAGCCGCGCGGCACCGATGGCCACCCCCTGGCCGAGCAACGCGATCGTGCGGGCCGGCTGGTCGTGCAGGTGCGCGAAGACCAGCGCGGTGAACAGCAGGATCGCCCACGGCGGCACCCGGTGGTGGTCGAGCGCGTTCCACAGCGCGCCGCGGAACAGCAGTTCCTCGGTGACCGGCGCGACCAGCACGACGATCACCGCGGCGACGACCAGCCAGCCGAGCGAGTCGCCGAGGCCGGAGGAGAGGTCCGCCAGCGGTCCCTCGAACATCCGCTCGGGGCCGTAGGTGCCGAGCAGCAGCAGGTTGAGCAGGTAACCGGCGAGCAGGGCGAAGCCGCCGCAGGCGAGCCCGACCTTGACGTCGCGGGCGGTCGGCACGAGGCCGAAGTCGGCGCGCGGGCCGCGTCCGCGCAGCCGGGAGCCGACCACCGGGCCGAGCCCGAGCAGCAGGTTCGGCAGGAACGCCAGCAGGATCACCGGGCCGAGCTCGCGCGGTTGCAGTGGGTCGCCCACGTCGACGTGCCCGGCCAGCACGACGGCCATGACCAGGGTGAGCAGGTAGTAGCCGCCGATCCCGGCGAAGAACGCCAGGAGGCCCCAGTGCGCGCCGAGGACCGTCGCGGCGCGGACCGAGGGTGGTGGGTCCTCCCGGTCGTCGACCACCGAACCTCCCTCCACCATGCCGTCGCCATCACCGTATGTGGCAGCGTGCGATCGGCCGACATGGGGCCGTGAGCACCCGGAGGGACGGCGGCGATCAGCGCACGACGGTGCCGCGCAGGATGATGTGCCGCGGGTGGCGCAGCACGCCGAGATCCTCGCGCGGGTCGGTGTCCAAGACCAGCAGGTCGGCCGGGGCGCCGGTGGTGATCCCGGGGTGGCCGAGCCAGGCACGGGCGGCCCACGACGCGGCGCCGAGCGCCTGCTCGACGGTCATCCCGGCGCGGTGCAGGGCCTCGACCTCGTCCACCAGCCGCCCGTGCTCGACCATGCCGCCGGCGTCGCTGCCCGCGTACACCGGCACCCCGGCCGCGATCGCCGCCCCGACGGTCTCGTCCACCCTGTCGTGCAGGGCCCGCATGTGCGCGGCGTAGGTGGGGTACCTGCCCGCACGGTCGGCGATGCCCGGGAAGTTCGCGATGTTGATCAGAGTGGGCACCAGCGCGGTGCCCCGGCGAGCCAGCTCGGCGATCTGCGACTCGTCCAGGCCGGTACCGTGCTCGAGGCAGTCGATGCCGGCGGCGAGCAGGCCGGGCAGCGCGTCCTCACCGAACACGTGCGCGGTGACCCTGGCCCCGGCGGCGTGCGCCACCGCCACCGCCTCGGCCAGCACGTCCTCCGGCCACAGCGGCGCCAGGTCGCCCACCGACCGGTCGATCCAGTCGCCGACCAGCTTGACCCAGCCGTCGCCGGCCGCGGCCTGCTCGGCCACCGCGGCCGGCAGCTGGTCGGGAGAGTCGAGCTCGATCCCGAGGCCGGGGATGTACCGCTTGGGCAGGGCGAGGTGCCGCCCGGCCGAGATGATCCTGGGCAAGTCGGGCCTGGCGTGCAGCGGCCGGATGTCGATCGGCACGCCGCAGTCGCGGATCAGCAGCGTGCCGGCGTCCCGGTCGGTCCGGGCCTGCTCGGCCGCCTCGTCCAGGGACACCGGTCCGCCGGGGCCGATACCGGGGTGGCAGTGCGCGTCGACCAGTCCCGGCACGAGGAACCCGTCCTCGACCAGCGTCGGCGCGTCCGGCACCGGCTCGACACCGATCCGCCCATCCGTGATCCACAGCTCCCGGTGCTCGCCCTCGGGCAGCACCACACCGCGCAGCCGCACGGCGGGCTACTTGTTCTTCGGCAGCTTGAGCTTGCTCGGGTCGAAGCCGGGTGGCAGGTCGTTCAGCCCGCCACCGCCGAGTTGCGGCAGGCCGGGCGCGCCGCCGGCGGGCGGGAAGCCGCCGGGCAGGCCCCCGGGGAAGCCGCCGCGCACCTTCGGCTGGGTGGGGCCGCGCCCCTTGCCCTTCTTCCCCTTCTTGCCCTTGCGGTTCTTCTTGCCGCCACCGACCCCGCCGCCGAGACCGAACCGGCCGGCCATCTGCTGCATCATCTTCTTGGCCTCGAAGAACCGGTTGACCAGGTCGTTCACCTCGCGCACCGCGACGCCGGAGCCCCTGGCGATGCGCTGCCGGCGGGAGGCGTTGATCATCTTCGGGTCGGCCCGCTCCGCCGGGGTCATCCCGCGGATGATCGCCTGCACCCGGTCGAGCTGCTTGTCGTCGACCTGCGCGAGTTGGTCCTTCATCTGCCCCGCGCCGGGCAGCATGCCGAGCAGGTTGCCGATCGGGCCCATCTTGCGCACCGCGAGCATCTGCTCGAGGAAGTCCTCCAGGGTCAGCTCGCCGGCGCCCAGCTTGGCGGCGGCCTTCTCCGCCTTCTCCTGGTCGAACGCCCGCTCGGCCTGCTCGATCAGGGTCAGCACGTCGCCCATCCCGAGGATCCGGCTGGCCATCCGGTCGGGGTGGAAGGTGTCGAAGTCCTCGAGCTTCTCACCGTTGGAGGCGAACAGGATCGGCCGCCCGGTGACGTGCCGCACCGACAGCGCCGCACCGCCGCGGGCGTCGCCGTCCAACTTGGTGAGCACCACGCCGGAGAAGCCCACGCCGTCGCGGAACGCCTCCGCCGTGGTCACCGCGTCCTGACCGATCATCGCGTCGACCACGAACAGCGTCTCGTCCGGCTGGACGGCGTCGCGGATGTCGGCGGCCTGCCGCATCAACTCCTCGTCGACGCCCAACCGGCCGGCGGTGTCGACGATCACCACGTCGTGCTGGGCCCGCCTGGCCTCCTCGACGCCGCGACGGGCCACGTCCACCGGGTCGCCGACGCCGTTGCCCGGCTCCGGGGCGAACGTCGGCACCCCGGCGCGCTCGCCGACCACCTGGAGCTGGGTCACCGCGTTGGGCCGCTGCAGGTCGCAGGCCACCAGCAGCGGCGCGTGGCCCTGCTCCTTGAGCCAGCGGGCCAGCTTGCCGGCCAGCGTGGTCTTACCGGAGCCCTGCAGACCGGCCAGCATGATGACGGTCGGCGGGGTCTTGGCGAGGGTCAGCCGGCGGGTCTCGCCGCCGAGAATGGCGACGAGCTCCTCGTTGACGATCTTCACGACCTGCTGGGCCGGGTTGAGCGCGCCGGAGACCTCCGCGCCCTTCGCCCGCTGCTTGACCTGCGCGATGAACTCCCGCACCACGGGCAGCGCCACGTCGGCCTCCAGCAGCGCGATGCGGATCTCGCGCGCGGTGGCGTCGATGTCGGCCTCGGTCAGCTTCCCCTTGCCGCGCAGGTTCTGCAGTACGGAGGTGAGCCGGTCGGAAAGGGTGTCGAACACGGGTGGGCACTCCAGCGAGCTCGTGGTCAGGTGCCGGCACGCACGGCCGGCTCCCCCGAGGGTAGTCGTCCCCGGCGACCCGGGTGGCACGGCACGTCCCCGGTGGCGCGTCCGGCCGGCCCGCTCCCTCCTCGGGCCGGCCGGACGGCCGGTCCCGCGCGGGTGGTGCCGATCATCGGCCCCGCGCCGCCAGACCCCCAGTACCTGGCGGGGCGTTTCCTTCCGGCATCGCCGTCCGCGCGATGCCTTCAGCCTGCCGGTTGGCGGGGGAATGTCGGCAGCGTGAAGCTCCCCAAGTAGGGGTGGGTAGGACTACGCAATCCGGGCGTGGGGCGACCTACTCGGTGACCCTGCCCCAAACGCCATGAAGGCCACCTTCATGGCATGGGTCCACTAGCGGCGAGCGTCGGCGGCGTCCCGGGTGCGGCGGGCGGCCCTGGTCGCGGCCGCCTTGGCCTCGGCGGCCTCGCGGGCCGCGGCCCGCGCCCTGCGCACGGCAGCCCCGCTGTCCCCCAACGCGGAGAGCAGTTCGGTGACCGCCTCCTGTTGGGCGGGGCCGGCGGGGTGCGCCACCTCGCCGCCCTCGGCCTTGGCCTCGACGAGCGCGGTGAGCGCCTCCTGGTACCGGTCGGTGTAGCGGCCCGGCTCGAAGTCGCCGGCCAGCCGGTCGATCATTTCGGCGGCCCTGCGCACGTCCGGCAGCCGCACGTCGACGTCCTCGTGCAGGAACGGGAAGTCGGGGGTGCGGACCTCCTCCGGCCAGTGCATGGTCGCCAGCACGATCACCTGGTCCCGCACCCGCAGCACGCCCAGCGTCTCGCGCTGCCGCAGCGCGACCTTGACCACCGCGACCTTGCCGGTCTGCTGCAGCGCCTCGCTGAGCAGGACGTAGGCGCGGGTCCCGGAGACCTCGGGCTCGAGGTGATAGCTGCGGGCGAAGTAGATCGGGTCGATCTGCTCCATCGGGGCGAATCCGCAGATCTCGATACCGCTGGCGGTGGGTAACGGCAGTCGATCGACATCGTCGTCGGTGAGCACCACCACCGAGCCGCCGGGCAGCACCGCGCCCTTGCCGACCTCCGCGGCGGGCACCTCGGCACCGTCGATTTCGCAGACCCGCCGGTGCCGGATCCGCCCGCCGTCCGCGGTGTGCACCAGGTTCAGCCCGGTGCCCTGCTCGGAGACCGCGCCGTAGGCGCGCACCGGAACCGCGAAGTCGCCGTAGCCGATCGTGCCCTTCCACACCGCGCGCATCAATTTCCTCCCCGCCGCAGCTCACGAATACCACGAGCCTAATTAACGGAACGGGTGCGGCGAAAGCTACAAATGGGTGTTCTCGTCGTCCGTTCGCACTAGTGTTCGTAACACGGGCGCGCTTTCGGCGAGGGCGTCGGCGGCGCAGCCGGACGCGGTGGCCGCGGCATGCAGGACCTCGGTGAGTGCCTCCAGGTCCGGCGCCGGCGCGGTGGCCAGCCCCTCGGCGTCGCCGTCGCGCACCAGGCCGGCCAGGTGCGTCAGCGCCGCGGCGAGGTGCCGCTGGCTCGCGGTGAGCCGGCGGAGCACCTCGGCCAGGTCGGCGACCGTGCCCACCCCGGTCACGGCCAGCTCGGCGGCGCAGGCCTCCAGGTGGGTGGCGGCCACGGTGGCCGACACTCCCGCGCCGATCTCGGGACCTGTCTCGGGCATGCGGACATCCTGCCACCCCGTGCGCGATCCACCCGCCCGACACCCCGAGCCCGGCGGTTACTCGGTGGCGGCGAGCACGGCCTTCTCCACGCGGTCCCGCCACGCCTGGTCGAGCCCGCCCGAGGAGGGTGAGACGGCGAAGGAGTCGACCACGGCGCCGCCCAGCGTGGCCACCCTGGCCCAGCGCACCTCGGCGCCGCACCCGCGCAGCGCGCCGGCCACCCGGTACAGCAGGCCGATCCGGTCGGGGGCGCGTAACTCGAGGACGACGGTATCGTGGCCGGCCGCCTCGTCGTCGAACCACAGCACCTTCGGCCGCGCCGGCGCGGCCGGCGCCGGGTAGTCGCGCTCCTTGCCGGCCAACCGCCCGGCCAGCGCGAGCCCGCCGGCGACCGCCCTGGTGAGCTGCTCGCGCAGCAGGGTGCCGTCCGGGAGCGAGCCGAACTTCGGCGACGCGGTGAACACGCCGACCCTGCCGCCGTCGTGGGCGCGCAGCGCGGCCGAGTGCACCTCCAGCGAGTGCAGCGCGAGCACCCCGGCGGCGGGCGCGAGCAGCTCGGCCGGGGCCGGCACGGCGAGGGTGATGGTGGCGACGTTGCCGGCGGTGTCGATGCGCACCTGGCCCTGGCCGGTGCGCACCGCGGCGGCGACCAGCGCGCGCCGGTCCGGGTCTGCCGGCTCTGGCGCGACCGGCCCGGTGCCGTGCATCGCCTCGCGGCACCGGGCGACCAGCTCGCCGACCAGCCCGGCCTTCCAGTCCGTCCACACGCCGGGTCCGGTGGCCCGCGAGTCGGCCGTGGTGAGCGCGTGCAGCAGCTCGAGCAGCACGGGGTCGTCGCCGAGCGCGGCGGCCACCCGGTGCACGGTCTCCGGCTCGCCGATGTCCCTGCGGGTGGCGGTGTGCACCAGCAGCAGGTGGTGGCGCACCATCGCGGCGACCAGCGCGACGTCCGGTTCGGGCAGTCCTGTCCGGCCGGCGACCTGGCCGGCGATCTTCGCGCCCAACTCGGAGTGGTCGGTGTCCCTGCCCTTGCCGATGTCGTGCAGCAGCGCGCCGAGCAGGAGCAGGTCGGGGCGGGACACCGTGGTAGCGAGGCTGGCCGCCTCGACGCAGGTCTGCACCAGGTGGCGATCGACGGTCCAGGAGTGCACCGGCTCGCGCGGCGGCAGGTCGCGCACCGCGCCCCACTCCGGGAACAGCCGAGCCCACAACCCGGTGCGGTCCAACGCCTCCACCGCGCCGACCAGCCCCTCCCCCGCGCCGAGCAGCTCGGTCAGCGCCTGCCGCGCGGCCGCTGGCCACGGGGCGCGCAGCTCGGGCGCGGTGTCGGCCAGGGTGCGCAGTGTGCCGTGCGCGATCGGCCGGCCGGACCGGGCCGACGCGGCCGCCACCCGCAGCAGCAAACCGGGGTCTCGGGCCGGGACGGCGTCGCGGGCCAGTGCCACCTCGGCGCCGTGCAGCACCACGCCGTCGTCCAGCGGGGTGCGCACCGGGCGCCGGCCGAACCGGGTGCGCGGCGCGGGCTCGGCGGCGCGCAACGCGACGTCCACCGCGTAGGCCACCGCCCTTCCCGCCCCGGACAGCTCGCGGGCCAGCGCGAACCGGTCGCCGAAGCCCAGCTCGGCGGCCACCTGGTCGGCGTCGGCGGCGCCGAGCACGTCCCTGGCCCTGCGCAGCTCGCGGCGCAGCTCGGTGCGCACGTCGAGCAGCAGCCGACGGGCGTCGCGCAGCTCCTCACCCGGCCGGTCGGCCAGCTGTGCGGCGGCGAACGCGTCGAGCAGCCCGAGGTCGCGCAGCCCGCCCCTGCCGTGCTTGAGGTCGGGCTCGGCGACCTGCGCGATCTCGCCGCTGCGGTGCCAGCGCTGCCGCGCGGCCGCCGCCAGCTCCGGCAGCCGGGTGCGCGCCGTGCGCCGCCACTGGTCCCGAGCGGCGGTCGCCAGCCGCTCGGTGAGCCCGGCGTCGCCGGCGAGGTGCCGCAGGTCGAGCAGGCCCATCGCGGTGCGCAGGTCCTCGGCGGCCACCTGCAACGCCTGGCCCGGGGTGCGGACCGCGTGGTCGAGCCCGACCTTCGCGTCCCACAGCGGATACCACAGCGCGTCGGCGATCTCCCCGACCGCGTTGTTTCCATTGTGGAGCAACACGAGGTCGAGGTCGGCGAACGGCACCAGCTCCCGCCGGCCGAGGCCGCCGACGGCGGCCAGCGCGACACCGGGATCGGCGGTGTCGACGCCGGCCGCCGCGGCGGCCCTGCGCAACCAGAACTCGTAGAGGTCGACCAGCGCCACTCGCAGCGCACCGGCCCCGAGCCGGCCGTGCCGGCCGGCGAGCAGCCGCTCGGCCGCCTCGGCGAGTCCCCCCGCGATGGTCCCGGGGCTGTCCTGGGCACCCTCCCCCATGGCCACCGGTCCCGGCTAGAGCGCGTCCGTGCCGCGCTCGCCGGTGCGCACCCGGACCACGGTCTCCACGGGGGTCACCCACACCTTGCCGTCACCGATCTTGCCGGTGTGCGCGGCACCGGTGATCGCGTCGATGACCTTCTCCACGTTGGCGTCGTCGGTGATGACCTCGACCCGCAGCTTGGCCACGAAGTCCACGGCGTACTCGGCGCCCCGGTAGACCTCGGTGTGGCCCTTCTGCCGCCCGTAGCCCTGCACCTCGCTGACGGTCATCCCGAGCACGCCGAGTTGCTCGAGCGCGGACCGGATGTCGTCCAGGGTGAACGGTTTGACGATCGCGGTGATGAGCTTCATGCCTTGCTCCCCTCGAGCTTCTTGGCCGCGCCGGCCACGCCGGCCCCCGTGGCGACCCCGCGACCGCGGGCACCGCCGAACTCGTACGCGGTCTCGGCGTGCTCGGCCTCGTCGATGCCGGTGACCTCGTCCTCGTTCTGCACCCGCAGACCCAGCGTCACCTTGATGAGCAGGCCCAGGATCACCGCGACGACCAGCGAGTAGGCCAGCACCGCGAACGCGCCGACCGCCTGCTTGCCGAGCTGGCCGAGGCCACCGCCGTAGAGCAGGCCGTCCGCGCCGGCGTCGTTGACCGCGCTGGTGCCGAGGAACCCGATGAGCAGGGTCCCGATCAGGCCGCCGACGAGGTGCACGCCCACCACGTCGAGCGAGTCGTCGTAGCCGAGCCGGTACTTCAGGCCCACCGCCAGCGCACAGACGATGCCGGCGACCGCGCCGATGGCCAGCGCGCCCCAGGTGTCGACGAACGCGCACGCCGGGGTGATCGCGACCAGGCCGGCCACCACGCCGGACGCGGCGCCGAGACTGGTGGCGTGTCCGTCGCGGATCCGCTCCAGCAGCAGCCAACCGAGCATCGCCGCGCAGGTCGCGGTGAGGGTGTTGATGAAGGCCAGCCCGGCGATGTTGTCCGCGGCCAGCGCCGAGCCGGCGTTGAAGCCGAACCAGCCGAACCACAGCAGGCCCGCGCCGAGCATCACGAACGGCAGGTTGTGCGGCTTCATCGGCTCCTTCGGCCAGCCGGACCGCTTGCCGAGCACCAGCACCAGGCCGAGCGCCGCCGCGCCGGCGTTGATGTGCACGGCGGTGCCGCCGGCGAAGTCCTGCGCTCCCATCTCGAAGATCCAGCCGCCCTCGGCCCACACCCAGTGCGCGACCGGGAAGTACACCACGGTCGCCCACAGGCCGCCGAACAGCAGCCACGCGCTGAACTTCATCCGGTCGGCCACCGCGCCGGCGATCAGCGCGACCGTGATGATCGCGAACATTCCCTGGAAGGCGACGAACCCGGTGCCCTCCAGCGCGTCACCACCCATCAGCCCGCTCAGCCCGAGCGCGTCGAGCGGGTTGCCGAACAGCCCGCCGATGTCGCTGCCGAAGGCCGTGGAGTAGCCGTAGACCACCCAGAGCACGCCGATGAGGCCGATGGCGCCGAAGCACATCATGAGCATGTTGAGCACGCTCTTGGAGCGCACCATCCCACCGTAGAAAAACGCCAGCCCCGGAGTCATCAACAGCACCAGCGCGGCGCTGGTGAGCAACCAGGCCGTGTTCCCTTCCACGCTTCCTCCTTCGAGCCGATCACGGGTTCGAGTTGCCGGACAGCATGGGAAAGCCGTGTTGCGCGGGATGACGCCGCACGTTTCGGCACGGTGAACCAAGCGGCCGGGGATGTTACGGGTACGTTTCCGGCCACCCGTGGCGTTTCGTCCGATCCCGAAACGTCGCCGCCGCACGACGACCGGCGAGCATCGACCGAGCGCCAGCGAGGGAGGAGCGCAGCCGGAAGGAGCGCGGCCCACAGACACCGCCGCACGACGACCGGCGAGCATCGACCGAGCGCCAGCGAGGGAGGAGCGCAGCCGGGAGGAGCGCGGCCCACAGACACCGCCGCACGACGACCGGCGAGCATCGACCGAGCGCCAGCGAGGGAGGAGCGCAGCCGGCCGGGACCCATGGTCGAATAGGCCCCATGGGTTCGGCGAGGGCTGGGGCGGCGCGGTTACCCGCCGTCGTCGTCCCCGCGTTGCGATGCTCGGTCTGCGCGGACGGGCTGGCGGTCTCCGGTGGCGCGCTGCGCTGCCCGCGGCGGCACACGTTCGACATCGCCCGGCAGGGCTACGTGAACCTGCTGCACGCGAAGGTGCCCGCCGGCACCGCGGACACCGCGGAGATGGTGGCCGCGCGGGCGGCGTTCCTGGCGGCGGGGCACTACGCGCCGCTGGCCGAGCTGCTCGCCGCCCGCGCGGCGGAGCTCGCCGACTCCGGTCTCGTGGTGGACGCCGGGGCGGGCACCGGCTACCACCTCGCCCGGGTGCTGGACGCGCTGCCGGCGGCGGCCGGGATCGCACTGGACGTGTCGGCGGTCGCGCTGCGCCGCGCGGCCGGGGCGCACCCGCGGATCGGGGCCGCGGTGTGGAACCTCTGGCGGGAGTGGCCGATCGGCACCGGCGTCGCCGATCTCGTGCTCAACGTCTTCGCGCCGCGCAACGCCACCGAGTTCCACCGAGTGCTGCGGCCGGGCGGGGCGCTGCTGGTGGTGTCGCCCGGCCCGGGGCACCTGGCCGAGCTGGCCGGGACGCTGGGGCTGCTGGCCGTGGAGCGGGACAAGGAGGAGCGGCTGGACGCCGGCCTCGCCGGGTCCTTCACCCTGGTCGACCGCGCGAACAGGGAGCTGGCGCTGACGCTGACCGTCGACGAGGCCCGCGCACTGGTACGGATGGGACCGAACGCGCACCACCTGGACCGCGACGGCCTCGCCGACCGGTTGGCCGCGCTGGCCGGACCGGTCGCGGTGACCGCCTCGTTCGTGCTGTCCACGTACCGACCCCGGAAGGCTCGCGCATGACCCTGTCGGTGGAGCAGGCGTACCGGGCGATCGCGGCGCGGATGCCGCAGCACACCGGCGCCGCGGCCGCACCGCGGGCGGTGCCGGCGACCGTGCTGGCCGACCCCGAGTGGCTGCGCGCGGACCTCGACACGGCGGCCCGGCTGTACGGCGGGGCCGACGGCAGGGTGCTCGGCACGATCCGCTGGTACTCGGCGTCGTCGGTGCTGGTGGCGCCGGCGATCGAGGGGTTGGTGCTGGCCGGCCACGCGCTCGACCCGGCGCTGGCGGCCACGACGTTCGCCATGCACCCCGACGGCCGGTTCGCCGGCGCCAGGTCGGCCCGCGTGCTCGGTCCCGACCCGGCCGAGCTCGGCGCCGCGCTGGCGGAGAGCCTCGGCGCGGCGGTGGCGGCGATCGCCGGGGTGAGCGGCGCGGCCGAGCGGGCGCTGTGGGCCATCGCCGGGGACTCGATCGGCAACCGGTTGCTGTGGGCGGGCACCGCGCGGGGCGACGTGGAGCGGGTGCTCGCGTTGGCCGAGCCGCTGGCCGCGCGGATCGACCCGCGGCTGCCGCGGCCCCGGTTCCTCCGGGTCGGCGACACCCCGGTGCTGCGCCGGTCGTCCTGCTGCCTGATCTACCTCGCGCCGGGCGGCGGGGACAAGTGCGTGAGCTGCCCGCGGCAACGCCCCGACGAGCGGGACCGCCGGCTGCGCGAGCTCATGGGGTGAGGTGCCCAGGTCAACGCTGGGTGCTTACCGTGACGCGGGGCAGGTCCTTGACGTACCGGTGGCACGGCACCGGGATGTCGCCGTGCGCACCGGCCGCGAGGTAGGTGAAGGGGCCGGCGTCGCGCCACCCCCGGCGCTCGTAGAACCGCCGCGCCCGCGTGTTGCCCGGCGCGACCGCCAGCCACGCCACCGCGTGGCCGCCGTCCCCGACCTGTCGCTCGGCTTCGTCGAGGAGCACGCCGGCCACACCCACACCGCGGTGCCGGCGCGTGACATAGACCTGCTCCACCTCGTCGCCGACCACCATGACGAAACCCGCGACCGCACCCCGGGTGACCGCGACCGTGGTGTCGCCGACGCGTTGGGCGGCCCGGGTGCCCGGGTGTGGAACGACCCCTCGGACCGGGCGGCGACCAGCTCCGCGGGCACGTGCCCGAAGTGGCCGTCGTGCCAACCCGAGTGCCAGATCTGCGCGATCGCCGGCGCGTCGGCAGGCCGTGCTCGGCGCAGCTGGATCCGCTGGTCGGCCATGATCGCTCCCGGAACCTCGACAGGTGGCCAGCGTACCGTGGTGAAGGCCGGGGAACTGCTCACCGAGAGCTTCCGCGTGGGGCGGCCGGACCGGCTGGCCGAGCGCCCGAGCGGGAGCTCGCGGGATCAGCCGAGGCTGCGGAGGACGGCGGCGAAGTTGGCCGCGTACTGGTCGTGGATCGGGTTGGAGTAGATCCGCACCATGGCCTCGTCGTTGCGGTGCAGCGCGGCGTTGCTGTAGTTGTGGCTACCGGTGAAGACGACCTTGCGGTTGGCCACCTCCGCGTAGGTGCCCTCGATGAGCATGTACTTCGAGTGGATGATGTAGCCGTCCCTGTCCACCCTGCGCAACGTCACGTTCGGCACGCCGCGCAGCTCGGCGGCCGGCCCGTCGAGCATCTCGGTGTAGGCGATGTCGATCCGGCAACCGGCGCGGCCCAGCGCGGCGAGCCGGTCGGCGATCGCGTCGCGGCCGAAGTACCACATGCCGATCCGGATGATCGTCCGCCCGTCCGAGGTGCCGACCTGGGTGTTGCCGGTGCACCTCACGTTGCCGAGGGTGTTGTACACGGTGTCGGAGGAGGCGCCGCTGCCGCCGCGGGGGAAGAAGTACGCCTTGACGTTGCCGGCGCCGACCGTGCGGTAGTAGTCGTCGTCGCGGCGGTCGCGGGCCAGGTCGCCGAAGTAGCCCAGGTAGCCCTGGTACAGCTCGGGGTTCTCGACGAAGGTGACGGCGTTGTTCCAGTACTTCCGCGCGTTGGAGATCGTCAGGTTCGCCGACGACTGCACCACGACGTTCCTCTTCCCGCCGACCTCCGAGAACAGGTAGAACTTGTTGTGGTTGATCTTGGTGCCGTGGCAGCCGCTGGCGCAGACCACCGCCCAGGACGGCTTGCTCCGGTCCCTGCCCAACCCGCTCACGATGGCCTGCGCGCTGCCGGTGCCCGCCTTCTCCGACTCCAGCACCACCCGCACCCTGACGCCGCGCCGGGCCGCCGCCACCAGCGCGTCGGCGACACCCCGCTCGTGGTCGGTGATGTTGTAGATCGACGTGCTGATCGTGGCGCCGGGCTCGGTGGCCCGCACCAGGTTCACCACGTGGTCGCGGATGGCGTACTGCTCGGCCGCCGAGCCGTACGGGTTGTTGAACACCGCGCCGGTGGTCGGCGTGACCGCGGTGGCCGTCGCCGGCGCGGCCACGCCGAGCAGGCCCGCGGCCAACGCCACGACCACCGCCGCGCCGAAGCCACGTCGAGTTCGTATCGCCATGTCACCATCGCCTTCGGGGAGAGTGCCGGAAAGGGAACCGACGGCGACGCTAGCGGCGGGAACGGGCAACCAGAAAGAACTTCAACAATGCCAACAAAAAGCCGGTGAACCGCGCCGAACGGGGTAGGCGGTCACGCCCATCCGGCATGCGCACCCGCGGCACGAAAACCTGTCCATCCACAACCCAACGATCCCGCTCCCGCCCGGAGAGCGAGCAGCTCACTCATGGGCGGAAGCGGGACCGTGCCCGGGTAGGGGTTCGTCACGCCCCGCGGCCGCGCGGCCAGATCTTCGCCCCGATCAGGCCGCCGAGCGTGGCCGCGACGAACGACAGGCCGAGGCTGAGCACACCCCAGCCGGCCGCCTCGCGTGCGGTCTGCATGGCCTGGGCGGGGTCGACGTCCATCGCCCGGGTCTCCTGCGCCACGTTGGCGACCTGCGTCGCCACGCTCGCCACGCTGCCGAGGAGCGCACCGCCGCCCAGCACCGTGAGGGTGAGGATCGCGACCACGCTCAGCGCCCACACGAGGGCGCCGTGCACCAGCCCGTCGTTCGCGGCGCGCCAGAACGCGGTCGCCGCCGCCGCGAGTCCACCGAGGAAGAACGCGACGAGTGCCAGGACGCCGCTGACGACACTGGCCACGGTGGTGCTGACGTCGCCTTCGAAGCCCAGATCGAGGATGCCCAGCGCGAAGAAGAGCAACTGGAGCACGACGTAGGTGGAGAGAACGACGAGGACGCCGGCCCAGATCGGACCCCACCGGGTGCGGTCCCGCCGATCGTCCTCGCCCAGCGCAACGGGAGCCGCGGCGGTGGGGCCCCCTGGAACACCGGCTGCGTCGTTCGTGGTCATATGCTTCTTCTCCCTTTCTCCGTGAATGCCAGCGGTGGTGACCAGCGACGCGCGGGGCGCTCGCCCGTCGGGCACCGGCTGCCCACCGAGCCGGTGCCGAACCCTCGAGCCGAAGAACGTGACCGGGCTGTAACACACCACCGGAGAAAGGGCTGTGACCTGCGGGAACGGATCGCGCGGACTATCACCCGAGAGAGTGACACCCGCCGCCGCTACCCCGTCGGGCCCGCGGAGGACTCGCGGAACCGCCGGGTGAGCTCCGCGCGGCCACGCTCGGTCAGCCCACCGAACAGCCGCAGCCGGGCCATCCCGCCGTCCGGGAAGATGTCCAGCCGAACGTGGGTGACCTCGCGCCGCTCCGGCAGCACGAACCGGTGCCGGGTGTCCGGCTGCAACCGGGTCCGCGGCAGCAGGTCGAACCACGAGCCCGGCTCGGCCGGGTCGGCCGAGCCGGTGTCACACCCGCGCAGGGCGGCCCAGCCGGGGGCGTTGCCGCGCAGGTTGCTGGTGTCGAGGTCGGCGAACCGGACGACGCCGGCGCCGGCGAGGCGCACCACCGCCCAGTCGTTGCCGTCGTCCCGCCGCCGCGCGGTCTCCCACCCCTCCGCCTGGTGGGCGGCCAGACCGGGGGCGAGCATGTTGTCCGGAGCGGAGTAGAACATGTCGCTGCACCCGACGATTCGCCCGCCGTTCTCCAGCGCGGCCAGGTCGAGCGCGTCCGTGTCGAGCAGCCGCGGGTCGGGCACCGGGCTGCCGTGCACGTGCAGCCGGGCCACCCCGCCGTCGGGGTGCATGGTCAGCCGCACGTGGGTGAACCGGCGGTCGGCGGCCGCGCCCTCGATGGGGAAGAGGGCGCGGGTGTGCCCGGCAACCGGTGCGCGGGTGACCAGCGGCACCCAGTCGGCCGCGGCCACCTCCTCCGGCCCGGGGTAGCCGTCGAGCGCGCAGGCGTCGACCGAGACGGCCGGCGGATAGTTGCCCTTGAAGAACGCGGTGTCCACCACCACGCCGGACACGATCCCCGGCAGGCCGAGCCGGACGACGGCGGCGTCGTCGCCGGGCTCGCGGCGTCGCCGGGTCTCCCAGCCGTCGTAGACCTGGCCCTTCGGCCCGAACGTCTCCGGCTGGTGCCGCGGCGGCCAAGGATTGACGAGGTTCTCCTTCTCGGCGAACAGCTCGTCGGTCGCCCACATCACCGTCCCGCCGAACCGGCGGGAGGCCAGGTCGGGGTCGTTCGTCCACTCCGGACCGTTACTACCGTCAGGCGGATTCTCCGGCACTGTCACCTCTCTCGCTCGTCACCTCAGCACTCCCCGCGCCGCAGCAGCTCCCCGCGGGGCCGCTCGCCGTCGACCTCCCGGCCGCGCAACCAGGTCGACCGCACCACCCCGGCCAGCGGCCGGCCGTGGTAGGCGCTCACCGGGTTGCGGTGCCGCAACGTCGTCACGTCCACCACGAACGCCTCGTCCGGGGCGAACACACAGAAGTCGGCGTCGCACCCCGGCGCGATCCGCCCCTTGCGCCGCATCCCCGTCTGCTCGGCCGGCCCACGCGCCATCCATCGCGCGACGTCGACCAGCCCGAACCCGCGCTGCCGGGCCTGCGTCCACACCGCGGGCAGGCCGAGCTGCAGGCCGGCGATCCCGCCCCACGCGGCACCGAAGTCGCCGGTGTCGAACCGCTTGAGCTCGACGGTGCACGGCGAGTGGTCGGTCACCACGCAGTCGATCAGCCCGTCGGCCAGGCCCCGCCAGAGCCCCTCCCGGTGGGCCGCCTCGCGGATCGGCGGGCAGCACTTGAACTGCGTCGCGCCGGCGGGAACCTCCTCGGCGGCGAAGCTCAGGTAGTGCGGGCAGGTCTCCACGGTCACCGGGAGGCCGTCCCGCCGGGCCGCGGCGATCTCCGCCAGCGCGCCGGCGCTGGCCAGGTGCAGCACGTGCACCCTGGCGCCGGTGCGCCGGGCCAGCTCCAGCACCCGTGCGATCGCGCGGTGCTCGGCCTCGGCGGGCCGGGACCGCAGGAACCCCGCGTAGTCCGGTCCGGACGGCGCCGGCGCGCAGCCGATCGTGCCGGCGTCCTCGGCGTGCACGATCAGCAGCGCGTCGAGCTCCCGCACCACACCGGCCACCTCGGCGAGCTCGGCATCGCCCAGCGGAGGGAACTCGTCCACCCCGGAGTGCAGCAGGAAGCACTTGAACCCGAACACCCCGGCCTCGTGCAGGCCGGGCAGCTCACCGCTGTTGCCGGGCACCGCGCCGCCCCAGAACCCGACGTCGACGTGCACCCGGCCGGCCGCCGCCGCGCGCTTGACCTCCAGCGCGGCCACGTCGACGGTCGGCGGCAGGCTGTTGAGCGGCATGTCGACGATCGTGGTGACCCCGCCGGCCGCGGCGGCCAGTGTCGCGGTGTCGAACCCCTCCCACTCGGCCCGGCCCGGGTCATTGACGTGCACGTGGCTGTCCACCAGGCCGGGCAGCAGCACCTCGTCGTCGGCGAGCTCGACCGTCCGCGCGGCGGGCAGGTCCGCGTCGTGGGGCGCCACGGTGGCGATCCGGCCGCCGGCGACGCCGACGCTGCGCGGCAGCTCGGCGTCGTCGGCGACCACCCTGCGACCCCTGACCACCAGGTCCAGTTCCTCGGTCATAGGGTCAACTCAATCACGGCACCGGCTCGGCTTCCCGCACGCTGTCCAGCGCGGTGCCCATCGCGGCGTCGGCCTCGCGCTCGATCATGATCTCCACCAGCACCGGTCGGTTGATCCGCTCGGCCTCCTTGCGCGCCCACTCCAGCGCCGGCGCGATCTCCGCCGGCTCGACCACGCGGGTGCCCGCGCAGCCGTAGGCCTCCATGATCTTGACGTTGTCAGTGCCGTACCGGTCGTAGTGGATGTCCACCTCGTAGTTCATCCCGTACCCGGTCTCGGCCTGCCGGATCAGGCCCAGGTACTCGTTGTTCAACATGACCAGCACGAACGGGATGTCGTACTGCGCGGCCACCGCCAGCTCCTCGACCAGGAACTGGAACGAGTAGTCGCCCACCACGCCGACCACCTCGGCGCCGGGCCGGGCCTTCTTCACCCCGATCGCGGCGGGGATCTCCCAGCCGAGTGGGCCGGCCTGGCCGCACACCTGGTAGTGCCGGGGCCGGTGCGCGCGCTGGAACTGGCCCGACCAGATCTGGTAGAGCCCGATCGCGGTGACGAAGTACGTCTCCGGCCCGAAGCACCGGTTGATCTCGGCGAACACCCGCGGCGGCTTGATCGGCGTGTCCGCGAAGTCCTCCCTGCGGGTCAGTGTCCGCCGCAGCTCGCCGAGGTGGCGCACCCACTCCCGCCGGTCCGGTGGCGCGTCCCTGCGCTCGAGGGCCGCCAGCAGCGCGGTGAGGAACTCCCGGGTGTCGGACACGACGCCGAGGTCCGGCCCGAACACGCGGCCGAGTTGGGTCGGCTCGATGTCGACGTGGATGAACGTGCGCTCGCCGCGGTAGACGTCGAGCGCCCCGGTGTGCCGGTCGCCGAACCGGGCGCCCAGCGCCAGCACGAGGTCGGCGTCGAGGAAGGCCGCGTTGGCCCAGCGCTGGGACGTCTGGATGCCGGCCATCCCGGCGTACAGCTCGTGGTCCTCCGGGAAGCTGCCCTTGCCCATCAGCGTGACGCCGACCGGGACGCCGAGCCGCTCGGCGACCGCGCGCAGTTGCTCGCCGGCCTCGCCCAGCACCACGCCGCCCCCGGCGAGGATGAGCGGCCGCTCGGCGGCGAGCAGCAGGTCCAGCGCGCGCTCCACCCTGGCCGGCTGCGGCAGCACGGTCGGCACCGGCAGCGGCGCGTCGATGGCGGAGTCCCACTCGATCTCCTGCCGCTGCACGTCCAGCGGCAGGTCGATCAGCACCGGGCCGGGACGGCCGGAGCGGGCCAGCCGGAACGCCTCGCGGAAGATCCACGGCGCCTGGGCGGCCTCCTTGACCTGCACCGCCCACTTGGTGACCGGCTTGGCGATCTCGACGATGTCCACCGCCTGGAAGGCCTCCTGATGGAGCTTGCGGGAGTCGGCCTGCCCGGTAATGCACAGGATCGGGATCGAGTCGGCCTGCGCGGTGTAGAGGCCGGTGATCATGTTCGTGCCGGCGGGCCCGGACGTGCCGATCGCGACGCCGACGTTGCCGGTGGTGCGCGCCCAGCCGTCGGCCATGTGGGTGGCGCCCTCCTCGTGGCGGACCACGAGGTGCTCGATGTCGCTGTCGCGCATGGCGGCGTACAGCGGCAGGATGGCCGCGCCGGGGCAGCCGAACACGGTGGTGACGCCCTCGCTGGTGAGCACGTCGACGACCGCCTGCATGACGGGGATCTTCGGCATGGTCAGCCCTCTCTCGATGAACCCTGCGATCGGCCGGACAGCTGCTCGGTGACCTTGAGCAGCGCCGAGTGGTCGAGCGAGCCGTAGCCCATCGCCCTGCCCGCGGCGACGAGCTGGGCGACCAGCCCGGTCAGCGGGAGGGCCACGTCGGCCTGCCGGGCGGCGGCCAGCGCGATGCCCATGTCCTTGTGGTGCAGGTCGATGCGGAAGCCGGGCTGGAACTGCCTGGCCACCATCGACTCCCGCTTCAGGTCCAGGATCCGGTTGGCGGCCAGCCCGCCGGCCAGGACGTCGAGCCCGGTCTTGGCGTCCACGCCGGAGGCCTCCATCAGCACGATGGCCTCGCCGACCAGCCCGTAGATGCCGCCGACCAGCAGCTGGTTCGCGGCCTTGACCACCTGCCCGGCGCCGTGCGGTCCGACGTGGACGATCGTCTTGCCCAGCGCGTCGAGCAGCGGCCTCGCGTCGGCGAAGTCGCGCTCCTCGCCACCAACCATGACGGACAGCGTGGCCTGCTTGGCGCCGGCCTCGCCGCCGGAGACCGGCGCGTCGAGCACCCGGACCTCCTTCGCCGTGGCGGCCTCGGCGACCGCGATCGAGGTCTCCGGCCGAATGGTGCTCATGTCGATCAGCAGCGTGCCCGGCCGCGCGCTGTCCAGCACCCCGCCGGGGCCCAGCACCACCTCCTCGACCTGGGGGTGGTTGGGCAGCATGGTGATCACCACGTCGGCCCCGGCGACGGCGCCGGCCACGTCCCGCGCGGCCGTCCCGCCGGCGTCGACCAGCCGCGCCACGGCGTCGGCGTGCACGTCGTAGCCGCGCACGTCGTGCCCCGCGGCGACCAGGTGGGCCGACATCGGCCCGCCCATGATCCCCAGTCCGATGAAACCGACAGTCGTCATCAACTTCCCCTTTCCTCCCGCGGCAGCCAGCCGAACGCGGCGTGACTGTCGCCGTCCGGTCGATACTCGAGTCCGATGTGGCCGGTGTAGCCCGCGGCCCGGAGCTTGCCCAGGTATCCCGCGATGTCCAGCTCGCCGGTACCCGGCGCCCCGCGCCCCGGCGCGTCCGCGATCTGCACGTGCCCGATCCGCGGGGTGTGCTCGGCGACCACCGCGTCCAGGTCGTCGCCGTTGACCGCGAGGTGGTAGAGGTCGCAGAGCAGCCGCACGTCGTCCCGGCCCAGCTCGTCGAGCACGGCGAGCGCGTCGGCCGCGGTGCGCAGCGGGTAGTCGGGCGCGCCGGACAGCGGTTCGAGGACGAGCTGGGCCCCGATTCTCGCGGCCCTGCCGGCGGCGAAGTCCAGGTTGGTCAGTGCGATCTCGTCCTGCGCCGCGGGCTCGGCGCCGGCGATCCGGTTGCCGTACAGCGCGTTGAAGCTGCGGCAGCCGAGCCGCTCGGCGGCGCCGACCGCGACGTCGACGTTGTCGGCGAACTCCGCCTCCCGGCCCACCCAGGACACCAGGCCGCGGTCGCCGCCGGCCATGTCGCCCGCGTAGAAGTTCAGGCCCACCAGCGCGACTCCCGCGTCCGTGACGGCCCGCACGAAGGCGTCGACCTCGCGGTCGCCGGGCACGGCGGTGTCGAACGGCCACCAGAACTCGACCGCGGCGAACCCGGCCGCGGCGGCCGCGGCCGGCCGGTCGAGCACGGGCAACTCGGTGAACAGGATCGACAGGTTGACGGCGTAGCGCGGGGGGCGCTCCGGCGCCGGCCCGGCGTTCGTCGACTCACTCATCGGCCACCTGATTTCGTATGACGGAAGTTCGATTTCGTATACCGACACTAGCTCCGTGACGTGGGGCACGTCAACGGGATGCCGGGTGGAGGCGGCGGCGGGTACGGTGCGCGCGTGGAACTGGAGGCCGAGTTCACCAGCGAGCCCTTCCGTGGCGAGGGAACCCCGCCCGAACACGCCGTGCGGGCGAAGGACGCGGCGGAGCGAGCCGGGCTGGCCGTCGACTTCGGACCGCTGGGCACGACCGTCCAGGGCGAGGCCGACGCGGTGCTCGACGCGCTTCCGGCCATCGCCCGCGCCGCGCTCGCCGGCGGCGCCACCCGGTTCACCCTCCGGCTCGGCGCGCCGGACGGCGAGCCGCCGGTGACACCCGTCGGCGCCAGGCGGGGCAGCGTGCTCGACCGGCTGATCCGCCAGGTCGAGGCCGAACTGGGCGCGCCACTGGCCGAGCTGGACCGGCCGGGCAAGCAGCGAGCGGTGCGGCTGCTGGACGAGCGCGGCGCGTTCCAGCTCCGGAAGTCGGTCGCCGCGGTGGCCGAGGCGCTCGGCGTCACCCGGTTCACCGTCTACAACTACCTGAACCGCGGCGCGGCCGGCTGAACCGGCCCATGATCGACTTCAACAAAGTGTTGACGGTCGGATGTGACGGCCGTAACGTCTTTAGATCAGAATTTCTTTTCCACCATGCAGAAGCCATGCGGAAGAGTCAGTGACTGCCGACGACTGACCGACAGCCTGGAGCGTCCATGTCGCCGCCCACCTCGAACGCGCAGGCCGAGCTGAGCCTCGCCGAGTTCAACAGCGCCGCCACGGACCGGGTCCGTGGCCTGCTCACCGAGTGCCTCGCCGTCCCGCGCTGGGTGGACACGGTGCTCGCCGGGCGCCCCTACCCCGACCTGGACGCGCTGCTGGCCGCCGCCGAGGCGGCCGGGCCGCTGCGGCCGGCCGAGGTCCGCGGCGCCCTGGACTCCCACCCGCGGATCGGCGAGCGCGTCACCGGCGGGTGGTCCAGGACGGAGCAGTCCGGAGTGGACGACGCGGCGGCCGAGTCGTTCCGGGCCGCCAACGCGGAGTACGAGCGGCGGTTCGGGCACATCTACCTGGTCTGCGCCAGCGGCCGGGACGGCGCCGAGCTGCTCGCCGACCTGCGCCGGCGGCTGGCCAACGACCCAGACGCCGAGCTCGCCGTCGCCGGAAGGGAACTGATGCGAATCGCGAGCCTGCGACTGCGGAAGGCGGTACGGCCATGAGCCTGGTGACCACGCACGTCCTCGACACCGCGGCAGGGCGACCGGCGCGCGGGGTGCCGGTGCGGCTGGAGGAGCCGGTCGATCACGGCTGGCGCCTCGTCGCCAGGGCCCGCACCGACGACGACGGCCGGATCCGCGAGCTCGGTCCGGACACCCTCCAGCCGGGTGTCTACCGGCTGGTCTTCGACATCGAGACCTACCAGGGGCCGGACGCGTTCTTCCCGGAGGCCGTCGTCTGCTTCCGGATCGCCGACGGCACCGCGCACCACCACGTCCCCCTGCTACTCAGCCCGTTCGCCTACTCCACCTATCGAGGGAGCTGATCCACCGTGGCCATCACCCTGGGTGCCAACCAGTACGGAAAGGCCGAGGTCCGCCTGGTCACCGTGCGCCGGGAGGGACCGGTGCACCACCTGAAGGACCTCACCGTGTCCACCTCGCTGCGCGGCCGGCTGACCGCCACCCATCTGACCGGCGACAATGCCGACGTGGTGGCCACCGACACGCAGAAGAACACCGTGTACGCGTTCGCCAAGGAGCACCCGGTCGGCGAGATCGAGGACTTCGCGCTGCGGCTGGGCCGGCACTTCGTCGACGGGTTCGACGCCATCACCGGCGCGCGGGTCCTGGTCGACGAGCACGCCTGGGACCGGATCGCCGTCGACGGCGCGCCGCACGAGCACTCGTTCTCCCGGGCCGGCGACGAGCGGCGCACCACCGCGGTCACCGTGTACGGCGACCGCGCGTGGGTGGTGTCCGGGCTGACCGGGCTGACCGTGCTCAAGTCCACCGGCTCGGAGTTCCACGGCTTCCCCCGCGACCGGTACACCACCCTCGCCGAGACCACCGACCGGATCCTCGCCACCGCGGTGACCGCGCGCTGGCGGTACGTCTCGGGGCGGCACGACTGGCACAAGTGCTTCACCGAGGTGCGCAGGGTGCTGCTGGAGACCTTCGCCACCAAACACAGCCTGTCGCTGCAGCAGACGCTGTACGCCATGGGCGAGGCGGTGCTGCGGGCGCGCGAGGAGATCGCCGAGATTCGGCTCTCGCTGCCGAACAAGCACCACTTCCTGGTGGACCTGAGCCCGTTCGGGCTGACCAACGACAACGAGGTGTTCTACGCCGCCGACCGGCCCTACGGGCTCATCGAGGGCACGGTCCTGCGCGACGACGCCGAGGACGCCGGGCAGGCCTGGCACACCCTGCCCGCGTTCTAGACCACGCCGCTTCCTGCTCCTTCCAACGCCCTCCGTTGCGACCCGCCGGCGCTCCGGCCGGCTCGCCGTCCCGCGTCACCGGTGTCCCCGATCCCTGGAGTTGGCATGCCGTCCCTCCCCCTGCCATCGGAGTCCAGCGCCTCGTCCAGCACCACGGCCCGCCACCCGGTCGACCAGCGGCCACCCGCCCTGCAGCTGATCGCCGGCGGTGTCCAGCACGTCGCCGCCATGTACGCCGGGGTGGTCGCCCCACCGCTGATCATCGGCGCGGCCGTCGGGCTGGGTCCCGGGCAGCTCAGCCTGCTGATCAGTGCGAGCCTGTTCACCGCGGGTCTGGCCACGCTGCTGCAGACGCTCGGCTGCTGGCGCTTCGGCGCCCGGCTGCCGCTGGTGAACGGGGTGACGTTCGCGACCGTCGCGCCCGTGCTGGCGATCGTCAGCCAGCACGGGCCGCAGGACGCGCTCGGGGTGGTGTACGGCGCGACGCTGCTCGGCGGGGCACTGGTCGTGCTGGCGGCGCCGTTCTTCGCCCGGTTGACCCGGTTCTTCCCGCCGCTGGTCACCGGCACGGTGATCACGCTGATCGGGGTGTCGCTGCTGCCGGTGGCGGTGCGGTGGATCTCCGAGCAGCGGGACGGCGTGTCCCCGCGGGGCCTGCTGCTGGCGTCGGTGACGTTGCTGGCGGTGCTGGCGTTCAACCGGTTCCTCTCCGGGTTCTGGAGCCGGATCGCGCTGCTGCTCGGCCTGGTGGTCGGGACGCTGGTGGCGTGGCCGCTGGGCGCGGTCGACACCTCGACGCTGGCCGAGGCGCCGGCGTTCGGCATCGCGACACCGTTCCACTTCGGTGTGCCGACGTTCGAGGTCGCGGCGGTGGTGTCGATGGCGATCGTGATGCTCGTGGTGATGGCCGAGAGCACGGCCGACATGCTCGCCCTCGGCGAGATCGTCGGGCGGCCGACCACGGGCCGCGTCCTCGGGGACGGGTTGCGCGCGGACGGGCTGGCGACCGCGGTGAGCACGGTGTTCGGCGGGTTCGCGTGCACGGCGTTCGCCCAGAACGTCGGGCTGGTGGCGCTGACCAGGATGGTGAGCCGGTACGTGGTGGCCGCATCCGGCGCGATCATGGTGCTGCTCGGGATGTTCCCGGTGACCGGTGGGATCGTGGCGCTGGTGCCGCAGCCGGTGCTCGGCGGCGCGGGGCTGGTGCTGTTCGGCAGCGTGGCGGTGAGCGGGGTGCGGACGCTGGCGAGGGCGTCGTTCGCCCGGCCGGCGAACACCGCGATCGTCGCGGCGGCGCTGGGCATCGGCCTCGTCCCGATCGCCGCACCCGAGTTCTACGAGCACTTCCCGTCCGCGGTGCAGACCGTGATGGACTCCGGCATCAGCGCCGGCTGCATCGCGGCGGTGCTGCTCAACCTGATCTTCGGCGAGCGCACCCGAAAGGGCGTCACCGGCCCGGAGGAGGTCGCCAAGGAGCCGGCCGTCGCCGGCTGAGCGGCCATTCCGTACCGGCCAGTCACGGGACTCCGTCGCCGGCCGGTACCGGTGGCCGGTCCAACCGGGCGCGGACGTCGTTCGCGGCGGGGTCGCCGAGCTCGGTAAGGATGGCGAGGGCCTGACCCGAACAGTCGTGGGCCGCCCGGTGGCGGCCGGCGGCCTCGTGCGGCGCGGCGATCCGGAGCAGCAGCCGCGCGACCCGCTGACGGTCGCCGACCTCCCGGCTGAGGGACCAGCGCGCTCTCGTAGCGCGAGATGGGCCTGCTCGTCCGCCCCCGATGTCCCGGTGCGGATCGCCCAGCATCCGTGCGGGGTGTAGCCGCGGGGTGTTCACGGTCCCCGGCACCGGCCTGGACGCGCAGGGCCTGGCGCAGGCAGGACGTGGCCTCCGCGAAGGCCCCCAGCTGCCGGTGCGCGTCGCCCAGGTTGTTCAGGCTGAGCCCCTCGCCCCGCACGTCACCGATCTCGAGGAGACGTGGCGCGTCACACTGTGCTTGGTCGACCGCCGCGTCCCCGGCGGGCGGCTCGTCGGTGCCCACGCGGTCCCTGGCGTGCCGACCCCACCCGCCCATCCCGTGCACGGACGCAGATCCTCGGCGCCATGCCGGACGGCCGGCGGACCAGGGGATGAGGATCGACGGGATTAACCTGGCCAGGTCGAACTCGCCGGGGTGGACGTCGAAGGCCCGCCCGAAGGGCGAGAAGGAGGAACGCACCAAGACCGGCCCGGGCACCAGCGCCGAGGTCTACCCGCGGGTCTTCTGAGCACGTGCGTCGGCCGGCGGGGCCAGGATGTTCCCGGCCCCGCCGGCCTTCCACGCCGATCGTGGTCGGCGCGGTCGGGTCACCGGCCGCGCAGGCCGCGGCTCTCGCAGTAGGTTCGCCAGTCGCCGTACTCGGTGATGTCCACCAGGTCGGGACCGTCCACGGCGGACCTTCGCAGCACGGTGGCCAGGCAGGCCGCGCCGTCGGCGAGCTCGACCACGCCGAGCTCCAGCTCCGGCGGCTCGGCCGGCACGAGATGGTCGCGCAGCACGGCCAGCGGCACGTCGTAGACCTCCCCGACCACGCTGCCCCCACCGCGCTCCACCCCGTGCATCGCCGGGAAGCGGTCGCCGACCGAGAAGTAGCGGTACCTCGGCGCGGTCCGCGCCACCGCCACCAGTGGCGCACCGCGCAGCTCGTCGTGCAGCGGCCCGCCGCGCATCGCGCCCCCGTTGAGGAACATCAGTGCCATCCCGTCTCCTCCGCTCGCCGATCCCGACTATTCGACAGCCCCCGAGAGCTCAGCCCAGCGCGCCGGTCACCCCCTCCACCGCGAAGTACGCGAAGAACACCACCGCCAGCGACCCGAGCAGCCAGCCCACCTCGCCCAGCTTCCGCTTGCCCAGCTTGATCACCACGTACGACACCAGCCCGGCGCCGATGCCGTTGGTGATCGAGTAGGTGAACGGGATCAGGGCGACGGTCAGGAACACCGGGATGGCGAAGTCGAGGTCGTTCCACGGCACCCGCGCGCACTGCGCCATCATCATCCCGCCGATCACCACCAGCGCGGGCGCCGCGGCCTGCGCCGGCACCACCGCGGCGATCGGGGTGAGGAACAACGTCGCGGTGAACAGCCCGCCGGTCACGACGCTGGCCAGCCCGGTCCGCGCCCCCTCGCCGACCCCTGCCGCCGACTCCAGGAACACCGTGTTCGGCGCCGACCCGGTCACCCCGCCAGCCAGCGCTCCCACGCCGTCGACGAACAGGATCCGGCCCATGCCGACCACCTTGCCGTCGCGCACGAGACCGGCCTCCTGGGAGACGCTGGTGATCGTGCCCATGGCGTCGAAGAACCCGGACAGCACCAGGGTGAACAGGAACACCGTCGCCGCGATCACCCCGGCCGAGCCGAACCCGCCGAACAGGTCCACCCTGCCGAGCAGGCCGAAGTCGGGATGGGCGACGAGGTTCTCCGGCACGGTCGGCTCGACCAGTCCCCAGCCGCGCACGTCGAACACCTCGTTGACCACGACCGCGAGCACGGTGGCCACCGCGATGCTGATCAGCACCGCGCCGGGGACCCGCCGGCTGACCAGCACGACCATCAACAGCAGCCCGACACAGAAGACCACGATGGGCCAGCCCATGAGGTGCCCGTCGAGCCCCATCCGCACCGGCACGGTGGAGTTCGCCGCGTCCGGTGTCCTGGTCACGAACCCGGCGCTGACCAGCCCGACCAGCGCGATGTACAGCCCGATCCCCACGGTGATCGCGGTCTTCAGCGGCATCGGGATGGCGTTGATGATCCGCTCCCGGATCCCGGACACCGCCATCAGCACGATGCACACGCCTTCCAGCACCACCAACCCGAACGCCTGCGCCCAGGTCATCTCCGGTGCCATCTGAAAGGCCACGATGCCGTTGACACCGAGCCCGGCGGCCAGCGCCAGCGGCGCGTTGCCGACCACGCCCATCAGGATCGTCACGACGCCGGCCGCCAGCGCGGTCGCCGTGGTGACCTGCTCCGTCGTGAGGCGCGCGCCGGTGATGTCCGCCGACGCGCCGAGGATCAGCGGGTTGAGCAGCACGATGTAGCACATCGCGACGAACGTGGTGATGCCGCCGCGGACCTCGCGGCCGATGGTGCTCCCCCTGGCGGTGACCTTGAAGAACCGGTCGAGCGGGCGCGGGCCCGGCGCCGGTTGTGCGGGTTGGGTACGGAGCTGGGTCATGCCGACCTCCACGTCATCGTGGGCAGGGTGATCCGCCCCTGGCACCCTGGCCAGGGCGGGAACAGGTCGTCGGAGTCGGTCCGGGAGTGGCCGGAGGTCAGCCCGGCATCAGTACCGGGCCGGCGCGGGGATCAGTACGCGAGCCGGTCCGGCTTGGCCCGCCACGCGTCGAACGGCGCGACGTGGTCCACACCGGACAGTTGGCCGACCGCCATCGGCCAGGTCTCCCGTGGCGTGCCGAACAGCGTGTAGAACTCACGGTCGTCGAAGCCGGCCGCCGCGGCGTCGTCCCGGTCGGCGGCGTAGCACACCCGGTCCACCCGCGCCCACAGCGCGGCGGACAGGCACAGCGGGCACGGCTCGCACGACGAGACCAGCACGCAGCCGGTCAGCCGGAAGTCGCCAACCGCCTGGCAGGCGGCCCGGATGGCGACCACCTCGGCGTGCGCGGTCGGGTCGAGCGTCGGGGTCACCTGGTTGGTGCCGGTGGCGATCACCGCGCCGTCCCGAACCACCACCGCACCGAACGGCCCGCCGCCGGCGGTGACGTTGGCGGTGGCCAGCCGGACGGCCTCCCCCAGCCACTTCCGGTCCTCTTCCTCCACTGTGGACAGAATGGTGTCCATGCCTCTCCTAGGTCGCTCGGTCCGGCTCAGCAGCCGGTGATGTGCTCGGGGCGGACGGGGACCCGCTCCAGCGCCTTGCCGGTGGCGGCGCGGATCGCCGCGACGATCGCCGGGGTCGAGGAGATCGTCGGGGGTTCGCCGACCCCGCGCAGCCCGTACGGCGCGTGCGGGTCGGCCAGCTCGAGCACGTCGATGTCCATCGGCGGCATGTCGAGCACGGTCGGGATGAGATAGTCGGTGAACGAGGGGTTGCCGATCCGGCCGTCGCGGGTCTGGATCTCCTCCATCACCGCGAGGCCGAGGCCCTGCGCGGAACCGCCGTGGATCTGGCCCAGCACCGCCTGCGGGTTGATCGCCTTGCCGACGTCCTGGGCGCAGTCCAGCGCCACGACCTTCACCAGGCCCAGCTCGACGTCGACGTCGACCACCGCGCGGTGCGCGGCCAAGCCGTACTGCACGTGCGCGTTGCCGGCGCCGGTCTCCGGGTCCAGCGCCTCGGTCGGCCGGTGCCGCCACTCGACCGTCTCGTCCAGCGGCTCCGCGCCGAGCACGTCGACCAGGTCGGCCAGCACCGCGCCACCGGCGGACAGCTTGCCCCCCGCGACCGACAGCGTGCCCTCCACCGGGCCGAGCGCCTCCCTGGCCCTGGCGAACAGCGCGGACCGCACGGCGAGGCACGCGGCCCGCACCGCACCGCCGGTCACGTAGGTCTGCCGGGAGGCGGAGGTGGAGCCGGCGTTGCCGATCGAGGTGTCCATCGGCTCGAGGGTCACCCGCTCCACGCCCAGCTCGGTGCGCACGATCTGCTGGATCACCGTCACCAGCCCCTGGCCGACCTCGCAGGCCGCGGTCTGCACGGTCGCCGCCGGCTCGCCGCCCACGGCCTCCAGCCGCACCCTCGCGGTGGAGTAGTCGTCGAAGCCCTCGGAGAAGCAGATGTTCTTGATCCCCACGCCGTAGCCGACCCCGCGCACGACCCCCTCGCCGTGGGTGGTGTTGGACACCCCGCCGGGCAGCCGCCGCAGGTCCACCGCACCGGACTCGCCGAAGAGCGCGGGCGGCATCGGCTTGCGTCGCACCCGGCGCAGCAGCTCGGCCACCGGCGCCGGCGAGTCGACCACCTGCCCGGTGGGCATCACCGTGCCCTCGCGCATCGCGTTGCGCACCCGCACCTCGACCGGGTCCAGCCCGCACGCCTCGGCCAGCCGGTCCATCTGCGACTCGTAGGCGAACGCCGCCTGCACCGCGCCGAACCCGCGCATCGCCCCGCACGGTGGGTTGTTGGTGTAGACGCCCCAGCAGTCGATGGACACGTCGTCGACCTCGTAGGGGCCGACGCCGAGGGTCGCGGCGTTGGCCACCACGGCCGGGGTGGACGAGGCGTAGGCGCCGCCGTCGAGGTAGATCCGGGCCCGGACGTAGACGAGCCGGCCGTCGGCGTCGGCGCCGTGCTCGTAGTACAGCGTCGCCGGGTGCCGGTGCACGTGCCCGTAGAACGACTCCTCGCGGTTGTACACCATCTTCACCGGTCGCCCGGTGTGCAGCGCGAGCAGGCAGGCGTGCACCTGGATGGACAGGTCCTCCCGGCCGCCGAACGCGCCGCCGACCCCGCCGAGGCTGAGACGCACCTTGTCCTCGGGAAGGCCCAGTGCCGCCACCACCTGCCGCTGGTCGACGTGCAGCCACTGGGTCGCCACGTACAGGTCGATGCCGCCGTCCTCGGCGGGCACCGCCAGCCCGGACTCCGGGCCGAGGAACGCCTGGTCCTGCATGCCGACCTCGTAGCGGCCGGTCACCACCACGTCGGCCTCCGGTGGCTCGACCGGGTCGGCACCGGACGAGACGAACACGCCGCGGCGAATCGGGACGTGCCGCACGACGTTGCCGCCGGGATGCAGCTCCGGCTCCTCGCCGGCCGCGGCGCGCTCGGCGTCGACGACCGGGGAGAGCACGGTGTAGTCCACCCGGATCCGCTCCATCGCGCGGCGCGCGGTCTCCGGGTGGTCGGCGGCGACCAGCGCGACCGGCTCGCCCTGGTAGCGCACCACGTCCTCGGCGAGCACCGGCTGGTCCGGCCGCTCGAGGCCGTAGCGGTTCACCCCGGGCACGTCCTCGGAGGTCAGCACCGCGTACACCCCGGGCACGGCCAGCGCCTCGGCGATGTCGATGCGGTCGATCCGGGCGTGCGGGTGCGGGCTGCGCAGCGTGGCGCCCCACAGCATGTCCTCGTGCCAGAGGTCGGAGGAGTAGGCGAACTCGCCGCGGACCTTGATCACGCCGTCCGGGCGCTGCGGGCTGGCGCCGACGCCACCGGCGGTGGTCGGCGCGGTGCGGTCGGTGCGGGTGGGTGCGCTCATCGGGTCTCCTCGGTCAGCCGGGCGCTCGCGGCGCGCAGGTCACGGGCGACGGCGGTGACGTCGGCGGTGCGCAGCTCCCCGTCCGCCACCACCGTCTCGCCACCGACCAGCAACAACGCCAGCTCGGGCTGGGGGCCCAGCACGAGCGCGGCGACCGGGTCGGCGATGCCGGCGTGCGCGAGGCCGTCCAGCCGCCACACGGCGAGGTCGGCGAGCTTGCCGGGTTCGAGCGAGCCGAGCTCGCCCTCGCGGCCGAGGCACCGGGCCCCGCCCATGGTGCCCAGCCACAGCGCCTCGCGGACCGCCAGCGCGGTGGGCCCGCCCCGCTGGCGGGCCTGCAGCAGGGCCTGGTGCAGCTCCTCGACCAGGCCGCCGGACTCGTTGGAGGCGGCGCCGTCGACACCGAGCCCGACCGGGGCACCGGTGTCGAGCAGTTCCCGCACGGGGGCGATGCCGGTGCCGAGCCGCCCGTTGGACGTCGGGCAGTGCGCCGCGCCGGTGCCGGTGGCACCGAGCCGGCCGATCGCGGCGGGAGCGAGGTGCACGGTGTGCGCGAGCCAGACGTCGTCGCCGAGCCAGCCGAGCTTGTCGGCGTACTCGGCGGGTGTGCAGCCCACCTCGGCCAGGCACTGGCGCTCCTCGTCCAGCGTCTCGGCGAGGTGGGTGTGCAGCCGCACGCCGCGGCGGCGGGCCAGCTCGGCGGCGCCGGTCATCAGCCGCTCGGTGACGGAGAACGGCGAGCACGGACCGACCGCGATCCGCACCCGCGCGTTGGCCGCCGGGTCGTGGTGGGCGTCGATGGCCGCCTCGGTGCCGAGCAGCGCCGCCTCGGTGTCCTCCACCAGGTTGTCCGGGGGCAGCCCGCCGGCGGACTCGCCGCGGTCCATCGAGCCGCGGACGAGGTGCAACCGCGGGCCGACCCGCTCCGCCGCGTCGACCAGGGCGGCGACCTGGTCACCGCCATCGGCCGGGAACACGTAGTGGTGGTCGGCCACGGTGGTGCAGCCGGTCAGCGCGAGCCGGGCGAGGCCGGCGGTGGCGGCGGCCGCGGTGACCTCGGCGTCCAGCCGCCGCCACACCGGGTAGAGCGCCACCAGCCACTGGAACAGCGTGGCGTCGGCGGCGAGGCCGCGGCTGGCCCACTGGTAGAGGTGGTGGTGGGTGTTCACCAGGCCGGGGGTGACCAGGCAGCCGCGCGCGTCGACCAGCCGGTCGGCCGCGCCCTCGTACGGCCCCGGCCCGACGGCGACGATCCGCTCGCCCTCGACCACCACGTGCCCGGTGACGTGCTCGGTGCCCGCGGCGTCCATCGTGGACACCGCGGCGTTGGTGACGGCGAGCCGGCTCATCCGGTGGCCCCTGCCGACTCGGACTCGGACCCGGACTCGGACTCGCCCCGCCGCTCGGCGGCCAGCCGGACGGCGTCGAGGATGTTCTCGTAGCCGGTGCACCGGCAGAGGTTGCCGGCCAGCGCCTCGCGGATCTCCTCGTCCGCCGGCCGCGGCACACGCTGGAGCAGGTCGTGCGCGGCGACCACCAGGCCGGGCGTGCAGAACCCGCACTGCACGGCGCCGGCGTCGACGAACGACTGCTGCACCGGGTCGAGCCGGTTGCCGTCGGCGAGGCCCTCGACGGTACGCACCTCGCGACCCTCCGCCTGCCCCGCGGCGACCAGGCACGAGCACACCGGCGTGCCGTCGAGGTAGACCGTGCAGGACCCACACTCCCCCTGCTCGCAGGCGTTCTTCGAGCCGGGGAGACCGAGCCGCTCGCGGAGCAGGAACAGCAGGCTCTCGCCCTCCCACACGTCGTCGGCCTGCCGGCGCTCGCCGTTCACGGTGACGTTCACGCGCACGTGCGCTCACCTTCCTTCCGGTAGTCGGCCCACACCCACGTCAGCGTGCGGCGGGCGAGCACGGACAGCGCGTGGCGGCGGTAGGCCGCGGTCCCGCGCACGTCGTCGATGGGGCTGGCCGCGTCGGCGACCAGCTCGCCGAACCGGCGGCGGACCGAGTCCCGCGGTGGCACTCGCGAGTCCCACAGCCCGGCGTCGGTCAGCTCCGCGGCGAGGAACCGCTCCGCCTCCGGAGCCCGGCGCGGGGTGGGCGCCGCCGAGCCGACCGCGGCACCGACCGCGCGGCGCACCGGGTCGAGCGCGACCGCGAACGAGCACACCGCGATCACCATGGCGTTGCGGGTGCCGATCTTGGCGAACTGCTGCGGGCCCGCCGCGGCGGGCAGGTGCACGGCGACGATCAACTCGTCCGGCTCCAGCGCGTGGCGCTTGACCCCCACGTAGAACTCGTCGGCCGGGATGAACCGGGGGCCGCGGGCGGCGGAGGCGACCTCCACCCTGGCGCCGGTCGCCAGCAGCACCGGCGCGGTGTCGCCGGCGGGTGAGGCGGCGCCGAGGTTGCCACCGACCGTGCCCCGGTTGCGGATCTGCGGCGAGCCGACGGTGCGCGAGGCGATGGCCAGGCCCGGCAGCGGTCCACCCAGCTCCTCGATCAGTCGGGTGTACGACACCGCCGCGCCGAGCCGGACGGTGTCGCCGTCGCGGGACCACTCGGCCAGCTCGGTCACCCGGTTCAGGTCGAGCAGCGCGGCCGGGCGGTGCTTGTCGAAGTTCAGCTCGACCATGACGTCGGTGCCGCCGGCGATGGGCACGGCGTCGGGCCGCTCGGCCTTGAGGGCGAGCGCGTCGGCGAGTGTGGTCGGGCGGAGGAAGTCCACCGGTGCTCCCTGGTGTCGCGGTCCGGTCGTGTTCTGGGGTGTGTCCTGGAGCACAAGTAGACACAGCGGGTGGCCGCACCGGCAACGGCGCCGACCCATGAAACCCGGGGCCGCCACGAGCACCGATTTTGTGTTTTCCTACAAGCACGATGACGCTGGTGAAATCGCTGCTCGCGATCCCCGAGCTCCGGCTGCGGCTGCGCACCGGTGCGGGGCGGCTGGACCGCGCGGTCAGCCGGGTCTACGGCACCGAGCTGCCCGACCCGAGTCGCTACCTCTCGCCCGGGGAGCTGGTGCTCAGCGGGCTGCTGTGGTGGCGCGGCCCCGCCGACGCCGAGCCGTTCGTCGCCGCGCTCGCGGCCGCGGACGCCGCGGCGCTGGCCGCCTCCGGCGCCGACACCGGCGGCATCCCGCCCGAGCTGGTCGAGGCCTGCGAGCGGCACGGCATCCCGCTGCTGGAGGTGCCGCCGGACCTGTCGTTCGCGGTGGTCACCGAGCGGATCATCCTCGAGCTGGCCGCGGACCGGGACACCACGTCGGAGGCGCGCAAGCGGCTGCTGGCCGCGGCGGCGGAGCGGGATCCGCTGCCGGCGCTGCTCCGGCACGGCGTGGCCGAGCTGGGCGCGCCGTGCGCGGTGGCCACCGGCGCGGGCCGGGTCGTCGCGCACGGCGGACCCGCACCGGAGGCGCCACGCGAGCTGGCCGAGCGGTTCCTCCGTGGCGGGTGCCGGGCGACGGTGCACGGTGGGGTCACCCTGCTCCCGGTCGGTGAGCGGGCGCTGGTGCCCTGGCTGTTGGTGGTGGGCGCCGACCGGGCGGGCTGGCCGGCGGGGCGGCAGGCGGTGGCCGAGGAGCTGGCCGGGCTGGTGGAGCTGGCCCGGGCGCGGGCCGGTGAGCTGCGCAGGGCCGCCGACCGGGTGGCCGAGCCGCTGCTCCGGTTGGTCGGCGGCGGCACCGCCGGCGAGGCCGAGCTGGCCGGGGCGCTCGGCGCGGCCGGGCTGCCGGCGGGCGCGCGGCTGCGGGTGGTGCTGGCCAGGGCCACCGGGTCCCCGCCGGGGCTGGCCGCCGAGCTGCTCACCGAGGTGCTGGCCGACCACCCCGGCCGGGCCGTCGTCGGCGAGGTCGGCACGGAGACCTGGGCGCTGGTGGACGCCCGCGAGTGGCCGGCCGGCTGGGCGGCGGCCGCGGCGAGCGCACTGTCCACGCTGGAACCGGCGCTGGCGGCCGACCGGGTGCTGCTGGGCATCGGCGGCCCGAGCACGGTGAGCGGGCTGCGCGGGGCGAGCGAGGAGGCCCGGCACGCGCTCGGCGTCGCGGCCCGCCGGGGGGACCGGATCGCCGTGGTGTCCGGCGACCAGATCGGCGCGCACCACCTGCTGCTCGCCGGCGCCCCGGACGAGCTGCGATCGTCGCTGCGGCAGCGGATCCTCGGCCCGCTGCTGGCCTACGACGAGGCGCAGCACGGCGACCTGGTGCGCACCGTGCGGGTGTTCCTGGAATGCTCCGGCTCGCCCGCCGCGGCGGCGAAGGCGCTGCACGTGCACGTCAACACGCTGCGGTACCGGATCGCCAGGGCCGGCGAGCTGCTTGGGCTCGATCTCACCGACTTCATCAACCAGGTGGACGTCTATCTCGCGCTGTGCGTGGAAGCCGACACCCACCAACCACGCCGGCCCTAGTCGAGAGTCCTGACAACGCGGCGCGCGGGGACCTGGCGGAAGATGTCAAGGCCGAGGTGTGGGCCGCCTTGGTTCTCCCCCGTCCCCTTCGTCCTTGCCGGCCTGTGCGGGGTGGGGCTCGGGTCCAGGGTGAGCGAAGCGAATCGCGCAGCGACGCCGAAGGCGCCCTTGAGGCGAGCCCCACCCCGTAACACACTGCCGGCCCAGAAGGGGGCGGGGGTGCACCCGAAGCCTCGAGGCTCATCCCGCCGCGCCGCGGCCGAAGAACCGACCACATCGAGCTCGCTCGGCTAGTCCTCCCGTCGGGCCAGACGGTCCAAACCGGACCGGTTCAGGTCGCTCGCCGTGGCCATCTCGGCCTCGGTGAGCGCCCCGCAGTCCAGGCCGCGGCACAGGTAGCGGGCCAGCGCCTGCGCCGTCGCCGGCTCGTCCAGCACCGCGCTGTCCGACCCGGCCCCGGCCGTGCTGGCCACGTAGGCCCGGAGCCGGTCGGCGGCCGCGGCGAAGCCCTCGCGGAAGAAGGCGTAGGTCGCGGCGAACCGGCTGGGCAGCTGGTGCGGGTGTAGGTCCCAGCCCTGGTAGAGACCGTGGGCCAGGGACCGGCGGATCAACCGTTGGTGCTCGGCCCACGCGGCGGCGATCACCGCGGAATCGCCGACCGGCAGCCGGTTGGTGGAGCCGTCGGACACCCGCACGCCCCTGCCGGCGGCGGCGAGCAGCATCACCTGCCGGGCGAAGTCGGCGGCGGGGTGGTCCATGCTCTGGTACGCCGCGCTGATGCCGAGGCCGGCGCTGTAGTCGTAGGTGCCGTAGTGCAGCCCGGCGCAGCGCCCGGCCGCTGCGGCGACGATCCGCGGCACGGCCACCGTGCCGTCGGCGTCGAGCACCGACTGGGGCGTCTCCACCTGCACCTCGAACCGCAGGGTCCCCGCCGGGAGGCGGTGCGCCGACTCCAGCTCGGCCAACACCTCAACCGCCGCCTCGACCTGCTCGACCGCGGTGACCTTCGGCAGGGTCACCACGAACCCCCGCGGCAGGCCGCCGGACTCGAGCACCGTGCCGAGGAACAGGTCGAGGGTCCGCAGGCCGCGCCGCCGGGTCGCCCGTTCCAGGCTCTTGAACCGGATGCCGACGAACGGCGGCGCCGTGCCGGCGGCGACCAGCTCGGCCACCGCGCGCGCGGCGCCCGCCGCGGTGGCGTCCTCCTCGGCGTCCCGGCGGTGGCCGTAGCCGTCCTCGAAGTCGATCCGCAGGTCCTCGATCGGCTCGGCCCGCAGCTTGGCCCGGACCCGCTCGGCCACGTCCGGGGTCATCTCCAGCGCGGCGCCGTGCTCCTCCTCGACCGCGCGCGCCCGCGCGCCCCACTCCTCCACCAGCCCCGCGGAGAACCGGTCGGCCGGCACGTACACGGTGTGCACCGGCTGCCGGCCGACCGGCTCACCGGGGTAGGTCGCCGCGACCCGTGCGTCCGCCGCCGCGAGCCGCGCGTCGACGCGGGCGTAGACCTCCTCCGGAAGCCGGTTGGTCACGCGGTCAGCTGATCCGCTCGTAGGCCGGCAGGGTCAGGAAGTCGACGAACCGCTCGGCCAGCGCGACCTCCTCGAACAGCTCGACGGCCGGTTCCAGCAGCTCGGCCGGCACCTGCCCGTCCAGCTCCTTGCGCACCTCGTCGATCATGGTCCGGACCAGCTCGGCGGTGACCCTCTCCCCGGTGTCGAGCTCGACGCCGTTGTGCACCCACTGCCAGATCTGCGAGCGGGAGATCTCCGCGGTGGCGGCGTCCTCCATCAGGTTGTGGATCGCCGCGGCGCCGTTGCCGCCCAGCCAGGACGCGATGTAGCGGATCCCGACGTCCACCGCGCCTCGAAGGCCGGCCGCGGTGGCCCGCCCCTCGGTGGCGGCGACGTCGAGCAGCTGGTCGGCGGTCACCGACACGTCCTCGCGGGTGCGGGCGAGCTGGTTCGGCTCGTCGCCGAGCACCCGGTCGAACTCCTCCTGGCACACCGGCACCAGGTCCGGGTGGGCCACCCAGGAGCCGTCGAAGCCGTCGCCGGCCTCGCGCGACTTGTCCTCGTGCACCTTGGCCAGCGCCTTCTCGGTGACCTCGGGGTCGCGCCGGTTCGGGATGAACGCCGCCATCCCGCCGATGGCGAACGCGCCGCGCTTGTGGCAGGTGCGCACCAGCAGCTCGGTGTAGGCCCGCATGAACGGCGCGGTCATCGTCACCGCGTTGCGGTCGGGGAGCACGAACCGGCTGCCGGCGTCGCGGAAGTACTTGATGACGCTGAACAGGTAGTCCCAGCGGCCGGCGTTGAGCCCGGAGGCGTGCTCGCGCAGCTCGTAGAGGATCTCCTCCATCTCGAACGCCGCGGGGATGGTCTCGATCAGCACGGTGGCCCGGACGGTGCCGTGCGGGATGCCCAGCCGCTGCTCGGCCCAGGTGAAGACGTCGTTCCACAGCCTCGCCTCGAGGTGGCTCTCCATCTTCGGCAGGTAGTAGAACGGGCCCTCGCCGCGCGAGGCGAGGAAGGCGGCGTTGTGGAAGAAGTGCAGGCCGAAGTCCACCAACGCGCCGACGGCGTCCCGGTCGCCGATCCGCAGGTGACGCTCGGGGAGGTGCCAGCCGCGCGGGCGGACCACGACCGTGGGGTGCGGGATGTCGCTGCGCAGCTGGTAGGTCTTCTCCGCGGTCCGCAGCTCGATCGTCCTGCGCGCGGCCTCGTAGAGGTTGACCTGCCCGGAGACGACGTTGCGCCAGTGCGGGGTGTTGGCGTCCTCGAGGTCGGCCAGCCAGACCTTGGCGCCCGAGTTGAGCGCGTTGATGGTCATCTTGCGGTCGGTCGGGCCGGTGATCTCCACCCGGCGATCGCGCAGCGCGGCGGGAGCCTCGGCGACCCGCCACTCCGACTCCCGGATCTCGCGGGTCTCCGGCAGGAAGTCCAGCCGGCCGGTGCGGGCGGCCTCCTCGCGCCGCCGGGTGCGCGCCTGGAGCAGCTCGTCGCGCCGGGCGGCGAACTCGTCGTGCAGGTCGCCGACGAACCGCAGCGCCTCCGGCGTCAGAATCTCGTCGCCACGCTCGACGGACTCGCCGAGCACCTGAACATCGGACATGCGAACACCCCAAAATAACGTCCATACGGTTTTACATCTCGGACTATAGTTTCTGCATAGCGGAAGCTCAACGTGAGCGAGCGGACCCTCGCCGCGGGGTCCCGGAGAACAGGGCCGAGCAGGGCGGACGAGAGGAGCCGGCGGTGGCGCCGCGGAAGGACGGTCGGGACGGAAGCGGGGGCGTGCAGTCCCTGCAACGGGCCTTCGAGCTGCTGGAACACCTCGCCGACACCGGTGGGGAGGCGAGCCTGTCCGAGCTGGCGGCCTCCTCCGGGCTGCCGATGCCGACGATCCACCGGCTGATCCGCACCCTGGTCGCGCTCGGCTACGTGCGGCAGAACGCCAACCGGCGGTACGCGCTCGGCGCGCGGCTGATCCGGCTCGGCGAGAACGCGAGCCTGCAGTTCGGCACGTGGGCCCGGCCGCTGCTCACCGAGCTGGTGGACGAGGTCGGGGAGACGGCCAACCTCGCCGTGCTGGAGCGCGACGAGGTGGTGTACGTCGCGCAGGTGCCCTCCCGCCACTCGATGCGGATGTTCACCGAGGTGGGGCGGCGGCTGCTGCCGCACGGCACCGGCGTGGGCAAGGCGATCCTCGCCACCCTGCCCCCCGAGGAGGTGCGCGCGCTGCTGGCCAGGACCGGCATGCCGGCCTACACCGAGCACACGGTCACCGACCCCGACGCGTTCCTCCGGCACCTGGCCACGATCGCCGAGCAGGGCTACGCGCTGGACGAGAGCGAGCAGGAGCTCGGGGTGCGCTGCGTCGCCGTGGTGATCGAGGGCTCGCCCACCCCGGCGGCGATCTCGGTGTCCGGCCCGGAGGGACGGCTCACCAAGGAGGCGGTGGACCGGATCGCGCCCGCGGTGCGCCGCGTCGCCGGCGCCCTGTCCGCCCAGCTGGACGCCCGCGGCCTCAGCGCCTGACCCGGCGTGTCCGCGCTCCACGTCCGCGTGTTGGCGTCGCACGGCGCGAACACGGTGACGCGGACGGCGAACACGTGCGCACAGGGCGCGGACACAGCAGGGTGTCAGGTGAGGAGGGCGTCGACGAAGGCTTCGGGCTCGAAGGGGGCCAGGTGGTCGGGGCCCTCGCCGAGGCCGACCAGCTTCACCGGCACGCCCAACTCCCGCTGCACCTGGAAGACGATGCCGCCCTTGGCGGTGCCGTCGAGCTTGGTGAGCACGATCCCGGTGACGTCCACGACCTCGCCGAACACCCGCGCCTGGGCCAGCCCGTTCTGCCCGGTGGTGGCGTCGAGCACCAGCAGCACCTCGTCCACCTCGGCCTGCTTCTCCACGACGCGCTTGACCTTGCCCAGCTCGTCCATCAGGCCGGTCTTGGTGTGCAGCCGCCCCGCGGTGTCCACCAACACGGCGTCCACCCCGGTGTCCACCCCGCGCTTGACCGCGTCGAACGCCACCGCGGCCGGGTCGGCACCCTCCTTGCCGCGCACGACCTCCGCGCCGACCCGCTCGGCCCAGGTCTGCAGCTGGTCGGCGGCGGCGGCGCGGAAGGTGTCGGCCGCACCGAGCAGCACCTGCCGGCCCTGCGCGACCAGCACCCTGGCGAGCTTGCCGGTGGTGGTGGTCTTGCCGGTGCCGTTCACCCCGACCACGAGCACCACGGCCGGGCGCTGCTGGCCGTCGACCGTGTGCGGCAGCGCGCGCACCGACCGGTCGGTGTCCCGGCCGAGCGCGTCGGTGAGCACCTCGCGCAGCAGCGACCGGGCCTGGTCGGCGGTGCGCACGCCACGGGCGGACAGCTCGGCGCGCAGCCGGTCGACGATCTCCGTGGTGGTGGCGGCCCCGAGGTCAGCGACCAGCAGGGTGTCCTCCACCTCCTGCCACGAGTCCTCGTCCAGGTCGCCGGCGCCGAGCAGGCCGAGCAGGCCCTGCCCGAGGCTGGAGCGCGACTTGGCCAGCCGGCCGCGCAACCGCTCGATCCGCCCGGCCGCCGGCTCGATCTCGGCCAGCTCCGGCGGCGCGGGCTCCGGGGTGACCGGCTCGGGCACCGCCTGCACCGGCTCGGGTCGCTCGGGCTCGGTCAGCGCCTCGGGCGCCTCGGGCGCGGGCTCGGGGCGAGCGGCCCGCTCGTCGGGGAGCCGGACGTCCACGATGCCGCGCCGTGGGGCGTCCCTCGGCACGGCGGCATCGTCGCCGACGCCGGGCTCGCCGTCGGTCTCGGTGCGCTCCCCGGCGGGGTGCGGTGCCTCCGGAGCCGGCTTCTCCCCACTGGGGGCGAGGGCTATCCCACCGCCGGCCTGGTAGCCACCGCCCTTCGGCGGGCCGGCGGGCCGTTCCCGCTCGGCGAGGCTGATCTTGCGCCGGCGGGCGAGGAACAGCCCGGCCACGAGCGCGGCCACCAGCACGACGACCGCGACGACGACGATCCAGAACCAGACGTTGGTCGACACACCGTCATCCTCGCATCCGACCAGGGCCCGACCCCGGGCCGGGGCGTACCCCGCGTGATCACCCGGACCGCGACGCGTGAAAGTTGCACGCCGGAGAACTCGGTTCGGACAAAAATAAACGAGATGCCTTGCGTCACAGTCCCGCGTGGACTAGACCACTGGCGTGGCGAACTCCTCGACCGCCGTACGTGTGCTGGGCCTGCTGTCCGGTACCTCGATGGACGGCATCGACGTGGCCGTCGCCGACCTGCGGCCCGGCGGTGGCAACCCCGATGAGCTGGTGCTCACCCCGATCGGCCACCTCGAGCTGCCCTACCCCGAGCGGCTGCGCGCCGACCTGGTGGCCGCGCTGCCCCCGGCGCCGTGCACCGCCGAGCGACTCACCCGACTGGACACCGGGGTCGGGCAGGCGTTCGCCGAGGCGGCCGCGGCCGGGCTGGACCGGCTCGCCGGCGGGTCCGCCGACCTGGTGGCCTCACTCGGGCAGACGATCTTCCACTGGGTCGAGGACGGCAGGGCCCGGGGCACCCTGCAGCTGGGCCAGCCAGCGTGGATCGCCGAGCGCACCGGGCTGCCGGTGGTCGCCGACCTGCGCGCCCGCGACGTCGCCGCCGGCGGCCACGGCGCCCCGCTGGCCAGCACCCTCGACGCCCTGTGGCTGCGCGCGCTGGCCCGCGAGAACGCCGCGCCGGCCGCCGCGCTGAACATCGGCGGCATCGCCAACATCACCGTCGTCCCCCCGGACGGCCTCGTCCTGGCCTACGACACCGGTCCCGGCAACGCCCTGCTGGACCTCGCGGCCGCACAGGTGACCGGCGGGGCGCAGACCAACGACGTCGACGGCGCCCTCGCCGCCCGTGGCACCGTCCGCGAGGATCTGCTGGCCCGGCTGCTCGAGGACCCCTACTACTCCGCGCCGCCGCCGAAGTCCACCGGCAAGGAGCACTTCCACGCCGAGCACCTGCGGGCCGCGCTCGCCGGGCTGCCCGAACCCGAGGGAGCCGACCTGCTGGCCACCCTCACCGAGCTGACCGCGGTCACCATCGCGCGGGAGTGCCACCGGCACGGCGTGCGCACGGTGGTCGGCTCCGGCGGCGGCATGGCCAACCCGGCGCTGCGCCGGGCGCTGACCCGCCGGCTCACCGGCGGCACGCTGACCACCAGCGACGAGCTCGGCCTCCCCGGCGGCGCCAAGGAGGCCTACCTCACCGCCGTGCTCGGCTGGCTCACCTGGCACGGCCTTCCGGCCAACGTGCCCGCGGCGACGGGGGCGCGTGGGTCCCGGCTGCTGGGCAGCATCACCCCCGGCGCGGGGCCGCTGGCCCTGCCCGAACCCCGAAGGACGCCGATCAGCCGCTTGCGGGTAGCGGCGGAGACCGATTACCGGTAGGAGATATCAATGCGCGCACTCGACCTCGCGATCATCGCGGTCTTCCTGGTGGGCACACCGCTGCTCGGCGTCGCGCTCAGCGGCAAGCAGAAGACGTCCAACGACTACTTCGTCGGCAGCCGGCAGATCCCGTGGTGGGCGGTCACCTTCTCGGTGGTGGCCACGGAGACCTCCACACTGACGGTGATCAGCGTGCCGACGGTGGCCTACCTCGGCAACGTGACCTACCTGCAGCTGGCCATCGGCTACCTGATCGGCCGCGTGCTGGTGGCGTTCGTGCTGCTGCCGAAGTACTACGCCGGCGAGCTGGTCAGCGCCTACGGCTTCCTCGGCAAGCGCTTCGGCACGAGCATGCAGGGCACCGCCTCGGTGACCTTCCTGCTCACCCGGCTGCTCGCGGACGGTGTCCGGCTGTTCGCCACCGCGATCCCGGTCAAGGTCATGCTGGCGGCGTTCGGGATCGACGCGTCGTACTGGATGATCGTCGCGGCGATCGCGCTGGTCGCGGTGATCTACACCTACCTTGGCGGCATCCGCGCGGTGATCTGGGTGGACGTCGTGCAGATGGGCATCTACATCCTCGGCGCGGTGTTCGCCGTGCTCATTCTCGCCGGGAAGCTGCCGGACGGCTGGCTCGGCGCGGCGTTCGACGCCGGCAAGTTCCAGCTGTTCGACTTCTCCTCCGGCATCCTGACCTCGCAGTACGCGTTCATCACCGCGGTGGTCGGCGGCGCGCTGTTCGCGATGGCCTCGCACGGCGCCGACCAGCTGATGGTGCAGCGCCTGCTGGCCTGCCGGAACGTGCGGGACAGCCAGAAGGCGGTCATCGCCAGCGGTGTGGTGGTGTTCTTCCAGTTCGCGCTGTTCCTGGTGGTCGGGGCCATGCTGTGGGCGTTCTACCGCGGCGTCGCGCCGGCCGACATGGGCATGGCGTCGAAGGACGAGCTGTTCCCCACGTTCATCGTCAACGAGCTGCCGTCGGGACTGTCCGGGCTGCTGGTCGCCGGCATCCTGGCCGCGGCGATGAGCACGATCTCGTCGTCGCTGAACTCGCTGTCCACCTCGACCGTGAGCGACCTGTACCGCCGGTTCACCAAGCGCACCCTCCCCGATGCCACCGTGCTCAGCCACGCGAAGGTGTGGACGCTGGTCTGGGCCGGGGTGTTCGTGCTGTTCGCCTCGATGTTCACCACCACGGACCAGCCGGTGGTCGAGGTGGGGCTGACCATCGCGAGCTACACGTACGGCGCGCTGCTCGGCTCGTTCTTCCTCGGCATCCTGGTGAAGCGGGCCCGGCAGCTGGACGCGATCGTGGCGTTCCTGTGCACCATCGTCGTGAACGCGGTGTTCATCCTCGGCGTCGAGTTCACAGTGGACGGTGAGCAGAAGCCGCTGGCCTTCCCGTGGTACGTCCCGCTCGGCGTGGTGGTGACGCTGGTCATCGGCGGGCTGCTGTCACTGCGCCACCGCACCGACGACCCGACCCCCGAGGAGGCGGCCGCGGCCAAGGCGGCGTGAGTCCCACGGTCGGCTGACGGGATCCGGCGGCCACCTCGCTCGGCGCGGGGTGGCCGCCGGATCCGCGTTCGGTGGCGGGCCCGCCGGCGTCGTGCTCGGTCCGGGGGTTCGGTGGCTCAGTCCCCGGTGGGCACGCGCTCGGCGGCGCTGCGGAGCACGCAGAACTCGTTGCCCTCCGCAAGTGTCGACTTGTGACACATTTCCACTCCCGGGTTGTCGCTGACGCGGAAGTCGTTGTGCGACAGGGCTTTCGCGTCGTTCAACAGACTCTACCGTCGGTCCGAACAGGCCGTTTGGGGCCGAGCTATGCGCTGGCGGCTGGGCCATCGGAGTCTGCCTTCTGGCGTTCGGCGATCTTCCGGACCAGCGCTGCGCGCACGTAGGCGTCGATCTTCCAGCTCGGTATCGAGTGGTCGGCCAGCACCTCGTGCGGGCCTTGCTCGCGGAGCCGGATCATGATCACCTGGCATCCGTCCAGATCGACTCTCGTCACGGTGTACTCATCGGTCACCCGTACGGCCTCCCCCATACCAGTGAACGGTCTACGGCCTGTCTTCGGCCGACGACCAGCGGTAACCCCCAACTGGACGGTAATGGTGGGACGACCGCCCTACCACTCGGTTACGTCTGGTGGCGCGGGCGTCTAGATGCTGCCTCTAAGCAACTTCGTCGGGTGAGACGCCCGGATCCTTCCGCACGACAACGCGCAGGTCAGGCGCCTTCTGCAGGTAGTCAAGCAGGTCGTCGGACGTCTCGTCGTCCGGCGTGATCATGATCCAGCGTTCACCCGGTTGGCCCTGTAGTTCGGGGCCGGTATCACCCTTATGGACGCGCGCCTGCTTGACCTGGACTTCGACCTCGTTACGCGGGCGTAGGCCGAGCGACTCCAGAGCGGCTGCGGCCACGACGTCCGGGTCGACTTCGAGCGCCGCAGCGAGACCGAGGATCGTCTTCGTTCGCGGGAAGTCCTGGAGCGGCTTGTTCGCGAGGTAGAACAGGCCGGTGGGGACGGGCGCCCCCTTCTTCCGCGCACGGTCGGTCAGCTCTCGCCAGCTCAGGCCGTCTCGCTCCTTGACCATGTAGATCAACTCGCTGAGATCCACGGCACCGCCCCCGACCTGACTCATACGACAGGAATTAAAGCACGTTTAACTGAGCGTAGCCGTTGACCTGGGTGTTGAAACGAATTTAACGTTGAGGGCAGGCAAGATCGCCCGGCGCTGACCAGGACGGACGGCACGGGTGCCCGGCAAGGGGTCCGTGCGGCTCGTCCTGTTCGATCACCCACAGGAGTTACCTCGTGCCCACTTACGTGCGAGCGTGCAACACTCGCGCACTCCGCGAGCTGGTCGAGGCCACCGGTCGGCACGCCGACGTTGCGTTCCGCGCAGGCATCTCACCGGTGCGGCTGAGTCAGGTCCTCAACGGCGCGGCGCCCGTGATTCCGCTCCAGCAGGCCGCCAAGCTCGAAGACGTTCTCGGCGTCCCGCACGGCACGTTCTTCGTGCTGGATGACCCGGCTGCCAGCCCCGAGCTGATCGGCCCGTACCTGGCCAGCGCGGAGTCCGACCAGGGCAATGAGGGTGACGACGATTCAACGGGGGCGGCGTGACAGGCCGGTCCCCGGGCCGAGTGGTTCTGTCCGACGCCGACTTGGAGCGGCTGGGGATCAGCCGCGAGATCGCCGACTACGTTGCCGATCTTGCTGACGAGCACGGCGCGTTCACACCGGCGCAGCGTGATCGCTTGGTCGTTCTGCTGCGTCCCGATTCTGCTGAGGACCTGGCCCATGGCGCCTAGCGGACCAGGGAGCTGGCCGGCGTGTGCCCCGACTTCTCGCCGGCCGGCTTCCACCTTCAACACCGACAGGGGGAGCGTAACGATGACAGCTCGACAGGCTGAGCGGCTCGTCCGCGACGTGCGGTTTCGTTCCGAGTCCGGGCGGGCCGGGTGATGGCGACCCGTCTACTGGCTCCTGTGCCGACTGGGCGGCACGCCCGGCTGACCCAGGTCGATCGGCTCCGCCGCGCTCTGCGTCGGCTAGCGGCAGCGGTGCGCCCCCTTCCCCGAGCGGTGGCCGGTCTGGTCACCGCGGGCGCGTGCCTGTGCTTCGCGGCCGGCTTCGCGATGGGAGCTCTGCTGTGAACGACGCGCAGACCGAGAAGGACTCGATGACCGCGCAGCGACCCGCCGAGCAGGGTACCGACGCCGCCGAGCAGGAACAGCCGACGACCTCCGCGCTGCTGCGACCGCATCCGGACACGCCGATCTTCAACGAGACCTGGGACGCGCTGCGCGACCGACTCCCGACGTTGGCCAACGAGGAGCCTGCGGGCAGCCCGGAGACCGGCGACGAGACCGAGGACGATTCCGACCGCGGTGGCGGTGAGCAGGACTGACCGCGACACGACGACGGATTCGACGGCGCACGCACGACTGCCCGGGCGGCTGCGGGCGCCAGGTGCAGCCCGCCTTCTTCGCGTGCCGTACCTGCTGGCAGCGGCTACCAGCGTCGCATCGTCAGGCCATCACGGCAGCGAACAAGCGGAACACCACGGCGCACTCGGTCGCGATGTACGACGCGCACGAGTGGTACCGCGCCAATCCCCTACCCGTTCGGCCCGGTGATGCGTGAGTGCCCGCCGCCTTCTACCACTTCACCTGTGCCCACTGTGCCCCCGGGATCGAGCGAAGCGGCACCCTGCGGCCTCACCTACACCCGATGCTCGGTGCGGCGCTGGTGTGGCTGACCGACCTCGCCACGCCGGACCGGTGGAGCCTGGGCCTGACCTCGAACTGGATCACCTGTGATCGAACGGCTGTTCGGGTCTCCGTCCAACCGGACCCGGCCATCCTGCGATGGTCCGACTGGGCACGACAGCACAGGGTGCCACGCTGCCTGGCCGAGCTGCTGGAAGACGGAGGACGCCCTGACCACTGGTGGGTAAGCGAATCCTCCCTCCCGATCAGCACCATCACCAACACCCCCTCTCCACGTCCAGCGCGGAGGCGGCCGTGACCCCGGGCGCGACCGCTACGCCGGTGGTGCTGCCGGCCGGCGCTGATCGTGACCGTTGGGAGCGTGCTCGTGCCGCGGGGCTCGGCGGCTCCGATGTGGCTACCGCCTGCGGGTTGAACCCGTGGCGGACCCCGTTCCAGCTCTGGCTGGAGAAGACCGGCCGCGTCGGTGCCGCCGAGTTCGACGCCACCGCGGTCGAGCGGCTCCGCTGGGGTCAGATCCTGGAACCGGTGCTGTTACGAGAGTGGGACGACCAGCACCCGGAGTACATCCTGACCGGCGGCGCCGGCATCTACGCCGACCGCGACCACCCCTGGATGCTCGGCAACGTCGATGGACTGGCCTGGGACTACTCCGGAGCGTTGGCCGGTGTCGTGGAGGTCAAGACCGGCGGCCACCGCGCCTGCGCCGAGTGGGCCGACGACCACGTGCCGATCCACTACGTCTGCCAGGCCCAGTGGTACCTGCGGCTGCTCGACGCGCCCCGCGCGTTCGTCGTCGCGCTACTGGACACCAACACCTACCTCGAACGGGTCATCGAGCGCGACGACGACCTCATCGCCGACCTCGTGGACGCCGCAGCCGAGTTCTGGGGCTACGTCCAGCGGGACGATCCGCCACCGGCCGACGCCTCCGATACCACACGCCGCGCGCTGGCGCGCTGGCCCGCCATGCCGGGCGAGACGGTGGAGTTGGACCCGCTGTGGCACAAACACCTCGCCCGCCGCCGCGAGCTGAGCGAGCAGATCAAGGCGCTGGAGGTCGAGCGAGCCGGGATCGACAACCGGCTGCGGGCCGCGATGGGACCGGCCGAGCAAGCGCACCTCAACGGCCACCGGGTGGCCAGCCACAAGGCGCCATCGAAGCCGGTCCGCTCACTGGACTACGTCCGGCTCGCAGCGGAGCACCCGGACCTCTACGCCACCTACGTCATCGAGCGGCCCGCCGGCCGCCGCCTCACGTTCTCCACCCCAACAGCCGGGAGGGATCAGGCATAAGCAATGCCACCACCAAAGCCGCGCTCGCCCAGCGCAAGACCGCCAGCAGCGGCGACAGTGCCGATCTCCGCCAGCTCATCGAGCGGCAGAAGCCCGAGATCGCCCGGGCCTTGCACGGCACCGCCCTCAACCCGGAACGCTTCACCCGCGTCGCCCTGACCGTCATCCGGCAGAGCGCCGACCTGCAGCGGTGCCGCCCCGAATCACTGCTCGGCGCGCTGATGACCTCCGCGCAGCTCGGCCTGGAGCCCGGCCCGCTCGGTGAGGCATACCTCGTCCCCTACGGCGATCAGGTGACCTTCATCCCCGGCTACCGCGGCCTGATCAAGCTCGCCTGGCAGTCCGGGCAACTCCGCCACATCTCCGCTCGCGTCGTCCACGAGGGCGACCGCTTCTCCTACTCCTACGGCCTGCACCCGGACCTGATCCACCAGCCGACCCGTGGTGACCGCGGGCCGATCACCGATGTCTACGCTGCCGCCACCCTGATCGACGGCGGCGTGGAGTTCGAGGTGCTCGACGTTGCCACGGTCGAGACCATCCGCGCTCGCTCGCGCGCCGGCCGCAAGGGGCCGTGGGTGACCGACTGGGAGGCGATGGCCCGCAAGACGGCCATACGCCAACTCGCGAAGTGGCTGCCAATGGCCACCGTGATGTCCCGCGCGATCGCCGCCGAAGGCACGGTCCGCACCGACCTCGACGCCGACGCGCTCGATGACCTCACCGCCGACCCCGGCCCCGAGGTCCTCGACGCCGATCCGGCCTGGGACGGCCCGGAGCCGCCCGGCGACCAAGCCCGAAACCAAGAACCCACGACGCAGGGAGACGCATGACCAGCACCCGCAGCCAGGCTCCGGCTCAGCACGCGGCGCCGCTGGGCTGTACGCCGCCGCTGCATGCCCGCTAACCCGCACACCCACGCATCCTGACGGGGAAAGGCTCTCAGTGCCCCGTATCCGCACGATCAAGCCGAGCTTCTTCCGCTCCGAGGACGTCGCCGCGCTGCCGTTCCGGGCTCGCCTGACCTGGATCGGCCTGTGGACCCACGCCGACGACGCCGGTCGCGTGAAGGACAACGCTCGGCTGATCAAGGGCGACATCTGGCCGCTGGACGACGTGTCCCTGGCCGACATCGAGCAAGACCTGGAAACGCTGGCCGCCCACGGGCGCATCGTGCGCTACCACGTGGGCGGCCGGCGGTATCTGGAGATCGTCGGCTGGCACGACCACCAGAGCATCCAGAAACCCACTCCGTCGAAGATCCCACCGGTGTCCGAGGGCACCCCATTACCCGTCCCGGACCCGCCGGAGAGGGGTCTAGGAAGCGTCTCGGACCCCGACGGGAGGGCTCCGGTAGCCCTACCGGAGAAACCAGCCAGTTATCCACACTCCGCAGGTAGCGAACCTCCGGTAGCCCTACCGGCAGCCTCCCCGACGACTACCGCGGGGAAAGGAAAGGAAGGGAAAGGAAGGGAAGGGAGCGCGCGCACGCGCGCGAGCACCCGCGCGGACCCTGGCAACTCCGAGCAGCGCCCACCCGACCGCTGCGTCGACCACGAGGACGACCCCGCCCCACCACCCTGCGGTGTCTGCGCCCGAGCCCGCGAAGCCGCCCAGCGCTGGGACGCCGACACCGCCGCACGCGCCGCAGCCCGGCGCGCCGAGAACCAGCGAGCACGCGCCGCCGACCGCGACCGCGCCATCGCCGCCTGCCGCTTGTGCGACGAGCGCGGCTACGTCGGCACTCGGCTCTGCCACCACGATCCCGACGCCACCGGCCGTGCCGCCCGCGGCATGCAGCGGGTCCGCGCCGCCCTCGCCGAGCGCCACGACACCACCGACCCCGACACCACGACCGCCAGGAGGGATCACCCGTAGCCAGCCGAACCACGCTCCGCAGCCCCGCCGAGATCGGCCGCGCCAACCGCGCCAAGGGCATCCGCGCCGAGCGGGACGTCAGCCGCTACCTGCGGGTGCACGGCTGGCCGGCCGCCGAGCGCAAGCCTGACAACGGCTGGCGCAGCGTCGATCGGACCAGCGCCGACCTCGGCGACATTCGAGGCACCCCCGGCCTGGTGTGGCAGGTCAAGGCGCGCAACCCGCTCTCCTCCAGGGAGATAGCCACCGTGCTCGACGAAACCGCACAGCAGGCAGTCGCCGCTGGTGCGGACTACGGCATCCTCGTCCAGCGCCGCGAGCGCCGGGCCGACCCGGGCACGTGGTGGGCCTGGTTGCCCGCTGGGGACCTCGCCGCGCTGATCGAGGCCGCCCGCGACCCGGAAGTCCTGCGGGTGTCCGGTCCCGAGCTGTCCGTACCGGTGCGGATGGAGCTGGCCGACCTGGTGCCGCTGCTACGCGCGGCCGGCTATGGGGAGGTGGCGTGAACCACCGCCAGCCTCCCTCGTCCTGGCCCGAAGCGCTCTACGTCGCGGTCTGTCTGGTCTGTCTGGCGCTGCTCGTCGTGCTCTGGCTGGTGGTCGCGTGAACCCGCGAGCAGCCCTGCCCCGAACGGGAGCGGTCGGGTTCACGCTGCTGCTGGCGTCCGTCGTCGCCAGCGTGTGGACCGGCGACTGGAAGTGGCTGGTGGTCGGTGTGGCCGCACTGCTCGCCGCCGCCGTGTGGTCGGCCACCGAAAGCGGTGGTCCCCGTGGCTGAACGCCCCTGCGTCACCGGCTGCGGCAAGCCCACCGGCGACATGCTGTGCGCGGCTTGTCTCGGGGAACTCGTCGCTGCGCTCCGCGCGCTGCTCACCGACGGCGCTGGCGGGCCGGGCCTGCTCGCCGAGCTGAACACCACCCTGTCCCGCCAGCACACCACCTCGCCCGGACCCGGGGTGGTCGGACAGGCGGCAGCCCGCCCGATGCCCTACCACGAGGCAGCCAGCGAGACGAGCTGGGTGTTGGCGAACACGATCACGACCTGGGCGCGTGAGGTGCACGCGTGCAATCCGCACCTGCTCCCGCCGGCCGGGTCCACCGCGGCCGCGGCCGCCTGGCTGGTCGGCCTCCCCGGACTGCTCGCACTGCACCCGGCAGCCGACGAGCTCCACGACGAGATCACCCACGTCGTCGCTCGGGTCCGCCGGGTCATCGACCGCCCACCGGACCGGATCTACGCCGGCCCGTGCGACGCACCGATCGAGGGCGAGAGGTGTCCCGATCACCTCTACGCCCACCCCGGCGCGAACCGGGTGCAGTGCGGCACCTGCGGCACCGAGCACGACGTGACCGAGCGGCGGAACTGGATGATCGACTACGCGGCCGGCCTCCGGGTCACCGCCACCGTGGCCCTGGGCTGGGCACGGTTGCTGCTCGACAAGACGATCCCACGCGGAACCTGGGACTCCTGGGTCAGCCGGGGCCGGATCGTCCCGCACGGCACCGACGGACGCGGACGGCCCGTCTACCGCTTCGGCACCGTGCGCGACCTCGCGCTGGCGCACGTGAGTAAGCCCCGACACACCCGGTGACCTTGCGAACCGGCCAGCACGCGTGCAAGATCGGTGACATCACCGTCCGGCAGTGTGGCTACAGCCCCCGGACCCCCCTCCCGTAAGTCCCGTCTAGCAGGCTTTCCAACCTTTCCAGCAGGGTTGGGACCTCGCCGTAGCGGATCTCCACCACGGATGCCCTCTGCCACTGCCCCTCGCGGTGCGCGCCGTAGGTGATCACCGGGATGTGCAGGCATGCTCGACCGGAGTCGAGCGTGATCGCGCAGGAGCCGCTCGGCCGGCGCTGGTTCTCCTGGTAGGCCCGGGTGCCCGCGACCAGCTTCAACGAGGCGACGAGACTGGGCAGTGCGTGTTCGGGGCAGGAGAATCCGATACCTGGGTATGCGCCCAGGTCGTCGGCCTCACCCCGATGCAGGTAGAAGCTCTCACGCCGGATCTCGACCTGCCACGAACCCGCCTCCGGCGGCATCTCCTGGATTGCGCCCATCAGCTCGCCGCCTCGACATCCACGGTCTTGACGGCCAGGGTCTTGCCCTGGTTGTCCAGCAGCTCGACCCGGTACAACTCGCCCTCGTTGCCGCCGATGTCCTCCAAGCCGAAGCGGTCCGGCAGTTCGTAGTCCGGCGCCACCGCCCGCCGGTCAACGGCCACCCACCCGTCGGCGTCCTCGTTGTAGCGGAAGATCGCCAGGACCGACGGGAAGCCGAACCGCTCGCCCGCCTTGTACCGGAGCACGGTCTCCTCGGCGAGCACGATCGTGTTGCCTGACCACGCCCCCGGCAGCTTGCCCTCGGTCACAAGCTGGTGTACGCGCGAGCGCCTGAGCCCCAAAATCTCGGCGGCCTCGGGGACCGAAACCAGCCGAGGGATCAGTGGGTCGCGTACCATCCGGGTGTCTCCCTGCTGTCTTGCTGACACGAGGTTGCAGGAAGACACGATAGCGCCGGCCGCGTCGCGACCGGCGCTATCGCCTGTTACGGGGGTGCCCACGTCCTACCCGATGAAGACCGGGATGCGGGATGCCTTCTCCGCGTACGGCGTGAGCAGGTAGGTCGGCAGGTGCTCCCGACCCTCCTTACGCGCCCGGTAGACCCGGTGCCATCCGTCGATCACGATCACGCCGTTGTCGCCCTTCTCGGGCGCGACCGGCGCGACGATGATCGGCTTGGCCAGATTGGTCTGTGTCATCGCGTAGTCGTGATCGATCTCGATCACGATCAGCCGCATGAAGCCCGGCCGAGCCGGCTCCAGCGGGAGAAGCGGATCCAGGGTCGTGATGCCGCCCTTGGGATAGAAGGTCGCGGCAGCCTCCCCGTCGGCGCGGATCAGCTCCTCAGCGGTATCGAGGCACCACTGCCAGGCCGCGAACCGGAAGGTCTGGCAGCTCCGATGCGTCGGTGGGTGCCTCCTCACTGCTCACCTCCGATCGGCCGCAGTGAGCCGCTGATGTGCTTGCGCAGCTCGCCGTAGAGCGCCCGGACAAAGGTGATCCGCAGTTCGTCCGGCGGGACGCCATGCAGCTTCTCGTGTCCGGCCGCCGCCCGGCGGGCCAGCTCGTTCCACCGGTTCGAGTCGATCAACATGGCGCAGAACGCGCACGCCGCCCAGTCGCCGATGCTCATCTCGTTGTCGTGGTGCGGCACGCGGAAGTCCCGAGCGGGCAGCAGGAACTCCGGCTTCTCCGCGGAGCAGAAGTCGCACCGGCCCCGCCAGTCCGGCGGGGCCTCGACGGGCACCGGCTCGTGGTTCGTCGGGTCGTTGAAGGTGTGGATGTAGGTCACGCCGTCGTCGTCCACGTAGCGATTGAGGGCGCGATCGCAGACCTTGCAGATGATGTGCTTGCTCACGACCAGCCCTCCTCGTCGGCGATCTCGAACAGCAGGGCGGCCACCGTGCCGTCGCCCTCGTTCCAGTCCTCGACCAGATCAGCGGCCGTCGTGTCGGCGAGCGCGACGACCTCCGGTTCGGTGTAGTCCACCCCCGAACGCGGGTTCTCCTTGCCGGCTAGCTCGATCGCACGGCCGCCGAACAGTGCGGCGATCTTCCGGCGGATCTCCTGCGGGTCCACAAGTTCGCTCATCGGTCGTCCTTGGTCTTGAGGGTGGCGGCGAGCGCCGCAGACATCGCCCGGAGGGCGTCCGCGACGTCGCCAAGTTGGTCTTGGGTGGCGCCCCACTGGAAGCAGGACGTCGGGGTGATGCGCACGAGGTGGGTCCGCCCGTCGGCGAACACCACCACGCCGTCAAATCGGACCGGAGCCATCACGGCTCCCGGGGGAAGTGCGCGGCAACCTTGTCGTCGCGGCTGACCATCCTCACGCGTCCCCCGCACACACAGCACAGACCCCGAATCGTGTGGCCGAACACGTAGTACCCCTTGGCAGGCATGAACGAGCCCGCGCACCGGTTCTTCTTGGTGAGAGCCATCAGTCTTCTCCCTTGGGTAGGTGCGCGATTGCACTGGTGGAGAGCTCGCGGATCGAGATTCGACCGCCCGGGTCGGTTTCGCGGCGCTCCTGCGGCTGGTCAAGGAACCTGGCCCGCACCATCTCGTGCCACGCGCGGACGCTGTAACGGTCGGGCCGACCTTCCGGCGCGAGCTGCCATTCCAGGATCTCGACTGGTCGATCGACGCGCGTAACGACGATCGTGCAGCCCTCCTCGGAGAGCTTGCGGAGTGCCCAGCGCTTCCCGAAGACCCACATGTCCAGGTCGTCGGATTCACGCCATGCGGCGACAAAGTCTGAGATCAACTCGCCGCCGGTCCGCAGGTCCATTCGCCGGTACGGTCGGTACACGTCACCCAAGATCGCATCCGCAGAGGACCGATCAGAGGATAGCTCCGGTTTCACCGATCGGCCGACCGGTTCGCCTAATTCCATCGAAGTTGTCTCCCTGCCTTGCTGTCTCGCTGACAAGTCAAGAATTCAGCCCTGGTTGGACATAAGTCCATCAAAAGTGATCTGTATCACAGTCACTGGACAATAGTCCGATATCCTGTAGTGTTGTGGGTGTCAGCAAGACAGCAACCACAACCAGGGAGACCCGCAAATGCCCCATGAGCTTGAGAAACTGGCCGATGGCAGTACCGCTTTCGCTGCCGCCCGGGAGCCCGCTTGGCACCGACTGGGGACCGTGGTGCCCGGTCCGATGACCGCTCAGGAAGTGCTGGACTTGGCCCAGCTTTCCGGCTGGAACATCCAGAAGTCCCTTGGCCTTACCGCTGTCGTCCCCTCCGGCCGGTGCCCGGAGTGCCGTAGGGCCGAGGGTGCCAAGCACACACAGAAGTGCCCCGTTCCGAAGGAAGTCGACCGTCCGGAAGGGCAACATGTCACCCCGGAGGACACCGCAACCCTCTTGGAAGTTCCTGGCTGGTACAGCACCTATCGCACCGTGCCCGTGTCCGGTGAGCTGCAACCGCTGGGTATCGTCTCCGGTGAGTACCCGATCATTCAGCCCGAAGAGTTCGCAGAGTTCATGCAGGCCATTGTGGACACTTCCGGTGCCGTATTCGACACCGGGGGATCGCTCCGGGGCGGTCGGGACATCTTCTTGACCATGCAGCTCCCGGAGTCGATCAAGATCGGTGGCACCGATGAGATCGGACTGTACCTGGCAGGGTTCAACAACTACTCAGGACAGGGCAAACTCCGGGCCGTCACCACCCCGGTCCGGGTGGTGTGTGCCAACACCGAAAGGGCTGCTCTCCGGAACTTCCGGAGTGAGTACACCTTCCGGCACAGCAAGGGACTTACTGGCAAGATCCAGGAAGCCCGAGAGGCACTCAAGATCAACTTTGACTGGGTTGAGGTATTCCAGGCCGAGGCTGAGAGCATGATCAACACCAAGATGAACACCGACCAGTTCGGTGATTTGATCAAGGCTGTGTGGCCTGAGAAGTTCACCAAGCCGTCCGAAGGCTGGAGGAAACCGGAGGAGGAGCAGTGGGAGACCCTGACTGCCCTGTTCAAGTCGGCCGACACCCAGGAGAACATCCGGGGCACCGTGTGGGCCGGATACAACTCGCTGACTGAGTACCTGGATTGGCTGGTGCCGGTGACCGGTGACCGGACCCCGGATGAGGTGGCTACCGCTCGGGCCGATCGGAGTTTCTCCGGTCAGTACAATGACTTGAAGCACAGGGCTTTTGCCAAGTCGCTCGACTTCGTGGCTGCCCAGTGAGTCCGCACCCACAGGGCCCCCTGCCGCTCGGCAGGGGGCCCTGCCCGTTCCAGGCACCGGGTCCCTGTGTGCCCGGTGTCGTGTGGCTTCGTGGCTGCCCTGTGGGGCCGGTAGGGGGTTGGCCATGCCGTACCGTGCCTCGGCACCGTGCACCATGCCCGGGTGTGGGGAACCATCCTGCCGGGGTGGTCGCTGTGCCGAGCATGCACAGGAGACAGCTACCCGCCGTAGGCTCGACCCAGCACAGCAGGCATACCGGTCAGCCGGACACCGTGCCTTCCGTACCGCTGTGCTCACCCGTGACCCGGTGTGCCGGTGCCCGGACACCCGCTGTCCGACCCATCCCGGTCGACCCTGTGGGCAAGCTTCCACTGTGGCCGATCACTGGCCGATCCCTCGCCGGAAGTTGGCTCGACAGGGACTCGACCCGAACCGACCCGAGCATGGCCGAGGGTTGTGCCAGTGGTGCCACAACCGGCACACCGCTCGGGACCCAACCACCCGAGGTGGTAGCCGGTGAGCCTGACACCGCCGCGCCGGCCGAGCCCGAGCCGGACCGGCCAGCCGGCCGCCGCTCGGTCACCGAGCCCCGTCCAGTGCCGGCCGCTGGGCATGTGAGCCGGCACCTCCAGGGGGTTACCCCTCCCCCGGCCGGTCAGAGCTGGTCGTCAGCCAGGCCCGGGGGTGTGCCGACACATTTCCACACCGATCCGGGCACGTTGGTCGGGGGTGATGGCCGATGGTGATCAACCCTGCCGCCGACCAGACTGCACCGATCGTCATCGAGGGAGTGCAACCGTCGGCCGAGATCCGGGCGGAGCTGGCACGCCAGGGCGCCCCGGTGCTGCTGGCGTTCAGCCGAGGCAAGGACTCCATCGCCTGCTGGCTGGCACTGCGGGAGGCCGGCGTGGAAGTGCGGCCCTTCCACCTCTACCTCGTGCCGGGTCTGGAGTTCGTGGACGAGTCGCTGGCGGAGTTCGAGCGGTACTTCGGGGTCGCGATCCCGCAGCTTCCCCACCCGAGCCTGTTTCGCTGGTTGAACAACCTGACGTTCCAGGCGCCGGAACGGCGGCTGATCATCGAGGCTGCGCAACTGCCCGAGCCGGACTACGTGGACATCTCCCGGCTGCTGTGCACCGAGGTCTACGAGCTCGACCCGGCCACCACCTACACCGCGGACGGTATCCGCGCCGCGGATTCCCCGAATCGGCGCACGGCGATGAAGGGGCACGGGCCGGTCCGCGAGCACGTGCTCAAGGTGAGTCCGGTGTGGGACTGGCGCATTCGGCACGTCCGGTCGATGCTCGCCGAGCACCGCTGCCCGCTCCCGATCGACTACGAGCTGTTCGGCCGATCGTTCGACGGGCTCGACCTGCGCTTCCTCCAGCCGCTCAAGGAGCACCGGCCGAGCGACTACGACCGCATCCTGGAGTGGTTCCCGCTGGCGGACTTGGAGCTGTTCCGTGCCGGACTCTAACGACGACCTGCTCGCGCGGCTCTCGGCCCAGGCCGCGGTCGGCGACCAGCAGTCGAACGACGACATCCTTGCGCAGCTCAACGCGGAGCCCGAGCCGGACCCGCTCGCTGACGTCGAGTACACCGGAGACCTACCGGAGGACTCCCGGAGGGAGCTCAACGCCCTCCAGCAGGGGTTCCGGGACCGGGCACGGCGGGAAGCCGAGCGCTTCCGCCTGGCCACGGACTCCGAGTACTGGATCGCGGTGTGCTTCAAGTCGCGCGAGGACAAGGAGCGCTTCCTGCGCAACGCCGGGCTGCTCGCGATCGGGGACAAGTACATGGATGGCTACGCCGTGGCCCGCGTGCTCGGCGTGCCGATGGATGACCAGTAGGGAGAGGAGGGGACATCATGCGTCGGATCACCAACGTGTCGAGCGCGATGGTCCGTGGCGCGGCGCGCCGGCTCGGCATCCGCTCGCCGGGCGCCGGCCGTGGCCGCAGCTCCGGGACCTGAGCGAAGGTTGTGCGATGATTCGCCGTCCCAGTACTGACGGGTCGTCGCACAACCTCGCCTTAACCGTTGTCACGTCTCACGGGAGATTGCTTGTGGACGTACGTTACCAACCCATTTGTGGTTCGCCGACGCATGCGAACGTAACCATTTCGACGGAGCACCCACATCAGTCCATACTTGTGAGCAAACTCGGGTAGTCTCTCTGTCATCTTATCGATGTCGTTATATAAACGCTCTCTAGCCGGGCGATGCCGAGGATGCAAAGGATGCGAAACTACTATCGCAGCCCTTTTTTGATTGCGTCTCCGTTGCCGAATTCGCGTTCCAAGTCCGTCAAAGATTGCCGCCTCAATCTGTTCGGCGACCCACCATGGACGCATGAGGCGCGGGACCGCACGTAGTTCAGCCATTAGTTCGCGACGACGGGGGTCCCCATGCGGGTACAACATCACTATGAAGCGCAGCAACAGCCCCGGCAGCAGGCCGAATACCACTACTGAGGTCAGCAAGACCCCGAGCGTGGCACTCCCCCCAATCAGCTCACCAATCACGCCAGCCTCCAGCTCAGGCCGCGGAATCGCGCGTCGTGCTTTGCGGCGTGAAGAATGGCGCCAATCTCTTGTTGTCCCTTTTCGGTCAAGGTGTAGTAGCGTCGAGGTGGTCGCTTCCCGATGTCCTCCGCTGACTCCCAGCCGTCGACCAGCCACCCCTCTTCCAACATTCTGCGCAAGATCGGGTACAACACGCCGGATCGAACCCCGGACTCCTTGCTCAGGTCATACCCCCAATGCTTCGCGTCCGGGGACGCCATGATCGCGATCGCGACCTGTACAAGCGCATGGGTGGTTCGCATAGCTCGTACTCTACATGGTGGGCACGTGGATCTGGCGGTACCCAGCACGGCGCCTGTCGGCGTCCGGCTTCCACGAACGGGATGGGCGGGTTCAGCGCTACGAACAGCAGGAGGTGGCAATGGGAGCGCGCGGGGTAAAGCCGAAGCCAACGGCTCTGAAGGTCCTGCACGGCGACCGGCCCGACCGGATCAACCACCACGAGCCGATCCCGCCCGAGGGAGAGGTGACCGCGCCGGCTGATCTCTCCGAGGACGCGCGGGTCGTGTGGGACCGGCTCGCCCCGAGCCTGATCGCCGTCGGCGTGCTCACCCCGTGGGACGTGGACGCCTTCGTGATCGTCTGCGAAGCGCTCGCCCGCTACCGTCAGGCGACCAAGCTGGTCAACGGTTCGGCGCTGCTGGTGCAAGGCCCGAACGGGTTCGTGAAGAACCCCGCGCTGGTGGTCCAGCGGGAGGCGGAAACCACCTTCGCGCAGTACGGCGCACGGTTCGGCCTCACCCCGTCCGACCGCACCCAGCTCAAGGTGGACGCGCCGGGTGGCGCCACGCGGCCGAGCGCCGAGCGACTTCTCTCGTAGGTCGAGGCTGCCGGAGTGCGGCTTCACCCTCGACGGCAAGACCTGCCGCAAGCGCGGCGACCACGTCTGCCGCCCGCGCGCCGCGCACGCCGTGGCCTTTGCCGCCGAGCTGTGCGTCCACACCAAGGACAAGTGGGCACGCCGACCGTTCGTGCTCGCGAGCTGGCAACGCCGCGACATCATCGAGCCGCTGTTCGGCGAGGTCACCTGGGACCCCGAGTGGGAGTCCTACGTCCGCCGGTATCAGATCGCCTGGATCGAGCTGGCGCGCAAGAACGGCAAGAGCGAGCTGCTGGCGTTCATCGCGCTCTACCTGCTGGTGGCCGACGGCGTAGAGGGCGCGGAGATCTACGGCTGCGCGATGGACCGAGGCCAGGCCGCCAAGGTCTTCGACGTCGCAGCCCGCATGGTGGCGCTCTCGCCGGTCCTGTCCGCGCGGCTCGTGGTGAAGAACCACATCAAGCGGATCCTCGATGAGCGCACCGGCAGCTACTACGAGGTCGTCGCGGCCGACGCCGCGGGCAACCTCGGCCATAACCCGCACGGCGTGGTCTTCGACGAGGTGCTCACCCAGCGCGACTCCCGGCTGTGGGACGCCATGCGCACCGGCATGGGCACCCGTGCCCAACCGCTCATGGTCGCCGCCACCACGGCCGGCGACGACCCCGCCTCCTTCGCCCGATCCGAGCACGACGAGTGCGTGCGAATCATGGACGACCCGGACCGCGCGTGGCACCGCTTCGCCTACATCCGCAACGTCCCCGAGGACGCCGACCCCTGGGACGAGCGGAACTGGCCGTTAGCCAACCCCGCGCTCGGGGACTTCCTCTCGATCCGGTCGCTGCGCCAGGAAGCCGCCGAGGCGAAGAACGACCCGAGCAAGGAGAACGCGTTCCGGCAGTACCGGCTCAACCAGTGGGTCCAGCAGTCCCACCGCTGGATGCCGATGCACCTGTACCGGCAGTGCGCCGGCACCGTCGCCCCCGCCCCAGACTGGTTGCGCGCCGAGCTGGCCGGCCGCCGCGCCTACGGCGGACTCGACCTCGCCGCCAAGCTCGACCTGACCGCGTGGGCGCTGCTCGTGCCCGACGGCCTGGACGGCGTGCCCTCGATGCTGTGGCGCTTCTGGCTACCCGAGGCGGCCGTGACCTTCCTCGACAGCCGGACCAACGGCCGCGTGTCGCAGTGGGCCGACGGCGGCTGGATCACCGTCACCCCCGGCGACGTCATCGACTACGACATGATCTACGCCGACATCGCCGCCGACTCCCACACGTTCAAGGTCATGGCGGCCGGCTACGACGAATGGTCCGGCGAGCCCGTCCGCCAGGAGATCGTCAAGAGGACGCGTCTGGACCTCGCCCCGATCCCGCAGACCTACCGCGGACTCACCTGGGGCATGACCGAGCTGATGGCGCTCACCAAGTCCCGGAGCTGGACCCACCACGCCAACCCGGTCGCCGAGTGGTGCTTCGACACGGTGGAGGTCCGCCACCCGGCCGGGGACGCCGACCAGCTCCGGCCCGACAAGCCCGACCGCAACGCTGTCGCCAAGCGCATCGACGCCGTACCGACGGCCGCGATGGCTATCACCCGATGGCGCGAACTAGCACAGAAGCACGCGAGATCCGGCCGCATGATTGTGCGGTGAGCTACGCGATCTCTCGCCACCGACCTCGCCCGACGCCGAGGTCACGTCGGCAGGCGAGCACGAACGCCCGACGGGCGCTTCCGTATACGTCGAGCTGAGCTCCGAACGTTTCCAGCTTGCCCTCGACGCCATCGTCATCCGTCACAGTCCGGGGCATTCCGCGATCGACCGTATCCACCAGCGCTTGTGCAGCAGCGACGCACCTGGCGCTGCCGATTAGTTCCAGCTCCTCCATGCGGTAGAGAAGGGTCTCGATCGACTTGGCGGCACGAATGACCGCCTCGCCGTCTTCCTCATCCTCCATCCTGATACCTGCTTGCACGAAGGCATCTGGAAGGTCGCCCGAGGAGGCACGGCGCTGTGCCTTGAGCCGCGGCTCGAATCGCCGCGCCAGCTCGCCCTTTGCCTCTAGTGCTTCCCGCGCTGCGTCCAGGAGAGCTGCAAACGCCTTACGCGCGGACTCTCGACGCCATTGCTGGACCTGAGTTCCTCGGGCAAATCGGCCCGCGAGCACGACATTGAGGATGCTGAAGAGCGCGGCGGCTACGGCCGCGCCAGCGGTGATCGTGTTCGTCACGTGGCCAGTGTCTCCCACCGTCTGATGGTTCGAGGGGGCAGACCTTGGCGATCGGCGATGTACCCAGTCAGGTCGAGAGGCAGTGGATCACGCGGCTAATCCATCGGCACAACGCCGAGCTGCCGGAGCTACGCCGCTTGCTGGAGTACTACGAGGGCCAGCAGCGGCTGTCGTACATGCATCCGGAGCTGATGGACACGCTGGACGAGCGGGTTCGGCAGGTGGTGATCAACTGGCCGAGGTTGGTCGTGGACGCGTTGGAGGAGCGGATCGACTTACAGGGGTTCCGACTCGGTGGCCGACCGGAGTTGGACGCCGAGCTGGATCACGTGGCGCAGTACAACGACCTGGACGCGGGGTACCAGCAGGCGCACGTCACCGCGATGGTGATGAAGCGGGCGTACGCGATCGTCGGGACGAACCCTCGCGTCGCCGACGAGCGGTACCCGCTGGTCACGATCGAGTCGCCGTTGGAGGTGCACGTCGAGCTGGACCCGGCGACCCGACGGGTCGCCGCGGCGATCAAGCGGTGGCACGACCTGGCACCGGATGGGGAGACGCAACGGTTTGTCACGCTGTACCTGCCGGAGTACACGGTGACCTATGTCCTGTCGTCGGAGCGGGGTGGGTTCATCGAGGTGTCCCGGGATGACCACGCGCTCGGCGAGGTCCTGGTGGTGCCGATCGTGAACCGGCCGCAGTTGTGGGCGCCGCTGGGCACCTCGGAGCTGGACGACGTGATCCCGCTGTCCGACGCCGCCTGCAAGATCGCGACGGACATGATGATCAGCGCGGAGTTCCACGCCATGCCCCGGCGCTGGGCGCTCGGGTTCGACGAGGACGACTTCACCGACGCCGACGGCAAGAAGGTCTCCGTCTGGCAGACGATCGCGGGCAAGATCTGGTCGACCTCGAAGACGAAGAAGGACGACGGGGTCGAGGTCGGCCAGTTCAACGAGGCCGACCTGACCAACTTCCACAACACCCTGCGGGCGCTGGCCGTGATGGTCTCCACGGTGTCCGGGCTCAGCCTGCACAACCTGGGCTACTCCAGCGACAACCCGGCCAGCGCCGATGGCATCAGGGCCGCAGAAGCCCGGCACGTCAAGCGGGCCGAACGGCGGATCAAGGGCTTCGAGACCGCCTGGGAACGGATCATGCGGTTGGTGATGCTCGTGCGGGACGGAGCGGTGCCGGACACCGCGCGCTGGATGGAGACGGTGTGGGCCGACGCCGCGACGCCCACCTTCTCACAGCGGTCCGATGCGGTGGTCAAGCTCTACCAGGCTGACCGGTTGGTTCCGCGCCGGATGGCGCGCCGCACTCTCGGATTTACCCAGAACCAGATCGCGGACATGGAGCGCGAGGACCGCGAGGATGTGACTCGCGCGGTCTACGACCCGGCTGGCGAGTACGGGGTCAAGCCGGCGGCCTCGGCGGACGAACCGGAGGCTCAGCAGCGGGCGGCGGAGCCGGTTGGTGCCAGCCTGCGATAGCCGGATCGCTAGGGTCTGGCTGCGCGGGGGACTCGGTGACGGGCGGTTCGTACTCGGGCAGGGGCCTCCACTGGTCTTCCATGCTCCCAGCGTCCCTGTCCGGTCCGGCGCTGTCCTAGGAACGCGCTGAGGTTCGCCCGATCCGGGGGTGGTTCGTGACCACGCCGACCCGAGCTGGCCGGGCTCACCTGGACGCCACTCAGGCCGTCGTCCGTGGCAAAGCCGCCGAGATCCAGCGCGCCTGGCGTCAGGGGTTGGACCGGGGAGGGTTGCAGGCCAGCTACGTGGCGCGGGTCGCCCCGGTGCTCGTCGCCGCGATCAAGGCCGGCCAGACCGAGACGGCCGCGTTGGCGCCTTCCTACGTCGCGGGCGTCCTGGGCGTCGAGCCACCCGAGCAGGCCACACCCACCGTGGTTCCAGCGGCGTTCGCCGGGTTCACCACGACTGGCCTGCCACTCGCAGGGCTGGCGGACCTGCTGATCATCCGGTTGCTGGCCGACCTCGGCGCGGGCATGTCCGCCACCGACGCGATGCTCATCGGACTACGGCGCGCTCTGACCTACACCGCCACCGAGATCACTGACGCCGGCCGCACCGCGACGCAGGTTCAGCTGATCGCCGACCGGCGCGCGGCCGGCTACGAGCGGGTGGTGAAGCTCCCGGCGTGCGATCGCTGCATCATCCTGGCCGGCCGCCTGTACCGGGTCTCCCAAGGCTTCCGGCGGCATCCCCGGTGCGACTGCCACATGGCCCCGGTCACCCGAGAGCAGTGGCGGGAGTCCAACCCGGACCACCATCCGCGGGCGCTGTTCGAGTCGATGAGCGAGGCCGAGCAGAACACTCGCTTCGGCACCGGCAACGCCGCCGCGATCCGCGCCGGGGCTGATCCGGCGCAGGTCGTCAACGCCCGCCGCGCCGCGATGCCGGTGGCCGGGCGGTGGACCACTACCCAGGGCACCACCTCGCGCGGGCTGGTCGGGCAGCGACTGGGCGAGCTGGCCACCTGGCCTGGCCATCGCTACCAGCGCTCGCGCCTTGCCCGACCCACGGCCGGTCAGCTCGTCGCCGACCTTTCCGGCCGCCCGCGCGAGGAGCTGATCGCCGCGCTCCGCCGCTACGGCTACCTCCTTTGACTCGCGCCGCACGGCGCACCACCACCCCTTCACCACCGGCCCGGCGCACGCCATCGGCCGGAGATCCCGCACGGGAGGAACCCAGTCCATGACCGACACCGACACCACCGCTGACGCGCCCACCGACGGCGAGGCCGACAACGCCACGCGGCAGCCCGACTCCACCGGCAGTTCGCAGGCCAGCTCACCGGCGGACGACAGGTCCGCGCAGGAGGAGCAGGAGAAGGACTACCGCAAGCTCTACGAGCAGGTTCTCGCGCAGTCCCGCAAGTGGGAGTCCCGCGCCAAGGAGAACAGCGCCAAGGCCAAGCGACTGGACGAGATCGAGGAAGCCAACCGGACCGAGGCCGAGAAGCACCAAGCCCGCGCCGAGCAGGCCGAGGCCCGCGCCCGGGCCGCGATCACGTCCGCGATCAACGCCGAGATCCGCGCTGCCGCGCACGGCTGGGCCAACCCCGCTGACGCGCCCCGCTACCTGGACGACAAGGACCGCTACGTCGGCGACAACGGCGAGATCGACCTCGCCGCCATCGCCGAGGACGTCGCCGCCGTGCTCAAGGACCGCCCCCACCTGGCGGCAGCCGAGGCCGGCCGGCGAGGACCGAACCCGGACCCCGGCCAGGGGCATCGGGGCGGGCTGTCAATCAGCGACCAGATCCGTGAGGCGGAGCGCAAGGGCGACCACCGGGAAGCGCTACGGCTGAAGACTCAGCAGTTGCTCGCCCGCCACGACGGCCGCTGAGCGGTGCAGGCGTGTCGGCGTCGTAGCCCATCAGGAGCCACACAATGCCCGGCATCACCGAGATGCTCACCACATACAACTCACCCAACTACGTCGGCCAGCTCTTCTCGCTTACACCGACCGACACCCCGCTGCTGTCCTCGATCGGCGGCCTCACCGGTGGCCAGGCCACCGACAGCACGATCTTCACCTGGCAGTCCTACGACCTGCGTGATCCGGACGCGAACCGCCAGCGGGTCGAGGGCGCGGACGCGCCCCCGCCCGAAGCCCGGGTCCGCCAGAACGCGTTCAACGTAGTCGAGATCCATCAGGAAGCGCTGTCCATCACCTACACCCGCGAGGCGGCCAACGGCCAGTTCGCCGGCACCGGATCGGCGGTGCCGACCTCGGCCGCCGTCACCGGCACCAACCCCGTCGGGGACGAGCTGGTCTGGCAGACCCAGCGACACCTGGAGCAGATCGCCCGCGACATCGAGGTCAGCTTCATCAGCGGTCAGTTCGCGCAGCCGGCCGACAACACCCAGCCCCGCCGGACCCGCGGCCTGCTGCAGGCGATCCAGACCAACGTGATCACCCACGCCACCCCCACGCCACTGTCCGAGGAGACGGTGGTTGACCTGCTCCAGCAGACCTGGGAGAACGGCGGCCTGACCGTCTCGGAGACCGCCACGCTGATCTGCAACGCCTTCCAGAAGCGGCAGCTCACCAAGGCGTTCATCGCCGACAAGGGCTACCGCGAGCAGACCCGCAACGTCGGCGGGGTCGCGTTGCAGACCGTGGAGACCGACTTCGGGCGGCTCAACATCATGTTGAACAGGTACATGCCCGCCGACACCGTGGTGGTCGCATCGCTGGACGAGCTCGCACCGGTGTTCCTGCGCATCCCGGGCCGCGGCTTCCTGTTCACCGAGCCACTGGCCAAGACCGGCGCGAGCGACCGGTACCAGATCTACGGCGAGGTCGGCCTGCGCTACGGCAACGAGCGTTCCCACGGCAAGATCACCGGGCTGACCACCGCTCCGCAGTCGGCGTGACCACTCGCGAGCAGGAAGGCGGCACGGTGAAGTTCGTCAGCCAGCACTACCCCGGCCTGATCGTCCGCGACATCGGAGTCAGGTTCAGCGACGGCGTGGCCGATGTCGACCCGAAGACGGCGGCCGAGCTGCGCAAGCTGCCGACCGAGCTGGGCGTTCGCGAGGTCGGTGGCGGGGCCGCCAGGGACGAGCCGGCCAAGCCACGCCGGGGCCGAGCCGAGTAGCGTGGCCGAGCTGTTCACCGCCGCCACGCTGTCCGCGCTGGCGGGCCGGCCGGTCAGCGACGAAACCGCCGCCGTAATCCACAGCTGGGTCGCAGCGGCGATCGCCGCGGAGATCGGCGCGCTGCCGGACGAGGTGCCGCCGGGCGTCGCCGCCGTGGCCCTGGAGCTGGGCAAAGCCGCGGTCCCAACGCCCGGCGGCGCGACGTCGACCACGATCGGGCCGTACTCGGCCAGCTACGCCGCCACAGGCACGAGCGGAGCGCCGCTGAGCCGGGACCAGCGGTTGCGGCTGCGGCGTGCGGTCGGGCAGAAGACGGCGTTCAGCGTGGACACCGCCACCACGTCCCCTTCAGGCCACCGGTGACACCGGAAGGGCTGATCGGCCACACGGTCCGCGTCTCGCGGCCGGCCGGCACCAACCGGTACGGCGACCCGCTGCCGCCCACCGAACACGACATTCCCGGCTGCGTGCTCGCGCCGGCCGGCTCGACCGAGCAGACCGACCGCGCCGATCAGGTCACCACCCGCATGACCGTGTACGCCGGTCTCGACGCCGACGTGCTCGCGACCGACCGGGTGGTGCTGCCCGACGGCACCCGGTGGGCAGTGATCGGCGAGCCCCAGCGCTACCGCAGTCCGTTCACACCCGGCGCCTCCGGCGTTTGCGTGATCAACCTCGAAAGGGTGACCGGCTGATGGCCGACGTGGAGTTCGTGCTCGATCACCGCGGGCTCGCTGCGCTGCTACGCGGTCGGGAGATGCACGACCTGATCATGAACCGCGCCCGGGGCGGAGCCGAGTTCGCCCAACGCATCGCCCCACGCCGGAGTGGCCAGTACGTGGCCGGCCTCCGCGCCGAGGATGGCGGCCTCGGCGGGCGGCGCAGGGACCGGCCCGTCGGGCTGATCGTGGCGAGCGCCCCGCACTCGGCGGCCGTCGAATGGGGCAACGACCGCCAGGCCCACCCGCACCACGTGCTCGCACGCACCCTCGACATCGTGGAAGCGGGCTAGCCCCGTGGGCATGGTGCTACCGCCATTTCCCGACGCCGAAACCGTGGTGATGACCCTGCTGGAGCACCTGGCCCCCACGGTCACCGCGACCCCGGCCGAACTGAGCCCGCCCCTGATCCGGGTGCAGCGAGTCGGCGGCTCCGACGACGGCATCACCGACCACCCACGCATCGAAATCGCCTGCTACGGCCGCGACCGCGCGCAGGCATGGCAACTCGCCGAGCACTGCCGCCAACAGATCCTCGGCAGCGTCCGAACCCGCGCCAGCGGCGTGCTCATCGACGCCGCACGCACCGACAACCCGCCCACCCAGGTCCCCTACCCGACCACCGAGGACATCCGCCGCGTCCTGGGCTACTACCGCCTGTCCTGGCGACGACCTACTTCCTCACAAGCAGACTGACGAGCAGGCAGGCACGTATCACCGCGCAGGAATTGGGGCGATCACGTAGGGCAGCAACACCGAACCCGAGTAGCGCGCTCGCAATCAGCATTGCCATGGAGCCGCCAGCAATTCTGTCTAGGACAGGAAGTGTTTGGCCTGGATTATTTGGGTCGGTACCATTGACGAAAATGCCGACTCCCCCGGCCAGAAAGAAAATTCCTATCACAAAAAGTGTGGTTGCCCTAAACGCCTGATACCACGACAGCGGCGTGGGCCGCAGACTAGTGGCGCGAGGACGAGCCCAGGACGTGTAAAGGTCCTCGCACGTGTCCGGGTCGCCGAACACGTGCGCCGAGGTAGGCGTGAGGTGTACCTCCAGTGTGCTGCCTTTGACAGCGAGGTGTTGCAGTTCCAGGTCGGACAACGTCCGGATGTCTTCCGGCTCATCGAACGTGCCACCGTTGAACTCCAACTTCGGCGGCTCATTACCTCCGTCCAACCGAGCGACCTCATCCCGCAGCGCGCGGAAGTCATCGATCGTCACCAGCACCCGCCCCAGCGGGCGATCTTCCTTCGGCTTCAAGGCCGACCCGCGTCTGTGTACCGCCATGACGACGAAGAGTAGCGAGCACCCGTGACAACCCGGCGCGACGTGCAGAAGAAGGAGACATCTTGACCACTCCCACGACCACGACCTATGACGCGCTCAAGCGGAAACAGTCCGAGTTGATCCGCAAGGCGTTGGAGGGCTCGATCTTCATCGCCGATCACACTGCGGACCTGCCGACGGCTCTGACCTCCGGGGACGCGGCGGGCCTGCTGCCGTTGCCTGCGGGGTACGAGGACATCGGTTGGGTGGACAAGGGTGACGGTGCGACCTGGAGCCGGTCGGTCGACACCGCGGAGGTGGACTCCTGGGGCGCTGTCGAGCCGACCCGCACCGACATCACCAAGCAGACCGACGGGTTGAAGTTCACGGCGCAGGAGACCAAGCGCAAGACCTTGGAGCTGTACGAGGGTGTCAACCTGGGCAGCGTGGTGCCGGACCCGACGACGGGTGAGGTGCGGTTCGACCGGCCGGCGCGGCCGGCGACACGCTACTTCCGGGTGTTCGGCCTGTTCGTAGACGGGGTCGGTCCGGACACGATCTACGTGGCCAAGCTCGCCCCACGGGCCACGGTGACCGACACCGGGGACCAGAAGTGGTCCGACGACGACGATCCCGTGGGCTACGAGGTCACGCTGACCGCGAAGTACGACGAGGATGCCGGCACGGCGATGCGGTTCTTCTTCGGCGGGCCGGGCTGGAAGGCGCTGTTGGCCGACATGGGCTTCCCCGCCCCAGCGCCTGGCGGAGCGGCCTGACGTGGGGTGACGCTCGCGTACCAGGGTGGCCGCGGGCGCCACGCCACGCCGTCGACCCTGGCCACCCGCTCTGCCGGAGGAGGTTCCCATGCCGACCCTGCGCGCGCCCGATGGCCGCCGCTACCGCACCGACGACGAGCGCGAGATCAACACCCTGACGCTGGGGCACGGCTACACGATCGAGCCCGACCCAGTGGAACAGCCCAAGGCCGCGAGCCCGCGGCCCCGCAAGGCGCCGCCCGCGGCCGAGCGCGCCGAGTCCGACGACCGTTGAGGAGAGCGATTCACCGCTGAGCAAGACCTACAAGTGGGACCGCTACGTCCGTGAGGCCAAGGCCGACCCGTTCGTCCTGGCGCTGGACGACGAGCGGGAGATCCGCATCCCGGCGCCGGACGGCGACACGGTGCTGGAGATCGAGGAGTCCCGCAGCTCGCGGCGCACCCTGGAGCTGCTGACCGGGGAGCACTTCGCCGAGGTCTTCGAGCTGGTGCGCCACCAGCCGGCGAGCGTGCTCAACGCCGTGGTCGCCGACATGGTGGACCACTTCGGGTTGTCGGCGGCGCCGCCGGGGGGTTCGCGGGCCTCGTCGCGCTGATCGAGCAGTACGGCGAGGCGATCGAGTACGACCTTCAACACGAACTCGGGCTGAATCTGCTGGCGTTCTTTCGGGCAGAGCGGCCATGGGGACAGCTCGTGCGGCTGGTCGAGCGCTTGCCCGATCACAGCCACTACAAGGTCGCCATCCACGACGACGACGAGTTGGCCCGCCGCCAGCAGGACGCCGAGCGCGCCGGGGCGAAGCGGCCTGGCCGCACGCGCGCGGTCGACGCGCACACCTGGACGCCGGAGCGGGCCGCGCTGACCGACATCGGCGACATCCTGCTCGGCATCCGGGCGTCGTTGGAGGCTCAGCGCACCGGGCGGCGTCAGAGGGTCACGCCCCTGCCCCGGCCTCGACTGGCGCGGGATCGCCTGGAGGCCGCCGACAGCTACCGCCGACACCGCGACCGGGTTCGTCTGATGCTCGGCAGGGGGTGAGCCCTTTCTGCCCTACTCGGCCGGCACCGCCTACATCCAGGTTCTGCCGACGCTGCGGGGGTTCGGCTCCGCCGCCGCGTCGCAGATCAACTCCCAGCTCCGCGGGGTGGGTGCGCCCGCGGGCCGGCTCGTGGGGCAGGACCTCGGCGGCGGCGTTGAGTCGGGTCTTTCCGGCACGTTGACGCGGCTGCGCGGCCGGTTCACTGAGGTCAGCCGGGACGGCTCGGACTCGATGCGCGTCCTCGCCCGCGGCACGGCGCCGGTGCTCGATCAGCTCGCGAGGGTGAGTCCGGTCCTGGGCCGGGTCCGGGACGGGTTCCGGTCGGGCGAGGCCGCCGCGAGCGCGTTCTCCGGCGCGGCCGGCACGGTCGGGGGACGGCTGCGGACGGTCGCGGACACCACCGGTCGAGTCGGCGCCCAGTTCGGGGCGATGGCCACCCTCAGCGAGTCGGCGCTGCACCGCACCGGGTCGGCGATCAGCCGGGGGCTGCTGGCGCCGGTTCGGGGTGCGAGCAGCGTGCTGGCCGGATTCGGCCTGACTGCCGGGACCGTGTTCACCGGCGCGGGGGTCGCCGCGGCGGGGATGGGTGTGCGGTTCGCGGCCAGCCAGGAGCAGGCCGAGATGGCGTTCACCACCATGCTCGGCAGCGCCCAGGAGGCGCAGCGGTTCGTGGCGGAGCTCCAGGACTTCGCCGCGCAGACGCCGTTCGACCTGCCCAGTGTGACCACGGGCGCGCAGCGGCTGATGGCGTTCGGCTTCGCCGCCCAGGACGTGCTGCCCACCCTGACCGCGATCGGCGACGCGGTGGCCGGGATGGGCGGTTCGGCCGAGCAGATCAATCAGGTCGTGCTGGCGGTCGGGCAGATGTCGGCCAAGGGCAAGGTCCAGGGCGACGAGATCCTGCAGCTCACCGAGGCCGGCATCCCGGCGCTGCGCATCCTGGCGAACCAGTACGGCGTCACGACCGCCGCGATGCAGGACATGATCAGCAAGGGGCTGGTCGCCAGCGCTGAGGCGATTCCCAAGCTGATGTCCGGCATCGAGCAGGGCACGCGTGGCGCGGCCGGGGAGACCCAGGCGTTCGCCGGGATGATGGCCAACCAGGCCACCACGGTGACCGGCATCTGGTCCAACTTCACCGACAACCTCAACAAGGCGCTGGGCCAGCTCGTCACGCCCGTCCTGCCGTTGATCAAGTCCGCGCTGGGCGGCGTGACCGACGGCCTGGGCGCCCTGCCGGAGCTGATCACCCGCTTCCACGAGGCCGCGCGCCCGGTCGCCGCCGTGGTCGGCGCGGCGTTCCGCGACGTCGGCGCGTTCCTCACCGGCTCGGTCATCCCGGCATTGCGCAACCTCTGGACGGCCGTGCAGCCCGTGGCCGCGCTCGTCGGCGGCGCACTGCTCGCGGGACTACGCGCAGCGGGTGTCGTGCTGCGTGAGGTGGTCGGCCCTGCGCTGGTGGCGGTTACCGGGTGGCTGCAGCCGCTGATGCCGCTGGTGGTCGGCGTCGCGGCGGCCTTCGCCGCCTGGTATGGCATTGCCGCCGCGGTCGGCGCCGCGACCAGGGCGATCGGCCTCGTGCGGGGAGCGCTCCTCGCGGTCCGTGTGGCCTGGGTGGCGTTGAGCCTGGCCTTCACTGCCTCACCGATCGGGTTCGTCGTCGCGTTGGTCGCCGGCCTGGTCGCAGCGATCGTCTACGCCTGGAACAACGTCGAGGGGTTCCGGGCCGTCGTGGTCGCGGTCTGGCAGGCGATCCAGACTGCCGCGCAGTGGGCGTGGCAGAACGTGCTCAAGCCGGCGTTCGACGGCATCGTGGCCGCGGTCCGCGCCGTCGGCGCAGCGGCAAGCTGGCTGTGGCACAACGTCTTCTCGCCGGTGTTCGCCTTTCTCAGCAGCGCCGCCCAGCATGTCGCCGCGATCCTGTTCACCGTCCTCATCGGACCATCGATCATGCTGTTCCGCGCGCTCGGGGCGGCCGTGATGTGGCTGTGGATTCACGCGGTCCAGCCGGCGTTCATGTTCATCGGCAACGTGGTCGCCTGGGTGTGGGGCACGATCCTCAAGCCCTACCTCGATGCCTGGGTGTGGGTGCTCACGCAGGTCGGCGCCGGCTTCGTCTGGCTGTGGAATGCTGCGATCAAACCGGCCTGGGACGGCATCACCGCGGCGATCTCGTGGGCGTGGTCCGACGTGCTCCGCCCGGCCTTCGACGGGCTCGGCCGCGCGGTCCGCGCCGTGGGGGGCTTCTTCGTGTGGCTGTGGAACACGGCGGTGCGGCCGGCGTGGAACGCCCTGACCGGGGCGCTGCAGTGGGCGTGGGAGCACGTGATCAAGCCGACCTTCGACTGGTTCAAGAGCGCGGTCGACAAGATCGGCAGGGCGTTCACCGTCATGAAGGATGTCGTGACGGGCGTCTTCGACTCCGTGGTGGAGTTCGTCAAGAAGCCCATCCAGCTCGTCATCGACATCGTGTGGAACAACGGGCTGCGCAAGGTCTACAACACCGCCGCGGACCTGCTGCCCGGCGTCGATCCGCTGCCCGAACTGCGCCTGGCCGGCGGTGGCGTGCTGCCCGGCTACGCCCCCGGCCGCGACACCGTGCCGGCCCTTCTTTCGCCCGGTGAAGCGGTCCTCGTGCCCGAGCTGGTACGCGCGATCGGTGCCGAGCACATCCTCGCGGCCAACGCGGCGGCCATGCGGGGCCGGGCCTACGCGCGTGGCGGCATCGTCGCCCGGTTCGCCGACGGCGGGGTTGTAGGCTCCGTGCCGTCGACGGCCGTCACGCTCGCCCCCGTTTCCGTGGCAAGCGATCAGGCCACGATGGAGGCCACCGAGGCTGCGGCCAAAGCGCTGGCGGCCACGCTCACCGGGGTGCTCGCCCCGGCGCTCGTGGCGATCGAGGTGCACATCGGCACGCACCTGGTCACAGCGAACAGCGCTCTCGCGGCGAGCACCCTCGCCCTGCGGGACGAGCAGGGCCGGGCTTGGGCCGCGATCGCGGCCGGCATCGCGGCGAGCAGCACCACCATCACCTCGCGGCAGGCCAGCCTGTACGGGCAGCTCAATCAGACGTGGGCGGGCATCGCCGCGTCGGTGTGGGCCTCGGTGGACCGGCAGAACAGCGCCTTCGGCGCGCTGCAGACCGGCTTGAGCGCGGTCCGCGCCGCCGTGGCGGCCACCGCGGTGTGGGTGCGCGACCGGTTCGGCGAGATGCAGGGCCACGCCGCGTCCCCCGTTCGCTGGATCTTGCAGTGGCCGATCAACGCCGGGCTGGTCGCCGCGTGGAACAAGCTGAACGCCGACTTCGCGCTGAACAAGGCGATCGGCCCGGTGCCGCTGGCGTTCGCCACCGGCGGGGCCGTTCCCGGCAGCGGCAGCGGCGACACCGTGCCGGCCCTGCTCACCCCTGGCGAGTACGTGCTGCCGGTGGAGGTGGTTCGGCGGTGGGGGCTGGACAACATCCGCGCCGCGCACCTCGCCTCACTCCGGGGGGACTTCCCTGGGCTGGAGGGCCTGTTCGGCGCCGACCTGCGCCGCGCGCAGCACGTCCGCGGCTACGCCGAGGGCGGCTTGGTCGCCGACACCGGCTCGGCCGTCAATGCCGCCGTGCTGCGGGCACAGCAGTTCGCCCGGCAGTTCCACGGCCGCCGCTACCAGTGGGGCGGGGTCGGCCCGGGCGGGTTCGACTGCTCGGGGTTCATGTCGGCGATCGTGAACGTGCTGCGCGGCGAGTACCCGTACCGGCGGCGGTTCACCACCGCGTCGTTCGCCGCGGGCCCGATCGACGGGTTCGTCCGCGGCCTGTCCTCCGCCTTCGCCATCGGCGTGACCCAGGGCGCTCCCGGTCACATGGCCGGCACGCTCGGCGGGGTCAACGTCGAATCCGGCGGCCGAGCGAACCAGACCAGCTTCGGACCCCCGGCGGTTGGCGCGGACCACCCGCAGTTCCGCCAGCGCTTCTCGCTGCCGGTGGTCGGCGGCCGGTTTGTCCCCGGGGGAGGCGGCGGCCTCGACGTGAGCCAGCTCGTCGCCGACGCCTTCGCCGCCACCTACCGGATGATCGCCGAGATTCCCGGCCGGTTCGGCGGCAACACGATGGGTGTGCTCGGCGGCGGGATCGCCACCCGGGGCGCCGACCGCGTGAAGGAGCACGCGCTGGAGGCGATCAACGCCCTCTACGCCACCACCGCCACCGGAGCCGGGGCGCCCGAGGTCGTGTCGGCGGTGCGCGCGGTTGCCGCCCGCTACGGCTGGCACTCCGGCCCGCAGTGGGACGCGCTGAGCTGGATCATCGGCCGGGAGTCCAGCTGGGACCCGCGGGCGGCCAACCCGAGAAGCAGCGCCCGGGGCCTGTTCCAGAAGCTCACCAGCGTCCACGGTGCGATCGAGGCGACTCCGGCGGGGCAGGCCGAGTGGGGGCTGCGCTACATCCAGTCGCGCTACGACGACCCCATCGGGGCGCAACGGTTCTGGCAGCGCCACGGCTGGTACGACCGGGGCGGCTGGCTCCCACCCGGGGTCTCCACCGTCTACAACGGAACGGGCAGGCCCGAGGCGGTGTTCACGGCCGAGCAGTTCGACGCGATCGGACGCGCCGCCGATCGACCGGTGCAGCCGCACATCACCGTCTACGCCCGCACCGACGCCGATCCCGAGCACATCGCGCATGTCGTGGACCGCCACCTCGCTCTGCGGGCGCGCCTGTGAAGGAGGGCTTGTGATGTCACAGGGCGCGCACGTCTGGACGCTGGACTGGCTGACGCTGCATCCGGACGGCAACGTCCGCGACGACGCCGGAGTGCAGTGGATCCTCACGAAGGAGAACGGGTTCTGGGGATCGCCGGGCACGAATGCGGCGTTGTCCTCCCGGCTGGCACGCCACGGCGTCTACCGCTCACCCGGCTGGAAGAAGCAGCGCACCATCACCCTGACCGGCCGCGCCTACGCTCACGACCACACGGCGCTGCGGCAGGCCGAGGCCACCGTGCTGGGTCTGCTGGCGGACCCCACCCAGCCGGGGGCGCTGACCTGCTACTCCGAGATCGGCGCGCTGACCTGCGACGTGCACTTGGACGACGAGATTCTGTGCACGCCAGTCGAGGTGGCCAGCGAACCCGGCTTCGAGTTCAGCCTCCAGCTCGTCGCGCCGGACCCGGCCAAGTACTCGATCGAGCGGCAGGAGATGTCCACCGGGCTCGCGCGCGACGCGGGGGACGGGCTCGACTTCACGCGGGTCGTCCAGCCGGACAGCAACCAGGGGCTCTACTTCGGTGTCGGCGCCGACGACGATGGCCTGACCTTCGGCACCTCGAACGCGTCGGGGTTCATGCGGCTGACCAACCGGGGTACCGCGCCGAGCATCCCGATCTACATCCTGCACGGGCCGCTGACCACCCCCACCATCACCGCGGGGACCGCGACCCTGCGCTACAACGGCGCGCTCGCCCCGGGAGAGTACGTCGTCATCGACCCCGCGGCACCCTCGGTGCTGCTCGGCGGTACCGCCGAGCGTCGCCACCTGCTCAACCCCGCCCAGTTCAGCGGGTTCGCCATCCCCCCGGCCAGCGCTCAGGGTGAACCCGGCGTGCTCACCGTCGGCCTCACGCACAACGGCCCGGTCCTCGACAGCGGCTACGTCACCGCGTCCTTCCGCGCGGCCTGGTTCTAACCCGCGGTCTTCCCTGCGTTGAAAGGAGGTTCGGTGTGGGCGTGTACTCCGACGAACCCGATCCACCGGTCTACTACCAAGCGGTGGACGCGGCCGACTGCGTGCGCTACACCGACGTCAGCCAGGCCAAGTGGTTCCGCGACCGCATCAACTTCGCCTTCGGCGGACAGCGGTCCACCAACGTCCGGATGGACGCCGACGGCACCACCATCCGCTGGTTCGGCTACTACGTCCTACGCCTGGGCGACTGGCTGTACCGAGGGAACACGCCGATCACCGACGAGGTGCTGCGCGCCTCCGGCCTGCGCCCGGTCACCACGAGCTGGCCCGAGGACAGCACGGTGCAGCAGTCGCGCGCGGGATCGGGGGCGTAGACGTGGTGTCCCTGGGCGCGTCGGCGACCTCGGCCTACGACCCGTGGGCGGTGCAGTCCCGGGTCGGGCTCACCGACGCCCGCCTCGCGCTGGACAGCGTGCTGATGCCCCGGCCGAACCTGAGCTACATCGACTACCGCAGCGGGGTCATGGCCTCCGGCGACACCGGCGGGCAGGGCGGCAGCTCGCACATGGCGATGCGCGTCCGGCCCGCCTCCTCCGGGCTCGCGGTCACCGTCGAGATGGGCAACGCCGTGATCAACACCCCCGGCATGGGCGCGTACATGTGCGCGCTCGACTCGCGCAAGACCCTGACCCTCGCACCGTCCAGCGCGACCACCAACCGCGTCGACCTCGTGATCGCCCGGGTGTACGACGACCTCAACCCCGTCATCGCGTCCGCCCCCGGCGAGCGGAAGTTCGTGGTGGAGGTCTGGCAGGGCGACCCCGCGACCGGCACCCCAGCCGTGCCCACCCCGACCCCCACCGACGGATGGACCCCACTGGCCGCCGTCACCGTGGCCAAGGGCGCCACCGCGATCACCACTGCCAACATCCGTGACCTACGCGGCCCCGGGCTCGTCGCCCGCGGCGGCATGCGCGCCCTCTACGGAGAGGACGCCCGGCCGACCTCGGAGGCGTTCCAGGAACCCGGCGCCTACCCCGGCGACCAGCGGTGGGTGCACAGCGCCGGCTTCCAGCACCAGGTCTACTACGGGGCCAACGCCGACGGCGACCGCTCCGGCTGGCGGGGCGTGTTCAACGCCGTCCGCTACACCGCGAACCCGCCGTCCAGCGGCTACATCTGGACCGCCGGATACGGCGCGACCCGCGAGCTGTGCCGGCTCACCGTGCGCTATCCCGGCACTCCCTACATGATCTACGCCAGCGCCCGCGGCTTCCTCACGCTGTCCCCGGGCAGCGCGGCCGACCTGCGCATCAACATCGGCAGCCACACCGGCCCGGACGTCAACTGGACGAGGTTCACCAACTACGGCACAAGCGGGGACAAGGACTGCGTCCCGAACGTCGCACCGATCATGTACGGCGTCTTCACCGGCGACGCCACCGTGGTGCTGAGCTGCGGCATGCGGGACAACGAGAGCATCCACAGCGGGTTCGGCTTTCGTGGCAACGACCAGACGATCTTGACGGTGGTGGCGTTCCCGTCAACCATCCAGCCGCCGGAGCTGTAGTGGACAGCTGGCGGGTTCTGGTCGCCGACACCATCAGCGGCTCCCTGCTCGCCGACATCACGCCTCGCGATCTGCCCAGCTTCACCCGCAAGATCACCGATCGGGGCCAGTGGACGGTCAACGTCGTGCCGGACGATCGAGCCAACGCCAGTCTCGACCTGCACTCACTCACCGACGTCGGCCGCAGCACCTGGGCCATCGTCTACGGCACGGTGGTGGTCCAGGCCGGGCCGACCTGGACCCACTCCTACGACGAGACCACCCGCACGCTGTCGGTGTCCGGCACCGGCATCCAAGGGCTGTTCGACCGACGCGTGCTGCGAGCACCAGTGCCCTACACCAGCATCGTCAACCCCTCAGAGGACGTGATCATCTCCGGCCGGTCCCTGCGCGGGATCGCGCGGGAGATCGTCGCGACGAACCTCGCGCAGAGCGGGTACGGCCTGCCGATCGACCTCCCGGCGCCGGAGACCGGAACGCACACCCGGACCTACCAGGGCTACGACCTCGCGATGGTCTGGGACCGCCTGGACGACCTGTCCAAGGTCATCAACGGCCCCGAGGTCGACTTCATGCCCTACCTGGTGCCCGGCCAGAACCGGCTGCGCTGGCACATGCTCACCGGATCACCGCTGCTCGGCGACCAGCAGACCGCAGCCGTGTGGGACTACGGCGGCGCGCTGTCGGCCATCGACCTCGATTCCAACGGCGCGGCCTCACCGTGCACCCGCGTGTGGGTCCGGGGCTCCGGCACCGAACGCGGCCTGCTGGTCGGGTATGCCACCGACCCCACGCTCATCGGCCTCGGGTTCCCCCCGACCGACTACGTGAACGGCGACCACACCTCGGTGACCGAGCAGAAGACCCTGGACGACTACGCCGTCGCCGCGCTCACCCAGTTCAGCGCACCCACCGAGACCTGGAGGTGCTCGATCCGCATCGACGGGGCCACCGCCGCAGGTGTCGAAGTTTCCCCCGCGCTCGGCGCCTGGTCCCTCGGCGACGCCCCGACCTTCGGAGTATCCGGCCACCCGTGGATTCCCGACGGGCAGTACCGGCGACGCATCCTCGGCTTCCGCGACAACGACGAGACCTCGGTCCAGCTCGACCTTGAGCCGACCCCGGCGGCGCTGTGATGCTCCGACCTCCGGGGTCCGGAACACCGGCCGACCAGCTGCGCGCCCTGCACAAGCGCATCGAGGAACTCTCCCGCACCAGGCCCGCTCCACCGACCTGCGTCGTCCGGCTGACCGCCGACGCGAACCTCCCCGCCGGGAAGGACACCTTCGCCCAACTCGGCTGGGCCGCGTCCTACGACCCCCTGGGCATGTTCACAGCCGGAGCGGCCGGCGTGCCCGCCTCCATCCACATCACGCGCCCCGGCTACTACCGGGTCCACTACCACTGCGCGGTCACCGGGCCGAGCGCAGTCGCCGGGGCCAAGGTCTCGCTCAGCAGCGCCAGCATCACCAACTCCATCGCCACCGACGCGCGGCCGATCAACCAGCAAGGCTCGGACGGCGCGGTGCTCGACGCTGTCCGCTCGCGGGTCTATCTCGACACGGGCCGGATCTACTGGTCGAACTGGTGCTCCAACGCCGCGACGCTGCGGGCCGTCATACACGGCGTCCCCACCGAGATCACCGTCCAGTACGACAGCGCCCAGTGACCAGCGGCAAGGAGCAGCATGACCACGCCCACCACGGCCGCACGCCTCGGCGACCGGCCTTACCCGCTGCGGTGACGCTGACGTGCTTCCCCGACCTCTGGTCACCGCGCTCACCATCCTGATCTCCGTGGCCTGGGCCGGCAACGTCGTCGTCGGCTTCCTCGCCCCGGACCGCCACGACCCCATGATCAACGCGATCTTCGCCATCGTCGTCGGCACCGTCTACGCCCTGGGACACCAACGATCGGCCAAGGTCCGAGAAGCCCGCCGCAAGCTGGCCGAGCTGATCGCCGGTGAGCACGGCGACGCCGACCCTGACGAGCAGGACAGCACCCATGCATGAGCTGTGGATCTACGCCGTCGAATCCGCCGGGTGGGCGCTGCTCGGGTTCATCGTCGGCTACCTGGTCGGCCGCGCCATGCGCGACGTCCACCACATGGCCACCGCAATCCCCACCGAGAACACTGACCCCGATCCTCGCCGCGGGCAGGACCGGTCACGGGTGCCACCCGGGCAGGTCGTCCTCGGCGTGGTGATCCTGCTCCTCGGCGGCCTGACGGTGACCCAGGGGATCATCAGCCACAGTGCCACCCGCCGCGTCGCTGACTGCCAAGCCACCTACAACAACAGCTTCGCCGACGCCCTGGACGCCCGGTCCAACGCCACGGCCGACGCTCAGGCCGCGCTCGACGAGCTGCTGAAGACGGTCAGCGGGCACCTCGGCCAGCCGCCCGTCCCGCTCGACCAGGTACGCGCCGCCATCGACCACTACCTGATCGAGCGCGCCCGGGCCAACGCCACGCGCGACCAGCACCCCTACCCGCCGCCCCCACGAGACCTGTGCCACTGACAGGAGGACCGAATGATCGAACCCGGATCACCCACCGACGAGCAGCCTGCCACCACAGCAGGCGAGCAGTCCCACGAGGACATCACCGTCTTCGTCGGCGACGAAGCCGACGCCCCGCAGGACACCGGACAACCCGACGACAAGGAAGGTGACGCCTGATTGGCGTGGCGCCTCGCCCAAGCACTCATCGACCTACGCAACGAGGTCAACACCCGGTGGCCACACCGGGACAAGCGCAGCGACGGCACGATCGGCGACGCGGCGCACGCCAGCCGCGCCAGCGACCACAACCCCTGGGTCAAGGACGCCGCCGGAGTCGGCGTGGTCCGAGCGCTCGACATCGACATCGACGGCATCGACGCCGCCTGGCTCGCCGAACACCTCCGCCAGCACGGCCAGCGCGGTGACCGACGGCTGACCAACGGCGGCTACGTCATCTTCAACCGCCGAATCACCAACCCCAACTTCTCCGGCTGGCACGCCTACACCGGCCGCAACCCCCACACCAGCCACGTCCACGTGTCCTTCTCCCGCACCGCCTACGACGACCGCGGCTCCTGGGGCGTCCTCGGCGGAGGAGGGGAAGGACCGGCCCCCGCACCGTCGGGCCGCCCGACCCTACGCGCCGGCTCGACCGGACAGGCCGTCCGCGACCTCCAAGCGTTCCTGAACCGCGTCTACCCGGCCTACTCACGCCTGGCCGTCGACGGCATCTTCGGGCCGAATACCACCGCGGCGGTCAAAGAGTTCCAGCGCCGCTCCGGCCTCGCCGTCGATGGCATCGTCGGGCCACGGACCTGGGCCAAGCTCGGGTTCCGGTGAGGCTCATGGACGTACCCGACCGCCGACCTCGCCCGATCCGGGACACGATCCGCAGCGGCGGCGCCTGGAGAACCGCCATCGGTGCCCTCATCACGGCCGCCGTGTCGTTCGGCCTGCTCAACACCGAGCAGGCCACCCTGGTGGACAACATCGTCGCCACGCTCGCCACCCTGATCACGCTGGTGACCTCGCTCATCGCGCAGTTCCACATCCTCGGCCGCGCCGAGCCACAAGTCACCCCCGTGTCCGACCCACGCGACGACCACGGCGCTCCGCTCGTGCCCGCCCCGCCACCACCCGACCCCCCACCCGCCGGGTAAGTCGCCAGCACCAACGCAACATGGCCCCTGTCTGTCTCTTGAAGACAGACAGGGGCCATGTTTTTCTTTGCTCAGCAGGCGTCCCGGACCGGCCAGTCCTCATCATCTGCGTAGGTCGGGTAGTAGGGGACCTCTTCCCGCATCACCACCACGAGCACGCCTCGGCGCTGCAACAGCTGCGTCGAGTGCCGCGCGTGGGAGCGGGTTGGACCGAACATCTCAATGGCCGGCACACGCACCTCATCGCCGGGTCGGACCAGGGCCAACAGCTGGTCGAACCCGGGCGGCCGATCCGGCCCCTGCCACACGTCGGCGATCACCTCAGAGCAACCGAGGAAGCGCATCCACCAGGTCAACATCCGAGTAGTGCCAGCGACGGCCTGCGGACGCACTCGCACGTACCCGAACACGGTCATGTCAGCCCCACGGCGGCCGGGCCGGTCGGCAAGCCCTTCTTCCGAAGGTGCTCCTCGTAGGCGTGGTAGACCTCGTCGGCAACAACGCCGCGCTGACCGACCTTGTACCCGTTCTTGCGCCCCCACTCCTTCACCCGATCGCGGTACTCCTTCTTCGCCCGTTCGACCTGCCGGCTCCCGGACCGGTCGGACTTGTACCAGGACCTTCCGTTGCTCGGCGGCGACGACCGGCTCGACGCCGCAGACCTTGCACGCCGCTCGGGCTTGAACCTGCCGATCCGCGTCGCGACCTTCTGGTACGGCGCGATCGCCGCACGCAACTCCTCGGCGTGCTCCTCGCTGAGGTCGATCGACCACGCCTCCCCATCCAGCCCGAACACCACCGTCTCACTGGCCGGCTCACCGTCGAAGTCGTCGACCAACACGATCTTCTTCGCCATCAGCGCTCCCTCATCTCAGGCGGCGACATGGGTGGGCCGGCGCCGACGCTGCCCACGCTGCCGACGGGTCGACATGCGCTTCCCCATGTGCCTCTCGGCCAGGAACTGACGGATGTGCTCCCGCGCCACGGGGACCTGCGCAAGATAGCCCTCCACCTCGGGATAGAGGATTCGGCGAGCGCCGATCCGCGCCATCGTCCACGGCTCGCAGAGATCCACACCCGGCAGCCCACACCGAGCGCACACAAGCTCCTGCCGCCACACCTCGTCCGGCCGCCCCTCGTTCTCCACGAAGTAGGTACCGAGCGGGTGCGTGAGATCCCAGTTGTGATGGAACAGCCGGCACCGAAGGAACGCCTCCGGCGCGGACTCCAGGTACTCACGAACCTCCGGCGGTATCCCGGACGCGTCGGCCATGCGGACCATCCCTCTCCTGCACGTGCTCATCCTGTTGAAACGGATTTAACACCTTCGACCGCACCGTCGGCAACACCCCCACCTCGGAGAAGGCGCGTTTCGAGCCAGTTGGCCGAGTCGAACAGCGGACAGCAGTACGTCCTAGTAGCGGTGGTCTCGGTCGCCGATCATGTTCAGCCGGTCGGGGAGTGGCTACCCTGGTGGAGGGCCTCTTCGCGGAGGGAACGCCCCCGGCTGATCACCGGGGGCACGCGAAGAGGTCGACTCCGCGACGAGGGTGGTGTTGCACGTGAGCATTGACGAGGCACACATCGGCAGGCGGGTCCGCGAGATCCGGGCATGGCGCGAGATGAGCCTGGCCGAGGTCGCCGGGCTAGCAGGCATTACGGCGGCCTACCTCAGCATGATTGAGCGAGGACAGCGCTCAGTGACGAAGAAGCAGACGGTTCACGCCTTGGCGGACGCTCTCCGGGTCGCACCCAGCGAGCTGCTCGCCGACCCAGTGCCCCACGCGGACCCCGTCACCAGCGACGCTCATGGCCACATCGAGCACATCGGCATCGTGCTCGCCCACAACCGCCTCGGAGCGCCATACCGAGAGCATGCCCGGCCGTGGCCTGAGATCCAGGCGGATCTCGACACGCTCCTTCGTGATCTGGTCCCGGCGTGTGACTACGTTGCTCAAGCGGCAATGCTGCCTGACCTTATCGAGGACCTGTACGCCGCGCACGCTATGGACTCCGGGCATAGGCGCGAGGCTTTGATCGGGCTGATGTACGTCCTACAGCACGGCGCCGCGTTGTTGAAGAACCTGGGCGCCCATGGGATGCCATACCTCGCGGCCATGCACATGCGGTATGTGGCGGAGGAGCTGGGCGAACCCGCGTGGATTGGTGCGGCGGACTGGCGCGTTGGCCAGTCCTCGGCGGGAGACCGACAGCGCATGCTCACTGTGTCATTGCGCGCGGCTGATGCCCTGTCAGGTCAGACCGCCCCCGAGGCACGTCAGGTGTACGGCATGTTGCACCTGAATGCAGCGCTGGCCTCCGCCACGCTCGGTAAGCCTGATGACGCGCTGGCGCACCTGGCGGAAGCGAACGAGATGGTGGCCGCGACCGCTGGTTTCGACGGCGACTTTGTCGACATGCACTTCGGGGAGACGAACTGGGGAATCTGGCGCGTCGCGGTTGGCGTCGAGCTGGGCGAGGGACCGAAGCTCACCGAGCATGCGCGGTCGGTGGACGTGTCCGCGATTCCGGCAGCCGAGCGACGCGGCATGTTCTACGGCGACCTCGCACGCGGCTTGGCCCAGGACCGATCCCGGAGGGACGACGCGATCGAAATGCTGCGCCGAGCGGAGGACGAAGCACCTCAGAGGATCCGCAGCAACCCGTACGTCCGTGAGACCGTAGCGGATCTTCTCCGACAGGCGCGTCGGGAAGCAGGTAGTCGCGAACTGCGCGGGTTGGCCTGGCGACTGGGGCTTGCGCCAGCCGGGTGATTCCGACCTTCTACTTAACAACTAGTTAATAACCACCCCCACGGCCGCCCTTAGCGTCACTTCTCAGTTACGGGAGGTGATGGAAAGTGGGCGCACGGATAAACCTGCCGAGACCGGCAGGCCAGGGGCCGGTAGCCCCGGTGACGGCTGACCCCGCCTGGTTGGCACAGCGGGACCAGGTGCTGGCGGAGCTCTCACGATCGACGTTGTGGACCTACGGCGAGTCGGCCACAGTCGCCGCCGAGGCGCGCCGGTGGGGTGAACACCGGTGACGGCGCCGATCTTCGATGGAGCTGCGTGGTGGGCTTCCCATCAGGGTGACGGACGAGGTGGCCGACCCCGCCCAGGGACGCGGGTTCGGTTGCGGCGAGGCACATGGGCCGGCACATGGGGTGCGGTAGGCCATTACGAAGGCCAGTGGGACAGCTCCACGTTCCCGGTGCAGTTGGAGGCCACGGGGCACACGGTGCTGTGCACCCGGGAAGACGTCGACACCGCGCCGGGTAGACGGGTGTGCACTGCTCGGCCGCATTCGCCCCAGTGCTCGCGGTGAGGCTGCCCGGATGGCCGCCGTTGACCCGGGAACGGCTCGGCGACCCACCCACGGTGGAGTGGTTGAGCATCGCCCCGACGGGCCGGGTAGAGGTGTGGACCAGCGACAACCTGCTGGGCTACGCGCCGGCGCACGACGTCTGGGTGCAGTGGCAGCTGATCTACGACGTGTACCTGCTGATCTGCCCTGCCGGGTACGGGCACATCCGAGACGTGCGCTCAGTCCATTCGCCCCACGGAACGGTGATGTCCCCGCGGCGGCGAGCCGACGACGACCGGACTTGGCCGCTGAACCGAGTCGCGACCGGCATGGCCGAATCGCTGGACGTGCCCTTGGCCGGCGAGCCGCTGTACGGCACCGTGGCCTGGCTCGGCGAACTGACCAAGCCCGACAGGTTGCACGTGAGCCTGGACAACCGACGCATCGAGCGGCTGGGCGCGCTCGCCGAATCCCTCCGGGCACTGTGATTGTCGGCCTCCAACACAGCGCGTGCTGTTACCCGGTCACTCCCTGGCCACCGTGGACATTCCCTCCAGAGTCCCCGTGCCAGCCGGGTCCCACGTTTTGCCAGTTAATCGCGAGGAGAACTGCTGTGACGCTGCCCACGTACATCCACATCTGTAGTTACGGCAGCAACCACCGCATTATGCCGGAAGCACATGCTGCGTTCGACGTGACTTGGTTACCGAACCCGTTCAAGCATCCGTCTCTTAAAGACTTGTCTGGATTAGACGGACCGGTTCAGCAGTACTTGCTCGACCATGAGGACACCGAAGCCTGGCTCCACGGGGTTCTCCTCACGCTGCGGCCGCACATCCGACGCTCTGAGCGACTTGACGGGCCGAGCGCTGTGTACGTAGCGGTCGGCTGCCGGGGTGGTCACGACCGCTCGGTGGGAATTGCGGAGATCCTTGCCGGCCGGCTCCGGCAGCAGAGCGAGTACCCAGTCTCCGTCTCCACCGCGCATCTGGACCTCCATCGGCGGGGAGGCCGGTGAGGTATGCCGACCGAGCTAGACGTGATCATACGCCGCCTCGGCCTGCGATTGGAGTTGACGCGCAGGATGCAGAAGCGATCCCGTCAGGAAGTTGCCGAGCACCTCGGCGTGAATAAGCAGACGCTGGGCAACTACGCGCACGGCAGGTCCTCGATGACGATCCCGCGGCTGATCGTGCTGTGCCGTCTACTGAAGCTGGAGCCCGGGCGGACGCTGCAGGAGGCGTGCATGGACCCGCCGCTACCCACCAAGGCGCGAATCCGGACAGTAAAAGATCCAACCGCCGACCACCTGATCGACCCATGCGGCGTGTGACCGTGCTCGGCCGTTGCTCGAACACGATCAGCCAACCTCTTGATCCCCCGGCCGGTGCGGGCGTCCATTTCCGCCAACCGGGCGGAGTGCCCCCCGAGGCCCCGCACCGGCCGGGTTCCACAACCACAAACGGAAGGAAGTCCGTGCTCAACGTGCTGGCCCGCGTCGGTCACACTGGCCTTATCCTCTACCCGGCCTTCATTGCCCTCTACATCGGCTTGGATCTCGCCGTCCACGGTGGTGTTCACCCGAAGATCACCACCGGTGTGTTCCAGATCGCCCTGTTCGTGGTCCTCGCTGTTGCGGTTGCTCACGTGTTCGCCCACCGGCGCGAGCGGTGCCGCTCGTGCCAGCTGGTTCCCCTGCCTGACCGACGTAAAGCGATCATCCGGCACGCTTCGGCGGTTCGTTGGTTCCACCGACGGTTCCTCGCCAACGCCGTCCTGGCAGTCGGCGTCGCTGTGTTCCTAGCGTCCTACTGGGTGTTTATCGAACTGGACCTGAACGGCCATGTCCACCGCTGGTTGAACATCGCCGGATTCGCCCTCACGTTCGGCAGCCTGCGGGTGGAACTCGTACACGAAACCCTTCGGCCCTGGTGCCCGCACTGCGCCGCCCAGCGTTCTGAAGCGGTGGTCGACGCCGAATCCAAACCTGCAGAGATTTAGTCCCCCATTCCCGGTTCCACGCAGTCACAAGGAAGGGAAATCAGATGTCGATCCAGGAACAGGCTCAGCAACTCGCGGCGCTCGCCGAGCGGGTGCCGGACGGCCAGGCCCAGGCGATCAGCAGTGACCTGGGGAACCTCCAACAGCAGGTCCACGAAATCCTCGGCGACACCAGCGGAGCGCAGGAGATCCAGGGAGTCGTCAACCAGGCGATCGAGCAGGTCAACAACCTCGCGGCAGCACTGGAGCAGGTGAAGCAGACAATTGCCACGAAGGCGCAGTACCACCAGCAAGGATGACCATCGAGGAGGAGGCCAACCGCCTCCGCGACCTCGCCAACGTCGTCCCGGTGGACGCTCTCGGTCAGCTCCTCACCCAAGTCGAACAGCTCGGGAACGAGGCTCAACAAATCGTCGGGTACGACGACGAGCTGATGAGCCTGATCGGCGACGTCACGCAGACAGCGCAGGACGCCGCGGCCACGATGACACGCCTCCAGCAGGTAATGCGCTCGGTCGCCGCTCGGCACCTCGGCCAGGTAGACGCGTCGGACATCCCACTGGCTACACCCCAGGTGGCTTCCACACAGCCGCCGGCACCACGATCCGCTCCGGCGGTGACGGCTCCGGACGGTTCGAGATATCCCGAGCAGGGGGCGTGGTGCGCCGACCTCTTGCCGCCACGGGTGCGCGTCGGGCAGGGCGACCGGACCATCGGGTACGTTGACGGCTCTTACCACCAGTTCACATCGGGGCTGGACGACACGTATTCGCCACAGATCTGGCGCCGGCTGATGGAGAAGGGGGTTCAGGAAGCGGCCGCGACCTTCCTCAGCACCCACGTCGAGTTGAAGGTGGCTACCGACATGATCATGAGGGGGAAGACAGACAGCGAGCTAGTAATCAACCACCAACCCTGCCGGGCACGATCGCCCCTTCGCCCGGGGTGCGACGATGTCCTGGAGCAGTATCTTCCTCCGGGCTACACGCTGACCGTGCATGGGACCACAGACGAGGGTGAGCCGTTCACCCGGACCTATCGAGGGAAGGCATGAGCACGAAACCAGGGATCGCCCGCCAGGACGCCTATGACATCACCAAGATCAGGGAAGCGAACGACCTGCTAGCCATGATGAAGGCTGTGAACGAGGAGCGTGAGAAGCCCGACGCTGGGGTCGTCTGGTGGCTGTACGCCGGAGCTGACGCGGTCTGCGCGCTCATCGCCGGGGTGCGCGGGGAGCGGGGTGCCCTGCTCTGGTCTGAGCCCACCAAGTCGTTCATCCCCGAGGCAGGCATCAACGACAAGCACGTGGACTACTTCACCTGGGAAAGCCACCACCACCCACAGCGGCCCGGCAGCGAAGTCCCAATCGACCTCATGTACCGGGCTGTCACCGAGTATGTGGCGACCCAGGAGCGCCCCACGTGCGTGAACTGGATCGTCGCCCCGGACCCGTACTCAGGGCACTAACGACAGCCGAGCAGTCTCGTCCGATGAGAGGACCCCGCGCCGGTGCGCCGGGGTCCTCTCCACCTATGCCGCGACGTGGTTTCCGAGCGCGGTCAGTATCCGCTGGATGCAGTCCTGCACGTCAGCCAGGTCGTCTCCAAGGGTTGCTGTGGGAGGGCTGTCTTTCCATACGCGGCTGATGTACTCGATGTTCCGTTCCACGACTTCTGCGTCCTCGTGATGTCCCGTGCGTCGCAGTTCCTGAGCGGCCTTCCTAACCTTCTCCTCCAGGGTCATGCTCGCCTCCCCCCATGCTGGTGATGGAGCGTTGGTACGCCGCTCTCCGACTTCACGGGGTTCGGTCAGGTTCCGAGGTCGGTCCGGTCGTGCACCTTCGGGTGATCTATGTATCCAGCTCGGGCCAGTGGCCTCTTGTGCTGAATCGCCGCCTTGCCGCTCCTCGCGCCACCGTACGTGACCGAGGTGGAGCCTTCTCATGTCACTCTCGTACTGCTCCAGCGTCTCCGTGATGCCGGCCTGCAACCGCTCCACGGCTGAGGGTTCGTTCCGGCTGGTCATGCGGCGTCCTTCGTCTCGATGTGTACGCGATCGCGGTAGTCGTCTGCCAGGTGTCGGGGCTTGCGGCCCTTGTTGCCGGGCAAGATCGTCACAGTCGCCAGCGCGTCGACGATCGCCCGCTTGCGCTCGATCGGCGCCGCCAGGTACACGTCCGGGGGGTTGGGGGCGTCCGCGACGCCGGCCAGCACGCGGTTGGTGGCCTGCGAGGCCAACTCGGTGTTCACTGCGTCGAGCTTCGACATGATCTTGTCTCGTTGACGCAGGAACGCGGTTCGGCTTAGCTCGCCTTCGCCGAGCATGTCCTCCAACTCGCTGATCCGAGCGCGGAGCGAGTTGGCCTTCGTCCGGAGATCCACCGCTTCGCTGCCGCGAACCTCGATCAGGTCCGCGCCGTGCTTGGCCAGCCTGGTGCACACGTAGGTGTTGACGATCGCGTCGATCGGGTCGGCGCGCACTGACAGGTGCAGCCCGTGCTTGCACCGGTATGCCGCGTGTTTGACGCCTCCAGCGCCTTCCGAGGAGATTCCTGCCGAGCGCATCTGCGCCTCGCAGACCGAGCAGATGTAGAGGTTGGTCCCCAGCCACTTGAGCGAACGGCTCCCCCGGTAGGTCGTCCGGTGGTCCTCGTTCAGGATCGCCCGGACCGCGTGGTACTCGTCCATGCTGATGATCGCGGGCCAGATCGCCGTGACGCCTTCCAGGACCTCGCCTCTGTGCTCGACCAGGCCGGCATTGCGCGGGCGCGTGAGGATGCGCTTGAGGGTGGACGGGAGCCACCTCTTCGAGCCCCGCGGCGTCTCGACGCCCATCGCCGTCCACTCCTTGCAGATCGCGTACAGCGACTCGCCAGAGATCACCCGTCGGACCGCCTTCTTGATCAGGGCAACCTCGTGCTCAACGAGCTTGACCCCTACCTCTTCGCGGTTGATCACGTTCCCGTAGGGGTCCCGGATGGCCCCGACGTACCCGAACGGTCGAGCGCCACCGATCCACTCACCGCGACTCAAGGCGGCGAGCTTCTGTGCGCAGATCCGCTCGGACATGTGTTCGACCTCGTACCGGGCGGCTGCCCCGAGGTTGCGAGCCACCAGCCGGCCCGCGGGCGTGGTGAGGTCCAGATGGCCGGCCTTGACGCAGTAGGTCGCAACCTCGCGCGGTTGGCAGACGTTGATGTAGTGCTCCAGCTCGACCGGCGAGCGGTGCAGCCGGTCGGTGTGCCACGCCAGGACCAAGTCGCCCCAGCCCCCACGAAGATCGCCGAGCATCCGGAGGTAGTTCTTGCGCGGCTTGCCGCTGTACGCGGACATGTCGTTGTCGACGTAGACCTCGGTCACCACGACACGCTTGCCCAAGCTCTTGCTCAGCATCGCGGCAAGCTCTCGGCAGTCACCTTCCTGCCGTTCAACTCCGAGGCCGGCGCCCTCCCGGTCCTTGCTGATCCGGACGTAGATGAAGGCGCGGATCACATCGCTGGCGAGTGCCTTGTTCCGGGACCGGCGGGTCATCCGCACCACCTGGAGCCCTCTGACCAGCATGTACCTGACTTGGTGTGGACTACTGTTGAACTCACTTAAACAGTGTCACACAGGAGGCAATCCCTCCGGGTCACCGAGGACGGCCCAGCCGGTGCCGTCCGGCTCCCGGTGGTCCTCCAGCAACGTCGCGCCGAGGCCGACCAGCCGCTCCACCTCGGCGTCCCGGGTGCGGTCGTCCGGCCGCAGGCACACGTGCACCCGGTTCTTGCCCCGCTTGGGCTCGGGCACCCGCTGGAAGAACAGCACCTCGCCGTTGTCGAGCAGCACCTCGCACTCCGGGTCACCCGGAGCGTCGTGCGGGTGCAGCGGGGCCCCGGTGACCTCGCTCCAGAACCGGGCCAGCTCGTGGGGGTTCGCGCAGTCGAACGCCACGTTGCGCAGTCGCGAAGTCATTCCGCCTCCTCGTGCGACACCACGCGACACACTGGCGTTACCGGCGACCCCTGTCGACCGAATTACCGGGACAGAGTCACACCGGGGCGGGCTCGGGCTCCTCGGAGCGCAGCCGCTGCGAGATCACCTTGGTGATGCCGTCGCCCTGCATGCTCACGCCGTACAGCGCGTCGGCGATCTCCATGGTCGCCTTCTGGTGGGTGATGATGATCAGCTGCGAGTTCTCCCGGAGCTGCTCGAGCAGGCCGATCAGCCGGCGCATGTTGGTGTCGTCCAGCGCGGCCTCAACCTCGTCCATCACGTAGAACGGCGAGGGCCGGGCCCGGAAGATGGCCACCAGCATCGCCACCGCCACCAGCGACTTCTCCCCGCCGGACAGCAGCGACAGCCGCTTGACCTTCTTGCCCGGCGGCCGCGCCTCGACGTCGACGCCGGTGGTCAGCAGGTCGTCGGGCTCGGTGAGCACCATCCGCCCCTCGCCGCCGGGGAAGAGCACCGAGAACACCGTCTCGAACTCCCGCGCCACGTCGACGTAGGCGCTGCTGAACACCTCGAGGATCTTGTCGTCGACGTCCTTGATCACGGTGAGGAGGTCCTTGCGGGTGGCCTTGAGGTCCTCGAGCTGAGTGGACAGGAACTTGTAGCGCTCCTCCAGCGCGGCGAACTCCTCCAGCGCCAGCGGGTTGACCTTGCCCAACAGCGCGAGGTCCTTCTCGGCCCGCCTGGCCCGCCGCGCCTGGGTGTCCCGGTCGTACGGGATCGGCTGCGGCGCGACGACCGTCTCCCCGCGCTCCTTGGCCGCCTCGTACTCGGCCAGCTCGCCCGGCCCCGGCGGCACCGGCACGTCCGGGCCGTACTCGGCCACCAGGTCGTCCAGCCCCATGCCGAAGTCCTCGGCGATCTTGTTCTCCAGCTGCTCCAGCCGCAGCCGCTGCTCGGCCCGCAACACCTCGTCGCGGTGCACCGCGTCGGTGAGCTTCTCCAGCTCGCCGGTCAACTCGCGGACCCGGTTGCGCACCTGGCCGAGCGCCTCCTCGCGCCGCTGCCGGCGCTGCTGCGCGGCGTCCCGCTCAGCCGCGGCCCGCTGCAGCGACACCTCGATCCGATCCAGGGCCAGCTCGCCACCGCGAACCACCGCGCCGGCGATCTCCGCGCCGCGGGCCCTGGCGACGCGGGCCTTCTCGGCCCGCTCGCGGGCCTGCCGCTCGGCCTGCGCGGCGCGGCGCAGCGCGTCGGCCTTGCCGGCGATGCCGCGGGCCCGCTCCTCGGCGGTGCGCAGCGCCAGCCTGGCGTCTACTTCTTCCTGCCGGACCACGGCGAGCGCGCTCGCCGCCTCGTCCCGCGCGGAGGTGTCCGGCTCGGCGTCCACCGGCTGCTCGGCCACCGCGGCCAGCCGCTCCTCCAGCTCGCTGAGCTGGGCGAGCGCCTCCTCGCGGCGCTGCTCGACCTTGGCCCGCTGGGTGCGCAGCCGCTCCACCTCGGCCTCCGCCGAGCGGGCCGCCTGCTCCATCCGGCTCAGCCGCTCCGCCGACCGGGCCCGGCGCACCCGCGCCTCGCTCAGCGCCTCCTTGGCCTTCGCCACCTCCTCCCGGCGGGCCTGCTGCTCGGCGCGGGCGCCCTCGAGCTCGGCGGCGGCGCGCTCCAGCGCCCGCTCGGCGGCGAGCATCCGGTCCTGCGCCTCGTCGACGGCGGCCTGCACCTCGATCACGCTCTCGTCGCGGGCGGAGCCGCCGGTCACCCAGTGCGCGCCGACGACATCGCCGTCGCGGGTGACCGCGCGCACCTCCGGGCAGGCCAGCACCAGGTCCTGCGCGGCCGCAAGGTCGGCCACGACGGCCACCCGGTCCAGCGCCCGCTCCACCGCGGGGCGCAGCGCGTCGGGAGCGCTCACCACCTCCCTGGCCCACCGGGCACCGCTGGGCAGCGCCGGCCAGCCGGTGGTGTCGACGGCGCCGGCGCGGTCGGTGGGCACCAGGCCGGCGCGGCCGGCGTCGTGGCCCTTCAGGTAGCGCAGCGCGGCCACGGCGTCGTCGCCCTCGGCGACCGCGACGGCCTCGGCCACCGGGCCGAGCGCGGCGGCCAGCGCCACCTCGTAGCCGGGGTCGACGGTGAGCAGCGCCGCCACCGAGCCGAGCAGCCCGGGCAGGTCGTCGGCCGCGGCGAGCAGCGCGCCGGCGCCGTCCTTGCGCTTCAGGCCCATGGACAGGGCATCCACCCTGGCCTTCTCCGAGGCGATCTCCCGCTCGGCCGTGCGCTCGGCACGGACCAGCTCCTCGACCCTGGCCTTGGCGGCGTCGTTGGCCCGCACCGCCCGGTCGTGCCGCTCCTGCAGCCCGGCGTCGTCGGACTCCTCCACGCCGCCCTCGGCTCGCGCCTGCTCCAGCTCCTCGACGGCGACCTCGGCCCTGGCCGCGGCCTCCTCGATGCCGACGGTGAGCCGCTCGATCTCCTCCGCGGTGGCGCCGGTCTTGCTGCGCAGCGCCTCGACCTGGCCGGTGAGCTTGGCCAGCCCCTCCCGCCGGTCGGCGATGGCCCGCACCGCGGCCATGTGCTCCTTCTCCGCGGCCTGCAACCGGCGTTCCAGCTCCTCGCGGCGCTCCACGGTCGCCGACAGGGTCGCCCTGGCCTCGGCGACGGCGGCGGTGAGCTCCTCCTCCCGCTCGGCGACCCGCTCGGCCTCGGCGAGCAGCTCCTCCGGGTCGCGGCCGCCGGTGGGGGCCTGCACCTCCGCGGAGAGGTGCCGCTCCCGCTCGACGGCCAGCCGCACCGTGCCGCGCAGCCGCTCGGCCAGCGCGGACAGCTTGTACCAGGTGTCCTGTGCGGCGGCCAGCCGCGGCGCGTCCTCGGCGAGCGCGTCCTCCAGCTCGGTCTGCTCGGAGGTGGCGACCTCCAACGCCTGCTCCACCTCGGCCCGCCGGGCGCGGGCGGCGTGCTCGTCGGCCTCCTCCCTGGCCAGCTCGGCACGCTGGGTCACCAGGTCGTCGGCGAGCAGCCGCAGCCGGGCGTCACGCAGCTCGGCCTGCACGGCCTGCGCCTTGCGGGCGATCTCGGCCTGCTTGCCCAGCGGCTTGAGCTGGCGGCGCAGCTCGGCGGTGAGATCGTTGAGCCGGTCGAGGTTGGCCTGCATCGCGGTGAGCTTGCGCAGCGCCTTCTCCTTGCGCTTGCGATGCTTGAGCACGCCGGCGGCCTCCTCGATGAAGGCCCGTCGCTCCTCCGGCTTGGCCTGGAGGATCTCCGACAGCTGGCCCTGGCCGACGATCACGTGCATCTCGCGACCGATGCCGGAGTCGGACAGCAGCTCCTGGACGTCCAGCAGACGGCAGCCGTTGCCGTTGATCTCGTACTCGCTGGCGCCGTCACGGAACATCCGGCGGGTGATCGAGACCTCGGAGTAGTCGATGGGCAGCGCGCCGTCGGCGTTGTCGATGGTGAGGGTGACCTCCGCACGGCCGAGCGGCGCGCGCCCGGCGGTGCCGGCGAAGATGACGTCCTCCATCTTGCCGCCGCGCAGGTCCTTGGCCCCCTGGGTGCCCATCACCCAGCGCAGCGCGTCCAGCACGTTGGACTTGCCGGACCCGTTCGGGCCGACCACGCAGGTGATGCCCGGCTCGAAGCGCAGCGTGGTGGCCGAGGCGAAGGACTTGAAGCCCTTCAGCGTCAAGCTTTTCAGGTGCACCTGGTGCTGACCTCTCCGCTGCCGGTGGGCTGGGTTCCAGTCGGCGGAGTCTACCCGCCGGGCTCCGCCGAACCGGGGACCTGTACCGACATCAGGGGTTGACGCGTCCGGGGTGGGGCGCCTGGCCGGGCGTGCCGGGTGCCTGATCAGCGCTCGACGAAGCCCTGGATGCCGCCCTTGGCCGGTGACCAGCGCTCGACGACGTGATCCACCCGACCGGGTGATTCTCCGGAGCGCAGTGCCGCCAGCAACCGCGCACAGTTGTCCTTCGGCCCCTCGGCCACCACCTCGACCCGCCCGTCGGGAAGGTTGGTCGCGCTGCCGGCGAGGCCGAGCTCGAGCGCCCGGCTCCGCGCCCACCAGCGGAAACCAACACCCTGGACGTGTCCGTGCACCCAGGCGGTGAGCCTGGTGCCCCCAGTCGTGTCGCTCACGCCCCCTCCTCGCTGGCGCTCGTCGGACTGCTGTGTTGCATGGCGTCGAACGGCGTGCTCGCCAGCTCGCCCGCGTCCCCATGGTGCCGGCAGGGACGACGGTCCCGCATCCAGCCCGACTCGTTGCCCTGGGTGAGCGGTGCGGAGGCACTCACTCGCCCTTCGTGACCCTTTGGTGATAGCGTGCCGCCGGGGTCCGCCACCCGAACGGGTGCCATCACACCCACCGCACGACCTCCCCGCGCAGACCTGTCACTCACCGAGGAGCGTTGCATGACCCCCTCCCCCGGGTCGCCCCAGAGCCCCCGGACCGTGTCCGCCGCGGCCGCCCACCGGACCGAGACGGGGAAGCTGCAGCGCAGCGGCTACCTGATGCTCGCGGCCAGCGGGGTCGCCGTCGCCACCGCCTTCGCCGGCATCGCCCAGCTCAGCGGCGGCACGACCACGGCGGGTGGACCGCCGCCCGCGCACGGTCCCGCCTCCTCCGGCGGTGCCCAGCTGGTGCCCGGCCACGGCGTCCCCGGCGAGGACACGGTCGTGGTCAGCGGTGTCGCGTCGGCCGGTGACCTGACCACCCCGCCGACCGCGACCACCGTGGTCACCCTCGGCCCGGACGGCACACCCACCACGACGGTGCTGCCGCCCCCGCCGCACCAGCCCGGACAGCCGAACGTCCCGCGCCCGACCGGCTGGCCGGGCCCGACGCCGCCGAACCCCGGGCCCAGCGACCCGGGTAGTCCGAGCCAGCCAACGGATCCGGATCCCGATCCCTCGACGGACCCCAGCACGCCCAGCACGTCACCGAGCGACCCGCCCGACTCCACGGGGCCGACCGAGCCGCCGACCTCGGGCGGCTCGGGCACCTCGACCACGAACCCCTGAGCGCCCGCTACCCCTCCGGGGCGAAGAAGAAGGCGAGCACGATCAGCACGATCGTGACGACCAGCCAGCGCAGGGCACGGTTGCTCGGCCGCGGACCGGAGCGCAGGAGCTGGATCCCCAGCGGCACGAACGCCACGCACAACCCGCCGACCGCGATCAGCGACTGCGGCGCCTCGGTGCCCTTCAGGGTGCCCAGTATCAGACCCGACATGAGCCCGAGCGCGACCGCCCGCACCGGCCCCAGCGCACCGGAGAGATAGGCGCCGACGGCGAGCACCACCCATCCGATGAGCACCGTGACGGCCGGGAACCGGAACACGTGCCACGCCTGGTAGGAATCGGCCACCGCGTCGGTCGCCGGGGCCAGCCCCCGCACGTCGACCAGCTGGAACGCCAGGTGGTCGATGCCGCCGTGGAAGGTGCGGGTGAACAGGCCGAACATCACGAGCGCCCCACCCCACACGGCCCACGTGGGCCGGGTGGCGCCGATCATCCTGGCCAGTGTGAGCACGGCGGGCCACAGCAGGACGTTGCCCGCCACGAAGCAGGCGTACGCGGCGGTCATCAGCGCGGGGTGCCGGTCGTAGGCCGCGAGTTGCTGCGGGAAGAAGAAGTGGAACGGGATCCGCAGCAGCAGGCCGGTGAGCATCAGCGGCGGCCCGAGGACCAGCGCCGTGCCGCCGACCCAGCGCCCGGGAAACCAGAACCGCCCCGACCAGAATCCGCCTTCTCGCAGGGCCGTCGCGTTGGCCGCCCTGCGTTCCGCTCCCACCCCGCGCCACCCGCGGTTCACCTTGGTCATGTGGTCCAGCGTCGGCGTTCCGCCGCGTCCGCACATCGGACCCGGGGCCGAACATCGGCCTCCACCCACGGTCGGACCCGGCGGCTCGACCACGGCCCCGAGAACGGGCCTACGGCTCGAAGCGGTAGCCCATCCCGGGCTCGGTGAGCAGGTGCCGGGGCCGGGAGGGCTCCCGCTCCAGCTTGCGGCGCAGCTGCGCCAGGTAGACCCGCAGGTAGTGCGACTCGGTGTCGTACGAGGGGCCCCACACCTCGTGCAGCAACTGCTTCTGCGCGACCAGCCGGCCGCGGTTGCGCACCAGCAGCTCCAGCACGCCCCACTCGGTCCTGGTGAGGTGCACCTCCTTGCCGTCCCGGATCACCTTCTTCGCGACCAGGTCCACGGTGAACGAGCTGGTCTCCACCACCGCGTCGGCGTCGTCGGCGGCGGAGGTGGCCGAGCGGCGCACCGTGGCGCGCAGCCGGGCGAGCAGCTCGTCCATCCCGAACGGCTTGGTGACGTAGTCGTCGGCGCCGGCGTCGAGCGCCTGCACCTTGTCCGTTGAGTCGCCGCGGGCGGAGAGCACGATGATCGGCACGGTGGTCCACCCGCGCAGGCCGTTGATCACCTGCACCCCGTCCATGTCCGGCAGCCCGAGGTCGAGCACCACCACGTCCGGCTTGGTCTCGGCCACGGCGCGCAGCGCGGCCGCGCCGTCGTGCGCGGTGATCACCCGGTAGCCGCGGGCGGCCAGGTTGATCCGCAGGGCGCGGACGATCTGCGGCTCGTCGTCGACCACGAGCACCGAACTCCCGGCGCCCTGGCCGGCCGGTTTCGCGTTCATGCCAGCTGCTCTCCCGTCTGCGTCGTGGACGTCGCCGTGGAAGTCGCCGTGGGCGTCGCCGAGGGCCTCACCGTGGGTGCCACCGGCAGCGAGATCACCACGGTGAGCCCGCCGCCCGGGGTGTCCTCGGCGCGGATGCCGCCGCCCATCGCCTCGGTGAAGCCCTTCGCCACGGAAAGGCCGAGCCCGACTCCGGGCGCGGCGCTGCGGTCGCCCAGCCGTTGGAACGGCGCGAACGCCGAGTCCGCGGTGCCCTTCGGCAGGCCGCGGCCGTGGTCGACCACCCGCAGCTCCACCCACCCGGAGTGGACGCTGGCCCGCATCGCCACCGGCCGCGCCCCCCGGCCGTGCCGCAACGCGTTGTCCAGCACGTTGGCCACCACCCGCTCCAGCAGGCCGGGGTCGGCGAGCACGGCGGGCAACCGGTCGTCCACATCCACCCGCACCGACTCCGTCCCGTCCACCTCGGCCAGCGCCCGCGCGACCACCTCGTCGAAGCCGACCGGCCGCAGGTGCGGACGCACCGCGCCGGTCGCGAGGCGGGAGGAGTCGAGCAGGTTGTTCACCAGCCCGGCCAGCCGGTCGGCCGACTCCTCGACGGTGGCCAGTAGCTCGGCGGTGTCGGCCTCGGACAGCTCGATGTCCCCGGCGCGCAGGCTGCCCACCGCGGCCTTGATCGAGGTGAGCGGGGTGCGCAGGTCGTGGCCGACGGCGGACAGCAGCGCGGTGCGCAGCTCGGTGGCCTCGGCCTTGCGCTCGGCGCGCGCGGTGGCCGCGGCCATCCGCTGCTGGCGCAGCGCGAGCAGGGCCTGCCCGGCGGCCGCCTCCAGCACCCTGCGGTCCGCGGCGCGCAACGTCCGGCCACGCAGTGCCAGGTGCACGTCCTCGGTGACCGGGACGTCCATGTCGGCCTCCCCCGGCCCCGCGCACGGGTCGGCGCCGGACTGCGCCACCCGGTGCCAGCGCCCTTCCCGCCGCTCCAGCAGCGCCACCGAGCCGAGCCCGAAGTTCTCCCGCACCTTCTCCAGCAGGCGCTCCAGCGGCCGGGGATGGGTGAGCACGGTGCGCGCGTAGGAGGCCAGCAGCGCGGCCTCGGTGCGGGCTCGGGCCGCCTGCCCGGCCCGCCGCGCCGCGCGGTCGACCACCAGCGCCACCAGCACGGCCACCACCACCATGGCGACCAGCGTGACGACGTTGCTCTGCGCGTACACCGTGAGCGTGTGGTAGGGCTCGGTGAAGAAGAAGTTGAGCAGCAGCCCGGACAGCACCGCGGCGAGCAGCGCCGGCCCCAACCCGCCGACCAGCGCGACGATCACCCCGGCGAGGAAGTAGTCGACCACGTGGGTGGACAGGTCCAGCTCGGCGCGCAGGGCCACGCCGAGCGCCGTGGCCAGCGCCGGCAGCAGCACCGCGAGCACCCAGCCGAGCCACCGCCGGGACGCGGCGAGGGAGCTGCCACCGAGCTTGCGGCGCAACCGCCCGCCGGCCTCGTCGTGGGTGACCATGTGCACGTCGATGGGCCCGGACTCGTGCACCACGGCCGCGCCGATGCCCTCGTCGAAGAACCGGGCGATCCGCGACCGCCGGGAGGTGCCGAGCACGAGCTGGGTGGCGTTGACCCCGCGGGCGAAGTCGAGCAGCGCGCTGCGCACGTCGTCGCCGACCACGGTGTGGAACGTGGCCCCGATCTCCTCGGCCACCCGGCGGCAGCCGGCCAGCGAGGTGGGCTCGATCGGCAGCGGGCCGTGCCCGGCCAACCCGTCGCCGCGCAGCACGTGCAGCACGAGCAGGTCGGCGCCGGCGCGGGCGGCGATCCGGCGACCGCGGCGGATCAGCGTCTCGCTCTCCGGCCCTCCGGTCACCGCCACCACGACCCGTTCCCGCGCCTCCCAGGTGTCGGTGATCCGCTGCTCGGCCCGGTACCGCTGCAGCGCGACGTCCACCTGGTCGGCCACCCAGCGCAGCGCGAGCTCGCGCAGCGCGGTGAGGTTGCCGGGACGGAAGTAGTTGCTCAGCGCGGCGTCGATCCGGTCGGCGGGGTAGACGTTGCCGTGCGCCAGCCGGCGGCGCAGCGCCTCCGGCGTGATGTCCACCAGCTCCACCTGCTCGGCGCGGCGCACCACCTCGTCCGGGATGGTCTCCCGCTGGGTGACCCCGGTGATCCGCTCCACCACGTCGTTGAGGCCCTGCAGGTGCTGCACGTTCACCGTGGACAGCACGTCGATGCCGGCGTTGAGCAGCTCCTCGACATCCTGCCAGCGCTTGGGGTGGCGCGACCCGGGGGCGTTGGTGTGCGCGAGCTCGTCGACCACCGCCACCTCCGGCGCGCGGGCCAGCACGGCGTCGGTGTCCAGCTCGGTCAGCTCGTGTCCACGGTGGACCACCCGACGCCGGGGGACCACCTCCAGGCCGTCGAGCAGCTCGGCGGTGCGCCGCCGGCCGTGCGTCTCGACCAGCCCGACGACCACGTCGGTGCCCCGCTCCCGCCGCCGGTGCGCCTCGCCGAGCATGGCATAGGTCTTGCCCACGCCGGGCGCGGCCCCGAGGTAGATCCGCAGCTCACCCCGGCGACGCCGGGTGCCCGGCTCCGCCGCGCCCTCCGGGACGGGCTGCGCTGTCTCCACGATGCCAGTGTGCCTCGCACGCACGACCTTCACCGCCCGGGCTCGCGTCTACCGGCCCACCGCGCCGGCGACCGCGAGGTTGAGCGGCAGCACGGTGACCACCGGCTGGCCGATGCCGGCACCGCCGGTGTGCCGGGCGACCAGCTCCCGGACCCGCTGCTCGGGCAGCCCGGTGTTGCGCGCCACCCTGGGCACCTGCAGCTCGGCGTAGGCCGGGCTGATGGCGGGGTCCACACCGGACGCGGAGGCGGTGACCGCGTCGGCGGGCACCGCGCCGGGAGCGACGCCCTCCCGCGCGGCGACCAGCTCCTTGCGCTCGCGCACGGCGGCCACGAGCTCGGGATTGAACGCCGACTGGTTGCTGCCGCCGCTGGCCGCGGGCCCGCCGACCGACGGCCGGGTGTGGAACCACGGGTCGGCGGTCGGTGGGCCGGTGAACACTGGGTCGACGCCGATCAGTGCGGAGCCGGCCGGCCGCCCTTCGTGGACGATCAGCGAGCCCTCCGCCGAGTGCCGCAGGCCGGGCAGCCGGGACACCGCCCACACGCCGAGCGGGTAGCAGACGCCGAGCAGGACGGTGAGGACCAACAGGACCCGCAGGCCGGCCCTGGTTTGCCGGAGCAGTGCTTTCAGAGGTGGTGCGCTCATGGTCATCCGATTCCGGGAACGAGCCGGACCAGCAGGTCGATCAGCCAGATCGCGAGGAACGGCGTCACGACCCCACCGAGTCCGTAGACCAGCAGGTTGCGGCGCAGCAGGGCGGCGGCGGTGCTCGGCCGGTACCGCACTCCGCGCAGGGCGAGCGGGATCAGCGCCACGATGACCAGCGCGTTGAAGATCACCGCGGAGAGGATGGCCGACTGCGGCGTGGCCAGCCGCATGACGTTCAGCGTGGACAGCTGCGGGTGGATGCCGGCGAACATCGCCGGCAGGATCGCGAAGTACTTCGCGAGGTCGTTGGCGATGCTGAACGTGGTCAGCGCGCCGCGGGTGATCAGCAGCTGCTTGCCGACCGCCACGATCTCGATCAGCTTCGTCGGGTCGGAGTCGAGGTCGACCATGTTGCCGGCCTCCTTGGCCGCCGACGTCCCGGTGTTCATCGCCACCCCGACGTCGGCCGCGGCCAGCGCGGGCGCGTCGTTGGTGCCGTCCCCGGTCATCGCGACCAGCCGGCCGCCCTCCTGCTCGCGTCGGATCAGCGCGAGCTTGTCCTCCGGGGTGGCCTCGGCGAGGACGTCGTCCACCCCGGCCTCCTCGGCGATGGCCCGCGCGGTCAGCGGGTTGTCCCCGGTGATCATCACCGTGCGGATGCCCATGGCGCGCAGCTCGGCGAACCGCTCCCGCATCCCCGGCTTGACCACGTCGGACAGCCGGACCACGCCGCGCACCACCGCGGCGCCGGTGCCGCGCTCGGCGACCACCAGCGGGGTGGCGCCCTGCCGGGCCACCTCGTCGGCGATCCGCTCGACCTCGTCCGGCAGCGTGCCACCGGAGTCGGCCACCCACGCCCGCACGGCGGCCAGCGCGCCCTTGCGCACCTGCCGGTCTCCGGCGTCGGCGCCGCTCATCCGGGTCCGCGCGGTGAACGGCACCGGCAGCACGACCTCGGCGGTCCGCCCGCCGAGGTCGAACTCGCCGGCACACAGCTCGACGATGCTGCGCCCCTCCGGGGTCTCGTCGGCGAGGCTGGCGAGGTGCGCGGCCCCGGCCAACTCCGTGATCGTCGAGCCGGTCACCGGGACCAGCTCGGTGGCCCTGCGGTTGCCGTGGGTGATGGTGCCGGTCTTGTCCAGCAGCAGGGTCGACACGTCGCCGGCGGCCTCCACCGCCCGGCCCGAGCCGGCCAGCACGTTGCGCCGGACCAGCCGGTCCATCCCGGCGATCCCGATGGCCGACAGCAACGCGCCGATCGTGGTCGGGATCAGGCACACTAGCAGCGCGGTGAGCACGATCACCGACTGGGTGCTGCCGGAGTAGGCGGCCATCGGCTGCAGCGCGAGCACGGCCAGCAGGAAGATGATCGTCAGCGTGGACAGCAGGATGGTCAGCGCGATCTCGTTCGGCGTCTTCTGCCGGCTCGCGCCCTCCACCAGCCCGATCATCCTGTCCACGAAGGACTCGCCGGGCCTGCTGGTGATCCGCACGACGATCCGGTCGGACAGCACGGTGGTGCCGCCGGTGACCGCGCACCGGTCGCCGCCGGACTCGCGGACCACGGGGGCCGACTCGCCGGTGACGGCCGACTCGTCGACCGTGGCGATGCCCTCGACGACGTCACCGTCGCCGGGGATCACCTCGCCGGCCGACACCACCACGAGGTCGCCGATTCGCAGCCGCGCGCCGGGCACGGTCTCCTCGGTGCCCTCCGCGGTCAGCCGGCGGGCCACGGTCTCCCGCTTCGCCCTGCGCAGCGTCTCCGCCCGCGCCCTGCCCCTGCCCTCGGCGACCGCCTCGGCCACGTTGGCGAACAGGACCGTGCACCACAGCCACACCGCCACCAGGACGCTGAACACGCTCGGCTGGGCGACCGCGAAGGCGGTCACCAGCGCCGAGCCCACCCACACCACGAACAGGACCGGGTTGGCCAGCTGGTGGCGCGGGTGGAGCTTGCGCAGCGCCGCCGGCAGCGCGGCGAGCAGCTGGCGCGGGCCGAACCCGCTGGCCCCGCCGCGGGAGGGGTGCTCGGCGGGCTCGGTGGGCTCCGGCGTGGCGCAGCCCGGTTCCTCCCTCAGCAGCGTCATCAGGCGAGTGCCTCCGCGATCGGGCCCAACGCGAGGGCTGGGACGAATGTCAAAGCCGCGACGCCGGCGACCGTGCCGGCGAGCAGCGCGCCGAACAGCGGGCTCGTCGTCGGCAGGGTGCCGGAGGTCTGCGGGACCCTCCGCTGCGCGGCCAGCGAGCCGGCCAGGCACAGCACGGCCAGGATCGGCACGAACCGGCCGAGCAGCATCACCACGCCCAGCGACGCCTGAAACCAGTCGTTGGTCACGGTGAGCCCGCCGAACGCGCTGCCGTTGTTGTTGCCGGCCGAGGCGTAGGCGTAGAGCACCTCGGAAAGGCCGTGCGGGCCGGAGTTGGTCAGCGCGGCGGCCAGCTCGCCGCGCCGCAGCAGGGTCGCCCCGGTGCCGAGCAGCACCAGCGCCGGCATCGCCAGCATGGCGACCGCGGCGCAGGTCACCTCCCGCCGGCCGAGCTTCTTGCCCAGGTACTCCGGCGTCCTGCCGACCATCAGCCCGGCGAGGAACATCGCGACGACGGCCAGCACGAGAATGCCGTACAGTCCCGCGCCGACCCCGCCGGGCGTCACCTCGCCGAACAGCATGTTCAGCAGCGGCACGCCGCCGCCGAGCCCGCTGAAGCTGTCGTGCCACGAGTTCACCGCGCCGGTGGACGTGCCGGTGGTGCTGGTGGCGAACAGCGCGGAGGTGCCGAGGCCGAAGCGGGCCTCCTTGCCCTCCGTGCTCGCGCCGGCCAGCAGCGCGGCGGGACCGTTGGGGTGGGTCTCGGCCCACCAGGCGACGGTGAGCATGAGCCCCCAGATCGCGCCCATCACCGACAGCAGCACGTAACCCTGCCGCGCGTTGCCGACCATCCTGCCGAACGCCCTGGTCAGCGAGACCGGGATGACCAGCAGCAGGAAGATCTCGATCAGGTTGGTCCACACGTTCGGGTTCTCGAAGGGGTGGGACGAGTTGGCGTTGAAGATCCCGCCGCCGTTGGTGCCCAACTCCTTGACGGCCTCCTGGCTGGCCGCCGGAGCCAGCGCGATCGTGCTGCTCGTACCGTCCACGTTGGACACGTCGACGCCACCGGACAGGCTCTGCACCACGCCCAGCGCGACGAGCACGATCGCGACGACGAACGAGATCGGCAGCAGCACGCGGACGACCCCGCGGGTCAGGTCGACCCAGAAGTTGCCCAGTCGGTCGGTGCGGGCCCGGACGAAGCCGCGGACCAGCACGACCGCGACGGCCATCCCGACCGCGGCCGAGACGAAGTTCTGCACGGTGAGACCGGCCATCTGCACGGTGTGCCCGAGGACCTCCTCGCCGGAGTAGGACTGCCAGTTCGTGTTGGTCACGAAGCTGACCGCCGTGTTGAACGCCATGCCCGGCGGCACCGCACCGCGCCCGAAGTCCAGTGGCAACAACGGTTGCAGCCGCTGCAGCAGGTACAGCAGCGCGACGGAGACGAACGAGAAGCCGAGCACACCCATCGCGTAGGTCGTCCAGCGCTGCTCGGAGTCCGGGTTCACCCGGAACGCCCGGTACAGCACCCGCTCGACCTTCCAGTGCCGTGGGGTGGTGTAGACGTGCGCGAGGTAGTCGCCGAACGGCCGGTGGACCGTGGCGAGCGCAGCGAGAAGGAGGCCGACCTGGATCAGGCCGGCCGTCAGATCGGTCATCAGTGGTTCTCCCCCAACGAAATCTCCCCCGGTGGGCCGGAGCGCATCAGAACCGCTCCGGCCGGATCAGCGCGACGACGAGGTAGCCGATCAGCCCCAGCGCCAGCACGGCGCCGACGACGTTGGCGACGGTTCCGGTCGCCATGCCGGTTGTCATGTCGGTTGTCACAGCCTGGCCAGTCCGCGCAGGGTCAGCGCGAGCGTCAGAAACACACCGATCACGAGGACGGCGTAGAGCACATCGGCCACGTCGACGAACACCTTTCCGCTGAGTTGGACACTCGGGTAGTGGCGACCGGTCTCGTATCACCCGTTCGGGAGAGCCCGGCCGACCACGAGCGTGCGCCCGCGACCCTGCGTCACTCGCCTCGACTGACGTCCCCTTGACGGGGTCGCCCGCCAGGTTTACGTGTTCTTGATGCCCCGTGAAACGGGCCACATGCGGGGCGAACATCGGGCGGAGTGGGCAATCCGGGCAGCCAAGCCGGCCGGTTCGCGTTACAAAGAGATCGTCAATAGTTGTATATGCCAAATAACTGGGAGGTAGCGCGGATGTGCGGAATCACCGGCTGGGTTTCCTTCGACTCCGACCTCACCGGGCGGCGCGCGATCGTCGAGGAGATGACCGCGACGATGGCCTGCCGGGGCCCGGACGACAGCGGCGTCCGGCTGGACACCCACGCCGCGCTCGGCCACCGACGGCTGGCGGTGATCGACCTGCCCGGCGGACGCCAGCCGATGACCGCCGACACTCCGCGCGGACCGGTGACACTGGTGTACAGCGGGGAGACGTACAACTACACCGAACTCCGCGAGGAGCTGCGCGGGCGCGGGCACCGCTTCACCACCGAGAGCGACACCGAGGTGGTGCTGCGCGGCTACCTGGAGTGGGGTGAGCGGGTGGCCGACCGGTTGGGCGGCATGTACGCGTTCGCCGTGTGGGACGCGCCCGAGCGGCGACTGGTGCTGGTCCGCGACCGGATGGGGATCAAACCGCTCTACGTCTACCCGACCCGGGACGGTGTGCTCTTCGGCTCCGAGCCCAAGGCGATCCTGGCCAACCCGCTGGCCGAGAAGGCGGTGGACGCCAACGGGCTGCGCGAGCTGGTCGCGTTCACCAAGGCGCCGGGCTGGTCGCTGTGGAAGGGGATGCGCGAGGTCGAGCCGGGCACGATCGTCACCGTGGACGTCGAGGGGCTGCGCGAGCGGACGTACTGGCGGCTCCCGGCCACCCCGCACACCGACGACCGAGAGACCACGGTGGAGCGGGTGCGCGAGTTGCTCACCGACATCGTGCGTCGGCAGCTGGTGGCCGACGTGCCGCGGTGCGTGCTGCTCTCCGGCGGCCTGGACTCCAGCGCCATCACCGGGCTGGCCGCGGCCCACCTGGCCGAGCGGGGCGAGCGGCCGCGCACGTTCGCGGTGGACTTCCTCGGGCAGGAGGAGAACTTCCGGCCGGACGAGATGCGCGACACGCCGGACGCGCCCTTCATCCGGGACGTGGCCACGACGGTCGGCTCGGCACACCGCGACGTGGTGCTGGACCCGCGGGACATCTCCGACCCGGAGGTGCGCAGGGCGGTGGTGGCCGCGCGGGACATCCCGGCCGGGCTCGGCGACCTGGACACCTCGCTGTACCTGCTGTTCAAGGCCATCCGGGCGGAGTCGACGGTCGCGCTGTCCGGCGAGTCGGCCGACGAGGTGTTCGGCGGCTACCGGTGGTTCTTCGACGACGCGGCGGTGGCCGCGGAGACCTTCCCGTGGCTGGCGTTCACCAACGCCGTCACCGACGACCGCGACGCCGCGCTCCGGCCGGACGTGCGGGCACTGCTGGACATCGACGCCTACACCGCGGACCAGTACGCCACCGCCGTCGCGGCCGTGGAGCACGTGCCGGGCGCCGACGAACGGGAGCGGCGGATGCGGATCATCTGCCACCTGCACCTGACCCGGTTCGTGCGGATGCTGCTGGACCGCAAGGACCGGACCTCGATGGCCGTGGGGCTGGAGGTGCGGGTGCCGTTCTGCGACCACCGGCTCGTCGAGTACGTGTACAACACGCCGTGGGCGCTCAAGACGTTCGACGGCCGGGAGAAGAGCCTGCTGCGGCACGCCACCGGGCACGTGCTGCCGCGGTCGGTGTTCGAGCGGGTGAAGAGCCCGTACCCGTCGACGCAGGACCCCGGGTACGCGGTGGCGCTGCAGCAGCAGGCCAAGGAGGTGCTCGCCGAGCCGGCCCACGACGTGTTCACCCTGGTGGACCGCGACTGGCTCACCGAGGCCACTCAGACCGACGCGGCCACCATGCCGGGCGCGGTACGTCAGGGCATCGACCGGGTGCTGGATCTCTACCACTGGTTCGACATCTACCGGCCCCGCGTCCAGCTCGACTGACAGACGCGAGCCCGAGGTGGCCTTCGGTACCGCGGATGTCCCAAGGCCACCTCGGGCTCGCACAACCTCCTCACTCTTCTGACTGATTCGTCGCGGCTAATGTTGATTCCAAGCGTAAGTAGTGTCGCGGCGGGTATATGCTCGGATCGATCGCACAGAAGAGGAGCGAGTGGATGGGCGGCAGGCCGGACCCCGAGGTCCCCAACGCGGAGCTGCTGGTCAGCTACACCCGACTGCTCGACCTCGTCCGCACGGGCGCTGCCGAGACCCGGCCGGCGTTGAGCCTGCGCACCGGGCTCGGTCGCACCGCCATCACCCAACGCACCAGCACCCTGCTGGACGCCGGCCTCCTCGAGGAGGGCGACCTCAACCCGTCCACCGGCGGCCGGCAGGCCCGCACGCTGCGGTTCCGCAAGGACGCCGGCCGGATCCTCACCGCCGAACTCGGCGCCACCGGGTTCATGGCCGGCATCACCGACCTGATGGGCACCGTCCTCACCCTGCGCACCCGCGACGGCGACATCGCGCGCGGCCCGGAGCCGGTGCTGGCCGAGGTCGAGGCCACCCTCGACGAGCTGATCGCCGAGACCGGCACCATGGCGGCCGACATCTGGGGCGTCGGCCTCGGCCTGCCCGGTCCGGTGGAGTTCGCCACCGGCCGCCCCTCCGAGCCGCCGATCATGCCCGGTTGGAACAACCACCCCGTGCGCGACCGCCTCGCCGCGCGCTACTCGGCGCCGGTCTGGGTCGACAACGAGGTGAACCTGCTCTGCCTCGGCGAGCTGCGCACCCCGGGCCTCCCGCTCGGCGGCGACCTGCTCTACATCAAGATCGGCACCGGCATCGGCGCCGGCATCAGCAACAACGGCCGGCTGCACCGCGGCGCCCAGGGCTGCGCCGGCGACATCGGGCACGCCGCGGTGTCCGACGACAGCACGGTCGTCTGCCGGTGCGGCAAGACCGGCTGCCTGGAGGCGCTCGCCGGCGGCGCGGCACTGTCCAGGGACGGCGCGGAGCTGGCCCGCTCGGGGGAGAGCTCGGCGCTGGCCGCGGTGCTGGCCGAGCGGGGCACGGTCACCGGCGAGGACGTCACCGACGCCGCCCGCTCCGGCGACCACCACGCCGTGCAGTTGCTGATGCGGGCCGGCCGCCGGATCGGCACCATGCTGGCTACCATGGTCAACTTCTACAACCCGTCGACCATCCTGCTCGGCGGCAAGGTCGCGGACGCCGGCGATCTCTTCCTGGCCGCCATCCGAGAGACCATCTACCGCCGATCGCTGCCGCTGTCGACCCGTGAGCTGCGCATCGACCGGGCCCGGCTCGGCGAGGAGGGCGGGCTGGTCGGCGCCGCGTTCATGGTGCTCGACGAGCTGTTCTCGGCGCACCACTTCGCGCGGTGGCTACCCGCCGGCTCGCCGGCCGGCATGCCGGAGCTGCCGAGCACCAACGGCCACGTCCCCGTCGGCTGAGCCCCGGCGGGCGGCACGACCGATCCTCAGAGTCCGCCGATCCTGAGAGTCCAGTATGAACCTTGTCCCGCCGGGCACATCGCCACCGGGCCGTGCGTTGTACAGGGTAAGACGCACAGTTCCACCACCTACCGAGGTGAGCCGAGATGACCACAGCCTTCAGCCCCGCCTTCGGCCGGCCCACGCAGCTCCCGGCGCTGCCGACCATGCCGGAGGGCTGGCCGATCGGCTCCTACGACACCTACGAGAGCGCGCAGCGCGCGGTCGACCACCTCGCCGACAACGAGTTCCCGGTCCAGGACGTGACGATCGTGGGCGTCGAGCCGCTGGTCGTCGAGCGGGTCTCCGCCCGGCTGACCTGGGGCAAGGTGTTGACCAGCGGCGCACTCTCCGGCGCCTGGTTCGGCCTGTTCGTCGGCCTGCTGCTGACCCTGTTCACCCCCGGCGCCGGGATGTTCCCGCTGCTCATCGGCCTGCTCACCGGTGTCGCGTTCGGACTCGCGTTCTCCGCGATGAACTACGCCGCCACCCGCGGCCGGCGGGACTTCGTGTCACGCAGCCAGCTGGTCGCGCGCCGCTACGACGTGCTCTGCCTGCCGCGCAACGCCGAGGCCGGCCGCGACATGCTCGCCCGGCTCGCGATGAGCGCGCCCGAGCGTCGATGACCCGGGGGAGCGAGCGGCCCCCGACACCACTCGCTCCCCCGGTCTGCCGGGTCGAGCGGTTCACTTGCCCGCCGGCGGCTTGGGGACGGCCACGGTGAACGGCACCTCGTCCACTTCCCTGCAGTACGGGCGGTAGCCGTTGTACCCGTTGCGGTTGCCCTGGTCGTCGAGAGCGCCGTGGTCGAGGTACGGCCGGGGGAACCGGTTGTCCTCGCCCTGTGGCACCTGGCCGCCCCCGACCGGGTCGCAGCCGTAGCGCGGCAGGAGGATGGGGCGGCCGTCCTGGTCGTAGAGGTAGACGTCGGTGAGCGGCTTGCCCTCGGCGTCGAAGAGGTAGACGTTCTCGACCGGCTGCCCGCGGTAAAGCAGGCCGTTGTCGACGTAGCCGGCGGTGGCGTACCGGTCGGTGTAGAGATCGGCCCGGTCCACCGCCTCGACGAGGTGGCCGGCCATGCCGGCGAGCGCGCCGAGCGCGAACGCCGACACCGGCAGGCTGATCCAGAGCAGCTTGCGATCCTTTGTGGACTTCGGACCGAGCCACAGCATCGCCACCCCGACCACGAGGAACACCGGCAGCACGAGCAGGGTGATGCTCTTGACCAGCAGCAGCACGGCGAGCACCACCAGCGCCAGCGCGCACAGCAGCCACCACGCGGGAACCAGGGACCGCAGGTACCCGACCACCCCGCGGTCGTCGGCGGAGGCGAGCGAGCGGGCCCACCGGATCTCCGGTAGCGACTCGACCGGCCGGAGTCCGTGCCGCAGCACGTACGCCCCGCTCGCGATGATCACGGGCGCCAGCACGAACAACGCCAGCAGGTGGTCGTCGGTGAGCTCGAGCGCGATCAGGTATCCGGCCGCGGCGGTCCCCACCAGCGCGAACGCGAAGCTCCACACCACCAGCCTCGGCAGCGAGCGGCCGGCCGCTCGACGTTCGGGCGCGTCGGGCGCCGGGTAGTCGCCGGCCGCGCGCAGCTCGGCGGCGTAGCTCTCCGGGGCGCCCAGCCGCTCGACGAGTTGGTCGAGCCGGGCGTTCTCGCCCAGCTCGGCGCCGATCTCGGCCAGGTGCGGCCGGACGTCGTCGACGATCTCCTCGACCTCGGCGTCCGGCAGGTCGGACAGGGCGGTCCGCATCCGGGCGAGGTAGTCCCGCACGGCGGCCGGCGTCTGCGAACTCATGCTGTGTCTCCCAACAGGCTGTCCAGGGTCTTCGCGAAGGTGCGCCAGGTTCCGGTGGCCTCCGCGAGCCGCTGGCGGCCTCGCTCGTTCAGGCTGTAGTACTTGCGGTGCGGCCCTTCCTCGCTGGGCACGACGTAGGACGTGAGCAGGCCCGCCTTGTAGAGCCGGCGCAGCGTTCCGTACACGGACGCGTCCCCCACCTCGTCCAACCCGGCCTGTCTGAGCCGGCGGAGCACGTCGTAGCCGTAGCCGTCGTGCTCGCGGAGCACGGCCAGCACCGCGAGATCGAGCACGCCCTTGAGCAGCTGACTGATTTCCACGGGTCCTCCAGTTCGGCACCGGAGACTACCATGCAATGCGCAGTACTGTGCAACACTCACACCCCTCCACCACAGGATGGCCGGCGAGTACCCCAGCCACGTCGGGTGCCGCACCCGGATCACGGCCCTCGGCCCGAACGGGCAACCCCTTTGCCCCGTGCCGGCGGGGGACAAGTCCTAACGGGCGAACCGGGTGCGGGGTCTCGGCTGGCAGCGGGGGCAGGAGAACGACGAGCGGTTCATGAAGGGGTCCCGGCGGATGGGCGTGCCGCAGCGTCGGCACGGCCGGTCCACCTGGCCGTACACCGCCAGCGAGCGGTCGAAGTATCCGGACTGCCCGTTGACGTTCACGTACAACGTGTCGAACGACGTGCCACCGGCGGCCAACGCCTCCGCCATCACCTCCGCCGCCGCCGCCAGCACCGCCCGACCCTGCGCTACGCTCAGCCGCTCGGTCGGCCGCGCCCAGTGCAGCCGCGCCCGCCACAACGCCTCGTCCGCGTAGATGTTGCCCACCCCGGACACCAGGGTCTGATCCAGCAGCGCCCGCTTCAGTTCGGTGCGCCGGGCCCGCATCGCCCGCACGACCCGGTCCAGGTCGAACGCCGGGTCCATGGGATCACGCGCGATGTGCGCGATCGGCGCCGGGACGGTGTCGCCGTCCACCTCGACCAGCTCCCCCAACGCCAGCCCGCCGAACGTGCGCTGGTCGACGAACCGCAGCTCCGGGCCCTCGTCGGCGAAGCGCATCCGCACCCGCAGGTGCTTCTCGTCCGGCACCTCCGGCCGCTGCACCCGCAGCTGACCGCTCATCCCGAGATGCCCGAGCAACGCGCTGCCGTCCGACAGCTCCAACCACAGGTACTTGCCCCGCCGCCGCGCCGCGTCGATCCGCAGGCCGACGAGCCGGGCCGAGAAGTCGGCCGCCCCTGGCACGTGCCGGCGCACCGCCCGCGGATGCCGCACCTCGACCTCGGTGATCGTGCGCCCGGAGACGTGCTCCTGCAGCCCGGCCCGGACCACCTCCACCTCGGGAAGCTCAGGCACCCGGGCTTTCCACCGGCTTGTCGGCGTCCAGCTCGGCGGACAGCGCGCGCCACGCCGCCTCCGCCGCCTTCTGCTCCGCCTCCTTCTTCGTCGTGCCGTCGCCGTGGCCGAGGTCGCGGCCGGCGACCAGCACGATCGCGGTGAACTCCTTGCGGTGGTCGGGTCCGGTGTCCTCGACCTTGTACTCGGGCACACCGAGTCCCGCCGACGCGGTGAGCTCCTGCAGGCTGGTCTTCCAGTCCAGGCCGGCGCCCCGCAGCGGCGCCTCGGTGAGCAACCGGTCGAACAGCCGGTGCACCAGCTCCCGCGCGGTCTCGATGCCGTGCTCCAGGTAGGCGGCCCCGATCACGGCCTCCAGGCCGTCGGCGAGGATGCTCGCCTTGTCCCGGCCACCGGTGAGCTCCTCCCCCTTGCCGAGCAGCAGGTGCGCGCCGAGCCCGCCCTCACCGAGGCCGCGGGCGACGCCGGCGAGCGCGTGCATGTTGACCACGCTGGCCCGCAGCTTCGCCAGCTGCCCCTCCGGAAGCTCCGGGTGACCACGGTAGAGATGGTCGGTGACGACCAGGCCGAGCACCGCGTCGCCGAGGAACTCCAGCCGCTCGTTCGGCGGCAGGCCCCCGTTCTCGTAGGCGTACGAGCGGTGGGTCAGCGCGAGCCGCAGCAGCTCGGGGTCGAGGTCGACCCCGAGCGCGCGGAGCAATGGGGAAGGATCGGCGGCCGGACCGCCGACGGGTGTCTTACCCCCCATGTCGGGTCGGCCCTCAGGCGGGCTCGACGACCTGGCGACCGGCGTACTGACCGCAGTTCGGGCACGCCACGTGCTGCGGCTTCGGCTGCCGGCACGCGCGGTTCGAGCACGGCACCAGGTGCACCGGGCTCGCCTTCCACTGGGCGCGGCGCGAGCGGGTGTTGGAACGCGACATCTTCCGCTTCGGGACGGCCACGACTGGTTCTCCTCATCAGGGTCTGCTCGCGGGCGCGAGCGTTACTCGTCCGCCTGGTCGCCGGGCTGGCTCACCCAAGCGTTGCCTTACTCAAGCGTTGTCGTCGGCACCGCTCGCCGGCGTCTCGTCGTTCGCGAGACGCTCGACCAACGCGGCCCACCGGGGATCTATGGTCTCATGCCCGTGGTCGGGCTCGAGATCGGCCCACTTCACGCCGCACCCCGCGCACAGCCCACGGCAGTCCGCCGAGCACAGCGGTACCAGCGGCAGGGCGAGCACCATCGCGTCGCGGACCACCGGCTGGAGGTCGATCAGGTCGTCGACCAGCCGGCTGACCTCGTCCTCCTCGGTCGTGGCCTCGGTGGTGGAGTCGGGGTAGGCGAACAGCTCGGTGAGGTCGACCGTGAGCTCGCCCTCGATCGGGTCGAGGCAGCGGGAGCACTGGCCGGCGGTGCGCGTCGTGGCCGTGCCGGTCACCAGCACGCCCTCGACGACCGACTCCAGCAGCAGGTCGAGCTCGATCTCCACGCCGGAGGGCACGGTGATCACGTCGGGCACCCCGAGCGTCACGTCGACGGCGGCCGTCCGCCGGAGGGTACGGCTCAACCCCGCGCGCCGGCCCAGCTCGCGGGTGTCGACGATCCACGGACTGCGGACGTCGAGTCGGTCTGTGGTGAACTTGTCTTCGGACATCGGTCTCTCTACCAAGGAGGCCGAAAGTAGCCAACCCACGGTGGCGGCCTGAACTGGCGACACCGCCTACTTTCGGTCGGATTGGTATCTACTGGCACTGTAACGCGCGGATGGACACGGATATGCCCGGGCGGGGGCAACCGTTCCAGGGTACGCGAACCTCACGGCTGGAAGTCGTAGACCGGTGTCCTGGCGTTGTTCACCGACGCGGGGCCGCGCAGGTGGTTACGGCCGGAGTCGACGGTGCGCAGGGTGGTGGCCAGCAGCTCGGCGAACTCGGCCAGCTTGCCGTCGACGTAGGCGTCGCAGTCGGCGCGTTGCCGATCCGCCTCGGCGTGCGCCTCGTCCACGATCCGCGCCGACTCCGCGTGCGCGGCCTGCACCACCTCGGTCTGCGACACCAGCCTGGCCTGCTCGGCGCGGCCCTCGTCGACGGCGCGGTCGTAGGCGTCCCGGCCGGCCTGGATCATCCGCTCCGACTCGACCCGAGCCCGCTCGGTCAGGTTCTGGTACTCGGCCTGCCCCGCCGCCACCGCGCGGTCGGCCTCGGCGTGCGCGTCGGCCACCAGCTGCTCGGCCCTGGCCCGCGCCTCGGCGACCATCCGCTCCGCCTCCTCGTTGGCCTCGGCGAGGAGGCGCTCGGCCTCGGCGTTGGCGCCGCCCACCGCGGCCTCGGCCTCGCCGCGCGCGGTGTTGACGATCTCGTCCCGCCGGTCCAGCACGTCCTGCGCGTCGTCGACCTCGCCGGGAAGGGCGTCCCGCACGTCGTCGAGCAGTTCGAGCACGTCCCCGCGGGGCACGACACAGCTCGAGGTCATCGGCACCCCGCGCGCCTCTTCCACGATCGTGACGAGCTCGTCGAGCGCTTCGAACACCCGGTACACGGCAACTCCCTCGTGGCCACACATCCCCTTCGGCTGCCCCTCAGTGTGCCCGCATCGGCGGTCGATCGGGGGAAGGCGCGGCACCGGGCGTGTCCGCCGGTCCACCCGGACCGGCGGACCCACCCGGAGCCGGAGCGGCGCCGGTCAGCGCCGGATCAGCCGCGGATCAGCACGAAGCTGCGGTAGTGGTCGGCGGTGTAGAAGTGCTCGCCACCCGACCCGGTGACGATGCGCCGCGCGCCGCGGTCCGGGCTGCCCGGCGTGGGCACGGTGTACTCCCGGTAGTACCCGGTCTCGCACAGCGGCAGCAGCCGCTCCCGGTTGGCGAACACCGAGCCGTCCTTCTCCGGGTACGGGAACGGTCCGCCGCGCTGGATCAGCCGGTACGTCTCGCCGGCCTCGGCCGGCAGGTCCGCGAGCGGGACGACGCGGAAGCCGGTGGTGTCCCCGCACTCGGCCGCCACGGTGAGCGGGGATGTGGCGGGCGTGGCCGCTGCGGTGGCGGCCTGGCCGGTCCCACCCAGCAGGGTGACCACCACGGCCACCAGGAGCGCGGTCAGGTGACGGAGTGGCTTGGTGTGGTCGACCATGACGGGACGGTAACCCCGCCAGGTGATCATGGAGTGGAAGCCGAGTGAACTTCCCGGTCAGCGAGTTCGCCGACGCCCGGCGCGGGGCCGCTCAGCGGGTGTCGGTCAGTCGGGCGGTGAGGCGCTCGTGGACCAGCGCGGGCACGAGGTGGGAGACATCGCCGCCGTAGGTCGCGACCTCCTTGACCAGGGAGCTGGACAGGAAGCTGTACTCCGGGTTGGTGGACATGAACAACGTCTCCACCCCGGACAGCTGCTGGTTCATCTGCGCCATCTGCAGCTCGTAGTCGAAGTCGCTGACCGCGCGCAGCCCCTTGGCGATGGCGGAGATCCCGTGCTCGCGGCAGTACTCGACGAGCAGGCCGTGCCAGGAGTCCACCCGCACGTTGGGCAGGTTCGCGGTGACCCGGCGGAGCATCTCCATCCGCTCCTCGATGGAGAACAGGCCCTTCTTGCTCTTGTTGATCAGCACCGCCACGACGACCTCGTCGAACAGGCGGGACGCCCGCTCGATGATGTCCACGTGGCCGTTGGTCGCAGGGTCGTAGGAGCCGGGGCACACCGCACGCCGCATGGCGCGGACGCTATCAAGCCGTACCCGAACCCGCGCGCTTTGTGACCAACAGCGCTGTAACGATCAACACCGCGACGGTGTCGGGAGCGGTCACTCGGTGTATTCGGCCCGGAACAGCGCCGTGTCGCCGTAGCGGCGTGCCCGCAGCGCGGTGAACCCGGCGGGCCATTCCGGCTCACCGGTCCGCCGGTCGCGCTCCACCACGACCAGCGCGCCCGCACCGACCCAGCCCCCCGCGGCGAGGTCGGCGAGCACCGCGGTGAGCTGGGCGCCGGCCAGCGCGTACGGCGGGTCGGCCAGCACGACGTCGAACGGCGCCGGCGCCGGCCCGGCCACCACCGCCTCCACCCGGCCCTGCCGCACCGTGCCGCCCAGCCCCAGCGCCGCGACGTTGCCGCGGAGCACCTCCGCCGCGGTCCGGTCGGCCTCGACGAACAGCGCGTCGGCCGCGCCACGGGACAGCGCCTCCAGGCCGAGCGCCCCCGACCCCGCGTACAGGTCGAGCACCCTGGCGCCGGCCAGCTCCCCCGCCGACTCCAGCGCGTTGAACAACGCCTCCCGGACCCGTTCCGACGTCGGCCGGGTGCCCCGGGACGGCACCCGCAGCCGCCGGCCGCCCGCCCTGCCGGCCACGATCCTGGTCACCGCCCCATCTTGGCGCACCACCTCCGACCAGGGCCGCGGGCGTTCGAAGGGCGTCGGTGGGCACTGTGTTCTTCGTCGTGTTTTCGGTCGGTCACGGATGAACCGGAGCGCCGAGTTGCGTATTGTCGTTCTTCCCCTTCCCGGCGATCGAGCTGCTAGGAGCCTGCGTGACGGAACCTCGGGTCAGACGGGCCGAGATCGCCATCGAACAGCGCCACGTGGACCGGGTCTACACCCGCCTCGCGGAGCTGCGCGCGCAGGCCGAGGCGATGCGCTCCAAGGGATACGAGATCGGGCACGGCGCGCAGCGCGAGGCCGTGTTCGAGCAGGCGTCGATGCTCTTCGAGCGCGACATGATGGTCTTCCACGCCAACCAGACCCTGCAGACCCTGGACGCGGAGTACGAGGGCCTCGTGTTCGGCCGGCTCGACCTCGTCGACCAGGACGGTGCCGGCTCCGACGGCACGGGACCCGACGGCCGGGAGCCGGTGTACGTGGGCCGGCTGGGCATCCGGGACGCCGACTTCGACAACCTGGTCACCGACTGGCGCGCGCCCGCGGCCGCCGCGTTCTACCAGGCCACCGCCGAGGAGCCGATGGACGTCGTGCGCCGCAGGGTGATCCGCTGCTCCGGGCAGGCGGTGCTGGACGTCGACGACGACGTGCTGATGCCCGACGCGGTGCCGGAGGACATGCGGGTGGTCGGCGAGGGCGCGCTGCTGGCCGCGCTCGGCCGCGCCCGCGGCGAGAAGATGCGCGACATCGTCGCCACCATCCAGCGCGAGCAGGACGAGGTGATCCGCGCGCCGTGGCGGGGCGTGACCGAGATCACCGGCGGACCCGGCACCGGCAAGACCGCCGTCGCGCTGCACCGGGCCGCGTTCCTGCTCTACCGGCACCGCCGGCAGCTCGGCCGCGCGGGCGTGCTGGTGATCGGCCCCTCCGGGGTGTTCACCAACTACATCTCCCGGGTGCTGCCGTCCATGGGTGAGACCAATGTGGAGCTGCGCGCGCTCGGCCAGGTGCTGGACGGCGTCGAGGCGACCCGGCAGGACCCGGCGCCGCTGGCCGCGATCAAGGGCTCGCTGCGGATGCGCAAGGTGCTGGCGAGGGTGCTGCGGGACACGCCGCCGGACGCGCCCACCGAGATGCGCATCGTCTACCGCGGCGAGGTGCTCCGGCTGGGCGCCAAGGAGCTGGAGCGGGTGCGGCGCAGGGTGCACACCCAGGGCGGCCCGCCGAACCGCTCGCGGGTGCGCGCGGCCGAGACGCTGCTGGAGGCGCTGGCCGACAAGGCCGAGGAGTACGCCGAGGCCGACGGCCGCTCGATGGACCGGGCGGAGCTGATCACCGAGCTGGGTGAGCGGATCGACTTCCACCGGTTCCTGGTGGTGTGGTGGCCGGTGCTGTACCCGGCGGAGGTGCTCGGCTGGCTCGGCGACGAGCGGCGGCTGGCCAGGGCGGCCAAGCAGGTGCTCGACCCGACCGAGGTTCGGCTGCTCGCCTCGTCGATGGTCGACCGGTCGAAGGGCTGGTCGGTGGCCGACGTCGCGCTGCTGGACGAGCTGCGGGTGCTGCTCGGACCGCCGCCGAAACGGCGCCGACGCGGGCGGATCGAGCTGGACGCGGCGCCGGTGCGGGACCGCGACGGCGCCGGGCGGCCGGCCCGCCCGGAGCACTACGACGAGTACTCGCACATCGTGGTGGACGAGGCGCAGGACATCTCCCCCATGCAGTGGCGGATGGTCGGCCGGCGGGGCCGCTACGCGAGCTGGACCGTGGTGGGCGACCCGGTGCAGAGCTCGTGGCCGGACCCGGCGGAGGCCGCGCTGGCCAGGGACGCGGCGTTCGGCGCCCGCACCGCGCGCCGGCGGTACACGCTGCGCACGAACTACCGGAACTCGGCGGAGATCTTCGACCTGGCCGCGCGGGTGGTCGCCGGGCACGCCGAGGCCGACGAGCTGCCGAACGCGGTGCGCACCACGGGCGTCGAGCCGCGGATCGAGCCGATCGACCCGGCGTCGGCGGCCGACGCCGTGCGGGCGGCCGTGGGAGAGATGCTGGGCGCCGTCGAGGGGACGGTCGGGGTGATCTGTGCGATGTCCAGGATCGGCCAGGTCGAGCGGTGGCTGTCCGGGCAGGCCGACGAGCGGCTGAAGGTGGTCGGCAGCCTCGACGCCAAGGGCCTGGAGTACGACGGCGTGGTGCTGGTGGAGCCGACCGAGCTGATCGAGGAGTCACTGACCGGGCGCAGGGTGCTCTACGTGGCGCTCACCCGCGCCACCCAACGCCTCACCGTCCTCGCCTCCACCCCCGACTGGCTCCCCTGACCACGAGATCTACGTCCGGGACCTCGAGTTCCACCCTCGCGACGCGTGTCCGCGGCCTGTGCACACGTGTTCGCGCCCAGTGCACGCGTGTTCGCCGCTCGCGTCGGCGCGTTGGCCCGCGGCGGCGGGACGCGGTGGTGAGTGGCGCCGGCGACACCGGGAAGACCGTGCGGCGGGCACGCGTTGGCCTCCGATGTGACCGACCTGTCGACCGTGCCGCTGTCCGTGCTCGACCTCGCCCCGATCTCCCAGGGCATGGACGCCGCCACCGCGTTCCACAACACCCTCGATCTCGCCCGGCACGCCGAGGCGCTCGGCTACCACCGGTACTGGCTGGCCGAGCACCACAACATGCCGGGCATCGCCAGCGCGGCCACGGTGGTGCTGATCGGGCAGGTCGCCGCCGCCACCGAGCGCATCCGGGTGGGCTCGGGCGGGGTGATGCTGCCCAACCACGCGCCGCTGGTGGTCGCCGAGCAGTTCGGCACCCTGGAGGCGCTGTACCCGGGCCGGATCGACCTCGGCATCGGCCGCGCCCCCGGGACCGACCAGCGCACCGCGTTGGCCCTGCGCGGCTCGGCCGCGGCGTTGGCCGCCCGGGAGTTCCCACAACAGCTCACCGAGCTGATCGACTACTTCGAGCCGGACGAGACCCGCGCGGTGCGCGCCCCGGTCGCCGAGGGCCGTCGCCCTCCCGTCTGGCTGCTCGGCTCCAGCGGCTTCAGCGCGCAGCTGGCCGGCATGCTCGGGCTGCCGTTCTCCTTCGCCCACCACTTCAGCGCGCGCAGCACCGAGTCGGCGCTGCGGACCTACCGGCAGGCGTTCCGTCCTTCGGCCACGCTCGCCGAGCCCAGGGTGCTGCTCGGCGTGGCGGTGATCTGCGCGGAGACCGACGAGCGGGCCCGGTGGCTGGCCGGGCCGAGCGAGCTGGCGTTCCTGAGCCTGCGCCACGGTCGGCCGATCCCGTTGCCCTCGCCGGAGGACGCCGCCGCCTACCCCTACACCGAGCTGGACCGGGAGTTCCTCGCCGAGCGGGCGAGCAGCAGCGTGGTGGGCTCGCCGAAGATCGTGCGCACGGAGCTGGAGCGGTTGCTCGCCGACACCGGCGCCGACGAGCTGGTCGTGACCACGATGGTGCACGACCACGCCGACCGACGACGGTCCTACGAGCTCCTCGCCGGGCTCACCCGCTGACCGTCGCGCCAACGCACCCGACGCGAACGGCAAACGCGTGCACAGGGCGCGGACACGCGTGCACAGGGCGCGGACACAGCGGTTATTTGAGGACTACGGTGAAGCGTTCGTGGGCGGCTATGGCGGAGACGCCGGAGGACCAGGCGGGTGGGAAGGCGAGGTTGTTGCCCGCCGCGTAGCCCCAGCCGATGACCCTGCCCTCGTGGGTCAGCGCCACGTTGTGCACCCAGCCGGCGTCGATGGCGACGATGCCGGACGACACGGTCGGCGGCGGGGTGGCGCGGCCGAACTCATCGTTACCCCAGGCGAGCACCCTGCCCTCCGCCGTCAGCGCCACACTGGTGTTCCAGCCCGCGGAGATCGCCACCACGCCCGACCGGGCCGCGGGCGGCACGTCGGTCTGCCCGTGGTCGTTGTTGCCCCACGCGATGACGCCGCCGCCCTTCAGCGCGAGGTTGTAGTCCCCGCCGGCGGCGATCGCGCTCACCCCGGACCGCGCCGCCGGTGGCACGTCGTCGCGGCTGCCCCAGCTCACCACGCTGCCGTCGGCCCTGAGCGCGAGGCTGTGGAACCCGAACGACGACACCGCGACGACCCCCGACCGGGCTTGCACCGGCACGTCGGTCTGGCCGAACCAGTTGTTGCCCCACGCGACCACGCCGCCGTCCACCACGGCCAGCGCGTGCCCCCACCCGGCGGTGACGGCGGTGGCACCGCGCACCTCCGCGGGCACGGTCTTCTCCCCGTAGAGGTCGGTGCGGAAGGTCTGGTGCTGCCCGACGTGCACGCTGCCGTCCGCCTTCAGCCCCACCGAGTGCAGCGCGCCGGCGTCCACCGCGACCACCCCGGACCGTAGCTCCGGGGGCACGAAGATGTCCCTGGGGTCGTTCCACACCATCATCCGGCCGGGTACCCCGGGGGCATCGACCGGCGCGACCGGCGTCGGCTCGCCACGGTAGGGCCCCTGCTGGGCGGCGGCCGCGCTCGTCGCGACCAGCAGCGCCAGGACGGGCACGACCATCGGCGCCCTGGCCAACAACCGGCGCGCCCGGCGCCGGGCGATCTCCCGCGGCACGGCACCTCCGAATTCCCGGCGAATTCCCGTTGGGCCGTTCGCCGCAGCACGTTCGACCATTCGAGGCAACTCGTTTCGGGCGCTGCCCGAAATGATCTCGACAGATGATGCCGGCACCCTATCCCGATCCGCGGGCCGAGCACCACGAAAAGGCGCCGACATGGTGCGGTCCTTGTCGGAGGGTGACAAGCCAGAGAACGGTTTTGTCGCTTCCATGACAAAGGAAGGACATCGAATTCGGCAATTCGTGACGGTCCCTTGTTCCGCCCGACGCGACGGACCTAGTCTACTGACTGGTAACCGGATGTTACCCCGGCGCCGGGCAACCCGGGACCGGCGGGAACCGATCGGATTCGCCGGCGGATCGGCAGCTCCCGCGCTCATCGAACCCTGCGTACGCGCAGGCTAGTGGATCGCTAAGGAGATTCCAGCAATGGCGCGAAGAATTCGAAACCTACTGGCCGGCGCGGCGGCGGCCTGCCTCGCCACGACGGTGACCGGCGTGCTCGGCGCGGGCACCGCACAGGCGGCCGAGGTGACCTACGAGAGCCAGACGTTGCGCTACATCTGCACCTATCCGTTGATCGGCAACGACATCCTGGACGTCAAGTTCCAGTTCCAGGCGCCGGAGTCGGTGCCGTCGGGCGGCACCGTGCAGCCGCACGACATCGTCGCGACCGCGACCGTTCCGGCCAGCGTGGTGAGCCTGCTCTACTACGTCGGCGGGATCGACGGCGTGCGCGGCACCGCCGACGGCGGGGTCACCGTCACCAACGGCAGCCCGACCGACGTCGACATCAGCGACCTGCGGATCGACGAGCAGTTCGTCAGCGACCCCGACTCCGACTTCACCGTCATCGCGCACCAGGACGCCGGCACCGTCGTGCCGACCATCACCGCGGGTGAGCCGGGGACGCTCGGCGCCGACATGGGCAGCTTCTTCGCCGCGACCGTGGACTTCCACTACATGAACACCAACCCGCCGAGCTGGCAGGGACCCGAGTCGTTCGAGTGTGACCTCGACACCTCGATCCCGCAGGACACCAGCTTCACGCCCGACATGACCGTCACCCCACCAGCCACTCTGGACTGACTGGACCGAGCTGAACCGAACTGAGTGCCGGCCCGACCACGGTACGGCCGGAGCCGAGGACGCCCGAAGCCGGTCCGCCTCCCGCAGGCGGGCCGGCTTCGGCCACGCGAACGACGTAGGAGAGAAGCCCATGAACGGCACGCGCGGCCGAGCCTCCCGAGGGCCGGCGACCGGAACGGCCGTGCTGGCACTGGCCGCCGGCCTCGCCGGCGGCCTGACCGGGGCCGGCTCCACCGCCAGCGGGCAGGCCGACCCGCCGACCGTCACGGCGCTGGACTACGCCTGCGACGCGACCGGCGGCGCGGAACCCACCGGCACGAAACCCACCGGCACCGAGCCCACCGGCGATCCCGCCATGGGCGAGCCCGCGGGCGACCTCCCCGGCGGCGGCCCGGTGCCGGTGCGCATGACAGTCACCGCCGGCCCGCTGCCGCCGAGCGTCCCGGCCGGGCAGCCGGTGCGCCTCGACCGGTTCGCCGTGCGACTGGCCCTCCCGGAGGAGGCGTGGCGGGGGATCACCGGTCCGGCCACCGCCACGATCGACGGCACCGCCACCGTGCCGCTCGCCGTGCGCCGGGACGACGAGCCCGACCAGGTACCGGTCGACCTCGTGCTGCCGGCCACGCCGGCACCGGAGTCGGGTCCGCTGACCCTCGCCGGGGAGGGCGCCGTGCCCCCGCTGCACACCGGGGCCGCGGCGCTGCTGGAGCTGGCCGTCGAGCCGCCCACGCTCGCGCTGACCCCACGCGACGCCGAGGGCGACCCGACCGTCGCGCACCCGGTCGAGCTGCGCTGCCGGCCCCACCCCGACCATGACCCGCGACTCGGCGCGGTCGCGGTGGAGCTGGCCGGACCCGGCACCCCGGCGCCGAGCACCTCGCCACCCGGCGAACCAGGCGAATCCGGCGCCGCGCCCGACAGCGCGACCCCCCACGCCGGTCCCGAGGCACTGGCCGGGGCCGCGCGGGACCCTCGGGGCGATCCCCGCGCGCTCATCACCCCGCAGTTCATCGTCGGGGAGAGCACGGTGGCCAAGCTCAACGAGACCTTCGCGCTCGGCACCGGGATCTTCGTCAACGGCGGCCAGTTCCTCCCGCCGCCGTACATCCGCGGCAGCGCCGGCATGCCGCCGGCACGGACGCCGTTCGCCGCGTTCGGGTTCATGCCGACGACCGGGAAGGCGGAGTTCCTTCCGGCGGACCAGCCCGACGGGAAGTTCGTCACCTTCGGCGGGCCCAACCCGATGAACGTCCTGGAAGGCCAGATGCGGGTGATCATCAAGCTCGGCGACGTCGCGGTGAACGGGGTGCCGCTGGACGTCGGGCCGAACTGCCGCACCGCCGCACCGGTCGTCATCGACGTGATCGGCACCTACTTCATCTTCTCCGGCGGGACGCTGGGCACCGACCCGGAGGCCGAGCAGGAGAAGCACCGCGGTTTCACCATCCCGCCGTTCACCGGGTGCGGCGTGACCGAGTCGCTGGACCCGCTCGTCACCGGGCTGGTCTCCGGGCCGGACAACCAGCTCACCCTCACCCTCACCACCGTTCGCTGAGCCACCACGACAGAAGGGACCGGCCGCCGCCGAATGGCGACGGCCGGTCCGATCGAGGGACGGTGGCGGGATCAGTCGGTGATCGGCGTCGCGCGGCCGAGCTCCAGGGTGATGGTGTTGTCCGGGCCGGACACCAGCGAGCTGAGCAGCGGGCCGAAGATGGTGCAGTTGCGGAAGTCCGGAATGGTGTAGACGCCGGACATCGTGCCGCCGTCGAAGATGGTGAAGTCGCCCTCGGAACGCAGGTCCATGGCGACCGGCCGCTCCGTCCGGCACTCGTTGCCCACCGGCGTGTAGATGACGCCGGCCACCCAGATGTCGCTGAGCTGGATGTGGGCCTCGGAGCGCGCGTCGACGACGCCCTGCACGATCTGCCCGGTCACCGGCGTGGTCGGGATGACGGTGACCGTCGCGCGCACCGGGATGAAGCCGGCCACCGTGAACGACGACTTCGCGGGCGGCAGCTCGAGGTGCCCGGTCAGGTCCGCACCGCCGGTGCGGGTCTCCACGGTGGTGCGCAACGTCCCGGGGCCGAGCTCCAGGGTGCCTCCGGTCTTCTTGATCACCGACTGGCCGGTGACCGGGTACTGCACCTTGATCGTCGCGGCCGACGCCGGAGCTGCGGCGAGCACGCCCGCGCCCAGCGCGGCGGCCAGCACGGCGGCGAACACGCCGCGGTGAGCGCGGGAAACAGCTCTCCGCGGACGCTGCCTTCGAAAACACTGTGCCATGGCTTGCTCCTCGATTCCACGAGTGACGGGGAAACGAAACGTTACCGGCGAGTACCGCACGATCGGAAGGCGGTGGAGCCAACACCTTTCCCCGTTCCGGAGAGTTTGTCACCGTCCTCGCGTTCTCGATGATCGTTTCATCATCGCGGTACAACGCCACCATTCGGCGCAGTCCCGGTTGCCTCGTTCGGTGGACAGCCGGGGACGCATACCCGGACAAATCTCGACGGCTCCTTTGTCCAGCGATGACAAAAAGTCCACCGGTTACCAGGACGTGACCGACAGGCCGCAGGAAACGCCTTGTCGGAGCGCATGGCCGGGATTAGCGTACCGACCGGTAATAGACGTCGAAGGGGGCCGGAACAGCACTTCCTCCTCCGCCCGAGAAATCCGGACGGTCGCGATGACGAGCACGCGGACGGCGTCGTTTCCCGGCGCCGGCGCCATCCGGGAGACCGGCCGCCTCTACGCGCTGGGCCTGGACGTGGCGCGCTGCCTGTTCCGCCGGCCGTTCCAGGTCCGGGAACTGGTGCAGCAGTTCTGGTTCATCGCCAGCGTGTCGATCCTGCCCACCGCGCTGGTCTCCATCCCGTTCGGTGCGGTGATCGCGCTGCACCTCGGGTCGCTCACCAGCCAGATCGGCGCCCAGTCGTTCACCGGCGCGGCCAGCGTGCTGGCGATCATCCAGCAGGCCAGCCCGATCGTCACCGCGCTGCTCATCGCCGGCGCGGGCGGCAGCGCGATGTGCGCCGATCTCGGCTCCCGGACGATCCGCGAGGAGATCGCCGCGATGGAGGTGCTCGGCGTCTCGCCGGTGCAGCGACTCATCGTGCCGAGGGTGCTCGCCGCCATGGGCGTCGCGGCGTTCCTCAACGGCATGGTCAGCGTGGTCGGCGTGCTCGGCGGCTACTTCTTCAACGTGGTCATGCAGGGCGGCACGCCGGGCGCCTACCTGGCCAGCTTCTCCGCGCTCGCGCAGTTGCCGGACCTGTGGATCAGCGAGATCAAGGCCGTGGTCTTCGGCTTCGTCGCCGGGATCGTGGCCGCCTACCGCGGGCTGAACCCGCGCGGCGGGCCGAAGGGCGTCGGCGACGCGGTGAACCAGTCGGTGGTGATCACCTTCCTGCTGCTGTTCCTGCTCAACCTGGTGCTCACCACGCTGTACCTGCAGCTGGTGCCGCCGAAGGGGATGTGACGCCATGACCGTCCCCGACACTCGCACCCGGCGCGTGCTGCGCACCGTCGACCGGCCGTTCACCGTCCTGGACGCACTCGGCGACCAGATCCTGTTCACCGTCCGCGCGCTGGCCTGGATCCCGCGCGCGGTGCGCCGCTACACCAGGGAGATCGTTCGGCTGCTGGCCGAGGTGAGCTTCGGCAGCGGCGCGCTGGCCGTCATCGGCGGCACCATCGGCGTGATGGTCGGGATGACGGTCTTCACCGGGACCGTCGTCGGGCTGCAGGGCTACTCGGCGCTCAACCAGGTGGGCACCTCGGCCTTCGCCGGGTTCATCTCCGCGTACTTCAACACCCGCGAGATCGCGCCGCTGGTCGCCGGGCTCGCGCTGTCGGCGACGGTCGGCTGCGGGTTCACCGCGCAACTCGGTGCCATGCGGATCTCCGAGGAGATCGACGCGCTCGAGGTGATGGGCGTCCCGAGCGTGCCGTACCTCGTCACCACCCGGATCGTCGCCGGCTTCCTGGCGATCGTCCCGCTGTACGCGATCGGCCTGCTCACCTCGTACGTGGCGTCCCGGCAGGTCACCGTGTGGTTCTTCGGCCAGTCCGCCGGCACCTACGACCACTACTTCAGCCTCTTCCTTCCGCCGATCGACGTGCTCTGGTCGTTCGGGAAGGTGCTGGCGTTCAGCGTCGTCGTGGTGCTGGCGCACTGCTACTACGGCTTCCGGGCCAGCGGAGGGCCGGCCGGGGTGGGCGTCGCGGTCGGCAGGGCGGTGCGCACCGCGATCGTCGCGATCAGCGTGCTCGACTTCTTCCTCAGCCTGGCGATCTGGGGCGCCACCACGACGGTGAAGGTGGCCGGATGACCCGCCGGACGGTGCTGCGCACACTCGGCCGCCGCACGGCCGGGCTGGCGTTCCTGCTGGTGCTGGCCATGCTGGTGACGCTGTCCGTGCGGATCTACCAGAAGGACTTCGTCCCCGCGGTCATGGTGACCCTGGAGACCGACCGGGTGGGCAACCAGCTTCGGCCCACCGCCGAGGTCAAGGCCCGCGGGGTGGTGGTGGGCGAGGTGCGGGAGATCCGCGGCCGGCCCGGCGGGGCGGCGGTGGTCCTCGCGCTGGACCCACGCTGGGTGGACCGGCTGCCCAAGGACGTCTCCGCGCTGCTGGTGCCGAAGACGCTGTTCGGCGAGCGCTACGTTCAGCTGTCCATTCCGGACTCCCCGACGCTGCCGCCACTGGCCGAGGGCGACGTGATCGGCCAGGACCGCTCGGCCAACGCGATCGAGCTGGAGCGGGTGTTCGACAACCTGCTGCCCGTGCTGCGCGCGGTGCGGCCGGAGAAGCTGGCCACCAGCCTCACCGCCGTGGCCACCGCGCTGGAGGGCCGCGGCGAGCAGCTCGGCGACACGCTGGCGGCCGCCGCCGACTACCTGGAACGGTTCAACCCGAGCCTGCCGCGGCTGCACGAGAACATCCGCGACCTGGCCGAGGTCAGCCGGCTCTACGGCGACATCGCCCCCGACCTGCTCGACTCGCTCACCGACACGGCCGTGACCCTGCGCACCGTCACCGAGCACCGCGCCGGGCTCGACGACCTCTACGCCAGGGTCACCGGATCCAGCCAGGACGTGACCACGTTCCTCCGCGCCAACCGGGACAACATCGTGCTGCTCACCGCGAACAGCCGCGCGCCGCTGGAGCTCGCCGCCCGCTACTCGCCCAGCTTCCCGTGCACCCTCGCCGCCCTCGACGAGTTGCGCGGCTCGATGGACAGGGTGCTCGGCGCCGACCCGGGCGACGACCGACCGCCCGGCATGCACATCGAGGCCGCGGTGACCCCGGACCGGGGCAAGTACCTGCCGGGGGTCGACGACCCGGCCTACACCGCGACCGGTGGGCCGCGCTGCTACCCCAGCGGGGTGCCGCCGACCTCCGGGGTGGCCGCGGCGGCGCCCGGCGACGCCGGCGCGGTCGCGGCCATGCCCGGCGGGAACCTCGGCCTGCCCAACTCGCCCCAGGAGCGCGAGCTGCTGGCCACCCTGCTCGCGGTCGAGCTGGGCGTCCCGCCCGCGGAGGTGCCCGCGTGGGGCGGCGTGCTGGTCGGTCCGCTCTACCGGGGCACCGAGGTGACGCTGGAAGGGGAGCCGCCACGATGAGGGGCTTCGTCGCGCCGTTGCTCAAGGGCCTGGTGTTCGTCGTGGTCACCGGGCTGGCCACCGCCGTGCTGGCCCTCTCCATCGGCAACACCGGGGTCGGCGGCACCGCCGGCTACAGCGCCCGGTTCACCGACGTCACCTCGCTCACCGTCGGGGACGACGTGCGCATCTCCGGCGTGCGGGTGGGCCAGGTGGACGGTATGGAGATCGTCGACCGGCACCTGGCGCTGGTGCGGTTCTCGGTGGACCGCGCGCACCGGCTGCCGGCCAGTGTCCGGGCGACCATCAAATACCGCAACATGGTGGGCCAGCGCTACATCGCGCTCGACCCCGGCGACCCGCGTGCGACCGGCACCCTGCCCGAGGGCGGGGAGATCCCGCTCGACCGGACCGCGCCGGCGCTGGACCTCACCGAGCTGTTCAACGGGTTCAAGCCGCTGTTCCAGGCGCTGTCCCCGGACGAGGTGAACCGGCTCTCCGGCGAGATCGTGCAGGTGCTGCAGGGCGAGGGCGGCACGGTGGAGAGCCTGCTGGCGCGCACCGGATCGCTCACCGCCGCGCTGGCCGACCGCGACCGGGTGATCGGCGAGGTGATCGGCAACCTCAACACCGTCCTGCGCACGGTCAACAGCGGGGACGACCGGCTGGCCACGCTGGTGTCCACCCTGCGGCGGCTGGTGTCCGGGCTGGCCGAGGACCGCTCGGCGATCGGCGAGGCCATCGGCGGCATGGCCGCGCTGACCACCGCCACCGCCGGGCTGTTCGAGCTGGCCCGGCCGCCGCTGAAGGACAGCATCGCCGGGCTGGACGAACTGTCCACCAATCTCGCCGAGCACGAGGGCGACGTCGAGCGGTTCCTCGAGCTGCTGCCGGCGAAGTTCGACGCGGTGGGCCGGCTCGGCTCGTACGGCTCGTGGCTGAACTTCTACCTCTGCGAGGCGACGCTGGTCACCGACCCGCCGCGGCGCGCGCCGCTGCCCCCGAGCGAAAGGTGCCAGGCATGACCTCGTTCCGGGAGCGCAACCCGTTCACCATCGGCGTGGTGGGCACGGTGGCGCTGGCCGCGGTGCTCACCGCGACGTTCCAGTACGAGGAGCTGCCGATCGTCGGCTCCGGCACCACCTACCGTGCCGAGTTCGGCGAGGCCGCCGGGCTGCAGCGGGACGACGAGGTGCGGATCGCCGGCATGAAGGTCGGCGAGGTGACCGACGTGGCGCTGGCGGAGGACCACGTCGTGGTGAGCTTCCGGGTGAAGGACGCCTGGCTGGGCGACCGGACGTCGGCCGAGATCAAGCTGAAGACGTTGCTGGGCCGCAAGTTCCTCGCGCTGCGCCCACACGGACAGTCCACCCAGGACCCGAACGTGCCGATCCCGCGGGAGCGCACGGTCACCCCCTACGACGTGACCGAGGCGTTCAGCGGGCTGGCCGACACCGTCGGCGCCATCGACACCGACCAGCTCGCCGAGAGCTTCCGCGTGCTGTCCGACACCTTCGCCGGTGCGCCCGAGCACGTGCGCACCGCCCTGGACGGGCTGAGCGCGCTGTCCACCACGATCGCCTCCCGGGACGCCGAGCTGGCCGAGCTGCTGGCCAACACCCGCGCGGTGAGCGCGACGCTGGCCGGGTCCAGCGACGAGTTCGAGCGGCTCATCGACGACGGCAACCTCCTGCTCGCCGAGCTGGACCACCGGCGCGAGTCGATCTCCGCGCTGCTCACCGGCACCCGGCGGCTCGCCGAGCAGCTGTCCGGGCTGGTGGCGGACAACCGGGAGCGGCTCGAGCCCGCGCTGCGCCAGCTGGACACGGTGACCGATGTGCTGCGCCGGCAGCACGCGAACCTGCAGCAGGGCCTGCGGCTGGCCGGGCCGTACTTCCGGCAGCTGAACAACGCCGCCGGCAACGGCCGCTGGGTGGACAACTACCTCTGTCGGCTGGTGCGGGAGGACCGGGAGGAGTGCACGCCGCCGAGGGGAGGCACGCCGTGATCGACACCAGGCTCGGCGACCGGATCGCCCGGCTCACCGTGGTGCTCGTCGTGCTGGCGCTGGTCACCGCGGCCGGGCTGTGGTGGATCTTCTCCGGCGACGGGAGCAAGCGGGTGACGGCGTACTTCATCCGCGCCGTCGGGGTCTACGCCGGGTCGGACGTGCGCGTGCTGGGCGTGCGGGTCGGCGAGGTCGAGTCGGTGACACCGCGCGGCGCCGAGGTGGAGGTGGTGCTGCGGGTCGCCGGCGACGTGCCGGTGGCGGCGACGACCGGCGCGGTGGTGATCGCGCCGAGCGTGGTGGCCGACCGGTACGTGCAGCTGTCCGAGCTGAGTCGTGGCGGGCCGCGGATCGCCGACGGCGCGATCATCCCCGCCGCCCGCACCGCCACCCCGGTGGAGCTGGACGAGCTCTACGCCAGCCTCAACGACATCGCCGTCGCGCTCGGGCCGGACGGCGCCAACGCCGGCGGCGCGCTGTCGGAGCTGCTGGACGTGGGCGCGGCGAACCTGGCCGGCAACGGCAGGGCGATCTCCGACACGCTGCGCGACTTCGCCGACCTCAGCCGCACGCTCGGGGAGAACCGCGACGACCTGTTCGGCACGATCGACGAGCTGAGCCGGTTCACCGCCATGCTCGCCGGCAACGACAGCCAGGTGGCCAGGGTGAACCAGCAGCTGGCGTCGGTGTGGCGGACGCTGGCGGCCGACCGGGAGGAGCTGGCCGCCGCGCTGGACACCCTGGGCAGGGCGCTGGGCGAGGTGCAGGCGTTCGTCCGCGACCACCGCGAGCTGATCCGGTCCAACGTGGACAAGCTCGCCGGAACCACGCAGGCGTTGGTGGACCAGCGGGGCTCACTGGCCGAGGCGCTGGACACCATCCCGCTGGCCGGGTCGAACGTGCTGAACGCGTTCGACCCGGAGTCGCGCACGCTGCAGGGCAGGACGTTGATCGACTACTTCATGGATCCGGACGAGGCGTGCCCGGTGCCGCTGGTCACCACCGGCACCTGCCCACCGGACGGCACGGAACCGAACGCGGCGCCGGCACCGTCGGCACCGTCGGCACCGCCGTTGCCGCTGCCGGCCGCCGGCCCGGTGGTCGCGACCGAGGGAGGCTCCCGGTGAAGGCACGCGGATCCCTGGCCGCCGTGGTGCTCGGCGTCGCGGCGGTGCTGGCCACGTCGTGCTCGGCCGGCGGGTTCACCGGCGTGTATGACCTCCCGCTTCCCGGGGGCGCCGACCTCGGCGACCGGCCGTACCGGGTGACCGTCCAGTTCGCCGACGTGCTCGACCTGGTGCCGCACGCCGCGGTGAAGGTGGCCGACGTCCCGGTCGGCCGGGTGGAGACCATCCGGCTGGGCGGACACGACGGGTGGACGGCCGAGGCCGTGCTCGCGGTGCACGGCGAAGTCGAGCTGCCCGCGGACGCGGTGGCCCGGCTGCGGCAGTCCAGCCTGCTCGGCGAGAAGTTCGTCGAGCTGGCCCCGCCGGAGCGGTCGGACGGTGGGCGGCTGGTCGACGGCGCGGTGATCCCGGTGGCACGCACCGACCGCAACCCCGAGGTCGAGGAGGTCTTCGGCGCGCTGTCCCTGCTGCTCAACGGCGGCGGCATCGGCCAGCTGCGGACCATCAACCGGGAGCTGGCGGACGTGATGACCGGCAACGAGCAGCGGATCCGGGCGTTCCTGGGCAACGTCGAGCACCTGGTGTCCAGCCTGGACGACCACCGCGACGAGATCACCGCGGCGCTGGACGGGCTGAACTCCCTGTCGGCCACGCTGGCCGAGCGCACCACGCAGATCGACGGCGCGCTGGACGACCTCCGCCCCGGCCTGGCCACGCTCGCCGACCAGCGGGAGGCGCTGGTGACGATGCTGCGGTCGCTGGACGAGCTGTCCGCGGTCGCCGTGGACACCGTGCACCGGACCAGGGACGACCTCGTCGCCGACCTCACCGCGCTGGCGCCGATCCTGCACCGGCTCGCCGACGCCGGACAGCATCTGCCGAAGGCGCTGGAGATCCTGCCGACGTTCCCGTTCCCCGACTCGGTGCTCGACGCGGCGCGCGGGGACTACCTCACCGTGTTCCTCACCGTCGTGCCCGCGCCCGGCGTGGAGTTGCCGCCACCGCCCGGCGACGACCCGGCGCTGCCGCTGCCCGGGGTCGCCCAGCCGGGAGGTGCTCGCTGATGCTCACCCTGCGCGTCCGGGTCCAGGTGATCGCGTTCGTCGTGCTGGCGCTGGCCGCGGTCAGCTACATCGGCGCGAACTTCGCCGGCGTCGACCGGCTGCTCGGTGCCGGCGGGTACGTGGTGCGGCTGCAGCTCGCCGAGGGCGGCGGCCTGTTCACCAACGCCGAGGTGACCTACCGCGGAGTGGCGGTCGGCCGGGTGGGTGAGCTGCGGCTCACCGACGTCGGGATGGAGGCCGACCTGCACATCGACGACTCGGCCCCGCCGATCCCCGAGCACGCGCGGGCGGTGGTGGCCAACCGGTCCGCGGTTGGCGAGCAGTACGTGGACCTGCAGCCGCGCGCGGTGACCGGGCCGTACCTCACCGAGGGGTCGGTGATCCCGGTGGAGTCGACCCGGCTGCCGCTGTCGGTGCCGACCGTGCTGGGCAACCTCAGCGCGCTCACCGAGTCGGTGCCCACGGACTCGCTGCGCACCGTCGTCGACGAGCTGCACGACGCGCTGCGCGGCGCGGGGCCGCACCTGCAGGTGCTGCTGGACACCTCGACCGCGGTCACCGACACCGCGCGGCGGCACCTTCCGCAGACCACGGCGTTGCTCGACGACGGCGCGACCGTGCTGCGTACCCAGCTGGCCTCGGCGGAGGCGTGGCGGTCGTTCAGCCGGGACGCCAGGCTCTTCGCCGCGGAGCTGGCCGCCGCCGACGGGGACCTGCGGGAGCTGATCGGGACGGCGCCGGAGGCGGCGACGCAGCTGTCCGCGCTGCTCAGGGACAACGACCCGGAGCTGTCGATCCTGCTGGCGAACCTGCTCACCACGGCGGACCTCTTCCGCACCAGGACGGCCGGGATGGAGGAGCTGTTCGTCACCCTGCCGAAGGCGGTGGCGGCGACGTCGACGGCGATCACGCCGGACGAGGGAAGGCTGTCGATGGCGTTGACCTTCTACGACCCGCCGCCGTGCCGGCACGGCTACGAGGGCACGCCGTACCGCAGCGGTGAGGACACCTCGGCGGCGCCGTGGAACGCCGGGGCGGCGTGCACGCTGCCGTACGGCTCGCCCAGTTCCGTGCGGGGTTCCCAGAACGCGCCGCGTGGCGGGGTGCCGCCGGCGGCGGTGCCCGGCGCGTTCCGGAGCCCGCTCGAGGTGGCCGCGCTGCCGGACGTGTCCCGGTCGTTGGGGGAGTTGCTGTGGCCGCCACGGTGAGGGCCGCGGCCGGTGCGGTGGTGGTCGCGGCGGCCTTCGCCGCCTGGGCGGCGTGGTCGTGGGTCACGGCCGCCGGCGATCCGGCGGTGACCGCGGCGCGCGCCCGTGACGAGGCGCTGCGGGCCGGCACCGAGCACGTGGCGGTGCTCAGCTCGCTGGACCACCGGAGGGTGGACGAAGGGATCGCGCGGTGGCTGGCGGTGTCGACCGGGCCGCTGCGGGAGAAGCTGGCCGCCACGAGCGAGGAGACGAAGCGGGCGCTGCGCGCCGACCGCACGGTGGCCACGGCGACGGTGCTCGACGCCGGGGTCGGCGAGCTGGGGCCACGCGGGGACAGCGCCACGCTGCTCGCGTCGGTGGAGACGTCGCTGGCGCGGGAGGGCCAGCCGCCGGCGAGCACCCGCAACCGGTTCCTGGTGCGGATGCAGCGCACCGACGCCGGGTGGCGGGTGCGGGAGCTCGAACGGATCCCAGTGGCAGGAGGGACGCCGTGACGGCGGGATCGGACGTGGCCGAGGGCGCGGTTGGCGAGCCTGGCGGTGAGCGGCCGCCATCTCCGGAAGCGCACGAGTCCGACGTGGACCGCTCCGGGCAGGTCGGTGCCGGGAACGCCTCGCTCCCTGCCGAGCGTTCGCGGTGGCCCTGGCGGTCTTACCGGGTGTCCTGGCGGCGGCCGGTGGCGCTGCTGCTGGCGGTGGCGCTCGTGCTGGTCGGCCTGGGCACGTGGTTCACGCTGGAGGCGCATTCCCTGCGCACCGGCGGGCCCGCGGCGAACCGTGCGCTGGCCGACCCGACGGCGACCGCCGAGGTGACCGCCCAGGTGACGAGGGCCGTGCAACAGATCTTCTCCTACTCGCCGGAGCGCATGGGCACCACCGAGCGGGACGCGGCGGCCGTGCTCCGCGGCCCGGCCCGCGAGTCGTACGACCGGCTGTTCGGCCAGGTCCGCCGGCGCGCGCCCGAGCAGCGGCTGACGCTCACCACCCGCGTGGTCGCCTCCGCCGTGCGGGAGCTCACCCCGAAGCGCGCCACGCTGCTGGTGTTCTGCGACCAGGAGGCCGTCCGCGGCGACACCGGCACCACCAGCACGGCCGCCGCGCAGCTCACCATCACCGCCGAGCACCACGACAACCGCTGGCTCATCGTCGACCTCGCCCCCCGCTGAGCTTGCGCAGGTCGGGTCGGAAACTTCATCGCATGGCGGCGAACTCAAAAGGAAGGATGCGGCGGAGCCACCTCGAGGTCACCCCCACACTCCACATGTCCCGCAGCAGCCTGCGTGCATTTACCGCCCGCTGGCAGCATGGGCGACCAGTACACCGGGGTGACACTGCGCAGCTGCCACTCGTCGCCATCATGCCGAACGCCCACTACAGTGAACTCACTGAAATAGGTGGTGCCGTCCGGGTATTTTCCCTCGAGGTGCAAGGTGAGCCTGTCATCACTTGGCCGGGTTACGTAGACAATCCTGGGCGCACCCCCCCATTGCGAAAGTCCTCTTTCGCGAGCTGCCTCGAGAAGGAAATCGCAGGTTCTCGAGTTGAGAGCGACAGACTGGCACAGGCCAGCGTAGTCGCCAGCCTGTGCCAATCTTACCGCTTCACCCAGGAGATTTTCCGCCGAACTCACCGATATCGTAGCCGCATGATCGCCATCGGACCCCTGCACAGAGGTGAGGACACCCGCCGTGACAAGCGCGACGAACACCGACACCACAACACCGGTACGGGCAGCAGGACGCTTGGTCATCACAACCTCCTCCACACTGCCCCGAACTCGGCGTGTTCAGTGTAGCCACTGTCCTAGCTGCGTCAACCGCACCAGGGAAAGCCTGCCCAACTACATTCAGCGTAGAAGTATCCGAAACTGGGCTGAATAACTGCTTGCGCCCCGTAGGCAACTCCAATGCTAACGATTTGCCCAGTTTCGCGGACTTCGTCTTTCCAGTATGCGTCTCCGACCCAACGAGTACGCATGTCCGCAGGGTCCACTTCTCTCTCCGGTATCAGCTCTTCGCACGTCGAAACCGTGGCGCCGCCAGTCACAGGACCGACGCCGACCTGGAGTTGAACCTGACCACAACCACCTAGATCGACTGTAGATTTCGGCGACCAATCATTCCAAACCAGCGGAGCTGAAGTCGAGTGCCTCACAGAGTCGACATAACACTCTTTTAGCTCGTAATAGTCCGCTTCACCTGGTTTGCAGGTAGCGTACATCCGGAAAGCAAAGTTGGCCCGCGAGGCGCCACTGTAGTTCATATCGCCCCACTGCCAGCAAGCGTCCATCCACCCTGCATCCTTGGGGTCGGTCAAAGGTGGGTTGTTGTTACTCCAACACTCAGGCTGATACCAGGCTATTCCTTGCTGGACAGTGACTTCGCCCTGATCTACCTGGATCTTGGCTTCAGTAGGAGTTGGAGGACTACTCAAACCAGGACTGAAACTCTTCTCCAACCTCGGCTGATCTCCACTGGCCCGATGGCCTAGCTCAGTCGACCTCGTTGCCGTTACCGGAGCCCCCTTGCGAACAATGTATACGGCCTGACCATGGTTTCTTGTCTCGTAGTCACTGCCATCGACCACAAGACCGAACCTTTCATGAATCCGGTCCACAAATTCCTCGATAGCCTCCGACTCCGAGCGAAACTCGCCGGCAGTAGCCCACGCAGGCGAAGCCGCGATTAGCAACGCGACACCGGCCGCAAGGCACACGCCGATACGTCTCAATCTTTTTTTCACCACAGATTCCTCCCCTGCTCAGATTCGCGACACTCACCAGCCATCAGTGATGTTAACGATGCCCCCGACTACCAATGACGTGGCGATCCCCCAACATAGTGCTGCACTGGAGGGGATTCGCACCGCCATTCGAGTGATTCGAGCAGCAAACACGAGAGCTAAGAGACAAAATAGCCTGATCAGGCGAGGAAGAGATGATCGACTACCCGCACGAGGGCGAACGTAGTGATAGACAGCCAGCCTCAGCGGCGCAGGCCGACGCTGTTGGCGCGCGTGCCGTGCTGGCGGGGGCGGGGCAGGAGGTTCGCGACGCCCTCCGTGGGCGAGGTCACCGAAGGCCCCTCCACCGATGGCTGGGCGCGCAGCACCAGCTCCAGCTCGAAGCGGACCGTGGGGTCGTCGAGCCGCGCGCCGAACGCGGCGTGCAGCCGGCGCATCCGGTAGCGCACCGTCTGCGGGTGCACCCCGAGCACGGACGCCACGTCGAGGACGTTGCCCTGCGCGGCCAGCCACGCCCGCAACGTCTCCACCATCCGCTCCCGCTGCCGCGGCGTGAGGTCGGCCAGCGGCGCCAGCAGCCGCTGCCGCAGCTGGTCGACCAGCCCGACATCGGCGTGCAACAGCAGTGTCGCCAGGTGCCCGGCCACGAACGTGACCGGCCGGTCCGGCAGCACCCCCTCCCCGACCAGCAGCAGCGCCCGCCGCGCCCACCGCAGCGAGTCGGCCGCGGCCGGGGGCGGCACCGGCGGCCCCACGGCCAACCGGCAGCCCGGCAACGCCGCCCGCAGCTCCGCCAGCCGCTCCGTGGTCAGCTCCCCCGGCACCAGCAGGTGCGGGTCGAGCCCACCCAGCTCGGCCAGGATCTCCGGCTCCAGCACCGGATGCCGCCGCCCGGCGCCGGGCGGGTACTGCACGGCCACCGGCGCCACCCGCTCCGGCACCACCCAGCCGACGAGCTGCGCCAGCTCGGCGATCGCCTCCGCCGGCGCCGGCGGCCGCTCCAGGATCAGCTGCAGCAGCCGGCGCCGCCACGTCTCCCTGGCGTCCGCCGTGCTGGCCTTCGCCTCCAGGTACCCGTCGAGCGCCACCGACGCCAGTTCGTCCATGAACGCCAACATCGCGTCGGCCAGCTGGGACATCACCGCCGACGACAGCCCGGCCCGCCGCCCCACCCGCATGATCCGCCGCCACGCCACCCGCGCACCCACCCGGTACGCGGCCTGCAACGCGTCCAGGCTGCGCCCCGCCCGCATCTCGTTCTGCCCGAGCTTGCGGTGCACCTCGTGCGAGTGCGCCTTCGACGTCGCCGGGTCGGCGATCTGCTCCACGAACAGCGTGATCGCGTGCCGCACGCCCGACCGAATGGACCTGCCGTACGGCCCGTCCATCGGCCGCGCGTACGCCGGGATCGTCGCCCGGATCTCGTCGACGATCTCGGCCGACAGGCTGGCCAGCTCCGGTCGGAAGATGTCGGCGAGCTTGCGGGGCAGTGCCGCCGGCGCCCGGTCGAGCCCCTGTCCGACCGTCATGGAAGCTCCTTTGCTCCACCCAGATCCATCCGGTCTCCCGCCCACCCCGACGACCGCGCGACGGCCGGACGTGACACCTGACACATCGAAAACTTAGCGCTTCGTGTGCCACCGACCCGAGAGGCAACCGATTTCTTGGCACCCCGGTGACAGTTTCACCACTCCGGCCTGTCCATGGTTGACAGGGTGCCGGCCATTCAGCCGAGCGCCTCCTCGACCGGAACGGCGATCCGAGTCGGCTCGGTGCGGCCGCGCAGCGTGGTCTCCTCCACCACCCGCCACCGCGCCGCCTCCCCGGCACCCGCGCGCTCCACGGCCCGCATCGCCGCGACCACCCGACCCGGCGCGCTCTTGGCCACCTCGGTCAGCCGGGCCGCCTCGTTCACCGGATCCCCGATCACCGTGTACTCGTACCGGTGCTCGGCCCCCACGTTGCCGGCCACCGCCGGCCCGGCGGCCACCCCGATCCCGGCCGCGCACTCGGTCACCTCGTCCCGCAGCCGCCGCCCCATCGACCGGGCGGCCGCCAACGCGGTCCCCGCCGCGTCCGGAAGGTCCGCCGGCGCCCCGAACACGGCGAGCGCCGCATCGCCCTCGAACTTGTTCACCACCCCGCGGTGCGCGTGCACCTCGGCCACCACCACCGCGAAGAACCGGTTGAGCAGGTCCACCACCTCGGTGGGCGGCCGGGTCGCCGCCAGCGTCGTCGACCCGACCACGTCGACGAACAGCACCGCCACCTCGCGCACCTCACCGCCCAGCCCGGACCCGCGGGCCAGCGCCTCCCGCGCCACCTCCTCGCCCACGTGCCGGCCGAACAGCTCGCGGATTCGCTCCCGCTCGCGCAACCCCTCCACCATCCGGTTGAACCCGGCCTGCAACAGCCCCAGCTCGGTGCCGTCGAACACGACGACCTCGGTGTCCAGGTCGCCGCGCTCCACCCGGCCCAGTGCCACCCGCACCGTCCGGATCGGCGCCACGGTCGCCCTGGCCATGAGCAGCACCAGGAAGAAGCCGACCACGAGGGTGATCGCGCCGAGCACGAGCACCGCCACCGCCAGCCCGTCGGTGGACACGTCGCGCCGGAGCAGCGCGAAGCCGGCCACCAGCATCAGCCCGGTGACCGGCACCCCGGTGCCCAGCGCCCAGGCCATCAGCACCCGCACGGTCACCCCGGCCACCAGCCGGCGGCGCGGCGGCGGCCCGGTGGACAGCGCCCGCGCGGCGATCGGCCGCAACGCGAACTCGCTCAGCAGGTAGGCGTTGGCACACACGACCAGTCCGGAGAGGACGACCGTGAAGGCGATCTTGAACACCGCGTCCGGCAGCACGAATGCGTAGATCGTGGTGAACACCACCGCCCCGCCGAACCACAGCACCGCCTGCAGCACGAACAGCCGCAGCGGCACCCGCAGGGTGGCCTTCCGGTCGCGCTCGGCGGGCTCGCGATCCTCGATCGCCCAGCGCAACGCGCGCAGCGCCCGCCGGGTGCCACGGACCACCCCGATCGCCAACGCGAGCAGCACGTACGCCGGCACCCCGACGAAGTGCACCAGCACCAGCTCGGGGACGAACACGCTGGGCCCGGGGATCACCACGGTCACCAGCGCGATGACCGCGGCGATCCCGATCAGGTTGGCGATCACGACCGAGCCGGTCAGCAGCGTCTGCACCCGCAGCCGCAGCAGGGAGTTCCGTTGCTCCCGCGGGCCGAGCAACCACGAGCCGAACGGCGCGCCGCGCTCCCGCCACGGCCTCACCGCGACCCGCCCCACGGCGCGCCCCGCCGCTGGCTCACTCGAGCACGACGAGCAGGTCGCCGCCCTCCACCTGCTGCACCGAGGTGATCGCCAATCGGCCCACCGTGCCACCCACCGGTGCGGTGATCGCCGCCTCCATCTTCATCGCCTCGATGGTGGCGACCGTGGCGCCGGCCTCGATCTCGTCGCCCTCCTTCGCGGACAGGGTGACCACCCCGGCGAACGGCGCGGCGACGTGCTTCGGGTTGCTCTTGTCGGCCTTCTCGGTGGCCGGGATGTCCGAGGCGACCGACCGGTCGCGCACCTGGATCGGTCGGAGCTGGCCGTTGAGCGTGGCCATGACCGTGCGCATGCCGCGCTCGTCGGCCTCGCCGATCGCCTCCAGCTCGATCAGCAGCCGCACCCCGGGCTCGAGGTCGACCGCGTGCTCCTCGCCCGGCCGCAGCCCGTAGAAGAAGTCCTTGCTCGGCAGCACGCTGGTGTCGCCGTAGGCCGCGCGGTGCACCTCGAACTCCTTCGTCGGACCGGGGAACAGCAGCCGGTTCAGCGTGGCCCTGCGGTCCTGCGCCAGCGCCTCGAGGTCCTCTTCGGACAGCTCGGCCGGCGGCTTGGCCTGCGCCCTGCCCTCCAGCGCCCTGGTCCGGAACGGCTCCGGCCAGCCGCCGGGCGGGTCGCCCAGCTCGCCGCGGAGGAAGCCGATCACCGAGTCGGGGATGTCGTACTTGTTCGGCTCGGCCTCGAACTCCTCCGGCGACACCCCGGCGCCGACCAGGTGCAGCGCGAGGTCACCGACCACCTTGGACGACGGAGTGACCTTCACCAGCCGGCCGAGCATCCGGTCCGCCGCGGCGTACATGGCCTCGATCTCGGTGAACCGGTCGCCGAGGCCGAGCGCGATCGCCTGGGTGCGCAGGTTGGACAGCTGCCCGCCGGGGATCTCGTGGTGGTACACCCGGCCGGTCGGCGCGGCGAGCCCCGCCTCGAACGGCGCGTAGACCTTGCGCACGATCTCCCAGTAGGGCTCCAGGTCGGCCACCGCCTGCAGGTCCAACCCGGTGGGCCGGTCGGAGTGGTCGGTGGCGGCCACGATCGCCGACAGCGACGGCTGGGACGTGGTGCCCGCCATGGAGGCCACCGCGCCGTCGATGGCGTCCGCGCCGGCCTGCACGGCCGCCAGGTAGGTGGCCAACTGACCGCCCGCGGTGTCGTGGGTGTGGATGTGCACCGGCAGGTCGAACTCCCTGCGCAGCGCCGACACCAGCCGTGCCGCGGCCGGGGCGCGCAGCAGGCCGGCCATGTCCTTGATCGCCAGCACGTGCGCACCGGCCGCGACGATCTGCTCGGCCAACCGGAGGTAGTAGTCCAGTGTGTACAGCTTCTCCGCGGGGTCGGACAGGTCGGCGGTGTAGCACAGCGCCACCTCGGCCACCGCCGAGCCGGTCTCCCGCACCGCCTCGATCGCCGGGCGCATCTGCCCGACGTCGTTGAGCGCGTCGAAGATGCGGAAGATGTCGATGCCGGTGGCGGTGGCCTCCTCGACGAAGGCGTTGGTCACCTCGGTCGGGTAGGGCGTGTAACCGACGGTGTTACGCCCGCGGAGCAGCATCTGCAGGCAGAGGTTCGGCACCGCCTCGCGCAGCGCGGCCAGCCGCTCCCAGGGGTCCTCGGCGAGGAAGCGCAGCGCCACGTCGTAGGTCGCGCCGCCCCAGCACTCCAGCGACAGCAGCTGCGGCGCCGTGCGCGCGACCACCGGCGCCACGGCGAGCATGTCCTTGGTGCGCACCCGGGTCGCCAGCAACGACTGGTGCGCGTCGCGGAAGGTGGTGTCGGTGACGCCCACTGTCGCCGACTCCCTCATCCACCGGGCGAAGCCCTCCGGCCCGAGCTCGGTGAGCCGCTGCTTCGACCCGGCCGGCGGCTCGCCGGCGGGCACCGGCGGCAACTTCTCCAGGGGGTTGATCAGCCGGGGGCGCTCGCCGTGCGGCTTGTTCACCGTCACGTCGGCCAGATAGGTCAGCAACCGGGTGCCGCGGTCGGCGGAGTGCCGCGCGGTCAGCAGGTACGGCCGCTGCTCGATGAACGACGTGGTGACCCTGCCGGCCTGGAAGTCCGGGTCGTCCAGCACCGCCTGCAGGAACGGGATGTTCGTCGCCACCCCGCGAATGCGGAACTCCGCCAGCGCCCGGCGCGCGCGCCCGACGGCGGTGCGGAAGTCGCGGCCGCGGCAGGTGAGCTTCACCAGCATCGAGTCGAAGTGCGCGCTGATCTCGGTGCCGGCGAACGTGGTGCCGCCGTCCAGCCGGATGCCGGACCCGCCGGGCGAGCGGTAGGCGCTGATCATCCCGGTGTCCGGGCGGAAGCCGTTGGCCGGGTCCTCGGTGGTGATCCGGCACTGCATCGCGGCGCCGCGCAGGTAGATCTTCTCCTGGGAGAGGCCGAGGTCGGCCAGCGTCGCGCCGGCGGCGATCCGCAGCTGTGACTGGACGAGGTCGACGTCGGTGACCTCCTCGGTCACCGTGTGCTCGACCTGGATGCGCGGGTTCATCTCGATGAAGACGTGGTTGCCGTCGGCGTCCAGCAGGAACTCCACCGTGCCGGCGTTGCGGTAGCCGATCTCCCTGGCGAAGGCCACGGCGTCGGCACAGATGCGGTCGCGCACCTCCGGGTCGAGGTTCGGGGCCGGGGCCAGCTCGATCACCTTCTGGTGCCGGCGCTGCACCGAGCAGTCGCGCTCGAAGAGGTGGATCACGTTGCCCTCGCCGTCGGCCAGGATCTGCACCTCGATGTGCCGCGGCTGCACCACCGCCTTCTCCAGGAACACCGTCGGGTCGCCGAAGGCCGACTCGGCCTCGCGGGAGGCGGCCTCGACGGACTCGCGCAGGTGTCGAGGGTCCTCGACCCGGCGCATGCCGCGGCCCCCGCCGCCGGCGACGGCCTTGACGAACAGCGGGAAGCCCAGCTCCTCCGCCGCGCGGACCAGCTCGTCGACGTCGGCGGACGGCGCGGACGAGCCGAGCACCGGCACGCCGGCGGCGCGGGCCGCGGCGACCGCCCTGGCCTTGTTGCCGGTCAGCTCGAGGATGTCCGCGCTGGGGCCGACGAAGGTGATGCCGACCTCCTCACAGGCCCTGGCGAGGTCGGGGTTCTCGGAGAGGAAGCCGTACCCGGGGTAGACCGCGTCGGCACCGGCCTCGCGGGCGGCGCCGACGATCTCCTCGACGGAGAGGTAGGCGCGCACCGGGTGGCCCGGCTCGCCGATCTCGTAGGCCTCGTCGGCCTTGAGCCGGTGCAGCGAGTTGCGATCCTCGTAGGGGAACACGGCGACGGTTCCGGCGCCCAGCTCGTAGGCGGCGCGGAACGCGCGGATCGCGATCTCACCGCGGTTGGCGACGAGTACCTTTCGGAACATGCCCGGTCCTTCCTGGTGTTCGGATCGCCTGGCGTGGGCACGTTACCGCGTTGCTCCCGATCTCCGGGAGTTCAGTACCAGGTGATGGACGTCATCGACGTCCCGCGACCTGGGACTCGCCCTCGTCGAGAAGGTTGCTCGACGGCGGGACGTCCACCCCGGCGCGTAGCGGCCCACCACCGGGCCGGTGTTCGACTCCTCCGACGCGGTGTCGGTCTCATCCGGCGCGGGGCGAGGGTGTTCGCCGCGCCGCCGCCGTTGTCGCCGTTGTCGTCCAGCACCCGCACCTGCAGCCCGAGAGCCATGGACACCGGCTTACCTCGTGCCCCCGATGGCGGCAACGCGGAACCACGATCGGGTGGTTTCCGGCAGTGTGCCGGGCAGCCGGTTATCGTGCGGTATGTCCGAAGGTCGCCGGCCGGGTGGCCGCACCGAACGCACCAGGGTGGCCGTGCTCGACGCGACGCTCGCCGAGCTGGCCGAGCGGGGCTACCCGGCGCTGACCGTGGAGGCGGTGGCCGCGCGGTCGGGGGTGCACAAGACGACGATCTACCGCCGGTGGGGCTCGGCCGACGGGCTGCTGGCCGCCGCGCTGGAGCGGGAGACGGGAGCCGGCTGGACGCCGCCGGACACCGGCTCGCTCGCCGGCGACCTGCGGGAGCTGGTCACCGAGCTGGTCGCCACGTTCACCGACCCGGCGCGGGCGGCCCTGCCCATGGCGGTGCTCTCCGCGGCGTTCCAGTCCCCCGCCGCGGCCCGCGCGCTGCGCGCCTTCTACGCCGACCGCCAGGGCCGGGCCGCCGACATCGTCCGGCGCGCGGTGGCACGCGGCGAGGCGCCGGCCGGCACCGACCCGGTCGAGGTGGTGCGCGCCGCCTGCGCACCGGTGTTCTACCGCCTGGTCGTCACCCGGGAGCCGGTGGACGCCGCGGTCGCCGAGCGCGCCGCGGCCGCCGCCGTCCTCGCCACCCGCGCCGCCACCTTCACCTGACCGCGAGACCTACGTTCGGGACGGGTGCGAGCTACAACTCACCTCGCGGTGCGGTAGTGGTAGGCGCAGATCTCGGCGAAACCGGCCCGCTCGTACAGCCACAGCGCCGGTGCGTTGTCGGGCTCCACCTGGAGGTAGACGTGGTCGGCCCGCTGGTCGCCGGCCCAGCGCGCGAGCGCGGCCAGCACCGAGCGGGCGGCACCCCTCCCCCGCGCCGCGGGACGGGTCGCCATGCCGAACATCCCCGCCCACCCGGTGTCGGCGACCACGCGACCCACGGCGACGACGTCGTCCCCGAGCATCGCGCGGGCGTAGCCGCTCGGCCGCTCCACGCGGTCGAGCACGTCCCACTCGGCACGGGGGTCGCCGCCGCGGCCGTGCACGGCATACCAGGCGTCGAACCACCGGCGGGTCGGGCCGTCGTCCACGACGACCCGCAGCGGCCCCGCCGGCAACCACTCCAGGACCCGCGCGGTCGGTGCCACCCGCAGCGACATCGGGCTCTCCCGGCGGTAGCCACGCTCCGCCAGCAGCGGGTCCAGCCCTGCGGGGCACGCCCCCGGGCTGATCTGGAACCGGGCGACCGCGCCGTGCTCGGCGTAGAACCGCTCCGCTCCGGAGACCCTGTACACCAGCTCGTCCGGCCCCACCGCGCCGTGCGGCAGCACCGATCCCACCCACCAGGCGGCACAGCGAGGGGCGTGGCGCAGCCACCACCCCTCCGCGTCCTCGACCCGCTCCGCGGGCAGCGCCCGCGCCGCCCGCTCCTGCAGTTCCCTGATCATCTCCGAGCCGGTCATCGCGGTCATGGCCCGGCATTCTCCGGACACCGGGCTCGCCCCGGTACCGGATTTCCCGTCACCAGGCCCCTCTCCGGGTACCAGGCCTTCTCCGGGGGCTCAGCAACCCCACGGGAAAACCCAGGACACCCCCTGTGTCGACCTCGCGCACACCGGCCACCGAGCACCTCGGGTCGGGGTGGCGCGCCTACACACCGGCAACGCTGACGGCGGCTCGGAAGCCATCTCGCCGGCCCGAACGATCAGGTCCTCGACCTGATCGACGGCACCAGCAACCGGCCGCACGGCCGACCAGGGCCGATTGATCGGCGTGGATGTCGTCGGCGATCCAGTCGAGGTGTTCGCGGGTGCGCGCGTCGGCGGCAGCGTGACCAGCCCGTCGCTTGATCTGGGCCACGCCGAGGCGTTTCAACTCGCGCCACAGGGTGATGCGCGGGGTGGACGGTTCGCGGGGCATCGGTAGGACACCAATACCCACTGTCCCGCACGCGGTCCCACGCCCTGCGGCACCCGTCGTTGATCGGCGGGATCGGTCACCGGCGGGGTGCTCGGTCGCCGACCGCCACGCGGCCGATCCAGTACAGGCCAGCGAGGCCGATCAGCACGAACACGACATCGTCGAGCGGGTCGGCGATGGGTTCCAACGCGCGGTCCAGCACGTTGACGTCGGTGACGAACGCGGCCCAGGCGAACGCGCCGACGAGCAGCAACACAAAAGCGATCCAGTCCAGAACGGTGCGTGGCCGCATTGCGTGCTCCTTCCGTTGATGCGATCTTTCCGGTCGTCAGCCGGCCGGCTTGACCTTGTGGGCGTCGACCGCGTCACGCAGCGTCGTGGCGAGTTTGGCCGCGTCGTCGTGGGCCCAGAAGTGCATGTAGAACAGCCGCGGCTCATCGTCCAGGGCATGGTTGTGCACCTCGACGATCTCGATTCCGCCAGCGCGCAGCGCCTGGATCACGTTCTGCACCTCGTCGGCGGTCATGGCGAAGTCACCGTTGATCGCGGCCCGGCCACCGCCGGTGGGTTGGAAGTTGATCGCGGTGGTGACCCCCATGGCCGGGGGAAGAGCCTTGCCGTGCACCGAGACGGTCTCCTGACGGGCGAAGG
>NZ_FOWW01000009.1 GCF_900115565.1 Amycolatopsis arida | reverse complement strand
TGGGGGGTCATGCCGTCGAAGTAGGGGGGTTTGCGCACGTAGGTGGAGTCGGGGTCCCAGGCGAAGGTGGTGCCTTCGGGGGTGGGCAGGGACTTCCACCGGTCGCCGCCGTCGAAGACGTCGGCGTAGTCGGTGGTGAACATTTCCTGGGTGATGGCCGAGTCGATGGTGGCGTGGATTTCGTCGGGGGTGGGCCAGATCTCGCGCAGGAACACGGGGTTGCCCTCGCTGTCGTGGCCGAGGGGTTGGGTGTGGAAGTCGAAGTCCATGGTGCCGGCCAGGGCGTAGGCGATGACCAGGGGTGGGGAGGCGAGGTAGTTCATCTTGACGTCGGGGTTGATCCGGCCTTCGAAGTTGCGGTTGCCGGACAGCACCGACACCACCGTCAGGTCGTGTTCCTGTACCGCGGTGGAGATCTCCTCGGGCAGTGGGCCGGAGTTGCCGATGCAGGTGGTGCAGCCGTAGCCGACCAGGTGGTAGCCCAGCTTCTCCAGATACGGCCACAGCCCGGCCCGCTCGTAGTAGTCGGTGACCACCTGCGAGCCGGGTGCCATCGAGGTCTTCACCCACGGCTTGACCGTCAGGCCCTTCTCCACCGCGTTGCGCGCCAGCAACCCCGCCCCCAACATCACCGACGGGTTCGACGTGTTCGTGCACGAGGTGATCGACGCGATCACCACCGCACCATGATCCAACTCGAACTCGCCCCGCTCGGCCGACCGCAACTGAACCGGCTTCGACGCCCGACCCGAGGACCCCGTGGCCGCGGAGGCACGGGCCGGCGGTTCCTCCTTCCGCGCGGACGGCTGCCACGAATAGGCCGGTGCGTCGCTGGCCGGGAAGGACTCCGACGACGCTTCGTCCACAACAGAGAGAACGCCTTCCGGACGTTCCTGCTGCGGCACTCCAGGCCGGCGGTTCTGGTCTCCGGTCACCTTCGGGCTGGCGTAGTCCCCCAGCACGGTGCGGAACGCCGACTTCGACTCGGTCAGGTCGATCCGGTCCTGCGGCCGCTTCGGCCCGGCGATCGACGGGACCACCGTGGACAGATCCAGCTCCAGGTACTCGGAGAACTCCGGCTCCCGGCTCGGGTCGTGCCACAGGCCCTGCTCCTTGGCGTACGCCTCGACCAGCGCCACCTGCTCGTCCGGCCGCCCGGTGAACCGCAGGTACCGCAGCGTCTCCTCGTCGATCGGGAACATCGACACCGTGCAGCCGAACTCGGGGCTCATGTTGCCGATGGTGGCGCGGTTGGCCAGCGGCACCGCGGCCACGCCGTCGCCGTAGAACTCGACGAACTTGCCCACCACCCCGTGCCGGCGCAGCATCTCGGTGATGGTCAGCACCACGTCGGTGGCGGTGGCCGCGGGCGGGATCTCCCCGGTCAGCTTGAAGCCGACCACGCGGGGGATGAGCATCGACACGGGCTGGCCCAGCATGGCCGCCTCGGCCTCGATGCCACCCACACCCCAGGCGAGCACGCCGAGGCCGTTGACCATGGTGGTGTGCGAGTCGGTGCCGACGCCGGTGTCGGGGTAGGCCTGGCCGTTGCGGGTCATGACGGTGCGGGCGAGGTACTCGATGTTGACCTGGTGGACGATGCCGGTGCCCGGGGGCACGACCTTGAACTCCTTGAACGCGCTCTGCCCCCAGCGCAGGAACTGGTAGCGCTCCCGGTTGCGCTCGTACTCGATCTCGACGTTCCGCTCGAACGCGTCCGCCCTGCCGAACACGTCGGCGATGACCGAGTGGTCGATGACCAGTTCCGCCGGCGCGAGGGGGTTGACCTTGTCGGGGTCACCGCCGAGCTCGGCCACGGCCTCCCGCATGGTGGCCAGGTCCACCACGCACGGCACCCCGGTGAAGTCCTGCATGATCACCCGCGCCGGGGTGAACTGGATCTCCACCGACGGATCCGCCGCCGGATCCCACCCCGCCAGCGCCCGCACGTGCTCGGCGGTGATGTTCACCCCGTCCTCGGTCCGCAGCAGGTTCTCCAGCAGGATCTTCAAGCTGTACGGAAGCCGCTCCGACCCCGCCACCCGATCCAACCGGAACACCTCGTACGAGTCCTCACCAACCCGCAGCACATCCCGCGCGCCAAAGCTGTCCTTACTGGCAGGTGCAGTCACGTCTCACTCCTCGGCATGGACGCACCCCGCGAAGCTCACCCGCACGAGGAGGGGCGTCCGGTGGTCAGTTCGGTTGTCTGGGCGGTCGTTCGGGTCGCGGAGGAGTCTGGCCCACCTGGCGTCCGGCCCACGAAGGGGGAGGGCTCCACCGCCCGCCGATGCAAACAGTACGCTTGTCCTTTTTTCGTTTCAAGCCGGGTACGGGGTCGGGCCCGGCACCACGTGGTGGTACCGGGCCCGCCCGTCGGCGCCGCGGTCGGCGGTCAGTCGGCGATCTTCAGCAGTGCCGCGACGTCCTCCGGCCGCAGGCTCCGCAGCACGGTCAGGTTCACCTCGGTGAACGTGCGGAACGGGCTCACGTAGTGCTTGCCGTCCACCTCGGTGGTGACCACCCCGAGGCCCTGCTGGAGCAACCCGGTGCCCAGGCTGCGCAGCGCCTGCCGGGCCTCGGGTGGGACACCGGAGTCGGCCTCCTCCTCGACGATCCCGGCGAGCTCGTTCGCGCAGAGCTGCTCGGTGCGCGCCCCCATCGCCATCCGGTAGCAGTCGCTCTCCCGGACCAGCGACATCGTCTCGCCGCGGGCGGTGTGGGTGAGCTCCAGCGCGGTGACCGTGGCCCTGGTACCGCCGTTGACCTGGGTGGGCTGGGTCTCCAGCCGGGTGACGTCGACACCGCTCGGCTCCAGGTCGGTGCCGAGCGACTCCAGGATCGCCGGGCCGGCGTCGTGCAGCACACCCATCTCGTCGGGCGGGAGCAGCTCGATGACCCTGCGTACGTCGGCGTCCAGCGCGGCCTGCACCAGCTGCCGCACCGCCTCGTTCGGCGAGTCGGCGCCGCCCGCCGGGATCGACTGTCGCGGCCACGCCTCGCCCTGCGCCCGCAGCGCGTAGTCGGCGATCGTGTACAGCAGGCTCGGGTACCACGCACCGTCCACGTTGACGGTGGCGATCCGGATCGGCTCGCCGATCTCGCGCACCACCTCGGCGATGTCCACGGTTTCGGTCTGCGGGCCCTGCTCCAGCTCCCGGCGCTCCGACCGGCTCAGCATGGCGTCGAGGAACGCGTCGGCCAGCGGCACCTTGCTCAGGTCCGCCGTCACGGTGAACGTGCCGCCGGTCAGCTTGGTGATGGTGACGTGGTCGTTGACCCGCTCCTCCTGGGCGGCGTCGAACGCGAGGTTCTCCGGCTTCAGCTCGACCCCGGACAGCGCCGTGGGGTCGGCGCTCTCGTCGAGGATGCGCAGCCGCTTGAGCTCCCGGGTGGTCTCCTCGAGCGGGTCGGTGAACAGCGCGGCCTCGGCCGGGGCGAGCGTGCCGAGCAGTCCGACGACGTCGCCGGTGCCGAGCGAGTCGGCCAGGTTCTGCACGGCTTCTGTCGGGGTGGCCGCCCCGGCCGCCGCGGATCCGCGCTGCGCCAGCGCGAACCAGGTGGCGCCGCCACCGATCGCCACGACGAGGGCCACCACCAGCCCGATCACCAGCCCGCGCCGGCTCCGGCGGGGCGGCTCCTGGGGCGGCGTCCCGTGGGCGTCCCAGGCGGCCTGCGGGAAGGCCTGGGGGTGGCCCTGTGCCGGCGTGCCGGGCGCCGGGTACGACTGCTGCGGGTCGGGCTGGCCAGGGTACTGGCTCTGCGGGTACTGGCTCTGCGGGTAGGGGTGCTGCGGGTAGGGGTGCTGCGGGTAGGAGTGCTGCGGGGAGGGCTGCCCCGGGTGCTGCGGCGGGGGCCAGCCCTGTTGGGGGCCGCCGTGCTGGGCCCACTGACCGTCGGGTCCTGGCTGCGTCACTGTGCGATACCTGCTCTTCCGTGTGCGCGGATGCGGCGGGACGTGGCGAGCACGCCCAGCGCACCGATCAGGGCGATCGTGCTGCCGGCGAGGCAGGCCAGCGGGCCGGCCGGGACGAGCCCGACCGGCCCGCTGGCATCGCCGCCTTGGACGAGGACTCCCACCGCCACGGTTCCCACCACGATCGCCAGCACGATCGTGCCGATCGCCGCGGTCCGGGACAGCCGCACCGCGAGCAGCGCGACACAGCTCGCGGCGACCAGCGGCACCGCGACCCAGGACCGCAGCACCGCACCGAGCAGAGCGTGGTCGAGCAGTGAGAAGTGGTCGACCAGCGAGGCCGTCTCGTAGCTGCTGCGCCGCACGCTGCCGGAGCGCAACCAGGGCAGGAAGGTGCCGACGACGACCACGACCAGGCCGACCGCCGCGACGGCGGCCGGCACCGGGGCGCCGGGGGAACGTGAGGTCGGCATGGCAGCTCCCGAACGCGGGTGGCAGTGGTGGCGTGGCAGGGGATGGCAGTGGGTGTCGACCGTGGTGCGACGCGTTCCCCGTCGTGCCGGTTTCACCTTGTCGGACGACGTTTGATCACGATTCGGTCACGACAGTGGGTCCCCCAGTCCGGGGAAAGTGGCTGAGGATGAGCGCGTTCCAGGTGTGACGAGTGGTGAAGATGTGACGCCGGTGGCACAGTTTGTCCAAGTCCTGCTCCCGCGCGATCCGATGTGGACGGCTCGGGAGCAGCGCGAAGGCCGGACTGACCGGGTCGAGGCGAGCTGGTTCGCAGTAGTTCGCAGTGGGAGGTGGGCACGGTGCCGACAGGACGAACGATGGCGGGCGCGGTACGCGTGATCCGCCGGGGCGTGCTCACCGGGGTGGCCGTGCTCGCCGTGCTGGTCGGCGGCTCGGGCACGGTCGCCGCGGTGCCCCCGCCACCGCCGAACCCGAGCGAGGAGGAGCTCGACGCCAGCCGCAGGGCCGCCGAGGCCAGGGCCGGCGCGGTCGGGCAGCTCACCAACCAGCTCGCCGCGGCCACCGCCCGGCTCGACGACCTCAACGCCGAGGTCGAGCTGAAGCTGGAGGAGGCCAACAAGGCGCTGGTGGACATGCGGGCCGCGCAGGACGCGGCCGACACCGCCGAGCGGGACGCGCGGGCCGCCCGTGCGGCCGTCGACGCCGCCGCGGCCGAGGTCGAGTCCGCCCGCGCCGCGCTCGACCGGTTCGTGGCCGGTAGCTACCAGCAGGGCAGCACCATCGGCTCGATGTCGGCCTACATCGGCTCGGACAGCCCGCGGGAGCTGCTGGCGAGGGCACAGTTGCTCGGCGCGGTCGGTGACGCGCAGCTCGACGCGCTGGAGAGCATGCGGCGCGCGCAGACCGAGAAGGCCAACTCCGACGCCGCGGCCCGCAAGGCGCTGGAGGTCGCCAGGGAGAAGCAGGCCGAGGCGGAGCGGGCGAAGGCCACCGCCGACGCCGCGCACGCCGCGGCCGTCGAGGCCCAGGACAGCCAGGCCGCCAGGGCCGACCAGCTCGAGGCGGAGAAGCAGGCGGTCGAGCAGCGGCTCTTCGAGGCGCAGTCCCGGGTGAGCGGCCTGGAGGGCCAGCGCCAGCGGTACGCGGACTGGCAGCGGCAGAAGCGGGCCGAGGAGGAGGCCAGGGCCCGACAGGCGGCGATGGCCGCGTCCGGTCAGGGGAGCTCGGGCCACGCACCGGCGTCCGCCCGGCCGTCCGCGCCCGCCGGCGCGTCCGTCGAGGCGGTGATCGCCAGGGCCATGTCGCAGCTCGGGGTGCCCTACGCGTGGGGAGGTGGCAACGCCAGCGGGCCGACCCGCGGCATCCGGGACGGCGGGGTGGCCGACGCGCACGGCGACTACCGCAAGATCGGGTTCGACTGCTCCGGGTTGATGATCTACGCGTTCGCCGGGGTCAAGCCGCTGCCGCACTACAGCGGCTACCAGTACCACGCCGGGCGGAAGGTTCCGCTGTCGCAGCTGCGCCGGGGGGACATGCTGTTCTGGGGCTACCGCGGCGGCCGGATCCACCACGTGGCGCTGTACCTGGGCAACGGCCAGATGATCGAGGCGCCGCACTCCGGCTCCAGGGTGAAGGTCTCCCCGGTGCGCTACGGCGGCATCATGCCCTACGCCACCCGGCTGATCGGCTGACCGCGGTGCTCGCCGGCATCGTGCTCGCCGGCGGAGCCGCCCGCCGGCTGTCCGGAGTGGACAAGACCATGGTGGAGGTGGGCGGCGAGCCGTTGCTGCGCGGGGTGCTGCGCGCGCTGGGGCGGTGCGAGCCGGTGGTGGTGGTCGGACCGCGGCGCCGCGGCCTGCCCGAGCGAGTGCGGTGGACCCGCGAGGACCCGCCCGGCTCCGGGCCGGTGGCGGCCCTCGCCGCGGGGGTCGCCGCGCTGCCCGAAACGGCCGATCCGGTGGCGGTGCTCGCCGGCGACCTCACCGGGGTCACCGCGGCCACCGTGGACCGGTTGGCCGCGGCACTGCGCGCCGCGACCCCTCCCGCGCAGGGCGCCCTGCTGGTCGACCGCGACGGTCACCGGCAGTGGCTGGTCGGGGTGTGGCGCGCGGCGGCGCTGCGCGCCGCGCTGCCGGAGCGGCCCGCGGGCGCGTCCCTGCGGGGTGTCCTGGGTGGACTGTCCCTCGTGGAGGTCCCGGCACTGCCGGGGGAGGCCGACGACGTGGACACCCCGGCCGACCTCGATCGCGCCCGCCGGCGCGGTGACGACCGACCGCGGTGACGACCGACCGCGGCGATGACGATCTCACCGAGGTGTCACCAGGTCCGCGTGGGGATCTTCACAGCTCTCATACCGGGCGTGCGGTTGGCTGGTCACCAGGCTGTGGCACCGGCTGGGGCCCGGCTGGCCGGGTGGCGGGCCCGGGAGGGGCAGCGCCCGGTACGGTCGCGCCGGTACGGTCGCGAGAGTCGTGATCAGAACAGGTAGGAGGCACCGTGACCGAGCCCGGCTTCGCGGACGGCGCCGCGGGGGCGCACCCCGGCACCCCGGCACGTGACGCCCAGTTGCTGGAGCGGACCGTGTTCGAGGTGAAGCGGGTCATCGTCGGCCAGGACCGGCTGGTGGAGCGGATGCTGGTCGGGCTGCTGGCGAAGGGCCACCTGCTGCTGGAGGGCGTGCCCGGCGTGGCCAAGACGCTGGCCGTGGAGACGTTCGCCAGGGTCGTCGGCGGCTCGTTCTCCCGGGTGCAGTTCACCCCCGACCTGGTGCCGGCCGACATCCTCGGCACCAGGATCTACCGCCAGGAGAGCGAGCGGTTCGACGTCGAGCTCGGCCCGGTGGTGGCCAACTTCGTGCTGGCCGACGAGATCAACCGGGCCCCGGCGAAGGTGCAGTCGGCGATGCTCGAGGTGATGGCCGAGCGGCACGTGTCGATCGGCGGCCAGACCTTCCCGATGCCCGACCCGTTCCTGGTGCTGGCCACCCAGAACCCGATCGAGAACGAGGGCGTCTACCCGCTGCCGGAGGCGCAGCGCGACCGGTTCCTCTTCAAGATCATCGTGGACTACCCGAGCGCCGAGGAGGAGCGGGAGATCATCTACCGGATGGGGGTGACCCCGCCGGAGCCGCACGAGGTGCTCAGCCCCGCGGAGCTGGTCCGGCTGCAGGGCGTCGCCGCGCGGGTGTTCGTGCACCACGCGCTGGTGGACTACGTCGTCCGCCTGGTGCTCGCCACCCGCACCCCCGCCGAGCACGGCCTCGGTGACGTCGCCGGGTGGGTGTCCTACGGCGCCTCGCCCCGAGCCAGCCTCGGCATCATCGCCGCCGCCCGCGCGCTGGCGCTGGTCCGGGGCCGCGACTACGTGCTGCCGCAGGACGTGGTGGACGTGGTGCCGGACGTGCTGCGGCACCGCCTGGTGCTGTCCTACGACGCGCTCGCCGACGGCGTGCCGCTGGACCACATCATCACCCGCGTGTTGCAGACGGTGCCGTTGCCGCAGGTGTCCGCCCGCCCGCAGGGCGGCTCGGGCCAGCCCGTGGCGGCGGGTGCGCCCGGCCGGTAGCTCGCGACCATGGGTGCGATCAGCGACTCGAACGGCGGCCGGCCGCCATGGGCCCCTCCGGTCCTGCGCGGAGACCGGCTCGAGGCCGGGCTGCGCACCCTGGAGTTGGAGGTGCGGCGCCGGCTGGACGGCCTGCTCCAGGGCAACCACCTCGGCCTGGTGCCGGGCCCCGGCTCGGAGCCGGGGGAGGCGCGCCCCTACCAGCCGGGCGACGACGTGCGCCGGATGGACTGGGCGGTCACCGCGCGGACCACGGTCCCGCACATCCGGGAGACGGTCGCCGACCGCGAGCTGGAGACGTGGGTCGTGGTCGACCTGTCCGCCAGCCTCGACTTCGGCACGGGAGTGTGCGAGAAGCGCGACCTGGTGGTGTGCGCCGTCGCCGCGGTGGCCCACCTGACCGGCGGGGGCGGGAACAGGATCGGCGCGGTGATCTCCACCGGGAAGACCACGACCCGGCTGCCGGCCCGCGGCGGCCTCGCCCACGCCCGTGGGCTGGTGCGCACCGTCGCGACGACCCCGCGCGCGCCGGAGGGCACCCGGGGTGACCTCGCCGGCGCCATCGAGCAGCTCCGTCGCCCGCCCCGGCGGCGGGGCCTGGTCGTGGTGATCTCGGACTTCCTCGGCGGCATGGAGTGGCAGCGCCCGCTGCGCGCGCTGTCCGCCCGGCACGATCTGGTGGGGATCGAGGTGATCGACCCGCGGGACGTCGATTTGCCCGACGTCGGCACCGTCGTGCTGGCCGACCCGGAGTCGGGGCGGCAGCGGGAGGTGCACGCCTCGGCGTTGCTGCGCAAGGAGTTCGCCGCCGCGGCCAGGGCGCACCGCGACCAGGTGGCGGCCGGGCTGCGCCACGCGGGGGCGGGGCACCTGGTGCTGCGCACCGACTCGGACTGGATCGCCGACACCGTGCGTTTCGTGGTCGCGCGCAAGCGCGGCTGGTCGGGAGGAGGGCGGTGAACCTCACCGGTTTCGCCACCCCGTGGTGGTTCCTGCTGCTGGTCGTCGTCGCCGCGGTCGTCGTCGGCTATGTCGTCGCGCAGCGCTCCCGGCGCAAGCGGACGATGCGGTTCACCAACCTCGAGTTGCTCGAGCGGGTCGCGCCGCGCAGCCAGGGCTGGCAGCGGCACCTGCCCGCGGCCCTGTTGCTCGTCTCGCTGATCCTGCTGACGTTCGCGCTGGCCGGGCCGACGGCGGAGCAGAAGGTGCCGCGTAACCGGGCGACCGTGATGTTGACCATCGACGTCTCGCTGTCGATGGAGGCGACCGACGTGGCCCCCACCCGGCTCGAGGCGGCGCAGGAGGCGGCGAGGTCGTTCGCCGAGGGACTCACCCCCGGGGTGAACCTGGGGCTGGTGTCGTTCGCCGGCACGGCGACCGTGCTGGTGGCGCCGACCACCGAGCGGGAGGGTGTGCTGCGGGCCATCGACAACCTCAAGCTCGCCCAGTCGACGGCGACCGGCGAGGGCATCTTCGCCGCGCTGCAGTCGATCGAGGGGTTCTCCGCGGTGGTCGGCGGCGCCGAGGGGCCGCCGCCGGCGCGGGTCGTGCTGATGACCGACGGCAAGCAAACCGTGCCGACCGGCGACCCCTACGACCCGCGGGGCGCCTACACCGCGGCGCAGGCCGCCAAGCAGCAGGGCGTGCCGGTGTCGGCCATCTCGTTCGGCACCTCGCACGGCACCGTGGTGATCGAGGGCAAGGAGATCCCGGTCGAGGTCGACGACGAGTCGATGCGGGAGATCGCCCGGCTCTCCGGCGGCGAGTTCTACAAGGCCGCGACCGCCGAGGAGCTCAAGAAGGTCTACGCCAGCCTGGGCGAGCAGATCGGCTACGAGACCAAGGACACCGACGCGAGCAAGCCGTGGCTGGCGCTGGGCACGTTGCTGCTGCTCGGCGCGGCCGGCAGCTCACTGTTCCTCGGCCAGCGGCTGCCCTGAGCCCCGACCGGGGCAGCCGGCGGTGGCGAAGCCGTGCTGGCGCCACGCCTCGTACACGGCGACCGCGGCGGCGTTGGCGAGGTTGAGGGAGCGGGAGGTGGGCAGCATCGGCAGGCCCACCCGATCGGTCACCGCGGGGTCGTGCCGCACCTCGGCGGGAAGGCCGACCGACTCCGGTCCGAACAGGAGCACGTCTCCGGCGGCGTAGCGGACGTCGGTGTGCCGGCGGGGCGCGCCGGTGGTGAAGGCGTAGACGGCGGCCGGCAGCAGCGCCGCCCAGGCCGCGGCGAGGTCGGCGTGCACCCGCACCGCGGCGAGGTCGTGGTAGTCGAGGCCGGCCCTGCGGACGTTCCTGGCGTCGAGGTCGAAGCCGAGCGGGCGCACCAGGTGCAACTCGCAGCCGGTGTTGGCGGCCAGCCGGATCGCGTTGCCGGTGTTCGGCGGGATCTCCGGCCGGTAGAACAGGATCCGGAACACGGCCGCCGATTCTTCCTGTTCTGGCCTCGCTCGGAGAGCGCGGGTCAGCCGCGGAGATGCTCGACGCGGCTCGACCGAGATGTATAATGCCCTATACGGGCGGGCTGGAAGAGCCCGACCTAGCCGTGCCGCTCTCGGTACGCCGCCACGGCACCGGGATGCAGGGAGACGGCGCCGGTGCCGATCAGCGAGCGGACGTCGAGGTACTGCGTGCCCACGGCCTGGGCGGGCACCAGGTCGGCGGCCCTGGTGACGAGTACGGTCACCACCGCGGCGGCGACCTCGGCCGGCAGCGCGGGGGAGCACACCAGCAGGTTCGCCACCCCGATCGTCGGCAGCGCCGGCACCCCGGTGTAGGCCCCCGCGGGGATCCGCACGGGCTCGTAGACCGGTCCGTACCGGGTGCGCAGGGCGGGCAGCACGCCGTCCAGCGGGAGCAGCGTCAGCGCGGTGTCCCGGGCCAGCTCGGCCAGCGCCGGGGTGGGCACGCCCCCGGACCACAGCAGCGCGTCGACCTGGCTGTCGCGCAGCGCGGTGACCGCCTCGGCGAGCGGGCGGTGCTCGCCCCGCACGGTCAGCCCGGCGACGTCGAGCAGCCGGGACCCGGTCAGCGCCGCCCCGGACCGGGCGGCCCCGAGCGAGATCCTGGCCCCGCCGAGGTCGGCCACCGCGCGCACCCGCCCGCCGGCGCGCGCGACGAGCTGCAGGTAGTTCTCGTACACCCGGCCCAGCGCGCGCAGCGGCACCGGTGCGGGGAACGGCCGCGCACCCCGCACCGCGGCGTCGGCGGAGTCGGCCAGCACCAGCCCGAGGTCGGCCCGGCCGGCGGCGACGAGCTCCACGTTGGCCACGCTCGCCTCGGTTGGCACCGCCATGGCCCGCAGCCGCGGCTCCGCACGACCGATCTCGGCGGCGAGCAGCTGGGCGAACTCCAGGTAGAACCCGCCCGGCTCCCCGGCCGCGATGCTCAGCGCGCGCTCCGGCCCCCGGTAGCCGCCCCCGCCGCACCCGGCCAGCAGGGTGCCGAGCCCACCCAGCGCGCCGAGCAGCGCGGCCCGCCTCCGCACGGTCACGGCGCCACACCCCCCTCCTGGCCGCCAGGGCCGTGTTCCCCGCTCACCGCCGCCCGGTCGCTGCCCGGTAGTCGTGCCACGTGGTCTTCCTCGTTCGCCGGGTCCGGGCCGGCCGGCTCGAGGTCGATCTCCACCACCAGCCCGTGCGGCTCGGCGGCCCGCAGCCGCAGGTCGCCGCCCCATGCCAGGACCCGTCGCTGCGCGATGGCCAGCCCCAGCCCCGTGCCCCGCGGCGCGCCCGGCCGCTCGGCCCGCCAGAACCGCTCGGTCGCCCTGGCCAGCTCGGCCGCGGTGAGCCCGGGACCGTCGTCGGCCACCTCCAGCCGGACGCGCCCCGCCGCGGTGTCGAGCCGCACCCGCCCCTCCACCGACGTTCCCGCGCCGGCGTACTTGACGGCGTTGTCCAGCGCCACGTCGAGCACCTGGGCCAGCTCGGACTCCGGGCAGCGCACCAGCACCGGTCCCGGCACGGCGGCGTCCCGCAACCGGACACCGGCCCGCTCGGCCGCGGGCCGCCACGCGTCGATCCGGTCGGCCAGCACGGTGACCGCGTCCGCCGGAACGGCATCCTCCCCGGCGGCCCGGCGGGTGGCGGTGCTCTCCGCGACCGCCAGCGCCAGCAGCCCGTCGAGCAGCGACTCGAGGCGCTCGACCTCGGCCACGGTCGCCCGGTAGGTCCGCCGGCCCGCGGGGTGGAGCTGGTCGGCGAGCGCGTCCACCCGTAGCCGCAGCGCCGCCATCGGGTTGCGCAGCTGGTGGGAGGCGTCGGCGATGAGCCGTCGCTGCTGCTCGGCGGACCGCTGCACCGCCGCCGACATCCGGTTGAACGACTCCGCCAGCGCGCGCAGCTCCCGCGGCCCCGCGCCGGCCGACACGTGCGCCCGGTGCCCCTCCGCCACCGCGGCGACGCCCCGTTCGAGGGCGTGCAGCGGCCGCAGCACCCACCGGGCGAGCGCGGTCGCCAGCAGCACGAACGCGGCGGCGGCGACCAGCGCGCCGGCCAGAATCGACCCCCACCCGACGGCCACGTCGCGGGCGGCAGGGGCCACCGACGCGCGCAGCACCACCGCGCCGGAGACCCGGGTGCCGGTGCCGACCGGGCGGGCGAACAGCACCGGCTCGGTCGACCATGGCCGCAGCGCCGGCGGGTGCGGGCTCGGCTGGTTGCGCAGCGCGCCCTCGACCCTGGCCCGCACCGCCGGGTCGGCCACCGAAAGGCCGGCCTGGACCAGCGGCGAGCGTGCGGCGTCGACGACCGCCACACCCTCGTCGTACAGCTCGGTGTAACGCTCGACGTCGGCCACCAGCGCCGCGGCAGCACCGCTGTCCACGGCCTGCTGGGCGAGCACCGCGAACCGGTCGAGGTCGGCGAGCCGGGCGATCACCAGCTCCTGGGTGCGCTGTTCGGCGGTGCTGGCCAGCAGCGGGGCGGCGAACGCGGCGACCGTCGCGAGCGCGAACGCCACCAGCACCAGCAGCAGCCGGGCGCGCACGTCAGCTGCCCAGCCGGTAGCCGAAGCCGCGAATGGTGACCAGCAGCCCCGGCCGGTTCAGCTTGGCCCGCAGTTGCGTCACGTGGACGTCCAGCGAGCGGGACACCGCCAGGTGGGCGTCACCCCACACCTGGTCCAGCAGTTGCTGCCGACTCACCGCGGTGCCCGGTCGGGCGGCCAGCACGGCGAGCACGTCGAACTCCTTCGGGGTCAGCACCACCTCCGCGCCGCCGGCGGTGACCCGCCGCGCCGCCACGTCGATCTCGACATCGCCGACGCGCACCGGTGCCGCCGGCCGGTCCCCGTGCCCGCGGTGGGTGCCCCGGCGGACGACGGCGTCGATCCTGGCCATCAGCTCGGCCAGCCGGATCGGCTTGGCCAGGTAGTCGTCGGCACCGAGGTGCAGCCCACGGACCACGGAGCGCTCGTCGCCGCGCGCGGTGAGCACCAGGATCGGCACCTCCGACACCGCGCGAACCCGGTGCAGCACGGTGAACCCGTCGACGTCGGGCAGTCCGAGGTCCAGCAACAGCAGGTCGGCGTCGCGGTGCCGGGTGAGCGCGTCCGCGCCACGGACCACCCGGACGACGTCGTGGCCGCGGCTGCGCAGGCTCTCGGCGAGCGCGCCGGCGACGCCGTCGTCGTCCTCGACGAGCAGTACCCGCACCCGACCTCCTCCGCTGGTCCGCGCGTTGTGTCCTACACCATCCCGGGTTACCGGCCCGTAGTCGGCGTGCGGGGGCGACGGCGACCGGCCGAGCCGATAGCCTCCGTGCCGGAACACGCGCGCGGCGCACGAACTGGGTGAAGGAGAGGCTACGTGGCACGGTCGGTTCTGGTCACCGGTGGCAATCGCGGCATCGGGCTGGCCATCGCACGGGATCTCGCCGAGCGGGGCCACCGGGTCGCCGTCACCCACCGCGGCTCCGGGGCGCCCGAGGGGCTGTTCGGCGTGCGGGCCGACGTCACCGACGCCGAGCAGGTGGACGCGGCGTTCAAGCAGGTGGAGGAACACCAGGGACCGGTGGAGGTGCTGGTGTCCAACGCCGGGATCACCGACGACACCCTGCTGATGCGGATGAGCGAGGAGCAGTTCACCCGGGTCGTCGACGCGAACCTCACCGGTGCCTACCGGGTCGCCAAGCGCGCCTCCCGCGGGATGCTGCGGGCGAAGTGGGGCCGCTTCGTGTTCATCTCCTCGGTGGTCGGGCTGCTGGGCTCGGCCGGCCAGGTGAACTACGCCGCGAGCAAGGCCGGTCTCGTCGGGCTCGCCCGCTCGCTGGCGCGGGAGCTGGGGTCGCGCAACATCACCGCCAACGTGGTGGCGCCCGGCTTCGTGGCCACCGACATGACCGACGCGCTGGGGGAGGACCGGAAGAAGGAGATCCTCGCGCAGGTCCCCTCCGGCCGCTACGGCGAGCCGGCGGAGATCGCCAGTGCCGTGCGGTTCCTCGCCTCCGACGAGGCCGGCTACGTCAACGGCGCCGTGCTGCCCGTGGACGGTGGCCTCGGCATGGGGCACTGACCAGGACCCTCTCACCCACCTTCTCCCTCTCGACCCACCGACCCTCGACCACTGACCTGGAGGACACGTGTCCGGACTGCTCGACGGCAAGCGGCTGCTGATCACCGGGGTGATCACCGACACGTCGATCGCGTTCCACGCGGCCAGGGTCGCGCAGGAACAGGGCGCGACCGTGGTGCTCACCGGCTTCGGCCGGCTCTCGCTGGTGGAGCGCATCGCGCGGCGGCTGCCCGAGCCCGCGCCGGTGCTCGAGTTGGACGTGCAGAATGCCGAGCACCTGGCCACGCTCGCCGACCGGGTGCGCGAGCACGTCGACGGTCTCGACGGGGTGCTGCACTCGATCGCGTTCGCCCCGCAGAGCTGCCTCGGCGCGCCCTTCCTCGACGCGCCGTCGGAGGACGTGGCCAAGGCCGTGGACGTGTCCGCGTACTCCTACAAGGCGCTCGCGGCGGCCGTGCTGCCGCTGCTGGACCGGGGCTCGTCCATCGTGGGCATGGACTTCGACGCCCGGGTCGCCTGGCCGGCGTACAACTGGATGGGCGTGGCCAAGGCCGCGCTGGAGTCGGTGAACCGGTACCTGGCACGCGACCTCGGCCCGCACGGCATCCGCGTGAACCTCGTGGCGGCCGGCCCGGTGAGGACGATGGCGGCCAAGTCGATCCCCGGGTTCGTCCAGTTGGAGGACGGCTGGGGCGATCGCGCCCCGCTGGGCTGGGACCCGAGCGACCCCGCGCCCGTCGCGAAGAGCATCTGCGCGCTGCTGTCCGACTGGCTGCCCGCCACCACCGGCTCGATGGTCTTCGTCGACGGCGGGGTGCACGCGCTGGGCCAGTAGGCCTCACGGCCGGGCGGCCTCGGCCACCCGCCAGCTGTCCTCCAGCAGGACGTATCGGGTGATCTTCCCGTCGGCCACGGTGAGGTGGATGGCGAACGGCGACTCGATGAGCTGGCCGGTGGCGCGAACCCGGCTACGCAGCTCGCCGAGGGCCACCGCGTCCTGGCCGTCCGCGACGATCCGGTGCACGGTGAACCGGTCACGGGCGATGTAGTCGTCGAAGGTGGCGAAGAACTCGGCGACCTCGGCGCGGGTGGTTCGCGGCCCGATCCAGGGCACCAGGTCGGTGGCGCCGGGGATGTCCCAGCGCACCTCGTCAGCGAACAGCGCGACCAGGCCGGCCTGGTCGCGGTCGGCCAGGCGGCGGAAGTACTCGGTCACCACCGCGCGGGTGCGTTCCGTGTCGGACATCGCTCGTTCCTTCCCGTTTTGGATCTTCCAGTCCAGAATGTGAGCGCGAGCCGGCGCGGCCCGCGGCGCGGGCGGTGCTACAGCGTGGCGAGGGCCACCTCCACGACGCCGGTCAGGGTGGCCCGGTCGGCGCCGCCGCGGGCCAGGACGCGCAGACCTCCGGTGGTGGCCGTGACGAAGTGGGCGAGGTCCCCGGCGTCCTTGCCGCGGTCGATCTCGCCGGCGCGCTGACCCCGCTCGATCACCTCCCGAATGGCGCCGGCGAGGCGCTCCCGGTCCCGGCGCAGGTCGGCGGTCACCTCGTCGTCCCGGCCGCCCAGCTCGATGGCGGTGTTCACGGCGAGGCAGCCGGGGCTGCCGGCCCGGGACTCGTCGTCGACCACGCGCATCAGCAGCGCACGGAGCGTCTCCCGGGCCGGGCCGGGCGAGGCCAGCAGGTCGAGCTGCGCCTGCGTGGCGGTCTCGGCGTACCGCCACAGGCAACGGCGGAAGAGGGCGTGCTTGCTGCGGAACGTGTTGTAGAGGCTGCTCCGGCGCAGGCCGGTCGCCTCGGTGAGCCGCTCGGTCGACGTGCCGCCGTACCCGCCGGCCCAGAAGGCCCACATCGCGCGGTCGATCGCGTGCTGCTCGTTGAACTCGCGGGGTCGTGGCACGCGGGCACGCTACCACGTTATGGATCGACTGGTCCAAAACAGGGGGCAGGTCGGTGTGGGGGCGCCCACCGGGGAAAGATGGAGCCCGTGACCGAGCTGGCTTACGACGCGCTGCTGTGGCTGTCCTTCGGCGGTCCCGAGGGGCCCGACGACGTGCTGCCGTTCCTGGAGAACGTGACCCGCGGCCGGGGCGTGCCGCCGGAGCGGTTGGCGGAGGTCGCCGAGCACTACCGGCACTTCGGCGGCGTGTCCCCGATCAACCGGCTCAACCGCGAGGCGATCGCCGCCGTGGAGAAGGAGCTGGCGGCGCAGGGCCGCACGCTGCCGGTGTACTTCGGCAACCGCAACTGGCACCCGATGGTCGAGGACACCCTGGCCAGGATGGCCGCGGACGGCGTGCGCCGCGCGCTGGTGTTCCCCACCAGCGCCTACGGCGGCTACTCGGCGTGTCGGCAGTACGACGAGGACATCGCGCGGGCCAGGGCCGCCGTGGGACCGGACGCCCCGGAGCTGACCAAGCTGCGCCAGTTCTTCGACCACCCGCTGTTCGTCGGCGCGTTCGCCGACGCCGTCCGCGCGGCCCGCGCCGAGCTGGACGGTGTCGAGGTGGGCGGTGTCGAGGTGGGCGGTGCCGAGTTGGGTGGTGCCGAGCCGCGCACGGTGTTCGTCGCGCACTCGGTGCCGGAGGCCGCCGACCGCGCCGCGGGACCACCGGCCGAGGGTGGTCGGCGATACTCCCGCCAGGTCGCCGAGGCCGCCCGACTGGTCGCCGCCGAGGTCGGGATCACCGACTTCGACGTCGTCTGGCAGTCCCGGTCCGGGCCGCCGTCGGTGCCGTGGCTGGAGCCGGACGTCGTGGACCACCTCGACACGCTGCACGCGGGCGGTGTGCCCGCGGTGGTGGTGTGCCCCATCGGGTTCGTGTCCGACCACCTCGAGGTGGTGTGGGACCTGGACAACGAGGCCGCGGAGCGGGCCGGCGAGCTCGGAATGGGCTTCGCCAGGGCGGCCACCCCGAACGGCGACCCGCGCTTCGCCGAGCTGGTCGTCGAGCTGGTCCGCGAGCACGTCGCTGGCGCCGAGCCGCGCAAGCTCTCCGCCCTGCCGGCCGCCGGCTGCACGGTCAACGGTGCCCCGTGCGCCCCCGACTGCTGCCTCCCGTCTCGGCCGCGCTGATCCGCGACCGGCTCAGGGGCGGGGATCGGCTTGCTCGCTGAACACCCGGACGGCCTCGGCCACGGCGGCGCAGCGGGCCCGGCGCACCGCGTCGGCCAGCGGCCGCAGCGCCGCGGCCCGCCGGCCCGCGGCGGAGGCGGACATCGCGCCACCGGGCTCGTCGGCCGCGGCGAGCGCGAGGATCGCGCCGACCTCGTCCGCGCGCTGCAGCACCCGCAGCGCGCGCCCCGGGGTCCGCGGTGGCCAGTCCAGTCGCGGCCGTGCGCGCAGCCGGGCGGACAGCTCGTCGCGCACCCCCGGCCGCTCGCGGGCGACATCGAGGGACCGTAGCTCGCCGGCGCTCACTCGGATGGCCTCGGTGAGGTCGTGCTCAGCCTCACCGAGGCCCACGTGCTCGGGCGGGACCGGCGCGGCCATCGGGTACACGGTCCAGCGCAGCAGCCCTTCGGCCACCGGCTGGGGCACGGCGCCGTATCCCGCCGACGGGAACACCGTCGCCTCACCGGCCTTCAGCGCGGCATCGGTCAGTGGTCCCGGCCCGCCGAGCCCGCGCACGTCGCCGGCTACCGGGAGCACCAGCCGCGCGCCGTGCGCGGCGAGTCGGCGCAGCACCGTGAGCAGCTCGGCCGGCGGCGCGGGCACGGAGCCGGCCACCGGGAGCCCGAGCGCGTCGGCGGTAGCCGGGTCCGCGGCGACCACCTCGTGCGCCTCACCCCAGGCGAGCAACGCGTCGAGGGTGTCGTCGGCGGCCGCGGCACCGCCCAGCCAGGCGGCGGACCAGACGGAGAGGGTGGCACTGGGACAACACACGCCGACCCAGCGTACAGCCGCGTGACGACCGTCGAGCGTCGACCGAGCGCCAGCGAGGGAGGAGCGGAGACGGGAGGAGCACGGCCATGAGGCGGGTGGAGCTGCTCCACGTCGACGGCGACCGGATCGATCAGTAGCGTCGAAGGCGTGAACGTGAACGAGGTTCCGGCGCACCTGCCGCGCACGGTCGGCGAGCTGCGCGCCGCCGGCCACCGCCCGCGGAGCGTGAAGGCGGAGATCTCCGACAACCTGCTCGCCGCGCTGCGGTCGGGCGCCGACCCGTGGCCGGGCATCGTCGGCTTCTCCCGCACGGTGCTGCCCCAGCTCGAACGCGCGCTGCTCGCCGGGCACGACGTCGTGCTGCTCGGTGAGCGCGGGCAGGGCAAGACCCGGCTACTGCGCACCCTCGCCGGGCTGCTGGACGAGTGGACCCCGATGATCGAGGGGGCGGAGCTGGCCGAGCACCCGCTCGCGCCGATCACCCCGGCCTCGATCCGCCGTGCCGCCGAGCTGGGCGACGACCTCCCGGTCACCTGGCGGCACCGGGACGAGCGCTACACGGAGAAGCTGGCCACCCCGGACACCTCGGTCGGCGACCTCATCGGCGACGTCGACCCGGTCAAGGTGGCCGAGGGGCGCGGCCTCGGTGATCCCGAGACCATCCACTTCGGACTCGTGCCGCGGTCGCACCGCGGCCTCGTGGCGATCAACGAGCTGCCCGACCTCGCCGAGCGGATCCAGGTCGCGCTGCTCAACGTCATGGAGGAGCGGGACATCCAGGTCCGCGGCTACACGTTGCGGCTGCCGCTGGACGTGCTGCTCGTCGCCACCGCCAACCCGGAGGACTACACCAACCGCGGCCGGATCATCACCCCGCTGAAGGACCGGTTCGGCGCGGAGATCCGCACCCACTACCCGCTCGACGTCGCCGCCGAGGTGGCCGTCGTCCGGCAGGAGGCGCGGCTGGCGGCCGAGGTGGGCGACCCGCTGCTGGAGGTGCTGGCCCGGTTCGTCCGCGACCTGCGCGAGTCCACCGTGGTGGACCAGCGCTCCGGCATCTCCGCCCGGTTCGCCGTCGCCGCTGCCGAGACGGTCGCCGCCGCCGCGCTGCGCAGGGCGGCGCTCACCGGCGAGGAGCCGGCCGTGGCCCGCCCGGTGGACCTGGACGCGGTGCCCGCCGTGCTCCGCGGCAAGGTCGAGTTCGAGCCGGGGGAGGAGGGCAGGGAGACCGAGCACCTGGTGCACCTGCTGCGCCGAGCGGTCGCGGAGACGGCGCGGGAGCGCTTCGCCGGACTGGACCTCACGCCGCTGACGCACGCCGTCGCCGACGGGCACCTCGTGGCCACCGGGGAGCGGGTACCGGGCCGGGAGGTCCTGGCCGCACTGCCCGAGCTGCCGGTGCTGCACGAGGTGGCGCAGCGCGCCGGCGTCGGTGCCGACGAGCCGCCCGGCCGGATCGCCGCCGCGGTGGAGCTGGCGCTGGAGTCGCTGTACCTGGCCCGGCGGCTGGCCAAGGACGCCGACGACCACACCACGGTGTACGGGCCGTGACCACCGTTCCCGAGGGCTACTCGTACGGGCCGTGGCACGACGGTCCCGACCCGCTGGCGCCGCCGGCCGACCTGCGCGACGCGCTGGACGAGATCGGCCGGGACGTGCTGGCCGGGTCCTCGCCGCGGTCGGCGCTGGAGGAGCTGCTGCGCCGCGGCACCCGCGGCACGCCCGGTCTGGACGAGCTGACCCGGCGGGTCTGGCGGCGGCGTGCGGAGATCCAGCGCCGGCACCGGCTCGACGGCACCCTGCGGGACGTGCGCCGGCTGCTCGACGATGCGCTGGACGCCGAACGCGCGGCGTTGTTCCCCGACCCTGGCGACGACGCCCGGTTCCGCGAGGCGCGGCTCGACGCGCTGCCCACCGGTACCGCGGCCGCGGTGCGGGAGCTGGCCGACTACGACTGGGTCTCCGAGCGGGGCAGGGAGAACTACGACCGGCTGCGCGAGCTGCTCGGCCGGGAGCTGCTGGACGCGCGGTTCTCCGGGATGAAGGACGCGCTGCGCCGGACCACGCCGGAGGACGTCGAGCGGGTCAACCAGCTGCTCGCCGACCTGAACGCCCTGCTGGCGGCGCACGCCCGAGGGGCGAAGGACATCGACGAGCGGTTCGCCGAGTTCCTGCGCCGGCACGGCGAGTTCTTCCCGGAGCGGCCTCGCTCGGTCGAGGAGCTGATCGACGTGCTCGCCGCCCGCGCGGCCGCCGCGCAGCGAATGCTCAACTCGATGACCGCCGAGCAACGGGCGGATCTGGCCGAGCTGGCCCGGGAGGCGTTCGGCGACCCGCGGCTGGCCCAGCAGCTGTCCACTCTGGACGCCCAGTTGCGGGCGTTGCGGCCGGGGGAGGACTGGACGTCGTCCGCCCGGTTCCGCGGTGGCGACCCGCTCGGGCTCGGCGACGGGATGCGCGCGATGACCGAGCTGGCCGAGCTGGACGCGCTGGCCGAGCAGCTCGCCCAGTCCTACCCGGGGGCACGGCTGGAGGACATCGACGCCGACGCGCTCGCCCGGCAGCTCGGCGCGGACGCCGCGGTGGACGCGCGGCGGCTGGCGGAGTTGGAACGGGAGCTGCGCGCGCAGGGGCTGTTCGAGCGGGGGGCCGATGGATCGCTGCGGCTGTCGCCGAAGGCGTTGCGCCGGCTGGGCGAGACGGCGCTGGCCGACGTCGTGCGGTCGCTGCGGGGGAGGGCCGGCGAGCGGGATACCGCGTCGGCCGGGGCGGCCGGGGAGCCCACCGGGACGAGCCGGCCGTGGCGGTTCGGCGACACCCAGCCGTGGGAGGTCTCCCGCACCGTGCGCAACGCCGTGCTGCGCACCGCGTCCCGCGGCGGTGGCGTGGTGCGGCTGGACGTGTCCGACGTGGAGGTCGCCGAGACCGAGCACCGGGCGCGGGCGGCGGTCGCGTTGTGCGTGGACACCTCGTGGTCGATGGTGCAGGAGGGGCGGTGGCTGCCGATGAAGCGGACCGCGCTGGCGCTGCACCAGCTCATCGCCACCCGGTTCCGCACCGACGCGCTGCAGCTCATCACGTTCGGCCGGTACGCCACGCCGGTGGAGCTGGCCGAATTGGTGGGCATGGAGGGCACCTGGGAGCAGGGCACCAACGCGCACCACGCGCTGCTGCTGGCCGGCCGCCACCTGCGGCGGCATCCCGACGCCTTGCCGGTGGTACTGCTGGTCACCGACGGCGAGCCCACCGCGCACCTGGACCGCGACGGGACCGCCGAGTTCGCCTACCCGCCGGCGCCGCGCACACTCGCGGCGACGCTGGCGGAGGTGGACCGGCTGGCGAAGCTGGGCGCGGCGGTCACCGTGTTCCGGTTGGGCGACGACCCGCGGTTGACCGGGTTCGTGGACCTGCTCGCCCGGCGGGCCGGCGGCAGGGTGCTCGCGCCCGACGCCGACGGGCTCGGCGCCGCCGTGGTGGGCGACTACCTGCGAACCCGGCGGGCGGGGTGAGCGGCGCTAGCGCGGCTCCGCGGGCAGCCGGTAGCCGCGGGCGATCTCGACGTCGAGCACGCCGGACACTCGCTGCAGCGCGGCGACGCCCGCCTCGTCGACGGAGCCGGTGACGACGCCGAGCGCGTCGAGCACGTCGTCGATCGTCATGCCGGCCGCCCGCAACCGGGCGACCACCTCGGGAAGCTGACTGTCCGCCACGGAAACGATCACGTCGCGACTGGCGTTGCCCATGGGATTCCTCCACCCGGTCGATCCCGCATACCGAGTGTAGCCGCCCGGGGCAGCCCCACGCCGTGTCCGCGCGCTATGGACACGTCTCCGCGCCGTGCGACGCGAACACGTGCGCACGGACCGCGGACACAGCGGGGGGTCAGCGGGGGGCGCGGACGAGGCCGGCGCCGACGTCGGTGGACGGCAGCGGCGAGCGGTGGGCCGACTGCCCGAGCCGGGCCCACAACTCCCAGCCCCTGGCGTTGTGGTGCTGGGCGAGCAGCGCGGCGACGCCGGCCACGTGCGGGGTGGCCATGCTGGTGCCGCTGATGGTGCGGTGCCGGGCGGGCATCGGCCAGGCCGAGTGCACGTCCACGCCAGGGCCGACCACGTCGACCGCCCGCTCGGGATCCACCGAACCGCAGGAGAAGTCGGCGATCTCGCCGTGCGCGTCCACGGCGCCGACGGCCATGATCGACGGGCAGTTCGCCGGGTGGCCGACCGGGGCGATCCGGCCGGCCCGCCGGCTGCTCTCGTTGCCCGCGGCCGCGATGAGGAGCGTGCCGCGGGCGACCGCCCTGCGGGCGACGCGCTCGAACACCGGCGAGTGCGGGTCGCCCGGCCGCACCGGTGCGCCCAGGGACATCGACACGATCGGGCAGCCGTGCCCGATCGCCCAGGCGATCCCGGCGAGGATGCCGCCGTCCGTGCCGGAGCCGGCGTTGCTGAGCACCTTGCCCACGTAGATCTCCGCCTCGTACGCGACGCCGTAGCCCGGCCCGGTGTCCGGCTCGCGCGGCCCGCACGCGGTGCCGATGCAGTGCGTGCCGTGCCCGTGGCCGTCGGACACCTCCTCGCCCGGCACGAACGACCGGCTCTCCACCACCCTGCCGGCGAAGTCCGGGTGCTCGGCGTCGAACCCGGTGTCCAGCACCGCCACCCTCATGCCGGCGCCGGTGGCCGGGCTGTCCGGTGCGCCCACCGCCTGCAGGCCCCAGGTGAACGTGGTCTCGTCGACCTCGGCGGGCGGCGCGGGCGGCGCGGTCGGCGCGGTCGCGATGGCGTGCACCGTGCGCTCCCGCTCCACGAACGCGATGGGACCCCGCTCCCTGGTCGCCCTGGTGAGCGCCTCGACCTGGTCGGCGCCGGCCACGACCACCGCGACCCCCAGGTCGTGCAGCACCAACCCGTCGCTACCCGGCAGCACGGCCGTGGACTCGCCGGCGATGTCGGCGGTGCTCGCGGTGCGCAGCCCGGCCACCCTGGTCATCGTCCTGGCGCCCTCGTCCGCCGCGTCGTCCTCGAGCAGGACCAGGTACCGTCCGGTGCCCTCCACCGTGCCCGTCATGGCCGCCACCTTCTTCGCCTCGGGAATGGGAGTGCTTCCAGGATCCCTCGTGGAGGCGCGAATGCGACAGGCCCGAAGTCACCATTCGGTTGCGATCAGCTACGGAGAGTCAGAAACGCGCGAGTACGCCACGATTCGGGCACCCCCTCCGGGTACCAGGGTGATGTGCCGGCCCTTGGTCGGCTCGGGTCGTGGCCGGTCCGCCGCGAGCCGGAACCTCGCCAGCACGGCCCGCAGCACCACCGTGGCCTCGAGCAGGGAGAACCCGGCGCCGAGGCAGCGGCGCACCCCGCCGCCGAACGGCAACCAGGTGCCGGTGGCCGGGCCGTCGCCGAGGAACCGCTCGGGCCGGAAGTCGTCGGGATCGGTGTGGTGCGCCGGGTCAGCGTGCACCAGGGCGATGGAGGGTGCCACGGTCGTGCCCGCGGGAATGCGGAAGCCCGCGATCTCGACGTCCTCGGTGAGCCGGCGGGCGACCTCGGCGATCACCGGGCGCCGGCGCAGCGATTCCTTCGCGACGGCCTCGAGGTAGGTGTCCGCCCTGTCACCGCCCTCGTCGGCGGCGCGGGCGGCGCGGGCCTGCCGGTCCGGGTCCCTGGCGAGGTCGTGGAACGCCCAGGCCAGCGCGGTGGCGGTGGTCTCGTGCCCGGCGAGCAGCAGGGTGACCAGCTGGTCGCGCAGCTCCGCGTCGGACAGCCCGGCCGAGGACTCCGACTCACCGGGCACGCGGAGCAGGCGGGACAGCACGTCGCCGCGCTCGGCGAGGTCGCCCCGCTCGGCGGTCCGGCGCCGTTCGGCGATCTCCGCGTACAGCAGCTCGTCGACCCGCCGCATCCGCTCCTCGTTGCGGCGCCAGCGGCCGAACCGTTGGAGGGTGGCACTGTGCCAGCCGACGATGTCGAACGGGCCGATGTCCACGACCTGGCGGAGCAGCGTGCGCAGCTCGTCGAGGCGCCCGCCGTCGGCCATCCCGAAGACCACGCGCAGGATGACCTCCAGGGTGAGCGCGTGCATGCTGTGGTGGCTGGGGAAGGGCCGGCCGACCGGCCAGCGGGCCACCTCGGCCTCGGTCAGCCGCTCCACCATATCCCGGTAGCCGCGCAGCGCGGCACCGCTGAACGCGGGCATCAGCAGCTTGCGGGCGCGCAGGTGCTCGTCCTCGTCGGTGATCAGCAACGAGTGCTCGCCCATCACCGGCTTGAGCACCATGTTGCCCTCGCCGGCGTGGTAGACCGTGGTCGGGCCGGCGAACACCGTCCGGATGTGCGCGGGGTCGGCGAGGATCACCACCTCGCGCTCGGGGTAGATGCGCAACCGCACCACGTCGCCGTAGCGGCGGCGCAGCGCGGGCAGCCACCAGTGCCGGTGGAAGGCGAACAGCACGCTCTGCACGGTCAGCGGCAGCCTCGGTCCCGGCGGGGTGAGGGAGGTGGGGCGAACGTCCGAGAGGGTCATGGGGGACCTCCGGGAGTCGACACTAGACACGCGTTTTATACACCCGTATAGAACGGTGTGTCCAGGGGTGCGGGCTAGGCTGGGCCGGTGGGTCATCGCGACGACTTGCTGGCCGCCGCGCGGCGCCTGCTGGAGGAGAAGGGCTACGCGCGGATCACCGCGCGCGACCTGGTGGCGGCCTCCGGCACGAACCTCGCCTCGATCGGCTACCACTTCGGCTCCAAGGAGGGGCTGCTCAACGAGGCCATCGGTGAGGTGGTCGAGGAGTGGACCGAGCAGCTGGCGGAGACCGCCATGGCCGACCCCGCCGCCTCGCCGATCGAGCGCGGCCGCGTCGCGTGGGCCTCGCTGTTGCGGGGGCTGCCCGGCAAGCGTGCCCTCCTGCTGTCCTTCGTGGAGGCGCTGGCGCAGGCCGAGCGCGCGCCGGCGCTGCGCGCGCAGTTCGCCGAGCAGTACCGCCGGGTGCGGGCGAAGGTGGCCGGGTTGGTCGCCGAGTCGCTGGGCGGGGACGCGCGGCCGGACGACCCGCGCTGCGAGGCGGTGGCCAGCTTCGTCGTCGCCATCTGCGACGGGTTGGCGACCCAGTGGCTGCTCGACCCGGCCGGCGCGCCCACCGCGGAGGAGCTCTCCGCCGGGCTGACGATGCTGTGGTCGGCGTCCTTCCCCGGTGCGGAGCCACCGAAGGCGGACTGACGCCACTGACCGCCGGCCACCTCGGGGAGGGACGGGCGCGCCCGTGCCGGCGGCACCTAGTGTTGACCTATGCAGTCCTGGACCTCCACCTCCCCGCCCCGCGTGCCCGGCACACCCCGACCTCTCCGGCTCCACGACACCGCGACGGGACAGCTGCGGCCCATCGCGCCGGGCCGGGTCGCCCGGATGTACGTCTGCGGCATCACCCCCTACGACGCCACCCACCTCGGCCACGCGGCCACCTACCTCGCGTTCGACCTCGTGCACCGGCTCTGGCTGGACGCCGGGCACGAGGTCCACTACGTGCAGAACGTCACCGACATCGACGACCCGCTGCTGGAGCGCGCCGAGCGGGACCAGGACGACTGGGTGGTGCTCGGCATGCGGGAGACCGCGCTGTTCCGGGAGGACATGGAGGCGCTGCGGGTGCTGCCGCCACGGGACTTCGTCGGCGCGGTGGAGACCATCCCGGAGATCGTCGAGGTCATCGGCAAGCTGCTCGCCGGCGGCGCGGCGTACCGGCTCGAAGACCAGGAGTATCCGGACGTCTACTTCGACCACCGGGCCACCGGGCGGTTCGGCTACGAGTCCGGTTACGACGCCGAGACGATGGCCACCCTGTTCGCCGAGCGGGGCGGTGACCCGGACCGGGCGGGCAAGCGGCACCCGCTGGACGCGTTGCTGTGGCGCGCGGCACGGCCCGGTGAGCCGTCCTGGGAGTCCGAGCTCGGGCCCGGCCGGCCCGGCTGGCACATCGAGTGCAGCGCCATCGCGGTGAACCGGCTGGGCATGGGCTTCGACGTGCAGGGCGGCGGGTCGGACCTGGCGTTCCCGCACCACGAGTTCAGCGCCGCGCACGCCGAGGCGCTGTCCGGGGAGCACCCGTTCGCCCGGCACTACGTGCACGCCGGCATGATCGGCCTCGACGGCGCGAAGATGTCGAAGTCGCGCGGCAACCTGGTGTTCGTGTCCCGGTTGCGGGCTGACGGCGTGGACCCTTCGGCGGTGCGGCTGGCGCTGTTCGCCGGGCACTATCGCGGCGATCGGGCGTGGACCGCCGAGCTGCTGGACCGGGCGCTGACCCGGCTGGCCCGGTGGCGGGAGGCGGTGGCCCTGCCGGCCGGGCCGCCCGCCGCGGCCGTGGTCGACCGCCTGCGCGACCACCTCGCCGACGACCTCGACACCCCGGGTGCGCTGGCGGCGGTGGACGCGTGGGTGGACGAGGCCCTGCGCCGCCGGGGCGGTGCCGACGCGGCCGACCCTGCCGCGCCCGCCCTGGTGCGCGACGCCGTCGACGCCCTGCTCGGTGTCGACCTGCGCTGAGTCCCGCTGTGCTGAGTCCCGCTGTGCTGAGTCCCGCTGTGCTGAGTCCCGCTGTGCTGAGTCCCGCTGTGCTGAGTCCCGCTGTGCTGAGATGCGCCGGCCGGCCGCTGAACTTCAGCGGCCGGCCGGGGTGACCGGCGCTGGCTCGCCGGCGACCCGGCCGTCCGTGAGCGCCAGCGTTCGGCCGGACCAGCCGCGGCGCAGCCAGCGGTCGTGCGAGGCGAGCACGACCGCGCCCGGCGTGGCGTCGAGCGCGTCGAACAGCTCCTCGGCCAGTGCCAGTGAGATGTGGTTGGTGGGCTCGTCGAGCAGCAGCACGTGCGGCGGGTCGGCGATCAGGGTGGCCAGCGCGAGCCGGCGCCGCTGACCGACCGAGAGCGTGCCCACCGGCTGGTCGAGCTGGGCCGGCGGCAGCAGGCCGAGCTCGGTCAGCGGCGGAGCGTGCGGGCCGGCAGCGGCCGCGTAGATCCGCCGCGGGGTGCGGTCCTGGCTGGCGAACCGGACGTCCTGCTCCAGCAGCGCCACCCGCAGCCCCGGGCCCCGGTGCACCACGCCCCTGGCCGGGCGCAGCCGCCCGGCCAGCACGGACAGCAGCGTGGACTTGCCGGCGCCGTTGCCGCCGCTGACCAGCACCCGGTCGGCCGAGGTCACGTCCATCCGGTCGACCCGGAGCCGGCCGGGCACGTCGACGTCGTGCAGCGACACGGCGAGCCCGCGCTCGCCGGCGGCGGTGGTGAGGCTTCCGGCGAAGCGCAACGGCCGCGGAGGCCGGCGGACCTGGTCGCGCTCCAACTCGGCCAGCCGCTGCCGCGCGTCGCGCACCCGGCGGGAGATCTGCCGCTGCACGCGGCCGGCCTTGTAGTCGTAGGCCATCTTCGCGTTGTCCCGCGGGCCGCGCGCATGGTTGATGTCCCGCGCGGTGATCGCGGCGACGTGCCGTAGCCGGGAGAGCTCCTCCTGCTCGGTGGCGTACCGCTGCTCCCAGCGGGCCCGCTCGGTTCGCTTGTGCCGCAGGTAGTCGGAGTACCGCCCGCCGTACCGGGTCGGGCCGCCCAGAGCCGGATCGAGGTCGACGATGTCGGTGCACACCGCGTCGAGGAACACCCGGTCGTGCGAGGCGAGGACCACCGCGCCCGGCAGCGCCGCCAGATGCCGTTCCAGGAACGCCGTGGCGGCGTCGTCGAGGTGGTTGGTCGGCTCGTCGAGCAGCAGCGCCTCCGGCTGTCGGACCAGCAGCGCGGCCAGCGCCAGCCGGGAGCGTTGCCCGCCGGACAGGCTGCCGAGCGACCGGTCGGGGTCGACCTCGCCCAGCCCCAGGCCGGCGCGGGCGAGCTCGGCCCTCCGGTCGGCGTCCCACGCGTCGTGGGCCTGGACCCACTCCAGCACCCGGCCGTACTCGGCGAGCGCTGGCTCGTCGCCGGGGTTCGCGGCGAGCCGCTCGGCCAGCTCGTCCAGCAGGGCGGTGGCCGCGCGGATGTCGGCCAGCGCGTCGTCGAGCACGTCGGCCACGGTCGCGGTCGGTGGGAACGGCAGCTCCTGGACCAGGTGGCCGACGTCCCCGGTGCGGTGGACCGTGCCGGCGCGGGGGGTCTCGAGGCCGGCCAGCAGGCGGAGCAGGGTGGACTTGCCGGCGCCGTTCTCGCCGACCAGGCCGATCCGGCGGCCGGGGGCGGCGATCAGCGACAACCCGTCGAACAGCACGCGGTCGGCGTAGCCGAAGGCGAGGTCGACGGTACGCAGGGTGGGGGACATAAGCATCACCGGTCCGGAAGGAAAAGGGGCGGAACCCGCCGGGCAGGTTCGTCGCGGGAGCGGGGCTCGACCACGACGGGCCTCGGGCGCGGGTCGGACTCGGATGTCAGCTGTCCATGATGCCCGCAGTCTAATGCAACTCGGGTAGCGTTAGTCAACCCCCTTTGTCGGAGTGTGGTCCAGCTGACAGTTGGACAGCACGCTGCCGGGGCGGCACGATGTGAAAGAACACTTTCGAAAGAGTTCTTTCACAAGGAGACGCGATGGCCGAGCTACCCCCGCGCCGGCGGGTCCGGGACGCCGAGCTGATGCGCGCACTGGCCCATCCACTGCGCGCGGCACTGCTGAGCTACCTGATGTCGGCGGGCCCCCGCACCGCCAGCGAGTGCGCCACGGCGGTCGGCTCGACGCCGTCCAACTGCAGCTGGCACCTGCGCCAGCTCGCCCGGTTCGGCCTGGTGGAGCCGGACGCCGGCGCGGGCGGCCGGGAGCGGCCGTGGCGGGCCGGGCAGGTCGGCCTCGAACTGGGCGAGTGGGCCGCGGACCCCGCGGTGCGCGGTGCCCAGCTGGCCGCCACCGGCGCGATGGTCGGGCAGGAGCAGGAGCTCACTCAGCGATATCTGGACACCCTGGACGAGTTGCCCGCCGAGTGGCGGGAGGCGGCCGCGCTCAACGCCTACGCGCTGCGGGTCACCGCGGCCGAGCTGGCCGAGCTGGTCGACGCCGTGGATCGGCTGCTCCGGCCCTACGTGGGCACGCTGCGCGCCGACGTCCCGGCCGGCGCCCGGCCGGTCCACGTCGGCCTGCGGGCGTTCCTCCGGATCGACGCCGACGGCGAGTCGAGCGCGTGACCGCCGGGGGACCGCTGCGGCAACCGGGGTTCGCCCGGCTGTGGCTGGCGGCGCTGGGCTCGGAGACCGCGGAGTGGATGCTGCAGGTGGCCCTGCCGGTGCTGGTGTACCAGCGCACCGGCTCCCCGGTCGCCACCGCCACCGGGCTGATGCTGGGACTGCTGCCGGCCGTGCTGCTCGGTCCCGTCGCCGGCGTGCTGGCCGACCGGTGGAACCGGCGTGCCCTGCTCCGCGCGGTGTGTGTCGGGCAGGCGGTGGTGGTGCTGCCCCTGCTCGGCGCCGGTGGGGTGCTGGCCGTGGTGTACGCGGTGCTGACCGCGCAGGCCGCGCTGGCGGCGCTGTTCGAGCCGGCGCGCGGCGCGCTGGTCCCGGAGCTGGTCGGGCCGGAGCGGGTGGTCGCGGCGAACGGGCTGCTCGGGGTCGGCTCCGCGGTCGCCCGGTTCGCCGGCGGCGCACTCGGCGGGTTGCTGCTCGCCGCCGCGGGGCTCGGCTGGCTGGTCGCGGCCTACCTGGCGCTGCTCGCCGGCGCCGCCGCGCTGCTGCTCCGCCCGTTCGCGCCGGTCTCCACCCGCGCCGCCGGCGCCACGGCCTCGACCGCCCGCCCCGGGTCACCACGCGAGTGGCTGGCCGGATTCGCCGCGTTCGTCCGCCGGCCCGCGTTGCGGCTCGCCGGGGTGGCGCTGGTGCTCATGGCCGTGGCGCAGGGCATGTTCCTGGTGCTGTTCGTGCTCTTCGTCGTCGACGTCCTCGGCGGAGGCGAGGCCGAGGTCGGGATGCTGCGCGGGGTGCAGGCGGTCGGCGGGCTGCTCGCCGGGGTGGCGCTGGCGACCGTGGCCCGCCGGGCCGCGCCGGCGCGGCTGCTCGGCGGCGGCGTGCTCAGCGTCGGCGCACTGAGCGCGGTCATCTGGACCATGCCGGAGTTCAGCACCGCGCTGCCGGTCTACATCGGACTGTTCGCCGCGGTGGGCGCGCCGGGTGTGGTCGCCGTGTCCGGGCTGCTGGCCCTGCTGCAGACCGGGACGGCGGCGCACCTGACCGGCCGGGTGCTGAGCAGCGCGTTGGCCGGCATGGCGCTGGGCACGGTCGCCGGCGTGCAGCTGGCCGGCGCGCTCGCCGGTGCCGTCGGGCTGGCCCAGCTGCTGCTCGCGCAGGCCGCGCTGCACGTGGCCGCCGGCGCGGTGATCCTCCTCGGGCCCGGTCGCTACCGTGGTCGGCGTGCCCCATCTGTACGCCACCAGCGACCTGCACGTCACGCACCGCGGCAACGGCCCGGTGGTCGACACCATCCGCCCCAGCTCCCCGGAGGACTGGCTGATCGTCGCCGGGGACGTCGCGGAGCGGGTGCCGGCGATCACCGACACGCTGGCGATGCTGCGGGAACGGTTCGCGAAGGTCGTCTGGGTGCCGGGTAACCACGAGCTGTGGACCACCGACGGCGACCCCGTGCGGGCGCGCGGCGAGCAACGCTACGCGGAGTTGGTGCGCCGCTGCCGCGCGCTCGACGTCCTCACCCCGGAGGACGAGTTCCCGGTGTGGCCGCACGCCGGGCGGCCGCTGACGATCGCGCCGCTGTTCCTGCTCTACGACTACAGCTGGCGGGTCCCGGAGACCGAGGGGCTGCCGGTGGCCGCGGCGCTCGACCACGCCCGCGAGGCCGGGGTGGTGTGCACCGACGAGTTCTTCCTGCACCCGGACCCGCATCCGGGCCGGGCCGAGTGGTGCGCGCACCGGCTGGAGGTCAGTGAGAAACGGCTGGCCGCGGTCCCGGCCGAGCACCGCACGATCCTGGTCTCGCACTGGCCGCTGCACCGGCACCCGACCGAGCCGCTGCGCTGGCCCGAGTTCGCCCTGTGGTGCGGCACCACCGAGACCGAGGACTGGCACCTGCGCTACCGGGCCGAGATCGCCGTGTACGGCCATCTGCACATCCCGCGCACCACCCACCGCGACGGCGTGCGGTTCGAGGAGGTCTCACTCGGTTACCCGCGCGAGTGGCGGAACCGAGCCAGGGGAGCCGTGCCGCTGCGCCGCCTCCTCTAGCCAGCGCACCCCGAACCGAGGACCCACCGCGGCCGGCGGTTCCGGCGTGGGACTCGCGGGTCAGCGGCCGGTGTCGGGCCGGCGGCGGCGGAGGTAGCGCTCGAACTCGGCGGCGATCTTGTCCCCGCTGGCCTCGTCGAGCTCGATCTCGGCGTCCCCGCGCTCCTCGAGCGAGCGCACGTACTCGCTGATCTCGTCGTCCTCGGCGGCCATCTCGCTCACCGTGTGCTGCCACTGCTCGGCCTGCTCCGGCAGCGCGCCGAGCGGGATCTCGATGTCGAGCACGTCCTCGAGCTTGTGCAGCAGCGCCAGGGTGGCCTTGGGCGACGGTGGGTGGGACACGTAGTGCGGCACGGCGGCCCACACCGACACCGCCGGGATGCCGGCCTGGACGCACGCGTCCTGCAGCACTCCTATGATCCCGGTGGGGCCCTGGTAGCGGCTGCGCTCGAGGCCGAATCGAGCGGCGGCCGAGGCGTCGTACGCCGTTCCGGTGACCGGCACCGGCCGGGTGTGGGCGGTGTCGGCCAGCAGCGCACCCAGCGTGACGACCGTGGAGACCTGCAACCGCTCCATGCGGTCGAGCAGCTCCCGGCAGAACGCCCGCCACCGCATGTTCGGCTCGGGCCCCTGGACGAGCACGACGTCCCGCCGGGCGCCCGGCGGGCGGCACACCGCCAGCCGCGTCGTCGGCCACTCCACCCGGCGGGTCACCCCGTCGACCAGCCGCACCGTCGGCCGGCTGACCTGGAAGTCGTAGTAGTCGTCGGGGTCGAGCTCCGACAGCGGCGCGGCGTCCCAGTTCAGCTGAAGGTGCTCCACCGCGGTGCTCGCCGCGTCTCCCGCGTCGTTCCAGCCCTCGAACGCCACCACCATGACCGGTTTCTCCTCGGCCGGGGACGGATCCGGCGGGCCGGCCGGTTGCGGAGCGTGACCCTTCTGAGCTGTCTCGGCTGTGTTGTGCGTGGGGGGCTGCGTCACACCCGCCAGCCTACGACCCCGGGGGACTGGCGCAGGACCGTAGGCTGGAACACATGCCCAAACGGATCTCGTCGCCGCTGCTCGACGCCCTCACCTCCCGTGTCGTGGTCGCCGATGGTGCGATGGGCACGGCACTGCAGTCGCACGACCTGTCGCTGGACGACTTCGCCGGGCTCGAGGGCTGCAACGAGATCCTCAATATCACCCGACCGGATGTCGTCCGGGGGATTCACCGCGGCTACCTCGAGGCCGGCGCCGACGCCGTGGAGACCAACACCTTCGGCGCGAACTTCGCCAACCTCGCCGAGTACGACATCGCCGACCGCATCGTCGAGCTGGCCGAGGCCGGCGCACGGCTGGCCCGCGAGGTGGCCGACGAGTTCGCCACCCCCGACCGGCCCCGGTTCGTGCTCGGCTCGGTCGGCCCCGGCACCAAGCTGCCCACCCTGGGCCACGCCCCGTTCAGCACCCTGCGCGACGCCTACGTCGAGGAGGTGCGCGGCCTGCTCGCCGGCGGGGCGGACGCGATCATCGTGGAGACCACACAGGACATCCTGCAGACCAAGGCGTCGATCATCGCCGCGCACCGGGCGATGGCCGCCGAGGGGCGGCGGGTGCCGGTGATCGCGTCGATCACCGTGGAGACCACCGGCACGATGCTGCTGGGCACCGAGGTCGGCGCGGCGCTACAGGCGCTGGAGCCGCTGGGCATCGACATGATCGGGCTGAACTGCGCCACCGGGCCCGCGGAGATGAGCGAGCACCTGCGGCAGTTGGCCAAGCACGCGCCGGTGCCGCTGTCGGTGATGCCCAACGCGGGCCTTCCCGAGCTCGGCCCGAACGGCGCGGTCTACCCGCTGGACCCGGACGGCCTGGCCGAGGCGCTCACCGGGTTCGTCCGCGAGTTCGGGGTCGGGCTGGTCGGCGGGTGCTGCGGCACCACCGACGAGCACATCCGACGGCTCGCCGAGGCGGTGGCCGACCTGCGCGCACCGGAGCGCTCGCCGCGGTTCGAGCCGGGCGTGTCCTCGCTCTACCAGGCGGTGCCGTTCGAGCAGGACGCCAGCGTGCTGATGATCGGTGAGCGGACCAACGCCAACGGCTCCAAGGCGTTCCGCGAGGCCATGCTCGCCGGGCGGTACGAGGACTGCGTGGAGATCGCCCGCGAGCAGACCCGCGACGGCGCGCACATGCTCGACCTGTGCGTCGACTACGTGGGCAGGGACGGCTCGGCCGACATGGCCGAGCTGGCCTCCCGGCTGGCCACCGCGTCCACGCTGCCGATCATGCTGGACTCCACCGAGGTGGACGTGCTGCGCACCGGGCTGGAGCACCTGGGCGGGCGGTGCGCGGTCAACTCCGTCAACTACGAGGACGGCGACGGTCCGGAGTCGCGGTTCGCCAACGTGATGAGCCTGGTCCGCGAGTTCGGCGCCGCCGTGGTCGCGCTGACCATCGACGAGGAGGGCCAGGCCCGCACGGCCGAGAAGAAGGTGGCCATCGCCAGCCGGTTGATCGAGGACATCACCGGCAACTGGGGGCTGCGCGCCAGCGACATCATCGTCGACACGCTGACCTTCACCATCTGCACCGGGCAGGAGGAGTCGCGGCGCGACGCGATCGAGACGATCGAGGCGATCCGCGAGCTCAAGCGCCGCCACCCGGACGTGCAGACCACGCTCGGCGTCTCCAACGTCTCGTTCGGCCTCAACGGCGCCGCCCGGCAGGTGCTGAACTCGGTGTTCCTGCACGAGTGCGTCGAGGCCGGGCTGGACACCGCGATCGTGCACGCCAGCAAGATCCTGCCGATCGCCCGGATCCCGGAGGAGCAGCGCGAGGTGGCGCTGGACCTGGTCTACGACCGCCGGCGCGAGGGCTACGACCCGCTGCAGACGCTGATGGCGCTGTTCGAGGGCAAGACCGCCGCGTCGAGCAAGGAGTCGCGGGCCGCCGAGCTCGCCGCGTTGCCGCTGTTCGAGCGGCTGGAGCGGCGCATCGTGGACGGCGAGCGCAACGGCCTGGAGGCCGACCTCGACGCGGCGCTCACCGAGAAGCCCGCCCTGGAGATCATCAACGACACGCTGCTGTCCGGGATGAAGACGGTCGGCGAGCTGTTCGGGTCGGGCCAGATGCAGCTGCCGTTCGTGCTGCAGTCGGCCGAGGTGATGAAGACCGCGGTGGCGCATCTCGAACCGCACATCGAACAGGACAGCGAAGGGCCTGAGGGGAACCGCGGCAAGGGCCGGATCGTGCTGGCCACCGTCAAGGGCGACGTGCACGACATCGGCAAGAACCTCGTCGACATCATCCTGTCGAACAACGGCTACGAGGTGGTCAACCTCGGCATCAAGCAGCCCATCACCGCGATCCTCGACGCGGCCGAGGAGAACGGCGCGGACGCCATCGGCATGTCCGGGCTGCTGGTCAAGTCGACGGTGATCATGAAGGAGAACCTGGAGGAGATGAACTCCCGCGGGGTGGCCACCCGCTGGCCGGTGCTGCTCGGTGGGGCCGCGCTGACCCGCTCCTACGTGGAGAACGACCTGACCGAGGTCTACCTCGGCGAGGTCCGCTACGCGCGGGACGCCTTCGAGGGCCTGCGGCTGATGGACGCGGTCATGGCCGCCAAGCGCGGGGAGTCGCCGCTGATCGACGAGGAGGCCGAGCGCAAGCGCGCCGAGCGCAGGGCCCGCCGCGAGCGGTCGCTGCGGATCGCCGAGGCCCGCAGGGCCCGGCGGGACGACGCCGAGGAGGCACCGGCCCGCTCGGACGTGGCCACCGACGTGCCGCTGCCCACCCCGCCGTTCTGGGGCACCAGGGTGGTCAAGGGCGTGCCGGTGGCCGACTACGCCGCCATGCTCGACGAGCGGGCGACGTTCATGGGCCAGTGGGGGCTCAAGGGAGCCCGCGGTGGCGCCGGGCCCAGCTACGAGGAGCTGGTGGAGACCGAGGGCCGGCCCCGGCTGCGGTACTGGCTGGACCGGCTGGCCACCGACGGCGTGCTCGCCCACGCCGCGGTCGTCTACGGCTACTTTCCCGCCCATGCCGAGGGTGACGACCTCGTGGTGCTGACCGAGCCACGCCCGGACGCGCCCGAGCGGACCCGGTTCACCTTCCCGCGGCAGAAGCGGGACCGGCGGCTGTGCCTCGCCGACTTCTTCCGGCCGCGGGAGCTGGCGGTGGCCACGGGGGAGGTGGACGTGGTTCCGCTGAGCCTGGTGACCATGGGCCAGCCGATCGCCGACTACGCCAACGACCTGTTCGCCCGCGACGCCTACCGCGACTACCTCGAGGTGCACGGCCTCGGCGTGCAGCTCACCGAGGCACTGGCCGAGTACTTCCACCGCCGCATCCGGCAGGAGCTGCGGTTCCCCGGCGGGGGCGTGCTGGCCGACGAGGACCCGGCGGAGATCGAGGAGTTCTTCAAGCTCGGCTACCGGGGCGCCCGGTTCTCGCTGGGCTACGGCGCCTGCCCGGATCTGGAGGACCGCGCCAAGATCGTGGACCTGCTCGAGCCCGAACGGATCGGGGTGAAACTGTCCGAGGAGTTCCAGCTGCACCCGGAGCAGTCCACCGACGCGATCGTGGCGCACCACCCCGAGGCGAAGTACTTCAACACGTGAGCGAGCGTGCGAGCGAACCATTGAGCACAGCAGCCCGGCGAGCGCCGCGACGAGCGTCAGCGAGGAGGGGTGTGAGCGAGCGTGCGAGCGAACCGTTGAGCACAGCAGCCCGGCGAGCGCCGCGACGAGCGTCAGCGAGGAGGGGTGTGAGCGAGCGTGCGAGCGAACCGTTGAGCACAGCAGCCCGGCGAGCGCGGCGACGAGCGTCAGCGAGGATCGGGGAGTGACGGACGCGTTGCCCGCCGCGGTGCTGTGGGACATGGACGGCACGCTGGTGGACTCGGAGAAGCTCTGGGACGTCGCGCTGTACGACGCCGTGGAGTGGCTGGGCGGCAGCCTGTCCCCGGACGTGCGGGCGGCCCTCGTCGGGGTCAACATGGACAGCACCAGCGCGGTGCTGCTGCGGGCCACCGGACACGAGCCCACCGCGCGGGCGGTGGCCGAGCTGGGGGAGTGGATCCGCCGCAGGACCGCCGACCTGTTCGACGACCCGCTCCCGTGGCGGCCCGGCGCCAGGGAGGCGCTCGCCGCGGTGCGCGCCGCGGGCGTGCCGGCCGCGCTGGTGACCTCGACCGAGCGGGCGCTCACCGAGCGGGCGCTGAACACCATCGGCCGGGAGCTGTTCGACGTCACCGTGTGCGGGGACGAGGTGGATGGGCTGAACAAGCCGCACCCCCGGCCGTACCTGCGCGCGGCCGAGCTGCTCGGGGTGGCCCCCGCCCGGTGCGTCGCCGTGGAGGACTCGCCACCGGGCGCGGAGTCGGCGGTCGCCGCGGGGTGCGCGGTGCTCGTCGTGCCCAACGACGTCGCCGTGCCGCCGGGGCGCGGGCGGGTGTTCCGCGACTCGCTGGTCGGCGTCGATCCCGGGGTGCTCGGCGCGGTGCTGGTGGGCCCGGGGGAGTAGCCGGGCGCCTCGATCGGGCGAACCGGACGTGACCTCCCGCGCGGCGGCCCGGGCCACCGGAAGGGCCGCCGCGGGCGGATGGAAGGATCACCGGGCGTGAAGACCTTCGACGAGCTGTACGCCGAGCTCGCCGAGCGGGCCAGGACCCGCCCGGCCGGCTCCGGCACGGTGGCGGCGCTGGACGCCGGCGTGCACGCCCAGGGCAAGAAGGTGCTCGAGGAGGCCGGCGAGGTGTGGATCGCCGCCGAGCACGAGTCCGACGAGCGGCTGGCGGAGGAAGTCTCCCAGCTGCTGTACCGGGTGCAGGTGCTCATGCTGGGCAGGGGCGTCACCCTGGAGGACGTCTACCGGCACCTGTGACGCGCCGGCGCGCCGGGCCCGAGGACGATCGAGAAGGAGTGGAACATGCTGCGTGTCGCGGTGCCGAACAAGGGAGCGCTGGCCGGCGCGGCGGGTGAGATGCTCGCCGAGGCCGGGTACCGGCAGCGGCACGAGCAGCGCGACCTCACGGTGCTCGACCCGGTCAACGACGTCGAGTTCTTCTTCCTCCGGCCCAAGGACATCCCGATCTACGTCGGCTCGGGCGAGCTCGACCTGGGCATCACCGGCCGTGACCTGGCGTTGGACTCCGGCGCCCCGGTCGAGGAGTTGCTGCAGCTCGGGTTCGGCGGGTCCACCTTCCGCTACGCCGCGCCGGCCGGGCGGGACTGGAAGCCGGCCGACCTCGCCGGCAAGCGGCTGGCCACCTCCTACCCGCGGCTGGTGCGAGACGACCTCGCCCGGCAGGGCATCGAGGCGGAGGTGATCCGGCTGGACGGTGCCGTGGAGATCTCGGTGCAGCTGGGGGTGGCCGACGCCGTCGCCGACGTGGTGGGCTCCGGCCGCACGCTGCGCCAGCACGACCTGGTGGCGTTCGGCGACCCGATCTGCGTGTCGGAGGCGGTGCTGGTGCACCGTGCCGGCAGCCAGGAGACGCGGGCCAAGACCCAGCTGACCGCGCGGCTGCGCGGGGTGGTGTTCGCCCAGCAGTACATGATGCTCGACTACGACTGCCCGCGGGAGCTGCTGGAGCGGGCGATCGCGATCACCCCGGGGCTGCAGTCGCCGACGGTCTCCCCGCTGGCCCACGACGGGTGGGTGGCGGTGCGCGCGATGGTGTCCCGCAAGCGGGTCAACCAGGTCATGGACGAGCTGGCCGAGGTGGGCGCGAAGGCCATCCTCGCCTCCGACATCCGCTCCTGCCGCCTCTAGGCCCGGCGGCCCCGGTTCAACGTGGGGAGCGGGGCTTCTTGGGGAGCAGGTCGTACAGCCGCCGGCGGGAGCCGTTGTCGTTGGCGTTGCGGGCGTCGGCGACCTCGGCGATGAAGTCCTCGAACACGAAGTCCTCGTGCTCGTCCGGCGGCAGGGTGGGCGCCTGGCCGCCGGCTGGCGTGGCCGAGTCGACGACGTGGGCGATCTGCCGGAACGCCGCGGCCTGCACCGTCTCCGGGGCGAACGTGGTCACCGGCACCCCGCGGGCCGCGGCCTCGTTGATCACCACGCCGAGCGGGACGTGCGGCAGCACCGGGATCCCGAACGCGGCCAGCTCCTCCATCGCCGCCGCCGCGTAGGACGACATCGGCCGCCGGTACAGGCCGGGCACCAGCCCGTAGAAGGTGACCGGCGGCCGGCCCACGCTCTGCTCGACGTAGCTGATCTGCTCGCGGAGCAGCCGCAGCGCCCGGATGCTGGTGCGGTCGGGCTGCACCGGAACCAGCACGCCGTGCGTCGCCGCGATCGCGTTGTTGGTCAGCACGTCCAGCGCGGGCGGGCAGTCGACCACCACGTGGTCGTAGTTGGCGAACTGGATGACCCTGGCCAGTTGCCACCCGGGCACGCGGAACTGGTCCAGTCGTCGGATGAGGTCGAACATCCCGCTGCAGGTGGGGATGACGTCGAGCGCCCCGCCGGGGCCGATGGTGCACCGCGGGTGCGACACGATCAGCTCCTCGACCGGGCCCTTCCACATCTTGAGCAGCGCCTTGGCCAGGGTCGGGCCCTGCGCCGGCGCCTCGGGCAGCCCGAGGAGCTCGGTGGTGGCATGGCCCTGCGGATCGAGGTCGACGAGCAGTGTCCGCCGACCACGCTCGGCGAGTGCCGCGGCGAGGCCGACGCTGAGCGCGGTCTTGCCGACCCCGCCTTTCTGATTGACCACCGAGGTGATCTGCATGCCAGGCCACACTCCATGCTGTTGGTCGTCCCCGGCAGGTTAGTGGATCTCGACCCGGCGCGCCGGGTACCCGCTCAGCGTGTCCGCACCAGCAGCGCCTGCCGGCCGGCGCCGACCGGGCCGCCGGTGTCGTGCAGCGTGCTGTGCGCGGTGCCGACGCCGCTCGGCCCGATCACCGTGGCGGCGGCCATGCCGATCCACTCGCCCACCGGGGCCCGGTGGACGTGCACGGTCAGCTCCGCGTTGATGAGCAGCCAGCGCCCCGGGTCGAGCCGGGCGGACACCCCACTGGCGCTGTCCGCGATGGTGAGCAGGCGTTGCAGCCCGCTCGGCTTCTCCCCGTCGACGAGCGCGACCCGCTGCCGCGCCCACACCGTGGTGTCACCCGATCGGTCGGTCCCGCCCGCCACGGTCCGCCACTCCACGGCGTCGAGGTAGCCGCCGTGCCATCCCGGAGGCCAGGACGCCGGCGGGCAGCCCTCCGGCGGGGGCAGTGGTGCGGCGTCGCCCGCGGCGGCCTCGCTGGTGTCGGACGCGGCGAACCGCCATGCCGTCGCCCTGGCGACCGGCCGGTCGCCCGCCACGAGCTCCGCCACCAGCAGCTCCACCGACCGGCCCGGGCGCGCCAGCTCGACCCGCACGGCCAGCTCGGCCACCGGCGCCGGTCCCAGGATCTCCACGGTGACCCGGCCGAGCACCATCTCCCGGCCGGCGGGGACCTCCTCCAGCGCCCGCGCCAGCAGCGCCGACGGCGGTCCGAAGTGCTGCGCGTCCGGGGTCCACGGGCCCGCCGTGTGCTCGGTGGCCCGGAACCGGCCGGCGCCCAGCGGGACGTAGAAGGCGTCCACGGCGTCCATCCTGGCCTCCCGGTCGACCCGCTCAGTCCGCCCGGTCCAATGGCGACTCCTCACCCGCGTCGGGCTCGGGCCAGCCCGGGTACTCGGGCGGGGTGCCCCCGTGGGAAGGGCACAGCGCCCGGTGGGCGCACCAGTCGCAGAGCCGGCTCGGGCTGGGCCGGAAGTCTCCGGTCCGCCCGGCACGCAGGATCGCCTGCCAGATGGCCTCCAGGGTGCGCTCGAAGCGGCGCAGCTCGGCCTCGTCCGGGGTGTAGGCCAGCGCCTGGCCGTCGGTGAGGTACATGAGCTTGAGCTGGCGGGGCACCACGCCGCGCAGCCGCCACAGCACCACGGCGTAGAACTTCATCTGGAACATGGCCTTGGCCTCGCCGATCGCCCGCGGCGCCGCGCCGGTCTTGTAGTCCACCACCCGGATCTCACCGGTGGGGGCGACGTCGAGCCGGTCGACGTAGCCGCGCAGCAGCACCCCGGACCCGAGCTCGGTCTCCACGTGCAGCTCGCACGCCTCCGGCTCCAGCCGGCGCGGGTCCTCCAACCGGAAGTAGGCGTCGAGCAGCTCGGCGGCCGAGCCCAGCCATTCGGTGACCTCGGCCGACTCGGCGCCGGGGAACAGCTCCGTCCACTCCGGACTCTGCTCGGCCAGCTCCGCCCACGCGGGCGCGAGCAGGTCCCTGGCCCGCTCGGGCATTCGCTCGGCGGCGGGCAGCGCGAACAGCTTCTCCAGCACGGAGTGCACGAGGGTGCCGCGCAGCTGGGCCCTGGTCGGCGGTTCGGGCAGTCGGTCGACGGCGCGGAACCGGTAGAGCAACGGGCACTGCTTGAAGTCGGCGGCCCGGGACGGCGACAGCGCCGGCCGGCGGACCGCCCGCTCGGCCGGCTCGGGGGTCGGGAGGGGAGTGGTGGTGTCGGTGGGCTCGGCGGTTTCGGTGGGCTCGGCGGTGGGCCCGGCGGCCGGTCCCTCGCGGTCGAGCACCCGTACGTCGTCCGTCGTTCCCTGTGCCATGCGGCGAGGGTAACGGTGAGCGCCGACAGTCCCCGGACCGGCGCGGGGCGTGTCCGTCCTGTCTCGCGGGACGTCGGGGACCGTGTGCCGGAGCACGGGGTCGGGAACCGCCGGTGGTTCACCCGCGTTTTGCGGCGGGTTCTTCTACGCTGTTCCGGTGGACGCCACCGGGGCAGGGACACGGCGGAGGTCCAGCGGGCGCGCGTCGCTGGACGGTGGCCTCCTGCTCTTCCGCGTCGACGGGGTGCCGGTCCTGCTCGCGCCGTCGTGGTGGATCGGCGCGCTGGTGGTCGTGGTGCTCTACGCCCCGCTGGCCGGGCGGCTGCTCCCCGGGGCCGGCCCCGCCACCGGGTGGGTGCTCGCGGCCGCGTTCGCGGTGCTGCTCGCCCTGTCGGTGCTGGCCCACGAGCTCGGGCACTGCCTGGTGGCGCTGCGGCTGGGCATCCCCGTGCGCCGGGTGCGGCTGTTCCTGCTCGGCGGGCTGTCCGAGGTGGGCCGCACCCCCCGGACGCCGGCCTACGAGGGCCTCGTCGCCGCGGCCGGTCCGGTGGTGTCGATCCTGCTCGCCGGGCTGTGCGGCCTGCTGTTGCTGGCCGTCCCTTCCGGCGGGATCACCTGGCTGCTGGTCGCCGAGTGCGCCGTCGCCAACCTCGCCGTGGGCGTGTTCAACCTGCTGCCCGGGCTCCCGCTGGACGGCGGCAGGATGCTCCGGGCGGGGGTGTGGGCGCTCACCGGCACCCGGTTGAAGGGCACCAGGGCCGGCGTCGCCGGCGGGTGGTTGGTGGCGACCGCCCTGCTCGTCTGGGCACTGTGGGGCCTCGCGGCCGGCAGTGACGACCGCTGGCTACGGCTCGGCGTGTGCGTGGTGACCGCCTCGTTCGTCGTGGTGGGCGCCAGCGGCGAGCTGGCCGCCGAGAGCCGGCGGAGCTGGCCGGACGGCCTGGTGCTCACCGACCTGGTCCGCCCGGTCCTGCAGCTGCCCGCGGAGAGCCCGGTGTCCGACGCGCTGGCCGCCTCCGCCGGCCGCGGCGTGGTGCTGGTCCGGGCCGACGGCGTGGCCGCCGGCCTGCTGGACGAGGCGTCCGCCCAGCGGCTGGCGGAGTCGTCCCCGCACGCGCCCGCCGAGCAGGCGGCCGAGCCGATCCGGGCGGAGACGGTCCTGCTGGTGTCCGACCCGGGGGAGGAGGTCGCCGAGCGGGTGCGGGAGGCCCCGGCGTGGCAGTTTTTGGTGGTCGACGAGGAAGGCCGGCCCGCGGGGGTGCTGCGCCGCGAGGACCTCCGCGCCGCGCTGACCGAGCCGAGGCGCTAGCTGCCATGCCCAGCCGGTCGAGGCGGTGCCGCCGGCGACGGTCGACGGGGCGTCTGCGACGATCGTGCGCCGGCGAGGCAACCCGAGCATGGAGGCGCAGTGTCCGCGAGCGGCCCGTTCCGTCCCGGTGACCGTGTGCAACTGACCGATCCCAAGGGGCGGCACTACACGCTGGTGCTCGCCGAGGGAGGGCAGTATCACACGCACCGCGGGGCGCTGCCGCACGACGCCGTCATCGGGCAGCCCGAGGGGTCGGTGATCACCTCCTCCGGTGGCACGCAGTACCTGGCGCTGCGCCCGCTGCTGACCGACTACGTGCTGTCCATGCCCCGCGGGGCGCAGGTGATCTACCCGAAGGACGCCGCGCAGATCGTGATGTGGGGCGACATCTTCCCGGGCGCGCGGGTGCTGGAGGCCGGCGCGGGGTCGGGCGCGTTGACCTGCTCGCTGCTGCGGGCGGTCGGGCCGACCGGGCGGATCACCTCCTACGAGGTGCGCGACGACCACGCCGAGCACGCGGTGCGCAACGTCGAGCGGTTCTTCGGCGAGCGGCCGGAGCACTGGAACTTCCACGTCGGCGACGTCGCCGAGCACACCGGCGAGGTCGATCGGGTGGTGCTCGACATGCTCGCGCCGTGGGAGGTGCTGCCGACCGTGGCGCGGAGCCTGGTGCCCGGCGGGGTACTGGTGGTCTACGTCGCCACGGTGACCCAGCTGTCCTCGGTCACCGAGGCGCTGCGCGAGCAGCGGTGCTGGACCGAGCCGCAGTCCTGGGAGACGTTGCTGCGGCCGTGGCACGTCGTCGGGCTGGCGGTGCGCCCGGAGCATCGCATGGTGGCGCACACCGCGTTCCTGCTCACCACGCGCCGGATGGCCGAGGGCGTGGTGCCACCGACCCCGCGGCGCCGCCCCAGCCGGGGATGAGCCGGCGGGGGTGGCCACCCCCGCCGGCCGGGAGCCTCGCTCGGTTCCCGCTCAGTTCCCGGTGAAGCACCACCCGCCGGACTCCTTGCGGGCCTCCAGGTCCTGTTCTTCCGTCTTGCCCTTGTCGGTGACCTCGAAGCTCACCTTCGCGGTGCTGCCGGTGACCTTCGGCTCGCCCACCCGCTTGATGCCGCTGCCCGGCGGCGGTGGCTCGAGGGTGTCCTTGATCTTGTTCGGGTCGCAGACCACGCTCCGGGCGAGCGCGACGTCCGCCTTGTTGATCCCGTCGGCGAACGTGTCGCCGATGGTCTTCAACTCGGCGACGTCACCGGCCGACCCGCCGGCCCCCGGCGTGGTCGACCGGGTCGAGGGCCCACGGGAGTTCGGCGGCGGGATGGTGGCCTGCGCCGACGCGCTCGTGGTGGGCTGCCCCGAGCCCGACCCCTGCGCCTGCGGCTCCTCGTCGTCGCTGGTCAGCACCAGGATCAGCGCGATCACCCCGCCGACGACGAGCACCCCCGCCAGCGCGAGTCCGACGACGAGGCCGGTCTTCTTCTTGGGCGGCCGACCTCCGGGTTGCCCGCCGGGCTGGCCGTAGGGGTCGAACCCGCCGGGCTGCGCGAACGGAGCGGTCCCGCCCTGCTGGTAGGGCCCAGGCTGGCCGTACTGCTGGGGCTGACCGTACTGCTGCGGGCCGGGTCCCGGCTGCCCGTACCGCGGCGCTCCGCCCTGCTGCGGCCCGCCGGGTGGGTAGCCACCCGGTTGCTGGCCGTAGGGCCCCTGCGGCCCTGGTTGCTGCGGCGGGTAGGTCATGGCTGCCTCTTCAACTCTGTCGTCCTCCGTGGGATCCCCTCGCCGCACGGAGCGGCGGAGTCCCGATGCTAGCGGGCGGGGCGGCGCTTCGTGGCGGGATCAGCGCTTCCGGTGCGGTTGGGTGGCCGGCGGAGGGGTAGTCCGAGGGCGGTGGGCGCCGGGGTCGTTCCCGTACCGGGTTGGCCCTTGCGCCCGCCCGGCGAACGTGCAAGGTGCCCGCGACGCGCCGATCTTGTGATGCGGAAGGGCTTTTCTTGTCGGTGATCGCCGGTACCGTGGAAAGAAATGCATTCCGAGGAGGTGCCGAATGCAACATGACCTTCCCGGAGGTCGGCACGAGGAGGCCGACCCAACAGATCCCCACGGAGTCGGCGCCGGCGACAACGCGGGTGGTGTGGCGCGGGAGCTCTCCGGGGACCAGGCCCGCCAGGTCCGGTTCCTGCAGGAGGAGGTCGCGCTGCTGCGCCGCAAGCTGACCGAGTCGCCCCGGCACAGCCGCGTGCTCGAGGAGCGGTTGGCCGAGGCCACGGAGCGCATCAACCAGCTCACCGAGCGCAACAACAAGCTGGTGGAGACGTTGCGGGAGGCGCGGGGGCAGCTGCTGGCCCTGCGCGAGGAGGTGGACAGGCTCGCCCAGCCGCCGAGCGGTTACGGCGTCTTCGTCACCGCGTACGACGACAACACCGTGGACGTGTTCACGGCGGGTCGGAAGATGCGGGTGTCGGTGTCTCCCGCGGTGGAGATCGCGGAGCTGCGGCGCGGCCAGGCGCTGCGGCTCAACGAGGCGCTGACGGTGGTGGAGGCCGGCGAGTTCGAGCGCACCGGCGAGGTGTCCGCGCTGCGCGAGGTGTTGCAGCCGGAGGTCGAGCACGGGCACGCCCGTGCGCTGGTGGTCGGGCACGCCGACGAGGAGCGGGTGGTCTGGCTGGCCGACTCGCTCAGCGAGGAGACGCTCAAGCCGGGTGACTCGCTGCTGGTCGACACCAAGGTGGGTTACGCCTACGAGCGGGTGCCCAAGGCCGAGGTCGAGGACCTCGTGCTCGAGGAGGTGCCGGACGTCCGGTACGAGGACATCGGTGGGCTGTCCCGGCAGATCGAGCAGATCCGGGACGCGGTGGAGCTGCCGTTCCTGCACGCCGACCTGTACCGGGAGTACCAGCTGCGCCCGCCGAAGGGCGTGCTGCTCTACGGCCCGCCGGGCTGCGGTAAGACGCTGATCGCCAAGGCGGTGGCGAACTCGCTGGCGAAGAAGGTCGCCGAGGTGCGTGGGGACGGCAAGGACGCCAAGTCGTTCTTCCTCAACATCAAGGGGCCTGAGCTGCTCAACAAGTTCGTCGGTGAGACCGAGCGGCACATCCGGCTGATCTTCCAGCGGGCGCGGGAGAAGGCGTCCGACGGCACCCCGGTGATCGTGTTCTTCGACGAGATGGACTCGATCTTCCGCACCCGCGGCAGCGGTGTCTCCTCGGACGTGGAGACCACGATCGTGCCGCAGCTGCTGTCGGAGATCGACGGCGTGGAGGGGCTGGAGAACGTCATCGTCATCGGCGCCTCCAACCGGGAGGACATGATCGACCCGGCCATCCTGCGACCGGGCCGGCTGGACGTGAAGATCAAGATCGAGCGGCCGGACGCCGAGGGCGCGAAGGACATCTTCTCCAAGTACCTGCAGGAGGACCTGCCGATCCATGCCGACGACCTGGCGGAGTTCGGTGGCGACGTGCGGGCCACGCTGGACGCGATGATCCAGCACACCGTGGAGCGGATGTACGAGGAGAGCGAGGACAACCGGTTCCTCGAGGTGACCTACGCCAACGGTGACAAGGAGGTGCTGTACTTCCGCGACTTCAACTCTGGCGCGATGATCCAGAACATCGTGGACAGGGCGAAGAAGTCGGCGATCAAGTCGGTGCTGGAGACCAAGCAGCCCGGGCTGCGGGTGCAGCACCTGCTGGACGCGATCGTGGACGAGTTCGCGGAGAACGAGGACCTGCCCAACACCACCAACCCGGACGACTGGGCGCGGATCTCGGGGAAGAAGGGGGAGCGGATCGTCTACATCCGCACCCTGGTCACCGGGAAGAACCAGGACTCCGGACGGGCCATAGACACGGCGAGCAACACCGGCCAGTACCTCTGACCGGTGGCGCTGACGGACCCCGGTTCGCCGCTCCGCGGCAACCGGGGTCCTCGCCTGCCCACCCCCGCGAGATCGACGTTCCGGACGGCGAGTTCGACGTTGGGGTGCGCGGGCGTTGCCTGCGAGCCCAAGGTGATCTTGGGTACATCTTCGGTACCGAAGGCCACCTTCGGCTCGCGGCGAGCACGGGGCTCCGCCTGTTCCCACGACACCTGTTCCCACGACGGTTCGGGGCGTGCCCAGCACAACGCCGGCGCGGGATGCGCCCCCGTGGGAGACACGTCGAGTTGTTCCATGCCCGAAACGGATCCACAGATCGCGCGCACCATCCGGCGGTCCCTGCGCGCGACGCATCGTGATCGGGCGTCGTGCCCGGTCGGCGCATTGACGCCGTCGTCGCGCTGTGACTAGCGTCACCGTCGTTAGGTAACAAACCTACCAGTTCCGGGTCACCGACGATCCGGGATCCGCCGCCACCAGCGACAGTCGGGCACGGCCGGCGCCGTGGCCCTCGATCCTCGTGAAGGAGACGCTGATGAGGTGGCAGATCCGGATGCGCGCGGTCGCCGCACTCGCCGTGGTCGCGCTGGCACCCGGCGGCACGGTCGGCGCGGTCGGCGCGGCGCGGGCCCTGCCCGACGCGCCCACCGCCGTGGCGGCACCGGCCACACCGGTCGAGCGGTACGGGAAGGTCTCGGTGTGTGGCCGCACGCTGTGCGACGGCGGCGGGCGACCGATCCAGCTCCGGGGCATGAGCACCCACGGGCTGCAGTGGTACGCGCACTGCGTCACCAACGGCTCGCTCGACGCGCTCGCCCGGGACTGGCGCGCGGACGTGCTGCGGATCTCGATGTACATCCAGGAAGGCGGGTACGAGACCGACCCGGCGCGGTTCACCGCGATGGTGCACCGGTACATCGAGGACGCCACGGCGCGCGGGATGTACGCCATCGTCGACTGGCACATGCTCACCCCGGGTGATCCGCACTACAACCTGTCCCGCGCGAAGACGTTCTTCGCCGAGATCGCCCGACGGCACCAGGGCAAGACCAACGTGCTCTACGAGATCGCCAACGAGCCGAACGGGGTGAGTTGGCCGTCGGTCCGGAGCTACGCCGAGCAAGTCATCCCGGTGATCCGGGCGCACGACCCGGACTCCGTGGTGCTCGTGGGCACCCGAGCCTGGTCCTCGCTCGGGGTGTCGGAAGGGTCGAGTGAGCAGGAGATCGTGGCGAACCCCGTGCGGGCGAGCAACATCATGTACACGTTCCACTTCTACGCCGCCTCGCACGGCACGCGGTACCTGGACACGCTGTCCAGGGCGGCGGATCGGCTGCCGATCTTCGTGACCGAGTTCGGTACGCAGACCGCTTCTGGTGACGGGACCAACGACTTCACCCGGTCGCAGCGGTACCTCGACCTGATGGCCGCGAAGAAGATCAGCTGGGTGAACTGGAACTTCTCCGACGACCACCGATCGGGCGCGGTGTTCAAGCGGGGAACCTGCAGCGCCGGCGGTCCGTGGACCGGCACCGGGTCGCTGAAGGAGGCCGGGATGTGGGTTCGTGAGCGGATCCGCGCCGGACGTTGAGCGTTGCCGGGGCGGGGGGCGTTCCACCGCTCCCCGCCCCGGCGTGTCGCACCGGATTCTGTATAACGTCCTATACGCTGGGTCTATGAGCAATCCTTCGATGGAAGAACCGGAACGGCGCCCGCCGCACGCCCCGATCACGTCGACCCAGGTGCTGGCCTGGCTGCAGGAGACCGCCGAGCGGGTCCGCGCGGGGGAGGTGGCGGCTCCGGAGTTGATCACGCTGCTCGGCGAGCTGCGCCGCGCGTCCACGGCGTTCGCGAACGCGTCGGACTGGACGTTGCTGGCGGCCAGGGAGGCGGGGGCGAGTCTGCGGCAGATCGCGCCGGTGTTCGGCAAGGGTTACGTGCGGGCGCCGGCCGCCCGGCTGGAGAAGCTGCACCGGCAGGTGCTGAACTCCGAGCAGTTCCTGGAGCTGCTCCGCCGTCACGAGACCGGCACCAACGCGCACAGCCAGCCCGCCCCGCCACGGCCCCACGAGGAAACCTGATTCGCGCCTCTCGGCCACCCGTCTTCTCGATCAGCGCCCCGCGCGCCTCGGCTGATTCGGTGGTCTCGATCGGTCACTTCCACATCGGACGTCTACAGCGGACAGTTCTGGAAGCCCCATCTCGCGGAGATGCCCAGCCAGAACGGATCCTGAACTTTGGCCACCTACGAATCCCCGAGAGATGTGTATAACAACCTATACGGCTCGCCTCGAAAGGTCTCGACTGATTCTCAGCGGACATCACTAACCTCACCCAGAGAGCAAGGACGAGGGTCCAGGTACCGTTCCAGCTCGTGACCACCACGCAGCTCGCGAGGATCGCGGTCGGACTGGCGGCCCTGGGCCGCCCGGCATACATCAACGAAAGGCGGCTGGAGGCGCTTCCCGCGGATCGCGGTGTGCCGGCGATGCGGGCCAGGACCCATGAGGTGCTCGACGCCGCCTACGCCGCCGGCGTTCGCCGGTTCGACGCGGCCCGCTCCTACGGTCGCGCGGAGGAGTTCCTGGCCGGCTGGCTGGCCGAGCGCGGCCACCGCGACGTGATCGTGTCGAGCAAGTGGGGTTACGCCTACGTCGGCGGGTGGCGGCTCGACGCGGCGGTGCACGAGGAGAAGGAGCACTCGGCGCGGCGGTTCCGCGCCCAGTGGCGGGAGAGCCGGCACCTGCTCGGCGACGCGATCTCGCTGTACCAGGTGCACTCGCTCACCCCGGACAGCCCGCTGTTCACCGACGGCGAGCTGCTGGCCGAGCTCGCCGCGCTCGCGGACTCGGGCGTGCGTGTCGGATTCTCCACCTCCGGCCCGCACCAGACGGACACGATCACCCGCGCGCTCGACCTGGAGGTGTCCGGGCGGCGGGTGTTCACCGCGGTGCAGTCGACGTGGAACGTGCTCGAGCGGTCGGCGGAGACCGCGCTGGCCGACGCCCACGCCGCCGGAGTTCTCGTACAGCTCAAGGAAACCCTGGCCAACGGACGGCTCGCGGTACGGCCGCCGGCGCCGCTGGCCGAACGGGCGGCGGCGCGGAACCTGCCCGCCGCCACGCTCGCGATCGCGGCGGCGCTGGCCCGGCCCTGGGCCGACGTCGTGCTGGTGGGGCCGGTGAGCGTCGCCCAGCTGCGGGGCAACCTCGCCGCCGCCGACCGCGCCGCTGACCTGGTCGACGCGGACCCGCCGGTGCCGGCCGAGCCGCCCGAGCAGTACTGGGCCCAGCGCGGCACGCTGGACTGGCACTGATCCGGGCTGGCGAACCGATCCAGCGGGCAGGACCCGCGCGGCCGCGGATCGGCACCCACTAGGGTCGGGGGCCACTGCTCGCCGACTGGGGGCGGGCCCGGGGAACCGGGAGGGACGAGACGGTGCGCCATGGTGCAGCGATCGCGGTCGTCGTACTGGTGGGGTTGGGGGTGGCCGGCTGCTCGGACCGGCCCAACGACCTGAACACCTACTACGACGACCCGGCCCCTGCCGCCGAACCGGAGACGGCTGCCAGGTCCGGGCCGGTGACGGCCTCGCCGCCACCTCCCACCCCGTCGGCCGCCCCGGTGCGCCCCGCCGTCGACGCCGCGGTCCTCACCGACGCCGACGTGGCCGCCGAGGGGGTACGCCCCTCGACCAGGGTCGAGCGGGCCGAGTGCTTCGCCTCGCTCACCGCGCCGCCCGGTGCCCAGGTGCGGGAGGCCGGCTGGGAGTACCCCACGAACTCCGCCCTGACCCAGCTGGTGATCGGCTACCCCGACCGGCCCGCGGCGGAGGTCGTCACCGCGGCGACGTGTGCGGGCGGCGAACCGCTGGCGTTGCCGGCTCCACCCGGCGCCGACGCGCACCGGGCGTGGTGCGTCGGCCCGCGGTGCACCGTCCTGCTGGCCCGCGACCACGTGGTCTCCACGGTGACGGTGGCGGCCGGCAGCACCGGGCGGGCGTCCGCGGCGGTGACCCGGCTGGTGCCCGTGGCCACCACGGCGCTGGGGCGCGCACCGGACCAGCCGTAGCGCGCCGGTCAGCCGAAGCGGCGCAACCACTCCCGCAGCCCCAGCCGGCCGTCCGGGACGAGTGGAGCGCCCGGGTCGTCCGCCCACTCGCGCAGCGCGGCCAGCGGCATCCAGCGACCGGACACGATCTCCTCGGGCTGGTGCACGATCGGCCCGTCCCACCGGACCTCGAACGCGAAGTTGTGGCACCGGATCGGCGGCACGTCGTAGACATGGGTGAACAGCGGCCGCGGGACCACGCCCCGGATGCCCAACTCCTCGGCCAGCTCACGGCGAGCGCACTCGGCCGGGGTCTCGCCGGCGGCGACCACCCCACCCGCCCAGCAGTCGTAGGCACCGGGGAAGACGTCCTTGCCGGGCGAGCGCCGGTGCACGTAGACCCGCTCGCCGTCGCCCGAGCGGACCAGCACGACGCCGGCGGCGTGCCAGAGGCCCCGCGCCCGCACCTCGGCCCGGCGGGCCCGGCCCACCATCGCGCCGTTCGCGGAGTAGCGCGCCACCAGCTCGTCCCCGGAACCCATGAGCGCATCGTGCCACGGCCGGGCCGCGGCCCTCCGTCACCGGACGAAGTCGCCGCGCACCGCGACCGGCGGCAGCCGGTCCTCGCGCACCCGCGCCGGCGCGCCGGACACCGGCTGGGGCACGCCCTGCAGCGGTAGCCGCACGCTGGTGCCGTGCAGGTCGAGCCGCACCGACGGCGGTCGCGCGGGCGCGACGATGAACCCGCGGTCGGTGCCGGCCACGATCAGCGCGAGGTGGTGCCCCGCCGGCACCACGTGGTCCGTTGTGGACAGCCGGAAGGTGATCTCGTAGGGCTGGCCGGGGACGAGCCGGCGCGGGGTGCGCAGCGAGCGGTGGTTGGCGAGGTCGGTCCAGCCGCGGGCGATCACCTCCGCGTCGACGTCGACCGTGGTGGCCTCGGTGTCGCGGTAGCAGGGGTCGTCACCGGGGCGGGTCGCTCCCCAGCAGGATTCGGTGGTCAGGGTACGGATGCCCTCGTCGCGGGAGAGGTAGTCGCGGGTGGTGGCGGGACCGTAGTCGACCAGCATCGCGCTCAGGTGCGCGGTGTCGGTGGACGGGATGGCGGTTACGGTGATCGTGCCGGTGCCAGCGACCCGGACGTCGGCGGCGAGCGGCCCGGTGTCGAACAGCACCCGGGCGGGGGAGGGCGTGTCCGGCGCGACGACCCAGTCGCGGACGCCCTGGGTGGGGTCGTCGGTGAAGTCCGCGTGGGCGTCGCGGGAGGGTGGTGTCGTGCCGAGCGTGCCGAGGCCGGGCTCGGTGCCGGGCCGGGGCCACAGCGTGGTCTGCCGGCGCACCGGCCAGCTCGGCTCGTCCACCCACTGGTCCGGGGCCCGTTCGATGCTGGCCGTGGGCTCGTGCTCGATGCCGTTGGGCACGTCGAGCAGCCACCGGTCGAACCACCGGTGCAGGGTGCGCACCCACTCGGCGCGGCGGAAGTCGAAGGGGTCGACGTGCCCGGTCTGCGACAGCCACAGCTTGCGGGGCACGGTGAGCGCGTCCCACCACTGCCCGAGGTGGATGGTCTTCACGTTGAGGTCGCCGAGGCCGTGCACGGCGAACACGCTCGCCTTCACCCGCTGGGCCTTGCGGACGTAGTCGCGTTCCGTCCAGAGTGGAGTGACGTCGCCGTTGGCGGGTGCGCCGGTGGCGAGTCGCTCGTGGACGGCCGAGCAGCGGGCGGCGGCGGCAGGGGACTCGATCCGCCGGGCCAGCGCGAGGGGGTCGCGGCCGAAGGAGACGCCGTCGGAGCGGTAGTAGTCGTACCACGAGCTGATGGCGGCGATCGGCACGATGGTGCGCAGCCCGTTGACGCCGGTGGCGGCGACCCCGTTGGCGATGGTGCCGTCCCACGACTTGCCGATCATGCCGACGGCGCCGGTGCTCCAGTCGGCGCGAACGCGGTTGCCGGCGTCGTCGTAGCCGGTGGCGCGGCCGTTCAGCCAGTCGACGACGGCCTTGCCGGAGGCGATGTCGGAGCGGCCGCCGACGTCGAGGCAGCCCTGCGAGCGGTTGGTGCCGGCGAGGTCGACCTGGACGACGGCGTAGCCGCGGGGGACGAAGTAGTTGTCGTAGAACAGGGGGAAGCCGAGCGGCCGGTCGTGCGCGTCGTAGGTCTTGCGCTCGCTCTCGTTGCCCCGCCCGAGGTTGCCGTAGTACGGGCTGGCGTCCATGATCACCGGCACCCTGAGGTGCCGTCGGGCCGGCTCGGCGGGTCGGATGACGTCGACGACGACGCGGTCGGAGCGGCCGTCCCGGTCGGCGTCGAGGCCGATGTCCACCCAGACCCGCTCGCGGATGGCGTCGGCGTAGGAGTAGATCGGTTGGCTCAGCCCGTCGCGCACGGTGGGGGCCGGGGGCGCCGCGGCCCCGGTGCCGGCGGGGAGCAGGGCCGTGCCGAGGGCCGTGGCGAGGAGCGTGACCAGCGTGCGTGACCGGAACCGAGCCATGGGCAGCCTCCCAGTTGTCCGGACCGACAGTAGGAAGGTGGTCACGGTCGGCGACAGGGCCATTCGTCGCAACCCTGGTGGGCCCGGCCTCCGCGGGGTCGGTCGGCAACGTCGCCGGCGGTGTGTGTCGGCGGCCTTCGCTCAGCGGGCGGCGGCGTGCCCCGTAGGGTGGAGGCATGCGGCGGATCATGGGAACCGAGGTCGAGTACGGCATCGCGGTGCCGGGCGACGCGACCGCGAACCCGGTACTGACGTCCACCCAGGTCGTGTTGGCCTACGCGGCCGCGGCCGACATCCCGCGGGCGCGTAGGGCCCGCTGGGACTACGAGGTCGAGTCGCCGCTGCGGGACGCGCGCGGGTTCGACCTGACCGGTCCCGGTGGCGGCGGCCCCGACCCGGAGGTGGAGGACCTGGGCGCGGCCAACGTCATCCTCACCAACGGCGCGCGGTTGTACGTGGACCACGCGCATCCGGAGTACTCCGCGCCGGAGGTCACCAACGCGCGGGACGCGGTGATCTGGGACAAGGCCGGTGAACGGGTGATGGAGGAGGCCGCGCGGCGGGCGGCCACCGTGCCGGGACAGCCGCCGCTGCAGCTGTACAAGAACAATGTCGACGGCAAGGGCGCCAGCTACGGCACCCACGAGAACTACCTGATGGCGCGGTCGACACCGTTCACCGCGGTGATCGGCGGGTTGACGCCGTTCTTCGTGTCCCGGCAGGTGATCACCGGCTCGGGTCGGGTGGGGATCGGTCCGCAGGGCGAGGAGCCGGGGTTCCAGCTGTCCCAGCGCGCCGACTACGTCGAGGTCGAGGTGGGCCTGGAGACCACGCTCAAGCGCGGCATCATCAACACCCGGGACGAGCCGCACGCCGACGCGGACAAGTACCGGCGGCTGCACGTCATCATCGGCGACGCGAACCTGGCCGAGTACTCCACGTACCTCAAGCTCGGCACGACGGCGCTGGTGCTGGACATGATCGAGGCGGGTGTCCGGTTCGACGACCTGAAGCTCGACGAGCCGGTGCGGGCGGTGCACCAGATCAGCCACGATCCGACACTGAAGACGAAGGTCGAGCTGACCAACGGGCGCAAGTACACCGGGCTGGACCTGCAGTTCGCCTACCACGAGATGGCGGCGGCGCACCTGGACAAGCACGGCGGCGACGGTGGCGCCAAGGACGTGCTGCGGCTGTGGGGCGAGGTGCTGGACGCGCTGGCCCGCGATCCGGCGGAGTGCGCCGACCGGTTGGACTGGCCGGCGAAGCTTCGGCTGCTGGAGGGGTACCGGGCGCGGGACAAGCTCGGCTGGGCGGCGCCGCGGCTGCACCTGGTGGACCTGCAGTACTCCGACGTGCGGCTGGACAAGGGCCTGTACAACCGGCTGGTGACCCGCGGCTCGATGAAGCGCCTGGTCAGCGAGGAGGAGGTGCAGCGGGCGATCACGAATCCGCCGCCGGACACCCGGGCCTACTTCCGCGGCCGGACCCTGGAGAAGTACGCGGCGTCGATCGCGGCGGCGTCGTGGGACTCGGTGATCTTCGACGTGGGCCGGGAGTCGCTGGTGCGGATCCCGACGCTGGAGCCGCTGCGGGGGACGAAGGCGCACGTCGGGAAGCTGTTGGACGAGTCGGACACGGCCGAGGAGCTGGTCGAGGCGTTGACCGGGACGGACTAGCGGGCGGCTCGGTACCGGCTGGTTGCCGGCTTGACGGAGGGTCGGATGTCGGCGCCGGTGGGTAGGCTGGAGACAACAGCGATCCCGGGAGGCGATCATGGCGCAGGAGAAGGTCGAACGGCACGGCGGCGGTGACTCCGACGAGGAAGTCGAGTCCGGCGGCCCCGCCGGCCAGGAGCGTCGCGAGAAGCTCGGCGAGGACGTCGACACGATCCTCGACGAGATCGACGACGTGCTCGAGGAGAACGCGGAGGACTTCGTCCGGGCGTACGTGCAGAAGGGCGGCCAGTAGCGGTCGCGCCGACCTGACGGAGCCGCGCCCAGCGCAGCGGTGACGGGCCGGGTGCGGTGGGCGCGGTCGGCCTGTGCCTCCGGTGCCCCTTGTGTCCCGAAACGCCCGTGCCCGGCTGCCCGAGAAGCGGCGTGCCCTGGCACGCCGCCAGGACGGCCGCCGAGCACCCGGGCCGGTGATCACCCGGCGGTGTGGGCAGGCACAATGTCCTCGTCCGGCGGCGCGGCGTGGCCGATGTCCCGGGTGCCGTTGCCCCTGACGAGCTTCATCCGACGAGCCTCATCCGAGGAACAGAGCCTGACGAAGAGAGCGGAGCCAGAGCAGTGACGATGCCGCTGTACGCCTCACCCGAGCAGTTGATGCGCGAGCGTTCCGAGCTCGCCCGCAAGGGCATCGCGCGGGGACGCAGCGTGGTCGTGCTCAAGTACCGCGGTGGGGTGCTGTTCGTGGCCGAGAACCCGTCGAACACGCTGCACAAGGTGTCGGAGATCTACGACCGGATCGGGTTCGCCGCGGTGGGCAGGTACAACGAGTTCGAGAGCCTGCGGCGCGGTGGTGTCCGGCACGTGGACCTGCAGGGCTACGCCTACGACCGGCGGGACGTCTCGGCGCGTCAGCTGGCCAACGTGTACGCGCAGACCCTGGGCTCGATCTTCACCGAGCAGCTCAAGCCGTTCGAGGTGGAGATCTGCGTCGCGGAGGTGGGCGCCAACTCCGACGAGGACCAGCTCTACCGGCTGACCTACGACGGGTCGATCGGGGACGAGCCCCGGTACGTGGTGATGGGCGGACAGGCCGACACGATCTCCGGGAAGCTGAAGGAGACCTTCAGCGACGGGATGGAGCTCGCCGACGCGCTGGTGGTGGCGGTCGGCGGGTTGAAGGCACCGGCCAACGGCGGCAGCGAGGCCGAGCCGGGCAAGCTCGAGGTGGCCGTGCTGGACCGGGAGCGGCCCGGCCGCAAGTTCCGCCGGATCAGCGGCGCGGCGCTGGAGGCGCTGCTGCCCCGCGACGGGGCCGGCGACGGGGCCGAGGAGGCCAAGGACGAGCCGCCCGCCGAGGGCAAGGGTGAGAAGGCCGCCGACGGCGGCGAGAGCCAGAGCTGACGGGGCCGCCGTTCCACGGGTCGTGCGCGCCGCATGTCCCGTGGAACGGCGACCAGCGAGCCCCGGTGTCAGGGGCGGTAGATGGTGAGCGCGCTCGGCCGGGAACGGAAGCGGAACCCGTGGCCGAGCGGGCCGATCTCGCCGTCGGTGGCGACCCTGCGGTTCCCGCTGCGCAGTTCCACGTGCACCTCGGGTAGGTCGAACTGCCGGTAGACGTGGCTGGCGTTGAGCGCGTTGGTGAGCAGGGCGAGGATGAACCGGGCCCGCGAGTAGGGCAGGTCGGCGCGCAGCAACCGCACGTCGAGCAGCCCGGTGTCGAGCGCCGGACGGCGGGTCGGCCCGAAGCCCGTGGGGGCGTAGGTTCCGTTGCCGACGAACAGCATCCACACCGACAGCTCCACGCCATTGAGCCGGATGGGCAGCGGCCGGGCGTGGCGCAGGGTGCGCACCATCGCCAGCACGGCCGCCGGCCAGCGGGGGTACCGCTCGCGGAGCTTCTCCCGGAGCCGCACCATCTCCGGGTAGCCGCCGAGGCTCGCGGTGTTGACGAACCAGCGGTGCTCGGTGCCGTCACCACTGACGATCTCCACCTCGCCGAGGTCGATCCGCACCGCCGTGCCGGCCTCGGTGGCCGCGTCCGCGTCGCGCATCGAGCGGAGGCCCACGTCGCGCGCGAAATGGTTGAACGTGCCGGCGGGGATCAGCGCGAGCGGCAGCAGGTGGTCGGCGGCCACCGAGGCCACCGCGGCGACCGTGCCGTCGCCGCCGGCGACGCCCAGCGCGCGGACCTGCCCGCCACGGGCGCGAATCTCGTGGGTGAGCTGGGCGCGAATGTCGCCCTTCGGGTCCGGGTACACCAGAGTGGCCTTCGGCCAGGCGTAGCGGACCTCCTCGCTCGGGTCGTGGTCCTGCAGCCCCGAGCCGGGGTTGACCAGCGCGAGCATGTCCTCCCCGTCGCGCATCACCGGCGCGTCGGCGCGATGCGCGGCCCTGGCCGGGGCGTCCGGGCGCAGTGGCCACCAGTGCCGGGTGCCGGCCGCGGCGACCACGCCGAGCGCCGCGCCGGCGGCGATGTCGCTGGGCCAGTGCACCCCGGTGTGCACGCGGGAGTAGGCGACGGCGGCCCCGAGCGGGGCCAGTGCGAGCGCGGTCGGCGGGGACTCCATCGCCACGGCGGTGACGAACGCGGCGGCCGAGGCGGCGTGGCCGGAGGGGAACGACGAGGACGTGGGCCGGCGGGTGAGCCGGCGGTGCTCGGGCACCTCGCGCGCGGCGGGCCGGCGCCGCCCGAACAGTGGCTTGGCCAGCAGGTTCGCCAGTGCGCTCGCGCCGGCGACGGCGGCGAACCCACGCAGCGCGCCGCGCCGGGCGGGTCCCTTGCGCAGGGTCAGCGCGGCGCCGACCGCCCACCACAGCCGGGACTTGTTGGCCGACTTCGACAGCGCCTTGAGCGCCCGGTCGGCGGGGCTGCGGGGCAGCGCCGCGCTGCGCCGGATGAGGCCGAGGTCGGTGCGTCCGACGTGGCGTAACGGCCGGGGAAGGCGGGTCGACACGATCCGCAACGTAGCCGACGGCGTGTCGACGCCCGAACGGCCCACCGGCAACCGCCGAGAAGCGCCTACCCTTGACACATGCAGCGGCGGATCTTTGGGATCGAAACCGAGTTCGGGGTCACCTGCACCTTTCACGGGCAGCGTCGGCTCTCGCCCGACGAGGTGGCCAGGTACTTGTTCCGGCGCGTGGTGTCCTGGGGGCGTTCGTCCAACGTGTTCCTGTCCAACGGCTCCCGGCTCTACCTCGACGTGGGCTCGCACCCCGAGTACGCCACGGCCGAGTGTGACGACCTCACCCAGCTGGTCACCCACGACAAGGCGGGCGAGCGGATCCTGGAGGACCTCCTGGTCGACGCCGAGCGCCGGCTGGCCGACGAGGGCATTGGCGGGGACATCTTCCTGTTCAAGAACAACACCGACTCGGCCGGCAACTCCTACGGCTGCCACGAGAACTACCTGGTGACGCGGGCGGGCGAGTTCTCCAGGATCGCCGACGTGCTGCTGCCGTTCCTGGTCACCCGCCAACTGATCTCCGGTGCCGGCAAGGTGCTGCAGACCCCGCGCGGCGCGGTGTACTGCCTGTCGCAGCGGGCCGAGCACATCTGGGAGGGTGTGTCCAGCGCGACCACCCGGTCCCGGCCGATCATCAACACTCGTGACGAGCCGCACGCCGACGCCGAGCGGTACCGGCGGCTGCACGTGATCGTCGGGGACTCGAACATGGCCGAGCCCACGACGTTGCTGAAGGTCGGGTCGGCGAACCTCGTGCTGGAGATGATTGAGCAGGGTGTGCAGTTCCGGGACTTCACCCTGGACAACCCGATCCGGGCGATCCGCGAGATCAGCCACGACCTCACCGGGCGGCGGCAGGTGCGGCTGGCCGGGGGTCGGGAGGCCTCGGCGCTGGAGATCCAGCGGGAGTACTACCAGCGCGCGGTGCAGCACGTGCGCACCACCGGCGCCGGGCCGACCGCGGAGCGCGTGGTGGAGCTGTGGGGTCGCACCCTGGACGCGGTGGAGCAGCAGGACTTCACCAAGATCGACACCGAGATCGACTGGGCGATCAAGCACCGGTTGGTGGAGCGCTACCGGAGCAAGTACGGGCTGGACCTGTCCAGCCCTCGGGTGGCGCAGCTCGACCTGGCCTACCACGACATCCGCCGGGGCCGCGGCGTGTTCGACCTGCTGCAGCGCAAGGGGCTGGTGCGCAGGGTGACCGACGACGGTGAGATCGAGCTGGCCAAGGACACCCCGCCGCAGACCACGCGGGCCAAGCTGCGGGGTGACTTCATCGCCGCCGCGCAGCAGGCTGGCCGGGACTTCACCGTCGACTGGGTGCACCTCAAGCTGAACGACCAGGCGCAGCGCACCGTGCTGTGCAAGGACCCGTTCCGCGCGGTGGACGAGCGGGTCGAGCGCCTCATCGCCTCGCTCTGAGCGTCCCTCCGGCGCGTCTCACGGCGCCGCCGGTGACCGACCCGCCCGTTCGCCCCGGGCACGCGCCCACGGGCGGCCAACACGGCGACGGGAACGGCGAACACGGGTTACGGGGCGTGTCGGTGGTGTCACGGTGTGGGACGCGTCGGCGTGCCGTGCCGGGACCTCGTCAGCACCAGGGTGGGGGCGGGCTACTGTGGGGAGGGTGTCCACCGCCCGCGCCGAACGCCTGGTGAACCTGGTGCTCGCCTTGCTGTCCACCCGGCAGTACCTCACTGCCGAGCGGATCCGCGGAATCGTGCCGGGATACGCCGACGCCGCCACCGACGAGGCGTTCTCCCGGATGTTCGAGCGGGACAAGACCGAGCTGCGGGAGCTCGGCATCCCACTGGAGACCGGCCGCAACTCGGGCTTCGACCCGGTGGAGGGCTACCGGATCGCCCGCCGGGACTACGAGTTGGGCGACATCGAGCTGTCCCCGGACGAGGCGACCGCCGTGGCGCTGGCCGTGCGGCTGTGGGACTCGCCGGACCTGATCGGGCAGGCCCAGGGCGCGCTGGTGAAGCTGCGCGCGGCGGGGGTCGAGGTGGACCAGCAGGCGCAGACCGTGGTGGAGCCGCGGGTGCGGACCGAGCCGGCGTTCGCGCCGCTGCTCGCCGCGGTGCAGGCCGCGCGGGCGGTGCGGTTCGACTACCGGCGCAGCGGGTCGCCGGAGCGGCGGGCCCGCACGGTCGAGCCGTGGGGCGTGGTGTCCTGGCGCGGCCGGTGGTATCTGGTCGGGCACGACCGGGACCGCTCCGCGCCCCGGTGCTTCCGGCTGTCCCGGATCATGGGTGACGTGCGCACTGTCGGCCGGCCGGGGGAGGTGCGCCGGCCCACCGACGTGAACCTGCTGGAGTTCGTCGCCGGCGACGAGGACCGCGAGGGCGAGCCGATCGCGACGGCGCGGCTGTGGATCGCCGAGGGGCGCGCCGCCGGCGTGCGCCGCAGGGCGCGGCTGGTCGACCGGATGACCGTGGCTGGCGCGCCCGGTGACGTGGCGGAGATCGACCTGTACTTCCCGGAGAGCGCCGCCGACTGGATCGCCGGGCACGGGCAGGACGTGCTGGTGCTGGAGCCGGACGTGCTGGCGAAGTCGGTGCAGGACCGGCTGGAGCTGGCCGCGCAGCGGCACCCGGCCGGGCGAGGTGTGCCGGGCCCGGACGGTGCACCGGCGGGGGCAGGGCGCGGGGAGTACGGCCATGACGGCGGGGCGGACCGGTGAGCGCCTCCGCGGAGCGGATGCCCCGGCTGCTCGCCCTGGTGCCGTACCTGCTGGCCCGGCCGGGCATCCGGATCGACGAGGCGGCCCGTGACTTCGGGGTCACCCCGAAGCAGCTGCGCAGGGACCTGGAGCTGCTGTGGATGTGCGGGTTGCCCGGGTACGGCCCCGGGGATCTGATCGACCTGTCCTTCGAGGGCGACACCGTGTCGGTCACCTTCGACGCCGGGATGCGCCGGCCGCTGCGGCTGACCGGCGGTGAGGCGACCGCGTTGCTGGTGGCGCTGCGGGCGCTGGCCGAGACCCCGGGAGTGGTGGACACCGACGCGGTGCAGCGGGCGATCGCGAAGATCGAGGCCGCCGCGGGCGCCGCCCAACCGTCCGGGGTGGTGGTGGGCAACGCGGTGCGGGAGCGGGCGGAGACCGCCAGGGTCCGGGAGATCGTGCAGGCCGCGCTGCGCGCGCGCCGGGCACTGTGGCTGCGGTACTACACCGCGTCGAAGGACCAGATCACCGAACGCACGGTCGACCCGATGCGGCTGCTGATCGTGCAGGGCAACGGTTACCTGGAGGCGTGGTGCCGCCGGGCCGGGGCCGTGCGGCTGTTCCGGCTCGACCGCGTCGACGAGCTGTCCGTGCTGGACGAGCCGGCGGTGCCGCCGCCGGACGCCGAGCCGACCGATGTGTCCGAGGGGGTCTACCGGCCCCCGCCGGACCAGCCGGAGGCCGAGATCGTGCTGGAGCCGGACGCCCGCTGGGTGGCCGAGTACTACCCGTGCGAGGAGTTGGCCGAGCTCGACGGGGGACGGCTGCGGATCCGGATGCGCTACGGCGACGAGGGGTGGATGGTGCGCCTGTTGCTGGGCCTCGGGGGCGGCGCGCGGGTGGAGCGGCCCACGGCGCTGGCCGAGGCGGTGCGGCGGAGGGCCGTCGACGCGCTGGCGCGGGCTCGTCACCTCACGTCCACCTAGGGCCAGTACGGTGATCGCGTGTGGTACGTGCTGAGCATCGTGCTCGTGGCGTTCGGGCTGGTCGTGCTGGGCGCCGTCGCCGCCCGCGCGGTGCGGGCGCTGCGCCGGTTCGACGCGGCGGCGCGCCTGGTGGCCGAGCGGACCCGGGACGACGCCGGGTTGCTCCGCGCCCGCGCGGCGGGGTTGCGGGTGGCCATGGCGCGGCGGCCCACGGCCGACCGCCCGCCGGCGGGTGCCGGATAGGCGGGTATGTCCGTTTGCCCAGTATGGTGGTGGGGACCACCGCCGGCCCGGTGGACCGCGGCGACCAGCCGGGTGCCACGGCGTCGAGTCTTACGTTCCCCCCGAAGCTGACCGTAGGATCGGTCTGGAACGAGTGAGGAGGCCACCGATGAACGCTCTGCAGCCGTGGCACTTGATCATCCTGGTTCTTGTCGTGGTGCTGCTGTTCGGCGCCAAGCGGCTGCCCGACGCGGCCCGCTCGATCGGCAAGTCCATGAAGATCTTCAAGGCCGAGACCAAGGCCATGCGGGAGGAGGACGGTGACGCCGCGGCGCAGCAGGAGGCCAAGCAGCTGCCGCAGCAGCCGGAGCCGGACGCCGACAAGAAGGTCGCGGAGTTGCAGCGCCAGCTGGACGAGCTGAAGAAGCAGCAGGCCACGTCGCCGTCGCAGGACCAGGCGCAGAAGAACGCCAGCTGACCTGCCCCGTCCCGGGTGGGCGTTCCACCCGAGCAGGTGCAGGCGTGATCAGGCACTGACAGAACGGATTCGCCGTGGCGGACTCTGCCTCCGACAAGCGCGGCCGCCGCGGGAGCGGGCGGCGCAGGCGAAGCCGTCGGCACAACCCCGACGGCACGATGACGCTCATCGAGCACATCTACGAGTTCCGGCGTCGGCTGGGGTTCGCGCTGCTCGCGCTGCTCGCCGGGGGGATTCTCGGGTTCATCTGGTTCAAGTACACGATCCGGCCCATTCCCACATTGGGCGAGATCATGACGGGCCCGTACTGCGAGGTCCCGGCCGAGCGGCGGCTGAACGGTACCGAGGGCTGCCGCCTGCTGCAGACGGTGCCGTTCGAGGCCTTCATGATCCAGCTCAAGGTGGGTCTGATGGCCGGCGCGGTGCTGTTCGCCCCGCTCTGGCTCTACCAGCTCTGGGCGTTCATCGCACCCGGGCTGTACTCCAAGGAGCGCAAGTACGCGCTGACCTTCGTCGGGTTCGCCTCGGTGCTGTTCGCCGGTGGCGCGATGCTGGCCTACCTGCTCATCCCGCACGCGCTGGCGCTGCTGATGAGCTTCGGTGGCGACTCGTTCGTCACGGCGCTCACCGGTGACAAGTACATCTCGTTCGTGCTGGCCCTGCTGGTGATCTTCGGCGTGAGCTTCGAGCTGCCGCTGCTGCTGGTGATGCTCAACCGGGTCGGCGTGGTCAGGTACGCCCAGCTGAAGAAGTGGCGGCGGGGCATCATCTTCGCCCTGTTCGTGTTCGCCGCGTTCGCCACGCCCGGCAACGACCCGTTCTCGATGCTCGCCCTCGCCGGCGCGCTCACCCTGCTCTGCGAGCTGGCGATCCAGATCGCCCGGCTGCACGATCGCAAGCTGGAGCGGCGGCGCAAGGAGGAGGGCTGGGACAACCTCGCCGACGACGAGGCCGCGCCGTTCGACTACACGCCCAGCACCGTCGACGAGCCCGAGCCGACGCGCGACGCTCGGGCGCGCACCGACGACGTCACCTAGCCGGCCATGGGAGTGCACGCGGCGCTCGCCGTGCACCCGGACTCGGGGCGCGGCGCGGCGGCCAGGATCGCCGGCACCGTCGCCGACCGGTTGCGGGCCGGGGTGGACCGGTTGGATCTGCTGGTGGCCAACACCGTCGCCGAGTCACGGGAGCTGATGGCCGGCGCGCACGCCGACGGGCTGGACGTGCTGGTGGTGCTCGGCGGCGACGGGGCCGCGCACCAGGCCGTGCAGTTCTGCGCGGCCACCGGCGTCACGCTGGGCCTGGTTCCCTCCGGCACGGGCAACGACCTGGCCAGGGCGTTGAACGTGCCGGCCGACCCGCTGACCGCCGTCGACGCCGCCGTCGACGCGCTCCGGCACGGCCGCCGCCGCCGGATCGACCTCGGGCAGGTCGGCGGGTCGTGGTTCGGCACGGTCCTGTGCGCGGGGTTCGACGCGTGCGTCACCGAGCGGGCCAACCGGCTGCGCTGGCCGGCCGGGCCGCGCCGCTACGACGTGGCGATCCTGGCCGAGTTGGCCGGGTTCCGGGCGCGACCGGTCGTCGTGCACACCGCCGGCGACCGGCTCGAGCTGGACGCCACGCTGGTCGCCGCCGGCAACACCGCGTGGTACGGCGGCGGGGTGCCGATCTGCCCGGACGCCCAGGCCGACGACGGGCTGCTCGACGTCACCGTGGTCGGCAGGGCCAGCCGTCGGGAACTGCTGCGGATGCTGCCCAGCCTGCGCGGCGGCCGGCACGTCGACCACCCGGCCGTGCGCACGCTACGGGCCCGCGAACTGCACCTGGTGGGCCCGGACTGGCCGGTGTTCGCCGACGGGGAGCCCCTCGGCCGGCTGCCGAGCACCGTGCGGTGCGTGCCCGGCGCGCTCACCGTCCTCGGTTGAGCCCGGTCCAGCCCAGCGCGTCCCGGGTGCGCCGGGGGAGGGCGGCGACGACGAGGTCGTAGGAGTCCTCGATCATCTCCACCAGCATCCGGTCGGGGACGGACCCGTCGACCACGACGGTGTTCCAGTGCCGTTTGTTGAGGTGGTAACCGGGAGTGATCGCCGGGTACGTCATCCGGAGCTGGACCGCCAGCTCCGGATCACACTTGACGCTGACCCGCAGCGGGGCACCGTCGAGGGCGCTGAGGAGGGCGCTGAGCGCGAACATCTTCCCCGCCACCTTGAACACGCTGGTGGTCTCGTCGAAGGGGAACTCCTCACGGGCGCCCGGCATCGCCAGGCAGGTGGACCTGAGCTCGACGGGCCTCACGGTGACCAGGCTAGCGGCGGGACGGTCACCGTGGGCGAGCACACCGCATGCGCGGCCCCGGCGGGATGTGAAACCCTGAGATCGTGTCATCCGCGTCCCGAACCCCGGCCGAGGCCTACACCGCCTCCCGCCAGCGGGGGAGGTACCCCCAGCTCGCCCGGTTCGCCGCCGAGGCATCCTTCGAGTTCGACGACTTCCAACGCCGCGGGTGCGAGGCACTGGAGGGCGGTCATGGCGTGCTGGTGTGCGCACCGACCGGCGCGGGCAAGACCGTGGTCGGCGAGTTCGCCGTGCACCTGGCCCTGGCCGAGGGCCGCAAGTGCTTCTACACCACCCCGATCAAGGCGCTGTCCAACCAGAAGTACGGCGACCTCGTCGCCCGCCACGGCACCGACGCCGTGGGCCTGCTGACCGGCGACACCTCGATCAACGGCAACGCTCAGGTCGTGGTGATGACCACCGAGGTGCTGCGCAACATGCTCTACGCCGGCTCCTCCACCCTGGCCGAGCTCGGCTACGTGGTGATGGACGAGATCCACTACCTGGCCGACCGGTTCCGCGGTGCCGTGTGGGAGGAGGTGATCCTGCACCTGCCCGAGCACGTGCGCGTGGTGGGGTTGTCGGCCACCGTCAGCAACGCCGAGGAGTTCGGCGAGTGGCTGGTCACCGTGCGCGGTGACACCACGGTGGTCGTCGACGAGCACCGCCCGGTGCCGCTGTGGCAGCACATGATGGTGGGCAACCGGATGTACGACCTGTTCGCCGGCCAGTCCGCCGACGGGGAGAACCGCATCAACCCCACCCTCCTCCGCCGGGTCGAGGAGGTCGGCAGGCAGCACGTGCCGCTGGCCGTGCGCGGGCCGCGGGGCCGGCGCGGTCCGGCGGCCCGCGGTCCGCGGTTCCGCCCGCCGTCACGCATCGACGTGGTCGACCGGCTCGATCGGGCCGGGTTGCTGCCCGCCATCGTGTTCATCTTCTCCCGCGCCGGCTGCGATGCCGCGGTCACCCAGTGCATGCGGGCCGGGCTTCGGCTGACCGATCCCGACGAGGTCACCGAGATCCGCCGGATCATCGACGAGCGCACGGCCGACCTGCCCGACGGCGACCTCGGCGTACTCGGCTACTGGGAGTGGCGCGAGGCGCTCGAACGCGGCGTCGCCGCCCACCACGCCGGGCTGCTGCCGGCGTTCAAGGAGACCGTCGAGGAGTTGTTCGTCCGCGGCCTGGTCAAGGTCGTGTTCGCCACCGAGACCCTCGCGCTGGGCATCAACATGCCCGCCCGCACCGTCGTGCTGGAGCGGCTGGTCAAGTACAACGGCGAGGCCCACGTCGACCTGACCCCGGGCGAGTACACCCAGCTCACCGGGCGGGCCGGGCGGCGCGGCATCGACGTCGAGGGGCACGCCGTGGTGCTGTGGCAGCCCGGGGTGGACCCGCGGCAGGTGGCCGGGTTGGCCTCCACCCGCACCTACCCGCTGCGGTCGTCGTTCCGCCCTGGCTACAACATGGCCGTCAACCTCGTGGCGCAGGTCGGCGCCACCGAGGCGAGGGAGCTGCTCGAACAGTCCTTCGCCCAGTTCCAGGCCGACCGCGCGGTGGTCGGCCTCGCCCGCCGCGTCGAGCGGAACAACGAGGCGCTGAGCGGCTACGCCGAGGCGGTCACCGGCGACTTCGACCAGATGCTGGAGTACGTGGAGCTGCGCCGGAAGATCTCCGCCAGGGAGAAGGCACTGGCCCGGCAGAACACCGCCGCGCGCCGCGCGCGGACCACCGAGTCGCTGGAGAAGCTGCGCAAGGGCGACGTCATCGCCGTGCCGGCGGGGCGGCGCGCCGGGCTGGCGGTGGTGATCGACCCGGGGCTGGACCCGCTGCGTGAGCCGCGCCCGCTGGTGGTCACCGAGGACCGGTGGTCGGGGCCGCTGTCCGCGGCCGACTTCCCGACCCCGGTGGAGCCGCTGGGTCGGCTCCGGCTGCCCCGGCACGTCGAGCTGCGCTCACCCAGGACCCGCCGGGACATCGCCGCCCGGTTGCGGGAGACCGGGATCGACACGCCTCCGCAGCGCCGCCGCCGCGCCACCGTGCACGACGACGTCGAACTGGGCGCACTGCGCCGCGCGCTGCGCGCCCACCCGAGCCACGGGCTGGCCGAGCGGGAGGCGAACCTGCGCTGGGTGGAGCGCTACCAGCGGCTCGCCGCCGAGACCCAGCAGCTCGAACGGCGCGTCGCCGCCACCACCCACTCACTGGCCAGGGCGTTCGACCGGATCCGCGCGCTGCTGGTCGAGCGCGGCTACCTCGGCGCCGACGAGCACGAGGTCACCCCGCCCGGCCGGATACTGGCCCGGCTGTACAGCGAGTCCGACCTGCTGGCCGCCGAGTGCATCCGGCACGGCGTGTGGCGCGGGCTGAAGCCGCCCGAGCTGGCGGCCGTGGTGTCCACCCTGGTGTACGAGGCGCGGCGCGACTCGGCCGGTGAGGCCCGGCTGCCGAGCGGCGCGGTGCCCGCGGCGTGGGAGGAGACCGTGCGGCTGTGGGCGGAGTTGGCCGAGGACGAGCGGCGGCACCGGCTGGACCGCACCCGGGAGCCGGACGCCGGATTCGCCTGGCCGGTGTACCGGTGGGCCCGCGGCGAGTCGCTGGAGAAGGTGCTCACCGCCGCCGAGGCCAACGGGCAGGAGCTGTCCGCCGGCGACTTCGTCCGCTGGTCGCGCCAGGTGATCGACCTGCTCGACCAGGTCCGCGAGGTGCTCGGCAGGCAGGATCCGGTGGGCGCCGCCGCCGGCGACGCGGTGCGCGCGCTGCGCCGCGGGGTGGTGGCCGCCGGCGCCGCCTGACCGGCGTCACGTGTGTCCTACCCTGCGCTGTGGTTGGATCGCGGGCGGCACCGCGTCGGGGCACCGGGGCGCGGCCGGACCGGTACGATCCCGCGCCGGTGGAGAGCAGACCGAGACGTCGAGTGTGGCGGAGGCGAACGATGAGCACGCCCTACGGTGGCAACGACCCGCAGCAATGGGGGCAGCAACCCTACGGCTCGGGCCCGCCGTCCGGCGGGTTCCCGCAGCAGCCTGGGTACGGGCAGCAGCCGCCGCCCGGCCAGCAGCCCGGGTACGGCCAACCCCAGTACGGCCAGCAACCGGGCTACGGCCAGCAGCCCCAGTACGGGCAGCCCGGCGGCTACGAGCACCCCCAGTACGGGCAGCAGCCGGGATACCCGCCGCAGCAGGGGTACCCCCAGCAGGGCGGCCAGCCCCAGGGCTACGGCCAACCAGGCCAACCAGGCCAACCAGGCCAACCAGGCCAACCAGGCCAACCGGGTCAACCAGGGCAGCCAGGGCAGTACGACTTCGGGCAGCAGTACGGCGGGTACCCGCCGCCGCCCGGTGGGGAGAAGAAGTCCGGCAAGGGGCTCTGGCTGCTGATTGGCGGTGTGGTGGTCGTGGTCGCGCTGGCCGCGGTGGCGCTGCTGGTGTGGCCGGGCTGGCTGGTCAGCCGCACCTTCGACAGCGAGCAGGTGTCCGCCGACGTGCGGAAGGTGCTGGTGGAGAACTACCAGATCGAGGGCGTGGAGAGTGTGACCTGCCCGTCCGGGCAGGAGGTCGCCGACGGCCACACCTACACCTGCGAGGCGGTCATCGGCGGGCAGCGCAAGGAGGTGCCGATCACCGTCAAGGGCGAGAACGGCGAGTACGAGGTCGGCATGCCGAAGTAGCCGGCCACCTCCGGTATTTCGGTGGCCGGCCCGGGCGTTCCGCCGGGATCATGGCGGCATGACCGACATCGCGATCCGGACACTGGCCGACGACGAACTGCGGGAGGCCAGCCGGCTGTTTCGCGAGTCGCTGCACGTTCTCCCGGTGCGCGACGAGGACTGGCCGCGGGCCCGGCACGCGTACCAGCCGGACCGGACGCTCGGCGCCCACGACGACGGCGCGCTCGTCGGCACCGCCCGCTCGTTCGACGCCACGATGACCGTGCCCGGCGGGCGCCGGGTGCCGATGGCCGCGGTCACCGGCGTCGGGGTGCGGGCCGACCACACCCGGCGCGGCGTGCTGACCGAGCTCATGCGCGCCCAGCTCACCGACCTCGCCGAGCGCGAGGTGCCGCTGGCCGGCCTCTACGCCTCCGAAGCGCCGATCTACGGCCGTTTCGGCTATGGCAGCGCCATGGCGGTCCGATCGTTGACCGTCGCCCGGCGCCGCGCCGTACTCCGGGACGGCGTGCCCCACGGTGGGACGGTGGAGCTGCTGCGGTGGGCCGACGCGCTGGAGAAGCTGCCGGGGATCTACGCCGGGCTGGACCGGTCCCGCGCGGGCCTGATGTCCCGGCCGGAGCACTGGTGGGTGGGCATCGACGGCCAGCTGCGCACGGCCACCGCGCCGGTGATGGTGGCCGTGCACTCCGGCCCCGACGGCCCGGACGGGTTCGCGGTGTACTCGGTGAGCCGGCCGGACGGCTGGGAGCGGGCCGTGCTGAAGGTCGACGACCTGCACGCCGGCACCGACTCGGCGTTCGCCGGGCTGTGGCGGTTCCTGCTCCGGGTCGACCTCGTCGAGGAGATCGAGCTGTCCGAGCGGGCCCTCGACGAGCCGGTCGAGCTGCTGGTCACCGACACCAGGGCGGTGCGGGTCACCGGCACCGGTGACGGGCTGTGGCTGCGGCTGGTCGACGTGCCCGCGGCGCTGGCCGCGCGGCACCGCGAGGGCGGGTCGGTCACGCTCGAGGTGCTCGACCCGGTGCTGCCGGCCAACACCGGCACCTACCTGGTGTCCGCCGACGAGGTCCGGCGCACCGACCGGCCGGCGCAGTTGCGGCTCGACGCGGACACCCTCGCCATGGCCTACCTGGGCACGTGGGCGCCCTCGACGCTGGCCGCCACCGGCCGGATCGAGGTGCTCGACCCGGCGGCGCCCGCCGCGGCCGACCGGCTGTTCGCGGCGCAGCCCGACGCGTGGTGCGGTACGTTCTTCTGACCGTTGGACGGATCGACTTCACGGAGTGTGCGGCTGTGCGGGTTCACGCTGTGCTGGCCGGGACGGTCTGTGCCGGTGTCTGCGCCGCGGCCCTCCTGGTCGCCGGATGTGACCGCCGGGACGAGACCGGTCCGAACACCACGCCGGCCCCGAACACCACCGCGGCCCGCACGACGGAGCTCCCCGCCACACCGGACACCACCACGGCCAGCCCCACACCGCGCAGGACCGTGACCCGCGTGTTCGACGAGGAGGCCATGGCCGAGTCCGTCCGGCGCATCCTCGTCGGGGACTACCAGGTCGAGGACGTCGGTGAGGTGAGTTGCCCGCCCCGGCAGGTGGTGGAGACCGACCGGACGTTCGACTGCGCCGCCGACGTGGCCGGTCAGGTCAAGAAGGTGCCAATCACGGTGACCAGCGACAAGGGTGACTACGAGGTCGGGCTGCCCCGCTGACCCCGAGCGGCGGGTGCCCGGGGCCTGGGGAGCCGCCGCCGGAGCTCAGCGGGCCAGGGCCTCGAGCAGCCGGTCCACCGAGCCGCCCAGGTTCCACTTCCGGCCCAGCTCGACCACCCGCTCCCGGTCGGCGACCGCGGCCGGGACGCGGTCGTCGGGGCGGGACATCGTCACCGGGGCGTCGGCGGCCACCCGCACCACGTCCGGCGCCACCAGGAGGTAGTCGGCCGCCTCGTTGATCCTGGTCCGGGTCCGCAGCGGCAGCGCGGGCCGTTCCGCCCGCGCCGCCTCGACCAGCGCCGCGAGCGAGCCGTACTCGGTGATCAGCTTCGCCGCCGTCTTCTCCCCGATGCCGGCGACCCCGGGCAGCCCGTCGGAAGGGTCGCCGCGCAGGGCCGCCATGTCCGCGTAGGCGGGGCCGGCGATCTCCTCCGGCACCCCGTAGCGGGCGGCGATGTCGGCGGGGCCGAGCACCTCCGCCTTCGCCCACCCCTTGCCGACGTAGATCACCGACACCGGGGTGGGCTCGGTGCGCACCAGCTGGAACAGATCCCGGTCACCGGTGATGACCTCGACCGGGTTGGCGCGTTCCCTGGCGGTGAGGGTGCCGATCACGTCGTCGGCCTCGTACCCGGCGGCCTCCGCGGTCGCCAGCCCCACCGCCTCCAGCAGCTCCAGGATGATCGGCACCTGCGGGGAGAGCGCGTCGGGCACCTCCTCGGCGTCCGGGCCGCCGGCCGCCCCGGGCTCGGCCACCCGGTGCGCCTTGTAGCTCGGGAGCAGGTCGACCCGGAACTGCGGTCGCCAGTCGGCATCGAGGCAGGCGACCAGGCGTTCCGGGCGGCGGTCGGTGAGGATGCGGGCCAGGGTGTCGGCGAAGCCGCGCACGGCGTTGACCGGGGTGCCGTCCGGCGCGGTCAGCGACTCCGGCAGGGCGAAGAACGAGCGGAAGTACAGGCTGGCGGCGTCCAGCAGAGCCAGGGGTGCGGTCACCCGGACAGCCTGCCATGCCGGCACCCGGTGTCGCGTCTCGTGGTTGGCGCGTCGTGCCCGGTACCGAACCACCCGCTTGCCGATCAGCATTCGATATCGAGGCGAGCCCGCCGTGCCGGGCGCGGCTTAGCCTGTGTGGATGCCCCGACACCGGCAGCGGCGACCTGGCGGACGTCCCGCGGACCGGTGGCCGGCCGGGTGGGGCGCCGGTGGGGCGGGTGAGCGGCGGGCGCCGCTGTTCGCCGTGCTCGCGTCGTCAGGGGCGTCGGCCGCCGGCTCGGCGATGACGATGATCGCCGTGCCGTGGTTCGTGCTGGCCAGCACCGGCAGCGGGGCGAAGACGGGGATGGTGGCCGCCGCCGAGACGGTCGGCCTGCTGGTGTCGTTGGCGTTGGCCGGCCCGCTGATCGACCGGCACGGCGCGCGGCGGATGAGCGTGTTGGCCGACCTGTTCACGGCCGCCGCGGTGGCGGTGATTCCCGCGGCCCACGCCGCCGGCGCGCTGTCGGCGGGGCTGCTCGCGGTGCTGGCGTTCGCGGTCGGGCTGGGCCGGTCGCCGTCGCGCAGCGCCAAGCACGTCCTGCTGCCGGAGGCGATGTCCGGGGCGGGCATCGGGACCGAGCGGGGCACCAGCGCCAGGGAGGCCGTGCAGCGGGCCGGCGACCTCGTCGGAGCGCCCGCCGGGGGTGTGCTGATCACCATGGTCGGCGCGGCGCAGGTGTTGCTGATCGACGCCGCGGCGCTGCTGGTCTCCGCGCTACTGGTGCTGGCCTGCGTGCCGACCCGGCGGGTGAGCCACCACGCGCCGCCGGTCATCCCGAGCGGCCGGATCCGCGGGTACCTGGGCGACCTGGCGGAGACGGGGCGGCGGCTGCGCGCCGACCGGCTGCTGCTCGCGGTGACCGGCCAGTGCGCGGCGATGAACGCACTGCTCGTGGGGCTACTCGTGGTGCTGGTGCCGGCCTACGGCGCGCTGGTGTGGCACAGCAGCGCGCTGGTGGGCGCCGTGATCGCGGCGCTGGGCGCCGGCGGGTTGCTCGGCGCGCTGATCTACGGCTGGTTCGGGCCGCGGCTGGGACGCTGGGCGACGTTCAGCGCGGGGTTCCTGCTGTGCGGGCCGCCGGTGTACGTGGTGCTCGCGGTCGACCCGCCGGCCACCGTGCTGGTGGCGTTGCTGGCGCTGTGCAGCCTCGGCAGCGGTCCGCTGAACCCGGTGGTGGCCGCGCTCGAGTACGACCGGGTGCCGGTGGAGCTGCGCGGGCGGGTGTGCACCGCGGTCAACGCGGGCGCCGTCGCGGCGCTGCCGGTGGGTGCGGTGCTGGCCGGAATGCTGCTGGACCGGGTCGGGCCGCGGGCGGCGGTGCTGGTGTTCGGCGCGCTGTGCCTGGCGGTGTGCCTGTGCCCCCTGCTCTTCCCGATCTGGCGCGAGATGGATCGCCCGGCCGGGCTCGCTACGCCGAAGAGGGCATCGGTGCCGCTCGTCATCTACTCCGAGTAGCAGAGATGTCGGCGACGTTGAGCCACTCGGGTGAAAGTGGCCTCGAGCGATGATCAACACGAAAAAAGTTCGCCCTGCGTGTATCTGAAGCGGTCTCCGCTGCGTCATATGGGCACGTCGGTTCCACCGGCTGGGGAGACGGGAACCGGCTACTGGGGGACAAGCCTGACGAGTGACGAGGGACGTGTGAGTTATGGCTAGAGAGAACACCGGGGAGAAGCTGACGCTCGACAGGGATGTCGAGGTGGAGGCCACCGGGGAGGAGTCCCGGAAGACGGCGGGAACGCGGACGACGGCCCCGACTGGCCCCACTCCCATCGGTGGATGGGAGCCGAACACTCCACCGCCGAACGCCTGATTGGGCGCGCGACGCGCATGCTCAGCTCACGGACTGGGGGCGCGCCACCGACCCGGACGAGCCACGGGGGAGACGGCTCGGCCGGTCGGTGGTGGGTGGTGATGGCCGGCAGTCGAGGGGGCCGCCGGCCATCACCACCCGCGGGACCCGCCGCGCGCGGGACGCTGGCCACCCCAAGGGGGTCAGGCGGGCGAGGGGGAGGGCCCGCCCGGGGTGAGTGGGGCGGCCGGCCGGTGTCCGACAGCCGTCGGCGCCGGCCGGCACCTCATGCCGCTCGTGCCGCGCGTTGCGCCAACCGGGTGAGAGTTGCGTCCCAACGGCGACCGGCCGCTCACCGGCGCGGTGATACCCGGGATACTGCCCGCGGGCAGTTGGGGAGAACCGACCTGAAGTGGGGCCGACACGTGTCGAACGTGCGAACCGCCGAAGCCGACCCGCCCTGGGAGGGGTTGCGGGGAGCCGAGTTGCACGCCGCCTGCATGCAGGCGGCCAGGGCCGGTGACCGGACGGCGATGGACCGGCTGGTCGCCGAGCTCACGCCGCTGGTGTGGCATGTGGCGCGCGGCAACGGGCTCGACCGGCACGTCGCCGAGGACGTGGTGCAGACCGTGTGGCTGGCGCTGTTCAGCCACCTCGACCAGTTGCAGGAGCCGAGGGCGTTGGCCGCGTGGTTGATCACCACCACCCGCCGCGAGGCGCAGCGCGCGCACGGCAGGAAGGCGCCGCCGCTGCCGTTGACCGACGAGATGGCCGAGACGATGCCGGGCACGCAGCCGGCGCCGGAGGCCGAGGCGCTGCGCGCCGAGCGGGACCGGCGGCTCTGGGCCGCGTTCGGCCGGCTGTCCCAGCGCTGCCAGGAGTTGCTGCGGCTCACCGTCCTCGCCGGCAGGGCCGAGTACCGGCTCGTCGCGGAGGCCATGCGGATGCCGCACGGCAGCATCGGCCCGACGCGGGGCCGCTGCCTGAGGGAGTTGCGGACCCTGCTGTCCGCGGAAGGGGGCGCGGTATGACCGGGCCGAACGGACCCGGTGGACGGGTGCCGGCCGGGTCACCGGACGGCGACGGCGCCGAGTGGGACGACGAGCTGCTCGCCGACCTCGGCCGGCTCGTCGACACGCTGGACCCCCCGCCGGAGGACCTCGTGGACCGGGTCCAGTTCGCCATCGCGCTGGAGAACCTGGATTTTGAGGTCGCCCGCTGGGAGCGCGCCGACGCGCTGACCGGTGTCCGTGGCAACGACCAGGGCACGATCACCTTCACCGTCAGCGACCTGACCGTGATGATCAACCTGACCAGGGTCGGGCAGCGCCACCGGATCGACGGCTGGCTGGTGCCGGCGGGCGAGCACGGAGTCGAGGTGCGGGTGGCCGAGCACGGCTCGTCCGTCACGCGGTCGGACGAGGGCGGGCGGTTCGTGCTCGACAACGTGCCGTGTGGGGTCACCCAGATCGTGGTGACCGTCGGCACGCCCGACGCGTGCCGCAGGGTCGTCACCCCGGCCGTCGTGCTCTGACCCACCGCCCGCGACGCGACGTGTGGCGGTGTGCTCACATAGACCCGTGCCAGGGTCGGACTCGCCCGCCAGCCCCGTCGCGCTCGCCACGGAGCTGTATCAGCGCGCCAGGGCCGCGGCCGTGGACCAGCGCCCGGCCGAGGCGGTGCGGCTGCTGCACCGTGCCCTCCGCAAGGTCGACTCCACGGACGACCCGGTGGCACTGGAAGTCCGTACTCGTGCACTGATCAGCCTAGCTTCGGCCGAGGCGGAGATCGCCTCTGCGGAGGCTGGACTGAGCCGGTTGGAGCACGCGGAGGTCGTGCTGCGCCAGATGCCGTCCAGTGAGACGCGGCAGACACTGGAGCTGACCACTGGGCTCCAGCGCGCCGTCGTGCTCTTTCGGACGGGCCGACCGGCCGAGTCGCTCGCGCTGTTCGATCGAGTGTTGCCCGATTTGGATCGCGGCGACGACGCCAGCGCGCTCCTGCTTGCCCGGAACCTCATGAACCGCGCGTTGGTGCACGTCACGATGAACAACCACGACGCGGCGCGCGCAGACCTGTACCGCTGCCTCGAACTCACCGCGGCCCACGGACTCGCCGGGATCGAGGGCAAGGCCCGGCACACGCTCGGCGACCAGTCGCAGATGTTCGGCGACCTTCCGGAAGCGCTGCGCCACTACGAGCATGCCGCTCGCATTTACGAGACCGTTGCGCCAGGGTGGCTGGCCAGGCTGCGGTTGGACCAGGCGAAGGCGTTGCTCACCGCGGGGCTGGCAGAGGAGGCAGCCCGGCATCTCGACGAGGCCATTCCGGAGCTGCACCGCAACCGGGTGGTCCAGGACGTGGCCGAGGCCGAGGTGGCTCGGGCCGCGGCCGCGATCCTCGACGGCGACCTGCGTACCGCGCGCCGGCTGGCGGACTCGGCGCGGCGGCGGTTCCTGCGCCGGGGCAACGCCACGTGGGCGGAGCTGGCCGCGCTGGCGAAGCTGCGGGCCGACGCCATCGCCGCGCTCACCGGCGACCGGCGGCGCGGCGGCTTCCAGCTCCCGGCCGACCTCGCCCGGCTGGGCGCCCGGCTGGCCGAGCTGGGCCCGCGCGACGAGGCCTCCGTGGCACGGCTGCTCGCCGTGCGCCTGCTGCTGCGCCGCCGTGCCGTCGCCGAGGCCACCGAGCTGCTCGACCGGGTGCCGGCACCGCGCCGGACCACCCCGGTGGACCACCGGATGCTGCTGCGGCTGTGCCGGGCCGAGCTGGCCGTCGCCACCGGGCGGCCGCGCGCGGCGCTCGCGCAGGCGAGGGCCGGGCTGGCCGAGCTGGGCCGGGCCCGTGACCGGATGGGCGGGCTGGACCTGGTGTGCGGCACCGCCGTGCACGGCGAGGAACTGGGCGCGCTCGCGGTGCGGCTGGTGGTCGGCTCCGCGCGCGGCACGGCGGGCGCGCGCCGGGTACTGGAGTGGCAGGAGCGCACCAGGGCCCAGGTCTACCGGTACGAGCCGCTGCCCGCGATCGAGGACCCCGCGCTGGCCCGGCACATCACCGAGATGCGGCACGTGCAGCGCACCGTCCAGCAACACCGGCTCAGCGGGCGCCCGGTCGCCGCGTTGGAGCAGCGGTACGCGTGGCTACAGCGGGAGGCGAGCCGGCTCGGCTGGTACACCAGCCCGTGGGGCCGCCCCCGCCCGGTGGCCGCCCCCGAGGAGGTGGCGGCCGAGCTGGGTGAGCGCACCCTGCTGAGCCTGGTCACCCACGCCGGTGCGCTGATGGCCGTGGTGGTGCGGCGCGGCGGGTTCCGGCTGGTGCGGCTCGGCTCGGCGGCGGAGGTCGTCGAGACCGCCACCCAGCTGTACGCCGACATCGACGCGCTCGCCCCCGACCACCTGCCGCCGCCGCTCGCCGCGGCGGTGACCGCGTCCGCCCGGCGGCGGGCCGACGCGCTGGACCGGATGCTGATGGCGCCGCTGGCCGGCATCGTCGGTGACGGCGAGCTGGTGGTCGTGCCGATCGGCCCGCTGTACGCGCTGCCCTGGTCGGCGTTGCCGTCGCTGCGGGGTCGGCCGCTGGCGGTCGCGCCGTCGGCCACCGCGTGGGTCACCGCGGCCCGCGGTGCCCGCCGCCCGGACGGGCCGACCGTGCTCGTCGGCGGCCCCGGCGTGCCGGGCGCCATCGGCGAGGTGCGGCAGCTGCGGTCGGTGTACCCGGCGGCCAGGGTGGTCGACGGGTCGGGGGCGTCGAGCGCGGAGGTGCTCGCCGCGCTCGACGGGGCTCGGCTGGCGCACCTGGTCGCGCACGGCGCGCACGAACCGGGCAACGCCCTGTTCTCCCGGCTGGAGTTGGTCGACGGGCCGCTGTTCGCGCACGAGACGACCCGGCTGCGGCGGTTGCCCGAACGGGTGGTCCTGGCGGCGTGCGAGTTGGCGATGAGCCACATCCGGCCGGGGGAGGAGGCGCTGGGCTTCGCCGGGACGCTGCTGGCCAGCGGGTCCCGCAGCGTCGTCGGCGCGGTAGCCAGGGTTGGCGACCAGGCCGCCGCCGACACGATGGCGGAGCTGCACCGCCGACTCGCCGGCGGGGTGAGCCCGGCGGTCGCGCTGGCCGAGGCCAACGCCGTCGACCCGCTGCGCCGGCCGTTCGTCTGCCTCGGCGCGGGCTGACCCATTACTCCGGGCGGCTCCTCCGGCATCCCCGGGAGGGGCGGCGACGGCGGCGACGCCGCGGGCTACAGTCGGGATCATGCGTCGCTCCGTGCACACTCCCGCTCCCGACGTCGCGAGCCTGCGGGCCCGCCTCGACCGCGCGCGTGGCGCCGCGGCGAAGGCCGACACCGACGCCCTGCTGATCGCGCCGGGCTCCGACCTGCGGTACCTGATCGGCCAGGCCGGCGGCTCGTTCGAGCGGCTCACCACCCTCGTCGTCCCGGCCGGCGACGGTACCCCCGCGCTGGTCCTGCCGAAGCTGGAGGCACCCGGCTACGCCGACGTGCCGACGGACGAGCTGGGCGTGGAGCTGGTCACCTGGGTGGACGGCGACGACCCGTACCGAGTGGTCGCCGACCGGCTCGGCGGGCCAGGACGGGTCGCGGTGAGCGACACGATGGTGGCGTTGCACGTGCTGGCGCTGCGGGACGTGCTGGGCGCGGCGGAGCAGACCCTCGCCGGTCCGATCCTGCGGGAGCTGCGGATGCGCAAGGACGCCGCGGAGATCGCGGCGCTGCGCAAGGCCGCGCGGGCCATCGACCGGGTGCACGCGCGGGTCGGCGAGTGGCTGCGGCCCGGCCGCACCGAGGCCGAGGTGGGCGCGGACATCACCGCCGCGATCGAGGCCGAGGGGCACACGCACGCCGACTTCGTGATCGTCGGCTCCGGGCCCAACGGCGCCAGCCCGCACCACGACGTGTCCGACCGGGTGATCGAGCGGGGCGACGTGGTCGTGGTGGACATCGGCGGGCCGATCCCGGAGGGGTACAACTCCGACTGCACCCGCACCTACGCCGTCGGCGCGCCACGGGACGCCGACGTCGCCGAGACCTACGCGGTGCTCGAACGGGCGCAGCGGGCCGCGGTGGCGGCCGTGGGGCCGGGCGTGCGCGCGGCGGAGGTCGACGCCGCCGCGCGGGACGCCATCGCCGGTGCCGGGTTCGGCGAGTACTTCATCCACCGCACCGGACACGGCATCGGGCTCGACGTGCACGAGGAGCCCTACATCATGGGCGGCAACGACCTGCGTCTGGAGCCGGGCATGGCGTTCAGCGTCGAGCCGGGGATCTACCAGCCGGGCCGGTGGGGCGCGCGGATCGAGGACATCGTGGTGGTCACCGAGGACGGCGTGGAGTCGCTCAACACCCGGCCGCACGGGCTGGTCGTGCTGGACGCATGAGCGGACCGGGTGCGCTGGAACCGCTGGACCAGGCCATCGTGCGGGAGCTGTCCGCCGACGGTCGGCGCAGCTTCACCGATCTCGCCGAGCGGGTCGGGCTGTCGGTGTCGGCCGTGCACCAGCGGGTGCGGCGGCTGGAGCAGCGGGGCGTGATCCGCGGCTACACCACCCGGTTGGACGGTGAGCAGATCGGCCTGCCGCTGACCGCGTTGATCTCGTTGACCCCGAACGACCCCGCCGCGCCGGACGACTACCCGCAGCGGCTCGAACACATCACCGAGATCGAGTCCTGCTACTCGGTGGCCGGGGACGAGTCCTACATCCTGCTGGTGCGGGTCGCGTCCCCGCTGGCGCTGGAGGACCTGCTGCGCCGCATCCGCGAGGCGGCGAGGGTCTCCACCCGCACCACGGTCGTTCTCTCGACCCCGTTCGAGGGCCGCACCCCACCCCTCTGACCGGGGGCGCACCGCGCCAGCGGGTCAGCAGGACGCGTTGTGGCCGGCCACGTGTTGGCTGGTTCGGTGCACGACGGGTTGGGGAGAACGGCCCACCCTCCACCGATCATGGTCTCCGGCCCGGCCGTCGGTGGCCGCCGTCCGGCTGGCCAGCCAGGTTCGATAGTGCGGGCTGCGGGCGATGTCGGCGCGGTAGGCGGCGGCCGCCTCGGTGACGAGGGTGGTGGCGTGCGCCCCGAACGAACCGCGGGTGTGCCACGCGATGAGGTATCGCATCCATACCGGGTCGCCCACGAGTGGTCGGACGATGACCCCTGGCGCTGGGGTGAACGTGGCTTGGCACGGGGAGATCGCCCGGCCGGTGGCGATGATGTCCTGCAACGGACGAAGGTCCGCGATCCGGTGCGCGATCCTCGGCGAGAACCCGGCCAGCAGGCACGCCGAATGGAAGCATTCCGGCCATCCCGCGCCGTCCGATGGGCCGAGAACCCACGGCTCGTCCGCCAGCTCGGCCAGGTCCAGCTCCTGCCGGGCGGCAAGGTGGTGGTCGGCCGCGAGCGCCACGAACACCGGCTCGGTGGCCAGCGGCCGCACCAGCACTCCCGGTGGTGGCTCGGCGTGGTGGTTCGGGTAGTCGACGATGACGGCGGCGTCCAGCCGACCCGTTTCCAGCGAGTCCAACAGTCGGCGGGGGAAGTAGTCGGTGGTCACCGACAGTGTGGCCTCCGGGACCAGCGGGCCCAGCCGGGCGGCCAGTTCGATCACCACCGACCCGGGGATGCCGCCGAGTCCGACCGAGCGGGCCGAGCAGTCCGCCAGCCAGCCGCCCACCGCATGGTGCAGTTCGTCGGTGGCGGCCAGGACCGTGCGCGCCCGCAGCAGGACGCAGTCGCCGAACGCCGTTGGCATGATTCCGTTGCGGGTACGGCAGAACAGTCGACCGCCGAGTGCCCTTTCGATGCGCTGCAGTGTGGTGGTCAGTGCCGGCTGCGATGTTCCCAGGCTCGCGGCCGCACGGGTGATGCTGCCCGCTTCGGCAATGCGGCAGATCACCCGCAAATGACGCAGTTCGACCTCCATCACACCGACTTTATGGCCATCTGTGGTGTCCCATAAGCCGCCGAAAGTCGTCATCGTGGGCCTACTCCTGTCCCCACCCAGAGGAGCGACAATGCGAGCGAGATGTCTTGGGATAGCGGCGATTGTCACGGCGGCCGCCGGTGTGCTGCCGGTGTCCGCGGCGGCGACGCCGGCGCCGGAGCAGACCACGTCGATGGAGGTGTTCTCACCGGACGGCAGTATCGAGCGGGCGTCCGTCACCCGACCCGCGGCGGACCGAACACCGGCGCCGTTCGACGCCGTGGCCGCCGTGGAGGTCGTGCCGATCGAGGTCAACGGCCCCAGCGAGAGCCGGTTCGACCTGGTGTATGTCGGCGACGGCTACACGTCGGGTCAGCTGGGCCGGTACGGACAGCACGTGCGGACCAGCGTGAGTGCGATGTTCGAGGTGGAGCCGTTCAAGAGTTACCGGGGCCAGTTCAACATCTGGCAGGTCAACGTCGTGTCCGCGCAATCCGGTGTGGACAACGACCCTCGTCCGGGGGTGCGCCGGGACACCGCGCTGGACATGTATTTCTGGTGCGGCAACATGGAAAGGTTGCTGTGCGTCAACGAAACGAAGGCGCGGCAGTACGCGAATGCCGCCCCGGGTGTGGACCAGATCGTCGCTCTCGCCAACACGACCAAGTACGGCGGGGCCGGCGGCGGCGTGGCCACATCCTCCGGCGGTAACCAACAGGCCAGCCAGATCGTCGTGCACGAGCTGGGCCACTCGGTCGGCGGCCTCGCCGACGAGTACGACTATGGAACGTGTGACCGCCGCGAACCGAGAGAGCCCAACGCCACCACCTACACCGCCGCCCAGTTGCGCGCCTATCGCTACAAGTGGCACCGGTGGCTCGACCAGCCCTCACCGGACGGCGGCACGGTTGGCACCTATCAGGGAGCCCGGTACTGCCGGTCCGGAATGTACCGACCCAGTCAGAACTCGATGATGCGTCAGCTGGGCCGCCCGTTCAATCCGCCCGGGCGGGAGGCGATGATCGCCGGTTTCTACGCCCACGCCGCCACGATCGACGACGCCACCGCCCTCTCCGGCGGACACTTCCGGGTCGCCGTCGCCACGATGCCCAGCGCGCCGAGGATCACGTGGACGGTGGACGGTCACCCGGTCGCGTCGGGCGTCACCGAACTCGATGTCGATCGGTTGGGGTTGCCGCCCGGTGAGCACATCGTGGCGGTCACGGTCGCCGATGCCAGCCCCCAGGTCCGTGACGAGGCTCTTCGATCCCAGTTGCGTGACACGCACAGTTGGCGGATCACCCGCTGATCGCGTCCCTGGCCGCCGTGGAGCACGTCCGTGTCCCGCGGCGGCCGAGGGCTGACCTCAGCCTCTCCGCGAGGTGGAACCGGCGCGGTGAGTCGTCACGATCGTTCGGCATACCTCCGGGTGAGCTCGTCGGTCCGCTCGGTCGGCCAGGGGCAGCGGATCTCGCCGTGCAGAGCGGCGAAGAACAGCTCCAGGTGAACCTGCCACGCGGCCAGTGCCACCGGCAGCAGCCGCGCCAGGTGGGCGGGCACGGTCTGGGTCAGGACCAGCCGGCTGCCCACCTCGTCGTCGTAGCTCAGCTCCCACCGCACCCGGCCGACCGGCTCGTCCTCGTGCAGCCAGGCGTACTCGAGCACGCGTGGCGCGGAGACCTCGGTGACGGCGCCCGCGGGGACGTAGCCGTTGGTGGACCGCAACGGCGGCGCCTTCCCGACCTCCGGGTCGGTGGCCGAGTCCTGCTCGCCCTGCTCGGTCCTGACCAACTCGGCCCACACCCGCGCGACCGGCCGCAGGGTCGGTCAGCGCCCGCCGCACCTTCTCCGCGAGTGCGCCAGCCGCCGCTCGAACCGCAGCCGTGGCCGTCCCTCCGCGATGTCCACGGTCGCCCCCGTGCCGTCCATCGATCTCCTCCGCTCAGTGCCGGCCGTCGTGGTCGGGCATCGTGTCCAGGTGCCGTTCGAGCGCGTCCAGGCTGGTGTTCCACAGCTCCCGGTACGGCGCGAGCCACGCGTCGATCTCCGCCAGCGGCTCCGGGCGCAACCGGTACCACCGCCGCTGCGCGTCCTGCCGCACCTCGACCAGCCCCGCCTCCCGCAGCATCTTCAGGTGCTTGGACACCGCCGGCTGGGTGAGCGACAGCCGCTCGACCAGCTCGCCGACCGGGCGCTCCCCGGTGCGCAGCAGGTCGAGGATCTGCCGGCGGCGCGGCTCGGCGAGGATCTCGAACATTGATGCCACGTCAGCTATATAACCAGAAAGGTATGTAGGGGGAAAGCTGGGTACGGGAGGCCTCCCGGGCCGGGAGCTAGTGCAGCGGGCCGACCACGGTGGCGGCGTGCAGGTTGCCGTCCGGTCCCTTCCGGCAGGTGGCCACCGGGTCGGAAGTGAGCAGGAACTCGCTGAGGCACCGGGCGAACTGGGTGTGCCCGGCGGCGTTGGGGTGGAACGACTCCTGGATGGCGTGCCTGGCCCGCTCGGCGTCGGTCAGGTCGTTCCACTGCACGGTGAGCCGGCTGAACCACTCGGAGCTGGCATCGGGGCCCCCGGTGCAGGCCTCGTGCCCACGGCCGGCGCGGGACAGGTCGAGGAACCGCGCACCGGCCTCGGCGGCGGCCCGGTGCAGGTACGTGGCCAGGTCCACCACCGCCCGCTCGCTGACCCACCGCAGGTCCTCGGTACGGAACGGACAGCCGTTGAGGTTGCGCAACTCCTCCGGGATGCCGGGGCCGATCGGCGCGGCGTAGGACTGCAGCACCAGCTGGTAGTCCTCGCGCCGGTAGCCGGCGTCGCGGAGCACCTTGTGGATGTCGGCCAGCGCGCCGACCACCTTCGGCACCATCGCCTCCAGCCGCTGCTGCCAGTCGGCCCTGATCCGCCCGCTGCACGGCTGGCCGCCGTCGTCGAACCACGCCTGGAAGCAGTCCGACATCAGCCGGGAGAAGTGCGGGTCGTCGTTGGCGCCAACCGCCACGACCACGGCGACCACGCGATGCGTCTTCACCAGCGTGGCCAGCCGCGCGGCCTGGGAGGGCTCGGTCCACTGCTCGACCTCGCCCAACCCCACCTGCGCCGACGGGGCGCCCGAGCACGCCAGGTTCACCCGCGCCTCGACGCCAGGCAGCTGGATGTGGTGCACCGTGGCGTTGGGGGAGCGGTGGCACCAGTTGCCGTTGGCGCCGTTGGTGTCCGGCGAGTACTCGCCGGCACCCTCCCCGGACAGCGTGCTGTCGCCCATCGTCACGACGGTCAGCGGGCCGGTGCCGGGCGGGCCGGGCCGATCGACCGGGCCAGGCTCCTCACCGAGCAGCGCGAACGTCGCCACCAGGACCGAGACGGCGACGAGCACGAGACCGCCGAACCACCACCGGAACCGCCGCATCATCGACGCCGAGTGTACGGAGCGCCGGTCGCGCGTCGATCACGACTCGACCAACCGGCCCTCCCGCAGCCGCACCCTCCGGTCGGCGATCCGGTGCACCTCCTCGTCGTGCGTGGCCACCACCACCGCGCCGCCCTCGTCGGCACACCGGCGCAGCAGCCCCAGCACCGCCGGCACGCTGCCGACGTCCAGGTGCGCGGTTGGCTCGTCGGCCAGCAGCACGCGAGGCCGGGCCGCCACCGCGCGGGCGAGCGCGGCCCGCTGCCGCTGCCCGAAGGACGTCTCGGCGGGGTAGCGGTCGGCCAGCTCGGCGATGCCCAACTCGGCGAGCAGGCCACGCACCCGGTCGGCCACCGCGGCGGCGTCGCGGCGGCGGGGATCCGGGCGCAGCCGCAGCGGCAGCGCCACGTTCTCCGCGAGGGTCAGCTCGTCGGCAAGGCCGAGCGACTGCGGCAGGACGGCACACCGATGCCACGGGATCACCGGGCCGACCGGTTCGCCGTCGCACAGCACGGTGCCGGCGTCGGGAGCGTCGAGCCCTCCCAGCAGCGCCAGCAGGGAGCTCTTCCCCGACCCCGAGCGGCCGGCCACGGTCACCAACTCGCCGGCGGCGACCCCCAGCTCGAGCCCGCGCAGCACGTGCACGTCACCACCGGCGCCGCGGAACCACCGCCGCAGGCCGGCCACGTGCAGGGCCGGCCGTGCCGTCCCATCGGGCTCAGCCATGCCCGGTCACCTCCAGCAGGCTCCCGGCTCGCAGCCGGGCCACCCGGCTGCCCAGCGCCACCAGTCGGGGATCGTGTGTGGCCAACACGACGGCCACCTCCCGCTCGACCAGCAGCCGCACCGCGGCCAGCACCCGGTCGGCCGACGCCTCGTCGAGCTGCGAGGTGGGCTCGTCGGCCAGGACGACGGCCGAGCCGCGGGCGAGCGCGCAGCCGAAGCCGAGCCGCTGCTGTTGGCCGCCGGACAGCGCGCCGACCTTCCACTCCTCGGTGCCGGCGAGGTCGAGCCGCTCCAGGATCCCGCTGACCTCGGCAGCCGGGCAGTCCCGGTCGGCCGAGCGGGCCGCGGCACGCAGGTTGTCCCCGACACTGAGGAAGTCGAGCAGGTTGTCCGTCGGGTTCTGGAAGACCTGGCTGAGCCGCCGGCGCCGCAGCGCCCGCCGCGCGGCGGGTCGCAACGTCCCCACGTCGGTGCCGGCGTGCCGGAGCCCGCCGCGGCTGGGCCGGTCGAACAGGCCGAGCACCCGCAGCAGGGTAGACTTGCCCGACCCGGACGGGCCGGCCAGCACCGTGACGCCCCGGGCGGGCACGTCCAGCGTGACGTCGTGCACCGCGGTCACCGGGCCGGCGGGCGTGCGGTAGTCGACGCCGACGCCACGCAGCTCGAACACCGGCGCCGGCGGATCACTCTCGGGTCCAGTCGTGGGTTCAGTCACGCAGCAGCTCCGCGGTCCGGGCGGCGCGCACCGAGCGCACCGCGAGCGTGGCGGCGCCCGCCACCACGAGCGCGGCGATCACCGCCACGCCGACGACGAACAGGGTGAGGTCGGGCAGCGCCGACCGCGGCGCCAGCCAGCGGGCGGGATCGAACCGCGGGGTGGCGATGGCGGCGACCGTCAGCCCGCAGGCCAACCCGGTGAGCACGGCGAGCCCGGTCAGCGCGCCGAGTTCGGCGGCGTGGCTGGCGAGCAGGGTGCGCGGCCGCATGCCCATGCGCAGCACCAGCACACCGGCCAGCGCGTTCTGCCGCCGCCGGACCTCCACCGCCACCAGCAGCGCGAGCACCGCCACCACGCCCAGCAGGGCGCCGAGCATCCGGACGAATGAGAAGCTCCACTCGACCAGGTAGAAGGGCAGGGCGTCCAGTGCGGCCGCCCGGCTCATCGGGTTGAGCGCGACCAGCCCCGCGGCGCCGAGCTCCCCGGTCAGCTCGGCCAGCGGCGCCGCCGACAGCACCCGCCACACCGGGACGGCCGCGAGCTGCTCGGCGGGCAGCGCGTTGCGGGAGATGACGTAGCCGGGCGCGCCGCCGATCGTCGGGAACATCGGGACGTCGGCGACCGGTCGCGCGTCGGGCAGGCCGGGCAGCGCGGTGGTCTGCTCGGCGGTGTGGCCCACCCGGATCGCCGGCACGCCGTTCCCGGGCGGGGCGTGGTCCAGTGCGCGCACCAACTCGGCCAGGCCGGCCGCCGGGGTGTCCAGCCACGCGCCGCGCGCGAGGGTGGCCGGGTCGACGACGAGCACCACGCTGCCCGTCCCGGTGAGCTGGCCGACGACGGTGCTGGTGTCGCGCAGCGGGGCGGGCAGCGGTGTGGCGTAGGTGCCGACCGCGCCGCCGACGTCCACCCGGGACTCCGCGCCGACCACGGCGCCGGACTTCTGCGCCAGCGCCTGCCGTTGCCCGGCGGCGATCCCGCTGCCGGCGGCCGACGTGCCCACGGCGAGCACGCCGACCATCAGCACCGCGGTGACCGGGGCGCGGGCGGCGGCCAGCCGGCGGACGGCGAGTTGCAGGGCGGGCCGGGACCACCAGCGCGCGTGGTGCGCGACGCGCAGCAGCAGCCAGCCGAGCCGGGCGGCGAGTAGGCCCACGGTGAGCACCACGAACACCGGGTAGGTGAGGGCCAGCGGGTCCACCGGGGGCAGCGGGGCCGCCGTCGGCCCGGTGGCGCCGTGCTCCCGCAGCCGCACCCAGCCGAGCAGTGCGCCGCCCGCGGTGACCAGCTCCCACGGCAGCAGCGCCAGCACCCGGCGGAGCCTCGGCCGGTCCGGTCCCGACCGGCCGAGCTCGAAGTCCCGGCGGGCGCGCAGGGCGACTACACCGAACAGCAGGCCGAGCGCACCGGCCGCGACGGCGAGCGCGGCGCCCGCGGCGAGACGCGCCGTCGCGGGGTCGGGATCGCCCGGTGGCCCGTACACCGGCAGCAGCAGCCACGCGAGCAGCGTTCCGGCGCCGCCACCGGCGAGCAGCGGCAGGCCCAGCTCGGCCACCGCGAACCCACCCAGCGCGGTCGGCCCCGCGCCGCGCGCGGCGAGCAGCCGCAACGGGGCATGCCGCCGCTGGTACCACTGCGCGGCCACGGCACCGATCCCCGCGCAGCCGACCAGCACGCTGATCGCCGCCAGCGGCAGGATGGACAGCAGGACGTTGTCCCTGGCCTGCCGGGCGATCTCGACCGAGCGCGTGAACGGCACTCCGGCGGAGAACGCGTCACCGAGGCCCCGCCGGTCCAGTTCGGTGGCCACGGCCGCTCGCACCGCCTCGGCGCGGTCACGGTTCCGCTCGGCCTCGGCGAGCGTGCGCGGCGGGTCGACGGCGAAGGCGACGTGCAGCCGTTCCAGCGCGGCGGACTCGGCGGTGAGCCGGGTGAAGGTGTCCCGGTCGGTGGCGAAGAGCACCGGGCCGCTCGGGATGTGGTCGACGAGGATGTTCTGCACCGCGAGGTCGCTCTGCGAGCACCACCATCGGGGCGGGGGCATGCGCAGGTCGGTGTAGACGCCGGTCACCGGGGGGAGCCGGCCCTGCGCGCCGCGGGTGCCGAGCTCGATGCCGGCGAAGCCGGCGAGGTCCCGTCCCACCCACAGGCCGGGAGCGCGGTCCCCGGCGAGGCGCTGGAGGTGGTCCAGCGCGCCGTCCCGGTAGCCGATCCGGATCCGGTAGCCCTCGCCGTTGAACTCGACGTCGGTCAGCAACGGGGTGTACATCGCGACCACTGGCCGGTCGAAACCGTGCCGGGCCCCGGCCGTGGTGACCGCGTCGACCAGTTCCGGTACCCGCTCCGGTGGGACGGCCGGCGCCTGGAACGTCGGGCCGTAGTGGTCGGGGCACACCGTCTCGGCCTGGTGCCGCACCGCCGCGCCGCCCGCGGCCGAGGCGTGCAGCGGCGCGGCCGCCGCGAGGAAGCACGCGAGCAGCGCCGTCCCGGCGGCCACCAGCAGGGTGAGCGGGCTGCGCAGCGCCGCTCTCGGCGCGGCCCACCACGGCAGCTGTCGCATGCCGTGACCCTAACGGGTGATCACCGCCGTCGGGCCCGGTTCGATCACCTCCGCCCACCCGCCACCGCCACAAGGCCCTCGTGGCACCCCGCCACGCGACGATGCGAAGCCCGCGCAGGAGGGGAGCGTTGAGTGCGACGATGGGGCCTCGGTGGCGGGTCAGCGAGGGGTCAGCGGTGCTCGCTCCACCAGCGGCGACCGGCCTCCGGCAGGGTGGAGATCGGGTCGTAGTACGGGTAGCGCCGGCGCAACGCCTCCGGGTCGTCCCGCTCGATGGCCGTGCGGTAGTTCTTGGTCCAGTAGGAGATGCCGCGCTCCCGGTCGTACTCGGTTACCTGGTGCACCCAGCGCTTGCCGACATAGGGCACGTCACAGACGATCCGCGGGGTGGCGTAGCCGGGCAGGTAGCCCATGATGCCGTGCTGCAGCTCCTGCGCCTCCCACACCGCGACCCGCCAGTGCTCGGCGTTCGGGATCATGTCGCACATGTAGAAGTAGTAGGGCAGGATCCCCGCCTCGCCCTGCAGCGCGAAGCACAGGTCGAGCAGCTGCTCGGCGGTGGCGTTCACGCCCCGCATCAGCACGCCCTGGTTGCGCACGTCCCGCACGCCGACGGCGAGCGCGGTCCGCGCCGCCTCGGCCACCAGCGGCGTCACCGACTGCACGTGGTTGACGTGCGTGTGGATGGCCAGGTTCACCCCGCGCCGGCCGGCGGTGCCGGCGACCCGCGCCAGCCCCTCGACGACCTTCGGCTGCAGCCAGTGCTGGGGCAGCCCGGCCAGCGCCTTGGTGGCCAACCGGATGTCCCGCACGGTCTCGATGTCCAGCAGCCGCATCAGGAACGACTCCAGCTGGTGCCAGGGCACGTTCGCCACGTCACCGCCGGACACGACCACGTCGCGCACCCCGGGGTTGCGCTTCAGGTAGTCGATCATCGCGTCCTGCCGGTCGACCGGCTTGAGGGACAGCTTGTGCTTGTCGATCTGTTCGGTAGAGTTGCCGACCAGGTCCATCCGGGTGCAGTGGCCGCAGTACTGCGGGCAGGTGGACAGCAGCTCGGCCAGGACCTTGGTGGGGTAGCGGTGGGTCAGCCCCTCGGTCACCCACATCTCGGCCTCGTGCAGCGAGTCGCGCTGGGAGTGCGGGTGCGAGGCCCACTCGGTCTCCCGGTCGCTGCGCACCGGCAGCATGTAGCGGCGGATCGGGTCGGCGTAGAACGCCTCGGTGACCTTCTGCGGGTCGGCCCCGGCGTCCGGCGCCATGGTGTTGAGCATCTGCGGTGGCAGCAGCATCGACATGGTCGCCATGTCCCGCTGGTCGGCGGCGAGGTCCTCGTAGAACCGTTCCTCCAGCAGGCCGCCCATCAGGGTGCGCAGCTGCTTGATGTTGCGGACGCAGTGCACCCGCTGCCACTGGGCGTCGCGCCACTCCGCCTCGGTGACGTCGCGCCACCCGGGGAACCGGCGCCAGTCGGGCTCCACCAACTCCCGTCGAACATAGGCGTAGGGCTGGTCGAGGGTCTCGGCGGCAGGTGATGCAGGTTCCTGGATCGCAGTCACATCTGCTCCTTGTCGTCGGGTGCGCGTGAAAATATCCTGTCACATTGCCCTACGGGAGCAAATCTTGTCGTTGCGAGGCTGTTATAACCCGAGGTCACCTCCCCCTCGCGGTCGGCCGCCCCGCCGCGGGGGAGACTGCGGGCGTGCACACACCGCAGACCACGCTGCTCGTCGGGGGTCGCGTCCACACCCCGGCCTCCCCGGACGCCACCGCCATGGCCGTCACCGGCGACACCGTCGTGTGGGTCGGCCAGGACGGCCCCGGCCGTGCCCTGCACCCCGACGCCGAGGTCGTCGAGCTCGACGGGGCGTTCGTCACCCCCGCGTTCGTCGACGCCCACGTCCACGCCACCGTCGCCGGGCTGCACCTGTCCGGCCTGGACCTCACCGGCGTCCGGGACGCGGGAGAGCTGCTCACCGCCGTCCGCGCCGCCGCCCGCCCCGGCGAGGTGCTCCTCGCGCACGGCTGGGACGAGTTCCGCTGGTCCGGTGGCCGGATCCCCACCCGCGCCGACCTCGACGCGGCCGCCGGTGACGTGCCGGTGTACCTCAGCCGGGTGGACGTGCACTCCGCGCTGGTGTCCACCGCGCTGGTCGAGCTCGCCCCGGACGCCCGTACCGCCGACGGCTGGTCGGCCGACGGCCCGCTCACCCGGGCCGCGCACCACCTGGTCCGCGCGGCCGCCCGCCGGGCCGTCACCGGCGCCCAACGCCGCCGCGCCCAGCTGGCGTTCCTGCGCGCCGCCGCCGCCAGGGGCGTGGTCAGCGTGCACGAGTGCGCCGGGCCGGACATCTCCGGCGAGGCCGACCTCGCCGACCTGCTCGCCCTCGCCGCCGACCCCGACCTTCCCGAGGTCGTCGGCTACTGGGGCGAGCCCGGCGCCCTCGACCTCGCCCGCCGCCTCGGGCTTCCCGGCCTCGCCGGAGATCTGTTCGTCGACGGCGCGCTCGGCTCGCACACCGCCGCCCTGCACCAGCCCTACACCGACCGGCCGGACACCCGCGGCGCCCGCTACCTCGACGCCACCGCCATCGCCGAGCACGTCGTGACCTGCACCGAAGCCGGGCTGCAGGCCGGCTTCCACGTCATCGGCGACGCCGCCGTCGCCGAGGTCGTCGAGGGCTTCCGCCGCGCCGAGGAGGTCGTCGGCCGGCGGGCACTGGCCGCCCGCCGGCACCGGCTGGAACACCTGGAGATGGTCGACGCCGACCAGGCCCGCGCCCTCGCCGGCTGGGGTGTCGTCGCCTCGATGCAGCCGCTGTTCGACGCCGCGTGGGGCGGCCCCGCCGGGATGTACGCCGCCCGGCTCGGCGCCGACCGCGCCGCCCCACTCAACCCCTTCGCCCTGCTCGCCGCCGAGGGGGTGCCGCTGGCCTTCGGCTCCGACGCCCCGGTGACCCCGGTCGACCCCTGGGCGGCCGTGCGGGCCGCCATGCACCACCGCACCCCCGCATCCGGGCTGTCCCCGCGTGCCGCGTTCACCGCGCACACCAAGGGCGGGCACCGCGCCGCCGGCGAGAACGACGGCGTCACCGGCAGCCTGGTTCCGGGCGCACCCGCGCACTACGCGATCTGGGACGCCGCCGCTCTCGTGGTCACCGCCCCCGACGCCCGCGTGCGACGCTGGTCCACCGACCCGCGCTCCGGTGTGCCAGGGCTGCCCGCCCTCGACCCCGACGCGCCGCTGCCGCGGTGCCTGCGCACCGTGCGCGCCGGCCGGGTGATCCACGACGCGCTCAGCGGGCGGGCTCACGAAGACCTTTCCTCGTCCGCCTAGGCTGAACGGGTGACCGCCACCGTGCCCGAGACCGCGGCCGCCGCCCCGCGCCGGGCCTGGCCACCCCGCCTCGGGCGGCTGCTGCTGGCCACCGCCTCCGGACTCGCGCTCTACCTCAGCTTCGCCCCGCGGGACCTGTGGTGGCTGGCGCCGCTGGCCTTCACCGGGCTCGGGCTGGCCCTGCACGGCCGCCGCGTCCGCGCCGGACTCGGCCTCGGGTTCGTGTTCGGCCTGGTGTTCTTCCTCCCGTTGCTCGTCTGGCTCAACGACTTCCTCGGCGCCGAGTTCGGCCCGTGGCCCTGGCTGGGACTCTCCGTCGCGCTCGCGGCCTACCTCGGCCTCGCCGGCGGCCTGGTCACCGTGGTGTCCCGGCTGCCCGGCGCCCCGGTCTGGATGGCCGCGGTGTACATCGCGCTGGAGACCCCGCGCGCCTGGTTCCCGCTCGGTGGGTTCCCCTGGGGGCGGGTCGCGTTCAGCCAGCCCGAAGGGGCGTTCCTGCCGCTGGCCGCGGTCGGTGGCGCCCCGCTCGTCGGGTTCGCCGTGACGCTGGCCGGCTTCGGCCTGGCCATCCTGCTCGCCCGGTCGCGGCGGGTTCGGCACCCGCGCGCGCTCGCCGGGCCCGCGCTGGCCACCGTGCTGCCGGTCGTCGCCGGGCTCGCCCTGTGGCCCGCCGTCGGCGCCGAGCCCCAGTCCGGCACGCTGACCGTCGCCGTCGTGCAGGGCAACGCCCCCGACGTCGGCCTGGCGTTGCAGGGCCGGCGCGCCGAGTTGCGGGCCAACCACCTCGCCGAGAGCGAGCGGCTGCTCGCCGACGTCCGCGCCGGCCGGGTCCCGCGACCCGACCTGGTGGTCTGGCCGGAGAGCGCCACCGACATCCGCGGCAGCGACCCCCGGCTGGACCGGCTGGTCGCCGACTTCGGCGTCCCGTTCCTGGTCGGAGGGCTCTACTGGCTGCCCGACGGCACACCCCAGAACGTGGTCGTCGTCTGGGACCCGGACACCGGCCGCGGCGCCCGCTACGCCAAGCAGGAGCTGGTGCCCTTCGGCGAGTACATCCCCGCCCGCGCCATCGCCCGCCTGGTCACCCCGTTCGTCGACGACACCGGCGACATGCGACCCGGCGACGGTGACCCCGCCGCCCTGCGGGTGGCCGGCACCGTCGTCGGCACGATCATCTGCTACGAGGCCGCCTACGACTACCCGGCCCGCGACGCCGTGCGCGCCGGCGCCGAGCTGCTCACCGCGCCAACCAACAACGCCTGGTACGGGCCGGGGGAGATGAGCTACCAGCAACTGGCCATGTCCCGGCTGCGGGCGGTCGAGCACGGCCGCGCCGTGGTGGTCGCGGCCACCAGCGGGGTCAGCGCCATCGTCCGGCCCGACGGCGGCGTCGCCAGGTCCACCGACCTGTTCACCGCCGCGTCACTGGTCGCCGAGGTGCCGCTGCGGCGGGCGACTACGCTGTCGGATCGACTCGGTGCGTGGCCCGAGTACGTCCTGGTCGGGGTCGCCGTCGCGGCGGCGCTGGCCGGGGTGGCGCCAGGCCGGCGGGCCGGCGCGCCAGGTGGCGACACAGGACACGGCGGAACGGACACGGCGGCACGGCCCGCCGGCTAGGGGAGGACAGGCATGGCGCAGGGGCCGCGGGATGATCACCAGCACCGGCACGGCGGCACCGCCCCGGTGCTGGTGATCGTCCCGACGTACAACGAGCGGGAGAACCTCGCGCCCATCCTGCGCCGGCTGCACGACAGCCTGCCCGACGCCCACGCGCTGGTGGTCGACGACGGCAGCCCGGACGGCACCGGGCAACTGGCGGACGAGCTCGCCGCCGACGACGAGCGGGTGCACGTGCTGCACCGCACGGAGAAGGCCGGGCTCGGCGCGGCCTACATCGCCGGGTTCCGCTGGGGCCTGGCGCGCGAGTACAACACCCTGGTCGAGATGGACGCCGACGGCTCGCACGCGCCGGAGGACCTGCCCCGGCTGCTCGACGCGCTCGGCGACGCGGACCTGGTGATCGGCTCCCGCTACGTGCCCGGCGGCAGCATCGTCAACTGGCCGGCGCGCCGGCACGTGCTCTCCCGCGGCGCCAACATCTACACCAAACTCACCCTCGGCGTGCGGATCAACGACATCACCGCCGGCTTTCGCGCCTACCGGAGGGCGGTGCTGGAGAAGCTCGCCCTGGACGAGGTCGTCTCCGCCGGCTACTGCTTCCAGATCGATCTGACCTGGCGCACGGTCCGCGCGGGGTTCACCGTCGTCGAGGTGCCGATCACCTTCACCGAGCGGGAGATCGGCGAGTCGAAGATGAGCGGCTCCATCGTGCGCGAGGCGTTCCTGCGGGTGGCCGGCTGGGGCCTGCGCCACCGCGCCGACCAGCTGCGCCGGTTGCTCCGCCGCTGACGCCCCACACGCCGAAGGGCCCCGCGCCGGATTGGCGCGGGGCCCTTCGGGGGTGGTGGGATCGGCGGCCGTCAGGCGCTGCGGCTGCGCCGACCGCGCAGCTCGGCGAGCCGCTCGTTGAGCAGCTCCTCCAGCTCGGGGATGGTCCGCCGCTCCAGCAACATGTCCCAGTGCGTCCGCGGCGGCTTCACCTCGCGCTGCTCGGGCTGGCTGCCGTCGACGATCTCGGACTCACTGCCGTGCAGGCGGCACTCCCACACCGAGGGCACCTCGGCGTCGTCGGAGAACGGCACCTCGAACTCGTGGTCCTTGGGGCACCGGTAGCGCACGGTGCGCCGTGGAGCGAGGTCGTGATTACGGTCGGTCTCGTAGCTGACCGCTCCCAGCCGGCTTCCACGAAGAACACGGTCGGCCATGGTGGGTCCTTTCAGTCGGCTCGGTCGAGCCAGGGCAGTGCTCACCCTAAGCAACGTTCGGCGCGGTCCGGAGATTCCCGAACCGGCATGTCGTGGCTCACGGCGAGCGACCCGCCCTTCGGCAACAGCTTCCTCTAGTAGGACAACTTTTCGGCCCGCTCGTGACGCGTTATCGCTCGTCTTCTTGGGTTTGTCCCTCGGATGGGCTATCGCGTGCTACTCAGGCCAGACCTGATCGACCGGGACGCCCCGAGCGGGTTCCAAGATCGCCAAGACCGTCCGGGCGACAATACCGAGAGTAGTGACACTCGGTAGTTGACCGACCATCCGAGCGTTGTGAGACTGACGTTTCAATCGTCGCCCGACCGTGCCGGGACGGTCACTCGCCGCCCGGATCAGAGCACGGAGGGTGGCCGGTTTCCGGCGGCGACGATCGCCCGGCGCACCGGCACCAGCGCGACGAGCACGAACCCGAGCACGAAGAAGACGACCAGCGCGATGATGGCGAACCGGAACGACCCGATGGCGTGGCCCACCGCCGCGAACAGCAGCGGGCCCAGCCACGAGGTGCCCCGCTCGCCGATCTCGTAGAGCGAGTAGTACTGCGCCTCCTTGCCCGCCGGGATCATCTGGCTGTACAGCGAGCGGGACAGCGCGTTGGTACCGCCGAGCACGAGGCCGATGCCGGCGGCCACGGCGTAGAACTGAAGTGGCTGGCCGGCCTCGATGAAGTACGCCGCGCCGATGACCAGGACCCAGAAGGCGAGGCTGCCCAGGATGGTTCGCTTGGCGCCGAACCGCCGGGCGATCAGCCCGTGCGCGACACCGCCGAGGTAGGCGACGAACTGGATCACCAGGATGGTGGCGATCAGCACCTCGTTGCCGAACTTCAGCTCGTCCTTGCCGTACTGGGCCGACACCGTGACCACCGTGGAGATGCCGTCGGTGTAGACCAGGTACGCGCCCAGGAACGCCAGGGTCAGCGGGAACGCCCTGGCGGCGCGGACGGTCGCCCACAGCTCGGTGAAGCCCGCGGCGAGCACCGACGTGTCGCGCTCCCTGCCGTGCGGCCGCTGGCGCTCCCGCAGGCGGCGCAGCGGGATCAGGGTGAACGCCGCCCACCACACGCCGGAGGAGAGGAAGCAGATCCGCACCGCGGTGGACTCGCTGACGCCGAGCGCGTCGCGGCCGAGGTAGAACGCCAGCTGCAGGGCCAGTGCGATGCCGCCGCCGAGGTAGCCGAACGCCCACCCGCGCGCGGATACCACGTCGCGCTCGTCCGGCGTGGCGATGTCGGGCAGGAACGAGTAGTAGACGACGATCGAGGCTCCGTAGCCGATGTTGCCGACGATGTAGAGCAGCACGCCGAGCTGCCAGTTGCCGTCGGCCATGAAGAACAGCAGCGCGGACGCGGTGGCGCCGAGGAAGGCGAAGAAACCGAGGATGCGCTTCTTGTTCTGGGTGCGGTCGGCGATCGCGCCGGTGACCGGCAGCACCACGACCTGGACCACGGTGGCGACGGACAGCAGGTAGCCCCACAGCGAGCCGGCCGGGAAGGACAGGCCGAACAGGGTGATGTCGCAGTTCACCAGGGTGTTGGTGGCGCCGGTGTCGTCGACGCACGGGGTGGGCCCGTTGCGGGCCGTGTCGGTGCGCGCGTCGACGGCGGCGACCGAGCCCATGTACAGGGCGCCGAAGACGGTGATCACCGAGGTGAAGAACGTCGAGTTCGCCCAGTCGTAGAAGTACCAGCCGCGCTGCTCCCGGCGCCGCTCCCGGGGGTCCGCGGCCGGGGTCGGACCGGTCGAGGTGGCAGTCATGGCGCTCCCGATCGTGCGTCGGCCGGACCGATGATCGGCCCGGGTGAGCGGAGGGTACCGGGCGAACGGCGCCGTGCGGGCGCAGGCAGGGCAGGTACGGAGCTCCCGTCGCTCCCGGTCGAGCTCGTGGGCCGGCTCCCGGCCCAGGCCGCTCGTGACCGCCCGCGCCGCCGGACCGTTGGCCCCGCGGGTGCGCGATCGGTGTCCCGCCGCCGTGCCGCCGGACCCTCGGCCCGGGAGCGCGAGACCCGCGTTACATCGCTCGCCAGGCGCCGCGGTCGGTGAGCACGGCGCGAAGCACGTCCGGCCGGTCGGTGACGATGCCGTGCACGCCCCGATCGAGCAGTGTGCGCATCTGCTCCGCGTCGTCGACGGTCCAGGTGTGCACCTCGGCGCCGGCGAGCCGCGCCGACCGGAGGAAGCCGTCGTGGACGATGGTCACCGTGCCCTGCCGGATCGGCACCTGCGCCAACCAGCCGCGGCAGAGGTGGCGCAGCCGCAGGAACGGCGCCCAGCCGTGGGCCAGCAGCACGGCCACCGACCGAGGCCCCATCGCGGTGAGCAGCCGCGGCCCGGCCAGCCGGCGCAGGCGGGCCAACCGCCCGTCGGAGAACGACGCGGCCGCGACCCGGTCGTAGGCCCGCATCCGCTGGATCACCCGGACGAACGGGCCGACCGCCGCGGGCGACTTCACGTCGATGTTGAAGTAGGCGTTCGGCAGCTCCTCGAGCACGTCCTCCAGCCGGGACACCGGCACCCGCCCACCGATCTTCGCCCTGCGGACGTCGGCCCACCGCTGCCGCGCGATCGGCCCGGTGCGGTCGGTGGTGCGGTCGAGCAGCGCGTCGTGGTGCACCACGACCACACCGTCGGCGGTGGCATGGACGTCGGTCTCCAGGTAGTGGTAGCCCTCGTCGATCGCGCGCCGGAACGCGGGCAGCGAGTTCTCCAGGTCCGCCAGGTCGTCCAGGTGCCAACCCCGATGGGCGAAGGCGCGGGGGAACGGCCCGGTCAGGTAGGGGTGCACGCCTTCCAGTGTGCCTCGCCGGCGTGGCCGTGACGTGAGCGTTCGGTGGCCGTTTATGGTCGTCGGCGTGAGAGAAGCGACACGCCAGCTCGACCCGACGACCTCGACCCGCGATTCGTCACGTGACGGAACGGGTCAGGGGAGAAGGGGGCGGCACTGCGGGTGGTGTGGCCGGCGGCTCGAGCAGAGCGGGAGCGTGGGGCGCCGGCGGCGGTACTGTGGCCAGTCGTGCCGGCAGCGGGCCTACGAGCGGCGCGCGGCGGTGCAGCGCAGCGGGCTGCCCGAGGACGCCGTCGTGCTGTCCGACGCGGAGATGACGATGTTGCAGGACCGGTTGTTCCAGCTCCGGTGCGCGGCCGAGGACGTGGTGACCGCCGCCGACGACGGTGCCGGCGCCGAGGAGTTGCGCCGCATGGCGAGCGAGCTGGCCAGGGCCGCGCACGACCTGGAGCAGTTCCGCTGATCACGTGCGTGCGACCGCGACGGCGTACCGCGCCGAGGCGAGAAGCCGAACCGTGAACACGGTCAGGTCAGGCCGGGGGGTGGCGGAAACCACCACAGCGTGCCGAAAGGGTCGACGAAGCCGCCCATCCGGTGCCGTCGTCCTGTGTGAGGAAGTCGCGGAAGGCGGGTGTGCTGTCCACCATCACGGAGGACGTGACCGAGCTCATGGGACGTGGTGCCGCCCGGCGCGACATGGCACGATCTGGCCGATGAGCAGCAGTTCAACCACGACGCAGCGCCTGCGCGACCTCGCGCTGCTGCGTCACGTTCGCGACCGGATGGACCGGGAGTACGCGCAGCCACTGAACGTCGAGGCGCTGGCCCGCGGGGTGAACATGTCGGCGGGCCATCTCAGCCGCGAGTTCCGGCGCGCCTACGGCGAGTCGCCGTACTCCTATCTGATGACCCGGCGCATCGAGCGCGCGATGGCGCTGCTGCGCCGTGGCGACCTCAGTGTCACCGAGGTCTGCTTCACAGTCGGCTGCTCGTCGCTGGGCACCTTCAGCACCCGCTTCACCGAGCTGGTCGGTATGCCCCCGAGCGTCTACCGAAACCAGGCGGCGCACGCGACGGCGGGGATGCCGCCGTGTGTGGCGAAACGGGTGACCCGACCGATCAGGAATCGAGAAGCGGCGGTCGTGAGCCACTCATAAGCTGCCGCCATGGACATCACCATTTACCAGACCTTCCTCCCATACGCTGACCCGCACGCCTCCCTGGCCTTCTATCGCGACACCCTCGGCTTCGAGGTCCGCAACCATGTGGAGTACGGCGACCTGCACTGGATCACGGTTGGTCCCCCCCCACCAACCCGGCACCTCCATCGTCATTCACCCACCGGGGGGTGGCGACCCGGGCGTCACCGACGAGGAGCGGCGCGTCATCACCGAGATGATGGCCAAGGGCACCTTCGCCATGATCAACCTGGCGACCAAGGACCTCGACACCACCTTCGAGCGGGTGCAGACCGGTGACGCCGAGATCGTCCAGGAGCCGACCGACCAGCCATGGGGAGTTCGCGACTGCGCCCTCCGCGATCCCGCCGGCAACATGGTTCGCATCCAGGAGCTGCGCTGAGCCGCCCGGCACACCGGGAGCCAGGGAGTCGAACCGGCGGTATCTGCCGAACAGATGGAGACACGATGAGTATGGCCACCAGGGCGGAGACACCGTCGCCTGCGCCGCACGTTGCCGACAGCCACGATCGGATCCGCGTGCACGGCGCCCGTGAGAACAATCTCAAGGACGTCGACATCGAGATCCCGAAGCGCCGGCTGACGGTGTTCACCGGCGTCTCCGGCTCGGGCAAGAGCTCGCTGGTGTTCGACACGGTCGCCGCGGAGTCGCAGCGGCTGATCAACGAGACCTACCCCGCCTTCCTGCAGGGCTTCATGCCGACGCTCGCGCGGCCCGATGTCGACGTGCTCGAGGGGCTGACCACGGCGATCGTCGTCGACCAGGAGCGGATGGGGGCCAACCCCCGATCGACGGTCGGCACCGTGACCGACGCCAACGCGATCCTGCGGGTGTTGTTCAGCAGGCTCGGGGAGCCACGGATCGGTCCACCCATCGCGTTCTCGTTCAACGTGCCGGCGCGGAAGGCCAGCGGCGTGCTGACGAGCGCCACGGGGGAGAAGACCATCGTCCGCGAGGCCGTCTACCACGGTGGCATGTGCCCGCGCTGCGAAGGCCGCGGCACGGTGTCCGACATCGACCTCACCCAGGTCTTCGACGACAGCAAGTCGCTCAACGAGGGCGCGATCACCGTCCCCGGCTACACCGCCGACGGCTGGATGGTGCGGACCTACAGCGAGTCGGGTCTCCTCGACCCGGACAAGCCGATCCGCAAGTACACCAAGAAGGAACTGCACGACTTCCTCTACAAGGAACCGACGAAGATCAAGGCCAAGGGCATCAACGTGACCTACGAAGGCCTGATCCCGAAGATCCAGAAGTCGTTCCTGTCCAAGGACGTCGACTCGCTGCAGCCGCACATCCGCGCGTTCGTCGAGCGGGTGGCCACCTTCGAGGACTGCCCGGACTGCGGCGGGACCCGGCTCAGCGAAGCGGCCCGGTCGTCGAGGATCAGGGGCAAGAACATCGCCGACCTCTGCGCGATGCAGATCACCGACCTGGCGGAGTGGATCCGTGGGCTCGACGAGCCCGGGGTGGCGCCGCTGGTGCGGGCGCTCGGGGCGAACCTCGACTGGTTCGTGGAGCTCGGGCTCGGCTACCTCAGCCTCGACCGTCCGTCCGGGACGCTGTCGGGTGGCGAGTCGCAACGCATCAAGATGCTGCGCCACCTCGGTTCGTCGCTGACCGACGTCACCTACGTCTTCGACGAGCCCACCACGGGCATGCACCCCCACGACATCCAGCGGATGAACAACCTCCTGCTGCGGCTGCGCGACAAGGGCAACACCGTGCTGGTCGTGGAGCACAAGCCGGAAGTGATCGCGATCGCCGACCACGTCGTCGACCTCGGGCCCGGCGCGGGCACGGCGGGCGGCGCCATCTGCTTCGAGGGCACCGTGGCGGGGCTGCGGGCCAGCGACACGGTCACCGGGCGGCACCTGGATGACCGGGCGAAGGTGAAGCCGGCGGTGCGGACCCGGTCGGCGGTGCTGGAGGTGCGCGGCGCCAACCTGCACAACCTGCGAGACGTCGACGTCGACATCCCGCTCGGCGTGCTGGTCGTCGTCACCGGGGTGGCGGGTTCCGGCAAGAGCTCACTGATCCACGGCTCGGTGTCCGGGCGGGACGGTGTGGTGGCGATCGACCAGACGGCGATCCGCGGCTCACGGCGGAGCAACCCGGCGACCTACACCGGGCTGCTCGAGCCGATCCGCAAGGCGTTCGCGAAGGCGAACGGGGTGAAACCCGCGCTGTTCTCGGCCAACTCCGAAGGCGCCTGCCCGACGTGCAACGGGAACGGGGTCATCTACACCGAACTCGGGTTCATGGAGACGGTCTCGACACCGTGTGAGGACTGCGGAGGCCGGCGGTTCCAGGCCGCGGTGCTGGACTACACACTGGGTGGCCGCAACATCGCCGAGGTGCTCGCGATGTCGGTGACCGAGGCCGAGGAGTTCTTCGGTAACGGCGAGGCGCGGACCCCGGCCGCGCACAAGATCCTCGCGCGGCTCGCCGACGTCGGGCTCGGTTACCTCACCCTCGGCCAGCAGCTGACCACGCTGTCCGGGGGCGAGCGGCAGCGGCTCAAGCTGGCCACGCACATGGGCGCCGACGGTGGTGTCTACGTGCTGGACGAGCCAACCAACGGCCTGCACCTCGCCGACGTCGAGCAGCTGCTCGGTTTGCTCGACCGGCTCGTGGACTCGGGCAAGTCGGTGATCGTCATCGAGCATCACCAGGCGGTCATGGCGCACGCCGACTGGATCATCGACCTCGGTCCCGGCGCGGGCCACGACGGCGGGCGGATCGTCTTCGAGGGCACACCCGCCGACCTCGTCGCCGACCGCTCCACGCTCACCGGTGAGCACCTCGCGGAGTACGTCGGTGCCTGACCGAGGATCTCGTGGTCACCCATGCGAGGAGCGGGCGACGTCAGTGGCCAGAGGGATAGGCCGGACGGGAAGCGAGCCCGCCGGCCGCGCTCGTCACGAGGCAGATGTAGAGCGCCGATAAGCTACATTATGTCAAGTAGTGGTGCGGGGTCCCTCGCCGCCGCGGTCGGCGAGGGACCCCGCACCAGATGAGTGACGGGCCCTGTCAGGTCGGACCGAAATCGGCGGACAGCCAGTGTTCCGGTCGCATGTAGATCACGACGTGTTCGCCGAGCTGAGTCCGTTCGTACTCCACGAAGTCGGCCACCTTCTCGGGCGGCAGGTACCGTGCGGTCATCTCCCACGACCGCTCGTGGCTCCCCGGCGCGGTCCTGACCACCGGCCCCTCCACCGACACGTAGCGGACCGTCGGCTCGGTCCGCTGCACCGTGAGGCTGAACCGGCCGGTCGCGTCGATCGCCCGTGCCTTCCGTGAGCCCGCGGGGGTGTTCACCCACAGCTCACCGCCCGGCGTGTACTGGTACCAGATGGGGACCGTCAGCGGCCCCCGCTCCGGCCGCTCGACCACCGAGAGCGCACCGATATGGGGTTCTGCGAGGAAACGTTCGCGTTCTTCTACCGACAGCGCCATGCGCCTGACGCTACCGATCGGGTCTGACAAGAACAGACGCCCTGATCGGCTCGACGTCAGCCCGGTGCCCTGACGTAGGTCAGGAAGACCACGCCGCTGTCGAACACGCGGGTCGCGGTGAGCCGGTACTTCTGCGGCCGGAACTCGCCGCCGAACAGCGGGATGCCCGAGCCGATCGCTACCGGGTTGAGCTTGACGATCAGCTGGTCGATCTCCGGCCGCAGCGCCTGGGCGAGCCGCCCGCCGCCGACCAGCCAGATGCCACCGCCGTCCTCCTGCTTGAGCTCCTTGACCCTGGACAGCGGGTCGTCGGAGGTGATCTCCACCGTCGGGTCCGGACTCTCGGCGATCGTTCTGGAGAAGACGATGTGCCGCAGGTGCCGGTAGGCGTTGGTGATCCCGGCCCGCAGGCCGATCTCGTACGACCCGCGCCCCTCCAGGACGGTGTCGAACAGCCGGTTCTCCGCGGTGACGCCCAGCGCCTCGCGGGCCGGTGTCGGCAGGATCTCCGGGTATTCGGCCACGATCGCGTCGATGTGGTCTCCCCCGTCGCCCATGATCCCGCCGGGCTCGGCCGGGTTGTTCCCGGCCGGGTCGGCGATGAACCCGTCGATCGTCGTGGCGACGAAGTAGGTCAGCGTGCGCATGTTCCCCAGTCCCCTGTCGGTCGGGTGTCCCCCGCAGCGTAGCCGAGCGCGCCGGCCGTCACCCCCAGCTCTCGTGCGACGGCCGGCGCGATCCGGGTCACTCGCGGCGGGTGATCACCTCGAACAGGCTGGGCCACCCGTCGGTGCCGTGCCCGGCGGCGATCGCGCGGTCGTAGTGCGCCTTCACCGCGGCGGGCAGGTCGAGATCGATGCCGGCGTCCCGGCTGGTTTCCAGGATGTGGTCCGCGGTCGCGCCCATCATCCGCACCGTGGCTTCGTCGCCTGGGTACTTCCCCTCGCCGATCGCCCGCGCGGCCTCGTCGAGAAAGTAGGAGAGGGTGTCGACGTTCTCCTTCGCGTACGGCAGGAAGCGCGCCGCGTCGACCCCCGCCGACCCAACCAGCGCGGTGGCGTGCAGGTACGCCGACAGCACGGTCAGGAAGATGTCCAGCTGGGCCTGGTAGAACAGCTGCGCCAGGCCGTGGTCCTCACCGAGGTAATCGGGTCGGCCGACCAGCCGGAGCACCGGCTCGTGGGTCGCGAAGTCCGCCCGCGGCCCGCTGTAGAACACGTACGCCTGCTCCGTGCCGACGAGCTCGGCCGGCACCATGACGCCGCCAACCACGAGCCGGGCGCCGCGCTCGGCCAACCAGCGCGCCGCCGTGCGGCTGCGTTCCGGAGTGTCGGAGCTCAGGTTCACGATCACCCGTCCGCCGAGCGATCGCTCGGCGGTGCCGAGGATGTCGTACATGGCCTGGTAGTCGGTCAGGCTGAGGACCACCAGTTCGTTCGCCGCGAGCGCGTCCGCCACGGTCGGGGCGCGCACCGCTCCCCTGGCGACGACGTCGTCGGCGCGGCCGGCGCTCCGGTTCCAGACCGTGGTGGGGTGGCCGTGGTCCAGGAAGGTGCGGACCATCGCCTGGCCCATCGGGCCGAGGCCGATCACGGTCACGGGTGTGCGGTCCTGCCGGTCCGCTGATGGTGCGTTCACGAAGGGTCCTTCCGGTGGTCGAGGGTGAGCAGTTCGAGGACGCCGGTGATGTCCTCGTCGCCGTGGCCGTCGGCGACCCGCCGGTCCAGCAGGCGCCCCAGCGGGGCGAGCAGCCGGGTGCTGATCCCCCGCTCCTCGGTGGCGTGGAGGAGCTCGGCGAAGGCGCCGGCCTGCATCGCGAGGCTGGACGACACGTCGAGGGTGTAGTCGCCCTCGTCGATTTGCCTGGCGGCGCCATCGACGAACCCGGCCATGGCGGACAGCCAGCGGCCGAGCAGCGGGGCGAACGTGGTCGCGGGAACGCCCTCGGTGCGGATCACGGCGAACGACTGGAGCACGCCCATGAACATCCCGTACATGCCGCTGAGCAGCGCCACGTCGTGCACCGCGGCGCGCCCGGGCTCCTCGCCGAGGTAGTGGGTCTCGGCCAGGACCTCCAGCACGGCGCGGTGGTCCTGGAACGCGTGCCGGGAGCCGCTGTACAGCACGAAGGCCTCCCGGGAGCCGATCATCGTCGGCACGGCCATGATGCCGCCGTCGAGATGGTCGGCGCCGTGGGCGGCCGCCCACGCGGCCAGCTCCTCGGCTTGTGCTGGGGTTCCGCTGGTGAGGTTGACCAGGGCGCGGCCCCGCACTCGTTCGGCGTGCCCGTCGAGGGTGGCGTGGACGGAGGCGTGGTCGAGCAGGCAGACGATCACCAGCCGGCTCGCCGCGATCGCGTCGGCGACGTCGGTGGCGGGCCGCGCTCCCCTGGCGACCAGCGGCTCGGCCTTGTGCCTGGTGCGGTTCCACACGGTGGTGGGGTGCCCGGCGGCGAGGAGTGCCTCGGCCAGCGCCGTGCCCATCGCGCCGAGGCCGAGCACGGTCACCGGTGTCCTGTCGGAGTCGGTCATGTCGCCACCGTGCCGACCGGCGCGCACGGTTCGCTGCGGGTTCACGCACGGTCCGGTGCGCCGACCGTCTTTCGGGCGGCACAAAATCCCCCGTTTTCGTGACTCGTGTCGGGAATGGTGGAATTTATCCTTGTCTCGGCGCCGTGTGCTGGGCGGCGTGGTTATCCCGAAACAGTCGCGGACGAACTCCGGGAGCGTGTGTCATGAGTCTTCTCGGCTCCGTCAACAGGGTGATCGACAAGAGCGCGGAGGTGGCGGCGCGGCGGGTGCGGACCAGGGCGAAGGTCGTGCTCACCACCTGTCCCCCGCCGGACCGGTGCATTCGCTGCAACCGGCGCTGCGAGCCCAGTGGGTTCTCGGTGTCCTGGTGTCCCAACCGGCCCGCGTGTGTACGGATCGCGTCGTATTACATTCGCTGATCCGCCATTCGGTAATCAGCGGGTAAAACGAGCGGGAATGTGATTACCGTACGACGCGAGATCGGAGGTGCGGCCACCCGGTGAGGTGATGGCGCGAGTTCACCTCCCCGTGCTGCCGGGGGCACCGGAGCCGCGGCCCCGGTGCCCCCGGCGAGCCTCCTCCCTGCGTGGCCCGATCCTTGCGTGAGTTGTCCCGCGGGCCACTCGTGGCGGGCCGCCGCTCCGGCGAGGCTGGTGTGGTCAGGTTCGCCACGACGTGGGGGAAGGGACGGTTCTCGCGTGAACGTGTTGTGGGTGTTCGCCCATCCGGATCAGGGGTCGCTGAGCGGGGTGCTGCGGGACGAGGGGCTGGCTGCCCTCGCCTCCGCCGGCCACCGGACCCGGGTTTCCGACCTGTACGCGATGAAGTGGAAGGCCACGCTGGACCGGGACGACCTCGGGGATGCGAGCGGGGACACGCTCAGCGCCGCGTCTCGCCGGGCGTACGCCGACGGCACGCTCGGCGCGGACATCAGGGCCGAGCACGACAAGATCGACTGGGCGGACGCGGTGGTGCTGCAGTTCCCGCTCTGGTGGTACGGGATGCCGGCCATCCTGAAGGGCTGGTTCGACCGCGTGTTCGTCAAGGGCTACGCCTACGGGGTCACCGACCCCCAGCGGCCCGGCCGGACGTTGCGCTACGGGCAGGGGCGGCTGGCCGGCAAGCGGGCGCTGGTGCTCGTCACCGCCGGAAGCCGGGAGCCGGCACTCGGGCCCCGGGGCATCAACGGACAGCTGGACCTGGTGCTGTTCCCGTTGCTGCACGGAACGCTGTGGTACGCCGGGATGTCGGTGTTGCCGCCGGTGGCGGTGTACGGCGCCGACCGGGTCGGGCCACACGAACACGCCGCCGCGGCCGCACTGGTGCGGCGGCGGGTCGCGGGGCTCGACCGGGACGCCCCGCTCCCCTACCGCACGCAGAACGGCGGCGACTACGACGACGACCTCGTGTTGCGCCCGGAGCTGGCGCCCGGCGCGAGCGGGCTCGACGTGCACTACGCGGGCGGGTTCACCGGCGCCGATGAGTGATCGCGGCCCCGCTCGTCATACGGGTGACCCGGCCGTGACACGAAAGGTGCTCGTCATGCGCGACTTGGTGGCCACCGAGAATCCAGCTGTTCGTCGAGATCCTGGGGCAGCAGCGATGAACGGCGAACCCACCCTCCACGCGCGGACCGCGGCCGACTGGTGCGTCTGGCTCGACGAGCACGCCGCCTTGCAGCGCGCCGTATGGCTGATCACCTACCACAAGCGCAGTCCCACTCCGAGCATCCTCGTCCCCGAGGCCGTCGAGCAGGCCCTGTGCTTCGGCTGGATCGACAGCCACGCCAGAAAGCGCGACGCCGAGAGCTTCTACCTCCGCTTCACTCCACGCCGCCCACGCAGCAACTGGAGCCAGGTCAACCGCGCCCGCGCCGAGAAACTCATCGCCGCGGGCCTCATGCGCCCCGCCGGCCAGCCCAGATCGACCTGGCCAAGCGGACCGGGCGCTGGCCCCCGCACCGCCCGCGCGCTGATCCGGCGCGAGGGACCGATCTCGCCGCGGATCTGGTCGACGTCGCGGTCGGCGCCGCCGGCCAGCACGCGCACCGCGGTCGTGTCCTGCTCGCTGCGTTGCACACGGTCGGCCAGCTCGCCGACGAGCAGGGTGTGCAGGTAGAGGGTGGCGGCGTCGAACCCCCGGCGCCAGTCCCCACCCTTCCCAGTCCACCAGGGCACAGTCCGGGGCCATCAGGTTGGCCCAGTGCAGGTAGGTGTGCGCGGGGGTCCAGGTGGTGACGGCGGGGCCGGCCACCCGGTTGCCGAAGAACACCCGGCTACGGTGGGCCAGATTGGCCACCTACCGGCCCGCCGCCTCGCCCGGGCGGGCCGGTAGGTGGGGCCGGTCAGCCTCGTGGGGCGTACATGATGACGCCGACCCCGACCAGGCAGATCAGCGCGCCGAGGAGGTCGAACCGGTCGGGCCGGTAGCCGTCGGCGACCATGCCCCAGGCCAGTGACCCGGCGACGAAGACCCCACCGTATGCGGCCAGGACGCGACCGAAGTGCGGGTCGGGTTGGGCGGTCGCGACGAACCCGTACAGGCCGAGGGCGATCACGCCGGCCCCGATCCAGATCCACCCGCGGTGCTCCCGCACCCCCTGCCACACCAGCCACGCGCCGCCGATCTCGGCGAGCGCGGCGAGCACGAACAACGCGATCGAACGGACGACGAGCACGGGCCCACACCTCTCGGGTCGTGGTGATCACCGGTCATTCTCGTCGCCAGCGGCCCGAGCGCCGGTCAGGGGTGGTCGAGCGGTGGGCTGGGACGGTGACGATCGAGCCTGGTCAGCGCAGCGCAGGTTTCGTCGGCCGAGCAGCGCGAGGGCCGGCTTGGCCACGAGCCACTCTCCGGGGCGGTAGTCCCGTGCTCGGACCAGGCGGGCTCCCAGGTCGGGGCGCTGTCGCCACAGGTAGGCGCGGGCCTTCTCGGCGTGCAGGGAGTGGGAAACGATCTTGACGCGGTCCGCGTCCTCGATCAACGGGATGACGTTCCTGACGTTCTCCCAGGTGGAACGGCTCTCGGTCTCGACGAGCAGCGGGCCACGGTACCCGCGTCGCTCGCGGGCGTAGTCCGCCATCAGCTCCGCTTCGGGCCGCCCACCATCCACCGACCCTCCGCTCAGGACGAGACGGGTCTCCGCGCGATCGCACGATCGCAACCCCGCACGGACGCGCCACCGGTTCACCGCGTTGATCCGGCGTCCTCGGTTGCGGTACCCGAGCACCACGACGACCTCACGCGTCCCGGCCGGCCGTGCGGCGGGGCCGAGCCGGCGCCGGGACGCCCGCCAGTGCTCCACCTCGCCCCATGTCAGCAGAGTCAGGACCAGCGCGCCGGCGCTCGTCACGATCCCCTTCACGGGGAGCCACCCTAGCCAGATCCCGATCCGGTCCAGGGGTGCTCGGCCCGCGTGAGGTCGGCCGCCGGCCAGCGGGGTCCTTCGGCGCCTCGTGGTCGCACGCCCGCCCTGGGCCGGTGTGGCGTCAGGACGGCGTGGTGTCGGGGTCGTCCGCGCTCGGGCCTGACGCGGGTGGGCCCACGGCGAGGAGGCGGTCGAGCCGGGTGTGGGCGTCGGCCAGTTCCTGGCGGGTGCGGTCGAGCTCGACGCGGGCGTGGGCCAGCTCGTCGGCGGTCGCCGCCGCGCGGGACTCGGCCACCCGCCGTTCGGTGTGCTCCTCGGCCCACCGGGTGTGCAGGTCGGTCAACTCGGCGCGGAGGGTGGTCACGTCGTCGCGGGCGGCGGCCGCGGCGGCCCGGGCCTCGGCGGTCTCCTGCCGGGCGCGGTCGGCGTCCTGGTCGGCGGTTCTGGCCGCGGCCTCGGCCGCCCGCAGTCGGTCCCTGGCGGTGGCCAGCCGCTCCTCCTGCAGCGCGTGCGCGGCGGTCAGCTCCCGCAGGTCGTGGCGGGTGGCGTCGAGCTCGCCGGCCAGTTGCTGGTGGGCCCGCCGCTCCGCGGCGAGGGTGTCGCGGAGCGTGCGGAGCTCGGTGGTGAGCTCGTCACGGGCCTGGATCGCGGCGGCACCGGCGGCTTCGGCCGCTCCGCGGGCCCGCTCGTGCTCGGCCACCTGCGCCCACGCCTCCCGGGTGGCTCGCTCGGCCTCCTCCCGCGCGCGGTGGGCGGCGCGGTCCGCCTCGGCGCGCGCCGCCTGGTCGTCGCGGGCCCTGGCCAGTGCCCGGTTGCGGGCCCGTTCCGCCTGGTCGGCCCGGCGTCGTGCCTCCTCGGCGTCCTCCCGCGCGGCCGCGGCCTGCTGCTCGGCCGCTCGGACCTGGGCCAGCGCGCCGCGCTCGGCGGCGGCGAGCCGGCTGGACATCTCCCGCAGCGCCTCGAGCACGGGCGCGGCGGCCGGCTCGAACAGCTCGGCCGCGCGGCGCAGCTCCGCCAGCGGCTCCACCACGGCCGCCGCTTGGGCGATGCGGCGGGCCCGGGAGGCGGCGTCGGCGTGGGCCTTGCAGCAGTAGGTCGAGGGTCGCCCGCCCTTGCGTCGGCCGTGCTCGTCCACCGCGGGTGGGGGCAGCGGGTTGTCGCATCCGTCGAGCGCGCACAGCGCCTCCCCCTCGGGTTCTGGGGTCGCGTCGCCGGCCGCTGACCCGGCATCGCGGTACTCGTCCTCGGCCGTGACCTGCTGTTCTGCCATGTGGAACACCCTACCTTGTTACGCGCACGAGATAGTGGAACTGGTATCGCGTGTCGCGATACAGCGAAACCATGGCAGAACACGAACCCGTGATAATGCCCCTTATAACGGATGGTGTCGAAAGAGGGGATTCCTCAGGCGGGAAGGCGGCGTCCAGGCTCGCTCGCGGGTCAGGAAGCCCGCTGGAGGGCTCCGGGCCGCATCCGAAAGCACGAGCCGCCCTCCGCGCGGAAATCGGGTTGGCCGGTAGTCGAGCAGGGTGCGACGATCTGCCCGTGCCGGTATCCCCTGAGTCCCCCGAGCCCCCCGAGTCCCGTTGCGCTCTCCTGCGCTGGCAGTTCGACCTGACCTGGTCGCTGCTGGACCTGCACCTGAACGAGCTCCGCCCGGAGGACTTCCGCTGGGAGCCCGCGCCGCTGTGCTGGACGGTACGTCCGGGCCCCGGCGGGACGTGGGTACCGGACTGGGCGGACAGCGAGCCCGATCCCATCCCGGTCCCGACGGTTGGGTGGCTCACCTGGCACCTGGGCTGGTGGTGGACGGTCACCCTCGACCACGCCGAGGGTCGCGTGCCACGCGAGCGCACCGACGTCGACTGGCCAGGTCCGGGCACGCCGACCGTGGAGTGGCTGCGTGGGCTGCGGCGCGACTGGCTGGCGGTGCTGAACCGGCTCACCGACGCCGACCTGGACGAGCCCGCGCCATTCCCCTGGCCACGGGACTCCGGGCACACCGTCGCGCAGATGGTGGCCTGGGTGAACGCGGAGCTGATGAAGAACGCCGCCGAGATCGGTCAACTCCGGCTGCTGCGCGCCGCGACCGGCTGACCGCGGGTCCCGGTGCCGGGTACCCGTCGGCCCGGGGCGCGGTGAGCCGGACGGGCTCGCCCGCGGTGTCCAGGCGCCCGCGTCCATGGCGCGGTGGAACCGGTGTCCTCGAAGTCCGCCAGGAAATGTCGCGGTGGGATGTCGAGAACCGGCGCGCGGCTCCGTCCCCCGGAGTGAACACGGCCATAATGGGCCGTACCACGCCAAGGAGAACATGATGGCCAAGTACCTGCTGCTCAAGCACTACCGGGGCGCGCCGGCGGCGGTCAACGACGTGCCGATGGACCAGTGGACGCCGGAGGAAATCTCGGCCCACGTGCAGTACATGCAGGACTTCGCCGCTCGGCTCGAGGGCACCGGCGAGTTCGTGGACAGCCAGGCGCTCTCCCCGGAGGGCACGTTCGTCCGCTACGACGGCGAGGGGCGGCCGCCAGTCACCGACGGCCCGTTCGCGGAGACCAAGGACCTGATCGCCGGCTGGATGGTCATCGACGTCGAGACCTACGAGCGGGCGCTCGAACTGGCCGGCGAGTTGTCCGCGGCTCCGGGTGCGGGTGGCAAGCCGATCCACGAGTGGCTCGAGGTGCGCCCGTTCTACGGCGAGTCCCCGACCATCACGGAGTGACGCACGGTGGACGAGGCCTTGTTGCGGGCCCTCACCCCCACCGTGATCGGGATCCTCGGCCGCCGCGGAGCGGACTTCGCGGCGGCCGAGGACGCCGTGCAGGACGCCCTGGTCGAGGCCGTGCGCGTGTGGCCGGACGCCCCGCCGCGCGACCCCAAGGGCTGGCTGGTCACCGTGGCCTGGCGCAAGTTCCTCGACGCCGCCCGCGCCGACACCTCGCGACGGCACCGCGAGGTACGCGTCGAGGGCGAGCCCGCGCCCGGCCCGGGCGCGGTGGTGGACGACACGCTCCAGCTGTACTTCCTGTGCGCACACCCGTCCCTGACACCGGCCTCGGCCGTCGCGCTCACGCTGCGCGCGGTCGGCGGCCTGACCACGCGGCAGATCGCGCGGGCCTACCTCGTGCCGGAGGCGACCATGGCCCAGCGGATCAGCAGGGCCAAGCGGACCGTCTCGGGTGTCCGGTTCGACCAGCCCGGTGACGTCGCCACCGTGCTGCGTGTGCTCTACCTGGTCTTCAACGAGGGCTACTCCGGCGACGTCGACCTCGCCGGCGAGGCGATCCGTCTCACGCGCCAGCTGGCGGCCAAGACCAAGCATGAGGAGGTGGCGGGCCTGCTCGCGCTCATGCTGCTGCACCACGCCCGGCGCCCGGCACGGACCGGCCCCGACGGCAGGCTCGTGCCTCTTGCCGAGCAGGACCGCGGCCTGTGGGACACCCGCCTGATCGCCGAGGGCGTCGACGTGCTCCAGGCCGCCCTCGCCCGCGACCGCCTGGGCGAGTTCCAGGCCCAGGCCGCCATCGCCGCGCTCCACGCCGACGCCGCGACAGCCGAGGAGACCGACTGGGTGCAGATCGTCGAGTGGTACGACGAACTGGTGCGCCTCACCGACAGCCCGGTGGCCCGCCTCAACCGGGCCGTCGCGGTCGGCGAGGCCGACGGCCCGCGGGCCGGCCTGGCCGCCCTGGCGGAGCTCGACCCCGCCCTGCCCCGCCACACCGCCGTCGCGGCGTACCTGCACGAGCGTGGCGGCGACCCGGTCACCGCAGCACGGCTCTACGCCGAAGCCGCCCGGTCAGCGCCCAACCTCCCCGAACGCGACCACCTCACCCGACAGGCCGCACGGCTGAACGCGCAGCTGCGCGGTTGAGCGGCGGGCGAAGTCATCGACCCGGCGGGGGCGCGCCTCCGCTCACTCTGTTGGCTGGCCGGACCGCGTTCGGCCGCGCTGCGCCACGGCCGCCCACCGTTCGTTGAGCGGGAGCTAGCGGGTGTCGGTCAGCAGCCGCACGGCCAGCCCGCCGAAGATGGCCGCGGACAGTCGCCGAAGCCAGCGGTGGACCGGCGGCCGGCGCAGCAGCGTGGCCGCGGTCCCGGCGGCGAGGCCGACCACGCCGTCCATGACCAGGCCGATCACGATCAGCACGCCGCCCAGCACCAGCGTCTGCACCGAGGCCGGCCAACCGCCGACCGTGACGAACTGGGGCACGAACGCGAGGTAGAACAGCACGACCTTCGGGTTGGCCAGGTTGGTCAGCACCGCGGTCAGGTACGTCTGCCGCAGGGGGCGGCGGGCCCGCACGGGCATCTCGGCCGCGCCGCGGGCCGAGCGCAGGGCGCTGATCGCGAGGTAGATCAGCACCGCGGCCCCGCCGACACGCAGGACGTCCAGCACGACCGGCGCGGCCCGCAACAGCGCGCTCAACCCCAGCGCGGCGGCGGCGGTGTGCACTACGGTGCCGGTGGCCATCCCCAGCGCGGCGGCCAACCCCGCCGCACGGCCGCCGGCGACGCCGTGGGACAGGATGAACAGCATCCCGGGGCCGGGAAGGGCGTTGAGCACCACGCACGCCACCGCGAAACCGAGCAGCACCAGCGGGTCCACCTGCCCATCGAAGCACGCTCGCGCCGCGGCCACCACCGCCCGGCGTGGCCGGCTGCTCAGTCCGCCGCGGCGAGCTCGGTGATCGGCGGCACCGGAGGGTTGGCCAGCCGGCGGGCGAGGAGCCGGTCGACGCCGGGTAGCCCGGCGAGGCGCAGCGCGACCCGGCGGGCCCGCAGCCGCAGCGGCACCTCGGGCAGGAACCACGTCACGCCGGAGTGGGCGGACCGCTGCGTGGCGGTGACCAGCGGCCGCCAGCGCCGCTCGTAGCTGGCCAGCGCGTCGTCGATCGAGCGGGCGCGGGCGAGCCGCTCGGCCAGCAGGTAGGCACCGGCGACCGCCAGCGAGGCCCCCTGCCCCGCGACCAATGACACGGCGTGGCAGGCGTCGCCGACCAGTGTGACCCTTCCGTGGCGCCACCGGGGCAACACGGTCTGCACGACCTGGTCGTAGAACACCTCCTCCGCCGGTGGGCACCCGGCGAGCGCGCGCGGCACGATCCAGCCGAGCGGTTCGTAGACGCCGCGCAGTGTGGCGTGCGGGTCGGCGGGCCGGGTGGGATCGGGCGTGCGGTGCACGGTGAACGCGGCGACCCGCCCGTCCCGCAGGCCGTAACAGGCGAACATCCGGTCCACCGAGTCGGTGAGGCAGAACCGGTCACGCACCTCGTCCCGCAGCGCGGGGTCGGTCACGGTGAACGCGGCGGTGTGCATCCCGAGGTACCGCACGTGTCGCGGTTGGTCGCCGAACACCAGCCGGCGAACCACCGAGTGGATGCCGTCGGCGCCGACCAGCAGGTCGGCCGCGACCCGGTCACCGCCGGTGAGCGTGACGTCGACCCCGTCCGGCCCGGTGTCGACGGCGGTGACGCTCGTGCCGAACCGGAGCTCGACGGTGTCCGGCAGCGACTCGCGCAGCACTCGTTCCAGCTCCGGGCGCAGGACGCTCACCAGCCGGCCGCCGACCGCATCGGCGAACCGCGAGTAGCGCAGCTCCACCCGCGGCCGGCCGGCGGAGTCCACGAAGGTCGCTCCCCACACCTGGTAGCCGACCTCGCGGATCCGCGGCAGCACGCCCATCGCCTCGGCGGCGTCGAAGCCCGGCCCGAAGAAGTCCATCATGTAGCCCTGCCGGCGCGGCCCCGGCGCCTGTTCCAGCAGCACGACCTCCTGGTCGAGCGTGGCCAACCGTTGGGCGAGGGCGAGCCCGGCGATGCCGGCCCCGCAGATCACCACCTTCATTCGGACACGTCCGTGCTGCCGACACCGCCGTCCGTTGGTCGCCGTGGCCGGGCGACGATGCGGCGCAGCACGCCCGCGACGGCCGGGGCGCTCACGGTCGGATCGAGCGCGCGGTGCAGCACCAACCCGTCGAGCGTCGCGACGACCACCATGGCCGTGTGGTCCGGGTCGGCCACCCCCCAGTGCCCCAGCCACCCGGCGATCCGGCGGCGGAACTCCACGGCGATCTCGCCCACCCGCCGGCACAGCTCGGGGTCGCGGGTCGCGGCCAGGTAGGTCTCGGTGACCAGCAGGGACAGCGGATCGGTGCCGCTGAACTGGGCCAGTGACGCCAGCACCAGCTCGACGCCCTCCTCCGGGGTGCGGGCCGGAGTGATCACCTCGTCCAGGTCGGCGACCGTGTTCCGGAGGGCCTCGATCGCCGCCTCGGTGAGCAATGCCCGCAGCGAGGCGAAGTGGTAGTGCACCAGGCCCGGGGCCACCTCGGCCCGGTCGGCGAGGGCGCGGGTGCTCACCCCCGTCCACCCCCGCTCCGCGATGAGCTCCGTGGCCGCGGAAAGCAGCCGGCGTCGCACCTCCCGGCCCCGCTCACTGGTCGTGACCACCGGGTTCTCCCCCTCCGGCTTGGGCAATCGCCTTGGACGTACGACCAAACAGTAGCATGCCGGTAACCAGGGTGCTGCCTCGATGTTCCCGAGGGGGGCGGACGTAGTACTCGGCGCATCGGGCGGATATCGGTTGACCAGCAGTAATGCCGCTTGGGGTTGCCGTGGTCAGCCGTTCGCCTGCTTGGTCATGTCCTGGTCGGAATGGGCCGCCACGGCTCGCCACCGCTGCGTGAGTTGATGGCAGGCGTGTCTCAGCTCGGGGGGTGTTACCTGGTCCAGACCGGCGTCGAAGGTCGCGAGGATCCCCGCGCCACCTGTCCAGGACCACGCTCCGATCGTGAGGCGGCAGTGGTCAGGACCGAGGTGTTCGACCACTGATCCGCCAGGTGCCCAGCGTGCGACGGTTTCGGCCGGCAGTGTCAGGCGTGCGGTTCCGGTGCACTGCCACGTGGCGGGGGTGTCCCCGCGGTCGTGACTCGTCATGACGAAGCGTGCGACGTCGCCGCCGGGGAGGTCTCTGGGAGGGAAGGGTTTGCCGGTAGGGGGGTGCAGGTGGAGGCGGTCGAGGCGGTGCACCCGCCAGCTGTTGTCGGCCAGGTCGTAGCCGACGAGGTACCACCGTCCGGCCCAGACCACCAGATGATGGGGCTCGACGCGGCGGGCAGGGGTGAAGTCGTGATCGCCCGGGGACGGACGTGTGCCATCGGTCCTGAGCGTGTCGACGATCAGCACCTGGCGGTGGCGTACCGCGCTTCCGGTGGCTTTGAGCGTCTCGGGGTTGATGGGGGGCGCCGCGAACTCCCAGTCGTTCCGCAGCCTGGTCACGCGCAGTGACTCCATGGCCGTTCGGAGTCTGGCCGGCACGACGCGCTGGAGAGTGTCCAGGGCGCGGGCGGCGTCCTCGCCAAGTCCGAAGACGGTGCTGGGTGCGGTCTGCAGGGCCACCGCGACCGCATCATGCACCGGTTCTGGCCATTCGATGTCCACTACTGATGGCACTGTCCCTGGCAAGACGTTGTCCGAACAGCCAGAGGAGTCGTGCACAGGATGCGCATCATCGTCGTCGGGGGTGGGATCGGTGGCTTGGCGCTGGCCGCCGGGATGCGCCGACATGGGTTCGACGTGGCGGTCTTCGACCGCGACACCGACGTCGCGGCGACGGGGGGTTACCACATCACCCTCGACGGCCGGGCCCAAGCGGCCCTGCGCGAACTCGTCCCACCGGAGATCGTCGAACAGCTGCTGGCCTCGGCATCGGCGCTACGGCTGCGGGCCCCGGACGCATTCTGGAACCGGCGCGGCCGTCTCCTGGGCCGCGGGCCGCGGCTGGCCGACAGCCCGAGCGTGGACATCGACCGCGTCACCCTGCGGACCCTGCTGGCCGACGCGGTCGGCGACGATCTCCAGCTGGGCCGGACCGTCACCGATATCGGGCGCACCGACGACGGCACACCGCAGGTCGTTCTCGCCGACGGGTCCCTTCGTCGGTGCGACCTGCTGGTGGGCGCGGACGGCACCCACTCGTTGGTTGCCCGTCGCTTGGCCGGTGGCCCCACCAACAAGCCCGCCGGTTTCGTCGGCTTCTCCGGCAGGACAACAGCCGAGGACCTGAGCCCGCGGGAGCGGCAACGGCTCGGACCGCGATCGGGGCTGGCGATCGGCCCTCGGGGGGCGGCACTCTACGTCGGCTTCCTCGACCCTGTGGGCAATGCCGTACTCGACGCCCCCAGCCGGCGCGCGGCGATCACGAGCGGTCCCACCTACATCTTGGGGCGCGATGTTCCCCGAATCCGCTGGGACCGACTCGATGCGCGGCCTCAGCGGCGCCGAGTTACAGGCCGCGCTGCTGGCCAAGTTCCACCGCCACGGGTGGAGCGAACGTCCGCTCGAGGTCATCGGACAGGCCGCTCCCGCCAGCGTCGCCGCCTTCCGGTTCCATGCCGCCTCGTCACTGGCACGCGACCTCGCCCCCTGGCCCGCCGGTCGCGTCACCGCCCTCGGTGACGCCGTCCACGCCACCCCACCGACCGCTGGCATGGGAGCCGGCGCCGCCATCCGCGATGCCGCCAGCCTGCTCACGCACCTGTGTGAGGTCGCTGCCGGCACCACCACCCTCACCGTGGCCATCAGCCAGTTTGCGGCGGGCATGCGCGTGCGCGGCAGCGAAGTCCTGACCTTGGCCAGGAAAACCGTTCGCTGGATACTGGCCACCGACACCGCGCTGGGAGCAGCCGTCACCGCTGTGGCGACCCCCGTGATCGCGGCGGGCAGCCGGCTCAAGCGCCAGCGCTAGAGCGGGGTGAGCGGCAGGCGCTGGTGGTGGCCGACGAGCGCCAGGCTCGCCGCGCGCAGCGTCTCATCCCGCACGTGCCACTCGGCGATTCAAGGCGGGATGTCGTAGGAGATGCCGCGGGCATCGGCCATGCGGGTCAGGCCGAGGTTGGAGGAGTGGCTGATCAGCACCGCGATCAGGTTCTGCTTCAACTCCCTCGTGCGGTCAGCCGTCTCCGCCCGATTTTCCCGAGTACTCCGTCGACCCGCGAGGGGTGGTGCGTCACGATGCGGGGTGAGGTCGGCGGAAGGAGTGGACCATGGGCGGTTCCGGTGCGTTGGTGCCCAGTCGCTGGACGAGACCGCTGCAGCTGGTGACGGCGTGGTGCTCGCTGGTGTTCGCGATCGGCACGGCGGTGCAGACCTTCGTCGTCATCGACCTGCCGATGCTCGAGCTCGCCCAGCGGCTGGCGGGGGCGTCACGCCCGGAGGCGGCGCAGGCCGCGCCCGGGCTGCGCGACACACTGCGCGCGGTGGGGATCGTCTACCTGGCCGGCAACGCCGTGGGGGTGCTCGCGGTCCGCGGCTACGCCTGGGTGTACTGGGTCGCGCTGGTGGTGAACCTGACCCAGGCGACCGGGGTGGTGCTGGTGCCGACCGAGGTGCTGCGCGCGTCGGCGGCCGAGCTCGGCGTCGCCGGCGTACTGCCCACGCTGGTCACCGACGGCGGCGCGGTGCTGCTGGGGCTGGCGCTGCTCGGCTTCCTGCTCCGTTTCCGCACGCCGTGGGCCCGGCGTCGGGCCGCCGCGCCGGCCTGACCGCGCCGGTGCCCGCGCTCAGGCCGCGAATTGCTCGGTGGCCGCCAGGGTGGCCTCGGTCATCGCGCGGTCCCGGATCGAGTGGCCGGCGCCGGGGACGATCACGAGCTCGCCGCCCGGCCAGGCCCTCGCCACCTCCCATGCGGTGATCAGCGGGGCGCTGAGGTCGAGCCGGCCGTGGACCATTACGCCGGGGATGCCGGCCAGCTTGCCGGCCCCGCGCAGCAACTCGCCGTCCTCCAGCCAGGCACCGTGGCTGAAGTAGTGCGCGGTGAGCCGGGCGAACGCCATCCGCCAGGCCGGGTCCGCCCACTGCGGGCCCGGCTGGTCGTGCGGATCGAGTGTGGAGGCGGCCAGCTCCCAGTCGCAACAGGCCCGCGCGGCCTGCTCGCGCACCGCCGGGTCGGGGTCGTTGAGCAGCCGATGGTAGGCGGCCACCAGGTCGCCGTTTCGCTCGGCGGCCGGGACGCCGGCGCGGAACCGCTCCCATTCCTCGGGGAACAGCCGACCGAGGCCGTGGTAGAGCCAGTCGATCTCCTCCTGTCGGGTGGTGGTGACCGCGACCAGCACGATGCCGGTCACCCGGCGCGGATGCCGCTGGGCGTAGGCCAGGCCGAGGGTGGACCCCCAGGACCCGCCGAACAGCAGCCAGCGGTCGATCCCGAGGTGCTCGCGCAGCCGCTCCATGTCCGCCAGCAGGTGGTGCGTGGTGTTGACCGCGAGATTGGCGGAGGGGTCGCTGGCGTGCGGCGTGCTGCGCCCCGACCCCCGCTGGTCGAACAGGACGACACGGTAGGCGTCCGGGTCGAAGTACCGGCACATCCCGGGTGTGCACCCGGTGCCCGGTCCCCCGTGCAGCACCACCGCCGGCCGTCCCGCCGGGTTGCCGTGGACCTCCCAGTGCACCCGGTTGCCGTCGCCGACGTCGAGCATGCCGTGGTCGTACGGCTCGGTCTCCGGGTAGAGCTCGCGCATGTCATCCCCTTCCGCCGGTGGCGCCCTGCCTCCGCCCGACCACAATACAACAGCGCTGTTATAATTTCCCCGTGGACCCCACTGGTGATCTCCTCGGCACCCGGCTCCGCCACCTGCTGGAGCTGCTCGACGGCGACCTGGCCGCGCTGTACCCCGAGCTGGGCCTGGACGGCTGGCGCCCCCGGTACACCCCGTTCGTCCGGGCGCTGGTGCGCCTCGGCCCCAGCTCCATCCACGACCTGGCCCGCGCCGTGTCGGTCACCCACTCCGCGGCCAGCCAGACCGTCGCGCAGATGCACCGGCAGGGCCTGGTCCGGTTGGCGAAGGGCGCCGACGCCCGCCAGCGGATCGTGCACCTCACCGAGCGCACCCGCGTGTTGCTGCCGAAGCTCGACATCGAGTGGGCGGCGGCCAGCGCGGCCGTGGCCGACCTCGACGCGGAGCTGCCCTACCCGCTCAGCGACGTGGTGGACGCGGCACTGCGCGCCCTGCGCCGGCGCCCGATGCGCGACCGGATCGCCGCGCGGCTGGCCGCCGGCTGAGACCGTTCAGCCGGCACAGGCCGCGGCCCGGTCGCGCAGCAACGCCCGCTCCCGCTCGTTGCGGGTCAACGCGGCCGCCCGCTCGAACTCCGCCCTGGCCTCGGCCGGTCGGCCGAGCTTGACCAGCAGGTCACCCCGGACGCTGGGCAGCAGGTGGTAGCCCTCCAGCGCCGGATCGGCGGTCAGCGCGTCCACCAGCTCCAGGCCGGCCGCCGGCCCGTGCGCCATGGACACCGCGACCGCGCGGTTGAGCTCCACCACCGGTGACGGGGTGAGCTCGGCCAACGCCCGGTACAGCTCGGCGATCCGCGCCCAGTCGGTCTCCTCGGCGGTGCGGGCACGGGCGTGGCAGGCGGCGATCGCGGCCTGCAGCACGTACGGGCCGGGCGGGCCGGGGAGGCTCTCCGCCCGGTCCAGCGCCGCCAGGCCACGGGTGATGAGCAGCCGGTCCCAACGGCCCCGGTTCTGCTCCAGCAGCAGAACCGGCTCGCCGTCGGGCCCGCTGCGCGCCGCCATCCGGGACGCCTGGATCTCCATCAGCGCGACCAGCCCGTGCACCTCGGGCTCCTTCGGGGCGAGCTCGGCCAGGATGCGGCCGAGACGCAGCGCGTCCTCGCACAGCCCCGGCCGCATCCAGTCGTCGCCGGCGGTGGCCGAGTAGCCCTCGTTGAAGATGAGGTAGATCACCTCGAGCACCGACGACAGCCGCTCGGCCAGCTGATCGCCCCGCGGCACCTCGAACGGCACCTTCTTCTTCGCCAGCGTCCGTTTGGCCCGGACGATTCGCTGCGCGACGGTCGGCTCGGCCACGAGGAACGCCCTGGCGATCTCCTCGGTGGTCAGGCCGCCGAGCAGGCGGAGGGTGAGCGCCACCCTGGCGTCGGTCGACAGCACCGGGTGGCAGGCGGTGAACACCAGGCGCAGCAGGTCGTCGCCGATGTGGTCGGGCTCCTCGACGAAGTCGGGGGTGACCACCTCCTGCCGGTCCAGCTCGTGCCCCAGCTCGGTGACCTTGCGCTCGAGCCGTTCCTGCCGACGGAAGTGGTCGATGCCGCGGCGTTTGGCGATGGCCATGAGCCAGGCGCCCGGGTTACGTGGGACGTCCGACTCCGGCCACTGCTCCAGCGCGGCGACCAGCGCCTCCTGCGCCAACTCCTCGGCGAGGCCGACGTCGCGGACCATCCGGGCCAGTCCGGCGATGAGCCGTGCGGACTCGATCCGCCAGACCGCCTCGACCGTGCGATGTGCCTCGGAAGCCGTCACGGCTCCCCATCAAACACCCTCGGCCCCGCCGGCACACGGTACCCGCGGTCCTGCCGGTAGGCCGGTCAGTTCGTGCCGCCGATCCGCTCGCGGAGCCGCTCCTCCCGCTCCCGCAGCTCGGGGGTGAACTCCTCGCCGAAGTCCTCGGCCTCGGCCACCTTGCGGACCTCGATCTCGCCACCGGGGCCGAACGGCACCTTCCTGGCCCACTCGATCGCCTCCTCCCGCGAGGCGACGTCGATGATCCAGTAGCCGGCGACCAACTCCTTGGTCTCGGTGAACGGCCCGTCCACCACGGTCGTCTGGCCCTTGCCGGTGAACTGGACCCGCGCGCCGTTCGAGCTGGGCAGCAGGCCGTTCCCGTCGACGAGCACCCCGGCGTTGGCCAGCTCCTCGTTGTACGTGCCCATCTCGGCCAGCTCCTGCTCCTTGGGCATCCTGCCCGACTCGGAGTCGGCGTTGGCCTTGACGATCATCATGTAGCGCATCGTGGGTTCCTTCCCGTTCGGTGCCGCTCGCTGCGAGCGGTCGGACACCAACGCGTCGAGCGGGGAGCACGCGGATCGACACGACCGCGACTTCTTTTCCCACTTTTTCTCCGGGGACAGGGCACAATCCGGAGCCGATGACCAACTCGCCGTTCCCCGGAACGCTCGTCACGTCCGGCGCGGGCCGGGACGCCCTGGTGGAAGCCGTCGCGCTGCTGCCCGCGCTGCCGCCGGCCGACCCGACCGACCGCTACGCGGTGCGACACGTGACCGCACTGTGGCTGGCCGCGGACAAGAGCGAGCACACCCGCCGGGCCTACTACGCCGACCTCGCCGCGTGGCTGTCCTGGTGCGACCGCACCGGGCTCGACCCGCTGCGGGCCCGCCGCGCCGACGTCGACGCCTGGAAGGCGACCCTCACGGTCACCGGTCGCGACGGCCGCCCGCGTCCGGCGGCCCCGGCCACCGTGGCCAGGACCCTGGCCGGCGTGTCCAGCTGGTACCGCTACCTGCAGTCCAACGACGTCACCGACACCAACCCGATCGGCGCGGTCACCCGGCCCAAACGGCCGAAGGCGTCACCGCTGCCGGCACTGGACGAGGCGTCGACCGCGGCGCTGCTCGACCACGCCGAGGCCCGCGCCCGGCGCAACGGCACCGAGGCGTCGTGGCGGGACGCCGCGCTGGTGGCGCTGCTGTTCTACACCGGCCTGCGGGTGTCCGGGGTGACCGGAGCCCTGGTGTCCGACCTGGACGTCGACTCCGGGCACACGATCCTGCGCTACACCGGCAAGGGCGGCCAGCGCGACGTCGTGCCCTTGGTGGCGCCCGCGCTGCGCCCGCTGGGCGAGTACCTCGCCGTGCGCGCCGCCCGCGCCGGCGTCGAACCGGCGCGGCTGTCCGGTCCGCTGCTGGCGACCGCGCCGCACCCGCACGACCCGGCCAGGCCAGGGGGAAAGCCGCTGCGGCAACGAGACGTCTGGGAGACGCTGCGCCGGCTGGCCCGGCAGGCGGGGCTGCCCGCGGCGGGGTCGATCTCCCCGCACACCGCCCGGCGGACCGCGGGCACCGTGCTGCTCGCCCACGACGTGCCCGTGCAGAAGGTGCAGGACCTGCTCGGGCACGCCGACATCCGGACCACCCGGGACCGGTACGACGCGCACCGGCACAAGCTGGACAGCTCGCCGGCGCACACCCTCGCGCAGATCCTCGCGGCGCGGCGTCGGGGCTGATCCCGCTACCGGGGCGACCGCGTCGCCGCGACCACCGTGCCGTCGAGCCGCACCAGCCAACTGCCGCACACACACCGCAGGTAGGTCAGCCTGCCCTGGGACATCCGGTGTCCCGGCTCGACCGGGCACAGCTCCCGCACCGGGCATCCGCAGCGCGGGCAGCCTCCGCCATCCCCATCGACCATGGGGTCATCGTGGTGTAATGGGTCAATGCACTTCAACCCTTACGGTGGGGCGGCCGCCCAGGTCGCCGCAGACCTGGTCACCCTCGGCCCGGCGCCCGCGGCGGAGTTGCTCGGCGTGATGCGCGCGCACGGCATGTCGCTGTCCCGGCTGACGGCGGCCGAGGCCGAGGAGGTGGTGGCGTGGGCCGGTCGGTTGCGGGCGGTGTTCGAGGAGACCGACACCGACCGCAGGGTGGCGGCGGTGAACGGGCTGCTCGCCGACTCGGCGTGCCGGCCGCACATCTCCCGGCACGACGGCAAGCCGCCGCACCTGCACTACGCCGACGAGCGGGACGGCGCGGTGACCCGGGTACGCGCCTACACCGCGGGCGGCCTGGCCCATCTGGTGTGCGACGCGCCGGACCGGATGGGCCGGTGCGCTCGCCCCGGCTGCCCCGCGGTGTTCGTGGACAGTTCGCGCAATGGCCGCCGGCGGTTCTGCTCGACCCGCTGTGCGACCCGGGTGCACGTCGCCGAGCACCGCGGCCGGCGGCGGGTGCCGGCGGGGTGAGGTGCCCCGGCGGCCTAGAGTGCGGGGTCATGAGCACACCCGTCCCGGCCCCACGCCGGTTCGTCGCGCTGGGCGACTCGTTCACCGAGGGGGTCGGCGACGACCACCCAACCTACCCAAACGGCGTGCGCGGGTGGGCCGACCGGGTGGCCGAGGAGCTCGCCCGGCACGAGCCGGAGCTCCGCTACGCCAACCTCGCCGTCCGCGGCCGGCTGCTACGGGATGTGGTGGCCGAGCAGCTGGCGCCGGCCGTCGCCGCGCGGCCCGACCTGGTCACGCTGTACGCGGGCGGCAACGACCTGATGCGTCCCCGGGTGGATGTGGACGCGCTGGCCGAGCTGCTCGACGCGGCAGTGGCCGAGCTGGCCGCCGCCGGCGCCACCGTGGTGCTGTTCACCGGCGTCGACGGCGTGGCGGACCCCCTGTTCCGGCGGATGCGCGGCCGCACGGCGATCTACAACGAGCACACCCGGGTGATCGCGGCCCGGCACGGCGCGCTGCTGGTGGACATGTGGGCGATGCGGGAGCTGCGGGACCGGCGGATGTGGGCGGCCGACCGGATCCACCTCAACGCGCACGGCCACGCAACGGTCGCGCGGGCCGTGCTGGCGGTGCTCGGTGCCGAGCACCGGATCCCGGGCGTCGAGCTGGGTCCCCGGTCGGAGCTGAGCGCGGCCGAGCGCCGGGCGCGGAACCTGCGGTGGGCCCGGGAGCACGCGGCGCCGTGGATCGGCCGGCGGCTGCGCGGCCAGTCCTCCGGGGACGCCGTGCGCCCCAAGCGTCCCACCCCGCTCCCGGTCGAGTGGTCGCGGCCGGCCGCCGAGGACGCGGCGACCGCCCGCTGAGCCCACCGCCCGAGCACCTGCCTCCCGGCGGGCCGTCCGCTGTGGACGACCCCGCGTGGCACGTCTGGGCCATGCCGGCGCTCGACGCCGCCGGTGGCGGTGACCCGGCTGACCGACCAGCTCGGCGTCGACCCGGCCGAGCTGCGGTCCTACGGGCGGCGGGCGAGGACTCGGACCGAGCATCTGCGACTGGTGGCGAAGTACCTGGGGTGGTGGCTGCCGACCACGCTGGAAATCGAGGAGCTCGTCCCCGCTAGTCCCCGGCCATCACGGTGAAGGTGAACCCGGCGCTCGTCGGACGGCGCAGCGGAATGTCGCACTTGATCCGGCGCAGCGCCTCGTTCCTGCTGAGGCCGAGTCCCTGCGCGATGAGCCGCTCCGGGCGCACCGGTACCGGATCCTCGAAGACGACCTCCACTCGGACCGGCCACGCGTCGGCGCGCCATGCCGACGGGCTGTCCAGTTGCCAAGCCCCCGTCCAGTTCAGGGTGAGGCGGTTGCGCCGGGCGAGCAGCGGATCCAACAGCCTGGACGCCACCAGCTCCGGATCGTTGGCGTGATAGCCGTCGAGCTCGGCCGGATCGAAGGATCTGACCGGCGCTCGCTCGTGCACGGTGAGCTTGCTCGTCCGATCGCAGGACACGCACCGGACCAGCAGCCACACGTCCAGCAGGTTGCCGTTGGCGTTGACGCGGAACCTGCCCTCGCCGGTGGTCGCCGACTCCGACCGGCAGTCCACGCACCGCAACGACAGCAGAGGCAGCCTGGTCCGACGAACGACCCAGGGCAGCACGGTATGAGGTCGTGAAGACATGATCTCTCTCTGACCTGACATGAGGCCGGGCACGCGGCCTCAAACGCTGTACGACCGGGCGTGCACGGGCAGCCCGGCAGCGCCGACGGAAGAGTCGGCGTGAAGGTGAGCGGAAGAAGGTGTCAGGTCTAGAGAGCAGGCGGGGTCACGCGGTTTGTCCTCTGTCCTCACTGTGACGGGGCCGCAGGCAACCTACGGAAACCCGGAAGAAAGGCTCAAACGGTTTTTCGGCGGCGGTGGTCCCTGTCCAACCCAGGTGTTGTCATGGTGGGGGAAGGCCCCTTCTCCTTCCTCGCACTGGCCGTCATCGGCAGGCTCCCGATGGCGCTGATCTCGGTGGGTAGCCGTCGCCGGTGTCAACGGTGAGCGTCGGCAAGGCTCCGCGTCAGCGCGGGGTGAGGACGCAGAACTCGTTGCCCTCCGGGTCGGCCAGGACCGTCCACGACACGTCGCCTTGGCCGAGGTCGATGTCGGTGGCGCCGAGGGCCCGCAGCCGGGCCACCTCCGCTGCTCGATCATCACCGGGGTACGGCCGGAGGTCGAGATGGGTTCGATTCTTCACGGTCTTCGCATCGGGCGTTCGGAGGAACTCCAGATACGGGCCGATGCCCTTGGTGGAGCGCAGCGTGGCGTGATCGTCGGTGACTTCGTGCAGGGTCCAGTCGATCGCCTCGCCCCAGAACCGGGCCATGACCCGCGGTACCGCGCAGTCGACCACCACCGCGGCCATCGGCCCGGTGTCGCGGTAGGTCGAGCGAGGCTCCAGTACGCAGAACTCGTTGCCCTCCGGGTCGGCCAGGACCGTCCATGGGACGTCGCCTTGGCCCACGTCGGCGGGCGTCGCGCCGAGATCCTTGAGGCGCACGACCAGGTCCGCCTGATGGGTCGCAGAGGTGGTGGCGAGGTCGACGTGCACGCGGTTCTTCACCGTCTTGGGTTCCGGGACGGCAAGGACGTCGACGCAGACGGCGACGGGGTCGGGATAGACGAAGCCCGCGGGCTCGACGTTGGTCACGCCGGGTTCCTCGCTGGAAACACTCCAACCGAGCGCCTCCGCCCAGAACCGGCCGACCGCGGAGTCATCCCGAGCGTTCATCGCAATCTGAACAAGCCGCAGTGCCACACCGCCGATCCTATGCCCGCGCGGATCAAGGAACCGCCCGCGTTCGCCTGCCGCACGCTGGTCCCGCGACAGCCGGAACCCCGTGCCAGGCATCCCTGCATCGACCGGGACTGTCCCACAAACGGTGGGTCCGCCTTGGCATGGGTTGGTTCGCGCTCGGGGTGATGCGGTCCTCGAAGGCGATCACGAAGGCGTTGAGCGCGGGCTTCGTGCGCCGTGAGCCCGGCCGTCGCAGCGGCCGGTAGGAGCTGAGGGCAGCCTGATCCGGGAGGTGCCGGGGAGGGTGGGAGCAGCCCTGACTGCCTCGCCGTGGGCGCGGTCGCCCTGCGGCGGGCCACCCGGCCTGGCGGGCCAGCGCAGCGCGGGTAGTCACCGCGCGGAGTCGCCACGCACCCGGCCGACCCCGTTGAGCCGCACCCGCCCAACGCGCAGGTCGGCCCCGCGGGACGAGACGGGGCCCCGCCGGACGTCGACGGGGCCCCGGTTCGTACTGACTGTCGTTACTGCTGCCGCGGCGGGCCGCCGTACGGGCCACCCTGCGGCGGGTAGGGGCCACCCTGCTGACCGCCGTAGGGCCCGGCCGGCGGCCGCGGCGGCGCCGGCGGCTGGGCCTGCTGCTGCGGCGGCTGTGGTGGCTGTGGCGGCTGGTCGCCACCGGGGCGCTGCTGGAACTCCGGCGCGGGCGGCTCCGGCGACCGCTTCGGCAGCGGCGCCGCCGGCTGGCTCTCCTCCTCCTGGCTGGGCGTGCCGCGCAGGCTGGACAGCGCCGGCGGCACGGTCCGCGGCGGCGCCAGCGGGCCGGGCACCTCCTGCCGGGCGACCGCTTCGGCCTCGCGCACCGCCTCGGCCACCTTCGGGTCGGTCGAGGTGTCGAACCAGCTGGCGACCTCCTCGTCCTCCAGCGGCGGCTTCTCGACCTGCTCCTCCTTCGGCGGCTCGTAACGGAACACGCCGTCGTCGCCGGGCGCGCCGAGGCTGCGGGCGAAACCCTCCAACGCCTTGCCGTAGTCGCTGGGCACCAGCCACACCTTGTTCGCGTCGCCCTGCGCCACCTGCGGCAGGGTCTGCAGGTACTGGTAGGCGAGCACCTCGGGGGTCGGGCGGGCGGCCTTGATCGCGGCGAACACCTTCTCGATCGCCTTGGCCTGCCCCTGCGCCTGCAGGTACCGCGCGGCCCGCTCACCCTGGGCCCGCAGGATCCGGGACTGCCGTTCCGCCTCGGCGGCGAGGATCGCGGCCTGCTTGGAACCCTCCGCCGCGAGGATCTGGCTCTGCTTCTGGCCTTCCGCCGTCTTGATCGCCGACTCGCGCTGACCCTCCGCGGTCAGGATCATCGCGCGCTTCTCCCGGTCGGCGCGCATCTGCTTCTCCATGGAGTCCTGAATGGACGGCGGAGGGTCGATCGCCTTGAGCTCGACCCTGGCGACCCGGATGCCCCACCGGCCGGTCGCCTCGTCCAGCACCCCGCGCAGCTGCCCGTTGATCTGGTCACGGGAGGTCAGCGTCTCCTCCAGGCTCATCCCACCGACCAGGTTCCGCAGCGTGGTGGTGGTGAGCTGCTCGACACCGACGATGTAGTTGGAGATCTCGTACACGGCCGCGCGGGAGTCGGTGACCTGGAAGTACACCACCGTGTCGATCGAGACGGTCAGGTTGTCCTGGGTGATCACCGGTTGCGGCGGGAACGACACGACCTGCTCACGCAGGTCGATCCGGGCGCGCACCTTGTCCAGGAACGGCACCAGGAAGTTCAGCCCCGGCGAGGCCACGGTTCGGAACCGGCCCAGCCGCTCGATCACCGCGGACTGGGCCTGCGGCACCACCATGATCGCTTTCGCGACCGTCACGATGACGAAGAGCGCGATTATCGCGACGACGATGAGCGCTGCGGTCGACAAGACATTCTCCCCTTCGAATGGTCGGCGAGTGGTGCTCCCGAGGTGCGGGTCACGGCTCCGCCGACACGACAGCCGTAGCCCCGGAGATCTCCACGACGGTGACGGCGGTGCCGGGCTGGATCACCTGGCCATCGGCGAAGCTGCGGGCGGACCAGACGTCTCCGGCCAGCTTCACCTGCCCACCATGAGCGTCTACTGTAGACAACACAACGGCCTGCGCCCCGACCAGGGCGTCGGTGTTGGTCTTCACCCCCGGCCCGGCGAGGAACCTCCGTTTCAGCGCTGGCCTGGCCAGCACCAGCAGGCCCACCGAGGCGACCGCGAAGACGGCGACGTCGACGACGGGGTTGCCGCTGATCGCGGCGGACCCCGCACCGGCGAGGGCGCCCAATCCGAGCATCAACAGCACGAAGTCGCCGGAGAGGACCTCGGCGACGATCAGCGCGATCCCGACGACGAGCCAAATGAGTGCCGCTGTCATGCGGACATCGTGTCAGATCGTGACCGTTCGCACGAAGTCGACGACCGGACGTGACCTACGCGTGACCTTGCCACCGTCCAACTCACTCCCCCTGCGTGGTGACGAAGTCGATCAACCGTTCGACCGCGCCGATCAGCGGGGTCTCCAGGTCACGGAAGCTGCGCACGCCGGCGAGAACGCGCCGCCAGCCCGCCGCGGGCTCGCCCCAGCCGAGCGCCGCGCACACCCCCGCCTTCCACTCGCGGTCCCGCGGCACGGTCGGCCATGCGGTGATCCCGACCGCGGCCGGCCGGACCGCCTGCCACACGTCGACGTACGGGTGCCCGGTGACGAGGACGTCGTCGTCGCGGACCGCGGCGACCAGGCGGGATTCCTTGCTGCCCGGGACCAGATGGTCGACCAGCACGCCGAGCCGCCGGCCGGGGCCGGGGCCGAACTCGGCGACCCGGTCGGCCAGCTCGTCCACGCCGTCCAGCGGCTCCACCACGACCCCCTCGACCCGCAGGTCGTGTCCCCAGACCCGCTCCACCAGCTCGGCGTCGTGCCTGCCCTCGACCCAGATCCGGGAGTCGCGCGCGGTGCGTGCCCGCAGCCCGGTGACCCGGACCGAGCCGGACGCCGAGCGCCGGCCTCGCGGGTCGGGCTGGGCGCGGGGTGGAACCAGGGTGACCGGCTTGCCCTCCAGCAGGAACGCGGCGGGCGCCAGCGGGAAGACCCGGTGTCGGCCGTGCCGGTCCTCGAGCACGGCGGCGCCGTGCTCGAGGCGCACGAGCGCGCCGCAGAAGCCGCTGGTCGGATCCTCCAGCACCAGGCCGGGTTCGGCGACGACCTCGCGTACCGCCGCGCGCCGGCGCCGGCCGGTCAGCACGTCGTGGTAGGAGTGGGAGCGCACGGGGCTCGACGCTAGCGCCTCCCGCGGCGGCGGTGGTGTCACGACGCGCCGAGCTGCCCGGCGATCCCGTCGAGCAGCCGCCGCAGGCCGAACTCGAAGGTGTCGCCGGCGCCGTCGAAGGCTCCCTCGGCGTCCAGCGCGTGGATCGTGGGGAACTCCTCGGCGCCGGCGTAGGTGCGCAGCAGCGCCTGGTGCTCGGCCCACCACTCGGCTTCCCCGACCCCGCTGTTCCGCTCCCGCCGGCGGGTCTCGACCGAGCGGCGGGCCATGCCGCGGATGTAGCCGTCGATGGCTTCGGTGGCGGCGACCACCGCGGCCGCGGGCAGGCCGATCCCGGTGAGCGAGCGCAGCGCGGAGTCGTAGCGGCAGAGCGAGTGCGGGCCCAGCGGCCGGCGGGCCGACGCGTCCAGGACCCACTCGTGCCGGTGGTAGAGCGCCCAGTCCTCGCGGGCCCACGTCTCCACCTTGGTCCGCCAGGAGCCGCCGACGGTGTGTGGCAGGACGCCCTCGGCGTCGACGGCGTCGAGCATCAGGGCGACGAGGTCGGTCTTGGCCGGGACGTAGGTGTAGAGCGACATCGTGCCGACCGCGAGCCGGTCGGCCACCTTGCGCATGGACAGCGCGGGAAGGCCCTCGGCGTCGGCGATCTCGATCGCGGCCCGCACGACGCGCTCGAGGCGCAGGGCCGGCCTGGGGCCGCGGCGCGGGACCGTGTCGCCCAGCCAGAGCAGGCGCAGTCCGCGCGTGGGGGACGTGTCGCTCACCGGGCAGATCCTAGAGCTCACCCGACCCGCGCCGGGATCACCGAGCAGGGTCATCGCAGCACCGCCCCGCGCTCGCCGACGCGCGGGCCAGGCCGGCGGCACGCGCGTCACTCGCGCAGGCGAACCAGGATCCGGTCGAGGGCGCGCCGCACCGCGCCGGGCACGCCGTCGCGGCGCAGGTCGGACATGAGCTGCTCGTTGATCCCACCCGGGGTCGTGTGCTTGCCGGCCAGCGTGGCGAGCGATCCGGTGTGCCGCGACAGGGACTGGCCCAGCTGGCCGAAGACGTGCGCGACGTAGGCGGTCGCGGCGTCGTGGTCCACCCCGTGGTCGGCCAGCCAGCTCGCGATGGTGCCGAGGTAGTCCAGATGCGCGGCGAAGGTGGCCGTTGCCGCGCTGAACGCCTCCAGGGTCTCTTCCTCGTCCGGTACGAGGACACCACCGACACGGTCGAACAGCTCACGGGCGGCGGCGTCGTCCGGGTACATCACGGTCAGGCTCTGGCCGCGTGCCGCCTGCGGCAGCGGTATGGTCCGGACGACGCGCCCGGTGGGGGCGGCCCAGTCGAGCAACCGTTCCCGCCGCACTCCGGCCACCGCACTCAGCAGCACGTGCTCGGGTCGGAACGACAGCTCCGCCAGTACCTCCCGAGCCAGCGGTGCCCGCACCGCGAGCACGATCGACGTCGCGCTCTCGAGCACCTCCTGGTTACTGCCGCACACCCGCACGTTCGGAAACCGGTCGGCCAGCTCGCGCCCGACGGCGCGACCGCGTGGAGACAGGAAGACCGCGGGAGCCTCGTCGCCCCGTGTGCTGAGGCCCTCGACGATGGCGGCGGTGATCTCACCCGTTCCCACGAACCCGTAGGTGGTGGGCGACGGCTGCCGGGTGCCCGGCTCCGAGGACGACGACGGTTGCATGCCTTGCCTTTCCGAGGTGAATCCACGTCCGACGAGGTCGGCGTCGACCACCTGGCACGAGCACGACCGCGGACACCGGAACCCTAACGGCCAGGCACCCGCGCTTGGCGGGACGCCAGGACACTGCCGGGTTCTGGCGAGGACCTCGCCCGGTCAGTAGACTGAGGCAAAGACCGTACGGTGTACTGAGTTTTGGGGGTTTGGGCATGACGATCCTGGTGACCGGCGCGACCGGCAACATCGGCCGAATGGTGGTCGACCACCTCGTCGGCACCGGCGAGAAGGTGCGAGCGCTGACCACGAACCCGGCCAAGGCGGCGCTGCCGGCGGAGGTCGAGGTGGTGAGGGGGTACCTGGGTCGCCCGGAGACGCTGCCGCCGGCGCTGGCCGGGGTGGACCGGGTGTACCTCGCGCCGCTGCCGGAGACGGTGCGGGAGTTCGCTGAGCTGGCCAGGGCGGCGGGCGTGCGGAAGGTGGTGGCGCTGTCGTCGATCCTCGCCGACCCCGACGCCGAGGACGACTACGCGCGCTCGTTCGCCGTCATCGAGCGGGCGATCGAGGACGCCGGGTTCACCTGCCACCACCTGCGACCGGGGGCGTTCATGGAGAACACCCTCGGCTGGGCGGAGGCGATCCGGGACGAGGGCGTGGTGCGCGAGCCGTTCCCGAACGCCACCGACACGCCCATCGCGATGGACGACATCGCCGCGATCGCCGCCCGGCTGCTGCGCACCGACGAGCACCCGCCGGGGCCGGTGCGGCTGAGCGGGCCGGAGGCGCTCACCGTGCCGGACAAGGTGCGGGCGATCGGCGCGGCGCTCGGCCGGGAGGTCCGGTACGTGGAGTTGACCCGGGAGCAGGGGCGGGCCCAGCTCCTGGACCACGGGGTGGACGAGGAGACCGCGGACTGGCTGCTCACCGGGGGCGACGAGATGCGGATGATCCCGGAGCGCGACTTCGAGCGGATCATGGGCCACCCGCCGACCACGTTCGCCGAGTGGGCCAGGCGCACCGCCGACCGCTTCCGGCACGTCCGGCTGAGCGAGCTGTAACGGCGGTGACGGTCGTCCCCGCTGTCAGCGCCGCGGCGTGTCGGGGTCGTCCAGCCACTCGGTCACGAACCGCTCCGCGGCGTGGACGCAGACCAGCTCCAACCGGTCGGTGCCGGTGTTGCGGAACTTGTGCGGGCTGTTCGCCTCGACCACGACGACGTCGCCGGGGCCGGCGGTGACGTCCTCGCCGTCGGCGGTGAACACCGCCCGACCCGACCGCACGATCCACGTCTCCGGGTACGGATGCCGGTGCAGGGCCGGGCCCTGGCCGGGCTCGGCGTCCACCAGGAAGAATGAGATCCCGGCACGGTAGGGCTCGCCCTCGAACCGGGCGTTGCGCGGCCCCTCGGGCTGGTGGACCTGGCGGATCACGTGGTGCATCTGGCCTCCATGGCTCTCGGCACGGCTCTCCGCGGCGGGCCGGAACGGGTGTGGGTCAGTCTGCCCGCCGCCGGGCGCGGAGATTGCCGAGGGTCCGCGCGCGTCGGGCGGAACCCGTCACCGTGGCGCGAGGGCGAGCAGGGTGTCGACGTAGGGCGTGCGGCCGTGCTTGCGCAGCTCGGCGCCGGCGACCAGCACCGCGATCGCCCGGCACCACCGGGTCAGCCGGTTCGGGTCGACGGCCGGCGCCACCCGACACACCGCGGCCACGCCGTCGGCGAGCGTGCCGCCGTCCCGCACCGGCAGCACCGCCCAGTCCACCGCGTCGAACGTCGGGTCGCCGGCGCAGGGCCGCGGGTCGATCGCCACCACGGTCCCGGCCCCGGCGTCGAGCACGTTGCCGGGGTGCAGATCGCCGTGCACGAGGGCCGGCCGGCCGGCGTGGTCCTCGGCCAGCGCGCGGGCCGCCGCCACGGAGGCCTCCAGCAACGCGGGGTCGAGCGCGAGGGACTCGAGGATCCCGCGCCGCCGGGCGAGTGCGAACATCGCGTCGACCCGCTCGACCAGCGAGCCGAGACCGGCCGGGGCCCGGACCGCCCGCAGCCGGGTCAGCAGCGCGCCGACCGCGGGCCACGGGAGCTCCCGGCCGGGCAGCTCGGCCAGCGGTGTTCCCGGGCGCACCCCGGCCAGCAGCAGCGCGCCCTCCGCGGGGTCGGCGGCGAGCAGGTCGGCCGCGGCGCCACTGCCGGTCCACGCCCGCAGCGCGGTGGCCTCGGTGGTCGCGATGTCCGGATCGGGGGTCAGCTTGAGCACCACGAACCGCCCGCCGGCGTCGGTGCCGCCGAACGTGCGGCCGGTGCCGCCGGGCAGGGCGGACTCGACCCGCAGCCGCCACCGGTGGGTCAGCCGGGCCAGCCGGTCGGGCAACTCGGCGCACCAGGCGCGCACCTCCGGTCCGAACCGGTCGACCAACCGCTCCCGCGCCGCGTCGTCGAGCACCGGCACGCCCGGCGCCATCCCCTCCGTCATGCCGCCAGCCTCGCACGCGCACGGTCAGGGCAGCAGCAGGGTTTTGCCGATCACCGCGCGGGCCTCGATCGCGGCGTGCGCGTCGGCGGCCCGCTCCAGCGGGAAGGTCTGCCCGATGACCGGCCGGACCCGCCCTTCCGCGGCCGCCGCCAGCGCGCCGGCCAACCGCCGGCCGTCCGTTCCGGTCGCGGCCCGCACGTCGTCGATCCCGCGCAGGGTCACGCCGCGCCTGGCCACCTCCGCCGGGTCGACCCTGGCGAACTCACCGCTGGGCGCCCCGTGCGCGGAGAACCGGCCGCCATCCGCGGTCGCCTCGAACGCGGCCCGGCCGACCTCCCCGCCGATGCCGTCGAGCACCACGTCCGCTCCACGGCCGCCGGTCGCGTCCCGCACCACCTTCACCCACCCGGGATCGGTGTGGTCGACCGCGACCTCGGCGCCCAACTCGCGGACCAGCGCCAGCTTCCGCTCACCCCGCGCGGCCGCGACGACCCGCGCCCCCGCGGCCACGGCGAGCTGCACCAGCAACACCCCCATGCCGCCCGCGGCGCCGGTCACCAGCACCCACTCGCCGGGCCGCAGGGCCGCCTGCTCCAGCACCACCATCGCGGTGTGACCGTCGTGCACCAGCGCGGTGGCCTCCGACAGCCCCAGCCCGTCCGGCACCGGCACCAGCCCGCCCACCGGGGCGGCCGCCCGCTCTGCGTAGGCACCGGACTCCGCGCCCTGGGTGACGACGCGCCGGCCGACCCAGTCCGCGTCGCCGGGGTCGCCGACCGCGACCACCTCGCCGCCCACCCCGCCACCGGGCACGTACGGAAGCCGCACGTCGAAGTACTCGCCGAAGCCACCCCGCCGGATCTGCGTCTCGACGAACAGCACGTCCACCGCCGCGACCGCGAGCAGCGCCTGCCCCGGGCCGGGCACGGGATCCGGCACGTCGCCGGGCACCAGCACCTCCGGGCCACCGAACTCCGCCACCTGGATCGCCCGCATGACCACCACTCCTCGTCCCTCGTGAACCAGCCACTTCCCACCCTCGAACATCGAGTAAGGTCGAGGTCACGCGGGTGTGCCGGGGGTCACCAAGCGCTCGGTGAGGGGAACCGGACAGCGGAGATCAGAACAATGGCCAGGGAATGGCCCGCCAGTCGTCGCCCGGCTCGGGGAACACCGGGTGCGCCAGCAGTCGCTCAGCGCGCTCGGCCACGGCCCGCAACTCCGTGGCGGTCAGGTGCGGCGTGAGCTCGTCGCCGAGCGGGCCGTCCAGGGCGCGGCGCAGCCGGTGGACCTTCGCCACGACGTCGTCGGGCAGCGGGTCGCCGGCCCAGCCCCACAGCACGGTCCGCAGCTTCGGCTCGGCGTGCAGGCAGATCCCGTGGTCCACGCCGTACACCCGGCCGTCGGCGCCGGCCAGCACGTGCCCACCCTTGCGGTCGGTGTTGTTCACCACGACGTCGAGCACGGCCAACTCCCGGATCCCCGGATGGTCGGCGTGCGCCAGCACGGCGGGCTCCCCGGACCGGTCGTGGGCGTGCAGCACCACCCGCCAGCCCTCCGGCAGCCGCGCCGGCGGAAGGACGTCCACCAACTCCTCGTCGGTGGTCTCCACCCACAGCTGCACCATGCCCTCGCCGAACGGTCCATCCCGCAGCACGGTGGGCGGCACGTGGCCGAGGCCGGAGTCCGCGGCGATCAGGTAGGTGGCCACCTCCCGGCCGGCGAGCGTGCCGTCCGGGAAGTCCCACAGCGGTCGCTCCCCCGCCACCGGCTTGTAGACGGCGTTCGCGGTGACCCCGTCCAACTCGACGGAGCAGAACAGGGTCACGTTCGAGGCGTCGACCAGCCGCCCCTCCACGGTGAGCCGTCCCTTGGCGATCAGGTCCCGCGCCGCCGGGTCCGCCGGGTCGAACTCGGGCCCGGCCACCTCCGCGGTCATTCCCCGCCGAGGTCCGCGGCCCGGCGGTAGCCGTTCTGCCGCGGGCAGATGTGCCCGGCCGGGTCGAGCGGCTCCCCGCAGAGCGGGCAGGGCTTGCGACCGGCGTTGACGACGCGCTCGGCACGCTCGGCGAACGCGCGGGCGGCCAGCGGGGACAGGAACACCCGTACGGCGTCCGGGCCCTCCTCGGTGTCGTCGAGCACGACCGTCTCGTCGACCTCGCCCTCGGTGATCGCCAGCAGCTCGACGACGACGGCGCTGCTCTCGGCGTCCCAGCCAAGGCCCATGGTGCCGACTCGGAACTCCTCCTCGACGGGCACGTCCAGCGGGTCGACGTCGACCAGCTCGTCCGGAACCTCCTCGGGGATGTCCGCGCCGAACCGGGTGGCGACCTCCTCCAGCAGCGAGCTGAGCCGCTCGGCGAGCACCGCCACCTGCTGCTTCTCGATCGTCACGCTGATCGTGCGGACGTCCTCCGACGCCTGCAGGTAGAACGTGCGATCGCCGGGCTCGCCGACGGTTCCGGCGACGAACCGGTCGGGCTGACGGAAGACATGAATGACGCGTGCCATGGCAACTACGACCCTAGGCCAACCGCGTCACTGCGGCATCCACCGCCCCGGTTTCCGCTGCTCGTCGGCGGGATATGAGGGTTTCGTCAGCTTTTCGTGAGCCCGTGCGGCGCTGGGTGCGTCGACTGCCCCGACCGCGAGAGCGCCGCTTACGCTGGCGGAATGCCGAGGATTGCGCCCTATGGGACGTGGAGCTCACCCATCACCGCCGAGGACGTGGCGGCCGCGGGTGGCAGTCCCCAGTGGCTCGACGTCGTGGACGGCGACGTCTGGTGGGCCCAGCCCCGGCCGGACGAGGGCGGCCGGATCGCGTTGCTGCGCGCCCGCGCCGACACGGTCGAGGAGATGCTGCCCGCGCCGTGGAACGCGCGGAACCGGGTGCACGAGTACGGCGGCCGCCCGTGGCTGGTGACCGGCGACGCGCTGGTCTTCACCCACTGGGACGACCAGCGGGTGTACCGGCGGGACCTCGGCTCCGGCACGGTGGAGCCGATCACCCCGGAGCCGGCGACCCCACACGGCGTCCGCTATGCCGACCTCCGGCCCGGCCGCACCGGCGAGGTCTGGGCGGTGCGCGAGGCCGGCACCGGTCCCCGCCGGGCCGACGTCACCCGGGACCTGGTGTCGCTGTCCTCGACCGGCGGCGAGCCGCGGGTGCTGGCCGCCTCGAACCACTTCCTCACGGCGCCGCAGCTGTCCCCCGGCGGCCGGCACGCCGCGTGGTTGGGGTGGGACCATCCGGCGATGCCGTGGGACGGCACGTCCTTGTGCGTCGCCGAGGTCGCCCCGGACGGCACCTTCGGCCCGCACCGCGTGCTCGCCGGCGGCCCCGACGTCGCGGTGTGCCAGCTGGAGTGGGAGTCCGCGGACACCCTGCTGGCGCTGCTGGACCCGGACGGCTGGTGGAACCTGCACCGGATCCCGCTGGAGGGCGAGCCGACCAACCTCGCGCCGGTCGAGGCGGAGCTCGGCGGGGCGCTGTGGCGGATCGGCTCCCGCTGGTTCACCCCCCTCGGCGGGGGCCGGCACGCGGTGCTGGACTCCGGCCGCCTGGCCGTGCTCGACGAGCACAGCCGCACCGTGCGCGAGGTCCCCGCGGCGGTGGAGCTGACCGCATGGTCGGCGGCGCTCGCCGCGCACGGCACCGGGGTGGCCGGCATCGCCGCCGGCCCGCGGCAGGAGGCGAGCGTCGTCCACGTGGACCTGGCCACCGGTGCGCTCACCGAACTCACCCCCGCCACCGGCGCCGACCGGCTGCCGCGACCGGCCTACCTGCCCGTCCCGGAGGAGCGGGTGTTCACCGCCGCCGACGGCGCGCCGATCCCGGCCTACGTCTACCCACCCGCCAACCCCGACCACTCCGCACCGGACGGCGAGCGGCCGCCGTTCCTGGTGCACGTCCACGGCGGCCCCACCGGACGCAACCACCCGGTGCTCGACCTCGACTTCGCCTACTTCACCAGCCGCGGCATCGGCGTGGTGGCGGTGAACTACGGCGGCTCCACCGGGTACGGGCGCCGGTTCCGGGAACGGCTGCGTGGGCAGTGGGGCGTGGTCGACGTGCGGGACTGCGTGGCCGTGGCGGAGGCGCTGGTGGCCGAGGGCGTCGCCGACGGCGACCGGCTCGCCGTGCGCGGCGGCAGCGCCGGCGGGTTCACCTCCGCCGCGTCGATGACGACGGTGCGCACCTATCGAGCGGGCACCGTCAAGTTCCCCATCCTCGACCTGCACGCGTGGACCGCGGACGGCGGCGAGACCCACGACTTCGAGTCGCACTACCTCGACGGGCTGGTCGGCCCGCTGCCGGAGGCCGCGCGACGCTACCGGGACCGCTCCCCCCTCCACCACGCCGCCGACCTCGCCGGACCGGTGCTGTTCCTCCAGGGACTCGAGGACGAGATCTGCCCGCCGGAGCAGGCCGACCGGTTCGTCGACGCGCTGAAGGGCAGCGGAGTGCCGCACGCCTACCTCACCTTCCCCGGCGAGCAGCACGGGTTCCGCAAGGCGGAGACGATCGTCGCGGCGCTGACCGCCGAGCTGTCCTTCTACGGTCAGGTGCTCGGGTTCGACACCCCGGGCGTGCCGCGGATCGAGCTGCGCCGATGACCCGCGCCGACACCGCCGCCCTGGTGCGGCCGTCGCGGCTGCGGGCCGGCGACACCGTGGCGATCGTCGCGCCCGCCGGGCCGGTGCCGCGGCACCTGCTCGACTCGGCCGTCGGGGTGCTCGAGTCGTGGGGACTGTCGGTGCGGTTGTTCGACTCGGTGCACGCCGACAACCCGGTGTTCGACTACCTCGCCGGTGGTGACGCCGAGCGGGCGCGGGACTTCCAGGACGCCTGGCTCGATCCGGACATCCGCGCGGTCTTCGCCGCCCGCGGCGGGTACGGCTGCCTGCGGATCCTCGACCTCGTCCACTGGCCGGCGCTGCGCGTCGCGGGGCCGAAGCTGTTCGCCGGGTCCAGCGACACCACGGCCCTGCACGAGGCGGTCGGGGTGCACCTGGGCCTGACCACGCTGTTCTCCCCCATGCCGGCCACCGCGCACTTCGACCCGCCCGCCGCCGAGCACCTGCGGCGCACCCTGTTCGAGCCCGAGCGCACCCGCGTGCTGCGCGGCCCGGACGCGGCCACGCTGGTGCCCGGCCGGGCCGCGGGGCCGGTCGTCGGCGGGAACCTCAGCCTGCTGGTGTCCAGCATCGGCGCACCCGAGCACCGCCCCGCCCGTGGCGGCATCGCCGTGCTGGAGGACGTCACCGAGGACGTGTACCGGTTGGACCGGATCCTCACCCAGCTGCTGCGGTCCGGCTGGTTCGCCGATGTGGCCGGGATCGCGCTGGGGTCGTGGACCGAGTGCGGCCGGCCGGACGAGGTGCGGGCGCTGATGCTGGACCGGCTCGGCCCGCTGGGCGTGCCGATCGTGTGGGAGCTCGGCTTCGGCCACCACGGCGGGGCGCTCACCGTGCCGCTCGGGGTGCCCGCGGTGCTCGACGCCGACGCGGCCACGCTCACCCTCACCGAGCCCGCACTGTCCTGACTCCCACACCGCGTCGCGGGTGGTGGGTCCCCACCCCGAAGCCCTGATTGTGTTGACGGTCGTCGGCGTCGTGTCAGGGCGGGAAAGCGTGCCTTGACACGCCACCCCCGCCCGCAAGGCGGCTTCGGATCGGGGTGGGGAGGGGAATGGATGATGGCCCCTTGTCTATGGGCGCGTGCCTTGAGCCGGCGTGGGAAGCCCTGGTGCCCGCGCCGGGTGAGGCGCACCCGGCGCGGGTGTGTTGTCCCTGGAGCGGCCTCGCGTCCTGCCGGGACCTTGGCAGGCCAGCCCGAACGGTGAGGTGTGCCGTGTCGAGGTGGTTCAGCACTCCGGCTGCGGGCCGGGCACGTGCGTGCGGCCCTCGGCGACGACCAGCCTCGGGTCGCGCAGCGCGGCCAGGTCGACCAGCGGGTCGCCGTCCACCACGACCAGGTCCGCGCGCAGGCCGGGGGCGAGCCGTCCGGTCCGGTCGCCGAGCCCGAGCGCGGTGGCCGCGGTGCCGGTGGCCATGTCCAGGATCTGGTCGTTGGGGAAGCCGAGGTAGGCGTAGAACTCCAGGCTGCCGACGGGGTTGTCGAACACCGCGCCCGGCACGCCGGCGTCGGTACCGGAGATCAGCGGCACGCCCTGCTCGGCCATCCAGCGGAGCCGGCCGAACACGTCCCGGGCGCGGTCCTCACCGAACCGGGCGGCGAAGGCCCGCCAGTTCGGGCTGGCTCCCGGGCAGACGTAGACGTTCTTGGCGGCCATCTCGGCCACCACGTCGTCCAGCGCGCGGAACCCGTCGCGGGTCATCCAGGTGCAGTGCTCGACGGTGTCCACCCCGGCGGCCACGGAGGCGGCGATGCCGTCCGTGCCGTGGGCGTGCGCGGCCACCGGCAGCCCCAGCCGGTGCGCCTCGTCGACCACCGCGCGGAGCTCCTCCGGCGTGAACTGGGACTCCCAGGTCGCCGCGCCACCCGAGGTCAGCCCCCCGCCGGTGGCCATCACCTTGATCACGTCCGCGCCGGCCTCGGCGTTACGCCGCACCCTGGCCCGGATCTGCTCCTCGCCCTCGACCACGCCGCCGAGGAACCAGCAGTGGCCTTCGGGCGGGGTGAGCGGCACGGTGGCGCTGAGGATCCGCGGCCCGGGCCGCCGCCCGGCGCCGATCTCGTCGCGCAGCCGCACCGCGAGGAAACCCCGGTCACCGAGATCGCGCACCGTGGTCACACCGTGGTCAAGCAGCAGGCGGGCCCGGTGCGCCATGTCCTCCAGCAGTGTCGCGTCGTCGGTCGCGCTCAGGTCGCCCACCGGGTCGGGCCCGGCGCTGAACGCCAGGTGCACGTGGCAGTCGATCAGCCCGGGCAGCACGGTGGACCCGGGCAGGTCCATGCGGCGCGCGTCGGGCGCGGCGAGCGCGGCCACCTCGGCCCGCGGACCCACGGCGACGATCTCCGGCCCACGCACCAGGACCGCACCGTCACTGATGCCCCGGCCGGCCGGCCCGGTGAGCAGCTGTCCCGCCGAGATCAACAGTTCCACGATGTGCTCGTTCCCCTTCGCGTCAGGTCGGTTTCCGCTGCAGCGCCTCGGCCAGGGTGACCAACTCGCGGACGTCGGCGTCCAGGCCACCGCCACCGTCGACGGGCACCGCCACCGGGGTGGCGTGCTCACCCACCGGGCGGCCCTCCGCCTGCGCCCGCAGCGCTTCCCGCAGCAGCGCGGCCAGCTCGGCCGGCGACGCCGGCTCGACGCCGGCCTCGGCGCGCACCTGCTCGAGGTACGGGCTGATCCGCACCAACCCGTCCCGGCACTCGATGACCCGCCGGTAGTAGCGGCGGTGCACGCCGCGCAGGCTCACCGCGTCCCGCCATCGGCCGGCCGGCACCCTGCCCAGCACGAACTCCGGGTAGGCCGACTGCAAAATCATCCACAGTGGACGCAGCCGGTGGTAGATGCGGCGGTGCTGCCACCAGACCCGCAGCGCGGCCAGCCGCATCGCCGCGGCCGGGTAGGCGATGCCGACCACGAACAGTGGGATCGCGACGGCCAACAATCCCGCCGCGGCCTCCGGCAGGATCGGCGGCACCCGTCCGCCGAGCCAGCGGATCACGACGACGACGCCGCGCACGGTGGCGCCCAGCGACATGCCGGCCATGCCCGCTGCGGCCAGCCGCAGGCCCACCGACACCGGAGGCCGGGTCGCGCTGGCCCGGCGCAACGTCCAGTACAGCGCGGCGACCAGCGCGTAGATCAGGTAGCAGCCGGCGACGAAGTAGAACGTGGCGACGCTGGTGATGGTCATGTCCGCGGTGCCGTAGCTGAGGCCGCGCAGCTCGGTGGGCGTGCTGTACATCGCCACCGAGATCACGACGATCACCGCGACCAGCGGGACGAGCTCCCACCGGGCCCGCCGGCTGCCCTGCTCGAGGTCGGCCGCCGAGTACAGGTAGAAGCACATCAGGAAGTACACGGTGCACAGCAGCAGCACGTTCTGCAGCAGCTTCGCGGTGCCCGGCACGGTCAGCCCGTCCAGCCACGCCGCCCCGAACGGCAGCCCGAACGGGAACGCCACGGCCGCGCAGGCGAGGCAGGACGTGACCGCCCGCAGCGGCCGGTCGTGCGGCGACCCGGCGAGCTGGTGCAGTTTCCAGCCCAACGCCGCGATCAGCACCACCCCGAGCACCATGGACAGCAAGCCCATGCCCTACTCCTCGCTGACGCTCGTCCGGCCGCAGCGGACGATACTGTACGACACGGCCGACCGTCGCCGTGTCCGCGCGCCACGATCACGTGCTCGCGCCGCGCGACGCGGACGAACGCGCACCGACAGCCGATACGTGTGCACAGAGCTCGGACACAGGTGCGTGGGTCAGGGTTTGCGGGCCACGCCGCCGAGGATCAGGTAGTCGGCGTCGCCGGTGCCCGTCACCCGGGGACCGGTGGGCCACCACTCGTGCAGGTACACCAGACCCGGGGGAACCATCTCCCAGTCGCCGAAGAACGCCTGGATCTCCTCCCGGCTGCGGAACCACCCCGACCCGAGGTTGGCCATCGCCATCTCCAGGTCCTTCGCCACCCGGTGCAGCCGCTCGTCCTCCGGCGCGTGGAAGTGCGTCAGCGCCAGCGCGCTGCCGGAGGGCAGCCGCTCGCGATAGCGCGCCACGATGCCCCAGGGGTCGCCGGCGTCCGGCACGTGGTGCAGCACACCGCAGTGGATCAGCGCCACCGGGCGGGACAGGTCGAGGTGCCGCGCGACGGCATGGTGCTCGAACAGCGCGTCCACCTCGGTGAGGTCCGCGTCGATGAGGAACGTCTTGGTCTCGGTGTTCTCCAGCAACGCCCGCCCGTACACCTGGCAGGCCGGGTCGTTGTCGACGTAGAGCACCGTCGCGTCGGGGTTGACCCGTTTCACCACGTCGTGCGTGTTCTCCATGGTCGGCAGCCCGGCGCCGCAGTCGAGGAACTGGTCGATCCCGGCGGTCGCCATCCAGCGCACCGCCCTGACCAGCCAGGCCCGGTTCTCCTTCGCGATCATCGGCGCGGTCGGGACGGCCTTGACCAGCTCGCGCACCACGGCGCGGTCGGCCTCGTAGTTGTCCTTGCCGCCGAGGATGGCGTCGTAGGTGCGGGCGATGGAGGGTTGGGTGGTGTCGAGCAGCCGTTCGTCGGACAGCTGGTTCACAACGGTGATCCTCCTCTGCTCGGTGGGGCCCGAGCTCCGAACTGTAGCGACATCGACACGGGCGGCGATAGGCCCCGGTGCCCGCCGTTTCCGCCGAACCGGAGGCAGCACCGCCGCGGAAGGCGCGCGGCCGGGAAGGACGGCCGTAGCCTGGGCGCATGCGACTGCATCCGCGGGAGGCCCGGCGCCGCTTCGCCGCGGCCCGTGTCGCCCGGCTGGCCACCGTTGGCCCCGGCGGCGTCCCGCACCTGGTCCCGGTGACGTTCGCCGTGCTGGACGACGCGATCGTCTTCGCGGTCGACCACAAGCCCAAGAGCAGCGTCGAGCTGCGCCGGCTGCGCAACATCGCGGCCAATCCCGCGGTGTCGTTCCTGGTCGACCACTACGACGACGACTGGACCCGGCTGTGGTGGACCCGCGCCGATGGCACCGCTACCACCGTGCACGACCCGGAGCGGCGGCGCGCGGCGGTCGACGCGCTGGCCGCCCGCTACCCCCAGTACGCCGCGCGGCCGCCCACCGGCGCGGTGGTCCGCACCGACGTCACCCACTGGAGCGGCTGGACCGCTGGCGGCTGACCCGTGCCCGTCACGCGCGCTCGGTGGACTCCTCGGTGGGCTTCCCGGCCGCCGCCTCGGCGGGCCCGCGCCACGCGGCGACCAGACCCAGCGGGTCGGGCCGGAGGAACGCCGCCGCCGCGTACGCGCTGGCCGCGACCACCCCGGCGATGAACCACCAGTCGTACATCGCCTGCTCGCCGGTCGGGTAGTAGACCAGCACCAGGAACACCGACACCGCGACCACCACCGCCAGGTGGGCGCGCCGCCACGGGAACGCCGAGGCGATCACGAACCCCCAGGTGAGGTACCACGGCAGGGTCGGCGGCGCGAGCAGGGCCACGGCCAACAACGTCACCGCCATCCGGAAGATCGCCTCGTTGCCGCCGTGCCGGGACAGCCACCACTGCCGTACCGCGACCACCGCCAGCAGCCCGAACGCCAGGAACCGGGCCACCGTCACGAACGGCGACGACGGGACGTCGACCACCAGGTGCACCACGTTGTAGACGATGTCGCCGATCCCGGTCGGGAAGTTCAGCCAGTTCGCGATCAGCGTCGGCGCCTGCAGCCCGGTGATCCACCCCAGGTTGAACGAGCGCAGCGACAACCAGGTGCCGGCGACGAACACCACCGCGAAGATCCCCAGCGCGGGCAGCACGGCCCGCCAGAACCGGCGGGTCAGGCTCCGCTCGGCGGGCAGGTGGTTGGCCCACACCCACACCAGGAACGGCAACGCCACGGCCGCCGTCGGCTTGATCAGCATTCCGACGGTGACCAGCGCGATCGCCACCGCGTGCCACCGCTCCAGCGCGGCCACCACGCCGACGGTGAGGAAACCGAGCATCAGCAGGTCGTTGTGCGGCCCGCCGACCAGGTGGATCACCGTCATCGGGCTGGCCACCGCCAGCCACGTCGTCACCGGCAGCCGCCCGCCGAGGTGCCGCGTCAGCCGGGGCAACGCCCACAGCATCATCGCCAACCCGACCAGCAGCACCAGCCGGGTCCCGATCACCCCGGCGATGACGTTGTTGCCGGTCACCGCCACGACGCCCTGCGCGACGAACAGGAACAGCGGGCCGTAGGGCGCCGGAGTGGTCTGCCACAGCGAGTGCACGTTCAGCACCACGTCCGGCAGCACGTCCAACTCGGTCGGCCCGTCGGCGTACGGGTCCAGCCCGTGCAGCAGCTGCGCACCCTGGCCGAGGTAGGAGAACACGTCGCGGGTGAACAGCGGCGGCGACACCAGCAGCGGCGCCATCCAGCACGCCGCGGCGACCAGCACCGGTCGGGTGCCGACCCGCCCGGCGAGCACGTACCGGCCCAGCCGCACCCACGCCCACACCACCAACGCGAACCCCAGGTACAGCAGCGCGGTGGCCAGCGCCTGGCCGTGGCCGTACCGGATCCACGACAGCGGACCGTGCCCGAGCACCGGGTCCCGGATGAGGATCCCGCCGGCGCCGAGCGCGGCCAGCATGAGCAGCGTGCTGCCGACCGTGCCCAGCGCGATCGTGCGGTACGGGAAGCGGGACGGCGGCTGGCCCGGCGGTGCGCCGCTGGCGTTCGGGGCCGCGGCACCCGTCCCGGAGTCTGTGCTGGTCACCATGTCGGGCAACGACACTACACACCGCGGCGGCCACGGCCGCCGCCGGTCAGCGGTCGTCTGGCCGGAGCCAGCTCGTGCTCAGCTCGTGGTCTCCGCGCGCACCGCGGTGCCGCCGGGCAGCGCGGCCAGCAGCGACTTCGTGTACTCGTGCCGCGGGTCGAGCAGGACCTTCTCCACGCTGCCCACCTCCACCAGCTCACCCCGGTACATCACCGCCACCCGGTCGGCGATGTTCCACGCCAGCCCCAGGTCGTGAGTGATCACCAGCGCGGCCAGGCCCAGCTCGCGGCGCAACCGCAGCAGCAACGCGAGGATCTCGCCGCGCACCGACGCGTCCAGCGACGCCACCGGCTCGTCGGCCACCAGCACGCTCGGCCGCAGCGCGAGCGCGCCGGCGATCACCACCCGCTGCCGCTGTCCGCCGGACAGCTCGTGCGGCAGCCGCGGCATGAACAACTCCGGCGGTCGCAGCTCGGCCGCCTCCAGCGCGGCCGTCACGATCTCCCGCTCGTCGCGCCCCTCACCGTCGGCGCCGGCGATGCCGTGGATCCGCGGCCCCTCGGCCACCGCCTCGTACACGCTGTGCCGCGGGTTGAGCGCGCTCGTCGGGTCCTGCAACACCAGCTGCACCTGCCGCCGGTAGGCTCGAAGCCCCGCCGTCGACGTCGGCAGCGGCTCATCACGGAACAGCACCGAGCCCGACGTCGGCCGTTGCAGCCCGAGCAACGTCCTGGCCAGCGTCGTCTTACCGGAACCCGACTGGCCGACCAGCGCCACGATCTCCCTGCGCCGCACCTCCAGGTCCACCCCGGCCACGGCGGGCACCCGCTCCCCCGTCCGGTCCCGGAACACCACCCGCAGGTTGCGCGCGGCCAGCAGCGGCGGCTCGACCGTCTCGCCCTCGGCGGTGACCTCGGGCTCGGGCGGCAGCGGCGTGCTGGTGGCCGGCGCGAACCGCGACACCGGGTCGCCGACCGTCGGGAACGCCGCCGCGAGCGCCCTGGTGTGCTCGTGCCGCGGCTCGCGCATCACCTCGCGTGAGGGACCGAGCTCCACGATCTCGCCGCGGTACATCACCGCGATCCGCGCGCACGTCGCGGCCAGCACCGACAGGTCGTGGCTGATCATCATCAACCCGATGCCGTGCTCGGCCACCAGCCGGGAGAGCAGGTCGAGCACCTGCTTCTGCACGATCACGTCCAGCGCCGTGGTCGGCTCGTCGGCGAGGATCAGCCGCGGCCGGCAGGCCAACGCCATCGCGATCATCACCCGCTGCTTCTGCCCACCGGACAGCTCGTGCGGATACGACCTCGCCTTCGACGCCGGAAGGTCCACCTGCCGCAGCAGCTCCGCCACCCGCGCGCGAACCTCCGCATCGCTCGGCACCGCACCCGCGGGGGCGTGCAGCCGGATCGGCTCGGCGACCTGCGCGCCCACCCTGCGCACCGGATTCAGCGCGTGCATCGCGCCCTGGAACACCACCGACGCCGACGCCCAGCGCACCGCCCGCAGCCGGCCCCAGCGCATCGTCGTCACGTCCTCGCCGTCGAGCAGGATCTCGCCGGTGACCTTCGCCGACTTCGGCAGCAACCGCAGCACGCTCATCGCGACCGTGGACTTGCCGGAGCCGGACTCGCCGGCCACGCCCAGCGTCTGGCCGGCGCGCAGGTCGAGATCCACCCCGCGCACCGCCGGAACCTCCCCACCGGCCGTGCGGTAGGTGACCCCGAGGCCGCGCAGCCGCAGCAGCGGCACGTCGGTGGTGGCCGTGTCCGTCACGCTCGCCCTCCCAGTTCCGCCGTCACGCCCGCCCCGCCTTCAACCGCGGGTTGAGCACCGTCTCCAACGCGCGGCCGACCAGGGTGAACGACAGCACGACCACCACGATCGCGATGCCCGGTGGCAACAGGTACCACCACGCGCCGGCGACGACCGCGCCGCTCTGCAGCGCCCGCTGCAGCATCGAGCCCCACGACACCGCGCTCGGGTCACCGAGCCCCAGGAACGACAGGGTGGACTCGGCGATGATCGACGACCCCACCACCAGCGTCGTGTTGGCCAGCACCAGCGGCAGCACCGCGGGCAGCACGTGCTTGCCCACGATGTGCAGGTGTCCCCCGCCGAGCGCCCGTGCCCGCTCGATGTAGGGCCGGCTCTCGATGGTCAGCGTCTGCGCGCGCACCAACCGCGCCGTCGTCGGCCACGACGTCACCCCCACCGCCAGGATGATCGTCGGGATCCCCTGCGGCAGCACCGTCGACAGCGCGATCGCCAGGATCAGCGACGGCAACACCAGGAAGAAGTCGGTGACCCGCAGCAGCAGGTTGGCCACCCATCCGCCGAAGTGCGCCGCGGCGATGCCCACCAGCGTTCCGATGAGCACCGACAGCAACGTCGCCGAGAACCCGACCAGCAGCGACACCCGCGCGCCCCACAACGTCAGCAGCAGCACTGAGCGGCCGTCGACGTCGGTGCCCAGCGGGAACTCCCCGCTCGGCGGCCGCAGCGGCGACCCGGTGGCCTGGGTGACGTCCAACCCGGACTCGTCGGTGATCACCGGCGCCAGCAGCGCCAGCGCCACGACCAGCCCCAGCAGGCACAGGCCGACCAGCCCGCCCCGGTTCGCGGTGAACTCCCGCCACAGCTGCCGCGCGGCGGCCCGCCGTCGCTGCCAGGTGATCGCCCTGGCACTCGTCGCCGTGCTCATGACGCCCGCACCCGGGGATCCAGCACGCGGTAGAGCAGCTCCGCGAGAAAGTTCATCACGACCACCGATCCGGCCAACACCACGAACAACCCCTGCAACAACGGCAGGTCCGGGCCCCACAGCGCCTCGAACGTCAGCAGGCCCAGCCCCGGCCAGGAGAACACCGTCTCCACCGTCACCGTGCCCGACACCACCAGCCCGAACTGAAGGAACACCAGCGTGACCGTCGGCAGCAGCGCGTTGGGCACCGCGTGCCGCCGGCGCACCAGGTCGTCGCGCAGCCCCTTCGCCCGCGCCGTGGTCAGGTAGTCGGCGTTCATCTCCTCCAACAGCGACGACCGCATCACCAGCATGTACTGCGCGTACACCACGGCCAGCAGCGTCACGCACGGCAGCACCAGGTGGTGGGCCACGTCGAGTGCCTGGAGCACCAGGCTGTCCGGGATGTCCGGCGAGCGCATGCCCCGGCTGGGAAAGAAGCCCTGGGTGGCGATCAGCAGCAGCATGCCGAGCCAGAACTGCGGAACCGACCACAACGTGAGCGCGATGCCGGTCTGGGTCCGGTCGAACACGCTCTCCCGCCGCCACGCCGCCCGCACGCCCAGCCACAGCCCGAGCGCCACCGCCAGCAGCGTGGCGGTGCCGACCAGCAGGACCGTCGCCCCCAACCGCTCGGCGATCATCTCCCCGACCGGCCGGTTGAACACGTAGGACGTTCCCAGATCACCGCGCAGCAGCCCACCCAGGTAGGACAGGAACTGCTCGACCAGCGGCCGGTCCACCCCCAGCCGGGCGCGCAGCTCGGCCAGCTGCTCGGGGCTGGTCGGCCGGTCCCTCGTCATCGTCGCCACCGGGTCACCCGGGATCATCCGGAACAGGAAGAACCCGAGCAACACCACCAACAACAGGCTGGCCAGCGCGCCACCGAGCTTGCCGAGCACGAACCGGGCCGTCCCGGTCCCGCCCCGGCGTTCGTCGGGATCCCGCTCCTCGGCCTCGAGGACCGCGGAGGACGCCACCTGGGTCACCGGCTCGCCTCCTCGCCGGCGCTCGTCGGCTCGCTCACTCCTGGTCCTCGGCCGACGTCCGCCGACGGGTCAGCGCCACGCCACCGACCACCAGCAGCACCAGCACCCCGGCACCGGCGGCGATCCACACGCCCGCGGACGAGCCGTCCCCGCCGCTCGCGGCGTCGACCGGGGTCGCGCCGTAGAAGCCCCAGTAGCCGTTCTGCTCCATGATCTGCCCGTCCGCCGGCTGCCGGGTGAACCCGGTGAACCGGTCCGACCGGTATGCCTCCAGCACGTTGTCGTACTGCAGGATCACCGTCGGCACCTGGTCGTAGTAGCGGGCCTGCGCCTGCTTCACCAGCTGCACCCGCTTCTCCGGGTCCATTTCGGCGCGCTGCGCGGCGTAGAGCCGGTCGTACTCCTCGTCGCAGAAGAACGACGCGCTGCTGCTGCTCCCGCTGGCGACCGGTAGCCGGTCGCAGGTGTGCAGCGACAGCACGTAGTCCGGGTCCGGGTTGGTGCCCCAGCCGGACAGCGCGAGGTCGTAGTGGCCCGACGAGGTGACCTCGTTGACCTCGTTGTCCGACACCAGCTGCTTGTTCACCCGGATGCCCACCTCACCCAGCCAGCTCACGACGTAGTCGGCGGCGCGCTGCTGGTAGTCCTCGCTGGCCCGGCCGACCAGCCGAAACTCCAGCGGCCGGCCGTCCGGCCCCACCCGCACGCCGTCCGGGCCCATCGGGTAGCCGGCGGCGTCCAGCTCCGCGCGGGCCCGTGCCGGATCGAAGGTGTAGCGCTGGTCCGCCGGCGGCTCGTAGTGGTACTTCGCGTACAGCGCCGGCACCAGCCCGCCGCCGAGCTGCGCGTAGCCGCCGGAGACCCGGTCCACCAGCGTCTGCGGGTCGATCGCCCGCGCGATGGCCTTGCGCACCCGCACGTCGCGCAGCGCCGGGTGCCCGTCACCCACCGGCTGCCGGTCGGCGTTCTGCGCGCCCGGGTTGATCAGCAGGTCGCGGTAGCGGCGGCCGTTGGCCTTGTTGGTCTCGACGCCCGGCGTGTCCCGCAGCGCGTCGAACTGGGCCGGGGTGAGCCGGTTGACGAAGTCGACCTCGCCGTTGCGCAGCGCGTTCACCGCCATGTCGGAGTTCTTGAAGCTGACGAACTGCAGCTCGTCGATCTTGGCGGGGCCGCGCCAGTAGGTCGGGTTGGCCTTCAGTCGGATGACCTCGTTGCGGCGGAACTCGGTGAGCACGAACGGTCCGCTGCCCACCCCGACGATGTCCACCTCGTCGGTCCTCGGGTCGGCCATGTCCTCGACGCCGCCCCAGATGTGCTCGGGCACGATCGGGATGTCCAGCGCGGTCATGCTGGACTGCGGGATCTTCGTCCTGATCACCAGCGTGCGGTCGTCCGGCGCGGTCACCGACTCGAAGTTGGTGACGTAGCTGCCGTTGGCCTCGGCCGCCTTCGGGTCGGTCATGATCCGGTTCAGGGTGAACGCGGCGTCCCCGGCGGTGACCGGTTGCCCGTCCGACCACGTCATCTCGCGGATCCTGAACGTCCAGGTCAGCCCGTCGGGTGAGGGCTGCCAGCTCTCCGCGACCCCACCCGTCGGGCTGGTGTCCTCGGCCGAGGGCAGGGTCAGGAACTCCCAGGCCATCCGGCCCACCATCGCGCTCGAGGCGAAGCTCGCGGTGAACGGGTTGAGGTGGTCGATCTCCTGGACCAGCGCCACCCGTAGCACCTTGTCCTGCTGGGCCTGCGCTGGCGCGACGAACGGGCCGGCGACCAGCAGGCACGCCGCCAGCACCGCGATCATGGACCGGACGCGCGCCCGACCGGAGAGACGCATCATGACCACCGAATCCTCCCTGGGCTTCCTTGAAGCCGAAAAGTAACCACTTAGGCCCGCCCGAAGTCAACAATTCCCGCCCAGCGCTGCCAAGCCGTGACTTTAGCGGCTAGGTTGGCCCCATGCGGATCATGATCTCGGCCGACATGGAGGGCGCCACCGGCGTCACCTGGACCGACGACGTGGTGCCCGGAACGGAGCAGTGGCAGCGGTTCCGCCGGCTGTTCACCGGCGACGTCAACGCCACGATCAGCGGCCTGTTCGCCGGCGGCGCCACCGACGTCCTGGTCAACGAGGCCCACTCCACGCAGCGCAACCTGCTGCTCGAGGACCTCGACCCGCGGGCGAGGATGCTCACCGGCCGACACAAGCCGCTGTCGATGATGCAGGGCATCGACTCCGGCGTCGAGGGCGTCGTCTTCCTCGGCTACCACGCCGGTGCCGGCAGCGACGGCGTGCTCTCCCACACCTACCTCGAGAACCAGATCACCGGGGTGTGGCTGGACGGCGTCCCGGCCAGCGAGGGCCGGCTCAACGCCGCGCTCGCCGCCGAGTACGGCGTGCCGGTCCTCGCGGTCACCGGCGACGACAAGGCGTGCGCCGACGCCGCCGAGTACGCGCCGGAGGCCCAACTGGTCGCGGTGAAGGAGTGCGTCAGCCGGTACGCCGCGATCTGCGACCCGCCGGCCCGCACCGCCGAACGGCTCACCACCGCGGCCCGCAACGGCATGGTCATGGCGGGCTCCGGGGAGCCCCGCGCGATCGCGCACCGGATCGAGGTGGAGTTCGACGCCAGCCATCTCGCGCAGGCCGCGGCGGTGGTGCCTACCGTGGATCAGGTGGACGTGCGCCGGGTGGGTTTCGACGCGCCCACCATGACCGAGGCGATGAAGGCGTTCAAGGTCGTGACGGCCATAGCTGCAGGGGCGGTGCAAGGAAAGTATGGCTAGTACGGACGTCGTGGAACTGTGCGCCGAACTGGTGCGCATCGACACCTCCAACCGCGGCGGCGGTGATGCCGAGGGCGAGCGGCCGGCCGCCGAGTTCGCGGCCGGCGTGCTCGCCGACGCCGGCGTCGACTCGAAGATCTACGAGTCGGCCCCCGGCCGGGCCAACCTGGTCGCCAGGATCCCCGGCGCGGACCGAGACCTGCCAGCCCTGCTGGTGCAGGGTCACCTCGACGTCGTGCCCGCCGAGGCCGGCGACTGGTCGGTGCCCCCGTTCGCCGGTGAGGTCCGGGACGGCTTCCTGTGGGGCCGGGGCACCGTGGACATGAAGGACTTCTGCGCGATGGTGCTCTCCGTCGTGCAGACCCTCACCAGCACCGGCCGGCGACCCCGCCGCGACGTGGTGCTGGCGTTCGTGGCCGACGAGGAGGACCGCGGCGACTTCGGTGCCCACTGGCTGACCACCGCGCATCGGGACCTGTTCGAGGGTTGCGCGGTGGCGATCAGCGAGTCCGGCGCCTACACCTACCACGTGCCCGCCACCGACGGCCGCGACGTGCGGCTGTACCCGGTGGGCACCGCCGAGCGGGGCACCGCCCACCTCAGGCTCACCGCCCGCGGGCGCGCCGGGCACGGGTCCCGCCGCAACGACGAGAACGCGGTGGTGCGGCTGGTGGGCGCGCTGCACCGGCTGGCCGAGCACGAGTGGCCGGTGTACCTGACCCCGACCGTGCGGGCGTTCCTCGTGCGCACCGGCGCCGCGCTCGGGGTGAAGGTCGACCTGTGCGACGTGGACGCGACGCTGGCCAGGCTCGGCCCGGCCGCGGCGCTCGTGGAGTCCACCGTGCGCAACAGCACCACGCCGACCGTGCTCGACGCCGGCTACAAGGTGAACGTGATCCCCAGCGAGGCCGAAGCGCTGGTCGACACCCGGGTGCTGCCCGGCACCGAGACGTCGCTGATGAGCGAGGTGGACCGGCTGCTGGGGCCGCACATCGAGCGGGAGTTCATCGCGCGTCAGCCACCGGTGCAGGCGTCACTGGACTCACCGTGGTTCCACGCGATGGCGGACGCGCTGCGCGCCGAGGACCCCGAGGCCGTGGTGGTGCCGTACTGCATGGGCGGGGGCACCGACGCCAAGGCGTTCACCCCGCTGGGCATCGAGTGCTACGGGTTCGCTCCGCTGTGGCTGCCCGAGGGGTTCCCGTACCGGGCCATGGCCCACGGCGTCGACGAGCGGGTGCCGGTGGAGGGCCTGCGCTTCGGCGCCCGGGTCCTGGAGCGCTTCCTGACCACCTGTTGAGCCCGCGGCGTCACTCCTTCGGTGGATTCCGGCGCCGCTGTCGTGACGACCGTCGCGGAGAGGGCAATACCGGCAGGTGACCGGACCCGCACACCGAACCCTGGAGGCCTCGATGCCGTCCCGTCGCCGTTCCCTCGCCGCGCTCGCCCTCGCCGCCGCCCTGGTTCCGCTGACCAGCGCGCCCGCGCACGCCGCGACGGGCGAGTTCGAGTACGTCACGTCCATGGGAGATTTCGTGCTCACCGACCCGGCGAACGACCAGTGCCACGAGCTCGACACGAAGTGGGCCGTCTACGTCGCCGACAATCGCACCGACGCCTTCGCCGAGCTCTACATGGCGCCACAGTGCGGGGGTCGCTATGCCACCGTGCCGCCGGGCGACGAATACGCGGGCGTGGCGCCGGTGACGAGCGTCAAGTTCGTGACTCGCTGAACTCGCTGAGCCGTTCGCCAACCTCACCACCTGCTGGCCGGACCATGACGTCAGCGGGTCGCGCGGTGTGCTCGAGGATCTCGGCAGCGACCCACAGGCTTACTCGTCGCCCGCGAGCCCTGGGAACGCGACGGTCGGGCGACGACATCCGGATCAGCGAAGCGGGGCTCCTCACGGGCCGCACCGGCCCGTGAGGAGCCGCTGCGTCGGCACCTCAGTGCCCAGTTGAGCCGGGCGCAGTTTCCGGCGCTGGCCGACATCGCCGGGGATGCCCGCACCGGAGTGCCTTGCCTGTCTTTGCGGTGTGTTGTTAGGGCTCGTTATTGAACTGGACCAGTAAGTTGGCACGTTCAATGCCGCGCTGTATAGGATGTTATACGGCGCGTTCGGTCATTCGTGGTAACCGTCCTTGTCTGGTTTCGGCCAGGATCGTCGAGCCTTCTTGACATCGATGTCACGACGACGGTTGTCTGCAGGGGCGCTCGAGTCGGTCGGGGGCCGGGCGCATCCCGCGTTGCCGTTCGGATGCGAAAGCCCGGTGCCATGCTCCGTTCCCCGCTGCCCAGACGAACTCTCGGCCGCCCGGTCGTCCCTTCACTGCTGTCCGCGGCGCTCCTGTCCGCGGTCGTGGTCGCCGTGCCGGTCCCGGCGGCGGCCCAGCCCGTGGCGACCTTCGCCTCGTCCTTCGAGGCCGACGACCCCCAGCCAGCCTGGGTGGACACCGTGGAGACGCTGTCATCGGGCGAGCCGAAGGCGCACGGCGTCACCGGCGCCGACCCGAACGCCGTCCCCGGCGACATCCGCGGCGGGATCACCGAGATCGCCGCCAGCAACGAGAACACCGGCGGTGGGGAGGTCGCCGCCAACCTGGTCGACGGCAGCGCGGACACCAAGTGGCTGGCCTGGGAGCCCACCGGCTGGGTGCGGTTCACCCTCGAGGAACCCGCCTCGATCACCCGGTACGCGCTGACCTCGGCCAACGACTTTCCCGGTCGCGACCCGCGGGACTGGACGCTCAGCGGCTCGATCGACGGCACCACCTGGGAGTCGCTGGACCGCCGCACCGACGAGTCGTTCGCCACCCGGTTCGAGACCAGGGAGTTCCGGATCAATCCTTCGCCGGCCTACCGGCACTACCGTCTCGAGGTCACCCGCAACCACGGGCAGCCGCTGCTCCAGCTGGCCGAGCTGCTGCTGGCCAACGACGACCCGCCACCACCGCCGCTGCCGACGATGCGCAGCCACCCCGGCGGCGGCCCGCGCAACGGCTACACCAGCAAGTTCAACGCCGGCTTCACCGGGGTGCGCGCGCTGCGCTACTCCGGCAGCCACGTCGCCGAGGGCCCCGGCCACTCGTACAACAAGATCTTCGACGTCGACCTGCCGGTCGCCGCGGACACCGAGCTGTCCTACACGGTGTTCCCCGAGTTCCTCGCCGACGACCTGGCCTACCCGAGCACGCACGTCGCGGTGGATCTCGCGTTCACCGACGGCACCTACCTCAGCGACCTCGGCGCGGTCGACCAGTACGGCTTCCCGCTGTCGCCGCGCGGCCAGGGCGCGGCCAAGTCGCTCGCGGTGAACCAGTGGAACCTCGTCCGATCCACCGTCGGCACGGTCGCCGCCGGCAAGACCGTCGACCGCATCCTCGTCGGCTACGACAACCCGGCCGGACCCGGCGGGGTGAAGGGCTGGTTCGATGACATCCGGCTGGCCCCCGCGGCACCGCCAGCCGCGAACGCTCGGCCCACCGACCACGTGCTCACCACCCGAGGCACCCACTCCAACGGCACCTTCTCCCGCGGGAACAACTTCCCCGCCACGGCCGTGCCGCACGGCTTCAACTTCTGGACCCCGGTGACCGACGCCGGTTCCACCAGCTGGCTCTACCGCTTCCATGAGGCGAGCAACGCCGCCAACCGGCCCACGCTGCAGGCGTTCTCGGTCAGCCACGAGCCCAGCCCGTGGATGGGCGACCGACAGACCTTCCAGGTGATGCCGTCGACCGCCGCGGGCGTCCCGGACGCCGGCCGCGCCGCCAGGGCGTTGCCGTTCGGGCACGACAAGGAGGTGGCGAAGGCGCACTACTACGCCGTGGAGTTCGACAACGGCGTGCGCACCGAGCTCGCGCCGACCGACCACGCGGCGATCTTCCGGTTCACCTTCCCCGGAGACGACGCCAACCTGATCTTCGACAACGTCAACGACGACGCCGGCCTCACCCTCGACCCCGAGACCGGCACGGTCACCGGCTACTCCGACGTCCGGAGTGGACTGTCCACCGGCGCCACCAGGCTCTTCGTGTACGCCACGTTCGACCGGCCGGTCACCACGGGCGAGAGGCTGCCCGGCGACGACCGCGACAACGTGCGCGGCTACCTGCGGTTCGACGCCGGCCAGTCGCGCACCGTCACGATGCGCATCGCCACCTCGCTGCTGTCCGTGGCGCAGGCCGAGCGGAACCTGGAGTTGGAGATCGCCCCCGGCGCCACCCTGGAGACCGTCCGGGACACCGCACGGGCCGCATGGGACGCCAAGCTCGGGGTGATCGAGGTCGATGGTGCCAGCGCCGACCAGCTCACGACGCTGTACTCCAACCTGTACCGGCTGTTCCTGTACCCGAACTCCGGTTTCGAGAACGTCGGCACCGCGGAGCGGCCGGTGCACCGCTACGCCAGCCCGGTCTCGCCACCGGTCGGCCCGAGCACCCCGACCGAGACCGGCGCCAAGGTCGTCGACGGCGAGATCTACGTCAACAACGGGTTCTGGGACACCTACCGCACCACGTGGCCGGCGTACACGCTGCTCTCTCCCGACATGGCCGGCACGATGATCGACGGGTTCGTCCAGCAGTACCGGGACGGCGGCTGGATCTCCCGGTGGTCCTCCCCCGGCTACGCCGACCTGATGACCGGCACCAGCTCCGACGTCGCCTTCGCCGACGCGTTCGGCAAGGGTGTGCGGAACTTCGACGTGCGGGCCGCCTACGACGCGGCGCTCAAGAACGCGACGGTGCGACCGCCGCACGCCGGGGTCGGCCGCAAGGGCATGGACACCTCGGTGTTCCTCGGCTACACCCCCACCACCACCCACGAGGGAATGTCGTGGGCGTTGGAGGGCTACCTCAACGACTTCGGCATCGCCATGATGTCGAAGGTTCTGCTCGACGAGGCCGCGCCCGACGACCCGCGCCGCGCCGAGTACCGCGACAACGCCGACTACTTCCTCGATCGAGCACGCAACTACGTGCACCTGTTCGACCCGAGCATCGGGTTCTTCCAGGGGCGCCGGCCGAACGGCGGCTGGCGGGTGCCGGCCGAGGAGTACGACCCGCGGGTGTGGGGCCACGACTACACCGAGACCAACGGCTGGAACATGGCGTTCACCGTGCCGCAGGACGGCCAGGGACTGGCCAACCTCTACGGGGGGCGCGCGGCGCTGGCGGACAAGCTCGACGAGTTCTTCGCGACGCCGGAGACCGCGACCTTCCCCGGCTCCTACGGTGGCGTCATCCACGAGATGCGCGAGGCACGGGACGTGCGGATGGGCCAGTACGGGCACTCCAACCAGCCCTCGCACCACATCCCGTACATGTACGCCCATGTCGGTCAGCCGGCGAAGACGCAGGCACTGGTGCGGGAGGCGCTGTCCCGGCTGTACCTGGGCAGCGAGATCGGCCAGGGCTACGCCGGCGACGAGGACAACGGCGAGATGTCCGCGTGGTACCTGTTCGGCGCGCTCGGCTTCTACCCGCTGCGGATGGGCAGCGCGGAGTACGTGATCGGCTCGCCGCTGTTCACTCGGGCCACCGTCCACCTGCCCGGCGGTGACCTGGTGGTCAGCGCGCCGAACAACGGCCCGCGCAACGTCTACGTCCAGGGCCTGAAGGTGAACGGCAAGCCGCACCACTCGACGTCGTTGCCGCACGCCGCCATCGCCGACGGAGGCTTGTTGGAGTTCGACATGGGGCCGGCGCCGTCGGCATGGGGCACCGGGCCGGGGGACGTCCCGCCGTCGCTGACCGGGGGCACCGCTTCCCCGGCGCCGCTGCGCGACCTGACCGGCGCGGGCCGGGGCACGGCCACCGGCAGCGACGGCACCGACGTGGCCGGATTGTTCGACGACACCAGCGTCACCGAGGTCGGGGTGGCCGGGCAACGCCCGTGGGTGGGCTACGAGTTGGCCGATGCCGGCATGCCGGTGACGCACTACACGCTCACCTCGCCGGCGGGTCGGGGCGAGCCGGTGAGCTGGGTGCTGAAGGGCTCCTACGACGGCGAGCGGTGGGCGGTGGTGGACGAGCGGACCGACCAGCGGTTCGCCTGGCGATCGCAGACCCGGGCGTTCTCGGTGGCCGCCCCGGGGCGGTACCGGCACTACCGGCTGGAGGTTACCAGCGGCGGCGCCACACTCGCCGAGGTGGAGCTGCTGGGCCGGCCGGGGCCGGCGTGCACCCGGACCGTCACCGGAGCGCACGAAGGACCACTGATCGCCGACACCGGCGTGGTGTGCCTGTCCGGGGCCACTGTCCGCGGCCCGGTGACGGTGGCGCCCGATGCCACGCTGCTCGCGCACGGCGGGTCCATCGCCGGGCCGGTCACCGCGACCGGGGCCGCGTCGGTGGTGCTGGACCGCACCGAGGTGACCGGCCCGATCGCGCTGACCGGGGTGACCGGGACCGTGGCCGTGGAAGCCGCCCGGATCACCGGTTCGGTGACGCTGACCCGCAACGCCGGGCCGCTGATCGCCGGCAGCACCGTCCGCGGCCCGCTGACCTGCGCCGGCAACGACCCGCCCCCGGTGAACCACGGCCACCCCAACACGGTGCACGGCCCGGCCCCCGGCCAGTGCCGCGGGCTGTGACACAGCGCAGAGGACACCGCGCCGCCGTTGCAGCCGACTGGCCCAGGGGTGCGGCCGTCGAGTTGGTGATCATGTTGGGTGAGCTGGGTGGCGTCGATCGACCGCACCGCCTGTCCGAGGTTCGCTCGGGTGGTGTCCCAGCGGAGCTAACCGAGGCGTTCATCCCGACCGAGGGCGAACTCGTCGGGGCTCGCGGCCGCACGCCTCACAACGATCCGGACCACGACCGCCGACCGGCAGCCGACCACAGCTGCCGCGCGAGCGGCCACGGAGCTCCTTGGTGGATGACGAAGGTCATCTTCTCAGCCGTGTCGATTTCGTCGCCGTCTGTGCGACGTCACAGTGACGGCGGTCGTCGTCTTCGTCGGATCCCCGCGGATCGCGGGGCAGCAGAAGGGAATCCATTGGGGGCAAGGTGTTCAGCCACATGACGATGTCACTGACGGCTTCATCGCGGATCCAAATGACCACGTCGCGGAACTCTTCGAGTGGTACGAAGCCGGGGAGGTCAACGTCCCCAATCCCAATGAACACGTCTCGTTCGAGGTCGACGACGCCAGTGCGGAGCTGGTCCGTGAATGGACCACCAACACTGGCGCCCTCGTCTCCGGCCGCCGCCTGTTCGACATCGCCGACGGTTGGGGCGACCATCACCCGACTGGCGCCCCTGTCATCGTGGTCACTCATCAGCCGCCCGAGAACGCTGACCGGTGGCCGAGAACGACGTTCGTCGAAGGCGTCGAGGTCGCGATCGCCCGCGCGCGGCAGGTCGCGGGCGACAGGGATGTCACCATCGCGAGTGCCAGCGTCTCTCAACAAGCACTCGAGCTCGGATTGGTCGACGAGGTATGCGTCAGCCTCGTGCCCGTGCTGTTCGGCGAGGGGATCCCCTACTTCACGAAGCTGAGCCGCGGACACCAACTCCTCGACGACCCAGTCGTCATCCAGGGTCGCCGCGCCCTTCACCTCAGGTACCGGGTCCGACGCTAGAGGAGGCGTGCGGTGATCGATCCGTTGCATCCGCCGGTGGAGCCGTACGACCACGGGATGCTCGACGTGGGCGACGGCAACCGGGTGTACTGGGAGGTCTGTGGCAACCCGGCGGGCAAGCCGGCGCTGGTCGTCCACGGTGGACCGGGGTCGGGATGCACACCGGGGCACCGGCGGTTCTTCGACCCCGCCCGGTACCGGGTCGTGCTGTTCGACCAGCGCGGCTGCGGCCGCAGCACGCCGAACGCCGGTGACCCGGACACGGACCTGTCGGTCAACACCACCGAGCACCTGCTGGCCGACATGGAGCGACTGCGCGAACACCTCGGCGTCGAGCGGTGGCTGCTGTCCGGGGCGTCGTGGGGCTCCACGCTGCTGCTCGCCTACGCCGAGCGGCATCCACACCGCGTGTCGGAGATCGTCGTCTCCGCGGTCACCACGACCCGGCGCGCCGAGCTCGACTGGCTCTACCGCGGCCTGTACCGGCTGTTCCCCGAGGAATGGGAGCGGTTCCGGGCGGGAGTGCCGGAAGCCGACCGAGACGGCGACCTGATCGCCGCCTACAACCGGTTGTTGGCCGACCCGGACCCCGCGGTGCGGGCGAGGGCCGCGGCCGAATGGCACGCCTGGGAGGACGCGACGATCTCGCTCGAGCCGAACGGGCGGCCGAACTCCTTCAGTGACCGGCCGGCGGAGGCCCTGCTGGCTCGCGCGCGGATCTGCGCCCACTACTTCGCGCACGGCGCGTGGCTGCCGGAGGGTGTGCTGCTGCGCGAGGCCGGGCGGCTGGCCGGGATCCCCGGGGTGCTCCTGCACGGCCGGCTCGACCTCGGCTCGCCGCTGCACATCGCCTGGGAGTTGGCCCGCACCTGGCCCGACGCCGAACTCGTCATCCTCGACGATGCCGGTCACTCCGGCGGCACGGCGGCGGAGGCCCGCAAGCGCGCCGCCCTCGACGCCTTCGCCGACCGGCGCTGAAGACCGGGTACCGCTCGGAGCGACCGCGATCGGCCGGGAGAATGCGCGACGAGCGGCACGCACCGCAATGGCGGTGTACCCGCCGGTGACGGCCTGGTTGGATCAGCGAGGTGCGAGGTGCGCTGCGGGCCCTGGTCGGGGCGCTGGCCGGGGTCCTCGTCCTGTCGGGGGTCGCGGTCGCCGCGCCAGGCGCGCCGTACGGCCGGTGGGCACGCACCGCCGGCACCGTCCTCGCCGGCTGGTACGACCCGGCCACCGGCCTGTACGACACCACCAACTGGTGGAACGCCGCCAACGCGCTGAACGCCGAGATCGACCTGTCCCGCCGCCACGGGCTGCGGGTCGGCGCCGAGCACGCCGCCATCACCTACGACCGCCACCACGCTGGCGGGTTCCTCAACCACTACTACGACGACGAGGGCTGGTGGGCGCTCACCTGGATCAACGCCCACGATCTCACCGGCGACCCGCGCTACCTCGCCACCGCCCGCGGAATCTTCGCCGATCTGCTCACCGGATGGGACGACGTCTGCGGCGGCGGCCTGTGGTGGAACAAGGACCGCCGCTACAAGAACGCCATCACCAACGAGCTCTTCATCACCGTCGCCACGCGGCTGGCCGCCCGCACCCCCGGCCCCGCCGCCGCCGAGTACCTCGGGTGGGCCCGCCGTGGCTGGGCGTGGTTCGCGGCCAGCGGCATGATCAACTCGTCGGGGCTGGTCAACGACGGGCTCGACGACGCTTGCGCCAACAACGGCCAGCCGACCTGGACCTACAACCAGGGCGTCATCCTCGGCGCGCTCACCGACCTCACCCGGCTCACCGGGGACCGTACCCTGCTCGCCACCGCGCACCGGATCGCCGGCGCGGCCATCACCACCGTGATCCACCCCGGCGGGATCCTGCGCGAACCCTGCGAGCCCGACCACTGCGGCGCCGACGGGCCCCAGTTCAAGGGCATCTTCATGCGCAACCTCGGCCACCTCCACACTCACTCCCCCCGCGCCCGCTACGCCGACTTCGTCCGGGCCAACGCCCGCTCCCTCTGGCGGCACGGCCGCAGCGCGGCCGACGAGATCGGCCTGGTCTGGATCGGCCCGTTCGACACCGCCGACGCCGCGCGGCAGAGTTCCGCCCTCGACGCGCTCAACGCCGCCGCGAACCTGTAGCTCCACGCTACTACGGTGGGCGCGTGGGCGACTCCGCGAGCGGCTTCTTCTCCTCCTTCGAGGACGGCGACCCGGCACCGGGCACCGGCACCCGGCTGCGGGTGCACGTGGACAGGGGCCCGACGCGGACCCCGGCCGCCAAGCCCGGCGTCGGCTGGACCGGCCGGCGAGCGCTGCACTACCGCACCTCGGCCGCCGGGCAGGCCAGGACCGGGCTGTTCACCGTCGCGCTGCCGGTCACCGAGCACACCGAGCTGTCCTATGTGGTGCTGCCGGAGCTCGACGCCGAGCTGACCTACCGCGCCACCTACGTCGCGCTCGACGTCGAGTTCGACGACGGCACCACCCTCGCCGAGCTGGGCGCCGTCGACCAGTACGGCTTCCCGCTCACCGCGCGCGGTCAGGGCGAGGCCAAGGCGCTCTACGCCGACCAGTGGAACCTCGTCCGCTGCCGGCTCGGCGCCGTCGCCGCCGGCCGCACCGCGAGGGCGATCGTGCTCACCACCGACGCTCCGGCCGGCACCGGCGAGCTCGCCGGCTGGCTGGACGACATCCGAATCGCCGAGCGGCCCGCGCCGCGGCCGCGGGCGGCGGTCGACCATGTGCGCACCACCCGCGGCACGCACTCCAGCCGCCAGTTCTCCCGGGGCAACACCATCCCGGCGACCGCGGTGCCGAACGGGTTCAACTTCTGGACCCCGATCACCGACGCCCGCGCCCTGGACTGGCTGTACTCCTACCATCAGCACAACACCGAGGAGAACCTGCCGGCGCTGCAGGCGATCGCGCTCAGCCACCAGCCCAGCCCCTGGATGGGCGACCGACACACCTTCCAGGTCATGCCCGGTACCGGCCAAGTGGAGCACGATCCGCGGCGGCGGGCGCTGGCCTTCCGGCACGAGGACGAGATCGATCGGCCGTACCACTACGGCGTACGGTTCACCGGCGGGGTCACCGCCGACCTCGCCCCGACCGACCACGGCGCCATTCTGCGGTTCACCTTCCCCGGAGACGGCGGCCACGTGCTGTTCGACAACGTGCGCAACCGCGGCGGGCTGCGCGTCGACCCGGCCACCGGAACGGTCACCGGGCACACGTGGGTCCGCAGCCGGCTGTCCACCGGCGCGCGGCGGATGTTCGTCTACGCCACCGTCGACCGGCCGGCCCGCGCCGGCGGCCGGATGCACCGGCCCTGCTGGCGCACGGTGACCGGCTACCTGGCCTTCGCCGCGCCGGAGGTGACGATGCGCGTCGCGACCTCGCTGATCAGCCTGGCGCAGGCCCGGCGGAACCTGGAGCTGGAGCTGCCGCCGGCGCTGTCGTTCGACCAGGTGCGCGACCAGGCCCGCGCGCGCTGGCAGGACCTGCTGGGCCGGGTCGAGCTGGAGGGCGCCACCGAGGAGCAGCTCACCACGTTCTACTCCGGGCTGTACCGGCTGTTCCTCTACCCCAACTCCGGCCACGAGAACTCCGGCACCGCCGCGGCGCCGGAGCACCGGCACGCCAGCCCTGTGGTTCGCCGGTGGTGGCCGAGCACCCGCACCCGCACCGGCGCCAAGGTGCTGCCCGGGCGGATCTCGGTCAACCACGGGTTCTGGGACACCTACCGCACCGTCTGGCCCGCCTACGCCCTGCTCGCCCCGGACCGCTGCGGCGAGTTGGTCGACGGGTTCGTGCAGCAGTACCGCGAGGGAGGGTGGATCGCCCGGTGGTCCTCCCCCGGCTACGCCGACCTGATGACCGGCACCAGCTCCGACGTCGCCTTCGCCGACGCCTTCGGCAAGGGCGTGCGCGACGTCGACGTCCAGGCCGGCTACGACGCGGCCCTGCGCAACGCCACGGTCACCCCACCGAACCGGCACGTCGGCCGCAAGGGACTCGCCGAGTCGATCTTCCTCGGCCACACCCCCACCACCACGAAGGAGGGCCTGTCGTGGGCGGTGGAGGGCTGCGTCAACGACTTCGGCCTGGCCGAGTGGTCGCGGGCGCTGTTCGAGGCCGCCGAGCCGGACGACCCGCGCCGGGCCGAGTACCGCGACAACGCCGAGTACTTCCGGCACCGGGCCCGGCACTACGTGCACCACTTCGACCGGCGGATCGGCTTCTTCCAGGGCCGGGACGCGCACGGCCGGTGGCGGCACGCGCCGGAGACCTACGACCCGCGGCACTGGGGTCCGGACTACACCGAGACCAACGGATGGAACACCGCGTTCGCCGCCCCGCACGACCCGGCGGGCCTCGCCGCCCTGCATGGCGGGCGGGCGGCGCTGGTGGCCAAGCTCGACGAGTTCTTCCGGGTGCCGGAGCGGGGCGGCCCGCCCGGGGACTACGCCGCGGTGATCCACGAGGTGAGCGAGGCGCGGGACGTGCGGATGGGCCAGTACGGCCACTCGAACCAGCCCTCCCACCACATCCCGTACCTCTATGCGGCGGCCGGGGAACCGGCACGGACCCAGGCCGTGGTGCGGGAGGTGCTGTCCCGCCTGTATCTGGGCGGCGAGATCGGCCAGGGCTACCCGGGCGACGAGGACAACGGGGAGATGTCGGCCTGGTACGTCCTCAGCGCGCTCGGCCTCTACCCGCTACGGGTCGGCAGCCCCGAGTACGTGGTCGGCTCGCCGCTGTTCACCCGGGCCACCGTCCACCTGCCGGGCGAAAACGAGCTGGTAATCAGCGCACCGAACAACGGTCCGCGCAACATCTACGTCCAGGGGCTGAGGGTCAACGGCACGCCGCACACCTCGGTCACGCTCCCCCACTCCGCGATCGCGAGCGGCGGGCTGCTGGAGTTCGACATGGGCCCCGAGCCGTCCGCGTGGGGCACCGGCGACCGGGACGAGCCGGTGGCCGTGCCCGCGCCGCTGGTCGACCTGGTCACCACCGTGCGCTGCTCGGACGGCACCGACCCGGTGCCGCTGGTCGACGACACCACCCGTACCGAGGTGCGGTTCGGCACGGCCACGCCGGTGGTCGAGTTCACCGTCACCGAATCCGGTCCCCCGCTGCGGATGTACACGTTGACCTCGGGCTCCCGTGCCGGCGACCCCAGCTCGTGGGTGCTGGAGGGCTCGGCCGACGGCACCGAGTGGACGGTGCTCGACGAGCGGCTCGACCAGGTGTTCCGCTGGCGGCGGCAGACCCGCGCGTTCGGCGTCCCCGAGCCGGCCGCGTTTCGCCACTACCGGCTGCGGGTCACCGCGTGCACCCGCCCTCGGCCGCGACTGGCGCAGGTGGAGCTGCTGGCCGGAGACGGCCGGTGAGCGAACCGTTCGACACGGCAATGGCGGTGAACACCGGCGACGAGCGCAGCGAGGAGCGGTCCGCGAGCGAGCTTGCGAGCTCGCCATTCGACACGGCAACGGCGGTGAACACCGGCGACGAGCGCAGCGAGGAGCGGTCCGCGAGCGAGCTTGCGAGCTCGCCATTCGACACGGCAACCGCGGTGAACACCGGCGACGAGCGCAGCGAGGAGCGGGTGTGAACCGGGCGTGGGAGCGGGTGGTCGACCGGCTGGCGGCGGCGGACCCCGGGTATCTGCGGCTGCGGGTGGCCACCTCGGCGGTGCTGGGCGTGGTGATCGCGGTGGCGGTGCTCGGCGCGCTCGGTTGGCCGCTGGGGGTGCTGCTCGTCGGCGCGATCAGCGCGATGATGCCAGCCTTCACGGTCAACGACCGCACCCCGGGTCGCCAGGCGGTGACCCTGCTGTGGGCGGTGGTCGTCGGGGCGGTGTCGCTGACCGCGGCGAGCCTCGGCGCGGCCGTCCCGCCGGTGGACAACGTGGTCTTCGTCCTGCTGATCTTCGTCGCGGTGTACGCGCAGCGGTTCGGGCCGCGCGGGGTGGCGCTCGGCTCGATCGCGTTCTTCCTGTTCTTCTTCGCGATGTTCCTGGGGATCCGGGTGGGTCAGGTCCCCTCGCTGCTGCTCGCGCTGGTGGTGGGGTTGACGGCGCACGCCCTGGTGCGGTTCGCGGTGCTGCCCCGCCGGCCGGAACGGGAGCTGCTGCGGGTCCGCCGCGCGTTCCGGGCGCGGCTCGGCGCCGTGGCGCGGGCCGCGGCCGGTTACCTCGCCGCCGGCGGCGGGCGGCGAGCCGGCCGGCAGTTGCGCCGCGCCGACGCCCGGCTGCACGAGTGCGTGCTGCTCATCGAGGACACCGCCGACGCACTCTTCACCGCTGAGGCGGCATCCGGCACCGCCGACGCACTCTTCACCGCCGAGCCGGCATCGGACACCGCCAAGGCGCCCAGCTCCGCCGGCGAGGCCGACGCCGACGAGCGGGCGGCGGGGCTGCTGCGCCGGCGGGCGATCGAGGTCGAGTTGGCCGCACAGTGGCTGTCGATCACCACCCGGCGCACGTGCCGGGAGGAGCTCACCGCCGCGCAGCGCGACGAGCTGGTCACCGCGCTGCGCCGGCTGGACGCGCTGATCGAGCGGGACCCGAAGGAGCTGCCGCTGATCAGCGCCACCGATGAGTTCAGCCGGATGCTGGTGGAGGGCAGCCGGCTTGGTGCGCGGCGGCGGCCCGGCGACGAGCTGCACAGGGCGATCGCCGAGCTGGCGCTCGCCGACGTCAACGCCCAGCGCATCGCGGAACGCGACTACAGCGCGGAAGGCGATGACAGCCCGAACGTCCCCGACGGTCCGGACAGCCCCAACGTATCGGACACCCCGACGCAGCCGGCCAACGCGGTGGCGCGGACGGCGAACACGCCGACGGGGGCGGTGAACACGCCGGGGGTGGTACGGGGCGGGTATCTCCGCAGTGCGGTGCAGGCGGTGGTGGGTGGTGGGTTGGCCATGGTCGGTGGTGAGCTGGTGTCTCCGCAGCGGTGGTACTGGGCGGTGCTCACCGTGTTCGTGGTGTTCCTCGGCTCGTCCACCACCGGCGCCACGTTCGTCAAGGGTGTGCGCCGGCTGGCCGGCACCCTGGCCGGGATCTTCGGCGGGGTGTTCGCCGCGCTCCTGGTCGGCGGAAACACGGCGGCCACGGTGGCGCTGATCCTGGTGTGCGTGTTCGGGATGGTGCACACCGCACGGGTCGCGCAGGGGGTGATGACGTTCTTCATGACCACGATGCTCGGGTTGCTGTACAGCCTGCTGGGCACGTTCAGCTACGGCGTCTTCGGCATCCGGCTGGCGGAGACGGCGGTCGGCGTGGCCGCCGGGGTGCTGGCGGCCGTCGTGATCGTGCCGGTCCGAACCCGGTCGGCGATGCTCGCCGACATCGCCGACGTGCTCGCCGACCTGCGCACCTTCCTCGACGAGGGTGCCGACCTGCTGGCCGGCACCCGGAACCTGAGTCTGATCGAGCTGTCCCGCACGCTCGACCGCGGCGTGGAGCGGGTGCGCGGCACGGTGGAGCCGCTCACCCATCCGATCAACGTGCGCGGCGCGCGCCGGGACCTCGGCTGGTACGTGCTCACCACGCTGGAGGCGATCGCGTTCCGGGCCCGGCACGTCGCCGCCCGCGCGGAGCCCGGCCTGCTGGCCGGCGACGACCGGCTGCCCGAGCGGGTCGAGCGGATCCGGCGCAACCTGGACAGGCTGCTGGAGGTGGTCCGCGCGCCGGGGTCGGCCGGCCGGGCGGAGCTGGTGCCCGCCGGTGACGCGCCGCCGGCGGACGAGACCGACGACCCGCGGCGGCGGGCCGTGCTGTCCAGCCTCGGCCAGTTGGACGCCGCGGTGGTCACGCTCGGGCGGGCGTTCGACGTGCCGGTCGCCGAGTCGAGTGACGGCGCACACGCAAGTGGAATCGATACAGCCGAACGTGAGGTGACGCACCCGCGGGAGCGTGGCGACGGCGGATAGCATCGCCGGCACAGGTAAGGACACCGTCAGCAGGAGAACGCCAATGACCCAAGCCCCCCCTGTCAACGTCACCGTCACCGGCGCCGCCGGGCAGATCGGCTACGCGCTGCTGTTCCGCATCGCGTCCGGCCAGCTGCTGGGCCAGGACAAGCCGGTGCGGCTGCGGTTGCTGGAGATCCCGCAGGCGGTCAAGGCGGCGGAGGGTGTCGCGCTCGAGCTGGAGGACTGCGCGTTCCCGCTGCTGGCCGGCACCGACATCTTCGACGACCCGAAGAAGGCGTTCGAGGGCACCAACATCGCGCTGCTGGTGGGGGCGCGGCCGCGGACGAAGGGCATGGAGCGGGGTGACCTGCTCGAGGCCAACGGCGGCATCTTCAAGCCGCAGGGTGAGGCGATCAACGCCGGTGCGGCCGACGACGTCAAGGTGCTGGTGGTCGGCAACCCCGCCAACACCAACGCGCTGATCGCGCAGGCGAACGCGCCGGACGTGCCGGCGGAGCGGTTCACCGCGATGACGCGGCTCGACCACAACCGCGCGCTCGCGCAGTTGGCGACGAAGCTGGCCGTGCCGGTGTCGGACATCAAGAAGATGACCATCTGGGGCAACCACTCGGCGACCCAGTACCCGGACATCTTCCACGCCGAGGTCAAGGGCGAGAACGCGGCCGCCGCGGTGAACGACCAGACCTGGCTGGCCGAGGAGTTCATCCCGCGGGTGGCCAAGCGCGGCGCGGAGATCATCGAGGTGCGGGGCGCGTCGTCCGCGGCGTCGGCGGCCTCCGCCGCGATCGACCACGTCCATGACTGGGTCAACGGCACGCCCGAGGGCGACTGGGTGTCCATGGCCGTGCCGTCGGACGGCTCCTACGGCGTGCCCGCGGGGCTGATCTCGTCGTTCCCGGTCACCACCACGGGTGGGCGGTACGAGATCGTGCAGGGCCTCGACCTCGACGACTTCTCCCGGGACCGGATCGACGCGTCGGTCAAGGAACTCGCCGACGAGCGCGACGCGGTGCGCAAGCTCGGCCTGATCTGACCGGTCAGCAACACCATGGAAGCCCACCTGATTGGGGCCGTGGGCATCAGGTGGGCCTCCATGGCAGGCGGGTTCGGGACCGTACCTCCCCATCGAGGCTGCGAGGATCATCACTGCTGAACCAACCCGAACGAGAGAACGAAGGGTTGTCGCGGCACCGCCGCGAATGTCCCACCGCGGAAATGGACTTGCGCGGCTCAGGCGCGGGTTGCCTGTTCGAGCGGCGGCAGTCGGTACCTGAACTTGGTGGGCTGCAGGGCGTCGTCAGCCGGTGTCCAGTTCTCGTAGAGGTGCGTCGTGCCACCGCTGGCGGCGCGGTCGCCGTCTAGGACGATCTCGCTGACGACGAACAGGTCAGTGAGATTGTCGCGGGCGTGCTCGACTTCATTCACCGTGAGCTCGACCGCCGCGGCGGCTCCCGTGGTGCCCTTGACCTCGACGTGGAGCTCCTCGGTACCCCGGCGGCACTGGAGATCGTAGGGCTTGCCCACCACGGTGACCCGCCAACCACGGCTCTCGTAGTGCGCTACGGCCTGCGTGACGGCGTGGTCCTCGACAACCTTGCGCTTCCTCGGGTCCTGCTGCCAGCCCGAGCCCTTCCCTCCTCCGGTCGCGGCGCCGTGGCGTCGCCGAATCCCTGGAGCGCGGGACAGCGTCACCGTCGGACTCGCTCGCGGGTCTTCCGGGAGGGCGACCGCGGTGTCGAGGCCGGCCCGGGCGAACAACTCGGTGGGGTCAAAGCGCGCGAGCTTGCCGAACCCTCGGTGCGTCCCGGAGATCTTCAGCTGGCGGCTGGCCTCGGTGGGTAGCGGGCCGCCGACACCGAGCGGGACCTCCTCGGCCGTGCCGAGGGGCAGGATGCCGAAGTGCACGGGATAGATCAACTCGTCCCTGACGAGCTCGTCCGGCCAGTGCTTGGCCCGCGTCTCGTAGAAGCCGGAGGCCGCCTGACAAAGGTGCAGCGTGGCGGACTGGCCGAACCACTCCTGGTCCGGCACGCGGGGTGATGCGCCCTCCCCGAACACGACGAAGTCGAACTCGGCGCCGGCGAGGTCGCCCGGTAGCTCGCGGAAGCCCCAGGTGCCGGTCTCGAGCCCGTGCTGGAGGTTCTCCAGGCTGCCCTGCCCGACGTGCACCATGAGGAAGGAACGAGTGGTCGCGGCCGTCACGTCGCTGCGCGTCATAGCCGGACTCTAGCTCTCGGTGCCGACACTTCCGGCTCTACCGACACCGCGGTGCGCGGCTGGTCGCGACCGGTGCGTCGAGGCCGAGGGCACAGACGCCAGGGACAAAGTGCGACTGCTGGGCACCCTCGTCCCCACCACCACCCTGATGCCCGTCGACCTCGCGGTCCGCGACTGGGCCCGGCGCGATCCGGCGGTCGCCGAGCGCCTGCGTCGCGTCGACAACCGGCGCATGGACTACCTGCGCACTCTGTTCAGCGCCTTCTGCCCCGACCCCGACGACGTCGAGGCCCGCAGCCTGCTCGCCTTCTCCCTCGCCGTCGCCAACCAGTCCCTCGCCGCCGACCACGGCACGCGCAGCCGCGCGGACGTGCTCAACCTGGCCACCGGCACCTGCTGTGCCTAGCACCCTCGGGCACGCGGGGCAACACCCATCCCCCCTGCCCGACCTGACCACCTGAGCCGGTCGGAGCGCAGCCGCTCGCGTACCGCCGCGTAGGCGGCCGCGCGGCGGTGGTCCTTCTCCCGAGGCCGGTCCGGCAGCCGGCGCAGTACCTCCTCGGGATCGCATGTCCACACCCGCACACCCGCGAGCTCCACTTCACGTGCTCCCGGCCGCAACCGGGCGTACGACCCGGTCAACTCCATCGGCACGTCGAGCAGGCCCCACCGCGTGACGAACAGGTGGTCCAACGGGCTCGCGTGGGCGGCTCGGGACGCCAGGCGAGGCACTGTTGCAGGCTCAGGCCGCGCTCCCAGCTCGGAAAATACGCTGGAACCGCCTCCAGTTCGGCCAATAGCGCCGCGAGTCGTCGCAGGTTGCCCGGCGCCGGGGCCGGCACCACGTCGAGGTCGTTCGGCTCGAGCTGGGCTCCGTACAGGGTGCGGACCACGGATCCACTCACCACGAAGTCGACCTGGTGCGCGCGCAACGCCTCCAGCAACGCCCGGACTCGCGGGCGAGGCCGGGCGCGAGGATCGGGCATCCCGTCACGCTACCGGCGCCCGTTGTGGCCTGCTCAGCCCTCGCCGGTGAGGTTGCGGCGGCGCAGCAGTGGCTCGATCTCCGGGTCACGGCCGCGGAACTCGCGGAACGCGGCCATCGGGTCGGTGCTGCCGCCCCTGGCGAGCAGCGTGCGGCGGAAGTGGTCACCGTTGGCCCTGGTGAGCCCGCCGTTCTCGCGGAACCACTCCACGGTGTCGGCGTCGAGCACCTCGCTCCAGATGTAGGAGTAGTAGCCGGCGCTGTAGCCGCCGCGGAAGATGTGCGCGAAGTAGGTGCTGCGGTACCGCGGTGGTACCTCCGGTACGGCCACCCCGGCCTTCTCCAGCGCCTCCGCCTCGAACCGGGGCACGTCCACCGGTTCGATCCGCACGTCGCCGCCCACGCTGTGCCACGCCTGGTCCAGCAACGCCGCCGCGAGGTACTCGGTGGTGGCGTAGCCCTGCCCGAACCGCTGCGCCGCGCGCAGCCGCTCGGCGGTCTCCTCCGGCAGTGGCTCCCCGGTGCGGTGGTGCCGCGCGTAGTGGGCCAGCACCTCCGGCCACAGCGCCCACATCTCGTTGACCTGCGACGGGAACTCCACGAAGTCGCGCGGCACGTTCGCCCCGGAGAACTTCGGGTACCGCACGTCCGACAGCAACCCGTGCAGCGCGTGCCCGAACTCGTGGAAGAGGGTGATCACCTCGTCGAAGGTGAGCAGCGTCGGCTCCCCCGCCGGCGGCCGCCCGATGTTGAGGTTGTTCACCACCACCGGCCGTTCCCCGAGCAGGTGCGACTGGTCGACCAGGTTGTCCATCCACGCGCCACCGCGCTTGGTGTCCCGCGTGTAGAAGTCGCCGAGGAACAGGCCGAGTCCGCTGCCGTCGGAGTCGAGCACCTCGAACACCCGCACCCCGTCGGCGTAGCCGGGCAGGTCCGGCCGCTCGGTGAAGGTCAGCCCGTACAGCCGGCCGGCCGCGAAGAACACCCCGTCCCGCAGCACCCGCTCCAACTCGAAGTACGGCCGCAGCGCCGCCTCGTCGACGTCGAACCGCTCCTCGCGCACCCGCTCGGCGTAGTAGGCCCAGTCCCACGCCCGCAGTGCGAAGCCGCCGCCGTCGGTGTCGACCCTGCGCCGCAGCTCGGCACGCTCGGCGTCCGCGTTGGCCACGGCCACCGGCGCCAACCGGCGCAGCAGGCCCTGCGCCGCCTCGGCCGTGCCGGCCGTCTCGTCGGCGATCACGTACGCCGCGTGGTGCGGGTAGCCGAGCAACTCGGCGCGCTCGGCCCGCAGCCGCACGGCGCGGGCGAGCACCTCCTTGTTGTCGTGCTCGTTGTCCCGGTTGCCCCGGGACACCGACGCGGTGAACAGCCGCTCCCGCAGCGCCCTGTTCTCCAACGCGGCCAGCTCCGGCTGCGCGGTCGGTAGCCGGAGCTTCAGCAGGTACTTCCCGGAAAGGCCACGCGCGGCGGCCGCCTCCGCCGCGGCGGCGACCCCATCGGCGGGCAGCCCGGCGAGCTCGGCGGCGTCGTCGACCACCACGGCGAGGTCGTTGGTGTCGGCCAGCAGGTTGTTCTCGAACCGGGTGGCCAGCGCCGACAGCTCCGCGTTCAGCTCCCGCAGCCGCGCCTGCCGGTCCGCGGGCAAGCCGGCGCCGGCGCGCTGGAACTCCAGGTGGGTGCGCTCGAGCAGCCACGCCGTCTCCGCGTCCAGCTCCAGCTCCGCGCGGCGGGCGTACAGCGCGTCGATCCGGCCGAACAGCCCCGGGTTCAGGTGGATCTCGTCCCAGTGCGCGGCCAGCTTCGGCGCCGTCTCCGCCTGGACGCGGCGGATCTCGTCGCCTGCGTCGCACGCGGCCTGGTTGCGGAACACCGCGTCGACCCGGCGCAGCAGCGCGCCCGCCCGTTCCAGCGCCACCACGGTGTTGTCGACCGTGGGCGGCGCCGGGTCATCGGCGATCCGCGCGACCTCCGCGGCGTGCTCGGCCATCGCCCGCGCGTACGCCGGCGGGAAGTGCTCGGCGCGGATCTCGTCGAACGGTGGCAGCCCGTACGGCAACTCGCTCGGGACGAGCAACGGATTGCCAGTATTCATGTCTCGCCCTTTCGTCCCGTCGAGCCCCCGACCTCGGCGTCGGAGGCCGCCACCTGGCCGTCCCGCTCCGGCTCGGGCGGCACGATGCCGGTCAGGTCGGTGGAGTGGTCGTTCATCCTGAGCACGAACGGCCGCAGCTCGGTGTAGCGGACCACGGACATCGAACCGGGGTCGACGACGATGCGCTGGAACGAGTCCAGGTGCTGGCCGAGCGCGTCGGCGAGGACGGCCTTGATCACGTCGCCGTGGCTGCACAACAGCCACACCGCCCGCTCACCGTGCTCGGCGGTGATCCGCGCGTCGTGTTCCCGCACCGCCGCCACCGCCCTGGCCTGCACGTCGGCGAGGCCCTCCCCGCCGGGGAAGACGGCCGCCGAAGGGTGCGCCTGCACCACCCGCCACAGCGCCTCCTTGGTCAGCTCCGCCAGTGCCCGCCCGGTCCAGTCGCCGTAGTCGACCTCGGCCAGGCGGTCGTCGACGATCGGCGCCAGCGCGCGGTCCCCGGCCAGCGGCGCCAGGGTCTGCTCGCAGCGCAGCAGCGGCGACGCGACCAACCCGGCCAGCGGCACCCCCGCCAGCCGTTCGGTCAACGCCGCCGCCTGCGCCCGGCCGGTGTCGTCGAGGCCGACCTCCGGCGTGCGGCCGGCCAGCACGCCGGACCCGTTCGCGGTCGATCGGCCGTGTCGCAACAGGATCACGGTGCCCACGCCGCCACCCTACGGGCTCCCCCGACCAGATCGCGCCGGCACGGGCCGTCACAGGGCCGGCCCGGCCTCCGGGTGCAGCACGCCGGCGAACACCAGCACGTACAGCAGCGCGCCGAGGGCCAGCCGGTAGACCACGAACGGCACGAACGACCGCCGCTTGATGAACGCCATCAGCCAGGCGATCACGACGTACCCGACCCCGAACGCGATCACCGTGGCCAGGATCGTCGGCCCCCAGCCGGGACCGGAACCGTCGCCGACGTCGGCGAGCTTGTAGAAACCGGACCCCAGCACCGCGGGCACCGCCAACAGGAACGAGTACTCGGCGGCGTCGGGCCGCCTGTACCCCAGCAGCAGGCCACCGGTGATGGTGCCGCCGGACCGGGACACCCCCGGGATCAGCGCGAAGGCCTGCGCGATCCCGAAGCCGAGACCGTGCGGCACGGTCAGGTGGTCCAGGTCCCGCTCCTTGCGCCCAATCCGGTCGGCGACCAGCAGCAGCAGGCCGAACACGATCAGCGTGGTCGCGGTGAGCCGCAGGTCGCGGAACGCGTGCTCGATGGCGTCCTGGAACAGCAGCCCGAGCACCACGATCGGCAGCGAGCCGACGATGATCAGCCAGCCCATCCTGGCGTCCGGATCGTGCCGGTACTCGCGCTGGTACAGCGAGCGGAACCAGGCCACCAGGACGGCGCGGATCTTCGTCCAGAAGTAGAGCAGCACCGCCAGCTCGGTGCCGATCTGGGTCACCGCGGTGAACGCCGCGCCCGGGTCGTCCCAGCCGGCGAACGCCGCGGTGATCCGCAGGTGGGCGCTGGAGGAGATGGGCAGGAACTCGGTGAGGCCCTGCACCAGGCCCAGCACGATCGCCTCGAACCAGCCCATCACACACCCCCACTGATGGACGCCGCTTGTCCGTTTCCCGCAGGGATGCCGGCCCTTCGCCGGCTGAGGATCAGTCCGCTTCGCACGGGCGCCGACACTATCGGGCGGCGATTTCGGTGATCACTCGCCTTCGCCCAGCGCCCGACCTGCCGGTCGTTAAGGTGGTGCCTCATGGAAACGCGGCAGCTCGGCGCCTCCGGTCTGCGGGTGTCCCGGGTGGCGCTGGGCACGATGACGTGGGGCACCGCCACCGACGCCGAGGAGGCCGCCAGCCAGCTGGTGGCCTTCGTCGACGCGGGCGGAACGCTGGTGGACACCGCCGACGTCTACGGCGAGGGCGAGAGCGAGCGGGTGCTCGGCTCACTGCTGGGTGACCTCGTGCCCCGCGAGGACGTGGTGTTGGCCACCAAGGCGGTGGCCCGGCGGGCCGAAGGGCCGTTCGGCGGCGGCGCCTCTCGTGGGGCGCTGCTGACCGCGCTGACCGGCTCGCTGCGCCGGCTCGGGGTGGACCACATCGACCTCTGGCAGCTGCACGCGTGGGACCCCGCGGTGCCCGTCGACGAGACCCTCGGCGCCCTCGACTTCGCCGTCACCAGTGGGAAGGTGCGCTACGTCGGGGTGTCGAACTACACCGGCTGGCAGCTGGCCACCGCGGCGGCCCGCGTGCGGGTGCCGATCGTGTCCGCGCAGATGGAGTACTCGCTGCTGGAGCGCGGGATCGAGCGCGAGGTGGTGCCGGCGGCCGCGCACCACGGCGTGGGGATCCTGCCGTGGGCGCCGCTGGGCCGGGGCGTGCTGACCGGCAAGTACCGCTCGGGCACCCCGGCCGACTCCCGCGGCGCGTCGGCGACCTATGCGGGGTACGTCGAGCAGCACCGGACCGAGCGGGCCGCCAGGATCGTCGAGGCGGTGGTCACCGCCGCCGACGGGCTGGGCACGTCGCCGCTGGCGGTGGCGCTGGCGTGGGTGCGCGACCGGCCGGGTGTGGTAGCCCCGGTGGTCGGGGCGCGCGACACCGGCCAGCTGACCGGCTCGCTCGCCGCCGAAGAGCTCAGCCTGCCGCCGGCGATCAAGTCCGCGCTGGACGACGTCAGCGCGATCGACTTCGGCTACCCGGAACGGTGGCCACGGTGAACGAGGGATGACTGGTGCGTGACCTGGCGGGGATCGTGGGGGATGCTGGTAGGAGTCGTCGAGCAGCGACCGCAGGAGGTCGATCGGTGAGCCGAGGCGGCACCAGGCTGGTAGCGATCCCACTGTTGGCCTGCGCGCTGGTGGCCGCGGGCTGCGCCGATGCCGGCCGCGACGAGCTGCAGATCGTGGAGAACCCGGTCGCGGCGACGCCGGCCACCTCCCCCGAGCCGGCCTCGGCGCCGGCCGGCACCGTGCTGCCGGTGACCGGGACGGTCGCCGCGCTGGCGGTCGAGCCGGCCAGCCGGACGCTGGCCGTGGCGGTCACCGAGCCGCCGGCGGTGCTGCTGTTCGCGCTCGGCGACCCGGAGGCCGTGCCCCGTTCGGTCGACCTGCCCGCCCCGGCGGAGCGGCTGTCCGTGGTGGGCGGTCAGGTGGTGGCGAGCGTGCCCGAGGCCGGCGTCGTGGCCCGCGTGTCGGTGCCCGATGGGCAGGTGGAGCGGGTTCCGGTGACCGGCCAGCCGGTCGACGTCGCCGGCCAGGGCGACCACCTGCTCGTCGCGGTGCGCGACCGGAAGGCGATCGAGGTGCTCGACGGTGCCGCGGTCACCCGCACGATCACCGGTCAGTTGGACAGCGTCGACGAGATCATCACCGAGGGCGCGCACCCCGTGGTGCTGGACCGGGTGCGGACCGCGCTCTTCCGGCTCGACGTGGAGCGCGGCGACGTCGGCGAGGGGCTGCGCGCCGGGCAGGGCGCGACCAACGCCGTGCCGGACGGGTTCGGCCGGGTGCTGGTGACCGACACCCGGGCCGGGGCGTTGCTGGCGTTCTCCACCGAGCCGCTGTTGCTGCGCCAGCGCTACCCCGTGCCCGGCGGGGTGTACGGGATCGCCTACGACGACGAGCGACACCTGGCGTGGGTGACGCTCACCGAGCGCAACGAGGTGGTCGGGTTCGACGTTCGCGGCGGCGAGCCCACGGAGAGGTTCCGGTTACCCACCGTCCGCCAGCCGAACTCGGTCGCCGTGGACGACCGGACCGGGCGGGTCGTGGTGGGGTCGGCGACCGGGGAAGGGATTCAGGTGATCACACCATGAGAGCCGAGGAAGCGGTGATCGACGAGAACTGGGAGTACCGCCGGCTGCAGCTGCCGCCCGGCGTGTCCCGGATCTCCGCCGCCGTGCAGCTCTCCATCCAGGCGGAGTTCTCCGGATGGGAGTTGTCGAACGTGCGGCTCTACTCGGACGGGACGAGGCGGGTGTGGCTGCGGCGCCGGCGCAGCCTCGCCACGGCCGGGATGCCCGGCCTGATCACCTAGGCTCGGCGGGTCGCAGGCGCTCGGCCGCCCAGGCGCTCAGGCCGAGCGGAGGAAGCGGTCGAGCACCCGGACGCCGAACCGCAGCGCGTCCACCGGGACGCGCTCGTCGACGCCGTGGAACAGGGCGGAGAAGTCCAGGTCGGCGGGCAGCTTCAGCGGTGCGAAGCCGAAGTTGCGGATGCCGAGGGTCTGGAAGGCCTTCGCGTCGGTGCCGCCGGAGAGCATGTACGGCAGGGTGCGGGCGCCGGGGTCCTCGGCGAGCACCGCCGCGGTCATGGCGTCGACCAGCGCGCCGTCGAAGGTGGTCTCCACCGGGGGCAGCTCCATCCACTCCCGCTCGATGTCCGGGCCGAGGAGCTCGGCGAGCTCGCGGTCGAACGCCTCGAGGCGGCCGGGCAGGATGCGGCAGTCCACCGCGGCCTCGGCGGTGGAGGGGATGACGTTGGACTTGTAGCCGGCGGTGAGCATGGTGGGGTTGGCGGTGTCCCGCAGGGTCGCGCCGATCATCCGGGAGATGTTGCCGAGCTTGGCGACCGCGCCCTCCAGGTCGTCCTCGGGGAAGTCCCAGCCGGTGATCTCACTCACCCCGGCGAGGAACTCGCGGACGGAGTCGGTGAGCACGAGCGGGAAGCGGTGGTTGCCCAGGCGGGCGACGGCCTCGGCGAGCTTGGTGACCGCGTTGTCGCGGTGGATCATCGAGCCGTGGCCGGCGGTGCCGCGCACGCGCAGCTTCATCCAGCGGATGCCCTTCTCCGCCGTCTCGATCAGGTAGGCCCGCACGTCGTCCTTGAGGGTGATGGAGAAGCCGCCGACCTCGCTGACCGCCTCGGTGACGCCCTCGAACAGCTCGGGGCGATGCTTGACCAGCCACTGGGCGCCGTACGCGCCGCCGGCCTCCTCGTCGGCGAGGAAGGCGAAGACGATGTCACGCGGCGGGACGACGTCGTGGCGCCGGTAGTGCCGGGCCAGCGCGAGGGTCATGCCGACCATGTCCTTCATGTCCACCGCGCCGCGGCCCCAGACGTAGTCGTCCTGGACGGCGCCGGAGAACGGGTGCACGGACCACTCGGCGGGGTCGGCGGGCACCACGTCGAGGTGGCCGTGGACCAGCAGCGCGCCGCGGCCCGGGTCGGCGCCGGGGAGGCGGGCGATGACGTTGTGCCGGTTGCGAGCGCCGGACTCCACGTAGGTGATCTCGTAGCCGACGTCGGTGAGCTTCTCGGCGACGTACTCGGCGGCGGCGCGCTCCCCGACCAGCGTGTCGGGGTCGCCGGTGTTGGTGGTGTCGATGCGGATGAGCTCGCTGGTCAGGGTGACCGCCTCGTCGGCGGCGGTCTCGATCTGGCTGGTCTCGCGCACGGTGCCCGCCTCGCTCACTCGTCCCGACTGGTGCTCGCCCTTCCTATCACTTCTCGCGCGGGCACTCAGCGTGCCGGCACCGGCCGCCCCCGGGTTCGAGCCCCCACCGCGGCTCGTATACTGTGTCCCCAGCAAGTCCGAGTGGCGGAATGGCAGACGCGCTAGCTTGAGGTGCTAGTGCCCGTAAAGGGCGTGGGGGTTCAAGTCCCCCCTCGGACACACGCGCTAACCACACGCGGCGTCGCCGAAGCGATCACGGCACGCTCGTCTGGCAGCTAGCGAAGTTCCAGTCCAAGTTCCCGGTAGAGCCGTTCCAGGCTCTCGTGCTTGGCATCGGCCAGCGCCGCACTGACGTCACTCAACGAGTCAATCATGGCACGGACTTCCGCTTCGGTCACCATGTCCGGTGCAGGCGCGCCATCCAATTCGGCTCGCGCGGCGGCCCGCTGCTCCTGTGCCTGGTTGATCGCCTCGACCATGGCCGCCGGTTCCACTCCCGCCTCGATCGCGTCCCGCAACCGGCGCAACCGCGTCTCAGCATCCGCTCCGGCATCGGTCTCGCCGTCCGGCCGCAGGATGCCGACTCCCTTGTGGCTCGGCAGCAGGGTCGACGCGTCGAACCCGCGGGTGTTCATCTGCTCGCCGAGCACGATGTTGGAGTCCCGCCAGTCCATCGCCCGCAGCGCGAACCGCGAGCCCAGCACGGCCCGCAGCCGCGACGGGATCGTGTTCGAGTCCGGCCGCTGGGTGGCCAGGATGACCACGATCCCGGCCGCCGGTCCCTTCCGGACCAGGTAAGCCAGCAGATCGGCGATGTACGCACCGAGCGTGCTCTTCTTCCCGCCTACCTGCTCGCGCGTCGGGTTCTCCAGGAGGACCTGGACCTCATCGATGATCACCGCCGTGATCGGCATCGCCAGCTCGACGTCCCGCGAGATAGCCGGAGTGATCTTCGATTCCGGGCACACCTCATCGTCCAGCGTGGCCATCCGCGCGTACCGCGCCTGCACCTCGCGACCCGCTCGACCAGGTAGTCCCGGACCCGCTCGACATGCTCGTTCTCGTCGCCACAGACGAACCGGTGCGACACCTGCTCGGCTGCGTGCCAGTCCTTGCCGCCCTTGCCGTCGAACACGTACAGCCGGGTATGCGGGTCCAGGATCAGCCCCGCGGCGGACAGCCGCGTCGCGAATGTCTTGCCCTGCCGAGGGATCGCCCCGACGAGCAGCGACGTCCACACCAGCGGTAGGTCGATCCGGCGATTCCGCGCGTCCCGGCCGAACGGCACCGGCCGCCAGGCGTCCCACCGTTCGACGTCCAGCAGCGGCGTCCGCTGGGGCGGACCGGCGTACGGGTCCTCGTCGGCCACCCACAGGAAGACCCGACCGGCGTGCCCTCCCCTGCCACGCACCCGTTCCACAATCAGCTGAACCTCATCGACAGCGAGCGCCGAGGCGAGCGCGTCCCGATGCTTGATCACGTCCGCCGCCTTGCGCGTCGCCGGAAGGTCAACGGTGATCGCCCAGCCCTCGCCAACACGGGCGGCACGCTCGACCAGCCGCAACGTCTCGTCCTTGCCGACCAGCTTCGCGTCCCGGAATGCGTCCACCAGCACCTGCGGGGCCATGGTCCAGGTCAGCGCCCGCGGACCGGCCAGCACCGCCTTACGTCCCAGCGAGCCGTCCCTGCGACGCCCGACGATCGCCAGCGTCGCCGACGCCACCCCGCCCGCGATTCACATCGCCACAGGTCCATACACCAGGTAGGCCACGGCAAGCACGACCAACAGCCCCACGAGGACCAGGCCGGTCGCCTTCCACCGGAACAACGTCAGCGCCCGAATCTCGATGAACTTGTCCGCCAGCTTCTCGGACTGCTCGGCCGCCTCGCGATAGTCATGCACGCGAACCCACCGGCGCCACTCCCGCCCGGCGAGCACGGCGCCACGTCCGACCGCGGCCTCGGCGAACTCCTCGTAGGTCTGCCGCCGCTCCCTGATCTTCTGCTCAAGCACTGTGCTTTAGACGCGCATCCGTGCCACCCATCTGCTACCGATATCGGCTCACCTCATCGACGCGCTGTCCAGCTTAGTAGGACAGTTGACTCGCCAATGGGAGCTGATTTCAGTGTGACACGAGCCACCTACGGACGGTTAACACCCCGCCGCAGATGGTGGTCAACGAGACGAACCAACGCCTCTCGACGCGTCTTCCATGGTCCTCCCGCAACACGGAGCAGGTTTGGGTCCGTCGCCTGCCACCGGCTGCTGCGACTACCGTGCCTGGTGAAGGCGTGAGACAGGTAGCCGATCGATACAGGCTGTCCGACGGTCCCGCCAGGACGAACCAGCCCGTGCCGTCCGGATCGGTTGGGCGTGCCAGTCACACCGAATCAAGATCGAACGGCTCGTTGTCCCGCCTCGATCCGCCGCTCTTCCGCGAGTTGCTCGCGCCGGTGCTCGTGACAGATTTCGTAACATCTCCGGCTGATGGCGAGGCGTCATGTGACTCATCGGGGACCTCCGGCGCCGCGGATACGGTCACCACAGCGTTAGTCGTGGCGCGCAGTTTGCCCACGAGATCGGCTGGGTCGGCGCCCGCCAGCAGCGCGGCGCGTAGCGCGCTCGCCGTCGCCTCGACCTCGGCCACGGCCGCGAGCAGGCCGCCGTACTGGCTCGCGATTCGCGCCCGCCGCGCACGTTGCCGACACACAGCGCCGTGATAGCGCGGGCGTCGCCCACGGCTGCCAACGTCCCGATCGTTCAGCGGCTCACCACAACCCGAGCACAGCGCCGACATTCGCCACCACCCTTCCGTGACGTATTTCGTGACAGATGGCACTGTGTCACGAAACACGTCACGGAAGCAAGGGTTTACCAACCGAGGAGTGCCGCTACGACCCTGCTCAGCTGGTCGACTTTAGCCGCGATCAGGTTCAGTTGCTCTTCGATCCGACTCAGGCGCGCCTCGATATCACCTGTCGGCCCAGCAGCAACGAGCCTGCTCTGCTCGCGTACCCGGCGCGCTGCGGACGCAATGCAGGACTCACACGGTGCACCTGACACAGCCGTGAGCGGTTCCAGGTCCTGTGCGGCGAACTCAGCACCGCAGAGCGGCGTAACCTGCTCCGGATCCTCGTCGCCGGACGGTGCGGGGAAGGCGTGAGTGATCCGCCTGGTCTCGCCCACCACGCCAGGCAACGGTCGCGCGTACAGCATCCGAACGGTCATCGCCGATCACCCCGGCCACGAGGACCGGCCGTCCCGCTCGGGGATGCCGCCGAGGGGCGCGGCAGCGGGATGGCCGGAGCACTGCTGGGCCCGAACAGGCGCCGCAACCTGCTCGGCTTTCGGTGGCTGCCCGGCGATGCCGGTACCCCTATCCGGCGTCCACCACGAAGCACCTTCAAGCTGCGATAGCACTGTGGACAGACAGCGCCGGGCGGTCGCAATGTCACGTCGATCAGCACCACGTATCCGCACACGGCCCGGTACCGGCCCCTCTTGTCGTGCACGCCGCGCGCGAACTCCTCATCCGTCACGGCATCGTCGAGGGCATCGACAGAACAGCGGTACCAAGCCACATAGACGCCGCTCACGGAACCGCCCGGCCGCGTGCCTTCCACGATCACCACTCCACGACCACACTCGTCCTGCTCAGCTCTTACGAACTGTCAGCCTGCGAGTCGGCGTGTGTGGAGTGACAGGACACTGACCGGACTTACCGAGGACATACGTCAACGGTGGGACTCCGGCCGTCCCGTCCCAACATTCAGGGGTCGATCCCACGACCGGGAACTAGCCGCATGGGACAGGCGGGACGCCGATCAGCAACCCGTCCCCGAGGCGCACAAAGACATCATTTCAGCAGGTCAACGCTCTGGATAGCAGTTGTCCCGCTGGCCGTCCCGACCATCCATCATGCGGGACGGGTATGACCACCACCGCAACCATGGTTCCTTTAGTCAATGATCTCGATCCATGCGATGCGTAGTTCGGTGGCGTGGCTCGTGCTCGCAATCTTCCGGAACTGCCCGCCGAGGGTTACGACCTCCATCCGAGCCACGATCGATCCGAACTGGTCCACGGTCGTGCGTTCGACCTTGGTTTTAGCGCCGTAGGCGAGGACGTAGGTTCGGGGTCGTTCGAAGAGAGCGAGGAATTCGGCCAAGGTCAGTGTGGTGCGCCCCCGGCGCATCAATGACTCATAGTGACGCTTTAGGCGACTCGGGTCATCGATTCGTAGATCGTTCTCGATAATGTTTGCTGAGTTAATAATCTGCGACCGGACGTCGCGGACCTTGACGTCGAAGTCGCGTTTCACGTGGATGATGTACGTACGGTCACCGACACAACTGAGGGTGTCGAACAATTCGACGTTGTCCGTCAGGACTGTGTCGCCGTTGATTACCAGGTCTCCGCTCACTGAGTCTTTATTGTAAACACCTTCAGACTTGACTTTCTGCCACTTGTCAAGACCGATACTGAACGCTTGGATATCCAGTTGCTCGATCAGCCCGACAAAATCCTTCGTGACAAGTTCGATGTAACTCGTATCGACCTCGTACCACCGGCCAGCGAGGAGAAAGTAGGTCCGCCCATCGTGCCGGGTCTCGCCGTGGAGGTGCTCAAGCAGCGTACCGTGGGTTCCGATTTCGGGGCCGTATTCCAGGCACTGTGACCGAACGACGATCGACGTCAGAAATGTTTCAGGGTTTTCGGCCCCCGGAACCACGCCGTCGAGGATGTCGGCAAGTTCCGGGCGTTGGTCGCCAACGTAGAGGTCCTGCTTCGCCTTGCTGACGGTGTACGAGGTCGCGTTGGCATAGAGAGAGGCATCGACGTGCGTCACCGCGATGTTCGCGTAATCGTGATACACGGTGAGCTTCTCGGATAAATGGCGATTTAGTCGGGCGATCAAATCCTTGCTCTTACGGGGACTGAGCACCTTAATCGCGTCGAGGATCGCCCACTCGTCATCCTCCGGCACTGGAGCTTCAGCAGTCTTGACTAGCCATCGAACCAGTGCTATAAGCTTTTCTAGGGTGTCGACACGCGGCCCAAACTTGATCGAACCGCTGACCTCCAGACGCATCTTGCTTTTTGGACCGAACACTGCTCGCAGCCCCGAGTCCCCGAGAACCGCGGAACGGACTTGGCCGCTGAGAGCTGTCCAAACATTTTCCAGCGATTCAGTATACGTGATGCGACGTGGGTCCCGGAAGTTGACGTCGCTCGCGAGCGTCGTACCGGAGATCTGGCTAGACCGGGCGCGCTTGACCTCGGGATCAGCGATCCGACGTGCGATATCGATGGGGAAAGATATGTCAATGAACCGCTCGAAGGCGACGAGTGCGTGCCCACCGGTGTGAGCGTAGAGGTCCTCACCCAGGAGCATGAAGCCAACGAAGTGATTACTCTGGGCGGACACTCGCGTGATCGAAATTCCTGACGGTTCGTAAAAGTGCACCCATGGACTGACGATTGCTCGCGTCCTAACGTTCCGGTAAACGATTAGCTGACAGCCGTCGAACGTCGCTTCTCCCTCACGCTCGTAAGTAGAGATACCCTTACTTTCATTGTAGGAGTCAATAATTCTCTGAGGAAGGTCTTCGAGCGCTACTTCTTCGCCAAAGAAGGCCCGAGCAGCATCCGCATCGATCCGGTATATCGGTGGATACAGTCCGTTCTTAGTCGCCATGCGCAAACCTCAGTCCTTTGAGCCCGAGTTGTCGGTCTTCAGCGCCGATGGATTCAGGATCGCGTCGCCTACACACTGCGTTACGGGTGCAGCACTAGCCAGCTCGACGCCATCGGGCCAAGGCTCGGCGTGATCACTCGTTCGGCGTAGTCTCAGTCTGGTTGCGCACGCCTCGCCTGAGCAGTCTCCACGGACGCCGTCAGACAGGTGGAGACGTGTGGTTACGTATCGTCACCGGTCGCCTTACAATATGCGCTATGCGAGAGATCGTATACGTCTCAGAGCGCAAGCTCGAGTGGGAGTTCAGTGATGCGAGCTGGCGCCTTGGGCGCCGACCGGGGGTGGAAGCCTCAGCGGGGCTACCCGGAACGGGCATGAAGGTCTCCATGCCACCCGCCTCCTCAGCCGAGCCACTCACCTCAACGGAGCTTGCATTTAAACTCGAACGTGTTATCCGCTACCTCAAGCGAACACATCGACCGCAGCCATTCACCACACCTAGCTTGCGAGTTAACCAGTGGATCACCTTCGACCTCAACATGAAGTACGGCACTGCGCACGAAGACACTGCCCGGTACGGCACACCCGATGATGTTGCGCTGTTCGGCGGTACCGCGCCGACAGTCCCCGGAAGTGATAATCGTCCGGTTGAGCTACTCTTATGTGGTTCGGTTCATCATCTTCGAAGCCAGATTGCAAGCCATGGACGCATGGGTTCGGACACGACCTGGCTGTACGAACTCACTAAAGAACTCAATCGCCGTGAGCAAACAGGCCTACACGTGATACCCGAGTTCCTCACCGAAATCGTGCCCCGCAATCTCAGTGTCCTAGCACCGGACCACGTCGCTCACGAGGTTTTCGGCGGTCTCATGCGCTCGACCCATCCACGGCCGGATTACGGACGGCTCCGCGGACACGCCCGCGTGCTTATGGACATTGACGCACCTAGCTGGATCACCAGGTTGGTCCTTGCCACGCCACTCTACATCGAGCGGCCGCCGCCGCGGCTGAGCAGCCGATGGCGACGGCGCCACACGCTCGACGGCAAGCCGTAGCACCTGCAACAAGGAGCTACCCACGTCCTTCAAGTCCCAAGTCCAGACGTACCTGATCACGGATTCGGTCGAGCGCAGCACGAAGTTCTAACCGACTGCCCCACACCGCTGAACCGAATTCGTCAGAGCCGTTCCGGTCATCACTGACGTGCTCCTCCGAGATCGCCTGCCGGGCTTTGTTGACAAAACTAACCGACAAACCTTCAAATTGGCGGATCTCCCCTCGCACTGCGCTCGACCAGTAGAATTCGGCCGAGCGCATTTCCACAGGTAACCGAAGTGTTTCCCATGGCCAACTGTCAAGCAAATGCCGAGTGCGCAGCCTGGTGGCATCATCTTTACTGCTACAGCCAAACCACACCTCGTCGATACTTCGCTCAAGGTCATGTAGCCAACCGCCCAGTTGGCCGTAAGCATCCGACAGCCGCTTTCGCAGGTCAGCCTGCCGAGCAGCTTCGAGTTGCATTTCGTGCTGACGTAGGACGAGATTGAAGTGTGTGTCGACCTGGGACTGAACAAGTCGTACATCGCCGCGCGACCGATAATACGCACCGAAGTAGCCAGCGATGATACCAGTGATAAGGATGATCAGAATCATGATGGATGACGGCACTCTTCCCCCTTTAGAATGTCAATTACGCCGCTTAGAACGAACAGCATTGCGTTCGGCTCCTCCACAACTACCTCCCAGACACACAGTCGTCCCAACCGGCCGAGATGTTGCAGGTGCCGACCGGGCTTATAGCAGACACCAGTCCCGTGATCCAGTCTTCCATCAACGTGATCTTCGCATGTACCGGGAGTGCTGAGCCCACCACAACAGGCGATAGGCTCGGGCCTGGGCGGTCTAGCTCTGTACTTGACGGAGTTTGGTAGTCACGCTGGCGCGTGCGATGGGTCCTGGCTGGAAGTTCTCCGGGCAGCTCAAGACGTGTGGGTAGTGTGCAAGTCCCCCTCGGACACGTAGGGGTTCAAGCCCCTAGGAACTTGAACGTAGCTTACTTATAGCAGCAGCGGGCGGCCGCACCTGCCGTCTACAGAGTTCACGAAGGCGTACTCGGTATACCGAGGGTCCTCCACGATCGATCGCACTGTGGTGCCCTGCCAGCCATCAGCGGTGGCAGTACCCTGCCTTGCTCGGGACGCCGGGCGGATGGGCAAGCAATGCCGTCGCGGTTGAGTACGTTGCGCTGGCGATTGTCTGGTCACCCTGCTGAGTGAGGTTCCCCCGCTTTTCCGGAGTCTTCCAAGACTGGTTCGATTTTGTGGACCAGGAAGGAAGGCACTGTTGCCAGCACCGAAGAAGTACTCCGATGAGCTGCGTGAGCGCGCGGTGCGGCTGTATCGGGAGTCTGAGCCCAAGCCGTCGTTTCGGCGGTTGGGCGAGCAGCTGAATGTGCCTCCGGAAGCCCTGCGCAACTGGGTCCGCCAGGACGAGGCCGACCGCGGGGTGCGGGTTGATCGGCCGAGCACGGACATGGTCGAGGAGAACCGGCGGTTGGCGCGGGAGAACGCCGAGCTGCGGCGGGTCAACGAGGTCCTGCGCGCGGCGAGCGCCTATTTCGCTAGCGAGATCGGCCCGACCCGGAGGTGGTCATGAACTTCATCGACGCCCATGACTTCCCGGCCAGTCTCGTACTGCGGGTCCTGGGCATCCCGGCCTCGACCTACTACGACTGGCGCGCCCGCCGCGCAGCGCCGAGCCGGCGCGAGCTCGATCACGCGGCGCTGCTCGAGCAGATCCTCAAGATCCGTGCCGCGCACGAGTTCGCCGCGGCCTACGGCTCGCCGCGGGTGTGGCTGGCGCTGCGCCGCCAGGGGGTGCGCGTCGGGCGTAAGCGTGTGGAACGTCTCATGCGCGAACACGGCCTGCAGGGCGCGCACCTGCGGCGAGGCTGGAAACACGGCTCGACTCGGCAGAACCGGAACCATACCGCCGCGCCGGACCTTGTCGAGCGAGACTTTCGGGCCACCGCACCGAACCGGCTGTGGGTGGCCGACCTGACCCGGCTGGTCACCGGCGACGGCGTGCTGTGGCTGGCCAGCGTGCGCGATGGGTTCGCCAACCGCATCGTCGGCTGGGCACCGATCCGCGCGCTACGACCGCGTTGGTGCTCACCGCGCTCCACCACGCGCTGCGCTCGCGAGACGTGCGGGCCGGCGAGCTGGTCCATCACAGCGATAAGGGTGCCCAGTACACCGCGCTGCGGTTCACGCAGCGCCTCCTCGAAGCGGGGGTGGCGCCCTCGACCGGATCCACCGGTGACAGCTTCGACAACGCCCTGGCGGAGAACCTGTGGTCAATGCTCAAGGTCGAACTCGTGTACTGGCCCGGCGTGACGTTCGCTACCCGGGCCGAAGCCGACGCGGCACTGCTGCGCTACATCGACGGTTGGTACAATCCCCGCCACATCCAGGCCAGCCTCAGTGGGCTGTCTCCGGATGAGTACGAAGACGCCTACCATCGCAGCCAACCCGACCCTCACAGATAACGACGACTCCGGCCACACGGGGGAAGCTCAGAGGGCCACTGCCAGCCGCAGTCCGCCCGTGCCCTCATACAATGCCGACATGCCGTCCGACGGGTTGGACCGAGCCGCTCCTGAGGGAGGCGGAGCGCTGACTCGGCTTCCGGTTGAAGATGCCGGCAGCCGTACCGGACAGAACTACGAGTTCCAGTACCACGTGGCCGCTCGCCATTGCTGTGCTCTGCTCGGCCGTGACGAGCCCGGGTGGGTGCTATGTGAGTGGCACACCGACTACGTGTTGGGAAGCGGGCGGCATGCCCAGGTCCTGGTCAGTGTGAAACACCGCGAGCCACAGCGGCGCGGGTGGACGGTCCCCAAGCTGTGCGGTGACGAAGGAAAACTGCCCAGCCTGCGCGCACGCTGGGAGTCGTGCGGACACCCTAACGAATGCCGCTTCGTGACCAACGCCCCGTTGGACGAAAATGCCGCCGCGCTCGCGCGCGCCTGCCGCGAGCGCGATCGGGTGGCCCTCGCCGAGTTCGCCGACGCCGCAGCGCGCCGGTTCGGCTGCAGTGCCCAGGAACTGACCGAGTTCCTTACGATCGTGCGATTCGAACACGAGCTTCCCGGCCGCCGCGATATCCGGGCAGCCAACGTCGAACGCCACATGCGCCCGGCGTTGGAGCGGCTCGGTGCCGGTGACGTCGACCCGTGGAAAGCCTACGACCTCGTTGTCGACGAGGTACGTGCGGCATCGCAGGACAAGAACACGCGCCACCCGGAGACGTGGCTGCTCTCTTCGCCTGGCGCGCTGGACGGTGACGCGCTCCGCTCGACGGCCATGGCACGACGCACGGTGGATGCCGAAAGGCTACGGGTAGCTCTGCAACCGCTGACGACGGATCCTGCGCCAGGCACGGCAGATCGGCTCCAGCCGAACTGGCGAAACGGCGGGCCGTGGCACGCGCCGCTCCCGGCAACCGCGGTGGAACGGCGTGAACTCTCCGGCGAGCTGGTCCGGCTCCTGGTGGAGAATCCCGGCGGAGTCGTCAGTGTTGTCGCCGTGCACGGTGCCGGCGGCTTCGGCAAGACCACCCTCGTGCACCAGGCCTGCGGGCAAACACGCGTGAAGGACGCGTTCTCGGCACTGCTCTGGATGACGCTGGGGGAAGACGTGCGGGGGGCCGAGTTGGCCGCACACGTCAACGACCTCGCGGAGCAGTTGACGGGCCGTCGGCCGGGTTGGTCTGATCCGCAGCGGGCGGGGATGCATCTCGCCGAAATCGTCAACGAGTACCCCGGGCCGGTTCTGCTCGTCGTCGACGACGTCTGGCATCGCGGTCAGCTGGCACCTTTCGCGACACAGCCGGGGAATTGCACGATATTGGTGACCACTCGCAATCGGTGGTTGCTCCCCGCGGAAACGGCCACCTTGCTGATCGACCGCATGCGACGCGAGGAAGCGAAGGCGCTGCTGACCCGCACCGTTCCGCACGTACCCGAACGCGACGTAGCCGACTTGCTGGCCCTGACCGGACGCTGGCCCGTTCTCCTCGCCATCGTGGACGGCACGCTGGGGCAGCTGACCCGGTACGGTATGACGTCCGCTCAAGCGGCACAGCACCTCCTGGACCGGTTGCGGACGGACGGGCCGGCTGCGCTCGACGTCTCCGACCCGGGCAGCCGGGAAGAGGCCATCGCGGCCACCGTCGAAGCCGGGCTGGCTTTGCTGCCGCCTGACGCGCTGGAGCGCTATTCGGAACTCGCTGTGTTCGCCGAGGACAGCGAGATCCCGATCGACACCGTTGCGTTGCTCTGGTCGGCGACTGGCGGCCTGACACGAGTGCGGGTGGACTCTCTTTGCGCGGAATTGGCCGACGCCTCCCTGATCGGTTCGCTCAGCTTCAGCGCCGGAACATTCCGCGTCCATGACGTGTTGCGCGCGTATCTGCTGCACCGGCTTGGCGCGGAGAAGACCAAGGCACTCCACGCCACGCTGCTCACCGTGGTGCAAGCCGAGCTCGGCGGCACCGCGGAGACCGGACGGCGGCCATGGTGGAAACTCCCGCAGTCGCGGGGATATCTGGCCGACCACGTCGCCCGGCATCTCCACGACGCCGGGCTGGACGACGAATTGCGGGATCTGCTCCACGATCTCCGCTGGGCCGAATGGCGGATCTGTGAGCACGGCGCCGCGGCGATCGTGGCAGACCTCGCCTTCCTCGACGATCCCGCCGCGAACGCACTGTCCCGGGTCGTCCAGCAGAGTGTCCATCTGCTCGCCGATGTCCACCCGCCCGGGTCACTGGGTGCGGTCCTTGCCAGCCGGCTGGACGGGATCGCGGAACTGGCGGAACACGTCGCCCGTTTCGGGACAACAGTGCCTCGGCCGAAATTGACGAATCGTCTCCGCCCGCCCGACCTGCCGTCGCCGGCGCTCATCCGGACGTTGCCGGGTAACGTCGGAGGTTCAGCGGGTGTGGCCGTGTCGCCGGACGGGCGAGCGCTTGCCAGTGCGGACATCACCGGCACTATCCGGGTCTGGGACACGGGGTCCGGCGAACTGATCCACACGATCGCCAGCGAGTTGGACGTCTACACGGTGCGCTACACCCCGGACGGCCACCTCTTGGCCGGAGCCCACCACAGCAAGATCGACTTCGCGCGACTCGCGCTGTTCGACGGCCAGAGCGGCGTACTACGACACTGCTGGACCGACGTCTTGGACGCCTGGGACCTCTGGCCAGTCGCTGCCATCGCACCGGACGGTTCGTGGATCGCGGCGGCGGTCTCGCCGAATGGCTCGGCAAGGTTCGACGTCCACGTGCTCGATACGTCCACCGGCGCGGTACGGATGAAGATCGAGGAGGTGGGCTGGCCTAGAACGCTGGAGGTCTCGCCGGACGGCGCATGGGTGGCCACCGGCGACTGGTGTGAAGAGCCGGACGTCGTCTCCGCGGCGTGCATGTGGGATGCCACGACCGGCGACCTGCTGCACGAACTAGACGGCCACGCCGGAGGCGTGGTGAGCATGCACTTCGCCGGTCCCGGCAACGTGCTCTGCACCGTGGACCGCCAGGGAACGGCGAGGATCTGGAGCCCCGCCGGTGAGCTCGTCCGTACCGTGACCGGACTCGGGAACCTGTCGACCGTCGCGATCGCGCCAGATGGCTCGTGGCTTTCTTCGAGCAGCCTCAGCTACGAAGGGGTACGCATCTGGGATCTGGACAGCGGCGAGCTGCGGTTAGAGTTGCCTGTCAAGGAAAAGTGGGTGTGGTCCGCGATCAGCCCGGACGGCTCGTGGCTGGTGACGTGCGAACCGGAATCCAAAGCTACCGGCACACCGACAACGGTGCAGATCTGGGACGCCGTCACCGGAGAGCTGCGGCAATCGATGCACGGGCTGATCGATTGCATCAGTGACTTGGCGATCGCACCCGACGGCACCTGGGTGGCGGGGGTGGACGGGCACAGGGGTGAGAATGTCCATGACCATCGCCTCGTCCGGATCTGGTCGGTCCGCGACAAGCACGCCGTTCCGCCATCCGCGGACCCCGAAATCGGCCAAGCCTTATGCGCCACCCCTGACGGCACCCGGTTGGTCTACGGTTCGCCGACGGGCGGTGTCGTTCTCGCTCATGCTTCGTTTACGCCGGAACGTCTATTCGGAGACGAGATCGCCACAGCCGTGGCGATCTCCCCTGACGGAGCCCAGGTCGCGGTATCCGACGGCGAGCGGATCAAGCTGTGGAACGTCGACTCCGGAGAGCCGGCGCGGGAGCTGGACAACCGGATCGGCCCAGTCTCCTGGATCGTGTTTGCTCCGGACGGTTCGTGGGTGCTTACCCGGCACGCACCGCCGGACGACGAGTTGTTCCAGGGACCACCGGTGGCGCCGGCACAGATCTGCGACGCGACGACCGGCCGACCTCGGCACTTGGTACGAGGCGACCACTACGGCGTCGGTCAGGCGGTGTTCGCACCAGACGGTTCTTGGCTGGCGGTTTCCGACGGCGCACGCATCCGGGATGAGGAACGGTCTCTGTTCCTCATCAGGTCTGAGTCCGGCGCGCTGCTCCGCGTCCTGGGCGGTCACCGCGAAGGCGTGGGAAAAGTCCTCGTCTCCCACGATGGCACGTGGCTTCTCTCCGCGGACGCTCCGATGGAACGAGGGACCGCTGGCAACGTCTACCTCTGGGATACGGCCACCGGCCGGTTGACCAGTGTGCTGGAAGGTCATGTCGGAGGTGTTGAGGCTGCCGCCATCGCTGAGGACGGTTCGTGGTTCGCCACCGGCGATCGCGCTGGGGCCGTGAAGATCTGGTGCCCTGGCGCCGCAACGCCGTTGCGCACCCTTCCCGGTAGCGAGGAAGTTACCGACATCGCGCTCTCCCCGTGCCTGCGCTGGCTCGCCGTCTGCACGGTCACCGGCAGTTCAGGCCGCCTGCGGATCTGGGATCCGCACACCGGAACCGCCCTCGCCTCGATGTCCGTTGACGGGCGCCTCCACTCGTGCCACTGGCTGGCCGGATCCCGGACCATCTGCGCGGCCGGGGTGCGCGGGTGCTATGCGTTCGACTGGTTCAACTGACCGGCCGTCCGGAGCAGACACCGGACCGTCGACTGGATGTGCGCCTCGTCACGCCCGTCGTGCGTCCTGGCAGTGTCGCCTCTTAGGCACGAACTCACACGCAGATCAGCGCGCCGAGCGAAAGCCTCCACCGGGCAATCGAAGCTGTGTGGTTAGTGTGCAAGTCGCCCCTCGGACACACTTTCGTGGCATCCCTGCTACGTCCAGCGTACCGGTGCTTCAACGCACTCCAACATCCTGAATCGGCGTCCTGCCGGACCCGGCGTCGCCCGCGGCGGTGGTCGGCATGACCGGCGCTGTGATTGACCCGGTCGCCTTCCCGACCACGCCGGTCAAGGACGGGCGCTCCGCAATAGCCGGCGCGTCCCACCGGTGTACGGGCTGGCGGCCGTGGACTGCCGCGGGCGGGTTGCCGACCGCACGGTGTTCACAGCGTTGGACTGGGTGGCTGGCACACCGCTCGCCTGCCCCGACCGCGACGTACTTCTCGTGCACCCACCGGCGATGCTCGACCTGCTGCTCGCCGATTGCCACGCGACGCTGCTGGGCGGCGACCGGCCATGACCGCTGAACATCACCAGGGCGCGTCGGCGGACCGCGCTGCCGATCTCGACGCAGTCCGGCTGTTGCTGACCCGGATGGGCGTCACCGCCGAAGGCCTCATCAGCGAGCCGGTCGCCCGCCGCCGCTGCCGACCTTCGCCGAATACATCCCCGTCGTGTCCGACGCAGTCTCCGAGGGCACCCGCCGCGTCTACACCTGGTACTGAAACCGGATCCGCGAACGCTGGGGGCACCGCCGCTGGACGAGCCGACACCCTCGCAGATCGAACACCTCGTCGAGCACATCAGGACCAACGTTGTTGCCCGCCGCAACGCCCGCGGTGGGCGCAGCGCGGGCGAGCACCTTATTTCTGCCCTGCGCTGCCTGTACCGGCACGCCGAAGACGATCGCCTCATCGCATCGGCTGACAATCCAGCTCGCCGGGTCGCCAAACCCGCGCGGCTGCCGCCGACGCGCCGCGCGGTCGCGGGCGACCGGCTGGCCGAGATCAACCACACCGCGGCCACCACCGGCAACGACCCAGCTCTGGACACCCTTCTGCTGCGGCTGCACACCGAGGCCGTGTGCCGCCGCGATGGCGCCCTCGCTCTCCGGCCGCGAGACCTCGATCCCGCGCAGTGCCTGATCTTCCTGCGAGAAGGCCGAAACCGTGCGCTGGCAACCGGTATCGCCAACGTTCATGGCTCACCTGCAACACCACGCCGACAAGCGAGGCGCTCCCCGCGATGAACAGCTACTTCGCTACGCCGACGGCCGCCCCATCACCAGCCGCCGCTATGACCATCTCTGGAATCGGCTGGGCAAGCACTTGCCCTGGGTGGCGATCCAGCGAATCTCCACGCACTGCCTGCGGCACACCACCTTAACTTGGGTCGAGCGCAACTTTTGGGTATGCCGTGGCCCGTGCTTATGCCGGACACAGCGACCACGGCAGCGAGGTCGGAACCACCACAACCTACGTTCGCGCCAGCATCCGCGAAGTCGCCGCCGCACTGGCAGCTCTCACCGAAGAACCACACCCCCTCGCGTAAGCCAACGCCCCAGCGGGCCGTTGACCGGGAAAGGACGGTCGGCGCGCCTCTAATCGTCAAACCCAGGCCCGTGCACTGGATCCACGTCGTGTGAGAGTCCGTCCGGGATGATCAGGACGTGGTGCGGCAGATGAGGTGGGACTCGTGACGGCGCGATGTGGTCTGCGCGTTGGTCAACTGCTGAGTTGGATTCCCGACCAGGAGTCGACGTCGCACTGACGATTGGCGTTGTTCCCAGCGCTGACGACCGTACCGTCGGCGCGCAGGCCAAGAGTATGGATGGAGCCCGCAGCCACCGCGACGATGTCCTGCCAATCGCGGACATGGCACTGCCCCTGGCTGTTGTCCCCGGCCGCGAGGACTCGTCCGTGCGCCGTGACTCCTACGGTGTGGTAGCTGCCCGCAGTGAGTGCCACCACGTCTTCCCACTGATCGACGTCGCAGGCTCCGGTCGTCCGCTCCCCGGTCGCCAGAGCACGCCCGTCGCCTCTGAGAGCGACTGTGTGCAGATATCCGGCCGCGACGGCGGTGAGGTCGCGCCAACCGTAGACATCGCACTGTCCTCGGCTATTGATCCCCACGGCCAATGCCGAACCGTCCGCCCGAAGTCCGACTGAATGCCAGTCGCCACAAGCCAGGGCCACGATCTCCCGCCAGAACTGCACCTCGCACTGGCCTTCTGAGCGCCGGCCCGCTGCCAGCACGGTGCCATCCCCAAGGAGCCCGAGCGTACGGCGCCAGCCCGCGGCCACGGCCCTGACATTCCGCCACTCGGCGACATCGCATTGGCCGTCGCCGTTCCACCCCGTTGCCAGCACGGTACCGTCCGATCGAAGTCCGACAGTGTGGGACTTTCCGGTGTTGCGCGCGGTATGGACATTGCCCGCCGCCACAGCGACGACGCCTTCCCACCGCTCCACACGGCACTCGCCGGCATCATTGTTCCCGGCGGCGAGAACAGTCCCGTCCCAGCGGCGACCGACCGAATGACGCCGCCCGGCCGCCAGCGCCGATGCGCTCCCTCGCATTCCGCCTCCTCGCCAGCCACGGTAGACGCCTGATCATCTTATCGACGGACCGGGTCGGCACCTTGCAGCCGGCCCGGCTCCACCTGACGTCCCAGCCCTCAGCCCGAGCGTCACGATACGCGGAGCGGAAGCCGCGGCGCGGGTTCTTCTTTCCGGGCTCGGAGGTTTTCCCTTCGCGATCTCCCTCAGCACGACCTTCTCCAGCTCCGCATCGGCCAGCAGCCGCTCGAGCAATGACCGGACATCCCATTCGCCCACCCCGACAACCCACCCCCTCGGACCAGCCAAGTGCCGACACGACAACAGTTATCCGACCACTGTGGACACCACCACTCTCCAGGTCCGCCTCATCGACACTCCTGGAAGTCAGGCGACCTGACCGCGCACCATCGCGCGCCAGCACCGGGACAACGCCGTCTCAGCGGCCGGGCGAGCCTGCGGGCAGGCCCTGGAGTCAGAATGCTGCCCCTCAGCTCCGCGCGGCGCCGGGGAGACCTACCATCAGGCCGCGCGCGCGGGGCCACCAGTGGGATGGCGGCGGCGCTGGACGGGGCCACCCACAGCGCGGCCGGCTGGGTGCGGGACCGCTATGACGACGTTGGGGATCTCGTCGCCGGCGTCGACGACCCGGACGGGCCGGACTACATCATCATCGAGTGCGCGCGGGCTGGTGTACGCCACCGACGAGGTCACCGAGCGGCTGGCCGACCTTCAGCTCGTCGTGGGCGAGGGCCGATGCGTCGAGGCACACGAGTCGGGTGGCCCGGTGCTCGCGGTGGACCTGGCCGAGTACGCGGCGCGGTGGCCCGCACACCCTCAGCCGACCGCGGTGAACGCGAGTCATGTGTTCGACACTGGGATGACCACGATCGGGTCGGTGGTCGGTTGCGGTGATCCGCCTGCTGGTTCGACGGTGACGCCGATCTTGTCGCCGGGGGTGATCCCGTCGGCGCGCAACGGCCGTGTCGGCCCCGGCTGGGTGATCAGCCCGGCCGACCGGATGCCGTCCGGGCTGATCACCCAGGCCTGGTAGGCGCGGCCTGGTGGAGCCGGTGGCATGTGGTTGGCCAGCACCATCGCATCCCCGCGGCTGGGTGAAGCGACCACGGTCGCGGTTCCGCCGCCGGAGATCGGCTGTGTGAGCACGCGGGTGTCCGGGTTGGCGAGCAGACTGGTCAGCGCCGTGTAGCTGTCGTTGACCTGGTGCATGGTTTCGAGCTGCCGGTGAGTCGCCATGTTCTGGTAGCCGAACACGACCGCGGCGATGATCGCGGCCGCGGCGACGGGTACGGCCAGCCGCGGCACCCAGCGCCGGGCGGCCCGGTTACGCGGCGTGAGACGGGTGGCGGCGGGCGGGTCGACGTCGGCGGGTAATTGCTCGGTGTGGCCGACCATCGCCAGGACCCGGTCGCGTAGATCCGGCGGAGCCGGTTCGGCAACGGCCGAGCCGAGCCGGGCGGTGGCTTCACGCAGTTCGGCGACTTCCTGGGCGCAGCTCGGGCAGGCGGCCAGATGCTGCTCGAACAGCTGCCGTTCCTCGGAGGACAGCGCGTTGAGAACGTAGGCGCCGGTGAGGGCGTGGATGTCCGGTGGCAACGTCATCGGCCAACCCCCAGGCAGTCGCGCAGGCGGATCAACCCATCACGCATGCGGGTTTTGACGGTGCCCAGCGGCACCTTCAGCAGGGTGGCGACCTCCGGGTAGGTGTAGCCGCGGTAGTAGGCCAGCAGCACCGACTCGCGCTGCAGTGGGGTCAACGCCTGAACGCAGCGGCGGACCTGTTGCTGTTCGAGCCGGATGCCGGCCTGTTCGGACACCTCGTCGTAGGGCCGGGGCATGGACCGGTCGGCCGCGGCCTGCTCCCGCCGCGAGGCCGCCTGCTCGGCGCGGACCCGGTCCACGGCGCGCCGGTGCGCGATCGTGGTCACCCACGCCAGCGCGCTGCCGCGCGCGGGATCGAACCGGGTCGCGGTGCGCCAGACCTCCACCAGCACTTCCTGCGTGACCTCCTCGGATTGGGCATGGTCGCGCAGGACATGTTTCACCACACCCCACACCGTCGCGATCACCGCGTCATAGAAGTGCCGGAACGCGGCTTCGTCGCCGCGAGCACTCCGCAGGAGCATCTGGTCGACCGAATCGGCTTCGGCCGCGCCGCCGTCCGGTGTCGGCGGCGCGACGCGCGGCGCCCATCGTTCGTCCGGCATGGACCGTCGTTCCTTCCACCCGCGAATGGCCCAAGCTTACGAGGTCGGCCCGCCCAGTGCGCGGTTCGCTGGGCGGAGGCCGGTGACTCACCCCGTTCTGACCCCGATGTCCCTCGCACCGGGGGCGCGAGGGACATCGGGGCGAGCGCGGGCGGGTTACTGGTTGGTACCCGGCATCAGGACCTTGTCGATGACGAAGACGGTGGCGTTCTTGGTGGGGATGTTGCCGCACAGCACCTTGGCGCCGTTGACGGTCATGTTCTCGCCGCTACCTTCGATCCGCAGCGGGCCACCGGCGGTGTTGAGCGAGTCGACGGTGCCGGCCTGCTCGAGGCCGTCGCGGTCGTAGCGCTTGCCGACGACGTGGTATTGCAGGATGGGGGCCAGTTCGGTGGGTTTTCCGGCCAACTCGTCGAACTTCGCGCCGAGTGCGTCAAAGGCCGGGTCGGCCGGGGCGAACACGGTGATCGCCTGCTGGCTGTTGAGCGTGTCGACCAGGTTGGTCGCCTTCACGGCGGCGACCAGCTTGGTCAGCAGCGGGTTGTTGCTCGCCGCGGTGGCGACGGGGTCGTCGACCATACCGCCGACTGAACCTTCTCCGCTGGTCGGTACCTCCGAACACCCCGGACCGTACACATCGGACGCGGTGGTGACGCCATCGGCGGAGGCTGTGTTGTCGGCGGGATTGCCGGGGGCGGAGGTGGCTGGAGCCTGTGGCGCGGGCGCCTGCGATTCGTTGCCCCCGTCGGACCCGCATGCGGCCAGCGCCAGCAGCGCCCCACTCGCGATTGTCGCACTGGCTACTCGTCGGATCTTCATCTGATGTCCGTTTCCCTTTGCGTTGATGTGCTGTCACTGGGTATTCGGAACGACCACCCGTCCGGTTTGGTGATCGGGTGGAAATGTCCGCCGGAGGTCGCGGGTGGGGAATGCTCAGCGGGTGGTGAAGGAGATGGTGTGCCAGCCGGTGGCACCGTCGGGGACGGTGCCGACCCGGTCCGAGGTTTGGGTGTAGCCGGAGTCGTCGGTGGCACGGCAGGCAACCTGGTGGTTCCCGGGCGGCAGATCGAGATCCACCCGCCACATCCGCCAGGTGTCCTCGTTGACCTCTGTGGACAGTAATGCTTCCTGCCACGGGCCGGTGCCAAGCCGGATCTCGACCTTCGTGATGCCGGTGGTCTGCGCCCACGCGATACCGGCGATCACGACGCGCCCCGCGGGCAGTGTTTGGAATCCCTTGGGGGTGTCGATCCGCGACTGGGTCTTGATCGGCGCCTGCTGGCCCCACCCCCGCTGCAGCCAGTACGACTTGCGCGCGGCCCAGGTGGTGACCTCAAGATCGGTGACCCATTTAGTGGCCGAGACGTAGCCGTAGAGCCCGGGAACCACCAGGCGCGCGGGGAAACCGTGATCCAGCGGTAGCGGTTCACCGTTCATGCCGATCGCCAGCATCGCCTCCCGATCGGGGTCCATGGTGGTCACTATCGGGGTACCCGCGGTGTAGCCGTCCACACTGGTGGAGTACAACTGCTCGGCACCCGGCCGGACCCCCGCCTCGACCAGTAGATGCCGCAGGTCCACGCCGAGGAAGTTGGCGGTGGAGATGTAGGGCCCGCCGACCTCGTTGGACACACACGTCATCGTGATCGTGCGCTCCACCAGCGGCCGGTCGCGGATGTCGTCGTAGCTGAAGCTCAGCTCGCGATCGACCATGCCGTGGATGCGCAGCGACCAGTCCTCGGCCCGCACCTGGGGCACGACCAGCGCGGTGTCCACCCGGTAGAACGCGGGGTTCGGGGTGAGGAACGTCGGTGTACCGGCACGGGCGAAGTCGGCACCGGGCGGGATCGGCGGCGCCGCGCGCACCGGCACGAGCCTGCCGATCTCCGCACGGGACGACGCGGCGCTGGTGGTCCGGGCGACCAGCTGCCCGCCGAGGCCGGCCACCCCCGCGCCCACCGCCACCCCGCCCGCGCCAAGCAGAAAACCGCGCCTGCCGGGCACCGGTTCCGGTTTGCCGCGCGGCGCGCGTTCGGCGGGCAACTCGGATTCGTCGTCTTCTCCAAGTTCGGTGAGACCCAGCGCCGGGGTGGACCGGCGTGTCCCCAGCGTGTGCAGCCAGCGGAACGCGACCACCCCCGCCAGGAGACTGGCCGCCGGCGCCAGCAGCGCCACGGCGGACAGGTCCGGGCGGCTGAACACGGCGATCCCGGCGACCACGCCGAGCAGCACGATCGCCACGGTGCCGGGAAGCGGAGAGCGCCGGGACAGCACCCCGGCCACGACCGCCACCAGCAGCATCACCACCGCCATGCCGGCCAGCAGCACCAGCTTGTCGTAGATCCCGAAGGTCTGGACGGCGAAGTCCTTCACCGGCGTCGGGGTCAGGTCGATCGCCGAGTTGCCCACCGCCAGGTACGGCGAGGCGTTGATCCCGACGAACGCCGCCACGAGGTGCCCGGCCGCCAACGCCGCGACCAGGGCAAGCACCCCCACCAGGGCAGCGGCCGGTATCGACAACCGAGCGACGGGGCGTGCCGGACTCTCTGCTGACGTCTCCATAATGGGTATTCGGCGCCACGCCGCAGGTGGATTGGTGCGAACTCGGTTCGCGTCTGGCGTTGCTGGCGTTATCGCACGTCGATCGTGTCGTGGTGGGGGACCTGCCTGCCGTCCGGCCGCGCGGTGTCGGGCGCGGAAGGGCCGTTGAAGGCACGCGACAGTTGCCGCAGCGCCGCGGTGAGCCGGATGGCCGCTTCAACCACGCTCATCTGCTGCCGGACCGCGGCATGAGCCAGGTCGTCGCCGTCGAAGATCACCGACTCCAGCAGCGCCCGATCGCGGGCTGGAAGCGTGCGCAGCAGGGCGACGGTCCAGGACGTGCGTGGGCGAGGCTTGGGTCGGGTGGCAGCAGCGGGCGTGTGATCGGCTTGCGTGGCGCGCTGGCAGGCCATCGCGGCGAGCCAAGCGCTCAAGCCACCGCCGTTGGTCTCGGCCACGCACTGGTCCGGGCGTTTCCACAGCTCCAGGAACACCGACGCGGTGACCGTTTCGGCCGCGCTCGCGTCGCCGGTGCACCCCAGGGCGGTGTGGTAGGTGGCCGCGCTGTGCCGATCGAACACACGCTCCAGTGCCAGTTGGTCTCCGTCGGCGATTCGTCTCAGCAGTTTCGCGTCGTCCGGCGGGGCGGAGTCGTTCGTCAACCGGCTGTCCGATGCCCGGTCCTCGGCAAGGTCACCGATGTGGCGTGCGGCAATACCAATCCGCCAGCGTCTCCGCTGCGAACCAACTGTGTCTCGGCGCACCATTCGGTGCGATCGGGGAGTCCTGGCGCGGGGCGGGTCGTGAAACAGAAGGGTCGTGTCATGTCTGCATCACGAGGTAAGGCTGCGGCGGTGTCCGGATCCGGGCGCCTGCTGCGCACCGTGGCGACCGCTGTGGCGGTCGTGTTCGTCGCGGTCGGCGTCCTGGGGTTCGTGCCCGGCATCACCACCAACTTCGGTGAGATGACGTTCGCCGGGCACCACGGCGGGGCGCTGTTGCTCGGTGTCTTCGCGGTGTCCATCTTGCACAACATCGTGCATCTGCTCTTCGGCATCGCCGGCTTGGTGCTGGCCCGCAGCGCCGGCGGTGCGCGCGCATTCCTCATCGGTGGCGGTGCGACCTACCTCGTGCTGTGGCTGTACGGATTAGTGATCGACCAGGATTCGGCGGCCAACTTCGTGCCGGTCAACACCGCGGACAATTGGCTCCACTTCGTGCTGGGTATCGCGATGATCGGTCTCGGCGTGATCCTCGGCATGCGGATGCGGGGAACGTCGGGCGGGCGCAACATCGCTGGCCGACCGCAAGCACAACCGTGATCCGTGGTGCTCGTGTTCGTGGCGCCCGCGCCTGCCGGGGCGCCACGAACACCCGGTGGAAGGAACGTCATGGAAGGACCTCCGGGGCGCGGTCACTGGGCACACCCCGAAGACTCCGGACGACCGGCCGGGTTTGGCAGGCACCATCCGGGGTCCGCGAACGAGCCCACCCAGGTCGAGATGGCCACGCTGACCGGCGGCTACGTCCTCAACGCGCTGTCCGATGACGAGCGGGCCGAGTTCGAACGACACCTGGCCACCTGTGAGTCCTGTGCGCAGGAAGTCATCGAACTACGGGAAACGGTTAGCCGGCTCGGCATGGCCGAACAGACACCACCCCCTCCCGACCTCAAGAACACCGTACTGGCCGAGATCGCCAACACCCGGCAGAAACCACCATCCACGGCACCCTCCAGCGGACCAACCGCGCACGTGGCTTCGACCAGGCCGTGGCACGTTTTTCTGGCGTCGGCGGCAGCTGTGGTCGCGCTCGCGGCGGCGAGCGTGCTCGGAGTCACCACCGTGCGCGCCCATACCGACCTACACAACACCCAGCACGCGCTGAGGCAGGCAGCCACCCGCAATGACGAAATTGCCGACATCGTTGGGGCCACCGACGCCCGGATGATCGTGGCGGTGGGCCCGACGGGAATGCGGGCGACGACCGTGGCCTCACAGCAACTCGGCAAGGCGCTGTTCCTCGGCGTCCGCGCCCAGCCTCCACCACTCGAGCACACCTATCAGCTCTGGTTCGTCGGCCAGGACGGTCTCGCCTCGGCTGGGTTGCCGCATCCCGAGCAGGACGGCCGCACCGTCCCGCTCGTCATCCAACTGCCCGCCACGGTCTCCGGCCTGGCCGTCACCATCGAACCGGCCGGCGGCTCCGCACAACCCACCACCGGACCCCTCCTGCAGATGACCATCCCCACCTAGGCCGCCACGCCCGGTTCGGACCCATGGGGGTGAGTGGCCTGTTCTACCTCGCCCACAGTCTGGACAAGGGGGTCGCCGACCCACGTCTGTTCGCCGCGGGCAGCCTCGCGGTCGCCGTCAGCGTCGTCGCGTTCGGCGTCACCGCCTCCCCCAGGCGCAACGCCTACGCCCGGTCCTGAGACCGGACAGGCATCAACGTCCCGACCGGGATGGAGGGACGATTCCGCCGACATCCCTTACACACCGAAGACGAAGAGACCGAACGGTCGTGCCGCGGCCGCTGCTGGGCGAGTCAGCGTGTTGCTTCCTCGATGATCTTGGATTCAGTGGGGTCTTGGGCCGGGTAGGGATTTTTTTCGAGGATCCAGCAGACGCCGGCTCGGTCGTGCGCGGTCGGCTGGCCACGTCGGGCGTGCGCGAGCAGCGTGTCCAGGTGGCTTTCCAGGGTGACCAGCTCGGCGATCTGTGCGCGTACCCGGTCCAGGCGCTCACTCAGGATGTCCCGCACATGGCTGCAGGGGGCCTCACCGCGGTCGTAGATGGCGAGGATCTGCCGGATTTCACGCAGGGACAGGCCGGCGGCCTGGCCTCGGCGGATGAACGACAGGCGCTCGACGGACTGGGAGCTGTAGTCACGGTAGCCGTTGGGGGCGCGGTCGGGGTCAGGCAGCAGACCGGCCTGCTCGTAGAAGCGGATGGTCTTGGTTGTGGTGCCGCTGCGTGCGGCGAGCTCACCGATCTTCATAACCTTCCATCTTACTGGAAGGTGTAGTGGTCGGCGTTCTGGACACGCCCGCGCTGAGGAGGGGTCGATCAGGACTCCCGCGGTGCGGCGCCTGATGTGTTCGCGATCGGCCTGGATCAGGTCCACTCCGTTCTCCTTGGCCCGTTGGAGCAGGCGCACGATCGGCAGCGGCTCGGAGATCTCCCGCTGACAGGGGACGCAGGTCTCGGTGTGCCGGCCGAACCGCGCGTGCTCGATCAGATCCAGGCTGCCGAGCAGGTAGCTACCGGTTGCGATGGTCTGCGGGCAGGCGTTGGTCACCGGTCTCCTCGCCCTCTGCCCCAGGCGAAGGCTGCATGTCGGAACGTCCGGGGCGGAAGCCGCGGCGGCCGAAGCGGGTGAGCCGGAGGCTGTTGGTCACCACGGTCACGCTGGAGAAGGCCATGGCCGCGCCAGCGAGGATGGGGCTGAGGAATCCCAGCGCGGCGACCGGGATGAGCACGCTGTTGTAGGCGAAGGCCCAGAACAGGTTCTGCAGGATGGTCCGGTAGGTGCGGCGGGACAGGTGGATGGCGGTGGTGACGCCGTCCAAGCTGCCGCTGATGAGGGTGAGGTCGGAGGACTCGATGGCGACGTCGGTGCCGGTGCCGATGGCGATGCCGAGGTCGGCCTGCACCAGCGCCGGGGCGTCGTTGACCCCGTCGCCGACCATCGCGACCCGGCGTCCTTCCTCCTGCAGCCGGGCGATCTCGGACAGCTTGTCCTCGGGCAGCACCTCGGCCAGCACCTGGTCGATGCCCACGTGGCGGGCGATGGCCTCGGCGGTGCGCTGGTTGTCGCCGGTGACCATGACGGTCCGCAGTCCGAGGTCGTGCAGGTCGCCCACGACATCGGCGGCGTGGTCCTTGACGGTGTCGGCGACCGCGAGCACGCCGCGGGCCTGCCCGTCCCAGCCGACGTAGAAGGCGGTCGCGGCCTCCTGCTCGAACCGCTCGGCCTCGGCGGCCAGCTCGGCCGGGATCGTCCAACCCTCGTCGGTCAGCAGGGACTGGCAACCGACGGCGACCCGGCGTCCGCGCACCGTCCCTGCGACACCGCGTCCGGTGACGCTGGCGAAGTCGGTGACCCGTGGGACGCCGATCCCGCGTTCCCGGGCGGCCGCGACGACCGCCTGCCCGACCGGGTGTTCGCTGCCGCTCTCCACGCCGGCCGCCAGCTCGAGCGACTCGGCGTTGCCCGCCGTGCCCACGAGCCGCATCGCGCCGTGGGTGAGGGTGCCGGTCTTGTCGAACACGACGGTGTCCACCCGGCGGGACTGTTCCAGCACCTCGCCGCCCTTGATCAGCACCCCCAGGGCCGCGCCCCGCCCGGTGCCGACCATGATGGCCATCGGGGTGGCCAGGCCCACCGCGCACGGGCACGCGATGATCAGCACCGCCACCGCGGCCACCAGCCCGTGCACCGGGTCGCCGCCGAGGGTGGCCCAGCCCAGCAGCGCCAACACGGCGACACCGACGACGACCGGGACGAACACGGCGGCGACCCGGTCGGCGAGACGCTGGATCGCCGGCTTGCCACCCTGCGCCTGCTCGACCACCCGCACGATCTGGGCCAGGGCGGTGTCCGAGCCTACGTTCGTCGCCCGCACCAGCAGCAGACCGCCGACGTTGACCGTCGCGCCGATCACCGTGTCCCCGACGGTCTTGTCCACCGGCACGCTCTCCCCGGTGAGCATCGACTCGTCCGCCGCCGAGGCGCCCTCGACGACCACACCGTCGGTCGGCACCTTCTCCCCCGGCCGCACCACCAGCAGCTGCCCGGGCTCGACCCGCTCGATGTCGACCAGTTCCTCGCCGCCGTCGTCCCGGCGCACCCGCGCCTGCTTCGCGCCGAGCTCGAGCAGCGCCGTGATCGCCCGCGACGCCCGGCCCTTGGCGCGGGCCTCGAAGTAGCGGCCGAGCAGGATGAACGCCAGGATCAGCGTGGCCGTCTCGAAGTACAGGTCGCCGCGCGGGTCGCGCAGCAGCTGGACGAGCGAGAACGTGTAGGCGGTCAGGGTGCCCAGCGCGATCAGTGAGTTCATGTTCAGCTGCCGGTGCCGCGCCCGGGCCGCCGCGTCGGTCAAGATCGGCCAGGCGAGCACGAACTGCACCGGCGTGGTGAGGATCCACTCGAGATAGCCGGCGACCGGGTTGTGGCCGTAGGCCATCGCGAGCACCATCACCGCGATCCCCAGCGGCCACGCCAGCAACACCCGCCACCCCCAGCCCCGCTGCTCGCGGCGGTGGGCGTCGGTGACGGCCTCCGGCGGCGCCTCGGGTTCCTGCGGGCTGAGCCTGTACCCCTGGTCCGACACCGCCGCTTCCAACGCCGCCGCGTCGGGTGCGGGCCCGTCGAACTCGACCACCGCCTGGGCGGAGCCGAAGTTCACCTCCGCCGCGGCCACCCGCTCCTGACGGGCCAGCATCCGCTCAATCCGCCCGGCACACGACGCACAGTGCATCCCCCCGACGGTGAACACCAAACGCTGGCGATCCGTCTCGGGCCGCTCCTGCTGCAGCGTCATACCCACCTCCGGTCGCTCGCCTCGACCCCCATGGTGAACCTTGCAGCGCACTGGAAGGTCAAGCCGGCCTGACGTCCCGGGGATACCCGCACGGCCTTCGGCACAGACGCCGAGCGGGGATGCGGCGGTTCGGTGAGCTCGAAGTCGCGGTCATGGCGTGGCCGGCGCGGGCGAGACCGGCGCGACAACCGCGACGAGGTACGCCGCCGTCCGCCGAGAACCACCGGAAGCGCGCCGCGGACGTGGCGAACAGAGCGCCACCGATTGGGTACTCGGCGCTTGACATTCCAGCGTACTGGATGGTTCATCCTGGCGCCGAGTCGCCGGGGTCGCTCGCCCCTGGCGGCGCCTCCCTCTCGACTCAGCGAAAGGCGCGACGTGCCCTTCCATGTGCGACCGCTGTCGATCCACTGCCGGCAGCCACTGACTCACCGAACGCATGTCTGTTTCGGGATCAGCCCCTTCAACAGCTACTTCACCACCGAGCGCATCACCGACCTGGCTCGCTGGGGGCTCGACGAGTTCGGCGCGATGCACTTCTTCGTCCCGGACGTCCCGGCGGCCTACACGTTGGAAGCGCTGGGGTATCCACCGGAGCGGGCCGCGCACAAGGCCCGCCGCCAGGGGCAGTACCTGCGCAACAAGATCGCGCGCGCGTTGTCCCAATTGGGCGTGCACCACCCCGATCGGCTGATTCTTGGCTGGTCGGAGCTCGACGCCAACCGGCGGTACCGCCGGCTGCTCGGTGAGGCGCAGCGCCTGTTCGACCGCGAGCCCGACTTCCAGGCGGCGTGCCTGACCGCGTCTCGCTGGGTCCTGGACAAGCGCCTGGCAGCCGGCGCCGCCCCCACCGACGACCAACTACGAGCCGCTGTCCGCTACTTCCTCGCCGAGCTCCCGCTGTTCGCCGACACACGGAGCATCGTCGGTACCCCGTCGTCGGTGTTCTGCTACCACCAGTGCATCCCGTTCCTGCACCAGTTCTACCGAGGGGAGCTCCCCTGGCGGCCCATCGCGGGTCAGGGCTTCGCCGTGCTCACGCCCACCCCCTCCCCCGAAGAACCCCGCCGTCCACTGACGGACGGGCTCTTGGTGTGACAACGGGGTGATCGGGTCTACGCGGTCAGGCCATGGGCGAGGCGTGGTAGCCCAGCTCGTCGATCGTCTGGATCACCTCCTCCGGGCTGCTCAGGCTCGCGTCCAGCTCGACCGTGCTCCGCCCCTGTTTCAGGGTGGTCCGCGTGCTGAGCACACCGGGTAGGTCGTCGAGGGCGTCGTCGATGAGCAGGGCGCAGCTGCCGCAGTGCATGCCCTCGACGCGGAGCACAATCGTGGTCGTGGCCATGGTGGACTCCCTTCAGACGATGGTGATGACGCCGGTGTACATGCCCATGCCGCACGCGTAGTCCAGCCTGCCGGGCTGGAGCACCCCCAGCTCGACGCGGGTCTCGCCGTGGACCGGCAGGACCTTCTGCTCGCCGCGGATGACGAAGGACCGCACGCACCCCTGCGCGCCGACGGACTGCACGACCAGGGTGGTGGGCACCCCGGACCGGACCTGAACGTTCTCCGGGCTGTAGGAGCCGGTGCGCGCCGTGATCACGGCCATCTGCTGTCCGCCCACCACGGTCGCCGCCGCGACGTCGGCCGGTGCCCCGGAGAAGCCGACGGTCTGAGCGACCCGGCTGGCCGCCCACGGCGAGCCGGCGAGCTCCAAGGCCACCGTTGAGGGTGTAGAGGCCCATGGCCAGCACCACCAGCCCGGTGACCGCGGCCAGCCGACCCCGCCACGCGGTGGCGGACTTGCGGGCTGCGTAGCCGAGCACGGCGAACAGCGGGCCGGTGCCGAGCACGAACACGGTCATCGTGGCCGCACCCACCAGGGCGGAGCCGGAGGCCAACGCCAGCGCCTCGACCGACAACGTCACCCCGCACGGGATGAGCACCGTGGCCAGGCCGAGCAGCGCCGGTGCCAGCGCGGCCCGCGAGCGTGCTCGGTTGCGCACGATCCTCATCCAGGAGATCGGTGGCTCGATGACGATGCCGCGAAAGCCCGGCACCCCGAGTTGAGCCAGGCCGAACACGACGATCAGCAGGCCGGCGGCGATCTGCAACCACGTACGCGCACCGACCGACAGCTCCACCGCGCCACCGAGCACGCCCAGCAGCGCGCCGAGCAGGGTGTGCGAGACGAGCTTGCCGGCCAGGAACCCACCGACCGGGGCGAGATCGTCGCCGAGCTGGGTGCGCCACCCCCGCGGCTCGGCGGTCAGCAGGGCCCGCTTGCCCTGCCGGGCCTCGGCGGCCCCGCGGGGAGGCGGCTGCGGGCCGATCCGCTGGCCACCCGGGTCCTGGACTCGAGCAACCCGGTGGTCGTGCTGCTGCACGGATTGGTGGCCTCGGGCGACTACTTCGGCGCCGCGTTCGACGAGTTGGGCAGGGCCGGGGCCCTCGTGGTACCCGACCTGTGGGGTTTCGCTGCCTCGAGGCGCCCGCCCGGCGGTGATCCCGCCGAGTACGGGGCCGCCGCGCACCTGGCGGCGCTGGACGCGATGCTCGCCGTACTTGGGCTCACGAACCGGCCGCTGGTGATCGTCGGGCATTCGATGGGTGCGACGCTGGGCATGCGCTGGGCCGCCCGCCACTCGACGACCCAGGCGGTGGTGGCGTTCTCGCCCGCCTGGGCAGCGCCGATGTTCCGCTGCTGCTGGCCCACGGCGGCGCCGACCCCGTGCCGGAGCCCGGCCACGCCGCCGCACTCGCCGAGTCCGCGCCGTTCGTGCACGTGGCCACCCATCCCACCGGGGGCCACGATCTTCCACTCACCCACCCCGACTGGTGCCGGAGGCAGATTCACCGCGCAAGCATCGACACGCCCGCGATCTGAATCGCCAATCGAGAGCGCGTTTGCTGAGCGCGCAAGACGGGAACGCCCATTGTGTGGCCTTCGCCCGGCATCTACTAGCGTGTATAGTAGATCGTTCGGTGTCGTTGCCGCCGCCGAGTCGACCACAGAGGAGCTGCAGTGAGATGGGTTTGATGCAACGGCTGTCGATGGTCTTTCGGGCCAAGGCGAGCAAGGCTCTCGACCGGGCCGAGGACCCCAGGGAGACGCTGGACTACTCCTACGAGCGGCAGCTCGAGATGCTCCGGGACGTCAAGCGCGGGGTGGCCGACGTGGCCACCTCCCGTAAGCGGGTGGAGTTGCAGGCCCAGCAGCTGCAGCAGAAGGCGGAGAAGCTGGAGAGCCAGGCCCGGCAGGCGGTCGAGGCCGGGCGGGAGGACCTCGCGCGCGAGGCGCTGTCCCGACGGTCGGCGATCAGGCCGCAGTTGGAGGGCCTGCGCACCCAGCACGAGCAGCTGCGAGCGGAAGAGGACAAGCTGACCCAGGCGTCACAGCGGCTGCAGGCGAAGGTCGACGCCTTCCGCACCCGCAAGGAGACGATCAAGGCGACCTACACCGCCGCGGAGGCGCAGACGAAGATCGGCGAGGCCGTGTCGGGTATCTCGGAAGAGATGGGCGATGTCGGGCTGGCGATGCAACGCGCCGAGGACAAGACCCTGCAAATGCAGTCGCGGGCCGGGGCGATCGACGAGTTGCTGGCCTCCGGAGCCCTCGATGACGCCACGGTGTCGCGCGATCCGATCCAGGCCGAGCTCGACCGCGTCACGGCCGACGCCTCGGTCGACACCGAGCTGTCCCGGATCAAGGCCGAGCTGTCCTCGGGTAGGCAACCCGCGTCGTTGGAGGCGCCCAAGCGGGAGGAGAACAGGTGATCGTGCGGATTCTCGGCGAGGGCCAGTTCGACGTGCCGGACTCGGCGCTGGACACCCTCAACGAGCTCGATGACGCGCTGGTCGCCGCCGTGGAGGCAGGCGACGACGAGGCGTTCACCCGCGCGCTGGGCGCGCTGCTGACAGGGGTGCGTGCCGCGGCGGCGCCGCATGACGTGGCGGCGCTGGACAGCTCGGACCTGATCCTGCCGGGCCCGGACTCCACGCTGGCCGAAGTCCGCGAGCTGCTCGGCGATGACGGCCTCGTGCCAGGTTGAGCTGATGGCACGCACGCGCTTTCCGGCCGACCGCGGCCTGGCGTCGCGGATGGTGGTCACGATGTTCCTGCTCGGCCTGCTCTACGTGGTGTTCGTGGCCATCATCATCGCGCTCGGCACCTCGGCGATCGTCGCCCTGCTCCTCGCCGGCGGCCTGCTCGCCGTCCAGTACTTCACCTCCGACCGCATCGCCCTGGCCGCGATGGGCGCCAAGGTGGTCAGCCGAAAACAGGCACCGGAGCTGCACGCGGTCGTCGACCGGCTGTGCGCGATGGCCGACATGCCCAAGCCGCGGGTCGCCATTGCCGACGCCGACATGCCCAACGCCTTCGCCACCGGACGCAGCCCGGATCACTCGGTGGTGTGTGTGACCACGGGAATGCTGCGGCGGCTGGACGAGCCGGAGTTGGAGGCCGTGCTCGCGCACGAGCTCTCCCATGTGGCACACCGGGACGTCGCCGTGATGACGATCGCCAGCTTCCTGGGACTGGCCGCCGCCCTGGTGGTGCGTTTCGCCTTCTACGCCGGCCTGTTCGGTGGCATGGGCCGGCGCGGCAACCAGCAGGGCCCGCCGGTCGTGCTGGTGATCATGCTGGTCTCCGCCGTCGTCTACGGGGTCAGCTTCCTGCTGACGAGAGCGCTGTCGCGCTACCGCGAGCTGTCGGCCGACCGAGCGGCGGCGACGGTGACCGGCAGGCCGTCCACCCTGGCGGCGGCCCTGGTCAAGGTCAGCGGTGAGATGAGCAAGATCCCGACCCGCGACCTACGCACCGCCGAGCCGCTCAACGCGTTCTTCTTCACCCCGGCGCTGGCCAACGGGTTCAGCCTCTCGTCGCTGTTCTCCACCCACCCACCCCTGCAGCGCAGGCTGGACCAGCTCGCGCGCATCGAAGCCGAAAGCGGGCCGGCCACATGAAGTTCCTCGACGCGCTGCTCGGGCGCACCAAGCCGAAGCAGCCCGACCTGGGCGCACTCTTCGCCGTGACCGGCGCGGCCGTCACCATGCAGGCCGCCGTCGGCCTGCGACCCTCCGGCCAGGCCGCGGTGGCGTTCAAACCCGCATCGGCGCAGGCCTTCGCCACAACCAGTCAGGAGCTGATGGAACTCGCCCGCTACAGCGGCAAGGCATCGGGCACCGACCTGCGAACCGTCGACGACGAGTACGGCTACCGCTGGATCGTGCTGGACGATCCGGACCTGGAAGACCTCGTCACCACGGTGCACCTGGTCAACGCCGGCCTGACCGAACAGGGCTTCGGCTCCCAGTTGCTGTGCTCGGTGTTCGGGTTCGTCGCCGAGAACGACGGATCGGCGTGCCACCTCGTATACCTGTACAAGCGGGGCACCTTCTACCCGTTCGCACCCCGCGCTGGCCAGCGCCGGGACAACGAGGTGGAGCTGCGGCTGCGCAGCTCCGTGGACGGCGAGCTGCCCGTCGAACCGGACCTGGGCCGATGGTTTCCTCTGTGGGGACTCCCGCTGGACGGTGGTGCCGTCACCGCCGAGACCTGACACGGTCCCTCGTACCCGTCGGCGTGTGGGCGATCCCTCGCGTGCTCGGTCACGCGCCGGAGGGTCCACCATGGCGGAGACGCCGTCGGCCTTCGGCAGTGGACGTGGTCGGGCCACATCTTGTCGATCTCGGCGTTGAGCTCCGCGCCGAGCAGCACGGCGAGCCGCGGCCCCGGGCAGATCCCGGCGCCACGGACTGCGCACCGGCACGCTGAGGTGGTAGAGGCTCGCGAGCGCCAGCACGAGGCCACCGCGACCGCCGGCCAGTAGGCCAGTTCGATCAGGACGGACGTGGCCTGGGTGCGGGAGCCGGCCGGGCCAGATCGACCAGCAGGTCGGGCCGAGTACGGGCACCGGGAGGAGGACGGCGCCGACGGCGAGGGTGCCGGGATAGCGGCCGAACGCGAGCAGTCTGCCCTTCCAAGCACTGCGCAGGTGTGGCATGTCGTAGGCGATCGTGATGGTCCGCACGTATCGGACGCGGGCTGCCGCGCCGGCGCGTGCCCTTGGTCGAGCTGCGCGACGTGCTACTGGATCGGGCGACCACCGGACCCGCGCGGGAGGCGGTGTGGCGGCAGTTGGTGATCGCCGCGCAAACTGGTCACCTGGGCTTGTATCCGAGTTCGCCTAGGCGCGCTCCGAGCGTCTCTGTCAGCACGCTCGCGATGATCGCCTGTCCCGTCGTGGCGAAGTGGATCCGGTCCTCGCTGAGCAGGTTCGGCCGGTCGTTGAGTGAGTGATCCCAGCAGTCGGCGACGGCGGCGTCATACTCTGCCGCCAGCGTGCGCGTGATGTTGTTGAGGCGGGTGACGCGGTCGCTGAAGCCGGGGACGGCGGGGATCACGAAGGCGCGACCGAGTGTGAATACGCTCAACTGAGCGCCCGTCCTGGTTGCCCATTCGTACATCGCGCGGAGGTTGTCCTCGATCCGGCCCCAGTCGGGCTTTCGCCGCATGATGTCGTTCGCGCCGCTGTTGAGGTGCAGAAGATCCGGGCCGAACTCCTCGATCCGCTTCGCCTGCTCTTGGAGTGCCTGCGCGGTGGTCACGCCGACCCTTGCCGTGTTGAGGTAGGCGAGGTCGGGATGGACCCGCCGTAGCACGCGCTCCACCCGAGCCGGCCATCCGAGGTTTTCGTAGCCCGGCGTCGCGTCCCCGACGCCGAGCGAGAGGCTGTCGCCGAAGACGCCGAATCGCCGCCATGGGGCGCCCGCGAGGATTCTCGCGCCTTCCTCTGGCGAGAGAACGTCGGGGTCCGTGTCTTCGGTCAACAGTTGTGGCTCTGTTGTCATCGTTTCCTCACTCGTCCTCGGCGTGGCGGCTTTTGTGCTGCCGGATCCGGAGTGCGGTCACCGCGCTGATGAGCACCAGTGCGGTGACGAAGATCCAGCCGTCTTGGAAGGTGTCACCGGTGTGCAGGGTGGCCTGGCTGCCCAGGATCGCCACGAGCCCGGCGACTCCCAGGGCATAGCCTGCTTGGCGGGCGGTGTTGACCACCGCGCTGGCCGTGGCGGTGTCCGCTTGGGCGAGGTCGGCGGTGGCGGTGCCGATGAGGGTGGGCATGGCGATCCCGATCCCCACGCCGATGATGATCCAACCGGGGAGGATGTCGGTGGCGTAGTGCGCTCCGCCCTGGGTTGCTAGGAGCAGCGAGCCGAGTCCGAAGATCGCGAGGCCTGCGGAGACGACGAACCTGGACGGCACGCTTGCGGCCCAGCGCTGGGTGAGGGCCGCGAAGAGCGGCACGGCCAACGGGCCGGGGACCAGGGCTAGCCCGGCCTGTAGCGGGCCATAGTCGGCTGCTGTCTCCAGCCACAGTGACACGCTCAGGAAGACGGCACTGAAGGCGCTGGTGAAGATCAGGATCGTGATGTTGGCGACGGTGAAGCTGGGCACGCGGAACAGCCGCGGTGACATGATCGGCACCGGGTGCGTCCGGACGCGGTAGGCCAGCAGCGTCAAGACCACCACGGTGACGCCGGCGGTCAGCAGCATCCGCGCCGAGCCCCATCCCCAGTCCTCGACCCTCACCAGGCCCAGTGACAGCGCGCCGACCGCGACCGCGACCGCGACCGCGCCCACCGGGTCAGGAACACGCGTACGCGAAGCCGGCGCGCCCTTGGGGAGCAGGCGTGCGGCCACCACAAGCGCGATCAAACCGATAGGCAGGTTGATCAGGAACGCCCACCGCCACGAGGTCTCGGCCAGCAGACCTCCGATGACCGGACCGAGCGCGCCCGCGAACGAGGAGCTAATGGCCCAGACTCTGACAGCGCCGGCACGACGCGCCTCGGGGAGCACGCTGAGGATCAGCCCGAGACTTGCCGGGGTCAGCACCGCCGCACCAGCCGCCTGGACGACCCGGAAGGCGATCAGGAACGCCAACATGGGAGCTGCCGCACATCCAAGGCTGGCGATCGTGAACAACCCCAGCCCGACAAGGAATCCTTGTTTCCGGCCGTACCGGTCGGACAGGTTGCCCGCCGGGATGAGACAGGCGGCGTATACGACGATGTAGGCGTTGAGGACCCAGCTCAGTCCGGCCAAGGAGGATCCCGGGTAGGTCTCGCCGATCGATTCGAACGCCACGTTCACGATGAACAGGTCCAGCATCGTCATGAACGCGGCCACGCACAGCAGTGCTGTGGTCTTGGTGGCGGCCTCGGGTGAGACCTCTCTGCTCGGACTGGTACACGGGTGCTCATCGGCGGTCGATCCCTGCGACACGAACTCCTCCGGAGTGAGTTGGTTTTTCAAACTGTCGACAGCCTTGCACAGTCGGTTTGAAAACGCAACCCACTAGGGGGATGATGGGAGCATGCCGACAGCACCCGCAGCGAAGACCCCCAGGGACTGCACGATCGCCGACGCACTGGAGGTCGTCGGCGATCGGTGGAGTCTGCTCGTCGTGCGTGAGCTCTTCTACGCGCAGCGGCGGTTCACCGAGATCGCGCGCAACACCGGCGCCCCGCGCGACATCCTCACCGCGAGACTGCGGAAACTGGTCGAACACGGCGTGATCGCCCGCGAGCAGTACAGCCAGCGACCGGCGCGCTACGAGTACCGACTCACCGACGTGGGCCGGGCGCTGTCACCGGTGCTGCTCACACTCAAGCGATGGGGCCACGAGCACCTCAGAAAAGGCCAAGACCCCGTGCGATTCGACCACTCATGTGGGCATGAGTTCGTGGCCGAGGTGCACTGCGCAGCATGCGGAGACACGCTCGGACCCGGACAGCTGACTCTGGAATCCAACGGGTAGGCCCTCGACTCTCAGTCCGAGCCGGCTACTTGGCATACGACACTGCCCCCGCCGCTGCACCCAAACGCCAACAAACGTCTTGACCCGCAACAGCTGGCCATCACCCATCCCAAACCCCGTCTACGGCGACCAGCGGTCACCGAACGTGTTGGCGAACGCGTTGACTACCGTCCCACCCCTGCCCACACCGTCCGCGGCGCGTTGCCCCAACGTCCGAGGCCGGCCACGTCGGGTCCACCCGCCTGGCCACGTTGATCGAGTGCGGCAGGCCGCAGTACGGGATGGGTCGCATCGACACGTCCGGACGTGCCGCCGACAAGTCCTCGCTGCGCGCGCTGGACTGCTCTCCGGGCCAGCGGCCGAGTGTCACCGCGATCCAGCAGGCGGTCGTGTCGTACGTCGACCCGGCGGACGTGTTGCCGGCCCAGGTCCAAGGCGGATGTGGTGTTCGCGCCGTCGACCGAGTGCTGCTGGCCTGCTCCCTGGCCCACACCAGGAGCCGCACACGACAGATCAATGCGTCGGAACGTTGTGCCCGCCACGCGGCGGAGTCGTGTGCAGCGGACGATCAAGAACGGTGTCGGTCGCTGGACGGCCACCCGCCGTCAGTTGCGAAGTGGCTTCCCCAGTAATACGGGTGCAGGTCGGCCAGCCGAAGCGACATCCAACCGCCGGGTTGACCATCGGTAGGGACCGCAACCTGAACATCAGGACCCCACAGGGCGAGGCGTTCCTGGCAAATACCGCAGGGTGCCAGCACCACGATCGAACCACGGTCACCGTCCCGGCAAACACACACCGAGGCGGCGACCTGCCGATTCAGCGTGTAAGCCTGGCACAACGCTCCGACCTCGGCACACAACACCGCCCCAGCGTTGAGGTTGTCGAGACCAACGCTGGTGATGACCTGGCCATCGTCAAGATACATCGCGGACGTGACGGCCCAACCAGCGGCCGGCCACCTTCGGTTCAGCAGGCGAACGGCGGCATCCACGAGCCGTTCATCGACGATCACCGCTTCATCCTCACACATCCCTGCCCCCGACCACAACAGAATTTGACCAGCCGGCGACTGCTAACGTTCGGCGCATGATTATTTCCCGATCGGGACATATCGCCGATTTAGGGGTTCATTCCCCGCTCGACCCAGAATCGGTGAGATCTCCCGGTGCTTCGCCGCTGATCCCAGCGCCCTCGACTCGACGGCCGGCGGGACACGTCCGGATCTGCCGTTCCTGCCGCCCCATGGCCGGCGCCGCGGCTGGCCGACCTGATCGACCAGCGGCCGCGCCACCCTGGGCGGCGTTGTCCTGGACCTCTCCGGGCTCGATTCGCTGGACCCCGACGGCCGCCCGGCTCGGGGACCTCCTCGACACCAGCACCACCGCGGACGACACCCCTACCGGCGTCCCACCGATCGAGGTCGCCACCGGGCCCGGCGCTGTCGCCGTCGGCCTCCTCGTCGCTCGCTGACGTAGACGCGATGGAGAGCGTGCCGCTGGCGGAGCGGGGGGAATGGCTCCGCCAGCGGCACCGGAGCGGCGGCACCAAGGGGGGAGGGATGCCGGCCAGCCCCGACGAGGCTCCCGCTCCGCGGTCAACTCACCTCGCACGTCCTAGGATGACAGAGCCCGTGCGCTCGAAGGAAGCTGCGAGCAACCTGGTTGCACCCGGTTCCTGTGGTCAAGGCCGGTCGAGGGAGGCGCGGTAGTCCTGTCGAGTGCGAAGTACCACCGGCGACCGGGTGAAGGCGCGGGCGATCGCGACCAGCATCCGCACCTGTGCCCCGCGGCTCGGTCCGGGATCCCGCCTCGGGAGTGGTGGGGAATCCGCCGCGCTCACGGCGACGGGGTACGGAGCAGCCTTCGCCGTGTCGAGCGCGCTGGCGATGCGAGCAGCATCAACCGCGGCGTCCCGTCGCTCCCCCGTCAAGCCAACGGCGTCGGCATGCTCCTCGGCGATCTGCTCCATTCGGGGGTCAAGGTAAGGCTGCAGGTAGCGGCACCAATCGAGGATCTCGATCACCTGGCGATACGCGCGGCGGCGGACCGCAACCGCATCCCGGGCGCGCCGAGCCCCACCGCCACCCCGCTGACCACACACTCCCCGACCCGAGGAGGAGGCTCCGAGCGAAAGCGACGGAAGAGCCACCTCCGGCGCCAACGGCCGCAGCGCTGACCACAGCGGCCGCAACCGGATGCCGGCGTAGGCGTACAGCGCCGCGTCCATGGCAGCGGGCGCGGCCGACATCGCGAACCCGATCATCATCAGCGCGCCCCCAGCGACGCGAACAGCGGCGCCACCAGCACGTTCAGCACGTAGGTCGGCCCCTCGGCAAGGCCGATCCAGGCCGACGCCACCGCGACCGCCTTGCCCGCCGAGTAGCCCAAGGCGATCACCGCGCCGAGCCCCAGCGCGCGGATCCCCCCGCCGCACCCACCGCACCCTGCTGATCGCGGGCCAGGCCTGTCGGCACAGCAGCGCGACCCGCACCAGGCTCGCACTGTAGGTCGCCAGGTAGACCGCGAGAAAAGCCACCACCACCGGGTGCCGGGCGTAGGTGAAGTCGAAATCAATCGGGTGTGCCACGTCGTGCACCGGCGCTCGGATGAACAGGCCGGCCAGCACGGCCAACACCACCACGGTGACCAGCACCGCGCACCGCACGCACCTCTACGCGCCGCGCCTCTGCCGAGGCCAACTCGCTGTGCGGGAGCACGATGCTCACCGTCCACGCCCACATCGCCATGCAGCAGGTGGTGATCGCCCCGTAGACGATCAACGTCGCGACGTTCGCCGCGCCGGTCCACCGACCGATCGCCAGGTACATCGGTGGCGTCGCGGCCAGGAACCCGACGCCGGCGCAGAACAGGGCCACGCACATCGCCCACAGGTCCAGCCGCCACGGCTCCCGGGCCGCGTCCCGTAACCGCCACCCGGTCGCCACCACGAACGCGCACCCCACGACCGTGTACAGCACGCCGAGCAACCCGGACATCAGCTGTCCCCGGGCAACATCAGCCCGTCAGCCCAGGTCCGCAGCAGGTGATGTCCGATCCACTCCTCGGTCGGCAACACGTCCAGCAGGCGATTCCCCACCAGGTACGTCGCCGCGATCTCCGCAGCACGCTCCTCGGCAGTGCTGTGCGTGATGCGCCCCAGTAGCCGGCGAACGTCCGCGGGCTCGATCTCGGGCGCCAGCATTCGCAGCGTGTCGTCGGCGCCCAGCTCCGTGCCGCGGTGTCCCAGCAGCAGGTGCGACAGCTCGTGGGCGATGGTGTGCAGCACCCACATCCGCCACCCGTCGGCGTAGCACAGCACATCCGCCTGACGGGTGATGAGCACCGCGCCGTTCACCGGGCACGGCAAGGTCACGGGAACCAGCCGCAGACTCTTCCGCCGCTCGTCGCTGAGCGCCTGGGCGAGCTCCTGTACCGGCACCCGACCCGACACGCCCAGCGCGCGTAGCCGCCGCCGCACTGTCCTGATGGGATCCGATGTGGCATCCATCGAGCTCAGTGTCCCGTCATCGCCGGACCACGCCAGCACTCGCACCGGCATGGTCGTCCTCACTCATCACCCCAAGTCTGCCGACCACCCTCGTCGCCTGTGCCCTCGCTGTCGAGCACCTGCGCCACCTGCTCGTACAGCACCCGCATCACCGCCTCTTGCTGTGCGCTCGTCAACGGTCCCCCTCGCAACAGAACCGCCTCGACCTCCGGGAACCCGCGGAACACCTCCGCGAGCTGCTCCACCCCCCGACGCTGCCGAGTGGCCTCCCGCGTCGCCGCATAGTCGGTCAAGCTGTCCACGCTCACCCCGAAGAAGCGGGCCAACGCAACCAAATGCGCCGCCGACGGATTGGCCTTCGTCCCCCGATACAGATCGTTCAAATACGTGCTGGAGATGGAGACGTCGCACTCGTCTCGGATGGCTCTACTCAGTTCGCGAAACGACACCCTCGGTTCGTCCGTGCCATCCCGCTCCGGCGGATAGCGGGCCAGCAGTAGCTGGCGAAACGCCTTGGTGGAGAACCCACTCATGATCACTCAACTTCCGCCCAGTGCCATGGCCGTCCGCCCACCAACCGTCAAGCTGTCCGCGATAGTTGACAGCCCTGGTAGGAGGCACCGTACGCTGTCCACGTCACCACCTCAAGCTCGCGGACAACTCACCTCGCGCGCAACGAGGCCGTGACAGGGCCCCGGAGCCCCGCACCGCGGCCGTTCGCACGCGTGCGATACGACCAACCCCCATGCGGGGGTCCGACGGGTCCGACACAAGGGGGGTGGCTGGAGCGGGGACTGTACCCGCAGTGGGACGGGTCCCCGCTCCAGTGAGTTGTTCCTGACGAACACCTCATCCTGCCGCCCGGCCGGTCCGTAACGTGACCTCAGTAGGGCCGCGGTGTCGAAACCCCGATCGCCACGCTCGCACCGGTTCCGCAGGCGTCATGCCTGGCCATCGCGCGACAGCCCGGCTGAGCAGAGTGCTCAGCACCCGCCGCACTATGTGCAGCCCTGCGCAGGTGTGCGGGCCGTGCCCCAGGCCCAGGTGAGGGTTCGGCTGCCGCGTCAGGTTCACGACCTCGGGATCGGTGAACACGGCCGGATCGTGGTTGGCCGCCCCCAGGCCGAGCAGCACGGTCTGCCCCGCACGGATGCGCGTGGTGCCGATCCACAGATCGTGCCGGGCATACCGGGGGCCGGCCAGCAGCTGCGGTGACAGGTACCGCAGCAACTCGTCCACCGCGGTACCCCAGTGGTGCGGATGGGCACGCAGCCACTCGCATCGGTCGGGCTGGGACGCCAGCAGCCACAGCCCGCCGGCGATCGCGTCCATGAGCACCTCGTACCAGACGAACCACAGGTAGAACAGCAGGCTCACCAGCTCGTCCTCGTCGAGGGCGCCCCGTTGGTAATACTCCTGCAACCGGGCGACCAGACCCCCGCGCGGAGGGTTGGCCATCGCCTCGGCGATCACCTTCCGCATCGTCCCGATGCTGTCCCGCGCGGGGCCGCCGCCGTCGACCAACGTGCCCTGCGCCCATGCCCGGAGCCTCGCCACGTCCTCCCCCGCCAGGCCCAGCAGATCACCCAACGCTCGCGCCGGAAGGGGCACCCCCAGCGCGGCCACCACCTGGACCTTCCCGCCAGCCTCCGCCGCGTCCAGCACGTCCTCCACCAGCATCTCGAGCCGCGGTTGCCAGGCCTCCACCCGACGGAGTGCCAGCTCAGCGGTCACCAGGCTCCGAAGCCGGGCGTGCGCCTCCGGAGCGGCGTTGAGCAGGTGCGCCGTCAGCGGGCGCGGCAGGACGAAGCCACGGTAGTCCGCCCCGCGCGCGTCGTGATCATGGGTCGACAGTGCCGCGTTCGCCAGCCCTGCCCTTACATCGGCGTACCGGGTCACCAACCACGCCGGCGGTCCGTCCGGAGTCCGCACCCGATGCACCCCATCACCCTCTGCCCGCAACGCGGCCAACGCCGGCCATGGATCCGCGGCGAACCCAGCTTCGAACACCTCCAGTACCTCCATGGCCTCACCTTCCCATCGCGACGGCCCCGCAGTCGCGATGCCGTCAGGGCATGGCCGCGAAGGCCGCTCCGACGTGGGCGGCTGGTAGGGGACCGCGGTGACCGATGTGGCTGGCGTTCCCGGCGAGGAATCGGACCGTGCGCGGGGTCTGACGAGCGGGTGTAGGCGCGGAGCTCGTCCAGCTGGCGCAGCCGTTTCCGCACCCAGGAGAAGTGGTCGGTGATCGGCCTGGTCAATACCGGGTGCACGGCATCCAGGCCGGCATCCTGACGAGCCGTGGTTGTGTCCGGTTGAGCAGCCGGTGGCTCTGACTAGCTACGCGACTCACGAATGGCCCGCTTGTAGAGGCCTGCACAAGCGGGCCATTCGTCGGGAACGCGCCGAGCTCGACTGACCTCGCGGAAGCTTGTGCTGCAACTCCTGAGTCTCGGCTGACTCGGCCCGCCGGGTGTCGGAAGCCGCGCGTAGATGCACCCGCTGGACGGACGGTTACTCCCAGCGATCGCGCGACGCTCGTGCACGAGGTCCTCTGGTAGGGTGAGCCGCACGTGATGCGGCACCGAGGAGAGATACCGCTGTGCTGAGCGACGACGACATCTCCGGGTGATACCGGAGTCAACGGCTACCCGTGCGCCCGTGCGCACACTATTCGTAGCCATGTCCTCGCCATGATCTCCCACCGGGCGGCCCGGCCGCCCCCGCAGCACACGAGGCTTTCCGCCATGCCTGATGACGCCCGAATCGTCTGCTCGAACCTGTCCTTCTCCTGGCCCGACGGCACCCCGGTGTTCCAGGACCTGTCCTTCGCCCTGAACGAGGGCCACACCGGACTGGTCGCCCCGAACGGTGCCGGCAAGAGCACGCTGCTCGAGCTGATCACGGGTAAGCACGCGCCGAGCCACGGGACCATCTCCGTCAAGGGAACCGTCGGCTACCTCCCGCAGAGCCTGCCGCTCACCGGCGACCTCACCGTGGCGGAGGTACTCGGCATCGCCCCGATCATCGAGGCGCTGGACGCCATCGCGGCCGGCGACGCGAGCGAGGAACACTTCACCACCGTCGGCAACGACTGGGACATCGAGGAACAGACTCGGGCCCAGCTAGACCGGCTCGGGCTCGGCGACGTCACGCTGACCCAGCGGTTGCACACCCTGAGCGGCGGCCAGGTCACCGCCCTCGGCCTCGCCGCCCGGCTGCTCGACCGGCCCGACGTCCTCCTGCTCGACGAGCCCACCAACAATCTCGACGTCGACGCGCGGCACCGGCTCTACCGCGTGCTCGACGACTGGCCCGGCTGCCTGCTGGTGGTCAGCCACGATCGCGCCCTGCTCGACCGGATGGACCGCATCGCCGAGCTCGACCGAGGCGAGATCCGGTTCTACGGCGGAAACTTCACCGAGTACGCCGACGCCGTGCGTGCCGAGCAGGAGTCCGTCGAGCGCAGCGTCCGCAGCGCCGAGCAACAGGTCAAGCGCGAGAAGCGGGAGCTGCAGCAGGCCCGCGAGCGCGCCGCCCGCCGGGCCAGTGCCGGCGCCCGCAACGCCAGGAGCGGCAGCATCCCGAAGGTGGCCGCCGGCACGCTCAAACGCCGCGCCCAGGAATCGGCCGGGAAAGCGGGAGACGTGCACGGGCAACGGCTCGCCGAGGCCAGGGCCAAGCTGGACGAGGCGAGCCGGATGCTGCGCGACGACCAAAAGATCGACCTGCGGCTGCCGGACACCCACGTCCCGGCCGGGCGCATGGTCTTCGTCGGCGAGGGGATCCAGGTCCGCTACGAAGGGCGAACCGTGTTCGACGGCGCGGGCGTCGACCTGACGATCCGCGGGCCGGAACGGATCGCGCTGACCGGGCCGAACGGCGCCGGCAAATCCACCCTGCTGCGGTTGATCGCCGGCGAGCGGGAACCGACGAGCGGCGAGATCCGGCGGGCCACCGGCCGGATCGCCTACCTCTCCCAGCGGCTGGACCTGCTGGAGCTCGACCGCACCGTGGCGGAGAACCTGACCGACTACGCGCCGCACAAGTCCGAGTCCGAGCGGAGGCATCTGCTCGCCCGGTTCCTGTTCCGCGGCGCCAGGGCCCACCTCCCGGTCGGCGCGCTCTCCGGCGGGGAGCGGCTGCGGGCCACCCTCGCCTGCGTGCTGGGCGCCGAGCGAGCACCCCAGCTGCTGCTGCTCGACGAGCCGACCAACAATCTCGACCTGGACAGCGTCGAGCAGCTCGAGGAGGCGTTGAACGTTTACGAGGGCGCGTTCGTCGTCGTGAGCCACGACGTACGCTTCCTCCGCGAGGTCAAAGTGGACCGTTGGCTGCGGCTGTCCGGCGGCCGGCTCGGCGAGACCGGGGCACCGGACGATGCCTGACGGCTCCCCCGCGGGGGGCGCTCGGGACGCCGACGTTCTCGCCGGCGACCCCCGCGCCACCCACCTCCTCGCCGAGGACGTGCACTGCGCGCTCGGGGATCGCGTGGTGCTGCACGACGTGTCCCTCAGGGTGTCGTGGGGTGAGCGGGTCGGCCTGATCGGCGAGAACGGGCGGGGCAAGTCGACCCTGCTGCGCGTCCTCGCCGGTGAGCTGTCGCCGCAGCGTGGTGAGGTGGTGCGCGCGGTCGTCGGCCGAGTGGGGTTCCTGCCACAGCGGCCGGGGTTCCCGGTCGGGGCGACCATCCGGGACGTGCTCGCGGAGGCGACCGCGGGGACCAGGGCGCTGGCCGACCGGATGCGGGCCACCGAGGAGTCGCTGACCTCCGGCGAGGGCGACGTGGACGCGCTGCTCGGCACGTACGGCCAGCTCCAGGAGGAGTTCACCCGGCGGGGCGGCTGGGAGCTCGACGCCCGCGTCGGTGAGCTGCTGGAGGTCTTCGGCCTGGCCGGGCTGGACCGGCGGCGGCCCACTCAGACGCTGTCCGGCGGCGAGCGGGCCAGGCTGGCGCTGGCCGCACTCGTGATCACCGAACCGGCCGGGCTGCTGCTCGACGAGCCGACGAACCATCTCGACGACCGCGGGGTGGACTGGCTGCTGCGGTGGCTGTCGCGCTACCAGAACCCGTGCCTGATCGCCTCGCACGACCGGGTCCTGCTCGACACGGTGGTCAGCGCGATCGTCGACCTGGACGGTCCACACGGCCGCGCCGTGCGCTACGGCGGCAACTACCGCGACTACCTCGACGAGCGCGCCGCGGCGCGGGAGCGCTGGTGGCAGCGGTACCGCGACTGGCGCCGGCAGGTCGTCGACGCCCGGCAGCGGCTCGACCGGGCGGGCCGGGCCGGCGGCAACGCCAGGGTCATCCGGGACAACAACAAGCTCGCCTACCACGCGGCCGGCAGCGCCGCCGAGGCCGCCGTCGCCCGCGCCACCCGCGCGGCGCGCCAGCACCTGCGCCGGCTCATCGACGAGCGGGTGCCACGCCCGCCCGAGGCGCTGCGGTTCACCGTCGCGGAGCCCGGCGAGGTCACGGAGCCGCCCGACGGTGTGCTGCTGCGGGCGAAGGGCCTCGTCGTCGGGGAGGTGCTGCGTGGCGTGGAGCTGACCCTCTCCCCCGGGTCACGGCACGTGATCACCGGAGCGAACGGCGCGGGGAAGTCGACCCTGCTGTCGGTCCTGGCCGGCCGCCGCGTTCCCGACGGCGGGGCCGTCGAACGCCGGCCGGAGGTGCGCATCGGCTACCTGCCGCAGGAGAGCGCCTTCGCGGACGAGCGGCGTGGCCTGCTGGACGCCTTCGCCGCCCGCCGCGCGGCCTACCGGGACGACGCCGCGGCGGAGCTGACCAGGTTCGGCCTGTTCGAGCCGGGCGACTTCGACGTTCCGGTGAACCGGCTGTCGGTGGGCCAGCGGCGACGGCTCGCGCTCGCCCTGCTGTTCGCCGAGCGCCCGCACCTGCTGCTGCTCGACGAGCCCACCAACCACCTCAGCCTGGTGCTGGTCGAGCAGCTGCAGGAGGCGGTGGACCGGTTCCTCGGCCCGGCCGTGCTGGTCACCCACGACCGCACGCTGCGGAACCGCTACGCCGACCGGGTACTGGAGCTGGCCGAGGGGCGCCTGGTGGCGCGGCACTCGGCGACGCGCTAGCGAATGTAGCGGCCGTCGACGATCGCTACATGGGAGTTTCACGACTACTGCGGGTTCCTCGAGTGAGCCTCTATTCGGCGGGCGATGTCAACGGGTGCCCAGCGCCCGGTAGGCGGCGGCGATCACGCTCGTGCCGCGGCGGTCGCCGATGACGTACTCGCGGGCGCGCATCCGGTTCATCACGTACGCGACGCACATCCTGGCGTCGAGGTCGGCGACCACCACCGAGCCTCCCCACCCGTCCCACCAGCACGTGTCGGGGTTGGGCAGCAGGTCGATGTCCGTGGAGTTCAGCCCGTAGCCGACGCCGAACCGCAGTGGGGCGCCGAGGACGAGGTCGACGCCGTCCGCCTGCACCGACAGCGTCGCCCGCGCGCCGGCCTCGGAGAGCAGCCGCCGACCGCCCGCCGCACCGCCCCCGGCGAGGACCGACTGGACGGCCGCCACCGAGCGGGCGTTGCCGTAGCCCGCCACGGCGGGAATCTCGGCGCGCCGCCAGCCGGCGCGCCAGCTGTCCTCGGGGGTGACGATCGTCCGCAACGGCACCGGCGGCGGGGGCGCCGCGGCGCTCGCGGACCGCTCGCGCGGGATGATCGGCGCGAACCGGTGGTCCTGCTCGGGGCCGAGCGTGAGGTGGAAGTCGGCGCCGAGCGGGCCGGCCACCTCCTCGGCGAAGAACGTGCCGATCGAGCGGCCGCACACCCGGCGGACCACCTCACCCACGAGGTACCCCTGGGTGAGGGCGTGGTAACCGGAGGCGGTGCCCGGCGTCCACCAAGGCGCCTGCCGCGCGAGCAGCGCGGTCGCCTTGTCCCAGTCGTAGAGGTCCTCGACCGCCAGTGGCTCGTCCCAGTCGGGCAGGCCGGCCGTGTGCCCGAGCAGGTGGCGGACCTCGACGCCGTCCTTGCCGGCGGCGGCGAACTCCGGCCAGTACCGGGCGACCGGGGCGTCGAGCCGGAGGGCGCCGCGGTCGGCGAGGATCAGCGCGCACAGCGCGGTCATCGTCTTCGTCACCGACCAGACGGTGGTGACGGTATCCCGCCGCCACGGCCGGGTGCGCGCCGCGTCCTCGTACCCGCCCCAGACGTCGACCGCCGGCTCACCGTCGAGGTACACCGCCACCGAGGCGCCCACGTCCAGGCCACTCTCCAGGTTCGCCGCCAGCACGTCGCGCACCTCGGCGAACCCGTCGCGCCACGTCCCGTGCACCATCGTCACGACGCCGCTCCGATCGTCCCGACCGCCCCGGTCTCCCGCGGGGTGAAGGTCCGGACCACGGCGGACCTCCTCGCCGCGACGACCTCACGCAGGAAGTCGATCTCGCCGCGCAGGTCCTCGCCGCCCATCTCCGCCGCCAGCGCGGTGCCGGGCCGCGGTGGCTCGCCGTGCGCGGTCGCCGGCGGCGGGGCGCCCGACAGGAGGCAGGCGGTGACGGCGGCGTTCACATCAGGTGGCGGCGGGTGGTGCCCGGCGACGTGCGCTCTGGCCCGGTCGACCAGCTCGGGCGTGACGTGGTCGCTGAGGATCAGGATCGCGTCCCGGATCTCGATGACCGCCCGGTACAGGTGCAGCCCGACCAGCCGGGTCGGCGCCAGGACGTGGAGCAGGCGGAACCGGGGTTCGACGAGCGCCACCTGGGGGTTGGTCCTCGTCACGTGGCGCCACAGCGGCCACAGCACCCAGAGGTCCCGGCGGCTGGTGAGCGCGCGGCGGATGCCGGGCGCCGCGGGCAGCGCCGCTCCCGTCGCCTGCAGCAGCTCCTCGATCCCGGTGACCAGCGGCGTGAGGGCGAGCACGGCCGGCACCCAGGTGACGACGTAGGCGATGAACAGCACCCAGAGCACGCAGGCGAACAGCGTGCCGATGCCGAAGGTGAGCAGACCCCACCGCAACGGCCCCTGGTCGGCTCGGCGCCAGTAGCGGAGACACACGGCGACCACGCACGAGTTGGAGACGAGGTGGAACCCGAAGAAGATCGCCCAGTAGAACAGCGGGAGGTCGAGCTCCGGGGTGGCGAGGCTCCCCTCCCCCGCGTGCGCCAGGTTGATCCACGCCAGCACGGCCATCGTGCCCACGCCCGCGGAGAGCAGGTAGGGCGCGTGCCGGCGCCGGCCCATGGCGGTGAGCACGAAGTGGAGCATCGCGGTGGAGGCGACGACGTCGCACAGGTGCTTGACCAGGACGACCACCGTGGCGTCCCCGACGACCTCGCCGAGCGTCGCCGTCACCGGCTCCTGGTGGAGCGTGGTGGTGAACGCGATCAGGGTGACGGCGAGCCACAGCGCCCGCTGCTGCGGATGACCGATCGCCTGCGGTGCCCGCAGCACCGCGACCAGCCACAGGCTGGTGAACCCGGCGACCTCGACCCAGCTGAACATCCGCGCGACGCTCAGCCGTCGCGCCGGAAGCCGAGGCCCGTCGCCAGGCCGCCGAGGACGCCCGCGGGCGGCGGGTCGGCGGGGTTACCGCCGCTGGCGCGGACGAGGCTGGCGAACATCTCGGCTTCCCGTTCCTGCCTCGTGCTGTAGCTGGTGCGGGCCAGGACCCGCTGCACGCGCTCCGGCCGGAGGTCACGCAGGAGCACCGCCATGCCGTCGGTGTCGATCGGGTCGAGCGGCCGGTGGTCGAACAGCATGTGGCCGATCTCGTGCAGCGTGATGTGCTCCTGGTGCAGGCGCACGGTCTGCCGCTCGACGAAGATGTAGTCGGCGGTGCTCGTCGCCACCCAGGCCCCGCACACCCCGGCGGGCGTGCCGGAAGTCGGCAACGGGTGCAGGCGCAACGGGCGGCCCCGCCGCTGGGCGAGGTGCCGGCACAGCGCCTCGACCGACTCGAACTCGGGTAGGCTCAGCTCGTCGATGACGGACTGGCACCGCCTGCGTAGCCGCCCATACATCACGCCACTCCTGTCCTCCCCCAGAAGCTCGCCGTGTCGCGGCCAGAACCAGCATATCGAGTCAGCCGCGGGAGCCGGCAGCCGAAGCCCGCCCCGCCCGGTGGCCCTCCCGAGCGGCGTCGCCGGGCCGCCGTGGCCGGCCCACCCCGACGGCGACCACCACGGCGAGGAGCGCCGCGGAGACCCCGCCGGCGACGAGGAAGCCCGTGGTGGTCGACGTGCCGGCGATGAGCGGACCGAACACCAGCGGCGACAGGAACTGGCCGGCGAAGATCGCGGTCCCGGACAGCGACGCGGCCCGGCCGCGGTGCTCCGCCCCGGCCGCCTCGTCCACCAGCACGGTCGCCACCGGGAACAGGATCCCGTTGCCCACCCCGAACAGCGCCGGCGCCACCAGCAGCACCACGGGGTGGCTCACCGTCCCGTAGATCACGAACCCCACCAGCGACGCGCCGAGCGCAATCCGCAGCAGCGCGGCATAGCTCAGCCGCGCCCGCAACCGCCCGTAGACCAGCCCCACCAGGCTGGTGGTGACCGCTGCCCCGACGACCGCGTAGATCGACACCAGCACCGGCGCCTCGATCCCGATCCGCGCCAGCCGCTGCGGGAGGAAGATGGCCAGCACGTACATCTGGATCGCGATGACGATCCACAGCCCGTACCAGCCGACCAGCGCGGGTCGCCGGCGGAGCAGCCGCACCGCGCCGACCTGCCGCGGGCCGGCCCGGCCGGTCGTGTTCGGCAGCGACCACATCGCCAGCACCGCCAGCGGAAGGCCGACGAGGTAGAGGCCGAACGTGGCATGCCACGACAGGCCCCCGAGCACGCCGCCCAGCAACGGCCACACCAGGCCGCCGACGCTGGTCGCGGTGGAGCGCCACCCCATCACCCGGTCCCGCTCCGGCCCCTCGTAGAACGCCAGCAACGCGACCGTCGTGCCGGTGAACACGGCCGCCGCACCGATGCCGAACACCAGCCGGCTGGCGATCAGCGCCGGGTACGACGTCACCACCACCCCGGCACCACCGCCCAGCGCGTACACGATCAGCCCGCCGATCATCGGCCCGCGCACGCCCCTGCGGTCGACCATCCGGCCGAACAGCGGGCTGCACACGGCGATGGCCAACCCGTGCGCGGTGATGACGAACCCCGCGGCGGTGCCGCTGAGGCCGAGGTCCCCGCGAATGACCTCCAGGACCGGCACCACGATCGCCCCGCCCATCACGCCCAGCGTGGACGCGGCCAGCAGCACCGCGAGCGTTGCCGGAGCGTTCGCCGACCTCACCATCCGTGACCCCCAGCTGTCGCCACTCAGTGGCACTTTACCCTGAGTGGCATATTATCGCCAGGGGCGCATTCTGCCGGACGTGGTTAGACTCCACCGCCGTGAGCACGCCGGACCGCGCCCTGCCGCTGCGCGAGCGCAAGAAGCTGCGCACCCGCCGGGCGCTGGCGGACACGGCGCTGCGGCTCTTCCTCGCCAAGGGCTTCCACGAGACCACCCTCGACGAACTGGTCGACGCGGTGGAGGTCTCCAAGCGCACGTTCTTCCGGATGTACACGTCCAAAGAGGACGTCGCGATGGCGGCGGAGCTGGAACTGTGGGAGGCCTACGTCACCGAGGTCGCCGACCGGCGGCTCCGCGGCCCGGTCCTGGCGTTCCTTCGCGAGACCCTGATCGCCGCCATTCAGGGGCTCGGCCCGGACTGGGACCGCCGGTTCGTCGCCACCCGCGGCCTGATCGCCCGCACGCCCGCGCTGTGGGACCGCAGCCTGTTGCTGTCGGTCACCGTCCAATCCAGAATCGTCGAGGAGCTGGAGGGCAAGCTCGGCATCGATAGCCGGCAGGACGTGCGGCTCCGCCTGCTCGGCGAGATGTCGTTGAGCGCGTGGCGGTGCGCGGCGCGGAACTGGATCGCCGGCCGCGGCCACGACGGACCGCCCGGCCGGGGGGAGAAGCTCGGCAGCTGGCGCGGCCCGGGCGGCGGCGCGGCGCTCCTCCGCCGTGTCGAGGAGGCGTTCGACGCCATCCCGGACAGCCTGGCCCTGGCCGCCCCGGAGTGATCCGCGGCGTCAGCGGCGCCTGGCCAGCAGCTCGCTCTCCCGCCGAGTCAGATGGTCGCGCAGTGTCCGGGCGAACTCCTCCGCCGCCTCGAGCTTCGCCCGCAACTCGGCGCAGCGCTGCTCGGCGTCCTCGGTCAGCTCGCGCAGCCGACCCACCCCCTGCCGGCGAGCCCTCGGCTCGTCGAGCAGGGCGAGCAGCTCTCGCATCTCGTCGAGGTGGAACCCCAACGGCTTCATCCGCTTGGCGAGGAACAGCCGGTCGACGTCGCGTTCGGTGTAGAGACGAAAGCCGCCCTGGGTGCGCGCGCTGGGAACGACCAGCCCGACCTCCTCGTAGTAGCGGATCGTGCGCAGCGACAGGCCGGTGCGCTCGGCCACCTCCCCGATCTGCATGTGCTCGCCCACGGGCTTCTCGCTTTCTCGCGACACGGCGTCACGGTACCGGGAAACGGCGCCCCGAGTCCGGCTCCGTGTCATCGGCCGGCGGGCTCGGGACCCGCGACCGCCAGGTAGACGGTGCAGGCCGACGTGCGCCGCTGCACGGGGTTGTCGAACGTGACGACCTCGGCACGCGCCGCGGCGAACTCGCCGCCAAGCATCGCGAGGAAGTCGTCGTCGGGCGGGTCGTTCGACCAGAGGGCGAACACCCCGCCGGGGTGGAGGTGCGCTCGCACCTGGCGCAGGCCCTGCGGGCGGTAGAACCCGGCGTGTCCGGGATGCAGCAGGTGGCGTGGGGAGTGGTCGATGTCGACGATGACGGCGTGGAACCGCCGGCGGGTCGCAGCCGGGGCGAGCCCCTCCGGGGACCGGACCATCGCGAAGAAGTCGCCGTGCACCAGCGTGCACCGGGGGTCGGCGACGAGCCGCTCCCCCGCCGGGATCGCGCCGCGCTCGTGCCACTCGATCACCTCGGCGAGCGCGTCGACCACCAGCAGCGAGCGCACCCGCGGATGCTCCAGCACCGTGCGTGCGGTGTACCCGAGCCCGAGCCCACCGACGACCACGTCGAGCTCCGGCTCCGCCAGCTCGGCCAGCGCCAGCCGGGCCAGCTCCTGCTCGCTGACCGTGAACAGGCTCGACATCAGGAACTCGTCGTCGAGCTTGATCTCGTAGACGTCCTGGCCGGTGACCGGCTCCCGGCGGCGGCGCAGGACGAGCTCGCCCATCGGCGTCGGCCGCCAGTCGATCTCCTCGAACCGCGCGCTCATGCCGGACTCGCCACCGTTGCCATCCGGGGAGCCTACCCTGACGTCAGGGTAGAGTCCGCGCACGGCCGGCGGGGACCGGACGAGCCCACCCAGCGGACCTTACCGTGACGTAACGGTAGAGTCGTGGGTGACGTACCCGAGGCGACGGAAGGCTCCCATGACCGCCAGCAGCACGACCACCGTCACCCCTTCCGACGTGGTCGGTCAGGCGCGCCGCCGGCGGTCGTTCGCGGTGATCAGCCACCCGGACGCGGGCAAGTCGACGCTGACCGAGGCACTGGCGTTGCACGCGCGGGTGATCGCCGAGGCGGGGGCGGTGCACGGCAAGGCCGGCCGCCAGGGTGTGGTGTCGGACTGGATGGCCATGGAGCGGGCCCGCGGCATCTCGATCACCTCCGCGGCGCTGCAGTTCTACTACCGCGACGCGGTGATCAACCTGTTGGACACGCCGGGCCACGCCGACTTCTCCGAGGACACCTACCGGGTGCTCTCCGCCGTCGACTCCGCGGTGATGCTGCTCGACGCGGCCAAGGGGCTGGAGCCGCAGACACTGAAACTGTTCGACGTGTGCCGGCACCGGGACATTCCGGTGCTGACGTTCGTCAACAAGTGGGACCGGCCCGGCCGGGAGGCGCTAGAGCTGTGCGACGAGCTGGTGGAGCGGATCGGGCTGCAGCCGATGCCGCTGACCTGGCCGGTCGGCGCGGCCGGGCACTTCCGCGGCGTGCTCGACCTCACCGACGGCGCGTTCGTGCGCTACCAGCGCACCGCGGGCGGCGCCACCGTGGCGCCGGAGGAGCGGATCGACCCGGCGCGGGCCGAGGCCGAGGCCGGCGAGGACTGGGCGCGGGCGCGGGAGGAGGCCGAGCTGCTCACCGCCTCCGGCGGGCAGTTCGCGCCGGAGGCGTTCCACACCGCCACGGCCACCCCGGTGCTGTTCGGCGCGGCCGTGCTGAACTTCGGCGTGCGGCACCTGCTGGACCTGCTGGTCGACCTCGCTCCCCAGCCCGCGCCGCGACTCGACGTCGACGGCCACCCGCGGCCGCTGGACGCGCCGTTCTCGGCGTTCGTGTTCAAGGTGCAGACCGGCATGGACCCCGCGCACCGCGACCAGGTCGCCTTCGCCCGGGTGTGCTCCGGGGTGTTCGAGCGCGGCATGGTGGTCACCAACGCCAGCACCGGCCGGCCCTTCGCCACCAAGTACGCGCACCAGGTGTTCGGCCAGCAACGCTCCACAGTAGACACCGCCTACCCCGGTGACGTGGTCGGCCTGGTCAACGCCTCCGCGCTGCGGGTCGGCGACACCCTCCACGCCGGCCGACCGGCCGTGCGGTTCCCCGGCCTGCCCAGCTTCGCGCCGGCCCACTTCGCCGTGGCCCGCCCGGCCGACCTGAGCCGGTCCAAGCAGTTCCGCAAGGGGGTGGACCAGCTCGCCTCGGAGGGCGTGGTGCAGATCCTCACCTCGGACCTGCGCGGTCATGCGGCACCCGTGTTCGCCGCCGTCGGGCCCATGCAGTTCGAGGTGGCCGCCCACCGGCTCGAGCACGAGTTCTCCGCACCGGTCCGGCTGGACCGGCTGCCCTACACCGCCGTACGACGCCTCGCCGACCCCGCCCAACGCCCCATCGTCGACGGCGCGCGACGCGGCGAGGTCCTCACCCGCACCGACGGCACCGACCTCGCCCTGTTCGAGGACGAGATGGCCATGCGGATCCTGCAACGCCAGCACCCCGACCTGGCCTTGGAACCCCTCCTCGCCGAAGGAGCCTGAGCCTCGGGCTCACCAGGGCACGCAGCAGCGCCAGTTCGACGTCGGGTATCGACCTCGGGCAGTCGGCGCGCGAACGCGGCGGGCACCACGGTGGCCTCGGCGTAGCCGCCGTCGGCATCCCACACGGCGCGCGCGCCGTCCCGGCACCGGCCGCAGGTGCCCGCCGCCCGGGCCCGACCTCTCCACCGGCGGGCGACGGTTCCGACCAACCGAGATCAGTGGTCGCCGTAGCGGGCGACGAGCTCGGCGCCGATCCTGGCGAGCTCGGCCCGGGCCGTCGGCGGTTCGAGCACATCGACCAGCGCCCCAGCCGGCGAGGTCCAGCGGGGTGGGCGCGCCACCGAAAAGTGCTCAGTTGATGAGCACTTCAGGGAGCACGATGACGGTTGTCATGCGGCCCGGTGGGCCGCTTTCCAGTGGGAAGGAGCCAGCCGTGTTGCGGCGGTTCGCCACCATCAGCTACTGGGCCGACGACGTCGAGGCGGCCGCGCGCTGGTACGCCGAGCTGCTGGGCATCGAGCCGTACTTCGTCCGGCCGGAGGAGGGGTCACCCCGCCTACGTCGAGTTCCGCGTCGGCGACCACGGGACGAGTTGGGCATCATCGACCGGCGGTACGCGCCCGACGGCCACGCGAGCACTCCGGGCGGCGTGGTCATGTACTGGCACGTCGACGACGTGGCGGCCGCGGTCAACCGGCTGCTGTCCCTGGGGGCGAAGGAGTATCAGCCGATCACCCACCGTGGGGAGGCGGGGTGGATCACCGCCTCCGTGGTCGATCCCTTCGGCAACGTCCTCGGCGTGATGTACAACCCGCACTACCTCGAGATCCTCGGGTCGCGGGCGGAAGCCTGAGTCAGGCACGCGCCGCCGGGACGCCGGGCCGGTCGCCGGGGACGGCCTCGGCGCGGGCGTTCCGCTCGAAGCGGGACCACTCGGGCGCCGTGCAGTAGGCGCAGTCCCGGCCGAAGTACATGCCGCGGGCCTGCTCGTCGCCCATGAGGTGGAAGCGGAACCACGCGGTGATCGGGCCGCGGTATCCGCCGGCGTCTCCCAGCGGAGCGAAGTGGCCGGCACCGGCCAGCTCGCCGTAGACGGCGACCACGTGCTCGGCCGCGCGGAACCGCGTGTACACCGATTCCGGGGCGACGATCGAGTCGCGCTGCCCGGCCAGGAACAGCACCGGGCCGCGCAGCGCGTCGGTGGAGCCCCACGGACCGGGCTGAATCGGGACAGTCGTGTCCACTCTGGAGTCTCCGCCGGCGGCGATCGCGCCGCCACCGCCCTGCGAATGTCCGGTCGCGCCGATGTTGTCGAGGTCGACCTTTCCGAAGTAGACGCTGTCCGAGGCGGCGTTGCGTTCGGTCAGGTAGTCGATCCCGGCGAGCATCTCGCGCCCGGACCCGGCCCACGTCGTGTCGGCCGCCGCCACGATGAACCCGTGCGATGCCAGGTGCCGGAGCAGGGCGTCGTAGACCGCGGGAACGGCGAAGGTCCCGTTGCCCCAGACGATCACCGGGTGCCGGTCGCACCCCTGCCCGCCGAGGTCGGTGGGTCGGTAGACGGTGTGCCCGCGCCCGGACTGCTCGGTGGTGACCGCGAACGGGCCGGGCGCCGCCCACGCCCTGCCCACCGAGGGGCAGCCGGAGGGGGCGGCGGTCGCGGGAGCGGGCACGAGCCCCACGCCCACCAGGACGGCGGCCAGCAGCGCGCCGGCCGCGGACCGCCACCGGCGGCGCGGGGTCGGAGCCGGGGTCGGAGTCACGGGTCACCCACCTTCGCACGTCACGATCCGGGAGGACTGCGATTGTCGGGGAGCGGGACACCCCACAACAGCGACGATCGGGTGACGTCGGCGCACCGGGCGAAGAACTCGTCGACCGGAGACAGTTCCTCGACCGGCGGCTGTCACCGCCCTGACGAAAGCCCGGCCGCGGGCCACCGGTCGCCACGTGCGACCGCGCGTGCGGATGGCGACCAGCTGCTCGACGGCGACACCGACGAGCAGCGACTGGCCGCACTGGACGCCGACGACCCGACCACCCTCCCGTGGATCGCGCACCACCTCGACCACCTGGCCACCGCGCCGAGCGACTGATCCGGCCATCCTCCGCCGCGGTGGTCGACCACGGACGCGGGCGACCGGCGGGCCCCGCACGGCGACACGATGGGAACTCGGATGGTCACCCGGGGCCCGCCCGCCACGGGTTTCGCCCGGCTCCCACCGGGAACGGACAAGGCATGTCCACCACGCTCCCGGCGCCCACCCGTGGGCTCGTCCGCACCGCCGCCGCCAGCCTGGTGGGCGCGGGCCTGGTGTACCTGGTCGCCGAGGCGGTGGCCGCCGCCGCGTGGAACAGCCCCGACTACAGCTACCGGCGCCACTACATCAGTGACCTCGGCGCCAGGACGGACGGCGTGGTCCAGGGCCGGGTGGTCGACTCGCCACTGCACGCGGTGATGAACGCCGGGTTCGTCGCCCAGGGCGTGCTGTTCCTCGCCGGTGCCGCGCTGGTGGCCGGGTCCATGTGGTGGACGGCGGCACGGGGGTTCGTCGCGCTGGCCGCGGTGCATGCGGTCGGCATGGTCCTGGTCGCGCTCGTGCCCGAGAACGTCCCGCCGCCGGTCGGGGTCCTGCACCGGCTCGGGGCGTTGCTGGGCATCGCCGGCGGCAACCTCGCGATCATCGCCGCCGGCCGGTCGGGTCTCCGGGCGCTGGTGCCGCGCTGGCTGCCCGGCGTCAGCCTGGCGCTGGGGATCGTCGGTGTCGCCGCGCTCGTCCTGCTCGGCCTCGACGGCCTCGTGCCGCCCGCCGTCCTCGCCGCCAACGGCGGGCTGATCGAGCGCGTCTCGGTCTACCCGATCATCGCCGGTGAGCTGCTGGTCGGCGCCCTGCTGTGGCGCGCCCGAGCCGGCACCGACGGGCGGCGGTGACCGGCGCTCACCGTGCCTCGGCGATGCTGAGGAAGATCTCGGCGCAGTGCGCGACGACCTCCTCCTCGCCCAGCCGCAGGGTGCCGGCCAGCCACGACGTGAGCACCTGGGCGAGCCCGCCGACCAGCACCTCGGCCGCCACGTCGAGCCGGGCGCCGCCGCCGATCCCGTAGAACTCGCGGGCCTGCAGGCCGAGCAACCGGACGAACAGCCGCGTCGACTCGGCGCGCCGCTCGGCGAGCACGCCGCTGCCCAGTATCGGGGAGAACAGCAACCGGCCGCGGCGCGGGTCCTCCGCCACGTGCCGCACGAGCCGGCCCAGCCCGGCGCGCACCTTCGCCCCGGCCTCCGGCGGCGCGGCCTCGACCGCCTCCAGGGTCACCGCCGCCAACTCCTGGACGACGTGGTCGTACACCGCGACCGCCAGCGCGTCCCGGTCGGCGAAGCTCTCGTAGAAGTAGCGGGCGGCCAGCCCGGCCTGCCGGCACACGCCGCGCACCGACAGGGTCCCCTCCCCGACCGCCGCATCGCCGGCGGCGCCGAGCAGCTCGAGCCCGGCCTCGATCAGCTGCGCCCGCCGCTCGGCCCTGCGGTCGGCGCCGGGAACCCCACCGTAGGTCCGCAGCGGTGTCGACTCCATGGCCCCATCTTGACACCTCGGTCCGACACGAGGTTTCCTTTTTGCGAACGGGCGTGAGCAAATAGCGTCCGCCGCCCCGGGAGGTGCCGCATGGCCCCCAGCGACCACATCGTCGAGCTCCGGCCGGACGTCCGCGAGCACACGATCATCGGCGCGGGGCTGCTCGCCGGCGCGGCCAACGTGATCATGCAGCTGGCGCTGCCCGCCGTCGGCTACGGCGTGGTGGAGAGCCGGGTGGACAGCGGGAACGTCTTCCGGCACCCGGTGAAGCGGACCCGCACGACGCTCACCTACCTGGTGGTCGCGATGCTCGGCACCGACGAGGAACGTGGCGCCTACCGCCGCGCGGTCAACCGCCAGCACGCCCAGGTCTACTCCACCGAGTCCAGCCCGGTGCGCTACTCCGCGTTCGACCCGGAGCTGCAACTCTGGGTCGCGGCGTGCCTGTACCGCGGGGTGGAGGACATCTACCGCGTGTTCGGCGGCCCCACCGGCCCCGACGACCTCGAGCGGGTCTACTCCGCCTCGGCCGCCCTGGGCACCACACTGCAGGTGCGGCCGGAGATGTGGCCCGCGGAACGGGCGACGTTCGAGCGGTACTGGAACGACACGCTCGACCGAATCCATATCGACGACACCGTGCGAACCTACCTGTACGACATCGCCACGCTGCGGATGTTCCCGCGCCCGGTCAGCCGGCTGCTCGGCCCGTTCCACCGGTTCGTCACCACCGGATTCCTCCCCGCGCGGTTCCGCGCGGAGATGCGGCTGGACTGGTCGCCCCGCCAGCAGCGCCGGTTCGACCTGCTGATGCGGATGATCGCCGTTGTGGCCACCCGACTGCCCCGGATGCTGCGCGAGTTCCCTTACAACGTCTGCCTGTGGGACCTCCGTCGCCGGCTGCGGACCGGCCGCCCGCTCGTGTGACACCGCGGACGAGATCCGTCCGCCCTGGGCTGGACCGTGCAGTACCTTGAGCCGCTGGTGCACCCGGCACCCAGCGGCACGTGGAACACCCACGGCGCCACGCCGTTCCCCGCCGCGGAGTGGACCGGAGTGCGGCCGGAGCCGACCGCCGAGGACCTGCGCCGGCTGGTCCGCCGCTACCTCGCGGCGTTTGGCCCGGCCACGCCCGCCGTCGCCGTGCCCGGCCCGCTCGGCCCCCTCACCGCCGCGACGACCGCGCCGACCAGCACCGGCACCGCGTTGGCCACCTCCACCGGGCCGACGGACGCCCGGCCACCCGCCCACGGCACTGGGACCAATCTCACACCGCGAGCACCGGACCGCGACCACGAACCGGACGGCCGCAGCGGTGACCGTGGGTGACAGAATGCGGCCCGTGGTCATCGACTCCGTCAAGCACGACCTGATCCAGCGGGCCAGGCAGCTGACCAGCCGGGCCGGCCGGATCGCCGCGAGCCGGTGCCTGCTCGACGGGCCGGCGCTGATCGCGCAGGCGCTGTCCGCCGGTGCCACGCTCGACTACGCGCTGTGTGCCGAGGACGGACCGGACGACGAACTGGCCCGGGAGCTGGCCGCGGCACGAATCCCCGTCCACCGCGTCCGGGCCGGGCTGCTGGCGAAGGCAGCCGGGAGCACCAAGCCGGTCCGCTGGCTCGCCGTGCCCCGGTGCCGCCCGAGATCCCGGGCGCGGCGCCGTATCCCGACGACTTCGTGATCGCCTGCGCGGACGTCGCCGATCCCGGCAACCTCGGCACGGTGGTGCGCACCGCACGCGCCCTCGGAGTCGCCGAGGTCGTGCTCACCGACCCGACACCGACCTCACCGCCCGCAGGGTGCTGCAAGCCGCCCGGGGCACCGCGCTCACCACCCGGGTACGGCGCTACCCCACACCGGCCCGTGCCGTCGCGGGCCTGCGGGACGCCGGGTTCCAGGTGGTGGCGACCAGTCCCCGTGGCCGGCACGTCCAGTCACTGGCCCCGCTACGCGGCGATCGGCTGGCGCTGGTGGTCGGCAACGAGACGCACGGCGTCGACGAGGAGACCCTGGCCGCCACGGATCTCGTCGTCCGCATCCCGATGGCCGGACCGGTGGAATCGCTCAACGTCGGGGTGGCCGCCGGCATCGGCATCTACGAACTGCGCATGAGGATGGTGCTCGCCATGCTGACCGACCGCATTCGCGCCACCCTGGGCCGCGACCTCGGTGTCACCGCCCGTTTCGTCCGGGCCGCCTTCGACGCCCGGCTGGCCGCCGACGAGCTCGACGCCACCCAGGTCGTCGCGCTGATGATCGTCGCGTGCGACCGGCGAACCCCCGTCGACGAGCTGACCCGCGAACTCGGTCTCACCGGCGACGAGCGCGCCGGCGCGCTGGACCCGCTGGTCGACCGCGGCTACCTCGCCCGCACCGGCCCGGACGTCGCGATCACCGACGCCGGCGAGCATGCCGTCGCCGCGCTGTGGACGGTGGTCGACGGAATCGAGGCCGAACTGTACGCGGGACTGTCCACCGAGGAGCGCACGGAGTTCCGCCGGATGCTCCGGCGAATCCAGGAGAACGCGCTCCGGCTCGGCCGAGGAGTGCGGGGGACGCCTCACACCGGTTGACGCAACCACGTCCACCAGCCACCGGCCCGCTCGAGCCGCGCCACGGTCACCTCGAACAGTCCGATGTGGGCGATCGTACCCTCGTCCCGCAGCTCGGCCAGCGCGCCGAGCTGGTCGGCCAGCGGCACGTGCGGGTCGACGCCGTCGAGCCGCCGTGGTCACGATCCGGCCGGGACCAGCGCGGCGAGCAGGGCGCGGACTCTGCGGTCGATCTCGTCGCGGATGGGACGGACCTCCTCGACCGGCCGGCCCGCCGGGTCGTCGAGCCGCCAGTCCAGGTAACGCTTTCCGGGAAAGACCGGGCAGGCGTCACCGCAGCCCATGGTGACCACCACGTCGGCGGCCCGCACCGCGTCGGTGGTGAGCGGCTTCGGGAACTCCCGCGACAGGTCGATCCCCAGCTCGGCCATCGCGGCGACCACGGCCGGGTTGACGGTCTCGGCCGGCGCGGACCCGGCCGAGCGGACGGTGACCCTGCCGCGGGCGTGGTGGTCGAGCAGCGCGGCGGCCATCTGTGACCGGCCGGCGTTGTGCACGCAGACGAACAGGACTTCGGGTGGGGTGGACACGGCGGCGGTCTCCTCGTTCGTCGTCATTCCCCGGTGGAACCTTCCCGAGTGGACCCGGCGGTCGCGCCGGACACAGTGGACACAGTGGACTCTCTGGACCCCGTGGACACGGCGAGCCGAGACCGGCGGCGCAGCGCCAGCGCGACGTACACCAGCGCCACCAGCACGGGCACCTCGATCAGCGGGCCGACCACACCGGCGAGGGCCTGCCCGCTGGTGGCACCGAAGGTGGCGATCGCGACCGCGATGGCCAGCTCGAAGTTGTTGCCGGCGGCGGTGAACGCCAGTGTCGTGGTGCGCTCGTAGCTCAGGCCGAGCGCCGTGCCGAACGCGTACGCGCCGGCCCACATCAGGGCGAAGTAGGCCAGCAGGGGCAGCGCGATCCGCGCGACGTCCCACGGGCGGTCGGTGATCTGCCGGCCCTGCAGCGCGAACAGGACCACGATGGTGAACAGCAACCCGTAGAGCGCGAAGGGCCCGACCCTGGGCAGGAACGTGCCCTCGTACCAGTCCCGGCCACGAAGCCGCTCGCCCCATCGGCGGGCGAGGTAGCCGGCGGCCAGCGGGATGCCGAGGAAGATCAGCACCCCGCGGGCGATCTGCCAGCCGGACACGTCCAGCTCGGCCTGCGGCAGTCCCAACCAGCCGGGCAGCACGGCGAGGTAGAACCAGGCCAGCGCACCGAAGGCCACCACCTGGAACACCGAGTTCAGCGCGACCAGTACGGCGGCGGCCTCGCGGTCGCCGCCGGCCAGGTCGTTCCAGATGATCACCATCGCGATGCAGCGGGCGAGGCCGACGATGATCAGCCCCGTGCGGTAGGCCGGCAGGTCGGGTAGCAGCAGCCAGGCCAGCGCGAACATCAACGCCGGTCCGATCAGCCAGTTCAGCACCAGCGAGGGCCAGAGCAGCGCGCGGTCGCCAGTGACCGTGCCGAGCCGGTCGTAGCGGACCTTGGCCAGCACCGGGAACATCATCGCCAGCAGGCCGAGCGCGATCGGCAGGGAGACCCCGTCGACGGTGACCGCGTTCAACCCGGCCTCCAGGTCGGGGACCCAGCGCCCGGCCAGCACACCTCCGGCCATGGCGGCGGCGATCCACACCGGGAGGAACCGGTCCACCACCGGCAACCGGCGGGTGACCGACTCCACCCGCGGGACGGCGGTGCCGGTCACGCCGGAGCCCCCGCGGGCTCGGCGGCCGCCCGCCGCTCACCGGCCGGCGGCTCACCGCCGGGGCTGGCGAGGAGGGCGGCGAGACGCTCGGTGGTCTCTGGCACCAGCCGGTAATACACCCAGGTGCCACGCCGCTCGCCGTCGATCAGGCCGGCCTGCCGGAGGAGCTTGAGGTGGTGCGAGATGGTCGGCTGGGACAGCGGGAACTCCGGAGTCAGCTCGCAGACGCAGACCTCGCCGCCGGCCCGTGAGGCGATGATCGACAGCAACCGCAGCCGCACCGGGTCGCCCAGCGCCTTGAACACCGCCGCCAGCTCGGCGGCCTGGTCCTCCGTCAGCGGTGCGGTCAGCATCGCGCGCAGCACGACGCCAGCTCCTCGTGATTCGACATGCGTCTATATTGACGGGCTTCGATTCCGTGCGCAAGATGGAATCCGCCACCTGGAATCGACGAACTTCGATGAAGCCCGGCTCCCTGGTGGGTCGGCCGGCGAGAGGACACCGAGATGAGCGAGCAGTCCGACCCGCGGGAGTCGGTCCGGGCGCGGTACGCCGCGGCCGCGACCGCCGTCGGCGACGCCGGCGGTGGATGTTGTGACCCCCGGGCGGTGGAGGTGGAGGACGGCTTCGGCGCGGCGCTGTACGCGGCCGCCGAGCGGGACGCGCTGCCCGCGGAGGCGGTGGCCGCGTCGCTGGGCTGCGGCAACCCGACGGCGGTCGCCGAGCTGCGGGCCGGGGAGCGGGTACTGGACCTCGGCTCCGGCGGCGGCATCGACGTGCTGCTCTCCGCCCGCAGGGTGGGGCCCACCGGCAAGGCCTACGGCCTGGACATGACCGAGGAGATGCTGGCGCTCGCGCAAGGCAACGCGCGCAAGGCCGGGGTGACCAACGTCGAGTTCCTGAAGGGGACCATCGAGGCGGTCCCACTGCCGGCGGGCACCATCGACGTGGTGATCTCCAACTGCGTGATCAACCTCTCGGTGGACAAGCCGGCCGTGTTCACCGAGATGTTCCGCGTGCTCGTGCCCGGAGGGCGAGTCGGCGTGTCCGACGTCGTCGCCGACGACGAGCTCACTCCAGCCGGGCGCGCCGAGCGCGGATCCTCTGTGGACTGCATCGCCGGAGCACTGAGCTTCGCCGAGTACCGGGAGGGGCTGCGCGCCGCCGGCTTCACCGACGTCACCATCACCCCGACCCACGCCGTCGGCGGCGACCTGCACTCGGCCACCGCCCGCGCCACCAAGCCCGCCTGACCCGCGAGAATCGATGTTCAGGACGCCGAGATCTACGTTCGGGACCGCGGTCTTCACGGGTGCCCGTGGCGCAACGCCGTTCGGCGACCGAGCAGCCCTGGTGGCAAGATCGCGGTATGGAGAACGCGAGCGAACTGTTCGTGATCGTCCGTACCAGCGCCGACCCTCCGGAACTGCTCGGCGCGTGGGCCGAGCGCGAGCCCGCCGAACGGTTGGCCGGGGAGCTCGGGCCCGGCCACCGCGTCGAGCCGGTGCCGGTGGTGCCGACCGAGACCGGGTTCGTGGCGCGCGCGTGGACCTGCCGCGCGCTGCTCGCCAACGGTCAGGTCCAGCAGGTCGACGAGCCCGAGCCGGTCAACGGCGCCCCTCACCTGGTGCTGGACACCAGGGACATGCCGGCCGAGCGGGTGCGCGTGGACGACGCCTCCGCGGTGGACGTCGCCGTGCACGGCCACACGGCGCTGCGGGTCACCGCGTACGCCGCGAGCGCCGCGCGGGCCAGGCAGCTGGTGACCACCGAGGTTCGCCGGCTGACCAACGAGCCGGGCCCACCGGCGCCCGCCTGAGCGACCACCCGGGTTCGGGACGGCCGGCGGACCGAGGTGTTCCGCCGGCGTCCCGAGACCCCGCGGCCACCTCGGCACCGCCTCGGTCGCATCGACCTCCCGGCCCGCGTCGCCACTCCCTACTTAAGTGGTCTGGACAACCCTTCCTCGATTGGTCTAGACATTAGGGACGCACGGTGTACCCCTGCGCACCGTCCGGGAGGCCGGAATGTCCCATGCCCTCGCCCTTCGCCCGCTGGCCGTCCTCGCCACCCTGGTGCTCGCCGTGGCCGGACTGGTCGCACCGCCCGGCCACGCGGTGACACCCGGCACCACCGGCGCACCGAGCGCCACCTTCGGCAAGGTCGCCGACTGGGGCTCCGGCTGGGAGGGCCGCTACACCATCACCAACGGCGGACCGACCACGATCACCGGCTGGCGGGTGGAGTTCGAGCTCCCGGCCGGCACCTCGGTCGGGAGCCACTGGGACGCCCTGGCCACCCGCGACGGCCAGCGGCACACGTTCACCCACCGCGAGTACAACGCCACGATCACCCCCGGCGCGTCGGTGTCCTTCGGCTTCCTCGCCACCGGTCCGGGCACCCCCACCCGCTGCCGGCTCAACGGCGCCGACTGCGCCGGCGGTCCGGGAGACCCCGGCGAGCCGAGCCGGCCCGCCGCGCCCACCGACACCCGGGTCACCGGCACCACCTCGTCCAGTATCACGCTCGCCTGGACCGCCGCGCCCGGTCCGGTCACCGGCTACCGGGTCCACGAGGCCGGCTCCGTCCGCGCCACCGTGACCGGTACCTCCGCCACGATCGGCGGGCTGCCCGCCTGCTCCACCCACACCTTCACGGTCACCGCCCACACCGACACCGCCGAGTCGGCCCACGGCGACCCGATCACCGCCACCACCACCGGCTGCCCGCGGAGCCCGCTCCCCCGTCACTTCCTCACCGGCTACTGGCACAACTTCGTCAACCCCGCGGTGGAGCTGCGGCTGCGCGACGTCCCCGCCGCCTACGACCTCGTCGCGGTCGCGTTCGCCGAGGCGACCGGCACGCCCGGCGAGGTCACGTTCGGCGTCGACCCCGAGCTCTCCCACGCCCTCGGCGGCTACACCGACGCCGACGTCAAGGCGGACATCCACGCGCTCAAGGCCCGTGGCACGACGGTGATCCTCTCCGTCGGCGGCGAGGCCGGGCGGGTCTCGGTCGGCAGCTCCGCGGCGGCGGGGAACTTCGCCCGCAGCATGCACGCCCTGCTCCAGGAGTTCGGGTTCGACGGGGTGGACATCGACCTGGAGAACGGGCTCAACCCCACCTACATGGCCCAGGCCCTGCGCTCGCTGCGCGCCCAGGTGGGTCCCGGACTGATCATCACCATGGCGCCGCAGACCCTCGACATGCAGTCGACCGGCGGGGCGTACTTCCGGCTCGCCCTGGACATCCGGGACATCCTCACGGTCGTGCACACCCAGTTCTACAACTCCGGCTCCATGCTCGGCTGTGACCAGTCGCGCGCCTACCACCAGGGCACGCTTGACTTCCTCACCGCGCTCGCGTGCATCCAACTGGAGAACGGCCTGCGGCCCGACCAGGTGGCACTGGGCCTGCCCGCCGGTCCCGGCGCGGCCGGTGGCGGCGTGGTCCCGCCGTCGATGGTCAACGACGCCCTCGACTGCCTGGCCCGCGGCACGTCCTGCGGCACCTTCACGCCGCCGCGCACCTACCCCGACATCCGCGGCGCGATGACCTGGTCCATCAACTGGGACGTCAGCAACGGCAACGCCTTCGCCCGCACCGTGCGGCCCCACCTGGACACGCTTCCCTGAGCCTCGGGAGGACCACCATGCGCCGACCGTCCCTTGTGTACGTCCTGGTCCTCGCGCTGCTCACCGCGCTCGGCACCCCCGCCACGGCCAGGGCCAGCGCGGCACTCCCCCGGCACGCGCTCGTCGGCTACCTGCACGCCAGCTTCGCCAACGGCTCCGGCTACGTTCGGCTGGCCGACGTGCCGGACGACTGGGACGTGATCAACCTGGCGTTCGGCGAGCCCACCTCGGTCACCTCCGGCGACATCCGCTTCACCCGCTGCCCGGCCAGCGAGTGCGCGGGCGTGGAGAGCGAGGCGGAGTTCGTCGCCGCGATCCGTGCCAAGCAGGCCCGCGGCGCGAAGGTGCTCATCTCCATCGGCGGGCAGAACGGTCAGGTGCAGCTGACCACCACGGCGGCCCGCGACCGGTTCGTCAGCTCGGTGTCGGCGATCATCGACCGGTACGGCCTCGACGGCCTGGACATCGACTTCGAGGGCCACTCGCTCTACCTCGACCGCGGCGACACCGATTTCCGTGACCCCACCACGCCGGTGATCGTCAACCTCATCTCCGCGCTGCGCACCCTCACCGCCCGCTACGGCCCCGACTTCGTGCTGACGATGGCCCCGGAGACCTTCTTCGTCCAGGTTGGGTACCAGTTCTACGGCGGGGCCGGCAGCGGGGACAACCGGACCGGCGCCTACCTTCCGGTGATCCACGCGCTGCGGGACCGGCTGGCGGTCCTGCAGGTCCAGAACTACAACTCCGGACCGGTCATGGGCCTCGACGGCCAGTACCACTTCATGGGTGGCGCGGACTTCCCCATCGCCATGACCGACATGCTCAAGGCCGGCTTCCCGGTCGCCCGCACCGGTCACACCTTCCCCGCGCTGCGGGAGGACCAGATCGCCGTCGGCCTGCCGGCGGCGGTCAACGCCGGCAACGGCCACCTCGCCCCCGCCACCGTGCACCAGGCGTTGACCTGCCTGGCCTGGGGTCGGGACTGCGGCGGATACGCGCTGCGCGGCGGTCCTTCGCCGGGACTGCGCGGCCTGATGACGTGGTCGATCAACTGGGACGGCTACTACGGCTGGGAGTTCCAGCGCAGCCACCGCCCCTTCCTCGACGCGCTGCCGTGACCGCCGTCCTCAGCCGATTCTCGGTGGTGACCGCAGCCGTGAGTTTCGACTACGCAGCCACGCCGTATAGACTGTTATACGCTTCGCGTGTTGCGCTGCTGGCAGTCTTCCTCGCCGGTACTGGTGGGTGCGCGAGCTGGGCACTGTCCACCGGCTCCGCCCTCCAGCTGGCCGCCGACAGGGCCCACTCCCAGGTCGAGGTGATGCGGCTGGTCGCGGACGCCGCGCTGCGCGAGCACGCCCCCACCGTGTCGCTCGGGGTGATGCTCGACGCGGAACGGGAGCTGACCGAGCAGGAGAGCGAGCTCCACGGCGTCCCGCCCGGCGAGCCGCACCGCGCCGAGGTGCTCCACCTGGTCCACCGGGCGCGGGCGCTGCTCGGCGAGCTGAGCAACGCGCTCGGGCTGGTGATCCTCGGCGTGGTGGTCGTCGCGGCGGTCGCGGCGATCCCGCTGCTGGGGCTGCCGGTCGTCGACCCGGACGGCCGCGGCGCGGCGGGGTCGTGGACATCCGCACCCGCGTCGAAGCGGGGGCGGTCCGGGGTGTCGCGCTGGTCGTCGACGGGTTCCTCGTGGGCACCCGCCGGTGAAGGCTGTTCGGCTACGAGCCCACCGGCGAGCGCGGCCCCGCGCTGTTCCGGACGGTGGCCCGGTTCCTGCACCGGAGGATCCGGTACGCCCGATCGGCGACGTCGATCTCGAAGCGGGGCGGGTACGGCTGCACCGGCCCTGGAGCGAGCTGCCCGCGCGGCGCGACCTCCACCACTGACCGCCGGCTCAGTCGCGCAGCGCCTCCGGCAGGGTCAGCGGCACCGTCACCAGGTGCGCCAGGCTCGCCAGGGTGCACCAGGAGCACAGCTTGCGATGGGTTTGCAGCTGCTCCACGAACAGCAGCACCGCCCCGGTGGCGTCGCCGGTCGCCTTGATCGCGGTCAGCACCCGCAACAGCTTCGGCCGCCGGACGCCGGGGCCGCCCCACACGGCCAGCGCCGCGGTCGCCATCGCGCTGGCCGCGGCCGCGATGCCGTCGGGGGTGCGGCCCACCACGTACGCCTCCCCGGAAGCGTCCACGGTGTCCGAGTCGAACATCGGCAGTGGCGGGTCGGGCAGGTGCCGGATCAACCCGAGCTGGTAGCAGCCGACGGTACTCAACGCCGCACTCGCCACCAGCGCGCTCACCACGGTGGCCCGCTGCCGGGCCAGCGCCGGGCCACCGCCGGCACGGAACCGCATGCTCAACCGCGCCGCCTCCGGCGTGCTCCGCCTGCCGATGCGCATCGCCACCTCCTGCTCGCCGGGATCCGTCCGGCGCGGAGTACCCCGGGTGGCGCCCGTCCACTCGGTTCGTCACCCGGCCGCGCGGGTACCCCGGCGGCGGTAGCGAGAGCAAGGAGGGGCCGATGCGCGCGGCGGTCGTCGGCGGCGGGCACAACGGCCTGGTCGCCGCCTGCTACCTCGCCCGCGCCGGGGTCGACGTCGTGGTCCTCGAGCAGGCCGACACGCTGGGTGGTGGGTCCCGGACCGCCGAGCTGGTGCCCGGCTTCCGGTTCGACCTCCACTCGGTCGCGCACAACATCATCAACGCCACGGACATCGGCACCGAGCTGCGGCTGCGCGAGGCCGGGCTGGTGTACCGGGAGATGGACCCGTTCTCCGTCGCGGTCCTCGCCGGCGGCCCGATCATCCGGTTCCACCGCAGCGTCGAGCGCACGGTCGCCTCGATCGCCGAGGTCGACCCGGCCGAGGCCCGCCGGTACGCCGACTGGATGCACGCCGCGCTGCCCGTCATCACCGCGCTGCGCGCCGGGTTGCCCGGCGATCCGCTGCCCCGGCGGCTGCGCCGGCTTCCCGGTGTCGTGCCGGCCGCCGCGCGGGCGCTCGGCCGCAACGGCGGCCCGCTCGAGCTGCTCCGGCTGGTTCTCTCGCCCTACGGCCGGATGCTGCGGGAGAGGCTGGACAGCGAGCTGGTGCGGGCTCCGGTCGCGGCGTTCGCCGCGCACGCGTCCGCCGGCCCCGACGACCCCGGCGGTGCTCTGTTCGGCCTCTGGCAGGCCTTCTACCACCAGGTCGGCCAGTGGCACCCCGTCGGCGGCGCCCAGGCCCTCGTCGACGCGCTCCGCCGTCGGCTCGAGTCCTTCGGCGGGCGGTGGCGCACCGGCGCTCGGGTCGCGCGGATCACCCATGGCAGCGGCGGGGTCACCGGCGTCGAGCTGGCCTCGGGCGAGCGGCTCGCGGTCGACGGGGTGGTCACCGCGATCGACCCGAGGGTCGCGCTGCTCACGCTGCTCGACCCTCCGTTGGCCGCACCGCTCGCCCGCGCGCTGCGCGCCGCCCACCGCGGCAACGCCGTCCAGCTGCCGGTGTTCGTGGCCGCCGACGCACTGCCCCGCTACCCCGGTGCGCGTCCCGGCGACTGGTCGGGACTGCAGTCCTTCGTGGACAGCCTTGACGCGCTCGCCGCGGGGTTCGCCCAGGCGCGCGCCGGCCACCTGCCCGACGACCCGGTGCCGACCTACGCGTTCACCCCGAGCGCGCTGGACGGCACGCTGGCCCCGCCGGGGCGGCACACCGTGTACCTCGCCTGCCCCGCGGTTCCCTTCCGGCTGCGCGGCGGCTGGGACCGCGCACTGGCGGGGTTTGCCGAGCGGATGATCGACACGGTGGAGGCGCGGGCGCCGGGCTTCCGCGACGCGATCCTCGCCCGCCGGCTCCGCTCCCCGGAGCGGATGGCCCGGGAGCTGGACTGGCCCGGCGCGCACCCCATGCACCTGGACCCCACCCTCGACCAACTCGGTCCGCTGCGACCGGTTCCCGCGCTCGGTGGGCACCGCACCCCGGTGCCAGGCCTGGTCATCTCCGGTGCGGGCACCGCGCCGGTCGGGGGCGTCGCGGGGATCCCGGGCCGGGCCGCCGCGCATGCCCTGCTCCGCGCCCACGGCCGGTCACGAATGGGTAAACGCGAGCGGTGGCACCGTATGCCACCCGATCGGGCGGGGTAGCCGGGGAGGGAGACCGCACGCGCGGTGCCACCACACATGCTCCGGAAGGACGGCGATGGCGGGCCCCCACCAGTACCCCGAGCAGTACGCTCGGCAACCCGACGAGCTCGCTCACCGGGAGGGCCGGCTGAGCGACACCCCGCCGTGGGCGTCGGCGGCGGCACCGTACGTCCACCCCGCGACCGACGTCTTCCGCCCGCGCTCGGGATCGTTCGGGGCCGGCCTGCCCAGCGGGCTCACCTTCCTCGCCGGCGTCTGGCTGGCCAGCGCGCCGTTCGCGCTGGACTACGCACACACCGGGTGGGGCCGGCCGGGCTACTGGAACGACGTGGTGATCGGCATCGCGATCGCCGTGCTGGCGCTGGTGCGCACCGTCTCCCCGCGGGAGGTGCCGTGGTTCAGCGTCGTCAACGTGGTGCTCGGCGGGTGGCTGATCGCGGCGCCGTTCGTGCTCGGCTACGACGCCGGCACCGACGCGCCCAGGGCCGTCGCCAACGACGTCGTGGTGGGCATCGTCGTGGTACTGCTGGCCGGGGCGAGCGCGGCGATCACCTTCCGGCAGCGCCACCGGGAGTCGACGTCGCCGGGTGACCGCGAGCCACGACCGCGGTGAGACCAGCGGAAGGAGGTGGACCGTCATGTTGAGCGAGTCCGAACGGCGCTCACTCGCCGAGATCGAGCAGTGGATCCGCGCCGAGGACCCGGAGCTGGACCGGCGGTTCACCGAGCAGCTCGGCCGCCGCCGGTGGCCGTACGGCAGCGCGCTGGTCGGCGCCGCCCTGCTCCTGCTCACCGGGCTGGTCCTCGGGATACCGTTGATGAGCCTGGCCGGGTTCGTGCTCACCGCCGCGTCCGGGGCGGCGCTCTGGTTGACCCAGCACGTCGACGCCCCGGACGACGACACCCTCTGAAGACGGCCCCTCTGAAGGAGCGACCGTCAGATGCCCCGCCGTTGCTGTTCGCCGGTCTCGGCGCGGCGTTGCGCGGGCCCGCGGCGGGTGGTGAGGTTGAACGCCGTGTCGATCAGCGGGATGTGCGACAGCGCCTGCGGGAAGTTCCCGACCAACCGCCCGGTGTGCGGGTCGTACTCCTCGGACAGCAGCCCGACGTCGTTGCGCAGATCGAGCATCCGCTCGAACAGCGCCCGTCCCTTGTCGACGTTGCCCTGCAGGATGTAGTTGTCGGCGAGCCAGAACGTGCACGGCAGGAAGGCCCCCTCGCCGCTGGGCAGGCCGTCGATGTGCTGGGTGGCCGCGGTCATCGTGTACCGCTGGACGAACCCGTCCTGCAGCAGCTCCTTCTCCACCGCGGCGACCGTCCCCCGCACCCGGTCGTCGGTGGCCGGAAGGAACCCGACGTTCGGGATCATCAGCAGTGCGGCGTCCAGGCTCTGCGACCCGTAGTACTGGGTGAACGTGTTCCGGTCCGGGTCGTAGCCGCGCTTGCACACCTCGTCGAAGATCTCCTGGCGCAGCCGCTTCCACTTCTCGGCCGGGCCGTCGAGGCCGAAGTCCTCCACCGCCTTGACCGCCCGGTCGGCCGCCGCCCACGCCATGATCTTGGAGTGGGTGAAGTGCCGCTGCGGCCCGCGCACCTCCCAGATTCCGTTGTCCGGGTCCTGCCAGTGCCCCTCCAGAAAGTCCATCAGCCGGCGCTGCAGCCGCCAGGCGTCCGGGTTCGGCGGAATCCCGTGCGCCCTGGCCTGGTGCAGCGCGTCCATCAGCTCGCCGTAGACGTCGAGCTGGTACTGCTGGGCGGCGTCGTTGCCGATGCGCACCGGCCGCGAGCCCTCGTAGCCCGGCAGCCAGCCCAGCTCCAGCTCCGGCAGCCGGCGCTGGCCGTCCACGCCGTACATGATCTGCATCTGCTCCGGCCGGCCGGCGACGGCACGCAGCAGCCACTCCCGCCACTCCTTCGCCTCCTCGTCGTAGCCGGCGGCGAGCAGCGCCAGCAGGGTGAACGTGGCATCCCGGATCCAGCAGTAGCGGTAGTCCCAGTTGCGCACCCCGCCGAGCTGCTCCGGCAGGGAGGTGGTGGGGGCGGCGACCATGCCGCCGGTGGGAGCGTAGGTCAGGGCCTTCAAGGTGATCAGTGACCGGACCACCGCGTCCCGGTACTCACCCGAGTAGCTGCAGCAGTCGGTCCAGGTCCGCCACCACTCGGCGGTCTCCTCGATCGCCGCGCCGACGTCGAAAGCCGCGGTGACCTCCTCCTCCGGCAGGCTCCAGGACAGCCGGAAGTCCACCGCGTCACTGGCCCCCACGGAGAAGTCCACCTCCGCGTGGTCCTCGGCGGACACGTCGTGCTCCAGGTCGGAGTCCAGGGTGAGGTGGTCCGGCCCGGCCACCGCGTGCAACCGGCGCCCCTCCGACCTCAGCCACGGCATGGCCTTGCCGTAGTCGAACCGCGGCATCAGCTCACTCCGCACGAGCACCCGGCCGCGCACGCCCTCGACCCGGCGGAGCAGGTCGGGCTCGTCGCCTCGCACCGGCATGCAGTCGAGCACCCGCACCTCTGCCTCGGGACAGGAGTAGGTGGTCTCCAGCACCAGGCTGTCCGGGAGGTACCGGCGCCGGACGGTCCACCCGTCACCCTTCGGCGCGAGCGTCCAGTGCCCGTGTTCGGGACCGCCGAGCAGTGCCGCGAAGCACGCGCTCGAGTCGAACCGCGGCAGGCACAGCCAGTCGATCGACCCGCTCCGGCTCACCAGTGCCGCCGTGTAGGTGTCCCCGATGAGCGCGTAGTCCTCCAATGGTGTCGACACTGGGTGCACGCTCCTCTCGCTCGGTTGCCCCGTCCCCCGCCTCGGCTACTACCCGTCCACCGGCCGGGGTAATCGCCGCTCCCCCGACGGCGACACCGGTCACGCCACGCGGTGACGCTCGGCGTCGGCTTCCTTGAGCGTCATGCCGTGGCCGGGTGCGGACAGGTCCGGGGCGGCGCGGCCACCCACCGGGTCGAGCCCCCCGTCGAACAGCATCGGCTCGACACGCTCGTGGTCGGCGAACCACTCGACGTGCCGGAAGTTGGGCGTGCCGACGGCCGCGTGCACCGAGACGTTGGGCGCGGTGTGCGCCGAGACGTCCAGGTTGTGCGCGGCGGCGACCGCGGCGATGCGGAACCACTCGGTGTACCCGCCGCAGCGGACGGCATCCACCTGGACGCAGTCCACCGCGTCGGCCCCGATCATGCGAGCGAAGTACGGCAGGTCGTAGCCGTACTCGCCGGCGGTGACGTCGGCGTCGACGGCGGCCCGCACCTGGCGCAGCCCGGCGAGGTCGTCGCTGGAGACCGGTTCCTCGAACCAGGTGACGTCCCACTCGGCGAGCCGCCGGCCGACCCGCACCGCCTGGCCGACGGTGTAGCCGCCGTTGGCGTCGACGAACAGCTCGGTACCGGAGCCAGCCAGCTGCCGGACCCTGGCCACTCTGGCGAGGTCCCGGTGCACGGCGCTCCCCCAGCCCTCGGCGATCTTGATCTTGATGCGGGGAATGCCCTTGTCCCCGACCCAGTGCTCGATCTGCGCGGTGAGCTGGGCGTCGTCGAAGGTGGTGAAGCCGCCGCTGCCGTACACCGCGACGCTGTCGTGCACCCGGCCGAGCAGCCGGGCGAGCGGCATCCCGCGCAGCCGGGCGGCCGCGTCCCAGGCGGCGATGTCCACGGCGGACATCGCGCAGGACACCAGGCCGACCCGGCCGAGGTTGCGCACCCGGCGTTGCATCGCGTGCCAGCGGGCCGGGGTGTCCAGCACGTCCCCGCCTCGCACCGCCTCGGCGAGCACGCCCTGGATGAGCCCCACGCAGGCCGGGTCGGCGTAGGTCCAGCCCACGCCGACCGTGTCGCCGCAGTCCACCCGCGCCACCACCATGGTGGTGCCGTCCCAGGTGAGGGTGCCGTCGCCCTCCCGGGTCGGCGTCGGGACCCGGTAGGCCGCCGCGGTCACCTCCCGGATCATCGTGTCCGACTCGCCCGCCACGCCCGTCACCCGCGGCTCGGGACGAACTCCTGTGCCTTGGTCTTGGCGCCCTGCACCAGGATGTGCCAGGCGTTCGGGTCGCCCTTGAGCAGCGCCTCGGTGGTGGACTTGATCTGCTCGAACGTGGCGTGCGGCGGGATCGGCGGCACCTCGGGGTCGCAGAACACGTCCAGTACGGCCGGCCCGTCCGCGCCGAGCACCCGGTCCCACGCGTCACCCAGCTCGTTCGGGTCCCGCACGGTGATCGCGGTCATGCCCAGGCTGCTGGCGAAGTCGGCGTAGGACACGTCCGGGATGTTCTGCGACTCCTCGAACTTCGGCACGCCGCCCATCGCGCGCAGCTCCCAGGTGACCTGGTTGAGGTCGTTGTTGTGGAACACGCACACCACGAGCCGGGGGTCCTGCCACAGCTGCTGGTAGCGGGCGATGGTGATCAGCTCGGCCATGCCGTTCATCTGCATCGCCCCGTCACCGACGAGCGCGACCACCGGGCGGTCGGGGTGGGCGAACTTCGCGCCGATCGCGTACGGCACACCAGGACCCATGGTGGCCAACGTCCCGGACAGCGAGCCGCGCATCCGGCCGCGCATCTTCAGGTTGCGGGCGTACCAGTTGGTGGAGGAGCCGGAGTCGGCGGTGACGATGGCGTCCTCCGGGATCCGCGGGGAGAGCTCGTGCACCACCCGGATCGGATTCACCGGCTTGGCGTCGAGCATCGCCTGCTGCTCCATCGTCTGCCACCAGTCGACGACGTTGCGCTCGATCGTCTCCCGCCAGGACCGGTCCTCCTTGTGCTGCAGCAGCGGCAGCAACGCGGTCAGCGTGCGCTTGGCCTCGCCGACGAGGTTGATTTCGGTCGGGTAACGCATCCCGATGAGGCTGCCGTCGATGTCGATCTGCACCGCGCGGGCCTGGCCGAACTCCGGCAGGAACTGGGTGTACGGGAAGTTCGAGCCGACGATGAGCAGCGTGTCGCAGTCGCGCATCATCTCGTAGCTCGGCCGGGTACCGAGCAGGCCGATGGCACCGGTGACGTAGGGCAGCTCGTCGGACAGCACGTCCTTGCCGAGCAACGCCTTCGCCACCCCGGCGCCGGTGGTCTCCGCGACCTGCCGCACCTCGTCGGCGGCGTTGCGGGCGCCCTGGCCGACGAGGATCGCCACCTTCTCCCCCGCGTTGAGCACCTCGGCCGCGCGGCCGATCTCGTCCTCCGGCGGCATCACGATCGGGTGCGGGGAGCTGGGCGGGCTGGAGGGCACGTGCTTGAACGCGTGCTGCGGCGGGGTGTACTCCTCCTCCTGCAGATCCGCCGGGATGATCACCGCGGTCGGCGTGCGGTGGGCGGCGGCGGTGCGAAACGCCCGGTCGAGCGCGTTGGGCAGCTGCTCGGCGACGTTGACCTCGACCAGGTAGTCGCTGGCGACGTCCTTGAACAGCGCCTGCAGGTCCACCTCCTGCTGGTAGTGCCCGCCCATGGCGCTGCGCGCGGTCTGACCGACGATCGCGACCACCGGGACGTGGTCGAGCTTGGCGTCGTAGAGCCCGTTGAGCACGTGGATCGCTCCCGGACCGGAGGTCGCCAGGCAGACGCCGACGGCGCCGCTGAACTTCGCGTAACCGACCGCTTCGAACGCCGACATCTCCTCGTGTCGGGACTGCACGAACCGCGGTTGGTTGTCCGCCTTGCCGAACGCGGCGACGATCCCGTTGATCCCGTCTCCTGGGTAGCCGAACACCTCCTCGACGCCCCAGTCCCGCAGGCGCTGCAGGACGTAGTCCCCAACCGTCTCGGGCATGTTTCCTCCTCCGCTCGCTCGGGCAGTCCTCTTCCACCGGCTACCCGGCACCTGCCCCGCTAATCCCTCCAGGAGGAACCGTGACCGCGATGACCGACGTGTCCCTCGCCGACGACCTGCGCGACCGGGTGAGTGGCGAGGTCCGGTTCGACGCCGGCACGCGGGGGACCTACTCCACGGCGGCGTCGAACTACCGCCAACTCCCGCTGGGCGTGGTCCTGCCGTACACGGTCGAGGACGGGGAGCGGGCCGTGGCGGTGTGCCGGGAGCACGACGTGTCCGTGCTGTCCCGCGGCGGTGGCACGAGCCTCGCCGGTCAGTGCTGCAACACCGGCGTGGTCATCGACTGGAGCAAGTACTGCCGGCGGGTGGTGTCCGTGGACCCCGAGCGCCGGACCGCCGTGGTCGAGCCCGGCATCGTACTGGACGAGCTCAACGACGAGCTGGCGCCGTACGGGTTGATGGTGGGGCCGAAGCCGTCCACCCACGTGAGCTGCACGATCGGCGGAATGATCGGCAACAACTCGTGCGGGGCCAGCGCGCAGGCCTACGGCAAGATGGCCGACTCGGTGCGCCGGCTGGAGATCCTCACCTACGACGGCCTGCGCACCTGGGTCGGGCCGACCGGCGAGGAGGAGTTCGCGGCGATCCTCGCCGCCGGCGGGCGCGGGGCCGAGCTCTACCGCGGGCTGCGGGCGCTCCGCGACCGGTACCTGGCGGAGATCCGCACCCGCTTCCCCGACATCCCCCGCCGGGTGTCCGGGTACAACCTGCCGTCCCTCCTGTCGGAGGCGGGCTTCGACGTCGCCAAGGCGCTGGTGGGCAGCGAGAGCACCCTGGTGACCGTGCTGCGCGCCGAGATCGACCTGGTCGAGGTGCCGGCGGCGAAGACGCTCGTGGTGCTCGGCTACCCCGACGTCACGGTCGCGGCGGACCAGATCCCCCGGATCGCCGCCTACCGCCCGGCCGCACTGGAGGGCTTGGACGACCGGCTGGTCGAGCTGGAGCACAGCCGCAGGCTCGCCCTGGAGGCACTGCGCGAGCTGCCCGAGGGCCGCGGCTGGCTGATGGTGGAGTTCACCGGCGACGACCAGGAGGAGGCCAACGGCAAGGCCCGGGACATGATCGACGACCTGCGCGACGGGTCGGACGCGCCCGCGGTCGCCTTCCTGGAGGAGCCGGAGGAGCAGAAGCGGGTCTGGGCGGCCAGGGAGGCCGGGCTCGGGGCGACCGCGTACCCGCCCGGCGGGCCGGAGACGCACGAGGGGTGGGAGGACGCGGCGGTACCGCCCGACCGGCTCGGCGACTACCTGCGGGACTTCCGCGAGCTGCTGGACCGTCACGACTACGGCTCGGCCTCGCTGTACGGCCACTTCGGGCAGGGCTGCGTGCACACCCGGATCCCGTTCGACCTGCGCACCGCCGAGGGCGTCGCGCGGTACCGGCGGTTCGTCGAGGACGCGGCGCGGCTGGTGACGTCCTACGGCGGTTCGCTGTCCGGCGAGCACGGCGACGGGCAGTCCCGCGGTGAGCTGCTGCCGATCATGTTCGGCGACACCGTGATCCGGGCCTTCGAGGAGTTCAAGGCGCTGTTCGACCCCGGCAACCGGATGAACCCCGGCAAGGTCGTCCACCCGGATCCGCTGGACGGCAACCTGCGGCAGGGGGTCGGCTACGACCCGTGGGAGCCGGCGACCCACTTCGCCTACCCACACGACAAGCACCGGTTCAGCGAGGCGGCCGGGCGATGCGTCGGCGTCGGCAAGTGCCGGGGGAACCAGGACGGGGTGATGTGCCCGAGCTACCGGGCCACCCGCGAGGAGGAGCACTCGACCCGCGGCAGGGCCCGGCTGCTGTTCGAGATGCTCAACGGGGAGGAGATCACCGACGGCTGGCGCTCCCAGGCGGTGCACGACGCCCTCGACCTGTGCCTGGCCTGCAAGGGCTGCCGCAGCGACTGTCCGGTCAATGTGGACATGGCCACGTACAAGGCCGAGTTCCTGTCCCACCACTACGCCGGCCGGGTCCGGCCGATGCCGCACTACTCGATGGGCTGGCTGCCGCTGTGGGCCCGCCTCGCCACGATCGCGCCGCGGCTGGTGAACGCCGTCACCGCCACCCCCGCGCTGGCCCGGTTGATCAAGGCCGCCGGCGGGGTCGACCGGCGGCGCGAGGTGCCGGTGTTCGGCGAGCGCCGGTTCGTCGACTGGTTCACCGAGCGTGGCTCGCGGGGCAGCGGCGCACGGGGCACCGTCCTGCTGTGGCCGGACACGTTCACCAACAACTTCCACCCGGCCGTCGGGCGCGCCGCGGTGGAGGTGCTCGAGGCCGCCGGGTTCGCGGTGGAGATCCCGGACCGGACCCCGTGCTGCGCGCTGACCTGGATCTCCACCGGGCAGCTCGACACCGCCAAGCGCGTCCTGCGGCGCACGCTGGACATCCTGCGCCCACAGCTGCGCGACGGCACACCGGTCGTGGTGCTGGAGCCGAGCTGCTGCGCGGTGTTCCGGGCCGATTTGCCGGAGCTGCTGTACGGGGACGAGGACGCCCACCGGCTGGCCGGGCAGGCGAGGACGCTGGCGGAGCTGCTGCGCGAGCGGGCGGGCGACTGGCGGCCGACAGGGCTCCCCGGGCGGTCGAGGGCACTGGCACAGCCGCACTGCCACCACCACGCGATCATGCACTTCGACGCGGATCGGGCCGTGCTGCGGGAGGCCGGAGTGGACCTCGAGGTGCTCGACGCCGGCTGCTGCGGGATGGCCGGCAACTTCGGTTTCGAGAAGGGGCACTACGAGGTGTCGATGGCCTGCGCCGAGGACAAGCTCATGCCCGCGGTGCGTGGCGCCGATCGGGAAACGCTGGTGCTCGCCGACGGGTTCAGCTGCCGTACCCAGATCGAGCACGCGGGCGGCGCCCGGCCGCTGCACAGCGCCGAGCTGCTCGCCGCGGCCGTGCGGGGTGAGCGGCCGGACGGCGCCGAGCGGCCGGCCCCGCCACGCACTCCGGTGCGACTGGGCGCGCTGGCCGCGGTGGCCGCCGCGGCCTTGGCCCCGGTCGGGCTGGCCACGTGGCGGCGCCGGCATCGTTGAGCACGCACCGAGGCACCGCCCGGGGCCGGGTTCGTGAATCCGTTTCGAACAAAGGAAGTTGTTCGGGACCTTTGGTCGCTCCCGCGCTACCGTACTCGTCGTCCCGAAGGCAGGCGTTGGAAGGGAACGACGATGCGCAGGGTTGCCGCCGCCGGCGCGGTGTTGGTGTGGGCCGGACTCGTCCTTGGTGCCGGTGTGCCCGCCGGTGACGCGGTGTCCGGGCCGGTCGCGCCGTCGGGCGCTCCCGGCGCGAGCTGGCCGGTCACCTTCGCCGACGAGTTCACCGGCGACCGAGTCGACCGGACGAAGTGGACGATCTATTCGGACGCCGAGGCCGACCGCTGCCTCGGCAACAAGGGGAACCAGCAACTGGAGTGGCACACCTGGGACGCGCTGGCGGTGGGCGGCGGAGTGCTCACCATGACCGCGCGGCGGAACAACCCGGAGCCGGGATACGAGTGGTCCGGGCCACTGATCACCACCGGTCAGGCGTGTGGCCGCGAGCCGGAGCGGTCGTTCCGGGTGCGGCCAGGGGACTACGTCGAGACCCGGCTGTGGCTGCCGGACGCCCGCGGGTTCTGGCCGTCCACATGGACGTGGAACGGTGACGGCTCCAACGAGCAGGACACGTACGAGTTCTACAGCGACAACCACCACCGGCTCTACTTCACCAACCACTACCGCGGCAGGACCGGATGCGCCTACGACGCGCCGGTGGATCTGACGAAGGACTGGCACACCATCGGCGAGCAGCTCGGCCCCGACGAGACCATCTGGTACCTCGACGGCCGGGAGGTGTGCCGGGGTGGGCCGTACGCCGGTGAGGGCGCCCTGCTGCTGGACATGTTCGTCTACGCGCGGATCCCGCCAACCGTCACGGAGGAGTCCATGCGGGTGGACTACGTCCGCGTGCACCGGCGGTAGTCGCCCGGGCCACTGGTCACCGGGACGGCCGCACCGGACGGCGGTGTGCCGCCGGGGCGCGTGACGGCGGCGTCGGCTCCCGGTTCGGGCCGATCCGCGGGCCGCCGAGGACGGTGCCGCCGACGCGCTGCTCGCTCATCCGCCCTCCCCCGTGCTCGATCTGACCCGCGCGGGGCACGGAAAGCGGCCCGGCCATGCCGAAGACTGCCGACGCGCCGCGTCTAGTGATCGGCTTCTCCGTGTGGGCGCCGTCCCCAGCTGCCCGAGCTGGAATGTGGGGGTGTGCCTTCACCAGGCGGTGGGACGCGTGGGGTGTCCTCCCACCCGGAAGCGCGATTGTGTCGACGGCCGGGTTCGGATCGGGGTGGGGAGGGGGAGTGGCTGCGCCACAAGGGATCCCGACCGTGAACTCCTGCTCCGGCGCCACTCTCGAGCTCCCGGACTTGGCATTCGCGTGAATTGCTGGGTCCCCGACGTAGAAGTCGATCCCCAACGTGGATATCGCGGTGTTGAAGATAGATCTCGCGGTGTGGGGGCACTCGGGATTCGTGCTTGGTCGCGCTGGTTCTCGTGCCGTTTCGGTGCCGACTACCAGGGGTATCCGGCCGGGACGGCACGAGTTCCGAGGAGAGTGTCATGGCGCCTTCGTCCACGGCGGACGCTCGAACGGCCCGGCCCGCCCGCCGCCCGGTGCAGGTGATCGCCCTCCTGCTCGGGGTGGTCTTCCTCGCGGTCGGCGTCCTGGGGTTCGTCCCCGGCGTCACCACGCACTACGCCGACCTGCGCTTCGCCGGGCCGGACTCCGGCGCCCAGCTGCTCGGCGTGTTCGCCGTGTCCGTGCTGCACAACCTGGTGCACCTCGGCTACGGCGTCGCGGGGTTGGTCACGGCGCGCTGGGCCGGCGCGGCGCGGGCGTTCCTCGTCCTCGGCGGCGGGGTCTACCTGCTGCTGTGGATCTACGGCGTCCTCGTCGACCGGCACAGCCCGGCGAACTTCGTGCCCCTCGACTCCGCCGACAACTGGCTGCACCTGGGCCTCGGCCTCGGCATGCTCGCGCTCGGTGTCGCCGGGACCGCGGTCGAGCGTGCGCAACGCCGCTACCCGCCGCCCGAGCAGCAGGGGCAGTAGCCGCACCCGCCGGCTCCCCTCGGGTGAGCCGGTTGACCTGCCGGAAAGGCATTGCCGACACTCGTCCACGCTGCTAGCGTGACCGTTGACCAGATTTCGAAGTTGGTCAAGAGTCACGAAGGGAGGGTGGCGTGTCGCAGCCCGCGCCCCGCGCCGCCGGACGTGCCGACCGGATCCTCGACGCCGCCGGCGCGCTGCTCCTGCGCCTCGGCTACCGAAAGGTGACCATCGAGGACATCGCCCGGCACGCCGACGTCGGCAAGGGCACCGTCTACCTGCACTGGCGCACCAAGAGGGAGCTCTTCGAAGCCCTGCTGCGCCGGGAGTCGATGGCCCCGGTCGAAGCGCTGCTCGACCGGCTCCGCCGGGATCCCGCCGAGGTCCGCCCGCACCGCCTCAGCCGCGGCGCCTTCCTCGACACCCACCGCAGCCCGCTGCTCGCAGCGCTGGTCACCGGCGACACCGATGTCGTCGGCGCGCTGCGGGACGGCCCGCTCGGTGGCCAGGACCTGCTGGCCACCGACCAGTTCTTCGCCGTGCTGACCCGGCACGGGTTGCTCCGCACCGACCTGCCGAACCTCGCGCTGGCGATGCAGGCCACGGCCGTCGGGTTCCACCTGGTCGACGCCGTCGAACCCGGCTACGGCGAGATCGACCTCGACGCGCGGGCCGACGCCCTCGCGCACACCGTGCGCTGCGCGTTCGAGCCACCCGGCGATCCCGACCCGGCGGCGCTCGCCGCGGCGGCCGCCGAGCTGAGCGCGATGTTCGAGAACCTGATCACCGGCTACCGCAAATGGATCTACGCCGCCGAGTCCGGCTGAGGCCCGGCACGCAAGGGAGGCAACGATGACCGCGCTCGTCGACACCTGGGACCTTCCCGCCCAGCACTTCTGGCTGCGCGGCGAGGTGCCGGACCAACCCGTCCGGTTCGACGCCGACTTCGGCGGCTGGAACGTCTACGGACACCCGGAGGCGCTCCGGGTGCTCGGTGACCCGGCCACGTTCTCGTCCGACACCGGTCGGCTCGTACCGGGACTGGCGTCGAGTACCGAGGGCAACCTACTGCAGCTGGACCCTCCGGAGCACCAGAAGCTGCGGCGGTTGGTCAGCCACGCCTTCACGCCGAAGGTGATGGCCGACCTGGAGCCGCGGATCGCCGCGCTGACGAACGAGCTACTCGACGCGGTGACCGGCGGTGACCGGCTGGAGCTGGTCAACGACCTGGCCTACCCGCTGCCGGTGATCGTCATCGCGGAGCTGCTGGGCGTTCCCAGCGACGACCGGCACCTGTTCCGGCAGTGGGTGGACGCGATGTTGCAGAGCTCGGAGCAGATCTCCCTGGTGGACCGCAGCGAAGAGCAGCAGCGCATGGTGGAGACGGCGCTCGAGCAGAACCGGCAGTTCACCGACTACCTGCGGGAGCACGTCGCCGACCGCCGGCGCCGACCCCGGGCCGACCTCATCACCCGGCTGGTCGAGGCCGAGGTGGACGGTGAGCGACTCGGCACGGAGGAAGTGGTCAACTTCGCCAACATCCTGCTGATCGCCGGGCACATCACCACGACGATGCTGCTCGGCAACACGGTGCTGTGCCTCGACGCCCAATCCGAGCAGGCGGCAGCGGTGCGGGCCGACCGGTCGAGGATTCCCGCCGCGATCGAGGAGTCGCTGCGCTTCCTCACGCCGTTCGCCGCCGTGGGTCGGGCCACCACCGGCGAGGTCGAGTTGGCCGGGCAGCGGGTGCCCGCCGAGCAACTGCTCATGGTGTGGATCGCGGCAGCCAACCGGGACGCCCGCCAGTTCCCGAACCCGGGCGCGTTCGACCACACCCGCGATCCCAACCCGCATCTCGGGTTCGGCCGCGGCATCCACTTCTGCCTCGGCGCTCCCCTGGCCCGGCTCGAAGGCCGGGTGGCGCTGAACCTGTTGCTGGACCGCTTTCCGCGGTTCCGTACCGACCCGGAGGCGCCGCCGGAGTTCATCCCCAGCCCGAGCATGACCGGGGTCCGCCGGTTGCCGCTGCTGCTCGCCCCGTGATCCCCGCCGGGAGCCACGGGGCGGGGACGGCCGAGAACTACGCCGCCAGCGAAAGGCACACCCTCGCGTGCGCAGCTGGCGGACATGATCAGTCACCCGCCCCGCAGGGCCGCCGACGGGCTGCCATGTCGCGCAGCTCGGAACCCACCACCCGGCGCGGCCCGCGCCCCAGGTGGTGGGATGGCGTCAAGGGGCCATTCGGCACGCCACGTGTCGAGGGCGCGCACCCGTCCGCCCGGCGCTCTCCGGAGGTGTGGTGGGGCGAGCGGGACTGGGCGCGAGACCGTCACCCGCAATCGGCCCCTCGCCCGGCTCCCCGCCCCGCGGCGGACGTGACGTCGCCCAACCGACGCACGCCCCTGCCCCGGAGATCAGAAGCCCGTCGGCCACGCAGTTCCCGCCGATGGCCCGTCGTTCGGTGGGTGGTGCGAACGGCCGTTCGCGGCCCAGGTCCTGCGGTGTGCGGACCGGTCTGCCGCGCCCTTCCGTTCGGCGTGAGTTGGCTGGGTGTCGTGGTGATGCGAACGGCCAGGCGGGCGTTCCCGGTAGCGCTCCGACAGGCGCGGCGGGCCGTGCCGACGTGAAGGGGATGGCCATGCGAACCCGCCGGGTGTTCCCGGAGGTGTGGCGGGACGGGCTGACGCGTGTGAGGTTGGGGGTAAACATGCGAACGGCCCGCTGGGGGGCCGTGGTGGCTGCCCAGCGGGCCGTTCGGTGGGGTTGTTGTTCGGCGGTGTCCTACTCTCCCACACCCCTTCGGGTGCAGTACCATCGGCGCTGGCAGGCTTAGCTTCCGGGTTCGGAATGGGTCCGGGCGTGGCCCTGCCGCTATGACCACCGAAACACCTTGTCACACACCCACTGTTTTATAGTGTGGTGTGGTGTTTCAGAGTTGTAGAGTGGACGCGAAGCATGTTTGTGGGCAAGTCCTCGGCCTATTAGTACCAGTCAACTCGAGAACACATTGC
>NZ_FOWW01000010.1 GCF_900115565.1 Amycolatopsis arida | reverse complement strand
CGGACCACCCACCACCACACCATGACCGGACGCACCCGAGAAATCCGCCCACAACGGATCCCGCCGCTGCTCGTACGGCCGGTCCACGATGCCGATCGGCACCTGCAGCTTGGCGTTGCCGAAGAAGCCCACCGGGGACAGCCCGCGGTCCTCCGTCGGGTTCAGGTTCGGCAGCAGCGTGTCCAGCGAGTTGGGCTCGTTCAGCGGCGGCAGCCACACCTCGTGCGCCGGTGGCCCCTGGCCGACCAGCCGGTTGACGATGACGTCCAGCTCGCTGGGCTCGACCGCCTCCTCGGTCTGCGGCTGTGCCGGCTGCGCCGGCTGCTCCACCACCTCCGGCTCGGGCTCCGGCTCGGCGGGCAGCTCCACGAAGTCGGGCACGAACAGCTGGGGCCGCTTGTCGGCGCGCACCACCGCGGCGCCGGGCGCCGCCTGCTTGATCCCCGCGGGGCGGTACGGCCCGGAGACGTAGGAGGCCTTGAACCGGACGAGTGTGGAGGTGTCGTACTTCAGATAGCCGCCGCCGGGCACCGACGGCAACTCGAAGGCGTCCGGTACACCGATCGCGGCGCGCGACTCGGCCGCCGAGAACGTCTTCAACCCGATCCGGTAGGACAGGTGCGAGTCCAGCCCGCGCAGCTTGCCCTCCTCGAGGCGCTGCGAGGCCAGCAGCATGTGCATCTGCAGCGAGCGGCCCAGCCTGCCGATCGCGACGAACAGGTCGATGAAGTCCGGCTTGGCCGACAGCAGCTCGGAGAACTCGTCGACCACGATGAACAGCGCCGGCAACGGCTCGAGGTCGGCGCCGTTCTCCCTGGCCTTCTCGTACTCCCAGACGTTCTTGAAGTTGCCGCCGTTCTTCAGCGCCTCCTGGCGGCGGTTCATCTCGCCGAACAGCGCGTCCCGCATCCGGTCGACCAGCGCGGCGTCGTCGGCCAGGTTGGTGATCACCGCGGACACGTGCGGCGCCTCGTCCAGCCCGAGGAAGGTCGCACCGCCCTTGTAGTCGACCAGCACCACGTTGAGCTCGTCGGGGGAGTGGGTGGCCAGCATCCCCAGCACCAGGGTGCGGAGGAGCTCGGACTTACCGGAACCGGTGGCGCCGATGCACAGGCCGTGCGGACCCATGCCCTCCATCGCCGCTTCCTTGATGTCCAGCCGCACCGGCTCGCCGCGCTCGTCGACGCCGAACGGCACGCACAACCGCCGCGCGGCGGGGCGCCGGCGCCACGCGTCCCGGACGGTCTCCGGTGTCGGGCTCGCGGGAAGGCCGAGCAGTTCCGGCAGCGACGGCACCCGCGGCGGCTCGTCGACCGGGGCCGGCGGCGCGTCCTGGAGTATCCAGTCCGGTTCGGCGGTGGCCTCGGCGGGTTCCATCAGCTCGTCGAGGTCGTAGCCGCTGGCTCCGTCGACCTCCGGCGCCGCGATGACGAACCGCCCGCCGTCGTGCAGCCCGACGCCGGAGCGCTGGGGTAGCGTCGCCGCGAGGTCAGGGTCGATCCGCGACTCGGCCGGGTCGCTCAGCCGCAGCTCGACCCGGCCGAGCAGGAGCCGTTCCAGGTCCGGCGGCAGCTCCCGCCAGCTCCGCGCGGTGACCAGCACGTGCAGGCAGAAGTGCAACCCGGCGCTGGCGAGGGTGTGCACGGCACGGGCGAGCTCGGGGTGGTCCCGGGTGGCCTGCTCCCAGCCGTCCACGACGAGGAAGAGATCGGCGTGCTGGCCGGCGGGGAAGTCCGGGTCCCTGCGGGCGGCGCGGAACTTCTCCGCCGAGGTGATGCGCCGCTGGCGGAACAGCATTCGGCGCTCGTCCAGTGTCCTGGTGAGGTGAGCCAGCATCCTGGACAGCCGCGGCCCCCGCTCCGCGGAGTCGATCACCGCCCGCACGTGCGGCAGCCGGTCGAGCCCGACGAGCTGGCCGCCGGGGTCCACGCAGAAGAAGAGGGCCTCGTCGGCGGAGTGCGTCAGCGACAGGCTCACCACCAGCGTCTGCAGGAACGTCGACTTGCCCGAGTGCAGCTGGCCGACGACGGCGACGTGCCCGCCGTGGCCGGTGAGGTCGAGCTGCACGATGCCGCTGTGGCCGAGCGGCTCGGCGAGCTGCCCGACCGGCGCGCTGAGCGGAACGCGCTCGACCGGGGCCTCCCCGTCCGCGTGGGCCGGCAGCACCCGGTCGAGCGTGACCACCACCGGCTTGCCCGCCGGCCGCAGCGGGCCCATCGCGAGCCGGGTCCTGGCGACGGTGAAGTCGCCCTGGAGCTGGTTGTGCCGGGTGGGGGTCTGCTTGCCCTGCCGCCGGACCTCGGCGAACACGTAGCGGTACAGCTCGTCGCCGGTGACCACGCCGTCCCGGTCCAGGTCGGCGTCGCCGGTCTCCAGGCCCTTGATGACCGCCGAGGTGAACACCGACCGGTGCACGTCCCGGTCGAGGTACTGGTGCTCGCCCTCGAACGCGTACTGCAGCTCGTCGGTCGCGGTGATCACGCAGGTGCCCCGCCCGGCCAGCTGCGCCACCGGCACGTCGGCCGCCTTCGGCACCATGCCCCGGGTGAACGCGCCGCTGTAGCAGCAGTCCAGCAGCACCAGCTTCGTGCTGGCCCTGCAGTCCTCCAGCACACCCTGCACCAGCGCGCCGGACACCGCGGTGGACCGGGGCAGGGCCAGCTTGGTGTTGCTGGCGGCGAAGAACAGCTCGCCCTGGTCGTTCTTGATCCCGTGGGTGGAGACGTAGAGCAGCACCAGGTCGCCGGGCTCGCGGTCGAGGAACAGCGCCTCGAGCTGCTCCTCGATCTCGCCCTTGGTGCCGTCGACGATCTTGGTGACCGTGTCGAAGAAGCCGACGGCCGGGTCGAGCAGCAGGTCCTTGAGGTGGCCGGCGTCCTCGGCGGGCGCGCGCAGCCGGTGCAGCTTCGCGTCGAGGTAACGGGAGTTGGCGACCAGCAGGGCGTGCCGCTCGCTCCGCTCCGGCTCAGGCGTCGGCCGAGGACTGCTCATCGTCGGTCTCCGCCAGCAGCGACCGCAGGACGGCGAGCTGCTCCTCGGTCGAGTGGCCGGTGAGGGTGATGGTCCGGTCGCCCCGCTGCCAGGTGACCGACCGGCCCTCGTGGCGCTTGAGGTAGGCGACCACCACCTGGGCGACGGCGGCGATCGTGCCGGCCGAGAGCAGGCCGGTGAGGGCCAGCTGGCCGATGGCGGCCGCGCTGCCCGACTTCGCGCCGTCCGGCACCGCCGCCGCGGGCCGGGCCACGGTGACCCCGGGCACCGCGCGGAGCTCCCGGCCGAGCGCGGTGGTGAGCCGGTCGAGCTCCGCGCCGGTCTCCCGGGTGCCGGCCAGCGTCACCAGCAGCTCACTCATCGCGCATCCCCTCGGCACGGGCCTTCCCGGAGCGGGATTCCCCTCGGCACGGCCGCCGGCCCCACCCGGCCGGCCTCACGGACGGTCCTTGACTGTATACCAGCCGGATCCGACGGTTCCGCGGTTTCGCCGAAGTCGCCGTGCCCGGCACCGGCCGCCGTGATCGGATGGGGCGATGAGCGTCGAGAACCGCCGCGCCGTGCTGGCCGGGTTGGCCGAGCGGGTGCCCGCGCTGGAACGGCTGTACCGCGACCTGCACCGCCACCCCGAGCTGTCCTTCGCCGAGCACCGCACCGCGGGGGTCCTCGCCAACCTGCTCACCGGGGCTGGCTACACCGTGCACACCGGCATCGCCGGCACCGGCGTGCTCGGCGTGCTGCGCACCGGCCCGGGGCCGACCGTGCTGCTGCGCGCCGACATCGACGCGCTGCCGGTGGCGGAGCGGACCGGGCTCGACTACGCCAGCACGGCCCGCGGCGTCGACGCCGACGGTCGCGAGGTACCGGTGATGCATGCCTGCGGGCACGACCTGCACGCCACCTGGCTGATCGGCGCCGCGCAGCAGCTGGCCGCGCACCGCGACCGGTGGTCGGGCACCGTGCTCGTGGTGTTCCAGCCGGGGGAGGAGCGCGGCGAGGGCGCCGCGGCGATGGTGCGGGACGGGCTGTTCGACCACGCCGGCGCACCCGACGTCGTGCTCGGCCAGCACGTCGTGCCCGGCCCTGCCGGCTGGGTGCTCACCCGGCCCGGCGTGCTCATGGCCGCCACCGACGCGCTGCGGGTCGTGCTGCACGGCCGCGGCGGGCACGGCTCCCGCCCGGAGACCACGGTCGACCCCGCGGTGCTGGCGTCGTCGGTGGTGCTGCGGTTGCAGACCATCGTCTCCCGGGAGCTCGCGGCCACCGAGTCCGCGGTGGTCACCGTCGGCGCGATGCACGTCGGCACCGCCGGCAACGTCATCGCCGACTCCGCCACGCTCGAGCTGAGCGTGCGCACGTTCGACGAGCCGGTGCGCGCCAGGGTGCGGGCCGCGATCGAGCGGATCGTGCACGGCGAGGCCACCGCCGCCGGCAGCCCGCGGCCGCCGGAGATCACCGAGACCGCTTGGTTCCCGCTCACCACCAACGACCCCGCGGCCACGGAGGAGATCGCCGCGGTGTTCGGCGAGCACTTCGGTGCCGAACGGGCGACGGAGGCACCGCTGGTCACCGGCAGCGAGGACGTTGGCGAGCTGGCCAGGGCGGCGGGCGCGCCGCTGGTGTACTGGCTGGTCGGCGGGTTGGATCCGGACCAGGTGCTGGGGGCGATGGCGGCCGGCCGGTTCGAGCGGGACGTGCCGACCAACCACTCGCCGCTGTTCGCGCCGGTGCCGCACCCCACGCTGCGCACCGGCGTGGAGGCGATGGTCGTCGCGGCGCTGCATCGGTTTGCCGCCCCGGGTGTCGGGTAGCCGCCTGCGGTGGGAACATGGAGGCAGGAGGTGGTGTCGGTGAGCGGTCCGGACAAGCGGGACGCGCCGGTGTTGATCACCGCCGCCGAGCCCTCCTACGACGACCAGCACGCCGCGCGCAAGCGCAAGTACATGATCATGATGGGGCTGCGCTTCCCGTTCCTGGTGCTGGCCGGGATCTTCTACCACACCTGGTGGCTGGCGGTGCTGCTCATCGTGCTGTCCATCCCGCTGCCCTGGGTCGCGGTGCTGATCGCCAACGACCGGCCGCCGCGCAAGCGGGAGGACGTCCACCGCTACCAGCCCCAGCCGCGGGCGATCGAGCGCGTCGAGCACCGGGTGATCGACGGCTAGCCTCCCGGTGAGCGGACCGGCTGCGCGCCCACCTGGCGCACCGCGTCGCTGCCGGCCCGCACACCCGCCCGCACCGCCGCCTCGGGCCCGGCGCCGCGCAACCACGCGGTGAGCACGCCAGCGTCGAACGCGTCGCCCGCGCCGGTGCTGTCGACGCAGGTCGCCGGGGGCGCCGGCACCGAGACGACCCCCGCCGCGTCCACCCAGCTCGCCCCGGCCGGACCCGCCGTCACCGCCACCGCGCCGACCGTGCCCAGCAGGTCGCCCGCCGCCGCCGGGTCGGACCGCCCGGTGAGCGCGCGCAGCTCGGCGATGTTCGGCAGCAGCAGGTCCACCCCGCGCACGTCGGCGAGGAAGGCGTCCGGGTCGGTGAGCAGCGCCGCGGCCTGCGGGTCCACCGAGGTGGACAACCCCGCGGCGCGGGCGGCGGCCAGCGCCGCCAGCCCGGCGGGGCGCGAGGTCGGGTCCAGCAGCACGTAACCCGACAGGTGCAGGTGGGCGGCGCCGGCCAGCGCCGCCGGGGCCACGTCGGCCGGGGCGAACCGCGCGTTGGCGCCACGGTCGGGCAGCATGCTGCGCTGCCCCTCGCCGTCCACCAGCACCACCACGCAGCAGGTGGCCGCGTCCGGGTCGACGGCGAACGCGCAGCGCACCCCCGCGGCCTCCAGCTCGGCCCGCACCAGCCGCCCGCCGGTGTCGTCGCCCACCCGGGCCACCAGGGTGGGTCGCGCCCCGCACGCGCGCAGCCACAGCGCGGTGTTCGCGCCGGCGCCGCCACCGGTGAGCCGCACCTCGGCGCGGGCGTCCCCGCCGTGCACGATCGGGCCGTCGTGCCGGGCCACCACGTCCAGTCCGGCATCGCCGACCACCACGACGGCCGGCGCGTCCGGGCCGGTCACGCCCCCTCCTCGCCGCGCTCGTCGGCGGCGTTCCCCGGGGGTGCTGTGTCGAATCGTTCGCTCACACGCTCGCTCATGGCCGCGCCTCGCACGGCCACCTCCGCGGCCAGCCGGGCGTTGGCCACCACCAGCTCCTCGTTGGCGTTCAGGCTCGCCCCGCCGCTGGCGGTGTGGAAGTGCTCCAGCAGCACCGGGGTGACGGCGGAGCCGCGCACCCCGCGTTCGGCCAGCAACGCCATGCCCTCGGTCAGCAGCCGGTCGTGCAGCGCGGCGTCCAGCTCGGCCTCCGGCGGGATCGGGTTGGCCAGCACCACCCCGGAGCCGGCCAGTGCCCGGTGCGCGGCCACCGCTGCCGCCGCCTGACCGGGGTCGTCCACCCGCAGCGGCACCGGCAGGCCGGAGGAGCGGCGGTAGAACGCGGGGAAGTGGTCGGTGCGGTACCCGAGCACCGGCACCGAGTGGGTCTCCAGCACCTCCAGGGTCGCGGGGATGTCCAGCACCGACTTCACCCCGGAGCACACCACGAGGATCGGGGTGCGGGCCAGCACGCCGAGGTCGGCGGACACGTCCCAGGTGCCGGGCTCGCCCGGCGCGGGCAGGTGCACGCCGCCGAGCCCGCCGGTGGCGAACACCCCGATGCCCACCGCGTCGGCGAGCGCGGCCGTGCCGGCCACGGTGGTCGCACCCGACCGGCCGAGGCCGAGCGCGGGGCCGACGTCGCGCAGCGACAGCTTGGCCAGCCCGGCATCCGGGTCACACACCCTGTCCAGTTCGGCCGGGGTGAGGCCGATCATGGCGCGGCCGTCGAGCACGGCGATGGTGGCCGGGACGGCGCCGGCGTCTCGCACGGCCCGCTCCAGCCGCCGCGCCACGGCGAGGTTGCGGCCGGGCGGGAGGCCGTGGGACAGCAGGGTGCTCTCCAGCGCCACCACGGGGTGGCGCAGGGCCAGTGCGTCGGCCACCTCGGCGGCGACCGCCAGCCGGTCGCGGCGGGTCGGGGATGCGCTCGTCACGGGGGCACATCCTCACCGATCGCGGTGGTCGGGGGCGCACCGGCCTGGTTGTCGGCGCGGTCCGGTCGGGCATTATGGAGAGGTGAGTACGCAGACGTTGCCCGATGTCGACACCCGCCCCGAGGGCACCGACACCACCGACGACGACGCGCCGAAGATGTTCCACTACGTGCGCAAGAACAAGATCGCCGAGAGCGCGGTCATGGGCACGCACGTGGTGGCACTGTGCGGCGAGGTGTTCCCGGTGACCAAGTCGCCGAAGCCGGGTTCCCCGGTGTGCCCGGAGTGCAAGCGGATCTTCGACGGCCTGCCGCCCGGCGGCGAGTGACCGCGCTCCGGGTGCGCTGACCGCCGGGTCACACCTCGGCGGTCGGTGCACGCTGCCCGGACCCGTCGCTCACGCCACCTCGTCGTGCATCCGCGACCCAACTCACGTCGCGGTGATCACCGGTGCTCCGAGCGCTGTTCGGCCCGCCGGTCGGGCTGGTCCGGGTCGTCCCCGGACCGGTCCGGCTCCGGCCGGCCGGGCGGCTCCCCGCCCGGCCGGTGCGGCTCGGGCTCCCGCTCCTCCGCGGCGGCGTCGTCGGGCGGTGAGTCGCCGACCGGGGAGTCGGTGGACCGCCGCGGGTCGGCTCGGCGGGGGCGGCGCAGCGGCATGGTGGTGCGCTCCCACAGCCGGCGGCCCTCCTCCGCGCGCATCCGCACGTTGGCCCGCTCCATCTCCAGCCGGCGCCACTTCCGCCGCTGTCGCCGGGTCGGGCTCGCCGGCCACAGCTCCTGGATCGCGCTGTTGAAGTACGCGCCGCCGACGATGGCCAGCCCGATGAAGAACGTGAACAGCAGGAACGCGATCGGGGTCGCCAGCGCGCCGTAGGTGTAGCCGGTCGTGGTGATCCACGAGATGTAGAACCGCAGGGCCACGCTGGAGAGCAGGAAGACCACCATCGCCAGCGCCGCGCCGGGCAGGCCCCGGTGCCATGGCAGCTTGCGGGGCAGCGCCAGCTTGTACAGCGTCGCCAGCGCGAGCACGATGAGCACCCCGAGCGTCGGGTAGTAGAGCGCGCCGATCCAGAGGCTGATGGTCGGTTGCCAGGACGGCGGGAAGAACTCCGGCAGCAGGTCGGGCCCGATCGCGATCACCGGCAGCCCGATCACCACCAACACCAGCCCGGCCAGGTACAGCAGCAGCGCGAAGACCCGCTGCCACACCTCGTTGCGCACGCCGTACTGGCCGTGCGCGACGGTGATCGCGTCGACGAACGACGACATGGCCGACGAGCCCGCCCACAGCGAGATCAGGAAGCCGACCGAGACGATCTCGCCCTTCCCGGTGGTCAGGATGTCGTCGACGGTCGGCTCGATGATCTGGGTGACCACGCTGTCGTTGAAGATCTTGTCGGAGAACCCGAGGATTTGGTCGTGGATGGCCTGCACGATCCGCGGTCCGAACCAGTCGCCCATGAAGCCGACGCTGCCGAGCAGGCCGAGCAGCAGCGGTGGCAGGGACAGCGTCTGCCAGAACGCCGCCTCGGCCGACTCGGAGAAGATGTTGCCGCTCCACGCCTTGCTCAGGGTGCGGCGCAGCAGGGTCACCGGGCCCTTGCGCGCGTTCCGCCGCGCGGGTGACCGCTGCACATTCTCACCGTCCGGGGCACCGCCCGCCGCTGGTCCGCTCATCGCAGTGCCCAGCATGGTCCATCGGCCGGGGGATGGTGCGCCGCCCCCCACCGGCGTGTTCCATCTCGCGCGCGCCGGGGCCGGCCGTTGTCGGTGCGGGCCGGTAGGCTCGGCTCGGCGCCCTCACCCTGGGCCTCGGCTTGATGGGACTCGGTTCGAGTGGACTCGGTTCGATGGGACTCGGTTCGATTCCACCGGCCCGGCCCCGACCCGTGAGGGCCTTCGCATGCCGCTGGAGGGGTGTGCGCACCCATGGCCGCGAGAGGAGTTGGACCATCCTTGTCGGAGACGGCCCAACGGAGTTCCGCGCTGGCTGACGGGACCGCCCAGCGCGGGTTCTCCGCACCCGAACCGCAGCACGACGCCACCGCCCGCCCGCTGCGCGCCTGGCAGCGGCGCGCCCTGACGAAGTACCTGACGCGACGGCCGAAGGACTTCCTGGCGGTCGCGACGCCGGGCGCCGGCAAGACGGTGTTCGGCCTGCGGGTGGCCGCCGAGCTGCTCGCCGACCGCACGGTCGAGGCGGTCACCATCGTGACCCCCACCGAGCACCTCAAGCACCAGTGGGCGCAGGCCGCGGCCGTCGCCGGGATCGCCATCGACGCCAACTTCCGCAACACCACCGGCGTGACCTCCTCCGACTACCAGGGCGTCGCCCTCACCTACGCGCAGGTCGCCGCGCATCCGACCCTGCACAGGGTGCGCACGGAGAACCGCAAGACGCTCGTCATCCTGGACGAGATCCACCACGGTGGCGACGCGAAGTCCTGGGGCGAGGCGATCCGGGAGGCGTTCATGCCGGCCGTGCGCAGGCTCGCGCTGACGGGTACCCCGTTCCGCAGCGACGACGCGCCCATCCCGTTCGTGACCTACGAGCCCGACGGCGAGGGCGTGCTGCGCAGCAAGGCCGACTCCACCTACGGCTACGCCGACGCGCTCGCCGACGGCGTGGTCCGGCCGGTGGTGTTCCTGGCGTACTCGGGCGAGGCGTCGTGGCGGACCAGCGCGGGGGAGGAGTTCACCGCCCGGCTGGGGGAGCCGTTGACCGCCGAGCAGACCGCCAGGGCGTGGCGCACCGCGCTGGACCCCGGTGGCGAGTGGATCCCGGCCGTCCTGCAGGCCGCCGACACCCGGCTCACCCAGATCCGCGGCGGGGGCGTGCCGGACGCCGGCGGGCTGGTGATCGCCACCGACCAGGAGTCGGCGCGGGCCTACGCCAGGATCCTCGCCCGGATCAGCGGGGAGGCGCCGGCGGTGGTGCTCTCCGACGACCCGAGGGCCACCAGGCGGATCGCCGAGTTCGCCGAGTCCGAGCAGCGGTGGCTGGTGGCCGTCCGGATGGTGTCCGAGGGCGTGGACGTGCCCCGGCTGGCGGTCGGGGTGTACGCCACCAGCGCGTCGACGCCGCTGTTCTTCGCCCAGGCGATCGGCCGGTTCGTCCGGGCGCGGCGGCCGGGGGAGACGGCGAGCGTGTTCCTGCCCAGCGTGCCGGTGCTGTTGGAGCTGGCCAGCCAGCTGGAGGCCGAGCGCGACCACGTGCTGGGCACGCCGCACCGGGAGAAGGCCGGCTGGGACGACGAGTTGCTCGCCGCGGCCAACCGCACCGAGGACGAGCCGGGTCAGGAGGAGAAGGCGTTCACCTCACTGGGCGCGTCGGCCGAGCTGGACCAGGTGATCTACGACGGCAACTCGTTCGGCACGGCGGTGTTCTCCGGCAGCGAGGAGGAGCAGGAGTACCTGGGGTTGCCCGGGCTGCTCGAGCCCGACCAGGTGCGGGCCCTGCTGCGCAAGCGGCAGGAGGAGCAACTCGCCGACGCGAAGCGACGCAAGCCGGCGGAGGAGCGGAAGAAGGAGGAGGCGCCGCGGCCGCGCAGCGTGGGGGAGCGGATCCACGCGCTGCGCAAGGAGCTGAACGCGCTGGTGGGGATGTACCACCACCGGACCAACAAGCCGCACGGCGTGATCCATAACGAGCTGCGCCGAGTCTGCGGCGGCCCGCCCACGGCGATGGCCACCGTCGAGCAGCTCGAGGAGCGCATCGCCACCCTCCGCTCCTGGTAACCCCACCCGGCACACCGGCGTGTCCGCGGCCCGTGCACGTGTGTCCGCGTTCTGCGTACGGGTGTTCGCGTCACAGGGCGCGGACACCCGTCCATAGCGCGCGGACACAGGGGTACGGGTCAGCGCTGGTGATCTTTGTTGCCGAAACGTTTCCGACACAGTTACCTGGATCGATTCAGGTTCCCTTCCGTGAGGCGGAATCCGGGCATATGTTGTCGCGCACAACATTTCCGTGGGTGTGCCGGACCGACCGGGCGGGCGCGCTCACCACAGCGCCGGACCGCGACCATCTCGACGGTCCACTGACCTCCGACCAGCAGTGTCACCCGGAAAGGCTCGACCACGATGCGCACCAGACCCTTGGCCCTCGCCGCGGCGATCATGAGCGCCACGTTCGCCCTCGCCGCGTGCGGCGCGAACACCGCCCCCTCCGGCGACGGCGGCACGGGCGAGACCACCGCCGGCGGCGGTGCCAACGGCACCGTCGGCGTGATCCTCCCGGAGACCGCCACCTCCGCCCGCTGGGAGGGCTTCGACAAGCCCATGCTGGAGAAGGCCCTGCGCGCGGAGGGCTTCGAGCCCGATGTGCAGAACGCCCAGGGCGACGTCCAGAAGTTCACCACCCTCGCCGACGGCATGATCAGCCAGGGTGTCGACGTCCTGATCATCGCCTCGATCAACAGCGAGGTCGGCGGCGCGGTGGCCGCCAAGGCGAGGAACGCCGGCATCCCCACCATCGACTACGACCGGCTCAACCTCGGTGGCGGCTCCGACTACTACGTCTCGTTCGACAACGTGAAGGTCGGCGAGTTGCAGGGCCAGGGCCTGGCCGACGCGCTGAAGGACAAGCCCGGCGCGCAGGTGATCGAGATCCAGGGTGCCCCCACCGACAACAACGCCACGTTGTTCAAGGAGGGACAGCGCAACGTCCTCCAGCCGCTCTACGACTCCGGCGCCCTGTCCCTGGTGCAGAGCCAGCCCATCGACGGCTGGGACAATCAGAAGGGCGGCGTCGTCTTCGAGCAGATCCTCACCGGCAACGGCGGCCACGTCGACGGCGTGGTCGCGGCCAACGACGGCCTGGCCGGCGCGGTCATCACCGTGCTGAAGAAGAACGGGCTCAACGGCACCGTCCCGGTCACCGGCCAGGACGCCACCCCGGAGGGGCTCAAGAACATCCTGCGCGGCGATCAGTACATGACGGTCTTCAAGCCGATCCAGCAGGAGGCGAACGCGGCGGCCGAGTTGGCCGCGGCGCTGGCCAAGGGCGACACCGCCGCGGCCGACGCCATCGCCTCCGCGGTCAGCAAGGACCCGCAGGGCAACCGCGACGTCAGGTCGGTGCTGCTGGAACCGCAGCTGGTCACCAAGAACGAGGTCAAGACGGTCGTCGACGAGGGTTACGTGCCCGCCGCGGAGATCTGCGGCGGCGACCTGCAGCCGGTCTGCGCCGAGCTCGGCATCTCCTGACCGACCACAAGAGACGGTCCTGATCGGACCTGGGTGGGGGTGCGCGCCCCGACGGCGCGCCCCCACTCGCCGTGAGCCGGGACGGACCGGCGCGGACCGACGCGAAGGAAGCCCGATGACCGAACCCACCCTCCAACTGCACGCGCTGAACAAGAGCTTCGGCCCCGTGCACGTGCTGCACGACGTGGACTTCGCCGTTCGCGCCGGCGAGGTCACCGCCCTCGTCGGCGACAACGGTGCCGGCAAGTCCACTTTGGTCAAATGCATCGCCGGTATCCACGCCGCCGACTCCGGCACGGTCGCCTTCCAGGGCCGGCCGGTGCACATCCGCGGCCCCCGCGACGCCGCCGAGCTCGGCATCGAGGTCGTCTACCAGGACCTCGCCCTGGCTGACAACCTCGACATCGTCCAGAACATGTTCCTCGGCCGGGAGCGTGGCAACGTGTGGCTGCTCGACGAGGCCAGTATGGAACGCGCCGCCAGGGAGACCCTCGCCTCGCTGTCGGTGCGCACGGTGAAGTCGGTGCGCACCCCGGTCTCGGCGTTGTCCGGCGGGCAGCGGCAGACCGTCGCCATCGCCAAGGCCGTGCTGTGGGACAGCAAGGTGGTGCTGCTCGACGAGCCGACCGCCGCGCTCGGCGTCGCGCAGACCCGTCAGGTGCTCGACCTGGTGCGCCGCCTCGCCGAGCAGGGCCTCGGCGTGGTGCTGATCAGCCACAACATGGCCGACGTGTTCGAGGTCGCCGACCGGATCGCCGTGCTGTACCTGGGCCGCATGGTCGCCGAGGTGCGAGCCAAGGACGTCACCCACGCCCAGGTCGTCGAGCTGATCACCGCCGGCCGCTCGGGCGACCTCGGCCTCGCCCGCCCCGAGACCGCCGTTCTGTGAGCGAGAGAGATCCCATGACCCAGATCCCCACCGCCCCGCGCAACGCCGCGATCTCCGACTTCGGTATCGACACCACCACCATGTCCACGGGGGAGGCACTGCGCGACTACGTCGCCCGGCTGCGCGCCGGCCAGCTCGGCTCGTTGCCCGCGCTGCTCGGCCTGATCGCGCTGGTGGTCGTGTTCGCCGCGCTGTCGGACGTGTTCCTCTCGCTGACCAACGTCGCGAACCTGCTCGCCCAGGGCGCCGGCCAGACGATCATCGCGATGGGCATCGTGTTCGTGCTGCTGGTCGGCGAGATCGACCTGTCCGCCGGCACCGCATCCGGGGTCGCCGGCGCGGTGCTGGCCATGCACTACGTCGAGCAGGGCAACCTGCTGGGCGGCATGGGCACCACGGTGTTCACGATCTTCGTCCTGACGCTGGCGCTGGCCGCGGCGCTGGCCGCGCTGCTGCGGATCTGGGCCGGGACGGCGATCTCCACGCTGGGCATCGCCATCGCGGTGTCCGGCATCCCGGCCAACCCCTGGATCGAGATGCTGCTCGCGCTGTGCGTGGGCACCGCGATCGGCTGCATCACCGGCTTCCTCGTCTCCAAGATCGGAATGCCGTCGTTCGTGGTGACCCTCGCGCTGTTCCTGGCCTGGCAGGGTGTGATCCTGCAGTTCATCGGGGAGGGCGGGGTGCTCGGGATCAGCTCGTCGCCGGTGCTGAACCAGGTCGCCAACGGCAACCTCTCCACGCTGGGCAGCTGGCTGCTGTTCGTGGTGGCGACCGGCGGGTTCGCCGCGGTCACCCTCGGCCGGCACTTCTCCCGGCTGCGCCGCGGGCTGGTCACCCAGCCGACCCCGCTGGTGCTGGCCAGGGTGGGTGCGCTGGCCGTGCTCGGCGCGGTGGCGACCTACCTGCTCACCCTCAACCGCTCGGTGAACGCCAGCGTGGAGATCTCCGGCGTGCCGTACGTGGTCCCGATCGTGCTGGCGCTGCTGGCGATCGGCACCTACGTGCTCAACCGCACCCGCTACGGCCGGCACATCTACGCCGTCGGCGGCAACCGGGAGGCCGCCCGCCGCGCCGGGATCAACGTCACCAAGATCCGGGCGAGCGTGTTCGTGGTGTCCTCGTCGGTCGCCGCGATCGGCGCGATCGTGTACTCGTCGAAGGTCGGCTCGGTGGACCCCCAGGCCGGTGGGCTGAACACGTTGCTGTTCGCGGTGGGCGCCGCGGTGATCGGCGGGACCTCGCTGTTCGGCGGCAAGGGGCGGGTGTCCGACGCGGTGATCGGCGGCACGGTGCTGGCGGTGGTGGCCAACGGGCTCGGCCTGCTCAAGCAGCCCGCCGCCGTGGTCGCGATCGTCACCGGCCTGGTGCTGCTGCTCGCGGCGACGGTCGACGCGCTGTCCCGGCGGCGGGCGGCCGTCGCACCCCGCTGAGCGCCGATGCGAGACTGTCGGCCGTGAGCAGCACTGCGGTGGCCCGACCGGACGAGGTGCGCCGGCACAACCGCACGACCCTGCTCCGGTTGCTGCACGTGGCCGGCCCGCGGACCAGGGCCGCGCTGGGCACCGAGCTCGGGCTGAACCGCAGCACGATCAAGACGCTGGTGGACGGACTGGCCGAGGCGGGCGTGGTCGAGGAGCGGGTGCCCCGCCCCGGCCGGGGTGCCGGCCGGCCGTCGCTGCTGGTGCTGCCGCAACCCCAGGCCGCGGTGGTGCTGGCCGTGGACGTGTGGGTGGACCACGTGGCGGTCGCGCTGGTCGGGTTGGGCGGCCAGATCCTCGCCCGGCACAGCTGGAACCTGCACGGCAACGCGCGCGAGCCGGACGAGGTGATCACCCACGTCGTCGAGTCCGCGGCCGTGCTGGCGGCCGAGGAGGACGTGGCGCCGATGGCCGCCGGGGTGTCCGTGCCCGGGGTGGTGCGCCGGGCCGACGGGCGCGTCCACGAGGCGCCGAACCTGCGCTGGTCGGACGTGGCGCTGGGGGAGCGGCTCGGCGCGGTGCTGCGGATGCCCGTGGTGGTCGGCAACGACGCGGAGCTGGGCGCGCTGGCCGAGCACCTGCGCGGGGCGGCCCGCGGGGCGCAGGACGCGGTGTGGGTGTCGGCGGACGTGGGCGTGGGCGGTGGCGTGATCGCGCAGGGGGCGTCGCTGCGCGGCGCGACCGGCTACGTGGGCGAGATCGGGCACATGGTGCTGCGGCCCGGCGGCCGGCCCTGCTACTGCGACAACCGCGGGTGCTGGGAGACCGAGGTGGGGGAGGCGGCGCTGTGCCGGGCGCTGGGGCTTCCGGAGAGCGCGCCGCGCGGGGCGGTGGTGGCCGAGCTGCGCCGGCTGGACGGCGACGCCGGCGTGGCGCTGAGCCGGCTGGCCGACTTCGGTGAGTGGCTGACCCTCGGGCTGGTGAACGTGGTGAACCTGCTCGGGCCACAGCTGGTGGTGCTCGGCGACCTGTTCACCGCGCTGCCCGCCGCGGTGCTGGAGCACGTGGGCGCCGAGGTGCGCCGGCGCAGTATGGTCAGCAGGGCGGTCGGGGGCGTGCGGATCGAGACCTCCGCGCTCGGCAACGACGTGAAGCTGCTCGGCGCCGCGGAGGCCGCGTTCGAGGACGTGCTCGACCGGGTGTGACGGCGACCGGCGCGGCAGGTGAGGAGAGCACGGCAGAAGAGCGTGATCTCCATCACAAACACCGGAAATCCGGGCCTGGCGGCGCGCTGGCGGGCCGGCCGAGGTGCGCCGCCCGCGGTGCCCTCGGTGCCGACGACACGGGCGGGGACCCGATATGTCGGATCCCCGCCCGGAGTCGTCTCGTGCCGCCGAACCCGTCCCGGCGGCGCCAGCGGCCTCAGCCGTGCTGGATGTCGGCCGCCAGCTCCTTCAACCGTGCCTCGTGCTCGCGGCCGTGGTGGCCGCAGAACAGCAGCTCACCCCCGGTCTTGAGGACGGCTCGCACCTTGGCGGCTGCTCCGCACCGGTCGCAACGGTCTGCAGCGGTCAGTTCGGGGCGGGTGAGCGTCGGTGAAGTCATGGGAGTCTCCCTCCGTCCCGGCACCGGCAGCACCGATGCCATCATTCCAGCCGCGACCACTCTGGTGTTACCCCGGCGACCCGAAGGTCAACCGGCTCCGCGGTGCTCGCAGCCTCCACTCTTGCAGACGCCTGGCGGGTCGCAAGTGTTCCCGGCCCGGTGGGAGGCGCGTCACGGTGAATTACGCCGAACGTCGTAGACCGGTTCCGCACAGTGGGAGAAACGCACCCTCGCCACCGGTGTTTCCGGTGGTCAGGCACGATGCCAGGGTGGGAGTGCAGCTGTCCGGGGCCCGGCTGGGGGCCGTTCCGGCGCCGGGATTGTTCGTTCTCAGCGGAATGTCGATGTACCTCGGCGCGGCGCTGGCGGTCGGCCTCTTCGACGTCGCCGCGCCCGCCGGAGTCGCCTGGCTGCGCACGCTGGGCGCCGCGCTGGTGCTGCTCGCCTGGCGGCGGCCGGGCCGCGCGGCGTGGCGGGGCCGGCCGCTGCTGCTCGCCGGCGCCTTCGGCGTGGTCACCGCCGGGATGAACATGCTGTTCTACGAGGCCATCGCCCGGCTGCCGCTGGGTACCGCGGTGGCGCTGGAGTTCGCCGGCCCGGTCGCCGTGGCCGCGGTCGGCTCGCGCGGCGTGCGGGACATCGCCGCACTGGCGCTGGTGGCCTCCGGCGTGATCTGCATCGCCGACGTGCGGCTCACCGGCAGCCCGCTCGGGCTGGCCCTGGCCCTCGGCGCCGCGGCGGCCTGGGCCGGCTACATCCTGCTCGGCCGGCGGGTCGCCCTCGGCGGGGGCGGCCTCGACAGCCTCGCCGTCGGCTTCGCGGTGGCCACGGTCCTGCTGTCCCCGGTGGCGGTCACCACCGGCCCGGTCTGGAGCTCGGCGCACCTGCTGCTGCTCGGAGTGGGCGTGCTCGCTGTGTCCTCCACGGTGGTGCCCTACTGCCTCGACCAGATCGTGCTGCGCCGGGTCGGCCGGTCCCGGTTCGCACTGCTGCTCGCGCTGCTCCCGGTGACCGCCACGGTCATCGGCCTGGTCACCCTCGGCCAGGTCCCCACACCGCTGGAGGCGGTGGGCACGCTGGCCGTGGTGGCCGGCGTCGCGCTGGGCGCGCGGACCCGCCGCGGCGCCGGCGACCGCAACGACCCGATGCCGGAACCGCCGTAACCAGGTGACGGCACGCCGTCGCGCTGGCAGGATGCAACGATGACGACGGCGGAGGAGCTCGCGGACGCCGGAGTGCGCGGCGTGCAGCTCGCCTGGTGCGACAACAACGGCGTCCCCCGCTCCCGGATCGTGCCGATCGACGGGTTCGCCGACGTCGTCACCAGGGGCGTCGGGGTCACCTCGCTGTTCGCGGTGTTCGACAGCCACGACGGCATCACCTACGACCAGGACGTGTTGCCCACCCCGTCGGGGGACGTGCGGTTGCTGCCGGTGGTCGAGCGGGTTCGCCGGCTCGCCGGCCAGCCCGCGCTCGCCTGGGCGCCGGCCCGGCAGGTCGCCGCCGACGGCTCGCCGTGGCCGTACTGCCAGCGCGCCGTGCTGGAACGCCAGGTGGCGGAGGCGGCCCGGCGCGGCTACGAGCTGCGCGCCGGCTACGAGATCGAGTTCGCCGTCACCCCGCTCGGCAGCCGGAACGTGCTCTCCGCGCCGGGGCACCGCGGTCCCGCCTACAGCCCGCACGCCCTGGTGGAGCTGGACGGCTTCGTCGCCGCGCTGCTGCACGACCTCGAGGCCAATGGGCTGCGGGTCGGGCAGCTGCACGCCGAGTACGGGCCCGCGCAGCTCGAGCTGTCCCTCGCCGCGACCGACCCGGTCGCCGCGGCCGACGACCAGCTCCTGGCCCGGCAGACCATCCACGCCGCGGCCCACGCGCACGGCCTGCGGGTCTGCTTCGCGCCGCTGATCGCCCCGCACGTGCCCGGCAACGGCTGGCACCTGCACACCTCGCTCTGGCGGGACGGGCGCAACCTGCTGGCCGGTGCCGACCGGCCGGAGGGCGACGGCGCGGCCTACCTGGCCGGCCTGCTGCGCGACCTTCCGGCGCTCACCGCGATCACCGCGCCGAGTGTGCCGTCGACGATCCGGCTGCGCCCCGGCTACTTCGCCAGCGCCTACGTCTTCTGGGGCGTGCAGAACCGGGAGGCGCCGCTGCGGTACGTGCCGAGCACGCCGCTGCTCGGCGCCGGCCACGCCAACGTCGAGCTCAAACCGTCGGACGCCTCGGCCAACCCCTATCTCGCGCTGGCCGCGGTGCTCGCCGCCGGGCTCGGCGGTGTCGAGGACGGGCTGACCCCGCCCGACCCGATCAACGAGGACCCGGGCACCTGGTCGCCGGCCGAGCGGGTCACCCGCGGCGTGCACCGGCTGCCCGTCTCCGCCGGTGAGCAGGACGCGGCGCTGCGGGCCGCCGACCGGGTCTCCGGGGTGCTCGGGGAGGAGCTGCTCGCCGCCTTCCAGGCCGTGCGGGCCTCCGACGCGGCCTGGGCGGCGGAGCGTGACCTGGTCGAGATCGTCGAAGCGCACCTGTGGCGATACTGAGCCGGCGAGTGGGCGGTACCCGAGTCGCGTGGTGGGAGGAGGCCCGGTGGCTGCCGGGCGGCCGCGCGGTGGTCGACCTCGCCCGCGCGGAGCTGCCGCAGAAGGACGACCTGTGCGGGGCGTTCACCGTGCTCGTCGCGCTGCGCGCGCACGGCGTCGAGGTGCCCGACCAGGACACGGTCGCCGAGGCGGCGGGCACCGTGCGGCTCGCCGGTGGGCGGGCGAGCCGGCCGCCGGGGGAGCCGGAACGCCTCGACTTCCGGCTCCCGCCGCCGAGCACCACCGACCCGGCGCGGGCCGGTACGTCGGCGGCCGGGCTCGCGCGGGCCGTGCGCCGGCTGTCCGCCGACCGGCTACGGGCGGTGCCCGCCCGCGGCGACTGGACGGCCACCGCACTGCGCCGGCTGCTCACCGGCGTCGAACGGCTGCCCGTGGTCGCGCTCGTCGCGAACGTGGCGACCGGCGAGCTCGCCGCGCCGGACACCCCGTGGCGGGCGGTGGCCGACTACCTGGCCACCGGCATGCCACCGCTGTGGCTGTCCCGCTGGCGGGTCGGCCACTTCGTGCTCGTGGCCGGCCGGCTCGACGGCCCGGAGGGCAGCGCCGCGGTCGTCGTGGACGGCTACCCGTCACTGGGTGAGCGCGGGGTGTACCTGCAGCCGCTGCCGCACCTCGCGGCCGCGCTGCGCCGGGAGGGCAGGGCACCGGGCGGGGTGCTGCTGGTGGTGCGGGCCGCCGATGCCGCGGCCGCGCGGGACGTCGTGCTGGCCGCCGGGCTGACCCCCCGGCTGTGGGACAACGGGAGCCCGGCGCCGGACTGAACGCGCTAGTCCCGTAGCTCGTGAAAGTCCCGCGCGGCCGCGCGCTCGGCCTCCGCGAGGCGGGAGTGGCGGCGACCGTAGCAGGCGTAGAGGAGAAGCCCGGCGCCCAGCCACACGGCGAACCGGATCCAGGTGAGCACGTCGAGGTTCAACATCAGGTACAGGCACGCCAGCGCGGCCACGACCGGCAGCACGGGGGAGAGCGGCACCCGGAACGGTCGGCGCAGGTCCGGCCGCCGCCGGCGCAGCACCGGCACCGCCAGCGCGACGATGATCATCGCGGAGAGCGCGCCGATGCTCACCATGTCGGCCAGCTCGCTGATCGGCACGAACGCCGCGAGCAGCGCGATGAGCACCGCGCCGCCGATGGTCATCCGGTGCGGGGTGCCCCACCGCGGGTGCACCGTGCCCAGCGCCTTCGGCAGCAGGCCATCGCGGCCCATGGCGAAGCCGATCCGGCCGATGGTGACCAGTTCCACCATCATCACCGAGGTCAGCCCGGTCACCGCGCCGAGCGCGATCAGCGCGCCCACCCAGTGCATCCCGACCGAGTTGAACGCCGCGGCCAGCGGGGCGCCCTCGTCGATGTTGACGAACGGCACCATGCCGGTCAGCACCAGCGACACGCCGACGTAGAGCAGCGCGCACACCCCGAGCGCGCCGAGGATGCCCACCTTGAGGTCCCGGTCCGGGCGGCGGGCCTCCTCGCCGAGGTTGGCCAGCGCCTCGAACCCGGTGTAGGCGAAGAACACCACCGCCGCCGCGGTGAGCATGCCGGCGATGCCGTAGATCGACTGCTCCATCCCGAGCGCGGCCCGCACCACCGGCTGGTGCAGCACGTCACCGCCGCTGTCCGGGGGCCGCGCCGGCGGGACGAACGGCACGAGGTTGGCGCCACGGACGAAGAACACGCCCACGGCCAGGATCAGCACGCACACCGCGACCTTCACGACGACCAGGGTGTTGGTGAACAGTGCCGACTGCCGGATCCCGGCCACCGCCACCACGGTGAGCACCGCGATGACCAGCACCGCGCCGACGTTCACCGTGGCGTCCTCGCCGAACAGCTCCGGCGGCAGACCGAGCAGGTTGGCCAGGTAGCCCGACCAGCCGCGGGACACCACCGCGGCGCCGAGCGCGAACTCCAGCAGCAGGTCCCAGCCGATGATCCAGGCGAAGATCTCACCGAGCGTGGCGAACGCGTAGGTGTAGGCGCTGCCCGCGGTCGGCACGCCGGAGGCCAGCTCGGCGTAGCACAGCGCGGCCAGCCCGGCGACCACCGCGCTGATCACGAACGACAGCGTCACCGCCGGCCCGGCGTGGTTCTTCGCCTCCACCCCGGCAAGGGTGAAGATCCCGGTACCGATGATGATGCCGATGCCGAAGCCGACCAGGTCACGGCCACGGAGCCGGCGGCGCAGGCCGCCGGTGCGCTGCCGGTCGAGGATGTCGTCGACGTCGAGTGTCCGGAGCACGCCCATCGCGGGCACGGTAGCCGATCATCCGCGCGCGGCGTCCGGGTGTTCCCTGGCGAGGATCGCGGCCTGCACCCGGGAGCGCAACCCGAGCTTGGTGAGCACCCGGGACACGTGCGTCTTCACCGTCGTCTCGCCGATGACCATCCGCCGGGCGATCTGCGCGTTCGACAGGCCCTCACCGAGGCAACCGAGCACCTCACGCTCCCGCTCGGTGAGTTCCGCCAGGCCGGGCGGGGGCGCCGAAGGAGCGGCCGGGGCACTGGCGGCGAAGGCCGCGATCAGCGCCCGGGTGACCTGGGGCGCGAGCACCCCCTCCCCGGCGGCGACCAGGCGCACCGCCTCCACCAGCCGGTCCGCCTCGACCGACTTGAGCAGGAACCCCGCCGCGCCCGCGCGCAGCGCCGAGTAGACGTACTCGTCCAGGTCGAACGTGGTCAGCACCAGCACCTGGGCCAGCCCGTCGGTCACCAGCTCCCTGGTCGCCGTGATCCCGTCGGTGCCCGGCATCCGCACGTCCATCAGCACCAGGTCCGGCTTCAGCGCGCGAGCCTGGCGCACCGCCACGGCACCGTCGGCCGCCTCGCCGACCACCTCGATGCCGTCGGCACCGTCGAGGATCATCACCAGCCCCGCGCGGATCGCGGCGTGGTCGTCGGCCACCAGTACCCGGATGCTCATCCGCCGGGCTCCGGTATCGGCAGCACGGCACGGACGTGCCAGCCCGTGCCCGCGGGCCCGGCCGACAGCGACCCGCCGATCGCGGTGGCGCGTTCCCGCATGTTCAGCAACCCCGTTCCGGTGTCGGCGGTGGCCACGCCACCGCCGGTCAACTCGTTGCTCACCTCGACGCTGAGCTCGGCGCCCCGACGCAGGACCAGCAGCCGGACCCGCGTGCCCGGTGCGTGCTTCATCGCGTTGGTGAGCGCCTCCTGGGCGATCCGGTACGCCGTGAGATCCACCGCGGCCGGCAGCGCGTCGCCGTCGCCGACCTCGGAGTGCAGGTCGACGGTGATCCCCGCGGCCCGCGCCGAGCCGACCAGCCGGGACAGCTCGCGCAGCCGCGCCGGGGCGGCGAGGTCGTCCTCGGCGCCGTTGGCCCGCAGCAGGTCGATCATCGCCCGCATCTCCTCCAACGCGTGCACGCTGTTCTCTCGCACCGAACGCAGCACGACGCCGGCGGTCGCCGGGTCGCCCCGGGACAGCGCGGCCGACGACTGGATGGCGATCGCCGAGAGGTGCCCGGAGATCACGTCGTGCAGGTCCCGCGCCATCCGGGCGCGCTCGGCGGCCAGGGCGGCCGTACGGTCCAGCTCGGCGATCCGGGCCAGCTGGTCGGCGTTGGCCCGCTCGGCGGCGGCGATGTCGCGCTGCTCCCGCACGTTGATCGCCCACCACACGGGGGTGGCGACGAACGGCACGGTCACGACGGCGGCGAGCACCGCGAGCCGCCACTCGGGCACCAGCACGAGCGCGACCACCATCGCCCCCACGGTGAGCACGGCAGCCATCGGGATCATGGCCCGGCTCAGGCGGCGCGAGCCGTAGAGGGTGGCCGCGTAGATCAGGTCGGAGAGGACGATCAGCGGGGGCACGGACAGCCCGAGCACAGCGTCGACACCGACGCCCAGCGCGCCGAGGCCGAGTGCCATGGCAGGCGCCCCGCGGCGCAGCAGCTGCGCCGCGCAGATCGCCGCCAGCACGGCGAAGCGCGCCCACAGCGGCGCCGTGTCGTCGGGGCGGAACAGGACGTAGTACCGCGTGGTGTACAGCAGACCGCCCACGACGAAGAAAGCCACCGCGATCACCACGTCCTGCTGCGGTGGCGGCAACCGGTTCACCCGCAGCCGGGCGAGCCTCGTCCAGTCCGGCACGAGCACCATCACAGCACATCCCCGCCGGGCCGGCCGTCCTACCAAGTGATGACCCCGATGTCGTGCCGCCGCCCGACGCGCCATCGGCCGCCCCACCACAGACTCGGCGTCGTGGACAACATCGTCGACTTCGTCGCCGACAACCCGATGGCCGCGGTGATCGCCGCGGGCGAGGTGGGTTTCTGGGTCTTCATCGTCGCCGGGCTGACGGCGCGATACCTGCTGCGCCTGCCGCGCACCGGCGTCGTGCTGCTCGCCGCGACGCCGCTGATCGATCTCGTCGTGCTCGTCGTGACCATGGTCGACCTCACTCGCGGTGCGCAGGCGACGTGGGTGCACGGCCTGGCCGCGGTGTACCTCGGCTTCAGCGTCGTGTTCGGCCCCAGCATGATCCGCTGGGCCGACGCCCACGTCGCGCACCGGTTCGCCGGCGGGCCGGCGCCGACCAGGCCACCCCGCGGCAGCACGGCGAAACGGCGGCACGAATGGCGGGAGTGGGGCAAGTGCCTGCTCGCCTGCGCGCTGGCCGGCGGGGCGATGCTGCTGCTGATCTTCGTCGCGGGCTCGCCCGAGCAGACCAGGCAGTTGTGGGCGACCGGCGGCTGGCTGCCCCGGCTCGGCTGGGTGGTGGGGATCTGGTTCGTCGTCGGCCCGCTGTGGGCGGAGCTGGGCCCCCGGGACGGCGACCGCGCCGCGGCCCGCGACGGCTCGTGACAGGCTCGCGACAGAAGGGAAACGTCAGAACATGGTCGAGGCACTGGGGATTCTGCTGGTGATCCAGGGAGTGGGCGGGTTCGTCAACCGCGTCGCGGAGAGCTCGTCGTACAGCTGGTTCGTCCAGCTGCACCTGCTGCCGGCGTCGCTGCACATCCCGGCCAGCGTGGTGATGGCCGTGGTCGGCCTGCTGCTCGCCGGCGTGGGGGCACGGCGGCGCGGCAACTCGACACCGTGACCGGCCGTGAATCCGGCCGAGCCCCGGACACGGCATCGGCCCCGGACCGTGGTGGTCCAGGGCCGACGCCGTGGTCGTGCGCTCAGTCGAGATAGTCGCGCAGCACCTGCGACCGCGAGGGGTGGCGCAGCTTCGACATGGTCTTCGACTCGATCTGCCGGATCCGTTCCCGGGTGACCCCGTAGACCTGGCCGATCTCGTCGAGCGTGCGCGGCTGGCCGTCGGTGAGGCCGAACCGCAGCCGGACCACGCCCGCCTCGCGCTCGGACAACGTCTGCAGCACCGACTGGAGCTGGTCCTGCAGCAGCGTGAACGACACCGCGTCCACCGCCACCACGGCCTCGCTGTCCTCGATGAAGTCGCCGAGCTGCGAGTCGCCCTCGTCGCCGATGGTCTGGTCCAGCGAGATCGGCTCCCGCGCGTACTGCTGGATCTCCAGGACCTTCTCCGGGGAGATGTCCATCTCCTTGGCGAGCTCCTCGGGCGTCGGCTCGCGGCCGAGGTCCTGCAGCAGCTCGCGCTGGATCCGGCCCAGCTTGTTGATCACCTCGACCATGTGCACCGGGATGCGGATGGTGCGGGCCTGGTCGGCCATGGCGCGGGTGATGGCCTGCCGGATCCACCAGGTGGCGTAGGTGGAGAACTTGAAGCCCTTGGTGTAGTCGAACTTCTCCACCGCGCGGATCAACCCGAGGTTGCCCTCCTGGATCAGGTCCAGGAACGCCATGCCGCGGCCGGTGTAGCGCTTGGCCAGCGACACCACCAGGCGCAGGTTGGCCTCCAGCAGGTGGTTCTTGGCGCGCTCCCCGTCCCGGACGATCCACCGCAGGTCGCGACGCATCTGGGTGGAGAGCTTCTCGCCCTCCTCCTCGGCGGCCCGCAGCCGGTCCGCCGCGTAGAGCCCGGCCTCGATCCGCTTGGCCAGCTCCACCTCCTCCTCGGCGTTGAGCAGCGCCACCTTGCCGATCTGCTTGAGGTAGGCACGCACCGAGTCGGCGGAGGCGGTGAGCTCGGCGTCCTTGCGCGCCTGCCGCAGCGCCTCGGACTCCTCCTCGTCCCAGACGAAGTCGGGGTCGGTCGGCGACTTCACCCTGGCGGCGGGTGCGCCGTCATCCTCGTCCTCCGGCTCCTCGGCCTCCTCGGTCACCGTGGCGTCGACGACGTCGACCTCCACCGCGTCGACGTCGAGGTCGGACAGGTCGACGTCCTCCAGCTCGACGTCCTCGCCGGGGCCGTCCTGGTCGAGCTTGACCTCGTCGCCCTTGGTGGCCGACTTGGTGCCCTTGCGCCCCTTGCCCGCGGACTTCGCGCCGGACTTGCTGGTGGACTTCGCGGCGGTCTTCCGCGCGGCTGGCTTGCGGCCGGGCGACTTCGCGTCCGCCTCCGTGGCCGCGTCACCCGTGGTGGGGCCGGCCGCCGTGTCCTCGTCGGCGGTCGAGGTCTTGGCGGCGCTCGTTGATTTCGTCCCGCTTCGGGTTGCGGTTCTTGCGGCTGCCACGTACGCCCTTTCACAGCGGTCGATCACGACGAGCCGAGACACGGAGGCCTCAGCTGCCTCAGATTCGGGGATTCCGCCACGGCCTGCGGTTTTGCCGCCGCAGCCGTGGGCCGTGTTCCATTGTAACGACGATGCGCCGGTGAGTCGCCAAGCGATCAACTCCGGCGCGTGCGGCGGCGGCGGGGACCAGGCACGGACCATGGTCGGACCCGGGTACGGGCCGGTCACTGGCCGGTCACCGGCCGCGGAGGTGGGTACCCGGATTCAGTGCCCGAGGCCCTCGGCCGCGGCCAGCGCCGCGCCCACGATCCCGGCGTTGTTCTGCAACGACGCCACGACGATCCTGGTCCGCACGTCCAGCAGCGGAACCCACTTCTCCGCCTTCTTGCTCACCCCGCCGCCGACGATGATCAGGTCGGGCCAGACGAGGTTCTCCAACACGGTCAGGTAACGATCCACCCGCCGCGCCCATTCCGGATACGACAACCCCTCGTTGTCCTTGACCGACGCCGCCGCGCGCGACTCCGCGTCGTGGCCGTCGACCTCGAGGTGACCGAACTCGGTGTTCGGGACGAGCCGACCGTCGAGGAACAGGGCACTGCCGATGCCGGTGCCGAAGGTCAGCAGGGCGACCAGCCCGCTGCGCCCGGCCGGGTCGCCGAACCGGACCTCGGCGAGCCCGGCGGCGTCGGCGTCGTTGAGCACCGACACCTCGTCGAGGTCGCGGCCGATCCGCTTGGCGAACAGCGCGTCGGCGTCGGTGCCGATCCACGACTTGTCGATGTTGGCCGCGGTGCACGCCGTCCCCCGCTTGACCACGGCCGGAAGGGTGACGCCGACCGGGCCGTCCCACGCGAAGTGCTGGACGATCCTGGCCACGACGTCGGCGACCGCCTCCGGGGTGGACGGTTGCGGGGTGTCGATCCGGAGACGGTCGCCGATGAGCCGGCCCTTCTCCAGGTCGACCAGCGCGCCCTTGATCCCGCTGCCGCCGATGTCGATGCCGAAGCCCCGGGTCGCCGTCATTGGCGTCGTCCCTTCCTTCTCGATTCAGAAAGCCGTGTTCCGGCACTGTAGCCGGGTGTGGTCCCATGTTTGCGTGGGAGTTATCGAATCCGCACTCGCCGACGTTGCCGACAGGGTGGCCACCGCCGCCGCCGACCGGGTGCGCACCGCCGGCGAGGAGATGCGCGGTGGCCGGTCGGTGCGGGTGGACACCAAGAGCAGCATCACCGACGTGGTGACCGCGGTGGACCGCGACACCGAGCGGTTCGTCCGGGACATGTTGGCCGAGCTGCGGCCGGGGGAGGCCGTGCTCGGCGAGGAGGAGGGCGGCGCCCCGGGGGAGGGGGTGACCTGGGTGGTCGACCCCATCGACGGCACGGTCAACTTCCTCTACGGCTACCCGTGGTTCGCCGTCTCGGTGGCCGCGCAGGTGGACGGTGTGTCCGTGGCCGGCGCGGTGGTGGAGCCGGTCAGCGGCCGGCGGTGGACCGCCGCGCGCGGCGCGGGGGCCCGGGTGGACGGTCGCCCGCTGCGGGTGTCCGCGCCGACCGGTCTCGACGTGACGCTGCTGAGCACCGGCTACGCCTACCGGCGGGACCGGCGGACCCGGCAGGCCGAGATGGTCGCCGCGATGCTCGGCCGGGTGCGGGACGTCCGCCGTGCGGGCGCGTCGTCGCTGGACCTGTGCGCCGTGGCCGCCGGATGGGTGGACGCCTACGTCGAGCACGGGCTGTCCCGGTGGGACTGGGCGGCCGGCGCGCTGATCGCCGCGGAGGCCGGCGCCGTGGTCGCGCTGCCCGGCGAGGCCGCAGACCTCGGCGAGGACGCCACCTTCGCCGCGGCGCCCACGATCGCCGCGCCACTGCGCGCCGCACTGGTCGAGTCCGGCGCCGCCAAGGTCTGACCTACCCACCGGCCCCTCCGCGTGTCCGCGGCCCGCGCACGTGTGTTTGCCGTTCGCGTCGCCGCGTTGGCGCTTCCCGTCAGTGGTTCACCGGGTCAGCAGTGCGCGTCGCGGGCGGCCCTCAGCAGCGCCGGGTCCAGGTCGGGTGCTCCGCCGGCCGACTGCTCTCCGCCGGTGGCCTCGCCCTGGCTGTTCGACCACTCCCGCAGGTGCCGGAGGATGTCCAGGGTCTCCGTGCGCGGGCGGACGTCCCCGAACCGGGTGCCAATGGCCAGGTCAACGCTGGCGTCCTGGCGCTCGTCCCTGATCAGCTCGGCGCACGGCTCCACCAGGCTCAGCGTCCGCGCGGCGGCGGCACCGTTCGTGCCAAAACGGATCTGGCCTCGGCAGTCCGCCTCCGCCTTCTCGTACGCGGGGTCGTTCGCCGGCTCACTGGCCGCGGTGAACCCGAGCTGCCTCAACTCCTCCGTGGTGACCGCCGCCTGGTTGCGCGCCGCGCCGGCGTTGAGGACTCGGACCCCGACCTTGTCCGGCGGGAGCGGCGTGACGCCGTCCAGCCCGTCGTGCCCCAACCGGGTGTACGTCATCCCATCGGGCGGTTTCGCGGCGGGCTCGCAGCGGATGGCCTCGTCGATGTCGGCCCGGTTGGTGATCGCGTAGCCCCAGACGGACAGGGCGAGCACGGCGAGCACACCGAACACGATCAGCGCGGGCCCCGGCCGGCGCCTGCGGTACGGCCTCACCCCGCGCCCAGCCCGGCCGATTCCCGACGCCACCTGCCCCGTCCCCTTCCCCGATTCGAACGTGCCGTTATGAGCACTGTCGTTGCTGATGAGCCTAGGCGTTACCGGGGTAAGGGGACACCGTTGGGGCACCCGCCCGGTGGGCGTTTCGGCGCGCCGCGCTCTTGTCCCATGTCAGGGCGCCGCACTGGCCGCCAGCGACCCGAACGGGCGAACACCGTCCGAGTGGAGCTGGGCCTGTCGAGTGACATACGTCCCGCCCCCGGGAACCTGTTTCCTCGGCGGGAGACCCATGGGCTACCCTCTGCGGGCTCCGGGCGTAGATCGAGAACACGGAACAGAGATCTGCCTCACTGCGACGCCGGGCACAAAAAGGGGCGCTGGGACGTTGACCAGCGGCACGAAGGACTATCGCGATGGCCTCGGTCGGGCCATCGACACAAGCTGATCGCAGGGGTGAGGGACAATGGCGACCGACTACGACGCTCCGCGCCGCAGCGAGGCCGACGAGCTCGCCGAGGACTCGTTGGAGGAACTGAAGGCGCGGCGCAACGAGACCCAGTCTGGCGTGGTGGACGTGGACGAGGACGCCACCGCGGAGAACTTCGAACTGCCTGGCGCCGACCTGTCCGGGCTCTCCGGCGAGGACCTGACCGTCAAGGTGGTGCCCAAGCAGGCCGACGAGTTCACCTGCTCGGTGTGCTTCCTGGTGCACCACCGGAGTCGCCTGGCCGAGGAGAGCGGCGGTCGGACGATCTGCCGCGACTGCGCCTGACCGGCCTGACCGGCGACCACGCCGGCGGAGCCGGTCACGCGCCGGCCCGCGGGGCGTCCGCGGAAGGCGTGCGGCTCGGGGGATCGTCCACGGGGGCGGTCGAGCACCGCGCTCGGCCGCCACTCGCGTCTGTGACGTCGCTCACGCCTGGTCCGGCCGCGGCTCCGGCGGGGCCGGGCGGTGCTCGCGCAGCAACCCCGCCAGCTGTTCGGGGCGGCGAGTGCTGATCACCCAGTAGGGCGTCGGGTCGGCCGGGTCGGTGAGGTGGATCCGCAGCACCGGTCCCACCCAGCCCCGGTGCACGACGAACGCCGCCGGGTCGAGCTCCGGGCCGAGGGCCTTGCGCTTGCGGTCCCGGTCGATCACGTCGACCTCGCCGACGAACCGCAGCGGCAGGTGCGCGTCGCCGACCCACAGCTCCGGCTCCCCGGACTCGCCGGTGTCCCGCACCTCGACCTTGATCCGCCCCAGCGCCAGCAGCAGCGCGACCACCACCGGGAGCACGATCAGGTAGGGCAGCCAGGCGCGCACGCCCGGGTAGCCCATGTGCACCTCGGCGGCGAGCAGCGCGCCACCGACGAGCGGCAGCGGCCAGCCCCACCATGGAACGTGGAGGCGCTCGGTGTAGCGCGGCCGGCCGGAAGCACCCGCGGTGCCCGGCCCGCCCGGTGCCGTGCCCGGTGTCGTCATCGTGTCGGCCGTCCTGTCCGCCCGCCGTTCGGCCGCGCCCGTGCTGTCACCCACACCACCAGGGTAGTCTCGCCGCCCGTGTCCAGCGTGCAGGTCCTGCTGTCCCGGGTCGACCCCGACGTTCCACTGCCCAGCTACGCCCGGCCCGGTGACGCCGGCGCCGACCTGGTCACCACCTCCGACGTGGTGATCGAGCCGGGAGAGCGGGCGGTGGTCGGCACCGGTGTGGCGATCGCGTTGCCGCCCGGGTACGCCGGGTTCGTGCATCCGCGCTCCGGGCTGGCGGCCAGGGCCGGGCTGTCCGTGGTGAACACACCGGGCACCATCGACTCCGGCTATCGCGGCGAGATCAAGGTCTGCCTGATCAACCACGACCCGCGCGCCCCGATCGTGCTGACCAGGGGGGACCGGATCGCCCAGCTGGTCGTCCAGCGGGTCGAGCACGCCGAGTTCGTCGAGGTCGACCGGCTCGACGAGTCCGAGCGCGGCGCGGGCGGCTACGGTTCGACGGGTGGACACGCCGTCCTCGGCTAGGTTGGACGTGGGAAGGAAACGGAGAGTCAGTGGGGATTTTCGGACGTAAGCGCCGGGCGGACGGGGCCACGTCCCGGGGGCGGCACGCGGCCCCGGAGGTCGACGAGCTGCCCGACGGCGAGGCCGTCGAGGAGGCGGACACCGCCCTGCCGGACTCGGAGCCGGAGACGACCGGCCCGTTCGACGTCGCCGACGCGCCGGAGGACGAGAGCCCGCGGATCGACCTCGGGTCGGTGCGGGTGCCGGTGCCCGACGGTTCCCAGGTGCAGGTCGAGATGGACCAGCAGACCCAGCAGGTGCGCGCGGTGCACGTGGTGACCCCGCACGGCCAGGTCACGGTGAGCGCGTACGCGGCACCGCGCTCCGGTGGGCTGTGGGACGAGGTGGGGGTCGAACTGGCCGACCAGCTCCGCTCCGACGGCGCGAAGGTGGCCACCGGCGAGGGCGAGTGGGGCCTGGAGCTCTCCGCCGTGGTCGGCGAGGTGGCGCTCCGCTTCGTCGGGGTCGACGGGCCGCGGTGGATGCTGCGCGGGGTGATCGCCGGGCCGCAGTCGCTGGCCGCGCAGGCGCCGGCGACGCTGCGGGACATCGTGCGCGACACGATCGTCGTGCGCGGCGACGGGCCGATGCCGGTGCGCACCCCGTTGCCGATCACCCTGCCCCCGGCCGTCGCCGAGCACATCGCCCAGCAGCAGGCCCAGCAGCAGGCCCAACAGGGCTGAGTCCTGCCGTCAGGTCCTGCCGTCAGGCTGAGTCCCGTCGCCAGCGGGCGGAACTCAGCGGATCCCCTCAGCGGATGAACCGAACGCGGATGTCGAGGCCGAGCTCGGCCCACGCGCGGTCGGCGGTGACCGCCACCCCGTCGGCGAGGTCGGCGGCCAGGGCCAGGCAGGCCCGGTCCGCCAGGGACAGCCCGGCCCGACGGGTGGCCGGCCAGAGCCGCGCCGCGTTCGTCGCGGCGCGCACGTCGAAGGCGGCGACGGTCGTGCCCAGCGCGACGAGCGCGGCGGCGTCGTCCTCGGCGGTGTCGCTGCCGAGTTGGGCGAGCTTCTGGACGACCTCGGAGTAGTTGACCGCCGAGATCACCGAGCCGGGAACCAGCTCCGCCACCTGCTCGTGTCCTGGCTCGGCGCGCAGCAGGGCCAGCACGGCGCTGGCGTCCAGGACCGCCGTCACGCCGGGTCCGGCCCGTGCGCGCCGCGCCCGGCCAGCGTGGCGTCGGCGCTGACGTCCTCGTGGGCCGCTTCGGCCCTGCGGTCGGCGATCAGCGCGTCCGCCGCGCTCCCGCTGTGGCCGGAGGTCGCCGCGATCACCCGGCGCTGCACCCGGCGCAACAGGTGCTCCCACTCCTCGAGCACGACGCGGCCGTCCTCGACGTACGCGACGAGCCGTCGACCCGGCTCGATCCCGGCGGCCCGCCGGAGCGGCGCCGGGATCGTCACCCTGCCGTCCGGGCTGGCGGTGAGTTGCGCCCGGGGGGTCTGGTCGTCAACGGCTGCCATGACTCCACCATACCGGACAGGTTCCGATTTCCTGGCGGACAACCGTCGATCCGCCAGACCCGCGGGCCCTCGCCGGATCTCAGCCGGCTCGCCACGATCAGGCACTCGCGCGGGCCTGGAGCCAGGCGAGCACGGCGGCGCGGCCGAGCGACTCGGGGTCCCGGCCGAGCGCCACCAGCGTGGTCTCCCGCACCGTCGCGCGGGGCAGGGCACGTGCCCAGGCGTACGCGGTGGCCGCCGGGTGCACCGGGTCGTCCCCGCACGCCGCGATCCCCACCGGCACCCGCAGCGCGGCCAGCGCGGTCGCCAGCGGAGCCGGGTGCGCCGCCGCGGCCCGCAGGCTCGCCGCCAGGCCCGTGCCGTGCCGTTTCCACGCCCGCCGCAGCTCCGCGGCCAGCCAGTCGGGCACGCCGTCGGTCGCCAGCGCCAGCGCGGCGCTCACCCCGTGCCGGTCCACCAGGTCGGCCGATGCCCGCGCGGCCACCGCGGCCGGGGCGTCCGCCCGCCGGCCGATCCACGCCGGCAACGCGGCCAGGACACCCGCGCACCGCCGCGGGTTGCGAACGGCCCACTCGGTGGCGAGGTGCGCGCCGAGGGAGATCCCGCCGACGACGATCGGCTCACCGGCCGCCGCGGCGAGCTCGTCCAGCACGGCCAGCGACCCGGTGACCAGCGCCGCGCCGGCCGGCGGGGGCGGCGCCACCGCCCGGAGGCCCACCGCGCGCAGTGGCCCCTCGAACACGGCGCGGGCGAACACCTCGTCGGATCCGGTGCCCGGCAGCACCACGGCCTGACGCGCGGGGATAACGGAGCTCACGGTCCGATCCTTTCGTATGGGGGCGGGGCCGCCCGCGGAACGGCTACGCTGGAATCGCATGGGCCGAGAAAGTCGGGGGCCCCGGAGCACAGGAGCAGGCGCCTATGTCCGCCAAAGACGGCGGCTACTTCAGCCGGTTGGTGCGCAAGCTGACCAGCGACGTCGACGTCCTCGACGCCGACGACCTGTCCCAACGGTCCGCGGCCGGCGGTGCTCGGCGGGCCTGCGACTGCCGGTCCGGCGAGGAGGTGACCGTCCTCGGCCGGTTGCGCAGCGTGGAGCTGTGCCCCAGCAGCGAGGCGGCCACGCTGGAGGCCGAGCTGTTCGACGGCACCGAAGGGGTGATCCTGGTGTGGCTGGGCCGGCGCCGCATCCCGGGAATCGAGCCCGGCCGTACCATCAAGGCGCGGGGCCGGATGGCCGACCGGGACGGTCGGAAGGTCCTGTACAACCCGTACTACGAGCTGCAGACGACGTCGTAGCGGCGATCGCGGGTCCAACCTCCACCGACAAGAAGAAGTGGTCGCACACCGTGAGTGAACCCGCCCGCACCGAGCACCGGGCCGCGCCGGCCGACACCCGAGCCGAGGCCCAGGGCGCCGCGGACACGCCCGCCGGCACGGACACCGCCAACACCGGACCGGCTCCGGCTGGCACCGAGCTCCGTCCGCGGACCCCGGTGGAGGCCGGGACCACCGAGGACACCGAGGACACCGAGAGCTCGGACGGCGAGGGGGACGCCGAGGAGCAGGAGCGCATGCCGACCCTGCTCGAGCAGATGGGCGGCGTGTCCGGGCTGATCTACTCGTCGGTGCCGGTCATCGTGTTCGTGCTGGCCAACGCGCTGTTCGGGCTGCAGGTCGGGATCTGGAGCGCGGTCGGCAGCGCGGTCGCCATCACCGTACTGCGGATCGTCCGCAAGGAGCCGCTGCAACCGGCCATCTCCGGCTTCTTCGGGGTGGCGATCGCGGCCTTCATCGCCTACCGCACCGGGTCGGCCAAGGGCTTCTTCCTCTTCGGTATCTGGGCGAGCCTGGTGTACTGCGCGGCGCTCGTGCTGTCGGTGGTGGTGCGCTGGCCGCTGGCCGGCGTGGTGTGGAACGTCCTGAACGGCACCGGCATGGCGTGGCGCAGGGACAAGCCGTCCCGGCACGGCTTCGACATCGCCACCCTGGCGTTGGCGTCGGTCTTCGCCGCCCGGTTCGTGGTGCAGCGCTGGCTCTACGACGAGGACCACACCGGCTGGCTCGCGTTCGCCAAGATCGCGATGGGCTACCCGCTCTACGGGCTGGCCCTGCTCGTCGTGGTGTGGGCGGTGCGCCGCTCGGACAAGCGGCTCAAGGCGCTGGCCGAGGCCGAGGAGGCCGACGAGGCCGACATCGAGACCCGGCTGCGGGCCAAGTACGCCGCCCCACCCCAGCAAGCCTGACCCGTGTCCGCGTTCCCTGCACGCGTTCCCGCGTCGTGCGGCGCTGACACCTGGTCACAGAACGCGGACACACGGTGTGGGGGTCAGTAGCCGAGGGCGGTACGGATCTGGGGCTCGACGTCGGAGTGGGAGACGAACAGCAGCTCGTCGCCGGGCTCCAGCGGGTCGTCCGGGGACGGCACGATGACCCGCTCCCCACGCAGGATGGTGACCAGCGCGGCGTCCTTCGGCAGGTCCACATCGCGCACCGGCCGCCCGGCCAGCGGCGTCTCCTCCGGCAGGGTCAGCTCCACGAGGTTGGTCTGGCTCTGCCGGAACGTCATCAGCCGCACCAGGTCGCCGACGCTGACCGCCTCCTCGACCATCGCGGCCAACATCCGCGGCGTGGACACCGCCACGTCGACGCCCCACGCCTCGGTGAACAGCCACTCGTTGGCCGGGTTGTTCACCCTGGCCACCACCCGGCGGACCGCGAACTCCGTCTTGGCCAGCAGCGACACCACGAGGTTCACCTTGTCGTCGCCGGTGGCGGCGATCACCACGTCGCACAGCTCGAGCCCGGACTCCTCCAGCGTGGACACCTCGCAGGCGTCGCCGAGCACCCAGTCGGCCTGCTCGACCGTCTCCGGCACGAACTGGTCGGACTCCCGCTCGATGAGCATCACGGTGTGCCCGTTCTCCAGCAGCTCGGTGGCGATGGAGCGGCCCACCGCGCCGGCACCGGCGATCGCGACCCGCATCAGCTCTCCTCCTCGGGGGCGGTGGCGGCCACGGTCGTCACGTCACTGACCGTGCCCGAGTGCGCGGCCGCGTAGACGACGTCGTCGGCCTGCAGCACGGTCCTGGAGTCCGGCAGCACGCCGGTGCCGAACCGCATGACGAACGCCACGCGGGCGCCGGTGGCCCGCTGCAGGTCCCGCACGCTGCGGCCGATCCACGCCTCGTGCAGCGGCAGCTGCAGCAGCGCCATCGTGCCGGTGGGGTCCCGCCAGGTCGTCGCCACACCGTCGGGCAGCAGGGTGCGCAGGAACCGGTCGGTGGTCCACGGCACGGTCGCCACCGTGGGGATGCCGAGCCGCTCGTAGACCGCGGCCCGCTTCGGGTCGTAGATCCGGGCCACCACGTGCTCCACGCCGAACGTCTCGCGGGCCACCCGGGCGGAGATGATGTTGGAGTTGTCCCCGCTGGACACCGCGGCGAACGCGCCGGCCCGCTCGATCCCGGCCTCGACCAGCACGCCCCGGTCGAACCCGACCCCGACCACCTGCTGGCCGTGGAAGTCGCTGCCCAGCCGGCGGAAGGCCTGCTGGCTCTTGTCGATCACCGCCACGTCGTGGCCCAGCCGCTCCAGCGCGGCGGCGAGGGACGCGCCCACCCGGCCGCATCCCATGATCACCACGTGCACGCCTGCCTCCTCACCGTGTCGGTGCGTGTCGGTGCGTGTCGGTGCCGTGTGGGTTCCACCTTGCCGCGCCGAACCTACCCGTCGCGGACCCTACGCCGCGATCACCCGGCCCGTCGTCCGCCGGGAGTCGTACGGGCGCCCCGGCGGCTCGTCGCCTCCGTTGGAGAACGGGCGGCCCGGCGTGGGCCGGTCCGGGAGGGTGAACCGGGCGACATACCCTTTCGCGGTGCCCAAGTTCACCACGGTCGCGAAGAGGCTGGTCCTGGGTCGGCCGTTCCGCAGCGACCGGCTCTCGCACACGCTGCTGCCCAAGCGCATCGCGCTGCCCGTGTTCGCCTCCGACCCGATGTCGAGCGTGGCCTACGCGCCCGAGGAGATCCTCCTCATGCTCTCCATCGCGGGGGCCTCGGCATACGTGTTCAGCCCCTGGATCGGGCTGGTGGTCGCGCTGGTCATGGTCGCGGTGGTGGCCTCCTACCGGCAGAACGTGCGGGCCTACACCTCCGGCGGCGGCGACTACGAGGTGGCCACGGTCAACCACGGTCCGCGCTGGGGGCTGATGGTGGGCAGCGCGCTGCTGGTGGACTACGTGCTCACGGTGGCCGTGTCGATCGCCTCGGCCGCGGCCAACATCGGCTCCGCCATCCCGTTCGTCGCCACCCACAAGGTGGAGTTCGCGGTGGCGGCGATCGTGCTGCTCACCGCCATGAACCTGCGCGGCGTCCGGGAGTCCGGCACCACGTTCGCGATCCCGTCCTACGCCTTCGTGCTCGGCATCCTGGCGATGATCGTCTGGGGCGCGTTCCGAGTGTTCGTGCTGGACGAGTCGGTCCGCGCGGAGAGCGCCGACCTGGTCCTGCAGGAGGAGGGCGACCACCTCGTCGGGTTCGGCCTGGTGTTCCTGGTACTGCGGGCGTTCTCCTCCGGCAGCGCGGCGCTGACCGGGGTGGAGGCGATCGCCAACGGCGTGCCCGCGTTCCGCAAGCCGAAGGGCCGCAACGCCGCCACCACGCTGCTGATGATGGGCACGCTGGCCATCACGATGTTCCTCGGCCTGCTGTTCCTGGCCGGGGCCACCGGGGCGGTGCTGGCCGAGCACCCGGAGACGCAGCTGGTCAACGCCCCCGAGGGCTACGAGCAGAAGACCCTGGTCGCGCAGCTGGCCAACGCCGTCTTCGCCGACTTCGACCCGGCCATCTGGTGGGTGATCTTCTTCACCGGCCTCGTCCTGGTGCTGGCCGCGAACACCGCGTTCAACGGCTTCCCGGTGCTCGGCTCGATCCTCGCCCAGGACCGGTACCTGCCCCGGCAGCTGCACACCCGTGGCGACCGGCTGGCGTTCTCCAACGGCATCCTGTTCCTCGCCGGGTTCGCCATCGTGCTGGTGGTGGTGTTCGAGGCCGAGGTCACGAAGCTCATCCAGCTCTACATCGTCGGCGTGTTCGTGTCGTTCGTGCTCAGCCAGAGCGGGATGATCCGGCACTGGAACCGGTTGCTGCGCACCGAGACCGACCCGGAGGCGCGGCGGCGGATGCGCCGCTCCCAGGCGATCAACTCCTTCGGCCTGTTCATGACGGCCTCGGTGCTGGTCATCGTGCTGGCGACGAAGTTCCTCGCCGGGGCATGGATCTCGATCGTGGCGATGGCCGCGATCTACTGGTTGATGCGCGCGATCCGCCGGCACTACGACCGGGTGGGCGAGGAGTTGCGCGCCGAGGACCGCAGGCCCGCAGTGCTGCCCTCCCGCAACCACGCCGTCGTGCTGGTGTCGACCCTGCACAAGCCGACGCTGCGGGCGCTGGCCTACGCGAAGGCGACCCGGCCGGACGTGCTCGAGGCGGTGACCGTCAACGTCGACGACGCCGACACCCGCCGGCTGGTCGACGAGTGGGACAAGCACGACTTCCGCATCCCGCTGAAGGTGATCGAGTCGCCGTACCGGGAGATCACCAAGCCCGTGCTGGACTACGTGAAGCGGGTGCGCGGCGACAACCCGCGCGACGTGGTGACCGTGTTCATCCCGGAGTACGTGGTCGGGCGCTGGTGGGAGCAGCTGTTGCACAACCAGAGCGCGTTGCGGCTGAAGGGCCGGCTGCTGTTCCAGCCGGGCGTGATGGTCACCAGCGTGCCATGGCAGCTCGAGTCCTCGAAGCTGCGGTCCCGCCGCTCGACACTGGAGCGGCCGGCCGCCGGCGACGTCCGGCGCGGCCTGTACGGCGCGCAGCGGATCACCGAGCCGCGCGAGCCGCGCGGCTCGCGCGCCGACGCCGGCGCGCCGGCCCGCGGCGAGCCCCGGGAGCGGGAAACCAGGTCGTGACCGGCGGGCGGCGGGCAGAGAGCTGGGTGGGTCGCACGGTCGAGGCCGAGGTCGGCCCGGTCGCGCACGGCGGGCACTGCGTGTCCAGGGTGGAGGGCCGGGTGGTGTTCGTCCGGCACGCGCTGCCGGGGGAGCTGGTGCTGGCCGAGGTCACCGAGGACAGGGGTGGTGGGTTCTGCCGGGCCGACGCCGTGCGGGTGCTGCGCTCCTCACCGCACCGGGTGGAGCCGGTGTGCCCGCTGGCCGCGCCCGGGCTGTGCGGCGGCTGCGACTGGCAGCACGCCACCCCTCAGGCGCAGCGGGAGCTCAAGGCGCAGGTGGTCGCCGAGCAGCTGCGCCGGCTGGCCGGGCTGGACCTCGCGGTCGAGGTCGAGGCGCTGCCTGGCGGCCCACTCGGCTGGCGCAGCCGGGTGCGGCTGGTCGTCGACCCCGCCGGCCGGCCGGGCCTGCGGGCGCACCGCAGCCACCGGGTGATCCCGCTGGCCGGCTGCCCCATCTCGGTGCCCGGTGCGCTCGACGAGGCGCTGACCGGCGGGTGGCGGCCGGGCAGCGAGTTGGAGGTCACCGCCGACGCCGCCGGCCGCACCCACCTGCGCGAGCTGGCCCCCGCCCGCGGCGGGGCGGCCGGTCGCGGGCGGCACCGGGCCCGCCAGATCCAGGGCGGGGTGGCGGTGCAGTACGCCGCCGGTCGGGAGTGGCGGATCGCCGCGCACGGCTTCTGGCAGGTGCATCCCGCGGCGGCCGACACCCTCGCCACCGTGGTGGGGGAGTGGGCCGGCGCGCGGCGCGGTGGCCGCGCGTGGGACCTGTACGCGGGGGTCGGGTTGTTCGCGTCGGTGCTGGCCGAGCAGGTCGGCCCCGGCGGCGAGGTGCTGGCCGTGGAGTCCGGCCGGCGGGCCGTGGCCGACGGCGAGGCGAACCTGGCCGACCTTCCGCAGGTGACGTGGCGGGCCGGCCGGGTGGAGCAGGTGCTGGACCAGCGGGACGACCGCCCGGAGGTGGTCGTGCTGGACCCGCCGCGCAAGGGCGCCGGCGCTGCCGTGGTGGAGGCCGTGGCGCGGGCCACCCCGGATCGGGTGGTGTACGTGGCGTGCGACCCGGCGGCACTGGCCCGCGACGTCGCCACGTTCGCCGGCCACGGCTACTCGCTGGCGAGGCTGCGGGCGTTCGACGCGTTCCCGATGACCCACCACGTGGAGTGCGTGGCCCTCCTCACCCGCGACTGACCCCGGCGTCCTCCCTGAGCAGGTCGGCGCACTTCTCCCCGATGGCCATCGTGGTGATGCACGGGTTGACCGTGACCAGGAACGGCATCACCGACCCGTCGGCGACCCGCAGCCCGTCGACGCCGCGCACCCGCAGCCGGGCGTCCAGCGGCGCCATCCGGTCGCCGTCCGGGCCCATCTTGATGGTGCTCGACGGGTGGTAGACGGTGTTGTGCGTCTTGCGGATGTAGTCGGCGATCTCGTCGTCGCCGCGAGTGTCCACCCCCGGCGCGAGCTCCGGCCCCGCCCACTCCGCCATCGCCGGCTGCGCCACGATCTCGCGGGCCAGCCGGATGCCGTGGGTCATCACCCGGATGTCATGGGGATGGGTGAAGTACCGCGGGTCGACCCTGGGCTTGTCGCGGAAGTCGCGGGTGCGCAGCCGGACGGTGCCGGTGGACCGGGCGCGGGTCACGTTGGGTGTGAGGCAGAACCCGTTCTCGGTCGTGGGGTAGCCGTGCCGCAGGGTGTTCAGGTCGAACGGAACCGAACCGTAGTGGAACATCAGGTCCGGCCGGTCCAACCCGTCCTCGGTGGTGGTGAAGATGCCGATCTCCCACCACTGGGTGGAGACGGTGACCATCGGCCGCTTCGCCTCCCACTGGACCAGCCCCTCCGGGTGGTCCTGCAGGTTCTCCCCGACGCCGGGCGCGTCGACCAGCACGTCGACGCCGACCTCGCGCAGGTGCTCGGCCGGCCCGATGCCGGAGAGCATGAGCAGCTTCGGGCTGTCGATGGCGCCGGCGCTGACCACCACCTCGCGCCGGGCCCGCACCTCCTCGCTGTGCAGCAGGTCCTCGGTGAGCACCTCCACCCCGGTGCAGCGCCGGCCGTCGAACGTCAGCCGCTTGGCCCGCACGCCGGTGCGCACCTCGAGGTTCGGCCGCCGACCGAGGACCGGGTGCAGGTAGGACACCGAGGCCGACGCGCGCACGCCGTCCTCCCTGGCGTTGATCTGGAACCAGCTCGCGCCGCGCACCACGGTCTTCCCGGCGTTGAACTCGGTCCGCGGGATCCCCGCCTGCTCGCACGCCCGCAGCAGCGCCGTGCCGGCCGGGTCGGTGCCGGGCACCGTGCGGATCCGCACCGGGCCGGAGCGCCCGTGGTGCTCGCCGGGGCCGTCGTTGTTCTCCAGCCGGCGGTACAGCGGGAAGACGTCCGCGGCCGACCAGCCAGGCAGGCCGAGCGCGGCCCACTCGTCGAGGTCCTCGGCCGGCGCCCAGAACGCGATGCAGGAGTTGTGCGAGGAGCACCCGCCGAGCACCTTCGCCCTGGCGTGCCGCAGGAACGAGTTGCCCGACTCCTGCGGCTCCACCGGGTAGTCCCAGTCGTAGCCGGACTCCAGCAGCGCCATCCACCGGTCCAGCTCAAGCACCGCCTTGTCGTCCACATCGGACGGACCGGCCTCGAGAAGGCACACCGACACGTCCGGGTCCTCGGACAGCCGGGCGGCCACCACCGATCCCGCCGTGCCACCGCCCACCACGACGTAGTCGAACTCCCGCGTCACCGAACTCCTCCTCGCCTCGTTCGCCGCTGTCGCCGTCATCGGCGGGGGTCGCCGCCGGAGAACCAGCCGGACGGCGCCGGCCGCAGGTTCTGGTAGATGTGCTTGGTCTCCTGGTACTCGGCCAGCCCGGTGGGGCCCAGCTCGCGGCCGAAGCCCGACTGCTTGAACCCGCCCCACTCCGCCTGAGGCAGGTAGGGGTGGAAGTCGTTGATCCAGATGGTGCCGTGCCGCAGCCGCTGCGCCACCCGCTGCGCCCGCGAGGCGTCGTCGGTGAACACCGCGCCGGCCAGGCCGTAGTGGGTGTCGTTGGCGATCCGCACCGCCTCGTCCTCGTCGGCGAAGGTCTCCACGGTGAGCACCGGCCCGAACGACTCCTCCCGCACGGCCGTGTCGCCGCCGCGCACGCCGTCGAGCACGGTCGGCAGGTAGTAGAACCCGTTGGCGAGCCGGGGGTCGTCCGGGCGGCGACCGCCGGTGAGCAGCCGGGCGCCCTCGTCGAGTGCCGCCGCGACGTAGGCCTCGACCTTCTCCCGGTGCCCCGCCGAGATGAGCGGGCCGGCCTCGGCGTCCGGGTCGAACGGCCCGCCCAGCCGGATCCGCTCGGCCCTGCGCACCACCTCGGCGACGAACTCGTCGTGGATCTCGCGCTGCACGATCAGCCGGGAGCCGGCCGAGCAGACCTGCCCGGAGTGCAGGAAGATCGCGGTGACCGCGTAGTCGGCGGCGGTGTCGAAGTCGGCGTCGGCGAACACCACGTTCGGGTTCTTCCCGCCCAGCTCCAGCGCCACCTTCTTGACCGTCGCGGCCGCGGCGGCGGCGATCGTGCGCCCGGTGACCAGGCCACCGGTGAACGACACCAGGTCGACGTCCGGGTGCTCGGCCAGCGGTGCCCCGGCGTCGGCCCCCGGGCCGAGCACGAGGTTGGCCGCCCCGGCCGGCACGCCCGCGTCGGTGAGCAGCCGCATCAGCAGGATCGCGGTGCTCGGGGTCAGCTCGCTCGGCTTGAGCACGAACGTGTTGCCCGCGGCCAGCGCCGGCGCCACCTTCCAGGCGGTCTGCAGCAACGGGTAGTTCCACGGCGTGATGAGCCCGCACACGCCGACCGGCTCGTGCACCACCCGGCTGATCGCGTTCGGGTCGCCGCTGTCGACGACCCGGCCGGCGTTCATCGCGGCCAGCTTGCCGAAGTACCGGAAGCAGGCGGCGATGTCGTCCATGTCGATCTCGCTCTCCACCAGCCGCTTGCCGGTGTCCAGCGACTCGGCCCTCGCGAACTCCGCCTTGCGCTCCACCAGCAGGTCGGCCGCGCGCAGCAGCACGTCGCCCCGCTCGGCGGCCGGGGTGTGCGGCCACGGCCCGCTGTCGAAGGCGGCGCGGGCGGCGGCGATCGCCGCCTCGGCGTCGGCCCTACCACCCTCGTCGACGGTGGTCACCAGCGTGCCGTCGGCGGGGCAGCGGATCTCCCTGGTCCCGCCGCCGGCCGCGCCGACCCACTCGCCGCCGATGAAGAAGTCCGGCATCTGCTTGGCCTCCCCGTTTCCGTGCGGTGATCGCGATCGGGGCCGGATCCTACGTGCCGGGGAGGCGCCGGCCCATGCGTGACGAGACGCCGCTCACCCAGCACATCCGAACGGGTGGCTCGCGCGTCCCCCGAGGGAGTGGCCCGCCATCCCCGGTCCCCGCGGACCTCGTCCTGGAGCGCCGGCGGAGAACGGAGCAAGCCGTCGGCCGGGGTGGCGCCCGCTCCGTAGACTGGGCGGACGACCCGGAAACGCCGGAGACGGTCGAGGCGAGGTGGAGCGTGACGTTGCTGGAGTCCGTGCACGGACCCGCGGACCTGAAGCGGATGGACCACGTCGAGCTGGGCAAGCTCGCCGAGGAGATCAGGGCCTTCCTGGTCGAGAAGGTGTGCAAGGTGGGCGGCCACCTGGGGCCGAACCTCGGGGTCGTCGAGCTGACCATCGCCCTGCACCGCGTGTTCGACTCGCCGCGGGACGCGCTGCTGTTCGACGTCGGGCACCAGTCGTACGTGCACAAGATCGTCACCGGGCGGCACGGCGAGTTCGACACGCTGCGCCAGCTCGGCGGGATCGCCGGCTACCCGGCGCGCGCGGAGAGCGAGCACGACCTCGTGGAGAACAGCCACGCCTCGACCGCGCTGTCCTACGCCGACGGGCTGGCGAAGGCGTTCCAGCGCGCCGGCGGCGGGCGGCACGCCGTGGCGGTGGTCGGCGACGGCGCGCTCACCGGCGGCCTGTGCTGGGAGGCGCTGAACAACATCGCCGCCGACCCGCACCGGCCCATCGTCATCGTGGTCAACGACAACGGGCGGTCGTACTCGCCGACCATCGGCGGGCTCGCCGAGCACCTCGCGGCGCTGCGGCTGCGGCCCGGCTACGAGCGGATCCTCGACGGCGGCCGCGAGCTGCTGCGGCACACCCCGGTGGTGGGCCGGCCGGTCTACGCCGCGCTGCACGCCGCCAAGGCCGGCATCAAGGACGCGCTCAGCCCGCAGGTGATGTTCTCCGACCTGGGCCTGAAGTACCTCGGCCCGGTGGACGGGCACGACGTCGCGGCGCTGGAGAAGGCGCTGCACAGCGCGCGGTCGTTCGGCGGTCCGGTGATCGTGCACGCGGTGACCGAGAAGGGACACGGCTACCCGCCGGCGGTCAACCACGAGGCCGACCAGATGCACCAGACCGACCCGATCGACCCGGCCACCGGCCGGCCCCCGGTGAAGGGGCCGAGCTGGACCTCCGTGTTCGGCGCGGAGCTGGTGGCGATCGGCGCCGAGCGGCCGGACGTCGTGGCGATCACCGCGGCGATGCTGCGCTCCACCGGCCTGGAGCCGTTCGCCGAGGCGTTCCCGGACCGCTGGTTCGACGTCGGCATCGCCGAGCAGCACGCCGTGACCTCCGCCGCCGGGCTCGCCATGGGCGGGCTGCGCCCGGTGGTCGCGGTGTACTCGACTTTCCTCAACCGGGCGTTCGACCAGGTGCTGATGGACGTCGCGCTGCACCGCCAGCCGGTCACCCTGGTGCTGGACCGGGCCGGGATCACCGGCCCGGACGGGCCGAGCCACCACGGGATGTGGGACCTGTCGCTGCTCGGCATGGTGCCCGGGATGCGGGTGGCCGCGCCGCGCGACGCGGCCACCCTGCGCGAGGAGCTGCGCGAGGCGGTCGCCGTCGACGACGGCCCGACCGCGCTGCGGTTCTCCAAGGGCGGCGTGGTGGAGTCGCTGCCGGCGGTGCGCCGGATCGGCACCGTCGACGTGCTGCGCGACCCCGCGGCCGGCGCCGGCCGGGACGTGCTGCTGGTGGCGGTCGGTGCCTTCGCCGCGCTCGGCTGCGCGGCCGCGGACCGGCTGGCCGACCAGGGCATCGGGGTCACCGTGGTGGACCCACGCTGGGTGCTGCCGGTACCCGGTGAGCTGGTCGAGCTGGTCCGGGACCACCGGCTGGTGGTGACCGTGGAGGACAGCGGTCGGCACGGCGGCTTCGGCTCGGCGCTGGCCGCCGCGCTGCGCGACGCCGAGTGCGACACGCCGTTGCGCGACCTCGCCGTGCCGCAGCGGTTCCACGAGCACGGCTCCCGCGAGGAGGTGCTCGCCGGGATCGGGCTCACCGCGCAGGACGTGGCGCGCCGGGTCACCGAGTGGGCCGCCAACCGGATCGGCGAGCCGGAGCGCGCCACCCCCGCCCCGCGGGACTGACCGCGATGCGGTTGCGCGACGCGCTCGCCGCCGGCGAGCCGCTCGTGCTCGACGGCGGGCTGGCCACCGAGCTGGAGGCCCGCGGCCACGACCTGTCCGACGCGTTGTGGTCGGCGCGGCTGCTGCTGGACGACCCGGCCGCCGTGGTCGCCGCGCACGAGGCGTTCTACCGGGCCGGCGCCGTGGTCGCCACCACGGCGAGCTACCAGGCCGACTTCGCCGCGTTCGCCGCGCGTGGGCTGTCCCGCGCCGAGACCGCGGCGCTGCTGCGGCGCGGCGTCGAGCTCGCCGCGCGGGCCCGCGACCGGGTGGCCGGCGACCGCGTGCCGCGCTGGGTGGCGGCGTCGGTCGGCCCGTACGGCGCGACGCTGGCCGACGGCTCGGAGTACCGCGGCCGGTACGGGCTGAGCGTGGCCGAACTGGTGGCCTTCCACCGGCCGCGGCTGGAGGTGCTGGCCGACGCCCGGCCGGATGTGCTGGCCCTGGAGACCGTGCCGGACGTGGACGAGGCCGAGGCCCTGGTCCGTGCGCTGGACGGCCTTGGCGTCGACGCGTGGCTGTCCTACACCGTCGCCGGCGGCCGGACCCGCGCCGGCCAGCCGCTGGCCGAGGCGTTCGCGGTGGCGGCCGGGGTGGACGCGGTGGTGGCGGTCGGGGTGAACTGCTGCGACCCGGCGGAGGTGGCGGACGCGGTCGAGATGGCCCGCGCGGTGACCGGCAAGCCGGTGGTGGCCTACCCGAACAGCGGGCAGGGGTGGGACGCCGAGCGGCGGGTGTGGACGGGGACCCCGCGGTTCGCGGCGGGGGCGACGGCCGAGTGGGTGCGCCGGGGCGCGCGGCTCGTCGGCGGCTGTTGCCGGGTCGGCCCCGGCGAGATCGCCGATCTCGCCGGTCGCGAGCCCTTCTCAGGTGCTCTCAGGAATCTGTGGCACCGTGGATGACGTGCGGATCCTGGTGGTGGAAGACGAAGCGCCCCTCGCCGAGGCGATCGCCCGCGGGCTGCGCCGCGAGGGGATGGCGGTGGACGTCGCGTTCGACGGTGACGAGGGGCACGAGAAGGCCTCGATCACCCGGTACGACGTGGTGCTGCTGGACCGGGACCTGCCCGGCATGTCCGGTGACGACCTGTGCCGGGAGATCGTCACCTCCGGCGAGCTGACCCGGGTGCTGATGCTCACCGCGAGCGGGGACGTCGCCGATCGGGTGGAGGGCCTGTCCCTCGGCGCCGACGACTACCTCGCCAAGCCGTTCGCGTTCCCCGAGCTGGTCGCCAGGGTGCGGGCACTGGGCCGGCGGGCCACCCCTGCCGCGCCGCCGCTGCTCACCGCCGGCGACGTCGTGCTCGACCCGGCCAAGCGCACCGTCTCCCGGGGCGGGCGGCCGGTCGAGCTGACCCGCAAGGAGTTCGGCGTGCTGGAGGTGCTGCTCGCCGCCGGCGGGTCCGTGGTGAGCAGCGAGGAGCTGCTCGAGCGGGTGTGGGACGAGAACGCCGACCCGTTCACCACGACCGTTAGGGTCACCGTGATGACACTGCGGAAGAAGCTCGGCGAGCCCGGCGTCATCGAGACGGTCGTCGGGTCGGGCTATCGGGTGCCCGGCGCGGGCCGCGCGGGCTGAGCCGGGGGAGAGGGACAACGGATGGTGACCCCAACGGGCCGGCGAGCCGCCGGCCCGCGCTGACGCGATTGCCCGCGACGAGGCCGCTTCCGGTGCGCAGCCTGCGTGCCCGCATCACCCTGCTCGCCACGATGCTGGCCGCCGCGGTCAGCATCGTGTTGCTGTGGCTGGCGTGGCGGCTGGTCGGTGACGCGGTCGCCGCGGTGCCGCAGCTCCCGCCGGGCAGCATGGTGCGGGTGGACGGTGTCGACGTCGAGGCGTCGGCGCTGGCCGAGCACCTGCGGGAGCACGCCCGCGGGCGGGTGCTGGTGGTCGGCGCGGTGGCGTTCTGCTTCGTGGTCGCCGCCGCCGGGATCCTCGCGTGGACGCTGACCTCGCGGGTGCTGCGGCCGCTGCGGGAGATCACCGACACCGCGCACCGGCTGTCGGTGGACTCGATGGGGGAGCGGATCGGCCGGCTGTCCACGAAGGACGAGCTGGCCGAGCTGGCCGAGACGTTCGACGCGATGCTGGACCGGCTGCAGGCGGCGTTCGAGGCGCAGCGGCACTTCGTCGCCAACGCCAGCCACGAGCTGCGCACCCCGCTGTCGGTGATCCGCACCGAGCTGGACGTGACCCTCGCCGACGACGGCGCCGACGCGGCCGAGCTGCGTCGGATGGCCGCGGTGGTGCGCGACGCCACGTCGCGGGCCGAGCGGCTGGTCGGCTCGCTGCTGCTGCTCGCCCGCACCGACGGCGCCGGGGTGGTGATCACCGAGCCGGTCGACCTCGCCGCCGTGGTGGACAGCGCGTGGAAGGCGGTGCGGGCGGAGGCCGAGCGGCGGGGGCTGCGCGCGACGTTCGGCACCGCGCCGGCACCGCTCACCGGTGATCCCGCGCTGCTGGAACGGGTCGCCGGCAACCTGCTGGAGAACGCCGTGCGGCACAACGTCGACGGCGGGTGGATCGAGGTGTCCACCCAGGCCGGGGCGGGCGTGGCGGTGCTGCGGGTACGCTCCTCCGGCGGGCTGGTGGACCCGACCACCGTGGACGAGCTGTTCGAGCCGTTCCGGCGGGCCGGGATCGCCCGCACCGCCCGCTCCGGCGCCGGGCTGGGACTGTCCATCGTGCGGGCCGCCGTGCAGGCGCACGGCGGCACGGTGACGGCGGAGCCGGTGGTCGGTGGGGGGTTGGCGATCACCGTGCGGCTGCCCGTCTCCCGGTGAGCTACCGTGCCGGTCATGACTGTGACGTCACGGACGGTCGAGATACGCGAGAACGTGTTCATGCCCCGGCTCGGGTTCGGGGTGTACAAGATCCCCGCCGACGAGACGACCACCCTGGTGCGCACCGCGATCGAGCTGGGCTACCGCGGCATCGACACCGCGTCGTTGTACGGCAACGAGCGCGGGGTCGGGCAGGCGGTGCGCGACTGCGGCCTGCCGCGGGAGGAGCTGTTCGTCACCACCAAGCTGTGGAACACCGAGCACGGCTACGACGCGGCGCTGCGGGCGTTCGACACCAGCCGGCGCGAGCTCGGCCTGGACTACGTGGACCTCTACCTGGTCCACTGGCCGCAGCCGCGACTGGACCGGTACGTGGAGACGTGGCGGGCGCTGGAGAAGATCCTCGCCGACGGCGGCGCCAGGGCGATCGGGGTGTCCAACTTCCAGGCGCCGCACCTGGAGCGGCTGCTGGCCGAGACGGACATCCCGCCGGCGGTCAACCAGGTCGAGCTGCACCCGTGGTTGCAGCAGGCGGCGCTGCGGGACTTCCACCAGCGGCACGGCATCGTCACCGAGGCGTGGCGGCCGCTGGGCGGCGGGCCCGAGCTGTTCGCCGAGGAGGTGGTCCGGACGGTGGCTCAGAAGCATGGCAGGACGCCGGCCCAGGTGGTGCTGCGCTGGCACCTCGAGATGGGGCACGTGGTGATCCCGAAGTCCGCGCACTCGGAGCGCATCGCGGAGAACGCCGCGATCCTCGACTTCGAGCTGGACAGCCAGGACATCGCCGGCTTCGCCACCCTGGAGCGTGGCCAGCGCCTCGGCCCCCACCCCGACGAGACCTAGCGCGTAGCACATCCGTGGCAAGCGAGGCCCATTAGTGCTACGGCGGGCCTCCCGACGTATAACGACCTATACCGTCGCGCTCTTGTTCGCCGGCGGCACGACCGAAGCCAGCCAGCCCTCGCCCGCCGACTGCCGCGGAGGCCGCGGACAGGGTCAGGGCCAGCCGCGGTCAGGCGGTGGCGTGGAGGGCGCGGCTGAGCGACTCGGCGGTCAGCTCGACCTGCCACGGTCGGGCGCCGCCGGCGCGCAGCGTCTCGGCCACGCCCTCGGGGGAACGATCCTCCGGCGGCTGCCAGCACGTGCGGCGTACGAGGTCGGGCAGCAGCAGGTTCTCCACCGGCAGCCGGTGGTGCTCGGCGAGCGAGGTCAGCTCCGTCCTGGCGGCCGCCAGCCGGGCCGCGGCGTCCGGATCCTTGTCCGCCCACCGATTCACCGGGGGCGGGCCCTCGGGTGGTCCCGCCGGCGCCGGCAGCTCCGACTCCGGCAGCACCCGCGCGGCCTGCAGCCGCCGCAGCCAGTGGCTGGAGTACCGGCGCTGCACCCGCCCGCCGAAGACCGGCAGTGCCTGCAGGTCGGCCGCGGTGCGCGCGTCGGCGAGCACCGCGCTGATGATCGCGCTGTCCGGCAGGATGCGGCTCGGCGCTCGGTCCCGCTTGCGGGCCAGCTCGTCCCGCGCCTCCCACAGCGCCCGCACCGCCGCCAGCTTCCGCGGGCTGCGGATCTTGTGGATGCCCGAGGTCCGCCGCCACGGCTCACTGCGCGGCGCCGCCGGCGGCGCGGTCCGCACCGCCTCGAACTCCTGGTAGGCCCACTCGAGCTTGCCCTGCGCGGACAGCTCGGCCTCCAACTTCTCGCGCAACGGGATCAGCAGCTCGACGTCCAGCGCCGCGTAGTTCAGCCACGGCTCGGGCAACGGCCGGGTGGACCAGTCCACCGCGCTGTGGCCCTTCTCCAGCCGGTAGCCCAGCAACTGCTCGACGAGCGTGCCCAGCGCCACCCGCTCGAACCCGGCGAGCCGCCCGGCCAGCTCGGTGTCGAACAGCCGCGCCGGCCGCAGGTCGAGCTCGGCAAGGCAGGGCAGGTCCTGCGACGCCGCGTGCAGCACCCACTCCTCGCCGTTGATCACCTCGACCAGCGGTGACAGGTCGCCGTCCAGCGCGACGGGGTCGACGAGGACGCTGCCCGCGCTCTCCCGGCGCAGCTGCACCAGGTACGCCTTCGGCCAGTACCGGTAGCCGGACGCGCGCTCGGTGTCCACCGCGACCGCGCCGGTGCCGGCGGCCAGCCGCGCGCACGCCGCCCGCAGCGTGGCGGGGTCGGTGACGACCGGGGGAGTGCCCTCGGTCGGCTCGGTCAGTGGGATGGGCGCGGACTCCTCCGCCGCCTCGGAACCGGATGCCGCGTTCTCCACTGTGTCTTTACCGCTGCCCTCTACCGCTGTCCTGCCGCTGCCGTACCGCTGTCGCTCGTGATCGCCGTGCCCTGATGAGGCCGTCCCGCACCGAACCCTCGATCGAGGGATCGAACCATGACCCTACGGGACGGGCGTGCCGCGCCTGGTCGCCCGCCCCGCAGGGCCGTCGGTTCAGCGGATGACGCCGGCACGCATGGCCAGTGCGACCATCTGCGCCCGGTCGCCGGTGCCGAGCTTGCGCCCGATCCGCGACAGGTGTGACTTCACCGTGAGCGCGGACAGGCTCAGCTCCTCACCGATCTCCTTGTTGGACTGGCCGTCGGCGACCAGCTGCAGCACCTCGACCTCCCGCGCGGACAGCTCGCGCGGCGTGTTGTCGGTGCCGGCGACCCTGGTGCCGGTGGCCAACACGGGTGCCACGCTCGGGTCGGCGTACACGCCGCCCTCGAGCACCCTGCGGACGCCGTCGGTGACCACCACCGGCGACGCGGACTTCAACAGGTACGCCTGCGCGCCCGCCTGGAACGCCGAGCGCACCGCGTACGGATCGTCGGACGACGCGAGCACCACCACACGTGGCCAGCCGCTGCTACGGAGCTCCGTAACCAGCTCGATGCCACTGCCGTCGGGCAACCCGAGGTCGAGGATCGCGAGGTCGCACGGCCCGGTGGCCGACGCCCTCGCCCTCGCCTCGGCCACCGTGGCGGCCTCGTGGACGGTGCCCGCGCCCATCTGTGCGAGTCGTGCGGCGATTGCCTCCCTCAGCAGCGGGTGGTCGTCGACCACCAACACGGAAAACAGCTCTTCCCGCGGATGCGGAACCATGCTCGCCGGCAATGCGCCGGCTGGCGTGGATCGGACGGCCTGAGATAAGCCGACGGCAGCCACGTCACTACCTCCCTGGAGTCGGTCGTGCCCCCCGACCGGCACCGGGACTTTCGGCCGATCAGCCGCGCCAGCTTTAGACCGAAAGTGGTGTCGTCGGAAGCACTCTAGCCGCACGAGTGGGTCAGCGGGGGGTTCTAACGGGTATGGATCTGGATCTGTTGGTGACTTCAGGCCCCGACGTAGCACGATCGGGCGACAACACGCCGAGTGGCTAACGTATTGCGCTGGGAGCACGATGAAGAAGGATTACCGGCACCGCTCAGCGCGTGCAGACGGCGTGTGCACCGGGCCCGGCGGGCACCGGGAGCCGGGCACGGACGGTCGTCGAGGCGGTCGCCGAGTCGTGCTCCGGGTCGTCTCACCCGGGTGACCGCCGTCGCGACGGGGAGCGGCTCGGCGGGAGCGGGCTCAGGAGGACTGGCGCTGGCCGAACATCGTCACGCCCACGGGCGGCAGCCCCACCATACTCGCCAGCAGCTGGCAGAACGCGGCGCCGTGCGGCCCCAGGTCGGCGTTTGTCGGCGTCCACGACGCCCGCACCTCGAGGTCGTCGGTGCGGGCCGGCCCGGCGATGTCGCCGAACCGCGCGGAGGAGGTCTCGGTGACCGTGCCGCCGAGCGCGGTCCAGGTCGCCTCGGAGTTCTCCAGCGCCTCGGTCAGCCACGACCAGCCCACGGCCGGCAGGAACGGGTCGGTGGCCAGCTCCCGGTCGAGCTCCGCGCGCACGTACACGACGAGGCGGAGCACCCCGTTCCACGACTCCTGGCCGTCCGGGTCGTGCAGCAGGACCAGCCGGCCGGACGCGAGCACGTCCGCGGGTCCGGTGACCTCGCCGGCGAGCGCGTAGGACCAGGGCGCCAGCCGCTGCGGCGGGCGGATCGGCTCCAGGGTCACCTCGGGCCGGGGCCGCACCGAGCGCAGCGCCGCGACGGCCTCGCGGAACAACTCGGGCGCTTGCGTCTTGGCGGTCACCGCCCGACCATACGGCGCCGAGCGCCCGGGTGGGGCGCAGGCACGCCGAGCGAGCCGCCCCGAACGTCCCATGTCTGCCCGTGGGACGATAATCCCGATGCCTCTCCCTTCGCAGTCCGAGCAGACGGAGCGCTCCCAGCCCCCGGCGGCGCGCCGGGACCTCGCCGACGCCCCGTTCCTCGTCGCCGCCCGCGGCGGCCGCCCCGCGCACCTGCCCGTGTGGTTCATGCGGCAGGCGGGCCGGTCGCTGCCGGAGTATCGGGCGCTGCGCGCCGACGTGTCGATGCTGCGCGCCTGCTTCGACCCGGAGCTGCTCACCGAGATCACCCTGCAGCCGGTACGCCGGCACGGGGTCGACGCCGCCATCCTGTTCAGTGACATCGTGGTGCCGCTGCGCGCCGCCGGCGTCGGCATCGACATCGTCGCCGGCACCGGCCCGGTGGTCGCCCGGCCGGTGCGGTCGGCGGCGGACGTCGCGGCGCTGCCCGCGCTCGAGCCGGACCAGGTCAATCCGGTGGCCGACGGGGTGCGGCTGCTGGTCGACGCGCTGGACGTCACCCCGCTGATCGGCTTCGCCGGCGCGCCGTTCACGCTGGCCTCCTACCTGATCGAGGGCGGCCCGAGTCGGCACCACGAGCACACCAAGGCGTTGATGCACGCCGAGCCCGCGTTGTGGCACCGGCTGGCCGACCGGCTGGCCGACATCGCGCTGACCTTCCTGCGCACCCAGCTCGACGCCGGGGTCGACGCGGTGCAGCTGTTCGACTCCTGGGCCGGCGCGCTGTCCGAGCGGGACTACCGCGAGTTCGTGCTGCCGCACTCGGCCAAGGTGCTCGGCGGGCTGGCCGACGCCGGGGTGCCGAGGATCCACTTCGGGGTCGGCACCGGTGAGCTGCTCGGCGCGATGCGCGACGCGGGCGCCGACGTCGTCGGGGTGGACTGGCGGGTCCCGCTGGACGAGGCCGTGCGCCGGTTGGGCGGGCCGCCACCGGTGGTGCAGGGCAACCTCGACCCGGCCCTGCTGCTGGCCCCGTGGCCGGTGGTCGAGGCGCAGGCCCGGCGGATCGCCGCCGAGGGCAGGGCCGCCGGCGGGCACATCTTCAACCTCGGCCACGGCGTGCTGCCGGAGACCGACCCGGCCGTGCTCACCCGGCTCGTCGAGCTGGTCCACACGCTGTGAGCGGGACCGTCGCCGTCGTGGGCGGCGGGATCGCCGGCCTCACCGCCGCCTACCGGTTGCGCACGCTGCTCGGCGACCGCGTCGAACTCCTCCTCTGCGAGGCCACCGGGACGCTCGGCGGGAAGCTGCGCACCGTCGAGCTCGCCGGGTGGCACTACGACGTGGGCGCCGAGGCGTTCCTCGCCCGCCGGCCCGAGGCCGTGCGGTTGGCCGAGGAGCTGGGCCTCGGTGCGGCGCTCACCCACCCCACCCCCGCGCGGCCGCGGATTCGCGCCGGCGGTGTCACCCGCGAGCTGCCCCGGGACACGGTGATGGGGGTGCCGGCCGCGCGGGGTGCCGTGGACGCCGTGCTGTCGCCGGCGGGGCGGCGCGCGGTGGCCGTCGAGCCGAACCTGCCGCTGGCCCTGCCGACCGGCGACGTCGCGCTCGGCCCGCTGTTGCGTGCCAGGTTCGGCGACGAGCTGGTGGACCGGCTGGTGGACCCGCTGCTCGGTGGCGTCTACGCGGGCGGCGCCGACTCCCTCGGGCTGCGCGCGACGTTGCCCGCGCTGGCCGCCGCCGTCGACGCGGGCGCCGGCTCGCTCACCGCCGCGGCCGCCGCGGTGCGCCCGGCGACTGGATCATCGGCGCCGGTGTTCGCCACGCTCACCGGTGGCCTGCGCGCGCTGGTGGACCGGCTGACCGAGCGGGCCGGCGCGCGGCCGCGCCAGGGGGTGCCGGTGCGCGCGCTGCGCCGCCGGCCGGGTGGGTGGCGGCTGGTGTTCGGCGCCGCCGCGCCCGGCCACGCCCCCGAGGGGGCGGCCGAGCTGGACGCCGACGCGGTGCTGCTCGCGGTGCCCGCGCCGGCGGCGCGCAGGCTGCTCGCCGAGCCGGTGCCGGCCGCGTCCGCCGCGCTCGGCGAGATCGAGCTGGCGTCGATGGCGGTGGTGGCGCTGGCCCTGCCCCCCGGCACTCCGCTGCCGGAGGCGTCCGGGGTGCTCGTCGCGGCGGGGGAGCGGCACGCCGACGGCACGCCCTTCGCCGCCAAGGCGTTCACCTTCTCCAGCCGCAAGTGGGCCCACCTCGCGGACCCCGCCGCGCCGGTCCTGGTCCGCGGGTCGGTCGGTCGGTTCGGCGAGCCGGACGCGGTGCGCCCCACCGACGCCGAGCTGGTCCGGCGGGTGCGGGCCGACCTGGCCGAGCTCACCGGGGTCGCCGCCGAGCCGGTGGCGAGCCGGGTGGTGCGGTGGGGTGGCGGGCTGCCTCAGTACGGCGTCGGGCACCGGGAGCGGGTGGCCCGCGTGGAGCGCGCCGTCGCCGAGGTGCCCGGGCTGGCCGTCGCCGGGGCGAGCCTGCACGGCGTGGGCATCGCCGCGTGCGTCGCCACCGCCGAGGCCGCCGCCCGCGCGCTCGCCGCCGGTGTCGGTGGCGGTGCCGGCGGTGGCCTCGCCGCCGGCTGAGCCGGGCGTGGTGGGACGATGGGCGCATGGCGAGGCTGAACTACGCAGAGCTCAACGAGACCATCCGTTACACCGCCTGGTCGGTGTTCCGGGTCGAGCCGGGCCGGCTGCCCGGTGATGTCGCCGACCGCGCCCGCGCGGCCGGTGAGACGGCCGAGTACCTGGACGGGCTGGCGGACAAGGGCGTCGTGGTCCGCGGCGTGTATGACGTCGCCGGTCTGCGCGCCGACGCCGACTACATGGTGTGGTGGCACGCGGAGGCCGTCGAGCAGGTGCAGGCCGCCTACACCGGCTTCCGGCGGACGCCGTTGGGCCGGGTGTCCACCCCGGTGTGGAGCCAGGTGGCGCTGCACCGGCCGGCGGAGTTCAACCGCAGCCACATCCCCGCGTTCCTCGCCGGTGAGGAGCCCCGTCGGTACGTGTGCGTGTACCCGTTCGTGCGGTCCTACGAGTGGTACCTGCTGCCCGACCAGGAGCGCCGCGCGATGCTCGCCGAGCACGGCAAGGAGGCGCGGGACTACCCGGACGTGCGGGCCAACACGGTGGCCTCGTTCGCCCTCGGCGACTACGAGTGGATCCTCGCCTTCGAGGCCGACGAGCTGCACCGCATCGTCGACCTCATGCGGCACCTGCGCGGCACCGAGGCGCGCCGGCACGTCCGCGAGGAGATCCCGTTCTACACCGGCACCCGCGTGCCGGCGGCCGAGCTGGTCGCCAACCTCCCGTAGCCAGGCTGTCGTGAAAGCCCGGTGGGTCGCTCGTTCCGGCCTGCCGGCGAACGCCGTGCGGGCCGTCGGTCGGCACGATCGCCGGGCTCCCGGCCTCGTCGTCGGGCGTGGTGGTCCACGTGTCGTGCCCGGACAGCAGGGCCAGCGCGCGTTCCAGACCGAGGTGCGCGGAATCGACGGTCACTGCGTCGACCGCTACCGCTGGTCCGCGGGGGCCAGCTTCAGCGCGATCGAGTTGATGCAGTAGCGCTGGTCGGTGGGGATGTCGTAGCCCTCGCCGGTGAAGACGTGGCCGAGGTGGCTGTGGCAGGACGCGCACAGCACCTCGACCCGGTGCATGCCCATGCTGCGGTCCTCGCGCAACAGCACGGCATCGGAGTCGGCGGGGTCGTAGAACGACGGCCAACCGCAGTGGCTGGCGAACTTGGTGTCGCTGCGGAACAGCTCGGCGCCGCACGCCCGGCACAGGTACACGCCGGTGGTCTCGGTGTCGGTGTACTCGCCGGTGAACGGCGGCTCGGTGCCGGCCTCGCGCAGCACCGCGTACTCCCGCGGGGACAGCTGCGCGCGCCACTCCTGCTCGGACTTCACCACCCGGGGGGTGGCGCCGATGACGGGTTTCCTGTCGGGAGTCATCACCGCCAGGTTACCCGCCCAGCCACTCCAGCGCCCTGCCGATGGTGTCCCAGGCGGAGACCAGCACCCCCACCAGGATCAGGCACACCACCACGACCGCGACCAGCCAGCGCAGGCCACCGGTCCGGTTGGTGGAGTCGGCGAAGTCGGCGATCCCGGCGAGGGACGCCTCGACGGTGAAGGTGGGACCGGAACGCTGCATCCGGTCCAGGTGCGCGGCGAAGGCCTGGGCCTCCGGGTCGTCCGGGTCGAGGCCCACCAGGTCGTCGTCGAACCGCGGGTGCCGCACCGGGCCCCTGTTATCGACCATGGCTCAACGGTAGGCCACGGCCGGCCGTAGCGCATCAACCTTCGGAGTCGCCGCCTGGTCGGGGATCCCCGTCGATGAGCAGCACGCCGCCGGACTCGATCACTCGGAGGACCACCGTCTGCGGTCCTTCGCCGAGGTCGACGTTGAGCTGCATGTCAACGGAGCCATCGGCGTTGTTGCCCTTGTACGCGTGGATGCCGCGGTAGCCCCGCACGGTGTGCTCGGCCCAGTACTCGCGGAAGTCCTCCTGGCTGCCGAAGCGTGCCTGCGCGGCGGGCGTCAGGAGGTTCCACGACCCCGCGGGGTTGTCGTAGAAGTCCTCGATTCGTTGCCCGGCCGTCTGCCACTGCAACTGGCCCCCGGTGTGCTTGGTCTGACCGAGCGGAGGAACGGGCGGGCTGGACGATGGCTGCTCGGAGGTGGGAGCCGAGGGCTGGGCCTGGGCTCCGGGGTCCTGACCGCCGCCGCTGTTGACGAGCACGATGGTGAGCAGGGTCGCGGCGAGGACGACCACGGCGGCGATCGCGCCGAGGACGAGGGGCTTGCGTCTGCCCGTGCCGCCCCCGCCCGACGTGTTCCCCGAGGTGGGCGGCACCGAGTCGAACGTGGAGGTCGGCGGGGGAGCCGTGGCCGCGCCCGGCTTGTCGGCGCCCGGCCGGTCGGCGCGCTGCCACGGCGGCCGGACCGCGCCGTTGCTGAGCGGTGCCGGCACCGCCGCCGGCTGCCGGCCGCCGTGCCCGCCTCCGGTCAGTGGCGGGGACACCAGGGTGGGGGACGGGCCCGGGCTGTCCCCGGCGAGCGCGGCCAGCTGCTGCCGGGCCTCGCTCATCGACGGCCGCTCGGCGGGGTCGCTGCGCAGCAGGCTCATCAGCAGCGCGGTGGCCGGCCCGGCCGACTTCGGCGGGATGATCTTGCCGTTGGCGGCGGCGTAGAGCAGGGCGAGCTGGTTGGCGTTGTTGCCGTACGGCGGCTGGCCCTCGATCGTGTGGTAGAGCGTGGCGCCCAGCGCGAACACGTCGGAGCTGGGCGCCGGGTCGGAGCCGCGGGCCAGCTCCGGCGCCAGGTAGGCGGGTGTCCCGCCGATCAGCCCGGTCTGGGTCAGCGTGAGGTCGCCCGCCGCCCGGGAGATGCCGAAGTCGGTGATCTTCGCGACGCCGTTCTCGGCGACCAGGATGTTGCCCGGCTTGACGTCGCGGTGCACGATGCCCGCCCGGTGCGCGGCCACCAGCGCGGCCGCCACCTGCTGTCCGATCGCGGCCACCTCGCCCAGCGGGAGGGTGCCGCGCTCGGCGATGATCGCGGACAGGCTCTTCGACGGCAGGTACTCCATCACCAGGCACGGGTCACCCGCGTGCTCGGCGATGTCGAACACCACGACCGCGTTGGGGTGCTGGAAGCGGGCGGCGTTCTTCGCCTCGCGCATGGCCCGCTGGCGCACGTTCTGCCGCTCCGCCTCGGACAGTCCCGGCTGGGTCAGGATCTGCTTGATCGCGACCGACCGCTCGAGGCGCTCGTCCAGGGCACGCCACACGACGCCCATGGCGCCGCTGCCGATGTGCTCCTCGAGGCGGTAATGGCCTGCGATCACGTGACCGGTGTCGATGACGGCTGCTCCTCGCCCAACTGTCCGCAAGAGTTCGGATTGGTGGCACGCGTCCCGGGCGCGCCCGCGGCCGAGTGTAGCGGGCGCAGGGCCGCGGTCGCCGTCAGCCGCCGCCGCGGGTCGCCGTGCCGGCGATCCTTGTGATGGCACGGATTCCCGCGCGCCGGGCGGGATCCGACCGGGCGCACGGCGCGGTACAGACCGGCCGCGCCGGCGAGGGCGAACGCCGCGTAGCAGATCAGCAACGCCGGTGGCGTGCCGCCGGTGAGCGCGTCACCGAGCAGCACCACGGCGGCCGTTCCGGGCAGGCTGCCGACCACCGTGCCGGCGAGGTAGGGCCGCGGCCGTACCGACGACAGCCCGCAGCAGTAGCTCAGCGGCGCGAACGGGATCACCGGGATCAGCCGCAGCGACGCCACCGCGAGCGCCCCGCCGCCGGCGAGCCGCTCGTCGACCGTGCGCACCGCGGGTCGCCGCAGGTACTTCGCGACGAGGTCTCGGCCGAGCGCGCGGGCGAGCAGGAAGCCGAGCGCCGCGGAGATCGCGGTGGCCGTCATCGCGACCGCGATGCCCAGCGCGTTGCCGAGCAGCAGCCCGGCGGCCAGGCTGAAGACGGTCCGCGGGATCGGCGCCACGGTCAGCACCGCGTAGCCGGCCAGCAACAGCAGCGGGGCGACCGGGCCGGCGCCGTCGGCCCAGGCCCGCAGCGCGGCGGGGCCGGGGACGGGCAGCAGCAGCGCCGCGGCCACCAGCGCGGTGAGGGCGGCGCCGGCGGCGAGCAGCTGGGTCCGGCGGGGCACGGCGTCCACCGTAAGGCAGGCCGGGAAAACCCGGTGACGCGCGTGCCGGGCCGTGCTCGACTGAGCCGGTGCTCGACCTCGACTGACGCTGTGTCCGCGTGCTGTGCACGGCCGTCCGCGCCGCGCGACGCGGACACGCGATCACAGCCGGCGGACACGCGGGCACAGCCGGCGGACACGCGATCGGCACCACATCGCGCCGTGAGCCACGCTCAGGCCGGGCAGAGGGTGCCGTCGCGCGGCACCGTGCCGTCGAGCAGGAACCCCCGCACCGCGGTGACGACGCAGGGTGAGCCGAGCGCGCCGTGGCCCGCGCCCTGCCAGGCCACCCGCACGGCGGTGGGCATCCGCTCGGCGGCGCGGGCCGTCCCCGCCTCCGGGGTGACCGGGTCGGCCGCGGTGCTGGCGATCAGGATCGGCGGCACCCCGCGCGTCGCCGGCTCCGGCGGCGGCTCGCGGCGCACCGGCCACGGCCCGCACCACGCCAGTCGCTGCGCCACCAGCGCGCCGAACAGTGGGTACTGCTGCCGCAGCGTGCCGGCGACCGTGTCGATCCGGTCCGCCGGCAGCCGGTCGGCCGTGTCGTTGCACAGCGTCGCCAGCGCCGCGTCCAGCCGCGGTGCCCCGGTGGTGGCCTCCGCCAGCAGCGGCTCGGCGAACTCCGCCAGCGCCGCCACGTCCCCGCCGCGGGCGGCCGCCACCGCATCGGCCAGCTCCGGCCACCGCTCCCGCTGCCGCAGCCCGTTCCACACGGCGTAGAGCGCCAGCGCAGGGCCCATCCGCGCCCCGGTGGGCGTGCTCAGCGGCGCCGCGCGCAACCGTTGGACCAGCGCCGATACCGCACCGGCGGCGTCGGCGCCGAGCGGGCAGCCTCGAGCGGCGCAGTCGGTGCCGAACGCGTCGAGGGTGGCGGTCACCCCGGCGGCCACCCCGTCGAGCACCTCGGCCGAGTCCGGCGCCGGGTCGGGCACGCCGTCGAGCACGAACCGGCCGACCCGCTCGGGGTACCGGTTCGCGTAGGCGGTGAGCACCCGCGACCCCTCCCCGTGCCCGAGCGCGTGCAGGTGGTCGACGCCCAGCTGGTCGCGCAGCTCCTCCAGGTCGCCGGCGGTGCGCCAGCTGTCGAACGTGGTCTGCGCGTTCTCCAGGCTGATCGTGCACTGCTGCCCGGCGCGGCGCGCGGCTTCCAGCAGCGGCTCCACGGTCCGCGCGGCCGGGTCGTGGCCGAGCAGCTGCTCGCGCACCTCGGCGTCGACGCAGCTGATCGGGTCCGACCCGCCCGTGCCCCGCCGGTCCACGCCGATCAGCGAGAGCCTCTCGAGCAGCTCCGGTGGCAGGCGCGCGGCCAGCCGGGCGGCGTAGCGGGTCCCGGGCACCCCGTCGACGTCGTTGACCACCACGAGCGGCACCGGCCCGTTACCGGCCTTGAGCACGGCGAGCCGGATGATCCCGCGGCCGGGTAGGTCGGGCGCGTCGAGGGCGGTGGTGAGCCGGGCGCACGTCAGCGGCACGTCCGGTGGCGGCCGGTCGTCGCCGAGTCTGGCCACGGCGTCACCGCCGCAGGTGCCCCAGCGGACCGCCGAGGTGCCCGGCTCGGTGAGCGGGGGCAGCGGCACCGGGCGGCTGGTCGTGGGCTGCCGCGGTGGCTGTGCCCCGTCGTTCTCCACCACCGGTGGCCGGGTCGAGGGGCCGGCGGTGCAGCCGCCCAGCAGCACGGCCAGTGCGGCGGCGAGGGCCAGGCCACGGCGCACGGAGTGATCCTCACTTTCTCGGTGATGTCCCGCGACGACCTTGGCACGCCGGCTGTGAGCGCGGGGTGAGCGGAGCTTGCGGAGCGAACCATTCAACACAGCAGCCTGGGCGAACGCCGTCGACGAGCGCAAGCGAGGAGAGGGTGTTCGCGGGGCCGCTACCGGGTGCGTCGCACCTCGCCGCGGAACACCGCGTCGAGGTCGTACCGGACCGGCTCCTCGAGCTGGTCGTAGCCGCACGACTCCGGCTCCCGGTCGGGCCGCCAGCGGACGAACCGCGGGTTGTGCCGGAACCGCGCCGGGTGACCGCCCTCGGTGTGCTCGTAGGCGACCTCGACGACCCGTTCGGGTCGTAGCGGCACCCACGGCTGCTCGGCGCTGCGCCAGCGGTTCACCCCGCCGGGCAGCCGCTGCTCGGGCACTACGTCGGCGCCGAGCCACGGATGCCGTCCTTCGTGGACGATCAGCGGCGCGAGCTCGGTGGCCAGCTCGCACCGGCGGGCCGCGGGGAACGAGCCGACCACTCCCACGTGGTGCAGCACCCCGGCGGCGTCGTACAGGCCGAGCAGGAAGGACCCCACGGCCTCGCCGGGCGCGCCGTCGGCGTGCCAGCGCAGGCCGGCCAGCACGCAGTCGGCCGTGCGGGAGTGCTTGTACTTGACCATCACCCGCTTGCCCGGCTGGTAGGGCGCGTCCAGCGGCTTGCCGATCACCCCGTCCAGCCCGGCGCCCTCGAAGAGGGTGAACCAGTGCCGCGCGGTGGCCGGGTCGGTGGTGGCCGGGGTGATGGGCACCGCCCCGTCGACCACCTCGACCAGGCGGTCCCGCCGCCGCCCGGTGTCCCGTTCCGTCCAGTCCTCCGTGCCGAGCGCGAGCAGGTCGAACGCGACGAACTCGGCGGGGGTCCGCTCGGCGAACAGTCGGATCCGGCTCTGCGCGGGGTGGATCCGCTCGGTCAGCGCGTCGAAGTCCAGCCGGCCGTCGCGGGCCACCACCAACTCGCCGTCCAGCACCACCCGCTCGGGCAGGGCGCGGGCGAGCCGGTCCACCGCTTCCGGGAAGTACCGGTTGAGTGGCTTGCCCGCGCGGGACTGCAGGGTGAGCTCGGCCCCGTCGCGGAACACCAGGCAGCGGAAACCGTCCCATTTGGGCTCGAACAGCAGCCCCACGGATTCCGGAATGGTCGTTCCCGCCTTGGCGAGCATCGGGGTCACCGGCGGGGTGAGCGGCAGCGGCATGGCGCCATTGTCCTCACTCGCCCGACATCGGCGACTCGGGTGAGGCCGGCTGCGGCGCCCGCCACTCCTCGGGTACGTTTGGTCGCCGTGGGTGCCAGGGCGGTGACGGGACGGGCGGGACGGGTGGGCGCGCTCGTCGTGCTCGCCGTCTACCTCGTCTGCCACCTGCTGCCCGCCGCCGAACCCGCCGGGCACTCCGCGGCCGATCACGACCTGGGGAGCCACACCGGCGTCACCTCCACCCTCACGGACCACGGCGTCGTGACCGACGACTGCGCGCCCGGTCACCAGGCCCCGGCGCCGGTGCCGCACGCGGGCCATCCCCGGTGCCTGGCGCTGCCCAGGTCCGCCGACCACGCCGACCACCCGGCGCCCGGCACCGGCGGCGTCATCGCCGTGGCGCCACTCGCGCTGCTCCCCTTTGCCCGGCTCCTGCGTGGCGCGCGTCCCGCGCCGAGACGACCGGTGCGCGGGCGAGACGTCCTCACCACCCTCTGCGTGCTGCGGCGCTGATCGGGCCGCCGGCCGCCGATTCGTCGCGGCCGGTGCCGACCCGCTCGCCGTCCCCCTTCTCTTCCGTGAGGTCTCGTCATGCTCTCGTCCGACATCGTGCGCACCGCGCCGAACCGGCCGCCCGCTCCCGCGGTCGGCGACACCCCGGTCGTGTGGATCGACACCCCGTTCACCACCGATGGCAGGGGCTTCTGGGCCAAGCTCGAAGGGCACAACCCCGGCGGCATGAAGGACCGTCCGGCCCTGCACATGGTCCGCCGCGCCAGGGAGCGCGGCGACCTCGCTCCCGGCGGCATGATCGTCGAGTCGACCAGTGGCACGCTCGGCCTCGGCCTGGCGCTGGCCGGCATCGTGCACGGCCACCCGGTGACGCTGGTCGGCGATCCCGGGATGGAGCCGATCGTGCACCGCCTGCTCACCGCGTACGGCACCCGGGTGGAGATCGTCGACCGGCCGCACCCGGAGGGCGGCTGGCAGGAGGCACGCCGGCGGCGGGTGGCCGCGCTGCTCGCCGCGCACCCCGGGGCGTTCTGTCCGGACCAGTACCACAACCCGGACAACGTGGCCGCGTACGCGCCGCTCGCCGAGGAGCTGCTGCGCCAGCTCGGCCGGGTCGACGTGCTGGTGTGCTCGGTCGGCACCGGCGGCCACTCGGCCGGGGTGAGCCGGGCGCTGCGCCGGTCCTGCCCGCAGCTGCGGCTGGTCGGTGTGGACACCATCGGTTCGACGATCTTCGGCCAGCCGGCCCGCACCCGGCTGATGCGCGGCCTCGGGTCGAGCATCTACCCGCGCAACGTCGACTACGGCGCGTTCTCCGAGGCGCACTGGGTGGCCCCGGCCGAGGCGGTGTGGGCGTGCCGCCGGCTGGCCGCGTCCCGGTACGCGTCGGGCGGGTGGAGCGTCGGGGCGGTGGCGCTGGTGGCCGGCTGGGTGGCGCGGACCTCGCTGGCGGACACCCGCATCGCGGCGATCTTCCCGGACGGGCCGCAGCGGTACTTCGACACCGTCTACAACGACCGGTTCTGCGCCGAGCACGGGTTGCTCGGGGCGGGACCCGCGGCCGAGCCGGACACGATCGACCGGCCGGACGAGCGAGAGGTGCGCCGGTGGACCCGGTGCGCCACGGTGCTCGATCCGGTTCCGGGTGCGCCGAGGGAGGGCCGGTGACCGGGGTGCTGCGCCAGTTCCGCTCGTTCGACCGGCCGGTGCGGTTGCTGGCGGTCAACCAGTTCTCCATCAACGTCGGCTTCTACATGTTGATGCCGTACCTGGCCGCGCACCTGTCGCTGGAGATCGGGTTGGCCGGGTGGCTGGTCGGCCTCGTGCTCGGGGTGCGCAACTTCGCGCAGCAGGGGATGTTCCTGACCGGTGGCCTGCTCGCCGACCGGTTCGGCTACAAGCCGCTGATCGTGGCGGGGTGCGCGCTGCGCACGGTCGGGTTCGCGCTGCTCGGGCTGGTCGACAACGTGCCGGCGCTGCTCGTCGCGGCGGCCGCCACGGGGTTCGCCGGCGCGCTGTTCAACCCCGCGGTGCGGGCCTACGTCGCGGCCGACGCGGGGGAGCGGCGGGTCGAGGCGTTCGCGCTGTTCAACGTGTTCTACCAGGCCGGAATCCTGCTCGGGCCGCTGGTCGGGCTGGTGCTGACCGGGGTGACGTTCCGGCTCACCTGCCTGGTGGCCGCGGTGGTGTTCGCGGTGCTGACCGTGTTGCAGGTGCGCGCGCTGCCCGGCCGGCGGGCCGGGGACGGCGAGCGCGGCGGGCGGGTGCGCGACGGCGTGCGGGTGGTGCTCACCAACCGGCGGTTCCTGGCGTTCGCGCTGACGATGATCGGCTCGTACGTGCTGTCGTTCCAGATGTACCTGGCGCTGCCGCTGGAGGCGCGGCGGCTGGCCGGCAGCGAGGTGGTGGGCACGGCCGTGGTCGGCGGGCTGTTCGCGGTGTCCGGCGTGCTCGCCATCGCCGGGCAGCTGCGGATCACCGGGTGGTGCCGGTCGCGGTGGCGCCCCGGCCGGTGCCTCGCCGTGGGGCTGCTGCTGATGGGGGCGGCGTTCCTGCCGCCGGCGCTCACCGCGGGCGAGGCCGGCGGCGGGTGGCCGGTGTTCGTGCCGCTGCTGGTGGCGGCCGCGGCGCTCGGCCTGGGGGTCGTGGTGGTGTTCCCGTTCGAGATGGACACGATCGTCTCGCTGGCCGGCAACCGGATGGTCGCCACGCACTACGGGCTCTACAACACCATCTGCGGGGTCGGCATCGCGGTGGGCAACCTCGGCACCGGCGCGGCGCTGGACCTGGCCCGCGCCGGCGGGGTGCCGTGGGCGCCGTGGGTCGTGCTGGCCGGGGTCGGCGTGCTGTGCGCCGCGGGCGTGCACCTGCTGAGCCGCTCAGGGCGGCTGGCCCCCGCGCCGGAACCGGCCCTGGCCGGCGTGCGGGGTACGGCCGCGGCGCGGTCGTCGAGCGGGCGACCCGCGGGCTCAGACTCAGTGGACGCGGGGACGCTCGCCGGCGTCGAGCTCGAGGTGGATGGTGGCCGGCAGGGTCTCCAGGCCGAGTGACTCCCGCGCCCTGGCCAGCACCCGGCCGTCCAGCTCGGCCCACACCTGCCGCAGGTCGGTGCCCGGGGCCAGCCACAGCGTGAGCCGCAACGCCGGCCGCCCCGCGGCGCCGACCGTACGGACCCGCGCCCGGCGCACCCCGGTCACCGCCTCCGCGTCGGCCCGCACGGCGGTGGTCAGCGCGGCGGCGGTGACGGTCAGCTCGTGCCCGGGCGCGTCGTCCAGCGTGACGTCCGGCCGGGGCTGCGGCCGCAGCGACCGCACCAGCCACCACAGCCCGAACCCGACCAGCGCCACCGCGAGGACGAGCACCACCACCCGCACCAGGGTCGGCGGCTGGCGGCCCACCCAGTCCACGGCGATCGGGTCCAGCACCGGCCGTGTCGCGCGGTAGGTCCCGAGCACCCCGAAGCTCACCAGCAGCACCAGCCCGCCGAGCACCACCAGGACCACCCCGGTGAGCAGGGTCAGCACCCGCTCCGTGGCGGCGGACCGGAAGCCGCCCGCGGGCTCGCGGGTCACCGGCGGTCCTTCGGTGAGTCGACGACCACCGACACCGCCGGCCGGCGGGCCAGCGGCAGGTCGGTCACCAGCTCCGCCACGAGCGACGTCAGCCGCGGCCGCAGCTCCTCCTCCGTGACGGACCGGCTCGCCGCGCGCACCCGAACCCGGCCCGCGCTGGCGACCACCGTCGCCGAGTCCACTGTGGCCTGTTCCCGCACCCGGTGCCCGACCAACCGGGCCAGCGACCGCGGTGACATGGTGACCGCGATCCCCGGCGCCGGGTCGTGCAACCGGATCAGCCTGCGCCGCGCGGTGGCCGCGACCAGGATCAGCGCCAGCCCGGCCGCGACGGCCGCGCCGGCCAGCACCCGCACCTGGGTGGCGTCCCAGCCGACCTCGCCCAGCCGCGCCAACCACCGCGGCCACGGCACCACCAGTGGCGCCTGCGCCGGCCGCCACCAGTGCCAGCCGACCTCGAGCACGGTGAAACCACCCGCCGCGACGACGGCCAGCGCGAGCAGTGCCGACAGGAAACGGACGAAGACGCGCACAGTTCCTCCTGTTCTCGGCCTCACACCACGTGGGACGCGACATCCGGCCGCAGCGTGGACACCGTGATCGCCACACCCCGGACGCGGTAACCGGTGATCCGCCCCACTTCCGCCGTCACCGCCGCGCGCACCGCGGCGGCCACCTCGCGCACCGGCGCCGGGTAGCGCAGCGCGAGGTCCAGCGCCAGGTCGACGTCATTGCCGTGCTCGGAGATCGTGACGCCGGCCCGGTGCTCCCCCACCCCGATGCCGGCGATCCGCCGCTCGACGCGCGCCGTGCCGTCCACCCGGTCGGCCGCGCGCCGGGCCACCTTGCGCACCACGGTGTGGTCGACGGTGAGCGTGCCCCGTTCGCCGGGGTCGGGCAGCGGCGGCGGCTCGGTCACCGGTCCCGGCCTCGCCCGAACAGGTCACCGAGGTCGAGCCGGCCGTCGATGACCCGACCCACCACGAGGCCGATCACCCCGACCGCCAGCGTGACCAGAAACGTGGTGAAGCTCTGCGCGGCGGCGAGGCCGAGGACGAGGCCGGCGATGATCCCGGTCTGCGTGGCGTTCATCCGTCACTCCCTTACTGGGCCTTGGTGGGCCTTACTGGGCAACGAGCTGGGCAACGAGTTGGGTGGCGACGCGGGCGACGATCGGAGGTCAGCGGACCCGGGGTGGTTCGCGCCGGCGCCGGCGCCAGCGCCGCACCACCTCGACCATGCCGGCCACCCCACCGGCGCGCTGGACGAACGACACCGGCGCGTCGTATCTGTCCACGTCGGACTGTGGAGCCGCCGAGTCGCGGCGGAACCGGGTCAGCCCCGCGACGAACTCCTCCGGGTCGCCGCCCACGTCGGGATGGTGCCGGCGGACGAACTCGCGGAAGGCGGCCCTCTCCTCGGGTCCGCGCATGCTCAGCGCTCTCCGCCGGTCGCGGGCTCCGGCTCGACCACGTCGCTCACCACGATGTCCACCGGCACGGTGCCGACCACGCCACGCACCCGGTGGCGCACCTGCTCGGTCAGCTCCGGCAGTGGCTCACCCAGCCGCAGCACGACGCCGACCTCCACCGGAGCGCCGTCGTCGGGCACCCGCACCCCGGTCACCCTGCGGCCCGGCAGGTGGGTGGCCACGACGCCGAGCGGCCCGCCGTCCAACCGGACCACCGCCGGGTGGGCCAGCACCTCCCGCGCGATGGTCTCCGCCGGGTCCTCGGCAGGGCCCTCGTCCGTGCCCGCGCCTCGTGTCGCCATCCTTCGCTCCTCGCCGATGCCGCTCACTCCACCCGGGGCGACGTGTCCGACTCCTCGCCGTCCTGGTCGGGCAGGTGGATGTCGTTCACCGCGATGTTGACCTCGATCACCTCGAGCCCGGTGATCTGCTCCAGCGTCGTGATCACGTTGCGCCGCACCGCCTTCGCGACGTCGACGATCCGGGCCCCGTATTCCACCACCAGGTCGAGGTCCACCGCCGCCTGCTTCTCACCCACCTCGACCGCGACGCCCGCGGTGGCCGCGGTCCCCGACCCGGGAATCCGCTCCCGGAGCGCGCCGAAGGCGCGGGACACCCCGCCGCCGAGCTCGTGCACCCCGGACACCTCCCTGGCGGCCATCCCGGCCACCTTCTGCACCACGGACGAGGCGATGGTGGTCTTGCCGGTGGACTCGTCCTCGTTCAGCACCGGCGCGCCGGCGCTCGTGGTCGCTGGGGCCTTGGTCGTCTCGCTGTCCGCCTTGCTCGTGCCGCTCTGGGCCATTGCCGCGCTCCTTCGTCCCGACCGCGGAGTCCGTGCACCGCGGTACCGCCTCGTTCCCGACCACTCCTACGATGTCGCCTCGCGCCTCCGTCTGCCGCAAAGTCGCCTGAATGGGCTAATTCGGGGGAGGGTCACGTGGGGTGCACGTCCGCGATGTGCACGTTGACCGGCGGGGCCGCACCCCCGAGTTGCGCCGCCAGCGCCTCGTGCAGCCGCACCCGCAACCGCTCGGCCGCCTCGCCCGCGGCCACCCCGTAGCGGACCGTCAACAGCACCTCCAGGACACCCTGCTCCATCGCCACCGCCGACACGTGCACCCCGCCGAGCGCCCTGCCGAGCTCCGCGCCGAGCCGGCGGGCCAGCAGCACCACCGCGCGCTCGCTGACCGTCAGCAACCCGCCGTCCTGCGGGATCCGCAGCGGGACCGCGGTCATCCGGCCGCGTACCCCGTGCACCGACCGCAGCACCCTGGCGATGAGGCCCGGCGGGGTCGGCACCGGCACCCGCGCGGCCGCCCGGACGAGCTCCCATCGCGGGTCGTCCCGGGGATCCGGGCCCGCGCCGGTGCTCATCGCAGCTCCCTCAGTTTCGCCAGCAACGCCACCCTGGCGCGGTGCAGCCGGGAACGCAAGGCCGGAACGCTGACCTCCAGCACTTCGGCGACCTCCTCGTAGCTGAGCCCTTCCAGCTCCCTGAGCACGAGCGGGACCCGCTGGGACACGTCGAGCTCCGCGATCGCCCGCAGGACCGCGGTCACCTGCTCCGTTCGCACCACCTGGCCCTCGGGGTTGCCCCGAGAGTCGGCCAGCACCCCGGCGTCGAGCAGCGGCCGGCCCTGGTCCTCCTCGGGGGTGAGCGCCGCGTCCAGCGACACCGTCGGCCGGCGCCGCCGCACGTGCCCCAGCGCCGTGTTGGTCACCACCCGGAACAGCCAGGTGGACACCGCCGACTCGCTGCGGAACCCGGGCAGCGCGCGCCACGCCGCGATCCAGGCGTCCTGCACGACGTCCTCGGCCTCGGTGGCGGCGCCGGTGATCCGCAGCGCCACCCGGTACATCCGCGGGGTGTGCCGGCGCACCAGCCGGTCGAACGCCGCCGGGTCGCCCGCGGCGGCGCGGGCGAGCAACGCCTGGTCGGCGTCGGCCGGCCGGGCGTCACCGGCGCCGGCGATCGCCTCGCCGGTCATCCGGACCCGCCGGGATCCCTGCGGTAGCGGAGCATCAGGAACCCGTCCTCGTGCAGGACCGACGCCAGCCGCAGCGCGCGGGCCTCCGGCGACGGCAGGCCCTCGACGATCCGGCCGGCCCCGGCGCCGGCGGCCAGCGGCGCGACGGTGAGGCAGAGCTGGTCGACCAGGTCCTCGGCGAGCAGGCCGGCGAACAGGTGCGGCCCGCCCTCGCAGTCCACCCGGTACAGCCCGCGCCCGCCCAGCTCGTCGAGCATCGCGCGAAGGTCGACCGCGCGTTCCCCGGTCACCACGACCTCCGCGCCGGCCGCGGCCAGCGCCTTGCGCCGCTCGATCGGCGCCGCCTCCGTGGTGAACACGATCGGCGGCACCCGGGTGTCGGTCACCACCGGGGCATCCGGCCGGACGGTGCAGCGCCCGCTCACCACCGCGATCGGCGGCACCTCGGGCCGGCCCAGCTCCCGCCGGCGGGGCCGGGGCCGCGCGCCCCGGTAGCCCTCCGCCTCGACCGTGCCGGCCCCCACCAGTACCACGTCGGCAAGGTCCCGGCCGTGCAGGAAGATTCGCTTGTCCGCGGGGTGGGACAGCCCCTCGGATCTGCCGTCGAGGGTGACCGCCCCGTCGGCCGAGGCCACGAAGTTGGCCTGCACCCACGGTCGGTCGAGGTGCTCCGGGTATCCGTAGAGGCGGTCCAGATCGGCGTCGGTGAGCGCGGTGAGCGCGGTGGGCGCGCCGCCGTCTCTGGGAGTCGGCCACAAGATCTGCACGCCCTCATCCCAACACGGCAGGCGGGCGTGAGCCATTCGGGTGGGCCACGTCTCCCTCGGTGGGCGGCCGGCCGGAAGGCGGGCGGCCGGGAACTAGGCTGGCCGGCATGCCCGCTGTCCAGCTGACCGATCGCCGCCCCGAGGTCGGGCCGGACGAGCTGGTCGCCGCGCTGGTGCCACCGCCCCGGTTCGACGCCGTCCGGTTCGCCACCTACGTGCCCGACCCGGCCGAGCCGAGCCAGGCCGAGGCGGTGCGCGCGGGTGCGGCGTTCGCCGAGCGGGTGCGGGAGGGGCGCGGTGCCCGGCGCGTCGGCTGGCGGGGCCTGTTCGGCCGGCGAGGCGGCTCGGCGTTGCCGCAACGGCCGGGGCTCTACTTCGACGGCGGGTTCGGCGTGGGCAAGACCCACCTGCTCGCGTCGCTGTGGCACGAGGTGCCCGCGCCCAAGGCCTACGGCACGTTCGTCGAGCTCACCCACCTGGTCGGCGTGCTGGGCTTCGCCGAGGCGGTGCGCCGGCTGTCCGCCCACCGGTTGCTGGCCATCGACGAGTTCGAGCTGGACGACCCGGGCGACACGATGCTGGTGACCCGGCTGCTGCGCGAGCTCACCGAGGCCGGCGTGTTCGTCGCGGCCACGTCGAACACCCTGCCGGACAAGCTCGGTGAGGGCCGGTTCGCCGCCGACGACTTCCTGCGCGAGATCCAGTCACTGGCCGCCCGGTTCACCGTGGTGCGGGTGGACGGCCCCGACTACCGGCACCGCGGCCTGCCCGAGGCGCCCGAGCCGGTGTCCGACGCCGCGCTGCGGGCGTCGGCGGAGGCGCATCCTGGGGCGAGCCTGGACGACTTCACCGCGCTGTGCGCGCACCTGTCCCGGCTGCACCCCTCGGCGTACGGGCGGCTGCTGGACGGGGTGACGCGGGTGCACCTCGCCGGGGTGCGCCCGACGCCGGACCAGTCGGTGGCGTTGCGGCTGGTGGCGCTCGCCGACCGGCTCTACGACCGCGCGGTACCGGTGGTGGTGTCCGGCCAGCCGTTGTCCGCGCTGTTCGACGCGGAGATGCTGCGCGGCGGCTACCGCAAGAAGTACCTGCGCGCGCTGTCCCGGCTCACCGCGCTGGCCCGGGACGCCGTGGCGGGCTCGGACCCCGCGCCGCGGGCGGCCGGCTGAGGCCGAGCAGGGCGAGCCCCAGGACCACGGCGACCGCGAAGGCCGCGCCACCGAGCACGTCGGTGGCGTAGTGGTAGTGCAGGCCGACCATGCCGCCACCCGCGGCCACGGTGAGCACGACCCCGGCGCCGACCACCGCGCGGCGGGCCCGGCCGGGCCGGGCGAGCACCGCGAGCACGGTCAGCACGGACACCAGCGCGACCGTGTGCCCGCTCGGGTAGGCGAGGTGGTCGGCATAGTGACGGCCGAACGCCGGCTTGAGCACCCAGGTGTTCGCCGCCACCGCCAGCGCCGGGCCGGCCAGCGCCAGCGCCGCGCCGGACCACCACCGGTCCAGGGCGCAGAGCAGCACGATCGCGGCGACGGCGACCAGCAGCACCGGCGGCTCGGTGGGCACCACCAGCAGCCTCAGCAGCGGCAGCCGCCCGGCGAACGCGGCGTCGACCGCGCGCTCCACCGCGCCGTCCACCGGCCCCGGCACGCCCTCGCCCGCGTGCCACAGCCCCAGCAGCAGCGTCAGCGACGCCGCCCCGATCGCCCCCGCCGCGGTCGCGAGCGTGCGGGCGGGAGGTCGGGCCACGCGCCGAGCGTACGTGGGCGGTGATCGGTTATTCGGTCGCGTCCCGCCGGCGGGCCGACCACCATGTGGGGCATGGGGTTTCTGGAGGCCACCGGGCTGGCCCACCGCCTGCCCGACGGGCGGCAGCTGTTCGCCGACGTGGCGTTCCGCGTCGGCGCGGGCGACGTGGTCGCGCTGATCGGGGACAACGGCGCGGGCAAGACGACGGTGCTGCGGATCGCCGCCGGGGAGCTGCGGCCCTCCGCCGGGCACGTCCGGGTGCAGGGCGGGCTGGCGGTGATGCCCCAGTTCATCGGCGCCGTCCGGGACGAGCGCACGGTGCGCGACCTGGTGCTGGAGGTGGCCTCGCCGGCCCTGCGGGCCGCGGCGGCCGAGCTCGACGCCGCCGAGCTGGCCCTGATGGAGCGCGACGACGAGCTCACCCAGCTGCGTTACGCCACGGCGCTGGCCGGGTGGGGCGACGCCGGCGGCTACACCGCCGAGGTCACCTGGGACACGGTGACCGTCGCCGCGCTCGGCATCCCCTTCGACCGGGCCCGGTTCCGCGAGGTGCGCACCCTGTCCGGTGGGGAGCAGAAACGGCTGGTGCTGGAGGCGTTGCTGCGCGGCCCCGAGCAGGTGCTGCTGCTCGACGAGCCGGACAACTACCTCGACGTCCCCGGCAAGCGGTGGCTGGAGGCCCGGCTGGCGGAGACGGGCAAGGCGGTGCTGCTGGTCAGTCACGACCGGGAGCTGCTCGCCGCGGCGGCCACCCGGATCGTCACCCTCGAGGGCGGCACCGCGTGGGTGCACGGCGGTGGGTTCGCCGGGTGGCACGCGGCGCGGCGGGCCAGGGCCGAGCGGATGGCCGAGCTGCGCCGCCGCTGGGACGACAAGCACCAGCAGCTGAAGGAGCTGGTCCGCTCGCTGCGCCAGGCCGCGACGACCAGCGACGACATGGCGTCGCGGTACCGCGCCGCGCAAACCCGGCTGCGCAAGTTCGAGGAGGCCGGCGCGCCGCCGCTGCCGCCGAGGGAGCAACGGGTCCGGCCCCGGCTGCGCGGCGGGCGGACCGCGGTACGCGCGATCACCTGCCTTCGGCTCGAGCTGACCGACCTGATGGACCGGAGTTCGAGTGGTGGAGGACGCGGCGCCGGCCCGTTCGACCTCGAGGTGTTCTTCGGCGACCGGGTGTGCGTGCTCGGCCCCAACGGCTCGGGCAAGAGCCACTTCCTGCGGCTGCTGGGCGGCGACCGGGAGGTGGCGCACACCGGGGAGTGCCGGCTCGGCTCGCGGGTGGTGCCCGGCCTGTTCGCGCAGACCCACGAGCACCCGGAGTGGCTCGGCCGCACGCTGCTCGACGTGCTCGGCCGCGGGGAGGGCACCCGCGCCGGGCTGGACCGCGCGGCGGCCAGCGCGGCGCTCTCCCGGTATGGCCTCGCCGCGGCGGGGGACCGGTCGTTCGCCACGCTCTCCGGTGGTCAGCAGGCCCGGTTCCAGGTGCTGCTGCTCGAGTTGTCCGGGGCCACCCTGCTGCTGCTCGACGAGCCGACCGACAACCTCGACCTGGTGTCCGCCGAGGCGCTGCAGGCGGCCTTGGAGGAGTTCACCGGCACGGTCGTCGCGGTCACCCACGACCGCTGGTTCGCCCGGTCGTTCGACCGTTACCTGTGGTTCTCCGCCGACGGCAGGGTCACCGAGGTGGGGGAGCCGGTGTGGGCCGCGACACCGGAGGGCTCCCACTAGGGTCGCGGCCATGCGCGTCGCGGTCGTCGGAGCCGGGGTCATCGGGTTGAGCTGCGCGCTGCGGCTGGCGGAGCGCGGTGCGGCGGTGCACGTGGTGACCGCGGACCTGCCCGCCGACACCACCTCGGTGGTCGCCGGTGGGCTGGTGTACCCGCGGCACGCCGAGCCGGCGGACCGCTGCGCGGCGTGGACCGCCGCCAGCGTCGCCGAGTTCCGCCGCCTCGCCGAGCGGCCCGGCACCGGCGTCCGGCTGGTGCCCGGCCGGCTGCTGCGCCGGGCCCCCCGGCCGGTGCCGCCGTGGGCCGAGGCCGTGGGCGGGATGCGCCGGGTCGCCGACCCCGGCGGGCCGTGGACCGACGCGCTGGCGTTCACCCCGCCCCTGGTGCACACCGGGCGGTACCTGGCGTGGCTGGCCGACGCGGTGGCCGCGGCCGGGGTGCGGACCGAGCGGCGGCGGCTGCGCCGGTTGGCCGACGCCGGACCGGCCGACCTCGTGGTCAACGCGGCCGGGCTCGGGGCCCGCGAGCTCGTCCCCGACTCCCGGGTGGTGCCCGCCCGCGGCCAGGTCGTGCACCTGACCGATCCCGGCCTGACCGAGTGGGTGGTGGACGAGGACGACTTCAGCTACGTCCTGCCGCACGGCGACCACGTGGTCTGCGGCGGCACCGAGGAACCCGGCAACGACGACCTCGCTCCGGACCCCCGGATCACCGAGGACATCCTGTGCCGCTGCCGGGCGTTGGTGCCGGAGCTCGCCGGCGCCGAGGTCCTCGACGCGCGGGTCGGCCTGCGCCCGGTCCGGCCGCACGTCCGCGTGGAGCGCGCCGGCGACGTCGTCCACTGCTACGGCCACGGCGGCACCGGCGTCACCCTGTCGTGGGGATGCGCCGAGGAGGTCGCCGAGCTGGCCGCGTAGGCCACCTTCCGGGGCGGCCGTTGTCGGGGTGGCTCAGCCGCGGACGACCTCGGTGAGGGCGTCGACGCCCCGATCCAGCTCGTCCTGCGTGATGACCAGCGGCGGCGCGATCCGCAGCGTGTGGTCGTGGGTCTCCTTGCACAGCACGCCGCGCTCGGCCAGCGCCAGCGACGCCGCCCGCCCGGTGGGGCCCTCCGGGGCGATGTCCACGCCCGCCCACAGGCCCCGCCCGCGCACGGCCGTCACACCGCGGCCGACCAGCTCGGCCAGCCGCGCGTGCAGGTGCGCGCCCAGCGAGGAGGAACGCTGCTGGAACTCGCCGGTCTCCAGCAGCCGGATCACCGCCCGGCCCACGGCGCAGGCCAGCGGGTTGCCGCCGAAGGTCGACCCGTGCTCCCCCGGGCGCAGCACGCCGAGCACGTCGGCCCGCCCCACGACCGCGGACACCGGCAGGATCCCGCCGCCGAGCGCCTTGCCGAGCGTGTAGAGGTCGGCCCGGACCCGCTCGTGGTCGAGCGCGAACAGGGTGCCGGTGCGGGCCAGTCCGGACTGGATCTCGTCGGCGATCAGCAGCACGCCCGCCTCGTCGCACAGCCGGCGCGCCTCCGCGAGGTAGCCGTCCGCCGGCACGAGCACGCCGGCCTCGCCCTGGATCGGCTCCAGCAGCACCGCGGCGGTGCGCTCGGTGATCGCCGCGGCCAGCGCCGCCGCGTCGCCGTACTCCACGATGCGGAAGCCCGGGGTGAACGGGCCGAAGTCCGCGCGCGCGGTCTGGTCGGTGGAGAACGACACGATGGTCGTGGTGCGCCCGTGGAAGTTCGACCCGGCGACGACGATCTCCGCGGTGCCGTCGGGAACGCCCTTCACCCGGTGCGCCCACTTGCGGGCGACCTTGATCACCGACTCGACGGCCTCGGCGCCGGAGTTCATCGGCAGCACCATCTCGGTGCCGGTGAGCTCGGCCAACTCCCGGCAGAAGTGGCCGAGCTGGTCGTGGTGGAACGCCCGGGACGTCAGCGTGACCCGACCCAGCTGAGCGACCGCGGCGTCGACCAGCGCGGGGTGCCGGTGCCCGAAGTTCAGCGCGGAGTAGCCGGCGAGGAAGTCGAGGTAGCGCCGGCCGGCGACGTCGGTGACCCAGGCGCCCTCGGCCTCGGCGATGACCACGGGGAGCGGGTGGTAGTTGTGCGTGCTCCACCGCTCGTCCAGGGCGATGAGGTCCTCGGCGGTCGTGGTGCTGTCGGCGAACGTCGTCATGCGTTCAGGTTAGAGGCGCCCCGTGGAAGGTTCATCCACCACTCATTGCTTGTGATCGGCGTTCGTTGCGTTGTTCAACCGGATCGCCGTCGATTCGTTGCTCCACGGGCCTGGCTGCGTTCCGGGTCACTCCGCTGTGGACGGGGCGCCCCGGCGGCGTCGGGCGGGATCGGGTAGGGCACTGCCATACCGGCCGGTCGGCTGGCCGCGGTGCTGACTACAGTGCCCTTCGTGCCCCCCGTGACCAGTGATCAGTCCTTCCTCCGTGAGCAGGCCCGTACCCAGCGGTTCACCCTGGGCGCGCCGAAGGAGTTCCGGGTCGCGCCGGACGGCTCCCGGCTGCTGTTCCTGCGGGCCGAGTCGGGTTACGACCGGCGGCACAGCCTGTGGTCACTCGACCTCGGCACCGGCGCCGAGACGAAGGTGGTCGACGCCGCCGCCCTGCTGCCCGGCGAGGAGGAGTTGCCGCCCGAGGAGCGGGCCCGCCGGGAGCGGGTCCGGGAGACCTCCGGCGGAGTGGTCGGCTACGCCGTGGACGACGCGCACACCGTGGCGGCGTTCACCGTGTCCGGCACGCTCTACACGGTCGACCTGCCGGCCGGCGAGGTCACCCTCCGGGTCGACGGCGCGGTGGTCGACCCGCGACCCGCCCCGACCGGCACCCACGTCGCGTACGTGCGGGACCGTCGGCTGCGCGTCCTCGACCTCGCCACCGGGGCGAACCGGGCGCTGGTCGACGAGGAGGGCGACGACATCGCCTGGGGGCTGGCCGAGTTCGTCGCCGCGGAGGAGATGGGCCGGACCCGCGGGTACTGGTGGTCGCCGGACGGCCGGACGCTCCTGGTCGAGCGGAGCGACCGGGCGGGCGTGCCGAAGTGGAGCATCGCCGACCCCGCGAACCCGGGCACACCACCGCAGACGGTGGCCTACCCGGCCGCGGGGGAGGCCAACGTGGACGTCTCGCTGGCGTTGCTCGGCCTCGACGGCAGCCGGGTGGACGTGCGCCGCGGCGACTGGGAGTACCTGGTCGCGGTGCACTGGTCGGCCGGTGGACCGCCGCTGCTGGCGGTGCAGCCGCGGGACCAGCGCCGGCTGGAGGTGCACGCGGTCGACACCACCGACGGCAGCACGACGCTGCTGCACGCCGAGACCGACCCCGACTGGGTGGAGATCGTGGCCGGCGTGCCGGCGTGGACCGACGACGGCCGGCTGGTGTGGGTCAGCGCGGCCGACGGCGGCTACCGGCTGGTGGTCGACGGGACACCGGTCACCGAGCCGGGGCTGCAGGTCCGCTCGGTGCTGCACGTGGGCAGCGAGGTGCTGTTCAGCGCCTCTGCCGACGACCCGACGCAGATCCACGTCTACCGCACGGCCGGCGACGGGGTGCAGCGGTTGTCCGATGTGGACGGCGTGCACATCGGTGGCGGGACGGCAGCGGTGACGGTGCTGTCGTCGTGGAGCATGGAGCACAGTGGACTCGAGGTGTCGGTGTTGCGGGACGGCGCGCCGGTGGCGAAGGTCGCCTCCGACACGGTCGATCCCGGCCTGGTGCCGAACATCACGTGGCTCACCGTGGGGGAGCGCCGGCTCCGGGCCGCGTTGCTGTTGCCCACCGGGTACCGGGCCGAGGACGGGCCGCTGCCGGTGTTGCTGGACCCCTACGGCGGGCCGCACGCCCAGCGGGTGCTGCGCAGCCGCAACGCGTTCCTCACCTCGCAGTGGCTGGCCGACCAGGGGTTCGCGGTGTTGGTGGTCGACGGGCGCGGCACGCCGGGGCGGGGGCCGGCGTGGGAGAAGGAGATCGCGGGTGGCCGGCTGGCCGAGGTCACCCTCGCCGACCAGGTGGACGCGCTGCACGCGGTGGCGGCCGAGCGGCCCGAGCTCGACCTGTCCCGGGTGGCGATCCGCGGCTGGTCCTACGGCGGCTACCTGGCGGCGCTGGCGGTGCTGCGCCGGCCGGACGTGTTCTCCGCCGCGGTGGCCGGGGCACCGGTGACCGACTGGTCGCTGTACGACACGCACTACACCGAGCGGTACCTCGGCCGGCCGCGGGACGAGCCGGAGGCGTATCGGCGCAACTCGCTGCTCGCCGACGCCGCGGAGCTGCGCCGGCCGCTGCTGCTGGTGCACGGGCTGGCCGACGACAACGTGTTCGTCGCGCACGCGCTGCGGCTGTCCGCGGCGCTGCTGGCGGCAGGGCGGGCGCACACGTTCCTGCCGCTGGTCGGGGCCACGCACATGACCCCGCAGGCCGAGGAGGTCGCGGAGAACCTGATGCGGCTGCAGGTGGAGTGGCTGCGGCGGGAACTGGAGGTGGTTCGATGACACGCTGGGGAATCACGCTTCCGCTGACCGGGGTGCCGCTGGCGGCGCACCGCGAGCTGGTGGAGCGGCTGCCCGAGCTCGGCTACACCGACGCGTGGTCGGCTGAGACGGCCGGCACCGACGCGTTCGCGCCGCTGCTGCTGGCCGCGCAGTGGGCGCCGGAGCTGCGCCTGGGCACCGCGATCGTGCCGGTGTACACGCGGGGGCCAGGGTTGCTGGCGATGAGCGCGGCGACGCTGGCCGAGTGCGCGCCGGGGCGGTTCGTGCTGGGGATCGGTAGCTCGTCTCCGGTGATCGTGGAGGGCTGGAACGCCGGTGAGTTCGCCGAGCCCTACGCGCGAACCCGGGACACGCTGCGATTCCTGCGGGCGGCGCTGGCGGGGGAGAAGGTGACCGCCGACTACCCGACGTTCTCGGTGCGGAAGTTCCGGTTGGAGCGGCCGCCGGAGCCGGCGCCGCCGATCATGGTGGCGGCGCTGCGGCCGGGCATGTTGCGGCTGGCGGCGCGGGAGGCCGACGGGGCGATCACGAACTGGTTGGCGCCGGGGGACGTGCCGACGGTGCGGGCCGAGGTCGGTGCCGGGGTCGAGCTGGTGGCGCGGGTGTTCGTGTGCCCGACCGTCGACGCCGACGCGGCGCGGGCGCTCGGCCGGATGTTGATCAGCGGTTACCTGACGGTGCCGGTGTACCGGGCGTTCCACGAGTGGCTCGGCCGCGGGGAGGTGCTGGCGCCGATGCGCGAGGCGTGGGCCGCCGGCGACCGGCAGCGGGCGAACGAGGTGATCCCCGACTCCGTCGTGGATGACCTCGTCGTGCACGGCACCCCCGACGAGTGCCGCGCGAAGATCCAGTCCTATGTCGACAACGGCCTCGACACGCCGGTGATCGCCCTGCTGCCCACCGGCGACGACCCGCTGGAGCAGGTCCGCGCCCTCGCCCCTCAGTGAGTGCCTGGGCGAGGAGGTGGAGTGGCGCGACTTGGTCCCGTCGTGACGGTCCGGGCGCGTGAGCGACTGGTCTTGTCGTGATGGTCCGGACGCGCGAGTGGTCCAGCCGCGGCTCGAGTTCCGCCCAGTTGTCCACAGATTTCCGCCGTGCCCACCCAGCGGCGCTACAGTGAGTAGACTGGAGCTGGGGTCGCCCCCCGGAGCGGGTGGGGGCTGCTCTCGGGTAAGGGCTGGCCTCGGGTAAGGCTTTCTGGCTTGGGTCGAGCTGCCGTCCCGGTGGGTTGCCGGCGGTGGCCGTTCGACCGGGACCGGCACCGGCCCGGGTGTGGCGGAACGTTCAGCAACGGCGGCGCGGTCTGTGGGCGGTGTGGGGCGCCGGCGGTGGCTGCTCGACCGGACCGGAGCTGGCCGTGGTGGCGGTGGACACTCAGGAACGGCACGGTGTTCGCGCCAGGATGCCGGAGGATGGGCCCATTGTGGCCATTCCGCGAGCACGTGCCGGAGTGGCGCCCTGAGCGCGCGGCCAGCGCGTCGGTGGCCACCCGGACGGCCTCGGCGGGGGCAGGTGACGACGCCGCCGCGGACACATCCGGGAGCGGATCACCAGTCCGTGCCGCCGAACGCGTCGAGCGGCCGAGGCAGCACCTCCGGTCGGTAGCCCGCTGAGACGACCATGGCTTGGTCCACAATGGATCGGACGTCGCCGGTCCACGGTCAGGGGACCGGTGTCAGACGGTCGCGGAGCGCGCCGGCGGCTGGACGTGCCGCTGGTGGAGCCTGCGGTACGCCGACGGCGGGGTGCCGAAGTGGTCCACGAAGGCGGCGCGCAACGTCTCGGTCGAGCCGAACCCGCAGCGGTGGGCCACCGCGGACAGCGGCAACGGCGTCCCGGAGAGCAGGTGTGCCGCCACCTCCGTCCGCACCGTGCGCACGTACCGCGCCGGCGACGTCCCCAGGTGCGCCTCGAACAGCCGGCTGAGCTGCCGGGCGCTCACTCCCGCCCGAGCCGCGAGCGCCGCCGTGCCGAGATCGGCGGCCGGATGCGCGGCGATGTGCCCGGCCAGGTCCGCCACCACCTGGTGATCCGGCGGGGGAGCGGCGAGGAACAGGCTCACCTGCGCCTGGTTGGCCGGCCGCTGCAGGTAGGTGACCAGCCCCCTGGCGATCCGCCGGGCCAGCGCCGGCCCGTGGTCCTCCTCCACCAACGCCAGGCTGAGGTCGAGCGCGCTGGTCACGCCGGCCGAGGTGTACACGTTGCCGTCCCGCACGTACAGCGGCGCCGGATCGACCGTTACCGCCGGGTACGCCGCCGCGAGTCGCCGCGCGTCCAGCCAGTGCGTGGTTGCCCGCCGCCCGTCCAGCAACCCGGCGGCGGCCAGCACCGTCGCCCCCGTGCACACCGAGCACACCCGCCGCGCCTGACCGGCCAGCCTCCGCAGACACTCCACCAGCCGGGCGTCGGCCGCGGCGTCGAGGTGGCCGAGCCCGCCGGCGACGATCAGCGTGTCCACGGGAGCCCGTACCCGGTCCAGCCGGCCGTGCGGCACCAGCGTCAGCCCCGACTGGCAGCGGAACGCCCGCCCGGTGAAGCTGACCAGCTCCACCGCGTACCCCGGCCGGGCGAGCCGGTCGGCGACGTCGAACACGTCGGAAGGGCAGGCGATGTCCAGCAGCTCGGCATCGGGATAGCCCACGATCACCACCCGCCGCCGACCACCCGCCATGACCACGACCGTACCCGGCGAGCCAGCCATGGTTCGCAGGATTCGGGACATCGCGGCCCCGCCGCCACCACGTGACCGGCAGCGTGGCGCCCATGACCGAAGAGCGGAGCAAGACCATCGCGTTCGTGGTGTACCCCGGGCTCACCCTGCTAGACCTCGCCGGCCCGCTGCAGGTGCTGACGCCGCTGGCGGTCGCGGGTTACCGGGTGCTGACCGTTGGCGAGCGAGCGACACCGCACGACACCGACACGCCACTGGCGATCACCCCGACGCACACCTTCGCCGACGTGCCCACGCCGGACGTCGTGGTGGTGCCCGGCGGTGCCGCGCCCACGCTGCGCGCCATGGCCGACGAGCGGCTGCTGGACTACCTGCGCACGGCCTCGGCACACGCGACGGTGCTCGCGTCGGTGTGCACCGGCGCGCTGCTCCTCGGCGCCGCCGGCCTGCTCGACGGCCGGCGGGCCACCACCCACTGGGTGATGCGGGATCAGCTGGCCGCGCTCGGTGCGACGCCGGTGGCCGAACGCTGGGTCGAGGACGGTCCGGTGCTGACCGCGGCCGGCGTTGCCGCCGGCATCGACATGGCGTTGCACCTGGTCACCCGCCTCGAGGGCGCGGACATCGCGCGGACGATCCAGTTCGCCGTCGAGTACGACCCCGAGCCGCCGCTCGGCCCGCTCGACTGGAGCCGGGCGCCGCACGCGGAGTTCGGTGCGCTGCGATCGGCCTGGTTGCGGGAAGGCCTCGCCGACCACCCCGACCTGCTGGCCCGGCTGGGCGGCGACTCGGTCGCCTGATCGATGGACAGGAGCGGAAAACCGTTCGGCGACCGCCGGCAGGGCGTCGATACTCGGGCGCATGTCCGTGCCCTGGCTGATCGACGAGATGGCGCACGCCGGCCCCGAGCATCTCGACGAGGGCTTCGTCGCCGGCTACGACCGCAAGCAGGGGTATCCCGATCCTGGGGAGGACCTGGCCGCGTTCGCCGACCACGGTCTCGACCGCACGGCGACCGTGCTGGACCTCGCGGCCGGCACCGGCCAGTTCACCCTGCCCGCCGCGCGCCGGTTCAACCACGTCACGGCCATCGACGTCTCCCCGGAGATGCTGCGGTTCCTGCGGGAGCGGGTGACCGAGGCCGGGCTGGACAACGTGACCTGCGTCCGGGCGGGCTTTCTCGGCTACCGGCACATGGGCCCACCGGTGGGCGGCATCCACACCCGGAACGCGCTGCACCAGCTGCCGGACTTCTGGAAGGCGCTCGCCCTCGACCGGATGGCCAGGATGCTCCGGCCCGGCGGAATCCTACGGTTGCACGACCTGGTCTACGACTGCGCGCCGGCCGAGGTGGACACCGTGTTCGAGCGCTGGTTCGCCGGCGCCGCCGAGGACCCGGCCGAGGGATACACTCGCGACGACTTCATCGAGCACATCCGCACCGAGCACAGCACCTTCCGCTGGCTGCTGGAGCCCATGCTCGACGCCGCCGGCTTCGAGATCCTCACCGTCCACTTCGATCGGCAGGTCTACGGCAGCTACACCTGCCGCCGGCGCTGACCACCTGCTGAGCCCACAGTGGTCACTCGATGGCCGTCGCGAGCGTGGCCAGCCGGTCGCGGCCGCGCTCGGCGTTGCGCGGCAGGCACAGCACGTCGTACTGCCCGGCCACGATCTGCGTGTTCGACACGAAGTCGCGCCGCCCACCGAGCGAGGCGTACCCCGCGGTGGCGAACGCGGCGGGTGGCGTAGGAGCCGATGGGCCAGCCGGTCGGTGGCTCGGGCAGCGTGGCCAGACCGGGCGAGAGGGGAGTGGGGGTCATGAGCACGTCCGTGACACCAGGACGACGACTGCCCGGGCCCTGTCCATACGGCCCCGGCCGGTGATCACGTCGCCGAGATGGCGATGCGCCGCGGCTTGGCCGCCTCGCTCTTCGGCGCCCGCACCGTCAGCACGCCGTCGGCAAGCGTGGCGTTGATGTGGTCGGCGTCCACGTCGTGCGGCAGCCTCACCTGGTAGGGGAACCGGCCGGTGCGGCGCGTCCGGTGGCGGAACCAGCCCTCGCACTCCTTCTCGATGCGCTCCCCGGTGGTGGTCAGCTCGGACCCGACGAGGTCGACGGTGCCATCGTCCTTACGACGAAGTTGAGTTCCGGTTTGTTGAGTCACCGTGACGCGACGCTGCGTTAGAGGCTGATTCCTGTCCTTTGGGATGAATCGCGTCGCTCAGGTTGGGGAAGGGCGGCCGCCGGCGGACGCCGCGCGTCTAGCGTCGAAGGAGTCCTCACCGCACCGGTCACGCACAGTCGAGTCGGAAGGGCGAAGCGACAGATGATGGACTGGATGGCAACGGGCAGCGTGACCAGCCGACGGGGCTTCCTGCGGGCGTCGGCTCTGGCCGGTGCGGCGGCGGGCGCGGTCGCGGTCGGGGCCGACGGCGCGCTGGCCGCGCCGCGCATGGCGCAGATCCCGCCGCCCCCGCCGGTCGGCGCGGAGATCCCGATGTCCATGCTGGCGGTCGAGGTCCCGTTGCGGGTGGGTTCGATGTCGGTGGAGGTGGACTTCGAGGGCGAGATCCGGTTCCGGGTCACCGAGGCCGACGCCGCCGACCCGTGGAACCTCACCCTCGAGGTCATCGCTTTCGGGATGGCCGGCCGGCATGAGGACGGGAACCGTGTGACCCAGGACCACAGCCTCGGCCAGATCACGATCGAGCAGAGCGACACCGAAGACACGCCGGACAGCCTGCTGAAGATGGTGAGCCAGACACCGCCGCGGTGGGAGCAGACGATGTTCCTCGACTTCACCATGACCATCGAGAACCCCCCTCCCGACCTGCCCGGTGGGCGGCGGTCACACACCCCGGAGCCGCTGGTCCTGTCGACCAAGGAACCGGCCAAGCTAATCGGTGAGTTGGACAACTTCCCGCCGAAGGGGGAGCCCTACCAACTGGCGAACCCGATCCAGCTGGTGCTGCCGGACAACCCCGAGCAGACCATCGCGTCGGTGGACAAGTTCCCGGTCAAGGTCAGCGAGCTGTAACGCCGCCGGGGCAAGTCGCGCTGTCCCGCCTTGACACGGTGCCTCCGACCGTCAACACGCTCGGTCTTGGGGGCCCGCAATACCCGAGACGCTCCGTGCCCGAGGTTCCACACGGCGGAAACAGCAGTGCTCGCCGAGGTTCCTAGCCCAGGAACCGGACGTTCTGGGCGAGGGTCAGGGTGTCGCCGTAGTTGATGGTGTTGGTGGCGCGGCGCATGTAGGCACGCCAGGCGTCGGAGCCGGACTCCCGCCCACCGCCGGTGGCTTTCTCGCCACCGAAGGCACCGCCGATCTCGGCGCCGGAGGTGCCGATGTTGACGTTGGCGATGCCGCAGTCCGAGCCGTCGGCGGCGAGGAAGCGTTCGGCTTCCCGCTGGTCCCGGGTGAAGATGGAGGACGACAGCCCCTGCGGAACGTCGTTGTGCAGCGCGATCGCCTCGTCGAGCGTGTCGTAGGTGAGGACGTACAGGATCGGGGCGAACGTCTCCTCGCGCACGATGGGAGTCTGTTCCGGCATGCGCACCAGCGCCGGTTCCGCGTACGCCGCGTGGGGCGCGGCGTCGGCCAGGACGCGCCCGCCGCCGACCAGGAGCTCGCCGCCGTCGGCCTCCGCCCGGCCCAGCGCCTGCCGCAGGATGTCGTAGGCCCCGGTGGAGATCAGCGGCCCGACGAGGGTGCCCTCATGGAAAGGGTCGCCGATGGGCAGCCTGCGATAGGCGGCGGTGAGCCGCCCGATCAGCTCGTCGGCGACGTTCCGGTGCGCGATCAGCCGCCGCAACGTGGTGCACCGCTGCCCGGCGGTGCCCGCGGCGGCGAACACGACGGCGTGCGTGGCCAGGTCCAGGTCGGCGGACGGGGTCACCACCGAGGCGTTGTTCCCGCCCAGCTCCAGCAGCGCCCGCCCGAACCGGGCCGCGACCCGCGGCCCCACCTCGCGGCCCATGCGGGTCGATCCGGTGGCGCTGACCAGCGCCACCCGTGAATCGTCGACCAGCGCCTCACCGACGGTCCGGTCGCCCAGCACCAGCCGGTGGACGCCGGCGGGCGCGCCGACCTCCTCGGCCGCGCGCTCCACGAGCCCGTGGCAGGCGAGCGAGATCAGCGGGGTCAGCTCCGAGGGCTTCCACACCACGGTGTCCCCGCACACCAGGGCGACCGTGGTGTTCCACGACCACACCGCGGCGGGGAAGTTGAACGCCGAGATCACCCCGACCACGCCGAGCGGGTGCCAGGTCTCGGCCAGCCGGTGACCGACTCGCTCCGAGGCGATCGTCCGGCCGTAGAGCTGGCGGGACAGCCCGACCGCGAAATCGCAGATGTCAATCATCTCCTGCACCTCGCCGAGTGCCTCGGAGCGGATCTTGCCGGCCTCGACGGTGATGAGATCCGCGAGATCGTCCTGGTGCCGGCGCAGCAGCTCGCCTAGGCACCGCACCAGCGCGCCCCGTGCCGGTGGGGGAGTGGTGCGCCACGTCCGGAACGCCGCCGCGGCCGCCGCGACGGCCTCGCCCGCCTCGTCCCGGGTGGTGGCCTTCAGCCCGAGCAGGGTCTCCCCGGTGATCGGGGTGCGCGCGGTGAGGTCCGCACCCTCGGGGACCGTCACCCCCACACGGCGCAGGCTCGCCAGCGCGCGCTCGCGCAACGAGTCGGTGCTCGGCAGGGTGGTGGTGTCGGACATGACGTTCCCTTCTTCGGCTTCGTGCGCCGCTCGGACAAACCCGCGGTGGCACTGACTCATTTCGGCACGGTGGTCTTTCGGCTGGTGCTCAGACGATGTGGGTTTCGGGACGCAGTTGGGCGCTCCCGGCGAAGCGCCGGGCGCTCAGCGGGCGCACGTCGACGACCGGTGCGTGCCCGAGGCAGAGGTCCCTGACGACCTCGCCGACGGCCGGTGCCTGCAGGAACCCGTGCCCGGAGAACCCGGTGGCGTAGAGGAAGTTCGACGGCGCGTCGGCGCGGCCGATGAGCGCGTTGTGGTCGGGCGTGACCTCGTACAGTCCCGCCCAGCCGTCCGCGAGGCCGACGTCGAGCAGCCGCGGGGCGCGGGTCTCGATCGCCGCGCCGAGGCGGGGCAGCCAGGCGTCGGAGTAGTCGAGGTGGAATCCGGGATCCTGGTCCGGATCGGACATGCCGAGCAGGAGACCGCGGCCTTCGCGGTGGAAGTAGAACGACGTCGCGAAGTCGATGGTGAAGGGCACCGCGGGCGGCAGGTCCGGCATCGGCTCGGTGAACAGGATCTGGCGCCGGACCGGTGACACGGGCAGGTCGACGCCCACCATGTCGCCGATGGAGCGCGACCAGGCGCCCGCCGCGCAGATCACCGTGTCCGCCGCGATCGTGCCGTGGTCGGTCACCACGGCCGTGACCCGATCGGCGTGTGTGACGATGTCGAGGACGGAGACGCCCGTGCACAGGGTCGCACCCAACCTCCTGGCGGCGGTGGCGTAGCCGAGCACGACCGACTCCGGCGTGCAGTGACCGGCGTCGGCGGAGAACGCCGCGGCGAGCAGGCCGTCGGTGTCGATCAGCGGGGACAGCCGCCTGGCCTCGTCGACGTCGATCATCCAGCTCGCGACGCCGAGTTCGTTCTGCAGGGCGACATCCCGTTCGAACGCGACGACCTGGTCCGGTGTGGACAGCAGGAACAGATAACCCACCTGACGCAGGTCGATCTCCTGGCCCGGGCGTTCGCGAAACCGTAGGAACGCGTCGAGGCCACGGGCGCCGAGCTCGATGTTCAGCTCGTCGGAGAACTGTGCCCGGACACCGCCCGCGGCCTTGCAGGTCGAGCCGGAGCCGAGCTCGTCTCGTTCGACCAGGACCACGTCGCTGACCCCGGCCTCGGCGAGGTGGAACGCGACGCTCGTTCCGATGACGCCCCCGCCGATGATCACGACGGAAGCGGTGCGCGGCAGCGCGGCTGGCATCGACTGTCCCTCCGGCGGCTGGCTTCGACCGGGACGCTGGCCAGGTCATCGTGCACGCCCAGATCGTTGACGTCCATCCGCAGGTTTCCTCACCTTCGCTGAAGGACTCGATGTGGACCTACGTGTTGGGCGGGTGGACCCGGACAAGTGACGGACCGGATTGCGACGACCTTCTACGAGGTGAACGGCGTTCAGCATGCTCATGCTCGGGCACGCCGATGCCGCGATGACCCTGAACATCTACGGGCACCTGTTCCCGGACCGCCTGGACGAGGTGGCTGACACGCTCGATGTCCGGCGGCTCGCGGCCCTGGCGGAACGATCGGCAGCCTGATGGTCCAGCCTCGGCGGGATGACACGAATGTGTCCTGCTCCGGGGCTGTGATCGTTTCCGAAAAGACTGAGGGGCCGTCTACCTGCGTAGACGGCCCCTTGCCGGTCGGGCTGACAGGATTTGAACCTGCGACCCCTTGACCCCCAGTCAAGTGCGCTACCAAACTGCGCCACAGCCCGGCCATCGCCCGCGCGGGGCGATGGGCAGTAGCTTAGCGCGCCAGGCCGGCGGGGGGTCAACCAGGGTTCCCGGCGCGCTGACCAACGCCGATCCCGCTTCCCGTGAGCCGGTGCCGGGGGAGCGGCGTGCCGAACCGGCGCTCGAGTGCGGAGCCAGGCTGACAAGACCGGACAGGATCGCGGGCCATCCCGTGACGTCGTCACGTCAGCTGGATAGTTTGTCAGGACCTAACCGCCGGGTGTCGGGAGGTCGAGCGCATGCGGGTCGCCAACGCGCCGGTGAGCTTCGGGGTGTTCGACCTCGCGGGCCGTCGCGCGGGGCACGTCGACGCCCCCGCTCTCCTGGAGGGCCTGCGGGACTCCGGGTACGACGGCGTCGACCTCGGGCCGCCGGGCTACCTCGGCGACCGCGACACGCTGCGGGCCAACCTCGACGCCGTGGGAATGGACCTCGCCGGCGGCTGGATCGACCTGCCGTTCGCCGAGGAGGGCTTCGCCGACGCGCTGCCCCGGCTGGACGCCGCCCTCGATCTCCTCGAGCGCGGCGCCGGCGACCAGCACCCCCCGCGCCCCACGCTCGCCTGCTCCGGCTCCCCGGCCCGCGCGGCCAACCCCGGCGCCGGCGCGCACGACCCGGACCTCCGGCTCGACGAGCCGGGCTGGCGCCGCTTCGCCGGCAACGTCGGCAGAGCCGCCGACCGCTGTCGCGCCCGCGGCCTGGAACCCACCTTCCACCACCACGCCTGCACCTTCGTCGAGGCCCCCGCGGAGATCGAGCAACTCCTCGACCGCACCGACATCGACCTCTGCCTGGACACCGGCCACCTCCTCCTCGGCGGCGGCGACCCGGTCACCGCCCTGCGCGACTGGGCCGACCGGGTCAACCACCTCCACGTCAAGGACGCCCGCGTCGACGTCCTGGACGCCGTCGTCCGCGAGCGGGCCGGCATGCGCGCGGTCTGGGAACGCGGCGCGTTCTGCCCGCTCGGCGCCGGCGACCTCGACATCACGTCCTTCATGGACACGCTGCGCGGCGTCGGCTACGACGGCTGGGTGGTGGTCGAGCAGGACATCGTCCCCGGCTCGGACGACACCCTCGCGCACCTGCTGGACGTCCAGGCCGCCAACCGTGACCAGCTCCGAAAGTGGGGGATCTAGATGCCGATCCGCGTCGCCGTCGTCGGGCTCGGCGCGGTGGCCCAGGCCGTGTACCTGCCGCTGCTGGCCCGCCGAGCCGACCTGTTCACCGTCACCGCCGTCTGCGACCTCGCCCCCGACCTGCGCGCTCACGTCGGCGACCGCCTCGGCCTGCCCACGACCCGCCGCTTCGCCACCCTGGACGACCTGCTGGACGCCCCCGACATCGACGCCGTCATCCTGCTCACCTCCGGCTCGCACGGCGCGGCCGTCACCGCGATCGCCGCGCGCGGCCTTCCCGCGCTGTGCGAGAAGCCCCTCGCCTACACGCGGTCCGAAGTAGACGACATCGAGGCGCACGACCCCGCCGTGCTGCTCGGCTACATGAAGCAGTACGACCCCGCCGTGCGGCACGCCGCCGAGCTGCTCGCCGACACCGACCCGGCCCGCTTCGTCGAGGTCAGCGTGCTGCACCCCAGCTCGGCCGCGCAGCTGGAGTTCGCCCGCGTCCGCGCCGCCGAGCCGGACCCCGCGGTACTCGGCGGCCTCCGCGAGCAGGACGACGCCCTGCTCGACCGCGCCCTCGGCACCGCCGCGCCGGCCCACCTGCGCCGGCTCTACGCCGGCGTCGTGCTCGGCAGCCTGGTGCACGACCTCGCCGTGCTACGCACGCTCGGCCAGCACATCGACACCGTCGACCACGTCGCCACCTGGGCCGAGAGCACCGCCGACCCCGGCTCGGCGCACATCACCGGCGCGCTCGCCGGCGGCGGCCGCTACGCCCTGCGCTGGCACTACCTCCCCGACTACCCCGCCTACCGGGAGACCGTCGCCGTGCACCACGACACCGGCAGCGTCGAGCTGGTCTTCCCCTCGCCCTACCTGCTCAACGCGCCCACCACGCTGCTCGCCGTCGACACCAGGGACGGCGCCGAGCGCCGCGCCGAGCACCGCTCCGTGGTGGAGGCGTTCGAGGAGGAGCTGGCCGCGTTCGCCGCCATGGTCACCGACGGCACCCCGCCGCTGGCCGGCCCCGCCGAGGGCCGCGCGGACATCGTCACCTGCCAGCGCATCGTGCGCGCCCACGCACGCGCCGCCGGCATCCCGATCGAAGGGGAGGCAGCCACCGCATGAGCGAGCCCGCCGGCTCCGGAGGCAGGAGCGAGCCCGCCGGCTCCGGAGGCAGGAGCGAGCCCGCCGGCTCCGGAGGCAGGAGCGAGCCCGCCGGCTCCGGAGGCAGGAGCGAGCCGACCACGGTGCACCTCGTGCCGCACACCCACTGGGACCGCGAGTGGTACGAGCCGTTCCAACGCTTCCGCCTCCGGCTGGTCGACCTGCTCGACGAGGTGCTCGACCGCGCCGAGGCCGACCCCCGGTTCCACTTCACCCTGGACGGGCAGATGGCCGCCGTGGACGACTACCTCGAGGTGCGCCCGGAGCACCGGGACCGCGTCGCCGCGCTGGTCCGCCGCGGCCAGCTCGCCGTGGGGCCGTGGCAGATCCTGCTGGACGAGTTCCTCGTCTCCGGCGAGAACATCGTCCGCAACCTGGAGCTGGGTTGGTCCCGCGCGGAAGCGCTCGGCGGCGCGATGCGGGTCGGCTACCTGCCCGACGAGTTCGGCCACTGCGCGCAGATGCCGCAGATCCTCGCCGCCGCCGGCCTCACCCACGCGTGCCTGTGGCGTGGCGTTCCCGGTGGCGTCACCGGCCACGCCTTCCGTTGGGTCGCGCCGGACGGCAGCGCGGTCCGCGTCGAGTACCTGCCCGGCGGGTACGGCAACGCGGCCGGCCTGTTCGCCGACCCCGACCGCTTCGCCGCCAAAGTGACCGAGTACGCCGCGCGCCGCCGCCCGCTGTTCGACCCCGACCCGGTGCTCGCGATGTACGGCGCCGACCACTCCGCGCCGGTGCGCTCGCTGGTCGACCTGGCCAGCGGGCTCGGCGACGACGCCCCGGTGCGGGTGCGGATCACCACCCTTGGCGCCTACGTCACCGCCCGGAACGGCGACACCGAGCTCGCCGCGGTGCGCGGCGAGCTGCGCAGCCACGCGCGCGCCAACATCCTGCCCGGGGTGATCTCCGTGCGCCCGCACCTGAAGCGGGCCATGGCCGCCGCCGAGCGGATGGTCGAGCGCTACGCCGAGCCGCTCGCCGCGCTGTGGGCGCCGGCGTGGCCGGAGCGGTTCCTCGACATGGCGTGGTGGCGGCTCGTCGACGCCTCCGGGCACGACTCGGTCACCGGCTGTGGCGTCGACGAGACGGCCGTCCAGGTCGCCGCCCGGCTCGCCGAGGCCGAGCAGCTCGGCCAGGCCGTGCGCGACCGGGTCGTCGGCCGGCTGACCCGGGACGTGCCACGGGACGCCGTGCTCGTCACCAACCCGTCGCCAGCCGAGCGCACCGACCTCGTCCGGCTCGACCTGGAGATCCCGGACGAGTGGCCGGCGGTGGCCCTGGAGCTGCCGGACGGCACCCGGCAGCCCACCCAACTGGAGGACCACGTCCCGGCCGACCTGCACACCGAGCGGCTCGCCGCCGCCGACCTGCCCGCGTTCTGCCGCCGCCTGCACGGCCCCGAGCTGTTCGGCCGGCAGATCGTGGCCTGGCGGCTCGACCCGGCGGCCCGCACCCTGGAGTTCGACCTGGACCGGCACGGCGCCGACGAGCCGTTCGACGAGGACGCGCTGCCGGCGGCGCTCGCCGACGTCGCCGGCGAGCCGGGGGAGTGGACCGTCCGGCTGCGCACTGCCCCGCGCCGGGTGCTCACCGGCCGGGTGACCGTGCCCGCGCTCGGCCACGTCGCCGTCCGGCCCGTGCCCGGCGAAGTGCCGGTCGACCGTGCGGTCCGGCTCGCGGACGGCGTGCTGGACAACGGCCTGATCCGGGTGCGGGTGCGCGACGACGGCACGCTGCGGGTCGCCGCGGCGGGCGGCACCGTGCTCGACGGGGTGGGTCGCGTGGTGGACGGCGGCGACCGCGGCGACACCTACAACTACGGCCCGCCCGGCACCGACACCCTCGTGGACACACCGGCGGAGGTGCGGGTCACCGAGGGCGCGCGCGGGCCGCTGCGCGCGGAGCTGACCATCGACCGCGGCTACGACTGGCCCGCCGCCGTCGACTGGGCGGCCGACCGGCGCACCGTGGCCACCGAACGCGGCGTGGTGTCGATGCACGTCGAGCTGCGCGCGGGCGAGCCGTTCGTCCGGCTGAACCTCACCCTGGACAACCGCAGCCGGGACCACCGGGCACGGCTGCACGTCCCGCTGGCTCGGCCGGCGGACGCCTCGCACGCCGAGGGCCAGTTCGCCGTGGTGGCGCGCGGCACCACCGTCGAGGGCGGCTTCGGCGAGCACCCGCTGCCGACCTTCCCCGCGCACGGCTTCGTCGACGCCGGCGGCGCCGGGCTGCTGCTCACCCAGGCCAGCGAGTACGAGCTGCTCGACGGCGAGCTCGCGCTGACCCTGCTGCGCGCCACCGGGCAGCTCAGCCGCAACGTCCACCCGTACCGCGAGGAGCCGGCCGGGCCCGAGCTGCCCACCCCGGAGGCACAGCTGGTCGGCACCAGCACCGTGCGGCTGGCCGTGCTGCCGCACGGCGGGGACTGGCGGGCCGCCGACCTGCTCGGCGCGGCCGAGCGCTACCGGCACCCGGTGCACGCCGCGCCCGGCCAGGCGCCGCCCGGTGGCCCGCTGGCGGCGCGTGCCGGGCTGTCCGTCGACGGTGCCACGATGACCAGCCTGCGCCGGCGGGACGGCGAGCTCGAGCTGCGCCTGGTCGCGCAGAGCCCCGAGCCCACCACCGCCGTGGTGCGCGGACCGTTCGCCCGCGCCCGCATCGTCGACCTCCTCGGCCGGCTCGGCGACACCCTGCCGGTGCGGGACGGTCGCGTGGAGCTGGCGCTGCCGCCGTGGCGGCTGGCGACCGTCCGGTTGGGACAGTGATGTCCGCGATGTCGGCACGACCGGAGGTGGTGGTCGACCGGGACAGCCCGGTGCCGCTGTACTTCCAGGTCGCGCAGCAGCTCGAGCAGGCCATCGAGTCCGGGAGGATCCCGCCGGGCACCCGGCTGGACAACGAGATCGCGCTCGCCGAGGAGCTGGGGCTGTCCCGGCCGACGATGCGTAGGGCGATCCAGTACCTGGTGGACAAGGGAATGCTGTCGAGGCGGCGTGGGGTGGGCACCCACGTCGCGCACACCCGGGTCCGCCGGCCGGTGGGGCTGACCAGCCTGTACGACGACCTGTCCGGCGCGGGCCAGCGACCCGGGACGATCGTGCTGCGCAACACCGTCGGCGTGGCGTCGGCCGATGTCGCCGAGGCGCTGGAGGTCGCCGACGGCACGGCCGTGGTGATGCTGGAACGGTTGCGGTCGGCCCGCGGCGAGCCGTTGGCGTTGCTGCGCAACTACCTGCCGGCCGGGCTCGTGCGGCTGCGCACCGAGGCGCTGGAACGGCACGGGCTCTACGAGCTGCTGCGGGCCGCCGGCGTCGGGATGGCCGCCGCGCGGCAGAGCATCGGCGCCCGCAGGGCCACCGCCGCGGAGGCCCGGCTGCTCGACGAGCCACGCGGCGCGCCGCTGCTCACCATGCGCCGTACCACGTTCGACGACCGCGGCGTGGTGGTGGAGTACGGCGACCACCTGTACCGGGCGTCGCGCTACTCGTTCGAGCTCGCGCTCACCAACCGATGAATCCTGTCCGGTTCTGTCATGGAAAGCCGGTTGGCGGCCGTGGACTTCGTCCATACGTCGTGACATATTGACCTACAGCGCTGGTAGATACCAATCCGACCGAAAGCGGTCCGATCCCATCAGCACGTGCGGCGTCGGCGTGCTTTCAGTCTTCTTGGTATACGCAGCACATCGTGGTACTGCCGAACGGGGAATCCGAGATGACCGTCAACACGTCGATCCGGTCCGTACTGGCCCTGACCGCAGCGGCCGCCCTCACACTCGCCGGATGCGGCGGCGACTCCGCGGCGGGCGGCGACCCCGACCGCAACGCCGACGCCACCGAGGTCAACCTCGTCATCAGCTCGAACGCCGCGCAGGGCGGGAAGAACACGGCCGAGGCGGACTGGATCGTCAACTACGTCATTCCGACGTTCACCCAGCGGATGGCGGCCGAGGGCGTGACGGCCAACGTCACCTTCGAACCCTCCGGTGTGGACGACGAGCAGTACAAGACCAAGCTGTCGCTGGACATGCGCAGCGGTGCCGGCGCGGACATCGTGACGCTGGACGGCATCTGGGTCGGCGAGTTCGCCCAGGCCGGCTACATCCGGCCGCTGACCGACGTCGCCGGAACCGGCGTGGACGCCTGGGACGGCTGGAGCCAGATCCCCGAGGCGGTCCAGCAGCTGGGCGTGTTCGAGGGCAAGCGCTACGGCGTGCCGTTCGGCACCGACGCCAGGGTGTTGTTCTACAACAAGAAGCTGTTCGCCCAGGCCGGATTGACCACCGAGTGGCAGCCGCGCGGCTGGCAGGACATCCTCGACGCCGCGGAGCGGCTGAAGACCCTGCCCGGGGTGGACCCGTTGCAGATCAACGCCGGCACCGCGATGGGCGAGGCCACTACCATGCAGGGCGTGCTGCCGCTGCTGGCCGGCACCGGCGAGCCGCTGCACGCCGAGGGCAAGTGGTTGGGTGACTCGGCCGCGCTGCGCGACGTGCTTGGCTTCTACCAGCGGGTTTACGGCGGCGGACTCGGCGACCCGCAGTTGCAGCAGGAGGCCAAGGGCCGGGACAAGTCGTTCCAGGAGTTCGCCGAGCACAAGATCGGCATCCTGCTGGAGAGCGACTACCTGTGGAGCTCGGTGATCGAGCCGACCGAGGGCTCCACCCCGATGGCCGACCGCGACGAGGCGGTCGGGTTCGCCAAGATCCCGGCCCGGCAGCCCGGCGCCGGCCTGAACGGCCAGGACTTCGTCAGCATGTCCGGCGGCGGGGCGCGCACGGTCAACCCGAACACCGACTACCCGCAGCAGGCCTGGCGGCTGCTGGAGTTCATGAACTCCGCCGAGGCCGTGGAGGCGCTGATGGGCGAGGCCAGGGCCAGGGTCACCCAGCGCGAGGACGTCAACGCCAAGATCCTCGCCGGTGACCCGCTGCTGAGCTTCATCTCCGCCGAGGTGCTGCCGATCACCGCCTACCGGCCCGGCCTCGCCGAGTACCCGCAGGTGTCCCAGGCGCTGCAGGAGGCCACCGCCGCGGTGCTCACCGGGACCTCGCCGGAGGAGGCCGCCCAGGCCTACCAGGCCGCGCTGGAGCGGGCGCTCGGCGGTGCCGATGACATCCGCGCCAACTGAGCCGGCGACCCGGGCGGTCCACACCGGACCCTCCGGCGCGGCGGCCACCGACGCCGCCGGGCTCGGCCGCACCCGAGCCTCGCTGTTCGTCCTGCCCGCGTTCGTCCTGATCGGCGCGTTCCTGGTCTTCCCCGCACTGTGGACGCTCTATCTCGGACTCACCAACTACCGGCTCACCGGCATCGCCGCGGCCGACCCGGAGTTCGTCGGGCTGGACAACTACACGGGTGCTCTCTCCGATTCCGGGTTCACCCACTCGCTGTGGCTCACCCTGCTCTACGTCCTCGGCTCGGCGGTCGTCGGCCAGTGCGTGCTGGGCTTCACCCTCGCCTGGACGCTGCGCCGCGTCCGCCGCACGCTGCGCACCGTCGTGGAGTCGCTGGTGGTGCTGGCCTGGATCCTGCCCGGCTCGGCCGTGGCGTTCCTGTGGATCGCCCTGCTGGACCGCGACGCCGGTACGCTCAACGCGCTGCTCGGCACGCCGGGCATGGCGTGGCTCATCGAGCACCCGATGCTGTCGATCATCATCTTCAACACCTGGCGCGGGACGGCGTTCTCCATGCTGCTGTTCGGCGCCGCGCTCAACGCGGTGCCACCCTCGCAGCTGGAGACCGCCAGGATGTCCGGGGCGTCGGGCTGGCAGCAGCTGCGCGACGTCGTGTTCCCGCACATCCGCGGGCACGTGCTCACCAACCTGCTGCTGATCAGCCTGTGGACGTTCAACGACTTCACCCCGTACCTGATCACCGCGGGCGGGCCCAACCACGCCTCGGAGATCCTGCCGCTGTTCGTCTACCGCACCGCGATCTCCGACGGCCAGCTCGGCTTCGGCAGCGCCATCTCACTGATCATGTTGGTGATCAACCTGGTGCTCGCGGTGCTGTACCTCCGTCTGCTTCGGGAGCGCAGGGCATGAGCACCCCGACGACCTCCACCGGTGCGCGGGCCGCCCGCGGGATGGCCGGCCGGATCGGCTTCTACGTGGTGATCGCGGTGATCACCGCGTTCATGGCACTGCCCGTGCTGTGGCTGGTGTTCGCGCCGTTCGACCGCAGCCCCGGGCTGAGCACCTCGCTGCCGGACTGGACCCTGCGCAACTTCCGGGAGCTGCTGGACAACCCGTACGCGCTGACCTCGCTGGGCAACTCGGTGCTGCTGTCACTGTCGTCGATGGCACTGGTCACCGCCTTCGCCGCGACGACCGCGTACGCGCTGTCCCGGGTGCGGATCCCCGGGCGGGACGCGCTGCTCTACGGCCTGCTGCTGCTGTCGTCGATCGTCACCGGCACCGCCGCCATGGTGCCGATCTTCCTGATGATGTTCGAGCTGAACCTGGTGGACTCGCAGCTCGGCGTGGTGCTCGTGCTCAGCGGCGGGCTGCTCCCCGCCGCGATCTTCATTCTCAAGGACTTCATGGACGCCACCCCCCGGTCCTACGAGGAGTCCGCCCGGGTGTTCGGCGCCGGACCGCTGCAGATCCTGCGCGACGTGGTGCTGCCGATGGTGCGCCCCGGCATCGCGACCATCGCGGTGTGGGCGATCGTCAACGTGTGGGGCAACTTCCTCATCCCGTTCATCCTGCTGCGCAGCCCCGACAAGGCACCGGCCGCCGTGGTGCTGTTCACCTTCTACACCGAGGGCGGGCAGGCGAACCTGGGGCTGATCTCGGCGTTCTCGCTGCTGTACTCGATCCCGGTCGTCGCCATGTTCCTGTTCGTCAACCGCCGCTACGGGTTCCGCTTCCACGGAGGGATCAAGCGCTGATGGCCGATGTCGTGCTGCACCAGCTGGTCAAGGAGTACCCCGGTGGGGTGCGCGCGGTGGACGAGCTCGACCTCGCCATCGCCGACGGCGAGTTCTTCGCGCTGCTCGGACCCTCCGGCTGCGGCAAGACCACGTTGCTGCGGTCCATCGCCGGGTTGGAGACGGTGACCAGCGGCCGGATCGAGCTCGGCGGGCGGGACGTGACCCGGCTGGCCCCCGGCGAGCGGGACATCGCCATGGTGTTCCAGGACTACGCGCTGTTCCCGCACATGTCGGTGCGGGACAACATCGCGTACCCGTTGCGGATCCGCAAGATGGCCAGGGGCGAGCGGCACCGCAGGGCCGAGGAGACCGCGCGCGGGTTGAGCCTCGGCGGCCTGCTCGACCGCCGGCCGGGGCAGCTCTCCGGCGGGCAGCAGCAGCGCGCCGCGCTGGCCAGGGCGGTGGCCTGCCACCCCCGGCTGTTCCTCTTCGACGAGCCACTGTCCAACCTGGACGCACGGCTGCGACTGGAGGCCAGGACGTTCCTCAAGCGGCTGCAGCGCGACCTCGGGGTCACCACGGTGTTCGTCACCCACGACCAGGCGGAGGCGCTGGCGTTGTCCGACCGGATGGCGGTGATGGACGCCGGTCGAATTCGGCAGATCGGTACCCCCACGGAGGTGTTCCAGCGGCCGGCCAGCACCTTCGTCGCCGGGTTCATCGGCTCCACCCCGATGAACCTCCTCGACGCGGTGGTCGACCGGGACACGCTGCGGATCGCCGACGCGGTGCTGCCGGTGCCCGACACCGCCCGGCCGCACCTGCGGCACGGCGAGAAGGTGGTGTACGCCGCGCGGCCGGAGTACCTGACGCTGACCGCGGAGCCGCCGCCGGGTGCGCTGGGCGGCGTGGTGGCGATCGTGGAGAACCTCGGGGTCGGCGCGCTGGTCACCCTCGAGGTGGGTGAGGTGACGGTGCAGGCGACCGTTCCGGAAGGGCAGGAGCCACCGGTGGGCGCCTGTCGCTGGGTGGTGGCCGACCCCGCGCGGGTCCTCGTCTACCGCGCGGCGGACGGGGAGCTGGTCGGCAGCGCGGTGGCCACCGAGCCCGCCTCGGCACCGGCGGCCACCGGCTGAGCGTGATCCGAACCGTCTACTGTGGCCGGTGGGGCCTGGACGACCGGGCCGCGGGACCGTACCGGGAGCTGCCGGTCGACGTGCCGCGCGGCGCGGCCACGGTGACCGTGCGACTGCGCTACGACCGCGGGGCCGGTGTGCTCGACCTCGGCTGTTTCGACCCCGGCGGGTTCCGCGGCTGGTCGGGGGGCAGCCGGGACACGGTGACCGTGGCGGAGGGCTGGGCCACGCCCGGGTACCTGCCGGGCGGGCTCGCTGCCGGCACCTGGCGAGTCTGCCTCGGGTTGCACCGGATCCCGGTGGAGGGGCTGGACTTCGAGGTGGTGGTGGACACCCGGCCGGTGCCGGCGCCACCGCCCGCACCGGTCCCGACCGCGGCCGAGCGGCCACCGGGTCGGGCGCTGCCGGCGGAGCCGGGGCACCGCTGGCTGGCGGGCGACCTGCACGCCCACACCGTGCACTCCGACGGCACGCTCACCGTGGACCAGCTCGCGCACCGGGCGGCCGCGGCCGGGCTGGACTTCCTGGCGGTGACCGACCACAACACGGTGAGCCACCACGCCGAGCTCGCCGGCGCGGGCCGGCGGCAGGGCGTGCTGCTCCTGCCCGGCCAGGAGGTGACCAACGACCTCGGCCACGCCAACGTATTCGGCGCCGTCGGCTGGGTCGATTTCCGGCGGCCGGCCGCGGACTGGGTGGCCGCGGCCGGCGCCGGTGGTGGGCTGCTGTCGGTGAACCACCCACTGGCCGCGGACTGCGCGTGGCGGCACCCGGTGCGCCCGCGGTTCGCCGAGATCTGGCACGAGACCTGGCGGGACCGCCGCTGGGGCGGACCGCTGGCGTGGTGGCTGGCGGCGGCGCCGGACGCGGTCCCGCTCGGCGGCAGCGACTTCCACGACCCTCGGCAGGGTCACACCCTCGGCCGGCCCACCACGTGGGCGCACTGCGCCGGCACGGACGTGCCCGCCGTGCTGGCCGCGATCGCCGCCGGCAGGGTGGCGATCAGCGCCGGCCCGAACGCGCCGGTGCTGCTGCGACTCGGGGAGGAGCTGCACGCGCTCGACGCCGACGGCACGTTCCTGGTCGACGGGGTCGGTGCGCGCCGGGTGGTGCGCGGGGACCGGGCCACGGTCGCCGCGGGGCCGGGGCCGCACCGCCTGGAGGCGCCGGACGGTGAGGTGCTGGCCCTGGCGGCCTGACCGCGTGGCTCACCTCAGTACGGTGGCTCAGCTCAGTACGGTGGCTCAGCTCAGTACGGTGGCTCAGCTCAGCGCGGGACGCTCAGTACGAGGCGGTGGAGTCCCTGGCGACCAGCTTGGGTTTGACCATCACCTGCTGGTGGGCGTGCGTGCCGGGGATGTCGCGCTCCTCGGCCAGCGGCTGCCCCGCCGCGTGATCGATCCGCAGGGTCGGCTGCCGGAGGTCGTCGGCGCGGAACGCGGCCCGCGGCGAGCCGGTCCAGCACGGCGGCGTAGCCGGTCGCGGCCTTCGACGCGGGGCCTCCACCACCTCGACGGCGCGGTCCGGGTCCGCCCGGCCGCCGCGAACGCCCGCCGCAGCCCGACCAGCCGGTCGGCACACTGCCGCAGCGCGAGCGGCCCGCTGACGGTGTGGCGGGAGCGAGGGCTCGCCGTTAGGCTCGACGAGGTGTTCACGGCCATGTGGGAACCGACTTTCGTGTCCATTATGGATCCCGATGACCCGGTCCTCCTGCCACCCGGTGCCGTGCCCGCCCGGATCGCCGCCGCGGGGCGGGCCAGCGGCCAGCCGGAGCGCCCGCCGGCGGCGGTGGTGCGCACCATCCTCGAGTCGTTCACGGTCGCGCACGCGGCGTCGCTGCGCACCGCTGCCCGGCTGGCCGGGTGCGACGTCGAGGTCGTGCCCCTGGTCGGCGGCGGCGCCCGCAACGCCTCGCTCTGCCAGCTCACCGCCTGGTACGAGCCGCGCGGTGACCGGGCCGCGCGGCGGCCCGCGGCCCGGCGGGCGGGGCGCGCGGGATGAGCGGCGGGCCCCGGGTGGCGTTGTTCGCCACCTGCCTCACCGACACCCTGTTCCCGGACACGGCCAAGGCCGTGGTGCGGCTGCTGCGCCGGCTGGACTGTGACGTGGACTTCCCGCTCGCGCAGACCTGCTGCGGGCAGCTGCACTACAACACCGGCTACCGCGAGCACGCCCGCCCGCTGGCCGCGGCCTACGCCGAGGTCTTCGCCGGGTACGACCACGTGGTTGTGCCGTCCGGCTCGTGCGCGGCGATGGTGCGCGACCTGCACTCGGGCCTGGTCGGGCGGAGCCCTGCCGGCGAGCGCACGTACGAGCTGAGCGAGTTCCTGATCGACGTGCTCGGGGTGACCGACGTCGGCGCGTACTTCCCGCACCGCGTCACCTACCACCCGACCTGCCACTCCCTGCGGATGCTGGAGGTGGGGGACCGCCCGCTGCGGCTGCTGCGGGCCGTGCGCGGCCTGGAGCTGGTCGAACTGCCGGGCGCCGAGCAGTGCTGCGGGTTCGGCGGCACGTTCGCGGTGAAGAACGCCGACACGTCGACGGCGATGCTCGCCGACAAGATGCGCCACGTGCTGGACACCGGTGCGCAGGTGCTCACCGCGGGGGACAACTCGTGCCTGATGCACATCGGCGGCGGGCTGTCCCGGCTGCGCACGGGCGTGCGGCCGGTCCACCTGGCGGAGATCCTGACCAGTACGGAGGAAGAGCCATGGCCGGCCGCAATCCGGTGACCTGGCTGGGCAGCCCGACCTTTCCCGAGGCGGCGAGGACCGCGCTCGCCGACACCCAGCTGCGCCGTAACCTGCGCAAGGCCACCACAACCATCCGGGACAAGCGCGCCGGGGTGGTCGCCGAGCTGACCGACTGGGCGGAGCTGCGCCGCGCCGGCGCGGCGATCAAGGACGATGTGCTGGCCAACCTGGACACCTACCTGCTGCGTCTGGAGGAGTCGGTGACCGCGCGCGGCGGAGTGGTGCACTGGGCGCGCGACGCCGAGGAGGCCAACCGGATCGTGCTCGACCTCGTCCGCGCGGAAGGAGCCGACGAGGTGGTGAAGGTCAAGTCCATGGCCACCGCCGAGATCGGGCTCAACGAGGCGCTCGCCGCCGGGGGCGTGCGGGCCGTGGAGACCGACCTCGCCGAGCTGATCATCCAGCTCGGGCACGACCGGCCCTCGCACATCCTGGTGCCGGCCATCCACCGCAACCGCGCGGAGATCCGGGAGATCTTCCGCACCGAGATGTCGGAGCCGCCCGCCTCCGCCGACCCGGCCGACCTCGCCGAGGCGGCCCGGCGGTACCTGCGCCGGCGCTTCCTCTCCGCGCGGGTCGCGATCTCCGGGGCCAACTTCGCCGTCGCCGACACGGGCTCCGTCGTGGTCGTGGAGTCCGAGGGCAACGGGCGGATGTGCCTGACCCTGCCGGAGACGCTGATCACCGTGATGGGCATCGAGAAGCTGGTGCCGACATGGCGGGACCTGGAGGTGTTCCTGCAGCTGCTGCCCCGCTCGTCCACCGCCGAGCGGATGAACCCGTACACGTCGGTGTGGTCCGGGGTGACCCCCGGCGACGGGCCGCGGCGGTTCCACGTGGTACTGCTGGACAACGGGCGCACCGCGACGCTGGCCGACCCGGTCGGCCGGCAGGCGCTGCGCTGCATCCGCTGCTCGGCGTGCCTGAACGTGTGCCCGGTCTACGAGCGCACCGGCGGGCAGGCGTACGGGTCGGTCTACCCGGGGCCGATCGGCGCGATCCTGGCCCCCCAACTCGTGGACGACCCGCACGACGCGCAGGCGGCGTCGCTGCCGTACGCGTCGTCGCTGTGCGGCGCGTGCTACGAGGTGTGCCCGGTGCGGATCGACATCCCCGAGGTGCTCACCCACCTGCGCGCCGAGGTGGTGCGGGCGAAGGGCCGGCGCACCCCGGAGGCGGTGGCGATGGCCGCGGCCGCGTGGGTGTTCGGTGACGCCCGGCGGCTGGAGGCGGCCCAGCGGGTCGGTGCGCTGGCCCGGTTGCTCGCCCGCGACGGCCGGATCGCCCGGCTGCCCTGGCCGGGGTCGAAGTGGACGGCGGCGCGGGACGCTCCGGCGCCACCGAAGGAGTCGTTCCGGATGTGGTGGCGGCGGGAGGGGCACCGTGGGTGAGGCCCGCGCGGAGATCCTCCGCCGGATCCGCGCCGGTGTGTCCGACCAGGACCGTGACGGGGTTCCCGGTGACGCGGCCCTGCCGGAGGTGCCCCGGGACTACGCGCGGACCCGACCCGCCGCGGATCCGCTGGCGCTGCTGGCCGAGCGGGTGGCCGACTACCGTGCGGGCGTGCACCGGGTCGTGCCGGCGGACCTGCCGGCCCGGATCACCGCGCTGCTGCGGGCCCGGGGTGCGCGGACGATGGCCGTGCCGGTCGACGTGCCAGCGGAGTGGCGGGTGCCGGACGTGCGCTGGCTGGCCGACGCGCCACCGCTGCAGGTGGCCGAGCTGGACGAGGTGGACGGCGTGCTCACCGGCTGCGTGGTGGCGATCGCGGAGACCGGCACGGTGGTGCTCGACGCCGGCGTGACGCAGGGCCGCCGGGTGCTCACCCTCGTTCCGGACTACCACCTCTGCGTCGTGCGGGCCGAGCAGGTGGCGGTGAGCGTGCCGGAGGCGCTGTCCCGGCTCGACCCCGTCCGACCGCTCACGTTCGTCAGCGGCCCCTCGGCCACCAGCGACATCGAGCTCGACAGGGTGGAGGGGGTGCACGGACCGCGGACCCTGGACGTGATCATCGTCCAGGGACCCACGATGTAGTGGCTGACCCGGGATGTGGGCCATCGAGCAGTGCCGTCTTCCGGCCCAGCCCCCGACCATCCTCCCACATAGTGGTACGCTGGTCGGTACTGTGGCGCCGACCGTGGGAACGAGGAGCGATCCGGTGACCCGAGCCTCCGCCTCCTCGGCGCGCCCCGTGCTCGTGCTGCGCAAGGTCCGGCAGATCCTGGAGTGCTTCACCCTGGACGAGCCCGAGCTGGGGCTGCGACAGATCGCCCTGCGCACCGGGCTCCCGGCCAGCACCTGCCAGCGGCTGGTGCAGAACCTGGTGCACGAGGGCTTCCTGGACCGGGACGGGGACCTCTACCGGATCGGGCTGGGCCTGGTCCGCTGGGCCGCTCCGGGCACCTATGGCATGGACCTGGTGCAGGTCACCCGCCCGGTGCTGGACGAGCTGCGGGACGCCGCGGGGGAGACCGCTTACCTGCAGGTGCGGGACGGGCCGTACCGCACCATCGTCGCGCTGTCCGAGGTGCGGCACCTCGTAGTCCGCCGGTTCATGGTCGGCATGGTGATGCCGCTGCACGTCGGCTCCGCCGGCAAGGTGTTCCTCGCCTACGACCCCGACGCCTGGGCCGCCGCGCTTCGCCACGGCCTGCGACCGGTGGAGGGCGGCCGGCAGGTCGAGGCCGAGGAGCTGCGCCGGGAGGTGGCGCGGACCCGGGAGGTCGGGTACGCGGCGACCTTCGAGGAGCGCGACCCCGGCGCGGGGTCGGTGAGCGCCCCGGTGTTCGGCATGGACGGTGGGATCGCCGCCGCGATCGGCATCGGCGCGCCCGTCCAGCGGTTCACCCCCGAGGTCGCCGAGCGGCTGGCCCCGGTCGTGGTCGGCGCGGGGCGCCGAGCCTCGGAGTTGCTCGGCCACCGGGCGACCCGGATGCCGGCACGGTAGCGCCGGGCCGGTGGAGCCTCGCGGGGCTGGTGTCCACAGTGTGGACAGTGAAGGGCGGTCGGCTCGGACTTGACGCAGGCCGTACGGACGGTCAAGATGGGCCCTACATTCTGGTAGCTTGACTCACATGTCGGGCCGGCGAGTCGTCGCGCGGTGGCGTGGCGCGCGAGGTGGCGGCGCCCTGGAGGGTGGCGGCTCCGCTCGGCGCCCGCTCCGGCTGTCCCGACCGAAGGAGCTCGGTGTGGCGGTGCCTGCTGATCGCGCCCGGCCGCGGGAGCCGATCCGGAATCCGTGGATCTGGCTGGGCCTCGCGGTGATCGTCCTGGTCGGCGTTCCCTGGTACCTGCCCGCCGGCACGATCGGCCCGATCGTGCTCGGCCTGCCACTGTGGACACTGGTCGCGATGGGCTCGTCGGTGGTCCTGTGCGGCTACCTGACCTGGGTGCTGTCCCGGCGGTGGAACCTGGCGGAGGACACCGAGGAAGCCGGGCAGGCCGGGGAAGCCGGGGACCGGCCGGCGGGGACGGACTGACCGGTGGACACGCTGGCCTTCGGTGGTGCCGCCGGCATCGTGGTGCTGGTCGGCTACGCCGTGATCATGCTGCTCATCGGGTACGTCACCGGCCGGCGTGGTGGGGGCGCCCGGCGGGACATGAAGGGCTACTACCTCGCCGGCGGCAACCTCGGCGTGCTGGTGCTGTTCTTCACCCTCTACGCCACCCAGTACAGCGGCAACACCGTCATCGGGTACGCGCCCCAGGCGTACCGCACCGGTTTCTCCTGGTGGCAGTCGGTCACCTTCTTCATCGTGGTGGTCGCCGGGTACCTGCTGTTCGCGCCGCGACTGTACGTGCTGGCGAAAAAGCACTCGTTCATCACGCCCACCGACTGGGTGCGGCACCGGTTCGACACGCCGGCGGTGGCGCTGCTGGCCACCCTGCTCATGCTCTGGGGGCTGGCCAGCTACCTGCTCGAACAGCTCATCGCGATGGGGCACGCCATCTCCGGGCTCACCGGGGACACGGTTCCCTACCAAATCGGTGTCGCGGCTTTCGTCTGCGTGATGCTGGCCTATTCCTGGATGGGCGGCATGCGCGCGGTGGCGCTGACCGACGTGATGCAGGGCATCGCGTTGCTGGTCGGGGTCGGTGTGCTGCTCGGCGGGGCGCTGTACCTGACCGGCGGATCGGTGGCCGACACGACGCGTTATCTGGCGGAGAACGAACCGTCGGCGATCGCCGTGCCGCCGCTGGAGGTGTCGGTCAACTGGTTGTCCATGGTCGTCATGGTGGGCATCGGCGTGGTGTTCTATCCGCACGCCGTGCAGCGCATCTACTCGGCCAGGAGCGAACGTGTGCTCAAGCGTTCGCTGCGGCGGTTGGTGTGGATGCCGCTGATCACCGCGGGCGCGGTGTTCTTCATCGGCATGCTCGGCATCCGGCTGTTCCCCGGGTTGTCCGACGACGACTCGGAGCGGCTGGTCGGCATGATCGCCAACGAGGTCGCCGGGGTGAACCCGCTGTTCTACGCGGCGATGGTGCTGCTGTTCGGTGGGGTGGTCGCGGCAATCGTGTCGACCGCGGACTCCGCGTTGCTGAGCCTGTCCTCGATCGTGTCCAAGGACGTGGTGGATCGGTACCTGCGGCGGGAGATTGGCGAGTACCGGCAGGTGATGGTCGGGAAGCTGGTCGGGATCGCCGTGGTGTTCGGCCTGCTGGTGCTGGCGTGGTACCCACCGGGCACCCTGGTCGGCATCTTCGTGTTGAAAATTGAACTACTCGTGCAGCTGGCCCCGGCATTCGTGCTCGGCCTGTACTGGAAACGGCTCGCCGGGTGGCCGGTGTTCTGGGGCATGGCGGCTGGGGCGGCGCTGGCCGGCACGATGACGATTACCGGGGTCAAGACGGTGCTCGGAATCCACGGCGGGATTTACGGCCTGGCGCTCAACCTGGCGATTTGCATGGCCGGCTCGCTGTTGCCCCGGCCCACCGGCCCGGCGGCCGCCCGGGGAGACGATCCGGCACCCGCGGGCGCCGGATCGGCCACGTGAAATTTCCTCATTACCGTTGGGCCACCTCCTGACGGAACCGAAATCGGGAAATGTATGCTTCGGGTACGACCGTGCCGCGGATGATTCCGTCGGCCGGTATGCCGTAAGCGTTTACCGTGAGATCGAGTGGCGAGGCGAGGATGGCGCAGCAGGTTCTGGTGTCCCTGGTGGACGACCTCGACGGTTCCGAGGCAGACGAAACCGTCGAATTCATGTTGGACGGGGTGTCCTACGAGATCGACCTCTCGGCGGAGAACGCCGAGGAGTTGCGGGACAGCCTGGCGCAGTACGTCGAGCACGCTCGCCGGGTTGGCGGGCGCAAGCGCTCGGGGCGCAGGTCGGTGACCGCGGAGCGGTCCACGGCGGATCGGGAGCAGAACCAGGCCATCCGCGCCTGGGCCCGCAAGAACGGGTTCGAGATCTCCGATCGTGGCCGCATCCCGAGCGAGGTGGTCGAGGCCTACCACCGCAGGCGGTGATGGGCTCCGGCGCGGCGCGCGACGGTCGCGCCGCGCCGGACGCCCGAGGCCCCGGCGCGGAAGGTGCCGGGATCGGTCGGTGTGCGCTGACCGGCGGAGTCGGTCAGGGGAGCGGGCGGCGGCCGGCGAAGCCGAGGTCGGCCCGGTGGTACCAGGCGAGCTCGGCGTCACCCTCCAGCCAGCACAGCAGCACCGGGACGCCGTCGAGCTCGGCGGGAAAGTCCACCAGCAGCGGCGCGAAGCCCTTCAGCTCCGCTCCCGTCCGCTGCACCTCGCCGAGCAGGTCGTCGAGTCGGGCCTGCGCGCCCTTGAACTCGGGCAACCCACCCAGCGGGCTCGGCGCCCCGTCCGGGGCGAGGGACGCGGCCAGCTCCGCCGCGTCGGCCCGCACGGTCACGATCTCGTCGAGCACCGGCCGCAGCCGGGTCAGCTCGGCCCGCGCCTCGGCCACCGTGAACAGTCCCATCACCCCCAGCTTGGCACGGGGTGTCCCGGTGCCGGCACGGTCCCTCACTCGGCGAGGAAACCGCGCAGCGTCGCGGTGAACTCCTCGGGCTCCTCGGCGAACGGGGCGTGCCCGCTGCCGGCGAACCGGGCGACCCGCGCGTCCGGCAGCCGACCGGCCAGCCAGCCGGCCAGGTCGCCGGGGAACACCTTGCTCCGCTCGCCGTAGACCAACAACGCGGGCACGGTGACGTCGGGCAGCACCGGGCGCAGGTCGGCGTGCGCCATGTCCATCCAGATCGCCAGTGCCGTGTCCGTCGGCGTTTGCGTGGTCTCGGCGTAGATCGCGTCCACCACGTCGGCCGAGGGTGGCTCGGCGAAGCACGCCTCGATGAACGGCTTGATCACCGAGGGGCGGGCGTGGCGCAGCCCCTGCGCGAACAACGCGAGGTCGGTGGTCGAGTAACCGCCGAGCAGCGGGAAGTCCCAGCCCGGCCGGTCGAGGAAGCACGGCGACTGGTCCACGAACCCCACCGAGCGCAGCCGCTCGCAGCCGAAGTCGCGGACGTAGGTCAGGATGACCGCGGTGCCCATCGACCAGCCGACGAGGCAGGCGTCGTCGAGGTCCAGCGCCCGCAGCAGGTGCCGGACGTCGGCGGCGTAGAGCGCGAGGGTGTGTGCCGCCGAGGTCTTGCCCGAGCGGCCGTGCCCGCGCAGGTCGACGGTGATCACCCGGTTGTGCTCCGCGAGCGGGGGAGCCGTGTCCGCCCAGAACGTGCCGTTCATCGTCCACCCGTGGATGAGCACCACCGGCCGACCGACGCCCTGGTCCTCGTAGTACAGCGGGGTTCCGTCCGGCAGCTCGAGATACGGCACGGCTCCTCCTCGTTCCTGCTTCGTTCCTGCTCGTTCCTGTGCTGGCGCGACGATCGTGCGGGAAGTGTGCGCCGGGGTGGTGGGCTCGCGGGCGGGTCGGGAGGGGGTTGCCCGAGGGTTGCCTCGGGTGTGGACCCGCCGCCGCCCGCGGCGGAAGATGTCCGGGTGAACGACTGGGACACCCTCCGCGCCCGCGAACGGATGCTGGCCGGAGAGCCGCCGCGGGGTGTCCGGCCGCCCATCGGGGAATCCTGGTCGCGGGCCCGGCGGCATGGGCTGCGGCCGGACGCGTACCTGCCGCCGGTGCCGCTCGGCGAGGACGACGTCCGGGAGCGGCGGGACGGCCACCCGCTGGCGGCGGTCTGGCCGGTGCTGCGCAACAGCCTGCTCGGGGTGACCGCCGACCCGGCGAACCTGCTGTTCCTCAGCGACGCCGAGGGCCACCTGCTGTGGCTGAACGGCGAGCCGGCGAGCCTGGTCCGGGCCGAGCGGGCGCACCTGCTGCCCGGGGCGCTGTGGAGCGAGGCGGCCGCCGGGACCAGCGGGGTCGGCACGGCGCTGGCGCTGCGCCGGCCGTTCCAGGTGCGCGGCGCCGAGCACTTCCTGTCCGCGGCCGTCGACTACACCTGCACGGCCGTGCCGATCCGTGATCCCACGGGCGGCGACGTGCTCGGTGTGCTGAACCTGACCTGCCGCCGCCAGCAGCACGAGGCGATGGTCATGTCGTTGCTGGTGACGTCGGCGCGGCTGGCGGAGGCGCAGTTGCGCGGGATCCGGCTGCGGGAGCTCGCCAGGAGCCGGGAGCGTTACGCCAGCCGGCTGTCCCGGTTGGTGGGGGCGCACGCGGCGCTGGTCGCCGCCGACGGGGCGGTGTTGCTGGCCAACCCGACCGGGTGGCTGCCCCGCCGGGTCGCTCCGCCCCGGCAGGGCGACCAGGTGCTCGACGACGGGCGGCCGGTGGTCGTGGAGCGGCTGGCGGCGGCGGGGCCCTACCTGCTGGTCGCCGACCGGTCGGTGGACCGGGCCGGCCTGCCCGTGGGGTTCGCCGGGTTGGGGCGGCACACCGCGCGGCTCGTGCTCGCCGGGGCGCCGCACGACCTGCGCGGCCGGCACAGCGACATCGTCGCGATCCTGTTGGCCCACCCGGAGGGGATGCCGGCGCGCGAGCTGTGCCCCGCGGTGTACGGGCCCGCCGGGCGGGCGGTGACGTTGCGCGCCGAGCTGACCCGGCTGCGGGCGGTGCTCGGGCGGCGGTTGGCGTCCGAGCCGTACCGGATCGTGGGGGAGAGCCGCGCCGACTTCCTCGACCTGGAGCGGGAGGTGGTTGACGCGCCGGTCGCCGAGCTGCTCGAGCGGTACCGGGGACCGCTGCTGCCGTACTCGCGGGCGCCCGGCGTGGTGGCGTTGCGGGAGCGGTTGCACGAGCGGGTGGCCCGGCGGGTGCTGGCCAGCGGGGACGCCGCGGCGATCCGTCGCTGGCGTTCCGGGTGATCGGGCCTACGGGAGTCGCCTCTCCCGGACGCCGGGCGCGGCGAACCAGCCGAGCAGGAGCATGCCCGCGGCCAGGCCGAGGTGCAGCCAGTCGTCGGCGTCATTGACCGGGACGAAGTTCGCCCAGCTGTGCTCGTCGACGACCAGGCCGTACAGCCACAGCCCCAGGTACACCGCGCCGCCGCCGAGCAGGTAGGCCCTGGCCAGCCGACCGGTGCGCGCCATGACGAAGCCGGCCACGGCGAACAGCAGGTGGACGGCGTTGTGCAGCACCGAGACGGTGAACAAGCCGAGCAGCTTGGCGTCGGAGTGCGGGCCGGCGAACGCGAGCTGGTCGAAGTCGGTGTTGGCCAGCGGCACGAACCCGAGAATCCCGACCAGGAGGAACACCGCCGCCACGGCCAGGGTGGCGGTGCGGGCGAAACCGGCCTCGGGGGCCTCGCCGCGGGTGTAGAAGCGCTTGAGTGCCGTCATCGCCGCTCCCGGACTCCTCGTGTGTCGCGCCTTCCGAGGTACCCGCCGCCCGGCAGGGCAAACGCGGTTTCCCGGCCGCCGTTCGGGGGCATCCGAACGGCGATCACCCGCCGGACGAGGGACACGAGGAGGAGCGGGGATGGCCGACCGAGTGCGCGGCGAGCATCCGTCCGACCCCGCCGAGGGCAGCAGGGACGTCGGCGAGCACGCCGAGGAGAAGGTCGAGCAACGCCGGGACGACCGTGGGGTCGACGGGCCCGACCGCGCCCGCGACGACGACCGCACCTAGCATCCCGGGCTGTCGTGCCACCAAGGCCCCCTGGTGCTCGAGCTGGCCGGCGAGGACCGCAGCGCTCTGGCCGACTCCCTGAGTCGGAGCTGAGTTGGAGCTGGTGCCGAGGCCGCGGGCGACGTCTCGCGCGTAGCGTGTGCCGCGGTGAGGCGGCTGTCCTGGAGGTTGACATGCGTTCGACGGTCCACTCGTTCCGCACGCCCGACGGCGTCACGCTCGGGGTCGAGCACTTCGGCGATGCGGCGGCGCCCCTCGTGCTGCTCGCGGGCGGCACGACCATGCACTCCTGGCCCGACGCGCTCTGCGAGGCGCTCGCTCGCGGCGGACGTCACGTCGTGCGCTACGACCTGCGCGACTCCGGCGCGTCGACGACCGTCGACCCCGAGGCGCCGGGGTACACGCTGCGCGACCTCGCCGCCGACGCCGCCGCGCTCGCCCGCGCACTCGACGACCGGCCGGCGCACCTGGCGGGCATCGGCGTCGGCGGGATGGTCGCCCAGGTCGCCGCGCTCGACCACTCGGACGCGTTCTCGGCACTCACCCTCGTCGGGACGCGGCCCGTCGCACCGGGCCCGGTCGACGACGACCTGCCCGACCACGACGCGGCGACGATGGACCGGTGGTTCGCGCTCCCGATGCCCGACTGGTCCGACCGCGCTTCCGTGGCGGCGTTCTCCGCCGCCGGTGCGGAGATCCTCGGCGACGACCCCGTCGCGGCGCGCGCGACCGCCGAGCGCATCTTCGACCGCACGCCGGGCGCGGAGCCCGCGGTCCAGATGGCCAACCAGATGGGCATGGTGTTCGCCAAGCTCGACTGTACGCCGCGCTGGCGGGAGCGCCTGCCCGAGATCGCGATACCGGTGCTCGTGGTGCACGGTCGTCGCGATCCGTTCTTCCCGGTCGGCAACGGCGAGGCGCTCGCGCGCGAGATTCCTGGCGCGCGGCTGCTCGTACTCGAACAGGTCGCGACCGCGATCCCCGACGCGGCGGTCGACGAGGTCGCCGCGGCGATGCTCGCGCCGTAGTCGATCGTTGATCACCCATCTGCGGACCGCACCGCGCTCCTGATTCATTTGTCGAGTCCTGCGACGTCGGGTGCACGACTTTCGCGGCCGGGACGTTGCCGAGGGTCGCGTGGTCGCGAGTTGTGGTGCCGCCTGAACTCGCGTGCGGCCCGCGTGCGCGCCTCGATCCGACTCGGCCACGAGGCGTTGGCCGGGATGAGTGCCCGCACGACGTCGTGGACGGCGCACCAGTCGAAGACCTCGCTCCCGCGGTGCGCTGAGAGGTTGTCGCATCCGACGAACTCGCTCACGCGGGCACGGCACGGTGATCGTCACCGCGTCATGCCGGACCGCGGGCAGGAGGCGCGGGAACAGTGTGTCCGCCGCGCGTGTCGGCGGCCCGAGCCGCCGTCCACCTGGGACGGACCTGCCGGAGAACTCACCGCTCCCACCACGGCGCGTCGTGCGGTGGTCACCAACGGCGGGGATCGTTTCACCATGCAGGATGGTCGTCTGGGATACCAGACACATTCCCCGTCGCCCGGCTACACCCGCCGCCGTGCCGGGGGTGGAATGAGCGAACTCTCCACCCGGTGGCCGGCCCACTCTCCGGCCACCTCCGACCCCGAGAGGCAGGTGAGTGCGCCATGTCGGCCACGACGTCCTCCTCAACCAACCGATCCGGTCTGCTCCGGCTGGCGCTCGCCACGTTCGGCGGCGCGCTGTTCTTCCTGCTGCCGGTCCGCTGGCAGGGAAAGTGGACGGTCCCCTTCGACATCGTCGTCAGCACCGTCACCCGGGAGCTGCCCACCCTGGTGCGGTACTACTCCCTCGCCCTGATCGTCGGCGCCCTGCTGCTCACCGTCGCCGCCTACGGCCCGCCCGGACGCCGTTACCCGTTCGTGGCGGCGTTCCGCTCCTCGTGGTTGATGATCGTGCTGCGGGTGATCGGCGCGGCGCTGGCGATCCTCATCGTCACCGGCACCGGCCCGGCCGCGCTGCTGGACCCGGGGGTCGGTGGGCTGATGTTCGGCACGCTGGTGGCCTCGGTCGCGGTGATCGTGCCCATCGGCGCCCTGTTCATCACGCTGTTCGTCGCGTTCGGCGGCCTGGAGCTGGTCGGCACCCTGGCCCGCCCGGTGATGCGCCCGCTGTTCCGGGTGCCCGGCCGCGCGGCGCTGGACGCCATCGCCTCCTACGTCGGCAGCTACTCGGTCGGCCTGTACGTCACCAACAAGATGTACCTGGAGTCGCGCTACTCGGCCCGCGAGGCGGTGGTCATCGCCACCTGCTTCTCCACGGTCAGCCTCGGCTTCTTCGCCGTGGTGGCGTCCACTCTGGACCTGCTGCCCTACTTCGGCCTGCTGGTGCTCGTGGTCTCCGCGCTGACCCTCGTGCTCGCCGCGATCCTCTGCCGGATCCCGCCACTGTCCCGGATTCCCGACGACTACGTGGGCACGCCGGTGCGCGAGCCGGCGGTCACCGGCGGGCTGTGGCGCGCCGCGCTGCGCGCCGGCCGGCAGCGGGCGGTGGAGTCCGGGTCGGTGGCCAGGGAGTCCGGTCGCGGCCTGGTCGACGGCCTGCGCCTGGCGATGGTGGTCCTGCCGGCGATCCTCACCGTCGGCGTGCTGGCGATCCTCGTCGCCGAGCACACCCCGGTGTTCCAGTGGCTCGCCGCCCCCGTCGAACCGCTGATCGCGCTGCTGGGCATCCCGGACAGCGCCACCGTGGCCCAGTCCACGGTGATCGGCATCAGCGAGATGTTCCTGCCCGCGCTGCTGGCCACCGGCGCCGCGCTACCGGCGAAGTTCTTCGTCGCGGCGCTGTCGCTGACCCAGATCTTCTTCTTCAGCGCGACGATCCCCCTGCTGCTCTCGCTGGAGCTGCCGGTGCGGCTGTGGCACTGCCTCGTGCTGTTCGTGCTGCGGACCCTGCTCAGCATCCCGTTGTTGGCCGCGCTCACCCACCTGCTGTTCTGACCACCCGGATCGTCAGCCCGGCCCGGCGCAACCGGTCGAGCAGCGCCTCGCCCATGGCCGCGGCGGTGGTGAGCTGGCCGGCGGTCTCCGGAAGGTCGTCGAAGGCGAGGCACAGGGCCGACTCGCCGAGCATCCGCGCGGTCTCGGCGTACCCGGGATCACCACCGGCGAACTCGGTGACCACCTCCCGGCCACCGCCGCGCCCGGTGAACCGCAGCGAGAACCACGACTCCGCCCGCCGCCGCTCGTCCGGCCCCGCTCCCGGCGGGCGAAGCCGGCCGAGCGCGGCACGGGCCGGCGGGATCTGCGCCAGCACCGCGAGCGTGGCCAACCCCAGGCCGCCGGCCACCACCGTCGGCAGCCGCCGCACCGAGAGGTACTGCCGGTAGGTGAAGTCCGGCCCGTATCCGTCGAGCGCCGCCGCGGAGCGGGCGACGACCTGAGGGTCGATGGTCGGCATCGGCACCAGCCAGCGTCCGGTGGAGGGGTCGCGCCGGGGCGGGCCGAGCGGCGTGTGCACCGCGCGGTCGGCAGGGCGCGGCTCGACCCGGCGCCGCTCGCGCGCGGCGCGGAGCATGCCGAGCGGCCGGGAGAACGCGGTGAGCGCCGAGGCGTAGGTGCCGCCGGACAGCTCCCCCTCGCCTCGCAGCACGGCCTCGACGGTCAGCGGCACGCCCTCGGGAAGCTGCCGGACCGTGAAGTAGGTGCCGAGGTCGTAGGGAATGGAGTCGAACCCGCAGGCGTGCACCAGGCGCGCTCCGGTGTCGCGCGCCGTCTCGTGATGTCGGAGGTAGGTCCGGTCGACGAACTCCGGCTCGCCGGTGAGGTCGACGTAGTCGGTGCCGGCCTTGGCGCAGGCCGCCACCAGCGGCTCGCCGTGGCGCAGGTACGGGCCGACCGTGGTGATCACGACCTTCGCCGACCCGGCCAACGCGCGCAGCGAGTCGGGGTCGGTGACGTCGGCGGGCAGCAGCGGCAGGTCGGCGTGGCGGGGGTCGATCGCGGCGAGCCGGTCGCGCACCTCGGCGAGTCGACCGCGGTCGCGTCCGGCCAGTGCCCACCGCCCGCCGGCGGGCATGGCCCGGGCGAGGTGCTCCGCGGTCAGCCGGCCGGTGAACCCGGTGGCGCCGAACAGGACGACGTCGTGGTCGCGACCCGGGGACATGCGACAGCTCCTCTCCGCCGACGACGTCGGCACCATCCGCATGGTAGGGCCGGCTCAGCCGGCCGGCGTCTCGACGGCGGCGCCGGCCACCAGCGGGGTCACCGGAGCGGGGGCGACCCGCAGGTCGGCCACCGTGCAGGCGATGTTGTCCGGTCCACCCCGGTCGTTGGCCAGCTCGACGAGCCGGCGCGCGGCGTCGTGCGGGGCCCGGTGGCCGGCGAGCACGTCGCGCAGCACGTCGTCGGGCAGCACGCAGGTGATGCCGTCGGAGCAGAGCAGCACCCGGTCACCGGCGCGGGCGTCGACGCGGCTCAGGTCGGCGTCCGGCGCGGCGCCGGTCTGCAGCGCGCGCAGCAGCACCGACCGCCGCGGGTGCGTCCCGGCCTGCTCGGCCGGCAGCTGACCGCCGCGGATCAGCTCCTCCACCAGCGTGTGGTCGGTGGTGATCCGACGCAGTGCCCCGTCCCGCAGCAGGTAGCCCCGCGAGTCACCGACGTGCGCGAGCACGATCTCGGTGCCGGTGCACAGCAGCGCGGTGAGCGTGGTGCCCATTCCGCGCAGCCGCTCGTCCTCGTCCGCGGCCGCGGCCAGCCGGCGGGCGATGTCGGACACCAGGCCGGACAGCGCGGTGGTGTCGTCGCCCGGGTCGGCGGGCAGGCGCCGGTCGGCGTCCCGGACGGCGGCGATCGCGACGGCGCTGGCCACCTCCCCATGTGGTTGGCCACCGATGCCGTCGGCGACGGCGAGCAGCCGGACGCTGCCGTAGGCGGAGTCCTCGTTGCGGGTCAGGCGCCGGCCGGGGTCGGCCAGCACGGCCGGGGAGAACCCCAGCGCGGGTGAAGGAAGGTCGTGTGTCATGCCAGCAGTAAACCAGCTGTTTATCGAGTTCACAATCAAGGCGGCTGTGATCGCGTGTGTTATTGCCTTATTGTGTTCCATATGGACGTCGACTCCGTCGAATCCACCGTCAGCGCGGGCGACATCGCCAGGCTGGTCGACGTCGGGCGCGCGGCGGTCAGCAACTGGCGGCGGCGCTACGCCGACTTCCCGCGCCCGGTCGGTGGCACCGCCTCGAGCCCGCTGTTCTCGCTGGCCGAGGTCGAGGAGTGGCTGCGCCGCAACGGCAAGCGCTACGAGCTGTCGGCGGCGGAGCGGGCCTGGCAGCGGCTCCGCGCCACCGGCGGTGACCTGCGGCTGGGCGAGCTCGTGCTGCGGGCGGGGGAGGCGCTGCTCGCCGGCGTCGGCACCGCGGACTGGCCCGACCCCGAGCTGCCGCGGCTGCTCGACGAGCTGGCCGCCGAGCGCGGACCCGCCGACGGCTTCGAGTTCCTCTACCAGCGCTACGCCGAGAGCCACCCGCGGCGGCTCGGCGCCACCGACCCGGCCGTCGCCGATATCATGGCCGGCCTGGTCTGCTCGCCCGGCGCCACCGTCCTCGACCCCGCGTGCGGCACCGGCACGCTGCTGCTGCGCGCCCCGGCAGGGCGGGTGCTGGGCCAGGAGGTGGACGGTGTCGCCGCCGGAATCGCCACGGTGCGGCTGCGGCTGCGCGAGCGGGACGCCGACATCGTCGCCGCCGACTCGCTGCGCGCCGACGCCTTCGCCGACGTCGAGGTCGACACCGTGGTGTGCGACCCGCCGTTCCACGAGCGGGGCTGGGGCTTCGCCGAGCTGACCTCCGACCCGCGGTGGGTCCACGGCGTGCCCCCGCGCGGTGAGCCGGAACTGGCGTGGGCGCAGCACTGCCTGGCGCACGTCCGCCCGGGTGGACTGGTCGCGATCCTGATGCCACCGGTGGCGGCGAGCCGCCGCTCCGGCCGGCGGATCCGCGGCAACCTGCTGCGGGCCGGCGCGCTGCGGGCCGTGGTGACCCTCGGCGCGGCGGGTCCCGACCTCTGGGTGCTGCGCCGGCCCGCACCCGGCGACCCGCCGCCAGCGCACCTGCTCCTGCTCGACGCCGCCGACGACCCGGCCGCGGTGCTCCCGGCCTGGCGAGCCCACCTGGCCGAGCCGGCGGCCGAGCCGGCGTTGCGCATCGTCGACCTGCTCGACGACCACATCGACGTGAGCCCGGCGCGGCACCGCCGGCGCGGCGGCCCCGCGGTGGCCGACGAGTACCACGCGGCGGCCCGCCGGCTGCGCGGCACCGCGCTGGTGGCACCGGACCTCGGGGTGGCCGAACCGGCCGGCGACGTCCCCGGCATCACGGTCGGGGAACTCGCCAAGGCGGGGCTGCTGACGATCCGGCACGCCCCGGCCCGGGTCGGCACCGGCGGGGGCCCGCACCCGGTGCTGACCGCCGACGACCTCGCCGCGGGGCGCCCGCCCGGCGAGCGCGCCGCGGACGCCACCGGGCTGGTCGAGGTGCGTCCCGGTGACGTGGTGGCGTCGCCGGCCGGGCTGGCCAGGGTGGCCACCGCGCCGGCGTTCCTCGGGCCGGGGCTGATCCGGGTGCGCGTCGACCCCGCCCGGCTCGACCCGGACTTCCTCGCCGGCGTGCTGCGCACCGCCCCGCGGCCGCACACCGCGTCCACCCGGATCGACGTGCGGCGCACCCGACTGCCCCGGCTCGGCCTTGCCGAGCAACGGCGGTACGGCAGGGCGTTCCGCGAGCTGGTCGTGCTGTCGGACGGCCTGCAGGAGGCGGCCGAGCTGGGCGAGCGGGTGGTGCGGCTAGGCTTCGACGGGCTGATCACCGGCGCCCTGCGGCCACGGTGAGACGTCCACGGTGGGGCACGGTGCGGAACGGTGGGGCCGGGCACGCACCCGGGGAGGGAGGCCGGATGCTCATCGCCGACCGGTACGAGCTCGAGGAGCTTCCCCTGGGACGGGGCGGGATGGGGGCGGTGCACCGCGGGCACGACCAGCACCTCGGCCGCCGGGTCGCGGTGAAGTTCCTCCAGCTGCCCGGCGGTCCCGACGACGAGTTGACCCGTCGGTTCGTGCGGGAGGCGCACATTCTCGCCAGGCTGGAGCATCCGGGCGCGCCGGTGCTGTACGACTTCGGCACCGTCGACCAGCGGCTGTTCCAGGTGATGCAGTTCATCGACGGGCTCACCGTGGCCGACCTGGTGAGCGAGCACGGGCCACTGCCGGTGCGTGGGCCGCCGCGATCACCGCGCAGGCGTGTGCCGTGCTCGCCGCGGCGCACCAGCTCGGGATCTGCCACCGCGACCTCAAGCCGACGAACCTGATGCTGTGCCCCGACGGCAGCGTGAAGGTGCTCGACTTCGGGCTGGCGATGCTGCGGGAGTCCGATGTCGCGCGGTTCACCAGGGCCGGGCAGATCCTGGGCACGCCGGCGTACATGGCGCCGGAGCAGATCCGGCGCGGCGTGGCCGAGCCGCGCAGCGACCTGTACGCGCTCGGCTGCGTGCTGCACGAGATGCTGACCGGGCGGCAGCTGTTCAGCGGCCCCACGGCGTACGCCATCTTCGAGCGGCAGGTGAACGAGGAGCCCCCGCCGGTGCCCGGGGTGTCGGCCGAGCTGGCCGAGCTGATCCGGGCGCTGCTCGCGAAGGACCCCGAGCGGCGGCCGGGCAGCGCCGCCGAGCTGTACGAGCGGTTGCGCCCGCTGGCGGTGGGGCTGCCGATGTTGCCCGGGTTCCTCGCGCCACCGTCGCCACCGAGCCCCGGCCTGATGTACGCGCACATGGCGGGCCGGCTGCTCGACGCGTGACCACGGTTGTCCCCGGCGGTCAGCGGCGGGCCAGCCGGCGGACCACGGCGCCCGCGGCGGTGATGACCACCAGGACGGTGAGTCCGTCGCCGGAGCCGTCCCGGTGCATCTCATCCACCGTCGCCGGCCGGGGTTTCGCCCCGCTCGACCAGGCGCTGACCGGCGAAGAGCTCGCGCATCGCGGCGAACAGCTGCTCGCCGTCGTCGTCCCGCGGATCGGTCAGCCGGAGCAGGCTGAAACCCAGGTGCAGGGCCACGAACGCGCGGGCGTGCCGGGGGTCGCCGCCGGCGTCGAGCGCGTCGAGCGCCGCCTGCGCCGCGTGCCGGTAGCTGTCCAGCGCGACCCGGCGGGACTCGGCGAGCTCCGGCGAGCGGGCCGATCGGACCACCATCTCGAAGAACGCCAACCGCTGCAGCTCGGGCACGTCCACGAAGCGGTCCCTGGCCCAGGCCGCCACCGCCTCCGGGCTCGCCGGGTCGTCCCCCTCGGCGCGGGCCGGTGGGGCGAGCTCCCGGGCCCGCTCCTCGGCGAACAGGCGCAGTGCCTCGGTGATCAGCTCGCCGATCGAGTCGAAGTAGTAGCTCGCGGTGGCCAGCGGCACGCCGGCGCGCTCGGTGACCGCGCGGTGGGTCGTGCCGGCGACCCCGTGCTCGGCGATCACCTCGACCGCGGCCCGCAGCAACGCGTCGCGTCGGGGCCGGGAGCGGGACCGGGGGGTGAGCGAACGTGACATGCCGCCCACCGTACCCGCCGACCGGCGTCAATACTGTACAAGTTCCCTGGAAGATCTTCTTGTAGGTACGTCTACCGACCAGTAGGTTGCGGGGCACCTCGGCCACGGTGGTGGCCGAACGACACGCCCCGGAGGCTTCCCATGCGTTTCCGTCTACGCGCAGTTCCGCTGGTGGTGGCGCTGTCCGCCACCCTGCTCACCGGTGCCGCGGCGGCCCCGCTGGCCACCGCCCAGACCGCCGGTCCGGCTCCGGTCGAGCCCGGCGCGGTCCGGGCCGACGAGGTGCCGCCGGCGATCGAGTCCCCGGCTCCACTGGGCGCCAACGACTGGCGGTGCAAGCCCACCACCCGGCACCCGCGGCCGGTGATCCTGCTGCACGGCTTCAGCGCGCCCTCCGCGGGGCACTGGAGCGCGTTCGCGCCCTACCTCAAGACACAGGGCTACTGCGTCTTCACCATCACCTACGGCGCCATCCGGCTGCCCGTGGTCGACCTCGTCGGCGGGTTCCAACCGATGGAGTACTCGGCACAGCAGCTGGCGATGTTCGTCGACAAGGTGCGGGCGGCCACCGGGGTCTCCCAGGTGGACCTCGTCGGGCACTCCGAGGGCGGCATCATGCCGCGCTACTACCTGAAGAACCTCGGCGGCGCGGCCAAGGTGCACAACTTCGTGGCCTGGGCGCCGCCGAACCACGGCACCTCGCTGTCCGGGTTGTACACCCTGGCCAAGCAGATCCCGGGCTTCGACGAGGTCCTGCTGCCGACCGTGTGCAAGGTGTGCACCCAGCTGGTCACCGACTCGCCGTTCATCAAGGAGCTGAACTCGCCGACCGAGACCGTGCCGGGCGTCCACTACACCGTGGTGACGTCGAAGAACGACGTGTTCGTGACGCCGATCGAGACCAGCTACCTGTCCGGACCGAACGTGGACAACATCTCCGTGCAGGACGTCAACCCGAAGGCCACCCCGGGCCACATCACGATGGCGTTCTCACCGACCGTGTACGAGATCACCACCAAGGCGCTGTCGCGCGACTGAACTGTTTCCGCACTGTTTCCGCGCTGTCCCGGTGGCCGCGGCGGTCACCGGGACAGTCGCTCGTTTAGGAACCGGCCGAGCACCTGCCGCGCGATCTGGCCACCAACGCCCCCGTAGGCGTAGTCGAAGCCGTGCTCGCCGAAGGGCACCACGACCGTCCGGTGTGGCACGCCGGCCGCGCGGAGCCGGTCGGCGATCGCGGTGACCCGGGGCAGCCGGACGAGGTGGTCGGCGGCGCCGGTGACGAGCAGCGTCGGCATGAGACCGGGCCGGATGCGGGTGATCGCGGACGCCTCCCGGTAGCGCTCCGGGTACTCCTCCGGGCTCCCGCCGAGGTAGCGCTGACTCACCTGGTACTGGTAGCCGTCCGGATCGTCGTCATCGCGCAGGATGCCGGTGAGGTCGGCGGCCGGGTAGACGCCCACCACGGCGGCCGGGACCGGTGGGGTGCCGCCGCAGCTGCTGTCCTGCTCACCCGCGGCCAGCGCGTAGGCGGTGTTGAGCGCGAGGCTTCCGCCGGCCGAGCCGCCGCCCACGGCGATCCGGCCGCTGTCCACTCCGTACTCGTCGGCGTGGGCGGCCACCCAGGACAGCGCGCAGGCGACGTCGGCGGAGGCGTCGTGCCAGCGGGGCGGCGGGGCGAGCCGGTAGTCGATGTCGAAGACGGGGTAGCCGCGGTCGGCGAGCCACCGGTCGACCCCGGGCCGCTCGTCGCGGTGGCCGGCGACGAAGCCGCCGCCGTGCACCCAGACCACTGCGGGGCGGGGTGCCCTGGCCGGTTCCGGTGGCAGCCAGACGCTGAGGTCGAGGTCGATGCCCTCGACGGTGGCGTACCGGACAGTGGCGTCGGGACGTTCCGCGGGCTGACCGGGTGCGGTGAGCAGCTCCCACCAGGACACCGACACGCCCTGGGTGGCGGCGTAGCCGAGCTGTCCGATCAGGACGACCAGCGCGGTGACCGCGCCGGTGCCACCGAGGGCGAGGCCCGCGCCCGCGACGCGTCGGGCGCCGAGCCGCCAGAGCGCCGCGGCGAGGACCAGCCCGCCGAGCGCGGCGAGCACGGCGTGCAGCGGGAGCGTGCCGACGAGGCCGGTGCCCAGCCGGCCGAGCAGCGGAAGGCCGGGCAGCAGCGCGCCGGCACCGAGCGCGGCCACGGCAACCGTCCAGGCCACGGCGAGCGCGCCCAGCAGGCCACGGGCCAGGGCGCGGCCACCGGACCTCGGGCGGCGTGCGTTCCGCCGCCCGTCCGACGTGTCCGAAACGGTCGGCACGTGCTTCCCGGTACGCGCGGATGGGCCGGGCCGGGCGCGCTCATCCGAGGCGCCCGTGCCCGGCGGAGTGGCGGAGCGATCCATTCGCCAACGCTATCCAGCTGGCGTCGACGACTCGTCGATCAGCGCGTGAAAAATGCGCGAATTCCACGACGTGGGAGCGGGTACGTCCCTTTCGTCCCGTGCGGACGATTCGCCGCCACCCGCTCCCACGTCGAGAAGCCGGCGGGGCTCGATGCCGAGTGGAGGGCGTGTCCGCTACCGCGGGCGCGGCGCGAAGATCCGGAAGGTGTTTCCCTCGATGTCGCGGAACACGACCCACCTGACGCCGTCCTGCTCGTTGTCGCTGACGCGTTCGGCCCCGAGCGCCTCGATGCGATCGGCCTGTTCGGCCCAGTCGTCCTCGCCACCGAGGTCGAGCAGGAGTCGGTTGTCGCCGGTGGCGAGCTCGCCCTCCGGTTGGTGGAACATCCAGGTCGGGCCGTCGTCGTCGAATCCGATCGTCGCGAACGCGGTGGTCGCCCCTTCGTCCACCGGCCGCATCAGCACCCCGGACCAGAAGGCGGCGAGGGCTGCCGCGTCGCGGCAGTCGAACGAGTACATCCCCACCTTCATGCTGCGCCTCGCGTCCACGTGATCCTCCTTCATCGGTTGCCGCTGACCACGATGAGACGGGATCCGGCAGGAGGACTCATCGGCCCGGGACGACGCGGGGTCCGGCACCGACGTTTCCTGACGCGGTCACTCCGCGTAGAGCTGGTCGATGACGTCGGCGTACTTCCGGGCGACGGGGGCACGGCGGAGCTTCATCGTCGGGGTGAGCTCGTCGCCGCCGGGCTCCCACAGGGTGGGCAGGATCGCGAACTTCTTGACCTGCTCGACGCGGGACAGCTTCTCGTTCGCGGCCCGGATCCCCTCCGCCACCCGCGTGCGGACACCCGGGTCGGCGGCGAGCGCGGCGGGGGAGCGGTCGACGAGCCCGTGCTCGGCGGCGTGGACGGCCGCCGCGTCCGGATCCAGGGTGACCAGCGCGACCACGTAGGGCCGGTCGTCCCCGATCGCGGCCACCGACCCGGCCAGCGGGCAGGCCACCTTCACCGCGTTCTCGATCGCGGTCGGCGACATGTTCTTGCCCGCCGCGTTGATGATGAGCTCCTTCTTGCGGTCGATGATCCGCACGTAGCCGTCGTCGTCGATGGTGGCGATGTCCCCGGTGTGCAGCCACCCTTCGGGGTCGATCGCCTCGGCGGTGCGCACCGGATCGTTGCGGTAGCCCTTCATCACCAGCGGCCCGCGGACCAGCAGCTCCCCGTCCTCGGCGAGGCGCAGCTCCACCCCGCGCACCGGCCGGCCCACGGTGCCGATCCGAATCGCGTCCGGCGGGTTCATCGTCGCCGCGGCCGACGTCTCCGACATCCCCCACAGCTCGCACACCGGGATCCCGAGCGCGAGCACGAACTCCAGCGCCTCCGGCGCGATCGGCGCCGCGCCCGACGCCGCCACCCGCACCTGGTCGAGCCCGAGCGTGGCGCGCACCTTCGCCAGCACCAACCGGTCGGCCAGCCGGTGCCGCTGTGGTTGCCGCAGGGCCGCCGGCACCGGTTGGCCCGCCGACCCGAGTCGTACCGTCCGCCCCCCGACGTCCACCGCCCACGCCGCCAGCCGCCGCTTGACCGGGCTCCGCTCCGCTGCCAACGCTCCCTCGATCGCCGCCTTCAGCTTGTACCAGACCTGCGGCACCGCCCCGAAGAAGGTGGGCCGGACATCCGGCAACGCCGCGATCATCGCCTTGGCGTCGGCCACCGTGGTGATCTGCATGCCGGTGTGCAGGCTGAGATAGTGCGCGCCCCAGCGGTTGGCCACGTGCGCGTCCGGCAGGTACGAGACCACGCGGTCCTCCTGCGTCACCGGCAGCACGTCCAGCGTCGCCGCCACCTCGGCCGCCATGTTGGCGTGCGTGAGCTCGACACCCTTCGGCGGGCCCGTGGTGCCGGAGGTGTAGATCACCGTGAGCACGTCGTCCGGGCGCACCGCGCGCCACGACTCCGTGAAGTCGAAGTCCGGGTCGGGCTCCAGGTCGGCCAGCTCGGTCATCCCCTCCGGTCGACCGTCCACACACACCAGATGCGCGACGTCGGTGCCCGGCGTCGCCGCGCGCAGGACGTCGGCGAATCTCCGCTCGCAGACCACCACCCTGGCACCGGAGTCGCGCAGCACGTACGCCAGCTGCTCGACGGCCAGCGTCTGGTACATCGAGAACGGGGTCGCCCCCGCGTGCAGCGCGGCCGTGTCGACCAGGTGGAACTCCGGACGGTTGGTCAGCATCAGCGCCACGGTGTCGCCGCGCCGCACCCCGAGCCCCGCCAGCCCTGCCGCGATCCGGCGCACCTCCTCGGCGTAGCGCTGCCATGTCACGGTCATCGTCGACCCGGGGGTGCGCAGCGCGACTCCGTCGGGGAACCGGGCGGCGGTGCGCTGGAACGCCGCGCACATCGTGTCGGCGATCGGAACGGACGTGCCCACGGCGGGCGAACTCGGGGCGCTCATGGCACGACTCCTCGGCGTCGGCGGCGGGACGACTGCCAAGCCTGCGACCACCCCGGCTTGTTGTCAAGGTGTCAACAGTGGTCACGCGACTCCGCCCAGCCGAGGGCGGTTACGCCAGCCGGCCGATCGAGCCGCTGCGCCGGCCGGCCGATGATCCCGATGTGGTCCCGCGGCACACCCGGTGTTCGCCGTGGCGTCGGCCGCCCGTCCCGCGCCGGAGCGGAAGCGGCCACCCGTGACGGGGACGGTCGGGACGTTCCGCAACCGACGCCGGGGAGGTTCCCGTGTCCCGATCCCGCCGATCCCGTCTCCGCTCCTGGTCCGCCTTCTCCCTCGCGACCTGCACCGCCGTCGCGGCCTGCGTCGCGGTCGCGCCGCCGGCGGTCGCGACCCCGCCGGGCATCCCGAGCAAGGCCACCGCACAAGCCGAGCTGAACGCGTTGCGGGTGGCCGGCGAGGGCTCGATGACCGGGTACTCGCGGGAGAAGTTCCCCCACTGGAGCACCGTCTCCGGCACCTGCAACACCCGGGAGACCGTGCTCCGCCGGGACGGCACCGGCGTGGAGGTGGACGGCTCCTGCGCCGCGACCTCCGGCCGGTGGTACAGCCCGTACGACGGCGCCACCTGGACGGCGGCGTCCGATGTGGACGTCGACCACGTGGTGGCGCTGGCCGAGGCGTGGCGCTCCGGGGCCAGCGGGTGGACGACGAGCCGCCGGGAGAGCTTCGCCAACGACCTCGACTCGCCGCAGCTGATCGCGGTGACCGACGACGTCAACCAGGCCAAGGGGGACAAGGACCCGACCGCATGGCAGCCGCCGCGGACGAGCTACCGGTGCACCTACGGCAAGATGTGGATTCGAGTGAAGCACCGCTGGGGGCTCACCGTGCAGTCGGCGGAGAAGACCGCGTTGCAGGGCATGCTGAACGCCTGCTGACCCGGTGGTGGCCGTGGCGGCTCAGCCCGCCTCGCTGGCGGTGAGTACCACCGGTGTGGTGACGCCGTGCCGGGCGAGACCCTCGGCGAGCAGGCCCGCGAGCCACCCCAACGCATCGAGTGACCACTCGGCCAGGGCGCCGGTGACGCTGGCCCGGTGGCGGGGCGGGCCGCTCCAGAACGTGTCGTCGAGCGGGGGCGCGGCGGCGAGCGGATCGTGGTCGGTCGACGGGTGGGAGTCGACGGCGAAGACCTCCTGGTCCAGTGACCGCAGCCAGGTGTGGATCGACGGCGCCGCGGCCGGGACGGAGGGAACCCGTCCGCTGTCCACCGTCACCCGCACCGGGGTGCGTGACCCCGGGTCCCGGTCGGCGAACCAGCCGGCCGTGTCGAGCGAGGGAACCGGGCCACGCTCGCGCGGCGCGAGGTTCTGAACGGGCAACAGCAACTGGACCGTGCGCAGCCGTGGGGTGCCGAACCGGGCCACCACGTCGCCGGCACAGCGCAGGAACGGCTGCGCCGGCAACGGCTGCTCGGGGGCCACCTCGTCGATCCCGACCTGGAACCACGCGAGCAGCGAGGACGGCGGCGCGGCCAGCGGATGGTCCCGTGAACGACTGCTGCCTGCGTCATCGGTGGGCTGTATGTCGACGCCGGCGGTCGCACGAGCTGGCCGCGCCGCTGACCGCCGGCCGCGACGGGCGGTGGCCGGCGCGCCGCGCGGCGGGGCCGCGGCCGATGTCGTTCACCATGCGTCGATGACGTCGCCCATCCGAGGTCGCCGACCGGCAGGGCCCGGCTCAGCGGCCGGCGGTGTGCACCAGGAGGTCGATCACGTCGGTGATGCGGTGCCGCTCGGCGAAGGCGGCGCGCTGCCGTTGCGCGCCGCCGCCGTGCCGGGCCAGCGCGGCCAGCCGGGTGCCGGCGAACTCCAGGTCCGCCGGTGGCAGCACCGGCCGCAGGTGCTCGACCACGAGCCCCGGCAGGTCCCGCCCGACCACGAGGCCGCCGGTCACCGGGTGCGGGCACTTTCCGCCGAGCCCGTCCCGCGCGGCCCGCCACAGCCGTGCCCGCAACACCTCCGGCGGCAGCGCCGGGACGGGCCGCCCGGCCTCCAGGTCCCGCAGCGCGACGGCGACCAGTCCGCGCACCACGATCGCGAGGGTCGCCGCCTCGGCCGCGGTCGCGGCGACGTCGCTCACCCGGAACTCCAGCGTCGGTCGCTTCGCCGACGGCCGGATGTCCCAGTACACCATCCCGTGGTCGAGGATGGCGCCCACGTCGAGCATGGCCCCGACGCTGTCGTCGTAGTGGTCCAGCGAGGTGAACAGCGGTGGTGGGCCCGCGGACGGCCAGCGGGACCACAGCACGTGCCGCCAGCTGGCGTACCCGGTGTCGGCGCCCTCGTTGTACGGCGAGTTCGCGGTGAGCGCGAGCAGCACCGGCAGCCATGGGCGCAGCCGGTTGCTGATCTCGACGCCGGTCGCCCGGTCGGAGATTCCGACGTGCACGTGGCAGCCGCACATCGTGCCGGTGTCGGCGATCGCGCCGAAGTGGCGGGCCATCCGCCGGTACCGGGGCCGCGGGGTGATCCCCGCCGGGCCCGACTCGGTGAGTAGCGGTGTTCCGCTGGGCAGCAGCCGCAGCCCGCGACTGGCCGCCTCCTCGATGAGGCTCGTGCGCAGCTTCCGCAGCTGCGCCAGCAGCTCCTCACCGCCGTGGCACACGGGGGTGGCCGACTCCACCTGGCTGCGGGTGAGCTCCTCCTGTAGCTCGCCGGCGGGGTCGGCGCTGTCGTGCACCACCTCGGGTCCCATGGCCGCGAGGTGGCCCGAGGAGTCGACCAGGAGGAACTCCTCCTCCACGCCCACCGTCAGTTGATCCGCCATCCCACGACCCATGGCACGGGAGTTGCCCCGGACGGCCGGCTGAAACCGGCCGAACCGGTCACGGCCGGCGGATCGGGTCAGGGATGGCTGGTGAGGTAGCCACCCATGGTGGTGAACCAGTCGGCCGCGGCGTACTCGGTGCCGTCGTCGGTGCGGACCCGCTCCAGCACCAGCCCGTGGTTGCGCCCGTAGCGCGCGTCGGCGCCGGCGACGATCACCACGCCGTCCCCCTCCCGGATGAAGATCCGCCCGGGAGTGCCGCCGTAGCGGCCCTCCGACACCCTGGCCCCGACCACCCGGAGCCGTTGTCCTCTGTGGAAGGTGAAGGCGTTGGGATAGGGGTCGGACTGGGCGCGGACCAGCCGGTCGAGGTCCTCGGCCGGCCAGGTCCAGTCGATCCGGCCGTCCTCGATCGAGCGCTTGTGGAAGAAGGTGGCCTTCGACCGGTCCTGTGGCCGCGGCTCGGCCCGGCCGGACGCGATCAGCTCCAGCGACTCGGACACGGCCGGCTCGATCAGCGCGACCGTCTTGTGGAAGAGGTCCGTGCTGGTGTCCCGCGGGCCGACCGGCACCGCGCGCTGCAGCACGATCGGCCCGGCGTCCAGCTCGTCGTCCATCAGGTGCGCGGTCACCCCGACCTCCCGCTCCCCGTTGATCAACGCCCAGATCAGCGGGGAGAAGCCGGCGTAGGCCGGCAGCAGCGAGTCGTGCACGTTGAGCGTGCCGTGCCGGGGCAGCCGGAAGATCTCCGGCGGGATCCACGTCCGCCAGTTGTTCGCCACGATCAGGTCCGGGTCGGCCTCCTTGAGCCGGGACATCAGCTCCTCGTCGTCCGGCCGGTTGCGCAGCAGCACCTCCACGCCGTGCTCCTCGGCCAGCTCGGCCACCGAGTCCGACCAGATGCGCTCGTAGACGTGGTCCGAAGGGGGGTGGGTGACCACGAGCGCCACCTCGTGCTCCGAGTCCAGCAACGCCCGCAAGGTCCGATGTCCCCACGTCTGGTACCCGAACATGACCACCCGCATGGGGTCCCTCCTCACTTCCCGACGTCGTGGTGGCCGCCGGTCCCGCTCGGGCGGTGCCGCCGGCAAACCGGCTCAGTGAAGCAAGCCTTGCCTAATTTCGCAACGCCTGCCGCCGGGGACGAACATCACCCCGAAAGAACCAACTGAGGTAGCACTAACTTAGGTTAGGGTTTCCTCCGTTGAAGGGTTGGCGCCCGGTCCCGGCCACCACCGGACAAGCGGCTCAGGCACGCGATAGGACAGGTATGGCACAGGCATTTGGCACGGACGAGACACCGGTCTACGACCTCGTCGGGGTGGGCTTCGGTCCCTCGAACCTCGCGCTGGCGATCGCGCTGACCGAGCACAACGGCGCCGGGAGCGAGACCGTCACCGCCCACTTCCTGGAGCGTCAGCCCAGGTTCGGCTGGCACCGCGGGATGCTCATCGAGGACGCCACCATGCAGGTGTCCTTCCTCAAGGACCTGGTCACCCTCCGCGACCCGGCCAGCCGGTTCAGCTTCCTGTCCTATCTGCACGCCAAGGGCCGGTTGATCGACTTCGTCAACCACAAGAACCTGTTCCCACTGCGGGTGGAGTTCCACGACTACTTCGAGTGGGCCGCCGCGCAGGTCGACGACCTGGTGTCCTACGGGCACGAGGTGGTGGCCGTCCGGCCGGTGACCGTCGACGGCGAGGTGGCCTACCTGGATGTCGAGGCGCGGGCCGCGGGCGAGCCGGTCACCCTCCGCGCCCGCAACCTGGTGGTGGCCACCGGGCTGCGGCCGCACCTTCCGGACGGCGTCACCCCCTCGGCGCGGGTCTGGCACAACAGCGAGCTGCTGCACCGCGTCGACGCCGTGGACGGCGACACCGCGCGCCGGTTCGTCGTCGTCGGCGCGGGGCAGAGCGCCGCCGAGGTCACCGCGTTCCTGCACGACCGCTTCCCGCGGGCGCAGGTCTGCTCGGTGTTCTCCCGGTTCGGCTACAGCCCTTCCGACGACAGCCCGTTCGCCAACCGCATCTTCGACCCCGCCGCGGTGGACGAGTTCTACGCCGCGCCGGAGGACGCCCGGCGGCGGCTGATGGACTACCACGGCAACACCAACTACTCCGTGGTGGACCTCGATCTTATCGACGACCTGTACCGACGGCTCTACCAGGAGAGGGTGCTCGGCAGGGAGCGGCTGCGGATGCTCCACGCCTCCCGCCCGGTCGCCGTCGACGAGACCGGCGACGGGGTGCGGGTCACGATCGAGTCGCTCACCTCCGGGGACCGAACGGTGCTCGACTCCGACGTGGTCGTCTACGCCACCGGATACCGGCCGGCCGACGCGCTGGCCCTGCTGGGGGACCTGGCCACGCACTGCCACCGCGACGACCGCGGCCGGCCGTGCGTCGAACGGGACTACCGGGTGCGAACCGCGCCCGGCCTGCGTCCCGGGATCTACCTGCAGGGCGGGGGCACCGAGCACACCCACGGCATCACCTCCTCCCTGCTGTCCAACAACGCCGTCCGCTCCGGCGAGATCCTCCGGTCGATCCTCGACCAGAGGGCCACGCCGGTCGAGACCGCCGAGCCGGCCGCGGCGGGCTACGCCGTCAGCGGCACGGCGGGCCGCTGACGGCGGTGGAAGGAAGCGCCGGCGGCACCGCCGCCGACCGTTGTCGACAGTGCACATCCCCCGAAAGGTCACGTTCCATGTCCCCGAACCCCCGAACCCTCATGCGACCACTGGTCGCGCTGCTCGGCCTCGTGCTGGCACTGGTGCTCGCCGGCTGCGGCGGCTCGGTCGAGCCGACCGCGCAGGACGAGCCGAAGACCCCCGCGACCGACACCTTTCCGGTGACGGTGGAGCACAAGTACGGGGTGACGACGATCGAGGCGGAGCCGACGCGGGTGGTGACGCTGGGGTTGTCGGATCAGGACGCGGTGCTGGCGTTGGGGGTGCGGCCGGTGGGGGCGGTGGACTGGTTCAAGGAGCGGCCGTTCGGGAAGTGGCCGTGGACGAAGGATGTGTGGGGGGATGCTCCGCCGGAGGTGGTGGGGGAGCGTGATGAGTTCAATGTGGAGCGGATCGCGGCGTTGGAGCCGGATCTGATCATCGCGCAGTACTCGGGGATGAAGAAGGAGCAGTACGACACGCTGAGCCAGCTGGCCCCGGTGGTGGCCCAACCCAAGGGCCACGACGACTACGCCGCACCCTGGCAGGACATGGCCAGGCCGATCGGGAGGGCACTGGGCCAGCGGGCCCGGATGGACGAGTTGATCGCCGAGATTGAGCGGCGGTTCGCGCGGGTGCGCGCGGAGCACCCGGAGTTCGCCGAGCGGACCGCGGTGGTGGCGGACAGCTTCGAGCCGGGTGCCTATGTCGCGTTCGCCCGCACCGATCTGAAGGCCCTCCTCCTGACCGAGCTCGGGTTCCGCTTCCCGCCCGCGGTCGACGCGCTGGTGCGGCCCGGCCAGAACGTGGCGGAGTTCTCCGCGGAGCGGCTGGACCTGCTGGACGTGGACCGCCTGGTGTGGCTGAACTCGAGCACCGAGGCCAACGAGCGGATTCGGGCGGAGCCGCTGTACCAGCGCCTGGACGTGGTGCGGGAAGGGCGTGACCTGTTCGTGCCCTACCAGGACCCGGACATCGGCGCGGCGATCTCGTTCAACACGGTGCTGTCCATCCCCTACGCCATCGACCAGCTCGTGCCGATGCTGACCGCGGCACGCTAAGCCGGAGGGCGCAGGAAGCACGATGGAGGGTGTCTCGCCGATGTCCGGTGTGGACGAACAGGGCAGGTTGGCGCTGCCGCTCACCGGCGCGCAGGAGGGAGTCTGGCACGCCCAGCGGCTCGACCCGGACGACCCGGTGTTCAACATCGCGCTGTCCGTCGAGCTGCGCGGGGACGTCGACCTCGACCGCATGGCGAGCGCCGTCCGCCAGGCGGTCGAGGAGGCCGAGTGCCTGCACGTCCGGTTCACCGGCGGGGCGGCGCCCCGGCAGGTGCCGTGCCGGAGCACGGTGCCCGTGCCGGTGCTCGACCTGCGCCACGAGCCCGACCCGGACACCGCGGCGCAGGACTGGATGGCCGCCGAGCGCTCCCGGCCGGTGCCGCTGACCGAAGGCCCGCTGTTCGCCCAGGCGCTGCTGCGGGTGGCCGCCGACCGGGTGCTCTGGTACCAGCGCTACCACCACGCCGTGATCGACGGACACGGCATCCGGCTCCTCGCCCGCAGGGCCGGCGCCCACTACTCCCACACGGCCGAACCCGCACCGGACTGGGCCCTCCGGCGCCTGGTCGAGGCCGACGTCGCCTACCGCGCCTCGGAACGGCACGAGCGGGACGGCGCGTACTGGGCCGACCGGCTGGCCGGCCGGCCCGAGCCCGCCCGGCTGGTTCCGCCCGCCGGCACCTCGGCCCGGACCTTGCGCCGCCGCTCGGTGACCCTGCCGGCCGAGCGGCTGGGCACCGCCGCCCGGCGGGCCGGCACGAACCTGCCCCGGCTGGTGATCTCCGCCGTCGCCACGTACGTGCACCGGCTCACCGGCGCCCGCGACGTGCTGCTCGCGCTGCCGGTCGGCGCCCGTGGCCCGGCGTCGCCGGACAGCGCCGGATCGGATACCGGATCGGATATCGGATCGGGTGCTGGATCCGATCCCGCGGCCCCGCGTGCCGTGCCCGGCATGGTCGCCAACGTCGTCCCGCTGCGCGTCCCGGTCCGTCCCTTCTGGACCGCCGACCAGGTGGTCGGCGCGGTCGCCACCGAGGTCGGCGCGGTCGTCGCGCACGGCCGGTACCGGGGCGAGGAACTGGCCCGGCGGCTGCGCGCGCCCGGTGGGGTCGCGGAGCTGACCGGGCCGACGGTGAACGTGCTGCCCCGGCACGACGACGTGCGCTTCGCCGATCTCGGTGTCGATGTCCGGTACCTGTGGCTCGGCCCGGTGGACGACCTGATGGTGACCGTCTACACCGATCCGCGTGGCGTGCGGATCGAGCTCGACGCCGACGCCGCGGTGTGCACCGACGGCGAGCTGGCCGCGCACGAGCGGCGACTGCTGGCCGTGCTCGCCGACATGGCCGGTCGTCCCGACCGTCCGATCGGGACTATCGATCTGCTCGGCGAAGGGGAGCGCACCCGGCTGGTCGAGGAGCTGGGTGGCGCGCCCCGGCCGGCCCCCGAGCTGACCTGGCCCGCGGCCTTCGCCGAGCAGGTGCGGCACCGGCCGGAGGCGGTGGCCGTGGTCTGCGAGGGCGAGCGGCTCACCTACGCCGAGCTCGACGCGGCCGCCAACCGGCTGGCCCGGCTGCTGGCCGATCGCGGCGTCGGCACGGAGGACGTCGTGGCGGTGGCCCTGCCGCGCTCGGCCGAGCTGGTCGTCGCCCTGCTGGCGGTGTTGAAGGCGGGCGCGGCCTACCTCCCGCTCGACGCCGACCACCCGCACGACCGGCTCGGCTTCATGCTCACCGACGCCGGCGCCCGGATCGTGCTCACCGACGCCGACACGGTGTCCGACCTGCCGGACACCGCCGGGGTGCGCCCGGTGGTGCTCGACGACCCGGCCATCCGCGCCGCGCTGGCCGCGCTGCCGGACACCGACCCCGCGGTGCCGATCACCCTCGCCAACGCCGCCTACGTCATCTACACCTCCGGGTCCACCGGCCGGCCGAAGGGCGTGGTGGTGACCCACGACGGCGTCGGCAGCCTCGTCGCCACCGCCGTCGACCGACTCGGCGTCGGCCCGGACAGCCGGGTGGTGCAGTTCGCCTCGGTCGGCTTCGACGTCGCCGTGTGGGACCTGGTGATGTCGCTGTGCGTGGGCGGCAGGGTCGTCGTCGTGCCCACCGAGCGCAGGGTGGCCGGCCCGGCGCTCACCGGCTACATCGCCGAGCACGCCGCCACGCACATGATCCTGCCGCCGTCGCTGGTCGCGGCGCTGCCACCGGAGTGCACCCTGCCGGAGGGCGCGGTGCTGGTCGTCGGCACCGAGGCCGTGCCGGCCGAGCTGGTCGCCCGCTGGTCCCGCCGGCTGCGGGTGGTCGTCGCCTACGGCCTCACCGAGGCGACGGTGAACTCCACGCTGTGGCTGGCCGAGCCGGGCCGGCCGGGGCCGGTGCCGATCGGCCGGCCGGACCCGAACACCCGGTGTTACGTGCTCGACGCGGCGCTGCGGCCGGTGCCGGTCGGCGTCGAGGGCGAGCTGTACGTCGCCGGTCGCGGGCTGGCGCGCGGCTACCGCGGCCGTCCCGGGTTGACCGCGGAGCGGTTCGTGGCCGACCCGCTGGGGCCTACCGGCAGCGTGATGTACCGGACGGGGGACCGGGTGCGCTGGGCCGCGGACGGGAACCTGGAGTTCCTCGGCCGGGTCGACGCGCAGCTGAAGATCCGCGGCCACCGCGTCGAGCCGGGTGAGGTGGAGAGCGTGCTGATGGCCGCCGAGGGGGTCGCCCAGGCCGCGGTGCTGGCCCGCGAGGACCACCGTGGCGTGCGGCGCCTGGTGGCCTACGTCGTCGGCGACGGGGAGGGTGTCGCGCCGGAGGCCGCGCGGGCACACGCCGCCGCCACCCTGCCGGAGTACCTGGTGCCGTCGGTGGTCGTGGTGCTCGACGGCCCGCTGCCGCTCACCCCGAACGGCAAGCTGGACACCGCCGCGCTGCCCGCGCCGGACTGGACCGGCCTCGCCGGGGACGCGGCGCCGCGCACCCCCGCCGAGCACACCCTCGCCGGGCTGGTCGCCGACGTGCTCGGCCTTCCTTCGGTGGGTGTGCACGACAGCTTCTTCGAGCTCGGCGGCGACAGCATCGTCGCCGTGCGGCTGGTCGCCGCCGCCCGGCGGGCCGGCCTGGCCATCACCCCGCGCCAGGTGTTCCGGCTGCGCACCGTCGCCGCGCTGGCCGCCGCGGCCGAGCCGCTGGCGGCGCCGGACGGGCCGGACGGCGCCGCCGCCCCCGAGCCGTTCGCGCTGGTCGAGCTGACCGACGCGGAGCGCACCGAGCTCACCGCCGCGGTGCCCGGCCTGGCCGACGTGCTCCCGGCGACTCCGCTGCAGGAAGGGCTGTACTTCCATGCCCGCCTCGACGAGGAGGCCGCTGACACCTACGTCGTGCGGCAGTCGCTGGAGCTGGCCGGCGACGTCGACGCCGAGCGGCTACGCGGGGCGTTGCACGCGCTGCTCGACCGGCACCCGCTGCTGCGCGCCGGGTTCCACCAGCGCGCCGGCGGGCGGGTCGTGCAGCTCGTGCCGGCGCGGGCCGCGCTGCCCTGGCGGTACGTCGACCTCACCGGGAAGGCCGAGCCCGACGCCGCGGCCCGGCGGGAGGAGGAGCGGGACCGCGCGGCCGGCTTCGACCTCGGCCGCCCACCGCTGCTGCGGGCCAGCCTGCTGCGCCTCGGCCCGGACCGGCACCGGCTGGTGCTGACCCTGCACCACATCGTCGCCGATGGCTGGTCCATGGCACTGCTGCGCCGGGAGCTGCTCGCCGAGTACGCCGGCACGGCCAGTACCGCCGCCGCGCCGACCAGCGCTGTGCCGACCAGCGCTGTGCCGACCAGCGCTGTGCCGACCAGCGCCGAGGTGAACGGTGCCGCCGCTCGGCGCTACCTGGCCTGGCTCACCCGGCGGGACACGGCGGCCGCGCGGGAGGCGTGGCGCACCGCACTGGCCGGCTTGGCCGGGCCCACGCTGCTGCCCGCGGCCGAGGGGCCGGCCCGGAGCCGGCGCGAGCGGGTGGTGCTGCCCGCCGGGGCCACCGCCGCGCTGGCCGCCACGCTGCGCGCCAGGGGGCTGACCCTCGGCACCGCCGTGCAGGGCGCGTTCGGGCTGCTGCTCGGTCGGCTGCTCGGCACCCGTGACGTCGTGTTCGGCAGCACGGTCTCCGGCCGGCAGGCGCCGGTCGCCGGGGTGGAGTCGCTGGTCGGGTTGCTGATCAACACCGTGCCGGCCCGGCTGCGCTGGCGGCCGGAGCAGCGCGTGGCCGAGCTGCTGGCCGACTTCCAGGACGCGCAGAGCCGGTTGCTGGACCACCAGCACCTGGGCCTTCCGGAGATCCAGCGCGCGGTGGACGGGGGCGGCCGAGAGCTGTTCGACGCGCTGGTCGTGGTGGAGAACCTGCCCGCCGGTGCGCCGGCCGTGCCGGGCGCGCCGCGGATCGTCGGCGAGTCCGTCGACGACGCCGTGCACTACCCGCTGGCGCTCACCGTGCTGCCCGGCGAGCGGCTCGAGCTGAGCCTGGACTACGACGCCAGCCGGGTGGACGGCGCGTGGCTGGCCAACCGGCTGCGCCGGGTGCTCGACGCGCTCGCCGCCGATCCCGACCGTCGGGTCGGCGCGCTCGACCTCGGGCAGGAGGCCGAGCACGGCCCCGTCGCCGGCGACGTGCGCGAGGTGCCGGCCACCACGCTGCCCGCGGAGTTCGCCCGCCAGGTCGTCCGCGCCCCGGACGCCGTCGCGGCGGTGTGCGCCGGCACCACGGTGAGCTACGCCGAGCTGGACCGGCGGGCCGAGGACCTCGCCGGCCGGCTCCGCGCCGCCGGCGCCGGCCCGGAGCGCGTCGTCGCCGTCGCCGTGCCCCGGTCGGTCGAGCTGCTGGTGGCGCTGCTCGGCGTGCTGAAGTCCGGCGCGGCGATCCTGCCGCTCGATCCGGACCACCCGGCGGAGCGGGTGCGGTTCGTGCTCCGCGACTCCGGCGCCCGGCTCGTGGTCGGCACGGAGGCCGGGACCACTCGGTTGCCGGAGGCCGAAGGGGTCGGGCGTCTTGTCCTGGACGCGGATTCCGTCAATGCTGAGGGCGGGGTGTCCGGCCCGGCCGACGGGGCGCCGGCCGGGCCGGACCACCCCGCCTACCTGATGTACACGTCCGGGTCCACCGGCCGGCCCAAGGGCGTCCTGGTCACCCACCGCGCCATCACCGCACAGCTCGCGTGGCTGCGGGACCGGTTCGGGCTCGGCCCAGGCGAGCGCGTGCTGCACCAGTACACCGCCGGCTTCGACCCCGCGCTGCAGGAGATCTTCGGCCCCCTGCTCAGCGGCGGCACCGTGGTGATCGCCGAGCCGGACGGGCACCGCGACCCGGCCTACCTGGCCGAGCTGGTCCGCCGCGAGCGGGTGACCACCGTCGACCTGGTGCCGTCGATGTACGCCGCGCTGCTGGCCGCCGACCTGCCGGACGGGTGGTGGCGCTCGCTGCGCAGGGCGTTCAGCGGTGGCGAGGCGCTGCCCGCCGACCTCGCGGCCCGCTGGTCCGCCCGCACCGGTGTGCCGCTGTACAACGTGTACGGTCCGACCGAGACGGCCGTCCAGGTCACCTGCTGGGAGTACGACGGGCGCGCCGGGGGGCCGCTGCCGATCGGGTCGCCGGTGTGGAACACCCGGCTGTACGTCCTGGACGAGTTCCTCCGCCCGGTGCCGGCGGGCCAGCCCGGCGAGCTCCACGTCGCCGGCATCCAGCTGGCCCGCGGCTACGCCGGCCGGCCGGGGCTCACCGCGGAGCGGTTCGTCGCCGACCCGCTGGGACCGGCCGGCAGCGTCATGTACCGGACCGGCGATCTGGTGCGGTGTGACGGTGCCGGGCTGGTCACCTACCTGGGCCGCGCCGACCACCAGGTGAAGATCCGCGGCAACCGGGTCGAGCTGGGCGAGGTCGAGGTTCGGCTGCGCGAGCAACCCGGGGTGCGGGAGGCGGCCGTGCTGGCCCGGCCGGACGAGCGTGGCACGCCCCGCCTGGTCGGCTACGTGGTGCCCGAGCCCGGCGCCGACCCGCGGCCGGAGAACCTGCGCGCGGCGCTCGCCGCGGCCCTGCCCGACCCCATGGTGCCGGCCGCGGTGGTGCCGCTCGACGCGTTGCCCCGCACCCCGGCCGGCAAGCTCGACCCGCACGCCCTGCCCGAGCCCACCGTGGAGCGGGCCGAGGAGCGGGCGCCGGCCACCGCGGCGGAGCGGCGGCTCTGCGCGGTCGTCGCCGAGGTGCTGCGGCTGGACCGGGTCGGCCCGGACGAGGACTTCTTCGCGCTCGGCGGGGACAGCATCCTGTCCATCGCGGTGGCCACCCGGGCCCGCAAGGCCGGGTTGCGGATCAGCCCGCGGGACGTGTTCGACCACCGCACCCCGGCCGCCCTCGCCTCGGTGCTCGCTGGATCCTCGGTGGCCGGCGGCGAGACCACGACGGCGGGGCCCGGGCCGGACGGGGACGATTCCGACCGCGTCGGGACCGTGCCGTTGCTGCCGATCGTCCACCAGCTGCGCGAGGACGGTGGGTCGATCGGCCGGTTCACCCTGTCAATGCTGGTGCGGACACCGGCCGGCGCCGACCTCGACCGGCTGGCCGCCGTGCTCCGGGCGGTCGTCGACCGGCACGACGCGCTGCGGCTGCGGCTCACCCGCGTCACCGGCACGGTATGGTCGCTGGCCGTCCGGCCGGCCGGCGAGGTGACTGTCGCCGACCTGCTGCGCCGGGTCGACGCCGCCGGGCTGGGCGGCGCGGCGCTGCGGGACCTGGTCGCGGCCGAGTCCGGCACCGTGGCCGGGCAGCTCGACCCCGACACCGGCACGATGCTGCGCGCCGTCTGGTTCGACCGGGGCGCCGAACCGGGCCGGCTGCTGCTGGTCGTGCACCACCTCGCCGTCGACGGGGTGTCCTGGCGCATCCTGTTCGACGACCTCGCCGCCGCGTGGGCCGCCGTTGCCCGCGGCGAGCCGGTGGTGCTCGATCCGGTGCCCACCTCGCTGCGCCGGTTCGCCCGGCTGGCCACCGAGCAGGCGCACGAGCCGCACCGGCTCGCCGAGCTGCCGCACTGGAGCGCCACCCTCGCGCCCGGCGCCGACCTCGTGCCCGGGGTCAACCGGGAGGCCGGGGAGAGCACCGCCGCCGACGCGCGGGAGCACGTCGTGCGGCTGCCCACCACCGACACCGCTCCGCTGCTCACCGCCGTCCCCGCGGTCGCCCGCGCCGACGTCACCGAGGTGCTGCTGGCCGCGCTGCGGCTCGCGGTCACCCGCTGGCGGACCGGCAGTGCCAACGGCGCCAACGGCGCCCACGGCGCCGGTGCCGCCGAGGACGGGGACCTGCTGGTGGACGTGGAGCGGCACGGCAGGGCACAGCTCACCCCGGACGTGGACCTCTCCCGCACCGTCGGCTGGTTCACCAGCCTCCACCCGGTTCGGCTCGCCCCGGGCGACGACCCGCGCGGCACGCTGCGGCGGGTGCGGTCGGCGGTGCGCGCGGCTCCCGACGCGGGCATCGGCTACGGGCTGCTGCGCCACCTCAACCCGCAAACCGCCCCGATCCTCGCCGGCACCGCCGAGGCCCAGGTGTTGTTCCACTACTTCGGCCGGCTCGACGCCGCGCGCGAGGTCGACTGGACGCCGGCGCCCGAGGCCGCCGCGGTGCGCGACGACCCGGACCCCGACCTCGCCCTGCCGTACGTGCTGCAGGTCAACGCGCTGTGCGCGGACACCCCCGCCGGCCCCGAGTTGACCGCCACCTGGACCTGGCCGGACGGGGTGCTGGCCGAGGCGGACGTGGCCGCGCTGGCCGAGCACTGGACGGCCGCGCTGCGCGAGCTGACCGCGGTCGTGCTGGACGGTCCGCCCGGCCCACCCGCGGCGGCCGACCTCGACCTGGTGCGGCTGACCGACGCCGACGTCGAGCGGATCGCCGGCACCAGCCCGGCGCCGGTGGAGGACGTCTGGCCGCTGTCGCCGCTGCAGGAGGGCCTGTACTTCCACGCCAGCTACGACGCCGGCGGCGTGGACGTCTACACGGCCCAGGACACCGTCGACTTCGCCCACCGGCTGGACCTCGACCGGCTGCGCGCCGCGTGCGCCGCGCTGCTGGACCGGCACCCAGGCCTGCGGGCCGGGTTCACCAGCGAGGGCCTGCCCCGGCCGGTGCAGTTCGTCACCGCGCGGCCGGAGGTTCCGGTGCGCGAGGTGGACCTGTCGGAGCTGCCCGAGGCCGAGCGGCGGGACCGGATGGCCCGGCTGCTGGCCGAGGACCGCGCGCGGCGGTTCGACCTGGACCACCCGCCGCTGTTCCGGCTGGTGCTGGTCCGGCTCGGCGAGCACGACCGGCTGGTGCTGAGCCACCACCTGGTGCTGTGGGACGGCTGGTCGCAGGGGATCTTCCTGGCCGAGCTGCTCGCGTTGTACGACGCGGCCGGCGATCCGAGCGGGCTGCCGCCGGCCGGCTCGTACCGCGACTACCTGGCCTGGCTGGCCGAGCAGGACGTCGAAGCGGCGCGCGCGGCGTGGCGGCGGGCGCTGTCCGGGCTGGCCGAGCCGACGCTGGTCGCCCTGGCCGACCCCGGCCGGCCGGTCATCCCTCGGCGGCGACACGCCGAGCTGCCGGCCGAGCTGGGTGAGCGGCTGCGCGCGGTGGCCAGGGCGCACGGGCTGACGCTCAACGCCCTGCTGAGCACGGCATGGGCGCTGGTGCTGTCGGCCACCGTGGGCCGCGGCGACGTCGTGTTCGGCGCCACCGTCGCCGGCCGCCCCGCCGACGTGCCGGGGGCCGCCGGCGCGATCGGGATGTTCCTCAACACGGTGCCGGTGCGGGTGCGGCTCGACCCGGCCGAGTCGGTCGCCGACCTGCTGCGCCGGGTGCAGGCCGAGCGGGCCGCGCTGATGGACGCCGAGTACCTCGGCCTCGGCGAGCTGCAGCGGGAGAGCGGGCACGGCACCCTGTTCGACACGCTGTACGTGCTGCAGAACTTCGCCGACGAGGACGGCTTCGCCGCGCTCACCGAGCGGCACGGCATCACCGATGTCGGCAGTGTCGACGCCACGCACTACCCGCTGACGCTGGTGGTCACCCCGGCGACCCCGATCAGGGTGGCGCTGGACTTCCGCCCCGACCTGGTCGCCGAGGAGTGGGCAGCGAACGTGCTCGCCCGGTTCACCACGGTGCTGGACCGGCTCACGGCCGACGCCGGCGCCCGCGTCGGCGCGCTCGACCTGCTGCTGCCCGCGGAGCGGCGGGCGCTGACCGACCAGTGGGCCGCCGCGGACGAGACCGTGCCGACCGAGACCGTCGTGGACCTGCTGGCCGAGCAGGCCGCCCGCACCCCGGACGCGGTGGCGCTGGTGTTCGGCCCGCGGCGGCTGACCTACGCCGAGCTGGACGCGCGGATCAACCGGATGGCCCGACTGCTGCTGGCCCGCGGTGCCGGGCCGGAGCGGGTGGTGGCGCTGGCGCTGCCGCGGTCGGTGGAGATGGTGGTCGCGCTGTTCGCGGTGCTCCGCACCGGCGCGGCCTACCTGCCGCTGGACCTTGACCACCCGGCCGACCGGCTGCGGATGATGATCGCCGACAGCGCGCCGCTGTGCGTGCTGTCGACCACCGCCGTGGGGCTGGTCGAGGACGCGGTGAACCTGGACGACCCGGCGGTGCGGGCCGAGTTGGCCGCACTGCCCGGCGACGAGATCACCGACACCGAGCGGCCCGCGTTCGCCCGCGACCTGCCGCACCGGCTGGAGTTCCCGGCCTACGTCATCTACACCTCCGGCTCCACCGGCCGGCCCAAGGGCGTGGTCACGCCGTACCGCGGCCTGACCAACATGCAGCTCAACCACCGGGACGAGATCTTCCGGCCGGCGGTGGCGTCGGCCGGCGGGCGCCGGCTGCGGATCGCGCACACCGTGTCGTTCGCCTTCGACATGTCCTGGGAGGAGCTGCTCTGGCTGGTCGAGGGGCACGAGGTGCACGTGTGCGACGAGCAGCTGCGCCGCGACGCGGAGGCGCTGGTGGCCTACTGCGCCGCGCACCGGATCGACGTGGTGAACGTGACCCCGACCTACGCCCAGCTGCTGATCGAGGAGGGGCTGCTCGACGGGCACGTGCCGCCGCTGGTGCTGCTCGGCGGGGAGGCGGTGCCGGACACGCTGTGGCGCCGGCTGGCCGACACCCCGGGCACCTACGGGTACAACCTGTACGGGCCGACGGAGTACACCATCAACGCCCTCGGCGGCTCCACTGAGGACAGTCCTACGCCGACGGTCGGCACGCCGATCCGGGGCACCAGGGCCTACGTGCTGGACGGCCGGCTGCGCCCGGTGCCGCCGGGCTGCCCCGGCGAGCTGTACCTCGCCGGCGTCGGGCTGGCCCGCGGCTACGCCGGCCGGCCGGGGCTGACCGCCGAGCGGTTCGTGGCCGACCCGTTCGGCCCGCCCGGCTCCCGGGCCTACCGCACCGGTGACCTCGTTCGCCAACGGTTGGAATCAGATCCGGACGCGAAGCGTCTCCGCTTGGGTGGCGGGGGGAGACGGGCGGGCGGCAATCTCGACTTCCTCGGCCGCACCGACGACCAGGTGAAGATCCGCGGCCACCGGGTCGAGCTGGGCGAGGTCACCGCGGCGCTGTGCCGGGTGCCCGGCGTGGCGCACGCCGCGGTGGTCGTCGACAGCGGTGCCGGTCTCGCCGGCCCGGGGAAGCGGCTCGTGGGTTACCTGGTGTGCCCCGAGGAGCGGCTGCCGGCGGTGCGGGAGGAGCTCAAGGCCACGCTGCCCGACTACATGGTCCCGGCCGCGCTGGTCGCCGTGGACACGCTGCCACTCACCGTCAACGGCAAGCTCGACGTCGCCGCGCTGCCGAAGCCAGTGGTGGACGCCGGCGCCGGCCGCGCGCCGCGGGACGCCGACGAGGAGGCGCTGTGCCGGCTGTTCGCCGACGTCCTCGGCGTGCCCGAGGTGAGTGTCGACGACAACTTCTTCGACCTCGGCGGCCACTCGCTGCTCGCCACCCGGCTGGTCAGCAGGGCCCGCGCGGCGCTGGGCGCCGAACTGGCGATCCGCGATCTGTTCGAGGCGCCCACGGTCGCCGACCTGGTCGCCAGGGCACGGGCGGCGGCCGGCCCGGCCCGCCCGCCGCTGGTGCCGGCGGAGCGGCCGGCCGCGTTGCCGCTGTCGCACGCGCAGCGCCGGCTGTGGCTGCTGCAGGAGATGGACTCCGCGTCCGCGGCGTACAACTTCCCGCTGGTGCTGCGGCTGCGCGGCACGCTGGACGTGGCGGCGTGGCGGGCCGCGCTCGGCGACGTGCTGGCCCGGCACGAGGCGCTGCGCACCGTGTTCGCCACCTCGGAGGGCGTGCCGGAGCAGCGGGTGGTACCGACCGGGGCGGCCGAGCCGGTGGTGGAGCTGGTCGAGGTGCCGGCCGGCACCGACCTGGCCGAGTTCGTGCGCGCCGTGGCGGCCCGGCCGTTCGACCTGGCGGCCGAGCTGCCGCTGCGGGTGACCGTGGCCAGGGTGGCGCCGGACGACCACGTCGTCGTGCTGCTGCTGCACCACATCACCACCGACGAGTGGTCCGACCGGCCGTTCCTGCGCGACCTGGCCGACGCCTACGCCGCCCGGCTGGCCGGCCGCGCGCCGGAATGGACCCCGCTGCCGGTGCAGTACGCCGACTACGCGCTCTGGCAGCAACGGCTGCTCGGCGACCCGGCCGACCCGGCCAGCCTCGCCGCCCGCCAGCTCGGCTACTGGCGGCGCGCCCTGGCCGGGGTGCCGGAGGAGATCCCGCTGCCGGCCGACCGGTCCCGGCCGGCGCGGCCGAGCTTCCGCGGCGGGGAGGTGGAGCTGGATCTGGATCCGGCCACGTGTGTCCGGCTGCGGCGGTTGGCCCAGGACAGTGGGGCGAGCATGTTCATGGTGCTGCACGCCGCGGTCGCCGCGCTGCTGCACCGGGTGGGCGCCGGCACGGACATCCCGCTCGGCGCGCCGATCGCCGGCCGCACCGACGCCGCGCTGGACGAGCTGGTCGGGTTCTTCGTCAACACCCTCGTGCTGCGCACCGACCTCTCCGGCGACCCGAGCTTCGCCGAGCTGGTGGCCAGGGTGCGGGAGATCGACCTCGCCGCGTTCTCGCACGCCGACGTGCCGTTCGAGGCGGTGGTCGAGGCGCTGAGCCCGGCCCGGTCGCTGGCCCGCAACCCGCTGTTCCAGGTCATGGTCGGCTACCACAGCCGCGGCGCCGACCCGGTCGAGTTGCCCGGGCTGCGGGTCGAGGACGTGCCGTTCGACCCCGGCACCGCGAAGTTCGACCTGGTGTTCAGCTTCACCGAGACGGTGCCGACCGGTCGGGTGAGCTGCCGGCTCGAGTACGCCGCCGACCTGTTCGACGCCGGCACCGTCGCCCGGCTCGGCGCTCGGCTGACCCGGCTGGTCGACGCGGTGGCGGCCGATCCGGAGCGGGCACTGCGCGACGTCGACCTGCTCGCCGACGACGAGCGGCGGCTGGTGCTCGAGGAGCTCACCGCGACCGGGCGGGAGGTGCCCGAGGCGTCGCTGCCGGAGCTGGTCGCCCGGCAGGTCGCGGCGCGACCCGGCGCGGTCGCCGTGGTGGACGGCGCGTCCTCGCTGACCTACGCCGAGCTGGACGCGCGGGCCAACCGGATCGCCCGGCTGCTCGCCGCTCGCGGGATCGGGCCGGAGCGGGTGGTCGGGATCGCCGTGCCCCGCTCGGCTGACATGGTCGCCACCGTGCTGGGCGTGCTCAGGCTGGGCGCGGCGTACCTGCCGTTGGACCTCACCCACCCTGCCGACCGGCTGGCGTACATGATCGAGGACTCGGCGGCGCCGATCGTCGTCGGCACCGAGGCCGTGTCCGGCAAGATCCCGGCCGTGCCCGGGACCACCGTGCTCGCGCTCGACGAGCCCGCGGTCGCCGCCGAGCTGTCCACACTGGACTCCTCGGCGTCGGGGCGCGGGGTGACCGACCTGGCGCAGGCGGCGTACGTGATCTACACGTCCGGGTCCACCGGGCGGCCCAAGGGCGTGGTGGTGCCGCACGACGGGATCGCCAGCCTGGTGGCCACCGCCGAGGACCGGATGGGACTCACCGCGCACGCGCACGTCCTGCAGTTCGCCTCGGTCGGCTTCGACGTGGCGGTGTTCGAGCTGGCGATGGCGCTGTGCGCCGGCGGGCGGCTGGTGCTGATCCCGGAGGAGGCGCGGGTCGCCGGCCCCGCGCTCACCGACTTCCTGCACGAGCAGCGGATCACCCACATGATCCTGCCGCCGTCGCTGGTGTCGGCGCTGCCTTCGGAGTGCGACCTCCCGGCCGGGTCGACGATCCTCGTCGGGACCGAGACCGTGCCGCCGGACCTCATCGACCGCTGGGCGGAGCGGGTCGACCTGATCGCCGCGTACGGGCTGACCGAGGCGACGGTGAACTCCACCCTGTGGGCGGCCGAGCCCGGCTGGCGCGGCCCGGTGCCGATCGGCCGGCCGGACCCGAACACCGTCTGCTACGTGCTCGACGCGGCGCTGCGCCCGGTGCCGCCCGGCGTGGTCGGCGAGCTGTACGTCGGCGGGCGCGGCCTGGCTCGCGGCTACCTCGGCCGGCCGGGGCTGACCGCGGAACGGTTCGTGGCCAACCCGTTCGGGCCGCCCGGCGGTGTCCTGTACCGGACGGGCGACCGGGCCCGGTGGCGGCGGGACCGGCCCGGCGTGCTGGACTTCCTCGGTCGGGTGGACGGGCAGGTGAAGATCCGTGGCTTCCGGGTGGAGCTGGGCGAGATCGAGGCCGCGCTAACCGCGCACCCGGCCGTGGCGCAGGCCGCGGTGGTGCCCGACCGCACCGGCGACATCGTCCGGCTCGCCGGCTACGTCGTGCCCGCCGATACGGCGCCGGTCGACCCGGCGGCGCTGCGCGACCACGTGGCTGGCCTGGTGCCCGACTACATGGTGCCGGCCGCCGTGCTGGTGCTGGACGGCCCGCTGCCGCTCACCCCGAACGGCAAGCTCGACCGCCGGGCGCTGCCCGCGCCCGACTGGGCCGCGTTGGCCGGTGCGGCGCGGCCGACCACGCCCGAGCAGGCCACGCTGGCCCGGCTGTTCGGGGAGATCCTCCAGCTGCCCGAGGTCGGCGTGCACGACGACTTCTTCGCGCTGGGCGGGCACTCGATGGCCGCCATGCGGCTGCTCGGCCGGATCCGCTCGGCGCTCGGGGCGCAGCTGAGCGTGCGGGACGTCTTCGACACCCCGACGGTGGCCGGGCTGGCCACCAAGCTGGCCGCGGCCGGGGTCGCCCGGCCGGCGCTGGTGGCGGGGGAGCGGCCGGACCGGGTGCCGCTGGCCCCGGTGCAGCGTTGGCCGTGGACGCGGCGCCGGTTCGGGTACGACCACGCGCTGGTGCTGCGCTGGCCGGGAGAGCCGGACGCGCCGGCGCTCGCCGCGGCGCTGTCCGATGTGGTCACCCGGCACGAGCCGCTGCGCACCCTGTTCACCGAGCGGGACGGTGCCGCCTGGCAGGAGCCGGGAGAGCCGCCGGCGCTGGCGACCGTACGATGCGCGTCGGCGGAGGAGGTCGAGCGCCGGGTGACCGAGCTGGCCGTGGAACCGGCGGACCCGGACGGGTGCGCCCCGCTGCGGGCCCGGCTGCTCACCGGTGGTGGGGTGGGTGCGCTCGTGCTGTCCGCGCACCACCTGGCCGTGGACGAGTGGTCGGTGGTGCCGTTGCTGCGCGACCTGCGCACCGCCTACGCCGCTCGGCGCGCGGGCGAGGAACCCCGCTGGGACCCGCTCCCGGTGTCCTACGTGGACTACACGCGGTGGGCGGTGGAGCTGCTGGGCGATCCCGCGGACCCGGAGAGCCTCGCCGGCCGGCAGCTGGCGTACTGGCGAGAGGAGCTGCGCGGGGTGCCGGACGCACTGGCCCTGCCGGCCGACCGGCCGCGACCGGCGGCGCCGAGTGGGCGGGGCGGGCTGGTGCGGTTCGACCTCGACGCGGACCTGCACGCGCGGATCGACGCGCTGGCGAGGAGCACGGGGACGAGCCTGTTCATGGTGCTGCAGGCGGCGTTCGCGGCGCTGCTCACGGCGCGCGGGGCCGGGGCGGACCTGCCGATCGGCACGCTGGTGGCGGGGCGGTCCGAGGAGGTGCTGGCCGACCTCGTCGGGTGCTTCGCGAACGTCGTGGTGCTGCGCACCGACACCGGCGGCGACCCGGCGTTCACCGAGCTACTGGCGCGGGTGCGGGAAACCGACCTGCGGGCGCTGGACCGGGCGGACGCGCCGTTCGCCACGGTGGCGACCGAGGCCGGGTTGCCGCACGGGCCGCGGGTGATGGTGGTGCACCACGAGCAGGCCGACCTGGCCGAGCTCGGCGGGGAGGCGGTGTTCGAGTCGGTGCCGACCGGCGTGGTGCCGGCGGAGCTGGCGCTGAGCTGCTACGAGCCGCGCGGTGCCGGCGCGGTGCACTGCGAGCTGCTGTACGCGGCGGAGTTGTTCGACGCCGGGACCGCGCGCCGGCTGGCCGGCGAGCTGCGAGCCGTGCTGGCCGCGGCGGTGGCCGACCCGGCGCGGCGGGTCAGTGACATCACGGGTGAGATCACGAGGAGGATGTGATGACCAATCCGTTCGAGGACCCCGAGGGCCGGTACTACGTGCTGGTCAACGACGAGGAGCAGCACTCGCTGTGGCCGTCGTTCGTGGACGTGCCGGCCGGCTGGCGCGTCGTCTTCGGCGAGGACAGCCGGGAGGCGTGCCTGGCCTACGTCGAGGAGCACTGGACCGACCTCCGCCCGAAGAGCATCCGCTAGCCCCGCGCGCCGGCCCGGTGGCCGGGTTCGTCCGCCCCCGTGCCGACCCTTCGGCGGAGCGCCACCCGGAACAGTCCGTGAATCCAGCCACCAACGGATCTCGCCGGACGTGGATCTCCGAGGAATCGTCCGCGCTGGCGCCGTTGACCTCCAGCACGGTCGAGCGGCGAACACGGCGGTAGCTGTCGTGTCCGCGCGTTGTGACCGCGTGCCGGCGCCGCACGGCGCGGGCACGTGTGCACAGGGCGCTGACACACCCGGTGCGGGGGTGTCAGCGGGTGGCGGACCAGGCGGACCACAGGGTGGCGTAGCGGCCGCCGGCGGCGACCAGCTCGTCGTGGGTGCCGGTCTCCACGACGCGGCCCGCGTCGAGCACCACGACGCGGTCCGCGGTGGCGGCCTGGGTGAGGCGGTGGGCCACCACCAGCGCGGTCCGCCCGGCGAGCGCCCGGTCCGCGGCGGCCTCGAGCTCGCGGGCGCCCGCGCTGCCGGCCTCCGCGGTCGCCTCGTCCAGGATCGCGATCGGTGGATCGGCCAGCACCAGCCGCACCAGCGCCAGCTGCTGCGCCTGCGTCACGGTCAGCCGGTGCCCACCCTCACCGACCACCGTGAACAGCCCGTCCGGTAGGGCGTCCACCCAGGACAGTGCGCCGACCCTGCCCAGCGCGTCGCGCAACTCGGCGTCGGTCGCCTCCGGCCGGGCCAGCCGGAGGTCGTCGGCCAACGGGCCGGCGAACACGTGCACCTCCTGGCTGACCAGCGCCACGGTCCGGCGCGTCGCCGCCGGCCCGAGGTCGGTCAGGTCCACCCCGCCGAGGGAGATCGACCCCGCCGCCGGCCGGTGGATCCCGGCGATCAGCTTGGCCAGTGTCGTCTTGCCGGCACCGCTGGCGCCGACCAGCGCGATCCGCTCCCCGGCGCCGATGTCCAGGTCCACCTCGCGCAGCACCTCGTGCCCCGGCGTGTACGCGTGCCCCACACCGGCCGCCTTCACCGTGGCCGCCGCCGGACGCGCGCCGTCCGACTCCACGACGCCGCCCGACTCCACGGCCCCTCCCGAAACCACGGCGGTGCCCGAATCCGTGCCGCCGCCCGCCCCGGCGGTGTCGTGCGCCCCGCCCGCCCCGGTGGTGTTGTACGCGCCGCCCGCCCCGGTGGTGTCGTGCGCCCCGCCCGCCCCGGCCACCGACTCCGTGGGGAGGTCGGCGACGCCGACCAGGCGGGCCAGGCTCGCCCCGGCCGCCTGGGCGTCGTCCACCAGCGCCAGCACGAGGTTGATCGGGTTGAACAGGTTGTGGAAGTACAGCGCCGCCGCGGTGGCCGTGCCGATCGACACCGCGTCCGCCCCGACCAGGACGAAACCGGTGGCCAGCACCGCGGACAGTCCGACGAACTCGGCGAGGTTCAGCCGCGCGAAGAAGCGGGTCACCAGCCGGATTCCGCGCAGCGCCAGGTCCACCGCCGCCTCCGACCGGCGCACCACCCGGTGCACGTGGTCGCCCCGCAGCCGGAACGCGCGCACCGTCCGCGCTCCGCCCACGGTGTCCAGCAGTTGCTGCTGCTGCGCGCCCACCGCCACCCGCTGCGCGGCGTACAGCGCCGGCGCCCGCCGGAGGTACCAGCGCACGGTGTACAGCTGGATCGGCGCCGCCAGCAGCGCGGCCAGCAGGAACCGCCAGTCCAGCACGGTCAGCCCGACCAGGGTCAGCCCGATGGTCAGCGCCGAGCGGCCCAGCTCGGGCAGCGCCTCCCGCACCGACTTCGCGATCACCGACACGTCGTTGGTCACCCGCGCGGTGAGGTCCCCCGACCCGGCCCGCTCCACCCGCTCCAGCGGCAGCCCCAGCACCCGCTCCACGAACCGTTCCCGCAGCGCGGCCAGCATGCCCTCGCCGAGCCGGGCGACCAGGCCGAGGCCCAGCGCCGTCGCCAGCCCGCCGGTCACGGCGACGAGCGCCAGCAGCACCACCGGCCAGGTCAGCGCGCCGGCGGCACGGCCCTGCACCACGACGTCGACGATGTGCCCGAGCAGCGGGGCGGTGAGCAGCCCGACGCCGGTGGCGCAGACCATCGTGCCCAGCGCGGCCACCGCGAGCCACCGGCGCGGGCGCAGCAGCTCGCGCACCACCGCCCAGGTCCGCGCCCCGGTCGCGGTCGGCAGCAGGTCCCGCCCGGCGCCGCTCTCCACGGTCACGACAGCGGTCACGACAGCACCACCTCACGGTAGTCCGTACGGGTGGCGACCAGGTCCGTGTGCGGCCCCTCCGCCGCGACCGTCCCGCCGGCGAGCAGCACCACCCGGTCGGTGGCGGCGAGCAGCGCCGGGCTGGTCGCCACGACGACCGTCGTGCGCCCGCGGCGCAGCTCCCGCAGCGCGCCGGCGATCCGCGCCTCGGTCACCGCGTCCACCGCCGTGGTCGGGTCGTGCACGACGAGCACCGGCGGGTCCGCGGCGAGCGCCCTCGCCAGCGCCACCCGCTGCCGCTGCCCGCCGGACAGTGACCGGGCCCGCTCGGCCAGCACGGTCCGCGGTCCGTCGGGCAGGCTCGCCGCCACCTCGTCGGCCGCGGCCGCCGCGAGCGCGCGCCGCACCCGCTCACCACCGCCGCCCTCCCCGGAACGGGTCGCGGGAAGGACGTTGTCGAGGAGCGTGCCCTCGAACAGGTCCGCGTCGTGGGCCGCGACCACCACCGCCGCGCGCAGCGCCTCGGGGTCCAGCTCGGTCAGCGGCACCCCGTCGAGCTCGACCGTGCCCGCGGCGGGGTCCACCTCCCGGCCGAGGCACTCCAGCAACGCCGTCGCCCCCGCGGGGTCGGGCGCCACCACCCCCACCAGCTCGCCGGGCTCCACCTCGAAGGTCACGTCCCGCAGGGCGCCGTGCCCGACGCCGCGCAGCCGCAGCCCACCGGACACCGGCTCCGGCACCGGCGCACCGGACCCCGTGGCGTACGGCGCGGCCAGCACCGACGCGATCCGGTCCGCCGACGCGCGGCCCTGCGCGAGCTGGCCGTTGACCCACGAGAAGATCTGGAACGGCGTCAGCAGGAACTGCGCCAGCCCGACCGCGGCCACGAGCTGGCCCACGCTGATCGCGCCGGCCATCGCCAGCCACCCGCCGACCAGCGCCACGATCGCGATGAAGATCCCGGTGAGGGCGAGCACTGCGCCGTCGTGCCAGGCCCGTGCCCGTGCCGCGCGCAGGGTCGCGGCCAGTGACGCCCGGCTGGTTCTCCGGTACCGCGCCACCGCCGCCGGCTCGGCGCCGATGCCCTTGAGCACCCGCAGCCCGGCCACCAGGTCGGCGGCGATGCCGGACGCCTGCGCCGCGCGTTCCTGCTCCACCCCGCTGCGGCGCTCCAGCGGGCGGCCGACCAGGTGCGCCAGCCACAGCAGCGGAGGTGTGCCGAGCAGCACCAGCAGCCCGAGCGGCACCGACATCCGCAGCAACGCCACCGCGGCGACCAGCAGCCCGGCGACCGCCGCCACCCCGAACGGCAGCACCCCGTTCACCGTGCCGACCCGCTTCGCGTCACCGGTGGCGATCGACACCAGCGCCCCCGGCAGCCGGCCGCGCTCGGCGCCGCCGCGGGGGTCGAGCACTCGCTCGGTGAGCGCGACCCGCAGCTCGTGGCCGGCCTGCTCGGCGGCCCGTTCCGCGGTCCTGGCGGCGAACCGGTACCCGGTGGACAGCGCGAGGAACAGCGCGGCCAGCACCGCCAGCCAGCGCAGCAGCGCGGGCACCGAGCCGGTGGCCACCGCCTGGTCGACGACCACCCCGATGACGACCGGCACCAGCGCCTCCCCGGCCTGGTGCGTGGCGGCGAGGGCGGTGGCGGCGAGCACGAGGCGTCGCTGGCCGAGGACCGCGCGGCGCAGGACGGACCGGCCGGTCGGCTGCGTGGGCACTCCGCCTCCTGACGGGGTCGGAAACCATGGTCGGCGAGTTGGTAGGTAAGGCTACTCTAACTTCCGGTCCGGGAGTCGAACTGTGGGAGCGGGAACGCGATGCTCGACGTGCGGCTGGTCAACGCCACGATCCTCACGATGGACCCGGCCCACCCGGTGGCCCGCCAGGTGGGGTGGTGGCGGGGCCGGGTCGTGGGGCTCGACGACGCGGTGGCGGGGTTGCCCACGCGGGCCGAGGTGGACCTGGGCGGCGCCACCGTGCTGCCCGGGTTCGTCGACGCGCACGTCCATCTCGTCTGGGCCGGATTGCGGGCACGCGGCGCGTCCGTGGCGCCGTGCGCGCGGGTGCCCGACGTGCTCGCGACCATCGGCGCGGCGGCCGCGCGGGTCCCGCCCGGCGAGTGGGTCGACGTCGTCGGGTACGACCAGCGCCCGCTGGGGCGGCACCTCACCGCCGCGGAGCTCGACTCGGTCGCCCGTGGGCGGAAGGTGTTCGTCGTGCACGACTCGGGGCACGCGTGCGTGGTGAGCAGCGCGGTGCTGGCCGAGCTGCCCGCGGGGGTGTCGCACCGGGACGGGATGCTCGTCGAGGACGGGATGGCCCAGGTGCGGCGGCTGCGGCAGCCGTACCCGGTGGACGACCTGGTGGCCGCGATCGAGCACGCCGGCAGGACGTGCCTGGCGGAGGGGGTCACCTCGGTGGCGGAGGCGGGCATCGGCGGCGGGCTGATCAGTCACAGCCCGGTGGAGCTCGCGGCCTACCAGGAGGCGGCCGACGTCGGGCGGTTGCCGGTGCGGGTGCAGCTCATGGTGGCCGGCGACGCGCTGCGTCCCGCGGCGGCGCATCCCGCGGACGGGATCCCCCGGGCGCTCGACCTGGGGCTGCGCACCGGGTTCGGCGGGGACCGGCTGGGAATCGGGGCGCTGAAGGTGTTCACCGACGGCGGGATGATGCCGCGCACCGCGGCGCTGACGGAGCCGTACCGCGGGCTGGACCACGCCGGCGAGCTGTACGCCGACCCGGAGGTGCTGACCGAGACGATCGTGGCCGGGCACCGGGCGGGGTGGCAGTTGGCCGTGCACGCGATCGGGGACAGGGCGGTGGACGTGGCGCTCGCCGGGCTGGAGCGCGCGCAGCGCGAGCACCCGCGGCCAGCGGCGCGGCACCGGGTGGAGCACGCCGGGCTGGTGCGCCCCGACCAGCTCGCCCGGTTCGCCCGGATTCCCGCGATCGCCGTGGTGCAGCCGAACTTCCTGTGGTACCTCGGCGACGACTACGCCGAGATCATGGGCGAGGAGCGGGCGCCGTGGCTGTACCGGGGGCGGGCGTTCCTGGAGCACGGGGTGGTGCTGGCCGGCAGCTCGGACCGACCGGTCACGCCGGGGGCGCCGCTGCGGGCGATCCAGTTCATGGTGGAGCGGCGGACCGCGGGCGGACGGGCACTCGGGTCGGGGGAGGGTCTCACGGTGGAGGAGGCGGTGCGGGCCTACACCCGCACCGCCGCGCACGCCTGCCACTGGGAGGACTCCCGCGGCACGCTCGCGCCGGGGACGCTCGCCGACCTGGCCGTGCTCGGTGCCGACCCGCGGCGCGTCGACGTGTCCCGGATCGGCGACATCGAGGTCGTCGCCACGGTCATCGGCGGCGAGGTCGCCCACGGCGAGCACTCTGGGAGCCCGCGTGACCGGATGGACACCGGGGCGCGTTGATCCTTCGCCGAATATTCAGTTAGCCTCACCTTAATTCTCGGAGGTCGGGGAACGTCGAGTGACGCGGGCGTACGCCCGCGCGGGAGGAATACCGGTGCCGGTCGCTGCCTGCTCGCCGCCCGGGGCGGATCCGTCCGAGGCGGACGAGCGCGCCGCCGGCACCGACCCCACGAGCCGTCGCCGGTCCGCCGCCGTGCGCGGGCTGGGGCTGCTGGTCGCGCTCGGGGTGCTGACGGCCGTCGCGCTGGTGAGCGTGTGGCTGGGCACCCGCGACATCCCGCTCACCGCCACCTGGTCGGTGCTGTGGCACCCCGACGGCTCCGAGGCGGCCGTGATCATCCACGAGTATCGCATCCCCCGCACCCTGCTCGGCATCGTCGTCGGCGCCGCGCTCGGCCTGGCCGGCGCGCTCATGCAGGGCCTGACCCGCAACCCGCTCGCCGACCCCGGGCTGCTCGGCGTCAGCCTCGGCGCGGCCAGCGGCGTGGTGGTCGCCATCGCCTTCTTCGGCGTGGCCACCGCCCTCGGCTACGTCTGGTTCGCCTTCCTCGGCGCGGCACTCGCCGCCGCGGTGGTGTACCTCCTCGGCGCCGCCGGCGGAGGAATGGCTACCCCGGAACGCCTCGTCCTCGCCGGCTCCGCGCTCACCGCCGTGCTCTTCGCCGGCAACACCGCGGTCTTGCTGCTCGACCCGAGGGCGTTCGACGACTTCCGGTTCTGGAACGTCGGCTCGCTGGCCGGCCGCGGCTACCCCGTGCTGCTGGCCGTGCTGCCGTTCGTCGTGCTGGGCGTCGTCCTCGCGGCGCTGCTGGTCCGGCCGCTCAACGCGCTCGCCCTCGGCGAGCAGGTCGGCCGCGCGCTCGGCGCTCACCCTACCCGCACCCGGGTGCTCGGCGCCGTCGCCGTCACCCTGCTCTGCGGCGCCGCCACCGCCGCGGCCGGACCGCTGTGGTTCGTCGGGCTCGCGGTCCCACACATGGCCCGCCAGCTCGTCGGCCCCGACCAGCGTTGGGTGCTGCCCTACTCCCTGGTCCTGGCGCCGGCGCTGCTGCTCGGCGCCGACGTCCTCGGCCGGGTGCTCAGCGCGCCGCACGAGCTGCAGGTGGGCATCGTCACCGCGTTCCTCGGCGCGCCCGTCTTCATCGCGCTGTGCCGCCGCCGAAAGCTGGCCGCGCTGTGAACGCGCCGGTCACCGGGCGGGTGCTGCGCAGCGGGCGCGACCGGGTGTCGTTCCGCGTCGACGGGCGCAGCGTCGGCGTCGGCGCCGTGCTGGCCACCGCGCTGGCCGCGGTGGTGCTCACCAGCCTCACCACCGGCGAGTTCCCGTTGTCCGTCGGTGACGCGCTGCGCGCACTGGTCGGCGCCGGCGAGCCCGGCCACGAGTTCATCGTCACCACGGTGCGGCTGCCTCGGGTGCTCACCGCGGTGTTCGTCGGCGCGGCGCTCGCGGTCGGCGGCGCGATCCTGCAGAGCCTCACCGGCAACCCGCTCGGCAGTCCGGACATCATCGGCATCACCTTCGGCTCGGCCTCCGGCGCGCTGATCGTCATCGTCCTGGTCAACGAGACGATGCTGCAGATCTCGCTCGGTGCGCTCGCCGGCGGCCTCGGCACGGCGGTGCTGATCTACCTGCTCGCCTACGTCTCCGGCGTGCAGGGGTTCCGGTTCGTGCTGGTCGGCATCGGCGTCGGGGCGATGGCGCTCGCGCTGAACTCCTACCTCATCACCCGGGCCAGCCTGCCCGACGCGCTGGCCGCCCAGGGCTGGCTCATCGGCAGCGTCAACGGGCGTGGCTGGACGCACGCCACCCCGGTCGGGATCGCGCTGGCCGTGCTGGTGCCGCTGGCCCTGTACCACGGCCGCCGGCTGGCCATGCTGGAGCTCGGCGACGACGCCGCCAGGGCGCTCGGTATCGGCGTGGAGCGCAGCCGCCTTGTGCTCATCGTGGTGAGCGTCGCGCTCGCCGCGGTCGCCACCGCCGCGGCGGGGCCGATTGCGTTCGTCGCGCTCGCCGCGCCGCAGCTGGCCCGCCGGCTCACCCGTGCCCCCGGACCCGGGCTGGTGCCAGCGGCGCTGCTGGGCGGGCTGCTGCTGGCCGCGAGCGACCTGCTGGTGCAGCGGCTGTTCCCGACCGGCCAGCTCCCGGTCGGCACCGCGACCGGAACCATCGGCGGGCTCTACCTGATGTGGCTGCTGGCCACCGAGTGGCGAAAGGGACGACCGTGACCCCACGGCTGCATGCCGAGAACCTCACCCTGGCCTACGACCAGCGCACCGTGGCCACCGACCTCGGGGTGCGCATTCCCGACGGCTCGTTCACCGTCATCGTGGGTCCCAACGCGTGTGGGAAGTCGACCCTGCTCAAGGCGCTGGCCCGGATGCTCAAGCCGAGGACCGGCGCGGTGTACCTGGACGGTGCGGTGATCTCGACCTACCGGTCCCGCGAGGTGGCCCGCCGGCTCGGCCTGCTGCCGCAGTCGTCGATCGCGCCGACCGGGATCACCGTCGGGGACCTGGTCGCCCGCGGCCGCTACCCGCACCAGCGGCTGCTGCGGCAGTGGTCCCGCGAGGACGAGGCGGTGGTCACCGAGGCGATGCGGCGCACCGGCGTGCTCGAGCTGTCCGACCGGCTGGTCGACGAGCTCTCCGGCGGCCAGCGGCAACGGGTGTGGCTGGCGATGGTGCTGGCCCAGCAGACGTCGATCCTGCTACTGGACGAGCCCACCACGTTCCTCGACATCGCGCACCAGATCGAGGTGCTCGACCTGTGCGCCGACCTGCACGACCAGGGCAACACCCTGGTGGCCGTGCTGCACGACCTCAACCAGGCGTGCCGGTACGCCAGTCACCTGATCGTGATGCGGCCGGGCGGCACGATCGCCGCCGAGGGCGACCCCGGCGCGATCGTCACCGCGGAGCTGGTGGCCGACGTGTTCGGGTTGCCCTGCCGGGTGATCGCCGACCCGGAGACCGCCACCCCGCTGATCGTGCCGCTGCGCCGCCGCGCGGACCAGCCCGCCACGGTCGGGGCGGCTGTGGTCTCTCGGGCCGCGGCGGGCGGGTGAGCCGCGTCAGACGTTGGTGATCTCGTCGATCAGCGAGTCGACGTCGAAGTACTCGTGCTCGGCGCCCAGCGCCACGAGGTCGGTCGACGCGGCCAGGAACCGCTCGACGTCCTCGCGCTGCATCTCCACCACGGCGTAGCCGTCCGGCGACTCGAGCTCGAGCACCAGTACGTCCTCGTCCACCGAGAGGTCGGGGCGGACCCGCACGTCGCCGATCCCGGCCGGCTTGGTCAGCCCGTCGACGAGCAGGTCGCGGGCGAACGTCCACTCGATCCACCGGCCCTTCTCGGCCTGGAACGCGATCGCCACGGCATAGGGCTCGTGCGCCACGTAGGCGCAGCGGGAGAGCACGGGGGCGGCGCAACCGTTGAGTGCGACGAACTGGTGCTGGTGAACGGCGTCGGTGATCACGTCTCGCCCCTTCTGTTCCGTGTTCGCGGCGCGAACGGGGTGTCGCAGAAGGGATGGCCGCCACGACGCGTCGTGACGCGCGGCCCGCTGGTATTCACGTGATCGGGTGTATGTCGGCCGATTCCGGTAACGCAGGTCACACCGCTGGTCGCGGCTCAGACGCCCCAGTCCGGCCGCAGCGGCATCGCGGCGTCGCCGTCCGGGCCGACCTTGACCCCGAGCGCCTGGTGCAACTCGAGCTGGTGCCGTTCGAACCCCAGCTGCGACGCGGCCATGTACAGCGCCCACACCCTGGCCCTGCGGATCCCGGCCTCGGCCACCGCCTCGTCCCAGTGGGCGTCGAGGTTGGCGCACCACGCGGCCAGCGTGCGGCCGTAGTGCTCGCGCAGGTTCTCCTCGTGCCGGATCTCGAAGCCGTTGTCCTGCATCACCGCGAGGATCTCGCCGATGCCCTCCAACTCCCCGTCGGGGAAGACGTAGCGGTCGATGAACGGACCGGCCCGGTGCGGGGCGCGGGTGGTGGACCGGGTGCTGCAGTGGTTGAGCAGCCGGCCCCGCGGGCGCAGCCGGCTGGCGAGGAACCGGAAGTACGCGGGCAGGTTGCGGGCGCCGATGTGCTCGGTGAGCCCGATCGACGACACCGCGTCGAAGCCGGTCTCGGTGACGTCGCGGTAGTCCAGGTGGCGCACCTCGGCCCGGTCGGCCAGCCCCTGCGCCACGATCTCCTTCTGTGCCCACTGCGCCTGCTCCCGGGACAGCGTGACCCCCAGCGCCGTCACCCCGTAGTGCCGGACGGCGTGGATCACCATCGAGCCCCAGCCGCAGCCGACGTCGAGCAGCCGCATCCCCGGGCGCAGCCCGAGCTTGCGGCACACCAGGTCGAACTTGTGCCACTGGGCCTGCTCCAGCGGCGCGTCCGGCTCCGGGTAGCAGGCGCAGGTGTAGGCCATGGACGGGCCGAGCACGAGCTCGTAGAACCGGTTGGACACGTCGTAGTGGCGGGAGATGGCGACGCTGTCCCGCCGCTTGGAGTGCCGAAGGCCGAGCAGGCCGCGGCGGACCCGGCCGGGCAGCTCCTCCGGCGGCACCGGCACCCGGCGCAGGTGCCCCGGCGCCAGCTCGCGCAGCAGGCGCAGGGCGTCCCGCCAGTTCAGCGCGTCCAGCACCGGCAGCAACGCGCCCAGCAGGGTGTGCAGGTCGCCGTCGACCCGCAGGTGTCCGGTGACGTACGCGCGGGCGAGACCGAGCTCGCCGGGCGCGGACAGCAGGTAGCTCAGTGCGGTGGGGGTGCTGATGTCGAGACGAACGGGTGCCTCCGGTGCCCCGCCGACGCTGCCGTCGTAGGCGGTCAGCGCCAGCGGCAGGTCCGGTGGCAAGAGGCGGTCGAGGGCCTGGGCGATGCCGCCCGTGGTCCGGCTCATGGGGTACCTCCTCGCATGTCAGGTGATGTCACTGCCCGCGGACGCACTTGTCGTACAGGTCGAGCAGCCGCTCCTCCGGGTCGTACCGGCGCTTCAACTCCCGGTAGGCCGGCCCGTTGTACAGCCGCCAGAACTCGTCCTCCGGGTAGTAGCTCGCCGAATACAGCGACTTGCGGCCGCCCAGGTCGGCCACGACCCGCTCGATGCGCCGGTTGGTGGTGCCCTCTTCCGCGCCGTCCGGCAGGGGCACCGACGACCAGAACCCGAAGTTGACGTAGCAGGTGTCCGGGTCCAGCTCGTAGAGCGGCCACCGGACGTCGGCGCGCTGCCGCAGCGGGCACACCCACACCGGGCTGATCGGCACCTCGCGGTGGAAGAAGTCGAGGAACTCCGCCGCGCGCTCGACCGGCACCTCGATGTCCTGCACCACGGGTTCCCGCGGGGTACCGCCGCGGAGCCGGGTGACGCGGTCCAGCACCCGGTGCCGGCGGTCGAACGCCACGACCTTCCAGTACACGTCCGAGCGCAGCAGCCGCCGGCCCAGCAGCAGCCGCACCGGGCGGTGTTGCACGCCCAGCGCCTCCGAACACCAGAACCAGTCGGTGTCCCAGCGCCAGAGGTAGTCGCGCACGGTGAGGTAGTCCTCGGCGCGCCGGCGGATCGACCGGTAGTAGATGTCCAGCCAGGTGTAGTCGCTGGTGTAGGGCGCCTCGTCGGTGAAGGTGCCCAGTGTCAGGTAGAGCTCGTCCGGGCCGAACACGGTGCCGTCGACGAAGTCCACGCCCAGGCCGGCGTGCCGCCGGGTCCGGCACACCTCGGCCAGCGCGGCGAAGTAGTCCTCGGCCCTGGTGTGCCGCACGTGGCGGAGGCGGACGTAGGGCCGCACCGGCTCGAGCTCGATCCGCAGCCGCAGGGCGTAGCCGAGCGTGCCGTAGGAGTTGGGGAAGCCGGAGAACAGGTCGCGGTGCTCGCCCTCCGGCCGCGCCACCACGATCCGGCCGTCCCCGGTGAGCAGCTCCAGCTCCAGCACCGACTCGTGCGGCATGCCGTTGCGGAACGACGACGACTCGATGCCCAACCCGGTCACCGCGCCGCCGAGCGTGATCGTCTTCAGCTGGGGCACCACCAGCGGCATGAGACCGTGCGGCAGGGTGGCGTCCACCAGCTGCTCGTAGGTGACCATGCCCTCGACGTCGGCGGTGCGGGCGACCGGGTCCACGTCCAGCACGTGCCGGAAGCCACTGACGTCGAGGCCGGGCGCCGCCGGGTTGGACCGGCCGCGGAAGAGGTTGGAGGTGCGCTTGGCCAGCCGCACCGGCGCGCCCGGCGGGAGCGCCGCGAGCTGCGCGCGCAGCCGGTCGACCCGGTCGTCGTGAGACTCGCGCGCCGCCCGACCCGGCGCGCCGACCCCGTTCCCGACACCTCCGCCCGCGCTGCCCCGCATGGGCCCATCCTCGCCCGCCGCGCGCTTCCGCGCCACTCACTTCCCCCCGGCGTGCCGGAGGAAGGCCACCGGCACCGCGTCGCGCGGTACCGGTGGCCTTCTCGGCGTTCGCCCGGTCAGGTGCAGGCCGGGGCGACCGGGTCGTTGCTCCCGGTGTCGAGGAAGCCGTCGCTGATCCAGCGGCCGGTGTCCAGCTTGTTCCACAGGTCGGTGCGGCCCCAGACACCGTCCACGGCGTCACCGCGGGCGGTGCAGGCGATCCGCACGACGGTCCCGTGGCTCACCGTCCCGACGACGTCGTAGCTCAGGCCGGGGCCGGAGCGGAGGTTGACGCTGCTGTAGTTGCCGCTGTTCACCGTGCCGGTGGGCAGCGCCGGCTCGCCGTCGCTCGGCCCGTAGTTGGTCAGTCGGCCGCCGCGGCCCACCCGGGTGCTGCCGCGCTGGGCGTAGCCGCCGTAGGCCGAGGCGCCCTCGAAGAACGTCCAGCCACCGATGGTCATGTTGTTGACGCTGATGTGGGTGTTGCCGCGCAGCAGCGACAGGTGGACGTGCGCACCGGAGCTGGAGCCGCCGCAGGGCAGCTCGTTGCCGATGTGGCCGAGGTAGGTGCCGGTCTGCACCGCGCTGCCGTCGGGCAGGGTGGTCAGGTTGTACATGTGGTAGTAGGTCGTGCTGTAACCGTTGGGGTGCACCACCTTCACCAGCGCGCTGCGGCCGCGGATGCAGCTCTTGTACACCCGGCCGGGTCCTGCCGAGAGCACCCGCCCGTCGCCGCCGTTGAAGTCGATCGAGCTGAACGGCCGGCTGTTGCCGCTGTTGCCGTGCGGGCCGCCGCCCATCCACCAGGCCACGCCCTTCGCCCAGGGCAGGCCGAGCCCGGTGTCGGCCATCGGTGCGGCCTGCTGCGCGGTGAAGTTGTCGGTGAACAACTCCTTCTCCGGCTCGCTGACCACCGCGGCCGGCGCCCGCCGGGCGAGGTCGACGAACTCGGCCGTGCCGTCCAGCGCGACCCGCCACCCCGCCGCCTCGCGGTGCGCGACGAACAGGGCCGACTCGGGCGCGGCGTGGGCGTGCTCCGGCAGCGGGATCGTGGTGCTGCCGAACGCCCACTCGGCCGCACTCCTGCTGGGCTCGACCAGCGGATCGGGCAGGGTGGTGGTCTCGTACTCGTGCTGGGCGGCCGCGCCGCGCTGGGCGAGCATCGTCGCCCGCACCGACTCGGTGAGGTCGGCCGGGGCGGTCGAGGGTTGGCCGGGGGTGCCCGCCGCGGGTGGGGTGAGCACGGCCACGGCCGTGATGAGGCCCGCCGCCGAGGCGAGGAGCCGTCGTGTCAATGCCGACATTGTGTGTCCTCCGGGGATGGAGCACGTGCAGGGAAGCCGCCGCCGGGCGCAGCGTGGTCGGCGGGTGCCGACCGCCGGTGGGGTTCGGGCCTCGACTGCGCCCGGACGGCCGCCGAAGCAGGAAATCGGGGTACCTACCGGCGCGTCAAGACCCGCTACTAACGGCGCTTGTGCGGGCTGAAACCGCCGCCGAATACTGTTGACCCGCGCTGCCGGAAACGTCCCTGTTCCACCGCCCGCTTCCAGGTGAACGGGGAGCGGGGACCGGGGGACGTCGGCCGGAAAACTGTGGTCTTCCACAGTTTTCGCCAGAGCGGGCCAGGTTGGTCACGGACGGGATTGGGAGGTGCGGACGTGTCGTCGCAGACGGTGCCGGCGCGGGGCGGGCAGCGCTCGCCCGATGTGGACCTGCTGCTGCACGCCGGACCGTTCCACGCCGCCCTGCGCGCCGCGATCGAGGACAGCGGGCTCACCCTGGAGGGGGTGCGGCACCGGCTGGCCCAGCGCGGGATCAGGGTCAGCCTGGCCAGCCTCAGCTACTGGCAGCAGGGCCGCAGCCGCCCCGAGCGGGCCGACTCGCTGCGCGCGGTGCGCGCGATCGAGCACATCCTCGGCCTGCCCGCGCACTCGCTGGCGGCGCTGCTCGGACCACCACGGCCGCGCGGCCGGTGGACCCGGCGGAACACCCCGGACCAGCACTACGACGGGCTGCTGGAGCCGGCCGCCGCGCTGGCCCAGACGGTGCGGCCGGTGCTCGGCCCCTCCGATCACAAGCTGCGGGTGTTCAGCCAGGAGGACCGGGTGCGGGTGGGCGCGGACCGGGCGATCCGCGTGGTGCGGACGAGCGTGGTGGTGCGGGCGCTGGAGGACGACCCGGACCGCTTCCTGGCGGTCTACTGTGCCGAGCCCGGCAGCCGTGCCGGCGACATCCTGCCCTCCGCGGGGGAGAACTGCCGGCTCGGCCGGGTGCGCCGCCACCCGCACGCCCCGGTGATCGCGATCGAGTTGCTGTTCGACCGCCGGTTGCGGGCCGGCGAGACGCACCTGTTCGACTACCAGTTCACCATCGACTCAGCGGTGCCCAGCGTCGACTACCGCCGCGGGTTCCGGTACCCGGGCGACAGCTACGTCCTCGGTATCCGGTTCGCCGAGGAGTCCATTCCGGTGCGGTGCTTCGCGTTCACCCAGCACGAACCGCACGGCGGATCCAACGTGGACGGTGAGCTGCCGGTCACCCCCGGCCGGTGGGTGCACCGGGTGGCCAGGGACCTCCGGCCCGGCGTGCTCGGCGTCCGCTGGGAGTGGGAGTAGCAGCCCCGCCGTGTTCGCCGCCGGCGTCGCCGTGTTCGCCGTTCGGGCTTGCGCACGGGGCGAGCGTGGACGAATTCGGAGCGGGTCACCCGGCCCGCTGCGGTCCCGGCCCTTCGGCCTCCCGCAGCAGCGCGACCGCCCGGTCGGCGACCTCGGCGTCCACCAGGACGTCGTGCGACTGCGCCCGGAAGCTGGGCACCGAGCTGAAGTCGCGCCGGCCGCCGGACAGCGCGTGGGCCACCAGGGCCACCACGGCACCGATGATCGCGCCGAACACCGCGCCGTACAGGGCCAGCAGCAGGCTCGCGATCAGCGGGGCCACCCAGTCGAACAGGCCGAACAGCCAGCCGATCAGTGCGCCGACGACGGCGCCGGACACCGCGCCGCGACCGGCCGCGCTGAGGTAGGTGGTCCGGCCGGTGATCTGCTCCACCATCTCCAGGCCCCTGCCGACGATCATCGCGCGCTCCACCGGGAAGTCGTGGTCGGACAGGTGGTCCACCGCGCGCTCGGCGTCGGCGTAGTCGCCGTAGCTGGCGATCACCTGCCGGGGCGGCGTCGGGGTCGTGGTGGGCCGTGGCGTACTCATCGGACTCTCCTTCTCGGACGGTCTGGAACGGTTGTGGTGGTGCGGACGTCAGGTCGGCTCGGTCTCCGGCTCGCGGAGCACGGCGACCGGACAGGGGGCGGAGTAGAGCACCGCGTGGCTGACCGAGCCGAGCAGCGCGCGGCGCAGCGGGCCACGGCCGTGGCTGCCGACCACGAGCAGCGCCGCCCCCTCGGCCCGGTCCAGCAGGGCGTGCGCCGGCCGGTCGGTCACGCTCGTCCAGTCCACCCGCACGTCGGGATGGTCGGGCTGGTGGGCGAACACGTGCCGCCGGGCCAGCTCGTCGGTCTCCGCGCGCAGCTCCTCCGGGCCTGGTTGCTCGATCCTGGCCGGCTCCAGCAGGTCCAGCGGCCGGTCGGACCAGGCGTGCACGGCGTGCAGCGGCAGGTGGTGCCGGGCGGCGAAGGCGAACGCGAAGCCGACGGCCCTGGCGCTGGTGGTCGAGCCGTCCACGCCGACGACCACCGGCCGGTCCGTGCGCCGATCCGTCCGCGCACCGTCACCGCGGACCACGACGACCGGCTGGCGCACGGTGCGGACCAGCTCGTCGGCGGTGCTGCCCAGCACGAGGCGGGACACCGCGCCGTGGCCGGACGCGCCGAGCACGAGCAGTTCGGCGTCGACGTCGTCGAGCACGCGGGGCACGGTCTCCTCAGGACGCCCTTCCGGGAGCTCACCGTGGACGTCCAGGTCCGGCCATTCCCGCCGGATCTCGGCCACCACGCCGTCGAGCTGCTCGTTCGCGAACAGCTTCAGCCGGTCCTCGCCGAGTCGCCAGCTCGCGGAGGTGGCGCCCTGCGCCGCCTCCGGCACGCCCCACTCGAACGACTCGACCACCACGAGCGGTCGGCCGCGGGCCCCGGCCTCGTGGGCCGCCCAGCGCACCGCGGCGCGGGCACCGTCGGAGCCGTCGAATCCCACCACCACCGCACGGTCCGTACGGTCCCTGCCGGGTGCCGTCACTCCTCGCCTCCCTCGGGTCGCCCGGCGCGAACCGGGTACTCGGTCAGGGCACGTGCACTGCATGCCCGGTCGGTGGGTGCCTTACACCTCCGCGCCGGGATCGGGGGGCGCCGACAGCAACGTCAGTGATGCCGACGAGAGGAGCGAAGGACGTGTCGACGACCACGACCCGAGCCAGGGCGCGACGCTGGTGGGACGCGGGGAAGCGGGTGCTGCGCGAGGTGCGGCAGGACCAGATCCCGCTGGCCTCGGCGGGGGTGGCGTTCTTCGGCATGCTCGCGCTGGTGCCCGCGTTGATCGGGGTGTTCACCGTGTTCGCGCTGGTCGCCGACCCCGGCCACGTCCGGGCGCAGATCACGCCGCTGCTGAACGCGCTGCCGGGCGCGGCGGCCGACGCGATGGCCGACCAGCTCAGCTCGGCGGCGAACCTCGGCGCGCAGGGGCTGACGTTCGGCCTGCTGGCCAGCGTGGTGGCCGTGCTGTGGAGCACGTCCACGGCGGTACGGGCGCTGATGACCGCCACCAACCGCGCGTTCGACCGCGGTGAGACCCGGGGCTTCCTGCGGCTGCGGGGGCTGGCCGTGCTGTTCAGCCTCGGCGGGCTCGTGGTGGCGGCGGTCGTCGTCGGCGCGGTCGCGGCGCTCCCGCTCATCCTGAACGTGCTGGGCGTGTCGGAGCACACCCGGTGGTTGGTCGGGCTGGTCCGCTGGGTCGCCGTGGTGGTGCTGGTCGGCGGCGTGCTCGCCGTGCTCTACCGGTACGGACCGGACCGCGACCCCGGCGACCGCCGCTGGCTCAGCTGGGGCATCCTCGTCGCGCTGGTCGTGTGGCTGGGCGGCTCGGTGGGCATGTCGCTGTACGTCGACAACTTCGGTACCTACCACGGCACCTACGGCGCGCTGGCCGGGATCGTGGTGTTCCTGCTCTGGCTGTACCTGTCGTCGTTCGCGGTCCTGCTCGGCGCCGAGGTCGACGCCGAGCTGGACCGCCGGCGCCGCGAGGGTCAGGCGTCCTCGGCGCGAGCGTCGGGTTGAGCGTTGGTCCGCGCCCGGCGGCCCCACAGCGAGGTCAGCACCCCGACCGCGGTGAGCACCGCGATCAGCGCGCCCATCACGATGTCGTTGACCGTCACCGGCCGGGACTCGGCGGCGAAACCGAGCACGTACGGCGCGGCCACCAGCCAGATCCCGAGCACGATCGGCACCCAGCTCCACGGCAGAGTCGCGTACGGCGACACCGCCCGCGCTCCGGCGACCAGGAAGACCAGGACGCCCACCAGGATGTCGTTCCACGCGGCGTTGAACCCGGCGGCGGTGCCCGGGTGGTCGAGCAGCCAGGGGGAGACGACCAGCCAGACGCCGGCGAGCATGGCCAGCGCGTTCGGGAAGCCGGCCAGCACCTCCCGGAACGAGTAGGACCGGGCGGGCCGCGCGTAGCGATCGGCCGGCACCGCCGACGGGCTCGCGTACGGCGGGCGCATGCCCTTCCACGGCCCGTACTGCTCCTGCGGTACCAGGGGAGTGGCCCGGTCGTCGTCTCGCCTGTCGTGCGTGTTCACTGCGGCCTCCTCTCGTCGGGTTCGGGGTACCCGGCCGGCCGGGGTTATGCCCCTGGCGGGTCACCCGCGCCACTGTGGCGAGTGACGCGGCGATTGGACACCGGCGACGGGGGTATCCCGCCGCCGGTAAGGAGGTGCGTCAGATGACCGAGAAGAGCAGCCTGCACAAGGGCGAGGGCAGCTCGCGCTCCCTGGAGTACGCGCAGGAGATCACCTCGCCCGAGGACCAGCCGGAGCGGGCCGGGCGCAGCCTGGCGACCACCAATCACGACGTCATCCGGCAGTGGGCCGAGGCGCGCGACGCCAAGCCCGCCACCGTGCCGGGTACCGAGCACGGTGACCGGCTCGGTGTGCTGCGCTTCGACTTCCCCGGCTACGGCGGGGATGACCTGAAGCACGTCAGCTGGGACGAGTGGTTCACGACCTTCGATCAGCGCCGGTTGAACTTCATCTACCAGGAGGAGCGCTCGGACGGCACGCAGAGCAACTTCTTCCGGCTGGAGAACCCGGACCGCGAGGACGCCTGACCCGCCGGACGCCCGGCCGGGAGCCCGCCGGGCGCCGTTCAGGTGGGCCGGACGTCGGTCACGGCCAGCGGAACGCCCTGCTGGCAGGTGGTCAGCGTGTCCGGCTCGACCCGGCCGGTGACCACCACCTCCGCGCCCGGCTTGGCCATCGCGCCACCGGCCCCGAGCAGCAGGTACTGCTCAGTGCCGGTGGCCAGGATCAGGCACCCTGGCTCCACCCCGTCCTGCACCACTCCGCGCACCGTCACCTCCGCACCAGGCGGATGGGTGCCCGGCGGCGGGGGCGGACTCGTGGGTGGACGTGGGCTGTCGGGCGAGTGGGGTGGGGAGGCGGGCGCCGACGTCTCGGTCGGCTCGCCGCCCGGCTCCCCGGGCGGCGTGGCCGCGTCGCAGGCGGCGACGAGGCAGAGCAGGAGCAGTCCGGGCAGCAGCAGTCGGCCGACGTACCGCGGTCGGGCGGGTGCGGTCACGGTTGGTCCTCTCGGGTGGGTGAGGCGGTGGGTGAGGCGGTGGTGCCCTCCATCCTGCGGCAGGAACGGGTTTTCCGCCGCTACCCCCGGGTAATCGAGAGCTGCCCGAACCGAATGCCGAACACGCGATGGGAATGCCATGACGACGACCGAACGTCACGATCTGATCAGCGTGATCACCGACGACCACCGCCAGGTCGAGGCGGTGTTCAGTGAGCTGGAGAAGAGGACCGGAAGCCCGCAGCACCGCCGGGACCTCGCCGACCACGTGATCGCCGAGCTGGTCCGGCACTCCGTCGCCGAGGAGCAGTACATGTACCCGGCGGCGCGCAAGCACCTGCCCAACGGCGACCAGATCGCCGACCACGAGATCGCCGAGCACGCCGAGGCCGAGCAGGTGATGAAGCAGCTGGAGAACGTGGAACCGACCGACCCGAGGTTCGACCAGCTGCTCGGCCAGCTCATCGCCGACATCCGGCACCACGTCGAGGACGAGGAGAACGACCTGCTGCCCAAGCTCCAGCAGGCCTGCTCGGAGGAGGAGCTGCGGGAGCTGGGGGAGAAGGTGCTGCGGGCCAAGGAGATCGCACCGACCCGCCCGCACCCCTCGGCCCCGGACAAGCCGCCGGCCAACCGGATCCTCGACCCGGGCGCCGGGCTGATCGACAAGATCCGCGACGGGCTCAGCGGCCGCAGCAAGAACACCTGATCGCGGACGTGGAAAGCCCCTGGAGGTCACCGGGCCCGAGTTCGGTGACCTCCAGGGGCCGCTCGTGTTCGCGTGACCGGTGCGCCCGGCTCAGTGCGCCGTGGCGCGCTCGGCGCCCGCGCCGGTCAGCGACCGCACCTCCATCTCGACGTACTTGTCCTCCAGGTGCTCCGTGGACAGCACGGTGCCCAGCCAGCCGAGGAAGAACGACAGCGGGATGGACACCAGGCCCGGGTTGGACAGCGGGAACCACGCGAAGTCCACGTTCTTGAGCATCGACGTGGAGGTCCCGGACACCGCCGGCGAGAAGACGATGAGCAGGATGGTCACCGCGAGACCGCCGTAGATGCTCCACAGCGCGCCGGAGGTGTTGAACCGCTTCCAGAACAGCGAGTACAGGATGGTCGGCAGGTTCGCCGAGGCGGCCACCGCGAAGGCCAGCGCCACCAGGAACGCCACGTTCTGGTCCTTGGCGAGGATGCCGCCGACGATGGCGACCGCGCCGATCACCAGTGCGGTGATCCGCGCGACCCGCACCTCGGCGTTCTTGCTGTCCACCTTGCCCTTCTTGATGACGTTGGCGTAGACGTCGTGGGCGAAGGAGGCGCTGGCGGTGATGGTCAGTCCGGCCACCACCGCGAGGATGGTGGCGAAGGCGACCGCGGCGATGAACCCGAGCAGGATCGGCCCGCCGAGCTCCAGCGCGAGCAGCGGGGCGGCCGCGTTGGCCCCGCCCGGCGCGGCCTTGATCGCGTCCGGACCGACGATCGCCCCGGCTCCGTAGCCGAGCACGAGGCTGAACAGGTAGAACAGGCCGATCAGCCCGATCGCCCACACCACCGAGCGGCGGGCGTCCTTGGCCGTGGGCACCGTGTAGAAGCGCATCAGCACGTGCGGCAGTCCCGCGGTGCCCAGCACCAGGGCCAGGCCCAGCGACAGGAAGTCGATCTTCGTCTCGGTCGAGACGCCGTACTTGGCGCCCGGGTTGAGCAGCGCCTCTCCGCCGGCGCCGGCGCGCTCCACGGCGCCGCCGAGCAGACTGGACAGGTTCAGCCCGTACTTGCCGAGCACCCAGATCGTCATCGCGCCGGCGCCGGTGATCAGCAGGGCGGCCTTGATGATCTGCACCCAGGTGGTGCCCTTCATTCCGCCGACCAGCACGTAGATGATCATGACGACGCCGACGACCGAGATCACCACGGCCTGTCCCGCGTCGCTGGAGATGCCCAGCAGCAGCGACACCAGGATGCCGGCGCCGGCCATCTGCGCCAGCAGGTAGAAGAACGACACGGCCAGCGTGGAGCTCGCCGCCGCGGCGCGCACCGGGCGCTGGCGCATCCGGAACGCGAGCACGTCGCCCATGGTGAACTTGCCGGTGTTGCGCATCAGCTCGGCCACCAGCAGCAGGGCGACCAGCCAGGCCACCAGGAACCCGATCGAGTAGAGGAACCCGTCGTAGCCGTTGAGCGCGATCGCGCCGGTGATGCCGAGGAACGACGCGGCCGACAGGTAGTCACCGGCGATGGCGGTGCCGTTCTGCGGGCCGGAGAACGCCCGGCCGGCGGCGTAGTAGTCGGAGGCGGTCTTCGTGTTGCGCGAGGCCCGGAACACCACCACCAGGGTCACCGCGACGAACGCGGCGAAGATCGTCATGTTCAGTGCCGGGCTGCCGCCCTCCACGCCCTGGGCGAGGGTCATCGCCGGTCACCCCCTTCGGCGTCCTCGATGCCTTCCAGGTCGGCCCGGATCCTGTCGGCGATCGGGTCGAGCTTGCGGTTGGCGTAGCGCACGTACAGCCCGGTGATCACGAAGGTCGACACGAACTGCAGCAAACCGAAGATCAGCCCGATGTTGATGTTGCCGACGACCTTGGTGGACATGAACCCGTGCGCGTAGTCGGCCAGCAGCACGTACAGCAGGTACCAGCCGAGGAACACCGCGGTCATCGGGAACACGAAGCCGCGCAGCCGGGCCCGCAGCTGCCGGAACTCGGGACTGTTGTGCGCCTCCTCCCACCGATGCTGCCCCGGTGGGCTGGTGAGGTGTTCGCTCGTCGTCACCACGTCCTCCTCGTCACACGTTCGTGTTCCGCGCCACGGTAGGAAGGCGTAAGAAATGTCGGAATCGTCAGCGGACCAACCGGCGCGTGACGCGACGAACGGCCGACGAGCGGCGGGCCGACCACGACGAGTGGCCCAGGTCCCGCACCACCGACGCGCGGTCGAGGAAGGAAGAGCGTTCCTCCTCGGGCAGGTGCAGTCGCAGCATGGCGGCGGCCGCCCAGGTCGGCGGCCGGCCCAGCAGGGACGCCCCGATCATGGTGAGGAACGCCAGCGGCACCGACCACGGCGCCGGCTGGACGAGCAGGATGGCCGACCAGCCGGTGACCGGGGGGTCGAACAGCGTGGCGGTGAACGCGCCGGTCGAGACGGCCAGGCCCACGGTCACCCCGGCGAGCGCGCCCGTGGCGGTGAGCCGCGACCACCAGATGCCCAGCACGAGCAGCGGGCAGAAGGTGGACGCGGCGACGGTGAACCCCCAGGTGACCAGGGTGCCGGCGTCGAACCGGGCGGCCGGCAGCGCGAGCAGCACCACCGCGCCGGCGACGGCGAACACGGTGCCGCGCAGCTGACGCAGCCCGCCCGGCACCAGGTCGTGCGAGATGGCGCCGGAGACCACCAGCACCAGGCCCAGCGAGGTGGCCAGGAACGCGGCGAACGCCCCCGCGGTGAGCAGCGCGGTGAAGAACGAGCCCCACGGTCCGGTGTCCACCTGCGCCGGCAGGGCCACCACCGCGGTGTCGGTGGTCCCGGACAGGTACAGCTGCGGGACCAGCACCCTGCCCAGCAGGCCGTAGACACCGGGGAACAGGTAGAACACGCTCAGCAGGACGACGGTGAGCGCCGCGGTGCGCCGGGCCGCGCGGCCGTTCGGGTTGGTGTGGAAGCGCATGAGCACGTGCGGCAGGCCCATCGTGCCGAGCATCGTCGCCACCAGCACGGCCAGCGTGCTCAACATCGGGTACCCGGTCTCGGCGAGGTCCAGCAGCGGCCACTGCCAGCCGGGCCCGCCGGGCGCGGTCTCTCCGGGCAGCGCCGGCACGGCCGAGCCGGCCGGGAACTCCACGGTCCGCCCGCCGGGCACCGACCACTCACCCCGTGGCAGCGGCCGCACCGACCCGTCCGGCTCGCGCAGCGCGGCGCCCTCGGGCACGTCGAGCGTGACCGGCACCCGGAACACCACCGAGGTGTCCCGCTCGAAGTGGGTGAACTCCACCGGGTGCAGCGCCTCGTGCCGCACGTCGGCGCCCGCGCGTAGCAGCAGCCAGATCGCCGGCACGATGAACAGCACCAGCTTGAAGCAGAACTGGAACGCCTGCACGTAGGTCGCCGCGCGCATTCCGCCGAGTGCCAGCGTCACGCTGACCGACACCCCGGCGATCACCACGCCCACCCAGTACGGAGTGCCGCTCACCACGCTCAGCACCAGCCCGGCCGTGCGGAACTGCGGCACCAGGTACAGCCCGCCGATCACCAGCACCACCACCGCGGCCAGCCGGTGCAGCGCCGGCGACGCGAGGCGGGCCTCGGCGAAGTCCGGGACCGTCAGGGCGCCCGACCGGCGCATTGGCGCGGCGACCAGCGCCAGCATCGCGATGTAGCCGGCGGTGAACCCCACCGGGTACCACAGCGCGCCCACGCCGTCCTTGACCACGAGCCCGGCCACGCCGAGGAACGACGCCGCGGAGAGGTACTCGCCGGACACCGCCGCGGAGTTCAGCAGCGGCGAGACCCGGCGGGAGGCGACCAGGAAGTCCGACGTGGTGCGCATGGCCGCGACGCCGCGCAGCCCGATCAGCAGGGTGACCAGCAGCACCGGCGCGACCGCGAGCGCGAAGACGGTCACGGCGCGCTCTCGGTGTCGCTGGTGCCGTCGCCGGCCGAGGTGTGCTCGGCGCGCCCGTCCTGGCGCTTCGGGCGGTCGCGGGAACCCCCGGCGCGGTCGGCCCGTTCGGCTCGCTCGGTGCGTTCCGCTCCGCGCAGCTGCCACACGGCCAGCGCCACCATCGCCGGGAACGGCACGGCCACCAGCGCCAGCCAGGACACCGGCACGTCCAGCACCCGCACCTCGTCCAGCTCCGGCCGCAGGTGCAGCACCAGCGGCAGCCCGCCGACCAGCGCGAACAGCAGCAGCACCGCGAGCACCGCGCGGCGCAGCTGCGCCCGGTACAGCGCGGCGGCCCGTGCGGCGTCGGCGGGATCGAGGGTGGTGGCCCGCCAGCGGCCGCGGTGCCGGCGGCGAGCGCGCGCGAGCCGGGTCTGCGGGCTGGTCACCGCGACCCGGCGGTGCCCGCTCATCGCTGCCTCACCCGCGCTCGGGCCGGCTCAGCTCGCCGCGCTGCGCGGCCCGCAGCAGCCGCTCGCGCAGCTCCCTGGCGTGCCGCCGGCTGACCGGGACGTCGCCGAGGTCGGTGTGCGCGAGCAGCCCGCCGACGCTGTCGCTGCGCAGCTCGCGCACCGCGGCCAGCGCGACGAGGTACCCGCGATGGGTCCTGGCGAACCCGGCGCTCTCCCAGTACTCCTCGAGTCGGGAGATCGGCATCCGCACCAGGTGCACCCCGGAGGGGGCGTGCAGCCGCACGTAGTCGCCGTGGGCCTCGACGAACCGCACCTCGTCGCGGCGCACGTACCGGGTGCGCCCGCCGGACTCGACCGGCAGGGCGGCCATGGCGTCCGGCCGGGGCGGAGCCTCCTCGGCCGGGGCGATCCTGGTGACCCTGGCCAGCGCGTCGGCCAGCCGCTCCGCGCGGACCGGCTTGAGCAGGTAGTCCACCGCGCCGATGCCGAACGCGGCCACGGCGTGCTCGTCGTAGGCGGTGACGAACACGATCACCGGCGGCTCGGCGAGCTTGCTCAGCAGCGCGGCCAGCTCGAGCCCGTCCAGCCCGGGCATGGCGATGTCCAGGAACACCGCGTCGAACCGGTTCTGCCGGATGAGCTTCAGCGCGTCGATCGGGTCGCCGGCCGAGGTCACCTCGGCCACCTCGGGGGCCGCGCGCAGGAGCCGGCACAGGTCGGCCAGCGCCGCCGGCACGTCGTCGACGGCCAGGACCCGCAGCCCCGACTTCATGGCATCACTATGGCATCACTCCCGGCTGGAACCTGGGCACCCGGACGATCACCCTGGTGCCGTCGTCCTCGGCCGTCTCCACGACCAAGCCGAACCACGGCCCGTACACGTTACGCAGCCGGCGGTCGACGTTGGCCAGCCCCATGCTCCCGCCGGAGCTGGACCCGGCGAGGATCGCCTCGGCCAGCCCCGGGTCCATTCCCACGCCGTCGTCCTCGACGGTGATCACGCAGTCCGCGCCCTCCGCCTCCCCGGTGACCTGGACGAGGCCGCCGTCGGCACGCGGCTCGATCCCGTGCCGGACGGCGTTCTCCACCAGCGGCTGCAGCACCAGGTAGGGGATGGCCACCGCGAGCACCTCGGGCGCCACCCGCACCTGCACCCGGAGCCGGTCGCCGAGCACCGCGCGCTGCAGGGCCAGGTAGGTCTCGATGGCGTGGAACTCGTCGGCGACGGTGGTGTACTCGCCGTGCCGGGCCAGGCTGTAGCGGATGTAGTCGGCGAAGTCGAGCAGCAGCTCCCGGGACCGGTCCGGCTCGGAGCGGACCAGCGAGGCGATCACGGTGAGCGCGTTGTACACGAAGTGCGGGGAGATCTCGGCCCGCAGCGCCCGCAGCTCGGCCTGGGCGGCGTGCTCGGCCGAGGCCTCCAGGTGCGCCCGCTCCAGCGCGGCGACGACCACACCGGCGACCTCGCGCACCGCGGACAGGCCGACTCCGCCGGCCACCACCAGCACGCCGGCGAGCTCGTCGTGCACCAGCAGCGGCAGCGCCACCACCGCGCCCCGGCCCGCGCGGCTCTCGGTGTGCAGCACCTTCTCCACCAGCGTCGCGGCGTCGGGCAGCCGGCCCACCGTGACCAGCCGGCCGGACACGTCGGCGAGGCCGGCGCCGTCGGCACCCAGCAGCCGGCGTACGCCGCGCGCCGCTGCCCGCGCCCGCGGGCCGGCCAGCCCGTCGGCCAGGTCGTCGGCGAGGTGCCGGGCGGTCGCCAGCACGGCGGCGGGGTCCGCGAGGGAGCGGGCCCGGCGGCTCCGACGATTCCGACGACTCCGACGACTCCGACGACTCCACTGCCCTCCCCACCGACCCGGCCACGGCCACGACCGGGGCGGCGCCGGGTGCGGGGGCGATTCGGCTGGTCCTGGCATCGTCACCTCAGATCTGGCGTCCCGCCAGCCGCGGCGCCGGCCTCGCTGCCGGCCGTCGCGCGGCGTCACGGGGTAGCCCGTGATCCTAGGCGGCGGGGCCGGGTGGCGGGGTGGTCCGCTTCGACGAGGGCTCAGTCCGCCACCGGGTCGCCGGCGGGCACCGAGCCATCTGACTCGCCGAGGCGGCGGATGATGGTGAGCAGTCGCTCCCGGAACGCCGCGTCGTCGCCGATCGCGTTGGTGACGACGGGGTCGGTGCGTTCGGTGTCCGCGGCGCGGGTGTAGACGGCGCGGCCGGCGGGGGTGGGCCGGACGAGCTGCCGGCGCCGGTCGGCCGGGTCCGCGGTGCGCTCGGCGAAGCCGGATCGGACCAGCCGGTCCACGGTCCGGCTGATCGTCTGGTCGGTCACCCGACAGCGGCGGGCGAGGGCGCGCTGGGCGAGGGCGTCCTCGCCGAGGTGGTGCAGGGCGACCAGCCCGGCGTGGGTCAGGCCCAGTGTCTCCAGGAGCATCGCCCAGCGGGCCTCCACCACGCGGGCGGCGACCGAGAGCAGTCGGCTGGTCGGCCAGGTCTCCGGGTCCTCGGTGGGATCGACCGGCCGGGTGGTGTCCACTCTCACACACCTCCGTGCTGCGAATAATCAGCCTGCTGAATAAATTGGGCCGCAAGTCGGATACCAGCGGGGCGAGGTGCCAATGATCGCGGACGAGGGGCGGCGGCGAACACGGCGGTGGCTGGTGCCCGCGCTGCTGATCGTCGGGTGGCTGGCGGTCGGCGGGGTGGGCGGCCCGTTCGCCGGCAAGCTCAGTGGCGTCGCGGAGAACGACGACGCCGCGTTCCTGCCGGCCTCGGCCGAGGCCACCGAGGTGGCCGACCTGCAGAAGCGGTTCCACGACAGCGGCGCGGTGCCGGCCGTCGTGGTCGCCGAGCGGTCCGGCGGAATCACCCCGGCCGACCAGGAGTTCCTCGAGTCCGCGGCGGATCGGATCGTCGGTGTGCCCGGGGTGGCCGGGCCGGTGACGCCGCCGGTACCCGCGCCCGACGGCGCGGCGGCGCAGTTCGTCGTGCCGGTGGCGGCCGACGTCAACCCCGGCGACGTGGTTCCCGACGTGCGGGCCGCGCTGGCCGACCCGCCGGCCGGGCTCACCGTGCTGGTGACCGGCCCGGCCGGGACGATCGCCGACCTCGTCGAGGCGTTCGCCGGCATCGACGGGCTGCTGCTGCTCGTGGCCGGCGCGGTGGTCGCGCTGATCCTGGTGCTGGTCTACCGCAGCCCGGTCCTGCCGGTGCTGGTGCTCACCTCGGCGGTGTTCGCGCTGGGGCTGGCCAGCCTGGTCGTCTACCTGCTCGCCGACCACGACGTGTTCGCGCTCAACGGGCAGAGCCAGGGCATCCTGTTCATCCTCGTGTTCGGCGCGGCCACCGACTACGCCCTGCTGCTGGTGTCCCGGTTCCGGGAGGAGTTACGCGACACCGAGGACCGCTACCGGGCCATCCGCGTGGCGTGGCGGGCCACCCTCGAGCCGATCGCGGCGTCGGCCGGCACGGTCATCCTGGGCCTGCTCTGCCTGCTGCTCAGCGACCTCAACTCCAACCGCAGCCTCGGGCCGGTGGCGGCGATCGGCATCGCCGCCGCGCTGCTGGCGTCGACGACGTTCCTGCCGGCGACACTGGCACTGACCGGGCGGGGCGCGTTCTGGCCGTTCCGGCCCACACTCGGCTCGGCCCATCCGGAGGCCGGCGGGCTGTGGGGCCGAATCGCCCGCGCGGTCGGCGCCCGCCCGCGGGTAACCTGGCTGGCCGCGACCGCGTTGCTGCTGGTCGGGGTGGCGTTCGTGCCGCAGCTGAAGGCGAGCGGCACCGCCCAGTCCGACGTGTTCCTCACCCCGGTCGACTCGGTGGCCGGGCAGGAGGCGCTGGCCCGGCACTTCCCGGCCGGGGCGGGCTCGCCCACCGTGATCGTGGCCGACGCCGACCGGCTCGACGCGGTGGTGGCGGCGGCCCGCGACGTGCCCGGGGTGTCCCAGGTGGCCCCCCTGCCCGGCCCGGACGGGGCACCGGCGGAGGTGGACGGGCTCGCGCAGGTCGAGGCGGTGCTCGCCGCGCCAGCCGACTCGCCCGAGGCGATGACCACCGTGCAGCGGCTGCGGGACGCCGTGCACGCGGTGCCCGGTGCCGACGCGAAGGTCGGTGGCCGGACGGCCATCCAGTACGACGCGCAGCGGATCTCCGAGCGGGACCGCGCGGTGATCATCCCGGTGGTCCTGGTGGTGATCTTCGCGGTGCTCGCGCTCCTGCTGCGGGCGCTGGTGGCGCCGCTGCTGCTGATCGCCACCGTGGTGCTCTCGTTCGGAGCCACCATGGGCGTGTCGGCACTGGTGTTCAACCACGTGTTCCACTTCCCGGGCGCCGACCCCGCGGTGCCGCTGTTCGCCTTCGTGTTCCTGGTGGCGCTGGGCATCGACTACAACATCTTCCTGATGACCAGGGTTCGCGAGGAGGCGACGCGCTCCGGGACCAGGGCCGGCACGCTGCGCGGGCTCGCGGTGACCGGTGGGGTGATCACCTCGGCCGGCGTGGTGCTCGCCGCGACCTTCGCCGCGCTGGCCGTGCTGCCGATCCTCTTCCTCGCGCAGATCGCGTTCATCGTGGCGTTCGGCGTGCTGCTGGACACCACGGTCGTGCGCTCGCTGCTGGTGCCGGCGCTGACCATCGAGGTCGGCCGGACGGTGTGGTGGCCGTCCCGGCTGGCCCGCGGGGACGATCAGCGGCAGTGCTCGCCGTACCACGCCTCGCGCCACTCGACCACCAGGGCAGGCTGATGCCGCCGGTCGGAGGTGATGCTTCACTCCCAGGCCTCCGGTGCCGGTTCGCCCTGTCGCTGCCACCAGCGGTACGCGGTCCCCGCTTCGTCCCACAGTTGTCGAGGAGTCCCACAGTCGCCGAGGATCGGACTGGCGTGCCACGGGAAGGTCACCGAGTTCACTGCCACCGGGAACGGTGCTCGCCCACGAGCCGGGGCACCCGATCCGCTGGGCTCGACGGCCGTTGCTCGCCAGGGCCGACCTGTCGGGGTGCTCCGTCGGCGTTCCGGGAACCGTCCGGGGTCGTCGGTCGCGTTCCCGGGCCGGTCATCGCCGCGTGGACCCACCCCCGTGTCGTCGCGTCCAGCCGTGGGAGAAGCTTGACGTCGTGACCATGCCTGCTTCCCACACCGCCACCACACCTCGTTCCGGCCGTGTCCGCCTCGCCGCGGTGATCACGGAGGCGCTCGCTCCGTGGGTGGTGATCGTGCTGCTGTCGTTGGCGATGGCCGGCAAGGCCACCGGCTTCCACCCCGGGTGGACCGTGCTGTGGGCGCTGGTGGTCGCCACGTTCTCCGCCGGGATCCCGATGACCTTCATCACTCGCGGGGCCAAGGCCGGCAGGTACGACACCCATCACGTCAACAACCGCGAGGGCCGGACCGTGGTGCTGCTCGTCTGCTTCGGGTCGACGGCGGTGGGAATGGCGATCCTGCTGCTCGGCGCCGCGCCGTGGGCGATGGTCGTGATGACCGTGGCGATGCTCGGTGTGCTCGTGGTGACCGGGGTGATCACCGTGGCGGCGCGGTGGAAGATCTCGATGCACACCGCGGTCAGCGCCGGCGGCGTGGCGATGCTCGCCCTCCTCTACGGGCCCTGGGCGCTTCCGCTGCTCCTGCTCGTCGCGGTGGTCGGTTGGTCCCGGGTCGTCCTCCGGGACCACACCGCGGCCCAGGTCGCCGCCGGCGCCGCCGTCGGGTTCGTCCTCTCCGGTGGCCTGTTCCTCTGGCTGCTGTGAACCGGCACGGTCCGCGGCGGCGCTCGTCGCGCCACGCCCTCGCGCCCGGCGAGCACGACGGCCGCTCCTGGCGGGCCTGCCGGCGAGCCGGTCGTTACGATCGGCGCATGGGCGAGCGCTTGTACTTCCGTCAGTTGCTGTCCGGCCGGGACTACGGGGCCGGTGATCCCGTCGCCACGCAGATGCGCAACTTCGCGTACCTGATCGGGGACAGGGAGACCGGTGAGGCGGTGATCGTCGACCCGGCGTACGCCGCCGAGGATCTGCTGGCCGTGCTGGACGAGGACGGGATGCGGCTCACCGGGGTGCTGGCCACCCACCACCACCCCGACCACGTCGGCGGACAGATGATGGGGTTCTCCCTGCCCGGGCTGCCCGAGTTGCTGGCGCGGCGCCAGGTTCCGGTGCACGTGCACCGGGAGGAAGTCGAGTGGGTGCGGCGCACCACCGGTGTGTCCGCGACCGACCTCGTCGGGCACGACCACGACGAGGTGCTCGAGGTCGGCGCGATCCCGGTGCGGCTGCTGCACACGCCGGGGCACACGCCGGGCAGTCAGTGCTTCCTGGTCGACGGGCGGCTGGTGGCCGGCGACACGCTCTTCCTGGAGGGCTGCGGGCGCACCGACTTCCCCGGCGGGGACAGCGACGCGATGTACCGCAGCCTGCGCTGGCTGGCCGACCTCCCCGGTGACCCGACCGTCTACCCCGGACACTGGTACTCCGTCGAGCCGTCGGCCGCGCTGTCGGAGGTCAGGCGGGACAACTACGTGTTCCGGCCGCGGTCCCTGGAGGAGTGGCACGCCCTGCTCGGCTGAGCCGCGCGGGCTGGCGTCCCGAGTCGTTGCCCGACGATCCACAGTAACCATCGAACCCGGCCTGGCCGATCCACTCGGTCATCGAACCCAGCCCGAACGGCCACTCGGCCACCGAGCCCGGTCCGAACGGTCCACTCGGACCACATAATTCCCGGATCTGTCCACAGATTTCCGTACACCCGAGATCGTCCGGTGACCCCGGGTAGACTGGGCTGGGGACGGCCCCCCGGGTTCAGGGTGGGGTCTGGGTAGGGGGCCGACGTTTTTGCGCGTGCCCGCGTCGAGGGGCGTCGGCGTACGTCCCCGGAAGTGTGTCCTCCGCCGGCGCGGCAGGTTGCCGTTCGCGAGCCTCGCTCGCCCTGACGCGAACTCGCGATCCCGAACGGCGACCTCGCCGTCCTGAGCGTGGAACTCGCGGACCCGAGCGCTGAACTCGCCCGTCCCGAGCGTGGAACTCGCCGTGCTGAGCGTGACAGTCGCGAGTCAGTGGAGGCCGAGCAGGCGGTCGATGGTGATCTCCAGGACCACCCGCTCCGGATTGGGCCGCGGCTCGCGCTGGTAGCGCAGGGCGTAGCGGCGCTCGGCGTCGCGCACCGACTCCTGATCGTCGCGCACCACCGCTCGACCCTCCAGAGTGGACCAGCGTCCCCAGTCCACCTGGCTGACCACGGCCAGCGCCCCGCCCGGACCGGCGGCGCGGACGTTGCGAGCCTTCACGCTGCCGCCGGAGCAGATCACCCTGGCGATCCGGAACTCCTCGTCGACGGTGACCCCCACCGGTACCACGTGCGGCCGCCCCGAGGGGCGCAGCGTGGTGAGGGTGCTCAGGTGACGTTCGGTCCAGAACTCCCGCAGCGCGGTGGAGACGGTCAGGGGTGCGGCCATGGCCGCATGATGCCAGCCGTGCCGGCCGCGACCCGCCCCGACGCCGCCGGGAGCGACTCGGCTCACCCCAGCCGGAACCGCCACGTCGTGCTGTCCAGCGCCACCGGCGGGATCGTGCCGACGCCGGTGTAGCGGATGGTGATGCCGCCGGGCCGCTCCACGGTCGCCAGGCCTGGCTCTCGTCCAGCGGCCGCGCCCGGTCGGAGCCAACCGGAGTCCACGGCCCGGCGGCGTGGGCCGTGCCGCCGGGCCCGGCCAGCACGCGACGAGCGCCACCAGCACTACCAGCACCACCAGCACCACTGCCCTCGATGTCCCTCGCGTTCGCGCCACGACGCCCTCCTCCGTCGCTCCTCCGGTCTGGCAACCGGGACGGTCCGGCGGGCACCGCCGAAGGTCGGGCGTTCCTACTTTCGTCGCATTGACCCGATGTGGTCTAAACCACTACCGTGGCCGGAAATCGTAAGGGAAGTTACCTATTGGGACCGCCGGCCGGTCGCCGCGCGGGGAGCGGGTGGAAGGGGTGGTCGGGATGCGGGACGGGAGCCCGCGGCTGCTCCGCGAGATCAACGACAGGGCGGCCCTCGACATCCTGCTCCGGGAGGGGCCGCTCACCCGCGCCGACCTCGAGGAGCTGGTCGGCCTGTCCAAGCCGGCCACCGCGCAGCTGCTGGCCCGCCTCGAGCGGGACGGGATGGTCGTGCGCGACGGCGTCCGCAACGGCGCCAGGGGCCCGCGCGCCCAGCTGTGGCGGGTGGCCGGCTCGGTCGCGCACGTCGCCGCGGTGGACCTCACCCCGCACGGCGCCGAGTTCGTCATCGCCGACATCACTGGTCGCGAGCTCGCCGAGCACCGCGCGCACCTGCCGATCGCCGCCGGCAGCGACGTCGTCGGCGCGTTCACCGCGGCACTGACCGACGCCGCGGCGGTCGCCGGGCGCACCCTCGCCGACCTGCGCCACGTCGTGGTCGGCACGCCCGGCGCGCTCGACCCCCGCACCGGACGGCTGGAGTCGGCGCCGCACCTGCCCGGCTGGTGTGGCTTCGACCTGCGCGGCCGGCTACGCGACGCGTTGGGCACCCCGGTGACCGTCGAGAACGACGTCAACCTGGTCGCGCTGCAGGAGCTGGCGGCCGCCGAGGCCACCGGCGTGCGGGACTTCGTCCTGGTCTGGCTCGACGAGGGCGTCGGCGGCGCGGTGGTCCTCGACGGCCGGCTGCGCCGCGGGGCCTCCGGCGCCGGCGGCGAGGTCGACTGGCTGCGGGTGCCCGACCCCGCCGCCGCCGACACGGGGATCGGACGGTCCGGGACGCGCTGGGGCGACCTCGTCGACTCCCCGGCGATCGTGGCGCTGGCCACGGCACACGGGATGTCCGCCGACACCGGTTGGGCGGCGGTCGGTGCGGCGGTCGAGGCGGGCGAGGGCGGCCAGGGGTTCCTGACCGACCTCGCCCGCCGGATCGCCGTCGGGGTGGCCGGTGTGGTCAGCGTGGTCGACCCGGAGCTGGTGCTGCTCTGCGGTGAGGTCACCAAGGTCGGCGGCACCGTCCTCGCCGACCTGGTCGCCGGGGAGCTGCACCGGCTGGTCGTGCCCCGCACTCCGGTCGGGCTGACCACCGTGCCGGGCAACGCGGTTCGGGCCGGCGCGCTGCACTCGGCGCTGGCCACGGCCCGCGTCGACGTCTTCGGCCTGGCCTCCCCGGCCGGCCCCGTACCGTACCGATCCCGATCCGTCGACGCCCCGCTCGGGAGGGCACATGCGCTCCACGACCCGCACCGGACGCCGTAACCGACGCGCCCCACTGGCCGCCGCGCTGCTCACCGCGCTCTCCACGGTCACCGCCTGCTCCGGCGCCGCGGGCGGCCCGGACACCGGTGGGACGCCGGCCCCGCCGCCGGGGCCCGAGCAGGCGCTCACCCTCACCGTGTACAGCAACTTCGCGGCCAGGGAGTACGACGTCGTCACCGCCGGGCTGAACCGGTTGCGGCACCGGTTCCCGAACATCGAGATCCGGCACGAGGGCAGCCAGGACGACGCCAAGCTCACCGCCGCGATCCGCGGCGGCAACCCGCCCGACGTCGCGATCTCGTTCTACACCGACAACCTCGGCGCCTGGTGCGAGAACGGCACGCTCACCAACCTCGGCCCCTACCTGGAGCGGGACGGCGTGGACCTCGGGGTGATCCCGCAGGCGGTCCGCGACTACACCGAGCACGAGGGCACCCGGTGCGCGATGCCGATGCTCGCCGACGTCTACGGCTTCTACTACAACACCGAGATGTTCGCCGCCGCCGGGCTCGACGCGCCACCGCGCACCACCGACGAGCTGTTCGAGTACGCCACGCGGCTGACCCGGTTCAACCCGGACGGCTCGATCGCGGTCGCCGGGTTCCTGCCGTCGATGCCCTTCTACGGCCACGAGCCGCACATCTGGGCGCCGAGCTTCGGGGCGAGCTTCCTCGACGCCGAGGGCCGTTCCCACCTGGCGGAGAGCCCGGAGTGGCACGAGCTGTTCCGGTTCCAGAAGCGGCTGGTCGACTTCTACGGCTACGAGCGGCTCGAGCAGTTCCGCGCCGGCCTCGGCGACGAGTTCTCCGCCGACCACGGCTTCCACCGGGGCAAGGTCGCGATGATGATCGACGGCGAGTACCGCACGGCGTTCCTCCGCGAGCACGCGCCGGACCTGCCCTACGCCACCGCGCCACCGCCGGTGGCCGACGCCGACCGGTACGGCACCGCGTTCACCACCGGCACCGTCATCGGCATCCCGCGCGGCGCGCCGAACCCGGGCGCGGCGTGGGAGCTGGTGAAGCAGATGTCGCTGGACACCGACACGCTCGTCGAGCTCGCCAACGGGCTGCGCAACGTGCCCAGCACCACCGCGGCGCTGGAGGACCCGCGGCTGGAGGTGGACGAGCGGTACCGCACGTTCCTGGACCTGCTCGCCGGCGGCAGGCTGGTGGCCAACCCGACCACCTCGATCGGCGACGCGCACCTCAAGGCCGTCAACGACTTCGCCGAGCGTTGGCAGGCCGGCAGGGAGCCGGACCTGACCGCGGGCCTGCGCGCGGTCGACGCGCGGATCAACGACGAGCTGTCCCGCACCGGCGGCGGGAACTGACCGGGCGATGACCACCACCCTCGGCCGGGCGGTGGCCGGTCCCGTGCCCGTCCCCTCCCGGGGTCAGCGGGCGCGGGTCCGGGCCCGGCGGCGGCGCACCGTGCTCGCCTTCATGGCGCCCGCCCTCGTCGGGTTCGCGGTCTTCTTCGGCTACCCGCTGGTCGCGACGGTGTACTACTCGTTCACCGCCTACGACCTGGTGAACCCTCCACAGTGGATCGGGCTGGCCAACTACGTCCGGATGTTCACCGCCGAGCCGGTGGTGGGCACCGCGGCGTACAACACGCTGTGGCTGGTCGTGGTGCTCACCGTCAGCAGGGTGACCTTCGCGCTGGGCGTGGCGTCGGTGATCGCCCGACTCCGCCGCGGCGTCGGGCTGATCCGCACGCTCTGCTACCTGCCGGCGCTGGCCCCGCCGGCGGCCGCGGCGCTGGCGTTCGTCTTCCTGTTCAACCCCGAGTTCGGCCCGGTGAACCGCGCGTTGCGGGCGGTCGGCATCGACGGTGGGCTGTGGTTCAACGACCCGGCGATGGCCAAGCCGGCGCTGACCCTGCTCGTGCTGTGGGGCAGCGGCGAGCTGATGATCATCATCCTGGCGGCCCTGCTCGACGTGCCGCGCGAGCAGCACGAAGCCGCGGCGCTGGACGGCGCGGGGCCGATCCGCCGGTACTGGCACGTCACCCTGCCGGCCATCTCGCCGGTGCTGCTGTTCGGCGTGGTGAACTCGATCATCGTCGCGCTGCAGCTGTTCACCCAGGCCGTGGTGGCCGGCTCGGTGGCGGCCGGCACCGCCGAGGTCGCCGGCAGCACCAGGACGATGGGCTTCCCGCAGAACTCGACGCTGACCTACCCGATGTGGCTGTACGTGCAGGGCTTCCGCTACTTCAACATGGGCTACGCGGCGGCGATGGCCGTGCTGCTGTTCATGGTGTCGTTCGCGGTCACCGCGGTCCTGGTGCGCCGGCTGCGCGCCGTGTCGCCGATCGAAGGGGACGCGGCGTGACGGCGGGGGTCCGCTGGGACCGGCGGCTGGCCTGGGTCGCCACGCACAGCCTCGGCCTGGCCCTCGGCGTGCTGTTCACCCTCCCGGTCGTGTTCGTGGTGCTCACCGCGGTGATGGACGGCGACCAGGCGCTGACCGCGAGCCTGTGGCCGCGGGAGTGGCGGTTCGACAACTTCGCCGAGGTGTTCACCAGGGCACCGCTGCTGGGCTACCTGCGCAACAGCCTGCTGTACGCGCTGTTGGCCACCGCCGGGGTGCTGCTGTCGGCGATCCCGGCGGCCTACGCGCTGGCGAAGCTGCGCTGGCGGGGCAGCACGGCGTTCTTCCTGCTCACCGTCGCGGCCATGATGCTGCCGCCGCAGGTCGTGGTGGTGCCGCTGTACGACCTGTGGGTGCGGCTCGGCCTCACCGGTGGGCTGGTGCCGCTCATCGTTCCGTACTTCCTGTTCGACGCGTTCAGCGTGTTCCTGCTCCGGCAGTTCTTCCTGACCGTCCCGAAGGACTACGTGGACGCCGCGCGGGTCGACGGCTGCTCGGAGCCGCAGGTGCTGCTGCGGGTGGTGGTGCCGATGGCCAAGCCGGGGATCGCCGCCACCGCGATGTTCTGCTTCCTGTTCACCTGGAACGACTACTTCGGGCCACTGCTCTACACCGGGGAGAACCGGGACAACTGGCCGCTGTCGCTGGCGCTGGCGTCGTTCCGGGGCATGCACCACGTCGAGTGGAACCTGACCATGGCGGCCACCACGCTGGTCATGCTGCCGGTCATCGTGCTGTTCGCCGTCGCGCAGCGGACGTTCGTCCGCGGGATCACGTTCACGGGGGTCAAGGGATGAAGCTCGCCGTCGTCGGTGGCGGATCGACCTACACGCCAGAGCTGGTGGACGGCATCGCCACCGGCGAGTCCACGGAGTCCATGCCGGACATCACCGAGATCGCGCTGGTGGACCCCGACGAGGCCAGGCTGGCGGCGGTCGGCGGGTGCTGCGCGCGGATGCTCGCCTCCGCCGGGCACCCCGCGAGGGTCACCACCACGACCGACCTCAGCACCGGCGTCGACGGCGCGAGCGCGGTGCTGCTGCAACTGCGGGTCGGCGGGCAGCGGGCGCGGCTGGCCGACGAGACCGTCCCGCTGCGCTGCGGCTGCGTCGGCCAGGAGACCACCGGCGCGGGCGGGTTCGCGAAGGCACTGCGCACCGTCCCGGTGGTGCTGGACATCGCCGCGCGGGTGCGCGCGGTGGCCGGCGACGCCTGGCTGGTCACGTTCACCAACCCGGTCGGGATCGTCACCCGCGCCCTGCTGCGCGAGGGGCACCGCGCGGTCGGCCTGTGCAACGTGGCGATCGGGCTGCGCCGGCTGTGCGCGGAGCTGCTGGGTGTCGATCTCGGCCGCGTGCGGCTGGACCACGCCGGGCTCAACCACCTCACCTGGCTGCGTCGGGTGCTGGTCACCGGCGACCGCGGAGAGGTCGACCGGCTGCCCGAGTTGCTGGCCGAGCACGGCCCGCGGCTGGCCGAGCACGCGGCCGCGCCGCTGGACTGGCTGCGCCGCACCGGCGTGGTGCCGTCGTACTACCTGAAGTACTTCTACGACCACGACGCCGAGGTGCGCCGGCAGCGGGCGGGGGTGCCCCGCGCCCAGGTGGTCGCCGAGGTGGAGGCCGAGCTGCTGGCCCGCTACGCCGACCCGACCGTGGTGACCAAGCCGGCGTTGCTGGACCGGCGCGGCGGCGCGCACTACTCGACCGCGGCGCTGCACCTGGTCCAGGCGCTCACCGGGCGCCGACCGGGGGAGCACGTGGTGAACGTCGGCAACGACGGCGCGCTGCCGTTCCTGCCGGCCGACGCCGTGGTCGAGGTGCCGGCCGCGGTGGACGGCACCGGGGCGCGGCCGCTGCCGGTGCCGCCGCTGGAGCCGCGCTGGGCCGGGCTGGTCGCGCACGTCGCGGCCTACGAGCGGCTGGCGCTGGAGGCCGCGGTGCACGGCGGGCGGGACCGGGTGGCCGACGCGCTGCTCGCCCATCCGCTGGTCGGCCAGTACGCGCTGGCCGAGGAGCTGGCCGACGCCCTGGTCGCGGCCAACCGGGAGCACCTGCCGTGGGCGGGGTGACCGGCGCCCGGGACGGGGTGGTCGTGGCCGTCGATGGGGGGAACAGCAAGACCGACGTCCTGGTGGTCGACTCCGGCGGGACGGTGCTCGGCCGGGCCCGCGGGCCCGGGGCCTCGCCGCAGACGGTCGGCGTGCCGCGGGCGCTGGCCGCGCTGGCCGCGTTGGTGGAGGCGGCGCTGGCCGGGGCCGGGCTGCCCACCGAGCGGCCCTACGCCACGCACGTGTCGGCGTACCTCGCCGGGCTCGACCTGCCCGAGGAGGAGGAGATCCTGCACCGCGCGCTGGTCGAGCGGGACTGGGCGCCCTCGGTCGCGGTCGGCAACGACACGTTCGCGTTGCTGCGCGCGGGCACCCCCGACGGGGTCGGCGTTGCCGTGGTGTGCGGTGCCGGAATCAACTGCGTCGGCGTCGGTCCGGACGGGGCGGTGCACCGGTTTCCCGCACTGGGGCGCGTCTCCGGGGACTGGGGTGGCGGGCTGTGCCTCGGCGAGGAGGCGCTGTGGTGGGCGGCCCGCGCCGAGGACGGCCGGGGACCGGACACCGCGTTGCGGGCCGCGGTGTGCGCGCACTTCGGGGCGGCGTCGGTGCTGGAGGTGGTGCGGCGGTTGCACACCGGCGGGCTGCCGGCCGTGCGGCTGCACGAGCTGTGCCCGGTGCTGTTCGCGGTCGCCGCCGGGGGCGACGCCGTCGCGCGCGGGGTGGTGGACCGGCTCGAGGACGAGGTCGCCGTGCTGGGCACGGTGAGCCTGCGCCGGCTGGGGATGACCGGGGGCACGCCGGCCGTGCTGCTCGGCGGTGGGGTGTTGACCGGGGTGGGGGAGGAGGTGATCGCCGGGATCCGGCGGCGCTGCCGCGTGGCCGCGCCGGGGGCGGACGTGCGGGTGGTCCAGCTCCCGCCGGTGGTCGGCGCCGCGTTGCTGGGGCTGGACGTGCTCGGCGCCGCGCCCGCGGCGGAGGCCCGGCTGCGCGCGGCCGGCCACCCGTTCGCCGGTCAGCCGGCGGCCTCGACGAAGGGGTCCGGGTCGGCCACGATGGCCCGCACCGCCGAGGCGGCCGCGCCACGCACCGCGGCCTCGCCGCCGAGTACGGACGGCAGCACCGACACCGGCGACCAGGCGGAGCTGAGCACCCGCGTGCCCAGCTCCGTGGTGAGCGGGTCGGCCAGCCAGGGGTGCAGCCGGGCATAGGCGCCGCCGAGCACCACCGCCGGCACGTCCAGCAGGCCGATCACGTTGCCGAGCGCGATGCCGAGCCACCGTGCGGCTCGCCCGACCGCGCGGCCCGCGGCGGGGTCGTCGGCGGCGAGCCGCTCGACGAGGGTGTCCACGTCCGGCGCATCGGCATCGCGCAGGATCGCGTCCTGCCCGGCGAGCCGCTCCAGGCAGCCCCGGCCGCCGCACGAGCACGCCGGCCCTCCGGGATCGACCGCGAAGTGCCCGATCTCGCCGCCGAAGCCGTGCACGCCCTCGAACACCGTGCCGCCCACCACCACGCCCGCGCCGATGCCGATCTCGGCGGACACGTGCACGAAGTCGGCGGGGCCGCCGGCCGCGAGCTCGGCCAGCGCGGCGAAGTTGGCCTCGTTGCCGGTGAGTATCGGCAGGTCGCCGAGGTCGGCGGCGCGGCGCAGCTCGGCCGGGACGTCCACGTCGCGCCAGCCGAGGTTGGGCGCGACCCTGAGCAGCCCGGTGGCCGCCTCGACCAGGCCGGGCACCGCCACCCCGAGCCCGCCGACCCGGACCCCGAGCCGGCCGGCTTCGGCGAGCGCGCCGACCACCACCCCGGCGGCCTCGGCGAGCACCGCGCCGGCCGGCGCGTTCCGATGGTCGGCGGGGCGGACCCAGCGGCGGCGGACCGTGCCGGTGAGGTCCACCAGGCAGGTCGCGAGGTAGTCGACGCCGATCTCCAGGCCGAGCCCGTGCGGGCCGGCGGGGGACAGGAACAGGGCGCTGCCGGGGCGGCCGGGGCCGGTGCGCTGTTCCGGACCGGTGTCCGAGACCAGTCCGGCGGCGACCATCCGGTCGACCAGGCTGGACACCGTGGCCTTGGTCAGCCCGGTGCGGGCGGCCACCCCGGCCCGGGAGCTCCCGGGCGACTCGGCGATGGCACCGAGCACCAGGGCGGAGTTGTGCCGGCGCACGGTGTGCTGCCCGGCCGGCAGCGGTCGTGTCATCCCGGTGATCTTACGGTGCCGGTGGAGACCAATCCGACCGAGCGTAAGCCGATCGGCCAGGCCAGCACGTCGCCGTAGTTCGCCTGCTTTCGGTCTCCCTGGTCATCGTTCACCCGGTGAACCAACTCCTTGACCGGTGTCCGCCCCGAGGATAAGTTCAGTCGCCGAACTATTAGCGCGGGCTGGTCGTGAGGCTGGGAGGCAGCAAGGTGGCGTACGAGCCGACACCCGAGGACAAGTTCAGCTTCGGGCTGTGGACGGTGGGCTGGCGTGCCGTCGACCCGTTCGGCGAGGCGACCCGCCCCCCGCTGGACGCGGTGGAGGTCGTGCGCAAGCTCGCCGAACTGGGCGCGTGGGGCGTGTCCTTCCACGACGACGACCTCATCCCGTTCGGCTCCGACGACACCGAGCGGGAGCGGCGGATCAGCCGGTTCCGCGCGGCGCTCGACGAGACCGGGCTCGTCGTGCCCATGGCGACGACGAACCTGTTCACCCACGCGGTGTTCAAGGACGGCGCGCTGACCAACAACGACCGCGACATCCGCCGGTTCGCGCTGCGCAAGGTGATGCGCAACCTGGACCTCGCGGCGGAACTGGGCGCCTCCACCTACGTGCTGTGGGGCGGCAGGGAGGGCGCGGAGACCGACGCCGCCAAGGACATGGGGACGGCGCTGGACCGCTACCGGGAGGGCGTCGACACGCTCGCCCAGTACGTGCGGGAACAGGGCTACGACATCCGGCTGGCACTGGAGCCCAAGCCGAACGAGCCCCGCGGCGACATCTTTTTGCCCACCGTGGGGCACGCGCTGGCGTTCATCTCCACGCTGGAGCACGCCGACATGGTCGGGGTGAACCCGGAGGTCGGCCACGAGCAGATGGCCGGGCTGAACTTCGTGCACGGCATCGGCCAGGCGATGTGGCAGGGCAAGCTGTTCCACATCGACCTCAACGGCCAGCGCGGCCCCCGCTACGACCAGGACCTGATCTTCGGCCACGGCGACCTGCTGTCCGCGTTCTTCCTGGTCGACCTGCTGGAGCACGGCGTCGGCGCGTCGAGCGCCGGCGGGCTGCGTGGTGCCTCTGGCGCCGGCGGGCGCGGGGGCTACGACGGGCCGCGGCACTTCGACTACAAGCCGCTGCGCACCGAGGACATCGACGGAGTGTGGGCGAGCGCCGCCGCGAACATGCGCAGCTACCTGCTGCTCGCCGAGCGGGCCCGCAACTTCCGATCCGACCCGGAGGTGAAGGAGGCACTGGCCGCCTCCCGGGCGCCGGAGCTGGCCACGCCGACACTCGCCCCGGGCGAGACGGTCGCCGACCTGCGCGCCGACCGCGGTGCCTACGAGGACTTCGACCCCGAGGCCGCGGCCGCCCGCGGGTACGGCTACGCGAGGCTGTCCCAGCTCGCGCTGGAGCACCTGATCGACGCGCCACACCCGACCTGAGCCCTCCTCGGGCCCCGGCCGGGCGCGGCGCGGTCGGGGCGATCAGGAGCGGCGGGCGGACACCGCGGCGGGCCGCAGCGCCTCCGCCGGCGTGCTGGGCGTGCCCGCGCCCGCCGACCGGGCCGCCGGCCCGGGGTGGGACTCGGCCTTGGCCCACCAGAGCAGTCCGCGCAGCACCAGCGCGGCGAACACGAACCCGCCGATCAGCAGGGCCGCGGTTACCAGGGGACTCATCGGACGTCCACTCGCTTCCCGGCGACCCGGTGCGTCGGCACCGGCGTCACCGATGGTCGTTGGTCTTGTTCCGGGTGCCGTCATCGGGCGGCACGACTCCAGGATCGGCGCCGGGCGGACACCTGACACCCCGGCCTGCCGCGGTCTTGACACGGCCGGCGGGACCATTGACGCGGCGTTGACGCCCAGCACCAAGGCCGAAAGAGTAGTCCCCCGACCAGCCGATTGACACCCGGGGTGCCCGGCGCGTCACGAAGGGACGCGAATCACATGCCCTCCTCGCTGGCGCTCGTCGGTGACGTGTCCCGCGGATGCTGTGTCGAGTGGTTCGCTCGCGGGCTCGGTCACAGCGGCGGCAGGCCGCGGGACAGCGCCAGCGCCGCCGTCCGCACCGCGGGAGCGACCCGGTCGGTGCGCATCCGGCTGGTCCAGCCGGAGATCGAGATGGCCGCCACCGCCCGCCCGCCCGGGTCCAGCAGCGGGCTGGCCGCGCACACCACGCCGACACCGGACTCCTCGCGCTCGTAGGCGATCCCCTCGGCGCGCACCTTCTCCAGCTGCCGGCGCAGCAGCCCGGGCGCGGTGATCGTCCGCCGGCTGATCCGCGGCAGCCCGGCGGCGACGACCGCGTCCACCATGGCCGCCGGGGAGTGGGCGAGGATGGCCTTGCCCACCGCGGTGGCGTGCGCCGGGAACCGGCCGCCGATGCGGGACGGCAGCCGCGGCGCGTCCGGCCCGCGCAGCACGTCCAGATAGACCACCTCGGTGCCCTCCAGCACGGCCAGGTGCACGGTGTTGCGGGTGGCCTCGCGCAGGTCGGCGAGATAGGGCCGGGCGGCGTCGACGATTCCGCGTTGCCGGGTGGCCAGCTGGCCGATCTCGAACAGCTTCAGGCCCAGCCGCAGCGCGCCGCCGTCCCGCTCCAGCAGCCCGTGCTCGACCAGCCCGCCGGCCAGCCGGTGCACGCTCGACTTCGGCAGCCCGGTGCGCCGGGCCAGCTCGGACACCCCGAGCGCGTCGTCACCGGGCCGGAACGCGGTGAGCAGCGCGGTGACCCTGGCGACGACCGAAGGCCCCGCCCCGTCATCCCCGGGGGCAGCGCGAGGGTCGTCGTTCCGGTGAGCGGGACACATGCGTTGAGTGTGCCCGATCCCCCGGGCGACCGTGGAGGCCAGGACGAGGAAGGAGCACGGATGGGCGAGGCACGGGCGGTGGCCGCGATCGTCGGTCCCGGCAACATCGGCACCGACCTGCTGGCCAAGCTCCGCCGCAGCGAGCGGATCGACGTGCGGTACATGGTCGGTGTCGACCCGACCTCCGCCGGGCTGGCCAGGGCCGCCGAGCTGGGGGTGCGCACCTCCGCCGCGGGGGTGGACTGGCTGCTGGACCAGGACGAGCGGCCGGACCTGGTCTTCGAGGCCACCTCGGCCGCGGCGCACCGGGCCAACGCGCCGCGCTACGCCGACGCCGGCATCCAGGCGGTCGACCTCACCCCGGCCGCGGTCGGCCCGTTCACCTGCCCGGTGGTGAACCTGCCGGACCAGCTCGACGTGCCGAACCTGAACCTGATCACCTGCGGCGGGCAGGCCACCATCCCGATCGTGCACGCGGTCGCCAGGGTCACCCCGGTGCCCTACGCCGAGATCGTCGCCTCGGTGGCGTCCCGCTCGGCCGGACCGGGCACCCGGGCCAACATCGACGAGTTCACCGAGACCACCGCGCGTGGCCTCGAGGTCGTCGGCGGCGCCGAGCGGGGCAAGGCGATCATCATCATCAACCCGATGGAGCCCCCGATGATCATGCGGGACACCGTGTTCTGCGCGATCGATCCGGACGCCGACCGGGCCGCGGTGGCCGACTCGGTCGAGCGGATGGTCCGGGACGTCCAGCGGTACGTGCCGGGCTACCTGCTCAAGGCGGAGCCGCAGTTCGACGACCCCCGGCCGGAGTGGCGCGGCCTGGCCAGGGTGGCCGTGTTCCTCGAAGTCGCCGGCAACGGCGACTTCCTGCCGGCCTACGCCGGCAACCTCGACATCATGACCGCGGCCGCGGCCAGGGTCGGCGAGCTGCTGGCCGAACGGATCGCCGAGCGGAAGGCGGTGCGCGCATGACCGCGGCGGGCGGCTGGGACGGGGCGGGCCGGGAGGTCCGGCTGGTCGACACCACCCTGCGCGACGGAAGCCACGCCATGGCGCACCGGTTCACCGAGGCCAACGTGCGGGACACCGTCCGCGCGCTGGACGCCGCCGGCGTCTCGCTCATCGAGGTCAGCCACGGCGACGGCCTCGGCGGGTCCACCTTCAACTACGGCTTCTCCCTCGTCGACGAGCGCACGCTGATCGCCGCCGCCGTCGAGGAGGCGCGGTCGGCGCGGATCGCCGTGCTGCTGCTGCCCGGGCTGGGCACGGTGACCGACCTGCGGGCCGCCGCCGGCCTCGGCGCCGGCGCGGTGCGGATCGCCACGCACTGCACCGAGGCGGACGTGTCGGTGCAGCACTTCACCGCGGCCCGCGCGCTCGGGCTGGAGACGGTCGGCTTCCTGATGCTGTCGCACATGGTCGACCCCGAAGCGCTCGCCAAGCAGGGCCGGATCATGGTCGACGCCGGCTGCCAGTGCGTCTACGTAGTGGACTCGGCTGGCGCGCTGGTCCTGGAGGAGGCCGCCGACCGGGTGGCCGCGCTGGTCGCCGAGCTGGGCGAGGCGGCGCAGGTCGGCTACCACGGGCACCAGAACCTCAGCTTCGGGGTGGCCAACTCGGTGCTCGCCCACCGCGCCGGGGCGCGGCAGATCGACGGGTCGCTGGCCGCGCTCGGCGCCGGCGCCGGCAACTCACCGACGGAGGTGCTGGCCGCGACGTTCGAACGGTTGGGCGTGACCACCGGGGTGGACAAGGACCTGCTGATGGACGCCGCGGAGAACGTCGTGAAGCCCTACATCACCCGGCTGCCGGTGATCGACCGCGGCTCGATCGTGCAGGGCTTCGCCGGGGTGTACTCGAGCTTCCTGCTGCACGCCGAGCGCGCGGCGCGGCGCTACGACGTGCCGGCGCACGAGATCCTCTACCGGGTGGGGGAGCGCCGGTACGTCGGCGGCCAGGAGGACATGATCATCGACGTCGCGCTGGAGCTGCGGCGCGAGCGGGAGGCTAGCGGTGCCGGGCAGCGGGCTCACCGGCCCGGCTGAGCAACCGCACGCAGTGCCCCACCAGGCGCTCCCGAGACACCCGCAGGGTGCCCTCGAGGTAGCCGATGAACAGGTTGGTCAGCGCGCCGACCAGCCCGACGGCGGTCAGCTCCCGGTCGAGCTCGTCGACGCCCGCCGGCAGCTGCTCGCGGATCAGCGCGGCGAAGTCCGGCAGCAGCTCGACCCCACGGCGGCTGAGCACCGGGTCGCTCAACGGCGCGATCAGCAGCACCCTGCCCTTGCGCGGGTCGTCGAGCATGAGCTCCACGAACGCGGTGACCGCGGCCGCCGCCCGCTCCTCGGCCGAGCCCGGCGCGGCCGCCACGGCGTCCACCAGCGCCTGCCGGGCCCGCTCGCCCACCCGCTCGTAGACGGCGAGCACGAGCGCCTCCCGGTCGGCGAAGCTCTCGTAGAAGTACCGCTCGGTGAGCTTGGCGTGCCGGCAGACCGCCCGGACGCTCACCGCCGGGCTGCCGCCGGTGCCCAGCAGGTCGAGGCCGGCGTCGAGGAGCTGTTCCCGACGCGCGGCCCTGCGGTCGGTCAGGGTGGTCCCACCCCAGGTGCGCCCCGCCGCGGTGTCACCCATCTCGCCGATTCTCCCGAGCCCGTCCCGTGCCGATTGACTACGAGTGTTGTCAATCCTAACCTGACAACGAGCGTAGTCACTTGGTGGAGGGATCCCGGCGATGACCCAGCTGCCCGACCAGGCCGTCCCGACCGCGCCGCCCGGTGCGGCCGCCCCGGACCCGTCGGATCCGGAGCCGCTCGGCCCGGACTCGCTGACCTGGCGGTACTTCGGCGACTGGCGGGGCCTGCTGCTCGCGCTGTGGGCGGGCTCGATGCAGAACATGCACCCGGGGCTCGGTGCGGGGGTGGAACAGCACTCGACGTTCTTCACCGAGCGCTGGCAGCGACTGTTCCGGTCGCTGTACCCGATCGGCGGGGTGGTCTACGACGGGCCGCGGGCGGCGGAGACGGCCCGCCAGGTGCGCGGGTACCACGCCACGATCAAGGGCGTGGACGCCAAGGGGCGGCGCTACCACGCGCTCGACCCGGACACCTACTACTGGGCGCACGCCACGTTCTTCGTGATCACCCTGCTCACCGCGGAGCACTTCGCCGGCGGGCTCACCGAGGCGCAGCGGCGGCAACTGTTCACCGAGCACGTGCAGTGGTACCGGCTGTACGGCATGAGCATGCGGCCGGTACCCCGCACCTGGGAGGACTTCCAGCGCTACTACGAGCACATGTGTACCGAGGTGTTGGAGGTCAACAAGGCCACCAGGGACGTACTGGACATCCGCGAGCTGGCCAAGCCGCCGATGCTGGCGTGGCTGCCGGACGCGGTGTGGCGGCTGCTGCGGGTGCCGGTCGCCCGCGGCTTCGTGTGGCTGACCGTCGGGATGTACCACCCCGCGGTGCGGGCCAAGCTGGGCTACTCGTGGTCGGCCGGGGACGCGCGGCTGCACCGGCTGGTCGGCAGGGCGATCAACGCGGCGTTCCACCTGGTGCCGTTCGAGCGGCGCTACCACCCGCGGGCCCGGGCCGGATGGCGCCGGGCGGCCGGGAAGGCCCCGGCGGGCGCGCCACTGGTGGAGACCCCGGCACGCAACCTGCCGCCACTGGACGAGCGGGACAGCCCCACGCACTATTCACCCAAGGTCTAGCGAGGAGGTCGGCGTGCGGCTCGGCTATCACATCGGTTACTGGACGACCGGCCCGACGCCGGGCGCGCTCGAGGCGATCGTGCGGGCGGAGGAGCTGGGGTTCGAGTCGGTGTGGACGGCCGAGGGCTACGGCTCCGACGCGTTCACCCCGCTGGCCTGGTGGGGCGCGTCGACCTCGCGGATCAGGCTGGGCACGAACATCGTGCAGATGTCGGCCCGCACCCCCACCGCCACCGCGATGAGCGCGCTCACCCTGGACCACCTGTCCGGCGGCCGGTTCGTCCTCGGCCTCGGCGCGTCCGGTCCACAGGTGGTGGAGGGGTGGTACGGGCAGCCGTACCCGCGGCCGCTCGCCCGCACCCGCGAGTACGTGGAGATCGTTCGGCGGGTGGTGGCCAGGGAGGAGCCGCTCACCTTCGACGGCGAGTTCTTCCAGCTGCCGCTGGCCGGCGGCACCGGGTTGGGCAAGCCGTTGAAGTCCACGGTGCACCCGCTGCGCCGGCGCATCCCGATCCACCTCGCCGCGGAGGGGCCGAAGAACGTGGCGCTGGCCGCCGAGATCGGCGACGGCTGGCTGCCGCTGTTCTTCTCGCCGAGGAGCGACGGGTTCTACCGGGCCGCGCTGGCGGAGGGCTTCGCCCGGCGGGCCGACGGCGCGCCCGACCCGGCGGAGTTCGAGGTGGCCGCGTCGGTGCCGGTGATCGTGCACGACGACGTGGAGCAGGCGGCCGACATGATCCGCCCGGCGCTGGCGCTCTACATCGGCGGCATGGGAGCCAAGGGCGTCAACTTCCACCACGATGTGTTCGCCCGGATGGGGTATGCCGACGTGGCGGACAAGGTCCAGGACCTGTACCTGAGCGGGCGCAAGCAGGAGGCGGCCGCGGTGATCCCGACCAGGCTGGTGGAGGACACCTCGCTGATCGGGCCGCCGGCGAAGATCCGCGACGAGCTGGCCGCGTGGGAGGAGAGCGTGGTCACCACGCTCCTGCTCCGCGGCGACGCCGCGACCCTGGAGAGGGTCGCCGACGTCCTGTCCTGATCCGGTCCCGTCCGTTCTGATCCGCGGACGTCGGACCCTGGTCAGACCGCCGCCCAGCCGTTGTCCACCGGGAGCACGACCCCGTTGATGTTGCTGGCGGCGTCCGAGGCGAGGAACCCGAGCACGGTGAGGTCGAGTACGCCCTCACCCGCGCCGAGTGGGAGGCACGCGGCCGGGGTTAGGGCCGTATCCCGCGCTGCTCAGGAGGTACCGGAGCTGCCCGGCTGTGGCCGGCGTGCCCGCCACCGAGGCCTGGACGGTGTCGGCCGCGGAGATCCGGTCGGCGGAGTCGGCCTGGACCGTGGCCTCGTGCCAGGCGAGCTCCTGGTCGTTGATCCACCAGGCCCACGCCGGATCGTCGTCGCGCACACCGTCCAGCTAGAGCGACGCCGACGCCCCGGAGTCCGCCGGACCGAGTCGGACGAGCGGGCCGGTGGTGGGGCGGGGTCACGGCGATGACACGATTCCCCCGATCACCCACCTCGGAGGTGGGCGATCGGACCGGAAGTTCCGCAACCCGGGCACAGCGTCGAGGAGGTCCCGTGGCCGAGCTGACCCCGCGCACCCGGCTCGGCTACTCGCTCGGCTCCTTCGTCACCGGAGCCTTCGGGACCGTCCCCGGGCTGCTCCTGCTGCCCTACCTCACCGACACGATGGCGGTGCCGGCGGCCGTGGCCGGCGCGATCGTGCTGCTGCCCAAGGCGTGGGACGTGCTGTTCAACCCGCTCGCCGGGCGGCTGTCCGACGCGGGCCTGGCGCGGCACGGCAGCCGGCGCCCCTTCCTGCTGCTCGGCGGGATCGGCGTCGCCGTGTGCTTCGCCGCGCTGTTCGCCCACCCCGGGCTCGGCTCGATGCCCCGCGACGCCGCCTATGTGGTCGCCGTGTTCTTCCTCTGCGCCACCGCGTTCGCGTTCTTCCAGGTGCCCTACAACGCACTGCCCGCCGAGATCACCGACGCCTACGACGAGCGCACCCGGCTGACCAGCTGGCGGATCGCCGTGCTGGCGCTGGCGATCCTGGTGTCCGGCGCGGGTGCCCCGGCGATCGCCGACGCGGTTGGCGGGATACCCGGCTACCGGGTGATGGGCGTCGCGGTGGCGGCGCTGATGATCGCCGGCACCGTCGGCGTGTACCTCGGGCTGCGTCGCGCCCCGGTCGGCGCCCTGCGCGCGCCCACGCCCCGGTTCCGCGAGCTGCTGGCCACCATGCGCGAGTGGCGGTCGTTCCGCTGGCTGCTGTCGGTGTACTTCGTGCAGGCACTCGGCGTGGGCACGCTGCTCGCCGGCGTGGTCTACGTCGCCAGGTACGTCCTCGGCGACCCCGGGCTGCAGTCGCTGCTGTTCGCCGGCTTCGTCGGCCCCGCGCTGGTGGTGATGCCGCTGTGGAACCGGCTGGGCCAGCGCGGCGGCAAGTTGCTCGGCTTCCGGGTCGCCACCGCGGTGTTCGCCGTCGCGCTGTTCGGCCTGGTCGGGGCCAGGGTGCTGCCGCTGCCGGTGGTGTTCGGCTTCGTGGCGCTGGCCGGCATCGGCTACGCCGGCATCCAGGTGTTCCCGCTGGCGATCCTGCCGGACCTCATCACCGCGGAGGAGGAGCGCACCGGCGCCACTCGGGCCGGCGTCGCCGCCGGGGTGTGGACCGCCGCCGAGACGCTGGGTCTCGCGCTCGGCCCCGGGCTGTTCGGGCTGGTGCTCGGCCTCGGCGGCTACGTGTCCACGGCCGGCGGCATCACGGTCGCGCAGCCGGGCAGCGCCGTGGCCGCGATCGTGGTCGGCTTCTCGGCCATCCCGGCGGTGCTGGTGCTGCTCGGCATCCCGCTGCTGCCCCGCCGCGTGGTGGCCGGACCGGGGCGGGGCCGGGTGCTGGAGCCGCGGCCGTGAGCGCACTGCCGGAGCGGGGCCGGCCGGCCGCCGACGTGCTGGCCGAGCTGCGCGACCGCCGCGCCGGCGACCTGCCCACCTCCGGCGGCCGCACGCTGGCCTACGTCTACGACAGCGGGGTGGCCGGGCTGGACGAGCTGGCCGCGGCGGCGCACGCACTGGGCGCACCGGCCAACGCGCTCGATCCCACCGCCTTCCCCAGCCTCGCCGCCATGGAGAACGACCTCGTGGCCGCGGCCGCCGGGCTGGTCGGCGGGGGAGCGGAGACGGTCGGCACGGTCACCTCGGGCGGCACCGAGTCGTGCCTGCTCGCCGTGCTCGCCGCGCGCGAGGCCAGGCCGGACGTGGCCCGCCCCACCATGGTGCTGCCGGCCACCGCGCACGCGGCGTTCCACAAGGCGGCCCACTACTTCGGGGTGCGCGCGGTGCCGGTGCCGGTGAACCCGGTGACCTTCCGGGCCGACCCGGCCGCGATGGCCGCCGCGGTCGACGGGTCCACCGTGCTCGTGGTGGCCAGCGCGCCGTCCTACGCGCACGGCGTGGTCGACCCGGTGGCCGAGATCGCCGAGACGGCCACCACGGCGGGCGCGCGGCTGCACGTCGACGCCTGCATCGGCGGCTGGGTGCTGCCCTACTTGCGCCGGCTCGGCGTCGCGGTGTCCGACTTCGGGTTCACCGTCCCCGGCGTCAGCAGCGTGTCGGTGGACCTGCACAAGTACGCCTACTGTCCGAAGGGCGTGTCGGTGCTGCTGCACGCCGACGCCGGGCTGCGCCGCGCACAGTTCTTCGCCAGCGCCGACTGGCCCGGCTACACCATGCTCAACACCACGCTGCAGTCCACCCGCTCCGGCGGTCCGGTGGCGGCGGCGTGGGCGGTGCTGCGACACCTGGGCGACGCCGGCTACCTGAGGCTGGCGGAGGCGACGCTGGCGGCGGTGCGGGCGATCCACGACGGGATCCGGGAGATCGACGGGCTGCGGGTGCTCGGCGACCCGGACGCGACCCTGCTCGCGCTGGGCACCGACGGCGAGGTGGACTTCGACCTGTTCACGGTGGCCGACGAGATGCGCGTCCGCGGGTGGTACCTGCAACCGCAGTTCGCGCACGGCGCGGCACCGGTGAGCCTGCACCTGACGGTGACCGCCGCCAGCCACGGCGGCGAGACCTGGCTGCTGGCCGACCTCGCCGCCGCGGTGGCCGCCGCGCGCGCCGCCGGCCCGGTGGTCGTCGACGACGAACTGGCCGGGCTGATCGCGGCGCTGGACCCGGAACAGCTGACCGGTGCGCAGTTCCGGACGCTGCTCGCCGAGGCCGGGCTCGGCGCCGACGGCGGCCTGCCGGACCGGATGGCCGAGGTGAACGCACTGCTCGCGGTGTCGCCGCCCCGACTGCGGGAGCGGCTGCTGCTCGAGTTCCTCGGCATGGTCTTCCGCTGAGCACCCCACTCGCACCGCCACCCGATCGGGAGTGGTGCCGCCGGTGACAGTGCCCGGTGCCGCGCACGACCACGCCCACGGCGAGGGTTGCCGGCACGTCGCCGTGCCGCACGGCGACCACGTCGACCACGTGCACGTCGGCCACCGGCACGCGGCGCACGACGGGCACTACGACGAGCACTACGACGGGCACTACGACGAGCACTGAGCCAGCGGGCACTCGATGCCTGCCGCCGCCGGCCGGGGGTGCGGTTTGGCTGGCGGCGGTGTCACCGGGTGTCGTCAGGCGCGTTCTCGGAGCGGTGGCCGTCCACCGCCGGTCAACTGTCGCCGGTGCGGTGGGCGTGCCGGACCAGCCGCCGGGGAACGAGCCGGCGCCGGCCGTCGACGACGACCGGCACCAGGTCCACCGGCGCGGCCTTCCACTGTGCCCGCCGGGACCGGGTGTTGCTCCGGGACGTCTTCCGCTTCGGTACGGCCATCAGCGCGCACCGTCCCTTCGCCCGTACCGGCGGTGGAACTTCTCCACCTGGCCGGCCGTGTCCATGATCCGCCGGGTGCCCGTCCAGAACGGGTGTGACCACGCACTGACGTCGACCACCACCAGCGGGTAGGTGTTGCCGTCGGACCACTCGATGGTCTTGTCCGAGGTGATCGTCGACCGGGTGACGAACGCGTCGCCGGTCGAGCGGTCCTGGAACACCACCGGGTGGTAGTCGGGGTGGATGCCGGGTTTCATCGGCTTTCGTCCTTTCCGTTGCGCACGTTCACGTCGCGCCGGTCCGGGTCGCCGTCGCTGCCGGCGCACGGGTCGGCGTGCCATTCCCCGAACGGGTCCGGGTAGTCCCGCCACGCCTCCGGCCCCGCCGCCAACTCCGCGTCGGTGAGCAGCGCCCCGGTGAGCGCGGCGTCGATCTCCTCGGGTGTGGCCGTGTGGGTGACCACCACGAGCTCCTGCGCCCGGTCGCCGAACACCGGGTGCCAGCGCAACGACGCCAGCGTCCTGCGCTCGGCCGACACCTCGTCCCACGCCGGCCCGTCCGGCGCCGCCAGCCATGGCCCGGCGTGCCCGATGCCGAGCCCGCCACCGGCCGACTCGATCCAGAACGCCACGTCCGGCTGGCTGGCCACCCACGCTCGTCCGCGGGTGCGCACCACCCCGTCCAGCAGCACGTCGATGGCCTCGTGCAGGCGCTGCGGGTGGAACGGCCGCTGGGCGGTGAAGGTCAGCAGCGCGATCCCGCAGTCGGGATGCAGCGGCGGCTCGCCAAGCAGCAGCGGGCCGTGCTGGTCGGTGACCTCGCCGCGGCGGGCGTTCGCCGGCACCGCGGCGCGCACGGTCTCCGCGTCGAGGTCCGTCAGGTCGAGCCGGGCCGCCGCCGGGGCCACCCGGTCCAGCACGGCGGCGGTCCGCGCCGCCCGCCACGCGTCGGTGCCGTCGCCGGTGTCAGTGTCGAGGTCACCGCCGAGGACCACCACGTCGGCGAACTCCACCTGGGACAGCGCCACCTGGGCGAGGGTGCGCTCGTCGTCCGGGCTGGCGGCGAGCCCGCGCTCGGCAAGGACGTCGTCCCCGGTCGCGGCGTCGAACCAGGTGTCGCGGTCCACCACGGTGACCACGGCCTCGAGGTCGACGTCCTCGATCACCGGGCGGTCGCCGACCAGCACGTGCCGCAGTGCCCAGCTCACCGGCTCCGGCTCCATCGCCTCGTCGAGCCACACCACGATCCGCCGCACGCCGGGCGTCCCGGCGAGCCGCCGGACCAGCGGCAGGAGGTCCTCGCGCAGGGTGCAGGACACGCAGCCGTGCGCCAGCTCCAGCGCGATCAGCTCGTCCCGCCGGTCGAGCCACAGCCGCCGGCGCACCACGCCGGAGGTGACCTGCCGGAGGTCGTGGTGCACCACGGCGGTGCCGGGGCCGCCGGCGCGCAGCGTGTCGGCGAGCCGGCGGCCGAGCCCGGGGGAGAGGCCGCTGAGCAGGGTCAGGGGTACGCGGAGGTTCTGGGTCACGCGGGCTTCCTCCATCGACCCACACCGGGTCGTCGGTCGGGCGGTACGGTCGGCTGTGTACAGTAGTTGACAATGACTATCAATTTCAATTTGGGAGGGCATGTGTCAGGCGTGTGCCAGGTCACCGGCCGGCGGCCCGGGTACGGCAAGCAGGTGTCGCACTCGCACCGCAGGACGTCCCGGCGCTGGGACCCGAACCTGCAGACCCGCAGGTACTGGGTGCCGAGCGAGGGGCGCCACGTCCGGCTGCGGGTGTCGACCAAGGGGATGAAGACCATCGACCGGCGCGGGATCGAGGCCGTGCTCGCCGAGCTGCGCGCGGCGGGGGTGCGGGTGTAGATGGCACGCGACGACATCCGGCCGATCGTGAGGCTGCGCTCCACGGCCGGCACCGGCTACACCTACGTGACCAGGAAGAACCGACGCAACGACCCGGACAGGATGGTGCTGCGCAAGTACGACCCGGTGGCCCGCCGGCACGTCGAGTTCCGGGAGGAGCGCTGATGGCGAAGAAGTCCAAGATCGCGCGTGACGCGCGGCGCCGGGTCGTGGTGACCCGGTACGCCGAGCGCAGGGCCGAGCTGAAGCGGGTGATCCGCTCGCCGCGGTCGAGTCCCGAGGAGCGCGCCACCGCCGTCTCGGCGCTGCAGGCACTGCCCCGCGACGCGAGCCCCACCCGGCTGCGCAACCGGGACGCCGTGGACGGCCGGCCGCGCGGCTACTTCCGCGCGTTCGGGCTGTCCCGGATCCGGCTGCGGGAGATGGCGCACCGCGGTGAGCTGCCCGGCGTGAGCAAGTCGAGTTGGTGAGGTCGATGACACGGAACCACCGGGCCAGGCCGGCGAAGCGGCGGCCCAACGCGCTGGCCGTGGCGGGAGTGTCCGAGGTGGACTGGAAGGACACCGACCTGCTGCGCCGGTTCATCTCCGACCGGGGCAAGATCCGCTCGCGGTGGGTGACCGGGCTGACCCCGCGGCAGCAGCGGCAGGTCGCCACGGCGATCAGGAACGCCCGCGAGATGGCCCTGCTGCCCTACCCCAACGCCCGCCGCGGCTGACCACCCCGCCCGCGTGTTCGCCGTCCCGGTCGCCAGGTTGGCGTCGTGCGGCGCGAACACGGTGACGTGGACGGCGAACACGCCGGGTGGGGCTGCTCGCGCTGTCGCGGTCGCACGCGAGTGAGCAACCTGACCGCGCGGCCCGCGAGTAGGGCCGGCATGCTTGGCGCATGTCCGAAGAGCACCACTACCTCGTCGGCCTGGACCTGCGCGGCCGGCGCGTCGTCGTGGTCGGCGGCGGCACGGTCGCCCAGCGCCGGCTGCCCCGCCTGGTGCGCGCCGGCGCGGCCGTGGAACTGGTCTCGCCGCACACCACCCCGTCGGTGCAGGCGATGGTCGACGCCGGCGAGGTGGTGTGGCACCGGCGGCGTTACACCGCGGGCGACCTCGACGGCGCCTGGTACGCGCTGGCGTGCACCGACACCCCCGCGGTCAACGAGGCGGTGTGCGCGGAGGCCGAGCGGGCTCGGGTGTTCTGCGTCCGGGCCGACGCCGGGGTCGAGGGCAGCGCGGTCACCCCGGCCAGTGGCGAGCACGACGGCCTGCTCGTCGGGGTGCTCTCCGGTGGGCAGCCGCTGCGTTCGGCGGCGGTGCGCGACGCGCTGCTCGACGCGCTGCGCACCGGCGCCGTGACCGACCCCGGCGACGACCCGGCGGGCGGCGAGCGGGGTGGGGTGGCGCTGGTCGGCGGCGGGCCGGGCGACCCCGAGCTGATCACCGTGCGCGGCCGCCGGCTGCTGGCCCGCGCCGACGTGGTGGTGACCGACCGGCTCGGCCCGCGCGAGCTGCTCGACGAACTCGCCCCGCACGTCGAGGTCATCGACGCGGCGAAGATCCCCTACGGCCGGGCGGCGAGCCAGGAGGTGATCAACGCCGCGCTGGTCGACAACGCGCGAAAGGGCCGGTTCGTTGTCCGGCTCAAGGGTGGCGACCCGTACCTGTTCGGCCGCGGCTTCGAGGAGGTGCTCGCCTGCGCCGAGGCCGGGGTGCCAGTGACCGTGGTGCCCGGCATCACCAGCGCGTTCGCCGTGCCGGCGCTGGCCGACGTCCCGGTCACCCACCGCGGCGTGGCGCACGAGGTGGTCGTGGTGTCCGGTCACGTGCCGCCGGGGCACCCGCAGTCGCTGGTCGACTGGGACGCGCTGGCCCGAATGCGCGGCACGGTGGTGCTGATGATGGGGGTGGAGCGGCTGGAGACCTTCGCCGACGCCCTGCTCGCCGGCGGCCGGCCGGCCGACACCCCGGTCGCCGTCATCCAGGACGGCACGATGCCCACCCAGCGGGTGCTGCGGGCGACGCTGGGCACCGTCGCGGCGGAGGCGGCCGCCGCGGGGGTGCGGCCGCCCGCGGTCACGGTCGTCGGGCCGGTGGCCGGGCTGGTGGAGGAGCAGGTCAGCGGCGCTCGTGGCAGCGCCGCGCGAAGTCGGTGATCGCCTCGGTCAGCCGGGTCGGAGCCAGCCGCAGCTCGACCGGGCTGCGGGCCTGGACGAACTCGGCGTCGGGCAGGTCCGCGGCCAGGGTGTCGGCGTCGCCGAAGGGGTGCACGGGGTCCCGCTGGTGGCCGATCACCAGCGCGGGGACCTCGATCCGCCGGCGGGCCGCCCGCGGCGGCGCGATCCGGCCGAACAGCACGCCGTGGATGAGCGCGGCCATCTCCGCCGGTCGCTGGTCGAGGGTGTCGGTGACGACGTCGACCCACTGGTTGCCGTGCGGCACCCGGTGCGCCACGGCCGCCACGGCCCGCACGGTGAGCGGGGCGAACCGGGCGGCGAACAGCAGCGGGGTGAACGCGAGCAGCCCGGCGACGATCGCGTTGTCCAGCACCGGCATCTCGACCACCATGCCGCGCAGCCGCTCCGGCGCGGCCACCGCCACCTCCAGCGCCACGTTCGCGCCGAGCGAGGTGCCGCCCACCACCGCCCTGTCGACGTCGAGGTGGTCGAGCAGGCCGACGGTCTGCTCGGCGAAGGCGGTCATCGAGTACTGCCACGACTCTCGCGGGCGGTCGGACTCGCCGTGGCCGAGGAGGTCGAGGGTGACCGCCCGGAACCCGGCGTGGGCGAGGCCGCGGGCCAGCGGCGCGTGCATCCTCCGGGTGAGCATCAGGCCGTGGGCGAGCACCACGACCCGGTCGCCGGCGCCGAACTCGGTGTAGGCGAGGCGGTGCCCCTCATGGGTGAACGACCCGGCGAGCTCGATCGGCCGGGCGGCCCGCCGCCCGTGCCGGGGGAGCGGAGCGGGCACCGGCGGCGGCACGTCCGGTGCCGGCGCGGCGGCGGAGCTGACGGAGCTGGCGGAGCCGACCATGGTGGGAACTCCTTTCCGCATCGACGCTGTCGCTGTCGCTGGCCCTGGTGACCCGGGAACCTCGGTAGCAGTAGGAAACCATTCCGCGGCGACAACGGCATAACGGCGCCTCGAGGCGGCCGTGCCATCAAGGCCACCGTTGCGCCCCGCTGCGCGACAACGGCGAAGCCCGCGCGGTAGGGGAGCGCTGAGCAAGCACGGTGACGCGCAGCGTCTCCGTTGGGGTGGTGGGGGAGACGGGTGGGCGCCATGACGGTGGCCTGCACGGCGTCGAGTAGGGCCGGGGAGGTGTGCGGCACACCCGCTGGCAGGCTGCCAACGGATCCGCCAGGATGCCCCCATGACCGAACCCGCTGACGCGCTGTCCGACCTGGTCTCGCTCCGCGTGGAGCGCTCGGGACGGGTCGCCGAGGTGACCCTGCTCGGCCCCGGCAAGGGCAACGCGATGGGCCCGGACTTCTGGCGCGAGCTCCCGGTGGTGTTCCGGGCGCTGGACGCCGATCCGAACGTGCGGGCGATCGTGCTCACCGGCAGCGGCGAGCACTTCTCCTACGGGCTGGACCTGCCGGCGATGATGCCGCGCTGGGCGGAGTACCTCTCCGGCGGGGCGCTCGCCGGCCCGCGCACCGGGTTCCTCGAGGAGATCCGGACGTTGCAGGCCAGTGTGAGCGCGCTGGCCGAGATCCGCACCCCGGTGATCGCCGCGGTCGCCGGCTGGTGCATCGGCGGCGGCGTCGACGTGATCAGCGCCGCCGACATCCGGCTGGCCAGCGCCGACGCGAAGTTCAGCGTCCGCGAGGTGAAGGTGGCCGTCGTCGCCGACCTGGGCAGCCTGCAGCGGCTCGGTGCGATCATCGGCGAGGGGCACCTGCGCGAGCTGGCGTTCACCGGCAGGGACATCGACGCGGCGCGGGCCGAGCGGATCGGCCTGGTCAACGACGTCTACCCGGACAGGGACGCGCTGGTCGCCGCGGCCCGCGCGCTGGCCGCGGAGATCGCCGCGAACCCGCCGCTGGTGGTGCGCGGGGTCAAGGAGGTGCTGGCGGAGAACACCAGGGCCCAGGTGGAGGCGGGGCTGCGCTACGTCTCGGCGTGGAACTCGGCGTTCCTGCCCAGCAAGGACCTCGCCGAGGCGACCCAGGCGTTCCTCGAGCGCCGGGAACCGCGGTTCACCGGCGAGTAGGGCCGCGCTCCCCGCGGTGGTCACCCAGCGTGACCGGAACCGGGATGCTCTTGTCTATTGTGGACGGCCTCTGACCGGCCTTGTTTGCGGTTTGTCAATAACCTGGGTGAACATGGTCCGTTGCGGGTTAACGAACGGGACCTTTCGGCCGACTCTTGGGGTGAGCGTGCGCGACGGTGCCACGGCACCGGCCGCGCGGGCGATCCCTCCCCAGGAGTGAACACCGAGAGCGATGAGCACCGAAGCAGAGAGCGTGTCCGCGGAGAGCGAGTCCGCGCCGGTCGCGCCGTCCATGCCGGCCGTGCCGGCCACGCCGTCGAACCCCGCCGGAGTCCCCCCGACCACCCCGTGCACCGTGGTGTGGAGCCAGGGACGCCCCTACGTGCTCGACGGCAGCGTGGGCCGGCCCCGCTGGATGGGCACCGACGCCCACGGCCGGCCGCAGGCGCTGACCGGGGACGACCTGCGCCGCAGGGGCTGGAGCTTCCGGCGCGCGTCGGGGTGACTGAGCCGCCGAGCGCCGCCGCCCAGCGTCTGTGCGGAGACGGTGCGAGCCGCCCGGATACGGTGGGCGGTGTGACTGAGCGGGAACCGGCCGGCGGCGAGGCGAACACCCTGGCGCGGCAGGCGCTGACCGCGCCGAACCTGCTGTCCATCCTTCGCCTTGCCCTGGTGCCGGTGTTCCTCTGGCTGCTGCTCGGCCCGAAGGAGGACGGCTGGGCGCTGGCGATCCTGCTCTTCGCCGGCGTCAGTGACTGGCTCGACGGCAAGCTCGCCCGGTGGCTGAACCAGATGAGCCGGCTCGGGCAGCTGCTCGACCCCGCCGCGGACCGGCTCTACATCGCCGCCACTCTGCTGGCGTTCCTGGTCCGGGACATCGTGCCCTGGTGGTTGGTCGCCGTCCTGCTGGCCCGCGAGCTCGTCGTCGGCGGCTGCCTGCTGGTGCTGCGCCGGCACGGCTTCGGCCCGCCCGAGGTGACCTACGTCGGCAAGAGCGCCACGTTCAATCTCATGTACGCCTTCCCGCTGCTGCTGCTCACCCAGGGTGGCTCGACGCTGGCGGAGGTCGCCCGTCCGGTCGCCTACGCGTTCACCGTCTGGGGTGGCGCGCTGTACCTGTGGTCGGGTGCGCTCTACGTCATCCAGACGGCGCGGGCCGTCGCGACCCCTCGGGGTGCCGGCGCGGTCGGGTAGGTGACAGACTTTCGCGCACGACACCACCGGCAAGCCACGGCTGGAAAGGGGCCCGACGTTGTCCGCTCCGGAGGAACTCCGCTACACCGAAGAACACGAGTGGGTAGCCGTCCGCGAGGGCGGCACGGTGCGGGTCGGGATCACCGAGTACGCCCAGGACCAGCTCGGTGACGTCGTGTTCGTCGACCTTCCCGAGACCGGGCGGCAGGTCGCGGCCGGTGACGTGTTCGGTGAGATCGAGTCGACCAAGAGCGTCTCCGAGCTGTTCGTCCCGGTGGACGGCGAGATCGTCGCCGTGAACGACGCCGTCGCCGACTCCCCGGACCTGGTGAACAGCGACCCCTACGGTGAGGGCTGGCTGATCGAGATCCGGCCGGACGACGTCGCGAGCGTCGACGGCCTGCTCGACGCGGACGCGTACACGCGGCTGACCGAGAGCTGACCCCAAGATCACCGGGCCCGCCGCGGACCGGGCGATTCGCTGAGTCTGATGCCCGCGCTCCTCCCGCGTCCGCTCCTCCCTCGCTGGCGCTCGGTCGATGCTCGGCGGTCGTCGCGCGACGGGGCCGCTTGGGGGAGCCCCGGCACTCGGAACCGATCAGGCACGGTACGTTGGCAGCAACACTTCCGAGTCACTTACCCTCAGTGCGTTAGGAGAGCTCAGGTGAGCACGAACGACGGGCCCGACGTTCCCCCGGAGCAGTCTCCGGAACGGACCTCCGTCTTCCGGGCCGACTTCCTCTCCGAGGCCGAAGGCCAGGAGGCGCAGGCGCCGGAGCCTCCGGTCGCCGGTGTCGACGCGCTGCCCGCCGGTACGGCGTTGCTGGTCGTCAAGCGGGGTCCGAACGCGGGCTCGCGCTTCCTGCTCGACCGGGACACCACGAGCGCGGGTCGCCACCCGGACAGTGACATCTTCCTCGACGACGTCACCGTATCCCGACGGCACGCGGAGTTCCGCCGCGAGGGCGGGGAGTTCGTGGTGATCGACGTGGGCAGCCTCAACGGCACCTACGTCAACCGGGAGCCCGTCGACCAGGCGGTGCTCGCGGGCGGTGACGAGGTGCAGATCGGCAAGTTCCGCCTCGTCTTCCTGACCGGGCCAGGGCACGGGGGCCAGGGGGCGCGGTGACGGCGGCCGGGCGGCCACAACGCGAAGGGAACCAGCGGGACGGGTTGAGCATCGGGGCGGTGCTGGCGCAGCTGCGCACGGACTTCCCCGACGTCACCATCTCCAAGATCCGGTTCCTCGAGTCCGAGGGCCTGGTCCGGCCCGGCCGGACGCCGTCCGGGTACCGGCAGTTCACCGCCGCCGACGTGGAGCGGCTGCGGTTCGTGCTGGCCGCCCAGCGGGACCACTACCTGCCACTCAAGGTGATCAAGGAGCAGCTCGACGCGGCCGACCGCGGGTTGGAGCCGGCCGCCGCGCTGCCCCGCCTGCCGCGCCGGCTGGTGCCGCTCGGGGGCAACGGCCGCGCTGAGGCTGACGCGCGGTCCACCGCGTTGCCGAGCAAGGACGACTTCGCGGCGCAGCGCGAGATCCGGCTGACGCGCGAGGAGTTGCTGGCCGAAGCCGGCATCGACGCCGCCATGCTCGGTGAGCTGGAGCAGTACGGCCTGATCCGCCCCGGCGCGGCCGGCTTCTACGATCCCGACGCGGTGCAGGTCGCCAGCACCGTCCGTGCCATGACCGAGTACGGCATCGAGCCGCGGCACCTGCGGGCCTACCGCGCCTCGGCCGACCGGGAGGTCGGCCTGCTGGAGCAGATCGTCGCGCCCGTGTACCGACACCGTGACGACGCGGCCAAGGAACGCGCCGACGAGCTGGTGCGGGAGCTGGCCGCGCTGTCGGTCGCGCTGCACACCCTGCTGGTCAAGGCGGGTATCCGGGGGGTAACCGGCGGGTGACCCGACTCGGCGACGCCCGGCCGGTGGTCCGGCGTCTGTTTCGCCACATTGTCGTGACTCAACGTCGGCCCCGGAATGCCGTACGGTTAGGCATGGGTTTGCCCATGGTGGAACCCGAGAACGGACACAGCGAGCACACGCAACGGCGAGCACAGCGCGCGGAAGACGGGTAGCGTCGGCGGTGGCACCACGGCCGACGCGAAGGATCGCGAAGGATCCCGACGAGCGCTGCGGCCCGCGCGCAGGAGAGGGAGGCGAAGCCCGATGAGCGAGATGCGCGTCGTCGGTGTGCGGGTCGAGCTGCCCGCGAACCAGCCGATCTTGTTGCTGCGGGAGACAGAGGGCGAGCGGTACCTGCCGATCTGGATCGGCTCGGTCGAGGCCACCGCGATAGCGCTGGAGCAGCAGGGCGTCCGGCCGGCCCGGCCGTTGACGCACGACCTGCTCAAGGAGGTCATCGCCGCGCTGGGGCGGGAGCTCGAGCAGGTGGTGATCACCGACCTGCGGGAGGGCACGTTCTTCGCCGAGCTGGTCTTCGACGGTGACGTGCGGGTCTCCGCGCGGCCCAGCGACTCGATCGCGCTGGCGCTGCGGGCGGGGGTGCCGATCCACGCCGAGGACGGTGTGCTCGAGGAGGCCGGGCTGATCATCCCCGACGAGCAGGAGGACGAGGTGGAGAAGTTCCGCGAGTTCCTCGACTCCGTCTCGCCGGAGGACTTCCGCGGCGCCGACACCTGACGCCCCCTCGTGGGTCGACGGCCGCCTCCCACCCACCGCGGTCCCGAGCCGGCTCGGGTTCGTTTCCGCCCACGGCGCGCATTCCCGCCACCCCGCGAACTTCCCGATTGTCCCGCTAGGCGCGGGTGGCCCGCTCGAACAGGTCGGCCAGCTCGCGGCCGTACACCGCGAGGTCCAGGTTCGGCCGCGTGGCGTGGTGCAGGGCCACCCCATCCAGCGCCTGCCGGATCGCCATCGCCATCACCGCGGCGTCGAAGCCACCGAACGCCCCCTCTCGCTGTCCCTGCCGCAGTTGCCGCTCCATCCGCCCGGTGCGCAGGTCCTGCCACACCAGCCCGTCGAGGGTGTCGTCGTCGGCGTGGCGGCCGATCTCGACCAGTGCCTTTGCGTGCTCGGGATACGCGCCGAGGAAGGCCACCTCGGCCTCGATCTGGGCGCGCAGCATGGCGATCCGGTCGGCGTGTGCGGGCAGCCGCTCGGCGAGGAAGGCGTCCCACGTGTCGACGATGGCGCCGACCGTCGCCGCCATCAGATCCTTCTTGCCGGCGAAGTGGTAGGAGATCATCCGGGTGCTGCTCAGCCCGGCGCGCTGGACGATCCGGGCGAACGATGTGCGGGGGTAGCCCACCTCGGCCAGTGTCGTGATGGTCGCCGCGACGATCTGCGCGCGGCGGGTCGCCTCGGTGACGCTGAGCCCCATGCCTCGGCCGAGGTCCCCCTGGTGCTGGGTTGTTACCTGCATGAGTAAAGTTTTACCTGGGTGAGTAAGTTGGGTCAACGTGGGTCAAGTCTCGATATCGCCTTGAGGGTGCCCGCGCGTCGCGTTGACCGGTTCGGTACGCCCGCTTACCGTCAGAAGAGACGAATCGCGTCGGTGTGACTCACTCCTGGGTCGCCGACCGGCGGCGATGTCGATCCGAAGGCCGCACTCGCGGGCCTCGGAGTGTTCGTTCGCCGGCCAAGGAGGCCGGGCGAGGGGAGGCATGCGTGGTCGAGGACAAGCCGATCCGGGCTGCCGACGGCGAGCAGGGTGAGCTGTTCCCCGACGCGTCGTTGCCGGACGAGCTGGTCGGTTACCGGGGGCCGGCGGCGTGTCAGATCGCCGGGATCACCTACCGGCAGCTCGACTACTGGGCGCGGACCCAGCTGGTGGCGCCGAGCATTCGCACCGCGCACGGCTCCGGTTCCCAGCGGCTGTACTCGTTCAAGGACATCCTCGTCCTGAAGATCGTCAAGCGGCTGCTCGACACCGGGGTGTCGTTGCAGAACATCCGGGTGGCGGTGGAGCATCTGCGCGCGCGCGGCGTGCGGGACCTCGCCAGGGTGACCCTGTTCTCCGACGGCACCACGGTGTACGAGTGCACCTCGCCAGAGGAGATCGTGGACCTGCTGCAGGGCGGGCAGGGCGTGTTCGGCATCGCGGTGAGCGGTGCGATGCAGGAGATCAGCGGGACGATCCACGAGTTCCCGGCGGAGCGCGCCGACGGTGGCGTGGTGGAGCACGTGGTGTCCGACGAGCTGTCCGAGCGGCGGCGGGCCCGGCGTACCGGCTGAACCCCGTGCCGTCGATCACCGGCGCGCGCCGGTGGCCAACGCGGGCCGGCACCGCGTGCCCGGTGCTTCCGGTGGCGCGGTAGGGTGAGCGCGCAGTCGCCGAACCCGCGCGGGAGAGACCGGGCCACCGACAGTGGGCCCGGCGCCGAAGGAGCAACTCCTCCCCGGAACCTCTCAGGCACCAGGACCGCGCGGGTGAGACGCCTCTGGAAAGCGGGTCGGCGGGACACCCTCCGGCGACCCCGCCGACGGTGCAAGCCCAGCGGAAAGCCGGGCGAACCTCTCAGGCGCCCGCGGGCGGGCACGGACAGAGGGGGAGGGCCGGTTCTCACCGGCACGTCCGGCGACGTGCACGCGGCGGCCGCACGCCCGACGCGCGTGGGGCGGGGACAGACCACCCGCCGAACCAGCGCCGTCCGCTCGGCGCACCCGTAGGTCGCGCCCCGCGCGCGATGCCACCATCCCCGGGACGGCGAGTTCCACGTTCGCCAGGCGGGCGTTGCCTGGGAGCCGGCCTCCTCGCGGGGCCCGGCACGGGCGAAAGGGTGGGGGAGAACCACGGCACGCGTCTCGCCGGTGATGTCTGGACGCCCGACCCGGCCCAGCGCCAGCCCCCGCGGGGCCGGCACGGGCGACGAGGATCGGTCGCCGCCGGTCGGGCTACCCGGCGGCGTGGAAGGACTCGTCCGGTACCACGCTCGCCGTGGCGCGGGCCAGCACCGCGCCCTCGGGATCGCGCACCTCGGCCACGGTCACCATCCGCCGCCGCCCGGCGTGCAGCAGCTCGGCGCGGACCGCGTAGGTCGCGCCGACGGACGGTGGGAGCAGGTAGTCGACGCTCAGGCTCAACGTCACCATGGGGTCGCACCGGCGCCCGGCGCTCACCGCCGCGGTACAGCATGCCTGGTCGAACACCATCGCCGTGTAGCCGCCGTCCACGCCGCCCATCACGTTGCGCACCTCGGGTGTGGGCGTCCAGGCCAGCTCGACGTCGCCGGTCCGCACCGCCGCCAGCCGCAGCCCGATCCGGTGATAGCCGCGCGGGTGCGGCAGCCGACCCTCGGCCATGGCGGCCAGCGTCTCCCGGCCGGACAGCTCGTCACGCGCGGCCGCCATCGCGGCGAGGAACTCGGGATCCGGTGTCGTCCTCATGCCGCCACCCTGGCCGCTCGCGAGACCCGAGTCGATGACCTCCGGGGTAATGGCGGTCCCGCCCCGCGCCCCGTACGGTCGGCCCGTGACCAGGACCCACCCACCCGCCCCGCGAACACACCACCAGCGCGGAGTGGGGGAGCTGCTGCGCGAGTGGCGGCACCGGCGCCGCGTCAGCCAGCTCGAGCTGGCCGTCACCGCGGACGTGTCGGCCCGGCACCTGAGCTTCGTCGAGACCGGAAGGGCCGCGCCGAGCCGGGACATGGTGCTGCTGCTCTGCGCGCACCTGGACGTCCCGCTGCGGGAACGCAACCAACTGCTGCTCGCCGCCGGCTACGCCCCTGTCTACGCCGAGCACGCCCTCACCGCCCCCGAGCTCGCCGCGGTCCGGGACGCCGTCCGCGGGTTGCTCCGCGGCCACGAGCCCTACCCGGCCGTGGTGGTGGACCGGAAGTGGAACCTGGTCGAGGCCAACAGCAGCATCGCCGTACTGGTCGACGGTGTGGCGCCGGCACTGCTGGAACCACCGGTGAACGTGCTGCGGGCGACCCTGCATCCGAACGGCATGGCCCCCCGGATCGCCAACCTGGGGGAGTGGCGTGCCCACCTGCTGGGCCGGCTCCGCCGGGAGGTCGACGTCACCGCCGACCCGGACCTGACCGACCTGCTGCGCGAGCTGCGCGGCTACCCGTGCGCCGAGCCGGTGCCCGAGGTGCTGGCACCCAACCCCGGTGACCTCGTCGTTCCGCTGCGGTTCCGGTACGGCGGCATCGAGTTGGCGTTCTTCAGCACGGTCGCGACCTTCGGCACCCCGCTGGACGTGACGCTCGCCGAGCTGTCGATCGAGTCGTTCTTCCCCGCCAACGCCGCCACCGCCGCCGTGTTGCGGGGCGACGGGAACCTCTGACCGGGGGCTACCCGATACCGGCCGCGGCGAAGTCGGCCTGCTGCGTCGGTTCCAGCAGGAACGCCCGGAACGACTGCATCGCGTGCTTCTGCACCACGTCGATGCCCTCGCCGGACAGTCCGAGGAACGGGTAGTCCGCGCCCCGGGCCGAGGTCACCGACTCGGCGGGGGAGGCGATCATCTCGGGCCTGTTCTGGGTCAGCTCGCTGATCCACCAGGACGACTCGGGCAGCCACCCCGCCGGCATGCCGCCGATGGCGTCGAGGTTGGTCGCGCCGGCCAGGGCGTCCAGCACCCGACGCGACGGCATCGCCTCGACCTCCACGTGGACGCAGTGCGCCCGGACCACCGTCCTGGCCTCGTTCCACCGGGCCGCGGCGGCGGTCACCGGTTGCTCGGCGCTGGGGGTGACCACCACCCGCAGCGTCGCGTCACCCTCCTGGCAGCTCGACGCCTGCGCCTCGGCGCGGCTGGCCAGCACCCCGTCGGCCCAGCTCAGCCCGAGCCATCCCATGCCGAGCAGCGCCACCAGGACCGTGCACACGATCGGCCAGGCGGCGATCCGCCGCCGGGGCGTGCGACCGACGGCGCGGTGGCTGCCGGTGGACGTGCGACCGTCGGGTCGCGGTGGAGCCGGTCGGTCGACCTTGCTGTGTCGGCCCATCGGTGTCCTCTCGCTACAGACGGCGATGTGTGGCTGCTCTCCGTATGCAACCAAAACGTTATCACTCTAACAGGCGAGTGCTTCTCGGCAAGTGGTGACGCTCAGTTGTTTTCCGCGTGGTCGCCGTCCTCCGGGGCGAGCAGGTCCCGGCACCGCGCGATCAGCCGCTCGCGCAGCGGCGCCGCCCGCCGGGTGAACTCCGCCTGTGCCCGCGCGTACTCCGCTCGCCCCTCGGCCGTCTCGATCCGCACCGGCGGGTAGCCCAGCTCGCCCAGGTCGTAGGGGCTGGCCCGCATGTCCAGCTCGCGGATCTCCACGGCCAGCGCGAAGCAGTCGCCCACCAGCTCCGCCGGCAGGAACGGGTCGAGCTTGTACGCCCACTTGTAGAGATCCATGTTGGCGTGCAGGCAACCCGGCTGCTCCAGGTCGCGCTGGGTCTCCCGGCTCGGCCGCAGCGCGTTGCGCGGCCGGGCCGGCGCGGTGAAGAACCGGAACGCGTCGTAGTGCCCGCACCGGATGTCCAGCGACTCCACCACCCTGTCGGTGCCGGCCGTGCCCAGCCGCAGGGGCAGCTGGGCGTGCCGCACCCGCTCGGGTGGCAACCGGTAGACCATCGCCCACTCGTGCAGCCCGAAGCAGCTCAGCCGGGGCGACCGGGCGGCCGTCGCGGTGAGCAGGTCGAGCACGAACCGCGCGGTGCGGGCCCGCGCCGGGGTGAGCGCGCCGCGGTCGAGGGCGACACCGCCGTCGACCTCCCGGAAGCCGGGCCGGTCCAGGAAGTGGCGGGCGGCACCGGCCAGCACCACGTCGATCCCCGGCTGCCACCGCTCCAGGTGCGCGGGGCGGTGCGAGTAGTAGGTGAAGAGGAAGTCCAGCACCGGGTGCTTCTCCCCGCGGGCCCGGCGCTCCTGGTGCGGCCGGGTCCACGCCCGCATCCGCTCGGCGTGGGCGCGCTCCCGGGCCCGCCACTCCGCTTCCGGCAGTACCCGCATCCGCCTCCTCTCGCTGGCGCTCGTCGGTGGCGTACGCATCCCCGCGGTCAATGGTTCGCTCGCACGCTCGCTCACAGTGCGACGTGCGTCCCGTCGCGCACCGTGCCGACGTACTCCTCCACCAGGTCCTCGAGGGCGACCACCCCGACCACGGCCCCGGCGGAGTCCAGCGCGCAGGCGAGGTGGCTGCCGTCGGCGCGCAGCGCGGACAGCGCCTCGTCCAGCCGCGCGCTCGCCGGCAGCTGGGTGAGCCGGCGGACCTTGCTGTCCGGCACCCGGGTGTCCGGGTCCTCGCCCACCAGGTCGAGCACGTCCTTGACGTGCAGGTAGCCGACCAGCTCGCCGGGGGCCGCGCACAACGGGAACCGGGAGAACCCGGTCGACGACACGACCCGTTCGACGTCGCCGACCGTCGGCATGCTCGGCAGCGTCTTCAGCTCCGCCATCGGCACCAGCACGTCGGCGACGGTCTTCTGCGCCGACGACAGCGTCTGGCTGAGCCGCCGGTGCTCCGCCTGCTCGAGCAAACCCTCCCGGCGGGACTCGCTGAGCAGAGCGGCGAACTCGTCGGAGGTGTAGGCGGTCTCCAACTCGTCCTTGGGCTCCACCTTCGCCAGCCGCAGCACCAGGTTGGCCACCGAGTTGAGCAGCCAGATGAACGGGTTCGCCAGCTTCACCCAGGCAACGTGCACCGGCACCAGCCACAGCGCCAGCCGCTCCGGCTCGGCGATCGCGAGGTTCTTCGGCACCATCTCGCCGATCAGGACGTGCAGCAACGTCATCGCGGCCAGCGCGACGGTGAACGAGATCCCGTGCAACACGTACCCCGGGATCGGGACGCCGAGCGCGGTGAACGCCGCCTCCAACTGGTGCGCCACCGCCGGCTCGCCGAACTGCAGCAGCAACAGCGAGCAGATGGTGATGCCCAGCTGCGCGCCGGCCAGCATGAGGGAGACGTTGCGGCTGGCGTTGATCACGATCCGGGCGCGCGCCTTGCCCTGCTCCAGCAACGCCTCCAACCGGTCACGGCGGGAGGAGATGAGCGCGAACTCGGCGCCGACGAAGAACGCGTTCGCCAGTAGCAGCACGCCGATCAGCGAGATGGCGAGGGCGTCGCTCATCGGTCGGCCTCCTCCGGCGCCGCGGTGGTGCCCTCCCCGGTGCGGCGCAGGCTCAACTCCGCGATCCGGTGCCGGTCCATGGCCATCACGGTTAGCCGCCAGCCGTCGACGTCGATCGACTCGCCCGAGGTCGGAATCTTGCCCAGCCGCTCCAGCACCAGCCCGGCCACGGTCTCGTAGTCGCCCTCGGGCATCCGGAAGCCGGTGAGGTCGCGAATCTCGTCGGCGCGCAGTTGGCCGGACACCAACCAACTGTCCGTGCCGAGCCGCCGCGACGCGGGGGCCTCGCGCTCGTCGTGCTCGTCCCGGACGTCGCCGATGATCTCCTCGACCACGTCCTCCAGGGTGACCATGCCGGCGGTGCCGCCGTACTCGTCGACGACGATGGCGAGCTGGAACCGGGAGGCGCGCAGCCGGTCGAGCAGCGCGTCACCGGGCAGCGACTCGGGCACGGTCGGCACCGGACGCATCACCGAGCCGATCTTGACGTGGGCGCGCTCGGCGGCCGGCACGGTGAACGCCTGCTTGACGTGCACGGCACCCTGGACGTCGTCGAGGTCCTCGGCGTAGACCGGGAAGCGGGAGAACCCGGTGCGCAGCGCCGCCTCGACGAGGTCGTTGATCGTGCTGTCCACGGTGAGCGACTCGACCTGCACCCGCGAGGTCATCAGCTCGTCGGCGGTGCGGTCGCCGAACCGCAGCGATCGGTCCAGCAACTGCGCGGTGGCGCTGTCCAGCGCGCCGCTCTCCGCGCTGGTCCGCACGATCGAGCCCAGCTCCTGGGGTGAGCGGGCCGAGCGCAACTCCTCCTGCGGCTCGACGCCGAACTTGTGGACCACCCAGTTCGCGCTGTTGTTCATCAGCCGGATCAGCCATCCGAACAGCCGGGAGAACCGGTCGTGGTAGCCGACCACCGCCCTGGCGGTCTGCAGTGGCCTGGCGACGGCCAGGTTCTTCGGGACCATCTCGCCGAGCACCATCGACAGCGAGGTCGCGAGGAACAGGGCCACCACCAGGGACGCTCCGCGGGCCACCGGCGGTGACATGCCGAGCGCGGTGAACGCGGGCCGGACCAGCTCGCCGAGCAGCGGCTCGGCGACGAACCCGGTGACCAGCGTGGTCAGCGTGATGGCCACCTGGGCGCCGGAGAGCTGGAACGACAGCGTGCGATGGGCGTGCAGCAGGGTCTTCGACCTGCGGTCGCCGACTCGGCGCACATCGGCCTGGACGGTGCTGCGCTCGAGCGCGGTGAGGGAGAACTCGGCGGCGACGGCCAGGCCGGTGCCGATGGTCAGCAGCACCACGAACAGCACACCGCCGATGGCGAGCAGGACGTCCATCAGCCGCGACCGCCAGGGGTGTGCGGGGCGGGGGAGACGGGGAAGCCGGGCTCGTCACCCGGCTTGGTACTGCCGTCGGGTGACGGTGCTGCGCGCACGGGGGAAGTCACTCCTCGAAGAGACTCACGGGATGGTGCCCCATCCTAGTCGGACCGCCCGGTCCTCGCCCGCGTGACCGGGTGTCCAGTGTGGTGCGGTGCGCCTCGGGGCTGCTGCTCGGGGCGGGTGTCCCCCTGGAGCAGCCTCGCGGGTAGCGCCCGTGCCCCCGAACGGAGGTCTCGCCGTCCCGAACGTAGATTCCGCGATCCGTGCGGTTATCGCGGGTCGCGGCCGAGGAGGGCGACCAGGCGGTCGGGCGGGTCGGCGTCGGCGGGCACCGGGACCGGCGGGGCGACGATGCCCGCGTCCCGCCACTGCTCGACCTCGGGGGCGACCCGGTCGAGCAACTCGGCGGCGACGGCGTCCTCGATGGGGTGCGGCACACCGATGGCGCGGGCCAGGTCCCAGCCGTGCACGGCCAGGTCCACGGTCATCTGCCAGCCGTACTCGGTGGCGTCGATCCGTCCGCTGGTGAGGTGCACCCGCTGGTCCAGCGCCCCCGGTTCGATCCAGGCGGCGCGGGCCGCGGCGGCCGCCGCGCGCCAGGTGCCGGCGGGGTCGCCACCGAGCACGTCGCCGGCGTAGCGATCCCCGACGTCGTCCAGGGCCTCCCCGGCGAGCAGGTGCGGCACCCACAGCTGCTCGCTCACCACGTGATTGACGAGGTGGCGGACGGTCCAGTCGGTGCACGGGGTGGCCTCGGCCCACTGGTGGTCCCCGACCTGGTGGATGGTGCGGTCGAAGCCGCGCATCGCGCGGCCGTGCGCGTCGAGCAGGTCCATGACACCTCCAAGTCCTCTACTGCACCACGCGCCGCCGCCTCCCGCAGCTCGGCACGGGCTCAGCTCGGCGCGTACTCGGCCGACCCGGGCCGCCGGACCGGCTCATCCCGGGCCCGGTGCCGCCGGACCGACTCCTCGACCAGGTCGAGCACCGGGCCGAGGTCGTCGGCGGGCAACCCCATCGCCAGGTGCGACACCAGCCCCTCGAGCACGAGCTCGAGGAAGCTGGTGAGGACGCCCAGCGGCACGTCGTCGCGCAGGTTGCCGGCCTCGCGCTGGCGCTCCAGCCGGCGCCGGGTCGCGGTGGTGAGCTGTTCGGACCGCTCCGCCCACCGGGCCCGGAACTCCGGGTCGGTGCGCAGCCGTCGGGACACCTCCAACCGCGTGCCCAGCCAGTCGGCCGGGTACGGGCCATCCCGCCGGTCCTGCTTGTCGCTGTCGAGCAGGTCACGCATCACCTGCACCAGGCCCTGCTCGGCGACGACGTCCGCCATCCGGACCGCGTCGTCCTCGGCGAGCGCGAGGAACAGCGACTCCTTGTCCCGGAAATGGTGGAAGATCGCCCCGCGGGACAGCCCGGTGGCTTCCTCGAGCCGGCGAACCGTGGCACCCTCGTAGCCGTACCGGGCGAAGCACATCCGCGCGCCGTCGAGGATCTGACGCCGGCGCGCGTCGAGGTGGTCCTGACTGACCCGTGGCATTCCCCGATCCTGTCACCAGGGATCGTCAGATCGCAATCCGTACGTACGTACTGCGACAGGTCGGCCCCCAGTCAGGGGATGGTGACCATGGTGGCCTCGGGCACCGGCGCCTCCGTGTGACGCTGCGCGGCGGCCAGCTCCTCGGCCGTCCGTCGCGGCGGCACGCCGACCGCGGACCACTGGGCGAGCAGGAGCGACACCTTGGCCTGCATCTCCGTGCGCAACCGCAGGAACGAGTCCCCGGGGTCGGCCCCGACCTGCCCGAGCAGCAACCACCACGCCCAGGCGGCCGCGCCGGCATTGGCCACGAAGTCCGGGATCACCGGGATGCCCCGCGCGGCCAGCATCGCCTCGGCCTCCGGCGTGGTCGCCGCGTTGGCCGCCTCGACCACGACCCTGGCCCGCACGTCCACGGTGTTGTCCGGAGTGATCGCGTAGGAGATCGCCGCCGGCACCAGGATGTCGGCGGGCACCCCGAGCACCGCGCCGCGCGGCAGCCGGCGCACCTCGGGCGGCACCCCGGCCCTGTCGATCTCCCCGAACGCGTCACGCAGCTCCAGCAGCGCGGGAACGTCCAGGCCGGCCGGGTCGTACAGGGTGCCGGCCGCGTCGGCCACCGCCACCACCCGCAGGCCCGCCTCGTGCAGGTACCACGCGGCGGCCCCGCCCATGGTCCCCACGCCCTGGATCGCCACGGTGGTCGCCGCGTCGTCCCACTCGCCGGCCGCCACCGCGCCCAGGCAGGCCTGCGCGACGCCGTACCCGCCGACCACGTCGCCGAGCAGCAGCCCGCCCGGCACTGGCGCGTTGAGCCCGGCCTGCACCCGGCGCAGCGTCCGCTCCGGGTCGGCCGATCGGCGGATCGCCGCGTGGTAGGACTGCCCCAGGCCCAGCCGGGCGAAGACCTCGTCGATGAGGTGCTGCGGCACGCCCAGGTCCTCCGCGGTCACCCAGTGCGCGTCCAGCCAGGGCCGCATCGCCTGGCAGAAGCGCTCCAGCACCCCCACCGCGCGCGGGTCCTTGGGGTCGAAGTCGATGCCGCCCTTGGCGCCGCCCACCGGCAGGCCGAACACCGCCGTCTTGGCGGCCATCCCGCGGGCCAGGTCCTCCACCTCGGACAGCGTGCACCCGGCGCGCATCCGGGTCCCGCCGGTGGCCAGGCCGGCGACCAAGGTGTGCACGACCAGGTAGCCGTGCGTGCCGGTCACCGGGTCGGTCCACGTCAGCCGCAGCAGCGGTTCGGTGTTCTGCATGCTCCCCACCTCCTGGTCGACTCCTGCTCGCCCATGCCCGGGACCGTCCCGGGATCCGGTCTCCTCCCGAACACCGGGCGGCCGCACGCGCGCAGGACTCACCCGCCCGCTGGCGACGGGCGGCGTGCTGTGGGATGCGGTGCGGCGGTCCGCCGACGGCGACCGCGAGGCGACTCCTACGACACCAGGGTGCGACCGGCCGGCGCCGCGCGTCCAGTTAAGGATCATGCAGGGTTCCGTTTACGCTTCCTGCATGGAGCTCTCGTTGCACCGGCTGCGGATGCTCCGGGAGCTGCGCCGGCGCGGCACGGTCACCGCCGCCGCGGCCGCGCTGCACTACACCGCGTCGGCGGTGTCCCAGCAGCTCGCCCAGCTCGAAAGGGACGTCGGCGGGAAGCTCTTCGAGCGGCTCGGCCGCCGAGTCCAGCTCACCGACCTGGGCATGGTGCTCGCCGAGCACGCCGAGGAGATCCTCGGCGCGGTGGAGCGGGCCACGATGGCGCTGGAGGAGGCGCAGCAGAGCCGGTCGGTGCGGCTCACCGCCGGCGTGTGGGCGTCGGTGGCGTCCGGGTTGCTGCCGCCGGCCCTGTCCGCGCTGGCCGCCACGCACCCCGGCATCGAGGTGCGCACCCGCGAGCTGACGCCGGAGGAGACCGCTGGCGCCGTCCGCGACGGCACGCTGGACTTCTCCTTCGTCATCGACTACTCGGACTACCCGATGCCCGAGGACCCGGCCCTGGAGCGGGCGGTGATCGCGGTGGAGCGGCTGCACGCCGCGGTGCCCGTGGGCACGGTGCCGGCGGGTGTGGTGTCCCTGCAGGACCTGGCCGAGCAGCCGTGGATCCTGGCCGGTCCGCGCAGCCACTTCGGCAGGGCGGTGCGGATCGCCTGCCAGCGCGCCGGGTTCGAGCCGACCATCGATCACGAGGTGGGGGAGCAGGCCACCGCGCTGGCGATGGTCGGTGCCGGGCTCGGCGTCACGCTGGTGTCCGACCTCGGGCTCTCCCTGCGCCCGCCGGGGGTGGACATCGTCGCGCTCACCGATCCGGTGATGCGCACGGTCTCCATCGCCTACCGGCGGACCGCGGCCCGTCGCCCCGCGTTGCACCTGGTGATCGACGCCGTGCGGGGCGCGGCCGCCGAGCTCGGCCTCGGCGCCCGCGCGCCGCTGCCCTGAACCGGAACCACGCAGGGCACTGCGTTTGTCGGATCCTTTGCGTAGGTTCCTAGTCGACGGGTCCTCCGACTGACGCCAGGTGGTGTGCCATGACAGCCGTACACGAGCGCCATCCCCGCTCCCCGTTCCACACCGCGGCCAGCTCCGCCGAGGCCGACCAGGCCGCGGTGAACCGGACCGCGCGGATACTCGCCGACCGTGCCGAGGGTGAGGCCTACGTCGCGTCGGTCTGCTTCAGGAACGGCCCCCCGCGGCGGATCGGCGTCGAGCTCGAGTACACCGTCCACCGCACCGCCGACCCCACCCGTCCACTGGATCCCGCCGACCTCGTCGCCGCGCTCGGTCCGCACGCGCCCCGCACGGTGGCGCCGGACAGCCCGGCCGAACCCCTTCCACACGGCTCACCGGTGACCCTCGAACCCGGAGGCCAGATCGAGATCTCCCCACCACCCCAGACCTCGCTCGGCGCGCTCGCCGCCGTGGCCGACGCCGACCTCGCCCACCTCCGGGAACGGTTGGCCGCGGTCGGGCTGTCCCTCGGCACCTCGGGCATCGACCCGCACCGGCCGCCCGCGCGGATGCTGGCCACCCCCCGCTACACCGCCATGGAACGGCGCTTCGCGCCCGAAGGGCCCGGCGGGATCACCATGATGTGCAGCACGGCCGCGCTCCAGGTGTGCGTGGACGTCGGGGAGCGGGCGACGCTGCCCGGCCGGTGGGCGCTGGTGCACGCGCTCGGCCCCGTCCTGGTCGCGCTGTTCGCCAACTCGGCGCGGCACGCCGGCGTCGACACCGGCTGCGCGTCCGCCCGCTGGCTCGCGGTGCTGCGCACCGAGCGGTGCCGCACCCACCCGAGCACGCCGTCGCGCGACCCGGTCACCGACTGGGCCCGCCGGCTGATGGACACGCCGGTGATGGTGCTGCGCCGGCGGGACGGGCCGTGGGACGCCCCACCCGGCCTCACGTTCGCGGACTGGATCGCCGGGCGCGGCGCCGGCGCACGGCTCGATCCCCCGACCACCGCCGACCTCGACTACCACCTGAGCACGATGTTCACCCCGGTCCGGCCCCGCGGCTACCTGGAGATCCGCTACCTGGACGCGCAGCCACCCGGCCGCTGGCTGCCACCGGTGGCGCTGCTCACCGCGCTGCTCGCCCGGCCGGCCACCGTGGACCGGGCGCTGGCGGCGTGCGCCCCGGTCGCGGACCGCTGGGAGGACGCGGCCCGGCACGGCCTCACCGACGCCCGGCTCGCCGCCGCCGGGCGGGCCGTGGTGGACCTGGGCTGTGCCGAGCTCGCCGAGCTCGGTACCGGGACCGGCCTGCCCGCCGCGACCGTCATGACCATCATCGACGACCTCCAGCGACGGCTGGACCACGGGGGAGAGGAGGAGCGGCGGTGAGCGGACCGACCGACCGCCTGACGGAGACGCCGAACCGGCTGCGCGAGCTGGGCGCCGAGCGGCTGCGCACGCACGCCGCCGACGTGCTCGACCACGCACGGGCCCGCAGCACGGCGCTCACCGACGCGGTGGACGACGCCGACCTGGTGCGCCAACACTCCCGGCTGATGTCCCCACTGGTGTGGGACCTCGCGCACATCGGCAGTCAGGAGGAGCTCTGGCTGGTGCGCGACGTGGGCGGCCGCGATCCGCTGCGCCCGGACATCGACGACCTGTACGACGCCTTCCAGCACCCGCGCGCTGACCGGCCGGCGCTGCCGCTGCTCGGCCCCGCCGAGGCCAGGGCCTACGTCGCCGAGGTGCGGGACAAGGCGTTCGACGTGCTGGCCGACGTCCCGCTCACCGGCCGCCGGCTCACCGAGTCGGCGTTCGCCTTCGGGATGCTGGCCCAGCACGAGCAGCAGCACGACGAGACCATGCTGGCCACCCACCAGCTGCGCAGGGGCGAGCCGGTGCTGCACGCGCCGCCGCCACCCGTCCGCAGGGCGGGGCCACTGCCCCCGGAGGTGTTCGTGCCCGGCGGGCCGTTCCTCATGGGCACCTCCACCGAGCCGTGGGCGCTGGACAACGAGCGGCCCGCGCACGAGGCGCACGTCGCCCCGTTCTTCCTGGACACCACCCCGGTCACCAACGGCGCCTACCTCGAGTTCGTCGAGTCCGGCGGCTACGGCGAGCGGCGGTGGTGGAACGCGGCCGGCTGGGCCTACGTCCAGGAGCACGCCATCGGCGCGCCGCGGTTCTGGCGGCGAGAGCGGGACGGCTGGTACCGGACCCGGTTCGGCGTGGTCGAGCCGGTGCCGCCCGACGAGCCGGTGGTGCACGTGTCCTACCACGAGGCCGCGGCCTATGCGGCGTGGGCCGGCAAGCGGCTGCCCACCGAGGCGGAGTGGGAGAAGGCGGCCCGCTTCGACCCGGCGACCGGGCGGTCTCGCCGCTATCCGTGGGGTGACGCCGACCCGGGGCCGGAGCACGCCAACCTCGGCCAGCGGCACCTGCGGCCGGCCGCGGTGGGCGCCTACCCGGCCGGTGCCTCGCCGCTGGGCGTGCACCAGCTGGTCGGCGACGTGTGGGAGTGGACCAGCTCCGACTTCCGGCCCTACCCGGGCTTCGTCGCGTTCCCCTACCGCGAGTACTCCGAAGTGTTCTTCGGCAGCGAGTACAAGGTGCTGCGCGGCGGCTCGTTCGGCACCGACGCGGTCGCCGTCCGGGGCACGTTCCGGAACTGGGACTTCCCGATCCGCCGGCAGATCTTCGCCGGGTTCCGCTGCGCCAGGGACGCCTGACATGTGCCGGCACCTGGTGTATCTCGGCGCGCCGGACTCACCCGCCGAGCTGCTGCTGCGGGCGCCGCACTCGCTGCTGCGGCAGTCCCACGCCCCCCACGACATGCGCTGCGGCGGCACGGTCAACGTCGACGGCTTCGGCCTGGGCTGGTACACGTCGGAGGGCACCCCGGTGCGCTACCGCCGTACCGGTCCACTGTGGGCGGACGAGTCGGTACCCGGGCTGGCCGACTCGGTGCGCACCACGGCGTTCCTGGCCGCGGTGCGGTCCGGCACGCCGGGCATGCCGGTGAGCGAGGCGACCTGTGCGCCGTTCCGGTCCGACCGCTGGCTGTTCAGCCACAACGGCGTGGTCACCGGCTGGCCGGACTCGGTGGCCGGCCTGGCCGAGAAGCTGCCGGTCACCGACCTGCTCCGGCTCGAGGCGCCGACCGACTCGGCCCTGCTGTGGGCCCTGCTGAGGGACCGCCTCCGCGGCGGGCAGGAGCCGCTCGCCGCGGTCACCGGCCTGGTCGCCGAGGTGGCCCGCGCCGCGCCCGGATCACGGCTCAACCTCCTGCTCACCGACGGCGAGCGGGCCGTCGCCACCGCGTGGACCCACGCCCTGTCGGTGCGGCACACCCCAGACGGCGTGGTCGTGGCCTCGGAACCGTGTGACGGCGAGCCCGGCTGGACGGCGGTGCCGGAGGGGCGCGCGCTCCTGGTGCGCCGCCGCGGGGGCATTGTCACCGTCGAGACTCACCCGATCGATCCCGCCGACGCGGAGGGGAGCACCGCACCGTCATGACCGATGTCGACCTGGACGTGCCGCGCAGCGCGCGGGACCTGGACGCGGCCCTGCGTGCCGACGTCCGCGCCGGCCTGGCCGTCGAACCGAAGTGGCTGCCGTCCAAGTGGTTCTACGACCGCAGGGGCAGCGAGCTGTTCGAGCGGATCACCGAGCTGCCCGAGTACTACCCGACCCGGGCCGAACGGTCGGTGCTGGCCAGGGTCGCCGGGGAGATCGCCGAGCTCACCGGGGCACACACGCTGGTGGAGCTGGGCTCGGGGTCGAGCGAGAAGACCCGGTTGCTGCTGGACGCGCTGCGGGGCAGGCGGACGCTGCGCGCGTTCGTGCCGCTCGACGTGTCGGAGCCGGCGCTGGCCGAGGCCGCCGCCGCGATCGCCGCCGACTACCCGGGACTGCGGGTGCGGGGCGTGGTCGGTGACTTCACCGAGCACCTCGACCTGCTGCCCGGCGAGCCGCCCCGGCTGGTGGTGTTCCTGGGCGGCACCATCGGCAACTTCACCCCGGCCGAGCGCGCGGCGTTCCTGCGGTCGGTGCGCGACGTGCTGGACGAGGGGGAGTGGCTGCTGCTGGGCACTGATCTGGTGAAGGATCCCGACGTGCTGGTCCGCGCCTACGACGACGCGGCGGGTGTCACCGCGGAGTTCAACCGCAACGTGCTGCGGGTGATCAACGCGCGGCTCGGCGCGGACTTCGACCCGGAGCGGTTCGACCACGTGGCCCACTGGGACGCCGAGGCCGAGTGGATCGAGATGCGGCTGCGGGCGCGGGAGGCGATGCGGGTGCGCATCCCCGGCGCGGACATGGTGGTCGACTTCGCCGCCGGCGAGGACGTGCGCACCGAGATCTCGGCGAAGTTCCGCCGCAAGGGGGTGACCGCGGAACTGAGCGACGCCGGGTTCGCCGTCCAGCACTGGTGGACCGACGACGAGGGGCGGTTCGCGGTGTCCCTGGCCCGGGCCGTCCGCCGCCCGGCGGGGGCCTGATGGTCGAGGGGAGGGACTGGCGAGGGGCGGCGCCGGGCGGGCCGGGCCGAGTACGGCGGCAGGTGACCGGCCGGCCCGGGCGAGGGCGGCGCGGAACCGGCCGCGGTGCCGGCTCGTCGCGGTGGCCGGGGCGCGACCTGGTACCGGCGCTGGCCCGGGCACTGGGCACCCGGCCGTGGCTGATGCGGCGGGCCGGTGCCGTCGTCCGGGCGGACACCTGGCTGCACCGGCTCACCCGCGGCCGGCTCGGCCTGGTGACGCTCGCCGGGCTGCCGTGGCTGCGGCTCAGCAGCCGGGGTCGGCGGACCGGGCTGACCCGCGAGAACAACCTGCTGTACCTGCCGCGCGGCGACGACCTCGTGCTCACCGCGTCGAACTGGGGTCGCCGCCGGGATCCCGCCTGGGCACACAACCTGCGGGCGCACCCGGACACCACGGTGGCGATCCGCGGCGCCACGGTGCCGGTGCGGGCCCGGGAGGTCCACGGCCGCGAGTACGACGAGCTGTGGGCGGAGCTGCTGGAGTTCTGGCCCGGGTACGCGATGGAGCGCGCCGCCGCCGGCCGCCGGCTGCCGATCTTCGTCCTCACCAGGGGGGACTGAGCGGCGACCGGAACAATCCGGCGCGACGGCCCGCGCCGGTGCGGCGACACGCCCGTCGCACTGCACCATCCTTCCCGGTGAATGCGCGTGATCCCCCTTTGTGGCATTCTTCGCCTCATTCGGCAGCGCTGCGCACCCGAACGTGCGCGGACGGTGACGCCTTGGGAGGATGCGATGGTCAACGCTTGGGGCAGGGCGATGCTCGGTGCGGCCGTGACGGCGTTGCTGATGACCGGTGTGCCCGCCGTGACCGCGACGGCCGCTCCCGTCGCGGAGAACGGGGCCACCACAGCGGTGCGGTGGGGGGACTGCGACGAGGCGACGCTGCGACAGATCCCCGCCGACCAGCACGACCGGTACAGCTGCGCCTGGTTCCGGGTGCCGGTGGACCACGACAACGCCGAGCTCGGCTCGATCGATCTCGCGTTGCTGCGCAGGGCCGCGGACAGCCCCGAGTCGAAGATCGGCTCCCTGTTCCTCAACCCCGGCGGCCCGGGCGGTGCCGGGCGGACGATGCCCGTCGTCGCCGACCGCTTCCTCGACCAGCCGGTGCTCGACCGGTTCGACATCATCGGCTTCGACCCCCGCGGCGTCGGGCAGAGTCACCGGGTGCAGTGCTTCGCCACCGTCGAGGACGCCCGGGAGGTGCTCGGCAGTCAGTCGACGGTGCCGCTGAGCCGGGCCGAGATCTCCGGCACCCTGGCGGCGTACCAGGACTACGCCGGGTTCTGCCGGCGCAACGCGGGCGCGCTGTTGGAACACCTGTCCACCAAGAACGTCGTGCGGGACCTCGATCTGCTGCGCGCCGCGGTGGGGGACGAGCGGCTCAACTACGTGGGCTTCTCGTACGGCACCCTCATCGGCGCCACCTACGCCAACATGTTCCCGTTGAAGGTCCGCGCCATGGTGCTGGACGGCAACGTCGATCCGGCCCTGCGCACCAAGGACGGCCTGCGGTACGACCGGGAGCGCGCACAGGGGTTCGAGCGGGTGCTGGACGCCTTCCTGACCGAGTGCGAGCGGGCCGGGGACCGCTGCGCCTTCGGCGCCGACCAGCCGAAGCGGAAGTTCGCCGCGCTGCGAGAGAGGTTGCGACGGGGCCCGATCACGCTGCCGGACGGCAACCGGGTGACCATCAACTCCTTCACCTCCGGGGTTGCCGGCTCGCTGTACTCGGCCAGGACCCTTCCGGACTTGGCGAACGTCCTCCAGGTGTTGTACGACATCGCGCACGCGCCGTCGAACCCGGACGTGTCGCCGACCGCCCGTGACCTGCAACCGTTGTTCGACCCCCCGCAGAACGCGCGGCTGGACGCGCTGCCCGACACGCCGTACACCACGGACGACTCGTACTTCGGGGTGAACTGCGCCGACAAGGTGTTCCGGCACCGGCAGGACGGGGTGCCGGAGATCGCCGCGGAGTGGGAACGGGAGTCGCCGAACTTCGGGCGGACCCAGGCATTCGCCGACGCCGCGGGGTGTCCGGCCTGGCCGGCACGAGAGGGTGACGCCTACCGCGGCCCGTGGAACGCCTCGACGGAGCACCCGGTGCTGGTGATCGGCAACTACCACGACCCGGCTACCCAGTACGAGTTCTCCCGTCGCATGGCCGACCAACTCGGCTTCGCCCGGCTGCTGTCGGTCGACGCGTTCGGGCACTGCATCCTCGGCCAGTCGACCGCCGTGGACAAGGCGACCGCGGATTACCTGGTCGACCTGGTCACGCCACCGCCGGGGCGGGTGTACCAACCGGACGAGCGGCCGTTCGGTGCTCCGCCGGCGGGCTGACCTCCGTCGTCGTACGCAGCGCTGTCAGCTGACAGCGCTGCGTACGAGCAGGGTGACCGCGCTGGCGGACGCGACGGTGAGCACCGCGTAGCGGATGCGGCCGTCGAGGACGCGGCGGACCGGCCCGGAGAGCAGGAACCCGAGCACGAGGAAGGGCAGCAGCGCCGCGGCGAGCAGCAGGTGACGGGGCCCGATCTGGCCGCCCAGCGCGAGCCCGCCGATCGACAGCAGCGAGCCACCGGCGAACACCGCCGCCATCGTGCCGCGGATCCTGGGTCCGGTGTCGTGCTGGTACAGCAGGGCGATGGGTGGGCCGCCGATCGAGGCGGCGGTGCCCAACGTCCCGCTGGCCACGCCGGCCACGATCAGTGCCCCGGGTACCGGCCGCGGTCGCCAGGCGGTGACGGAGAGGACGACGCAGATCAGCACCGCGGCGCCGACCAGCGCGGTGAACGGCCGCTGCGGCAGCGTGGCCACCGCCAGCACTCCGAGCGCGGTGCCGGGGAGCCGGCCGAGCATCGCCCAGCCGACGCCCCGCCAGTCGGTGTCGGCGGGTTCCCTGGCCATCGCCAATACGGCGTGCCCGGAGGCGACCAGCAGCAGTGGCACCGGCACCAGCGCTGGGTCGAGCAACGCCAGCAACGGGGCGGCAACGAGGTTCATGCCGTAGCCGACCGCGCCCTGCACCAGCGCGCCGACGAGCACCACCGCGCCGGCGACGAAGACCACACCCCACATCCGTCCTCCTCCGCAGGGCACCGGGTACAGTGGCCAAGTTGATCGATGCGCCCGCGCATCGCCCATCACATCACGAGTTCACGTCACGAGTACGGGAAGCGAGGTGAGCGGCACATGCCGGAAGACAGTTCCGACCGGACCCGACCCGGCGCCGCCACCGGCACCCGCCTCCCGCGGCCCGGGCGCTGAGCACGCTCGCCGTTCCCGCGCGCGCCCTGTGCCGCCGCTCGCGCCGGTAGTCGAGTTCGGTCGCGACCTGTCTGGCTGTGCGCACGCCAGGGAGGCCGATGACCATGATCACAATGGACATGCTGCTGCGGGTCGGAGCCGGAGTGGGGCTCGGCGCCGCGATCGGGTTCGAGCGGCAGTTCCGCGCCAGGATGGCGGGGCTGCGCACCAACGCGCTGGTGGCCGTCGGGGCCACCCTGTTCGTGCTGTTGTCCGCGCACGGTTTCGGCGGACTGGACACCAGCGGTGACGCCGACCCGACCCGGGTGGCGGCACAGATCGTCTCCGGGATCGGGTTCCTCGGCGCCGGTGTCATCCTGCGCGACGGGCTCAGCGTCCGCGGCCTCAACACGGCGGCCACGCTGTGGTGCTCGGCCGCGGTGGGCGCGCTCGCCGGCGCGGGGCTGTTCCAGGTCGCGACCGCCGGCGCGGTGGTGGTGATCGCGGTGAACATCGTGCTGCGCGCCCTCGGCCGGGCACTGGACCGGCGTCCGGACACCGGCGGTGAGGTGCCGGCGCACTACACGTTCCGGGCGGCGACCCGGGACGACGCCGAGGCCCACGTCCGGGCGTTGCTGGTGCAGGCGTTGACCCGCACCGACTTCCGGTTGTTGGCGGTGCAGAGCGCCGACGTGCCACCGGGCGGGGTGGTGGAGGTGCGGGCCGAGCTGGTCGGTGACCACCGCGACGACGCGCAGATGGAGTCGGCGGTGAGCCGGCTCAGCCTGGAGCCCGCGGTGTCCAGCGTCCGCTGGGAGGTCGAACAGCCGGACCACGCGGCACGGTGATCGCCGGCGAGGCGCGAACGCCCCCCGCGGTCCACAGTCGACGTCCACGGCCGGTGTCCATGCCCGATGTCCATGCCCGATGTCCACTGCGGAGACACGGCGGGGCCCCGGTGGCGACACCGGGGCCCCGCTCTCGTGCCGGGTCAGCTGGCGATCATCTTGCGCAGCACGTACTGCAGGATGCCGCCGTGGCGGTAGTAGTCGGCTTCGCCGGGGGTGTCGATGCGGACGGTGGCGTCGAATTCGGTGGTGGTGCCGTTGTCGTGGGT
>NZ_FOWW01000023.1 GCF_900115565.1 Amycolatopsis arida | reverse complement strand
ACAGCGCCACGTACACGTCGGCCAGGTTGTTCTGGGTGAAGGTCACCACGTCGTCGCGGCCGTCACCGTTGAAATCAGCCGACGAACCCGTGAAGACCTGGGCCGAACCGCCGCCGTTGACCAGCTGCATGTAGTAGGCCCAGTTCCAGTGGGGCCCCGGGTCGGTGTGGTCGTTGCCCGGCACCTCGTTGTGCCCCACGATGAACTGGCGCGTCTTGGGGATTCCGTGCCGGTCACACAGCCATCGAGTGAGCGCGGCCGAGGCCCGGTACATCGAGTCGGTGAACCAGGACGGGTTGTTGACGAAGCCCTCGTGCTCGATGCCAAGCGATCGGGGGTTGTAGGAGCGGACGTGGTAGGCGGTGTCGGCATCGCGGACCATCTGGGTGATCTCGCCGTCGGCGGAGCGGATCACGTAGTGGGTGCTCACCCCGGACGACGGGTTCTGGAACCAGCTCAGCGTGCCGGCGTAGGAGCCCTGCGTCACGTGGATCACGACGCGGTCGATGCGCGCGGTCCGGCCCGACCTGTAGTTGTTGGGGTGAGCCGGGAGCCAGCGCGAGTGCGGGTAGTCCAATCCCTGTGTGGTCACGTCCGCACTGGTGTCGTCGAGGGAGGGGACGGCGTCGAACCTCCCGCGCTGGGGCTGCACCGGGCGGGCAGGCAGGGAAACCAGTTCCCCGTCGACGGTCCTGGTCTGTAGACCGGTGGCGAGCAGCTCGTACACGGTGTCGGCATAGAGGCGGGCCACCCGGTCGTCGGCCGCTCCACTGTAGGCGGCCACCACCGGGTACCAGGCCTCGACCCGTTGCCGGTCCGCCCGATCGAGCCCCAGCCCATCGGCCAACGCCCGCAGCACCGCCGCGCCACCGCGGATGTTGGCGGGAGTCTCCTTCTTCAGCGCCTCGACCGACTCACCGGTGAGCTGTGCCGCCTGCTCCAGGGTGTGCCGGGTCGGGTTGCTGACCAGGTGCATGACTCCGTAGCCGTTGTCCGAGCTGGGCATCCCCTGGTGGCCGTCGAGGTGGGTCTCGCCGTAGCCGACCGCCACCAGCAGGTCCCGGGGAACGTCGGACTCCGCCGCGGACCGCGCGAAGGCGGCGTTCATGCTCCCCTGCCCAGGAGGCTGCGCGAGGGCGGGCTCGGTGGTGAGGCCCAGCGTGGTAACGAACGTCGTGGCGAGAATCGCCAGCACGGACAGAGGCTTGCCTCTCACTTTTCGCATTTCTTCTCCTTGAGTTCATACATCAGAGGCTGGTTTCTCCGGGGAGTCCGAAGAAGTCGTGCCATTTGGTGCCGGGGCCGAAGGTGGTGCCGGTGGAGAGGGCGGTGTAGACGTCGGCGCT